>NZ_SWJG01000009.1 GCF_005870035.1 Spirosoma lacussanchae | reverse complement strand
TCGGCTAGTAAAGGATTATGAGTACACCACATCTTCTTCGGTATGCTGGCTGTACTTGGCCAACATCCAGCTTATGTTGCAGCGTGTATAAGTCATAAACCAAATATAATTCCAAAACACTTTCTAATGCCAATATTCAGATCATGTTGCAGCGAATTATATGAATGGCAAAAGATAATTCCCAAACACACTCTTATGAATAGAAGGCGGCAAGAATAAGTGATAACATATATTCTTGAAAAGAATCTCAAAAATTTTACCGATAGCCAGCAAGCCTGCCTTTTATTACAGCCTCTTTTACTGAAGTGCAATAATTTTGTTGGCTTCTCTTATTCCGCTTAGGTAGGCTCCGTGAACAGTAGAAAAATAATCAACTTCCGTATGTTCACCCGCAAAAAATAAAGTGTCGTTTATCTCTTCGGCCAGGTCGTCAAAATGTTGCATCTCTGTACCAACAGCTGTGTACGAATAAGCGCCATGTGCATTTTCATTCGTATACCACTTTGTCCTCAACATACTGACTGGATTTGGAATAGCATTTCCATATATATCTTTCAAGTGTAACATGATTTCATGTATAATTTCTGCGTCAGACAGGACTTCGGTTTGCCGCCCATACTCTGCATACGCAAATGTCATCAACGCGTTTACAGCTGGTCGAAATTTCTTTACATTTAAAAAATAAGTAAATCTGTCGCTTATCTCCGGCGTATAAGAAATGTATTGTACATCGTCCCAAAAAGCCGTATTCCAGATCAGCAAAAACTTGTTTACACAATTCATACCTACTTTTTGTATGGCGTTTTGCTTGGCCATCGGCAAATTTGGCGTAAACTGAATTGTATTGGCTTTTAGGACACCCAGTGGTACGGTAACAATTACATAGTCTGCTTCACTTATTATTCCATTATGCGTTACCTGTACTTTATTTTTCGAATAATTAACTGCTGAAACTCGCTGATTTAATTGAACAGACAACCCTTTTGCCAGATATTCTGCAATCGTATCATACCCATTGAGTGCAATTTTTTCAGCACCACTGAACTCCTCCCCTTCGTCATAAAGTAACGATGATAATTTATTTAAATCACCGGTGTCAAAAGTAACGTAAGTGGATAGTAAAAATTTCCAAAGCCTATCATTTGCTTTATCGGGATATTTAGTAGTAAAAACTGTTTGAAAACTTTCGTTTATACTACCATTCGTCTTCATCGAAGCCAGTATAGTATACAGTTCCTCTTCGGCTTTGTCATAGACGGCAGCACTTCTTAACCTACCACCTTTATCGTACGATTTTCGACTATCGTCAGGGGTCTCAACACTGTTCATGCCTGCTTGCCGGGCCAAAGTGGTTATTGGATTCCCATTAACTCCGTGTATCCAGCCTGCACCTTCGTCAAACTCTACACCCAACGTTCTATCGGTTCGTAATCGTCCACCGATTCTATGCTGAGCTTCCAGGATTATTACATTGAACCCCTGTTCTTTCAACGTTTTGGCCGCAGCCAGACCAGAAATTCCTGCCCCAACCACAATAACGGCCTTTTCGCCTGGCGACCCATTATCATCACTCTCAGTGCAGGAACTGGGTAAAAGAGAAGCTGGTAAAAGTAGTATTGGTAAACCCGTCAGAGTTTCTTTAATAAATTTTCTCCGTTGCATATAATCCTGTTGCCCTGAGTAACTGCCTACACCAACAATCTCCCTAGTAGCGCAACATAATTCGTTCCAAACGCACGGTAAAATCTATAACTGACCTATTGCTTACAGCGCCAGTTCGACAGAGGGGTCCCACAGGCGGGTCTGGAAGTCGACCACCCGATCATCTTCTACCTGTACCCCTTCGGCTTCGAGGAGTTCCTGCATGGCGGTGGGGCTGCCGAAAAAGTGTTTGCCCGACAATACCCCGATTCGGTTGACCACCCGGTGGGCGGGTACATCGTGGCCGTGCGAGGCTACCATAGCCCAGCCTACCATACGCGCCCCGGCCCGCAAACTCAGATAGCGGGCAATGGCTCCATAAGTGGTGACCCGGCCAACCGGCACCTCCCGCACAACCCGGTATACTTCTGCGAAATAGTCTTTATCCTCAAGCATACTGCCCAACCGTCTGCTACGCTACCGGATTATTACGAGCGTGGTGTTTCGATTTCGGCTACCAGCCTCCCGTACCATTCTTCGCCGTAGGCCCGGATGAGAGCCTCGCGAACAAACTTATAAATAGGCACGTTGAGCTGTTCGCCCAGTCCGCAGGCCGGGCTGCAGATGGGCCAGCGGTCGTAGTTAAGCGCGTGGAAATGCTCGTATTTGGTGACGCGGATGGGATACAGATGACACGAGATCGGCTTTTTCCAGTCGACCTTGCCGTCGTTGTACGCTTCTTCGATGCCGCACTTCAGAATGCCTTTATCGTCCCAGGTTGCGTAGACGCACTCGCGCCCGCCTACCGTATTCGTCACGTAGCCGCCCTCACCATCGGGTTCGTATCCGCCCCGTTGTTCAATAACCCGAATGCCTTCGGGCGACAAATAAGGCTTGATGTCTTCGTAGATCCGGTCCAGAATCAGGTGCTCTTCGTCTTCGAGGGGAGCCCCCATATCGCCTTCGACGCAGCAGGCGCCTTTGCATTTGTCCAGGTTGCAGACAAAGAATTTTTCGGCTACATCATCGCTGATGCAGGTATTGTCCAGTAGAATCATGCCGGTAGATAGGGGTCAACCCCCGCTGATTTATAGTCATAAGCGGGGGTAAGCCCACCTTACTTCACTATTTTAATCTTTTGTCCTTCTTTAACAGCAACATCGGTCAGATTATTCCATTGCTGAATCTGTTCGATGGTGACTCCGTAACTTTTCGAGATGCGGAACATGGTCTCTCCTTTGGCAACGGTATGGTAAATGACATCTCCCGACGCAGTCGCAGATTTTGACGGCTGTACAACCCGACCGGGCGTTGCTTTCACAACCAGCTGCTGACCCACTTCCAGCACATCGCTGGACGTCCGACTGTTGAGCGCCAGGAGTTCATCGACCGTTAATCCATACAGGCGAGAAATGCTGTAGTACGTCTGCCCGGCTTCAACGGTATGACTGGCAGCCGACCGGTTTACGACCGGGGCCGGAGCAGCCGGACGCGGAGCCAGTTCGACCATACGTTCAGGCGTACTGGCTACCGGGGCTGGCGTGCGGTCGGCTTTCACGACGGCAGGTGCAGCCGGACGGGGAGGTGCTTTGGTCGTGGGCACCGTAAGCGACCCATCGGCCTGCTGTTCGCGGGGCCCTTCGTAACGGTCCGACTCCGGCGCGGATTTAACAGGGACTGTTGCCCGTTCGGGCCGGGTAGCTACGGGTACGGTTTTCTCGGGGGTACCTGTCTCCGGCGACCGGACAATCACGACCCGCTGCGAACCCGTGTCAGACGAGCGGCTGGTGGTGGGCTGGGCCGGGGCAGGTGCCGGTTCGGGCCGGGTGGCTGGTTCGGAGCTACCATCGTTGGGCGTTACCCCCCCGCCTACCAGCTTGGGCTGGTACATTTTACGTTCAGACGCCGTGCGCGGCACCTCGTTCATCCCACTGACGGGCCTCCTCGGACCGCTGTTACTGGCCACTTCAGCCTGACGGGCCGCCGGGGTTGGCGTCTGATCGTATACCGGTGGCGTCGGCGAGTTGATAATTTCAACCGGTTTGTTGTTGGGTCGGCGTTCGCGCAGCCACATAACCCGTCCTACGGCCAGCTTCTGCACCCGGTCGAGCCGGTTGTAGCGCATCAGCTTTTTCAGACGCAGGCCGTACCGCTGCGAGATACTACGCGACGTTTCGCCATCCCGAACCGTATGGAAAGGCACCAGCGCTTTCTTCCGCTTCTTGGCCAGGTAATACACATCGTTGACAATGATCGGGTCGCGATCGCTCATGTCGTTGTACCGCAAAAAGCTCGACACGCTGATTTTAGCCTTACGCGCCAGCGAGGTTGCGTTATCGCCAACCTGGGCCTGGATACCGGGTAATCCGTTGATCTCGTACAGGATCGGCTCGTTTTTGCTGCTGATGCCCGTCGTTACCCGGCGCAGCACCGGAAACCCAACATCATTCTGTACGAACTCGGGCGTTTTTTTGGCCCCGACGCTTACGATCTTCTGGCGGACATCGTTGATCTGGTCCGACGCCACCGGGATAGCCATAACGTAGGCTTTGTCGGTGGGTACGGCTTCGCCGAGCACCCAGCGGTTGTATTTCCGCAGTTCGAACTCATCGACGCCCAGATCGTCGGCAATGGCGCGCATGGTTTTGCCGCCCCCGTTGCCATATTCGATCAGCGCAAACCGGTTCGACGACTGATGAGTCGGCAGGGCACTTTCGATGGCGATCTTATGCGCAAAAAAGCGAAGAATATACCGATCGGTGCGTCCGTCAAGAGCTACCTCCCGCGCATACGACCAGTCGGGCGGTATCAGCTTGGAGATGCCGCCAGCGCCCAGGTAATACGAGTACAGCGACGCAATCCAGTTGTTGAACTGACCGTTGCTTTTCTTCATGTACCGGGCCGCGCCATGGGTTGAGGCCGTAATGCTCTTCCGCTCATCGACCTCATCATCGACCCGCAGGCCATGCTCAACCGCGGTTTCCCGCTTAAACTGCCAGTACCCGACCGCCGTTGACGCCGACACGGCATCAGGCGTCAGCGAACTCTCCTGTACAGCCAGGTACTTAAAGTCAGTGGGTACGTCTTCATCGATCAGGATGGCTTCAATCATCGGGAAGTACAGCGCCACCCGGTCGAGTTTGGCGGTCCAGTACTGTCGGTTGGCCATCAGCGCGTTTACATCCTGCTGCACGATACGGCGGGCGTCGGGATCGAGCCGCACCGAGATATCGGCAAAGGTTATCTGCTCGGGTACGGCTGGCACCGACGTCTGGGCCAGGGTCGTAAAGCCCGTGAGCAGGCAGGGAATGGTTAAAGCGTAGGAGATTCTGGTCATAAATCGGATAAATCGTATTCGGTCTTGTTGTCTTTTCTATACTTTTCGGGCCATCATAATGCCGTCGCGAATGGGCAGCAGTATGTTTTCTACGCGTGGGTCATCCTGAACCATTTGATTGAACGTCAGCACCGATCGGGTATCCTCGTCTGACGGTTTCAGCGGTTCAATAACTTTGCCACTCCAGAGCACATTATCAGCCAGCATAAAGCCGCCCGGCCGCAGCTTATCGATCACCAGCCCGAAGTAAAGCGGCAGGTTACGCTTGTCAGCATCGATAAATACCAGGTCGAACGTATCGGTCAGGGTAGGAATCACCTCGGCAGCCAGCCCGATCCGGAGGTCGATCCGGTCATTGAGGGGCGATTGCTGCCAGTAAGACCGCGCAAAAGCTTCCAGTTCTTCGTTCTGATCAATGGTAATCAGCCGGCCATCGTCCGTCAGTCCTTCGGCCAGGCAAAGAGCCGAATAGCCCGTGTAGGTACCAATCTCAAGCACCCGCCGGGGACGAATCATCCAGGAGATCATGGCCAGCAGGCGGCCCTGCAAATGTCCCGACAGCATACGGGGGGCCATCACATGGGCTCGGGTGTTGCGGTTGAGCCGGCGCAGCAGATCGCTTTCGGGCGAGGTGTGCGCTTCGGCATAGTCGGTCAGGGCGGCAGGCAAAAAATCCATTCGGCTGGCTCAGCGATGTTTCCGAATCAGGGAATCTGGCATCGCTAATGGGCTGGTTTAAGTAAAAGTAGTGGTTTTTAAGAAACGAACGCCCAAAAGCAGCATTGTAGTACAGAAAATTAGTAGGCCACTCAGAAAGCCCGTCAGTCTACACTCGGTTCTGGCTATCGATGATGATCGTTACGGGCCCGTCGTTGAGCAGCGACACCTTCATATCGGCCCCAAATTGCCCCGTTTCGACGGGTTTTCCGAGATCGGTCGTGAGCTGGGCGATCATGGCTTCGTAAAGGGGTATAGCCACGTCGGGCCGGGCTGCTTCGATAAAACTGGGGCGGTTTCCCTTTCGGGTACTGGCGTGCAGGGTGAACTGACTGATGAGCAGAATAGACCCGTTAACAGCCGCCAGGTCGAGGTTCATTTTGTCCTCGGCATCGTTGAAAATCCGCATTCCCACAATCTTCCGGCTGAGCCATTCAACATCCTCATTCGTATCGGCATGCGTAATGCCCAGTAGCACTAGAAAACCAGTCCCGATCTGACCTTTGACCTCGTGATCAATGGTAACGGAAGCCTGCGAAACGCGCTGAATAACGGCAATCATGCAGCAAATAATGACAGTATGTAAAAAGCCCGGTCTGCCAACAGGCAAACCGGGCTCAAAAGTACACATCAACCAACAAAAGCCGGTCGTCGCGCGCTGGCTTAGTCAACGGTCGGGGCCTGGCCACCATCCGTACCAGCCGCACTGGCGGCAACGCCAGACGTAGTAGCGGGCGCAGTACCGATGGCATCGATCAGCCAGTTCGGCGGCCCACCGGCGTCGGTTGCCGACCCGCTTTCCGGCGTCAGCTGGCTGGAAACGGCATTGTCGGCCGGGGCTTCTCCGCCGGCCGATGCGGTGGGTGTGGTAGTAGACGGAACCGTACTGACGTCAGGCGTCAGGGTGGTTTTCTCTTCGGTTTCGATCAGAATTCGCATGGCAGAGCAACGGTTTAGTTCAGAATGGCATAACGCGCTTCGATGTTGACGGGCTGATTGGTCAGATTCCGGATCGTGATCCAGTACGTAATGGCCGTGGGCGATGACCGCTCTACGTCAACCTCCCACTCTACCTGGGGGCCACCCGGCCGCGGTGAGGTTGGCACCACGTTCCAGATAACCTGTTTGGCTGCGTTCCAGTTAAATGTGAACCAGCGCTGGGCTGCATTGGGGCCTAGTGTGCCCGTAAATTGTACGCCGACTTGCATGATTTATTCGATTAAAGGGTTGTCGATAGTGAAATAGAAAGCTGGCTACCAGCCCAGTACCGCAAACCGCCCTTCAATCGTGACGGGCTGGTTGGTTAGGTTGGTGACGTTGAGCCAGTAGGTGACGAAGGCGTCGGACGATCGTTCGACCTGCACCTTCAGACGGGTTTGCGGAGCGCCGGGGCGCGGGCTGGTCGGCACCACGGTCCAGACAACGTGCCAGTGGGCGGGCCAGTTGAAGGTAAACCAGCGCTGGGTGGCGTTGGCCCCTACCGTTCCGGTAAACTGAACCCCCGTCCAGAAATTGGTTTGCAGCACCAGCGGAATCAGCTGCCGCAGATTGGGCCGGTTGCCGATCCGTTGCGTAGCCGGTCGACCGGTAGCGCCCTGCTGCGGAGAGCCCGTAGCCCGCAGCACCTCACGGGCCCGGGCCGGCGACAGCGGAATACGGCCGCGCGTCCGCAGAATACCCTGCAACGACGCCAGCGCCCCGACCACGATGGGCGACGCGCTTGAGGTACCGCTGAACTGATCGGTATAGAACGTGTTTTCGCTTCCCCCCTGCAGATCGCCGTAGCCCGTAGTGGTTACCTCGTAGCCCCAGCCCTGTACATCGACCATAGCGCCAAAGTTGGAAAAACCGCACCGGGCCCGGTCAACATACGGCTCGCCGGGCTGACCGCTGCGACCGTGTGTACCGGCCGGTGGGTTACCTGCACCCACAACGACCGCTCCCGAATCGCGGTTAGCGCGGTTGAAGGGGTTTCGCCAGCCCGCCGGAAAGCCAGCCAGCGGGGTATTGAAAATGGCGTCGTCGAGGTTGTTACCGCCGTTGCCGGCTGCTTCGACCACAATGACACCACGCGCTACGGCATACCGGATAGCATCGAATTCGGCGGGCCACCACTCAACCGTTGTCCAGCCACGGGTCGGATGTCCGTACTGCTGTTCGATCAGGATTATATCGCCGGGACGCAGGCTGTCGGCGGCCTGCCGGAGCGCTTCGGGCAGGTTATACGCCATAGCCACATTCCGGTAGACCGATACCGCCCGGGTGTTTGCCTCGGGACTAATGCCGGTAATACCGAGGGTATTGACATCGCCACCGATCTCGCCCAGAACCGCCGTACCGTGGTCGCGCCAGTCGGCCCGCTGTACCCCGCTGAGCAGGCCGCCCGAATTCTGGATCAGGTCTTCATGGGTAAAATTCCAGCCGCCTTCAATATCAATCACCTGCACACCCGCCCCCCGGCCGCCCGGAATGGTCCAGGCAAAGTCGGCGTCGATACCGGTCGGTGCCGCCCGCAGGTAATCCTGCCGGGCCGTAAAATTGGGCGTTACGGGCGGAGCCGCGTCGGCCGGGCTGGTAGTCGGTGTTACCACGAACGGCAGAGCCGCTTCGGGCTGTACGTAGGCGCCGTCTACCGTGGCCAGACTACGCAGCGACTCGGCCACCGCTTCAGCACGCTCTTTTGGCACATCGGCCACGTAGTAAATGCTCAGGTTGGGCAGTTCGTCGGTTTCGGCCAGCCCGTTGGTGGCCGGTTGCGGGGCCGAGCGGCTGAGTTCGAACATGGGCCGCAGCGAAATTCCTTCGGCAGCCAGCAAACTGGTCAGGGCGCCGGACTGACCTTCGTCGGCCAGTACAATTGCCTGTGTACCGGCTTCGGGCTGCGGCACACTGTCTGTTCTGAACACAACAACAACCTGACCCAAATCGGCGTTGACCGGGTTGCCTGCCGGGGGCGCCGAGGGCGATGGAGGTGCACTTCGTTTTGCCATGATAAAAAGATTTAGGATGGGGGTACGAATAGCCCCTTTGGGCAACTCGTAGCCCTTAGTCGCCCCCCGCCCCCGCCGACGGCAACAAACGCCTTCTTCCTTTGAGCGAACGGTCAGCAGACGCCATGGTCTTAGGCTACTTCGGGCCTGTTCATCAGCCAGCGCGGCCTGGGTAACGGGAAGCACCGGCAGCTGGGACCAACAAAAAACCGGGCTCGATGGCCCGGCTTGTACGAAGTCTGTCTGGCGAGACGGCTATACTTCGGCCAGCAGCAGCTGGGCAATCAGGAAATAAACACCGATCCCAATCAGGTCATTGGCGGTCGTAATAAACGGCCCCGACGCTACGGCCGGGTTAATACCAATTCGGTTCAGCAGTAATGGCGTAATTGTTCCCATAAACGAGGCCAGCAGCACCACCGACAGCAGCGACATAGCTACCACAAAAAATAGCCGCGGTTCGCCGATCAGGAACGTATACACCCCCGCAATCAGGCCTACCACCAGCCCGTTGATAACCGCCACCAGCAGCGTCCGGAACAGCCGCCGGGCCAGCGTCGTGGTCAGTCCTGAGGTATCGGATAAGCTCTGTAGAATCAGCGATGATGTCTGTATACCTACGTTACCCCCCGTTGATCCGATGATCGGAATAAACGCAGCCAGGGCGGCAATCTTGCCCAGTTCACTCTGAAACCCGTTGATGACCGTTGCGGCCATGAGACTCCCCACCGCCCCCGCCACGAGCCAGGGGAGCTGCACTTTGGAACGCTGCCAGATGCTGTCATCCTCTTCGACCTCGCCCGACAGACCCGAAATAACCTGGATGTCTTCTTCAGCCTGCTCGGTAATAACGTCGACTACGTCATCGATGGTAATCCGTCCCAGCAGGCGCTGCTGTACGTTCACAACCGGAATGGCATCCAGGTCATATTTCTGCATGACCTCGGCCACCTCGGCTACGGGCCGGTAGGTTTCCACGTAGACCACATCGTCGTCGTAGATATCGGCAATCTTGGCCGTTTTCCGGGCCAGCACGATCTTCTTCAGCGATACCAGTCCCAGCAGTTTACCGACATCATCGACCACGTAAACGGCATACACATTCTCGACGTTTTCGGCCTGTTGCCGGATTTCTTCGATGCAGGCATTGACGCGCAGATTTACGTTGATTTTGATCAGCTCCTTCTGCATCAGACTACCCGCCACGCCGTCTTCGTAATGGAGCAAATCCAGAATAAACCGCGCCTGTTCGCGGTCTTCGAGCAAACCAATTACCTCTTCGCGTACCTGAATCGGCTGCTCGTTGAGAATATCCACGGCATCGTCCGACTCCATTACGTTGATGAACGGCGCTATTTCGGCCGAGGTGAAGGTGCGGAGCAGGTTGGTCCGGTCGTTGGTTTCGAGGTTGGCCAGGATCTCAGCCCCAACCGATTTGTCGAGCAGGTTCAGCAGGTAATGTGCCGGCTCGGGCTCCAGCTCGTACAGGATGCCCGAAATATCGGCCGGGAACAGCTCTTCCATCTCCGCCCGAAGCGCCACATCATCGCCCGAGCCGATCAGCTGCTGTATGTGGTCGAGGTAGTCCTGGGTGAGTTCGAAAGTCACTTGTGAGTGATGAGTTAGGAGTTATGAGTTATGAGAACCGAATGCACATCGCTCATCGCTCATAACTCATCGCTATTGTTAGGTCAACGAACTCGGCTACGCTCAGCTGTTCGGCGCGTTTGTCCATAAACGGGCTGGCCAGGGCCGCTTCGGTGGGGTTGAGGGGTTTGAGGGCGTTACGCAATGTTTTGCGTCGCTGCCCGAAGCCATGCTTAACCACCTGAGTGAATTTGCGCTCGTCGCAGCCGAGGTCGGTTTTGTCATTGCGACGCAGTGAGATAACGCCCGAATGCACTTTCGGGGGCGGGTTGAACACCTCGGGCTCAACGGTGAACTCGTACCGGATATCGTACCAGGCCTGAAGCAGTACGCTCAGGATACCATAGTCTTTATTGCCCGGCCCCGACGCGACCCGCTGTGCCACTTCGCGCTGGAACATACCCACAACCTCGGGTACGCGGTCGCGCATCTCAAGTACCTTAAACAGGATCTGGGTCGAGATGTTGTACGGAAAGTTGCCGATTACCGCAAAAGGCGTGGTGGTGTCGGGTTGCTTGGCCGGCAGCAGATCGGGACGTATGTTCAGGAAGTCGGATGCCAGAATATGCCCTTCCAGCGCCGGAACGTGCTGTTTGAGGTAATCGACCGATTCACGGTCAATCTCGATCACAAAGGTTTCGAAGGCGGATTTCTGCAACAGAAACTGCGTCAGCACGCCCATACCCGGCCCAATTTCGAGCAGTTGCGTGTAGCCACCGTGCCCGGTCAGCAGATCAGCGATGCGCTGGGCGATACTAAGGTCTTTCAGAAAGTGCTGGCCGAGTTCTTTTTTAGGCGTAACCTGCATAATGGGCGAAGGGCCGCAAAAAAAAGTGATTCAGACACGTTGGCGGCCCACAACAAAGGTACGGCGAGCCAATCAAAAGTAAGCCAATCAACTGCACAAGCCTGAAGCTTTCGGTCTTCTCAGGCCATCCCAATAAAGTTCAGCTTCCTTTAGCCTCCCAAAGCCCGCACCGTCTTCGCGCTTTTTGTCGGTTGGCAACGCCCTATCCAATAGAACCCCAGCTCCTTCGCCATAGCCCCGGCAGGGACGACATATACCCGGGGCTCACTATCGCTATGAGGACAAACGCCGACGTACCAAAAACGGAATTGGTACGACGCCGGCTCAGAAATCGATATCGGTCAGCTCAAAATTCTGCTTGAGCGGAATGATACCGCCTTCTTCGGCGCCCGGATGGTAGATAATGGTTTCGGGCTGGATACCTTTCTGCACGTTGCCAATGTCGCGCTTTCGGTTACCGTTGCGGTCAATGATGAGCCGAACGCGGTATCGACCCGGTCGCAGGCGGGCAAAACTATAGGCCGGTGTTCCGTATGACGACCGGATCAGGGTGTATTTTTCGTCCAGCAACTCGACAATAAAATTGGTACCGGCAGCACCCACGGCCGCTGGATTTACCCGACCCGCAATCAGCCCATAGCTATCTTCATCGGCAATGGTGTACTTGGCCAGAAACCGGGGTAGTGTGTCGCCCTGTACGCTCACAAATGCCCCTTTTTGCAGCAACATGAACAGGCTGTCGCGCACGTTGGTCGGTTTTTTAATCACCAGCCGCGAGAAATTGTTGCTCCAGGTCAGCTCATTCTGGGGCAATGGCAGCGGTTTGGTCGTATCGGGACCGATGGCAATCAGCTGGGTGCTGTACCGCAGGATGGGTTTGGTGAAGGTCAGCGTCAGCTCCAGGTTATTATCGGTCGGTTCGCTGGGTGCGGGCGTCAGGTTCACGCTGAGCGGTTTCCGATCGCGGGCGCGCGTTTTGAGGGGTGAAAAATAAATCCGCTCTTTCAGCTCCGTAACGTTACCGACCGAGTCTTCGGCGGCCACGGTAACGGCAATGGTATCGGCCGCGGCCCGGTTGGCAGGCCTGAACAGCCGAATCATCTTCGGCGACTCCAGAAACGACACCAGCGTATCGCCGGGTTTGGCAAACAGCAGCCGGTAGCTGGCAATACCGCTGCTCAGCTCCAGTCCCAGCGTTTCGTCAGTGCGTTCGCGTCGGCTAATGCGTGGCTTGCCGTAGCCCCGGAAGGCCACCAGATTCACATCGGTATACGTTCGGTTCAGGTTCACCACGCTGTCGCGGAAGGCAACGCGCTCGCCGGGGGTGTTGTTGACCAGGTTCAAATCCTTGTCTTCGAACCCGAACACTTTGTATCGATCCGACTTCACGTTTTCGATGCGGAAGACGCCGTTGCTGTCGGTACGGGCAAAATAGGCCGGGCGTTTGCGGTTGATAGGCAGCGTATCGTTGGGTCCGAAGAGACCCACCACGAAGCCCAGCAGCGGCAGGCGGCTCTCGTCATCGACAACGGTTCCGCTCAGGTAGAGCGAGTCGATGGTGGGGCCAGTGCTGAAAACCACCTTGGCGTCCTTGGCTACGTTACGCTCGGTAATGTCTTTGATACCGTCGGAGAAATCGATGGTATAGGTCGTGTTCTTCTGTAAGGGTTTGGCAAAGTTGAGCCGGAGTCCGGTTGGCTGTTGCTTGACCACGAAGGTGTTACTATCCTGGGGGGTGATGGTAATCTTCTGCTGGATATTTTCGGCCGTCACGTACTCGTCAAACTCCAGCTCTACGGTTTGTCCGGCATAGTTCAGCTGACGCTGCTTTGGCATACTGGACACCAGCTTAGGCGCCAGGGTATCTTTCTTACCGCCGGGCGGCTGGGCCACCTGGGCGCAGTTTTGCAAAAGAACGGGAAGAGCCAGCAGGGCGATAAACAGGTAATGGCGAAATGACATATCTGGGTAGTGGCCAGCCAGAGCGGGTGGTATCGCGCTGGTTTGGGCGGTAAAAGCAACTTGTTTCCTCTCGTCCGAAGCATCGGCTTCGGCTTTACCATTCACACAAAGGTAAACGCCCGTTTATGGTTCTTCTGTACCGGCCGACATAAAATGGGTGTTTCATTCGTTACGTTAGGTAGAATTTTAAGAAAATTTAAGCCTGCCTGGTCATCAGGCGACCGGGGGCGTAACGAGTTTGGTAGCTTTACCGCTCAACCTTTGTCAGACGAATCGGGTTTACGCCACTGACAAACGGAATTGCCCCCGGCCGTTGTGCCCCCATCAAAACGCTGTTCATGATTCACACCCGCCTATTTTCTCTGCTGACAACGCTCACCCTGGCAGGCCTGCTGGCCAGCTGCTCCGGCCCCGCTGATGAGCTGGACAGCCAGATCAGCGATGCGCTTACCAGCGATAACGCCATCGACGCCACCGAAGCCGACGCGATCCGTACCTTTATCGAGAGCCAGAAAGGCGACCTCGCCGACAATAAGAAAACGGCCAAACTACTCACCGATGCGGGCGATGTAGATGATACCGAACTGCTGAAGTACATCCGGCGGAACATGACCTACCGCAAACTGGCCAAAGAAGGCGACGCGCCAACGGTATCGTTGGCGGGCGCGACGGCATCGACCAAACTCCTCCGACTCAAACTTTACCTCGAAGCCAGCGGCAGCATGTTCCCCTACGACGCGCCCGGCGGCAACGGCACCTTCAAACGAACCCTCAACGACCTGCTGACCCGGTTCGATGGCATCAATCCGGGCCAGGGTAACATGTTCGTGGTCAATACCGAAGTGAACCCGCTGGGGCTGTCGCTCTCGCAGTTTTTCCGGGAGAAGAACCTGTTCACGGTAGCCAAAACAAAAGGCAAGACAACCAGCACCGATTTTGAGGGCATCTTCCAGACTATTCTGTCCGAAACCACCGGCGACGACCTGAGTGTGCTGGTCTCCGACCTGATCTACTCCGACCCCGGTCTGGCCGGTATGAGCGCGCAGAAAACCCTCGATGCGGCCAGCTCGCTGCTGACTACGGTGTTCAACCCCCACGCCACGACCCATTCGATGCTGGTTCTGAAGCTCACCGCCGACTTCGACGGGACGTACTACAGCTGGAACAACGCCAAACAGACCTACAAAGGCGAACGCCCGTATTACCTCTGTCTGATTGGCCGTACCGAAACTCTGCAACGGCTGTATACCGACCCCGCTTACCAGACCATCCGGCAGTTTGAGCGGCTGCCCGGCTTTGAAGATTCGTGGTTCTTTGGGCGTGACAGCAAGGCTGTGGAGCCATTCTATACGGTACTCGTCACCGACCCGGCGCGCAAAGGCCGCTTCAAACGGGCCGCCGAAGAGGTGCGCGCCCGTACCAAAGCGGTTCATGCCCTCGACGATGTGCAGCCCGACGTAACCGACAAAAGCCTGACCATTCCGGTAGCGGTCGACCTGTCGGCACTGCGCCTGCCGGCCTCGCTGCTGACCGACGCCAGCCAGTACGACGTATCGGGTAAAGACAATTTCAGGGTGTCGGCCGTGCAGACCTACTCGGGCGCCAATGGTACCACCCACAAGCTACTGCTGAGCACCGACAAACCGGCCCGGGGCGACCGTACGGCCATAATCCGGCTCCGTCGGCAGTTCCCGCCCCGCTGGATCAGCCAGACCAACACGACCAACGATATCCCCGTCGATGCCACCTCTACCTTCGGCCTCCAAAACCTGCTGCAGGGCGTCGAACGAGCCTACAACCCCAACAACCAAACCGATTATTTCACGCTAACGATAAATCTGAATTGAGCAAATGAGTGATTGAGTGAATGGTTTGCGTAAGCCGTTATTCACTCAACTACTCATTCGCCATTCGCTCAATAAACAACATGGAAGAATCACTCTATAATTTCTACAACCTGTTTGTCAACAGCGCCTTACTCGAAGATTTGTACCAGGAGGAGCTGCTGTCGCCCATGACCTGGACCGCCATCGGCATTGCGTTCGTCGTTGCTTTTGCGTTTTACATCTGGCCGTTCAACAAAGTCAGTTTCAGCGGCCTCGGCAGCTGGCTACTGATGCTGGGGGTTAGCGCCCTGACTCTGTTCGTTATTACGCTGGTTACCTGTTACCAGAAAGCCGGACAGGAACTCCCGCGCGACGAAGCCGATCCCGAGCAGGGGCTGCTCTTCGACCAGGGCATCAGCGTCTTTCTGAGCTATGCGTTCGGGATGGCCCTGCTGACGGCGGTTATCTTCTTTGTCATCTCCATGATCATGAAAAACTTCAGTAAAAACGCGAAACACCGGCCCATGCTGTGGCCATCGAAATAACGATTCGCCACGCCCGGTCACCTGGTGTGCCGTGTCCCCGCGGTTGTAGAGACGCAACCCATTGCGTCTCCTGACCGGACGGTTTTGCGGCTCCCATCCGGACGGTTTTACGTCTCCTGACCGGATGATTTATTGCTGACGCGGCTGAGACGCGAGGGCCGGGCCGCCGGGCGGTCGCGTCTGTACAAAGGAAAAACATAGAACTATGGCTAAATTATTTGTATTCGCTATTGGCGGAACGGGATCGCGGGTGCTGAAGGCCCTGACGTTCCTGCTGGCGTCGGGCGTGAAGCTCAACAACACCGATGAGGTCATTCCGATTGTCCTCGACCCCCACGCCACCAACGACGACCTCCTCCGAACCAAAGATCTGTTGCGCGAATACGGCAACATCCGCGCGGGGCTGCAGTCGAAACCCACCGAGAACTTCTTCGGTACGGAAATAAAAACCCTCAACCGGTCTATCGGCGGCAACGCGACCATTGCCGATACCTACGTGTTCGAGCTGCAGGGCGTTCAGCAGGAGAAATTCCGCGACTATATCAACTACGAAGGCCTCGATGCCCCCAACAAGGCACTGGCCAGCCTCCTGTTTTCGGAAGAAAATCTGGAGACGAAAATGGACATCGGCTTCGTTGGTAACCCCAACATTGGCAGTACGGTACTGAACCAGTTCCGCTACTCCGACGTGTTCCAGGCCTTTGCCGAGAACTTCGGCGCCAACGACCGCATCTTCATTGTCAGCTCCATCTTCGGCGGTACGGGCGCGGCCGGCTTCCCGATTCTGCTCAAGAACATCCGGGGTGCGCAGGCCATCGGGCAAATTCCAAATCCGGCGTTTCTGCGCGATGCCAAGATCGGTGCCGTAACGGTGATGCCCTACTTCAGCCTCACCACCAGCGACAACAAGCTGATCGACCCGGCTTCGTTTATTGCCAAAACCAAAGCCGCCCTCAACTATTACCAGAAAGGCGTAAACCCATCGGTCAACGCCCTCTACTACATCGGCGACGACCAGACGAAAGCCTATACCTACGACCCCGGCGCGGGTGGTCAAAAGAACGAAGCCCACTTTGTAGAAATGGCGTCGGCTCTGGCTATTGTCGATTTCATGAACACGCCCGACAGTTCCCTGACCGTCAGTAACGGCCGCCCAACCAATCCGGTTTACAAGGAGTTTGGGGTCGAGCAGGATGGGACCTCGCTGCAACTGGGGCATCTGGCAGCCGCCACCAAACAGCTCATCAGCCTGCCCCTTTCGAAAATGGCGCTGTTCAGCACCTACCTCAGCCAGCGAATCCGCTCAGCCGCCGGTACGGTGCAGTGGTCGAAAGCCAACCCGCAAATCTCGACCTCGTTCCTGAACTCGTCGTTTTTCAACAGCGTCAAAAACTTCGATGCGGGCTTCCGGCAATGGCTGTCTGAAATGGGCGCCAACAAGCGCGGCTTCGACCCGTTCCTGCTCGATGCGGGCAACCTGGGGCATACCGTTCGCGGCTTCGAACCCAAAAAAAGAGGCCTGTTCGGGGGTGAGTCGGATGTTAAACTCGACATCGTAGACGACTTCGACCAAACGCTCAACAAAACCGCCGAAGGTAAAGCCTACGTGAGCGAGGCCGATAAATTTATTCAGTTGTTCTCCGAAGGCACCGACCGTTTCGTACGCGAACGGCTGCCCAAGGTGATGGATTACTAACAGGTTCAGGTTGTCATTCCGCCGTCAGAAGGCCTCTCTTTGCCAACCGCCAAAAGCGCTTAACTATGCCAACAACGCTTAGCTTACATAACCCAACACCGGGTCTGCACTGGTACGTGAGCAAACCGCTCGGGACCGACCAGATTGCCGCCATCCGCGACCCGCAGGGCGGCCAAACGGTGAAACAGCCGACCTCGATTCCGAGTCCGTTTGCCCGGATGGATCTGGTTCGGTCGGCCTTCCTGAACCTGGCCCTCCGGCCCGATCTGAACGGCACCATCAACGACCAGCGTATCGTATCCGACTGCCTCGACGTGGGCGAGCTGTTTTTCAATTTCGACAAGCTCAAAACCTTTGTCACCATTACGCCTTTCGATGTCCGCACCGACCTCGATCGACTACGGCAGTCGACCAATCAGGGCCACCGGCGGCTAGGCGATGCGCTGAAGCTATTTCTCGACCAGGACGCGGCCGAATACAATTTTGCCGATATCAACCGGCTGTTTATTCTCAGCTACCGGGGGCGCGTGGTCGGTGGCACCTCGCCCAAAACCCTGTTCTTCTCGTCGGGCAACGACCTGAGCTGGGTCGATGTAACGATGGGGAACGATCGGCTGTTCGATCAGTCGGTAACGCCCCTGCACCAGCGCGATATCGAATACCAGAAGTTCTGGTACGCCATCAAGCTGTTCATGCCTAACTTCCGCGACCGGTTTCGCGAGGTCGATGATTACCTGAACCGGAGCCGGTCGCTGTTGCAGCAGCAGAATCCGACTATGTTCTACGAGCATATCGAATCGCCCAATGGCCAGCCGCTGCTGACGCGCGAGAAGTTCGACAACGATTTCGACGAGCTGACCACCGGCCCCGGCGATGTAGTGGAAGTGCTGGGATTCCCGCTTCGCAAGAAAAAGTCCGACGCCCGGGCCATCGATCAGGTCAGCGACTTTATCATCAAATCCAAGAAATACGAGACGCTGAACCAGGGGAAGCCGCGTCCCATGGCGTTGCAGAACCGGTTCTTCCGGCCCTTCACCTACGTACCACAGGCGCAGTGGAACCCCAACACGCCCGTACCCTACGTGGCCCGGGAATCCTGGCGCGACAACCAGCGCCCGCTGCCCGGCCAGCCCGGTAACTACCCCTGGCTGACGGTCAGCGATTTCCTGGAACCTTACCTGGTCCGGCTCCCCTACCCCATGGATCGGGGCCGGTTTTTCGACGGGAACCTACAGGCGCCGGCGACCGACAAGGGCTACCTGCTGCCGCTGAAGAAAGACTTCTTTGACTTCTTCGACGTAGACGACCTCATGACGGGCCGCGTCCGGATCAGGATGACGCCACAGGGGGCCGGGGTCAATGTATCGCTCGACATTCCGGTAACCGCCCCCGGCCAGCCCGGCAACCAGTTCGTCACCTTCGAGCGGCTGTATGCTCAGACGATCGGCAACAACGTTACCGCGCCGAACGAGACTACGAACGAAGGTATCATCATCGAAAACTCGTTCACGGTCAACGTGTATCCCTTTGTTCGGTCGGGCAGCGTACCGGTACCGGCCGATTATCGGGTGCAGCTGATCGAGTCGGGTTTCGATAGCCAGAACCAGTACGAACTGACATATTTCGGGGAGAAAACCAACGCCGAAGTCAGGCCCGAGTCGAAACACCAGCGAACCGTTCGCCAGCAGAACACCGACGGATCGAGCGTGTATTACGTGCTGCGGGACGAGTTCGACTACGTACAGGCCAATATCCGGGGCGACGGTCGTGAGGTACACGGCCTGCTGATTCCGCGCTGGCAGGTGTACAACGGCGGTAGCAAGCAGTTCGAATTTTCGGTCGATTTCGGCACCACCAACACCCACGTCGAATACAAAGTAGATGGCAGCGCTCCCCGCCCCTTCGAGGTGGCCGAACTGACGCCACAGGTAGCGACGCTGGTCAATCCGGCGCAGTACAACCCGGCCCTGTTCGAGTTGTTCCTGCTCTACGATCTGGAGTTCGTACCGCCCACCATCGGACCCGGCCGTCCCGACAATTTCCCGACACGAACGGCCATTGCCGAGCCGATGAATCTCAGCTTCAACCAGCAGACGCAGGCCCTGGCCGACTTCAACATCCCGTTCTACGTAGAGCGGCAGCCGGCGGGTTCAAACCGGATCACGACCAACCTGAAATGGGCCAAGAACAACGACCAGACCGAACGGCGGGTAGAGGCCTTCCTGGAAGAGCTGCTGATGCTCATCAAGAACAAAGTCCTGACCGAAGGCGGCAACCTCACCCAGACGGTCGTATACTGGTTCTTCCCGGCCAGCATGACCCCCGGCCGCGTGAGCCAGCTCCGCACCGACTGGCAGGAGTTGTATGACCGCTACATTGGCGGAGCGCCCGGCCGGTTGCGCGAGGTATCGGAGTCGGTAGCACCGTTCTATTATTACAAGCAGAACCCCACTCTGAGCGCATCGGCCCGGCCGGTCATCAACGTCGATATTGGCGGAGGCACCTCCGACGTGGTGGTCTATGAACGAAACGAACCCAAGCTGCTGACCTCGTTCCGCTTTGCCGGTAACGCCATCTACGGCGATGCCTTCAGCGAATACGGAGCCGCCAGCCACAACGGGTTTGTCCGCAAGTACGCCGACCGCATCCAGACCCTGCTCGACAGCCAGAGCCTGGGCAACCTGAGTGACAACAACCGGCGTATGCTGGAAACCAACCGCTCCGAAGACATCATGGCGTTCTGGTTTTCGATCGAGAAGAGCAACGATGTAAAAGCCAAAAGTATGCTGTCGTTCAACGGCATGCTGGCCAAGGATGAAGACCTGAAGGTCGTATTCGTGCTGTTCTACACCGCGCTGCTCTACCACGTGGCCCGGCTGATGAAGAGTAAAGGCATCGGGTTACCGGGCGCGCTGACGTTCAGCGGTACAGGCTCGAAACTGCTGACCATTATCAGCACGGACGATGCGATGCTGGGTAAGCTGGCGCGGGCCATCTTCGAGAAGGTCTATGAGCAGCCCTACGACCTGAGTGGCCTGACGCTGTTCTACGAACGCAAAGGTCCGAAAGAGGTGACCTGCAAAGGAGCGCTGATGCAACCCACCAACAGCCGCCCCGTCGATACCGAAGCCATCAGCTATGTGTATCCGGCCACGTTCAACGATGAGTATCCAGCCCTGACCTACGCGGATCTGCGTCGGCCCGAAGTTGTCGATTCATTGCTGAAAGAAACCAACGCCTTCATCGACTTCTTCTTCGCGCTGAACCAGCAGTTCAGCTTTGTCCGCAACCTGAACGTGTCGGCCCGGTCGCTGGCGGTAGCGCAACAGGAACTGCGTACCCACCTGGACACCTCGCTCATGGACGGTATCCAGCGCCGGGAAAGCGACGTAGCGGCCGAGTACAGTGGCATGACCGACGCCCTGGCCGCACCGATCGAAGAAACGTTATTCTTCTACCCGTTGATCGGAGCCATCAACAAACTGGCCAACGCCCTGGCCTAATCTATAGTTGATGCCGGTCTTGACCGGATGGGTTGTTGCTGTCGCTCACCGTGGTCCGACTGCGCGTCCCGGTGCGGACACAGACCACGATACATACAACAACTAAAAAGAGGACAGCGCCCGAATGGCAGACCGGTTCGGGCGCTTAAACCAGTCTTTTTTATGATACAGAAAACGATCCTGACGCTCGTGGGTACGATTGGGCTGGGCACTTCCCTGCTGGCTCAGACGGCAACGCCCAATGCGGCCGCGGTGGATACGCTGACCAAAGAGGTCGCCATTGCCGTGTTTGAGAAAATCAACCAGCCCAAGGCGCAGGACATTTATGCTCAGCTGCTCGAATGTGGCGACGGCTGCGACCCGCAGATGATCATTAGAACGGTAGGCAGCTGGGATCAGGTGGGCGCCAAGCTGGAAGAACTGTCGGTGCTGAAAAACACCCAGCGTTTTCAGGCCCTGCCGCCCGCCGAAGCCAACGCGGCCATCCGAAAACAGCTGCTGCAGTTCTACACGAAACACAAAGCAGAAAAACCGTACAGCGTTCCGCTCACGCCAGCCGTTCAGCTGCAGATCCTGGCTAAAATTGACGGGCTCCTGCCCCCCGGCCAGCCTGACCCGGCGCAGCCTGCTACCGATCAGCCTGCCCCGGCCGAACAACCCGCCGTTGACGCCGAAACCGGCCTGTCGGACGAAAGCAACATAGACCCCGTAGCCCTGCAAATGAGCAAGCTGGAGCGGGCCGTAAAAGAAGAACAGGAAAAAAGTATGTGGATGATCATTGCAAGTGGTGTGATTGGTCTGATCGTGGGGGCTGGCGCGGTTTATCTGCTGGCATATCGGTCGTTGAAATCGGACGTAGACCAGCTAACGGCCGAGAACAGCCGACTGGCTACCCAGCTCGACAATGCGCAGCGCAGCAAACCGGCCAATACCCCCCGTCACCCACAGAACCAGCCCGACTATAAAGCCAAAGCCGATGCCTACGATACGATACGGGCCGAACTCGGCAATGATCCGTTGGCCGCTATTCGTCAGTTGAAGCAGTCGGCCAGTCAGCCCGCCAGCCCGGCAGCACCTGTCCAGCCAGTCGGTCCGGTTGTCGAAGCTAATGTCCGGCCCGAGCCCGAACCGGCGCCTATGATCCAGTCGCAGGGCACGCCCCCGCCGGTCCGGAACGAGGTGCTTTATTTCCCGCCCCCCAGCCCCAACGGTTTGTTCGACAGCGGCCAGCAGATGCCTGCGCTCTCGCCCGAATCGGCTTACCGGTTCAGCATCAGCGCCGACAAACCCGACGTCGCGACCTTTAGTTTTGAAGCCGAACCGGGCCGGGTAACGCGCCTGCTGACGTACCGAAACTACATGATCGAACCCGCCTGCGACAGTGAAAACAGCTACTCCTCGCAACATACCCGCATCGTTAACCGGCGCGACGGGGAGGCTGTCCGCGAAAACGGGGGCTGGCGCGTCGTCACGAAAGCCCTCATCCGCTATGAATAGGCCTGTGGCAATCATAGCGGCACTCCGGCCTCTGTTAGCGCTGCTCCTGATGGCATCGCTACTGCACCTGTCGGGCTGCTCGGGTTGCTCACGATCGGGTAGTCACCAGCCCCGCCGGACCAAACGCAGTACGTCCGACGCACCGGCCCGCGTACCGGCCGATACCACTCCGGCAGTGGCGAAACCGACGCTGAAGCAGATCGGCGACGGCCCAACCGAAGTGGCAATGGAGAAAGAGAACGGCGTATATAAAGTGCCAGTTACGGTAAACGGCGTTCCCATGCGGTTTATTCTCGACACCGGCGCAAGCCTGATCTCCATGTCGGAAGCCGAAGCGGAACTACTCTACAAACAGGGCGCGCTCAAACCCGCCGACGTGATCGGGCGGTCGCGCTTCCAGGACGCTACCGGTGCCATATCGCCTGGCGCGGTGGTTCGGCTACGGTCGGTCCAGATCGGGGATCGGGTGTTACAGAATGTCAACGCCAATATCGTCGGCAGCAGCAAAGCCCCGTTGTTACTCGGACAGTCGGCCTTGTCGCAGTTTGGCAAAATTTCGGTCGATTACCGGCGGAACGTGGTGACGTTTGATTGATTTTTTGTGTTTATAGCAATGACCAGCGCGGTTTACGACGACATGCCCGAAAATCGTGCTGACTTGACTACATACCACTACCGCTCTCAATGACAGAAACCGAACTGACCGATCGACTCCGCGAAGCCATCGTCCTGGATGGCCCCGACGCCTGGCGCACCAACGGCTACCTGCAGGATGCGCAGGCGGCTGGCCTGTCGCTGCCCGATGCGCTGAAACGAGCCAATGATATCAGTCAGGAGGTCAGCAACAACCGCATTCTTTTCCAGAATATACAGGCCCGCATTGCCCGGCTGGCCGAGCCGTCGCGCGCGCATCTGATCGATCAGGACATCAACCAGATTATCAATGCTGCCCGATCGCTGAACCTGTCGCCCGAGTTTGTCCGCAACCGCTGGATACCGGCCGAACTGGCGCGGCACAGCCCGAAGCCAGTGCCCCCCGTTAGCGAACCGGCCCCGGTCGTGATACCACCTGTTGCGCCCGTGGCTGATCCCTACGAAGACCTGATTGAGCCGGTGCCCGCGCCTGCCCCGCCGGTTGTCCGCGTTACCGAGCCCGCTCCCGTAGTCGAGCCGCCCCAGCCACCGCCTGCGCCAGAACCGGCTTATGTCCCTCCCGCTCCCTTGCCGGAGCCGCCCGCGCCCTTTGTCAGGACGTTTACAGCCACACCCGCCCGGGTCAGACAGGGCCAGGCCGTGACCATCGAATGGGACGTTACCAACCTGCTGGCCGTAACTATCGATGATCTGGGCGAAGGCCTGTCGCCGAAAAACCGGGGCTGGGTAAAACCAAAGAAGACCACCGATTACACGCTGTTCGACGTCAATAATAATCCGCTGAGTACCGTCCGGGTTGAGGTTATCCCCCGCGACCGGAGCGGCATATACGGCGTTTTGTTCGCGCTGGCCCTGCTGGCGCTGATTTACTGGTTTATCAGGAACAGCAACTCGGGAAGCCGGACCCGTGCCGAACCCAGTCGGCAGGAACAACTCGCCGACCGCTCCACAACCGACGAAACATCGGCCCTCAGCCAACAGGAAACGACGCCCGAACCAACCGCTTCGGAGACCGAGACCACGCCCGCCACGGACGAGGACGAGTCGATCGCATCCGACACCAAACCCGCCGACGAACCGAAGGTCCGGGAGCCGGAACCGCAGCGTGTCGACGAACCCGCCCCAACCCCCGCCGACGCCCGACAGGGAAAATATGAGGAGGCCTTCGGCGATAAGCCTTACGACAAAGTAGAACTCGGCACCGACGAACGCGGCTGGCGACGCGCCCGCAGCCGGGGCCGCTGGGGCTACATAGACCAGAATGACCAGTGGGTGATCGAACCCGAATACGAAGCTGTAACGCCATTCCGGGGCAATACGGCCGGGGCGTTTCTGAACGGTCAGCTCATCACCATCAACCGGGACGGCGAGCAGGTCCGGAATCCATAGACGACCTGCTGCCTACGGCCCCAGCGTAACGGTCAGCTTCTGAAACGAAGTCCAGTAGCCCGTTGTCGTCACGCCGATTCCGTTGCCCGACAACATCCTGAACGGATACGGGCTGCTGCGCACCTCCTGCTCGTTGATGTAAAAATGGAGCAGATCGCCCTTCCGGCGGATAATCAGCCGGTTCCGGTTTTTATCGAGTGCCACACCGGGCTTGAAATAATCGCCCGGCATGTAGTCGCTGAAGGTTTGCCCGTCGGCCATCCGCACGATGGCAATATCGCCGTTTCCGTTCAGCAGGAAAGCCGAATAAGTCGTTGAGTCGCGCACGCCGAATACGACCCCACCCGTAGGAATCCGGCCCGAGTCGGCAACAATGTCTACTTTGATGGTATACTCCTCCGCAATATTGAGGTTGATGGCGGTCGGCAGCGGCACGAAGCTGAACGCAGCCTGCTGTGTAGCCCGGCGTTTGAGAATATTGTATTTCCCCATGCCGATCTGATACTGATAGTCACCTTTCACACCTGCTTTCCAGCCGTTTCGGTTGGTGGCAAAATCGCCGGTAAAAGCGGGTCGGTAACCGGGATCAGCCGCCGGAGCGGGTCGACGGGTGGGCAGAGACGCCGGAGCAGCCGCTGTGGTGGCCGGTTCAGCGGATGTTGCAGCCGTCGAACGTGGGGGCACACTGGCCGAAGCCGTAGGGGTTGCGGGCCGACGCGCAGCCGTCGGCCGGAGGGTTACCTTCTGCCAGTCGCTGGAAGCCGAGTAAACGACATCCTTCGTCCGGCGGGTTTGCGCCAGGCCATCGGTAAGCAGCAGGACCAAGAACACCAGGGAGAAAAAAAGACGCATGGAAAGTTGTCGTTAGAATGAGTAGCGAAGAACGGCTGTCGGCTGGCCCATCTGAAGACCCGGCCGAACGGATACAGCATCAATCCGACGAGCCTCGCGACGAAGCTGGCTGTTCCGCAATCCCTTGATAAACGTTAAAACTACATCGGTCAGTGCCACGGCGGCAGCCGCCCGGGTAGCCATAAAATACCGCTGGTGATGGTTGTTGGCCGTCACGTAAAAGGGTTCGGCGGCCGCAGCATTTTTCTGTACTTCGTAGTCGGCGTAGGCATCCTGCGCCTGCTGGCGTTCCATGAGCCCATAAGCCACCAGACCGTACGTGGCAACGGTTACCAGCGGCCGGAAGCCCACGCGGGGCCTGGGGCGCTGCACAAAGATATTGCCGATGCCCGGCGCTACGGCACTGACCAGCGCCCAGGCAGGCCCGTCGTATCGCTGTCGACCTACCCGGCTCCCGCCCGGTATGGCTGGGGTTTCGGACCCGGCGGGTTCGGCGGGAGTTTGGACAACCGGCGCTGGCTCGGGTGCCGGTTGGTCCCGGTTCCGGCGTTGGCGCGGCTGGTCCGGAGCGGGTTCAGGGCTGGCAGGCGTAGCGGGCGTCGGGGCGGTAGCCACCGGAGCCGTTCTAGCCGGGTCTACCGGCTCGGGAGTTGGTTCAGGAGCCGCTGGCATTACCCCCGCTTTGACCCGTACAATGGCCTGAATTTCTTCGTCGAGCGCATACCCATTGGCCAGCGCATTCCAGACAATACGCCGGTCAGAACCGGCCACGATACGCCGACCCACATCTCCCCGCACCAGTTCGGGCCGGATGGTGAGCAGGCCACGAACCCGGCTGCGGATGTCGAAATAAACGGAGTCGCCGGGGCGGGCGCTGATCAGGTCGTACCGAATCTCGAGCTGGGCCGAGTCAATGGCGCGCACCCGAATGTTGCGTACCCGCTCCTGCGCCTGGACCGCTGGTATCAGGAGAAGCCCCCCGAAAAAAAAGAGAATAAAACGCATCATGGCTTAGTTACGGACGGTGATCTGAGCGGTACGGACGTATTTATCATCGCACGAGTTGACCAGCACGAGCGTGACGGTATAGGTGCCCGGCTGGGCGTAGTTATAGGTGACCCGGTTTCCGACCCGGCCGATGTTTCGCCCATCGCCGGGGTCCCAGCCCGCCACGGTGATATCCCCCGCGGGTTTATCCAGAAAAAAGGTGACATCCAGCCGATCGACAACAACGCCGATCTCGGCCGAGGGTTGGGCGCAGACAGGAAAGGTTTTGCGCTCCAGATCGAATGGCTCACAGGCAGCCAGACCCAGTATCGCAAACCCAAATAGGAAACGTTTTAGCATAAGTAGTACAATAAACAGCAAATTAAGTGATAGTAGACCAATGAAGATATACTAGCCACCAAAATAGACTTGATCCGGTCTGTACCAAACAGCCACTCTTTTGCGTAAATTTATACAATCACTCACCAATGTATTACCTGATCCAACACCGGAACGAGTAGCCGTTCAACAGATCGATTGACTTGTCATAGTTATGCCTGGACTCAAAGCCCAACAGGACCCTATAGCCGATACCCTTACCCCGTTCGATGTTCGCCAGACCGTTGACCAGCTCAACCTGATTGGTGTTACTATTGACCGCGACGGTACGCTCAGCTACGCTAACCCGTATACCTACCGCGTTACGGCCTGGCAACCCGACGATATCGTCGGCAAAAACTTTTTCGATATTTTCATTCCGGCGGCCGACCGCGCCCGGCTCGAACTCGAATTTGAAGACGCCCTCACCAAAGCCACCTTTCCCGAACAGCGGGAGATCAGCATGCTGGCGCGCAGCGGGGCCGTCCGGAATGTGCTGCTCAACTCATTCATTGCCAACCGGGCCGACGACAGCACCGGCACCCATCGATATGTTTCGTCGTTTACGCTCATCGGCGAGGATGTTACCAACAAACGGCGGGTAGCGTCGGCGCTCTCGAATACCAATGCGCAGCTTCAGGACCTTGTCGACAACACCTCCGACCTGATTCAGCTGCTCACCCTCGACGGCAAATTTATTTTCGTGAACCGCGCCTGGCGCGACGTACTCGGCTACAGCTCCGACGAAATTGCCGCCCTGAATCTGCGCGACGTACTCCACCCCGACTACGCCACCAGCACCCTGGCGGCCCTCAAGCGCATTCAGCAGGGGGATAAACTGCCGTATATCGAGACCGTTTTCCGTAGCAAAACAGGCAAAACACTCTTTCTGTCGGGCAGCGTCAACTGCCGTTTCGATAACGACCGGCCAACGGCTTTCCGCTGTATTCTGCACGACACGACCGGGAAAATCCGCGCTGAAAAATCCCAGAAACTTTATTACAGCATCGCCAACTGGACCATCAACACCCCCAACCTGGACGAGCTGTACCAGAAAATTCATGAAGAACTGGGTAACATCATCGATGCCCGTAACTTCTTCATTGCTCTTTACGACGCCGGCAAAACCTACCTGTCGTTCCCGTACTATGTAGACGAATACTTTGGCGGCAACATGCGGTTCACTAAGCGGAAGATCGGCAACGGGCTTACCGAATATACCATTCAAGCCAACAAACCGCTGTTTCTGTACGAGAAAGATATCCGGGCCCTGGCCGACCAGCACGAGATCGATCTGTACGGCCAGCTTCAGCCGCAGGTCATGCTGACGGCTCCGCTCCGGATCGGCGACGAGATTACGGGGATTATTGGGGTCAAATCGTACGACGATGCCCGCACCTACGGCCCCCGCGACCTCGAGCTGCTCGAGTTCATTTCGGGGCAGGTGGCGCTGGCCATTGCCCGAAAGCAGTCCGAAGCGGCTCTGGATAAGCAGAACGCCCGGCTCAACGCCATGTTCGACAGTAGCACGTATCTGATCTGGTCGGTCAACAAAGCGCTGCAGCTCACCTCGTTCAACCGAAATTACGCCCAGCTGATCGAACGCAACGTAGGCGCCCTGCCTACCCTCAACAGCAGCGCGCCTAACTTTGGCTGGCGGATGGTCGGCCCCGAAAGCCGTAAAATCCTCGAAGACCGCTACCGGCAGGCTTTTCGGGGGGTGCCCCAGAACTTTGAACTCCGCATCGACGGCGACCGGCTCGACAACTCGGAAGTCTGGCTCGACTTCCAGCTCAACCCGATCATGCTGGCCAGCGGGCTCATTGAAGAGGTATCCGGCATAGCGCGCGACATCACCAACCGCAAACGGGCCGAAATCGCGACCCGGCAGAGCGAAGAAAAATTTCGGGGTATCTTCGAAAATCTCCAGGATATCTACGCTCGGGTCGACCGGAAAGGGCGCATTACGATGGTCAGTCCGTCGGTTTTCAAACGCCTAGGTTACACGCCGGACGAGGTACTGGGGCAGGATGCCATGCAGTATTTTGTAGACAAGAGCGTTATTCACCGGGCCATGATCAAGCTGGGCCGCAACCACAGCCTCCGCAACTTCGAGGTCAGTATGCGCCGGAAAGACGGCACCGAGCGGCAGTTCATGTTCAATATGCTGCTGCTGAACGATGGCCCCGGCAACGACCCCGACCCGGTAGTAGCGGTGCTGGCCCGCGACATTACGGAGCTGAAGCGCCAGTCGGCCGAACTGGTCAAAGCCAAAGACGAAGCCGAACGATCGCTGAAGGTTAAGGAGCAGTTTCTGGCCAATATGAGCCACGAGATCCGGACGCCCATGAACGGGGTGATCGGTATGATCGACCTGCTCAACGACACCCAGCTCGACGACGAACAGCGGAGCTACGTCAAAACCATCAAGCGGTCGTCAGAAACGCTGCTCAACATTCTGAACGACATCCTGGACCTGTCGAAGATCGAAGCGGGCAAGATGGTGCTGCACGAGTCGCCGGTTGCGTTCCGGGAGATTTTCGAGAAGCTAATTGCCCTGTTTGGGCAACAGGCCAACTCCAAAAACAATACGCTGACCTACCACCTCAGCCCCGACCTGCCCACCTACGTCATTGCCGATCAGACGCGGCTGCTGCAGGTGCTGTCGAACCTGACCTCCAACGCCATCAAGTTTACCGAAAACGGCGAGGTGCGCGTAGAGGCTTCGCTCATTAGTAAACACGGGAAGTTTAACCGGATTCGGGTGGCCGTGATCGACTCGGGCATTGGTATCTCGCCCGCCAATATCAAGCTGCTTTTCAACTCGTTCAGTCAGGTCGACACCTCCTCGCGCAAGTCGTTCGGCGGCACGGGGCTGGGGCTGGCCATCTCCAAAGAACTCGCCACGCTGATGAAAGGTGAAGTGGGCGTCGAGTCGGAAGTAGGTCAGGGCAGCACGTTCTGGTTCACCATCGAGCTGAAAGAAACTGCCATCAGCCCCACCCAGCAAACCACCGAAGTGGCCGAAATAGCCCTCGCCAACTTCTTCTCGACCTACCACCCGCAGGTATTGCTCGTCGACGACAATGCCGTGAACCGGAAAGTAGCCAGCGAAATTCTGCGCAAAGCCGGCTGTGTCGTCACCACGGCCGACAGCGGTCCCGCAGCCATCCAGGCCGTAGACGAGCGGGTGAACGACGGCGCCGGATCAGCCACACCGGCAACCTCGCCCTTCGACGTCATTTTTATGGATATTCAGATGCCCGACATGGACGGCGTAGAAACGACCCGGCATCTGCGCCATCAGTTTGGCAGTCAGCTCCCGACCATCGTAGCGATGACAGCCTATTCGATGCGCGAGGATCGCGAACGGTTCATCAGCCAGGGCCTCGACGATTACATTGCCAAACCTATCCGGGCGCAGAGCCTGGTGGCGAAGGTAAAAGAGATCGTTGACAACCGGCAGCTGAAAGCCAGCCAGCCCGAACCCTCGGCGGCTCCGCCCGTCAGCAAGCCGAAAGAACCCAAACCAGAGAATCAACTCCCGATTCTCGACGAAGCCATTGTGGGTCAGCTGCGCGACATTGGCGGCCAGGAGCTGGTCGACAGTATTCTGGAAGAGTTTATGATCGAAGCCGCCGATCTGGTACGGGGCGCCGTTGATGCCTACGCCCTGGGCGACATCCCGACCGTGAAAAGCCACCTGCATACGCTCAAAGGATCGGCGGGGACCATCGGCGTAGCGCGCATGGCCGACATTGCCCGAACGGCTGAAGGCAAGCTCAAAGTCAACGACACCAGCGGCCTGAACGAAGCCCTTCAGGACCTCGAAAAAGCCTTCGCCGAGTTCCTGGCCACCCGCGAAGAACCCTGATGCCGTAAGAGTGAGGCTCATTGTGAGTTACCCAATATCTTCATTTGAGACGAGCCCGGGATTTCCGAAAAGACCGTTTCTGCTATTGATGACAAAGGCATAAAATTGGATGTGGCGTAACCAAACAAACGTAACTACTGATGAACCCCTCCAACCAGTTACTTTGGCAGAAACTGGTGGCCTTCCGGTTCGACGAACCCGGCGTGGCGCTTCCCTTCACCGCCCGGCTGGCCCGCGAAAACGGCTGGTCGGACGCCTACGCCCGGCGCGTCGTTACCGAATACCGGAAGTTTCTGCTGTTGTGCTGCCTGACCGAAACCGGCGTTACGCCCTCCGATGCCGTCGATCAGGCCTGGCATCTGCACCTGACCTACACCCGCTCCTACTGGATCGACCTGTGCCGCACCACCCTCGGGCGCGATATTCACCATACGCCCACCCAGGGCGGCAGGCAGGAAGCCGATAAGTTTAACGGGTTCTACTCGGATACGCACCGGCTATATCGCGACACCTTCGGCACCGAAACGCCCGCCGACATCTGGCCCGATGCCCGCATCCGTTTTACCAATACCCGGTTTCAGCGCGTAAACCGGGGCCGATACTGGGTGCTACCCAAACCATCGATCCAGTTCAGCCGGGGCCTGACGCTGGTTGGCCTATTGCTGACGGCACTCCTCTTCGTGCAGGCCAGCTCACGGATGCTGGTGGTGGCGCTGCTGGTCATAGTCGCGTTTGGCGGGCTGATCTGGCTGCTCGGCAGCCTCGCCAACTCGAACACAAACCCCGACCAACGACGACAGCAGACCGATGCTGGGAGCGGTATAATTCTGTTTTCGGGCGATGCCGACCACCACAGCCACGACGCAACTGATGGTCATGACGGCGCTGACGCCGGAGCCGACAGTGGCTGTTCGGCCAGCGGTTGCAGCGGCTGTGGTGGTGGCGACTGATTTGACTTAATCCCGCACCGGGAAGCGCCGGAGCTGGCGTTCCAGATCCTGAATAGCGCCCTGCAGTTCTCGTTTGTCGGGCGAAACAGGCAGGTAGAAGGGAGTGGCGCCGGTTTGCCAGGAAGGCCGGGCTTCTGAGCCGAGCTTGATCCGGAGCCGGTAATCGCCCCGCCCGCCCGACAGCGTGCTGAAGCCAAGGGCCGGTTCAACAAACGTCAGTCGGGGCGACAGCTCACGCTCGTCGGCTACCGACCGCATCCATTTAAGCAGAAGTTCCAGCTCCCAGGTTGACAGGACGGGGGCCGTACGAACACATTCGCGGTTCTGATAGCGGGTCTTTACACTGACAATAAGCCAGTTTCGATCCATGAAATAGGGCGAGTCGCTGCATTCATAATCCAGAATGTTCAACTCGAAGGCCCCTTCGGGTCCGGTGAGTTTCATAAGTAGTAGAGTGAGAGAGTATAGAGGAAGGATAGCTTATAAACACATAGTACCTGACCAAGCCACTGGTCGTCAGTCAAATGCCTCTCGGTTGCAAGTCGACAAACGGCTGGGACGGGCAGGTAAAACACCGTAGCGCTGTTACTCAATTTACTTTATAGGATATGAATGGTAAACTTAACTAAAATAATGATACGCGCCATAGGAAAAAGGCTATTTTTTCGAAAGATTTTATCGACTTTGCCAACATATGCCTCTCCAGAACGCGGTTGGGGTACTTGACCGAACCAGACCGGCAAATAGTCTTTTTGTGTTTGCCGAATTAACTCTATAATTTCACCACACAAACGTAACACGATTCCCCAGCCCTATGTCAGCTTCCAAACGCGTCCTGATTGCCGAAGATAGCTCCGTTATTCAGAATCTGGCCCGCAAAATCCTTGAGTTTCAGAACTATGATATTACTGCCGTAAAGAACGGCGACCAGGTTTTACAGATTCTCGAGAAAGAAGACTTCAGCATCCTGCTGCTCGATATCAACATGCCCGTCATGGATGGCATGGAATGCGTACGTCGCGTGCGGGCCCTGTCTGACACGACCAAAGCCGAAGTACCCATCGTGGCCATTACCGGTAACGCCAAGAACTATACGGAAGAAGAATTCAAGACGGCCGGCTTCAACGACGTCCTGGTTAAACCCCTCAACTTCGACCGTCTGGTAGAAGTCGTCAATCAACTTACCGATAAATAAAGAGCGGTTGAGTGATTGAGTGATTGAGCGAATCAGCTGTACGCTACCCAAATTCACTCAGTCACTCAATTACTCAATCACGCACCATGGTTGTTACGCTGCTTGGAACCGGAACGTCGTCGGGGGTGCCGCTGATTGGCTGTGACTGTGCCGTATGCCGCTCGGCCGACTTTCGGGATAAACGACTGCGCACCTCGGCCCATATTGCCATCGACGGGCGTAGTTTCGTCATCGATACCGGGCCCGACTTCCGGCAGCAGGTACTCCGGCTCAATCTGCACCAGCTCGATGCCGTCCTGTTTACCCACGAGCACAAAGACCATACGGCGGGGCTCGACGAAATCAGGGCCTATAATTTCCGCTCCGGCCGGGATATGCCCGTCTACGGCCGCCCTACGGTACTGGCGCAGCTCCAGCGCGAGTTTGCCTACATCTTCGCCGAACACAGGTACCCCGGTATTCCGCGCATCCAGCTCCACGAAATTCAGAACCAGCCCTTCGAGGTGCTGGGGATTCCGATAATACCGATCGAGGTCATGCACCACCGGTTGCCCGTATACGGCTACCGAATCGGCGATTTTACGTACCTGACCGACCTCAACGCCATTGCCGAACCGGAACTGGACAAAGTCTACGGCACCCGAATCCTGATCCTCGACGCCCTGCAGCGCCAGCCGCATATTTCGCACTTCAACCTCGATCAGGCAGTGGCGCTGGCCGAACGGATCGGCGCCGAGCGTACCTACTTCACCCACATCAGCCACAAGCTCGGTATGCATCAGGACGTCGAGAAAGAGCTGCCTCCTTCTATTCGACTCGGCTACGACGGGATGCAGATTCATCTGTAAACCAATCCCCCGCCCCCAGCGTTACCGGCATACAGACTCGCTCCCATGCCGACACTTGTCAAGCCAACCCGTTCGTTCTCCGATACGCTTCTGAGCCATTATCGCCAGCAGGGTGACCCGCCTGCCGATGCCGTTCTGGCTGCCGTTGCCGATGCCAGCGGACGCGGGGGCATCAGTACGCTGATGCAGTGGCTAGCCGACACCCATGATGTCGACCTGGCTCAGCAGCCGGCAGCCGTTCAGGCGTTTTTTACCGAACAGGGCCGACTGCCCGACTGGGCCGACCCGGCCCGGATGAAGCGCGGAATGGCCTTTTTTCAGCAACATGCTGGTCTGATCGGGCTCGTGCTGGGCACCTACTCACTCCCCTACACCTACATGGGTGCCGATGGGGTGCAGTTGCTCTGGCTTACCGAACGGATCAAAAACGATACGGCCCGACGCCTGCAGGAAACCGGCGAATGGGTCTTTGGAGTCAATACGCCCAACGAATGGAGCGGGCCCGTCAAAGCCGTTCTGCGCACGCTGAAAGTTCGGCTGATCCATGCCGGTGCCCGCTGGTTCGGGTTACAGTCGGGGCGCTGGAACATGGACTGGGGTATGCCCGTCAACCAGGAAGATATGGCCGGCACCAACCTGTCGTTCTCGTACATTGTGCTGCGGGGCCTGCGGCAATCGGGCGTTGCGGCCACCGAACAGGAGGAAGAAGATTACCTGCACCACATCAATGTCATTGCCTCGCTGAATGGTGTTGCCCATGAACTGCTTCCCCAGAACCTGCGCGAGGCCTACCACCTCGACCGCGCCATTGCCCGTCGTCAATTTCGCGCGTCTGAAGCCGGCAAAGGCCTGACCAGCGCGCTTCTCAACGCCATTGCCGAGGTTGCCGGAAAAGCGTCGAGCCAGCCCGATAACGTCAGGAACCTCGCAGCCGCTCAGATGCGTTTCTTTCTGGGCGACAGCCACGCCGACGCCCTGGGGCTGCCAGCCGTTCCGTTGGAAAAACGCATCGTCAACGTCGTCAGGCGGCTCCCCATATTTCCCAATACCGTTTTCAGCCTGTGAGTATGCTGGGTATGCAGATCAACCGCGCTGAACCGAAACATAAACGTAACCTTGATTCAATTAGACCCCATTGCTGCCCTGGCTACGGCCCCCGGAATTGGCGCCATTGCCGTTATCCGCGTATCGGGCCAGGACGCCATTTCCATAACGAACCGACTTTTCCGCGGCAAGGACCTCACCAAGCAGGCCAGCCACACGGCGCATTTCGGTACCCTCCGCAACCGCCCCGACGCATCGGGCGAAGAAACCATCATTGACGAGGTGCTGGTAACCATTTTCCGGGCACCCCGTTCCTTTACCAAAGAAGATGTTGTCGAGATTTCGTGCCACGGCTCGGAGTTCATCATCCAGCAGATCCTGCGACGCCTGACCGAAGAAGGCGTCCGCCTAGCCCGGCCGGGCGAGTTTACCCAGCGCGCGTTTCTGAACGGGCAGTTCGACCTGGTCCAGGCCGAAGCCGTAGCCGATCTGATCGCGTCCGACTCTGACGCGAGCCATAGGGCCGCCCTCACCCAACTGCGGGGCGGCTTCTCCCGGCAGCTCAAAACCCTGCGCCAACAGCTGATTGACTTCGTGGCGCTGGTCGAACTCGAGCTGGATTTTGGAGAAGAAGACGTCGAGTTTGCCCACCGCGATCAGCTCCGGCAGTTGATGCACGACATCCGGCGGGTGCTGCATCCCCTGATCGAGTCGTTCTCAACTGGCAACGCCATCAAAAACGGCGTTCCTACTGTAATTATCGGCAAACCCAACGCTGGCAAATCAACCCTGCTGAATGCGCTGCTGAACGAAGAAAAAGCCATTGTCTCCGACATTCCCGGCACCACCCGCGACGTGATCGAAGATGAACTATTCATTGACGGCATCCGCTTCCGGCTCATCGATACGGCCGGGCTACGGCAGGCTACCGACACCATCGAAGCCATTGGTATCGAACGGACGCAGCAGAAAATGCGGGATGCGTCGCTGGTGATCTACCTATTCGACGGTCTTAACATCGCTCCCACCGACCTGCGCGACGCCGTAGCCGAGGTGCAGGCTTCGGGAAAACCGTATCTGCTGATCGGCAACAAGCTGGACGCCATTGACGCCGGGCGTAAAGAAGAATTGGAGGGTATCGCCAGCGAACCCATTGTCTGGATTTCGGCCGCCAGGCATACGCATCTGGACGAGCTCAAGGCGGCCCTATCGGCCCATGTCCGCACCGATGCCGCCGTACAGACGGGTAGCGCCGTAGTGACCAACGCCCGTCATTACGAGCACCTCACCGGCACGGACAACGCTCTGGCCCGCGCCATTGCCGGCCTCGACACCGGCGTTACCCCCGACTGGCTGGCGATGGACTTACGGGTTGCCCTGCAACACCTGGGAGAGCTAACCGGCGAGATCACTACCGACGACCTGCTGGATTCGATCTTCAGCAAATTCTGCATCGGCAAGTAACCACACTCAGTAGATTAATACTTTATTTTCATTTTGAGCTATATTCCGTACACTAATGGAATGTACGTATACATGATGTTCAATACATACGTCTGTTTATCGGCGCTGGCTAACTGAACCAGATTCAGAAAATTTACCAGGGCCTCGCGTAGCTTATGTCCTGACTATTGCTTGTAGACCCTGACCCTGTGTTCCAAACAAATAAGCGGTCATTTTAACATTAGTCAACTAGCAACACGTGCACTATACTGCCCTTTTGCACATATATTTACGTTCTGTTCATATTTCACGATCAAAAAGGGCAACATAATGCACTATGGATAAACTAATCTCGGAACTCATTGCGCGTCGGAATACGCTACGCCTGACGCAGGAGTACCTGGCCGAGCTGGCAGGGGTCAGCCTGCGAACGGTAAAAGCCATCGAGTCGGGAGCGGGTAATCCCAGAGTGTCTACCCTGATCAAACTGGCCGACGTATTGGGTATGGAACTCAGATGGATCGTAAAACCACATAATCTGTAATCGCATGCGCCAGGCAGCCGTTTACCGAAACCAGGAACTGGCGGGTTATCTCACCGAAAAGACTACCCAACACTACATCTTCCGCTACGATGAAGGGTGGCTGGTCGACGCGCAAAAACCGGCGATCAGTCTGACCCTGCCTAAACGCCAGGCGCCTTATGAAAGCAATCAGCTCTTCCCGTTTTTTGCCAATCTGCTCAGCGAGGGCGTGAACCGGCGTTTGCAGAGTACTCAGCTGCACATCGACGAGAACGACAGCTTCGGTCTGCTGCTCGCTACGGCCCGATACGATACCATCGGCCCCATCACCGTACAGCCCCTGATTGCCCCATGAGTATACCTGCTGTTTCCTGTTGTCCGGGCACGCTCGCCGAGGGCTTTACAACCTATAGCCCCGCCTGTCTGCGCCAGCTGTTCAACGGCAAGCGGGTGAGCCACCTGTTGCCCTATGAACAGCCGCAGCGCGACGAGGCCGTGGCCGGACTTTTCCTGGAAAATCGTAAACGCATTTCCATATCGGGCGTGCAGGAAAAAGAAAGCCTGCTGCTGGACAGGAACCAACTCCGGCTTACCCAGGCCGGTGAGCAGGGAACGTATATTCTTAAGCCCATTCCGCGCGACGTCCTGAAGGTAGATCAGGTACCGGCCAACGAACACCTGACCATGCAGATTGCCCGGCAGGTGTATGGAATCGATACCGCTGCTAACGCACTGGTATTCTTCCAGGACGGCGCACCCGCCTACCTGACCAAACGCTTCGACGTAAAACCCGACGGGACTAAATGGGGCATCGAGGATTTTGCGTCGCTGGCGGGTAAGACAAACCAGAACGCCGGGCCTAATTTCAAGTACACCTACAGCTATGAAGAAGCGGGACTACTGATCCGGCAGTACGTGGCCGCCTGGCGGGTCGAGATCGAGCGGTATTTCAGGCTGGTCGTCTTCAATTTCCTGTTTTCAAATGGCGACGCGCACCTGAAAAACTTTTCGCTGATGGAGTCGGCCTACGGTGATTACCTGCTCAGCCCGGCCTATGATCTACTCAACACGCACCTGCATGTCAACGATACCGACTTCGCCCTGGACAACGGTCTGTTTGCCGATGGGTACCGATCGGCAATCTTTACCCGCACGAACCATCCGGGACTGAGCGACTTTACCGAGTTTGGCCGGCGGATCGGGGTGGCCGACAGGCGGATCGAACCGCTATTGGCGCCGTTTCGCGAGCGGCAGGCCAGCGTAAGCAGTCTGGTTGAGCGATCGTTTCTGAACGAAAGCAGCAAGCGGGCTTACCTGCTGCATTACAACACCAAACGGAACTACTTAAACACGAGAGAGTAATCACTCTCAGTCGGCAACAGGTAATTCTTCACCAATTAATCACGTACTCACGTGAACTTTATGAGCGGCCAGACCGCTTTGTAGATGTTGTAGCCTAACCGCTTAACTTTGCGTTGCATTAACTCCCCCGATGAACAAACGACGGTCTGGTAATCCGATCTGGCACCGATTATTCTGTCTGTTGATGGCGTTCTACGTCATTAACGTCAGTATCGATGCGCCCGACGGATACGTCACGCCGAACAGCCGGGGCGAATACCGCGAAGACCTCTCCTTTAACGAAATCGAAAGCTTCAGCGAGTTGGTACTGGAGACGATATTCGGCATTCAGGACGCCGTTCCGGAGCATGACGAGTCCGACGAGGAAGAAGACCAGGTATCCAAAATTTTTGTCGACTGGTCAGTTCCCGGACCGGTTGTCATGTACGAGTTTGCGGCTTCTGCCGGCTTTGTAACTGTGCCGGTTCAGGCATTTACCCACACGATCTACCGCTCCAGATCGACCGACATCAATACCCCTCCCCCCCAGATTGCGTAGCGACTAGTGCGCCTATTGGCCGATCAGGGCAGGTCCGTTCCGGGTCTGTGCAGGCTATGGCGCGTCCTGATGTACCGGCTCGTGGCTAGCCCGGTGCCTTTCCATCCATTTTCTCGTTCATTTTACCAAACAGACTATGTCTGCACAACTGGTGACCCGCTCTGGCCGGGTCCAATTGTCGGCGCTTGTCCTGTTCGTTCTGCTGGCTGTTGCCTTATTGCCAGGCTGCTCGAGCGAAACCAAACAGCAAGCTGCCCAAACCGAAACCTATCCGGTCATTCAGCCGGTCATTACCGATACGATCTACGCCAAAGAGTATGTTGCCGACATACAGGCCGTACAGAATGTTGAGATACGCACCCGTATTGAAGGCTATCTCGACCGCATTTACGTTGATGAAGGAACGTTCGTGCAAAAGGGACAACTGCTCTTCACAGTCAGCAACCCCGAGTGCCGGGAAGAACTCCTGAAGGCACAGGCCAGCCTGAAAAATGCCATAGCGGAAGCCAAAACCGCCGATGTTGAGGTCAAAAGTGTTTCCCTGCTGGCGGGTAAACAAATCATTTCAGGCATCGAACTGGAGAAGGCTCAGGCAAAACTAGCGGCCAGCCAGGCCAGAATTGACGAAGCTAGGACGTCCGAAACCGCAGCCAGACTCAAGCTGGCCCTGACCCAGATCCGCGCTCCCTTTGCCGGCACCATTGACCGGATTCCCAATAAAGTGGGGAGTCTGGTTGACGAAGGAACCCTGCTGACGACCCTCTCCGACAACCGGCAGGTATTTGCTTATTTCAACGTACCCGAAGGCGAGTATCTGGATTTCATGACCGCTCAAGACCCGCTGCAAAAACGGGCCGTATCGCTCCTGCTGGCCAATAATCGGCTGCACGGTAGCCCGGGCGCCATCGAAAAAATAGATGGACAGATTGACCGTAGTACCGGAAATATTGCCTTCCGCGCCCGCTTCGCCAACTCCCGGAACCTGCTCAAACACGGGTCGAGCGGTAAAGTTCGAATGAATCAGACCGTGACGAACGCGCTGCTTATTCCGCAGCAGGCGGCCTTCGAGCTCCAGGATAAACTCTTCGTGTTCGTAGTCGGAGCTGACAATAAAGTACAGATGCGGAGCTTCGTGCCCAGGCTTCGGCTGCCGCAGCTCTACGTAGTCGGATCGGGCCTGTCGGCCAGTGACCGGATCCTGTTCGAAGGCATACAAACCGTCAAAGAAGGTGATATCATCCAGCCCAGGCTGCTGTCGGCCCCGCAGGTCATGGCACAGTTAGCCAGGCAATAACTGACCCGTACTATGTTTTCCCGATTTATTGAACGCCCCGTACTGGCTATTGTCATCTCGGTGATTATTACCCTGCTGGGTCTGCTGGCGGTAACCCAGCTCCCGATGACCCAGTTTCCGGCCGTCGCTCCGCCGGAGGTCAACGTGACCACTGAATATACCGGCGCCAACGCCGAAACCTCCGTCAAGGCCGTCATCACGCCCCTCGAACGGGCCATCAACGGCGTACCGGGCATGAAATACATGTCGTCCGATGCCACCAACGACGGTGTGAGCGTCGTGCAGATCATCTTCGAGGTAGGCACCGACCCCGACGTAGCCGCCGTAAACGTACAGAACCGCGTGGCGGCCGTGATGGCCGAGTTACCGTCGGAGGTGATCAAAAACGGGGTAAAAATCGCCAAAGAAGAAAACTCGATGCTGATGTATCTGAATATCTTCAGCGACAATAATGCCCTCGACGAGAAGTTCCTCTATAATTTCACCGACATCAACATCCTGGCCGAGCTCAAGCGGATCAAAGGCGTGGGGTATGCCGACATCATGGGTGCCCGCGAGTATGCCATGCGGATCTGGCTCAAGCCGGACCGGATGCTGGCCTACAACATATCGGCCGATGAGGTGGTTGAAAAGCTACAGGCCCAGAACGTAGAAGCGGCTCCGGGCAAGCTGGGCGAAAGCTCTGACAAGCAGGGACAGGCGTTGCAGTACGTGCTGAAATACACCGGTAAATACACCACCGAAGAAGAGTACGGCAACATTCCCCTGCGGGCCAACACCGACGGGGAACTGCTCCGGCTCAAAGACCTGGCCGATATTGAGTTCAGCACGACGTACTACGATGTTGTATCGAAGCACAACGGGCGCCCGTCGGCTGCCATCATGCTCAGGCAACTGCCGGGTTCCAACGCCAGTGAGGTTATTGCCGGTATCAAGGCCCGCATGGCCGAGCTGAAGCAAACGCGCTTTGCCCCGGGTATGGACTACGAAATTACCTACGACGTATCCCGCTTTCTCGACGCATCCATTCACGAGGTGATCAAGACGCTCATCGAAGCGTTCGTGCTGGTCGCGCTGGTCGTGTTTCTGTTTTTGCAGGACTGGCGGTCTACGCTGATCCCGGCCATTGCCGTGCCGGTAGCGCTGATCGGCACGTTCTTCTTCATGCAGCTTTTTGGCTTCTCCATTAACCTCATCACCCTCTTCGCCCTGGTCCTGGCGATCGGGGTCGTTGTCGACGACTCCATCGTGGTCGTCGAGGCTGTTCATGCCAAAATGGAACAGGACGATCTGGACCCCTGGGCTGCGTCAAAAGCGGCCATGAGCGAGATTGGCGGGGCCGTCGTCGCCATTACGCTGGTGATGGTCGCCGTGTTTGTACCCGTCATGTTTCTGACGGGGCCGGTGGGTATATTCTTTCGGCAGTTTGCCGTGACGATGACCGTGGCTATTCTGATCTCGGCGGTCAATGCCCTGACGCTCAGCCCAGCCCTCTGTGCATTGATTCTGAAAAACACGCACGGCGAACCTAAACAAGGAATGCTCAGCGGCTTCTTTGACCGCTTCAACCGGGTCTACGACGGGCTGGCGCGTCGGTATCAGCGTCTGCTGCGGCTCATCATTAATCGGCGGGTGGTAACGTTCGGTCTGCTGGGGGCGTTCTGCGCGGGCATCTGGGGCACGAGCTCACAGGTAGCGCCGGGCTTTATTCCGAACGATGACCAGGGTACGTTCTACGCCAGCATTACCACCCCGGCGGGCGCTACCCTGGAGCGAACCCGGCAGGTCGTTGACCAGATTCAGCAACTAGCCAAAGGCATTCCCGCGATCAAATCGGTCTCCACGCTGGCGGGTAACAACATCCTCTCCGACGGTACAGGCGCTACCTTCGGCACCTGCCTGGTCAATCTCAAAGCCTGGGACGAGCGGACCGAATCGGTCGATGAGGTGATGGAAGCCCTGGCCGAGAAGACGCGCGGCATCAAAGGTGCGCAGATTGAGTTTTTCCCGCCCCCGGCCGTACCGGGCTACGGAAATGCCAGCGGCCTGGAGTTACGGCTACTCGACCAGACCGGCAAGGGCGACTACAAGCAGATGGAAAGCGTAGTTCGGCGGTTCGTACAGGATTTGGAAGATCGGCCCGAGATCGAAAACACATTCACCATTTTCGACGCCAGCTTTCCCCAGTATATGCTCTACGTAGACCCCGACAAAGCGGCTCAAAAAAGCGTGTCGGTCGGCGAAGCCATGCAGACGCTGCAAACCCTGATCGGTTCGGAGTACGCCACCAATTTCATCCGCTTTGGCCAGATGTACAAGGTGATGGTGCAGGCCCTGCCGAGCTACCGGGCGCAGCTGGATGATCTGCTGAAGTTATACGTCAAGAACGATAATGGTCAAATGGTCCCTTTTTCGGCCTTCATGCGCGTGGAGCGGGTATACGGACTGGAGCAGGCAACCCGCTACAACATGTACCCTTCTGCCGAAATCAACGGGCAGGCAGCGCCCGACTTCAGCAGCGGCAGCGCCATCCGGGCAGTTCAGGAAGTGGCGGCTACCAAACTACCCAAGGGCTACAGCATCGACTGGGCCGGTATCTCCCGCGACGAGGTGCAGTCGGGAAACCAGGCCGTGATTATTTTTCTGATATGCCTGGTGTTCGTTTACCTGATCCTGTCGGCCCAGTACGAAAGCTTCCTGCTCCCGATGCCCGTAATTCTGTCTTTACCAACGGGGGTGTTCGGGGCGTTTTTCTTTTTGTGGATCACGGGGCTGGAAAACAACATATACGCACAGATTGCCATGGTGATGCTGATCGGTCTGCTGGGCAAAAATGCCATTCTGATCGTTGAGTTTGCCAACCAGCGCCGGGCCGAGGGGCTATCCATTGTCCGAGCCGTCATAGAAGGCGCTCTGGCCCGGTTACGGCCTATTCTAATGACGTCCTTTGCCTTCATTGCGGGTCTGATCCCGCTCTGTATCGCTACCGGGGCCGGGGCCGTGGGCAACCGCACCATCGGTACGGCGGCAGCGGGGGGGATGCTGATGGGCACCGTATTCGGGCTGGTCATCGTGCCGGGCCTGTATGTCGTGTTTGCCAGCCTCGCCAATCGCTTCCGCAAACCGCGTTCGGGCTCCCATCAGTCGTCGGCCATCCGTACTTCCTCCACCAGCGCGCCCCTCCATGAACCGGTATAAACTCCATTGGTTATTCTTCGGCGGGTTACTTGCCGGTAGCCTCGGTGGCTGCCGGATCATGCATCAGCCCGCCCCTACACCGGTGATGATGACACCGTCTTCGTTTACCGGCAAAGCCGACTCCACCGGCATTGGGGAGCAGCCCTTCCGCAGCCTGTTTACCGACCCGAACCTGGTAGCGCTCATCGATACGGCCCTGGTGCGCAATCTGGACGTAAAGATCGCCCTGCAACGGATTGAGGGAGCGCGGGCTATGTACAGCATCAGCCAGGGCGCGCTGCTGCCGCAGGTCGACGCGGTAGCAGCGGCCGGCATAGACCGATTTGGTCGGTATACGCTGAACGGGGTCGGCAATTTCGATACGAACCTATCCGATAATGTGCGGGGTAATTTACGGATTCCGAACCCCACGCCTGACTTGTTTGCCGGTTTTCGAGCCTCCTGGGAGCTCGACATCTGGGGAAAACTTCGCAACCGTCGACGGGCAGCTTACAACCGGGTGCTGGCTTCGGTTGAGGGTCGCAATCTGGTCGTTACGGCCCTGGTTGCCGACATTGCCCGGCTCTATTATTCGTTGCTGGCCGACGATGCCGAACTGGAAATTATCCGCGACAATATCGAGCTGCAACAACGGGCGGTCGAGTTAGTGACCGTTCAGAAGCAGGCCGGGCGGGTAACCGAACTGGCGGTGCAGCAGGTCAACGCGCAGTTGCTGAACACCCGCGCCCTGGAAGGGCAGGTGCGGCAACAGATCGTCGAAACGGAGAACCAGCTCAATGGGCTGCTGGGTCGGTACCCTACGCCCATCCCGAGGGGTTCTTCTATTCAGGATCAGCAACTACCCGGATCGGTTCGGGCGGGTGTGCCAGCCCAGCTGGTACGTCGCCGACCCGATATCCGGCAGGCCGAGCGCGAACTGGAAGCGGCCAACGTCGACGTAGCCGTGGCCCGGGCCGAGTTTTTACCGGGGTTGACGCTGACTCCTTATCTGGGCCTCAACGCATTCCGGCCCGGGGTACTGCTGAATCCGGCGTCGGTAGCCACGGGCGTACTGGGGAGTCTGGTGGCGCCGGTGTTTAACCGACGACTGTTGCGGGGCAATCTGGCTAGTTCACAGGCCCAGAGCCGCGAAGCCTACTATGCTTACCAGCGGGCCATTCTGACGGGCGTGGGCGAAGTCGTGAATAGCTTGCAGGGCCTGGAAAACTACCGGGATGTGGCTGATCTGCAGACGCAGGAAGTGGCCGTACTTCGGCAAGCCGCAACGACCGCTAACGATCTGTTTTCCGCCAGCTACGCCACCTACCTGGAAGTAATTACGGCGCAACGATCGGTACTGGATGCCGAATTGGGGTTAATCAACACGAAACAGGCGCAGTTTACCGCCCTGATCGACTTATACCGGGCGCTGGGGGGCGGCTGGCAGTAAATAAACCACCAGATGTATTCATATAAGCCGACCTGATCCTGTCTCAAAGACGGCCTGAGAGAGTTTACCTTTACCGGTTCCCATTGACTACCTTTCGCCCGTCATCCGTTCGTTACGAAAAACCGTCTCCCATGAACACGAATCCAACGTCATCCCGGGTTGAGTTTGCCCGGCGGGTCTGTATTGCCGTCGGCATTGCGCTTTTCTTCGTTCTGGTGACCTGGTTACTGGGCGCGTCATTCAACGTGCTCCTGTTGCTCCTGTGCGCCATTCTGATTGCGCTGCCCCTGCGGGCCGCTGCGCGCTGGCTAAGCCAAAAAACCGGCTGGCGCGAAGGTATAGCCCTGATTGTTGTCGGGCTGACGTTGCTGGGAACGCTGGCCGGCGTTGGCGCCCTGGTAGCTCCGCTCATTGGCGAACAAACGCAGCAACTGCAGCAGGAGTTACCCGGCGTCCTGAAAAACGCGCAGCAGCAGATCGAGAAAACGAGCTGGGGGAAACAGCTGATTGGCCAGATTCCGGAGTCGCCCGAGAAACTCCTCAAAGGGGGCGGGGGCAGCCAACTGGCCGGGCGGGTCTTTGGCGCCGTTTCGGGAACGGTCAGTGTGTTTACGGACCTGTACGTCATTTTCTTTCTGGCCCTGTTCCTGGCTGCCGAGCCCCGGCTGTACACCGACGGGCTGGTCAAACTCATTCCCCCGGCCGGGCGGCAGCGCACCCGGCACATTCTGGCCCAGCTGGATGAGTCGTTGCTGGGCTGGCTGATCGGCACCCTGATCTCCATGGCTATCGTCGGGCTACTAAGCTGGCTGGGCCTCTCGCTGCTGGGGGTTCGGCTGGCCGGTATCCTGGCTTTGTTTGCCTCCCTGATCACCTTTATTCCTAACCTGGGTCCTGTGCTGGCGCTGATCCCGGCCCTGCTGTTTGCCCTGCTCGATGGCCCCCAGCAGGCGCTGAACGTTCTGCTACTGTACGTAGGTATCCAATTCGTGGAAAGCAATCTGGTAACGCCCCTGATCCAGAAGCGGCTCAACGACATTCCGCCCGCCCTGTTGCTGCTCGTGCAGATCATCGTGGGCGCGTTTGCCGGTACGCTGGGCCTGATCATGGCCGCGCCCCTGCTGGCCATTCTCATGGTGCTGGTCAGAACAATTTATCAGGAAGATATGCTGGGCGACAGTAGCGGGGATTAGGTCATGACAAACACCCTGTCGGTCGTACACTACCCATACGAGGTGGCGTTCGGGCAGAAAATGCGATCATAACCAGGCAAATTTGTACCCCATTTGTACCCTTCAACTTAGAGTAAGCCAGTACCGCACAGATAATCAGCGCATAAGAGACTGCCTTTATATTCTGCATCGGCAAGTAAATTTGCAACGTTATAACGCGCGCCAACACCAACCTGGCTTCATGTAATCGGTAGCGCTGATAGTCACTGTCCCCTGTCAAGTATGAACCGTAGCCCGCTACTGGTTGGCGATTGTCTCTACTGGACGCGCCGGGCACTCCGCAAACATATTGAAGCGCTTGGCGTTCGGGCAGGCGATGCCGTTATGGTACATGCCGGGCTCCGATCGGTAGGGCCTATGCTGCACGGACCCGACGCACTGATCGGGGCGCTACTGGATGCAGTCGGGCCAGCCGGCACGCTGCTTTGTTACGTGAACTGGGACCAGCAGTATGAAGATGCGGTGACGGACACGGGCCATGTACCCAACGCGCTCAAAGCCGACATTCCACCCTTTGACCGACTCGGGTCCAGAGCCAGCCGCGACCACGGTGCGTTTGCCGAGTTTGTCCGCACGACCCCGGGGGCACTACGAAGCCAGAATCCCGGTGCGTCGGTGGCGGCCATTGGTGGTCGGGCGGCCTGGTTTACCGCCGACCATCCGCTCCAGTATGGATATGGACCGGGTTCTCCCTTTGAGAAGCTCGTGCTGGCAGGCGGCTCGGTACTCACCATTGGCGCCCCGCTGGATACCATAAGCCTGCTGCATCATGCCGAGCATCTGGCCCGCATACCCGGCAAACGCATAGCCAGGCTGGAGGTTCCTATCCTGACCAATGGCCGCGTCGACTGGCAGATGGTCGAAGAGTTCGATACGAAAGACCCGGTCGTTGAGGGGCTCGACCCGGACTATTTCAAGACCATCGCCGATGCGTTTTTGCTGCATAAGGGTGGCCGGCAGGGGTTGATCGGCGATGCGCCGTCGGTACTGTTACCCGCTGCCGCGCTGGTTGCCTTCGGTGTCGACTGGCTGGAACGGCGTTTCGGCCGGGCGCATCCATAACCACAAGCCGGTTTTTGCAGTTAGGCTAATACAATGTCCTTCTATGGGTGTGCGTAAAATCGTGCCGATTCTTCAACTCCTGGCCCGGGCATTCACCAACCTGAGTGCGAATGATCCTATCCGCATGGCGGCTGCTACGGCCTTCTTTGCTTTTTTCGCCCTTCCTTCCATCCTCATCATTCTGTCGCAGCTGTACGGAGACTGGCTTACGGGCGATCGGCGGTGGGTAAACAGTCAGTTGTTTCGCGAACTGGCCGATCTGTTCGGTCCCTCCAGCGCCCGTCAGCTGCGCGACATTTCGCGTAGTCTCCAGAAACCGCGTTCGTCGGAGTGGCTTACCGCCCTGAGTCTGGTGCTGCTGTTTCTGGCGTCTACTACCCTCTTCACCACCATTAAAAACTCGCTCAACCAACTCTGGAATGTTAAGTCGACTGCCCAGGGCCGGGTCTGGCCGGGTTTACTGACCAAGCTGGTTGCACTGGGCATCATTATTTTCTCCGGCTTTCTGTTTACAGTCTCCCTAAGTCTGCACAAAGCGGTATCAACCCTCAGCGCCGATGCCTCGTCGTACGCCTGGCTGGCGCAGATAGCCCACCAGAGTTTGTCGGTGCTGGTGCTGACCATCTGGTTCGGGCTTGTTTTCAAATACCTGCCCGACGTTCGGATTCACTGGCAGGCGGTTTGGGTGGGCGGTCTGGTAACGGCCCTGCTCGTTGAACTCGGCGAGGTTGTTCTCGACCGGCTGCTGATCAACAGTCCCGTGCGTAGTTTTTACGGCTCAGCAGGCAGTACGATACTCGTGCTGCTCTTCGTTTTTTACTGTTCCCTGATCTTTTATTACGGGGCCAGTTTTACCCGTCAATATGCGCTCTGGCAGGAATTAGCTACCGAACCCGGCGCCAACTCGGTGGCCTACCAGATCAACGAAATACCTGATCAGAAGCCCCCTTCCACCAGCTAACTTGGTAGGATTTACTGAAAACGGGACGCAGCCTGTCGGTCTGTCAATCGGGTCTACCGGTCGAAGAAAATCGCTCTTTCGATAGATCGTCAAAATAAGGTCGGTATAATACTAGTATTTCTTACTTAAACCTTATTGCTTTGAAGCTTCAACCAGTTCTTCGTTCGTTTATTTTATGCCTATGTCCGGGCCATACGGATCGTCATCACCAGATAGTTCAGCCGAGCAGCAACTTTGGGCGCGTTTTCTGGCGGGTGAAGAACCGGCGTTCGACGCGTTGATGACCACGTACTACCGGCCGCTATTCCGGTACGCCACCCGTTTCTCCCGGGACAAAGAGTTTATCAAAGACTGCATTCAGGATCTGTTTCTATACCTCTGGGAACGGCGGGCCTCCCTCCGAACCGACGTCATGCTGAAGCCGTATCTGATGGCGTCGTTACGCCGGTATATGCACCGGCACTTACCAGGGGTGACGCCCGCCACCGAGTTATCGGATGACAAAACTCAGCTGTTCGACTTCGAGTTTTCGGTCGAAGAGCAGTTTATTGACCAGGAAACTACCTTCTACCGATCCCGGCACATGCAGCAGCTGTTGCAAACCCTACCCCGCCGGCAAAAAGAAGTCGTTTACCTGAAATTCTTCCAGGAGATGGAGCGCGAACAAATCGCCGAGGTGATGGACATTGCGCCCCAAACGGTTTCGAATCTCCTTCAGCTGGCCCTCAAACACCTGCGGCAATACTGGAAGATTGAACTCCTAACCCTGCTGGTGGTCCATTTCAACCTGTTTTAGAGCAGCGATTGGGCAGCCACGCCCGTCTGTGAAATTACGCCTGTTTGCCGACAAATAGCCTTCTATGGTATTGGTCTGGTGCAGCTTGCCGGCAGAATCAGAAAAAACCAGAAAAAAATTGCATTAAAAAATGGTATCCGGGGCGAGCTTCTGTCTATCAGCTAATGAGAGGCAGCATAATGGCTATGAAACGATACCTGCAGTACCGTATTGAAGACTTTGTCTGGGACCAGGCTTTCCGGCAGTGGGTGCTGTTGCCCACCCGCGAAACAGACGCCCGCTGGCAGCAGTGGCTAGCCGAGCATCCCGACAAAGTAGCCCTCGTTACGGAAGCCCGGGCTATGGTGCAGTCCCTGCAGCTACGGGAGTTACCGTTGAGCGATCAGGAAATTCGGTATGCCGTTCAGCGGACACTGGGCCAGGCCCGCAAACAGCAGGCCCCCTTCATCCCCGACGCCGACGGGCCCGTGCGTCGGCTTCCGTTCTACCAGCATACCTGGTTCCGGATTGCGGCTTCGCTGATCCTGATTGCCGGGCTTGGCCTCTGGGCCTGGACGGTTCAGCTACCCAGTCAGCTGAATGCGCTGATGCGACCCGACTTCAGCTATGACCAGCTGATCGGCACCCGCCAGTCTATGTTGACCGAAACCGTAAACCGAACCGGTAAGGTTATGCCGGTGAAGCTGAGCGACGGCTCGCTGGTTATCCTTAAAGCCGGCAGCCGCATCAGCTACGTACCCGGGTTCAGTGGCCGTGGCCGGGAAGTCTTTCTGTCGGGTGAGGCTTTTTTTGAAGTGACTAAAAACCCTGCCAGGCCCTTTCTCATCTACGCCAACGGGCTGGTTACCAAAGTCCTGGGCACCAGCTTCCTGATTCGCGCGTACCCCAAAGATCCGGAGGTTGTTGTAGAGGTAAAAACGGGCCGGGTAGCCGTATTTGCCCAGACAGACCCGCAGGCGAGTCGAAAAACGAGCGACCGTGAACTGGACGGAGTAGTGCTGACACCCAACCAGAAGATTGTCTTCGAACGCAGCGAAGTACGGCTGTCGAAATCGCTGGTAGCAGATCCGCAGGTCGTTGCGGGACCGGCCCAGCGCTTCAGCTTTGACGATACCCCGCTACCGACGGTGTTTGCTACTCTCGAACGGGCCTATGGCGTAGACATCGTTTATGACGAAGAGCTACTGGCCAACTGCCCCCTTACAGCCGAACTGGCCGACCAGCCCCTGTTCGAAAAGCTAGATGTGATCTGCCGGGTTATCGAAGCCAGGTATGAGCTGATTGACGGTCAGATTGTCATCAACAGCCGGGGCTGCAAACCCTAGCCGACTTTACAAACGTGATGCTAACCCCTAAACCCGAATCTATGACGTAAACGTACAACCCACAAGAACAAAAAAGTCGGCAATGCTGGAACATTGCCGACCTGAGTACTCCCCATGCCAAGCTGGAACCTGAGCCTATCCCAAGCGGGATAACGGGGATTGTTTTGTCTATTCTTAAACCAACAAAACTGACCAAAAGTATGCAAAAACGGGTACAACCTAAAACAGTACTGCGTAGGGTTATGCAAGTTACCTGTACACAATTAATACTGGCCATGCTGTTCGTCGGCGCGAGTTTTGCGAACGACGGCTTCGCACAGGCCATTCTGGATCAGCGCATTACGTTACAGGTGCAGGAAAAAGATGTCCGCACGGTATTACACGAGATAGAAAAGCAGAGCGACGCCCGGTTTGTGTTCAGTTCACGGCTGATCCAGACCAGCCGAAAAGTATCCATTTCGGCCAGTAACGAAGCTCTGGCCACGGTACTGAACCGGGTGCTGAAACCGCTCCAGATCGAGTACGAAGTAACGAAAAAGCTGATCATGCTCCGCCGGAGCGACGGCACTGGGTTCAAAGCCCCCCAGCCGACCGACAACCCGGAACAAGTGGCAGAACGCACCCTTACCGGCGCCGTTATCGACGAAAAGGGCGAAGGATTGCCCGGCGTAAGCGTCGTGTTGAAAGGATCGCAGCGCGGCACCACCACCGACGTAGCCGGCAACTACCGCCTGTCTATTCCCGACGACGCCACCGAGGCCGTGCTGGTTTTTTCGTTCGTCGGTTTTTTATCGCAGGAAGTAGCCGTGGGCAATCAGTCGGCGGTTAACGTGACGCTGAAGCCAGACACGCGCGCCCTCGACGAAGTGGTGGTCGTTGGCTACGGTACGCAGTCGCGCCGGAACGTGACGGGCTCAGTGGCCAAGGTCGATATGAAGCAGGTGGAGAATCTGCCCAATACCAACGTGACCCAGGCGCTGCGCGGCCGGGTAGCGGGCGTCCAGTTCACCGATAATGGCCGGCCGGGGCAGGGCGGCAGTATTCTCGTACGCGGCACCCGTTCCATTACCGCCAACAACGACCCGCTGATCATTCTGGACGGTGTTTTCTACAATGGGAACCTGGCCGACATCAACCCGAACGACATCGAAACGATGGAGATTCTGAAAGATGCATCATCGGCAGCCATCTACGGCTCACGCGCAGCAAACGGGGTTATTCTGATCACATCCAAAAAAGGCACGACCGAAAAACCGGTCATCCGGTTCAACGCCTACGCGGGCCTGTCGGACTGGAGCCGCCGGATCAAACTCCTCAGTCCCGAACGCTATATCGAGAAAACCCTCGACGTCCGGCGGCAGAGTGGCCAAACGGCCGACCCCGCCCAGGTAGCCAGCTACCTCCAGAATACCGAAGCCGAAAACTTCCGCAACGGCGTCACGATCGACCCCTGGGATGAGATTTCGCAGCAAGGGTCGATTCAGTCGTACGACATCAGCGTATCGGGCCGTACGGGCCGCACGTCTTACTTCATCTCGACAGCGCAGGTATACGAGAAAGGACTAATTTTCAACGACAACGCCAACCGCACGTCGTTCCGGATCAACCTGGAGAACAACATTACCGACTGGCTGCGGGTAGGTGTCACCTCGCAGTACGCCCGGCGCGACCTGTCGGGTAAAGAGTCGGATACGGGGCAGGGCTATACGCTGAGCCCGTTCGGCAAGCTCTATTTCGACGAAGCCAAAACGGACCCGGTCCCCTATCCCGTTGACGACCAGATTCAGCGCAGCCCGATCTTCTATCCCATGCTCGACAAAGACCAGGAGATCAAACACAACCTGTTCGCTAATTTCTACGCCACGGTCGATGTGCCTTTCGTGAAAGGACTGACCTACCGGGTCAACTATTCGCCGAACTACCGCTGGGAGCATCGCTACACCTCATCGCCCATCTACCGGCGCAACGGGCTGAATAACCTCGGCAGTGCCTCCAAGTACAACCGCGAAGATTTCGACTGGGTGCTGGAAAACATCGTCACCTACAGCCGCCAGCTGGCGCCGGATCACGACCTCGACCTGACGCTGCTCTACGGCCGGAATCAGCGGTACTGGGAATCGACCAATGCCAACGGCTCCAACTTCTTTACCGATGTGCTGAGCTGGAACAACCTGAACCTGGCTCAGGTACAGCAAGCCTTCTCGAATGCCCAGCAGGTAGACGGGATCTCATCCATGGCCCGGCTCAACTACCGCTTCCGGAACCGCTACCTGCTGACCCTGACCGCCCGGCGCGATGGCAGCTCCGTATTCGGTGCCAGCCACAAGTACGGTACGTTTCCGTCGGCTGCGCTGGCCTGGATCGCGTCGGATGAACCATTTATGCAGAAACTGCCGGTGTTCAACCTGCTCAAGGTACGACTCTCGGTCGGATCGGTTGGTAATCAGGCTATTGCCCCATACGGATCGCTCAGTACGGCCGGTACGACCCAGTACGTATACGGCGACGGTGGCGCTACGGTCAACGCGGTGTATACGGCTACCATGGCCAACCAGGACCTGCGGTGGGAAACAACGGTTTCCAGCAATGCCGCCGTCGATTTTGAGCTGCTGAAAGGCCGGATTGGCGGTACCCTCGAATATTACCACATGAACACCCGCGACCTGCTGCTGAACCGGGCACTACCCAGTCCGACGGGGTTTGCGCAGGTGCTGACCAACCTGGGGGCCACCCGGAATACCGGCTTCGAGTTTACCCTCAATACCAGCAATGTGCGCAGCGGTACGTTCGAGTGGTCCACCAACCTCAATTTTTCTACCAACCGCAACCGCATCACCCATCTGTACGGCAGCGACCTCAACAACGACGGCCGCGAAGACGACGACCTGGGCAACCGCTGGTTTATCGGCCAACCTATCAACATCAATTACGACTACGTTTTTGACGGCGTATACCAGGTAGGCGACGAACTGCCACCGGGCTACAAGCCAGGGTTCCTGCGCTTCAAGGACCTCAACCAGGACGGGAAACTCGACGCCAGCGACCGCACCATCATCAGCCAGCGGGAGCCCAAATACCGCTGGGGCGTCAACAACACGCTGCGCTACGGCAACCTGTCACTGTCGGTATTCCTGAACGCCATGCAGGGCTGGCAGCAGTCGTTCTACCTGCTCGACCCGGTCAATAACTACCCCAACCGACCGGTCAACATGCTCGACGCCGGCTGGTGGACGGCCGAAAACAAATCGACCACGCGACCGTCGCTGGTTTACACCAACCCGCTGGGCTACGGCTATTATACCTCCCGCGATTTTGTCCGGATTCAGGACGTGAGCCTGGCCTACGACTTTCCGAAACCGCTGCTGTCGCGGCTGAAGGTCAACTCGCTGCGGGCCTATGTGAGCGGCAAAAACCTGCACACGTTCACGAATTACGTTGGTCAGGACCCCGAAAGTGGCTACAACTGGGCGGGCTACCCAACGGCCCGTTCCTTCACGGCGGGGATAAACCTGAGTTTTTAGTCGACACTCCTCAAAAGCTTTACTCATGAAAACACCAACTGTATTACCCGGTCGATATACCGTTCTGAAGCGCGTGCTGCTCGGCCTGATGCTGGTCATTTCCGGCAATGCCTGTAAAGATTCGGTGCTGGACGAAGTACCCCTGGCCTTTCTGAACCCCGATGTGGTGCTGGTGAACAAGTCGGGCTTCGATACCTACATAGCCTCGATCCACGCCGTACTGCGGAGTGCTTATTTTGAAAATGACGATTACGGGTACGGTGCCAACGTCTGGGATTTTCAGGTTGGCACCGACGTAGGCATGACCGGCGACCCCGGTATCAACACCTATGTCGATTACCGCACCTGGGTTACACCCTCTGCCTCGCAGGTGAACCACCACTGGGAATGGGCCTATCTAAAAGCAATTCCGCGGGCCAATACGCTGATCGAATACGCCGAGAAGCCTGCTGCGGTCTGGAAAGACGAGGCTGAAAAAAACGCGGCTGTGGGCGAAGCCCGGTTCCTGCGCGCCTATGCCTATAACATCCTGGCCAACCTGTACGGTGGGGTGCCGATCGTTGACAAGGTTGCCAGCAGCCCCAAGCTCGATTTCGTGCGGGCCACGCGGGAAGAGGTACTGGCCTTCGTGGCTAAGGATCTGGAGTTTGCGTCGCAGTGGCTTCCCAAATCGACCACCCAGGATGGTCGCGTAGTCAAAGCAGCCGCCGACCACCTGCTGGCTGAAGTGTATAACAACCAGAAGCTGTACGACAAAGCGATTGCGAGTGCGTCGGCCGTTATTCAGGATGCGCAGTACCAGCTGATGACCACTCGGTTTGGCAAGTATACCGCCCAGCCCGGCGACGTGTTCTCCGACTTGTTCAAAGACAACAACCAGAACCGCACCACATCCGGCAACAAAGAAACCATCTGGGCGCTTCAGTTCGAGTTTCAGACACCGGGTGGCCTGCCCAAGTCGGGCGGAGGTAACGGCACCCTGCGCGCCTGGGGACCCCGCTATTTTGCCATTAAAGACCCCGACGGAAAAACGGCGATGACCGTTGCCGACAGCCTTGGCCGACCCGTGGGCTGGTATCGCCCCACGTCGTATTTCAATCACCTGATCTGGACCGACCCCAACGACATCCGGAACTCCCGCTTCAACATCCGGCGCGATTTTTACTATAACGACAAGTCGTCGAAATACTTTGGCCAGCGCGTTAACCCCAAAACCGCCAAGGATCTCGACACCATGTACTGGTATTACCCGTACATCCGCAAAATTGAGGGCGAGCCACTGGCCGGCGCTACGTATGGCCGCACCTTCAAGGAGTTTTACCTGATGCGCCTGGCCGAAACCTACCTGCTGCGGGCCGAAGCCTACCTCATGAAGGGAGACCTGCAGAAAGCCGCCGACGACATCAACGTGGTACGCAGCCGGGCCAAAGCCAAACCCGTAGCGGCCAGTGAGGTGACGCTCGACTACCTCCTCGACGAACGGGCGCGGGAGCTGATGCTGGAAGAACTCCGGCGGCTGACCCTCAACCGAATGGGCAAGCTCGTTGAACGGGTGCGCCGGTACAACCCACGCAGTGGCAGCACCATTCAGGACTACCACGCGTTTTTCCCGATTCCGCAGAAATTTATCGATGCCAACCTGGCGGCTAAGGTCGACCAGAACCAGGGCTACTAACCGTCTATCCACACCCAGTCGATCACGAGAGGGCGGCCGTAGCCGAAGTAGACAGGCGGTTGCGGCTCCCTTCTCGCTTATCCTGCATCTTTTTTCCTTCTTACCTCTATGTCCACGAGCGCACAGTTTAGCCGTCGCCATTTTCTGCGTACTGCGTCGGTAGCCGGTACCAGCCTGATCGTATCTCCTTCGCTGTCGGCGGGCGGTTTTTACCGGGGCAAACCCAATGACAAAGTGGTTGTAGCCATCATGGGAACCAACAGCCGGGGCGCCTTTCTGGCCAAAAACTTTGCCCGCATCCCCAATACGGAAGTCGCCTATATCTGCGATGTAGACGAGCGGGTACTGACCAAAACCTGCGCCAGCCTCGACACCCAGACCGGCCGGAAACCGAAAGGATTTACGGACATCCGGAAGCTGCTCGACCAGAAAGATTTCGACGCCCTGGTGGTAGCCGCACCCGACCACTGGCATGCGCCCGCAACGATTCTGGGCTGTCAGGCCGGTAAACACGTGTACGTAGAAAAACCCTGCAGCCACAATCCGCACGAAGGCGAAATGGCCGTTGAAGCCGCCCGCAAGTACAACCGGCTGGTGCAGATGGGCAGCCAGCGCCGGTCGTTCTCCAACGTGCAGGATGCCGTCAAAAAGCTGCACGAAGGCGTCATTGGCCGGGTGTATTTTGCGCGGGGCTGGTATACTAACTGGCGCCCCAGCATCGGTAAAGGCAAGGAAGTAGCGGTTCCGGCCCATCTGCATTACGACCTCTGGCAGGGACCGGCGCCCCACCGCCCTTACCGCGATAACCTGATCCATTACAACTGGCACTGGCTCTGGCACTGGGGTACGGGCGAGGCCCTCAACAACGGCACCCACGAGCTCGACGTCATGCGCTGGGGCCTGGGTGTCGACTACCCCAGCCAGGCCGTTTCGTCGGGCGGGCGCTTTGCTTTCAACGACGACTGGGAAACCCCCGATACACAAACCATTACGTTTACGTTTCCGAACAACACGGCCATGACCTGGGAAGGGCGCAGCTGCAACGGCTACGACTCCGAAGGCAGTGGGCGGGGCGTGGTATTTTACGGCGAGAAAGGAACGCTGGTCTACCCGGGTGCCAACAGTTACAGCATCTACGACCAGAAAAACAAACTGGTCCAGACCGTGACCGACAGCACGCCCTACGATGCGACTAATACTGTAAGCCCCCTGGAGCAGCTCGACGCCCTCCACCTGCAGAATTTCGTACAGACGATCCGGGGCGACGCCAGCCTGCAGGCTCCTATTGCCGAAGGACACAAGTCGACCCTACTTCCCCAGTTGGGCAATATTGCCTACCGCGTGGGGCGGGTGCTCCACTGCGACCCCACGAACGGGCATATCCTGAACGACAAAGAAGCGATGAAGCTCTGGTCGCGCGAGTACAGCAAAGACTGGGTCGTGCGGGTGTAGGCAGGGGCCACTAACCCTGTTATCCACTTAAGGCCAGTGATCAACTCTAGTACCCCCGTCAGCTCCGGAGCCGGCGGGGTTTTTGTTCGGGCTTTTTTACGGGCGGCAACCGGAAAATCCAGTAATTTTAGCCCAACGGGCGCTACCCACAGCCCAGACAGGCACCAAACCATGACAGGGAGAGAGTTGGACTTATACCTGAGCGAAGGTTATTTCCGCATGCAGCAGGACGTGTTTACCTGCCGGTTCATCCTGTTCGACAACCGGCTTTGTCCCGTTCACTGGCTCCGGCTCGATCTGGCGCGGGTCACCTACGGCAAAAGCCAGCGCCAGCTGCTGAAGACTAACGCGCGTTTCTCGGTCGATGTCCGCCCGTTTGTGCTCACCCCTGAGCTGGAGACGCTCTACGCCGAGTATCGGGACAGTATTTCGTTCGACGCTCCGCTGTCGGTAGAGGCCTGCCTGCTCGACGGGTCAGCCTACAACGTCTTCGACAGCTACGTGGTAGAAGTCCGGGACGGTACCCGCCTGATTGCCGCCGGCATCTTTGACGGTGGCGTCCGGAGCATAGCGGGCATTATGAACTTCTACCACCCCGACTACCGGCGCTACAGCCTGGGCAAATACCTGATGCTGCAAAAGATCAGGTACGCGCAGCAACAGCAGAAAGTTTACTATTACCCCGGCTACGTGGTGAGTTATTACCCGAAATTTGATTACAAGCTATACGCCTGCGAGTCGGCTACCGAACTCTTCGACCAACTGAGCGGCAACTGGCTGCCTTTTTCGTGGGAGACTATGAGCACCCTGGCGGCTGCCATGCTGGACGAATAATGGCGCGATACGGGCTGCCTCCAAAAACATCGACCCCGCCCAGCTGTTATGCTGTAAACAATCAATAGCATGGCCCGCCAGGATCCGCACACCGAATATATTGTCAGACAGGAAGACTACGCCAAAGCCCTGGCCAGCTTACCCGCCCGCGGCACAGAGCAGCAGAAAGCCCACTCCGCCCCCATCACCGCCCGTCAGTACCGGCAGAACACCAGCCAGACCATCAACGCCGGCAAATGGTCCATGTGGGGCATCGCCCCCGAATCCTTCGAGTTCGAGTGGCGCAACGGCGCCTGGCGCCCCCCCATCAACCTGGTCATATCCACGTAGGAGACGCAACCGCGACGGCGGCCCGGCCCTTGCGTCTCCTACGCGTCAGCAACCATATTCCTAACGGACGAACTGCTTGGATTGGATCAGGAGACGCAACCACACCGGTGGCCCGGCGCGACGGCGGCCCGGCCCTTGCGTCTCACTCGCGTCAGCAACCCACCCGCGTCAGCAACCCTCACCCACACTGCCCACTACCGGTTCAAGTAAGAACCCGGTCGGGTACCCTTTGCTAGTTGTTGATCAACCCCTACCGCTGTATGCGTACCCCTGTCACTTTACTCCTGTCTATTCTTTTTGTTACACCCGTTTTCGGTCAGCAGCGTTTTGCCGAGCTCGGCAACTTTACTCTGGACAATGGCCAGGTTATTCAGAACTGCCGCATTGGCTACCGGACCTTCGGCAAACTGAACGCCACCCGCTCAAACGCCATCCTGGTACCAACCTGGTTCGGTGGCAGCTCAGAAGCCAAAGCGTTCATAGCCAGTCCGGGCAATGCGGCCGACAGCACCAAATACTTTACCATTGTGGTCGACGCGCTGGGCAATGGTGTCTCGACATCACCATCCAACAGCAGCGCGCAGCCGGGGCCCCAGTTCCCGGCCTTCAGCATCCGCGACATGGTTCGATCGCAATACGAGCTGGTTACCAAAACGCTGAAACTCCCGCATCTGTACGCCGTACTGGGTATTTCGATGGGTGGCATGCAGTCGTTCGAATGGCTGGTCTCCTACCCTGATTTTGTCGATCATGTGGTGCCTATTGTCGGCACACCGAAGCAGAGCAGCTACGACCGGCTCTTCTGGGGCACCCAGCTCACCATCCTGGAACGGGGCAATTTCTCGGCCGAAGCCATGCGTACTGTCGGTAACCTGCACGAACTGAACCTGACTACTCCCAGCCATTTCCTGCGCACACTCAAAGCCGAAGACGAACCCGACTTTGCCCGCAAAAAAGAAGAAGGCTACAGCGGTCGAAACCCCTACGACTGGGCGTCGCAGCTGCGCGCCATGATTGGCCAGGATATTTACCGGGGGCGTACCGCTGCCGACCTGAAAGCGCTCATCAAAGCCCGGCTGCTGGTCATCGTGGCCACGCAGGATCACATGGTCACGCCCGGCACGGCTACCGAACTGGCCCGCGCCCTCAACGTTCCCCTGGTTGAACTGACCGGCGACTGTGGTCACCTGGCTACCGGTTGCGAATCGGACCGGATCAACACCGAAATCGGCGCGTTTCTGGGGCGACGCTAGCCTGGCCGGGTTTCCATACAATCGGTTCCGTCAACCTTCTATTCAGCCGGGGGTTTAGTGTCTATCAACGATATGAATCCCTATGAATCTTCTGACAAAAACCATCGGCTGGACACTGGCGGGCCTGGGAGCCTGGGCTGCTACCAAAGCGTATCTGGCGCAGAAACGAAAGATCGACTTTCGGGATAAAACCATCATCATTACCGGCGGTTCGCGCGGGCTCGGCCTCGAAATGGCCCGGCTGCTGGCGCTGGAAGGGGCTAACCTGGCCCTCTGCGCCCGCGATCAGGACGAGCTCGACCGCGCCCAGTCGGAGCTGAGCCAGTATCAGGTGGATGTATACACCGAAGTGTGCGATATCACCAACAAAACCCAGATCGAGCGATTCGTTGAAAACGTCCGGCAGGCGCTCGGTCCGGTCGATGTGCTGATCAACAACGCGGGCGTGATTATTGTGACGCCTTATGAACACGCTACCGAAACCGATTTCCGGCAGGCCATGGATACCAACTTCTGGGCCGCTTTTCATATGGTCAACGCCGTTCTGCCGCACATGATGGCCCGGCCGGCCAGTGAGCACACCCGGGGGCGTATTGTCAACGTGGCGTCGTTTGGCGGTAAAGTGGCCGTACCCCATCTGGCCCCCTACTCGACCAGCAAGTTTGCGCTGGTTGGTTACTCGGAGGGGCTGCGGGCCGAGCTACTTAAGGATAACATTCAGGTAACGACCATCTGCCCCGGCCTGATCCGGACCGGCAGCCCGCGCAACGCCATCTACAAGGGTCAGAACGAAAAAGAATATACCGTCTTCAAGATTGGCGATTCGCTGCCGTTCGTAACCATCGACTCGACCGACTGCGCCCGTGAAATTATCGACGCCTGCCGCTACGGAGAAGTTGAACGGATTATTACCCTGCCGGCCAAGCTGGGAGCCGCGCTGGAGGGCATTGCCCCGAGTTTTATTGGCGAAACAATGGCCCTGGTCAACAGGCAGCTACCCGGCCCCGGCGGCATTGGCGAGCAGCGAGCTTTCGGCCGCGACAGCGAAACGCCCCTGTCGCAGTCGTTTATTACCCAGCTCACGAACGAAGCCGCCGAGCAGAACAATGAACTAGGTCGCGATGCGTCGGGGCTGTAAACCGGCGGCAGGGCCATAAACAGACCGAACCGGCTACCGTTACAGATTCGATCTGGCGTCGTCTAGTCAGTACAGCAAACAATTTGCGCCGGAAAAAGTAATCGATGGGGGCCTTTGTTCCCAGCTACATAACTACACGACTAAACGAATACACATCATGCGTTGGTTAGGAGGACGCGAAAGCGATAACGTTGACGACCGCCGGGGAAGCGGTGGCGGAGGACTACTGGTTGGCGGTGGCATCGGCACTATTGTCATTGCCATTATCGTCACCCTGCTGGGGGGCGACCCATCGGATATTATCGGTAACCAGCCGCAAACCCAGAGTCCGACCATGCCAGGCTCACAGCGGGCTACCGGACCACAACCCGACGATCAGGCCGCTCAGTTTACGCGCCGGGTACTGGCCAGTACCGAAGATACCTGGACCCAGCTGCTGGCGAAGGAAGGGGGACAATACCGCCCGCCGACGCTGGTGTTTTTTCGGGGACAGACGCCGTCGGGTTGCGGAGCAGCTTCGTCGGCCTCGGGTCCGTTCTACTGCCCCGGCGACAAAAAACTATACATCGATCTGTCCTTCTACGATGACCTGGCCCGGCGCTTCAACGCCCCCGGCGATTTTGCCATGTCCTATGTCATTGCCCATGAAGTCGGGCATTACCTTCAGGATCAGATGGGAATCATGGACAAGGTCCGGGCCGCTCAGGAACGCATGAGCGAGACCCAGGCCAATCGATTGTCGGTGCGGCTCGAACTACAGGCAGACTTTCTGGCTGGCGTCTGGGCGCACCACGCGCAGGGAAAAAGTTTCGTGCTGGAGCCGGGCGATGTGGAAGAAGCCCTAACGGCCGCAAACGCTATCGGTGATGACCGCATCCAGAAAGAAACCCAGGGCTATGTTGTACCCGACGCGTTTACGCACGGCACGGCTGCTCAGCGCGTGTACTGGTTCTCGAAAGGCCTGAAAACCGGCGATATCAACCAGGGCGATACCTTCAACAGCCGCGAAGACGCTAATCTGCAATAGTCGTTTTGATAATGGTATAGAGGGAGGGCGCCCTCCCTCTATGCCTGAAAGCCGTTTTACAACGGTACAGGGCTAACTCTATAAGAGCGCGTGGGCCAGGCGGCTATGCTTTTACTTGTGCCAGCTCCAGACGAATGACCCCTGTAGGCTGGGCTGCTCAGAGCCGTTTCTGGTGAGTTTGCCATACTTGGCAACGCCTTCGATGGAAAAACGGCGGCCCAGGGCGTATTCGACCCCAACGAGCGCATTAAGTTTGGGGCTGTAGTAGGGCGCAGGATCATTTATTGAGCTCCCGTCCAGGTTAAAAACCCGGTCGTGGTACCAGCCGTAGGTAATGCCCCCGCCTACAAAGCCGGACACGAAACTTCCGCTCCAGAGGTAGTAGCGGGCAAACACCCCGCCCTCCCGACGTTTGGCAATCAGATTATGGTATTCGGCTTCTACGCCTACCCAGGTCCGGTTGGCAACAAAGCGCCCTCCTTTGGCCGTTGCGCCCAGCAGCGTCAGGCCAACGCCCGCCATCCAGTTTCCTTTCTGCTGATGCAGGGCGGCTACGGACTTCCATTCCGAATCCTGAATAGGTTGGTCAGCGACCGTTTGCCCCTGACTGCGACCAGCCAGCATACCGAGCAGGCAAGCCAGTAATACGTATCGGTTTTTCATACAGATAAGTGTGGATTTAATTGGTTGTCAATGACAAAACAACACGATAAGAGGCTGGGTAGCAAGGCGTCAAATCAAAAATTATTCATATTTTTAGTATATGGTATACGAGCCATAAAGAGACCGTCTTGAGGCTAACAACAGGGCTACCTGGTTTAGCCAACGAGCAGCCACTATCGCAGAACTTTGGTGATTTCGTTCAGCTTTTCCATCTTCTGCACGAAATCCCCTTTGAGTTGATTCCGGATGGCGGTCAGGTTGTCGAGGGTTTCCTGCAGGCTGTCGGGGAGAATGTCTTCCAGCACTTCGCGGAATCGCTTGGCGAAGGTGGGCGATTTGCCGTTTGTTGAGATAGCAATTTTCAGGTCGCCTTTTTTCACGACCGAGCTCAGGTAAAAATCGCAGAGGTCTGGGGTATCGGCCACGTTGACCAGTATACGACGGGCTTTACAGTCGACCTGCACCTGCCGGTTCACGGCTTTATCATTAGTACCGACAATAACAAGGTCCTTGTCGTCGAGATGTGCGGGCGTGTACGGCTCCTGAATAAGCTGCACATGGGGCGACTGCCGGGCTATCTCCCGAATCTCATCGCGGATCTCGGGCGCTACCAGCGTAGTGCGGGTATCGGGGGCGTTTCCTAGCAAGGCGGTCAGTTTCTCCAGCCCTACGTAGCCCCCCCCCACAATCAGGATATGTAGTTTTTCGGCCTTGACGAAAATAGGAAAGAGTGTGTTCATAAAAGCCGTAGTGGTTAGTCGATAGCGATTAGCTGCGTTCCTGCAAACTTACCACTATTGACTAACCACTACCGGAATAAAGGCTGATTTTTAAAACTTAAAGCCCAGGTTTACGCCCAGCACCCGGCGTTTGGTGTTCGTAACGTCTTTGAGCACATCGGCAAAGCCGTAATGGTACACAAAATCGATGAACAGCGGCCCTGCATCAAAACCCAGGTTAGCCAGGCCATTGATGGTAGCCGCCCGAAAATCCCGCTGCTGAAAGTTGAATTCGTTGTCGCCCACACCCAGCGGAGTAGCATATTCAGCACCGATCTGCAACCGAACGGCCGATACCCCCCGCTCCGACTGCGCCAGCTTCACGCCGATGTAGGCCGGAATATGCAGGTACTTTTGATCAACGTTCGAGGTGATATCTCCAATACTGCCTACCTGCCCATCACCGGCGCGGTAGAAGTCCGAACTCGACGTCAGGTATTCGGCGCCGATCTGTCCGTATACGCGACCACCACCCCGCACGAAGATACCCAGCTGATACCCCAGCCGACCGGCCAGATCGTTACCACCTACGTCTTCGCCCTCGAAGCGGGTCGAGTTAGCACCCCCATAGAGCCCAAACGTAAAGTTCTTGTAGTTCTCCCGGCGCTCCTGACGCTCGGCCACCTCCACACTGCGCTGTCCGTCTTCAAAGCCTTCGTCATAAGCCTGGCTCAGGTCGCGCTCGTCGTACCGGTTTTCGTTGCGGTTACCCCGGTCCATCCGCTCTTCGTAGCGATTGTCGTACCGCCGATCTTCATTGTTGCGACGCATAAACTCACGGCGTTCATCGAAGCGGTCGTTCATACGCCGATCTTCCATCCGCTCATCCCGACGCGACGGGCGATCGTATCGATCATCGTTGCGGTAGCGATCGTCGTACGAGTTTCGCTGCGCATACACGAGTCCTGTACTGCACACCCCCGCCACTAGCAGAGCTGTTTTTGCAAAAGTTTTCATAACGTGTTGAGTTGAGTATATTGACTGCTACCAATCAACGGTTAAACCCCTCCCTGACCGGAATGTTTGCATAACTAATCGTAGACAGAACCGGGCAGGCACAAAAAAAGGGCCGCTTCGTTTGAAACGGCCCCCGCTGTTGATGAAGAACGGCGGTTTAGAATCGGAAACCCAGGTTCAGCGCCAGGATGTTACGCTTGGTATCGTTGGTATCGAATACGTTCTGCAAACCATGGTTGTAAACGGCATCCAGCGTCAGCGGGCCGAGGTTGATACCAGCACCCACCAGCCCGTTCAGGATGGTCCGGTTGAAATCATCTTCGCCGATGCCGAAGCGGTTTTCCGGATTAACGACCAGGGCCGACAGTTCGGCACCCGCCTGAATGCGCAGACCCAGCGCACTACCAATCCGCAGACCTACATAGGCCGGAATAGCGACGAAGTGCTGGTTGATCTGACCGCTAACATTACCCGGCGTTGGGGTTGGCTGACCAGCACCCGACCGAACCAGGTTAGTGGTCGAGTTCCGGTATTCCAGACCGATCTGACCGAAAACGGTACCGCCCGTACGACCGTAGATACCAGCCTGCCAGCCGGCGCGGTAAGCGCCATCCGGAATCGGCTCGTTAACGAAGCGCGAGAAGTTTACCCCGGCGTATACACCAAACTTACCTTCTTTGCCCCAGGCTTTGTCGTCCCCATCCCGACGGGTGGTAGTGGCGGTGTTGGCGTCGCTATTGTAGGTGGTGGTGGTCGTGGTGGTCGTGCCGTAAGCCGGAGCCGCCGTGTTCGTCGTTGCGTTGCTGTTCATCATCGAACTGTTGTTGTTCATGTCCGATGTGCTGGTGGCGGCATTGGTCGTGTCGGTCGTTACCGGTGTCGCGTTGTATGTCGATGTCGTCGTGGTCGACGAATAGGTATTGGAGTTGGTCTGAGCCGTTGCCATACCCATGCTAAACAGGCATAAAGCCAATAGTGAATGTTTACGTTTCATAACGTGAATGTGTTAATCGTTGAGTTGTACAAAAAAAGGGTGTAATCGAAATTACACCCCATTAACAGCCCATCGGCCAGTATTGTTTTTGATTATTCCAACTTCGCCCGATTTCGTTACTCAGTTGAACTACTTAGCTTAGAATTTAAAACCGACGCTGGCGCTCAGGATACGGCGCTGCGAACCGGCAAAGCCCGTGTTGTTCACGGCTTCGATCGAATTGCTGAAACCATGATGGTACGTCAGGTCAATAAGCAGAGGACCAATGTCGAAGCCCAGCTGACCCAGGCCGTTGAACGTACCACTCTTAATCTCTGAATTGGACAGATTGAAGTCACCACTGTTGGAGTTAATCCGGTTGGCGTACTCCAGACCCGCCTGCAGACGAATGGCTGAAATTCCCCGATCCGACTCCAATAATTTGTACCCGATATAAACCGGAATCTGTACGTACTGAATGTTGATCTGGTCACGGATCGTAGCCGCCGAGGTGCCGTCTCCGGCCGTAAAATAGTTCGAGCTCGACGCAAAATACTCGGCCCCCAGCTGACCGTATAACCGGCCGCCACCCCGAACAAAGAAACCAGCCTGGTAACCCAGTCGGCCACTCAGCCGATCGCCGTTTACGTCTTCTCCCGCGAAACGGGTTGAGTTGGCTCCGGCATACAAACCGAAAACAAAGTTTTTGTAGTCTTTCGTATCCCTGGGTCGGGTCGATGTGCTGTACGTATCCGTCGTGGTGGTTGTGTACGTGGGCGATGCGGTACTGTTGGTCATACTGTTCGTACTGCCATCGGTCGAGTTGTACGACGACGAGGGTGACGAGCTGTTGACGGCGTTGGTACTGTCGGTCGTTACCGGCGATGTGCTGTAGGTCGAATTTCCGGACGTTGACGAATAACTATTCGTTGTCGTTTGGGCCTGAGCGAGCCCGAATGAGGCAATACCGATTGCCAGTAGTGAGACATGACGTTTCATTGCGTTTTTCAGTTGTTAGTTGAGTAATAAAAAAATGGGTGCAACCGAAGTTACACCCACTTAACAGGTAGAATATGTATGTTGTTATTTATTAACCCAACTATCTGGCCCGGACTACAGGCTTTCCAGCGGGGCGGGTTCTTAGTGTCGCATTGCTTTGAAGGCATTCATCAGCCCGTTGGTCGAGCTGTCGTGGGTCGACACGGGCGCATCGTCCTTTAGTTCGGGCAGAATCCGGCTGGCCAGCTGTTTACCCAGTTCTACGCCCCACTGGTCGAAGCTGAAGATATTCCAGATTACTCCCTGCGTAAAGATTTTATGCTCGTAGAGGGCAATCAGGCGGCCCAGCGTACGGGGCGTGAGCTTTTTAAACAGGATGGAGTTGGTAGGCCGGTTGCCCGTAAACATTTTGAACGGCGCCAGAGCCGCAATCTCGGCCTCAGACTTGCCGGCCTGGCGAAGCTCGTCGGCCGCTTCGACTTCGGTTTTACCGTTCATCAGCGCTTCGGTCTGCGCAAAATAATTGGCCATCAGAATGGTATGGTGCTCCCCGATGGGCCGTTGGCTAACAGCTGGTGCCAGAAAATCGCACGGAATCAGCTTGGTACCCTGGTGGATGAGCTGGTAGAACGCGTGTTGACCGTTTGTACCCGGCTCCCCCCAGATGATAGGCCCGGTCTGATAATCGACGGGCTGGCCGTTGCGGTCAACCGACTTACCGTTGCTTTCCATGTCGCCCTGCTGAAAATAAGCCGCAAACCGGTGCAGGTACTGATCGTAGGGCAGGATAGCCTCCGTCTGCGCCCCGAAGAAGTTGTTATACCAGATGCCCAGCAGCGCCAGGATAACCGGCAGGTTTTGATCCAGGGGAGCGTCGCGGAAGTGCAGATCCATATCATGCCCACCAGCCAGCAACTCTTCGAACTGATCGAAGCCGATATACAGCGCAATGGACAACCCGATGGCCGACCAGAGCGAATAGCGACCACCTACCCAATCCCAGAAACCGAACATATTGGCCGGGTCGATCCCGAATTTCTCCACGGCCGACTGGTTGGTCGAGAGCGCGGCAAAGTGTTTGGCAATGTCGGCCTCCGAGCCGCCGTTGTCCAGGAACCACTGGCGGGCCGTCTGGGCGTTGGTCATGGTCTCCTGGGTTGTAAACGTCTTGGAGGCAATCAGGAACAGGGTTGTTTCGGGCCGAACGGTTTGCAGGGTTTCGTAGATATGAACGCCATCGACGTTCGACACGAAATGCACGCGCAGCTTCTGATCGTCGGCATAGGGTTTCAGGGCTTCGGTGACCATGACCGGACCTAGGTCCGACCCACCGATGCCAATGTTGACGATATCGGTAATGCCCGCGCCGGTATAGCCCGTCCACTCGCCCGACCGAATCCGGCCGGTAAACGATTTCATCCGGTCCAGCACCTCGTTCACATCGGGCATTACGTCTTTGCCATCGACCAGAATCGGCGTGTTGGCACGGTTACGCAGTGCCACGTGTAGCACGGCGCGGTCTTCGGTCTGGTTGATCCGGTCGCCGGCAAACAGCTTGCCAATGGCGTCGGGCAGCGCGGCCTCTCCAGCCAGTTGCAGCAGCAGGTCGAGGGTGTCGGCGGTGATCCGGTTCTTCGAAAAGTCGAGCAGGATATCGTCAAACCGACGGCTGAACGTGTCGAATCGGGTCGCGTCTTCGGCAAACAAATCCCGAAGGTGCCGGTCTTTCAGCAGGTCATAATGCGCTTGCAGCTGGGCGTAGGCCGGCAAATCGGTAAAGCGATGGTTGGCGAGCATAAACAGGTTCTGGTTTTTGGTTTTCAGTGCGTAGCCTTCGGTTTGCAGGCCGGATTGGCGATGAGCAAACCGAACAGCGTGAGCAGGCACCGGTTGTCGGCGCGAATATCGGCAATCCCCGCAATCTTTTTTTCGGCTAATTTTGCGGGCTCGTAGTTCGATGGCAATCCATCGGCTATCGGCTAACTACTTCGGGTTGATGAATCAAAAACTATTTTATTCGCTACTGCTGGCTGGTTTAGGCGCCTTGTTTTTCCTTCCCTTTCTGGGGGGCGTTCGGTTGTTCGACTGGGACGAAATCAATTTTGCCGAAGCCGCCCGGGAGATGGTTACGTTGGGCGACTACCTGCGCGTTCATATTGATTATCAGCCATTTTACGAGAAGCCGCCTTTCTTTTTCTGGTGCCAGTCGCTTTTTATGAACCTCTTCGGGGTCGACGAGTTTACGGCCCGGCTCCCGAATGCGTTCTGCGGCATCGCCACCCTGATTTACCTCTATCATCTCGGCAAAAAGCTACACGGCCACCGGTTCGGCCTGCTCTGGTCGCTGGCTTATCTGGGCTCGGTAACGCCCCATCTGTATTTCCGGTCGGGCATCATCGACCCCGTTTTCAACCTGTTTATTTTCGTTGGCCTGGTCAATTTAATCTTCGCGTCCTGGAAACGGGAGCGGCTGAGCAGTGCGCTGCTGGTGCCCAAAAGCGAATGGACGTACCTGCTCATCGGTGGTTTTTCGCTGGGGCTGGCCATACTGACCAAAGGGCCGGTGGCGCTGCTGATCCTGGGGCTGGTGGTGCTGACGTACTGGCTGCTGAGCCGGTTGCGGTGGTTTCTGTCGATCGGGCAGGGGCTGGTTTTTGTGCTGGCGGCTTCGGTGCTTCCGCTGGCGTGGGTCGGTCTGGAAACCTACCTCCACGGCCCGGTTTTTGTCAGCGAGTTTCTGACCTACAACATCCGGCTCTTCAGCACACCCGATGCAGGTCATGGCGGCTTTCCGGGTTATCATGTCATCGTCCTGCTGGTGGGCTGTTTTCCGTCATCTATTTTTGCACTGCGGGCCTTTTCACCCCTTTTCATCGAGCGCAACTACCAGCGGGAGTTCCGGCGCTGGATGCTGATGCTGTTCTGGGTGGTGCTGATTCTGTTCAGCATCGTGCAGTCGAAGATTGTGCATTATTCATCGCTGTGCTACTTCCCCATCACCTACCTCGGCGCCCTTACCCTCTCACAGCTTGAAGACCGGAAAATTCAGTTCAGCGGCTGGCTGCGGGCCGGGCTGATCATCGTTGGCGGCATTTTTATTGTAGCCACCATTGGGGCACCCATACTGGCCCAGCGGATGGATATTGTGAAGTCACTGGCCGACAAAGACCCGTTTACGCAGGGTAATCTCGACGCGGCCATCAACTGGACGGGCTGGGAAGCCCTGCCCGGCGTCTGGCTGCTGCTACTGCTGGCGGTAACGATCTACTGGTTCAGCCACCGGCAAACGGCCCAGGCCGCGCTGGTTCTTTTTGTGGGTATGGCCGTATTCGTCACGCTCACGCTCTGGTTCTTCATCGGGCGTATCGAAGGGATCTCACAGGATGCTGCCATGCGTTTTTTCGAGCGGTCGCAGGGGCAGGATGTGTACGTAAAGACCTACGGCTACCGCAGCTACGGACCTTTCTTCTACACCCGCAAGCCGCCCGTCACCAACCCTAATTACTACAACGACGACTGGCTCATGCACGGCCGCATCGACAAAGACGTGTGGTTTATCCGTAAAGCCCAGGAAACCCCCACCCACCTCGACTCTCTGCCCGACGTCCGACGAACCGGTGCCGAGAACGGCTTTATCTTCTACCTCCGAAAAGCCCGCTAGATTGTCGTACATAACCTACTCCAGACTCGGCCCACCATCACCCGTTGCCGTGGGGACACGGCAACCCCTGCGTCAGCCAAACCAACTGGTAGAGTACCACCTGCGCCCCCCGGCAACGTCACGCCAACGGAGCAGCGATCCAGTAGGGTAGTCAGTAAAAAAAACTGTTACCGGCAGAAACGGTTATGCTTGCATGAACCAGCCACAACCTCGTCAATTCGCCGTCTCTTTCTGCCAGCTCGTCTGTACCATCGCAGTGATCACCAGCCTGGCGGCCTGCCGGATGGGCGCCGGTTCAGGAAGCGCCCGCCCTATGAAAGTAGCCGTCGGCGCCATCCAAGAGGTCACGCTAACGGGTAAATCGGTGGTGGGCACGTCCGATAACCAGGAAGTAGTCGACGTGACGACGAAGCCCCTGTCGTCGGCCGACAGCAGCGCCCAGGCGCAGGGCAAAGCCGTGGCCACTACCTTTCTGATCAAGGGGGTTACGGTAGGCACAGCCCGGGTCGTTTTTGCCGAACAGGCGGCCGACAGCTCGCCCGATGGCCGGGTTCGCCAGACCTATGCCGTGCAGGTCGTGAGTCAGTAAAGCGCGTCCGGTTTCGATGCCTGCGCCATACAGATCGGGATAATTAATGACCAGCCGACTCTTTACGCCCTAAAACGCGTATCTTGCTTACGGTCAAAACAACCCGTAATTCCTCACTTACCCCAACTGTATGAAGGTTAAACAGCTACCTGCCCTACTGGCGGCACTGGCCGGTCTCACTATGTCGATTTCGCCCGTCGGGGCGCAGCAGATCGACGAGGTGTACAACCAGAAAATCCGCGAGTACACCACCGATCCGCGTTTCCTGCCCGCATCGGTCCTCAACCTGCCCGACGACCCCACGGTGCCCTCGCCCCGGAAACATTTCGGACAGATCATCGGCACCCCCGGCATCCTGCACCGTACACCCGAGATCTACGGCTACTTCAAAAAACTGGCCGATACCTCGCCCAACGTCAGCATGGAGCCGGTCATGACCAGCGAAGAAGGGCGTCCCATCAACCTGATCGTCATCGGCAACGAAGACGCCCAGAAACGACTCGATCACTACAAACGGCAGCTGGCCCTGCTGGCCGACCCGCGCCAGGTAAATCCTCAGAATCTGAACGCCATACTGGGCGACACCAAACTGGTTTATTACCTCAACGGCGGCATGCACTCGCCCGAAATGGGATCGCCCGAGATGCTGATGGAACTGGCCTACCGGCTCGCTACTGGGCAGACCGAAGAAATCCGCACCATCCGCGATAACATTATCGTGATCATCAACCCCGTGTCGGAACCCGACGGCTGGGACAAGCAGGTCGACTGGTACTACCGCTACTCCAAAAACCGGAAAGACTTCAACGACGGCTTCCCCGGCGTACCGTACTGGGGCAAATACGTTTTCCACGATAACAACCGCGACGGTCTTCAGAACTCGCAGGCCATTACCAAAAGCCTATACAAGATCTACTACGACTGGCACCCCGTAGCCTCTCTCGACCTGCACGAGTCCGTACCGCTGCTCTACATCTCGACCGGCACCGGCCCCTACAACGAGACCATCGACCCCATCACCATCGGCGAATGGCAGATCATGGCCCACCACGACATTACCTCGCTGGCGGCTCAGGGCCTGCCCGGCGTCTTTACCTGGGCGTTCTACGACGGCTGGTATCCCGGCTACGGCCTATGGATCTCCAACAACCACAACTCGGTAGGCCGGTTCTACGAAACCTTCGGCAATGCCGGCGCCAGCACCTACCTCCGCGACCTGGCCGAGCAGAAATACGCCGGCGACCCCGCCACCAGCAAGGAGTGGTACCGGCCCGTACCACCCACCGAAAAAGTGTACTGGTCATACCGCAACAACATCAACTACATGCAGGCCGGGGTACTGGCGTCGCTTTCTTACGGGGCCACCAACAGCCGGCTGATGCTGAAGAATTTTTACCAGAAAGGGCTGAACAACATCCGGAAAGGCACCGAAGAAACGCCACGCGCGTTCGTGATCCGGAAAGACCAGCGCGATCCGGCTATGGCGGCCTACCTCGTCAACCAGCTGCGGGCTCAAGCCATTGAAGTTCACAAAGCCGAAACCGGCAAAAACGCGGGCGACTACGTGGTGCTGCTCAACCAGCCCTACCGCAACCTGGCCATCTCGCTGCTGTCGAAACAGAACTACCCCAAAGAAGCCAAATTTCCGCCCTACGACGACATTGCCTGGACCCTCGGCTACCTTTATGGTGTCGACGTGAAAGCGCAGGACAGCGTGGCCTACGCCCCCACCGACCTCAAAATGCTGACCAGCGATATACAGTACGCCGGCAACCTGACCGGCGAGGGCACCAGCTACGTCCTGAACTACAAAGCACAGAATACCGTGCTGCCCGCCCTCTACTGGGCCAGAGCGCAGAGCAAAACCGCCAGAGCCACCGTCCTCGACGAACGGATAGCGATCGACAAAGACACCCTCCAGGCCGGTTCGGTCGTGTTCAGCGGCCTCTCGCCCGAGCAGGTGCGGAAACTATCGACCCAGTTCGGACTCGACCTGCAGGCCGTTAAAACCCTGCCAAACGGCAAACAGCACGACATAACCCTGCCTCGCGTGGCTATTTATCACAACTGGTACAGCACCCAGGACGAAGGCTGGGCCCGCTATACCTTCGACCAGCGCGGCATTCCGTACACCTCCATCGACAAAGACGACCTCAAAGGGGGCGACCTGCGCAAACGGTTCGACGTAATCCTGATGCCACGTTCGCGGGGAACAGCGGCCGATTTCATTCACGAGATCGACAAAAAATACAGCCCGATGCCGTTTACCAAAACTCCTGAGTTTCCGGCCCATGGCCTGCCCGACGCTACGCCCGACATGACCGGCGGACCGGGTTTCGACGGGGTCAATAACCTGAAAGCGTTCGTAGAAGCGGGTGGCCTGCTCGTCACCCTCGACAATACCTCCATGCAGGTAGCCGAAGCCGGGGTTGTGCGTGAGCTGCGCACCAACACCAGCGCCCAGGCAGCCGGATTGTTCCACCCCGGCTCGGTCGTTATGGCGAAGGGCCGCAAGCCGTCGAGCCCGCTGCTGTACGGCTATCCCGAGAGCTTCCCCATTTTTCGGGGTATCGCGCCCCTATTGCAGACCGAGAAGTACAACCGCGACCTGATGGTGCTGCAGTATGGCAGCAAGCCACTCAAAGACGAAGAAGAATACAAAGGGCTGATTATGGGCATGCCCGACCGGAAGCCCGTCAAAGAACCCGAGACCAAAACCCCGAAAAAAGAAGAGCCTTATGTGCTGTCGGGTATGGTGCGCAACGAGCAGGCTATCATCGGTCACGGCGCCCTCTTCAACGTGCCGGTCGGTGCCGGTCGGGTGGTTGCGTTTACCTTCGACCCGCTACACCGCTTCCTAAACCACCACGACGCCCCGCTGGTCTGGAACGCCCTCATCAACTGGAACCACCTCGGCCCCGATACCAAGCCAGCCCCTGTATCGGCCCTGGGTAGCGGCCCCAAAGCCAAAACCGGCGGTCAGTAAATCCGTCGTATAAACCGGCTCGTTACCGAACCCGCCACAGCCTTTCTGGTTGTGGCGGGTTTCTTTATGGGTAATTCACAGTCTAAGCACCAGGACTGATACATAGAATACTATCAACTTGACAAACACAACCCAGCTTTGTTGACCGTATTGGTCGACCCTGAAGAAGTAATTCGGATAGCTATTAATGTCCCCAAACCGAACTATCGAAGCTGGCTCAACTAAATACTTGCTTATCGAGTAAAAATATCTAAAAAATACGATTACTTACTTTCAAGTAAGTACTCTTTCAATTTACTTTGGCCAAAGGCAACAGCATACAGAGCAAGTTATACCCAACAATCGTCGCGGAACTATAAATAGTCAATTATGTGCAACTTCTAGTCTAGCGACTTTACGTACAATATTGGCTGGGGGCATCGGCCAAAAAGTAGTGCTCGTTTGCGATCTACCGGGCAACAGGATGCAGACCGCCGAGGTTAAGTTTCTTACTCATTGTGCGGGGTTGAAACAGCCTTAGTTAAGTAAATTGATCTCAAGTATCGTAATTCGTAACTCTTGTCAAAAACAATAATACCATGATTAAACTTATGCGTACCTAGGCTCAAAACAGATGGCTCATCTTCTCCTTGGTGGGGTCAGTACTTTTCCTTACCACTAACTGTCAGAACCAAAGCAAAGTTATCCCCTCCAGTCTGACTGGTGAAGAAATATTCAGGGGAGTATTCTTTCTTGAGGGCAACTTCGTTGATAAAATCGGAACGCTGAAAAATCAAAAAGAACTATTTACTGAGGTGAAGGAAAAATACCTGACAAACTTTGGGGCGCAAGAGGCCGCGAAAGTCAAGGTTTTCCAAGAGGGAATAATGGTGCATATAAAAGATAGCGACTCTCGGTTTTTTCTAGACTTTCAAAAGGCTATGACCAGCGGAGACCCATATACAGTGAAGCAGGGCATGATTGAGGCACAGCAGAAGGTAAATACTTACTGGAAGACAGTGAATATGTCTGCTGAGGAACTCGAGCACAGCAAACAAATGGCAAAGGAAATTCTGCAAAGTGATGAAGCAAAAGCTTTCATAAATAAAAAAAATGCAACGATAGATGAGAAAAAAGTTTTTGTAGCTTCCGTCACAGAAAAAGTTGCAAAGGAAAGTAAAAGGCAGTCTTCGTATAATGGTCGAATAGCCAGCCCGAACGGTGCCGATTGTATCGTGTTAGGCTTTGTGTTTCTCATAGCAGCCGTGTTTCTCATCGTTTTGGCAGTTGTTCTGGCATTCGGAGTTGTATTAGTTGGAGCGGGTGCTATTGCAATCGTAGGAGCTTTGTACGAGGAGTGGGCTGTCGAGTTTTCAGGTGTTCGTACTTTTGACGTCTATTTCTCACCAGAAGGGAAAGATATGCTTAGTCATGACGTATTCATCAACGAGTTAGCGGTAAATCTAAGCCTGTAGTTTATTCAACAGCCCGATGCTGAATATGTCTCATCAGCATCGGGCTGTTGAATAAACCGCCATAAATATTTTAACATGTGTCGTTCAATGAATAAGACGAGTATTAAAATGCTTTTTACGTTAATGTTGCTGTGTGGGCTGTCAATCATGTTTTTAATTATGATTATTCCTCACTCACCTTTGACGTTTAATTTCTCAACAAATAAAATTATTGGCTCCTTTCTACCCCAGGGATGGAGTTTCTTTACTCGAAATCCCAGAGAAAAAGTATATGATGCCTTTTATTTGGAAGCAGGCCAGATGGTTTCTGTTTTCACACCTGCTATGTCGCCGACCAACTATTTTGGTGCTAGTAGGTCACAAAGAATCAAATTTTCAGAACTTATGCAATTAGTAAATCAAGTTCCAGATTCCTGTTGGATAGACTCTTCAACTGAGATGAGTAAGGCGGTAAAAAACCGCTTTCGATTAGTGACCTTGAAGAATAAAATCTCTTACCCCAGCCTCAAGGGAGAATATTATTTAACTACCCAAGAACAGATTCCTTGGGCTTGGATCGTCACTGTGACCAGTAAGAACATTTCCCCTCATTATAAAATGGCAAAAGCATTAATTCAATGAAAGTTGGTATAAGTTCACAATTTAATATATGGGTAAACGATCAACTATCTACGGTTGATGACATATCCTTTCTGGGTATCAGTAGAAGTTTACTAGCTCTATCAACGATGTTGACCTTGCTGTGCAATGGCCCAGAAATTATTTTTGCCAATCTGGTGGGTGACAAGATGACTATTAAAGAAGATTTAATTGGAATCAGCTTGTTTTATTTGCTAGGCTGTAATCATGTTAAGATCGCCTATCTCGTTGCACTATGCATTTTATTCATCGTGATCATAGGTATCTTACCAAGATATACAGCTGCATTGCACTGGTGGGTAAGCTACAGTTTGTTCTCTTCAGGTCAGGTATTAGATGGGGGGGATCAGATTACGAATATACTAACTCTTTTCATGATGCCTATTCTATGGCTTTACGATACGAAGTGGCATTGGCAGACCAAGCGTCTATTCAAAGCGAATGAACGTGTATACACTTACTTTTTTGTGATTTTAATGAAAATGCAGTTTTGCTTTTTGTATTTTCAAGCTGCTACCTCAAAATTTTTGGTGCCAGAGTGGAAAAACGGAACTGCCGTTTACTATTGGCTGAACAATCGTGCATTTGGCAATAAGGATGTGTTTCTCTCATCTGTACTGACATCCAGTGCATTGGGTGTAGTATTATTGACTTGGGGTACGATACTGATCGAGTTAATCCTTAGCGCAGGATTTTTTATGAGTAGTAGATATTGGGATATATTATTTTGGATAGGAGTTTTATTTCATTTATTTATTCTTATCGCTATGGGTTTGACAAGTTTCAGCATTGCTATGAGCGCCGGGCTTATAATTTACTTTCAACCCCGTATTTTGAGTAGACTTGCCGTCCCTTATAAAACCCTACTGTCATGATTTGGATTTTGCCAGCCGTTATTGTTCCGTTGGTTATTCTATTTTGTGGAATACTGTATGCTACATATCCACCTAAAAAAATAAATTTTCTCTACGGATATAGAACAAAAAAATCCATGCTAAATAATGATATTTGGACTACGGCAAATAGTCTTGCTGCTAAATCGCTGATAATAGTTCAAGTATCGATACTTATCATCATTATTGTAATTGCACTCTTAGAAAGAACACATATAATAAAATTGTTCAGCAAAGCGACAGATTTTTACCTTGTTTCAATGGTTGTATCTACTGTCTCAGTTTTGCTTCCCATTTTCATTGTTGAGTTTGAACTGAAGAAACAGTTTTACAAAGATGGCACCCGAAAGATTAGCAAATGAAATTTGAAAACGTATTGTCATCGCTCCGTTTTGGCTGATCTCCGGCGACATGTAGCACGTCCCGCATTTGAAGCTTGACAGCCCAACCTTCCATGTGTGTAAATGTCTCGCTAAGCTCGTCATCACACATGGAAGGTTGAGTGTACACAATACCCAATACCATAGTAGCTGGGCTTCGATCGACGAAGGGCTCGGCTAGCAACCGCCTTTTCTGGGAGCACGCTTGTACATTAGTTTACCATCTCGTTCTACGTAGTCTCCCGATAGTATTGGATAGGCATACTTGGGCGCGTGCGATACAGTATGGCTTCTTATAATTAGTTTATCGTTCACTTTCAGGCTATGCAGTGGCTGAAATTCGTTGGTCAGGTTTCCCGAATTTTTGCCAGTTTTCTCCGGTCCAAAACTAAGGATATAATTATCATCGTTAATCCTGACCATCAGGCCAAAACCTAGTCGTGAGCCTGGCGGAAGAGAAAGAGAAGTGACAACGGCTTCCATATTGGTAAAAGCGTTTAGATGCTTCCTTATTTTAGCTTCACCGGCATATACTTTTTTACCTTCGGGAGACGCTTCCCATTTTTTGTACGCTATACCATCGGGGGTAGCTTCCCATCTTTTCAACGCAGCTTTTCGTTCAGCAGCAGAGAGTGGTTTTGAGGTTACTTTTTTAGACGCTTCATGTTTACGTTCACGATCGGCAAATACCAGTCCGCTGACCACAACCAAGGGTACGATCAGCGCATAAATTATTTTTTTCATCTGTTTTGTCGGTTTAAAAAAAGTAAATCTGTATTCTGATCTTATCAGATCCGTTGAAGGATTTCAGCAAAACTAGAAGTTTGTATTCTGTCGTCTGTCACTGATTAGTAAAAGAATGTTAACGACATGTAAAAGTTGCTTTTTACAGACTGCTATCCATTGTAGCTTCTACACGGCTGGATACATTGTACTCAGCCAATCAGGCTTACGTTTTAGGAATTCCCCTTGGCCAAACGAAAGTTTCTGTAAGCAGGACTCGACATAAATACAGCTGCACAAACTACGCATTTCGCACTACTATACTGAAAGTGGGGCCATTGTCGAGTCGGCCGCCGTTTTGCGATGCCCCCCTCCAGACCGATTAGCTCAACTGATTTTCTTTCAGAAAGCTTGCGAAACCGAATGGTTGCACATAAATTTGCAACCATTCGGTTTCGCAAATAACTCAAAGACGGCATGAGACGAGATATTTTTCAGGCAATAGCCGACCCTACAAGACGGGCCATCCTCACCCTGATTGCCTTGCAGGCCATGACCCCGAACGCCATTGCGGAGAACTTCAATACGACCCGACAGTCGGTTTCCAAACACCTCCGCATCCTGACCGAGTGCGAACTGGTAAAACAGGAACAGCAAGGCAGGGAGATCTACTACTCACTCGAAGTAGAGAAAATAAAAGAGGTTGACGAGTGGGTGAGCCAATTCCGGAAACTGTGGGAGACCCGTTTCAACCAACTTGACGATGTATTATCAACCCTCAAACAACAACACAAATGAACGACTTCACCGTTGACAAAACAACAAAAATGGTAACTTTCTCCAGAGAGTTTGATGCCGACCTTTCGCTGGTATGGGATGCTTACACGAAGCCAGAAATCCTTGATCAATGGTGGGCACCTAAACCCTGGACGTCAAAAACAAAGTTTATGGACTTTGTCGTTGGCGGCCGACGGTTTTATGCAATGGTGAGCCCCGAAGGCGACGAGCGCTGGTCCATTCAGATATATACGTCCATTAGCCCGAAAACCAATTTCAAATTGCTGAATGCGTTTGCCGACAAAGATGAAAACCCGGAGCTGCCCGGTTCTGAGTGGGATTTGACGTTTAGCGAGCAAGACGGAAAGACAACCGTACGTGTCAGTATTTACAATGAATCGCTTGCCCGCCTGGAGAAAATGCTTGAGATGGGATTCCGGGAAGGCACGGCTATGAACTTGAAAAATCTGGACGAATTACTGGCTATTTTATCGCCACAAAAAGGATAAATTGCCTTCGTCACGGGCAACAACCGGCTGGCCGGTTGTTGCCCGTATTCAATCCTGATCCTGATCTATGGCGAACGAAATTAACTTGAAAATCCTGCTGCAAAACCCGGTTGACGGCCTCGTGTATGGCTTGCAGAAAGGCAAAGGTGTTCAGAACGAGATTGTGCAGGCACAAATAGGCAATGGCCGGGATCTGACCTTTCGGTTTGTTATACACCTGAAGCAGCCCAGCGAGTCGGCTCTTTCGCTTACGGGTCCGTTCGTGCAGGGCCCTCCTGGAAACCGCTTTGTCTATATCACCATAGGCAGCTATGCCGGACAGGCCGGCACCGCGTCTAATGGCCGACTGAAAGTTCCCCTTCCCGAAGCAGCCTTCCAGGACGCGCTAGCGAGAGGCAGCGCGTATGGCTGGTCCTGCAAAGTCCCCGGCAGCACTAAAGATGGAAAGCCTGTTTATGCCACTGTAAAGCCTTTTGGCGGATGGGTTATGGAAAAGCTCTCTGATCAGACCGGCACATAGCCTACTATGGCCACAGGCAGGACTGACGGGATGCTGATAAACTGACGGATCTAACTACCACATGAACTATACGTTACTCTGCCTATTGGTTAGTCTTTCGTCACTGACCACTGCCCAGGACAAAATCTCTTTTTCGGGGAGCCGTTGTCTGGTGGTCGACAGTAAAAATAACGTGCTTGTGGGCGTCCGGGATAAACTGGTTAAAGTTTCGCCGGATGGCAAGGCTACCGTGGTGCTGGACGGCTGGAAAAACTTTATTAAGAACCTCACGGTCAGGATCGACTATATGGCTATCGACACGCAGGATAATCTGTACGTCATCGCCAGTCGGGATAACCTTATCCGCAAAATCACGCCGGACGGCAAAATTACCCGGTTTGGTGGTCAGCCCTATACGTACGGGGTGATTGACGGGCCACTGGCCACGGCCAATTTTAGAAGCCTGGATCATATTGCCATCGACCGCGCCGGAAATCTGTACGTGCTGGATGCCGACGAAGAAAGCGAAAAAGCAAACCTGAGCTACCGCCGGTACGTCATCAGGCGAATTGATACCAAAGGCACTGTAACGACGCTGAACGATGCCGTTACCCGCGAAAGAATAGCGTTGAAACGCATAGAGGGCTTGTCGGTCGATGCGTCGGGAAACCTGTTCGTCAGTGATTTAGACGATCGATGCATTAAAAAGATAACGTTGACGAGCGGAAGTACTGCCACCGTGACGGTTGTAGCGGGTTTGTGCGGAAAGCGGGAGTTTAACCCGGTTTATACGCCGGGCGATGTACGTACGGCCGAACTGTTCACCCCCGGACCGATCGTTTTTTCGGCAAAAGGCGACCTGATTTTCGCGGACGTACGGCTGCATCGACTCATCAAAGTTGCCGATAACAAAGTCAGTACGGTAGCCGGCAACAGTGTCATCCAGCGGGGCGTCAATATGGGGGGCCGCGCTACGGAAGGCTACAAAGACGGGCCTGCTCTACAGGCACTCTTTAATTTCCCCCTGGGCGTAGCCCTTGCTTACAACAGCAGCGGCACCCTGTACATTATCGATGGAGGCAACGACTGCATCCGCACCTTATCGCCCGGAGGAATGGTGGCTACGTTCATAAAGTAACGACCTCGGGGAACAGAAGGCCGGGGTACGCTCATCTATTTTTTGTCGGAATTTGCCTAACAAGCCAAACACGGGTGTGTTGTAGGGTAAAGAGTCGGCCGATCCTGCATCGATGGCGCAAACGAACTCATTTGGCAGGCACAAAACGGCTGTATCTGTGACAAGACAGGCTGTACCATGACCGAGAACAACAAAGCCCTGTTACTGAAGGGCAACGCAGCTATTGCCGAGGGCAACTATGAAGGCTTTCTGGCGCTCTGCACCGACGACACAGAATGGACATTTGTCGGCGACACCGTCCTGAAAGGAAAAGAAGCCGTGCGCCAGTGGATGGCAACGAACTATACCGAACCACCCCTTGTCACGGTCGAAGATTTACTGGCGGAAGGCGACTTTCTTGTAGCGGTTGGCAGCGTAACCATGAAGAACGAAAACGGAAACCCCACTCACTACGCCTACAGCGACGTATGGCGTTTTCGGGACGGCAAACTTGCCGAATTACGGGCGTTCGTTATCAACATCGACCCTGACAATGTGGCCAGGCGGTGAAAACCTCCTGTTTTTTGGCGCCTGGCCATCCGACGCCAGACTGTACAAACGCAATTAAATACAGGCCAGCTACGTCGTCCTGTTAAATTTCGATGACATGTTGTATCCTGATCTGGCCCGCGAGCTGATCGAACGACGCGGGCATGACCTCCGCGTCAGACAGCGACTGATTACAGAGGGTAAGCTTTTCCATGGCTACAATCCCGAGATGGAAGCGGTGCATCTCGATAATGCCCATTGGCTTCAGGACATAATCAGCCAGATTGGCTGGCCCGCTCAGGAACAGGTAGGCGAAGAAGCCAGCCAGGCGGCCTGGTTAATTGTTCAGCACGCCATCAGCTTACCTTCGTTTATGAAAAGTGCGCTGGCTCTCATGAGCGAGCAGCAAAAGACGAGAACCATCGATCCCGTCAGTATGGCTTTCCTGTCGGACCGGATTGCCCTGTACGAGAATCGGCCCCAGTCGTATGGCACTCAGTTTGTAGATGACGAACAGGGCCAGCTGGTGCCCCATCGGCTCGACGATTCTATCGACCGGGTCAATCAGCGTCGCCAGTCGCTGGGGTTAAACACCGTCCAGGAGCGCCTGGTCGAACTAACCGCCCAGCTGAACGCTGAGCAGACAACCCAGCTCACAGCCAGCGAAAGGCAATCGAAGCAGGCTGAGTATGATGCCTGGCGCAGGAGAGTCGGGTGGCTTACCAGCTGATGAGCTAGACTAGAAAAAAACAATGAGAAGCGTGCGGTAGCACATACGTTCAATCCAACTAGAAATAGATGAAGAACCGGGTAAAAGGGGCATTGATGGGAGCAGCGGTTGCCGATGCGCTTGGCGTACCTGTCGAATTCAAATCACGGGAGTACCTGGCCCAGCAGCCCGTCACCGATTATATAGGGTACGGCACCTGGAACCAGCCGCCGGGTACGTTCTCCGACGACAGTTCGATGTTGCTCTGTACGGCCGAAAGCCTCTGCCGGGGCCTCAGCCTCGATGATATAGCCAGTCTGTTTTCGCGCTGGCTACAGGAGGGCCACTGGAGCGCCCGGGGTCAGGTTTTCGATATCGGAAACGCCACCCACATGGCCATTCAGCAACTGATGCTGGGTGTGTCGCCACTCGATTCGGGCGGCCGTTCAGAACACAGCAATGGAAATGGGGCACTGATGCGCATACTGCCCCTGGCTATTTCGCTCCGCACAGAACCAGATAGGGCTGCCCGCTACGAAACGGTTCGCCAGGTTTCCGGCATTACCCACGCCCACGTGCGGTCTGTACTGGCCTGCTTCATCTATGTCGAGTTCGCCATAGCCCTACTGAACGGGCAGCCGAAACAGGCTGCGTATGCCCAGACCCAACAGCAGATTACTTCGTTTCTGACCGAACAGCTAATCGACAAATATGAGGTCAGCCTGTTCGACCGCATCCTGAAGGCAGACCTGTCCGCCCTTGATGTATCCCGGATTCGCAGTTCGGGTTATGTGATCGATACGCTGGAAAGCAGCCTGTGGTGCTTCCTGCGCTCGTCTACCTACAGCCAATCGGTGCTGATGGCGGTTAACCTCGGCGAGGACACCGATACAACTGCCTGTGTGGCGGGCGGCCTGGCGGGCATTTATTACGGCTATGAGGCCATACCAATCCATTGGATAGACGGCCTGGCCCGGCATATGGATATTATCGATCTGGCCGAACTATTGGCCAAGCGCTACCCATAAACCGACCGCTGGGCGTCCGCCCCGTTACCTTAGTCTTGATTAAGCTGGTAAATTAATAGTAGTACTTTTGGTTGGTGTATAGTTGACAATAATCACAACCCCTTAGACCTTTTGGGGACAAAGGCCTGACTTACCATTTGCCGCCATGATCTATTTCACCCAGCTTATCTACATCAACGAAGGACAGGAAGACGTCTTTCATGCGTTCGAAGCGGTAGCTATTCCACTCATCGCCACCTACAATGGTCGGCTGCTGGCCCGCATTCGTCCTACCGATGACGTCTATATCGAGTCACAGATTGACAAACCCTACGAAATACACCTGGTCGAGTTTGACAACGAATCTGACTTCACCGCCTTCATGCAGGACGAGAGCCGCAAACAGTTTCTGCACCTGAAAGAACAATCGGTCAGGACGTCGGTCCTGATCAAGGGGGTAAAATTATGAGGTTGAGATTTCGGCCCGGACAGAAGCAGTCGATTTTCGGGTTGGCGAAAACGGTTTTATCAGCCCGGTAGTTGTAGTCAGCAACAACCAACGACCGAAAGCATGACCAAATCCATTGCGGCCAAAATGGGCATCAGACCCGGCGGACGGGCTCTGTTCATCGACGCACCCGCCGAAACCATAAGCGGCCTCGAACTCCCACTCCTGGATGTTTCGTCGACACCCGACGGTTTGTTTGATTACATCTTTCTGTTTATAACAAGTCAGCAGCAGATGCACGCTCAGTTTGCCGCTTTAAAAGAGCACCTGAACGTTGGCGGCATGCTTTGGGTATCGTGGCCCAAAGGGCGGCAACTGGGAACAGACCTCACCCTGCCGAAGGTGATCGAGATCGGCTACACCTATGGGCTTGTTGAGAGTAAATCACTCAGCCTGGACCCGGTCTGGTCGGCGCTAAAATTCACCCACCCCATCCCGGGCAAAACGTATGCGAACAGCTTCGGTAAACTTAATCTATGAATCAGCCCGTCGATCCAAACGACCGCTGATCAGTCAGTACGACCCGCTTAACTCAATCATTCAGGTAAATGAAGAAGCTTGGCACGCCGGTTTAGTCTAACTTGCCCGCCAGTCACTACCAGGCGCCGGTTGGCGCTACACAATGGACCTATTCACTATGCCGAACTTCCGAATGGACCGGGCTGCCCTGACACTACTAACCGGTATGGCGCTCTACAGCTGTCAGACAAAACAAGCCGATATACCCCTCGCAGGCACCTGGGAGCTGGTTTCGGCCACCACGATCGAGAAAGACAGCTCGTTTTCTACCTTCGATCCGACCCACAAAATGATCAAGATTCTCAACGCAACCCATTTTGCGTTCCTGAATCATGCCGTCAATGTCCCGGCCGATTCGTCCCACGCCTTTACGGCCGGTGGCGGTACGTATACCCTCACCGACAGCACCTACACCGAAAACCTGGCGTATTTCTCGGATAAAAAGTGGGAAAATAACGCCTTCAAATTCACCGTCCGCATCGTTGGCGATACGCTGATTCAGAAAGGAATAGAAAAAATTGAGAAGCTCGGCATTGACCACGTCATTATCGAAAAATACAAACGGGTCGGCAACTAAGCCTCAATAACGATCTGCCTGATTCTGGTGCGGGCAGACCGTTTACAACGGAGGTTTACAACGAAAGTTTATCTGGCCGGTTACTGCGGAGCGCGGACCATACCGGTACCAATATCGAACGGATCGAAACCGACCGCCAGGTTGGTTGTAACACCTGACGCTACCAGCCGCGCGGTTAGCGAATTGGGGGTTAACATGCCATTGGTTTTCAGCTGCTCAGCCCACAGAGCCGCAACCCCCGCTACGTGTGGCGTAGCCATGCTGGTACCGCTCATGTTGACGAGTCCACCCCCGGCTTTGGCCGACGTAACAGCTACGCCCGGCCCCGACACAATGGCTCCGGTATTGGAGAAAGGCGCTACCGAAAACGTCGATCCGTTCTGCCCCAGAGCCGCCACCGAGATAAACCCATCCGATACGGCAGGCGGGCTGACGGCAATCTCGAACCGGGGGCGCTGGCTTTCGTTACCGGCGGCTGCCACCAGCAGGGTCGTCTGGAAAAAGCCGCTGCTAGCCCGAACGAGCTGGGCCATTTTCTCGAACAGCTGTACGTTGGCCCGGTAGCCTTCCAGTGCCTGCGAGGTAGCCAGTTCGGCCGGCATACCCTGATCGATGAGCTGACCAACCAAACCGGGAAAGTCGATCCCCAGCGACATAGACATCACGTTGGCGCCGTTCTGAAGAGCCCACTGCATGGCGTTGATGATGCCCGCGCTGCTGCCGCCCTCGTTGCCGATTACTTTGCCAATGAGCGCCTTTTGCACACCCGGAGCCACGCCGATACGGGTACCATTTACCGCCCGGCCAAAGATCGTTCCGGCGCAGTGGGTGCCGTGGCCGTCCTGGTCGCCGTCGCCTTCACCGGTAAAGTCCTGTTGCACCAGGGTTACGCCCGCAAACGCCGGGTGGGTAGCATCGATACCCGTATCCAGCACCGCCACAACGATGCCATTGCCCGTAAATGGCGACGTGTCAGCGCCTACAGCCTGTACGCCCCAGGCGACCGACGTGGCCGTTGGCTGCAGCACCTCCTGTACCTCGAACGGTTTGATCAGCTTCATGGGAATATTGGCCGCTACCGCTACCACGTCAGGGCTGCGGGTAAGGTCGACCAGGTCGCGCCGGTCGATGTTCTGCACCTCAACGGTGAGTCCGGCAGCGGCTGATTCCAGGGTTTCGAACGGGGTTCGGGTGCTCGGGCGGCCCGAAAAAATGTCGCGGGTAGATACGGAGGGAGCGCGGAGGATGATGTGTTCTTCGTTCATGGGGCAGTCGGGTTAGCTGACCAGATAGTTACGCAGAACAGCCCCCGGATGAGCCATAAATTGATTGATCGGGCATTAAAGTTAGTGTCTATCAGTCCGTAATCTCATATCAGTACCTACCGGAGCACCAGTAATGGGATTGGGCGTTAACAGCGCCTGCTTCGTGCGAAATCCGTCGCAAATCGCTTATCTTGAGCGGGCAATACAATCTACAGACGCATGAAGAACAAACTACTGCTTTTGATCGGTCTGGCAACGGCCGGTTGTTCAGTACGGGCGCAGCCCGCTAACCCACCCAACAGCATTGCGGCCGCTACCGCCGGTATGGAGCGCAACCCCGGCTTCCTGACCTTTTACTGGGATGCCAAAAAAGGCAAGGTCTGGCTCGAAATCGACAAGTTCGATACCGAACTGCTTTACTACCCTACCCTGGCTCAGGGCATCGGTTCCAACGACATCGGCCTGGACCGCGGGCGGCTTGGCCAGGAACACGTGGTCAAATTTCAGCGCAGTGGCAACAAGGTCCTGATGATCGAACCCAACTATGCCTACCGCGCCATCAGCAACGACCCCCTCGAACGCCGGGCGGTAGAAGAATCGTTTGCCAAATCGGTTCACGCCGGTTTCGACATCACGGCCGAAGAGAACGGGAGAGTCCTCGTCGATCTGACGCCGTTTCTGATGCAGGATGCCGTAGGAGCGGCTCAGGCCATTGCCCGCACCCGGCAGGGCACCTACCGGCTCGACGCCACGCGCAGTGCCTTGTACATGCCCCGCAGCAAAGCCTTCCCGCAGAATACCGAATTTGAAACGATCATTACCCTCACCGGCGATTCGCCCGGCGAGTACCTGCGGGAGGTGGTGCCAACCCCTTCGACCGTTACCATGCACCAGCACCATTCGTTTGTAGAGCTGCCCCCGCTGAGCGGTCCGGATGCGTACCAACCCCGTTTGTTCGATCCCCGCATCGGCTACGGCGGCATCGAGTTCTTCGACTACGCCACGCCCGTCAGCCAGCCCATTACCAAGCGGTACATCTCGCGGCACCGGCTGATCAAGAAAGACCCATCGGCCGCGGTCAGCGAAGCGGTTAAACCCATCGTGTATTACATGGATCCCGGTGCGCCGGAACCCATCCGGTCGGCCCTCATGGAAGGCACGGCCTGGTGGAATCAGGCCTTCGAAGCGGCCGGTTTCCGCAACGCCTTCCAGGTTAAGCTGTTGCCGCCCGATGCCGACCCGATGGATATTCGCTATAACCTCATCCAGTGGGTCCACCGCTCTACGCGTGGCTGGAGCTACGGCGCCAGCATCATCGACCCCCGCACCGGCGAGATTCTGAAAGGTAAAGTAACCCTTGGTTCGCTGCGCGTACGCCAGGATTACCTCATTGCACAAGGCCTGGTTGGTCAGTTCGATACCGACAGCTCGCACGTGACTGAACTCATGCAGATGTCGCTCGATAGGCTCCGGCAGCTGGCCGCCCACGAAGTGGGCCATACGCTTGGCCTGCCCCACAACTACATAGCCAGTACGCAGGGCGGTGGCGAGTTTGGCCGGGCCTCGGTGATGGACTACCCCACTATGGTAGCGAAGCTGAAAGGCGCTAAAATTGACCTCTCCGATGCCTATGCCAAAGGAATTGGCAGTTACGACAAATGGAGCATCCGCTATGGCTATGAGCAGTTTGCGGCCGGCACCAGCGAAAAACAGGCGCTGAACAAACTGGTACAGGATATGCAGGCAACCGGCCTGTCGTTTCTGACCGATCAGGATGCGCGTCCCGAGGGGTCGGTACACCCCGCCACGCACCTGTGGGACAACGGCACCAACGCGGTCGATGAACTCCAGCGGGTCATGGGCGTTCGCCAGGCTGCGCTCAGTAACTTTACCGATAAGAAGATTCCGGCGGGTATGCCCATGGCCACCCTCGAAGAGGTGCTGGTACCGATGTACCTCTTCCATCGGTATCAGGTAGAATCGGTGGCTAAGGTCGTCGGCGGGCAGACCTATACCAATGCCCTACGGGGAGATGGCCAGGCGGTGTTGTCTGTAGTGCCAGCCGCCGAGCAGAACCGGGCCCTCAACGCGCTCATCACTACCCTCGACCCGGCTACCCTGGCCGTTCCGTCGACCATACTGGCCATGATTCCGCCCCGCCCGTTCCGCTACGATCCCAACATGCGGGAAGTATTCAAACGCCGTACGGGACTCGCCTTCGATGCCCTCAGCCCACCCGAAACGGCCGCTGGCATGACCTTACGGATGCTGCTCAACCCCGAGCGCTGCGCCCGGCTGATTCGTCAGAAAGCCCTGAGTCCGGCACTACCCGGCCTGAGCGATGTTCTCGACAAACTCCGCGATGCCATCGTCAAATCGCCGTTCATTAATCAGGATGGGTACAAAGGCGAGATTGCCCGCCAGACCGAGCGGCTTTACCTGGACCAGCTGATCAAGCTGGCCACCAGCAAAGAAGCCGATGGCAGTGTACGGGCCACCGTCCATGAAGCCCTCATGCGGCTTAACACCCTGTATGCGGGTAGTAAAGCTACATCGCCCTACCGGTATGACTACCACCGCTGGCTGATTGAGCAGTATCGCAACTCGCCCGACCGGGTGGTCAGCGTAGCGGCCCAGGCCCCACCCGACGGAGCCCCCATCGACCCCGGTCAGGAGTGGTTACCCGACTGCGACTGGCAGCCCTGACCGTTCGGGCGTTTACGGAAGCCTCTGTGCACCGCTAATTAGTAATAGGATATAGCCAGGTGCTTCTGAAACAGAAGCGAAATTCAGCTAACCGCACGGCTTGTAACCAAGCCGTGCGGTTTTGTTTGTACCTGTTACCTCTCTGCTGCTTGGCAAGACCATTGCCCATCAGCCCGCCTACGCCGATGCTTTCGTGTACAGACCCGGAATTCTATGTATCAACTATTTATATGATAAAACTACCGTATACGAAACGGATTTGGGCAGAAATGCTCTTTTTATGCAGTTTAGCAACCTAAACTTAAAAGCTGTTTCGTTTCTATGAAGTCATTATCCGTACTTGTCCTTTGCCTGCTATCAGGTTCCCTTGCCTATTCCCAAACCCGCGAAATTTATACGAACGCCAATTTCAGGACGCTGGCCAAAGAGCATAAAGTACTGGCCATACTGCCCTTTAAAACGACACTGAGCCTTCGTCCGAAAGAGGTAGAAAAAAATGGTGGTCCCGCCGGGGTAGCCGCTCTCGAAAAACGCGAGGGGCTGGGCGTGCAGAGTGCCGTTCATTCTTACTTCCTTAAACGCAAAGAAAGCCGGGATCTGGTAGTTGACGTTCAGGACCCCGCCCGGACCAACGCGCTGCTGGAACGAAACGCTATCACGTACGAAAATATGGCCGGCTTCACACCCGAAGAACTGGCCAAGATACTAAACGTAGACGGCATCATTTCAGGAACGTTTGAAAGCAACCAGCCGATGTCGAACGGCGCTGCGGTGGCGCTGGCACTGACCGTCGGGTTCGGCGGGGCTACGAATACGGGCAAAACGACCATCAGCATCAACGATGGCAAAACCGGGGAATTACTCTGGAAATATGACAAAACATTGTCGCGCGGACTAGGAAGCGATACTAATTCGATCATCACCACGATTATGCGGAAAGCCTCGCGCCAGCTACCCTACGACAAAGACTATCGCGACTAGAAAGTTCTTTCGTCAAAAAAGCCGCCTGGTAGCTACCAGGCGGCTTTTTTGGCGAAATCCAGCTATCAATCGGTTAGATTTCCAGTGTGCTCAGCACGTTGTTCATGCTCCGAACGGCATCGGCCGATTTGTTGAAAGCCGCCTGCTCGTCGTCGTTCAGTTTGTAATCGATAATCTCTTCCCAGCCATTGCGGCCCAGCACTACCGGTACACCCAGGCAGATATCCGACTGGCCGTATTCACCTTCCAGCAACACGCAGGATGGAATTACGCGCTTCTGGTCGCGTACGATGGCTTCGACCATATAGGCGCCGGCCGCACCCGGTGCGTACCAGGCCGAGGTACCAATCAGACCGGTCAGGGTAGCGCCCCCTACCATGGTATCGGCGGCTACTTTCTTCAGTGTCTCATCGTCCAGGAACTGACTGACCGGCACTCCTGCTTTGGTAGCCAGGCGGGTCAGCGGGATCATGGTCGTGTCGCCGTGACCACCAATTACGCTAGCCTGCAGGTCGTTGGGCGAGCAGTTGAGCGCCAGCGACAGGTAGGTTTTAAAACGAGCCGAGTCCAGTGCTCCGCCCAGGCCGATGACCCGGTTCTTGGGCAGTCCCGACGATTTCAGCGCCAGATACGTCATCGTATCCATCGGATTTGATATGATGATGAAGATCGCATCGGGCGAGTGCTTCAGAATATTCTCGGTAACCCCTTTGACAATGCCAGCGTTGATGCCAATCAGGTCTTCGCGGGTCATACCCGGCTTGCGGGGTAAGCCCGAGGTAATAACGACCACATCTGAACCTGCCGTTTTGGCGTAATCATTGGTCGATCCGGTGATTTTTACGTCGCAGTCGAGCAAGGTCGATGCCTGAAGCATATCGAGCGATTTACCTTCGCTGATGCCTTCTTTGATATCCAGGAGCACCACTTCCTGCGCGAGTTCCCGGCGGGCAATGTTGTCGGCACAGGTAGCCCCAACGGCTCCTGCTCCTACTACGGTCACTTTCATAGCGTATTCGGAATTAAAGGGTTAACAACAGGGCGCAAAAGTACAGTTGCGGCCCCGCACAAACCAACAAAATAACCCACAAGTTTAGGCTGGGGACCAGGGAACGGGCTGGGAATCGCCTGCGGTGACGGACGGCGTGATGGGTGATCATTTTTCCCGCACCCACTCTCGTATGATCAGCACCGTTCATCCGGTCTATCGTCCACAGCCGCGGCCTTTCAGTCGAATTATGGACAATTCTGGTAAAAATATTGTTATACGCTCAGACTGAATGGCGTCGTTAGCGTTCAGTCGATCTTTTGACAACTATTTACCAATGGCAAACAAAAGTCTCATAACCCGAATCCTAAGTTCTATCTTTTTCAAGCGGGCGAACCTCGGTGCGGTCCGCTACGCCCGCAATACCCGCAGTCTGTACCAGCTGATCCGCGACGCCCTGAACAAAAGTGGCGGTCTGTCGGGCAAAAATATCGCGACTTTTCGCGAACAGCTGGGTATTGTTACCCGCCTGCTCAAAGCCTATGCGTCGGGCGAATACCGGCAACTGCCCTGGAAAACGCTGATCCGGGTGATTGCGGTGCTGATCTATTTCGTATCGCCGATCGATATCCTGCCCGACTTTCTGCCGATTGTGGGACTGACCGATGATATTGCGTTAATGCTCTGGCTGTTCAGCGGTATGAAAGACGATATTGACAAGTTCAGGCAGTGGGAAATGACGGCCAATACTCCGCAGGACGAGGCCCCTCGTCGGCCCGAAACGATTAGAATTGGGTAATTACGGCGTTTAGTCAGGCAGAAGTCAGCCGGTCCGACCTGGTTTCGGCGGTGGCTTCTGCCCCCAATTACGAACCGGGAAACAAACTAATCGCTCTGTTTCTGCGTAAGTTTCACCAGGTTTTAATCGATAGTCCACTAGAGTTTTCTATTTTTGCATACATTCAAATCCCAGTAATCATGATTTCCGCAAACGTATTGGCATTTATGGGTTTGGGCGGTCAGGAGATGGTCTTCATTTTCCTGGCGTTGCTCCTGTTGTTCGGCGCGAAAAAAATTCCCGAACTGGCACGGGGTCTTGGCAAAGGCATTCGCGAGTTCAAGGACGCTACCAAAGACGTCCGTGAGAATATCGAAGACGGTCTGAAAGAATCAGATCCAACGAAATAAAGTTTTCCGTTCAGAAGCAGACAACTGAGCCGCCCCACTGCCGGAGCCGCTCAGTTGTCTGCTTTTAATTTATCAGCCCGGAGCCCGCCTGCGCTCCAGACTGACAAACGTGCCTTCCTGTGACCGTATACCGTAGCTTTACCTCCGTTCAGGCTGATCTTAAAACCGGGGCCGTCACCTGCCGCCAACTGGTTGAGCACTATCTTACCCGCATTGCCAGCCATCAGCACCTTAACGTATTTACCGACGTATACGCCGACGAAGCCCGTCAGCAAGCCGATGCCGTTGATCAGAAACTAGCCAGCGGCACCGCCGGTCGACTGGCCGGTATGGTCATTGGCCTCAAAGATGTTCTCTGCTATGCCGGCCACGGCGTTCGGGCTGGCAGCCGGATTCTGGATGGGTTTACGGCCCAGTTCACCGCCACCGCCGTAGAGCGGCTCCTCCGCGAAGATGCCATTATTATCGGTCGGCAGAACTGCGACGAGTTTGCCATGGGGTCTTCTAACGAGAACTCCGCCTTCGGTCCGGTACGCAATGCCGCCGATCCCGAGCGGGTGCCGGGCGGGAGTAGTGGCGGGTCAGCGGTAGCCGTACAGGCCGGTTTATGCCTGGCCAGCATTGGCTCCGACACCGGCGGTTCGGTACGCCAGCCCGCTGCGTTCTGCGGGGTAGTCGGTCTTAAGCCAACATACGGTCGTGTCAGCCGCTGGGGCCTGATTGCCTATGCGTCTTCGTTCGATTGTATTGGCCCCATAGCCAACAACCCCGACGATGCTGCGCTGCTGCTGGAGGTGATGGCCGGCGCCGATGAATTTGATAGTACCGTATCGAGCCAGCCCGTATCGGCCTATGCCAGCGCGCAGCTCCCGGAGCGCCCCCTCCGGATTGCCTATCTTCGCGACGGAATTGAGAGCACTGGCGTTGATGCCAGCATCCGGGAAGCGACCCGGCAAACGATCGATGCGCTGCGCGGGGCGGGCCACACGGTCGAGCCGGTCGAGCTTTCGCTGCTCAACTCGCTCCTGCCTACCTATTATATCCTGACCACCGCCGAAGCATCGTCGAACCTGTCCCGCTTCGACGGCGTACGATATGGATTCCGCGATACATCAGTAACGGACCTTTTGTCGTTGTACAAAAAAAGTCGAACGGCGGGCTTCGGTGCCGAAGTACGCCGGCGAATTCTGCTCGGCACGTTTGCCCTGAGCGCCAGTTATTACGACGCCTATTATACCAAAGCCCAGCAGGTACGACGCCTGATCCGCGAAGAGACCGAGCGCGTGTTTGCTGAGTATGATTTCCTGCTGTCGCCCACCACACCCACAACAGCCTTTAAGCTGGGAGAAAAGACGGAAGACTCGCTGCAGATGTATCTGGCTGATATCTTTACAGTTCAGGCCAATGTGGTAGGGTATCCGGCCCTCTCGATCCCGAATGGAACCGACCCGGCGGGTTTACCGATCGGTCTGCAACTGATGGCTCCCCCCTTTCAGGAAGGAGCGCTGGTAGCCCTGGCAAGACGTTTGTATAGCGGAGTTTAGTACTGCATCATTTTTGTAGCTATTTTTTTGGTAGGCGGTGCCGACAGGCCCGCGCTGGTAAATATGAATTAACCTAACCTGATTAACGCATGACGCTATTGAACCGTAGCTTGTTGATGGTGGGAGTACTGAGTGTGGCGCTGGGATTGACAAGTTTATCGGCCCAGGCTACCACTACGTTTCAGGCTGACTCACTGAGTCCCAAAAAAGACACTATTGCGGTAGTGCCAACCGTACGCGACAGTTTGCTGATGCAACGGCTGGCGCAGTTACAGAAAACGATTCCGCTACCCTACCATTCGGTCGTACAGAGCTACGTCGACTATTTCGTATTCCGCAAACCGAGCTACACCCGTACCATGCTCGAACGGATGCCCCTCTTCTTTCCGCTTTACGAAAAAATGCTGGCGCAGTATGACCTGCCCGATGAACTCAAATTTCTGTCGATCGTCGAGTCGGCTCTGAACCCCCGGGCTGTTTCTCATGCGGGTGCCGGTGGCCTCTGGCAGTTCATGCCCGGCACCGGCCGCGACATGCGCCTGTATCAGGACGATTACATAGACGAGCGGATGGACCCCGTCAAAGCCACCGAAGCCGCCTGTAAGTACCTCCGCGATCTGTATAACATCTTTGGTGACTGGCATATGGCCCTGGCAGCCTACAACAGCGGCCCCGGTACGGTAAAACGGGCTATGCGCCGGTCGGGGGGCGATTCGTTCTGGACCATCTACAACCACCTGCCCAAAGAGACCCGCGCCTACGTACCGCAGTTTATCGCCATCACGTACCTGATGCATTACGCCAATGATCACGGCATCTTCGGCGAGAATTTCGAATACCCTATTCCGAACGACACCATCCAGATTTCGGGTTATTTCAACCTCGAGAGCTTCGCCAAACACAGCAACATCCCACTGGCTAATCTCCAGAAGCTGAATCCGGCGGTTACGACAACCATGCTGCCCGAGTACACCCAACGGTATCCGCTACGGGTGCCTCGCGAGCAATTCGCCTATTTTTCGAGCCGTCGCCGGGCTATCATGGATTCGGCCAGCCGGCTCCCGGTAGCCATGCCGCACGTGCTGCTGGCGCATGCTGAAGCGATTCAGTACGGTACCGACTCCATGACGAACTGGGCCAGCCTGGGAGGTAATCCCCTGGCCGGCATGCGGTTGGGCGATGAGCTGGACGAGGCCAAAGTAGCTAAAGTAGCCGCCCAGCTGACCGATGCCGAGCCCGTCAATGAGTCGGACGAAGATCTGGAAACGGTCGTTCTGCGCAAACCCAAGAAACAGACCTATACCGTACAGCGGGGTGACAACCTCATCAGTATCGCCAATCGGCACCATGTGGAGGTATATGACCTCAAACGCTGGAACCACCTGCGTTCATCAACGCTGCAGCGGGGTCAGCGGCTGGTCATCCTGAAAGAAGTGGCCGAAACCCGCGCCGAACGCCTGGCCGACCAGGGTACCGAAAAGGCCCGCCGGAAAGCCGAAGCCACCGCCAAAACCAAACACTACAAGCCTCGCTACCACCGCGTTCAGAATGGCGACACCCTCTGGAATATCGTTCAGCGATACGATGGGCTAACCATCGACCGGCTTAAGAAGATGAACAACATGCGGAGCAATGCGCTGCGGCCCGGCCAGAAACTGATCGTTGGCTAAGCCCTCTCCATACCGAATCTAACCCGCGGCTTACCTGGTAAAAGCCGCGGGTTTTTCGTATCTTTACTAGTTACAAATACCTCAAAAACAAGCTATTTCAACCGGAATGATTGCTTATCTAGACGGGCTGCTCTCCTATAAAGAACCAACCAGCGCCATTATCGATGTACACGGTGTTGGCTATGCCGTACATATCTCACTGCAAACCTACGCTACGCTGCCGGGCGGGGGTGATCGGGTCAAACTGTTCATTCACCACCTCTTCCGCGAAGACCTGCAGGCCTTGTATGGGTTTGCCTCGGCCGACGAGAAGTCGCTGTTTCTCGACCTGATTGCGGTATCGGGGGTTGGGCCTAATACGGCGCTGGGGATGCTCTCGGCCATGCAGCCATCCGATCTTCGGCTAGCCATTCTGGGCGAAAACGTTCGGGCCGTCCAGGCCATCAAAGGAATCGGCGCCAAAACCGCGCAGCGCATTATTCTGGAGCTGCGCGACAAGATGAAACGGGCGGGCGTTGTTCCCGATGGTCCTTCATACCGGCAACAGCCAGCCGCCAATCCGGTTCGGGAAGAGTCGCTGGCCGCCCTGGTAGCTTTGGGTTTTCCCAAGCCTACGGCCGAGAAGAGTGTGGACGATGCGCTCAAGGCCGATCCTGACCTGACCGTCGAAGAAGTGATCCGGCGCGCGTTGCGGTAACAGACATAAAAAAAGGATCGTTGATAGCGATCCTTTTTTTATGTCTGTTACCTGTTTAGTTAATTCACCGCTCCGCCCCGCAGATTAGCCTCCAGATAGCTTGTATACTGCTGGTACAGCAACAGGTAGCTGGCCGAGTTGTATGACACGCCATGCGCGCCCGGCGGGTAGATACGAAGATCGGCATCTTTACCGGCATCCTCGAGGGCGTTCATCAGCTGGAAGGTGTTACGAACATGTACGTTCTCATCCATAGTCGAGTGCGCAATGAACATCTTACCAGCCAGATTTTTGGCATAAGTCGTTACGGCACTGACTTTATATTTCTCTTCGTTCTCCGGCAGCAGCCCCATATACCGCTCGGTGTAAATGCTGTCGTAGAGCCGCCAGTCTGTTACAGGCGCCCCGACCAGCGCCACTTTGAACACCCCGGGGTGCGTCAGCATGGTGTAGCTGCTCATGAACCCGCCGTAGCTGTGGCCCCGGATCGCCAGTCGGGTGCCATCTACGTAAGGCAGCGTGGCCATGTAACGGGCCGTTTCAACAAAATCCTGGCTCTCGTATTTGCCCAGCTTCTCGTAAACGATTTTCTCAAAATCACGCCCGTAGCCACCGCTCCCCCGATTGTTGACGCTTACCACGACATAGCCCGTCTGGGCCAGCCACTGGTGCCAGCCTGTATTTGACCATTCGTTGTAGACCGACTGAGCACCCGGTCCGCCGTAAATATCGAGCACCAGCGGGTATTTCTGATTCGGGTTGAAGTTGATCGGTTTGATGATCGAGATATCCAGCCGCTGCCCGTCTGAGGTGGTGAAACTGGCCAGCTCTTTAGGCGCGTAGACGTGCGAGGCTACGTACTCCGTCACTTTCGCATTGGTCTCCAGCGCTTTAATCAGTTTGCCGTTCACGTCGCGCAGTTCGACCTGGGTGGGTGTCTGCACGTTGGAGTAGCGATCGATGAAGTACTGCCCGTTGGGTGAGAAGTTAACCGTATGCCGGCCCGCTACCGTTGTCAGCCGCTGCTTGTTTTTCCCGTCAATATCGATCGCGTACAGCTGTCGTTCAGTGGGAGCGGCTTCGGTGGCGGTATAAAAGACCTTGCGGGTTTTGGGGTCGATGTGGTGCACGTAGGTGACCTCCCACGGCCCTTTCGTGACCTGGTTCAGCAGCTTGCCCGTGTAGTCGTAGCGGTACAGGTGCGCAAACCCGCCCCGATCCGATACCCAGTAAAACTCCTTCGCCCCGGCCGGGAAGTAAAGCAAATGATTGATACCCGCAAAGAAGTCGAAGATGTCGACCCAGGTTGTAGACGTTTCTTCCATAATCTGGCGCGCGTCGCCGGTACGGGCGTTGGCCATGAACAGGCGCATGTGGTTCTGCTTCCGGTTCAGGTGCATCAGGGCCAGCTGGCCGGGCTGCGACGTCCAGTAGATCCGCGGAATGTACCCATCGCCCAGGGCCACATTCATCCAGGCTTTGGCTTTGGAGACCACATCGACGGTACCGATCCGGACCGTGGGGTTCTTGTCGCCAGCGCGCGGGTAGGGCAGCGAGTCGTAGGTTTCGTCGAAACCCTTGTAATCGGTCATTTTGTAGATCGGGACCTGCCGTTCGTCCGACTGCCAGAACGCGATCATCTTGCTATCGGGCGACCATTCCCAGGCCTGAGCCAGGCCAAATTCTTCTTCGTAAGCCCAGCCGAAGCGGCCATTGTAGAAAGCGGGTTTGGCATCGCTGGTCAGCTGGGTTTCCTGCTGGGTGGCAAAATCAAATACGAACAGGTTACCCCCGCGCTCGTACCCGATCCGGCTGCCGTCCGGAGCCAGTTCAGCAGTTTGAGCATCTTTGGCCACCAGTTTCAGGCTCTTGTCGGTCAGCGAATACACGTAGTAGTCGGAGATGCCCGAACGCCGGTATACGGGTCGGAAATTGGTCTGAAACAAAATATTTCTGGCATCTTTCGACCATTGAAACGACCCGTAAGCAAACGGTTTGTCGGTGCCGGGAAATTTCAGCTGGCCAGCATCGAAGACGACCGTTTCGGTCTGGTCTTTGGGCGAAACGACCTTGATCGTACTGGCACCACTGGTGTACGAAAATCGACTGCCCCCTTCTATCCAGTTCACCGACCGCGGCCCCGACGAGCCGCTGAGCTGACCACCCGAGTATAAAGCCTGCTGAAGCGCCGGATACGTCTGTTTGGCCGGAGAACCCGCAGAAGATTGCGCGTTGGTCTGCTGGGTAAACAGGCAAACGCTCAAAAGGCCGATAAAGAAACGGCTGTTTGTCATAAAGAAGCATGCTTAGAGAGTAACAAAGCTACCAAAAAATGAAGTGTCGTACACAGCCTTCGTACTGGTGCCAATAAGGCTGCACTACTTCACAGATACGTCTACTGGGCTAACCAGTCATACTGCTATACAGTCACTCTTACTTATACGTGTGCAACCATCATAATAGCGCAATTAAGTATTAGTACGTGGTAATTTTGTACGTATATTTCCGCTTCCAAAAACTGGATTTCTTTACTTCACCTACCAATAGTTATCATTTATGATGAATAGGTACTTACCTGGTGGCCGACCCATCTGCCTGTTGTGGCTGGTTGGCTTCACCCTTTTGCTCTGCGGTACTGTTATGGCCCAGGGCAACCGATATACACTCAGAGGCCGCGTAACGGACGCTGCGGGTTCGGGCATTCCCGGCGTAACGGTACTGGTTCGGGGTACCTCGTTCGGCACAACCTCCGTAGCCGACGGCACCTACACGCTGGGCATCACCATGGCCCCCGGCTCGTATTCCCTGACATTCTCGTCCATCGGCTACAGTGCGGCCGACCGGCCCGTTACGCTCGGAAACCAGGAGACCGTTACAACCGACGTCACCCTGGCCGAAGAAAACCAAACCCTGGACGAAGTGGTGGTAGCAGCCGCTACGCTGTCGGGTCCCCGGCGCCAGTTTGGTAATGCCATCACCACCCTGAAAGGCCAGGAACTGACCCAGGCCGGTACGGGTGGCTTCATCAATGCGCTCCAGGGTAAAGTACCGGGGGCTCAGATTACCCAGAACTCCGGCGATCCGGCGGGGGGGATCAGCATTCGCCTGCGGGGAGTCAAGTCGCTGTCGGGCTCGTCGGACCCGCTCTACGTCATTGACGGGGTTATTGTCAGCAACGCCAGCGACAACGTATCGCAGCTGGCAACGGGCAGCCAGATCGGCAACGCCAACGCGGCTCAGAACCGCCTGGCCGACCTCAACCCCAACGACATTGCCACCATCAACGTAGTCAACGGCGCGGCTGCGGCTGCCCAGTACGGTTCACGGGCCGCCAACGGCGTGGTACTCATCACGACCAAACGCGGCCAGACGGGCGCGCCCCGCGTCTCCTTCACAACCAGCTTCAACGTGAACGAGTTGCGCAAGAGCGTTCCGCTCGGCACGCTGAACAAACAGTTTGGCTTTGCGGGACTGCGGCTCCACCCCATTGGCGGTATCTCGGCGGCTCAGATTGCGGCCAACCCCGGCGTTACGACCATCAACGTAGTCCGCGACGGCGCCACCACGGCACTGGCTACCAACCTCGTCGATGTGACCCGCTACAATTATTTCGATCAGATTTTCCGGACGGGCTACGGCACCGACAACTCACTGTCGGTTTCGGGTGGCACCGACAATACGAACTATTTCGTTTCGTTCGGTTACCTGAAGAACGAAGGGATCATCAAAGGAACCGACTTCACCCGGTACAACTTCCGCGCCCGGCTCGATCAGCGCCTGGCCAGCTGGGCCAAGCTGTCGGCTGGCCTGAGCTACTCCAACAGCTTCTCGAACGAAAAGGCCAACGGCAACGTATTCTACAGCCCCATCAACTCGGTCAATATCACAAACAACATCTGGGACATTACCCAACGCGACGCAGCGGGCAACCTTCAGGCCGTAGAGCCAACCCGGGTGAACCCCCTGTCGACGATCGAAGACATGCGCTTTACCCAATCGGTCAACCGTACCATCAGCGACCTGCAACTGAACCTGACCCCGCTGAAGGGGCTCAGCGTTGACTGGGTGCTGGGCGTAGACACCTACGGCCAGTTTGGCAAGAACTACATCCGGCCTTACCCCTATCAGTCCGTAGCGGGTCTACCCCTGGAACGCTATCCGAACGGATTTGCCGCCACGGCCGTCAACCAGGCCCTGCTCCTCAACTCCGACGTTACGGTAGGTTACGAGCGCAACCTGACCAACGACCTGAAAATGAACCTCATTGCCGGCTACAACTATCAGTTTAGCCAGGCCGATTTCAGCCGGAACGAAGGGCAGAATCTGGCGCCATTTATCGAAACGGTAAGCGGGGCCTCCAGCACTACCTTTCAGCTGGGCTACGGCCTCGATCGCTTCAACCTGAGCGGCTATTTTGGGCAAGCTACCTTCGCCTATCGCAACCTCGCCTTCCTGACGGCAGCGATCCGGCGCGATGCCTCGTCCAAGTTTTCGCCCTCCGAGACCAACCAGCTTTATCCCAAGCTGAGCGGCTCGCTGGTGCTATCGGATCTGGATTTCTGGAAAGAGTCGGGTCTGAATACTGTCTGGAACGACCTGAAGCTGCGGGCCAGTTACGGCGAGTCGGGTAACCTCTCGGGCATCGGATCGTACAGCCGCTTCTGGCAGTTCCAGCCGATTCCGTTTCTGGGTCGCAACACCATTATTCCATCGTCTACGCTGGCCAACCCTGCCGTACGTCCAGAGCGGATGGCCGAACTTGAGTTTGGTGCCGACCTGTCGTTCCTGAACAATCGCATCAACCTGAGCGCTACGGGCTATAACCAGCAGATCAAAGACCTGGTGGTAAACCGAACGCTGGCGCCGTCGACGGGTGGTACGGGCATTGTCAACAACGTAGGAACGATGGAAAACCGGGGTATCGAACTGATGCTCGACGTAACGCCGGTAAAAACCAAAAACCTCTCGTGGGAAGCTACGTTCATCTTCAACCGCAACCGCAACAAGATCCTGAGCCTGGGCAGCCCGCGTATTGAGATTGCCACGGTATCGGGCGCGCCGGTCTTCCTGCTCGAAGGCGAAGCCGCCAGTGTTTTCTATGAATTCCCCTACGCCCGCAACCCCGACGGGTCGCTGCTGCTGACGTCGCAGGGATTCCCGCAGCGGGAGCGCGGCACCCAGGTAGGCAACTCCTACGAAATCCGGCCCGAAAACCGGGTCAATGGTCAGCCTGCCGGGACTTTTGTCCGGACAATCATCGGCGACCCCAACCCAAAATGGACGGGCTCGTTTGCGTCGAACCTGACCTACAAGAACCTGTCGTTCCGCTTCCTGCTCGATGCCGTACAGGGCAACCAGGTGTTCAACGCCGACAAGCGGACCCGCGAGAACGTAGGTATCGGCACACTGGCCGAACAGGAAATGAACGGTACGCTGCAACGCGGTTATATCTTCGCCATCGGGCCAATTGGTGAGTTCCGGGTCGATGACGGGTCGTTCGTGAAACTGCGCGAGGTGGCGCTGAACTACCGGCTGCCCAACTTCGTGAAGGGCATGAGCAACTTCAATATTGCCCTGATTGGCCGCAACCTGATCTCGTGGGATAACTACAACGGCTTCGATCCCGAAACCAACTCGGGTGGTAACTCGGACCTGGTACGGGGTGTCGACTTCGGCAACGTCCCGATCCCGCGTACGTATCAGCTTCAACTCTCGGCCACATTCTAGGAACCCGTTTCCCGTGTTCTGCTGCGGCTAACCCGAGCACGGTGAACCCAAACAAGACATCGACCAATGAAAAAATATAGTCTATTTATCTCCCTGCTGGCATTGCTGCTGACCCAGAACGCCTGCAACCAGGAGTATCTGAACCCCAGTGCAGCCAGCGAACAGCAGGTCGTCAACTCGCCCGACGGGCTGGTCACGCTGGTCAACGGCCTCCAGTACCGGTACACCTTCGGCCGAACGGGCGTTATCTACAACGCGGTGGCCGCCAGTGGCCTGGCCACCCGTGAGCTACGGGTGCTGAACGCCGGTAATACCGACGAGTTGTTTCTGGAGCAGGGCTTCGCCAGCGTTCAGGGGTCGAACGCCGTGGTCCGGAACCTCTGGACCAGCGCGCAGCTGACCCGCTCTACTGCGGATATCGTTCTTTCCAATGCCAACCGGGTTATTACCGATGCCGGTCTGCGGTCGGGCGTCGTAGCGTATGCGTCGATCTTCAAGGCGCTTTCGCTCGGTACGATGGCTCAGTTCTTCCAGCAGGCGCCGGTGGCCACGGGTACCAACGCGGCCTTTGTCAGCCGCGAGCAGCTGCTCCGCGATGCAATTTCCACGCTGGAGTCGGCCGCTACGCAAATCGGTACCACGCCCCCCTCGACCGCTTTCCTGAGTCGCGTACCAACCGGTATCGATATTACCAACACGATCCAGGCCCTGATTGCCCGGTATGCCCTGTTTGTGGGTGATTACGATAAGGCCATTGCGGCAGCGGGTCGGGTCAACCTGGCTACGCGCTCTTCGTTTTCCTTCGACGATAACTCCCGCAACCCGGTGTTCGAAACGGCGTTCAGTAACGTTAACGTGTTTGCGCCCACCAATACCAACTTCGGTCTGCCGGCAACGCTGGCTCCCGATGCTGCCGACCGGCGCATAGCTTTCTACACCCGCTCGGGCGCTACCGCTACGCAGAACCTCGGTACCGGCTTTTATACGGCCAATTCGGCGCCGGTGCCCGTTTACCTGCCGGGCGAAATGCTGCTGATCCGGGCCGAGGCCTATGCGCGTAAGAACGACGTAGCCAACGCCGTAACTGAATTGAACAAGGTACTGACCAAAACGGCCGCTCAGGACGCCTGGGGTGTTGGAGCAGGTTTACCAGCCTACAGTGGTGCACAGACAGCCCCCGCCGTACTGACCGAAATCTACCGGAACCGGCAGATCGAACTGGCTTTTCAGGGCTTCCGGCTCGAAGATAGCCGCCGGTTCAGCCGCCCCGGCCCCGAAACAACCCCGCAGGCCAGCGCCGAACGGACACGCAATTTCCTGCCCTATCCGTTTACGGAGCGCGATAACAACAGCGCTACCCCGGCCGACCCGACCAACTAAGCCGGGCACGCTCCACGCGGTAAACAAAAAAACCGACGCACGGATGCGTCGGTTTTTTTATGTCGGTTGGTGATGTATCACTGCTTTTCAGCGATCATGGCTTAGTTAATTAGCATTATAGTGCATCAGCAGACGACGCCAGGCCCGGGCGATGGTTACCGCTGAATCAGCAGCCGCAACGTAGCGGGCAGTTGCCCAACCGGCGTAAGCCTGATCAGGTACAGACCGTCGGGCAGGTGGCTTGTATCGACCCGGTACGGCTCTGCTGGAACGACCTCCAGCTGCTGCTGCTGTAGTGAGCGACCGAGCAGATCAGTCAGTTGCATGTTTACAGACTGGCCACCAGCGGCCGAGAGGTTAATAAGCACGTGATCACGGGCGGGGTTAGGCCACAGGCTGAACACCATGTCCGTTTTTTCAGCACCGACTCTGCCCGCAGCCGGGCAGGCTCTCTCTTCGATGCGCCACTGCTGATGCTGGCCCGGGCCCAGCGGCTGCTGGCTGATCAGCGCCCCCTCGGCCACACTCGCATCCCGCACCGTCAGAGCCTTGGTCGAGTTGCGGTTGCGGATGCTGTAAAAACCCTCCCCGTTGCGCTCCACCAGCCACTGCTGATGGTAGCCGCCCCAGTACGTCCACTGCTCCACCAGCGCATCATCGGCCACCGACGAGTTGGCCACCTGCAGCCCTTTCTGAGTGTGCAGCACCGAGATGTTGTAGTAGTTGCCCTCGGGGGTGAAGCGCCAGCCCTGGGCCAGCAGGTTGGCATCGGTGCGCTGGCGCAGGGGGGTGCCATCGGCCTGGCCGTTAGCATCGATGCCGATGACCTTGCCACTCAGCCGCGAGACCAGCCGGTAGCATTTGGCAGGATCGATAGCCGAAACAGAATTGCGCAGTGAAACCAGCAACAGCTGACTGGTAGCTACACCTCCTCGATTATCCCTTACCACCAGCCTAACGCTGTAGCTAAGTTGGGGTACCCCCTGCGCCCCCGGTCGAATGGTAAATGTTTTGACCGGATTGGCCTCGGTAGAAAAAGGGCTGCCATCACCAAAGTCCCACTCGTAGGTAATGGGGTCACCGTCGGGGTCGGCGGAGGCACTACCGGTAAACGTCACGCTCAGAGGTGAGGTGCCTGTTAGCGAGGTCGCGGTAGCTACAGCCACGGGAGGTCGGTTGCCCGATGCTGGGGTCGCGCTGACGGCTACGCCACCCGTCCAGCCCCTGCCTTTGCGCGTGTATACCCGGAAGTAATACGTTTGTCCTACCGCCAGATCAGTTACCGTTACCGACGTGCCAGTCCCCTGATAGAGCACTTTGCCGCCGTAAAAATCGGAGCCATTGCCCGTAAAGCTGGCGTTAGCCGTATAGGTCGGTTCGAGGGGAATCTCGCCGATACCCGACCCGGCTTTACCAACCACCAGCACATCGTCGAAGGATATGGCTGGGTTGGTCCAGTTGAGCCGGATCGTGCTGACGTTTGTAAAGGGAGTGGCCGTCAGGTTGGTTACCGACAGCCTGGGCGAATTACAATCGGGATTGATCCTGACAGAATCCTGACCCGAAAGCCCGTTAAAGTCGGTCACTTTCACCGTTATCAGGTAGTAGGCATCCTCCCCTTCGCAGCCCACCGGCGAGATGTTGATAACCGGATTGGCACCGGACGCGATTGTTACCAGCTGCTCGCGGTTATTTTTTCGCAGCTTCACCTCCCAGATCTGGGACTTCAGGCTGTTTCCGGTAACCGTAGCCGCCAACGAGTAACTGGTGACGTTGTCGAGGGCGTAGCTGGTTCCATTGACGGGGTTGGTGATGCGCACCGTTGGGGCATTGTTGGCGAGGGACACATACAGGGTCTGAACCGCGCTGCGCAGCCCCTTATTGTCGATGACGGTAAGCCGAACGGTATAGTTGAGAATCAGCCCAACCCCTTGTCTTCCGGGTTTAGCCGTAAATACCTTCACCGGATTAGCCTCGGCAGAAAAGGAGCTGCCATCGCCAAAGTCCCACTCATAGGTAATGGGGTCACCATCGGGGTCGGCGGAGGCACTACCGGTAAACGTCACACTCAGGGGCGACGTACCCGTTAGCGAAGTCGCGGTGGCCACGGCTATGGGTGCCCGATTGGTGGTAGGCAGGGGGGTGGTGGTGCAGCTTCTCTCCTCGACGCGCCACTGCTGATGCTGCCCCGGGCCCAGCGGCTGCTGGCTGATCAGCGCCCCCTCGGCCACACTCGCATCCCGCACCGTCAGGGCCTTGGTCGAGTTGCGGTTGCGGATGCTGTAAAAACCCTCCCCGTTGCGCTCTACCAGCCACTGCTGATGGTACCCGCCCCAGTACGTCCACTGCTCCACCAACGCATCATCGGCCACCGATGCGTTGGCTACCTGCAGCCCTTTCTGGGTGTGCAGCACCGAGATGTTGTAGTAGTTACCCTCGGGGGTGAAGCGCCAGCCCTGGGCCAGCAGATTGGCATCGGTGCGCTGACGCAGGGGGGTGCCATCGGCCTGGCCGTTGGCATCGATGCCGATGACCTTGCCGCTGAGCCGCGAGACCAGCCGGTAGCACTTGGCAGGATCGATGGCCGAAACAGAGCTGGTTCCGGACAGGCTGGCAACGGGCGGATTAGTCGAAACCCGCGCGGGTTCATCGCGCTTACTACTTTTTGCGGTCTCGCTGATCCTGTTGTAACTCGTCGTTAGGGATAAGCTAAACACGTTAATGTGGCTCACTAGCCAACACAGGGTGCCAAGGCAAAAACGGTATCTGCCAGAACGGGTAAAGAAAATGTTCATAAACCTGACGTTTTGAGTTTTGGTTAGAGGACGGACGAACGATTTATTGGATGTGTCAAGGATACAGGTCAGAATACCAAACAGGCCTTCTAGACTAATAATCCGCTTGTTGTGTAGACCAGAAAAAGCCTGGCCCGTCATCTTTCGCCGGGCATCGTCAACCGGGTAACTTTCCCGAGCGGTGCTATGCCCGTCGCTGGTGGCATGAACAAATCATCGGTCAACAAGACGCTGAACTCGGCGAAACTTCGCCCCGACAGATGGAGATCGTTTTGTACAAGGCGTAAGTCTACGCTAAACGAAGGGAATGGGTACTGCCGTTGGCTTTCCTAGCGGGCAGTGGCAAGCGATTGAAATGGACTTGAAGTAAGCGCAGGCCAGGTCGACAAACCCGTCTTGAGAGTATTGGGGGGAGGGGATATTGAAGAGCCTATTCTGGCCATTGTTTCCCCGAACATTGCCGTCGGGTCTTCGGTCAGATAGCGAATTTCGTACTTGCCCAAGCTGGGCGAGTCGAAGGGCTGGTATTGTATGGGCAGTATCCAACGAACGAAGCCGACCAGCTCCTATTCATGGGCTAGTCGGCTTCGTTCTATATTACCGTTATTACCCCATTTTTACAACCTGCCCGGTTCGGGTCGATTCGTAGATAGCCTGGAAAAGCGCGACCACCTTACGGCCGTCTTCGCCCGTCACCAGGGGTGCCCTGTTTTCATTGATCGCGTCGCGGAAGTCGGCGATTTGTAGCCCGAAGTAGTATGACGTGGCATCGACCTGATTAAAAAAAGCGGTGTCGTCGGTTACGAACTGCGCCAGCTGCGTTTCCTGCCCCGGAATGGTCCAGGTATCATTGACGGGTGGTTCGGCAATACTCGACCGACCGGCAATGAACATGGCCCCACCATCAGTCTGCACCCCTACCGACGCGCCATTCTGGCCGTGAATATGGACTTTGCCGTACAGACCCGGCTGCTGGCTATTGCTGACCACGATGTTGCCCAGCCCGCCATTTTTGAACTGTACAATAGCCAGCGCCGTATCGTCGACTTCGATATACGGGTGGTTGATGTTACGCCAGACCCCGTAAACCGATTCTACCTCGCCCATGTACCACAAGAGCAGATCGAGCTGGTGCGGAGCCTGGTTGACCAGCACGCCCCCGCCCTCTCCGGCCCAGGTGCCGCGCCAGGGGTCGCTGCGGTAATAGGCCTCATCGCGCCAGCCGTACATCTGCACTACCCCCAGGGCGGGGGTGCCAATCTGGCCGGCGTCAATCGCCTGCCGAATCCGCTGGCAGGGCGCGTAGAACCGACGCTGGCTGATTACACCCAACTGCTTCCCGTTGCGCCGGGCGGCTTCGAGCATGGCATCACTATCGGCCAGCGACGAAGCCAGGGGTTTCTCAACCAGTACATGCGCCCCCGCATCGAGCGCAGCTACGGTAGGGTCGCGGTGGGCCGGGTGGGGCGTACAGACCAGACAGAGATCGATATTTTCTCGGTCGACCATGTCATAGATATCCGAATAGCCCGGTATGCCGTAGTGGTCGGCGAAGGCACGGGTTTTGGCAGGGGTGCGGCCGTAGATGGCGCATAATGTCGTATCGGGCGTTTGCAACACAGCTTTAGCGTGCAGATGGGCAACTTTACCCGGGCCAATAATGGCAATGCGAAGCGGATTGGGCATAGACTTATGAATACGTATGACCATGAAACGAGACGGTATCGGGTCATCTACTCAAAACCAGGCAACAAACGACCCACCAGCCCCGTTTTTCAGGCTAAACACGGTCGTACCAACCGCTCGCTCCGGCCAAAACCGGGTCAGAAGCGAAGCCCGAGTCGGATGTCGAAGCCCTCGGCCACGTTCAGTTTCGCCTTGAGGCCAACCCCCAGCAGATACCGATTTTGCAGGGTATAAAGCAGCTGATACCGCTGAAACACCCGCCCGTCGGGTATAGTAGTGGGTTGTACCAGGTTCCAGCCGAGATGGGTAGCGAATGTATACTGCCCCAGCCAGAGTTCGTACCCGCCCAGCACGGCCAGCTGCCAGCCCTCCGGTCGATCACCCGCCCGGCGGGCCTGCTGACGCACGTACCCGTCGTGAACCACTTCTACCCCACCCGACAGCGCGTTGAAGCGGCTGAGCCGGTAGCCAGCCGTACTGGTCAGCCCCCAGAGCCAGGTAGCCTGTTCCGGAAAACGGGTGGTTTGCGGCAGCGTGCGGACCGAGGCAAAGGGGGTTAGCCGCCCGGCAAACCGGCTGGTCAGTATCGGCCGACTCCACTGGCGCACGTCGGGGTACGGGAGCGGCTGCGGGGTATATAGCATCCCAATGGCCAGCGTAGGGAAATTCATTCCCCGGTTGGGTTGCCGGGTTCCGCCGTTGGATATATGGTTATAGCCAGCTGTTACGGACAACGCTACCTGCGGCCCCAGCCGTCTGTACGCACTGGCCGACAGAGCCAGCAGGCCATTGAGCGGGGCACCGAAGAACGTGTTGCGGGGATTGCGGTCGGCGTCGTAGTAGCGCGTTAACCAGGCCAGGCCTGCCGTAGCCCGTACGGAAAAAGAAAGCGGCTTCCCGTACCGGATCAACGGCTCGAAAAAAGCACCGGCGCCGTAGGTTCGCCCCAGCTCGGCCGGATTGCTGAACGTAACGTAGTTGACATAGGCTCCCACCCGGGCAAAACAATTACAGCGCTCAAAGGCCGCTCGTTGCAGGGCCGTTCGGCTGTAGGTTATCTCAACCCCGACTGGTCGCGTTTGAGCGATAGGCCGCAGATCAGGCGCATGGGGAATAATAAATCCGGTATGCAACTGAATGCCGATCTGTTTCTGCACCGAATCGGCGGGTGAGCTAACCAGGAGGTGGCTTAGTAACAGCAGAGCGTTCATAGGCTGTCAGTAACTCGACATTACAGGCACCTACCGGGCCGCCATCTGACTGACTGGCCTGCGGGCGGTGTTTCAGGTCAAAGTAAAGGCAATCACCTGACGGCAGCAATCTGTTGCCGCACAAAGAAACCCGCCCCCTTACACTGATGGTGGTGAAAGCACCAGGAAGATTCCCAAAAGTAATAGTGATTGACTCATGTGCGACAGGTTCACGAACGGATTCAGGCGACCTTTGATCCACGCAGAATGGGAAGCCAAATCTGGTTCAACCCGGCTAACGCTCCTCGCATCCGTTCGTTGTTTCGCCTTACGCTCAGCCCGTTTACGGGTTAAATGAACAGCATCTTTCGTGTTTTTCCTCTTAACCACTACTTCGCCATGAAAACCATCTCTTTGCTCGCTGGCTGCCTAAGCCTCTTCACCTCAGTAGCTACCGCCCAGCTGCCTGATCCGGTGCTATCGGCTGCTGCCGACAACGTAACAGGCGTCATTGCTCCTGCGCCAGAGTCTGTAACGTATACACAATCGACCGACGAGTTCGTGCCTGTAACCAACGAACCGTTTTTTCCGGGCGGGCATCAGGCCCTGGAAGCCTACTTCCAGAATCCGGCGTTTTATCCGCACCAGGCCCAGCAGGCGGGTATCGAAGGAACGGTCCATGTCCGGTTTCGGGTAACCTCCATGGGCCATCTGACTGACCTCAAGGTCGTGAAATCGCGCGGCTCCCTGCTGGACAGTGCCGCTCTTAAAGCCGTAGCGCAGATGCCCCGCTGGTATCCGGCCCACCGATCAGGAATAGCGGTGTCCAGTGTATACGTACTCCCGGTTACCTTTCGGGCTCAATGACGGACGAAACGATCCGATCGGCACTACCTCATCGGCTCCCGGCAACTAGGGCTTTAGTACGACCTTGATCAGTCCTTTCTCCTTGGCATATAGTCGCCGGAACCAGTCGGCTCCTTCCTCGAGCGGTACTTCGGCGCTCAGGATAGCGTCGACGTTGATACGCCCCGACGAAATCAGCGAAAGTGAGGCTTCGTACTCGCCATTGATGGCGCAGGAACCCTGAAGCCGCAGCTGGCGCGTCACAACGGCCTGCAGAGGAATCTCGACCGTGGGAGCCAGGTTACCGACAAGCGTAACCGTAGCGCCTTTGCGAACGCAGTCGATCGCCGTTTTTACGGTTGGGCCCGCCCCGACCACTTCAAACGACACATCGGCCCCGCGCCCGTTCGTCAGCGCCTGTACCTGCTGGGGTACATCGGCCGATCTGGCGTTTATGGTATGCGTAGCCCCGAGTGACCTGGCCAGCGCCAGCCGGTCGTCGTCCAGATCGATGGCTATGATGGCCCCACAGCCCGCCAGCCGGAGCGCCTGAATGACGAACAGCCCGATCATGCCAGCGCCCACCACCACCGCCGAGTCGTTCACCTGAACGGGTGTCAGGCTCAGCGCATGGAGCGCGACGGCTACCGGCTCAACCAGCGCGGCCTGGGTGAAGGTAACGTTTTCAGGAATGGCGTACAGAATATGCTGCGGTACCGTCACGTATTCCGCAAAGGCACCCTGTCGCTTAAACTCGGGCGTCGACACGCCTACCACTTCGCGGCCATCGCTGAGGTTATACATGCCACGTCGGCTGTACCAGTCGTCGAGGGCATATACGGTCGAGTCGAAGGTAACGCGGTCGCCGGTGGCCCAGCCGCGTACATCGGCGCCCACGTCGGCAATGATGCCGCTGGCTTCGTGGCCCATCACAATGGGCGGAATCCGGCGGCCGCTGCTGCCATCCATACCGTGTACATCAGACCCGCAGATACCGACGGCCTGTACCCGAACAAGTACTTCGTTGGCACCGGGTGTTGGTTTAGCTACATCCTGTAGCTCAAACTGATTGTATTCTGTGAGAACGAGCGCGCGCATAGTTGTCTTTGTTTACCGAGACGCAACCGCAGGCAGACCGGCCCTTACGTCTCCCCATCTGGATGTTTTTGTAGCAACCTGCCGACGACGGTTTTGGAATCCGCAGGTATTGTTTTCCCGAACCGTACAGCCGCTGCTTTATTTCTGATAAATCTTCACGAAGGCCTCAGCCGGTATCTGATCAAACGAACCGCTGGCCAGATTCGGGTTGATTTCGTAAGTGATAACATCGTCCATCGTATCGGGGGTTTCGCCGAACAGTTTACCGGCGCTGGCATTGGTATATTTTTTCCTGACCCAGACCAACCGGTGTTCAGGCTCTTTACCCCAGGCCGCATTGTCGCCCAGAACGAGCTGGATTTTAGCCCAGTCGCTGAAAAAGTATTCCTGCAACAGCGGTATGATCCGGTCGCGGAACGCACTACATAAGCCAGCCAGCGTGTCAACACCGGTCAGATAGGCGTGTCCGATCTGGTGGTCACGATCGAGCAGGTATTCGATTCGTTCGTTGATCTGGCGCAGCAGCTGCGCCAGATCAACCCCATCCACGACCGACAGTACGGCCGGATCGGGCAGCATCTCCCGGAAAGCAAACCGACGGCGCAGCGCTATGTCGAGCAGCGCAATGGACCGGTCGGTGGTGTTCATGGTGCCAATGATGTACAGATTGAGCGGTACGCCAAACCGCTCCTGCGAATAGGGCAGCGTAAGCCACAGTTCCTGCTCCGCGCCGAGTCGCTTGTCGGTCTCGAGCAGCGTGATCAGATCCCCGAATACGCTGGCTACGTTAGCCCGGTTCACCTCGTCGATGAGCAGATAATGGGCCGGTGCCCGTTGCAGGCGCTGCCGGCGGCTGTCGGGCGTATCGTTCAGGCAATCGGCTAGCGTAGCGTAGCCTGCCTGCTGAATAGCCGACAGACAGGCTTTGTAAAAAATACCTTTTCGAATCCGGTAGCTGATCTGGGAGCCAACAATTTCGGGCCGGATGCCTTCGATGAACTCTTCGTAGCTGTACGATGGATGAAAGGTGATCAGGCTCGACGCCCCCCGCTCCAGATACGGTTGCAGGGCAAACGTTTTGCCGGTGCCGGGCGGACCGAACAGAATCAGGTTATGGGGTTGGCGGCTGCGCTGATCGTCTGGTTCATAGACCGGTTCCGGCTCTTCGACCGTCTGTCCATTCAGTATCCGTTCGCCCAGGGTCGGGTCGTCGGCCAGTCGGAGCAGGTCGCTGAGCTGGGCTTCGTCTTCGGCCGCGATGTAGATGTCGGGATTGTGCCGAACGGCGTGCGGCCCTCGTTTGCTGGTTTCTACCAGTTCGAGCAGGCAGTCTTCCCAGCAGGTCCGCAGCGTCGGGTTAGTAATCAGGTGTACGTTGGCCTGTCCGATAATTACGGCCAGGTAGTCCGACTTCTCGGTCAGCGGCTCAAATACCAGCTCTTCGATGCGCTTGAGCCGGTCGCGACACGACTTTTTAACGGTCAGGTGGTATTCTACTTCGCCCCGACGGGGTTTCTGGATACGCAGTGCCTGAAAAAAGTTAACGTCGGCCGAGATAGCCGCCTTCTCGCGCCGAACCGAAAAAGCCAGTCGCGCATCGCCATTGGGCAGGTTGACAATATCGATCAGGTCCTTCAGCAAGCCAAAGAACCGACGAACGGCTTCGGGATGCCCGATGTCGCGGATACGGTCAATAAGGGCTTGCTGTTGGGTTTCGGCGATCATATGTAGTCAGAATTGCGAAACTACGACTTTTCAACGTGTCAATATTGATTAACCTATGCGTTCAATGTACTTTTACCTACGCTATTCCAACGAAAAATGACCCTTACATCTATACAAACCCTGGTTTGCCTGCTCGGTTTACTCATCGGGCTTTCGGCCTGTAAAAAAGACCCTTCTCCCCAGCCCGAAACCTGCCGCCTGACCAGCACCCTCGACCAGCTCATGGAAAGCAACGGCACCCTGACCGACCTGGTGTCGCGCACGTTTGCCTATACCAACGGCACGCTGACCGAACTAACCGAACAGTCGACCACCGTACAGGGCCGTTTTCTGCTGGAACGGGTCAACAGCCGGATTGAACGCATCAGCCGGGGTACCAACGACGTACTGGCGCTGACTTATGCAGCAACGGCCACGCAACCACTCAGCGCTACGTTCAGCCGCAATGGGGTGTCCTATTCAACCTTCGAGATGACGTATACGGGAGCAGGTATGATGGCGAGTATTACCGAGCGTCGGCAGGTGTTGCCCAATAGCTCACTCACCCTCGAACGAAGTTACACCTTCACCTACGACCAGACCGGCAACCTGATTACGGAACGCAACCGCTCTACACTAGTTGGCGGGGCCACGCCCGAGCAGGAAACAGAGTATACGACCGGCCCGAATGCGTCGCCTTACAATCACCTCCCCGAACGGGCGGTTCTGACGCTCATCGCCATGACCCTGGGGGCCGAATCGGCACCGGGTCGGTTCTGGCATATAAAGACACCGGCTGGGTACAAGCTATATGGCCTGACCAACGGGGTTCGGGGTAGCCTGCGCGAATCGGCTACCAGCTCACCCACCTACGATAGCGCGGGCAAGCTCCTGTCGCAGGAACAAACGTCACTGCTGTACCAGGCCAGTAACCCGAACCCGATCACCCGAAAAAACCGACAGGCCTACACCTACGTCTGCGAGTGAACAGTTTCAGGCCAAATAACTCCCGATACTGACCACGTCGGCGAAGACGCCCGCAGCGGTTACTTCGGCTCCGGCACCGGGGCCTTTTACGACCAGCGGCCGCTCTTTGTAGCGCTCGGTCGTGAACGACACGATATTGTCGGCACCGGTCAGCTGATAGAACGGATGTTCGGGGCCAACCGACCGCAGTTCGATAACTGCTTTGTTATTCTCGAAAGCCGCCACGAACCGCAGTTTCTCACCCCGCGCTTCGGCCTGGGTCAGCAGGTTTTCGAAATAGTCGTTGTTGCGCTCCAGCTCCTCGAAGAAGGCCGGAATGGTAGGCGCATCCAGACAGGCTTTCGGCAGCAGGTTGTTGACGGTAACGTCGTCGGGCTCCAGCGGGAAACCAGCCTCCCGAGCCAGAATCAGGATCTTCCGGGCTACGTCCTGCCCACTCAGATCGTCGCGGGGATCGGGTTCGGTATAGCCTTTCTCTTTGGCTTCGCGCACCACATCGGCAAACGACAACCCGGGCCGGAAGGTGTTGAAAATGAACGACAGCGTCCCCGACAGAATGGCTTCGATTTTCAGAAACCGGTCACCGGCCGTCATCAGCCCCTGAACGGTATTGATGATGGGCAGGCCGGCGCCAACATTGGTTTCGTAGAGGAATTTTACGCCCCGGTTCAGGGCAGTGCGCTGGAGCCGTCGGTATTCGCTATACGGCCCCGAGTTGGCTACCTTGTTGGGCGTTACGACCGATATGTTGGCATCGAGCAGCGATTCGTAGTGCTGAACAATGTCTTTGTCTGAGGTGCAGTCGATGAAGACTGAGTTGGGCAGGTTGTAATCTTTTATCTTTTCAATGAAGGCGGGCAGCGAAGTCGTCACGCCGTTGGTAAGCTGCCGTTCATGCCACTCGTCGAGCTCGAGTCCTTTGGCATCGAGCAGCATCTTTTTGGTATTGGCCACGCCAACGACGCAGATTTTGAGCAGCTTTTCCTGCCGTAGGTAATCGGTCTGCGCGTGAATCTGGTTCAGCAGCGCTTTCCCGATCAGGCCCGTACCGACCATGAACAGGTTCAACATGCGGGCTTCGGACTGGAAGAAGATGTTATGCAGGGCGTTGAGGGCTTTGGACAGGTTGTTCCTGTTGATCACGACCGAGATATTGATCTCCGACGACCCCTGCGCTACGGCCACAATGTTGACCCCGTTTTTACCCAGCACCGAAAAAAGCTTGCCCGCAATACCCGACGACTTCCGCATCCCTTCGCCCACCGTGGCAATGACCGACAGGTCGCGCTCGATAGCAATGCTGTCGATATGCCCGTGCGCAATTTCAGTAGCAAATTCAGTGTCCAGAATCTGTTTCACCTGCTCGGCTCCGCGCGGGTCGATGGCGAAGCAGATCGAGTGTTCCGACGAGGCCTGCGAAATCAGAATGACACTGATCTTGTGGGTGGCCAGAATACCGAACAGCTTAGCCGATACACCCGCCACCCCAATCATGCCCGAGCCCTGTACATTCACCAGCGCAATGTCATCGATGCTCGAAATACCCGTGATGGTGTACTGACGCCGTTCGGCCGTGCGACTAACCACCGTGCCTTCGTGCGCCGGATTGAAGGTGTTGAGCACCCGAATCGGGATATTGCGTGCAAAGGCCGGCTGCAGGCTGGGCGGATAAATCACCTTGGCTCCGAAATGGCTCAGCTCCATGGCCTCGGCGTAGGTGATGGTGGGTATGTTGAACGCGTTTGGCACCTTGCGCGGGTCGGCGGTCATCATACCATCAACGTCGGTCCAGATGTCGATGAGGGTGGCGTTCAGCGCGGCTCCGATAATGCTGGCCGTATAGTCAGACCCACCCCGGCCCAGCGTGGTGGTTTCGTTTTTCTCCGTCGACCCGATAAAGCCGGTAACCAGCTGAATATCGGTGGTTTTGGCGAAGTGATCCTGAATAAGCTGGTTGGTCAGCGTGTAGTTTACTTCGGCCTGGCCAAACTGCGCGTCGGTTTTGATGATGGTACGGGCGTCCAGAAACTGAGCCGGTACCCCGCGACTTTTTAGTGCTTCGGCAATGACGGTGGTCGACAGGCGCTCGCCAAAACTCGTGATCAGGTCGTGCGTCCGGAGGGTCAGCTCCCGAATCAGCGAAACACCCCGCAACAGGTCTTCCAGCTCATTGATGATGCCACGCACATGCGCAAATACCTTTCCCTGTTCCTTAACCGGAATCAGCGCTTTCACTACATTGAAATGCCGGTCTTCGATGCGCCGAACCAGCTCCATGTAATCCGTATTGCCGGTGGTAGCCATCCGGCCAATCTCAATAAGCTGGTTGGTAACCCCCCCCATAGCCGAGAAGACAACCGCAATCGAATTGCCCTGCTGGCGATGCTGTTCGATAATCTGAAGAACCTGTTTGATGCTCTCGACCGAGCCAACCGACGTACCGCCGAACTTGAGAACCTGCATTTTTTACAATGAGCGATTAAGTGATTGAGCGACTGAGCGATTCTGGGTATCGCTGCTCACTAATTTCTGGAAGCCGTTGATGAGGGTAATTGGGGGAGCAAATATAAGCAAAACTCCGGGTGGGCGGGTTGCCCAGCCGTGTACATGCAAAAACCCGGCCTATTACGAAAACAGACCGGGCTTGTTGCTCGTCGGGTCAGGCGCGGGCGGACTGCATGGCCTGGGGCTGCTCGTCGGCTTCGTCGGTGGGCTGGTCGGCTTCGATCCGGTCGGTGTATTTTCGGGCATCGTCGGGCAGGCGCATCGTCCACCAGAGCACGACCAGCGAACTCAGCGCGCAAAAGATGAACGGAGCGATCATACTTACGCCCGACAACAGGCTATTGACCAGCGCCGTCACGAAACTGGCCACTCCGCCCAGGGCCTGAATATTACCAAACACCTCGCCCTGTCCGCCCCCTTCTTTGGTTACTACCGAGAGCATGGCCCCGATCAGACCGCCAATGAGCGATACTACTACGGCATCGATACCGGCAATGATGTACAGCAACGTTACCGACGACTCGGAGAACATGTAACCAATCTGTAGCAGAATGCTGGTGCCTACGATGAAAAAAATGGCTTTGCGCTTATTGATGCGGTGGACGATGTATTCGAAGAAAATGTAGTTGGAGATAAACGCCAACAGACCAAAATACGTAAAGAAATAGGCCGTGTCGAGCGGCCCCATGTTTAGATCACTCTGGGTCAGAAAAGCCAGAAAGAACGCGTAATAGCCGAAGCCGAGGGTAGCCAGCATGTTCAGGATGAAGAGCGGCTTGATACCCGGCACCTGTTTCTCCGACTCGTCGAGCTGACGCCAGAGCGTGATGACTTTCAGCGCATTGAGCGCTTTGGCAACAATGGCTTTGTAATCAGGCTTCTCCTGTCCAGCCTCGTCGTTGGTTTCTTTGAAACAGAGGACCAGCCCAATATTCAGTACCCCCAGCGCAGTCAGTACGATAACGGTTGGCATGGCATCGATGCGGGCCTCGGGCGACAGATACAGCAAAATAGCCGTTACCATGCCGCCTACGGCCGAGCCGGCCCCAACCATGAAACTCAGTACCCCCGACCAGTTCAGCAGTTTCTCTTTCGGTGCAATATCGGCCACCGCCGACCGCATGACGGCGTACAAACCGTTCGTACCGCCTTTCATGGATCGGTTTACGATATACCCCCAGGATTTCAGGGGCCACAGAAACAGGGTCGAAATCAGCGACGTGATCGTAACCGCAATCGCCACCGGCCGCCGACCGGCCTTATCGGACCAGTGACCAATAGCCGGCGACAGCGCCAGCTGAATACCCAGCATTAGCGCGGTTCCGCCCGTCAGCATCATGGGCTTCAGGGGCAGGGCCACTACGTATTTGGTAACCAGCGCACCCAGACCGTTGGCGGCAACGACATCAACAAAAACGATCGCAAAAATGAGCAGGAGTCGACGGTTTTTCAGCATAATCAGGCAGTCGACTACCGGTAAAAACAGCCAACGCCATACACTACTAATTGAGTAGGATAATTGATTTGAAACCTAGCTGTATTCCCCCATATTTATCTAAAAATTACATAAGTCATTCAGATAATACCAGACTTGCTACTTACCCGCCGGTGTATATTTTTTAAATTTTTTCCCCCCTAGAAAATCCGAAGTACAAACCCAGGCGTATGTACAGATGCAGTCATAAGCTGGCTGATCTTCATCCAGCAAATTCAGGTGTAGTTACACACGCCCTGGTAATAACCGAAAGCTGGTTTTTGGCCGTAGCCAGACCCGTTTTCGGTAGATGAGACTAACGTAATAGGGAAGTTAGTTTGAGGAGCCGGGTAACCGGCAGCGTATTGAAAGGCATCGGGGTATCCCTGGTGCCTTTTTTATGTTTTCGGGTTCGGCAGTTTTTTTGTTGCTTGCGTCCCGGTTTCATTATTTGAAGGCTTCTATGCGGGTTGTGCGTATTATTCTGCGAATCATTCTGGGTCTGGTTCTGCTCGTGGTGTTTATACTGGCCATTGGCCTGGTTCCGGTCGATGATACGCCTTACCGGCAGATGCCCTACTATACGCAGACCCGGCAGCGGCTGGCTCAGCTCCCTGCACCCGCCCCGGCGAAGGCCGCGATCCGGGCGGGCTGGGCCAAAGCCAACATTACCCCACCCTATACTACCCCCACCGGCGGCTACGGCGAACGGCGCGGCCGTCACTGGCGGGTGGTGAGCGACTCGATTTACGCCCGCGCCATCGTTCTCGATAACGGCAGCACGCGCGTGGCCGTTGTAGCGCTGGATCTGCTCATTACGCCCCCTACGGTAGTGGAGCAGCTCAAAAAACGCTTACCCGAGGTCGGGCTACGCTGGGAAAATATCTATACAGGGGCTATACACTCCCACAACAGCGTGGGCGGCTGGGCGCCGGGACTGGTCGGTCAGTTGATTGCCGGGGGGTATGACGAACAGCTGGTCAGCCGAATCACCGACGGTGTTCTTACCGCCATTCGACAGGCGCAGGCCAGTCTGGCGCCCGTACAGATCGGCTACGGCCAGACCGACGCTACCGACCATATCTACAACCGCATCGGTTTCTCGGGGCCAACGGGTCCGCTCGATGGGGCCATCCGACTGCTGAAGCTGCAAAAAGCCGACGGCACCTCGGCCCTGCTGTGTTCCTTTGCGGGCCACGCGACCCTCTTCAACGGCGACAATGGCGATTACCTCAGCCGCGACTATCCGGGCTCGCTGGTCGACCGGCTGGAGAAGAAGGCAGCCACGTTTGCCCTGTTCCTGGCCGGGCCGGTCGGCAGCACCGGTCCGCAGGCACGCGGCACCACCGATTTTCAGGAGATTCGTAATTATGCCGGCGATCTGGCGCTGCGCATCGAGCGTACCGTTTCTGCCATCCAGTCCCGCTCTGACTCGACGCTGGCGCTGCTGACGCTCCCACTCGGTTTGCGCGAACCCCACCCCCGCATCATCGGCAACTGGCGCGTGCGGCCGTGGCTCTTCTACGCCCTCTACGGCGACTACCCATCCGACCTGAAAGCGCTGCGCATCGGACAAACCGTACTCGTCAGCACCCCCTGCGATTTCTCGGGCGAACTGGCCGCAGAACTACAACCCGTGGCCAGTCAGAAGGGCCTCAACCTGCTCGTTACCAGCTTCAACGGCGGCTACATCGGCTACGTCACACCCGACCGGTATTACAACCGAACGACCTACGAAACCCGCGACATGAACTGGTTTGGCCCGTATAACGGCGACTACTTTAAAGAAATGATGACGGGGCTGATCGAAAAAGCTGACTAACGAAGTCAACTAGTCAGCGCACCAATCCCTTGCTGGCGCTCTGATAAACAACTGTATGAATCAACGTCTTGTCCATATGGCGCTCGTGGTTGCCGATTACGACGACGCCATCCGGTTTTATACCGAAAAATTAAGCTTTGTCTTACTGGAAGATACGCCCCTGAGCGAAACCAAACGCTGGGTACGGGTGGCTCCGCCCGGCCATGGCTCCTGTGCCCTGCTGCTGGCCAAAGCCGATAACGACGAGCAGCTGAGCCGCGTCGGCAACCAGACCGGCGGCCGGGTTTTCCTGTTTCTGCATACCGATGATTTCTGGCGCGACTACCATGCCATGACGGCCCGGGGCGTCAGGTTTGTTCGCCAGCCCGACACCATGCCCTACGGCACGGTCGCCGTTTTTGAGGACCTGTACGGGAATCTCTGGGATCTGATCGAGCCAGCAGCCTGACAGCTGCTTTAGCTAGCTCGTTGGCTTATCGGGCACCGGGGCCGATGCATGGTAGTCGGCGTAAATACGGTGCATGTACTCATCGAGCAGGGTCTGAATCCGCGATCGGTCTTCGGTACGGACAATGAGCCCGACATGGTATTCCTTGTTGATGCGCCACCAGACTTCCTCATCGGCAAAAACCGACAGGTCAGGCCACTGCTGCCGGGCCAGCGACACGATCAGACCCGCATGGCGGGGCTCATCGACAGGCGGCACATAATGCTCGTGGCGAGCCATGGCCGTTTCGAGTTTGGCCCACTCGCGCCAGAGGTTCACGCCCGAAGCCGCTTCTACCATTTCGGCAATGTGCGCGCCCCCTACCCGGCTGGCCGTTTCCAGAAAATACAATTCGCCGTCGTGGTCGCCCCGGATGTACTCCGAATGCGACGCGCTGTAGCGCATGCCGAAGGCTTCCAGCACCAAATTATTAATGTCGTACAGGGCCTGGGTGTCGGGTGCCTCGTTGGGCAGGGTCATGGTGCGAAATACCCCGCCCCCGTGCGCTACCTCCATCGGCGTAGCCAGGTACTGGCTGGCGCGGCTAAACATGGCCCGCCCTTCTACCGACAGCGAATCGACGTGGTATACCCGGCCCGGTCTGAACTGCTCGATCAGGTAGTTGTGCCGGTTGTTGCCCAGCGTATGAATCACCTGCCAGGCTTCGTCCAGCGAGTGCACTTTCCGGATTCCGGTGGTCGAGGCTTCGGCGCGCGGCTTGATGAGCCAGGGGCCTTCGGTCGTTTGCAGAAACTGCGTAACGGTTTCATCATGAAAGATCGCACTGAAGGCTGGCACCCGGATACCAGCCGCCTGCGCCCGCATCCGCATGGCCAGCTTATCGCGGAAGTAGCGCGCCGTTGTCTGCCCCATCCCGTCGATCCGAAACGTTTCCCGGATGAGCGCGGCTTTCTCGACGTCGAAATCGTCCAGTGCTACGACCCGGTCGATCCGGCGCGACCGCATCGTATGGGCCAGCCCCATCAGCATATTGTCCAGATCGGCCGTAGCGTTACTTGGTGAGGGCAGAAAAAAGAACTCGTCGATGGCCTCACGGGGCCAGGCATCGTGTTCAAGTTTCTGGTCGGTGAGCAGATAAACGGTATTGCCCAGCTCCTTGCAGGCCCGCATAAACTCCTGTCCTTTGAAGTACGTAGCAATGCAAAGAAACGATAGCTGACTCATGGCGTCGTTGATTTAAAGGTCTAAGCAGGTTGAGAGCGGTTCCGGCCAGCTCAGCCGTTGGCCGGTATTGTACGCAAGTAATCAATTAGCAGCCGAATCCCATAACCCGTTGCGTTTTTCTGCGAGCCAAATTCGGTATCGGCAAAGGCCATACCGGCAATATCCAGGTGCGCCCAGGCCGGGTGCCCTTCGATAAACACCTCCAGGAATTTAGCGGCTGCAATGGCCCCGTTGATGGGTTTGCCGTGAAAATTTTTCACATCGGCCACGTCTGATCGGATGTCGTCTTTGTACAGGTCCCAGATGGGCAGGCGCCAGAGCCGCTCGCCGGTGCGGTCGGCCGATGCGGTAAGCTGGCTGGCCAGGTCGTCGTTGTTCGAAAACAGACCGGCCGCGTGGTAACCCAGCGTACCGATCACACTGCCGGTCAGCGTAGCCAGGTCGATCAGCACATCGGGCTGGTAGTGGCGCAGCATATAGCCCAGCCCGTCGGCCAGAATTACCCGCCCTTCGGCATCGGTGTCGATCACCTCGATGGTTTTTCCGTTGTAGGCCGTAATGACATCCCCCGGTTTGGTCGAGCGCCCATCGGTGGAGTTTTCGGTAGCGGGTACAATACCGATCAGGTGAACGGGAAGCCTGAGTCTGGCGGCTACTTCTACCGTTCCCAGCACGGCGGCTGCTCCACCCATATCGCTCTTCATCAGGTGCATGTTGGCCGAATCCTTGATCGAAACGCCCCCCGTATCGAAGGTAACGCCCTTGCCGACCAGCCCGACCGTCGGCGCTTTGTCTATGCCTTCGGGTTTGTATTCGGCCACGATCAGCACGGGCGGCACGTCACTGCCCTGCGCCACGCTGAGCAACGCGTTCAGCCCCTGACGTTCGAGTTCGGCCCGGTTCAGCACCGTTACCGCGTAGCCATGTTCCCGACCCGACGCCACAGCCCAGTCGCTCAGCCGTTCGGGCGATTTCAGGTTGGCGGGGGCGTTCATCAGGTCGAGCATCTGACGGGTCGTCTGCGCGATGACTTCGGCCCGGTTCAGAGATGTCTGTACGGCTTCTTCCTGGTCGGCAGACACCACCAGCGTCAGCCGGCCGGCATCGGTCAGGAACGCGGGCGGTTCGGGCTTGTCGGTCTGAAACAGCCGCAGGTCGTAGGTGCCCCCGCGTATACCCAGAACAACCGCTTCTACGGTGGCTCCGTCGGCATCGGTCAGGTCTACCCACACCTGCTCAGCTAGTCTGGCTTTCTGATCGAAGATAAGTTTGCGAAAGGCCCGCAGCCAGTCCATAGCCTGCGGTTTTTTGCCCAGTCCGAGCAGGTAAGTTTTGGTACCGCCGGAACCGTAGAGCGACATAACCTCGCGGGCGTCGGCCTTAAAATCACGCGGCAGCACATCGACAGGAACAGCCAGTTCATCGGCCAGTGGCGCCAGCCGATCGGCCAGCGACTCGGTTTGTACAAGGGGAATGATACGGTCGCCAGTGGTGGGCGCCTGGGTTGTGTAGGTAATAATCATGGGTGTTCTCCGTAAAATAACCACTCAACAGCCCGCGGAAACTCACGACTCCAGTGAATTTCTTCGTGGGTGCCGTCGGGGTAGATAGACAAATACATATCGATGGGATTGCCGCCATATTGCTGCTTCACGAGCGACTCTTTAAACCGTTCGAGATTGGGCACCATGTACTTCGATTCGGCCGCACCCCCGTACACAAACACCCGCATCGGCACGGGCGCCTTGAACCGAATGGCATCGAAGTAGATTTTAGGCGAAATCCAGAGCGAGGGCGAGAAAACCATCAGTCGCCCAAACACATCGGGGTGCATCAGCCCCGCATACACGCTGATTAGCCCCCCCAGCGAGCTACCGCCGATACCGGTGTGTTCGGCATCGGGTAAGGTACGCAGCTTAGCGTCGACAGTGGGTTTGAGCGTATTGCGAATGAATTTAAGATAGTCGCGTCCGCGCGCCCGACCGGCCATGCGGGTTTTCTCAACGGTATATTCCTGCAGGCGCTGCTCTTCGCCATGATCGATGGTAACGATGATCAGGTCGTGGCGCCGTCGGCTGGCCAGCATCGCCAGTTTTTCTTCCACGCGCCAGCTGCCGTAGCCGACGCCCTCGCCCAGTAGGTTCTGGCCGTCGTTCATGTACAGCACCGGATAGCGCTTGTCCGGATGATTTTCGTAATCATGCGGCAGCAGCACCATTACCCGGCGGTTGGTGTCGAGCTGGGGCAGGTGAAAATCCTCGCCGACCTGTTTTGGCAGAAATTCGGGGTTGAACGCCTGCCCAAACCACCGCCAGTGGGGCACGATGTCGGGCTCGGCATGGGGCTGCGAGCCCGTGGTTCGGTTCGGTACGCCCTCTCCCGCCGAACTCAGTTCGACATGATCCCAGCCGCCTTTGGTGTATTTATAGTCGACCGTTTCGGGCAACGATATATCGGCCGGGAAGGTGAAGGTATATTGCCCGTCGCCGTCGGGCTGCATCCGGAAGGCCTCATCGGCGGGGTTCCAGTCGTTAAACGAGCCCGATACGAACACGGGGCGGTCGTCATGAACGGGTGTAAATAATTCCAGTCGTAGTTGATTCGGCATACTGTCAGAATCTGAAACCGGGGGCGTTTTGTTTCAGATCAGGTCCGGGAAGTTAGCGCGGACCATGGCCGAAAACAGGCTGTGGGGCTTCCCCCATTCTTTAAACGCCTGTCGAATCTCGTCGGCCAGTTCGCCACCCTGACGTGTTATGGCTTTTTCAAGCAGACGTAATTTCTTCAAATGCTCGAGCCGCTCCTTGAGTAAAAGTTCGCGGTTGAGTCCGGTACGCTTGATTGTTTCGGCGCCTTGGCGTGAGCCATTTTTAGGCTTAATGATTTCAGCTTCAAAAATCAGATGGTCGTCAATATTATCAAGAGCCGGATGCAGAATCAGGCTATCTTCTTCCCTGTAATCATCTCGATGTGAGCCGGCACGTCTGCTTTCGTCAGCCAGTGGGAAATAGTTCTTTTTATACACCTGATTACAGATCTGACAGCAAAAAAACAGATTGGCAAAGTCATAAGCCAGCCAGTAGTAACCTGGCTTCTGCAGCGGCTGATGCTCATCAATCTGATAACCGGCCTTGGGTCTGAAATGCTCTACATCGCCGTGCAACACATGACTAATGTGGGTTTCGCAGAAACAGCATTTGCTGTGTTGCAATTGCTTCAGTGTTGTCTTTACCGAAACATGCCCGTAAATAGATTTTTGAAAAACGAAGTTGGTTTTACCCTCGTTAAAATCAACTTCCAGCTGTCTGGTTGCCTTTTCTCCTCGTCCATTTTCTGCCAAGATCGCCGGTGTCTGTGCGGTAGATTTGTCAAGCTTGATCACAGGCGACTCAATGGGTCAACGATTTGCTAATCAATTCAAGGGCTTTAAGCGCTTCCTGAGACTCCGCTGCTGTCAGTGTACCGAGTTCCTCCTCCAGCCGGGCCAGTTCTTGATTTTCCTGTTCGGTGCGCTCATCCTGCAACAGTAAAGCTCGTCTACGCTGCATACGCTCTTCAGTGGCGGGCGGTCGCGAACTGATTTCGCCAAACAGATCGCTGCTTAGAATCTGATCGATCCGCCAGCTATGTACGTCGATGCCCTGCGCCACGTGCGTTTCATCTCCTTCGCGCTTCAGCAGAACAATGTTGGCGTTTTGAGCCGACTGCACAACCAGCGGGCTGTGCGCCGTTACGATAAACTGGGTGTTTGGGAATGTCTCGGTCAGGAATTTTATAATGCTCCGCTGAAATTTCGGGTGTAGGTGCAGGTCGATTTCGTCGACCAGGCAAACGGCCGGTTCAGCCAGCGGGTCGGGGCTATCGGGGTATCGGTCAAGCAGGCCTTTGGCAAAGTCGACCATCCAGGCAATAAGCGTTTTGTATCCGAGGCTCAGTTCGTGAAGAAGCACCTTACCGTAGTGCGTTTGAAAATACACTTTGGGTGGACCAAACCTGTTAAGCGCGTTAGGCACGATAGTAATACCTGCTATTTCCTGGCCCAACAAACGTTTTATAATGCTGGAAACCAATCCATATTTATTGTTTCCTATCGATTCATTTTTCAAATCTGAATAATCGGCAATTATCAAAAGCTCTTCAGCATTAACCAAGGTCGCATTTTCATCAAAAAGACTTTTGGTTGTGCCTGCCTGCTCTTCAGTTATTCCTGTTATACCTATACGCCTAGCCGCTCCATACGCAAAAACATATGGCTTTTGGTGAGAATCCCCCCCCTTCTCTATGATAGGATGGGTGTCTTCGACTGTAGTGTAGAGTCCATCCCTGTGTACATTTATATGTAGCTTAAATCGATATTCATACACATTTGTACCGTCTGATCTACCGATTCCAACTTTAGCATCCTTATGTTCACGCATAAACCAGTGTGGGCTTACCGTAACACCTTTTTCATCTAGGCACAAACCCTTCAGCACCGTTGTCTTTCCCGTTCCGTTATCACCCAGGATCACGTTCCACTGGGCCAGCTCACCGTCCTTAGTGCCATCGCTGGTAAAGTAAATGGTCTGCTTCGCACCGAACGAACGGACGTTTTCGAGCGAGATGCTTTTAAACCAGACGCGGGGATTTTCTGTAGCCATTGCTTTAGCCTGTTTGTACTCTACTGCTGTCGGTACCGAAACCGAATACTTTATGAACAAGAAAGACGAAGATACCGAAATACCTCCGCCCTGCCGTACATCATAATTCGTAAATCACTTACACCTCCTCGGTCTGCAGCTGCTTTTCGTAGAGTTCGCGGTAGGCGCCGTTGCGGCTGATCAGCTCGGTATGGGTGCCTTCTTCAACGATCTCGCCATCATCGAGCATGACGATGTAGTCGGCGAGTTTGGCCGATGAGACGCGGTGCGAAATAACCACCGAAGTCCGGTCGGCCATGATGCGCCGGAGGTTGTTGAGAATGATATTTTCGGTGTTGGTATCGACCGCCGACAGACAGTCGTCCAGAATCAGGATTTTAGGATCGCGGGCAATGGCGCGGGCAATGCTCAGCCGCTGTTTCTGACCGCCCGAGAGGGTAACGCCCCGCTCGCCCACGCGGGTGTCGAACTGCTCCGGAAACTCGATTACGTTCTGATACAGATCGGCATCGCGAATGGCCTGCTCGACCCGTTCCTGGGGCAGGTTGGGTTTGCCGAACCGTACGTTGTCGCTGATGGTATCGGAGAAAAGGAACACATCCTGCGGTACGTAGCCCATCTGCTCCCGAACGCTGGTCAGGTTATAGTCTTTCAGCGGCAGCCCATCGATCCGGATCTCGCCCGACGAGACGTCGTACATCCGCGTCAGCAGGTTGGCTAGTGTCGTTTTGCCTGAGCCGGTTGTGCCCAGGATCGCGACGGTTTCGCCCGCCCGTACGCGCATCGAGAAGTTTTTGATGGCTACGATGCCTGAATCGGGGTACACGAACCGAACGTTTTTGAACTCGATGTCGCCCGCGATCTCGCGCTTCACATCCTTCTGCGAAACGATGTCGGTTTTGATGCGCAGAAACTCGTTGATCCGCTCCTGCGAGGCTGCGGCCCGCTGGGTCTGGCTCGTTGTCCAGCCGAGCGCCATGACGGGCCAGGTCAGCATGTTCACGTACAGGATAAATTCGGTGATGTTGCCGGGCGTCAGCCGACCCGCCAGAATCTCCTGCCCACCGACGTAAACGACCAGAATATTACTCAGCCCCACCAGAATGGCCACAATGGGAAAAAACAGCGAGTCGACCCGCGTTAGGCTGAGCGATTTTTGCCGGTACTCGTCGCTCTCCAGCTCAAATTTGGCGGCTGAGTTCTGCTCCTGCACAAACGCCTTCAGTACCCGTATGCCCGAAAAAGCTTCCTGCACGTAGGTCGACAGCCGCGAGAGTGACCGCTGAATCTCCTCCGAACGACGAATAATGATGTTGTTGACCAGATAGATGGCTACCGACAGTATGGGAAGCGGCAGCAGCACGTACAGCGACAGGCGGGCGTTGATGCTGACCATGTAGGTGATGACCAGAATGAACAGCACGATCAGGTTGAGACCGTACATGATACTGGGCCCGACGTACATTCTGACCTTGCTGACATCTTCCGAAATACGGGCCATCAGATCGCCGGTGTTGTGCTGGCGGTAGAAACTCAGTGGCAGGGTCTGGTAGTGATCGTAAATTTCATTTTTGAGGTCATACTCCACATGGCGCGACATGACGATCAGCGTTTGCCGGACCAGAAACAGGAAAAAGCCCTTCAGCAGCGCCAGCACCAGCGTTCCCCCCGCAAACAGCAGCAGGCTGAACGCGAAGACGTCGTAGAGCGAAGCCTGTAACGGCGACTGGTCGTATAGGTAATAGATGTCGAGCGTTTCGCGAACGAGGTCGAGCGCATACCGCACCAGCTGCGCCGGAAAAATGCCAAACAGGTTGGAAATGATGGTAAATACGCCCCCCAGAATCAGGTACCACTTATACTTGAGGAGGTATTTATTGAGATAGGAAAGTGCTTTCACAAGACAGCCAAACTGCGTTTATGGGCTAACGACAGGGTAGGTCAAAAGGTTGCACTATTTCTCCCACACCACCCGGGATACCGACAGGGCCGCTACCGCAACCAGGGCCAGGCCTATGGCCCCGGTGCCGACAACGATGGCCGCCATGGCCCAGCCTTTACCCCGATACCGATCCCGGTTGCGGTGAATAGCCGTCAGACTGGCGACACCCATCAGCACGGCCGCCAGCGGGAATACCAGACTCAGGACCCAGAGCAGCGTGCTGCCGCCCACCAGCAGCGAGCCGTAGGATAATACGGCCAGCCCCAGGGCCGCCAGTCCCATCGGGTGGGTTTTCCGGACCGGGCTATGGCGGTCGATCTGTTCGGTATGCACCGGCACGTGCGCCATCGGCATCAGATCGATCAGGCGCCGAATCTGTCGCCGGGAGCGACCTTCGGGGTTGAGATGCCGGACGGGTCGTTTATCAGAAGCTCCCGTGGTCGCTGAAGTTGTTGCCAGCCCAACCGCCGGTTTATCATCGGGCAAAGTCAGGGCGTCGGAAGGGATGGCCTCGGGCAGTGAATCGGTCAGAGCCGCCGGAAGTTCTGGAGCAGCCAGCCGGCTGACGGAGTTGGACTGGGATTGAAAATAAGCGGGGGACGTTGTCTGGCAGGCGCTTACGGCAACCAGGCAACACAGCGCAGCAACGGTTCGCAAACCGCGGGCTCGTCGGGTAAACAGGAACATGAGGAAGGAAGGGATAGGTTAGTTCATAGAACGGCAGTGATTGGGAAAACTACGGAATAGGCCGTATTTTTGCAATTCATACGACAGTTCTTTTTTTATCGGTAGAATAACTAGTGTAAGGCGGATGTTGAATAGGCGATTACTCCGAATCAAGGTCATGCAGGCGCTCTACGCGCTTCGGCAGGCTGAATCTTCAAACCAGCAATTGGCTCTCGACGGTATCGACGACTTGTTTCAGCCCGACCTGAACTCGATGGAGCCGCAAAACAAGCGGCAGCTCGAAGGGTACCGGAAACTGGCCGGCCTGCTGTTCGAGGAAGCCATCAAAACCGATCAGCCCGCTCAGGACGACGATGCGCCGACCAAGGTGATCAAAGCCGCCAACGATGGGCTGGTCTTTTACCGGATTCGGACCAAGAAAGACCGGCAGCACCTGGCGCAGATGATGATCAAGCAGGTGAACGGTATCTACGACGACTACCTGCGGGTGCTGCTGCTGCTGGTCGAACTGGCTCACGCGGCCCGCATCGATAGCGAACGCCAGTATCGCGATGTAGACGAAGCCCCCTTCCCGTTCGAGTCGACCCTCAACGATAATACCGTTATTCAGGCGCTGGCCAGCCATCAGCCGTTGCAGAATGAAGCTATTCGGCACGGGGTATCGTGGACCGAAGACCCGGGCTTTGTTCGTAAGGCACTGCGGGAAGCGTTGAAAACTGACGACACCTACCGGGCCTACTGCGCCCAGCGTACCCACACGACTGAAGAAGACCAGGCGCTGGCCCAGTATGTCCTGCGTTCGCTGATTTTCAAGCACGAAACCATCCGCGACCACCTGGCCGAGATTGACCTGAGCTGGACCGAAAACAGCGAGGTAGTGCGGGGGCTGGCCATCCGGACCCTTAAGTCGGCGCAGAGCCCTACGGGTCTGCAACTCGAACCCCTCACCGACGACTGGGACGAAGACGAGCGGTTTCTGAACACGCTGTTCGAGCAATCGCTGCAAAACGACGCCGACTACGAACAGCTCCTGGCCGAACAGCTTCAGAACTGGGACGTGGAGCGGGTAGCCCTGCTGGATCGGATCATTCTGAAACTCGCTGTGTGTGAGCTACTGAGTTTTCCCAACATCCCGGTCAAAGTTACCATTAACGAATATATCGAACTGGCCAAGGCCTATAGTACGCCCAAAAGCGGTAAGTTTGTCAACGGAATTCTGGATAACCTGTCTGAAAAACTACAAGCGTCGGGTCGCCTTCGCAAGAGCGGACGGGGCTTGCTGGATAACAAATAAGCGTATCGTTACTGCGTTTTCCGACTTCGGTGTTTGGTTTGCTACTGGCCAACCAAATGGAGCTGAAGCAACAGCATACCGAAGACGGAACACCGAAACCTTTTAGAAAAATGAGCCGCATAAGCCGCGATTTGACATTTCTGCTGACCGGTATGATTTCCGGTGCCATTATTGGCTTATTGTACGCCCCGGAGGAGGGAAAAATCACCCGCGACAAGCTGTCATTCCGGCTGTCGAAATACCGGGAGCAGATTGAGCAGTTGCTGAACGACTTGATGGAATCAGCCGACTTGCCCGAAAACCTGTCTAAAAACGAAGGACAGCGGGTCGTTAACGATGCCCGCGAAAAAGCCGAACGGCTACTGGAAGACGTTGATCGTCTGATGGCCCAGATCAAACAACAAAACGCCTAATCAACCAACCCAGTTTTCGGCTTTCGGGTTAGCGACCTGTTCATACTACGCTGCCCGCCCGAAAGCCGAAAACGAGAACACGCTTCCCATGCTCCTCAGAAACTGGCTTTTTGTTATGGCTATTGCCGGCCTGGGCTGTAGCCAGTTCAGCTGCGATAACCGGCAGCAGGGCCAAACGGCACAGGCCACCGCATCGGCCAAAATGCCGAAGATCACCTTTGCCGAAAACGGCATTTATGACTTCGGCCAGCTAACCGAAGGCGATACCGTTGAGCATGATTTCGCCTTTACCAACACGGGTGAATTTCCACTGATTATCAACAATATTACGGCCTCCTGCGGCTGTACGACCCCCGAGTGGCCCCGCGAACCGGTTGCCCCCGGCGCCAAGTCGTCCATTAAAGTGCGCTTCAACAGCCGCGGCAAAATGGGCCAGCAGAACAAAACCATTACCGTATTTGCCAATACCGATCCGGCCATGACCGATCTGCAGTTCAAGGCTATGGTCAGCCCCCGGCCGGACTCAACGCGCTCCTAACCTATACCTCGGGTACGCACCCGCTCCCTGTTAACTAATCTACCTACCTATGTACGCTGTTCTTTTACAAATCCCCTCCGGTAACTCATCTATGATTGCGAATGTACTGCTGTGGGGAGGCATCATTGTTGTCTTCTATTTCTTCATGATCCGTCCGCAGCAGAAGAAGCAGAAAGACCAGAAAAACTTTGTCGACAACCTCAAAAAGGGCGACAACGTCGTCACCATTGGCGGGCTCCACGGCCGCATTGCATCAGTAGAGGGCACAACGGTTACGCTTGAAGTAGACCGGGGTGTTAAGATGACCTTCGAGAAGAGTTCGATCTCACGCGAGGCCAGCGCCAAACCCGCCGACGAAAAACAGTAAGCAGAAACGCCCACAGGCAGGCCGATCGCTGCAGACGGCTCCTGTGGGCGTTTCTGCCGTTCACGTATCCTCTCTTTATCCTGTGAATTCTACTCGAAGAAAACGTTCGGTTCAACTGGCCAAAGTCGTGCTATGTCTGGGCGTAGCGGCTGTATTCTGGCTGCTGAACGCCCTCAACAAACCGGGCTATACGCTCAATGTTGAGTACCCCATCCATTTTGTCTACAACGATTCGCTGTACGTGCCTACCTCCCCCCTGCCGCGTACGGTCATGGTAAACGTATCGAGCGACGGCTGGGGCCTGCTGCGCCACTCGTGGCTGCCGTTTCGGGTTGATCCGGTCGATTACGTAGTCGCCAACCCGCTCCAGGCTTCCATTATCAACACCTCGTCGCTGGCGGCTGCGCTGGCCGAGCAGGTAAAAAAACTGCGGGTCAACTATGTCGTGGCCGATACGCTCGATATGCACTTCGACAAGCGGCTCACCAAAACCGTTCAGCTGGTTGCCGACAGCCTGCACATCAATCTGGCGCCCCGCTACATGGTGTCGAGTGTGATTAACCTGACCCCGCGCACCCTTCAGGTGGAAGGACCAGCCCAGCTGGTTCGGGGACTGCCCGATACGGTTCTGGTGCGAATTCCCCGTAAGCGTATTATGGACAATTACGACGAAGAGCTGCCGTTGAATCCGTTCCGTCACCCACTGCTGCATATCAGCGCCGATCGGGTAACGGTCAGTTTTGAAGTTGGTGAACTGCTCTCACCCGCGAAACCCTAACCACAGGCCGTACGCAGCGGAGTCCGACTTACCGGCCGCTCACCGAATGAGGATGGCCAGCAGCTGTCGGGTCGTACGGTACAAACATATTGATCCAGACGCGCCGGGCCAGCCGGAAAAACAGCGGGGTCAGTATAATCAGCGCCGGAATCAGACCGATCAGCAGGCCGATCTCATCGAACCCCAGAATGGCCACGAACAAAACAAACGCGCTGACGATAGTCGCTACGTAAAAGGCGTAGCTGACGTACATCGAGCCGGTATAAAATCCCGGTTCGGGCGTATAATTCTGCCCGCATACGGGGCAGCTGGTGTGCATCTTGTCGAAATGCCGGATGTTGAAGGCGCTCTTCGTTACGAAGAAATCGCCCTGCTGACAACGCGGACATTTGTTGAATAAGATGCTATAGAGTTTGGTGCCTTTGACCATACAAATGACAGAGTTAAGCGGGCCTGTAGCCACAGTCTGACTGCCCGGCTCATAAAATAACCCGCCAGGTCACGATATAGTTAGCCCGGTTCCCGATTCAGAAACCGAAATTCTGGTGTGGATCAGCCGCCCGATTAGGCAACGGTCTGCAGCAAACATAACAGGTTAAAGGTTTCTGTTCCGTGACAAAAGTCACCCGCCGGACCTGATTACGCGGTTGCGCACCCGTATAAATGAGCGTAATGATCAGCCTCTGTGGCTCAGTTCGGCACCGGCCCCCACCAAAAAAGCGTATGGCTCTGTCAGATCGACCCGACCCGGCAAAACCATACGCCTTTGTTGCTCTTCGGTTTCCTTAGACCATCGACAGGGTTTCGGTATATACCGTTCCGAAGCGATCCGTTGCCCGAACGGTAATCTGTCGGGCACTGGCCGATGGCTCCGCCACGAACAGATGATCCGTTCTGGAAGGGTCTACGAACTTGTGTTTCTTCGGCAAATCAGGACCGGCATACAGGTCAACCGCCCAGGGATCAAAGGTTGTTTGCGGCTGCATATTTCCCTTCAGTACGCCATCTTCCAGCCATTCAACTTTCCAGGCGGGGTCCCAGTTCCAGACATTGGCCGCAACCAGGGCCGGGGTTTCTTTCAGCCGTCCTTTGGGGTAAATGCGCAGCTGGTGCTGACGCGGCTGGCCGGTACTTTTGTAATACCAGCGAATCTCGTTACCGTCTACCTCGTAGACGCCATAGCCGTTGGGGGTGCCATCGCTGCAGATCGGGCCCGACCACCACGCGCCACATACCGTGCCATGCACGTGCTCCATCACGCTACCCTTTTCCCATTTCTCATTGACGTGCGTATGGCCCGACATGATATGCGTCCGGAATGGTTTAAGCAGTTCGTACAGCTGTTTGCGGTTGGAAACGGTACCGCCCAGTTCATCGTCTTTCAGCTGTTCGCGCCGTTTGTGGCCGGTCTGGGTAGGAATATGCAGGCTAACCACCACCGTTGAACCGGGCCTGACCAGCTTCAGATCCTGTTCCAGCCAGTGCAGCTGCGTTTCGGTCAGGTAGCCGATGTATTTCTTGGCGGTACCGATGAAAAACACGTCGTCAAGCACCACGTAATGAATCTGGCCGCGGTTGAACGAATAATAGGTCGGCCCGAACTGTTGCTTGAAGGTCTTTGCCGAATAATCGTCGGTGCGGGCGTCGAGGTCCAGGTCGTGGTTGCCGATTACGTTGAAAAACGGAACGCCGGTGGTTGCTATGGCGGCTTTGTAATCGTCGTACAGCTCGAAGTGATCCCAGACCAGGTCGCCACAGCCAATCCCATGAAACAGGGTACCCCGCGGATACGAGGCAACCAGATCCCGCGTGTCGGGTGCCGATAAGGTCCGTAGCTGTTCAGCGTCCTTTTTGGAGATAATCTGCGGGTCGGCCCAGACAATGAAGTTATGTTTCCGATCGTCGGTAGTCAGCCGCTCCAGCTGGAAGTCAGCCGTCTGCGTGCCAGCCCCCCTAATGGGATGAAAGAACCGGGCCAGGCCGCGTTCATTCGGAAAGGCATAGCCCGGCGGCAGACTAATGTACACAAATTCAGCCCCTTTGTCGGCAGCCAGCGTATACCGACCCGCCGAGTCGGTCGTGGTAACGGTATACCCATCGGTGACGGCCACCCCGGCAATGCCATTTCCGCTGGCGGTTACGCGCCCGCTCAGGCTGGTACCCGCAGCATCGGTGGTCAAATCTGGATTGGCGAGGGCAGCCGGTGCGGTAGTCAGGGCCGCGCCCGACCAGCCAAACTGCCGCAGAAAATGTCGTCGGTTTATCATGGATTGTATTATCTGGCCCACCAGACCTTTGCGTTGATATTGTCGCCACCGATCCGGGCGGCTGCTTCGTCGTAATTGGCGCGGTTTAGCGACTGTACCGACAGCGGATACGCCAGCCGGGCGGGCATCTGCCCGTTGTTTTCAACCCCTGGTCCTTTTGGCAATACCGGAAACCCGGTTCGCCGGTACTCGGCCCACTGCTGCATCTCGGTAAAAAACAGGCTTACGTACTTCTGGGTCATGATCTGCTCGAGCGAGCCGGTATAGGCTACGCCCGGCCGGGTCAGGTAGTTGGCGGGCATCACGGCACCCCAGTAGCCCATCGATGCCCGAATACCTTTCTCGTAGTGGTCTTTGGGCGAGTCGGCACTATACCCCTTGAGGGCAGCTTCGGCCAGCAGGAACTCGGTTTCGGCATACTGCATAATCGTGCCCAGCAGGGGCGACGTCTTCAGCGTTTTATTGATCCGTGACGAAGCGATAGCGGCTATTTTCGGCGCGTCGCCCAGTGAGTAGCCGCTCGGTACGCCTACAAACCGGCCACTTACTTTGGTAGCCCAGACGTCGAGACGGGGGTCCTGCCAGCTGTTGAGCAGCCCGATAAAAAACTCCGCGTAGGCGTTCGACCCGTTGAAGTCGTAGTCGCGGTCATCGGCGAAGGGATTCAGCAGCGGGTTGGTACCGGTAAATTTGAGCGTTGCACTTTCGTCGACGGTGCTCATCAGCGGGTACTGCGCCGGGTTGGCCAGCATGTTCCGTATTTGCTGCCGGAACGCGGGCGATTTGGCTTCGCCCCGCATCAGCAACCGCAGCCGCAACGAGTTGGTGAACCGTTTCCATTTCAGGGTCCCGGCTGCACTCTGTTCGGCTCCGTATAACACATCAGTACCCGGTGCCATCGTTTTAGTTACCTCATAGAGCGCATTGGCCGAGTCGAGCTGGCTTACCAGATCGGTGTATATCTGTTCCTGGGTGTCGAACTTAGGGGATATGATATACTCCGGATACCCTTTGAGCGCCTGCGAGTAGGGAATATCGCCGTAGGTATCGGTCAGGTTCTGATAGAGCCAGGCCCGCAGAGTCAGGGCCGCGGCCATGTGATTGCGGTTGCTGGCTTCTCTGGCCCGGTTGTACATATCCTGTACGTTCGTCAGCGTCAGGTAATAGTTGTTCCAGAGGTAGTCCGACTCGCTCGGAATCAGCACATAGCGGTGAAACTGCCCGTCGGTCAGCGACACCGTTGTCTGCATCAGCTCGTTGTTGAGCCGGTGGCTGCGGCTCAGTCCGATATTGACCCCGCTGAGAACGGCCGTGTTCAGAAAGCTACCCGAGGTAGCCGTCGTTACGGCTTCCGGATCGTGCAGCAGGTCTTCCATAGGGCGGGTACAGCCAGCCGTAGCCAGCACCCCCAGGCCCAGTATTGTTCGCGTGATGAGATTCATAAATAATGTGTGGCAGGAGCCATCGATCAGAATGAAATAGTCAGGTTAGCGCCCATGGTACGGGTCGACGGAAACTGGGCGATTTCGAGGCCCGGCGTAATAGTCGAGTTGTCGAGGGTCGATGTTTCGGGGTCGAAAGCCGGGAAGGCCGTCCAGTTAAACAGATCACGCCCGTACACGCCGATGCTGGCGCCCCGCAGGAATGACTTGCCGAGCAGCTTGGCCGGAAACGCATAGGCCAGCCGAACCTCCCGCAGTTTGGTAAAGGTGGCATCGAAGACATTGGCCTCCACGTTGTCGCGCCCGTAGATCTTACTGTAATAGGTTACGATGTTGGTCGCTTTGGTCGTATTGGGCACGTAGGAACCGTCGCTGGCCTGGGTTACACCCTGCCCGATGATGCCGTCGTACCGCCCCGGCAGCGTGGCCTTGATTTTACCCTGCTCGCCCAGCACCGAGTTGGTCAGCGAGTAGACCTTACCGCCCTGCTGCCGGTCGATCAGCACCGACAGGCTCCAGCCCCGGTACCGGAAATTATTGGCCAGCCCACCCCGCCACTTCGGCGTTGCATTGCCCATATTGATGAACTGCTCGGTCAGCAGCGGGTAGCCGTTTCTGTCGTGTACGATCTGCCCATCCGGCGCGCGCCGGAAGCCCAGCCCGTAGATTTCGCCAAGGGGCTGTCCTTCACGGGCTTCTACCGTTACGCGGCTGCCGACGTAGCGCGCCAGCACAACGCTGCCCGTGCCGTTGTTCAATTCCTGCACCCGGTTGCGGTTCATGGCCCAGTTCAGCGTAATGTCCCAGGTCAGGCCACGCGGACTTTTGAGGGGGCTACCCGTCAGAGTCAGCTCCACACCCTTGTTGACCACCTTACCCATGTTGATCAGCGACGAGTTGTAGCCCGACGCGTACTCGACCGGCGCGTACAGAATCTGGTCGACCGTGAGTTGCCGATACAGGGTCAGATCGAACGAGAGCCGGTTTTTCAGCAGGCGCCATTCAGTTCCGACCTCTACCGAGTTGTTGCGCTGGGGGCGCAGGTTGGGGTTGGCAATGATGTTGGGGTTCTCCAGCTCACCCGGAAATACGCCTGGCTCGTACACTTTCTCCAGGTTATAGGTACCCAGTCGGGCGTCATACCCTACACTGGCAACGGCGCCCCTGAACTTGGCGTAGCTAATCCAGGCGGGCATCGTTACCATGTCTGACGCAATCAGGCTCAGCGTAGCCGATGGATAAAAGAACGAGTTGTTCTGTTGGGGCAGGGTACTGCTCCAGTCGTTACGGCCCGTGATGTCGAGGAACGCCAGGTTCTTGTAGGCCAGATTCACGAATCCATACAGGCTGTTGATGCGCTTCTCGGCCTGGTCGCTACGGGTCAGCGGCAGTTGTTCGCTGTTAGCCAGGTTGTACACGCCCGGAATAACGAGCCGGTCGGCCAGCTGGTTGGTAAACTTCTGCGACTGAATCAGGATGTTGCCGCCCGCGTTGGCCGTCACCTGAAAGTCGGCGGTAGGTTGCAGTTTGTAGCGCAGCAGGAAATCGGTATTCGTCTCCACGTTGAAGACATTTTGCTGGCGGTACATGCCTTCCTGAAACTTCTGGGTGTTTTTGGGCCGCTGCTGCGACCGGAATTCGTAGCCCGCGTCCAGGCCGCCATGCAGCGTCAGATCCAGGTTCCTGACGATGTTGTAGGTAGCCGATACATTGCCCGTGATATTGTGCCGGTTCGACTTGTTGAGCATCTCGTACGAAATCAGGTACGGATTGTCGATCAGCGAACTAAACGGGTGATTCTGCTCTACACCTTCGCGGCCGGGCAGCCAGTACGGCTTGTACCAGTCCAGGTTAATGTTCGGGTTCTGGAACGCCAGGAAGTACATGATCGACTGGTTGTTGTAGCCGGTCGTGGGCAGATTATCGCTGAACTTGTTGTAATAGTTGATCTTGGCGTTGACCGACAGTTTCCGCGAGACCTGCGTCTGGTTGGAGAACCCAATATTGATCCGCTGGTAGCCGGTATTGGGCAGAATCCAGTCGTTTTTGAGGTGCGAGATACTGAGCCGCGTGGTGCCTTTTTCGCCGTTGTTGCTGATCGAGACGTTATTAGACAGCGTCACGCCCTTGCGGAAAAAGTCCCGGCGGTTGTTTTCGTAAGGGACCCAGGGCGTGCGGGCGGTAAAATTCCCGCTGGCGTCGCGGGGCGAGTTGTACTGGTAGAATGACTGCCCGTCGAAGCGGGGGCCCCAGGCCGAGCTGGTACTTTGGGTGCCGGGACCGTCGGCGGTGGTGCCGTACGAATAGTAATTCTGACCAGCGGTGCCCTGTCCGTATTCGTACTGGTAGTCGGGCCAGCGGTTGATGTCGTCGATGCTGATGTAGCTGTTCAGCGTAACCCCGATGCCTTTCTGATCCCGGTTGCCGCTTTTGGTGGTAATAATGATGGCGCCGTTACCCGCCCGCGAGCCGTAGAGCGCCGAAGCCGCCGGCCCTTTCAGCACGTTGATGGATTCGATGTTGTTCGGGTCAATATCGGTCAGGGCGCTCCCGAAGTCGACCGGCGAATCGCCACCCAGGTAAGCGCCATGGCCCACGCCCTGGAAGCCCGTATTGATCGGCTCGCCATCGACCACGATCAGCGCACCGGGCGAGTTCAGATCCAGGATGCTTTCGCCACGCAGGGTGACGCGGCTGCTGCCCATGGGTCCGTCGGTTTTGGTCAGGTTCAGCCCCGCCACCTTCCCCGACAGGGCGTTGACGACACTGTTGGCGGGCGCATCGGTTACGGCCGAGCCGTCGAGCTTCTGGGTCGAGTAGCCCAGCGCTTTTTCTTCGCGTTTGATACCCAGCGCCGTCACAACCACTTCGTTCAGATTTCGCGCATCGACGGCCAGGCGAATGTTCACCACTGAACGACTGCCAATCGTTACGGTCTGCGGCAGGTAACCGACAAACGAAAACGTCAGCTCGGCGGTCCCATCCGGCACGCTGAGTGAATAACGCCCGTTCACATCGGTGGTAGTACCGCGGCTGGCCGCTCCCCGAAGCAGTACGTTAACCCCCGGCAGGCCTTCGCCGGTTTGGGCGTCGGTGACCTGGCCGGTTACGGTAGCCTGGGGTTGCGCCGTGCCGCGCCGGATGATGACCTGGTTGTTTTTAGCGAGCGTGTACTGAAGTTGCCGGGGTTTCAGCAGCTGGTCGAGCACCTGGCTCAGCGGCTGGTTCTGTACCGACACGCTGACCCGGTCTTGGTCGCCGATCAGGTTACCGGCATACACAAATTTCAGATTGGACTGGCTTTCGAGCTGCGTCAGCACCGACCCGAGCGCAGCGTTACGAACCGATAGGGAAACCCGGCTCTGAAGTAGTTCCTGCCCGAAGGTGAGACTGGCCTGAGCCAGCGAAACCGTTAGCAGACAAAGCAAAGGAAGCGAAAAGCAACGCCATACGTTTTGCCGGTGCGAACAGCAGCGTAGGAATTTTTGCATAGGTTTGTACGAGTTAAGTTGAGAAAATAGTCTTTCGGGCACTGTGCGACACCCGGCTCTCCCCTGGCGGGAGAGTCAACAGCCAGGAAGATTGTTTTCGCGGGGGTCAGGTGTGGTGCGAACACATCTGGCCCTTTTTGTGAGGGAAACCGGCCGCGCTACGGGCAGCCATTGCCCTCTATAATCACCTCCTTTCCCTGATTTTGATAGGTGGCCCCAATGGAGCCACACAAGACGGCAAGTACATCATCGAGGCTGGCCCGGTTAAACGTACCCACTACGGTACAGGTCGCCAGCGCGGGCGTGGCCAGCCGAACCCGAACCCCGTACTGTCGGCTGAGTTGTCGAACAATATCGGCCATCGGTGTGCGCCGGAATACCAACGTGCCGGTGCGCCAGGCTGTAGCCAGCTGCGGATCAGCCAGCGTTGTCTGCGTAAGTGTTTCCCGGTCGGGCCGGTACGTGACGCGCTGACCGGGTATCAGCAGCCGTGGTGCCTGCCGACGTCCGGTCGTGCTGACTTCTACTTTTCCCGTCAGCACCGTCACTTCGGCCACCGATTCATCGGCATAGGCATTTACGTTAAAGGTGGTTCCTTTTACGGTAGTGGTCAGCCGGGGGGTGGCCACGACGAAAGGTTGTGCGGGGTTGTGGGCTATCTCAAAAAAGCCTTCGCCTTCCAGAAAGACCTGTCGCGTTGGTCCCGTCAGCGTCTCCGGGTACTGTAGTTTGCTTTCGGCGTTCAGGTAAATTTTTGAGCCGTCGGGCAGCGTTACCGATAGTCGCTGCCCGGTAGGTGCTACCACCTCCCGGTAGGTCACGGGCGCCGATGAAGATGCGCTGGCCAGCGGATTACCGGCCGGTTTTCCGAGCCATACGAGATACCCAGCCAGCAGCAGCAGGGCTACCGATGCGGCCAGTCCGTAGCGTAGTGCGGCCGTGAACCGGTTGGAGCTGGGTTGCTCCGGGTTCGTGAAAACCGACCGGAACGGCGTAGTCGGTAGAGCCGGGTCTACGGGGTTATCGGGCAGGCCAGCCTGCTGCCGCACGGCCTCCCACATATCGTCTTCGAAGCGGCTGGCCTGGGCGGGGCTGAGCGAGTCGATAAACCGCGTATCCTGCGCCAGTCGGTCGGTCCACTCGTCGAAGAGCGCTTTCCCCTGCGGGGTAATTTTCCCGTCGAGGTAATCCCGAATGTGCCGTTCCCGTTCTTCCTGATTCATCAGCCTGGTACGATACGTCGTATCGATGCTTGTTAACAGGTATTCGTATAAGCCGGAGTTTGGTACTATCGGATCAGCAAAATTTTTTAGTTTTTTTTGACGGGGGTCGTCAGCTGGAGGTCTGCGCAATCGAGAGACCCAGCCGATGCGTATCGTCGGGACGCCGATCACCCCGAACCCGATGCCAGGGGGCCGTTTGTTGTCGACGCGTTTGTTGTTGACATATTCTACCAACGCCTGGCTACCGACGCTGCGCTGTTGCGTCCCTACGGGACGATGGAAAATAAATTCTCACCTACCAACCCTGGCTACCGACGCTGCGCTGTTGCGTCCCTACGGGACGATGGGGGAAATGGTTGTGGGACGCTGCTTACACGGACGCAAAACCCTGGATGGGTGGTATGTTGCCAGCCACCGCCGACCGACACCCATAAAGCCCAGGGGCGCGGCATGTTGATTGAGTTATCAGTTTACGGCCTATGATAGCCCCTGATCAACTGAATTTAAGTCTGAAAGACAATCAGGAAAAGATTCACCACCAATACCCCATCACCAGAACCCCGGCCCAGGTCGCGTATTCATGCAGGCTGGTTCGGAGCCGGAACAGCGCCTTCGTGAGCTGGTTCTTAACCGTTTGGGGCGACAACCGGAGCTGTCCGGCAATCTCATCGACAGAAAGATCGTCAAACCGGCTGAGTTGAAAAATTAACCGGCATCGTTCCGGCAGCTTGACTAGTTCGCGTTGCAGATGCTCCAGGAAAGCATCCGACTGGAGTGCCGCTTCGGTCGAATTGTCGTGATCGGTGGTGGTAGCCGCAATGCGTGATACGTACTGCTGGCGTACCGCCTGTTTACGAATGCGGTCGAGCAGCTTGTGGCGAAGGGTAGCGTAGAGGTAAGCGGCAGAAAACGTGTCGGGCTTCACAGCCGCCCGGTTTTGCCAGATATCGGCAAACAGCTCCTGAACCAGATCCTTGGCATCGTCGGTATGGCGGGTGGCCTGGTAGCTGACGTTGAACAGAGGGCGCCAGTACTTGCGATACAGCGTCTGAAACGCAGCGGCATCACCCGCCTGAATCGCAACGATGAGGTCATAGTCTTCCGGTAAGGCTGAAGGTTTCATAACGCGCGGCATCAATTCGGCCGCAAAGGTAGACCCGCAATATCAAGCCAGTTTTACTGTACTGTTACGGAATGATTAAGCCATGAAGAACCAGCTACCGGTTGGCTCCCGGCTAGTTTACCAGATGGGCGTTAATGCGATGGACCGATAAAATACTAACCTTTGTACGAAACGGCCGGTAATCGACCGGGTCGATCATAGCAGGGAAGTGGCTGATTTCTGGCCGTTACCTGCCCCACGAAGCCGAACCCGGAACCGGACAGATCAGGCCAGCGCAAACCAGTTGCGCGTAGAAACGGTTCATCTGGTACGTTAACTCTGTATAGTCAAATGAATGAATAAGGTATCATGAGAATCCTGTTGATCGAAGATGAGGTCAAAACCGTGCAGAGCATTAAACAGGGACTGGAAGAGCACCAGTGGGATGTCGACATAGCCTACGACGGCACGATGGGCTTTCAGCTGGCCAGCCGGGAGCCGTATGCGCTGATTATCTCCGACATTATCTTACCGGGCATGAACGGACTCGACCTGTGTCGCAAACTCCGGCAGGCCGGCGTACAGACGCCTGTTCTGATGCTCACCGCCCTCGGCACCACCGACGACAAGATCGTGGGCCTCGACGCCGGTGCGGACGACTACCTGATCAAACCTTTCGAGTTTCGGGAGCTAATGGCCCGGGTCAGGGCCCTGACCCGCCGATCCCACAGCCTGACACCCAGCACGAACCTGCTCCGCATTGCCGATCTGGAGCTGAATCCGGACACAAAAACAGTGGTTCGGGCGGGCACCGAAATTACGCTGACGGCCAAGGAATTTCAGCTGCTCGAGTACTTCCTGCGCCATCAGGGGCGGGTCATCTCCAAGGTAGAACTCGCCGAAAAACTCTGGGACCTGACCTTCGATACCGGCACCAACATCATTGAAGTATATATCAACTTCCTGCGGAAGAAAATTGACCGGGACTTTGAGCCTAAGTTACTCCATACGCAAATTGGGATGGGGTATGTCCTAAAGTTAGTGTGATGATCAATATCCGTACCCGGCTCACCTACCAGTTCGTTTTTCTGGTGACAGGCATTTTGCTCCTGTTCTCGCTCGGCGTTTACTTATTCAGCAAGCTCTATCTCGAAAAACGGTTTTACAAGCGACTGCAGGACCGCGCCATCACGACCACCACCCTGCTGTTCGATTTGCAGCAGACCGACAGCACCGTGCTGCGGCTCATCGACGCGGCCGACAAGGAACCCCTGCTCAACGAAAACATTTCGGTCTACAACGACCAGACCAAAGAGATCCTGTTTTCTACCAATCCGGCCAACGTCCAGTTCCACCAGCAGTTTGTGGCGCAGCTCGACTCGACCGCTCAGACGCTGTATCTGCGCAAAAACGAATACCAGGTAGTCGCTATCCATCTGACCTCCGGCAAAAGCACCAACTGGGTCATCGTGAGCGGGGTCGACCAGACCGGGCAGGACGCGCTCAACGACCTGCAGAAGATCCTGATCATTATGATGCTGGCGGCTATTCTGCTGCTGGGTATATCGGGCTGGCTGTTCGCCGACCGGGCGCTGGCCCCGATGTCGAGTATTGTTCAGCAGGTCAACACCATTTTTCCGGCCAACGTAACCCGGCGCGTCGAGCACCCCAACCGCTCCGACGAAATCGGGGTACTCGTCACCACCTTCAACCAGCTCCTCGACCGCATCGAGCAGGCCCTGCATACGCAGAAAATGTTTATTGCCAACGTATCGCACGAGCTGAAAAACCCGCTGACCAAGATCAATTCGCAGATCGACGTGGCGCTCATCCAGAAACGCAATCCCGAAGCTTATGAACAGACGCTGCGCTCGCTGCAGGAAGATACCCGCGCGCTGAGCCAGCTGACCAATACCCTGCTGGAGCTGGCCAACACGTCGCTGCAGGCCGAAACCATGCCGTTTGAGCCGGTACGGATGGATGAACTGCTCTGGGAAACCAAAAAGCAGCTCCAGGCCTGGCACGATGACTACACCATTCAACTTACGTTTACCGATTTCCCCGACGAAGAAGACGACCTGATTACCCAGGGAAACCGGGCGGCCCTGAAAGTGCTGCTGATGAACCTTATCGAGAACGCCTGCAAATTTTCGCCCAGCCGAACGGCCGCCGTCGATTTCAAAACCCGGCGCGGAACCATCGTCCTGTCGGTTTTCAACGAAGGCATACCAATCCCACCCGCCGACCTGCCGTATATTTTTCAGCCCTTTTTTCGGGGGAATGCAACCGCACAGTCGAGCAAAGGGCATGGTGTCGGGCTGGCCGTTGTGGCGCAGGTAACCCAGCTCCACCGGGGCGACATAGCGGTACAGTCGACACCCCAGGGGACCACCTTTACCCTGACTCTGCCCAGCCTGGCGGCATTTTAAGGTAAATTTAAGGTGAGCTTAAGTCGTGCTTAAGTTGGTCGCCGTTGCTTTGTAGCCGAACCGTGAACAACAACGATATGGAGGTGCAGGCAACAACAGACAAACAGGGTATACAGACCATGACCATCGGCGCCCTGGTCGGGGTGCTGGCGCTGATGGCCTACCTGTTCATCGGGTCGCGCAACGAAACCCTGGAAGTACAGAAACTGCTGACCCTGAAAGTAGAGCAGTTTGCTGCCACGCAGACCAAGCTGGATTCGATTTCGGGCGTACTCGACGCTAAAATTACCGAAGTCCGGCAGTTGGGTGGCAGCGTTGCCGAACTCGAACGGATCAAACGGCAGCTCGAGACCGACAAGAAACGCCTGAAATCTGACCTGAGCTTTTCCAGCCAGCAGTACACCCTGAAAATCAGAGATTACCAGAACTTCCTGGCGCAAAACGAGCTGACCCTGCGGAAGCTGCGGGCCGAAAACGGGTCATTGGCCGAACGAGCCTTGTCGCTGGAGCAGGAGAAAGAAAGCATTCTGGTCGAAAACCAGGGGCTGAAACACGACAAGGAGGTACTGGCCCGGGCCGTAGTCGATTACTCGCTACAGAATGCCGACCTGAAAGACAAGGTCACCCTGGCGTCGGCCCTGAAAGCGGTCAATATTGACGTATCGGCGGTGGCTTCCAACGGCCGCGAACGCCGGGATAGTCCCTACCGGGCCTCGCGCATCGACCGGCTCAAGGTAGCCTTTATCCTGCCGACCAACCCGCTGGCGGTGCAGAACAACAAGGACATTTATTTACGGATTCTGGATGCCAACGGCGCCGTAATTAGCGAAAGCGGCATCGGAGGCATCCTCTTTACCGACGGGCGCGAGATTGGGTACAGCATGCGCCAGACGGTATCGTACGAAAACAACGACCAGCGGGTGGCTATGCTGTTTCGGCGGGACAATCCCTACAAACCAGGCACCTATACGGTTGAGTTATACGCAGAAGGCTTCCGGATCGGCGACAGCCGGTTCGAAGTCAGGTAAGTCCGCCGGATCAGTCCAGCGGCAATTATCCACCAGACCAGCCACACACTATGTCAACGTTACGAAAATGGATCGCTCACCTATCTCCTGTTTTACACACCCTTGCCGAACCGCTTGCTGATGCTGCCCGGTTTCTTTACCGCCGGTACCGCCAGTTTCCGGTAGCCTATGCCGCCCTCAGCTATTTATTTTTGACTATGGCGTTCAGCTTTTATCCGGTCATGGATCACTGGCTGACGGGGTTTATTATGATGAGCCTGCCTCTGGCCATCCTTTGCGGCCTGGTGGCCAGTATCTACCTGCTTTATAAACGGCAGCAGATGGTTGCAACGGCCGGACTAATCTGGGTCGTTTTTTCATTTCTGGTCGTGAAGCGAATGGTTGGCATTCGCGGGGGCGATCTGGACATCAGCCAGGCCCCTACCCTCAGCGTACTGAGTTTCAACAGCGAAACCTTCCCGACAGGTGCGCAGGGCGGCTTCGACGCGGCCAAACTCACCGCCGATATTGCCTGCTTTCAGGAATATTCGCCCAACGCGCACATCGAACGCCAGTACACGGCCACGATTCAGAAACTGAACTGTTTCGACAATGACCGCGAAGTGGGGCTGGCCCTGTTTTCCAAATTCCCGATCGTTAACGAGTACGGCCGGATCTGGAGCCGCCAGCAGGGGCCCGATATCAACGGGTTCCTGTGTGCCGACATTGCCTACGGGACAGATACCATCCGGGTCGTGAATGTGCATCTGTGGTCGATGGGCGTACGGACCAGCCAGGCCGTTACCGCGCTGAAAGCAGGACAGCTGGGCAAGTTTTCGTTCGAAGTCCTCGACACCTTCCGTCGACTGAAAGAAGGGTTTGAGAACCGTAACGAGCAGCTCAAGGAAGTAGAGTCGTACGTGGCGGGGAGCCGCTATCCGGTCATTATCTGTGGCGACTTCAACGAAATTCCCATCGGCTACTCGTACGGCAAGCTAAGCCAGAACTTCCGGAATGCGTTCGAAGAAGCCGGCCAGGGGCTGGGTTTCACCCTGAACCGGCATCCGTATTTCGCCCGGATCGATCAGCAGTTTGTCAGCTACGACTGGCATATCAAAACCTGTCAGACCCTGTCGGGCGTGTCGTTCTCCGATCATTTTCCCGTACTGGCTCAGTATGTGCTGAAAAAATCAGCAACCGCATCGACCCCGGTGCTGGCCCAGAACCGCCCCCGGTAGTAATGAGTCAGACCGAATCTCTGGTAATTTATTTAGACTTGCTACAAATAAGACCATACTGTATCTTTGTCTCAGCAATGTACAGTCATGGAAAGTAACGTACCCGTCTCGTATCAGGAAGTATTCAGCACCGACAAAGGCGTCGTCTATCAATGTGACCGGACCAACCGCCTGATTTTATCCTTCTGGGGCTCCACCACACCGCTGTCGGCGCGTGACTTTGCGCAGTTTCGGCGGATGGTCAGTACGGTCAACGTGCACCAGATGGCCCTGAGCACCGACACCGCCGACGACGTAGAAATCCTGACCATTCCGCGTTCGGAGCGTTGTTACGTACTGACGCTCTGCGAAGTGATTCACCTGCGCGAGCTGCTCAACGGCGCCAGCCTGATGCTGGAACTCAACAGCATGCTGCGCGAGTGCGGCTGTGCTACCCTCTCTACACTCGGCTAACTTTTTTGCGGAGGATTCGTTAATTAAGTACTTTACAGCCTCAGCAATTTTTACAGTCAGGTAAGTTAACCAAAGTCTCACCAAACGTACGCCCAATGAAAGATCTGGATAGGCTCCGCACGTTGATTAAGGAACCCGTTGAACTGGTTTTGAATCAGCAGATAAAGATGGAAATGGTGTCGTCTTCCAAATACCTGGCCATGGCTGGCTGGTGTGACCGGAACGGATACGATCATAGCGCCGGATTCTTCTACAAACAGTCGGAAGAAGAGCGCAAACACGCCATGAAACTGTTCCATTACCTGTGCGATCAGGGTGCCACGGCCTACTCCCCCGATGTGCCGCCGGTAGGTCAGGAATTTGATACGCTTCGGTCGGTTTTCGAGTCGGCCCTCGATCAGGAGATTGCCGTAACCGACTCCATCAACCGGATTATCGGCGTCTGCCGGCGCGAAGGCGATTACGCCACCGAGGAGTTGATGAAATGGTACGTAAAAGAGCAGGTCGAAGAAGAATACATTGCCCGGCGGTGCCTGGAGCTGATCGATCAGATCCCGGCCGACCAGGTCTATTACCTCGACAAGAAACTGGCCAGCGTCACCTACGACGAAAATCCGTTCGAAGACGAATAGGGTCAGCCAGCCTGGTCATACAACACAACCACAGCGTCCCCGCATCGGTCTATGACTGGTGCGGGGATGATGCGTTCAGGGGCCTGCCACCTGTACCGACCTGTGTTATGAATTCCACCGGAAGCCGGCCGGTACGAATCGAACCTCCCGCACGGGTTGCCCCGCAAACTGCAGCCGCACCACCATTGAACGGGTCCGTTTCAGCTGGGCAATCAGCTTCTCCCCGGCATCGAAGAAAACGATATTGGCCCGTCCGTTAGCAGCCGCCGAAAGCGCATAGGCAACGGGTGGTTTGCCATCGAACTGAATACGGGCGCTCCCGTTCTGATAACTCCGGGTAAAGGTTCCGTTGGCCGCTTCCAGATAGGCGTAGGTGTTGCCATTCGTTTGCCGGATGGTCAGCGTAACGGCCGAGCCGCCTGTATACGGATAGCCAAACTGCACTGTGTTGTTCGACGTCAGGGTCGCTTTATAGACCGAACTCCCCGTCGGACCGGGCGTTTTTTCGTACCGCCAGCCATCGGCCAGCACCCGGTAGCTATGCGCTCCGGCAGCGGGTACGACCAAACAAACCAGATAAACAACCAGCCATCGAACCGTCATAACGCCCATGTTTAGTCCATCGATTCTACACTACTCGCAGCAGCGATTTTTGTTTCGGTCGCCCCACGACGTTACCCTGCCGACGACCGTTACACGCTAACGCGTACTGACTTTACTCAACGGCGACCATCATCATAGAACGCCCTCCGGCCTCTATGGTCTGTTTCCAAAGTTTGCGGTCGGCCTTATCGATGAAATACCGGGATTTACCGTTGCTGATCTCGTCAGTGACGTCTACCACCCAGACCGCCCTCGTACCAACTTTCCGGCTCGTATAGGTACTGCTGCTTACTTCGTTTACCGACGCCGTGATGACGCCTGTTTTGGCGGAGGGGTTGTAATCGTAAATAGCCAGTTTCTGGGTAAACCCTTCTTTCAGCGGCAACCAGCGAATCAGAAGCGGGTAGATATTGCTGTCAAAATAGGCCGCTCGGGTCGTATCACTGATGCGCGTAGTTTTCCCCAGCCGCTTATCGGTATAAAATCCAGTTACGACCCGATCAAAGTCAAGTACCATATCCCGCTGTGCGTTGTAGGAGACATGGCGGATCGGCTTCAGGGTGGCTTTCGCACAAATCGACGAATCGACCCAGGTTCCCTTCATCCCTTTCATGGTTACGGTCGTAATCAGGGTCAGTTGGTCTTTACTGTCTACGACCTGGCTGGTCACGCTGCCCAGTTCAAAGGCAGCCGTATCCCGGATCACGTACCAGGTCATAGCGCCGGTTTCGGGTTTTGCCCACTTCGTTTCGTATGCCTGCCGGGATGGCACCAGCTGAGCCGGACAGCGTATAAATGAGCCCAGACAGAGGGCCAGGAGTAAATAGTTCATAGCGCACCAGTGATTAGATTCTCGTGTAAATCACTGGATTGCCGGCTGGTGCCGAACCATTATTTGCACAGAAGGAAGTAAATGAGGATTAGTGGCAGGCAGCGATCAACGGCCCGATTGCTGGTCGGCAGGCCACCCCGGATGAACTATGGTACAGAAAAACGCAGACCAGCGGGTGGCAGACTTCAGAACGACCAGGCGCCTTATGCCCTGCTCCCTATCGCAAACGAACCCGGCATTTGCAGCCATATGGGTGCTCCGCTACGCGGTTATTTATTGAGTAAACGGGACAAGTTGCTCAGTAACAATGCCGTTCTTTGTGCCACTATATTTATTATGGTGTGGATAGAAACGGAAAGCCCGGTTGTCATCGAAACGACCGGGCTTTTTATTGGCCAGCCTGACCAGGGGATTGATAACCAGTATCGTAGCCTGGCGGCTATGCAAACGGGCGCGGGTACCTGCACTGGCTCTTCTTACGGCAGTTTGGCAGTGTCGACCAGCTGCGGGAGCCAGACCCGGAACCTAGAGCGCTCATCGTAGGTATTACCAGCCGATGCAAAGTCACAAAGGTGCAGTGAGACCGGCGGTACGGCCCGCTCCAGATGCGACTCGACCGCAAACCGGGCGGTATACTGAACCCAGAACGCCGGGTTTGGGTCGGTCACGGGCTCAAGAGCTATAAATCCATCTTTACCCACCAGCGGGTTGAGCGGTTCGTCGATGCTGAGTTTGTCGAGCCGCGAATCCCGGGCCAGCACCAATGGGCCGCGCACAATGGCAACGTGTTCGGCCAGCGGCCCCTGCCGCACCAGCCGACCCCGCATATCGAGTCCGAGGGTGATCACATCGGTGGGGCTCCAGCGTCGGCGGATGGTGGCAAACTGACCGCTTGGTACGGCGTCTACGGGTTGTCCGTTCACGAGCAGGGTCGTTTCGGCGCTCCAGGCCGGAACCCGAATCCGCACCGCCAGTTCTTCGGCTTTGGGCAGGTCCAGCATCAGACGAACGGTGCCGGAGTCGGGGTAGGTTGTCTGCTGCCGCACCGCGGCCTGCTGCCCGCCGGGTGTCAGAAACGAGTAGCGCCCCGGCACAAAGAAATTGACCGACGGCCCGTCGGCCCCGGTCATCACCACCGTAGCGGGCAGGGTAAACAGCCCCCGTGGTCCACTCGCCACGCAGCAGTTGAGGTCCATTCCACACTGCCCTTCGCCTTCCAGCCGCTGCCCCGCCAGTGGCGAATACTTGGCCCAGTCGGCGCCGTCGGGCTGCATAGCTCCGAGCAGGGCGTTGTAATAGCTTTGCTCGATGGCATCGGCGTATCGGGCCTCGCCGGTGAGCCGCAACAGCTGCTGGCTGAGTTTGATCCAGGTGACGGTTACGCAGGTTTCCTGATAGTGGCGAACGGGCAGCGTTTGCAGGTTTTTACCGCCGAACCAGACTTCGATACTGGCTCCTGACCCGGCTACGTTGATCTCCGTATTGCGAATATTTTCCCAGGTTTTCTCGACCGCGTCCCGGTAGGTCTGGTTGCCCGTCAGGCGGTACAGCTCCAGCAGCCCTTCGTAGCACGACATCATCTCATACGCCTTCTGCCCCTGCTCCCACCCGAATGGAGAAGCCGGTTTGGGAAAGCGCCGGGCCACATCCTGATCCGCTTTGCCGATCAGCTGGGGACCATCGGGCGTTTCCCACTGCCGAACAATTTCCTGCGCAAAGTCGAGGTAGCGTTTGTCGCCGGTACGGACGTACAGCTGGGTGATCGGTTCCAGCACCGAACTGGCCGCCATGCCGCGGTGATTTCCTTTTTTCACCAGTAGCACGTTCTTTTCTACCAGTTCCCGCATGAGGTGATCGGCCAGTCGGCGGGTGGCCTGCAGGCTGCGCGTGTCTTGGGTGAGGTCGTAGTAGGCCAGCAAACCCAGCATACAATATTTCCGGCCCCAGATGTCCCACTGTTCGAGGTGTTTGTCGGGGGCGTAATTTCCGATATAGCCGTCGGGGGTTTGGGTGGCCAGCAGACCGGCCACGGCTTTATCCAGCACGGCTTTCAGGCGGGGTTCCGGACGGTATCGATACGCCTGTACCGCCGAGGTGAACCACTTCCCCCAGAATTCACTCTGCCATTTGCTGACTTCGGTACGGCTCCGAAACGGCGCAATCAGATGCTCGACGTCCTGCTCCAGAATCCGGTGTTCATACGACGCATCGAGCCGACGACCCAGATACCCGTCTACCCGAACCGCATCGGCCCACCGGAGCTGATCGACCACGACCGGACTCACCTTCGACTGAGCCGACCCGACACGACTGCCGACGGCCAGCCCCACCACCAGTACCCAAAAAGACAACCGTATAGCCAACAACATAAGACAACCAACAAGACCAGTCCCTATGTCAAAAGCAACCGGTCCCATCAGCCTACTTTACGAGTATACCACTGCATGCACCGGTCCGGTTCTGTGCAAGGACGCGCAGTCTCCGCCGTGGTCTGTGCGGTTGTGCCGAAACCCAGGCGGGTTCAGGAATTTTTGTTGGCGTCGGCGATGAGGCTCTCTTCGCCCCAGCCCTCATCGATACGCAGGTCGGGCGCACTCCGGTCGGCCTGGATGACCCGCTCCAGCTCTTCCATCGACTCGCGGGCCGCGCTGACGTACTCGTCTTCGTTGCGGATGGCCGAGAGTCGTTTTAAGGTCCGCTCGTCGTGGGTAAAGAACGTTCTGGCGGCCCGTGTGGCTTCGTGGGCGCGGTAGCCGAGCAGCGTAAGCGCGTCGACTCCCAGCCGCAGACTCGTGTCGAGGGTTTCGCGGTAGATGTGCAGCATACCGGCATTCATCAGGTCGTACGCATCGTAGCGATTGGTAGACCGGACCAGGATGTGTAGATCGGGGAAATGCTTCTTGATCGTTTCGACCAGTTCGAGCCGTTTTTCGGGGTCGTTGATAGCAATGACAATGATCTTGGCTTTGCCCGCGCCCGCTATTTCCAGCAGGTCGTGTCGGCTCGCATCACCGTAATAGACCTTGAAGCCCATCCGGCGCAGCCAGTCCACGTTGTCGCTGTCGATGTCGAGAACGGTAGTACCTACGTTGTTGGCCTGTAGAAACCGGCCTACTGTGTTGCCAAAGTGGCCGTAGCCCGCGATGATGACCGGGTTGTCGCCGTCCTCCACGTCGCTCTCGCGGGTGTCGGCTTCCCGAACGCCCAGTCGGGGCAGCAGCAGCTTCTCGTTCAGGAGCATGACCAGGGGCGTAAAGGCCATGCTGATGGCCACTACCGCCGTCATGATATCCGTCAGCTCTTTCGGCAGGATTCCCTCCTGGGTCGTAAAGCTGAACAGCACGAACGCAAACTCACCCACCTGACACAGGCCGAAGCTGAAGATCAGATTCTGGTCGGTCGAGAGGGTGAACGCCTTGCCGATGCCCAGCAGCACCACCAGCTTACAGACCATCACACCTACAACCAGACCAAGGATCAGCACCGGGTTGGCCATAATCAGGTCAAAGTCGATGGAGGCCCCGACAGCAATGAAAAACAACCCCAGCAGCAGCCCTTTGAAGGGATCGATATCGCTCTCCAGCTCATGGCGGTACTCGCTGTTGGCCAGCACCACCCCCGCCAGAAACGTACCCAGCGCCGGACTCAGTCCTACTACCGTCATCAGCACCGCAATACTTACCACCAGCAGCAGAGCTGTAGCCGTAAACAACTCCCGCATGTTGGTTTTGGCCACGATCCGAAACAGCGGGGGCGTCAGGTAGCGCCCGACGATAATAACGGCCGCTACGGCACTCAGCACCGCAATCGGCTGCGCCCAGGCGGGCAGGGCGTCGAGCGGGGAAGCACCCCCGTGAGCACCGCCTTCGGTACCGGTGGCGGGTGCCGTGGCCAGCAGCGGAAACAACGCCAGCATCGGAATGACGGCAATGTCCTGAAACAGCAGCACGGCAAACGAGCCCTGGCCGGCAGCCGTCTGCATCAATCCTTTTTCGTTGAGCGATTGCAGCACAATAGCCGTCGACGACATCGACAGGATCATACCCAGCACCAGCGCCTGCTTCAGGTCAACACCGGCCAGCACAGCCAGTCCCGTCACCACCGCCGACGTACCGGCAATCTGTATACCACCCATACCCAGAATCGCCTTGCGTAGTCGCCACAGGCGCGAAGGCTCCAGCTCGAGCCCGATCACGAACAGCATCATGACCACCCCGAATTCGGCGAAGTGCATGATATCGGTGCCTTCCTGCCCAATGAACTGCAGGCAGGCGGGCCCAATGAGCACCCCGGCCAGCAGATAACCCAGCACCGAACCCAACCCTATTTTTTTGGCAATAGGGACCATAACAACCGCTGCGGCCAGATAGACCATAGCCTGAAAGAAGAAGCTTTCCTGCATACAGAACGAGAGTAAGTGAGTGGCGTACTTATATAGGCTGGCGGCTCAGATCGGCCAGCAGATCATTCATATACTGTACCTGTCCGTAGGCCTCGGGCGTGATACGCTCATCGGCCAGGGCCGAGATCATCAGCCGAAACTCCTCGCTATAGGCCAGCAGCTGCTCGTCGGTAATCCGGTGCGTCTGGTGAATGACAAAGGGCGGCAGGTAGCTCATGTTACAGCGAACGGCCGTCTGATCGAACGGATACAGCAACTGGTTGATCGTATAGCGGTTAAAGCCCGTAGCGCTGTACGCTTCCCGGCTTCCTCCGCACGAAATGACATTCATCATTTTTTTTCCGACCAGAGCCCGGCCCTGCGAACCGTAGGCCCAGTTGTGTTCCAGCACCAGATCGAACCATTGCTTGATAATGGCCGGGCTGCTGTACCAGTAAAACGGGTGCTGGAGAACAATAATGTCGTGGTTCAGCAGCAGCCGCTGCTCCCGGTCCACGTCGATATACAGGTCGGGATACCGTTCGTACAGGTCGTTGACGGTGACATTATTCAGGCTGGAACAATGGCGGATCAGGGCGGCATGCACCCTGGATTTGCTCAGGACCGGATGGGCAAACTGGATTAACACTCGTGCCATACTGTCAAACGCTACATGGAGGATCTGTTGGCTACACAACCCAAGCCCGCTTCAGATAATTCATCTGCCCGCCCGACAAGCGCAACCAGGCGGCTCTTCCGGTCAGCAGCCCCTCAGCAGATACTGGCTTCTAAAGTAAGCGCGAATCAGGCTTCTGGCCAACGACTTACGGCCTGCCATTCAGAAATTTAAAGAAAGCACCGAAAACAACTTATGCTGGAATGGTAATTATTAAAATTTTTTACAAACTATTTGTACCTTATGGACGCAAACGACATATCGTATAAACCTCCATGAAAAACTCGCTTCTTGTTCTGGCGCTGCTCGTTCTGTGCCGCATCGGGTACGCCCAGTCTTCGTCTGGTAAATCATACGTCATCATTGGATACGTAACCGGTGAAGGCTGGACCAAAGAGCAGATCAACCCGAACAAACTGACCCATATCAACTACGCCTTTGCCGTACCGGCCCAGAACGGCGAACTGGCTCCCCTGACCGCCCGCGACTCGGCAAATCTGGCGGCACTTACCTCGTTAAGAGCCATCAACAAAGACCTTAAAATTTTGCTTTCCATCGGCGGCTGGGGCGGTTGCAAATACTTCTCCGACGTGGCCCTGACCGACCAGGCGCGCCAGAAATTCACGAACAGTGCCGTATCCCTGCTCCGCAAACACAAGCTCGACGGTATCGACATCGACTGGGAATACCCGGCGCAGGTCGGAGCAGATAATATTTACCGGCCAGAGGACAAACAAACCTACACCCTGTTGCTGAAAGCCCTGCGCGATGGACTCGACCAGCAGGGCCAGCAGGATCGGCGCACGGGCGCAAACCACTACCTGCTGACTACGGCTACCGGCGTCGATACGGCTTTTGTAAACCATACCGAGTTGGGCAAGGCCCAGCAGTATCTTGACTACGTCAACATCATGACCTATGACATCTACCACGGCAATGATAAAGTAACGGGCCACCATAGTAACCTTTACCAGTCGAAAACCGGAAACCAGTCGCGCAACAGTAGTGCCGACGGGGTAGAAGGCCACATCCGGGCGGGGGTGCCGGCCAGCAAAATTGTACTGGGCATCCCGTTCTACGGGCGGGGCTGGGCCAACGTAGCCAACAAGGACAACGGCCTGTACCAGCCCTCAACCGGTAAGCATTCGTTTATCAGCTACGATAAGCTGGTGGCCGATTACATCAATAAAAACGGCTTCGTTCGCTATTGGGACAAGGAGGCCATGGCCCCCTACCTCTGGAATCCAAACACCCACGAGTTTGTTTCCTACGCCGACGAAGCATCGTTTGTGCCTAAAATAGAGTACGTCAAGACGAAGGGGCTGGCCGGGGTTATGTTCTGGGAATACCTCTATGACCTCCAGCAGGATAAGCTGCTCAACAAGCTCTCCGACGGATTTCTTAAAAACAGGAAGTCGAAGTAACCAGCCGCAGCTAAAAGCCCCAGGGCCCGGTTCATTCGTTCTTCCGAATGGCATAGCAGCAGCCCGACCTTTCTGAAAGGTCGGGCTGCTGGCGTTACTACCTGATAATTAATGGGCCGGGTTTGGCCTGCTTATGCCTCGGTTTTCGGTCGGCAGGTCAATTCGTACTGGCTACCGATCGAATCAACAGCAGGTAACAGGTGACGAAAAAGCATTATAGTAGTATGTATATGTACAGGACATACATTCTACGATCCAGCTGATAATCACTTGTTTCGTTCATGCGCTTTTTTATTCTTGTTTGGCTGGCTACGCTTACCGCAGTAGCCCAGACACCGGTTATTCGGCTTACCCCCTACGCCACGGGCCTTTTTCATCCAGTCGATCTGACGTCTATCGATGCCACTACGTTCCTGGTAGGCCAGGCTAATGGCCAGGTCCGGCTGATCAGCAACGGCGTCCTGAACCCAACTCCTTACCTCGACATTAGCAATCTGGTGCAGGATCTGGAATACAACGGCATCTTTGGCCTGTGTCTCCACCCCAACTACGCGAGCAACGGCTATCTGTACATCCAGTATTTTCGAAAGTCTGACAAAGCAGGGGTAGTAGCCCGGTACACCCGCCATACCACCGACCCCAACCGGGCCGATCCGACCTCAGCGCTGATTATCCTGACCATTCCCTATCCGGGCGAGGGGCACCGGTCCGGGCGGATGGCTTTCGGCCCCGACGGCTACCTCTATATCACCACCGGCGATTCGGAACGGGGCGACCGGGGCTCGATCGGCGACCCGAACGGCTACGCGCAGAACCTGCAGAGCCCCTTCGGAAAACTGCTGCGTATCGATGTCAACAGCGGCTCGCCCTACGCCATTCCGCCCACCAACCCCTACGCCAGCCCGACCGATGGCGTGCCTGACGCTCTCTACGCCCTCGGACTGCGAAATCCCTGGCGGTGGAGCTTCGACCGGCTCACCGGCGACCTTTGGATTGCCGATGTGGGGCAGGACGGCTGGGATGAGCTCAACTTCATGCCCGCTGGGGCTTCTGCTCCGCAGAACTACGGCTGGCGGTGTTACGAAGGGTCGCATCCCTATATCAGCACCGGCTGTACCAACACGGCTTCCTTCGTAACGCCCCTGCTCGACTACCCCGCTTACAACAATAATGGCAACAAAACCGCGTCCATCACGGGTGGTTTCGTGTACCGGGGCAGCCGTTACCCGTCGCTCTACGGCTGGTACGTTTACGGCGACTGGTCGCAGGGAACCATCTGGACGCTACGCCGGAACGCAGCTACCGGAACCTACCAGAACGTGACTCAGGCGGCTACCGTAGCGAACCTGGTTTCGTTCGGCGAAGGCACCGATGGGGAGTTGTACGTACTCTCATTCCTGTCCGGCACGATCTATCAGGTCGGGACCGATGCCATCAGGAGTGTGCAGTCCGGCAACTGGCACGACCCCGCCACCTGGGACTGTACCTGTGTTCCTACGGCCAGTCGCGATGTAATCATTGCCAGTACCCACCGGGTCACCGTAGGGCAGGCGGCCCCGCTACGGTCGCTGGTGCTACAGGGTACCCTGTCCTTCCTGGCTGGTGGTGTACTGACCTATCCTTACGAATAGACCGGCACTAGCTCAGTATATTCCGGCAGAACTCGACGCATTTTTTCACCTCCGCCACCGAGTTCGACCCGGCGGGAATCTGATATTCCAGCTCAACCGTGGCCGGGAAGGTGTATTTCTGCTCGCGCATCAGTTTCAGCACATCGGTGAGGGGGGTGTCGCCCTGTCCCCACGGCAGATTGCCTTTGCCATGCGCCGGGGTTTGTCGGTCTTTGATGTGCATACTGGCAATGCGGTCGTGTTTCTGCCGGATCAGGCCCAACGGATCGGGCTGACCAGCGGCCAGGTAGTGACCCAGGTCGAAATTCATCGCATTTCCCGGCGACTGTGCCAGGGCGGTGTCCCAGAACGTAGGCGTTTGCTGTTCATGACCGTGGTATCCCACGCGTATCCCGTGTTTTTGGGCCATCTGCCCCAGCTTGAGCGTATGCGCATCGTTGGCCGGGTGTTCGAGAGTAACCTGATTGGCACCCAGTGCTTTGGCTGCCCGCATGCCGTAGTCGATCTCACCATCGCTGCTCTGCATCCCGAAGGCATCCGGCTTGAAGCCGTAAATGCTTACCCCTGCCTGTTTATACATCTTCCGCAACTGCTCGAATTTGGCCATCGGTGCCGACAGTCGCCATTTGGCCATCTCGGCCCGGTAGGCCTTCATCTGGCTTTCGGCTTCGGCCAGCGTCTTCTGCTCGTCGTCGGTAAGCGGCTGATTTTCGCGACGTTTCCGCATTAGCGGGAATACCGCCCGCATATCGACCGAATTTGTCGGCGCGCCGACGAACGACTCGGCCGGACCGCCCATAAGCTCGATAGCGCTGATGCCCGAGTCGAGTACGTATTTGAGCGTAGCCTCGGCACTCTGATCGGGCATTTCCCGGAACGAGTACGTAATTACCCCAATCTGTACCCCACCCATCATGGAGTTAGGTTTATCGCCCAGACTCCGGATGAGCGCAGGGGCTCCGAACAACTTACTGCTTCCTATCACCGCTCCCGAAACGAGGGTGGCGGTTGTGCCCAGAAAGGCTCGGCGTGTTTGATGCGTTTTCATAATAAGGGTTCCTGGTTTAGCAATCGGTTTGCCGCTAAAAGGCTGACGCTATCACACACATACTTTTACGACCCCGCCCGAGCCCGGCACTTTCGTAACGACAGCCACTCAACAGCCCATGTATCTACACTACACGCCCACCTATTGCGGGGGTATACATACCAGAACAATAATCTATCCGTTCAATAGATCTTATTGACATTATATTTACATTAATTAATATTTGTACATAAAATATTACTTTTTCAATTTTTCTTAAACCTCAAATTAACCAAATTATGGCAGCAGGAATTAACATTGGTATTACAGCGGGGCTGGAAAACCAAAATCCACAGGTTAGTGCATCGGGTACGATTATGCACATTATCACCGATCAGGAGCGGGCTCAGTTCGGCATTACCGACGGGCCATTGAAGCAGGCGGTGGCGGCCTATTTTGGCCAGGCTCCCGACGATGCTTTTCTACACAGCCCTACCCCCTGGGGCGACCTGTACGCCACTTACGGATGGCCTCAGGTGCAAACGGTACTATCGGTGCTCAACGCTCAGATACTGGGCATCACCTCGCAGCCCGTCATTGTCGGCACGCAGGAGTTCAGCAACCACAGTAGTGTTCGGGGTAGCTTCACGGTAGGCGTTTCGCAGTCGGTCACCGACACGGTAGAAACCAATTGGTCGAATACCTACGGCTTTGAAGTAGGCCAATCGATCAGCTACGGGATTAACATTCTGGGCGCGCAGGCCGAAGGCGAAACGTCGTTCTCGTTCAATGCCTCGTTTGGGCAGGGCGGTTCTGAGAGCAGTTCGACCACCATGGGTAATGAGCAGGCCGTTACGGTCGAGCTGGACCCCGGCCAGAGCGTCATTGCCCAGCTGTCGGCCAGTAAAGGGTCGATGCATGTACAGGTGCAGTATCAGGTATCGCTCACCGGCGTTACGGCCGTGAACTACGGAGGTACCTTCAAGGGGCATCACTTCTGGGCCTTGCCGATCAACAATGTGATGCAGGCTGCCAATTTGCAGACCACCTACCAGATAACCGAGACGATCGAAATTGGCTTCTTCACCAACGGTAAAATCGAGTTGGTAGACCCGTCTACGAAGCATGTTCTCGAAACGCTTGACCTAACTACGCAGTCGGCCGACCTGGTAGCTGCCTGAGCCAGCGCCGATCAGTATCCAGAGCACGTTGACCCGGCGCACCCGAACACTTGTTCGGGTGCGCCGGGCTTTTTTGTGTCGGTATATCATAAGTAAGGTAGCAGCGCTTCGAGTCCATCCTTGCGTCGATTAACTTGCGTTCCTATTGAGCAGGTCGGCCAATGTATCGGGCCGATCAGACACTGCTTTCGGACACATGAAACACCCTCTTCAGATTGGCGTAACCGGCGGCATTGGCTCCGGCAAGAGTATGGTTTGTCGGGTATTCAAAGCCCTGGGCGTTCCGGTATACGAAGCCGACGAACGAGCCAAATGGCTTACCGAACACGATCCCATCCTGAAAGCCGATATTGTTCGGGTGCTGGGCCCGCTGGCCTACGACACGCGGGGGCGTTACAACCGGGCCTGGGTGGCCACGCAGGTATTTGCCGATCCGGCGCGGCTGGCTCAGCTGAATGCCGTCATTCACCCGCGGGTGCTGTCCGATACGGTAGCCTGGGTTGGTCAGCATGCCAGCCAGCCGTACGTGATCAAAGAAGCCGCCCTGATGCGGGCCGCGGGCGATGGTAACTCGCTCGATAAAGTAATTGTGGTTCAGGCTCCGGTAGCGGTGCGGATCGAACGGATACGCCAGCGCGACCCGCACCGCTCCGACGACGAGATTCAGCACATCATCCGTCGGCAGATCAGCGACGACGAACGGCGACAACTGGCTGATTACGTACTTGACAACGACGAGAGCCGGTTGCTGCTCCCCCAGATCCTGTCGTTACACGCTGTTTTTTCGGCCCAATCAGCGGTTTAACCACTTTGCCGGCGTAAGTTGAGGGATATTGCCCCCTGCGTCCCGGCCTAAACAGATCATTTACCCCAACCAGATAACACCGGATTATACACCAGCCTACTGGTACACTGATGAAACAAACGCTACGTATTATGGCTGCCTGCGCGGGCAGCTTCCTGCTGGGCGCCTTCGTAATGGCCCCCGATGAGCCCCGAAAACCAATCACTGCCGACATGGCCGACATAGCTAGCCGACTGTTTGGCCTTGATTTCACGGCAGCGGAGCGCGACTCCATGCTGGCTAACCTCAACGACCAGCGTGCCGATTACGACGCGCTTCGCAAGGTTGACTTGCCTAATGAGGTAGCTCCGGCCCTGTATTTCAACCCCCAGCCAACGGGGTTCAAACTACCCACCGGTCCGTCGTCGTTCAGTGCATCGCCCGCCGGTAAGCTTACGCTGAACCGCAATGATCTTCCTTATTACACCATCGGCCAGTTGGGCTACCTGCTGCGGACCAGGCAGATGACGTCGGTCGAGATGACCACCTTTTTCATCGAGCGGCTCAAAAAATACAACCCGACGCTGTTCTGTGCCATCACCATCACCGAAGACCTGGCCCTTCAGCAGGCCCGCCGGGCCGATGAAGAGATCCGGCGCAACCGGTTTCGGGGGCCGCTCCATGGTATTCCGTACGGGGTAAAAGATCTGCTGGCCAAACGGGGGTATAAAACGACCTGGGGCTCGGTACCGTATAAAGACCAGACGATCAACACCGATGCTACGGTAATCCGGAAGCTCGAAGAAGCAGGTGCCGTTCTCTGCGCCAAGATGGCCGTAGGCGAGCTGGCCTGGGGTGACGTTTGGTTCGGCGGTATGTCACGCAATCCGTGGAAGCCGGAAACGGGGTCCAGTGGTTCGTCGGCAGGGTCGGCATCCTCGGTATCGGCGGGTTTGTTTCCGTTCGCAATCGGCACCGAAACCCTGGGGTCTATCGTATCGCCTTCTACGGTCTGCGGGACAACGGGTCTCCGCCCAACGTTTGGGCGGGTTAGCCGGTACGGAGCTATGGCGCTGAGCTGGAGCATGGATAAGATCGGCCCCATTGCCCGAACGGTTGAAGACTGCGCGCTGGTGTTCAATGCCATCTACGGCCCCGACGCCAATGACCCTACTGTGGTGACGGCTCCGTTCCGCTATGCGCCCCTGACCTCGCTACAGGGAGTTCGGATTGGCTACGTGCGGAAAGCCTTTGCCAGCAACTACCCCAACCGCGCCAACGATTCGCTCACGCTGGCGACCCTGCGTCAGCTGAAGGCGGAGCTGGTCCCTATCGATCTGCCCGACGACGTGCCCCCCGGCCGGATCTCCTTTGTACTGGGCGCAGAGGCAGCCGCGGCTTTCGATGAGCTGACGCGCTCGGGGCGTGACGACCAGATGGTCCGGCAGGTCAAAAACGCCTGGCCCAACGAGTTCCGGTCGTCGCGATTCATTCCGGCGGTGGAGTACATACAGGCCAACCGGGCTCGTACCAAACTTATCAATGACATGGCCAACGTTCTCAAAAATGCCCGGATTGACGTGTACATAGCACCCACCTACGCAGGCGGCAACCTGACGCTGACCAACCTGACGGGCCATCCGTGTGTGGTACTTCCCAATGGTTTCACCAAACAGAACCTGCCAACCAGCATCACCTTTATGGGTCAGTTGTATGAAGAAGGCAAGCTGCTGGCCGTTGCCAAAGCCTACCAGGACGCCACCGCCTGGCACAAAAAGCACCCAGCTTTGTAGAGACGCGATCCTTCGCGTCTCCTTCGCGTCAGCCATGAATTGTAATTACAAGACCTGCTGACGCGCAATTATACCATCCGGACATGAGACGCGAGGACCGGTGCGCCGGTCCGATCGCGTCTCTACGAAACTTTTTATATTCCTACTAGTTTAGTAGAGAAATAAAACAACACAACGTTATGAAGCGAATCATGCTGGTAGCCGTCCTGCTGACGGCTATGATCGGCTGCGCACCCCGGGTAACGGTAGATAGCAACAGCCGCGTAAATTTCAGTAAATACCGGACCTATGCCTGGATGGATTCAGACATTAAAGCAGGCAAAAACCCCCTCTATTATAATCAGTTAGCCACCGAGAGCGTAGAGAACACCTTAAGCCGGGTGCTGTCGGAGAAAGGCCTGAAACCGGTTCGTTCCCGTCCAGACCTGCTGGTTGGTTACCATTTTTTCGTAGAGGATAAAACCCGCACCGTGGCGACTCCCACGTCGCCGTTCTACGGTCCCTATCTGGGTTGGGGCCGCTGGGGCTATGGGGGCTGGGGACCTGGCTGGTGGGGCTGGGGCGGTCAACAGTATACCCAGGAGCAGTACCAGGCCGGTACGGTCGTGGTCGACATGGTTGACACCCGGACTCGTCAACTGGTATGGCGCGGATCGGTTCAGAACGCCATCGGTGACCCCGCCCGCATTGCGGCTCAGCTGACCAAAGAAGTCGAACGTATCGTTGAGAAATTCCCGGAGCGAAAAAGTTAACCTCCGCCAAAGGCGTTACCAACCATATAGTAAGTAGTCTTAAAAGCCGTTGTCGCCGACAAAAGCGACAACGGCTTTTTTGTGTGCGGCTTTGCCGACCGCCCAACCCGTATCGACATGATGACTACTGTATTTGACCTTGCCCAACAACGCCTGAATAAACCGGTTATCGATCAGCTGAGTACGCATCTGGGCGAAAGTTCACCGGCTATCAGCAAGGCCGTGCTCGGTGCGTTACCAACGGTATTAGGTCAACTGACACAAAGCATAACGGAGCCGGGAGGCTACAGCCTGCTGACCGACATGATAAAGCAGGTCAACTCGGTAATGCCCCCCGCCGGAGACGATGAGTCAGAAGACAGCCTTTTAGGGATGCTGAGCGGCAGCAGCGGTCAGCTAAACAGGTTGCTGGCAACCGGCTCTTCCATTACAGCCAGTCTCTTCGGCCCAACCGCCGACCTACTCATCAATTCGCTGGCGGAGTATAGTTCCGTTCGACCATCATCTGCCGCAGCAACCCTTAGCCTGACCAGTTCGGTCTTACTGAGTGTGCTGGGCAAACTAACCACCAGCGAGCCGTCCGTACTGACCCGCTCCGACGGCGGTAGCCTGCAGGCCGCCATGCCCGCTGATTTTCTGCTTTACCTGCGTACTATTCCGGGTCTGACATTTATGGATAGCCCGGTCGCTACTGCCGCCGAATGGACGGGTAGTAGTGACCGGGCTACGCTCGTATCCTCAACTCGTTCGGAAGACGTGCTGCCCTATTTTCAGGCGCACCCACAGGAGGATAAGGGAGGTCAGTGGCTGCCTTGGCTGATCCTGCTCCTGGGGTCCGCTCTATTTGTTTTCATGGTCAGGGCTTGCCGACGCGACAATCCGACCGACTACCACAAGGTATCGGGGTACGCGCCTTCATCGTGTAGCTGCCTGAGAGCGGCCTGAACCGTCGGCTTGTCATCGGGATAGGTCACTCCAAACCATTCTGACTGACTGCGGAACACTTTGCAGCGGCCCGTTTCGGTCTGGATCAGATTGGTCATCACGGTTGGAATATAAAACTCGGCTTTGGGCGAGTCGATGTTGGCGATAGCGTAACTCTCGAACTGTTTCTGTACCAGCGGAAATACGCTGGGCTTGAACCCCCAGAAGTTCATCGACACCGGCGTATCGGGCGAGAGGGGCGTCCGGTCGTCGTTTTCCTCAAAAACAATCCGCCGGCCAGTGGTTTCCTGCTCTTCCTGGTAAATTTTGGTCCGTTCGATAACCGATGCCAGGTGGCCATACGCATCTACCGTACAAACGCCCCGCGAAACAGATCCATTTTCAGACAGGGTCTTCTGCACTTCGTAACCAACCATGGCGTGTAGATCATCTTCGGTGTCGGTGGCCAGAAAGTTGCCGATCAGCTGAAAAGCCTCAAGCCCGTAAAAGTCGTCGGCGTTGATTACGGCGAAGGGCGTAGTCGTGTGCTCCCTGGCGCATAACATGGCATGGCCCGTACCCCAGGGCTTGGTGCGCCGAACCTCACCCAGCTCCTCGGGAACGTAGGCACCCAGCGATTGAATGGCGTAGTCTACCTCGATTTTTCCCGCTAATTTTTTCCCGAATATCTCGTCGAAGTCGTTTCGTAATTCCTCCCGGATAATGAAAACGACCTTGCCAAAGCCGGCTCGGATGGCATCGAAAAGCGAATAGTCAATAATCGTTTCGCCATGCGGACCAAACTGATCGAGTTGTTTGATTCCGCCATAACGGCTGCCCATACCGGCTGCCAGAATTAAAAGGGTAGGTTGCATCAAAGTGGTCAATAGTGGCAACGCTGCGCGCTACCAGATGAATAGTATGCTTCTGGACTGAATGATTACACGGCCAAAGGTACAGAAAACCCCTTTAGCCGCTTACCATGATTTGTGGCAACGGCCTGTCGACGGCGTTGGGCAGCCTGCTCCGCCGGTGACGCCTGCTCTACAACCGGCCCGGATCGGACTGTGTTTGACTTCTACCCCTATGCTGGCCTATTTATCATCTTTTTATAAAATTTAATCTGAACAATATTCAAGTTTTATAGTTGTTAGTATAAATTTGTGCACAACAATAGTTGTCATAACAACTACGCTTCACCAACAAAAGCCCGACCCTCCCGGCTGATTCCAGACAACCCATCAGCCGGGAGGGGTCGGCACCACCGATATGCCTTTCTATCACTCACTCGGTCAGATACCGCCCAAACGGCACACGCAGTTTGAGAAACCGCCTGGTCAGTCAGGCAGTCCAGGCGGCTTGTACTACGAGCAGCTTTTCGGTACGATCGGTTTCGATGGCATGTCGTCGCTCCTCTACCATGTTCATCGCCCAACGATGGTACGCGACGTGCTGGGCAGCGTAGATATGACGCCCAAACTGGCCGTCGAGAAAAATATTATGGCGCGGAAACTGATCGGGTTTGACGCCGAGCCAGCCGCCCCCGCCGATCGCGACGACTACCTTGGCAGTCGGATACCCCTCTTTGTCAACAAAGACCTGCTCGTTGGGGTAGCGGCCCCGCGCCAGTCGCTGACCGACTATTTCTACAAGAATGCCGACGCCGACGAGCTGCTGTTCGTTCATCGGGGCACCGGAACGCTTCGCACGCTGCTGGGGCAAATCCGGTTCGGCTACGGCGACTACCTGGTTATTCCGCGCGGCATGATCTACCAGATTTCGTTCGATACGCCCGAGACGAGGCTGCTGTACGTAGAATCGCACTCACCTATCTACACCCCCAGGCGCTATCGGAATCACTTCGGGCAGATGCTCGAACAGGCGCCCTTCTGCGAACGGGACATCCGCCGACCACAGGACCTTGAAACACACGACGAAACGGGCGATTTTCTGATGAAGATCAAAAAGCAGGGGACTCTGCACTCGCTCGTATACGCCACGCATCCGTTCGATGTAGTTGGCTGGGATGGGTACAATTATCCCTATGCCTTCAACATCCAGGATTTTGAACCGATTACGGGGCGGGTTCACCAGCCCCCGCCGGTCCACCAGACCTTTCAGACCGACACGTTTGTCGTTTGTTCGTTCTGCCCACGCCTGTACGATTATCATCCTAAGGCGATTCCGGCTCCCTATAACCACTCGAATATCGACTCCGACGAGGTCATCTATTATGTAGACGGCGATTTTATGTCACGCAACGACATTGCTCCGGGTCATATAACGCTGCACCCCGGCGGTATCCCTCACGGGCCTGCACCGGGCGCGATGGAGCGAAGTATCGGCAAACGGGAAACGGTCGAGTATGCCGTAATGGTCGATACGTTTCGCCCCCTGATGCTGACCGAACAGGCGCTCCGCATCGACGACGGAAAATACTACCAGTCGTGGCTGGATGCTTAGGCGATGCAAGGGGTTGGCTGGCGCTACCATTAGCTGACGCATGGGAGACGGGAAGGCCGGCTGACGAGAACAACGGCTGACGCACAGGAGACGCGAAGGCCGGGGCGCCGGTGCGATCGCGTCTCTACATCACATCAACAAACGATCATGGAAACACTAGACTATGTAGAAACAGCTGCGGCTGTTGACTTTCTGCCACTGAATGGTACGGATTACCTCGAACTGTATGTGGGCAATGCCCGGCAGTCGGCCCATTATTTTCAGACCGCGTTCGGGTTTCAGCCCGTGGCCCATGCCGGCCTGTCGACGGGACAACGCGACCGCGAATCGTACGTGGTACAGCAGGGTAAAATCCGGCTGGTACTGACCTCACCACTCCATGGCGATTCGGACATTGGCCGTCATATCGATCAACACGGCGATGGCGTTCGGGTCGTAGCGCTGTGGGTCGATGACGCGACAAAGTCCTTCGAGGAAACGACCCGACGCGGTGCCCGCCCGTTCCTGGAGCCCACCCGCGAGCAGGACGACAAGGGGTATGTTGTACGATCCGGCATCCATACCTACGGCGATACGGTGCATCTGTTTGTGGAGCGTAACGACTACACAGGCGTGTTTCTGCCTGGCTACGAAGCCTGGAACCCGACCTATCGCCCGGCCGACGCGGGTCTGAAGTACGTTGATCATATGGTAGGCAATGTGGGCTGGAACGAGATGAACCAGTGGATGCAGTTCTACCAGGATGTGATGGGCTTCCAACAGCTCGTTAGCTTCGACGATAAAGATATCTCGACCGATTATACGGCGCTGATGAGCAAGGTAATGAGTAACGGCAACGGCCGGGTCAAGTTTCCGATCAACGAACCGGCTGAGGGCAGGAAGAAATCGCAGATCGAAGAGTACCTCGACTTCTACGGCGGGCCCGGCGTTCAGCATATTGCCGTGGCTACCGACAACATCGTTGATACCGTACTGTCCCTCCGCGACCGGGGCGTCGAGTTTCTGACCGTACCCGATACCTACTACGACACCCTGGCCGACCGCGTTGGCCAGATCGACGAGGAAATAACCACGCTGCGCTCACTGGGCGTACTCGTTGACCGCGACGACGAGGGGTATCTGCTCCAGATTTTCACCAAGCCCGTTTGCCCGCGCCCCACGCTGTTTTTTGAAATTATTCAGCGCAAGGGGGCCCGTTCGTTCGGAAAAGGCAATTTCAAAGCCCTTTTTGAAGCCATCGAACGGGAACAGGCGCTGCGGGGAACGTTGTAATTTTAGCGATGGAGTACTTGGTGATCGACTACCTGAACTACAGGCCTTTCTCACTCAATCACCAATCACTCCATCACTCACCAACATGATCCAGAACTATTCGACATACACCCCCGACGATCAGGCCGTCTGGGAATTGCTGTTCCGGCGGCAAATGGAGCGCCTGCCGGGCCGGGCCAGTCAGGCGTATATGGACGGGATCGTGGCTACGGGTTTTCCGAATGCCCGCATCCCCGATTTTGAGCGTGACCTCAATCCACGCCTGCTCCCCATTACGGGCTGGCGGGTTGTGCCGGTGCCGGGCCTGATTGGCAACCGTGACTTTTTCGAGCTAATGGCCGACCGGCAGTTTCCGGCCACTACCTGGGTTCGCAGCCGCGACCAGCTCGATTACCTGCCTGAGCCAGATATGTTTCACGATACGTTTGGGCACGTGCCGGTGCTGACGAATCAGTCGTTTTGCGATTTTCTGGCTGCCCTGAGCCGGATTGCCCTGCGGTTTGTAGATCATCCCGAAGCCATCGACATGATCTCTCGGCTATACTGGTATACCGTTGAGTTTGGACTCATTCAGGAGCCCGACGGACTGCGTATTTACGGCGGAGGAATTCTCTCATCGCCGGGCGAGACGATCTACGCCCTGGAGAGCAATGTGCCCGAACGCAGTCCGTATAATGTGGCTACCCTGCTCCAGACACCCTATATCATCGATCATTTTCAGGCTCGTTATTTCGTCATCGACTCCTACGAGCAGCTGTTCCACTCGGTACCCGAGATTGAAGCAACCCTGGAGGGGTTATTGGTTAGTTAGCCCGTTAGTGGTTAGCTTCGCGTCAGTAGCCGTCACGGATGGTCATTTGTCGGTTCGCAGCCGACGAGCGTCAGCCTGTTCGTGAGGGCCAGTGATCACTGAATAACCCAGTCCATGACCCATCCTTCTGATACCCGGGCCTATTTTTTTAAAATTGACACAACGATCAAGAAGATCCGGAATGCGCTGCAGAAGCAGTTTAACGAAGCCGGTTTCGACCTGACCGTTGACCAGTGGGTGGTTATTGATCATCTGTACCGAAACCCCGGCATCAGCCAGAACAACCTGGCCGAGATGACCACGAAAGATGCGCCTACGGTTACGCGCATCATCGACCTGCTCAGCCAGAAAGGGCTCACCGAACGCCGGATGGCCGACGATGACCGGCGGAAGTTTCTGGTTTTTCTGACCGAAGCCGGGGCGGCCAAACACCGGGAGGTACTCCCCGTTGTATCGGCCATGCGACGAAAAGGCTGGGGCGAACTCAGCGAAGAAGACTATCAGCACTTCGTTCGCATCATGGATTCTATCTATCAAAATATAAGTGAATGACGGGGCCGAACGGGGGCTGGTTTCAGCTCCATTCGGCCTGTTCTCTTCCTATGTACGGCATTTTCAGTTACGGCATCAGCAGCCCGCGGGTGGGCTACAAATACGGCAACCACATACTCGATCTGGAAGTAGCCGGTCTGCTGGGTTTTTTCGACGATCTCGGTTTCGATCCCAACGTGTTCACCCGCTCGGCCCTGAACGATTTCATAGCCCTGGGGAAACCGGTCTGGCGGGCCGTAGGTCAGCGTATCAGGCAGCTGCTGGCCAGCAACGAAGCGGGCCTGAACGGCGTTCGGGATCAGGTACTCATCGACGAAACACGGGCCAGACTCTACCTGCCGGTTCGGGTCGGTGATTATACCGACTTTTACGCGGGCATCTACCATGCCGAACACGTTGGCCAGATGTTTCGCCCCGACGCGGCTCCCCTCCTGCCCAACTACCGCCACCTGCCCGTAGCCTACCACGGCCGGGCGTCGAGCCTGGTGGTGTCGGGTACACCCATCCGCCGGCCGGCCGGTCAGCTACCAACACCCGATGGTCAGCCGACTTTCGGGCCGTCGCGGGCGCTGGATTTCGAGCTGGAGCTGGGGCTGATTATCGGCAAAAGCAATCCGCTGGGCGAACCCATTGCCGTCGATGAAGCCGAAGACTATATTTTCGGGATCACGCTCTTCAACGACTGGTCGGCCCGGGACATCCAGCGGTGGGAATACCAGCCGCTGGGGCCTTTTCTGGGGAAAAACTTCGGGTCGAGTATGTCGGCCTGGATCGTACCGCTGATCGATCTGGAGCCTTTTCGGGTAGCCGCGCAGCCTCAGGAGCCCGCTCCACTCCCGTATCTGCAGGGTACCCATTCCCCGTCGGCCTTTGATCTGGAACTGGAAGTCGTTCTGCACACCCCCGACGACGCCGACGGGATCGTCATCAGCCGAACCAACGCTCGCTACCTGTACTGGTCATTTGCGCAGATGGTAGCCCATCATACCGTCAACGGCTGTAACCTCACCGTAGGCGATGTACTGGCTACCGGCACCGTGTCGGGTCCGGAACCGGGCAGCTACGGTTCACTGCTGGAGCTGAGCTGGAACGGCACCCGCCCGCTGCATTTGCCTAACAACAGCAGCCGTACGTTCCTGCTCGATGGCGACCGGATCAGCCTGCGCGGCTGGGGATTTTCGAACGGCCTTCGGGTCGACCTGGGCGATGTGCATGGCGACATACAACCACCTCTATCGCATGACCACCATTAACCCCGCCGATCTCAAACCCCACGAGTTCTACCGGCTCCTGAACAGTGCCGTAGCTCCGCGTCCGATTGCGTTTGTCAGTACAATCAGTGCCGATGGCCATGTGAACCTGGCGCCGTATAGCTTCTTCAACGTATTCGGTTTCAACCCACCCATACTGGTATTTTCGCCCAGTCGTAACCGACACGGCCACAAAAAACATACGCTGCTCAACGTTGAGGAGGTGCCCGAGGTGGTTATCAACATGGTCAGTCATGCTATGGTCGAGCAGACGTCGCTGGCCAGTGCCGAGTTTGACCGACACGTCAGCGAGTTCACCAAGGCAGGTTTTACGGAAGCCCCCTCCGAACGGGTCCGGCCACCGCGCGTGGCCGAGTCGCCGGTATCGTTCGAGTGCGTCGTACGGCAACTGCTGCCCGTCGGCCCGGATAACGATGCCGATGGGCCGGGCGCCGGTACGCTGGTCATTTGCGAGGTCGTGCTGGCCCACGTACAGGACGGCTTTTTGAGCGCATCAGGCGCCGTTGACCCACACCGGATGGATCTCGTCGGCCGGCTGGGGGGCGACTGGTATGTTCGGGCGCAGGGCGATGCCCTCTTTGAGGTAAGTCGTCCGCAGATGGGCATTGGTATCGATCAGTTGCCAGCCGCCGTACGAAACAGTGCTATTCTGACCGGTAATGATCTCGGCAAATTGGGTAGTGTGCTCAGCCTGCCCACGCCCGACGAGGTCAACGAATATCGCCTGTCGGGCACGCTGACCGAGCTTTTCAACGAAGCCCGAACCGGTTGCCAGTACCTGCCCGACCTGCTTCACCTCCGCGCCAGACAACTTCTCGCCCAGAACAACGTCCGCGAAGCCTGGCTAACCCTGCTGTCGGCTTAACCCACCCGATCAGTGGCCGCAGATCCTGATCGTGGTGGCGTGAGCGAGTGAAAGCGTTTCGCGGGTCATACCGGCGTGGAAGTCGATGTATGACGGGTGCCCATCGAACCAGTCGAGTATAAACTGGCGCTTTAGCAGGGTTGGTTTTGTTAACAGATGCGACTGATAAGAGGAGTGTGGATAGGTTGTGAAGTCTGACACAAAGCCGTGCTTTAGGGGGTTGCTGTGCATATAAAAAACGAGCTGACTGAAGTACGTATCCTGATCGACCCACTCCCGATGAAAAGGCCCCTCGAATAAGCCGCCCGTCCGGCCCATCAGCGCGTTGACCGTTTGCGCGTGACTGTTGAACACATGCTTCCCAGCAACCGGGATGGCTCCGATAGCTTCGTCCAGCCGCGCTCCGTGCGCCAGCGTTGGGTATCTACTTCGTATGGTTCTTTGATGCGGACCAGTATGGGAAAGAGGTTGTTTAGCAGGCAGCCATCGTACCGTACTCTGACGGTGCGCCGACTGCTGGGGTTACCGAGCGTATGACTTTAGCCGACTTACGACCCGACCGCTAAACCAGTAGATGGAAGGTTGACTGGCGGGTGGCATGATGCCTTGAAACCAAACAAGCGTTGACCAATCGGGTTCTGTTAGGTAGAAAATCCATAAACGCTATGAAACCAACGCTTATGTCTGCCGCACTCCTGGCAGGTTTTTTGATAAACGCAGGCTGCGCATCCGACGACAGTACCAGCAAAGCCAATAAGGTCAACGAAGAACGAATCGATAAGCAGGCAATTGCCATCAGCGACGACGATAAAGACAAGGCAAAAGACGTCTCCAAAAGCCTCGTCGATCTGGCCAGTATGAGCATGACCGAGTACGAGCTGAGCAAGGTTGCGTTTCAGCGAGCCACCAATCCGCAGGTTAAGGCGCTGGCCCAGCAGGCCATGAACGAACATCAGCAGTCGGAACGGGATCTGCGGGCGCTGGCCCGTCAGCTGAACGTCACCCTGCCGACGACTATGGCCCGGGAGGGTAAGAGCCGAATCGATGACCTACAGGATGCTCAGGCAGGTACTGCTTTCGACATCGACTACCTCTCCGAGATGGCCAAGGTCAACGATAAGGCCCTCGATATAGCCGATGATCTTGACGATAACGCTCCCAACGACGCGGTAAAGGAGCTTGCCAAAAAGGTACAGACTAACGACGAGAAGCATAAGGACCAGGCCAAACAGCTCAAAAATGTACTGGAGTAACCACGACCTGCGAAGACTGGCCTGTCTGCTGCTCACAGCGACGCCCCTGTGGCTGGGGAGCTGCTCGGCCCGAAAAGACAGTACAAAAGTGGCCGAAGCAACTAACGATAGTCTGATCGAACAAGTAACGCCCGATCAGGAGTCGCGTTTGCCCGCCGACTCTAAAGCCAATGCCAAAGACGTAGCTGAATTTATGGGAACCGTCGCAAACGCCAGCCAGACGGCCCGTACGCTCAGCGAACTGGCGCTGGAACGGACTACCGATCCAACCGTGAAAGCCCTGGCCCAGCGGTCGGTCGATCAGGAACGTCGGCACAAGGCCAGCCTCGACAGCGTGGCCCGGACCTACGCCATTGTGCTGCCTCAAACGTTATCGACGGATAGCGAATCGATGGTCAATGCGCTGCGGGGTGAGAAAGCCGGTGCTGATTTCGATAAGCGCTACCTGCGCTACCTGGCCGACCTGTACGATCAGCTGGTTAGCAAAACCAAGAACCTCAACCAGAACGCCAGCAGTCCGACAGTTAAAAACCTCGCCCTAACCATCTCCGCCCACGCCGACGACCTCATGACCGAAGCCGAAAAAGCGAAACGTTAATAATGATGAGTGATGAATGATCATCGTAGGCACCCGTGTCCCCACGGACACGGGTAACTCCCCCACTCATCGCTCATCGTTCATCACTCATCATTAAAATCAGTAGCCGCGGGCGGTGTTGTCGGCGCGGGGGTCCGATGCCCCTTCGTAGCTGCCGTCGGGCCGAATCAGCACGCAGTCCATGCGTCCGAGGGTGTTGGTCATTCGTTCGAGCACGTAACCCCGGTTTTGTAGCGACTGAACGGTCGTTTCAGAAAAAGCGCCGTTCTCGAATGTCGTTTTATCGGGGAGCCACTGATGATGGAATTTCAGGGCGTTGACCGCCTGCTGCATGGTCATACCATGCTCGATCACGTTCAGGATGGTCTGATAGACCGACGTAATGATGGTAGATCCGCCGGGCGTACCGACAACCATAAACAGTTTACCGTCTTTTTCCAGAATAGTGGGCGTCATGCTCGACAGCATCCGCTTGTTGGGTGCAATGGCGTTGGCCTGATTCCCGATCAGCCCGAACATGTTGGGAACGCCGGGCTTTACGCTGAAATCGTCCATCTCGTTGTTCAGGAAGAAGCCGGCTCCTCCCACGACTACGCGACTGCCATAGCCCCCGTTCAGGGTCGTTGTGATGCTGACCGCATTGCCGTCTTTATCGACGACCGAGAAGTGGGTAGTTTCGAGGCTCTCGTAGCCCGGAATCGTGCCGCCCCGTACGGCTTGGCTGTCGGTGGCTTTGGCAAACGAGAAGTCGATCCAGCGGCTGCGCAGGTAGTCAGGACTCATCAGTTGCTGGGTTGGCACTTTTATGAAATCAGGATCACCCAGAAATTTGGCCCGGTCGGCATAGACGCGCCGTTCGGCTTCGATCATCACCTGTACCGTACTGTCGCGGTTCCAGCCCCACCGACGCAATGGAAACGGTTCCGTAAACCGCATCAGCTGCACCAGCGCTACCCCACCGCTCGACGTAGGGGGCATGGTGATAACCGTATACTGTTTGTAGGCCGCCTTGATGGGCTCGCGCCAGACCGAATGGTAGTTGCTCAGATCGGCTTCGGTAATCAGGCCGCCCCCGCGCTGCATCTCTTCGGCAACCAGCCGGGCCGTTTCGCCTTCGTAGAAGCCCGCCCGCCCCTGTGCCTGTATGCGTTGCAGGGTTCTGGCCAGATCCGTCTGCACCAGCCGGTCCCCTTTGTGCCAGGTAAGGGTATCGGCCGGAACGGTGCTTTTCAGGAAATAAGGCTTGCCGGGATTGATTCGGTTCAGGTCATTTTTGATCCGGTTGAGCCCCAGCGCATCGCGTTCGGTGAGCGCGAACCCCCGGGCCGCCAGATCAATAGCTGGCTGGAGCACCTGCGTCCACGACAGTTTGCCGAAGCGTTTGTGGGCTTCGACCATCCCATCTACCGAGCCCGGCACCCCGCTGGCCAGGTGACCACTGATGCTCAGCCCCGCCCGTACGTTACCGAGCGAGTCGAGGTACATATTCTGCGTGGCCTGGCCCGGCGCTTTTTCGCGATAGTCGAGCGTGTAGGCCTTGCCGTCGCGGTCGCGGTAAACCATGAAGCCGCCCCCGCCAATGTTACCCGCACCCGGATACACGACCGCCAGCGCAAACTGCACCGCCACGGCTGCGTCGACCGCGTTGCCCCCCGCCTGCAAAATAGCCAGCCCGACCGCCGACGCTTCGGGATGCGCCGACGCCACCATGCCGTTACGCCCGATTACGCCCTGCCGGTCCGAATAGAACGGCTTTACGGATGGGTCTTCGTCGCGGTACTGGTAAACGCCCTGGCTTTCCTGAATACGGGTTGTCGATGCAGTCGTACCGGGCGACTGGGTCTTACAGGCCGCCAGCGATGCAGCCAGCAGTAGAGCATGGGGTAGGATACGTTTTATCATGGAGCCAACAGGTTGTATGAGCGTATTGGGACAATAACAAAAGAAATCACAGAATCGGTAGAAACCAAACCCCGCCCTGGCTCATAGCCAACAGCGTTTGCCTGTAGCATGAAGCTGGTCAGGAACGTTTCACCAACCACTTATCCGCCCAGGCTGCGCATCCGTCCGAAAACCGTTGGTAGTCGGCTAAAGACGCCGTATATTCATACACTCGTTTTTCCACCCGGCCCGCTCCGGCGGTTTGTCCTTTATACAACGTGCAGTTTATTCGCCAGACGTTCGAAAGTTTCCGGTTTGCGTGGCAGGCGCTACGCTCGAATCTGCTTCGTACCACCCTCTCTCTGCTGGGCGTTACGATTGGCATATTTGCCATCATTGCCGTTTTTACGCTGGTCGACTCGCTGGAGCGTAACATCAAAGACAGCCTGTCGTTCATCGGCGACAAGGTCGTTTACATAGAAAAATGGCCGTGGTCGTTCGGGGGCGAGTATCAGTGGTGGAAGTATTTCCAGCGGCCCGAGCCGAGCATGAACGAATACAAATTCCTGGCCGAGCGACTCGAAACCGCCCAGGCCGTTGTAGCGCTCGACTTCAAGGGACGCGTAACGATAAAGCAGGGAAATAACAGCATGTCGTCCCTGATTCAGGGCACCACCTTCGACTATAACAAGATCTCGGACGTCCCCATCGAACAGGGCCGTTATTTCACCCAGCAGGAGATAGACAACGCCCGCAACGTAGCCATCATCGGGTCCGACGTGGCCGACAATCTGTTTCCAGGTCAGGAGCCGGTTGGTCAGTCCTTCAAACTGAATGGACTCAACTACGTAGTCATCGGGGTTCAGGAGCGTAAAGGGGAAAGTATCCTCAACGTGGGGGGCAATCCCGATATCAAATGCCTGATTCCGATCGGTGCGTTTGCCAAGATGTTCCACTCCATCAACCCGAGTATCAGCATAGCCGTCAAAGGATACGACGACGACCAGGGGTTGCTTGAACTGGAGAGCGAAATTCGGGGGCTGATGCGTACCCGCCGGGGTGTGCGGCCTACTCAGGATGATAACTTCGCCATCAACCGGCCCGAAGCGCTGGCCCAGGCGATTGGCGGCATTTTTGGCGTGCTGACCGTAGCGGGCTGGGTCATTGGCGGATTCTCGATCCTGATTGGCGGGTTCGGCATTGCCAACATTATGTTCGTCAGCGTACGGGAGCGGACCAACATCATCGGCATTCAGAAATCGCTGGGCGCCAAGAACTACTTTATCCTCTTCCAATTTCTGTTCGAAGCCGTGCTGCTGAGTCTGGTGGGCGGACTGGCGGGAATTTTCTTCGTATATCTGCTTTCCTTCGTGAATCTGGGCAGCCTGGACCTTGAGCTGACGGCCGGCAACATCATTCTCGGCCTGGGCGTATCGAGCGTGATCGGGATTCTGTCCGGCATCATTCCGGCATTTTCGGCTGCCCGTATGGACCCCGTTATCGCCATCCGGGCCAAGTAAACCCGATTACCAGTTAGTCACGAACACGGTCAGCTCCTGTCGGCAGCCAGTGTCCTGGAAAAACCAGTCCTCCATGGCTGGAACCTGGTACTTTATTAATCAAAACCTTACCAATGTGGTTTAGGTCTATATGGGCTACCGATTTGGAAGCACCTGACTTTGGCATTTATCTTCACGCCGGAATTACACAGCCGCATTCGGTTCAATTGGCTCTTTAGTAGATCAGTTGGATATAAGCCGTCTGGACTTACCTACCGTATACACCGTAACGTAATGACTAAACGCCTTCGATATCCTCGTTCTAACTAGTAGCTTTTACATGATTCTCATTGTTGATGACAGGCCAGAAAATATTCTTCCCCTCAAGAAGATTCTCGAACTGCATCGTTTTTCGGTCGATACAGCCGGTTCGGGGGAAGAAGCCCTGAAGAAAGTGCTTAAGAACGCCTACTCTGTCATCATCCTCGACGTTCAGATGCCAGGGATGGACGGCTTCGAGGTGGCCAATGCCATTGCCGGTTTTAGCAAAGCCCGCGACACCTCCATCATTTTTCTGTCGGCGGTCAACACCGAGAAGCGGTTTATCACCAAAGGCTATACCGCCGGGGGCGTCGACTACCTGACCAAACCCGTCGACCCGGATATTCTGGTGCTGAAAGTAAAGACCCTTCGGAAGCTGTACGAACAGCAGCAGGAGCTACGCACCATTCAGGATTCGCTCCGCAAAGAAGTCGACGTTCGCAAGCGCGCCCAGGAAGAGCTGGCGGACCGGGTTCAGGAACTACAGACCGTGCTGGCGACCCTGCCGCAGATGGCCTTTACCATTACCCCCGACGGCAAACTTGAATACGTGAACGAACACTGGTTCCGGTACGCGGCCAGCCCAACCACCTTTCCCGACATCCACGCCGACGATGACATCTGCCCCGGCTGGGAATCGTGCCGCGATGCGGTTACCGAGTTTACCCGCGAGGTACGGCTCAAAAACGTCAGTACGGGCGACTACCGCTACCACCTGCTGCGCATTCTGCCGATCCGGCAACAGGACGTGCTGACCCGCTGGATCGGGACGTTTACCGACATTCACCCCCAGAAGCAGGCTGCCGAACTGCTCGAACAACAGGTCGAAATCCGGACCAACGAGCTGCTGCTTAAGAACGCTGAGCTGGAACGCACCAATCACGAACTGCAGCAGTTTACGTGGGTGGTGTCGCATGACCTGAAAGAGCCGCTCCGAAAAATTCAGCTCCTCAACGATACGATCAAAGAGAAATACCTCAAAGACAACGACGAAGCGGTTTCGTACCTCGACCGCTCCATCCGGTCGTCGGCGCGGATGTCGGCGCTGATCAACGACCTGCTGGCGTACTCGCAGCTGTCGGCGCCCGAACCGTTTCAGCCAACCGACCTCAACGACCTGCTCGACGACCTGTTGCTCGACTTCGACGATGTGATCAGCCGCCGGTCGGCGCTCGTTACGGTGGCGCCCCTCCCCGTTCTGGATGTCATACCGACCCGCATCCGGCAGGTTTTCCAGAACCTGATCAGCAATGCGCTTAAGTTTTCGCAGCCCGATCAGCCGCCCGTCATCAGCATCTTCGGCGAGCGCATCGACCGGAAAGCCATCGATGGCGACCCCGCCGATGAGGGTCCGTTCTGCCGACTTGTGGTACAGGATAACGGCATCGGCTTCGACGAGAAATTCCTCGACCGGATCTTTGTTATTTTTCAGCGACTCCACAGCCGCACCAGCTACGAAGGCACGGGCATCGGGCTGGCCATTGCCAAAAAGAACATCGACAAACATAACGGCCTGATCTCGGCCCGGAGCCGCCCCAACGAGGGCACGCGGTTTATTCTGATCCTGCCGGTCAACCAACCCCAGCGGCTCTCTGATTCCAGCTCACTGTAAGTCCCTATTTATTTGCACACATGCCACCAACCTCAACGTCGAACTCGGTAATCCGGCAGCTACAACTCGTTTTTTCCCTATCAACGCTGCTGCTGCTAATTAGCCTGACCGCTTCGTTCTACAGCATCCAGAAACTGATCAGCAACTCGCAGCTGGTCAACCGCACCAACCAGGTCCTGATTGAATCGGAGAATATTATCTCCTTCATGAAAGACGCCGAAACAGGGCAGCGTGGCTATCTGCTGACGCTCGACCCCCAGTTTCTGCAACCCTACGAAGGCAGCCGGCAGAAAGTACTGGCCAGCCACGAACGACTCCGCGACCTCACCAGCGATAACCCCGCGCAACAGAAAAACCTGACGCAGGCGAAAGGGCTGTACGAGGCCAAGTTTGCGCAGATGCAGCGGATCATCAACATGGTCGTTCGCAACAGAGGGTTCAGCCGGGATACCGTAGCCCGCCATCGGGAGATGGTACGCGGCAGGCAGGTGATGGACGAGCTACGGACTGTTGTGGAGCGGATGAAAGCCGAAGAGAACGCCCTGCTGCGCAGCCGCACGCAGCAACAGCAGGTCTATATTACCTATACGCCCTTCCTGCTGGTTATATCGGCCATTATTTCTATGCTGATTACCGCCTTCACCTACGTCCGTATCAAAAAAGATATGGACGACCGGATTGCGCGGCAGCAGGAAGCCGAAGAGAAATACATCGAAACGGCCGGGCGGATTGCCGTCATGGAAGACATTACCCAGAGCATTGCGGCTGGTAACTACGCCGTCAGAAGTCAGGACACCAAAGACGACGAGCTGGGCCGTATTGCGCGGGCGCTGAACCAGATGGCCGGCGCGCTCGAACAGACCTTTACCGATCTCAACGCCAGAAACTGGCTGCAGAGCGGAGCCGTCCGCATCAGCGACGCTATTCGGGGTGAACGCGACATCAACCGGCTGGCTACCCGTCTGATCGATACCATGGCCGACTACCTCCGGGCTCCGCTGGGTACAATCTACCTCCTCGATAACAACCTCACCTTCTCACTGGCCGGCAGTTTTGCCGCCAAAAACGTGCCTGTCACCGTCAAATCCGGCGAAGGGCTGGTTGGCCACGTCATCGAACGCAAAAAAACGATGGTGGTCGACAACGTACCCGCCGACTACAGCCGGATCAGCTCGTCGCTGGGCGAAGCGGTACCCAACGCGCTGCTGCTGACTCCGCTCGTGTACGGCGATACCTGCCTGGGCGTGCTGGAGCTGGGCCTGCTGGACAAACCCGACCCGCTGACGCTCGAATTTGTGGAAGCCAACCGCGAAGGGATGGCCATGGGCGTCAATGCCGCGCTGGATTACGTCAAGCTCCAGAATTTCCTCGAAGAAACCCAGGCCCAGGCCGAAGAGCTGCAGGCGCAGCATAGCGAAATGGAGAACCTGAACGCCGAGCTGGAAATGCAGGCCCAGAAGCTGCAAGCGTCGGAAGAGGAATTGCGAGTTCAGCAGGAAGAGCTCCAGCAAACCAATACCGAACTCGAAGAGCGGGGCCTGCTGCTGGAAGAAAAAAACAACGACATCCAGAAAAAAGCCGACGAGCTGGAGCTGGCCACGCGCTACAAGTCCGAATTTCTGGCCAATATGTCGCACGAGCTGCGGACGCCCCTCAACTCGATTCTGCTGCTGAGCCGCCTGCTGGCCGAAAATACCGAAGCCAACCTCAACGACGATCAGGTCGAGTACGCGCGGGTCATTCAGTCATCGGGCAACGGGCTGCTGGGGCTGATCGACGAAATCCTCGACCTGTCGAAGATCGAAGCCGGGCAGATGAAACTCGAATACCAGGAGGTAGCCCTGACCGACATCACCGACGAACTCCAGGCCCTGTTCGGTATGCTGGCCCGCGAAAAAGGGCTCGACTTCACCATCACGACGGCACCCGACGTGCCCGCCCTGATCGAAACCGACCGGACCCGACTCGGGCAGATACTGAAAAACCTCCTCTCCAACGCCCTTAAGTTTACGGCTGCGGGCAGCGTATCGCTGGCTGTCGAGCGGGAGACGTCGCGGCCCAACGCGCTCTGTTTCATCGTAACCGATACGGGCATTGGCATACCTGCCGAGAAGCAGCCGCTGATCTTCGAAGCCTTCCAGCAGGCCGATGGGTCGACCAAGCGCAAGTACGGCGGCACCGGTCTGGGCCTGTCGATCAGCCGCGAGCTGGCCAAGCTGCTGGGTGGTGAGATCACCCTCCGGAGCCAGGTCGACAAGGGCAGTACGTTTACTATTCACCTGCCCATTTCGCCGAACCAACCGGTCAGTTCGGCCAGCCCATCACCGACCCAGCCTGAGCCGACGCCCATCCCGGTAGCCGCTCCGCCCCAACGCCCGGCTGCGGAGCCTGGCCGGTACATCAGCACCGTTATTCCGGAAGCCATCCCCGACGATCGGCACACCATTACGGAGCAGGACAAAACGCTGCTGATCGTGGAAGATGATACCAGCTTCGCCAAATCGCTGCTCGACTACACCCGCAAGAAAGGCTACAAAGGAATTGTGTCGGTTCGGGGCGACGAGGGCCTCCAGCTGGCCATGACATACAAACCGGTGGGTATTCTACTCGATATTCAGCTGCCCGTTATGAGCGGCTGGGAGGTGATGGACGCGCTGAAAGCCAACCCGCAGACCCGCCCCATTCCGGTACATATCATGTCGTCGCACAAGCTCAGGAACGAGAGTCTGATGAAAGGGGCCATCGACTTTGTCGATAAGCCAATGGCGTTTGAACAGATGCAGGATGTGTTCAAAAAGATCGAGTACGTCCTCAACCGCGACCCCAAAAAGGTACTGATCATTGAAGATAACCCCAAACATGCCAAAGCCCTGGCCTATTTCCTGGAAACATTCGATATCAGCTCGGAGCTGAAGAGCAACGTGACGGAAGGGATCGATGCGCTGAAGCGCCGGGAGGTTGACTGCGTCATTCTGGACATGGGCATTCCCGACCATAAAGCCTACGAGACGCTGGAAGAAGCCAAAAAGAACCCTGGTTTCGAGAACTTGCCTATCATCATTTTTACCGGCAAAAGCCTGTCTATGGCCGAGGAGCTCCGAATCAAGCAATATGCCGACTCGATCATTGTCAAGACGGCCCACTCGTACCAGCGCATGCTCGACGAGGTGTCGCTGTTTCTGCACCTGGTCGAAGAGAACAAAGCCGCCAGCGGCACCAACGGCGCCAGCAAGAAGCTCGGTGGCCTGAGTCAGGTGCTGACCAACAAAACGGTGCTGGTCGCCGATGATGATGTTCGGAATATATTTTCGCTGTCGAAAGCCCTGGAGCAGTACAACATGACCGTCATTGCCGCGCTGGATGGCAAAGAAGCCCTGCAGAAACTGGCCGAAAACCCCGACGTCGACGTGGTGCTGCTCGACATGATGATGCCCCAGATGGATGGTTACGAAACCGCCCGCCAGATTCGGGAGCAGTATCAGTGGCGCAACCTGCCCGTCATTGCCGTAACGGCCAAAGCCATGACCGGCGACCGGGAAAAATGCATTCAGGCGGGCGCATCGGACTACATCACCAAACCCGTTGACATTGACCAGCTCGTTTCCCTGCTGCGCGTCTGGCTCTACGACCGGGCGTAGCTGTAGTGGATTAGCTGACGCCTATGAGACGCGAGGGCCGGGGCGCCGGGGCGGTCGCGTCTCTACATTGTGATCCGTGCGGTCGGGGCGCCGACCGCACGGACCACAGTGACAAACCGCACAGCAAAACCCGGCCAGACTTTCAAACTCAACTACCTTCTCCTCAAACATCCCTGACACATGCCAAAAAAACGAATCCTGATTATTGACGATGACGCCCGGAATATATTCGCCCTGACCGCTACGCTGAAGGCCAGATCGTTCGAGTGTGTGTCCTGCCTGAACGCCCGCGATGCCCTGGACATCCTCAAAACCGAGAGCCCGATCGATGCCATCCTGATCGATATGATGATGCCCGACATGGACGGTTACGAAGCCATTCCGCGCATCAAAAACCTCGACAGCCGACGCAACACCCCTATCTTTTCGGTGACGGCGCAGGCTATGGTCGGCGATCGGGAAAAATGCCTGCGCGCGGGCGCGACCGACTACATTGCCAAGCCCATTGATGTAGACCGGCTGCTGCAACTGCTGTCGACTATCTGATGAATGACTATGATTGAGGAGGAAGAAATCGATCTGTTATTAAAAGACCTCTATGAGGTATACGGTTATGACTTTACGCAATACGCCCGGGCGTCGCTGAAACGACGCATCAACCGTCTGTGGACGCTCGACAAGTTTCCGAGCTTTGCCGAACTGCGCTACCGGGTCCGCTCCGATCCCGATTACCTGAAACGGTTCGTGGAAGAGCTGACCGTAAACGTAACCGAGATGTTCCGCGACCCCATGTACTACCGAACTCTGCGCGCCGAAGTACTGCCAACCCTGATGGCCAAGCCGTTTATCCGGATCTGGCACGCGGGCTGCTCAACGGGCGAAGAGGTTTTCTCGATGGCTATTCTGCTAAAAGAAGCCCGGCTGCTGCACAAGTCGATTCTGTACGCCACCGACCTCAACCCCGAAGTACTGGAATCGGCCCGCCAGGGTATTTTCTCGATGAGCACCATGAAGCAGTACTCCGAAAACTACATCCTGTCGGGTGGCACAACCGATTTTTCGACCTATTACACAGCGCATTACGGACGGGTGAAGTTCAACGAAGAGCTGGCCGAGAAAATGGTTTTTTCGACGCATAACCTGGTATCTGACCGGTCGTTCAATGAGTTTGACCTGATCCTGTGCCGAAACGTGCTGATCTATTTTACGAAGACATTACAGGAGCGGGTCCTTACGCTATTTGATGAGAGTCTGGCTCCGCTCAGCTACCTGGGGCTGGGCAGCAAGGAAACCCTGAAATTTTCCAGCATCCAGCCCCGCTACAAACAACTCGAAGGCGAAAAAATATGGCGGAAAATAGGCTAAACGCGGGTCATTCTGTCGACTGTAGGGTTGTCGTTATTGGCGGTTCTACCGGTAGCATCGATGTGCTGCTGCGGTTGCTGCCTGCTTTACAGCCCCCCCTGTCGTTTGCGCTCATCATTGTGGTGCATCGCCGGAATACGGCCGACTCCACGCTGGCCCATCTGTTCTCCCTCAAAACGTCCGTTCCGGTCAAGGAAGTAGACGACAAAGACGTTATCCGGCCCGGCACGATCTACCTGGCCCCGGCCGATTACCACCTGCTGCTCGAACGCGACGGCACCTTCTCACTCGACGATTCCGAGAAAATCAATTACAGCCGCCCGTCCATCGACGTTACCTTCGAGTCGGCAGCCGACGTATGCGGGTCGTCGCTGGTGGGGGTGCTGCTGTCGGGGTCCAACGCCGACGGAACCGCTGGGCTGAAGGCCATCAAAAGCATGGGCGGTTTTACGGTTGTTCAGGAGCCCGATACGGCTCAGGTTGGGTTTATGCCGCAACAGGCTATATCGGGCGGAGCCGCCGACTATGTATTCGACATTCCGGGGCTGATCCGGTTTATCAACGACCTCAACACGACTCGTAGTCGCTGAGAGTCAGTCGAAGCCGTTTTTCCACTTCTGCGCAATGGCCAGGGCCGTTTCGAGCATGGCAGGCTGCCACGTTTCTACCGCCCAGTTGGACCGGGCCAGCCCCGACCCGGCCAGCCGTTGCTGCGCCTGTGCGCAACTTACCGACGTTTCCAGAATGTCTGACAGTTCGAGTTGCTGCGCATACAGCAGCGGGTCTTCCAGCGGGCTGGAGTCAGGCACGTGGAACCGGCGCGGCAGAAACGAGTGATTGATCAGGGAGTTGCGGATCTGGTTGGCGGTCTGTACGATATGGTCCATCCACAGAAAATCCTGTTGAAACTGGCTCTGCTGCCCATCGGTCTGCAGGCCCGCCCCCAGCTGCTCCAGCACGACATAGCGGAGGTTCGGGCACAGGTCGATGGCCTGTTTCAGCAGCCGGAAAACGTCGGCCGGCACCGCATCGTCGTGCGTATCGCGCCGGATGGTCCGGCCCGGCTCAACAGCCGACGGCGCCCAGCTTCCGCCCGAGAGGTGAATTTCGCGCACCCGATAGAGCGGATACAGCGACAGCAAAGCGTCCGGTTCAACGCCAAAATTCCGGCTCTGGCAGTAGAGGTTGTGTAAGTCGAGTATGATAAACCCGTTAACGGGCTCGATCAGCTGGCTCAGAAAAGCGCCGTGCCGGTTAACCTCATCGATCGTATAAGCGAACGCCAGATTTTCGAGACCTACCGGGCAGCGGCAGGCGTCCTGCAAGCGCACCAGCCGGTCGCGGCCGATGGCCAGTGTCGACTCGGTAAACGGAATACTCATGGGAGCCCCTTTGTGGAAGTCGGCTCCGGTCATGAACCCGAAATGTTCGGTAACATGGTCAAACCGGTAGGTCCGGCTGAGCGATCTCAGCTGATCCAGCCACTGCTGCTGCGCCCCCGTCCAACGGCCCGAGAACAGGGAGTAGAAAACCCCGTGGCCTACCAGGCAACCCGCTTCGCTGTAGGTACGGAGCAGCTCGCCAAACCAGTCAGGCATGGATCGTTGGTTAATCAGCGCATCGAACGACCATTCGATAGCGCCTACTTTCTCGTCGGCAAAGAGCGGCAGCGCAGCCCGCAGTATATGGCTGTCGAGGTTACAGGCTATCGATGAGCGAATGTCGATCATAGGTAGGGATTATCCCATGCCGCAGGCCGGGCAGTTGTCGGGTAGTTTCCGTTGCTGCTCTTTCTTCGCTTCTTCTTTTTTTGGTTTCACAAGGCCGTCTTTGCAGCTGCTGCCAACGGTCGTTACGGCTACGGCCAGCGCCATGGCCTGCAAAATTGGTTTGGAGATTTTCATACGTTCAGGAACAGGAATGGGTGAAACAACAAGCCACCCGCTCACTGGCAGGCAGTTCTGTTCTCCAGACCCGCTTGTCGGCTCCGCGGTTGGAAAAGCAACCGTTTTTTTACGGGAGACACGCCAAAAAAAGCGCCGGCAACCTGAAGTCGCCGGCGCGTTGGACATCGTACGAAAAAATCCGTTTACCGTTCGATGCGGAAGATGTGCATGGGCAGCACGTAAGGGTCCAGCTCCACGTAGTTCCATTCGCCCTTCCAGGTGTAGTAGGCCCCCGTTAGCAGATCGTGGACCTGATACGACTCGTCGCCACCGATGCCCAGCTGCCAGATCGGCACCTGAACCATACCGGCCCGGCGCTGGTACGCATCCGTATTGACCACGATCAGCAGGCGGTTGCTGGCAGCCGTTTTCAGATACGCCATAATCGCATCGTCGCTAACGGTGCAAAAGGTCAGGTTGTTGGTCTGCTGCAGGGCGGCATTCTCGCGTCGGATGCGGTTGGTCAGCCCGATGAGGTAGGTCAGCTTATTGGTTTTGTTCCAGTCCCAGTACCGGATTTCATACTTTTCGGAATTCAGGAATTCTTCTTTGTTGGGGAACGGCACATGTTCCATCAGCTCGAACGACGGGCCGTAAATGCCGTAGTTGCTCGACAGCGTAGCCGCCATGAAGTACCGGATCAGGAACTGCGGCTCGTGGCCCCCCTGCAGGCTATACGGGTTGATATCGTGCGTGGTTGGCCAGAAGTTAGGCCGGAAATAGTGCCGCATCTCGCCCTGGGTCAGTTCCGTCAGGTACTCCTGCATCTCGGCTTTGGTATTCCGCCAGGTGTAGTAGGTATAGGAATGGGCAAACCCACGCTTGGCTAGCTCCTGCATCACTTTAGGCTTGGTGAAAGCCTCGGACAGAAACAGCATATCCGGGTACTCTTTCTTGACTTCGGCAATGAGCCACTCCCAGAACGCAAACGGTTTGGTATGCGGGTTATCGACGCGGACAATACGCACGCCCCACGACCCCCACACGAGCAATATCCGTTTCAGCTCCAGCCATAGGTTCTGCCAGTCTTCGGTTTCGAAATAAACGGGGTAAATATCCTGGTATTTCTTGGGCGGATTTTCGGCGTACTGAATACTTCCGTCGGGCCGTTTTTTGAACCACTCGGGGTGTTCTCTAGCCCAGGGGTGATCGGGCGAACACTGAATGGCGAGGTCCATGGCTACCTCCATGTCGTAGTTGGCAGCAATGGCAATCAGGTGCTTAAAATCCTCGACCGTGCCCAGTTCGGGGTGGATGGCGTCATGCCCGCCCAGCTCCGACCCAATTCCGTAAGGTACCCCCGGCTCGCCCGGCTGGCAAATTACCGAGTTGTTTTTGCCTTTGCGGTGCGCCATCCCGATTGGATGGATGGGCGGCAGGTACAGCACGTCGAAACCCATGCCGGCAATGCGCGGCAGCAAAGCCTCCACATCGCGGAAGGTTCCATGCTTGCCCTCCTCCCGCGCGGCCGAGCGGGGAAACAGACAGTACCAGGTGCTGAAGCCAGCTCTGGCCCGGTCTACCTCAACGCCCAGCTCGGAACTGTACCGTGCAGGATGCTGGCGCTCGGGATATCGTTTGGCGAAGAAGGTAAACTGGTCGCTTTCGGCTACTGACACCGCTTCGTCGTAACGGCTCTCGTCGCGGAACAGAGTAGCCATCTCGCGCAGCGCTTTCAGGTCGGCTGATTCATCGGCCGCTTTGGCTCCTTTCCGGGCGGGTTTCGTGTCGCCACCGGCCCGCCGGATGAGTCCGTCAACGTATTGCGCGCCCGCCAGCAGTTCGCTCGTGATGCGCTGGCCATCGGCTACTTTCAGGTGTATTTCGTGTTGCCAGGAGGCCAGGTGGTCGACCCAGCCTTCGATGGTGTAGGTATAACGGCCCTGCTTCTCAACCACAAACGACGCCCCCCAGCGGTCGTTGCCCAGCAGCGCCATGGCCGTTTCGCGGTAGCTTTCCTCGTCGGCATGTTTGTAGAGCAGCCGGACCGACAGGTAGTCGTGTCCATCGGCAAATACATCGGCCTCTACCGCGATCACATCGCCCGGCACGGCTTTGATGGGGAAGCGCCCCCCGTCGAGTTCAGGGCTGACGCGTTCGATCACCACTCGCGATTGTCCGTCGATGAGCGGCAATGCGACAGCCACGGGTAGTGTCGCATCGGCAGATACAGTTGGAGCCACGGCCGACGCTTTACTACGCGAACGGGCAGGTGCTGTTTTGGGACTATTCATTCGTGATACACGTAAGTTAGTTGACGTTCAAAGTGGTTTTTCAGGCCAGAACCGTGCTGCAAAGAAACAGTGCAGCCGCCGTTTTATGCTAAAAACCCGGCGTCCGAATTTACGGACGGGAACAAAACGCCCTTACTTCGTAACGCATAACACCCGCAATTGTCACGAAACAGCCCCTAACTAATCCAAACTTATCGGGCTCCGTCGGCGCTGGCCCAGCCAACGGCCAGCTGCCCTACAGCCGTCCCCGAGCGAGCCCCCGCGTCGATATCGAACCGGTACTGGACGCCCCCGTACAGTTGCGAGAGGGTAGCTTCGGCCGCCTGGGCTTTCAGCACCTCGGCTTCGTTCGGGAAGAGATACACCAGCACCGTAGTTGCCGCATTGGCCAGGAGGGCATGGGTAGACGGGTAGCCCGGCATGTTCGGAATTCGTACGGCCGTTTTGATGGCTGGGTCAACCTGCGAAGGACGGGGTACAAAATAGGTGAAGCTGGTTCGCCAGCCCACGGTGGCGCCATCCTGCATGGCTCGGTTCACGAGCGCATACGTCCGCGCCGACCGCAGTTCATTTTGTCCATACTGCCGTACGAGGTCTTCGGCAATGCGGTTCCAGTGGCCGGGGGTGGTGTAGGTACCGCTGCCGTCGGACCAGAACTCGGCGATGCGCCACTGGTCGCGGGTGCGGGTGTTGGCCAGGTCGCGAACTTCGGCTAGCGCCTGCTGAAAAGCGGGGGTCGTGGTGGCGGGAGGAGCAGCGGGCAGCGCCCGGGCTATGGCCGTCGAGTCGAACCAGGTTCGGGTCGTGCCAGCCAGCGGGAGCATGGGCGGCCGGGCCGGTATATCCAGACTTTTCCAGGTCAGGTCGTAAGGCGCGCGGCTCCGCAGGCTTTCCCAGGTACTGTTGGGGTCGCGGGCCCGATCGAACCGGTCGTTGCGGGCGTAGGCGATGGCTTTAGCGGCTACCGCAGCGGCCAGCTCTTCACCGGCTTTCAGATCACTCGGTACGCAGGCGCCCGCCCAGACCCGGCTTTGTTTGTGTTCAGCGGCTTTGGCTTTCAGCCAGGCCGTCTCGCCCGGAAAGAAATACGCCAGCACCTGACACGACGCTTCGGCTACGGCCGCATCTTCTGACGGATACGACGGCACGTCGAGGATCGGCACCCGCGCCAGAATGCCCTGCCGTTCCAGCGAGGGGCGGTTGTAACGAAACTTGGCCCGCCACGATACGACCAGCGCATCGTACTGAGCCACACTGAGCAGGGCATAGAGCCGGGCGGCATAAGGCGCACTGGCCACCGGTTTCGTGGCGTCGTAGGGCGCATACTGGCCCGTAGCTTCGTCATAAGCCGCATCGACATTATACTTGGAAACCAGCAGTCGGGCAATCTGATTCCAGCGCTGCACACTCCCGGCGGCCCAGTAGTTGACGGCCGTATTCTGCTCGGGCGTGGCGCTGAGCAATCCATTTTTGACCGCCGTCAGCTCGCTCTGGTAGGCGTCGGAGGTGGTGGCGGCTGGCTGCGGAACGGCAATGTCGGCTGCCGACGTCAGGAGCACTGTTCGCCAGGTACCGCCCGTTGAGTCGGTCGAGGTGGGGGTTACGAATGGCAGAATGCCCTCATCGATGGTCGGCTCCTTACAGGCCGACAGTCCCGTGAGCAGCGAGAGGGTAACGAATAGACTGGCGTATGTTTTCATCGGTCGCGTTCGCCCGGTGGGCCGGGTGAGGTTATAGAAAAGCCGAAAGGCCGATTGGTCTGGTTATAATCCGATAATGAACCCCCCGCTGAGTCGCGTCGATTTGCCAACATTCTGGCCGTCGAGGGTGGTGCTGTAGGCGCCCGTCAGCCCAAACTTCCGGATCAGCGGCACGTAGAGGCTAGCCCCGGCCCGCGTGAATCCCACCGCGTTGGTTGGGTAGGGAATTCCGGGCGCAATGTCGGTTCCTTTGCTGTAGGGCGACTGCTGCTGCCACCACCCGTCAACGTAGAAATACTTCGTAGAGAAGCCCGACCGAACCACGATGTCTGTCACATCGGGCACGTTGACTTTCGAGCCGCTGTTGGGGTTGAGGTTATCAGGCTGATAATAGTTGGCCACCCGATCAAGAGAAACCGCTCCCCGCCGGATGTAGCCGTACTGGCCAGTCAGGAAGAACGCACCGGCTTTAAAATGTAGCATGGTGCGGCCGTCGAGGTTCCGGGACCCGTGACCGATGGTGACGGGAGCGTCAATGACATAGTTCTGCAGGGGAAGCGAATAGCCCAGCGCAAAGAGCCACGACAGCCGGGTTTTTCCGAACTTATAGTCGTAAGCTTCCCAGCGGAGGGCAGCCGTAAGATCCTGAAACCCCTCCTGTTTGGGCCAGTAGCCCGCGCTGGCTTCGGTGCGAACGTAAGGAGCGTTAACGATCAGGTCCAGGTCGTAGCCCAGGCCGTAGGTGGCGTAGAGGTTCAGTGACTGGGTGCTGACGGTACCGAGGTTCGGATCGCGGATTTCGCGCGTACCTACGTAATAGCTATCGAAGGATTCCTGCGAATAGGTCAGGGCCAGACTGGCTTTGCGCTGCCCGCGCATGAACCCATCTACCAGCCCCTGGGCACGGGCAAACGGGTCGACAAAAAGAGTGAGCAGAGAAATAGCAATGGGTACGATTCGGCGCATGGCTACGGTTTAGTATCGTAAAGATAAACGGCCCATCCCCCCGCCCATTGTAAAAATCGATATTCCGCGTCAACGGCCAGCCCATTTTTCGACTGTCCGGCCTACCGGATTAACGTTTTGCGGTTCCGGTTATCTGTAGAGACGCGACCGCCCGGCGCCCGGTCATCGCGTCTCAGGTGCGTCAGCAATAAACCATCCGGATAGGTGGTCCAGCCTTCGCATCTAATACGCGTCAGCAGCGAACCGTCAGGCTGGGGAACTATAATGGGCCAGCATTGCCACCAGCGATGCTTTCATCTCCTCGACCAGGCTGGCGGGTTGCAGTACGGTCAGGTGTTCGCCATACGAGCGCAGGTGCATCAGCAGATCGCGGTTGGGGGCCAGCCGGAGCCGCACGACGCAGGCCTCGTCGGTATCGCTGATTACCTCCTGGGTCTGGTGGATGGGCTTGGCTTTTACGTAACGACCAAACAGCGGACTAAACGACAGCACGATATTCTCGACCGGGCCGTGGCTGTCGGTGATGCCGTAGATGTGTTCGAACAGGTCGCTGACACTGGCCAGTACGGCGGGTGGCACATCGCAGGGGTCGTCGAGGAGTTCAAGATCGCTCATGCGGTCGAGGGCAAACGTCCGCTCGCTGCCGCTGGCCGCGTCATAGCCGATAACATACCAGCTATCAGCCACTTCACGCAGCAGAATAGGGTGCAGAATACGAAGTTTGGGTCGCTCGGGCTCGGTCATACGCGCGCCCCGCCGGAGCCGCGCTGGTGTGCCGCGCTGGGCCGATACCGCTTCTTCGTGTTTGAGGTACCGGAACGCTACCTGTCGGTTCTGGTTCACGGCCCGAATCAGCATGGGTACGTACTGGCGGTTGCCGCCAAGAATCTTTTCTTCGACGTATACGATCCGGCGCGACGGTGCCGGGGCACTGCCGTCGCTCTTCACCTCGCGGATAATATCCAGACTTTGCCGGACTTTCTGGAGGGCGTTGGTCAGTTCATCGGCCACGGTAGCGCCCTGAGTAGCGGCCAGCACCTCGCGGGCGTAGTCGAGCGCTTCCATATCGTCGGGGCTCAGCATCAGGTTCAGGAGCCTGAACTGCGGATTGCTATAGTAATAGCCGTTGGCCCGCTTGTCGTATTCGATCGGCGCGTCATGGTCTTCGCGCATCCGCTGGATGTCTTTTTCCAGCGACGAGATGGACCGGATACCGCACTTATCCTGGCAGAGTTCGAAAAGTTGCTGTTTGGAATACCGTCGGGGATATCGACTGATTACTTCGTCGATGAGTCGGTAGCGTTGAAAGGCAGAACGGGTTATGGGCATATCGATGTCGTTGGTAGCAGGAGCGCTGGTATACTGACAAAGCAACCAAAACTTTTTTTCAGAAAAAAGAGAGAACGTAAATAGTTTACGTTTACGGTACAACAACTTTGAGTCGGACAATTACATACGACGATCATGAACCATACGCAACGTCCTCGCTCAAACGCCCCCGCTTACCACCGCCCGTCGCTCTCGACCCGGCAGCTCGTTGACCTCGAACTGGGCCTCTACCTGCTCGGCCAGTTACGTCCGTCAGCCCCGCCAACGGCGCTCCCCGCCCTGCTTTCGGCCGACACCAGCACCCGCGCCAGCCTCACCCCGCAGCAGCATAAATACCTCAACCGGGCCCGGCTGCTGCTGGCTCATTTTGCCAACCCCAGCCATTGGCAGGACCTGCTCGACGCCTACGCAACCGCTCCCACCCACCGGCTCGCCTACGACATCAGCCGTGACCTGAGCCGCTTCACAGAAAAGACCGTTGGCTTCTCGCGCAACCGCATCGGCGTACTTCGGAAGATGCTGGCCTGATGAACGCCACACGCAAGCAATTGACACCCGCGGCTGTACGGCTGGCGGCTACGACACTTATTCTGGCCGAGGGCTATACGACGACCCTTTGCGTAAAGCAGTTTCTGCGCAACCGTGGGTACCGGGCCTACCAGGCTGAAGTATCGCAGTGGCTATTGGTGATTGCCAGCCAGCAGGGCTGGTCCGTTCACGACAATGGGCTGTTTCGGGTTTATTATTTTCCGAGGCTACCGCTGCTGCCGCAGTAGACCGATCGGCGCTCGCGGGATTCTATCAGCTCTGCTTACCCGCCCCCACCGCGGCTCCTGTCGACCCTACGGAGCCGCGGTGGGGGCTTCAGTTTGTGCCCCCTCCCGACCGGGTTTCATGGCGGGTACAGCGCTGTCAGGTTCATCGAAAATAAATTTCACAAAATTCACACAACGTAAAAAGGTTACGTTCTTCTAGTGTGAAATTTGATATGAACAACGAACAACGATACTAATGAACGCTCTTTTGACCACCGCTCCTGTTGCCCGCCCGGTTCTGGCCAGTCAGCTTCGCTGGCAGGAGCCACTAGCCACCCGGCTTCGCTTCCGTCATGCCCTGCCGGGTATGGTTGCCAACCGGTTGCTGAACATCGAACTGGGCTTATTTCTGATGGCCGAGCTGCTGCCGCTGGCTCCGCCGGAGTCACTGCCCGACCTGCTGAACGGTCAGGGTGCCGCTTTCCGGCAGCGGCCCATCTGGTCGCCCCGCCAGCATCGGATGCTGAGCCAGGCCCGGATGCTGCTGGCCCCCTACCAGAACCGCAACGTCTGGTACAACGCCCTGATCAAGTACGCCGGTCTGCGGTCCGATCTGCGCGCTTTCACCCTCAAAGGAAACCTCAACGCTCAGGTCGGCAGTACGATCCTGCGTGAGCGTGTTACCCTGTTTCGACAGGCGCTGGGCTAGACCAACGGCCCATTACATCGGGCACTTACGTAGGATGTACCACATGACCAAACAACCTGACTAATGAACGTAACGCATCGAAAACTAGACCAGCAGGCCGTACGAATGGCCGCCACCACGCTGATCCTGGCCGAAGGCTGCACAACTACCCTAATGGTACAGCAGTTTCTGCGTAACCAGGGCTACAGCACCTACCAGGCCGACATTTCGGACTGGCTGAACGAGGTAGCGCAGCAGGAAAACTGGAACGTCGACCAGAACCCGCTCTTCCGGGTCTACCATTTTCCGACGTTCAGCGCCTTGCCACAGTAAGCGCCCATACACCAATAAACACAGCGGAGCCGCCGACCTATCTCCAGGTTAGCGGCTCCGCCATATATAGACTATTTCAGCGAAAAGGCTGCAGCCAGAAGCGTCGAGCTTATTCGCTTCTCACTGCCCCACCAGCACCAGCGTTTTTCCGCGAGGGTCTATGGCCAGACGGGTAATCTGGGTGATGCCGGCCGTGCTGAAGTCGGCCAGTTTTGTCCAGCCAGTGCTGGTACCCGGCCGACATTGATACAGCGTGGCTCCCTGGCCCATCAGCAGGGTACCGTCGGGCATCCAGACAAAGTCTTCGCTACCCGGTAGAGTCGGCGTAATGGGGCTGATCTGACGGGTTTGCCGATCGAGCTGGCTGATGGTCCAGTCGGTGGTGGTTCGCTTGTGTACGAAGCTGACCGCTTTTTTACCGGGCACGTTGTGCAGAGACCGGCCGATGTTACCTGCCAGCCGGGCCGTATCGCCGGTGCTGACGCTGGCCAGTTGCAGCGAGTTGGGTTTACCCAGGATGAACAGCGCCAGCGAGTCGGGGGTAAGCCAGCAGTGGTATCCAACCGGTTTTACGTTATCGAGTACCAGCGCCGGGTTGCCCGCACCGGAGATCGGGAATTTCCACAGCCGCTGCGTCTGGTCTTTCTCGACCCGAATGACGGAAAAATACCCCTGATCGGGGGTAACGGTAGGTGAGTATTCGCTTTCGGGCGTCCGGGTGAGCGGGGTGTTTGTTTTCTGCCGGAGATCGTAGCGATAGATATCGGTCTGCCCATCCTCGCGAGCCGATGTATACAGCACCGCCCGGCCATCGGGTGTAAACGAGGGCTGATTGTCGTAGCCCTTCCGCTGGGTAATGTTGCGGGGAGTACCGACCTGAAGCGCCTGTCCGCTCCGGATCAGATCGACCAGAAACAGTTCTGTGTCGGGCGGGGCCTGCCCCCAGGCTACCAGATGACCGGATAGCGTAAGCGCAGCCAGCCAGGCCGCGAAAAACAGAGGACGAAAAGCAGCGCGATAGAGCCGTGGCATACAGGGTGGGATAGGCCGGGAGTTACAGACCTCACGCAAAATAATACAATATGCCTATACTACCGGCGGTCAAGGCGCCCGCCCAGCGCAGATCCCCCCTGAGCGATAACGACGGCTTTGTACCGGCCTCGTCGGAGTCTGCCTCTGCCGACTCGTTGACGGCCTGACTGGGCAGCAGGAACAGCCCCAGCGTAGCCAGAGCCGCCCAGGGCGCCAGGCTTTTCGGCGAGAAACCGCCCCAGAAAACCAACCCGACAAACACCGCCTGCACGACCAGGAACAAACCGACCGCCCGCACCAGCTGTCCGGCGTTCAGGCTCACGCGCAGTCGCTCGAAACCCGCCAGGTTCCGGTTGGGGAACAGCGTCCGGCTGAGTACAATAAGCGTAGTCAGACTCAGTACGAAGGTCAGAAAGACCCGATGCATGAAGTTGAGCTGCTGGCCAAATACCGCTGCTACGGCCGGGCTGGTGCCGAGAAAGTTGTCGTAGATGAACTCAGCCAGCAGGCCGTAACAGGGAGCCATCGCCATAGCGATTACGGCCGCCCGCGCGGAAGCGCCCCGCCACAACACCCCGACAAAAAAAGCAACCATAATCCCCGGAGTGAAGTATGACAGCTGCGCCGATACCTTCAGCATGAAGTTATTCGTTCGATCGGGCGTGTAGGTATACAGCGCCAGCGCGATGCTGGCCACGACCATCACCACGATCATCAGCCGACCAAACCGCACAATCTGTCTGTCGCTAGCCCCGGGGTTTACGTATTTCTGGTACACATCGACCGTCAGCAGGGTCGTAGCGGCATTCATCATCGAGTCGACCGACGAAAACGTGGCGGCCGTCAGTCCGGCCAGAATCATGCCGACCAGGCCTGTGCCGGGTGGGATAACGGTTTCGACCAGTTTCAGAAACGCGTTGTCTGAGTTGAAGTCCATCGTACCGAAGCGCGCCCGAAACAGATAAAAGGCCGCCACGCCCGCCGAGATGCTGAAGAACGGAATGGTCAGTTTCAGAAAGCCGCTGGCAATAACGCCACGCCGGGCGTCGTGGTCGGAGTTAGCCGCCAGCACCCGCTGCACCAGAAACTGGTTGGTGCTGAAGTTGAAACAGTGCTGCAGCAGCAGGCCCGTAAAAATGCCCGTCCAGGGCAGGTTAGGGTGATTACTGGGCAGGTAGAGATGCATTTTCTGGACCTCGCGGGGCTGGGCCGCATCCAGGTCGAGCAAGCCCACGAACCCGCCGATTTCGGGCTGACTCAGGGTAAAATAAGCCACCGCAGTACCGGCCGCGAGCATCATAACGGTCTGGATGGTATCGGTCACGACAATACTTTCCATACCGCCCCAGATGGTATAGGAGCAGGTAATGAGGCCAATCAGGAGAAGCCCCACCGGGTATGACATGGCAAAACTGGTGCCGCCGAAGAGCCATTGCAGGGTAATACTTCCGACATAGAACGAGCCGACCAGCTGCACCAGAATGATCAGTATCAACAGGATGGTGTAGAGCAGTCGCGCTTTGTCGTTATAGCGCACTTCGAGATACTGCGAGAGGGTAAAGACATCCAGTCGTCGGTACGAACTCAGGAATACGAAACACAGCAGCAGTATGGCCGGAAATACAATCTCGTAATGGGCCTGTACGAACCCGATGGAGTAGCCGATTCCCAGCATGCCGATCAGGTGAAACGACGAGATATTGGTACCAAATACCGACCCCGCCACCGCCCACCAGCGAATGGACCGCCCCGCCAGAAAATAATCTTCAGCCGTTTTTTTACGCAGGGCAATGATGATACCGGCGGTGGGCATAATGGCCAGCATCAGCACCAGCACAACGACGTCGATGGTTTCGAGTTGACTTAACAAACTTTATAACGATGAATGATGAACGATAAATGAAGAATGTGTTATCGGTTAGCTTTTGCAGTTATGATAATACTACGAATCAGCTTAAGCAGTTCATCTGCATCAGCATGCATACTGGCAAACTCTTTCTCAGCCAGGTAACCCGTTTCTTTCATTAGCTCTAGCCAGTATAGCGTTTCATCGGTTTCTTTCTGCGCTACACCCATTTTGTGTATAAAGTCGGCCTTGCTCTCGGCATTATCTGCCTCGCGAACATTAGCTCCTACTGATGTACCTGATCGAAGCATCTGTTTACTCAATACATATTCCTTCTGTCCATCACTTAGGTATTGGTAAAGGCGGATGGCACGAACCGCAAATCGGAAGCTTTTCTCCCGAATAACATTTTCCTTTTTCATCGTACAAGTCGGTTTTAGGTTTTTACAAATCATTCATCATTCATCATTCATCATTCAATAAGATAACGTTCCAAAAGTTAACGGCGTTTCGGGGGTGGTGGCGGGGCGACGGCCTTGTACGTCGGCCAGGCGGACGTTGGGGAGGTGCGGGAGTACGAGCTGGCCGAACAGTTCGCACTCCTCGAGCAGCGGGTAGCCGGAAAACACAAACGACCGGATGCCCATGTCCATGTAGCGATTGAGTTGCCGGATGATTTGATCGGGTGTACCGACCAGCGCTCCACCGGCTCCCGAGCGGGCCCGGCCGATACCGGTCCAGAGAATCGGCTCGACAAAGCCTTCATCATCGGCTTCCTGACGCATGGCGTCCTGCCGCAACACCCCCAGCGACTTACCGTCCTGGGTGCGCTGCTTGAGCGCTTCGGCCTGGCCAGCATCGAACCGGCTCATCAGATGGCGGGTCCAGGCGCGGGCTTCCGCTTCGGTTTCGCGCACCACAACGTGAATACGCAGGCCGAAATCGATGGTGCGTCCGTGGCGGGCCGCCCGGGCCGATACGTCCTGCATGGTTGCGTAGAGGCTCTCTTCTTTCTCGGGCCACATCAGAAACACGTCGCAGTGTTGGGCACATACCTCGCGGGCGCCATCGGCTATACCCCCAAAATACAGCAGCGGACCGCCGTTTTGCTGGTAGGGTTTAACGGGTTGGCTGGAGAGGTTAAGCGGCCCGTAGACGGGGCCATCGTGCACGACGCGGTCCTGGGTCCAGCCCTGCCGCAGTATCTCGATCGTCTCGCTACACCGCTGGTAACGCAGGGGGCCCTCTTCCTTGTAGCCGGGCAGGTCGGAGTTGATGATGTTGATCGTCAGACGCCCCTCCAGCAGATGATCGAGGGTACTAATAATCCGGGCCAGCATTGGCGGATGGTATTCGCCGGTACGAATCGCTACCAGCAGGCTGATGTCGGTCGTTAGCTGTGACAGGGCCGACGCGAAGGCCAACGGGTCCTGCCCCACTACGTAAGACGTGGGCAACAGTATGTTTTTGAACCCCTTCCGCTCGGCCATCAGCAGGATGTCTCGGCAATGGGCAAAGCTACTGCGCCGGGTTGGGTCGAGCTGACCCAGAAATTCGGTGTCGCCCCCGCAGAGGTCACAGAACCAGGCAATTTCGGCTACCCGGTCCGTTGTTCGGACGGGTACAGCCGTTATGGAATCAAGCATGGTATAATCGGGCTTCAAAGGGCCGCAATACATCGGCCGTATCTGGATAATTTGATAAGATAACCGGTCCGGGCGCCGGCCGGTCAATGGTTACGGGCTGAGCCGAAAAATTGGCCCATACAACCCTGACCTCGTCGCCCAGTCGACGTTCGTATACCCACACGGTCGGGTGTTCGGGCAACCAGTCCTGGTACGAACCCGTATGCAGCGCCGGGGTTTGTTTCCGCAGCTGAAGCAGTTGCCGGTAGAAAGCCAGCACCGACCGATCCTGCCGTTCCTGGTCGGCAACGTTGATGGTTTTGTAATTGGGGTTCACTTTCAGCCAGGTTCGCTCCCCCTCGGTAAAGCCCGCGTTGGCCGCGCCTGACCACTGCATCGGCGTCCGGGCATGGTCGCGGGCAATGCGGTTGGCCGTAGCCAGGAATCGACCTGCTCTTGATGACTGATCGGAATTTTGTTCCGGCATGAATGCCGGAGCTACGCATGGATCGTATAAGGTGGATTCATCCGGTCCTTCTACCAACTCCGCAGACGTCACACTACCGGCCAAATCCGGATCTGGTCGATCCATGAATCGCGTCGGCATTGATGCCGACGAATCCTGCCCCGGCATGAATGCCGGAGCTACGCATGGATCGTATGAGGTGGATTCATCCGGTCCATCTACCAACTCCGCAGACGTCACACTACCGGCCAAATCCGGATCTGGTCGATCTATGACTCGCGTCGGCATTGATGCCGACGAATCCAATTCATCCGAATCCGGTCCACCCGCAACCAATCCATCCGCCCCTGATTCGACCAGCGCCCGCCAGGCATTTTTCACCTGGATATCGTCATACTCATCGATGGAGTCGAACGGGCAGTTTGTCATGCCGATCTCATCGCCCTGGTAGATACTGGGCGTGCCGCGCTGGGTCAGCAGGACGGTTGCCAGCATCGTAGCCGACTCGTAATGATAGCGGTCGACGTTGCCGAAACGAGACAGACAGCGCGGGTTGTCGTGGTTGCCAAAATAAATATTCTGCCAGCCGGGCGCGTCGGGTCCGCTCGCCAGGGCTACATTCCATTTGGCAAACACGGCTTTCAGCTCCGGCAGGGTAAACTCAGGCGCGGGGTCGAGAAACCGGTATTCCTCGCGGGGTACGGCATGATCGAAATGGTAAATCATGTTCAACTCCTGCCGGGACTCGCCCACGTAGAGGTTGGCCTGTTCGGCCGATACACCGAAGCCCTCGCCGATGGTGATGACGTCAGGATAGTGAGCCAGCACCTCCCGGTGCATTTCCTGCAAAAACTCATGGATACGAGGCCCGTTGGCATGAATGGTCAGATCCCCGAAGCGCCCCGCCGGATAGTCGGGAAACAGCGGGTCTTTTGACAGAAACGGGATCACATCCATCCGAAACCCATCTACGCCCTTGTCGAGCCAGAAGTGCATCATCCGGTAAATGGCCTGCCGCAAGGCCGGGTTCTCCCAGTTCAGATCGGGTTGTTTTTCCGCGAACAGGTGGAGGTAGTACTCGTCGGTAGCGGCATCATGGGTCCATACCGATCCCGAGAAGAACGACTGCCAGTTGTTGATCATACCAGCAGGCCGCCAGATGTAATAATCGCGGTAGGGGTTGTCCTTGCTTTTCCGGCTTTCCTGAAACCAGCGATGCTCGTCGGAGCTGTGGTTAACGACCAGATCCAGCACGATTTTCAGACCGCGACGATGCGCCTGGGCCAGCAACTCGTCAAAGTCGGCCATCGTACCGAACTCGGGCATAATGGCTTCGTAGTCGGAGATGTCGTAGCCATTATCGGCATTGGGCGACTGAAAAACAGGACTGATCCAGAGAATATCGACGCCCAGATCAGCCAGGTAACCGAGTTTGTCCGTAATACCCCGCAGATCCCCGATACCGTCGCCGTTGGCATCGGCAAACGAGCGCGGGTAGATCTGATAAATAACCTTATCTTTATAACCCATAGTTTCCATAAAACACAAAGGCACAGAGCACACAGAGTTAGTAAATTTCTGCTGTGTCTCCGTGCCCCTATGCTAAAAAACCAGTTACCGCATCAACTCATCGAAGGTGATGCTGAGGTAATATAACCCACCAATCCGGGCCAGGCCATAGCCCTGCGCGTAATACTGGTTGAAGATATTGGTACCGCCCAGCTTTACGACCGACTTAAACGCAGGTACCCGGTAGCTGACCTGCGCATCGACGCTGCTCCACGAAGGCAACCAGACATCGCCCGCGGTAGTCCCCTGCTCCACCCACGTCCGGTCGGTCCAGCGGTAGGTGAGCGTAGCCCCCAGCCGATCGGTCAGGCGAGGGTTGGCCAGGCTGATGTTATACCGGTTCTCGGGCGAGATAAAGAAGTTACGCCCCAGCTGCGATACTTCAGGATTGCTCATCTTCCGCTTCACGACCGGCACACCCGCCCGGTCGTTGCGGATGGCACCGCGGGCGTCGCGTAGCGTAATCAGCCCGGTCTGGTAGGCGTAGTTACCGCTGAGGGTATAGCCCCGGCCAAGCCCGTATTCGAGACCGATACCGGCCCCGCGCACAAAGATTTCGTTCTTGTTGTTGAAGTTGACCTGCAGCGTCCGATAACTGGTCGGCGTCAGCAAGGCGCTGACATCGGCACCCGGCGTTAGAAGCTGGAATACGTTCTGGGCGGCAATAAAGTCAGTGTAGCGGCTAGAAAAGTAGAACGCATCGACATAGAACCGATTGCTGATCAGGGTTTTGTAGCCGACCTCCCAGGTCTTGATTTTTTCAGTCGTGAACTGCGTCGGATCGATGATGAACGGTTGTGGCACGGCAGCTCCTGTACTGCTCTGATAAGGCGTTACTTCAACCTGCAGATAGCCGGGATTGGTGTTCAGTCCGGCTCCATTATAGGCCTGGGGTAATCCGCCAACCTCACCCGCCTGTCCCGTTGGCGGAATGGCGAACAACTGCCCCGGGGCGGGGTTCCGGAACGCCGACTGCCACGACGCCCGTACGTTATGAACGCCAGCACTCACCACCGCCGACGCCCTGGGCGTAAAACCACCCTGCAGGTACTGGTTCTTGTCATAGCGCACCGCCACCGTAGGCTTTATCGTCAGCCGGTCCGGGCCGGTTCCAAAGCCCACCTCCTTCGACGCCTGCACGTAGGCCCCGAATTCGTTGATGGTATATTCTGATCCGTCGGCCCGGCGTGGGAAAGCCGTACCTCCCGATTCGAGCAGGAACCGGCGTAAACTCGACCCGGCAATCACGTCAATGACGCCATGTAGCAGCTGAGAGAAGTTGTACATACCTTCATAGTGGAACAGCTGCGAGTTGTCCCTGAAGCGGGTTCCGGTCGTGTTCAGCAAGGCGATACGCTCGTTATTGTAGACGCTGGTAATGCCGTCGCGCACAAACCGGAAGTCCGGCGAACCCGGCAGATACCGGCCCCGGTCAGCCACCGCCCGCGCTTCCTGAATGCTGACTTTGTTCTCCACATAAGCCTGCCCAAACTCGTCGGCCCACTGGCTGGTCGGTTTCCAGATGGTATTCATGATCCGGGCCGTCTGTCCAATGTTCCAGCCTTCGGCGCGCTGTTGGGTAGTATAGGCCCGCAAAAAGAAGTTATCCCCCCGCAGTTCGGCTTTGAACTGGTGCCGCCGGTAATCCGGGAAGTATTCGCGAAAACCAGCCGTCCGGATGAAGTTGCCGTTGCCGTAGTACCAACCCACCGACGCTTCCATGTTCCGGCCTACTTTGTAATGCAGCGATACGTTGGCCCGGTTGTTATAAACGCGCCCGTAGTTACCCAGCAGATCCAGTTCGGTATAGCCAGTTCGGGTAACCAGTTTACCCTGCAGGGCCGCGTTGCCGTAGTTGGCCGGAAACCGGAAGGCCCCTGCGTTGTTGATGTCATCGCCGTATATGTTGACTCCGTCGTATTCGAAGTTTGTGTTGGGATTATTGTTGGGCACGTAGGCAATCCCCGTGGCAACGCCACCCTGTCCGGCATCGGTGCTGAAAAAGCCGGTTCGGGCGCCGGTTGATCGGTCGTCGTAATCGTCGGCAATGAAATCGGTGCCGCTCACCCGCTGAAAATTCACTTTGTAGGCAAACCGCGTTCCGATCTGTTTCGCGTAACGGACGGCCATGTCGATGTATCCTTTGGGGCCAAAATTGGATTTGCCTACGTTATTGAGGCCTACTTTCATCTGTGCACTCAGACCCTGGTAGGTAAACGGATTTTTGCTGGAGGTCAGCATCAGCCCCTGCAAGGCATCCGGCCCGTACAGGGCCGACGAGGCCCCTGGAATCAGCTCAATGCTTTCAATATCGAGGTCAGAAATGCCGGCTACGCTGCCAAAGCCAAACCCCAGTCCCGGCGATCGGTTGTCCATCCCATCGGTGAGTTGCACGAACCGGTTGTTATTGTTAGCCCCGAACCCGCGCACGTTGACCGACTTGAACGTCAGACTCTGGGTGAGCAGGTCCACGCCTTTTACGTTCTGGAGCGCATCAAAAGGATTGGCCGCCGGCGAGTTGGCAAACTGCCGCGCTCCCAGTTTCTCGACCGTTACGGGCGCTTTGCGGATGTCTTCGGGCACCCGGCTGGCCGATACCACTACTTCATCGGCCGTGATGGCTTCCTCAGCCAGTTTTACGTCAATAGCTCTGAAGTTATTGCCCCGAACAACGACCTCTTCGCGCCGGTAGCCAATGAATGATACACTCAGGGTGAAGGGAAGCTCCTTTTCCGTCGAAAGCGAAAACCGACCGTCGGCCTGGGTTACGGTTCCGGTATTGGTACCCCGAATCAGTACAGTTACCCCAGCTAGTGGCTGGTCGTTGGCATCGGTAACCTGCCCCGACAAAACCGTTTGTGCCCAGCTAGTTACCGACAAAGCCAGTATAAGTATAAAAGAAAAAGAAATGTGTTTCATGTAGATTCGTTGGTAAAGCTTTATTTCTGCTTGATAGAAGCAAAGTTAACTAGTTAGACGCTGTTTAAGCTAGTCAATCCTTAAAGGCGCATTTTTTGATCCCCGTAAAGGGCTAAAATCGGGACTTGTGGCCGGAGCGAGTAACTTACCTGGCTGTCCGAAAACAAAAAAGCCCCGGATGTCTGTTTAGAACAGACATCCGGGGCCTCTCTGGCAATCAGTCAGCTAGAAACGTGTAACGTCGTAGGTGATGGCCAGATAATAGAGTCCGCCGATAGTTGGTCCAGCCGCGTACTGGATATAGCGGTTGTTGAAAAGATTCGATGCGCCCAGCTTAAACGACAAAGCGGGTTGAGGCACTTTATAGGTCATCTGCGCATCAACCGTATGGTAGGCCGGTATGGTACCGTTAGCCAGCGGACTTTGCCACAGGAAACTATCCTGCCAGCGCCATACCACGTTGAAGCCAAGGTTTTTGGCCACTTCCCGGTTACCGATGCTGATGTTGGCAACGTACCTGGGCGTGTTAAAGCCCGTCACGAAAATATCGGGGTTGTCGTTGCCGGCAATATTGTTGTAGTTCACATTACCCGACGCCGTGAATTTACGGTAGAAGTTGTAGGTAATACCCAGCGCTGCGCCGTAGCTGCGGTAGGTGTTCTTGGCGTTCGTATACACGCGGTACCGAACCTGGTTGGCGCGGGTCAGCATATCGAGCACCGATGCATCGGTTCCAACCCGGCCGGTAGTCGGCACCGCCACCTCCACCTGTCCCAGAAAATTCTGGTACGAGTTATAGTAAGCTTCCCCGTCAATGGCCAGCCGGTTGTTGAGCAGTACGCTTTTGTACCCTACTTCAAACGAATTGATGTGTTCAGGCTGCGACGGCGACAGGTTGGCAACCTGGAGCAATCCCCGATTTCTCAGCGCAGCCGCATTCCGCGTTGAGCCGGCAGCCACATCGGTGTTTACGGCTGCATTGAAGTTGTTCAGCGATGCCAGCGTATACGAGTTTTCCAGGAAGCCCAGCCCTTCATTAACCCGGGCCAGCCCGCCTACGCGCCGAACGTTGCTGTTGTTTACGTAAGACAACGCTTCGAACAACGACGGAAAGCGGAACCCATTCTGGTACGTAAACCGGAAATTATGCCGCTCGGCAGCTGTATAAACAAGGGCCAGCCGTGGATTCACCTTTGGCGAAAACTCCGGATTGTTATCGACCCGCAGCGATGCTGACACTTTCAGCCGGTCGGCCAGCAACAGTTTGGTGGCCGATACGAACGCGCCGTATTTTGTATAAATCTGGTTCGCTCCGCCGGGCGTTGTCCGCTGCTCGATCGGCTTCGAGAAATCAACAAAGTTGTTGCCGTCCGGAATGACTTCGTAGCGCCGGTAATCGGCCCCAACCAAAACCTCCGCAAATTTGATACGTTGATTCAGGTTGTACTGAATATCGCTGTGGTAGGTGCGGCTTTGCTGCCAGAGTGCGGCCCCACCCGTTGCCGGCGCCCCCGGAATGATAGAACCTATATCCCAGTTATTGGTATTGACAATGGTTTGCTTCAGCGACTCGAAGGCGGCTGTTCCGGGTTCTACGCGGCCCCGGTCGGCGGCTACGCGGGCCAGTTGCATAGCCGTTGCCAGATTGGTACCGCTGTTGACCTGTGCCAGCAGCTCCGTCCGGAATTTGGCGCCCCAAACGGCGTTGGTGCCGTTGTTCAGGTCCAGGTTGTAGGCCAGCGGGTTCAAATTATACGACTGTCCCGTGTTTTCAGACAGCACATACGCCCGCACCACCAGATCGGTACTGCGTAGCTCCAGCTTGTGGTTTTGTACCGTTACGCCCGTCAGCTGAATACGGTTACCCCGCTGAAAAATTCCGTCCATCAATCCGTACCGATAGCCATACTGAACCTCTACCCGGTCGTTTAGCCGATAATGCAGACTCCCGTCAAATTTCAGGTTACGCACCCGGGGGTTCACCAGGTCCCGCTCCAGATAACCGGTCCGGCTCACGTTGAAAGTTTCGTTCCGACCGTTATAGGGAATCGTAATAGCTACCCGGGCCTGCCCATCGTCGCCGTACTGATTCCACAGGTCGCGGGCGGGGTTACTGGCTCCCGATAGCTCCGGGAAACGGGGGTTCGCCGTGTTGAGCGGTTGCGGGTTCTGATCGGTCTGGTTGTTAGCCAGCCAGTCAGTACCCTGTAAATAACTGAAGTTCAGTTTAAAAGCAAAGCGATTATTAAACGCTTTGGCAATTCGCACGGCCGACTCGGTCAGGACAGAGGGGTCGCGATCGATTCCGTCGATGTGGTTGACCCCTGTTTTCTGATAGAGACTCACGCCCTGATACTGAAAAGGGCTTTTGGTCAGGAGGTTAGCCAGCCCGTTAATGGCGTTCATACCGTACAGAGCCGAGGCCGCACCAGGCGTAATCTCAACGCTTTCAATGTCCAGCTCCGTTGGCCCGATGGCATTGCCGAGCGGCACACCCAGCGTGGCAGCCTGCATGTCGACCCCGTCGACGAGCTGCATAAACCGGAAATTGTTCGGAATGTTGAAGCCGCGGGTGTTCGGTACTTTGAACGTCAGACTGGAGGTTGTCATCTGAACCCCTTTCACGTTTTCGAGCGCGTCGTAAAAGCTGGGAGCAGGGCTTTCTTTCAAAACCCGCAGATTGAGTTTCTCAACCGCTACCGGCGACTTCAGTATGCTTTCCTCAATCCGTGAAGCCGTTACGACCACTTCATTACCTAATATAGCCTGCGTATTGAGGGATACGCTGATCTTATCCGTAGGTCGTTCAACAACAATTTCCTTAGGGGCATACCCAATGACCTGGAAAACCAGCGTGAACGGAAACTTCACTCTGGTTTTGAGCGTAAATTCACCCTGATCGTTGGTAATGGTACCGGCAACGGTGTTCTTGATCAAAACCCCGGCACCCGGTATAGGCTGCCGGGTATCGCTGTCATCGACCCGCCCCGACAGTAAAATAAGATCGTCCTGAGCAACAGCCCGGAACGATGCCAGCACAACCAACATAATGAGGTGCGCAGCTAATAAACGGTTCTTCATGCTTGATAATCGGTGTACTGCTTTATTCTCCCACTACTCCCGGTTGTAGATAGAGTATTAGTGCTTATAATCTATTGAACTAGTGGATTTATGCAAATAAACTAGTATCTTACCCACCCTTCCAAATGGGGGCCTCTAAATCTTTATTAAAGGATAGATTGAAACGGAATTAGTCAATTTTACTCATCGACCGCTTTCTATGAAGAAATCAGTACTACTTATATCTCTCTTCTTTCTGTACACCATTGCTGCCGGTCAGTCAGTTAAGATCGTCAACCAGCAGCAGAGCACCTGGCTCGGCTATTTCAACCAGACCCGATTCAGTACCCGTTGGGGACTTTGGGTCGACCTCCATCACCGCCGTACTGATTTTGCGGATCGTGCCAACCAGAACCTGGTGCGGGCCGGGCTGACTTACTTCCTAGCCGACAATGTGCGGCTGACGGCTGGTTACGCCTATGTAGGGTCTTATTTATCGCCCAGTGGCATCATTCGCCCCGAACATCGTCCCTGGCAGCAGATCTGGTGGACGGGCCGTTCGGGCCGGTTAAATCTCCTGCAATGGGTACGGGCCGAGCAACGGTACAACCACCGCATCAATGGCGATCAGCTGGGCGACGGATACGGTTTTAACTGGCGCCTGAGGTATAACCTCATGCTACAGATCCCGCTCAAGGGCGAAACCATCCAGCCACACGTACCTAACTTCGTTGTTCAAAACGAAGCGTTTCTCAATTTCGGCAAGCAGATTGTAGCGAACACCTTCGATCAGAACCGGTTCTTCGTAGGCATGTCGTACCCGTTCAGCAAGCACCTGCTGGGCCAGTTGGGCTATATGAACCAGTTCATTCAGCAACCGTCGGGCAATACGTACGTAAACAATCACACGTTACGGCTGTTTGTCTTTCATACACTGGATTTACGCAAACAGCCCTAGCGGGTTGTTCGAGAGCCGACTACTGAAAATAGCCGGTCAATTCGCCATAGGCCAGCACATGCCCCTGCATTGCGTTCAGCACCGACTGCTTATCAGGAGTCTCCTCAAACGTCAGGGCCTGATCGAGGGCATATACCCGGAAAACGTAGGCATGACGGCCTACCGGCGGGCAGGGGCCAATAAAGGCGAGAGCACCGGCGCCGTTTTTCCCGGTTTTCCCGCCCAGCATCCGCATCTGCTCGGCGCTTACGCCCTCGGGCAGGCTATGCACCACGTCTGGCAGGTTATATACCACCCAGTGCGATAGGTTGAACAACGGAAAAGCGGGTGTCGGCACGTCGTAATCGGTGGTAAGAATGACGTAGGATTCTACGCCGGGAATATCTCCATCCCAGTTTAGCGCTGGCGACACTTCCTGTCCCTTACAGGTGCAGTTAACGGGCATATCGCCCCCGGGCGGAAATGAGCTACTGGTTACGGTCAGCGTCTTCCTGAGAGTCAGGTGATAGTCCGTTTCCTGAGTACGCTTACTTCTGGCATAAAGATGGAGACCAACAGCCAGAAGCCCTAACACAACAAATACTCCCAATAAGATCCGTTGCAGAAGGCGCATAAAAATGCCGGTTAAGTACGTTCACGTATCTAACCGGCTAAATAAGGTAAAGTTTGTTAATTTTTCGGTCAGACCGCCACGAATACAGGCCTTTATCCAGAGCGCCTGACCGCCATTTTTCGGTCTGTACAAGGGGGGTACCTAAGCTGCCCGGCTGCTTTGGGGCCGACGCAGGGGTCCGGAACGAACTGACTGTGTATTGTTTCGGGTCTCTTCCATGACCTGCTCCGACACCAGATCCAGGTGATTGGCCCGTTTCAGTACGTAATCAAATGGCAGATTGAAGTAATTTGACACCTCGCTGCGGAACGAATCCGGAAACCTGGAAAGCCGAAGTCCGAAAAATTTGCGCACTTCTTCTTCCGGCAGTAGGGCCGCCAGTGCCACACGTTCAGCTTCTGCCAGCAGAGCCGTACGCGACGGGAACAAATGCTCCAGCCCGATAGAGGCCGTGAGGATATTCAGAAACAGATTCTTGTACATGGCCGACAGCTCGGCGGGCAGAATAACCCAGCCCTGATCACGGAACTTGGCAGAAAAACCCGTTAGCCCCTGCTCACCCCGAATCTCGCCGGCAATCAACTCATCCGGAAAACGGAGCCTGTTCGTCCCGTTGTCACGATCCAGCTTCTGTAAACGAAAAACAACAGCTTCGACCGGGCTCTTCCGGAACAAAAGATCAGCGGGCATTACCCGGGTGCTCTCCCATTGATCAGTCATGCGCATGAACAAACTCTCGTTCACGGGCAGGTTGTCGGCGCTCCCAAGACTAATCAGTATCTGCCGGTAGGCCGCCAGAAAATCAATCTGAAGTTGGTTTGGATTTGAACGTCCTCGCTTCATGCGGTTGAGGAAGCCGTTTCCTGACGGTGAGTCAGTTAACGGCATTCATTAGTATGGTTGTTGATTGAAATAAGGAAGGTAAATATACAAACTAAGCCGCTGAAAACAAAGCTGGTAGACGAATAAATTCACGTATCCGACAGCCTCGTTTTCAACGGCTCAATAATGGGGTATTCCACCTTTCCGGGATCAGGAAAGCCCTTTCAGCGCTTCTTCCTCCACGAATGGCTGATTACGGAGTCGCTTGCCTGTGGCCTTAAATATAGCATTGGCCACCGCTGCCCCGGCCGGGGGCAGAGAAGGTTCTCCCAGGCCCGTTGGCTCAATGGTATTATTGACAAAATGGACTTCTACTTCCGGAATTTCGTTCAGCCGGATGATCCGGTATTCATTGAAATTCTTCTGCTCCGGAACGCCCTCCTTAAAGGTCAGGTTGCCATACATAGCATGGCCTATACCGTCAACGATACAGCCGGTTACCTGCTGCCGGGCTCCGCTCTGGTTCACGACAATACCACAGTCGGCAGCTGAATAAATTTTCTGTAATACCGGGCGGCCTTTCTGCATGACTACTTCGCCCACCTGCGCTACGTACGACCGGTGCGAGAAATACACGCTGAAACCCTGCGCTACGGGTTTACCATCGGCGCCCTTCTTCTTGCCCCAGCCGGATTTCTCGGCGGCCAGTTCAATAACCCCCTTCATCCGGTCAATATCGTACTTCACAGCGCCAGCCGGCTTTTGCTTTGCCTTATCCAGCAACGCCAGCCGGAACGCTACCGGATCTTTTCCGGCGGCCTGGGCCACCTCATCCAGAAATGATTGCTCCGCAAAGGCCAGGAAGTTGGTAATGGGCGCCCGCCACGGACCCGTCGTTATCGGCGACTTTACATAATCGACACTATCGATCAACAGATTGTCGACCGCCCCTGCCGGGAAGTTATCCTCCCGGGTAGGATTGCCGGCTTTGATACTAACGCCCCGCAGTTTATAACCGATCATATTTCCCTGGGCGTCCAGAGCCGCTTCAAAGCGATACCGGACGGCCGGGCGGTAGCTGCCACCCGTCATATCGTCTTCACGCGTCCAGATCAGCTTAACGGGGGCTTTGACCTGCTGGGAAACCTGTACGGCTTCAAGCACGTAATCGGCTTTCAGCCGACGCCCAAAGCCGCCCCCCATTCGGGTAAGCTGAACACTGACGGCGTCGGGAGAGATGCCTAGTAGCTTGGCGGTTTCATTGCGAGCCAATTCCGGGGTTTGCGTAGGTCCTACCAGCTCAGCTCCGTCCGGGCGCACATGTGCAAAAAAGTTCATCGGCTCCAGAGGGCTGTGTGGCAGAAACGGGCATTGGTACTCGGCCTTCACCACTTTAGCGGCTGAAGCAAAGGCTGCGTCCACATCGCCATCCTTCCGCCGAACGGTTGCCTCCTTGCTATCGAGCAATTCCTTAAATAACCGATTATGATCGGCTGTGCTCTCCACGCTATGGGTCTTTTCCCAGTCAATCTGCAGAGCGTCTTTCGCCTTACGAACCTGCCAGGTTGATTTCCCAACAACAGCTACCGTATCGCCAATGGTTAAGACATCGGTAATGCCGGGCATGGCCTTTATGGTAGTAGCGTTACGTATCGACTTCAGCTTGTGGCCGAAACCGGGCCGCTGCATCATAGCGAACAGCATACCTTCCCGGTAAAAATCCATACCAAACAAGGGCTTTCCCGTTATGATACCCGGATTGTCGACGTTTTTGACCGTGCTTCCAATAAGTTTAAAATCGGCCGGGTCCTTGAGCTTCACTTCGGTAGGTGCGGGGAGCTGTGCGGCTTCATTAGCTAACTCACCATAGCTCAGTTTCCGCTTTGTAGCTGCGTGCAGAACAAACCCGTTTTCGGTTGCGCATTCGGCGACAGGTACATTCCAGCGTTTGGCGCCGGCCTCGAGCAGCATTTGCCGGGCCGTAGCACCAGCCGTACGCAGTCGTTTCCATGAGTGCGGAATAGACCCGCTCCCACCGGCCACCTGCCGTTCAAACTTTTTCGTGTCCAGGGGCGCCTGCTCTACAACGACTTTTGTCCAGTCCGCATCCAGCTCTTCGGCAACGATAATCGGAAATGCTGTTTTTATGCCCTGCCCAACCTCGGGATTCGGCGATAAAATGGTAATAATGCCCTGCGGGTTTATAGACAGATAGCTGTTAAACGTGTTTCCAGCCAGCCCGCTTCCGGTAGCCGTCTCTACAGCAACAGCCGCTCCTTCTGACTCAAACCAGTTGAAGCCAACCAGCAAACCACCCCCGGCGGCTGCGGCTATCTTCAGAAAATTTCGTCTGCTATTATTCGTTACTGCTGTCATGACTATTTCTTGGATTTAGCCGTGGGGGTCATCCGGGCAGCCACGCTGACAGCTTCCCGAATCCGATGGTACGTGCCACACCGGCAGATGTTTCCGGACATCGTAGCGTCGATGTCGGCCTGAGAAGGGGTAGGGTTACGCTTCAGCAACGCAGCCGCAGTCATGATCTGCCCTGCCTGGCAATAGCCGCATTGGGGCACATCAATCTCATTCCAGGCCCGTTGCACAGGGTGGTCACCCGTAGGCGACAAGCCTTCAATCGTTGTTATTTTAGCCGTAGCCACTGCCGAAACAGGCAGCACACAGGAACGCGTTGCTTCACCATCAACATGAACGGTACAGGCTCCGCATTGAGCAATGCCACAACCGTACTTAGTACCGACCAATCCGAAAGAATCGCGCAATACCCATAATAAAGGAGTATCGGGATCAACGTCAGCGCGATAGGCGCGACCATTGATTTTAAGGTTGAAGACAGCCATTGATTAAGATAACTTAGATGAGTGCTCTAAGTTACTAAACATAAGCCGTATAACATGCAAAAAGCCGTTACCCGGATCGGATAACGGCTCTCGCCTTCAATAACAGCAGGTGGCACCTTCCTACTCTCCCACTTGTGACAGCAGTACCATCGGCAGTACGGGGCTTAACGGCTCTGTTCGGAATGGAAGAGGTGTTCACCCGCCTTACCAGCACCAACCTGCTTGTTGCTCATCGATCGATCCTAACCTCTTCACAAGATCAGCTCGATCTAATATCCAATGTCTTTTTCCCCACAGGAAAACCAGAAAACACTAGCGCACTACTTTTCAGACGAAGCGAAGCACACGCGTCCGGGGCCATTAGTACGGCTC
>NZ_SWJG01000008.1 GCF_005870035.1 Spirosoma lacussanchae | reverse complement strand
TCAAGGCGAATATGACTTTTCGGAAGGCACGTTACGAAATTTGGTCAGTCTAGAATTGGGTCAACTCTTAAAGGAGGAAGCAAAACCAGTTTGATGGAACATTTCGTACGAATGTGGGCAGCCCCCCTATACAGGACAACGGACTTCGGCCAAACATGGTCCCGCTTGTTGAGCGAAAAGCAGGCGAAGGGTTACGCACTCTGTTTCCTGCAGGACCCCGCCGAGCCACGTCTGTTGTTTGCGGGCACGGAGCATGGCTTATGGGTCAGTATCGACGCTGGACACACCTGGACCCAATGGGACAATGGCCTGCCAGCCGCAACGCCCGTTATGGACCTGGCCATACAGGAGCGGGAGGCCGACCTGGTCATTGGCACCTTTGGTCGGTCAATTTATGTTCTGGACAACATCCGCCCCTTACGCCAACTGGCAGCCACCGGCAGCTCCCTGCTCGACAAACCTGTACTGGCCTTCGAGCCATCGACCGCCTATCATGCTGTTTATCAAGGCCCACAGGGGTATGGCAAAGACGCCGAAGACCTGTATCAGGCAACCAACCGACCGGCCGGCGCGACCCTGCTGTATTATCTCAAGCCTGCCCAAAAAGCCGTTGCGGCCAAACCTGCCCCGACAACAGCCGCTGTAAAAGGGAAAAAACCAGCGGTCATCATAACCTCTGACGAGCCTACGACCAGCCTGCCGCTCACCGCTTCAGCTATTGGACCTCTAGCAGCTCGCGGCAAAATAGATTCAGTTTTCGTGCGTCTGTACGACGAAAGTAATCGGCTGGTGCGCACCCTGAAACAGGTTCCCGACACAGCCCTGGGTGTGCAGCGTATCAACTGGAATCTAACTGAAACTGCTGTGTCCATGCCCAGTATGCCCGGTCCACGGCGCGGTGGTAACGAACCCTCCGGCGATCCGGTTATGCCCGGCAAATACAAGGCGGTAGTCACCTATCGGGGAGCAGCCGACTCGACCTATGTCACGGTTTTGCCCGATCCTCGGGTTCCGTTCAACAAAGAAGCCGCCATGGCCCGCCGGGCTCTGCAGGAACGGCTGAACAAGAATATTCGCCAGCTAAGTGCACTGACGAGCCAGATTCAGGAAGCCACCGAAGCCACCGAGTCAATCAAATCAAGGCTGAAGGATAAGAAAGGCCCGCAATACGATGACTTACGGAAAGCGACCGCGCAAATACAGGATTCGCTGAAGGTGGTTCGGGAACGCATTGTTGGGAAACGAACTGAACGACAAGGCTTTGGCCGGGTATATATGCTCACCCCCATCATGAAAATTCAGGAAGCGAGCTCTTATATTAGCCGCCGTACCGCGCCACCAACTCAAACGGAGAGCCAGCTGACCGACCAGGCAGAAGGGCTGACCCGGGAGACAATTGCGAAAACCAATGAGTTTTTCAGCAAACAGTGGGCTGAGTACTACAAAAAAGTACAGGCTACTCCGCTGGATCTGATTAAAGAATATTCGCCCATTGCCAGTAATCCCAAATAAATGAGAAACCTATTGCATCGATTGCTTACAGCCGGTTTTTTCCTGTCTGGAGTAATACCGGCCTATGCTGGCCCCTCAGGCTGGTATAAGGCCGACTCCATTCAGGTGACTGTCACCGAAGGAACGAACATGGCCGCTGAGGTATCGCCCGACAAGTCACTGATTGCTATTGACTTACAGGGAACGATTTGGCTACTGCCCAGCGCGGGAGGGCGCGCCAAACCCCTGACCGATGCGCTGGGCGACTGCCGTCAGCCGAGCTGGTCGCCTGATGGGAAACAGATTGCGTTTCATGCCTTTTGGGATGGTCGCTACCATATCTGGATTATTGACCGAGCAGGCGGTAAACCCCGGCAGCTGACGTCCGGCATCTATGACGACCGGGAGCCCCACTGGTCGCCCGATGGAAAACGGCTCGTGTTCGCTTCCGATCGTAGTGGTAATTACGACATCTGGCAGTTAACCCTCGCCGACGGGAAACTGACACAGCTGACTACCGATTCGGGCAACGATTACAACCCGGCCTACTCACCTGACGGCCAGCAGATTGCTTACATCTCCGATCGGACCGATGCACCGGGAATCTACACCGTATCAGCAATTGGTGGGACCGAAAAATTTATCTCGGCTTCAAAAGGAAAACTGGCCGGACTGGCCTGGCAACCCGATGGCACTCATCTCTTTTACAACGCGCTGACCCGTTCTCAGAGCGGACTCGAAAAAGTTAGCCTGGCACCGGGTCAGCCTGCTTTATTAACGGAACCGGCGGAGGATGTTTTTCCTTTTCGATTGAGCTGGTTTTCCGCCAACGAATACCTGTACACGGCCGATGGCTTGCTGAAACGACGGAAACTCGATGGCCCCGCCCTGACTATTCCGTTTCAGGTGGTTATCACTCTTCCCCGCACGAGCTACAAGCGGAAAACGTACGACTTCGATGCCCCCAAACCGCAACCGGTCAAGGGAATAAAAGGACCGGCAGTCTCGCCCGATGGCACCCAGATCGCCTTCGCAGCCCTGGGCGATCTGTGGTTACTGACCAAAGGCAACAAAAAGCCCCTGGCGCTGACGTCGGGGCCAGCCATCGATGTAGAGCCCAGCTGGTCGCCCGACGGAACCAAACTGGCTTATGTGTCTGACCGAAACGGGTCGATGGATGTTTGGATCCGCGACCTGAAAACCGGCACCGACCGATGTCTGGTCGACATGGCCGACGATTTAAACTACCCAACCTGGTCGCCCGATGGCAGTAAGGTAGCATTCTACCAGGCCGATCCGCGTAATGCCTGGGGCCGCAGCACCCTCTACACAGCCGATGTGACCTACACGGCCGACATTACGGTACCCCGAACCCAGAAAATTCACGAATCGCTATTTGTGCCCAGTCAGGTGAGCTGGTCACCCGATGGCAAAACACTGGCCGTCTCGGCCCTGCACCCTTATTCCTCCCGGTATCGGGAAGGCGTGAGTGAGGTCCTGCTTATCTCTCTCGACGGTAAAAATGATCGGTATGTTTCTCCCGCGCCGGGTCACAGCCTGGGAACCCGCGGCAAAAACGGCCCCGTCTGGTCGCCCGATGGTACGCAGATGGCTTATGTGCTGGATGGCCTGTTGTGGGTCACTGCTGTGGCTCCCGACGGTACGCCCACGGGAAAACCCCGACAACTAACGACCGAACAAGCCGACGTACCCAGCTGGACTGCCGATTCAAAAAAGCTGGTCTTTCTGGCAACTGACGAATTGAAACAACTGGTCGTGGCGACGGGAACAACAGAAACGATCCCGATGGATCTCACCTGGCAACCCAAAATACCTGCCAGCCAGCTTGTTATTCACGCCGGAAACCTGTTTGATGGTCGGTCAAACAGCTACCTCAGGAACGTTGACATTCTCGTTCAGGGTAATCGGATCAAAGCCATACTGCCTCATCAGGCCAATCGACCCGGTACGTTCATCGATGCATCGACCAAGACGGTAATCCCGGGTCTGTTCGAGATGCATACGCACCAGCACTCCATGACGGGCGAAAAAATGGGGCGGCTCTGGTTGTCGTACGGCATCACCTCCGTTCGCGAACCCGGCGCAGACCCCTACGATGCGCTCGAACGTAAAGAATCATGGGCGAGCGGAATCCGACCTGGCCCGCGCCAGTTTTTCACGGGTGGTCTCACCGACGGCACCCGCATCTATTACGGAGCGGCAACCAGCATCAACTCCGACGAGCAACTGGACCGGGAGCTTAACCGCGCCGTTCGACTGGGCTACGACCTCATTAAAACTTACGTCCGTATGCCGGATGCCATGCAGCAGCGCATCACGGCGTTTGCCCATGCCAACGGAATTCCGGTTTCTTCCCACGAGATATTCCCGGCTATGCGGTACGATGTCGATGCGGTCGAGCACATTGGAGGCACCAGCCGTCGAGGTTACTCACCGAAGATAACGGCCATGAACAAAAGCTACCAGGATGTGATCCAGCTGATTGCCAGGTCAGGGATGAACATAACCCCAACCGCTTCCCTGCAGGGTGGCTTTTTCTCGATGGCGGCTAAAGACCCGGCGTTTTATGAGAACAGGCAATACAAAGCATTCTATTCCGAAGAATACAGCAACGCCCTCCAGGCCGGAGCTGCGCAGATGGCTAAAATCAACCCGGGCTATCTGGCTAATTTCGGCAAATTACAACAGGGAGTTAAAGCATTGATTGACGCCGGGGCGCACATGACTACGGGTACCGATAGCCCGTTTGTTCCGTACGGCTATAGCTTGCACACCGAACTTCAGTCTTTCGTTGACGCCGGTTTAACTCCGTATCAGGCCCTTCGGTGCGCTACGCTCTGGGCAGCCGAAACCGTAGGTGTCAGCAACGATCTTGGTACGGTTGAGCCGGGCAAACTGGCCGACCTCGTCATCGTTGACGGCGACCCGCTCGGTAATATCCGCGATGTACTGAACGTGGATCAGGTTATCCGGAACGGCGACGTACTGCCGATCGCTCAACTACTATCACGACCCTGAGGGCGCTGCTCAATAATCATCCCTATAATAGGGCCTGGCCGGATTGACTATTTTTCACGAGCCAGTCCGGCCACTTCGTTTACAATCAACGGCAATTATTTCACCGTCTCGTAAATTATGATTTGCAAGAAACGGTGAATATAACTTTTATGTAAAGCTTGTAAGTAAAGCGTTGCGTCATGAAACCTTAAGGTATCACTGATTTCATCTGACCATACGTTGCTATACTCACTATTTATACTGATACATCAAAATACATCAGGTCAATCAATCTATTTGTTCACTCGAACATTGATGATGCATGTAAGGCAGCGCAGAGATGACCGTTTACGGGGTATTCTCTTTCATTACAAGAAGCCTGCTCTTACCAAGCGACTGAGTATAATTTCATGCCGAAAACTTTCACCCAGTCGTCTAAAATTTCCTGAATAAATTGCCCGGCAGCTTCAACCATACCCATATAATTTATCCGCAGCGATTTACAATGTATTTTAAATCCCTTGGTCATTTTTGAGCAAGCTCATTGGCTTGACGAATATGAATAAACGTAAAAGAACACCCTGACTTTTTATTTTTACGTAGCAAATGAATGTCGCTTATTGAACTCCAATCAACACGCTCTTCAAATCACCTTTTTCTTTAATTAAAAGGTACAGGAGGTAAGGTGCAAAAATCATGATACCAACAATAGACGCTATCACAGCCAGAACAATAGAAGTGACAGAAAATTTATTTCGCCAAATAATCCATAGCCCAGATAACACCAGATAACAACTGAAATCGAGGTTAAATTGCCCATTCCAGTTAAGGGATTGGATATTGGCGAAAAATATAGCTAATAAATCGGAACCATCATTCTTGAAAGCGATAGCTGAGTATATCAAAAGAACTACGGTTTGGGCTATGAGTAAGCCTTTTAGAAAATTGTTGTTCAGCATATTCAGTGATTAAGTTAGTCTATTCCCCAGCTTTCGAATAACCATTCTACGAGTTGAAAAAATGCGGATCAACGTGAATGATCTTGCCGTTTAGCCGGAACGTTTCGCTAAAGTAGTTGAACAGTCGCTTCCAGTTTAGACGCTACCGTACATTGCCTGTTCCATCTTATTGCCGGATGACGACTATTAGAATTGTCTGAAATTCGTTCCTGATATATTGGGAGCCGACCTCAACGACGTTGACAAGAAAGGTATGCTGCCTGGGCTTGCAGGCCAAGGTTTCATGGGCACACTTCCCTGGTAAGACTGAATAGTACTATGTGTAAGCAGAGATTTAAACCTGATCCGTTAGACGTGGCCGATTAGTCTGGCGTTCGTACTAATAAATAAACGACCTGTTCTATAAAAATAGGATAATAGTGGAGGCTACAATGCAGGCCCAACCGGAACTATACATAGTGCTCCCCGGTAAAAAAACGGTGGGTGCTGCCAGCTTTGTTGCCTGCAGACAGATCATTTATTGTTGATCGATACCTGTTTGTGAAGTGGTGGTAAACTCGTAGGCCTATTGGTATTAGATGCGGCTACTGAAGATTGCTTTGATGGGTTTTTTCGGCCGCTTTTTTGCCAGATTCTGGCCGAAACGATTTGAAGATGGCGAACAGACCCACCAGGATCAACCCTACTACTAATCCGACTCCAAATTCTTTTAGGGTAGCGGGCAGGTTAGGAAAGAGCGTATGCAGGTAATGGATATTATGCACAAAGATACCGCCGGCAACCAGGATGAGTGCCAATGTACCTACAACGCTCAATATCCGGATGATGATGGGTAGCGCCCCAACCAGCCCCTTACCCAGGGTGAACAACAAGCCCTTACCCGACGACCCCTTTATGAGTTTATAGCCCGCATCGTCCATTCGTACAATCAGCGCCACGAAACCGTATACGCCAACGGTTGCCAGTAACGCCACCGCCGATACTGTCATAACCCGGATCGATAATTCTTCTTCAGCAACCGTACCCAGCGCAATGATGACGATCTCAACCGAAAGGATAAAATCAGTTGTGATGGCCGATTTTACCTTTTCTTTTTCCTGATCGGGAGCTGGCTTATCCTGTTTAGCCTCCTCGACCGGATGTGGGTTTTTGCTGATTAGGTTACCTAGGTAATGTACTATTTTCTCTGCCCCCTCGTAGGCCAGATAACCACCACCCAGCAGCAGGATAACGGTAATGGCAATTGGAAAAAAAGCACTCAGCAGTAGAGCAACCGGTACGATAATCAGCTTATTGACTAAAGACCCTTTGGTGATCGACCACAGTATTGGCAGCTCCCTGTCGGCCAGAAAGCCGGTGGCCTTCTCAGCATTTACGGCTAAATCATCGCCTAAAATACCGGCTGTCTTGCGGGTTGCCACCTTCGTTGCCAGCGCAACATCATCCATTAGGGCAGCTATATCATCCAGGACTGCAAAAATACCCGATGCCATTTTCGTTTGGTTTATGCCTATACTAACCTCAACTACCGGTGTAAGGTTAAGACAGCCCCGAATAAAACTTTTTCCTATCCACTTTATGCCATCAGCAAGTACAGGCTTTACTCAAATTCCAGGGTTGATTGGTTTTTTACTGCTGGGCAGAGGAGCTGCAATGCATCGGTGACATAAGCAGAAGTAAACAGTATCCCGAATCCCCAGGATAAAAGGTTGTGGTTTTCGTGTACGACGTTCTCGTAGAGTAAGCCGGCCGGAGTATCTTTGATGATGGGCAACAGAAACCCCTGCCTCAATCCTCCAGAATTTACCTGCATTGGCGAACCAGCCTGACCCCTTATAGCAATGGAACAACGTTCTGCCCAACAAAGCATCTTAAACCTTTTCCGGCTTCACGGTCAAACAGCGCTGGTCACGGGAGGTAACCGCGGTCTGGGCCTGGCCATGGCACAGGCACTGGCCGAAGCCGGGGCCAACATTATGATTGCGGCCCGCGATGAGGCCATTAACCAGCAGGCAGCTGAAAAACTCAGATCGCTTTACGGAATAAAATGTTGGACTACATCCTGTGACGTAACAAATGAAGAAAGCATACGAGCGGCTGTGGCCCAAACGATCGACCAGTTTGGTAGGATCGACGTGCTGGTCAACTCAGCGGGTATCAACATTCGGGGGGCCATTGAGACACTCTCATTGGACGACTTCAAAAAAGTTCAGGAAGTCAACGTAACCGGCACCTGGCTGTTCTGCCGTGAGGTGACACCAATCATGAAACAGCAGGGTTACGGCCGAATCCTCAATATGGGGTCGATGCTGGCGCTAACGGCCCTTCCCGAACGAACGCCCTACGCCACCAGCAAAGGCGCTATTCTACAGCTGACCCGTGCGTTAGCGATGGAAGTAGCCAAAGAAGGTATCACGGTGAACGCCATTTTACCCGGTCCCTTCGCCACCGAAATAAATCTCCCGCTGTTGAACGACCCGGAAAAGTACCAGGCTTTTATCGCCAAAATTCCGCTGGGACGTTGGGGTGAGTTGCATGAGATTGGCGGCATCGCGCTGTTCCTGGCCAGCCCAGCCTCCAGCTACGTGACTGGAGCCTGCTTTTCTGTTGATGGTGGCTGGGTAGCTCAGTAAGGAATGGCCTGCCCGCCGAAGAGCCAGCAGCACAAAGGCAGCTTGGTTTGAGCACTAGTCGCTCTATTTAACGTATTTACGCCAATTGTGCTGCTCGTTAAAACCAAGCACTTCGCGAATTTTTCGGTTCGAAAATAAGGCTTCGTTTTCCTCTAGTTCCCGGACTATCGGCACGCCTGGGAAATAGGTCTCGGCCAGTTCTTTGCTGCTGATAATGGCCCCGTTATGATCATTCCCAGCGTTAAACACCTGGAAGCCCAAGTTGTCTTTTTGCAAACATAAATCAACAATCTGCCCCAGATCACGCGCGTCTATGTAACAGAAAGCATTTCGGCGTCGTACCTCAGGGTTAGCCAGGTAGTATGGAAACAATTCGGCGTATTCGTGCGGCTCAATCACATTCCCGATGCGAAGTGCGTATATGTCGAAGCCAGACCGACGCTGGAAGCTCCGCGCCGTTTTTTCATTGACCACCTTCGACAAACCGTAACTATCCATCGGGTCGACGTCGTAATCTTCTTCGAGCGGTAAAACGCCTGGATTGGTTTTACCATCCGAAAAACAGATGCCGTAGGTGGTCTCGGAGGAAGCGATAATTATTTTTCGGATGCCGAGTTTAACAGCCGCTTCAATCACATTATAAGTACCAATGGCGTTGACCCGAAACGTTTCGTTATCCGGTTTGATCAGAATTCGGGGGACGGCTGCAAAATGAACGACAGCATCAAACCTGGGGACACCGTTACCCGGCTCTAGCTCGTCGAGCCCCGCATAGGAACTCATGGCGTTGAAAATTTGCCCGGAGTCGGTTATATCCGCGCTCAGGTTGTCGACCCCCGGGTGATTCAAAGGTACCAGGTCTACGTTCATCACTCGGTGCCCCTGGTCAAGCAGGTAAGGGATTACGTGTTTTCCTGCCTTTCCCGATCCCCCCGTAAAAAATATCCGCATGGCTGTCGTCGTCTTCGCTTATGAACTACTAATGAACCCCGGGTCACCCTGCATTCTCTGAAAACTCTAAGCAGAGCAAAGCGATTACCAGGCAAATGTAATTAGCAACCAGGCTGAAAGCAGTTGGGTTACGTTCAATTTCAGGTGCTATTGTTGTCCGAGGGTAGGCATTGTGCCTGCAGGTACTCCCTGATACTGTACTCTGATTACTCCCTAATTGTTATGGGTTGACTCCAAAAATCAGCTTTAAACAAAGCCTATCGCATAACCTGTCCTTTCCCGCAGGTAGCGTCTACCAAGAAATTTCTGTTTGTGAACAGGGTATGGTTGCTGATGTCAACCTGCACGTCGTCTATTTAAAAAAAGAAGCTATACAGTAAGACTGCAGAAACGCCACCATCGGCTCCGCATGTTAGACCCTGGATCGATTCCCTAACCTAGTAACTCTCACCTCCCCGATGGTTAAAGAGAAGAACAGGGAGGTGAGACCTTAACACGATCCGGGCATTTGCTTGGTAAAGATTTACGGGTGCGTCCGCTTGTCAATCCAACCCAGAATATCCTGCATGACGACTTCACGCTCTGCGTCATTCAGCAAATCGTGGTAATGCCCTTCATACAGTTTCAGGGTTTTATCGGTCGATGAGGACGTCTCATAAAAATACTGGCTACCACTCGGTTTCGTAACCTTGTCGTCCGTACCGTGCAGTATGAGCAGCGGCAGGGTGATGTTGGCCATTTCGGCTTTCAATCGTTCATCGGCGAGGGATAACTGTTGCACGGTTTTGGTTGGCTGCACTTCGTCTGCAATGAGCGGATCATTATTCATGAACTCTACAACAGACGACATACGGGAAAAATCTTCATTTTTTAGCCGCAGCACGTGAGCATGGGGGAATACGTGGCTCAGGCCTTTCAAAACCGCAAGGGCAAAATCAGGGGCTGGTACCTGAAAAGCAAAACTTTCGCAGATAAAACCACTCAATTTTGCCTGGTGCTCAAGGGCGTAGATAGATGACAAAACACCGCCCGCACTATGGCCCAGTAAAAACGTGGGTAACCCGGGTCGAGCAGCTTTCGTAATGTCTACTAACTTGTCAAGCTCTCTGACAAACTGATTGTAGTCGGCTACGTAGTATCGTTCGCCATCTGAATTTCCCCTGCCCGGGAAGTCGATGGCATACACCTCATACTGTCGAACCGCTAACTGTTCAGCAGCCCACTGAAAATAACCACTGTGGGCGTTAAAGCCATGAGCCAGAACAACAACGGCTTCGGGCGTGCCAACTGCATGCCACATCTTATACGAAACGGTAAGTCCTTCCTCTGAGCGGAAAGTGGCGGTCTGGGGTTGGTTGAGGGCCTGCATGAGTGTTATGAGGATAGAGTTCTTATAGTCAATTCATTAGTTAGGGTCTGTATGCTCTGTAGCGTTTGGAGTGGGCTAAACCTTTCTGGTTTACCGCATAAAGTTGGTCAGAGACTCTCGACCGGCAGTAGTATAAATCGCGGGAAATACGGTACATTCAGCGGTTTTTTACTGCTCGACATCTTCTATTGGCAACCTCATGGTTTTGCCATCACAACGCCAGCCCTGATTTGCATAAGCCCCCAAAGTTGGAAAGCCTGATTCCTACGTTTTTTTTGCATTGATTCATTAAAAAAGCTGCCATTTCTTTCATGGCAGCTTTTTTAATGGGTCATAACAACGTGCTGGTTAACCAATCTTTACGACCTGATAAAAGCAAGTATATCAGCGTTGATGGTAGGCGCTTCAGTCGTAGGCATGCCGTGCGGAAAGCCTGGGTAGGTGATCAGTTTGCCCTGCTTTAACAGCTTGGCCGCTTTAACAGCGGTTAGCTCGAACGGAACAATCTGATCATCTTCGCCATGCAGCACCAGCACCGGAATATCGACACTTTTCAGGTCCTCCGTGAAGTCGGTTTCCGAAAACGCCCTGATGCCGTCATGATGCGCTTTGACGCTCCCCATCATACCCTGACGCCACCAGTTGTCTCGTATGCCCTGTGAGATCTGGGCGCCCTCCCGGTTGTAGCCGTAGAAAGGTAGGGTGAAGTCCTGGAAATACTGCGGGCGATGGTTGGCCGTGCCTTCCCGAATTTCGTCGAAAACTGACATCGGTACGCCATCGGGATTGGTATCCGTTTGTACCATCAGTGGCGTTACCGCACTGACCAGCACGGCTTTCGCTACCCGTCCCTGACCGTGTTGGGCCACATACCGGATAACCTCGCCCCCACCCGTCGAATGACCGATATGTATGGCATCCTTCAGATCGAGAAACTGAACCAGCTCGGCCACGTCGGCTGCGTACGTTTTCATATTATGCCCCTCGGATGTTTGGGACGATCGCCCGTGCCCCCGACGATCATGGGCAATGACCCGAAAGCCCTGACTGACGAAAAACATCATCTGGATATCCCAGTCGTCGCTCGACAACGGCCAGCCGTGATGAAAAACGATAGGTTGACCGGTTCCCCAATCTTTGTAGAAAATCTCGGTTCCGTCACTTACAGTGATCTTGCTCATGTTTTTAGGATTATAAGTTGATAATTCAATAAAACCAGTGGCCAACGTCTACAACCCATCACGTTAGCAGCGTATGCTGAGAGCGTAATAGCCTGTTAGCCAGACCAACTAAAACAACCCGAATTGCAGAAACAAACCTACGGGCTGCATGGCGGACGGGAGCAGTACAAACAGCGGGGATTACAGTATAATGTGAGGAATCGAATCCGGCACAGACTGGCACGGCCAGTCAGCATGAGGAGAATCAACTAACGCATAGAGCAGGGCAATAGGATGTCCAGATCAGGAACAGCGCGTCAGTCATTACTGCGAGCGGAAATCGGCGGGGGTTGACGGCGGTCGGTATGTGATGAACCTGTATCTTCGTCCTGAACGGGCGTTTCATCGCTCGCAGGTCTGGTGGCTGTCTCGCTATTTCCAATCCGCTTGCGGTAGCCGACGCCCGTCCGGTCATTTCTGAAATGTCAACGTAGGTAGTTATGACAGATCCATCGTCGAAGTCAGTCCGGGTCGTGCGGGCGGCTGCCAGTGCAGCAGTTGGGAAGGCCAGTACCCGGTATACGGTCAGTCAAATCATTCGCTATTTTGCGGCCGACCTCCCGGCCTCCAGCAATTATCCCAGGCACGCTAAATCGTACCTGCTGTATTGCCTGGAGCATGATTTTAGCATCGATGGAATGAGTTTTGCCCGCTTCACGGCTGATCTGCCGCCCAACCGCGTTTCGCCCATTCGGAAGTTCCTGTTGTTTTACCAGTCGATGGGTCAGCCCGCCGTTATGGCCGACCCCAAAACCGCCCGATTACCCGTTGCTGCTAACGAACTGATTCTTCGGTTCATCCGGGAAGCCAAGAACCTGAGGGGTGATCGATCGAAGGAAACATACACCAAAGCACTGAATGCCTTTTTTCTGTACGTCGACAATCAGCAGCAATCTGGCCAACTGGCCTCGCTGAGCGGACAAACCGTATCAGACTTTGTTCAGCATCTGAAAGACAATGGGTACTCGGCGTTTACGGTCAATCTATACCTGTCGGCCCTCAAACAATTGGCGGTCTGGTGCATTCGGCAACGGGAACAGCTGCAACTAAACACCGACCAGCTCAACACCCTGCGCGATATTCAGGATGTTCGGGGCCTGGCCGTTGAGCGGACCTTTTATAAAGACAGTCTGGAGGCCAATGAACGCGAGCAGTTGCTGGCCGGCGTAACCTCCCTCCGCGACAAAGCGATCCTGGCCCTGCTGGGTCTGGAAGGCCTGCGCACCGTTGAAGTAACCCGACTCCGGCTGAGTGATCTGGACTTCGACCGGCAGCAGTTACACATTTTAGGAAAAGGCCGAAACACGAAAAAGGCGATCAAGTTCTTCGCGGGCTGCCGGCTGATTATGCAGGAATACCTGGCCGAAGCCGGCCGCTGGCCCATCCGGGCCGACCAGCGTGGAGAGTTCCTTTTTCAGGATTTAAAGACCCATCAGATCCGCTATATCGTGGATAAGCAACTGAATCAGCATGGCCTGAAACGAACCGGCATGTCGGCCCACAGTTTGCGCCATACCGTGGGGCAACTCCTGCTCGAAGAAGGGGTTAGCCTCGAGCACGTGCAACAACACCTACGTCACGAAACGCTCGAAACGACCCAGTTCTATACCAAGAAAAAAACGCGGAAAACCTACCTGCAGCAAATGCCCGACTGAGCCTAACCGGTTTAGCCAGTCAGCCTCAACCCCAGGCTCCTCGAATACCAGGTAGCCTAGCGTAAGTCCTGGATGGCACAAAAATCCATGTCGCCATAATCCAGATTTTCACCGGCCATACCCCAGATAAAGGTGTAATTAGATGTACCGGCGCCCGCATGAATCGACCAGTTTGGCGAGATTACAGCCTCTTCGTTGTGCACCCAGATATGCCGGGTTTCCTGGGGCTCGCCCATCAGGTGACAAACAGCCTGCCCCTCGGGCACCTCAAAATAGAAATACACTTCCATCCGCCGGTCATGAACGTGGGCAGGCATCGTGTTCCAGACACTCCCGGTCTTCAGCTCGGTCATTCCCATCTGTAGCTGGCAGGTCGGCAGCACCTGATTGATCAGCATCTGATTGATGGTCCGTTCATTGGCCGTATCCGAACCGCCCAGATTCAGCTGGTTGGCATCGGCCCGGGCAATCTTGCGGTTGGGGTAGGTTTGGTGAGCAGGCGTCGAGTTGAGGTAAAATCGCGCGGGAGCCTCATCATCCATCGACGAAAACTCAACAGCACGGGTACCTTTCCCCAAATAAAGGGCTTCTTTGTAACTGAGGTCGTACATCGTACCGTCGGCTATGATCCGGCCGGGCCCGCCTACGTTGATTACGCCCAGCTCCCGGCGCTCCAGAAAATAAGCAGCTTTCAGCTGGTCGGGCGGTACTAGCGGGCAGGACTCACTGACGGGCAGTATTCCACCCGTCAGGTATCGATCAAAGAACGACATCGTCCAGCGAAACTGATTGGGAACGAACAGGTCCTGAATAAGAAATTGCTGGCGGAGCTGCTCGGTGTTCATACCCTGTACCTCAGCTGGCGAGGAGGCATACCGGCTTTCATATACGTACTGTTGAGCGGTCTCTGGTGTGTGTGTTTGCTGCATAGTTTTCGTCTCTTTCGTCAAAGGTGCCGACAGGCTTTAAACGTAGATTACCTGACAACCCAGTGATACGAACCCGCTGGCACATCGTCGATTTTCCAGAAGTTCCCGGCCGATGCGGCTTTGATCCGTTTGCCATCCTGCCAGACCTCTCCCTTTGCGGATTTACGGGGCAAATAAACGACAGCCCGGCAATTTCCGGGCAAGGTAAGCCGCAAATCAAACTGATCCGACTCGTTTTGAAAGCTGAGTGCCAGCAGCCCCCGCAGGGTAGTGAGTTGAAGTTCAGCCTGTTTCAGCGTATCGGGCTGGGGCTTGATCTGGATCTGTTCATAGGCTGGGCTCAGGGGTTCGACTCCCATTAGCTTACGAACAATGATATTGGCCGGTGCGGCTCCCCAGGCATGGTTCCAGTCCTGGTTAGGTTTGTACCGAGTATCCCAGGCCTCGGTGGTCATGGTAGACCCGGTCCGGATCATGTTATACCAGCTCCGTTCGTCGGTGGCGGTCAGGAGGGCCAGCGCGTAGGCTCTTTCGCCGGCATTGTACAGCGCGTCCATCAGAAACTGGGACCCATAAACGCTGCAGGCCATGCCGCGGGATCTGATGTGTTTCAGCACAGCCGGCTGATGGTTTTCCGGAACCAGTCCGAAGGCCAATGCCATCATGTTAGCGTGCAGCGACGAGTGATCGGTTCCTTCTCCATCCCGGATCAGGCCCGACCGGGGTTCTACAAACGTTTGCCGGAAAGCCCGCTTCACCTGTTCCGTTCGGGCAAGAAAAAAGGCAGCATCTTCTTTTTTTCCCAGTTCACTGGCCAGCTTCGCCATATGAACTAAAGCCTGGTAATGGAAGGCATTTACGACGGCGTTGTAATCCCGAAACACAAATCCGTCGGTTTCGCCAGCTTCTTTTTTCCCAAGCCCCAGCACACCCTGTTGCGGCCAGTCGACAATATCCTGAATGGTGGAACGACCATCGAAGGTATCATAATGAATAGATTGCCGAAAGGCCTCGTTCTGCAGTCCGGTTCGGGTACTGATCAATCCATCAGCCCTGGCCAGTGGCAGCAGCAGCTTGGCTTTCAGGTCAGGATATAACGCCTGTGCAGTTCTGATATCGCCCGAGTTGAGGTAGTCGTACCAGGCAACCAGAATGTTCTGTAACGACCATTCTGTAGGCCACGTGGCATGAAACACCAGATAATTCAGCGATCGCTTGGCCATCGTAAACTCCGCGTCGGTAGCGTAGTGAGAGAGCTGGTTGATCAGCGCATCGGCCTCATAGGGGATTCGCTCCCGATCGCCATCAACGTAATAGCCCGTAAACGTAGTTGCCCGAATGGTATGCTTACACAGATCCCAGATCTGGTTAAGGATCGAGTCAGAAGACGTAAACGCTGACGCATTCTCATCGAACGAATACGTGATGGTATGCCGCACCAGCTGATCGATGCTGATTGATGGAATCGGCAGCTCGACCTCCACGTAGCGAAAGGGCAGCACCTCACCCATATAATCGGGCATGTGTATAGCTTTCGGTCCGGTATTGCGTTTGTCAGACAGAAACTGAACCGCGTACTCGTGCGTCCCTTTCTGCAATCGTAACCAGATTCGGCGGTATCGAACTGTACCGCGGGGCCTGGAATCGACGTGACGGTCGGGCGTTAGGACCTCGCCAATATGAAGCAGCACCGAATCCTGATCAGTAGCTGCCGTAGCCATCAGTCTAACCTGACCGAAGGTAGCTTTGCCAAAATCGTACAACCGACGCCGGTCGGTGGTAGCGGGCTGTGGGCGGGGCTGGTCAACCGTACGGGTGAGCGGGTAGTACGGTGTTTCGTAGGGAGCCAGACGGGATGCCGTACGGAACGCCCGCGGAGTCGAATAACTACTTTCAAGATTATGCTCATTCCAGATTTTAACCCGCCAGTAGTAGACCCGACTGGGACCGAGCGGGTTTCCCCCCAGCACAATACCCACACTCTGACGACTCCTTACCTGACCGGAATCCCAAACGTCGGCGGAACCGGTCTGAGTGGTAGAAACCTGCACCTGGTAGGCCGTTTGGCTACCCGACGGCACTACCCAGCTAAACGACGGACGTTCGCTCCGAATGAGCGCATATTGACCCGCGAAACGAACAGAATGGGCGGTCATGAGCGTCAGGTTAGTCAGTAAACCCTGTTGCCAAACCCGGTCGGTATGCAACAGTAGGTCCGTGCGCAGCGCTGTAGGCGGAGTTTGGGATAGCGCCGTCGTTTGAACGATCAGCACGAACAGTCCCCACACAAAGAGTTTAGTCATTGAGTTCACCTGGCGGTAGTCGGTATAGACCCTACAGTCGGTTTATTTCGGAGAAAAGCCGGAATGCTCTGGTCGCTACTAACCGGTGCTATCCTAAACGATGGTAAACATAGGGTTGGGTCAGGCCACCATCAGCAACCCGTTGATCACCGCGAGCTCGTCGTTGGTGAAGGCTACATGGGCCAGCGCCTGCACTGAATCAGAAATCTGCTCGGGTCGGCTGGCGCCTATCAACACCGAGGTTACCCGCTCGTCTCTCAATAACCAGGCAATGGCCATCTGGGCCAGGGTCTGACCGCGCTGCCGGGCCAGTTCGTTCAGCTGGCCAATTAACGCAAGGGTTTCGGGGGTTAGTTTATGCTCGGGTAATGAACCGTTTCGGGCCGCGCGCGAATGGGCGGGTACACCATGCAAATATTTATCGGTCAGCAAACCCTGCGCCAATGGCGAAAAGGGAATGCAGCCAACCCCTTCCTCTTCCAGAACATCGAGTAACCCCTCCTCGGCCCACCGATCCAGCATCGAGTAGCGTGGCTGATGAATCAGACAGGGTGTACCGAGCTCGTTCAGGATGTCGATAGCCTTCTTTGTCTCGGCCGGTTTGTAGTTCGACAGGCCTACATACAAGGCTTTGCCTTCCCGGACGATCTGATCCAGCGCCGACATGGTTTCTTCGAGTGGCGTGTTGGGGTCAGGTCGGTGGTGGTAAAAAATATCGACATAGTCCAGGTGCATGCGTTTCAGGCTCTGGTTCAGACTGGCGATCAGGTATTTGCGAGACCCACCGTCGCCGTAGGGACCATTCCACATGCCATAGCCGGCCTTGGTCGAAATGACCAGCTCATCGCGGTAACCGGGTAAATCATGGTAGAGGATATGCCCAAAATTCTCTTCGGCAGAACCCGGGGGCGGTCCGTAGTTATTAGCCAGATCGAAATGAGTGATGCCCAGATCAAACGCCCGCTGGACCATCTGACGGCTGTTTTCGAGGCTGTCGACATGGCCGAAGTTCTGCCAGAGACCGAGCGAAATGGCCGGTAAAAGCAATCCGCTATGCCCACACCGCCGATAAGCCATCGACTGATAACGGGTTGGAGCCGGTTGAAAGCGCATAGAGAGGAATTAATAAGTGTTTGCCGACAGGCAATGTAGCAATAAAGGGCTAATCTCAGTTTCTCCTACTTACCCCGGCATCACCCACCCCATCAATTATCTGCTCGGCAACCCGTTCAGCACAGGCTTCGCTAGAGATTACTAAAAGATGAGCCACTTCTTTCGACGGTAGAGCCTCGGTAAATCGGTTTCGAAAACGGTGTACGGGTCCTGATAAAAGCGGGTAAAATCAGTTGCACTTCCCTGGCCCGGGTAAGGCGCATAATAATGGGTGGGGCTTCGACTGTCGTTACGCCAGACCAGCACGTAAGCGAGCTGCATTTTCTCAGCGGTTAGCGTCTTCAGCAACGCAGAGGTCCACCAGGTGGTATCCGGAATCGACTCCAGCCCCGTTTCGGTAAAGGCAGCTAGTTTGCCAGCCTTGCGGGCGTAGTCGGACACAATTTTGAGCTTAGCCAGGCCAGCCTTCAGGTTATACCGTCCGCTCCGGCCAAAGTCAGCGTAATTATCCACCCCAACCATATCGACCCATTCGTCGCCGGGATACCGATCCAGGTATTCCGCTTCGGTTTTGTACAGACAATCGGGCGAAAACACATAGACGAAGTTGTGAACCTGCAGACTATCCCGCAGATACGAGACGGTGAAGCGCCAGAGTGAGGTGAACTCTTCTTTGGTACAATGCGGTTTGCCCCACCAGAACCAGCCTCCGTCCAATTCGTGGTAGGGCCTGAACAGCATCGGCGCCAGTTTCCCGTCCGCCCCCGTCACTGAACCGGCCAGGCTGGCTACTGTCTGCAAGATGGACTTGTATTCGGCATGATGCGACCCACCGGGAATCAGCTGCCTGACCGCCGGTGCCGTGATCGAATCGTTCCAGTAGAAGCCGGTTTGGGGGGTCACCGGGTTAGAAAAATGCCAGGCAACCGTTGTTACCCCGCCCCGATTATAGGTATCGACAATCTGCTGGCGGAGCTGTTCCTTGTTCTTTTCGATCACCTGGGGCGGCCGACCCGACAACCCGCTGAAATCGACTCCGATAACGGCCGGGTGTGAACCCACGACTGATTTTACGTCCGACCGATTTGGCTCGCCCGCCCAGCCATGCCCATATTCGGTAGCGTGCTGATGACCAAACAAAATGTGCTTTTTGGCCAGTTTATGCAGATTCTGAACCAGGGCCCTGGTTTCGGCGGTCGCTTTTTTGTCGATGAGGTCCGGCCGGGGGCGGGCAAAGATGCTGGACAGCATGGTGAGCCCGATCAGCAGGCAAAGCAGCTGGGGCAGTGTTTGTTTATACATAAAGAAAAGAAAATACGTCGAATAGGCAGTGTATGAATGTTGCCCCACTTTCTGCCTGGCTAGGGCTGCCGATGCCGTTTGGCCGTGTAGACAATCGTTCCTGATCCAGCCCTGTCAGTTGAAGGTTGCCTTGGCCGTGATGGGCGTCCAGGTATCGGTGCGGAATGGGCTAACGGGAAACCCGTCCACACTGAACAGATTGGCCTCTTCCGGCGCGTCGGCCCAGCCGTACCTTACCGAAACGGGCTTCGGAATCGCCGGATGCGATACAACAACGGTATTACCCTGAATATGAGCCTGGGCATAATAGAACTTTTTGTCGTCGCCCGCAATTTCAAAGCCTTTCAGATACCCGTACTTATCCTTCACCGTTAGCCCCTTGTCGGCCTGTTTGAAGGTGACGATGGCCTTACCATCGGCAAAGGTAACGGCGTCGTAAAGGGGAGAACCGGCTGGCGCGGCCTGTCCGTAGTCATTCCTGAGCGCCAGCACCGCCAGTCGATGCCCAACATCCTGTTTGTTGGTCGGGTGAATATCATTTGGGTTGCCCACATCGGTCGTTACCGCCATGCCGGTTTTTGGCAAACTAAGGGTCATCGTTTGGGCTTCCCGAAGTTCGGCCCAGTTGCTGCCCTGGTTACTGCTTTGATTAGCCCCGTAGCTTGACAACTGTACGAAATAGAACGAGAAATTCTGGTTAAACTTCTGCCGCCAGTCCCGAATCAGCAACGGAAAGGTCTGCCGATACTGGTACGCCCGACCCGCGTTGGTTTCGCCCTGGTACCAGAGCACCCCCCTGGCCGCAAATGGTAGCAGTGGCGCAATCATGGCGTTGTAGATACTAACGCCCACGTTGTTCATAAACCGCTTGTATTCATACGGCTCGGCAAAGGCGGGCATGATCTGCCAGTCGCGCGCCAGACCGATACGCTGACCCGCCCCATCAACGTACAGATCCGTTGCCGACCCCTTGAGTCCAGGACCGTACCAGGCCGGATCGACCATATTACCCAGTTTGATCAGAATCCGGTTTGTGCCCGCCCGCCAGGTGTTGGCAGGCAGGGTGATTTTGCGAACGCCCGTTACCGCACCCCGGGCCACGGACTTGCCGTTGATGAACACCTCGACAGGACTGTCATTTTCGGCCAGCGCCAGGGTGGTTTCGGTAGTGGCCATATCGTCGGTGATGTCAACAGCGCGGGTCATGTAGCCCTGTCCTTTGAAACCACGCATGTCTTTCCACTCCCACTGACCCAGCGCGTCGGTCTTCCGCCAGCGCGAAAAGTCATAGTTGGGCGTCAGGTACTTTTGTTCATCGGCACTGGTGGGTTTTTGGGCGGTGCCAAGCAGCTGGGTCCGCAGCTTAACATCTACCAGGCTGTCGGCCTCACGCCAGGATGTTGGTAGATGCTGGGCGTAGCTCCGCAGCTCATCACTGGTCAGCATACTTTCTTTACTAATCCAGCCTTCTACCTGTGAGCCGCCCCAGGATGAATGCAGCAGCCCGATCGGTACCTGCAAAGACTGGTTCAGCTCCCGGGCAAAAAAGAAACCAATAGCCGTAAAGTCACCCACGGTTTCGGCCGAAGCGATTTGCCACTCCCCGGCAGTCAGGTCGGCCTGCGGGGTGAGGGCTAGTTCATGCTCGACCCGGAAGTGGCGAATCTGGGGGAAGTTCGCCATTTTCTTCTCAGCCGCGTAGTTGTTGGCCTGCCGCACAGGCCATTCCATGTTCGACTGTCCCGAGCAGATCCAGACCTCGCCAATCAGCACATCGGAGGCTCCTGCCCTACCCGATTTAGCGGTGGCCGACAGGGTGTGTGGCCCACCGGCCTGGAGGGGTGAAAAAGTGACCTGCCATTTGCCGTCGGGCCCTGCTTTTGTTTTCTGCATTTGACCGGCTATGGTTACCGTGACCGCTTCGGCAGGCTTTGCCCACCCCCAAACCGGAAGAGGCTGTCCCCGTTGCAAAACAACATGGTCGGAGAAAAGCCGCGCCAGACGAACCTGCGCCAGGCCCGGAACGCTGCTCAGTAGCAGCACAACGAACACCAATCGATTCAGCATCGTACAAATAGAGATAATGGCAGCTCTATAAACCACAAACGTCGCTTCTGCCAGCCAGTTTACCGTTTTTTCTGCAGGGCTTCCAGCGCCGTTGCCAGGTAAACCAGGGGCGCGTTCCAGTTAATGGCAATTTCGTTAGACGCGTAGGAGCAGTCGGCATCCAGAAAGACCTCATCGGCAACGGTGGTGGTGTAGCCAGGGCATTTGTCCTGCCGAGCTGCGTTGGCGTTGGTGCCCCCCGACAGAAGGCCGGGTACCGGCGCGTCGATTCCATCGGCCACCGAAGGCCGGTGGTGCGGGTGCAATGGCGTTTTACTCCCAAAGCCCGTTACGAATGAATAGCCGACAGCGTTCCGGCCGAGCAGATAATCCATGTTGGCCAGCGCGGCATCGAGGTATTCACCCTGGTTGGTGAGCCGAAACGCCTGAATGAGCGCTATACCCTGATTAGCCGCTACGGCGCTGCTACCCCAGATATAGTCACTGGCCGACTTACCCATAGGTGTCAGGAAAGCCTGCTTGTTTCGATCCTGCTTGAGCTGATCGGCCAGCCGCAGTATGTGGGCCTTTACTTTGGGCAAGTCCTGCTGGCCCCGTGGCGTCATCTGCTTCGACAGGCGGGCCAGTGAATAATAGGCCAGCGTCCGAACCATAGGCCACGATGGAAGCGGTGTGTTTTCGTCGGGAAACAGGTTCACAGCGGTGTAATAGGTATCGTCTTTCGTGGTCAGATATAGCTCGGCCGCGGCCCAGATCCATTCGTCAGCAGCCGAGCGGTCGCCATAAGTACCCGTAACGACATCGGGCTCGAACGACTTGTTCAGGGCATCCTGATTGTACAGGGCATCGGGGTTCTGTTTGGCCCACTGCCAGGCCTTTACAGCTGCTGTAGAACAGGAATCGGCCAGGCCGGGTAGCTCGCGGGTAAAGGGTCTAAAGACTCGGGCGGCCTGCGCCATAACGGCCGCAAAATCGAGCGCAGCCGTTACGCTTTTCTGCACCACATAGCGATCAGCCGTGGCTTTATCGGGCATGACCATTCCGTCGAAGCGGGCATTCGTCAGTTTGTGGTAAACGCCCCCGTCGGCCGGGTCCTGCATGGTCAGCATCCATCGCAGGTTCCAGAGTGACTCGTCGAGCAGGTCGGGCAGTTGATTCGTGCGTTCAGGGATGGAAACGGCCATCGAACGGCAATAGTCCGGAAAATCCTCGTATACCGACAGCAGGGTCCCCATCGTGATGCCCGAATTGACGATGTACTTGTTGTAATCTCCGGCATCGTACCAGCCCAGGGGCGACGAAATCGTCGTTCCGGCGGGGCGGGTTGCCGATGCCGCCGACGGATGGATCAGCACCCGGGTATCGGGATGGCCGGCCGGGCGGTGCCAGATACCGGCGTAGGTTTCGGGTAGTTCGATTGCGGTTCGCTGGTAGTAAAAGCCCTTGATCGCGCCTGCAGCCAGCTTCTGATGAATATTGGCCTGAATAGAAAACGGATAGGATTTACCCAATCCGGGAATTACGAGTACGTATGTACCGGGCGTGCGCAGGGTCGAAAAGTCGGCCGAACGAGCCGTTTTGCCGGATATAGCGTTGGTGCGCGACTCGCTGAGCGATCCGGAGTAAACGACCCTGCGGCCATCGGCAGTGGTTACCTGAAACGGGCCATCCGTTGCTGCCACGATAATGGCTACTTTGGGGGCATTGGGGTAAAAGCCAATTTGGTTCAGGCGAATGGCTTCGGATACGGTTTGCGCCGATACAGGCTCGATCCGAAATAAACTGCCTATGAATAGGCTTACGGCAACTATAATCCTGAGCATAGTCAAGCAACAGCGATACGTGGAGACGCCTAACGGCTTACTGATAAACCACTGGTTTTATCGGTTATACTCATGGTGCGAAAACTGATTATCAGCGTACAACCCATTTCTTCGCTGATAGCTGTACCCTTGCTCTAACCTGGCCCCGCCCCAACTACCGTCTGGTTACCACTGCATCAGCTTTTAGTACGTTACGAAGCAAAACTAGGACCCTTCTCGCCCCTGGATTATATAGAAAACCCTATCAACCCCAAATTCAGGGAAAACCCTAAATCCTGATTCGCCTGCCAGGGCCTGTCGGTGCAAGGCTCTGTCAAAAAGAAGGCTTGTTCATATCTAAAAGCACAGCTTTGGCTGCCGATTTCTTTCTGTAGTACATACAGCAACCCTAAGCTACACAGCCAGTTCTACAGGGTGAACGGCCGGGCGGCTTAGGATTGCTGTTAACGACGAGCTACCGCTGTATAGGAGCAAATTGTTCCGGCACATTCCAGCCTTCCAGCGACACCAGGGGGTCGGTGATCGTGGGAGTATACTCTACCGTTATAGTTTTCTTCTCTCCCGGTGGAACAGACAGGTAGTTGTCACTGTAAAATACCGGCAAAATCCTCGCTTTTGTGGTCGCGTCAACCAGAGAGACACGGTTGAAGAATGCCATCGGACCTCCCGTTGGGTTTGTCAGCGTCACCTCCACCCGGCCCGGGGCTAGCAGTCGGGCTGAAAGCTGAACAGACGCTTTTTCCAGTTGCTGCAAACCCGAATGATTGCCTTTCTCATCGGGCAACCAATACATGTTTTCGCTCAGGGGCTGCCGGTTCAGGTCGAGGAGCCGGAGCCGAAGAAAAGCCCCTTTCTCCTTCGTCAGGGCCTTTATAGTACGACCAATGGGCACGTACGGCCGAACCAGCGTCGGCCCTATCTCCGAGAAGACCTGCGTCAGCGTAGAGTCTTTGCCAGCCATGTCGTATACCTGAATAACCATCATCATGTCCCGGTGGTACCTGAACGTATTGTTCGCTACCATCACTATACTGTCAACGGGGTTATACATGATGTGCAGGGGCTCGCTCCCGCGGTGCAGGCCGTACAGTCCCGCGTTGGGGTCGAGGTAGTAATCGTACATCTGTCCCCGTAACGAGGTCCATGGGTTCTGGGTTTTCCAGATAATGGTACCGGTATACCAATCCCACATGTGTGCGCTGAAGCCTTCCATCAGCGCCCGGTACTGATCGTAGTTCACCAGCTGTGCCTTGCGGGCAAAGTCACGAACGTCGGCAGGCGCTCCGTAGGGGTCGATCGATGCATCGTAGCCGATGTATTTATGGTAGTTCCAGACTGAGTCGACCTGGCTTTTGCCGGACGGACGATATACGGGAGACACCCTATTCTCGGCCGGTATAAAGCGGGCCAGGGAGGTATAATCCCCCACTCCAACTGAGCCAACTTCGGAGTTGAACGGCCAAGTCCGGTACGACCAGAACCGCTCGATGGGCTGAATTCCGTAGGGTCCGTCGCCGTTACCGCCCAGAAAATTATACGACATCTCGTCGGAGTTCGAATAATCGATGAACCAGCGCGTTCCGTCGAGTTTGGGCAGGATCGAATCGCGCAGGGGCGTCATGATGTCCTGGGGCAGGGTAATCTCGTTGCCTCCGCACCACATGGCTAGAGACGCGTGATTCCGAATCATCTTGATCTGGTCGATGGCCGATGTAAGGAACAGTGCATGATCGTCGGGGTATTTACGGCGGGTCCACTGGTCATCTTTCTTGGCCGGATCAATCCATCGGCCATTGCAATCGCCCGACCCCCAGAAGTCCTGCATCACCAGCAGTCCATACCGGTCGCAGGCCTCGTAGAACTCCGGCCGCTCGGTCAGGGCCCCACCCCAGATTCGGATCAGGTTCAGGTTCATATCGCGGTGGAAGCGTATTTCGGCGTTGTACCGCTCGGGCGAAAACCGGAGCATAGCATCGGAGATAATCCAGTTGGCCCCTTTGATAAATACCTTCTGCCCATTAACGCTGATCTGCCGACTTCGGGTCGTCGTATTCCAGGCCGTCTGAATTTCCCGGACGCCTACCTGTAGCTCTTCTTCGTCCAGAACCCGCTGCGTTCCAGTAACAAACTGAACCGTAGCCGAATAAAGATACTGATTCCCATAGCCCGCCGGCCACCACAGCCGGGGGTTAGCCAGGGTGAGGGTCGGTAGCTGAACCATTGTTGTCGTTCCGGGAGCCAGGCTTACCTTTTTTGATACCGTCTGGCCATTGATAGTGAACCGCAGCGTACCTTCCTGCCGGACCGTTGTCGGGTTTTCCAGCTCGGCCGACGTACCGACCAGAGCGGGTTGCTGCGGGCCGTCTGGCTGTCGAATGCCGGGTACGCTGGTCACTACATGCGGGTTTTTCAGGTTGACGCCCCCGGTCTTCTCGATGGTGACTTTGTCCCATATGCCGGTATTCCGATCCCGAACCGGCTGAATCCAGTCCCAGCCTGCCACGTACTGATGGGCCACATTCCGGGCTATCGTTCCATCACCCCCCTGACCGCCGTTCGGATTGCCTACCGGGTCGGGTGGGTATACGATAACCGCCAGCCGGTTTTTGCCGCTTTTCTGCAGGTAGGGCGTAATGTTAAACGTTTTGCGAAGAAACATCCCCGTATGAGGCCGGTTGGTCAGTTTCTGCCCATTCAGGTACACATCGCAGCTGTAGTTGATGCCCCGAAAGTTCAGCCAGACCTGCTCGCCCGGTTTCGCGGTTTCCTGAAAATCGGTGGCAAACCAGTAGGTGTAATAGTCGCGGCCGACATGATACACATCCGGTATTTTTTCATTGTTCATCCCGTAGAATGGATCCGGAATCTGTTTGTTGGCCAGCAGGGTCGTCAATACGGTACCAGGAACTACGGCAGGCATCCAGCCCGCCAGCGGGTGGGCAGGTGACGAGAGAACAGTTCCGTCCTCTTTTGTTTTGGCGATGGGGCTACACTGCCAGCCGGTTTTCAGCTCGTACCGGGTCTGAGCGTGGGCCCAGCCGGGAACCGCCAGCAGCAACGCCAGGAGTGAGTGTTTAATGAATTTCATCGATTTAGTAACAGGTTGTAAGCAGCCAATTCAGCGCCCTGATCGGCAAATAATGGACATGGGTAGCTCTGGAGCAGCCGCGCAGACAGACTCGTGATGAATCAGAACAGGCAACTGGCTACTACCCGGCAGGACTACGTCGGCTAAACTCGTCAGCCCAGCTTAAATACCCATACGGGTTGGTTGGCAAGTTGCTGGCGTACTTTCTCCGGAATGACAACTTGTGCTTCCTGTCCGTTTTTTTTCCACTTCAGGGGTTGTTTTGTCCCCAGCAGCGTCAGCGACTTTCCGGGGGCCAGCGGTAGGGTCAGGCTGGCCGGCAGCTGCTTTTCGGATTCTTCGGGCATGTACGACAGGTATGTAGTAGCATCCCGCTGGGTAAACGCCCATTTGCCCTGCCGGTACGGAGCAAGTGGTTTGGTATTGTAAATCGACTCGCCGTTTACCGTCAGCCACGTACCGATCTCGGCCAGACGACTATAGGCCTCTTCGTGCCACTCGCCATCGGGTCCGGGGGCAATGTTGAGCAGGAGGTTTCCGTTTTTGGCCACCACATCGACCAGCGTCTGCACCAGCTTTCGGGTGGGTTTGAAGTTTTCTTTAGGAATGTACGACCAGCTGTCGCCCATAGTCATGCACGTTTCCCAGGGAATAGGCATGTACTGATCCGGAATTTGCTGTTCGGGGGTTACATAATTCTCGAACTCACCCGACACCGTTCGGTCCACAACGAGCAGACCGGGCTGTTTCTTCCGGGCGTCGGCGGCTATGCGAGCCATGTCGATATCCTGGTTGTAAGGAATAGTCCGCTGCCAGCTAATGGTCGAGTCGATGGTATTAAACGGACGGACCCAGCCCCCGTCCAGCCAGAGTATATCCACCTTCCCATAGTCCGTCATCAGCTCCTGAATTTGGTTGTAGGTAAATTCTTTAAACTGGCTCCATTCCTTAGGGTACTTTTTGGGGTCGTAGTTTACGTTACGGTCTTTGGGTGGGAAATACGGCCACCAGTAATGCTCGTTATGCCAGTCCGGCTTGGAAAAATAGGTGCCCACCAGGAAGTCCTGCTGCCGGAACGCCTGCAAAATCTCCTTCGTAACGTTACTCCGCGGGTTGGTGGCGAAAGGCGACCGGGTGCTGGTAATCTTGTAGTCGGTCTGCTTCGTATCGAACATACAAAAACCGTCGTGATGCTTCGTGGTGAAGATCATATACTTCATACCCGCCTTCCGGGCCGCATCGGCCCAGCGGTCGGGGTTGAACCGGACCGGATTGAAGGTCGTTTGCAGCGCTTCGTAGCCTTTCCTGTACTCGAACCAGTTTTGGGCCGTGGGGCCTTTTCGTTCACACCAGCCTTCGTCTTCGGGGCAGAGCGACCAGGATTCTACAATGCCCCGCTGGCTGTACGTGCCCCAGTGCATCAGCAAACCAAACTTAGCCGTTTGCCAGGTACCGAGCTTTTTCCGGACCTGCTCATCCGTTGGCCAGACGTATTTATCATGTTTTTGCTCGGAGTGCTGCTGAGCCAGTCCAGGGATCGATACAGCCAGGGCGAGCCATAGGGAGAGGTGGGAACGCTTCATAAGTTGGTTTTATAATGATGAAACAAAGCACCGTGGGCAGCCGACTGGTTACCGCAACCAGCCGGGCCAGGACCAGACAGCCGGTTCGTTACCGCTTGTCGGACGAGAACGAATAAGGGAAGGCTGGGGGCTGGGTGCCACGTTGTTTGTTGGGTTGAGCCACCATCGTGAAGTTGATCGTTCCGCCCCGCAGTAAGTCGCCGTGACTAAACCAGTTTTTTTCGTAAACCGCACCATTGCGAGTCACCGCGCCGACGTACCGGTTCTGGCTGCTGTTGGCGGGGGCATTCATCACCAGCGTTTTTCCATTTTCCAGGCGGAGCGTGGCCTTTCTAAACAGGGGCGAACCCAGCACGTATTGATCGGTTCCGGGGCAAACGGGATAGAACCCGAGGGCCGAAAACACGTACCAGACCGACGTTTGCCCGTTGTCTTCATCTCCGCAGTAGCCATCGGGCGTGGGTTTGTACAGCCGGTTCATGACGTCGCGCACCCAGTACTGAGTTTTCCAGGGTTCACCGGCATAGTTGTACAGATAGGTCATGTGCTGGATCGGCTGGTTGCCGTGGGCGTAGTTACCCATGTTCATGATCTGCATTTCGCGAATCTCATGAATGACCGAACCGTAGTACGAATCATCGAAAATCGGCGGTACCACAAACACGGAATCGAGCATACCGACGAATGATTTCCGCCCGCCCATCAGGCCAATGAGCCCCTCTACGTCGTGAAAAACAGACCAGGTATAATGCCAGCTGTTGCCCTCGGTGAAGGCGTCGCCCCACTTGAAGGGGTTAAAAGGCGCTTGGAACTGACCATCCTTGTTCTTACCCCGCATCAGTTTATGGCTCGGGTCGAACAGGTTCCGGTAGTTCTGGCTGCGTTTCGCAAAACGGTCGATCTCGGACTGTGGACGCTTGAGGGCTTTGGCCAGCTGGTATATGGCAAAATCGTCATAGGCGTATTCGAGGGTACGGGCTGCGTTTTCGTTGATCTTGACATCGTAGGGCACGTAGCCCAGTTTGTTGTAGTACTCCACACCGGCCCGGCCCAGGGTAGAGATTGGCCCGGCGTTTTCCGAGTTTTTCAGAACGGCTTCGTACAACGTGTTGATATCGTAACCCCGTACCCCTTTCAGGTATGCATCGGCCACGATCGACGCCGAATTGGACCCAATCATAACCGGCCGATGGCCCGGGCTGGCCCATTCCGGCAACCACCCACTTTCCTTATACGTGTTCACCAGCCCTTCCTGAATGTGGGCGTTTAAGCTGGGATACATCAGGTTTAGAAAAGGAAACAACGCCCGAAACGTATCCCAGAAACCCGTATCGGTGAACATATAGCCCGGCAGAATCTGCCCGTTAAAGGGACTGTAGTGTACGACCTTATTGCTGGCATCCAGTTCGTAAAACTTACGCGGAAACTGCAGGGAGCGGTACAGGCAGGAGTAAAACGTCTGGAGCTGATCGACCGATCCACCCTCAACGGCGATGCGTTTCAGCTCGGTGTTCCAGGCCTGTTTGGCTTTGTTTTTTACCGTTTCGAAATCATCGGTGCCGATCTCGCCCAGATTCCGTTCGGCCTGTTCGGGACTGATGAAGGAGGAAGCCACCCGCGCCTGAACCTGTTCGCCCTTTTGGGTTCTGAAGCCGACAACAGCACCCGTATGATCGGCAGTCAGCTCGATTGCCCCGCGGCTGGTTTCTTTCCCATTCCAGACCGCGGTACTCGTAAAGGGACGGTCGAACTGGATCACAAAATAATTTTTGAAATTCTGCGGCACGCCCCCGCTGTTTCGGGTGGTATAGCCAATGATTTTACGCTCGGCCGGGATGATTTTGACCGACGAGCCTTTGTCGAACGCGTCCAGGATTACATACGCACTGTCTGTTTGAGGGAAGGTAAACCGAAAGCGGGCGGCCCGTTCGGTCGGGGCAATTTCGGTCGTTACATCGTGGTCGGCCAGGTAAACGGCGTAGTAGTAGGGTTTGGCGACCTCGGCCTTGTGCGAAAACCAGCTGGCCCGCTGATCTTCGCCGGGCCGTAGCTTACCGGTTATGGGCATGATGGAAAACTGACCGTAATCATTCATCCAGGGAGAGGGCTGGTGAGTTTGTTTAAACCCTCTGATCTTATCGGCTGCGTAGGTGTAGGCCCAGCCGTCGCCCATTTTGCCGGTCTGCGGCATCCAGGTATTCATGCCCCAGGGCAGGGTAATGGCGGGGTAGGTGTTGCCATTCGACAGGCTGGGTTTGGAATCGGTGCCCATGAGCGAATTTACCCACTCGACCGGATCGTTAACCGAGCCCGTGTTCTGCGCGAAACCCGGCAGTTCGGCACAGCACATCCCCGAAAAGAAAAGAAGGCAATTGAGTAACGACTGTTTTTTTAGCATTAGGGTATTTGTTCGTGTTCAAGCAGATTTTGCAGCACGTAGGCCTGGGTGCCGTAGAGTTTGGCCATCTCGCCCAGCTCCGAAAGCTCAATTTTCAGGTTATCGCGGTAGTTCAGCAGGCAGTACTTGTCCAGGGCCTGCTCCAGCGGCCGACGGATCGATTTTGCCACCCGGGCCAGTACGCCGTTGACTATGATAAGTTCTGGATTGAAGAGGTGCACCGCTGTGGCCAGTCCCCGCCCGAGTTCACTGCCTACCTCGCTCAACAGATCGATGCAGAACCCGTCGCCTACGTTGGCTTTAGCAATAATCATCTCAATCGTAATGGCTTCGGGGCCTTCTTCGTTCAGCAGCGACATGCGTCCCTGGCGCAGGCCGGCTTTAGCCCTCCGGATCAGCGACGAGGCCGATGCCAGCGTTTCGAGACAGCCTACTTTTCCGCAAAAGCAGAGCTCACCATCGGTCTTCATCTGGATGTGTCCCAGCTCACCGGCAAAGCCAGCCGTTCCCTGCAGCACCTCGCCGTTGATGATCACGCCCAGACCGATACCCCAGTCGATGTTGATCGACAGGACGTGCTTTTTACCCTGTGCCAGGCCGAAGTGATACTCACCCAGAATCGTCGCTTTTGTGTCGTTGATGTAATAAACCGGTGCTTCGAACAGGAGCGCAAAGAGCGTACTCAGCGAATGGCCCGGCTGGCTCAGTTCCGGGTACGTATGGTTCAGGCTCAGGACTGGGTTCACTAGTCCAGGCATGGTAGCGCCTATGCCGATCACTTCGCGACCCTCTACCCGCAGGTACTGGGCCAGCTGGTTCAGCGGATCATGCAGCTTTTCGACAAACTGGTCGGTCTCGCCCAGTTGCAAATCCAGGTCTACCCGATGAATTACTTCATTGTTCAGATTGAAAACCAGCAACTTGGTGTCGTGCACATTACTGTCGACCACCAGGGTAACATATCGGTTGGGATTTAACGCAAACAGCGAGGGTTTACGACCAAACTGGGCGGTCCCGATGCCGATGCCATGTACCCAGTCGGTAGCGCTCAACTCCTCAATAAGGGCTGTGGTGGACGGTACACTGCTATGCACCGTACTGGCTAACTGAGCAATGGTTCGTGATTGAGCCCGGTAAAGTTCGGCGATGATGTTCCGTTTTAATTTGTTTTTCTTCGTGTCAATGACGGAGATGATGGCATTATCCTGCATGGTAATCGATGTACTTCGGCAAATCAAAAATCAACGGATCAGATCGCCGAAAGTCTAAAAAAGGATGGGTGGTTTAGACAGCTAATTATACTCACGCCAATGAAAATCAATAATTTACAAAATCCCAATCAGGCGTAGGTCGATCTTTTTCAAAGACCGGAGCCATACTGGCCTACTACATCCGCCGGGATAAAAGTCTGTTATCTATTTTTACGGGTTGCCTGCATCGATGCCCCCTGCCCGGCCAACCCTAGTTTTTTTACAATAAATCGACCGATCTGCTCACCCTGCCGAACCCCGTTTTCGATGGAATCGCGAAAATGAATACCACCGTACAGCCTGGATATGGCAGCCTCGCGGGCGGCCTCACCAAATGATCGGTACGTACGGGCCGGTACCCCAAATTCTTCCTCTATCACGTCGGTATACGCAATTGGTCTACCGGCCAGCACGGTCAGTACCGTTGCTACCGCCTGCGACATAACACTGTGTCCGCTGGTATACTCCGGGAAGGGCGGGGTTTGCAGCAGCGGGCGCCACGAGCGGTCGATCTGTTGATTGATGACCGTTTCGGGGCGGATCCGATTACTGCTGTATTTTTCTTCCCAGCAGGATATGAACGCATCGGCCATGGTGATGCCCACCAGCGTATGCCACCGGATCGTTTCGGCCAGAGAAAGTTTTTGCTGTTCGCAAACCAGGCTAGTGATGCCCATCCAGTGGCCGCTGGGCGAGATTTTTTTGGTACCAAAGTTGACATGGCCCTTCTGGTTCAGGAAAAACGGGTTACAATCCCAGAAGTTGGCAATGTGACGCTGCTCATCCGTCAGCGACTGGGTAGTGTCATATACCTCTCGGGCCAGCCGGTAAAAAGCAGACTCTTTCTCAGCGCTGTAGGGAACCGGACGAACGGGTCGAAACTGAGCGGCACTGTCGAGCAGAAATGGCCGTAGCGTTGCCCAGTACGGTTCGTAGGTTTCGGAGTAGGCGGGTGGTGTGGGCTGCCAGGTTCCCGGCTTGTCGTCGGGCGTGTACCGTATCATTCCGCTGGTTTTCAGATATCCGTCGGCGGCTGCGTACCGGACTATTTTCCGCACCAGGCTATCGGCATAGGCCCTTGTCCGGCTGAGTTGGTCATTGCTTAGGTGGCGCTGCTGCTGGCTATCACGGATCAGCTGCTGGCGGGCCGCTTCGAGCAGATAGCCAGATGGAAGCAGTTCTTCACCCATTCGCAACAGAATATACTGGCTCCCAAATTCGACGTCGATTACCGGGTCAGGGACGGTTGGAGTCGGTAATGAATACCCGCGAAGCAGCCCCGTCAGCGGGACATAACCCGCTGGTTTTTGCTGTCGGTACATTAGCTCGTAAGCCGCCAGATTCGCGTAAGCGTAGTACCGGGCCGCACCGCAGGGGCCGGTTACGTCGGTCACCATTACGTCGGTCAGCTTCTTCAGCGCCCTGGCGTAGCCAACACCAGTTGGCCCGGGCGGGGCTGCAACAGCCGCCAGGGCCAGCGCGTTCATGATCAGCAAAAACCAGAACCGCTTCATACGCATCTATGGTTTTTTTCGGTACACCTCCATCGTGTTGTTGTTACGCCCGAACAGAATCTGCTGTTGAGTGCCTTTGCCTACCACCACCACATCCCGAACATCGCCTTTCACAACAAAGCCGGACCGGTTCTGGGGAACGTGCGAAAACTGTAGTTTCCCTTTATTTCGGAACAGCTGGCCGTAACTAGCGTCCATCTTTCCAATTTTTATTCGGGTATTCGACTGGTTACCAGCCAGCAGCAGATCAGTCTTTCCATCCTGATCGGCGTCCAGGAAGGCAATAGCAAACACCGGTGCAAACTGAGCTTCTGTCGGTAGTTCGTGCCAGTCAAAGGCGCCGGTTCCGGTATTCTCCAGTATACCTGATGCAAATTGGGTAGCCTGAAGGGTATCCGCTTTGCTGAGCTGTTCGGGCGTTAGTATGTCGGTCAGGCTGGCTTCGGCATAGGCCTGGTAAGTGGTAAATTTACGTCGCAGGGAGAACATCTGGTTCAGCGCTTCATCGCGGGTGGCCAGGGGAAACGGTTTGCCCTGAATGTAATACGTCAGAAACGGATCGATCGACTCGTTCTGGTCAAAGTCGGCAAAGGTGATACGAACGGGTTCCCGGTCAGAAGGTTTCATCTGGCTGTTTTTTCCAAAATTGCCCAGCACTAGATCGGTATCGCCATCACCGTCGAGGTCACTGGCTTCGACCCGGTTCCACCAGCCGGCAGCGGTTAAGGGACGGGGCATTGCCAGCTGCCGTCCCTGTTGATTTTTCAACAACAACACCGGCATCCACTCGCCCACCAGAACCAGGTCGTTCCAGCCATCCCGATCCGCATCGAATGCCAGCGCATCGGTTACCATACCCAGGTTTTTCAGGTAAGGCGCCAGCTGGGCTGTTGCATCCGAGAAATTCCCTTTCCCATCGTTGATCAGGATACGGCTGCTGACCGCCTGCGGGTAAAAGCCCGGACGGACCCGCCCCCCTACGAACAAATCCTGGTCACCATCTTTATCGACGTCCAGCGCCACGACGCAGGCATCACTGCTCTGATCGCCCGGCAGGGCGTCGGCCGATCGGCTGAAGTTGCCCTTTCCGTCGTTCAGGTAAAGCCGGTCGTTCAGCAGCAGGTCGTCGGGCAGGTAGGCATAGCCCCCGCTGACGACGTACAGGTCCTGGTCGCCATCGCCGTCGACGTCCACAAACAGGGCGTCGGTGTCTTCGGTCAGCTTGTCGGCCGTAAAGGCAGCCTGGGCCCGCGGTTGCCAGGTGCCGTCGGCCTGCCCAATCAGCAGCTGGCCAGCCTGCCCTTTGGCACCAGGGGCATACAGATCCACCAGGCCGTCGCCGTTTACGTCGCCCTGTGCCAGATGGGGTCCCTGATAAGACAGCATGTTGGGCATGAGCGGCTGCCGCTTGAAATCATTATAAACATCCTCTCGGTGCCGGTAAAGCGACGAATCGGCCGGCACCGCGGTATAGAGCGGCTTCTCTGCCGTCTGGTACACAAACGGTTTGTCGGCGCCTTTGTAGCGAACAACCAGCTTCTGGTCAGCTTTGACATTCCGAAGCAGCTGAGTCCGGTTGTCGGGCCAGACAATCCGAATGCTGTCCGCTACAGTTTGTTTCCCCAATCCGACATGCAGCGGTCCGTACATACTGGATTCAAACCCTCTCGACGGGTTGAACTCCTGATACTGCTGCATCCCTCCGGCATACACCCAGACTTTAGCGCCAATAGCCGCTGTCGCAGTACTCTCACCGAGCTGGATGGCCAGGTAATGCTGGCGGTTATTATCGTTGCGGTAGATACCAGCGGGCTCGTTTACGTTATTGGTAATGATTTCCAGATCACCGTCCCCGTCGAGATCCGCGTAGACCGCCCCATTCGACAACAGAGGATGGTCGAATCCCCAGTCTTTCCCTTTATTGTCGAAGGTAAGTTGTCCTGAATTTCTGAATATGTAGTTCTTCGTCGCCGACGATGGCATCTGTTTCAGAATATCCATCATGGCCGTCGGGCTTCCTTTTGATGCTTTCAGCTGGGCATCAGCGTAGAACTTCATAAAGTCCATATTCGTATAGTCGCGCAGATAGCCATTCGTTACGAACAGGTCTTTCCAGCCGTCGTTATCGAAATCAGCAACAAGCGGGGCCCAGCTCCAGTCGGTATTGGAGATACCGGCCAGCTGACCAATCTCGCTGAATGTAGGCACGTTAATCGATCCGGCTTTCTGACCCGTGTTTCCGTTGTTGAGTTGCAGCATGTTCCGCATCAGCTGGTGGGAGAAGCCGTTGCGCAGCATATTCTGGTAGACCTCGTAGTTCTCGGGTCCGTAGAGCAGTTTTTGCCGCCGGTTGTCTTCGGGCAACATGTCGAGGGTAAAGATGTCGGGCCAGCCGTCATTGTTCATGTCGACGACCTCGTTACCCATGGAGAAGTAACTCAGGTGGCCAATGGCCTGGTCGAGCTGGTCGATAAAGTGGCCCTTGCCATCGTTCAGGTACAGATAATCCTGTTCAATGTAATCGTTGGATACGTACAAATCGGGCCAGCCGTCGAGGTTTATGTCGGCCACGGCAACGCCAAGCCCAAAGCCAATGGGGTTGCCTTTAATACCGGCCGATTCGCTGACGTCGACAAACCTGTTGTTATCGTTCCGGAAGAGTTTATCGCCAGCAAATTCGTCCCGCATGGCTTTGGTCAGCGCTGCGTCGAACCGTTTGAAGTCTTTGATATTGTGGTTAAGCAGGAAGCAATCCAGATCACCATCCTTGTCGTAGTCGAAAAAGACGGCCTGGGTACTGTAGGCGGGTGAGTCAAGTCCGTACTGAGCAGCCTGGTCCGTAAAGGTCAGCTGCCCTTTTTTGTCGAGGTGATTGTTGATGTACAACCGGTTTCGCCGGATGGCCGGGTCGCCATTGCCGGAGTAACATACGTAGATATCCAGCCACCCATCGCGGTTGATGTCAACGAGGGTAACGCCAGTTTTCCAGCCCGGTCCCTGACCGATTCCGGCCGCGGCTGACTGGTCGGTGAACCGAAGGTTGCCATCGTTCAGGTATAGCCGGTCGGGCGTCATGTTACCCGTAAAGTACAGGTCAGGCCGACCGTCGTTGTTCAGATCCCCGACGGCCACGCCCCCTCCGTTGTAAAAATATTCGTAGGCCAACACATTTTGTTCCTCTGTTTCGGTCAGCTGGTTAGTGAACCGGATGCCCGTCTGCTCCGGCGCCAGCCGGGTAAACTGGGCCTGGAGACCGGCCGGAACCAGCAGGGCCATCAGCCCAAACAAAGCGACCAGCGGGTTTCGGTTCATGTATGACAGCAGAGAGCGATGCATCAACGTAGTTACGGGTTAATAAACCGCTGGTTGGCCACGGCCTATTAACCCGTAATTTAAACAGAATGAGCCAGATCCTTATTGTTTATCCCACCATACCCGGGTTGTAAACAGGTCAGGACCCTGAATGGCAACGGCTGCGTTGTATTTGGCGGCATTCCGGCTCGCTTCAGAGGCTGGATACCGCAACCGTCGCATGATCGTTCCGCCGGTTTCGTTGCCGGGGAAGTTGGTCGGCGTCAGCACCGGATACCCTGTCCGGCGCCAGTTGGCGTATGCCTCGTACGAGTTGAGGAAGTTGACGGCCCAGTACTGGGTGCCGATTTGTTCCATCTGCTGAGCCGTAGTGCCAGTTGCCAGGTATGGATGGGCCGTCAGGTACGCAGTGATCGCACTTTGAGGAATCGTACCCCCAAAGAGCGACATCATGCTCATGGCTGCCGTCACCCCACGGTTGTAGTGCAGGGCCGCCTGACCATCACCCCAGCCACGCAGAGCGGCTTCGGCGAGCAGGTATTCAACTTCCGCATAGGTCTGGAACAGCGTCGGGGCCGAGTTGCTGGCTATCTTGTTCAGGTTAGCCTCGGAGTATTCGGTGATCGAATTGTCGTTCCAGCTCGGGATCAGGGTTTTGATCGTAGTCGCATCGTAGCCATTAGGCAGCCCCTTCTGTGCAGTCGGGTTCGTTGCCGTTGCTTCAGCGGTGGCACTGGCGTTGCCCTGCCAGAGGGTAGCGATGAACGGTAGACGTGGGTCGTTGTTGTTCTTGAGGAAATCAACGAACGTCTTGCTGAGCTTGCTGTTAGCCTTTCCTTTCAGGTTAGCCGCATCGTACTCCTGGGTTCTGAGGGTGTTGGCGTCCAGGTTCCGCTTGTTATCGTCGCCATCGGCATGGTTCAGCTTGGCAATGTCGTCATTGCTCTGCATCACGCCCCCGGCAATGGCTTTCTTCACGTACAACTCCGCCTTGGCCGGATCGACTTTCGTCAGGCGCATGCCCAGCCGCAGCATCATCGAGTATGCAAACTTTTTCCATTTTGTCAGATCACCGCCATAAATCAGGTCAGACGTGCCGTATCCTGTTTTGTTGGCATCGAGACCCTGGGCCGCCTGGTCCAGCTCGTTCAGCATATCGGCATAAATGTCGGCCTGCTTGTCGTATTTGGGCGAGAACGTGCTGCTCAGATAGCCTTTGCCCGCTTCCGAATACGGCACATCGCCGTACAGATCGGTGATACGGTGATAGCCAAACACCCGCCAGATACGCGCCACATTGTAAAGGGTCGACTGCGCCGGATTATCTTTCGTAATCGAAATGATCTGCTCCAGCTCCTTCACGTGCGACCCGTAGGCGGTTTCGAAAAAGGCATCCGAATAGGGTCCGTTATACAGGTATTTGTCGCCGGCCCAGTACGGGTTCAGCGAAGCAAAATGCTGAATGATGGCCCCGGCATAAATCAGGTTCCCCCGGTGGTTCTCGTAGCCAGTACCCGCCGTTTTCACGATGCTGTACGAAAGCAGGTTCGGTACTACCGGCTCGGTCAGCGCGTTCGGGTTGGTGTTGAGTTCTTCAAAACCCTGGTCACAGGACGACACCAGCAGGCTGGCTGCCAGTACGGCCGTCAGGATAGGCAATCGTCTTTTTTTACTGTATGTCAACATATGGAAATGAGTTAAGATCGGTGGCTGTTAGAATTTAACCATCAGGTTCAGACCGTAGCTACGGGCCGGGGGCACACCAAACATTTCGAGTCCCTGACCATTGCCGCTGTTGTAAGTCGACTCCGGATCAACGTTCGGCACCTGGTTGTACAGAATCAGCAGGTTACGGGCAACGAGCGACAGGCTGGCCGACTGAATCGGGGTTTTGGCCAGGAAGGCTTTTGGCAGCGAGTAGCCCAGTGTGAACTGACGCAGCTTGGCAAAATCGGAGCTGTACACAAACTGATCGGTGATGGTGGTCAGGCCTTTGTAGTAATCCTGTACATCCTTGCCCGCGAAGGTTTTCGAGAACGCATCCCCTTTCGTGGTTACTCCCGTAACGGTCAGACCCGACTCGCGACCGACCAGCGTCTCTTTCGACAAGCCGGTGCTGTAGGCGAAGTAGTTAGTGGCGCTGTACAGTTTGCCACCGAATTTACCATCGACCAGGAAGCTCAGCGAGAAATTCTTGTAGGTGAAGGTATTGGTCAGACCCATCGTCAGGGGCGGAACACCCCGGCCCAGCATCGTGAATTCGCTCCGCATCGGGATACCGGTCGTTTCGTTGTACACGATGTTTCCGTTGGCATCGCGCATGGCTTTATAGCCCGCAATCATCCCGTACGGCTGACCTTCGAAGTGGTAGATGTACGCACTCTGCGTACGCGACTGATCCAGCTCCAGCACTTTGATCTGATCCGAAATCTTGATGACTTTGTTGTCATTGTAGGCTACGTTGTAAGCCACGTTCCAGGTAAAGCCGCTGTTGGTTTTGAAGGGCGTACCCGTCAGTAACAGCTCGATTCCTTTATTCACCACCTCACCCACGTTCAGCAGCACTTTTCCGTAGCCCGAAGCCGTTGAGGTCGAAGCCGCCACCGGATCGTTTTTCGTCACCCGCTTATACAGGGTCAGGTCAACGCCCAGTTTGTTGTTGAACAGCTTGCCTTCCAGACCCAGCTCAGTTGTTGTTGAGGTGTTAGGCTGTAGCAGGGCATTCGGAATGGTACCGTCGTTGGTGTTGATCTTCATCAGCGGCACCCCGCCAAGGTACGAGTTAGCCTCCAGACCGTAGGTCAGATTGAGCGCATACGGGTTCGGGTAACCTCCACCCACCTGGGCGATCGAAGCGCGCACTTTACCATAGTTCAGCCAGTTGCCCCGGTTACGAAGCACATCGGAGAACGCAAAGCTCAAACCCGCCGACGGGTAGAACAGGCTGTTGTTCGCCTTGGCCAGCGTCGAGAACCAGTCCTGGCGACCGGTCAGGGTCAGGAACAGAACGTTCTGATAGCCAATATCGGTCGATGCGAAGAGCGAGTTGATTCCGAAACCATTGTACGAATAGCCCGGCGTTTTGTTGATCGTATTGTCCAGGAAGTAGTTGAACGGTACGTTGAACTGGCTGCCCCGGAAGCTCATCTCCTCCGTTGACCGACGCATGCGGTTTCCACCAGCGATAGCGTTCACCGACAGGGGACCAAAATCCTTGTTGAAGCCCAGCAATACCTCCGAGTTGGTTTCCTGAATCTGAACCTGCCGACGGCTCATGGCGCCGAGGGTCGAGTAAGCCAGACCAGTTGGTTCGATGTCGAGGTATTTCAGCTGGTTGTTATCGGTACCAACCCGGCCCCGCAGATACAGGAAGTCAGTGATGTTGTATCGCAGACTGAACGACCCCAGGAAACGGTTCCGGATATCGGTATTCTTTACCTTGTTAACCACAAAGTAAGGGTTCTGCGCATACACATTGCTGTTCCAGAGCGCTTCGTATCCCCGGCTGTCATAACCCGGGTCCAGGCTACGGACGTCTACGTTCGTAGCGATCATCTGTACGGCGTAGTTCGGATTTTTAGGTGTGTCTGACAGATACGTCCGGTTATTGCCTTCTTCCACGTTGTACTGACCCACTCCTTCAAAGACTACTTTCTTGGACAGGTTGGCGTTTGCGCTCAGGTTGAACGACTTCCGGTTGAAGCCGGCATTGGGTACAACGCTTTTTGAATCCAGGTTAGACGCCGAGAAGCGGAAACTGGCCGTTTCGTTGCCACCGGCTACCGCTACCGTGTTGGTGAAGGTGCTACCGGCGTTGTAGAAGTTCTTCACATTGTCCCGCTGGGCCGAGTAAGGACGACTCACACCGTCGAACTGAACCACCGACGAGCCATCCAGTTTCGCGCCCCACGACTGAACACCATAGGCAATGGCTTGATCTTTGGTTGCCGGTTTAACTCCTCTGAAACCAGAACCGTATTCATACTGCCAGTCGGTCAGGTTGAACGGGCGATCCATCGTGTAGGTACCGTTGTATTCAACGCCGATGCCCTTCTGGCCTTTACCCGTCTTGGTCGTAATCAGAATGACGCCGTTCGATGCGCGCGAACCATAGAGAGCGGCCGCGGTACCCCCTTTCAGTACCGAAATGGTCTCGATATCGTCGGGGTTAATACTGTTCAGACCATCACCCGAGTCGTTACCACCCCACATACCGGCCGAGTTTACGTTGGTGTTATCGATAGGTACACCATTGATTACGTACAACGGCTGGTTATTACCACTGAGCGAACCGTTACCGCGGATAATAACCCGGCTCGATCCCGCTGGGCCCGTAGCCGTGCTGGTAGCATTCAGACCGGCTACCCGGCCAGCCAGTGCGTTACCCAGGTTAATTTCACGGGCCTGTGTCAGGTTTGAACCCTGCACCTCCGTAACCGCATACGAGAGTACTTTCTTGTCTTTGGCGATACCCAAAGCCGTGACCACCACCTCGTCAAGGGTTCTGTCGCTCACTGCCAGCGTAACGTTGAGGGTCGTCTGATCGTCTACCGTAATCTCCTGAGCCTGAAAACCCAGCGCCTGAATAACCAATACGTTTCCTTTAGCTGCGGTTATGGTGAACCGGCCTTCGGCGTCAGTTACTGTACCCTTGTTCGTTCCCTTGATCAGAACGTTAGCGCCAGGAATTACATCGTTGGCATTTTCGGACACTTTCCCCTGTATACTAACTTGCTGGGCCTGAGCCAGACAGCAACTGAGCAGGAAGAAGGTCAACAAATACGTAAACCTGTTTCTACATTCTCTCATGTGTTTTTAAGTTATGGTTATAGATTAACTGTACTGGGGTTGATTCAATCACGATGGTGTCCTGAAGGGGTTCGCTAACCGGCTCATCCGATTGCTGATTCGTGGCCAGCGGTTACCACTGACGAAAACGCAGATTATTACTCAAGCATGGCAGGCAAATGCCCAAAACTGCTTACCTCGCTGCGTATGAGATTGGTACAAACTGCATTAACCGAATATTAACTTTTATAAAATTTTGCAAAAAGGTGTTTATATGGCCCAAAATCAGGATATAACACTGCTGTACCACATAATCTTTGCACTGCCTTTACCAAAGACAAATATATCAGTGATTTTTAAAATATTTTTTTAAATAGAGAGATTGATGCTATTATTTTTCACAATATTAGCTAAATTACATAATTAATTAGAAAATTTAAATATTAACAGGTCGTATGTGTCTTATAAAATACTAGTGGCTACTACTTCTAATCTTGACCAACATCGACGCTTTACTGTCGATTAAGCCAAAATTAAGTAAAATTGAGTACATATACCCTACCAAAATAATATACTTACCTACACTAATGGTTAATACTACCAATAAATGTATTACGGTTTCAATTGCCACTCATTAGTAAAAAATCCGGCTGTTTTCAGCCCCGTTCCGCCCTTAAGCAGCATGTCCAGACCGAAAACCATGTAATCCGGGAATCCACTGGCCCCGGCAAAATACTGATTGGCCAATGCTGCTTTCATACCTTTCAGTCCGGTTCCACTAACCACCGCTACCGAGGTTGTGGCTGACCCCCTGATTGGCCAAACAAAGTAGGTGGCCAGATCATCGCCCTGCCACTGCTTATCGCCCACCTGAATCCGGTTTCGCTGCACCTGAATCGGGCTGTCGGCTAGTAACAACGGCCAGGCGGCATTACTGTTGGCATTACCGAACAGGACAACCCCCCGGTTTGCATGAGTAATCAGGGAGAAATCCGTGTCTGGAATAATATCCACGGAGCCGTTGCCTCGGTAATACCAGGTTTCAGCGTCATAGCGGGCTTTTTGCCAGCTCCAGTCGTTCTCCTCTTTTGTTCCGCGGGTGCTGTAGACAAACACCATGTTATGGTTGAAGCCGTCTTTGAAGGTGCCGTACCGGTGTGGGCCCTTGTGTGCCAGACTGGCGGGAGGTACGATGCGCCAGCCGTTGGCCTCTTTGCGGATATGCAGCGTATCGTGGCTGCTGCGGGTCTGGTAGTCGAGAGCAGGCAGACTATCCAGAGCGATTGTCAGGCGGGCGTTGGTACCAAAATCATTCAGCGCCAGTTTCAACAGGGATACATTGGCCGTTGTGCCGGTTATAGCCTGGGTGGTCCGGTTTAGCTGAATGCGACTATATAGCAGCGGCTGACTCTGTTGTTCAATCGACGCCCATCGGAAGGAAGCGGATATACCCGGATTAGCCGTGGTGAAATCAATAGTGCTGACCAGTGAATCAGCCAGACGCAGATGCCACCGGAAATAGTCGAATAGCGGTGGCCAGTCAACGCTATGATCACCAAACCAGTGACTTCCGCCCGGGTACTCGTAGTAGCTTATATCTGGCTGGGTGGTGCCCAGCAATTTGCGCATCTGTCGCGCATACGATACGGGAACGGTGCGGTCAGCATCGCCGTGAAAGATATACACCCCCAGGGGTTTATAATTGGTAGTCAGCTTTAGAACATCGCTCTGGTTGCCCGCCCGCAAGAGCGTTCGCTCGAGTGGGTTCTGGCTCGTGTCGGGAATAACTCCATCGGCAGAACCGTATTCTTTCAGGGTCGGGTAGCCCGCGCAGGGAGCAATGGCGGCCCACTTATCGGGATAGGTAGCGCCCAAAAACCAGGTGCCGTGGCCCCCCATCGAATGCCCGGTCAGGTAGATACGGGCGGGGTCCGGCTTAAACTGCCTCCGGGCCAGGTCCAGGACTTCAAGGGCATCGAGCCGACCCCAGTCCTCCCAGTTAAACCCCCTCGGTCGGCGATTGGTAGCTGCCACCAGCGTTCCCCACTCTTTGGATTTGTAGGCGCGTGCCTGTCCCGACGCTTCAACGCCGGCGCCATGAACCGACAAAAACAGAGCGGCAGCCCCGGTCCCGGAAGCGGGGGGCGTTACCGAATAATACTGAAGACTGCCATCGATCGCGCTGATAAAGGTTTTGCTGTACGTAGCCCCCGGCCCCACAGCCTCTACCGCTATCAAAGCCTGATCGAGCCGTTTTCCCGACTGGCGCAGCAGCAGCCCGCAGCTATGTGACCCGGCCGTTCTGATCGTGCTGCCATCAAAACCAAAGGCAACTTTCCGACTCGACAGGGCCGGAATGGCAGGCACCTCGACAGTTACCTCCCGGCCACCCAGCTGGCTGGTCAGTTGCAGGCCCCTCAGCTGGGTATTTGTTGTGTTGATCACGACCACAGCCCCCTGTAGTAAAACATTGGGTTCGCCCAGCCGGATGCTGGGCAGTGTTGGATCGTCCGTGCGGAGCAGTACTGCGTTGTCAGGAAAAAACAGAGAAGCACTTACGCCCACCCCGCGCACATACAGCTCGTTGAGGCCTTTTCTAAGTTTTACGGGTATGTGCAGGTAGCCCATGCTATAGGCATCGCCCATGTGTAGCTCTCCATTGACGTAGACATTGCTGTTCCCCTTGATGTTCAGGATAGCGACCTGCTCCTTTCTGGCTTCGTACGTGAGATAGGTGTACCCCCCACCACTGCCCAGCCCGCCCCGCAGACTGCCTTCCGTCACGCCCGGACCGGCTGGCGCTCCGCCGTTTACGCGAAACGCACTGGATGGACGAAGCCGGTTCAGACTATCGGCAGTTACGGTTTGCCAGCGGATGTCCTGACCCTGTTCGTTTTTCCCAAACAGGGAGCCTTCTTTGGGTTGCCGAAGAGTGCCGGTATAAAGCTGATAGGCGAGCGGGTCGGTGTAGACAGCTTCGCGGCCGTAGCGGCTCCCTGTCAGAGCTACCAGCCCGTTCTTGAACTGGTAGGTCTTTGCCGGGTCGGGCGCCGGACTAACTTGGGCCAGGGAACAGTTGATCAGAAGCAGAAAACCAAGGAAAGGAAAGTACAGGTTACGCATAAGCAGGGGATGTTTTTTTGGGAGCTAGCCAGCTGGGCCGGCACCCACCCCTCCCTCGATCAGGTGCCTGTATGGTGAGTTGCCCGCCCAAATCTATTCTGCAATTTGAACATCCTGCTAACGCTAACCCCTGCCAGATAGCGATTGACCCAAAAATTAGTAGTGCCTATAGAATAAATACAATATTTACGACACATTCCACCGCCCGGTTCCTAGTAGTTGACGATCCGGAACGTGCTGACGCCCCGCGGGCTGCTAACCTGCAGAAAATAAACACCCGCCCTCAGGGTGGTTGGCAGCTTTTGCCGGATCACCCGGGTGGTCGATTCTACAGTCCGCTCCAGCACGCGCGAACCGCTCAGGTCCGTCAACAGTAACGTCAGGGGCATCTGGTCGGGGTTAGTAAGTTCAAGCTGGATCTGGTCGCTCTGGATTGGGTTTCCGAGTAGGGTCAGCTGAAACGGAGACGACGGGTCTACGCTGGTCACCAACGCGGATGATGCCAGCCGCCAGTTGGGTAACTCATCGCGTGTGATGATATCGACATCGGTAAAGACCGCCTGTAGGGTCGAAATGGGTTGCCTCTTAATGTAATCTGTCCCCGTCCAGACCGAAAACCAGGACCACCACGTGCCGAACCCACGGATGGTGCTGGCGTTGGGCACATGGCCGGTTTCTGACAGCGCAATCAGCTTTTTGCCATTGAGCTGATCCAGGGCGCTCTTCCAGTTACCGCTCAGGTTGGCCGACGCATCGGCATATACGTCCAATCCGACCACGTCGACAAATGAATCGCCCGGGTACCAGTCCACCTCGAACGTATCGGTTGCGGTGTAAACCCAGATCAGGTTATGCAGATTATGGTAATTAGTCAGCCGGTCGTAGGTTAGCCGCCAGAGTTCCCGAAACGGACCCGCTCCTTTGGCGCCCCACCAGAACCAGCCACCCGACGCTTCGTGCAGCGGTCTCCAGAGCACCGGTATGTCGGCAGCCTGAAACTTTTTTAGCTGGTCGGCAATCGCATCGATGTCGTGTAGCAGGAGCTTGTAGCGATCACTGCTTTTATCAGCAAGAGCCGCCGACAAATCAAACGTGGTGGCTTCGGTATAAAAACCACGCCACCAAAGCTTGTCGGGAGCCTGATTGATCAGATCGGTTGGGGCGTTCCAGTGCCACATCAGGCTAATGATCCCTCTCCCCTCTTCCTTCCTGGCCCAATCGATTATAGCCTCGCTGGCGCGGAGGGGTCTGGCTCCGTTGGCAACCCGGCTGGGCGAGTAGTCGATCAGATCGAAAGCTCCGATGGCCGGTTCTTTGCCGGTTTTTTCGAGAATGTACTCCACATCATCCTGTTGACCCGAAATCACCCTGCGCCCGTATTGATCGACCAGGTACGAAAAAAGTCCGCGCGTTGACGCCGTCGCCTGGGCGTCGGTCAGTGTTTTAGGAGGTTGAACGGGTATAGGGGGAACGGTTGGCGTGACCAGCAGGTAATCGATATCGTAATACCCCCACCCGGTGGATAGGGTTAATCTGTTTGCACCCTCCCGGAGCATGAAACTGCCCAGACTGGCTGTGCTGAACGAAACCCGTTGCCTGAGTGTTGCCGATCCTTTTTCGGTATTAAGTTGAAAGTCAATCCCTTTATCCCCAAAGGGGGATGCATATCCAATTCGTAGCTCGTAGAGGCCCGCCTGGGCGTTGATCGTCAACACGAGATTGTCGGTAGGCTGGTCAAACCCGGTCACATATCCGGTACCGGAAAATCCCGCCGTGGTAGTGGCGATGGTAACGCCCGTCAGCACGCCGGTTTCGGCTTCGATCCGAACCGGGCCAGCCGCGCCCCAGGCCAGTCCAGACCACATAAAAACGGCCAAAAACGCCGGGAAAAGGACGTGTTTGGTAAGCAGTCCCCAAAAAGGGCTGATCGGCTCCGGATGCATGAAAAGAAAAGGTACAGGTTGAGGATTAGAAAAGGTAAGGGCAGGTATTGGGCATTGTTCGGTATAAATCGGGCGATCCGCCCTAGTGACGAACCGCCCGTTCTGTTTGTTTATTTCACCAGCATGATATCATCGAAATAGAAGGTCTCATCCTGCTTGTCGGGGCCTTTGATACGGAAACCTACCTGCTTCAGCGTTTTGCCGGGCAGCCAGAAATCCATGTCCGACAGTTTGAGCTTGAAGTAGTTCCAGACGCCGGCTTTCACATCAATCCGGTTGGCTTCGTTCGTATCGCCGAAGCCCCCTTTACTCGCATCGGTGGTTACGTAGAGTGAATAGTCGGCCGAAGCGCCTTTAATCCAACCCGTTATGTAGGTATAGTTTGCCGAATAATTGATGGCCGACGACGACCAGTTGGCGAAGGCGATCAAGTGCCAGTTCCCTTTCTGGTAGGTTTTAGACGCCGATGCGGTCCCCGACATAAACTCCTTGGTCGAGATTACCCCGGCATCGCCCCAGGAGCCATCCTGAAAGCCAGTCCCGTACGAATCCACGAAAATCTGGTACGCCTTATCGACATTTACGAACTCCTGTTTGGTCCGGATGCGCCCCGTTGCGTTGGTAATGCTCAGCGTACCCCGGGTCAGGCTCGACGCGGGCATCTGTACAACCAGTTTTTTCTTTTCTTTCGATACGATCGTGGCAGCATCCGAGATTCCTTTCACCGAATCAGCTACCGCCACCGCCGTTACATCGTCCAGGTTATTACCGTTGATTGTGATGACGGTGCCCTTGGTGAAGTTGTAGTTCGACACATCCGTAACCGACGGAAAGGCCAGCACTTTGAACGGAACCGATACGCTCTGACCCGCGCTGTTGGTGAACGTAATGTTCTGCATACCCCCCGAAGCCTCGGTAGGCACCCGGAAAATGAGCGACTCGGCCGTGTTCAGCGTGGTCTGGAAACCCGCCGGCACGTTTTGTTTCTCGAACACCACCGACCGGATGTCGCCGAGGCCGGTACCGATGAGCGTCACTACCGAACCGCTGGCGGCTGAGTCGGGCATGATCCTGGTAGCGACGGGGGTACCGGGGCTGATCTGCGGACGGCCGTCGGTATCTTTTTCGCAGGCAGTGAGCGAGGCCCCGGCCAACACGGTCAGGATCGACAGTCCGGCCAGGTAATTTATACGATATGCTTTCATTGATTTTCCTGTTTAGTTGAACCCGGCCATTCATTCAGTTTATACGAATGACCAGCCAGGTTCGTCAGATGACTCATTTATAATACGGTACGGGGTCTTTTCCCAGCTCGGGATCCTGCACGATTTCACCCGCGGGTATCGGCAGAAACATCTTGTCTGCGGTGAAATTACTGACGTAGGTCGGGTTGGTGGTTGTTCCCCGGTTTTGCTTCTCGATGATGGCCTTTGCCTTCGCAAAGCCCTGCCGCTGAATATCGTACCAGTAGTCGCCTTCGAAGGCAAACTCGACCCGGCGCTCATGCATGATGTCATCCAGGGTGATCGACGTGCGAGGAGCCAGACCAGCCCGGCTTCTTACCCGGTTGATAGCCTCCAGCGCTTTGGCATCCGAGGTCGACGCATTGCTGCCCAGAATCGCTTCAGCGTAGATCAGCAGAATATCGGCGTAGCGCAGCAGCACTACGTTGTTACCCGAGTTCTGACCCAGCACCGGCTCACCGCCAAAGCTCTTACCCGGCCCGGCAAAGTATTTGGTGATGTTAGACCGGGTTGGGCTCAGACTACCGCCATCTTCGGTGGGCTGGAGGGTGTCATATTTGAACCCGTTGGCCATGAAAGCGTTGTACTTGGGGGCATTGGCCCGCTGGGGTTTCCAGCTCGGGTTCGTCCAGCCGTGCTCCATGATGGACCAGCGCCGGCGGAGGTCGCCAAATTCATACTCCTTCAGGATATCCAGCGAAGGCACGTACATCTCCCAGGCATCAGCTTCGGAAGTGCGCAGAGCACCAGCGCCCCGGTCGGGGTTTTTGATATTCCCCGTTCCCCAGGGGTCCTGAGCGAACTGGTGCTGGATGGAGAAGAGCGATTCGCTGTTGTTGTTCATGCTCATCTTGGTGAACATGCCGGTGTAATCGCTCACCAGGGTGTACTTGCCGAAGTTGATCACTTCTTCCGCCTTTGCTTTCGCGTTGGCGTAGTCTTTATTGTAGAGGTACAGCTTCGCCATCATGCCTTTGGCCACGTACTTGGTCAACCGGCCCGGTACGTCTGACTCGGGCAAACCCGCTTCAGCCGCCTGTAACTCTTCGAGCGCGAACCGCAGTACATCCTTCTGCAGATAACGCGGAATGTTGAAGTTACCCGACAGGGCTGTGGCGCCCGGATCTGTAATGATGGGAGCCGCTCCCCAGGTTCTGGCAATGTAGAAATACAGGGTTCCCCGGATGAAGTGGCATTCGGCAATGGCCGGATCGAGGTAGCTAGCGTCGCCACCGGCCGCTTTTTTCTCTTCGAACGTTTTAATCATTACGTTCGAGTAACCAATGATCTTATAAAACGCCCCCCAGGCCGCACCGATCCGCTCCGATGCCGACGATACCGAAAAGTTTAAGTACTCGGTGTCGGTATAAGTGAACATATTGCCCGACATCACATCACCAATGGCATCCTGAGCCCGGCTTTCGTAATTGCGCCAGGGCAGGCCACTGTAGAGCGTACTCGTAGCCGCCCGTACCTCCTCGGCATTGTTATAATAGTTACCCGTTGTCGTTCCTGACAACGACGGGCGTTCGATGAAATCCTCTTTGCAGGCCGACAGCAACAGCGCCGGAACCAACAGGGTATATATGGATTTGCGATTGAGTTTCATGACTTTTCTATTGAGTGATTGAGTGCCTGAGCGATTGAGTGGTTCAGAACGAGACCCGATAGCCCATACGCTCAATAGTTAGAATTGCAGGTTGGCGCCGACGGTGAAGGTGCGGGGGTTCGGGTAATGGCCCGTGTCGACGTTCATCAGTTTGATGCTGTTGTTGAAGGCGCCAATCTCCGGATCGTAACCCGAGTAGTTGGTAAACGTCTTCAGGTTCTGGATCGACCCGTATACGCGCAGGTTCTGGATTTTAACCCGGTTCAGCAGCGTTTTCGGCAGGCGGTATCCCAGGGTAATATTCTGAATGCGGGCATACGAAGCATCTTCAACATACCGATCCGACATGGCCGTGTTGTTCTTGTTCGTTGTCGTAAACCGGGGCAGGGCACCATCCGTATTCGACTCCGTATAGCGGTCCACAACCGTGCGCATCTGGTTGGTATACGCATTGCTCAGCCCTTCCAGCTGCCAGCGCAGGAAGTTGAACGCTTTAGCGCCCTGACTTCCCTGCAGGAACAGCGAGAAGTCGAAATCACCGTAGTTCAGCGAATTAGTCAGACCCCAGCTGAACTTGGGCAGTGGGCTACCGATAAAGGTGTAATCCTGCGCGTCGATCTTCTTGTCGCCGTTGATGTCTTTGTATCGGATGTCACCAAGCCAGGTTTCGGTTTCGTTCACCTTATAGCCAAACTGGGGCAGGCTCTGATCCAGGTCGGCCTGGGTGCGGTACAAACCATCCGTTACTAGTCCCCAGAACGAACCCACCGGCCGACCGGGCGTGGTGTGGGTAATCAGGTAGTTGTTGTAATATACCTTACCATCGAGGGCCGAAGCCGCACTGGCTGCGCGGTCGTAGCTGTTGGTGAACTGCGTCAGTACCGCATTGGTCCGCCAGGTGAAGTTGCCCCGCTTGATATTGGTGGTCGTGATGCCGACGTCGATACCGGTGTTAGTCATCTGACCGGCGTTTCCCAGCGGTGCTTTCAGATCATCCCACTGGTCGCCCACGCCAATCAGGTTCGGGCCGGTGAGGAAGATGATCATGTCTGACGTTACTTTCTTATATACATCGATCGTAGCGTCGATCCGGCCGTTGAAGAAGCCCAGGTCAACCCCAGCGTTGGTCGTTCTGACCGACTCCCACTTCAGGTTCGGGTTTGGTATTCCGTTAATCATGTTCGATGAACCAAACCCAACCGGGCCCGAGAAGAACTGAACGGCACCCACGTAGGCCGGGTTAGGCGCACCACCCGGGAAGTTCTGGTTACCGACCATCCCGTAGCCCACGCGCAGCTTGGTATAGCTCAGCACGTTGGCAATGGCCCCTTTCATGAATTTCTCGTTCGAGACCGTCCAGCCGGCCGATACACCGGGGAAGTAGCCCCAGCGGTTGTTAGGACCAAAGTTCGACGATCCGTCGGCCCGGAAACTGGCTGCCAGCGAGTACTTGTCGTCGTAGGTGTAGTTAGCCCGCGCAAAGTACGACTCCATGGCCCACTGACCTTTACCGCCATTCAGACCCCAGGTCGTCTGGTCGGCGCTGCCGGTGCTCAGGTCAAAAATATTAGCCTGCAGGTCGACCTTCGTACCCGAGATGCTCTGGTAATACGAGTTTTGCGCCTGATGACCCAGCGTGGCCTGGATGCCGTGCTTCTTCACGTACTTATTGTACGACAGGTAGTTGGTCAGCGACCAGTAGTAACTGTCTGAACGCGAGTCGATCAGTTTACTACGGAACGAGGTGCTACCTACGTTACCCGCTTTCTGGAAAGCGACGTTGTTGTCCTGACCCAGCGAATACGACAGCTCATTACGGAACGATATATCCTTCAGCAGCTGAAATTCAGCGTACAGACTTCCGAAGATATTATTGGTCGTTTTGGTGTTGCCTCGGTATTGGCTGTTGCCGACCAGGTTAGAGCCGTAATACTGCACACCGCCCACCGTTTGCCCACCACCCCATGTTCCGTCGAGGTTTTTTACCGGCGTCAGCGGGCTGGTCGACGCGCCCCACCAGATGGTCCCTTCGGCCGCATCGGCCAGGGAAACGTTCTGGATACTGCGGGATACGTTGGCGCTCAGACCCACTTTAACCCAGGTTTTTAGCTGGCTGTCGAGGCTAAACCGGGAGGCATAGCGTTTGAAGTCCGAGCCCAGCAGAATACCCTTGTTGTCGAAGTAGTTCAGCGACAGGTAGTAGGTCGTTTTGTCGCGGCCACCCGAAAAGCTCAGCTGGTGGTTGTTAATGGTTCCGCGCTGGAACATCGCTTCCTGCCAGTCGGTACCGGGTCCGAGAATATCGGGGTTTTTGAACTCATCAGCCACCGGATTGCCGATGATGGGGAGTACCTCGTTCTGGTAGCGGGCAAAATCGCGCAGGTCCATCAGGTCGAGACGCCGGGCTACTTCAGACACGCCCGTATACATCTCATAATTGATCTTGCCTTCGCCCTGTTTCCCTTTTTTGGTGGTGACCAGAATTACCCCGTTAGCCGCCTGTGACCCGTAAATAGCCTGCGCCGATGCGTCTTTAAGGACATCGATGGATTCAATATCGTTGGGGTTCAGCATGGCCATGACGCTGTTACCCGTCTGGCCATCGCCCCCTCCCAAACCGGCATAGCCTGAGCTGGACGAGGTATTGCCGCCAATGAACGGAACCCCGTCGATGACGAATAGCGGGTCGTTGCTGTTAATGGAAGTTACCCCCCGAACTTTAACGGATACGCCCCCACCCGGCTGACCACCGTTGCTGGTTACCGTAACCCCGGCGGCTTTACCCTGCAGGAGCTGGTCGACCCCGGCCGCCGGAATATCTTTCAGCTCGGCCGCTTTCACCGTTGTGATCGAGGAGGTTACGTCCGACCGTTTGGCGGTACCGTAACCGATGACCACCACCTCGTCGAGGGACTGATCGCCGGTTTGCAGGGTGATATTGAGCGTGGTGCGGGTACCTACCTCTACCTCCTGAGTCTTCATGCCGATGAACGAAATCACCAGCACCTTGCTACCCGCAGGCATGTTGAGCGAAAAGGCCCCATTGATGTCCGTCGTGGTCCCGATCTGGGTGCCTTTTACGGAGACGGTGGCGCCTGGCAAACCGTTCCCTTTTTCGTCGGAGACGGTGCCTTTTATCAGCGCTTTAGCATCGGAAGGGACTCCGGTACTCGGTTTAGCAGCGCCTGATGTAGCCATCGCTACCCGATTGCTGCCGGGAGCCGGGCTTGCAACGGTTCGTTGCTGAGCACTGACCGGTAGCCAGCTACTCAACAGGACGAAGCCAGAAAGCACATGTTTAATCATAGGAGAAAGAATCAATTGTTACAGTAAGACAATAGAAGTAATAGAGAATTGAGGGTATAGTCGCTGGCTTAGCGGTTCATCAGGCTGGTTAGATCAGATGTCGACGGGTGTGCCTGGCCTGACCAGTTTATGCATGGGTAGTGAGATCATGACCGACGTACCCCGATCAGGTTCGCTCTGCCACATGACCTGCCCACCGAGGTAGTCTATGCGGGAGCGAATGTTGGCTATCCCGTTTCCTGTCGACGTGGCTTCCGGAAAATGGCCGCCCTGCCCGTCGTCATCGACGCTGATCAGCAGGGTTTCGTCGTTGGCCATAATTTGCACCGTAATCGACTGAGCCTGTGCGTGTTTGAGGGCGTTATTGAGCAACTCCTGAAGCACCCGGAAAAGCATCACCGAGGCCTCGTCGCCCAGGGGTGGTAAGTCGCCGTAATGCTCAATGAATAACTTTGTTTCGTTGACCAGATTCAGTTTCTGAATCAGATCTTCGACGGCGGGTACCAGCCCAAACGTCGACAGGGCATAAGGTCTCAAATCGTTGGATATCAGCCGGGTTTCGGTACAGGCTTCGTCCAGAAACTGGTTGAGCGGGTCTTTTACCGAGCAGGGCAGCTGTTCCTGATGGGCTTCGACAAACAGTTTGATCCGCGACAGCTGAATGCCGAGTCCATCGTGCAGGTCGCGGGCAATCCGGCTCCGCTCACTTTCCTGCCCTTCGATCATAGCCTGCAACGACTTTAGCTCAAGCTGACGGATTTGCTGCTGGGCAATAACCGCCTGTTGATGCGCAATCAGCTTTTGCTGCCGCCGAAGAAACACCAGCGCCACCACACCCAGTACGCTGATAATCAAGACGGCTATCAGCCCCGAGTTGAGCATCTGCTGGTGGCGGCTTTTTTCTTCAGCCAGCTGTTTCTCAACAGCCAGGGTTTTGATCTGGCTATCCAGCTCCTGCAGCCGAATGCTTTTAGTTTGTTCGGACTGGTAAAACTGGTCGGCAAAATCGAGCGACAGCAGGGTTTCGTCATAGGCCCGTTTATGATCGCCCATGCTGGCATAACTGTAGGCCGAGTGTTTGGCCAGTTCACGCAGCATGCCTACGTTGTTTTCGACCCTGGCCAGCGCCTGCGATTGGCGGTACTCGTCCAGGGCCGCCTGAGGGTGGTTCCGAAACTGCTCCACGATGCCCAGGTAAAAGTGGTTCAGCGCAATGAGCCAGTTTACCCGCACCTGCTTGGAGAGTGCCAGGCTTCGGCTGGCAAAAAAGTAAGCCGAGTCGGGCTGCTTGACGCGCGAATAGGTATTAGCCAGCAGGTTCTGCGCAAACGCCTGAAAATAAAGTTCTTTGTGCTCAGCACTGATGCGCTCTACGGCCCTTAGTTCAGTGAGCAGCGTGGTCGGCACGGGATTCCGTTTCTGATCGATATTGGCCAGATCAAGGCGACATTCAATGATTTTTGGCACATTTTTAACCCGCACAAAAAACTGCAACGCCTTTCTGAGGTACTGCTCGGCAGACTTTTGCATGAAGAAATCGTGGGTGTAATAATCGCCGATGACAATGTGCTCGTTGTAATAGCCGGCTGAATCGCCTGCCAGACTGTAGTACTTCATCCCATTGAAGTAGGCTTCCATGGTGTACTTGTTGTAGCCATACTGCTGGTGGTACAGCCAGCCCAGCTCCTGGTACGCTTTTGCCGCGCCCCGGTAGTTCTTCTCGACCAGCATCTGACGAATCGCTTTCCGGGAGCTGTCGATGGCCGGCACTTCGGCCCGCGCTTCGGCTCGTTGAAGCAGTCCGCCCAACCCCAGCAGGAAGAAAAGTAATGCGTACAGATTCATGGGTACAGGGGAACAACAGAAGCGTATCTGGCAGCGACGAACCAGGCTACAGCGATGCTGGCGATTAGTTGCCTAGTCGATGCAATGCATCTCCATGGCGGTTTTGATCAATAAGGCCGTATTCGGTACGCCGAACTTCATAAGTAAGCTACTGCGGTGGAATTCAACGGCTTTGGCACTGACAAAGAGCTGAGCTGCCATTTGTTGCGTGGTGAGTCCCTGCGCAATCAGAGCCAGCACCTCCGACTCGCGGGGGGTGAGGTTGGGTTTCAGTCCAGCCCCTGCCGACGATTTCCGGGATCTTGGCTCATCGTTCAGCAGAATCTGCATAATTGATTCGTTGAAATACTGCTTTTCATCGTGAACCGTACGAATTGCCTGCAACAGCTCGGTTTTAGTCGTATTCTTTAACAGGTATCCTTTTGCCCCTTTTTTGACCACCCGTTTAATCAGACTGGCGTCGTCGTGCATGGTCAGCGCAATTACTTTCGTTTGGGGGTGAATGCGGGTAATCTGCTCACAAAGGCCTAATCCATCGTCGATATGCGGGAACGAAATATCCAGCAGAATCACATCAATCGGCGAACTTCTCAATGACTCCACCACGGACGAGACATTGTAACAGCGCTGGGTTACTTCTATTTCGGATGAGCCTGATATCAGCGATTCGATCCCCTCTACAAAAACATTATGATCATCCGCGATCAGTACTCGTATCATTTATTCGTATTGTTTCCTGGCTGAGTAATAAACCAGATGTCTTTGCTGGTATAGCTTACCAATTTGTTGTATGTGTCTACGCTGAGTGTTTACATCCGGTACCGTAAGAGCTTTCTGGTACCGGTTAAATGCGGCTGTTACCGGCCCACATAAATAGAACTTTGTTTAGCAAAATTAGGATTAAAGTATCGGTCTATGTAATAGGGGAAACCCAATTTTGCAAAAATATAGGGAAAACCCTACCACTTAAGTATTATTCTGAATCAAGACAGTTTTGATGATAAGTAGTCGCTGTTCTCCAATAAGCTGGCTTCAGGCATTTGGTATAATTCAGCGAGTACACGGTTTAAGCGAGTATCCCGGCATAGGCATGGACTGGCCCGCGTGCGAAAAGTAGTCGAGAATCACTACGGCTATGCAGCCAGCCGGGCCAGGGTTTTACCCCACCATCTACCTGCCTGAATAAACCGTTGCTTGTGCCGATCGGTTGCTTTGGTTAGCCACGGCTCAGGCAAGGCCTGATCAAACAAATCTCCCACCTCTCCGTTTGCTGAGTAAGTACCTTTCTGCCAGACCTGTCTGTTTTAATCGTGTAAAAACACGATACCAATACTTTCTGGCGTATTTACTCAACGGAGAAGTCACCAATATGCCCTCACGAACGATACTGATCGTCGAAGACGATCGACGCATTGCCCAGAACGTCAGCCGCAGCCTGCGCGAAGAAGGCTATCTGACCGAAGTGGCCTATGAAGGATACGTGGGGCGGCAGCTGGCCATCGAAAACCCAATCGACCTGTTACTGCTGGATATTAACCTGCCCGGCCTCAACGGGTACGAAGTCTGCCGGTCGGTACGGGCGGTTAAACCCGAACTGCCCATTATTATGCTCACCGCTCTCGGCGAAATTGAGGATAAGGTAGAAGGGCTCGACCTGGGGGCTGATGATTACGTAGTAAAACCCTTCGACCTGCGCGAGCTGAGTGCGCGGGTAGGCGTCTGGATGCGTCGGACCAGCCAGCGGCATACCAGTCGTGAAGAAATTTTGCAGGTGGCCGACCTCGTCGTGAATTTATCGGCCAAGACCGTCTGCCGACAGAACACCCAGATCGACCTGACCGCCCGTGAGTTCATGCTCCTCGAATACCTGCTTCGTAACCAGGGACGGGTAGTCTCCAAAATGGATTTGAGCGAACAGGTCTGGGGACTTAACTTCGACCCCGGCACTAACGTCGTTGAGGTGTACATCAATTACTTACGCCGAAAAATCGACCGCGATTTCACGCCGAAGCTCATCCACACCCGGCCCGGACTTGGGTATGTCCTGCGCGAAGACTGACCGCTTATGACGATACGAAACCGGATTGCCTTCCAGTTTTCTTTCATTGTGGCGGGTATCCTGATCTGCTACTCCCTGATCATTTATGTTCGGTCTGACAACTACCGGCAAACGGAGTTTTTCGATCGGCTCGAGCAGCGGGCCCGGACGGTTGTTCGGTTCCTGACCCAGGTGGAGGAACTGGATCGTAATCTGTTGCGCATCATTGACCGCAAAACCCTGATTACACTGTATGACCAGAAAGTAATGGTCTTCGATTCAGGCAATCAGCTCCTTTACAGCAGCATTGATGTAGATTCTGTAACGATACCAGTATCTGTGCTGGAGCAGATCCGGCAGGAAAAGATCGTCCGTACCTGGATGGGCGAGCAGCAGCTTTTTGGCCTATACGCCCCGGAGGGTCCGCAGCCGCTGACCGTTGTTGCTACTGCCTACGATCGGTCGGGCCAGGCTGAGTTGCGAAATCTTCGTAGAACCATTGTCTGGAGTCTGCTGGGCGGCATCGGGCTGACCGTTGGCCTCGGGGTGCTGTTTGCGGGCCAGTCGCTCCGGCCTATCAGCCGCATCAACAAACAGGTTTCGACCATCAACGCCCGGAGTCTCCAGCAACGTCTCGACGAAGGAAACCGGCAGGATGAAGTTGCCCAGCTGGCTATCAACTTCAACCAGGTGCTGGGGCGGCTCCAGCAGGCCTTCGAGCAGCAACGCACGTTTATCTCCCACGCTTCCCATGAGTTGCGAACCCCCTTGGCGGCCCTGAAATCAGAGCTTCAGCTCAGTCTGCGCCACCCGCTTCCGGCCGATCAATACCAGCATATCCTTCGCAATCTGACCGACGATACCGATCGGATCATTGACCTGACCAACAGCCTGCTCGTGCTGGCCCGGACGCTCGAAACACCCAAATTACAGGTGCAGCATATCGTTCTGCTGGACGATGTGATCTTCATGGCGCGCGACGAACTGCTCAACGCCCACCCCCACTACCGTATCGATGTTCGGTTCTCGGACCTGGTGGCTTCCGGCGAACACCCAGAGGTTCGGGGCGATGAGTTGCTGCTGCGCCGTATGCTGCTCAATCTGTTCGATAACGCCTGCAAATACAGCGCTGATCAACGGGCGCTGGTCTACATCGCGCAGGATTCGAACACGTGCCGGGTCAGTGTAACGGACGAGGGTATCGGGATTGCCGCCGATCAGCTGCCGCAGATTTTTGATCCGTTCTACCGCGCCGATAATGCCCGTTCGCATGATGGATACGGGCTGGGACTTTCAATCTGCAAACGAATTGTGGAACTCCATAATGGCCACATTGACGTTACCAGCCAGCCCGAGAAAGGAAGCACGTTTATCGTCGTTTTACCAACCAGCCCGACGGCCACATTCTAATATTTTTATAAGCTTGCTGTAAGTCCCACCTAATAGTGCCAATCTACCTTTGGCCATTGACGACAACATACTCAATGTTTGAACATGGAAAAGGTACTCGGCTCGATGCATATCGAAATCGGAACCCTGTGCTGGCTGGCTGCCTTAGGAATCTGCACTATTCTTTACAGTTTCGCCGAAGAGCAAAGTAACCAGATACACCAGGCAGAACGGCAACATGAAGCCGACCAAACGGGTCAGTACGCCTGGATTCATCGATTATCCGTCCTGTCGAACGGGGTTGGCCTGCTTAGTTTAGTGGCTCTTGCTTACCTCCATCCGCTTCGGTTTCTGGTGGTGCTGCCGGTGCTGCTCATCCTGTACAAGTCCAGAATTACCCATCGGATTGGGGCCTTCTCGTTCAACGTGCTGCAACAGATCCGGCGGTGGTCGTTCCCCATACAGCGTAAGCCCATTCGACTCGGCTTACTGGGGGCGGGTAGTTTCGGTCTGGAGTATGCGCTGGAAGAAGAATACCTCGCCAACTACCTGGTCTTCAGCAACGAACCGACCAACTCTGTTATCTCGCTGATCGTTAGCCGAGCCGGGCAGGCCGGTTCCTGGGAGGTACTGAACGGGTTCGTTATGCTGGGTATTATGCTGACCGGCAGCGCATTCTGGCAGGCTCACGCCCGGATCAACTATGAAAATCAATCAGGGGCTTCATTAGCCGATTCATCCTACTCCTGGCGGACTGACTCCCTGCTGCTTAGCTATCTATTTCTGTTGGTATCCTTACTTGGGTTAACGGCGGTCATCTCCTTTTCGGCAATATCTAATTATACTTTCTGGCTTGGTTATCTTGGTGTCATACTGGCTCAGCGCACAAAAACCGGCCGGCGACTGGGGCAACGGATCGTCTATGCGGTGGAATCTTTTCTCGTCCCTGCCAATCGTGTCGTTGAGTAAGCTATCGCGACGCTGCCTCCCGATTCTGCTATTCTTCTCTTGTTCCGCCTTCTTCAGGTGTTACGGTCAAAGTCCGGACAGCACCCAGCAGGTCAATCGCCAGCTCGACAGTTTGTATATCCACGAAGTTGAGGATCAGCGAACGCCTGATAAAGTCTTACATGCCGAGCCTCTTTTTATCGATCTGATCCGGGACCTCGGTGCCCGAAAAGGGGAACGGGAATGGAACGTGGGGCTGGGCCTGACGGATAATTTTCGGTACGACACTTACACTGCCCTGGTCGAATACGAATGGGCACCGGTAAACCGGCTTGGGTTAGAAGTCGAACTCCCCTTTTCGTTCTATACCCGCAATGAACCCAACGGCGAAAAGCCCGCCAATCAGCTGGAAAGCCTCAAGACAGCCGTTCAGTGGTCATTTTACGTGTCGGAACGCCTACAGACTACCCTGGCCGTCGGCTATATCAACGAACTCCACCTGCGCGCATTTGGCCGGACCAACCGGGGGCCTGTCGTACGGAGTAACACCTCGAATCCTTTTTTCGTAGCCGCCAAACGCTGGGGCAACCGATTTCATACCCTTGTTTACGCGGGCCCGTTACTTGAGCGGTCGGTTGAGCAGTCACAGTGGGAAACGCACTGGCAAATCAACACCAACCTGCATTACATGATACCGGGCAGTCGCAACTTCATCGGGCTTGAATTGAACAAAGAGCTGGCCCACCATCGGTTCCAGCTGGTAGCCCGTCCACAGCTGCGGGTCAGTGTGACGGACAAGCTGCTGATCGGGATCGTAACCGGTATACCCATCGACAAACAAAGCCAGCGACTCAGCACCTTCATGCGACTTATCTACGAACCGAGCCATCGTAGCAAAGCAGCTATCAAAGGTTGATCAGGCAACCTGCCTAACCGAGCCATGGGGTCTGATGCTACCGTGTCGTTTTCAGCGCTAACTACCCTGCGAGCATCCTGGCAGTCCAGGCCGCTACCGGAGAAAAACGGTGTGGACAGATCCCTGGAGAGGGAGGTAAAACGTGCAGCCATTTGGGCCACTTGAAGCCTGAAAATGTTCCCTAACAACCTCTTCAGAAAGACTGTTTAGAACCTGTAACTCCCCTACAGGGTTGAGGATTTTGGGGTATACGCCACTACCCAAGACAACTATCATTTGTCTCATTAGTCGGACAAGCTATCTGGCAATCGGTTGCATAGTTTTTTGACTTTTGAATTATCCTTCTCCAATTGTTGACGGCGTAAACCGACTTTTTATCCCTTGAACAAAGCAGACAATTACTGTCTCGCCCGGACAGTTGGTTTTGCAAAATGGATTGGATCAGCTGATTTCCGATGTAAGTTTTATTTCTGGCCATGATTTACGAAAGCAGTTAGAACTGGATAACACAGTGCCTTTTAGCTGTAACCGATTGCAAACTATGGGAAGTTATTCAGTATTAGTATCCTTGCCAACGGGGTCCGTACACGATAATCCATCAATGCCATCTTTCCTGAGAAAACTCATTCAGGACGGAATTGCCTTGATAAACCTGAAGGTTGTGTTCATCTGATGTTGGTCGAAACGTATTCATTCATGAATTTGTACATCTGTCGCCGAAGTACTTTACCTTCCGTCGGCATCTTGATTGCTCTTCCATGCCTATTACTGGCTTTACATTCAGCGGCCCGCGCTCAGGTGCGACTACCTAAGCTGATTAGTAACGGAATGGTTTTGCAACGCGATGTGCCGCTGAGAATATGGGGCTGGGCGAAATCAGGGGAGCGAATCTCAGTTCGTTTCAGGAACAAAACCGTCAGAACCGTAACCGACGCTGCCGGTAAATGGCAGCTCAATCTGCCGCCAACGCCCGCGGGCGGACCGTTCGTGATGGAAATAGAAGGCAGTACAAAAATTTCCCTATCGGACATTCTGATTGGGGACGTATGGTTTTGCAGCGGGCAAAGCAATATGGTTCACCAGATGAACATCCATGACGTCACCTACGCCAGGGACATTCGGGAAGCCAACTATCCGCAGATTCGTCAGTTCTGGGTGCCTACTCTTACCAGTTTGCAGGCACCCCAGTCCGACCTGCCGGAAGGGCAATGGAAAGCGGCCGTGGGTGCAGATGTGCGGCCCTTTTCGGCAGTCGCTTACTTCTTCGCCAGAAAACTGTACAACAGGTATAAAATCCCGATTGGTATTATCAACGCCAGTGTAGGCGGTACCCCCATCGAAGCCTGGATCAGCGAAAGTGGACTGGCCGATTTTAGCGCGCTGCAAACCATTGTTCAGAAAAATAAAGACACGACCTACCTCAACAGCCTGACGCGCCGACAACCGGCCAGCACGACCCGACCAGCCCCTCCGGTTGATTTGGGAACGACGGGGTCGGCAAAGTGGTACGACCTGGCCTACTCTCCCAAAGGATGGCGACCCATCAACGTGCCGGGTTATTGGGAAGATCAGGGCATCAAGGATCTAAACGGCGTGGTCTGGTACCGCCGGGAGATCGACGTTCCCGCTTCTATGTCAGGCAAACCCGCCACTGTGTTTCTGGGCCGGATCGTTGATGCCGATGAACTCTACATAAACGGCAAACAGGTCGGACGAACTACCTATCAATACCCGCAACGCAGGTACAGCGTACCTGCTGATGTACTCAAGGCGGGCAAAAACGTTTTTGTAGTTCGGGTCACCAACACGGGTGGGAAGGGCGGATTTGTGCCCGACAAACCCTATTGCCTCTTTGCCGGGGCAGATACCGTTGATCTTAAAGGCACCTGGCACTATAAAGTTGGTACCGCCTATCGCCCCTATGCTGGAGGGGGGTTCGGCGGAGGCATCAACGCCCAAAATCAGCCGACGGCCCTCTTTAATGCCATGGTAGCGCCCGACATTCAATATGCCATAAAGGGATTCTGCTGGTATCAGGGCGAGAGCAATGCCGGCCGGCCCCAGGAGTATCAGAAACTGCTGCCAGCTTTGATCAGCGACTGGCGAAACCAGTGGAAACAGGGGCAGTTGCCGTTCCTGTACGTTCAGCTGCCAGGCTATATGGAGTACAATTACCTGCCGGCTGAAAGTGGCTGGGCCACCCTCCGGGAAACTCAGCTCAACGCCCTGTCGGTCCCAAACACCGCTATGGCAGTGGCTATCGACCTGGGCGAATGGAACGACATTCACCCCGATAACAAGAAAGACGTGGGTGAGCGACTGGCCCTGGCGGCTTTGAAAACGGCCTATAATGAGAACATCGTTGCCTCAGGGCCCTTATTTCAATCCGCATCGGTTGACGGAAGTAAGATTACCATCAGCTTCACCAGCACGGGCAGCGGCCTGATAACCAACGACGGGGAAGAGCTGGGTGAGTTTGCCGTGGCGGGCAGTGATCGGAAATTTGTTTGGGCCAGGGCAAAAATTGAGGGTGACAAAGTCGTTGTGTGGAGTGATGAGGTGACAGCGCCCCTTTACGTGCGCTACGCCTGGGCCGACAACCCAGTACAGCCCAACCTGTACAATAAAGAGGGATTACCGGCGTCGCCATTCCGGACGGATAAATAAAAATCCTATATCCATTACTCACATGCGAACCTACCTGACCCTTGGCCTGCTCGCCAGCCTCTCTTGCGGGGCCGCGGCTCAGCAAGCAGTGATTGACAGTAGTAAATACCCGCCCCTCAAAACCTGGACGGCCCAGCAGGATCAGGCCAACATGATGCAGCAGCTGGGCATAAAAAAATTAAGGCCCGGACCCAGCGCCAACGAGGCCGATCCGAATCACGCAAACTACGACGAAGCCAAAGCCGACCCCTGTCCGCAGCTTCCTGATCTGCTCACCACCAGAAATGGCAGGAAAGTAACCACCCCCGACCAGTGGTGGAAAACCCGCCGACCCGAACTCATAGACGATTTTGAACGGGAAGTATACGGTCGGGTGCCTGCTAACCCGCCCAAAGTAACCTGGATCACAAAAATTACCGACAACGAATTTGTTGGCCGTACGCCCGTAGTCGCTAAACAGCTAATCGGGCGGGTCGATAACCGCGACTACCCGCTGATCGACGTGAACATCAACATGGTACTGGTGCTGCCGGCCAATGTAAAGGGACCGGTTCCGGTGATGATGATGCTGGGGTTCCCGACTTTACCTGCTCCCGCTCAACCCTCACCGGCCGACCTCGAAAAGCTCAATACCGCTTTCAAGGAGATGATGATCAGAAGCAATCCGGAGATGAAAGCCATTTTTGACCGGTATCCGGCCTATAATCCCATTACCCGATTACCCGGACCCAACTTTTTTGCTCCACCGCCGAATGGCGATTCGCCCCCGACCGAGCAGTTGCTGGCCGCCGGCTGGGGCTACTGTACAATCGAACCGAATAGTATACAGGCCGACAACGGGTCGGGCCTGACCCGGGGCATCATAGGTCTCGTTAACAAAGGTCAACCCCGCAAACCCGACGACTGGGGCGCTTTACGAGCCTGGGCCTGGGGGGCCTCCCGAGCGCTCGACTACCTGGAAACAGAACCTATGGTCAACGCGAAACAGGTGGGAATTGAGGGCGTTTCGCGCTACGGGAAAGCGGCCCTGGTGGCCATGGCTTTTGATCAGCGGTTTGGTATGGGCCTTATCGGGTCTTCGGGCAAGGGCGGGGCCACACTGCACCGCCGGGTGTTTGGCGAAGCGGTTGAAAGCCTGACAAACAGTGGCAGCTATCACTGGATGGCGGGAAACTACCTGAAGTACGCAGCCGATGAATCTACGTTTGGCCGCAAAACGGGCTGCGACCTACCAGTCGATTCGCACCAGCTCCTGGCCTTGTGTGCACCTCGTCCCACGTTTGTCAGTTACGGGATACCCGAAAAAGGCGACGCCAAATGGCTCGATCAGACGGGGAGTTACAAAGCCACCGTAGCGGCTGGTTCCGTTTACCGACTGCTCGGAGCCCGGGATCTGGGCGTTAGTAATGACTACACTACTGAACAAATGCCGCCGGTACTGACCGGGCTCATGGATGGCGAACTGGCCTGGCGTCAGCACAACGGGGGCCATACCGATGCGCCTAATTTTCAACATGTCATACCCTGGGCCAGTAAACGGTTCAACTACACCCGTACCGCCAAATAGCAGGCTCCAGCCATCGGGAGGGTACTGACGTGGATCATAGATAACGCACGTTATTACTAGCCGGTCCAGTCTCTATAGTGCCCATTTAATGCGCCCCCACTCCGCTGCATTTCGTGCCGAGTGGGGGCGCATTGTTGTTAAAACCAGCAAAGACGTCCGGGATGTCGGCCCATGGCTAGCCGGTTCTATCTAAAGTCCGTGTCAGCGTGAGGTTTCTCTTGCAGACAGTGGCTGGAACAGGAAGTAATCGTAGACGGCCCGGGCCATATGGGCAATGGTCTGCTCCCGCTCGGCGGTGGGTTGGGTCGATGGCCCAATGAATACGGCGATGGCAATGTGGCCCGCATCGTCGGGCAGGGTTATGTAGCCTACATCGTCGGTGGCGGTGGCGCCGAGCGAGCCGGTCTTGTGCGCCAGCACGGTATTGGGCGGTAAAAAGCCCCGGAGCCGGGCCTCGCCACTCCGGCAGCGTTCCATAACACCCAGCAATACATCACGGCTTTCGGGCTTAAGGGCTTTTCCCTGGTAGATTTTTGCCAGCAGGTCGACCATGGCAGCGGGCGTTGAGGTGTCTCGCGGATCGGTACCGAACGCTTCGACGGCTTTCTTGCGCGCTTCCGGCGCCCTTGCTTTTTCCAGGTTTTCGTAGAATCCGGTCGTCCACTGGTCGGCAGGAGGCAGGGTAACACCCTGCAAATCGGCCAGTAACTCAATAATCGACCGGTCGACCGACATTCCCTGCACGTTCAGCGATTTCAGGCAGTTTCGTACCGCTTCCGGCCCACCCGCCAGGCGGAGCAGGATATCCGTCGCCGAATTGTCGCTGATGACCATCATCAACTCCAGCAGGTTCTGCACCGATAGTTGTACACCGGGTTTGTTGAAGAGCGCCGTCAGGGTGCCACTTCCCGGATGCAAGTCCGACGGTTTGAGATCGACCATCGTCATCAGCGACAGCTCGCCCCGCTCGATTCGCTGCAACAGCTGTACCGCAATAGCGACTTTAACCGTACTGGCCATCGGGAATTTTAGCTGTGGGTTATAGCTGATCTGCTGCCCCGACTCCAGATGGATTGCCTGAACGCCGACCTGTCCCCCACCGAGTCTGGCAATGCGTTCCAGTTCCCGCTCCATTCGCTGGACAATGACCGGCTGCCCTTTCGGGCTTGTTGTTGGTACCTGAGCCCAAGCCGTTGGGTTGGTGACCAGCAGGAGCCCAAGTAGCCAGGGGGCAACTAATTTTTTTTTCATAAGATTCAGGTTGTTCAAGAATTAATAGGAAAAACAGAGCATTCGTAAGCAGCTAATTGATAGACGTATAGATGCCCTTAAGGCTATTTCGGGCTAGTATGTGGCATCATTCGAAGAAAGCAGAATATTCTTTGCCGTTCTGCAATATTTGCAAAACTTTTATTAATCTCTAAATTTGCTAGACTTACTTCCTATACATTTTTCATATAATTAACTGATTCTCAACATGAAAGAACTATTACGATGCTGGCTTGGCCTGGTTCTGTTTCTCACCACATTGGCGACTCAGGCGCAGTCGGTAGACGTGAGCGGCCGTGTTACCGCCAATGCCGACAACTCACCCCTCCCCGGGGTAAACGTGTCGGTAAAAGGAACGACTACCGGTACTCAGACCGATGCCGACGGGCAATTCCGACTGCGTGTCACTGCGCCTGCGGCCACACTGGTTTTCAGCTATATCGGCTACATCAATCAGGAAATTTCCGTTGGGAACCGCACCAGTATCAATGTTAGCCTCAAACAGGACGACCGGCAGCTGAACGAGGTCGTTGTGACGGCCCTGGGTATCAGCCGCGCGAAAAAGGATCTTGGCTATGCCACTCAGGGTGTCGACGCCACCGAGATCGTTCAGAACCGACAAACCAACGTCGTGAACGCCCTGCAGGGCAAAGTAGCCGGCGTAACGATTTCCAGCACGGGTGGTGCGCCGGGTCAGGGAGCCCGCATCCTGATTCGGGGCATCAACTCGCTCGACGTTAGTCGCGACAACCAGCCTCTGTTTGTAGTGGACGGTATCCTGCTCGACAACAGCACATCGACCATTGGGTCCGGAGCCGAGCTTCGCGGCCTCTCGAACCGGGCTGCAGACATCAACCCCGACGACATTGAAACAATCAATATCCTGAAAGGTGGTGCTGCCACCGCCCTCTACGGTCTTCGGGGCGCAAACGGGGTGGTGGTCATTACCACTAAGTCAGGAAAAGCCGGCACCCTGCGGACCAACTTTACCAGCACGTTTGGCGTCGAAAACGTGAACAAATATCCCGAGGTGCAGGACAGATATACCATCGGGTATTCGGGCGTCTACAACCCGCAGGATTTTTTCCCGTCCTGGGGTCCAACGGTAGAAGACGCCATAAAAATTGACCCGACGCATCCACAGCGCCTGTACAATCCTTTCAAAGATGCCTACCAGACCGGCAGGCAGTATCAGAACAACCTGTCGTTTACGGGCGGTACCGATAAAATTACGTTTCTGTCGTCGGTCAACCATCTGCGCCACGAAGGGGTGATTCCCTTCACCAACTTCAACAAGCTGTCGGTTCGGCTGAACACCAACGTGAAACTGAGCGACAAATTCAGTGTCAACTCGACGCTCAACTTCATCAACTCGGGGGGCGACCGCTACAATGCTGACCGTTTCAACGAGAGCCTGAGCTACTGGTCGCCCCGCTACGATGTGCGGGATTTCCGGAAACCGGATGGCACCCAGAACACCTACGGTAACGGCAATCCGATTTACGGGGCATACTCCAATAAACTTCGCGATAACGTGAACCGGCTGGTAGGTGGGTTAAACTTCGTTTATAACCCGCTCAAGTGGCTATCGCTAAACTACCGGGCCGGGCTCGATACCTATTCGGACGGACGGGTCCGTACGGCACCGGGTCCAACTGGCCTGGCAGGCGAGCGGGTGTTTGAGGACAACGTGCTGGGGTTTGTTTACCAGTACAATACCAGCTTCCGGGCCATAACGTCGACGTTTACGGCCAGTACAAACACCAAAATCGGACAAAACCTGAACACCACGTTCCGGCTCGGCCATGACCTCTACGACCGGCGTATCCGGAGTTTTGGAGCAGAAGGCAATGAGCTGACGGTCTATGATTACTTCGACCTGCGCAACGCCAAAACGATCACGGCGGTACAAAGCGGAGAAGATTACCGGCTGATGGGCATTTTTGGAGAGCTTACCCTCGATTACAAGGATTTCCTGTTCCTGACCCTGACCGGCCGTAACGACATCACCTCTTCCCTGCAGGCACCCAATAACTCGTTTTTTTATCCGTCGGCCAGTCTGGCTTATATCTTCTCCCAGCAGTTTAAACTACCTGAAGTCATCAGTATGGGTAAGCTGCGGGCCTCGTACGCACAGATCGGGAAAGACGCAGCCCCCTACTCGACTATTACGGGTTATGCGTCCTACGCCCAACTCCCGTCGGGCTCGACCGGCTTTACCCGGGGTTCGTTGCTGGGCGATCCGAACCTGCGTCCCGAGTTTACCGATACATTCGAGGCCGGTCTGGAAATGGGTTTTCTCGACAACCGACTGGGTCTTGACCTGACTTACTACAACTCCCTCAGTCGCGATCAGATTATATCGGTCGACGTGTCGTCGGCAACGGGCTACGTCCGGGCGGCCATCAACTCCGGGTCTATGCGTAACCGGGGTATCGAGCTGATTCTGCGCGCCACCCCCGTCCGGACCAGTAAGCTGACCTGGGATGTAAATCTGAACTTCTCGGCCAACCGGAACAAAATTCTGAGTCTGCGCGATGGTCTGACGGAGATTAACTACGCCAGCCAGTTTGGCTACTCCAGCTCGACCGTAACGATGCGTCTCGTGCCGGGCTATGCCTATGGTAACCTCTACGGCCGGAGCTACCAGCGGTATTACCCCAACACCGGCGAAGCCAATGCATCACCCGAACTGGACCGCAGCCGCCCCATCGTTATCGGCGCCAATGGCTTTCCCGTTATCAATACAACTCAGAAAATACTGGGTAACTCACAACCAAAATGGATCGGTGGCCTGAATAACACCCTGCGCTACGGCAACTTCACCCTGACGGCCCTCGTCGACGCCCGCGTTGGGCAGGATCGGTACAATCAGCTGGGTAACTTCTTCTCCGCGTTCGGTATTGCCGAATATACCGAAGACCGCAACACCACCAAAGTCTTTGACGGTGTGCTGGCCAACGGCACCCCCAACACAAAAGCCGTCTATCTGGGCCAGGGCGTTGGACCGGACGGAGTTGACTACGGAAACGGCTTCTACCGGAACGTGCACCGGGGCGTTTCGGAGAACTTCATCGAAGACGCGTCCTGGGTTCGGCTCCGCTCGGCTGGGCTGACTTACGCCCTGCCTTCGTCGCTGTTCAGCCATTCGGTGATCAAGAACGTGTCGGTTAGCGTAACGGGCAATAACCTCGCCCTCTGGACCAAGTTCACCGGCTACGACCCCGAAACCAGCTCGACCAACAGCGGCAGTAATATCGATGGGTTCACTGGCTTCACCTATCCCGCCGTTCGGAGTTTTCTCTTCACGCTCAATGCAGGTTTTTAACCGACTTTTTTTCCCAAGCGCATCATGAAATTAGCTAATCGATATACCTTCCTGGCCCTGACTACGCTCCTCCTGGTCGGAGCAACCAGCTGTCAGGACTATTTTGAACAGAACACGAACCCGAACCTGATTGCTAATCCGCCCCTGAGTTCGCTGCTGTCGACAACAACCCAGAAAACGGCTTACAGCTCGCAGCGGGTAGCCAACACCACTTCTTATTTCGTCCAGTACCTGGCTGGTCCGGGCGCGGGTGGATCGACGGATACATATCAGATAACCGACTATACCGGTACCTGGGATTATGTGTACTTCGCGATGGCCGATCTGTACGATCTGAAACGACGGGCGCAGGAGCAGGCGGCATCGGAATACGTTGGGGTTGCCGATGTGATGCTGGCCTACCACCTCAACCTGATTGGTGACACATTCGGGGCCGCACCCTTCTCCGACGCGTTCGACGGGACAACCCTCACCCCTGCCTACGATTCGGAAGAGACCCTGTACACAACGGCCTTGTCGCTGCTGAACGAGAGCCTCACCGAGCTGGCCAAAACGGACTCACGGCTGAAGCTACAGGCGGCCAACGACCTGATTCACAAAGGCAGTACGGCCGCCTGGATCAAGACTGCCAACGCCCTGAAGGCACGTATGCTCAACAAAATCTCGAAAAAGGGTTCGTACAGCCCGGCTGCCGTGCTCGATGCGGTGTCGAAATCCTACGGGTCCAATGCCGATGATGCGCAGATGAGTGCGTTTTTGCTACGGAATCCCTGGGCACAGGTGGCCCGTAACAATGCCTCGCTGGTACTGGACGGCTGGCTGTCTACCCAGCTGATCAATCAACTGAACGGGACAACCTATGGCCTGGTCGATCCACGCATTGAGAAGATCACCGATCGAACCGTGAACAACACCTACGTTGGTACGCGCAACGGACAGGGAAACGTTGGCGGCAACAATACGGTGAAGGATGAAGTGTATATATCGCTGAATTCGCCCCTAACGGGTGATGCCTCTCCCCTGCTTATTGTTACCTATGCTGAAATGAAGTTTGTTGAGGCCGAAGCGGCTTTCCGGGCTAGTGACCGGGCGCGCGCCTATACGGCCTATCTGGCTGGTATCCGGGCCAATATGGATAAACTGGGCGTGGCCACGGCGGCTCGTGACACCTATCTGGCCAATCCGGCCGTTAGCGTTGGTGCCGATAAGCTGACCCTCGACCTGATTTTCAAGGAAAAGTACGTCGTGACCTATCTCAATCCCGAAGCCTGGAACGATGCCCGTCGGTATGATTATCAGTACAAAGGGTTTACGTTGCCGCTCAATGCCGCGCTGCCTACCTTTATCCGCCGGGTTGCCTACCCCAACGGGGAAACATCGAAAAACGGCGCGAACGTACCGGCCGAAGTGCCGCTTTCGACACCGCTTTGGTGGGACAAACCTTAACCTCTCTATACCAGACAGGCGGCTTCCGGAAGCCGCCTGTTTAGTTATCGACTAATCGACTGACGCGGTCGGCAGTCGGGGGTCGACGGGATAGGGTTGAATCGTCAGTACCGAACAGGACGGTCGTAGCGAATGCAGCGGATCGATCAGGACGTTTCGGGAGGGCGATAGCGGCACCACTGCCGATGGGATTGCCAGGCATAACGACCCATGGTGGCGGAACTGCGCATCCGCATAGCTGGCCAGCCCGGGCGGAGTCACAAACGGGTCATCCCAACCGACCGGCAGTTCACGGGCCGACAGGTACACAATGGACGCATCCGGTACCGAAATTTCGCACAGAATCAGCGGGGGCAGATCAGCCAGGGGTGTCCCGTCGAGATGCACCATATACTCCAGAAAGCAAAGCTCCGGTGTCGTAGCCGTGTAGACCATGGGGCGACCTTTGGCGTTCCAGCGACCTCCGTGCAGCTGGGCACCAATCCCGTCCAGAATCGTATCGCGGTGGCTGTCGGTCTGGATTCGATACAGGGTGATAGCCATTAGCTGAATACCCCGTACTTAATACGCCCCAGCAGATCCTCTACCAGCTGAACGCCGGTCGGACTATCCATCAGATCGAGTGGTGACCGGTCAGCCAGCGCCCGCAGCGGCCGGCGGAGCCAGCGGGTAAACTTGCCCTGGTCCTGAAAAACAGCCGTGCCGTGACCTGCCAGCCGACTGAGTAACAGCAATCGCTCAGAGGTGGCCGCATCGAGTCGACCCGCTTTGGCCTGCCGATGAAAGGTAGCGACCGACTGGTTCAGCAGCCGGGCCATTTCCTTATCAGCAACCCCCAGCAAGCCCGCAACACGCCCCGCTTCTGAACCAGCCAATCCCTGCCGGGAGCGGTCTATGAGCTGAAGGGCCGTTAGCGGAACTACGTTGTGGTCGGGTCGTGCAGAAGGCGTTATCGTTGCCTGGGTAGCCATAATAGCTGGTATTTTCGTTCGGGAAATTAGTCAACTGCTCTCTAAACAGAATCAATTGATTGCAATATAACCCGCTTTTGATTCTAATAGTTGCTAACCCACTATCGCACCGACAGCGTTTATCGCCAGTATCTATCGAATCTGGCGCATGAAGAACCGCAGCGCTTCTGCGTGCACATCCAGATCGTTGGGATAGTCGTGTTTTCCGCCGATTACCCGGAGCAGAACAAGTTCGGGTTTGCCGGGCTCGCGGTAGGTGTATCGTTCAATAGTCCTGCCATCATTCGGGTCCACATCCGGCAGGTTTTCCCGGCGTGGCTGCCCACGATAGCGGGCCAGATCGGCCCAATACGCCAGAGTTCGCGCAGTAGAGCGAACCTCTCCCATGTTCATGGTCGGGCCCAGGTTGACAAGGCCTCCGTTGTACGGGTTTACGTCATCGTCGGTTCCGTTGATGATCATGACAGGCACCGGCTTTCCGGTCGGGACACAGTCCATATTGGTAGTATCGGGCAGGTTAGCGATGATCGCCGTAATAGCCCGGAACCGATCAGGCATGGTAAGCGCCAGTTTATAGGCCATATGGCCACCACCCGAGGTGCCCACCGCAAAAACCTGGTTGGTATTCGCGCCGAATTGCTTATTGAAATACGCAATCATGGCCTCAAAAAAAGCCTGCTCGTTAATGTTCTCTTTGTTAGCCGCAGCCGGAGACGCTTTTCGACACTCGTTCCAGTAACGTTTGTAGCCGTTGGGGTAAACGACAAGAGTGTTCTCAGTCCGGGCCTGCTGCTCCATCCGGGCAGCCGCTTTCATCATACCCAGCCCACTCCCGTTCGAGCCGTGCAGCACAAAGACCAGGCTGGGTTTGCGTAATGCAGGGGATGGCGTATTGTAATGGAACGACCGGTAGTGCCCTTCTACCAACACGGAGTCGGTTAAAACCTGAGCGTTCAGCGAGCTTACTAAAAGCAGGGTGAGCACTGACAGGAGTACACATGCATTATATTTCATAAGTTGAGTAAGGTAATTTGTATGGATTGTTCTACTGCACTGACTGAGCAGAAACGTCGCCAGGCGGGTCAGCCTGAAAGCCGGAAGCCAGCCACCCTCGAGTACCAGCGCTCGGTCTGGCAGGTAGGTGACTGGCCCTGTAAAGTAAAAAAGAAACGGCAGGAGATGTACTACTTAGTTTTTGCCCCGAACGTCGGTTGACGCAAACATATTCATCAGCTGGCTTTTAAGATGGTTGTTACCGACTTTGGCCAGTTCAGCGCCAATTTCGCCAGCCTGTTCGGTATCGAAGTAGATGGTAATTTTGTCGGCCCAGGCATAAAAACAGAAAAAAATAGACTTACTTTTTTCATGATCAGCCGCGTTTAAACGTAAATCAGGAAAGAGGTAAAAAGAATGGTTTTGATGGCTGCTAGTGACTTATAAACCAGCCCGCTGCCTGTAGATCCGCCGTCGGGTTTACATCACCAGTACAATTCCTTCTTCCAGCGCCTTCTGGTAATTGGTCCGGTTGAATTCGTATAGGTTGGGCGACCGGTGCGGACCGATCGACCGCTGCTCGTCGAGTTTGTTCAGCAATCCGAGCGCAAACAACTTTCGCGGAAAGTTGCGCCGATCGAGGGTTTTGCCGAGCAGAGTTTCGTAAAGCACATGTATTTCGGGTAGCGTAAACTGATTAGGGAGTAAACTGGCCCCGATCGGCTGGTGGTAAAGCTGAAGCCGTATCGTCTCCAGCGCCTTGTCAACCATATCGTTGTGGTCGTACAGCAGAGCGGGCAGGGCGGCAATATCCCACCAGCTGTAGTCCTCAACGATCAGGTCTGTTTGTACGCTTACCTGCTCGTAATCGACAAGGGCGTAATAGCCGATAGAAATCTGTCGCCCCAGGAGCCAATTGTCTTCCCGAATGGTGATCCAGTCGCCTACCAGCTGCTGCAGATCTTCGGCCCGCTGCTCCCGATGTCGGTAAGGGCTATCGCCAAAGGTATGAAATTGCTGTAGAAACAGGTTTGTTATACCGGTTCGCTCGGCCAGTATCCGGTTGGCCGCATCGCTAAACCGTTCGTCCTTCCTGATAAAGCCGCCCGGCAAGCCCCACCCATCTGAGCCGTGCAGCTTAACCAGCAAGATTTTCAGCTGCTGATCGTGATACCCCAGAATAGCACAGTCGATTGTCAGATGGGGCAAATGCCGCTGCCCGCCGTAGAGGACAAAATCAATTATGTCGTCAGTCGTCTTCATCTGCTAATAGTAGGGCCTCGGGTCATGAACAGAACCTCCTAACCTGCCGCAGCCATCTGCGGCAGGTATCGCTCGGCATCAGACGCGTAGTTTTTGCACGTTCTGGTAACTGATGGCGATTGCTTCCAGCGGGGAACCCTTCACAACTGCATCCTGCTCCACGAAGTAATGTTGAATACCGGCTGTTTTATGGGCATCCAGGATACGCTGAAAATCGACTGAGCCGGTACCCACTTCGGCAAATTCGCGTTTCTCGGTTTTAGCAATGTCTTTCAGGTGCACGAGCGGGAACCGGCCGGGATTCTTTCTAAAGAGCTCAACAGGATCCTGGCCGGCCCGGATAGCCCAGTACAGATCCAGCTCCATTTTTACCAGTTTCGGATCGGTACCGGACAGCATCACCTGATAAGGCACCTGCCCATCCAGCGTCTCAAATTCGAAGTCATGGTTATGATAACCGAACTGAATACCTGCCTTCTGACAAACCTCGCCGGCGGTGTTCAGGGTGTCGCAAAGCGTCTTGTAATCGTCGATCGTTTTACGGTCCTGCGGGAACAGAAACGCGCACATCATATATTTCTGCCCGATCCCGGCGGCATGTTCCACGGCAACATTCCAGTCTTTTTTCAGGTTATTAGGCATGTAATGACCGCTGGGCGACGTCAGATTAAGGCTGGTAAGCAGCGTCTTGAACTCAGCGGGCGTTTTGCCGAAAAATTTTCCGCCAGCGTACCCAAACGTTTCTACTTCCCGGTACCCAATGTCGGCAACTTTTTTCAGCGTTCCCTCCACATCCTTGCCTAACTCATTGCGCAGGGTATAGAGTTGAAGACCAATTTTTTTGATCGGTTTGGCAAAAACGTCTACCTGACTCAGATAAGGCAAGGTCAGGGCCAGGGCACTGGTTCTGAGAAAATCTTTGCGGGATATAATCATTGTATGCTTTGATTAAACTGGTCTGACCAGCTGTTGATTATGGGTTATTCCTGAGTTTTGACCTGAAGGTGGCTAACGGCCCGGAGGGACTTTTGTGGGGAAGATATGTGCTGACTTTAGTCGGCTTGTGGGTCGTCCCTTTTCCCTCTCAATACCAGACTTTTGAAACACACACATTTCCTATTGCGTCAATATGACAACACAAATGAAACGAAGATTTGTAAATACGTCAAATTAACGCATTGCTTTTTTTAAATTTTTTCTTGAAATGAGTACGAAATTTGACTAAAAATAAATGAAGCAGGTGCAGCCAGAGATTATTCAGGAAATTTCAGGGAACTACGATTACACGGTTGTGATCTTTGCATATAGTATATAGACTCTATCTAAAACGCTATAACTTTGTAGACAAGGGGGCTTACCCACTACCCGCTTCAAACCTATCTTCACTCCCGTTTTTAGGGGTAAGTGATCCTTTGGTCTCTGCTACCCGTACAGCCTATCATTTTGGACAATGTATTTATTCCCGCTGATTACCCCTTCCTGGCCGGTGGCGGTGAGATGGGTCAGCGAATCAGAAACTTTTCGTGGGCGACAACTCCCTTAGGTGATCCCAGTAACTGGTCACCAAGTCTGCGTACGCTTGTTCAGATGGTACTTGCCACTAGATCGCCCATGCTTATTATGTGGGGACCGGAGCTGATAACGATCTACAATGACGGATTCCGATCTGGGTTTAGCAGCCTGAATAACCATCCGGCAGCATTAGGACAGCCAGCCACCGTAAGCTGGGCCGACATCTGGCCCTACGCAGGGCCCGTAATCCAAACCTGTATGGCCGGTGGCCGGGCTGAATGGATCGACGGTCAGAAACTTCCAATTCCGGGCAATAACCCCCTGGGGGCCACCTACGCAACATTTTGCTTTAGCCCCCTGGCCGATGAGGGGACAATTAACGGCGTACTGGTCACTTGTTTGGAGGCTACTCAGACACTCGAATTTCGCCACGCCTATCTACTCCGATTGAGTGATCTACTGCGCCCGCTCATTGATCCGCAGGTTATTCAGGCTACGGCGGCTCAGCTGCTGGGCAAAACCCTGGGGGCAAATCGGGTACACTATGGTGAAATAAGTCAGGATGGACGTTCGGTAATGGTGACCTCGAACTACGTTCGGGGGGTCATCGAACTGACCGGAGAGTTCGTCATGGCTGACTTCGGCCCGGCGGTTGTTGCGCGCTTAGAGGCTGGCCAGACTATTGTCATGAACGACCTTACCGCCGATCCTGCGCTATCTGTCGCCGAACGGGCGATGAACGAACAGGTTGGTATCAGGGCTCAGGTTGGTGTGCCTTTGCGAAAAGCAGGCCAATTGATTGGCATATTATCCGTTCACGATTCCTTGCCCAGAAGCTGGACCCCGGCTGAAGTTCAACTCATCGAAGAAACCGCCGAGCGAACCTGGGAAGCCGTAGAACGCTCGCGGAGCGAAACTGCATTACGACAACGGGAAGAAAAATACCGCCATTTGTCAGTAGAGCTGGAAAATAGAGTGCTGGCCCGCACGCAGGAGCTGTTACTGGCCAATCGGGATTTACAACGTTCAAACGACAATTTGCAGCAGTTTGCCTATGTAGCCAGCCACGACCTCCAGGAACCCCTCCGCAAGATCAGGCAATTCAGCAGCCTGCTCAAACAGCGCTATGCCGATACTCTGGACCGGGAAGGACAGGATTATCTTCAGCGTATGAGTTCAGCCAGCGAGCGCATGTCTACATTGATCAAAGATTTGCTGGCGTATTCGCGAATAGCCACCCGTCAGCAATCGTTCGGGCTGGTTTCCCTGACTGATATTGTGGCCGGTGTGCTGGAGACCCTATCGTGGCAACTAGAAGAACGACAGGTTCAACTGAGCGTGGATGAATTGCCGCAGGTAAAAGGAGATGTATCCCAACTATCTCAGTTGTTTCAAAACCTGATCTCAAACGCGATTAAGTTTACCCCGCTTAGCCGGCAACCCCGGATTCAGATCCGCTACCGGCCTTGTCCGGCAGATGAATTACCGACAGCGTTGAAGCCAGCCAAACACACCGATTACTACCATCAGATCAGCTTGATTGATCAGGGTATTGGCTTTGACGAGAGGTACCTCGACCGCATTTTTCAGGTATTTCAGCGGCTGCATGGTAACCGCGAATTTGAAGGAACAGGCGTTGGCCTAGCCATATGCCAGCGAGTGGTAGAAAATCACGGCGGTGCCCTCACGGCCAAAAGCAAGCCAGACGAAGGGGCAACCTTCATCGTTTATCTCCCCGCCTGATCAGGCAATTAGTAGGGTAATGGCGTGTTTCCCCTGACAAAAACAATTAGAAATCAGCAATTACGGCTTATAGTAATGTTTTCGGGTAGAGTCATGTTGGCCTGTGCGTAACCATAGCAGGCTGACCCTTAACAGGAACCTTAATTGCTAATCGAGTGGATACATCAAGACGAGAGTTTATCAAAAAAACAGCGCTGGGAACCGTTGGCCTGTCGGTGGGAGGACTGGCCCCGGGTATGTCGGCCAAGAGTTATGCAAAAATCATCGGTGCCAATGAGCGCATTAACGTGGCTATCATCGGGCTCGGTCGGCGGTTAAGTGCCTACTACGAGCCGATCTCGCTGAAAAGCAGCAATGTTGAGCTTGTCTATCTCTGCGATGTTATGAAGAAACAGCGCGAGTCGGGTGCCCAAAAGTTTTCGAAGCATATCTCGTATGCGCCCAAGCTGGAGAACGACATCCGCAAAGTCATAGCCGACAAGCAGGTCGACGCCCTGTTCAACGCGACTCCGGACCACTGGCATGCCCCCGGCACCTGGATGGCCGTTCAGGGCGGGAAACATGTGTACGTAGAAAAGCCCTGTAGCCATAACCCCCGCGAGGGCGAAATCCTGATCGAATGCCAGAAAAAATACGGCAAGATCATCCAGATGGGTAACCAGCAACGGTCGGCGCTCGAATCGATCGATATTATCAACCAGATACACAACGGCGTCATTGGAACCCCCTTCAAAGCCGTTGCATTTTACGCGGCCACCCGGGGTGAGGTGCCGGTGGCGAAGAAGGCGCCCGTTCCTGATGGACTCGACTGGGAACTGTTTCAGGGCCCTGCCCCCCGGACCCCCTACACCCACGACACCTGGGATTATAACTGGCACTGGTATGGCTGGCAATACGGGACGGCCGAAAGTGGCAATAACGCTACCCACGAACTGGACGTAGCCCGCTGGGCTCTCCAGGTTGAATACCCGGAACACGTTGCGGTAGAAGCTGCCAAACGGGCTTTTCCAACCGATGGGTGGGTCATGTACGATACCATGGATGCCACGTTCCGCTTTCCCGGCAACAAAATCATCAAATGGGATGGCAAAAGCCGCAACGGCCATAAAACCTACGGCAGTGACCGTGGTACGGTTATCTACGGCAGCAACGGCAGCGTCTACGTCGACCGCGACGGCTACACCCTGTTTAACCGGGAAGGAAAAGCGGTTAAGACCAGTAAGTCGGGCGGTTCGGAAGCGGGTACTGCGCTGGGTGGTGGTGGCGATATGACAACCCGCCATGTGGTCAATTTCTTCGAAGCGATCCGGGGTAAGGCCAAACAGGCATCCCCCATCGACGAAGGAGCCAAAAGCACGCTCTTGTGCCATCTGGCCAACATCGCGTACCGGACCAATAAGTCGCTAGAGGTAGACACCACCAACGGACACGTTCGGGATCGGGAGGCTATGAAGCTGTGGAGCCGCGAGTATGAAAATGGCTGGGAGCCCCGTATCTAACAAGTACTGCTATTAACCGGAGCGTATCCGTTAGCCCGTTGTAGGTCGGTTTTGTGACCCCTACAACGGGCTTTTTACTCAATCACCACCCGAATCTGTTATGACTGACTGCCTGCCTGCCCTACTTACTTCGTTTTTAGTTTGCACGGTTAGCGCAACCGGGCGTGCCGCCAAAAGCCTGGCCTCGTTACTAATTCATACCCTGATTGGCGGCTGGGCCAGTCTGTTCTTCATGACTTCAGGAAGCGCACAAACCCCGGGTACACCCATTGATCTGAAAACGGAACATCTGGTCAATCCGCTTGGTATCGATGCCACAACACCCCGATTCTCGTGGCGACTACAGGATACAAGACGGGGAGCCCGACAAACAGCCTGGCAGATAGCGGTAAGCACCGATTCGCTGGAACCTGGCCGGGGAGCGGGCAACAGCTGGCAACCCGCCCGGCAGGCATCCGACCAGACGCTGGTAACCTATTCCGGAAAACCCCTTCGTCCGTTTACCACTTATTTCTGGCGAGTCACGGCCTGGGATCAGGATGGCAAACCACATGCGTCGGCAACGGCCCGATTTGAAACCGGCCTTATGCATCCGAAAAACTGGCAGGGTTCCTGGATCAGCGACGGGGCCGACGAGACCATAAAACCAGCCCCTTACTTCCGGAAGGTTTTTCAGACGGGCAAGGCGGTCCGGAGCGCCCGGGCTTACATTGCGGCAGGCGGGTTGTACGAGCTGTATTTGAACGGACAAAGGATAGGCAACCACCGGCTCGACCCCATGTACACCCGCTTTGACCGCCGGGTTCTGTATGTTACGTACGACGTAACGAAACAGCTTAGGGCTGGTGCCAATGCGCTGGGCGTTTTGCTGGGGAATGGCTGGTATAATCACCAGTCAACGGCCGTGTGGAATTTTCACAAAGCCCCCTGGCGTAACCGACCCACCTTCTGCCTCGATCTGCGGATCACCTACGACGATGGCAGCGTTGAGACGATATCCTCCGGTACAGACTGGAAAACAAGCCTTAGTCCAATCCGCTTCAACAGCATCTACACGGCCGAACATTACGACGCACGCCTGGAGCAGCCCGGCTGGAATCAGATCAATTTTGACGATACGAACTGGAAGGCCGCTACAATCAGGTCGGCCCCATCCGCCAACATCGTGGCGCAGGTCATGCACCCGATCCGAAACGTTGAAGCGATTCCGGCCCGCAGCCTGACCAAACTAAACGATACGACCTACGTCTTCGACCTGGGCCGCAACATAGCCGGGGTCAGCCAGATTCGTGTGCAGGGGCCGGCAGGCACAACCCTCCGGCTGAAACATGCCGAACGACTAACGAAAGACGGACGGGCCGACCAGTCGAATATCGACATGCATTACCGACCTACCGATCAGAGCGACCCGTTCCAGACCGATTTGATCACGCTCAGCGGGCGGGGTGAGGAAACATTCATGCCCCACTTCAACTACAAAGGCTTTCAGTACGTTGAAGTTACCAGTACGCAACCCGTAACGCTTACCCAGCAGAGTCTGACGGGGTATTTTATGCATAGCGACGTGCCTGCTACGGGTCAGGTGAACTCGGCCAACCCAACGCTGAACAAAATCTGGCAGGCAACCAACAACTCGTACCTGTCGAACCTGTTTGGCTACCCGACCGACTGCCCACAACGGGAAAAAAACGGCTGGACCGGCGATGCCCACATTGCCGTTGAGACCGGGTTATACAACTACGATGGCATCACCATCTATGAAAAATGGCTGGCCGATCACCGCGACGAACAGCAGCCGAACGGCGTACTGCCTTCGATTATACCCACCGGCGGCTGGGGATACGACTGGGGGAACGGCCCCGACTGGACCAGCACCATTGCGCTGATTCCCTGGAACGTGTACCTTTTTTACGGCGACAAAAAAATCCTGATCGACAACTATGACGGCATTAAACGGTACGTTGACCACCTCGAATCCATTAGCCCCAACAACCTGACCAGCTGGGGCCTGGGCGACTGGGTACCCGTAAAATCGAAAGCCCCCGTTGAGCTGACCTCGTCGATATATTACTACACGGATACCCGCATCCTGGCCAACATAGCCAGAATCCTCAACCGAACCGATGATTACATTCACTATTCATCCCTGGCGGCCCGCATCCGACAGGCAATTAACACCAAATACCTGAACCAGACAGCAGCCCGATACGGGACAGGGCTGCAAACCGAACTCAGCGCCCCGCTCCACTGGGGCCTGGTACCCGATGGCCTGTCGGGGGCCGTAGCTTTCCAACTCGCTCAGCGGGTCAAAGCTGACCAGGCGCATATCGATGTTGGCCTGCTTGGCACCAAAACCATCTTGAATGCGCTCAGCGACAACGGTCATGCCGATCTGGCCTACCGGGTCGCTGCGCAGGAAACCTTTCCGTCCTGGGGCTGGTGGATAGCCAATGGAGCCACTACCCTATACGAGAACTGGCCCATCGATGCCAAAAGCGATATCTCCCTGAATCATATCATGTTCGGTGAAGTCGGAGCCTGGATGTTCAAAGCTTTGGGTGGTATCAAACCGGACCCCAGCGCGCCCGGTTTCAAGCACATTCTTCTGAAACCCAATTTTGTAAAAAACCTGGATCATTTTGAGGCCACTCATCAGGGCCCGCACGGAATAATCCGGTCTGCCTGGCGCCGATCGGATTCGGGAATTACTTACCAGGTCACCATACCCCCCAATTCAACGGCTACGTTTTTCCTGACGGACGGGCAGGCGTATGCAGACGGGCGACCGTTAAGCCCAACTACAAACCCAGGTGGGCCGGGTCGTCAGTATACGCTTGTGGCAGGCAGCTATCAGTTCGAGATCCGGTAAGTCTGGAGTGTTACTGGCGGGTAAGGGAAACTTTGGGGCAAAGCACCGACTCGCAGGGCGAACAGGATGCAACGGCCACGGTAGTGCGCAGCTGTCGGCAGGTTGTATTGGTCGCATCGCGAATGGTAATTGGATAGGTTGTTGCGTTGTTGGCGCTGAGCTGCCGGCCTGCGCCAACGGTTACGGCCTGTTCATAGGCCGTACCACCCGGGTTGAGCACGGTTCCGCCCGACCCGTCGCTGCTGGCGTTCAGCACCAGTTCGTAGCGACCGGTCCCATTTATGGCCGTAGCCTGTACCGTCAGCAGGAAGTAATCATCAGCGCTTGTGGCATCAGTTCCGTTTGCCTGGCATCCGCTTTGGCTAAATGTCTGAACGCTGAGGCTGCATGAGCACGAAGCCGGGGCCGTGTAGGTAACCGAGGCCGGAGTACAAGCCGAACTACTGGAAGTTACCGTAACCGTATGACTGGCCGCATTGGCCGTGAGACCGGTCAGGGTATAACTCTGCGGGCTGCTGCCACTGGTTGAAACGGTAGTAGAGCGAACCCCGTCGGTAACTGTCAGCGCACCGGAAGCCGCATTGGTAAAACTTACGCTCCCGGTAAGCGTGTACTGATTCGTTGCGGGTACACACGCGCCCGGCGTTGCGGTAACGGCCAGCGTTGGACAGGTCGAGCAGGCCGATGGTGAGCAGTCGACGACTATAGCGGCCTGATCATTCGGGTAGTTGGCACTGTAAGTATCGAAGCGGTTGCCCGAGGTGTTCCGATCGCAGAACCGCATATTCGTGCCGATATAGCGGCCGTCATTGGCGGCCCGGCTTACCCCCCCGTTGACCACGATCCGCCCGTTGGTTCCCGTCACGATTTTGGTAATGGACAGGTCGTATCCCGTGGCAATATCGAGCAGTCCGTTCAGTACAATCGGCCCGTCGATGTTCACCGTACCTTTCACCGTAATGCAGTTGTTACTGATAAACTGTTTGGCGCCCTTGTCGCCCGTTCTGAACTCACAACCGAGCGTTCCGTTCTGCGCCGGTACACAGGTCGTTTGCAGCAGTCCGTTGTTCGTAAATCCGCCGTGGTTGTAGAAGGTGCGATAAACCGTTATCACCCCCGTGCTCTGGTTGGTAAATGAATTGGCTTCTGAGTCTTCAAGACTGGAAAATACCATCGTACCTGCGTTTGTATACGTGGTCGAGTTACCCGCTACGAAGTTGGGCGGTGCGGTGGCGGTCAGGGTTGCCCCGGCTCCATTCGCGAACGTAAACGAGCCTCCGGTTGTTGTGACGGCCGAGTTCGCCGTGAACGTGACCTGCCCGGCGTTGTTGATGAGCAGGCCGGCGTTGATATTGGTTATGTTCGTCGACAGAGAGGCCCCGGCACTCACCGCAATGGTCGAATTTCCGTTCAGATTCAGCCCGCCGTTGAGCACCAATGTACCGTTTACCGTGATGGATACACTGTTGGCAGCCAATGCGTTGGTTTGGGTCCAGGTAACGCCCGGCGCTACGCAGATTCGGATACCTGTCTTGTTCTGATCAATCGAAATATTACCTACGTTGGCCAGTATGCAAAGGGTTTCACCCGAATTTAAACTGCTGAAATCCGTCCCGCTCCCTACACCAGTGTAGGACCGGGTGCAGGTTGTACACTGGGCCAGGGCGAGTTGTTTGCCCAGCAGCGTTAGGAACAGAATAAGCAGGTATAATCTTGTTTTCATGCGTCAAGTAATTAATCATATTGCTAGCTGGCGGTAATGACCAGTTATTGTTGTCTGCTGATCCGGACAGGCACGGTAAACCGGTTGTTAGCGCGGGATTTTTCCCGGTACTGCCCCTCCGGGTCAACGAAGATCTCGAGCCAGTACGTACCTGATTTCAGGCCTTTGGGTAGTTGTATGTACTGGCCTTCGTACATCATGCCATACGTGTCATATCCGCCAACGCTAATGCCCTGCCGTGAGGCCTGACAACTGGCGTACGAACCCAGCCCATAGTTTGCCAGGTTTTCGGGACCGTAGGTTACGCCCCGGTCCTGACACAAGGTATCGGACGACCGACAGATACCCGAATCGAACAGGCAGTAGCTGACCTTTCGGCCGGTGGCCACGACTTTCTCGGCTCCTCGCCCAGTCCGGGTTTTATACCGATGAACAAGCCGAAACTCGACCCAGTCGTCGGCATGGTAATGGTTATGCCCTGGTTTTTCGTCGAAATAATTGGTGCCGGCGGGGTAGTCATGCCAGCTGAGGCTGTCAGCCTGCCGGCTGTATACCCGCTGATACAGGCGTTGCCGGGCCAGGGTACCATCTGCACAGCGGCTACCCGAATCCACGCGCTGCTGCTGGCAGTACCATTCCCCATTGCCAACCGTTTCCATGGGCCCATCGCCGATATTCGCAATAGAGGCCGCAAAGCGTAACTGCCCGGGATAGGTCGGGTCGTTCCAGGCGTATTCCTTAATCTGCGACCGGGTAAACGAGCCAATAATTACTAGATCGGGAAGCAGCTGGCAGTCGTTGCGATCGGTTGAACACCGGCAACCGGCCGGATTCTGGAACGAACAGGGGGTTTTCTCCTCATTGGGCATCGGGTTCGCACCGAATTCCAGCGTCACGTAATTCAGCACGCCCCCCTCCCCTTTCCGCAGATCGGTAATCAGCAAATACCAGGTCCCGTTCGGGTTCTGTCCGTCGTTTAAAAAGCGAAACCGGCCATCCGGACTATACTCACCGGCAAACGGGGCACTAGCCTGGTGGATGTACCCCGAAAACCCATTCGACCGAAAACAAGTATTGGCAAAGTCGGCCCCCTGGTCTCCCCCATTCCGGTTACTCAGCCATATGCTTTGCCCATTGGGCGCAACCAGTTCTATTTTTAAATCAGACGTACGACTGTGCTGAATATTGAAACAGACTTTCATCAGCCCGTAATCACTGTCTATGCGCGTAGGTAAGTGATCGACCCGTATGGGTATAGAATCAGCCCGAACGCTGGTGCCAAAGTCGGTCAGCGTACGGCCGGGACTGATGAACTGTTGAGCCAGGCACTGCCCGACCGCCACCAGCATCAGCGTAAGCAGACTTACCCACCAGGGAAACGTCTCTACCCGGCAATTCCGGTAGTAGTGACTATAGTCTTTCGGTATAGATTTGATCATTTCTCCCGTAAAACTAGGCTGGCAGGCATGACTGGTCAATCGTTACTTCTACAAGATGTGGGAGACAGTCGATCAAAAGACAAGAATCATGCCGTAGCAACCTATTCTTCAATTGATTATATCGATGACTCGTTTAAGTATATTTTTTAATTTCAATGTATCTAAACTGCCAATTTATGAAACTTTTTAATTAATAAATTAACTTTACAATGGCCAATCAGCTGAATGATAGTTCAGCCAGCCGGCCAACAGCCCTGATACTCTACTTTTACCCAGCTGCCCTGCCCCGATTTACCTGTTTGTCTTAAAACATGACTTCTGGTCTCTTTCACCAGCAAATACCCCTCCCGTCGTCCATAACTGGACACTCCTGTCCAGTTATGGACGACGGGTCTGACCGGTCATTCGTTTAGCCCACTGACAATCAACAGTCATCGTTTGTGGCATAACAGTTGTCAATACACGTTTAACTAATCGATTCAACACACTTCATGAACGTCCGTTTCTATTTACTTTCGTACCTGATCATCTTCACCCTTACGGCTGGTCTGGCCCAGCAAAAGTCATCTAAAACACAGATTATACTGCTTGGTAGCGCCCACTTTGGGCAGGAGGGTTTTTACAAGGATGCCCCCATGGCCGACCTCTTTCAGGAAAACCGCCAGCGGGAAGTGAACCAGGTAAATACCCAATTAGCCCGGTTCAAACCCGACCTGATTCTGATCGAACGAGAGCCGGGTGAACAGGCCCAGGTCGATAGTCTGTATGGTCTGTATAAGTCGAACCGATTGTCGTTCCGGGACCTGTCCCACGGTCGGGCCGAACAATACCAGATCGCGTATGCGCTCGCCAAACAACTAAATCTACCTACCGTATTCGGCGTTGATTATTACATCGGCACATCGAATCGTATTCTCAATCAGGGGCAGCACATTGATTATTACCTGAACGAACTCAACGCTTTCAGCAATTTGGGCAACAGCGTTATCGGTGCCTTTCGGGCAGGAACGATGCGTTTATCTGATTTCCTGATCAAGCTTAACTCGCCCGAGGTATTGCAGGAAACGTACCGCGTCATGTACATAACACCGGCTAAAGTCAGGCAGGGCAAACTAAACACGAATGATCCTTTGCTCGATAGCACCCGTATTTCATCTGACTATGTAGGGGCCGATTTTATCACCTATTTCTACAACCGCGAACTGCGCATCTATTCAAATATCGGCAACTGGCCGAAAAAAAGCAGCGGATTCTGGTTGTAATGGGACAGCGCCATGCTGCCGTTCTAACCAAACTGTTCGAAAACGATCCTGATTACGAAATCATACCCGTTGAGAAATACCTGCGGTAAGCTGGTAGTGATAGGCTTACATAATCAGCCTGGGGGTCATAAGGGACAAAATGTCCTTTATGACCCCAGGCATTTATCTTATCTGCTGGACGTATTTAGTCGTACCAATGCACTTACATCTATAGACCGGTCATTTTGATTCTAAACAGCTGCGCATGGCATACAACTCGCGTTATCATTCGTGTTAGGCTGGCTGCTATATATCCAAACAGCTACCTATCCGGCTCATTTTATCTGCTGGTTACTTTCCCGAATAGACCGTTTCTAGGTTATCGATGCTGTTGCGCTACCCACCAGATGTATATTGGTTTTGAGCACTCTTTATCATCAAACAATAGACTATATAATCTCAATTATTAGCTCAAAAGTAGATGCTTTAGTGTTGTTTTTTGGACTTTTTATATTTTAAAGCTTTACGCGGTACCAATAGACTTACAATAGATTTGAAGTAAAATAGACTCTTGTCTTTCCGAAGTTTTCTGTGGTTGACTGTAGGGAAGCTCGATGTAACTGAAGGGGTTTCTTTGCCGCCACACGCCCTCAACGATCATTCAAAACAAAACTAAATATCTATTAATCAGCAGATAATGTATAAAATTCTACTCTGCCCAACAAGTTTCTGCGCATAAAGGACAAAATGTCCTTTATGCGCAGAAACTTGTTGGGCGTGCCATTATTTGACAAAATAGGGTATGCCATTTTCGTTGAAACCAATCTGAACTCCAAACTCCCGCTCGGCAATTTTCTGGAAGGTTAGTCGTCGGTCGTAGGCGGTATGATTATTTACCCAATAGCTCCCGATTTCGCTTTTGGCCAGGTCGGTGGGCTGACCTCCGGGTTCGAAGTAAACAGGGTTATTGGCCTGAGTCGTCAGGAGTTGATCGAGCAGTGGCGTACGGGCATCTTCGGTCATTTTATCAAAGGCCTGCAAAAAATAGGTATGCTCCCGGCGCTCGAAATCAGTAATGATTAACTGCATCCGTTCCTGCTCTGCCTGCTCCTGTTGCTTCTGCTGCAAACGAGCTCGCTCGCTTTGTCGTTTGCCTTCTTTCTTCAACCGAAATCCCTTGTAACGGGCAAACGTTTCGGGGGTGAAAAAGGCCACACTTTTGGCTTTGGCTTTTGTATCGATCAGACCCGTGAACGCGTCCAGCACCGTATCCCGGCCATGCTCGGTTACATACCCATCGATCAGTAATTTACTGGTGAGCGCATCGGGGCGGTCCTCAATCCAGATTTCCTTGAAGAGTTCGTACAGTTCCGCAAACTCGGCTACTGTCAGTTCAGGAGAAGTAGCCGCCACAGGCTCCGCTGCCGACTCTGGCTGGGGCTCGTACTCGGTTGTGAGTTCAGGTCCGGTTTCGGGCGGACCTTCCGGAACGGGTAGAATTTTGGTTTTATCCTTTGGCTTGATAAAGAAAATCAGCCCGGTAACTCTGGGCTTTTGACCCTGTAAGTTTTCACCAACTTTCTGATACGACAGCCTGATATCGGTTTTTTCGTTAATCTCCTCCAGCGCCGGCATCAGTACGTATTTCTCGAAAGCGGCAAACCGCTGGTACCCGCTGGTGTTATACCCAAAGCGTTCTTTGAACCGTACCAAATCGCTCTCATACCGACCGTAATTGAGCCACGATTTGAAGAACGGATACAGCTTAATTGCCTGCGCATTCTGGAGCTTGTGGACGTTCTGTTTTAGAAAGCTGTAATTGCCTTTCTCTTTAACATCGAGGATGATTTTAACCAGCTTTTCGTGAACCTGTACCTGGATGGTGCTGCTCTTGTGATCGTGTGTCGAGAAGGCTACGATAGGGCTGCGGTGTTCTCCTTTCTCATCCTTCCATTTCAGGATGGTTGTCTGCAAGGTTTCTACCGACGTGATCAGGTGCTGGTAGTTTTTGGACTTAGCCGCACCAATATCCTTCAGAAAATCTTTGATGACGATCTCGATCGTGATGTTCTGGTTATTGGCAACGCCAACCAGGTGCTCGGGTTTGAGCCTGGATACAATTTCGTAAAAGACCTTGGGGGTATATATTTCCGTTATTGTCTTCTGCTCTGATTTTGAAATAGCCCGGACGAATTTTGGACTCGCGAGCGGGTTATTCATAATTATGTACTCCGGGTTCTGCTGAAGAGCCTCTATGTCTTTTCGGGTATCGGGCTTATCACTCATATCGGTTCTGGTGAATCGCAAGGTGAGGCAATATAAAGTTAATATGTAAGTTTTACCCAGTTTCTTACATATTATTATCCTGCCGACAAACCGCACAGAATAAGGTTCTGCTGCCGATTAGGCAATCGAATTACCGTACCAACCAGCTTACACAATTCCGAACAGTCTTTATTTTAAATAAAAAAGTATTACATAATGGACTTATACGTTTTTAAACAGAGACGCGTCATTGAAACGCAGGGCCGACAGTTGGGAAAATGCACAAACTAGTCTTATACATGGCCTAAAGCACCCACTTTATACCCGTACCAAATGACTTACATATCTGTACCAAACGACTTACATCCGGTACCAAATGACTTACATATCCGTACCAAACGACTTACATTCTCGTACCAAATGACTTACATCCGGTACCAAACGACTTACATTCTCGTACCAAATGACTTACATTCTCGTACCAAATGACTTACATAAATAGCTTATAAAATTCTGATAGTCAGCGGATTAGAGGGGACCTAAAAATATATTAAAAATAAGAAAAATAGTATCTAAAAAAATAATAGAAAACACACTCTAAAAAAAACACCCACCTAGTCTTATGGCAGGTGGGTGTTTTTTTTTCTTTTTCAAACTAAGGGCTTTCCTTTTACCACTCTCTCTTTTTTCCCTTAACCCCCTGTTGCGGCCGCCCCCTTATGGGTTTTTCGCTCTCTCTCCTGAATAGTTTTCAACAAGCGTCTTTTTCAGCATCGAGGCACAGTCAATAATCTGATCGCAGATATCCACTTCATCAGCACCAGTAGTGGTTAGTGAAGCTAGCAACGAGTGTAACCGTTTGCGTAGTGCAGCCGGTTTGGCTGGTTTGCTCATCAGACGACCGATAGATGCCGAAGCTGGCTTGTTAGCCGTAACGGGTTGATCAGACCCGGTCAATAAACTGTCGATGGAAGTGAGACTACCAGCTGGGATATCACTTTTGGCCAGCTGTTGTATTACCGATTTGCTTACCGAGACACTACCGGCCAAAATAGACGCCTTCAGGGCAGGGGCCAGTTTATCCATACCCGCGGCAAACTCGGCGTCGCGTTTAATTGTCTTTTCGTTAACGTTGTACTGTTTGGCTATCTTCTGGGCGGTCGATTCGGCTTTTGCCTCTGGATTCGAAACCGTGTCGATGGAGTCGGCTGAAGCATATGGGACATTTTGTCCTTTATGATTGTCCCGTTTGTATTTGCCCCGTGACCCGCGTTCATCTAGGTAGCGTAAGCCGCGAAAATAGGCGGTCTGTTCCGGGGTCAGGTTTCGGCGTCCGAGTTGATTTTCGATCATGAAGCTCCTGACCTCCTCCATGCCCGAGAAGGAAACTAGATTAACCCGAAAATCGATGCCGAAACGCTGGCAGATGCCATATCGATTGTGGCCGTCTACCAGCACATAAACTGGGTTTGTATCGTCCGAACCGGCCAGGCTGCCCTCGGTTGTTTCCCATACCAGCAGCGCTTCCCGGCAGCCGTCTTTCCGGATGTTGTTTTCCAGCTGGGCCTGTTCGTCGGGAAGGAGAGGAGGGATGAAGGCCTGTAGCTCGGGTAATACCCGGATGTTGCGACGGATATCTTCGTGCCGGAGCAGGCTCTGATCTTTTATGATTTTCTTCGTGCTCAGCGATTCCATGTATTTTTTCATACCGGGTGCAGTTTAGGCGGTAAGCAGTTGAGGAGCTGGCTGAGTGAATTCGTGGGCCAATTTTAAATAGTCCTGAGCGCCGTGTGATTCTTTAGCATAGGTGAACACATCCCGTTGTGCTACCTGCGACTCTTTCAGCGAGACATTCAGCCGGATTTCGGTTTTGAATATCCGAAAGTTGCTCAGGTTGGAATGGACGTACTCAATCATATCGCGGTGCAGCTTGAGTCGTCGGTCAACCATGGTCAGTACGATACCTTCTACCGTCAGTTCGTGGTTGATGCGGTCGCGGACCTGGGTAATTCGGTCAATCAGGCTGTTTATGCCTTTCAGTGCCGACACCTCGGGCTGGAGCGTAACCAGGCACGACTGCGACGCAACCAGGGCCGAGTTGGTGAAAATGTTGAGCGCCGGTGGACAGTCGATGAGAATGTAGTCGTACTCCGATCGGAGGGGAGAGATTGCATTCCGCAGTTGATTGACGCCCCCGACTACCTGTACCAGTTCCAGATCGGCATAGGCCAGCTCCAGATCGCTCGGCGACAGATCGTACCGTTCGCCGATGTTGAGAATGGGCAAGGGTTCGTTGTCGAGTAGCGCGTGTTTGACCTGCTTCTCGGGTTCGTCGACTCCCAGCGCCTGAGACAGGTTACCCTGCGAGTCCATGTCGATCAGCAACACGCGGTAGTTCATCCGCGACAGGGCCCTGCCCAGGTTCAGCGTAGTCGTTGTTTTGCCAACGCCCCCTTTGTGGTTGACAACCGAAATGACTCTGGCTTTGGGCTGGTTCTGATACCCGTATCGAATCAGGACCGGGAACAGGGCACCGAGGTGTTTTACGTTCAGAACCCGATCGCCAGCCACAGCTTTCAGCAACGTGCTGGCCGGCAATCCGGCTTCTTTTTCTAATACAGAAGCTGACAGAGCCGGGTTTCTGCGCAGAAACTGAACAGCCTGTTCGTGAGTGATCATGTCGAGTGATAGAGTTTAGAATTGTCTTATAATTAGGGCAAAAGTATATCTTATGTCTTATTTTTAAGACACTACAAACTATTTTTCGCTGAATTTGCTTAAAAAGTGAGGGAGAGGGACGCGTTCTGTTCGTTTTTTGGCCCTAAGATAAAAATGTACTAGTTAATAGGTGGGAAATCGGAGTCCACTTCGGTACGGCTGTGGTCAACAGCAGGTTGCTCGCTTGGAGTGTCAACGGCCTGCTGAATTGTTAAACCGCGAACATAGGTCATATAACAAAGCGACATTACCTTTTCGGGGGGAAGCCCGAAATAGGTAGCGAAGTTATGCATGTGTTCCAGCGAGATGCCGTTCAGGTGCTGCTGCTTCAGCTTGTACCAGTTGGAACGGCCAACACCAAACGCTTCGATCACTCTGCTTTGCTTGATACCCATGACATCGATAAACTCGAAAAGATCACGGTAGAGTGGGGGAGCGACTGTGTCAAACTTTTTGCCAACAGGAGTGGCCATAGGAGCGATGATAAAGGTAAACAACGAATGAACGCTGAAATATAGGCCTAATTTATAAAAATTGGCTGATCGAAGGCGGTAAGGGTCGAAACGTTAGTGAATGTTCGGGCAGGAAACCACCTGGTCGGATCGGGACAAGTGAAACAGACCAAGAATAAAGAGCAGTAGTCGGTTGTACGATAATTAGTTGCGGGTTTACCAACTAATTTAATGGCTCTTCCTGAAAAAAATACTTTCTTTACCCGAAGCATGGGAAAAAGCGGACTAGACATACGGCAATCAGTAAAGTGGATAGGTGGCCTCCTGGCAGCCTGGCTGTTACTGCTGTTGCCTGTTCGGGCTGCTGACTTACCGGCTGTCAGCGAACAGGCCTTTTTAACTACCGCTTCGTCCGAAAACTGGGATGCTGATTCCGATTATTCATCCTCGGCTTACCATGACCACCGGATTGCGGTTGTAAGCCCAAGAGCCGGCTTTTCCTTCCTGCCATCCGTCGTTTTCCTGCCCAGCCTGCTCTCGGCTTTCTGCCGTACCCTCTGTATTGAGCTGCTCGGTCAGTCAGGTGATTCGTATTTCTGGTTTGGCTTCCTCAGACCAATTTTTGAACACCAGATTGCGATTAACGCGCCCTGATCGCCGGGGGCTTCTTCATTACCGGCTGTTCAGGTAGAAATCACCGCAAACGGGATCGACTACCTGGCCCACGTGCATCAATCCGTAGACCTGAAAACGTTCGGTTCGTCAGGCCCATCAGTGGCCTGGCTGACCTGACACCTTGGGCAGAATACCCCACCGCCGATTAGGTGGGATAGGAGCGTGCACGCCCCCGTTTCTCGTCATAGGGAGGCTCGCCAGTTCCCCACACGCTTCGTGTATGCTGTTTTCTGATGGGTTAAGCCCGGTTAGTGCGCTCATTAACAGATCCGTACCAATTGATCCATACTAAATGCTTTAGTTCATATGATTTCTCAAACTGCTTCCATAGATTCTTCACAATCTCATGTTCAACGGCTGAAAGACCTGGCCCTGCTGTGCGCCGGTGTGCTTTGTGCCGGTATGGGCCTGAAGGGATTTCTGTTACCAAACGATTTCATCGATGGCGGGGCCATGGGAATATCGCTGCTCCTCGAAATAACGACGGGTGTGGAGCTGGCGTTGCTGGTGATCCTGGTTAACCTGCCGTTTATCTGGATGGGCTATCGGCAGATTTCGACCGGGTTTGCTGTACGAACCGTTATCGCCATTGGCCTGCTGGCTCTTTGCCTGGTGTTGGTTCCGTATCCTGTCGTGACAACGGATAAGCTACTGATATCAGTTTTTGGCGGTTTTTTTCTCGGGGCCGGCATCGGATTGGCCATACGGGGTGGGGGGGTGCTGGATGGCACGGAGGTTCTCGCCATCTGGATAAGTCGCCGGTCGTCGCTGACCGTTGGTGACGTTATCATGGTCATCAACGTGCTGGTATTCGGAGCCGCGGCCATGCTGCTGACCGTAGAAACGGCGCTTTACGCCATGCTGACCTACCTGGCCGCATCCAAAACCGTCGACTTTCTGATTCACGGTATCGAGGAATACACGGCCGTGATCATCATATCGGACTATCATGAGGTGATCCGTGAAATGGTGACCCAGGAGCTGGGGCGGGGCATTACCGTTTTCAAGGGCGAAAAAGGCTACGGCAAGCGGGGACTTCAACAAAATGACACGAATATTCTTTATGTAATAGTAACCCGCCTGGAGTTGACCCGCCTGAAGGACAGAATAGAGCGTATTGATGAAAATGCGTTCATTGTCAATCATGGAGTAGACGATACCAAAGGCGGAATGGTTAAGGGGCGGCCCCTGCACTAGTGGCTGCATCGACACATTTTCTCCAAACGAATAATGCTTTCGTACAACTATGATTTATGGCTGGTTATCCTGGCTATCGCCATACTGGCGGTAGCCTGGTTACCATCCCTATTAAAAGATTATCCGCTGTCGTACCCAATTTTGTTTGTGGTGGCGGGCTGGCTGCTCTACAAGCTTCCGTTGCCGCTGCCCGATCCGTCGCCCATGCTGCATCCTGAACTGACAACCCGGCTAACGGAGCTCTGTGTCATTGTAGCGCTGACGGGTACGGGCCTGAAAATAGACCGGCGGTTCAGCTGGCGCGGCTGGCGTTTACCAATCCGGCTGGTCTGGCTTACAATGGTGGTAACAATTATCGTATTCGCCTGGATTGCGGCCGACTGGGCCGGGTGGCCACTGGCTTCGGCGATTCTGCTGGCGGGTGGACTGGCTCCCACGGATCCGGTGCTGGCCGGCGATATTCAGGTGGGTGACCCGAACGAAGGGAAAGAAGATTCGGTGCGGTTTGCGTTGACGGCTGAAGCCGGCTTGAATGACGGCATGGCGTTCCCATTTGTTTTTCTGGCCATTGCGGTTGCCAAGGCGGGTTCAGTATCATCGGCAATGATTACCGAGTGGGCACTGTACGACATTGGGCTTCGGGTTAGCGTAGGGGTGTTGGGCGGGTGGCTTTCGGGCCGGCTGCTGTCTTACCTGATCTTCGGATTACCCCAGCGGATCAGCATCAAAACAACGGCCTACGGCTTCGTAGCTCTGGCCGTCACGCTGATCAGCTATGGCGTTACAGAATTGGTGCATGGATACGGATTCCTGGCCGTTTTTGTAGCGGCCATCACCATCCGGAGCCACGAACGAACCCATGAGTACCACACCTACATGCACGCCTTCTCCGATCAGATTGAACGACTTTTGATTGCGGTATTGCTGTTGCTATTCGGGGGAACCATAGCCGGAGGGTTGCTGGATTCGTTGACCTGGCGGGATGCGGGGCTGGGAGCGGGGCTCGTGCTGATTATCCGTCCGCTCGGTGGGTGGCTGACCCTGGGTAACACCGGGGCCACCGGCCTGAAACGCTGGATCATCGCCAGTTTCGGGATACGAGGTATCGGGTCTTTGTTTTATATCGCATTCGCGCTCCAGCAGGTATCCTTCGGCCAGCCAGAGCGGATATGGGCGCTGACTGGATGGACAATCCTGCTTTCAGTCTTTCTACATGGCATTCTGTCTACCCCGGCTATGAACCGATTGGACCGGCGTAACGCAGGCCCGGTCGTAGTGACCGATCGGGCCGAATGATCTGGTTTTAGTTACCCCTATTTCCGACGGTCAGAAACTCGAACATGCACCGGTTCACATCGGCGGTATGCTGGTCAGGCTCTGTGTACCGGGAGGCAACCTCCCGAAACGAGGCATTCGGTAGTGCGTTCGCCCAGCTCGTAGCCATAGCCATGGGATGAAGTGGGTCATCCGTTGAGCCCATGACCAGGGTGGGCAGGGCGAGCCTCATCACCTCCGCCCAATCCTGTATAGGCGCGCTATTGACGATTTCTACCAGCGTGCGGGCAGTCAGTGGTGGGTCAGGCCGGTTTAATTGCCCCATTATTGAGGCTGCACAGGCTGGGTTTTCGGTCTGAAGCGTAAGAAATAACTCATCCTGAAGGAGCCACGTTTGGGTAGCGAGGGTATCATGATCAGATTCCAGCCGTTTCCCGAGTCGATACAGGATACTCAACGATGAAGGCAGGGGCTGATCTACCCAGGCGGGCCGGAGCAGCACCAGGTTCCGGATTTGGTCCGGGCGATTCAACGCGTATCGAATGGCGATGCCTGCCCCCATCGATATGCCGCCCAACACGATAGGGCCTGTTATCTGACCTTCCTGAGTCAGAAGATCCAGCCAATCGGCCACTGCCTGAGCAAACGAATCGAAGGAACAGGGGGCAGTTGGTAACCAGCTGGCGTCGCCATGACCCGGCAGATCAGGAACGAGAAGTTGATATCCGGGAATCGGTTCCAGTAGCGATATCCATTGGTGTCGGTTACCGCCCAGACCATGTAGCAGTACCAGCGGCTGCCCCTGGCCAAGGGTGGTGTATGGAAGTAGGGGATAGGTCATTTTGTCTGTAACAAGTGCTACTTCTGGTGCAGGAGCTGCCGGATAAAGGCAATGCTGGTACTCACTTCGGCCGAGGATAAGCCATGCAGGATCAGATTGCCCCGGTAGTTGATGGCCCGTAACCCCTGAATAAAGTCATTGTACGGGAGCCGACCTGTACCGGCCGCCACAACCTGCCCCGACGCGTCGCGATCTTTGGCATGGACTGACTGGATGGCGTCGCCCAGCTGATCGAGACCACGGGTAATCCGCTGACGAACAACAGAGAGAGGTTCGTGCTCAAAAAGATTAGCCGGGTCAAAAATGATACGCAGCCGGGGTGAACGGACTTCTTTCAATAACTGGGCGGCTTTTTCGACGGTATTGATCACGTTGGCGGTCTCTGGCTCAATACCCAGATAAAGATTATGCTGTTCGGCCAGCTCCAGCGCCTTATCCAGTGATTCGCGCAGATCGTACCAGGCGTCCGGCCGATCATTATCGGGATGGGCTGTCCACATATCGATTTTGTGCCGCGTTCCGGTACAAAGTGTAAGCAGATTGGTACCAAGCCATGCGCACTGGGCGGCAATGACTCCCAACTGACGCAAGCCGTTTACCCGCACCGACCGATCAGGGTGGATCATGTTAAACGTGCCCGAAACGGCTTCGAGCGTCACGGACGACTGAGCCAGCGCCTGCTGGATGAAAAGGCGGGTAGACGCATCGACAGCATCGGGCATGGACGGCAGTCCGGCGCAGGAAAAATTAAACTGAATGCGGCTCAGTCCCTGGTCCTCGATGGCCCGCAGCACATCGGGGAGGGGTCCGGCAAACGTTTTGGCGAAGATGCCCACCTCCATCATAGTTCTCCTTCCTGTAGGTTGTCCAGATAAACCAGCTGGCCCGTAGCAACTGACTGCTGAACGGCCAGCATGGCGCGAACGTTATCCAGCCCCTCGGCCACGGTGGTGCCTTGCTGCGGCAATTCATTCAGAATGGTATCGGCCATTCCTTCGAGTTGTAAACGGTAAAAATGAGCATCAGCGCCCAGAACTTGATGATACATGGCATCGCGCTCGGAGAAACAGCTGACATCACTGCCTCTGAAATACCAGGGATTATAGGTTTTTGCCTGAACGCTGCCCCACTGACCGGCCGCCGAAAAGCCTTCATGCCAGTCGCCCCGGTAACCGATGGTCAGGTCCAGATGCCCCACGGCACCGTTTGTAAATTCGGTTTGCAGCATCCAGTGATAGGCGCCGAACTTTTGCACCAGCCGCGCCCGGACCGACCCGATCGGCCCCGCCAGAAACCGCGCGGTATCGAGCAGGTGGCTGCCATGAGCCAGCAGATAGTAGCGTGCTTTGTCGGCTTTTTCGTCGTGGCCTGGTTTTAACGCTCTGGCCGATAGAACGGGCATGGGCTGCACGTTGTCGGTAACCGTGTATCGATGGGTGTTATCACTGTACCAGCCGTTGTAGGACATGAGCTCGCCAACTTCGTCCCGGATGAACCGTCGGGCGTGGGCAATACCCGGATCGAAGCGTTTCATATGCCCCACCTGCACGTGTACCTGCTGCTGCCTGGTCAGTTCCTGAAGCCTTAGACAGTCGGTCAGCGAGGTTCCCATCGGTTTTTCTACCAGCACGTGTTTACCGGCTTCGACCGCCCGCAGGGCCATCGGCAAATGAAAGGCATCGGCCGTCGCAATCAGAATCGCTTCAACGGCCGGGTCGGCCAGCATAGCGTCATAGTCTCGGTAAGCCCGGCGGGGTTGCCAGATGGTGGCCATCCGATCAAGCAGGTCGTCGGCCGCGTCGCAGAGCGCGTAGAGTTCGGCATTGCGAGCTTTTTGGCAAGCTTCGAAATGGGCAAACTGAGCAATTGGCCCACACCCAAGTAGGCCCACCCTAAGTAATCGTTCTTCCTTTCTGACCATACAAACTAGCCGGGTTAAGAAACAGCAGCCGCAAATAAGCAGGAACGCGCCATCCCGGCAACTGTCCAACGGATGAACCCATGGACAAACAACAATGAAATTGTTAGCACGAGCTGATCGCCAACCTGCACCGGGCCGATGTTTACATGTTTTACCCTGTCGGTCAGAGACGGGCGCCCTCCGACCTGTCGGTTCTGTAATTCATCGAGGTCCTGGCCCATGTCGATATGGTCATGGAGTGGAGAGCCAGGGCCTCGCGAACTAATCGCCCATATCGTTCTCGGCTAATTAGCCTGAGCGCTGGGGGTGGTTTCGGTTACGAGTTGGGTAAGCACGTAAAAATTTGGGTCGGCCGAAAGGGTTTTCTCCCTAACCGGCATCCGTTGCCAGCGGGTAGTTGGCCGCAGGAGCTGGGTCGGTCCCGACTCGCCGAGGCATACGTTTACCGGCATGTCGAAACCCTCAACGCAGTTTGTCCAGCGATACTCCAGCATGTTGCCAGCGAACCGGTAGGCAAGGGTCGGTATCCGGGTATCGCGCAGGTACTGGTCAAATACACGCTGCAGTTTCAGTCCGGTTAGCCGGCTCAGCTCGGCTTCGACCTGCCTGCCCTCCACGGTTTTGTGGTAAAACGTTTTGTTGAGTCCGCGCAACGCCCGGCGCCATTTGGCATCGTCGTTTACCAGTTGCCGGATCGTGTGGAGCATGTTGCCCCCTTTGTAATACATATCCCCCGAACCGGCATGGTTTACCCCGTAGATGCCGACGATGGGCCGGTCATTGCGAATCAGTTTCCGACAGCCAATAACGTAGGTAGCCCCCGCGTCTTTGCCGTGGTAATATTCGACGTACAGGTTCTCGGCGTAGTTGGTAAAGCTCTCGTGTACCCACATGTCAGCCACGTCTTTGTAGGTGATGTTGTTGGCGAACCATTCATGACCTGATTCGTGGATGATAATAAAATCCCAGAGCAGCCCCCAGCCCGTTCCTGACAGATCCCGGCCGCGGTACCCGTTTTTGAAGCCGTTTCCGTAGGTTACTGAACTCTGATGCTCCATGCCCAGATAAGGGGCTTCAACCAGTTTATAGCCATCTTCGTAGAACGGATACGGACCGAACCAGTGCTCGAAAGCACGCAGCATGGGCTTCACCTGTTTGAACTGTTGCCGGGCTGAGTCGGCGGTTTCGGCCAGCGCGTAATAATCGATGGTCAGTGGGCCTTTTTCGCCCCGGAGTGTATCAGACCAGTGTACGTAGTTGCCGACGTTCAGGTTTACCCCGTAATTGTTGATCGGGTTAACGACGGCCCAGGTAAACGTGCGGGTTCCGTCACTATTCTTCACCACACGACGCAGCCGCCCGTTCGATACGTCGGTCAGCTGCTCAGGAACCGTTACCGATATCTGCATGGAATCGGGCTCGTCGTACATATGGTCTTTACAGGGCCACCAGGCGCTGGCCCCCAGTCCCTGGCAGGCCGTAGCGATGAACAGCTGCCCTTTTTTATCCCGGGAATAAACCATGCCGCCGTCCCAGGGTGGTTTGCGGGCCACGCGTGGTTTGCCGCCGTAAAAGACCGTGATCGATTCGGTTCGGCCAGTGCGCTGGGGTTTTTTCAGCTGAATAAAATAGGCATCACCGTCGCGCCGAAACGGGAGAGACTGGCCGTCCTGTTCTACCTTTTCAATCTGTACGGGTCGCTGCAAATCAATCTGCATAACCTGTCCGGGTTTCAGAACCCGGTACCGAACCGTATTGCTACCGCTCAAGGTGCTGTCTTCAGGGTGTAACCGCACCTGAAGATGATAATAGGCCAGGTCCCACCAGGCCCGTTCGGGGGTGATGGTGCCCCGAAGGGTGTCGTCGTGAGTAAACGAATAATGCTGGGCGTAGCCGGGTCCAGGCCCGAGCGCCAGAAAAATCAGCAGGAAACAGAGTCCCAGGAAGCAGGGACGGAGCAGGCGGATGCGGGAGCTGGAAACCACAGTGTCAGGTATGTTCACGGGCCAAGGAGAGTCCGGAGAAATGAGCGGCTTATTAAGCATTTACCGGGTCTGATACTATCTAAACCCGATTTTTTGGTCTGTATTGCCCGGGAGAGGAGTCTGATCGACAGCGCGAAGATAATGACCCGGGGTCAAACCTGTAATGGCTTTGAACTGGCGGTTGAAATTAGACAGATTACCGTAGCCGCAGGCCAGCGCGATCTGGCTTATGCTGTCGGGCGTTTCCTGCAACATGCGACAGGCGTGTTTGATCCGCACTTCGTTCAGCAGGCGCGAAAATGTTTTTCGGGTATGAAGGCGGAAAAACCGGCAGAAGGCACCGGGGGTAAGACTGGCTTCTGCCGCCACATCCTCGAGGGTAATGGGCTGGGCATACCGATTCATGATAAAAGAGAAAACATTATCGAGCCGCTGGTGATCGTCGGGTCGGCGTGGTTTTTCATAGGCTGTGGCCGACAGCATTTCCCGGTTCGGATGGGCGGCCAGCTGGTCAAGTACCGAAAATAAACAGGTCAGCTGCTCGAACGGACGAAGCCGGTGTAACTCCTCAAGCTGGCTGGTCAGGGCGTTCGGCTGGGTGGCCCGAATACGAACCCCGTAGATCGAATCCCGCAGCAGGTGGGTCAGGTGTTCCAGTTCGGGCAAACCAAATAGCGGTCCGTCGGTCGGATTGTACCGCAGAAACACGGAATACGACAACGCCCGCTGCGTCGACCCGGCTTCAAAATAGGAAGGATCGTTTCTAAACACGTGTGGGAGGTTAGCCCCGAGCAGCAGCACATCGAAAGGCTGAAACCGGTCAATTCGATCGCCCGCAACCAGCGTACCTACTCCCTCGCGAATCAGGGTGAGCTGATACTCCGGGTGAAAGTGAAGGCGGTTGTACAGGTGCGGCCCGTCATCGACCTGCACCCGAAACGAACGGGAGTCGACCGTTGGAACCCGGAACAGTAAAGGTTTCATGATACAGTAAAGCATATATGAACTGTATAAATACTTAAAATGAGTGAAAAATGTATTAGTATTGGCTAATACGCCATAGCCGTCAGAAACGGATCTGCCGGACATTTGTCTGTACCTTTTTCAACCGGATAGCTCCTATGGCACAACCCGTTCAATGGGAGGGCGTATATCCCGCCCTGCTCACTCCGTTTACAGCCGACGATCAGCTCGACCTGCCGCTGTTTGAAACCAACCTGCATGCCCAGCTTGAGGCTGGTGTTCATGGCCTGATACTGGGTGGATCGCTTGGCGAGGCCAGTACGCTTACCCGGCCGGAAAAGATAACCCTGCTGCAAACGGCGCAGTCGGTTAGTAACGGCCGCGTTCCGGTGCTGATGAATATTGCCGAGCAGGCCACGCGCGAAGCGGTAGCCTGCGCCCGGGAAGCCGAAGCCCATGGCGCCGATGGGCTGATGGTATTACCCCCCATGCGGTACTATGCCGACCCGCGCGAGACCGTGACGTTCTTCAAGACCGTGGCGGAAGCAACTTCGCTGCCGATCATGATCTATAATAATCCCTATGATTACAAGATTATGACTACCGTGGCCATGTTCAGGGAACTGGCTGAGTTACCGAACATACAGGCCGTTAAAGAATCGACCCGAGATCTGACAAATATTACCCGGATGCGCAATGCGTTCGGCGATCGATTCAGGATTCTGGGCGGGGTGGATACGCTGGCTTTCGAAGCCCTCGTACTGGGTGCCGACGGCTGGGTGGCGGGACTGGTCGATGCGTTTCCGGCGGAGACGGTAGCCATTTATGAGTTGACAAAAGCTGGTCAGCTTGACGAAGCCCGCGACATTTACCGGTGGTTCATGCCCCTGCTTGAGCTGGACATTCATCCTAAGCTGGTTCAGTATATCAAACTGGCGGCTACCGCTACCGGTATCGGGTCTGAACACGTTCGCGCCCCCCGACTCACCCTCGACCCGACCGAGCGGGAACAAATCTGGTCGTTGATTCAAACCCAGCTTGCCTGCCGGCCCGAGCTAACGGCTGCTCGATAATAACTAGTTCATATGCCAGACTTTCATTTTTTCTGCATCGACGCGCATACCTGTGGTAATCCGGTGCGGGTGGTTACGGGGGGTAGCATTCCTGCGTTGATCGGTGAGTCGATGAGCGAGAAGCGGCAGCATTTTCTGCGCGAGTACGACTGGATTCGCAAAGCGCTGATGTTTGAGCCACGCGGACATGATATGATGTCGGGAAGTATTCTCTACCCGCCAACCACCCCGGCTCATGATGCCGGGGTGCTGTTTATCGAAACATCGGGCTGTTTACCCATGTGTGGGCATGGCACCATCGGAACCGTTACAGTAGCCATCGAGCAGGGACTCATCATGCCTAAAACGCCGGGGGTTCTGTTGCTGGAAGTGCCGGCGGGTTTGGTTCGCGCCGAATACAAGCAGGAAGGCGGCCGGGTAACGTCAGTAAAGATTACCAACGTGAAGTCGTATCTGGCCGCCGAAAAACTGACGGTCGAGTGTCCCGATCTGGGAGAGCTGACGGTCGATGTGGCCTACGGCGGAAATTTTTATGCCATCGTCGATCCGCAACCGTCGTTCCCCGGGCTGGAGCATTACAAGGCGGAACAGCTCATTGCCTGGGCCCGCGTCATGCGTCAGCGGCTGAATGAGCGGTACACCTTCGTTCATCCCGAAAATCCGACAATTAACGGACTAAGCCACATCCTCTGGACGGGCGCGCCGTTGCAGCCGACCTCCACTGCCCGAAATGCTGTTTTCTACGGCGATAAAGCCATCGACCGATCGCCCTGCGGCACCGGCACTTCGGCCCGACTGGCTCAATGGTACGCCCAGGGTCGGCTGAAACCAGGCGAGACCTTTGTGCACGAGAGTATCATCGGCTCCATATTCAACGGGCGGATCGAAGCCGAAACCGAGTTGGGCGGTAAACCCGCCATTGTGCCTAGTATTGAAGGGTGGGCGGTTATTCATGGTTATAACCATATTATCGTAAACGAGGCTGATCCTTACCGGTTTGGCTTCCAGGTTTTATGATCCAGAACAAAGGTCTCCATGTCGGAATCATTGGTGGCGGCATAGCGGGCCTGTGCTCGGCCTATTACCTTCGTCAGGCTGGTTACCGGGTAACGATCTTCGACCAGAACCGGATTACGGATGGGTGTTCGTTCGGGAATGCCGGTATGATTGTACCCAGTCATATTATTCCACTGGCGCAGCCGGGTATGATTGCCAAAGGGCTTCGCTGGATGCTTCGGTCGACCAGTCCGTTTTACGTAAAGCCCCGGCTCAACGCCGACCTGGTGCGCTGGGGCTGGCTGTTTTACCGACATGCCACGGACGCACACGTGGCGCAGGCCATACCCGCGCTGCGCGACATCAGCCTGCTCAGCAAGCAACTGTACCAGGAACTGGCTGCTACGGACGAACTAAGTTTTGGCTGGCAGGAGCGGGGGCTTTTTATGCTCTACAAAACCGTTTCTGCCGAACATGAGATGGGCGAGGAGGCTCGGGTAGCCAACCGGTCAGGTATTGAAGCCCAGGTATTGACCGGCGCGCAGGTGCAGGCCCTTGAACCGCAGGTCCGGGTCGAGGTTCGGGGGGCGGTGTATTACCCCGGCGATGCGCACCTCAACCCGGCAGAACTGATTAGCTCGCTGATCAGCTGGCTACGGATTCATGAGGTTCAGTTTGTGGAAGAAGCGCCCGTTACGGGTTTCAAAACCGAGAACCGCCGGCTGAGTAGTGTCCGCACCAATCGGGGTGAGTATCCGGTCGATGAGGTGGTCGTGGCGGGCGGAGCCTGGTCGCCGGAGTTGGCCCGCCAGCTTGGGTTTTTTCTCCCTCTACAGGGCGGAAAGGGGTATAGTTTCATGGTACCCAACCTGGCCAGTAACGTGCAGATTCCGGCCATCATGCTCGAGGCAAGGGCCACAGCCACACCCATGGGGAACAGCCTGCGGTTTGCGGGTACGCTGGAAGTTGCCGGCACTGACCAGACCATTAACATGAACCGGGTACGGGGTATTTACGAATCGATCGGCCAGTATTACCCGGACATTCCGGTGCAGATGCCAACCGTCGACCGTGTCTGGAAGGGACTACGGCCCTGCTCGCCGGACGGTTTGCCGTATATTGGTCGTACAGGTCGTTTTGACAACGTAACCCTGGCCACCGGTCATGGCATGATGGGGCTGAGTCTCGGGCCCGCTACCGGAAAGCTCGTTGCCGAGACTATTGCCGGAACTAGTACCGGGGTTAAGCTCGATCCCTTCCGCCCCGACCGGTTTGCGTGACCCGACCTGGGGGTAGGAGCGGGGTTAGTCGGGTTCTACCGGGGCCGGGTCAATGACCTTCCGCTCGCCGATCTGCTGACGCCACATGGCATAGTACAGGCCCTTGCGCTCGACCAGGTCGGCATGGCTCCCGGTTTCTACGATCTTACCTTTTTCGAGTACGAAAATCGTGTTGGCGTGCAGGATGGTGGAGAGCCGGTGGGCAATCAGAATCGTGATCTGTTCATTCAGCGCCGATACCGCCCGAACCGTAGCCGTAATTTCATCTTCGGTAAGCGAGTCGAGCGCCGATGTGGCCTCGTCGAAAATCAACAGCCGTGGGTTTCGAACCAGCGCCCGCGCAATGGACAAGCGTTGTTTTTCGCCCCCCGACATTTTCAGTCCCCCTTCGCCAATGGGTGTATCGATGCCTTTTGCGGAGCGGGCCAGGAGGTTATTACAGGCGGCTTTGTCGAGGGCTTCGAGCATCTCGGCTTCCGTAGCGTCGGGTTTGACGAAGAGCAGGTTCTCCCGAATGGTACCCGAAAACAGGTGCGTATCCTGCGTGACGAAACCAATCTGCCGGCGCATCGGGTTGAACCGAAGGTCTTTCGTTGAGATGTCGTTGAAATAGATTTCACCACCTACGGGTCTGTACAGGCCCACCAGCAGTTTAACCATCGTTGATTTACCCGAGCCAGAAGGGCCGACGAAGGCAATGGTATCGCCCAGCGCGGCATCGAACGATACGCCGTCAATAGCGTTCTGGCTGGCTCCTTTATGCCGGAACACCACGTCAGTGAACCGCAACCGCTCGATCGGCCCCACCTCGATCGGTGATTCGGGATTGCGCTCGATCGGTTTGTCCATCAGCGATGCAAAACTGTTCAGCCCGGCTTCGGCCTCGCGGTAGGCCAGGATGATATTGCCCAGTTCCTGCAGTGGAGTGAAGATGGCGACCGAGATGAACTGCATTGAAATCAGCTCTCCGGTGCTCAGAATGTCCCGAAAAATCAACCACAGCAGGGTGAACAATACCGATTGTTTCAGGATGCTGAGTGTACTGCTTTGCCAGAACGACAGCATCCGAACCCGCCGGACTTTAAACATCTCCAGCTCAAAAATTTTACGGGTCTGGCCCGTCAACCGCCGTATCTCCGAAAAGGTAAGACCCAGACTTTTGACCAGCTCGATGTTCCGGAGCGACTCGGTAATGACACCCGACAGGAGCGCTGTTTCGCGGTTGATGGAGCGCTGGGTTGTTTTGATCTGTCGGCTGAGCAGGCCCGTGAGCCCGCCCAGCAACAACACCCCGATCAGAAACACCGGAACCAGCGCCCAGTGTTTCGTGACGGCGTACCAGATCAAAAAGCCCATACCCACTACCGACGCAAAGAGTACGTTGATAAACGAGTTAATGAATTTCTCGGTGTCAGTACGAACCTTTTGCAGAATGGCCAGTGTAGCCCCGCTGCTCTGGTCGCCAAACTCCTGATACGATAGCCGAAGGGTTTGTTTCAGTCCGTCGTTGAAGATATCAGTTCCAAATTTCTGCACCACCAGCCGCGTGACGTACTCCTGCAGGGCTTTCATGACGTTGGCCAGAATGGCTACCCCAACGGCCAGTCCCAGCAGCTGTACAACCCCGCGTATTTTCTCCGACTCGTTTTTCTGCCCCGGATTCGTGGCATACTCGTCGATCAGTTTACCGAAGATGATTGGGTCAATCAGGGCCAGCGCCTGAGCGACGCCCGCCAGGCCCAGCGCCAGAACGGCCAGCCAGCGGTATGGATACAGATATTTCCAGAGAATCGGCACGCCTGTTGGGGTTAACGTAATGACTGATGCAACGCCGACCCCTTCAGACACTTCAGAAGGTAACCGTCTGGGTAAGGTGAGTGGCCTGGTCATCGCCGTTGATCCGGACGGTAGCCGTCAGCGGCTTAGCCCCCCAGTTGATGGTGATCAAACCGTAGTTCAGTTTGGCAACCATCTCACCCACGCGGTGGCGGTTTGGTTCTTCATGCGGTTTCGACACGTGGGTCAGACCACTGCTGGTAATGTCGAAGAGGTCGTAGCCGAGGCCGGGAACCTGCACGCGCGACACTTCGGCAATATGCCGGTCACCACTAAGCAACAGCGCGCCCTTCGGCTTTGTTTTGGCCAGCAGGTCCAGAAAGCGCTGGCGGGCAACGGGAAAATTGCCCCATTTTTCGTACGGGTGTTCTTCGGGCAGAAACTGAATTCCGCAGCCAATCAGGTGAACATCGGCATCGGAGTTCGTGAGCTGCTTCTCCAGCCATGCCCACTGTGCCTCGCCCAGCAGATCGCCCGAGGGGTCCGGTACGTTCAGTTTGCCTTCTTTCCTGAGCGGGTCGCGGAAGTAGCGGCCGTCGAGCAGGATGACCTTTACCCGTTTTCCCACGGGACCATAGACGTGGGCTGAGTAGGCCCCTTCCTGCCTGCGAAGCGGATCGCTGGCCTGTACATCCAGAAAGTCGAGCATCAGCTGCTGGCTCTCTTTCCGACGCGGGTACTCTTTGCCACCGTCGTTCACCCCGTAATCATGATCGTCCCATACGCCAATGATCGAGGCCGACTGACGGAGCTGCTGGTAGACGGGGTTAGCTTTCTGACGATTATACTTCGCTTTCAGAGTATCCATGTTTTCGGTATCCCCGTACACGTTGTCACCCAGCCATATCCATACATTCGGCTTTTGGGCTACGATGTCATCCCATAGGGGCTGCGGGCGTTTCTGGTCACTACACGACCCGAATGCGATCGTCGAAACAGGCGTCTGGTCGGCCCGGTTACTGGTTTCTGATTTAGGCGTGCGGCATCCGATAACGGCTGCGCAGCCCAGAAACCCAATGGCAAGTTGTTTGGTAAATGGTAGCATCGTTGACTGGTTAAGCGCACAAAACTAGGTAGTCAATGGCGTAATAGGACTGACTTCAAGATTTGTTAATACTGGCAGGCTGAGCGAAATGGGGGGCGGAAAAATAGCCTCGATGGCATCACCCGTGAAAATCTATTCACTATACAGGGTTAACTGTTGTAGTTTTGGCGCCAGTCTCTCGTACAGCCTGCATGAATCGCTCACGTTTTCAAAAAGTCATCCTGTTTTTCGGCAGAGAACCGGTACTGCTCACCGTATATGGCCTGATCACCCTGCTGGCCAGCATTCAGCAGTATTTGTTGACGCCCGTTTCCGTTGCCGGTAGTGAACAGGTATATACGCATTACAACAACTATATCATTTTCAGGAATTCGTTCTTCCACCTGCTCGGCAATCAAAACCTGTACACCTACTACCTGGCCGAACAGTGGGATCTGTATAAGTACTCACCTACGTTCGCGCTGCTCATGGCCCCGCTGGCGTGGCTGCCTAACTGGCTGGGCCTCTTTTTCTGGAATGCGCTCAACACGCTGGTCCTTTTTTTTGGTATCAAACATCTGCCCCGACTGGCCCGGGAAACAACCGTCAAACTGAGGTGGTTTGTTCTGATCGAGTTGCTGACCTCCATTCAAAATTCGCAAAGCAACGGGTTGATTCTGGGTATGCTGATCTGGAGTTTTATTTTTCTGGAGCGGGGGCAGCTGATCTGGGCCACCCTGTTGATGCTGGGCAGTGTTTTTATAAAAATCTTTGGGGTCGTAGCGTTTATGCTGTTCCTGCTGTACCCCCGCAAACCGGCAGCCGTGGCGTATACCCTGGTCTGGACCCTGATTTTACTACTGCTACCCCTGGTGGTCATAACGGGCCCGCAACTGCTAAACCAGTATCAGAACTGGTGGGTCATGTTACAGGCCGACCATTCAAGCTCACTGGGTTATTCGGTCATGGGCTGGTTATCTACCTGGTTTTCAGCAGAACCTCCCAAACTACTCGTCGTTGGGCTGGGAGCGGTATTACTCCTTGCTCCGCTGGCCCGCTTGTCGCTCTATGCCGACTACGGATACCGGCTGCTGCTGCTGGCTTCGGTGCTGATCTGGGTGGTTATCTTCAACCACAAGGCCGAGTCGCCGACCTTTATTATTGCCATGGGGGGCGTGGCCATCTGGTACTTCACCCGCTCAGCCACCGCTCTGGACCGGGTACTCGTTTTACTGGCTTTTGTCTTTACGTCACTCTCGCCGACCGATGTTTTTCCGGCCGGCCTGCGCCAGTCATTTGTTGAGCCTTATGTCTTCAAAGGTGTGTTCTGCATGGCCATCTGGGCGCGGCTGACGTATAAACTCCTGACTTATGACAAGAAGCCAACTCGCCCGGAATTGATACCGGTTTGAGCAATACGAGCTAAAAAGGGTTGAATTTTGAGCTAGATCGCCTACTTTAGTCTGGTGAATCGTTGTCAAGCTAATCAGATTCTAAGCAGCGGCTAAGTAGTTTCTAAGCAAATTTCGATTCTTTTGGGCCAAACTTGACGGCCTGAACGAGTCATTCCTGTTTCAGAAAAAGACGGCCTGGAGCTGCAAAGAGTCTGATCCTGCAGAACGCCTTTTGGTCGTGACGTAGACAAGGACAGCCAGTTGACTACGTATTTTATCAGCAACCTGTTAGTACTCCGCTATGAATACTTCTTTTTTCGGTGCTCCCCCCATTTCATTAGACCAGCTTGGTCCCGTCGAGCAGTCGGCACCCAACCTTATTCTGTGGGCTGTCCCTTTTATGATTTTGTTTACCGCGATCGAGATGATAGCGGCCTACGTGGAAGAAAAGCCGTTTTATGAACGCAAAGAAACGGTTGGCTCGGTGCTGGTAGGGCTGGGGGCGCTGGCCGTAGGGGCTGCCACCAAACTCGCGCTGCTGTATGCCATCGTCTGGATCTATAATGCCCTTCCCTGGCGCATGGAGCTATCCTGGTGGACGCTGCTTCCCTGTTACGTGATTTTTGACTTCTTCAGCTACTGGGCGCATCGTATCTCGCATGAGCAGCGGTTCTGGTGGGCAACCCACGTGGTACACCACTCCGGTGAGCACTATAACCTGAGCGTCTCGTTCCGGCTAAGTTGGGTACAGCATCTGAAAATTATATTCTTCCTGCCGGTGGCGCTGATCGGATTTCACCCGGTTATTTTCTTCACCACCAACCAGATTGCTGTTCTGTTTCAGTTCTGGGTGCATACGGAGTACATTGGAAAACTGCCCCGCTGGGTCGAGTATGTTTTCGCGACGCCCTCGAACCACCGGGTTCACCACGGTTCGCAACCTAAGTACATTGACAAGAACTACGGTGCTACCTTTATTTTCTGGGATCGGTTGTTCGGTACGTACCAACCCGAAGAAGAGCGGCCGATTTATGGCATCACGACCAACATTGAACAAAAAGGCAACCCGTTTCATATCAACTTTCACGAGTTTGCCGACATGGCCCGCGATGTAAAGAATGCCCGTGGTCTGCGCCAGAAGCTGTTCTACGTGTTTGGTAGCCCTATCAAAATTGCCGAGACCAAGCAGGCTGGTGAGGCCAAGCCCGAACCCGCAGAGGTACCGTCGGTTGCCTGAAAGGCCATACTCGATACTATACGATAACCCAGTCTGAGCCTTTGACGTCATAGGCCCAGACTGGGTTATTTCGTGACCTGGTGGCTATCTTGAATGGTTATCCCCGGCTGAGGAGCGTACATGCCAGCGCGATCAGGGCCGGTACCGCCTGAATAAAGAAAATAGAACGTTGGGCGGTTAAGGACCCAAACACGCCGGCCACAATCACGCATCCCAGAAAAAAGCAGGCGACATATACCTGCCAGATCGGGTCCTGAATCAGCAACGACCAAACCAGACCAGCCGCCAAAAAACCGTTGTACAATCCCTGATTGGCCGCCAGTGATTTTGTCGGCTCGAACAGTTCGGGCGGGAATGACCGGAAAGTTTTTCGACCCCGGGTTGTCCAGGCAAACATTTCCAGCCAGAGAATGTACAGGTGTTCAACGGCAACCAGTCCAACGAAAATCTGAGCGGCTACTTTCATGGCACGATGGGTTTAGATGCATACACAAAGCTACGGCTAAGCGGATCGGGATCGACCTGGGCTTTACCGATGAACAAGGGTACGAATTTTGTCTGCTAAACGAGCTAGATCGGTAAATAAATGCTAAAGACCGCGCCACGGCCCGGATTACCTGTCGCCTTTATAAATCCGTCGTGGTTCAAAACCACTTTCTTCGCGATGGCCAGCCCTATGCCGGTTCCGGGGTAATCGGTTCGGCTATGGAGCCGTTGAAAGGCGCCGAAAATTTGATCTGCGTAGGCCTGATCAAAGCCGATGCCGTTGTCCTGAACCTCGATCAGATTATAGGTTGGCCGGGCAGTGATGGGCCTAAACTCGACGGGGAGCTCGTGGGCCTGAACCGTTCGGCTGTGTATGATGATGTGGGGCGACTCGCCGGGGCGGGTAAATTTGATGGCGTTGGTCAGCAGGTTCTGGAAGAGCTGGCTGATCTGGCTTGCGTCGCAAACGACTTCGGCCATGGGGGTAACCTCGATACGGGCGTTTGTCTCGCTGATGACAACTTCGAGGTCGGTCAGCACAGTCTCAACAATGTCGTTCAAATTATTTTTACGGAAGGTGTCAGGCTGTCGGGTCAATCGAGAATAGTCGAGCAGGTCATTGATCAGCGCCGACATGCGGACCGACGCGTTTTTCATTCGATTGAGCAGGTCGGTTCCGTGGTTCCCGAGTTGCGTGGCATAGATCTCGATCATCATGTCGCCGAACTGCTGAATTTTTCGGAGTGGCTCTTGTAGATCGTGACTCGCTACGTACGAGAATTCGAGCAGCTCCTGGTTCGAGCGCATCAACTCCTGATTAAGCGTGACCAGCTCACTGGTCTGATGCTTCAGCACAAGCTGCATCTGTTTGATGGACGTAACATCAGATGTAATAAGCACCAGCCTGTTTTCATACCGGCTCACCGCCAGATCGAACCAGCCGTCAATCCCGTTCCAGGTATAGGCTAGCTCTGACCGTTGGTATGGCTGGCCGGTATGCAGCACCCTCAGGTATTCGTCAAACAATGCCCTTGCGTTGGGAAAAAGCTGGAGGTAGGAAACCGGCCGGGGCAAATCGGGCGGTAAGGCCCCCCCATACATTTCCCGTAGCCGGTTGTTGACATACACGAAGTTAAGATCGATTACCTGACCCTGCTCGTCAGTTACCGGTTCAAAAATGGCAACCCCTAGCTGAGTTGAATCAAGGATATGGCGGAGAAACGTAGGTTCATTGATCAAAGCGGAAGGCAAACCAGACATAGGCAATAGAATTTGAATAATCTACTAAAGTAGAAGGGTAAGGTTTAGGTTCCGTCCGATAGTTTACTGAATGGTAACCTGCCGAATAAGGGAATGGCCAGCGCGGTAATCTAATGTTTTTCTAAGATTAGGTTAAGTCCATTCTAAGTAGTTGCCCCGTAGTTTGTTGGTTATCACCGGTTGATCAACGAATAAGCCCATGTCCTTACTTCTCCGACTGCTGAAACCGCTGGCCATTCTTACGGTTTTTGCCTCTCTCTTTTCCGTTGTGCAGCTATGCAGAGCTGTCAACATGCTGCGCAAACGCATACAATTTGGTGGATTTCTGGTTTATACAAGCAGAAAGGACGGATAACTGGGGGCCGGAGGCCGGGTTTTTGGTCAATCTGTCGACCGTTGTCAAGTTCTCAATTCACGTTAATGAAAAGCATTATGGGCCAGGTAGAGATAAACAGACGAACACTCGGGGTTACATTCGATGCCGAGCAGAAAGCGAAGATACATCTATGGGCTCCGTATGCCGGTCAGGTGGCCGTCACCATCAATCGCGACAGCCTGACGCTGCCGCTCACCCGCTCTGAATCGGGCTACTGGTCGACTGAAACAGACCAGCTTAAGCCTGGCGATCGGTATTCGTTTGTCCTTGAAAACGAAGAAGAGTACGCTGACCCGGCCTCGCTGGTTCAACCGGATGGGATTTACGGCCCCTCCCAGGCGTTCGATACCAGCGCCTTTTACTGGGAGGATACCTGCTGGGTTAATCCCCCTTTCGACGAGTATATCATTTACGAACTGGATGTATATACGTTCTCGGCCGAGGGTACTTTTATGGGCATTGCCGACAAGCTCGGGTACCTGAAGGCGCTGGGGGTAAACGCCATCGTAGTACGACCCGTCACGCCTTTTCCCGATGCACAGAAGGGGCATCACCCGGATATTTTCATGTATGCGGTGCAGGCTTCCTACGGCGGGCCGGGCCAGCTGCAGAAACTGGTCAACGCCTGCCATTACGAAGGCATCGCCGTAACCGTCGACCTGTCTTACAACCACGTCGACCAGCAAAAGCAGTATCTGGAAGACGTAGCCGCGCGTTGCACCGGATCGGATGATCGCAGTCGTCGCCAAACGGGTAACAACGGTCGGGCCTGGCGGCAGGCACGCCGGCAATACATCGTTGAAAATGCGTTGATGTGGCTGCGTGATTTTCACGTAGATGCCCTTCGGTTAAACGATCTTCAGGTATTGCTCGATGCGGAAGCCATTCTGAGCGACATCCGGCAGCAGGCCGATGCGCTGACCGGCTTAACAGGCCGTCATTATTACCTGCTGGTCGAAGATAGTCCCGAACAGGAAGCCGAACCGATGGCTGGGGGGCGCCCCGTCAAAGCAGACCAGGCGTATCGGAATTACTACGAAACCGACGGGCATACGAAGAAAGCCTACCGCGAAGACTTTATCTACGACAGGCAGTTCTCCTCGGTGCTCCGCGAACTGTTTGGCCGGGAGGCCGAGACAATCGTTAGTGAGCCCAGCGTGATGTTTACCCGCCCTCACGAAGCCGGACACGCACTCTCGGCAACCGAGGAGGGGGGTGACCAGCCAAGCTTCGAGTCCATGAAGCTCATGGCTGGCTCCATCCTGGTGAGTCCTTACGTGCCTTCCCTGTTCATGGGCGACGAATGGGGCGGGGCTAATCCCTTCGCCGTTCTGACGCCTGCCGAGGGCGGTACGGAGCCCTCTGCTGACACCGATCCTAACCCCGCCGGTTCAGACGCCCAGGCCGGTGAGACGAACAAGACGCTGTATGCTTACTATCAGGCGTTGACCCGCCTTCGTCGACAGCAACCGGCTCTGTATCATCTGAATCGGAAACAAACCTCGGTCAATCAACAGCCCGAGCAGGAAACGATGGTGGTTCACCGCTGGTACGAACGGAACGATGTTCTTTGCCTGATGAATTTCTCGGAAGAGAAACGGGACATTGCCATCCCTGCCCTCAACACCTACTGGCATAAGCTGATCGACTCGGCCGATCCGGCCTGGCTCGGACCCGAAGCCGGGCCCGAATGGTTGTCGGACGGTGATACAATTACCCTGCAACCCGAGTCGATTTTAATTTATAAAGGCTGCGACCAGCCCGACCCGCAGGCCTGCGCCGATTAACTCGTCAGCGTCTGGCCCGTACTGATTGGTAATTAGGGGCGCTGCGTTCAAACACAGCGTCTGGGAAAAGGTTAACTAGGTACGACCTTTTCTACTCAACATCTTCTGAATGAATCATTTATTTATTAGCTGCTCTGTCGTCTGTTTTTGTCTGGTAGCATCGCTTACCCGGGCGCAGCAGCCGTCGCCCGCTTCGCTTAGGCAGGCGCTGGGTATGGCACCCGATACGCTGCAGCCCGTAACCCCAACTCGCCCCGATACAACCCAGCTCAACTCGGCCGATCGTCCCGACACGGTACGGCAGTCGATACCCGGTAACGCTGGTACAAGCCTGCCCGCTACCCGGGATAGTAGCCAGACGTCACCGGTACCGACTCAGCCAGGTCAATCGGCTGGTGAGGCTACGGCCGCAATAGGAACCTTACGGGGCCGTTTGGTAACCGTGCAGGGCGGGAAAAACCAACCTATCGAATTTGCCAGTGTAGGCGTGTTCCGCACCCGCGACTCCAGTTCGGTAACGGGAGGACTGACGGATGAGAACGGGTATTTCAGTATCGCCAACCTGAGCCCCGACGTTTATTACATTCTCATTCAGAGCCTGGGGTATGCCCCCAAGCGGATTCCCCGAATTACGGTAACGGCCGCCAATGCCACCGTTAACCTGGGGAACGTCATTATCACCGAAACATCGCAGCAGCTGGAAGAGGTCGTTGTTCAGGGGCAGCGGCAGGCCTACGAATACTCACTCGACCGGAAGATTGTGAATGTCGACCAGCTGCCCATTGCGCAGGGCGGCTCGGCGGTCGATATTTTGCAGAACGTACCGTCGGTTACGCTGGATGTGGATGGGGTGCTGAGTCTACGGGGGAGCAGTAACGTTATTGTGCTGGTAGACGGGAAACCATCGGGACTAACGGGTTTGGACCGGCAAGCCATTCTGGAACAGATTCCGGCCAGTAACATCGAGCGCATCGAAATTATCACCAACCCCTCGTCTCGTTTCGACGCCGATGGGGCCGCGGGGATCATTAATATCGTGCTGAAGAAAGAGCGGGCGGCTGGCTTCAACGGCACCGTTCAGCTAAACGTAGGTACGCGCGATAAGTACAATGCGTCGATCAATCTGAACGCCCGCTTCAAAAAGCTGAACCTGTTTGGTAGCTACAATTTCCGGGAAGACCGGCGGTTTCAGTACCGGATCTCGGACCGGCAGAACCTGTTTACCGATTCGACATCGTTCCTGGCGCAGCGCAACGATGCGGTCAGACGCCGGGTCAATAACAACCTGCGTCTGGGCTTCGACTATACGCTCTCAGAACGGGACAATATTACGGTGTCGGCACTTTACCGACCGGGGTACAGCTACGACAGCGAGGCAGAAACCTTCGATACGCAGGACGAAAACCGGCTTTCGCTCGGGCAAACCTATCGTACCAACGAAGAACGCGAACCCGAACGGGGGCTTGACTACACACTCGGTTACCGCCGGACTTTCCCGAAAAAAGGGCGCGAGCTGTCGTTCGATGCTACCCTGTCGACCAACAAAGGGACCGAATTTCAACGGTTCACGAATACGACAACCCTGCCCGAAACGCTGCTCACCCCCAATTTCCTGATCGGCGATCAGCGGGCCACCAACGACCGTGACAACCGGGTTGGGGTATTGCAGCTCGACTATGTAGAACCACTGAAAGGCAAAAAGCGGCTGGAGGGAGGGCTTAAATACACCACCCGCCAGCTGGGTGCCAACTACGTGTTCGAAAACCTGGAGGGTCAGGATTGGGTGCTGAACCCCGGTATCAGCAATAATTTCATCTACGACGAACAAACCAGTGCTGCCTACGTAAATCTGGGAAATGAACTGAAAAAATTCAGCTACCAGGTTGGGCTACGGACCGAATACACTAGTATCAGTACCGACCAGCGGACTACCAGCCAGCGCAACACCACCGACTATATCTATCTGTTCCCGAGCGCCTTTGTCAATTACAACCTGAGCCAGGCCCAAAAGCTTCAGATCAACTACACCCGGCGAATCAACCGGCCGTCGGTCCGGGTGCTGAACCCGTTCATCGATCTCTCGGACCCACTCAACATTCGGTTCGGAAATCCCTTGCTGAATCCTGAACTGATCAACTCCTTCGAGCTGAGCCACCTCTGGAATGGGAAAAGTACCTCGCTGACGTCGTCGCTGTTTTTCCGACAGACCAATAACGAGATTACAAACTACCGCATCCTACGCGAAGATGGTATAACGGAACAGACGTCGCTAAACCTCAACCGGTCCCAGAATTACGGGCTGGAGGTGGTTCTTAACCAGGACATTACTCGTTGGTGGAAAGCCAGTGGAAACTTCTCGTTTTTTCAACGATCGATCCTGGCCAGCGCCGACGTGCCCGACATTCTCTCCCGGACCAACCGGAGCTGGACCGGCCGGGTAACGTTTGATCTGAAACCGACCCGGCAAACCGCCATTCAGCTTGTGTACAACTACCGGTCGCCGTTTCTGGTGGCGCAGGGGACAATCAATAGTTTCACAAACGTAGACCTGGGCGTTAAACAAACGGTTCTGAAGGGGAGGGGTACCTTATCGCTGCGGGTCAGCGATGTGTTCAACACCCTCCAGTTCCAGAGCGACAGTTTCGGACCCAATTTTCTGGCGACGAGCCTCAGCAAACGCGAGAGCCGGATCGGATTTATTGGGTTCAGCTACCGTCTGAGTCGTCAGATCAGCCGGGAGCAGGAGCGGGATAACGATGATCGTCAGCCCGACAATCCGGCCGGCGATCCGGACTTTTCAAATTAGCAGGGCCGATCCGGGGCAGACGCATTAGTTCGTTACTGTCCCGGATTCGAGTCATAATATGTAGTTAATCCGCTTCTAAATCGTGTAAGCGAGATTTGTAAAAAAGCAACGTGCCAACTGAATGAAAGTATCAAAGCCATTGTTTAAACGCCTTCTTATTGTTTCATACCGTCTGCCGTTTACCATAAAGCAGACCAAAGAAGGCCTGGAGCTTGTGCAGAACTCGGGCGGTCTGGTTTCCGCGGTGCTGTCGATGGCCGAGCGTATGGGGAACAACCCCGACGGTCAGGCTACCAAAATACACTGGGTGGGTCATGCCGACCCGAAACTGAAATCGATCGATCAGTCGGTCTTCGAAAACGAGACGTTTGTAGCCCATCCGGTCTTCATGGACGAAGCCGTGCATAAGGGGTTTTACGAAGGGTTCAGCAATGACCTGATCTGGCCCCTCTTTCACTATTTTCCGTCCTACGCATCGTTCAGCGAGCCAAATTTTGATCATTATCAGCAGGCCAGCACCCGTTTTCTGGAAGAACTCGACCAGCTGATCGAACCCGGCGATCTGGTCTGGATTCATGATTTCCAGCTTATGCTATTGCCCCGGCAGGTCAGAGAGGCCCGGCCGGATGCAACTATCGGGTACTTTTTCCATATACCCTTCCCGACCTACGAAATTGTTAAACTGCTGCCCCGCACCTGGCGGCAGGCGCTTATCGACGGGCTGCTGGGGGCTGATGTGATTGGGTTCCATACCGCCGATTATGTACAGCACTTTATCCAGAGCGTATCGGAGGTGCTGAACCTGCCCATTATCGGGAACCGGATCGTGTTGCCTGACCGGACGGTGGTGGTGAACGATTTTCCGATCAGTGTCGATTTCAACAAGTTCAACAGTTCAGGGCAGGAGCCGGCTGTCATCGACACCCGTCATTTTTACCACTCCGAGCTGCGGCAGAACAAAATAATTTTCTCCGTCGATCGACTCGATTATACCAAAGGGATTACCTCCCGGCTATTGGGGTACGAGCGATTTTTGAACCAGAACCCCGACTGGCACGACAAAGTAACGTTCGTGATGACGGTGGTGCCCTCGCGCGACAAGATCGAGCAGTATCAGGAAATCAAGCGGGAGATCGAAGAAACCGTCGGGCGGATCAACGGGCTATTCGGCAGTATTGGCTGGCGGCCTATTGTGTACTCCTACGCATCGATGACGTTTACCGAACTGATGGCCCTCTATACCCTCTGCGAGGTGGCGCTGATAACCCCCATCCGGGATGGGATGAACCTGGTCTGCAAGGAGTTTGTGGCCAGTCGGCAAGACAACCGGGGGGTGTTGATCCTGAGTGAACTGGCTGGTGCCGCCCAGGAGCTGAAAGATGCCCTGATCATCAACCCGACCGATACGCAGGAGGTAGCCGATGCCATCAAACAGGGGCTACACATGGCTCCTGAGGAGCAGGAGCGCCGGATGCAGCGCATGCGTCATCACTTACAGAATTACAATGTTTTTCGCTGGAGTCACGATTTTCTTATGGCCTTTGACGAAGTTCCGGGCAGTCAGCCAGGTCTGGAAACAGACCTGGTACTGAGCCCTTTCCTGACGGCGTTTGCCGAAGCACAACAGCGACTGTTGTTGTTCGATTTTGATGGTACCCTGGCTCCGATTGTCGATGATCCGGCTAGTGCACGTCCTTCCGACTCCCTGCGCGAGTCGCTCTCCCGACTGGCCGAGGCCACCGACCTGGTTGTGATCAGTGGCCGCAACCGGGCGTTTCTGGAAAAAACCTTCGACTCGATACCCGTCCATCTGGTAGCCGAGCATGGCGCATTCCTCAAAAAGCCCGGACAGCCCTGGGAGCGACTCGATTTGTCGGCCGGCGATTGGGTGGAGCCGATCCGGATGGTTATGAACCAGTTTGTCGACCGGTTTCCCGGCTCGTTCATTGAGGAGAAAGAAACGGCCATAGCCTGGCATTACCGGCTCGTTGAGGCCGATGATGTAGACACCCAGAGTGTAGAACTGGCCACTCAGCTCCGCGATGTCAGCACCTCCACGCCACTGGCCGTCATTCAGGGCAATAAGGTTGTTGAAGTGAAGCCCTCCCTGCACAGCAAAGGAACGGTCGCTCTGTCGATCTTCGAGCAGATTCCCTACGACTTTATCGTCAGCATTGGCGATGACACCACCGACGAAGACATGTTTCGGCAATTACCTAACTGGGCCTACACCCTAAAAGTCGGCTCTGGTGCATCCTACGCGCGCTATCGGCTGGCCCGCCAGCAGGATGTTGAAACCCTGCTCAAACGCATGAGCGACGTGCTGGTTACGGCCTGACAAGCGGGCGGCTGCTCACTCGACCAGTAGTTTGACCCGCTTGCTCTTGGTACGACTCTGGAGCCAACGCTGAATCCGGTTTCGCTCCGCTGCCGAATGACGCCGGCTAAACCGGGCGTAAACCAGTAAAACGGTGTCCGGTTTACTGCTGTTGCTGTTGACGACCAGCGACCGGGCCGCGGTGAACGTACGAACGTCTGGCATGAGTGTCTTTAGCTCGTTACGAAGGTCTTCAACCGGCAGCAGCCCCGTCGACTCACTCAGTTCGATGCGCTGACGTAGCGAATCGATGACCTGATCCTTGCGGGCAATGGAAGCCTGGCTGTACTTGATGACCTGGTCAGTTACGGTATTGGTAATGGCATCGACATCAACTTCGGCATCTTTAAAGCTCCCCTGACGAACAACCAGGTTTACGTTGCCCAGGCCATAGCCGGGCAATTTAGCGCGTAAGAGGTTGATCGAGTCTTTGGGTAGGGGCTCGCCTACCATGGTCAGCTCGAGCAGGCTCTGCTGCCGGTTGTAGCGGGCGGTGTAGTTGATGACCTGCCGAAACTGAAAATTACACTCGTTGGTAACGAACCGCTGGGCGACCTGCTCAAAGATCGTTTTGCGAACAATCTGGTAACCCAGGTAACTGCTGGGAACTACCACCACCAAAACGGCCAGCCAGATTGTTGTTCGTACCCGGCGTTCAATTTCTGGAGAAGCATACGCTTTCTGGTGATAGCCGAGAAAACGAACGATCAGTAACGTGGCCAGGCTGATACAGACGCTGTTGATCAGGAACAGGTAGAAAGCTCCGGCAAAATAATACAGGTTACCGTTGGCCAGCCCGTAGCCAGCCGTGCAAATAGGCGGCATCAGGGCCGTGGCGATGGCCACTCCGGGAATAACGTTTGTTACTTTTTCCCGGCGCGACCCGGCCACGATGCCGGCCAGTCCACCGAAGAAGGCAATGAACACATCCCATACTGTTGGCGACGTGCGGGCCAGCAGTTCGGACTGGGCCACGTGGAGGGGACTGACAAAAAAATAGGCGGTTGAAGTGAGCAAACTGATAAAAACGGCGATGCTGAGATTCTTCAGCGCCCGGCCGATCATGTCGAGATCGTTGATGCCGACGCCGAGGCCTATACCCATAATGGGTCCCATCAGCGGGGATATGAGCATAGCCCCGATGATGACAGCCGTTGAATTGACATCCAGACCAATCGACGCGATAAAAATGGCAAAGATGAGTGTCCAGAGATTGATGCCTTTGAACTCGATTCCCCGGTTGATGGACTGGATCACATCGGCTTCGTTGTCCTTGTCGTCGTCGAGGCTGAATCGTTCGCGCAGTACCGTACCAGTCCGGGTAAACAGATCCGGTCGTTTCGTTGACCGCTGGTTAAGAGGGTTTGTCGTCATTGCACAGGAAAAGACACGCCTGCATGTCTCAATTTAATGAAGTAATGTACTCGATTTAATTCAAAAATAGTTTTCGCCTATGGACTTATATACACTCATTACCCTGTTGATTGTTACGGCCGCGCTGTTTGCGTATCTGAATACGCGCTTTTTAAAACTGCCCGATGCGATCGGTATTATGGTGGTTTCGGTCAGTTTTTCTCTCTTTTTCATTGCTGTACATTCGGTTAGGCCGGAGCTGTTTACGCTGGCGCGCGAAACGGTAGCCAGCATTGATTTCAACTGGGTGCTGTTCGATGTGATGCTTAGTTTTCTGCTCTTCGCGGGCGCTTTTCATACCAATGTGGCTCTGTTACGGGTCGAGCGTCGATCGGTTATTCTATTTGCGTTTGTCGGGGTGTTGTTGAGTACGGCGCTGGTCGGCACGGGATTATACTACCTGGCTGCCTGGCTGGGCTTCGGACTGAGCTATCCGCTTTGTCTGCTGTTTGGTGCCCTGATTTCGCCCACCGACCCGATTGCCGTATTGGGGATTCTGGCCCGTTTCCGACTACCCGACAGCGTGAAGCTGAATATTGTGGGCGAATCTCTTTTTAACGACGGCGTGGGCGTAGTTGTGTTCGCGTCGATCTACCGGATCGTACTGGGCGGATCGGGCAGCAGCGTTAGCCCTGGCGAAATTGGATTACTTTTTTTGGAGGAAGCGGGCGGTGGGCTGCTCTATGGCCTGGCACTCGGGTACGGTATGTACCGGCTACTGCGATCCATCAACCACTACCAGACGGAGGTAATGCTGACGGTGGCCGGGGTAATGGGGGGAAGCTTACTGGCGCAGCAGCTGCACGTGTCCGGCCCGCTGGCGATGGTGGTGGCTGGCCTTTTTGTGGGCGACCGGGCCCGGCACTACGCCATGAGTGATCAGACCGAAGAGTATGTCGATAAGTTCTGGGAGCTGATTGATATCATCCTGAATGCGCTGTTGTTTGTGCTAATTGGCGTGGAGCTGTTGATTATCGACTTCGATTCTTCGTACTGGCTCATCTCTATCCTCTCAATCGTGCTGGTTCTTGTTTGTCGGTACATAGCCATCTGGCTGCCCTATCGACTGGCGCGTCCCTGGCTTACCCTCGACAACAAAGCGCCGATCATGATGACCTGGGGAGGTCTGCGGGGCGGAATTTCGGTAGCCCTGGCGCTTTCGATCAGCAATGAGGTGCCCGATAAAAACCTGATCGTGGCCATTACCTATGTAGTCGTGCTGTTTTCGGTGATTGGGCAGGGCCTCACCTTGGAGCGTCTGATCCAGCGTTTGTACCGGGGTATCTGAACTGGGCACCATGGGTAGACTCCCAGTCAGAAGGGATTTTGTCCTGCCTGACTGGCAGTCTACACAATGAGTTTACAGGTCGATTTTGTAGGAGATTTATTTAGAATAATTAAAAATTATTTTTAATTCTCGCATTTGCCTACTTTTTTTGTGCGCTAATTAAAGCGCACCACCATGAGATCAGTTTATTTTTTCCTGTGTATACTCATTACCATTTCCTCAGCTAACGTGCTGGCTCAGATGGGCTCGGCTGTTCGGGGGAATGTCACTACCGCCGATGGTAACCCAGCCGAAGGCATCACCGTTACACTAGGTTCAACGGGTCTGGGCGCCCTAACCAATAGCCAGGGCGATTTTGTCATCAACCGGGTCAAAGCCGGTACATATTCCATTCGCGTATCGTCGGTCGGATTGAAAACCGCCGAGCAAACCATTACCGTTACGGCCGGAGAAACCACAACCGTGTCGTTCGTGCTGGCTGAAAATGCAGCTCAACTGCAGGAAGTCATCATCAGCGCGGGCCAGATAAACCGATTTTCGCGCACCTCGAGTGATTATGTGTCGAAGATGCCGCTGAAAAACCTGGAAAATCCGCAGGTCTATACCTCGGTCGGGAAGGAGTTGCTGGCCGAACAACTGGTTTTCTCGGTCGATGATGCCATCCGGAACGCGCCGGGTGTACAGCGGATGTGGGAAGCAACCGGCCGCTCGGGCGATGGGGGTAGTTTTTACAACAGCCGCAGCTTCATTCTGCAGAGCTCGCTGAGAAATGGCGTGGCCGGCTACGTATCGAGCGGTATCGATGCGGTCAATCTGGAAAAGCTGGAAGTCATCAAAGGCCCTTCGGCTACCCTGTTCGGGAGTGCGCTGACGTCGTATGGCGGGCTGATGAACCGGGTAACCAAGAAGCCCTACGAAACGGTTGGCGGTGAGGTCACCCTGGCTGGCGGTAGCTACAATTTTAACCGGGTAAGCCTGGATGTAAACACGCCCCTCAACGCGTCGCGTTCGTTGCTGCTGCGCGTCAACACTGCCTACAACTACGAAGGCACCTTCCAGACCCAGGGCTACAACCGCAGTTTTGCGCTGGCGCCGAGTCTGATGTTCAGACCGAACGAGCGGTTATCGATTTTGCTCGACGCCGAGATCACCCGGGTGCAGAGTGTCGGCAAACAAATGATATTCTTCTACTTTCCGGCCGACCAGCTGGGTGCCACCCGCGCCGATCAGCTGAACCTGGACTACCGCAACTCCTACATGGGTGACGGTCTGTCGTTGAATTCGAGAAGTACCAACTTGTTCGGGCAGATCAACTACCGCCTGTCGCCTACCTTCACCACCTCTACAAACATTACCTCGAGCCAGAGTTTCTCCGACGGCAAGGGCGCTTACTTTTACCTGGTACCGGACAACGTAGTAACGGGTAACCCGGCCGATGCGGGCAAGGCCAATTATCTGACCCGGGCCGATCAGTCGACAGACAATAGCCGGAACGATGTGTTCGAGGTGCAGCAGAACCTGAACGGTGATTTTCGAATCGGTTCACTACGCAATCGGGTGGTTGTAGGTCTCGACTTCCTGCGCATCAACTCGAACCAGCGTTTCTTCGGCAGCACGTTCGATGCAGTGCCACTCAACGTGCCGGGCTTCGACTATAGCCGTTTTAGCGGGAGCCGTATGGACTCGATCTACGCCAGCGGTCCTCCCCAGTTCACGTACCCTATTATCAACAAGCGCAACATTTACAGCGCCTACGCATCGGATGTGCTGAACCTGACCGATCAGCTCAGCGTGCTGGCCGCCCTACGGGTCGATCATTACGACAACAAAGGCGGTTCGGAAGGGGGAGCCGTAGCCGCTTTTCAGCAAACCGCTCTTTCGCCGAAATTCGGTCTGGTTTATCAGCCCGTGAAAGATGTGGTTGCCCTTTTCGCCAACTACCAGAATAGTTTCAACAACCGGGGTGTCTACAACGCGTTTGATCTGCAGGCTCCGGACAGCACCAGCCAGCGTCAGGCTAAGCTGGAGCGGGCTAACCAGGTAGAGGCCGGGGTTAAACTGGACGCTTTCGGAGGTAAACTCAGCACGACCATCAGTTATTACTCGATTCGCGTAAACGACATCCTGCGTACCGATCCGAACCCGCTGGCTGCCGCCCGCTTTGCCCAGATTCAGGACGGGGTTCAAACCAGCAAGGGCGTAGAGATGGAAGTGATTGCAAACCCGGCCCGGGGTCTCAACGTAGTGGCTGGCTTCAGCTACAACGACGCCAAACTCGTACGGGCCGATGCCGACGTAAACGGCCGCCGACCTTCAACCGCTTCATCGCCTTATCTGGCCAATTTATGGGTCAGCTACCGGCTGCCCGACAATCTCATCAAGGGGCTTGGCGTGGGCGTAGGTGGTAACTACGCCAGCGATAATAAAATTCTCAATAGTATCAGTCAGGGCGTATTTATCCTGCCTGCTTATACGATCCTGAACGCATCGGTCTTCTATACCTACCGAAAATTCCGCGTGTCGGGTAAGGTCGACAACTTCACCAACCAGCGCTATTGGGTCGGCTACACAACCGCTAACCCGCAGAAGCTGAGGAATTTTGCGGGTAGTGTAAGCTATACATTCTAAACAACTACCGTCAGCCCGGAAAGTCTGGGCTGACGGTCTGTTTCTAACCGGTTACGATTAGCCATGATGAGCACCACAAAACAGATTAAAGCCTGGTTTCTGATTCATAAATGGACCAGCCTCATCTGCACGGCGTTTTTGCTGATGCTTTGTTTGACGGGCTTACCCCTGATATTTCATGAAGAGATCGAGCATATGGAGGGTAAAGCGCCTTTGGCACCGGTCCTGCCTGCCGGTACTCCCCAGGTGCCGCTGGAGAAACTGGCCGAAAAGGCCCGTCAACATTACCCGAACAAGGTAATCCGCTACACCTACTGGGACGAACACGAACCGAACACGACTACTTTCACCCTGTCTGACTCGATCACGTCGCCTGCCGATGATTACACCCTGCTTATTCTGGACAGCCGGACCGCTCAGGTTCTCGAAGAACCGGCCGTTAAGGAAGGCTTTATGTACATCATGCTTCAGCTGCATGTCGACATGTTTCTGGGCCTGGGTGGTAAGCTATTTCTGGGGCTGATGGGTCTGCTGTTTTTCGTGGCCATCCTATCGGGTCTGATGCTTTACAGCCCCATCATGCGCCGGTTCAACTTCGGTATGATCCGGACCGAAAAATCAACCCGGCTCAAGTGGCTCGACATGCATAATATGCTGGGTGTGGTCACCGTCATCTGGGCCTCGGTGGTTGGCCTGACGGGGGTGGTCAATACCCTGGCCGAAGTGGTACTGGGTTTCTGGCAACAGGGCCAGCTGGCCGAGATGGTAGCGCCCTACAAAAACGAAGCACCATTAACGGGCCAGCTCAGTCCGCTCGATAAGGCGATGAAAGTAGCGCTCCGTACCGCTCCCGACATGAGTCCGTCCTTTATCGCCTATCCGGGTACGCCTTATTCCAGCCAGCACCATTATGCGGTATTCATGAAGGGAAATACGCCCCTGACCGAGCGACTGGTGAAACCGGTACTCATTGACGCCAAAACCGGTGCCCTGACCGACGTTCGTACTATGCCCTGGTACGTCAACGCCTTCTTTCTGTCGCAGCCGCTTCATTTCGGAGACTATGGTGGGTTGCCGCTCAAAATTATCTGGGCGGTCTTTGATCTGATCATGATCGTCATCCTGATCAGCGGCCTGTATCTCTGGTTTGCCCGGTACAAAGCTACCCAGGCCCAGCTCGCCAGAACCCTGTCGAAACGCGACAGTGCGGTAGATGAGCAGGAAATTTTATCCCTCAACCTGGAAAAAACGTCGGCCCATGAAGCGTGAATTCTGGCACATCTGGACCATACCCCTGGTACTGAACGTCCTGGGCCTGATTGGCCTGATTGCGGCCCTGGTCGGTAACGACGGCTGGGACATCCTGTCGTGGATTAGCCTGGGCATCCCACTGGTCGTTACGGCCTGGTATGTGACAAAGCCCCGCCCGTCCCGGCCGCGCCCGGCCGGCCGACGGACCTAGCTCGCCTTGTCAGTGGCGCGTCACGTCGGCCTGTAATGTGCCCGCCAGCCGGTGACCGGCCCAGGCAACCTGCTGTTCGGCAACCGGTTTTACGGTGGCTACGTAGTCGGGAGGGAGAACGGCCCCTTCGGTCCCGGTGCCCGGAACGAGTGCCCCCTGTCGGTACGCCAGCGATCGGGCCAGGTCAAAACTTTGGGTCGACCAGGCCTGAATGGCCGGTTTTCGCCCCCGTATCCGTTTGCGGTTCGGGTGGTTCTTCAGCAGTTCGATGGCCAGCTGGTCAGCCGCCCGAAACTGATCTTTCCCCAGCAGCATACCGTCCCAGAACGAGTGGAGGTTTAGGGTCGGATTGCTCATGCTCACCTTGATTTTGAACAGATTGCCGCCCCGGTCGCCTTCCGGAAACTGCGGGCTGATCAGGGCTGCCGTGTGGAGCGGCATATGGACATCCCCCGCCAGGTGAAACAACCAGCAAAGAGCAATCGATTTCGCGCTGTCGGGCGCGTCGCTTTGCAGGATCTGCTGGTTCAGGGCAAACGCCTGCACAATATTTTCGCCCGTGGCCAGCGACGAATCGGTGCGGGCAATACCCAGCGACGGATTGTAGATATAATTGATAAAATGCCAGGTGGCGTGGTCGTTTGGATTATTTTGACCCCGTATGTCGTCGGGCCAGCGCGCGGCCAGCATGAACAAATACCTGTCTTTTTCTTCAGGGGAAAGGGTGGTGTCGGCGAGCATCGGTGCCCAGCGCGTTTTCACGTCGGGGTGCTGCCGAAGTAAGCTTAGTACGTGGGCCAGCGTTTTTGGCGATTTCTGCTTTAGGTCGCGGTAGGCAATGGCGCCGATCGCCATGTGGGTCGGCTTGTTCCAGCCGTAGGCCTGAATGGTAATCGATACAAAAACCAGCCATAGCCAGTTTTTTTTCACGGTTAGTTTGTTGGTCATGAGGATAACTGAATCGGGTTGCAAAGGTAAAACCCTTACCACCAGCCTACCAAACTACAGGTGATGAACAGATGTGGCGCCAACGCCTACCTGTTTGTAGTCAGCTGGTTAAAGTCGGATACAGCGCAGAAATAAATGCGGATGCGCGAAACGTAGCCGGATGTCCAATGGGGTGGTATCGTCAAAAAACGACTCAACCCCAGTTCTCGCCGGGGTTGAGTCGTTTTTACGGGGTGTTTGTACTCATGCACAATAACGTCAGCAATTTGTGTTAGCAGGAATGCCGCGTTGAGTGATACAGATGCGGAGTCTTGCTAACATCCAGATGCCGAGGGCAAAAGAAGGCCTTCGAAAGAACGAGCTGGGTTTCAGGAAACTGTCGTTGCCGCCATATCGTCGACCAGCGTGCGCCAGCTGGTCAGTTCGGGCTTACCGGGTTTTCGTTCACCAAAGATGAGCGCCACGTTCTGCCCGTCTTTGTCAAAAAGCTCCAGGCCCGTCACAATGCCGTCCGTAGTTGGTTTACGGGTCAGCCAGACCTGATCGACGCGGGGTTCATTCAGGTGCAGATTAAACGTGGGGTCTAGTACATTGAACCAGGGACCCATGGTTACGAGCTTATGAACAGGCCCGGTATGAATCTGAATGCAGCCGGGGTTTGATACGAAAACCATGATGGATACCTGCCGGTCAGCTGCCTCGGCGAATACCCGTTTTAACACCTCCATCGACAGCAACTGAGCATGACCTTCGGGGGCCAGCCGTAATCCCTGCTGACGCCCCACCCCGTACTGACGAAGCAGGCTGAAGAATTCGTGCGTATCCTTCATGTGGAGCCAGCCGTGCCGAAATCCGCTCACGTCGATGTCCGTGTCGTCCTTGTCTATCTCTTTGGGAGCCGGGGGTAACAGGGTCAGTTCGGCCGATTGCTGGCTATCCTGAAAGCGGGTTACCAACTGGTTGTAGGCGGCCTCGTCGGAGCGATCGGTGAGATAGATTTTATGCACGGCCTGTCCCTGTGGGTCGAAGAACTGCAAACTTTTTCGGCCGTTTTCCTGCACTGCAAATCCCCACTGCCAGCGGTTCATAAAAAGCCGCAGGTCTATATCGGGACCTAGTACCAAACCTACGTGGTTCGAGAATGATACGTTCTCATATACGCCCTTGCGTTCATGCACCAGCACATCGTTGCGGGTAAGCGCCATCACGTAGCCTAGCGAGGTAACCTGTTTGAGCAGCTCACGAAAATCGCCGGTGAGTCGGGTAACGGTTTCTCCAAGGCCTGTAACGAGCAATTCGGCTTCACTGACCCCGAGTTGTTGAGCCGCATCACGAATTCGGCTTTGGGGCTGCTGCTGGCGTAAATCGGTCCAGCGTGCTTTGAGAGATAGGAGGTCGGTTGTCATAAATGATACAGATTATTGTGTAAAAGCGGATGAAAAGGTGGGTACAGGAACAATCAGTGGGCAGTGATGACAGGGGTTCTCGAGCCGTTTAACCGGAAGGCCGAATACATGCTCCACCAGGGAAGCCGTCAGCACGTCGTTGGGCGTACCGTAGGCTTCCAGTTGGCCGGCCCGCAGCATCAGTATCTGATCGGCGTACTGGGCGGCCATGTTCAGATCGTGTAAAACAGCTAGTACGGCAAAACCCTGCTGCGCCATTTGCCGGGCAACGTCCAGTAGCTGATGCTGATGGAGCAGGTCGAGGCCGGTGGTTGGTTCGTCGAGCAGAAGTAAGCCGTTTGGTACGGCCCAGACCTGAGCCAATACCCGGGCCAGCTGAACCCGCTGCTGCTCCCCACCCGACAGGGTCGATACGATCCGGTTGCTGAACGCCTGCATGCCTACCGTTTCCAGTGCCGCTTCGGCAATCGAATAATCGGCGGGGGAGGGGTGAGTTCCGTAATGAGGGTAACGCCCCATCAGTACCAGCTCGTGGACCCGCACCGGAAACGCCAGGGTGTTTTGTTGATGCAGCATGCCCCGGCACAGGGCCAGCTGCTTACTGCTGTATGCGCTCAGCGGGGTAGCGTGTAGCGCGATGGTTCCTGCGGTGGGTTTCTGCTCACCGGCGCATAGCTTGAGCAGGGTTGACTTCCCGGCGCCGTTTGGTCCGACAATGGCCAGCAGTTCGCCCGCCCGGGCCTCGAATGACAGCTGAGTCAATAGCGTTCGCTGGTTTGTTCGGAAGGTTAGATTCTCGACGGTCAGCATGGTCAGGAGCGGGTTCGTTCGTTGATTAGCATCCAGAGAAAGACGGGCGTTCCGAGTAAGGCGGTCAGGATACCGATGGGTAGTTCAGCCGGGGCCACAATGGTTCGGGCGAGGGCATCAGCACCGGTCAGCACGATAGCCCCGCCCAGCGCTGAACCGATCAGAACCCGCCGGTGATCGGCTCCGGCTACCAGCCGGATCAGGTGGGGAATGACCAGGCCGACAAACCCGATGATGCCCGCCACGGCCACCGAAGTACCCACCGCGAGGGTGCTCAGTACGATTACCTGGCGCTTCAGGCCCGTCAGGTTTACCCCCAGCATGGCCGCCTGACTTTCGCCCAGCGACAACAGATTGAGCGACTTGGCCAGCCGCGGCAGACCAACCAGCACCACCCCCGTAAAGGGCAGCAGCGCCAGTACGGTGGTCCAGCTGGCCCCGCCCAGACTACCGAGCGACCAGAACGTGATGGTCCGTAACTGGTCATCCGTGGCCATGTACGTGAGCAGACCCGTCAGCGCACCTGCCAGCGCGTTGATGGCTATACCGGCCAGCAGCATGGTCGTAACGACCGACTGCCCGGCTACCCGGGCCAGCCGGTAAACGAGTAGGGTAGTACCGCAGGCGCCCAGAAAAGCAACGAGCGATAGGGCATAATACCCCAGCAGGCCACCCAGTTGCTGAAAAAGGGTAAGTTCCAGGACGATCATGCAAACGGCGGCCAGCGAGGCCCCCGATGAAATACCGATCAGCCCAGGGTCGGCCAGCGGATTGCGGAATAAGCCCTGCATAGCCGCACCAGCTACCGCCAGCCCCGACCCGATCAGCAGACCCAGACAGACCCGCGGCAGGCGAATCGTGGTCAGGATTGCCGTTTTCATTTCGTCAGGTGCCGCAGCCAGTCCAACACAATGACCAGCCATGGTCAGCACCTCGGCAGGGGAAATGAATACCGCACCGACACCGACCGACACCAGGACAGTAGCCAGCAGGCCCGCGACCAGCACCGGCAGGAGCCAGGGTCGGCGCACGGCCGGCAGCGATTCGGTTGGGGTAATCGGTTTACGGGTTATTGGCTGGTCGGTGTATAGCTGCTCGATTGCCATGGGTCAGAGTGTGCCCGAGGGGCTGATTTTACGGGCCAGCTCACTAATCGCTTTTCCCAGCCTGGGGGTAAAGCCCGTGAGTAGGTGACCATCCATGGTCACAAATCGTTTTTGCTTTCCTGCGTTGGTCTGGACCACGCCCGGAATGTCGAGCAAGCCCCGGGGCCCGCCTAAACTTTCGAGCCCACTGTCGAAGAGGAGGATAATGTCTGGGTTGGCAGCTACCAGCGACTCGGTTGTCAGCGGCTTAAACTCGTCGAACTGACGGGTAGCATTCTGGCCACCGGCCAGTTCGATCATTTTCTCGACCGGTGTTCCCCGACCTGCTACCAGCATGGTTCCCGCTCCCCGGGCGTAAATAAACAGAACCTTTGGTCGACCCGGCGCTGCCTGCACCCGGGCCATATCCGACTCCAGCCGCCGGATGACGGCCCGCGCCTTGCTGGGTACCCGACAGATGGCCGCTATATCGTTGATTAGCTTTTTGGTGCCTTCGACTGAAAACTCCTGTCTGAAGGTAATCACCTGCACCCCGGCCCCCCGTAGCTGGTCCAGAACGGCTGGTGTGGTGCCCGCTTTCTCGGTGGTCAGTACGAGTGTCGGTTGCTGAGCCAGCACGCCCTCGGCAGAAACGGTCCGGTTATGACCTACTTTAGGGAGTTTTTGCAGGCTTTCGGGATAGGTACTCGTCACGTCGACGCCCACCAGCCGATCCTGTAGCCCCAGCTCATGCAGAATTTCGCTGACGGTGCCGTCGAGCGAGACGATGCGGGGCGCCTGCGCCGATGTGGCCAGCGGTACCGCCATGATCAATGCGAAAACAAAGCGCGCCAGCCGGCAAAGGATTGTTGGTTGAATGATAGCCGTCATAATCAGAGGATGGTTAGGAGAGTCGCTGACTCAGATCAAGAATGCGTTGTGCTTCCAGAACCGGGGCCGCTTCGGTCAGTAAGGCGCAGAGGTTCGTCAGGTCATCTTCCGAAAAAAGTAGGAAGTAGTTCGGCATGGGCGTTGGCAGGAGCAGCTCCTTCCCGTGGGTCGTACCGAACGGCTGCATGGCCAGCCGGTCAAAGATCATTTCGGCAAAGGCATCGAACTGGTCAAGGGACAGGCAGAAAAGCGAGTTATTGAACGCCACATTGACCACGCGACACTCGTCACACATACCTACATACCCAAACTCGTTCTGCGCAAAACTTCGGAAGTAGTGTCTATGGTTCATAGCGGTAAGCGTCGTTTTGTTGAGCGGTTTGTGCCTAAGCGGGCAGCCAGTACAGATCACGAACCGGGCTGGCTGCCACGCCGAGGACTTTGGGTTGCCGCCGGGGCGGGGTTAGTTAAGTTTCATCGAACCGTTGGGCTGGTACAGGTACCGGAAGGTATAGAACCGCGACCGGTTGGCTGACGTTGGCGCGGCTGGCGCATTCTCGTAATAGCTCAGAATCTCGACCTTGGCGTACTTGTTGTCGCCCGTACGAATCACCAGCACCCGCCCCGGAATTGGCGTAACCAGGTTAGTGGTGGAGTTGTAATTATACCAGCCCGCCCCTGACACCGACGGAATGGCCAAACTCGATGGACTCTGATCCTGCGCGAACGTGGCCGAGGTGGGTATGGTCGTCAGTTCATCGAAGGTGCCTGTATATACATATGCTCCGCCCTGGCCGGACCGGATTGGGCCCCCGTTGACGATGATCGAAGTACCCCGGAAACCGATGTCCCATTTGTTACTGGCCGAGTCGGTGTTGACTACGGTTTTGTTATCTCTGAGGTTAAACAGCGTGTATTTGCCGGTGCTGAGTGGTGGTTGGCCAGTCGTTGAACTGGGGGTGGTAGGATCGGCAGGCAGGTTCGTTACCGTCTGCGCCTGTACTGGCAGCACTGGCGCGGTAGAGGTGTCGTCGTCATTACAGGCCTGGAGCATTGACATAGCGGCTACCAGAAGTAAAACGGGATACGTAGTTTTCATAAGAGTATGAACTGATTAATTGGATTTACTTTTCCTAATGGCCCAGTCCCAGCGCAGGCTGGCGTACCAGAGCTGCCCGGCGAGGGTTGGAATGGATGACGGATCGGTATAGCCCGTCAGGTTATCGACCCCGGCCTGCAGGGTCAGTTTTTTGATTGTTTTAGCGGCTGTCAGGTGCCAGGTCGTATAACCGCGCACATATTCGCTGGCTTCGTCCAGAATCAGGTTGCCATTCCGGTCGGCCAGGCCGTAGCGACTCCGGTAAATGCCCCGCAGCGAGGCCGATACACCGGATTTGGTCAGTTCATAAAAGAGTTTTACGTTAGCCATGTGCCGTGACCGGTTCAGCAGCCCTCCGTAGTCTGACCGGTTGACGCGTTCGGTAAGCAGGGTTTCCGGATTCCGGCGGAACACGTCCCCGTTTCGGATGCTCGACACCACGGCCTTGTCTTTGGCTTCGAGGAGCTGATACCCACTGCTGATCGTCAGCTGGGAGCCCCCCAGTTCGATTCGGTAGCTGCCATCCAGTTCGATGCCCTGGGTGTATACCCGGCTGAGATTCGTATAGCTGAACACATTTTGCCCGTTGGTTTTGCGGGCCACGACCTGGGTTTCGATCAGGTCGCGGATGTCGTTTCTGAATAGATTTGCGCTGATCCGAACGGGGATGTCGTGGGCTTTGCGCAGGTCGAGCACTGCCCCCAGATTTACCGCCACTGAACTCTCTGCCCGGATGGCCCCAAATCGGCCCGGATCGATCAGGACTTCGGCAATCTGACCCTGTTGCTGCAAACGCGCGATACCCGCAGCTACCTCCTGGGTACCAAACACGCTATACCCCGCCACCGCATTGTCGAAGTTGAGATAGAGCTGGCGGAAATCGGGCGCCTTGAACCCGACACCTGCGCTAGCTCGTATAGCCAGGCCTTGGTTCAGCTCATAACGGGCCGACAACTTGGGGCTGAACTGCGAGGCATACTGGCTGTGGGCGTCGAAGCGGCCTCCTGCAATGAGCGTCAGTCGGGTCGACGGCTGCCACTCGAACTGAGCCAAACCGTAGCGGGTACTGAACTGCTGGCGGCCGGGATAGCGGGTGGCTTCAACGCCTTCGCCTATATAGCCGGCTCCCAGCGTCAGGTAATGCCGGTTTCGGACGGTGCGCTCCGTGACAATCTCTACCCGGTCGAAGTTCTGCCGAAAATAGCTGTCGTCATAAGGAGCCTGGGTATCCTGATACGCCAGCTTAGTGGTGGTGTGGTAGCCCGTGTGGTAATACCGGTAGGTCAGCTTCCAGGTATCCGTTAGCTGCTGGGTCAGTACCGGGTTTATGGAGTAGTCGCGTACCCGGCCGGTGCCCGAAACCAGCCGCTGATCAACGGTGGCCAGCGAGTTGTCCTGCTGTTCCGTGAAGAATCGACCTGATATCCCCAGTTTCAGGCGGGGACCGAAGCTCGTGGTGAGCCGCCCGCTGGTGGTGTAATTCAGAAAGGGAGACACGGTGGTGCCCGGCGTTTCGGGGCTGAGATCATACCCACCCGACTGGTACCGATTACCGAACAGGTAAAGACCGGTTTTGCCGGAGCGCAGGGATATATCGGTGGTCAGGTCGCTGGTCTGGTTAGCACCGTACCGACTCGAAAGACTACCCCGCACCCCCTCCGCCGGATTGGCGGTGATGATGTTGACCACACCGGCCAGGGCTTCGGAGCCGTACAGACTGGACGAAGGGCCTTTAACTACTTCGATCTGTCGGATATTACCCACTGTTAGCCGGCTCAACTCGAGCGTACCGGCTGTACGGCCTACCAATGGCTCTCCGTCTACCAGAATCAGGGTATAGTCCGGTCCGAATCCCTGCACCTGCAGCCCCTGCCCGTGATCGTTGACGATAGCCAGGCCCGTTTGCTCCCGTAAAATATCGTTCAGTCGCAAACTCCCTGATTGCCGGATCTGCTGCTGCCCTATCAGGGTAACGGGCATCGGCAGCGAACCGACGTGCCGCTCGGTTCGGGTTGCCGTAACGACAACGGGGTCTAGCTGTTTAGTACGACTCGTGTCAGCTGCCAGATCGGGTGCCTGCTCAATGGCCAGAAGAAGTAGAATCGATAACATGGTGAATAGGTTGGCAGTGAGGTGATTGCACAGGCGATGTTGACCGTAATCCGAATCATTTCTGTACAGGTCCGCTGCAAACGTATTCGTTATTTAAAATTAATCCAAATAAAAACTGAGTTATTTAGAATTATTACAAACAAACCTTGGGGTAGTATATATATAAGTCGATAGTTTTTTGTTTTAAATGAATTAGCTGTCGATTTTGGGATTGAACAGTAAAGAAGTTCGAATGCGAACTTGATACATAGATTGTAAATAGTGCGTAGTTACTTTTTCCATGACGACATTCAGACGAAACCGGATAGGAACGATTGCGGGGTGTGCAGGCATAGCGCTCACTCCATTGCTGGTCTTGGTAGGCTTTAAAGAAGATCCGATCGGGTCGGCCATCAAACGCCTGACCCCTGAACAACTCACCACACAGGCGAAAGCCATCGAAGCCCAGGTTTCGCCCGAACTGGCCAGCGGTCTGACCCTGAAAATATGGGGAGTCGATTCGCTGGTGGCTGACCCGATCGCCATCGACATGGATGACCAGGGCCGGCTGTATTATACCCGTACCAACCGCCAGAAAAACTCCGAATTCGACATTCGGGGGCACCAGGACTGGGAAATCGAATCCAACCGGCTGCAAAGCGTAGCCGATCGGCAGGCGTTTCTGCGCCAGGTGCTGTCACCCGCAAACAGCAAGAAAAACGAGTGGTTGAAAGACCTCAACGGCGACGGCTCGCACGACTGGCGGGATCTGACCATTGAGCGTGAACATGTCTACCGGCTCGAAGACACCTCGGGCGATGGACTGGCTGATCTGTCGAAACGGGTCGTCAGTGATTTCCATGACGAAGTAACCGACGTTGCCGGTGGCGTGATGGCCGATGGTAACGATCTGTACGTAGCCGTAGCGCCGGACCTGTGGCGCATGAAAGACAAAAACGGCGACGGCATCATCGACGAGAAAAAATCTATTTCGCACGGGTACGGAGTACACGTCGGCTTCAGCGGCCACGGGATGTCGAGCATTAAGATGGGTCCCGATGGGCGTATTTACTGGCAGATTGGCGATATCGGTTTCAACGGAAAAGGGCCTGACGGCAAGAAGTGGGAGCACCCGAACAGTGGCGTTATTGTCCGGTCGAATCCGGATGGGAGCGACTTCGAGGTATTTGCCTACGGTGTTCGCAACACCCACGAATTTGTTTTCGATCAATATGGTAACCTGATCAGCGAAGACAACGACGGCGATCACCCCGGCGAACGCGAACGGCTTGTCTATATCGTCAACGGCTCCGATACCGGCTGGCGCAGCAACTGGCAGTACGGTAAATACCGCGACCCGAACAACAACACCTACAAAGTCTGGATGGATGAGGGGATGTACAAACCCCGCTTCGACGGTCAGGCCGCTTATTTTACGCCGACCATCGCCAACTTTGTCAGCGGACCGACCGGTATGCTGTTCAACCCGGGTACGGCGTTGAGTCCGGCCTATAAGAATAAGTTTTTCATTGGCGAGTTTGTGGGTAGCCCGGCCCGGTCGGGTATTCATATGTTTAGCCTGAAGCCCAAAGGAGCTTCTTTTGAGCTGGGTGAACACAAAAAAATACTGGGTAATGTGCTGGCTACCGGCATCGACTTCGGTCCCGACGGAGCCATGTACGTAGCCGACTGGATTAACGGCTGGGACTCCAAAGACTACGGTCGGATCTGGAAACTCGACGATAAAGACGGAGCTGGCTCGGCTGAACGGCTGCTGACCAAAAAGCTGCTGGCCGAGAACTTCGCCCGCGTTTCCGAAACCCAACTGGGCGATTACCTGAAAAACCCCGACATGCGCGTGCGCCAGAAAGCTCAGTTCGAGCTGGTGAAGCGGGGCGCTAAAGGCGCTCCGGTGCTCAGCGCGGCCATCCGGCAAACTGCCGATCAACTAGCCCGCATTCACGGCATCTGGGGTATCAGCCAGCTGGCCCGGCAGGATAAGAAATACGCCCAGCAGCTGGTGCCCCTGCTGACAGACAAAGACCCTGAAATCAAGGCACAGGCTGCCAAATGGCTGGGCGATGGTCGCCACACCGAAGCCGCCCCCTCGGTGTTGCCGCTGTTGAGCGATCCGAGCGAACGGGTGCAGTTCTTTGCGGCCGAAGCCCTCGGTCGGATGGCCTATGAACCCGCTATTCAGCCGATCATTGCCATGCTGGCGGCCAACAACGACAAAGACGCGTACCTGCGTCATGCAGGGAGTCTGGCGCTGGCCCGAATTGGGAAGGCAGAGCCGGTTGTAGCGCTGGCCAAGCACCCGTCGCGGGGAGTGCGGATTGCGGCTGTAGTGGCCCTTCGGCGGTTGAGTCATCCCGGCATTGCCAATTTTCTGGCCGACGATGATGAGTTTATCGTTACCGAAGCCGCGCGGGGTATCAACGACGATTTGTCTATTCCGGGCGCCTTGCCTGCCCTGGGTAATCTGTTGACCACGACCCGTTTCACGAATGAGCCGCTGCTTCGGCGGGCCATCAGTGCCAACCTGCGGGTAGGAACGCCAGCAGCCATGCAGCAGCTGATCAGCTTTGCCGGCCGGGAGGGGGGCCCCGTTGCGATGCGGGCCGATGCCCTCGACGCACTCAGTACCTGGTCGAAGCCGTCGGTGCTGGACCGCGTTGACGGGCGGTATCGGGGTCCGGCCGTACGGGACGCCAATCTGGTAAAAACTAAATCGGCAGCCACCTACACCCAGTTACTAACCCATTCGGATCAGAGTTTACGACTCAGCGCGGTGCGGGGCATTCAGAAGCTGGGTCTGTCGCAGGCATCGGATAACCTGCTGGACCGGCTAAAAACCGATGCATCGGCCACGATTCGGGTCGAAGCGCTGCGGGCGCTGGCGGGGCTGAATAGTCCTAAAATTGGTAATGCCATCGAAATCGGTCTGGCCGACAAAGACAAACAGGTTCGGGTAGCCGCGCTGGATCTGGTTGGCAAAACCACCATGGCAAAAGACCGCATCACCACGCTGTTGACCGACGTAATCAACAATCAACCCGTCGAAGAAAAGCAGGCGGCTCTGTTGACGTTGGGCAAGCTGCCCGTTGCCAACACACAGCTTGTGTTCAATCAACTGCTGACAAAACTGGAGGGCGGGACACTCTCGCCCGAAATCAGCCTGGAACTGGAAGAAGCCATTGCCAGCACCCGATCACCGGTACTGGCCAGCCGCTACAAAACCATCACCGGCGGTTTGTCGGCGGATGCGGTTATGGCGTCGTACAAGGGCAGTTTGCTGGGGGGGGAGCCCGATAAAGGACGCCGGATCTTCATGCGGCACCAGACGGCACAGTGCATCCGGTGCCATGCCTACGATGACCTGGGAGGTAATGCCGGTCCGCGCCTGAACGGGGTTGCCCGGCGGCTAACCCGCGAACAACTGCTCGAAGCCGTAATCAATCCCAGCGCGCGGCTGGCTCCCGGTTTCGGCACGACCACACTCGCGCTGAAAGACGGCAAAACGATCAGCGGTATCATTCAGGGCGAAACGGCTACCGAACTGACCATTAAAGCCGGTGATCAGCCCGATGCCGTGATCAGAAAGAACCAGATAGCTACCCGTACCGATTCGCCGTCGAGTATGCCGGATATGAAGTACTTGCTCACCAAACGCGAGATTCGGGATGTGGTCAGTTTCCTGGCTACGTTACAGGACGACAAGTAGGAGAGCGGGTTAGTCTTCCTCAGTAAACCGATTGGGGTGCAGGCAGTTAGACCAGTAATCCACGATAGCCTGTAACTGGGAGCGCATGGCCTGCTGACTCTGCTGCTTTTCAAAAAATCCCTGTATGGTTAGCTCATAGGCTTCTTCGACCAGGTGTTTGTAAACAGGATGGGTAAAGAAAATGAACGGAATCGCACGTTTGCGTAAGGCTGAATCCTCTTCGATCTGCTGGCGCAGCTCGATTCCGCTCATTTCCTGCAGGCTGACTTCTGAGATGATCAAAAAGGGCCGGTCTTTGGTTGTTTTCAGGTAGTCGAGCGCGAGTTGGGCACTGCTGAAAAAAATGACCGGGCTCAGCGGGGCGATTTCGTTGAGAATAGGGGTTAAAAGCACTTCGTCATCTGTATCGTCGTCAATACAAATGATAGGACCGTTTACTTCCATACGTTTTCAATTCTTCGTTGTGCATACAGAACCCAATGAGTTCAGAATTGATAGGGAAATGGCCAATTATCTACTAAATGGCCATTTCCCTAGGCGTGCGTACTGACTCTGACTGCGTCGCGTTGCCCGGAAACACACCGGGTCTGGCTCTGAAGCAGCCCTATCCGGAATTTAGTAACGAATGCTGGCCCAGCCTTGTCATCCGTATTTGCCCGTTGGGAGGACAAGACAGGGCTAGCCCTGGTGTTAATTCGGTGTAGTATGCAGAAAGTCAGTGTATTGTGGTAATGATTCAGGGTTTTCTCCAAAGCACATCCGTAAACTGCTGTTGGCTATCCATGTATGTCTGTATCGGCTCGAAACCCGCTTCATTACCCAGTTTGGCAATCTGCGTGTGGGTGTACTTCTGCGAAATTTCCATGTAGATCGGTTCGTCTTTCCCGAACCGGAAAAGGGTGCCGTCGTCCAGGAGGATGTCGTGCTGGCAGGTGCTGACCAGATAGCTCTTACAGGCTCCGGTTACGGGGTCATACACGGGAAAATGAACAAAGTTTGCCGGGTCGAACGTACCCCCTAACTCGTCATTGATCCGGTTCAGCAGGTTCAGGTTAAACGCGCGGGTCAGTCCGGCTTTGTCGTTATAGGCATTTAGTATGGTCTGAGGGTCCTTCCGCAGATCGAATCCCATCAGAACGTAATCGCCCGGTTTCAGGTAGTTGTTCAGTTCCTTACAAAACGCGATCGCTTCGGTCGGCAGGAGGTTGCCGATGGTTCCTCCCAGAAACAATACCAGCTTTGGGGTTGGCCCGTTGTGTTGCAGTTGGGCCAGCATCGGGAAGTATTCACCGGCGAGGCCATCGACCTCCAGGCCCGGGAGCTGTACCGGTAATGTTTGCGTAAGTTGCTCAACCATGCTGGCCGAAATATCGATTGGCACATAGCGGTTGCTGAACGTCAGGTCTATAGCGGCCCGCAGCAGGTGCGTGGTCTTGGAGGCATCGCCCGCTCCCAGTTCAACGATATCGAACGTTGGGTGCGGAGTGGTGCAGGCCCGTAAAATATCCCTGCTTTTGTCCCGCAAAATTTCTTCTTCGGCCCGGGTCAGGTAGTACTCCGGGCAACGCATGATCTGCTGAAACAAGGCATCGCCCCTGGAATCATAAAAGTATTTCGACAGCAGGAATTTTGGGCTGGCGGATAAGCCGCGGATGACATCCCGACGAAAGGCGCTGTCAACTTGAGTAAGTTGCATACCGGTAGAATCTGTCATATGGATCTGGCCAGGCGAATACCCGTGAACTGCCAGCGTAAAGGAGGGTGAAAAAAATTGCGGTAGGTGGGGCGGCTGTGACCGGGGGTTGTTGCTTCCGAGGCCCCCCGAAGCACCATCTGACTGACCATGAACTTGCCGTTATATTCGCCAATAGCCCCCTCCGCTTTCGTAAAGCCAGGATAAGGCAGGTAAGCGCTTTCGGTCCATTCCCAGCGCGGGCCCCACGGAAATAGGTGTTGAGCCACTTCCCATTCGGCCTCGGTGGGCAGGCGCAACCCGCGCCACTGCGCATACGCCCAGGCTTCGTAATAGCTGACGTGACAGACGGGCTGATGGGGCGGCAGCGGCACCAGCCCCTTCGGACTGTAGTGGAACCAGCTGCCATCGATCTGGTGCCAGTAAAGGGGGGCCTGGCTTTGCTGGCTTTTGATCCATTCCCAGCCTTCTGCATGCCAGAACCGAAAGTCTGAATAGCCGCCTGCTTCGATGAACGCCAGATAATCGGCATTGCTGACCAGCTGAGACTGAATCTGATAGGCGGCCAGATACACCTTGTGCCGGTTTAGTTCGTTGTCGAAGCAGAACTCATCGCCGTGGGACCCAATCTCGTAAACACCCGCAGGCAGGGAGATCCAGTCGGGCTGCTGGCAGTCTGGGACGTCCGGTTTTGGGTACGAGGTGCTGTAGCCCGGCATGAGCGGGTTATGACCCAGAATGTATTTGATGTCGGTAATCAATAGCTCCTGGTGCTGTTCTTCGTGGTTGATGCCTAGTTCGATAGTGGCCCGCAGTGAGTCGGACAAAAGCGCTGTCTCAGCCAGAAATGCCTGCATGGCTTTGTCGACATGTGCCCGGTACGCCATCACGTCAGCCACTGACGGACGGCTCAGGTTGCCCCGATCGGTTCGGACTACCCGCGCCCCCACCGACTCGTAATAGCTGTTAAATACGTACGGATAGCTGGGGTCAAATACTTGGTAGCCAGCGGATGATGGTATGAGGATGAATGTTTCAAAGAACCAGGTCGTATGTCCCAGATGCCATTTGGGCGGACTCACATCAACTACGGGTTGTACAACATAATCTTCGGGTTCCAGGCCCTGACAAATGGCTTCGCTTCGGGCCCTCAACTGGCTGTATCGTTCGGACAGGTGCATGCGGGAGTAATCAACGTTTTATGCATAACCAGCTTTATCCGCCGGTGGTGCAAAAAAATCGCATTTCCCCGATTGTGGAACGACGCTACAGCTCACCATCACTGACTGGTCAAGCCAGCAGCACCGGGTTGTTGGCTGGTAATTCAGACGACTGGACTCGGTTTTCCTGTGGGTTAAATGTACCTGATTCAGGTTTATGAAGACCGGAATGCTCTGGGGGTGGTGGCGGTCATTTTTTTGAAGAAGTTATTGAAGTGGGTGGGGTAGTCGAAGCCCAGCGCGTACGCAATCTCCGAGATACTCCAATCTGTAAACTGCAGCAGGGCTTTTGCTTCGCTGATGACACGGTCGGCAATATGAGCCGTTGTGGGTCGTCCCTTATGTTCCCTGACCGAGCGGTTCAAATGGTTCACATGAATCGATAGGTGCAGCGCGTAATCGTGGGCCTTTAAATTTGATACAAAGCTACCGGGCCCCAGTTACGTAAAAGGACGAAAAACAAACAGAAACTTACGAAATTCAAATAACGACGCAGGAACAGCTTGGCGGAGTCTGATCCGAACGGGCTGCGTCCTGTGCAGGTCTCGGCAGAGCTATTCTGTTTAGTCAGGTAGCAGGATGGAGACCGGCTGGGTGGAGGCCTGCCCAATCAGCTGACCATCCAGGTTGACCTGGGTGATCTGGCCCGGCACGGCCAGTGTGTTGAGAAGAACCGAAACGGCCAGCTGGCCTAGTTCCTGAACGGGTTGACGAATGTACGTGAGGGGCGTGTCGAAAAGTCCGTAGGTATCCGTTTCGTCGAAACAGACCACCGCCAGCTCGTTGGGTACGGCTACTGATAACGATTTAATGGCTTTCAGACCCGCCATAGCGATCAGGTTTGATGCGAACAGGACAGCTTCTACCGGCTGGGGGCCAGTCGTGAATGCTTGCAGGGTTCTGGCTACCTCGGCTGGCAGGTTCGATGGGCCAATCGGTTTGAGCCAGCTGCGCCGGGTGGTGAGGTTGTTATCCTGGAGAGCAGCCAGATACCCTCTCGTTCGCTCGGTAATATGATAGAGGTCCGTGTCGAGGGTGATCATGCCAACCCGACGATATCCCGCTTTAGCCAGGTGATCGACGGCCGTGTACATGGCCTGAAAGTTATTCAGGGCCACATAGCTGGTTCGGATGTCAGGAAAGTACCGATCAACCAGAACCAGTGGGATTCCTTTTTTCTGCAGATCGATTACCTGCGACTCTACCCCGGCGGGAGGAGCCAGGATCAGGCCGTCGACCTGGCGATTAAGCAGGGTCGTTATCAGTTTTTGGCACTTATCCGGGTTTTCGTCCGAGCTGGCGAATATGACCGTGTAATTGTGTTTATCGGCCTCGTCCTCGATGTATCGGGCCAGCGTGGCAAAAAAGGGGTTCGCTATATCGGCAACGATAAGCCCCAGCGTACGCGTCCGGCTGGTTTTAAGGCTCTTGGCAATCTGATTGGGCTGATAATTTAAGTCTTTGGCAACCTGTCGTATTCGTTTGGCGACCTCCTTGCTGATGCGGTTTTCCTTTTTGTTGTTGAGTACGTACGACACCAGGGCTGTAGACACGCCTACAACCTGGGCAATGTCTTTAAGAGAAGTCTTCTTTTGCATGCCACTAACGAAACAAAATGCAATAAAATAGTTTAATCGTTTAAACTAAAAAAGGGACATATAAAGTTTACAGACTTTGAAACTTCAATGAAAAATTCTAAATCAATCGTTTTTGTTGTATTATTCTAATAAATATATCGTATTATATAATGAAATTTAGGATTGTTGTATTATTTAGGTTTAAACGATTAAACTTTCGACTGAATGATGCCGTTACTTTGACGAACGCTTGACAAAAAAACAGTTGCGAGTGGCCCACCCAAAACCGGGTGGGATCGACCAAGTTCAACAGGGACTACAGCCGATGTCGCTTCGCTGCCTCCAGCCTGATGGGGGAGAGGCCTGCGACCCGACCGACAACTTTACAGATTATGAAATTTTCACAAACACATAGGCCCAGTGCTCGTCCGACGAAGCTGGCCCACCCGTTTCAACAAACGCTACTGACCTTTATTCACAAACAGGTGCAGGTTTTTGAAGCGCTCGCCCGTAGTGGCAACCCATTCGGCAGCAACTGGCTGCCCGCCGATCAGCAACCGGGCCAACCTCAGCCATCCGTTTTCGGGTCGGCGGTCAGCCCTCGAACGGTTTCCTCCCGGAGCGGTTCTAAGGCGACCCAAACCAAAGGAATCGGACTTGATCGGTTTCGCGCCCAGCAGGAAAACGCCTAGTCCGTTTTCTACCAGCACATAACTATGCTTTTCGCCCCAAACAGGCTGTAACTGGTATTCCAGTTTGTCCGTCCGTTGTGGTCGTACTCATTCATTTTTGAACAACCAAGTCATGAAACGTTTTTCAGTACTTTACCTGCTCAATGAGCAGTATCATCATGTTGGCTGCAACACACAGACCGAGGCTCTATCGGTATTGCATAAACTGGCCGCTGACAACAAACGGAAGCCGGTTGGTATCTATGATTCCAAGACGGAGTTATTCGATTGGGAACCATCCCGCCAGCAGAACTACGAACAGGCCAGCATCGGTGAACAGGGCGACCAGGGAAACCGGATCATTACCATTGCCCAGTCGCTCCGCCGTCGGGATGCGGGCTGGTTGCCGGTTGGCGATCTGCACCGGCCAAGTCTGTTTGCCTAGAGTTGACCAACCAGCCGAGAAGACTCGTTTGGTCTTATCGGATTTATCCACCTAAAACTGCCCCAGCTATGTTGACACGTATAGATCAGTTGCTGACTGCAGACAGAACAGGCGCCAACCTGCCGGGGTATAGTCCCGCAGCCCACGGTGCTGATCAATGGACTGAGACCGTAGGCGTCACCGACCAGTCGATGCGGGTTGCCGCGTTTACCTGGCTGGCCTATCCCCTTGTGCTGGCTGAGCCCACGGCTGACATAGGTTCCGGGGGGTTGTACCACTCCTACCTGCGCTCATTTGTTGTTCACTTCGATGCCGCCACTCATAAGGTGGTTTCGGAAACGGAGCAGAGTGCCTGGGTTGATCAACTCCTGAACCAGTTTGCCGAAACGGTAGATACAGATTCGCTTCACCGCTTATGTGCCGAAGGCGTTTCTGTTTTACCCGCGTTTCTGCTGCCTGTGCTGACGCAAGAGTTGAATCAGGGGCATACTATGGCTGGGCTGGCATTCTGGCTGGCCGCGTATGGGCACTATTTACATACGGTCTCGACAGCTGTACAGTCCGGAGTTAGCCCCTATCGTCTGCAGCTAAACGAGGAGGATGTACTGCGCGCAACCAGTTCGGATGTAACGGCCCTGTTCGATATTCAGCCTCTGGAATCGGCCCGGCTTCGTTTGTTTCCGGCGTTGGTTGCCCAATACAAAACCTACCGTACGCAGATTGCTTTGCATGGGTTGGTTTTTCCGCTCAAACAAACGCTGTGTGCGTTCTGGGAGGAACAGCCCAATGAGGTTACGGTTCTGACGTCGGCTTAGTTGTACCGACCCCGTTGGGGATGGTCAGCTGAGGGCGCCGGTAAACAAGCCATGGGGGCCAAGAGAGAACCTTTTAAATCGGGTTAAACAGGTTGCCCGCCATAAACGGAAAGCGCCTGAATCGAACCCGTCGATTCAGGCGCAAAAAACGGGTTAGCCTCACATCGGGGTTCACGTATCCGCAGATTCAACCGCTTATTCGAGCAATAGGAGGGGCAATCGCCTAACGAGTATCGAACGCTTTAGTACCAATAAGAAAAAGGCCTCTTATTTCGTCATATCCACGCTGGTACTGAAAGCCAGCCACGCTTCGGCCCGGTCGCGGTATTGGTTGACCGAGGACGGGAATTTCGTGAACGTAATCGGGTTTTTAACCTGAACGTACTGAACGGGTGCTACAATCGTAGCTCCGGCGCCGGTGGTGTAGTTTAGCTGCAGGGTAAAACTGATACGGGTAGGGCGGACGCCCGGTTTGGGTAAGGCTTGAGCGATGTCGACGCGCCTGACGAGTTTTACCTCGCCCGGCGAAATCGGGCTGGTAACGGTAGACGTTCCTACTTCGTAAAAACCAACGTTCAGGCCCGGAATGGGAGAAGGCTTGGGCGGGAAACTGGCGGTGTTGATCCGACGAATATCCAGCGATACATTGTAGATAAAAGACTCGCCACTGGATGACTTTATGACCTGTACTGCCTTGCTCCTTGGCAGCTTGACGCTGGTGTTCGCGGGCGTGATGGTTCCAACCACTTCGTTGTTTTTCCCGAGCAAGTACATCTCCTGAATCTTGAATTCGCAGGGGTAGAGTCGGGGTTGCCCGTTCGACATGGTGCATGGAACCGGGGCCTGCGGAGCGGCTCGCCAGCGAGTATTCGTAGGAACATGCAGATGGAGTGATGCGACCAGACAGGACAAAAGGATTGTGGTTTTCATAAGAGGGCGATTAACGAGGGTTGGGGACTGATTGGGAGCGTCAACATTAAGCGGACTGGTGAATATAAACCGTATGAACGCTTGAGTAACTAATCCTTTGAGTCACCGGTCGAAAGCATTCCGTAGACCTATACCAGCTACTGTTCAGGGATGCGCTCAGTCAGATAGCGGGCATCTGTTCAGAACGTTACCTGGGCTGATCGGCCGCGTAATTTGATGGCAGAACTCTATATTTGTCAGGGCATCCGAAACCACGTTCGGAGAGTTCTGTAGAGGCACATTGAATGAGAAGCTTTCTTGAGGGTTTGGGTTTCGGCAATAACCATAGTCTGCAGACCCGAAAAATCATCCAGTATCTGTTGCGTGAAAAAGGGAAAACGGTGCTTGAAATCCGTGACTTCTGCGGGCTGAGTTTACCCACCACCATCAAGTTCGTCAATGACCTGGTAGACAAGAACATCCTGATCGAGTCGGGAAAGAAAGAGTCGTCAGGTGGTCGTCGGCCAACCGTGTACAATCTGAACCCGGACCAGGGCTATATCGTGGGGATTGAGTTGCTGCTCAAGTCGTTTCGGATGAGCATTATCAACCTCCATCACGAAGTCATCTACGATTATGAGACCGATAATTTCGATATCAGCCAGCGCGACGAATCGTTCGAGTTTGTAGCCCGTACGGTGCCGACTCTCATCCGGAATAAAGGCATCGCCGAAGACAAGATTCTGGGGGTGGGTATCGGGATCACCGGGCGGGTCAACCACGCCAAAGGCATCAGTTATTCATTCCTGAACTTCGACGAACCCCTGACCGACCGGCTGGAAAAACTCTGGCCATACCCGGTTTATATCGATAACGATACCCATTTCATGACCATGGGCGAGCAGGTGTTCGGGCTGGCCCGCGACAAACAAAACGTGGTTTATGTAAACCTGAGCCGGGGGCTGGCCGTCGGCTTGATCTCGAACGGGCACATCCATAACGGGCATTCCTATTTTGCCGGGGAATTTGGGCACGTCACTTTTTTCGACAACGATAAGTTGTGTATTTGTGGCAAGAAAGGCTGCCTCTCGACGGTCGTGTCGGGGGCGGCTCTGGAAGAAACGTATGCCGAAAAAACGGGCCGGTATCTGCCGTATCGAGATTTAATGGCCCTCTCCAAACAAGGCGACCGACTCGTCAACGAGCTGCTGTCAGACCTGGGCGAACAACTCGGCAAAGCCCTGTCTATGCTGATACAGGTATTTAACCCCGAACTGCTCATTCTGGGCGGCCGGTTTGTCGATGTAGGTGAGTACCTGACCTATCAGGTCATCCGCGGCTTAAGTCTGCATAGCCTACCCCAGCTCCTGGCCGACTGCGAGTTTATGGTTTCCCCGCTGGGCGAAAAAGCAGAGATGCTGGGTGCGTATGCGCTGGTCATCGAAAAGGTTTTCGAGCCGTAGCACCCTGCTGGTCGTACAGAGTTGGTACAGCTACTATTCGCAGGGCGACACTAACTTACCCAGCCAGCAAGGTCCTGGCGAATGAATCAGCTAGTTTTTCTTCTTCCTGACGGGGCAGCAGGATGCCCGCTTCATGAATAAAATAATGAGCTAACTCGTGCGCCAGTACCTGCGTCGGCTCCAGGGGAGCGGCCAGGTTGATGCAGATAGTTCGGTCCTTTTTGTGGTATTCACCCATAGTAACCGGATGCCATCGTTCGTACCGCACGACAACGCCCGCCCGCTGCGCAATTTCGGTTGCATCGGTGGTGCCATATCGCTGGCTGATCTGATGGGCTAACTCGGCGCCGGTCATGAACGGAAACGTTTACAGAGCATGGCGGTGCGGGTCGCCTTCGGACAGGACCAGGTTTTCGGGCCACTCGATGGGAATGCCCTGTTGGTTCAGCACGGCCTGAAAATCAGCCAGGAGCGCGGGGGTATTCCGTACCTGCCGGGGCGATACCTTTTTTTCCAGACAATAGGCCATCAGGTAACCAACCGACTCACCGATGTTCCACTCGATGGGATGCAGGCGGTAACAGCCGTTGGTAATGTGGGTGGTGCCAATGTTCTTACAGGCGGGTAACAGATTCTCAACCCGTTTAGGCAATAACGAACCCAGCGGGATCTGGAAAGGCAGACTCTCTACGTCGATATAATTATCGCCACCCAGGCTTGGATGTAAGTCGATCCGGTAAAAACCCAGGCCAACCGAATCGGGGAACGGCTCCGCCAGCGTTGAGCCGGGCCGGAGCTGAGCCGACACGTGCTGTTCCCGAATTGTAAACTCGGCTTTGATTCGTCTTGATTCCCGGATATAAGGTCGTTTGGCCAGGCCGTCGGCAGTTCCAACCACGTCGGGGCGGAGTTTCAGTCCCCGGTAGCCCAGTTCGGTTTGCAGGTAGTACAGAAACGAAAGGCTTTGCTCCTTAGCTTCCTGCATGTAGCGGGCGCGCTCGGCTGGACTAGCCTCGCACAGATCACCCCCCAGATAATCGATCTGGGGATAATTGACGAGGGTAATGTCCGACTCGAAAGCCCCTTCCTCAAACAGACTTTTATCCAGTATCCGCCGGTAGGTCCACAGGCCGGCAAAGGCCCGGTTGGGTTCGCGGTTAGGCTGAAAATTGTACTGAACGGGCTGCAGGGTACGGGGGCTGAGGCCGGTGAGGCTCAGTAGCGGACCCGCCCAGGCGGGGGTTAAAGGAGGCACAAACGTTCGCCAATAGTCGTAGCGGGCTGGTTTATCGATGGTCCAGTCTTCGCCTTCGTGATAGCTCATGGCAAAACAGACCGAAAAGGCCTGCACGTTGGCGGGTCTGGCAACAGGCGCGGCACTGGGCTCTTCGGTCTCGGCCTGGCTTTCCGAGCCCGTTACATAGTCCGTTCCGGTTAGGGGCAGCAAATCGCCCAGCTCAGTGGCATCGACAAAAAATCGGGCGTTCACCCGTGCTGTTTCGGACGTCTGGGTATGCTGCAGGGTGACCGACTGGATGGTATCTGCCTCGTAAACAGATTCGGTCGGCTCGTACTCGTACAGGATCGTCAGAAGCTGGTTGTCAATGTACGGCTGTAGCATGGATTGCAGCACCCGCAGAAACACGATAGGTTCAGCACACAGGGGCGACACCCAGCCGTTACCCGGGTTCAGGGTCTGGTTAAGCCGGGCCTCGGGAGTTAGTGGGTAATGGGTTCGGTAATAGTCCCGAACCCGTTCGCGGAACTGTCGGTAGGTCTGGGTGCAGCCAAATTGTTCAATCCAGCCGTGTTCGTCGGGTGGGGTGGCCTGGGTAGTAAACTGGCCGCCAATCCAGTCCGACTCCTCGGTCAGGATGACGGTTAAGCCCGCTTCGCAGGCCGCCAGCGCGCAGGCGCATCCGCCCACACCCCCGCCTACTATGAGAATATCTGTTTCTAAAACTGGCATCCGTTGTCTGGTTCTGCTGCTACTTTCTGGAAGCTATAATCACAATGGGTTCGTCGCCGGGCCGGTTTTCGAGTTCAGTTTGGGCCAGGGCCAGGACCTGCTCCAGCTCGGCCAGGCCCGATAGGTTGATAATGCGGCTACCGGCCAGCAGGTGGATGTCGGGCAGGCTCCGGCCGGCATCGCCGAAATCTGTCAGGTTGGTTATAACCTGGTCCAGTTCTGCGGACACCTGCCGTATGTCTGTTGCATACACGCCTGCCTGGGTTCGCTGTAGCCGGACCACTCCCGTTTTGTCGGTAATACGGACGGACAGCTGACGCTTTTTAAACAAACCAAAAAACGGACTGGATTCCCGCTCCATACCGAATACGTACAAACCGCTGGTCTGACCCAACAGCCTGACTTCCGCTTCGTCGACCTGTAGGGAGCGAGCCGCCGACGCCCGGCAATGGTCAGGCGTAATGGCTTTTGTGTTATCGTCCTTGCGTAGTTCGGTGGTGCCGAAGGCGGTGGCCCGCACCAGATTTCGGCGCGTATCTACTTCAATCTGTACTTCGATGGTTTCGGGCAGGGCCCCCACTTTCATGACGGCCTCGGTTGCTTCGCGCCGGACAGCCAGAATATCCTCGGGCGTTGGATCGACCAGGTTGCGTTCTACGGTATCGCGTACCATGGCTAACGCTACGCCAATGGTTGAAATGACTTCGGCTTTCTTAGCCAGTCGGGCGGGCAGGTTCATCAGCTCGCCCGTGAACAGCACCAGCGATGCGGCCCCGCCCCCGCCCCCGATCAACTCGACGGTGTTTCGATCGAGGTGGTATTCAATGATGAGTTCTTCGAGCTGGCGGGCTACTTTCCGGCACGATATGTCGAGCACCAGCCGGGCGGTTTCCAGCTCGGTTTTGCCTAGTTTATCAGCCAGGGGTTTGAACGCCAGCCGGGCCGCTTCGGTATTGCCTTTAGCAAACGCCGTGTCTGGAATGATGCCAAGCAGGTTGGCCGCGCAGGTGGGCGTCAGGGCAAAACGTTGGCCGTCGGTTGTTTCGATGGCTGTATAGTCGTCGGCATCTTTCTCGGTCGGGCGCAGGTGTACCAGTCGGGCGTCGATAAAGCGTTCGGGCGTCTGAAAGCACGCGTACGACAAACCGGCGATATGGGCCGACCGGGTTCCCACATCCACAAGTTTGCCGTCCGACTCCCGAATCATGCTGCCGCCGGCAATGGCAAGCGTACGAACGTCGAGGGTGTTGAGGTAGGTGCGATGTCCGCCTACCCGGGCGTTCTTGGTCTGGGGCTGACCATCTCGAATGACCGAAATATCGGCACTGGTACCGCCCACTTCAATAAAAATACCGTCCGATACCCGCTCGTGCATGAGGGCACCGGCAATACCCGCAGCCGGTCCCGACAGCATGGTCATGATGGGTCGGCGATGCACTTCATCGACGCTCATAACCCCACCGTCTGACCGCATGATCATCAGCGGGGCTGTGATGCCGGCTTTCTTTACACACTCGTCGGTCATGGTGGCGGTGTGAATCATTTTAGGCAGAATCGCCCCGTTTATCACGGCCGTGCGAGTGCGGGTACGCAGGCCATAGAGGGTAGACACATCGTGGCCGCTGGTGGCCAGCAATCCGGCTTTCCGGGCCCGTTCGCTGACGAAGATTTCGTTCTCGTCCTGGTCTACCCCGAACGCTTCGGATGCGACGATTACCTCGATCCCTTTCTGCCGAAACGTTTCAACCTGTCGGTCAACATAGTCGCCGGTCAGTTCCCGGCCCTGGCAGAAAACGTGTTCGGTCTGGAGCCAGCGGCTGGGGGCCAGTTCAATGGCCGGTACGTTCGTATCCGACTTTGCCTTGAAGGCTTCCCAGCCATTACCAATGCCGATGATGCCGACCTTGGCAACGTCGCCTTCGAGCAGGGCATTGGTGGCCTGGGTCGTTGAATGGGCAATAAACACAACGTCTTCGGGATCAACGGCCAGTTCGGCCAGCGCGCGGGCGATGGCGTTAATGATCCCCAGCGCCACCCCCTCGGTAGCGTGGTGGGTGGTTGGAACCTTCAACTGGGATATGACCTCGCGCGTGGCGTGGTCGACAACCACAACGTCGGTGAACGTTCCGCCAACATCAATGCCTACCCGTACTTGTCGTTTCATGGAAGCTAGTCGTCTCGTTGGTCATCAGGCTCAGCCAGTTCCGGCTACAGCCTCGGTCAGTGTTGGTTTAGAAAAAGAGCACAGCGGCTACGATCAGCCCCAGCAAGCAAACGGCCATGGCCGGTAGCAGGGTTTCCTTGGTTAGCCCTTCGACCGGAACCCCGACGAAATTGGCGATCCATACGTTGTGGGTGTTGGTTGGGTCGCAGATGTTCTGTACCTGAACCACACAGATAATGGCCGCCAGCAACGCCAGCGCGGGAAGAATGCCGGTGCCGAACATAATCGTGAACAAGCCAATGCCGATTCCGAAAATATTGAGTGGCCCCCGGTATAGCGACAGGGGCGACAGCAGTCCGAAGAAAGCGACGTAAAAGAGGGCCGACTGAAACGGGAGTGACACAATCAGGGGTTCAAGGGCCGTTTTGATCGGGCCCAGGTTCAGCGCGTTGAGCAACATACCGATGCCCATCATCAGAATAGCCGCCGGAGCCCCATCTTCAATCCCTTTGATGGCCGAGGCTGTCAGCGTCTGGATGGCCGTGCTCAGATTTGTCGTGACGACCCCGTAGAGCGAGCCGATCAGGAAAGCCGCGATAAAGTCGAGTTTAATGCCGAAAGCGTTGAAGCCAATGAACAGAACGAGGGGCACGACGGGGGTCAGCAGTGCGATGGGCCGGACGGTTTTGCGTTTCAGCGGACTGGTCGTTTTGGACTGGGTCACCCGATCAGCCGCCACCGCCGAGAGCAGCAATACCTCCCCCGATCGTTTGGCGGCAATCAGGGCGTAGGCAATCACGAAAACAACCATCAGCCCCAGCATGATAAAGGCAAATTGTAGCACCTCCGGCGGCATCGGCTGATTGTCCTGCAATTGCAACAGTTGCCGATACAGGGTAAACAGGATGGGGTTAAATATAAAGCCGGTGGCAAAAGCGAGCAGAAACAGTACCCCCGCCAGCTTGCGTGGAATACCCAGACTCATCATGATCGGCAACACCAGCGACCCTACCGTAATGATGGCTCCCAACCCCTGCAGGGTCGTAAACAGGATGGCCGTCACCAGCATGAGCCCGAAAGCCACCACCAGTGGGCGTTCGCCCCCGAACTCAGCGGCTCGTTTAATGATTTCCTCCGCAATGCCGGTCTGGATCAGGACTCGACCCATCATGGCTCCGGCAAAAACCGCCACGTAGACAGGCGCCAGCTTCACCGTACCGCCCGCCACAATCTGGTTCAGGATATCGGTGGCGCCGAGCCGGGCGAGCACGGCAATGAGTACGGCCATAGCAGGCAGCGCGATCAGCGCCGGCATCTTCCGTAAAAACATCAGGGTGGCAAATACCAGGAATATGATCAGTAAACCAATGGCTATCATAGGCGTGAGTCAGGGTAGTCGATGAGTACAGAATGGCGGTGGTCGGCTGGCCAAACAGAAACGCTGCCTGCTTTACTTCCGTCATCGAACAGATTGTATTAGTTGTTCAGCTTCAGATCGAAATCAATTTCGGCTTCAAAGGTGCGGTCCCAGGGAAGATCAAAGCGCAGGTTGGTGATCGTACAGCGCCGAGCACTGTCTTTCGGGAAAAAACCGGCAGCGGTCCGGGTGGCTATCGGCTGTAGTTCGGTCATGCAATAGGCTTCAATGGTTTTGGTCTGTTCAGGCGTTAGTCGGTTGGGGTTCCATTGACTGGCCCGGCATCGTTTGTTGGCCTCGGGCCGAACCAGGGAATGGTAGGTGTAATCGTCGAGGAGCCGGTTGAGCATAAACCAGACCTGGGCCTGATTCATTCGGGGTACAGCGGCAGGTTTCGCTTGGGCCACCACCCGCGATACACCCGCCAGGATACCATGGGGCAGGGCGGTGCCGACGGTGTTACCGGCGGTATTCCAGCAGGCATAGCCGTAGGTTCGGGCAAATACGGATGCATCTTTCAGGGCTTCCGTAAAAGGAATATCTCCTCCCTGTACGTCGCCTTTTGGGTCAACGTCGGCAATAATGATTCCCTTGTCTGGGCTACGAATAATCTGATCGGCAAACTGGCGGGCGCTACCAGCTTCAAAGCGGGATGCGAACACATAGTACAAGAGATCAGCCTCGCCAGGGTCGCTCACTTCGCGGGCGCCAACGGCTTTCAGATGAAAACTGACCGTTTGCCGAAGGGGCCGGTCTTCAAACGGCATCACCGTGTTAGCGGCCGTTTCGGACGAATAGATGGCTTTGATGCGGGGATGATAACCGTATCGGTCGGTCATGGCCCGCGCCAGCAGCAGCATAGATACCTCGTCGGCCCCGGGTTGAATAGCGACCTGCTCGGTTAGGTTTGCCTGTTTCACCGTATTGGTCAGATTTTCCCGATCGCGGATGTGAACCCCCCGGGGTTTCGCGTCGTCCTGCGACACGATCAGGTAATCGAATACCTTTTCCCGGGCCAGCCCGATGGCGAACTGATTGACCTGCAGGTTACGCAGCCGGGCCTGCTTGTAATCGGCCAGGGCAGCTTGCGGAATGGCTTGTTCGAGCTGGCGGGTCTGGTCCAGCAGCATGGTATCGGGCGACACTTCGGCCCACCTGGCCAGTTTTTCGCGGTACCCCTCGTTTTTGCCGTCGGCAGTGGGCGCCAGCCGCATGATTACGCTGGAACCGTAGATTTTGAGCCCGGGCGCTTTACGGCGTAGCTCGCGTACGATCTGAACCCGGTCGAGGGCTTTCTGCGCCGACACTCCGTGAATCCGCGACCCTACCAGACCCCCGTAGGCCAGCATATCGACCGAAATAATGGCCGCATCGAAGCGGGTCAGCGACTGCGCCCGTAACCAGCGGACTATTTCGTCGGACTGGCCGACGTCCGTAAACCGGCCCAGCAGGTGGCGGGGGGGCGAAACGACCTCCACATCGCCAATCTTACCCATTTGTATCGGAAACTGCAGGCAGGGCGGTCGTTCGTCGAGGGGAATCAGCAAAATACGGGTCGTCGCCTGGCTCCGACTCTGGGAGAAAGCCCCCCAGGTTAGCAACAGGAGTACGCACAAGAGAAACCAGCTACGCATGAGAATTGAGCACTTTTCAGGTAAAGGACGAAACAAAAGTCTGAATAAATCCGGTACATCCAAATAAACTTATATAAAAAATTAATAAAAGTTTTAGTAATTTATTTAAAAAGAATATGTTTGCATCAAATCGAGTCAATAGTCCTTTACCTAATACTCCCAATGAAACGAATTCTACCACTCATCCTGCTGACGATCGGATGGGCCACGGCCATGGCTCAGTCGATCACGATTAAAGGTAAAATCAACGACGGCGAGACTAACGAAGCCGTAGTGGGTGCTAACGTGGCCGTTAAGGGCACCACCAAAGGAACCTCCACCGATGCATCGGGCAACTTCTCGCTGGTTGTCGATAAGGGGGTTACCCTGATTGTTTCCAGTATTGGGTACGACAACGCCGAAGTTGTGGCTGGTAGCGAAGAGCTGACCATCCGGCTCAGGCCCAACGACCGCACCTTATCCGAGGTAGTGGTGGTGGGTTACGGTGTGCAGAAGAAGGCCAACCTGACCGGGGCCGTCACCCAGCTGAAGTCGGCCGATCTGCTGAAACGGCAGGTAGGCACCACCAGCAACCTGCTGCAGGGCCTGGCCCCCGGGGTATCCGTGTTTCAGGGATCCGGTAAACCCGGTGCCGACTCGCCCGCCATCCGGATTCGGGGTATCGGGTCCATCTTCTCCAGTCAGGCTCCGCTTATTCTGATCGACGGGATTGTATCGAGTCTGGATAATGTAGATGCCAATGCCATTGAGAGTATAACCGTGCTGAAAGATGCTGCATCTACGGCCATATACGGATCGCGGGCTGCCAACGGGGTTGTTCTTGTCAGAACCAAACGGGGTGGTACCGGTGGAGTGAAGGTCGGATACAATGTGTTTGTCACCAAGCAGGAAGCCACCAACATTCCTGAAAAGGTCAGCGCTGTTGAACACATGGAGCTTAGCAACGTGGCCCAGCGCAACCAGACTGGTAATCCTAACGCGTTCGTGTTTTCGCAGGCGTTGATCGACAAATACAAAAATACCGCCCCCGACAACCTCGAAGTGTTCGACAATGACTGGGTCAAGCTGCTGTTTACCAATAGCGGTCTGATGCAAAACCACAACATTACTGTCGAAGCGGGCAGTGAAAAAGCCAGCCTGTTTGCCTCCGTCTCGTACCTGAACCAGCAGGGGTTAATTCCGAATAACAGCTTCAACCGGTTCGACCTGCGGCTTAACCCCGACATTCGGTTCAATGACAAATTCCGGGTTACGTCTGTCCTGTTTTACAACCAGTCGACCCGCACCGAACCCGCTGGCGGAACCCCCGAGTTTATCATCCGTCAGGCCATTGGTTTACCCGCCACGGGACCGGCCAAATTTGGCGACGGTATGTACGGCGACGCGGGCCAGTCGAACCGCCGGAACCCGCTGGGCCAGGCAGAATCCAGCGGACTCCTACAGGTAACTACGCCAAGTTTTATGGGTAAGGCGTCGTTTATATACACACCCATCAAAGCCCTGGAAATTGAAGCCAGCGCGGCCCGGGAACAATGGTATCCAAATACCAAGCGGTTTCAGCGAAACTACAACGTGTATGCTCCCAACATAGCCAATAAGTCCTATGACCTGGTGGCTCCTTATCCCGGTACCAACGCGCTGTCAGAAAGCTACTCGACCAACTACCGGACCACATTGCTTGCGCAGGCTACCTATACCTACCGCGACACCAAAAACGAGGCTAAGTTTCTGGTTGGCGCACAAACCGAAGAAGGAATCACCCGTACTCTGAGCGGCTCCCGGTCGGACTTCATTAACGAAGAGCTGCCGTATCTGTCGCTGGGTGGCGCCAACCGCGATAACTCGGGTGGGGCCAATGAGTACGCGCTGGCTGGTTTTTACGGCCGTGTCAACTACGCCTTTCAGGACAAATACCTGCTCGAAGTGAACGGGCGGTACGATGGGTCGTCGCGCTTCTCGCAGGCCCTCGACCGGCAGTGGGGCTTCTTCCCATCGGCATCGGCGGGCTGGGTGTTCAGCAATGAGAAGTTCTTCTCGGGCCTTAGCTCGGTGATCTCGTTTGCCAAAATTCGGGCATCGTACGGAACACTGGGGAACCAGGGCGTACCCGAATTGTACCCCTTTGCCGGTACCTATAACTCGGGCAACGACTATTACTTTAACAACGCCATCAACCAGGGGCTGGCACTCACCGATGCTGTCAACGCCGGTACGACCTGGGAAAAATCAACCCAGTTCGACCTAGGTGTCGATTTTCAGCTGCTCAAGGGCTTGACTATTACGGCTGACTACTACGTCCGCAAGATTTCGGACATCCTGATGCGCCGGCCTATTCCGGGCTATGTGGGCCTGAATCCGGCGTTGCTGAACCTGGGCAAAATGGAGAACCGGGGCTGGGAGGTGTCGGCTACATACCGCAACCGCATCGGCGGATTACGCTACGACGTAACGGGGGTATTGTCGGATGTCAGAAACAAGGTAACCGAACTGCCCGGCGTTCCGTACATCGACGAAGGGCTGCTCCGGTCGGCCGAAGGGTATGCGCTGCGGTCGTATTTTGGGTACCAGGCCATTGGCTACTTTCAGTCGAGAGAAGATATTGCCAGCAGTCCGACGCATTTTTTTAACCCGGCGCCCGGCGACATCAAGTACGCTGACCTGAATGGCGACGGTAAGGTCAATAATGACGACCGTACGTTTATCGGCAATAACTTCCCCCGGTACGAATACAGCATCAACGCCAACCTGGCCTACGGGTTGTTTGATCTGAATCTGTTCGGGCAGGGCGTTGCCAGAAAGGAGAACTACATCTCCGGCACCGGAGCCTGGCCTTTTTTTGCGGGGGACTTCATCCCGTCGCTGCTGTCGTTTCACAAAGATTACTGGACCCCCGAAAATCCCAATGCTGCCTTCCCGCGGCTGCTGCCGGCCATCGGCGTCAACGGAACGAACTCGTCGTTTTGGGTAAAAAACTCGGCCTATTTCCGGCTGAAAAACGTAAACCTCGGTGTTCGCGTACCGGATAACCTGATCCGCAAGCTGGGCGTAGGTTCGGCCCGGTTCTACGTGAGTGCGCAGAACCTGTTCACCCTGACCCCATTCTGGAAAGGTTTCGACCCCGAAATCAACAACAACACGGCTGAGTTTTATCCGCTCATGAAAACCTATACCGTTGGCCTAAACCTGAAGTTCTAGACATCGCCATGAAAAAGACAGTTTCGATTATTGCGCTGGCCCTCCTGGCCCTGGGTTGTAAGGATTTTCTGGACCGACAGCCCTTAGATACTCCATCCAGTGCCACCTTCTACGCCAACGAAGCCGAAATCCGGATTGGCCTGACGGGTGTCTACAACGCGGCTTTCTGGAATAGCCGCGGCAATGTACCCGACCTGAAACGGATTGAGGGTACTACCGATCTGATCATCTCCCGCAAAACCGACCCCGAATCGCTGGTGGCCATGGGAAACCAGGGGCCCTTCGTGATTGGCAACGCCATCTCGGAAACCGGCTGGCAGCAGGGCTACCGCCTGATTGCCCGGGCCAACGAACTGCTGGAGGGTATGAAACGGGGCGAAGCCAGAACCAGTAAGGCCAGCTACGACCGGATGCGGGGCGAAGCGCTAACGCTGAGGGCCTGGGCCTACCTGAACCTCATGACCTGGTACGGCAACGTCGTGTATTACACCCAGCCCCTTCAGCCCGATCAGTACGAAACGCAGCCCCAGACGCCTAAAGAAGAAATTGCCCGCGCACTTTACAAAGACCTGGACGAAGCCTACGCCGGGCTGGATCTGAACCCCGCCGAACGGGGCCGCATGAGCAAGCACATGGCGCTCGGAATCAAAGCCCGGCTGGCTATGCTGATCAAGGATTACGCCACGGCGGCTGAGGCTACCAACACCATCATAAGAAGTGGCAACCACAGCCTGAATCCCAACTACCAGGCGTTGTTCACCCTGGCCGGACAAACCGCCAACGTGGGCCGCGAGGTTATGGGGCAGATGATGTACCCGGCCGAGAACCCGAATATTGCGTCGTGGCAGGTGGTTGGATATACGCCCCGGCAGACGCTGGGTGCGCAAAGTAACAACTTCCCCACCCAGGCCATGGTCGATAAGTTCGAATGCATTGACGGCAAGCGAATCGACGAATCGCCCCTCTACGATCCGGCCAATCCAAGCCGTAACCGCGATCGTCGACTCCGCTGGACGCTCTACATGCCCGGCGATACCATTGAAGTCAGGATGGTGAAAGCCGCCAGCCTGCCGTATCAGAACCCGAATCAGCGGTTTATCTACAACATCCACAGCGACCAGATCTTTCGCTACAACTGGAACACCCAGCGCTACGATGTCATCAACGGCAACCCCGATTTTGTGACCTCATCCAACAGCGTCTGGCAGTTCGGGGCCACGGGGGCCGTGGGTGGTGTTGGCTACGTATGGCGGAAATACAACGATCCCGACCAATACGTGTGGGAGTTGAAGACACCGTTTATACTGATGCGGTATGCCGAAATTCTGCTGACGTATGCCGAAGCCAAAATCGAGCAGAACCAGATCGACGCGTCGGTAACGGACGCCATCAACGCGGTTCGTCGGCGGGCGGGTCAACCGGCGGCTACGGTAACGGATCAGGCCAGACTGCGGCAGCTGGTGCGTCGGGAGCGCGCAGTTGAGTTTGCCACCGAAGGACTCCGGCTGTTCGACATTCGGCGCTGGGAGATCGTCAAGGAAGTACTGAACGGACCTATTGTCGGGGCGGCCATCAACCCCGCCAACGTGCCGGCCATTCCGTCATTCGGGGCCAAAGGGTCCGTGCAGGATCTGAACGACATACCTGATTACTCGGCCAGCGTTGCCCAGCGAATCAAAAGCCGCAACGAAACCCGGCAAAACGTGGATAAACACGCGCTCTGGCCAATTCCGCAGGGTGAAATCGATAAAAATAAAAGTTTGAAACAGAATCCAGGCTGGTAATAAACTTGTCCAGGTAGTTAACGTACGCTCACGTCTCATGCAAAAATTTGTTCTTTTCAGCCTGTTGTTTGTCCTGCCTGCCCTCCTGGGGCAGTGCAGACAGACGGCAGCGGTCGAGGCTGGTCCGGGCCGCCCGCCCGTGTCAACCCATTTGCGGGGTGTCTGGCTCACCAATGTGGGCAGCCAGGTCCTGAGTACCCCTGCCGGCATCAGGCAGGCCGTTGCAACCTGTCGGCAAAACGGTATCAACCACATTTTCGTGGTCATGTGGAACAAAGGCCGGACATTGTACCCGTCGCGTGTGATGAAAAATACCTTCGGTATCGAAATCGACGAAACGCTTAGCGGTCGTGATCCGCTCCGTGAACTGCTGGACGCGGCTCATGCCGATTCGATCCGGGTATCGGCCTGGATGGAGTATGGCTTTGCGGCCGAAAACAATGGCTTCGGCGAACACATTCTCCGGCTCAAACCCCAATGGGCCGCGCTCGGTCAGGATGGGCGGGTGGTGGTTAAAAACGGCTTCAAATGGATGAACGCTCTCAACCCCGACGTGCAGGATTTTATGCTGTCGCTGCTGAAGGAAGTGACTACCAACTACCCCGACCTGGACGGTATTCAGGGTGACGACCGGCTACCAGCTCTACCCACCGAATGTGGCTACAATCCGGAGGTACTGGCGGCCTACAAACAGGAAACGAACGGCTCGATACCAACAGATCCGAAAACCGACACGAAGTGGGTAAACTGGCGGGCCGACCGGCTTAATCAGTTTGCGAAACGCCTGTATACCGAGCTGAAAGCCATCCGACCGTCTTTGCAGATTGCAATGGCCCCTAGCATTTACCCCTTTGCGAAGACTGAATATTTGCAGGACTGGCCAACCTGGGTGCAGAACGGGTGGGTCGACCTGATTTCCCCACAGGTGTATCGGTACAACATTGATGCCTACCGGAATGAACTCGACAAAATCACTACCCAACAGATTTCGGCCGACAAACTGCCCATGCTGGCTCCGGGGGTGCTGCTAAAGGTGGGAAGTTACAAGCCGACCCGTCAGTTTCTGGAGGCTATGATCCGCGAAAACCGACTGCATAAACTCAACAATGAAATCTTTTTCTATTACGAAGGCCTTACCGAACAACCCGACTTTTTTAAAACCTACTCAACTAACTGACTGTAAGCTGGATACTAGCGCCCCGTGCTCTCCTGCGCGTTGACCGCGCTGACCAGTAGGCAGGCCTCATTTTCATTTTACACCATTATTTCACATGACTGTTTTAGACCGGTTCGCCGACCTGTACAAGTGCGAATTACTGACCAATATCATCCCCTTCTGGCAGGAGCATGCTGTTGATACCGAACAGGGCGGATATTTCACCTGCCTCAACCGCGATGGATCGGTTTTCGACACGGACAAGTTCACCTGGCTACAGGGCCGTCAGGTATGGACCTTTTCGATGCTCTACAACCTCGTCGGTCAAAAGCCCGAATGGCTTGATATGGCGCTGCACGGAGCCGATTTTCTGGAAAAGTACGGCCGTGCTCCTGATGGGTCCTGGTATTTTTCGACCACGCGGTCTGGCAAACCGCTGGTGCAGCCCTACAACATTTTTTCAGATTGCTTCGCCACCATGGGGTTTGGGCAACTCTATAAAGCCACGAATACCGAGCGCCATGCCGACATAGCCCAATCAACGTTTCACCAGATTCTCGATCGGCGGCATCAGCCGAAACGGGGCTGGGATAAAAGTGTGGTCGGTACGCGGCCGCTGAAGAATTTTGCCTTACCGATGATCCTCTGCAACCTGTCGCTGGAACTGGAGCACCTGCTCGATGCGTCGCTGGTGAGCGGCTTGATCGACGAGTGTATTCACGAAGTGATGGAGGTGTTTTACGATGAGTCGCTGGGGCTCATCCGCGAAAACGTCGCGCCGGATGGCTCCGTGGTCGACAGCTTTGAGGGGCGGCATCTGAATCCTGGACACGCCATCGAAGCCATGTGGTTCATCATGGACCTGGGGCAGCGGCTCAATAAGCCCGCGCTGATCGAAAAGGCCAAAGAGCTGACTCTTCAGCACCTGGAGTACGGCTGGGACAAAACTCATGGCGGAATCTTTTATTTCCTCGACAGCAAAGGTTATCCGTCGCAGCACCTCGAATGGGACCAGAAGCTCTGGTGGGTCCACGTTGAAACCCTGGTGGCACTGCTCAAGGGCTATTATTTCACAAAGGATGAACGCTGCCTGACCTGGTTCCTGAAGGTGCACGACTATACGTTTAACCACTTTCGTGATGCCGAGTATGGAGAGTGGTTCGGCTACCTGAACCGGCAGGGCGAGGTACTGCTCCCGCTGAAGGGGGGTAAATGGAAAGGTTGTTTTCACATTCCGCGGGCGCTGTACCAGTGCTGGCAGGTGCTGGAAAAGATCGAAGCCAGTGCCCTTGTCCCCAACCCTCATACAGCCTGATCATTATCCGCTATCGTATAGGTTGTCACGTCGCCCTGGCCAAGCTGTTGCCAGGGCGATGTATTTTTTGGGGATGTCCTGGGCCAATCAGAGACTTTATAACCGACCGTCGGTTGCCGAAGATCTTTTCCGGTTGCGGGGATTCCCTGCTGACATAGGGCTGTCATGGGTGGGCTGTTCCTTTGTGTGGTTAACTAACGGATAAACATCCAGCACGCAGTCATGGAAAACACAACCCAAATTGAATCCTCACAGAATCAGACGTTCCTTTCATCGCAGCAACTGCTCGATCACTGGCAGGCGCACCGGCGGCTCACCCGGCGGCTGATCGAGACATTCCCCGACGATCAGTTTTTCACGTATTCGCTGGGTGGCATGCGTCCCTGTGCCGAACTGATCGCCGAAATCCTGGGTATGACCGGGGCCGGCATGGAGGGGGTTCGGTCGGGCCAGTGGGATGCCTTTCAGACAATGGATGCCTCCAGTAAGGAAGAGGTACTGGCCCAGTGGGACCAGGTCACGACCCAGATCGATACCATCTGGCCCCAGATTCCGTCGAGCCGGTATCAGGAAGTTGATCTGGCGTTTGGCCTGTACGAGGGCACAATTTATTGGTTCATCCTGTACCTGATCGACAACGAAATCCATCACCGGGCGCAGGCCTACGTTTATCTGCGCACGTTAGGCATTGAACCCCCTGCTTTCTGGGACCGCTCGTAGCTGTTATAGCTGCCTATACCAACGTGTAGGAGGACAGGCTATTTCTTGTCATCCTGACGAAGGAGGAATCTAAGACTGTCTTTACCAGAAAGTCAGGGACGTCTTGGGTTTCTCCTTCGTCGGTAAGATGGTCTAATTAATCGGCACAGTGAACTTGCTTAACTGGCAAGACCATGCAGTATAAAAAATCAACCGGTTAAGTGTCGCAAATACGCCGTGACCTTAAAGGCCTAAGGTATCGGGGTGAGAGCGTTCTTTCGTAACCCTTTTTTCCTTGCTGAAATAGCAAAGTACTGGGTTGACCGGTAGTGAGTTAGCGGGTGGAGAAGCCGGTATACGCCGTTCTGCGTGGGAACCCGTTGAACGGGCTTTTTGGGAACCCGCCGGTAGAAAGTGAATACTATACCGTTTTACTTCCAATAATATCCCGACAAAACTCAGCCCCTTCGTCAACGTCTGAACTACCGTGAACCGACCCGGATCAACTAACTTTTCATTTGCCATAAAACCTCTTTTTTGGATAGGTATGGCTGCGCTGATCATTGGCGGTTGGGTCGCACGGGAGTCGGCTACGAGTTACCCGACAGCTGCTTCCAGTCCCAATGTCGTGTTCATCCTGACCGACGACCAGGGCTGGGGCGACCTAAGCCTCCACGGTAATCGGTACGTAGAAACCCCAAACCTCGATCGGCTGGCCCGCAGCGGGGCCCAGTTCGAGCGCTTTTTTGTCAGCCCGCTCTGCGCCCCCTCCCGCGCCAGCCTGCTCACGGGCCGTTACCACCTCCGCACCGGCACGGTGTCGGTCACCCAGGGCTGGGAACGCATGCGTGGCGCTGAACTGACCCTGGCCGAGGTATTTCGCCAAAATGGCTATTCCACCGGCTGTTTCGGCAAATGGCACAACGGAGAACACGCGCCCGAAGACCCCAACGGACAGGGATTTGACGAGTTCTTGGGCTTTTGCGCAGGCCACTGGAATAACTATTTCGATACCGACTTGCAGCATAACGACCAGATGGTGTCGACCAAAGGGTTCATCACCGATGTACTGACCGATGCCGCGCTGAACTTCATCAGTACGAACAAGGCCCGGCCTTTTTTCTGTTATGTGCCGTTCAATGCCCCCCACAGTCCCCACCAGGTAGCTGATCGATACTTTACTAAATACAAGGCTAAGGGTCTGGACGATGAACAGGCCAGTATTTACGGCATGGTCGAAAACGTCGACGATAACGTGGGGCGGCTGTTAGCAAAACTGGACGAGCTGGGTTTGGCCAAAAACACGATAGTTGTGTTTGCGACCGACAACGGCCCTAACGGCCACCGCTACAATGGCAATATGAAGGGCATTAAAGGGTCGGTCGACGAAGGAGGTGTGCGCGTGCCGCTCTTTATACGATGGCCGGAAAAGATACGTCCCCAAACCCGCATCCGACCCAATACGGCCCATATCGATCTACTTCCGACGCTGGTGGGTTTGTGTAGGTTGCGCTTCAGACCTGCCAATCCGATTGATGGCCGTAACCTGTCGGGTCTGTTGCTGGGCCATACCGATACGCTGCCCGATCGCCTGCTGTTCACGCACGTGGCCGGGATGGGCCCGAATGGCATACCTGCCGAACCAGGGGCTGTTCGCACGGCTCAGTACCGGCTGGTGTTGCAGAAAGAGCAGGTTCATCTGTACGATATGCTCCGCGATCCGGCGCAGTCGACGGATTTGGCCGCTGAAAAGCCTCAGCAGGTTCAAACCCTGCAGAACGCCTATGAGGGCTGGTTCCGGGATGTGTCGCGGGCTATTAGCGCTTCACGGCCGGTGCCGGTAGCGAGTCAGCGGGTGTTGCTTCAGGCGCCGGAAGCCCACTTTTCGGGTAAGGTGCGCTACCAACAGGGCAATGGCTGGGCTAACGACTGGATAATCAACTGGCAGTCGCCCACGGATTCCATCTGGTGGGATGTTGACGTACAGCGCCCGGGGGCGTACCAATTGAGTCTGCAATATACCGCACCTGAATCCGCTCTCGGCACGGTATTGACTCTTACGGCTGACAGCAAGACGCTGCAACAAACGCTCAGAACCAGTTTCGACCCACCCCAAAAACCCAGCCCCGACCGGGTTCCCCGTAAAGAAGTGTATGAAAAGCCCTGGGCGTGGCTGCCGTTTGGCACGCTTACCCTGACTGGGGGCCATCAACGGATTCGGCTTCAGGCCGGATCAATCCCGAATGGGCAGGGGGCAGCCGTAAAAGCGCTACTGCTTACCGCCCCGAAATAGGCTATTAACGAAAGTGTCATCAACCCATTTGGTAGCCGAAGTTGCCGGTGTACCATTGAGCCGACGGAGAATTTGGCGGCTGTTTGGCGGTTTTTTTCCTGTCACCAGCCCGGCTATTCGCTACCAGTTTCGTACGGCGCTGTTTCCTGTCAGTGACTTCTGTTATATTATCAATCCATTAAGCGTGCCCGTTCACCTGTGTTCATGGTCTGGCGCTTTTTACTTTTAGGGCCGCAAGCAGAAAACCAGCTCTACCACGGCCTTACTTACGTTGGCTGCTGATCCTCGATATAACGTTGGGCGAGTTCTGACCCTCTCGGGACTGGACTGCTGACTTTCCGATCAACTCATGAACAATCTTGTTTTGTCCGCCCTGCTGTTGGGCGCCAGTCTGGTTACGGTCGCTCAGCCGACATCTCAATACTCGCCAGCCCAGGCTCACTCCCATAATGATTATGAGCAGACCATCCCGTTTGGGCAGGCCTACGACCAGCAGTTCGGTTCTATCGAAGCGGATGTAGTTGCGCGGGACGGACGGCTTTTTGTGGCGCATGACTCCGCTGCAATCAGGGCGGGCCGTACCCTGGAGTCTCTGTATATTATGCCAATTGTTGAAAAAATACGGGAGAACAAAGGGAGGCTGTACCCGGAAGCTGACTACAAGCTGCAATGGCTGATCGACTTAAAAACACCTGCTCAACAATCATTGCCTCTGCTGGTCAGGTTGTTGAGCCGTTATCCGGCTATTTTTGGTCCGGGTGGTCAGGTACAGGTAGTCGTGAGTGGAAACACCCCAGCACCCGACCAATACGACAGTTACCCCAGCTGGATACAGTTCGACGGTCGCCCCGATGTTGTCTATTCCCCCGGGCAACTGGCTCGTATTGGTCTGATCAGCCAGGACTTTACCAGGTACACCCGCTGGAACGGAAAGGGACTCATCGTAAAAAGAGAGCGGCAAACCATTCAGCAGGTTATCCGGCAGGTACACCAGCAGGGCAAAAAGATCCGCTTTTGGGCTACGCCCGATCATGTGAACGCCTGGAAAACCCTGATGAATCTGGGAGTCGACTACATCAATACCGATCAGATTGCCCCGCTTGGCCAGTTTCTGCGGCAACGCCAGACGGCCGAGTACCAGCATATGACCCCGCATACTCTTTATCAGCCCACGTACCGCAACAACGATAACCGCAGCCGCGTCCGAAACGTGATTCTGCTCATTGGCGATGGCATGGGGCTGGCCCAGATATACGCGGGTCTGACCGCGAACCGGGGTGAGTTGAACCTGACCAAACTGCTGAACATTGGTTTCTCGAAAACCAGCGCGGCCGATACCTACATTACCGATTCAGCGGCTGGCGGAACTGCCATGGCAACGGGGCAAAAAACTAACAACCGGGCCATTGGCGTTGACTCAACGGGTAAACCGCTATCGGCAATCCCGACCCTGATCAGGCCGTGGAACATGGTAAGTGGACTTATCTCGGCGGGCGCCATCACCGACGCGACCCCGGCGGCTTTTTACGCGCACCAGCCCGACCGTATGTTTGAGCGCGAAATAGCCCGCGATTTTCTCCATGATCCGGTCGATATACTCATTGGGGGTGGATACCGGTATTTCTCCGAAGAGAAAGTGCTGGACACGCTTCGTCAACGGGGGTATCAAATCGGTACCAGCTTTGCTCAACTCGCGGCTCTCAAACGCCCGTTCGTACTCCTCGACGATGAGTCGGTCGTGGCGGTGAACAAGGGCCGGAAAGACTTTTTACAGAAAAGCCTGCAAAAAACGCTGAACGACCTGCAAGCCAACCCGGCGGGCTTTTTTGTGATGGCCGAGGGGGCTCAGATCGACTATGGCGGCCACGCAAATCAGATGGGTTATGTCGTGCAGGAGATGCTGGACTTCGACCAGGCCATTGGCGACGCGATTCGTTTTGCGGACTCGAACGGCGAAACCCTGGTCATCGTTACGGCTGACCACGAAACCGGCGGGCTGAGCCTGCTCGATGGTGACCTGAAGCGAGGCTATGTGGACGGACACTTCAGTACCAACGACCATTCGGGCGTCATGGTGCCCGTATTCGCCTATGGCCCTCACTCGCTGGATTTTAGGGGCGTTTACGAAAATACCGCGATCCAGCATAAGATCATGGCCATATTGAACCAGTATAAATCAACGCATCAAGCGGCTTCGCATTAACCACCTTCCCGGAATGAAACAGATTCTACTAGCCGTTATCCTCATGTCGGCTGCTTTTTTGACTCAGGCCCAGGTTCACAGGGACTACCAACCGTCTGTTTATCCCGATCGCGTTATTCTGGGCTGGCAGGGCAATCCGGCTACTTCGCAATCGGTCAACTGGCGTACCGATTCTACCGTAACCAGGGCAGTTGGGGTCATTACGGAAGCGGACCCATCGCCCGATCTGGCCGAGAAGGGGAGGTTGCCAACATTCCGGAGAAATGTTTCTTCAAAGAGAATCAAGAGTCTACCAATCAGTCCTTTGATTGGGTTTCGGTCGTCTGCTTACTATGAATCTTAACACCCCGATGGCGTAGGTATTTGTAAAACATCATTTTAGAAATACCCAACTTTTTGGCGATTATATTAACCCCTAGTGCTCCTTCTTTGTAATACATTTCCGCCAAACGGCATTTTTCTTCGCTTCTGGGGAAAGACCTTTCTGTCGCCCACCCTTTCGGCCACGAGCACGCTTCATGGATTCGATGAGTTGTTGAATAAAGAGTTTGAGCAATGTTGAATAACCCCAAGTGACGATTTTTGTACGAAACGGCAAAGCTACCCTACGTTCGAGTACATTGAGGGTCGGTACAATCGTCGGCGGAAACATTCAGTGCTGGGCTACCGCACTCCCTGTGAACAGGAATCTTATTTTTTCACTTCCACAATGGCGGCTTAGAAAAAAGCTCCACCATACTATTGCAAGCCCAATCGAAGCTTTCCACAGTATTCTGGAGCACGATGTGATCGAACGGAATGAATTAGACAGTTATTATGAAGCCAAAGAAACTCTGGTGCAATATTTTATACACTACAACTTTCACCCATTCCATCGATTAATTGGCTTTATAACCCCTCAGCAGAAGTAGGGGGGAAAGGAGGTGGTGTACGCTACAACTTTTTCAGAAAATCTGTCCAACTAATAGGTGGCTAAGAAAATATATTTGCTGATGATCCCCAACGCTGTGTTTATTGAAAGTTTGCACCTCAAAATTCACACGGTTTTGCAGATTATTCGTAAAGTTTAAACAGCTTCCAGATGTTGTTTGCAACATTCGTGTTCATAAACTAGGGTAGTTAGTTAACAAACAAAAGCACCGGCTCGTCGGGCCGGTGCGAATAGTGGTTGGGGTTATGTTTACTTGTAAAATGTTAGCTCGTCGTCTACGATGCCTTTCTGCTGAAGCACATCGTTGATGGCATCCAGCATGCCTACGTCCTGCATGGTGGCGGTGCCTTTCAGGTTCCGGCGCAGGGCCTGGTAAAACAGCAACTCACCCAGAGCCATATCGTCGACCCGGTCTTTGCCCGTCAGAATTTCCTGAGCGTATTCGTTTATTTTGTTCTCTACAAACTCTAGCAGTTCCATTTTATTAGTTAAGGTTCAGACGTTATTTAAAGAGATTAACCGGTTTCTAACTGATTCTATCTACTAGCTGCTGTATTCTATCTCGCATGGTCAAACCAATAATACTTCCTTTCTTCTGCCCATCTTTAAATGCGTACAATGTGGGTACAGAACGTATGCCCTGTCTCATTGAAACTTCAGAGCAATCATCAATATCTATCTTCACAAATTTCACTTTGGGACTTTCCTCGGCTACCTGTTCAACGAGTGGATTCATTGCTTTACAAGGTCCACACCAGGTTGCAGAAAAGTAGGCAATAACTGGTTGAGTACTCTTTAGTACCTCCTGTTCAAAATTATCATCTGTAAGCTCAGGAAATCTCATACAAAAAGGGGGTTACGGTTAAACAATAAACTATTTACAGCCGTGAAAAAAAGGACCAACAATCGCAAATGCAACTAAAATCTACTAAATTTTTTACATTTTTGTATGCATTTTCTTGTTAAGAGCCTATCTAAAGATAATTGATCGTTTCCAGACGACTTGAGCGCAGGCTAAAAATAGCACTGCTTTGTAATTGGCCACTTTCTTTCCCTAACGCACCAGCAAAGCCCGGTACCAGTTGAGCCAGCTATGGGGCCGTTTGCAGACCTACCGACGGGTTCGGTGCGTAAACAAGCCCGGAAAGAGTAGCGGATTGTGGAATGGGGACATAGTGCATTGCATACAGCACCCTGCTGCCCCCTGGTCTGGCGCGAGCTGCCTGAGGCATTCCTAGACATCTTGCCCTGAATCTAGCATAGTTGATATGTGTATCTAAATTGCTCTTATTTAGACTTATTAAAATTTGTTTTCACACTTATTTAGAACTAATCTAAATAACTCTAACCTTTGCCGGATCAATAGATTAAATTCTTACTAGTTGCGATCCTTTATGGTAAAGTTATACGAGTACTGTACGTCAATTAGTCGACGGGTTCAGTGGGTGCTTTTTATCGGGTGCTATCTGCTTAGTAGCTTAGCCAATCAGGCCTTGGCTTTTACCGACGAAAACCCCGATCGGGGTACGCTTAGTGGGCAAGTCCTTACTGCCGATGGCAAACCGGCGGAGTTTGTGTATGTGGTGCTGCGCGGGTCGCGGTTCGGCGCTTTAACCGATTCTGAAGGCTGGTTCGCGCTGAAGGCGCCCGCTGGTACCTACGAACTGGTAGTATCGACCGTTGGGGTTGAGTCGCAAATGCTGACGGTTAGCATACAGGCCGGTGAACGGAAAACGCTGCCCGCTCTGAAACTTAACGAAACGGCCCGGCAACTCGGTGAAGTTCTGGTCACGGCCCGTCGAACGGGGACATACGCGGAGCCCGTCAGTGAACTGGCCACCCGCATGACCCTCCCCCTTCGCGACGTGCCCCAGTCGGTTCAGGTCATCAACCGCGAACTGATCGCCGACCGGCAGATCCAGTCGGTGGCCGAAGCTACCAAAAGTATGGTCGGGGTGAATGCTTTTTCGTCGAGCCAATACAGTGATTACGTGCTGCGGGGCTTTCGGTCGTCGCCCGGAAACTTCGCCTACAATGGCATACGGGGCGATTTTTACCAGTTCGATCAGGCTGCACTAACCTACAACCTGGATCGGGTAGAGGTACTGAAAGGACCGGCGTCGGTACTGTTTAGCGCTGGCAATCCGGGGGGCGTGATCAACCACGTTACCAAGCGGGCTCAGGCGGCTCCCCGGTACGAAGCGAGTGCTACGGTGGGTAGTTTCAGCCAGTACCGGTTCATGGGCGATGCCACCGGAGCTGTGACGAGCAATCAGAAACTACTATATCGTTTTGTTTTCGGCTACGAAAAGACCGGGCAGCTTGATCGTAATCAGAAAATTAGAAACGTTTTTGTGGCTCCTCAGCTTCAATACAATTTTTCGGACCGAACGAGCCTGAATTATGAACTCAACTACGCCAGTGACCGGCGAACAATGGGCTTCCAACGGGGTGTTCCGTCCCTGGCAATCCTGGGCACCGACGGGCAACCCATTAGCTGGCAGCTAAGTCGCTATCCGCGTGATTTTTCGATGGTCGATCCAAACGGCTACAGTCGGGTAACGACTCTCTCCCAGCAGCTTATGGTCAGCCATCAGTTCAACAACCGGCTGAAGTGGACCGTGCTTGCCCGCAGCGTGGGCAATCCGACATATGAGCAGTTCGACATCTCGCCGGGCGATTTCAACACGGGAGCCGTTCGGGATTCAATGACTTTTGAGCAGCGCTATTTCGATCAGATCAACAACCGGCAGCGGCAACTTAGCACCTACCTGAATCTAACGGGACAAACCGGGCCGATACGCCATACCGTACTGGTCGGCGCCGACGCTAATGTGTCGGGCCGGACGTATAATTTTGCGACGATGGCTTCGCGCCGGTTAAGCCTTTATAACCTCGATTATAGCTGGGCCAATTACCAGTGGACACCCGCCACCATTGCCTCGGCGGAATACCAGACCCGCACTACCGAAGAAACCCGCCTGTTTGGGGCTTACGTGCAGGATCAGCTTTCTATTGGCGAGCGCTGGAAAGTGCTGCTGGGCGGCCGGTTTGAACAGCACCGGTATAACCAATCGAGCTACGATATAGCCGCTGATACGCTGACCGGAACCGACAGGCTGCGGGCCAACCGATTCTTACCCCGGCTGGGCGTGGTGTACCAGCCTACCCGAACCACCTCACTCTACGCCAGCTATACGGAAGGCTTTCAGCCTCAGTACGGCAGCAATATAGCGGCTGGTGGCCCTTTTGCGCCCGAAGGGAGTGTACAGTATGAAGTGGGCATCAGAAAGGACTGGCTGGGTGATCGGCTTACGACGTCGATTGCGGCCTACCATATCCGTAAAACCGACGTGCTGACCCCTGACCCCACCGATCCCGACGGGTTGCGGCTTATCCAGATGGACGATGTGACCAGCCGGGGTATCGAACTCTCCGCGCAGGGCAACCTCTCCCGCAACCTGAATCTGATTGCCAATTACGCATACAATGAAGCCCGAACCCCCGGCGATGCGGGGTACGACTATATTCCGGCGGGCTGGTTTCCCAATGCCCCCAACCACAATGGCAATTTGTGGGCTACGTACAAGCTTGTGCAGGGCGCCCTGGAGGGGCTGAAATTCGGGGCCGGTTTCAACTACCTTAGTAAGCGCTCCACCTACGTACCTGGTTTCGAGATACCGGCTTATACCACCGTCGATGCTTCGGTAAGCTATGCCCGTCGGGGGTTCACGGCCAACCTCGGCCTGTTCAACCTGACCGATGCCGTTTATTTTCACGGCGTGTATGGTCCCGCCAATCTGTGGCCCGGCAACCCGCGCTCGTTTAGGCTCACACTAACGCAGGTTTTCTAACGCACACCGTATGACTGGTTTCCGTAAACTCACCGGCATGCTGCATCTCTGGCTTGGACTGGTCTCCGGGCTGATCGTATTCATCGTCAGCCTGACGGGATGCCTGTACGTGTTCGAGTCGGAAATTCAGTCGCTGTATAACGGCCCCTACACCCGCGTTCCGGCACAAAACGGTCCGCTGCTACCCGTATCGGAGCTGGCCTGGCGGGGTTGGCAAGCCTTATCGAACGAAGTGAACATGCCCGAACGGTTTGAGTATGCCACGGTAAGCCTATACAGCGATCCGGCCAAAGCCGCTTATTACTATGTGTATGACGACCGGCAAAACCTGCAGCATTACGTTCATCTGAACCCGTATACGGGGGCTGTACTGAAGGTACGGGACATGCACACCGATCCGTTTGCTATTATACTCCGTCTGCACACCAGCCTGCTGTTACAATACGAAGAAGGACACAAAATCGTGGGCACTGCCGTGCTGATATTCGTCATCTCGCTCCTGACAGGGCTGGTACTGTGGTGGCCCAGAAACAAAGCCGCCCTGAAACAGCGGTTCAGCGTGAAATGGTCGGCACGCTGGCGACGAGTCAACTACGACAGCCACAACGTATTCGGATTTTATAGCCTGTTACCTGCCCTGCTCATTGCTGTAACGGGCTTGGTCTGGTCGTTCGATTGGGTGGAGCAGGGCCTTTATTTTCTGTTTACGGGTCGCACCGATGTACCTGCCTACTTCGAGCCGACATCCAGAAGGGAACCGCCCCGTACGGATACGGTACTGGATCGGTCGATGGCTCAAACGCGGGGGCAATACCCCACGGCGGCCTATTACAGTGTGAGTTTGCCCGCGGCCGATACGAGTAGCATTGCTGTGAGTGCGTATCCAAATGAAGCTACCTATTACGACGCTACGACCTTTTTTTATAACCAGTACACGGGGCAGCTGCTGGGCACAGACCGGCTGGAGACGCAGAACCTGGGGCAGAAAGCCCGGTTGATGAATTATGATGTGCATATCGGCAAGATACTAGGCCTGCCGGGTCAGTTACTGGCGTTTTTTGCCAGCCTGGTTTCGGCCAGCTTGCCCGTTACGGGTTTCCTGATCTGGTGGGGACGACGCAAAAAGAAAAGGCCTGCTGCCGTTTCCCACCCGCTGGGTAGGTCCAGACCCCAAACGGCATCAAAAACCGTTTCCTGATTGCCGATAAACAATAAGCTCATTTGAGATGTCATACGGCAAAGCCGTACTCACCGAGTAGCTGACACGAGGTGCTCTTACGGGTTGCTGAACCTACTTGTTACAAACAAATGGTAGCTGTAAAGCCATGAGTTGACCACCACGTGGGTTTAAGAAGCACGGCCCCAGGCCACGAACGCGGCCAGTCCCATAAAAACCAGATTGACGCCAATCAGGGTGGCCTCCCCCGGGAAAGGTGAAGGACAACTGCTCCGATCATCAGCCCGATTACCCCAACCGCTGCCAGGGATGCCACCCGGGGACGGACGTTGAGCAGGGTGGGAATAACCAACCCGATGGCGCATAACCCATCGAAGAAAGCCGTCAAGTTGACAAAGGCGTTAGGGAGCTGAGCCGTCCAGGGCCACATGGCGGCTAACTGAGCAGTGGGCAAAAATAGCTTCAGGCAGGCAGCCCAGATAAGGCTGCTGGCCAGTACGATTTGGACAAGCCATAAACTGATGTGCAGAAGCCTGGCTGATGATTGTACCGAACGCATAGCTAACGGAGGTTGGTGGCTACAAATCTATTTACCTTTGCCAGGCAGAACATGGCACTATACCGGCAGATAGTGCTATCCACCAAGATAGTCATCGATACGTATGCTGAACGGAACAACGTGCCCGGCGAGCTTGCTGTCCATCAAAGATGCGCTGGAAGTGCTGGAGGGGAAATGGAAGCTCCTGATCCTGTTTGTGCTCTCCTCCGGCCCCAAACGGTTCAGCCAGCTGAGCCGGGAGATGAATGGCATTTCGGATCGAACACTCTCTAAAGAATTAAAACTTCTGGAGATAAATCAGCTCATAACACGTACGGTAACCAATACGCCCCTGCCGGAAGTCCATTACGAGATTACGCCACATGGTCGCTCGTTAGCGGCCGTACTGGACGAGTTGCACAAGTGGGGCCTGCTGCATCGGAGCGAAATCATACGTGACTAACCGGTTTTGTCGATCAGTCAAACGGGGCCGGGATGCCACCGAACAACACGAACTATCTACCAACGGGCGTTGCTGTCCACCGGGGTATTCAGGGGCGTTATTTTGCCCGGTAGTAGGGTAGTTTTGCTGCCGATTCAGCTTACCCCTGTCTGAAAACGCTTCGCCCCCTCGCTACCGACGTTTCGCCCCCGAACCGCTTTCAGTGTCTTTGCTCTTTCACCAGTTTTGAGCCGTCAATTAGAAAAAAGACGATAACCAAAACAGAGAAAGATCATGAAAAACCGTACGATTACCTTCCTCTCTTTCCTGGCATTTTGCTCATCGGCATGGGCTCAGGATACGCAACGGACTAACTTTCCCTATTCTAATCGGTTGACGCTGGGGGGTGGAGTCAGCCAGCTTTTACTGGGCGGCTTTAACGTTCAGTCCGAATACACAACTAAATGCATGGTTTTCGATTATTCGCACGGCTTCAACATCAGGCTGAGTGGCCAGGCAGCGTCACTGGTAGCGCAGAACCGCTGAGCGACCGGTCTTTTTTGTGCGCTGAATGGTGGTATCGCCCTTACACCAGGTGCTGTTCGGCATAATGGGCAGGGGATACCCCGTACATTTCCTTGAACGAAACCGAAAAGTTGTTCACGTTCGCAAAGCCTGTGGCAAAAGCGACTTCAGACACGGTTAATCCCTTATTGGTCAGCAGGTCAGCCGCCTGTTTCAGCCGGATATGCCGGATCAGGTCGCGGGTGGTAGCGTTGGTCAGTTCTTTCAGCTTACGGTGCAGATGAACCCGACTGATGCCGATCTCGCTGGCAATCATTTCCACGCTTAACTCCGGATTGGCCAGGTTTTTATTGATCAGGGCGTGTACCTTTTCCAGCAATTTGGTATCGGCAGATTTTAGACTGACTTTGGCAATAAACTCATCCTGGTACTGCTGCTCATTCTCATTATTCAGGATAATTTGCCGGTTGCGGATCAGGCTCCTGATCGTTTTCGACAGGATCTCAATGTTGAACGGTTTGGTAATGTACGCGTCGGCACCCAGTTCAAAGCCCAGGGCGTTGCTCGACTCTTCGGTTTTGGCCGTCAGCAAAATGATGGGGATGTGATTGACGAGCGGGTTGGCCCGCAGTTTACGGCACAACGTCATACCATCCATCAACGGCATCATCACATCACTGACCACCAGATCCGGTTTTTCTTTGACAATGCCTTTGTAGGCTTCTTCCCCGTTGGCGTACGTCAAAACCGTATACTCACCCGACAACTCGCCGGAGAGGTAGGTGCAGATTTCGGCGTCGTCATCGGCAATGGCGATGCGCCGGGGCCGCTTTCGGGCTTTTGCTATCGCCGGGCTATGCGCTGCCCGCTCTGGCAGTTGCGGGAAACTGACAGGCGGTTCTACAGCCGGTACGTGTACTTCATTAACGACCGATTCGAGGGGAATTCTGATTAGAAACCGACAACCAACCGGGCTCATGTTTTCGGCTTTGATCGTGCCCCCATGGAGTTCTACCAACTGTTTTACCAGATGAAGGCCGATGCCCGTACCCTGCTGGTTATAGCCGCGATGGTCTTCTGACTGGTAAAAACACTCGAAAATTCGCTCGGTCTCCAGCTCGCTGATACACTGTCCCGAGTCTTCGATGGCTATCCGCAAAACCGGCTGCTCAACGGCGGCTTCGTCCGCATCGACCCGCAGCACGACCCGGATCAGGCCACCCGCCGGGGTGAACTTAAAGGCGTTGGCGAGTACATTGATCAGTATTTTGTCGAAGTTGTGCGGGTCTACACGGGCGTAGATGGAGGCAGTCGGAAAGTCGGTACTGAACTGAATCGACTTGGCGTGGATTCGTTCTTCAAAAAGCTGGCAGATCTCGTTGGTGAACTGGGTCATTTCGACGGTTTCGAGTTGCAGCGTCATTTGCCCCTTCTCAATTTTTCGGATATCCATCAGCTGGTTTACCAAATCCAGTATCCGTTTGGTGTTACGCCCCATAATGCTGTAAAGGTGGCTGCGCTCCTCGTCCTGATCGTGGGTGATGAGTTTTTGCAACGGGCTGACAACCAGGGTTAGTGGTGTCCGGATTTCGTGAGCTATGTTGATAAAGAACTGAAGCTTGGCTTCGTTAATCTCTTCCTGGCGCTGGTGGGCGAGTGATTCCGCTTTTACCCGTCGCCGTTGCCTGACCGTTCTGGCCACGAATACGGCCCCGATCAGGGCCAGCAGGGCATATACCAGCATGGCCCAAGTGGACAGGTACCAGACCGGATGCACGATGACGGTCACCCGGCGAATGGCCGAAACGGCGTTGCTGAATTTGGCCCGGAGCCGAAACTGGTAGCTGCCCGGCGACAGATTATCGAAGGTGAGTCGGTTCGTGCCTGGCCGTAGTTCTTCCCAGACGTTGTCGTTGATCGAATACTGGTAGGCCACTCGTTCCGCGTCGATAAAATCCATGGTCGAAAACTCGAGGGTGAACGAGTTATCGTGATGGGCCAGATTAAATTCACGGGCGTTTGTAACGGTGGTATCGACCACCTGAAAACGGCCCGACCGGGTCCCTTTTCTGACAGGTTTGTCACGAATGTAAAGGTCGACAATCTGTACCGCCAGGTGTTTATTGGCCACGCGAATTTCATCGGGTTTGAAGTGCGTGATGCCGTTTACCCCGCCAAAATACAGCTCGCCGTCATCGGTGATCAGTGAAGCTCCCCGGCTAAATTCATTACCCTGCAGTCCATCCGACGAATAGAAGTTGGTAAAGGTGTTGGTTTTCACATCCATCTTCGAGAGGCCGTGGTTGGTACTTATCCAGAGGTCGCCCATTTTATCGCCCCGGATCGACCAGATCAGGTTACCGGGCAGGCCACGATCGGCGTCGAAGGTGGTCATTTCTCGGGTGGAGCGGTTCATTTTTTTCAACCCCTGCGAGGTACCTATCCACAGAATACCCCGGTTGTCTTCAAAGAGGGAGTAGACGACTGTACCGGCCATCAGCCGGTTTGTGCCCAGGGTAGAGATGAAACTTTCTGTATCCAGGTCCAGACAGCCAAGCCCGTCGAAGGTACCGATGAAGAGCTTATTATCTTTGGTAATATACAGGCAGTTGATCCAGCTATTCAGCAGATTGTTGTACTCGGGCCGGTACAGGTGACCGGGCAGGGCGTCGTAGTTTTTGACCATCCCCGACCGCATATCCATCCGAAAAATGCCCGACCCCATCGTACCGATCCATAGCCGCTGCCGCGAGTCTTCCTGTATGCTGAACACGCGCTGTACATTGTCACCCCGCTTGTCGACCAGTTTGGATATAGTGTGGCTTTTACCCGTGCTGCGATCAAACCGGGACAGGCCACTGAGGTATGACCCCAGCCAGAGGTTTTTCTGGGAATCCTGGTGAATCGTCAGGATGTTGGACGGTACGGTGCCGCCTTCCTTATCTGTCGGGTAGTGAACGCTGGCGGTACCACCGGCCGGTAGCGCGTACAGGCCGTCGCTGTCGGTGCCAACCCAGACCGTTCCCTGCTCATCCTGCTCCAGCGCCATAACCGCACTTGACCCGATCGACTTCCGGCTGACCGATTTGTACCCGATGTAGCCGAATCGGTTGGTGTTGCCCGCCAGCAGCAACAGGCCTTTCTGGTAAATCCCGATCCAGACATTACCGGCCTGATCTTCGAGCATGGTGTTCACCTTGGACCGGGAAAAATCGAAACTGGTTACGCTGGGTTCGAGATCCAGGATTTTATTGGAAACCGGGTCGAAATACTTCATCCCCTTGCCGCTGGTGGCCACCACGATCTGGTTGCTCTGGTTGACCAGCAGATCGGCCACCGGCAGATCGGACTTCCCGTTGTAGGGTATTGAAATGAAGGTTTGGCCGACTGGGTCGTAGCGATACAGCCCACTGCTCATGTTGCCCACAAACAGACGCCCGTATCGGTCCTGACAGATACCGCTGATGATGTTGTTCTGCGACTTTTTCGATACGAAGTACGCGTTGACCGTCTGGCCGCTAAACCGGTAGAGGCCTTTGTCTTCGGTGGATACCCACAAGTTCTGTTCGTTATCTTCCAGCAGTCGGATGATCAGTTCGCTGGGGGCATTTGTCTGTGTTTTATGGCCAACTAGCCGTGGGCCTTGCCGGGTTAGTTTAAAGGTGCCGTGGCCAGACGTGCCCACCAGTATGTCCCCATTTCTTCGCTGGCAGATCGTAGATACACTCGCGCTGACGGCGTGGCCATTGGGCAAAATAAGGGGGACGGCGTGAAACGTGTCGGTAGCCGGGTCGTAGTACTGAAGCCCCTCGATGCAACCAACATACATGCGGCCGTTTTTGTCGGCAAAGAGTACATGGATCTGGTTGTTCAGCAGACTCATCGAGTCTTTTTTGGCATGGCGGTATACGGTGAATTTTATCCCATCGAATCGGTTAAGCCCGTCTTCTGTGGCTATCCAGATAAACCCACTTCGATCCTGATGAATGTCCGTAACGAGGCTGCCCGACAGGCCGGTTTCGACTGTGAAAAGCTTGCCCAGCTGGCCCATTGCCAAACACGGCCACATAAACCAGAGAACGAAGAGTAAATGCTTACGAGCCATGTATACTACGCTGAGTTTACTACTAACTGAGAGAGGATTGTAAACCGGGCCTATCAAAGCCGAACGACGGGCTTTACCGGAGCGGTTTATGGTTTTTGTTACGGGCAATGAGCCATACAATCGGCTAAAATAAAGGATTTCGTCATCCCACTTGGCAAGTGAAATGACGAAATCTATGGTTTTAGAAGGGTAGTTGACGCAATCCAGTTATTTGAACTCCGCACTCACGTTTCGACCGGCCAGTCCGTTGGCGAAACCACCGTAGGCCTGTTTGCGGCTGTAGTCGCGTTTCCAGAGGCCGATGGGTTCACCGGCTCGCCAGGTCGACCCTTCGGCGCTATCCATCGGGCTCCACATGGTAATGCCGTAGCGTTGTTTGGCGGGCACCAGTTCCATGTATTTCGAGATCACGTATTCGTAAAGGTCGGCCTGGGCTTTGTACTGTGCGGGGGTTGTAGCCGGGGTTTTGATTCCCGTACCGATGCCTATGTCCATCTCGGATATTTTGATCATTTTGCCGGTAGCGGCCAGCATCCTAAACATCTGATCGATGTTTTCCCGCTTCGTATCCAGGCTCATGTGCATTTGGGTGCCGATGCCGTCTACTTTGGCGCCGTTGGCCTCGAGGTAGCTGACGTAGTCGATCAGGCCCCGGCATTTGTTGAGGTCGTATTCGAGGTTGTAGTCGTTGATGAACAGTACATCGTCGGCATTCCCGTACTGACGGGCCAGCTTGAAGGCTCTGACCCCATAGTCTTTACCCAGGTAGTCCTGCCAGAAGAATTCATCCGTAGCGATTCGGGCCCGGCCAGCGGCTGTCTTCAGCGTGGTCGGTTTGGCATCGTCCATGGGTTCGTTCACCACGTCCCAGGCCTTTACGTAGGGCTTGGTTTGTGTAACCATTTCGGCGATCCACTTGTCCATGGCTCCGCCAATAATACGCCCTTTTTCCTGGTCGCTCAGCTGCAGAATAACCGGTTTTTTATACAGCGTGGATTTTGGATTCAGCCGAACCTCGTCGAGATAATACGTGCCCGGCGTGGTGCCCATGTCGTAGCGCAAAGCCTGTAACGAACCCGCCGACTTGATGTCCCACTCCACGTACTGCCAGGTGGTCGACGTAATGACATCGGCCTGGTATTGCACGTCGGGGCCCGTTCCTACCGTTGAGCAGCGAAACTTACCCGGCGCGTCGGACCGGACAAAGAACGACAGGGTGTACTCGCCCACGGGTACGGGCATCGGGGAGAAGTCCAGCGCGATCTGAGCATCCCAGGGGTTTGCTTTGGACGTATGCGTGAAACGCAGACTTTTCGTGCCAACCAGGCCCGTATTGACAATGTCGCGGGTGCTGGAGCCGCCCCAGGAGTTCCAGCCGGTCTGGTTCTGCTCGAAGGAGCCATTGACGTAGTTTACGCGCTTGTCGGCCGGGTCGAAGTCGACGCCCGTCAGCAGCAGGCTATTGAGGTAGGCCGCGTTCTGGTTGGCGTGCCAGGCCAGTGTGTGTCCATAGACGCTAACCCCGGCCGCCTGAGCGGCCTTAAGCAGGTTGATTACATTGGTCAGATCCAGCTTACCATCGGCTTTTACGACGGCGCCATGCTTCATCTCGTACCCCAGGGTAATGTCGTTGAAATTGCTGTTGATCATCCGGTAAGCTACGCCCCGGGCCATATAATCGGCCAGGCTCACGCCAGCGCCTAACTTAAAGCCGGGGTTGGCCGTTGGGTCGACGTATGATTTCAGGGCATCGTACCGGTTGATGGGCGCCATGGTCGCTACACTTTCGGGCCTTTCCAGAACGAATTCTGTTTCGTCGGGACTACAGGCGGCCGAAAGCACCGTCAGGAGCGCCAGGCAGGTTGTCGTTTTCAAAGGTGTCATCGGGCTCTAAAGGTTAAGGGTGGCTTACTGGTATACCGGAATAAACGTTTCGGCAACAACTCCCCGGTTGCGTACGACCAGGGTATCGGTGGTGGTGAGGACCGCATCTTTGAAGTTGACTTCGTAGTTGAGGTGCAGCACGTCGCGGTCCTGGTTACCCCAGCTTTTGAGATCACCTTTCTTCACAAACCGTCCCGTTCCCTTCACCGTGTAGTCGGTGGCGTCGGTGGTGATGGTGCAGTTGCTGGCTTCGTCGAAATTCAGGATAAGCCGGAACGGCATGTCGGTTCCGTTGGCCGCCTTAATGGAGTTGCTGAATACAACCTGGTTCAGCGAGCGGGTTGACAGGTTGCAGACTTCGCTATTCTCGACGTATCGACCCCGGCGCACCAGGGTTTTACTGATGGCGGTATTCCCGTCCTTACCGGCAATCACATCCTTGCCCCGGCGCAGGTAGGTAGCATGCCAGGGGTTCACGTATTTCACCGCGTACAGGATATAATCTTTAGGGGTAATGTCCCAGTCACTACCCACCGTCCGGCGGGGCGACGCAAGTGTGCTCTTTCCCCGCAGCAGCGAATCGGCATTCTGCACCTGGTTCATCACCACCGGTATGACGTAGGTATTCCGGATCGCGGCCGGGTCCGAAAAAAACGCGTCGGTCAGCTGCACCTCTACTCCGCCCGTAATGCTGCCTTTGGGGATAACGATCTGGTTGGCGGCCAGGCTGTAGTAATTGGCTGGCATCGGTAATACCTTCTGACCATTGGTGCCGAACAACAGTCTGTCACAGAGCGAATTGTCGACCTTGATGTCTACGGTGATATCCGTGCTGTTGGTATAGGCTCCGCCTTTGGTTGCCATGATCCTGCATTTGCGTGCGTTATCAAGCGAGGTATCGTAGAGGTCTTCACCAAGGGTGATGGTGCGAACCGGAGACTGGTAGGCAAAATAAACCGTCGTGTACTTAAAATCCGGGAATACCCATTCCTGGTTTTCACAGGCGCTGAAAACAGCCATTCCTGCCAGTAGTAAGAGTGTATGTAACTTCTTCACCTTTGTAAATGATTGGTTATGAGGAGTGTTTACCAGCCCTTGTTTTGGACGAGCGACTTCCATTTGAGCATTTCGCCGTACGGAATAGGCCCGTGGTTCATGTGCGCCGTGAACGATCGGTTCTCTACCGGAAAAATGGAGTAGTTTCCGTTCGTTATCCGGATGCCATTGGCGCCCTCTGTGAGCTTTTCGTTCCAGCGACGCAGGTCCCAGAAGCGGAAGCCTTCGAAACACAGCTCCAGCCGACGCTCATTCCGAATGAGCTGACGCATATCGGCCTGGGTCTGGACCGAAGCCAGATACGCATCCCCGTTGTTGGCACCGATACCCGCCCGCTGACGAATGGCCCGGATTACATCGCGCGCCGAGAATCCGAACGAGCCCTGCCCGTCGGGGCCCCAGGCTTCGTTGGCCGCTTCGGCGTAGATCAGGAAGATTTCGGTGTAACGGATGCGGGCCGTGTAATGCCGCTGCTGGTTGGCGCCAATCGGGTTCAGGTTCACGTCCTGACGCAGCAGTTTACGCAGGTAATAGCCGGTGCGTGTCGATGTCTCGATCTGATTGACAGCGTCGTTGCCCGCGCCGGTCTCGGTTCTGATCACCGTGTTCGATGGCCCCAGGGTGCTGTTGTTGACCACGATATACCGCTGCAGCCTGGGGTCGCGGTTGGTATACGGCGATTGCGCCCGATACTCGCTGGCTGCTGCCGTGATGGGGTAACCATTCGCCATCGGAAACGCGTCGACCAGGTTTTGGGTCGGGTTGACACGACCCCGGCCAAACAGAGAAGGCGGATAGTTGTCCTCCTCCAGGTTGCGGCTGTTGGACGCATCGCCCCGCCAGAGAATCTCGGGCGGATTGATACCCGCGCCCAGGTTGTTGATCTCCGTGCGATTGTCGTACCAGGTGCCTCCGTTGGCAGCCAGTCTGGCCGGTCCGCCTACCAGTTTCAGCACCTCGCCCGCGTAGTTGGCGGCATCGATCCAGGTTGTGGTGGTGCCGGTTCTGTAGGCCGGGCTGGCAGCCAGCAAGGCCGCCTGTGCCCGAATGGCTTTGGCGATCCGGGCCGTTAGCCGGAGTCGGGAGTATTGCCCGAATACCCGGGTATACTCTTCCGGGCTGATGCCGCTGTATTTGGCGGGTATCTGCGAGGCCGACGTAACGTCTTCATAATCGAGGGGCAGCAGGTCTTCGGCTTGTTTAATGTCGCTGTAGAGCTGTTGCATGCAGGCTTCGAAGGTAGCGCGGGGCTGGTTGAAGTCGGAGTTCGTATCCTGGGGTTTGGTCAGAATGGGAACCCCCAGCAACTCGCCACTGCTTGCCCAGCCGCCATGGGCCCGCAACAGCTGAAACATGTAAAAGGCGCGCAGGCCGTAGGCTTCCCCCTTAATGCGGTCCCGGAACATCTGAGCTGCCTTGGGGTCCGTGGCCCAGGTAACCTTATCGACTTCGGCCAGCATGGTGTTCAGGTATTGAATGGCCGACATGCTGTTCACCCACTGATCGGTTGGGTTGTAGTTGGCCGTCCACTGGCCGGTGGCAATTTTGAGGAATGCGTTGTTTTTGTCGTTACTGACGGCATCGTCGGTGGCCACATCGTTGAAGGGCAGACCGGGCAGCCGCGTGTATCCATTCAGGAGGAACCCCTGGGCAAAGGTCACCTCTTTGTACATGGCATCTTTGCCGGGGAGGTTTTCGACTTCGGGTTCCAGCAGATCGGCGCAGCCTGTCAGCGACAGGCACGCAGCGAGCAGGACGGGTAGGTATCTTTTCATAAGTTTTGCTAGCCAGAGAGTAAAAAGCTGGTCAGAATGCTGCGTTCAGGCCAATGTTGAAGAAGCGGGTCTGGGGCGTGCCGCCAATGTTCATTTCCATGATCTGCCGGGCCCTGGCCAGGGTAAGCAGGTCGGACCCGCTGGCATAGATAGTCAGATCGCGGATGAACCTGACGGGCAGCGCCTGGCCGGGTATGGCGTAGGTAACCTGTACTTTAGCCAGGTTGAACCGATTGTTGCGGTAGAGCCAGAAGTCAGACGTACGGATGTTGTTGTCGTTGTTCAGGCTGGTGAGCCGGGGATAGGTGGCCGTTTCTTTCGTGTCGGGCGTCCAGCGATCGCGAACGGCTGCTGAATATTTGTCGTCGCCCCGAATCCAGAAATACGAACTGTTCTTCTGCGAGAAGGCTCCGTTGTTGCCAGTGGCGATGGTGAACACCGTCCAGTTTTTCCACCTGGCTGTCAGGTGCAGACCAAATGTAACCGGAGAGCCATTCCAGCCCGCCCGGCCCAGGTACACCTCATCGCGACTGTCGATGAGGTTGTCGCCGTTCTGATCTACGTACTTGATATCGCCCGGTTTAACCTGGCCGAACGTTTGGGTTGGGTTGCTGGCGATGTCGCTTTCGTCGGCAAAGAGCCCGTTGCTCCGCAGCCCGAAAATGGCGTCGAGTGGCTTGCCCACCCGGTTCTGATAGGTGTTCTCGTAGTTTTCGGCGCGCCTGATCACCTTCGAGTTGTAAACGGTTCCGGTCATACCTACGGTCCAGGCAACCTGACCCAGCTGCTTGTTCAGGCTCAGGTTGAAATCGAGGCCGTTGCGCTGGTCGTTGTTGTAATTGATGTAGGGGATAAATGAGCTCTGGGGGAAACCGGTCACGAAGTAGTTCGGGTAGATAGAAGCCGCCTGGGTTACGATGCCATCCATCCGGCTGACGAAATAATTGGCTTCCAGCGTCACCAGTTGTCGGAAGAGCGAGGCTTCGATCCCGACGTTGATATCCTTCCGCTGCGCAAAGAAAAGGTCGTTGTTTTCGCCCCGGCGCGAATCGGTTGTGCGGGTCAGGGTGCCGTCGCGCCAGCTGTACCAGGTACCATCGGCATGGGTAAAGAGGCCTTTGTAGAGGTAATAGCCCGGAATATCGAGATCGGTATGCAGAATACCCGCCGATGCTGTCAGTTTCAGGTTGTTGACAAACGACGCCCCCGCCATGAAGGGTTCATCGCTGATGCGCCAGCCCGCCGAAAGGGTGGGTGAGAAGGCCTGCCGGTTGCCCGGGGGCAGTTTGGCCGAATGCAATACGGCCCCGCTGAAGTCGAGGTAATACCGCTGCCGATAGTTATAGGCCAGTTGTAACCCCAGGTTCACGTGGCTTTGTGATTTGTGGTATACGCTGGTCTCTGCCCGCTGGTGGCCGGTACCGACCAGGATGGCGTTGATGTTATGGACGTTGTTGATTCGTCTGAGGTAGTTGAACTGTCCCGAGAAGAAGATGGTCTGTTGCCGCCAGCTGTTGCTTACGTTCTGCGCTCCGTTTTTGCGGTCTTCGCCGAACTTCTGCAGGCTGCTGATCATGTCGTTCCCGGCATAGCTGTTCCAGGTCGGCGCGTAAATCGCGTACTGATCGTTGAACGACAGGTTATAGGACGTGGAGTAGTCGACCCCGATGCGCGTACCGAACGATAGCCCCGGCAGGGCTTTGCGCAGGTCTACGTTGATGGCGTTGGTGAACTGAAACTGGCGCGTGGTTCCCTTGTTGTATCCGGCCGCGTACATGTCGGCGAAGGGGTTCGTCAGGTGCTGCTGGGTGCCGCCCAGGAGGTACTTGCCATCGATGAGGTAGTTGCTGTTCTGCACCTGAAGCTGGGTTAGCTGATCGGTTTCTTCGATCATGCTGATCGGAATCAACGGCGAGTAGCGGTAGGGGCGTAGCGTAGCGGCATTACTCCAGTAGTTGCCATGCGCGAAGCGGTTGTTGCCGAAGATGGCCGTGGCGTCTACCGATGTACTGATGTAATCGGTGAGCCGTACGTCAATGTTTCCGCGGACGTTGAGCCGGGTATTGTTGTCGTTTTTGGCTTCACCAACGTTCAGCAGGGAGTTTGAGTGAACAAATCCGATGTTGGTATAGAACCGGGCCCGGTTGTTGCCTCCCGATATTTCGGTGAAGGCGTCGGTCCGGTTATACGCTTTCCGGAGGTACTCGGGCGAGTAATAGTTGACGTCCGGGTAGCGGTACGGATTGGTGCCGGAATAATGGTTCCAGATGGTCTCCTGATTGTAGAGGGGCTCCAGACCGTCGTTCCGGCGGGCTTCGTTGTACAGAGTCATGTACTCGGCCGAACCGAGGTAATCCGGGTAACCCTTGGGCACGTGCAGCCCCGTATTGACCCGAACGTTGATCCGTTTCTCGTTGGCAACGCCCCGTTTGGTGGTGATCTGAATAACCCCCTTGGCCGCCCGGCTCCCGTAGAGCGCGAGGGCAGACGCCCCTTTCAAGACCGTAATCTGCTCAATTTCGGTCGGGTGAATATCGGTGGTGGCCGAGCGGGGTACCCCGTCAATGAGCACCAGATACTCGCCCATGCCCCAGATATTGCCGTTGAAGCCAGCCGCAAAGGCACTCAGGTTGTCCAGCGCGCCGGTGGTATAGTTTTTTTGCAGCAAGCCCGGCAGATTAACCACGGCTACCCCGCCCAGCAGGTCTTTTTTGGGCACTGTGCGGAAGGCCACGTTAACCAGGTTGGTATTGTCGTCGATACCGGCCAGAACGATGTCCTGCATGTTGGTATCGGCCTGGGCAACTTGATCCTGGTAGCCCTCGGCCGATACGAGCACGGTCGATTTGGGCGCCAGGGCCAGCGAGAACGCACCGAGACTATCGGTCTTGGTTTTCACCTGACCGGCATTGGCGCTGATGAAGGCACCCCGCAAAGGCTTGCCCTCTGCATTCCGAACAACCGACCTGACCTCGACTTTCGGATTGGTCTGCGCCCTGGCGCCTGCACTGTAGAGTGCCAGCAGCGAACAGACCGTTGTGATGGAGACTAACTGTTTCATGAGGATGGTTTGGAAAGCCTGCCAACTCCGCCATACCGGATTCTAGTCATGGCATGGCCTGCTGTGCCCCCTTCAGGAGGCACAAAAACGGATGTTGGCGGTGATACGCGGCTTAGAAAAGTGTTATCAATCAGGCGGTAGAGCCTGCGGTTTACCAGCCTGGATTTTGTGGAAAAGCCAGGTACATGCTCACGTCGACGACCTTCAGCGGCAGCCAGTAGTGTTTGCTGTTGAAGCGACGTTCCAGAATAATCCGCTCTTTCAGGTTGGCCACCTTCCCGTTGGGTGCCCGATCGAAATCGTGGGCTGTTTTCAGCGTGTAGGGACGCTCGGTGAGCAGTAGCCAGCGACGCAGGTCATTGAAACGGTGCCCCTCGAACGACAGCTCTACGGCCCGCTCCCGGATCAGTTCGCCCATGAAAGCCTCCTTCGAGCCCAGAAACTTGGCGTTCACATCCGCAACCCCCGCCCGGCGCCGAATCTTGTTGACGGCTTCGACGGCCGAAATGTAGCCTGGATAGGTGCCCTGCGGGTTTCCGTAGGCATGCAGGGCCGCTTCGGCATACATCAGGTAAACATCCGCCAGCCGCATATAACTCAGGTGGATGAAGTGCGACTGGTTATGCCCGTTATCGTCGTAATTGGTTGTTCGGGGAATGAACTTACCATTCAGATAGCCGGTGCGGCTGCCGTTGTTCTCGTCGCGGTAGCTGCCTTTGGTATACAGGTTGGCGTACCGGTGGGCCTCGCGGGTGGCCGAAATACCCTGTATCATTTTCACGCCGTCATAGATGATGTCTTTATAAAAACGCGGATCGCGCCCTTTCCAGGGATCGGTCGGGTCGTAGCCTGACTCGGGGTCAGCCTGCTCGGCATTCTTGATGGGAAGCCCGTTGGCCATGCCGTAGTAGGTTACGTAGTTGGCCGTTGGCGAGAAGCAGGTACTGCCGCCATTGAACAGCACCCCCGCTACGTATTGCTCGTTAAGGCCCCAGCGCGTGGCCCCACCGTCGTAGGCCGGCGACTGCATAATGGCTTCGGGAAAGCCCGGCACCCGCATACCCTGGTTCAGCGTGTAATACACACTCGACATCTCCGAGAAATTGGCGAGTTTGTGATGCGTCTTACCACTTTCGCTCATCTGGAGCAGGGTAGCAAAGGCTTCGGCCGCCTTTTTGCACAGGTCGGCATCGTAGGTTTTGCTACCGGTCGATGACCAGTTCATCAGCGGACTGGCCGCGTAGAGGTAGTTTTTGCCCAGGTACCCGTAAGCCATAATCTTGTTGATACGCAGCTGATTTTTTCCCAGCGTCCGTTTCCCGGCATCCGTATCGTCCCAGTTTACGGGCAGCAGTTCGGCGGCTGCCTTGAAATCCTCGGCGGCCCGAAGGGCGGTTTGCTGATAGGTCAGGCGCGGCAGGTCCAGCTTCTGGTCGGCGGGCAACACCTTATCGATGTACGGAAGTCCCCCAAAATAGGTCATGAGCTGGAAGTGGAACCAGGCCCGGAAAAAGAGCAGCTGGCCTTTCACCAGGTTTTTCTCTTCCGGGGTAGCATCGGATAGCCGTTCAATATTCTCCAGACCCATGTTAGCTTTCCGGATACCGTACCAGGCCAGGGGCCAGAACCGTTTGTTGAAGCGGTTGGTCTGATCGAGCGTATTGCCGGGACCGTCCATCCAGCCCGCACCCCAGCCGTCGTTTTCGCGCTGCCAGCCCCAGAAGTCGCCATTGTCGATTTTGTAGCCGTAGAACCAGGTCGCGCCCGCCACAATGATTTCGTCTTCGCCCCAGTTGAACGAGTTCTGCCAGTAGAACTTAGACGACTCCGGTATGCAGTAATACAGTTCTTCGACAAAGCCCTGAAAATTGATAAAATTCTTGAAGGCGTCGGTAGACGAAACAGTCGACTGATTTTCCCGGTCCAGGTAATCGCTACAGGAGGGCAACATGAAGAGCATTGCTGCCAATCCGAGCCAGCCAATCGTTTTTGTAATTCGTTTCATGAGTCAGCCGTGAGTTACAGGGTAATGTTTAGTCCGAAGTTGTATCGCTTTACCGTGGGGTAGGCACCCTGGGCGGCCCAGCCCGTTCCGGCAAAGTTCGATTCGCGGTCGTCGGGCATCCGGGTCCAGAGCCAGAGGTTGTTTCCGTTAGCGTAGACGCGTAGCGAGCGTATCCCAAACCGTTCGATCCAGCCGCGGTTGAAGGTGTAGGCGACCTCCGCATTTTTCAGCCGCAGGTACGACCCGTCGTACATGTAGAAATTGCCGTAGGTGGATGGGTCGGTGGCGGTCATCAGCCGGGGCAGGGGCGAGTTGGCCGTCGGGTTTTCCTTCGACCAGTATTCACCCTGGTCATAGACGGTGTTCATCCGGGAGCCGAAGCTGGTGAAAACGACCTGGCGGGTTACGTTGTTAACGCCGTAGAACTGCGCGAAGGCGCTGAATCCTTTCCACTCAAAACCAACGGTACCGTTATAGGTATTCTGTGGCCGCTCGGGAAATCCGTACGGTATGTTGTCGTAAGTGTCGATTCGCCCATCGCCGTTGAAGTCGACGATCTGGAAGTTGCCCGGTAGCTTCTGCCGGTCGTTGGTGTTCTGTTCAGTGCTGGCATACAGCTCGTCCCAGTTGTTGTAGTACCCGTGACTGACGTACGAATAAGTCTGACCAATCTGTTTGCCCTCGGTTTTGCGGTAGTCAGGCAGCAGGCTGGGGTTATCCGCTTCGATGATCCGGTCTTTAGCATGGGTCATGTTGGCGTTGGCCCAGAGTCTGATGCCGTTGGTGAGCTGGTGATTGACTTTCACTTCCAGTTCGTACCCCTTCACCCGAACTTTACCCAGGTTTGCGACGGGGGCGTTGGTCCCGAAGTAAGATGGAATGGCGCGCGACCCGCCGGCAATGAGGATATCGGTTCGGTAGTCGTTGAAATAATCGACACTACCCGAAACGGTGCCGTTAAACAGGGAAAAGTCAGCACCCAGGTTGGTTTTCGTTACCGTTTCCCAGTGTACAGAGGGGTTTCCCACCGATGATTCCCGATACCAGACGTAGGGGCTCACGTCGGAGTTGTTCTCCCCGATTTTGGCCTGTCCGGTATAGGCCCACTGGGTCATGTACAGCCACCGCTGGTTGATGTTGTCATCACCGATTTTTCCGTACGACACCCGTAGTTTCAGCAGATCCAGAAACTTGGCCCGCTTGAAAAAAGCCTCTTCAGACAAGAGCCAGCCTACCGCCCCCGACGAGAAAAAATGGAAGCGGTTTTCCTTTCCGAACTTTTCTGACCCATTATAGGCGCCGTTTACTTCGGCGAAATACTTACCCGCATAGTCGTAGGTGGTACGAAACACCCAGTCTTCGCGGTAGTTCGGAATCTCACTGCCGGCTGCCCGGTCCTCGCGGCTGAAGAGCCCCATGGCGGTACCGGTATGCTTACCCCAGGTTTTGTTATAATTCAGCTTGAGCTGGTAAAACAACCGTCGGTACGTAGCCCCGTTGTCCATCGTGCCCGCCTGGGGAGCCCACCGGATAGCCTCCTGAAAGTCGAACATATTGGCCGCATCGTAGGTGAAGCGGTAACGCGACTCGCCGGTAGCGGGATCGATCCACTTGGTTTGCGGATCGTTGTAGAGGTCGTTGATACCCCGCTGGCTTTCCACGAAGGTGTTGTCCCACGAAACCGTACCCGACGTGCTCAGCCCGTTCAGAACCATCTTCAAATCCTGATTCAGGGTAAAATCAGTGGTGATGCGGCTGGTGGTCCGCTTCATGATTCCACTACGGGCCAGGTTCAGCACGGAGTTGGTGGCGGCTACCGGGTCCTGGGCGTAGTACCCCCAGGTGCCGTCAGAATAGCGGGGCAGCATTGCATCAGGCGCCACGCCATATGCCCCCTGCCACATATCGTACTCGCCACCGGTAGCTCCCCACGGACTCTTCTTCACCCCGTTTAAGCTGGACAGGTTTGTGATAAGCAGGGTGCTGGGCGTCAGCTGAAAATCAAGGTTGGTCCGAACGTTGACCCGGTTGAACCCGTAGCCCGCCTGATACCCCCGGTTGTTGTTCCACTCCTTGAAAATGTCGCCATCCATCAACACATCGGCCGACGCAAAATACTTGACGAACGACGTACCCCCCGACACGTTGAGGTTGGCGCTGTACGACTTGGTAACCGGCTTGAACATCTCTTTGGCCCAGTCTACGTTCGGGTAGCGCTCCGCTTCGGCCAGGTTGGCCGGGTTTCGGTATTTATTGAGGATCTCGTACGGTGTGTAGGTAGCCCAGCCCGCCGACTCCAGCCCCAGCTCGTTTTCGATAACCCGGTTCCGAATGCTTCGGGCATCGTAGGAGTCGTACTTGTTGGGCAGTGCCGAGGGTACTTTCAGGGTATAATCGGCCCGTACGTTGATGGTCGCTTTGCCTTCTTTGCCCCGCTTGGTGGTGATCAGAATAACCCCGTTGGCACCTTTCACCCCGAAAACGGCCGTTGCCGATGCGTCTTTCAGGACTGAAATCGTTTCGATCGATGAGATGTCCACGCTGTTCATGGGCCGCTCGATCCCATCGACCAGAATGAGGGGAGAGCTGTTGTTCCAGGAGCTCAACCCCCGAATAAGAATACGCGGGTCTTCTTCGCCGGGCATACCCGTACTGGATGTGGTTATGACGCCCGGTACGTTACCCGTCAGGGCTGACCCCACGCTGTACACACCTCCCGCCCGCTCAAGCACCTTACCCGTAGTCTGGGAAATGGCTCCGACAACGCTTTGTTTCTTTTGCTGCGCGTAGCCGACCACAACCGTTTCGTCGAGGGTAATGTCGCTCCCGGTGAGCACGACCTTGAGGCTACTACCCTTATCTACAGCCACTTCCTGCGCTTTCGATCCCAGGTAGGAGACTGCCAGCGTTTGCTTACCCGCCGGAATCTTGAGGCTGAACTCACCATTGACATCGGTAGTGGTTCCGGTCATCGTATTCTTCAGGATTACATAGGCGCCAAACAGCGGCTTCTGGTTTTCATCCAGCACGACCCCTTTAACCGTTTGACTTTCCTGCGCCAGCGCGATCTGGTTGCTCAGAATTAAGCTGATCCAGACGGCTAAAAAAGCAATAAGTCGGTTTTTTAGCATTCCATTTCTTGGAAATCGGACTGCGAACTGTATAGTTTTGATCATTTCACTTCCGTTGAATTACAGTGATCGGTTATGTTGATTAATTCAGACAGAATTCTGTGTCTTTTTTCTGCGCTGATCAAGATGAAAAATGCATCTGATTGTAAGGTTGGGTAATTGCATAGAAGAGGTTGGGTTTAGGAATTAATAAGAAAAAGGCAAAGTCACAGCAATAAATGACTGTCTATTCGTAAAGTAAAAAGTTAGGTTTAACCGGCTATTTAATTCATGTGTATATAATCTTTGAGTGGTTCAATTTTTTGAAAAACAATTAATAAGTAGCTCAGTTAATTAGATTGTCGTTACAAAAAAAATCAGTCGAGCGGTCTTTCTGACTTGTAGCCAGGAAGCTGCAACAGGGGCCTGTCTAGTTATGTGTTGAAATGACACAATTGCGGAGAAACACAGCCCTGTTCTATAAAATTTGGTGGCTAACGAATCGGGTAAGTCTTATAAAATCTTACTATTGCCTCATTTCGCTGGCTTGTCAGAATATCCTGCCCAAAACCTGAGGTCAAAAGTATATTAGCATAGTGCTATATGTGCTACGTGCATGTTACACGTTCAATTGGCTATGTTACATTCTTATAAAATTAATCATATAATGTGCCTTTTTAAGCCATTTAAGGGATTTGCTACAAAACATAAGCCCGCTTTCCGATAATATGATGGCGTTGATACGAGGGGAACGCAACATATTGATTACCCAGATAACCTGTTCGGATGGTGGCTAAAACGAGTTTGTTCAGTGACCATGGAATTATATTCCTGAACAACTAAGGCGATCGAACGGCTTAATTGTATCTGGTCAGCCTGGTAAGCAAAGCGATAGTTGTATGTAATGGTATTTTTTATAGCAGCTTGGAGCGAGAATTAGGAAAAATAGAGAGGCATGTTAGGTTGTAAATAAACAAGTCCGGTAATCTGTATTGCACAACAACATTATTTAAAACTGAGTTATTAAGTTAAATATACAATAGTACCCCCATGAGAATTTATTAATAAGCATGATTGGTTTTACATACTATTAATTGTTTGTACTGTATGTCTATTGGCTAAACAATGATCGTATTCTTCGTGTTGATTATTTTTTTATGACCAGCTTACAGGATCAGTTTAGTAGGTCTGGCTTTTCCTATCAATATCGAAATAAGTTAGTACAGAGTAGAGCGAGCTTACAGTAGATGATTTTTTTACTATGAGACTCAACGCTGATTCATATAAATTGATACATAATCAACCCATAAGCTCGGGCTGATGCACTCCGACAAGCTACGCAGAAGGAAAAAAACCTTCCGACAAGTATTCCATGCTCGTTCGGAAGGTTTTCGTTTGTGAAGAAATCTCTGTCTGGATAACGTTCTGTACGAACACGTCTAACTTTATTCAGTTTGTAAGCTTTTGACGGGATTTACCAAAGCCGCCTTGATCGCCTGGTAGCTGACCGTTAGTACGGCGACAAGGGTAGTCAGTCCACCGGCTACCACAAAGATCCACCATTCCAGCCTGGTTTTGTACGCAAAGTCTCCTAACCACTGACTCATACAGTAGCCGGCAATCGGTGAAGCAACCACCAGAGCAGTAAGAATCAATTTCACATAATTGGTTAGCAGTAGCAGAACAATACTAGGGACCGATGCGCCAAGCACTTTGCGAACCCCGATCTCCTTTGTGCGTTGGTAGGCTGTAAAGGCCGCTAACCCGAATAAGCCCAGACAGGCAATCGCTATTGCTAGCCCGGCGAAAAGCCCGAATAACTGCCCGATGCGTTGCTCAGATTGGTACATGGCGTTGAACCGTTCGCCAAGAAACGAGTAGGCAAATGGATTGTCCGTTTCAGCTTTCCAACTCCGCTCCAGTTGGTCTAGTAAAGCCGGTAGGTTGTCGGTGCGGGTGCGCAGGGCCATCTGGTACGAATCGCCACCGTATAGCATAATCAGGGGCGCAATGGGTTGATGCATGGACTCGAAGTGAAAATTACGGGTAACGCCAATCACCGTATAGGTGTGCCGGTCTGATGGACTGCCGTTGCCGACACTGGCAATTCGCTGCCCTATTGGGTTCTTCCAGCCAAATTGCCGAACAGCCGCTTCGTTGACCAGCACAGCGGCACTATCATCGGAAAAAGACGAAGAAAAATTACGCCCTGCTGCCAGACCAATTCCTAAGGTGGTCAGGTATTTGTCATCAATCCGGTAGGTTTTCAACCGGTAGGGGGTCTGTTCTGCTGGCGCGTTGACATCCCGAAAACCGTCTACTCCCTTGTTCGAATGGCCAGCTGGTAGATACCCCGCCAGGCTTACGCTACTGATCGACGATAGTTTTTCCAGTTCCTTCTTAAAAGCAGTCAGTTTATCGCCCAGTACATACGTATCATGCAAAATCAGGACCTGCTCTTTGTCGAAACCCACCTTTTTAGTCTGAATGAATCGGAGTTGCTGGTAAACGACTAATGTGCTGATAATCATAGTAATGGAAACTACGAACTGAACGGTAACTAACGTACTTCGTAACCAGCCACTTCGCACACCAGCCTGCAGACGGCCTTTTAACACACTAACCGGGCGGAATGAGGCTAAGAAAAATGCCGGGTAGCTGCCCGCCAATAAGCCAATAACTACACAGCCTGCCAATGCGTAAGCAATCAATCGGCCATCGAGCAGGGTTATGAGGCTAAATTGCTTATCTGCTAACTGGTTAAACGTCGGTAGCACCAGCACGACCAGTCCACCGGCAACCAGCAACGCCAGCAATGTGATCAATATCGATTCGGAAAGAAACTGGCTTACTAACTGCTGTTGCCCAGAGCCAAGTGCCTTGCGAATACCGACCTCTTTAGCGCGACCCGCCGACCCCGCCGTGGAAAGATTCATATAGTTGATACAGGCAATGAGCAGAATAAACACTGCGATGGCCATGAAAATATAGACGTACTTTTCATCGCTGTTGGGCTCCAGTTCACCTTCCAGGTCAGACCCCAGGTGAATGGTGGTGAGCGGCTGAAACCCAAACCCAAACCGATCTCCTTTTTTGGCAAATTCGGCCAGGCTCATGCCCAAAAATTCCTGTACCTCTGCACCGAGATACTTACGCACAATGTCCGGGCTTAGAGCCGCTAGTTTCTCGGCAGAGTAGTCTTTCCGCAAAAGCAAGTAGGTATTGGCACCGCTGGCAAGCCACTTCTCACGGGCGGGAAGTGAGCGATAGGAGCCAAAGAAATCAAAATGAAAATGCGAGTTGGAGGGTACATCCTGGCAAACGCCAGTGACCCGGAAAAGGCCCATTGTGCCCATCGTCAGGCTTTTACCAACCGGGTTCTGATCGCCAAAGTATTTCCGGGAGGTTGATTCAGTCACGACGACAGTATTGGGTTCGGTGAGTACCGAGCGCGAGTCGCCTTTCAGCAGCGGGATGGAGAACAGCTCAAAAAATGTGGAATCAGTAAAAACAACCCGTTCTTCCTTAAAGCGCTCCTGGCCGTGTTTAACAATGAATGTCCCTTGCTTTTCCAGTCGCGCAAAGGCTTCCACGCCAGGATAGTCAAGTTTCATTGCCGGTCCGGCGGGGGCGGGAGCATAGGCCATATTGAGTTCTTTTCCACCAACACGTCCGTGCAGGGTCATCCGGACAATGCGGTCGGCGTGGGTATTGTAGCGGTCGTAGCTTAACTCGTGCCGCACGAAGAACATAATCAGCAGGCATGTGGCCAACCCTAAAGCGAGACCAAAAATAGTAATGATTGAAAACGCTTTTTGCCGCCATAGGTTGCGCAAAGCAATGATTAGGTAGTTAGAAAACATGTCCATACATACAGGATTAAGGTACTTGCGGTCATCGCTACATGTAATGTCGGCCTTTTGTGGCCCGAACTTGACTGGCTCAACTGCTCTTCGTTTCAGAAAGAATGGTGTTAAGCAGTGTAGTACGGCGAGGACGTATTTGCGTCGGGCACGACTCAGGCCCACCTGATCAACCTGTTTATGAAAGGTCTCATGTAGATCTCCTTGTACATACTCCAGCAGGTGTGGAGCAACAAACCATTCCAACAGGCGATCGGCCCAACGGGGTGGTGATGGATGGTCAATGTGAGGGATCGGTTGCTTTCGGATCATGGCCACAACACGCTTAAAGTCCCAACAGTTGAAGCTTGCTTTGGGGAATGGCTTCCCAAAGGCGGGCACGCATGTGCTGAATCTCTAGCAGCACCCTACCCCCTTCGGTCGTCAGACTAAACAGGCGCTTACTTCGCCCACCCCGCTCGGGGGTTGCGCCACCCACTGACGATGACAGGAACCCTTTTTCTTCGAGTCGATACAAAGTAGTATGCACGGCACTGATGGTGAAGTTTCGTCCGGTTTGTCGTTGAAGCTGCTCCATAACCGGCACGCCGTAGACATCCTCAGTGCTGGCCGCTACGACTAGCAGCACTAACTCTTCCAGCTCGCCAAGTACAGTCTTTTTCATCAGGGGGGCCACACAGTTTATTAGATACAATATCTTAAATCAAATGCAGTGCCAACTGCATAAAACAGTCTTTACCAGCCATATGAGCAGATTATGATCCCAACCCTGTCCGGAAGTGGACAACTAGTTGTCCGTGAATGGACGGTACTTCATGCAGCTTTGATCTTTTTTGACTGAGTCTATAAATCTGTCATTTCTTCTCAATGAAAATTTATTTCCCCTGCCTCAGAACGCCACTTTTCACCCACGTGAACCCGTCAGGTTCGTTTGCGGAGGGAGCCGGGCGTTTGGCCTGTATACTTTCTGAACTGCTTACAAAAATGGCTTTCGTCGGTATAACCAAACTCATCGGCTATCTCGGCCAGTGTCAACGGGCTGTACAGCAGACGGGCCTCGATGAGTTTTATTTTATGTTTAATGATGTACTGCTTCAGAGATTCGCCCGTTTGCTTCTTGAAAAAGAGGCTGATGTACGCGGGAGCGTAGTGAAATACATCGGCCAGGTGGTCGATGGTTAGCTTGTCGGGCTGGTAAATATGCTGGCGGATGTACATCAGGATCGCTTCTGCCGAGTCGTTGGTCTGGGCTCTGGCGGGTGTCTGGCTAAACAGATTGCGCGCCAGGATCATTAGCATACTCCGTAACAGACTATCCCGTATAATGGTGAAGTAGGGCGCCTGATCCCGTTTGTATTCCTCCTCCAGAACCGCGAGCAGGTTATGTAATTTCTGTTTCTCCTGTCTGTCGGCTACAAGGGTGCCGCGACTCTGTGAAGACGTGGAAAGTAGGGTCTCTACGATACATTGCCAGCCGTTGTCTTTTTCGCCGGAGGTGTGTCGATATACTGACTCATTAAATCGAATAAAGCAAAATTCCGTTGGTTCCCGGATAACGAAATTATGGTAGTCTTCGGGCCCCAGTAAGAACACATCACCTTCGGTATAGTCAAAGGTGTTGCCGTTGATGGTGTGAATGCCGTTCCCCCTGATGATAAAGATGATCTCGAAGTAGGTATGCTTATGAACCGCATGCTGCCAGGTGGTTGCCTCAAAGTGGTAGATGTTGAATGGGGTGTGGAGAATGTAGCGTTTCATGCGGGTCGGGTGTAAACGTAAACCTACCAATAAAGCATGGATTTTTACCATAACGTCGAGAGAGGCAGGCCGTAGGTTTGCTGCCGATACTGCAGACCGCCCGCTATGACTCCGTGCGTATGAAATTACTAATCACACTTCTTATAGGCCTTTGCGCCCTGGGTTCTTTGCCATCCCTGAATACTCGTGATGAGTGGGTGCCATTGCTGGATAATAACCTGTCCAGGTGGGGAAATTATCTGAGCTATGCGCATCGCCCCGACTATAATGGAAATGTACCAAAAGACGCTTCGGGGTCGCCTATCCAACCCATTGGTTACAATAAAGACGATAACCGGGTTTTCTCGATCATCAATGATCCCGGCGGGCCTGTTTTGCGGATTAGCGGGGAGAAGTATGGTTGCCTGTTCACCCGGGACTCGTACGAAAATTATCATCTCGTGCTGCAGGTCAAGTGGGGTAGTCAGAAACACGAGCCCCGGCTCACCAAGTTGCGGGACTCGGGTATCCTGTACCATTCTATTGGCGAAGCAGGAGTTGAGTACTGGCGGTCCTGGATGCTGTCGCAGGAGTTTCAGATTATGGAAGGACACATGGGCGATTACTGGTGCCAGGCCAACTCCGCCATCGATATTCGAGCCTATCAATCGGAGGGCGTTATGAATCGGGTCGCCGACGATAAACTACCCTTTTTGGCCTTCAAAAAAGGAAGTGATGCCTATTGCCTCCGGTCTGGTAACTACGAAAGCCCACCTGGCGAATGGACGAAGCTAGAGCTGATCTGCTTCGCGGGTAAAAGTCTGCACATCGTGAACGGACACGTGGTCATGGTCCTCAAAGACTCCCGGTATACCAACGAGAATGGACAGGATATTCCCATGCGGAAGGGGAGGATTCAATTGCAGAGTGAAGCGGCCGAAGTGTTTTTTAAGGACATCCGGATCAAGCCCCTAACGGCCATGCCTACCGAATACGCAGGCTTGTTCTGATACATACAGGCAAGTTCAGCCAGGCCGGACTGACCCAAATGGGCACGTTTCAGAAACGGTATTCCCTCTTCGTCCCATTTATAACCCATTTCACCCCATTTTTTCATTTGACATGTAGTTGACCGGTATTCTTGCTGGCATGATTGGTAACTACATCAAAACATCCGGCCGCAACCTGTTGCGCCACAGACTGTTCTCGTTCATCAATGTCGTTGGTCTCGCTATCAGTATGTCGGTGGGCTTGCTGCTCATTGCGTTTGTGATGGACCTGTGGTCGTATGACAGGTTCCACGAAAACGGTGATCGCATTTACCGGATTACCAGCGTGGCAACCTTCAATGGCGAACAAGGTGGCAAGTTTGGTACGACATCCATAAAGGCCGGTAAGCTGATTCGGCAGAACGTGACCGGCGTCGAGGAAGTAGCAATCCTGCGAACCGACTTTTCGCAGGACGCCCGGGTTGGCGACAAGGTGCTGCCTGTCAAAGGGTTCTGGGCCGACCCATCGGTGTTCAACATCTTCACTCTGCCGATGATTGAGGGGAATCCCGCTACCGCCCTGAACGATCCGTACTCCATTGTTCTTACCGAGACCGCAGCCCAAAAGCTGTTCGGAACCCAATCTGCTCTGGGCAAGTCGATCCGGTTCGATACCCTGAGTTATCGGGTGACCGGAATCCTGAAAGATGTCCCCTTTTTCTCGCACATCAGCTTCGAAGCCCTGGTCTCCCTGTCAACGGCCGAGCGACTCAACCAGAACAATACTGACTTTGGGAAATGGACAAACATGTCGTCGAATTACGTGTACCTGCTGCTGCCTGAGGGTGCGGATATGGCCTCTATACAGTCCCAGCTCGACGCCCTGGCGAAGGCGGAAAACCTCGCCCAGGAAAATACCCGCATCGAGCTTGAGCTTTTGCCCCTGTTCAGCATCGTGGTTGGTGAAACCCTCCGTCAGTCCGAAGGCGGACCGGGCTCCGGGGGACCACACATGCCTACGGCGGTACTGTGGATACTCGGCGGGCTGGCGCTGGTGGTGATCCTGTCGGCCTGTTTCAACTATACTAACCTCTCGATTGCCCGGGCCATGCGACGCTTCAAGGAGGTTGGTATCCGCAAAGCCATCGGTGCCGGCAGAGACCAGATCTGGCAGCAATTTCTGGCCGAAGCCATCCTGATTTCGCTGGCCGCCCTGTTGCTTTCTTTTTTCCTCTTTCTCCTGCTGCGGCCACAACTGATCAACCTGGCTCCGGAGATGCAGCGCACGGTGAAGCTTGAGCTTACCCTATCAATGGTTATGGCGTTTGTTTTCTTTTCGGTCGCTGTGGGGGTTGTGGCCGGTTTGCTGCCAGCCCTTTTCTTTTCTAAAGTCAGTACCATCAACGCACTCCGCAATGTCTCAACGGTGAATCTCTTCAGGCACGTGCCACTCAGACGCGCCCTGGTTGTAGTTCAATATACGCTTACCCTGATTTTTATCACCGCAACTACCATTAGCTATGTACAGTATAGAGATATCCTCGCTTTCGATCTTGGCTTCAGGACCGACAATATCCTGAACATCGATATGCAGGGTAATAAGCCGGATGCACTGATGAAGGAGCTGGGTGAAATTCCGGAAGTAACGGCTTTATCCAGATCCCTGATCGTGACGAGCATAGGTAACGCCTGGGGCGGATTTATGAAATATACCGACTCGCGTGACTCGGTGCTGGTCCTGACCAATCATGTCGATGAACAGTATATGGCGCTGCATGATCATAAGCTGCTGGCTGGAGGGAACTTCAAGGCCCGACCAGCAACGGCCGCTGCCGCTACGGAGGTGATCGTGAACCAGCAGGTGCTGAAGCGGTTGAACATCGCAGACAACCCAGACCAGGCCATCGGTAAAGAGATCTCGTTCACCAATTTCAGCGGTACCCGCCGGATGACAATCGTGGGCGTTATCCGGGATTTCCACTACGGTAAGGTCGACAACCTCATCGAGCCGGTAGCGTTCATGTTCTGGACCCCTGGAGACAGGGCTATTATCAATGTCAAAGTACAAAGTGCTGATCTGCCGGCAACCCGGGCTAAACTGGAATCGATCTGGAAAAAGATTGACCGGGTTCATCCGTTTCGGGCTGAGTTCTACGACGAAGCGATCGAAGAAGCGTATAGTGAATATTCGACGATGATCAAGATCATTGGGTTTCTGTCGATTCTGGCCATTTCGATTGCATCTATGGGACTCTTTGGCATGGTAGCGTTCACGACAGAAACCCGGCTCAAGGAAATTAGTATCCGGAAAGTGATGGGGGCCAGCTCAAGAAGCCTTGTCTACTTACTGAGCCGTGGTTTTTTGGTCCAGCTGTTGATAGCTGCTTTTATCGCTCTGCCTACCACCTACCTGTTCTTCGAGCGGATTGTGCTCGCTCATTTCCCCTATCATAAACCTGTTCAGCTTATCGAGCTGATGGGGGGCTTGCTGGTGGTGTGGGTAATTGCTTTTCTGATGATTGGATCGCAAACCATCAGGGCAGCAAAAACAAATCCGGTCGAAACCCTGAAAATGGAGTAGAGCTTAAGTTGGTCATCTGTTGGTGTCAATCAGGCAAAGCTGACCGGTAGGCGGCTGCTGTCATCGAGTGATAAACCCTGTTCCTGACTACTCGTGAGGTGTTTAATCTGCCCCTGTTGATTCACCAGAAGGCCAATGGGCTGGTTGGTGAATCCGGGCGGTTGTTTGCTGCTATACGCGTCGATCAACTGCACAAAGGCCGCCTGACTGACAGGCCCAAACTCACCTAGCTGAACAAGGACGAATCGATTGAGCAGGTAATTGAAGAAGACCAGTTCCGCCCATCGGTCCTGCCCATTGACAGATACGAATTGCCGCTGCCCTACAAAAGCGAAGCCAACGTAACGGTCGAGCATTATTTTTTTGATGCTGGCCAGCCGGGTCCGGGGCGTACCGCCAACGGCCGAAAGGGTAGGGGTGCTACTTCTCTCGACTCTTTCTTCAGTGGGCGAGCCGGGCAATAAGTTCGTGTCACCGAGAGCTACCTGGTAGTAATAGCGGGTACGAATCAACCGCTGCATGAATCGCACGGTCCACCGTTCGTCAGCCGCCTGGTTAAGGTAAAAAGCCCGTTCCTGCAGGTTTTCGAGCTGCATTAATACCCGATAATGTGACCAGGTCAGCTCAGTTCTAAGATGTTGCCTGAGGTTTGTTAATTCTCTCCCATTTGTGGAGAGAATTGGAAACGCCAAGAAAAACTGTTTGAACCGCCACATATTGGGCAGGCTGTATCCTTTTCCAAATGCCTGCGTTAGCTGTTCCGATAGTGATTCGATGAGGTGTATACCGTAGTCAGCCCGTACCTGCCCGGCCTGCTCAATCTCGACGATGATGCGACCGATATGCCAATAAGCTTCCACTAAAGCAAACTTTGGAAAAGGGGAGGAGGCCTGTTCGGCAGCATCGACCAAAGTCCGTAGATACCGAAACAGCTCTATGGGCTCGTGATCGGAGTGGCTGGAAATAGGAGCTGGCGGCATTTTTATACGCTTGAATTGATAAAATTCTACCGCAAATATGGGTATCCTGGCCAACTCATACCAGCTTTTATGCATCCAGGCAGGCTTTTGCACCTGACTGAGAAATCAGGTGCACCCCATTAGCTTATGCAATGAATGAGTATGGTGCCCCGGTACCGTTGACCTTAGGGTTCCACGGTATCGGGGCACCATACAACAGGTATATGTGTGCAGCAGAAATTAGCCGGACCCACTAGGGGGTAATAGCTGGAATACGCTGTTCGGTTACCATCCGGTTAAACTCGGGCACCTGCTGATCAATAATCGTTTTTAACTTACCCAGCGCCGTTCCTACCTGCTTTTCGAGAGCCTCATAAACCACGTAAGAGGACTTTGTCGGCTTGGTCTCCGCCGATGATACGACTGAGCCCACCCCCGACAGCTTGTCATTTAGCCGAATTGGGTAAGCCAGCGCATCCTGAATCGCTTTCGACTTGGGCTGCATCAGGGTAGACTCCAGCTCATCCAGTGATTCGAGCATCGGTTTGGTCACCTTTTTGAATTTCTCTGCCGTTTTGGGGTCTTTGACATCCTTCATGTAGCCGTTAATCTGGCTTCTGATCTGACGGATCTGATTGACGCCCTTGTGGGTTTCTGAAAGTTTGCTGTTTATTTTCATCAACAGCTCAAACTGCTCCCTGTAATCAGCATCCGTAATCGCAAGGCGCGGGTCTTTCCGTATCTCGATCGGTTGCTCGGCAATCAGTGAGTCGCCCAGCAGCATACGAACTTTATACGCCCCGGGAACAACCTTAGCCCCTGTCCCCCGTCCTGTCCACATCACATTCGTTCCCTCAACCGGTGTTGCATCCGGGTAGCGCATATCCCACACGAATACGTTCATGCCTGGCCGTGCAGACGCGCTTCCCGGCCGTTTCTGACCCGGGTCGTCGTAGAACTCTTTAGCCACTTTCAGGGGTTGACCGCGCTTGTCTTTCAGGCTGGAGTAGGTGATAATGGTATCGCCTGCGTTGGTCATGAACAGCAGTTTCAGCTCTTTGTCGGGCTTATTTTTCAGGTAATATCGGACCAGTACACCGTTTGGCGCGTTTTCGCCCTGATCGACGGCCTCGCCCTCTTCAGCCGTTTGCGCTCCACCATCCATCCGGTAGGCCGGACGGGGCTTGTACAGATGCGCCGTTTTGCCGGATAGTCCGTCGCGCTGATCGGTCAGTTCATGCAGGGGGGTTATGTCATCCATGATCCAGAACGATCGGCCGTGGGTGGCCACCACCAGGTCTTTATCCCGCTTGTGAATTTGCAGGTCGCGGACGGGGGTAACGGGCAGATTCATGGACAGCTTGTGCCAGAAACCGCCATCGTTGAACGAGACATACACGCCCCGTTCGGTACCCGCATACAGTAAGCCCGGCTTATTAGGGTCTTCCCGAACAACATGGCAGTGCTCGTCGGCCGGGATACCGCTGGTGATGAGTGTCCAGGTTTTCCCGTAATCCGTTGTTTTAAGCAGATACGGCTTTCGGTCGCCCGACATGTACCGTTTAGCCGCCAGGTAGGCTTTGCCAGTAGTATGATCGGACGGGTGCACCATGCTCATGATCGCCCATTCGGGCAGCATCGAAACAGGTGGAGTAATCGGTTGCCAGGTTTTGGCCCCATCGCGGCTGATGTGCATCAGACCATCATCAGAACCTGCCCAGAACACGCCCTTCTCTACCGGCGACTCAGCCAGAGTGAAAATGGTCGGGAAGGTTTCGGCACCGGTGTTGTCTTTCGTGATCGGGCCGCCCGTGTCGCCCTGGGTCTTCGGGTCGTTGCGTGTCAGATCTGGGCTTATATCCTCCCACGAATGCCCATAGTCCATGCTCCGGTGCACATATTGGGAGGTGACATAGAGCGCTTTGCTGTCGTGCGGGGAAAAAACAATCGGAAAAGTCCACTGAAACCGGTATTTCCGATCAGACGATGGGGCACCCATGCTGTAATCGGGGTAGACATTGATCCGCTGGTTCTGGTCGGTGGCTTTGTCGTAGCGGGTGATCAGCCCATCGTAGCTACCGCCGAATGTAACCAGCGGGTTGTTCGGGTCCGACGTGATGTAGCCAGATTCCCCGCCGGCTACCGAATACCAGGCGCTGGGCCCAATGACATTGTCGGTGGTGCGGCTGGCAATCCGGATGGCGGAGTTGTCCTGCTGGGCACCGTAGAGATTATAGGGAAAATCGTTGTCGATAGACACGTGGTAGAACTGGGCCGTTGGGATGTCGACATCCGAAAAGGTGGCCCCGCCATTGTAAGTTACTTCGGCTCCACCGTCATCGGCAATGATGAAATTCTGCGGATTTTTGGGGTTCCACCAGATATCATGCGTGTCGCCATGATGGACCGCGATGCGTTGAAAGGTTTTGCCGCCATCGTACGACTTCAACGCGTTCACGTTCAGGACAATAAGACCGTTTTCGTTTTGCGGGTCAGCCGCCAGCATCATGTAATACCACGGCCGCTGCCAGAGGTTCTTATCCTCGTTGATCAGCTGCCAGCTGTTGCCGGCATCATCAGAACGGTACAGTCCACCCTTGGCGTTTTCAACCATGGCGTACAACCGGTTCGAGTTGGCGGGCGACACGGTTATACCAATTTTACCCAGTAATCCTTTCGGCATACCAGGCCGTGTGTGCAGGCTTGTCCAGGTATCGCCCCCATCGGTCGATTTGTAGAGGCCGCAGCCGGGCCCACCACTGCTCATTTTATAGCTGTTTCGGTAGGCCTGCCACATCGACGCATAAACGATAGAGGGGTTATTGGGGTCAAGCTCTACCACGGCGGCCCCCGTACTGTCGTTTTTGGCCAGAATGTGCTTCCAGGTTTTACCCCCATCGGTTGTTCGGAAGACACCACGCTCCTTATTGGGAGCAAACGGATTACCCAGGGCTGCTACGTAGGCTATGTCCGGATTTTGCGGATGTACTTCAATATTCCCGATCGCATCGGCCAGTTTCAGGCCCATATGCTTCCAGGTTTTTCCGGCATCGGTCGACTTATAAACTCCGTCCCCGTTGGCAATATTGCTCCGGATATCGGCCTCGCCCATACCTACGTAAATGATATTCGGGTTAGAGGGGGCAACCGTTACAGCCCCGACCGAGCTCGACTGAAAGGTACTATCCGAAATAGGCATCCAGTTAGCACCTCCATCTATGGTTTTCCAGACGCCCCCGCCCGTAGCTCCGAAATAATAGGTAAGCGGCTGATCGGGGTGGCCTGCTGCTGCCAGAGAACGCCCGCCCCGAAATGGACCAATATTGCGCCAGCGAAGCCCGTTGAATAGACTGTCGGATAGCTGACGGTTAACTGCCGGACTCGATTTTGTCTTTCGCTGGGCCATGACCGGCTGTCCGAGCAGCAAAGCGCTGACAACTACTCCGGCGAGCAAAGTAAAGGGTTGATACATAAAGCTTAGGTTAGTGAAGTGAACGTAATTTTCGGTAGCATTTTATTGAAAACCGCATACAATGCAATGATTATTTTGTATACTTTGCAAAAGTAGGGTTAACAATATGAGATTTTTAATTAAAGCCAAATTTTATTGGTTTAAGTCCTACTTCGTCCCCTCTACTTCTTTCTTAGACCGGTCAGCGTATGCGGAACCATTTACTTCGTTGTTTGCTCGTTAGCGCTCCCTTCTTAGGCCAGGCACAGACGATTATTGTACGGGACCAGGCTGACTCCTTACCACTGGAGGGCGTAACACTCTCCAGCACCGACCGTAAAACGTCGGCCGTTACCGATGCCGCGGGCCGCGTTGACCTGGCCGATTTTAAAGGAGCCTCTACCATTGAGATCAGAACCCTGGGCTACCCAACGCAGACACTGAGTTACGATGAGTTAGCGAAACGTGGTCCCAGTCTGTACCTGCAGGCCTCGCCGGTTTCGTTACAACAGGTTGTAGTAACCGCCAACCGGTGGCGGCAGTCGAGCCGGGAGGTTCCTTCCCGCATTATCCGTATATCAGCCCGGGATGTGGCCTTTCAGAATCCGCAGACAGCGGCCGATATGCTGGGGATTTCGGGAGAGGTTTTTATTCAGAAAAGCCAGCAGGGCGGAGGCAGTCCGATGATCCGTGGGTTTTCGACGAACCGGCTGCTGATTACGGTAGACGGCGTGCGGATGAACACGGCCATTTTTCGCAGTGGTAATCTCCAGAATGTGATCTCACTCGACCCCTACGCCATTGCCAATACCGAAGTACTGTTCGGCCCCGGGTCGGTCATGTACGGGAGCGACGCCATCGGCGGAGTGATGAGCTTTTACACGCTGACTCCCCAGTTGGGAGCCGGCGCCACCCCTGCCGTTTCCGGAGGGGCAGCCCTGCGGTATTCGTCGGCCAACAGCGAGCAGACGGGCCATATCGATGTGAGCCTCGGCTGGAAAAAATGGGCCTTGCTGAGCAGCGTGTCCCACAATACCTTTGGCGATTTACGCATGGGCAGCCACGGACCGACCGACTATTTACGCCCCGAATACGTCGAACGGATGAACGGTGAAGATCGGGTTGTTCCTAATTCGGACCCGCGGGTTCAGCGGCCCACCGGGTATTCGCAAATCAACCTCATGCAGAAAATACGCTTCCGGCCAACGGATCGCTGGGATGTCAACTACGGTTTTCATTACTCAACTACTTCCGATTACTCGCGGTACGACCGATTACTCCGCTATCGACGGGGTTTGCCCCGCTCGGCCGACTGGAAATACGGCCCCCAAACCTGGATGATGAACAATCTGACGGTCAATCATACCTCATCCAATTCGGTGTATGATCAGCTGACCGTACGGCTGGCCCATCAATACTTTGAGGAAAGCCGGATCGACCGGGATCTGAATGACGCGCAGCAGCGAACCACCCGCGAGCAGGTACAGGCAATTTCGGCCAACCTTGATTTTGATAAACGCATCACCGATCGGCAGCGGGTATTTTATGGACTCGAAGCCGTTTACAACGACGTCGTTTCCACGGCCAGCACCCTGAACATCAAAACGAACAGCACCGTGGCGGGTGCCCCCCGGTATCCGGCGTCAAACTGGGCATCCTACGCAGCGTATCTTACCTACCAGCTGAAACTGAACGACCAGATAACCCTACAATCTGGCCTGCGTTACAACCAGTTCAAGCTGAACTCCCAGTTCAAAACCGATTTTTATCCGTTTCCATTTACCTCCGCCCGGCTGAATAACGGCGCGTTAACGGGCAGCCTGGGACTGGTTTATCTGCCATCGGACACCTGGACGCTCAGCTCCAATCTGTCAACCGGGTTCCGGTCGCCCAATGTCGATGATATTGGCAAAGTATTCGACTCCGCGCCCGGGGCTGTGGTTATTCCCAACCCATCGCTCCGTGCCGAATATGCCTATAACGCAGAAGTGGGCGTGGCTAAGCTGATCGGCAATTTGCTGAAAGTAGATGTCACGGGGTACTATACCTTGCTGGACAATGCCCTGGTTCGTCGCAATTTCAGGCTGAACGGCCGGGACAGCATCGTTTATAACGGTGAACTTAGCCAGGTGCAGGCCATCCAGAACGCAGCCAAAGCGCGGGTTTATGGCGTACAGGCCGGGCTGGAGTTCAGCTTACCGGCTGGCCTTCGCCTGTCGTCCCAGTTTACCTATCAGAAAGGCGACGAGGAACTGGACGATGGCACGACCAGTCCTCTGCGCCATGCGGCTCCCTGGTTCGGCATAACCCGCCTGAGTTATACAACCCGGAAACTACGGCTCGAAGTGTATGCCGTATACAATGATGCGGTGTCGAATGCGGAGCTACCCCAGGAAGAACTCGGTAAAGATTATATGTACGCCCTCGATGCAACGGGCAAGCCTTATACACCAGCCTGGTATACGCTTAACCTGAAAGCGCAGTATGGGCTCAACCGCTACCTGACGGTGAATGCCGGACTCGAAAATATCACCGACCAGCGCTACCGACCCTACAGCTCCGGTATGTCCGCTGCGGGACGTAACCTGATAATCTCGCTGAGAGGCAGGTTCTAACCGGCATGCCGCACACCAGCTCTTAGGCCATTTGTACCACAACCACCCCGAATTTTTGAAATCCCTGACAAATTCCGGGTGGCTTCTAGTGTACGCGTACTCCCTGTATGAGTAGGGTCACCAAAACCTGAACCTAGGTCAATATGCACAATACTATATTTTGCGTAAGTTGAATATTATAGAATTATATTTTAATTAATGCCGAATTAAATAGTATAAAATATAGTATTTTGACATTAAAAACAAATTAAAGACCGTAAGCACTTGACAAGCCTACAGGGAACAGTATATTTGACACACTGTTAATCGAATAAGTCTTTCACCTTTTACGACAGTTGCTTTATTCTAGCCGCACTGAAGAAAGCAAAACTCTAATTTCCACTCGATTACCCCTTCTCACCACTAACCCGTTGGGCTGTTAGCCCGGTTGGTGTGTGACAAAAACCCCACACGCGCTGCCGATTGGGGTCGGGGATTGGTCTGCTTTTACGTCACGTTTTTTTAACTGCCACCGAGCCCGACAGGCTCGGACAGGGCTGTATGCCCTTTATCCGGCCCAACTGGGCCCGCTCTGAAATTTCCTGCTTTCATTGAATCAACCTTATAACTCCTGTTCTACGATGAAAAAAGTCTTCATACTTTTTGTATTGCTTTTTATCTCGTGTTTATCGAGTCCAGTGTTTGCACAAAGTCGGGTGGTGAAAGGTCGCGTTCTGTCTACCGAAGACAATAGTGCACTACCTGGGGTCAACGTAGCCATTAAAGGCACAACCATTGGTGCATCCACCAACAGCGAAGGCAATTACTCCCTCTCGATCCCCTCTGAACACGCGGCCGGAACGCTGGTTTTTTCGTTCATTGGCATGAAAACAACTGAAGTCGTCATTGGTAATCAAAGCACGATATCGGTTTCACTCATTCCCGGCGAAACCTCCCTTTCCGAGGTGGTAGTAAGCGCCCTGGGCTTCAAGGAAAACGCCGATAAGCTGGGTGCCACGGCTGCTAAGATAGATGCGAAAGACATCGTGCGCTCCGGCGAAACGGGGGTGATCAACGGTATGGCCGGTAAAGCAGCCGGTGTGCAGATCACCCGGTCGGCCGGTGATCCAGGCGCCGGTTCATATATTCAGATACGGGGGCAAAATACCATCACGGGGTCGACTCAGCCGCTGGTTATCGTCGACGGTATTCCTATCAGTAACTCCACCCTGGGCGATGGGGTAGCCGGGGTCTCCCAGCAATCGCGCCTGAACGACATCAACCCGAATGATATCGCTTCTATGCAGATCCTGAAAGGAGCATCGGCAGCGGCCCTGTGGGGGTCCAGAGCGGCTAACGGGGTGATCGTCATCACGACCAAAAAAGGCGCGAATACCGATAAAGTAAACATTGCACTCACCTCAGCCGTGTCGTTTGACCAGCCCAACCTGTTACACCCGATGCAGAGCACCTACGGCCAGGGAGCAGGCGGGGTTTACAGCCCAACTGGTTCGTTTACCTGGGGTGACCGGATTGCTGACCGGTCGGGTGCAGCGGATGAGGTCAACCAGAACGGACCCCGGTTTGAAGCGGATAACGGTCAGATATTTTACCCGATCATCCGTAAAAACTCCCGGGAGACATTCAACGATGTTCGGCGGGATCAGGTCTTCCGGACGGGTACCTACATCGACAATAACCTAAGCATTAGTGGGGGCAACGATAAGGGCAACTTCTACCTGAGCGTCGGCGATCTGCGTCAGCAGGGGATTCTGAACGGGCAGAGCGACTATAAACGCACGACGGTTCGATTCAATACCGAACGGCGATTCAACAACCTATTTAAGGCGACTACCAATGCCACCTACGCCCGAACAACCTCCAACCGGGTACAGCGCAGCAACAGTGTTGCCGGGCTCTACATCGGTATGCTGCGAACACCCCCCGATTACGACAACCGCGGCTATAAGGGAAACTATTTCGCATCACCCACCGCCAGCCCAATCCCGAACCGCCAGCGTTCGTTCCGAAATTACCTGGGTGCATCCGCCAACCCGGTATACAATGACCCGTTGTGGGCCATCAACGAGATGACCAACACCACCGAGGTAGACCGGTTCATACTTAGCTCCGAGCTGTTGATCACCCCGGCCAGCTGGTTCGACATTACCGCCCGGGGCGGGCTGGATAGTTATACCGATCTGCGTATCACTAATTCTCCGGTTTCATCAGCCGTCAACAGCGGGTTGGGAAGCTTTGAACAACAGATGCTGAAAGAGACAGAGATGAACATGGATGTCATCGGCCGCGTGTTCAGGGACTTCGGGAAAAACATTACCAGCACATTGATCCTCGGCTTTAATATCAACGACCGGAAATACCTGAGTCTGGGCGGAACGCTGAATACCTTTATCATTCCCGATGCGCCACCCAACTTTACCAACGCACTGGCTGCCAACCGGGTGCCTTATAATACCAGAACGCACCGCCGAACGGCCCGGGCCTACTCGTCGCTGAACCTGGGTTTCTTCGATCAGTTATTTGTCAATGCCTCGCTGGCGGGTGAGGCTGGTTCTACGTTCGGCAGCGAATCGCAGTCGACGTTCTATTACCCGTCGGCCGATGTAGCGTGGCAATTTACCAAGCTACCTCTTCTGAGCAGCAACAAGTTTCTGTCGTTCGGCAAACTGCGGGCTTCATACGGTACGGTTGGGGTGCAGCCTGACGCCTACCGAAACACGACTACCTTCGTCAACGCTTCGTTCGGGAGCTGGGGAGGTCCGGTTAGCGGCACCGGCTACGGAAATGGCGCCTTTGTTCAGAGCAACCGGCAGGGCGATCCAAATCTGCGTCCGGAGCGAAAAACGGAGTATGAAGTGGGGACCGATCTGCGGTTTATGAACGACAAGCTGTCGGTCGGATTTACTTACTATCAAAACAAAATTGTAGACCTGCTCCTCGACGTAGCCACGGCTGGCTCGACCGGATTTACCCAGAAATACACCAATGCCGGTACCATGGAAAACAAAGGGTTGGAGCTGGAGCTGAACTACAATGTCATGAGCCGTGGCTCGTTCAACTGGAACCTGTTTACCAACCTGAGCCGGAACAGAAACCGGGTGCTCGACCTGGCTGGTACGGATAATATCACCCTGGGTGGTTTCAGCAGCACGGCCAGTACCGTTGCCAAGGTGGGCTACGCCATGTCATCGCTCTACGGTGGCGTATACCAGCGCAACGAAGCGGGTGCTCTCGTCCTCAACGCCAACGGATTCCCACAGATTGCCTCCTCGTTTGGGGTGCTGGGCGACCCGAATCCCGACTGGCGCGGTGGCTTCGGCACCAACCTCTCTTTCAAAGGAGTATCACTAAACGTCCTGTTCGAAACCTCGCAGGGTGGCGACTTCTACAACGGCACGCGAGGGGTGATGTACCATTTCGGTACCCATCAGGACGTTGGGTATGACGTAACGCTGGGGCAGCCGCTCAAAAATTATGCAGGCAGAACCATCGCTGCTGGCACAACGGTTCGGGGTGCTATCAAGGATTTTGGTGCTGGACCGGTACTGCTGGACGAAAGCTACTACACCTCGATCGGGGGCGGCTTCAGCACGCTGGTTGAGCAGTTTATCTCCGACGGCAGCTGGACCCGCCTGCGCGAAGTCTCAGTCGGCTATTCGCTCAACTCGGCCAGTTTCCGCCAGAAGACCCGGCTGCAGTCGATCAACTTTACCCTGACCGGCCGTAACCCCATTCTGTGGACGAATGTGGTCGGGATCGACCCCGAAACCGGACTAAACGGTACGGGCAATTCGCGGGGCCAGGATTACTTCAACAGCCCGAACACCAAGTCATTGCTGTTCAGCATCAAGATCAATTACTAGGCTGAAAGAAAGAATCGCATACAGCCGCTGCGTCTTTTTTCCTCCCTGTCATCTTAACTCAGGACGATCATGAACCGAATCTATAAACTACTTTCCACGTTTAGCCTGTTCTTTTTTTTGCTGTTCGTCTCCTGCCAGTCTATTGTCGATGGGCTGAACGTTGATCCCAACAATCCGACCAGTGCTCCTGCCTCGCTCGTTTTCACCGGCACCCAGCTAGCCAACATTGCCACCCAGGAGGGCATGGCCAGCCGCTTAACAACCATCTGGAGCGGCTATACCACCGGCGCCGACCGACAGTGGAAAGACTACTTTAATTATAACGTCAGCGCCGGGGTATACGACGCCGACTGGAACCTGGTGTTTCAGGCTACCAACGCCAACGCGCTGATTGCCATTCAAAAAGCGGGCGAACTGGGTAACCGACGCATGATCGGAATCACCAAAATTTTACGGGCCAACGCCCTGGCAACGGGCACGGAACTCTGGGGCGACATCCCGTACGACGAAGCAGGCGATATTATCAAATTCCCGAATCCGAAGTTTCAGCCGCAGGCCGAAGTCTATACAAAACTACTTACGCTCGTCGATGAAGCAATTGCCGATCTGGACGCGGGTGTCGGCACCGTAGGCGCCGAGGATATCCACTTCGGGGGCGATGCTACCAAATGGAAACAGGTGGCGTACACCCTGAAGGCCCGACTGCTCACTGATACCAAACAATACGAAGCCGCCTATACGGCCGCTCAGAATGGCATCAGCGTCTTTGCCAACTCGCTCTATGCTCCGCACGGAATTACGACCAGCGTCAACGAAAATCATTATTTCTCGTTTCTGACGAACCAGCGGCTGGGCGACATCTTTGCCGTTGGTGCCTATAATGTGGGCCTGCTCAATCCCACAAGCACTGCGTATCGGGGCCATGCCAAAACGGTGGAAACGGCCCGTTTCCGGTTCTATTACCTCGAAAACGGTGTCAACACCCCCGGGCGTATTGAGCCAAACACATCCAGTACGGCTACGGCCAGCGGTTTTTTTGCCCGGAGTGCCAGCTTCCCAATGATTACGTATCAGGAGAATATACTGACGCTGGCCGAAATGGCGTTGCGGTCGGGCAAAGGGTTTACGGTGGCGCTCGACCACCTGAACCGCTACCGGGCGTTTTTAAACACCGGCGGCTATATCAACTCAACCTACCTGACAACAGGAAACTATAAATATGACCCCTTCGTGGCAGCCGATTTTGCCGCGGGTGGCATCGAGAATAAAGACAACATCAGCGCCGACAACGCCCTGCTGCGTGAAATTCTGCAGGAGCGGTACGTGTCTTTTTACGGCCAGCATATTGGCTGGAACGATGAGCGCCGTACTCGTAACGAACCCTACGGCATCAAGCTAACGCCAAACAACGGCACCCAGCTTCCGTGGCGTTTCATCTACTCGCAGAACGAGCTTAACTCGAACCCCAACAGCCCTAAACCGGTACCCGGCACCTTCGATGCGCTGGCCATCTACAAGTAATTAACCTAACCCGATCAATCATGAACCAGAAAATAACCCATATTCTCCTGACCGCTCTACTCCCGCTCAGTGTAGCGCTGTCGCAGCCAGTACCTATTTCAGCCCTTAAACAGATGAAAGCCCGAAGCGTTGGCCCGGCGGTTATGGGCGGGCGCATTACGGCTATCGATGCCGTAGTGAGTAACCCGGACATTATCTACGTCGGAGCAGCCTCCGGGGGCGTCTGGAAAAGCACCAATGCCGGAGGGACCTGGAAACCTGTATTCGATGATCAGCCTACCCTAAACATTGGGTCGATCGCTATCCAGCAAAATAATCCGAACGTGGTATGGGTGGGCACTGGGGAAGGAAACCCGCGTAACTCGGTAAACATGGGCGGGGGCATTTTCAAAAGTATTGACGGTGGTCTGACCTGGAAGTCAATGGGTTTAGAAAAGACGTTTAACATCCATCGCCTGATCATTGACCCTACGAACCCCGACGTAGTCTACGCGGGGGTGATCGGTTTTCCCTTCGGCGAGCATCCCGAGCGGGGTGTTTTCAAAACAACGAACGGCGGTCAGTCCTGGGAGAAGGTATTGTACACCAATGAAAAGTCCGGAGTCGCCGAAATGGTCATGGACCCTACAAACCCAAGCAAGCTTATCGTAGCCATGTGGCAGCATCGCCGGACGCCCTGGGATTTTACGTCGGGTGGGCCCGGCTCGGGCTTGTTCATCACCTACGACGGGGGCAAAACCTGGAAGAAAAAAGGCGAGAGCGACGGGTTGCCAAAGGGAGATTTCGGCCGGCTGGGCCTGGCTATCAGCCGCAGCTCACCCAACAAAATATACGCGCTGGTCGAAGCGCCAAAAAACGGGCTGTACCGCTCCGACGATGGGGGTGAGAAATGGACCCTGGTTACTGACGACCCCGCAGTAGCGACCGACCGGCCGTTTTATTACAACGAAATTTACGTCGACCCACTGGTCGAAACGCGTATTTATAAACTGAGTGCCCCGCTGTCGGTCAGTGAAGATGGTGGCAAAACGTTTACCGTGCTGGCTACTCCCGATCAGGTCCATTCTGACCACCATGCCTTCTGGATTCATCCCACCAATCCGGATATAATCATCGAGGGCAATGACGGCGGCCTGGCCATCAGCCGCGACCACGGCAAATCATGGACCAATCCGGAGGCCATTCCGGTCGGTCAGTTTTACCACGTAAATGTTGATAACGAAGTCCCTTACAACATTTATGGTGGATTACAGGACAACGGCTCCTGGACTGGGCCTGCCTATACCTTCCAGACGGGCGGTATCCGAAACAGCCATTGGCAGGCGTTGATTCTGGCCGATGGGTTCGATGTGATCCCCGATGGCGAGGACTCCCGGTACGGGTACGCGATGTCACAGGGGGGGAATATCATCCGGTATGACAAGAAAACCGGGGGGGCCGCTTTCGTAAAACCTATTATCAGTGACATGAATACCCGGCTTCGGTTCAACTGGAATACCGGCTTTGCGCTGGATCCTGTCGATAAAAAGACGATTTACGCAGGCAGTCAGTTTCTCCACAAGTCAACCGATAAAGGCATGACCTGGGAAACCGTTTCGCCCGACCTGACCCTGAACGATCCGGCGCACCAGAAACAGGACGATAGCGGTGGGTTAACCGTCGATGCTACCCAGGCCGAGAACCACAATACCATTCTGACCATTGCACCCAGCCCGCTGAAAGCGGGGGTTATCTGGGTTGGTACCGACGATGGAAATGTTCAGCTTACGCAGGATGGGGGAAAAACCTGGACTAACCTCAGCAGCCGCCTGCCGGGCCTGCCCAAAGAAGCCTGGATTGCCCAGATCACGGCATCACGCCACAAGGCCGGGGAAGCATTTGTAGTGGCCAACTTATACCGTATGGGCAGCGACTTCTCGCCCTACGTATACAGGGGGGCTGCCCACATTCGTACGAAATGTTCCATCAAGAAACCTACATACATCAGCTAGCTTTCTGGCTGGCACGTATGTAGGCATACAGCGTGGGCTTACTAATAGCTAACAGCTCGCAAATCTTT
>NZ_SWJG01000007.1 GCF_005870035.1 Spirosoma lacussanchae | reverse complement strand
CCTCATTGGCCGCGTGTACGTCCGCTACCCAAAGTCGCCCCTGCGCATCAACCACCCACTGCCGCTTGCGCCCATTAACGGCCTTGTGGCCATCCATGCCGCGTGCCACGCTGCCCATTAGGGCTATCTTAACTGATTGTGAATCAATGCAAAGTAGCGAAGGTGACGCTTCCTGGCCAGCTCGGATTCGGTCGGCTTGATTCAAGGCAGCATTAAGTTTCTCAATGGTTTCATCCAGCTTCCAGCGGTGGAAGTAGTAGCAGATGGTCTGCCAGGGCAGGTGCTCGAATGGCAGATTGCGCCATTGACAGCCCGTGCGGAGTTGCCAGAGCAGAGCGTTGACGATAGGGCGAAGATCATGTTTTCGTTTGCGCTGAAGCGGTAAAAAAGGCGAACCGGGTCGCCGGAGCGATTGCCGCCCACTGAGAGTCAGTTAGTGGTCTCCACTGAGTAGTCATTGTTTGTAAGCTTGGTCGCTACAAAGATGACCTGACTCTCAGCTTTCAGCTATTCCAAAACACGCTCTTATCTTAAACACTTATGCGAAATCTATTCAGACAACTATCAGATTATTCCTGTTCGAGAACGTCGCCGTAGCGAAAGTAACACTACTATAATAAACGAAGACGCTTTTTTATTTCCTGTTGACGGTCGCCATTGCACATATATCTTGTGGGAAAGTATTGAAGATAATCGAGCAACATACGTCTTCCGTTGTTCATCTGATAATTATACAAAAGCAATTCAAAAAATTTTCGATTATGTAAGTTCAAAAGATGTAACAAATAAGAGAGACCGCCTTCGGCAGAGTAATGTTAGTTATTTCAAAGCTTCTGTTGTCGAATACCAACAATCTATAAACCACGATGATCTCAACGATTGGAAGCGTCGATTATCTGAAGTTTGCTGGTAATAAGACTGTCGCTAGAGCATCGGCCCCAGGTCAACGTTCATCAGGGGCGAAAACGAAGAGCTGATAGCAACCCCACCGTCGCCTTTGCAGTACCGCAGCCATTCGCCAGAATAGTAATTATAAACGAAGCCTTCCAGAATGCCGTAATCGTCGTCTTCGATAAGGTTGATAATTTTGTGAAGATCCCGATTAGCCGACCGGGGCTGAGCTACTTCGATAACGATACGGGTCAACTGCGCTTCGTTATCGAACAGTAGCACATCGGGAACCTGATGCCCCGGGCCTTCACCGAGCGGTGTCTCTGGCAGCGGCATCAGAGAAATTGCCCGTCGATGATAATACAGGACCCCTAGTTCGATCGTCAGTTTGCTGATAACGATCTGATGAGCCAGTGGGGAGTTAGTGCCATCGTCATGGACAACAAAGGGCGAGTGAAATGATGGTTCGTACATGACCAGCTTTTTTTACGTCAAGATATCGAAAAAACTTTATGCAATAATGCAACGCCCGACACCGTTGCGCTGTCTTTCTCCTGATTGCAACTTAAATTACCTGTTCCGCTGAATCTGTTAGAGTCCAAACCATACCCAGACCGCCATGCTGATCTGGTTAAACGCTGCCAGCAGGGCGAGCGACGGGCTCAGTATGACCTGTATCAACAGTATGTGAAAGCCATGTACAACGTCTGTCTTCGAATCGTAAACAACGAAGCCGAAGCCGAAGACGTACTGCAGGAAGCCTTTATTGATGCCTTTAGCCACATCGGCTCGTTTCGAGGGCAAAGTACGTTTGGCGCCTGGCTGAAACAGATTGTCGTAAACCGGGCCATCAATCACCTGCGCAGCCGCCGAATGACGCTGGTCGATATCGAGTCGCACCGGCTGGGCGAAGATGATGGTCCCGACCTGGCCGATCCCGAGCCATACGACGAAGAAGGGGTGCAGCTGGAGGTCGATCGGGTCCGGCGGGCTATGGCTCAGTTGCCCGAAGGCTACCGGGTGGTGTTGTCGCTGTATCTGTTCGAGGGTTATGACCACGAGGAGATTGGAAACGTGCTGAACATCAGCGAAACCACCTCCCGGACGCAGTACCTGCGGGGCAAAAAACGGTTGCTTGACTTATTAACCTAACAACAAAACGATGAAGAAAGATAATCTGGAACGCTTCGTCCGCGACAACCGCGAAGCCTTCGACGACTGGGAGCCGCCCATGGGCGACTTGTGGAAGAAAATAGAAGAGGGGCTGAACCAGCAACCCGGTCAGCAACCGACCAGCGCCCCCTCACCCTTCCGGCATGTGCATAAAAATACCGGCAAACCGGGTGGGCTGCAGATTGGCTGGCCCAGCCTCGACTGGCGGGTAGCGGCTTCGGTGGCGATCCTGCTGCTGGCCGGTGGCTTCTGGTACATGAACTACCAGTACGGCGTAACCCACCAGCCCGAGGTCGTTGCCGCCAGCCCCATGTATGCCAGAGAAGTTGTTCAGTATACCCGACTGATCGACGATAAACGGGCCGAACTGATGCAAATGACTCAGGACGATCCGGAACTGTATGCGGAATTTGCCACCGACCTCAACCGGCTCGAAAAGTCGTATCAGTCGCTGAAGGCCGATTTACCCAAAAATCCTAATCAGGAAGTCCTGATTCAGGCCATGATTCAGAATCTGCAGATTCAGATCAACCTGCTCAATGAACAGCTGCGCGTCATACAGCGCATTAAACAACAAACCAATGAAAATCCTGTGTAGTCTGGTACTTTGCCTTTTGCCCATGCTATCGTGGGCCGGGGAGCCGACTGATCTCGGCGCAGTGGAGAAAAAGAAAACGATCATCAAACTGTTCGACGTAGATGCCAATGATGTGCTCACAATTGACAACCAGTACGGGCAGGTAACGGTCGGGCTGTGGGACAAGAGTGAGATCCGGGTTCAGATTACGGTCCTGGCCAATTCCGACTCCGACGAACGGGTGCAGCGATTTCTGGATGCCGTAACGATTGACGAAAAACGAGCGGGCAATCAGATTGTGGTACGAACCAACTTCAGCCAGAGCAGCCTCTCGAACTGGAGCCTAAGCAGCTGGAAAAACGACGGCGACCGCAACTTTGTCCGGATCAACTACGAGGTGATGATGCCTAAGCAGAACGCCCTGACTGTTCGGAACAAGTTTGGCAACACCAGCATCCCATCGTTTCACGCACCGCTGACCGTGTACAGCCGCTATGGTAATTTCAGCGCCGACGAACTCACCAACCGCCAGACCGACATCGATGTGGCCTACGGTAAAGCCATGATCCGGGCGCTCGAAACAGCGAAAGTAGACGTGGCCTACGGTAATCTGGACCTGAACCGGGCCAATGCGCTGACGCTGGTCAACAAGTTTGGGAAGATGCACATCGGCAACGTCGGTAAACTCGATGCCAACATCGATTATTCCGGCGCTACCATCGGCACCCTGCGCGAGTCGGGCCGTATCAATCTGAGCTTTTCGGGCGGATTCCGGATCGAGCAACTTCCCAAAACAGCCGATAACGTGGCTATTCAGGCGAGCTACTCATCCGTGGCCCTGCCCATCGAGAACGGAAACGACTGCGACTTCGACGTAACGGTCAGCTACGGCAATTTCAACTACGGCAGCGGCTCAACCATGCATTTTACCACCCAGCCAAACGACAACAACAACCGGGGCGCCCGTCTGACCAAGCAATACATTGGTAAAGTCGGCAGCGGGTCGGGTACGAAAGTGAAAGTGGTGTCGAAGTTTGGAAACGTAAATTTCAAATAGTTAGCCGCTCGATAACGGCCCGATGCTGCGGAAACTCGGTCAGCAGCGCGGCCCGGTCACCCATCTCGAAATCAGCGAAGTCGAAGCCCGGCGCCACGGTACAGCCGACTAGCGAAAAACCCGCGCTGTCTGTAGCGCCGGCCGGCTTCGCGCCGAACCAGCAACCAGCTGGTACAACCGCCTGAAATACCTCCCCCTGGTCAGGTCTGTTTCCCAGCCGAATGATGCGCAGTGACGCGTCCGGATTGATCACAAACACCTCCAGCGGGCCGCCCGCGTAGAAGTGCCAGATTTCGTCGGCCTGAATCCGGTGTAGGGCAGACACGTGGTGATTCTCGAGCAGAAAGTAAATAGCCGTTCCGAACGCGCGTTCGCCACCAAACCGCGCGGGCAGCGCCCCGGCCGGAATGCACTCCTCTGCCCGATAGGTTTCGGCGAAATACCCACCTTCCGGATGCGGCTGAAGCTTCAGCAACTGAACGTAATATGACGCCGACGTACCCATTATTGATTGGGTGGTTGGCTGAAAGAGTAATTGAGTGTTTAGCAAGCACCCAATTACTCTTTCAGCCAACCACTCATTAATTTACGGCTTTGACGACATTGGTAAACTCACGCGATTTGAGCGATGCACCACCGATGAGGCCACCGTCGACGTCGGGTTGCGCGAAGAGCTCGGCCGCGTTTTTTTCGTTGGCACTACCGCCGTACAGGATCGTAATATCCTGCGCAATGGCGTCGCCGTACTGGCCCGCAATGTGTCGGCGAATCTCGAAGTGCATATCCTGCGCCTGGGCCGATGAGGCCGTCAGCCCGGTGCCGATCGCCCAGATTGGTTCGTAAGCGATCACGACTTTAGCAAACGTTTCGGCCGAGAGGTGAAACAGGCTGTCCGTAAGCTGGTCTTTGACGAAGCCGATGTAGTCGCCGTTTTCGCGCAGCTCGCGCGACTCACCGCAGCAAAAGATCGGTGTCAGGCCATTTTCCAGCGCACTGTTTACTTTATCGGCCAGCTGAGCGTTGGTTTCGCCGAAGTACTGGCGCCGTTCGCTATGGCCCAGAATGACGTATTCAACCCCGATCGACTGGAGCATGGGGGCCGATATTTCGCCGGTATAGGCGCCCGAAGCTTTCTCGTGGCAGTTCTGAGCCCCGAGTGCTACCCGACCGCCGGCCGTAATATACTGCCGCGATGTGGTCAGATACAGAGCAGGTGGGCATAATACCACCGTAACGTCGCCGGTGACCTCATCTTTTACCATGTTAACAACCTCCGACAAGAGCGCTTTGGCTTCTTCGAGGGTCTTGTTCATTTTCCAGTTACCGGCAACGATCTTTTTACGCATAACAGATTAATAATGTGACAATAAACAGTCAGGCTGAATCAACAAGGCAAACAACTTGTTTGTCAATCGGGGGCGAAATTAGGGCTTTCTAACCGAACCCACTCCCCCACTACCGGCTAAATTTCGTAGCCGAATAGCCTATTCTCTATCCCGTTAATAAAGTAATGAAACCGAATACCTATTTTTTGTGTTATTCGGATAAAAAATACGTAGATTTCAATGCTTTAGACTATTTACATGAAACCGCTTTTCCTGGTGATCGGACTGTTGAGTGCTTATCTGACCGCACAGGCAGATGATCATACACGCACGCCCGATCGGGACCGATATGGTTTCTTCATCGCTGGCAACCGTACCTGGACCCGCATCCCGTTTCAGCTCCATTCCAACCTGATTATCGTACCGGTTCGTATCAACGAGTCAGATACGCTCCAGTTCATTCTCGATACCGGCGTCAGCAATACCATCGTTACCGACCCCAGCGCCTTTAAACGGCAACCGCTGCGGCTGGCCCGAAAAATCAAACTCTCGGGCGCAGGCGAAGGCGGCAACCTGACGGCCTCGGTAGCAATCGATAACTCGCTGGTGCTGGGTGGTCTGCGAGCGACCCACCACAATATCGTCATGCTGGATGAAGATATTCTGAAGTTATCAGAATACGTGGGTACGCCCGTCCATGGTATTTTTGGCTATGAGATCTTCGCCAATTTTGTGGTCAACATCGATTTTCAGCGTCGGGAAATCATGCTGATTAGTCCCAAAAAGTACCGGTATAAGAAACGCAAAGGCGACCGCTACCCCATCATCATCCAGGACACCAAAGCTTATACCGATGCGTTGTCGGTCTATGACGGGCAGAAATCGATGCCGCTGCGCGTGGTGCTCGATACCGGCGCCGGTCATGCGCTCCTGCTCGATCGGTCGCGGAGTACGGCCATGATGCCGCTTCCCGAAAAGAGCATCCGGGCTCAACTGGGCCGGGGCCTCAACGGGGTGATCAACGGCAGCATGGGCCGCATTCAGAAGGTAAAATTCGGCCGCTACGAGCTGGATAATATCCTGGCTTCATTTCCCGACAGCACCGCCTTTGGCATGAAACTGATCGACATGCCCGAACGGCAGGGCAATGTGGGCTGCGAGTTGCTGCGTCGGTTCAACGTAACGTTCAACTACCCCGATCGGTACGTGGTGCTGAAACCCATCAAACGCGCCATGCGCGAAGGCTTCGAACACGACATGAGCGGCATGGAACTGCGGGCCAAAGGCGACCGCTTCCGCAACTACTACGTCGATAAAGTCATTGAAGGATCGCCCGCCGATCTGGCCGGCCTTCAGGAAGGTGACGAAGTGCTGTTTGTCAACAATAACTCCACCAAAGACCTCACCATCAGCGATATATACAAGATTCTGCAAAAGGGTGAAGGCCGGGAAGTATCGATGCTGGTTCGGCGAAACGGGCAGGTTATCATCACCAGCTTTGCGCTGAAACGGCTGATCTGAGCGTTATTCGAGCCGATCCAGCTTGAACCGGAAGGTAGTTCCTTTTTCCAGCTTGCTCATGACGGTAATTTTAGCCTTGTGTGCATTCAGGATGTGCTTCACGATGGCCAGCCCCAGCCCCGTACCGCCCCGGTCTTTGGAGCGGCTTTTCTCTACCCGATAAAACCGCTCGAAAATACGACTGAGGTGCTCGGGCGGAATGCCGGGGCCGTCGTCGCGTACCGATACCAGTACGTGTTTTTTGTCGCCCTCCAGACTGACTACCACCCGGCCGTTTTCATTACCATACTTCACGCCGTTCTCGATCAGGTTGGTCATCACCTGCAGAATACGCTGCGGATCGGCCTTGACCCAAACGGGCCCCGGTTCGGTAGTTTTAAGCCGCAGGGTCGTGTTTTTCTTGCTGGCGATGTCTTCCAGCTGGTCAAAAATCTCTTTGGTCACCAGCACCAGGTCGACCCGGTCGAAATTCATCTTGACCTCGCCCGTTTCCAGCTGCGACAGAGCCACAAGGTCTTTCACCAGCGCATCGAGCCCATCGAGGCTTTTGGCTGCCTTCGACAGAAATTTATCGCGCACCTTTTCGTCGTCAACGGCGCCGTCGATGAGGGTATGGATGAACCCCTGGGCCGCGAAGATGGGCGTCTTCAGCTCGTGTGATACGTCGGCCAGAAACTCGCGCCGAAACAGCTCCAGCCGCTTCAGTTCATCGATTTCTTTTTGTTTTTTGGCGACGTAGACAAAGATTTCGTCGTTCAGCTTCTTGAAGGGGTTCGTGTTCTTGATGATCGACTTGCGCGAGATGGTAAAGTCCCGAATCTTCAGCTTGTGAATGGTTTTGTACATCTTGTTCACCTCCCTGAATACCAGTAGCTCAATAGCGTACAGAACCAGAAAGAACGAAATGACAAACGACGATATGCCCACCACGAAGAGCATGTTGTACGTAACCCCTTCCACAAACGTCAGAAACGCCAGCGTCAGCGCCGAAATCAGACAAGCCAGCAGAAGCGCAATAAATCGGGGACTGAGAGACATGTAGCGAATACGTGAATGAGTGAATGAGCGCGTTGGGCCTGCCCGCCCTGTTCAGCTACCCGACTCAGATCTACCTGGTAAAATTATTCGCTAATTCACTCATTACCGAACGCGGCCCGCACGAATTCACTCATTCATTCTGATCGGTGAACATGTAGCCGACGCCTTTGAGGGTTCGGATGTGGGTATCGCCGATTTTTTCGCGGAGTTTGCGGATGTGAACGTCGACGGTGCGTTCGAGCACGTAGATGTCGGCGCCCCATATTTTCTGGAGCAGTTCTTCGCGGCTGAACACCTTGTTGGGGTGCTGCGCCAGGAAGAAGAGAAGTTCAAATTCTTTCTTGGGCAGAATAACCGACTTGTCGTCCTGGCTAACGGAATAATTTTTGCGGTTGATGAGCAGGTCGGCAATAGTTATCTGCTCACCGGGATCGGCCTTCTGGGCTTCGCGCCGGAACAGGGCGTTGATCCGGCTCATGAGCGCCCGCGGTTTGATGGGCTTGGTAATATAATCGTCGGCCCCGACATCGAAGGCCGCGACTTCGGAGTACTCTTCCGAGCGGGCGGTCAGGTACAGAATGTAGGTCTGGCGCAGTTCCGGAATGTCGCGCAGTTGCCGACCGGCTTCTATACCGTCCAGATGGGGCATCATAATGTCGAGTACAACGAGTTCGGGCAGGTAGGTCCGGGCTACTTCAATGGCCTTGCGGCCATCGGTGGCGGTACGTACGTCATAGCCTTCTTTAGAGAGGTTGTATTCGAGCATCTCGACAATGTCGGCGTCGTCGTCAACGACTAAGATGCGGTGCAGGGGTTGAGCAGCTTTAGCAGCACTCATACGAAGCAGAGTTGGTGAGAACGACCTGTTTGGTATAGCAGGTGGCCCGAAGTTACGCGGCTTATCCACAACGTTACGACTACCGAGTCCATCCTTAACAATAATTTAACAGCCTGTGTTACCTGAATTTGATTGATTTCTGCCTCAATACGAACTGGTTACCAACCCAATCCGTCTGGCTTACTCAGGTAGTTCCGCTCAGGTTAACCAGCAATTGTTCGGCTATACAGTAAAGAAAATAACGATTAGCCGCTTCCCGATGTTTACCTCTCATCATGGATACACGCTCACCGGAGGTTCAACTACCTCTTTACGCTAAAATTACCTGCATACTTTTATCGATTGTCATCCTGGTTTATGGGCTTCACACCTTACAGGGGCTGCTGATTCCACTGGTATTCGCCATCCTGTTCTCGGTATTGCTGTTTCCGCTGGCACAACGGCTCGAAAACTGGCGAATCCCGCGTATCGTGGCCGTGCTGCTGTGCCTGCTGCTGACGCTGGCCGTTATCGTCGGTATTCTGTACGCCGTTTCGATGCAGATCAGCAGTTTTGCCGAAGTGATTCCGCAGCTGATCAAACGGGGCAACGAATACCTGAATCAAATTCAGACCTATGCCGACGAGCAATTCAACATTGACCGTAAGCGGCAGATTTCCGAAGTTCGAAAATACCTCAACCAGCTCCTGTCGGAGGGCGGTACGATCCTGACTTCGACTCTGCTGGCCACGACCAGCACCCTCACCGATGTGTTTCTGGTCTTGCTGTTCGTCTTTTTCTTTCTGCTTTACCGCGACTTTTTCCGGTCTTTTTTCTACAAAGCGTTCCACGACACCCGCCGGTCCAAGATCGATGCGGTGCTGCATGGTATTTATACCGTTGTGAAGGATTATCTGGCGGGGCTGGTGCTGGTGATTCTGATCATCGGTACGCTGATGACGGTTGGCCTGCTGATTCTGGGTATCGACTACGCCGTCTTTTTCGGCTTCTTCGGCGCCTGTCTGGTGCTGATTCCGTATTTCGGTATCTCGCTCGGGTCGTTGCTGCCGGCGGCCTATGCCCTTGTCACCGAAGATAATCCGCTCAAGGCGCTGGGTGTCATCGGCGTTTTTCTGTTCGTGCAAACGATCGAGGGTAATTTCATTACTCCCTACATTGTAGGCTCCAAGGTAAGCATTAACCCGCTGGCGGCTATCATCGTGCTGATCCTGTGGGAGAACGTATGGGGGCTTGCCGGTCTGGTACTGGCGCTGCCCGTAACGGCCATTCTGAAAGTGATTTTCGACGCGGTAGAGTCGCTGAAGCCCTACGGATTTCTGATCGGCGAGGCCGAAAAACCGCGTCCGCCCATCAAGAACCTGCAGCAGCTCACCGATCAGCTCCCCCGACGAGCCAAAAAAGTCGGGAAAGTCGAGGAGAAAGATTAGGTAGCCTCAGCCCCGCACCCCCCTAACCTGACGTGCCCATGATCGGGTACTTAGCCGGGTATAATCAGAAATTGAGCGGGTCCAGGTTTTTGAAATGACCGTTCATGCGGATTCGTTGCTTGGTGCGCTCCATATCGGCCATGACGGGCAGCACGTTGTTGAGGTGCTGAATCAGAAAAAGCTGTCGTTCGGCTTCGGTGTCGAGCGTCAGCAGTTCGTATTCCTGCTCGACCGACAGCCCGACCTTATGCGCCACGCGGTACGAGAAATTTTCGCCAACCGAGTCATAATCCGTTTCGATCTGAAGCAGGTCGTACAGACGCTCCAGTCGCTGAGTCAGCGCGTCGGCATGGGCGCTGAAGCTATCGCCGGGCTCGACCAGCTCCACCTCGCCACCCGCATAGAGCTTACCAGCTACGGGGTTTTCGAAATTGACAAGCCGAAATACCTTGATTCCTTTCGATTTTATATCCATCCGGCCGTCGTCGTAGCGCTTGTGCAGCGTCGTTACGTGCATCTCGGTGCCGTAGCCGGGTAGTTTGTTATTGATGAACGCCGGGATGCCGAACGTTTTTTCTTCTTCCAGACATTCGCTGATGAGTTGACGATAGCGTGGTTCGAAAATGTGCAGGTTCAGGTCTTCGCCCGGGTACACGATCAGGTTGAGCGGGAATAGCGGCAGCGTTTTTTCCATAGCGTCGAAAAGGTACGGGTTTTCGCTAAATACCCCATCCCGAGAGGGCTCAAAACTACCGTTGCGCCTGAAAAAGGGCCGTCGACTCGGCAAACTGAACCCCGCGCGCCCGGGCTTCGCGGTAGATCGGCTCGCCCAGGTGGCCCAGCCCGCTTACGTCAGACATACAATCGGTAACCACTACCAGCTTAGGAACGAGGTGCGGGGCCGAATCGAGCAGTTGTTTCAGGCTGTTGGCTACGCAGTGTGACCTGGCCTCGCCCATCAGATAAACGGCATCGAACTGGTCCAGATCTGCAATCAGCCCCAGGTTGAGCTGGGTTTCGGGCACGGCGGGGTCGGGCACCTGCGCCCGGAAAATGCCGAAGTGCTCGGTGAGCGGATAGAGTCCTTTCGGTACGGCCACATAGTCGCGGTCGCGCTGGCGGGACCAGCTTTTGAGGGCATCGAGCAGCGTATCGTGCAGAGCCGCCCCCCGCGACCCGATCAGACAATGCTCGGGCCAGATGAAGTGCGAAAACTGCCCGTCAGCTTCGAGATCCCGAACGTACTGACGCGCCCGCGCGGCTTCGAACCGGGGAGTCCACCGCCCAGCCTCTACCTCAGCGGCCGAGATCGGCGTAAACGGAGCCGGATGCTGACCATGGGCATCGTGCCAGAACAGCGGATGGGCTATGTCGAGGATGTGGTGCGTATCGAGTGTTACGACAATATGATCGATCTGGTCAGCATGGTTCGTAATCAGTCCGGCCATCCGCTCAACGTCCCGGTCTGCCCCGGGCACGAACAGGGCGCCGTCGGGATGGCAGAAGTCAATCTGCGTATCGATGATAAGAAAGGCGTTACCCATACGATCAAAGCTGGTTTTGCGGCCGGGCAGACCCTTGCTGCAGACACAGCCACGGGCGAGACGACTCTGCCGGTCGATAGCGTTAAAACGTGTACCGTTTCGCGATGGTTTCGCCGGGAAGCAGCCAAACGCCCCGCGCCGACTGCGAATAGAACGATGATCCAAAAGGTAACTCCTCGCGCCGGGTACGGCCGTTCTTCAGCCGGACGTCTACCGCGCGGGTGCGGGCATCGACAGGCGTGAACGTCCGGGGGTTCTGGGTGGCCAGGATGCGCATCAGACCCCGGTTCTGGGATACCGCTACCCGACAGCGACCCGCGGCATCGGGCCAGCTAACGATGGCGCGGGCGTTGCCGGGCACGTAAAGGCCACTTTGCTGCATGGTTAGGGGCACGAATCCCCCTTTGCCATCGCCCCGCAGCACCAGTCCGTTGAAGGCATCCATCCGGCCCGCTATCAGATCGCTGCCATGTTCATTGCCCACCAGCACCGCATCCAGATTACCATCGCCGTCGATATCCTGCGCCACCATGCCGAAGACCGGAGCGGCCTGCGCCATCAGCGGCAGCGGCCGAACGGCAAAGGTACCGTTGCCCTGGTTTTCGATATAGCTGCTGGGCGTATAGGTTACCGACAGTTTGAGCGCCTGCGACCGTTCGTCTTCGGTCAGAACTTCGCTCATGGTGGCCTGACCCAGGGCCGCATATTGCACATACCGCTTTTTGATACCGATCATCTGCCGAACCATATCGTCCCAGCCGAAGTACGGATACTCCTCGTACTGGCCTTTCTGGTTCTTGAAGTACACCGAGGTGAAGGCGTCGTAGAAACCATTGTTATCGAAATCACCGGCATACATCCGGACGGGTTGTTTATCGGTAGCCCGCAGGAGCGTATTCTGCCCCAGGTTCCCGGCCAGGTAGTCGATATCGCCATCGTTGTCGAAATCGCCGGGGGTCAGGCTGTTCCAGAAGCCGGTTTTATCGGCGAGGCCCTTCACGTCGACAGGTTCGAGCCGCCCATTGGTGTTCCTGAGCATGAGGGGGGCCTGCCACTCACCAACGACCAGCAGGTCGACCCGCCCGTCGTTATCGTAGTCGGTCCAGAGCGCGTCGCAGGTCAGCCCGCCTTTGGCTAGGGCCGGGGCCAGCTGGGCGGTTACGTCGGTAAAGCGCACTACCGAAGGCCCACCCGCCGAGCCGGGTTTGGCACTGTCGTTGCGCAGCAGGAAACTCCGCACGGGCGCCGGGTACCGGTTCGGTTCGACCCGCCCGCCCACAAACAGATCCAGATCGCCATCGCCGTCAACGTCAGCCGCTTTCACGCATGAACCACTAACCCCCGTTTTGGGCAGCGCACCAGAGGCCAGCGTGAACGCACCGCGCCCGTCGTTCAGGTACAGGCGGTGTTGAAGCGCTTCGGCCTGCTGATCGGGCTGAAACTCAACACTGCCACTGGCGGCATACAGATCCAGATCACCGTCGGCGTCGGCATCGAACAGCAGCAGCCCGGCATCTTCGGCCACTTTGACCGGCAGGGCCTGCGTCAAAAACCGGCCGTTAGCCTGCTGGAGCAGCAGGCCCGCCGACCGACCGGCGCTACCGCCCGAAATCATATCCTGCAAGCCGTCGCCGTTCACATCGCCCACGGCCAGCGCGGGGCCGTATTCGGAGAACTTGTGGAGCAGCGTTTTCTGGCTATTAAAATCGATATAATCGTCTTCGCCGTGCCGGTAGGCCAGCGCCAGCGAGTCGGTAATATCGCGCAGCCAGGTGGGGCGAGCCGGTTCTGCTTGGCCGGGCGCAACCATCCGCGCATCGGCCGCACTGACGGTAATGGTCTGGTCGGCGTTGACGCTGGGCAGCACCTGCACGCGCCCGCCGGGCCAGGTTATTTTCAGGTTTTTAAGGGTCGTAACCTCGCCCAGGCCCAGGTGCGCCACCGGCTCAACGCTCGACAGGAAGCCCCGGTAGGGCGTGTGTTCGTACAGTTCTTTGCGCCCGCCGGGCAGTTCGTACTCGACTATGGCGCCAAACCCCAGCCGGTTGGCCCCGTCGCCCTCGAACCGGATTCGGAGGTAGTGCGCTTTTTCGGGTTTGCTGTCAGCCAGGTTGTTCCGGTAGACAAAAGCCTGGTCGTTGATGTTGTTGATCACATAGTCCAGATCACCATCGCCGTCGAAGTCGGCATAGGCAGCACCGTTCGAGAAACTCGGCTCGGTCATACCCCAACGGTCGGTCACGTTCTCGAACGTACCATTGCCCCGGCCCCGAAACGCGTAATTGCTCACCTTCACCTGGGGCATTCGCTCGGTCAGGTCCAGGCGCATGGCGTCGGTCAGCAGGTTATTGACACCACTGTAGTAGTTGGTGAAGTCGCGGTCGGTCACATCGCGCGGGAAACCGTTGGTCACCAGCAGGTCGCGGTTGCCGTCGTGGTCCATATCGACCAGCAGCGGAGACCAGCTCCACTCGGTTTCGGCCACGCCGGCCATCATACTGATTTCGCTGAAGGTAGGGAGGCCTACGCCGGCCGTATCGGCCGAGCCGGGCCGAACGCCCTGGTTGAGCTGCAGCGTATTGCGGGCATACTGGTGTTCGTAGCCCAGCCGGTCCCACTCCTGATACACAAAATAGTTGCTGCCGCCCATCAGGCTCTTTTTGCGCAGGTTATCTTCGGGCAGCATGTCCATGGCTACGATATCAGCCAGGCCGTCGTGGTTGATGTCGGCCACGTCGTTGCCCATGGCCGAGTAGCTGGTATGCTTGAACGACTGGCGGGCACGGTTGGTAAAGGTACCGTCGCCGTTGTTGACGTACAGCAGATCGTTGGTGGCGAAGTCGTTGGTAACGTAGATATCTTTCCAGCCGTCGCGGTTGATGTCGCAGATGTTGAGGCCCAGCCCGAAGCCTTCGTACAGAATACCGGCTTCCCGCGACACATCCACGAACAGCGGACCCGCTGCGGGCTGCTGCCCTTTTTGCCGTTCTGTTGTCATGTTCCGGTACAGCCGGTCAACGTTGGGCGACGAACCGTCGGCTTTCTGCTCGCGCAGGTTGGTCGTGGTCTTCTCGTCGAAAATCTGGTCGACCAGCACGTACAGGTCCAGGTCGCCGTCGTTATCGTAGTCGAAAAAAGCCGAGTGGGTCGTATAGGTTGTGTCGGCAATGCCGTAGTCGGCCGCCATCTCGCGGAAGCGCGGGGCCCCGCTGGCGTCGTTTCCCTGGTTCACGTAGAGCAGGTTGGCCCGGCGGGCGGCCTGTTTGTGCAGCGTGTTCGAGACGTATACATCCTGCCGGCCGTCGGCGTTGATATCGACCACCGTTACGCCCGAGCACCAGCGGCCACTGCCGCCCACCCCCGCCGTTTCGGTTACGTCGCGGAATTGTATGCCCCCACCCGATTCGGTATCGTTGAGGTACAGCTTACTCGACACCTGGTTGCCCGCAAAAAACACATCGGGTTTCTGATCGCCGTTGAAGTCGCCCACGCCGACGCCCCCGCCATTGTAGATGTACTGATAATTCAGGATGTTGAGCGAATCGCTGTCGGTAATGGTATTGGCGAAGGTGATGCCCGTATCAGCCGCGTCGAGCCGCTCGAACAGGGGTTTGTCTTTACAGCCAGTCAGCAGCAGCGTGAGCGTGAGCGGTACCAGCCACACGCCATTTTCTACAATTCGTTTCATGCGTTTGATAGGAATCTGATCCGGTTCCGGTGGTATGCTAGTCAGATTCTCTTGCAATTTACCCATAAAAAAACACCCCAATCGGCGATCGGCGTGTTTTTTCATAAAGATACCATCATGCGACCTGGTTCCGGTCAAAGCTGGTTACCGGCTGGCTTTCTCCGACCCCGCCGGAGCCGGGCCAGCGCCGGTTGCAGCGTATCGCGCTCCACCACCAGAACACCCACCAGAAACAGACCCAGCAGGGCCAGGTGCACCGGTACGCCAATCCAGAGATTATCGATCGGAAACCGCCACGACGCCCAGATCAGCAGGCCACCACCGGCTATGTAACCCAGCGCCGAGCCCACCTCATACGGCACCGGGTAGTACTTCTGACCCAGCGCGTAGCACAGTACCAGCATTACCAGGCTCGACGTCAGAAACGCCAGTACGCAGCCCATGTAGCCCATGATCGGAATCAGCACGATATTGCCCACCACCGTAATGGTGGCGCCCACTACCGTAATCAGCGTGCCGAAGCGGGTCTGGTCGGTTAGCTTGAACCAGAGGCTGATGTTCTGATAAACGCCCAGAAACAGGTTAGCCAGCAGCAGCAGCGGCACGATGTTCAGCCCCAGCCGGTACTGCGGAGAGAGCATGAGCCGCCCCAGCACGTCGACGTTCAGGCTCACCCCGACCCAGATCAGTACGCAGACAATGGTGAACCACTTGGTCACCCGCGCCAGCAGATCAGGCGCGTTTTTATCCTCAGCCCGGGAGAAAAAGAATGGATCGGCCGCAAACCGGAACGACTGGGTAGCCAGGGCCATAAAAACCGACAGCTTGAAACAGTTGCCGTAAATGCCCAGCACATCTTCGTTGGTCAGTAGAGCCCCGTCGAGGCCGCGGTACAGGCCTTCGGGCAGGTAGTGCCGCAGAAAAAGCCGGTCGGTCAGGCCGTTGACCACGTTGGCCAGCCCCGTCAGCATAATGGGGTAAGCATAGATGAACAGCGTTCGGATGCGCTCGCTGTCGAGCTGGAAACGGAACCCCTTAAACGCATCGCGCAGCAACACGAAATAAAACGCATTGCCAAGCAGGTTAGCCAGGAAGATATAGCCCGGACCAACCGCCGGATCGTAAAAGAGCCGGATAAACGGCTGCAGGCCGCTGAGGTAGTGCCCCCGGTCAATATCGGGGCAGATAACCAGAAAAAACACGTTGAGCAGCACCACCAGACCGATATTCAGCATACGGGCCCAGACGAACTGGCGGGCTTTGTTCTCGACCCGCAGCCGCGCAAACGGAATGGCCATGATGGCATCGATGGCAATGATCAGTGCCGACCAGCGGATAAAGGTAGTCTGGCCGGGGTAGTTGAGCCAGACCGTAATCTGGGGCGCCAGGTACAGGAGCAGCGCCGTCATCGTGCCGGTAATCACCAGCACCAGGCTCAGCGTCTGGCTGAACGTATCGGCCACTCGGCTTGCTTTGTCGTCGCCCCTGGAGCGGGCCGCAAACCGGAAAAAAGCCGTATCGAGTCCAAACGTGTAAAAGACCAGCAACAGCGCGATATAACCGTAGAACTCGACGTTGGACGATAGCTGTTTGGGCTGAGCGAAGGCGTAGGTCTGGATCGGAACCAGCACGTAATTGAGCAGGCGACCCAAAATTGTACTGATGCCGTACAGGGCCGTATCACCCGCTAATTTTTTAAAGGCACTCATTCAAAACAAACCCCGATTAGGAAAGGGGTCCGACAAAGTTACGGCGTTTGGCTATCTTTGTCAGTTGAATGAATAATGTATCGTGACCAGTGTGTCTTACGCTTTGGGTTCATTTCATTATTCATGGTACATTATTCATTGTGCATTGATGAAATCTATCTCTTCCGCGCTGATTTCCGTCTATTACAAAGACGGGCTCGAGCCCCTCGTCCGGTTGTTGCACGAGCAGAACGTCAAACTCTATTCAACGGGCGGCACCCAGACGTTTATCGAACAACTCGGCATTCCCGTTACGGCGGTTGAAGACCTGACCGGATACCCGTCGATCTTTGGCGGCCGGGTCAAAACGCTGCATCCTGCCGTTATGGGAGGCATCCTCTACCGGCGTGAACTGCCCGAAGATCTGGCTCAGGCCGAGCGACACCGCATACCGCCCATCGATCTGGTCGTTGTCGATCTATACCCGTTCGAGGAAACCGTAGCGTCGGGCGCGTCAGACGAGGATGTAATCGAGAAAATCGACATCGGCGGTATCTCGCTGATTCGGGCGGCTGCCAAAAACCATAACGATGTGCTGATCGTGTCGTCGCGCGATCAGTATGCCGATGTGGTCACGCTGCTGACGGAGAAAAAAGGTCATACCGACCTGGCCGATCGGCGGCATTATGCGCGCCAGGCCTTTGCGGTCACGTCGCACTACGATACGGCCATTCAGGCTTATTTCAGCGCCGACGAGACAGACAGCACCGGCAACCCGTCGATCAACGAGACGATCTATGATTTCAGGAGCCTGTCGGCCAGCCATCTGCGCTACGGCGAGAACCCGCACCAGCAGGCTACCTTTTACGGTGATCTGGAAGCGCTTTTCACGAAACTGCATGGCAAAGAGCTATCGTACAACAACCTGGTCGATGTTGACGCCTGCGTGCAGCTGATCGACGAGTTTACCGACGAGTCGGCGGCTTTTGCCATCATCAAACATACCAACGCCTGCGGAGTCGCTACAGCCGACAGTCCGAAACAAGCCTACCTCAACGCCCTCTCCTGCGATCCGGTGTCGGCTTTTGGGGGCGTAATCATCACCAACGTACCCGTCGATCTGGAAACCGCCGAAGAGCTGAACAAGCTGTTCATGGAAATCCTGATCGCCCCCGGCTACGCACCCGAAGCGCTCGACCTTCTGAAGTCGAAAAAGAACCGGATTCTGCTTCAGCGGAATGCCATCGCTCTGCCGACGGTGATGTTCAAAACCATTCTGAATGGGGTGCTGGAACAGGACAAGGACAACCAAACCGAAACAGCGGCTCAGTTCAATACCGCCACCAACAAAGCCCCCACCGAAAGCGAAGTACGCGCCCTGGAGTTTGCGCTCAAGATTTGCAAACATACCAAGTCGAATACGATCGTACTGGCCAAGGAAAACCAGCTGCTGGCGAGTGGCGTAGGGCAGACCTCCCGGGTCGATGCGCTGCGGCAGGCTATCGAGAAAGCCGGCTCGTTCGGCTTCGACCTGAACGGGGCCGTTATGGCGTCGGATGCGTTCTTCCCCTTTCCCGACTGCGTCGAGATTGCCAGCCAGGCCGGCATTACGGCGGTTGTGCAGCCGGGCGGCTCTATCCGCGACCAGGACTCGATCGATTACTGCAACGAACACGGCATAGCTATGGTCGTGACGGGGGTGCGGCACTTCAAACACTGATTGTTCAGGCTGGCGAGACCCCGCGGTTTCGTCAGCCTTTTTCTACCCGCATCGGCTATGCAACTGCTCTACACCGCTTACTGCGCTGTTTACCTTGTGCTGCTGTACCTGCTGCTGTTTCCGTTGCAGTTTCTTTTTCTGCAACGGGAGGCCTGGAAACCGCTGGCCCACCGGGTAAACCGCATCTGGGGACGCCTGTTCTTTTTCGGAGCCGGCATTCCGGTACGAGTAGAGCATCGGTTCAGGCCCGACCCGCGGGGCACCTATGTCTTTTGCGCCAATCATTTCTCGTACATCGACATTGCGGCTATGGGAGTTGTTGTTGATAATTTCTTTGCGTTCGTTGGCAAGAGCGAGGTGAAACACATTCCGCTGCTGGGATACATGTTCGCCAAGCTGCACGTGCAGGTCGATCGGTCGCAGCCCAACAGCCGGGCCTACTCGCTGGCCAAATCCATCCGAACCCTGGCGGGCGGACGGAGTATCATGATTTTTCCGGAAGGGGGTATCCGCGCTGCGCAGCCGCCAACCATGGAATCGTTTAAGGACGGCGCGTTTATCATGGCTATTCAGCAGCAGGTCCCCATTGTGCCGATCTCGTTGCTGAACAACCACCAGATTTTGCCCGACACCCCCAAAGTACGTTTGCACCGACACCCCTTACGGGCGGTTATCCACCCGCCCATCGACACCAAAGGCATGACGCAAACCGATGTGGAGCGCCTGAAAGAAGAGACCTACCGCATCATCAACGCCGAGCTGATTAAAGAGAAACAAGTCCCCGCGTAGAGACGCAAAGGGTTGCAAACGAGACGCAAAGGGTTGCGTCTCTACAAAAAGAAACCGTATGAAAGTCGATTCAGAAACACTGCAGAAGATTGCTCACCTGGCCCGGCTGGAGGTGAAGCCGGATGAAGAAGAAGCCCTGCTCGGCAGCCTAAACGGGGTTCTGACCTGGATGGAGCAGCTCAATGAGGTAGACACCACCGGCGTTGAGCCTCTGACGCATATATCGCCCGAAGTCAACGTCCTGCGCGACGATGTGGTGGGCGAGCACCTCTCCCGCGCTCAGGCGCTGGCCAACTCGCCCCAGCATAACGGGCAGTTCTTCGAGGTGCCGAAAGTGATGGAGTAGAACCGCTGGGGCTACCTGTCAGGCGGCTCCCATTCCAGATCGGTTGGCCAGCAGGGTCCGGATCGGCTCCGCTACCGCTTCGGCATGGAAAACCAGACAGAAATGGTCGCCTGGCACGTCGACAAACGGCTCGTCGGGCGGGGCAACGATCGAATCACGACGGGCGTGGATACGCAGGTCGGGCTGAACCGTTAGCGGAGCTACTTTCGCAAAGAGCGTTTGCAGCTGCTGCCATACGTACAGCCGCGCCATAGTGGTAGACCCTTCCAGCAGCTGGTCGTACAACGCACGGGACTCCTGAAACGGGTATGCCTTCCGGAAAAAGCGGGTCAGCATCCGGCTTTGCGTCAGGCCCGTATTCAGCATCAGCTTCAGGATAGTCAGATTATCGGTCGGAAACAGAATTTTTTTCTGGTTCGTCCACGACGCCAACTGAATAACCGTAGACCCGCTCAGCTCCTTGATGTTGATGGCCACCCAGCCGCCCATCGAGTGACCAATGATCACATCGTCGGCCCTGATTTCGTACAGGTCGATCAGGGTCTGAGCCAGCCTCCGTACGTTCACCGCCCCCATTGGTTGCCAGCGCTGAAATTCGTCGGCCAGGTTGATACGGACGTACTCGGCCGGAGGCAGCAGCGGTACCAGCGTATCGAAAATGGTAGGGTCTTCAACATACCCATGAATCAACAGGATGCGGTTCCGCATACGATAACGAGTCTGCGTCAGGCCAGGATCGGCTTCACAATTTTGCCGGCCACATCGGTTAGCCGGAAAGGCCGGCCCTGAAACTGGAAGGTTAGCTTGGTATGATCGAACCCGAGCAGGTGCAGAATCGTGGCCTGCAGGTCGTGTACGTGTACTTTATCTTTTACGCCGTAGTAGCCAATATCGTCGGTTTCGCCGTAGGAGAAGCCCTTTTTGACCCCACCACCGGCCATCCAGACCGTAAACGCATCGAGGTGATGATCGCGGCCCATAAAGGGCAGCACCTGCCCATCACGGTTCTCCTGCATCGGCGTCCGGCCAAACTCGCCCCCCCAGACGACCAATGTTTCATCGAGCAGGCCGCGCTGCTTCAGGTCGTGCAGCAGGGCCGCCACGGCCTGGTCAGATTCTTTACACTTGGTTTTGAGACCGATCTCGATGGCGCCGTCGGCACTGGTCCCATGGGTATCCCAGCCCCAGTCGAACAGTTGCACAAACCGAACCCCGCGCTCGACCAGCCGACGGGCCAGCAGGCAGTTGCGGGCAAACGACCCCTGCGCCGGGTTTACGCCGTAGCTATCCAGAATGTACTGCGGCTCACTCTTGATGTCCATCGCATCGGGCACCGACATCTGCATCCGGAAGGCCAGCTCATACTGCGCAATACGGGTCAGAATTTCGGGGTCTTTCACCTCGTCGTACTGCTGCTGGTTGATCTGGCTGATGGCATCGATCGTTTGCTTTCGCACGTCGCGGCTGATGCCCGAGGGGTCTGACGCGTAGAGGACCGGATCACCATCGGTACGGCACTGTACCCCCTGATAAACCGTTGGCAGAAACCCACTTCCCCAAACCGACTTACCCGCGTCGGGCTGTTTACCGCCCGATGCCAGCACGATATAGCCCGGCAGGTTATCGTTCTCCGTACCCAACCCATAGGTCACCCAGGAACCCAGACTGGGCCGACCCAGCCGCGCGCTGCCCGTATGCATCAGCAACTGCGCCGGGGCATGGTTGAACTGATCGGTATGCATGGCTTTGAGGAAGGTGATGTCATCGACAACGCCCTGCAGATGCGGCAGGTAATCTGACACCCACGCCCCCGACTGCCCGTGCTGCGCGAACTTACCCTGCGGCCCCAGCATTTTGGGAACGCCCCGGATAAACGCGAATTTTTTGCCTTCGAGCAACTCCTGTGGGCAGTCTTTACCGTTGTATTTGGCCAGTTCGGGTTTGTAATCGAACAGCTCCAGCTGACTCGGCGAACCGGCCATGTGGATGTAGATGATGCGTTTGGCTTTGGGCAGGTATGCGGATGGGCGTGGCGCCGTTGCCGACCCGTCGGGCATCAGCGCCCCACCCACCTCGTTCGTTGCCGAATTGTCTTTGCTCAGAAAGCCGCAACTGCCCAGCACGGAGCTGAGGGCCATGGCGCCCAGCCCCGTTGAGCAGGTGTGCAGAAAATGGCGCCGGGTTTCGCGTTGGGCAGCCGCGTGCTGAAGTTCTTGCAGGAGCTTGTTCATTATTCCTTCGTTATCACTTCGTCCAGGTTCAACATGGTATTGGCCGTTACGGTCAGCGCGGCCTGCTGGGGCGTTACCGGTACACCGTCGGCTTTGGCGAGCAGCTTTTGGGCCTCGTCGGGTTTCTGCCGGTAGTACTGTTCGGTATTGCGGTAGAGCCGGGTCAGCACGGCCAGTTTGCCGGGTGGCAGATCGCGCAGCATGACCCGCCGAAAGCCAGCCTGTATCTGAGCCTCGGGCGTTTGGCCGCGCAGGCGCATGTAGTCGGCCAGTTTCTGAGCCGCTTCTACGTAGACGGGATCGTTGAGCGTCACCAGCGCCTGCAAGGGCGTATTGGTCCGCAGGCGACGCAGCTGGCAGAACTCCCGGCTGGGGCTATCGAACGTCACCATCGACGGATACGGAGCCGTGCGCTTCCAATAGGTGTACAACGCCCGCCGGTGCAGGTCTTCGCCGGTGCTCTGTTTCCAGGAATCACCGTCGTAGGGCGACTGCCAGATGCCTTCGGGCTGAACTGGCATAACGCTCGGACCGTACATTTTCCGGCTCAGGAGCCCACTTACCGTCAGCGCCTGGTCGCGCACCTGCTCGGCCGAGAGCCGCACCCGCGGGCCACGGGCCAGCAGTTTGTTGAACGGGTCTTTGGCCAGCAGCTCGGGAGTTGCTTTGGCGTGTTGGCGGTACGTGGCCGAGGTAACCATGCGTTTGAGCATTTTCTTCACGCTCCAGTTGTCGGTTTCCATGAACTCGGCCGCCAGGTAGTCGAGCAGTTCGCGGTGGGTAGGCGGTATGCCCTGGGTGCCCATGTCCTCTACCGTTTCAACAATACCTGTTCCAAAGAGCTGCTCCCAGAACCGATTCACGGCCACCCGGGCCGTCAGCGGGTGTTCGCGGCTCGTCATCCAGGCAGCCAGGCCCAGCCGGTTGCGGGGTAGTTTGGGGTCCATGGCCGGAAACGACTTCGGTACATCGGGCGTAACCCGTTTGCCTTTCACCAGCCAGTTACCCCGGTCAAAAATATGCGTGGGCCGAGCCAGATCGCCCGAACCGTCGAGCATGATCGGGGTTTGCTCCGGGTCTTTGTTGAGCAGGGCCAGGTACCGTTTTTCCTGTTGCAGATCGGGCAGCGCCTGCTGAAAAGCCACCCATTTGATCATGGTCCAGTTTTTCGGATGCTTCGGGTTGCTGAACGACAGGTGCAGGCTGTGCTGACCCGTTACCGCCGGCAGCGCGAAAATCTGGATGGTATCTTTCCATTCACTACCCGTCTTCGGCACCGGCTGGGTCAGCAGCACCGGCCCGTTGGGTCCGTCCTGCCGGATGGTCAGGGTGGCGCCGGCCTCTTTGGTACCCCAGGCAATCAGGAGCCGGTTATGGCCCGTCAGCGTTACCTTGTCCAGCTGGCCCACGCCTTTATCCTGCGCGCCAAAGTACTTGGCATCGAGCAGCGACGCATTCGTTATCTGTTTAATATCGTGGGAGTTGAACTTAGGCTCCATCGTTCGCAGAAACCGCTCATGAATCGATTCGGTACGAGCCGATACGTGGGTACGCATCCATTGTTTCAGCGCCACCGCTTCGGCCGAGTCGGCACCCTGGTAGAACCGGAGCGTCGGCGTTTCGCTCGTCACGTCTTCGTCGCGGGTGTTGTTGAAGAAGGCGAGGTACTTGTAGTATTCGTCGTGAGTAAACGGGTCGTAGGGGTGGCTGTGACACTGGATACAGGCAAACGTTGTCCCTTGAAACACGTCCCAGGTGGTGTTGACCCGGTCAATGACGGCCGCTACCCGAAACTCTTCGTCCTGGGTGCCGCCCTCATCATTGGTCATCGTGTTTCGATGAAAACCCGTAGCAATAAACTGCTCATCCGACGCCCCGGGCATCAGGTCACCGGCGAGCTGCTCGGTCAGGAACAGGTTATATGGTTTATCGGCGTTGAAGGCGTTGATCAGGTAATCGCGGTAGCGCCATATTTTACGACCCGGATCGCGCTCGTAGCCTTTGGTATCGGCATAACGGGCCAGGTCGAGCCACATGCCGGTCCAGCGTTCGCCATACGCGGGTGATGCCAGCAGCCGGTCAACTACTTTTTCGTAAGCCGTCGGCGATGGATCGTTCTGGAAAGCGGCTACTTCCTGCTGCGTGGGCGGCAAGCCCGTCAGGTCGAGGGTTACCCGTCGGATCAGCGTAGCCCGGTCGGCCTCGGGCATGGGTTTGAGCCCCTCGTCGCGGAGTTTGTCGAGAATAAAATGGTCAATTTCGTTTTTGGCCCAGCTGGTTTCATCGCTCCCGGCCAGCCCCAGCCGCGACCAGAACGTGCCGATAGCCGGTACATCGGGTTTTTCGACGCGCTGGTAGGCCCAGTGATCGCCCCACTCGGCCCCCTGATCGATCCATTTGCGGAGCAGATCAATTTCGTCAGGTTTGAGGGGCGGGTGGTCGAGCGGCATACGCTCGTCGTCATCTTCGGCCAGCGTCAACCGCCGGATCATCTCGCTGGCATCGGCATCGCCCGGAATAATAGCGGGCTTGCCCGACTTGGCTGGCGCCACCGCTTCGTGTCTGAACAAAAGCGAGAAATCTGAGGCTTTTTTCACCCCGCCATGGCAGGCAATGCAGTTTTTATTCAGCAGCGGCTTTACCTGCGTGTTATAGTCGACGCGGCTTTCGAACACGCCGAGAAACGACGATAAAACCAACGCCCCGCCAATGCCGGCTACTCCCAATACGATCCAATTCGCTCTCATACGTTTCGTACAGATGCAACTGTCTTCTTTTCCTATATAAAAGGAAAAGCAATCGGTTTTACTCCAATTTAATCGTCGGTGAGTTCAAATTTAACCAAATCCGGTCAATAACCGTTCAGGATCAGCCGATCATTGAACCCGGATGTCGACCTGAGCGGTATCGTCTTCGCCGTTGGCAGTGCCGTTATTGGGGGTCGAGTCCGGGTCGGCCTGGCCGGATGCTGTCAGCTGGGCGGAGCAGATACCGCGCCCCACCGAAATAGCCCGCGCCGAGAACCGAAAGACGTGGCTGGTACCAGCCGCCAGGCTACTGAGGCCACCCGACAGCCCACCCCCGCCCGGTGCCAGATCCTCGCCCGGCACGAATGACAGGTTGTTTGGCAGGTAAGCCGTCAGGTTCACGCTGGTAGCCGACAAGCCGCCGGTGTTGGTGATGGTAATGGAAAACGAAATGACCTCGTTGAGCCGCGGGGCTCGGTTACTGACCGCTATGCGCAGGCTCATATCGGCCCGGGCGGGGTCGGGCGGGGGCTGGTTGCTTTGCACAGCGGGCAACGGCACCTGGTTGGGGTTAGGCGATACGAAGACGCCCGCGCCCGTTTGCGCGGTTCTGAAATCAAGCCCGGTCGCGTCGTCCTGTCCGTCGCCGGTGCCGGAGTTAGGCTGGCTGTCGGGGTCGGGCTGGGCAACCTGGGCAATCTCGGCGGAGTTCCGGTAAAACCCGGTAGCGGTTGGTTTGACCGTAAACGTGAGAGTACTCTGGGTACCGGCTTCCAGGCGATCAATCGTTCCGGACACGACGTTTCCGCTGCTGGTCATGGACGCTGGTACGGATACCACCGCCAGGTTGTCGGGCAGCCGATTCCGCACCAGAATGTCGGTAGCTGCGGCCGGGCCCTGGTTCTGCACCGTTAGCGAGAGGGTGACGGGTTCGTTCAGCCCCGGTGTTCGCTGGTCGACCGATGCGGACAAACTCAGATCGGCAGCCGGAATCTGGCTGGTAATCCGGAACAGGTTCGACGGCACCGCCGGTATGACGGGCGAACTCGACACGACCCGAACCCGATACCGGCCACTCTGGTAACCGGCCGGCAGCTTCACCCGAACCGGGCTGGCTGGCCCGCTTCCGAGGGTGGCTTTGTAGCGCCCCAGCGAATCGAGGAGCTGCACCTGCCACTGGTTCCCGCTACCAAATGTACCTGAGGTCACAAACGTAACGCGCAGACTATCGGCGGGCAGCACGTACTCGGCCAGCGTTCCGGTAGCAGCAAACACCGCGGGCGTGATGGGCTGGGCGTTTTGAAAAAAACTGTTGCTGAGGCTGTTATTCCAGTTACGGGCAAAGCGCGACAGGCCCATATTGACCGGAATGCTGTTCGGGTTCAGGTAATACCGCGGATGAACCGATGGCCGGAGTGCGTTGGCAAAATGTACATCCGTATCACCACCGTTCCGGTTCTGGATCGTATCGTTCAGCGGCCCCTGAAATACGTTGAAACCCGGCGTGGCAATGACCGCATCCTGCTGCGACACGACAGCGGGGGTTGTTACCTGTCCGTTATACGACGCCCGCGCCACCACCCAGGCCATACTGCGCCCCCCGTAATCCTGCCGCGCCTTCTCGATGACCGACCGTAGTATGGTGGCATACTGCGGTATTTGATCCCGCGCTACATCGCCTTCAGCCTCGCCCTGGTGCCAGAGTACGGCCCGGATGCCCGCCATCGATGCATAATACTGAAGTACGTTTTTCAGGTTAGTGTAGGGTTGCAGGTTCTGCCAGTTTTCGTTGCAGAAATAGGCATTACAGGTGGGTATACCCCGGGCCGTTTTGTCCCAGTTATCGATCGTTGAGCCGTCCCAGCCGGCCACGTAGAAAGCGACTGGCACGTTATACCGATTCACGATATAGTCGCCCAGTTCGCCCCAGCCCCACGAGCTTTCGGCCATCGGAAAAATACGCCGGCCGGCCGTCAGGGCCTTATAGACCGGAACCGGCATCGGATCGCCCGACGATAGCAGCGGCTGAGGACTCGGCGGGTAGTAATGGTTGATGGAGTCGATGGCGTTGACGCGGTCGGTAGCCGTGCCGAGGTCGTTATCACCGATACCCAGCCCGCGGGAGTTAGACTGGCCGGCCGTTACGAACACCTCCCCGATGCCAACGGGCTGTACCGTAGCCTCACTGCTGACGGTATTGCTGATAATGGCCCGCACCGAGAGCGTGTACCAGCCGCCCGTTCCTGTAATGTACCCCAGAAATACGCCATTGACCGGGTTGGTCTGAACCGTTTGCCAGGCGGTTTCGGTGCCCTGCCCCGCCACAACGGGCGTTAGCCGGGCTTCGATCCGGTCGGCCTGCCCTCGTAGTTGTCCCGACACGTATAGCCGCCCGTTGCCATCGTTTCCGCGCTGTATGACCAGCCGTGCCATGGGATGATTGATCTGAAGCTGGGCAATCGACAAAACCGGACTGCTGAACAACAACAGCAGCCAAAGCAAACGGGTACACATGACGGCATATTAATACACCGCGAAGATAGAAAAAGTAACGCCGGTTATCCAGTTCAGGCTTCCCGCCTGCCCTACTTTACTGCGTTCAGGTCGGCCAGTAAGCGTCCCGAACGAGCTGGCCGTTGCGGACGCGGACGGTACGGTTGAGCCGAGACGTAAGTAGGCTATTCGTCAGCAAACCGGGGATACCCATCTTACAACGACTTCACCACGCGGGCCGGAACGCCAGCCACGACCGTGTTCGGCGGCACATCGCGACTCACTACGGCACCGGCCGCCACCACCGAGTTTTCGCCGACGGTAACACCTGGCAAAATGGTGGCCCCCGCCCCGATCCAGGCGTTGCGTTTGATCACAACTGGTCGGGGAATCAGCGTTGTTCGGTCGGCCGGGTCCAGCGGGTGATTTTCGGAGGTCAGGTTTACCCTGGGTCCAATCTGTACGTCGTCTTCGATGGTAATTCCGCCAATATCCAGAAAGGAGCAGGCATGGTTGATGAAGACGTTCTTGCCCAACCGAATAGACCGACCAAAATTGGTGTGAAAGGGCGGAAAAATAACGGTCGACGGATCGATTTCGACGCCGATAATGTCGCTTAAACGGCTGCGCACCTGGTCAACGGACGTTGCCGATGCATTCATCTCGACGCATAACCGGATGGTTCGCGAGACCACGTCGCCAAACCGCCCGTACTCCGGATCATCCTTCCGGAGCCGTTCACCAGCCCGTAGGCGGTCAAAAATATCGGGAATCGCTTCAGAAGACATACTAATCGCACAATCTGATACTCTATAGCACTGGGTCTGACTGACCCTCTGTGTTTCTTTTTTTGTCCCGTAGGACAAAAAAGTAAGTTAACCTACTCGTCACGTTTCTTTTACGTCAGCTTTCGCAGCAGTTTATCGGGCGTGATGGGCAGGTCCCGAACGCGCTGCCCCGTGGCGTTGAAGACGGCGTTGGCCACCGCCCCGGTAAAACCAATTAAGGCAATTTCGCCCATTCCTTTCCCCCCCCATCGGGTTGATAACAGGGTCAGGCTTGTCGATCATGATCGTTTCTATGAGATCACGACTGACTATCGGCACGTATATGACTTCTTCGAGTTGCTCGAGAAAGAAACCAACCTCGACAACCCAATCCGGATGCGCACCGCTCGCCATTACGCGGAGACACTGAATCTGAACCCGAACTACCTGAATGGGCTCGTAAAAAAGCATACCGGCCAGACCATCAGCACCCTGATCAAAAACCGCCTGCTCGAAGAAAGTAAAGCCCTGCTGGTCCAGACCGGCTGGACACTACAGGAGATCAGCCAAATTTCAGCCAGTTTTTCAAAAAATACGTAGGCCTTACGCCCAACGAGTTCCGGCGCTCGCCCATCTCTCCCGACTACGAAGGCTGAGCCAGACGCGCAAGGCCAACAGCGCTCAGCCCTGCTTTTTCATCATATCGACCAGCGGTTTGAAACGGAGGTCGTACAAACCGGTGATAAAATCCCTGTCCTGGTCGGAGAGCTGAACAATTCGGCGGGTATTCTGATCGGCCTGTTCGGGCGTGCGGATGCCGGGAATCACGGTCGATACTTCGGGGTGGCTCAGTATATAGCTCAGGCTGAGTTCGGCCGGGCTGACCTCATACGTGCGACACAGCTCCCAAACGGGTTGTAAAGCCTCGTTGGTAGCATCGATGATGGTGGGCGTAACCCGATAATGCCGATGATCGCTGGGTGGGAATGTGGTGGAGGTCGAAAACTTACCGGCCAGCAGACCAAACTGAAGCGGCATGCGGGCAATGAGGCCGTACCCCTGCGTGTGCATAGCCGACAGATAAGGACGAATGTGCTGGTTCAGTACGTTGAATACCACCTGAAACCCGCTGCCCAGCTCATGTTTGAGGAAAAAGTCGGCTTCGGGCTCGGGCGCGAAGGTATTCAGGGAGATGCCCCAATACCGAATTTTACCCGCCTGTTGCAGATCCCGCAGAGCCTCGATGCAGTCGCCCTGTTCCAGATGGCTCAGTTTGGCGACGTGCAGCTGGTAAAAATCGATGCTGTCGCGCCGGAGCCGACGGAGGCTATCGTCGCAGGCTGCCATAATGTGGGCGCGGCTGTAGTCGATGGCAATTTTACCGTCCTGCTCTTTCTGACCGACTTTGGTAGCGATCACCACATCGGCGCGGTTACCAAACACCCGACCGATCAGTTCTTCAGAATGGCCCAGGCCGTAGAAATCGGCCGTATCGTACAGGGTAATGCCCAGATCGAGCGCGTGGCGAAGGGCCTGCTCGGAGGTCGTATCGTCAGCTTCACCCCAGCCAATGGCAACCCCGCCGACCTCGGCCGGACCACCGATGGCCCAGGCACCAAAACCTATTTCACTTACGGTCAACTCGGTACGGCCAAACTGTCTATATTTCATAGTGATAAGATAGGTACTGCCAGAACCAAAAAGGCCCGGCCTTTGAACAAATGTATTTACTATATACCGATGGCCGCACCGGAAGTTTGAAAAGGTGACTCGTTTCTATGATCAAGTGCTGCACGGTTATGGGCTGCCCAAACGCATTGGCAGCAAACCGACACAGGCTTCTCGCGCCCAACACTTTGTTGAAATTTGACCATTTGAATACCATTTAGGATATATTGACAAAGGACCTGTTAATAATAGTTAATTCGTATTTTTTTATTATCTCTTACATAATATTTGGATTATAGAAAGTATATCAAAATAAAATATTGAGTAATTTTACGCATCTCAAAAACCAGTAGGTTATACTCAGCATCATAACAATCGGCTTTATCGGCCCTGGCACCGAGCCGGGGCCGATAAATAATCTATTAAATAACTATAGCAATGAATTGTGTTGTCAGAGCTATTACCCGTCCACGGCCAGGGTAGAAAGGGGTAGCGCCGTCGCTATTTTGATCATCTAAAGTCAATAAGTAGGCAGGACCTTCGTGCCTACTTTTACGTTCATACCTATGCGTTACCAGCCCTTTGCCATGCCAATTGCCAACCCAACTTTAGATGCACCTGCCGACACACCGCTGGGCAAGGGTATTCGACATATTGGAATCGGAAAACATGGTAGTAAACCGCTGCCGCCCGACCTGCTGGCGGAATGCCGGGTAGCTCTGAATGACCCCGTCACGCATCCACTCCAGCGCGGTGCTTTTCTGGGCGCTCTGCTGGCCAAGGGTCCCACCCCGGACGAACGAACCCTGGAAGATGAGATCGGGAAAGGCGCTTTTTCGCACCCAACTTTCTTCATCAATAAAGTATGCCCCGACCTGCCGATGGGCATGCACCCCATTGCCACCAAACTGGTGCGGGGTCATAATCTACAGATCAGCGAAGCCGAGCAGTTGGGCGACTATCTGTTTGGCAACGGCACCTGCGAAACCTTTCGGGGACTGGCCGCCAGTATTCTGCGGGTGCGCCACGAAACGAACGAAGAATACCAGGGCCTGATGCGGGCTGCTGAACGAACGTTTACGCCCGCTTTCCGGGCCATGAGTTGCGCCGACCGGCCGCTGATCCAGATCGCTGAACCGTTTGATGGCGTTGAGAATAGCTACCTCATTACCCCGCTGCTGGCCAGGTTCTTTTTGAATCGGGGCTACGGGCCGGTGTCGCTGGTAGGACCATCGGGCGGGCCCAAGTTCACGCTCAACGCGCTGGACCTCTACATGCATCTGAACTGCGAGTTTCTGCTCGGTAATCAGGAGCTGGGCACACCTCTCGAACACTACGGGTGGGTGCTGGATCAGAAAGCGATGTCGCCCGCCCTCAGCCGCTGGACCGACCGGCGTCGTATCCTGCTGAAACGGCCCTTTCTGGCTACGCTCGAAAAAGTGCTGAACCCCTGCCACGCCCGGATTCTGGTCACGTCGGTATTTCACATCACCTACCAGATGAAAATGGCTGAACTGGCGCTGATGGCCGGTTTCGATGCGGTGATTGTGCTGAAACGAGGGCTGGAAGGGAGCCTGTCGCCGTCGACCAGCCGGTCCAGTGGGATTCTATGTGCCGTCAGAACCCCGCGCGGTCATCTGTTTTTCCAGCATTTCGATAGTGATCTGCCAGCATTTGCGTCCTACCGCACCGATGCTGATGTGGTTCATCAGCAACCGCTGGCGGCCGATAATGCCCGGCTGGTCAGAGAGTTCTGGACCCATGGTGAAACCCCCGACCCCGACTTCAACAACCGGGTTCGGTTTGCCCACGCGCTCTACGGCCGGGGCTTGTCCTGGATTGAAGGGCAGTTGAAATGATGAGGCTACTGAAGTGCCTGCATCAGCACATTGGCTTTCCGAATATGCTCATTGGCACGATCTGTCTCGACCAGACCGTCGCGGAGCCGTACAATCCGGTGGGCGTATTCGGCAATGTCTTCTTCGTGCGTAACCATGATGACCGTATTGCCTTTGCTGTGAATCTGGTCGAATAGGTCCATGATTTCGTACGAGGTCTTGGTATCGAGGTTACCCGTCGGTTCGTCGGCCAGCAGAATACTGGGATCGTTAACCAGCGCCCGCGCCACGGCCACCCGTTGCCGCTGACCACCCGACAGCTCGTTGGGCCGGTGACCGGCGCGATTCTCCAGACCTACGTTTTTCAGCGCCAGCATGGCTTTTTCGGTCCGGTCGGCCTTGCTGTAGCCGGCGTAGATAAGCGGCAGGGCCACGTTCTCCAGCGAGGTCTGGCGCGGCAGCAGGTTAAACGTCTGGAATACGAACCCGATTTCCTTGTTGCGCACTTCCGCCAGCTCGTTTTCGCCCATCCGGCTTACGTCCTGGTTGTTAAGGATGTATTGCCCCGACGTGGGCGAATCCAGGCAACCCACAATGTTCATCAGCGTGGACTTCCCCGACCCTGACGGTCCCATAAAGGCGACATATTCGCCTTTTTTGATGGATATGGTGATGGATTTAAGTGCATCGACCACTTCAGTGCCCATAACGTACCGCTTGGCAATAGCGCGGGTCTCAATGATGTTCATACACGTTCGGTTAGCCGGCGGCAACAATAGCAGCCCGATAAGGATGCTGGAAACAGTTTTTCTGTCGAAAGGTCACACCAACAATCCGGCCCCTGTCGAGACTGACGGTCGTAGACGCGGGCGCTTCCTGGGTAGTGGAAAGGCGTTTGCGTACGGAGGCCGGAAAGTTTTTGCTAAAACTACATCATTGCCCGAATTTTTCCCGGCTCTTTTCGATTGACGCCAATTTTTCCTGATAAGTCGCCGTAAACGCCTGATAGTCGGTGACTGGCGCTGCGGCCTGTAGCTTGGCCAGTCCGTCGCTGGCGTAGTCGAGCAGGCTTTGGTCGAGGCAGAGCGTTACGTATGTCTTGAGCAGTTCGGGGTTATTATCATTAAAAAGCAGCGCTTTCAGCACCAGTTCATAGGCCGGCCTGATCCGGTTCCGTTGCCGCTCAAACTGGGCCGCGGCCGTAACGATCTGCGCGTTGAGCGGGGCCAGCTGCAGCGCTTCACCATAGGCCACGCCAGCTTTGGCGGGCTGGCGCGACCGTTCGTAGGCCTGCGCCAGCCAGTAGGCCCGCTCGGCCTGGTGCTGGGGCAGAATCGGCTGACGGGCCATGGTCTCGGCCGAGCCGATACTACGCCTGAACGCCGACAGCCGCAGAGCCGCCAGATTTCGTAACGACACGGCGTAGTCGCTGATGGATTTGTCGGCGGGCAGGCCCGACAGCATCAACTGGGTATTCCGCCACTGCACCGCGTCGAGGTAATCATTGGCCAGCGCTACCCCGGCTACCGTTTTGAGGGTTGGGTTCCGGATGGTTTCCCAGTAGCGCCCCCGGTTGGGGTTGTCGAGCCGGTAGCTGACATAGAAGGCTTTTTCCAGATCGGTTTGCGGGTTTCGCTCTTCGTACAGCACCTGTTTCAGCGCCGACACGTTCGAGTCGCTGCGGGCGGCCGTTTCCCAGAGCGATTGTGCCAGTGCCGGATCGCCCGCTTTGGTTAGCGCCACGGCGCGGTGGTAGATGGAAGTCGTGTCGCTGTTATCGGCAAACTGGTCAGCGGCTTTGCGGTAGAGGCCCTGCTCCATCAGCAGCAGCCCCGTAATCGACCGGTACATATCGCCCTGCTTCGGGTCGCCCTCGGCCAGCTGGCTCAGCAGCCCGAACGCCGTCGGATGGTTGTGCGCGGTGTATTCGGCAACCGCGCGGGCCAGCAGCAGATCATCCGTAAAATCCTGATTGGCGGGAGCGTCGGCCTGGCGCTGCAGGATTCGGGCCAGGGTCGAGTCGGGTTGCTGATTGGTCAGGGCGTAATTATATACGCTGGCAAACCGCCCAACGCTCAGTCCCTCGCTGACCTGATCGGTCGTTAGCCAGGCGGGCTGAACCGGCTGGGCAGACGGTCCGGTCGACGCCACGAGCCGCAGCGCCAGCGCGTTGGCCTGATACGATTCGTACTCGAACTCGTTTGTGTGGCGGGCCAGGCTCGAATCGGCCGAGAGCACCTGCGGATTTCGGGCATAGAAACCCAGCAGATTGGCCGCCGGTACGTCGCTTCGGGGGGTGTTGCCGGTAGCCGCCTGCAGGTAGTAATAGGCCGAGTCAGCTACGCTGGTGCGGGCATACAGGTAACCCAGGTTATTCTGTAGCTCGCCACTGCCCGGAAACTGCCGTAGCCCCTGTTGCAGTGTTTTTACGGCTTCGAAGAACAGATCCGTTTGTAGGAACGTCTGGCTCAGAGCCGCGTAGTCGTGCGGCTGCGGTTGTTTGAGGGTAGCCTTCTGGAAGTAGAACGCAGCGGCTGTCTGGTCGTTCTGGGCCGTGGCCAGCGAGGCCAGGGCATAGTTCGACTTGTGGTTCTGGAACTCCTGCTCCAGCGCCTGCTCATAAAAAGCCTGCGCCGAGGCCAGTTCGCCGGTAGCCGTATATAAATCGCCCAGATTATTGTAATAGGCGGCCATAGCCTGCTTGAGCGTGATGGTATTGCCCGATGCCACCAGCGTCAGCACCAGAAAAACGGCCACCAGCCTGAACAGGCTCAGCTCCAGCCGCTTCGGCATGTACAGAATTCGATAAACGGCCCGCCCCTGCTGAAAAATCGGCAAAAAGTTGATCAGCACATAAACGATGAATACCAGCCCCATAGCCAGATGGGTATAGACGATCACGTCCTCGAACACCTCGATAAGCGGGTCGTTAGCCGTGGCAAAGGCGTAGCCCATCGTCAGGGTAGTCAGCAGGGCCAGGCCCGCGTACAGAAAGGCGCCACCGTCGCGAAACGAGACGAGCTGCTGCTGTTCCATCAATCGCCGGAACCCCCAGATACCCAGCGTCACCGAGATCAGGTACAATACGAATGGACTGATAGCCAGCAGCTCCCAGTCGATCATACGGGTGTTTTTCAGCCAGATCAGCACCAGATTGACCAGGTAGAGGCCGCTGATGAACAGAAAATTGTTCAATCCCAGCACCTTGCCGCTGCCCCCCGCCGTCGTGACCCAGACCAACCCGGCCAATATCTCGGCTGCGATGAAGAAGATAAACCCTATGCTGAACGCCAGCATAACCGGCATACTGTAACTCACGATCGTCAGTACCGGCTGCTCAACCGGCGACAGCGCCCCCAGGGTAGCTACTGTCATGCCGATCAGGCTGGCAAATACTGCGAGTCGAACCAGAATAGGCTGGTCGGACCGGAACGCATGAAAGAAGTAGCTGACCGACCCGAACAAAACCGTCAGTACCAGAAAAAGACGGCTACCGCCCAGACCGGGCACTTCGAGCATCTCGAACCGAAAAAACGCCAGACCCAGAATCAGTACGCCCATACCGACCAGGTACCGAATCCGGTCGAAGCGGGTGATGGCGCTCAGCAGCAAGGTAAAGGCGATACAGAGGCCAGCCAGTAGGGCCGTAGCGATGTGGGGGTTTACCTGCATGGGCGACGCCACGAACTGCTCCGACACGGCATAGGCTTTGCCATTGACGGCGTAGTCGAGCAGACCATCGGTAAAGGTGCGGAAGGTAACGGGCAGTTCGTTGAGTTCGCTCAGTACGTCCCAGCGCACCACGTTCCCCAAACCACGCCCCCAGGCCACTATGAACAGAATCAGCGCGATAAAAACAGCCGACAGGCTAATCAGGTAGGCGAACCGGTACGGTCGGCTCCACTCCTTCCAGAAAAATAAGGATGACATGACACTGAAACGAAGCCGGGGGCCGGTTAGTGCCTGAAGCAACCGGTTAGGTGGCAACCCCCTAACCGGTTGTGTACTCTATACGCGTCCGGTCAGCCGGGTCAGCGCCAGCAGCGTCTCGGCTACCTCAACCGTGAGCTGGTCGGGCTGCAGGCGCCACTGCCAGCTCCGGCCACCCTGTCCGGGTGTGTTCATACGGTGCGTTTCGTCGAGGTTCAGCACATCCTGGATGGGCAGGATCGCCAGCCGCCCTACCGACCGCATCGTTAGCCGGATCATCTGATCGACTATATTTTCTTCGGTAACCTCAAACCCGAGGTAATCGCGGATGCGGCCCCGCAGCTCCTCATCCGACTCCCGGAACCAGCCCAGCGTGGTGTTGTTGTCGTGCGTACCGGAGTACACGACCATGTTTTCGGTATGATTGTGTACCGCGTAACTCGAGGTCGGCTGGTCTTCGCCGAAACCGAACTGGACTACCCGCATACCCGGAATGGCGTAATGCCGCAGCTGGGGCTGGATATCAGCGGCTTTGGCACCCAGGTCTTCGGCAATAATGGGTAACTGAACAAACTGCCGGTACATCGATCGCATGAATGCCTCGAACGGCGCTTTTATCCATTCGCCCACGCGGGCCGTTGGTTCGCTGGCCGGAATCTCCCAGTACTCGTAGAAGCCCAGGAAGTGATCGAGCCGGGTCAGGCTGTACAACGATTGCTGATGCCGGATCCGGCGCATCCACCACGAAAAGTCGGTTCGTTCGTGTTCGGCCCAGTCGTAAATCGGGTTGCCCCAGCGCTGGCCGTACTCGCTGAAATAATCGGGGGGCGCACCGGCTACGAACAGCGGCTGAAAATCATCGTCGAGTTTGAACAGCGAAGGATTGGCCCATACGTCGGCGCTGTTGAGCTGTACGTAAATAGGAATATCGCCGATGAAGTGGATTTTTTTGGCGTAGCAATAGGCCACCAGCTCGTTCCACTGCTTCAGGAAGTAATACTGCAGCACCTTGATTACCTCCAGCTCGTGCCGAAGCTGTTCGGTATAGGTAGCCAGCGCCGTTGGCTCACGGCGTCTTAGCTCATCGGGCCAGCGCAACCAGTACGGCTCGCCCGTTGCATCCTGAAGCGCCGTAAACAGAGCGTACTCATCCAGCCAGTGTGCCTGTGCTGCGCAGACCCGTTCGTAGTCGGCCCGTTGCGCAGCGGTGCTTTCGTTCAGGAACGCTTCGGCCGCCTGTCGCAGCAGGGGTCGTTTCTTGATCCAGGCTGCGTGCAGGGTCGATGGCGCAATGGTCAGCGGCCCCGACAGTACCGAGGGCGTTACATCACCCGAGGCAGCGGGCGCTTCGCTGACGGTGACATCCTGTACCGGCTGCTGGTTGAACACCACCAGATCATCGGCCTGGAGCCAGCCTTCGTCGACCAATCTTTCCAGGCTGATCATCAGGGTATTGCCGGCAAAGGCCGACGGGCTGCTGTAGGGCGAAAATCCGGAACCGGGGTCCAGGGGGGTCAGCGGCAGAATCTGCCAGTAGGCCTGCCCGGCGGCTTCGAGAAAGTCGGCAAACCGGTAGGCTTCGGGGCCCAGGTCGCCCACGCCATGCGCCGAGGGCAGCGATGTTATATGGAGCAGCAGGCCGCTCGATCGAGTTTGAAGCATGAATTGTAACGTTGAGTCAGATTGAGTTGGGCGTCGCGGGTTGCCAATCAGTAGCAGGTCAGTACCTTTCGTCAGAAAAGGAGCCGTACCGGATACGCAACGGCTACTGGCTGATAACGGACGACTTTCTTTTGTACAAATCGGCCAGCGCCGGTTTTTGTTTATTGCGTACGCTAAAAACCTTACTGGTAAACCCGTTTGGTAGTCGACCTGGCTGAAAATGAACAAATCGCGTCTTTACTTTACGCAGTTTTTCTCCTACTTTTGCAGTCCGAAACAACGGACAACTTTTCAATTAGCTATATCACATACAAATGATTACGGAAACGGCAGTCAATACGGGTAAGATTACGCAGATAATCGGGCCGGTCGTGGACGTGAGTTTCGAGGGCGAAGGCTCGCGGATTCCCGCCATCTTGGACGCCCTCAAAGTAACCAAAGCTGACGGGCAGTCGGTTATTCTCGAAGTGCAGCAGCATTTGGGCGAAGACCGCGTTCGGGCTATCGCCATGGACTCGACGGACGGCCTCTACCGGGGCATGAACGTAGCTGACCTTGGCACGCAAATCTCCATGCCGACGGGCGAAAGCATCCGGGGTCGTCTGTTCAACGTAGTAGGTGATGCCATCGATGGTATTCCTCAGCCGAAGAGCACCACGGCCCGCCTGCCGATTCACCGGTCGTCGCCCCGTTTTGAAGACCTCGCCACCTCGACCGAGGTACTCTTCACCGGTATCAAAGTAATCGACCTGCTTGAGCCGTACGCCAAAGGGGGTAAAATCGGCCTCTTCGGTGGTGCTGGTGTGGGTAAAACGGTATTGATTCAGGAACTCATCAACAACATCGCCAAGGCCTATTCGGGTCTTTCAGTATTTGCCGGTGTGGGCGAGCGGACCCGCGAAGGAAACGACCTCCTGCGCGAAATGATCGAAGCCGGTATCATTAAATACGGTGAAGGCTTCAAGCACTCGATGGAAGAAGGGGGCTGGGATCTGAGCAAAGTCGATATCGACGAGATGACCCAAAGTCAGGCTACGTTCGTATTCGGCCAGATGAACGAACCGCCGGGAGCCCGCGCCCGCGTGGCCCTGTCAGGACTGACCATTGCCGAACACTTCCGCGATGGCGATGGCGAAGGAGCCGGTCGCGATATTCTGTTCTTCGTTGATAACATCTTCCGGTTCACCCAGGCGGGTTCGGAGGTATCGGCTCTGCTGGGCCGGATGCCGTCGGCCGTAGGGTACCAGCCTACGCTGGCTACCGAAATGGGTATCATGCAGGAGCGTATCACGTCGACCAAGCGTGGTTCGATTACGTCGGTACAGGCCGTTTACGTACCTGCCGATGACTTGACCGACCCCGCGCCGGCAACGACCTTTGCTCACCTGGATGCTACCACCGTATTGAGCCGGAAAATTTCCGAGCTGGGTATCTACCCAGCCGTTGACCCCCTCGATTCGACCTCGCGGATTCTGACCGCCGAAGTCCTGGGCGACGAGCACTACAACACGGCGCAGCGGGTGAAAGAGATTCTGCAGCGTTACAAAGAATTGCAGGACATCATCGCCATTCTGGGTCTGGAAGAACTTTCGGAAGAAGATAAACTCGTAGTAAGCCGCGCCCGCCGGGTGCAGCGCTTCCTGTCGCAGCCGTTCTTCGTGGCCGAGCAGTTTACCGGTCTGAAAGGCGTACTCGTTCCGATCGAAGATACGATCAAAGGGTTCAACGAGATCATCGACGGTAAGTATGACCACCTGCCTGAGGCAGCCTTCAACCTGGTTGGTACCATCGAAGATGCCGTTGCCAAAGGTGAGCGCCTGCTGAAAGAAGCCGGTCAGTAAGTAATCAGGAATCGACAGGTATTGGCCGTACATTGTTCAGCCAATACCTGTTGCTTTTTCGCTCAATGTCGTCTTAGCATCGTAAACTAACTAACCAAGTTGTTATGAAAACGATCCGAGTTGAGTGGAAAGTCCTGCTGCTGTCCGCTACCCTGCTGGCCACCACGACCGCCCTGGCGCAGGTCCCCGCCATACCCGGTGCTGGTACTGCACCAACTACATCACCTACCTCCGTCAGGGGCGCTATTCAGGACACGGCCATTACGCCGTCGACTGCCCAAACGGGCGCTGCGGCTTCGACCGACAGCCTGCCCGACGCGCAACTGGACAAAGCCGTAGCCGCTTTGGAGAAAGGGGATAAAGCCGCTTCGGCCCAGGCGCTGCAAACCGGCATTGCCGCCGTTGAGGCCGAAGCCCAGCAGAAACCAAGCTCGTTTAAGGATAAGATCCTGAGTCAGGTGGGTAAGCTGAAAACACTACTGCCGCTGATTACGGGCGGAGGGCTGGGTGCGGGCGTTCTCGGTAAAGCCGTTGGACTGACCAAACTGGCTTCGGGAGCCGGTCGGCTCGAAAATCTGGTCTCGGCCGGATCGCTGATCGGGAAAGCCAGCCAGCTAAGCAGCGGCCTGAGTGGTCTCGGCAGCGCTATGTCGGTGCTGGGTGGAGGTGGTTCGGCGGGCAAATCGCTGGTGTCAACGGCGCTGGCGGGGGTGAGCAAACTCGGTCAGGGTGGCCCACTGGCAAAAACCGCTGAGCCCGCTGTGAAAAACCAGATCGGCAGCGTATTGAACTTCGTGAAGGGAGCTTTGTAAAAAGGCGAATGATGAACGATAAATGCACCGGGCAGCTCATTCATCATTCATCGTTCATTATTTAATACTATGACAGTAGATATCATTACTCCAGACCGGAAGGTCTTTTCGGGTGAGGCCAGCGCGGTTACGTTTCCGGGCAGCGAAGGTCAGTTTCAGGTGCTGAACGACCACGCTCCGCTGGTTAGTACCCTCGCCAAAGGCCCGATCGTTGTGCAGAGCGCAACCGGTCAGCAAACGTTCACCGTCGATGGTGGTGTGGTTGAAGTGCTGCAAAATAAAGTGCTGGTACTGGCCGAAGCCGTAGTGGCCTGATAGCCTGTTCTGGTTGGGAAGCCCGGTAAGCATACAACGCTGTGTGTTTACCGGGCTTCTATGTTTACAGGGGGGCCTCAGTGCCAATGGTGAACGTCCGGTCAATGGTGTCGGGCAGTTCGCGCCGGTCGTGGGTAACAAACAGAATCGTTTTATCGGGCAAGCTATCGAGCAGCCGCCGGGCCAGCTCTACCCGGGCCGCGTCGATTGCCTGGAAGGGTTCGTCCAGAATCAGCACCGGTGGATTTTTGATCAACGCCCGGACCAGCAGCACCAGCCGCTGTTCGCCCGCCGACAGTCGGCCGAAGGGTTCATCGGCTTTGTTACTCAGCCCAAAATAGCGCAGCATTGCCAGCAGGTCGGCCTGCGCTTCGGCGCTGGCCTGCCGGGGGGCGGTCAGTGTATCGGTCAGCCCTGTAAGTACCACCTGGCGGGCGGTCAGCTGCTGCGGAAAATACAGATGCAGCTCGGGCGAGACGAACCCGATCCGCCGTTTCACGTCCCAGATACTCTGACCGGGCCGCCCCCGCCGATGATCGAACACATGAATCAGGCTGGCATACGCCTGCGGATGATCGCCGTAGAGCAGACTCAGCAGCACCGACTTACCGGCTCCGTTCGGTCCCAGCAGAGCCCATCGTTCGCCGGGGCGCACCGTCCAGCTGACCCTATCCAGGATAAGCTGTTCACCGTAGCGCACCGTTACCTCGCTCAGCCGAAAAGCCTCGTCGAAGTCGGCGGGCAGCGCCGGTGTTTGCCAGATGGGTAAGGCTGTTTGTTGCGGAGGTCGCGCAGTGGATCGATAGGCCTGAACGGGACCGGCCCACTGAATCTCGCTCCCGCCCAGTTCCACCACATGGGTAACGAAAAGCGGTATCGAATCGGCATCGGTAGCCAGCACAAGAGTCAGCCCGTGTTGGGTTAGTTCGGCCAGCCACTGGGTCAGCTCCTGCCGAAAGCCCGCATCGAGTCCAACAAAGGGGTTATCGAGCAGCAGCACCGCCGGTTGTTGCAGCAGCGCTTTGCCGATGCGGGCTTTGCGGCTCTGCCCGTTCGAGAGCTTCAGAAAGGTTCGGTTGAGCAGGGGGCTCAGACCAAGCCGGTCCAGCAGCGGTCTGGCAGCCACAGGGTCGGCAAGCTGAAGGTAATCGCGCAGGGTGGGTGCGGCCTGGCCCCGGCTTCCTTCGTCGCTCATGGTAGCCTGGTAGCGCTGCTGGTAAAAATGGCCGCTGTACGAAAATAGCCGCGACTCCTCGCGAAACGACACGTAGGCAACCGACTGCCGCCGGACCAGCCGACCCGCCAGCCGCGGCACCTGACCTGCCAGCGTTTGCAGAAAAAGCGTCTTGCCACTGCCCGTTGCGCCGACTACGGCCCAGCACTGGCCTGCGTGGAGCTGAAATAACGAATGGCCCGCCGACGAGCGACGGTTGTCGGGCTGCGATCCCTGATCAAGGGTAATGAGTGGGTCGGATTGATTCATGCGTACCTTATCTTTGCAAAATGACCACCAAACCGTTTATCGTCGGCATAACCGGCGGCAGTGCTTCGGGTAAAACATCGTTTCTGAAAGGCATCCTGAGCGCCTTTGCCGAAGACCAGATCTGCCTGATCTCTCAGGACAACTACTACCGGAAAATCAACGAGATTGCGGTCGACGATCAGGGCGTCCATAACTTCGACCTGCCCGAAACGATTGATCACCATCTGTATGCGGAACATATTCATCAGCTCAGCCGGGGTGAAACAGTTCAGCAGATGGAGTATACGTTCAACAACGCCAGCGTTACCCCGCGTCTGCTCACGTTTCAGCCGGCTCCCATCATCGTAGTAGAAGGCATTTTCGTGTTCCACTTCCGGGAGCTGGCCGACCAGATGGATCTGAAAATATTTATCGACGCCAAAAATAGCATCAAGCTCGAACGGCGCGTCAAACGCGATGCCGAAGAACGGGGCTACGACCTCGACGACGTCATGTATCGCTGGAAATACCACGTCAAACCGACCTATAAACAGTTTATCAAGCCGTACCGCGCCGAAGCCGATATTGTTATTCCCAACAACGTACATTACCAGCGCGGGCTCGATGTGGTAATCTCGTTCCTGAAAACCAAGGTCTGACCCACTCCTCATACGGGTTCACTGCTGATCAGCGCCGTCGACAGGGAGACGGCCTCGCCACCTACGTGCTGCGCCGGTTCAGCCAGTACCCGCGTTTCCGTAACGCGGAACCGGTTAGCCACCAGCAGGTCAGCTACGTCGGTCGGTTCGAACAGCTGGAAGCCGTGCTGCACGAAGGGAAGCCGCATCATCACCGACCGGGGCCGGATGACGAGTAGCAACCGGCCGCCGGGTACCAGTACCCGATGCAGCTCGGCCAGTTCGGCCGCCGGATCTTCCCAGAAATAAATGACATTGACAGCAAAGGCTTTGGTAAAGCTATGGTCCGGGAAAGGCATGACCGGCCCGCTGCGCCATATGAACTGGACCCGGCCCGTCTCGGCCAGGGCGCGGTTGTGCTCAACGGCCTGGCTTACCATCAGTGCTGAATGATCGTAGCCGACGTAACGCACCGACGGGTCGGTCCCCAGCAGATCCGGGACGAACCGACCGTTGCCCGGCCCGATCTCCAGAATCTGATCACCGGGCTGTACGGCGAGCTGGTCGATGGCCCAGCGGTTCATCAGCTCGTTGTTGATGTTCATCCGGTTCGCTACCTCGATACCGGTCTCGCCTTCGGGCAAACGGAGTTGGGCGGCCAGCTGCCGAAGCGCCTGTTCGTTCATACGATCTGCGGTTTGTCTGGAACAAAAATAGAACCGCCAGCCGTCTGTCTATACGTCAATGACGACGCCGGTGCTGGCCGGATAGCCGGTGCAGGTTAGTATCCAGCCCTCGGCCAGGTCGCGCTCGGTCAAGACATCGTTGATGGTCATGTGAACCGCGCCGGCCGTACAGCGGGCCGCGCAGGTTGAGCAGCGCCCACCCCGGCAGCTGTACGGCAGCGGCACTCCCTCGTCCAGGGCCGCCTGCAGGATCGATTTGTAGGCCGGAACAGCGATCTCGACGGACTGCCCCCGGTAGTGGAGCAAGACCGTCCGGTCAACGGCATGAATCGGCGGAGGGACCAGCGTAACCAGTTCGACCACGAAATTTTCGCGCCGGATCTGGCGGGCTGGAATACCACTGAAGACGAGCGTAAACTGAACCATCCGCATGTAATCGGCCGGGCCGCAAACAAAAAACTGCACCGACGCCGGGTTGGCCGCACCGACCAGCTCGGGCAGCAGCGTTTCAAGCATGACGTTGTTGAGTCGGCCGGTTCGGACCGTGCCGTGCCGATCGGCCAGCTCATGGGCGGGGTTGCTCAGCAAATGAATCAGCCGAAACCGGTCGGCGTACTGCCGGTGCAGGTCGTTCAGTTCGTCGCGAAACAGAATGGTTCGGTCGGTGCTGTTGCTGTAGAGCAGGGTCACCCGCCGGTCTGGCTCGGTACGCAGCGCCTGTTTAAGCAGGCTGAACAGCGGGGTTATACCGCTACCGGCGCCGATCAGTACCAGATTGCCGGGGGTGTCGTGATCCAGAACGAACCGACCGGCGGGCGGCAGACTCGTCAGCACATCGCCCACCCGTAGCGTATCGAGCAGATGGCGGGACATTTGCCCGTTCTCCACCCGCTTGATCGTCAACCGGAGCGGTTCGTCGGCCGTCGAGCTAAGCGAATACGACCGCCGGACTTCGTGGCCCGCCTGGTCGATGATGAGGGTCAGAAACTGGCCGGCCCGGTACGGCACCGATCGCCCATCGGTCGACTCCAGGTAGTAGCTGGCGGCATCGAAACGGTGGCCCACCACGATTTCGGGCTGGATACGGATGATACGAAGGTGTAGCAGATCGCTCATGGCCTTAAAACTACACCATCAGCCGCGGTTGTTTGAAAGCCCGATCCATTTTCTCAAATTCGCCCGTAGATACAGCCGCAACGACGGGGTCGGTTTGGCGGTCAGCTTTTCGGCCCGCTGTGACATTTAGCCCGTTGTCGTTGTTTATGGTAAAAACCACCTGCCAACCAGACATGGAAGCTTTGCTCGAAGAAGTACAACGCGTGGGTTATGTCAATAAGCCCGTTGCCGACGATATAGATTTAGTGGCCGAGATAAACCGGCTCAAAAAAGAAAAGAACGCCGTTATTCTGGCGCACTATTATGTCGACGGCGCCATTCAGGACCTGGCCGACTACATCGGCGACAGCCTCGGTCTGAGCCAGCAGGCGGCTGCTACACCGGCCGACATGATCGTGTTCTGTGGCGTTCACTTCATGGGCGAAACGGCCAAGGTGCTCTCCCCCCAGAAGAAAGTGGTCATTCCTGACCTGAACGCTGGCTGTTCGCTGGCCGATTCGGCGCCGGCCGATAAGTTTGCGGCTTTCAAGGCGCAGTACCCCGATCATATCGTGCTGTCGTACATCAACTGCTCGGCCGAGATAAAGGCCCTGTCCGACATTATCGTGACCTCGTCCAACGCGCTGAAAATCGTAGAGAGCCTGCCGAAGGATCAGAAGATCATCTTTGCGCCCGACGCGAACCTGGGTCGTTTCGTCTCGAAAAAAACCGGCCGCGACATGGTGTTGTGGGACGGTGCCTGCATTGTTCATATCGACATCTCGCTGGAGAAACTTCAGAAACTGCGCGTTGAGTATCCGGACGCCAAGTTCATTGCTCACCCCGAATGTCAGGAGCATATTCTGAGCCAGGCCGACTACGTCGGCTCAACGACCGCGCTGCTGAAATACGTGGTCGATAGTCCCGAGCAAACATTCATCGTAGGTACCGAAGCCGGTATTCTGCACAAGATGCGCCAGGCGGTACCGCACAAGAAGATCATTCCGGCTCCGGCCAGCCAGAACAACACCTGCGCCTGCTCCGAATGCCCGTACATGAAAATGAACACCCTCGAAAAGCTGTATAACTGCATGTTGTACGAGCAGCCGGAGATCATCGTGCCGGAAGACATCCGGCTGAAAGCCTATGAGTCCGTAGCGCGTATGCTGGAGTTGAGCAAGTAATCGGATTAAACAGGGAACGAGCCATGGAGATAACCGTGCAGATTGAGTTTAGCGAGTTGGTTCAGGCGATACAAAAACTATCGCCTGAGCAACGTAAAAGTCTTCAGGATCTTCTAAGCCATGATGCGGGGCCCGCTTCTGTTTTGCCCGAACGAACGTTTGGGACACTTGGGGGGCTCGTAACCTACATGGCCGATGATTTTGACGCGCCACTTGGCGATTTCAACGAGTACATGTAGCCATGGCTTACCTGCTGGATACTCATACCCTGCTGTGGTTACTAGATGACGAAACATCCATTCCATCAGCCACCCTCTCTCAGCTAAAAAATCCTGCCAACGCTTTATACGTGAGTTCGGCCAGCATTTGGGAAATCGCCATCAAACGTAGCCTTGGTAAGCTAACGCTCAACCGCCCTACGCAGGCGCTCATCGATGAGCTGCCCAGAGTAGGCATTACCCTGTTACCCGTCCTATCCAGCCATATTCTGCAGGTAGAAACGCTGCCTTTTCACCACAAAGACCCGTTTGACCGTATTATTATCGCTCAGGCCCTGGTAGAGAACTGGAGCGTTGTTAGTAGAGACACCAATTTCCCATTGTATCCGGTTCAGGTACTGTGGACGTGATTTAAAAAAACATGCCCCATCAATTCGATTTTTTAGTCATCGGCTCCGGTATTGCGGGGCTTAGCTACGCCACCAAGCTGGCCATGCATTTCGAAGACCGGCAGCAACCCGTCAAAATTGGTGTCATCACCAAAGTGCAGGCCGACGAGACCAATACCAAATACGCCCAGGGGGGTATTGCCGCTGTCTGGTCAGACGATGACTCGTTCGAGAAACATATCGAGGATACAATGGTAGCCGGCGACTACCTGAGCGACCGCCATATCGTTGAAATCGTCGTGAACGAAGGGCCCGGCCGCATCCGTGAGCTGATCGACTACGGCACCCGCTTCGACCGGGAGCACGACGGTACGGACTACGACCTGGCCAAGGAAGGCGGGCACTCCGACTACCGGATTCTGCACTTCAAAGACATTACCGGCGCCGAAATTGAACGGGCCCTGCTCGAAAAAGCTCACTCGCTGCCCAGCATCGAAATTTTTACCCACTTCTACGCCGTAGAGCTGATTACGCGCCACCATCTCGGCGAAACGGTGCACCGCTACGATACCAACAACGTTTGCTACGGCGCCTACGTGCTGAACACCAAAACCGGTCAGGTCGAGAAGTTTCTGGCCAAAACGACCCTGCTGGCTACCGGCGGCATCGGCAACGTGTATCAGAACACGACGAACCCCAGCATTGCCACCGGCGATGGCATTGCGATGGCTTACCGCGCCAAGGGCATCTGCAAGGACATGGAGTTCATTCAGTTTCACCCGACGGCGCTCTACGAGCCCGACAAGAAGCCCAACTTCCTGATTTCGGAAGCCGTACGGGGGTTTGGTGGTGTGCTGAAAAACATGAAGGGCGAAACCTTTATGGAGAATTACGACGCCCGCCTGTCGCTGGCCCCGCGCGACATCGTGGCCCGGGCTATCGACTCGGAGATGAAAAAAACCGGCGATCCGCACGTGTACATCGACGTCACCCACGTCGACTACGACCGGTTTGTCGAGCATTTTCCGAACATTACGGCCTACTGCCGCGATCAGTACGGCCTCGACCTGCGAAAAGATTACATTCCGGTCGTACCGGCGCAGCATTACATGTGCGGGGGCGTTCGGGTTAATGAGTACGGGCAAACGAATATTCACTACCTCTACGCTGTGGGCGAATGCGCCTGTACGGGGCTGCACGGTGCCAACCGGCTGGCCAGCAACTCGCTGCTCGAAGCCGTGGTATTCGGGCACCGGGCTTACCTGAAAACACTCGACAACTACCAGCAGGCATCGCTACCCGACGGCATTCCGGACTGGAACGACGCCGGCACGACCCACCCCGAAGAACTGATTCTGGTTACCGAAATTCAGCGGGAGCTGGAAGCCATCATGTCGAACTACGTTGGCATAGTTCGGTCGAACCGGCGTCTGAAACGGGCCATGGACCGGCTTGAGTTGTTGTATCTGGAACACGAAGAGCTGTATCGGCAATCGAAAGTATCGGTGCGGATCTGCGAACTGCGCAACATGATTGAAGTAGCCTATCTGGTCATCAAAGCTGCCATGGCCCGGCGCGACAACCGCGGTCTGCACTTCAACCTCGACAATCTGAAACAAGAGACCCGCAACCTCGTCATTTAACCCGCTCGAGCAGTTCGTCGCGGTAACTTCCGCTGAGCGGCACCTGCACTTTACCGATGGTTAGCTGATGACGTTCGATTTTTTCGATACGGTCCAGCGCTACGATATAGGATTTATGAACCCGCATAAACTGCTCGGCCGGTAGCATCTCCATAGCCTCGCCGATGGTCATGCGGGTGAGGGTTTTCTTGCCCGTTTCCTGAAACGTCAGGTAATTGCCCTCCGACTCTACGTACTGCAACTCGGCCAGGCTGATACGGACCCAGTCGTAACCATCTTTCACGAATACGTAGGGCGAACGCGCCGGCGTGCCGTTCTTGTCGGGACCGGCCAGGCGCTCGTAGGCTTTGTTGGCCGCCTGAAAAAAACGACCGAACGCAATGGGCTTCAGCAGATAGTCGAGGGCGCTCAGTTCAAAGCCCTGCAGCGCGTACTCGGGATAGGCTGTCGTGAAAATGACCAGGCTCCGGTTGCCGACCACCTGCGCAAAGTCCAGCCCGGTGAGGTCGGGCATGTTGATATCGAGAAAAATCAGATCGATGGTCTCGGTTTTCAGGAAAGCAAGCGCTTCGATGGCGTTGACGAAGGTACGCCGAAGGTCCAGAAACGGCACTTTGGCCGCGTGGGCCCTGATCACGTCGAGGGCAATAGGCTCATCGTCGATGGCGATGCAGCGGAGTTGAGTAGGCATGGGTTATCGGCCCGTGGGCCGTTTCAAGCGGGTGTACATCCGGTAGGCGGCCAGGCTGAACAGCGCACTGATTACAACGCTCAACCAGTCGATAACCCCCCGTTTCAGGTACGTGTTGACGAGCGTAACGATAGGCAGAGCCGCGGCTATCGCGAAAAGAACGATCGATGCAATGATCAGCTTGGCAGTAGGTTTCATTCGTTCGGGGTAAGATCGATGCTCAAATCTACCGAAAAGGTGTCGTTATGGTCGCTTATTCGCAGGCTGTGCTGGTTCGGATAGGCCAGGGCGAGCCGCTGCCGGACGTTGGCCAGCCCCAGGCCGGTTCCTTTTTCCAGGTCCGTACGGGGCAAAATGCTGTTCGCGATACCCAGATGGAGGCTGTTGTCCTGAACCCGCAGCCGGATGCGTACAAAACAGGGCTGCTGGATGCTGATGCCGTATTTGAACGCATTTTCGATGAGCGGGTTCAGCAGCAGCGGCACAATCTGCGCCGGTTTCTCATCCCACTGAATATCGGTGTCGATCCGGATATTGGCCTGATCGGGAATCCGGACGCGCTGTAGTTCCACGTAATCGTCGATGAACCGCAGCTCGCGCTGTATGTCCGTCGTTTTCTGCCGCGACTCTTCCATCACGTAGCGCACAATTCCGGAGAGCTGCTGTATACTTTCGGCCGTTCGGGGGCTGTTTTCTACGATGGCCGTGCCGTAGATGTTGTTGAGTGAGTTGAACAGAAAATGCGGGTTCACCTGCGCTTTGAGCGCATCGAGTTCGGCTTGAACACGCTGCTGGATCAGCGCCTGTTGCCGACGGCGGCTATTTTGCCACGACACAACCAGACTGTAGCCGACATGCATTAAAACAAAGCTATTCGCCAGCGTCCAGTGATAATTATACTCGGCACCTCGTTTACCGATAAGTACCGAAAAAATAGCGGCCAGGGCGAGCCATCCTACCACCGCAACGACAACATATACCCGACGACCGATAGCATCCCGCTCGAACAACACCTGAAACACATACAGATAATGTAGCCGTAGCAAAGCGGCAACCAGCAACGCTATGAGCAATAGAGTTACCCATTCGTTCACGATAAGACGCACAATGGTTCCTATAAAAACCCCGGCCCGGTACGATGAACTGGCTTTCTGTCCAGTTTCTTTCGCCAGTGCTTTATCCCGTTGCTCGGCCTTCTGAATACTGGTGTTGATCCGCTCCTGGAGGCTGCTTTCGGTAAAATAATAAATCAGATAAGCCGGACTTAGTACCAGCACAATCCACAGCCACCAGCGGGCTATAAAGGGCCGGGCCTGCTGACCAAACCAGCCCGCGAGAGAAGACCAGTACCTGGTTTTTACATCACTCATAGTCACAAGATTCTCCATCGACTCATCAAAGCTACAACAACCGGATTATTTCCAGACTTATGGGCAGGCTCATCATCAGGGCGTGGACGGCCACGGCAAACCAGAATCCGTATTTCATCCGAACGTAGCCCAGATAAAGGCCGATCAGCCAACCGGGCAGCAACAGTACCGGTAACCACAACACCTGCCAGTCGGTCAGCGACACGGTATTGCAGACCCGAAACAGAGCGTATACCAGCGCCAGCCCGTAAAACACCCACCGGAAATTAACCCGCCAGAACCGCTCGATCTGCGCGTAAACGGCCGGGCGCCGGATGTATCGGCTCAGCTGCCAGATAACAACCATCCAGACCGGAACCACCCAGAAAATAGCCTGCGCGTCCAATACCGCCTTGATGCCTTTGTATGAAACATTGATCAGCGCCAGCAGGAGCAGCGCTACGGCCACTTCGAGCCGGGCCGGGGTCAGTCGCAGCATGAACCGGAACAGGGTTTCAGACAGCACAGGCGCCACCAGCCCCCCCACAATCAGTACCGTAAGCGGAAACCGGCTCGACAGGTTGAGCAGCCGCAGAACGTCCTGCCCGGTCAGATAACTGGTCAGCAGCAGCGCCCCAACCGACAGGGCCGAAACCGTCAGAAAAAGCGGGTATTCGGTCAGAAACAGACTCGCGGTCGCGGTCGAACGCTGGCCGGGTGTTTCATCCAGCGGCAGCAGGTACTGGGGCTGGCGGGCAAAGGCGGTAAAATCGGTGAAGCGCATACGGAACGTGTTCATAATAGGCGTATAGGAAAAAACAGAAAGAATGAACTACTGGCTGATGGAGACATACATCGGCATACCGGTAGGCTGCGGAACGGGGGCTACCGACGGCCGGGGTTGAGGCTCGACCGGGCTAACGGCCTCGGGCGTATCCATCGGAATCGACTGCGGCCGGGCGTTGTCATGAAAAGGCACGATATGCACCAGCTGTACGCTGTCGGGCCGCTCAACGGCCGACTGCGGCTGTAAGGCTGGTTTAACGGGCTCGATGGATGAATCGGTACAGGCAGCAAACGAAGCGACAATCAGCAACAGGGCGAAGGTTTTATAGATCGTTTTCATCGGTTTGAACGGTAAAGTCGTTTTTGGGTCAGCCCACGGCCTTTTGCCGGGGTTGATGGTTCAAAACAAGCACCGCCCCTCCGCCCCCGAAAATCGGTGTGACGAACCCCGCCAATCGTGGGAGGAACGGGCCGAAGTTTGGGAGGAAGCCTGCCGAAACGCATCTTTGCGTGTCCTGTTTGTCAGCCGATCCGTTCATGCCTCAACCAACACCAATGCCCATGACTCCGCAAGCCGTTGTTGACTTCCTCGTTGAACACGACATTCACAAAATCAAGTACGCCTTCGCCGACATCGATGGGGTGTTGCGGGGCAAAGTGATCAGCCGTCAGAAGTTCATCGACGGCCTGACCGATGGCTTTGGCTTCTGCGACGTGGTCTGGGGGTGGGACATGACCGATGCCCCCTACGACAACGCGGGCATTACGGGCTGGCACTCGGGCTACCCCGATGCGCCGGTGCGGCTCGACGTTGCCACGTTTCGGCAGATTCCGTGGGAAGATGACATCCCGTTTTTCCTGGCCGATTTTTCCCGGCCCGACGGGACTAGCCTGCCCGCCTGCCCGCGCTCGCTGCTGAAGCGGATTGCGGAACAATGCCGCCAGATGGGTTACCACGCCCGCATGGCGCAGGAATTTGAGTGGTTCAACTTCCGCGAAACCCCGCAGAGCCTGCACGACAAAGGATTTCGAAACCCCGAGCCGCTTACGCCCGGCATGTTTGGCTACTCGATCCTGCGCCCCTCGCTCGAGTCTGCTTTCCACAACGATCTGTTCGATTTTCTGACGCGCTTCGACATTCCGCTCGAAGGTCTCCACACCGAAACCGGGCCGGGGGTTTACGAAGCCGCTATCCATCATGATGAGGTAGTGGGCGCGGCCGATAAAGCTGCGCTATTCAAAACCGCCGTCAAGGAGATTGCGTATCGGCACGGGCTCGTGGCGTCGTTCATGGCCAAATGGAACGCCGACCTGCCCGGCTGCAGCGGCCATATTCACCAGAGTTTATGGAACGCCGACCAGACCCGGAACCTGTTCTACGCCGATACCAGCCAGGGGGCTCACAAACACATGAGCGAGCTAATGAAGCAGTTTATTGCCGGTCAGCTGCATTGCCTGCCGCATATCACGCCCATGTTTGCGCCCACCGTCAACAGCTACAAACGACTCGTTGAGGGGGCCTGGGCGCCAACCACCGTAACCTGGTCGGTCGATAATCGGACTACGGCGCTCCGGGTGCTGAACCATAAGGAAGCCTACTGCCGGGTTGAACACCGGGTATCGGGCGCCGACACCAACCCCTATCTGGCGCTGGCGGCTGCGCTGGCGTCGGGCCTGTACGGCATCCGGCACGGCCTCTCGCTCGACATACCGGCTTCCATCGGCAACGGATACGTTGACAAGCAGCACGGCGTTATACCGGGTAACCTGGCCGACGCCACCCGGCAAATGGCCGAATCGGCGGTGGCGGTCGAACTGTTCGGGGCCGAATTTGTTGACCATTTCACCCGCACCCGCGACTGGGAAGCCCGGCAGTATGCCCGGCAGGTCAGCGACTGGGAGCTGAAGCGATATTTTGAGATTATTTAACCCGGTTTTCTCTTCGGTTTACGGTTTGTGAACAGCCGCCCAACCAGCAGACAGGAAGCAGGAAACCGTGACCCGATGTTATGCGTCTTATTGATTATCCTACTATAATCCGGCAAGCGTGGGCTGCGTTTGATCCGAGCCAGACCGTTCAGGCCATTGAAGACATCAGCGCCCGCGTATCGACCAACCACGTGTTTCGGATCACGCTCGACTCCGGCGACCGGGTCATTGCCAAGCTCTCGTACTTCGGCAAGTTCGAACACTTTCGCGATGATCACCGCATCATCCAGGCGCTGGCCAACAACCTGCTGTATCCGTTTGAGAATGTGCTGGCCCGCTCGCTGTCCAAAAACGGGCAGGTATTTATCTACCGGCATCAGGAACATACCATCGATGCCTGGGTTGTTTTCTACAACCCCATCCGCACCATGAACCGGATGCCGCGTCGGCTCGACGAAACCCATATCCGGAAACTCGGTGCCGAAATTGCCCGCTTCCACCTGGCCTGTAACCGCGCCAGCCCTGTACTGCCCAAATATGCCAAAACCCTTCGGTCCGACATTCAGGGGTTGCTCGACCTGCTCGGCACCGAAACCGGCCAGTACGAACACCGCCTGAACGAAGAAGCCCTGCGCCGGCAGTGCCATCTGTTCCTCGAAAACCGGCAGAAGCTGGTTGCCAAAACGGTCGAAACCATGCCTGTCTTCGTGGACTGGAACATCGGCAACTTCTCGGTTACCGACGATCTGAAGCTCTACTCGCGCTGGGATTACGACTGGTTCCGGATCAGTTACCGGGTTATGGATTTCTATTTCTTCAGCCGGGTCTGCTCCGACGTGGGCGACCGTACCGTGTTCAGCTACGTAATCGGGCCGCTGATGGAAGAGCGGTTTGGCTGGTTTCTGGAAGAGTACCACAAAATATACCCGCTTACCGAACGCGAAATCCGGTTTTTGCCCGAAGCCTATCGATTCTTTATCCTGAACTACGTCATCAAATACGGCCGGTATTTTTTTCATCGCACCTACGCCACCAAACTCCAGCACGAAGCCTACGAAACTTATTTTCCCTCTATCGAGACGTTCGATGCCGATACCATACTGCGGAGACTGAACATCTGAGCCGTACTTGATCGTTAGGAGCGATTTTTGCAGCCAGACAGGCAAGGCCCAACCAGGTACGTACCCAGTTGATTGTCAACAGGAACGATTACCTTACTGGCCCGAACCGCAGCAGCCGATTGCCGCTGTGGGTATCCACCGTGACCCTGAATGGCCGATACGTCTGACCTGATTGCCCTGCTCGACGCCGTTGCGCAGGGCAGCGAAACCGCTTTCCGGCAGTTGTATGAGATCACTAAAAGCCGGGTGTTCAACACCGCGCTCGGCTACGTGCGCTCGCGCGAGGACGCCGAAGAAATTACGCAGGATGTCTTTATCGAAGTGTTTCGGTCGGCGGGGCGTTTCAAGGGCGACGCGCGGGTAACCACCTGGCTCTATCGGATCACGGTTAGCCGGTCGCTCGATTACCTGAAGCACAAAAAACGGCAGAAGCGGTTTGCGTTCCTGACCAGCCTCTTCGACCCATCAAGCGGCAACCTGCTCCATGACGCGCCCGATTTCGTCCATCCCGGCATCGAACTCGACCGGCAGGAGAACGCGGCCATCCTGTTCCGGGCCATCGATACCCTCGCCGACAAACAAAAAACGGCTTATATTCTGACCCGAATCGAAGGGCTGAGCAATGGTGAAGCCGCCGAGGTCATGGCCGTCAGCGTAGGCGCGGTCGAGTCGCTGCTGCAACGCGCTACCGAAAACCTGAAAAAACAGCTGGCGGGCTGGTATAAATCAAATCGGCCGTAGGAATAAAGAGCCACTCGCGTCTAACGAGGTATGGAACCGGAAAAAGAAAAATGGATTGACGACGTTCTGAGTAGTGCAGACGGGCTGCAACGGGCCGAGCCCGGTCCGTTTCTGTTTGCCAGCATCCGCAATCGGCTCACCGACCGGGCGGTTCCGGTTCGTTTGCCGATGCGAACGGTCTGGCTGGCGGCTGCGTCGTTCGGGCTGCTGGTGGTGCTGAACTGGCAGGCGGCCAGCGGTCGGTTCGCGTCGGCTCCGGCCAACGCCAGCGAACTGAACACCGTCGTTACCGACCTGAACCTTTATCCGGCTACCAACCAACTTTACGACGTATGGAGCGGACCAAACTATTAACCATCGCCCTGGTGGGCCTGCTGGTGCTGAACCTGGTGACCATCGGCTTTCTGATCCGGCAGTCCGGCCCTCCTCCCAGCCCCGGTGCCCCCGGCGAAGGCCCCGCCCGGCTCATTATTGACCGGCTTCGGCTGGATACCGGCCAGCAGCAGCAGTATCGTCGGCTGATCGATTCCCACCGCCGGCAGACCCGGGTGCTGGCCGATGAGTCGGCTCAGCTCTACCGTCGTTACTACGGCCTGCTGGCCACCGACCAGCCCGACACCAGCCAGGCCAGCTCGCTGAGCCGCCAGATTGCCGAGAATCAGCGCGCGGTTGCCCAACTGAACTACGCCCATTTTCGGGACATCAAAGCCCTCTGCCGCCCCGATCAGCGGGCCGATTTTGCGCAGCTGGTCGATGAGTTGGGGCAGCTCTTTGCCCGGCCGCAGCGACCGGGGCCCGGCGGGCCACCCCGACAGTAATCATAAAATTCTTCGCCCCGGCCGTAGGAATGCGTTCGGAAGGTCGTCTAAGGTCATACCAACTCATTTATGACTATGACCCCATCTTCATTCCTGACGGCCCGTCGCGGGCTGGCCCTGCTGGCCGGCTGCCTGGTTTTTGCCACCGCCTGCCAGTCTACTTCCGACGATACCGTAACGCCCGCCAACAACACAACAACGGTACCGGATGTATACAAGAAAATCTACGGTGCCAGCGACATCTACATCGAAGGCACGAACGTCGTGATCAAAACCACCAGCCTGCCTGATCACAAGAGTCCTTATTACAAAGGCACCAAGTGGGAAAGCTCGCTCTATGAAGCCTATAACGGCACCAACACCCGGTTTGCTATCAACCCCAATACCATCAGCCAGATTAACCTGACGTTTAAAATACCACTCAATCCAACGGTCGACGCGGCCCATGCGTCGACCCCCGGCGGGCCTATGGGGGTATCGGTCAACGGGGTGCCGTTTTTCAACCAGTACGCGGCTATGAACGCCCCGCTTACCAACGAAATCAACGGATTTGATCAGTATGGCGGGCATCCTCAGCAGCAGGGCCTCTACCACTACCACCTCGAGCCGTTTTACCTGACCACTAAAAAAGGGAAAGATGCGCTGATGGGCTTTTTGCTCGATGGGTTTCCTGTATACGGCCCCGTCGAAAACGGCAAAACCATCACCAACGCCGACCTCGACAAGTACCACGGCCACACCCACGCAACGACCGACTTCCCGAACGGCATCTATCACTACCACATCACGGCCGAAGACCCTTACATCAGCGGCAGCGGATTTTATGGCAAAGCAGGCACCGTTACGCAGTAAGGTCCTCTGGCTACTGTTCGGGCTGTTAGGAGCCGGTTGCCAGCCGCAGCCTGAACAACCAGCCGTTGCGATACCATCGGTTTACCAGCCCGCCAGCCAGGCGGGCTGGCAACGGCGCAGCGGGCGGCTGTGGCTCTCGGGCAAACCCTTCAGCGGCTGGCAGTACGAACTCGGCCCGGCTAATGATACACTCTTCGTGGGCGCCTACGTCGACGGAAAAGCCGAGGGCGAACACCGGTTCTGGTATCCCAACCACCGGCTGAAAGAGAGTCGCCGGTTTCGGAACGGTTGGCAGGAAGGGACGCAGCGGGGCTGGTTCGAGTCCGGCAAACCCGCGTTCGTGTATCACTTCCGGAACGATGTGTACGAGGGCAACCGAAAAGAATGGTACCCGAACGGCCAGCCCGCACGCGACGGCAACTACCAGAACGGTCAGGAATCCGGTCACCAGCAACAATGGTTTGCCGACGGTAGCCTGAAAGCCAATTACGCCGTTCGAAACGGACGCACCTACGGATTTACGGGGGTTAAAAACTGTGTCAATGTCTGGGATTCAATTACCGTTACGCATTAGCGGACTGCTGGGGCTATACGCCTGCCTGCTCGCCTGCCAGCCGAAGGCCGGCAACGACCGTTCGGCGGCTGTGCCGTATTACAACACTCCTACGTTTACGCCCGTCTGGCTGACCGACCCCGCCGAGGTCGACAAAACCATTACCCACCGCATTGCCAACTTTTCATTTCGCGACCAGACCGGGCAGGTAGTTACGCAGGCTGCCGTAGCCGACCGGATTCATGTCGCCAACTTTTTCTTTACATCCTGCCCCAGCATCTGCCCCCGGATGACGAACCTGCTGAAAACCGTTCAGGACACCTTTCGGCACGAGCCCCGCGTTAAGCTCCTATCGTTCAGCGTTACGCCCTGGCTCGACTCGGTACCCCGGCTGCGCCGGTACGCCGACCAGAAAGGGGTACTGGACAGCAAGTGGCATCTGCTGACGGGTAGCCGGGGGGCCATCTATGACCTGGCCCGTCAGTCGTATTTCGCCGAAGAAGCCATCGGGTTCACCCGCGACTCGACCGAGTTTCTGCATACCGAACACATCATCCTGGTTGACCAGCAGCGCCGGATTCGGGGGGTGTATAACGGCACCCAGCCGCTCGACATCGATAAACTCATCGCCGACATCCGGGCGCTACTCCCCTAACCCACCCGGCCTTTTACTTGCCTCAGCGTCCCATCCAGCGCCCGGATTGTCAGGGCGCTGGATGGCGTTTGTGCTCCCGTCAACAACCAGAAACTAGTTGACTGACCTTTAGCTGGTTGCGATGGAAATTATAAACCAAGTCGGTGTACTTTTGCGTAGTATCGTTCTTTCGTTTCCCGTAACTCTCCTCCTTAACCTATGTTGTTTTCTACAACTCTTCATTCCTTCCGGCAATACAGGAGGTCCTATCTCCCCAACGACCTCACGGCGGCTCTGTCGGTTTTTCTGGCTGGCCTGCCCCTCTGCCTGGGTATTGCGCTGGCGTCGGGGGCTCCGCTGTTTGGGGGGCTCGTTGCCGGCATCATCGGCGGCATCATCGTTGGTTTTTTGTCGGGTTCCGAAATAAGCGTCAGCGGACCGGCCGCTGGCCTGGCCGTTATCGTAACCGAATCCATCAGCAGTCTGGGTTCGTACGAAGTGTTTCTGGTGGCAGTGATCCTGGCCGGCATCATGCAGGTGGTGATGGGGTTTCTCAAGGCGGGCCGGCTCAGCAGTTTCTTTCCCGATTCGGTCATCAAAGGAATGCTGGTCGGTATCGGTCTGGTTATTGTGCTGAAACAGATTCCACACGCGCTGGGGCGGGATAGTGACTACGAAGGCGAGTTCGAGTTCAGCCAGCTGGCCGACCACGAAAATACGTTCACCGAAATTTACCAGGCTTTGCTGACGGCCAGTCCGGGCGCTTTGATCATCAGCCTGGTGTCGATCGGGTTTCTGCTGGTCTGGGACAGACTGGCTGGGCAGGGCCGGAAACTGTTTCGGCTGCTCCCGGCAGCTATGCTTATGGTCTTGATCGGCGTATCGCTGAACCAATTTTTCCGGCATTACCTCCCCGATTTTTATCTGGGCGACTCCAACGAGCACATGGTTCGCCTGCCGGTTTTATCGGCTCAGAACGGCTGGAGTTCGATCCTCGACTTTCCGGACTTCAGCATCCTGACCGACCTGCGGGTATACGGCATTGCTGCTACCATTGCGGCAGTAGCCAGCCTCGAAACGCTCATCAACCTAGAAGCTTCTGACCGGCTCGACCCGCTGAATCGCGTATCATCGCCCAGCCAGGAGCTCGTGGCGCAGGGCATCGGCAATATTCTGTCAGGTCTGGCAGGGGGGTTGCCGGTAACCTCCGTTGTAGTCCGAACCTCGACCAACGTGTTCAGCGGCAGCCAGTCGCGACTGTCGACCATCCTGCAGGGGGGGCTGCTGCTGCTGGCAGTATTGCTGGCGGGTTCCGTTCTCAACCATATTCCGCTGGCCTGCATTGCCGCGCTGCTGATCGTTGTGGGTTACAAGCTGGCCGGTCCCGCGGTCTTCTCGGCCATCTACCGGGAAGGCAGGAGCCAGTTTGTGCCGTTTATCGTTACCGTGCTGAGTATCATCTTTATCGACCTCCTCTTCGGGCTGCTGATCGGGCTGGCGGTAGGGTATCTGTTTGTGCTGTATACCAACTCGCAGTCGCCGTTTCGGGTCATCCGCGATGGACATAACGTGCTGGTAAAATTTCAGAAAGATGTGTATTTCCTGAGCAAACCTGCGCTGAAAGAACTCCTCCGATCGCTGAAACCCGGCGATTCGGTACTGATCGATGGTCGGCACGCTGGCTTTATTGACCACGATATTTATACCTTGCTGACCGATTACGCCAAAACCGCGCAACGGCAGGGGATCAACTACGAACTCCGCGAGGTAACGCAGCGCAAAAAAAACGCACCGACTTATGCAGCCGTCTGAAAAGCTTTTGCTCTACAACAAAGCCTGGGTTCAGGATAAACTGGAGCTGGATACGACCTACTTCAGCGACCTGGCTGCCGATCAGAAGCCAAACTTCCTCTGGATCGGCTGCTCAGACAGCCGCGTACCAGCCAACGAAATCACCGGCACCGACCCCGGCGAGATGTTCGTTCATCGTAACATCGCCAACCTGGTTGTGCCTGACGACCTGAACGTGCTGAGCGTGGTGCAGTATGCCGTTGAGGTGTTACAGGTGCAGCACGTGATTGTCTGCGGCCATTACGAATGCGGTGGCGTGAAGGCGGCTATGGCGGGCAAAAAACTGGGGCTTATTGACAACTGGCTCAGCAACATCAGCCGGGCACAGGCCAAACACCAGGCCGAGCTCAATCAGATTCCCGATGGCCAGGCTCGCTTCGATCGCATGGTGGAACTCAATGTCCAGGAGCAGATCCTGCACCTGGCCGATACCACCAGCGTCCGGACTATGTGGGCGTCTCACCAGATACCGAGTCTCCACGGCTGGGTGTTCAACCTGCGAACGGGTCTGCTCAACGAGGTCATTACGCTCACCCCGCCGGGCGTTACCCAGAGCCCGGATCCGGTTCTGGCCCAAAGCAGTCACTAATCCGGTTTACACCGGCCGGAAACCCACGCGCCGAATAACCGGTTATACGTTCTGACGACTTACCCTTTACTTATGACACTAGAGCCCTTCGCTTCTCTCGCCGACCAGTACCAGGTTTTTTTCTTCGATGCATTCGGCGTTCTTAAAAATTATAAGGGCTTGATTCCGGGGGTTGTCGAAACGTTTTCCTACCTGCGCGAGCAGCAGAAAGCCGTTTATATTCTGACCAACGATGCCTCACGCAGTCCTCAGCAGCTGGCCGAATCCTACTGGCGGCTGGGTCTGACCGACATCGACCCCGATATGATTATCTCGTCGGGTATGCTGGCCCGCGAGTATCTGCAGCTCAAGGTCGATCACGGCACCGTGGCCTACCTCGGTACGCAAAACTCGGCCCACTATCTCGAATCGGCCGATCTGCATACGCTCTCCATCAGCGAGCTAACCCTCGAAAATATCAGCGAAGTGAACGCACTCGTATTGCTCGACGACGAAGGGTTCGACTGGAATACCGACATCAACAAAGCCGTCAACCTGCTCCGCCGACGCAACATTCCGGTTATCGTGGCCAATACCGACGCGACTTACCCGGTCTCGAAAAACCGGCTGGCCATCGCCATCGGCAGCATTGCCGACATGCTGGAGTCCATTGTGGGGAAGCAGTTTATCCGTTTCGGCAAACCCGATGCGCAGCTGTTCATGTTTGCCTACGAACGCGTACAGGAGCGCATGCCGGGCATCAGCAAACGAAACATTCTGATGGTGGGCGATACGCTCCGCTCCGACATTCTGGGCGGCAACAAGTTTGGTCTCGATACGGCGCTGGTACTGACGGGCAACACCGCCCCCCACGAAGCCGAGCTTCGCATCCTGGCCACAGGCATCATCCCAACCTACGTCTGCGAAACGATCGGCAGTCTCGGCAGTTAAGGTCAGCCCGGTTCCTGGGCCGTAATTGTCCCGTCCAGACTAACCGTCCAGTAGGCCGATTCGATCTGCTGGCGCTGGGCGTAGTAGCGGTCGTATACGGGCCGGTAGCGCAACCGCTCGAGCATGACCGGCTCAAACTGACCCAACAGCCCCAGCAGCAGCTCACAGCCCTCCCGCACCGCAAACTGCCCGCCGGTATGCCCCGTCAGGTAATCGGCCAGGTTGTTATTGATTACGTAACTGGTCAGGAGCGGGTTGGCCGTGCGGTGAATCATGATCCGAACCCCGGCCACCTGCGCCACCGACAGATCGAGCGCGTCGTCGAAGAAAAACGCCACTTCATGAGGTTGCAGGCCATGCCGATCCAGCAAATGAGTCAGCACATCGACCTTATGCTTCGCCTGCGAGTAGCAGGCATCGAAATGCTCGCGCCCGACCAGCTTATCGGCCATGATGTTGGTAACGCCGGTAATGACGGCCGCTACGGGCAGCTGCTCGCCCTGGTGCAGCCATAAGCCGAACCGCAGCAGGTTGGTGCCCATCGAGTCGACCTCGCTGAAGGGACTGCTGCCCGAACCCGTTTTGGTGCCGTCGTTGAACACCCCGTCCCAGTCGAAGACAATGGCCCGCACGCGGCTCACCTTCCCGGCCAGTGTATCGACGGGGGTAACGAACCGGCCACCCAGATTCGTAAACAGCGACTCTATCTCCTGATGTACATTCATGGAACAGATTATAGAAAAGAAGCCAACCTGCACAGGCAGCGTTGGCTTCAAGGAAAGCAGAACCCGATTGGCTAGGCCAGCTGGGGCAGGGTATTGCGGTACTTCACTTCAACGGCGTGCAACTCCAGCAGCGGCTTCATGAACTCTTCCAGGTAGCGGATATCCAGCTGGCTGGCCGCGTCGCAGAGGGCTTCGGAAGGGCAGGTGTGGGTTTCGATGAACAGCCCGTCGACCCCCGCAGCTACACCCGCACGGGCCAGTACGGGCAGGTACTCACGCGCTCCGCCTTTCACATCTTTCGACGGAATACCGTACTTCCGGATGGCGTGGGTTACGTCGAATACAACCGGGTAGTTGGTGCGGCCCATGTGGTAGAAGCTGCGCGGATCGACCACCAGGTCGTTATAGCCGAAGGTATAGCCCCGCTCGGTCAGAATGATCTGGTCGTTACCTGAGTCTTCGATCTTCTTGACCGGGTGTTTCATGTTCTCGGGCGCCAGAAACTGGCCGTGTTTGAGATTCACGACCCGCCCCGTCTGGGCAGCCGCTACCACCAGCATGCTCTGCATACACAGATAGGCCGGAATCTGCAGTACGTCGACTACTTCGGCCGCAGCCGCAGCCTGATCGGGGTAGTGAATATCGGTCAGAATGGGGAAGCCAAACTGCTCTTTCACCTTAGCCAGAATGGCAATACCCTTGTCGAGGCCCGGTCCGGAATAATAGGTCAGGTCAGAGCGGTTATCCTTCTGGAACGACGACTTGTAGATGACCTTGATATGGAGTCGTTCGGCAATCTCGCGGAGTTGCTCGGCAACGCTCATCATGATTTTTTCGTCTTCGATCACACAGGGGCCCGAGATGAGGAACAACTCGTCCGACCCACAGTCGATATCGCCGACGCGCACAATTTTCTGAGACATAGCTTGTACTGATAAGGAGGTCAAATATACCGAGATTGTTCGGAATAGCCGACGAACCAACCGACTCGTTCGGGGAGACACCGGAGGGGTAAAACACCATAAATACCCTACCAAACTAATGGCCTACCCTCCCCCAGATGATGAACAAAACCCAGGCTTCGCTAGCAAAAACTTCTGTTTATCAATCATTTATAAATATATTTTAAAACACCAGACCTGAGCATAGGGGCAAAAAATAGTTTGACAATACAAAGGTTAATCCGTTTCTTTGCGCAGTTTTTTAACTCCCAACGGGCTACTAAAATGTCAGAAATTGCACAAAAAGTAAAAAGCATTATTGTTGAGAAATTAGGCGTTGAAGAGTCGGAGGTAACGCCGGAGGCAAGCTTCACGAACGACCTGGGTGCCGATTCGCTCGATACGGTCGAACTGATCATGGAATTTGAGAAGGAATTCAACCAGTCGATTCCTGACGACGAAGCAGAAAAGATCCTGACGGTAGGCCAGGCTATTGACTTCCTGGAGAAAAACGCCGGACAAGCTGGCAAGTAAGCTTCGGAGGAACGGCATTACTCCTGCTGTATGAATTCCGTCTGCTTTTTGCCAGCTCCGCTGACAGATGGATTCAGCTCGGTACCGGTTCGTTCAGTCCGATACCGAAGGAGTTTATTTAAGGGCCGATTCTGGAAAACCTCGGCGCTGGCCTGATCTGTCGACAGCCCGCGCCGAAGTCGACCCCTGCGGCATACCTTCTTTTCTCATTACGCAGTAATTCTGTATGACACTCAGACGAGTAGTAGTGACCGGCCTCGGTGCATTGACACCGATTGGCAACGATGTATCCACTTACTGGAATAATCTGGCCGCTGGCGTGAGCGGGGCCGGTCCCATTACTAAATTTGATGCCAGCAAGTTTCGTACGCAGTTTGCCTGCGAATTGAAGGGCGTTGACGTAACCCAGTATATTCCGCGTCAGGAAGCCCGAAAGATGGATGCGTTTACGCATTACGCGCTGATTGCGACCGACGAAGCCGTTAAAGACGCCAACATCGACCTCGAAACCATCGACCGCAACAAGGTCGGTGTCATCTGGGGGTCGGGTATCGGCGGGCTTCGCTCGTTCGAAGACGAGATGATCGACTACGCCAAAGGCGACGGCACCCCCCGCATCAATCCGTTCTTCATCGTGCGCATGATTGCCGACAGTGCGTCGGGCCAGATCTCGATGCGCTACGGATTCCGGGGTACGAACTACGTAACGGTGTCGGCCTGCGCATCGACTAACAACGCCATCATCGACGCCTTCAACTACATCCGGCTTGGCCGACTGAACATGTGCGTAGTGGGTGGGTCCGAAGCGGCCGTAACCCGGGCGGGTATCGGCGGTTTCAACGCCAACCGAGCCCTCTCCGAACGCAACAGCGACCCCCAGGGTGCGTCGCGCCCCTACGACAAGGAACGCGACGGATTTGTTCTGGGCGAAGGCGCCGGATCGCTGATTCTGGAAGACCTCGACCATGCGCAGGCCCGGGGTGCTCACATCTACGCCGAGCTGATTGGCGGTGGAATGTCGTCCGATGCGTACCACATCACCGCTCCTCACCCCGAGGGACTGGGTGCTTACCTGGCCATGCAGGATGCCTTGAACGATGCCGGCATTCAGCCCGGCGAAATCGATTACATCAATACCCACGGTACCTCAACGCCCATCGGCGACCCGCAGGAGCTGAAAGCGATTTACCAGCTATTCGGTGATCATTCGTTCCAGATGAACATCAGCTCTACCAAGTCGATGACGGGCCACCTGCTCGGAGCCGCGGGGGCTGTAGAGGCTATTGCCAGCATCAAGGCGCTCGAGCACCAGCTCGTACCGCCAACCATTAACCTGGTCAATGTTGATGAGGAAATTGATTCACGCTTTAATCTGACGCCCCTGACCGCTCAGGCTCGCCCGTTGACCACGGTGATGAGTAACGCGTTTGGATTTGGTGGTCATAACGCCATCGTCATTTTCCGTAAACTTAGCTGAGTCGTGCAACTCGCGCTGCCCCGTAGTTGGTTTAACCCGTTTGACTGGTTCCGTCCCGGCAAGGCTGATCCGCGGAAGAACCTGCGTCGATCTATTGCGCATATTATTGGGGCGTCGCCGTCTAACCTGGGTTTGTACCAGCTGGCCCTGCGCCATACGTCAGCGTCGAAAGCAACGGCCATTGAAGGATTCCGCGAATCGAACGAACGGCTCGAATACCTCGGCGACGCCGTACTCGGTATGGTCATTGCCGAATACCTGTTCAAAAAATACCCCTACAAAGACGAAGGTTTTCTGACCGAGATTCGCTCACGGATCGTAAACCGCGAAACCCTGAACGGCATTGCCCGCAAGATTGGCCTCGACCAGCTGATCGAGTACGACGGGCAACGGACGCGCAGCCTGCCAACCCGCACCTCCATGTACGGCGACGCCCTCGAAGCCCTCGTGGGTGCTATCTATCTGGACAAAGGCTTTCGGTTTTCGCGTCGGTTTATCCTTAAAGACCTGCTGGCCCACTACGACATCGATCTGGTGGTGCAGAACAATGTCAATTTCAAGAGTCGCCTGATCGAGTGGGCGCAGCGGGCCGGTAAAGACGTCCGCTTCGAGATCATCTCCGAGAAAGGCAACAGCCACTTCCGCGAGTTCATTGCGCAGGTGATCGTAGCCGATGAGCCGTTTGCTACCGGCAGCGGCTATTCCAAGAAAAAAGCCGAGCAGTCGGCCGCCGAAAAAGCGCTCGCTCTGCTGGACACCAAACTGTAGCCCTCCCCCGCCCACCGGCGTATCCCGAAACATGACGTTTACCGATGGCCCCGCCCATAGGCAGGATTACGGCTTGTTGCTGGTCCCGGTTGCTTCGGCCTGGGATCAGATTTGTTCATTTGTCACCTCTTCAGCGGGCCTAACTGCGACATAATGGCTGCATTCCGAAATAAAGATCAGGAATAGCTGCCATATTGTCTCGTTATTGATCGATAAAGGCGTTGGTACGGAATTTGAAAAATAGGCTTACAGAACCTTGAACTTAATTCCTAACACAAAACCAACAACCGTTATGAACTCGCTAACGCGTTCGAACAACAACCTTCCGTCGCTGATCGAGAACTTTTTTGGCCGCGACATGAACGACTTTTTCAATACCAACATGCCATCGGTCAGTCACGTACCGGCGGTCAACGTCGTTGAACATCAGGATGGATTCCGGATTGAGGTAGCCGCTCCGGGTCTGAAAAAAGAAGACTTCAAGCTGAACCTGAATCATAACAATCTGTCGATTTCGGCCTATCAGGAAACCAAAAAGGAAGAGACCGACCAGACCAACGAGAAGTATACCCGCCGGGAGTTTAGTTATTCGTCGTTCCAGCGGACGTTTACGCTGCCTACCTCGGTTGATGCCGATAACATCCAGGCTTCCTACACCGACGGTGTATTGAAAATCGAATTACCCAAACGCGAAGAGGCTAAAGTGAAGCCCGCCCGCCAGATTGAAATTGGTGGCTAAGCATTTGGTTCTTATAGGAACAATGCCCTATAATTGCCTTGCCTGAGGCATCGAACAGCCCGCCGGGATACACCCTGTACGGGCTGTTCGCTCGTTAAGAAACCCACCTAACAAAGGCCTGTTAAATTTTGTTAAGGACCAACACAAGCTGGATTTTTCGCCCCCCGGTTTCCGTTATATTCACAGACTGAAAGGTCAGTGATCTACACAAAAGACAGCAATCAGATTATTCCGTTTAACCATGAAAAGCAACTGGAAAGTTTTAGCGTTGATGGCACTCCTTTCGAGTGTAATTACGCTGGCCGCTTATAACCTCCTTGGGTTCAACCAGCGGGATGTGATTTTTAACGAATCGGCTCCCACGCCGACGATCACGGGCCGCCTGGCGGCTCTGACAGGTAACGGCCCAACGGCAGCTCCCGGCGACTTCTCGACGGCGGCTGAAGCGGTTACGCCTACGGTAGTGCACATTCGCACCACCATGACCCGTACGGTACGCCAGCAGCAGGTTCCTGACATCTTCCGGGAGTTCTTCGGCGATGAGTTTGGCGGACAGGGCGGTGGTCGTCCCCGCCGTCAGCAGGGGCAGGCTTCCGGCTCGGGCGTCATCATCAGCAAAGACGGCTACATCGTTACCAACAACCACGTGGTGCAGGACGCCGACGAGGTAGAGGTAATCATGACCGACAAACGGAGCTTTAAAGCGAAAGTGATCGGTACCGACCCACTGACCGACCTGGCCGTTATCAAAGTAGAAGCCAACAACCTGCCGGCTATTACGCTCGGCGACTCTGACGCGCTGAAACTGGGCGAATGGGTATTGGCCGTTGGTTATCCGCTCGACCTCGAATCGACCGTTACGGCGGGTATCGTTAGTGCCAAAGGCCGTGGTATCGGTATCCTGAACCAGAATGCCCGCCAGCAAAACGACCCCAAAGCCGATACGCCTATCGAAGCCTTCATCCAGACCGACGCGGCTATCAACCCCGGTAACTCGGGTGGTGCGCTCGTCAACCTGCGTGGCGAACTGGTCGGTATTAACTCGGCCATTGCCTCAGCTACGGGCTACTACAGCGGATACGGATTTGCCGTACCGGTGTCGCTGGTGAAGAAAGTATCGGCCGACCTCCTGAAGTACGGTAATGTACAGCGTGGTTACCTCGGCATCCTGCCTATCGAGCTCAACAGCACGGTAGCCAAAGAAAAAGGGGTTAAAGTAGGGCGCGGTATCTACGTAGAAACCGTAGTTGAAAAAGGCGCTGCCGAAGCCGCTGGCCTGAAGAAAGGCGACGTCATCGTGAAAATGGAAGGTCAGCCGCTGGACTCGGATGCGCAGATGCGCGAAATCATCGGTCGTCGTCGGCCGGGCGACGCGGTAACGGTAACCGTCAACCGCGATGGTACGGAGCGTGACTTCCGCGTAGAGCTGCGCAACCGCAACGGTGGTCGTGACATCATCAAGAAAACCGAAGCGACCGCCAGCACCGCGCTGAGTACACTGGGCGCCGAGTTTGAAGAGCTATCGGCTCAGCAGGCCAAGCAGCTCGGCATTACGGGTGGCGTTCGGGTGAAGTCGATCCGGGACGGCAAACTGGCCGAAACCGACGTTGAAGAAGGCTTCATCATCGTGAAAGCCAACGGCCGGAACGTAAAAACGACCAAAGACCTGCAGGCCATCATGTCGGCCGTGAAAGAAGGCGAAGGCCTGATGCTGATCGGTATGTACCCCAACAGTTCGCGGATGTACTACTACGCCGTGCCGGTCTAATCGGCCCGTAAGCAATAGATATCGAAACGGCCCGCCAGGAAATCCTGGCGGGCCGTTTCGGTATTGTCTCGTTTGTAGAGGCCTACTCGTAGTAGTTCAGTACAGCGTGGCCGCTTTGCGCCAGCAACTGATCGCGCTGGAACAGGGCAATATCGGCCGTCATCATATCCTTAACGAGGGCGGGCAGATCGTATTTCGGTTTCCAGCCCAGCTTGGTCATTGCCTTGGTCGGATCGCCCAGCAGCAGGTCTACCTCGGTTGGACGGTAGTAGCGGGGATCAACCGCCAGCACTTCTTTACCAACTTCGATCGGGAAGTCGGGGTTCGACGCGCTAACGACTACCGCCGTTTCTGAAGCGCCTTCGCCCTGGAACGCCAGCTCAACGCCGATCTCGGCAAACGCCATCTTCACGAAGTCACGAACGCTGGTCGTAACGCCGGTAGCGATCACAAAATCTTCGGGCGTATCCTGTTGCAGAATCAGGTACATGGCCTCAACATAGTCTTTGGCATGGCCCCAGTCACGCAGCGAATCCAGGTTACCCAGGTATACTTTATCCTGCAGACCCAGACCGATACGGGCAACGGCGCGGGTGATCTTTCGGGTTACGAACGTTTCGCCCCGCAGCGGTGACTCGTGGTTGAACAGGATACCGTTGCAGGCATACATGTTATAAGCCTCGCGGTAGTTTACCGTAATCCAGTAGCCATACAGTTTGGCTACGGCATAGGGAGAGCGGGGGTAGAACGGGGTCGTTTCTGACTGCGCGTGGCCCTGAACACCGCCGTACAGCTCAGACGTCGACGCCTGGTAGATGCGGGTTTTCTCGGTCAGGCCCAGCAGCCGAACGGCTTCCAGAATACGTAGTGTACCAATACCATCGACCTGCGCGGTGTATTCCGGCTCGTCGAAGCTGACCCGCACGTGCGACATGGCGCCGAGGTTATAAATCTCGTCGGGTTGTACTTCCTGGATAATACGGATGATATTCGTCGAGTCAGACAGATCACCGTAATGAAGTTTGAAGTGCACATTTTTTTCGTGCGGGTCTTCATACATGTGATCAATCCGCTGGGTGTTGAACAACGAGCTCCGGCGTTTGATACCGTGAACTTCGTACCCTTTAGCCAGCAGCAGTTCGGCCAGATAGGCCCCATCTTGTCCGGTAATTCCGGTTACCAGCGCTTTTTTCATACTACGGTCGTAAATAATGAGTGACTGCTAAAATTGTACAAATCTTATTAAAAAAGCTTACTATATACTCAAAAATGGTACTTATTTTATTAACAGGCTTCGGCGAACATCTATTTTATCAGCTTGCAGCTGTGCCGAGGAGACAAGCTGCTTAATAGAAGAATAATACCGTTCTGCATCCATACGTCGCATAAAATCGCCTACTTTAAGTTTATAGGTAGGCTGACTGTAGCTCAAATATGGGCTAAGTTCGGGAAAATTTTGATAAATCAGTAACTTAATTGATTCAACTTCTTTTCTCTGGTTGCCTACATACACCTGCACCCGAAAACCGGGGGCGTAACGAACCGAGCGATTTTTGTCGGCAATGGTATCCAGCGCCAGTTCGAGTTGCCGGTTCACGTGGAGAGCCTCCGGCACACCAGCCGGTTTGCGGGTCTCATTTTTACGGGTGGGGGCTGTCGCGGCTCCCGATGCGGCCGATACCGTAGCCGGGCGCGTGGTGGCGCTGCCGGCGGTAGTGGCGGGCGTACCGGCATATACCGGCCGGGTGGCCGTCAGATCCTCATTATACGAGTTATAGTCTGACGAAGACGCTGTCGACGACGAGCTTACCCGGCTGCCCGCGCAACTACTCAGCACCAGCGCCAGCCCCAGACAATTCAACCAAAGTTCGTGCCGCATATAATCTTGATTTTGACCCGTAAAATTAACCAATTTGGATTTCTAAAGACAGTGGCTCCGGGGTAAGGTATCCCATGGGCTATTTTTGGTTAATTTTGGGGATTACTCTGACAACACATGCTGAATATACAAAGCAACGTGTCGCTCAAGCCTTACAACACGTTTAGGATTGACGTCAACGCGCGCTATTGGGTTGAAATTAATCAGGAAGATGACTTACAGACGCTGCTTCAGCTTACCGATCACCTCGACACTCCCAAGCTGATTCTGGGAGGAGGCAGCAACGTACTGCTCTGCCACGACTTCAACGGTCTGGTCGTTCGGCTCAACATACAGGGCATTGAGGTGGTCCGGGAAGACGATGCGCATATTTACCTAACCGCCGGTGCGGGCGTCAACTGGCATAAGCTGGTGCTGTACTGCGTTCAGCATAACTACGCCGGGCTCGAAAACCTGTCGCTGATTCCGGGTACGGTGGGGGCTGCCCCCATGCAGAACATCGGAGCCTACGGGGTCGAGATTGAGCAGGTGTTCGACTCGCTGACGGCCATTCACGTAAAAACGGGCGAGCAGCGCCGGTTCAGCCATGCCGACTGCCAGTTTGGGTACCGCGAGAGCGTATTCAAGCGCGACCTGAAGGGGCAGTACATCATCACGAGCGTTACGTTCCGGCTCGACAAACAGCCTACTTTCCATACCCGCTACGGCGCCATCCAGGAAACGCTGACCGAGATGGGCGTGTCGGACGATGAGCTGACCATTCAGGCCATCAGCGAAGCCGTTATCCGCATCCGGCGCAGCAAACTACCCGACCCCGCCGAGATTGGCAACGCCGGGAGTTTCTTCAAGAACCCCGAAATTCCAAAAACCCAATTCGACGCCCTGAAAGGCCAGTATCCAAACCTGCCGGGCTATCCCGTTGGCGACGAAATGGTAAAAGTACCGGCGGGCTGGCTCATTGAGCAGGCGGGCTGGAAAGGCTACCGCACCGGCGACGCGGGGGTACATGCCAAACAGGCGCTGGTCCTGGTCAACTACGGCAACGCAACCGGCAACGAGATCATAGCCCTGGCGCAACGGGTTCAGGCCTCCGTTCAGGACACCTTCGGCATCAGCATAACGCCTGAAGTCAATATCGTTTAGCACCGACTCGCTCCGCAAAACGGGGGTAGAGAATCCGCTGACGACGTTTTAACTTCTGTCAACGTATCCTCTACCCCCGCTCTCTGTAGACTGATCGCTTACGACCTACTCGAAACACAGCGACGCGGCACCCAGCAGGCCGGCATCGTTGCCAAGCGTAGCTTTCCTGATGGCCAGACCGTTTTTGTAATACGGATTGAGCCAGTAATCGAGGGTGCGGTTCACGGCCGGCATGATGTAATCGAACGAAGCCGACAGCCCGCCACCGATCAGCACCTGTTTGATGTCGAGGATTTTGATCAGCGACGCCAGGCCTTCGCCCAGCATCTCGCCTACCTCGTCCCAGATCTGCTGCGCCAGCTCGTCGCCCTCGGCGGCTGCGGCTACCAGACCCGTTGTCGAAATATCGCCATCGGCGGGCAGCTGGGTTTCGCCGGTGTATTCGCTCCGGCGCTGGGTGGCCAGTTGCAGCAGTTCGACCTTGCCGATGTTCCGCTCCAGCACCCGGCCGTTGCGCGACGGGATATGGCCCGGCTCCATGGCGTTTCCATCGCCCCCGGTAAAGATTTTCTTGTTGATAATGGCCGCTCCGCCCACGCCCGTCCCGAGCGTGATAAAGATATAGTTCTCGGTAATTTTTTCTTCGGCAAAGTAATATTCGCCCAGCGCGGCTGCATTGGCATCGTTAGCCAGAAAAAACTGAACCCCCGCAAACCGCTTGGTCAGGATATCGACAATCGGCGTTCCGTTAATTTCGGGAATGGCCGTGATCTCCAGCGCCACAGTCCGGTCGGGGCTGAGCATACCAGGCAGGCCAATTCCGACCCGTTTTACCTCTTTGTTAGCCAGCAGTTGCAGCGCGACCGCATCGCCGAAGCGATCCATAAAGTGGCCCGACTGGCGCCAGCTGATGGTGTCGTGACTGTAGAAATTGGAAATTTTGCCGGTTGTAGCGTCAACGATTCCCATTTTGACGTTCGTACCGCCAACATCGATACCCAGATACTCAACAGAAGACATGCTTAATTTATAAGTTTACAGTTTGCAGTTTACAGGTTCGGGCAAGTGAAGTGGGCCGCAAGATACGAAGGAGTCGTCAGTAGGCAGTGCGTAATGGCCATTCCGGTCTGTTTTAGCCCTATCCTTACTCACTGGCTCAGATATCGCCCAGCTGGGGCCGGATCAGAATCTCTTCGACCACCGCGCTTTTTGACAAGGTGTAAGCGGCCCAGGCACTATCGGCCACATCGTCGGGTTTCATGAACCGGTCTTCGGGCAGGTCGGTCCCTTCCCAGCTGTTGGTCAGCGTAGCCCCCGGCAAAATGGCGGTTACCTTAATGCTGTGCGGCTTGAGTTCCTCGCGCAGCACCCGGCTCATGCCCAGCAGAGCAAATTTAGAGATGCAGTACGAGCCGCCGTTGGTGTAGGCCGTAATACTGGCCGTTGAGCACATCATAAAAATATGCCCCCTCCGCTGAATCATCATATCCCGCACCAGCCCACGGGTCAGGTGGTAGGCGCTGGCTACGTTGGTGTTCATGAGCTGCTCGAACGTACCCTCGGCTTCGTTATGGATCTGCCCCGGCTGAAAGGTGCCGGTGTTGTTGACCAGCACCTCAACGGGCCGGTTCAGCGACTGCACGTAGTGGACCAGCGCATCGACACCCGCCCGCGTGGCCAGATCGGCCGCAAACGGTAGCCGGTCGGGCCCGGCCAGGCCCTCGACCGAGCGGGCGCAGACAACGGCTTCGAAGCCTTCGGCCACAAATTTATCAACAATAGCGCGGCCAATGCCTTTCGTACCGCCGGTTACAACAATGAGTGGTTTCATAGGACAAATAACGGTAGAAACCATTCTACCTTTGTTGAGGTTCTCACCAAAAGCCACCTTCGCCCGGCAAGCGGGCAATTATGGGCTTCGCTACACGCTTTTATGTCACGCATAGGCAGCTACTTCATTTTTTTAGGCACGCTCTTCCGGAACCGCGAAAAACTGCGCGTATACCTCGGCCTCATTCTCAACGAATGCGTATCAATCGGGGTCGGATCGATTTTTATCGTGGCGCTGGTCAATACGTTTATCGGGGCCGTTACCTGCGTACAGACGGCCTATAACCTGACCAACCCCTTCGTTCCCAGAAACATCATTGCGCTCATTGTCCGCGACAGTACTATTCTCGAACTGGCCCCTACCCTCTCCTGCATTGTGCTGGCGGGTAAGGTCGGCTCCAACATTGCGGGCGAGCTGGGCACGATGCGCATTACCGAGCAGATCGACGCGCTGGAGGTAATGGGTATCAACTCGAGTTCGTACCTGGTTCTGCCGAAGGTGATCGCGTCGGTGCTGATGTTTCCGCTGCTGGTGATCATGGCCGGGTTCCTGTCTATCCTGGGCGGCTACATTGCCGGTACACTGGCGGGGGTTATCTCGCCCGAAGAGTACGTATCGGGACTGCGGTTCGAGTACAAACCGTTTGGCGTCTCGTTTGCGCTGATCAAAACCGTCGTGTTCGCCTTTCTGGTGTCGACCATCTCGGCCTACCAGGGCTTCAACGTACGGGGGGGCGCCCTCGAAGTCGGCAGCGCATCGACCTCGGCCGTTACCAACAGCTGTATCGCCATCGTCGTCGCCGACTTCGTCCTGACGCAGGTACTGTTAACTTAATGAGTGAATGGGTGATTGAGCGATTGAGTGAAAAGGCCCGCATCTGGGCAGACTGCCACTCAATCACCCACTCACTCAATCGCTCATTGTTTATGATCACTCATTGTTTATGATCGAGATCAAGAACATAACCAAGACGTTTACCGACCGGCAGGTGCTGGCGGGTATCGACGGTACGTTTCGGCCGGGCGATACCAGCCTGATCATTGGCGGCAGCGGTACGGGGAAAAGCGTATTGCTGAAGTGCATGATCGGGCTGATTACGCCCGACTCGGGCGAGGTGCTCTACGACGGCCGTAATTTCCTGACCAGTAACATCGACGAGCAGAAGACCATCCGGCGCGAAATGGGGGTCCTGTTTCAGGGATCGGCGCTGTTCGACTCGAAAACGGTGCTCGAAAACGTGCGTTTCCCGCTCGATATGCTGACCGAGCAGTCGGCGGCCGAGAAGAACGAGCGCGCGCTCGAATGTCTCCAGCGCGTAGGGCTGGAGGGTGCCGGCGACCGGATGCCGTCGGAGATCAGCGGAGGTATGAAAAAACGGGTCGGTATTGCCCGGGCTATCGTGCTCAACCCCAAATACCTCTTCTGCGACGAACCCAACTCGGGCCTCGACCCGCTGACCTCCATCAAGATCGACCAGCTCATCAAGGAGATCACCGACGAGTACCGCATCACCACCGTGGTGATTACCCACGACATGAACTCGATGATGGAGATTGGCGAGAAGATCATGTTCCTCTACAAAGGCAACAAACTCTGGGAGGGCAACAGCGACACCCTGACCCAGTCTGACGTAGCCGAACTGAACGAGTTCATCTACGCCAACAAACTCCTCCGAGAAACCGCCCGCTAGAGCCACCGCACCGCACGCCAGCCCTTATACGACCCCGGCAGCCAGGCCCACCCCCATCGGGAACCTGACCGCCGGGGTCTTTTTTGTAGCTACTCGCGGCAAAAAACTACCGTTAACTCACATGACGAACTTTTGATAGTATCTGTCACCAGCAGATTACTTCTTTGTATACAGATTAACTAAGATCAACTGCACACTTAATGATATACAGCTCACTACCAGACGGATATCATTACGTAAAGTTGCGTACAATAGTATGTTGGGTGGACAGCCAAAGCAGAAAAGTGCGTGAGTGCCGTCGCTCCGTGCGACAGTAGGCGCGTTTTAAAGTCCGGCTGTTTGGTTCGTTGGGCCGCTTCCGGTCGACAAAGGTCACGCCTAAGTTAGGCAAGTAAATGAATTAGGCGGGTTTCGTGCGACACGAGAAGCGCCCAATTAATGCAACTCTTATCTAATCATATATGGAAGCAAAGTTCAAGCTTGGCGACGTAGTAATGCTCAAATCAGGTAGCCCAACTATGACAATCGATGACATTGTTATGCCATTTGGCGATGATGATGTCATCAGATATAATGCTACTTATTTTGACGAAACAACAAAGACCTTTAAAAAGGTAGGCTTCAAGGAGTTTCAGCTTGAAAGCTACGGAGGGCCAAGTGTGTAGACCCATAAGCTGACCGTGTGTAATGTGCGCTTCGCGAAGGCTCACTTCCCGTCGACAGGAAGCACGTCTCGAAGGAAAGTCGGCAGCCCAACTGGCTGATTGTGTAAAGGTTGAAAGCGGTTTGTGTTCAAGAACGTAGCGTTATCATCCATCAACACTCAGGGATGTTGGGTGTGCCCCTATGCTTTTGCTACGCTCGTCCCACTTGGCCGGTCCATGTAACGCTACATACAGGGAGCCGTAAGCCCGTTTCGCGTTGGCGTGAGAACCTTGCTTGTGGTAAGCCCCTTGCGTAGTGCGGTTCGGTCGGCACGAGCGTCCTATTCGAGGGGAAACAGACGACCGGACGGAGTAAAATTGCCGTAACTTAAAAATAGAAAGCCGCGATTTATGTTTAGTGAGCTTTACAAAGACGTCAAAGACTTTTTTGGTAGCGATAAGTTAAAGCCATTAGCAAAACTTTGGTGGGCATTAGTGGTTCTGTTGGGCCTGTTGGGTATTGATTACTTCTTTCGGTTTTCCGATTCCTATATTACTAACATAAAGATTGAGCAGATTGAGAAAATAGAATCTGTGCTTCAAAACAAAGCATTGGGTAATGAAGCTAGAGCCGAATTAATCCGCATTGAGCAAAGCGTAATCAACCGTCAGGGATTTTGGGATTTATCGTCTGATTTGGCTTCCTTAATCCAAAGCAAAATCAATTCAACAAATGCGAAAAGCGCGACAAAGGCAGATACAAGACCCATAAGGAAAATAAATGTTTTTTGGCACTATGCAACGTCGGGAGCTTTTTTCTGGCTATTCATTTTGGTTTCGCCATTAATAGCGCTCTCTAGCGGCACCAACAAAGAAGGCATTGTTGGAATAATCATCTTCGATATATTCTGCGTATGCTTTGCACTGTTGCTTGCCTACTGCTTATCGTTTGTGCCGATACTTTGGGACCCTATTGTCAACTACATTATAAACCTACTGTGCAACTCTACGCCCTTTCTGATAATTATTCGATATATCATTAGGCAAGGAAAAGTGACTACTTAAATATTGCACATTTATAAACAATATCAAGCAAAACCGGACATACATAATCCATTTGGCACTAATATTGTTGTAACATATTGTACAATTTTTTTGCCATAAAGAGTAGAAAAATGCGTATATTAGCCTTAACTTTGCGGCCCCTTACAAAGAACTGACTTTCAACATGGCAACTGCAAGAGACGTAGCTGAATATATCTTAAGATTGGCAGATACAGAAGTTGGTGACAACGATGTTACCAATCTCAAACTGCAAAAGCTGGTGTATTATGTTCAGGGCTTCCACTTGGCATTACATGATGAACCATTGTTTCCTGAGACTATTGCCCCTTGGCAGTACGGCCCGGTAGTGCCTGAGCTTTATCATGCCTTTAAAGAGAACGGTAGCTTTCCTATTAGCCCAACAGAAGAGTACCAGTTCTCTGCCGAGTTCACGAAAGAGCAAGAAGATTTGATTAGGGAAGTCTTCAATGTTTATGGGCAGTTTTCGGCGTGGAAACTTCGGGATATGACCCATCAAGAGTCACCTTGGATAGAAGCGAATGATGGCGGCAAGGCAGAAATAAGCCAAGATTCAATGAAGGACTTTTTTAAGCAACACATTAACTAGCTTATTTGAATGGCTATCAAGCCACCGCGTCCTACACAAGGCAAACAGGTTAAGGTTTCTTCTAGTACAGTAAGTCAAGAAATACAACACCCGGTTTTTTGCTTTCGTTATTTAGTAAAAGAACATAGCTTAGATGGGTGCGAAGATGTTGAGATTGTGGCTCTTGTAAAACAAATGCACGCTCTGAGTCAGCTTACATGGGATGAGATAAGAATAACGCATAGGCACGGAATGGGGTCTGAAAAGATTGATCGTAATTCAATACGTGCAAGGATTCCCGCATTTATAACTGACGACGTTAATTTCTTTCTGGCATTACGTTTTCATGGTAAAAAGCCGTTTGTGGGACTCAGGAAAGGTTCCGTATTTCATGTGCTATGGATTGATAACAAGTTTTGCGTGTATAATCACGGCTAAGCATACAAGCCCCTCGATTTGAGGGGCTTTCTTTTTACCCCAACACCTCATTCACCACCCGTTCACACATCGCCCGTTGTGATTCCGGTGTAGGCTGTGGCTGTGCATGAATCTTTCTAATCATCTGCCGCTCCTGCTTACTAGCGGGCTTCTGTAGTCGGTTGGTTTTACGGGTCATTTTGGTAGCTTTATGCAGGTGACTTGGAAAGTGAATTTCAGGATTGCACCCAACAAAACGAGGGCGTCAAGGCTTCCACTTCGTTCCAGCCAGCGCCCGTCGTTTGCGTTAGGCGTATTAGGTCTTGTATTCGTGTCACACTCTTATTTCAAGCTAAAATCTACGCGTTAATAAGATAATAACGAAATCTACTACAACGAGTAGGATACTCAGCGGCTAACCAGCTGGTAACCTGATTAATATAGGATAATAGGTTCGTGAATTCAGGTTGGTGTCGATATATTTGGGTGTTGTATTCACTTAACCCCAGCCGACTTGTATGAAAAAAATAGCGAAACTAATCCTGTATGGCCTGTTTGGCCTGATTGTGCTGCTGGTGGCGTCGGCGGGGCTATTCATCTACAAGGTTAAAAACGGGTTTCCCGTCAGCTACGAAACCGAACACCCTACCATCCATTTCCCGGCTAACCAACCGGCGGTGCTGCTGTTTTCGAAAACAACCGGCTATCGGCATGGCGAATCCATCGATGCGTCGAAACCGGTGTTTCGGCAACTGGCCAAACGCAACGGCTGGTTCGTCTACGAAACCGAAGAAGGGGGCGTTTTCAACCCCGATCAGCTGAAGCAGTTCAGGGCCGTTGTGTTCAACAACTCGACCGGGCGGGTGCTGAACGACGAGCAGCAGCAGGCCCTTAGTCAGTACGTCGAAGCGGGGGGCGCCCTGCTGGGAATTCACGGCTCCGGCGACGATTCGCACCACTGGCCCTGGTACGAAAACAACCTGCTGGGTGCCCAATTTTCGCACCACCCCCTAAACCCGCAGCTCCAGCCCGCCACCGTACAGGTCGACACCACCGCCGACTCGACCCTGACGCGGCAGCTTCCCCCAGCCTGGACACATACCGACGAGTGGTACGTGTTTTTCAGCCAGCCCCAGGGCGTTCAGGTCGTCTCGTACATCGACGGCGACAAGATCGTGGCCAACGGAAACGTGCTGTTCGTTACCGATAAAAACTTCGGCATGGGTAGCTACCATCCGGTGGCCTGGTACCGAATCGTTGGGCAGGGAAAAACCTTTTATACCTCCATGGGCCACCACGCTCCCGTCTGGCAGAACGCCCAGTTTGTCCGGCTCCTGGAAAACGCCCTCCGCTGGGCCATCGACTGAGGGCTAGTCTCCTCTTTCTACACAATCTCCCGAACTCTATACTCCAGCTAACCTTCGGGGGCTGGGGGTAAAATCCGGTGGTTCTACCATCGCCAGACAAGCGCTCAGGGGCCGGGCTGTTTGGGTCGTGCTATTGTGTCGCCCCCTGGTTCGGCAGGGCTGTTTCATGGGATTGGGCGCTGATGCAAATTTTTTTCGGCAAAAAAATGGTTATCCAACCGTAATCACCGTTGCCAAACCGCAGCGGGCCGGCCAGGCAGCGACCCGGTAGCCCGCCCCGGTGCTTATGGCGACCAATGCACTCAATCTGAATACTTATGAAAGCAGTAGGGTTTACGACCTCGCTCGCCATTACAGAGCCAGCGAGCTTTATGGATGTCGACATTGAAAAACCGGTTCCGGCCGGGCATGACCTGCTGGTAAAGGTCAGCGCCGTATCGGTCAATCCGGTCGATTTTAAAATCCGGCAAAACTCGGCCAAAAACACCGTGCTCGATCAGCCCAAAATCATCGGCTGGGATGCGGTGGGCGTTGTAGAGGCCGTGGGTAGCGACGTGAGCCTCTTCAGCGTGGGCGATGCCGTCTATTACGCCGGCGACATTACCCGGCCGGGCAGCAACGCCGACTACCAGCTGATCGACGAGCGGATCGTAGGCCGCAAACCGGCTACCCTTTCGACCGAAGCCGCAGCCGCCATACCGCTGACGGCGCTGACCGCCTGGGAAATCTTCTTCGACCGGATGCGGCTGTCGGCCGATCGTGACCGGGACAAAACGCTCCTGATCATTGGCGGGGCCGGGGGTGTGGGTTCCATTGCGATTCAGCTTGCCAAAAAGCTGCTGGGTCTGCACGTAATAGCCACCGCATCGCGCCCCGAAACCATCGACTGGTGCCGCCAGATGGGTGCCGATCAGGTCGTCAATCACCGCAACCTGGTGGAGGAAGTCCGGAAGGCCGGTGTTCAGCAGGTCGACTACATTGTCGACTTTGTGGATACCAACGCCTATTGGGATGCGATGGCCGAGCTGATCAAACCGCAGGGTCATATTGCGTCCATTACGGGCAGCGCCACCCCCGTTGTGCTGAACAAGCTCAAGAGCAAAAGCGTCAGTTTTTCGTGGGAGCTGATGTTCACCCGCTCTACCTACCAGACCGACGACATGATTGAGCAGCACCACATCCTGAACCGGGTAGCCGACCTGCTCGACGAAGGGGTTTTGCAAACGACAGTTACCCAGACCCTGCAGGGCCTGACGGCCGATACGCTGAAGCAGGCCCACGCACAGCTCGAATCAGGAACAACGATCGGAAAGCTGGTAATCTCGTTCTGAGCCAGCCCGGATCAATCCGTACAAAAGCCTGTCGGAGCCGCATCAGAACTGACTGGCGATAAAACCTATCGCGCTGCAGGTTGCCATCGCGGCTTTCCGGTGCTATAGCTTCTGTCATCCTCGCTGTTTGTCCTGCTGACGAAGGAAACATCTCGATTACATATCCTCAGGGTGCTTCCTTTGTCAGCAGGACAAAAACAGCGGTGGTGCATCTCCTTAATCCTCCGGCACGTACCAGAAGGGGATGGTGACCAGCTCTTCGGCTTTGGCGAGCGAGTCGGGCTGAATAGCAACGCGCAGGTTGTTTTTACCGATTTTAAGGTTGCCGGGAATCAGTACCGTCTGCCAGCCGCGCTGCTCCCGCGGGCCGCGTTTGGTAAAGAGCAAATCGGGACGGGTGTAGAGCGAGTCGTTGACGGAAATGCGCATGAGCCGGTTGATCTGCTGGCTGCTCCAGTCGGCAAAAAGCCGGTATCGTTCGGTTCGTGGCAGGGTGTCGCTCCAGTCAGGCTGGGCAGACAGCCGGGTCAGCAGGGTATCCAGCGCTTTAGGGTACGCAATAAACAGCCGGATGTAGGGCTCGCGGATCACGTCGGCCTGGATGGCGGCTGCATCGATATAATCGGCTTCGGCACGCTGGTTATCATAGGCGGTCGGTTCCAGGTACAGACTATCGACCCGGGCCGTGTAGAGGTGCCGCCGGTTCAGGGTCGACACCCGCCGATCCATACGCGACAGGTCCGCTGTAAACTCCACCAGAATCAACGCCATAAAAACAACGATCATCACCCCGATCGCCCAGATGATTTTTTTGTAGGGCAGATGGCTATAAAACGTATTGGTGATGAAGGCAAACGGCTTGTGCATGCCCCAGTAAAAAAACCTGTTGAGCGCCCTGAACCGATAGTGCGCTATAACGCCAGCCGGATGCGCTCTTACCTGGGGTATACTCAACAAAAAGCCGATCAGGATAAAAAGCCCAGTCAGCAGGCCGCCCCCCATCTTGACATACTGCCAGGCTTCGGCTGACAGCAGTGGTCGCAGCACCGAGTGAACGACCAGAATGAACAGGTAGGCGGATGCCATCAGAACCAGGCTGATTACGAATAGGAAAGCTACCGCAAAAACGATGTTACAGCGCTGGTCGAGCCGCAGGATGTACCGGTCGAGCGAACCGAATTCGTCGGCCATTTTTTTCTGCGCATACGGCGTTGTAAACGGAATCCGGTCATAATGAACGCCGGTCGGGTATACGGCCAGCAGACCAACCAGCCCCACCCAGAGTGCCCGCATCACGAAGTTGGTTAGGAATGCCAGGAACAGCACATAACAGGTTACCTTCATCATGCTGTAGGCCAGCGAAGGAAAGATCGTATAAAAACCGGCCGTCTGACTCATGAAGTTGTACCGGATGTAATCGAAGAACTGATCGAGCAGGTCGGGCAGTTGCAGCATCGCAAACAGGGCGGCACCGGAAATAACGAGTTCAAGATTCCAGCTCTGGGTGGTCAGTTCGCGCAGTTTTTCCTGCTGATCGGGCGGAAGGGCGGGTTCGGGTGTAGTCGGTTCGGTCACGGCGGTTGAGCTGGGTATCTTGCCGAAAGTAGCGAAAAAGTCAAAGTCTATGATCTTTGACGAGTATTATCCCCTTTTTTTATTGTGAATCGGTGTACGGACAGTCCCGCCCCTATTGGGGTATCGTTTACTGAATTGGCAATAGGCTATTGACAGCCCCCCTCCAGGGCTCGGGGTGCTACGATCGACCCAAACGACCGTTGACATCGGCCGCTGTTAACAAAACCGCTGAACCCGCATGGCTTCGATCGTGACCGACGATTAAAAACGCCAGCGGGCCTGGACTTTGACTTCGGTTTTGTGGGGCGCGTCGATCTGGTCGAGGTCGGAGCCTACGGTGGTCTGGTTCGTGAGGTCGGTGCGGGCCCAGCGAAGCCACAGGTCCAGATGACGGCTCAGGTTGTACTGTACCAGCAGGTAATGCCGGATACCCCGGTTAAAATAGGCCGGAAACGAAAACGCGTACAGCACATCGCGCTCGTATACATACTGCCGACTGTCGTAATCATCGGTACCGAAAAGAGCCACCCGTCCGCTTAGACTCAAGCGCCGACGCTCATACTGCACATCCTGCACCAGCGCGAACCCGTTCGATCTGGCGCGACCCGCGTAGGCAAAGCTCCCCTGCTGAACGCGCGACCGCAGGGTCAGGCCCCGCGCCAGGGTGTATTCAGCGTTCAGAGCCAAGCTCCGGCGCGTAGTCCGCACCACCTCGTCGGACTTGCTGCCGGGCAGGTTCTTTTCTTTTCGCTCGTCGTGAAAAACGGCATAGAACGTGGTCTGCCGGTTGGGCGTGTACCGTATGTGCACCAGGTAATCGAAACCCGACGACGGCGTATCGACCAGGTACTTCAGCCACGGAAACCGATACGCGTCGACGAAGCCGCTCACGGCCAGCTTCCGGTAGATGGTGTATTTCAACCCCGTATACAGGCCCGTTTCGTTCTGGCTGCGGCTGCTTTCGCTGAACGCGTTAGCGTAAAAACTGTGAAAATTACGGTCATAATGCCGCAGTACCACGGCTAGATCGAGCTGTTTGGTCAGGCTGGCCAGCGCCCCCCCAACGGCGCCCGTCCCCCCGCTGTTGGTCTGCGAGCCGCTACTCCGGGCCACTTCACCAAAAAAATTCCAGTTGTTCCAGACATAGCCGCCGTGCAGGCCGATGACCCGATTGGTTGTGCCAGTGAATTCGTAGCGGTTATACGGCAGGTTACGCTTCCGAAAAAACAGATCGTAGGTGGTAGACAAGGCCGTCAGCCCCAGTTGCAGCTGATGGCGGTTGTGATAGAGCAGGTGCAGACCCACGTTCGTTTCGAGCAGGCGCCCCTGATCGTCCCGTTCCGAAGGGGTTCGGTGCAGCCCCGACGTTTGCAGCGAGGTAGCAATGAGTTCGTCGGCGGTGCTGCCTGCCGTGGTGTTGGCGTCGCGCCGGTTTCGGGCGGCCAGCAGGGTCAGGTCAAGCCGGGGATGCAGGGCGTAGGTCGCCGTGGCGCCCCGGAAGTAGCCGTACTCGGTTAGCGAGGTGTAGGGCCGGGTTCCCAGCGTCGGGCGTCGAACCGTCTGCACCGTTTCGGCACTCTTGCCCAGCACGAATCCCGCCGACAGAACCAGCCCCTGCCCGATCTGCATCTGGTAATCGCCGAGCGTTATGTTGCGCCAGCGGCCCCGGTTCTGGAGCTGCAGATGGAAAGAAACGTAATCCAGCCCGTGCCGACGCGACGCGGGTTGCCAGCCCAGTATCTCGCCGGGGTCTTTCTCAACGGTCAGGCCGAAGCTGAACGCGCGCGGCCGGCTGTAGCGATACCGGGCGAACCACTGCCCCGGGCTACCCAGATAGCGCGTGGGCAGGCTTCCGTTTTTGTTGGGCGTAGCCGCCGAAAACCCTTTTTGCGGCTCCAGTAGCTGCTCGAAGCGCAGCAGCATGTAATGGTCGGTCGGCGTGGGCATGGCCCCCAGCAGGCGCGGGCCGTCCGCCACCGTCACGAACGGCAGCAGCCGACGAATGCTGGGCAGGTCGAAGCCCGGAACGGCCTGCAGCTCGTAAATAGACAGCAGGTCACCGACGTCGGTGCGGTACGAAATCAGGCTGGTTAGCTGGCGTTCGGAAAGCAGGTAGGTAGCGGCCAGCTCGTCGCGGGTGGCGGTATTCAGATCGAGGGGGCTGGCATAGAGCTGGGTCAGCACATCGAACACCGACTGATAATCGATGCCTTCGGTCTGTACGGGAAAGAGATCCTGCAAAAACTGGCTGATGTCGCCGTTGGTCCGGTCAGGGGGCGGCTGAGCTGCGGCCCGGCCAGCTACGAACCAGCAGCAGGCTGCGAACAGAATGAAAGGCTTCAAGGTACGGCGTCGTGATTCGTGGGGCGATGCTGCTAGTCAGCCTACTCCGACGAATCACGACGCGGCCCGTCACGCAAACCGGCGCTTGAGAATTTCGACCAGCTCGCTCACCTCGTCGCTGCTCATGTCCCATAGGTACTGCGAGGCATAGCGGTACGAGATCAAATCGAGCGCCTGCCCGTAGTTGTCGAGCGAGTCGATTTCTTCGATAGCCTGGTTATAGGCGTTGGTATTGCTGTTGAATAGCTGGTTGATAAACCGAAATTTCTGGTTCAGCGAGATGCTCCGCGCCACGCTCTCGATCGGCGCCCGGTTAAACGTCTCGGCCACGGTTACCGGCTCCGCTACCGCCGTTTCGCGCAGGGTCTGGTTCAGCGACGGAGTCTGCCCGGCCGGGTCCTCGGTGCGGCCCGACAAACCGATATCGGTCGAGGAAGGCTCAGACAGGGCGCCGGTTTGCAGCTGCGACGGGTAGGCCGTTGGGGCAACAGGCTCAGGGCCGCTCACATCGCCCAGAAACATGGACCCACCCGACGATGACTCATCGACCGCCACCGGAGCGGGGGTCGGATCGGGCTGCGGGGCGGTAGCAGGCGCCACGTCGGCCGGCACCGCATCGGGCGGCACCATGGGCGCGGGGGGCAGGGCCGACTCGGTGGCCGCGTCGAAGAACGAACGGGCCGGAGCCGCCGGAAATCCATCGGGTACGTGGCTCCGGAGCAGGGCCGCCACATCCATTGGCACTTTCTCGGAAAAGAGCGCCACAAACTTATCGTAGTGCTCCAGCTCGTGCCCCCGCTGCGTCAGTGCTTCATCGAGGTACGTCAGGGCCTGGTTTACGTAAATGAACGGCTTCCCGTTCATCCGCTGCGCCAGATAGGCCGGCACAAACTGGTTGATTTTCGTATATCGGTTAATTTGTTTGATGGCCGAGGCCGTCAGGGTAAATTCGGGCTGGCTCCGCAGCAGATCATCGAAATAAGCCCGCGGGTCGAAAATCATAATGATCGTCCGGCGAACAGCATCGGCCAGGAGCGGCTCCAGGTGTTCGCGCCGAACGGAAATATGCTGCGACACCACATTCATGAAATGCTGCAAAGCCTCCTGCACCTCCACGTGGGAGAAGTCGAAATAAGGGCTGCGAAACTTCTCCGCATCGGCCTGCCATTTATCCGACAAGGCACTGACCACAAACAAATTGATCTGGCTGATAGGCGTCAGGGACAGAATCTGCTGGCCGCTGATGGTTGAATGCTGCTGGTAAAAATCGGCCGCAATCCGACGGGCGTAGGACTTGCTGTACTCGGTAAGAGCGTTCGTATTAAACTTGTTCGACATCAGTAAAATCCTTTGCTTTGTAAATATATCCTTTTCAAAGCTACTGTGCTTTGTGTTTGTAAATAAATCAAAAAAAGCGGCCTGCGAGCGAGATTTTAGCCACTGGCATGGCACAAGCAACGGCTCCGGCAAAACCGCCGGCCGCACCTGCCTGGGAACAAAAACCAGTGAATAATCCTGACGCATACGCAAGTCCTTTTTGATTAACGCCTGGAGGCCGGCACCCGCCTGCCGGCTCCGACACCAATTGATGCAACATGTTCATTGAGCCCACTCGACGTCGTGAACCACCCCATCTCCGAACGGGCTGGATCGAAGTAATCTGCGGTTCCATGTTTTCGGGTAAGACCGAAGAACTGATCCGACGGCTGAACCGCGCCCACATCGCCAAACTGAATGTTCGCATTTTTAAACCGGCTTTGGACACGCGCTATCACGAAGACAACATCGTATCACACTCTGCGTTGAGTATTCCGTCCACTCCGGTGCAAACAGCGGGCCAAATTCTGGCGCTAGCCGGTTCCTGTGACGTAGTCGGTATCGATGAGGCACAGTTTTTCGATAAAGAAATCGTTGAGGTATGTACCACACTGGCCAATCAGGGGCAACGCGTTATTATTGCGGGCCTCGACATGGACTTTGCCGGAAATCCCTTTGGCTGTATGCCGCAGCTGATGGGTGTTGCCGAGTTTGTCACGAAAGTTCATGCCATTTGCGTAGTCTGCGGTGACATTGCGCAATATTCGTACCGATTGGTGCCATCGCAGGAGCGGGTGCTGCTGGGCGAGACCGATAGCTACGAGGCCCGGTGCCGACGCTGCTTCAACCTCGGCGACAAAGCCGGGCGGAAAGAGTGGGTGTATGAAGACGATAACGACTAGCCAGCCACCGGCCTATTTTCTGGATAACCCGGTATGCAGCCGACGGTGGGCCAGACTGCTGGCGGCCGTCGGCTGGCTGCTTTTCGCGGGTAGCGTTACGGCTCCGGCCTTCGCCCAGCTGGGGACCTGGCGTTCGCACGTCAGTTACCTGCCGGGCCAGTCGGTCGCCGTAGCGGGCAACCGGGTGTACGCGGCCACGCAGAACGGCTTTTTCTCTCTCGACAAAACAACCAACGAAACTCAAATTCTGGGTAAACAGCAGGGGCTGAGCGATGTGGGTATTGCGCGGCTGCTGTACCTGCCCGACCAGAACCGGCTTTTTATTGCGTATCGAAGTGGCCTCATCGACCTGCTCTCGCTCTCGGCCACCGGCGAACCGGGGTCCGTACAGACCATCGATATTATTGCCACGGCGCCTAACCTGCCAGCTTCCCGCGCCATCAACCACATCAACCGCATCGGTACCAATGCGTACCTGAGCACCGACTTTGGCCTGGTGGTTTTCGATCTGGCCCGGAATGAGATTCGGGATACCTACTTCAGCCTGCGCCCCAACGGCTCGCCCCTGCCCATTTTTCAGACGGCAGCCACTACCGACAGCCTTTTTGCACTGACAGCACCGCTGCAACCGTTCGAAACCGGCCGACGCCTGCGGGCCATCCGGTTTGCCCCCACCGTCAACCTGGCCGACCCGGCCAACTGGCGGGCGGTTCCCGAACCCGATACGCGTATCGAAACCATTGTGAGCGCCCAGAACCGGCTGTCGGCCGCCGTACCTGGTCAGGGTATTCTGGAGCGGCAGTTGGGTCGGTGGGTACTGACCCAGGCGCTGAGCAGCCCGGTAGTGCGGCAGTTTGCGGGTACAACCGGCGTGGCGGTAGCGACCAGCCAGTCCGTCACGGTGCCGGGGGCAGGCGTTTTTGCGGGAACGTTACTGGCAAACCCGCGCGAGCTGGTAGTGGATGGGTCCCGCATCTGGGTAGCCGACGGCCAGAACGGCCTCCTGTCGGGTAACGCCGGCGCGTTTACTCCGATTACCCCCGAAGGCCCCACCCGCGACGTATTCGCCCAGCTGTATACCTACCCGAATCTGCTCATCGCCTTACCGGCGGGCCCGCAGGAAGGAACAACGCTGGCCAGCGGTCAGCCTGCGGCCGAGGCCTATGCCGTACCCGCCGACCGCTGGCTGCAGCTGAGTGCTGCCAATCTGAGCCGTGGTTTCAACTCGGCCGCGTACCTGCCCGCCGAGCAGCGACTGTTTCTGGGCAGTTTCGGGGGCGGCCTCTGGAGCCAGACGGCGGAGCAAGCCCTTGCAGCCGTTACCCTGCCGACCTCGGTCGGGTCGTTTATCAGCAGTCTGGCAACCGACCGCGACGGGAATCTGTGGATCAGCACGGCTGGCTTTAACACCCAGCTGGCTACACTGCACGTGCGCCGGAGCGATGGCCAGTTTCAGTCGTTTCCGGCCGTTAACCAGACCAATATCGCGCAGGTCGTACCCGACGACAATGGGTTCGTGTGGCTCCGGCTCGACGGTGGCTTCGGCCTGCTGGTCTTCGATCCGCAAACAAACCGGACCCGGTCGCTGACCACCCTGCGCAACGAAGGCGGTTTGCTGTCGGGCAGCATCCAGACCCTCGTCAAAGACCGCAACGGGGCCATCTGGGTCGGTACAGATATAGGCCCTACCGTATTCGACAATCCGGCCGGTGCCTTCGATCCGGTAGTTAACGCCCAGCCGCCCCTGCTCAACGGTCGGCGGCTGCTGACCAACGAGGTCGTTACGGCGATGGCGGTCGATGGCGGCAACCGAAAATGGATCGGTACGCGCAGCGGCCTGTACCGGGTAGCCCCCGACGGGTCACAGTTGCTCGACACGTTTACTGCCCGGAACAGCCCCCTCCCCAGCACGGCCATTCAGGCGCTGGCAATCGAATCTGCCGGCGGCAGCGTATATATCCAAACCGCCAACGGCCTGATCTCGTATCGCGGCCCGGCTACCGAACCCGCCGAAACGCTCAGTGCCCTGACCATCTTCCCCAATCCGGTACGGCCCGACTTTACCGGCACGGTCGGTATCAACGGCCTGACCGATAACGCCACGGTGAAGATTCTGGACGCCGGGGGCCAGCTGGTTTACGAAACACGCTCGCAGGGCGGTACGGCAACCTGGAACCTGCGCGACTACCGCGGCCGAACGGCCCAGACAGGCATCTATCTGGTCGTTGTCGTCAGCGCCAACGGCACCGAAGGACTGGCCGGCAAGCTGGCCGTTGTGCGGTAGAACTTTGTCGTTGGTTTCGGGTTACATGCTTCGGGCCGGACGCTCAGCGCGTGACTCCCTGCGAAACCATCGGTCTGAACAGAAAAAAATATGCATCTGGACGCACAACAACCCCATGCCATACAGGACTACCTGCGCCGACGCGGCTGGCTCGATACCGCCGAGGTCGTTTCGTCGGCGGAGAAACCGGGCGAGGGAAATATGAACTACACCCTGCGGATCACCACCCCGCTGCGGACGCTCATCATCAAGCAATCGAGGGGATACGTCGAAAAATACCCGACTATTGCGGCCCCGGCCGACCGGGCTATCATCGAAGGTCGTTTCTACCAGAAAGCGCAGGCCGTTCCGATGCTGGCCGAGCGGATGCCGCAGCTGCTGGGTATGGACGAAGAAAACAACATACTGGTGCTGGAAGACCTCGGCACCGCTACCGACTACACCTTTCTGTACCAGCCCTGCCGTCAGCTCGATGAAGCCGATGCCCGGGCCCTGACCGGCTACCTGTCGGTGCTGCACAGCCAGTTCTCGACCGATGTGCCCGATCCGGCGTTTGCCAACCGCGACATGCGGGCGCTTAACCACGAGCATATCTTCAACTACCCGTTCCTGGCCGACAACGGGTTCGACCTCGATACCGTTCAGCCGGGTTTGCAGGCGCTCGCTGCACCTTACAAAAACGATACCGATCTGAAACGACGCGTCGGGCAACTGGGTGCGGTGTACAAGGCCGATGGGCGGGCGCTGCTGCACGGCGACTACTACCCCGGCAGCTGGCTCCAGACCACGGATGGCGTTAAGGTGATTGATCCGGAGTTCTGTTTTTACGGGCCTCCCGAATTCGATCTGGGCATCATGATCGCCCACCTGATGATGGCCGAACAACCGGCTACGGTGCTCAATACCATTCTGTCGTCGTATGAGAAACCAAATGGTTTCGACGATACCCTGCGCCAGCAGTTTACGGGCGTTGAAATTATGCGTCGGCTGATTGGGCTGGCCCAGCTACCGCTCAGTTTGTCGCTGGAGGCCAAGCGCAATCTGCTCGACGACGCCCATTCTCTGCTCCGCTGATTGTTCTCTTACTGCTATTCCCGCCATCGGCCGGAGGGTGGCTTTTTCTCTTTTTCGACTGTCGTTTACATGCGTTCATTTTTTTTCTGCCTGCTGCTCACCTCGTTTTCGGCCCTGGCCCAGCCAGCTGCCAAACCCCGCCGGATCTGGCTCGACACCGACATCATGATCGGGATGAAAGACAAAACCGCCCGCGAAGTCGACGATGCCATTGCGCTCATCATGGCCCTGCAACACCCCGATAAGGTAGAACTGGTAGGAATCAGCACCGTTACCTATGCCGACTATGCCTATGCCGTAACCCAGAAACTGCTGGGCTGGTACAACCAGACCGGCCGTACTATTCCAGTCTATAAAGGGTCCGATACGGCTAAGGATGCGGGCGTCGAGAATGACGCCACCCGGGCCATGGCTAAGGCTCTCCGGGCCGAAAAAATGCCGATTCTGGCCATCGGCCCCGTTACCAACGTCGCTACGCTGGTTAAAAACCATCCGGAACTGATTCCGCAGATCGAAGAGGTGGTTGTTTGTGCGGCCCGGACGCCCGGTCTGCCGTTCAAACCCGGTCTGGGAAAGCTGAGCGTGGGTGATTATAACTTCGAAACCGACCCCGAATCGTTCCGGATTCTGTTCGAGTCAGGGGTAAAGGTCGTGCTGTCGGGGTATGAGTGCAGCGTTTATACGTTCCTGGGCAAAACCGACATCGACTTTCTAAACAACAAACACACCGCCGACAAGTGGGTCTACGACCAGCTCCGGCCCTGGCAGCTGTTTAACCAGCAGCTCTTCGGCGTTGATGGATTTGTTCCGTGGGATACGACTCCGCTCGGTTACCTGACTCATCCCAATTACTTCAACTACTACCGCGATATTCCGGTCCGGATCAATACCCGGGCCAACGACACCGGCGAGGCCGGTACCAAACCGTATCTGGAGGTGTCGTACGACTACCGCGACACCAAATGGCGGGCCACCTACGCCTACAAAACCCTGCCCGGCTTCGAAGAAATCGTTATCGACGATCTGAAGAAGGCATCGGCCCGGCAACGCTAGACTACCGCCCGCCCCCTTTGCTGTCGTCGTTGCTAATCTTTTTGCTTTGCTTACCGCCCGCGTTCATCTGCCCAAATTTGTAGCTGAAGGTGAGCCGGGCCATGCGGTTTACGAACAGAAACGTGGTTTCGGACCGGAACGTCGGGGCAGCCATGTCGCTCGTTTGCCGCACATACTGGCCAAACGGGTTCGATACGTTCAGCGTCAGGCTGGCGTTCTTTTTCCAGAATTCTTTCTTAGCCGACAGGGCGTAATAGTACCAGCCCGAATTACGGCCCTGCAGGCTTATCCAGCCCGAACTGACGTAGGAGTTCAGCTGAAGGGTAAGGTCTTTCGGCAGTTTGAGCGACGAGTTGGTGTTGAGGCTACCGACCCAGCCCGCGTTCTGCTGGTTGATGGCCGGGCTATAGAGAGTTATGTACGTCAGATCGGTACCCACCGATATGTTCAGGTTCTTATTGGGCTGCAGGGTCGTGTTTACGTTGGTGCCGTAGCTCGCATTCCGCCCAATGTTCTGAAAGGTGCTGAGCGCCACCCCATCGGCCCCAACCGTGGTCAGAAACTCGATGGCATTGTTAGTCTGCCGCCAGAACACCGACGCGCTGAACGACGAACCGCTCTTCCCGAACGTGCTGTACGACAGCTCGGTAGCATGAGTTAGCTCCGGATTCAGGTAGGGATTCCCGGTCTGTACGTTTTTGGGATCGCTGAAGTTGCGGAACGGGTTCAGGTACCAGACCATTGGGCGCGAAATCCGCTGTGTATAGCTCGTTTTGAGGGTATGCTTGTCCCGGATGGTTTTGGCCAGGGTGAAGCTCGGAATCAGGTTGCTGTAGGTATTGCTGAACGAGGTCTGCGTGGTCGGAAAGTCACCCCGAATGGCGGTCTGTTCCAGGCGCAGGCCGGTTGTCAGGCTCCATTTCTGTTTCGTTTCCAGCTTGAACGAGGTGTAGCCCGCCGTCACCCGCTGGCTGTATTTAAACTCGTTACTGCGGCTGGGGTCCAGCTCGTAATCGGCCGCCAGTCCCGTTGTCGACTGTTCGATCTCGAACTCGCTGCCGATATTCCGCAGGATAGTTTTGGCGCCTACCTCAACCCGCAGCGAAGCCGAGTCGCGCAGGGCTACCGGATGTACGTAATCGGTTTGAAACGTGTACTCGTTGTTGCGGCTCAGGTTGGTACTGCGCTCCAGATACGACGGCACCTCCGACTGCATACTCCGCTGGGTAATGGTGTAGTAATAGTTGTCGGGCATGCGGGCGTACTGCGACAGAAACGAAAACTCCCGAACCGGCTTGTCGGCCGAGTCGCCCGCTTTCCGGAACGACTTGGTCCAGCCGAGGTTGAACTCCGTATTGCCATACGGGTTCCGGTACTGGATGTCGCGCCGAAACTCCTGTAACACCGCGCCCCGCGGGTCGGTCAGGCGGCTGTAGAGATCGCTGTTCTGCGGGAAGTTGCCGCCCCAGCCATTGGTCGAGAAATTGATTCGGTTGGTTGAGTCGGGGTCGTAGTCGAGACTCATTTCGCCGTAGCCGCCGGTGCCGGTATTGTCGCGGCTACCGCGCTGAAACAGCACACTGCTGGGCTGACCATCGGTGAGTGCCGTTCGGGTACTGGTATTTTCGGAGATATTGCGATACTGGTAGCCGTTGAGCGATACGGCCAGCCCCAACTTGCTGCCCCGAACGTTCAGGTTGCCACCCAGCGAGCGGTTCAGGTTGCCCACGGTGGCGTTTACGGTTCCGTTCATGCCTTTGAGGGCTTTCTTCGTAATGATATTGATTACCCCCGCCGAGCCTTCCGCATCATATCGGGCACCGGGGCTGGTAATAACTTCGACCGATTTGATGATGTTGGCCGGCATCTGCTTCAGCGCATCCGCCAGATTGCGGGCCATGATGCTGGACGGTTTACCGTTTACCAGCACTTTTATGTTGCCACTACCGCGCATCTTCACATTACCATCAAGGTCTACGGTGAGCATTGGCACTTTGCGGAGCACGTCGGCGGCTGTTCCGCCGGTGTTGGTAGCGTCTTTCTCGGCGTTATAGACCAGCCGGTCGCCCTTGTCTTCGATTAGCGCTTTCTGCCCGACTACGCTGACCTCGTTCAGGTTCTGGCTATCGGCCACGAACCGGATCGTGCCGAGAGTCAGCTCAGGCTTTTCGGCCGTGATCTGAACGGGAGTGAGTATACGGCTACGGTAGCCTACGAACGAAATCTGTAGCCGGTACGTACCCACGGCCAGATTGGGCAGGGTGAACGCGCCTGTCTCATCGGTAGTCGTGCCCGTTACGAGCCTCCCATCGGGCTGTTGCAGGGCTACCGTGGCATAAGGAACAGGTCGGGCCGTTGTCGAATCGGTCAGTGTCCCGCTGAGTTTACCGGGCCGGTTGGGGGTCTGAGCCGCAACCCGGAGCACCACAGTTACACACAGAGCGATGAGTAAAAAACGCATAGGAAGACGAAGATTGGGGGGTATGGAAGCAAAAGTATAAGCGCAAAGAGCCGACTGATTCGTCATTAAGAGTATTTAACAGAACACCCGGCATCTCAACTAGGCATAGGACGATCACAGATGGCACCAGGTTGCATGACGGCTGTCTTATTTTTTAGTTCGGGTGACCTGTCACGAACTTCGCAGATGGAGAGGGTAGGTCGTTTGATGAATCAGCCGTTTTGCCTAATTTTGACCGGTTTTTCAGCATAGTCGTGTCAGCATCCCATACCGGGTCTGACCCACAGACCTAACCGAAACAACGCATTCAGCATGAGAGAAATACAGTTCCGTGAAGCCCTGCGGGAGGCCATGAACGAAGAAATGCGCCGGGACCCGAAGGTCTACCTGATGGGCGAAGAAGTGGCTGAGTACAATGGCGCCTACAAGGTGAGCCAGGGTATGCTCGACGAATTCGGTCCCGAGCGGGTTATTGATACACCCATTGCCGAGCTGGGATTTGCCGGTATTGGCGTTGGTTCAGCCATGAACGGCCTGCGCCCCATCATCGAGTTCATGACGTTCAACTTCTCGCTCGTTGCCATTGACCAGGTCATCAACTCAGCCGCCAAGGTCATGAGCATGTCGGGCGGTCAGTACTCCTGCCCCATCGTGTTCCGCGGGCCAACCGGTAACGCCGGTATGCTATCGAGTCAGCACTCGCAGAACTTCGAGAACTGGTTTGCCAACACGCCGGGCCTGAAGGTAGTGGTTCCGTCGAATCCCTACGACGCCAAAGGTTTGCTAAAAAGCAGCATCCGCGACAATGACCCCGTTATTTTCATGGAGTCGGAGCTGATGTACGGCGATAAAGGGCAGGTGCCGGAAGAGGAATACCTGATTCCGATCGGGCAGGCCAACATCGTTCGCGAGGGTAACGACGTTACCATTGTCTCGTTTGGCAAAATCATGAAGGTAGCGCTGGCAGCCGCCGAAGAGCTGGCCAAAAATGGCATCTCGGCCGAAGTAATCGACCTGCGCACCGTGCGCCCCATCGACTACCCGACCGTAATCAACTCGGTGAAGAAAACCAACCGCTGCGTTGTCGTTGAAGAAGCCTGGCCCCTGGCCGCTATCTCGTCAGAACTGACCTACAACATCCAGCGCCATGCGTTCGACTACCTCGATGCGCCCGTAATCCGGGTTAACAGCATGGACCTGCCGCTGCCCTACGCCCCAACGCTGATCGAGGCTATCCTGCCGAACGTGAAGCGTACGCTACAGGCCGTTGAAGCGGTGATGTATAAAAAATAGTCGGGTCGGTCCTGTCGTCGGGATGACAAGAAAAGCGTCGGTACGGCCGAGACTCTTGTCGGGACGACAGAAAACCAGACACTGGTATAGAATCAAAAAAGCACCGCTCAGTCAGGGCGGTGCTTTTTTGCTGGGCCACAAAAAATCCCGGCCTGGTTAGTGGTCGGGAGCTTTGCTGCGGTAGTTGATAGTAAAACGCCCTAAGACTGTATTTAGTTTACGACTTGAAAAATAGCACAATAGTTTTTCATAAAATCGTTATTTTCCATGAACTTGCGTTAAGAATAGGATTTATGCGCGAAAAGGGGCTGTCACGACCTCCGGGTCGGGTCATTTACGAAGTTACGATTCAGGCTGTAGGGTCGCTCAACACGATTCGGCAGCGCGAACCGGTCGTTATCTTTTTCTCCAACTTGCGAAAAGCCGTCGATGCCATCACGGCCGAACTGGCCCTCAACAACTGGCCTCCCCGGGTTAACTACACGGCGGTATACAGAGGGGTGAAGCAGCGCGAATTTTACAGCTGTGATTTTGACGTAGCCGGTACCCGCGTCTTCCGTATCAAGGTAGTACCGCGCGTGCTGAACCCAGCCCTGCCCAGGTTGGGTATCGATGAAAATCCGGTTCGGTGAAAACAGGTCAGACGGCTTAGTGCGTCACGTCTGCTACGATGGGAACGCCGGTTTTCCGGATGGCCGCGATCCCCCCTTCTACGTTGACGACGTTATCGAACCCGCGCGCTTTCAGAATGGAGCTGGCTACCATAGACCGGTACCCACCGGCGCAGTGTACATAAACCGGTTCGTCGCTGCGCAACTCGGCCAGGTGTTCGCTGAGCGTATCGAGGGGTAAGTTTTCGGCTCCTTCCACGTGTTCCAGCTCAAATTCGGTGAGTTTCCGGACATCGACCACCATAGCGTCGGGAGAATCGGACCGGCGCCGGGCAAACTCATCCGCCGGGATCGACTTAACGGTATCGGTTTCTTTGCCGGCCTGCCGCCAGGCATCAAACCCACCCTCCAGATACCCGATGGTGTGGTCATAGCCGACCCGCGCCAGCCGCAGTACAGTTTCGGTTTCCTGCCCGGCGGGGGTTACCAGGGCCAGGGGCTGATTCAGATCGGCGATGAGCGCGCCAACCCAGGGGGCAAACTGTCCGTTCAGGCCGATGTTGATCGCATTCGGAATAAATCCACGGGCAAAGTCAGCTGCTTCGCGCACGTCGAGCACCAGCGCCCCGGTTTCGTTGACGGCCGCTTCGAAGGCCTCCGGCGACAGCGCCCGGCTGCCCCGCTCCAGCACCCGGTCAACCGATTCATAGCCTTCTTTGTTGAGTCGGGCATTCTCGGCAAAGTAGGCAGGAGCCGCACTCAGTCCGCTGAGTACCTGCCGGATAAACTCGTCGCGGGTTTCGGCTTTCAGCGCGTAGTTGTAGCGTTTCTGATTGCCCAGCGAATCGGTGGTTTCCTTGCTCATGTTCTTACCGCAGGCCGAGCCAGCGCCGTGGGCCGGATAAACGATGACCTCGTCGGGTAAGGGCAGAATTTTAGCATGCAGGCTATCATAGAGCATCCCGGCCAGATCCCGTTCGGTCAAGTCGCCTTTGATAGCCAGGTCAGGACGACCCACATCACCGATAAAAAGCGTATCGCCGGTGAAGATGGCGTGCTCCCGACCGTCTTCGTCGAGCAGCAGATAGGTTGTCGATTCGAGCGTATGGCCAGGCGTGTGCAGCACTTTGATGGTCACCCGGCCGAGCGTAAAGGTTTCGCCATCCTGCGCCTGGTACACGTCGTAATGGGTATGCGCGTTGGGACCGTAAACGATGGTAGCGCCCGACTTTCGGGCCAAATCCAGATGTCCCGACACAAAATCGGCGTGGAAGTGGGTTTCGAACACGTATTTGATGCGCGCACCGGCCCGGTCGGCTTTCCGCAGGTACGGTGCCGTTTCGCGGAGGGGGTCAATAATGGCCGCTTCGCCCGCACTTTCTATGTAATACGCGCCCTGCGCTAAACAACCTGTATATAATTGCTCGATAACCATGTGTAGAGAGGCAGGCCAGGCCCGCGTTATACCAATTCTTTAACGATCATGCCGGCCGCAACGATCAGTACAAACCAGCCAAATCCTTTTTTCAGCTGATCGGGCGCCACAAAACGGGCCAGATACATGCCGATGAAAATACCGATGATGGATAAACCCGTAAAAGGCAGCAGAAAATTCCAGTCGAGGTGGGTATGCTGCAGATCACCCATGAAGCCCACAAAGGAGTTGACCGCAATCAGGAAGACGGAGGTAGCCACGGCCCGGTGAATAGGCAGTCCGGCCAGCAGCACCAGCATCGGCACGATCAGGAACCCCCCACCCGCCCCGATCGTACCCGTCAGCATGCCGACAGCCAGGCCGTCGAGGGCCAGCAGATCGTACCGCGGGCGCACCCCATCGGGCGGCAGGCTGGCTTCACCCTGCTCGGGTCGGTCGTTTCGGATCATGGCCCGCGCGGCCAGCACCATCACGATGATGAAGAAATATAGAATAGCGGTTGGTTTAGGCAACGCAAACGACCCAACCTGTAATAAAGGGTCGGGCAGGGCCGGCACCAGAAACCGGCGACTCAGATAAACCGATATGAACGAGGGCAACGCAAAGGCAGCCGTAATACGCAGGTTTACCCGCTTCTTCAACACATGATTGACCGAGCCTACCAACGACGTTACGCCCACCACGAACAGCGAATAGGTCGTAGCCAGCAGCGTAGGTATGCCAAATATGTACACGAAAATGGGTACTGTCAGGATAGACCCACCGCCCCCGGCCATCCCGATGACCAGTCCTATCAGTAACGCCAGCAAGTACTCTATAGAGAATTGAAAATTCATGCTGCTGCAAAACTACGGCCTTCGGTCAAGATGTCGGTTTCTGAACACGAAAAAGCCCCCGGTGCTGCCGGGGGCTTTTCTGTATCGTCCTGTGTTTTTATTTCGGCTACAAATCGTTCAGTTTACTGTGTCGACGGCCGTAGATGAAATACACTACCAGCCCCAGCAGCAGCCAGCAGAACGCCAGAATCTGCGCCAGTTCGCTCAGGTTCACGATCAGGTAGAAGTTGGTCAGGATGCCCAGGGGCGCAATAACGCTCAGCAGCGGTGCCCGGAACGGACGCTCCCGTTCGGGATCGCGCCGACGCAGAATGAACACGGCCAGACAAACCATGGCGAACGCGAACAGGGTACCGAACGAACACATGTCGCCCAGGATGCTGATCGGGGTAAACGCAGCCACGACCGATACCAGCAGACCAACCAGAATGGTGCTCTGATGCGGAGTTTTGAAGATGGGGTGAATAACCCGGAAGAAGTTCGGCAGCAGGCCATCTTTAGCCATACCCAGGAAGATCCGGGTCTGGCCCAGCATCATCACCAGCATCACCGAAATCAGACCAGCCGTAGCAGCCGCCGTAATGATGAAGACGGCCCATGTCTGCCCAACGCTGTCGAACGCAGCCGCTACCGGTGCTTTCAGGGCATCGCCTACAATATCGTTGTAATTGATCATGCCCGTCAGCACCAGCGACACCAGAATGTAGAGGATGGTGCAGACCAGCAGCGAGGTAACGATGGCAAACGGAATGTCTTTACGGGGGTTGATAGCCTCACCCGCCTGGGTCGATACGGCGTCGAAGCCGATGTAGGCGAAGAAGATGGCCGACGCACCCGATACGATACCGGCCCATCCGTAGGCTTCGTGCGGAGCGCCGTTCTCGCCGGTGATGGTCCGCGCTTCCGGAATAAACGGAATCCAGTTGGCGGTGTTGACGTAGAATACGCCGACCAGAATCACGAAGATAACCGCGGCAACTTTCAGGATCACGATCAGGTTGTTGGCACCGGCGGCTTCTTTGATACCGCGTACGAGCACGGCCGTTACCAGCCAGACGATCAGAAAAGCGGGCAGGTTCACCGAGAAACCCGGATCGGCAAGGCCGTTGAGCCGGGCGAAGTTAGCGGCCGAAACCGGGTCGTTTCGTAGCCAGAACGGAATATCGATACCGAAGAGGTGCAGCAGCTTGTTAAAGTACCCCGACCAGCTTACGGCCACCGTCATGGCACCCATCGCATATTCGAGAATAAGACCCCAGCCGATAACCCAGGCGAACAGCTCACCGATGGTTCCGTAGGCATAGGCGTAGGCCGAGCCTTCTACCGGCAGCATGGCCGCAAATTCAGCATAGCACAGGGCCGCAAAAATACAGCCTATACCCGCAATGACGAACGATAAAGCCAGCGCAGGCCCTGCATGGAAGTGAGCAGCCGTACCGGTCAGTACGAAGATACCCCCTCCAATGATGGCACCGATACCGATGGCCGTTAAACTCCACTTGCCCAGAACGCGCTTGAGTTCGCTCTTCTGCATATCCTGCTCGTAGAGATACATCGGCTTCCGGCGCCATACGCTGGTGGTGTCACTTGGTTTTACTTGAGTTTCCATGCAGGAAAATTCAGTTTGGTGATTAGGTATTTTAGGGAAATAAAATTATGATATCATCGACGTAAATATACCATGTGTTCTGCGCAAAACGCATAACGGCATTTTACCTTTTTACCGTCTACGGCCTGGAGGTTTTTTTTGAATGAGCAGATCCCGGAGCTGTCCAAAATTAAGAACAAGGCCTTTCTTACCCGTAATCAGCGATCCAACAGCTCCATCATCGGTAAGAATCACTACTGATTGTTGAGCCAATTCACATAAAACCAGATCCGTTAACCCAAACGTTGACAGATAGTGGCCGTTTTTTGCAATAATGTCGGCGGCCGATACGTAACGCTCGTCGAAAATAGCCACCTCGCTGGCCAACCGGCTCAACACTGGGCTATAACGCCCGCTTTTCTTGTCGATCAGGTTTATCGTTTCTGTTAGTACGTGCGGTGTTGTAATCACTTTTCGAAACAGACCGATAAACTGACGCAGTAACTGGTAATCCTCAACGTCATAACGGCTTAAGCGTGTCGTGAATCTTGGAATCAGATTGGGGTCGTACCGGCCAACACTATACAATAGCAGTAGATTAGTATCCATCAACACGCCTTCCTGCTGCTGTAACTGATGTACTGTCATCTCAGAATCTCGCCAGCTCCACCAGCTATCATGTACGTTACATCGCCCGTTGCAACGTCGATACTAAACGTCTTCCATTTTTTCTCTGGTATCAGACTGGCAATGCTGTTTTCATCCTGACTACGAACCGAGAAGCTGACCGTAACCAGCCAGTGTTGCCGGGCACTATCAATGGCATATTCTTCTACCTGCACATCGTTCTGTTGCCCGTAAATAGCAGTCAATGACTTTTGAGCTATAGCGATAGCCTCTTGTATCGTAATCATGGTATTGACGTTTGTAAACAAAACAATGGACGAGCAACTAAACAAAAATAGCTATTGCTCGTCCATTGTTTTGTTCGCGTTTATTTCTGCGACGGCTTGATCAGCGGAGTTTTTACCTTCTTCTCTTTCTTGGCCGAGAACTCTTCGGGCGTTGCGGGAGCCGCGTCCGTAAAGTCGGCCGGAATAGCGTCGAAGCCGGTTTTCTTCTCCAGACGGGCCGTTACGGTTTCGTCTTTCTCCTGGTCGCGGCTCAGCGCGTCAACGACGATCGGCGTAGCCACGAACAGCGACGAGTAGGTGCCCACAATTACCCCGATCAGCATAGCGAACGAGAAGCCCCGGATGGTTTCGCCCCCGAAGATAAACAACACCAGCAGGACCAGTATGGTGGAGAAACCCGTTACCGCCGTACGGCTCAGGGTGCTGTTCAGCGCGTTGTTGATAATGGTCGGGATGCTTTCTTTCTTACCCCGGTTTTCGTTCAGGTACTCGCGTACCCGGTCAAACACCACCACCGTATCGTTCATGGAGTACCCCATAATCGTCAGCAGCGCGCCCACAAACGCCTGGTCAACGTCGAGCGAGAAAGGCAGCAGGCCGTTGAACATGGTGAAAATAGCCAGAATGATCAGTACATCGTGGAACATGGCCACTACCGCGCCGTAACCAAAGGCCAGCCGCTTGAACCGGATCAGGATGTACACAAATACGACCGCTACCGCCAGCAGAATTGACCACAGGGCCGAGGTCAGAATATCGTAGGCAATGGTTGGCCCTACTTTCTGCGAGCTCTCGATCCGGGCAGGGTTGCCGCTGATGCTGGACAGCCCTTTGTAGATAGCCGCTTCGGCCCGTTTGTCGGCCCCCTGCGTCTCATCGTCAACCAGATACGGGGTCGTAATTTTTACCTGGTTCGAGCCGATACCCGTTCCGCCGTAGGTTTTCACCTCGGGCGACGCACCCAGAATACCTTCCAGCGAGTTCCGCACATCGTCGGTGCTGACGGCTTTCTCGAACCGCACCACATACGAGCGGCCCCCTTTGAAGTCGACACCCAGGCCGAAGCCACGGAAGATGGCCGAAACGATACCCAGACCAATGATCACCGACGATACGGTATAATACAGTTTCCGGCGCGATACGAAATCGAAGTTCGAATCCTTGAACAGGTTCTTGGCCAGGGTCGAGCTAAACGAGAGCGTTTTACCATTCCGGATGTAATACTCCAGAATCAGGCGGGTGATGAAAATAGCCGCAAACAGCGAAGTCAGAATACCGATGATCAGCGTGGTGGCAAAACCCAGAATCAGACCTGTACCGAAGATAAACAGGACGATACCCGTCAGGAAGGTCGTTACGTTCGAGTCGATGATCGACGAGAGCGCGTTCTTGAATCCGTCGCTGACGGCCAGCTTGAAGCTCTTTCCTTCCGCCAGCTCTTCTTTGATCCGCTCAAAGATCAGTACGTTGGCATCTACCGCCATACCGATCGAGAGAACGATACCGGCAATACCCGGCATGGTCAATACAGCACCCAGCGAGGCCATAACGCCCAGCAGGAAGAACAGGTTGACGAACAGGGCCAGGTCAGCAATCAGACCCGCGCGGTTGTAATAGAACACCACAAACGCCAGCACCAGCAGAATACCGATCACCGACGACAGTACGCCTGCGCTGACGGCTTCTGAACCCAGCGTGGCTCCCACAATGCTTTCTTCAACAATGTTGGTAGGAGCGGGCAGTTTACCGGCCTTCAGTACGTTGGCCATGTCTTTGGTTTCTTCCACCGTGAAGTTGCCCGAAATGCTCGAACGACCGTTCGGGATCTCGTTCTGTACGTTCGGCGCGGTGTAAACCAGGTTATCGAGCAGGATCGCTACCGGCCGGTTAATATTGGCAGCCGTCAGGTTCTTCCATTTACGAGCGCCTTCGGCGTTCATGTTCATGGTCACCTCGGGGCGGCCCCGGTCGTCGTAGTCGTTGGTAGCGTCGGTGATAACATCACCCTCCAGCGGAGCGCGGCCACCGGGCTTTTTCAGGAAGAAAATCGGCAGAATCTCTTTCCCATCGGTGGTAGCGAACGATTTGCGGTCCCAGGCGAAGAAAACGTCGGCGGGGAACAGGCTGCGTACTTCCGGAGCGTTCAGCACGGCGTTGGCCCGGGCCGTATCTTTCAGGTAAACACCCAGCTGATCTTGACCAACGGGCAGGAACAACTGCGTCAGAGCGGTACTTTGGGCGGCAGCAGCGGCCGTATCGGTAGCGGCTTTGCCGGTCGAATCTTTAGCACCCTGCGCCAGCTGCGACTCCAGGCTGGTGCCTTTAGCGGCCGTACCTGCAGCCGGGGCCGTGGCAGCGCCCGTTTTCAGAGCGGCTTTGCGGGCTGTTTCTTCGCGCAGCAGGTAAGCGCCCATGCCTTCGAGAGCCGGTGCCAGTTCGTTCAGGCGGTATACTTCGGTGAACTCCAGTTTGGCCGCGCCGGTCAGCAGGCGACGGATACGCTCGGGGTTTTCGACACCCGGCAGTTCGATCTGGATACGGCCCGAGCCCGGCAGACGCTGGATGTTCGGGTTCGCTACACCAAACTTGTCAACACGGGCCTGAATCACCTGGTAGGCGCGGGTGATGGCGCCTTCTACTTCTTCGTTCAGCAGCTTCCGAACTTCGGTGTCGGTCGACTGGTAGTTGATTTTGCTGCGGTTGGCGCTGGTCGCAAACAGGCTCGACAGTTTGGAGTCGGGCGCCAGCTTCTTGTAGTTACTTACGAACAGATCGACATAGCTGCTTCCGCTCGACTTTTTGTCTTCGGTAGCCTCCTTCAGCGCCTGAGCGAACTTAGGATCGCGGTTGTTGCCCGACAGGCTCCGCAGTACGTCGGCGGGCGACACTTCCAGCACAACGTGCATACCGCCCTGCAGGTCAAGTCCCAGACCCAGCTCCCGCTCGGTTACTTCCTGAAGCGTGCTGCCCAGAAAGACGGGCTCTTTCCAGAGCGAATCCAGATAGCGCTGCTTTTTGGCAGCATCGACCTGGCCCTGTTTGTTGGTAGCGTAAGCCTCCGCATCGGCCTTGATGCTGCGCGAGACAAACGTAAACGACAGGAAGTAAATACAGATCAGTGTAATTACGCCCGTCAGAATGAGTATTCCGGTTTTGTTTTGCATTGATAGCCACAGGCATCAGGCCCGTGTTGTTTGACTGAATAAACTAGGGGTACGATAAAAACGGAGGGGCGCCCGGGGCGCAGACCACAACGACCAATACCGGTGTTGCGGCCAGTAACGTTGCGCGGTCGCTGAACAGGGTCAGCCAACCAGCAAAACGGGAATAAACTCGTTAGGGAGCATTCGGCGCGATGGCGTGGCCAAAAACGTGCCTGAAATACGAGAAGTAATAATGCGGAATCGTAAAATAGCGCAGCAGCGGAACGCTCAGCAGCAGCAGAATCAGCAGCGTGGGCGCGGGCAGCAGAAATACCGTCTGGCTGCCACCGTCAATCGTGATAGCCGGCGCGGCTACCGCTTCAAAACCAGCCGCGCTGAGTTGAGCCTCGTGCTGACTGGCGTCGGTTGCTTTCCCCGAATGGCTTTGCTGGGCCGCGGCCCGGGCCTTACCAGCCTGCAACGCCTGTTTCTGCGCCAGACCGCCCGGGCCCCAGACCGCCGTAAACAGCAGCAGGACAGCCAGCGTAAGGCTTGAAAGACGTTGAATGACGCGCGGTTGCTTCATAATTTTCCTATGGGGAAGACAAATTTCGTACCATTTCCGGACATGTGCAAGTGCTATTTTCAGCGCTCGGCTCCTCGCAACCGACGGCCGGCGGCAGCCCTCTCAACCGGCGGCCGGGGCGGCTGAGCAGATTCCTGCTTCGCTGAAAAACAAAACCACTAACTTGCGTCTATGAATTTAACCGAGTTTATCCGGTTGGCCCTGGCCGAAGATGTTGGCGATGGCGACCATACTTCCTTATCGACCATACCGGCCGATGCGCAGAAACGGGCGCGTCTGCTGGTGAAAGAAGCCGGTATTCTGGCCGGTGTTGAGGTGGCCCAGGCCATCTTTGCCGAGGTAGACCCTAACTTTGAGGTAGAGGTACTGATGCGCGACGGCGACGCCATCAAGCCCGGCGATATTGTACTGACCGTCAGCGGCAACGCCCGCCGGATTCTGACGGCCGAGCGGCTGGTTCTCAACTGCATGCAGCGCATGAGCGGTATTGCCACCCATACGCGCCAGCTGGTCAACCTCCTCGACGGCACCCGGGCCAAACTGCTCGACACCCGCAAAACAACCCCCAACTTCCGCATCTGCGAGAAAATGGCGACCCGCATCGGTGGAGCCGTCAACCACCGGTTCGGGCTGTATGACATGATCCTGATCAAAGACAATCATGTCGATTTTGCGGGCGGTATCGAAGCGGCTATCCTGAAAGCCGTAGCCTATCTGCAGGAAACCGGTCGGCAGCTGCGCATCGAGATCGAAACCCGTAACCGGGCCGAGGTCGACGAAGTACTGCGCGTGGGCCAGGTCGATGTGATCCTGCTCGACAATTTTCAGCCCGACGGGATTCGGGATATGGTCCGGCTCATCAACGGCCGGTTCGTCACCGAAGCTTCGGGCGGTATCGATGAAACCAACCTGCGGGCCTATGCCGAAACCGGCGTCGATTTTATCTCGTCGGGCGCGCTGACCCACCAGGTCAACAGCCTCGATCTAAGCCTGAAAGCCTACTGACCGGTAGAGCCGGACGGCTAATCCGGCCGAAGGTGCCGGGGCCTCGATCCGGCCGAACGATGAGCATTTCGACGAATCGGGCCGGGGTAACCGCTACTGGGTGAAATACACTTTTCGTATTTTTCCGTTTTCTATTTTGTAAATCGCCACCGCCTGAACCGGCGGTTTATCGGCCGCGAACGTTACCCGCTCGTGGTCAATGACGGTATTGCCGACCACCATCCGGTTCACCAGCTCGCAGTGCAGCAACGTCACCCGCTCGAACATGCCGCTGTATTGTTTGCGCATGGCTTCTTTTCCTTTCCCGATCAGTTTATCGGGCAGGTCATAGAGTTCGACATCGTCGGCATAGGGCTCCAGAAAGGCGTCGATGTTGCGGGCGTTGTAGGCGTTGAGCTGCCGCTGGGCCAGATCGGCGGGCGAGTCGGGCAGGAGCCGGGCGGGCGTGGTCACGTAGCCACGGTTGATAACGGTTTCGATACCCCGGACGGCGTCGATGCGCTCCAGCGGGTTCTGGGTCAGGATCAGCAGGCTGGCCTGTTTGCCTTCGGCAAGACTGCCAAACAGGGCCTCTTTCCCCAGGACACGGGCGCCGTTGATGGTGGCCGCTTTCAGCAGCTCGGCGTTCGACAGACCCGCAGCCTGCATGGCGTTGAGTTCGTCGATAAACGAGGTGCCATGAAAGGTACCGGGGTTACCCGCATCGGTGCCGACGACTACATTCAGGCCAGCAGCCTGCACGTTTTTCAGGTTGATGCGTTTGATCGAGTCGATCCGGGCCAGCCGCGCTTTGTAGGCAGGTCCGTTGAAAAACGTACCGTAGCGCTGGCGCATGTCGGGTTCGGGAATATGCCGAAAATCAGTCAGGCTACCCAGCACGTAGGGATTTGCCTGGGCAAACTCATAGGCCGTAGGTGTTTTATCATCGGCGAAAAACCGGCCGGTGCCCCGGTTCACCACCATGGTTGGGCCGAAGCTGACGTTGTTTTTTTTCATCAGCCCAATCAGCTCATCGTCCATGATACCGTCTTCGGGGCTATGCACCAGAAAATCGGCCCCGTACTTTACCCCCAGTTTGGCGGCTAGCAGCTCCTGCGTATGGATGGCGAGCTTCAGGCCGTGTTTATGGGTCTCGTCAATGGCGGCCTGTACCACCGGAATCAGCGCTTCGCCCGGTTTTCCCGCCCCCCGGATCAAAAACCAGATTTTGATGAAGTCGGGTTTGTAGGGCAGCTGCTTCCGAACCAGCTCGCGGGCCTCCTCGGGCGTACTGGCTTTCAGAATCGGCGAATCCTCGATGTTGAAGGCGGGGGGCTGGTAGGTAGATACGAGCGGCCCCGTCAGCAGAATGGTCGGGCTGGTGTATTGTTTGTTGAAACGGTCGCGATACGGGTACTGGTAGAGCGGTCCGCCAATGTCGATAACGGTGGTGATGCCACAGGCCAGATACCGGCGCAGCAGGTCGCCCATGTTGTCGCGCAGCCACTGGCGTTCGGTCTCGTAAGGCCGGTATTTGGTGAGGTTAATGCCATCGGGACGGGTGTACAGCCCGCCCGACTGAAACAGGTGGATGTGGCTGTCGACCAGGCCGGGCAGCAGCCATTTGCCTTTGGCCTCGATAACCGTAGCGCCGGGCGGAACGGGCAGGTTTTTACCGATTTTCCGGATTGTTTCGTTCTCGATCAGTACGCTGACGTTTTCGCGGACTCTGCCGGTTTCAACGTCGATCAGGTTACCGCCCACGATGACGACCGGCTGTTTGGGCAGGGCAGCGCTATCGGCACTCACGGACTGGCTACGGCCGATCGATGCCGTACAACACAGAGCAAGAAACAGGTAGAGAAACTTCATGGGCGTAACGGACGCGGATGAACGGTGCGCCCGATCTACCAAAGATAGCCAGTTTGCCGACTCCTGATGCCTTAGTTGTCAACATCCTTCACCAACGGTCGACTATCGGCCTGCTGCCGTTCGTAATTGACCCGAAAGCGGCTTAGATCGGGCTTGTACGCCCGTTTGCGGTTCAGTTCGTACTGATAAATGGTCTGGCCAAGCTGGTACAGAAACGGATTGCCAACGGTATCGTACTCGTATTTATCGTCGTTCAGAATGCCGTCGCGGTTGACGTACACGGTTGCCGACAGCATAAACTCGACCCTGTTGGTGAAATCGACCACGTACGACGCATCGGTCAGAAAGCCATAGGCCCACCCTACTTTGTTGAACACCCGAACGCCCAGCGGCATCTGGTGGTGCAGACTATCCATGAAGAAAAATTTGACATAACTGTCATAGTACTGCTTCGGATCGTACTTGGGGTAGTTGGTCTCACCCGGATACTGCGACAGGTACTGGTACAGGAAGCGGTAATCAGATTCGGTCAGGTTGAACCGCTGCGACTGTGGCACCGATGCCGGAAACAGGACCGACTGAAGCAGGCGCTGGAGGGTTTCGAGCGGCAGCTTGTTGCGGGTGGTAAAATCGAACGGCTGTCGCACCAGGCTGTCGCGCACCATGTACCCGCTCCCGAGGGTATCGATCCGGCGGGCGTCGAAAGGATCGGGGTTGTAGGCGGCCGGTTGGGTATAGATGGTCTTGCCGTCGGCAGACAGAAACCGAACCGGATTGGTATGGCGGTTCTGCTCGGGCGTCATCCGCACAAACCGGTGCGTAATGCGCGTGTCGAGGTAGCCCCGGGCGTGCATCGATCGATTGATGGCCTGCTGCCCCACAAACTCGTACATACGGCTGTAGGGATCGTTTTCGCTCACCAGCAACGCTTTTTTGATCAGATGTGCCACCGACGGATACCCGCTCTCGGCCGAGGGGTCGACCCAGTGGCGGGTTTGTCCGCTATAGGCGCTGTCGAACTGCATGGCCGTAAATTTGGTCAGGTCAGGTCGCTTCAGCGCGTTCAGCTTCTCCAGCGAGAGCAGCGCCAGCGGGAGTTTTACCGTCGAGGCCGGGTTAAAATAAGCCGTACTGTCGACCCGGTAGTAGTAATTGGTAAAGGTCGGCACGTTGGCCTTGTTGCGATTGATCTGGGTGTAAATAATCTGAAGCCGGTACCGGTCCGGATGGTCGATCACCTCCCGGAAGATCGGCTGCGGATTGGTGGCAAACAGGCGCGTCAGCAACGCATCGGTTCGCGCCTGCCCCGATCCGGGGGTCGATCGGAGCACGGTCAACGCAGCGAGTAGCAGGAAAAATAGTCGCATAGGCCGTAAAAATTCAGGTTACAGAACAAGCTGGGCAAACAGACGCGCCAGCGTATCGGCGGGATTGGCGCATAAACCGGGGTGAACGGGCGAGGTCTGCACAACGGTACTGCGGGCGGCTGCCAGCCACCGGAACCGGGCCGCTATCGGGAGCTGCCCGATGAGCCCGCCTTCTTTCCGGCCCGCACAGATGCGCTCAAACGTCTGGAGTCGCTCCTGGATCTCGGCCAGGTCCAGCTCGGCCGAAAATGCGCGGAGCCGGTCTTCTGGTACGGTATACATGGTTTGTAAGAATCCTCGGCCCGAACAATACAGGATAACACCTACATTCAGAAACTCTTCGCGCTCAACGCGGGGCACCACCCGGATTACGGCGTACTCAAACAAGTGCTTTTCTGGCATCATTCGCAGCGTTGACAACGGTTTGAGAATAGGTCAGCCGGGTTTCCAGAAAGTTGGCGTACACCGCCCGCCGTTCGTCGGCCGACTCGGTCGATGACTCGTCCGTAAGCCAGGCGTCGGGAACAAGGGCTACGATGGCCCGGATGCGGTCGGGTGTCAGCAACTGGCGAAAGTCGGCATCAACGGCCTCCAGCTCGGTGGCGCGGGGCAGCAGCACGTGGTCTTTGATGGGCGCAAACGGCCGGCGGGCCTGCTCGTCCCAGGGCTGGCCGCTATGGTGGAAATACAGCGACGCACCATGATCGATCAGCCAGAGTTCCTTGTGCCAGATGAGCATGTTGGTATTCCGAACCGTGCGGTCAACGTTGGTGATGAAGCAGTCGAGCCAGACGATCTGCGAGGCCAGCCGCGCATCGACGGTGGTGACGAGCGGGTCGAAGGTGATGGCTCCGGAGAGGTAATGCAGCCCCAGATTGAGGCCTTCGCTGGCCCGGAGCAGGTCCTGTATTTCTTCGTCGGGTTCGGTTCGCCCGAAAGCTTCGTCGAGCGTGGCCAACACGATTTCCGGGATACGCAGACCAAGCAGCCGCGCCAGTTCACCGGCAATCAGTTCGGCAATGAGGGCTTTGGCCCCCTGCCCCGCCCCACGAAATTTCAGTACGTACAGGAAGTCGTCGTCGGCCTCGACAATGGCGGGCAGCGAGCCGCCCTCGCGCAAAGGCGTCACGTAACGGACCACGTCGACGGTCCGGAGTTCAGGTTGATCAGCAGGCACAGCTACAAGCGTTGATGTCTGAATATAACCCCGCGCAGGTCGGAGTTTCCGGGAAATGTAGGGATTTTTCCAGACAAACCCCGGCGACAACCCCGTCCGGCCCACCCCGTCAATACCGTTATGCGCCGTAGATGTTCTGGGTCAGGAACGCATTGCGGAACTTACCCTGTGGGTCGTACTGCTGCAGCATCTGCCGAAAGTCGGCCATTTTTTCGTAGCGCGACGCCAGCGTGGCAGGGGCTATGGAGAACAGCTTACCCCAGTGCGGCCGGACACCGAACGGAGCGAGCTCATTCTCGATCATCGGCAGCACCTTCCGAACCGATGGCCAATCCTGCTTCCAGGTAAAATGAATGGCTACCGAGGGCTGTTTGTAACACGGACTCATCCATAAATCATCGGCGTCGATGGTGCGTAACTCCGAAATGAGCAGGTGCGGACTAATAGAATCGCGCAGCCGTTCTACCGCCAGAATGGCATCAACGGCCTGACGCCGGGGCACGAAATACTCCGACTGTAACTCTTTGCCGCTGCTGGGCGTGAACCCCATCCGAAAGTGCGGCATCCGTTCGTACCACGGCCCCACTACGCCCAGCTGCTCCGTACAGTTCTCGGCCGAAATTTCGGCAATGGGGTGCAGGTTCTTCGTAGCCAGCGTAGCGCTGAAGAAATTAGTGTCGGGGGTTTTGTCGTCGGTTCGCTGCTTGACCCAGACCTCGTTGAGCCGCTTCTTCTGCCAGTCGGTAAAGAGGCTAACGCTGTAGCCACTCGACATGATGGTATCGAAATGGTCGGCCATCTGCGCCAGGGGCAGGTTCTCGAATACATACTGCCGCATCTGAAAGGTCGGCTGTATATCGAGTGTAACCTTCGTAACCACGCCGAGGCCGCCCAGGTGAACAACGGCCGCCCGGAAGGCATCACCGTCTGTCTGGCGCGACAGGCTTCGCACCTCACCCGCAGCCGTTACAAACTCCAGCCCGGCCACCGCCGTGGAGAGGTTGCCGTTTTTTACGCCCGACCCGTGGGTAGCCGTGGCGGTAGCGCCCGCGATGGAAATATGCGGCAGCGACGCCAGGTTATGCAGCGCAAACCCCTGCCGATCCAGGTAGGGCGCCAGCTGGCCGTAGCGCATGGCCGCATCGACGGTTACTGTACGCGCGTTGGCATCGAGCGATACGACCTCGCTCATGGGCTCCAGCGACACTAGATTGTGCGTGCTGTCGGCAATGTTGTTGAAGCAATGGCGCGACCCCAGCACTTTCAGCTGCGGGTGTTTCCGGACCAGCTCCTGCACCTGCGCGACCGATTGGGCCGGGTACAGCCGATCCGTACTGTACTCCAGGTTGCCGGCCCAGTTTTTCAGTTTGTTCCTGGTAGTAAACTGCATAAGTGGCGATAGCGTTGGTGTGGCCAGCAGCGCAGATGATAGTTTAAGAAACGTTCGCTTTTTCATCGGGTAAGGGGTTGGGGAATAAGGTTACGCTAGCGGGCTTCGGCCAGCTCCAGCACGACGCTGGTTCGGCGGCTATCGACATTCGGGTTGAACCCAACCGTCATCAGGTAGTTGCCCGAGTAGACCGCGGGCTTGTCGTTGATGGCCGACCGGGTGCCCGGGTAGACGTTCAGCTCCTGAACCGTATAGTTCCGGGCCGGGTCGAGGCCCTGGAGCCGGATCGGAGCCACGCTGCCTGCTTTGTACCGGTCTTTGGTCAGGTAGGAGAACCAGACCGCCCGGTCGCGGGCTTCGGCTACGTACACCAGCGAGGCCACATCGCCCGCGTAGGGCGACGCGAGCCGGTACTGATCGCCCTGCCAGATCACGTTTTTAATGCGTTCGTAGGTTTTGAGCGCTTCCTGACTAAACTGTAATTCCTTTGCGTCCAGCTTGCTCACCACAATGTCATAGCCCAGTTTACCCATCATGGCCACGTCGGTGCGAAACTTGATCGGCTGCTTGCCCCAGTCCGTTACGTGATTGCAGGTGGCAATGGCGGGAAAAAAGTACGAGTAATTCCACTGGATGAAGACCCGCTCCAGCCCATCGGTGTTGTCGCTGGGCCAAAACTCGGTAAAGTACTTCAGCGCCCCGTAGTCGACCCGGCCGCCCCCGCCCGAGCAGAGCATCATGGGTAGCTTCGGGTATTTGGTCCGGAGCCGTTCCATTACCTTATATAAGCCCTGTACGTATTCGACATACAGATGCGACGGGTTGGGATTGGTGGCCGAGAAGGCGTTGTAGATGACGGCGTTGCAGTCCCACTTGATATAGCTCAGCGTTGGGTTCTTCGTCATTACCTCGTCAACGACGCCGTATACGAACTCCTGCACCTTCGGGTTGGTCAGGTCCAGCACGAGCTGGTTCCGGAAGTAGTATTCCTGGCGGTTGGGCAGTTTCAGCACCCAGTCGGGATGTTTTTCGTAAAGTTCACTCTTGGGGTTCACCATTTCCGGCTCCAGCCAGATACCGAATTTCACCCCGGCGTTCTCGGCTTCTTTGACCAGATAACCCAGCCCATGCGGCAGTTTTTTAACGTTCTCCTGCCAGTCGCCCAGGCCCGCGCGGTCGTCGTTGCGGGGGTATTTGTTGCCAAACCAGCCATCGTCGAGCAGAAACAGATCGACGCCCAGCCGTTTGCCGTCTTTGAAGAGAGCCGTCAGTTTCTCTTCGTTGAAATCGAAGTAGGTAGCCTCCCAGTTGTTGAGCAGCGTCAGCCGGTTGCCTTCGCCCTGCGGAATACGGTGTTTGCGGGCCCATCGGTGCAGGTTCCGGCTGGCGGTTCCTTTGCCCGTGATTGAGTAGGTAAAGAGAAAAGCGGGTGTCGTGAACTCCCGCCCGGGGGCCAGCGTGTAGGCCGACGCGTAGGGGTTGATACCGGCCGTCAGGCGCAGGTTATGCAGCGGGTCGACCTCGAACGCCAGCTGGTAGTTGCCCGACCAGGCCAGCGTACCGGCCAGCACCTCGCCCTGCTCTTCCTGCGCTGGCTGGTTCATCGACAGTAGAAACGACGGCGGCTGAAACAGATCGGCCCGGGCACCCAGCTTGGTATCCAGTACTTTGATGCCTTCGGTCAGCGGCACTTCGGACGGGTTCATCTCGTTGGCCCAGTCGCCGTGGAAGTGAGTCAGGTAATAGTGCTGAGCGGGTATGTACAGGTTGGCCGACGCATATTTATGCAGCGTTACGCTTTTCTTTTCCGTATGCCGGATGCTGGACCACTGTTCAATCACGTCTTCGTTCTGGTACGCTTTGTAATAAAGCGTCACCTCGAACGGGTACTGCGGATCTTTCAGGAATACGGTGGTCAGCACAATGCCGTCGCCAACTGATTTGGTTTCGTGGCGCAGGTACCGCAGATCGAGCGAGGGGTTGCCGTCGGCGTGGGTCACCTGAATGGCGGGTTCGAGCAGGTTACGACCACCGGCGGGGGTATAGGCGGAGTTATAGATGCCGGTATAGTCTTCGCCCCGCTTACTGTTGTTCGGTATCCGGGCGTACTCGTCGGGCCGGCTCAGCCGCTGACCCAGATGAACGATAGTAGGGTTTTTCTCTTTATCGACCCGGATAACGAAGGCCGTTTTTCGGGTTTCTACAGCAATATGAACCTCGCCGGTCTGGGGTTGGGCAATGGCTACCGACAGGCCGGCAATGATGAGCAGAAGAAATGTTCGCATGAAAGGTAGGGCTATGCATTGATACGGTAAATGTATCAAGAAACAGCCTAGCCACTATACGAATTAGTTCATAGTTTCGCTGAGCCAGCCCGCAAACCAAAGTACCAGGCGCTCGCTACTGTCCGAACCAGCGCGGAGTAGTTTCGGGTATCATAGCATCTTTGGCCACGCCAACCGGCCCGGCCCCCCCTTCTCCCATTACCGACTCGATCTGATACCCATACCGCTCAAGAACTTTGGCGATTCTGTTACCATCGGGATCATTGAGTTCAACCGTCAGTCGTGACGAATCACGATCGGTTTGTTCAAACTGGCTTCGGAGAATCTTTACGCCCTGGTTCTCGATTACGCGACCCAGCTCGGCCATCGAGTAGTCCTGCTCGGCGATGCGGATAACAAGCTTCGCTTTTTCGGCCAGGTGCGGCTTAGCAGGGATTGACTCTCCTCCCTCAAAATGAAAGCGGGCCTCTACCAGCCCTCGTTCGGAGATTCGGTAGCGCACCGAGCCACCCGATTGGTCAACTACGGCCAGTCCTTTTTTAACCAGTTCGCGCAGGTGATGATGAATATTTTTATCGGTTGTGGATTTCCCATCGGGCAGCAGCCGGTTTACTTCGCGCCATACGGTCTGGTAATCATAGGCCACGTAGCCGAATCCGCCATAGGCTATTGACTCGTACAGCACGCGCAGTACCGTTCGGCACACCTCATTACGAGATCCGAGCAGCATGGCGTTATAACTCCCGGTAGTCTGGGCCTGAAGGTATAGCGTCATCTGGGCACAGAGCACCCGCAGTTGTAAGCCAACCCGCTGCTTTATACTCATTTCGGGCAGACGTTTCATGTCGGGTTCGCGGAACAGGCTCTGCGACAGCGTCTGCAAAACATGGTTCACCTGGGTCGATTGCCCCCGGGCCGTCCAGTTCAGCAGTGCAATACCAATTTCATCGAAATAATGCTGATAAGCCTCTCTGGGCAGGGCTTTCAGATCACGGTCGTCGGCTTTGAACAGGGCGTTTGTAACACGCCCAATATCAGACGGCGTGTGCTTCATCAGTAACATGGCCTCATGAAGCACATTGGCTGTCGGTTGCGTCATATGTTTCGTTCTATTAGATGCTGGCTGGATTAATCACGCAAAAGTAGGGCAAATGTTTTGCCAAAGTTCATTTTCATTTGATCTTCGTTTGATAATAAGGTTTAAGTTATCGAACGGTCACTACTCAAATCAGGTTGAAAGGGGCTGTATTGTAGTAAAATGGCTTCAGATCGAGCTGCACAGGCACCAAACCGGAAGGCGGCAGCACCTGCCGGTGATTATCGGTTTGATCGAGCTGCCGGAAGTATACTTGGCTTTTCCGTTTCTTCAGGTTTTCGCGGTCGTTGGGCAAGCCCCAGAATATCACTTCGGTCTGGTTGTCGGTTTCAGCCACTACCTGCGTGGCATTCACGTAAAACCCGGCTGAGAGCGAGAAGCGTTTTGCCCCTCTGCGCCACTCCTGCAAAAACTCACCGCCCTTATTGTTCATCGACACAATGAACAGATAATCAGGCTCAACAGCGTTGTATCTGGCATAGAAGCCGGGCGTCAGAAAATCCTTGCAGATCAAAACGCCGACCAAACCAATGGGGAGGTTGAGTAGCAACAGCCCGTTATCCTTCGCGATATCCTCCCGGATGTAATAGACCGCCTGGTTGAGCAGATCATGCTCGCTGGCGTAGGCCCGTATGGCTTCATGACCGGGCATGGGCGGGGCTTTTGCATCGACCGGCGTACTAAACTGTTCGTGTTTGCGGTAGGTAAACTCCGTAATCTGCCCGAAGTGGTCGACAAGCCAGACAGCGGCTTCGTTATAGGCAACCGACTCCTGATCCGTCCCTGATCCGTCGGTCTCGTTGTCGATATGGAAGCTGCCCGCTATAATAACCGATAAACTGGCCAGCCCTTCAGTCTGCCCCCGTTCCAGCAGATAATCTTTCAGCACCTGCCGTCCATTCAGACAAACCGACAACTCGGGCAAACAAAGGATATGCACACCGGTGTTGATGGCCCAGTCGATGCAGGTACGAAGCTCGTCCGTATAGGTATCAGACGGCCTTACGTCTACCGATCGGAAGCCAATCTGGGGCGTATCGATACCTACGTTCCCCAATTGTTTGGTGGCTTTAAAATAAGTCCGGGCGGCTCCTGACAAAGCCGCCAGCCCGATAACGGGTGCTGTGCCGTTCAGCTTCTGCATACTGGGCGGATGTATCGCCCCATCAATAATATCCCGTTCGAGATCAATAACTCCACTGGTAATCAGATGCACCCGGCGGTAGAGCCGCTCGGCATCCAGCGGGATTCGTTCGTCAGCCGCCGGTACGTCTCCCAAGAGGGGTCTGACCCCAATCATCAGGGTTCCACTACGCGTTCTGACCAGCATACGCTTACCGGCGTTGCGTTTTTCCATGGCAAGCAGTTCGCTTTCCAGGACGTCGAAAAACGCATCCAGAGCCTCCAGTCGCTGTGGTCCGGCGGCAGGAACGCCGAGCTGGTCCCATACCGCTACCAGACGATGGACAAGCGCGTACAGGGCGATACTATCCTGGCGGGTTGTTGAGGGATCAGGTTCTGGCTCAGCCCCGTAGTAGAGCTGCTTTATCCTGGACTGCCACCGGTGTTTTCGCTGAAAATCGAGCGGTGGCTGACCCGCGTCCAACTGCATTCGCTCCAGTAATAATTCAGCTATTTTTTCAAGAAATGGTGGTTGATCGACGCGTACATTCGTTTTCATTGGTGCAGAGATAACCCGGTAAAGTTTGCAGTTTACAAACAAACCCGAGTAATGACCACAAGCCGCGGCTAACTATTTTACTATAAGGCGCATAGCCTGCCCGTCAGAACCGAAACTGTCAGAAAAACATCCACCAGCATCGCAGCCGGCCGGCGCGGGTAATTACGGCCCGGAAGAAGATAGACGGGTATCACCGGCAGGTAAGGCTGCCCCTATCCACCAAACAGGACCTCCCCAGGCAACCGCTACACCCGGAATTAAAAAGGCCCGCTCTGGTAGCGGGCCTTTTTCAGATCAACTAGCTGCTTACTGCTTCTTTTCGGGCAGGAGCACAAAGCGGGCGTAGTTGCTGCTCAGGTACTGATTGGCAGCTGCTTTTGTACTTTCGACGGTGACCTTGTTGAGCTGCTCGTTTTCGCGCAGGATTTCGGTGGGGTCGTCGTTGTTGTAGTACTGCGTTTGCAGGTAGCCGAGCCAGAACTGGTTGTCTTTGAGCTGCACCTCGGTTTCGCGCCGGGTTTCGGCTTTGAACTTGGCAATGTCGGCCGGAACGGCTCCTTTTTGCTTAAGATCGTTGATCAGCTCCTGTGTTTTGGCAATCAGCTTCTCTACGTTTTCGGGCGCACAGCCAAAACTGATCCGGAAGGTGTAACGCGGCACGGGGTATCGGCTGTAGCCAGCCCCCGCCCCCACGCCGTATACGCCACTCTCCTCTTCGCGCAGTTTTTCGGTCAGCTTGATCTCCAGCACCTCGGCCAGGGCGTCGAGCTGCGTCGTGGTTTCCGGCGACCAGGTCAGGTCTCCGCTATAGACCAGCTGAACGCTGGCTTTGGGGTCAAGGCCGCGGTACACGGTTTTGCTGATCGGGCCCGCCGGAATCCGGATGCCGAGGTCTTTGAACTTCTCCGTTGCGCTGGTAGCCGGTAAGCCGCCAAGGTATTTCTCGATGAGCGGCTTCAGAGTCTCTTCCCTGAAGTTGCCGACAAAATAGAACGTAAAGTCACCGGCATTGGCAAAGCGCTCCTGGTAGATTTTCAGCGCCCGGTCCAGATCGATCTGGTCGAGGTCGGCCGGTTTGAGCGGCTGTCGGCGTGGGTTGTTAGCCCCCAGCGTGACCGACACCGTATCCTGAAACACCCGCGCCGGGGTTGGCGTACTGATCTGATTTTGCAGGGCGCTGCGCTGGTTAGAGAGGAAACCGGCCACTACCTCGGGGTCTTTACGGGGCTGGGTAAAATAGCTATATACGAGCTGGAGGGCCGTTTCGAGGTCTTTGGGAGCCGCGCTGCCGTTGATGCCTTCGCTCAGCTCGCCCACGTACGGAAAAGCGCTGGCCTGCTTCCCCGACAGAAATTTACCCAGCTGCACCTGGCTGTAGGCACCCGTACCGCCCAGGCTGGCCAGCGTACTCGAAAACCGCGCCGACTGGTAGTCTTTGAGATCATAAAGCGACGTACCGCCAAAGCTGGTACCGGCAAACAGGATCTGATCGTTTTTGAAGTTGGTCGGCTTCAGCACCACCCGCACGCCATTACGCAGTGTCCATTCGGTTACGCCAATTTCTTTGATCTCGCGGGCGTTGGCTACCGGCGAGGGGGTCGGGGGCGTTGGCACCAGGGGCGCGTCGAGGGTTTTGTCTTCATAGGCGGTCAGGTTCTTGCCCGTATCGTCGACGTAGCTGATGATCTGGGCCACCGTGGGCAGCTTGTCTTTGTCTTTTTCGGGCGCCATTACGATAACGGCCCGGTTCTCGTTGCGGATAAACTGATCGACGAGGGCGTTTACTTCCTGAAGCGTGATACCAGCCTGCTGCTTTTTCAGGAAATCGAAATAGAACTCGATGCTGGTATACGGTTCCTTGTTGGTGAAGTTCTGTACGTATTCGTTCACGAAACTGGCCGAGCGGGTTTTGTCACGCTCGCTATAACTCTGCTCCACGTTCGTGTAGAATTCCTGCTTAGCGCGGGCCAGCTCGGTTGGGGTAAAGCCAAACTGTTTTACCCGGGCGTTCTCGTCGAGTACGGCCCGGATGGCCCGCTCAACGTTGCCTTCTTTCGCGACGGCAATGGACGTAAAGGCGTCGATATTACCTATAAAATCGCTGTAGTTGCTGTATCCTCCCAGAAACGGCGGGTTCGACTGCTGGGTCAGCTCCTGAATCCGGTTGCCCAGCATGGTGTTGAACAGGCCTCGCTTAATGCTCTCGCGCAGGTCGTTGAGGGTACGCTCCTTGATTTCGGGTCGTTTGTAAATCACTTGAACCACCGTATTGGGCTGCTCGGGGTCAGTCACAATGACCACTTTGGTGTCCTTGTGGGGCGGCACGTCGTATTCGGTACGCGGTTTCGGCGATTTTACGGCCGGAATCCGGCCAAACTTTTCCCGAATCATGGCTTCGACTTCCGTTGGGTTGAAATCGCCCACGGCAATGACCGCCATCAGATCGGGCCGGTACCAGTCTTTATAAAACTGCCGCAGCACGTCGGGCTTAAAGGTGGTCAGCACCTCTTCGGTACCGATCGGCAGGCGGCTGGCGTACCGGGAGTTGTTGAGCAATATCGGAAAGTATTTATCGCGCAGGCGCTGGCCAGCCCCGCGACCCAGCCGTCGTTCTTCCAGAATAACCCCCCGCTCTTTCTCTACCTCGGCCGGGTCGATGGTAACGTTATGCGCCCAGTCTTCCAGAATCTGAAACGCCCGCTCAAACAGCCGCGCCGAATCGGTCGGTACGGGCAGCTGATAAACCGTTTCGTCGAATCCCGTATAGGCGTTCAGGTCGGCCCCAAACCGAACCCCCGCCGATTGCAGGAAATTAACCAGCTCGTTTTTAGGGAAGTTTTTGGTGCCGTTAAAGGCCATGTGCTCCATGAAGTGGGCCAGGCCCTGCTGGTTATCCGTTTCCAGCACCGAGCCCGCCCGGATCACCAGCCGCAGCTCGGCCCGGTTTTTGGGTTCGGCATTCTTGCGGATGTAATAAGTCAGTCCGTTGGGCAACCGGCCCACTTTCACCCCCGGATCGATCGGAATCGGGCTGTTGAGCGAGACGCCACCCGCTGGTCCCGGTACTGACCGGGGTGTTTTCTTGGATTGTGGGGGTTTTACCGGCGATTGCGCCAGCACCAGGGTTGCGCTGAGCAGCAAACTCAGGCATAAGGAAGCACGTACCATTCGGTCGTTGATGGTTAGTTAGGGGGTTTGTAACGCCATGTGGATGAATAACGATACAGGCCGACGAAACGTTTATCGCGCCGAATCAACCACCGGCCTGCCACCGCAGACGCCCATATCGATAGCCAGCCCGGCGGGTGGTATTACACTTTGATGATGATCTGTTTCCGGTACATCCACCACAAAATCCCGAACCAGATCAGCACAAACGTAAGCGCCCCGGCCAGCGACGCATTGATGGGATCGGCAAAAGCGGGAACGATGAACGATCGGTAGAGGTACTCGCGCAGGTTCGTATCGGTACCGTCGGGTCGGCTTACGTGAATCAGGCTCATAATCCGCGGAATCAAACCCGACAGGAAGAAGACCGTAATGGCGTTGATGCCGAACGCAACGAACGGCAATACGCCCCGCCGGTATTGTTTCACGTCGATCAGCCAGTAGCAGAGCGCTAGCCCAAGCATGGCCAGTCCGCCCGCCAGCAAAACATACGACGAGGTCCAGAGGGCTTTGTTGATCGGGAAAAAGCCGTTCCAGACCAGGCCGGCCAGGGTAGCCAGGCAGCCCGCAGCAAACAGCCACGCTACTTTTTCGGTAGCCGCCCGCCCGCTCCGCAGCCACTGTCCGACCAGCAGACCGATCGTACCGGTGCCGACGGCTGGCAGAGTGCTCAGGATACCTTCGGGATCCCAGACCCGGGCAGGCTTATAGACGTGGGCGGGGGTCAGCACAATCCGGTCGATCCAGGCCGCCAGGTTGGTTTCGGGCTCAAGGTTCGCGTAGCCAATGCCCGGCACGGGAACCACCGTTAGCAGCAGCCAGTACCCGATCAGGATCGAGAAGAGTATCCAGAGTTGCTGCCGGGGGGTAGTTTTCAGGAACAGCATGGAGCAGGCGAGGTAGACCAGCGCAATTCGCTGCAAAACGCCCGGAATGCGAACGGTCGAGATATCGAACTTCGGGAAGAAATTAAGAAACAGACCGAGCAGAAACAGCGTAGCGCTCCGTTTTATGATCTTCTGCATGACGCCCCCCTGCCGGGCATCGGTCCGGCCCAGTGCAAACGTGATCGACACGCCCACGATGAACAGAAAGAACGGAAAAATCAGATCGGTAGGCGTCCAGCCATGCCAGGGAGCGTGTTCGAGTGGCGCGTAAATATGGGCCCAGTCGCCGGGGTTGTTGACCAGAATCATGGCCGCTACGGTCAGGCCCCGAAAGGCATCTAATGACAGAAGACGAGGGGCGGCCTGGAGGGGTTCCAGTCCATCCCGAACCGGCGCGGAAGCAGTTTGCATAGGTATAACGATCAGGTAGCACGAAGATACGACAAAACTTCCGTCCGGGTTGGCGGCCTGTTCTGCGTTCGTTACCGATACCTGATCTGCATAGCCGGGCCGTATAGCCATACCAGCCGTGGCTCAGGCTGAACTGTCAGGGCTGTTCCATGATCCAGTCGAACCCTTCGCGTCGCCACACCCGGCGAAAGAAAAGCCGGTAGATTAGCCACGCGCCTACTACACAAACCAGCAGGAGCAGTAGGCTGGCGTCTGAGCTGATCGGAATATGCATCTGATTCAGCAGCCATGTAATGGACAAATAGACCGCAAAGGCCGATACAAGGCAGATTGACCCTACGGCAAGCGTATACACAAGAGCTAGAAGTACAATCATTGACAGACGTTTTCGAAAAAACCCTACCCGGGAACGAATGTTTAACCAATCTTACACAGTAAAGACTACTTAGTTACTAAACTAATCGTTTTTTGTAAGTTAGCCAGAAAAAATATACTTGTTCAGGCAAAAACTTTCGCTAGTTTTTTTTCCAGATCCATTTCCAGCTTGGTTAGTCCTTCGCTGTTGGGCAGGTAGGTCAGCGCGCGGTGGTGGCGGAGGTCGAACGGAATATCGCTAACCGACTGAGTGATAGGGATAACGATCTTGCCCAGCGTATGCGCAACCCCGGTTTCGTAGAACACGTTCGGGTTTCGGTCGGTGAAGTCAGTGATTACGGCCCGGCTCGTGAAAATCAGATCGAATACGTCCTGAATCAGAATGCTGTTATCCCAGATGTCGTCGGCCCGCCGACAGTCGATTCCCAGCCGCGCACACACGTTTCGAATGGCCGTATACGTGCCGGCAAAACGCCCTTCGAACGGCATCATCACCGACAGCATGTTCGACTCGACGGGCTTGTCGGGAATGCTGAACACATCGGGCGCAAACGTGACCACCCGCTCCGGCTGCCGCGTCTGTACCGTTGATACAAAGGCCGAAGCAACCGGCGCGTAGCGGCTCAGGCTGGCTTTCCGGCTGTCGACGTACCGCTCCAGCTCGGTCAGGTTGCTGGTTCCTTCGCCAATTAGCTTCGACAACACCTGCAGGCTGTTCCCGTCATAATCGTCATCCCGAAAATCCAGACTCCGCAGCAGGCGCGGGTGGTCTTCGATCAGGTCGACATTGTCGGTCAGGTAAGCCACCCGGAACCAGTCGGCCTTGGTAAAATAAGCCCGGACAAACTCATGCAGGGCAAAAAGGCGGGCTGTTCGTTGTTTTGTTTCTCTCGTCATTGCGTCAGCGTTAGGGTCGGAAAAGCGGGATTGATGAAGAATATAATACAACTATTATATAATGACGCAATTATATCTAAATTTTATATCATAACGTATGTATTTCTAAATTTTAATAACAAAGAAGCCAGCGAATGTCTCCTTCGGCCTTCGCAGAAGCACTAAAACGAGCCTAAACAAACGAGCCGCTCCTAAATCAGGGGCGGCTCGTTTTCCACTAAAGTGTTGTCAGCGTCTAGAAATGCCAGCGGACAAACGCTTCCATCGCTTCGTATTCAGCCAGGCCGAGTCGGTTGTAGAGGCCAGCCGTAGCGCGGTTGCGCTCTTCGGCCCGCTGCCAGAACTCGCGCGAGTCGGTACCCTGATAAACCACACCATCTTTCTGCGACTGGTGTTTGAAGATACCCAGGCGCTTTTTCATGACCTGATCGGGCGACATCGGTACGGCCATTTCGATCTCGTGGATATCCCACTCGGCCCAGGCGCCCCGGTACAGCCATACCCAGCAATCGGCCATGAACGCTTTGTCCTTCAACCGACGAACAGCTTCGAGAACGGCATCCAGACAAACCTTGTGCGTACCGTGCGGATCGGCCAGGTCGCCCGCAGCGTAAATCTGATGCGGCTTGATCTCTTCGATCAGCGCCATCGTGATCTGAATATCTTCTTCGCTGAGTGGTTTCTTGGCGACTTTACCCGTCTCGTAGAACGGCATGTTCATGAAGTGGGCGTTCTCGACCGGGATACCCACAAACCGGCAGGTCGACTTGGCCTCGCCCTTGCGGATCAGCCCTTTCACGTAGCGCACCTCGGCGGTGTCCATCTCGGAATCTTTCTTATCGCGCAGCGACGCGGCTGCATCTTTGAAGATCCGATGTGCTTCGGGGCTGTTGATCCCGAATTTGTCGTTGAAATCGACCACGTAATCGGCAAACCGCAGCGCTTCGTCATCGGCCACGGCGATATTACCCGATGTCTGATAGCCTATGTGTACTTCGTGGCCCTGGTCAACGAGCCGCTGGAATGTGCCGCCCATCGAGATAATATCATCGTCGGGGTGGGGACTGAAAATCAGGCAGCGTTTCTGAGCCGGTAAAGCCCGCTCGGGTCGGTTGGTATCGTCGGCATTGGGTTTGCCGCCCGGCCAGCCCGTGATGGTATGCTGAAGCTGGTTAAAAATATCGATGTTGATGTCATACGCCTGACCCGACTGGGCCAGCAGATCGCTCATCCCGTTGTCGTTGTAGTCGCGGTCGGTTAGCTTCAGAATGGGTTTGCCCAGCGCCAGCGACAGGTAGGTGACGGCCTTCTTGCGCATTTTGTTGTCCCACACCACCGAATCGACCAGCCAGGGCGTTTTCATGCGGGTCAGCTCCGACGCGGCAGCCTCGTCGATGACGAACAGCGCGTTGGGGTGGGTTTGCAGGTACGAGGCCGGGTTGAGTTCGGTTACCAGGCCTTCAACGGCTCCGCGGATAACGGGTGCCTTGCGTTCGCCCCACGCCAGGAGCACCACCCGCCGGGCGCTCAGGATGCTGGCAACCCCCATCGTAATGGCTTTACGGGGGGTTTTGGGCAGACCACCAAAATCGCCCGATGCAGCCGCCCGGGTCGAGTTGTCGAGCATCATCAGGCGGGTGTGCGAGTTGATGAGCGAGCCGGGTTCGTTGAAGCCGATATGGCCGTTACCACCAATACCGAGCAGCTGAAAATCGAGTCCGCCGGCGGCTTCGATCTGGGCTTCGTACTGTTTGGCAAACTCAGCCACCTTATCCGGACCGACGGTTCCGTCGGGAACGTGGTAATTGTTGGCCGGTATGTCAACGTGGTCGAAAAGCTGTTCCCGCATGAACCGCCAGTAGCTTTGCAGCGAATCGGGTTCCATGGGGTAATATTCGTCGAGGTTGAACGTAACCACGTTCCGGAAGCTCAGGCCTTCTTCACGGTGCATCCGAACCAGTTCGGCGTACACTGTTTTTGGCGACGAGCCGGTTGCCAGACCCAGGATAGCGGGTTTGCCTTCGCTTTGCTTCTGCCGGATCAGGTCGGCAATTTCATGCGCCACGGCCCGGCTGGCATCTTTGGCATCGGCGTAAATGTGCGTCGGAATTTTTTCGTACGTAATTGCCGACTGTAAAGGAGCTCCGGGGATTTGTCCGTCCGGATTGTCGAGTAGTGGTGACTCCGTAATCATGCGCTGCGCGGAGGGTTAGTAAGACAGCACAAAGGTCAAAAAAATTTGAGTAGTTTTTTTGAGAGAATCGAACATTTTTAAATTTTTTACAAATACTAGCTCCTTAGCAGCGAGCTAATTATTGCCGCGCCAGCCGATCAGCCTGTGCGGCCGTTTCGAGCGACTCCAGTCCGTTCTCTTCCGAAATGATGCGGTGCGTATCAGGATATTTGATGCCGCTGACCTGATCGCGGAACATGAGCCGGAGCAGTTCGGAATACAGGTGCTGTTTTTCCTGCTCGAAACCGAATCGGATTTCTACCTGCTGGTACGCATCGAATGTTTTGAACCGGCCGCGCAGGGGTTTGTCTTTCCCCGAAATATTGGCCGTTACGTTCAGCTGCGCCCCCGGAAACAGCGTCATCAGCTCACGGCTGGTTTCTTCGTCGACAACCGCCCGCAGCACCATCCGGGTTGGTACCCATTCGTGCAGGGTAATATCGCCCCGCTCAAACAGCAGCCGCATCTCCTGCCGGTCCATACGTCCGGTCTGCGTAAAGCCGTGATAGAAATTGACCAGTTTCCGGCCGGTCGTATCGTCGCCGTACTGAACGGTAGCCTGCACCTGGTCTTCGAGGTCGGAAAGACCGGGCCGCTTGATCACCTGCGACGCCACTACGGTACCTTTACCGAGCCAGCCCGCAAACAGATCAAAGAAATGAACACCGTGTTCAATAAAGATACCGCCCGACTTGCTGCGGTCCCAGAACCAGTGCTCGGGTGCGAGGCCTTCGTCGCCGGCGTAGTTTTCGAAATAGCCGTGCAGGAAATCGCCGAGCAGGTTTTTGTCGATCAGGTGTTTGATACGGGCATACATGGGATTGTAGCGCTGCATCAGGTTCGTCACCATCAGCACACCCTTTTGCCGGGCAGCTTCGATCATGGCCCGGCCTTCTTCGGGGTTCATGGCCAGCGGCTTCTCGCAGATGACGTGCTTACCGGCGTTGATGGCCAGCATCGCCTGTTCGTAATGCATGAACGGCGGGGTAGCGATATACACCACGTCGACATCGGGGTGGTTGACCAGCGCGTCGAGGCTGTCGAGCATATCGGCCCCAAACCGGCGGGCCGTGCGGTGGGCTTCGTCGCGGCTCGATCCGGCAATAGCCACCAGCCGGGTGTTGGGGGTTTGCAGAAACTGCTGAACGGCAAACAGCCCGAAGCTGCCCATGCCGATGACACCAATACCTAATTCACGATCAGTCGATGCAGCGTTTGCCGGTGCGGTTGTATTCATAGCGTATGGGTTGTATCCGTAAGAAACAACCGCCAGCCGCCCATTGTGTTAGAAAACCTTAGCGCAGCGGCCGGGTCCAGTAGACCATCGGCTTGGGCGTCGACTCGGTTTCATCCAGGTCGGGCCAGTGAAAAACGCTGCGTAAGGCGGGGTCGCGCCGATAGCCCCGTTTGGTCCAGAAGGCATCGAGCGGCTGATAACCGACCGGACGCAGGGGATGGTCAGACGGCCGCTCAACGGCGCAGAAGCAGGTGAGCCGGTAGGTATCGAACCGCCGGGCGTGGGCTTCGCGCTCGTCGAAGAACCGGTTCCCCAGCCCCAGCCCCCGGAAGTCGGGCAGCAGAATACTCTCGCCAAAGTAGAACACCTCATCGAGGGCGTAGCCGGCCTGCCGAAAGGGGGCCTGCACCTCGTCGGTCTCGTCGGTCAGCGGCAGGGCGGTGGTAGCGCCCACCATCCGGTCATCAGCATAGGCCGCAAACAGCAGCGAACGCTGACTCTGCATATAGGTCTCGAGGTATTTCTTCTCGTAGTCGGCAGTACCTTCGTAGAGGTACGGGAAATCGCGGAATACGGTAATCCGCAGATTGGCCAGTTCGGTCAGGACAGTGCGGATGGCGGGACCGTAGATCCGACTGAAGGTTAGCGTAGCGGGCATGCGGCCTAGTTTTTACCCAACACCAGCGACTCCCAGAGGGGCAGGTTGTAGTAGGTTGTTACGCGGCTGATCAGTCCGTCGGTGATTTCCAGAAAGGCCCCGGCCGGCAGCACGTAGGTTTGTCCGGTAGCGGCCGGCAGATCGCCGTCGGTTTTTTTGTAGACACCGTTGACGACAAATTCGCAGGCGGCCCGGCGCCCGCTGGGCTCGGTCATCACGACGATGTCGGTCAGCGTTTCGTCGTAGCATTCATCCATATGCTGCAAAAACTGCTCGAACAGCGCTTTTCCGACATGGGTTGAGCCCTGGTTGGCATCGTGGCGCACATCGGGATGCAGCAGGTTCAGCATGGCGGTCCAGTCTTTCCGGTTGAACGCGTCGTAGTAGGCAGTAACGGTCTCGTTGGCGGTCATAAGTTCTGACGTTGAGCCGCAAAGATAGGGAGCCGCGTGGCTCAGCGAACCATACCGCGCTTAGCCAGCCACTCCTTTACGGCGGGCCCGGTGCCGAAGGGCCAGGGTTTCAGTTCGTTGACGGGCACCAGCTTAATGGCCTGCAGTTCGGTTTCGTCCATGCGGATGGTACCGGTGGCCCGAACGTGATAGGTGAAAATAATTTCGTTGCGCTGAAAGAACGGGTAAATCCCCAGAAACTCCACAATGCGGGCGTCGGTCAGGCCAAGTTCTTCTTCAATCTCGCGCAGAATGGCCTCGGCGGGGGCTTCGCCCCGCTCCAGAAACCCCGTCACGATACCGAACCACTCAGCAGGCCAGCCAATATTCTGCGTCAGTACCACCGTATCGTTGTCATACTCGACAATGGCACCCACTACGGGCAGCGGATTATCGTAATAAATGTAGCCACAGGGCTTGGAGCAGATCAGGCGTTCGCGCCCGCTGGCTTCGCCTTTCACGAGGGGGCTGGCGCACTGCGGACAATAGTTCATCAGGGGCATAGACAGACAACGGACAGGGAAGCCGAAAGTAAGGCCTTTGTGCCCATAAATTTTCGTCGAATCTCGCTAACTTTCGCTATGCTAACGCCCTTATCACTATGGCTACCTTAAAACTTACCATCAATAATCAACCCCACACGCTCGACGTGGACCCCGATATGCCACTGCTCTGGGCCATCCGCGATGTAGTTGGCCTGACCGGCACCAAGTTTGGGTGTGGCATTGCCCAGTGCGGTGCCTGTACGGTTCACCTCAACGGCACTCCTACCCGTTCGTGCAGCGTTCCGGTGTCGGCCGTGGCCGGGCAGAAGATAACCACCATCGAAGGCATCGCCAAAAACGGCGACCACCCCGTTCAGAAAGCCTGGGTAGCCCATCAGGTGCCCCAGTGCGGCTACTGCCAGTCGGGCCAGATCATGAGTGCAGTGGCCCTGCTCAAACAGAACCCCAAGCCCACCGACGAAGACATCGACGCGGCCATGCAGGGCAACATCTGCCGCTGCGGCACCTATACCCGCATTCGGGCCGCGATTCATACCGCATCGGCCGACCTGAGCGGTGCGCCCAAATCCCTGAAATCAACGCCTAAACTCGGTAAGCGATGAGCCAGAACCCTACCCAACCCACCCTCAATCGCCGGCATTTCCTGAAAGCGGCCAGCCTGACCGGGGCGGCTTTTGCGCTGGGTCTGTCGTCTACCGACGCGGCCGTTCAGAACCTGAGTATCGCCCCGGGTGCGGCTCCAACTCCCTCGTTCGGGCTGACGCCTTACATCCAGATCGAGCCGTCGGGCCGGATCACGCTGCTGAACCCGGTCCCCGAAATTGGGCAGGGCACCTACCAGTCGCTGCCGGCGCTGATGGCCGAAGAGCTAGGCGTTTCGCTCGATCAGGTTACGATCCGGCAAACCAACGGCGACGCCCAGTACGGCCCGCAGACGGCGGGCGGCAGCTACTCGGTGCGGGGCCAGTACAAAGCGCTGCGGCAGGTAGGCGCGTCGGCCCGCGAGATGCTCCGGCAGGCCGCCAGCCAGCAATGGAACGTTCCTGTTGGCGAGTGCGAAGCCGACCGGGCCGTAGTGACCCACAAACCCACCGGCCGTAAACTCACCTACGGCCAGCTGGCCGAAACAGCCGCCCGGCTGCCCGTGCCGAAAGATCCGGCACTGAAAGACCCTACCACGTTCCGGATGCTGGGCAAACCAACGCCCCGGCCCGATATACCGCTCAAGGTAACCGGCAAAGCCCAGTTCGGGATCGACGCCAGCGTGAAGGGCATGGTCTACGCATCGGTTGAGCGGAGTCCGGTTATTGGTGGCAAGCTGATCAGCTACGACGCCAGTCAGGCAACCCGGCTGAAAGGGGTTCAGCAAGTCGTACGGGTAGAACGGGTGCTGAACAAGAACCGCTACGAGGGCGTGGCCGTCATTGCCGACTCGTACTGGGCCGCGCTGCAGGGCCGAAAAGCACTTCGGATACAGTGGGATACCAAAGGACTCGACCAGTTCAACTCCGTCGACTACGAGAAAAAACTGCGCGACCTGGCTCAGGCAGACGGTATCACGGGCCATAACGTGGGCGACTTCGACAAAACCTTTGCCGACGCGCCCACCAAAGTCGAAGCCTTTTACGAGACGCCCATCGTCAGCCACTCGACCATGGAGCCCATGAACGCACTGGCCCACTGGCAATCACAGGATAAGGTTGAGGTCTGGGTATCGGCCCAGGGACCGGATCTGGTCAAGGATGAACTGTCCAGAGTGTTGACCATCCCGAAAGAGAATATTACGGTTCATGTGCTGTTCAACGGCGGGGGCTTCGGCCGACGGCTGACGCAGGATTATGCGACGGAGGCCGCTCTGCTCGCCAAAGCAACCGGCAAACCCGTGAAGCTGGTCTGGACCCGCGAAGATGATACCACCCAGGGCCCGTTCCGTCCCATGACGTTCTCGGCCCTGCGCGCGGGCCTCTCGGCCGATGGGAAAGCCGTTGCCATGCAGCATAAGGTCATTTCTCCCTCCATCGACGCCACGATGGACGCGAAGTACGACAAAACCAAGCCCGACGGAACCATGCTCGAAGGCACCGGCGATCAGAAATACGAAATTCCGAACCTGAACACCCGCTATGTACACGCCGATATTCAGATTCCGCTGACGTACTGGCGGTCGGTGACGAGTTCGACACTGGCATTTTCGCACGAGTGTTTCCTCGACGAGATGGCCCACAAAGCTGGTCAGGACCCCATGGCGTACCGACTGTCGATGCTCACCAAAGACTCCGATACCAAACGGGTACTAACCAAACTTCGCGAAGTTTCCAGCTGGGACAAACCCCTGCCAGCGGGCTGGGGACGGGGCGTGGCGCAATGGGAGTTCTTTGCCGGGCTGGCCGGGCAGGTGGTAGAGGTCTCGAAACAGGCCGACGGTTCGGTAAAAGTCGAGAAAGTCTATTGTGTCATCGACCTGGGTACGGTTGTCAACCCCGACGCCGTGAAAGCGCAGATCGAAGGCTCGGTAGCGATGGCGCTCACGGCGGCTACCAAAGATGGCATCACCTTTGCCCACGGCCAGGCCGTACAAACCAACTTCGACACCAACCGGATGCTGCGCATCAACGAAATGCCCGCCGTCGAGGTCCATATTCTGGCCGAAGGTGGCCCAACCATCAAAGGCGTTGGCGAACCGGGTCTGCCTCCGCTGGCCCCGGCCCTGGCCAACGCGGTCTTTGCCGCTACCGGCAAGCGGATTCGGCGGCTCCCGTTCGATCTGGCCGCGGTCTAATTACTGGTATATTCGTTCGCGTTCGCCGGTGGCAACGGGCTGCTGAGCCAGCTCCCAGAACACCTCGGCAATCCGGACCGGGTCGAAGTGAGTACCGGGCTGTACCGCGCCGTTTACGGTTAGGGTAGCCACTCGAATCGGACGCTGGGCCAGCTCGTCGGCCAGGCCCAGCGTCAGGTTACGCAGACCCGCCTTACCCACCGACAGGGCCGTCGATGCGGCCGTTGGGTTGAGGGCCGAACCGCCCCCCGTGGTCAGGATCGTGCCCCCGCCCTGGCGCTCCATCTGCGGCACAAGGGCCTGCACCGCTACGACCAGGCCACCGAAGCAGATCCGCTGGCTGTGCATGAACGGTTCCGGCTCGTAGGTAGTTGGCGTACCAGACAGGAACTCCGACGCGTTGTAAAGAAGCAGGTCCGCGTCGCCCTGGGTTTGCTGAATGCGGGTCAGGGTAGCGGCCAGGGCGTCGAAGTCGGCAATGTCGGCGGTATAGCCCTGCGCGTGGATGCCCACAGTCGCCAGCTCGGCTACGTAGCTGTTCAGGGCTTCCTGCCGCCGGGCAATCAGGGCAAATGAATAGCCCTCGCGGCCAAAGCGGTTGGCTACGGCCAGCGCGATACCGGGTCCGGCGCCAACGATTACGCAAAGTTTAGCAGGCATATCAGTCTGGAGTTTACGTTTGGGTGATCTATTTCTTATGGTCAGGTAATATAGTTCCCTTCTATCGTTATCATAAACACCACCGTCCGTTTGCGGTTGTTTATGATACAAATTCAAGGCATTCATGAAAGAAATAACCCGCATTGTCGACGTCTTCAACCAGATCAATTTTTCGGAGCGCAAAGCCGCGCTGGCGACGGTGGTGTGGGTCGAAGGATCTTCGTACCGCCGACCAGGTGCCCGTATGCTCATCACCGACGACGGGCGCTGGGAAGGAGCTATTAGCGGGGGGTGCCTGGAAGGCGATGCCCTCCGCAAAGCCCGGCAGGTCATGATTGACCGGCAACCGATGGTGGTTACCTACGATACGATGGACGATGGCGCCAATAGTTTCGGCGTTGGCCTGGGCTGCAACGGCATCATCGACGTACTGATCGAACCCATCGACCCGGCCGACCCGAACCATCCGGTTGCCGTGCTGCATGAGTTTGTCCAGAAGCGTGATGTACGGGCGCTGGCTACCGTACTCAGCAGCGAAACGCCCGATCTGACGCCCGGTTCCCGCTTTGTGCTGACCGAGCAGGACAATACTGCGCCCGACTGGCTGGTTGATGATATGCGGGAGGTACTCGCCGTTGGTAAACCTCTGACCCGGGCGGCCGAAACAGGATCAGGCGCCGTTCAGGTATTTATCGAACGTATTGACCCCGGTATCGAGCTGGTCATTTTCGGCGCGGGCTATGACGTGGTGCCCGTGGCACGGCTGGCCCGCGACCTGGGCTGGGCTGTTACCGTCACCGACGATTGTGTGGCCCATTTGGCGCCCAAACGATTTCCGGTAGCGACCTGCGTACTCTACGCCGACCGCGCAGCCGTACTCGATCAGCTAACCATCACCGACCGTACCGCTGCCGTGCTGATGTCGCATAATTTCAACTACGACAAAGCCGTATTGCAGGCCCTGCTGGCCACCGATGTGCCGTATATCGGGATGCTTGGCCCGCGCAAACGCTTCGAGAAGATGCAGACCGAGTTCGAGAAAGACGGGTTGTTCTTCGAGGCCGACGGGCTGGAGCGGGTTCACGCGCCCATCGGCCTCGATATCGGCGCCGAAACACCCGACGAGATTGCCCTGTCGATCATCGCTGAAGTTCGGGCCTTCTTTACGAAACGATCGGGCGGCTTTCTGAAAGACAAAAGCGGGCCTATTCACGAGCGCCAGTCGGGTAACGCCAATCCGGTTACCACCCTCTAATGACAGTCGCCACACTGCTGCTGGCCGCGGGTAGTTCGAGCCGGCTGGGTCAGCCCAAACAGTTAGTACAACACGAAGGTCAGTCGCTGGTTCGGCGTATGGCCGGTATGGCTCTGTCGGTACCCACGGCGCCGGTTGTTGTGGTGATCGGAGCCAACGCGGACCTGGTCCGGGCTGAGCTGACAGACGTTCCGGTCCAGACCGTCGTCAATGCGGACTGGAGCGAAGGCATGGGGTCTTCGTTGCGGGCGGGCCTGACAGCCCTCGCCGACCAGCCAATCGATGCTTTCCTGGTGCTGCTGACCGATCAGCCACACGTTACGCCCGACCTGCTGCGGCAACTCATCAGGACCCGTCAGGAGACCGGCAAAGGCATTGTGGCCTGCCAATACGGCGAAGCCGATCACCTGGGCGTACCGGCCCTGTTCGACAGGCGCTACCTACCTGTTTTCCGGCAACTCACTGGCGATGCAGGCGCCCGAAAACTGATCCGCCAGTACACCGACGACTGTGCCATTGTACCCTTTGCTCTGGGTGCCATCGACCTCGACACCCCCCAGGACCTGGCCGCCTGGCAACCCACCCCGTAGAGACGTGACCGCCCGGCGGCCCTCGTATCTCCTGTGCGTCAGCAATCAATCCGCTCCCTTATGAGCGTAACAACCAGTAAGTCAACCCAATTGCTGACGCAGGTGAGACGCGAAGGGTCGCGTCTCTACATATCTTGTATCTTTGCCCCACTATGGCTCGACTGCTGGCAATTGATTATGGACAGAAACGCACCGGTATTGCCGTAACGGACCCGCTGCAACTGATTGCGTCGGCGCTCGAGACGGTACCGTCGCACGAGATGATCAAGTACCTCAAAGCCTATGTACAGCGGGAACCGGTAGAAGCGTTTATCGTTGGTTTACCCAGGCGGCTTGATGGCACGGATTCGGAGAATGCAGCCCGGGTGCGGAAGTTCGTGGGGCATTTACAGAACGCTTTGCCCGACATTCCGGTTTATTGGCATGATGAGCGCTTTACGTCCCAGATGGCGCTGCAAGCTATGATTGCGGGCGGAAGCAACAAAAAAGATCGACGCGAGAAAGGGAACATCGACAAAGTCAGTGCCGCCATCATTCTCCAGTCGTTTATGGAAAGTAAAAAAGAAGGATAAGCCGTGAAAGGTGGCCCGCGGATGACTGAACACAGCCTCATTCAACGACCCTCGTTCCTTGTTTATCGTTCATCATTAACTATATGATCCTCCCTATCGTTGCCTATGGCGATCCGGTACTCCGGAAGCGGGCGAAAGACATTGAACCCGGCTCAATCGACGTGAAAACGTTGAGTGAGAACATGTTTGAAACCATGTATGCGGCTTCGGGCGTTGGCCTGGCCGCACCGCAGATCGGCCAGAGTATCCGGATGTTTGTGGCCGATGGCCAGGTGCTGAACGAAGATGAGAAAGAAGAAGATATCGATCAGAGCGTTGTCGGCTTCAAGAAAGTATTCATCAACCCTGAAATCATTGAAGAAGCGGGTGAAGACTGGGGATTTGAAGAAGGCTGCCTGAGTATTCCCGGTATTCGGGGCGAGGTGATACGGCCCGAAATTATCGTTATCCGCTACTTCGACACCGACTGGAACGAACACGAGGAAGAATACGACGGGATGGCCGCCCGCATCATCCAGCACGAGTACGACCACCTCGAAGGCAAACTCTTTACCGATTATCTGCCCAGCCTGCGCCGTCAGCTCATCCGGAAAAAACTGGCCGACATCACCAGGGGCAAAACCGACGCCGAGTACAAGATGAAATTCCCCAAATAAAGAAGCGGGAGAACCTGAAACAAATCATTCAGGTTCTCCCGTTTTTGTTCCTGTCTGCGTATGCATCTCACCCTCCTTCAGCCCGACTTATACTGGCAGGACCCGGTAGCCAACCGGGCTATACTGGAGGAACGGATTATGACCCTGCCCGAACCGACAGACCTGATTGTGCTGCCCGAGATGTTCACGACCGGGTTTACTATGGACGCGGCCGCCGTAGCGGAACCCATGAACCTGACCACGTTTCGCTGGCTGAAGCAGATGGCCGCTCAAACGGGGGCCGTCGTAACGGGCAGTTACGTCGTGCGCGAGGGGACGGCTTTCTACAACCGGCTGATCTGGATGCAGCCCGACGGCCAGTTCGACACTTATGATAAACGCCACCTGTTCCGGATGGCGGGCGAAGACGGCATCTACACCGCCGGTAATCGCCGACTGATCAAAACCTGGAAAGGATGGCGCATCTGTCCGCTTATTTGCTACGACCTCCGCTTTCCGGTCTGGAGCCGCAACACCCCCGCCCGTACCCCGGCCGGCTTCGAGTACGATCTGCTACTGTACGTGGCTAACTGGCCAGCCGCCCGGCGTTATGCCTGGAACACCCTCCTGCAGGCTCGCGCCATCGAGAACCTCAGCTACGTTGTTGGCGTCAACCGGGTCGGCACCGACGGTAACGGACACCCCTATACTGGCGACTCAGCCATCATCGACCCCAGGGGTGACGTACTGTTCCGGCAGTCGGATACCGAAGGGATTCACCAGCAGACGATTTCGCTCGGCGAACTGCGTGCGTTTCGGGAGCGCTTTCCCGCCCATCTGGATGCCGACTTCTTTGAGATTCAGTAGCCGAGCCGCTGCTTTTTCGTTCTGGATCTGCGGAATGCTGTAGCTGTCTCCGCGCCTGTTCGCATCTCTGCGGACAAAGCGGACGGAGCAGCAACCGGCTTCGACCCTGGTATACCACAACCATCTCACCGGCTACTTAACAGTCAAGAACAGACCGTACAGAAGACTCTGCTACATTTGACTTGCGTAACGTTATCGAAACACCCAACTTGCCAACCTTTCTTACTGACTTATTTCTTTGCCTGTATGACACAATTCACCGAACAAGACCAGGAGCAGATTCGGGCGCAGGGCGTCTCGCTCGAGCAGATCGACCAACAGATACAGCATTTTGTTCAGGGTTTTCCGTACCTCAATGTAATCAAAGCCGCCACCATTGGCGATGGTATTATCCGTGTTCCCGACGAGCAGATAACGACCTATATTCACCAGTTCGACCAGGCCGCTGAGGATAAGGATCTGGTTAAGTTTGTACCAGCTTCGGGCGCGGCCACCCGCATGTTCAAGTCGCTCTTTGCCGCCCTCGATGGCAAATCCGACAAATCGGCCGATGAGGTGTTTGCCCGTCTGCCCGATTTTGCGTTTTACGACGACTTAAAAGCGGCACTGGCCAAAAACGGCGTCGACCTCGACGAGACGGTGGCCGAAGGCAGGTGGGACACGGCTACCCGGCAAACTGTGCTGCATTTCCTGCTCATGGCTGATGGCCTGGACTACGGCAGCCTGCCCAAAGGACTGCTCAAGTTTCACCAGTACCCCGACGGAGCCCGCACGCCCGTTGAAGAACACCTGGTCGAAGGAGCCGCCTACGCCAATTCAGACGGTACTGTCCGGATTCATTTTACTGTATCGCCCGAGCACCGCTCCCGGTTCGAGGAGCTGATTAACCAGGAAAAAGCCGACTACGAAGCCTGGCTGGGCGTTACGTTCGACATCAGTTTCTCCGAGCAGAAGAAAGCAACCGACACCATCTCCGTCGATACCGACAACAGCCCGTTCCGGAACCCGGATGGGTCGCTGCTGTTCCGCCCGGCGGGCCACGGCGCGCTGATCGAGAACCTGAACGACATTGACGCCGACGTGGTGTTCATCAAGAACATTGACAACGTAGTGCCCGACGAGATCAAGGAAACGACCGTTACCTATAAGAAAGTGCTGGCCGCGGTCCTGCTCGACGCGCAGCAGCGGGTGGCCCGGCTACAAAGTCTGCTGGAAGGCGCCGACGCAGCAGACGTCAGCGACGGTTACCTGGCCGAGGCCGACGAGCTATTTCGCCGGACGCTATTTACGCTCCCGCCCGATGGCTTCGAGAGCCTCGCCAAAGCCGAAAAAGTTGATTACTTCCGGCATAAACTGAACCGGCCTATCCGCGTGTGTGGCATGGTGCAAAACGTCGGCGAGCCGGGGGGTGGTCCCTTTTGGGCGCGCAATGCAGACGGGTCGGTATCGCTGCAGGTCGTTGAGTCGGCCCAGATCGACCTGGCTAACCCGCAGCAGAAAGAGATTTTCGATACGGCTACTCACTTTAACCCGGTCGATCTGGTGTGCGGGCTGAAAGATCACCACGGCCGCAAGTTCGACCTCCCCGCCTTCCGCGATCCGCTGACCGGCTTTATCACGGCCAAATCGAAAGATGGCAGGGACCTGAAAGCGCAGGAGCTGCCGGGCCTCTGGAACGGCGCCATGGCCGACTGGAACACTATTTTCGTGGAAGTGCCGCTGATAACGTTCAACCCGGTCAAAACCGTCAATGATCTGCTCCGCAAAGAGCACCAGCCGGCCGACGAATAAATCTCACTAGCCCTAAATCAGTAAGGCGACTCCAGGAATGGAGTCGCCTTACTGATTTAGGGGGTACGATCCATCAGCTAAGCCGACATACGACCCACCGAGGTATCTTCTATATCGGCGGCTTTCGAGCCAATCGAAATTTCTTTGGTCACCAGCGATTCCGGATTCTGGAACGTCAGCAGGGTTGTGTTTTCGTAAACGCCCAGGTTCGCATCCCGAACGCGCTCCATGATCGGTTTCAGGGCGCAGGTCACCTCGTCCGTACAGTCGTCGCACTTCACGTAGAAGTTGAACGATACGCAGGGTGTGGGTGCAATAGGGCCGTCGATGACCCGAAGTACCTGAGCCAGATTAACCCGACCCGGATCGACCCGCAACAGATAGCCCCCTCCTTTCCCTTTCTGACTTTGCAGAATGCCATGATTCCGCAGCTCCAGCAGGATAGCCTCTAAGAATTTTTTGGGGATACTTTCCTTCGCTGAGATATAGGAAATAAGCACAGGTCCTTTTCCGTACTCTTCTGTCAAAACCTTCAAAGCTTTGATGGCATACTTGGCTTTCTTAGAGATCATCGTTACGGTGACTAAGAGGGTTGTGGAAACTTATTGGGTAAAATTACTTATCTGATGTGGGTTCGTTTAAAAATTGATTAGGCAACTAAACGGTTGTCGACCAGTCGCAAAGTTGAGTATTTTTTACACAAATCCAGCTAAACTCCTTCCGCCACACACACCTTTTCAACACCACCTCCCCCTGGGTTTATAGCCAAACGCATTCTTATTACCTAAAAGTTCATGGACTTAATTGGGTATTTGACGTGACACTGCCTGATAAGTAACGGGTAAGTTTTTTTTTAATACGCTGACACGCGTTTATTTTTCCTCATTTCGCGCTCAATCGTTTTCTTATACTGGTGAAAATCAACCTGTAACGTATGCCTGGCCGATTGTGTGTACCTACGTCGGTTTCGCCTGGACTCTTCATCAATAGCCTGTACCATCACCTGCCGATCTGGTAGTCTACAAAATCCTTGTATTAACCGGGAAATCCAAATAGCCTGTATTTCCGCCAGGGGCATAATCGCGCCAAGGGGCTGGAGCAGGCCCAGAAAATACAGGCCCGGATAGTCGGGATGAATGACACGCCGGTATAATTGCAGATCATTACTTTCTTCGACGTTGAAAAAACCCTGCCTGAAGAAGGGGAACGATACTCGGTAGCCGGTAGCAAACATCACTAGATCGAACGACTCGCGGCTCCCGTCGTCGAACACGACATCGCGGCCGTCGAAAAGCTGGATGTTGGGCTTGAACCGGATCATCCCCCGACCGGCCAGATTCAGCAAATCCTGCGAGATAGTCGGGTGCTCACTGAGCATGGGTCGGCTGGGCCTGGGAACGCCGTAGCTTTCCTGCCGCCCCCGCGCCAGCCAGAGCGATACGCCAAGCAGCCTCCGCTGGATAGCCAACGGTAACCGGCTCGTGAGCGGATTGGCCAATGAATCGAACGGCAGACCCATGAGCCAGTTTGGAATAATATAGGCGCCACTACGCGTTGAGATGGTAACCCTATGATCACCATATTGCCGGGCGGCCTCGCAGGCGATATCAACGGCCGAATTGCCGATGCCGATGATCAGCAGCTTCTTCCCCTGAATCTGCTCCGGAACCTTGTAATCGTGCGAGTGCATGGTTTCGCCGGCAAACGTACCCGGAAAAGGCGGGTCTGGATAACGCGGGTTCCAGTGATGGCCATTGGCAACTACCACGTGGCTATAGGTTTGCATACGGCCCGTATCGGTCGTAACCGTATAACGGCCGTCTGGGGTGCGGCTAACGTCGGTTACGGCGGTCCCGAAGGTGATTTTATCCCGGAAACCGAAGTGATCTACATAGCTATCGAAGTAGCGGATGATCTGACTATGGTGCGGAAACATAGGGTACTCAGCCGGCATGGGATAGTCGGCATAGGCCATTACGTTCCGGTTGGTGTTTATATGCAGCGACCGATAAGCCGATGACAGGCCGTTATCGTTATTATAGCGCCAGTTGCCGCCCACGCCCGACCCTTTCTCGAAACAATCGAAGGGAATACCGGCCTGGTGAAATGTTTTGGCGGCTACGATCCCCGACGATCCCGCTCCGATGATACAGATGTCTGCGGCAGCCTCTTTACTCATCTCATTTGTACTCTATAAATATATTTTTATACTAATCTTATTTAACGAAGATAACATAATTTATGAAAATCTGCCTACTGACCGGCTGTGCCAGTGGAATAGGTCGTCATCTGACCGGTGTGCTTCTACGCGAAGGCTATAGCGTTGTCGCTACAGACGTGGCCATCAGCCAGCTTCACCAGGCCGCCCGAACCGATCACTGGCCAGCCGATCGAACGCTGCTGCTGCCGCTCAACGTGCGGTCCGAAACCGACTGGCAGCACGCTATCCGACAAACGCTCGATCGCTGGCAACGCATCGATATCGGGATAAACATAGCGGGCGTCATCCGGCCGGGCTATGTGGTGGCCATCGACCAGGAAGATATCGACTTTATGGTTGATGTTAACCTGAAGGGCGTCATGCTGGGTACGCGCTACCTGGCCGAGCTGATGATTCGGCAACAAACGGGCCATATCATTAATGTGGCTTCGCTGGCGGGTCTGGCTCCCGTACCGGGCCTGAGTATCTATTCGGCTACGAAGTTTGCGGTTCGAGCCTTTTCGCTGGCAGCCGCGGGCGAACTGCGGCCGCAGGGCGTGGCGGTTTCGGTCATTTGTCCCGATCTGGTCGATACGGCCATGCTGACCCAGCAGCTCGACCGGCCCGAAGCCGCCTTATCTTTTTCGGGCAACCGGGTACTGACCGTACAGGATGTAGAACAGGCCGTTCTGCACAGGGCGATAGCGCGCCGGCAGCTTGAGGTCATGATTCCCGACAGCCGGGGCTGGCTGGCCAAGTTCGGTAATCTCTTCCCCAACCTGGGTCTGGCGCTTACCACCCGGCTGGTCAGAAAAGGCCTGATCCGGCAACAGAAACTACGGTGACGGGCAAGAAAAAAGCCGGTGCAAAGCCCCGGCCCTTTCGTGCGACACCAATATAAAATTAAGTAAGATCGGTTTGTTGAACGACCAGTACTAGCGGTCGTAGTTGGTATTCTGAGGATCGAAGTTGGTCCAGCCCGACAGCCAATTGTCGGTTCCGTTGAACGCACCCCGGTACGGAGCGGCCGTAAAGAACGAATCAGCCAGTTTACCACCCGTTGCGGCATTGGCAGCTACCAGCAGGGCCGAGCCCGATGGCGGCAGGAAGTTAGGCGTGGTCAGGTTGAACGACTGGGCGTTGAGCAGCGCAGCCACATCTGACGAGGCAACGATCGTGTTCTTTTTAGCCGTCGTGTTGAAGAATGCCGTGGCCTGATCATTGGTGATAGCCGCAGCCCCCCGAACCGGGGTCACCGCATTGGCGATAGTAATACCCTGCAGGTCAAGCGCACCCGAGTTCACGTTAGCCAGCGTACCGGTAGCCGAACCATCGAGACGAAGTCCCTCCGGCCAGCCGGCAAAGACCGAGTTATAGATGCTGATAGCCGTATTCCGACGCAGGTGCATGGCCGACTGGTACGGACCGCTACCTCCTGAGGTTGCGTTTGTGTTGGGAGTACCCTGGAAAGCAAACGAGCTTACGTTAGCGAAGATCGGCTGTGTTAGCGGCAGACCGTTATTAGCAGCAGCCGGGCCCTGAGCGGCTGTATTTTCGCCCGGGTTGAAGTTGTCCGACTCAAAGCTGTTCGAACCCGACTGGTCAGCCGCGTTTGGATCGCGCAGCGAAAGAGCAAACTGTACTTTACCAACGAAACCAAAGTCGGTATCGAAATCATCGTCAAAACCCCGGTGAGCAACCAGGTACTTTGCATTGACTGTACCGCCAAACCACTCGAATGAGTCGTCACCGCTGTACGAAACCTGAATGTGATCGAGGGTGGTACCCGAGCCTACGCCGTACATAGTCAAACCATTGATTTCGCTGTTCGACGTGGTTGTCAGGGCAATACCGGGAAACTCGATCCGGACGTACTGCAGCGTACCGGAGTTATCGGCTGGCTCGTTGAACGTACCGAATGTTCCTTCGATACCGCCTTCAAACGTAGTAGCGCTGGGTCGGTTGGTAGGCGCTTTGCCGATCAGGACAAGACCACCCCAGTCGCCGTACTTCCGCTGGCCGGGAGCCGCATTCGAGGTGAAGACAATGGGCTGCGACGCGGTTCCTCTGGCTTCGATCCGGGCTCCCGGCTGAATGATCAGTGTACCACCCCGGTTCTGGCCCGACGGATCGGTAGCGGGGCCGCCCCCTTTGATCACCGTACCCGGCTGAATGGTCAGCGTGGCGCCAGACCGAACGTAGACGAATCCACGAATGAGATAGACGTTCGAAGCCGTCCAGGTCGTATTGGCCGTGATGCTGGTAGCCACTTCCACAACCGGCTTGTTAGCCAGCGAAAACTGACCGCTGAACTGGGCCGTCTGACCGTTGGCAGCTACTGAAATAGGGTTACCTGGGTTAGCCGGAACAGTAACAACCAGTTGTGTAGGCGTTGCCGACACCACCTGAGCTGGTACGGTTCCGAAAGTTACACTGTTGCTGGCTGGCGTCGTGTTGAAATTCGTACCTGTAATAACAATCGTCGAACCAACCGGGGCCGAGGTCGGGCTGATGCTGGTAATGCTGGTTACCGGAGCCGGTGTTTCATCGTTTTTGCAGGCAGAAACAGCCACAAACACACCTACTATCAGAAGCAGCAAATACTGCCAGCGTTTGATAAACTTCATAACTAACACAGATTTGGTTTACGTTTATTGGGATACTGTCTTAAGGCACTATTGTACGGCGGCCGAAGGTGTAGACCCCGGTCAGCGTGACATACTGACCCCGGCGGAATACGCGCACGTTCTGGTCGGCGGTGGCATTCTGCGAACTTACATCCTTGCCGATCTTGCCGTCGTCGTTATAATCCTGGGCGAAGCGGAAGGGCGCGTTCAGAATATCCTGTATACCCAGCCGAATCTCATACTGCTTCTTGAATGTCTTTGAAATATTCAGATCAACTACGTTCCGGGCCATCTCGAAAACAGTTGGCTGGTTCTGGTTACCCACCGCAAAAATTCGGGGACCGGCTACGTTGTAGAGTACGTTGGCCTGCCAGCCCGACACCGGATCGGCGTAGTAAGCACCGGCGTTGATCAGGTAAGGCGACTGGTTGGCCAGCGGGCGCTCGGCCGACTGAATGTTGGTCAGGTCATATGGTCCGATCCGGCCACTGAGGTCGGGTCCGATAACGGTCTGCCCCAGGTCGATACGGCTGTTAATGAACGAGGCATTACCAACCAGCTGCAGGTTCTGCAGGAAAACACTCGATGCGTTGGCAAAGCTCTTTCTGACCTCGATCTCTACGCCGTAGTTACGAGCCGACCGGGCGTTGATGAATGTATAGCCCAGGCCGTTGGCGGTTGGCAGCAGGAACGTTTCGATGGGGTTGCTGAACTGCTTCACGAAGCCCGTTACCGAAATCACCTCATTGGGGGTCGGGTAAAACTCGTACTTGGCGTCGATATTCTGGATGGTAGCCGTGGTCAGCGACGGGTTACCACGAACGTCGGCCAGGAGGTTGAAGTCGAAATAGGTGAACGGGGCCAGTTCGCGCAGCTCAGGCCGGTTCACGGTAGCCGAATAAGCCAGGCGCAGGTTTTGCCGGTCATTCAGTTTGTAGATGGCGTTGAGCGACGGCAGCGGGCTGAAGATGCTCCGGTCTACCAGGTCTGTCCGTACCAGGTTGATATCCGAACGAAGGGTCTGGTTATTAAACTCACCCCGGAAGCCCAGCGTCAGGTTCAGCCGTGAGCCCAGGTTTACATCGCCCTGTACATAAGCAGCCCCGTAGGTATTGAAACCCAGGTATGAGTCAAGATCCTTGGTACCGTCGAGCAGCGACAGACCACCCGGCTGACCCGTTACGTTGCGGTCATCGAAAATGGTATTGATGGGCTGACCCGTAATTTCCTGCGCTACATTACTCACCCGCTCGTAACCGTAGAAGCGGGCCGAGTATGTCCGGCTGCGCTGTTCGCCGTAAATACCGGCTTTGATACGGTTGGGCTCCCGGTCCGTCGGGTTGCCGAAGGTATGTTCGTAGTTGCCAATCAGCGACACTACGTTCTCATTCAGGGTCGAGAAGAACCGGCCATTATCAATAGGGTTAGGCTGGTTCGGAATAACGGCGGTGAACGGCTGACCGCTGCCACTTTGCCGTTGGAAACGCGCCCGCTTCCAGTCCGGCTCCCACCGACCCGAGTAGCTATACGCACCGATCCAGTTAAATTTCGACAACTCGCTCAGCGAATGCTCGCCCGATACCTGGGTGCTGACAATGCTACGGTTTTCGAAGCGCTCCGAGAACGCCTGTACGTCGACACCGTCAATAACGCGCTGGCCCATCCGGTTGAGGGTCTCGGTCGAGCTGAGCAGGTTGAACAGGGTTTTCCACTCCAGCGTGAAGCGGGGGTTGAAACGGAACGTCCAGTTATGAAGTACGCCCAGGCGGGTTTGGCGCTGGTAGTTGGCGTCATCATAGCGCTCGAACACATCGTTCGCCGTGATTCCGTTCTGATAAATGTTGAGGTCGATGTCGGCGTACTGGTTGGTCAGGCTGTAGTTGATGCTGGTCAGGTTGCTGACGCGGGTGTTGCCCAGGTCAAACCGGCGCCCCATGTTGATGGCCAGCCGAACATCAGGCGCGATCGATACCTGACGAAGGCCCCATGAGTTGGGCAGCAAACGGGCATAACCGGCCCGCTGAGCCGCATTGAGTGCGTTGAAGTCATTGGCGCGGGCCGGAAAACTGCTTGGAATCTGCTGGTCTTTGTTCCAGAGACCCAGCACGCTCAAACCGCCCCGGTCATGGGTCTGTGCCGTACGGAAGGTCGTTCCGGGCCGGTAGCCGATGGTAAAGCCAACATCGGTGAAGTTCTGGTCGGGCCGACGCTTGGTGTATATCTTGATGACGCCACCCGCAAAATCGCCCGGAAGCTCGGCCGCGCCCGATTTGTAGACGATCATCCGGTCGAGGATGTTGCTGGGTACGATATCAAACGAAAACGAACGCGACTCAACTTCGGTCGAGGGCGTAATGACATCGTTAATCAGTACGGAGTTGTAGCGCGTTCCCAGACCCCGGATCAGTACAAAACGGTTGTCGACAATGCTGATACCTGGTACACGGCGGATAGCAGCAGCTGCGTCGCGATCCTGCGATTTCTGAATCTGCTGGGCCGAAATACCAACGGCCAGTGGCTTGAGCTGCTTGATTTCGGTGATAACGGCTACTTCGGTGTTGGTCGCGCGGTTGGCACGAACCACTACTTCCTGCAGCGATTTACCTTCTTCATCCAGTTCGGTATCGATAGTGGTGGTGTTACCCGACTCGACCCGAACGTTCGGGATTTCTTTGGTTTGGTACGAAACGTAGGAGATAACAACTTTCTGGGCACCGGCGGGCACGTTGGCCAGTGTAAACTTTCCGTCAATGTCGGTGGTGGCGCCGATCTGGGTTCCGTCGATGCGGACCGTACAACCGATAAGTGCTTCCTTAGTTTTGGCGTCTTTGACCAGTCCCTGAACAGAGCCGGTCTGCGCCAAACAGACTGCCGACACGAATGTCAGTAAGAGTAACAATACAGTTGGTTTCATATTTTTTGTTTGGAGTCGCAATTGCGCTGCAAAGCTACCCGACCAATATTACGCCAACGTTACGCCATTGTTACGCTTGAATTATGTTTAGATACAGCCGTAAATTATTGATTGTCAAATAATTGCAATTCAAACTCTATTGAATATCTATTGTTTGGCAAATATGTGCATAAACCAATATTTATTCGGCTTTTATATTGAATAGTCAACGTTTATTCGGCAATGCCATTCGTCTTTGTTATTGGACTAATCGGGTCATGGTTCCAGAATCCGTTGACAATATTGTACTCAATGCGGTTGCCGCGCCGGAGCAGGAAGGTCGGAATCTGACCCAGTTGCAGCGGACGAGCCGGTAATTTACCGGTTACCAGCAGGTGAACCAGCTGCGTTGGCAAGGTGTCTTTTTTTGCCTGCCGCACCCGAAACGCCGTAATTCCTTCTTTATACAGCGCGGCCAGATCGAGCCTTCGCAGACCAGCAGGCGTATCGAGAGTATCGCTGTAGAGCCGCGTGGGGGTCAGGGTCAGCCCGGTAGCGTCGATTTCTTCCAGCCCGCCGAAGGTCGAGAGGTCGCCGATGTCCTCAATTTTGCTTTTGTAGCCAAAGGCCCGGGCCGAGTCGAGATTCTCTTCGTACCGGTTTATACCCACATCGACGGTAACGCTACGGCCTTCGCGCACCAGGGTGGCGTTGCGGATCAGCAGGTCAAACAGCGCCCGTCCGTTTTCCGGAATAGCCTGGTAGTCTTCAGTCCGCTCCTGTTTGTACGACCCGTCGGCAATGGCTTTCAGCGCCGTCAGGATAGAGACGAAGTTGAGCCGCCGAATCGCCATTTTTTCAGGATCGCCTTTGTAGCCGCCCGATTCGATCAGAATCAGCGTAGTGCCCCATTTTTGGATATTATCGCCGAAGGCCCGCGGCTCGAACTCATCGTCGTACCGGGCTACCTGACCTGGTACGAACTGCTGCAACACCCGGTTCATCCCCACAATAAGCTGCATCGACCGCTGCCGAACATCGTTTACGTTCCGGTCTTCGTCGTAGGCAGTTGCCAGAAACGATACCACCGCCTGCTTGCCGGTTTTGCCTACGCTATACCGTGGGTTCTGGTCGTGCAGGTTGAAGCCCACCAGCGGCCGGAGTGTCTGCTGCAGGTTTTTGAGCAGGGCGCCTTCGGGCGTTTGCAGCCGCAGCGCATCGCGGTTCATGTCGATATCGGTCGCCGTACGTCGCTGAAACCGTTCGGCACCATCGGGGTTGAGCATAGGAACTGCGTGGATAGTGATCTGGCTCAGGATAGCCTGCCGCAGTTCATCGAATCCGTCGTTTTTCGCGCTCAGGAAGTTGAAGATATCGAACAGGGCCATGGTCGCCGTCGCTTCGTCGCCGTGCATCTGGCTCCAGAGCAGTACGTTCGTTGCTCCGGTACCGGCCTTAACCAGATTGATGCTGCGCTTTTCGAGCGACTCACCCACCTGGCTGACCGACAGGGGCGTTTTGAGCGCGTTCAGCAGCGGCATTATGTCGCGATGCTTGAACCGCCGGTGAGTGAACGTCTTTTCTTTGTACGTATCGTGCGCATCGTGGAGCCGACGCGCCATATCCTGTGCCTGGATGGATGAACTCATTGATAGGGCAAGTGAAATAATAGCCAGTAGCGTCTGTTTCATACTAATGCCGGATTCGTGGTGGCTGCAAGATACGCCGTCAAAGCCGCTGACCCAGCGATAGTCCACCCGCCGACGCCAGCAGACACAGACTTACGTTCAGGCCAACATTCAGCAGAGCGGCTCCGGTGCGGCCGTTTTGCAGGAGCAGCAGGGTATCGTTGCTGAAGCTCGAAAAGGTGCTGAGCCCCCCGCAGAACCCCACCCCGATCAGCAGGCGGGTTTCTTCGCCCGTAGTGCGGCCCATAATCCAGCCGGTCACGAGGCCCAGCACGAGGCTCGCCAGTACATTCACGGTCAGAATAGCCAGCGGAAACGGCGAAGGGGTCAGCGTGGCCGGTATGATGCGCCCGGTCAGGTACCGCAGCAAACTGCCGGCCCCTCCTCCTACGAAAACTAGCATCCAGACTTTCATGGGCGCAAATGTAGGAAAAAGGCCAACGTAGACCGTTGTATGGCCTCTGGCGATTGGTTTTTCATTATCATTGTACAGTAAGTAATACGCTCCTGACCCACCGCAGACGGTGTTGATTAGCCCATAACCAATCGAACTGACCGTCAAAAAAAGCACGCACATGGCCCAAAACCAGCTCAAGAAACTTCTCGGCGTCGGCTTCGGCATAGCCGTTACCATTGGCGGTACCATCGGCACCGGTATTCTGCGCAAGCCTGGTCCCATTGCTGAAGCGGTTGGCAGTCCTTTTCTGATTATTGCCGTCTGGCTGATCGTAGGGCTGTACGCGCTGGTGGGGTCGTTGTCGGTCATCGAGCTGGGCACCATGGTTCCGAAAGCGGGGGGCTGGTATGTATATGCCCGGCGGGCCTTCGGCAACTACGTGGGGTTTGTGATCGGCATCAGTGCCTGGCTGGGCAGTGTGTCGGCCATGGCCTTCGGGGCCGCCGTCATGAGCGAATACCTGGCGCTGCTGATACCAACGCTGGCTACCTATCAGAAAGCCGTGGCTATTGGTGTGCTGGTTGCGTTTGTGGGGTTTCACTGGCTGGGCGTTCGGTCGGCCAGCCGCGCCCAGGAGGTCATGAGCCTGCTCAAAGCCGTGGGGCTGCTGGCGTTCGTGATTCTGTGCTTCGCGGTTACACCCCAGACGCCGGTGGTTGTCTCGACCGAGTCGGTCCGGACGGTGGCTCAGGGGGGTGTCTGGCTGGGGGTTCTTTCTGCCCTGCAATCGGTTTTTTATACCTACGATGGCTGGCATACGGCGGCCTACTTTACCGAAGAAGACGTAAACCCCAGCCGCAACCTGCCCCGCTCGATGGTAAGCGGGGTGCTGCTGATTATCGGTATTTATATCCTGGTCAATGTGGCGTTGCTGTACGTGCTGCCCGTATCGACCCTAGCGGGGTCCAAGCTCGCAGCGGCCGATGCGGTACAGGTGCTGCTGGGGCCGGGCAGCGCGCAGGTCGTCACGTTTCTGCTGATGATCTCTATTCTGGGCATCATCAATGCGCAGATGATGTTTAACCCGCGGGTTATCTTCGCCATGGGTCGCGATGGGTTGTTTTTTCCCTTCGTCACGTACGTAAACCGCGGAGGCACACCAGCCTACGCGGTGGTGGTCACGGCGCTGACGTCGGTGGCCATGATCCTGACCAATACGTATAACCAGCTCTCCGATATTGCTACGTTCTTCTTCGTGCTTTGTTACGCGTCGTGTTTTGCGGCCCTGATCCGGCTGCGGCATACGGAACCCGATCTGGTGCGGCCGGTGCGGGCCTGGGGCTACCCGTTTTCGACCTGGGCGCTGTTGATTGCGTCGCTGGCTTTTCTGGCGGGCGTTGTCATCGGCGACTTTTCGAGCAGTCTCTATGCCGTTGGCTTTATTATCGTGAGCTACCCTATTTACCGACTCGTGATCCGGTCGTAAATTCGTAGTCTGTACGTCACTGTCAAGAACGCTCTTTATCCTTTTTCCGCATGAACCGCCCAACCACCCAGCCTCCAATTCCGAAGGGTAAGAAATTCGATGCTATCGTTGTCGGCTCCGGCATCAGCGGTGGCTGGTCGGCCAAAGAACTGTGCGAAAAAGGGCTGAACGTGCTGCTGCTCGAACGGGGCCGCATGATCGAACACGTGTCCGACTACCATACCGCCACCAAAGCACCCTGGGAGTTTCCGCACCGTAACCAGCAGATGCCGCCTGATTTGCTGGCGAAGTACCCGGTTCAGAACCGGACGGGCTTTACCATTACCGAAGCCACCCACCATCATTTTGTCAACGATCTGGACAACCCCTACGTCGAAGAAAAACCGTTCGACTGGATTCGGGGCTATCACGTAGGTGGCAAGTCGCTGATGTGGGGGCGGTACTCGTTTCGGTTCTCCGACCTCGATTTTGAAGCCAACGCCAAAGAAGGCATCGCGACCGACTGGCCCATTCGCTACAAAGACATAGCTCCCTGGTATGATTATGTCGAGAAATTTGCCGGTATTGCCGGCTCCCGCGATGGGCTGCCCCACCTGCCCGACGGTCAGTTTCAACCGCCCCTGCCCGATAACTGCCTCGAAGCGCACCTGCGGCAAAGCGTCAACGCCCAGTTTCCCGACCGCAAGGTGATTTCGGCGCGGGCGGCTCACCTGACCGCCCCTACGGCCCAACAGATGGCGCTGGGCCGGGCCAAATGCCAGTTTCGTAATCTCTGTATGCGCGGCTGTCCGTACGGGGCGTATTTCAGCACCCAGTCGGCCACGTTGCCAGCCGCCCGGCGAACCAACCGCCTGACGGTTCGGCCCCACTCCATTGTCAACTCCATCATCTACGACGAACGTAAAGGCCGCGCCACGGGCGTGCGGGTCATCGACGAGCAAACCCACGAATGGCTCGAGTTTTCGGCCAGTATCATTTTCCTGAACGCATCGGCGCTGGGATCGACCTATATCCTGATGAACTCCCGCTCGAACCGGTTCCCAACGGGCATGGATGAGAGCGGTCAGCTGGGCCGCAACCTGATGGACCACCATTTCCACGTGGGTGCCACCGCCGACTACGACCGCGACCTCGACAAATACTACTACGGCCGACACCCTGCCGGGCTGTACATTCCGCGCTTCCGGAACCTGGGCGCCGACCGGCAACCGTTCCGGCGCGGCTACGGGTTTGAAGTCTATACCAACCGCGAAAACTGGGAGCATGCCTACCGGGAAGAGGGGTTCGGCGCCGATTTCAAGACCAAAGCCACCCAGTTCGGCAGCTGGAAAGTAACCCTCGACGCGTTTGGCGAGTGTCTGCCCTACGAAGACAACCGGGTCTACCTGACCAGCGAACAAACCGACAAGTGGGGCCAGCCCGTTCTGAAGATGGACGTTCATTACCGCGAAAACGAAACCCTCATGCGCCGGGACGCGCAGGAGCAGGCGGTACTGATGCTGGAAAAAGCCGGTTTCTCGAATATCAATGGCTTCGACAGCCAGGCGCATCCGGGGCTGAGTATTCATGAGATGGGAACCGCCCGAATGGGCACCAGCCCCAAAAACTCGGTCTTCAACCGGTTCAACCAGCACCACCTCGTCAACAATGTATTCTGCACCGATGGCGCCTGCATGACTTCGTCGCCCTGCCAGAACCCATCTCTAACCTACATGGCCCTCTCCGCGCGGGCCGCCGACTATGCCGTCAAAGCCCTGAAACGGGGCGATATCCCCCGTTAGAACCACAGACGTCCAGGATTAACCCAGCCCGTCAGGGCCTATACAGCGCAGCGTCGGTAGCATCATTCAGAATCAACACCGGCCCGTCAGGGCCTTTACAGCGCAGCGTCGGTAGAAAACAGCCTCCCGGAGGGAACCAGGTGCCGTTAGGTACCCGACCTGTTATGTACCTGACGGCACCTGGCTTTGAACGGGGTCCGGTCCCATGATGCGACTGCTACCGATGCTACGCTGTTATGTACCTGACGGCACATTGTATTTGCTGTCCCTGAATGATGCTACCGACACTACGCTGTGGAGGCCCTGACGGGCCATGATCGCGTGGGCAACATTCCTACCGACGCTGCGCTGTAAAGGCCCTGACGGGCCAGGGCTGATCCCGTACGTTTGCTACCCGCTACCGACGCTGCGCGGTGGAGGCCCTGACGGGCCAGGGATGGATGGCGAACACTGGAAAATAAACGCATGGTCCGATCGATGCTTAGCATGTATTATTCCAAACTAACCAGCTCCTTCAGGTCTTCGTCGCTGAGGTCGCCGATCCAGGTTTCGCCGGTTTTTACGCTGAGGTCGGCCAGTTCTTTTTTGGAACGGATCATGGCATCGATTTTTTCTTCGAGCGTGCCCTGGTTCATCAGGCGGTAAACCAGTACGTTTTTGGTTTGCCCGATCCGGAAGGCCCGGTCGGTGGCCTGAGCCTCAACGGCGGGGTTCCACCAGAGGTCATAATGGATGACGTGATTGGCCTGGGTCAGGTTCAGCCCCGTTCCCCCCGCTTTCAGGGATAGAATAAAGGTGTGGTCGGAGCGGTTGTTCTGAAACTGCTCAACCATGCGGTCGCGGTCGGGTCGGGTGGTGCCGCCGTGCAGAAACAGGGGCTCCTGCCCGAAGGCCTGCTGGATGAACTGTTGCAACAACATCCCCATCTCGTAATACTGGGTGAAAATCAGCACTTTTTCGTGGTTGGCGTAAATCGTTTCGAGCAGGTTGAGCAGCAGCGTGGCCTTGCCCGACAACGCCGGGTCGGACGGACCAGCGTTGCGATTACCCTTGGTGGCCTGTCCTTCCTTAAGGTACTGATGCGGGTGATTGCCAATCTGCTTAAGCGCCGTCATCAGCTTGAGAACCAGCCCGCGCCGGGCCATACCGTCTTTTTCTTCGATGGCCCGGATGCTCTCCTGCACAACGCTCTCGTACAAGGCCGTTTGCTCGGGTGTCAGTGAGCAGTACTGGTTGTTCTCGATTTTGTCGGGCAGGTCGCTGATGATGGTTTTGTCGGTCTTGACGCGCCGGAGCAGGAACGGGCTAGTAACGCGCCTGAACTGATCGAGCTTCTGGTGGTTGCGCTCCTGCTGAATGGGTTTGCCGAAGTCTTCGTTGAACTTAGTCAGTCCGCCGAGGTAGCCTTTGTTCACGAAATCCATGATGCTCCAGAACTCCGACAGCCGGTTTTCGACGGGCGTGCCGCTGAGCGCAATCCGGATGGGAGCCTTCAGCGATTTAACGGCTTTGGTTTGCTCGGTATCGGCATTTTTGATGTTCTGCGCTTCGTCGATAATGATCGTGGCCCAGGTCGTTTTCTTCAGCTTTTCGAGGTCGGAGCGCACCACGCCGTAGGTGGTCAGCAACAGGTCGTACGGGGCGTTTTCGGCGGGGAGTTTCCGGCCGGGACCGTGGTAGATGTGCGGCTTCAGATCGGGTGCAAACCGGGCTATTTCTTTCTGCCAGTTGGTCAGCAGTGTAGTTGGCAACACAACCAGCCCTTTCTGTTTCCTGAACCGGCCTTCCTGCCGGAACCGCAGCAGCAGCGCAATGACCTGCAGGGTTTTACCCAGGCCCATGTCGTCGGCCAGCAGGCTCCCCATACCCAGGGCCGTATTTTTCACGAGCCAGTCGTAGCCCCGCTGCTGATAGGGCCGGAGGCTGGCGTTGAGCGCGTCGGGGAGCGGCTGGGCTTCGGTATTGGTAAACTGCCGGATGATCTCCCGCACATCGTCGCCCAGGCCCAGCCGGTTTCCTTTGTATTCTTCCGACAGAGCCGCCCGCAGCATGTCGGCGCCGGTTAGTTCGGGCGGGTTGTCAAGTTGTTTATAGAGCTTATTCAGCTCGTCGGGATCGATCAGCACGTACTGGTCTTTGATCTTGACGAGCCCGGTCGAGTTGCTGACCAGCTTCTGAAACTCCTTCACGCTGACCATCTCGCTGCCCAGGGCTACCTGCCAGTCGAAGGTCAGCATATCGTCCAGGCGCATGAACGAGGGGTTCGACACCGACCCTTTGGTTTTGGGACGAAGCCGCCCGCCCGCCGTGGGCCGCACCCAATGCCGGAGCGACTTTGGCAACAGCAGCGAAATACCGAGCAGCTGCATGCGGGGCAGGGCTTCGAGCAGCACCTTCACAAACTCGTCGGGTTTGTAGAACAGCGCGTCGGGCCGGGCCCCACCGTCGGATTTGGTGAGCTGAGCCAGATCAGGAAAATGCCTCGACAAAACGAGCAAATCCTGCAAGACGGCCATCCGAATTCCCGCGTGTTTACGATCGTTCAGAATCTCATGCAGCGGAATAGGCGGAACGACCGACGGGGCCGCAGCGGCTTTTTTGGGGGATCGGCTCGGTTTTTTGGCTACATCGGCGGGGGGCGCTTCGGCAATGGCCTCGTTATCGCGGATGAGCAGGCTGACGCGGAACTCGTCGCTGAGTTCTGACTCTTCTACGGCCAGGATCGGCACAAATCGCTTGTGGGTCAGAAAGAAATCGTTCAGCCACAACTGCATGGCCAGCGGCATCTCGCGTTTTCCGAACCCTTCGAACCGAACCGTTTCAACGCCGAAGAACAAGCGATCAGCGTCTTCGAGCGGCCAGCGTTCCCATAGCTCAACGGTTGAGGCATGGATGCTTGGGCGCATGAGCAGCGAACAGAGCATCAGTACCTGTTCGCGACCGGGCAGCGCCAGCCATTCTTTCTGCCAGCGCATGGTCAGCAGCAGCGGAGGCAGCTGAGCCGCCAGCAGATCGGTCTGCTGCCGCACGGCTTCGTTGAGTGTAGCGGGCATCCATCGCACCCGGTACTGATCTTCTTTGACGCCCAGACACAGCAACTGCGGCACTACGGCACCCCGGCGCAGCAGCGCGGCCGAAAACTGATGGGCCAGATAGAGCGCCCGTACCGAATCACTCATCTCGGCAAAATCGGCTTCGGTCAGCGTATCGAGCCAGCTGGTCAGGTCGGCCAGGTCATACTCGCTAAAGGACCGCTGCTCGCCATGCTCGGTAAAGATGCCGATCTTTTTGATCTCCATCAGCTCATCGAGCTGCAGCTCGATGCTGTCGCTGGGGTCGGGATGCTCGGCGTCGGGCGCTGGCCTGGCCTGACCGTTCGGGCGGGCGTGTCGGGTAACGGAGCGGCCCCGGCCCGGCTGGTCGGCTGCGGGCTTACTGAATAGTGTATACGCTTTGGCGAGCGACTTCTTAAAATCACTTTTGGTGAAGGTAACCTCGGGCTGCAGCAGATCGAGCAGCTGATCGGCCAGGGGCGGAATGGTGCCGAAGTCGAGCAGGCTCCGGGTCGCTTCATCGGGTTTCCAGTCTTCATCGTCGGGCAGGTCGTCGGTGCCGAGGTCGCGCAGCAGCAGCACGGTCTCCATACCTCCGCTGAGCACGTCGCCCTGCTGGTCTTTCAGTTCGGCCAGGATATCGAGCCCTTTCAGCTGAAAAACCAGAAACGGATTGCGGTCAATCTCGTTGGCAATGACGTACACCACAGCTGCCAGGTGCTTACAGGGAATGGCGTAGTCGGGACACGAGCAACCCATGCCCAGATCGTCGAACGATTCGGGAAACAGGGTAATCTGGCGCGTCTGGGCAAACTGCACCAGCTCTTCGGGCAGTTGCCGGTTCAGCAGCTGCGCCAGAATAGCCGGGTTATCGCCAATTTCGGTCAGCAGCCAGTCGCGCTCCTGCCCGGTAAACAGCGGTACAGTCAGTTTTACTTTATACGGCCGGGGCTTGGTTCCCTTTACGGAAGCGCTGATCTGATTGGTATCTATTTTCAGCCCCTGTACCGCCCCTTTGTTGGCATAGGTTTTACCCCGTGGCAGCCGGTTGGCGTCGTCAATCCGGGTTAGGGCGTTGAGCCACTGCTGCCCCCACCACGTCTTGCCGTAGCTAATGCGTTCGGCCATGATTTACTTGATAGTTAGCGTATGCAATTGGGTATAAAAGTAGCAGATTCGCCCTTCGGATAGCGTAACGCTTTTTCACGTCATGGAACAGATTGCCACCAACCATATATCAACTACTTCTATGAAAACGTTGTTCGGTATCCTGATCGTTTACGCCCTGCTGGCCACTTCGGCAGTGGCCCAGCCAGCGGTCCAGAAGGCTATTCAGAAACAGCTCATCCTGAGCGACGACGGCGCTACGATTCAGCTCGACGAGGGTAGGTTCACCTTCAGCGGCAGCCTGTCGCTCGAAGACAAGAAAAACATCGTCATCCGCGGACGGGGTATGGACAAAACTATTCTGTCGTTTAAAGGGCAGACCGACGGGGCCGAGGGCTTACGCGTCAGCAACGGGCAGAACATCGTTATCGAAGACCTGACGATTCAGGATACCAAAGGTGACTGCATCAAAACGATGAATGTAAACGGCATCACCTTTCGAAACGTGAAGGTTGAGTGGACGGGCAAACCCGGCCCCACCAACGGCTCGTATGGCCTTTATCCGGTTCAGTGTCAGAACGTACTGATCGAACGCTGCACGGCCATCGGAGCCTCAGACGCGGGCATCTACGTAGGGCAGTCGAAAAACATCGTGGTGCGCCAGTGCGAAGCCCACCATAACGTAGCCGGTATCGAGATCGAGAACTCGCTGATGGCCGACGTCTACGAAAACAACGCCCACGACAATACGGGCGGCATTCTGGTCTTCGACCTGCCCGATCTGGTACAGAAACGGGGCGGCAACGTGAGGGTCTATAAAAACACGGTTCAGAACAACAACTTCGACAATTTCGCGCCCAAAGGCAACATCGTGGCGCGGGTGGCGGCCGGAACGGGTATGCTGATTCTGGCCACGAATCAGGTCGAGATTTTCGAGAACCAGATTATCAACAACAAGAGTATCGGTACGGGTATTATCAGCTACTACATGACCGAGAACCCCATTGCCGACAAAGCGTACTACCCCTACCCGACCCGTATCAGCATCCACGACAACCTGTACCGGCGGGAACGCGGCTACCCCACCCGCAAAGGCCGTATGGGTATGATGTTCCGGTTCAAGCTCAAGTTCGGCAAGGACGTACCCGATATTTTGTGGGATGGCATTACCGACACCAGCTACGCCCAACCGGCCACGATGGATATCTGCCTGCGCAACAATACAGGCGCCACGTTTGCCAATATGGACGTGGCCAATAACTTCAGGACCATTTCGCGCGATCTGTCGAAGCACAACTGCGAACTCAAGCCCCTCGCCGATGCGAAGCTAAGCCTGGGCCGGTAACCCCCACCTGAACGACGCCAGGTCGCCTTTTCTGTAGTCCCGACCGGCGTACCGGTCGGGATGACAAAACCAACAAACACTTACCCTCCGTGCTATGAAAGGTCTTCTCCTATCGATCGGTGCTTTTTTGCTGTCGGTTGCCTTTACCATCAGGCAGGATTACCCGGCTGTAGCAGCACCGGAAAGCCTCTCGGCCTGGGGCTTTTTTACGGGCAATATCGCTGATCAGCAACCGGCGGCCGGGGTTGTTCCCTATCGGCTCAACACCCCGCTGTTTTCCGATTATGCCGAAAAACTGCGGTTCGTTCGGCTACCCGCCGGCCAGTCGGTGCCGTATACGCCCGACGACGTGCTGGCTTTTCCGGTCGGTACGGTGCTGATCAAGACGTTTTATTTCCCGACCGATTTTCGCCAGCCCGACAAAGGCCGACGTTTGCTCGAGACCCGGTTGCTGGTCCACGAAGCTGCGGGCTGGAAAGCCCTCGAATACGTCTGGAACGCCGAGCAGACCGACGCCATCCTCGAAGTAGCCGGCGAGCAGACAAACGTAGCCTATACGGATGCCAGCGGCAAAAATCACCGCCAGCTTTATGTGATGCCCAACCTGAACCAGTGTAAAGGCTGTCATAACCGTAACGAAACCCTCATGCCTATTGGCCCGTCGGCGCGGCAGCTCAATGGCAACCTGACTTATGCCGACGGAGAAGCCAACCAGCTCACCTACTGGCAGCAACACGGCCTGCTGACGAATCTGCCCGCGCTGGCCAGCGTGCCGAAAACGCCGGTCTGGAACGATCCTGCAACGGGGAGCCTGGATGCGCGGGCCCGCGCCTGGCTCGACATCAACTGCGCCCACTGCCACCGCCCCGACGGACCGGCCAGCACCTCGGGCCTGAACCTGCGCCATACTGAAACGAACCCAACCGCCTGGGGAGTGCAGAAAACGCCGGTGGCGGCCGGCCGCGGCTCGGGCGGGCGTCAGTTCGATATTGTACCCGGCAAACCCGACGAGTCTATCCTTGTCTATCGGATGGAGTCGACGGACCCGGGCGTGATGATGCCCGAAGTAGCCCGCAAAGTCACCCACCGCGAAGGCGTAGCACTCGTGCGCGAGTGGATTCGGGCCATGCACCCATAAAAAAAGACGGATGAGACCATCCGTCTTTTCTACCGGGAAATAATCTGCCTGATCTAGACCTTACCGCGCAGAAAATCGGCGGTGTAGTTCTTGCCTTCGGGGAGGGCGACCATGGCTTCGGGCGTACCCGTAAACGTCACATAGCCACCCGTTTCGCCCCCTTCCGGACCCAAGTCGATGATATGGTCGGCACTCTTGATAACTTCCATGTTGTGCTCAATAATCAGGACCGAATCCCCCTGGTCGACCAGCGCGTTGATCGCCGACAGCAGCTTGCGGATGTCGTGGAAGTGCAGCCCCGTTGTTGGTTCGTCGAAGATAAACAGCGTACCGCCTTTGTTGGGATTGCCTTTACCCAGAAACGACGCCAGCTTCACGCGCTGAGCCTCGCCCCCCGAGAGCGTATTCGATGACTGGCCCAGGCCAATGTAGCCCAGCCCGACCTCCTGCAACGGCATGAGTTTATCGGCCATTTTCGGTTCGGCCTCCCGGAAAAACTCGATCGCTTCGTCGACGGTCATGTCCAGGATGTCCGATACGTTTTTGTCGCGCAGGGTCACCTCCAGGATTTCCTGCTTGAACCGATGACCTCCGCAGCCCTCACACTTGAGGTAGATGTCGGCCATGAACTGCATCTCAATCTTTACCTCGCCCTCGCCCTGACAAACCTCACAGCGACCGCCGTCGACGTTGAACGAAAAATGGCTCGGCTTGTATCCCCGCGACTTCGATACGGGCTGCTCGGCCAGGACCTGCCGGAGGTAGTCGTAGGCTTTGATATACGTAACCGGGTTAGACCGGCTCGACTTGCCAATGGGGTTCTGGTCGATCATCTCGATGGCCTGCACCCGATCGAGTGAGCCGCTCAACTCGGCGTATTTGCCAGCTTCTTCGGCCGCGTCGCCTTTGTGACGCATCAGCGCCGGGTACAGCACCTTCCGAATCAGCGTACTCTTACCCGAACCCGACACACCCGTTACGACCGTCAGCGTGTTGAGCGGAATCCGGATGTCTACGTCTTTCAGGTTGTTTTCCCGGGCGCCTTTCAGCTCGATAAAGTTCGTCGCCTTACGCCGGAAGGTCGGCACCGGCACCGTTTCGCGGCCCGTCAGGAAGTCGAGCGTATGTGACCGCAGAGCCGGGTTGGCCGGAAGCAGATGGTCAATCCCCGTCTCCAGCAAGGCATCGTTCAGCGTACCCTGAAAGACCAGATGGCCGCCCCCCGTACCGGCATCGGGACCGATGTCGATGAGCTGGTCGGCGGCCCGCATGACTTCTTCTTCATGCTCAACGACGATGACGGTATTACCCATATCGCGGAGCGATTCGAGCACGCTGACCAGCCGTTTGGTATCGCGGGGATGCAGCCCAATGCTGGGTTCGTCGAGAATGTACATCGACCCGACCAGAGCCGAGCCGAGCGAGGTTGCCAGCTTGATCCGCTGGTACTCGCCCCCCGAGAGCGAGTTAGTCAGGCGGTTGAGCGTCAGGTAACCCAGCCCAACGCGCTCCATATAATCGAGCCGGTTGCGAATTTCGATCAGGATTCGGTTAGCAACCTGCTGCTGGTGAGCGGGCAGGTCCAGCTCGCGGAAGAAAGCGGCCGTTTGGGTAATGGGCATGAGTACGAGATCCGTAATCGATTTACCCGCCACTTTTACATAGCTCGCATCCCGGCGCAGGCGCGACCCCCGACATTCGGGACAGGTTGTTTTGCCCCGGTAGCGCGACAGCATCACGCGGTACTGCACCTTGAAGGTCTGACTTTCGACGTACTGAAAAAAGGCGTTGAGCCCGTCGAAGTATTTGTTACCCGTCCAGAGCAACTCCTGCTCGGCGGGGGTCAGGTCTTTGTAGGGCCGATGGATGGGAAAGTCAAAACGAATCCCGTTCCGCAGCAGCGGCTTCAGAAACTCCTCGCTCATCTTTTCGCTCCGCCACGGCATAATAGCCCCTTCAAAGACCGACAGGTTTTTGTCGGGAATGACCAGGTCGGGATCGATACCGAGCACCTTCCCGAAGCCGTCGCACCGGCGGCAGGCGCCGTAGGGGTTGTTGAACGTAAACAGGTTTACACTCGGCTCCTCAAAGGCGATACCGTCCAGCTCAAACTTGTCGGAGAAGGTGCGCGACTCTTTACCGACCACATCGACCCGGCATACGCCATCGCCCTCGTTGAAAGCCGTTTGTACCGAGTCAGAAAAGCGGTATTGCGTATCTTCGTCGGGCTGACCCTGCTCATCGAACGTTACGGTGCCCCGGTCGATCAGGATTTCCAGAAAAGGCGGCAGCGCCGACGCGATCGTGCCATCGGCTTCGAGCAGGTCTTCGATCTGAATCACCTGCTGACCCGTCGAATCGCCATCGGCCACAATACGGGTGTAGCCTTTCTGCAGCAGGATTTTTAGTTCGTAGTCGAGCGTTCGGCCTTCGTGAATGATCAGGGGCGTCGTGATCATGACGCGCTGCGCTGCGCCATCCGGACCAGCCCCGAAGGAGAAGATGTAGTTGACCACATCGGTAACGCTATCCCGGCGCACCTCCCGGCCCGACACGGGCGAATAGGTAACACCGGCCCGCGCAAACAACAGCTTAAGGTAGTCGTAAATCTCGGTCGAGGTGCCCACGGTAGAGCGCGGGTTGCGGGTCGAGACTTTCTGTTCGATGGCGATGGCCGGCGACACCCCTTTGATGTACTCGACCTCGGGTTTTTCCATCCGGCCCAGAAACTGCCGGGCGTAGCTGCTCAGGCTTTCGACATACATCCGCTGCCCTTCGGCAAAGAGCGTATCAAACGCCAGCGATGACTTACCGGAACCCGACAGGCCCGTCAGCACCACCAACTTGTTGCGCGGAATGGCAACGTCAATTCCTTTCAGATTATGTACTTTCGCCCCTTTGATGATAATAAACTGCCGGGGGTCGAGGTGGTCAACGGAACGCAGTGGTTCGGTTTCCGTGGTTGAATTCATTCGGAGTCAGTAGGGTAAACTCTATCTAGGTTTTAACGGTTTTAGGGTCGGTTAGGTTCGGCAAAAACGAGTAATGGATAGGGGATTCCGAATAAGTCGGGGGCATTTACGCGGCCCGGCCGATCGTTACTCAGCGTGCAGGCGTATTCGTACATTTTTCACGGGATTCGATGGTTTTTTTTGAAGAAGACATACTCCGTCTGGTGGCGGCTCTGCTGGCTGGCGGGCTGATCGGGGCCGAGCGTGAATACCGCGGGAAGGCCGCCGGGTTCCGGACCATGATTATGATCTGCGTTGGCTCGGCGCTGTTTACGATGGTATCGGTGCGGATTGGCGGCAACAGTACCGATCGTATTGCGGCTAACATCGTTAACGGCATCGGATTTCTGGGCGCCGGTATCATTTTCCGGGAAGAAAACCGCGTCAAGGGCCTGACCACAGCCGCGGTAGTATGGGTCGTGTCGGCGCTGGGTATGTGTCTGGGTAGTGGTCAGTACGACATTGCGCTCACGGGCTTCGGGTTTGTGCTGGGGTCATTGCTGCTGCTGTCGGGCCTGTCCAGACGCATCAGTAAGTGGAATCAGCTACGAGAGTACAAGATTGTGACTCCGTTCCGGAACAGGACGCTGGCCCAGTACGAGAAATTCTTTGAAGAGTGTGGGCTTTCGCCTACGCGCAGTCACCAGCAGCGGATCGGTACCGAGATCATCGGATACTGGCGGGTGAGCGGGTCGGAGAAAAACCACGAGAAATGCATCAAACGGCTGCTGAACGACCCTGAAGTAAAAGAATTTACGTTCTGACCGAACGGTTAGGCCGGCAAACGAGTCATTCTGAGGGAATGCAACAGGGTCTGGCCCACCTGCGTACTATTGAACGGGCCGATTTCGTTACTAATCGTGCTGAATAGCACTTTCGCATCATCATGAATCATATCCAGAAAATACTCGTCATCGCGGCTCTGCTCAGCAGCACCGTAACCTTCGGGCAGCTTACCGAAGACCCCGAAGATCGGCGCGACCAGGGCAAAGACCCGCTCCGCACCCAGACGCCCGAAGGTCGTCCTCTCCCGTTCGGCCAGCGGCTTCGGTTTGGGGGGGGCATCAATGGCTTCCGGTTTGGCAATCCGTTCAGCCTGGGTGCATCGCCCGTTATTGCCTATCAGGCGACCGAGCGGGTGCTGGTCGGCGTAGGGGCCAGCTATACGTACACGCGTTACAAAGGCATTACCAACACCGGCGCAACGGTACCCGTCGAGACCTACAACCAGTACGGTGGCCGCGGTTTTGTGATGTACGAAGCCATTCCGTCCATTCTGCCTAACCTCTACCTGCATGGCGAAGTAGAAAATACGACCATTCAGGTGCGGTACGACCAGCTCAACCAGAAAGCCAGCCTTGGACTTACATCTCCCCTGCTGGGCCTGACCTATATGCAGCCCATCAGCCGCCGGTTTGGGGTTAACCTGACGGCGCTTTATAACCTGAATGCCAACAGCAGCGTGGCCCGGGCTATTTACGGCAGCAGTCCTTTCATTCTGCGATTGTCATTCTTCTGATCCGTCTTCTTCAGTACGCCAGCAGCCGCTATTGACCCGTCAGTAGCGGCTGCTGGCGTACTGGGGGGATCTGTTACTGGATGCTGGCCCATAACAGACTGGCTATCTGCTGCATGCCGCGATCGTTAGGGTGCCGGGCCACATCGGGGTTTTTATACTGACTGGCCATATAGTCCGGTTTATCGACCAGCGCGCTCAGGTCCGCCACCGGGTAGCCTTTTTCAGCGGCCACGCTGCGGATGATGGCGTCGGTACGCGGCTGGTTCCAGAAACTCGTTGAGCAGACAATCTTCACCGGCCCGGCGCTGGTCGCGAAGCGGGTTAGCAGGTTGCGGTAGTACGTTTCGAAACGGAGCCGGTCTACCTGGTCTTCGGCTACATTCTCGGCAATCCGCACGACAACCAGATCAGGCGCAAACCGCAGCGACTCATCCCAGTCGGCCAGGTTCATCTGTGCGTAATTCCGTTCAAAGCTGCCTCCATTCTGTAGCCTGACCACCACACTTGGCTGTAGGGCTTTGAGCCGCTGCGTCAGTAGATAGACAAAATCGTGCTGCGGAGACGAAGCGGCCATTCCGTTACTATTGAACCAACCCAACGACGGCACCGGCAAATGCTCCATGATGCTGTTGCCGATTATCAGTACCCGGTTGAAGTGCACCAAAAAGGGCCGGCTACGACGCTGCGCGGCTTTCGTACCCACCCGGATCCGGGCCAGCAGTGCGCCCCCATCCATCAGCGGAAACCGGTCACCGGCTTTCCAGTTCGCTCCCTGATCAACGGAATACTCGACAACGGACTGGGGCGGTAGCGAGTCGGCCACCAGTCGTACGGGCGTGCCTACGTACAGATTGCCCCCGTCAGGCTCGAAACGGGGGGGCGGTAGCGCCGTCAGCGTGTCTACCGAAGCCGCTGGGCTAGTCGGGGTGGTCGAGCCGGGCGTAGTCGTCGCCGGAGCGGGCGTGGTCGATACGGGTCCTGTCGATTGTGGCGGCACGGTCGTGTTCGTAGCCGGATAATCGGCCGTACAGCGGGCCATACCAACAAGCATCAACACCCCAAGCACGTATTGCTTCGGGTGCATTGGCAGCAGTCTGAGCTGGTATTTATGCGTGCTTCGATTCATATAAGCCGGGCTAACCTACTGACTTACAAGCCATATTCCTCAACGTCTATCTACCGCTCACTAAAATAAGCAACTTTTCATACCTAGCCGCTTAGTCAGGAATGGCAAAGTTATTGACACAATCGAATCTACATGAGTCGCTCTCGGTCAGCTACATGAATTGCCGTAGTCCATTACCGGGTCGCTCTACGTTACCGCTATAGCATCAATAAATTAAGTTTGTAATCATCCCGTCTTTAGGGAATAGGTCCACACTTACTTTCTTCATCCAGGCTGGTATGAGGCATCCGTTTACGCACAAGTTAATCGCTCTGTTGTTTGCCCTGTTGCTCATTCTGCCCACCGCTGATTACCTGCTGGGGCTATCGGTTTCGTTCGAAAACACCGAAAACCGACAACGGCTTCGCAGACCCGTTTTTGAGTTTCCGCACGTCATGCGGTACAAGCGCGACTTCGAGGCTTATTACAAACAAACCTTCGGCTGGCGCGATGCCCTGTTTCAGCTATACAGCCGCTGGAAACTGTTTGTGCTGGGCCAGTCGCCCCTGCCCGAAAAAGTAGTCATCGGCCGACAAGGCTGGTTTTTTCTGGGGAACAGCGAAAACAGAATCATGGATCAGCACCGGGGCCTGCTTCCCTGGCCCGCCGATTCGCTGACGAACCTGCTGACCCACCTGAACCATCGGCAAGCCGAACTGGGCCGCTATCACAGCCAGCTGATTGTTGTTATTCCGCCCGATGCCCAGTCTGTTTACAGCGAGTACCTGCCCGAGCAACTGGTCAATACCCACCGACCGTCCCGTCTGGATGTGTTGCACCGCCACATCAGCCGTTTGCCGGGTATTCACTTCATTGACCTGCGCGATACCCTGCAAGCCGCCAAGCGACGCTATCAGCTGTACTACCAGACTGATACGCACTGGAACAACGTCGGTTCGCTGGTTAGCTGTGCGGCTCTGATGAAACATCTGCACCGCCTGAACGCGCGGCTGCCTGTCGTGGACTCGTCAACCTATACCATCACGCCATCGCCCGGTTTTGGGGGCGATCTGGTGCGTATGATCGGGTTGCAGCAGCGCATTAAAGATCCGTTGTATTATAACGTGCAGCGCACCGACGGCCGCAGCCTGCCGCCCCCCGATACCTTATCCCAACGCTACGGATCGCCCTACCCCATTCTGCGGTTTACCGGAACGGACTGTAGCCAGCCGCGGCTGCTCTTCGTTGGCGACTCGTTCAGTTTGTTTGTCATGCAATACTTACCCCACTATTTTGGTGAGTCAATTTTTGTACGCGACTGTCGGCTCGACGCCCGTTTGCTCAATGCGGTGAAGCCTGATATTGTGGTATTTGAAGTCGTAGAACGAAACATTAATTTGCTGTCGCAGCTCTAGCTACCTACGCCTTTCGGGCCTAGTTTTGGCAAGACGCTACCCAATAGTCTACCTTTGCCACAAATTATATTCGCCTGATGCTGTTCAGTTCCGCGATTTTTCTGTTTCTGTACCTTCCTTTTTTCCTCATCGCCTATTACCTGACGCCCCGCCGTTGGAAAAATGCGTTGTTGTTTGGGGCTAGTCTGCTGTTCTATGCCTGGGGCGAAGGACCGGTGGTGCTGGTACTGCTGGTGTCGGCGGCTATCAACTTTCTGGCTGGCCGGCTGATCGAAGCCGGCCAGCGCCGGGCGGGGCTGCTGCTCTCGCTGGCAGGAAGCCTGTCGCTGCTGTTTTATTACAAGTACACCAACTTTCTGGTCGATTCGGTCCGGGGTTTCGCCGAAGCGTTTGCCATGCCGGTTTCGGACAGCCTCACCCTGGCTCAGATTGCGCTGCCGATCGGCATCAGCTTTTATACCTTTCAGGGCATTTCCTACACGCTCGATATCTACTGGGGTCGTATTCGGGCCAACCGCAGCTTTCTCGATTACGGTACCTACGTAGCCATGTTTCCGCACCAGATTGCGGGGCCCATCGTTCGCTATGCCGATATAGCCCCCGAGTTGACCGACCGCAGCGTGACGCTCGAAAAGTTCGGGGTCGGTGCCGAACGATTCATTATCGGGCTGGCCAAGAAAGTGCTGCTGGCCAACACGTTCGCCAGCCTGGCCGACACCATCTTCAACGCGCCCCCCGACAGTTACCCGGCCGCAACGGCCTGGCTCGGCATCGTGGCCTATTCGCTGCAGATCTATTTCGACTTTTCGGGCTATTCGGACATGGCCATCGGACTCGGCAAGATGGTCGGTTTCGATTTTAAGGAGAACTTCAACTACCCATACATTGCGCGTTCCATTCAGGATTTCTGGCGTCGCTGGCATATCTCGCTGTCGAGCTGGTTCCGCGATTACCTGTATATTCCGCTGGGCGGGAACCGGGGCAGTAAAGCCCGTACGTACCGTAACCTGCTGATTGTGTTCTTCGTGACGGGTTTGTGGCACGGCGCCAGTATGAACTTCATTATCTGGGGTCTGTACCACGGCCTTTTTCTGCTCATCGAGCGGGCTGGTCTGGCCCGGCGACTCGATCGCGCGCCGGCGCTGGTGGGTCATGTCTACACGCTGATGGTGGTGCTGGTAGGCTGGGTTTTCTTCCGGGCGGCTGACCTGAACTCGGCCATGGCGTATCTGGGCAAGATGCTGGGGCTGGTACCGGCGGCTAAGTCGGTGGCTTATCCGCTCAGCTATTTCATCAACGCCGAACTGCTGGTGTCGCTGGGGCTGGGGTTCATCCTGGCCACGCCGGTCTATCATAGTTTCCAGAACGTATGGCGACGGCTTCTGACGCGGCTGGCTACAAACTGGGCGCGCCTGACCCTGGATACGGCCTATGTACTGGGACTGGTCGGTCTGTTCGTTATGGCAGTAGCATATCTGGCTGCCGACACCTATAATCCATTTATTTATTTCAGGTTCTAGGCCATTTGCCGAGACTCCAGGAACCAGTATCGCTCGTATGAACGCCCGTTTCAGACTACTTTGTTTTGTTTTTGCCGGCCTGCTGCTGCTCCCCTCGCTCGATCAGGTGCTGGGGTTGTCTTCCCGCTTTAGCAGTACCGAAAATCGGGCAATCAGTGGTATCCCCCCGCTCAACTTTCCGCACGTCCGGAGTTTTGTGCGCCAGTTTGACCGCTATTACAAAGAGAATTTCGGCTGGCGGAATGCGCTGTTCTATGGTTACAGCCGCTGGAAGCTAAACCTGCTGGGTCAATCGCCCCTGCCCGAAAAAGTGGTTGTCGGCAAAAATGGCTGGTTTTTTCTCGGCAATAGCTACAACCGCGTGGTTGATCAGCACCGGGGCCTGCAGCCGCTCTCGCCCGACTCGGCCCGCTACATGGCCCGTCACCTCGCACAGCGCCAGCAGGAACTGGCCCGGCAGGGCATCCGGCTGTACGTACTCATCGCACCCGATTCTCATTCGATTTACCCGGAAAACCTGCCCGATCACCTGCAACCCGCCCCCGGCCCAACCCGTCTGGACGTATTGCGGGAGGCCGTTTCGGCAACCAGCGTTCCCTTTGTCGATATTCGCGATACGCTGCGGGCCGAGAAAGGCCGACACGTTGTGTATTACCAGACCGATACGCACTGGAACGACTACGGCACCCTGATTGGCAGCGCGGCCCTGCTCAACCGCATCCGGCAGGATCAGCCGACCCGCCCCCCTATTCTACTGAGCGATTTCCGCATCGAGAAACAACGCGGAGGGGGTGGTGATCTGGTAACGATGATGACGGTACAGAACGAGCGGAAAGACGAAGTCTTTTATTACATTCAGCCGAACGCCAACCGGGTAGCCCGTCAGACGGCCACCGTACCAAACCCGGCGTCTGGTTTCCCGTCTACGCGCTTCACCGGGCCGGGTGTTGGCCGGTTGCTGTTCATTGGCGACTCGTTCAGCCACAGCATGATGCCGTTTATGGCCGCTTACTTTCAGGAATCGTTTTTCGTACGCGACAAGAAGCTGGACACCAGCCTCGTTAGCGCAGAGCGCCCCGACATCGTAGTCGTCGAAGTCGTGGAGCGCAACATCAGCAACCTGGCCAACTTGTAGAGACGCGATCGCGCACCGGCCTTCGCGTTTCATACGCGCTAGCCCCTAACGCACCGCTACAGCCGGTCTGTGGGCATCGCGGCCCGGCTGTGGATAGCCGACAGCGCGTCGGGCTCGTATCCCAGGATCAGATCAGCCCCTTTCTCGGCAATCATAATCGTGGGGGCGTTGGTATTGCCCGACACAATGGTTGGCATAACCGATGCATCGATGACGCGCAGCCCGCCAATACCCCGAACCTGAAGATCGGCGTCGACAACGGCCATCTCGTCGGTTCCCATCCGGCACGTACCCACCGGGTGATATACCGTTTCGAGCTGCTGTAGGATATGCGCCCAGATCACATCGTCTGAGCTGCCGGCCGTCAGATGTACCCGCTGCCGAAAAGGCCCGAACGCATCGGCCTGTTTGATCTCCAGCGCCTGCCGAACGCCCTGGATCAGTACACGCCGGTCGTCTTCGTGGGTCAGGTAGTTCGGCTGAATCACGGGCGCGTCGAGCGGGTTAGCCGAGCGCAGGCCGATATAGCCCCGGCTTTTGGGCAGCAGCAGCGTTGGCAGAACGATATACCCGTCGGTGGTAGGCCAGGTTGACAGATCATACATATCGGCCGTGTACGAATCGCCCATGTGTACGGGCGCAAAATGAAATTGCATATTAACCCGGTCAAGCGTTGGCTCAGTCCGGACAAACGCCACCGCTTCGAGCGGGCTAATACTGAGCGGGCCCTTCTTCGACAGGAGCCAGGTTCCCAGCGCCTTGAGCTGGTTGAGCGGTTTGAGGTGAAAATTGGACGAAACGCCCCGCTGCGACGCCAGGCTGCTCACCCCCGTAAATAAATGATCCTGCAGGTTTTGCCCAACTCCGGGCAGCTCTTTCTTCAACGCCACCCCCGCCTGCCGCAGCGCGTCGGCAGGCCCGATTCCCGACAGCATCAGCAGCTGGGGCGATTGATATGCGCCAGCCGACAGAATAACCTCCTGCCGGGCCATTGCGGTCTGTGTCCTGTTTTTTCCCGTAATAAACTCGACACCCGTGGCGCGGTCGTTGGTGATCAGTACCTGTTTTGTGTGGGCCCTGGTAATAACCGTGAGGTTGGGTCGGCTCATTACGGGTTTCAGAAACGCCGTTGCGGCACTATGGCGCTTCCCGTTTTTGATCGTAAACTGCAGCAGGCCCGCTCCTTCCTGCTCGGCCCCATTACAGTCGGGATTGGCCCGGATACCGACCTGCCCACAGGCGTCTACGAATGCCCGGGCTAGCGGGGTCTGAAAGCCAGTCGCAAAAGTAACATTGAGAGGGCCGTGCGCGCCGTGATACCGCTCGTCGAGCTGATCAATCTGTTCATTGAATTCGGAGCGGATGAAATACGGCAGCACGTTTTCATACCCCCAGCCCGTATTGCCCAGTGCCGCCCAGTCGTCGTAATCGCGTCGGTTGCCCCGTACGTAGGCCATGGCGTTGGTCGATGAGCAGCCACCCAGGGTCTTTCCGCGAGGCTGGTACATGCGCCGTCCGTTCAGCGCCGACTGAGGCTCGGTCCAGAAGCCCCAGTCAACGGCAGTACCATGCAGTTTGGAGTACGCAGCCGGAATCTGTAACTCAAATTTAGTGTCGGGCCCGCCAGCTTCCAGCAGTAGCACCGACACCGTCGGGTCGGCCGATAGCCGATTGGCCAGCACGCAGCCTGCCGAACCGGCTCCCACAATAATATAGTCGTATGTCATGGCAAGAACGTCTTCATAATACCATAAAGATACAAGTATTTCAACGAATAATACAGACAAAGCTTGCCATTGTACGGTGAATACAATCTAGCAAAAGGGGCTACTTACTTATTGGTCTATCAAATAAATAGAATATGAAAACAAAATAGCAGCCAGTGTATTATATGAACATTGTCTATACCAGACACCGACGCTATTGGGTCGGCCACAACTTTACTCCTACTCAACAACCGATGACATGGACAGTGTACGAGTATTAGCAACAGGATTACGGTTTCCGGAAGGGCCAACTTTCGACGATTCGGGATGTCTCTGGTGCGTAGAACAGGCGGGTGAAGGGTTGTTTTGCCGTGATAAAGACGGCAGTACCATGCGTGTTCATACCGGCGGGCGCCCCAATGGCGCTGTTTTCCGGGATGGTTTCATCTGGTTCTGCGATTCCGGTCAGCAGGCCATCCGACGAATGAACGTCGACACCAAACTGATTGATACTGCCCTGAGCGAGCTTGACGGAAAGCCGCTCAACATGCCCAACGATCTGCTGTTCGACGCGCAGGGCAATTTGATTTTCTCCTGCCCGGGTCCGCCAGACGATGAGCAGCTTGGTTACGTGGCGGTGCTGGACCCCAGGGGTCATGCCGAAGTAATTACCGATGGGCTGATGTATCCGAACGGGCTGGCGCTGCTCAACACCAGCATACCTACCCTGCTCATTGCCGAGACCCACCGCCACCGCATCTGGAGCGGCTTCTGGGACCCTATCGGCCTAAGCTGGGAAACAATCCGGGTATGGGCCGTCGTTACGGAGGCTCCTGCTGACGAACCGATTCCCGGTCCCGACGGGATGACGCTGGGGCCCGATGGTTTCATCTACACGGCCGTGTTCGGCTCGGGACTTATCCGGGTCTTTTCGTCCGAGGGCGAGTTTATTCGCGATCTCCAGTTGCCCGGCGCCAACCCAACCAACTGCACCTTCGACCCCTCGGGCGAGCTGGGCCTGATCGTGACCGAAAGCGAGCGGGGCGAGTTACTCAGCGTACAAATCTGAGAACATAAAACAGGGTCAGCAAAAGCGGGAAAGCCATAATGGCTTTCCCGCTTTTGCTGACCCTGCCTAATTGGTAGGCTGACTGTTAATCCTTCAGTTCTGCCAGAACGGTAACGCCCCCTTTGGTACGTTCGCCAATGCTGACTTTAACATCGGCATCGAGCGGAAGAAACACATCGACCCGCGATCCGAATTTGATAAAGCCCATTTCCTGGCCCTGCTCAACGGGCTGACCTTCTTTTACGTACCACCGGATACGACGAGCCACCGCACCGGCAATCTGCCGAAACAGCACCTCGACGCCGTTTTTAGCCTGAATGACAATGGTTGTGCGTTCGTTTTCCGTACTGGACTTTGGATGCCAGGCCACCAGGTATTTACCAGGATAGTATTTGAAGTACCGCACAACGCCCGACACCGGATTACGGTTGACGTGTACGTTCAGGGGCGACATAAAAATGGAAATCTGCCGCCGGCGCTCCTTGAAATACTCGCTTTCTTCGGTTTCCTCAATAACGACGATTGTCCCATCGGCCGGAGCGATGATCTGGGCGTCGTGCAGCGTCAGCGTACGGTTGGGCACCCGGAAGAACTGGACAATCAGCCCAAACAGGATCAGGCTGGCTACCGCCAGCAGCACGATGGCCAGGCTGTTGTCAGAAAACAGATAAAAGTAAGCCAGCAAATTCAGGGCCAGCAAAACCAGCCCCGTTGTCAGCATTATGGTGTACCCTTCCCGGTGTAAACGCATCGTTAACGTGTGTAATGTATACTGAATAATGGATCAGCCCCCTGTAACAACGGGCAAAATTAGGCATTATGCCGTATACATGCTGTTCCGAATTAATATCCTCCCCGGAACTTATAGGTACTCGCCACTTTATCGATGGCTACGATGTAGGCGGCCAGCCGCATAGGCACCTGGTATTTCTGCGACGTTTCGAACACCCGGTCAAACGCATCTTTCATGACGCGGTCGGCCCGGCGGTTGATGCGGTCCAGGGTCCATTTGTAGCCGATGCGGTTCTGCACCCATTCGAAATAGGATACCGTTACGCCCCCGGCATTGGCCAGAATATCGGGCACAACCAGAATACCCTTGCTGTTGATAATCTCGTCGGCCGAAGCGGAAGTTGGGCCATTGGCGCCTTCTACGATCATTTTGGCCTGAATTGACCCGGCATTATCGTCGGTGATGACGTCTTCTTTAGCGGCCGGCACCAGAACATCGACGGGCAGCGAGAGCAATTCTTCGTTGGTGATCTTTTCGGCTCCGCTGAATCCGTCGAGCGTACCCTTGTTGGCATTGCGGTACGTCACAGCCGCCGTAATGTCGATACCCGACGCGTTGTAATAGCCACCCGAAATATCGCTGACAGCCACCACCGTAACGCCCCGCTCGTGGAGCAGTTCGGCCGCAAACGAGCCTACGTTTCCAAAACCCTGGATGGCGGCCGTTGTCCGGTAGGGATTCATCCGCAGTTTATCCATGGCCGACAGCGCGGCTACGGTGACCCCACGGCCCGTTGCTTCGGTGCGCCCCAGCGAGCCGCCCAGTACGAGTGGCTTACCCGTCACGACGCTGTTTACGGTCATACCCTTGGCTTTCGAGTATTCGTCCACCATCCAGGCCATTTCGCGGGGGCCGGTACCCATGTCGGGCGCCGGAATATCGCGGTCGGGTCCGATTACGTCGAGCATCGCTACGGTATACTGCCGGATCAGGCGTTCGATCTCGCCCGCCGACATCTCGCGAGGGTTGCAGGCGATACCGCCCTTGCCCCCACCGTAGGGAATGTCAACAACGGCACATTTCCAGGTCATCCAGGCCGCCAGCGCCCTTACCTCATCGAGGTGAACGCCGGGGTCGAGCCGGATACCACCCTTGGCCGGACCGAGGATGTTGGAGTGAATAACGCGGTATCCTTCAAACACTTTGATGCTCCCGTTATCCATCGTAACGGGCAGCCCTACAATTACCTGACGGGCAGGCACTTTAAGAATATCGTACATCTCGTCTGATATACCCAGCATTCGCGCGGCAGCGTCGAAGCGGGACATCATGGACTCCAGTGGATTCTCTTTATCTTTTATCGGTGCTGGTTCAATATATGCCATGGCCATGCGGTTCATTCTGTCTTTAAACGAAAAATACAATGAAGTGTCGCGCAAACTTAATAAATAGGCGATTACATTATCAAAAGTATATTTTTTCCCAAATTAGTCTAAAAATCACAATCCACATAAACAGGTTCGTTCTTGAATAGGGGCCAAATTCTTTTTTAATGAACGCAATCACCACCAAAGATTCATTCGAAATTTTGTCAATTTCCAGTTTACTAATTTTCCAAAAAAACGACCGTAATATAAGTCTCATATTGAAAAAACGGCCGCAAAGCGTTAATTTTGCAGTCAGTTGCACGTGCCCCATCTAACATAGTCCTTACTATGGTTCAAGAAGAGAAAAAACGATATTCGGAAGAAGATCTGAAGGAGTTTGAGGAACTCATTGGTCAGAAGCTGGACGCCACCCGTAGCGAGTTAAATTACATCAAGGAAACGCTCAGCAAACGGAACGACAGCGGCACCGACAATACATCTGGCAACTCAAAACTGCTTGAAGATGGTGCTGACACCAGCGAACGCGAAAACCTCAGCCAGCTGGCCGCCCGTTTGCAGAAATTCATCCAGCAGCTCGAGGCCGCTATGGTCCGGATTAAAAACGGCACGTATGGCATCTGCAAAGACACGGGCAAGCTGATTCCTAAGGAGCGGCTGCGGGCCGTTCCGCACACCCAACAAACGATTGAAGCCAAGCTACGGCAATCGAACTAACGGCTCAGTCGCCGATATGCCGTTTCTAGTCATTCGCATCAACGACTTCAACGCAAACAGCCCCGGAGGTGAGTCTCCGGGGCTGTTTGCGTTTATGACTCAACGTAGATCAGCCGGTATGGGTATTTTTTCTACAATCCTGTGTCCATTTGGCAACCCAGTTTACCAAACCCGTTCGTAAGCTCCGGCCCGGGCAGCGCGCAGCGAGTCGGATTTCTTCAGCACCTACTACCGCTAAAATCAGCCCAGCTTCCGGCAAATGAAGCCCCTTTGCAGCCACATTCATAGTTGACTGTTCAGACCCTCTGTTTTTTAAACAAAATGGACGCTTTTTTGTAGATACCCCATAGTGAAAACTAATAAACAAGATCATGCTGGAGCGCTTAGAGGAAATTCGGGAGAATATATTCCGCTACCTGGAAGCTCGTATTGAGTTATTTACACTTGAAACGCGCAGTAAAGTGGAGGAGGGAGTTGTGGTGGGTATTCACGGCATCGTACTAGCCCTGCTGGCCACTATGACAACCATCTTTTTGTTCAGTCTGCTGGCTGCCTACCTCAATGAGGTAACCAACAGCCGGTACCTGGGCTTTTTGATTGTTGCTGGCTTCTTCCTGCTGATGACGATTATCTGGCTGGCCGCTAAAGACTTTTTTAAGTCGAAAATCCGGGTGGCCGCTTATAGCGCCATCAAGAAAAGCCAGGAGAAAAAGAAAGAAGAAAAGTCAGAAGCGGTTGAAGAGCTGATGGCGCAGACGCGCACAGCGATTGGCGGTGGCGGTAGCCTTGGCGAAAATCAGTCGTCACCCCGAGCCTACTGACAGGCAGGCGTTTAGCCTGTTGTTTTTTACAGATTAATACAATAACTCAAGCGTAAACTAATGGAAGATCCTAAAGTACCATTTGCCGACACAACCGCCCGCCGGGCCCAACTGATGGCTGCTACCGAGCGGTTCAAAGATTCAATCACTGATAGCGTTGACTCCATCAAAGGCGACGCAACCGAGCTGGGCCGGACGGCTGCATTTGTTGCAGGTGCCGCTTTAGCCGTATATTTGGTTGTTAATGCGGTACTGCCTAAGTCGGACGAATACCGGTATGCCGAGAAATACGGTGAGCCGGAAGATCGCGATTATGACGATGAGGACGATTCATACGGCGAGGACTTGGAGGCAGCTGCGCCGTCAACGCGGAAGGCAGTAAAAAAACACGCAAAAGAAACGCAAAAAGCAGCGGCCGCAAGCGGATTGATCGGAGGTCTGGTAACGTCGGTACTGACCAACATTGCCCGCGAGCAGTTAATGGGTTTTTTAGCCCGCATCCGTCAGAATAATGCCATCAACCCCACCGCCGATCCAACGCAATACCACGAAAAGGCAACCAGTCAGCCTGCTAGATACACTCCGGCGTCATAAAACGTCGGGACAAAAGTCGCTGGCCGTCCTGCTCGACCCCGATAAGGTCGAGCAGGACGCGCTTATAGCCCTGCTCCAGCGGGCGGGCACTTATCCCATCGATTTCTTTCTGGTTGGGGGCAGTCTGGTAACCGATTACCGACATGCCGAAGTGATCAGCACCTTGCGGGCTTACTCGCCTGTTCCTGTGGTGCTGTTTCCGGGCAACTCGCTGCATATCGAGCCCACCGCCGACGCCATCCTGTTTCTCTCGCTCATCTCCGGGCGTAATCCCGAGTTTCTGATTGGTCAGCACGTCATTGCGGCCCCACTGCTCAGAAAGAGCGGTCTCGAAGTACTGCCAACGGGCTATATGCTAGTCGACAGCGGAGCACAGACCACGGTTTCCTACATCAGCGGTACCATGCCGCTTCCTGCCGATAAACCCGGCGTGGCTGCCTGTACAGCTATGGCCGGCGAGATGCTGGGGCTTCAACTGATGTATCTGGACGCGGGTAGTGGCGCACGCCGACCCGTCTCGCCCGATATGATTGCGGCCGTTCGGTCCGTTGTTGATGTGCCGATTATTGTGGGAGGAGGTATCAACTCGGGCGAGAAAGCCTATAACGCCCTCAAAGCCGGAGCCGATCTGATCGTTGTCGGCAACGGGATAGAACAGGACCCCGACCTGTTACCTCAACTGTCGGCCGTTGTGCGGGAAATTAATCAGTCGGTCTTACAAGCTTAATCTATGAAAGCCATTCTGAAAGCTACGCTGTGTCTGCTGGGCACCGTTGTTTTGAGCCAGTTACCCATGCCTACAGCCCGGGCGCAACAGTCCGCCGGGAAGGTATATACCGTGGCCGAACGCCAGCCCGAATTTCCGGGTGGTAAAGCCGCTCTCAGCCGTTATCTGGCTACGAACATCAAGTTTCCGAGCTCGCTGATGCGGCAAAACGCCGACACGGGGCCCGTAGCAGCCAAGTTTATCGTCGACGTTGATGGTTCGGTCCACGATGTACGGATTACGACCAAGCCGCTTACCCGAGAGAATAAGAAAGGCATGCAGGAGTTCATGGCATCTATTGTTACGGCCGTCGAAAAAATGCCCCGCTGGCGCCCCGGCGAAGTGGGTGGCCGACCGGTGGCGGTTTTTTATACCCTGCCCATTGAGGTAAACATGCAATAAAAAAGGCGGGCTTTGCGGCCCGCCTTTTTTGTTATACGTTCATTAGCGACTCCCGCCGGCGCATTTTACCGGCCGGAATCCCGAACATCATCTTGAACCGGCGGCAGAAGTAAGCCGTATCTTTGTAGCCGACCTCGGCACCGATGGCCCGAATGCTCTTCTTGCTGGTCCGGAGCAGGCCTACCGCCGACTCCATGCGCTGGTATTCGATATAATCCTGCGGGTTAATTCCCGTAAGCATCTTGAAGTATTGACCAACGTAATCTTCTGACACGTTAGCTACGTTAGCGAGGACCTTGTTCGACAGGTCGCCACCGAGGTTATCCTTGATGTAGGCAAAGATATCGATCAGGCGGGGGTCCTTGAAGTAGGTGCTATTGGTAACCAGCTGCTCAACGAACAGGCGGTTCTTGAGGATGTACCGAACCACTTCGATTACGATCTCCTCCGTCTTTATCTTGATGATCCGTCCCTTGCCGGCCAGATCGGTCATGTCTTCGGCCAGAATCTGGTTGATCGTGTTGGCCAGGTGGTCTTCGCGTTTGATGATGAACGGCGGTACGTCGAGCGAGTTGAAGAAGTTGACCGAGTCAAACACTTTCGCTTCGAACGACACGTAGCCGAACGAGTTGGGCAGATGCCCGATCAGCTTGGGATCATGGTTCCCTTCGAAGTACATCTCCCGATGGGTCATGAACTCTTCGTTCGATACCGATTTGGGATTCGACGGATCGCCGTAGGTGACGGTGACGTGTTTTCCTCCCGGAATAAACAGCATATCCCCAGCTTCGACCTTTGTCTTCTCATCGCCAATGCACACATCACCATTGTATAAAATCAATAGTGTGTTCTCAACATCATAAAAATTCTTGATGGTGATGGGCTGTAAAATCCGGATGTTGCGGGCCTTGATAAACTTTACGCCCAGCGACTCGATAATTTTATTATAGTCTTCCATAGTTGAAAGGGGGGTGCGTGCCGATCCTTATTTCGCGTAAATTTGCACAAAACTAATAATTTGTACAAAACTAATACAAGTATAAAAGTTTCCGGATGATAAAAAAAAAATGCGTATTCGATATGAACACGCATTTTAAGTACGGAATAATTCTATTTAACCGGCCGAAAAGCTACCGGATGAGCTCCCGGGCAATCACTAATTTTTGGATTTCCGATGTACCCTCGTAGATCTGCGTGATTTTAGCGTCGCGCATGAGCCGTTCAACGTGAAACTCTTTCACATAGCCGTAGCCCCCGTGAATCTGTACGGCTTCGGTAGTGGCCCACATCGCCACATCAGAGGCAAACAGCTTGGCCATCGCAGCGGCCTGAACGTAATCTTTACGCTCGTCCTTGAGCCGAGCGGCTTTGTAAACCAGCAGCCGGGCTGCTTCAATTTTCGTGGCCATCTCAGCGAGTTTAAACTGAATAGCCTGATGATCAAATATTTGCTTGCCAAATGCCCGACGCTCCTGACTGTATTTGAGGGCCAGTTCATAAGCCCCTGCCGCAATACCCAGTGCCTGAGCCGCAATACCGATCCGACCGCCGTTGAGGGTTGACATGGCAAATTTAAAGCCGAAGCCATCTTCGCCGATCCGGTCTTCCTTGGGCACTTTTACGTCGGTGAACAGCAGCGAGTGCGTATCAGACGCCCGGATGCCCATTTTATCTTCTTTCTTACCGACTACGAAGCCCGGCGTTCCTTTCTCCACGATGAGGCAGTTGATGCCTTTATGTTTCTTTTCGCGGTCGGTCTGGGCAATTACCAGGCAGATGCCGGACGAGTTACCGTTGGTGATCCAGTTCTTCGTACCGTTCAGCAAATAATAATCGCCCTTATCCTCGGCGGTTGTCTGCTGGGAGGTAGCATCGGAGCCAGCTTCGGGTTCCGACAGGCAGAACGCGCCAACGGTTTCGCCGGATGTGAGTCGGGTCAGATACTTCTGTTTCTGCTCTTCGGTGCCGTAAGCTTCGAGGCCATAGCAGACCAGTGAGTTGTTGACCGAAACGATAACCGAGGCCGATGCATCGACTTTGGACAGTTCTTCCATCGCGATCACGTACGAGACCGTATCCATGCCGCCCCCGCCGTAATCGGGCGAAGCCATCATACCCAAAAAGCCCAGCTCGCCCATGCGCCGGATCAGCTCGATCGGAAATTTCTGCTCGTTGTCGCGCTCGATGACGCCCGGCAGCAATTCACTCTGGGCGAAATCGCGGGCGGCTTCCTGTACGGCAAGGTGTTCTTCCGTTAAATTAAAATTCAATCCCTGTAACTCCAGCATTGCCGTTGCCATCTGAATTGTGCGTTTCGTGTTTGTTGATTTTGATGTAAAGGTATATAATTTGCCGTACAAGTAGTATGCTTGCATACTACTCTACAACTTTACTACGCTACCAGTAACGTAATCAGTTCTGCCACACAGGCGGGTTTATGCGCTCCTTCTACTTCAAAAACACATTCTACGATGGCTCGAACGGCGGTGGCTGCCGGTCCTTCTTCGGGGTTTGGATTCGTTTGCGTGCTTCGCTGATCGGGTTCGGCGTGGTGAAGCCAGGCTTTCATACGCAGCCGACTCCCAACCGGAACGGCATTGGTAAACCGGATCTTGTTAGCCCCGTAGTTGATGCCCATTTTCACCGACTCGACCCGATAGATTTCGGCCATCAGTTTCGGCGCCAGCGAAAGCGTCAGAAAACCGTGGGCAATGGAGGTTTTGTATGGCGATTCGCGAGCCGCCCGCTCAGGGTCGGTATGAATCCACTGCTGATCGCCGGTAGCCCGGGCAAACTGGTCGACCATATCCTGGGTAACGGTCATGTACTCGGTTTCGCCGAGCGACTGGCCGGCATGGGCCGAAAATTCATCGAGGTTGGCAAATAAGCGCATAAGAAATGAGGCTAATGACTGGTTAGTTAGTGAACGGATACCCTTTGTGGTATCATCCGTTACCTTTGTAGGTATGCCCCACGCTACCCGCATCCAGTTTTTCGACGTACAGGACACTCGAATCGCGTTTCGGGTGTTTGGCAGCGGCCCGGCGGTCCTGCTCGCGTTTCACGGGTTTGGGCAAAGTAGTGTCGTTTTTGAGCACCTGCAACGGGCCATTGGCAGCCGTTTCACGGTGTTTGCAATCGATTTGTTTTTACACGGGCAAAGCCTGCATACCGGCAACCCACTACTAACCAAAACCAGTTGGCAAAAGTTACTCGACGCGTTTCTGGAAACGCACGGTATCGAGCGGTTTTCGCTGATGGGGTTTAGCCTGGGCGGGCGGTTTGCTCTGGCCACCACCGAAGCCTTTGCCAGCCGGGTCGATGAGCTACTACTGATTGCGCCCGACGGCATTACCCGCAGTTTCTGGTATCAGCTGGCCACCAGCACCCGCGCCGGTCGTGCCCTGTTCCGCTACATGCTCCACCATTTGCCTATCCTGACCGATGTGGGCCATGCGCTGGTGCAGCTCGGCCTTCTGAACCGCACGGCCATGCGGTTTGCCGAACTGTCGCTCAGTACGCCCGCGCAGCGCGACCTGGTATACCGGAGCTGGACCCAGTTTCGGCTCATCAGTCCCCGGATTCCGGCCATCGCGCAGTTGCTCAACACGCATCCGGTGCGGGTTCGGTTGTTTGCGGGGGCGTTTGATCGGATCGTACCGGGTCGCTATCTGCTCCCTCTCTCCGACCGGCTTCACCGGTTTGAGCTAACCGTTTTCCGAACCGGCCATAACCACCTCATCGAGCTAACCGCCGAGCGGGTGTAACGAACCGCATTCCGTTGACCGCTGCGCCCGGTCGTTCAGCAACCTGCTGCCTGCTGGGTAAGTTGATTATTGCATCATCGTAGTCCGGGACGCGTAGTCCGGGACGCGTAGCAACACCATCCAGACGAAACACGGTGAGTGAAGGGATGAATGCGGGCCAGGCTTAGGCCAGCGCCCGGCGCAGGACTTGCCAGAGGCCAGCGATCGAGACCAGGATCAGTGCGGCAATGACGACCTCTCCCCAGAGGCTTTGATTCGGGTTGTCGAGCAGGGCCCGGATTTCGTGGGCTTCACGGCCCGACCAGACGGCCAGCAGCGTTCGGGGCGTCATGCCCAGAAAACCGCCCAGCAAAATGTTCCGGAGCCGGGCCCCCGACAAGGCAAAAAGCAGATTGGTCAGCCCGAACGGAAGAATGGGCGATAACTTGGCGAAGAAAATTACTTCCAGCTCTTTGTCCAGAATACGATCCAGCACCGACTGCGCTTTGGGATTTCGGCGCAGAAACCGGATGAACCGGTCATGGTCGATCCAGTGAACGAGCTGGTTGATGAACAGAATACCGCCCAGGTTGACTATAAAAATAGGCAATACCGCCTGCCAACCCAGAAAATAACCGAACAGCAGCGCCAGCATGGTTGGTGGCGTAAGCGCAGCCGATGTAATCGAAAAAAGCAGTGTAAGCCCCGCCCACTGCCAGGCGGTCAGACCGGCGATGTAGGATTCATACACAACGGCATAATAACTAAGCACCGACGTAAACACGATGGGCGTTACCGACATCAGCACCCCGGCCAGGGCTGGACCGGTGATTTTTTGGAGGATGGCTTGTTTCACTATACAGGGTTAACGACCAGGGGGTAGGTTTTGTGTACAACCGACCTAAAGTCTGTGTTACCTTCGTCCTATGAACTTCGCAACCAAAGCCATACATGCCGGTATTGAGCCGGACCCGACCACGGGCGCTATCATGACGCCCATCTACCAGACGTCAACCTATGTGCAGGAGTCGCCCGGTAAACACAAAGGCTACGAATACGCCCGTACCCAGAACCCCACCCGAACGGTGCTGCAAAATAACCTCGCAGCTCTCGAAAACGGCAAACACGGCATCTGTTATGCCTCGGGCCTGGGCGCTACCGACGCCATCCTGAAGCTGTTCCGTCCCGGCGATGAAATCATTGCCAGCAACGACCTCTACGGCGGCACGTACCGCATCATGGTGCGGGTGTACCAGGAGTTCGGGCTCAAGTTCTCGTTCGTCAACCTGGCCGACCCCGCAGCCCTCGAAGCGGCTATTACACCCGCCACCAAAATGGTGTGGATCGAAACACCAACCAACCCGCTGCTGCGCCTGGTCGATATTACCGCCATTGCGGCCCTGACCCGGGCGCGTGGCATCCGGCTGGTGGTCGACAATACATTTGCGTCGCCCTATCTGCAAAACCCGCTCGATCTGGGTGCCGATATCGTGGTGCACTCCGTCACCAAATACCTCGGCGGCCACTCCGATACGGTTATGGGTGCTATTATTCTCAACGACGACGACACGGCTCAGCAACTGGCGTTTATTCAGAATGCGTGTGGAGCGGTGCCGGGTCCGCAGGATTGCTTCCTGGTGCTGCGTGGCATCAAAACCCTGCACGTACGGATGCAGCGCCACTGCGAAAATGCCCAGCGCGTGGCCGAATACCTGCAGCAGCACCCGAAAGTCAGCCGCGTCCACTACCCCGGCCTGCCCGACCACCCCGGCCATGAGCTGGCCAAACGGCAGATGCGCGGCTTTGGCGGTATGCTTTCGTTCGAGCTGGCGGGCGACCGGATGGATGAGGCTGTTCACGTCATGGAGAGTTTCGGGGTCTTTTCGCTGGGCGAATCGCTGGGGGGCGTGGAGTCGCTATGTACGCATCCGGCCAGCATGACCCATGCCAGTATCCCGAAAGAAGAGCGCGAAAAAAATGGGCTGAAAGACACGCTTATTCGACTAAGCGTCGGCATAGAAGACGTTGACGATCTGATTCAGGATCTGGCGCAGGCCATTGGTTAGCAATTATATAGACTTAATGCGTACTTTAGATGCCTGATTATGATTCGTTCATTTGATGCTACTCCGTCTACTTGTACTCATTCTAGCCTGCATTACGTTAACATCGGCGTCAGCCCAGCTACCAGCTGGCTTTGTTCAACGGCAGATCGGTCGTAACCTAAACCCAACCACGCTCACCTTTTCGCCCGACGGGCGGCTGTTCGTTGTTGAAAAAGACGGCCGGATTCGGGAAGTCATCGCCGATGCGCTGGCTCCTGATCCATACATCACCATTCCCAACGTCGACATCACCAACGAGCGCGGCCTGTCGGGCCTGTGCTTTCATCCCGACTTTCCGCGAACGCCGTTTATCTACGTCTATTACACGGTAAAAGACCAGGATCGGAATCGACTCAGCCGATTCCGGGCCAACGGGGTCGTGGCCGATCCGAAAAGCGAAACCATACTACTCGAGTTCGACAAGCTGGCTGGCACCATCCACAACGCGGGCGTACTGCGGTTTGGCCCCGACCGGAAGCTCTACGTGGCCACCGGCGAAGGCTCCAACGCACCCATGGCCCAGAGTATGAGTAGCCTGCTGGGCAAAGTACTCCGGCTGAACGACGACGGCAGCATCCCGGCCGACAATCCGTTCGTGGGCCAGACAACCGGCTCGTACCGGGCCATTTACGCCCTCGGCTTCCGGAATCCGTTCTCGATGGATATCGATCCGGTATCGGGACGGATAATCGTGGGCGATGTGGGGGGCGATGCGTTTGAAGAACTCAACGACGTCAGGGCGGGGCGAAACTACGGCTGGCCCCTGGTCGAAGGGCGCCGGACCAATCAGGAAGCCCCCGCCAACTATAGCGATCCGCTCTACGCCTACGGCCATGATCCCGCCTGCGCAGTAACCGGGGTAGCGGTGTATAACCCGCCTACGATCCGGTTTCCGGCCGAGTACCGCAGCCGCGTCTTTTTTGCCGACTATTGCGCTGGCTCGATTCAGACCCTCGACCCCGAAACAGGTCGGCTGATCGGTACATTTACCACCGGCATTGACCGGCCCATTGCGCTGGCAACCAGCCCCGACGGCTATCTGTACTACCTGGCCCGGGCCGGCATTGGCGGAGGTACGCAGCAGGACAATACCGCTACGGGCAATGGCACGCTGCACAAAATATCGTTTTTCGACTCGGGCCTGCCTTATATCACCCGCCAGTCGGCCAACGCCTTCGTGGCCGTTGGCGAAACGGTCGCCTTTGAGGTCAGCGCCGTTGGGCAGAAGCCCCTCACCTATCAGTGGTACCGCAACGGCAAGATCCTGCCCGGCGCCACGCAGGACAAATACACTATATCCAGCCCTACACTGGCCGACGATGGCGCTACGTTTCGCTGCGTCGTTACCAACGGACTGGGCACCGACACCTCGGAGCAGATGTCGTTACGGGTGGTTCAGGGACAGCGGCCGATCGCTCAGATCCGGGTTCCTGCAACCAACGCCACCTACAAAGCGGGCGATGTGATTGCCTTCGCGGGCAGTGCATTGACGGCCAGCCAACAGCCGCTCGCCAACGCGAAACTGACCTGGTGGATCAACTTTCACCATGAAGATCACGTTCACCCCGCCCTCGACCCCGTAACGGGCCCCTCCAATGGCATTTACCGCGTACCCCGCGTGGGGGAAACCTCTACCGATGTCTGGTATCGTATTCACCTGCGCGTAACGGACGTGTCTGGCCTGACCAGCGAAACATCGGTCGACGTGAAACCCGAACTGGCTACCGTTACCATTGCCAGCAGCCTGAGCGCCGTCCCGTTTTATCTGGATGGGTCGCCCCGTGAATCGGGCTACGCCTTTGAGGCTGTAGTCGGAACGCTGCGTAGCCTGGATACCAAACCGTACCGGGCCACCCCGACCGGGCTTTTCCGGTTCACGGGCTGGAGTACCGGGCAGTCAGCCACGGCGATTTCGTTCGAGGTTCCCGATGGTAATTCCCGAATTACCATGAACTACCAGGCGCTGGCCGTACCGGGCGGAAACGGGCTACGGGGCGAATATTTCCGCAACAGTACCGACGTGACGGGCACACCCGCCTTTGTTCGTATCGACGATAAGGTCGATTTCGACTGGGGCGACAACCCGGTCTCGCCCACGCTTGGGAATAACAACTTTACCGTTCGCTGGATGGGGAAAGTACTGACTCCACTAACTGGCACCTATACTTTCCATACTGAAACCGACGATGGCGTACGGCTTTGGGTAAACAACAAGCTGCTCATCGACAAATGGGACGTTCAGCCCAACACCGAATGGACAGGTCAGATTGAGCTGATGGCGGGGCAGCAGTACGACATTCGTATGGACTACCTCGAAAACGAAGGGGTGGCCAACGCCCGGCTGATGTGGAGTTCGGCCCAGTTCGACAGGGCTGTGATCGGCAAGCCTTATCTCTTCAGCGCGCCCATCATAACCGCCAGCCAGCCCGAAACTGACGGAGCACTGACCGTTTTCCCGTCACCCGCCCGTGAGCAGGTTACGGTTCGGTATGTAGCGCTGAAGTCCGGAACAGCCCAACTTGATGTGATAGACCTGCTGGGCCGCCAAACCTACACCCGCCCCGTTCGCGTCGTGAGCGGCCCGAACGACTACCAGATTCCGGTAGGCGACTGGCCAGCGGGTTTGTACCAGATTGCGGTTCATCCCACTGGCCAGCCAGCTACGTACCGGCGGTTACTGGTGCGCTAGAAACGAACCCGAATACCAGCCAGAAAATTACGGCCAGCCTGCGGATAGTACCCATTCTCGGCCACTACACGCCCTTCCGACACGTAGGCGTAGGTATAGCCGTTCGACTCATACAGCTCGTTGAGCACATTGTTGAGCAGCAGCGTAAACGCAATTTCCTGCGCGAACTTCGGCTTCAGGGTATAGATGAACCGGATGTCGTTCGTAAAGTACGGGTTCAGACTCCGGCTCTCGGTCGAGGTATTGTCCAGATACTGCTTCCCGACGTATTTCGACAGCAGACTCAACTCCAGTCGTTTGGCGGGCGTGAACATCAGCTGCGAGCCGGCAATCACGGCAGGCGAGAACGAAATATCGGTTTCGCCGTAGCGGTTGGCAACCTGTTCGCCCGTGTCGTAGTTGTCGAGGTACTCGGTAAAGCCTTTCACGCGGTTGCGGCTAAAGGTGGCGTTTACATTCCAGCGCAGGTTTTTGGCCAGTTGCGTACCGGCTTCCAGCTCAATACCCGCGCGGTAACTTACCGGTATGTTGACCCGGTTGTAGGCCCCCACATCGTTTAGCTGCCCCGACAGCACCAGTTGATCGCGGTAGTTCATGTAGTAGGCATTGGCCGTAAACGCCAGCCGCTGCGTTTGCCATTTGTACCCCGCTTCGTAATCGATCAGGCGTTCGGCGCGGGGCCGGCTGGCGGGTGTTGACTGGGTATAATCGTCGCGGTTGGGTTCGCGGTGGCCCACGCCCACCGATGCGTACAGCGTGCTCCGGTCGTTGATCGTGTAGGTCAGCCCGCCTTTGGGGTTGAAAAACGTCAGGCGATCGTCCTGCTGTACGTTTTCCAGCTGGTTGTTGAAGCCCAGAAATGAGTACGATACCGTACGAACCTGCATGTCCAGAAAACCGTTGAGCCGGTTGCTGAGCTGGTAAAACGCCTTCGCATAGAGGTTGACGTCGTTTTTAGTGGCGTCGTTATCGTAATACCGGTCGCGGATGTTGGTAGCCCCCGCTACCCGTGCCCAGATGATTTCGCCGAAATGCTTCCCCTCGTACTGGTTCCAGCCGCCACCGATGTTGGCTGTCAGCTTCCCGAAACTGTTATAATCGAGCGAGAAAACGGTGCCGTAGAAGTCGTTGTCGAGCCAGCGCCGGCGAATGAAATCGGTTGTTGTGATGGTCGAGTCGCCGATAACCACGTTGGGCAGTCCGTAGTCGCTGAAGTCTTCGCCGTCGCGGTACTGTTCGTAGTAGCCACGTCCTTTTGTGTAGAAAAACGACAGGTTGGCGCGCCAGTTGCGGCTCAGCTCGTGCGAGCTGATGAGCTGGTAGTTATCCTGCTGGTAGTTGTCAGTTTCGTTGTCGTAAGTATAGGGATTGTAGGTCCGGTTGGTTTTGAGCAAACTCTCCGGCACCCCACCCCACGACTGGTAGGTTTGCTCCTGACCCGAGAAGATGTTCAGCCGTACAAAGCTTTTCTTCGAATAGTAACCACCCGACAGGTAAAACGAGCGCAGATCCGAAAACGCCCGATCCACATACCCGTCCGAGTAGATGCGTGACAGCCGGGCATCGAGTACAAAGTGGCCCGGGGTCGCGCCCGCCTTGAGCAGGCCCGTTCCGGCCAGTACGTTTACTTTTCGCGTGCCGAATGAGCCGCCCGAGATATTGGTCTCGGCATACGGATTTTTCTCGAGCGAATTGGTCTGGATGTTCACCGATGCCCCAAACGCCCCGGCCCCGTTGGTCGACGTACCCACCCCGCGCTGGATCTGGATGCTACTCACCGACGAGGCAAAGTCGGGCATGTTGACGAAGAAGGTACCCTGCGATTCGGCGTCGTTATACGGTATGCCGTTGAGCGTCACGTTTACCCGCGTTGCGTCAGACCCGCGAATCCGGATACCCGTATACCCAACGCCAGCACCCGCGTCGGAAGTCGTGACAATGGATGGGGTGAAGTTGAGCAGCTGCGGAATATCCTGCCCCAGGTTGAGTTTGTTCAGCTCCCGGCGCGTCACGTCCGTATAGGCAATGGCCGACTTCTGATTGGCCCGGGTAGCGCTGACCACGACCTCATCGACTGCGATGGCTGCTTTCCGAAGGGCGACCGTTACGGTAGCGTTCTGGCTGAGGTCCAGCACCTGGGTCTGGGTTTCGTAGCCCAGCAGCGAAATCCGTAGGGTGGCCGGGCCAGGTTTGAGGTTGGTGAGTCGAAAGGCTCCCGACGCATCGGCAAACGTGCCGGTATAGGTACCTTCGATGGTCAGAGCCGCACCGGGCAGCGGTCCGCCCTCTGCATCGTTGACCGTACCGGAAATAGAAACCTGAGCCCAGGCGGGCAGGCTGACCAGCCACAGCAGAGCCGCGAGAGTACTGGTGAGATAGGAGGTCGTCTGTTTTTTCATAGCGAAAAAGCGACGATAGGCAAAGGGGCCGAACCTACCTGTAGTGAGGTTGTATGTGTTAAGTTGAAGTCAGGCCCGACTAGCCAGCCTGGTGTTACCATCCCTTCGCAGCATTACCTGCGCAGGTTCAATGGGTATAATCTCAGCCCGTTGTTTTAGGGCACCCCTTAGAAGATTAGCACCGGCAAAGTTAGAACTATTTCTATAAAACAAGCAGCCCAATCTGTCGTTTCACTCTCAGAACCATGCCTGTACTGATATGACTGAGTTTGATTTGATAGTTTTACAAGAAGATATACCTGGTAAGCGACTGAAAGCGGGCGACATAGGTACAATTGTAACGGTCTATGGCGAAAGCAAAGCGTTTGAGGTTGAATTTGTAACCTTAACCGGCGAATCAGTGGCTGTAGAGACTTTGTTACCGCATCAGATTCGGCCCGTTCGGGCGTCTGAAATCATGAGCGTACGCGACACGGCCAATCAGGTAGCCCTGAATTCGTAAACTTTTGAGCATTATCCTTTTCCGTAACCACAATTACTTCTAATTTTGCAATCCAAATTGCAAAAGCATGAGCAAAAAGAATCCCGGATTGGACTTTTTAGAAGACCCGGACGCATTAGAAGGCAAATTAGAGGAAGTGGGCGACTTCGTTCAGCAGAATCGTACGATCGTGCTGGGCGTGGTTGGGGTGGTTGTTGCCTTGATTGTCGGTTTCTTCGGCTATCGGTACTACCAGAGCAGCCAGGATGAAACCGCTCAGGTTGAACTGTTCCCCTCGGTCTACCAGTTTGAAGCTGATTCGCTGAACAAAGCTCTCAATGGCGATGGTAAAACGCCGGGGCTGCTGGCCGTTGCCGACAACTATGGCTCAACCAAAGCTGGTGATCTGGCTAGTTTCTACGCCGGTGTGGCTCTTCTGAAGCAAGGCAAATATGACGCGGCTATCGAGCGGCTGAACGATTTCAGCTCGTCTGACCTGCTGGTTCAGGCCCGCGCTTATGCCCTCATTGGCGACGCTTACATGGAGAAGAAAAGCTATGACGAGGCCGCCGATCATTATCGGAAAGCTGCTGACTACAAGCCGAACAAATTCTTCACGGCGGGTTATCTGCTGAAACTGGCCGTAGCCTATGAGCAGGCCAAACAGAACGATAAAGCCATCGAGGTGTATAACGAAATTATTGACAAGTACGCACAGTCTGCCGAGGCCGTTAGTGCCAAGAAGTATAAATCCGTGCTCGAAGCAGCGGTCGGCGAGTCATAAGCGTATCTGAATCAATCAATACTGCCAGGGACAAAGCCGAATCGGATTTGTCCCTTTTTTATTAGCCCCCATTTCTTCATCCGATTTTCATTCAGCCGTGGCCTGCCGGGCCACCTAATCCATGTCTTCAGCCGATAAAAACCTGAGCGTATTCGCCACCTCTGAACTGCCGGATGTAAGCCACCGGCGGTTTGCTATCCTGGTAGCCGAGTGGAACACCGAGGTGACCGAAGCCCTCTACAAAGGCGCCTACCAGACGCTGCTCCAGTACGGCGCCAAAGCCGAAAACATTGTACGCGGCAACGTGCCAGGTAGCTACGAACTGACGCTGGGCGCGCAGTGGTTTGCCCTCCGCGACGATATTGATGCCGTTATTGCCCTGGGTTGCGTCATTCAGGGCGAAACCAAACACAATGACTACATCAACCACGCCGTTGCCCAGGGCCTGACCACCGTGAGCCTGAAAACGAGCAAGCCGGTCATCTTTGGCGTACTGACGCCCAACGATCAGCAACAAGCCCTCGACCGGGCGGGTGGTAAACACGGTAACAAAGGCGACGAAGCCGCCATCACCGCCATCAAAATGCTCGGCCTCCAAAAGCAAGTGTACACCAAGTTTTAATTGAGCGATTCATGATTGAGTGATTGTGCGATTTCTCTGCCCGGGAATTTAGCCTTACCCCCACTCAATCACTCCGTCACTAATTCACTAATCCCTGAACAAACAAATGCACGTCTGGAAATTCGGCGGGACGTCGGTGGGGAAGCCCGACCGTATGCAATCGATCCGCCACCTGATCACCGCTGACGATACCCGAAAAATCGTCGTTCTGTCGGCTCTGTCCGGTTCTACCAACGCCCTGCTGGCCATCGGCGAATCGCTCAAGGCGAACAACGACACCGAAGCCAACGCTCAGATTGACACGCTCAAACAGCATTATGATGCGTTTGTGGGCGAGTTGTACAAGACCGAAGCCGGTCGGGCCGCCGGGCAGCAGGTGATCGAGACGGAGTTTTCGTTTATCCGGTCGTTGACGCGCATCAAACCGTTTACGCTGAAGCAGGAAAAAGAGCTGGTGGCCGAAGGTGAGCTGTTGAGTACGCAGCTGTTTCAGGCTTACCTGGACGAAGAAGGCGTAGCCTCGACCTTACTGCCCGCCCTCGAATTCATGCGCATCGACGCCGACAACGAGCCCGAAATTCAGTATACCGAGCAGCGCCTGGCCGACATGCTGCCCGCTCATGCCGATAAACAGATCATCGTTACGCAGGGGTTCATCTGCCGAAACCCACGGGGCGAAGTCGATAACCTAAAACGTGGGGGTTCCGACTATACCGCGTCGTTGATCGGGGGGGCTATCCGTGCCGAAGAGATTCAGATCTGGACCGACATTGACGGGATGCACAACAACGACCCGCGTATCGTCAAGAACACCTTCCCGGTTCGGGAGCTAACCTTCGACGAAGCCGCCGAGCTGGCCTATTTCGGGGCTAAAATTCTGCACCCGTCTACCATCACGCCAGCCCGGATGTTCGGCGTGCCGGTCCGGCTGAAGAATACCATGGACCCAGCGGCCCCCGGTACCCTTATTGCCGACCGGGCCGATGGAGCCGCTCAGCAGCAGGTCTTCAAGGCTATTGCGGCCAAAGATGGTATCACGGCGCTGTACATCCACTCGACCCGTATGCTCAACGCCTACGGCTTCCTGCGCCGGATTTTCGAGATCTTCGAGAAGTACAAAACGCCCGTCGACATGCTGGCGACTTCCGAAGTATCGGTATCGGTCACGATCGATAATACGGATCGGATTGATGAGATCAAGGCCGAGCTAAGCACCTTCTGCGACCTGGAAGAGCCTGATTACGACCAGACTATCATCTGTATTGTTGGTAACTTCAGCGCCGACAACGAAGGCGTAGCGGTTCGGGTGTTTAACGCGATGCAGAACATTCCTATCCGGATGATCTCCTACGGCGGCACCGAAAGTAATCTGTCGATGCTGGTGCATGGCCGCTACAAAGCCCAGGCCCTCAACGCCCTAAACGAAGGGTTATTCTCAGTATAGGTATCCCCGGACCAGTTGCCCAACGATTGGTTGAGGGTGCGTACTGACCCGCGATACTATAAAAAACTCAACCGATCTTGCAGAGATCGGTTGAGTTTGCACCAGACTAACACGAACCAATGCTTCAACTCACCTTCATCCGCGAAAACAAGGACCTGACCCTGGCAGGCCTGCGCAAGCGTCACTTTACCAATGCCGACGCCATCATTGAGCAGGTGCTGAGCCTGGATCAGAAACGGCGGGATACCCAGCGCGATCTCGACGATACGCTGGCCCGGTCGAATGCCAAAGCCAAAGAAATCGGGGCGCTCATGAAAACGGGCGACAAAGCGGCTGCCGACGCGGCCAAAGCCGAAACGGCTGAACTGAAAGTACGCTCTAAAGATCTGGAGGAGGTTTTACGGACGGCCGAACAGCAGCTACAGGAAGTGCTGGTTACCATTCCGAACATTCCCCACAGCAGCGTTCCCGAAGGCCGCACCCCCGACGATAACGAGGTCGTGCTCGAGCATGGCAATAAGCCCGACCTGCCTGCCGATGCGCAGCCCCACTGGGAGTTGGTCAGGAAGTACGATATCATTGACTTCGAACTGGGCGTCAAGATTGCCGGGGCAGGTTTCCCGGTTTACAAGGGAAAAGGTGCCCGTATTCAGCGGGCGCTGATTAACTTCTTCCTCGACGAAGCACTGAAAGCGGGCTATGTAGAAGTTCAGCCCCCCATTGTAGTTAACGAAGACTCGGGCTTCGGTACGGGGCAGCTACCCGACAAGGAAGGGCAGATGTACTACGTTACTGAAGATAAGCTGTATCTGATTCCGACGGCCGAAGTGCCGATCACCAATCTCTACCGCGATGTTATTCTGCCCGAGAGCCAGCTACCGGTTCGGAACGTAGGGTATACGCCCTGTTTCCGGCGCGAAGCGGGGTCATGGGGCGCTCACGTGCGGGGCCTGAATCGCCTGCACCAGTTCGACAAAGTAGAGATTGTCCGGATCGAACGGCCCGACCAGTCGTATGCCGCCCTGGAAGAGATGAGCCTGCACGTACAGTCACTGCTTCAGAAGCTCGAACTGCCCTACCGGGTTCTCCGGCTCTGCGGGGGCGATATGGGCTTTACGTCGGCGCTCACGTATGATATGGAAGTGTGGTCGGCAGCTCAGCAGCGGTGGCTGGAGGTCAGTTCGGTTTCTAACTTCGAAACCTATCAGGCTAACCGGCTCAAGCTTCGCTCCAAACTGGATGGCAAAATGCAGCTGATGCACACCCTGAACGGGTCGGCGCTGGCGCTACCCCGTATTCTGGCTTCGATTCTGGAGAACAACCAGACTCCCGACGGCATCCGGATTCCGCAGGCGCTGGTACCGTATTGCGGTTTTGACGTGATCGACTAAATAGCCCCCGTTCCGAACGACTACCCATCCCCGGCATCAATGTCGGGGATTTTTTATGGGGGGAATGATGCGTTGGTTGGGAATGGTCACCCGGCCTTTGTGCTGGGGGTAACGCGCGGAGGGAATTCAGAACACACCGGCATGAATGCCGGCGCTAGTCATGAACCTAACTCCATGCAGAAATTCGCCCAACACCACCAATGAATAGCCCCGGCCTTTGTGCTGGGGGTAACGCGCGGAAGGAATTCAGAACACACTGGCATGAATGCCGACGCTAGTCATGAACCTAACTCCATGCAGAAATTCGCCCAACACCACCAATGAATAGCCCTGGCATTCATGCCAGGGCAACGCGCGGAGCAAACTATCACATATCAGGGCTCTTAACAGCTACACGAGTAATCGTCGTAGCCCGGGTACCTGGGGGATAGATGTCCATCAATGCGAATAACGCGGTCGAGCGGAATTTGCTCGCCGGTAGCCAGTTCAAGGTGATCGTTACCATCGATCGGCACGATGGCTTTGGTCATGGCATCGGTGCGGATAAATTCGCGGAGTTCGGTGAAGTAGTCGAGCCGAACAAATTTGTTGAGCGGGATCAACGCCCGAAAGTCAGCGTCGGTCAGCGTAGTGTCGGATTGATTCAGTATCGTTTCCATACCCTTACAACAATACACCTAAACGAAACGTGCCCCGTCAAATGGCGGGGCACGTTTCGTTCAAACACGTGTCATCAATCAATAACCAACGGATTCCAGCTGCTTCTGAAACTCCTTTAGAATAGTCTCCTTCATGGCAATCTTGCGTTTCTGGGTATTAATCTTGTTGAGCACCTGCTTGTCGGCGTCGTTGTTCGGGTCGAGTCCGTCGGCATCCTGAAGCGCGAATTGCAGATCGCTCTTTTCGCGTTTGATCAGGTATTCCATCTCCCGAATCTTGGTCCGGATCTGTTCGGCCTGGCTCTTGAGTTCAAAAGCCGGGTACTTGCGGGCCAGCACTCGCCCCAGATAGCTCAGCTCAAAGATTTTGTCGCAGGCCGCCCGGAAGCGTTCGTTCAGAACTTTATCCTGCATTTTAAACGGCACCCGAATTTCTTTCCAGCTATTGAGGAGCACCTTAGCCCGCTCAGCAGCGGCAAAAATATCGCTCTGCTTCGACAGCTTCTCGGCTTCGTCGGCCATTTTCATCTGGGCCTCGATGCGGGGGTCTATCTTCTTTTCGATCACAATGCCCTTCGCGTCGTTATACTTCGCGTAGAACATGGTCGTTGCCTTCTTAAACTGCTTGTACAGCTTTCCGCTCTTCTTGATCGGCACCTCTCCTACCTGTTTCCAGGCATTGTTGAGCCGTCGTACTTCCTGGAAAGCCGCATCCAGATCGCCCAGGCGGTTGGCCCGGAACGCCAGCCGGATCAGCTCGTCGTACTTATCGAGCCGCTCCTGAATGATCTTGTTCTGTTCGTTGAAGAACTCGCGCCGACGGGTAAAGAACCCATCGAGCAGCGCCTGAAACTGGGCTTCGATATCGGCATCGACGGCTTTGTCGACCGGACCGGTTTTGATCCATTTGGTTTTTATTTCCTGCAGGGCATCGGCCGTTGGGCGCCAGTCGGTGCTGTCAACGATGGCTTCGGCTTCGGCAATCAGCGCCCGTTTAATCTCCAGGTTTTTGAGCTGATTAACCGTAATCAATCCGTTCAGAATCTCCTCCTGCGCGTCGAGCCGGTCGAGCAGGGGCGGAAAATCGCCGAGCGCATCGAAATTGATCAGTTTTTTTCGAAGCTGAACCAGTTTTGTCAGGTACGACCCTTTGTTCTGAGCCTCTTCAATGTCTTTTTCTAACTGACTGACTTTGTTCTCAGCAATGATGAAGCGATTCTTGAAATAATCGAGCGCTTCCTGCTCGGTTCGTTTGACTTCGCCGATCTGGCGGTCTTCGTAATTCAGGTAGCCTTTTAAAAATACCTTTCCGTCTTTGACGTAACCGTATTCATCTACCAGTGAAGCGTTTTCCATTCCTATGCTTGGTTAAGGCTGCGCTGTGGGTTAATTTTGAGAGTAATTGCCAACCACAAATCTATTAGAAATTAATGAGTCAGGAAACCATAATATTCTCTATGGCGGGCGTGAGTAAAAATATTCCGCCCAACCGACAAATCCTAAAGAACATATACCTTTCCTTTTTTTACGGCGCTAAAATCGGTGTTTTGGGGCTAAACGGATCGGGTAAATCCACCTTGCTGCGCATCATTGCGGGCATCGATAAGAGCTATACCGGCGAGGTTGTTTTCTCGCCCGGCTATTCGGTTGGCATGCTCGAACAGGAGCCCAAATTCACCCCCGGCAAGACCGTGTTGGAGGCCGTTCAGGAAGGCGTTCAGGAAGTCGTAGACCTGCTCAAAGAGTTCGACGAAATCAACGAAGCCTTCGGCGACCCGGATGCCGACTTCGATGTGCTGATGGCCCGCCAGGCCGAAGTACAGGAAAAACTGGACCACCACGAAGCCTGGGAACTGGACCAGCGGCTCGAGCGGGCCATGGACGCCCTGCGGTGCCCCCCGCCCGATGCATTGATCGACAACCTGTCGGGTGGTGAAAAACGGCGGGTAGCGCTCTGTCGCCTGCTGCTGCAACAGCCCGACGTGCTGCTACTCGACGAGCCGACCAACCACCTCGACGCCGAGTCGGTGCTCTGGCTCGAGGAACACCTGCGCCAGTATAAAGGAACGGTCATTGCCGTAACCCACGATCGGTATTTCCTCGACAATGTGGCGGGCTGGATTCTTGAACTCGACCGGGGCGAAGGCATCCCCTGGAAAGGTAACTATTCGTCGTGGCTCGATCAGAAACAACAGCGGTTAGCGAAAGAAGAAAAGTCGGAGTCGAAACGGCAAAAAACGCTGCAACGCGAACTGGAGTGGGTACGTATGGCCCCCAAAGCGCGTCAGGCCAAGTCGAAAGCGCGACTCGGCGCTTACGAGCGACTGCTGGATGAAGACAACCGCCAAAAAGAAGAACGGCTCGAAATCTTTATTCCATCGGGTCCGCGGCTGGGCGCCAAAGTGATCGAAGCCGAAGAGGTAGCCAAAGCCTATGGCGACCGGCTGCTGTTCGAGCACCTCGGCTTCCGGCTTCCCCAGGGCGGTATTGTCGGTATCATCGGGCCCAACGGCGCGGGAAAAACCACCCTGTTCAAACTTATTACGGGCCGCGAAAAACCCGATGCCGGCAGCTTCGATGTGGGCGAAACCGTAAAAGTAGCCTACGTTGATCAGGAGCATGACGGCCTCGATCCCAATAAGACCGTTTATGAAACCATATCGGGCGGGAACGAATGGATTATGCTGGGTGGTAAACAAAGCAACGCCCGCGCTTACGTGAGCCGCTTCAATTTTGCCGGCGCCGATCAGGAAAAGAAGATTGGTACCCTGTCGGGTGGCGAACGAAACCGCGTTCACCTGGCCATGATTCTGAAAGAAGGCGCGAACCTACTGCTGCTCGATGAGCCGACCAACGACCTCGACGTCAACACGTTGCGGGCGCTGGAAGAAGGCCTCGAAAACTTTGCCGGCTGCGCCGTAGTCATCAGCCACGACCGCTGGTTTCTGGACCGGATTGCCACCCACATTCTGGCCTTCGAGGGCGACTCGCAGGTATACTGGTTTGAGGGTAACTTCTCAGAATACGAAGAAAACCGGCGGAAGCGGCTTGGCACCGAAGCCACACCAACCCGCATCAAGTACAAGAAACTGGCGTAAGCGGCAGTCACGCCCGTCATTTCGGTTAGCACCCTAAAGGCGTTCTGGGAGAAACACCCAGACGCCGAAGGGACACTTCGGGCCTAGCACAGCGAGCTAAAAAAAGCAAGCAAAGAGTGGCCATCAGACCACTACAAACAGAATCTGATTATCAGGATTGGATTGATACACTGATTGACTGCCCTGATGACAGCGAACAGGCTGACGAGCTGGGTGTATTGTCTATTTTGGTGGAAAACTTATTATTCCTATGACAATAAAAGTTGTTGTAACATAGCTAAATCTGTGTTTACACAATCACCCCTTTCGACCGCAGTAAGAGGTTCAATTCAAACGCACAACCCGGCAGTATCTCAACAGCATCGTCCCAGTTGGTTAGTATCCAGCGCTCGTTGGGTTGTGCAATGAGGGTTCGGCGGGTTTTGGTCAGTATCCAGATCACTTTCTGCACACCAAAATCGAGCAGTTTTTGCGTTTTATCGTATACATATTCGGTTTCGCTGACGTTGTTCGGAAGATCAATTTTTACGTCAACTTCAATAACAAGGCGGGGCGGAACCGAAAAATATTTATCGTCCAAAGGCGTCGGTAAACTGGCCTGATCGAAAACGGCAATGTCGTTAGAGAGGTTATTGCCCGGTGCCAGGTGAAGACCCGGCTCGTTGGTCGCAATCAGGTAGTCATCGAACGGTAAGTATTTGTACAGAATATGAATTAGTAAAGAAACAACTGCCGATTGCAGTGCACTGGCCCCCATAACTTCTTCTGTAGTTTTTTGACGCGACAGTACGGCCCGGTAGCCCCGATAATAGTAGGGCACACCGTTTATTTCTTCGTAAATCAGCGAAGCAGGGACCTTGCGGTCAGTCAACGAATTACGAGCCGTTGTCCGGGGTGTTACGCTCATTTGCCGTACTTTTGGTTTCTGGTAAAGATAATTGATTTCTTATGCATTACGGCTACTTCAACGGCACCGTTGCCCCCACCGATCAGCTCGCCATTGGCGTCACCGACCTCAGCCTGCTGCGCGGCTACGGCCTCTTCGACTATTTTCTGACGTATAACGGGCGGCCCTTCCAGTGGGACTGGTACTGGGAGCGTTTTCAGAACTCGGCCAGCCGGATGCACCTGCCGCTACCGCTCTGCAAAGAAGAAACCTATGCCGTCGTGATGAACCTGATCGAGCGTAACGGCGGTGCCGACGTGGCGGTGCGTTTCGTGATGACAGGCGGTTACTCGGCCGATAGCATTTCCATCGAACAACCCAACCTGCTGATCTTGACAGAAGCCATTCATCCCGTGCCGCCGGTGCAGTATGAGCAGGGGATCAAAGTCATTCTGGACGAGTACGTGCGGGAGATGGCCGAGGTGAAAAGTACCGACTACAAGCGCGTGATTCTGATGGCTGAAGCTATTCGGGCCGCGGGGGCGTCGGATTTGCTTTACCAGAAAGGGGGCGAAATCAGCGAACTGAGCCGAAGCAATTTCTTTCTGGTCAAAGGTGAAAAGATTATTACGCCAAACCGGCATATTCTGCACGGCATCACCCGCCGAACCGTTATCGGCATCGCACAGGCCGATTTCAGGGTCGAAGAGCGCCCGGTGCTGCTGTCAGAACTCTACGATGCCGAAGAAGCCTTTACGACCAGCTCCACCAAAAAGGTACTGCCCATTACCCAGATCGGCGACCTCACCATTGGCGATGGCAAGGTCGGCCCGAAGAGTAAATTTCTGCTCGAACGCTTCGATGAGCTGATTGCGGGCTGGTAAGCACCCGCTGGCTACGCGGTTTCGAGCGCCTGGTTCAGCCTCAGCGAAGCCGCATACCGTTTTATTACGTCGGGGGTGATCTCGTCTTCCTGACCGATGCGACCCAGGCAGGCCAGGCCCGTGTAGTTCAGAATAAAGGTTTCGGTAGCGGGGGTTGCCGGTCCGTTAAACAAGATGCCCAGCAGCGGAATATGGCGGCTGCGGCATGCTTCGACCGAGAGCAGGGTATGGTTGATGCTTCCCAGATAATTCCGCGATACCAGCGCCACCGGCAAACCCGATCGCTGTACCCAGTCGATCGTCAGGTCGTGATCGTTGAGGGGTACCATCAGACCGCCAGCCAGCTCGACAACCAGCGCATTATTGGTTTGCGGTAGCTGAATAGCGGCCAGATCGATGGTTACACCGTCAATAGCCGCAGCGGCATGGGGCGACAGCGGCTCCTTCAGCCGGTAGGCTTCCGGATGAAACTGCGATACCGAATTGCTGATGAGCCGCCGAACGGTTTCGGTATCGGAGTCTTCGAGCGCGCCCGATTGTACGGGTTTCCAGTAATCGGCCTGCAAGGCTTCGACCAGTACGGCCGACGCTACGGTTTTGCCAATTTCGGTACCGATACCGGCCACGATAAACTGACTGAACTTACTCATAGAATTGGGTTGATTGAAGTATTCGAATGAGCCGATCTATTTCGGCCGTTGTGTTAAACGCGTGTATACAGATACGAAGCCGCTCCTGCCCTACCGGAACCGTTGGACTGAGAATGGCCCGCACATCGAAACCGGCTTCCTGAGCAGCCTGGGCGGTATGTCGGGCAGCTTCGTTGCCGGGAACAATCAGGCACTGGATTGGCGATGTGCTGTTGGTCCAGATGGCCCCCGACAGCGCCGACGCAACGCCCGACCGAAAATGCCGGATTCGGCTATGAAGCAGGTCGCGCGGTTCTGCCGACGCCAGCAGGTGCCGGTGCGCTTGCTGAATAGCCAGCAGACTGGGGGGCGGCAGCGCGGTAGTGTAGATAAACGACCGGGCAAAGTTGATCAGGTAGTTGCGCAGCACCAGCGGACCAACCACAGCTGCCCCGTGGACACCGAGCGCCTTCCCGAACGTATGCACCCGCGCCAGCACCCGACTCTGCAGGTTGAGCGCCACCACCAGCCCTTCTCCATTAGGTCCGTAAACACCCGTAGCATGGGCTTCGTCAACGAGCAGGGCCGCCCCGTAGCGGTCGCAGAGATCACAGAGGTCGGCCAGTGGCGCCAGATCCCCATCCATCGAATACACCGACTCGACCGCTACAAAAACCTGCCCCGGCCGACTACGGGCCACCCGTAATTTTTCGGTCAGATCGGCCAGGTCGTTATGGCGAAACCGATCGCGGGTGGCGTAGCTAAGCCGCGACCCATCAATCATGCTGGCATGGATCAGCTCGTCGGTCAGGAGGGTATCGCCCCGTTGTGGCAGGCAGGCCATCAGGCCCAGGTTGGCATCGTAGCCCGAGTTGAAGACCAGGCTAGACTCGGTACGGTAGAAACTGGCCAGCTCCTGTTCGAGCGCATCGGCCAGCTCCGTTTGCCCGGCCAGCAGCCGGGAGCCGGTGGCGCCGGTGCGCAGATCCGGGAAGCTGGCATCGACCCGTTGGATAGACGCGCGTAGGCTGGGCAGACGTGCAAAACCCAGGTAATCGTTCGAGCAGAAGTCGATCAGCCCATCGGTGGTGCGCACCTGCCGAAGTAAGCCGGTCTGCGTTCGTTCGGCCAGCCGACGACCCAGTAAATCCAGTACGGACGGTGTCAAATCGATCATGACCACAAAGGTAAACCAGGCCGACGGCTCTTCGCCCGAAACCAAGGGGTTTTCGCAATAATGTGCATAACCCCCTACTTATCCACAGCAGTCGTGTGGATAAGTAGGAAACCTGGATTTTATTTACCCCAGAAAGGGAGTTAACGGGCCATTATACCTGAAACAACTCTACAGATCAAGTAGTTACTCCCCCACCTTCAGCACCAGCTTTCCGAACTGTTTTCCGTCGTTCATCTTCTGAAATGCTCCCGCGGCATCGGTCAGTGAAAACACCTCATCGACCACCGGCACGATTCCTTTTTCCGAGACAAACCGGACCATGGCACCGAACTCTGCTTCGGTCCCCATCGTGGTTCCGGCGATGTTCAGCTGCTTGAAAAATACTTTGGGCGGCACTACCTCCGTAATCGTTCCGGTAGTGCCGCCGAAGATCGCAATTCGGCCACCGGGCGCAGCGGCATCAATCAGTTTGGCGAAGCCCGGTCCGCCTGCGCTATCGATGATGACGTTGAAATAGCCGGCCCGCCCTCCGCCGGTTCGGGTCATGAGCGTTTTGCCCCAGTCGGGTTCGCGGTAGTTGACACCGCCTACCGCTCCCATGGCTTTGGCTCGCTCGATCTTCTCGTCTGCACCCGACGTAACCCACACTTCGGCGCCGGCCGCTACGGCAAACTGCAACGCAAAGAGGGCGGCTCCTCCGCCAATTCCGGTGATCAGTACTTTCTCCGGGCTTTGAGCCCCGCTGGCGTGCAGACCGGCCCTCGACATCAGAGCCCGCCAGGCAGTAAGCCCTGCCAGCGGGAGCGCAGCCGCCTGCTCGAACGACAGATGGGCCGGTTTGTGATGGATGTACCTGACCGGTATGGCAACGTACTCGGCATAGGTTCCGTTGGCGGGCATACCCAGAATCTGGAAATCGGCTCCGTAATAGGCCGGGTTGGGGCCCCAGTGCATCGAACAGTTGATGATCACGGCCTGCCCGCGCCAGACCGGATCGACACCCGCCCCGACTTCGGTAACGACGCCCGCCCCGTCGGAGCCGAGTATAGCGGGCAATTTAATACCAGGGTACAACCCCTGCTGGATAAACACGTCGCGGTGATTCAGAGCAGCGGCCCGGATCTGGACCAGCACCTCACCAGGACCGGGGGCAGGCGTTGGCGCGTCAATGAGCTGGATGGGTTGGTGAGTAGCGGCTAGCTGAAGAGCTTTCATGAGGGTCGGGCGATTAGATCGGGCGTATCTTTGTAACAGAAAGGTATGCTATACATCCCATACCTTGGATGAGCATGATTCGATTTTTTAACGAAGATGTCGACTATACACTGCCGAAGAAGCAGGTAACCCGCCAGTGGCTGAAACGGCAGGCCGAGCAGGAAGGCTACGCGCTCGGCGACCTGAACTACATCTTCTGCTCCGATGAACACGTTCTACAGGTAAACCGCGAGTATCTGCAACACGATTACTATACCGATATCATTACCTTCGACACGAGCGAGTCGGACGATAAAATAGAAGGCGACATTTTCATCAGCGTTGAGCGGGTGGCCGATAACGCCCGCCAGCTGGGCGTTCCGACGGAGCACGAGATGCGACGGGTACTGGCCCATGGACTGCTGCACCTGTGCGGCTATGGCGACAAAACCGACGACGAAGTAGCTGCCATGCGCGCGAAAGAAGACAGCTGGTTAGAAACGTGGTGATACTTGCTTCTTAAGCAGATCTATAGACCCGTATCACCCACTAACTTCATAATCAACATGGGCAAATTTGTTATTTCGACCCGCAAAAACGGGGAATTCCAGTTTAACCTGAAAGCCAGTAATGGTCAGGTCATTCTAGCGAGCGAAGGGTACAGTTCGGCCAGCGCCTGCGAAAACGGCATCGAGTCGGTTAAAAAGAATGCGCCCAACGATGACCGGTACGAGCGCAAGACATCGACCAACGGCAAGTTCTACTTTACGCTGAAAGCCGGCAATGGTCAGGTCATTGGTTCCAGCGAAATGTACGAGAGCGAAAGCGGCCGGGATAACGGCATCGAATCCGTTAAGAAAAACGCGCCGGATGCTGATGTAGAGAAGGAAGCAGCTTAACCCGCATCAAGCCCAGCCCAAACCGGCGAAGCACAGTGTCGACCCGACCGGCTGTTTCGCCGGTTTTTCTGTAACCAGGCGGCCCGTCAGCCCGCCGTCAGCCCGCCATCCAGGTGCAGGGCCTGGCCGGTATAAAACGAGTTTTCGTCGGAGCAGAGCCACAAAATAGCCTGCGCAATATCGTCGGGCTGGCCAAACCGACCCAGCGGAATCATGCGTCGCATACGCTCTTCCATGCCGGGGGCCGTATTGATCAGGTCATCGACCATGGCCGAGTGGGTGTATACGGGACAGATGGCGTTGACGCGGATACGCTGCCGGACATATTCGAGCGCTGCGGTTTTGGTCAGGCCAATGACGGCATGTTTAGATGCGCTGTAGGGCGCTCCCATCGGCATACCCCGTATACCAGCAATGCTCGACACATTAACGATTGCACCGCCGGGCCTGTCCTGAGCCAGCATCTGCCGAATCTGGTGCTGCATGCCATAAAATACCCCACCGACATTTATAGCCATCATCTGGTTGAAATCGTCGGGCGTCTGGTCGGTGAAGCGGGCAAACGCCCCGCCGATACCGGCGTTGTTGATGCCGACATCGAGTCGGCCGTAGGTGGCTACCGTTTGCCGGATAGCCGCTTCGATCTGCACCGGATCAGCCACATTACACGCCACGAAGAGCGCATCGCCCCCCGCCCGCTGAATCAGGTCGACGGTTTCGCGGCCGCTGGTTTCATTAACGTCGGCTACCGCAACCCGGGCGCCTGCTTTTGTAAACGCCAGTGCCGTGGCCCGGCCAATGCCCGAACCGGCACCGGTAATAAAAACAATCTGATCGGTAAATGTCACGGAAGTATGCGGGCAAAGTCCTGAATAATCAGGGCTAAAGTAAAGTTATTTTATCATTCGGGTGTGGGAACCCATAAGGAATGACAGCTGCGTGGGCGTTCAGGTTACCTTACCGGTCGGAAGCACGCCTAAACGCCCGCGGTGGCTCGGCAAAAACCGAGCCACCGCGAGTATGTTTGTCAGCCCCCTGTCCGCTCAGGCCAGCACAGCCGCTACCCGAACATTTCGAACCACTTCGTCACAACTGGCGCAGGCCGTTGCTCCCTGCTGGTGATACCAGCGGCAGCGGTCGCGAATGGGGCAGGCCACCAGCGTGGCCTCGGCGTTTCGGTTCATGCCATCGACAATCTTGTTCACCAGCCCGCAGCCCGTGGCTTCGCCGGTCCAGTGGCCGCAGCCAGTTTTGATGCAGTTGGTGGCGAACCGAAACCGCTCTTCGGGCGCGCGCCCCTGCCGCGCGGTTTCTACAAATGTCTTATCGACAGTAATCGGCTCGTCGAGATATTCAACGTGGCCCGATGCATTCTGGATACCGAAGAGTTTAGCACCGGGCTTCGCGATTGAGCTGGGGCAGAGAAGAGATGCCATAGATCCGAGTGAGTGACAAACCAGATCAGGCACCAGCGAAATCCGTTCCGGCTGGTGCCCGATCTGGTGTTAGTTATAATGTGTGATTGAGCCAGGGTGCGGCTTATTGAGGCTCATTGAGCGGCATGATACCGATGGGCGTAATACCAATGGGCATAAGACCGATAGGCTCGCCAATAATGAATTTGCCTCCCGACAGCGCACCGCCACTTACGGCATCCAGTACGTCGTCAGACAGTTGGCCTTCTTCGTCAATTTGTGCCAGCGACTTCATCAGTTCTTCCTGATTGGCGGCTTCGTTGCGCAGGTCGTTAATCTTGTCGTTGATTGGTTTTTCCATGATTACTACGTAGATTACTAGGTTATAGTTGATTTATTTCGATTCAAAGGTCTTTGGATAGCACCCGAAAAGCTATAATAAGTGGTTGTAGTTCAGTCATTTTGGTTATACTTCATAACCTCAGCCAATTCCTGATACGTTTGCAACAGGGTGTTTGCGCCTTTCACCGAAGCAATGTTTATCAAGTCTGTAGTACAGAGCGCATCCATCCGGCACATCTGGTCCTGCGCCGACCGGATCGGTCCCAGTGCCGTATCAAATCGGGCAATCGACTCAATAGCCTGTTTGATGATCGCAGTTAGCTGGCTGAACCCCTCGGGTGTCAGGTTGGTATCGCCCAGGTAGTTTTCCAGTCGGGCGCCTTTTCGGTAGGCCGGATAGGCCTCCAGCCCCATGAACGCCAGCATCCAGTCTTTGCGATATGTACCGAGGGCTTTGCTGATGCCCATGTAATCGGCAATGAGTTCGTCGTGCAGGTTATTGGTGGCACAGCCGAACCGGCGGAGGGTATAGAGATGCGTGCACTCATGCTCAAGCCGTATCGAAAGCGAGTAGGCTGCCCAAGCCGCTTCGGTAAGGCCCAGCCGATCGGCGGGTACGTTGCTGTACGGCTTTGTGCTGAGCAGAATCAGCTTGTCCTTGTACAGGCCTGGATTGGGCAGCACGTTTTTCGAGAACTCCTGAGTCCAGGTTTCGGCCGGGTTGGTACGGAGCCAGCTTCTCTTCAGCGCATGGATGCGCTCCCAGTTATTGAGGCCATTCAACAGCGAAGCCCCCATCGACGCCGGAACCGGCATCGGGTTGTTTTTATGCAGAAAGCACTGAACAAGCCTGACAAAATCCCCATGATCCGGAACGATCAGCACTGGCACATTACCGGCAAGGCTGGTGTGCACGTGCAGGCGAAGGCGTTCGGGCTGGCTCAGTACAGGCGTATACCCGGCGGTACAGGGCTTCCCTTTCAGAACGGTATCTATATACGCCTGCGTTTTGTTGATGCCGTCCTGTATCGGGAAGTTGAGCTGGGGGTAGCATGCTTGCAGGAGCTGAAATACGTTGCCCTGGCTGGCCAGATGCGCGGCCCAGACAGCCCCGTATGGCTCGTCGACGGCAACCGGTTCGTGGCTGATTTCTTTACCGCTAAAGTTGTTCTGGAGATAGGCTTCCAGCTCATCCGGCAACGCGATGTGGCTGTTACGCAGGAGCCGGTTCGGCGAGGGCGCTGTCATGGATCAGGCGATTTGACGTTTAGCCAGCTGGGCAAATAGCGAGTCTTTCTCCATGAGTTCGTCATAGGTGCCGGACTCAACGATGGTGCCCTTGTCGAGGACGTAAATGCGATCGGCATTTTTGATCGTACTCAGCCGGTGAGCAATGATAATCCGGGTGGCCTGGAGTTTATCCAGACTCTGCGACACCAGGCTCTGCGTCCGGTTGTCGAGCGCGCTGGTGGCTTCGTCCATAAAGAGCAGTCGGGGTTTATGAACAATAGCCCGGGCAATCATAAGCCGTTGCCGCTGCCCGCCCGAGAACGTACCGGCGCCTTCGCTCACGACGGTATGCATTTCCATCGGCATGTGCTTGATGTCTTCTTCCATACCCGCCATCCGGGCCGCTTCCCAGGCATCGTCGAGGGTAAGTTCGGAGTTGCCGATGATGTTCTGGAAAATACTGCCCGACATCAGCGCCCCGTTTTGCAGCACCACCCCGATCTGCCGGCGAACCAGTTCTTTGTTCATCAGCTCAAACGAGTTGCCATCGTAATAGACAGAGCCCGCTTCGGCCTGCTCGAAGCCCAGCAGCAGCCGCATAATAGTCGACTTGCCCGAACCCGAAGCGCCCACAAAAGCGACCATCTCGCCGGGTTTTATCTTGAAGGTAACGTTGTTGAGAACCAGCGGCTGATCGTCGCGGTAGCGGAACGAAACCGAGTTCACTTCGATCTCACCCGCCAGCTCGCCGGGGTCGACACTCTGATCGACCGACTCCGTTTCTGCCTCCAAAATGGGCTTCACCCGTTCATAGAGCGTAACCACATTCAGCGACGTAATCATTGCCATGCTTAGCCGCAGGCTGTCGTTCAGAAACTGATTGAAGGAGGTGATGAAGGCCATAAACACCCCTACCGACAGCATGCCCGTTGCGGCATTGGCATTCGAGACGGTGTAATAGAGAAAAGAGAAAAAGAAAATATTGGTCAGCAGCGGGTACGACGCATTGAAGACTTCGACAAAATTCTGGTAGGTGCCCGAGTTGAAGCCTAGCTTCTTCAGGGTCGAAAACTTATCGGCCCACAGCGCAAAGACGCGCCGTTCGCCACCCGTTATCCGAATTTTGGTGATTCCCGACAGAAACTCGAAGAGAAAGCCCTGAATTTCGCCCTGGTAGGTCGATACCTGTCGGTCGTATTTCAGCTTGAGCCAGCCTATGGTCACCATAAACGCAGCCGCCAGCAAACCCAGTCCAACGCCCACCCAGGCCAGGCTGGCGTCGTAGTAGAACAGCAGGAACAGGTTAACCGACGAAAAGGCCCCGCTCAACACGGCGGTCATCAGGGTACTGGACACGATTTGCCGGATGGTATTGACGCTCAGTACCCGGTTGGTCAGATCGCCAGCGGTATATTTCTTATAAAACGTCACTGGCAAGCGAAGCATATGATCCATCATGCCGGCCTGTAAGTTGATACTCGACTTCGATTCGACCCGTAGCTGCAGCGCGCCCGAAACCAACTGCAGACCAGCCTTTACCAAAGCAATCATAACCAGGATGACAAAGACCTCCAGGTGTAGCGACCGATCCGCCGTCGGCACCACCTCATCATACATGGTACCCGACAGTACCGGCACCAGCAACCCAATCACACTACCCGCCAGAGCCGATAGCATCAGCCATTTTGCGTCTTTTTCCACGCCTTTGACTGCAAACGCGAGTACCTTTTTTACGGAACTCATTTTGCCATCGAAGCCCGGAAAAAACATGTAGCTGATGGGTTCCAGTGACTGCGCAATCTCGTGGTTAACAACGGCTTCCTGACCCGTCGACAGGTCTCTGATCAGGTAGCTGGTGGGCGTTTTCTGCAGGAGCGCAACGGGGGTTTTGTCTTTTTTGGTAAACGCCAGCAACGGCCCGCATTCTTCCTTCCACCAGGTGTCCCGGAGAATGATTTTACGGATGCGCAGCTTCGAGCTTTTGGCAATCAGATGAAGCTGATTCGTGACATTATTCTGGTGCGACTCAACGTATTTGGGGGCTTCCAGCGAAAAGCCGATCTGGTTCCCGATGAGCTGACACGTTTGAAAAAGAAGGTTCTGCTGGTTTCGTTTGCCCGTCACCTCCGGTCCCTGCCCGCTGCCGTTGCCCGCCACGACCGACTTAATTTTGCCCAGGGTCGTTTCCAGAGCCAACTGGTCAGTAACCCGCTTTTCGGACAGGTACGTAATTTCTTCTACCTGCTGCGCATCTATGATCTGATTGATCTGAGCGTAGAAATAGGCTTCGAGCTTGCTCAGGGCCAGCAGAAAATAAACCTCTTCCTGCAGGAGCATCTCGCGGGTGCTCAGTACGCGTACGGCGGTGTTATCCGTCAATGATTTGATCCACAGCTTATTGGAGGTCGGCGCCAGAAAATCAGGGTACTGTGCGTAACTCACCTCTGTAGTCTGGGCAAACAGACTGACCTCGCCCCGCAGCAACTGAATCCAGCTGATGCCCGTAGACGGGAACGCCATGGTGTTGGCTTCCAGCGGTACTTCCTGGTACTCATCGAGTGGTTTATAGACCCTGGGTGCGTTGAGAGTGCTGACCTCGGAAGACGTTTTTATGATCCATTTATCGATCATGTTCTTCAGGAAGAAATGATCGACGTTGAGCAGGTCGGCTTTGTCAATGGCGAGTAAGGTAGCCTCGGCCGAGAACGCAATAAGGCGGGTGGTGTCGGCAGCCTCGGGGGCTAACAGGCTGAATAATACTTCCCCTTTCTTGGCCGAATACAGAAATTTTAGTCGATTGGTATAGTTTCCCTCTTCATCGATTCTCGTATAGAAAACGTTTACCTCCCCGGAGAGCACCAGCCAGAACCGGTCTGAGCTATCGAGCACCAGCGGGTTCTCGGCATAGATATATAGTTTTTCTTTTATAGCTGACATAGATATAGATGTAGTATCGTTTATTTCGTTTCGATCAGGTGGGCGTATACTCCATTTTTCTTGATCAGCTCCTGATGGGTGCCCCGCTCTACTACTTTGCCATATTCCATCACAATAATCTCATCGCAGTCGATGATGGTGCTGAGCCGGTGCGCCACGATCAGGCAGGTACAACCCCGCTTTTTAATGTTATCCATGACGATCTTTTCGGCCGTAGGATCAAGCGCGCTGGTGGCTTCGTCCATGATCAGGATAGAGGGGTTGGTAGCCAGGGCCCGCGCTATTTCGAGCCGTTGCCGCTGCCCGCCACTGAAGTTGGTTCCGCCTTCTGAAACGGCGCTGTCGTAGCCGTCTTTCCGGACCGATATGATATCGTGAATAGCTGCGTCGCGGGCCGACTGAATGATGTGTTTGTCGGTAATGGCCGAATCCCAGAAGCTGATATTTTCTTTCACGGTCCCGTTGAAGACCAGCACCTCCTGATCGATGACGGCCAGAGAATTGGTGATGATATGCCGCGGAATTGTATTTTTCGGTTTACCATCGAACAACACCTCACCGCTCCAGATCGGGTATAAACCGGACGCGATTTTAGCCACGGTCGATTTGCCACTCCCCGATCCACCCACCAGCGCCACCCGGCTACCGGGCTTCACTTTCAGGCTGAAGTTTTCGATGAGCGGGGCCATGGTTGTGTTATACCCGAACGTGACGTTTTTCAGCTCGAAATAACCGGTCAGCTTGGTATGAATGCCATCTGGCTGGGTCTCAGCCGCACCAGCGCCCGGCCTGAACTGCTCGTCCAGCTCGTAGTTCAACACGTCGTCGATGCGGCCCATGTCGCTCTCCGTTTCGTGCAGCATCGTTCCGACGGCAATAAGCTGGTTTACGGGCCCAATGAAGTTACCCATCAGATAGGTGAACGATACCAGCGCGCCGAGCGTCATTTCGCCGTCCATAATCCGCAACGCCCCCAGCCCCAGGATGAATGTGGTGGTCAGCGACGTAATCAGCGGGGGCAGCACGTTGAGCCGGGTGGTGAGCCAGCCTAGTTGCTGCTGCGAATTCATCACCTTGGCCAGGTAGCCAATCCAGTTCGTGAAGAAGTCGTTTTCGCGACCCGATGCTTTCAGCGTTTCGATCATGCTGATGCCCGAGGTGGTGGTTCCGAGCAACTTGCCCGTTTCGTTGCTTAACGTACGGCTTCCGTCTTTCCGGGCTCTGGATACATACCGCAGCGCCACCACGTTCAGCCCCGCCATGAAAATGCCGATCAGGGTCAGCGGTACGTCATACGAAAACATCAGAAAGGCGTAGAAAATCACGATAATGACGTTCAGAGCCGCGTTGGCCAGATCGCCACTGAGTAGCCGGGCCACTTTGTCGTTGAGCGAAACCCGGTTACCGATCTCCCCGCTGTATCGCTGCGTGAAAAACGAAATAGGCAGGTGAAAAACGTGCCAGAGGAATTTACTGGAGGTAGTCAGGGCAAGTTTGGTTTCCAGCTTCAGTAGGTAATACTGCTGGAGGTACACCAGAACCCCGTTGATCGCTAGTACCCCGCCCATGATCAGCAGCAGGGGCATTACAAAGTCGGCATGGCCGTTGACCAGGTATTTGTCGATAAATACTTTGATGAACGACGGAATCACCAGACCGGGAATGACCAGAAACAGGCTCGCCAGCAGAATGTAGGTGATACTCAGCTTCGAGTTGGAGATCCGGGAAGCCAGCGACGCAGCCAGCCCCCGTTTTTCGTTGCCTTTTTCGAAGCGTTCGTTCGGCTTAAACGTAAGCACCACGCCGGTATAGGCTTCGTCGAACTCGTCGTAGGTAACCGCGTACCGCCCCTGAGCCGGATCGCTGAGGTAGACTTTGTCTTTTGAGAAGCCCTCCAGCACCAGAAAGTGGTTGAAGTTCCAGAAGATGATGGCCGGCATTTCGACCTGCATCAGCTTCTCGACCGACTTGGCGTAGCCTTTGGCATCTAGCCCAAACTCGCGGGCGGCCTTGATGATATTGGTTGCTTTGAGGCCATCTCGGGATACGCCACAGGCAATCCGCAACTTTTCGAGGGGTACAAATTTGCCGAAATGGCCCAAAATAATGCTCAAAGCAGCTGCGCCACACTCCACACTCTCCATCTGCAGAACGGTGGGCACCTTAACAGGCCGCGCCTGTTTCCCAATGGGAAAAGTTGTATTGGTTGCCATCTCGAAAATCGGTATCAGTATAGATTGAAGAATTTCTTAAATGCCGGCACAACGATCGCAATCGGGTTCTCCTGCTTTACGGTAATCTGACCCATGCAGGAAGTTCCTTCCTTGATAGCGATGTCCGGTCCTTTGGCCGACGTCCATTTGAAGCCACTGTACGACTCATTGTCTTTCTCAAAAACGACATGGACTTCGAAGAGCGGACCCATGGATAACAAGCCTTTGGCCAGCTGGTCGTTCTTAACCGAGGTCATCATGCCCTGCTGGGTGATTGGGAAGTCCGACACGTAAGTAACCTTGCCTTTGATGAACCCGTACTCCTGCGGCTGCACAGTCGATGGCACCACAAACGCTTCCATGTCGCGTTTGATCTTCTTGCCATCCTGCGACGGAATGTAAAGAACCCCCTTCAGGCTGGCCAGCTGGCCTTCTTTCTGGTTTTTCAGCTTGAACAGCGGGGTACCCGGCCCAACCATCACACCCGCGTCGGTGAGTACTTCAACCACTTCGCCATCGTAGGGGCTTTTGATGTTCGACTGCGTATCGTAGCGCTCGGTCAGGAACTGAAGGCTCCGCTCGGCCTCGGCAATCTGCTGCTTCTGGGTCGCCACGCGTTGCTGCAGCGAATAGCCCGCGTCGTGCTGCCGGTTAGAGACTTCGGCCAGCTGCACTTTCAGCCGCTCGATGGTGTTCTTCGACGCATCGATCTGTTGTTTGGTGCCGGCTACCTGCGCTTTCACGATCAACCCTTTTTCGAACAGGCCCACCTCCGACTCGAGCTGGTTAGCCAGAAAAGCCAGCTTCTTTTTCTCGGCTTCAATTTCGCCCTGAATACTAACCCGGTTCTGGCTCATCAGCTCCCCTTCCAGCAGGGTGCCTTTGTTACCATACGAGATTAGTTTGGTCAGTTCGTAGTTGCGCTCCGACAGGGTGGCTTTGGCGTTTTCGATCTGTTGAACCAGCTCCGGCTGCTGCACCGTGGCGATGACGGCCCCCTTCTGTACTTTATCACCGATCCGGACCTGCAGTTTTACCAGTTGCCCCTGCGAGGTGGCTACGACTTCGTGCACTTCGCCACCCAGCACCACCCCGGTTACGTTCAGTTTGGTACTGACCCGCCCGAAAACCGACCAGCCAATACCCGTAGCGAGCGCGGCAAACACCACCGACAGCGTAATCCAGGCCTTGGGGCTGGTCACTTTTATCAATTGATCGAGCTTCTCGGGGGTCGACAGCTTTTCCAAGGCTGACTGTCTAAAAAATCCTGCTGCCATGACGTTAGTTGTTGTTTGTATCAGGGATGGTATAAAATGCGTTTCTGTCGATCACAAAGCCTTTGTTATCGGGGGCTACGAGTGTTCCGGTGTCGTGTCTGAGGTTGATGATGGCTCGGGCAAATTGCTGGTAAGCCTGCAGATACCGAAGCTGAGCAGCCGTAAGCCGCTCCTGAAACAGGATCAGACTCAGGATGGTGGTCAGGCCCGACTGGAATTTGACCTGCTCGTCTTTGAATACGTCCTGCGTGTAGTTGAGGACCTCTTCGGCCTTCTGGAGATTTATAACGCTGTTATCGAGGTAGTTCAGGTCGTTATTGACGTCCAGCTCAATTACTCGCTGAATATTATTGACCACTACGTTCTGATCGCTGAGGGCCATTTGGCTTTTGGCCAGGCTTCCTCTCGCCCAGTTGTTATTGACCGGAAAGGTGAAGGTTAGTCTGGCGCCGGTTCCGATGTTGCGGCCTTCGTTGTTCGAGAAGGCTGCCATCACATCACCCATCCGGTTGCCCGTACTGGCGCTCCCGTAGGCCAGAAACCCGGTCAGGTCGAGCTGAGGTTTTGTGTTGTTCTGGGCCAGTATAAACTGCTGCTGCAGAGCCTCATGACCATGCCGGGCGGCCATCAGATCGGCGCGTCGTTCTTTGGCAATCCGGATATAATCAGCTTTGTCGAACCCTTTTTTGAACGCTGATTCGGCAATGGTCGGGAAGTCATTCTCGGGAACGTCGATCAACAGGCTTTCTTCCGTACTTAGACCGATTACTTTACCTAGCTGTATTCTGGCGCTATACAGATCCTGCTGAGCCATGATGGTCAGCTTCTCCTGGTTGGCCAGGTCCGACTTGACCTGTATCAGGTCGCCAGCCGGTTTTTTATCGCCTTTTACCAGCTCTTCTGTTACCGCCAGCACATTCCGAATCCGGTTTTCGCTCTGCTTGTAGATTTCCAGGCTCTTGAACGCGGTATAGTAGTTCCAGTAGGCCAGCCCGATTTGCCAGATCTCGTACGAGGTCGTATACTCATTACCACTCTTTGCATTCAGCACATAGAGGGAATTAGCCCGCTCCAGGGCAGTGGTAATGACTCGTCCTTTGCCCCGAAGCAACGGTTGGGTCAGCGAGAAATTGATCGTGCTGGTGTTGTTGCCCAGGTAAAGACCAATGGGCTGGTTGAAGCTGTTGACCGGATAATTGTTGTTAGCAAATCCGTAGTTGAGACTAAACTCGGTCAACTGGCCGGTCCGCAGCCGTTTACGTAGCCCCCCCGACAGATTCAGCGCGTTGTTTCGTAAGATGCTGTTCTCCAGCAGGGCGTTTCGGGGATCAGCCCCAGGCAGCCGGTATTGGTTGTTCTGAAACAGCAACTCGGAAAACGAGTTGAGGTCAAACGTGCTCCGTTGAATCTGCAGGTCCGCTTCGGCGCTCCGGATAGCCAGTCCACTCCGTACGAGCGTGGGGTTCTTATCGAAGGCCTTCCTGGAAATTTCGAGTAAGTCGCACCTGACCTGGGCGCGTACGTTGCTGGTCAGCGCCATTACGCCTATCAGAATGCCATATAGACAGTGTCTCATGTGCCGGTAGATTTTCAGTGTTAAACCTCCGAGAATCTATGCAACAGCTTGACGAAGCGCGATCCGGCCTGGGCCACGCCGTCAAGAACATTCGCGTCTACCAGGTCCTCGTCATCGGGGTTACCAAAGCCCAGTTGATCCGTGGTTTTGCGAAGCCGGTTCGAGAGGAACAGGGCCAGAGCGTAATAAAAATTGGCTCTGAATTCGGAGTTGGTCAACAGCCGTAGATTGATCTTTTCGCGGGAGATCTGGTAGATGACCGACGGGGCCGTAACGATGACCGAAACCGACGGCGGAGTCGATTCGAGAAACGACATTTCCCCCACTACCTCCCCGCTTTCGAGCTTGGCGATGCACTCGTTGAAATTGTTATTAGCGCAGACGGCTAACTGACCCGACAAAACGATATACAAACTGTCGATAGCCTGCCCTTTGTTGATCAGCCTATCGCCTGTTTCCAGCATCAGTTTATTGCCATTCTGAAGCATCCATTCTACATCTCTATCATTAAGATGGCCTAAGAAATACAGTACACGTTTCATAGAATTTATTGATTTATAAAATAGACTATTGTGTATGAAAAGATGGCTGATCCTCGACGCAAACTATCTCGTCAGAAAGCTTGTCATATCTGCCACGATGTAACTCCGACATTCAATAAATTCACCGAAACGAGCACAATAGCTGCTTTGGTGAAATGCTATATTGTTCTGCAAAAAGCTTTGAAAAGTAGTGCACGTCTTTATAGCCAACCGTGTAGGCAATTTGTGAAACAGACTGCTGTACATATCTCTCGATCAACTGCCGGGCTTTATGTAGCCGAAGAACTCTAACGTATTTATTAGGAGTTAAAAAAACCAGGTTTACTACTTTGCGGTGTAGCTGTCGTTCACTGACTGCCATTTTGTACGACAACTCGTTAATATCCAAATATTCCTGGCTTATGTTGCCGTATACCTCCCGCTCCAGGTTTACGAGCCAGTCCTGGTCTGTTTTTGCTATCTTCTGGGGTTGTAACTCACCCTGGCACATCTTCCTGACATTTTCATTCGATTCATAAATGTGAAATATATCCGGGCGGTCGTGGTAGGTCAGGCTTAATGTATTGGCTCTGGCTTTAGTCAGAATATCTTCTACTATATCACTGATTTCTTTACTACTGGAAAAAAGAATCTGCTCAATATGCTGCGTATCATATGTACCCCTATTTTTGCCCACATTCATGATACTCTGCAGAGGGTGTCTGATGTGCTGAGCAAGTTGTTCCAATGCATTAGGCGAATTCCAGTCTATGGTATTTTTCTTTGCTGTATGCATCGTTGATAGAATAATTATTGGGAGAAAAAATCAAGAACAGCGATCCATACCGACCACCTTCTGAATCGTCGGCCCAAAATCCGTCGTAAGTGGTGCGCGAAACATTGATTACACCGAAATTCATTCCAGTGTATAGCTGACTGTCCTATTTTATGGTTTCAGTACCCTCGTTCAGGATGAGCCTACAGAGCAAAACTCCCTGCAGCGAACGCTTTAAAATACTGTTTCCCGGGCACGAAGCTCCTGTCTGATTTTTTTCAGACTAGCCATATTTAAGCCAAGTAGCGGCAACAGGGAGAAGGGAACGATGAGGAAGGTGGTAAATCCTTGTTTAAACGTTAGTAGTATTGTTACAACAAACAGTACAGTGAGTATGCCTGCAAATAGACCTATTACTGCTACAGTTGTCTTTTCCAGCTTGCTTAGGCTCTCCGTGCTCTTATCTTTATAGGTATTAGCTTTCATAATGACACGTATAATAAACTAATTCATTCCTTTATGCATGTACCTCTGTAAAGTGTTTTTAGGGATTATCAGTGTATCAGATTAGTGAATACTAGCTATTACATTACCAAATATTTTCGAGCAATTTCGTCTGTCAGTTAAGTTTAGCCTAATCCGTTTTGGATACTGACTAGGTATAAGGAACAAAAGAAGTTTGTAAGTCTTGTATAGGTAAGTTTGTCATTCCGGCGAAGGCAAAATGTTTTCTTCGCCGGAATGACAGAAAGTAAAATCAATAAATTGGGTTAATCATCGTAGCCTCTTAGCCACCGTATTAAGCCACTTTCAGCAATCCACCTCTAATCAGTCGTTTTGCCACTTTTAGTTTGTTTTCGTCGTTCAGGAAAGGAATTTCTCGCACGCAGAAAGCGCCTTCCTGTTGGGAGATAAACTCCAGTGATGGAGCGATCTGAGAAGGACCTTTCACTACGTTGCCCTGGAATGAGATCCGGGCTCCAGTAATATGGTTAGTAACTTTAGATGTTAATCCGTCCCGTTTGATCAAAAGCGAGTCCAGTCCAATGTGATTAAGTTTATCCAGGCTAGCGAAGTGGCCATCAGGTCTTGGCTGTTCTTTCGTCCGAAACTCTTCTTGCAGAATTGACAGGCAACCGTTAAGAGTGTCTTTTTGAAAGATCTGCTGAAGAATAGTAATGAAGTTTAATTCAGCATTCGGCGATAATAAATCTTCGTTATCAGAATTCAAAAATCCAATGGGTAAGGCCTGGCGTAATTCGATATGATTTTGAGCCAGACTTGCCAAGGATTTCGTGATAAAGTCGATCCATTGTGTCGAGTGAACGCCAATGGTGATGTGCATCGACGACTGATCAGTGGTATAAGCTTCGTGAGGCACTCCCCGTGGCATATACATAACATCTCCGGCTTTCAAAGTAATCTGTTTCGCACCACTAAGTTGCTCACGTTGAAAAACGGGCTGAAAACTATGTACCAATGGCGTTTTACAATACGTATCGTCATAGACGATCCAGTGCTTTTCTCCCGAAATTTGTAAAGCGAATACATCATGAGAGTCATAATGGGGCGAAAGTGCCTTCTCATTTTCAGGAGTTAAGTAGAGATTTGCCACCACATGATGGCTCATATATTGATGAATATTCTCCACCAGCATTTTGATCGGGTCCCAATACCGTTGAATCTCATTAATAACTATGGTATGGCCATCGGCGTAGGCAGCATAAAGTTGATTTAAATTTAGACTCCCATCCTGATTTTCATAAATAGTAGGATTTAGTGGTTGCTGACTCTTCACGACTCGCAGGCCGCCACCTCTAGGACGGTTATAGGCTAAAAGCTTATCTAGTACTTCAACGGAGAATAACGATTCAAAAAATGATGGATTATCCCGTTTGATATGTACAACTTGCTTTTCCCAATAATTAGCTTCAAAATCAATAATATTAATTGGACTGATTAAATCTGCGAAATCCTTTAGCTGAACATTTTCTTCTATATACGTCTTCATATTGTTGTTATTTTAAGGTATCGTTGGCTGATACTGACTCTTATAATTTATTATTGTATGCGTCTGAGCGATGAGTATATCTTAAAGCTATTGTCAAGTTGGTTTTGAAAACAGGCAACAATTTACAGCGGATCAATTATTATAAGTAATATAGACACAATTTTACTGAGATAAAAATGATACAACAACTGCATGTAATATGTACCTGAATATTTATGTTGTTATGATCGTCTCCTGAAAAAAGAAAAGATTGCGATTAGCAAAATTAATATGCCTAACCCAACTACCACCTTGCTAAGATTTAGCTGATTATTACTACTGGGCAGTATACTACCTAGAAACACTATGATCAAACCCAAAAAAGTTAATGATGATAGTTCAACTATTTTATTTTTTTCCATCTTGAAATGAAATTTTATATTACTATGAACTGACCACTAAAATAATCAACATTAACAGAGTTCAGTTGATTTTAAATACCTTATCTAGATCCTCATTATAATTATTCCTATAAAAAAATACAATTAAATTAAATGTGACAAATCTATTAAACTGTGTTATATCCAAATTTAAATCCTTATAAAAAATGCACATAAAAAACAAATCATTGTTATACTAAATAAAAATACAAGTTTTGGTGTAATGAATATACTTTTTTTTCTTCAAGTATGAGAAAAGAAGCCACTTGTATTAATATTTGTGCCTCAGATTTTTATTTAGCAATCAAATAAATCAACACAAACGGCTTCTTTAATTTAACATACCTGGTTAATAAGCGAGTTTTACCAGTTAATTCCAGGAAATATGAACATGAGATGCTACATATGCTACTCCAACTGCGCAAACACCAATGCCAACGCCAATACCAAAACTTACTAGGAACTCACCCCCGGCAACTAATTCCAGTTGTTCATCAGTGAGTTCTATACTTTCAGTATCAACTTTTCTTGGAATATTTAAATATACAACAGTTTCGTCCGTCTGATCTTCAAATTTAATTTTTACATCTTTAGGAAGATTACTTTCAGGACATCCTATTTTCTCAAGTACCTGATAGGGGTTCGTGACCAACTCATACCTGAATTCTTTATCGTCTTGAGCTTTAGTGACTAAGCTGCTCAATAGTTTTTTACCTACTTCTTTTTGTTCTAATGTTGCTTCCATTTTTTTAATATCGTTTTATATAAAAAGAGATCTCAAGCATTATCGGGTGAATAAAGCATATGCTGTAACGCACAAAGCAACTGTGGCAATGCCGCAAGCAACTGCACCAGGAACAATTACAAAATCGCCCCCGGCAACCATTTCTAGCTGTTCGTCGGTCAGTTCGATGCTGGATTCATCTTGTTTGCGCGGAATGTTGAAGTAGATTTTTGATTCATCACTCTGATCTACCGCTACAAACGACAAACCTGAGGGCAGGTTCATCTTAACACCTGTGTAGTCTTCTATCGTTTTCTCAGGATTTGCTACTAGTGCATTTTTAAAACCAGCGTCGTCCCATGCTTTCTGTACGATTTCGGCGAAATGCTTTTCTGTTAGATTGAATTCCATAAAGTTAAATTATTTGATGTTAAATAAATATTTTATTATCGAGTAAACATAGCATAAGCTGCGACGCACAAAGCAACTGTGGCAATGCCGCAGCCAACAGCAGCAGGAACAATTACAAAATCGCCCCCGGCAACCATTTCTAGCTGTTCGTCGGTCAGTTCGATGCTGGATTCATCTTGTTTGCGCGGAATGTTGAAGTAGATTTTTGATTCATCACTCTGATCTACCGCTACAAACGACAAACCTGAGGGCAGGTTCATCTTAACACCTGTGTAGTCTTCTATCGTTTTCTCAGGATTTGCTACTAGTGCATTTTTGAAACCAGCGTCGTCCCATGCTTTCTGTACGATTTCGGCGAAATGCTTTTCTGTTAGATTGAATTCCATAAAGTAAACTATTTAATGTTTGCTTATTAATAGTAAAGGAATTGATTGTATTGAAGAAAATAACTCCCAGAATGCGTTTGAGTTTTGTACGTTTATCTATCTGTAAATTAACTTTACTCTACTGAGCAAGTACTTGCTTCAAGAGAAACTAACCAATGTTCAGGTTTTATTGGACCTGCTACATTTGACTGGACATTAAGTTAAGTGTGATCTAACTTAGTGAACCATGAAAACCAGCAGAAGACAGTACGACGAGGAGTTCAAACGGATGGCCGTCGAGCTCTCCCTAGCTAAAG
>NZ_SWJG01000006.1 GCF_005870035.1 Spirosoma lacussanchae | reverse complement strand
TATAGAGATTTGGTATAACCGGCAACGCAGGCATTCGGCGCTAGGCTATCTTTCCCCTTTTGACTATTACAGTGGGCAGTGCCAACAAGTTGCTTAAAAGTTTGTCCAGTGTTTTGTTGCAAGTCCAAACCAACCAAGATGAATACATAATAACTGGTTCTATTCAATCAAGAGATGGAGACGTAACTGGATTCCACTCATCATATCCAGGAAGTACAGACTATTGGGTAACTAAGTTAAATTCTTCAGGCGCGCTTATCTGGCAAAAAGCGTTGGGGGGAAGAGAAAGAGAAGATGCTGTTGCCATATTTTCCACAGCCGATGGAGGATGTATCGTAGCAGGGTCAGCAGAATCCTCAACAGGTGATGTCACTATCAACCTTGGATATACAGACGCATGGATCGTACGCCTGAATGGACCAAATAGTACGAGTTGTACTACTATATCGAACGGTTCATGGAATTCTACTTCGACATGGTCATGCGGTCACATACCAATTAGTACTGACATAGTTTATCTAAAGCATACGGTTGTTATTCCAGATAATTATGCTGCCAAAGCACGTAAACTTATTTATGAGTTGCCTGGTGCCTTAAAATTGTCGAACGGAGCTCGCTTACAATTGAGCCAGTGAAGTAGGTTAAAGTTGACAATTTTCTTATCATCAAGCTTTGTTATATTGTATAAGATTGGCCACTTAATATTGCAAATATTGATATGCTTGAACTTGAACTTCCCAATCAACCTTCTGGGCGGTCCAAAAACCGTTTTTTTACCCAGACTAATACCAAGAAGCCCGGTCGCGTGAGCGACCGGGCTTCTTGGTATTAGTCTGGGCGGCTTAAGCCGTTTCCAGAACGTCGGCCGCCTTAACGGTTTTGATGATCACAGCCGCCACTTTGTACGGATCAGCAGCCGAGTTGGGCCGGCGATCTTCGAGCCAGCCTTTCCAGCCGCGCTCTACCGTAGCGATAGGGATACGGATCGAGGCCCCCCGGTCAGACACCCCGAACGAGAACTGATCGATCGACTGGGTTTCGTGCTTACCGGTCAGGCGCAGGTGGTTGTCGGCGCCGTATACATCGATACAGGCTTTGATGATCTCGGGCGTACGACCAAATCCGCTACAGATTTTGTCGTATACTTCTTTGCTGCCCGCCGTACGAAGTGTCGTGTTCGAGAAGTTGGCGTGCATACCCGATCCGTTCCAGTCGGTGTCGCCCAGCGGCTTACAGTGCCAGTTGATCGATACGTTATATTTTTCGCCGATACGCTCCAGGAGGTAACGGGCTACCCAAATCTGATCACCAGCGTCTTTGGCACCTTTGGCAAAAATCTGGAACTCCCACTGCCCCGTTGCTACTTCGGCGTTGATACCTTCTACGTTCAGACCAGCTTCCAGACAGGCGTCGAGGTGTTCTTCAACGATGCTACGACCGTAGGCGTTTTGTGCGCCTACCGAACAGTAATAAGGGCCCTGGGGCCGTTTGGGGAAACCCTCGGCCGGGAAACCCAGCGGTTTATCGATGGCCATATCCCACAGGAAGTACTCTTGTTCGAAGCCGAACCAGAAATCGTTATCGTCGTCTTCGATTGTGGCGCGACCGTTGGTTACGTGCGGGGTTCCGTCGGCATTCAGTACTTCGCACATCACCAGATAACCATTCTTACGTTGTGGGTCAGGGCAGATGAATACCGGTTTCAGCAGACAGTCTGAAGAACCGCCTTCGGCCTGCTCGGTCGAAGAACCGTCAAACGACCACATCGGGCAATCTTCAAGTTTGCCGGAGAAATCGCCTTCGATTTTTGTTTTGGAACGCAGACTTTGGGTGGGCTTATAGCCATCGAGCCAAATGTACTCTAACTTCGACTTTGCCATGATTGTACAGGTGGAATGAATTGTTTGGGTTTTGTTACGATACGTTTAGCAAATATAAGTGCCCTTCACCATAAATTATAAAAGCCCATGGAAGCAAAAGCCATATTTTCAACTGTTTTTGTGGAAATATTATAATTTTAATTCGTTCAGTGCAGTAAACTGCCATATTTTTCATTAAAAATCTTTGCCTGCTAGTAAAACCTCTTTCTACCGTTTCGACAACTTTTCAGCGCAGACGACTCCGTTTTTTGACCCTGTTTGCTGCATCACGGTACTCTATACAGGTATGAATATCCGATCGAACAACCTGCCATTTTCAGCCATTCATTAGTGGCTGACGCGGAACCCGTCCGGTCGTTTTTTTGTACTTTTGCAGGATATACCACTGACCGTGAAAAAAGTAGCTTTCTATACGCTTGGCTGCAAGCTGAACTTCTCAGAAACGTCGACCCTGGCCCGGATGATGGAGCAACAGGGGTACGAGCGGGTTGAGTTTAATCAGCAGCCCGACATTTTTATTGTCAATACCTGCTCCGTTACGGATAACGCCGACAAGAAGTGCCGGAAGATTGTTCGCGAGGCTCAGAAAATCAACCCCGATGGCTACATCGCTATTCTGGGTTGTTACGCTCAACTGAAACCACAGGAAATCGCTGCCATTCCGGGTGTCGATGCGGTACTGGGCGCAGCCGAGAAATTCCGGTTACACGAGCTGATGCCAACATTCGTGAAAGTACCGGATGGGCAGTCGGCGCAGATCTTCAACTCCCCGATCGAACACGCCATTGATTACCACGCCAGCTATTCACTCAACGATCGAACCCGTACGTTTCTGAAGGTGCAGGATGGCTGCGATTACCCTTGTTCGTACTGTACGATTCCACTGGCGCGGGGCAAGAGTCGGTCCGATACGATTGCCAATGTTGTGGCATCGGCCCGCGATATTGCCGCACGGGGGGTTAAAGAAATCGTTTTGACAGGGGTAAACATTGGTGATTTCGGCCTGTCTGGCGGGAACGACCGGCAGGAAACCTTCCTGGACCTGATCCGGGCGCTGGATGAGGTGGACGGTATCGAGCGATTCCGCATTTCGAGTATCGAACCCAACCTGCTGACCGACGACATCATCGCGTTTGTGGCCTCTTCGAAGCGATTTGTGCCGCATTTCCACGTGCCGCTACAGTCGGGCAGCAACCGGGTACTGGGCCTGATGCGCCGACGCTACAAACGCGACCTGTACGCCGACCGCGTGGCGCGCATTAAACAGTTAATGCCTCATGCCTGTATTGGCGTCGACGTTATTGTAGGGCATCCCGGCGAAACGGAAGAGCTGTTTCTGGAAACCTATCAGTTCCTAACCGAACTGCCGGTTTCCTATCTGCACGTATTTACCTACTCTGAGCGGCCCAACACTACCGCGTTGAGCATCAAACCGGTGGTTCCCGGCAACGTTCGGGCTGATCGAAGCCGGATGCTACACATCCTCTCCGAAAAAATGCGCCGGGCCTTCTACGAGTCACAGCTGGGTCGCGAAGCAACGGTCCTGTTCGAAGAAGATGTGGAAGATGGATTTATGCAGGGCTTCACCGAGAACTACGTTCGGGTAGTGGCCCGGTACGACCCGCTCCGGATAAACGAAACACTGCCCGTGCGACTCACGACCATCAACCCCAACGGGCTGGTAGAAGTAGAAGAAACTGTTGTACTGGAACACCACTAATCGGCGAAGACCGTATATAAAAAGAGGACCGGCATGATTACCGGTCCTCTTTTTATATAGGTATGTTTGAGTAGCTGGTTCCGTCGGGTCTCGCTACTGAGCTGCGGACCGCTGGTCAAGTTCGTTCAGCACATCGGCCATAGTTCTGAAGCGGTTGGCGTCGCCAATGAAGCTTAACCCCGACATAATCAGGGCAAAACCACCGGTGCTGACCCAGAACCACGGATCTTCGCCTACCTCTTTCATCTTTGACCCATGTAATAGCACCGCCAGGCCGGTGCCCAGCAGCATGGCCCCGCTTCCGCCGTAGAGCCAGTATTTAGTGATCAGTTTTTTTTCTCGCTCCGTTTTCATAATCCATTTCTATTTACCATAAAAACACAGCCGGTATGATTCGGTTTTGAAAAACTATTATCTTACCTCTTCGTTTCCAGTCTTACATGATAATCTGATCCTTTCAAACCCAACGCACAAATGCCTGAATTTACCCTTGGAATCGAAGAAGAATTTCAGACGATAGACCCAGAAACCCGCGAGCTCCGGTCACACATGTCCAAGCTGGTAGAGGGTGGCAAAATCATACTTCAGGAGCGCGTAAAAGCAGAGATGCACCAGGCCGTGGTAGAGGTAGGCACCAACATCTGCCACAACATCCACGAGGCCCGGCAGGAAGTGACGTATCTGCGTCAGGAGATTATTGAACTGGCCGAGAAACAGAACCTCAAGGTAGCAGCAGCTGGCACCCACCCATTTTCGGACTGGCAAAGTCAGCTCATCACCCCGAACGAACGTTACGACCGGCTCATTGAAGAAATGCGCGACGTGGCCCGCTCCAACCTGATTTTTGGCCTTCACGTCCACGTAGGCATTCAAAGCCGGAACGAGGGAATTCAGATCATGAACGCCGTGCGGTACTTTCTGCCTCATATCTACGCCCTGTCGACCAGCTCCCCGTTCTGGCGCGGCCGTAATACCGGCTTCAAATCGTACCGTTCTAAAGTATTTGATAAGTTTCCGCGCACGGGCATCCCGGACTTTTTTGCATCGGCCGCCGAGTACGACGAGTATATCAATTTGCTGGTCAAAACGGGCTGTATCGACAACGGTAAAAAAATCTGGTGGGACATCCGGCTTCATCCCTTTTTCGACACCATCGAGTTCCGGATCTGCGACGTGCCGATGCGGGTCGATGAAACCATATGCCTGGCGGCTATCATGCAGGCGCTGGTTGCCAAAATTCATAAGCTGATGGGTCAGAACCTGAATTTCCGACCCTACCGGCGCATTCTGATCAACGAAAACAAATGGCGCGCAGCCCGGTATGGCATCGAAGGAAAGCTGATTGATTTCGGTAAACAGGAAGAAGTACCTACCCATCAGCTGATCCACGAACTGCTCGCTTTTATTGACGACGTGGTCGATGAACTGGGGAGCCGGGCCGAATGCGAATACGTGCTCAAAATTCTGGAGATGGGTACGGGAGCCGACCGCCAACTGGCTGTTTTCCAGGAAACCGGCGATCTCAAACAGGTGGTCGATTACATTGTCTCGGAAACTTCTTACGGAATCAGGTAGTTGATATTGAATGTATAAAGCTCCCGGCTACGGACTGATGACATACTGACACCCGTTTTTTCAGCCACATTCAGGAGCGATTATTCAGTCTTCATTTTTAGCGTTTATCCGATGAAAATTGCCGTTCTGGACATGAATAACAACCATCCTAATGAGGGGATGCGTTGTATTTTACACGCGATCCGTACCGTGCAGGGAAACGATCATACTGAACTGGCCTTCGATATCTTTAACGTTCGGGGCAACAACGAAATACCGGGTCTGGACTATGACCTGTACATCTCGTCTGGCGGTCCGGGTAGCCCACTGCCGTCTGAAGAAGCCTGGGAGCAGCCCTATTTCCAGCTGATTGATCAGCTTTTTGCCTGGAACCGGCAGAACGAGCGCAAAAAGCATGTGTTTCTGATTTGTCATTCGTTTCAGCTCGTGACAAGACATCTGAATCTGGGCGAACTAAGCCGCCGTAAATCGACATCGTTTGGAATTTTCCCGATTCATAAAACCGACGAAGGCACCAGCGATCCCGTTTTTGCCGGGTTACCCGAGCCTTTTTACGCCGTTGACTCGCGCGATTACCAGGTTCTGAAACCCGATCTGGAGCGTATCGAAGATATGGGTGCCAGTATTCTCTGTCTGGAAAAAATCAGACCCCACGTAAAACTTCCCCGGGCATTGATGGGCATCCGGTTCTCACCCGAAATTGTAGGCACCCAATTTCACCCCGAAGCCGACGACGAGGGGATGCTCCGGTATTTCCTGTCTGACGAAAAGCGAAAGCAAATCGTAGCCAATTTCGGCCAGGCGAAGTACGATGAAATGATGACTTACCTACAGGACCCGAACAAGATTGCTCTGACCGAATCGGTCATTCTGCCGGGATTCATCCGTCAGGCCGTTCGGTCGCAGGCAGCGACTCAGGAACTGGTTATCAACTAGCTGAACCAAGGCCAAAACAAGCCAGCTGGCTTGTTTTGGCTATTCTATTTTGTCATGAATTGACATACCAATGATTCACTCCGCCCGTATAGCCTTCAACCAAGCCTTCAGCCCGGAAAAATACCGGGCTTTCTTAGCTCAAATCGAATCGGATTTTTCTGGTCAGCTGGACTTCCGTGTGGCCGAAACTCCCATTTTTGTTCCCCAAGTGCTGACCGAAAAGCTCCTTAGGGCCTGTGACGATATCGTCGATGGCATTACCCAGCCCAACTTCCGCGAACAGACCGAAGGAGCGATTCCAGACGAAGCGCGGGTTCCCCACGAACCCCTCGACGGTCCGGACGCACATACCCAGTTTCTGGCGGTCGACTTTGCGGTTTGCCGTGACGAGCAGGGTGAACTAACTCCCCAGCTAATCGAACTCCAGGGATTTCCGTCGCTGTATGCCTTTCAGCCCTATCTGGCCAGCCAGTTTCGCGCCCATTATCCTATCCCCAACGAACTCTCGCACCTGTTTTCAGTTGACACAAACGACGAATACACGCAGGCGCTCCGGCAGTTGATCGTGGGCGACTGCAAGCCGGAGGAGGTGATTCTGCTCGAAATATTCCCGGAAAAACAGAAGACACGCATCGATTTTGCGCTCACGGAAGAAGCGATTGGGGTAAAAGCCGTATGTCTGACCAAAATCCGCAAGGAGGGGCGGCAGCTCCTCTACGAGCGTGATGGTCGGATGGTTCCAATACGGCGCATCTATAACCGACTGATTTTCGACGATCTGCGTAATTTCCCGGACCTTCAAACGGAGTTCAGCCTCACTGACGACGTCGATGTTGAGTGGGTTGGCCATCCCAACTGGTTCTTCCGGATCAGCAAGTACACCCTGCCCCTGCTCAAGAGCCCTTTTATTCCGGCCAGCTATTACCTGTCAGACTTAGACGCGTATCCGGCAGACCTGGAGAATTATGTACTGAAACCGCTGTTCTCCTTTGCGGGTAGTGGCGTCAAGATCAACGTAACCCCCAACGATCTGGCGTCTATCCCGGCCGAACAGCGCGCTGGCTACCTGCTACAGCACAAGGTAACCTACGACCCCGTTATCCAATCGCCCGATGGGCTGGTGAAATGCGAAATACGGATGCTCTTTATCTGGCCCAGGGGCGACGCACGTCCTACCCTGCTCACGAACCTGGCCCGCCTGAGCCGGGGTGAGATGATCGGGGTCAATTTTAACAAAAACAAAGACTGGGTCGGCGGTACAGTCTGTTTCTTCGAAAAATAGGGCACGCCCCACCCAACCCTTCACCTCAGGTACCCATGCAAACCCAACCTCATTTCACTGAAAAAGCCATCTTCGACCTGACCGGAAAAGTAGCCATCATCACTGGAGCCAGCAAAGGAATCGGCGAAGACATAGCCCGTTTATACGCCAGATTTGGCGCTAACGTCATCGTCAGCAGTCGGAAGCAGGATGCCTGTGACGCCCTCGCCGAAGACATCAGAGCCCAGGGGGGCGAAGCCACCGGTGTAGCGGCCCATGTGGGCGACATGAGTCAGCTGGGGCAGCTGGTAGAAAAGACCATAGCTACCTACGGCGGCATAGACATACTGGTCAACAACGCAGCCTCGAACCCCGTCTTCGGCCCGTCGCTCGACTGCGACGGAGCCGCCTTTGACAAGATTATGCAGGCTAACGTTAAAGCCCCCTTCGAGTTGAGTAAACTGTGTTACCCGAGCATGAAAGCCCGGGGCGGGGGCAGTATCATTATGATGAGCAGCATTGCCGGACACACACCTGATCCGGGTCTGGGTATGTACAGCGTCAGCAAAGCCAGCCTAAATATGCTGACCAAGGTGCTGGCCAAAGAATGGGGGCCGGATGGGATTCGGGTGAATGCCATTTGTCCGGGCCTGATCAAGACCAAATTCAGCCAGGCGCTCTGGCAGGACGAGAAGATTCTGGATCACTTTACCAAACGGTTACCCATTGCCCGCATGGGAACAACGGACGAAATCAGCCCCTTAGCCTTATTTCTGGCCGCTGATGCTTCTTCTTATAGCACCGGTAGTCTGTTCTATGCCGATGGTGGCACCGTCATCTGAGTCAAGTCATCCGGCCTCTACGTTATGAAAACCATGATTCCTCTCAACCACCTTGAAGTCTGGCTTCGCGGGCCTCTACCCGATATGCCAGCCCTGTTGCAGCCCGTTGCTCATGCCCTGCTGCAGGCTCGTGAAGAAGTCAACTCACTTATGGACGGCTTCCCGGATGCGCTCCTGCGCGAGCAGCCCGGAAACGTCGCTTCGGTAGGCTTTCATCTGCAGCACCTGTCGGGCGTTCTCGACCGCATGTTTACGTACGCACGGGGTGAGCAGCTCTCATCGAGCCAGCTGAATGATTTGTCGATGGAGAGCACACCAACCGGATCATTTCTGACGACCGCCGATCTGGTCCGTCGGTTTAATCAGCAGGTTGACGAAGCGCTGCTGCAACTCAGGCGAACCGATCAGAGCACCCTGACCGAAGTACGGGGCGTTGGCCGGGCGCAGCTTCCGTCTACCCTCATCGGACTGTACGTACACGCGGCCGAGCATACCATGAGGCATGTCGGCCAGCTTTCTGTTACCGCGCGCATTGTGCGCTGGTCTTAAAGTTTTTTGAGAGTACCTCCGTCTACGACCAGTGTCGTGCCATGAATAAACCGGGCTTCGTCGGAGGCCAGATAGCATACCGCCGATGCGATATCTTCTGGCTGGCCCACGTTGGCCCGGTCTACTTTCTCCTGGCCATTTTTTACGTTTGGATTATCCCAGAGCATGGGCGTATCAACGGCTCCGGGCGCTATGCAATTTATCCGCACCTTGGTGCGGTCGTATTCCTGGGATATGCCTTGGGTGAAAGCCTCCATTCCCCCTTTGCTGGTGGCATAAGGAATAACGTTGGGTGTGGTCTCGTGGGCATGTACCGAACTGATATTGACAATTGCCCCTCCCTGCATGTGCGGAATGCAATACTTACAAAACAGGAATACCGAACGCAGGTTGGTATTCATCACCTTATCCCAGTCTTCCAGCGACAGATCTACGATGGGCGTAAACGTCATCATGGCGGCATTGTTGACCAGCACGTCTACCCGCCCCCAGGTCGAAACAGCCTGCTGAACCGCCGACTCAACCGCCTTCGGATCGGATACATCGGCCGCAATGAATCGCGCTTCGCCCCCTTTGCCTGCAATGGTATCGATAACTTGCTGGCCATCCTCTTCGTCGCGCCCGATCACCAGCACTTTTCCACCTTCTTCGCCCATCCGTTCGGCCGTGGCCCGGCCAATACCCGAGGTTGCCCCGGTAACAATACACACTTTATCCCTGAATCGCATGCTGTTGAGTTTACCAGACCTAACCGCTCAGGCGAAAGAAGTGTTTACCAAGCTACCAATAGCGACGGGGTCCGCAAGCCCATCAGCCGGTTCGGCTGATGGGCTTGCGGACCCCGTTTACAGATCATCTCCGATTACTGCGTTACTGCACGGCCAGTACTTTGAACTCAGTTCGGCGGTTTTGCTGGTGTTCGCTCTCTGTACAGTTTACACCATCGACGCAGCCGTTCAAAATTTCAGCTTCGCCATAGCCGCGGGCCATTAACCGGCTGGCGGCTATACCCCGCGCAACCAGATAGTCCATGGCCGCCCGCGCCCGGTTCTCTGACAACCGAATGTTGTAGGTATCGGTAGCCCGGGCGTCGGTATGTGACCGCAGCTCGATCTGCATCTGCGGATACTCTTTCAGAATGGCCAGTACGTGATCCAGCTCGCGAGCCGCATCAGGACGGATGAAGAACTTGTTGAGGTCGTAGTAGATGTTTTTCAGCTGGAACACATCGCCAACCCCGTACAGGCCAAGCGAATCGGTGATGACTTTCGCGTTGCGTTTCGCTTTCGTCGTATACTGCGTTTTCTTGGTAGCGTAGCGTTCTTTCTGGGCCGTAATCGTATACGGGGCATTAGGCTTAGTGTTAAACTCGTATCCGCCGTCAGGACCGGTAATGACCGTTTGCTCCGACTTATCCTTGTCGTTACGCAGCGTTACTTTCACCCCGGGAGCTGGCTGCTGGTTCACCTCGGTCTTTACAACCCCTTTCACAATCGTGTTCTCAGAGCGTTCGAGATAGATCTTGATCTCCATCACAGCTCGGGGCGACTGAGTCATTGTCGAATACCGGGCACTGTTCATGGCGAACCCTTCTTTGATAGCCTTAAACTCGTACTCGGTGTTCGTATCGATGCATAGATCCGTGCGGCCTTCTATGTTGGTAATCCGCAAATCCTGGTTAACGCCATTGCGCAGGATACGGACATCCGCATTTTCGAGCGGGGATCCCGTTTTAGCATCGAAGACCAGGATGTTCAGCTGTTTACACGTACGGCGGAACGCATAGATATCGTCATCGCTAACGCCTTTTTTACGGTTGCTGCTGAAATAGCCACTAGTCCGGGTCCGGTCTGTTATGAACCCAAAATCATCTTTTTCCGAGTTGATCGGTGCACCGGCGTTCTGAACCCCTTTGTACGCCACACCATCGCGCAGTTCAGCATAGAATACATCAAGTCCGCCCAATCCTTCATGGCCGTCCGATGAGAAGTAAAGGTTTCCGCCTTCGTCGGCAAACGGAAACATCTCGTTCCCTTCCGTATTAATCTCCTTGCCCATATTGACCGGGGTACCCCACTCGCCACTACTAGGATTGAATTCAACAACGTAGATGTCAGTACCTCCAAATCCACCAGGCATGTCAGAAGCGAAATACAGTTTTGTATTGTCTGGCGAGAACGCCGGATGGCCCACAGAATACTCATTACTATTAAACGGCAACTCCTTGATATCAACCCACTTACCGCCCTTATTCACGGAAGAATACAATTTCAGTTTCTTCACCCCGTCCGAGCTTTTTCCGGATTTTCCTTTACTGGTGTTGTTCCGGGTAAACACGATAAAGTTCTGATCTTTGGTGAATGTCATCGGTCCCTCGTGGTACTTGGTGTTCAGGGTCTTGCTGAATATTTCGGCTTTAGTCAGCTTCTGCGGCTCTTCTATCACCTCGGTAGTTGCTGCTTTGCTGTCTCCACCTCCGCCCAGTACGGCAGCCCCCGTTGTTCGGGTTACCACCGAGCCCGGTACGCGCAGCTGGTTGGTATCAGGATGAAAATACAGATCCAGGAAAGGTGTCTGGTTCCAGCTGAACACCCGTTTCACCGCCCCCGACTCGTCACGCGCCGACACGAAAACGAGTCCGTTCTTGTAATACATCGGACTGAAGTCGGCTTGTCTGGAGTTGATTGGCAAGTCATACAAACGATACGACGACGAATCCTGGTAGAATCGACCCATATCCATGTAAGACACCGTAAATCGACGACCACGCAGGTCCTGGGCCTGTTTTTCGCCATACTGGCTGTACATCTTCTGCGAATCGCGGTATTTTCCGTTGGCCGCCAGAGCCTGTGCGTAATACAGGTACACTTCACTATCGAGGTCGGTATATTCCTTTACCAGATCGCCGTATACGCGTTCGGCATTACGCATATCCTGTAGCTTCCGGTAACTGTAGCCTAGCTTAGTCATAGCCTCGCGGGTTTCGGCAGGCTCTTTCTTCTTATCGACCCGTAAAAACTCCTCATAGGCCCGTACTGCGCTGACGTAACTATAGTTATCGAACTGCTTGTTTGCTGCCCGCAACCGTGCGCTTTGCGCCTGACTGTTCAGGCTCCAGAAGGCCAGTCCTGCAAACAGCAAAACCCGTATAAATCGGTTCATGAGTATATTTTCGTTAATTAAGATGGGCTTTTGACTGATACTATCAAAATAAATGCCAGAATTTTCAAACGGTATAAAGAGCGGTGGTTGGTAGTGCAACAAACTCGTAACGAACCTTGAAAGTACAATTTTTAGAACGACCATTCCGGGTAATCGTCACTTCTGGCGCCAATTAAATTGTGCAATCCGCCGGGTCTGTTCCGTTATCCGGAATTGGTGACTGATCCGGTGCCCAACCACCCAGGCTATTTCGGAATCTAACACCAGCACAGCGATGCGTTCCCGCTCCAAACGGGGCAGTTTGTTACTGTTCAGTATGTCGCTGACTAGTTTTGTTCCCATCATCCCTAATGGCTGTATCCGATCTCCGAGGTGCCAGGGACGTATGATTAGCGGAAACCGCAGCTTGTCGGCATCCAGGCAGGCTACTGATGGATCGGCAGGTATCGAAAACCCGTCCGTCCGTTTCATGAGTTCGACTACCAGTTCAAACTGTTCGGCAACCTCTATCGGAGCTTCGGGCCAGTCATGCAGCGTAATCGTGTACTCATCCAGCCGGCTCAGCGGCTCCAGTGACAAACCCGTTTGTCCCGACACCAATCGATCATGAACGACCCGGTGGCTAGCCGACTGGAATACCTGACCCGTGGTTTGATTCAGGCAGGCCAGCATGGCGTTTACCTGATCAGCCCTAAATCCATAGGAGCTGAGCCATTCGCCCAACTGGAAAGCAGGCTCGCGTACGGCAATCAGTTTATGAGCTGGAAGCCAGACTCGGTCAGCCTGCTGCTCAGCAACGGCCTGCCAGCTTTGGGCAAGCTGGTGTTCCAGCAGACGCTCGGCAGCGCGGAGTTTTTCCAGGCTGCGCGGCAAAGTGTCGGTCAGCAAAGCCGGGTTCAGCTCCGTCAGAACCGGCACCACCCGATGTCGGACGCGATTGCGGGCATACTTATCATCGGCATTGGAGCTATCCTCTCGGTACGGTATCGACGCTTCATGGGCGTAGGCAGCGAGTTCATCGCGGGTGGCAAACAGCAACGGCCGGACCACGTCTCCCTGTCGGGGCAAAATCCCGCGCAGCCCCGACAGGCCGGTACCCCTCGTCAGATTCAGCAGAATCGTTTCCAGGACATCGTTCTGATGGTGAGCGGTAGCCACCGCTGTATACCCATGCTGATGAACGAGTTCCGTAAACCAGCTGTAGCGAAGCTCGCGGGCGGCCATCTGGATAGACATACCGCGCCCGGCCGCAACGGTAGCGGTATCGACCCGTGTCAGATGGAACGGAACCCCGTATGCCTGAGCGCTGTTTTCTACAAAAGCAGCATCAGCGTCTGATTCCGCTCCGCGCAAACCAAAATTGACATGAGCCATAGCAAACGGCAGCCCCGACTGATGAAACAGCTGCGCCATCACCATCGAGTCGAGTCCACCGCTCACGGCCAGCAACACGGCATTGGGCGGAGCAATGAGCTTGTTTTCGTTAATAAATTTTAAAAATCGCTCCTTAAACATCCGGCTTCGGCTGGTTGCCGTAGTTTTGTCGTTATGGTAAGTATGCGTACGTATTGTCTCTTACTGCTGGGTATTGTGGTTGGCCTGTTCAGTTCAGTGGATGCACTGGCTCAGGTGGGCCGTCCTCCCGTGCCGGCCGGAGCAACGGATAAGGTCGAGTTATTACCCGGTGCCGACAGCCTGGTTGGGGTAAACGTTCCGGGTCAGGTTGTCCGAAAAATATACAACAACGTTCGCTTTCGGCAGAAAGGCATGCTCATGTACTGCAACCTGGCGATTCAAAACGTAACCACAAACGTTATCGAAGCGTACGGTAACGTTCGGCTCATTCAGGGCGATACCATCAGCGTACGGGGTGATACCATGTTCTACTACGGTAATACCCGGCAGGCGAATCTGCGCGGCCACGTGACCATGCGTGACCGCAAGATGACGCTCACTACGGGTCAGCTCGACTATGATATGATTTCGGGTATTGCTCACTATCCCACGCCCGGCCGGATTGTTGATAAAGAGAACGTACTGACCAGTCGCGAAGGCTATTACGATACCCGCAGCAAACTTTTCACTTTTCGCCAGAACGTTAAGCTTGTCAACCCCAAAGGTACGTTAACGGCCGACTCGCTGCTTTATAATTCGCTCAGTCGACTTGCGACATTTCAGGGACCGACCCGAATTACGAATAAAGACGGTGTTCTGACAGCTAGGGAAGGTCAGTACAATACAACCTCCGGCATCTCCAACTTTCAGCGACGGGCCACTGTCGAAACGCCTAAGTACCGCCTTACGGGTGATTCCCTCTATTATGATAACGTGTCTGAGCTGGGGATTGCCAAGGGGAATGTTATCATGGTAGCCAAAGACCGGAAAGCGATCATAACCGGCGAACATGTCCGCTATAATGGCAAAGCTGGTGTGTCGCGCGTAACAGGCAAGCCAGTAGCCAAAAGCTTGGCCAATGAGGAAACAAAAGACACGCTCTACTTACGGGCCGACACCCTGTTTTCATTCGATGATAAAGTCACCAACACCCGCCGGCTCATAGGGCAGAAAAACGTATTCGTATACAAGTCAGATCTTCAGAGCAAGTGTGACTCACTGGTTTACAACACCGCCGACTCTACCATCTACTTTTACAAAAAGCCCGTTGTCTGGAGCCAGAACAAGTATCAGATGGAGGCCGACTCGATGCGGGCCCTGCTGAAAGATAACCGCATCAGCACCATGTTTATGAAAACGAAATCGTTCGTGGTTTCGCTCGATACACTTCAAAATTTCAACCAGGTAAAAGGACGCACTATTACGGCCTACTTTACAACAAAACCCGTGGTTGATGCCTCGCCGGTAACAACAGCTGGTCAGTCGACGACTGCGCTGGCCACGGCCATTGCTACCCGAACCAGTACCCCCACTGCAACGAAAACCGTAGGGCAGCGCGTAGTAGCGAATAACACACCGCCCGCGTCAGCAACAGCACCCGTACGCGAACAGACCGCTCTGGAACGAGTCATTGTTGAGGGCAATGGGCAGAGTATTTATTACGCTGTGGATGAAAAGAACCGGATGATTGGGCTGAACCACGTTGAATGTAGCCGGATGAACATTGAATTTGCCGACAACAAAGTAGGACGCATTCGATTTTACGGCCAGCCCGATGCTCAGCTGATTCCGCCGAAAGAAATTACCGACGATGCTAAAGAACTGGATGGCTTCCGATGGCGCGATGCCGAAAAGCCGACCAAGGCACAGGTCCTGTGGCTGGAGACTCCACCTGCCGAGCAGCCAGCCACTAGAAAAACAATAAAAACAAAGTCGCCAACTAAACCTTTAGCTAAGAAACTCGTTCAAAGGAGTATTAATTAATGGTTTTAACAATTTTTTAGACAGTACGCCGTTGACTTTGTCTTTTTCCGTGAATACGTTTGTGGTGAGTAGGAGTATACCTGAATTTGAACTTGATGAAACAATTTATACTTGTGGGTGTGTTGTCGGGCTTGCTTTTGGCTACAGTCCCGCTCAGAGCGCAGGTCGCTCAGCGGGATTCGGACGCCCGAAAAGGTAGCCGTCTTGAATTGGGCCGAACGCCGACAACCTCCCGAATAGCCTCAAAACCGGTGTTATCACGGCGCTTTTCGCTCGTGCCTAACCCCGCAACAGTTGGCCTAGATCGGTCCGTACATCTCCAGAAAAACACGCCGATCAACGAGCATTACCGCACCTTGCTGATGAGCAAACCCATGGCTAAGTCGGCGAATGGTCGCTCTTCGGCTTCAGAAACAGGATCGGTTGCTGTTACGGATGCGCGGCCACTGGCAGGGTCTGAAATTAAGGCGGAAGACCGGTTGTTTGCCAACGAGAAAATATCCGTTTCCAACGCTTATCCAAACCCAGCTGATGATGCCGCCGAGATTGATTATCAATTTACGGCGCCGGGCGATGCACGTCTTGTCATGATGAACGTGCTGGGGGCGCCGGTTGGCGAGTACAACCTGGAGCAGGGAGAACGTAAGCTACGCATCGGCACCCGTAATCTACCCACTGGCTATTATCTGTATCAACTATCGGTAGATGGCAGAAAAGTGGCCACCAAACGGCTGCTGGTACGCCATCAATAGTTGATAGGCCATTACCAAGCCGAAAGAAGCCATATTTCTTTAACACAAATTAACGGTCTATCGTCATAACAGACTTGACCGACACGGCACTATCCGGGCTGCATCGTCGTTTAAACGGTGTAGCCTCTGTTTTTTTTGTATCTTTGCCTTCGTATGCAACAAAGTCATTTTGTAAAGGTTCTGCTGGGAACGTGGATTGTGTTTGTGCTGGGTTCGTGTAGTCCATTCTCGAAACTACAGAAGAACGGGACCGATGACGAGAAGTACAAAGGAGCGGTAGAATATTATAAGAAAGAAGACTGGTACCGGGCGGGACTGCTGTTTGAAGAACTTATTCCGGTTCTGAAGGGAAGTACCGAGTCGGAAATGGCTCAGTTCTACTACGCTTATACCCAATATCATCAGCAGCAATATCTGCTCAGCGCTACGCTATTCAAGAAATTCTACGAAACCTTTGCCCGCTCGGAGTACGCCCAGGAAGCGATGTACATGTACGCTTTCTCTCTGTACAAAGATACGCCCCAGTTTAACCTCGACCAGTCGAACACGCTGACAGCTACCTCGGCTCTGCAGGATTTTATCAATGCATATCCTGACAGCAAATACCGCGATGATTGTACCCGCATGATTCTGGAGCTACGGCAAAAGCTGGAACGCAAAGCCTACGAGAAAGCGAAACTGTATTATAAAACCAGCGGTTTCAACATTGCTTCGTACAAGTCGTCGGTCATTGCGATCAACAACTTCCAGAAAGAGTTTCCGGATTCGCAGTACAACGAAGAACTTGCCTTTCTGAAAGTAGACGCGGAGTTCAGCCTGGCTCAGAACAGCCTAGAGACCAAGCAAAAGGAACGTTATCAGGAAGCTATCAATTATTATCAGGAGTTTGTTGATAAATACCCCAAGAGCCGCTTCCTGAAAGAGTCAGAAAAAATGTACGAAACCAGCCAGAAAGAGCTGGAGCGCCTAACGAAGCTGGAACAGGAACGCGAAAAAGAAAAACAGAATACACAGCCCGACGCCAGTCGGCCAGCTAAGGTCACGGCGGCTAATCAATAATTGCTTTTGGGCAACAAAGGCCGTTTGGAAACCAACTCTGAAACAGCCTGCTTGTCAGACCGAAGGCAAAAAATAGTAACACTGAAAATTATGGCAACCAATCAATCTATCATCACCCGCGACAACGACAAGATTGCGGCCCAGACGGGGAACCTGTACGAGTCGGTGTCGATTATCTCGAAGCGCGCCCGGCAGATTTCGTCCAAGAACAAAGAAGAGCTGAGCAACAAATTATCAGAATTCGTTTCGGCCGTCGATAATCTGGAAGAGGTGTTTGAGAATCGTGAGCAGATCGAGATTTCGAAGTTCTACGAGCGTATGCCCAAGCCAACCTCAATCGCTACCGACGAATTTCTGGAGGGTAAAGTATACTGGCGCTACAACGACGAAGAAGCTCAGTAGCCTTCTTCTGGTCTATACAAGTAACCGCACGGCATCTGGACCGTGCGGTTTTTTGGTTTGAACGCACCCCGAACAGCGCCGGTTCTGGCTGTTCAGCTAACGTAATCACGTCTATGGTATTAGTCGGCAAACGAGTTCTTTTAGGTGTTTCGGGCAGTATTTCGGCCTATAAATCGGCGCTTCTCGTTCGCCTGCTGGTCAAGGCCGGAGCCGACGTGCAGGTTGTCATGACCGAGTCGGCCAAAACGTTCATTACACCGCTGACGCTGGCAACTTTATCGAAACGCCCTGTACTTTCGGCCTTCGCCCATACGGAAGACGGGCAGTGGAATAACCATGTGGAGCTTGGCCTCTGGGCCGATGCCGTAGTAATTGCACCCGCTTCGGCTCACACCCTAGCCCGCTGTGCCTTCGGAATTTGCAACGACCTGCTATCGGCGGTGTATCTGTCGGCAAAATGCCCCGTCTTTTTTGCTCCGGCCATGGATCTCGACATGTACCGGCATCCAGCTACAGCCGAGAACCTGCGTCGGCTCGAGTCGTTCGGCAATCACATCATCCGGGCCGAATACGGTGAACTGGCTAGTGGACTGGTGGGCGAAGGTCGTCTGGCCGAACCCGAAGCCATTGTTCAGGTTCTGGAAACGTTCTGGGCCAAAAGTACTACGGCTGTCCTAAGCGGGAAACAGGTGCTGATTACGGCTGGCCCCACGCAGGAGCCTATCGACCCGGTACGGTATATCAGTAACCATTCTACCGGCAAAATGGGGTACGCGATTGCAGCGGCCTTTGCGCAGGCTGGAGCGCTAGTTACCCTGGTTAGCGGCCCTACCAGCCTGCCTCTGCCCCACCCCGCCATTCGGCGCATCAACGTGCGGTCAGCCCAGGAAATGTTCAGCGCCACACAGGCCGCTTTTAGCCAGGCTGACATTACGATTCTTAGTGCCGCCGTGGCCGATTATACACCGGCCCACCCCGCTGATCAGAAGATCAAAAAGAACGAAGCTCAGTTCGCCATTGAACTCGTTAAAACCGTTGACATTGCCGCTTCCCTGGGTCAGCAAAAACGGGCAGGCCAGTTGATGATGGGGTTCGCGCTGGAAACGAATAACGAACGGGAGAACGCGCTCAAGAAACTCCATGCCAAAAACCTCGACTGGATTGTGCTAAATTCACTGCGGGACTTGGGGGCTGGTTTTGGACACGATACCAATAAAATTACCGTTATTGACAGGGACGAACAAGTGCGTGAATTTGCTTTGAAAGCCAAAGAAGACGTGGCGCAGGATTTGTTACAGATCGTACTAGAGAAGCTCGGTTCGCAGCCAGCCCTCACCGTCTGACAGGTTTCCCGTTCAGACTCCGATCGTCAGAAAAAAAGCTCAATATGAAATTGCTAAAAACCTTGCTGGTAGTATGTGCTCTGATCAATTCGGCCCGGGCTCAGGAGCTGAACTGTACGGTGACGATTAACTCCGATCAGCTTTTCGCAGCCCAGAAGACGGACTTTTCGTACGTAAATCAGTTACAGGGGATTATTTCGGAGTTTATGAATGCGCGCCGATGGACAAACGACCAGTTCGCACCCAACGAGCGGATCAACTGCTCCATAAATATAAACCTGGTGAAATCACTGGCACAGGGAGTTTTTGAAGCTACCGCCCAAATCACCGTTACCCGACCTGTGTACGGCACCAGCTACGAAACCACTATTTTCAACTACGTAGATCGGGCCTTTAATTTCGTTTATCTGCCCACTACTCCGGTATTCTTCCGCGAGAACCAGTTCTCCGATGACCTGACCTCACTGCTGGCCTTTTACGCCAACGTCATACTGGCCGTTGACTACGACACATTTAGTCGGCAAGGCGGTAATCTCTTCATTCAGCGCGCATACGCCATCACGAATCTGGCTCAACAGGGCTCACCAAACGCGGCCTGGCAAACCGGAGGTGACCGTCGTAACCGCTACTGGCTCATCGAGAACTTGCAGAATCAGCAGCTGCTTCCATTTCGGGATGGGCTGTATACGTATCATCGCCTGGGACTGGACACCTTTGCTGCCAATCCCGTGCAGGTCCGGAAACAGACGCTCGACCTGCTCGGTACCATTCGGACCATCGGTCTGCAACTTCCCAATTCGGTGCTGATTAATTCGTTCTTCGATGCCAAGTCGCAGGAGTTATTCAACATTCTGTACGAAGGAACCCCCGCCGAACGCCAGCGCAGCTTCGAGTTACTCTCCTACCTCGACCCCAGTAAAACTGAAGTGTATCGTAAACTGGTTGCCAGCGGCCAGTAGAGGGAGCCGTCGGGCTACCTGACATGCAGAGTTACAGTAGCCAGTGGACGGGTATTATCTTTACATTTTTTCATCGGAATCGGCACAAGACGTACGGCTTCCTCAGAACTGAGTGCTGGCTGGTATTGTTAGCTATTTGAGGAACCTCACCTATGCTATCGCACTTATTGATAAAAAATTACGCCCTGATCGATGAGCTTGAACTCGCTCCTGACCGCGAGCTGAATATCATCACGGGCGAAACGGGCGCTGGTAAGTCTATCATGCTGGGCGCCATTGGCTTACTGCTAGGCAACCGGGCCGATACCAGAGTGCTCTACAACCCTGAGCTGAAATGTGTCATTGAAGGCACGTTCGGCGTGGCCGGTTATGCCATCGAACGAATTTTCGAGGAAGAAGAACTCGACTTCTCAGACAGCTGTATTGTGCGCCGGGAAATCGGCGTCAGTGGCAAATCGAGGGCTTTTGTCAACGATACTCCCGTTAACCTCGAAACGCTGCGTCGGGTTACGAGCCAGATCATGGATATTCACTCCCAGCATGATTCCATACTGCTCGGCTCTAACGACTACCAGCTGGAAATTGTCGACACCTACGCCCAGAACGATACATTGCTCCGCCAGTACCGTACTGACTATCAGGCCTATCGCGCCAAAAAGAGCATTTACGATCAGCTGCAGGCAGAAGCCGCAGCCATGCGGAAAGAGTTTGACTATAACAACTTCCTATACGAAGAACTGGTCAAAGCCCAACTGACCCCTGACGAGCAGGAAGCCCTCGAGCAGGAACTCAACATCCTGGAGAACGCCGAAGAGATCAAGGAAAGACTACAGCTAGCCTACGAATACCTGGATAACGCTGAACAGTCGGTCATCGATTTTCTCAAGAGTACCGTCAGCAATCTCTCCTACATCAGTAAGCTTTCCGATCAGTACGAACAGTTGCAGCAGCGGGCGCAGAGTAGCCTCATTGAATTGCGGGATCTGGCGGATGAAATCAGCACCGAACAGGACAATGTCGAGATTGACGATGCCCGGGCCGAAACCATTCGGGAACGGCTGAACCTGCTGTACCAGTTGCAAACCAAGCACCAGGCTGCCGACGTAACCGCTTTGATCAGACTGCGTGATGAGCTGGGGCAGAAAGTGAGCAAAGTACTGAATCTGGATGATGAGCTGGCCGAAGCCAAAACCCAGACCGAAGCCGCCCGCGCCCAGCTGCTGGAGAGCGCCAACGCGCTGTCGGCGGCACGCCTGGCCGTACTTGAATCAATTGAAGCAGAAATTGATGGTCTGCTACATGATTTGGGCATGCCTAACGCATCCCTGAAAATCCAGACCGAGACTGGCAAGCCCAGCGCAACGGGTATTGATGTGATCACCTTCCTGTTCAGCGCCAATAAGGGTATAAAACCCCAGCAGCTTAAAAACGTAGCTTCTGGTGGTGAGTTCTCACGGCTGATGATGGCCATCAAATACATACTGGCCAATAAGCGCTCCTTGCCAACCATTATTTTCGATGAGATCGATACGGGCGTCTCGGGTGAAATTGCGATCAAGATGGGTAATATGATGCGCGACATGGCTCACAGTCACCAGATTATCGCCATCACCCACCTGCACCAGATTGCCGGACAAGGCACAGCCCACTACTTTGTATACAAAGACAATACAGCCGCCAAGACCGTCAGCCGAATCAGGAGATTGTCATTTGATGAGCGAGTGAGCGAAATTGCGCAGATGATAGGAGGCAAAAACCCGTCGGCCAGCGCGATCAAAAACGCCCGCGAACTGTTGAAGCAACGGGCCAACGCTACGGTCAGGTAACAGAGCGGTATCCGTTATGTTGGTCTTTATTCCTGCCAATCTACCTGAGTTCTACTATCTAGCTTAATTTATTTATGCACAATCGTGTTGTGTTATTGACTGGCCTGCTCACTGCCACCCTTTTTCTCGGAAGTTGCCAGTCGAATGAAGATGCTGTACGGGAGGCCGAAAATGAAGTTTTCGCGATTCATGACGAGGTAATGCCCAAAACGAGCGATATCCTGGGGCTGAAGAAACAGTTGAACCAGCGCCTGACGGCCCTCGACAGCCTGGGCGAGGCCGGTTCACCAACTGCCACGCTACGGGCCGACGAAGACCGGGAACAACTCATGCGGCTGCGCAAAAACCTCTCTGATGCCGATAGCTCAATGATGAGCTGGATGAACCAGTACAACGGCGATACCCTCACTACACTTTCCTCCGAAGAAGCTTTGCGTTACCTGGCGGAGCAAAAAGATCAGATCAATGAAGTCAAAACAAGAGTCAATACGAGTATCGAGCAAGCCCGCTCATTCCTGGGTAAGAATTAACGGAATGGCCCTGGTCTCAATTGCAGCCGGCCTGGTGCTGTCGTGCAGCCAGTCGGATGAGAAACTACCTATTCTGGGTCGGCGGGAGGCCGTTACCAAAGTAGTAGATGGCAAATCGGTAACCGATTCAGTATACCAGACCATTCCCGATTTTGCCTTCGTCAGCCAGTATGGCGATACGGTCACGGCGAAAGCCGTTGCCAACAAGATCTACGTGGCCGATTTTTTCTTTACCAGCTGCCCTACCATCTGCCCCAAGATGAAAGTTCAGCTGAAGCGGGTTTATGAGACGTTTAAAGGCAACCCGGATGTCATGCTGCTTTCCCACACAATCGACCCGGCGCACGATTCCGTAGCTGTACTGCGCGAATTTGCCGACAACCTGGGCGTAAGCGGTCGGCAATGGCTCTTCGTAACCGGCGATCGGGAAACGATTTATGATATCGGGCAGAACAGCTACATGGTCACCGCCCAACAGGATTCATCGGCTCCGGGTGGTGTTGTACACAGCGGAGCTTTTATTCTCGTCGATAAGCAACGACGGATACGCGGTATTTACGACGGCACCACGCAGGAAGGCGTCGATAAACTGATGAATGACATAAACCGGCTTTTGGCTGAATACAAATCATGACAATACGGCTGGGTTTATATGCTGCGCTGGCGGGTGTGCTTACCCTGGCATCATGTCAGAGTGATGAAGAGATAAAGCGGCAGAAATACATTACCGAAGGAATTTTGTTATACAAAAGCAACTGCGCCAACTGCCATCAGGTTGACGGCAAAGGGGTTGCCGCGCTGTACCCGCCCCTCGCAGGGTCTGATTATCTCGCCAACAAGAACAACGTTATCTGCCTGATCAAGTATGGACTGAACGGCCCGATCGTTGTGAACGGGAAGCGGTACAACCGACCGATGCCGGCCCAGCTACAGCTCAGTGATCTGGAAGTGGCCGAGATAACCACCTATATTTATAATGAGTGGGGAAAAGAAACCGGCCTAACCAGTGTCACGGCCGTTACGCCTATCCTGAAAGCCTGCGAAACCAACGCGCAGCAGAACCCTGCTCCTGCGTCTGCTCCCTAATAAGTCGGATTCGTTTCTACGTTGAAGACCCCGGTTGGCTTGCGGATCCTGTAGTTCGTAAAATCCTGATTGGCATCCAGCCCAATCCCGTACAGGTTTTCGCCAGTCAGCTGGCTGATGACCGTTACCCGCTTTTCGGTGTATACCTTTTTGGTTGCCGGATTCCAGTTCAGCTCGGGCGTCAGCAGCTTTTCCTGTTTCTGCTTGTTGATTACAACAACATTGCCCATAACGGTATAGAGGTTCTTTTCTTTACTATACCGTCCCGAATCAGACCGCAGGGTGGTCACCTCTTCGCCAGCCGGGCCGTAAAAAACGATGTTAACCTCTTTAGGATACGTCCGGTTATCATTGGCATACCGATACTGTTTAGCCGTGGTTAGCTTGACTTTCAACAGGGCCGCTTCGCTATACAGTAGTTTAACATCGTTTATCTCTTCGATTGGCCCTTTATACGGGGATACCTTCCTGGTCTGCTTCGAGTCTTCGCAGGCCAGCAACAGCACGGCTCCCAGCAGGCAAACGTAAAATGGATACCGGAAAGCCAGTCTGGTCCAGCCAGACCACTTCCCTGCATTTCCAGTATCCATTTTACCTGTTACGCTATTCATGCTGTATCAATCGACTACCTGCTTCCGGAACCACCAGTCGTTCAGCGAGAAGCCTAACGCCATAAGGACGTACTGTTCACGAATCTGGCTTCCCGTCAACACCCCGCGCTGGCCACCTACAACCGATACGGTGATGTGATTGACCAGATAGGCGCCGAGGGGTAAAGAGATACCAACACTACCATTGATGTCTTTAATTTGTTCACCTGCCACGCGGTAGGGCATCTGATTGTACTGGAACCCGGCCCGGTACGTTATCAGATCCCGATAGCGGGTAGAGTTTGCTTTGGGGGTGTACTCCAGTCCGGTGGCTACTGTTAAGCCGTCAGTTAGGTTTCCGGGCTGATCGCTGACCGTTCGAAACTGAGTCCATTTCTGAAATCCGACGTCGATACCGACCAGGAATGTATTGTTGCGCTCCAGACTTAACCCGAAATGCAGCTGCTGGGGCAGCGTAGCTCGCCCATTGGCCCCGTACCGAAGGGTATCGGGCGATGAGATGGCCAGCCCGGTTAGTGTTGTTTGCTGGTAAATATCGGTCTCGGTAGCGTTGATGCGCGTCTGCGGATCATACGTGGCCCCCAGGTTCAGGGTCCAGTTTGTGCTGAGTTTAGGTCGCCAGGCCGCTCCCAGTTTCCATACGATATCGCTGTAGTTGGCCCGGTTCAGACGAGCGACCCGAGTATCCTGTACACCAACGTTGGTTTCGTTGATGAGAACGCGTGAATCCGAGGTGTTGGTGATGTTGCCAAATACAAAGGCCGCTTCGGCACCGGCATAGATGTTTTTACCGATGCGAAACCCACTGGCAAAAGCAGCTTTGTTAAGACCGCCCCGACCGGTATAGTTGTATTCAGCCTCGTAGATCGTACTGCCAATGGGCCGGTACTGCCGGGTGCTGTAGTCGACGTAGGTATAGGGCCGGAGGCTCAGCGACATATTCCAGCGTGAGTTGGCCGGAAAAGCCAGGGCCAGGTAGCCCAGGTTACCACCGAAATCGCGCTGGCTCTGCGTACCGCCGTTCAGATTCTGGGTGAGCGACTTCGATTGGCCCATCAGCCCAACCTCGAAAACAGTGAACCGTGTACGCCGGGCCAACAGGGCCGGATTTTGTAGATTCAGGTAGAACGGGCTGGCATTACTAATGCCAATCCCCCCCATACCCATGTTCGTGACGTTGCCAGAGGTATATTGTTCGCCAAGCCCCAGCGCGGAGTATGGCGAATTTCCTAATCCCTGCGCCTGAACCACTGGTGCGGTCGCGGCAATGGCCAGCAAACTATGCGTTAACGTCTGGCGTATCCGCTTATAAATTTTCAACATTATACTGTAAAATACGATTCAATCCAATCAGCACCAGTTCGGATACTGCAAATATCGGGGGTTTCAAACGACTTTCAAAGGTTAGACCGTCTCCCCCACACAACACCACCACTAAACCAGGGCGTTCGCGCCGGTAGTAATCGATGATTCCATTCATTTCCAGAGACAATCCGTTCAGTACGCCACTCATCATAGCCTGATGCGTATTCGTTGCGGTGAGCGCAGGCCATTGCTGATCATCCAATACGAGCCCCTGCTCCAAATTCAGCAACGGCAAACGAGCCGTCTGTTCGTGCATAGCCCGAAACCGCATGCGCAGCCCGGGCGAGATCAGCCCTCCTTCAAAAATACCCTCTTTACTGACCAGATCGGCCGTAAGGCAGGTACCCAGGTCCAGGACCAGGCAGTGCTGATCCGGAAAAAGCGTAACCGCCCCCACGGCAGCCGCTATCCGGTCAGCTCCCAGCGTATAGGGTGTATCGTAGTGTTTCCGGACAGGAACGGGCGTGTGCCCATCCAGTACTAACAGCTTGTCACTCAAGCTCCCTAAGCCCTCCCGAATATCACTCGCAGGTCGGCTCGTTGACGATACGATGCCGTGAGCAAAAGGGCGCTGGGCTATGTCGGCCAGCAACTCATCGACCGAGCTGTAACGGCCCGCGTCCATCAATCCTGCGCCTTCAAACCAACCAGTCTTCAGGGTTGAATTGCCCCAGTCTATTACCAGATTCATGTAAATTAGTTAATCAAAACGGCGTCTTGAGGAAGGTGTTCGGGAAAGGTAACGACGACGATGCAGGCAATCGTTACAGCGGGATGGAGATTTAAGCATTTTTAAGGAAAATATCGGTTAGTAAGCCTGATCGGGAAACATTTTCAGATCGCTGACGTTATCTTGACAAAATCGGAACGGTTTGTTACCTTTGCCCACATCAATCTGGTCGGCAGGTAGCTCTTTTCAGAGGCACAGCTCGTACTACGGCAGACCATCCGTTTTCCAAACGTCTCTATAACCACCGCGTCTGGCCTCACCAGACCTTTGTGTTTGGATAAAGTAAGAGTACTTCCCGTTCACTTTTTTAGATTAACCCCATTGCCCAGTTAACTCAACTTATTGCGGTTACCTTGTCCGGTTCCTTAAGAATCAGCTCGTTACGGCACTCGTCCGACCCGCGCACCTGCCCTTCGGGCATCTACTTCTCCGTATCAGCAACCCCCATTTTCTATTCTGGCCGCCCAGGCGGTCCTGCCAAGGTTCCCTGTTAACCTGAACTGTATGTACAACAAAGAAGAATTGAGTATGAAGCTTCTTTCTGAGCTTCAACCCATTGCCGAGCAATTCGGTATTCGCGACATCGCGAGATACACCAAAGAAAAACTAATTTATAGAATCATCGACGAACAGTCGAAAACGCCTGTTTCAGAAAGTGAGGAGGCCGCCATCGAAGCGCCACGTCGTGGTCGTCGCCCCAAGGCGGCACCAGTCGCCGAAGATACACCAGCAGCCGAGCAGGCCGAACCGGTAGCTAAGCCAGAACCTGCCAGAAGTCGCCAACGGACTCGTCGCGATGCCGATGCAGCCCCTACTCCTCCCCCAACGTCAGAAACTGGCGAAACAACTATCTCAACCGCCGAAGCCCCTGTGGCCGAGGTCGAGCCAGGTACGTTCCCTGCCGATGCCCAGCCAGCGCAGCAACCCCTGCCGGACTCGTCGGAAAACGCCCAGCCGGCCATCGATGCAACGCCACGAACGACTGCTGACACCAGCGCTGCAGCCACTATGCCAACGGAAGCCCGATCGTCGGAGCGACCACTTCGCACCCGGGAGCGGGTCGGTAATGCGAACGGCGACCCCGCCCGGACTCGTCCCGAGAATAATCGGGATGGCGGTCAGCGCGATGGAACAGCCCGGGATGGTGGACAGCGCGACCAGAATCGGCAGCGTATGCAACGCCCCGACGGACAACCCGCCGGTCCGCGTGATCCTAACGGGCGGCAACGGTTCGAAAACCGAAGTGACCGATCCGCTAGTGACGATTTATCTGCCGACCGCTCTGTCCGTCCCCGCGATGGCGGCCGTCGTGACAATATGCGCGAAGGAGGCCCCGGTCACCGTTCGCGGATACCAAGACCTGTTGCCGACGATACGGCGGTAAACTACAACGCCCAGCCGGACGATGAGTTTATCACACCTACCGTTGTTTCTGAAGACAATAGCGGAAATATGCAGTCGGCACCGGAGGCTCCCGTTACTGAAGAGTCGAACGGCCAGCCTGCGGATGTTCAACAGGCAGATCAGCCAGCTTCGGCGCAGATGCCCCAGGTTCCGCAGCCATCCCGCGAAGCGCAGGAGTATCAGAATCGCATTCGCCGGCAATACAACCAGCATATTCGGGAGTTTGATGGTATCATCGATAACGAAGGGGTACTGGAGATCATGTCTGACGGTGGATATGGGTTCCTGCGGTCGGCTGACTACAATTACCTCGCCAGCCCGGATGATATTTACGTATCGCCCTCCCAGATCAAGCTGTTCGGCCTGAAAACCGGCGACACGGTGCGCGGAGCTATTCGCCCACCCAAAGAGGGCGAAAAATACTTCGCCCTGCTGCGGGTAACGACCGTTAACGGGAAAACCACCGAGGAGATTCGTGATCGTATTCCGTTTGAATACCTGACCCCGCTTTTCCCCGAGGAGCAGCTCCACCTCAGCAACCGGCCCGAGAATTATTCGTCGCGGGTGCTCGACCTGTTTGCCCCTATCGGAAAAGGACAGCGCGGTATGATCGTCGCGCAGCCGAAAACGGGTAAAACCGTATTGCTGAAAGAGATTGCCAATGCCATTACCCGGAACCACCCGGAGGTCTATCTGATCGTGCTGCTCATCGACGAACGGCCCGAGGAGGTAACTGACATGGCCCGCAGCGTCAATGCCGAAGTTATTTCATCGACTTTTGATGAGCAGGCCGACCGCCACGTAAAAGTGTCGAGTATGGTGCTTGAAAAAGCAAAGCGGATGGTTGAATGCGGCCACGATGTGGTTATCCTGCTCGATTCGATCACGCGTCTGGCCCGGGCCTACAACACCGTGGTTCCGTCGTCGGGTAAAATCCTGTCAGGTGGTGTAGATGCCAACGCGCTGCACCGGCCCAAGCGTTTCTTCGGCGCAGCCCGGAACGTAGAGAATGGCGGATCGCTGACGATCATCGCTACGGCCCTGATCGATACGGGTTCGAAAATGGACGAGGTGATCTTCGAGGAATTCAAAGGTACGGGTAACATGGAGCTTCAGCTTGACCGTAAACTGGCTAACAAACGTATCTACCCCGCCGTTGACGTAATGGCCTCGGGAACCCGCCGGGAAGACCTGCTGCTCGACAAGGAAACCCTGCAACGGGTCTGGATTCTGCGCAAGCACATGTCAGATATGAACCCAATGGAAAGCATGGACTTCCTGCTCGATCGGATGAAAGGTACCCGGAACAATGAAGAATTCCTGATTTCGATGAATCGTTAACCGTCCTATTTTATACAGGAACGCCCCGGTCGATAGGTCGACCGGGGCGTTCCTGTTTTCATATGTATCGTTACAGCCAGCCTTCACGCAGGATACCGTTCAGCTGTTCGTAGGGAACTGTTACTTCGATCGGGCCCACGGCGTACGCGGCAATTTCGTAGGGGTTGTAGTAAAAGATCATTCCCCTCGGACTCAGGCCCACGTTAGCAGGCAGGAAAAACCGACCGTCGTGCAGAAAATACCCCCGTTCTTCCAGATTATACTGAGGCAGTAGCTGTTGCTGTTTCCGAAATGCTTTCTCGACTACGCCGAGTAAGGCAACCGTATCGGATACCATGTCACTCAGGTTCAGCGGTTGCCCTGTTTCCCGGTTAAAGGTAAAAAATGACTGATTCGAATTCGGATGGGCGCCCCCCGTATACGCGTAGGTTTCCATTTTGACGGTTAGCACGTTTTCATTCGAGAAAACCGTATCGGCTGTCGTTTTCAGTTCCCAGCACCCGCCCAGGCTACCCATTTCGGTGAGCATGTTCTGGTAATCGGCCGCAAATAGGGCAGCCGCTTTGTTGAGATCAGACCGGGAACCCGGATTAGCGGCAACCGTTGCACTATCGAGCCAGTCCGTCACACTGCGTACGGCCATATCGCTCAGCCGACCGTTGATGGTACCAGCGCCGGGTTCCTCATCGGCGAGAAGTACGTAGGATACCGATACGTTGACCCCCCGGTTACTGGTTGTATCGCAGCGGCTATCTCCCGAAAACGTATAAAGCTGCTGCTTCAGCTTGGGAGGACCAGACGGTTTATTACGACACGCCTGCGACAGGCAAAGCAATCCAAGGAATAACGTTGCAATCAGGTACTTCATGAACTAAACAGGGAGCGTTTGCCGGTTGTTGACGAGCGGTTTGTCAACAGTATAGTACATGTATTGAACAAATCGGCTCTCCCTCTACAAACTTAGCAAATCTTTGAACCGAATAGCCTGACGCCGGCTGATTTCAATTTTATCGCCCCCGCGCAGGGTCACCAGCAACCCACCGCTGAACCACGGTTCTATCTTTTCGATCCACTGCAGATTGATGATGTGTTTCCGGTTGGCCCGAAAGAACGTGCTCGGGTTTAGCCGATCTTCGAGTGCATTGAGCGACTTCAAAACCAGCGGTTTCTGATCGTCAAAGTACAGTCGGACGTAGTTACCCATCGACTCGAACAGGCGTACCTTTCCCAGCTTTACGAACCAGCACTTTTCGCCATCCTTCACAAACACCTGATCATTTTCGCCCAGTACCTTGGAGGGTGAACCGGTTGCCGGGGTTGTGCCGGTTGAGTCGGTGGTGTGCTGCTCTTCTTCTATGCGGTTGATGGCATCGGACAAGCGGGCCAGTTCAACGGGTTTAAGCAGGTAGTCAAGCGCATTGAACTCAAACGCTTTGATAGCATACTCGTCGTAGGCAGTGGTAAAAATAACCTCCGGCGTTTTTCCTTCAATCGACTGAAGTAGTTCAAATCCGTTTTTACCAGGCATCTGAATATCGAGAAACAGCAAATCGGGCTCGAGTTCTTCGATCATGGGTAATGCTTCATTGGCGTCAGCGGCCTCGCCGATGACCTGAATTTTAGGAAAGTTGTCAAGCAGTCGACGAAGTTCGTTACGAGCCAGGCGCTCGTCATCGATAATGAGGGTCTTCATGGGGAATAGATATATGACGTCACATGATAAATAGGCCTACGGGCAGCCCGTCTCACTCTCCGCTCATCATTTTGGCGGTAGCGGCTCGCCGGAATAGCCCCTCCGACTGGGCGGGAATGCTGATATGCGCACAAACGACCGGGCCCTCGTTGGGGTCATCGTCTTCCTGATCAATTTCAAACGAGGCTTCGGGTCCGTAGAGGAGTTCGAGTCGTTGTGCGGTATTGGCCAGCCCAAATCCGCCCGACGCCGTTCGGTCGCCCAGGACGCCGGTGTTACGGATCGTGATATGAAGTTTATCCGCCTTAATGGTAGAGCTAACCGATACGAAGCCGCCCCCTACTGCCTGAGATACCCCGTGTTTGATAGCGTTCTCGACCAGCGTCTGTAACATCATAGGCGGCACCTGCCAGAATAGTGTTCGGCCATCCAGCTCGATGCGGGAGCGCAGCCGGTCTTCGTAGCGCACTTTTTCGAGCGCCAGGTAGTCTTCTACGGTTTTCATCTCCTCGCGGAGTTCTACCGTTTTTCGGCGGTCGGCCAGTAATGAGTTGCGGAGTAGGTTGGAAAGCTGGGTGATACCCTGCTGGGCTTTGTCCGGATTTTCATAAACCAGCGCCCGGATGCTGTTGAGCGCGTTAAATACAAAATGAGGGTTCAACTGCGAGCGCAGCACTTTGGCCTCCGTTTCGCGGATGCTTGTTTTCAGCAGAATTTTCTCGATTTCGGCGTTGCGGGTCTGCTCTACATAATGGTAAACCGTATAACTCAGTACCCACGCCAGCATGGCCTTGCCCCAGCTCAGTATATAGCCGATAACGGGCCAGGGCTCATCGATCAGCTTATCGGGAATAATAATCTGGTCGAACGGCATGTTGACCATAGTCATGATCAGGGCCAGCACAAAGACCGACAGCAGCACCCGGGGCGCCAGCTGCACGAACGGCAGACGTACCCAGTTCCAGCGCCGAATCATGAGTCGGTACAGATGCGTTAGGGTGATGCCCAAAAAAATATTGGCAACGGCCAGGTATAGCGTATCCGCATCGAACCCGTCTTCAAGCACGTAGGCCAGGTATTCGACCAGAATCAGCAGCGTCCAGCCGAATAACTGACAAAACCAATATATTTTCTGTTTCGGAAAACCCATGCGTCAGTCGCGTCCACTACCGGACTATAAGCGAATGTACGAGAAAGAAGGCATCTCTACCCAGCTACCCATTACCAAAGGGGCTATTAGCGGATTACTGGCGCGTACGCTGGTACTACCGGAATCAGCTAACAGGCTTAATGCGCCAGAGCCAGCGTCAGCAGATGCGCCGTATCATTGGCCTGTTCGATCGTGAACGCAGCGGTCTCGTAGTTATACTGAAGTTTGTAGAGGCAGAGATTACTGTGCTCGAACTGATCCATATGGGCCAGCGGCTGATTGGTAAGCCAGCAAAGCAGGATACGCATAGCCCGACCGTGCATGGCCACCAGCACCGTGCTCTCGTCCGGATGCGACAGAATGGCTTCTATAGCCACCCGCTGCCGAACCACCACCTGGTCGGGGCTTTCTCCGCCATCGGTCGGCAGGGCAGTATTACCCGACGCCCAGGCCGTGATGAGGGCGCTGTAGTACTCGTTTTCGATGTTACCCGGCACCCGGCCTTCCATAACGCCCCAGCTGATCTCGTTCAGACCCGGTAGCTTTTCGTAGGGCAGACCCAGTTCGATAAACGACTCAACCGTTTGGTACGTACGCTTCAGCGCGGAGATATAAATTTTGTCGAAAGGTACGTGCTGATACGCCTGAAAAAAGGCCATCGCCTGCGCCCGACCCATGTCGTTGAGGTCCGAGTCGACACCACTGCCCTGAACTACGCCCCGTCGGTTGTAGTCCGTTTCGCCGTGGCGAATTAAATAAATGGTTTTTTGCTGCAAGCCCTTAGCTTTGTCTTAAGTTGTATTCAACTACAAAATTAAGAATAAACCAATGCATTATGAAAGCTGGTTTCGACCTGAGTAACCTTTCCTTTGCCCACGCCGACTCTATTGTTAAACATCTTGGTATTGAGTTTACAGAAGCCGGCGAAGGCTATTTGCTGGCCCGGATGCCGGTAGATGCCCGCACCCATCAGCCCTTCGGCATCCTGCACGGCGGAGCCTCGGTCGTGCTGGCGGAGTCGATGGGCAGTACGGCCTCCTTTATGATGCTGGATGATCCTGCCACCCAGCGGGCTGTGGGCGTAGAAGTAAATGCCAACCACATCCGCTCCGTGCGCGAGGGCTGGGTTTACGGTCGGTGTACACCCATTCACGTCGGACGCTCGACGCATGTCTGGGACATCCGCATCACAGACGAGCAGGGACGAACGGTCTGCGTCAGTCGGTTAACTATAGCCATTATTACCCCCTAGCGGCCGTACCTGTCAACTTATTGTTCGGGTTACGCACAAATCATGTCTACAAACTGTTACCTATACAGCCGATCTTTTGCCCGGTCGGCTGTTGACTATGCAACCTGATCCGCTCATCAACACCGTACTTTCTGAAAAATCCTGGCTTACCAGTCAGCCCACGACCACTGATCTGTGGCAAACGGCTCTCTCGCTCGGGTATCCTGCTGCGCTCTGGCGGCTCCCCAACCGGGCCGACAAGCACCTGATCGTTTCGCTGGATACCGTATTACCGCGCGTATCGGTCGATCTGGAGGAATTACCCGCCGGATTTGCCATTAGCCCCTTCGACAACCTCGACTTTGGTCCCGATAGCCCCGCCCGCACGCTGTTCCTGCGCGCCGACATCCACGCAACGTTTGGTGAGCAGGGGAGCAAAATTGTGGAGACTGGCACCGCTCCGGCCGTAAACCGGTTCTGGCAGGCAGTAGCTGAACAGCCGACGGCAAAGCGCCCGGCTTCGCTGTCGCTGACCGACCTCCCCGATCCTAACGCGCAGTCAGACTACGTACATCGCGTAGCTCAGGCTGTTGAGGCCATGCAGCGGGGCGAATTCAGAAAAGTAGTGCTGTCCCGAACGAAGCGCGTCGAGTTTTCAGATACCCCCGACGCGGTGGCTCTGTTCGATACCCTGTGCGACACCTACCCAACCGCCTTTATCTCGGCCGTGTCGTTACCCGAACATGGACAGATCTGGATGAGCGCTACCCCCGAACGACTGGTTAGCCAGAACGCCGACGGCCTGTTCAGAACCCTCTCGCTGGCGGGAACCCAGTCAGCAACCGATGCCAACGGCGTACCTAAACGACCGGCAGAAGCCATGTGGTCGCAGAAAGAAATTGAGGAACAGGCGCTGGTAAGCCGGTATATTATCGAATGCTTTAAGAAAATTCGACTGCGCGAATACCTGGAAGAGGGGCCAAAGACCATTATAGCCGGTAATCTGATGCACCTGGGTACCCAGTTTACCGTCGATACGCAGGCGGTGCATTACCCCCAGCTGGGCACTGTCATGCTGCGGTTACTTCATCCGACCTCGGCCGTGTGTGGCATGCCGCGCGATCGGGCCTTTAACTTTATCCGGCGCCACGAAACCCACGACCGCGAGTTTTACGCTGGTTTTCTGGGACCGGTCAATATCGGTTCGACGGAAGAACAACCGGCCACGGATCTGTTCGTGCATATCCGCTGTATGAAGCTGGAAGGTCGCGTGGCTACACTAATTGCCGGAGCCGGCCTGACCGAAGATTCGGTGCCGGAACGCGAGTGGCAGGAAACGGAAATGAAATGCCAGACCTTACTGGCGGTGTTAAGCAAGCCGTAGGCAGCACCTGCCCGACAGGGTTGCGCTACCTACGGCTGTTCAATGTCACTTACTCGTCCCGACCTTCAGCAGGATCGCTTGTGGCCCGGGAGCCTTCTTCGGAGGTACGTCCGCCAGCAGCACTGGCAGCGCCAGACTGCGTTTCGCTATCGGGAGCGGTGTTGTCGGGACCGCTGTTGCCCGCTGCCTCGCGGTTTTCTTCTGAGTCCTGTAGTGATTCCTGTGGGTTCATATGTGTTGAGTAGTTAGCGTGCTCTGAGTGATTCCCTATTCCATACTGTCATCGTCGAGATCGTCGTCAATGTCATCATCCAGTTCTTCGCTAAGATCGTCGTCGTCGAAGTCCTCATCGATGTCTTCGAGGTCGTCTTCGCCATAGCCACTGGTGGCACCGGAACCTAACTCATCAAATTCGGCTCCTCCGTCGAAATCGTCATCGTCGTCATCCAAAGCGGCCGTTTCTGGATCGGGATTTAACATCAGTACGTCGTCCTGTTCAAAACTGGGATGGTGTAACATGATTGTAAAGATATGCGGGTTGTCAATGGGGTTTGCAGTAGCCTTAACGCGACTCTTTGCCGGAAGGTTTTACTGACACAAAAAGTATTTGACCAAATGGCCCCGAAATAGCAGCGCATCCTCCGTAATTAGCGAACGAGTTAGGACGCAACGTTAGCTTTTGGCCCGGCTGCGTCTTCTTACTGGCTCGTTACTTTATATTTTCGAATGAAAAACTACCAGCTCAAACGGCTCTTCGATCAGCCAATTTTACAAACAATTGATGTAAAACCCGCTATTGATGGCTTTGACGTTCTCGGCGCGTTTAATCCGGCTACCTGTTTGCTGGGCGATGAAGTGATCATGCTCCTGCGGGTGGCCGAAGCCCCCCATGCGCGGGAAGGGTACCTGGCCATACCACTCATCGAAGAAAAGGATGGCATTCCAACCCTGACCGTCAAACACGTTAAAGAACCCGAAGGAGATTATGACCCCCGCGTGGTGACCATCGATGGCAAGCAGTATCTGACGTCGCTCAGCCACCTGCGGCTAGCCCGGAGCCGCGACGGGATTCATTTCGATATCGACGATAAACCGTTTTTGTTTCCGGCCCGCATGGACGAATCGTTCGGCATTGAAGATGCCCGAATTACGTTTCTGGACAATCAGTACTGGATCACCTACACGGCCGTTTCGGAGCACGGACCCGCCGTCGGACTGGCCCGTACTACCGATTTTACAACCGTAGAACGGCTTGGCCTGATTCTGCCGCCCCCCAACAAGGACGTGGCCCTGTTTCCGAAACAAATCAACGGTAAGTATGTGATGCTCCACCGCCCGATGGTATCGGAAATAGGCAAGCCCTCGGTCTGGATGGCCGAATCAGAGGATGGGGTCAACTGGGGAAATCACCGGTTCCTGTTTGGAGGCCGGGGCCTGGCCGACGCCCGTTTTGCCTGGGAAGGTGCCAAGATTGGAGCCGGTCCGGAGCCGATCTTGACTGATGAGGGCTGGCTGGTCTGTTATCACGGCGCCGACGACACCCATGCTTACGCCCTGGCGCTGGCGCTGCTGGACAAGGACGACCCCACCCAGGTGCTGGATCGCTCGGCGGTTCCCCTGCTTACGCCTGATCTGCCCTGGGAGCAGGAAGGATTCTTCCCCAATGTTGTCTTTTCGAACGGCTGGATTCAGTGGCCGGCCCACAGCACACACCCAAATAAAATATGGGTATATTACGGTGCCGCCGACTCAGGCGTTGGTTTAGCCGAGTTAATACAGATATAAAGTAGTACATATTTTCCTATATCCGTTATATTCGTTTTTTCTTTCTAGCAACCTGAAAACATGAACCGAATTATTACGGCTTTTCTTTGTCTGGCAGCGGCTCTCCCGCTCCGGGCACAGTCTCCTAAGCGACCGCTCAAGGCCAGCGATTACGACCGATGGCAAAGTGTACGAGCAGAAAAACTCAGTAACGATGGCCGCTGGGTGGCCTATCAGATCGATCCGCAGGAAGGCGATGGCGTGTTGCAGGTTAGCCGGACAGACGCGACGGCCGGGGCGAAAACTACCGCACCGGCTCAGGTAGTAGCCAAGCCAGCCTACGCCTTTTCCCGGGGCTACATGGCTCAGTTTACCCCCGACAGCAAGTATCTGGTTATGCGGCTGAAAGTCCCGCTGGCTGATACCCGGAAAGCCAAGCTGAAAAAGAAAAAGGCTGACGACATGCCCAAGGATAGCCTGTTGGTGCTTAATCTGGCGACCGGCGAATCGACCCGACTCCCGAACGTAAAGTCGTTCATGTTCGGTAAGGACGCTGGGTCGTGGCTGGCCATCCTGCAGGACGGCAATGCTCCGAAGCTGGTAGCCGAAGCCCGCGCTACGCCCCGTAAAGACACGCTGACCCCAACTACGCCCGTCTCAACCACCACGGTAGCGACCCGGCGCGGCCCGGCCAAAAAGCCCAAGGGAGACGACCTGGTGCTGTTCAACATGGCGGACGGAACCCGTAAAACGGTACGCTACGTATCCAACGTGGTTATGTCGGATAATGGCCAGACCATTTTTTACAGCCGTGAGTCCGCTACCGATTCGCTCAAAGCAGGCGCAACCCTTACGCCGGGGGTGTTCATGATCAACACCACGAACGGGCAAACCATGCTGGTTGACAGCAGTTCACAGCGCAAGCTGTACAAAGGACTGACCGTAGACAAAACCGGTAAGCAGCTGGCCTGGATGGCCTCTGCCGACAGCGCTGGTGCCGACGTGCGGGTGTTTTCGCTCTACTACAAGAACCTGGCGCCGACCCCGGTAGCGAAAGGGAAACGCGCTAAACCAGCTCCTGCCGACGTGCCCTACCGCGTACTGGCCGACACCCTGACCAAAGCCCTACCGGCCCGGTGGTCGGTGAATGAGTACCGCGAACCAAAGTTCTCGGATGACGGGAGCCGGCTGTATTTTTCGACCTCCCCCATTGCGCCCAAACCGACCAAAGATACCCTCACCCCCGACGATGAGAAAGTTCGGATGGACGTCTGGAGCTGGACCGATAGCCGCCTGCAGCCCATGCAGCAAAAAAGACTCAAGGAAGAAAAAGAGCGGGGTTTCCTGACGGTAGCGGAGCTGACTCCTGCCGGTCCGGCGCGGGTGACGCTGCTGGCCAGCCGGGAAGTGCCTACCGTTACGTTCGACCCTAAAGTAAACACCCGCTATCTGCTCGGTCTGAGCGACCTCCCCTACCAGGTTCAGTCGTCCTGGGACCCCGGACATACAGACCTGTACCTGATTGACACCCAGACCGGCGACAAAAAGCGGATTGCCAACGACGTTATGGCCTCCCAACCCCGACTGTCGCCAGGTGGTAACTATGCCTACTGGTTCGATGAGCGTGATTCGCTCTGGCGGGCCTGGTCGGTGGCCGATGGCAAACGGATCGACCTCACCCGCGGTTTACCCAGCAAATTTTTCGACGAAGAGCACGATACGCCCAGCCTCCCTGGTTCGTACGGCTCGGCGGGCTGGACCACCAACGACCGCTACGTATGGCTGTATGACCGGTACGACATCTGGCAGATAGACCCTACCGGCCGCGAGAAGCCCCGCCCGTTGACCAACGGCTGGGGCCGGACCAACAAAGTCCGGTTGCGCCGGGCCGATACAGACCCCGATGAGAAAGCCATCGATCCCAAAGAAACGGTATGGCTGACCGGTATCTGGGAAAGTGACAAGCAAAATGGCGTTCTGCAGGCTACACCGCCTGCATCCGGATCGGTAACCATTCGGGTGCTGGCCCATAGCCCGCACCGGTATTTCGGGCTGTCGAAAGCCAAAAAAGCCCCAACCATGACGTATTACCGGGGTAACTTTCAGGAGCCGATCAATCTGTACAGGACCGATACCACCTTTACCACACCGGCTCAGCTTACCCGCACCAACCCACAGCAGGACAGCATCCGCTGGGGTAGCGTAGAACTGGTCAGCTGGCTGGGTACAAACGGAGTTAGGCTGGAAGGGCTGCTGTTCAAACCGGAAGGCTTCGACCCGAAACAGAAATACCCGATGCTGACGTATTTCTACGAACGTAACGCCGAAACCCTGAACGACTACCGGGTTCCTTCGCCCAGCCGCTCAACCATCAACATACCCTACTGCGTATCGAACGGCTACCTGGTTTTTGTGCCCGACATCGTTTATACGACCGGCCAGCCGGGTCCGAACGCGTATGACTGTATCGTTCCCGGGGTGCTGAGTCTGCTGGACCGGGGTTTTGTAGACCGCGACCGGCTGGGTATTCAAGGGCAAAGCTGGGGGGGCTACCAGACGGCCTATATCATTACGCGCACCAATCTGTTCCGGGCGGCCATGGCCGGTGCTGCGGTGGCTAACATGACCTCCGCTTATGGCGGTATACGGGGCGAAACGGGGGTTGTACGGCAGTTCCAGTACGAGAAGACCCAGAGTCGGATTGGCGGTACCCTCTGGGATAAGCCCATGAACTACCTCGAAAATTCACCCCTTTTCTATGCCAACCGGATTCAGACTCCGCTCATGCTGATGCATAACGACGCCGACGGGGCGGTTCCCTGGCAGCAGGGCATCGAATTCTTTACGGCCCTGCGCCGACTCAGCAAACCCGTCTGGATGGTGGTGTATAACGGCGAAGGCCATAACCTGACCCAGCGCCACAACGCCAAGGATCTGAGCATCCGGATGTACCAGTTCTTCGACTATTATCTCAAAGACGCACCCGAGCCTGTCTGGATGAAAGAAGGCCGGACAGCCGTTGAGAAAGACCGGGGCGAAATGAAGTATTAACAGCCTGACGGCTGCCACACCGGAACGCGCGGACTGAACAGGAGACAAGCCAACGGAGGCTGATTCTTTGTTCGGTCCGCGCGTTCCGGCTTTTACGGTGCCGCCTTCAGCACTTCACCTTTTACGTACAGCGTCATGGTTCCGCCTTCGGCATTCGACTCGACAAAGACGCTTTTGCTGAACTGACCTACGGTTGCTGCGTTAAAAGTCGCTTTAATTACCCCCGAGGCTCCCGGCATAACGGCCGCTTTGGGAAACTCTACCCCGGTACAGCCACAGGACCCTTTCGCCTGGCTAATCAGCAGCGGTAATTCGCCCTGGTTGGTAAACCGAAATTCAGCCGTTACGGGCTTGCCCTGTTCGATACGCCCGAAGTCGTGGGCCGTTTTGACCCAGTTGAACAGAGCAGCCCGGCTAACCATGGCTACAGAAGCCGTCAGGGTTAGTAGCCCTACTACAAACAGTACGCGTTTCATTGGCAAATGTGATTAAGTGATAGATGCAAAGCCGCTCACCCGAGCGACGATGCAAACCTATATCAGGTCTTTCGGTCTTCCTGTTAAGCCCTTCCTAACAGGTGTTAATGAGTTGTTAATGGATTGGCGACAGCCTCACGAATCGATATATTTGCCTGGTAACCTTATCCCTTTATCCGCGTCTGCCCCTTATCCGATGAATCGGCTTCGACTGCTTGTTGTCCTGTCTGTCTTGAGCATCATTGGCATCCTGATCATGCAGGCGGTCTGGGTGCGCAGTGCCTACACCCTGCGGGAGCGGCAGTTCCGGCAGTCGGCGTTTATTGCCCTGCAGGATGTAGCCGATGAAGTAGCCCGGCTCAACCAGTTTACCCTGAACCGGTACGCCGTTACGCAGTTGTCGGCCGATTACTTTATTGTCAATACCGACGCCCCCATTGACCCGGTCACTCTCGAAACTCTTATTCAACGATCCCTGCAGCAACACAACCTGATAACGGATTACGAGTATGGGATCTACGACTGCGAAACAGACCGGATGGTATATGGCGCCTATGTCAGCACCAACGGCAAAGCCGGTCAGTCTTCGCGGGTGCTGCCTACCTTTCCCCGTTATACCTACTACTTCGGCATCCGCTTTCCGAATCAGTCCTTGTTTGTGGCCGGCCAGCTGAGTGGCTGGCTGTGGTCAACCCTGGTGGTGCTGCTGGTCGTGCTCTTCTTTGGGTATACGCTGATCGTTGTACTGCGGCAACGGCGGCTGACAGAAGTGCAGCGTGATTTCATCCATAACATCACCCACGAGTTGCAAACCCCCGTCTCGACCATCCGGATAGCAGCCGATGTGCTACAGTCCGACCTGATCATCGATCAACCGGCGCGGCTGAAACAATACGCCCGTATCGTGATGGAAGAAAGTCTCCGGTTGCAGAAGCAGGTGAGCAATGTGCTTCGGCTAGCCCGTACCAACCAAACCGGCTTCCGTCTTACCTGTTCTGATGTTGATCTGCATGCCCTGATGCGCGCAGCCGCCAGCACCTTCGCTCCCTATGTTACGCTCGACCTTAGGGCGGCCGAGGGGCGGGTATGGGCCGATCCGTACCACCTCGAAACGGCATTGACCAATCTGATCGACAATGCCATCAAGTACAGTCAGCCTACCCCCGCGGTTGTGCTCCATACGCATATTGATAAGGGTCGGCTGGTCTGGTCGGTGAGCGATACGGGGATCGGCATAGATCCGGTTTACCACAAAGCGGTATTCCACCAGTTTTTCAGGGTGCCGACCGGTCACACGCCCACAGCTACCGGGTTTGGCCTTGGGTTGTATTATGTGCAGCAGGTAGTACGGGCTCATCGCTGGCAGCTGTCGCTTAGCAGTTCGCCGGGACAGGGCAGCTCGTTTACCATCTGCGAACGGGCAGGAACCCGCAGCCATTCGACCAGCCGCCCGGCCCCAACCTCCGCTCCCCTTTCCCTGCCGCAGCCTTGACACCCGCCCGCATTTTATTTGTCGAAGACGATGTCAACCTGGGCTTCGTCGTAAAGGATACCCTTTCGATGGTCCCCTTTGCCATTACCCACTGCACCAACGGTTCCGATGCCTGGGCTGCTTTTCAGGCTGGTTCGTTTGATCTGTGTCTGCTCGATGTCATGCTCCCCCAGAGCGACGGCTTCACCCTGGCGCGGCAGATCAGGGCACTGAATACACAAATTCCTATTCTGTTTCTCAGTGCGCTGGGCGACAAAGACAGCCGCTTAGAAGGACTCCGGCTGGGTGCCGACGACTATCTGACCAAACCCTTCAGTATTGAGGAGTTGATCCTGAAAATCCGGGTTTTTCTGAAGCGGGCTGCAACGGTACCTGCCCGACCCGATTCGGCCCCGGCGTTCCGGTTCGACCGCGCTAATCTGACGCTGTGCGTAAACGGAAAAGAGCAGTCCCTCACCCACCGCGAGGCTGATGTGCTCACCTACCTGCTGATACGCCCCAATACACTGATTCGGCGCGACGAACTGTTACGCGCGGTCTGGGGCGACGATGACTATTTCATGGGCCGCAGTCTCGACGTTTTTATCTCCCGGCTGCGGAAACGGCTCGCCGAAGTTCCTACTATCCGGATCGATAATGTCCACGGCGTTGGCTTTGTGTTCAGGCAGGAATAATCGTAGTTTGCGCCACAAAAGCTCCCTACACCATGAACCACCATATTTCTTCTACCTTCCTGATCCTGACGATTTTTGGTCTGTCCTGTCAGACAAGCCGCCCACTCACGCAGGCTCCTGCCTCTGCCGCCATAACAGCCGAAGGGTTGCTCAACTGCTTCAGCCCGGGTACCTCTCTGGATGGCAAACCAGTCTGGTGCGAAGCTTCGGCCGTAGCCTATGATGGTAAACAGGTGCTGGTCGCCAACGATAAAGACATGCCCGGCAATCTGAGCCCGGTATTTACGAAAGCCACCACGACCCTGTCTGACTCAACACAGGCCCCTGCTTACCTGATGGCCCCCGCTTACCCGGCGGGCCGAAAGTATGAAGACTTTGCCCAGACACCCGACCGCAAGTTTGTCTTACTCACCACCGCCTTTGACCGGGTTAAGGCAGGCAGCCCTGACTGGGACAGCTACAACACGATTCTCTACTGGCGTACGGGCAATGAGCAGACGCCCCTGGTGCTTGCCCACGACGATACCAGCCGGACCTCAGTAGCGTATCGGCAGAAGCTATCGCGCGTGCTGGCGACCGAGGAGTTTCCCGACGGTGTTCCGTACTTCAAGATCGAAGGGCTGGCAGCTACCAGCCAGTTTCTGCTTTTCGGGATTCGCGAAGCTGGTAAAGCGTTTGACTCCTTTAAACCGGTCGATAAGGTGGTTGCCGTATCGTATTCAGTCAATGGTGATCGTATCCGGCTTGCCGACGACTGGCGCGTAGTGGCCGACTTTGACCCCACTAAAGCCGAACCCGCCCTTCCGCAGCCGCTGAGCCTGTCGAGCCTGGAATACGACCCGGCCCGGAACCGGTTCTGGCTGCTGACATCGCTGGAAACCAAAACCAAACTGGACGCTTACCTCTGGAGTATTTCGGCCGATGATCTGTTTAGCAACAAACCATTCACCCTGGTTCGGGATGCGCAGGGTCAACCTCTCCACTTCAACCACAAAGCCGAAGACCTCACCCCCCTCAACCGGAACCAGCTGCTGATCATCCACGACGACGATCGTTTTCAGCTTCCGGTAGGTAACCAAACGCGCCAGCCTCACCAGGCGCCGTACAGTATTGTTACAGTAAACTGATTAGAGTTACCCTGCTGAGGTCTTTACCCCGTTATGCATAAACTTATCATAACGATCGGCCTTTCAGCCTGGCTGGTGGGAGCTGCTATGGCCCAGTCGGTCCAGCAGCCTGTCCTGAGCAAACTGGAGATCTACACCCTGGGCACGAAAAGCCGACGGGTTGTGCGGCAGGATAGCGTACGGTTCGAAGCGCCCAACTGGACGCCCGACGGTAGGTACCTGATCATCAACGAGCGCGGGCGCCTGTACCGGGTAACCGTGAGCGATGGGCGTAAAGAACTGATCGACACCGGCAGCGCCAGAGCCTGTAATAACGATCATGGCCTGACGCCCGATGGCAAAACGCTTATCATCAGCAACAACACCCGCACCGATGCTACGGGGCCGTCGCCCTCCAGAGTATATACAGTACCCATAAGCGGTGGCGAGCCAACCCAAATTACTCCCCTGGGCCCATCATACTGGCATGGTGTCTCTCCAGATGGAAAAACGCTCGCCTATGTTGGGGAACGGGCTGTTGGGCCAACGGGGCAGGCGGATTTCGATATCTATACCGTTCCGATCACCGGCGGTCCCGAAACGCGGCTCACAACTAGCCCCGGCCTGGACGACGGGCCTGAATATTCGCCCGATGGCCAATATGTGTATTTCAACTCGTACCGGACCGGCCGGATGCAGATCTGGCGAATGCGGCCCGATGGCTCCCAATCCGAACAGATCACCGACGATGCCTACGCTAACTGGTTTCCACATCCATCCCCCGATGGCCGCTGGATTGTATTCATCAGTTATATAGAAGACCAGAAGTCAGCGCACCCCGCCGACAAAGAGGTTATGCTACGGTTGATCGACGTAAAAAGTCTGGGACAAAAAAAGACCGGACCAGTTCAGGAACTGGCCCGGTTCAGGGGTGGTCAGGGCACGATCAACGTGGCAAGCTGGTCACCAGACAGCCGATCGTTCGCCTTCGTGAGCTACTGAACGTTCCGGAAAAACTCGTAGGTGCCGGTGATGAATTCGACGACGCCGGTGCCGTGGTTGGCTCCGCGCATGGTGCGCAGTTGTACGGCGGTAGCCCCCCGCTTCTGCATAGCATCGTAAGCATTCTTTGAGTTCAGGTAAAACACTGTATCGTCCGCATCGCCATGATAAAGCCGGGTTGAGGTGCGAGGCTTCCAGTCGTAGATATCGTTGTCCTGCACGGCAGCAATGAATTCTTTGTCGGTACCGTTGGTGATAGCCTGTTTAAAGCTGTCGGTAAACGCCTGATTCATGCTGACGTTGATACTGGTATTAGCGCCACTAGCGGCTACCCGCGACGCGTACGGCTCTTTAAAGTAATAGCTAGCGGGCCGGTTAAGGCCATAGATACGGTCGTAAGTGAGCAAAACCCGCAGATATAACCGGTTTATGTAATCGACTCCGCTGGTCGGTTTGCTGATGATCTCCCGCATGAATGACGATTTATCGTAAGCGCCCGCTCCGCAGCTGGACGCTACCAGATTAAACTCTGATCCGGTTTCTTCTTCCAGCTTCTTCTGCAGAGCCAGCGTGGCGTACCCCCCTTCCGAATAGCCCGCCAGATACAGTCGTTTGTCCCAGTTTACCTTCTGATCGGCTAAGAAGTCGCGGGTAGCCCGCAGCATATCGAGCGAAGCCGTTGCCAGACTCTTGTTGTGCTCGTATGGGTGCGGAACCGTATTCGAGGCACCATAGCCTATGTAGTCAGGAGCCGCAATGATATAACCCTGAGAGGCAAACACCGATCCAAACGTATAGGCTTCACTACTCGATCCATAGCGGGATGGCGCTTCACTATCGTTTTGAATCGTTCCGTGCTGCATGCTCAACAGCGGAGCCGCGGTCTGCACATCCGGGATCAGCAGCGCTCCCGATGCCGTTATGGGTTTTCCGTCGGTGTTGGTCGTCTGGTATTCGAGCCGATAGGCTTTTATTCCGTGTACGATAAACGCTTTGAACAGCGCACTCCCCCCCGAAAACCGGCTTTGCAACTGACTCACTGAATACTCACCAATCAGCGAACTACTGACCAGCGTTCGGGCGGGGGGCGGGTTAGGGACTACCGGGTCGGTCCGGTTGGTTGTCTGGCAGCCGGTAGGGGCTGAAACAAGCATGACGCCCAAAAGCATCAGCATCAAAACTGATTTGAGGGTTACCATCTAGAAGCAGAAAAAATGAAAAGAAGAAACGCTGGGCGGGTGTAGAACAGACTCCACAAGAATAGGCATCTGACTTCCCGTTTACTCTACTATATTACTTGGTATTAGTATAACTCATTCGATTGGAAATAAAATCCCAATATGAGTTAAATACTTGTTCTGCAGCTAGTTAATCTCCATAATCCCCTGATCGTCACAGCCTATAGAGTATCTTGGTACACCTTTTGGACCTGTAGAGTCAGTACCAACAAGTATTCACTACAATGAAACGTCAATTCATAACAATCGGAACAAAGTCGCTGGTCGTATTCGCTGCGGTTGGTCTTTTATCCACCAGTACGCTTACGAGTTGCAAATCACAGGGGAACCTGAATAAAACCCAGAAAGGCGCTGCAGTTGGTGCAGGCGGTGGTGCATTGGTGGGCGGTATCATTGGTAAGAAATATGCGAAAGGCAACACGGCCATTGGTGCCATCATCGGCGCAACCGTAGGTGGAGCCGCTGGTGCGGTAATTGGTCGTCGGATGGATAAACAGGCTGAAGAGCTGAAACGAGAATTACCGAATGCCCAGATTGAGCGGGTGGGCGAAGGAATCAAAATTACCTTTGGCTCGGACATTCTGTTCGATGTCGATTCTTACCAGCTGAAGGCTGCTACCAAACAGCAGCTTACGGAATTTGCTCAGACGCTTAACAAATACGAAGACACGGACATCCGGATTGAAGGCCATGCCGACGCAACCGGTTCGGACGCTTATAATAAGAAGTTGTCTGACCGCCGGGCTAAGGCAGTCGGTGATTACCTCGCCACGCAGGGCGTAAAAACGTCACGTCTGGAAGAACTGGGATACGGCGAAGCACAGCCCGTGGCCGATAACACGACCGAATCTGGACGTCGGCAAAACCGCCGGGTTGACATAGCCGTGTTTGCCAACAAGCAGATGCAACGCGATGCCAAGGCTGGTAAACTGGAAAACTAATAGACTGTAATATAACGCGAAACGATCAATCCGAATGGAGTTATGGCAACGGTAAAAAAAGGCGACGAGGTCACGTGGAAATACGGTAAAGGCACAGCCGAAGGAAAAGTTGCCGAGGTTCATAAGGAAGATATCGAACGCAAAACGCAGGGAACCACCACTAAACGGAAAGGTTCTGCCGAGGAGCCCGCACTGGTAATCAGGCAGGGTAGCAAGAAAATTGTAAAATCGGCCAGTGAGGTCACCAAAAAGAGCTAGGTTATGGCAACTGCAACGCTCGACGCTGACGAGAAAAAGGCGATCAAAAGTGAGTTCGATGAGGTTGTTAACATGTCGGCTTCACAAATCGAAAAATGGCTCAAAACAGAAGAGTCGAAGTCGGTCGGACAAACGAAAGAGGGCGATGATGAATCGATTGGCCACCAGTCGGGCGAAAAAATCATCGACATTCTCGGTAAAAAGTCGGCCGATCTCTCCGAAGATGATTACGCACACATGCGCAAAGTGGTCAGCTATGTCCGGCGTCATAGTGCACAGCGTCCCAAACAGGTGGCTGGTTCCAACTGGGAGTATTCCCTGAAAAACTGGGGCCACGATCCTGGAAAAAAATAAATTTCGGTTTGCTGCCGGGTGGTGCATACGGTTTATTCAGCGGGCACCACCCGGCTCAAAACGGAACCCATTGCTTTCTGATTTACTCAACACAACGAACGTTACGAATTCTTTTCATTTCAACACAACCAACACAACACAAACGTTATGAATGTTAAAGAAACACGGGGCGAAGTCCTCGACCAACTGAATCGACTTCTAACAGACACGCGCGACGGAGAAAAAGGCTATCAGGAAGCTGCCGACAGCGTAAAAGATACGGAGCTGAAAAGCCTGTTCCTGGCGCAGTCGCGGCAGCGGGGCGAATTTGCCCTGGAGCTGGACCGCGAAATCCGTACCCTGGGTGGCGATCCGGACAACACAACTAGCCTGGCTGCTGATCTGCACCGGGCCTGGATCAATATCAAATCAACATTTGCCAGCAACGACGATAAAGCGACTGTGCAGGAATGCCAGCGTGGCGATCAGGAAGCACTGGAAAATTATAACGCCGTATTACAGGAAACGGATCTGGTAGCCAGCACCCGCGAACTGTTACTGCGTCAAAAGCAAAGCATCGAATCGGCCCATGCATCAATGGCTCGATTGGCCTTGGTAGTGTAGTGAATGGTGGGATCGGAAAGCCTGCCCTCGTTGAGGGCAGGCTTTTTTGTATATAGTCTACTAATTCAATTGATTAACAATATTTATCAAATTGCTGGTAAAAAGGCCTGGGTTAGCCTTAAACAATCGCTTCAATCAGGCAGTTATTTGATGAGCCTGTTTTATACAGTGCCATCACCATTCCTGCTTTACACACGTTATGAGCAAGCATAAATCTACCGTTTCGGCTCCGGCAGCCGATCAAATCAAACCCGGCAAACCGTACCCGCTGGGAGCCACGTTTGACGGCGAAGGCATCAACTTCGCCCTTTTCTCCGAGAATGCCACTGGCGTTTACCTGTGTTTATACGACGTGGCTGACCCCACCCAGGAAACCGCCATGATTCCGCTCACTGAGCGCACCGAGCTGGTCTGGCATATTCACATCGACGGCCTGCAGCCCGGTCAGCTCTACGGCTTCCGCGTCGACGGCCCTTACGATCCGCAGGCTGGTCATTTTTTCAACCCCAACAAACTGCTGCTCGATCCGTACGCGCGGGCTATCAACGCCCCCGTGAATCACAACAACGACTGGCTTGGCTACGATTACGAAGAAACCGAAGGCGAAGAAGGCAAGCATCTGGTCATGAGCAGTACAGACAGCGGCCCGAGCATGCCCAAGTCGGTGGTTGTCGACGATAAAGATTTCGACTGGGGTGAGGATACCGCACCGGCCATACCAATGCATCGGTCGGTTATTTACGAGATGCACGTGAAAGGATTCACCTACCAGCATCCTACCATCAACGAAACCCTCCGCGGTACGTACGCCGGTCTGGCTACCCCCGAGAGCATCGACTATCTGAAACGGCTGGGGGTTACGGCGGTTGAACTGTTACCCGTTCATCAGTTCACCGACGAGAGCTACTGGGGCTATAACAGCATCGGCTTTTTTGCGCCCCAGAACACCTACTCTTCGGCCGGCATGAATGGCGAGCAGGTCAACGAATTCAAACAGATGGTCAAAGACCTGCATGCCGCCGGTATTGAGGTCATTCTGGACGTTGTTTACAACCATACCGCCGAAGGTAATCAGCTGGGACCAACGCTGTCTTTCCAGGGCATCGATAACCGGGCCTACTATCACCAGGTTGGTGACAGACCGGATTATTACATGGATTATACCGGCACCGGCAACACGTTCAACCTAAGCCACCCACGCGCCCTGCAGCTGGTCATGGATAGCCTGCGTTACTGGGTAACAGAAATGCACGTCGACGGTTTCCGCTTCGACCTGGCATCGGCGCTGATTCGGACAGACGAAGAAGTAGGTCGGGTTTCGTCGTTCCTCGACACCGTGGCGCAGGACCCTATTCTGACTCAGGTAAAGCTGATTGCCGAACCCTGGGATATTGGCTCATATCATGTGGGGGGCTTCCCGGTGCGCTGGTCAGAATGGAATGGTAAATACCGAGATGCGCTGCGTGGTTTCTGGAAGGGTGACGATGGCAAAGCGGCCGAAACGGCCCTGCGGTTGCTGGGTAGCCCCGACCTCTATGCCAACGACGGCCGGTCGCCGGCCAACAGTGTTAACCTGATTACGGCCCACGACGGATTCACTCTGAACGACCTCGTCAGCTACAACGATAAGCATAACGAAGCCAATGGCGAAGACAACCGCGACGGCTCGAACGATAACCTGAGCTGGAACTGCGGGGCCGAAGGGCCAACCGACGATCCGGCCATTGTTGAGCTACGCGAGCGGCAGAAGCGCAACTTCCTGTCTACCCTTCTTCTGAGCCAGGGGACTCCCATGATCGTGATGGGCGACGAATGTGGGCGCACGCAGCACGGGAATAACAATGGCTATAACCAGGATAGCGAAATAAGCTGGATGAACTGGCACTGGGACGATCGGCAGCAGGCGCTGTTCGACTTCTCAAGTGCGCTGACAAACCTGCGCCGGGATATTCCGCTGCTGAGTCGCCGTAAGTTCTTTGGTAGCGAGCAGGTCTCCTACCTGCGTCCTGATGGGCAGGAAATGACCAGCGACGATCTGAACAATCCGGGTACCCACTGTCTGGCCCTGTTTATCGACGGTAAACGTGTTGACGAACAGACCGAAGACGGTCAGGACATCGGCGACGAACAACTGATCTGGATTCTGAACGCTTACTGGGAAGACATCCCGTTCCTGCTGCCCAAGCTTGAGCGGAAAACCGCCACCTGGGAAGTGTTGGTTGATACGAACGCCGGTCAGGTCAGACCCGATGCCACGCCAACCAAAGGCGGGAAGGAGTTTGTCGTACCAGCGCGCTCGTCTATCCTGCTGCGGTTAAAATAATCAAGCTTACTCATTTTCCTGAAATAAAAGCGGACCGTCTGGTCCGCTTTTATTTTAATAGGCTGGCTCGAACAGCTGATCAAAGGCGGCTCGTAAGGCCGGGATGGATACATGAACGTCAGCTTCAAGATCGCGATCATCGTCCAGCGCACCGGAATAGGTAGCCGTGTACCGCAGCCCTGCCCAGGTAGACAGGTAGAGGAAATAATCGACCACGTACTTTGGCGAAAACAGTTCAAAGAGAGCGGTTCCGGGCTTACACCAGATCAGGTTTGTAAACGAAGCCCCGTGTGGGCCCAGAATGAACGACGCGTTGGAATAGATAGCAACCTGTTCGGCTACGGTTCGGGGTTCGTCGTTGATGACGGTGAACTGGTAGTCGTTCAACAACGTCATCAGCTCCGCTTCGTTGCTGACCCGACGGCGACCCGCCCGGCGGATGTAGATTCGTTCCGATTGCTGCCCGCGAACCGGCACCGCTTTTTCGACGCGATTCTTCAACGCCTGAATCGAGGCAGAGTTGGGGTACGACCAGTCGCCGTTGTTTGCCAGAATACAGCGGTCAGCGATCACTTCGGTATGGCGGCTGTCGATAATCTGATCCGGTCGAAACCCGAGCATGGTCAACAGCTCCCGTTCGTACGGTGTGTTGAACAGCGGGTAAGCCACCACCGCATTGGCCAGTACCTGAGCCGGTATGGTTTCTCTGATCCGGCAGAGCTTTGCCCCTACCAGCATCATGAAATCGTAATAACCTCCGTAACGAACGCCGTCGAGCTGGTGGCTCCAGGGTGCAATCAGCACTCTGGCCCGGACGGTTTTTCGCCTGGCTGGAAACAGGGCCGCCTTGACCACACCCCGCAGGTCATCGAAATCCGTACAGAGTACCCGCCCCTGGGTTCTGACACTGCCAAGAGGTAATACAACGGCTTTACTGGTTGGGCAATGGTAATCCCAGACGAAGCTGGTCTCGCTGATCGCTACGGTTTCGGCGAAAATGAGTTTATCGAGCTCCAAGGCGTCGTGTACGTTCCGTAGCTTCAGCTGATTACCCGCCTGCTCGGACACCACGTATTTCGCCAGAAACGAGTAGGTTTCGGAGCGGGACAGTAGCCTGAAGCCCAGCCAGCGCAGGAGAACAGGAACCAGCTTAGCCAGTAGGGATCGTAACGTACCAACAAGTGTTTTTTTAGGGGCAGAGGAAGTCATCTAAACAGACAGGCCTAATGGAAGAACCTGTCTGTTTGGACGCCTTTCGAGCCGAACCGTCAAAAAATGGGCTGAATATTTTATAAACGGTGTTTTGGCTGACGTGACCCGGCCGTTCTAAAAGCCCTGACCATTGGCTCGAACGTGTTGTGACTAGCTTTGGTACGGGTGTTTCCAGGGCTGTCGGTAGGGTCGTTTCAGCAAGGCGGTAGCCTCCTTGTCGCCCACGACAACGTGCTTTTTAGGATCGTATACCACCGGTCGGCCGATCTTCATAGAGATATTGGCCAGTATACAACTGGCGGTCGATATATGGGCTTCGTCGATGTTGGCTACGGGGCGGCCGTTCGTCTCGATCGCTTCCAGGAAATTAATCATGTGTTGCCGGGTAGCCGGGGCCGCGTTCAGTTCGATACGTTCTTCGGTAAGGTCTTCCGGATACTTTTCTTTCTCGAACACGACGTCTTTATGAATTTTGGCCGGCCCTTCTTTTCCCTGCGGCACAAAGTCGTAGCTCATCGTGCTGGCCATAAGCGTGCCTTTTTCTCCATAGAGCGTAAACGCCCATGGGTAATCGGGATTGGCGGGCGTTCCCCACGACCGGTGCTGCCACACACAATTCAGATTGTCGTACTCAAACACGGCTGTTTGCGTATCGGCAATGTTCGATTTGCCTTCGGTCTGCACATATATGCCACCGGTCGAGCTGATTTTATTGGGCCAGCCCAGACCCAGCATCCAGCGAACCGCGTCGAACATATGTACGCACATATCGCCCATAATGCCATTGCCGTATTCCATAAATGTGCGCCACCAGCGAATATGCGGCAGACCATCGTACGGACGAAGGGGGGCCGGGCCCGTCCACAGCTCATAATTGAGAAAATCCGGCACAGGCACTACCGCCGGGTTTCCGTTAGCTTTCATGTGGTAATAACAGCACATGTCAACATGCGATATCTTTCCCAGCAACCCTGCATCGACAATATTTTTCTTAGCATCGATCAGGTGGGGAGTACTCCGGCGCTGGGTACCTACCTGTACGACCCGGTTGTATTTCCGCGCAGCGGCTACCATTGCCTCCCCTTCCAGCACGTCGACGCTGATGGGTTTCTGCACGTAAACGTGTGCCCCTGACTTCATAGCTTCGATAGCCTGAAGCGCGTGCCAGTGGTCAGGCGATCCGATCAGAACAATGTCGAGTTTGTTTTCGGCCAGCATCTTCCGATAATCTTCGTACTGCCGGGGTGTCTGCCCCGATTTCTGACGCTGGCTAACTAGTTTTGCGGCCTGAGAAAGCTGATTTTTATCAACGTCGCACAGAGATACCACCTCGACCGGGGCAACCTGAATCAGCCGGAACAAATCGCTTTTACCGTACCAGCCCGTGCCGATCAGGCCTACGCGGTACGTTTTGGGAGGGGTCGAAAAAGCCAGACTATTGGCACCCAGCGTAGTAAGAGCGAGCGACGCTGACGTACCCTGCAGGAAGCGACGGCGGTTTATCGTGACCGTTTGCATGATTAAACGAACGTAAAGGTGTAACTTAGGAATAGCGTTCCCAAGTTAAGGGATCGGCCGGTAAATATCAGATTTACGCCCCCTTTAAACGACAGACTCGCTCAGCATTGGTCGATCACTGCCTGAACGTCCAGACTTTCACCGCAACGGGCGCATCCTGAATAGCATTGTACAGCTCTTCGTCCGAGCTAAATACCAGTTGCTTCAGCGGGAAGGTTTCGACGTGTATGGTTAATTCTGGCTGATCGAAGGGCCAGGGATCGAGGCAAAGCGATTCATCGGGACGCTGTAAGATGTAATAAGACACGCCATCGGGCCCCACGCTTACCTCTAAACGTCGGCCTTCGGGAGGCACCTGATCCAGACAAAGCACCAGCGAGAGCGCATCGCACCACTGCACAAAATCGTAGGCATACTGGGCTTCGGCTTTACTGGCTCCGCACTGCCTGCGCCACTTTTTCTGGTTATCGACCTGCTGATCCAGGAACTCGTCCAGAGCGGCATCCGTCCCCCGTTTGGGTTCGTACAGAAAAGACGTATGCATTGACAGCATTAGGGCGTTCCAGCGGCTCTTCTGCAGGCCAATCTGGATCATACTCCGACACTGATCTACCGAGTACTGGAGAATCTGGAAATGGAGTGGGGCACCAGCCGTGGTCAGGTGGTTACGGCCCTGCCAGGGGTCCTGCCCGTCGTCGTGCTCAGTCAAAGCTATGAGGGTCTCTACCCAATAGATGGGGCGTTTCGCGTCCTGCCAGTGCATAGCCGCCTGCAAAGCCAGCAGCCCGTGCGCCTGCTGGTTAATAATTCGCCAACCTTCGTCGGTTTGGGTAACGATCATCTTCTGAGTAGTAACACAAAGCGAGCCGAACGACCGACTGAAGCAGTTGCTTCGGCCAGCCGTTCGGCTCGCTTTATTACTGTTAATTGTATACTTTTTCGTTTTCGCCCATTTTGGGTGTTGTTCCCGTCAGCGCAGCCGTGGCTTGCTGAAACAGCCGAACCATGGTGCTGTCGTTAGAATCCCAATACTCAGCCATACGGGTATGCACCTTGAGCAGCGTCAAATTCGGATCGTCTTTTCCGTTGGGAAACCAGGCTTTTGCCTGCGGATTCCAGAGCTCGTCAATCTTGGCCTGATCGTGAAATTCTTCGGCCGTACCCGAGATAGATACGTAATCAGCATCGCTAACATTGGCGAAGGCTATGTTGACCTGCCGATCGTGCTGCTCGATCTGATCTACTTTGGGAGACGTTTTTTGGGTAAAGAACCAGAGTGTACCGTCTTCATCCATCTGTAAAACAGCCATTGGCCGACTTTGCAGATGACCTTCTTCATCGACGGTTGTCATCATGGCAATCCGAATGTCGCCAACCATCTTACGTACTTTCTCCAGCTGGTCGTTTTTCTGTGGTTTCGTTTCCATAACGCGAATTGGTTGTCATATCAGGTAGCATCAAAGCCCGGTGTTGACGGGCAAGTCGTCTGCTACCTACCCTATATGACTCGAATTAGTTGTATAATGTTTCGCGTAGGTCAATTCCGTAAAAAAGCGACATAGGGGTTGTAGCCGGATGTACGGCATTGGTCTGACCGCTCATTTCCAGAATGCTCACGCAGCAGTGAATCGTTTGCTGACACATAGCGTATACCTGCTGGCAGCGATCGTTTTCAAACTGGAGTACTTCCTGGGCGCATTTTTCACAAACCTCAATACAGGCGCTGGCCAGCAGACGGGTGTTTTCCGAACCGCGGACGTATAGCATGGCCAGCTGACGGCACATATCGGCGCAATCGAGATTCAGGAAAATGCTCCGGTACCAGTTTTCAATGTCTTCATGCCTTGAGCATTCGGTTGCAAACGAATCACAGAGTGTGGCACAGCCAGTAAGGGTGTCGTAGATGTTCTTCTTCCAGATCATAACGCGATGACTATATTGAGGTTGGGGTCATTAAACAAATGAATGTGTGCTCTGCACCAGCGAATCATTATCACTGTGCAACCGGCGGGCCAGCCGACGGGCCTCGCTCACACTGGTCAGAATAACCTGCTGCTTATCCAGCTGTCCCTGTTCCAGAAGCTGGTTGGCAATCTCAATAGCTTTGGCCCGGGTACCGGGGTTAAGCGAACGCATTGCGGCTGGGAAGTGAGTAGCGGTCCACATCATGGTAGTTACCTTTTCGCAAAACAGAGTACCTATATCATGCCACGACATGAACTAGCCGGTCTTCAGGCTAAATAGACAAGCATAAGCCATTAAAAATCAGCAGCTTGAAAAATACGCATCGGCTCTTTTTTTGCGCCAGGCAATATCAGTTCTTCAATGACTGTGTATATTCTGCCGGGTCAGTGTGTATTAAATTACCCAATGTTTATCATCAGACAACCCCACATGTCCAGGGGGTGCACTGTTATTACTGCAGACGCGTCGTACGTGTGATTCCAGACCAGTCTCAACGGCGCAGAATCAGTTATCGCTCCTCCGTTAGCAAGAGCATTGGCGAAAACGAGGTGCCATAATTTGGCGAGCTGACCATAGCCAGGTTAAGAGGCTACCTAGGATGGCATTTTTCCCCCCGCCCTGTGCGGATGGACAGCCGTTATTAGAGTCCATTCGGCAGGATTAAGGGCCTGTATCGAATAAGGTGGGCAAACCGTCGAGGGCTTGTATCTTCAAGCCAGTGATTTGCTGGGAGAGAAATCGTCAATTAGATGGCGAGTTGGGCCAGTGATTTGGTGCCTTTTAGGGCTTCCAGTACCACCTTTACCTTGAAAGCTGAGTCGTGTGAACACGATAGGGTGACTTGGTCATAATTAGACATTGTGTAGCGAAACGCTTGAAGATTTAAGTTACACTACCTGTCCAATTTTTGGGGACCATTATAGTACCACAGCCAATAGTAGCCCGTAGAGAATCAACTGACGCATTCCTAAGCTTAAGTTTATACCAGTCCACCCCGTAGCAAGACCAGCTAAGTGAGATTTATAAGGCATTTTTTGTTAAACGAGCATCTAAGCTTGCCTTGCCTCCTCCGGCAATCAATACAATGAGTGTCAGGCCGAATAGCAGAATAAAATATTCGACACCTTCTTCCTTGTTAGCCTCGGCTCCCCAGTTCATAAAGAAGCCCGTCGTTAGGTGCGAGGTCAGGACAATACCGACGAAGTTGCCCAGAATTCCCAGCGCAGCGATGCGGGTAGCCAGGCCAAGAATAAGCAGTAGGGAGCCCAAAAACTCGATCAAAATAACAAGGAGTCCTACGATCCAGGGTAGGCCCGCCAGTTCAGTTAAAAAATTCATGCTAGATGCGAAGCCATCCCCGCCAAACCAGCCCAGCAGTTTCTGAGCGCCATGCGGGAAAACAACGATTCCAAGAGCCAGTCGGGCGATCAACGGTGTTAGATTGGCTGGATTAGTGGCAAATAATGATACCATAAATTGTCTTGTAGCAGTTTAAGAACCTATTTAAAAATAGGATAATGACAACTTAAAAACAGAGAATCAGCCTATTTTATGGGTTGATCCGAACGCTCCGGTAGCCTTGTAAAGATATACCCCACAGACCTGACTGATTCTGCCTGCGGTTCCCCGGCGGGGCAAGTTATCCAGGAAATCCTGGCCGGCAAGCGAAAACGTACATAGTCCTTGCGTGCTCTATTCAATACCTTGCTTTACGTCACCAAAACGGGTGGACAATGGCGACAAACGCCTAATAATTTACCGCCTTGGCCACTCTGCTATTGCTATTTCGGGAATCGGAGCGCTGAAGCGATGGCATAATGATGGTAGCTGGCAGAAACTTAATAGAGGCTGGTCGAACGCCGACGTAAAAAAGCCAAACCTGAAGCCTAGCCCAATGTGGGCATCATTGATTCGCCTACTGTGGATAGTAGTAAATTTCAAGGTGGTTTAGTTTTGTTGTACTAGTTGACTATGTTGAGAAAGAATTACCTTCTCTGTGTACTAATTCACGGGCCTATCAATTACAAATCCAGGGTTAAAGACTCGCCTTTGGCACGCGAAACACAAAGACAAATTTTCTTATTATCCATTTTCTCATCTTCACTCAGACAGGCATCAAAGTGTTCAATGTCGCCTGCTGTAACATCTGTTATACAAGTGCCGCAGGTGCCCTGCAGGCAAGAATATGGCACACTTATGTTATTGAGCTGAAGGCTATCTAGTATAGAAAGGTCTTCTGCTACCATAATGGTCTTTTTGCTTTTCAACAAATGTACCGCAAAGGATTTTCTGGTTTGAACCTGTAGACTTCCTGCATGAAAAGCTTCAGATTTTATTTGATTTTTATCCCAACCCATGGCTTGTGCGGTTTCTCTGATCCATTGGTTAAACTCAGTTGGTCCGCACACATAAATCAAAGTTCTGGGTTCTACCTTAGCTAGTATCTTAGAGAGATCTAATCCTGAACGGCCATTCAGACAATATTCTATGTTTGGCGCGAAAGACCAGTTTTCCAAAGCATGCTGAAAGGGAATCTGATCCTTTGAACGGGCGCAAACGTAAAATTCAAAATGTTTTTCTAATTCTGTTAACCGATGACTCATCGAAATAAGTGGTGTGATACCTATTCCACCAGAGATTAAAATATAACGGTCTGCATTTTCATAAAGTAGAAAATTATTTTTGGGAAAAGATAGGGTGATTTGATCCCCTTCCAGCAAAGTCTCATGAATCTCACGAGAACCTCCTCTACCATTTTCTTCTTTCTTAACCGCAATCGTATATTTATTCCTATCAAAAGGAGCGTTTACTAACGAGTAGGATCTTACTTTTCCTGATTTTAAATGTAAATCTATATGTGCTCCTGCTTCGAAGGCAGGAACACTCGCCAAGTCGATGGGTTCGAAAGTAAAGCTTTTAACGTTTGTAGCTACCTGTTCTATTTGGCTAACTCTGGCCAGAAAGGTTTGTTTTTCTTCCTGGATCAGGTACGATTTATAGGTTTCTGTGAAATGTTTATCTGGTCGGCTAAAAATATTTTTTTCTGGTATAAATTGTTTTTTAAAGACTCCATTGGCTAATTCCCATACCTTGAAATATTTGTACCATGGTACGTGGGGTAAAAAATGATGCATAGCATGATGCTCTTGCCCCAATAATCCATCTAGTATTAGTCGATTTGATTTTAATTTAAACGTAGTCAGAAAGGGATAGTCGTTCCACTTAACCCCTTCTGGGTGTGGAGAGTGTGCAAACCCGAATGCAGTAATCCAAATTCCTAATCTGGAAGGAATAAAAAAATACATACAGTATTCTGTTCCTATTGGACTCAACAGCATGAAGGCATGAAAAATTGGATTTAATCCAAACGTAAAAGCAAGGTGAGCCTTGGTTTTTGTAGGAATCCTTTTTCTGTTGTTGTATATCCAGTAAACCCAATACACTTCTGGAACAAATAACAGTAAATAGCCTATTGGATAATAATGAGTTGGAAAACTCACCATACGCTCGTCAGGGTCCAGGTCTTTGTCTCCTACATATCTATGATGGGACAAATGCAAATAGCGAAAGGCCGGTGCCGTTACAAACGGAAACAATACTTGTCCTGACAATGATCCTAAAACGTCATTAATCGTATTGTTATTGGAAACCGCTCTATGTGTACAATCGTGTAACGGCGTAAAAGCGGTATATATAAAAATTGCCATGATAGGGTATGCAACAAGTAATGGCATACCCCAATAAATATGAACCAAGATTAGCGAAAAAGGCACCAGATAAGCTAAGACAATAATACTTATCTGCTGAAAGGACAATAACGGAACACTAGATACTTTTTTATATTCAGGATCATGTACAACCTGATTAATAACTTCTCTTATTCTGGAGTTAGTAGCCGTGATACTCATATTGATTAAGATTAAGGGTCATTGTTGATCCGTTTTTGAAGTTCAACTCCTTGTGTAAACACAATCATTATTGACGTGCGAATTAGTCCACTCAAATATCACACACGACACGACCAATGAAACCAAGCCCTTACAAATCAAGCATTTATACTACCAGCTGAGATATGAAAGACGTAAAGGTAAATTTTACTTACTAAGACGTTTGTTTTGACGCAGGTAACCTCTCTATAAATTTTTTCTACCGTCAGACTATATAAGCTCAATGTCTATTCTTTGAAACAAGCTGTCCTGTATAATGTATATATGCTTTACCATACCATCGAATATCAGCTTACCCTGCAAACCTGTTACGACCTGGCACACCGCCACTTCCAGTGCCCCGTTTTGTCTTTTGATCAAGTTAACTGGTTCAACAATGGGATAAATTTCTGTCAACTACTCTGCCCAGTACGTTCGTATTGCCTCGTGTCCACTTACGTAACCCCCTTCAAAAGCTTTTGGCCATAGCACATCAGCGTGCATATGGGCTAAAACAGCGTCAGTACGACTGGCGTCAAAATCTAGATCGAGCTGACGAAAAATCGACGGAGAGTCCATCTTATTAAGCAGTTATGATCTCCTGATAACAGAGCAAAGCTAGGCCATACCGCCTGGTGTTGAGCGTCAGTAGTAGGTGATATTTTAACGGATTTGCTTGGGACTATTGTAGACAGACCACTTAACGGCAGATACCCAATTGAATTGACTGGGGTTTTTCCAAGCGTCGATCACAGCGATCTTCAACTTATTATCCCTCTGTGCTTCTGTTAGCTGCAATCATTAAGCCCCTATCAGTTTAGCCTGGAGACTGAGAGCCAACGGACAACTGCTTTAGCGTCCCAAACACTGGTGAGTATGCTCGATACACAAAGATCCTGTTGGGTCTAAGCGTTAGCGATAGGCCACTGCCATAAGCCGACTCCGCCCAGAGGAATTGGCGGGCGACTCTTGTGTAAAGATCAGAAGTTATTTGATGATGGTTTGCCGACGGTTTATTTCGGGAAGAGCAGTCGGAAGGTAGTTCCCTGCCCTACCTGGCTGTCTACTTCAATGGTGCCTTTGTGACTGTTAATGATATTCTGCGTAGCGGTCAGGCCTAGTCCCATACCGCCCGACTTTCCGGTAAAGAAAGGATCGAAGAGCCGCTGCCGGTCGGCATCGCTAATGCCCCCCCCATTATCGGCCACTTCCACACAAACCCAGTTGTCTTCAATACAACTCGTTTTAATGGACAGAATACCTTTGCCTTCCTCCATGGCCTCTACGGCATTAACCAGTATGTTGAGCAGCGCCGTTTTCACCTGATCCCGGTCGAGCAAGGCGGTGCAATCATCGGGGGCGAGCGAAACCTCCAGGCGCATCCGTTTCAGCTTGATCCGGTCGGCTATGAGCTGCAGTGTCGCTTTGACAACGGCGTTGAAATCCTGTTTTTTACGGTCCAGCTCACGGGGTTTGGAGGAGTTGAGCATCTCCGTAATCAACTGGCCAATTCGATCAACGTTACGCCCAATGATATCGGTGAACATGGTCACGTACTCATTGTCAGTATCCAATTCATCCTTGAGCTGCTCCAGAGCCAGACTCAGGTTGGTCAGCGGGTTGCGAACTTCGTGGGCAATGCTCCGGGCGATCTTACCCGTCATGGTGAGCTTTTCGGCCAGGATAAGATCCTGCTGCGCCCGCTTCTGTTCGGTGATATCGCGTACAATACCCTGGTACCACTCAGGTTTACCAACCACATCCTCTACCGCCCAGACCGAAATCAGGCAGATGCGCTTACGGCCGTTTCGGTTAATAAGTGTTGTTTCATAATCTTTGATCTGCCCATGTTCCCGAACGTTGAACCGCAGCTCGCGCAAGTGGTTCAGGTCGGCAAAGAGCCGCGCGGGATTGAGCAGCCGCAGTTCATCACGGCTGTACCCCAGCAGTCGTTCTACTGATGGGTTCGCATCCCGGAAGCGCAACTCATTATTTGCCACGAAGATGGCATCGATAGACCGCTCGAATAGCGAGCGGTATTTATTTTCTTTCTGGGCTACTTCGGCCAGGACACTGGCCTGCCGAAGGGCGTATCGAATACTACGGCCCAGCAGCTGAGCATCGATGCGTCCTTTTACCAGATAATCGGCAGCTCCCAGTTCAAGAGCTGACTGATCGACTGTAAGGTCATCCTGCCCCGTGAGCAGAATCATGGGAGCGCGGCAACCGGCGCGAAAGGCTTCCTGAATAAGATCAATACCGGTATGATGACCCAGTCGGTAATCGACCAGATACACATCATGCTCATTCGCTTCAATAGCTAGCAGCGCCCGGTCATAGCTCTCTACCCAGTCGAGTTTGATGTTAGCATTTTCCCGGGCCGAAACCAGGGCCCGGGTCAGCATGTAATCATCTTCATCATCTTCAACCAGAAGAACCCGAATTACATGTTTCTTTTCGGTAACGTCGAGGGGAGCAACAACCGGCATCATAACAGTGAGCAGTTAACAGGAACCAGTTAGTATTAATTTAATACAGTATATACAATCGAAAGGGCTGACATCCTGGACAGCACCGCTCTGTTAAGGTAGCTTGACCGTGTCCATCCAGTACGTCTTCAGCGCCCCAACCATCTCGACCAGACGGCTGAAGTTGAAGGGCTTTGTAACAAACGAATTAACGCCCAGATTATACGTTTTCACCACATCCTCGTCGGCCGATGAGGTAGTCATTACTATTACCGGCAGACGACGTAATTTAGGATCGTCTTTGATCTCTTCCAAGGCCTGAAATCCGTTTTTACGGGGCATATTCAGATCAAGTATGAGCAGATTGGGCCAGGGAACGTTCTGATCGAGGAATCGACCTTCGTGGCGCAGATACTCCATCAACTCCTCACCGTCTTCAACAAACTGTATTGTTTGAGAAAATCCATTCTGACGCAGCGCCTGCTCCATAAACAAGCGATCATCATGGTCATCGTCAGCAATCAGAATAGTCATACTGGTAGGCTTACGGTGCATAGATTCGGTAAAGTAGTTTGTTACGGTAGTGCTAAAAAGAGGTAAAATGCATGCATACTAGTTGTAACAGATTTAAACCCGCCATCAATAGTCGGCTAGCATAATACATGTAACGTATAATGCATAGCAATCGGCATTATACTTGTCAAAACTAAGCAAAATTGCCCAACTCGCGGCAGCGCCCATCCATTAAAATAGCGTAACCTATCCTGCCGTACGATAGTATTTATACCGAACTAACAGACTTAGCCTGATTGACAGCCCCTTACGTATATAGAGCAGGGGTATTCATGAACAGATGTATGCGTTCTAATTTCAGATCAGGATTGTCTATATTCTACAAAATGGGGAGATTATTACGCAGCAGGTGTCCTTACCGAGCAGTTCCCCTTCTCTAACAAAATTCTGTAAAGTGGTAAAATGCAACGCGATAGGCCCTCAACATGCGCTTAGGAGAGTTTTGGCACGATTTTAACATATTAGCCGTCATGAGTCGGTACAACTGAATTAACCATGGACCTGCTCTTCACGTAAATCACTAGATCGTTATGAAAAAGTCGATGAATCTACTGTTGGCTACTGCAGTACTGGCTGTTGGTAGTCTTGTTACTTCCTCGTCGGATGCACTTGCCCAGGGCCGAGTCAGGACGGGGATCAAAGGAGGTCTAAACGCAAGCTCACTCTTCTACGATAACCAAGGTGTCAGCAACAAAAATGAGCGTATCGGCTTCCACGCGGGCTTGTTTGCGCAGGCACCTCTTGGCGAATTTCTGGCCATTCAGCCTGAGTTACTCTACTCGACCAAAGGCGCTTCTGCCGATTACAACCTGCTGGGTTTTAACGGACGCAATACATTCAGACTAAACTATGCTGAACTGCCAGTATTGCTGACGTTCAAACTGGGTCAGGCCGTAGAACTTCAGGCTGGCCCTTACGCTGCCTATCTGCTAAACTCGAACGTCAATTCGAACGGCGACTTCGGGAGTGGTAGTAGCGCGATCAACCGCGATAACTTCAACAAGGTCGATTACGGTATCGCTGGCGGACTCAACATTTACTTCGGGAAAGCGTTTATCGGCGCTCGCTATGAGCAGGGACTACAGCGGATTGCCAACAGCGGAGCCGCCCGTACGTTGTTGGGTAATGCAAAAAACAGTGTAGGATTACTGTCGGTAGGCGTGAGCATCAACTAAGAAAATGCTCCATAAAGAAAGCCGCCTGAATCGAATTCAGGCGGCTTTCTTTATGGGTATATACTCTACATGTTAGAGATGAATATCGTACGCTTTGAGTTTGTTGTAAAGCGTTTTTCGGTCGATGTTGAGCACTTCCGCGGCTTTGGTTTTATTGTAGCCGGTTTTCTCAAGTACCTTTAGAATAGCGACCCGCTCGGCGTTTTCGGATACTGATTTTAAGTTAGCGGCCGACTGACTCATGACGGGCACACCCGGTCGGGCCGGATCAAACGAAACCTGAACGTTGCCTGCCGTATCGTCGGGGGCAAAATACTGAGGAGTGATTATCTCGTGAGGTAACACATCGGCCTCCACATAATCTCCCGATGTCAGCAGTACAGCCCGTTTTACCACGTTCTGCAGTTCGCGAAGGTTTCCATGCCAATAATACTCTTTCAGTTTCTCCTTCGCTTCATCATCGAAGCCAAGAATATCCTTTTCGAGCTGCCGGTTGGCCAGTTCCAGAAAGTGTTCGGCAAAGATCATAATGTCGGCCTTGCGTTCGCGCAGGGGCGACAGATGAATTTCGAATTCGTCGATCCGGTGGTAAATATCCTCGCGAAAGCGCCCCTGGCGAACGGCCTCACGCAGATCTTCATTCGTAGCTACGATAATTCGCACATCGACGGCAATGTCCTGGTTACTGCCAATGCGCCGAATCTTACGCTCCTGCAACACCCGAAGCAACTTGATCTGGTTGTCGTAGGAGAGGTTGCCGATCTCATCAAGAAATAATGTTCCGCCGTTGGCGAACTCGAAACTCCCGGCTTTATCGGACATGGCCCCAGTAAACGCACCCTTTACATGGCCAAACAATTCGCTGCCGGCCAGTTCTTTGCTCAACGCTCCGCAGTCGATAGCCACGAAAGATTTGTCGGCGCGTTTGCTTTTGAGATGAATGGCGTTGGCTACAAACTCTTTCCCCGTACCCGTCTCGCCGGTAATGATAACCGACATGTCTGTGGGAGCAATGAGATCAATATGTTTCTGAAGTTGCTCGGCTACCCGGCTTTTGCCGAAGATAAACCGTTTGCCGTCGGGGGCCAGTGAGCCTTTGTTACCAGCGGCTCTGGTGGAGGTAGCTTTTGCCGGACTGGCGACCGTTGCCGCTGGCTGGGTGAGCGACTGGCTACGACGTTCCAGTGCGCCTTTAATAGTGTAAAGAATTTCGTCGGGGTAGAGTGGCTTGGTTACATAATCGTAGGCCCCGTGCTTCACCGTCTGCACAGCCACCCGTACGTCAGAATAACCGGTAATGATGATAACGGCTGTTGTCGGATGCATGACCTTTATTCGGCGCAGCATTTCCAGCCCATCAATATCCGGCAGCTTGAAATCGCAGATAACTAGTTCGAACGATTCTTTACGAAGCAGAACGAGTCCGTCCTCTCCCCGCTGCACCGACGCCGTCTTATATCCCTGTTTGCCCAGAAACCGTTCCAGCAGCAGGCATATGTCGTTATTATCGTCAATGATTAATATTTTCTCCATGAAGAGGCAGTAGCTTACTCAGGCAGCCCAAGGCTAACTATGTTAACAGGAAATAACGAAGCGTTGTTAGCTGCTTGAACAAAGTTACTCAAACCTGAATGGTTTGCAAAGCCATTTCGACCGACCTTCTGGTAAACGGTTTACCTATAAAATAGTCGGCTCCCTGCTCGGTGGCGCGTCTGCGTTCGGCCTGTCCGTCAAAGGCGCTGATCATGATAATCTTGGTGTCGGCCTGCTCCTGCTTGATGGACGGTAGCAGATCGAAGCCTAACCCATCGGGCAAGTTCAGATCTAAAAACACAGCGTCGAATTGCTGTGCACTCAGGCACTGCCTGCCTTCTTCTATGAAGTGGGCACAGGTCGGCTGGTAACCCAACCGACGAAGTAAACCGGACAGTAATAAACAGATGTCGGCTTCGTCGTCGACTATTAACACGCGTTTGGCGTTACTCACTGCATTCATTACGGCTGGTCGGTATTGCTGGCCCACACTGGCTCCTGTCATTGTGCTTACCACGGTACGTAGCATTTTATGAACTTCTATGCTTCTCTTTATATAAAATTTAGTGCCGAAACGATAGCCTTCCAGTTTATTTCATGTAATTTCTGTGTTAATGGCTGATTAACAAGCCCGTTACCCGTTACAAGTTATTCTTCAAGGTAATAGTACTCATAGCATATGAGATAACGTACTGTGGCAATGTGCGCTTATTTTCCCCGAATGTTCTACACATGTGTACTTTTCTCCACACTTCCTCACTAGAGGTTAATAAATTGCTGTAGACACGTCAATGGCGAAGTTTACTACCTAGTAACTCATTTTCAAGCATGTAGCCCATTTTAACTCTACTTTATGCTCCGAAGGGCCCGTGATGGCACAGAATTTTCTAGAGAGTTTGACAATTGCGAGATATTAATTTCTGATTTACTCACGAAACGTTATGGGAAACCTTCTTTATACAATTGCCGTAGTGCTGATTATCATCTGGCTACTTGGCTTTATCGGATTCGGCAGCTTTGGTCTGGGCAATCTGATCCACGTTCTGCTGGTGATTGCAATCATTGCAATTATTCTGCGCCTGATTCAGGGACGAGGGGTGTGAAGATTGGGTTTCCTTGAAAATATACCGACCTGTTGCCAGCTACGGGTTGGGGTCACAGAATTCCTAATACGTCGAAACGTTTAGGTTTAGGTGGTTTCATTTTAGGTTAAGTACAAGTTACGGTGGGTACGGAATCCCTGCGCCAAGTTGAGCGCAGGGATTTTTTTTATCCCTGCCCAATCAGATCGCGTAACCTGACCACAAAATGATCACTGACCGGGTTATGTAGCCCGGTCAATGATGTCACGTGCTTCTTTCAGATCGTCGCCCTCAGGTTGCGGCTCTTCGGTAGCCGTAGCCGGATCGGGCTGATAGGTAAGCGATACCAGTATGGGGAAATGGTCGGACCCACAGTTGGGAAGCCGGCGCAACTGCTTAAGCCGGAAATGATGCGACACAAAGACGTGATCGAGCGGCCAGCGTAGAAAAAAATAGTGCGCATGAAACGTACTATACAGCCCCCGTCCTACCCGAGGGTCGAGCAGCCCGCTGACACGCTGAAACAGTCGGGTCGTATGTGACCAGGCCACGTCGTTAAGATCGCCGGCCACGACGATAGGCCCCGTATGCTTCCGGCATTCTTTCCCCACCAGTAGTAGCTCCGCATCACGTTCGGTAGACCGGTAGTGTTCCGTAGGGCTGGGAGGCATGGGGTGAACCCCATAGAAATGGACCTGCTGACCCGACGGGAGCTCCAGCTGCACGTACATAGACGGGATGTCATCCTGTATCAGAAACCGGATCTGCGGGTTATGCAGCGGCAGCCGGGAATATAGCAACATACCATACGTATTCTCTAGGGGACATAATAACCGATGCGGGTAGTTCTGTTCAATAGCCTCCAGCTGCTGGCGCCATGCTTCGTTGGTTTCCAGCAACAGCACGACATCGGGCTGGTGTTTCTCGATCAACCGCTTTACATCTGGTACATGCGTGTTCTCCATGAACACGTTTGCCGTCAGCAGCCGCAGCGTATTTTCTTCCACCTGGTTTCCCCCGCCCTTACGCCTTACCGCTCTGACCTGCTTTTTGGCGAGGGGCGTATAGGGCCGAATCAGCCAGCCCTGGTAAATGCTGGCCGCCAGCAGACCCACCGGGGCAATGGTTAAAGGCCACTGGGTCGACTGATCAGCCAGTAACCAGGCAACCAGGCCGAGCACCGTAAGGGCTGTAAGCTGCAGGTGAGGGAAGTCCCAGATACGAACCCACCAGTAGTCGAGCCGGATAAGGTGGATGAATGAAGCCAGCACCAGAAAACCGGTGTAGCCAAGTAGGACGAGTGTAGTGGTGGTCATGATTCTCTAACTGGCAACTGTGGGGGTGTTGTTTTCCAAATTGCGTAAATCGTGGACGCCCTTGTAGAAAATACTCCTCAAACTCCCTACCGTATACTCAACGATAGTGGCTATTTAATAGACTGTTAATGAGTGATTTACTATATTTACAACAATGTGGTACAAAATTTTCTAGTGATTTAGTGTATTTGTTTCATTCACTAAAGATACAGCCAATGAAATCGTTACCAGGAATACTGATAGGCCTCGCAGTTGGTGCTGTGGTAGGCATTCTGCTGGCGCCGGAGAGTGGAAAGACTACTCGCCGAAAAATATCTACTGAGTCAGACTCGTTTTTCAAGGACTTGCAGGATCAGCTTCAGTCTGGCTTAGACAGTATCAAAGAGCAGTACAACGATTACGTTGACTCCGCTTCGTCTAAAACGCAGGACCTGGTCGCTCAGGCAAAACGGAAGGCGAAGTAATCATCTACCAATCACCTAAAACAAATAAAGCAATGAGAAGTACACGTGATTTTTTAACAGGCATTATTACAGGCGTAGTTATCGGTATCCTCACAGCACCCCGCAGTGGTAAGGAAACCCGCGAGAAACTGACCGAAGAAGCTAACAAACGTACTGGCGATCTGAAAGACCAGTGGGAAAAAGGCGTAGCTCAGGTAAAAGAAGGCTACGAACAGGCTAAGACGCAGGTAAATCAGTATGCCGATAAAGCCAAAGATCAACTGAACCAATATAAAGGTCAGGCTGAAGCAGAATACAATAAGGAGAAAGTAAAGAGCCACTATAACGACAAAGTTGATGAACTGGCCGATGATGCTCAGTCTGGTATCGAGAATGCAAAAGACTCTTTCAAGGTGAACTAATATCACCTTCCTGATTTACTCAACGTTATTGAAAAAGCGGCCTGCCGGATCTCCCGGCAGGCCGCTTGCTTTATAGCCAGACATGACAAATACGACACCAGAGGGTCACATTATTTAACGGCCTTTTAATTTTTGTTTAAGAGGGCCTTAATACCGCCCCGTGACATTTGCTACGAAACACACCAGTACCAAGGCTATGTTTTGTAGTTCATTCCTATATGTCCGGCTCCGGGCGCGCAAACAGTGGTTAATCTGTTTGCTGGTGTTTGCAGCCAGCAACATCCACGTTCTCCTGGCGCAGATAATCGCCCCTACTCAACTCCCCGCTCCAGATACGGTGCGGCTCACGTTGCAACAGGCCAACGATCAGTTTAAGGCCAATAATCTGAGTCTGCTGGCTGCTCAGCTGGGGGTTCCCGAAAACAAAGCGTACGAGTTACAGGCCCAGTTGCGGGTAAACCCTTCGGTCTACGTCGAGACAATGCCGTACAACCAGCTGACGCATGAAGCACTGCCCTTCGGCAAATCAAACTCCCAGCAGGTAATCCAGGTCCAGCAGCTAATCAGGCTCGCCGGGAAACGGAACAAGCAGCTGGCTCTGGCCAAAACCGGTACCGACCTGGCCGCTGACCATTTTTATGACCTCCTCCGTACATTAACCTACCAACTGCATACCAGTTTCCTTGATTTATACTACGGTCAGCAGCTACTGACGGTATACGATGAAGAAATTACCACCCTGCAGCAAACGGTTCAGCTGTACCAGCAGCAGTTCGACAAAGGGAACGTTCCGCTCAAAGACCTGACACGCCTAAAAGCCTACCTCTTTAGCCTGACTACCGAACGTCAGCAGCGGCTCCGCCAGGTTATTGACTCACAGTCTGACCTGGCTATTTTATTAAACATCAAACCCGCTACGGTGATCCGTCCGATGGTATCGACCGACTCGGTGAGCCAGCTCAGCGTATCGCAGCTGAATCTGGACACCCTGTATCAGCTGGCAGAGCAATATCGCTACGACGCGAAAAGTTATCGAGATCTGGCCAGGCAGGAGCAACAGAACCTGGCCCTTCAGAAAGCGCTGGCCGTACCCGATCTGACTTTACAGGGTACGTATGACCGAAACGCCGGCTACATCCCCAACTACGTTGGCGTAGGTGTGGGTATCTCACTGCCCGTCCTGAACCGAAACCAGGGAAATATTCAGGCCGCTCAGATCCGAATCCAAAGCAGCCAGTATCTGTCGAATGCTTACCTGGTCCAGGTCGACGGTGAGGTACAGCGGGCCTACGACAAAGCCAGACAGACCGAACAGCTTTATCGCGCCTTCGACAATCAGTTTACCGGCGACTTTGGGAGGCTGATCAACGGCGTGACGATCAACTACCGCAAGCAGAATATCGACGTGGTTGAGTTTCTTGACTTCTTCGACTCGTACAAAAACACTCAGATTCAGGTTACGCAGCTCCAGAATGACCGTATGCAAAGCCTTGAGGAACTGGAATACGCCATCGGTACCAACCCGTTTCGGCATTGACTGAACATACAGAAATTGGTAAAACAGACATTCAACATGAAACGACACCCCACTATTCTTCCCTGTAGCCGACCGCTGCGCCTGTCTGACCGGCTCGGCATAACAGCCGATCCTAAATCGGCTATGGCTACCCGTTTTTCGTTTGGGCTGATTGTACGGCTAGCTCATCAAACGAACCGGATGCCCGGCTCCAAAGGCCTGGCGAGTTTGGCAGGGTTCCTGCTCGTAGGAGCCCTCAGCAGCTGTAGCCATTCCGACTCGCCGACCGAAGCCACCACCGTTACCCCCAAAACCAATCTGCTGGCCAGTGCTACCTTCGATACCGCCCAGCTCGAAACTACCCGAAACGAACTTAACCTGACCGGTAAGGTCACGGTCAATCAGGATCAGGTCGTCAAAATATTTCCCCTGGTTGGTGGTCATGTTGATGCGGTCAAGGCAGATCTGGGCGATTTTGTCCAAAAAGGTCAGACTCTGGCCCTGATCCGATCCGGCGACCTCGCCGACCTGGAGCAGCAAGGCGTTACGGCGCGTGGCCAGTTATCAGTGGCCCAGAAAAACCTGCAGGTAACCGAAGACATGGCACAGGCTGGGCTCAGCTCTCAGCGCGAACTCGTGGCCAGCCAGCAACAGCTTCAGGCCGCCAGGGGCGAGGTAAACCGGGTAGCCGAACGACGACATATTCTGGGCGGCAATGGGTCGGTTTACGTCGTAAAAGCGTCCATGAGCGGGTTTATCGTCGAAAAAACGGCATCGCCCGGGATGGAAATTCGGTCCGATGACCCCGAAAACCTATTCACCATCTCGAACCTCGACCACGTCTGGGTACTGGCCAACGTCTACGAATCTGATCTGGCTAATGTACACGAAGGCGATATGGCAACGATTACCACCCTCTCCTATCCTGACAAAGTATTTCGGGGGCGAATCGACAAGATTTTCAACATGCTCGACCCGGAAAGCAAAACGATGAAAATCCGGGTCACGCTCGATAACCAGCCGACAGGCCCAAACCCTTATCCGCTCAAACCCGAGATGTTTGCCAACGTAAACGTTACCTACGCCGGTCATGACAAGCGGGTGGCTATTCCGGCAAGCGCCGTGGTGTTCGACAAAAACCGCAATTTCGTAGTAGCCGTTAACCGGCATAATCAGCCCATCGTGCGCGAGATTTCGATTTATAAAACCATTGGGTCAACCACATACTTGTCGGGTGGTCTGGCCGTAGGCGATCGGGTCGTTACTACCAATCAGCTCCTGATTTACAGCGCACTGGGTAATTAACCCAGCCTTTCTTTTTGCCTCCCACCACTTAGCCCACTGGCTATGAATACGTTCATTCGATCCATCCTGTCGTTCTCGCTCAAAAACAGATTCTTTGTTTTTTTCCTAACGGCCCTGGCGGTGATAGCGGGTATCATCAGCTACCAGAATACGCCCATCGAGGCTTTCCCCGACGTTACCAATACGCAGATTACCCTCATTACCCAATGGCCCGGCCGCTCGGCCGAAGAAGTCGAGAAATTCGTAACCATTCCCATCGAGATTGGGCTCAACCCGGTTCAGAAACGCACCGATATCCGCTCAACCTCTCTTTTTGGCTTGTCGGTGGTCAAGATTATGTTCGACGACGGAGCCGATGATGCCTTTGCGCGCCAGCAGGTCAATAACCTGCTCGGTAGTGTCGACCTGCCCGAAGGCGTCCGACCCGACGTACAGCCTCCCTACGGCCCCACCGGTGAGATTTTCCGGTACACGCTCCAGTCACCCACCCGCACCGCCCGCGAGCTAAAAACCATTCAGGACTGGGTCATTGACCGGCAGCTGAAGGGTGTGCCGGGCGTAGCCGATGTGGTCAGCTTTGGGGGCGAGGTAAAAACCTACGAAATATCGGTCGACCCGCGTCGGCTGATCGATTATCACATTACCCCTCTCGAGTTGTATCAGGCCGTGGCCAACTCGAACGTCAACGTTGGCGGGGATGTCATCGAAAAAAACGCCGAAGCGTACGTGGTTCGGGGTATTGGTCTGTTGCGAAACCAGGATGACATCCAGAATATTGCCATCAAAAACGTTAACGGAACCCCTATAACCGTACGAAACGTAGCGCAGGTATCGGAGTCGGCCCTCCCTCGCCTGGGTCAGGCCGGACGCGACAAACGCGACGATGTAGTAGAATGTATCGTGGTCATGCGCAAGGGCGAGAACCCCAGCGAAGTCATTGACCGCGTAAAAGCCAAAATCAACGAGCTCAACACCAGCATCCTGCCTTCCGACGTACAAATCAACACCTTCTATAATCGGGAGTCACTCATTCATTTTGCCACCCATACCGTTACACACAACCTGCTCGAAGGCATCGTATTTGTTACGGTCATTGTCTTTCTGTTCATGGCCGACTGGCGCACCACGGTTACCGTTTCTATCGTCATTCCGCTGGCGCTGCTGTTTGCGTTTGTGTGTCTGCGGCTGAAGGGTATGTCGGCCAATCTGTTATCCATGGGCGCTATCGACTTCGGTATCATCGTCGACGGTGCGGTGGTTATGGTAGAGGGCATTTTCGTTACCCTGGATCAGCTGGCCCATGAGCAGGGCATGGCGCGCTTCAACCGACTGGCCAAACTCGGTGTGCTTCGCAAAACGGGCACGGAGATGGGAAAAGCCATTTTCTTCTCCAAGCTCATTATCATTACTTGTCTGCTTCCCATCTTTTCGTTTCAGAAAGTAGAAGGCAAACTGTTCAGCCCCCTGGCCTGGACCCTGGGCTTTGCGTTGCTGGGCGCGCTCTTTTTTACCCTGACCCTGGTGCCGGTGCTGGCCAGCCTGCTGCTGAAGAAAAATGTTCGTGAGAAGCACAACCCGTTTGTCAACCTTGTCACCCGTTATGCCACCCAGGCGTTCGGTTTCACCTTTGCGCACAAGAAACTGAGCCTGCTGGTTACCGCTTTCGTGGTTGTGATCGGTTTGTCGGGTTTCAGCCTGTTGGGTACCGAATTTCTACCCGAACTGAACGAAGGGTCTATTTACGTGCGAGCCACCATGCCCATGAGTATTTCGCTGCCGGAGTCGGTGAAGCAAAGCATTCAGATGCGGCATGTATTCGAGCAGTTTCCGGAGGTGAAAGGGGTGATTTCGCAGACCGGACGACCCAACGACGGAACCGACCCCACCGGCTTTTATAACATCGAGTTTCTGGTCGACATTTACCCACAGGATGAATGGAAAAGTGGGCTGACCAAAGAAGAATTAATTGATAAGATGCAGGAAAAACTGCGCGTTTTTCCGGGCGTTAATTTCGGTTTTTCGCAGCCGATTATGGACAATGTAGAAGAGGCTGTTTCGGGCGTAAAAGGCTCAATTGCCGTTAAACTATTCGGCCCGGATCAGACCATCCTGGAACGTAAGTCGCAGGAGGTGCAGCAACAGCTGGCCACCGTTCAGGGTATCGAAGACCTGGGAGTGATTCGGACAACGGGTCAGCCTGAAATGCGGGTCGAGCTGGACGAACGCAAACTGGCCCTCTACGGGGTCGACAAAGCCGAGGCTGAAGCCGTTATAGAAATGGCTATTGGCGGGAAAGCAGCTACCCAGATCTATGAGGGCGAGCGGAAGTTCGATCTGCGCATTCGGTACGACCGCCCGTTCCGCTCCAACGAACAGGAGATTGGCCGACTTATGGTACCGGCCCAATCCGGCTCGGGCGCGTCGACGGCCATGATCCCTATCCAGGAAATTGGAAAGGTAACGACCCAGACAGGGCCTGTCCTGATTTTCAGAGAAGGCGGCCAGCGATATGGCGCCGTCAAATTCTCGGTGCGTGGACGCGACATGGGTAGCGCCGTTGCCGAGGCCCGTCAGAAAGTAGCCGCTCATGTCTCACTGCCAACTGGTTACACGATTAAATGGGCGGGCGATTTTGAGAACCAGCAGCGGGCTACGAACCGGCTGGAGCAGGTAGTACCGATTAGCCTGTTAGGTATCTTCCTGATCCTGTTTGTGCTGTTCGGCAACGGGAAAGACGCTGGACTGGTGTTAGTCAACGTACCGTTTGCGGTTATCGGCGGCATTGCCGCGCTGCTGGTAACGCATGTCAATTTCAGCATATCGGCCGGTATAGGTTTCATTGCCCTGTTTGGCATTTGCATTCAGAATGGCGTTATCCTGATTACCGTCTTCAAGAAGAACCTCCGGAACAATTTGTCGCTGAATACCTCTATTCGCGAAGGAGTTATTTCCCGGATACGACCCGTTGTGATGACGGCCATGATGGCAGGCATTGGTCTGATCCCAGCGGCCCTATCGCACGGAATCGGTTCGGAAACGGCCCGACCCCTCGCTATTGTCGTTATTGGCGGGCTTATTTCGGCTACACTGCTAACGCTATTCGTTTTTCCGCTGATATTTTACGCCTTCTACCGGCGTCAGTTTCAGCCTTTATAGGACCCGAACTCAAAAGTTACTACGTTAGATAATTTTAACCGCTGTAGTAGCGTTTATTAGTTAAATCGCAACGTAGTTGAGGGCATTGCGCAGAATCAAAATGTCCGAACCGATCTTGCGCTACGAAGAAATTTGCTTACTTTAGCATAACAATCCTTTACAAAGGGAAGGTTGAACATCAAGACGTGGTAACCATCGGTTACCTGTCTTGAAATGGTGTGGATAGAAGCGGAAAGCCGCCCCGATTTTCGGAGCGGCTTTTTTGTTTTTGGGGGTATTTGTTTTTTTGCACTCGTCACCTTAAAATAAAACCGTTTGCCATTTTTAAATAACAAAATAGGTGCGTATGTTGCCGATATGAAGATTCTGATGGTTGAGGACGAGCCAAAGTTGGCCTCGTTCGTAAAAAAAGGACTGGAAGAGCAATCCTGTGAGGTAGATATTGCCTACGACGGACAAGTAGGTCGAAATATGGCCCTGAACAATACGTATGACGTTATTGTAATGGACGTTAACCTGCCCAAAATGAATGGGTATGACGTTGTTCAGGCCCTGCGGCAGGAGCAGGTCAGGACGCCGGTTCTGATGCTGACTGCCATGAGTTCGGTAGATGATAAACTGACGGGTTTCGAGTCCGGCGCCGACGACTACCTGGTCAAGCCGTTCGAATTTCGGGAACTGATGGCCCGCCTGCGCGCCCTGACCAAACGGGCTACCGACCCCGGCACCCAGTCAAATGTATTGAAAGTAGGCGATCTGGAGCTGGACCTGAACGAGAAGGTAGCCCGCCGGGGCAACAAACGCATCGAACTAACGGCTAAGGAATTTGGTCTGCTCGATTACCTGATGCGGAATCGGGGCCGGGTGGTTTCCAGAGTCGACATTGCCGAGAAAGTCTGGGATATCCATTTCGATACCGGCACGAATGTAATCGATGTTTACGTTAACTTTCTCCGCAAAAAAGTCGATAAAGACTTTCCCCATAAATTAATTCATACCGTAATTGGTATGGGCTATATGCTCAAAGAGGAGTGACAGAGGAGAACCGGGGTAGGAAAGCCGCACCAGTCTACTCACCAGTTCTTTCGCTACTTCCCCCTGCCCCGCCTTTATTTCCATGAATATACGGACTCGCCTAACACTGCTTTTCGTGCTTCTGGTCGCGTTAATCATGCTGCTGTTTACGGGGTCTGTCTATTATTTTTACGATCAGTTTCGACAACAGGAATTTCAGCAGCGACTCGAGGAACGCGCTTTCACCACCATTCAGTTGCGGGAAGATGTTGGCGAAATGCCCCGTACAGATCTGTCGTTCATGATCGATGAGCAGATCACTATTTACAATGACCAGGGTCTGGTTCTATACAGCAAAGGCGCTCAGCGCCCCCGCTTTCCGGTATCGCCGGGCCTCCTGCGCCGAATTACAACCCGACAACCCCAGTACCTCCGACAGGGCGATATAGAAGCCGTTGGCGTGCGGTCGCAGAATAGCCGGGGTCAGTCGTTCGTTATTTTTGTCTCGGCCAATGATCGCTACGGCTTTAGCAAACTCGGCCGATTGCGCGATTTGCTGGCGGTAGGATGGCTGCTCAGCCTGCTCATCGCCGGCATTGCCGGTTACCTGTTTGCGACCGATGCGCTCCGGCCCGTTGCTGAACTTATTGCTCAGGTCAACTCTATCTCCGCCACTAACATTCATGAGCGGCTCCGGGTTGGTCGTCAGCGAGATGAACTGGCTGCGCTGGCCCGCACCTTCAACGCCCTGCTGAGTCGCCTTGAGGTGGCCTTCGTTACCCAGAAGAGTTTTGTTTCACATGCGTCGCACGAACTCCGGACTCCGCTGACGGTCATGATGGGCCAGATTGAGGTGACCCGGCTGCAACCCCGAACCGGACCGGACTACGAAGCCGCGCTGGACGGTTTGCTCGATGAGGTGCAGAACATGATTCGTCTGGTCAATGGACTTCTCGAGCTGGCCCAGGCCAACGCCGACGCGGTTATGTTGCGATACCAGCCCGTCCGGATCGATGAGCTGCTGTGGCAGGCCCAGAGCCAGATCACCCAGAAAAAACCTTCCTATCAGATCGACATCGACTTCGAAAACCTGCCCGATCAGGAAGAAGACCTGGTGATCATGGGCGAAGAGTCACTGTTGCAGACGGCGCTTCAGAACCTGCTCGAAAACGGATGCAAGTATTCAGCCGACGAGCAGGTATCGGTACGAATCGCTTTTGAGCCGGGCGAAATTCATCTGACCATCAGTGACCATGGACAGGGAATTCCACCCGGCGACATTCAACATATTTTCGAACCGTTTTTCCGCTCTGAGAACGTACTGACCATTCATGGGCACGGCATTGGACTGGCCCTGACCCGACGCATCATTGACCTCCATCAGGGCCGGATTGAGGTAGAGTCTGTCTTAAATAAGGGGACCACCTTCCGGATCAGTTTACCGACGCAGACCAACGCGGCCCTGCGTCAATCGGTACTACACCTGACGAACGAAACGCATTCGGATAACTCCCTCGATATCCACTGACCCTTCAGGCCCGGCGGTTGTCTTGATAAGCCGGATTGTTTCGCGCAGGTCGGTTTCTATTTCGCGGATGCGGACTTCCAGGGCCTTGATGTCTTCTTCGGCATAATCGTGCCAGGCAATCCGACGCATATGGTGCTGTATTTTGGCCTGGGCCAGTTCACTGATCAATAACTCGGCCTCATTGCTACTGAATCGGCCATTGATGAGTTGAAAATCGTGTTGATTTGTCATGATAGTGTCTGTCTATTATGATACCTGAGTGTTTGATTAGCAGCCAGATGCTGGCTATGCTCCCTGTCCGGCCGAGAAAACGGGCTGCCCATCGAAGGTGCAGAGATTCTCGGTTTTGATAATCTCGAAACCAGCTTCCGTAATGGATTGCTGCAGCGCCAGAATATCCTGATACGATGACGGCTCCAGGGCCTCCGATTTGAAACGACACCGCCAGTGATCCGTGCAGAACGTTTCCGCAAACCCATCTGGCCATACTTTAACCCCCCGGTTTGTGATCATAGACAGGCTCATAGCGCCTGCTTTATGTGTTTTGAGGGTCTGGCCGAGTTTGTTCGGGTCCCGATCCGTATGGCGAAGGAAGATATCGACACCTACCGTTTCAATCGCTACGGGCGCCTGGGGCTTCGGCGTTACGTTGAAACTTACGTTTTTAGCCTGCGCATAACTGACCGGGGTTAACTGCTGGGGTTTCTGGCCGAGCCGGGCAATAACAGCCTGCGCAAATTCGCGGGTGCCGACTTTCTCGGTGCTCACGCTGGCGTCGAAGATGTCATACGTATGAATACCATCTTCCAGCGTTTTGAGCCAGGCGTTATGTACGCGCTCAGCCGCTTCGTTCTGGCCAATATGAACCAGCATCATGATCGAGCCAAGTAACAGCCCCGATGGGTTGGCCAGGTTCTGACCCGCCCGACGGGGAGCCGATCCGTGTATGGCTTCAAACATGGCCACTTCCTGCCCAATGTTCGCGCTACCGGCCAGACCGACCGACCCCGCAATCTGAGCAGCCACGTCTGACAGTATATCCCCGTAGAGATTCGGCATGACAATCACATCGAATACTTCTGGAGTGTCGGCAAGTTTGGCCGCTCCGATGTCAACGATCCAGTGTTCGTTTTCCAGCTCCGGATACTCGGCCGCTACTTCGTCAAAAACTTTATGGAACAGGCCGTCGGTCTGCTTCATGATGTTGTCTTTACTGAAGCAGGTCACCTTCTTACGCCCGTAGGCGCGGGCATACTCGAACGCATAGCGGATGATTTTTTCGGTACCGGGCCGCGAGATGAGCTTCAGGCACTGCACTACTTCCTGAGTTTGCTGGTGTTCGATGCCCGCGTACAAATCTTCTTCGTTTTCCCGCACGATAACCACATCCATAGCCGGATGCTTGGTGCTGACGAATGGGGAATAAGCCACACAGGGCCGAACATTGGCAAACAGACCCAGCACTTTACGCGTCGTTACGTTCAGGCTCTTGAAGCCTCCGCCCTGGGGTGTTGTAATCGGTGCTTTCAAAAAAACCTTCGTGCGCCGAAGCGACTCCCAGGCCTCAGGAGCTATACCGGCGGAGTTGCCGCTGAGATACACTTTTTCGCCAATCTCAATCGTCTCGATATCGAGCTGAGCACCGCCAGCCTGTAAGATATCGAGGGTAGCCTGCATAATTTCGGGACCAATACCGTCCCCATAAGCAACTGTGATGGGTGTTTTTTCCATGTGCGTATAAATTACCGCACAAAGGAAAGCAAAAATAACCAATATGATAGTAATACTATCAAAAATATTTGTTTAGCTAATTTAGCTTACCACAAAATGACTACTCATTGCAACAAATGCCCTTTTGTCAATCTATCCGCCAGCTAGCTGATTCGTTTGACTGGTTCAACAAAAAAGGCTCCTATATCAAGTAGGAGCTTTTTTGTTGCATACACAAGGTATTATTTTAAAATTATCTGCCTTGCTTTTCATTGGCTATGCTTGGTCTTTTTAGTTAGGAGATGTATAGACCGTCTCGCTTCACACGCTGGAACTAACGGTTGCCGCTTTTGGTAGTCGGATTTTTTACCCGGCCTCCGTTCTCCGTAGGTCCCTGCACAGGCTGCTTACCCGATTTAGGTTTGGGTTTCTGAGGTTGGTCAGGCTTCTGCCCGTTAAACTTTTCGGCCGCGACCCGCTCTTTCTCCGCATCAGGGACCCGAGCCGCTGCGCTGTTGTATTTATTACCGCTCTTTACACTTTCCCGCTGGGCGTTGGCCAGCGTTGGCAGGGCGGCTAAGACGGCTATAATTAGGAGTTTTTTCATGGCGATTCGGTGATTGACGACCCTACAAACCATTTTACTGGTCCTTTTTCGGATCTTTATTGGGCTTCAGGTTTATCAGATTCTCTTTTTTAGTGCGGGCTTTGGTCGACGTGCCACCGGTCATGGTGCTGCTACGTGCATCCGTCGTAGTCGTTGTAGGACCGTTGGCTGATGTAACGGTTGCCGCGCTGTTCTGCTCCAGGGTGTTATTTAGCCCCGACGTTGCCGTTGCCCCGTTGCTGGTGTTCGTACTGGACGAATTGGGCGGGGTCGAGTTGGCAGAGCCATTGGTAGCCGCTCCGGTGGTTACACTGCCCGCGCTGTTCTGCTCGAGCGTATTGCCGGTACCGGCATTGGTGGCTGTTCCCGATGACTGGGCAGCTGTAGAATTAGTGCGCTGCTGGGCCAGAGCCGCCCCAGTTATTAACCAGGCGCAGGCGAAGGTGGCAAGTATCTGTTTCATACGTTGAGTCGATTGTGTTGACGTATATAACTCTACCAATTTACAGTAGTTTAAAAAAGTACACCAATGCCCGGCCTGGCCGCTTCTTACGGCCCATGTTGTATAAGTAATTCACCGGTAACGAACCCAAACAAAATGGCCCCTGTTATCCGTAAACAGCCTTTTTTGTGCGTAGTTTTGTCAATTCCTGCCGGATAAACACCGGCCTTCCTATCGTATGATTCATCAGCTTTCGCTAACGCTCGATCCGGAACAGGCTTTCGACGATCAACTTTTTCAGGAGCAGGCATTTCGGGCGCTTCGGCTTCCGGCCGATGTACCTGCCCATGTGCGCAAACGCCGGCAATCGGTCGATGCCCGCGGCCGACAGGTCCGTGTCCACATCGATGCCGAGGTGTATGTAGGTATAACTCCTCCTCCCCTGATTCAGTACCAGAAGCCCCAACATGACGTTAGCCAGGCGCCCCAGGCCCTCGTGGTCGGGGCCGGACCAGCCGGTCTGTTCGCTGCGCTACGCCTGATTGAGCTGGGTATAAAACCCATCGTGCTGGAACGAGGCAGCGACGTACGCGCCCGACGTCGGGATCTGGCGGCTATCAACAAAGACCATATCGTTAACCCCGAGTCGAACTATTGTTTCGGCGAAGGAGGTGCTGGTACGTACTCAGACGGCAAACTGTACACCCGCTCAACCAAACGGGGCGATGTTCGGCGGATACTCGAAATATTTGTCGCGCACGGCGCAACGGATCAGATTCTGGTTGATGCCCATCCACACATTGGCACCAACAAACTACCAAACGTGGTAGCCGATCTGCGCGAAACCATTCTCCGCGCCGGGGGCGAGGTTCGCTTCGACACCAAAGTAACCGACCTTCAGTTGAGCGGGGGCGAGTTGCGTGGCGTGGTGACCGCCGATGGGCAGGAAATCCACGGCATCGGGGTTATTCTGGCAACGGGGCATTCGGCCCGGGATGTCTTTTACCTGTTGCAGCAGCGTGACGTCCGGATCGAAGCCAAGCCATTTGCCATGGGCGTGCGGATCGAACATCAGCAGTCACTGATCGATCAGTTCCAGTACCACCGGCCCGAGCGGGGCGACTACCTGCCGGCAGCGTCGTACAGCCTGGTTACCCAAACGCGCTATGGCGGGGTAGACCGGGGTGTTTTTTCGTTTTGTATGTGTCCGGGTGGATTTATTGTACCGGCCGCCACAGCCCCCGGCGAGTTGGTCGTCAACGGCATGTCGCCCTCGCGCCGGGACTCGAAATATGCCAATTCGGGGTTAGTCGTCGCCATTACCGAGGCCGATCTCAAGCCCTACGAAGACGAAGGGCCGCTGGCCGGACTGGCTCTCCAACAGGAACTGGAACGCTGGGCCTGCCGGATGGGTAGCCGGTCGGAAGGAGTACCATCGCAAACCGCACCGGCTCAGCGGGTGGCCGACTTCGTAGATGGGCACGTGTCCGATGTGTTACTACCTACGAGTTACCAGCCTGGCCTGGCTTCGGTCGATATGGCAGACGTACTGCCTGACCATATTGCGCAGCCCCTTCGACAGGGACTACGCGATTTTGGCCGGAAAATGCGCGGCTATCTAAGTAACAACGGGCAGGTTATTGGTGTTGAAAGTCGTACATCGTCGCCCATACGAATTCCCCGCGATCGCGACTCCTGTGAACACGTCGATGTACGGCGTCTGTTTCCATGTGGCGAAGGCGCTGGCTACGCAGGCGGTATCGTTTCGGCCGCTATGGATGGCGAACGGTGTGCGGAGCAGTTAGTAAAGCTATATAAATAGGGTTACGGGCTTGTGTTTACGGTGGGTGAGCAAGGCTGATCTACCGAATACGAACCGCTGTAATCTACAGAGATACATGATCGACACCACGTTTCATACCTTTACCGAACACCTTCGGCAACGACTTCGGGAACCTTTACCCGGCGAAGCGGCTCACGCCAGGATGGCGTCGACCTCCCGACTTCGGCTTGGTATCAAACCCAACGAGCGTACCCGGCGGAGCGCGGTGCTGATCTGTTTTTACCCGTACCAGAATTCTATTTATCTACCCCTCATCCTGCGCCCCCAGTACGATGGCGTTCATGCCGGCCAGATGGCTTTTCCGGGCGGTCGTATGGAGCGCATCGACGAAAACCTGACCCGTACGGCCCTGCGCGAAGCTCAGGAAGAGATTGGTATCCGGGTTTCGGACGTACAAGTGCTGGGATTGCTGACCGAGCTGTTTATTCCCCCCAGCAATTTCTACGTACAACCCGTTGTAGGCATCCTGCCCCACCGTCCCGAGTTTTACCCCGATCCGCGGGAAGTGGAAGCGGTGGTAGAAGTTGATCTGGCTACCCTTCTCGACGAAACCATTGTCGGGGATAGCCAGATCGACGTCCGGGGAGTGCTGGTCGATGCCCCATTCTACCAGATACAGGGCTACCGGGTCTGGGGCGCTACGGCTATGATGATCAGCGAATTACTGACCGTCATGAGTGCCTGATTACTGGGTCGTTCCGGCCACAAAATACAGCTCGGCAATGGCTTTCTGATACTTCGTTTTCAACTCTTCGCCCTTTACGCGCAGGTCGATCTGCTTGGTCTCGCGGGAGTTGACCAGGAAAAGGCTGCTTTCGCCAATCTCGAATTTCTGCTGCTCAGCCTCCATCAACCGCTGCTGGTTGGCAATTACCTGCTGCTGAACGATAATCTGCTGCTGTAGCGTTTGCAGCTGGTTATAGGCCGACTGCACCGTATTGGTTATATCGCGGCCGGTCTGCTGGCGTTCCAGAACAACCTGCTGGTTTTTTACCTGTACTTCGCGCAGTTTACCGCGCTCTTTCCGCAGAAACAATGGGAATACGAAGTCGAGACCTACTTTGTAGTTCTGAGGCCGTAAGGCGTAATAGCTACTCCAGTTGTAGGGCACATCGATGCGGGGCGTTTCGCTGAGCAGCATGGCGTTTAGCTGAATCTGCGGTTGAATCATGGCCCGGCGGAAACGCTCCTCTATGGTCAGCTGCTGGTTCTTGATATCAAGTTTCAGCAGCTCCGGATGGCGTTGCGCAGCCTGGTCCAGCAGCGCCTGGAGCAGATTTTCGTCCGGGGTGGCCAGCGAGGGCTCCTGCGGAATAGCCGTTACCGGCAACTCGACCGGCTGTCCTTCGGCATTCCAGAGAAATGTATTCACACGCAGGCGGGCATTCTGCTCATCCAGTTCGGCCTGTTGCCGCTGCACCAGTCGGTCCTGCACGGTAATGAGTGCTTCGGTCGTATCGATCATGGCCGCATCGCCCAGGAGTGCCCGTTGGCGCAATGCCCGGAACCGACGGTCGGCCAGGTCATAGCCTTCGACAAGTAATTGCCGTTGCCGATGAGCCAGGAACCACTCCCAGTAGGTTTTTGCCGCATCGAAGAGGGTTTTGTTGACCTGCTTAACCCGATCAGCTTCGGCCAGGTTAATGAGCAGCCGGGCCTGACGAACGGCGTTGCGCCGGGCATCGATCAGCATGGCCTGCCCGATCGGCATCGCCAGCCCTACGCCCGCCAGCCCCGACGGTGGGGTGGTTTCCTGCGGGTTGATGTACTTCCCGTTGTTACGATCGTAGGATACGTTCAGATCGATGCCGCTCACCCAGAGCGGAACCGACAGCTTATTCTGCCAGTGGTCGTAATACAGGGTCCGGGCAAATTCTTTCCGGTCGTAATAAGTACTCAACTTCGGGTCAAAAGCCCCCCGCGCCTGCATCAACACCTGCTCGGCTTCTTCGCCAAACAGGCCAGCCTGTTTAACAATGGGGTGGTTGAGTCGGATGAGTTCATAAAAGGCCTGCGCCGGAAATACAGTTGTGTCGGGCTGACAGACGGCCTGCACCGTTGACAGGAACACGACACCGGCCACCAGCATCAGCCTTCGGAATACCGAAGATTGCCAGCGAAACGTCAAACGCATCATTTTTTAGCTCCTTTCTCCTCGGTGGGTTCTTCCTGCAAACTGGGCGGGAAGCCGTTTAACTGACGCCATAGTTCGTACCATACCGGTACGTCGTCGAGCATGACCCAGCCATACACGCCCGATCCGACCCGCAGCTGACTCGGCCAGGGCTGATCGCCTTTCTGTACTTTGGGGCTAACCAGTAATCGATATTTCCCGCCTACGCTACTGACGGCATCAATGACGACCACTTCGCCACCAAACGTACCGACCGCTACGGCCGGCCAGCCCGAGAACTGAATCGCCGGCCAGCCATCGAACTGTAACCGAACGGTGCGACCCCGCTGAATCAGGGGCACGTCCATAGCCCGCACGTACAACTCAACGGCCAGCGCCGGGTTATCCGGCTGGAGGGTAGCAATGGATTCGCCTTCTTTGATGGTCTCGCCGATACCGGCCTTCAGTGAGCGCACTACGTAGCCATTCTGCGGGGCCCGTACGATGTAAAGTCCCCGGCGTACATCGACACTACTGATTTTATTCCGCAGCTTGGATATTTCGCCCCCGGCTTCGGCCAGGTAAGAGACCGCCGAACTCCGGTCCGATTCGGCCTTGGCCAGCTTCTCCTGATAATCGGCCTGAATGTTTGTCAGGTCCAGCCGCGCGTTGACCAGCTCCTGTTGCGACACATTCACTTTGTTCTCCTGCGATACAACTTTGGCATAATCTTCCTGCACCTTCAGTCGGCGCGATTCCAAATCGGTCAGCGAAAACAGGCCATTTTTGTACCCTTTCTCAAAACGGTCGAGCCGGTCTAGCGCAATCTGGTAATTTCTGCGGATGGCGGTCAGGTCGGCCTGGTCGGCCTGTACTTTGAACTCGCTTTGTTTGACCTTATTGCGGGCAGCTTCCAGCTTCACTTTCAAGCCCGCCCGGAGCGCTGCAATCTGGTCATCGAGTGCGTTAATTTTGGCGACAGTTGCATCGCTGGTGCCCTGTTTGGCATCCAGTTGCTCATCGAGCCGCTGGGGCAGGTTGGGATCAAAGTATTCGTCCTTAATCTCGGAGATCACCAGCAGCGTGTCCCCCGCCTTGACGTACTGGCCTTCCTGCACGTTCCAGCGTTCAATCCGGCCCGCAATGGCATTCTGTACCGTTTGCGGACGATCTTTTGGAGTCAGAGCCGTTAGCTTGCCTTCTCCGTTGATATTCTGCTGCCAGGGCAGAAACATGACAGCCAGGCCGACCAGCAGAATAAACGCCATCCAACGTCCTAACCGGCGACCGGCATCCGTATGGGGCAGGGTGCGCAGCGTTTTGAGCGGATAGTGGTTGAAGAGTTCTTCATCGACCCGTTGATTCGATATGTTTAGCATAGTGTCTGTACGTAATGAGTAATGAGTACCAAGCCAGTTACGATAATCGTCGTAGGTATGCCCCGGGTTACTTCATGGGACCTGATCGGTCCCGTTCTGCGGCCCTGCTTCGTTTTCATTAGTCGGTAAGGTGTAAATCAGATAAGGGAAGATCGGTTACGTAACCAATTTTTTCAACGGCCGTCAGCATGTCGAATACGGTATCGATGCCTGACATGAGTTTATCGACCGAGCTCGTAATCAGAACGATTACCAGCTCAGCGGCAACAAACTGCCCAAGCGACATTTCGCGGCCAACTACCAGGGTAGTCCCCAGAATCAGCAGCCCCCCGGTTACGATGGTCTTGAATGCCACACCACTGTAAAAAAAACGGCGCAGTACGCTAAAATGCTGATTCCGGTAACCCACGTAGCTGGCCACCAGTTCATCCATGCGATCAATCGTTTCCAGTGAATCGGTCCGGTGCCGGTGAATAGGCAGATCACGGGCTACATCCTCGAGCCAGGCCACCACCTTGTACTTGTATTTCGACTCGTTCAGACTGGTTTTCAACCCGACCGGCCCGTATATCCAGCAAATGCCGACGATAGCCACCATGGTGAACAAACCAAACGCCAGAAAAACCGGGTGGTAGGCCGACAGCAGAATAATACCGAACAGAATCTGTACCGCGGCTGCTGTCAAATCGATCAACAGCTTGGGCATTCCTTTCTGAATGGTCAGCACATCGAAAAAACGGTTCATCAGCTCGGGTGGGTAATAGCCAGCAAACGCGTCGGGCTGGATACGGGGCAGTCGGTAAGTAAATTCGAAAGCCGCCTTGGCGAAAACCCGCTGCTGCAGAACTTCGACCAGCATCATCTGGCTCACGAGCAGTAAACCAGACAACAGTACACCCAGAATAACGAGGCCAATCAGCAAATAAACCGAACTGAAGACTAACCCACCCGATACCAGGTTAAATACGGCCTGGATACCCAGCGGCAGCGACAGACTGATCAGCCCCGTAACCAGCGCGTACAGGTAGATGTAGCCAATGTCTTTTTTATCATTACTGAGCAGCCGGATCAGTCGTTGTGTTGGTGTTGGTGTTGGATCAGATGACGTTGAAGTTGCCATTGTTTAATTCCTGTTAGGTTTTTAGAAATGAATCATCACTTCAGTTACTAATGCATTTGTGTCTGAAACCTGATCGTTAGCCCGTTTATAAGCCAGAATCAGCACCTGGTGACCGATGTTGAACTGCACCCCGGTAATCAGCGCGGCAATGTCGTGACGGCCCGAAATCCAGTCGGCCAGCAGACCAACGTGGCGGGTTAAGGGCTGTTCAATACCGCCTATAAAGCTCAGGGGTGTTAACGGAATCCGCTGGGGGCTTGTTTCCGGCAAGCCACCTACCCCCTGCATCCTGACTCTCCGGAAACCGAACACGTGCGATGAGCCATAGCTCAGGCCCGCCGTCAAACGGGTTCGCGTCGGCGACAGGCGGGTACTGACGTGACTGTACAGCCACCCGCCTACCCGATCCCGAACAATGTTTCGTTCGGGCCCTACCGCCACGTAAGCCATTTGCCCTATAGACAGCTTTCGTTCACGAAACATACCGGCACCCTCTCCCTGTTGCAAAGGTAAGATGGTTTTATACCCAATCCCTACCGCTACGTTTTCGGTTCCCGGCGAGCCCACATTTACAACAGAAACAGCCAGTTCTGTCCGTTTGGCGATGCCGTAGGTTAAAAAGTTGAAGCTGTTCCATTTCAGCTTGCCAGCCTCAGACGCCCACTGACTTTCGTGCGTATATTCAACATGACCTCTGCGAGCTACATCGGCACTCGGAATACCAGCAATCAGCGACTGGGCCTCTGCGGCTGTATCCGAGAATATATAGAGCAGACTGGTACCAATCCAGTTTCTGATTTGACACAGGATAATATATGTTCGATTAATTAAACGGTTCATGACTAGATTTGTGTATGTAACTACTTGAAAAGATAGCAACAATATCTATTTTGATAGTATTACTATCTATCTTGCAAACATAACTCTTCTCTAGGGTTATCTGCTTATTTTGCTTTAAATTTTAGTCCAGGTGGTTAAATAGCCGGATCAATGGAGTATTCAGTACATGTCCGCATGAATGAGCGGCTTTTCTTACGTGATCCGGAAGGATCTGATTTAGGTCGGCGGATTGTCCGGCAGGGTATTTTATTGTTCGACGAAATTGGCTTTGAAGATGCCACTTTCCGGAAGCTGGCCGATCGTATGGGCACCAAAGAAGCCAGTATCTATCGCTATTTCGAGAACAAACACCGACTGCTGGTTTACCTGGTTGCCTGGTACTGGCAGTGGCTCGACTTCCAGCTGGTTTTCCGGACCAACAACCTGGCCGACCCCCACGAAAAGCTAGAACGACTCCTGCATCTGCTGCTGCTGACCGATCTTGAAAACCCCCTTACCGACGACATCGACCTGCGGGCGCTGCACAATATCGTCATCTGCGAAGCCAGCAAGGCCTACCTGACCCGACACGTCACGGAAGATAACCGGCAGCAACTGTTCAAACCGTACAAAGACCTGGTCGGTCGTATTGCGGGTATCATTCTCGAACTCCGACCCGGCTACCCCTACGCCCGGTCGCGGGCCAGCTCGCTGATCGAGACCATTCACCACCAGGCTTTCTTTATGGAAAACCTACCCTCGCTCACCGATTTCGGCCAGCCTAAAGATCAAAGCAAACTGCTGGCGTTTGTGCGGCATCTGCTGTTTTCATCACTCGCCATGCCGATTCTCGATTAACAGCAGGGCTTCCTGTATATAGGTTCGTACAAGATCAGCCTCCGGGTCGTCAACGCCAGAGATTGGCAGCGACCTGACCTGCTTGCGGCCTGCGCTCGTGAGCATGCCCAACTCATCGGGCAGGTGGCGCCCAGCCATGAATGCCAGTTCGACACCGATACCGGGCGCCATGCCGCGTCGGCCACGTACCACATTCAGGTACATCACGTTCACCTGCCGAAACGTAAAGACGGGGATCTGCCAGGCTATCTTCTCGCGGATAGACGGGTCTGACGACATGATTATTTTCCGGAGCCAGCGTAAAATTCGCTGTAGATCGGCAGGCTGTTGATTGATATAATCATCTACGGTCATAGCTTTGTAGGTTAAGAAACAAAAACGCGCATTGTGCCGTTAAAATCAAGTTCCTCCCTGCAAAACGTTAGCCTGTGAAAAGATGGATTGCTATCGGCCTCGTCGTCCTGGTACTCGGCGGGATTATCGTGTATAACAAGGTATTACACCCGGCTCCCGGAGCCACGTCGGGGGGGCCAGGTGGTGGCGGAAAAGATGGCGGCAAAGGCGGCCCGGGCGGTCCCGGACGAGGCCCCACCCCCGCCGTAAATGGATTCATTGTTGTTGCCCAGAACCTGCGCGAAGATGTGGTATCGAGTGGATCGTTGCTCGCTGCCGAACAGGTAGACATCTACCCCGAACTGTCGGCCCGTATTACCCAGCTCAACATCCGCGAAGGTCAGCCCGTAGCCAAGGGTGCCTTACTGGTTAAATTGTTCGACGCAGACCTGCGTGCCCAGCTGCAGAAGCTACAGGCTCAGGCTGATAACGCCCGACGTACTGAAGAACGAAATAAGCAATTACTGGACCGGGGCGGCATTAGCCAGCAGGAGTACGACATCGTAACGACCAACCTACGGTCATCGCTGGCCGATATCGAACTGGTCAAAGCAAACCTGCAGCGGACCGAAATTCGCGCTCCTTTTTCGGGCGTAATCGGCCTTCGTAACGTCAGTCCCGGCGCGGTCGTTACGCCTAATACCCTTATTGCCCGTCTCCAGCAGGTATCATCGCTGAAACTTGACTTTTCAATTCCTGAAAAATATGGATCTGCTGTACGGGTTGGCAGCTCTATTTCGTTTTTAGTAGACGGAGCCAGACAACCCAGCCAGGGTATCGTATATGCCATTGAGCCCGGGGTGGAAGAACAAACCCGTAACCTGCGTATCCGGGCCAGAGTGAGCAACGGGTCGATGACATACCGGCCAGGAACGTTTGCCCGGGTTACCTTAACCATTCAAAACGAGAAAAGTCTGGTCGTACCAACGCAGGCCATTATCCCCCAGACGCGAACCAACCAGGTTGTGGTTGTGAAAGACGGGAAAGCCCAGTTTAAGGATGTCACGACCGGATTACGCACGGCCGGGGCCATCCAGATTCTGTCGGGTCTGTCGGCGGGCGATACGGTAGCCACAACCGGCTTGTTGTTTTTGAAGCAGGATACGCCGGTTAAAATCGGCCGCGTCATTACCCTGCCCAACATGAATTCGGCCAAAAGCGCCAGTACCGACCCGAAAGTAGCCACGCGGTAAACCAGCCGATGTTTCAGTACGGGGCAATCTGTTGCTAGCCTGAAACCTGACAGGCAGCCAAACCAGAACGTAACCCCATGGTACCCAATTCGAATCCAGAAGACCAAAACCATAATCTCAACCAACAATGAGTCTTCCTGAACTTAGTCTGAACCGGCCCGTTTTCGCCATGGTGATGTCGATCGTCATCGTGCTGTTCGGCATCATTGGCTTTACGTTTCTCGGCGTTCGGGAATATCCGGCCATTGACCCGCCCGTTATTTCGGTGCGGACCAACTACACCGGCGCCAATCCCGACATCATCGAGTCGCAGATTACCGAGCCGATCGAGAAGTCGCTGAACAGCATCGAAGGCATACGGACAATCTCGTCGAACTCCGCCCTGGGCGCCAGCACCATTACCGTCGAGTTCAACCTGGACGCCAATCTGGAGCAGGCCGCCAATGACGTACGCGACAAAGTGGCCCAGGCACAGCGGCAGCTCCCTCAGGATATCGATGCTCCCCCGGTCGTAACCAAGGCCGACGCCAACTCCGACCCGATTATTTTCATGACGGTGCAGAGCACAACGCGCAACCCGACGCAGCTGTCCGACTACGCCGAAAACGTACTCCAGGAGCGGCTTCAGACTATTCCCGGTGTAAGCCAGGCCAACATCTACGGTCTCAAGCGCCAGGCGATGCGGCTCTGGATCGACCCTATCAAACTGTCGGCCTACCGACTGACCACTCAGGATATACAGACCGCCCTGAACGCGCAGAACGTTGAGCTACCCAGCGGTAAAGTATATGGCAACAGCACCGAACTAACCGTAAAAGCAGTGGGACGCCTTGTCTCCGAAGATGATTTCAATAACCTCATCCTTCGGCAGACCAGCAACCAGATCATTCGCTTCAAAGACGTAGGTTACGCCACACTCGGGGCCGAGAACGAAGAAACCAGCTCGAAGCAGAACGGCGCTGTCGGAGTTATTCTCGTGTTGATTCCGCAGCCGGGGGCTAACTACGTCAGCATTGCGGATGAGTTTTACAAGCGGTTCGACCAGATCAAGAAAGACCTGCCCGACGACATTATCGTAAGTCTGGGTATCGACCGGTCCACGTTTATCCGGCGCGCCATCGAAGAAGTAGGCGAAACTCTCCTGATCTCGTTCGTCCTGGTCGTCCTGGTCATCTACTTCTTCTTCCGTGACTGGCTGATTGCGTTCCGTCCGCTGATCGACATACCGGTATCGCTGATCGGGGCTTTCTTCATCATGTACATGGCCGACTTCAGTATTAATGTACTGACGTTGCTGGCCATTGTACTGGCCACCGGTCTGGTGGTGGATGACGGTATCGTTGTTACGGAGAACATCTTCAAGAAGATTGAAGATGGTATGGAGACCAAGCAGGCCGCCAAAGAAGGGTCCAACGAGATCTTCTTCGCCGTACTGGCAACGTCGATTACGCTGGCCATTGTATTCCTGCCCATTATTTTCCTGGAAGGGTTCGTGGGTCGGCTTTTCCGCGAATTCGGCATTGTCGTAGCGGGCGCCGTTCTGATTTCGGCCTTCGTCTCGCTGACTCTCACCCCCGTTCTCAGTGTAAAACTGACCAGCAAGAATCACGGCAAGGGCTCCTGGTTTTACAAGAAAACAGAACCTTTCTTCCAGTGGCTCGATCAGTCGTACCGCAGCTCACTGACGACGTTTATGGGCAAGCGGGGCTGGGCTTTCGTCATGATTGGTGCCTGCCTGCTGCTCATATTCGGACTGGGCTCCCTCCTGAATTCAGAGCTGGCTCCGCTGGAAGACCGGAGCCGCACGCGGTTGTCGATTACCTCACCCGAGGGAACCAGTTTCGAGGCTCAGGCCAACACTACCGACCGGATTATGCAGTTCGTGCTGGATTCGGTCCCGGAAACAAAGCTGGCTTTTAGCGTGGTGGCTCCTGGTTTTTCGGGTGCCGGTGCCGTTAACAGCTCGTTTGTGATGGTAAACATGGTCGACCCTACCGAGCGGAAACGCTCCCAGCAGGAAATTGTCGATTTCCTCAACAAAGGAACCAAACGGTTTAGCGAGGCCCGCATCTTTGCTACCCAGGATCAGACGATTCAGGTAGGCCGGGGTGGCGGCTTACCGGTGCAGTTCGTTATTCAGAATCTAAACTTTGAAAAACTGCGCGAGAAGCTGCCCAAGTTCCTCGATGAGGTGCAGAAAGACCCAACGTTCCAGAACTCCGACGTCGATCTGAAGTTCAACAAACCCGAGCTAAACATTAGTATCGACCGCGAGAAGGCCACCAACCTGGGTGTATCCGTTCAGGATGTCGCTTCTACACTTCAGCTGGCGCTCAGTAACCGGCGTCTGGCCTACTTCCTCATGAATGGAAAGCAGTACCAGGTGATCGGACAGGTTGACCGCGCTGACCGCGACGCCCCGGTCGATCTGGCTTCGTTCTATGTTCGTACCAATCAGGGGGAGTTGATTCAGCTCGATAACCTCGTCCGGTTCCAGGAAGTCAGTAGCCCCCCGCAGGTGTACCACTACAACCGCTTTAAATCGGCGACCGTGTCGGCCGGCCTTGCCCCCGGCAAAACCGTTGGTGATGGCGTAGCAGCCATGCAGGCCATTGCGGCCCGCACCCTCGACGAGAGCTTCCAGACGGCCCTGTCAGGCCCTTCGCGCGATTATGCCGAAAGCTCTTCCAACACCCTTTTCGCCTTTGCCCTCGCGCTGGTACTGGTGTATCTGGTACTGGCTGCCCAGTTCGACTCGTTCGTCGATCCGTTTATCATCATGATCACCGTGCCGCTGGCGCTGGCCGGAGCCGTGTTCTCCCTCTGGATGTTTAACCAGACGCTGAATATCTTCAGCCAGATTGGGATCATTATGCTGGTGGGTCTGGTTACCAAGAACGGTATCCTGATCGTTGAGTTCGCGAACGAACAGCGACTAGTCGGCAAAAACAAGTTTGAGGCTGCCACAGAATCAGCGGCCATGCGTCTTCGCCCTATTCTGATGACAACCCTCGTAGCTGCGTTTGGCGCCTTACCGCTTGCGCTGGCGCTCGGCTCCGCATCCAAAAGCCGGGTGCCGCTCGGGATCGTTATTGTGGGTGGTCTGTTGTTCTCGCTGGTGCTGACCCTCTATGTCGTACCGGTTATTTATACCTATCTCTCACGCCGAAAAGACGGAGCGGGTGCCGACGGCGAAAAGCGGCCGCTGCCCCAGCCCGAAGGTCGCCCAACGGGCGATACGACGAAGCCGGAAGAAATGACCGTACGTCTCTAATACCTTCTTTCTGTACAGACAACGGCGCCGGACTCCACAGTCCGGCGCCGTTGCTTGTATACCTGTTTACCTAATCACTGTTTATTACGCCGAAACGTCTGGATGGTAACGATAGCCGGGGCCGACTGGTAAAAATCGAACAGGGCCTGGCCCAGCAGTTCGTGGCTGACCGCGTTCAGGTGTTCCGGGTCATCGGTCAGGAAGTATTCCTCTCCTGTTCCTAAAACCTGACTTGTATCAAACAGGCTGAACGCAGCCCGGCTGGCCTGTTCAACCATCCGGTATCGTAGCCGCTGGCGCCCCCAGTTAACAAGCCCCTTCTGGTGCGGAAAAGGCGTCAGTAAAACAACCGTATGCCGGTAAGGCTTCAGCAACGCCAGCAACCTGGAAAGACCCGTCGGTCTGCGACGTAACCAATTCAGCCCGTCGGACAGCAGGTTACTGCCCACTGTCCGAAGCTCACTCTTCCAGCGCGACCGCTTTTGGGAAGCAGGCGGGTATAAGGTTGGCAGACAGGAGGTCGCCGGCCCCGCTTCACTCGGCTCGTCGACAACGGCCCGGCGCATCGATTCGTCGAGCTGGAGTATGATCAGGTCATACCGACCGAGTGGCAGTTGGCTCAGTGCATTCAGCAGTCTGGGCATGGTAAGATGCGCGTAGGCCTCCACCGATATAGAGTCGCCTTTACCCAAGCGCCCCATCAACCGAATAAACTGGTTTACGTAGCTGAGCTGTCCCGAACGCAGTCCGTAGCCGTAGGTGTGTTCATCACCAATCACCAACACATTCATTAGCGCACAATAACAAAGTAAGTAATTTCGTTACCCGCCCGTACGTAATCAGCGGATAAAACGTGGCATCCGGTTAAAAAAAAGACAAAAATCCAGTGCGGTGCAACGCTTCGCCGACCAGGTGCGTATTGCTGATGATATCCCCCTTGCGTCCACGATAACCTGGTTTGACTTTGTTCTTCAGAAAATCGTCCTCGTTCTCCGATAATGACCTGCTGAGCGTCATTCGGGCCTGTCGCGCCAAAGATCCACGGGCGCAGCGGACGCTCTTTAAACAGTTCTTCGGCTACGCCAAAAGTATCTGCCTGCGCTACACCTCCAGTACGGAAGAAGCTGAAGATGTGCTGAATGAAGGCTTTCTGAAGGCCTTTCAACACCTCGATAATTTCGACGAGACGCTGCCCTTCAAAGCCTGGCTTCGTACAATCATGGTCAATACGGCCATCAGCCATTACCGCAAAAATCAGCGTTTTGACCAGCATGCATCCCTCGAAACCAGCGAACAGGTAGCCTTCGACGACGATGTGGTCGATCAGATGGCAGCCGACGAGATTCTGGCCCTGGTTCAACAACTAACCCCTACCCACCGAACCGTGTTTATGATGCACGTAGTAGATGGATATAGCCTGCACGAAATAGCCGGCATACTGAACCAGAATGAAGCTACGGTGCGCTCCAATTTTGCCCGCGCCCGGTACAAACTGCAGGACATGATCCGGCAGGCTTATCCATTCCATGAAAAAAACAATCCGCAGGCTCCTTATACGATCTCATGAGAACTGACCGATTCACCGAACTGATCCGGCGAAAACTGGAAAGTATTCGTCCGGAGTTTCAAGATAAAGACTGGCAGCGCATGCAGGCATCGCTGCAGCAGGCCGGATTGTCGGACCCGGACGGTTCCGGCACCGTTCAGCCCCTGCATGGTGCGGGCTGGTATGCCCGTCCCTGGCTGGTAGCCGCGGCCAGCATCAGCTCCATCGTATTACTGGCCCTGAGTGTCTGGCAACATGCTGAAATCAATCAGCTTCGGCAGGCGGTTTCGCAACTGCGCCAATCGCCATCATCCACTGTCCGGCAACCGCAACCCGGCTCGGGCCTGCCTGTAGATAAACTAGCGGCTCCCCCTACTGCATCGCAATCCCAGTCGGCCCACCCCACTGTATCGAAAAATGAGTCTGCCCTCACATCAATTCCCTCCCGGATCGACACCGTATACATTACCCGTTACGTACCGGTGCCAGCCCAGCCAGGTACCGAACTGCCCGCCAGCCGAAGCCAGGCGGGTACGGAGCGGTATACCGGCACCGACCGATCGCGGCCCCAATCGACGCCTTCGCTGCCCCCCGAGTCACCGTCTGCTAACCCGCTTACCCGGCAGGAGATAGCCGGCCACCAGCCGACCCAGTCAACCAACGACCAATCTAACCTACCCTCGTATGACCCAACGTCTACACGTACCCTATTGACCACCAAACGTAAAAACCGGCAGGATCACGATTCGGCCCGTCCGTCGGCAAACTCGTCGTCGCCAGTCCGAAACCCTATTTCTTCAGCCGACGGCTCCGAAGGCAGCCGGACCGACCTAGCGGGCGCGACCGGGGTGGCGCCTACAAACGCAGCTGAACCAGGCGGGTCATTAGCCACGGCCCAGCCGGCCGCAGAGAATCCGGCGGCTCCCGTCGAGACCGCCTACCAGCCGGTTAACACCCGCCCCTTTGCGCTGAAACCGGTCGACTGGAACGGGCTCCTCAGCCGTCGGCTCAAACGCACGCGTTCGGCCGTAACCCAGCCAGCGGCACCGGCAGTGGCTCAGGCGCCGGAGAGCCAGCACATCGATCCGATAGCAGTCAACGTTCGGCTGGGTGTGGGGATGGATCTTCAGCCGCAACTCTTCAGTCTGGGGGCCGTGTCGGAGTTTGTTTTCGCCAATCGCTGGACCCTGAGCCTTGGTCTGGCGCAGTCTACCTACAAAGTAGGTTCTTATGCCAACGATGAGGATTTCAAGTACCGGACGCGCCGTAACTTCCGGTACGAGTACGCGCCCCCGCCGGGTTTTGACCCTAAACGTGAGATCTATAGCATCAGTCTGAAAACCACCCGGTATCAGATTCCGCTACAAATTGGCTATAGGGTGCCGCTGAACCAGCACCTATCGCTGACCCCTGCGCTGGGTACCTATCTGAATCTGACGAGTACAGCTCATGTCTCGTTTAGTTATCCGAAACCCATGTTTGGGGGCTACAATGGCTTCGAGTCCGTGGAGTTCACCAAAAAATTACCCGTCGATCTGATCAGTTCCTACACAGCCAGCGCCACCGTCGAATGGCAGCAGGGCCACTGGGTAGCGCAGGGGGGGCTGTTGTTAACCAAACCACTGCAGGCTACGATGAACTGGGCCAGCGAACCCTCCTTCGGCGCGCGGCTCCGCCTGTTCTATCAGCTTTGACATACCCCACAAACAGACCGGCCTGCCGACATACTTACTGTCGGCAGGCCGGTCTGTTTGCCTGATGAGCCAGTAGATGAGCCAGTACCTACTGGCCGGCAGCTACCCGCCAGATGCGGCCGGCGGCATCGTCGGCAACGAGCATCGACCCATCGGGTAGTACACTAACCCCAACCGGACGGCCATAGACATCTTTGTCTTTACCAGCTACGAAACCCGTCAGAAAATCTTCGGGCTTACCTGGCTTCCCATTTTCGAAGGGAACGAACACAACCTTGTAACCCGAAAACTCCGAGCGGTTCCAGGAGCCATGCTGCCCAATGAAAGCGCCGTTGTGATAGCGTTCCGGGAAGGCTTTCTGGTCATAGAATGCCAGTCCCAGCGAAGCGGTGTGCGAGCCCAGTGGTACATCGGGAACAACCGTTTTTTCAACGAGGTCGGGCCGTTCGCCTTTCCGGCGGGGATCTTCGTTAGCGCCAAAGTAGCTGTAGGGCCAGCCGTAGAAAGCACCGGCTTTTACGCTTGTCAGGTAATCAGGCACCAGATCGTCGCCCAGTTCGTCGCGCTCGTTGACAGCCGTAAACAGCACCGGACTACCGTTACCCGGCTGCCAGTCCATACCAACCGGGTTCCGCAGTCCGCTGGCGTAGATACGCTCTCCTGAACCATCCGGGTTGATCTCCAGAATATTAGCCCGCCGAACTTCATGCTCCATGCCGTTTTCGCCTACGTTACTACCCGATCCGACGGATATGTAAATCTTCTTGCCATCGGGGCTGGCCAGCAGATTGCGCGTCCAGTGGTTGTTATAACCGCCGGCGGGTAGCTCCAGTATTTTTTTGCCCTGACCGGTCAGGGTAGTTTGGCCGGTCTTGTAGGGGAACATCAGCAGCCCATCGGTATTGGCTACGTAGAATTTATCGCCCAGCACCAGCATACCAAAAGGCTGGTTAAGACCCGTCACAAAGGCCTGACGAAGGTCTGGCTTGCCATCTTTATTGGTATCGCGCAGAATCGTGATTCGGTTGGGGCTTTCTCCACCGGGCTCGGACTTGTTTTTCCCCGAAACGGCGTTTACAACTTTTGTTTTGATTCCCTTGCGCTCGGTTTTCGACTCGGCAACAAAGATGTCGCCGTTGGGAGCTACATAGATCCAGCGCGGACTGTCGAAATCCCGGGCATATTCGGATACGGTGAAGCCAGCGGGGGCTTTGGGCATCTGGCCTTCCGACCAGCCAACCACATTGCTGAAATGAGCCGCTGATTTGGTGGCATAGGGCGCCGGAAGTTTCAGGTCCGTGCTGGCTGTGGACACCGTATCGGCTCCGGCAGCCGCATTTTCTTCTTTTTTCTGACCACAGGCCAGCAGAGCCGAGGCTAACCCCAGCATCAAAATGGGTGTTGTTTTCATTGTTGAGCAAGACGTATTAACGGATGACGAGCCAGGTGACAGCATAGTATCAACTAACCTGAGCCCGCAGGCGATCAGTTACCGGCATGTCTGCTACCCGACTCATTCTACAATAACCATTAATACAGCGGCCCGGTTACGGATTCTGTATTTTTACCCGCACTTTAGGCCGGGCATCCCAGACTACCCGGCCGATAACCCACCCGGTTCCGGTTTTAGAGGTTGAGCGACGGGTACAGCGACAGCGAAAACTTGTTGTACGGAATTGCCCCCTTGTAAAAACCTTCGCCGTATGGTTCCATACCAAAACGCTGGTAAAAATCGGCCGCGTCGAGTCGCGCGTCGCACCAGAGGGTTTCTGCTCCCAGGCGCCGGGCTTCGGCGATGACGTGGTTCATCAGCTGGGTGCCAATTCCCTGCCGCTGGCGGTCGGGCCGGGTTGCAAATTTGCGGAACCGGGCCCGAACGGGACCGCCCTCGCCGGGTTCGATAAACAACGAAATAACCGCGACCAGCTCATCGGCCAGAAAGGCCCCGTAATGGTAGCCGTCAGCATCGTTATCGATCTGAACGTACTCGACGGGTTTGTCGGGCCAGAGTACTTCGTGGCGAAGCGGGTAGGTCTGCTCGTAGGTTATGGGCTGAATTGTAAGCATCAGAAAGGCAGTTTACCCAGATCTACATTACCACCGGTCAGGATGATGCCAATTTTCTGGCCCGCAAACCGATCGGGGTGTTTTAGCACGACTGCCAGCGGCACCGCACACGAGGGCTCGATGATGATTTTCATCCGCTCCCAGACCAGCCGCATTGCCGCCACGATCTCCGCATCAGACACGGTCAGAATCTCCGATACATGCGCACGTATAATAGATAGCGTCTGCTCGCTCAGGCTGGTCAGCAACCCATCGGCAATGGTATCGATAAACGGAGCCTTCTCGACCTTTCCGGACTGAAACGACAGCACCGCATCGGCAGCGCCCGCCGGCTCTCCTGCCACAACGCGGCTGCCCGGAGACAGGTAATGCGTGGTCAGGGCCGTGCCGCTCAGCAACCCGCCCCCGCCCACCGGCGCCATAATCACTTGAAACGGAGTGATCTGCCCCGCATCTTCGATCAGTTCTTTGGCCGCCGTGGCCTGCCCGGCAATAACCCGATCGTCGTCGAACGGATGCACCAGTACGGCACCAGTACGGGCTATAATATCCCGAACGCCCTGCTCGCGGGCATCGAGCGTTGGCTCGCACTCGATCACCTCGGCGCCATAGCCCCGGACTGCGTCTTTTTTGACCTGCGGAGCGCTACGCGGCATCACGATGTAGGCAGGCAGACCGACCTGTCGGGCCGCATAGGCAACAGCCTGGGCATGGTTGCCCGACGAATGAGTGGTGATGGCGGTGCCTTCGCGGTTCTGAGCTACCTGAAGCACCGCGTTTGTGCCCCCACGCGCCTTGAAAGCACCTATTTTCTGAAAGTTCTCGCACTTGAAATACAGGTCGGCGCCGGCCCGTTCATTAATGGTCCGGTTGGTCAGTACCGGCGTGCGGTGAATATAAGGTCTGATGCGGTCGTGGGCCTCGGCAATCGTCTCGAAGGAAAGCATAGATGGGTATATTGTTCGTAGTTTGACGTTTGAAGTTTGTAGTTTAGCGGCCGAACCTGGTCCTGTAAACTACGAACTACAGACTTCAAACGCTAATCTCCAAACCTGGCCCGTTATGACTACCAATCGCCGTCAATTTATTCAGCAAGCCGCCGGATTCGCAGCCGGAATAGCTTTTCTGCCCGAACTCGTTGCTGGCCCTATGAAGAAAAAGATGTTCTTCGAGATCTCGCTGGCCGAGTGGTCGCTGCATAAAACCCTATTCGCCAAGAAAATTACCAACCTCGATTTTCCGGCTATTGCCCGTAAAGAATTCGATATCAGTATCGTTGAGTACGTTAACCAGTTCTTTAAAGACAAAGCGCAGGACAAAACGTATCTCAACGATCTGCTGACGCGCTGCAAAGACAACGGTGTCAGCAACCACCTCATCATGATCGACGGTGAGGGTGGACTGGGCGATCTCGATGCCACGAAGCGGCAAACGGCGGTCGACAACCACAAAAAATGGGTCGAATGCGCCAAATACCTCGGCTGTAAGACCATCCGGGTCAACGCCCACGGCATTGGATCGGCGGCCGATGTGATGAAGAGCGCGGTCGATGGACTGGGTAAGCTGGGCGAGTTTGCCAAAACCATGAACATCAACGTCATTGTCGAGAATCACGGCGGCCACTCCTCTAACGGCGACTGGCTGACCACCGTTATGAAGCAGGTCAACATGAAAAACGTCGGTACGCTGCCCGATTTTGGCAATTTCTGCCTGCGCCGGGCCGATAACGGCACCGAATGGGGGGGTGCCTGTGTTGAAGAGTATGACCGCTACAAAGGAACCAAAGAGATGATGCCGTTTGCAAAAGGCGTATCGGCCAAGACCCACGACTTCGATGCCCAGGGTAACGACACTCTGGTCGATTTTGCCCGGATGATGAAGATCGTCAAAGACAGCGGTTTCCGGGGTATTGTGGGTATTGAGTACGAAGGGTCAACCCTCGACGAGTACGAAGGCATCCGCAAATCCAAAGCCCTGCTGGAGCGCGTCGGACCACTGGCCTGATCATATTGAATGACCGGTAGCCCAGCCAGCCGGTTCACCCGAATCAGATACAACCAATCCATGATAGCTCAACCGCTTACCACTAACCTCATTGGCCACGAATCCGTCATTGGCGAAGGGGATTCATTCCAGGCCTATGCCCCGGCCCAGGGCGACCTCTTACCAGACGCATTCACAAACGTGACCGCTGAGCAGGCCGACATCGCCGTTCAGAAAGCACAGGCCGCTTTTGCGCCCTACCAGAAACTCAGTCCGCAGCAGCGGGCCGATTTCCTCGACGCCATCGCAGCCGAAATCGAAAACCTGGGCGATGTCCTGATTGAACGGGCAGTACTGGAAAGCGGCCTGCCCACCGGCCGGATTGCAGGCGAGCGCGGCCGTACCACCGGCCAGCTCCGGCTTTTCGCCAACCTGCTTCGGGAAGGCTCCTGGGTCGACGCCCGCATCAATCCGGCTCTTCCCGACCGGCAACCCCTTCCCCGGCCCGACCTGCGCCGGATGCTGGTGCCGCTCGGACCGGTGGTTGTATTTGGCGCGAGTAATTTCCCGCTGGCGTTCTCGGTGGCCGGGGGCGATACCGCATCGGCCCTGGCGGCTGGCTGTCCGGTTGTCTGCAAAGCCCACCCGTCACATCCGGGTACCTCCTCTATGGTGGGCGCGGCTATTGCGCTGGCGGCTCAGAAAACCGGTATGCCCGACGGGGTGTTCTCGCTGCTCCATGCCGACAACGAAGTAGCCCAGCGCCTGGTTGCTCATCCTGCCCTAAAAGCCGTTGGCTTCACCGGGTCGCGCCGGGGCGGTCTAGCACTCCTGCGGGTAGCTCAGGAGCGCCCCGAACCCATTCCGGTCTATGCCGAAATGAGCGCGGTCAACCCGCTGATCGTTCTGCCGGGCTCCATTGCTGAGGATCCTGCGAAGGTAGCAGCCGGGCTGGCAGCCTCCGTTACCCTGGGCGTTGGTCAGTTTTGCACCAATCCGGGTCTGGTCTTTATGCTCGACGGCGGGGAGAGCCTGACCAACGCGTTTCTGGAAACCGTAGCCGACAAAATACGGGCTACCGCGCCCGCAACCATGCTCAACGCCGGTATTCAGCAGGCCTATCAGAAAGGGGTTCAGCAAATTCGGGTCTTGCCCGGCGTTCACCTGCTGGCCGAAGCGGAAACGGATGCCGATGAGAGCCGCACCGAAGGCCGGCCTACGGTACTGACCACAACCGCTCCCCTGTTCATGTCGAATACGGACCTGAGCCACGAGATTTTCGGGCCCAGCTCGCTGGTAGTTATCTGCCGGACCGAAGATGAACTGGCCGACTGCATCGATTCGCTGGAAGGGCAGCTGACAGCAACCCTCTACGCTACGCCCGACGAGTTACAGCAATCGGCGTACGACTGGATTGGCCGGTTACAGGCGAAGGCGGGTCGGGTGCTGTTTGGTGGATTCCCCACCGGCGTAGAGGTCTGCGAGGCCATGACGCACGGCGGCCCCTTTCCGGCCACCAGCGACAGTCGTACAACGTCGGTGGGCACCGCGGCCATTCTGCGCTGGGTCCGTCCGGTCTCGTACCAGAGTTTCCCGGATGCGCTCCTGCCGCCCGCCTTACAAAACGGCAATCCGCTCGGCATCTGGCGGAATGTCGATGGCGTCTTGACCAAGGATTAGTCGTCTCTGGTCTGCATTCACGGCAGACTGGCCCATACCTTCTTGCCCCCAAAGCCGCATCGCCTGTCTACCCAACCAGACAGGCGATGCGGCTTTTTCTTGTCTGCACCCGAATAGTACTAAATTTATATGGTATACATCCACAGCCGCTGTTGTACCAAAAAGTTAGTTTTCTATACTCCGTTCAGCCTGTACCCGTAAAGTGTAATGTTTTCAAAAAATAATTCTTCCCGCAAACGTTTGCGGCAACGTTTGCGGGAAGAATCTTTGATTTCTGCCTGCGTCGTCTATTGACAAGCTTACCTCAAGCGTATAATTTCCTTGAAAAAGCTAAATGATCTATGCTGTCAAACTTTCTTTTTCGTTAGAGACGACCACCCTTCATCCAGGCTCATTTATCACTTTCCCAATATAACGCAGTTACTACCGACCTAATCAAACCTCTTGTGAAGAGATCATTCCAGTCCGTATCTATTCCAGCTACTCGTAAACACCTACTCGTTTTCGCATGATAACAGACACTACCGTAATGCCCATTCTCCACGCAGTTGGCCTTGGTGAGATGCAACATTTCACCACGGAGAAATTGCGCGACCATTTTCTGGTCGAAACTCTGTTCGAGCCCGACAGCATCCAGACGGTGTATACCCACTACGATCGGGTGATCGTTGGTGGCGTACTACCGATCTACGATTCGATCGAGCTTCCTCCCTACGACAATCTTAAAACCTCGTTTTTCCTGGAGCGTCGCGAACTGGGCATCATCAACGTAGGAGGCCCCGGCTCGGTCACGGTCGACGGTACTACCTATACCCTGACGGCGCTCGATGCGTTGTACGTGGGTCAGGGAAGCCGGTCGGTAACGTTCCAGAGCTTTGATGCCGGTGAGCCGGCCCGTTTTTTTCTGATGTCGGCCCCGGCCCACTACGCCCACCCGACGGCTAAACTAGCCAAAGAAGACGCCAGCCCCACCCGGCTCGGGGCCCGGGAAACGGCCAACGAACGGACCATCTACAAATACATCCATGCCGCCGGACTGGCTAGCTGCCAGCTTGTTATGGGTCTTACCGTCCTGGAGCCAGGCAGTGTCTGGAACACGATGCCGGCGCACGTACACGACCGGCGCATGGAGGCCTACTGCTATTTCGATCTGCACCCCGACCATCGCGTCTTTCACCTCATGGGTCCGCCCGACCAGACCCGTCATCTCGTTGTGGCCAACCACCAGGCCATTATCTCTCCACCCTGGTCCATCCACTCGGGTTGCGGTACCTCTTCCTATTCCTTTATTTGGGGTATGGCCGGTGAAAACAAAGACTTTGCCGACATGGACTTCTCACCTATTTCAGCACTCCGATGATCAAACGTTCTATTTCTATACTTAGCCTGGTTTTACTGACCCGACTGGCGCCGGCCCAAACGCCCATCGACGTTAAAGGCGCGTTTGCCTTCGCGGCTCAGCAATACGAAGGCATGTTGCAGTCGCATCCCGACACGACTAAGTTTCCGCAGTCGACCAACCCCGACGGTAGCCCGCGCGATATGAAATCGAGCTGGTGGTGCAGCGGTTTCTTTGGCGGATCGCTCTGGTACCTGTTTGAGCAGACCGGCGACCCGAAGTGGAAAGAAGCAGCCCACAAATGGACCATGGCTGTTGCCAAAGAGCAGCACAATACCGGCACCCACGATCTGGGCTTCATGCTCTACTGCCCCTTCGGAAATGGGTACCGACTCACCAAAAACCCGCAGTACCGCACCATCATGCTGACGGGTGCGCAGTCGCTCTCGACCCGGTTCCGCCCCGATTATGGGGTTATTAAATCGTGGAACAGCTTCAAGGATAAGGCTGGCGAGAAGTACGACTACCCCGTTATCATCGATAACATGATGAACCTGGAGTTTCTGTTCTGGGCCGCTCGTGAATCGGGCGATAAACGGCTTCGGGATCTCAGCGTTACCCACGCGAACCAGACCCTGAAGAATCACTTCCGGCCCGATGCCAGCAGCTACCACGTCATCTGCTACGGCGACGGTGGCAAGGTGCTGGCCCGCCGAACCCACCAGGGTTACGCCGACGAGTCGGCCTGGGCACGGGGCCAGGCCTGGGCGCTGTACGGCTACACGACCATGTACCGCGAAACTAAAGACAAAACATACCTACAGCAGGCCCAGCGCATTGCCGACTTTTTTCTGAACCACCCCAACCTGCCCGCCGATAAAATTCCGTACTGGGACTTCAACGCACCGGGTATTCCGAACGAAGAGCGCGACGCATCGGCAGGCGCTATTGCGTCCTCGGCCCTGCTGGAGCTAAGCACCTACGGCGGCCCCTCGGCCAAAAAATACTACCAGTCGGCCGTGCAGATGCTGGAAAGCCTGTCGGGTCCTACCTACCGGGCGAAAGTGGGCGAGAACAACCATTTTATCCTGAAGCACAGTGTGGGCCACAAACCCGGCAAAAGCGAGATCGATGTGCCGCTGGTTTACGCCGACTACTACTACCTGGAAGCACTGCTCCGCTACGATGCGCTGCGCAAAAAACGCAGCTAACCCCGCCAGACACGAATCGATACTCATTCAGTAGGCCGTTATAAGCAGGTGTCTGCCCGTTTCTGCAGGTTGGCACCCGCTTATAAAGGGCTTATCCCAGTGGCTTACTCCTGATTAGATTAATCACCCCATTACCTGTAAACCAATTAACCTGTGATTCCTGCTCATGTATAAACCTCTATCTATTCACGTCATACGGCCGATGATGCACGGCTGGCTCGCCGTAGCGCTGGCCACCGGAGCCGCCCTTGGGCAGGCCGTGACGCCGGGAAGCGGGCAAACGCCTGCCACCCGCCCCGTAGGCTCGTACCGGTTCAGCGGTCGGGTGCTCGACGAAAAAGGAACCGGCCTGCCCGGTGCGACGGTGGTGTTGAAAAACGACGCCAAGACGGGAACGACTTCTGACGCCGATGGTAAATTCACGATCAACGTCCCTACCGGTGGCGGTACACTCGTGGTGTCGGCCATCGGGTACCTCCCCAAAGAGGTAGCCATCACCAGCGAAACCACCCTCGATGTGGCCATGGCGCCCGACATCAAGACCCTGAACGAAGTAGTTGTTGTTGGGTACGGCACCCAGAAGAAAGAGAACTTGACCGGGGCCGTTGCGGCCATCACCATCGATGAAAAAATCGCAAGCCGGTCGCTGGCCAACGTATCGTCGGGTCTTTCGGGACTGATTCCGGGCCTGGCCGTTCAGCAGTCGACGGGGCAGGCGGGTCGTAGCGGAGCCGCGCTGGTGATCCGGGGACTGGGTACGGTCAACAACGCCGGTCCGCTGATTGTTGTCGACGGCATTCCCGATGTTGACATCAACCGGATCGACATGAACGACGTGGCCAGTATTTCGGTACTGAAAGACGCGGCTTCGGCCTCGGTCTACGGCTCGCGGGCGGCCAACGGCGTTGTGCTGATCACGACCAAAAACGGCTCGCAGAACAAGAAAGCGCAGATCAGCTACACGGGCACCTACGGTCTGTCGCAGCCTACCAATTTCTATACCTACTTCGACGACTACGCCCGGTCGCTGACCATGCACCTGCGGGCGTCCGGCGCCGGGGCCTCCTCGACGACCTATCGCTACGGTACGGTAGAAGACTGGCTGTCGAAGAGCATGGTCGATCCGATCAAATACCCCAGCACCAACTGGTGGGATGTTATTCTGCGCGATAACGGCCGGATTCAGACCCACAACCTGTCGGCCTCGGGCGGTACCGACCGGGCTAACTTCTACCTGTCGGCGGGTCTTTTCGATGAACTGGGGGTGCTGATCAACCACAACTACCGCCGGTACAACACCCGTTTCAACCTCGACTACAAAGTCCGCGACAACATCAAAGTCGGTATCCGGATGGATGGTCAGTGGTCCAAGCAGGAATACGCCAACCAGGAAGGATTTATCTCCTACAACGGAACGGCCGGTTATGACATCCGGTACGCGGTGGCGGGTATACTGCCGAAGAACCCGAACACCGGCCAGTATGGTGGTATCATGGCGTATGGCGAAGATGCCTTTGCCCGGAATATGCTCTCGCAGTTTGAGGTGAACCACAACCAGAACGACCGGCAGGAGCTGAACGCCAACCTCTATGGCGAGTGGAACCCCATTGAGGGACTGACCGTGCGGGGCGACTACGGCCTGCGGTACTACAACCAGTTCGTGAAAAGTTATTCCGACCCCACCGACGAGTATAATTTCCAGACGGGGCTGATTGCGCGGAACCTGGTAGCCCCCAGCGCTGGTATCAGCAATTCCGTCAACTCCGGCTACAAAACCCTGCTGCAGGGTCGGGTGACTTACAACAAAACCCTGTTCGGCAACCACCAGCTCAGCCTGCTGGGCGCCTATACGGAAGAATACTGGTTCAACCGTAATATGTTCGCCAGCCGCCAGGACCGGATCAACCCGCTGCTGAGCGAGATCGACGCAGCCCTGACCACGACCCAGGCCGCCGGTGGCAACTCCGATGCCGAAGGGCTGCGTTCGGGCATTGGCCGGGTCAACTATGTTGTCAACGATCGGTATCTGTTCGAAATCAACGCCCGTTACGATGGTTCCAGCAAGTTTCTGCCGGGTTTCCAGTACGGCTTCTTCCCATCGGCATCGGCCGGATGGCGCTTTTCGGAAGAGCCGTTTTTCAAGCGGTTCTCCAACTTCCTTTCGTCGGGTAAAATACGGGCCTCGATCGGTAAGCTCGGCAACAACTCGGGCGTGGGCCGGTACGAGCAGCGCGACATCTTCAACCTGACCAACTACATCCTGAACGGCAAAATCGTTAAGGGTTTCAGCTCGGCCAAGATCATCAACGAAGATTTCTCCTGGGAAGAAACGAACGTGACCAACCTGGGACTCGACCTGGTTTTCTTCGGCGGACGGCTGTCGAGCGAAATCGACTTTTACCAGAAGCTCACCACCGGCATGATCCGTCCTTCGTCGCTGTCGACGTTCCTGTCGGGGTACTCAGCGCCCCGTGTCAACATCGGCGAACTGCGCAACCGCGGTCTGGAGGTGAACCTGACCTACCGCGCCAAAGTCCGCGATGCCAACGTAGGCGCCAACCTGAACCTGGCGTTCAACCGCAACAAGCTGCTCCAGTGGAACGAGTTTCTGGGCAAGGGCTTTACGTACCTGAACATGCCCTACCACTTTGCCTACAGCCGCGTCGCTACGGGTATTGCCCAGAGCTGGGAAGACATCGCCAACGCACCCTACCAGGGCCAGTACTTCTCGCCGGGCGATATCCTGTACAAAGACCTTAACGGCGACGGCCAGGTCAACGACGAAGACCGTTTAGCACAGCCGCAGTTCAACCGCGACCAGCCCATCGGCACCTACGGGCTTAACCTGTTCGGCAACTGGCGCGGTTTCGACGTCAGCGTACTCTGGCAGGCCGCAACGGGTCGGAAAGACTTCTGGCTCGAGCCGTTCAACAACGTCAACGTACCTTCTACACGCAACGCCTTCCAGGATTTCCACTGGTACGACACCTGGAATCTGGACAACCGTTCGGCCTCGCTGCCGCGTCTGGTCAGCGGCTCGGGGGGTAACAACCAGGCCGAATCGACGTTCTGGCTGGATAGTTTCAGCTACCTGCGGCTGAAAAACATCCAGGCTGGTTACAACATTCCGGCCAAGGTAACGAGCCGCTTCGGCGTAAGCCGGCTGCGGATCTACGCCACGGCCGAGAACCTGCTGACCTTCACCAAATACCGGGGTGTCGATCCCGAGAAGAGTACCAGCGTAGCCGGCGTCGACAATCAGGACGATCCGTTCCCGCTGCTGCGCTCGTTTTCGTTCGGTCTGAACCTTAACCTGTAGTCTCTCTCATGAAACGACTTACCAAACTATATTGTCTGCTAGGCGTAGCCCTGATGACGGCGGCCTCCTGTACGGAAGATCTGCTCGATCAGGTACCCACCACGCAGCTGTCGTCTGACCTGTTCTGGAAAACAGCCGACGACGCCGTCTTTGCCGTTAATGGTGTCTATGATGCCAACCGGACTACCTTCGACCGTGATTATTACTTCGATGGTGCCGGTGAATTTGTTCATACCCGCGGTACGAGCAATAACCAGGGTTCGTTTAGCCCCGGCGGGATAGGGTCGAGTGGTAACTTCGGCTTTCTGTGGAGCGACTGCTTCCGGGCCATTAACCGGGCCAACTACGTGCTGGCCAACATCGGCACCCTGCGGGCAACCTTACAGTCGCCCACGGACCAGGCCCTGATGAACCGGCTTACGGGTGAGGTACGCTTCATTCGGGCGCTGAACTATTTCCGGCTGATCGATCTCTGGGGCGATGTGCCGTATTTCACGAAGCGACTCGACGGCAACGCCGAAGCTTATACCCTCACGCGCACCCCGCGGGCGGTGGTGAAAGATTCGATCCTGGCCGACCTGACCTATGCGGCTTCGGTACTGCCCGAAACCTACACCGGCGATAACCAGGGACGGGCCTCGCAGCGGGCGGCTCTGGCCTTCAGCGGCAAAGTCAATCTGTACTGGGCCTGCTGGATGAAAAACGCGGGCAACACCGCCGAAGCTCAGAAGCATTATACAGCGGCAGCGGCCGAGTTCAAAAAAATTATCGACAAGAATATTCCGTTGTTCCGGAATGGCGAACCCGGCCCGATCGATAACCCCAACTACTGGCACCTGTTCCAGTATTTCAACGAATACGATCCCGAGATTCTCTTCTCGGTTCAATTCGGCGGGCCACTGCTGGGCCAGGGCGAAGAGCTGATGCGCGACTTCGGCACCCGCAACACCGGCAACGCCCAGTGCTGGGTAGCACCCACCTACCGACTGGCCAACCGGTATCAGCTGGTGAGTACCGGCGACTTTGCCCCCCCGCTGGTACTAAGCCGTAACACGACGCTGGTTAATAGCGCTACAAACCCCCGATCCTACATTGGCCGCGATTACCGGATGCGGGCTACCATGCTGTGGGACGAGCAAAAAATGGTTCGACTCTCGACCGACGGCCTCAACGCGCTCGACAGCATACCGTTCCGCTTCGGCAGCCGCGACGGGGTTACGTACATCAACTACGACGGCGCCCCGGCCGGGTATATCTTCCGGAAGTGGGTACGCCAGACGGGTGGTATCGGCCGCAGCGACGGCCCGCAGGACATCTACCTCATGCGCCTGCCCGACGTGTGGCTGATGTATGCCGAAGCGGTTAACGAGATCAACGGCGGTCCAACGCCCGAGCTCTTTACCCTGCTCAACCGCATTCGTCGCCGGGGAAATCTGCCCGCGCTGAACCAGGCTAAGTTTGCTACCCAGGCCGAATTCTTCAAAGCCATCGAACAGGAGCGCATCGTTGAACTGGTAGGCGAAGGCCACCGCTTCTTCGACATCCGCCGGTGGAAAAAAGCCGAAGAAATATGGCCGATGCCAGCCGGACAGGTCCTCTTCGATAGCCAGGGTACTCGTATCCGCGATGAATTCGTGAATGCCGACCTGCGGGCTTATCAGCGGTATTACATCTTCCAGATCCCGACCAACGAAATTGAAGTAAACCCCAACATTATTCAGAACGAACCCTGGCTGTAAGCACTGAGGTTGCCCGCGTCTTCATCTGACCTGGCAACCCGGCTTTGGCCCATAAATACCCTGTTCGATGAACCAGTCTTTGTTTTCCAAACTCCTCTGTCTGCTGGCTATTACGGGCCTGCTTTCCTGCGGCAACGATCCCATTGATGATACCGGTCTGCTGATTACCGGCCGGTCGCAGTGCTACGTTACGTTTTTCGACCTGCTCGGCTCCGACCACCGGACGGTGCTGGTCAGCGGCCAGACCAAGATCGACACGACGGCGCTGACCGTTACGGCTGTAGCGCGGTTCGGCACCAACATGCAGCGCGTCAAACCGTATTGCAGCGTCGTGACCGATGCCATCGTAGAACCCACTATGGGGATCTGGACGGACTTCCGCCAGCCGCAGAAGTATACCGTCGTGTCGGGCAACCGGCAGGTACGCAAAACCTATACCGTAACGGTCACCCTTCAACAATAACTGCCCATGCGCCACTATCTATTTCCGCTGATCCCGGTTGTTGCTGCCTTACTGACAGTTGGCTGCCAGCCTAGTGTAAGCCCGGACGAAGGGCCCCTACGAAACGACCTGCTCAAAAAAACGACGGGCCCTGCCGTGGTAGGCGATCGGATCGAGTTTGCCTACGCCATCGGCACCCTCGAAGGTGACCTTAAAAACGTTCGGGCCGAAGCGACTCTGCCCGGCGGCACGGGCACCGGTTTCGACCGGTTTTCCTGGTACACCAACCGCAGCACCGGCGTCGATGAACCGCTGGCGACAGCGGGTGATACCTCGACTAAAGGGCCGGTATCGACCGCCAACATCCTGGACGTAGCCACCAATAAAGCCATCACCCTGCGGTACTATTACTACCCCACGGCAGCCTCGCAGGGGAAAGATGTATCGTTCCGATTCAGCGTCACCTCCTCCACCGGCAAGGAAGTCAGCATCCAGTCGCCGACCTACCGCATCAGCCGCATGGACATGAAACGGTCTATCGTGCTGGCCGACGGGGCCAAAGCCTACATCTCGCTGGCCGATATGACTGCGTACACCAAAGCCGAAGTCGAGCAGAACAATCTGGCCAGCAAAATCGACCTGGTCTACATCTACCGGCCAACCCTCGGCGCGGGCAACTACGCGTTCGGTCATGCGCTGGTAGCGCCCTCGAACGCCGATTACCTGAAGGATGTTGTCCTGCCAACGGGACTGGCTAAACCCCGTACGGCCATCGACAAGCGGGTCGACGTGAAGGATGCCCAGCTGCGGGGCACCGCCGGCTTCGACGTCTATATCGACGATATCGATCTGGAGCGAACTACTTTCACCAACGTGGCTGACTACGCCTATGGCATGGCTGCGGATCAGGGAGCCTTCGTCAAAACGGCTGACGGCGCTTATGCGGCCTATGTCTACGTAAACGCGGTTAACAACACCGCCAAAACCATGACGGTGAGCATCAAGCGGCTCAAGCTGAATTAACCGAATAGAAACCAGTAAGGTCTACGGGGCCTTACTGGTTTTCCTTTGCTCCCCTCCCCCCACGAATCGATGAACAAGCTGACTCAACGACTGGCCCTTTGTGGCTGCCTGATTGGTATGGCCCTGGTATTTGACTCGGTAGCGCAACCCGTCAGGAAACCGGCCACGTTCCTGCTGGATGCTACGCTGCTACAGGCAAACAAACAGAAGATCCGGCAGGGTGACCCGGCGATGACGGCGGCCCGGCAGGCCTTGCTTACCGCTGCCGACCAGGTGCTGACCCGACCGGCTCACTCGGTCATGGAAAAGAGCAAAACGCCCCCCAGTGGCAGCAAACACGATTACATGAGCGTAGGACCCTACTGGTGGCCCGACACGACCAAACCCAACGGATTGCCGTACATCCGTAAAGACGGCCAGATCAACCCGGAGCGGTCGGCCATCGTGGACGAAACCTACCTCAAGAACCTCTGCGACGATGTGCCGACGCTGGCACTCGCCTATTACTATTCCGATAACGAAAAATATGCCCGTCGCGCGGCCGAGCGGCTGCGCATCTGGTTTCTCGACCCGGCCACCAAGATGAACCCGAACCTGAACTACGGCCAGGCTATTCCGGGCATTACCGAAGGCCGGGGCATCGGGTTGATCGACAGCCGGGGGCTGGCCAACCTGACCGACGCCGTTCAGCTGCTTCAGGGATCGAAAGCCTGGTCACAGCAGGACCACCGGGCGTTGCAGGGCTGGGTACAGCAGTTTATGGACTGGATGCTGACAAGCCCCATCGGCAAGGATGAAGAAGACGAGCATAATAACCACGGCACTTATTATGATGTACAGACGGTAGCGTTTGCGCTTTTTCTGGACAACCGGGCGCTGGCCCGGCAGATGCTCGAACAGAAGACCATGAAGCGGATTCAGACGCAGCTCAAACCGGACGGTAGCCAACCGCATGAGCTGGCCCGTACGCTGTCCTGGAACTACTCGATCATGAACCTGAAAGGCTTTTTCACCCTGGCGCAACTGGCCGAAACCGTAGGCGTCGACCTCTGGAAGTACCAGACTCCCGACGGTAAAAGCATCCGGAAAGCGTATGAATGGCTGGTGCCCTACGCCCGTCAGGAAAAGCCCTGGACCTTTCAGCAGATCAAGCCCCTGCATTACGAGGAGTTTGCTCCGGTGCAGGCCGTAGCCAGCCAGAAGTACGGAACATCGGCGGCCGGTTCGGCTCGCGACACAGGCCTGTTTGCCCTGACGCATTCATTACTCTAGCAGAAGCTATAGCCGCTGCGTTTTCCTTACTCATTCAGGTGGATTACCCACCCGACAACACATCCTGACCCCATTTTATGGAACAAATAGCTGGTGTATGCCTGGCGCTGCTGATCAGTCTGGCTACTTACGGTCAGCAGGCTGATTTGCTGAGCGGCAAATTCACGAAAGAGCAGTTGAAGAGCGTGCTGATCCCGCAGGCCAAATGGACGCCCTTCCCCAAACGCGACGACTGGGCGGGCTGGGCCAAAGCCGATCAGGCCATGATGCAGGCCTATGTCAAGAAAGCCGAAACGTACCTGACCTACACCTGGCCTTATATTCCGGCCACCAAATCGCTGCTCATCGAACGCACCGGCGACCGGGATCAGTACCAGAACGTCAGTTTTGAAAAACGCGAGGTGCTGGGTACGCTGCTGCTGGCCGAGATCTACGAAAACAAAGGCCGGTTCGTTGACCCCATCATCGACGGCGTCTGGTCGATCTGCGAAGAGTCGTTCTGGGGCGTACCGGCCCACCTGCCGCGTTCCCGATCGTATGCCGGGCTGATGGATGTATCGAAACCGTTTGTCGACCTGTTTGCGGCCGAAACAGCGACCTACCTGGCCTGGGTCGACTACTACCTCGGCGATAAGCTCGATGCCGTTTCGCCCCAGATCCGCAAACGGATCTATACGGAAACCAGCAACCGGATTTTTCAGCCCCTGATGACGCAGCCCCACGGCTGGATGACCAAGACCGCTGCGGGCCGCGCGCCCAACAACTGGAACCCCTGGATCTGCTCCAACTGGCTGAACGCGGTGCTGCTGCTGGAAAAAGACGACGACAAACGAGCGGCATCGGTGCATAAGCTACTCGACGTACTCGACGAATTTCTGAACCCCTATCCGCAGGATGGCGGCTGCGACGAGGGGCCCAGCTACTGGGGAGCCGCTGCCGCGTCGCTCTACGACAACATGGCCCTGCTGAACACCGCCAGCAACGATGCGTTTGCCTATGTCTATGCCGATGAAAAAGTCAGGAATATGGGCCGGTTTATCTACCGCGCTCAGATCAGCGACCGATACTTCCTGAACTTTGCCGACGCCGACCCACAGCCTGGTATGGCCGCCACAATGATCTACCGATACGGCAAAGCCATCAACGACCCCGACATGATGCGGTTCGGCGCCTACTATCGCCAGCCGGAGACGGGTACCGTCGGTAAGTTTCACTTTTTCCGCCACTTTTACGCGCTGTTCATGCAGGACGAGTTTAAACAGGCCGCCCAGGGCCTGCCCCTGCCTCAGAACGTCTGGTTACCCGACCTGCAGGTCTTTGCCGCCCGCGACAAAGCCGGCACCACCGACGGGTTCTACGTAGCGGCCAAAGGCGGGCACAACGACGAAAGCCATAACCATAACGACATCGGCAACTACGTGGTCTACTACAACGGTCAGCCGCTGCTGATCGACGTGGGTCGGGGCACCTACACCCGCAAAACCTTCAGCGACAAGCGGTACGAGATCTGGTACAACTGCTCCGACTACCACAACCTGCCCACTATTAACGGCAAGACCCAGCCGCCGGGCATGACCTACAAAGCCAGCCAGGTGACCTACAAACCAGGCAACGCCACCACCCAGTTTGGCGTCGACATTGCGAAGGCCTACCCGGCCGATGCGGGGGTGAAAAGCTGGCAGCGGACGGTTCGGCTCAACCGGGGCAAAAACGTTCAGATTGAAGACATTATCAGCCTGACCAACGCCAGTTCGCTCACCCAGCACCTGATGACCTGCTACCCGGCGGAGGTGCTGAAACCCGGCGAACTACTCGTTCATTACCAGCCCAAAGATCAGCCGGCCAAAGACTTTGTGGTGACCTACAATGCGAAGCAAATGCAGGTGGCCGTCGAGAAAGTAAAGCTCGACACGCCCGAAGACCGGGGTATCATCAGTAAATGGGGCGATACCATCTACCGGATCAACTGTACCGTAGTGGCTCCCAAAACCGCAGACACCTTCCTGTTTACCGTAGCGGCCAAATAATTCGCTTTGGTAGCTCGTTTTTTACCTGAATAACCGGCCTGTATGCCTACAGGCCGGTTTATTTTTGCGTAACTACGCCAGTACTGCCGCCGTCGGCAACCTCTTGCTGCCTATTTTTGTTGTTTCGTTTTATCCCTCCGTACCGGCATGTCGCTTTACATCACCTCGCTTAATTCAGGCAGTAACGGAAACTGCTACTACGTTGGTAACGACACCGAAGCCGTCCTGATCGATGTGGGGATCTCCTGCCGCCAGATCGAACGTCGGCTCGACCAGCTGGGCTTATCCATTCATACCGTAAAGGCCATTTTCGTTTCCCACGAACATACCGACCACGTCAGCGGCATTCCGCAACTGGCCAAAAAGTACCAGCTTCCCGTATACATCACCGCCCGAACCCTGCAACACTCGCGGCTGGCTTCGCAGGCGTATCCGCTCAGGCCGCTACGCAGCGATAACCCGGTCTGGATCGGCGATTTGTGCGTGTCGGCCTTCCTGAAGTTGCACGATGCCGCCGACCCGCACAGTTTCCTGGTTCGCTACAAGGGGACCAACGTGGGAGTATTCACGGATCTGGGGTACCCCTGCGAATCCCTGATCGAGCATTTCAGCCAGTGCCATGCCGCTTTCCTGGAGGCCAACTATGACGAGCAGATGCTCGAAAACGGCCGGTATCCGTACTTTCTGAAGCAGCGCATCCGGGGCGGCAAAGGGCACCTCTCCAACCAGCAGGCGCTGGCGTTGTTTAGAGCGCATAAACCGGCTCATATGAGTCATGTCCTGCTGGCTCACCTCTCCAAAGAGAACAACTGCCCCGACCTGGTAGCCACCCTGTTTGAACCGCACCGGGATAGCACCGAAGTCATCGTTGCGCCCCGCTATGCGGCTACGCCCGTTTACACCATCAAAGCCCCCGTTCCGGCCGAAACGGAGGTGCCAGCCTAAACGCAGAAAAGCCGTCTTGCCGGGGCTGATGCCCGACAAGACGGCTTTACCATAGAGAAATACGTTTATTTCAGACTGCCCATACCCCCATCGACCCCGATGATCTGACCGGTAATCCAGCTCGCCTGGTCGGTGAGCAGATAAGCGGCCATGGTGGCAATATCCCCCGGAGAGCCATATCGGTTGAGCGGGTGCCGTTTGTTGGCCGCTTCCCGCTTTGTTTCGTCACCGAGCAGAAATTTGGCCATCGGCGTATCGGTCAGTGAAGGCGCTACGGCATTAACCCGAACGTTGAACGGAGCCAGCTCGGCCGCCAGCGATTTGGTCAGTCCTTCAACCGCCGATTTAGCGACCGAAACCGACGAGTGCATACCCATACCCAGCTTGGCCGCTACCGTGCTGAATAGTACAATACTGGCCGACTTCGACTTCTTGATAGCGGCATAGGCCGTATGGATGGCCGACACCGCGCCCAGCACGTTTACCTGCAGGTCGCTGGAATAGTCGTCCAGGGTGAGCCGCTGAAACGGTTTCAGATTGATGGTTCCGGGGCAGTAGACCAGTCCATGCAGGGTGTCGGGCAGCTGGTTGAGCGCATCGGTAGCCGGGGCCTGGGTTACGTCCCACGTCATGTGAGTCGACTGAATGCCTTCGGGCTGGGTTCGGCCAGCGGTGAACAGGGTTGCGCCCTGCTCCTGAAGCTGCCGGGCCAGCGCGTGACCGATACCCGAACTCGCCCCGACAATGAGGATGTTTTTGCCTTGCATAAAAAAAGGTTGCGGTTTTACAGCTACGCTGGCTGACGCCAGACTGTACCCTGTAAAACCGCAAACCGGTTAGATAGTTACGTTCGAAGTGCCGATGTAGCGCAATAATTCCTGACGGGTAGCCTCTTCGTCGAACTTGCCTCCGTAGGCAGCCGTAATGGTCGAGCTATTGACGTCGTGCACCCCCCGCGTCGACACGCAGAGGTGTTTGGCATCGATGATGACCGCTACATCTTCGGTTTCGAGCACCTTTTTCAGCTCGTCGGCAATCTGGACCGTCAGGCGTTCCTGTACCTGGGGGCGTTTGCTGTAGTATTCTACGATCCGGTTCAGCTTCGAGAGACCAATGACCTTCCCGCTCGAGATATAGGCTACGTGCGCCTTGCCAATGATGGGCACAAAATGGTGTTCGCAGTAGGTCTGCACCAGAATGTCTTTCTCGACCAGCATCTCGTTGTAGCGAAACTTGTTCTCGAACAGGGTCGGTGCGGGTTTGTTGGCCGGGTCCAGGCCGCGGAAGATTTCCTTGACGTACATCTTGGCCACCCGCCGGGGCGAGCCTTTCAGGCTGTCGTCGGTCAGGTCGAGGCCCAGAATACTCATAATCTCGCGGAAGTGCTCTTCAATCAGGTCGATTTTGGTATCATCGTCCAGATCGAAGGCGTCGGGCCGCATGGGTGTATCAATCGAAGCAGCGCCGTGTTCGTCGCCGATTTCATCAATCAGTTCGTCGTGATGATGACCATTCAGGCCGTTACCGTTCATATGTTTACCGTTCATGGGGTTTCCGTTCAGCGAAACGCCGTTCATAGCCTGTCCGTTAAGCGGGGTACTCGACGAAGTTCCGTTCCGTTTCATAAAGTCTGATTTTGAGCGCCAGGTCCTGGCTCAGCTGGTTGCGTAAAATAGTGTAAATAACGATGGCAATGTTTTCGGCCGAAGGGTTCAGGTCGGCAAACTCGTCGGTGTCGAGGTTGAGATTTTTGTGATCGAAGCGGTCGGTAACGTGCGTTTTGATCAGGTCACCGAGCACTTTCATGTCAATGACGTAGCCGGTTTCGGGATCGATGGGCCCCGTAACCTGCACGATCAGCTCGTAATTGTGTCCGTGATAATTAGGATTGTTGCACTTGCCGTAAACGCGGGCGTTTTTTTCGTCTGACCAGTTGGGATTATTCAGACGATGGGCCGCGTTAAAGTGCTCTTTCCGAAACACAGCCACCCGCAGGGCATCGGCCCGGGAGGTTTCCATAAACTAGTAATCGAAAAATGGTTCGATCAACCTGTCGTTACAAAGTATGTGTACAACACAGGCAGACAGCAGAGCGTTGAAGAAAACCCGCTCTTTCGTGTGCGAATGATACCTGCTTAACCCGTTTTTGGCGAATTTTGTTTAACGTTTTTTTAAAAAAACTAAACAACAGCAGACATCTTCACTGGTATAACGTCCGCTCCAAACGGTTTGTTCCCCCGGGTGCCGAACGGAAGCCGACTTCACGTGGTTTGCCTAACATGAAATCGCTTAAATCCACCATGCTTATCACTTTTATCATTCTGGCAACCCTGGCCATAGGGGGATACATTTTCCTGCAACAGCCCGTTTTTGGCCTTAATCCGGCCGATGCCCGGCTGGAGCGCATCAGCCAGTCACCCAATTACCGCGACGGCGCTTTTCAGAACATTGCGCCCACGGCCATGATGCGCGAAGGCGCTTCCTATATATCTATGATGGGCGACTTCCTGAACAAACCCGCCAACAACGAACCGCCCCGGCCCATCCCTACCGTCCGCACCTCCCTGACCAGTTTACCCGACGACACCCCCAGCCTGGTCTGGTTCGGGCATTCGTCTTACCTCATCCGGTCTAAAGGGGTGACGATTCTGGTCGATCCGGTCCTGAGCGGCAGCGCGTCGCCCATCGGGTACTTCGGCCGGTCGTTTCCGGGTTCAGATGCCTACAGCGCCGACGAAATGCCCGCCATCGACATGCTGGTGCTGTCGCACGATCATTACGACCACCTCGATTACCAGACTATTACCCGACTCATCCCAAAGGTCAAGCGGTTCTATACAGCCCTGGGCGTTGGTGCCCACCTTGAACGCTGGGGCGTCCCGGCCGACCGCATCGTTGAGTTCGACTGGTGGGAAACGCAGGCCGTGGCCGACAGTATCCGCCTGACGTCTACCCCGGCGCGGCACTTCTCGGGGCGGAGCATGACCCGCGGCAAAACCCTCTGGACATCGTTTGTCCTTGACCTGCACGGCTACCGGCTTTTTCTGGGGGGCGACTCGGGCTACGACGAGCAGTTTGCCAAAATAGGCGCTACCTACGGCCCGTTCGATCTGGCTATTCTGGAATGTGGACAGTACGGCGCCGACTGGCCCAGTATTCATATGTTCCCCGAAGAGGTCGTAAAGGCCGGCCAGGATCTGAAGGCCAAAACCGTTTTGCCCGTTCACTGGAGTAAGTTTGCGCTGGCTTACCACCCCTGGAACGAACCCATACAACGATTTACCGAACGCGCCCGCGCAGTGGGGCTTCCCGTAACGACCCCCCGGATTGGCGAGCCAGTGGTGCTGGGTGTGGCTTATCCGACCGGGGTCTGGTGGAATTTCTAGACACCGGTAGCGGCATCCGGTTTGGCGATAATCCGTATATTTCCGGTCGTGATTCCTGAAATAGTCCTAACCTAATCCCCATGACCGCCACCACCCGACGCCAGTTTATCCGTACAGCCGCCCTGACCGGCACAGCCGCATCTATTTTTCCGACGATACTGACCAGCCAAGCCGGGCAGGCCGATACCAAAGTCCGGCTTGGCTTCATTGGCGTAGGCCTGCGCGGACGCAGTCACGTAGAGCAGGCGCTGTATCGCGACGATGTTGTCATTCCGGCCATCTGCGACGTTGACCCGGACAGCATTGCCCGCACCAACGCCATGATTCAGAAAGCCGGCCGACCGCTGCCCGAAGCCTATACCAAAGGCAGCGAAGCCTTTTTGCAGATGCTCAAACGCGACGACCTCGACGGCGTTGTGATTGCAACCCCCTGGGAATGGCACGTGCCAATGGCTGTAGCGACCATGAAAGCCGGAAAGTACGCAGCGGTTGAAGTATCGGCTACGGTAACGCTTCAGGAGTCGTGGGACCTGGTCAACACCTCCGAGAAAACGAAGATGCCCTGCATGATTCTGGAGAACGTCTGCTACCGACGCGACGTGCTGGCCGTTCTCAATATGATCCGGCAGGGCCTGTTCGGCGAAATGACGTACGCCCACTGCGGCTATCAGCACGACCTGCGCGAAGTGAAGTTCAACGACGGCAAAAAAGCCTACGGTGGTGGAGTCGAGTTTGGCGAAAAAGGCTTTTCGGAAGCCCGCTGGCGCACCCAGCACTCCGTAGACCGCAACGGCGACCTGTACCCGACCCACGGCCTCGGTCCGGTAGCTCACTGGCTCAACATCAACCGGGGCAACCGCTTCGTCCGGCTAACCAGTATGGCGACCAAAAGCCGCGGGCTGCATAAGTACGTTGTCGACAAGGGCGGAGCCGACCACCCCAACGCCAAAGTCAACTTCAAACTCGGCGATGTGGTAACGACTATGATCGAGTGCGCCAACGGCGAAAACATCGTGATCATGCACGACACCAACTCACCCCGCCCCTACTCGCTCGGCTTCCGGGCGCAGGGCACGCAGGGAATCTGGATGGACGATAACGACATGATCTACCTCGAAGGCACCTCGCCCAAAGCCCATACCTGGGAACCCTTTGCCGCCTATCAGGAGAAATACGACCACCCCCTCTGGAAACGACACGCCCAAACCGCCGACAAAGCGGGACATGGTGGCATCGACTTTTTCGTCTTACGGGCGTTTATCGAAGCCGTCAAAGCCAAAGGCCCCGTTCCGATCGATGTATATGACGCGGCCGTCTGGAGCGCCATCAGCCCCCTGTCCGAACAAAGCATTGCCGGTAACAGCAAAGCGGTCGATATTCCCGACTTTACCCGGGGCAAATGGAAGACCAACCCGCCGATTTTCGGGTTAAACGACAATTTTTGAAAAAATTTAATAATATTGGCTAGCGAATGACTGCCGTCTCTTGAGGACCAGCCGTTTTCTTTCATTAGCCCTCGTTTTTTGTTGCTCTCCCAGACATGGTAACTGCCCCTTCCAAACCCCAGAATTACACCGGCCCGCTGCTTATTATCGGAGCCCTATTTTTCATATTCGGCTTCGTGACCTGGGTCAACAGCGTCCTGATCGCGTTTTTCAAGCAGGCCTTCGACCTCAGCACCGTTGGTTCCAACCTGGTTGCCTTTGCGTTCTTTATCTCCTATACGCTCATGGCCATTCCCTCATCGGCGGTGTTGAAGCGGACGGGTTTCAAGAGCGGCATGTCGCTGGGTTTGCTGGTGATGGCGGTCGGTACGCTTATTTTCGTTCCGGCGGCCAAAGCCGTATCGTACCCGCTTTTTCTGGTCGGTCTGTTTCTGATCGGCATCGGGCTAACGGTGCTGCAAACGGCTTCTAATCCCTATGCCACCATTCTGGGACCGCGCGAAAGTGCCGCCCAGCGGATCAGCTTCCTGGGTATTGCCAATAAACTGGCCGGTATCATTAGCCAGTTCGTGTTTGGCGGGCTACTGCTGACGGGGGCCAACGCCGTATCGGGCACCGCTTCGCTCGAAAAAGTGGTATCGCCCTATCTGATCCTGACGGGCGTACTGGTGGTGCTGGCGGGCCTGATTCGGTTCTCGAACCTACCCGACGTATCGGAAGAGCAGGACGACGCTCCCGCCGATGCCGTGGCCCATACCAGCGTCTGGCAGTTTCCGAACCTGGTGCTGGGCGTAGCCGCTCTGTTCTGTTACGTAGGGGCCGAGGTTATTGCGGGCGATACCATCATCAACTACGGCAAAGCGCTTGGTTTTGATAACGACGAAGCCAAATATTTTACAACTTATACACTGTACGGCCTGCTGGCGGGTTATGTGTTGGGTATCGTGCTGATCCCCAAAGTTATTTCGCAGCAAACGGCACTGCGGTTCGGAGCCGCCTACGGGCTGGTGCTAACGGTGGCTACCCTGCTGACCAGTGGTTTTACGTCGGTTTTGTGCGTAGCGCTGCTGGGTTTCGGTCTCGCGCCGATCTGGCCCGCGCTCTGGCCACTGGCACTCAACCGCCTGGGCCGCTTCACTAAACTCGGGTCGGCTCTGCTGATTATGGGTATTTCGGGTGGGGCGCTGCTACCCCTCCTCCACGGGTATCTGACCGATACGTACAGCCCCCAGCTGGCTTATGCCATGCTTCTGCCCCTCTTCGGCTTTATCCTGTACTATGCCGTATCAGGATACAAAAAATCAAGCTGGTAAGTCGTTGCCTGCCTTATTGTTCCAATGACCAGTTCTACCCCCGGCCGTATCTGCCTGTTCGGCGAACATCAGGATTATCTAGGATTACCCGTCATAGCGGCCGCTATCTCGCGCCGGATTCAGATCGATGCCACCCCTACCCCCGAGTTGGGGTTCCGGCTTAACCTGCCCGACATCGGCCGTACGGTAACGATTCCGTTCGACGGTTCTCCGCTGACGTATCCGCAGGATCGGGATTACTTCCGGTCGGCGGTGAACGTGCTGCTGCGTGATGGTTTTACCTTTTCAAGGGGGGTGCTGGGCGAGGTTCACGGCAACATACCCATCAATGCAGGCACGTCGAGCTCGTCGGCGTTGCTGGTGACCTGGCTCAATGTGCTGACCCAGCTGGCCGACCAGCCGCGTTCTCTGCCGCCCACGCAGCTGGCCGAGCTGGCCTATGCAGCCGAAGTGCTTGAATTTGGCGAACCCGGCGGCATGATGGACCATTACGCCACGGCCGTTGGGCAGGTGATCTACCTCGAATCGCAGCCGCAGATCCGGCTCGTCAGCCTGGAGCCCCGCAGCCCGGCGTCTCGGCTCGGCACCTTCGTACTGGGCGATTCACAGGAACCGAAAGATACAATCGGGATTCTGAGTCGGGTCAAGTACGGTATGCTCGACATCCTGGCCCGCATCAGGGCGGTGAACCCCGGCTTCTCGCTGCACCACTCAAGCCTGACCGACGCGACCGAGTTCAAAGACAGCCTGACCAAAGACGAGTACATCCTGCTGAAAGGCAACCTTGCCAACCGCGACATCCTGCGCGACGCCCTAACGGTGTTACAGGCCGATGCACTCGACCACCGGCGGTTCGGCCAGCTCCTGACCGACCACCACGCCAATCTCCGCGACGCCCAGCGCATCAGCACTCCTAAAATAGACCGGATGCTCGACGCAGCCCTCGCGGCCGGCGCGCTGGGTGGCAAGATCAACGGGTCGGGCGGTGGCGGCTGCATGTTTGCCTACGCGCCTGAAAGCCCTATCGCCGTAGCCGATGCTATCGAGCAGGCCGGTGGCCGCGCCTACGTCGTACATGTTGACAACGGCACGCGTCATACGCTGTAGCTGCACAGGCGGTAGCCCCTTCCACCCAAAACCCGGCATTCACTCTCCTCTGCGTTCGAGAATAAGCGCGGTTTTGAGGTCATGCAGGTGTCGTTCCAGCCCGACGGGGTAGGTATGCGGGTTGACGAGTCGCTTGACCCCGGGGTGCAGCGCGGCCAGCTGCGCCTGCACCCGCGCCCGGATAGCGTGGATATCGGGTTTATCGTATACACACTGGCCAGCCGCAAAGATGGGCACCAGCAAATCCTCGAAGGCTGCATGCGCGTCGAAGCGCCGACGTTTGGTGAAGTCGAGCGGGTCGATCATGGTGGTGGGCTGGTGGGTGCCGTTCAGCGTCTCATCAAAAATCATGTCGGCTAGAAAGCCCCGCTCGTCGCGGTACCGGCGCACCTGCTGAATGCCCGGAGTCGAGGTTTTAATGGCTTGCTCCGACAACTTGATCTTGTAGTCCCAGGGCTTGTGGGCATCCCCCGTGCGGAGCGCGGCCAGCTTGTAGACGCCCCCCAGCGCCGGCTGATCGAAGGCCGTAACCAGTTTGGTGCCGACGCCCCATACCGTGATTTTGGCCCCCTGCTGCTTCAGACTGGCGATAATCGTCTCGTCGAGGTCGTTACTGGCCACGATGTTGGTATCGGTGAAACCAGCCTCATCGAGTAGTTTGCGGGCTTCGATGCTGAGGTAGGCCAGGTCGCCGGAGTCGAGCCGGATGCCGGCCAGCCGGTAACCCCGGGCCCGGAGTTTGTGACCCGTTTCGATGGCATGCCGTACCCCGTCCAGCGTATCGTACGTGTCAACGAGCAGGGTAACGTTGTTGGGCAGCACCCGTGCGTAGGTATCGAACGCCTGCTGCTCATCGTCGAAAGACATGACCCAGCTGTGGGCGTGGGTACCCCGAACCGGGATGTCGTAGAGTTTGCCGGCCAGCACATTCGAGGTAGCGTCGCAGCCACCTATGTAGGCCGCCCGGCTGGCCGTCATGCCGCCATCGATCCCCTGTGCCCGGCGCAGGCCGAACTCCAGCAGCGTGTCCGACTCGGCAACCAGCCGGAGTCGTGCCGCCTTAGTAGCAATCAGCGATTCGAAGTTGACCAGGTTCAGGAGGGGCGTTTCGAGCAGCTGACACTGCAGGATAGGCCCGCGTACCCGTACCAGTGGCTCGTTGGGAAACACGACCGTTCCCTCGGGAATGGCATCGATGGTGCAGCTCAGCTTCAGCGCGGCCAGGTACTCGATAAAAGCCTCCTCAAACAAGGGCTGCCCGTCATTGCCGGTGAGGGTACGGAGATACCGTAGATCTTTGCGCGAAAAGCTGAACTGTTCGATGTAGCCGATTACATTACTAAGTCCACAGGCTATCGTATAGCCTCCGCCGAACGGGTTTTTCCGGAAATACAGATTAAAGACCGCTTCCTTTTCGGCAGTGCCTGATTTCCAGTACCCATAGGCCATAGTGACCTGATAGAGATCGGTAAGCAGACTCAGCGAGGTGTCGTACAGCTTATTTGTCATGACGCTAAGGTAGAAAAATGATACCAGTTTTCGTATCCGCTGCCAACACCCGAAAGCAAGCCATTAAATGGCTATCTATCAGCAATTTACTAACCCATAAAGATCGTTAACCAGGCACTTTTTTAGGCCAAATCATTAATTCTGAACGACTTGGTGTATTTTTTTTGTAGCCCTAAACAAAATCCTAACTAAATTGGTCTGATAATTGTGAGGGGCATTTTGCCAACCGGAGCAGCCAATCCCCGTTGACACCTCTACCCGATTTGAAACATCACTACCATGCAGAAGTTAAGCCTTTCCCAGTCTCTTCAGCAGAAGTTATCGCCCCAGCAGATTCAGTTCATAAAGCTGTTGCAGATTCCTACTGCCGAACTGGATACCCGCATCGAAGAGGAGTTGGAAATCAACCCGGCGCTGGAAGAAGGCATGGACGACGAGTTCGATCAGAAAGAAGATGATCCCTTCGACGATGATTTCGGTGACGACGACTACAAAGACCGCACCGACGACCTCGATATCGACAGCTACCTGCAGGGTGAAGATTATGCCGGCTACAAGATGCAGGGCGACGGCAACTACAGCGAAGAAGAGCGCGACATGCCGCTAGCCACCAGCTCGAGCCTGACCGACTCGCTGCTACAGCAGTTCGGGTACCTCTCGCTTAGCGAAGAACAGCGGATCATCGGCCTACAGCTGATTGGCAGTATCGAAGCCGATGGCTACATCCGCCGATCCATGCAGGCCATTGTGAACGATCTGGCCTTTTCGCAGAATGTATTCACCGATGCCGAAGAAATTCAGGAAGTGCTGCATAAAATTCAGACGTTCGACCCGCCGGGTATTGCCGCCCGCTCGCTCCAGGAATGCCTGCTGCTGCAACTCCGGCGTAAAGATCAGTCGGACCCCTACAACGTACTGGCCGTTCGCATCATCGAAGATTTTTTCGATGAGTTCTCGAAGAAACACTACGACAAAATTCAGCGACGGCTCAACATCAGCGACGAATCGCTGAAACGGGTGGTCGATGTGATTATCAAGCTCAACCCCAAGCCGGGGTCGGTAGAAGGCGAAGCCGGCAACGTACAGTACCTTATTCCAGACTTTATCCTGACCAACAGCAACGGCAAGCTTGAACTGACGCTGAACTCCAAGAACGCGCCCGAACTGCGCATTAGCCGGTCGTTTGCCGACATGCTCGATACCTACGACAAGAGCAGCAAGCAGAACAAATCCCTGCGCGAAACGGTCTCGTTCGTGAAGCAGAAGCTCGACGCGGCCAAGTGGTTCATCGACGCCATCAAACAGCGGCAGCAAACCCTGCTCAAGACCATGAACGCCATCGTGCGGTTCCAGTACGACTTCTTCCTGACCGGTGACGAGTCGAAGCTGCGCCCCATGATCCTGAAAGACATTGCCACGCTCATCGACATGGACGTATCGACCGTGTCGCGGGTAGCCAACAGCAAGGCCGTCCAGACCGAGTTCGGCATTTATCCGCTCAAATATTTCTTCTCGGAAGGGATCTCGACCGATACGGGAGAAGACGTCAGCAGCCGCGAGGTGAAAAACATCCTGAAAGATCTCATCGACAGCGAACCCAAGATGAACCCGCTCTCGGACGATAAGCTGGAGAAGATTCTGAATGATCGCGGTTATAACATTGCCCGCCGTACCGTGGCCAAATACCGTGAGCAACTCAACATACCCGTAGCCCGGTTGCGAAAACAGTTATAGGAACAACGAATTATGGAGGATGGATGATGAGTGACAACAGGCAGGACGGTTAACTTTGCAACCCAGCCGCAGGCTCCCCAAAACGAATTCATCAATTATCATTCATCGTTATTCATTGACAACCTCGTTCGCCCGCTTCCTCTCGATTCTGTTGCACCCCCTACTCATGCCGACACTGCTGTTCGGCCTGTTGCTGTTTCAGGCACCCGGTGTAGTGGGTATGGATGCGTTTTCGCCGGCCCTGCGGCTCAGCCTGCTGGTGCTGATCTTCATTGGCACCTTCGCGGTGCCCTCGCTGCTGATCGTTTATCTGGTTCGTACGGGCTACGTCAGCAGCCTCCAGCTCGAAACCCTGGCCGACCGCCGGCTGCCCTATTTCCTGACGGCGCTCATCTACACCTTTGTCGCTTATCTGTTTGCCTTCCGGATGCAGCTCGTCTCGACCGTAGCGCCCGAAATAGCGATTCTGCTGGGCAGTATTGCCGTATCGATACTGCTGGTCGGGCTGATCAGTCTATACTGGCAAATCAGCGCCCACGGCGTCGGACTGGGGGGCGTACTGGGCGGCATTGGCGGGCTGATGCTGAAATTCAGCCTGACCGACCTGTTTCTCCCGATGCTGCTGCTGGTGCTGCTGGCCGGATTTGTGGCCAGTGCTCGTCTGAAGCTCAATGCCCATACGCCCGGCCAGATCCTGGCCGGGCTGGCGCTGGGGGTGACCATCAGCCTGCTGGCCGTGTTCTGGTTTATCTAACCTTGCCCTGACTAACCTTTACCGATCATGTACGATACACTGCTCTACGAACTGGCCGACGGCGTTTGCCGCATTACCCTCAACCGGCCCCAGGTCTACAACGCCCTCAGCCCCGGCCTGATCCGGGATATTACCAGCGCTATGGAAGCCGCCGGTGCCGACGACCGCGTGCGGGTCGTGGTGCTGACCGGCGCGGGCGACAAAGCCTTCTGCTCCGGCGCCGACCTGAAAGAAGGCTTCGCCAGCGCGGCAGCCTCGGGAGGAACGATGAATCTGGGCGACTCGCTGCGGAACGGCTATCACCCCATGATCCGGGCCATCCGTAACCTGCCCAAACCCGTTGTGGGTCGTATCAACGGGGTGGCGGCTGGTGCGGGCTGTTCGCTGGCCCTGGCCTGCGACGTCGTTATCTGCACCGACGAGGCTTATTTCAGCCAGATCTTCATCAACATTGGCCTCATGCCCGACGCCGGCTCTACGTTCTTTCTGCCGCGTCTGGTGGGCCCTCAGCGGGCTTTTGAGCTCAGCAGCACCGGCCAACGCGTCTACGGCCCCGAAGCGGCCCAGATCGGCCTCGTCAGCCGCTCGGTTCCTGCGGCTGAACTCGACGCGGCCATAGCGGAGGTAGTGGGGTATTACGCCACTGCCCCTACCCGCGCGATCGGGGCGTTAAAAAAAGTTTTGAATCAATCGCTGTATTCGGACCTTGACCACCAGCTGGAGCAGGAAGCTGAAAATCAGGATGCACTAGGTCGTTCGGCCGATGCCGCCGAGGGGATTGGTGCCTTTCTGATGAAGCGAAAAGCAAATTTTTCGGGCCGATAGGTTGACAGACGCCTTTTTTCTCCCTACTTTTGCACTCCCAATCAACGGGAAATGCATTCGTACCGGGGTCGCGCTCGACATCAATTGGATAGAGCACTCCGCAAAAAATGTAAATCGCATTCGTAGCTCAATTGGATAGAGCACCTGACTACGGATCAGGAGGTTTGGGGTTCGAATCCCTACGAGTGCACCAGATACATTAACAACTAGCCAGAAAGCCCGCTTTTAAGTGGGCTTTTGCTTTGTGTACCCCCTATTGTACTCTGTACGAATCGACTGCAAGCGGGCAGCTACTGAGGTGTACCACCTACCAACTGAGGTGCTCTTTACTCACCTGTTTACAAGTAGTTACCAATTTGTCTGTATAATACAAATGTACCATAGATATAATAGGGTTGTGTTGTATTAGTTTTGCCAATTTTTTACCAAACTAATAACAACATATTTTCATGTATCGTAAAAAATGCGTGTTCTGTTCATCAAACGGAAGAACCGAAAAAAACCGGATGGTAAAGCCGCCATATATTGCCGGATCAAAGTAGAGGGTGTGGCCGCTAATGATTTTTCCACCTTTATCCAGGTATCGGATAAAGAGTGGGATTCCGAAAAGCAACGCATCAAAGGCAAGAGCCTCCGGGTGTTCGATGAAAATACCAAGCTCTCCCAAATCCATTCCGACATTACCAGGATGTTCCTCCAGTTGGAGAGCGCTGGAGACCCCGTAAGCGCCCAACATTTGGCCGATCTGTACACCGGCAAACAGCAGCGTAGCTATACGTTTTGGGAGCTGGTGGATTTGTATGAGCAGCACATAAACGCCACCTACAAAAACGGTGGTACGCGTCGCAACTACAAAACCCGAATCGAAAACATCCGGCTTTTCCTGCTGGATCGGAAATGGAAAAAGCTGGCTGCTGATCGGTTTAGCCTCGGATCCGCTGACGAATTTGTCAGGTGGTGCAACGAACGGGATTTAGACCGCAATTACATCGTTCGGCATACTCAGGTGCTTAAGAACATCACAGAAGATGCCGTAAGGCGCGAAATCTTGCGGGTGGATAAGCTAGCCTCGTTCGTCTACAAGAAACGGGAAAAGGTCAACACCGACCACATTACCAGGCAGGAGCTCAATGAGCTGGCCAGCACCGACTGGAGGCCGGAAATACAGCGAATCGTGGATCTGTTTTTGTTCTCGATTTACACCGGCCTCCATTACCAGGATGCCCAAACCCTCACCACTGCCGACGTTCGCACCGGCATTGATGGCCGGAAATGGCTGTATAAAACTCGTGGCAAGTATGCCGAATCCGATTTCTTCGTGAATGAGCCGGTGCAACTGGTGCCCCTCTCGGATAAAGCGCTGGCGCTGATTGCCAAATATGGCAGCGTGGAGAACCTGCCTAAAATCAGTAACTCCGGCTTTAACGACTGGTTGAAGCAGATTCAACACCTGGCAGGCATCAAAACCAAACTCACCGTTAAGGTTGCCCGTAAAACCTTTACCAACCTCATGCTTAATGAGCTCGGTGTGTCAGAGGAAAGCGTGGCCGCTATGCTCGGCCATACCACTACTAAGCACGTTCGCTACTATGGCAAAGCCAATGAGGAGCGAGTGGCCAGGGAGGTAGTTTACAAATAAAGCTAAAAGGTAGTAGCCACAATCGTGGCTACTACTTAGCAGTAAGATCTGTCTGTTACCCAGCAGAGGGCAAAAAGATGGTGAACGTTGCACCCGCCCCCTTGTCACTTTGAGCCACAATAGCTCCTTTGTGATTTTCTACAACTCGCCGACAGATTGCAAGTCCCATGCCCACTCCAAGATACTGGCTCTTGCCATGTAGCCGTTGAAAAACGCCAAAAACGCGCTCTGCGTGCTGCTGCTCAAATCCAATACCTTCGTCAACAACCTTGATACATATGAATTCGGTACGAGACCCTTTAATATCTAGCCAGGCGGGCAATTGCTCCTCATAATCTGTCACACTACGAATGTGTATGTTAGGAGATGTGCCAGAAGCAGCAAACTTGATACTGTTGCTTATTAAATGCTCAAACAATAGCTCCAACTGGATTTCATCGCCCATGACTATTGGTAACGAATCTACGTATACTCGAGCCTCACTTTCCCTAATCTCAATTGCGAATCTGTTTAAAACTCTGGTTACTAGTTCGGTTAAGGAAACCAGTTTAAATTCCTTTAACCTTGTCGTCAAACGAGAGTAGTCCAGTAATTCTTTAAGCAGACTTGACAACCGGCCTGCGCTCCCCTGCATACGATCCAAAAACTCTCGGCCTGCCCCTAACTGATCACCGTATTGTGCTGCTAGCAACCCACCGAACTGCTGAATCTTTCGTAATGGTTCTTGCAAGTCATGCGAAGCCACAAAAGCAAACTCTTGCAAGTTGGCACTCATACGATCTAGATCGCTCACGAGTCTTTGAATATGCTGCTCACTATGGTAGTTATTCAAGTCCCTGTATGTAATCAATAATAGGCCTTCTACCTGAATAAGTTGAAAGTCCACTTCAGTTAATCTGCCATTAATACGCTGCGTTTCGTAGCCTTGACAAGCTTGATCACCCAATAAAGCTTGTTGAACACACGCCATTAACTGTGTTGATCGCCATTGTGGATGCACATCATCCATAAGCTGACCTTTTAGTTGATCGGGATCTTTATCTTTCGGTTTGGCATAAGCCAAATTACAGCGAACTATCCGAAGATTCACCAGTTGGCCATCACTCATGATAGGTTCCAGCAGTACCAATCCACCCGGCAAACTTGTAACTAAGTAATCTATTAGCTGCTCGTGCTGCTGCTGCAACTGTTTGAACGGAGTTATATCATGATATGTAACCATAATACCTCGCTCTATATAAGTGATAACTAGCTTTCGCCAAATGCCATGATCTGGGTAAAAATGTTCTCCTTTATATGGCTCTCTTGTTGTGTAAACCTGCTTGTAGATAGAAAATAAGCCAAACGAGTCCGTAGGTGGGTAAAGTTCGCGCAACGTCTTACCAATAACTTGCTCACGGGATAAACCACTCATAGCCAGCCCAACCTCGTTTATAGCCTCAAATTTGAAATCAATCGGTTCTTGGCTATCATCTAGTACGGCTTTGTATACAGTGATTCCATTGAGACATGCCTCAAAAGCATTTTCTAACACCTCCACCTGACTTACCGTATCAGTCCCTTCTGGGTGTTTTGGATTGATCGTAGAAATAGATACAAGAACTCCCTGCCCTAATGGACTCATTCTACAATCACATATATGACTTTTAGCCGACTTAAGATGAACTGTAGAAATGGAGTAATCTAATTCTTTCTGATGAAAAAAAACGTACTTCAAAGCTTCAAGCAACTTGTCTGCCTCATCGATCGGCACAAAATGAGCTGTTAATAAATTAGGCGGATTCGTATAGTCCCAACCCACCAGATTGGAAAACTTAAGATTTGCGGCCGTGCAACAGAAGTCTGGAATAATACTACTACTGATTCGTACTGGTTCGAAAAGAGCAGCCCCTAGTGATTCAGGATTATCATAGTTGCTTACGAAATGGCAAATATCTCTGTCTACCTCATTCATTTTAGTGAGAGCTGTGTTTAGTTGGGCATATCTCTTTTTAAGCGATATACTTAACCAATATAGCATACTTCCGCGTAAGTATTTCTATCAATAATGTTATTTTGTTGTAAAAAAATTACACAATCAAATCAAATGTCTTAAGATACTGCGGGCTCAAAAAAGTAAATTATTATTGCTCAATAAGTTACTCGAAGCCTTCTTCTCGATCTTTTATAAGTTAAAGGCATATAGTCGGGAGATAAAAGACTTACCCCTTTCTTGTATGCTTCAGATTAAGTGTTTTTACGTACCTTTTTAAACTGTATAAAAATTGCGCCAAAAAAAATGGCTAAGGTTCTAGCAGATAGAACTTTAGCCATTAACCACCCCCCTTTTTGGGCGTTTTTTTTTATAATCGACCCCGCCCTTTAGCATTTTGGAAATTTCCACTTTCCACGTTTCCGAATATCTGAAACGGCACCGGCTCACTTAGAAGTAATCCAAATCGAAGTCCTCACCACCGGATCCGCTCCAGCGCTTTCCTCCTTTCAGTTTCCATAGTATGTAGTAGTCCACCGTATCCGAGAGGTGGGTGGCCCGCTCCTGGTCGATCTTGCTGCTCTCGGATTTCTTACTTTTGGTAAAGTCGGCATTCAGCGGGCTATTATCCATACTGATAACGGTGGCCTTACATCGTATGCCATCTATACGGATCCGTACCAGGTCTATACTACCCTCCGCAAAGACGGTATTAAGGTCTTTAAACTTGTCTATGTGGGGTGGGTTGTAATTGAGTGGTTCGGTGTCTACTGTCCAGCCCTCTCCCTCCAGTACCTCCGCTACCTGGTCGAACATAGATTTGGTTGAGCCTGCGCTTTTGTTTTTCCCGTTTCGGTCTCCGGTTAAAACAATCTGTTTGCACCGATGGCCAGCGTACTCGGTGGCCAGCATCGTGGCCAGCGTCTGCGCCATCGTCATGGCCACCCCGTCGGCGTTGGTGTCGGGCTCCTTACAAAACAGATTGTCCACCAGCCTGGCCTCCACCCTGTCACTTTGCCAGAGGGTAGCGCTGGTAAAGTGGGCGTTAAAATCCAGGCTGGCCTCCAGTGGCAGGCTCGTATTATACAGGAGTTCACCGTTCCGGCAGGCCCGCCCCTCCAGCTCCTCGCTTTCCTCTTTGCATACGTGTATATGGTGCTGAAACGATGGGTAAAAGTTGTGCGGCATTTTAGACAGCCGTTCACCCTCCACCTCCACCTGGTACTCCAACCGGGATAGGTTTTTCTGGAGCGTGTCCAGGTAGTCAGCAGGCAAAAAGGCCAGGTTATCCTTTGTCTTAACCTCCAGGAAAAAGTATTTATCCGGCTCCGCTTTGGCCTGCTCCTCTATATCGTACATCCATTGGCCGCTTAGATCCCAGGGAGGTGAGGAAAAAACGGCCAGCATCTGGTGGAACGTCGAATTATAGACCCCTACGTTTGCGCGTAAGGTTGGTAATACAACTTTGAGCCATTCCTTTTTAAAGTTTAGCCCCTCATCAATCACATACAGGTCATAGTTGGCCCCCCGGTTTTCGGCTGCTGCCATCTTGAAGCTCTCGAACTCGATCACAAACCCGTTGGGGAAACTTATACAGTTTTCCCAAATGTCCGGCGCTTCGTGCGGTCGGTCGAAGTGGGCCGGTGGTTCTCTCCAGAGCACAAAACAGCCCTCTCCAGTCCGAAAGTCGTACTCTTTAAGGCCGTGGCGTTTCCAGCCCGCTTTTAGGCCGCTGGTGAGCTTAGATTTGGCTTTTTTGATGGTGGGTACACCCCAGCCACATTTGGCCTTAGGCAGCTCTCCCATTGCCAATAGGAGAAAGTCCGAGAGGGTAATGGATTTGCCGGAGCCCCGGCCCCCGATCATACCGGCGATTTTGTAACGGTGCGTATAAACGGTCTCCAAAAAGATGGCCTGTTTTTCGTTTACCTCCACCACCAGCTCATCCGGATCCTGGTTAGTCGGTGCTGAGTTCATAGGTGGTCGTTTCTACCGGCCTGGCGTCCTGGCTGGCGTTGTTTATGGTGAGTTGCTTGGTTTTGAATACCACTTTAGAGGGCTTCTTATAGGCGTCGGCATCCAGTTCTTTCTGGGTATCGTAAGCGCCATCTATTTTGGCCGCTTCTTTGAGCAGGAGCGAATAATTATAAAAATCATCGGCGTCCAATGCCTTTTTTGCGGCCTCCCGAAATAGTTCGGCGTAAAGGTGCTTAACCCCCTCTTTCTCCCGGCCCTGGCGCAATTCGGCAAAAACGGCGTAGGAAAGAGCCAGGATTTCCCTGGCTCGTCGATCCTGGATAGAACGGCTATTTTTAAGCATGAGCAAAACCTGGCCATCTGAATGGCCAGCCTTAAGCCAGGCTCTGGCACTGTCGATTTTATCCCAGGTTGCCCACTGCTCCGGCGTCAATTCGGTTCCCTCCAGCAGATACCGCTGGTAAACCGTCAGCTCGTCCCGAATCTTGTCTAAATACTTGTTATTACTCTGCTTTAGTGCTTTCATAGTTCATACGTCTTAATTCGTCGTCGTACTGCTCTTTGATGGCCCTGAGCCTGGCCAGCTCCTGGCTCCAGGTGGTGGCCAGCCGGTGCTCTGGCCGGTCGGCTAGTTTGCCCTCGTTTTTGGAAATATTGACCCGTATTTTCTGGAGCTCCAGCCGGATCTCAGCGGCCAGGAGCCCCTGGCTGGCCGTGGCCGGTTTGGCCTGCTTTTCCGGTCGGCGTGGCTGGCCGGTCTGGAGCTCGTACCTGGCATCTTTCCAGGCCTCCCGAATGGCCAGGATTTTCTCCACCACCGGCCTCCGGCCTGCCACATCATCATCCGCAAAATCGGCCAGGCTATTCGACAAAAGAGCAGCCTCCCGGTGGAGCCGTTCGGCCTCCAGCGTGAGCTGCTCTTTACGTGGATCCGGTAACGATCCGGAGGCCTGGCTGGCCGCTGTTAGCTGTTTTTTTTTGGGGCGTCGGTTGGCGTCGCTGCCGGTTTGCCGGTGGCCTTTCCAGCGGGTGCTTTTCCTGGAAGTGGCGATTTTTGGGCCTGCTCCAATTTCCGGACTTGCTCGGTTAGCTTCTCAATTTGCTGGTTTTTGAGAAAGAGCTGCTTCTCTAATTCGGCTAGTTTATCCGCTGAATCGGCCACCGGCTCCTGGCTTGGATCGGCCACCGGCTCCTCCGGAATAGTCTCCTCATAGCTGATTTTGGCCTGCTCGTAAGCCGCCTTTTTGCGTTCGTTGGTTGGGTCGGCCTGGTGGGCCATTTGGGCCAGTTGATAGGCCGCTTTTAGTTGCTTGCTCGTTTGGTTCATTGTGGGGAAAGCGTAAAATATAATTTGGTTTTGCGGTTGTTGAAGCGGCTCGTTTTCCGTAGATTATTTGGCGGATTGTCGATTTCTGCCGGTTCGGCCCGTTGGGGCTTTTTCGGCGGGTGCGGCCTCCGTGCCTGGCTCCAGCGCGGGCGCTTCGGGTTCCGAAATGGCCAGATAAAGGCCACGGTACTGCTCATTGATTAGCCGGGCATCGGCCAGGCTCATATCCGGCTCCAGCGTTACGGTTCGTCTACCAATCGAAAATTCCAGGCTGGCCGGATAAAGGATAGTAATGGTGCTCATCATCAAAAAAAGCCTCCCTCCGGCTGGAGGGAGGCTTTGGGTGGTTAGCGTGGATAATAGATTAAACAGTGGCAGGCAGGCCAGGAATCACCACCGAGTCAGCTAGTGGCGTATAGCCGAATTGGTAGCCATCTTGTTTGGCCTTTAGCGACCATTCCCGGCGGTCGCCCCCTTTGGCTCCGGTCGTGTGCATCACCTCGAATTGCAGGCCCAAAAACGAAGAACCAAGCACCACCCGTTGGCCATCGGTCAGAATGACCACGGCCACCACTTCGGTATTAATCAGTTTGCCAATAGCGGCCACCTGCTCCTTTGTATAACCGGCCACTTTTACCTCTAGGGATTGCTCCCAACTCTGGTAGCCGGTAGCGCCTTTTAGTGCCTCGTCAATCTTTAGGCTGTTGTCCGAAACGGCCACCTCTACGAACGTGGGCGCTGTGCCTCCGGTTACGAACGTAGGAACCACCCCTAACTCACCGTCCACAATTTCCTCCAGCTTGGGCCATTCGCTGGTAATGTTGTCGGTGGCCATCAAAAACAGCCTCCGGCCCCCTCCAGGGTTGGTCTCCTGCTGCTTGGTTCGGGGAATAGCGGCCAGCGTGGCCAGAGCCAGGCCGGTGGTATCATACAGCGAACCGCCCGTAATGACCTGGAGCCCGTAGGCAGTTACCGGCATGGCCACCACTCCGGCCAAAACGTTGCCGGTGCTGGTGGCCACCAGTGCACCAATGGCCAGCGTGGCCAAACTCATCAAAAATTTTACAAACTTCATGGGTATTCGTTGTTGGATAAAAAGAGGAAAGTAAAACACATTTGTAAACCGGCCACCCGCTCAGGAGTGGCCGGTGGGAGGCTTAGACCTTATCGTTTAGAAAGGTGAATTTGCCGAAACCGTAGTCGAACCCTACGCTCATCCGAATGTTGATTTTGATGGCTTTAACATCCTTTACAACCGTCAACGTGTAGGCGCTCACATCTTCGTTACAAACAAAATTCATGTTGGAGCCTGGCGTAATGACCATTGTTTGCTTACCGGCCAGGCCAACATCCGGCGTAACCGTAATGTTGTCGTAACCGTCCACCGTTACCATACTCTCGTTAGGCCGTACTGTGTTGGGAAATTTGGCCTGGCGCTGGCGGTTGATGCTACGGGCCATACCAGGAGAGCAACGAAGTTGCAGCGGAATCTCCAGCATGGCCTCGTTTGCGGCCTCCACGGTCTTACATAGGCTTATGGCCTGGTCGTAGGCGTTGGCGTCGGTTATGGCCGCTGCTGCCTCGAAAACGTTGCTCTCCGGAATGTCTCCGTTTGCTCCCCGGCCAGCGGTCATTTTAGCCAGCAGGCCGGTAATGGCGTAAGCGGATCCGGTGTTGGCCGCGTTCTTAACCGCTTTCCAGGAGCCTTTTTCTACCAGGTTGGCGCGGCCTGTGCGTAGAATCTCGCTGATAAAAAATACCTCGAACGGATTGGCCAGTACTTCCTTTTCCGATTTGAGCCCCTTAACGTACTGGAGGTACGAACGGTAAAGCGTCTGTATTTCTCCGGTCGTGAATTGCAGGTCAATATCTACGTCCTCAAACTCCGGAATCCTGGCGCCGAACTGTAGGGCTCCCTCCGATGGGTTGAAGTCGTCCGATGCCGCACGCAGAATATCCATGATCTGGAGGTTAATGAGCGGGCTTTTATTGTCCGTAACCAGGATCTGGTACAACTCCCGAATTTTGGCCTCCCCATCGGTTAAAACGTCCGTGATAATTTCCCGGCGTCCCGAAAAGGTTTGCATTAACGCGTCGGGCAACTTGCCAAAATCATAGCCTTTAATCTGGCTCATACTGAATTTTTGTTAAAAAAGAGGTTGGATAAAAAAAGTTGGTTGTGTTGACTGGTGGCCGGTTTTAGTGGCCTTTGTTCTTGCGGAAATAAGCCAGCGCTTCCGCGTTGTAGCTGGTGAGCTCCGGCTGGCCGCTGGTGTTGGTGGCGTCCGTTTCGGGTAGTTGCGCCCCGGCTCCGGCCTGTTTCTCGAACCAGGCTTTATACTTGTCCCGGTCGGTTTCCAGGCTGGTAACTTGCCCCTGGAGCGTTGTTTTCTCACCCTCCAGCGTGGCCTTTTGGGTAGCCAGGGTGTCGCGTTCGGTCGTCAGGTTCGTAACCGATGCCTGGAGGGTGTCCCGTTCGGTTTCCAGGCCGGTAACTTTCTCCTGGAGTCCGAGCGCTTCGGTGGTGAACTGGTTAAACTCCTCCGAGCTGAGTTTTTCCGAAACGGCTTTTTCAGACTTTCCGAAAAAGTTGGCCATGAACGTGGCCAGCGTCTGCTTTACTGCTGCCATTGGTTGGGTAATTGGTTGGTTGAAAAAAAATTGGTTGTGATTGACTTAAGCGGCCAACTGTGCGGCCCGTTGGATGGCCTGCCGGAGCGTTCCCTTTTGATCGGCCAGGCCGATCCGGATGGCATCCCGAACCCCGTACATTTTGGCGGTTTTCCATTCGTCGCTGGTGAGCAGCCCCGCCCGCCCCCGGCGTACATAGCCCGCAAACTCCTTTTGGCTGGCGTCCAGAATGCCCTGTATTTCGGCCCTGGTCTCGTCCGGTAGTGGCTCGGTGCCGTTCATCCGGCTTTTGTCGGTGCTCTCGCTGGCCCGCATAATCTCGACTTTGAGGCCCGCCTTTTTAAGTGCTTCGCTTTGGTCGGTGTAGACCATGAGCGTACCGATGGAGCCCACGGCGTACAGGGTTTGCTCCTCTACCCAAATCTCCCTGGCCTGGCTGGCCACGAAATAGGCCGCACTGGCACAAAAATTAGTCCAGACCACTACCGGCTTTTTCACGGCTCTAACCGCGTCAGCCAGCACTTTAACGCCATCCACCGCCCCGCCTGGTGAGTCGATCCGGAGTACCACGGCTTTTACGCTCTCCTGGCCATCGGCCACGGCCAGCAGCCCCGCCAAATCTTCGTACCCCCACGAACAAAGGCCGTACCTGGTAAGCGTTCCCATCACCGGGATAACACAAACGCCCTCCACCGTATAGGCGTTAACCACGTACTGGTAATACTCGATTGTACCGGCCAGTATGCTTTTTCCTGCTGTCTGGAGCGTAGCCTGGATAGTTCTGGCCGGATGCCCTGCCACCATAGCCGGAGCAAAGGGTTCTTTTCCAGCCTTTAGGCGTGGCTCTACGATACCCCACATTCGCATGGCAAAAGACTCCTCCAGGCACCAGAGGCCCGCAATGTTTACCGCGTTCATCATTGTTGTTTACTGCCAGCAAAGTGGCGTTGTTGTGCAAAAGTGCTTTCCAGTCCTGCCCGCCGAAAGGACACAAAAAAGCCAGCCCTGGAGAGAGCTGGCTGGAAAAGCAAAACCGTAGATTCTTTGGCGGGTGGGTGGCTGGAGCGGGTTGGTTTGGGCCGGATCTGGTGCGGCTCCGGCCCGCTCGGTCGGCCTCGATGCCGATTTTAGCCCCCGCCCACCAAAGAATCTACGGTTTTGGGCTATCCGGTTGGTGGGGTGGCCTGGCTCCTGAACGTGCGCCAATTCCACCAGCCGAACAGCCGCACCGCTGCCAGGTACACCCGATTCCGGAACCGCCCCCGGTTAAACCGTTCCATAAGCTCCAGGTAAGCCGCGTCGGCGTAGGCTCTGGCGTCGGCGTCGGCCAACTCCGGATACACCAGTAGGAACTCCTCCCAACACATATACAGCCGGTCGTGCACCCAAGCGGCCAGGTTTGTCCGGTTGTTGAAGCCTGGCAGGATCGACTGGCCAGCGGCTGGCGTGGAATGGCAGTCCGTCACAAAACCCACCGGCAGCAATACCCGCCGATAGTCGGCCAGCTCCACCACCACCGTAACGGCCAGGCTGATTTGGTCGGGCTTGTTGAGTCGGCTGTCTACCATGACCGGCACGGTGTAGTACGTGGCTGTCCGGCGAATTAAAAGGGTGGGCTCCATCATAGCCCGCCCCGGTTGTCGATGTTGGTAATTTCCTGGCCGATCAGCGCGTAAATCAGGGAGGCCACGGTGGTTTTATCGGTAATGGTGAGCCCCTGCTTTTTGAGGTCTCCCAAGGTAATGGCCTGGAAAAAGCTCCGCTGTGGAATGGCTCCCGGCTCTCTAGGCTCCACTACCAGGCCGGTGGTATCGACAAACGCCCCGGTAGTTTGGCGCGTAACGATCTGGTCAGCATACCGCTGGCCTAGCGCCTGGCGTTGTTCGGCGCTTAACGAGTCGTCGGCCAGGATCCGCTCCAGGAGTGGATGGCCAGCGGCATCTACGGTAATAACCCGCACCTGCTGCACCATCTGCAAATCCGGCAGGATTACAAAACTTTCGTGTTTGGCCTGGCGCTTAAAACCAGTTACCAGCTCGGTAGAAATAGGTAGTTTGATAAAGTCCATAAGGTTAAGAGAATAAAACAGATTTGATAGTGCCGCCCACGTTGACCCACATACGCACCTCTCCGGTTGAGCTGTTGCGCTGCACTCGCCAATAGCCATCGGCTAAATCAGCCGGAGCCGGATTAACGTTGGAGGTGGCATATTTGCCCGAAATGGAGCCGTTTACCCGCATTTGGCCATCTCCGGAAATTCTCAGGTATTCGGGAAAGGATCCACCGCCCCAGCCATAAATAACAAACGCGTCAGCTCCGGCAGGAATCCCGTAACGCCAAATGGCAATACCTCCCTGATGGATCTGCATAATGGCCCCGGTGCCGTTTGAGGTGGCCGTATTGGTGAACTGAGCAATTATGCCACTGCTTGGGTTACTCGACCCAACATCCAGGGTGTAAGCGGGCGCGGCCATGCCTATACCAACTCGTCCGCTTCCGGTTATACGCATAAGTTCGGCGCTGGTGGTCGGAGAGGTTCCGGCGTAAAAAACGTGGGCACCGTCTACACTAGAAATCTGATACCTATACCCTACATTAGTAACCCCCATGCCGTAGTACTGATGGTCATTGCCGTTCAGGTCGTAAAGGATCACTTTCCGGTTTAATAAGGTGCTTGGAAATTTTACGGATTCCGTAAAGTAACCAGAGCCAACAACGTGGAGCCGTTCGCCTGGTGTGAGGGTGCCTAGACCTAAATTGCCATCCTGCGTTAACCAGGCCAGCAGTTTTTTTGCGGCTGCTCCAGTCTGCTGCCAGAATGAAAAGCCCCCTCCGGCCAGGTTGCTGTTTACCAGTCCCAAATCAGAACTTCCCGAAATCCAGTTAGCTGCCAGCGTCAACTGTGAGGAACCCGGTTCATTCAACGTTTCAGCCGGATACGCACTATCCGAGTTGCCTACATTGAACTTGGTAAACCGGCTCCGAATAATGGTTAAGGGTTTGTAAGCGGTTGTGTTTAGGGAACTAAATACAAGAGTGCCGGTAGGGTTGGCCGAATAAACAAAGTTTCCGTACAAGGTGGCTTGTTGGTGTCGGTTGATCGTAACCACAAACGACCGAAAGTTATTATCAGAGACCACGTAAAAAATGGTACGGCCATCGGGTTGTTGATACGCTACAATGCCTACACCATCCTGTTCTCCCTGTACCGTGTATTCGTATCGAAATGTCCCCCGGTTGGCCGCGTACATTTCCAGATGGAGGTGCTTGCCTGAACTGTTATCCCAGGGTTTAGCGGTTAAGGATATGTCGATAAAATCAAACGTACCTTGTGCCGATGCTGGCAGTTCAGTAAACGCGTAATAGCGTGTGCCTGGCAGCGTACTCTCACCCACCGACGTAATGGCCGCAAACGGGCCAGGAATGCCGTTAACGGCCTCAAATCGGGCGCTTGGAGCCTGGATAAACGCCCCGCTCCCGTCGTCGGTCATTCGGCCCGCAATCACTTTACCCCGGTGGTAAATCGTATCGGTTGATACGCCTGTCGGTTGGTTGTCTCCTACTCGGAGCCAGGCATTAGTGGCCCCGTTGATGGCGGTTTTTGTCCAGTCTATAAGAGTCTTTAGGGTAAAGCGTAGAATGGCCGGTTTGATGCTGCGCGGCTGGCCTGGTGGGGAGTCGGCCAGGTTGGTATCAATAAGTGCCTTTAAATAACTGTCGTCTGGTGCTGACATTGGTTGGCGTTTTAAGCGTTAAAAGAGAAATCAAAACTTAGGTCAAAATCAACGTGCGCGAACAAAACAGCCGCGTCGAACGTCTCCAGGAGCCAGGCCGGATGGGTGGCTTTTCCTTTGAGTGAAATAGCGATGGAGTTACCTGCCGCAATGGCTCGGTTTAGCTGGAGCCGGAGCCCGTTGCCTGGCTCACCCGCCACATAGGCCTGGCCGTTTCGGTCGAGAAACAGCGCCACCCAGCGCCTGCCCTGGTTGCGCTGGAGCCAGTCCAGTAGAGCAGGCTGATTTTTGGGGAGGGTGGCCGTGAGCTCCGGCGCGTAAACGATGCCAGCGGCATCCTGTGCGGAGCCCTCCGTAAAGGAGCAGCCCCCTGGTGGAAACAGGAGCTCCGTGGTTTGCGCTCCGTTGGCCACGGCCAGGCCGTACCTGGAGACCGTAAACGGCGTGGCCGTGGCTGGCCCCGCTCCTGGTGGAACGATGGCCAGCACGGCCTCTACCGGCAGGAGTCGTAACCTGGCCACATGGCCCACGTTCGCCCCTTGTTCATAGTTGGATAAAAGCTGATTTGTTACAATCATTTTTGATCCAAAAGTAAAGCGCGGCCAGGCTCCTGGAAAGGACGAAAAAGCACCCGATTTTACGGGTAGTAGACCAACAAAAACGGCCCCCATTCAACATGGAGGCCGTTTTGTGGTAGAAACAGCCCGGCCCAAACTGCACACATCCGGCCCAAACTGCTCATATCCGGCCCAAACTGCACCAGTCCGGCCTTTTTAATGCAAAATATTTTTACGCTACCTGGTAAAGCTCCCGGTTCGATTTGTCCATTCGCTCCAGGTAATCCCGGTAAATTTTCCGCACCGTATCGAAATCTATGTCCACATCCGGCTCGATGCTGTAACGCTTTAAAAAGTTGCGGATAAACTTGGAGTAGTCACCCCCGCAGAGTTCATGCAGCGCCCGCACCTCGCAAATTAGGCTCCGTCTGAATTGCTCATCTAAAGAGCGTACCAGGCTGGCCAGTTTCTCCGGTGGTACTTCGTGGGTTCGTTCGCGGCTGCTGTACCAAATTATCAGTTTGGTGCCTGCCAGATCCAGGCGCGGTAACGGGTAAGGAATAGGCCGGGAAACGCTGGCAATATAGGAGCCGATAAAGCTACGGCCTCCAACCTGTAACGTGCCATCGACCACCTGGCCAAATTCGGCATTCAATAAGTACTTTTTGAGGTAACGGGGAACGGAAAGAACAACTTTTTTACGCATGGATTGAGTAGTGGTTTTTTCATAGGTTAGGCAGCTATTGGAATCCCTTAAAGATACGGTTTAGCCGCCTAACCTACAACAGTTGAACGAATGAGCGTATTTATTTACTTAGGCCTATTTACCAGCAAAGGATGAAATGGCCCCTATCAGCGCGTCTAACCGGCCCGCCTGGTTCGTGCTCCATACAGCGCCCTGTACACCGTCCACGGCCCCCCGTACCTCCCTGGTGGCACCCTCTACCGCATTGATGGATCCTTTAAGCCCGCCCACCTCTACGGCCATGCCATCCAGCCCGCCCTTTGTGGTTTGGGCCAGGTTATCCAGGCCGGTTTTAGTCGATTCGGCCAGGCTCTCCAGGCCGGTGGAAACGTCCGTATTCAAGGCCTCCAGCGCTTTCTCCATTTGGCTGGCCAGGTTATCCAGGCCGGTGTTTACGTCGGTATTGAGCAGCGCTAAAGCCTCCTCGATCTGGAGCGCCAAATTCTTATTGGAGAGCTGTATATTTTCGTCCATCGTTTCGATGGCCAGGCCGATGTTTTCCAGGAGCTCCAACTGCGTTTGCGCCATCTTCGCGGCTTCTGCTGCCTGCGCGTCGGCCTGGCCGTTGTAGGTGGCCGCGTCGGCTGTCCCGTTGGCGTCTCCGGCGTCTCCGGAGGTGGCACCGTCGTACACCGTGGCCATTGCCGCCTGTGCTTCGGCTTCGGCTCGTTTCGCGGCTGCTTCGGCCTCCCTGGCCTGCGCTTCGGCCTCGCGTTTGGCTTTCTTGGAGCCAAACAAATACATTTCCTTTTTCCAGTACGGACTGGTAAACAAACCGCCCTCCCGAAAGGCTGGCCCTCTGTCCTGGAGTACCGGCGTGGAGCGTCGGCCAGGTGTGCGGGCATTCCGGAACATCCGGCTAATGAGTGGCCAGTTTGCCGCCGTTTGCTCCCGGCTTATAATGGCCTCATCCCCCTCCATTTCGCCCACCTCGCGCTGGCTCTGTCGATCCACCAGCGCAATACCACCCCGGCCATATTCCGAGCCGTGCCGCCCGCCCCTGGCCACAAAACCACCGTGCTCGAATACCGGCGCGGGCTGGCTCTTGATCTTAGCGATTTGAACGGCTGTCAATCCGGCGATTATACCGGCAAATACCAGGTTTACCGGAAAGATACCGGAGGCCAGCGCTTTGAGTGCGGCCTGTGCTCCGGAAATGAGCGCCGTGGCCACTTGCGCCCGTTTGTCGGCCTCCCATTTCTGTTTGGCCAGCGCTTTCTCTTTGTCGGCTCCGTCTTTGCGTATATCGTCGGCCTCACTCTCGAACTGCTCCCGAATCTCAGCTTTACTGGTGGCCAGCTTTTCCTCTATTTCTGCGATTTTTTCGGCAGAGTCACCAGCGGCCAGCTTTTCCGCTTCGGCCTGCTTCTCAGCGGCCTCTATGGCCTCCTCCATCCGTTTTTGGGAGTCGGCTACTTTGGTCTCCGTCTCCTTTTTGCTGGCCGCTATTTCCTTATCCAGCCGCTCCTGCGTGAGTTTGTTTAGGAAAGCTACGCCCTGCTTGGCCAGGTCAGCCACCTGGTCGTAACTCTCCATATTTTTCTGCATTCGCTTCTGCCAGGCCTCCTGTTCACCAGATACGATTTTGCCGGTTTGTTGGGCAAAGGCCATCAAATCGCCATCCAGCAAGGCCTTAAACGAGTTGGAGAACGCGGTTCTCCGCTCCTGGCGCTGCTGCTTCTCCTGGAGCTCGATCTGCTTTAGCTTTTCGGAGTGGCTGGCTTCGGCCACCTGCTCCTCCGCTCGGAATCGGTTGTTGATGGCCGTTACCTGTTGGGCCAGTTGATCCTTAATTTGGCGCGTCTGTTCGGTCTTGTCTTTAACGTCTCCGAGCTCCGCTATACGGCGCTCCGCGTCCCGGCTGGCTTTGGCCAGTTCGGCCTGCTCCTCCTCATCCAGCTTATCCTTTTTGTACTTCGCTTGCAGGTTGGCCCGATCCCGTTCGATCTCAATTAATTTGCGGGCGTTGCCAGCGGCCTGGAGCTCCTTAAGATCCAGCAAAGCCAGGTTAGCCTGGCGCTCCTGCTCCCGGATCTGGTTGTTTGCCTGGAGCCGTTCCTGCGCGGCTTTGGCTTCTGCTGCCAGCTCCTTTTGCCGGTGCTCCGTGTGGAGCCGCTGAATATCGGCCACCAGTTTCTCATCCAGGAGTTTGATTTGCTGGTTTTTTAGCTCCTCATCGGCCACGGTGTTTAGGATGGCTTCGGCCTCCTTATCCCGTTTTTGCATGAGTTTTACGGTGTGCTGCTGGAGCTCACCCTTTACGCTGGCCAGGTAAATCTCGGCCTCCGTGTCGGCTATTTTCTTAAGCGCGGCCTCGTTCGCTTTGGCCCGTTCGGCCAGCGCTTTCTCCTGCTCCTGCTGCTCTTTCTTGCGGGCTTTTTCGGCCTCTTTCTCCTGTGCCTCCAGCGCCTTTTTTTGCTCACTGGTGAGCGCGTCGCCGTGGGCCTTGCCCTGCGTCTGGCCCGCAAACTGCGCTTTGGCCGTGTTGCCAGGATCCGACCAAATAGCCACCACGGCAGCGGCTCCGGTTTTGACGTTGGTTTTTACCTGCTCTACCGCTGCCAGGCCTGCCGCTTTGGTCTGATCCCAGGCCGCTCCGGCAGCCTCGAAATTGCCGCTCAAAAACTCTTTAATGGCCAGGCCGGTGTTTTTGAAAACCGAACCGGAGCTAATGGCAAAATCAGCCAGGGTTTTCACCGTCGTAACTACCGCCGTTATGACCGTGGCCAGTACGCCCGTAAAGCCGCCAAAAATCCCGATCCCGTTGCTGATCGTGTCCAGGATCATCAAAAAGACGGGCCGGAGCTGGTTGCCGATTTGCACCTTTAGACTATCGAAACTGTCTCCCATGTTGGAGGCTTTTCCGTCTAGGGTTTCCATCATTTTGGCATTCTGGCCAGCCACCCCCTCCATTTCACCAAAGGCCGTAATGGCCCCGTTAATGGCCTCCGGCGTGTTCTTGACGGTTTGGTTTAATCCCTTAAAGGAAAGCGTTACATTATCGCCCTCTTTGCTGGCCTTAATCCCGAACTCCTTAAGCCGCTCGAACTCCCCGGTTTGCGCGTCCAGTGCGGCCTCCACCAACTGGTCGAACTGTTTGCCCTGGCTGGCCGCTAAATCCGTCATGGCCACCATTTCCTTTTGGCTCGGTCGGAGCCCCCGGTTTATCATCTTTACGTACCCATCCGTCAGCTCATCGACTGAAAACGCGGTCTTAGCTCCCAGGTCTTTGAGCGCGGCCATTGCCTGCTGGGCCTCTTTCTGAGAGCCTAGCGCGGTATCCAGCACCTTGCCGTATTTCTCGAATTTGCTGGTTGTCTCAAAGATGCTTTTACCGATGTCGATAATAAAGCCAATCACCTGGAGCGCCATAAAGGCCTGGAACGCTTTGGCCATCACGCCTACGCCCCCGCCTATCTTTTGCCAGAGGGCTGGCTGGGCCAGATCTTCCCCGCCCTTTTTGATCTTGTCCACCTCCTCCTTTACCCCTTTGAATTGCTTTTCAGCTTCACCGAGTCGCTTGGTGGCCGCTATAAATTCCTCCGTGCCTGGCTTCATGCCCCGGAGGTCTTTATTAAGTTGCTTGATTACACTTTCGAGCTGGCCATAGTTAAGGGTAGTTAAGTCTACCTCCTTTTTGAGCTGGCTGGTGGCCGTTTGAACCTCCTTTAGTTCGCTCTTGTACTTCTGCCAGTTTTCGCTCCCTTTGCCGCCCTCTTTCTCAATCTCATTGATTGTTTTTTTAAGCGCTTTGGCCTTATCGTTTAGCTCGTCTATGCTCTTGCTAACGTCGCCATTATTGAGCTTTAGGGATAAGGTGGCTGTTTCGTTTAGATTCAGTGCCATTAGTCGGAGAATGCCACTTTAAAGGCCCGGCTGGCCGTTAAGTTGCAGGCCGTGGCCAGATCTCGAAACAGGTAGGGTAATACGTCATTTAGGAGCGGATCCGAGTAAATACCCCGGTAGCCGCGTACCACGTTGGGCCTCCTGGCCAGGCTCATTTTTAGGCTCCAGGCAATCCGCTCTACGGTCTGGGATTCGGTGCGCGGAAATACGCCCCGTGGGTAGCCACCTACGTAGGCGAAATGGGAAACGCCCACTTTCTCCACAAAGGCCTCCATTGCCAGGAGTGGTGGCGTCCGGCTGTAGTTCATCCGGCGCAAATCCTTAATCCGGCCATAACCGGCCATCTGTAGCCTGACCTCCACGTACCCCTCCCCCTCCGTGGCTGCTGTCGTGCGAAACGATGCCAGGAGCTCCCCGGTGAGCGTGAGGCCAGCGGCCTGGATCTTACTTTTAAATGCGTTTTCGGCCTGGCCGATGTAGGCCGTTAGGATCCTGGCCGCGTCGCGGTTACTGGTGAGCCATTCGGCCCTGGCATCCCCTCGAATGCCGGTTGCTGATTCCATAGTATCTGCTGTTTAGGCCAGCAAATACAGTGAAAAGGAATGTTGACAGAAGGACCAATACAGCCTTTAAAACACAATAACATTGGGCCATACCGATAATTACTTAAATTTAGGTGACCTATCCCACTCCATACAGTACATTGGATTTTCGTGCAGGCCACACAAACAAAAAAAATTTATCTTACCTGTAATATTTATGGACGCGAAAGTAGAAGTAACAAACTTGATCACACCCATTTTAAACAGCTTTGAGACAATAAATAATGAGATAAAATATTTACTTGACCTGGGACTCAGAGAATATTTAGAATCTCAAACATCAAAATACTATTACACAAATACATTTCTTTCTAGAAACGAAAAAGTTAAATTCTATGACATATACTATCCAATCAAATGCAAATATAGACTCTTAACAACCGATTTCATTAACACAAATGAAATATTTGAAGAATACAAATACATCACCTTACTTGGCAGTGCTGGGAGCGGAAAAACAACTTTAATTAAATATATATACTTAAGCTCAATTTTAAATAAAAGCAAAATTCCGGTATTAATCGAACTAAGGCACCTAAACGATTACAATGACAATTTAGAAAAGTTGATCCTTGAAAAAGTGGTAAAAACAAATCTACAACCATCAAATAACCATTTTTCCAGAGCCCTAAAAAGTGGGAAATTCCTATTTCTTTTTGATGGATATGACGAAATAACATCATCAAAAAAACAATCAATAAATAAGCAAATCGAATTTTTTATTGATTCTTTTTCTGAAAACTGGTATGTAATTTCTACAAGACCTGGAGGAGGAATTGAAAACTTTCCAAGATTTCATGATTTTCATCTTCAAGGACTAGACAATGACGATATAATTAAATTCACCACAAAGATTGTGAATGATTCGGAGAGAAGAGGTCGAATCCTTAAGACAATATCTGATCCAAGTAATAAAGATATAACCTCTTTCTTGAGAAATCCACTTCTACTATCAATGTTTATTTTAGCTTACGAAAGTCATCCTGAGATACCTAGAAGAAAAAGCGCATTCTACAAAAATGTATTCGACACATTGTATTCAAAGCATGACGCAATTACAAAATTCAGTTTTCCTAGAGAGAAAAAATCAAAACTGGAAAGAGAAGATTTTGAGAAGATATTAAATTGTTTTTCTTTTATATCTCAAACAGAAGGTATATATTCTTTTACAGATGAATATTTGAGAAGCAAACTAACTCAAATTAAGCAATTTACCGGCTTGTCATACAATAATGACGACTTAATTTATGATCTCAGAACACAAATTTCAATATTAGTCTTAGATGGATTCCAGTATTCATACCCTCACAGATCTTTACAAGAATTTTTTACTGCACAATTCATAAAAGATCTCCCTTCTAATCAAAAATCAAACGCCTACAGTAGAATTTGCAATTTTATATCAAACAAAAGTTTTGACAATAGTGGTAACTTATTTAGTCTTATGTCAGAACTAGATAGAATTGACTTTGTCAAAGAAGTACTACTAAAGCGCTTAATGATGTACAAAGAATTATTTGAGACAAAAAACGACGCAGAGTTAACTTACGCCTATATAGAAATCGCCAAATTAACAATACTCACCCTATATTTAGCAGTAGACGAAGTTAATGATTTGGGAGATGATGATATATTCATCAATAGTGCAGATATGTTAATCGATAATCTTGAAGATATCCGCAAAAGTTCTACCCTTTTTCACAAAATCGGGACAGAAGAAAACTTTAAATTAAAATTTCAGCTTCATATTACAGATGGGCTATTTAAAGAAATAGTCAATTTTCTCAGTTTAGATCGTGCAAAAAAAATTGAGCTAGATTTTTTGCTCAAAAATGAACTAAATCATTATATTAAAAATTCAAGCATAACTAGAGAAGAAATTATATATTTTCCTTTAAGAAATATACACAAATTTGATAAAATATTTGAAGTTTTTCTACCAATCAATTCTTTAATAGAATTAAAAGATGAGATAAATCTAATTATTAAAAACCTAGAATTAGAAATTCAAACTAAAAACATAAGTTATGATGATATTTTTCAGTAATTAACCATACAATCTAACTATATGGTTAATTACTGAAAAATATCATCATGATTTCACCAATAAGACATTTGAAACTTTCTTGATAGGTAGCATTAAATCAACTCTTGCAACGAAATAGTCAAGGCCGTTGATGTGCACCTTTTTGGAAAAATCTAGGGTAGCCAGATCGACCTCGTTTAAATCCAGTTGGCGCTCTACGTAAAACCGGCGCGTCCGGTGCTGCTCCGTCATGGGCCAGAACCGAGCGGCCAGGCCATCCGCTCCCGGCCAGTACAGGGAATAGCCATTTAGCCTGGCCGTGGCCATCGGGAGCCCGCTCTGGAGCCCGTTCCAGAATAAAAGCCGTGGGCTCCACCCGCTGGCCAGTTGCCCAAACTGCTCCGTGCGGCCTGCCTGTTGGGTGGTGGCCAGGCCTGTGGCCGGATCGGTGAGCAGGGTAGAGAACCGGCTGGTTAGTTTGCCGATGCCAGTTTCGCTCTCCAGCTCCGGCGTCAGGTAGTCGGCCAGGCTCTCCGGTTTGTCTTTGGTCAATCCGTCGGCACTGTCGGCCACACTACCGAGCTGGAGCCGCCTGGCCGTTTCGGGTCGTTTCTTGTACTCCTTAAGCGCTTTTTCACTCCAGTCGATACTTGCCGCTCGCCGGTGGAACGAGTCCGTAAAATCGAGCCGTATGGCTCGCTCTATGGCATTCACCCGCATGGCCAGGTTAAAGGTTTTGCGGAGCTCCAGCAGCAGCTCCGGAATGGTCAGCTCCGGCAGGTGCTGCCGGAGCTCCACCTGGCTCCGGCCATCGAGCGCCCTGGTGTTGTAGAGCAGGAGCTGCCGGAGCTCCGGATGGCTGAAAAATTCCCCAATGAACGCCACCCCCGTAAGCTCTCCGATCCGCAGCAGGAGCTCGGCTACAAACACCATCGGCACCAGCGGCCCCGCCGTGTAGGCTCCCCCCTGGTAGTTGTTCATCCGGCCCCCGTAGGAAATGGCCGCTCCGTTGGCTCCGTAGTAGGTTGGATTGAGCACGGTAGGAAAGGCCACTACATCCCGCCCGAACTGTTGCAGCGTCGGCTGGAGCACTCCAGGTACGGCCAGAGCCCCAAAGTTCAATTCTGAGAGGTTTTTACGTTGTAGCTCACCGAATACCTCACCGAGCGGCTGAACGACCGTCAGCGCGAAATTTTGCGCGGCTTCGGTCAATACGGCCACTCCGGCCTGGAGTAGCTGGCCATTGTAGTACTTTTCGCAGCGGTACCGCATCCCTACGGCCTCATTCTGGAGCAGATCCGGAAACCCTAAAATTTGCCGGTTGCGTCGGGTGGCTGGCAGCGCGGGAATACTGGCTTTACTGGCCAGTATATCCTCATAAACCAGGTAGGGGTTTATCAGCTCCAGGCCGGTGCTCATACCTGGCGATAAGTCGGCCACCTGGCCATTGATTCGTATTTGCAGGCTCATTATAACGGCGTGGCTTTAAAGTACAGTTTATCGCCATAGGTTAGGGCGCGGCCCCCTGTTATGAGCTCCTGGCTTAAACTTAAATATTCGTAGTTGTCCCGGTTCATGGTCAACGTTCGATCAAACCGGAGTACTCCGTTCTGGTAGATCTTTACGTTTACCTGGCTACTGTACGGCCCGTAGGTGAAAAAACGCCAGTCCGATGCCCGAACGGGAAAGTTCAAACCGCTGCTGAACCGTGGGTAAACAAACGGTCTGTTTTGCCCTTGCAGATCCCAGGTGTTGCCTATTTTGAGCTCCTGGCTGTCAAGCTGCAACCATTCCACCTCGACTAGTTGCGGGTTGTTTACGCGGTAATGCCATTGGCCCGCTGGTACGGCCACCTGGTAGAGCTCCGGCGCAACGGTACAACTGCCGAACTCATCGGCGTAGGCCTGCGTATTGAGCGCCCTATAAGCCGCTTCGGCCTTGCTGTCGGCATCGGCCTGGCTCATTTCGGAGCCGTAGGTTCCGGCAGGTACGACCACCAGCGCGGCCTCTCCGAGCTGGCCATTCGGGCAGGTCGAACGGGTAAACGTGGTGGGCCTGGTGAGCGCCTGGTTCGGGTAGGGTGTCGAACCGGCCACGGTGCCAGGCAGCGGCAAACTTTCCACAAAATCCGGATCCCCTGGCTGGTTCGGCTTTTCGGTTATGGGCTTGTAAACGCTGGCGTCGTCCAGGTAATACTTTTGGAGTTTGAGCGGTCGGCCTTTGCCGGTTCGTTTGCCGTTGCCATCCAGTACCTGAACCACCCCCACCCCTCTCCAGCCGGTGGGCCTGGCTGGAGTAGCCGGAGCGGCTGGCATGGTCGAAAAGTTCACCTGTGGCGTTACGATCCGGAATGAAAAACTCCGGCTCACTAAATCGCTATCATCTTCCGAATCCACCAGACTGGTAGTTAAGAGCTCCAGCGCCTGGTGGCCTCTGGCATCCACCAGGTACAAATCTTTGGTCAGTAGCAACTCATCCAGGTAAGCCAGTTGCGCGGCCTGGTGCTGCTCAAAATAGCCGGTATTCACCTGGAGCGTTCGGGAGCCCTGTACATAAATTACCCGCAGTTCGTTGTAGTCGGCTGGCGCTCCCACTGGCCGCTCCAGTTCGGCCACGGTTCGCTGGGTGGTCAGCGTCTCGGATCCCTCACCGAGTAGCCGGAGCGTGTCCCACCCGCCCAGGCTGTTGGAAAACAAAAGCCATCGCTCCTGGCTCCTGAATTGCGGATCAATCTGGTAAGTGCGTACCTGGCTGATTCGGTAGTAATTGGTATCAGCCAGCCAAACCTCGTAGCTGGCCACGTTGCTGGCCAGACCCAGCGCCTTTGGCCCTACCGGCACACAAACCACCTGGTAGGCCTGGCCACCGGAGAGCTGGCCCGCGTCTTTGGTTTCCATCGTGCCATCCTGGTAGGTAATCCGCACCCTACGGATTAGGGTGGCCGGTGTCGGCTGGCAGTTGAGCAGGAAAAACAAATATTCCTCCTGGCCAGCGCTCACCAGTTTATTATCCGGTTGCCAGGTCAAAAATGGCCGGTTGGCCCTCATGTAGTCGGTAAAGAACGCCCCGCCCCAGGCCACAAAATCCCGCTCCTGGAGCCCGGCTTTCAGGAGCCATTTACTGGCCTGCTCCCTGGCCGATCCGGCCAGTACCTGGCCGTTGTTCTCCACCGTCTCCCGCACCATATACGGCATGGTGAGCGTGGACACAATGCACATACCAGCCGCTCCGGCGTCGGGCTTCTGGTGCTCCAGGAATCCATCCAGCAGCTCATCCAGTAAGAAAAAAGCCCCCTCGTAAACGACTGAGCCGCCCCCGCTGGTGGGTGGCTTCTCGGCCCCCGGCATCTTTACCAACCGCTCGAACTGACTGGAGCCCGCAAACTCCGGAACCAGCAGCTCCAGGTAATACCGTAACCCGCTCCGGTCGGCCAGGCTGGTATCTGCCGGATCAATGACGTACTCAATTTTGTTGCGGGAAAATTGCACCGGCAAAAAGGCCAGGCTGGTCTTTAGTGGATCAATCAGCATAAAAATGGCTCACCTTGTTTGTACAAAGGTGAGCCAGTGCGCTCCGGAGGGAAAGGACGAGACTTATTTGTTAGTTGCCATGATTTTAGCCTTGTCGAATAAAAACTCTATCATCTCTTTTTCGGACTGAAACTCTGCAATCCCTTTGGAAAGCGGCAATCCTTTATTACTCGCTTTTAGTTGCTCAAATATTTCCTCAACGGTCTGTACTACATCACTCACCAACCACGCATCAAGTCCTTGACCCGTACCCTGGCTTTTAAATTGCTCTTTTTCTTCTATGCTCATTGTGTAAGCAATTGAGTTTGATTAGCATGTTTCTCGTTAGAAGCCAAAAAGTTATGAAATTATTTGGATACGTTCGGAAATTTTGCGGCTTTACCTACAAAGCGCTGGTTAAGGCTCATTTGAATAAGCTGAAATTTTACACCAATGAGCCGCCACTGGCCAGAAACGACTGCCGCCCCCACCAGGAACAAAAACACCAACGGCGCGGCCAGGATCCAAACCAGCCAGAACCGCACTATTTTAAAGATCTGCATACACTTCAGCGTTTACCATTAAACCAATTCGTTGCCGTACTTCATAGCCAAAAGAGGCCTCGCCGTTAACCATCTGGATTGGCTCCATAAATACCTTTGCCATCGGGTCGATTAGGGTTTTATAGCCATCCTCCTGCTGTCGAATCAATACCGAGAGCGTACTGGCCAGCCGTTCGGCCTCATCGAAAGCGCTGTCCTCATCGGCCTCCTCTCCCATTTGGGCGCTGCAAAGTACGTAATACGTGGCATCGAACCAGGCCGTTACCAGGCCCGCCCCGTTTTCCTCCAGGCTGTATTTAGGCCGGAGTAAAAACGTGGCCGGATAAATATCTTCGCTTCGGGTGCTGCCTAGCAGCCTGTCCATTTTATCGCCACCGGAGCGCGTTACGGTTTTCATGCCTGGCACCGCGTCGGCCAGCGCTTTAAAGAACTGCCAAAACTGTTGGGTGCTGGTCATTGGTCGGCCTCCTGTTGGTTACGGTGTGCAATGTCGGCCAGCAGATCCTTTCTATGTTCCTCCAGGAATAAAAGTACGTCGTGCACGTTGGCCGCTTTGGTCTGGTCGATATTGCCAAAGATACCCTTACCGGCCAGCAGGTGGCTGTTTTTTACCCAGCCCTGGCCAGGGTACTCCTCCGGCTCTCCCTCCTCCTGGCCCCATAACTCATACCGCTCCAGGATCTGCTGCATATTGCCCAGAAAAAACAGCAGCACGGCCATTTTATAGCCTGGCTCCACATGAGCCAGGAGTTTGGCCCGCTCTTTGGCCTGGTGCTCATTGTAGGGCTCCCGGTGGTCTCCGTTCCAGTCCGGAGCCGCCTGGTAGTTGCCCGCCCGCCTTGGTCGGCAGAGCGTGGCCACCAACAAATCCAGATGCTTTTGGCCTTGTACCAGTTGCCGGATATACACCAGAAAATGAATATACGCGTCGGTCAGTTCGCCGTAACTCATGGTATAAAAACCGGCCTCCGGTAGTAGCAGCTCCAGGCCAAAATCCAGCTCCAGGCTGGTAAATGGCTGCTGCCGGATCGGCTCCGTATAGAGCCATCTGAGCTGGTGTTTCAGCGTGTGCAATACGATGGCATTGGCCCGCCTGGCCCGCTGTCCGACTTTTGGGCCAAAGTGCGTTTGCATCATCGTTTGCCAGCGTTTCCTCCGGATCCCTAAAACGATCCGGAGTAAGGTGTGGCTGGTTTCTTCCGTCTGTGGCGTAAAGTACACCAGTTGCACCAGCTCCGGCAGGTGGTTCGGGTCGAGCTCCTGCCAGGCCTCCGGCAACTGGTAGGCCTGGCCATCGAATTGGATTGTCTGCATTAGTTGCCCAGGTGCTTTTTAAGCCACCCTTTTAAGCTCAGATATTCGACTACGTAATCAAAGGTGTTCTTACCCCAAAGGAGCCGAACGGGTAGCCAGTAGAGTACGGCCACGGCGAACTCCAGCAGGCAAAGCAGCCACCGGAGCAGGGTGTAAAAAAAGTATCTCATGGGTTTTTGATTGGCATAAAAGAGGGTGAACTATTCGGCAAACAGGAGAGCCATTAACCGGCATCCAAACTCCCATCCGGCCACCGCTAAACCCAGGAGGGTAAGCAGCGCCCACATGGTAAAGGAGGCCATTTTTTGTTTGGGTAGTGCGTCCATTGTGGTGGTTACTGTGGTTTATAGGTGGTTAAAAAAGGCGTGAGCCAGTTGGCAATAAATTTAATTTCGCTCTTGCGTCTCCGGTTAATGTAGCAGCCGTATTTGGTGCCCCGGCCTCCGGAGGTGTTGAACCCGATTAGCGTTACATATTCCTCATCCGGATCCCAAACGTCATCCACTAACCCCTCTATGTGGCTGGTGTAAATGCTCACGGCATCCATTCGGCGCGGCATCACTCCCAGCCGTTGGTTTCCCCGCTGGTTGCGTCGATAGATGATTTTAGCCGGAACCGCAAAATAAGAGCTCACCGCCCCCAGCGCCCGCACCGGCAACCGTACCCCGTTGACCCGGTGGGCGTAGTAGAATCCACTCGCGCAGTAGGCGCTCCGGATCGGTAGACCGTTGTAGGCGTTTATCTTGGTAATCCACGGCGCGTCATTGTGGTTAGTGAGCTCCACCATACCGACGAATGCCGCAGCGGAATCCAGGATGGCCTGGCGTAAAATCGTCTCGTCCAGGCTGATCGGTTTGAGCGGATAAGCCACCGTTTTTACCGGCTTAAGGGTGGCCACCTGTCGGGTGGCCACCGGCTGCTTTGTTACGGTTTGACCCCGTGCGACAAGGCAGAATGCAAAATAAATAAGGCCACAAAAGCCAGCGTAATGACGCATCTCTGGTAGGGTGTTAGATCCTCGAAAAACTCGGTAAAAAAATCCTTGCGGCTCCGGATAAACGGGAGCAGGTAGAGCCCCACGAACGGCACCAGGATTAGGAGTTTAAACAGGCCCACCGGCAAATCCCAAAACTCCACGTACTTCTCAAAAAAGAATTTTTGATTGCTCGTCAGGTCGTAGGCGTTCATTTGCTGCTCTACCGGGAGCGATTTGTTTAGCTCCTGGATGTGCTGGCCAATACTCTCAAAGTTGGTGCTGGCCCACATGATAGCCGCCCCTAACAAAATCATTTGCACCAGCGCCCCCACCCGATGCCGGAGCAGGCTGGTTACTTTCTCCAGGGTGGTGGGCTCCAGCTCCGGCTCCGGTTCTTCGATGGCCAGGCCTAGCTCTCTGGCCAGTTGCACGGCCTGCCGGTCGGCATCGAGCGCCCACTGCACATAGGTTTTTTTGCTGGCTTCGTCGGTCTCTTTGGCCGCTGTGGCACGGAATCCGTTGGCGTCGTCCCGGAGCGCGTTGTAGGCGTCAAGTTTGCGCTCCCGTTCGGCCTGTTGGGCCTCGAACCGTTTACGCTCCAGCTCCTGCTCCTCCAGCTCTAGCTGGCGTTTACGCTCCTGGATCGCGTCGGCTACCTGGTCGAAATTGGTGGGCGTTTCCCCGCCCTGGTCGTGGTTGTTGTTTACTGATTGCATGGATTGACTAGTTAAAGAATTACTAAAGAGGAATGCGTAAAATCATCGGCCTCCGGCTGGCCATTGCGGGCCTGGTTGGCCTGGTAAAAGCCCGCCCACTGGTGGGCGCTGGCCGTGTCGTTTAGGTAGTCGGCCAGCTCTGAAAGGTAAAACTGGCCATCCTGGTAGAGCTGCCGTTTTTGGGTGCCCCTGCTGTCGGCGCTCGGTGCTACCTCCTCCATCGTGCCATCCTTACTACGGCGCTCGGTTATGCCGGTGGTGTCGAGCGTGAGCGGTAAGTAGGGGTAAGCCTCGAATAGAGCCAGGTGAGCCAGCGCGGGCCGGATCCGCTCCAGCAGCTCCTGCTCCGGTTCGGTTAGGTCGGCCTCCGGATCGCTCCAGCGCTGTTTTAGCTGTTTATACACCGCGTCGGTAAGTACCGGCTTTATATACACCGCTTCGGCGCGTCGGATGTAGGTTAGGAGCTGGTCAAATAACCGGCTCTTGCGGCCCAGCGTCGGGATATGTTCGGCCAGTTCCCCGGCGCTCCGGATCCATACACCCTGGCGCTTTTTGTAGGCTGCTGAACCTGTCCAGGCCGCTGGCCGGATCCGCTCCACGGCGCTCCAAAAGTTTTCTAATGCCAGGTCTAACATGGCCAGGTTAGCCTCCCGGCTGTCCACGTACTCCCACTTAGCCACGGCCACCGCGTTAGTGGTGTTTAGCTTCTGAATCCCTAAATCACCCACCCGTAACTTTAGGTGGGGAAAAGCCAGCTCATAGCAGCGCCAACTCATACAGGATTGGGCCAGGTCGATCAATTCGGCCTCGTCCTGGCCAATGCCGGGAGCGGTCAGGCTGGCCAGGTAATCCAGCAGCTCCTGGCCCACCTGCTCCCGAAACCAGCGCTCCGCAAATCGAACGAACGGCTCCACGGTCTGGAAATCAATTTTGGCGTTTATGCCTCCGAGCTGCTGTTTTAAAATCTCTTTGGTGAGCATTAGCTGGCGTGGTTAACTACGGCCTGTTTGCCGGTGGGGTTCTTGTCGAGCGTCGTTAGTTGCACCTCTTTAAAGGCTGGCACAACGTCTTTAAAATTCATAATCCGGAGCGCCATCCGGACTGGCTCCAGCAAAATCTGGCGTTGTACGGGCGTCCTGAAATGCTGTTGATAGTCGGCCACGGTTCTCACCTGGCTTCCACTGTCTCCGCTCTTGCTGCCTGGTGTTACGCCCCCTAAAACCGGCAGGATCCCGGCAGCGTTGGTAATAGAAATATTGGCCATTTCCCAAACCTTGTTATAGGCGTCGTCGGACATTTCATTTTTCAACGGCACCACATCAATACTCTCCAGCGCTTTGCCATCATCCCCCCGCAGATACCGCACCAGGAGCGATTTATTCACGTTGTCCACTCCGGAAAGCCATTGTTTCAGGTTCTCCCCGAATGCCGCCCACTTTTTACGGATTTCTTTGGGCTCCAGATCCTTGCCGCCCTCCTTATCGAAGTAGTCCTTTGGCATCTTGATTAGGTACTTGATATTGTACCCATTCTTAAGGCCGGATTTGTGAAAGAGCGGTATTAGGTTGGCCACCTCGATCCAGTCTTTACTGCACCACCAGGAGGGAAACGCGTAGTATGGATTGCCAGAAATGTGCTCCCGGCTATGGAACAGACTAACGATGTGCCGGAGCGGGTTTACCCGATCAAACGCGGGTAGCTTTTCGCTGCTGGTGGCCACGGCTCCCCACCCCTCCCCAAAGGCCGCGTTTTGCAGATAGTGGGTTATTTTACCCCCTACCGGCCTGCCTATTCGCGTGGTGAAGCCATCGGATACCGAGAGCAGTGGCACCCCCTCCGGCGTGAACTCGAACCGTGTCCAGTGGTTGGCATTCGTCACCCGCTCGTTAATGGCCGCAATCATGTAATTGGCCAGCTCGGTTTGGTACACCCAATCGGTTAGCCGTTCGTCCTGGTAGGGCTCCAGGTGGATGGTGTTCCCCTCCTGGATCTGTCGAAAAAAGCCTATGCCTGTGCCGTAAATCATATCCCGGCTGGCCTCCAGGAGTGGCCGTACCTGGTTGTTTTTCTCCACCATCCTGGCCATTTGTTGGGGCTGGTTATCTTCGGCCCCCCAGGGAATATGATCTAAACCATACTGCCGGGAGAGCAGCAGGCTAGTACCGAAAAATTGATCGCGTCCGTCGGTGAGCTGGAGCAGCGCCCCGTTTCTATCGCTCGGAATAACAAACGCGTTTTCAGAAATCCACTCCATTGTTTGGAATTAAAAGGTGTGTACGACCCGTAGGCCGTTGTAGTGCGTGATTAGATCAATAGCCAGCTCGAACGGCTGTTTATTGGCCTCCAGGTTTTCCAGGAGCAGCACGTGGTTTAGGTTGATGTTACCCCGATAGCCCCGCTCTCCTGGCAGGTTTTTGGCGCATTTGCGAACCCTGGCTTTATAGCCTACCGTACTGTCCTTTTTGACGTACTTAAGGCTAAAAACGTGGTTTCTGCCGCCCTCCAGGGTGTCCTGGTGGATCTCGGCAAACATGGCCCGCCTGCTGATCGTATTAGCTGCCATACTGGAGCCGTTTATTGGCTATTTCCTCCGGCTCCAGGATCCGGTAATATTGGCCGTTTACCATTGTCAGGTGGCAGATTTGGCCAGGTTTGGCCATATCCTGCTCCACGGTGGCCACGTACTCCGGATTGATAGAAACCTGCCGTGCCGGCCCGTCTGAATCGGTTGAAAACCGTACTAGTTTGAGCGCCATAATTGATGGTCGATTGATTGATTTTGTTCAGCGCTCAAAGTTGGCCGGTGGAGCACCTGCCGAAAAGGACGGTTTGTTACGGCAAAACGCCCTTTAGTTTGCCCGCTACGTAGAGCGCCACGGCCACCCGCATGGCCCAAATTTCCAGTTTGGCGGTTTTGGTTTTTAGCGTCTGCTCCTGGAGCGCCTGTTTACTGGTGGTTAGTTGGGTGGTGAGCTGGCCGTTCGTCTGCTGGCAGTTCTGGAGCTGGCCCGTGAGCCGCTGGTTTGCGGTCTCTTGCTCGGATAGTTGAGCCTTGTAGACTACCTCCCGTTTTATGGCCCAATCGAGCCGGATTAGATCCTGCTGGATGTTTTTGGCGTTGTGGATCAACTCCACGGCCACGGCCAGGCTATCGGTGGCCGGTTTTGCTTTTGTACCGGGCGTTGATTGCCCGCATAGTTTCCAGCTCGGTAACAGCAGCAGCAGAATCAAGAGCGTTCTTTTCACGGAAATAAAGTAGTTCATTTTGTAGGCGGTTGATTTGTTGGGTTTTTTCACTCACTACGGCGCTCCATTTTACCGAGTCGGCAAAGGCCTGGCCGGTGGCATTCTTTCGGAGCAGTTCGGCCCGCTCATCCTGGCAGGCCTGGAGCGTTTGCTGGCCCGTAAACCGGCTAATCAAATAGGTAATGCCGATGCCTAGCGCCACGGCCACCAGCTCCCAGACAAAGCGGGCTGAATTGCTCCGGATGAAATTCCAGACGGTAGTAAATAGCTGTTTCATGGGGCAAAGCTCACCCCTGGTCAGGCCAGCCGAAAGGACACAAAAAAGCCAGCCCTGGCGAGAGCTGGCTGGCGAACATCTACCCTTATAATTAACTATGACTTATCCTCCTATTAATTGAAGAATAATCATATAAAATGTATTAAAATTTAATTAATTGTAAACATTTACTCATAATAAATTCGTTAAATGCCAATTTAATTGCTAATTAAACCATTGAATAAACTTGCATAAACTTTTAAACGCTTAATTGTAATGCAAGGAACATCTAAATTTATCCAAGCCGTGTGCCTACTATTGGTCGTGGCCGTACTTTCCTGTACTAAGCAGTTGGATATACCATCTGTAGAGTATGGTTCTAGCAAACTAAGTATACAGACTGCCCGGAGTTGGTTCGCCCGCCACTCACAATATAACACACTATCGGGCAAAGGGCGTGCAAAAGCGTCTAGATTTAAAAATATGGTGCCGCTCTGGGAGGAGGCATTCGAAGGAACAGCTCCTACTGGTGAAAGTTACGTCGAAGTACCTTTACAAGCCAGTAAGCGAGTGAAGTGGATTACTGGTTCAGGAAGCAATTTAAAGTCGATTGATGCAGTTAGACCCTCACTAGTTATATACAATCAAGCAGGCCAAACTAAAGAAAACATTAAAGAAGTTAGTCCCAGCCAAGACTACCTGAGCACACATAGAAGTGGGGTCAACAAAAGTGATTTTACAGGTAAAGTCGTCATGTGGACATGGGATGGGGAGTTTATTGGGGGAAGTAGCTACCTGAACGGTAAAAGGGAAGCAACCATGAAACCTATCTCTAATGGTACTAAAGCAAATGCCAGAGGAATTGTGTGTGAAGTCTACACCTCGTGCCAATGGTCTTCTTATTGCTATAATCTAGGCGAAACCGGCGAATCAGGCATGAGCGCTGTATTGTTTGGAACGACTACTCACGCTGGTCCTAACAGTACTTGTACACCGCCTTGGTATGGGCACGGAGGCGAATACCACTCATGCGGCCCCTGGGATTTGGTTGGCGAATATCTTTATCATCAATGCTATGATGACGGTCAAACAAATCCTGGTGAGGGTGGAGGGCCTAGTCAAGGCTCTGGAGCAGGAATTGACAACCCTGAGTTCATTCGTGCATATGAGGCTGATCTAGGTGATGACCCTATCAAAAAAAGAATATTTAATCTTTCTGGTAAAGTCGTCATAAACAACAGATGCCAACACCAAGCACTAAGGGCTTACCTTTTGAAAGCTCAAGATTTAGAGGTGGATTACCTTAATAAAATTACTCAATGTGGCGTTCAACATAATATTAGTGGAGAAGCACTTGCGGCACTAGCTGGCGGGCTGTCTTTTACCTCTATAGCACAGTTCATGGGTGCCAATGTTAGTGCTACATTTCGGTCAGCCGCAAGAGGTTTACTATATGGTCAAATGTATAATAATTTAAATTTGAGTGCTTGTATATCAGGCGTACAAGGCGACATCGCTGCTGAGATTGAAAAAGCCTATAATGCTTACAGTGATGCATATAATCAACCATGCCCTTAATTGAATTATGATTGATTATCAACTTCTCAAACAGCACTATGAATCTTATATAGATCAAGGTGTTACAATGGGGCAACCTAAATTTTGGTTGCTGTTTTTTGGAGCTATTTTACTAGTGGGAATAGGCTATTTTGCGTACGTTCACCTACTAATTGATGGCATAGACATTGAATACAGAAGCTTGACAAACAAGGTAGTTACTGTACTCATATTGCTACCTTTTCTAGTTCTACGTCGATTAAATTTAATAGCACTTTTATTCCTTGTAGCGCTCATTGTACGGTGGCTATAGAAAAAGGTGTCAATTTTTCTGCAAGGACGCGGTTGAGTGACCGCGTCCTTTTTTAGTTTACTCATTTACTAGCAGCCCATTAGTAGTATACTTCTCTACATAAGTAGCAAAGTCAGCGGGTTCAATATCTGTAAGTTGGCAGATCTGTTTATAAGCTGGATAGTTCACCAAAAGGAAATTTCCAGAAACCTCCTCCCACATAATGGCCCCGCCCACGTTCGTATCCAGGTAGCCAATGGCCTCCACATTGCCGGTGGTGTTAACGGCCCGAAAAATGCCATAGTATAGGGCTGGTTCGATGCTTACAACCTCATACCGCTCCGGATCCGTCTCTTTAACCCGCACCAGCGACGAACCGGCTAGTAGCGGCTGTATGGCCAGTACATTCTCGACTTTCTTAAACGCGTACTTTTTTTGAGAGGTTTTGTAACGAATTTCTAACATGGTTCTGGTTGGTTAGCCTGGTCTCTTTCGATGGCCAGATAGTCATAAAGTTAAGGGTGTTCTGGTACGCTGATTATCGGGTTGAACTGTATGGCCAGTGGGTAACGTAACCGGGTGGTAACTTTGCCCGATGGCTTCGGCTCCAGCCACCGGCTAGCGCAATAGGTACACCGGCAGACTGGCCTGGTAGGCGCTTTAGCTGACCGGTTCGGAATTAGGAGCGATTCTTGAATCTCTTGGTTGTCCCGCTCCTGTTCGGTCATTGCTTGGTTAGGCGTCATAATGAGCGTATTTAGAGGGTACTGATTGCGCGTTAAAAAACTCATCGAACAGGCTTAAAATCGGGCTGAGACAAAAGGCCAGCAGCACCACCGAGCCAATGGCCACCAGGAGCCAAAAGGCCAGCACCAGGCCCACCAATAGCAGCACCGGAAAGGATAAAACGGCTTTAATCATGGTCTTGAAATGTTAGGTTTTTAATGGAGAATCCTGCGTTTGTTAACTGTCTGTCCAGCTCATCCGAGAGCTCTTGCAGATCGGGAGAAAGTGGCACCCTCCGGAGCGCTTTCCAGAGCGCCACGGCTACCGAAACGGGTAGGTTTACGGTATACCTTTTGTTGTGTTCTCGGAGTTGCCAGGTGAGTAGGTTGTGGGTGGTAATCTTGCCCCGCCACTCGATCAATACCAGCTCGTCCAGGGTAAGGGTGTTTAGGGCGTCGGCCAGGCTGTACTGGCTCGGATGGTGGATTAGTTGAAGCAGCGCCACCATACCACTCCGGTAAACGTAAAGCGGCACTTTCATTTTGCCCGCGTGAATCTTTGGGCTAGGTTGGCCATTGCATTTTGGGCCAACTGTGCGGCCCGTTCGTTGTCTTTGTCGCCACCAAGCACCACGGCCCCGGCTGGTGGCTGCTGCTGGCTGGTGGTGTATCTTCCCACGTAGTTATGATAAAAACCCACGACCTGGTTTCTGGCGTACTTTTTTAGCAGCACCTCCCGGCAATACGTGGCCAGCGCGTCCTGGTTTGGAAAGCGCTCCAGGCTAAAGCGGAAATCTTCTTTGAGTTGCTGCTGTGGGGTTGTCCGTGGGGGTAGTAAATGCTTATAATCCAGTATGCCCTGCGTGTTGGTTTTCCGAGCGGTAAAGAGCCGGTCTAACCAGCTTAAGGTGGCCAGATCTAAGGTTAGGTAATCGTGGGCCATGTAGCCGTGCGGATTCAGCTCCAGAATGACCGTATCCGCGTCTTTGTGGGTAAACTCGCGTTTGAAAATGACCCAGTACCAACACCCATCCAAGTATCCTTTGTTGGCCAGTCGGCTGATGCAATCCTGGAGTAATTGCTGCTTGTCCTCTTTCTCTTTACTCCTAACGTCCTTAGAATAGCCCTCTATGATTTTATCGTCGCTGCCTTTTACTCGGTTCCATTCCGGCCTCATAAAGATTTTCCAGCGGTAGGTGCTTAAATCGCGGTCGCCTACAAATTGGTAGCCTGGTTGGCGCTGGCCTGGAATCGTGTACGACTGATTGGCTGATGTGTTCATGGTTGATAGGAATTGCTTGATTTTAGCCCCGTAGAGCTATTTACTGTGTATTGTCTTAGTTGAGCCAGGCTAAAAAAAGATCGTGCCTTGTGGAGCTCCATTTTGGCCCTGCTGTCATTTTGAAAATTTGGGCCATTTTTTCAGGTTACTTTTTAGCGGGTTGCCCCGTTGTCGCTGCTGGCCGGTGCTGGCCTGGAATGGGGTGGCATTTTGTTCGATTTAAGCCCTTTTAGGGTGTTTAACGTGTTTTAGCCAGGTCAAAAAAAGATCGTTGCCTAGTGGGCTCATGGTGGCCGCTGGTGGCCAATTCGGATTTTTGGGCTCATTTTTTGGGCTGCTTTTGGCCGTTTTCAGGCCTCTGAAAGTCAGTTATTCAGTTAGGGAAAGACTCTACAAAAAAATAAGTTATTCAAACCGTTATTCTTGTTATCAAAATGTTGTCAAATAGTTGAATGACAAGGGATTAACAGCAGGAGTAACTGGCACCGGCTCAAAAAAACGTGCCAAAATGGCACAGTGATACCGGCCAGCCTTGTGGGCTGATTTTTTTGCGGGTAGTAAAATCATACTGCCGTGAGCTCCTAGCAGTGACTATATAACTAACGGTGTTATATATACGTCAAGAATTGGCTTGGTTAGGTTGGTGGCCTGAAACCAAGCCACCAACACCGGAATACCTAATTCCTAACTCCATTAGCTTTGCAGGTGGCCGGGAGTCGAACCCGTTAAATACCTGGCACCCTGCCAGGCATGGCTCACCGGCTGAGCCTACCACCTTACCCTTTTTGTCGAGCGGGCTGGCTCCTGGTTTACGCTGCCAGATTGACCTTTGCAAAGTGCTTCGGATAGCGCCGAAAACGTAGCATGATGTACTGGAGCCTAGCCGCTGTAATGTTTGCCTGGAGTATCGCTTTGGCCTGGTTATCGGTCTCCACTCTACTCAGCAGGCTATCCAACTGGCTTTTGGCCTTTTCATAGACGTTAGCCACCTGTTCATCCGGTAGAGCCTCAATCTGCTCCCGGTCTAGTGTGGGGTGTGTGGTCATGGTCTGTATAAGGTTAATCGGCCTGTTTGAAATTGTCCCGAAAAGTAAGCCAGGCCAGGAGGCACAAAAAGGACAAAACATTTAGGCCGATTATGAGGCCGAATGCCGCCCACGGTTGCACGTTATTGGTAAGGTCTTGCATTATTCGGCGGGCTCTAAATCCTGTAAGGCAGGTATGTGATTGGCCCAAATATCTTCCCACGTAAAGCCTAAGAAATCGACAAATTGACGCACAATCCAAGCAGGTAACATAGACAAGTCCAGCCGTTCCTCCTGCTTTGCCTCTTTCTCTAGGATCGAGCGCCGGAAATAGGTTAGGCAGTCGCTACGCATATGGAGTCGAGAGGCTAATTGCCCGTTCATAGCTCCCCACTTTGCCAGATCCTCCTGGCGCAATCGGTCGTAATGCTCTTGGATTGTGCTCATAAGAAAATAAGTCCGTTTGTAAAGTTTATTGCTAGATTTCAACTGCCTTTGTGATAATATTGCACAGTCAGCGAGAAATCATTGGGCAATGTTAGACTTAAATTTCTAATATTAGAAATTTATATTTAATATTATTTGATAATTATTTACAATTAGTTGACTTACAGAAAATTACATGAAAAAGATTTTACAATATATATTTATAGGATTTGCGCTATTCGTCTCTTTTAGAGCAGTGCAGATGTATATATGGCAACGAGATAAGCCAACAAGCTCAGCGAATATTGGACAACCATCTGATAATCTGTCATTTAATATAAGAAAGATACATGGAATAGATGATAATAAAATATCGCAACCAGTAGTATATGAAGACCCAATAATCAAGACTAAAGGAAAAGTCTACAAGCTTGGAGACACTATTTATTTAAAACGGATAAACAAGGAACTCATTGAATTTGAAGTCATTGCAAATTCATCTATTAATTTCTATGATGTAAATATTATAGCAAAGCAGGGTAATAGTAGGGTTAGAGAAAAACCTCATATAAACGAAAAGGAAGCCTGTGTAAGCCTTAAGGGAAACAAAGCACTATTCGCCTTTCGCCCTTGGGTTTATACGTCTGATTTAAACAACTTAGTGGAAGTTGAAATTAATTGTAAAAATCTAGAAGTCAATGTTTTAACAATACCAGTTGTAGTTCTAGACAATATTGAATATGAAAAGTATATTTCTAACCACTTGCTACCTACACAGAGGAACACATGGCTTGCGACAACCAAGAGATACAAGCAACGTCTCAATACAGCCTGGGTAACAAAAGAAGTAGGTAATGGCCGAAGATCATATTCCACGTCTAGCCTTAGCGCAAAGCGCTTTTTCGCGGACAAGCAGTACCATAGTGGAAAATACACCAACGAGTACTTCGCTCACGATGGTGACTTTAAAATCACCCTATTTGCCGACCAAACCCCTATAGTAATTGTCGAACCAATTAATTTGCTATTATGAACACTCCCGGAGAAAGAGCAAATGCCCTAATTCAGCATTTAGGCCTGTCCAAGAATGCTTTTGCCCAAAAAATTGGGGTTTCATCGACCGTAATCAACGGCATCGTTAAAGATGTACACAAGCCTGGCTCCAAGGTTTTAGATGCTATCAAACGAGAATATCCAACAGTAAGTACTGACTGGATTCTATCAGGAGACGGTTCTATGATTTCAACAAAACAAGAGCCACAAGCCTTTGGTCAGCAAGTAATTCAGCAATTAGAATTCGAATTGAGCCAAATGCGAGAATTGTTTTCGCAGCAGCTAAATACAAAGGATCAACAGATTGCTAGCCTGACCAGAATGCTGGAGAACGTACTGGGAAAGCCTAAAGGTGCACCCTATCTCAGCCAGGTTGCGCTCCTGTGCTATAACTAAGAAAAAAGCCTTTAATGGCTTTTTCTTGTAGCTTTGGGGTGCAATTTGGGGTGTACCAGTATCGCCAAGAGCGGTAAAAGGCTGATTGTTAAGGTTTGAAAGTTGCTACTTGTTAATCCCTACGAGTGCACGAAAAGTCAAAAAATCCCTCAAAGCAAGCCGCTTTGAGGGATTTTTTATTACATAAAGCCAATGTTGTGTCCCCAATTGGTGAAAATGCCAGTAACCGGCTTAAAATTCAAATCTTATTTTCCTGCTAATCAAAAGCCTAGCGTTAAGAAACAGTGCATTTGTGGATCTATGCTGTAAAATCGATCCAGAAGCCGTTGAAGTTAGAAAAGATTGGGTACCCTTCGCACTGTGATGCTGATGCTAATCTGCATGATTTGAGAATGTATCGCTCCTCGAAGATATTGATGACTACTTTGCTCGTGAGGTGCAGCCCCATGTGCCCGATGCCTGGATTGATGCCAAAAAACGCGATGAGAGTGATGGCGAAGTGGGTATAGTGGGTTACGAAATAAACTTTATCCGGTATTTCTACGAATACAAAGCACCCCGCTCACTTGCCGAGATAAAAGCCGCCATTCTGGCATTAGAACACAAAACAGCGGCATGATTCAGGAGATTCTATAACTTTGGTAAATACGATTATATCAGTTATGACAACGACAAAACTTAATCCGGTACAACTGCACCTGCTGCAATTGTTTTCCCACGATTTAAGTCAGAACGAACTGACTGACATCAAGCGTTTACTGGCCGACTATTTTGTCCAGAAAGCCGATGAGGAGATGGCTAGCCTGCAACAGCAAAAGCCAACCACACAGGCCGATCTGGATGCTTTGCTGAACACGCACCTGCGTACTCCCTACAAAACGCAATGAGGGTACTGCTCGATACCAACATTATGCTGGTTATTACGCCGTACTTCTCTGCCTACCGCTGGGTGTATGACGCCCTACGCGCTGGCCAGTTTGAGTTGGTGGTGTCGACTGAAATTCTGGACGAGTATGCCGAATTGCTGGAACGCCAGTACTCTGCCGTATTTGCCGAACGAACCTTATTGGCCCTCGATAACTTTCCAACTGTGGTTCGGGTAGAACCGGCGTTTCGGTTTATGCTCATCCCGAATGATCCCGACGACAATAAATTTACCGATGCTGCCGTAATTGGAAACGCCGATTATATCGTTACAAACGATGGCCATTTTCGGCATATTCCCGATGTTCCATTTCCTAAACTTGGTTTATTGTCATTTGAGGAGTTCTGCCAGCAATTGAAGCAACACACTAGCACATCCTGACAACAGCCACACGACCCGTACTTTCTGTTCCCTAATCCATGCCCATACTGCATCCTTCTACAACTTTTTTATGGGTACTCAGCACAGACCAAACATCCGATTGGTCACGCTATATCAGCTCCTGGAGTCGGCTGTATGCATACCCTGATTTAGAGGAGTACGGCCGTTTGATTCAGCAGGACCAATTAACGGTAAATGACACTGCGTGGCTTTTTGCCTGGAAGAATGGCATGAATTTGAGCCGTGCCAAACAGCTACGTGTTGAGCAGGATATTGTTTCTAAAGAACAACTGCTCCATCAACTCCGGAAAGACTTTTCATTGACAACGTTTGAGGAGCATTTTTCCGACTTATCCGCTATCTGGCAAGCCTTTCTGTTGCACATCCTGCAACCCGCTACATTTCCTATCTTCGACCAGCACGTTTACCGGGCTTACCGGTACCTGACCACGGGCCGACCCTGTGAATTGCCTTTCGGCAAAGCAAACCGCATGCGTTTGTACCATGAAAGCTACCTGCCGTTTTTCAATCAGATTGTGGCCGCTACGACCGACAATAGCCAAACCACCGACCAGGCACTTTGGGCCTTTGGAAAGTTTATCAGGCAATACCCAACGTTCATCAGGTATGACTAATCTCTTCGATTATAGTAAGTCCTCCGGCGTTCACGGGCCTGGAACGCGTGCGTAAGTCCGTAAATGTATAGGATTGACATATAGATTGGTTTCTATAAACAAACAGATTATGAAGCCCTACGCTGTCGATGCGTCGAACTCAAGTGGGCGGGCTGGAGACAAGTTGACATGTAGACTAAACCCGTATTTATGAAAAGTTACAAAGTCAAAGGCCTGATCTTTTATTCCAATCTTACGCTCAATTCCAGGCATATTCTGAACGATTCCCAAGCCGAAGTACAAACGAAACTCGATGAATACTCTCAGCAGGGGTACTGGCTTATGTCAACCAACACCGTAAGTTATGGGCCGGCTGTTTACATTTGTTTATACTCTGAAAAAGACCTGAACTAACCTACTGGCGCAAGGCCGTTTACACCAGTAACTATCACACAACAGTATGAGCCTTTATAGCCTGGACTAACGCTATAAATTAAGCGCAGACCTTCGGGTATACTTTCAGCGATCCGCCATGAGGAGCACAACAGCGGAATTCTGACGCTAATGTCCATGTCTGTTAGGTGACGATGTCATCTTGGTCTGACCCATGGCTGATCGGCCTTACTGATGCCTCGGCGTTTTTTGCCTGGTGTGAAAACGGTCTGCAGGGCTTACTTTCGCCAGAAATTGACTCTTTAACCGAACGTTATGTCATTGACCTCCGAGGAAGAATGGGTAGGCATGCAGCAGATTAGCCAGGTGGTTGGCTCAACGCTTAAACGCATGCAGGAGTACGCCCAGCCGGGCATGTCGACGCTGGAGCTGGACCGCTACGGGCGGCAACTGCTGGAATCGTACGGGGCGCGTTCGGCACCGAAACTGACCTACGGCTTTCCGGGCTGGACCTGTATCAGTTTGAACGATGAAGTCTGTCACGGTATTCCGTCTGCCAAACGGATTCTTCAGGAAGGGGATCTGGTCAATATCGATGTATCAGCCGAGCTAAATGGGTACTGGTCTGACAATGGTGGCTCGTTTGTCCTGGGGCGGGATATTCATCAGCACGGTAAGCTGGTCGAAGCCTCCAAACGGATTCTGGCTAAAGCCATTAGCCGGATCCGGGGTGGGGTGCGGATCGCTGAGATTGGTCGCTTGATCGAAACGGAAGCGAAACGAAGCGGATACCGGGTTATCAAGAACCTGTCCGGGCACGGCATCGGCCGGAGCCTGCACGAAGAGCCCCACGAAATCCTGTGCTATTATGACCGGTCCAATAAAGCGCATTTCAAAAAGGATTCCGTAGTAGCGATTGAGACGTTTTTATCCACCAAAGCGTCGTATGCCCACGAGAAAGGCGATGGCTGGACACTCATCGCCAGGAATAGTCTGGCCGTACAGCACGAGCAAACCATCGTCGTGACGGATAAAGAGCCAATCATCCTGACAGCAGCCAACCAGTTGTGGGCTTGAATTCGGCTATTTCTTCAGGCTACTACTGCCCGCGCAACGCCCCCTGCCGCGTTTGCCAACAAAGGACGTTGTGCGGGCAGCACCTTATTAACCTTATTGAGTACGGCATGGGTTGTTCGTCGGTCGGGTTGTCTTCCGAAACTGTGGTTATTAGTCCGTTCGGTGTACCTTAGCAGCGACAATGGGGCGTATTCGATCCTATTTCCCTGTCAGTCTTCTATGAACGCGTTGCGGAATGGACAGTATTACGGCCTGACCAACCAGCTGGTGACGCTGGGGGGCCTGACGCTGACCGATACGGAATACACCCACGATCGGGTCGACTGGCATTATCACGAAAACGCCTACTTCACCTTTGTTTTGGCGGGTCGGGTGCTGGAAGGCAACCGTACCGACACCTACCACTGCACCGCCGGGAGCCTGCTATTTCACCACTGGCAGGAGGCCCACTACAATACCAAGCCCAAAGGGTACACGCGCGGCTTCCATGTCGAAATCACGCCCGACTGGTTCAACGCCTACGGGCTGGATACGGCCCGTTTGCAGGGAAGCCTCAACCTGCCCGATCCGGGGTTGAAAGCGCTCATGTACAGCATCGTTACGGAAACAAAGTTGCAGGACGGTCACGAAAAGCTGACTGTTGATGCGTTGCTGGTGCAGCTTCTCAGCGAGATCAACTCAGCTCCGGTCAGGCTCGACCGCCAGAAACCGGCCTGGGTGGGTCAGCTCCGGGATTTACTCCACGACGCTCCCCATGAACCGTGGACACTGGCGCAGCTGGCAACCCAGACAGGTCTACATCCCGTTTACCTCTGTCGCCAGTTTCCCCGTTACTTCCAGTGCCATTTTGGGGACTACCTGCGTATGATCCGACTTCAACAGGCGATGCCTCTGCTGCTCAGACCGGGCCGTTCCCTGACCGACATAGCGCTGGCCTGCGGGTTTTCCGATCAGAGTCATTTTATCCGGTCGTTCCGGCAACAGTACAGGCTTACACCCTTCCAGTACCGAAAGCTTTGGGTACGCTAAGCCGGGCAGGTTAATTCTGTTCTATTTCCAGACGGCCGGTGTGGCCACCTTTGGGGCATTATTTATCCTCACAACGCACTATGTCGGGTCGATACAGTTGGCTACTGCCTTTATTTCTGCTTACTTACTGGGGCTCCCAGGCCCAGCCGGGTTCATTTGTCAACGATCAGGGAATTAGCTCAGGGCTTCATCAGGCTCAAGTGGGCACGATCGTTTTTACGGCGACCGACATCCCGGTCGCGGCCCTGAAACCAGTGGACTTTCTGAAAACCCACGAGCTGACCAACCGGAGCAATCTGTTCATGACGGTTTTCATGGCCAGTTCCCTGACCAACTACCTGCATCCGCTGGCCCCTACCCTCAGCGCGGACTCACTCACCAAAGTAGGAAACTACCAGTTTGCCTTCTACGTCGATAACCGGCTCATCTACCAGACCAACCTGCACCCGGGGGCGCCCTATGCCCGGATAAAAAATGAGCAAACGATCCTGAGCAAACCCCTGGTCGATAACGAACGCGAAGGCCGATGGTGGAGCCAGTCGGCCTGGAACCGGTTTATGCAGAACGGCGGAGACAGTGCCTTGTCCGACGGCAGGCACCAGTTTAGGCTGGTGATCAGTCCGTATGTAAACCTGGTCGGCGTGAAAACAGGCGAGCCGATAGCTACTGGCGAACTGACTCTGCTCGTGAAACGAAAGCCGGTTATAGATCTGACGCGCATCCGGCTGGCCGTACCAAAACCCTATGCCGGGCTCCCGGTAGCCACCGACTCGCTGGATACGCGTCGCATCAAAATCCTGAAGGCAAACATCGAGGCAGGCGTATTCCGGCATATTACCAGCGTCGTTGTCCTAAAGAACGGGAAACTCCTGCTCGAGGAGTACTTCAACGGAGCCAGCCGAACCACCCGGCACGATGTCCGTTCGGTGGGAAAGTCCTTTGCTTCGACCCTTACCGGAATGGCACTCGGCGAAGGACACCTGACACATGAACAGCAGCCCCTGTCCGACTTTTACGATCTGAAAGCCTACCAGCATTATTCGACCGACAAGGCCCGCACCACCCTTGCCGACCTGCTCACGATGAGTTCCGCTTTCGACGGCGACGATAACGAGATGGACTCACCGGGAAACGAAGAGAACATGTACCCGACGCCCAACTGGGTGAAGTTTGCGCTCGACCTGCCCGTCACCCCATCGAAATTTCGGGGCGACTGGCATTATTTCACAGCCGGGGTAGTGGTCTTGGGCGACGTGCTGCACAAAGCAGTACCGGGCGGCCTGGATCGTTATTCGAAGCAAAAGCTGTTCTCGCCCCTGGGCATTCGGGAGTACAGCTGGCAATACACGCCCCAGCAGGTAGTTAACACGGCGGGTGGTATTCAGATGAACGCGCTCGACTTTGCCAAGTACGGTCAGCTATACAAAAACGGCGGCCGGTGGAATGGCCAGCAGCTCCTACCCGCCGAGTGGGTCTCCAAAACCTTTACCAAGCGGAAGGTGATTCCCGGTCGAACCAACGAGTATTACGGGTATCTGTTCTGGAACCGGACCTTCACAGTCGGGGGGAAGTCCTACGAAACGTACTACTGCACCGGAAACGGGGGTAATAAAATCTACGTGTTCACCGATCTGCCGCTGGTCGTGGTCGTGACCGCCACTGCTTACAACGCCCCCTACGCGCACCCGCAGGTAGACCGAATGATGGAAGATTTCATCTTACCCGCTGTGTTACACTGATGCCGACAGGTGCGCATCCATAAGCCGGTACCCGGTCGGTGCTGATCGGGTACTGGCTCATGGAACACCGTAGCAAACATTTTTTCAACCTGGTTTCGTAGCTGTTCCGATAGCCTTATTCACATACAACCCACCCATATCAATATATACTATATGTGCTAAGTTGAGTAATAATAACCACCTTCCCTGCTAAGTATAACCTACAACCAGGTAAGATTTGATTTACATGTAACTACATGTGAATTATTAGCTAATATGTTTATAATATTCAAAGAATATTAATCAATACATTACATATCAGCCGATTATAAAACTTATATTTGTCTAGTTCTTCCTCAAACACTATTCACCTTATGAGTCTTATCTTTTTAGCCGGTGCGGTCGCATTGGCGGTCTTCGTATTGCCGTTGCTGTACTATCGCCCTGTCTTCAAAAGCCGTTGTCCGGCCTGTGGCGAAACGCATTCGATCGAGCGTATTCCCAGACCTGCCCTTGTCCGAACGTTTCTCGGCTACTTACCCACCAAATACTATATCTGCTACTCCTGCATGAAACGATTCCTGCGTTTCGCGTAATAGTCTGTATACTGAATGGCCCAAAGCCGGTCCCAGCTGGGACCGGCTTTTTTGCTGGCAATACCAGGCGGCTTGCCGGTTCTATCTGGTTTGTATCGGCTACGAGATGCATTGTATCATCATGCTTCCCAAACAGACTATAGACAAGGTCAGACTACTCTGGTCATAACTTCCTGAACGTCTTCTTTACCTGACAAATACATATATAACCGCTACGACCATTGACCTCAGCCCGATAATAATAGTCGTCGTACAAGTCTATCTTAACAACGGCTCCTTTGGGAATCACATAGATGGATGGAGCCTTATAACTCGCCCTGTCCCTTAGGGCAGCATTAGCTTCTGTTTCGGCATATAGTTCACCATCGCCTACTGGTCTTACAAGCATAGGTTCTTTCGTAGAACCAGAGGTCGAATACACAGGACTGGCGGGTACGATTGGAGCCGTTGCATAGGAGGTTGATGACGGACTCCCCGTAATACGCCCTGTATTCGGATTGTAATTGCCCGGATAGCTGTAGTTATCGGTAGTAGTATGATTTGGCCGAGTACGCTCACGGGGAGGCACGTAGGTGCCGTTCTCCCGATAGTACCCACGCACGCGAACCTGTGCCAATGACAGGTTTACAGAAACAAGCAGGCCAAGAACAACGATCCATCGAAACATGGCTGATGAGTATTGGGGTGGAAATCAATAAAGATGATCAGGCTGTTGCCTTCTCATAAGCAGACAGGGACTTTACCAGCGCGTCGCTGTGCAGAAAAATATCATTGATACTGCTTATCTCATGACGTTGTTCTGCCTTGTTTTCGTCAAATACAGTGATCGATTTTTTTATTCCGTTCAGGTGCAGCCGACAAATTGGCTTACGGTTGTTATCATCGAGCAGAATAGCGAAGTAGGACTGAGCATCTCGATGGACGATTCGGTTGACATCGATTATACTTCTAAGAATAGCTCTCACAATATAAAAGCCTTCCAGTTCTTCCTGTGTAGTTACAATCACGGGGCCCTTCTTTTCATCAGAAGCAGCAGTACTAGCGATCTCCAAAGAAACAGGCTGCGAAACCGTCATTTCTTCCTGTCCCAGAGCTGTTTTTAAGCGATCTGTGATCTGGTCGGAAAAGGTGTGCTGGAATGACTTACGAACCAGATTCGTGAAGTAGTCCATCATTTTGGCCGTAAGCGTTCCGCTGTAGACCTGCCTTGCGAAATGCCGTACTAAAGCATCAGACGGACTGGCCATTTCCTGCTGAATAAGGTTTTTCAACTCGCCGGTATATTTCAGTTCGCTGGCTGTAGAGATAATCGTTTCAACGTCGAAGTACGATTTGTGAAACTTCTTGAGTTCCTCAATTTGATTATCGCGCAGATCCAGCAGGTTGACCTCCAGAAATGGCGCTTCGTCCATTTTGTTCGGCTCCTGCAGGTCTGTATAGAACCGATAAACGATACCATTGGTCAGCACGCCAAACCGGGCTTTCGTAACGTGAAAATAACGTAGTAGCTGATTGTCATGCAGAGTAAGCGCCTGTTTCCAGTGCTTACACTCGATCAGCATACAAGGCTCTGCTGTTTTGCCATCAGCGCTTTCCCGCATAACCGCATAGTCGACCTTCTCGCCTTTTTTAGTACCGATGTCACTAATGAATTCTGGTACAATTTCCAGGGGGTTAAATACATCGTACCCGAGGGTTTGCAGAAAGGGCAAAATCAGGGCTGTTTTGGTGGCTTCTTCAGTTTGAATAGAATCTTTCAGCCGGGCAACCCGGTCGCCCAGCTGTTTAATCTGATCTTTGAAATCCATGTTGAAAAAGGGTTTGGTGTGGAGTTACTTATATGTTTTAATCTACAGATTCAAGCCTGTTACCACCTGTATCATCGCAGTTCATACGGTAGGTTCTTCCTCGCAATACGATATCCTTCCCACAGGGGCAGCAGTTCGTTGAATTCTTCTCCGTAATCTGCCGTACACGTCCTGCATTATCGACCGCACTGTAGTAACGGGTGCATACATCACACCCTTCACTACCTTTTACCATCACCAGATCTCCTCCGCCTGAGTTGATTCGTCTTTTTGTAAAACGAGGAGACGCGGATTTGGGAGAATATACTTTTGGCTCGACAGGTTTCGGTAAAATTGAAATACCAGTATTAAGCAGTGGGGGGTTAATAAAAAGAGTAAAATTAGTCTTATCGTTCTGGCAAAGGAGAGATGCAATTTTATTTCGTACCTCTTCCATACTCGTAAATACTTTATACTGCTTTCCGTTCAACTGATATTTATCCGTAGAAGAATTTTCAATGACTATCAGAATTGAGTCGTTTACAGACTCAGTCGTTGAAAATTTTTCAATCAAAGCTCCCGCATTAATGTTGCTAGCCTGACGCGTAGTAAACTCTCGAGGAACCTCTAATTCGTCAAAGTTTTTTTGTATGAGTTTACCAATAACTTTAGGATTATCAACATTCTTTGCCCCTCCCTTCTCTATGGCTGTCTTGAGAGAGAAAGTTTTATTCAAGTCCAGGCGTGTAATCACTGGATCGAGAATGAAAATTCGATCACAGTCTTTAGTCTCTGAAATTAGCACGGAACATAAATCACGGATAGTTTCAGGTAGTCGTCTGCCATCATCTTCTTCCTGGACAGACAGAGAATCCACCATTACAATCTTTAGCCCACTTCTGTCTGGTCCCTGTCCGGTACGATCACCTTTGCAACCATCAGACATGAACATTACGACAAGGCACAGCAATAATAAATTTGTAAATTTTTTCATGTTAAAAGTTAGTTGGTCTGTAAAATTTCCATTTGACGCTTCAACCCGACTCGTGCTACCAGCCCCTGTACATTGTATGACTGTCTGACAATCAGATTCGCTAGTTCATTATCAGTCAGCACCCCACTTGTCTCCAAGAAAGGGCGTCCGCTTTCATCCTGGAAAATATGATGATTGCCTGAAGAAGTTGGTTCTACCTGAAATATATTACCATCCAGAAAGAGAGGTTGTGCAACTTTACCAGTTTGGTCTTTAAATTTTACACCACCAGATGATACATACCGACTATACTCTGACTGAATTTTATAATTAAATCGGGACGTGTATAAAAAATAACCCGTATAGGCTACGTGCAGTAAAGCGCCTAGTAAATAGCATACCAAAACTGCTCCAGCTATAGCATCTGGAGTCATGTACGCGTCATAAAAAAAATAGAACTTCAGAATACCTGATGATAAAATCAAAACATAGAAAAAGTATGTATACCAAAGACAACGATTTATCTTTCTTCTCAACGCTTCTTTCAGCACAGGCTCATCTGTGTTCACCAATTCGTTCCGATAGCGGCATATACTATCGTGCCATATATGAGAAACTACAGCGAGGAATATATCTATAAAAATAGCAGCAAGAATTGCCTGCCATAAAACCCCTTGATCTATTCCATAAATTGTTGGTACTATCTCAAGGATAATTATAGCAAAAAAAGCCAGCATTTGTGTAGGGTACCCGACTGTTTCAAACAAACCAGGAAGTACAACCCCACTAAAAGTACGCTTGCTTTTCTTTGTGTATAGCCAAAAATTTTTCGTTTCTTTTGATGGGACAAAATCCTGACCGGGCGGGAAGTCAAATTGCTTAAAGCTTAACATAGTTGTGGAGGTTTTATTTGGCAATTACGTTTTACAATGACAATCAGGCAGCATTAAAAACAGCCGAGCCTTTATTGCCTGACAATGACGCGTGTGACTGTCCCATTTTTGGGCGTACTAACGCGCAGTATATACGTACCGGCTGGTTGTCTGTCAAGCGGAAACGGTTCCGTTTGCGACACACTACTACCCTGCCGGGTTACCTGCCTGATTATTTGCCCCTGGGCGTTGATCAATTGCAGTCGTATCTCTTGTTTCATAGCCGCTCTCCAGCTTACGGTTACATTACCCGTAGTTGGGTTAGGGTACGCGTTAACCTCCAGCGGTTCCAATGCAGCCTGATTTGACAGGGGCGTCATGACCGTTAGCCGATAGCTATTCAGGATATCTCCCTTTCCGCAGGCACTAGTTAAGTTGGTGATCGTATACGTACGGGTACTCACTGGTTTTTCCCACTTTACGTATACAGAGTCTTTAGTATTGATAGCTTTATCCTCCCAGTTCGTGAACGACCAGGGACCGTCGCCCGTAAGTCGTACCCGGATTGCCGTACTGTCGCCGGCATAAATCACGCCGTCGCCGGTCAGCAGGGCGGTAGCTTTGGCAGACACCCGAACGGTTAGGGCGCTACCAGGGCTCTCGCAGTTGAAAGCATCCGTTTGGGTGACGTAGTAGGTTGTTATACTGGCCTGTTGGGTGTTTACCAGTACTTGTGCCGAGGATGGCCCTATGCGTCCGGCGTTGGTGTACCAGCGGAGCTGCCCCTCTCCTATTGCCGAAAGGGTTGCGCTACTCTGTCCGATACAGAAGGCAGCTGGCGAGTTCACTTTAGGAGCCTCGGGCGTCTTCCGAACTGTAAACAAGATGGTGGTATAGGCACTTGTGCAGCTCCCAGCCCGCTGGGCTACTGAATAGGTGAATGTGGCGGGTTCAGTTGTAGAAGGAGTAGGTGCCACACCGGTGGTTCCTATGATACCCGGCCCCTGCCAGATTAAGTCGGTAGCAGGAATGGCAGAGAGTGGATTTACTCTGGCAAACTGACATACCGTCTGATTTGCCGTAACAGTAGGGGCCGAAGGCGGTGCAACTACAGATACCGATACAGGCTGACGCTGGCTTTCGCAGCCGTTGTTATCAGTCTGGGTCACATAGAATGTAAACACATTGGCTACGTCAGTAAAGTAGCCTGGCGGAGCCGGCGAGCCCGTGCCGCCCGTGCCGTTGCTGTACCACCGGATGTCAGCGCCGGTAGCCGTAAGCGAACGTGGATTTTCGCCAACGCAAAGGCGTATTGAACCGGCAACCGGATTGACCGGTGCAGCCCGCACGACCTGTTCAACGAGAGATCGGGGGCTCTCGCAACCGTTTATGCGCTGGGTAACCGAATAGGATTTAATACCAGCCGTGGAGGTTTCGGGTACGGGTACTGCGGCCAGTTTACCGGACTGATCATACCAGGTTAGGTCTTGGCCGGTAGCCGCGAGTGGACTCGCCGTGGCATACTGGCATAGCTCCCTAGGTCTCTGAACAGCGGGGGCAGGCGGAATTGGGTAAACGATAGCTACCACCGCTGCCCGGGGGCTTTCGCACCCGTTGATAGTCTGACTTACATAGATAGTCTGACTACCGGGGTTTTGGCTATTCAGCAGCGGGGGCTGCGGGCTTGGGGTACCACCGGCTCCGGAAGTGTACCACAACGCCCCCGGAATCGACGTGGAGAATTGCCCTGACCCGCCCTGGCATATGGCCACGCTGCTTACGGTCGGCGCCGGAGGCAGCGTTTTCATCGATATAGTAATCGTTGCCAAAGCACTTTCGCAGCCGTTTATGGTCTGGCTTACCTGATACTGGCTCGATCGGTCATTGGGTGGTAACGGAGCCCCATCCAACCGCGAAGCCCCTCCGTTACTATACCAGGTCAACGACGTGCCGGTAGCTGTGAGCTGACTCAGCGAAGCTCCCTGGCAGAACGATATATCCGTCACACCGGGGGCATTGGGTCGGCTGACAATCAGTGATCCGGGTACTGGATTTGTGGCTTTTGCGTAATCAACAGAGCCTGCCACTGTCGGTTCCTGCAGCACAACACGCAGTTTATACCCCGTGCCAGCCGGTAGCGACTGAGGAATGGTTGCACTCAGAGGACTGGTACGGGCGCCCGCACCGATAAGTTGTGCATTCTGAAAGTTGCCGTTACGATCCGAAATCTGTAGCCGGTATACCGCGTCGGCTGGCAATGGGCTGCTAACGGTAAATGGAACAGATATAGCGGAACCGGGACAATACGCTTCTGATAGGCTGCCGGTCGTCACCGTTATGGGCGCTACTGAAACGAATGCCGAGCCGGTTATAGCATCGCTGGTACCACATCCGTTATCGCTAAACTCTTTTATGGATTGGCGATCGATTGTCGAACTGGAAAAAAGCATCGGGTTGATGCTACCAATGCTGTTGGAAAAAGAAAGCGTTCGTACATAGGTGGGCGCCAGGTCAGGACTGTAATCAACGAAGCCAACTGACCAGGGTGCTGTACCTGTAAACGTAAGCTGCACCGTTGCTTTGGCGCCTGCGTTGATGCTACCGCCCCCCGACAAGGTAAGCGTTGGCCTGGCCCGTATGTTGATAGGATTGGGAGCACTTAGGGTAGAGGTCGACGTACTGAAGACGAGAAACTGATACGACCCACCAGCCAGCGAAGCCGGAATTGTAGCCCGGACTGGCGACGTAGCACTGGTCTCGGGGAAGTCCTGTACTAGTGAACCATTCATTGTAAGCAGCCGAACTCTGAACTGGTTTTCCTGTGGAAAACTACCGGTTGTCGAAAAAGAAAATGATACTGTGTTCCCGGCACAAACAGGCGTTGAAGCCAGGGTACCGGCGGTGATGCCAAGGGTATTATTTCTGATTACAAACGTGCCGCTGGCGCTACCCACCACATTCGAGATCAGGCCCTGGGTTACAACCCGAACCCTGTATGTACCAGGAGGCACACTGGCCGGAATGGTTGCTTTAATAGACCGGGTACCGCCCCGGCTGGAGCCAAATTTCTCGCCGTCGGTATACTGGTCTTCTGAATTTAACAGATCAGCGTACAGTATACCGTTGCCATCCAATAACTGAGCTTTGAATCTACCCGCAGCGAGCCCCACAGGATAGGTGCCGGCTCCGGTCGTGTATGTTATGGTGAGCGTTGAGCCGGGGACTGCCTCTGTAGCCACGTTGGCACTGATGGTTGAAATGCTCAGAGTCTTGACATTGACGGTAACAGATCCCGTCACCGAGCCGGTGAAGTTGAGAATTCTGGTCCGGTCAATAACGATGCTGCTCGTTGGGCGGATTGTAAAATAGCCGGTAGAGGTTACGGTTTTTGTCAGGTTCTCACCGGGCGATGCTATCTGAAAGGATTGGGCTCCATTACTCAGAACCGCATATATACTGGCATCGCCATACTCCGTACCCGATCGGAATACATTGCCATCGAAGGCATCCTCTGGCCTCCCATTCGGATCGCCGTAGTACAAAGCCAACGACTGGCCCTTTGCCAGCAGAGCACTACCAACGATTAGTAGAGCTGTTACCCACAAAGTTTTTACAACTAGCTGCATATTAGTATGGATGAGTATTTTTTCTACCTGGGTATTCGTAGGCATCCCTGGTTACTTTCTAGCTTTCAGTACCAATCTGATTCCATTGATGAGCAGGCTGCTGCCTATAGCCCCTCCGCCATAGACAGCATAAATACCAGGCCTGGCGTAGGACGTAAACGGCATAGTTGCTAACGGACTGGTATCGGGCCGCTGCGCGAGCGTTTGCCAGATCGCATAGTCAGCATTGAGCGCCGACACCTGACGGTCGTAGGCATCATATTGCTTCTGGAGATACGCATAGCCTGCATAGCTAGCGCCAAGCGATACAACCCCCGTTGCCACCTGAAGCCAGCCGTACAGCCGGTGCCGGCTACGCTGGCGCAACTTCTCATTTCCCACAATTGACCTCGCCTGCGTAAACCCTACTGTTGATCCATCAATCCGGCGAAACGTAAGCTGCTGATCTTCTCGGGATAAGGTTATGCTGATATTATCCTGGCTCTTGCTGGCCGTTATACCCCGTTGGTAGTAACCGGTAGGGATCATATCGATTGTTGACCGGACAACACTCAGCCAATGATTATCCCACTTCACCGTTAGCGAGTCAACGGGGCTGTCGGCTTTATGAAAGCTGAATTCTTTACTATCAATGGGTTTCTTTGGTCCGGCAGATTGCAGGATTGTTGGATTGGTAAGTTGAGTGAGTGCTTCACCAGGTCGCAGAAAGGCCAGACGGGTGATAAACGTTCGCCATTTACCGTCAACAATTTCTGCTTTCAGCTCAGCCACCCGCCGAACGGGTTGATAGGGTCTGTCAGCCTGTTTGTTTTTACTCCTGAAGGTCTGGGTGAAAAACACTTTCACATACGGGTAATCTTTTCCCTCCTGAACATCAGAGACAATTAGCTGAGAAAAGGCGATGGTCAGCGTGTCGGACTTGATGTAGAACAGGTCCATGTTGCGCAGGTATTTTTCAACATCTACATCAACCGCCCCCTCGGCCGATGTATGGGTGGGGTCAATATCATCTTCAATAACTACGTCATCTCCGCTAAAAATCTGGTTCGGGCTGGGTAAAAAGCTGTTCTGCATCAAGGCAATACGTTCAGCATCGCCCAACCCATCGAAGGTGAGCGTATTGAGTAAGTCAACAAGGTTTTTACTGATTCGGGTAGTTGCCTGAAATTTGATCTCGTCGTTGCGTCGCTTCATCTGCTGGGGCGTCAACGCCCCCCCTTTACCGACTTTGGCTACGTATACTTTAGCCGATTTATCCTGGGCTATAGCTGGCAGACCGATCAGTGAGACGCCCAGTAAAAAATAGAAGATGCTGTTTTTCATGGGCAGTTGATGTAGTAATTGATCTGACGGGCTCCGTCGCTACGGCCGTAGCCCAGCGAATAGCCGTTTTTGTTGTACGCATGGCTGTAGACAAGGGTTTGCTCCTCAAGTAGCCTGTCGTTCTGGTAGCGCTGGTACGTCCTTGTTTTTAGGTTATGTAGCGGTCTGTGCTCCCCTAAGTCCAGCGCCGGAATGCCTCTCAGCCCTAACTGCGTCCGGTACCAGTAGGGATTGTTATCGTAGGTATAGGAATACTGTACCCGGCTTAATCCGGAATAGATAGTTTGTTTTTCGAGTTGCCCCCGACTGTCAAATTGATAGCGTATGTCAGTACTATCCGGATTACCGTAGTGGCTTTCTGCTATAATTTTCCCCTTGTTAACGGTATACGAACTGACTGAACCTGGCGCTTGGCAGGATGACAGTTCTCCAGTATCGTCGTATGTATACCGCTTTGTAATAGCCCGGTTGGCATCGGTTTCTGTGTATGTCTTCAGCCTGTCGCCATCGTAGGTATAGTCCCGATAGCCAAGCGTTACGTTCGTTGTGTTATCAATGATTTTTACCGTCCGGAGCCGCCCTTCTTCGTATGTATAGAGATAGCCGTTTACTTGCTTTGTTTGCCTGCCGCTGTTGTCACGATTTATCAGTTGTTCCACCTGAGAGGTGAGGTAATGATCAGCAGTATATACGTAGACATGCTCAGTACTCATCATTAATTGCCCCTTGATCCATCTGCGATACGTGCTCTTTTCCACGTTCCCAAATGAGTTATACTGATAGGTAGTCGTATCCCGCAGGTCTTCATCAATAGTGACTGACTGACTAAGCTGACAGACAAATGGGATGGCCGACTTGGGCAAAAAAGGGTCCTCATGACAACCGGTTATACCAGCCACCAGGGCACTGATCCATAAAGAATAGCCTGCTGCGTTGAGTTTCTTCATTGATTGGTAATAAGTTTTAGGGCTACCCTCCGGTTTAGTGCTTTGTTGGCTTCTGTATCGTTGGGTGAAATCGGATTTCTACTACCCTCTCCGGCTTTGTTTAACTTATCTTCGGGAATACCCTGTCGGGTCAGAAATGTAAAGGCAACCGCAGCCCGGTATTCAGACAGGCTTTCGTTCAGGCGCTCGTTACCTACATTATCCGTATGCCCAGTTACCTGCAGGCGGTAATGCGGATGCGTCTTCAGATACAGAGCTACCTGTTTTAAGACTTCCTGCGAATCGGCCCGCAACTGGTAACTACCCTGTTCAAAATAAAGCATCGGAATACTATCCGGCAGTACCAGGGCAGGCAGCGATACAGGCGTAGCCGCGTTGGGTTTTATTCCCGTTTCTACGGTTCTTATACCCAGCTTAGCGGTGGATTTCGACGGGTCTATATACCGCACAGTCAAGCCACTTCTGACGTTTACCTCTTCACTACGAGTCTGCCTCTGCTGCTTTATGATCAGTGTATACGAACCAGGCTTGGCTCGGTACGAACTGAACCAGACGTCCCCCCTGGGCCCTGTTACCTTCTTCAGCGGAATACGGACACCCTTTCCTAGAAGCTCACCTTGGTCTGCTTTATCTGCCCAGACGGTCAGCAGAGTCAGCTCGCGTTGCAGCTGAATGATTTGTTTAGTTGATGCGCCAAGTGATTCAACGAGCAGGTTTCCTGCGTAGGGCTGATAGTCTTGTGCGGTAGCGTCAATGGCAACGATGTCAGTCTGGCTAAAGTTGATGGCTACCTGACCAGCTTTATCTGTTTTCAGGCAATTACGCTCACCCGTTTTCGTAAAAACAAAGCAGATCTTCCCTTCAACCGGTGTCTTGCTAATTGCATCGCTCAACGTAAAAACAGCGTGTTGTTCCGTGCTGTCTACTTGTTTAACTTCGGCTACACGGCTAGCCTGCACATACGCTTTCTGTTCTGTTTGCAAGTAGATTCGGTCCTTACCTGGCTGCTCAACCGCCAGCAATGGAACCTCAACGACCACAGTGTGGGTATCTGCCTGTGTGTTAGCGATAGGAAGCACCTGCGTACGGTAACCCTGTTTTTCTATTACAACAGCCGTTGCTTCGCAGGGAGCGTTCATAGAAAATTTCCCCTGTGCCGAACTAGTACTGACCTTCTTCTGGCCCCCGGGCAGTTTAACGAACAGATTGGCACTGGGCAGCACCTTGCGGGTATTGTAATCGACGATAACGCCCTCTAATCGCAGACATGGAGCGTACTCCGGCACCTGCGCCTGTACCACCACGCTCAGCAGAGATGAGCACACGAGTAATGCCTTCCTCACGTTCGTAGTGATTTATTGCGCTACGCCGATACTACCCAACAATACATCCCATTTTACACTTTTTACCCCGTCTGACGTGGATCCGTATGACTGGAGTTTAACCCGTACGTTCTTCTGAACTACGTCAGAATAGAGTACCTGATCCTGGCTGCCGTACCCGATAAATGTTTGCTGGCCCGTGATGACTCCATAATAGTTTCCGTCGGCAGCCTGCGACAGTTCCTTTATATATTGTACCTCTGACCACTCGATCTGGGCGGAGCTGTAAGGCAAGAGCTTAAGTCGGTTGAGGTAGTCCCGAATGGGGTAACGGCGAGCCCCGGGTTTACTGATTGAGGTAACAGCGATAGTAGCCGCCGGCATAAACAGTCTGGCCGCCTGATCGATGGCCTTGTCTTTTTCGTAGGTAGGCAGCTTTTTATCGGTGATTATATTCAGATACGAGACGAATTCGTCTACCTTCTGCAATGCTTTTTTACGATAGCCTTGGTATTCACCCTCGGTCAATGCCGGCTTTCGGACATCAGTCGCCGATTCGGACGTCAATGGCTTATCTGCCACTTTTGCCTGCGGGATAACTGCTTCCGGTTTTGCAGCGCCGTCGGTGGGCAACGCGGTCGGGGCGGTGGGCGATGGTGTAGGCAGAGACTCCGGAGAGCTGGCTGTGGGTGCCTGCGGTTTTGCGGCCAGGGTCTCGCCTTTTATTTGCCCGCCTATGTCCTTTAATAAAGGGGCTATCTCGGCAGCTTCCCGTAACAACTGATGACGTCCATCCTGATAAAGAATTCCTACGAGCTCACTCTTGGGAATGGATGCAGATTTACCTTCAGTGGTTTTGTAATTTACAATAGCATCGCTCTCATAGGCAATAGTGGCCGGAATAACAGTAAGTGGAACAGCCCTGATCAGATACTCCCTACCACCCGCTCTGACTGGTGCTGATAAATACTCGCTAAGCTGTTGCTGGGCTTTTGTCAGGTCGCTGCTCAAGTCATTTATTACCAGAAAATTACCGGTACGACTAAACGCAAACAGAACATTGGCACGCTGAAAGTTGAACGTACTGGCTTTACCGTCCCGCTGAACGGTAAAGCTCACTTTATCTTCAGTGATACCGGTTAGCTGTGCATCACTGATCCGGTTTCCATTAGCTGTATAAATAGCATCCTGGGCTGACAGAAGGAGCGGAAAAACCAGGAAAAATAGTGTGGCTAGTAGAGTTTGCTTCATAAGGTGTGGTACAGAAATTAGCGCATTGTTTTGACCAGCTGTTGGGTAGCATCGGTAATAAAGGCTTCCAACCGATCCTGATCGAGATCTTCGTATCCTTTTCGGTTCAGCTTCTGAATCTGCTCTTTTTCGCCGGGCCTTAACCAGAAGCTACTCATAAACGTGCCGTTAGTGCCTTTTTTGGTATAGATACCCCGGCACCCTTCCAGGCAGGGCGTGTAATGAATTTTGTAGGTCCCAACTATCTCGTTCGTCTTTACATGTACCAGTTTGAATTCAACCGAAGCTCCCTGGTTGCGGTACTCATTTATAATTTTGGGCGCATCATCGGCCTCCAGATAACAGACGTTCGTTTTGTACCCAACCGAGCTTTCTAAACTAACAAGCTCTAGAATCAAATCCGTATTTGTCAGTTCTTTGATCTTCGAATAATCTAAGCTGGCATTGTCATCGAGTACCTGATTAAACAGCCCCCGGTCTCGTACGCTGAACCCTTCCTTGAAGAGCTGCTTCTCAATAGCGTTATACAAAGCCGTCTCGTCATACTGCGATTCAACGTACTGCACCTTGGCGGCTGCTCTTCCGCTACCAGCCTGTTTTACCAGAACGGGGTTAACAACGTTGGACTGGTAACTGCCTGTTCCCTGCGTATTCGTAACCCCTTTACGTGTATTCGGCACACGAAGCACAATGCGTGGTGACTTGTTGACAAGCATAATTTCGGTCAGTACATCAGCCGAGGTCAGCTCGGGAGCTCTCTGAGTAAACCGAACAACGGCTCGCTTAGAACAACCGAACTGGGTAATAATTAGGAAGAATAGTAGTACGTATTTGTGCTTCATCAGGTTTAGAGGCTGGTTTTCGACATTTGCCCGGTTTACAACTACCTGAGGTAGCCAAGAAACGACTGAGCTTTTTAGACATAATCAAGGTCTACAAGCCACAAATCCTAAATGCCACATCGAGTAAATATAAAATAGGTTACAAATAAACAAATATGTTTGCGTTACCGTGTATACAATTGAACATAGTCTCAGATAAACGCAGTCGAATTTATTTATCGGTAGTAAGTTGACTAATCAGTTTATTTTGCAACGGTTCGAATAATTACAACCAACCATAACTCCATACATAGGTATGTACTATAAATTTCCTGTAAGCTATACTCTTTGATTTTGGGTAAATGTTGACTGCGTACTACCTATCTGCTTTTATGCGTTTCTTTGTTGACTCAATGACGTAACCCCATGATTCGGTTGTTTTCTTTTCTGTTCCTGATGATGCTGTCAGTGGCGGCATCGGCGCAGGTAACCGGCTCATCAGCCGCAACAACATCGGCCCAGTCCCTGTCGGCATCGACGGCCGACGAAACCCGCGCGCGCGACGAAGCGTTTGCAGCCTGGAAAGTACGCTACGCCACAAACCGTGCCTGGATTGCCGACGAGATCAAAGCCGTTCGGCAGGAACTCAACAAACTCCGCCAGGCGCAGCCCGAACCCGGTCAACGCTTGACCGATCTGCTTAACGGAACCATCAAACGCTGGAATCAGGAAAAAACGGACTATGGCGACGCCGAACAGTTTGCCGATTGCCAGGAATTTTTCGCCACCCTGCGAACCAGCATCCAGAACGAAGGCACAAAAAAATAACCCGGTTGATCCGGGTTATTTTTTTGTGTTGACTACTGGTTTACTTACTGCTTTACCTGGACCGGTAACCCTTCCAGCTGGGCGTAGTTGAGTTTCCAGGTATTGTCGGTTCCCTTCTTCCAGAGCAGAATAAAATTGCCTTCCCCGTAGCCCCGTGGCTGCTGAGGGCCTTCGGGCAGGACATCGACCGAGTAGGTACCGGCTTCATAAGCAGTCTGATTATCGACCGCCGAGCTAACTACATTTGTTTTCAAGTCAGCCAGGGTTGGCATGGTTTCGCGAACCCATTTCTGAGCGACCTCCGATTTTCCTTTGAAGTGGGTATTGCCCTGCAGGAAATGCACATCTTCGGCCAGGAAACCAATGACTTTCTCGGTATCCTTGTTGTTCCAGGCACCGATAAACTGCTGGTTCAAATCCTGAATATTGACCGTATCGGTCGAGGAGCAGCCGCTGGCAAACAGGGCCACCAGTACAACAAATCCGTATGCTTTCATGACGTTGGTGTATTTAGATGATGGAATGGTTGACGTAATTTTAAAATAGGTTGCCTTCTCCATGGTCTGTGTCGACACCTGCGGGCCGACATAGACTATGGGGAAGGCAACCTATTTACCAGCTTTTCCGGCGTACTTCAGAGCTGGGGTAGGCACTGTTCTGATCGCCGTAATTGTTGTTCAGCAGGAACAGGGTGTTGTTTTGATACGGCTCCGACAGGGTTTGGGCGCTGAACGCGGTGGCGGCCATACCGGCCCCGGCCGCTACCCCTGCCACAGCGGGTACGGGTGCCTTCTGCACGGCAGCTACCCGCTCGGCAGCCGGACGGGTCACCACGCCGGGCTTGTCGGCAGCCGCTGCCGCTTCCCGGCGAGCCAGCGCGGCTTCGCGACGGGCTTCGGCAGCCTGGCGTTCGGCCGCGGCAATGCGGGCGTTGGTTTTCCGGCGGTTATCGACGCCTTTACCAATGGCATACCCACCAGCCGCACCAGCCGCACCACCAATCAGGCCACCCACCAGCCGATTCCGCTTATTAATTATAGCCCCGGCGGCTCCGCCAACGCCTGCCCCAATGGCAGTACCCTTGGCCTGTGGACTCCACTTACGGCGTTGCTGTGCTTCTACAACATGACTGAATATAAAGGCAGTCAGAACTGCCATCAGGATAATCGCTCGGTTCGTTTTCATGGCGTTACTTATAGTTGGTGTTCAATTGCCCGTTGGACAGACAAGTATCCAATAGGTTTAGTCGACATATCAACTACGAATAACGCCCGGTTCCGGATTGTTGTTTGAATCCGGTCGTTAGAACCGTCCGACCCGCTTCTGCATCGCATCGCGCGTGAGCGTAATGAGTCGGCCGATGGGCTTGCCGGCCCGGTACGTAATGACGCGCAGGGTGATCGGTCCGTCGGGCAGGGTGATCGGCTGGCTGTACTTCGGCGAACGGCCGTCGGGCATGGTGTCGTCGATCGTATAATACAGATCCAGCCCCGGCGTTTCACTTTCCAGCTCGACAACCAGTTTCCCGTCTTTCAGACTGGTCCGGACAATAGCGTCGTAGATAGCCCGGGAGTAGTTGACCCCGGCTGCGTCGGCCCGGTCGAAGTGGGCTTCCAGTCGGGGTACGAATCCGGCCCAGTCTTTGGCCGTTTTCGGCGACCAGTAGACTTCGGCCAGTGCCCAGCCGCGCGGGTAGGTCATGTACTCGGCATGGCGCAGGGTCGGAATCTGCTCGGTCCAGAGGTTGGCCTGGCCACCCAGAATAAACTTCGGATCGACGCCATCCGGAACGGGTTCGAAACTATAACTTTTGCTGGCCCGGAGGCTGGCATAGATAGGCGGCTCTATGGTGGGGTCGCCCTGCAGGTAGTCGATATAGGCAAAGGTCGACGGGGTCATCACCACGTTATGGCCCGCATGAGCCGCTTCGATGCCGCCCTTGATGCCGCGCCAGCTCATGACCGTAGCGTCCGAGGCAATGCCCCCCTCCAGAATTTCGTCCCAGCCGATCATCTTCTTGCCTTTAGCCTGTACAATCTTCATCACCCGGTTCATGAAGTAGCCCTGCAGGTCTTCTACGTGCCGGATGTTGAGTTTTTTCATCAGCGCCTGGCAACCCGGGTCCTGCGCCCAGTACCCCTTGTAACATTCGTCCCCGCCGACGTGGATATACGGGTTGGGAAACAGGGCAGCTACTTCGGTGAAGACCTTGTCCAGAAAATCGTACACCTTTTCGTCAGACGGATTCAGCGTGTTCTCGACCTTCATCTTGAACGTACCGTTGCCGTACCAATCCGCAAAAGGAGTACCGGGGTTGACACTGACAGCGGCTTTGGTGCAGCTCAGCTCGGGGTAGGCGGCCAGGGCGGCCATGCTGTGGCCCGGCACGTCGATTTCGGGTACGATGGTTACATTGCGGGCCTGCGCGTAGGCAACCACCTCGCGGATATCGTCGTGGGTGTAAAACCCGCCGTATGGCACGGGCTCGCCCGGCTGCGGGTCGGCACGATCACCGAAATGGCCAGCTCTGGCTACCCGCCACGCCCCTACTTCGGTTAGTTTAGGCAGCGCTTTGATCTCGATCCGCCAGCCGTTATCGTCGGTCAGGTGCCAGTGCAGGGTGTTGAACTTATACCGGGCCATCTCATCGATGTACCGCTTCACGTCGTCTTTGGAGAAGAAATGGCGGCTCACATCGAGCATGATGCCGCGCCAGCCGAACCGGGGATAATCGATAATCTGAACCGCCGGAACCGCCCAGCTGGCCCGAGGGGTAACCGCGGTGCTTTCGATCTCTTTAGGTAACAGCTGCAGCAGCGTTTGGGCACCATAGAACAGCCCCGCCGGCTGGTTGGCCGTGATCACAACTCCCTTCGGCGAGGCACTGAGCCGATACCCCTCGGGGCCGAGCTGAGCATCGGGCGTATCGGTCAGGTTGAGCTGGATGCCGCTCCCCGATCCCGCTTTCGCCCCGAGCGGAAAGCCGGTAGGCCGACTCAGCTGGCTGGCGAGCCGATCGGCAACAGCCTGCCCGGCGGGTTTGTTGTACCGAATGGCGGTGGAGCGCGTCAGGGCGAAGGTGCCCGGCTGGGTCTGTACCGAGACGGGTTGTGGGATCAGAGCGAGCGGTTGCTGCGCCTGGGCGATGGTGCTGATCAAGAGTCCGATCAGCCAAACGTAATGCCGTTTCATAGAGTGGGTACGCTTTTTAATAAACAGGGTAAAGTAGGTGTTTTTTACCCAAAAAACCCACAGATGCCTATATCCTGGCCCATATGACAAGTAGTTTCAGATCAAATACCCATTTTTCAGATTATATATGTATCCTATATGAAGTCACTCATTCTTCTTTCTCTTCTGTCTGTGCAAACTGGCCTGACCGCCCTGGCCCAGTCAACTCCGCCCCGCGTCCGTACGGCCAACGGCACCCTGGAGGGCACCCTCGAATCTTCGGGTATTCGTTCTTTCAAAGGGGTTCCCTTTGCGCAGCCCCCCGTCGGCGAGCTACGCTGGAAAGAACCCCAGCCGGTAAAAAACTGGACCGACGTCCGACCGGCGACCAAGTTTGGGCCGCGCGCCATGCAGCGGGCCGTATTCGGGGATATGAACTTCCGATCGGACGGTATGAGCGAAGACTGCCTTTACCTCAACGTCTGGACACCCGCCAAATCGGCCAGCGAACGGCTGCCGGTGCTGGTTTACTTCTACGGCGGAGGGTTTATAGCGGGCGATGGCTCGGAGCCCCGCTACGATGGCGAAAGCATGGCCCGCCGGGGAATCGTTACCCTGACGGTCAACTACCGGCTCGGTCCCTTCGGCTTTATGGCCCACCCGGAGCTGACCAAAGAGTCGCCGAACCGCTCATCGGGCAACTACGGCTACCTCGACCAGGCGGCTGCGCTGCGCTGGGTACAACAAAATATTGCCGCGTTCGGGGGAGACCCCAAGCGAGTGACGATTGCGGGCGAGTCGGCCGGATCGGCCTCGGTCAGTGCCCAGATGATGTCGCCCCTGTCGCGCAATCTGATTGCCGGTGCCATCGGAGAGAGCGGGTCGGTGCTGGGCACCCTTCCCCCGGCTCCGCTGCCGGTTGCTGAACAGAGCGGGGTCCGGTTTGCCAGCCTGCTGGGCGTACAATCGCTGAAGGAGCTGCGGGCGCTGTCGGCCGAGCAAGTGCTGGAGGCTACCGCCAAATCCGACGCCCCCCGTTTCTCGGCCTCGATCGATGGGTACTTCTTTCCGAAATCGCCGGTAGCGATCTGCGCGGCTGGTGAGCAGGCCAAAGTACCGTTGCTGGTGGGCTGGAACTCGGAAGAGATGAACTACCGCGCCATCATGGGCGGAGAAAAACCAACCCTGGAAAATTACACCAAAGCCGTACAGAAGCTGTACAACGATCGCGCTGACCAGGCTCTGAAGCAGTATGCTGCCCAGTCGGACGCCGATGTAGAGCAGGTAGCTACCGATCTGGCGGGTGACCGGTTTATCGGGTACAGTACCTGGAAATGGGCCGATTTGCACAGCCAGACGGGAGGAGGTAAGCCTGTTTACCGCTATTTCTACGCTCGTCCGCGACCGGCTATGACCCCCGAAATGGGGAACGCAGCGCCGGGTCTGGCGGGTGGCGTGGTCCGGGGAAACGCCCCCAATGCGGTGCCTCCCGCCAAAGGGGCCGTCCATTCGGCCGAAATCGAATACGCCATGGGTAACCTGGCTACCAACAAGGTATTTGCCTGGACCCCCGACGACTATAAAGTCTCCGAAACGATGCAGGCTTACTTCGCCAACTTTATCAAAACCGGCAATCCAAATGGTAAAGGTCTACCCAACTGGCCCGCGTTGAAACCCAACGCCCCGGCTCAGTACATGCGCATCGACGTTACGACCCGCCCCGAAACCGAACAGCACCGTGACCGCTACCTGTTTCTGGACCAGTTTCTGGTGAAACCCTAACTGACGTATTACCCGTATGAATAGAACCCCAGATCAGCCGAGGCCGGTCTGGGGTTTCGTGTATAAGCGAGGTAGGCCCTTGACCACCCTGTGCCTGTTTTGCCGCCACGCAGCCTCACCGGGGGTGTTGCTCCCGGTACCGGGTTGCGGCTCGGCCTAGCGGTCGGGGACTAGATCTGTGAGTAGGGCGACGGCTCCAGAAATACCCGGATGATGTTGGAGACGGTATTGGCATATTCGGGAAGCTGCGACACGCGTTTCCAGTCGGGGTCAGCGCCGAACTGCTTCCAGTTGGCATCCCGCTCGGCCATGTCCTTAAACGTCAGCATATACGTCAGACACGGCATGTGCTCCCCGGCAATCACCTCACCAAAGAATACCGGATTGAGTTTGACCCGGTAAAAAATAGGCAGTTCATCGACGTTGAACATCTTCACTTTCCGCCGAACGGCATCTTCTGAGTACCCTTCGTAGGTTCGCAGTTCAAAAATCCGGGTTTCGCGGGCGGGCGTGACCAGCTGCGGCAGGGCATCGAACGCCGTGAGCAGCGAGGTGGTATAACGGGTAAAAACGGCTTTGTCGGGTGTCAGGTCGTTATAAGCCCTGCTCGCGCTGGCGTAGGCAGTATCGGCCGCCAGCCGGGTGGAGACTCCGGCATAGGCGTCCATCGACGCGTGGGGTATGAGTACATACAGCTTAGCCGGGTCAGACTTACCCATTTCCCGAAATACGCCCACCGTTTTGGCTCCCTGCCGGTTCAGGGCCGGTATGAGCGCATCTTTGAGGTAGTTTTCGAGGTTTGACTGCTGCGCGCCGAAGCGCATGTCATACGTCCGCAATTCATACACTTGTTTAGCCGGAGCGGGTTTCGCGGTTTCCTGGGTCAGTGCCGGTACGGCCAACAACGACGAGGCAACAAACTGTCTTCGTTTCATCAGAGATTAAAAAGATCACATTAAGCGAGTATCATAAGTCTGAACCTTTCAGATACTACTACCGCCGTACACCAGCAAATTAGTTAGTCAACGGAGATCAATCCAGGCTCCATCACAACCCATCAAGCAGGTGGTAGCAGCCGTTCAGGATCAGCCTTGGGGCCCGTTAGGGCCTTCACAGCGTAGCGTCGGTAGCAACGGGAATGACCGTGGAGTTTTTCACCTCATCCATCACAAAAAAGCTGCTGATGTGGAGCATACCCGGAATAACCGACAGCCGCTCCTGGTAGAACCGGTTGTAAGCTTCCATATCGCGGCTGACGATCTTCAGCAGGTAATCGAACGTACCCGACACGCGGTTACACTCCAGCACCTCGGGCAGATCGCGAACGGCCGTGTCAAAACCGGCAAACGTATCGCGGGTCTGTTTATCGAGAGTAACCTGGCAATAGACCATCAGGCTGTTGCCTACCTTTTTCTTGTCGATCAGGGTAACGTATTGCGCAATGACACCCTCCCGCTCCAGCCGTTTGATCCGCTCGTGAACGGGCGTTTTGGAGAGGTTGATCTGCTGCCCGATTTCCTGAATGGTCAGGCGGGCGTTGGTTTGTATCAGGTTCAGGATACGACGGTCGGTTTTGTCTAGCAGCTCCACAGGAAATTTTTACGGACACGCAGGTGAAAATTCGTCTCTTATCAGGAAAATATACTACCAATAACTTAATTATGGTCGCAATTTCCTAAAAAAAACGCATGTATTAGAAAAGATATACACCCCCTTTATCTTTGTCATACCTATAAAATTAACCTAAACGCATTCAGCTCATTATGGTTATCGGCGTTCCCAAAGAGATAAAAAACAACGAGAACCGCGTGGCACTGACCCCCGCGGGCGTTACGGAACTACGCAAGCACGGCCACACCGTCTACGTGCAGGTCAACGCGGGCGAAGGCAGTGGTTTCGAGGATGAAGAGTACATCGAAGCCGGTGCCGTCATGCTGCCGACCATCGAAGATGTCTACGGTATTGCCGAGATGATCATGAAGGTTAAGGAGCCGATTGCGTCTGAATATAACCTCATCAAGCAGGACCAGCTCCTGTTTACCTATTTCCACTTCGCTTCATCGGAAGAACTGACTCAGGCTATGCTGGCAAAGAAAGCCGTATGCCTGGCCTACGAAACCGTTGAACGGCCCGACCGCAGCCTGCCGCTGCTGGTGCCGATGTCGGAAGTAGCCGGCCGGATGGCCATTCAGGAAGGGGCCAAGTACCTGGAGAAACCACTGAAAGGCCGGGGTATCCTGCTGGGCGGTGTGCCGGGCGTAAAACCCGCCAACGTCCTGATTCTGGGCGGTGGTATTGTCGGCACCCAGGCAGCCAAGATGGCCGCCGGACTGGGCGCACACGTTACGATTATGGACGTTAGCCTGGCCCGTCTGCGCTACCTGTCCGATATCATGCCGCCCAACGTACAGACCATGATGTCGAACGAGTACAACATTCGGGAGATGATTAAAGTCTGTGACCTGATTGTGGGCGCGGTGCTGATTCCGGGCGCCAAAGCCCCCCACCTCATTACCCGTGAGATGCTGAAGCAGATGCGGACCGGTACCGTACTCGTCGACGTAGCCGTTGACCAGGGGGGCTGTATCGAAACCTGCCGGCCAACGACCCACGAAGATCCGACCTTCATCATCGACGGGGTGGTTCATTACTGCGTAGCCAACATGCCGGGTGCGGTACCCTATACCAGTACCCTGGCGCTGACCAACGCAACCCTGCCCTACGCCCTGCAACTGGCCAACAAAGGCTGGCAGCAGGCCTGCCGCGACAATATGGACCTGCAACTGGGCCTGAACGTAGTCGATGGCAAGGTGGTATACAAGGGTGTTGCCGATGCGTTTGGCCTGGAGCTAACGCCCGTCAGCTCCATCCTGAACGAAGAAGAACTGGCGTAAGCCACGATAACATTACCCATTCATCGACAGACATGGGCCGCTCTCTCCGGAGAGCGGCCCTTTTTTTCAGGCCAGTTCGGCGCTGACGGCTGGTGCAGCAGCAAAGTCAATAAAGCGGGTCGGTACGGTGATCATGGCGGGCAGCAGTCGGCAGAGGGCTTCGCGGCCCGTATTCCACCGGCGGGCTATGTTCTCTTCGCGAACAGCAACGGGTGCCTTCGGCTGGCCGGGCTGGTCGAAGTACTCCGGCATACGAGCTGTCATGGCCTCGCGAACGGCCTCGATAGAACCGGATAGGATCAGCGTCGGCTCGATCTGGGCCAGCTGAATCAGGGCGCGGCCGATCGATGCGGTGTAAAACGCACAGTCGATATCCTGATGTCGGACGGGTACGCCATCGTGCAGTCGCTGTAGGTTCACGCTCCCGTCTTCAAGCCGGGTCGATACGGGTGCCTCACCGGCCGGGACCGGAAATACCACGTCTACTTTCTGTTTGAATTTGTCCCACCAGGGGGGCGTACCTGAGGGATTCAGGGTGTCGCAGAAGACGAGCCGACAGGGCCGGTCGGGCTGTTGCGGGTTCATCACGAGCAGAGCCGCACCCAGGTGCCGATCGTCGGCCGCGTGGCGTCGCTGAATGATGAAGATATGCAACCGGTCATCATCATCCAGACCGGCCTGTTCAGCTGCCACCCGAACGGCCCGCAGCGACTCATCCATGTACCCCTCAGTCACGACATGAATCGGCAGCGAGGCCGGAGCCAGCGCTTCCCGGCGCAGCTGGTCGCCCAGAATGGTCAGGGCGGTGGTGTCGGACCGGCGGGTACCGAAATACATGCCGATATCCTCCCGAACCTGATCGGCAGGCAGGTGGCTGGTATCGACGGTGTCGCCGTAATCGCTCTGGCGACTGGGCGGGCTGTAGCGGAACGGCACCTCACGGTGTTCGCGGTGGGCCGCTACGTTATAAATCCGGCGTTCGAACTGGGCCAGCAGCGGCTCGTAGGCATCGGTCTGAAAATGGACCTCATGCACCGAACGCAGCAGATGGCGCGCAATGGCGTCGTTCCGCAACAGCTGCTCCAGAGCATCGTCATGATGCTGAAAGAAGCTCCGCAGCGCTCCCTGCTCAATGAACGCGTCGGCATCCGTATCGGCATGAAAGCCCGATATGGTTCCCTGGTCGATCCAGTTGCGCAGGAACGTACGAACGGCCAGATCGAAAGCCAGATTGGCTTCCTCGGCTTGTTTTTGGGAATAGGTATATACAGGGGTCTGATCCAGTCTGATCAGACCAGCGGGCTCGGATACGATCCGAAACACTGTTTGCATGTGGGGAAGTACGCTGGGAAAATAGCCCCACAATATACATAGAATTCAAAGAATTTTCGAAGCAAATTGCCCGCAAACCCCCATTATATTTTTGTGAATCTTCAGCCCAGCTGTTCAGTCACCAGCACCCGCCACTCGTCGGCCAGCGATCCGTTGAAAAACGACGTTCCAGCACGCCTATACCAGTAATTGGCGTTGAAGCGGTCGCCTTCTTTGCGGTGCAGGTACGCGTGCAGCCGGTCATAGGGCTGGTCGCCCTCCCGGCTCTGGGCTACTTCGTGGGCTTCTTCCCACTGTTCGTTGGCATCGTACCAGAGGGCTTTTAAAATGGGGTGCGCAGCGGCCGGGGGTTGCGGGTCCGACAGGCTGGCGGTAAACTGCTCGAAGGTCATGCGTCAATCTGTTTTTTTACGTACAGGGCTGCAATATAGGGGGCCGGCTTCGACTCTCGAAGGCGCCCCGTCGTTATCCCATCAACCGGAAAACCGGCGCCCCTGTTCGCACCCGATTAGTCGACATGGCACAGGCTCTTATGTAAACAAAACAGTATTTTTCTGTAAATTGCGAAGAGCACAGCGCGGGTAGCACAGACCGTACAACCTCCCTGGCTCCGCTAAAACACGCATGAAAGATCTGATTCAGTACGCCATTCCGGGCTTTGTCATTCTGCTGGTTGCCGAAGTAATCGTTACGGCTATTCAGCAAAAGGATTACTACGAGGCTAAAGACACGGCCAGCAGCCTGAGTATGGGCATCGGCAATGTGATTGTCGGGTTTGTGGGCAAGGCCATCGTGTTCGGGGCGTATTCGCTGGTGTACCAGTTTCGGCTGTTCACGATCGACATGGGCCAGTGGTGGACCTGGGTGCTGCTGTTCGTTGCCGATGATTTTAGCTATTACTGGTTTCACCGCATCAGCCACAGCAGCCGTTATTTCTGGGCCTCGCACGTGGTGCATCACTCGTCGAAGAAATATAACCTCGGTACGGCCCTGCGGCAAACCTGGACCGGCACCCTATCGGGAGCGTGGGTTTTCTGGGTATGGCTACCGCTGATCGGATTTTCGCCGGTAGCCGTCATGACCATGCAGGCCATTAGCCTGCTCTACCAGTTCTGGATTCATACCGAACACATCGACCGGCTCCCCGCCCCCATCGAGTATATTTTCAATACGCCTTCGCACCACCGCGTTCATCATGGATCGAACCTGGCCTATCTGGACAAGAACCACGCGGGTGTGCTGATCATCTGGGACCGGATTTTCGGCACCTTCGAGCCCGAAACGCACCGACCGACCTACGGCCTCACCAAAAACATCGACTCGCACAACCCCCTCCGGATCGCTTTCCACGAATGGTCCGACATGGCCCGCGACGTTGTCCATGCCGGCTCGTTCCGAAGCGCCCTGGGTTACCTATTCGGCCCGCCCGGCTGGAGCCACGACGGCAGTCGCCAGACCACGAAACAGCTTCTGAAGCAGCAGGCAAATTGCTCGGCCCAACCCAGCGAAAAAACCGAAGCCGCCTGATCAATACCCATTCAACAACCCCAGACCAAACCGTCGAGTCGGGGCTGTGTTACACAGAGCTAGTCGGCCATCATGAGCAATCGGCACTGGTACCATCCTCAAAGCGAATGAGTATTAACGACCGCTTTTGGCAATAGAGACTACGGGAACCGGATTCTGCATCGGTAAGATAGGTGTAAATCACCCAAAAACCCGAAGGCCAGCGCCCAGCAGGGCGTCGGGGTCGTACTCCTGCTTCATCCGGGTCAGATCCTGCCACAGCGGCCCGAAGTGACGCGCCCAGTCGCGGGTGTCCATCGGTACAGCACCAATGGGGTACAGTTGCCCGCCTGTGCCGACGACCCACTCGTAAAGATGCCGATTCTGGGCGACGACGTCGGCCATCAGATCGGGATCGGGCGCGATGGTACGCAGAATATCCACGAGCACGCAGGTCGGCTCGTTCGGTATCTGAAACAGCGGACAGCGCAGTGTTTCCCGGCTGAACGGGTAAAAGAGCAGCAGCGAGCCGGGACCGAAATTAGTATTGTCGAGTTCGGTCAGAATCTGTGTCGACACAAGGTTAACGGCCGAGTCGGGCACGAACAGGTCCAACCAGGGATGGGGGAGCTGGCCCAGCCCGGCCGCATCCAGCTGATTGACCAGCTGCACCACCTGATCGGTAAAGGCAACGTACGTCCGGTCCTCGACCTGATCAGCATCGCCCGCCACCGGCAAATCGAGATCGGGCAGCCCGGCCAGTTCCTCGACGTCGTTGTAGAAAACGGTAGCCTCCAGGAAAAACTGAAGACGGAGCCGACGCGAGCCCGGCCCTCCTGCGGGCGTTGCCGACTGGGCTGGTACGGGAATAGCGTTTCCCCGGATGTAATCAATATCGGGATGGGTCGTCAGCCAGCGCAGATCGGCCAGCAGGGTGGTATGATCAGGATAGAAGAAACGGTAGGTACGAGCCTGCTGACGAGCCGGAGTGAGTCGGAGGGTAGCCTGCACCAGTATGCCACAAAGGCCCAACCCGGCCAGCACACCATAGAAAAGCCCGGCATGAGCCTCGGCCGAACAGGTCACTAATTCGCCCCGTCCCGTTACCACCTGGAGTTCGACAACCTGATCGACCTGCGCGCCGTGACGGAAACTCCGCCCCCCGACACCGCCAACCGATAACGTACCGCCCACGGTCAGTGCCGTAAAGTCAGTCAGCACGGGGGGCGTCAGCCCGGCGGCTGTCGTAGCCAGTATTAGATCGCGCCAGATGACGCCCGCATCGACTCGCACCTGGTCGGGTGTCATGTCGTGGATCTGGCAAAGGCTGCGCATGTCTATGATCAGACCGGCTTCTGCCTGCGCCTGTCCGAAAGCCGTGTGTCCACAGCCGCGCCCCACCAGTCGGATACCGTGCCGACGGGCAAAGCAGACCATCGCTACGACGTCGTCGGTAGAGCCGGGACGTAACCAGGCCAGCGGTGTACGATGAATCAGGTGGCCAAAGTCATCGGCCATAGTGGCGAGGGCCGACGCATCAGTGATCAGCTTTCCGTTCAGCCGCGGCACGGGCACGAAGCGGCTGGCGCTGTCGGCGGCCGTTGCCCAGCTGCGTTCGTCGGGATCGAAGTACAGGGCGGGCGGTTGGGGGAGTTGGTCGGCGGAGGTCCTTGGGGCAACTGACATGGGAGCAGAATGGCAGCCTGGCATTCCCCGTCAATGTAGGTGTTATTCCTGACGCGGTCAAATGAAGATTGGGTTTTGTATCCTACTGTCCCGTAGATTTACCCAGCGATTACCTCGTTTCTTGCCGATCTACCCAACCAACCCGACTACCCCTATTCCACTCATGGCTACTCAGGTACCCTCACCCAATGCCAGCCCAATTGATGCGTACATCGACACCTTCCCGGCCCTGGTTCAGGAGCGGCTACGGACTTTACGGCAGCTCATCCAGGCCGCCCAGCCCGACGCCGAAGAAACGTTCAGTTACGGCATGCCAGCCTTCAAACGGCATACCGTAACAATCTGGCTTGCGGCTTACAAAAAACACATCGGGTTGTACCCCATGTACGGGATGGCCCTCTACAACGCAGAGATGGCTCCGTACCGGGGTAAGGGTACCAAAAACGCCCTTCACTTCCCACACGACCAACCGCTCCCCACCGATTTACTGGTCAGGCTGGTTCAGCACAAGTTTTCGGAGCCACCCCCATCCAAGCCCCGTTCATGAGATTCAAAAGTCGTTGACGCTGTAGGCCGTGGAAACAACCCGGTTCCAGTCGGGGTGGCGTTTGAGGTAGGTCGATACGAAGGGGCAAAGCGGCACGATTTTGAGGTTATTGCGCTCCACAAATTCAAGCACCCCTTTGACCAGGTGCGAGCCAACGCCCTGCCCTTCCAGACTGGGATCTACTTCAGTATGGGTCAGGGCCAGCGTTTCGTCGTCAACCTGCTGGTAAGCCACGATGTTGAGTTTCCCGTCGACAGTCAGTTCAAACCGGTGGTGATGACGGTTGTGGGTAACGGGGGTGTCTGCTACGTTCATGCGATCGGAGGTTTTCTCTCTTGTACACCAAAGCGGGTTGGTTTGTTCAGGAAAGTGTCCGCACCGGTGTGGATTGGGGAGCGATCAGGCAATAAATCGTCATGGGCCAACCCTAGAGCCAGGTCATCAAACACCGCATCGACATGGCACAAAAACACCCCTCGTATACACCATCCGTCACTGACTCTGCCGATCGCCCCCAGACCCGGTCCCACTCGCCAAAAAACACGATTGAAACCCTCACTTTTTTAGGTAAAGACCGGCTTATTTTTTATCTTTAACTACCCTGAACAACCTGATTTCTGCTCTATTTATGAACCGTCTGGACCGCCTGACTGCCATTCTGATTCATCTGCAAACCAAACGGGTCGTCCGCGCTCAGGAACTGGCCGATCGCTTTACCATCAGCCTGCGAACGGTCTATCGCGATATCCGGTCGCTCGAAGAAGCGGGGGTTCCCATCGGTGCCGAGGCAGGCGTGGGCTACTTCCTGACCGATTATCACCTGCCGCCGGTCATGTTCACCAATGCCGAAGCCAGTGCACTGGTATTTGGCGGCAAACTGGTCGAAAAATGGGGCGACGAGTCGGTACAGACCGCTTTCGAGTCGGCCCTGTTCAAGATAAAATCGGTGCTGAAGCGCCCCGACCAGGAACACCTCGACGACCTGGCTCCGCATGTAGCGGTGCACAAGCCCAACCTCCGCGAACCCTATGTCGGGGGCCTGCTCAACACGCTCCAGCACGCCATTGCCCAGCATCACGTTCTCGCCATCTGCTACCAGGCCGGCTATACCGATACCGAAACCCGGCGCGAGGTAGAGCCCGTTGGCCTGTACCACTACGGCATGGTCTGGCACCTGATCGCCTACTGCCGAACGCGCCAGGACTACCGCGATTTCAGGGTCGACCGGATTCGGGAGCTGGTCGATACGGGGCGGCCGTTTGCGCGGCAGGAACGGCTTAGCCTGCGCGAATACCTCGACCAGATGCGCCGACCCGACATGCCCGTCGTGAATGTATCGGTCTCGTTCACCAAAAAAGCCGCCCGCTTTGTGCAGGAGCACCGCTACATGTGGGGCTTTCAGCGCGAAGAAGACCTCGGCGACCGTGTACGGATGCATCTGTGCACGCCCTACCTCGAAGGGCTGGGCCGGTGGCTGCTCTCCTACGGCGACTCGGTCACGATCGAAGCCCCCGACCAGCTGCGAACCCTCATGCAGGCGCTGACCGAAGAGCTTTTTGCCCATTACATGCCCGTCGAGGAAACGCTGCTGACATAGGGCTGTCACCAGACCAGCCGATCTTTAGGGTATCATCTCATCCTAAAGCATGCGTTTATGCAGCCCAACCCGATGTTTGTCTCTTCCCTGACGCGTTCACTTCTTCACCTGACAGCCCGGCGTACGGTCAGAAGCTGGACGGAAACTCCCTACGATGAACTGACTGACGCCCCTACCCTGACCCGCTCTGGCGTGACCAACACCGTGACGGGTGACCTGGAAGGCGAAAGCTGGGAACAGTACCTGATGATGTACCGGAGCCAGACCTCCTGCAGCTTCGTCAGCCTCGAGCGTTTCATCGGCAGCCTCGACGGTCATCGGGGTAGCTTCGTGATGCAGGGTACCGGCACCTACGAAGACGGCGTGGCCCGGGGCACACTCACCATCGTACCCGGCAGCGGCACCGACGAGCTGACCGGCCTGCAGGGCAGCGGCACGTTTGTCGCTGCCGAAGGCCGCTTCTCCACGATTCGGCTGACCTGCGAACTCCTGCATACCCTTGTTGACAATAGTCCTGGCCTATGAAACTGAACGCCGGAGTGATCACCGAGAAGCTGGCCGAAACCCGCGACTTTTATACCCGCGTGCTGCATTTTGGCGTAACGTTTGAGAACGACTTTTACCTGCTGCTCCATACGCCGAACCAGCAGGCCGAGCTGAGCTTTCTGCGCCCCCATCATCCCTCGCAACAGCCGCTATTCCAGCCGGCGTTCGAGGGACAGGGCGTTTACCTCACCCTCGAATACGAGGATGTAGACGCTGAATACGAACGTATAGTCGCGCTGGGTCTGCCCATCGCCATCGATATCCGCAACGAACCCTGGGGCGACCGGCACTTTGCCATCGTCGATCCCAACGGCATCGGCATTGACCTGGTTACTTACGCAGCGCCTGACCCGGCCTGACCGCAAAAAGACCCGTGCTATGACGGGTCTTTTTGCGGTTTTATCTGTTCTATTCTCTGCTTATTTATAGGCCGGAATGCCGGTGATGTCAGCGCCCAGGATGAGCAGGTGAATATCGTGGGTTCCTTCGTAGGTGCTGACCGACTCCAGGTTCATCAGGTGGCGCATGACTGGAAACTCGCCCGTTATGCCCATACCACCCAAAATCTGCCGGGCTTCGCGGGCTATCCGCAGGGCCATTTCCACGTTATTACGCTTGGCCAGAGAGATCTGGGCGGTGGTGGCTCGGTCTTCGTTTTTCAGCATACCCAGCCGCCAGCAGAGGAGCTGCGCCTGGGTGATGTCGGTTAGCATTTCGGCCAGCTTCTTCTGCACCAGCTGAAAGCTGGCGATCGGCTTGCTGAACTGAATCCGTTCGAGGGCGTAGCGACGGGCCACTTCGTAACACTCCATAGCCGCGCCCAGCGCACCCCAGCTGATGCCGTAGCGGGCCTGATCGAGGCATTTCAGCGCGCTCTTCAGCCCAAACGCGTCGGGCAGCATGTTTTCTTTCGGCACCTTCACATCCTGAAAAACCAGTTCGCCGGTGGTACTGGCCCGCAGCGACCATTTATTATGAATCTCGGGGGTCGAGAAGCCTTCCATGCCGCGCTCGACCAGCAGCGCCCGGATCTTGCCCTGGTCATTCTTGGCCCATACGATGGCGATGTCGGCAATGGGCGCGTTGGTGATCCAGAGCTTCGAGCCGTTGAGCAGGTAGTAGTCGCTGCGTTCGATGAAGTTCGACTCCATGCCGCCGGGGTTAGAGCCGTGGTTCGGTTCCGTGAGGCCGAAGCAGCCGAGCAGTTCGCCCGTGGCCAGCCGGGGCAGAAATTTCTGCCGCTGCTTGTCGGAGCCAAACGCCCAGATCGGGTACATAACCAGCGAACTCTGCACCGATACGCAGGAGCGGCAGCCCGAATCGCCCCGTTCAATTTCCTGCGTCATGAGGCCATAGCTGATCTGATCCAGTCCACCCCCGCCGTACTCGGTAGGAATGGTGGGTCCGAACGCACCGATCTGCCCAAACTTCTGCACCAGATGAACCGGAAATTCGGCCCGCTGCGCATAGTCCTCAACGATGGGGCATATCTCGCGCCGGACAAAGTCGCGAACGGCTGACCGAACCAGCTTGTGTTCGGCTGTCAGCAGATCATCGAGCTGGTAAAAGTCGGGCGACTCGACCGGGGAGGTAATCCGGGAGTCGACTTTATTACGGGATGAGGTCGATTGGGGTTGCATAGGGGGTTAACTCCGGAAAGTATGGCTTGTTGGCGAATTAATATTTTTTTAGTGTGACTTCGCATTTCACCCTGGTAACGTGCTTTTTCGGGTGTGTAGCCGGTCGCGGGGGGTAGAGCGGTACATTTGCCATCCGCGTTTCATCCGTACTTTGCAGCCCGATCAGTCACTCAGCGTACGCACTCTATGCCCGCCACGATTCTCCTCATTGATGACGAACCCCGGCTGCGCCAGCTGCTGGCCCGGATATTACAGCTGGAAGACTATACCGTTCTGGAAGCCGACACCGCCCGGGCCGGGCTAAAAACCCTCGAGCGCGAAACGGTTCAGCTCGTCATCAGCGATGTCAAGCTGCCCGACCGGAACGGCATCGAGCTGACCCGCCAGATCAAGCAGCTTTACCCGGCCACCGAAATCATAGTCCTGACCGCCTACGGCACCATTCAGGATGGCGTTGCGGCCATAAAAAACGGTGCATTCGATTACATTACCAAGGGCGACGATAACGACAAGATCATTCCGCTCGTTAGCCGGGCCGTAGAGAAAGCGAACCTGCAGTTTCGCATCCGCCAGCTGGAAGAGCAGATGAGCCGCCGACATGGGTTCGATACCATTGTGGGTCATTCCAGGCCGCTCCGGCAGGCGGTAGAACTGGCCCGTAAGGTGGCCGTTACCGATACTACCGTGCTGCTCACCGGCGAAACCGGTACGGGCAAAGAAGTTTTTGCGCAGGCCATTCACCAGGGAAGCCCCCGCCGAAACGGGCCGTTTGTGGCCATCAACTGTGGAGCCCTGGGAAAAGACATCCTCGAAAGCGAACTCTTCGGCCACCGGGCGGGCGCCTTCACCGGGGCCAGCCGCGACCAGAAAGGGCTGTTTGCCGAAGCGGACAAAGGCACTATTTTTCTCGATGAGATCGGCGAGATGCCACTCGACCTGCAGGCTAAACTGCTGCGGGTGCTCGAAACCCACGAGTTTCTGCGCGTGGGCGATACCAGACCCACCCGAACCGATGTGCGCGTTGTAGCGGCTACCAACCGAAGTCTGGAGCAGGAAGCCAACGCCGGGCGGTTCCGGCTCGATCTGTACTACCGGCTATCGGTCTTCAGCATCGAACTCCCGCCCCTGCGCGACCGGCGCGACGACATTCCCGCGCTGGCCGAACTCTTTGCCCGGCAGGATGCGCTGAAAATTGGCCGCCGTGATCTCCGGCTCAGCCCGGCTTTTGTCCAGAAACTGCAGCAGCACCCCTGGAAAGGCAACATTCGTGAGCTGAAGAACCTCATCGAACGGGCCGTCATCCTGGCCGACACCGCCGAACTAACCCCGGATTTGCTTCCGTACGAGATGCAGGACGGCCCGGCCGTTACCGATCCCAACGCCATTATTGACCTCGCTACCCTCGAGCAGCAGCACATTCGGCGGGTACTGCGGCATACCGGCGGCAACAAAACCGAGTCGGCCCGGCTGCTGGGCATTGGCCTGACAACCCTCTATCGAAAACTGGCCGAATACGGGCTGGACGGCTGAAGTCAACCCCCGTTCAGATACGGTGCTGCGCCCGGTAACGGCCCGGCGCGGTGTGGAGTCTACGCTGAAAAAGTCGGTTGAGGGTGCTGATGTTGTCGAAACCCGTTTGGGCGGCTATCTGGCCCACCGGCAGGTCGGTGGCAACCAGCAACTGACATACGTGGGTCAGACGCACTTTATTGAGGTAGTCGACAAACGTTACGCCCATGTGCTGTTTGAACCACCGGCAAAAGGCATTGGGTGCAAAATGACAGACTCCCGCCAGTTCGGCCAGCGGAATCGGCCGCTGATAGTGGGCGTTCACGTAATCGATGGCGGTGCGGATGCGGGTCGACGCGTCGGTCAGAGCCGCGTGTCGCTGATAGGTCTGCAACAGGATCGGTTCCCGGGCAGGTAGCTGCTGGAGCTGGTTGAGCAGGGCGAAGAGGCCAGCCAGCGCAGGCAGGCCCGGATGCAGGATGATCTGCCGGATGGTGGTTATCAGGTCGGAACCAGGTCGGGCAAAGGCGAGGCCACGCCGGGCCGCGTCGAACAAGTCCTGCAGCGGAGCACACTCGACGAACCCGTCGAACAAAGACCGCGGAAACTGAATGACGAGGGCTTCGACCAGCGGCACGGCTTCGTCTTCGTAGCTCACGAACGTATGGGGCAGGTTCTCGCCAATCAGGAACAGATCGCCTTCGTCGTACAGGGCGATATCGTCGCCAATAAATCGCATGCCTTTGCCACGGGCAAAAAACACAAGCTCCAGTTCAGGATGGTAATGCCAGTGGGACCGGAACACGGGCTGGTTCAGCCGAAACGCCCTGAACGAAGCCAGGCCCTTCGTAGTAATACCGGCTTCCAGCTCAGGTTTCATTGCCTATTTTACCTTTGTACACGCACAAAAATCAATCTGATGGTAATATCGGAAAAATACCCGGATAAATAGGTTATCCAGGATGACGGCTTCGCGGCAGAACTTTGTGGCATCAGTCGACACCACACACACTCTCGACTGCCCAACCTAATAAACCCAATCAGCAACGGCCATGACACGCCTGGATACCCCTTACGAACTCACGCCCGACCAGATCGATTTTTACCAGACCAACCAGTTCATCAAGCTAAAGCACGTCTTCGATGCCGATACGCTGGCCCACTACAACGAGGTTATTACCCGGCAGGTTGCCCACATGAACACCGTCACGACCCAGCTGACCGAACGCGACACCTATGGCAAGGCGTTTTTGCAGCTGTTCAACCTCTGGCGCGAAAACGAAGCCATCCGAACGTTCGTGTTCAGTAAACGACTGGCCAAACTGGCCGCGGATCTGATGCAGGTAACGGGCGTCCGGATCTATCATGACCAGGCTCTGTTCAAAGAAGGCGGTGGGGGCATCACGCCCTGGCATGCCGATCAGTATTACTGGCCGCTGAGCACCGACAAAACCATCACGGCCTGGATTCCCCTGCAGGAAACGCCACTCCCGCTGGGTCCGCTCGAGTTCAGCGCCGGAAGCCACCGAATTGTGGAAGGCCGCGACCTCAAAATCAGCGACGACAGCGAAACGCTGATTGCCGAAAAGCTGCGGGTTACGGATTTTAAGCATGTGATCGAACCGTTTGACCTGGGCGAAGTCAGTTTTCACTCGGGCTGGGTATTTCACCGGGCCGGGGCCAACCAGACCAACCAGACCCGTAAGGTTATGACGGTCATCTACATGGATAAAAACATGCGGCTGAAACAACCTGCCAACCGCAATCAGGAAAACGACTGGCACACCTGGTGTCCGGGTGCAACAGTAGGCCAGGTGATCGATACGGCGCTGAACCCCGTGTTGTACTAACCCCTGCCGAGCCGGGTGCGTCGGCCAACCTTTCTGGCTACCTCTCTATCTTTGCCTTCAACCTATCTCGTCTTTTTACCTATGTCCCGATTCGTTCTGCTGGCTGCCCTGCTAGCCCTCCTCCCCGTTACCCTGCTTTTTGGGCAGCGCGTTGAACCTGCATTCTGGTGGGTCGGCCTGAAAGACCCGCACCTGCAGGTACTGATTCACGAAAAAAATATTGGCGATACGCAGCCCCGCCTGTCGTATCCGGGGGTAACGATAACGAAGGTCAGCCGGGTCAAAAGCCCCAACTACCTCTTCATAGACCTGGTTATTGGGCCCGGCGCCAAACCCGGTACGTTCCCGATCCAATTCCTCAGAAATGGTCGGCCGGCACAAACGGTTGTTTATGAGCTGAAAGCCCGGAAAGCCAACTCGGCGCAGCGGCAGGGGTATACGGCCGCCGACGTCATGTACCTGATCACCCCCGATCGCTTCGCCAACGGAAATCCGGCCAACGACAACGTAGCGAATCTGGCCGACAAAGCCAGCCGCACCGGCCGGGATACGCGCCACGGGGGCGACATTCAGGGTATCATCAACCACCTCGACTACCTCCAGGATATGGGCATCACGGCCCTGTGGGTCAACCCACTGGTGGAGAACAATATGCCTTCCGGGTCGTATCACGGCTATGCCAGCACAGATTTTTACCGGATCGACCCTCGCTTCGGCAGCAACACTGACTACCTTGCCCTCTCCCAGGCCGCTAACCAGCGGGGTATCAAACTCATTATCGACCTGATCATGAACCACTGCGGCTCGGCGCACTGGTGGATGAACGACCTGCCTACCGACGACTGGCTGAACGAACCGAAAAATCCCCGGATTACCCACCACGCCCGCGAAAGCATCCAGGACCCTTACGCGTCTGACTACGACCGGCGCCTGCACGCCGACGGCTGGTTTGTACCGACCATGCCCGATCTCAACCAGCGCAATCCACTGCTGGCTACCTATCTGATCCAGAACACGATCTGGTGGGTCGAATACGCCGACCTGCACGGCATCCGGATGGATACCTATCCGTATCCCGACAAGGATTTCATGGCGCAGTGGTCGAAACGGCTCATGCAGGAGTACCCCAACCTGAATATGGTCGGCGAAGAATGGTCGCTGAACCCGGCGATTGTGGCTTTCTGGCAAAAAGGAAAGCAGAACCGCAATGGGTACGTTTCCTACATGCCCGGCATGTTTGATTTTCCGCTCCAGAATGCCCTGGTAGAAGCCCTCAACGAAGACGACCGGCAGTACAACCGGGGGCTGGTCAAGCTCTACCAGACCCTCGCGCAGGATTTTCTGTACGAGCGCCCCCAGAACCTGGTTACGTTTCCGGATAACCATGACATAAGCCGGTTTTACACGCAGATTCATGAGGATTTTGCGCTGTGGCAGATGGGGATGATCCATCTGTTGACCACCCGCGGCATTCCGCAGCTGTTTTACGGCACCGAAGTCCTGATGACCAACCCGAAGAGCGACCGGCACGACGAAATCCGGGGTGAAATGCCGGGGGGCTGGCCCGATCATACCGCCAGCGCGTTTACCGGCCAGGGGCTGACTGAGCAGCAGACAACGGCCCGGGAGTTTCTGCGAAAACTCCTGCGCTGGCGTCGTACCAACGAGGCTGTACAGACCGGTCAGCTCAAGCACTTCGCGGCCCGCGATGGCCTCTACGTATACGTCCGCTACACCAACTCGCAGAAAGTGCTGGTGGTGATGAACAAGACCCCGGAAACCAGCACACTCGATACCGCCCGGTATGGCGAAGTGCTGGCCGGTTATACAACCGCCCGAAACGTACTGACCGGCCAAACGCAGGCACTAAGCCAGCCGCTGTCTGTAGCCGGCAAATCGGCCGTTATCTTCGAGCTTCGGTAAGCAAACCACCCGGGCATACGCAACGGGCACCGACATTACCAAATTGAAAAGCCGACCCTACCAAAATGGTAAGGTCGGCTTTTTTGATTCACCGCTTTCCGGTCCGTGTCATCACCATAACCTTCTTTCTTATAGCCAATTACAGTCTACATTCTTTTTTAACATCCAGTTTGGTCTACTTCTTGGCACAGGGGCATCAATAACCAACCTAATCAATCCAATGGCTACTGTTCTGCTGCTGCTTGTTTCGGCCCTGCTCTGCTTCGCCGTATTCTACAAAACCATCGAATGGTTCGAACGAATCTAACTGTACCACCAACAACCGCCATTCACTGGCTAAAACAGGCGCAACGGCTGGCTAGCCGGGTGCTTGCGCCTTCACACACACACACGATCATGCTGACGATCCTGTTTATCATTTCACTCCTGGCTTTTGCCTACATGCTGTATGTGCTCATCCGGCCCGAACGGTTCTGAATCAGCCTCGGGTTCCGACTTATACGTTAATCAATGACAACTGAACTATTAGGCGTGGTCGTCACGTACGGCCTGACCGTCCTGCTGGCGATTCCACTAGGCAAGTACCTCGCCCGCGTATTTGCCAATGAGCCAAACGCTTTCGATTTTATGGCGCCCGTCGAACGGCTGATCTACCGGATCGGCGGTATCGACGACACCCGCGACATGCACTGGAAAGAAAATCTGGTGGCCCTGCTGACCATCAATCTGGTCTGGTTTGTACTGGCGTTTGTCCTGCTGTTCACGCAGGGTTCCCTCCCGCTCAACCCCGACGGAAACCCCTCCATGTCGCCCGATCTGGCGTTCAATACAGCCATCAGCTTTCTCGTCAACTGCAATCTGCAACATTACTCGGGCGAGTCGGGGCTGACGTATCTGACGCAGCTGGGGGTGATCACCTTTCTACAATTTGTTTCGGCGGCAACAGGCATTGCCGCGCTGGTGCTGATTTTCCGGCATTTTCTGCCGCAGACAACCGACCGATCGGGAAACTTCTACTTCTTTTTTGTTCGGTCGATTACTCGCCTGCTGCTCCCCATTTCGCTCGTAGTGGCGCTGGTGCTGGTCTTCAACGGTACGCCGGCCAGTTTTGCCGGTAAAGACACGATCGTTACCATGCAGGGCGATACTGTAGGCGTTTCGCGCGGACCAGCCGCCGGCATGATTGCCATCAAACACCTGGGCACCAACGGGGGCGGCTGGTTCGGTGTGAACTCGGCCCACCCATTGGAGAACCCTAATTATCTGACCAACATGGTCGAGATGATTACGCAGGTACTGATCCCGATTGCCCTGGTGTTTGCCCTGGGCTTTTACATCAACCGGCGCAAGTTCGCCTGGATCGTGTTTGGGGTGATGACCGCCGGCATGCTGCTGTTACTGCTGCCGACTATCTGGTCGGAGTTGAACGGAAGTCCGGCCCTGACGCAGCTGGGCATTGCCCAGCCGACCGGCGCCATGGAAGGTAAAGAAGTTCGTTTCGGCCCGCTGGCTTCGGCCTACTGGAGTATCGTAACGACGATTATCTCGACGGGCTCGGTCAACAGTATGCACGATTCGGCCATGCCTTTGTCGGGCGCTATGCAGCTGCTGGGTATGATGACCAACGCGTTCTACGGGGGCTGCGGAGTAGGCTTTCTAAACTACTACATCTTCCTGATCGTAGCGGTATTTATCTCCGGGCTGATGGTTGGGCGAACCCCCGAATTTTTCGGCCGAAAGGTCGAAGCCCGCGAGATGAAGATTGCCTCACTGATCGCCATCCTGCACCCGTTTCTGATCCTGGCGGGTACGGCTCTGTCGTCGTATGTGCTGGTCAACAGCCCCGATGCCGACTGGGCCGTTAAGCCCGCCAACTGGCTCAACAACCCCGGTTTTCATGGTTTTTCGGAGATGCTTTACGAGTTCACCTCATCGGCCGCCAACAACGGCTCGGGCTTTGAAGGACTGGGCGACAACAACGTGTTCTGGAACGTATCGACGGGCTTTGTGCTGATTCTGGGGCGGTTTTTGCCGATCATCGGGCCGCTGGCTATTGCCGGGCTGCTGGCGCAGAAGAAGTACGTCCCCGAAAGCGCCGGTACCCTCCCGACCGATACCGGCACGTTTGGACTGATGACGTTTGCCGTCATTGCCATCATTGCAGCCCTGGCGTTCTTCCCAGCCCTGGCGCTGGGTCCGCTGGCCGAATTTTTCTCCCTACGCTGACCCTTGTACGGCAATGAAAGCAAGGACTTTTTCGAGCGTCATCGGTTCCGAGGGGAGCACGTTTTCTTCCGTATTTACATGCTGGTGGTAGGGCGACGTATCAATCCCAGGCATATCATGGGCATTGTCCCAACGAACGATAAGAGTATGGTTGGCAGTCTGCCACTGGTAGGCGTAGTCGATCCAGCCAGTAGCTAACACATGATTCTCACGAATATGAACAACGGACTGATCGATCAGGGTAAGGCGCCCTCGAATCTGCATAATACCTGGCCTGTAAACAGGTTTAAGGGAAGAAGCCTCTGTGATAAAACGGGCAAAAGGCTGCAAATCATGAATCATAGTGTCAATGTGGCCAACCGCTTTTCAATGCTCCGCAGCACCGTAAGCTCTGCCCGCCAGTCCATGCTGTCGTCGTCGCGCTCGAACAGGCTGAACTGGGTAAGCGAATGAAACTGCTTATCAAATTCAGCATACGTCATTTCGTACTTTTTCTCGAATGCGTCAATACGACCAAGGCTGACCTTAAGTTCCCGCAATAGTTCCTCTCTGGCCTTTTTGATGGCGTAATCCGTACTGGAAGCATAACCCATTTCGTGGAAGATGCTTTCAACCGAAGTCTGCTCAACTGTCATAGTTACATGTCGTTTTATCAAAGTTAACAAAAATGGCAAAACAAGCTTCCCCATCCCTGTTCCAGCGTGAACTGGTGGGAACTGCCCTAAAAGAATCGTTCGTTAAACTAAACCCGGCGCTCCTGATCAAGAACCCGGTTATGTTTACGGTCGAAATTGGCACCTTCGTGATGCTGGCCGTCACGATCTATATTGCGCTCTCGGGCGATACAACTCAGGGCTCACTGGCCTACAATGTCGTTATTACCGCCGTGCTGCTGCTGACCATCCTGTTCGCCAACTTTGCCGAAGCCATTGCCGAAGCACGGGGCAAAGCGCAGGCTGAATCGCTCCGCAAAACCCGCCAGGAAACGCCCGCCAAGGTGATCCGGCCGGTGGGCGCCTATCGGCTGGACGAAGTAGAAACGATCTCGTCGGCTCAGCTCCGCAAAGGCGATGTGTTTCTCTGCGAGCCGGGCGACATCATCCCGTCTGACGGCGACATTATCGAAGGGCTGGCTACCATCGACGAATCAGCCATTACGGGCGAGTCGGCGCCGGTGATCCGCGAAGCCGGTGGCGACAAATCGTCCGTGACGGGAGGTACCAAAGTGCTCTCCGATCGGATCAAGGTCATCGTGACGACCCAGCCGGGCGAGTCGTTTCTCGACAAGATGATTGCGCTGGTTGAAGGAGCCTCACGGCAGAAAACGCCCAACGAAATTGCGCTCACCATCCTGCTGGCGGGTTTTACGCTGGTGTTCATCATCGTCTGCGTTACGCTGCAGCCCTTTGCCGTTTTTGCCAATACGCCCATTACCATTGCAGCCCTGATTTCGCTCTTCGTCTGCCTGATTCCGACCACCATTGGGGGGTTACTGTCGGCCATCGGAATTGCGGGTATGGACCGGGCCCTGCGTGCCAACGTCATTGCCAAGTCGGGTCGGGCCGTAGAAACAGCGGGGGATATCGACACGCTGCTGCTCGACAAGACCGGCACCATCACCATCGGCAACCGGAAAGCCACTCACTTTTATGCCGCACCGGGGGTGAACCAGGCCGACATGATCCGGGCGTCGGCGCTGAGTTCGCTGGCCGACGAAACGCCCGAAGGCAAGTCGATTGTCGAGCTGGCCGGTACTGACGTGACCCGCTCGCTTAGTACAACCGGCGCCACCCTGATCAAGTTTACCGCCGAAACGCGCTCGTCGGGTATCGACCTGCCGCAACCGGGGAAAGGCAGCGCAACGGATGTACTTCGTATCCGAAAAGGAGCCGTTGACTCTATTCGGGCACTGGTCGAGAAAGCCGGTCAGCGGTTCCCGACCGAAACGGCCGACAAAGCCAGGGATATTGCAGCCAATGGTGGCACCCCCCTCGTCGTGACCGAAAATGAGCGGGTCATGGGCGTCATCGAATTGCAGGATATCATCAAGCCAGGTATTGCCGAACGGTTTGACCGGCTCCGCAAGATGGGCGTCAAGACCGTTATGGTAACCGGCGATAACCCCCTCACGGCCCGATTCATTGCGCAGAAAGCAGGCGTCGACGATTTCATTGCCGAAGCCAAGCCGGAAGACAAGATGCAGTACATACGCCATGAACAGACCGGCGGCAAACTCGTAGCCATGATGGGCGACGGCACCAACGACGCGCCCGCCCTGGCCCAGGCCGACGTGGGTGTGGCGATGAACTCGGGAACGCAGGCTGCCAAAGAAGCGGGTAACATGGTCGACCTCGACAACGATCCCACCAAGCTGATTGAGGTAGTTGAAATCGGAAAGCAGCTGCTGATCACCCGGGGCACGCTAACCACCTTCAGCATCGCCAACGACGTAGCCAAATACTTCGCTATCGTTCCCGCGCTGTTCGTTGCGAGCATACCGGCGCTGCAACGCATGAACCTGATGCAGCTCCACTCGCCGGAGTCGGCCATTCTATCGGCGGTGATCTTCAACGCCATCATCATTCCGGTACTGATTCCGCTGGCTTTACGGGGCGTGGCCTACAAGCCGATCGGGGCCAGTGCGCTGCTGCGCCGGAACCTCTTCATTTACGGATTTGGCGGTCTGGTAGCCCCCTTCGTCGGCATCAAACTGCTCGATCTGATTGTAGGGCTTTTCGTCTGATTCACCCAGCGTCGGGTATCCGGCCCGGCGCTCACCAATAAACAGCCGGGTAAAACCGGCATCAATCCCATGAACAAACACCTGTCACCCGCTATCCGACTTTCGCTGGTCCTGCTGGTTCTTGTATCCGTTATTTACCCGCTCGTTGTTGCGGGCGTGGCCAAACTGGCCCCCGGCGGAGGAAATGCCGAAACCGTATCGGTAAACGGCAAGGTTGTCGGATACGCCAACATTGGTCAATCGTTTACCGAAGACCGGTATTTCAACTCGCGCCCGTCGGCCGTTGACTACAACGCGGCCGGGTCGGGGGGGTCTAACAAAGGGCCAGGCAACCCTGATTATCTGAAGACTGTTCAGGCCCGCATCGATACGTTTCTGGTTCACAACCCCGGGGTTAGGCGGGCCGACATCCCGGCCGAGCTGGTCACGGCATCGGGATCGGGCCTCGACCCACACCTGTCGCCAGCCGCTGCCACCATCCAGGTAGCCCGTATTGCGCGGACTCGGAAGCTACCCGCCGATCGGCTGACCCAACTCGTTGGCGAGTATACTGAAAAACCACTGCTTGGCCTGTTTGGACCCGAAACGGTTAACGTACTGAAACTGAACGTAGCCCTCGACCAGCTGAACTAGCATGCCCCGTCCAACAAAACCATTCTTCATGAACTGTATCTTATCAGCCACCCTGCTGCTGGCTGCTTCGTTCCCAGCCCTGGCCCAAACGCCCGATAGTACGGACATCACCCTCACCGGCTACGTCGAAGCGTATTACACCCACGATTTCACCGCGCCCAAAACCAGCCAGGAACGGCCCGGCTTTCTCTACAACCACAAGCGAAACCGGGAGCTGAATATCAACCTGGCCTATGCCCGACTGGCCTACGCCACCGATCGGGTACGGGGCAATCTGGCGCTTCAGGTCGGCACCTACGGACAGTACAACTACGCGGCCGAACAGGGGCTGGTAAAACCGATCTTTGAGGCCAACGCCGGGGTTAAACTATCGCGCCAACGGGATCTCTGGCTCGACGCGGGCCTATTTTCGTCGCATATCGGCTTCGAAAGTGCCATCTCCAAAGACTGCTGGACCCTGACGCGGAGCATTCTAGCCGAAAATTCGCCTTACTACCTCGCGGGTGCCAAACTGACCTACACCAGCCCGAACGGGAAATGGACCCTGCTGGGCTCCGCCCTGAATGGGTGGCAGCGGATCAAAAAAGTGGAGGGGTATACGGGGCCTTCGTTCAGTACGCAGGTACAGTTCCGGCCCTCGTCCCGGCTGACGCTGAACTGGAGTAGTTTTCTGGGATCAGACCGACCCGACTCACTCCGTCAGGGGCGTTTCTTCAACAACCTGTACGCCATCATCAACCCTGCCGGCAGAGTAGGCCTGATTCTGGGCTTCGACATCGGGGCCGACCGAAAGCCAGTAACCGACAGCGGCCAGCGCGTGGGAAAGGGCGCTTATATCTGGTATTCGCCGGTTATGATTGCCCGGCTGAAAACCTCCGCCACGAGTTACCTGAACGGACGGGTCGAGTATTACGACGACCGGAACGGCGTTATCATCGGCACACCCGATTTCCGGACCTGGGGGTATTCGCTGGGGTATGATTATGCCATCCTGCCCACGGCTCTGTTCCGGATCGAAGGTAAGCTGTACAACAGCCAGACGTCTATCTTCGCTACGCAGAGCGGTACAGGCCGTAGCAATGCATCCCTGACCACCAGTTTAGCCGTTTCGTTTTAACCACAATCATGAACCCGAACGATCAGACTGCCGAACGTTTTCTGAACCTGATCCGCGCATCAAGGCGGGGTAAGTTCAAGATCTACATTGGCATGAGCGCGGGCGTCGGCAAGTCGTACCGGATGTTGCAAGACGCGCATGCTCTCCGGCGCAACGGCGTCGACGCCCGCATCGGGTTCATCGAAACCCACAACCGGGCCGAGACGGCCGCGCTGGTTGTGGGTTTACCCGTTATTGGTCGGCGGAGCCTGTTTTATAAAGGACGCGCGCTCGACGAAATGGATGTGCAGGCCATCCTGAACGCCCATCCCGAACTGGTAATCGTCGACGAGCTGGCACATACCAACATTCCCGGCTCGAAGAATGAGAAGCGCTGGCAGGACGTACTCGACATCCTCGACGCCGGCATCAACGTCATCAGCGCGGTCAATATCCAGCATATCGAAAGTTTATACGACGAAGTACGGGCCATTACCGGCATCGACGTAACGGAGCGCGTGCCGGACCGGGTGGTACAGCTCGCCGATGAGGTGGTGAACATCGACCTGACCGCCGATGAGCTGATAGCCCGACTCCGCGAAGGCAAAATTTACGACCCGGCCAAAGTACAGATGGCCCTGGCTAATTTTTTTCAGCCCGACCGGATTCTGCAACTGCGTGAACTGGCCCTGCGCGAAGTGGCATCGGCGGTAGAACGAAAAATTGAACTATCCCAGCCGCTGAACGGCACGATCCGGACCGAACGGCTGTTGGCCAGCATCAGCAGCAACCCTGATACCGCCCGGCGGGTGATCCGCAAAACGGCCCGACTCGCCAGTTACTACCAGTCGCGCTGGTACGTGCTCTACGTGCAGACGCCCGCCGAAGCCCCCGACCGTATCCGGCTCGATCGGCAACGGCACCTCATCAACAACCTGAAACTGGCAACCGAGCTGGGGGCCGAAGTTATCCAGGCCAAAGGCACCAACGTTGTCAACTGCATCATGACCGAAGTTGAAAAACGACAGGTTACCACCGTCTGCATCGGCAAGCCCCATTTCAGCCTGACGCAGATCATTTTGCGCACCTTTGTGTTTAACCAGTTACTGAACAAACTGTCCGAATCCGACACCGATCTGGTTATCCTGTCCTGAAACGAGCATGACCATAAAAGCCAAAATATCCGCTGCGCTGGCGTTCCTGTTCGCGATTATCCTGCTCATGGGCGGGTTGGGAGCTTATTACCTCAACCAGCTGTCTGATGATTCGCAGGCTATCCTGCAAGACAACTACATCTCGCTCGAATACGTAGGCGATATGCAGCGGGCGCTGGCCGATCTTCGGGAGCAGGCCAGCGTACCCGCCAGCGAACGAACCGCCCAGCCCGCCAACGCGCTGAAAGAGTTTGAGATGAGCCTGCGCCTACAGGAAGCCAACGTAACCGAAGCCGGTGAACAGTCGCCAACGAATGCGTTACGCCGTGAGTATGACCGGCTCCGGCACAACCCCACCAGTACCGATGTGATCCGGCGGATGGAGCAGGCTCTGTTCCGGGTCGATGAGGTGAACCGGCAGGCCATCGTGCGCAAGAATGAAATCGCGAAGCAAACGGCCAAAGATGCCCTGCTCTGGATGGCAGCCGTAGGGACGTTTTGCTTCCTGATCGTTTTTTCGTTCATCATCAACTTCCCCGGCTACATTGCCAACCCCCTGCGCGAGCTGACGCACGGTATCCGGCAGATTGCCAGCCGTAATTTTGAAGAACGGCTCCATTTCAAATCCAGCGATGAGTTTGGCGAACTGGCCCGGTCGTTCAACTCGATGGCGCATAAGCTGGACGAATACGAACACTCGAACCTGGCGCGGGTGCTGTTCGAAAAACGACGTATCGATACGCTCATCCAGACCATGAACGAAGGTATTATTGGTCTCGACGAAAACCGGCGTATCCTGTTTACCAACCCCGTTGCCTGCCGTCTGCTGGGCCTGACCGAAGAGCAGTTGAAAGGCCGCTACGCCCCCGACGTAGCCACCTCGAACGATCTCATGCGTACGCTGATCCGGGATGTCATGGACCTGCCGGTACCCAAACCGACCACCGAACCAGCCGACCCGGACCGGCCAGCGTTGCTAAAGATTTACGACAACGGCAAGGAGAGTTACTTCAACAAACGTACCCACACCGTTTCGGTGACGCGCACCGGCGAAGAGCAGTCGCAGCTGGCCGGCTATGTCATTGTACTGGAAAATATTACCTCCTACAAAGAGCTCGATCTGGCTAAAACCAACTTCATCGCTACGGTTTCTCACGAACTGAAAACCCCGCTATCCAGCATCAAGATGAGCCTGAAGCTGCTGGACGATACCCGCATCGGCCCACTCAACGACGAGCAGCGCGACCTGATCGGCAACGTCCGGGCCGACGCCGACCGGCTGCTGAACCTGACCGGCGAACTGCTGAACATGGCCCAGGTCGAATCAGGACAGATTCAGCTGAACCTGCAACCAGTAGCCCCAGCCGATATTATTCAGTATGCCGTGAATGCGCTGCGGGTAGCCGCCGACGACAAGCAGATTTCGCTGGATGTGTCGCTGCCCGACGCACTGCCTGCCGTGCTGGCCGACCCGGACAAAGCGTCGTGGGTGCTGATCAACTTTCTGTCGAACGCCATCCGGCATAGCGCGTCGGAGAGTTCGATCGAGATCGCAGCCCGTACGGTGGATACCTTTGTTGAGGTTCGGGTTCGGGATTACGGAACCGGAATCCGGCCCGAGCACCAGAGCCGGGTATTTGACCGGTACTTCAAAGCACCGGGCCTCACTGGCGCCAGCCGAGCCGGGACCGATGGCAAAACCACCGGCGGCACCGGCCTGGGGCTAGCGATATCAAGCGAATTTATCCGAAGTATGAACGGACAGATCGGCCTCGACACGACCGTTACGGACGGGGCGGCATTCTTTTTTCGGCTTCCCGTCAGCCAGGCCCTCCCCTATACGCGTAGATAACCCTACCCCCGCTCCTTATAGGTTCGTCAACCCATCTCACCGATGAATCGAATCTGTAAAACAGGCGGCATCCTCTTCCTGCTTGGCGTGCTCAGCCTGGGGCCGGTCTGGAGCCAGTCCGTTACCTGGAAAAAAGTCAGGGTATTGGTTTACACCAAAAACGGCAAGGGATACGTACACGATAACATCCCCAACGCCGTTGCCTGCATCCGGACACTCGGCCAGCAACACGGGTTTGCGGTCGACGTCGCTGACCAGCCCGACGTGTTTACCGAAACGAATCTGAAGCAGTACACCCTGCTTCTTTTTGCCAGCACCAACAACGACGTGTTCGATACCGACCAGCAGCGCCTGACGTTCCGACGCTACATCGAAGCCGGTGGGGGCTTTGTCGGTATTCATTCCGTGATGGGCACCGAGCGGAACTGGAGCTGGTTCAAGCGGATGATTGGCGGCACGTTTGCTTGGCATCCGCGGTTTCAGCCGTTTACGGTCGAGGTTCTCGACACCCGGCACCCGTCTATGCAGGGATTGCCCAAACGGTGGCAGAAAGAAGATGAGTTTTATTTTACCAAAGAGATGTTGCCCGGCCCCACGGTGATTATGGCGAGCGATATGACCACGCTGAAACCGGACGAACCCGAAAAAATAAAAACCTTCGGCGGCTCGTACACCCAGCTTTATCCGTCGGCCTGGTACTACAATTTCGACGGCGGGTATACGTGGTGTACGACCCTCGGCCACGCCAAAACGGATTACCTGAATGATGAACTGTTCATCAAACACATCTTCCAGGGCATCCGTTATGTAGCTGGTCAGGTAAACCGAATCGACTTCAGCAAAGCGTATGCCGACGACCGCGATTCGCCAATCCGATAAGTTTTTTCAACCGTCAATTCCCTTTCTTCCATGAACAATTCCCGCTGGCCCGGATTTATACTAGCATTATCCCTGACCACATCAGGGCCTTTATTTAGCCAGTCGACGCCTATGACCCAGACCGAAGCCAACTCCATTGTGGCACCCAACGCCACCCTTCAGAAGCTATCGAGCCAGTTCAAATTTACCGAAGGCCCCGCCGTTAGCCAGACTGGGGCGGTCTATTTCACCGACCAGCCTAATGATAAAATATGGATATACAACCCAGACGGAACGTTTTCCCTCTTCATGGACAAGACGGGACGCTCGAACGGGATGTACTTCGACCGGCAGGGAAACCTGATTACCTGCGCCGACGAAAAAAATGAGCTGTGGTCGATCAGCCCCGACAAAACGGTTACGGTCCTGCTGGCCGACTTCAACGGCCATCGCTTCAACGGCCCCAACGACCTGTGGATCGACCCGAAAGGCGGTATTTATTTTACCGACCCCTACTACCAGCGCGACTACTGGGAGCGGAAAAAGCCGGAGCTGGACGGCGAAAAGGTATATTACCTGCCCAAAGGAGCCCGGCAGGCTATTCTGGTAGACAGTGACCTGAAACAGCCCAACGGCATCATAGGCACGCCCGACGGGAAAGTCCTTTACGTGGCCGACATCCGCGATAATAAAACGTACCGCTACGACATCCAGGCCGATGGCATGCTCAAAAACCGACAGCTCTACGTCAGTCAGGGCTCCGATGGCATGACCCTGGATAACAAAGGGAATCTGTACCTGACGGGCAAAGGCGTTACCGTATACGGCCCCGACCGCTCGAAACTGATGACCATTCCGGTACCGGCCGGCTGGGTCGGCAACATCTGCTTCGCCGGTAAAAACAACGACATGCTCTTCATCACCGCGTCGGAGTCGGTCTACACCCTTCATATGCAGGTCAGGGGCGCCCGGTAAGCCAGGGCGCTACTCCGCCTGTCTCATTTATTTCAGGGGTGAACGAAGTAACCAGAAGTAGGCAGAAGGCGTTGAACCGCTTTTAGCGCTGTATGCGTTACGAGTTTATGCACCTCATTCTTTCCCGGCTACGGGCTTCTCTGCTGGCATGGCTGACCCTCGGCATCGGCCCGGCCCTGGCTCAGCAGCCCGTCGATACGACCATTACGCTCAAGTCCATTGCGGGCCTGCAATACGATCAGCCCCGGCTGGTGCTGAAGCCCAAAACCCGGCTTCGGCTCGTGCTGGAAAATTACGACGACATGGCCCATAACCTGGTTGTCACCCGCCCCAACGCCCGGGTCCGGGTGGTTGACGCGGCCCTGCGCCTGGGAGCCGAGGGTGCCAGTCGCCATTACGTTCCGGACATGCCGGAGGTGCTGGCCCACACCCGCGAAGTAGAGCCGGGCCGGGCCGATACCTTGTTACTAACGGTCGATGAGGGCGCCTTCCCCTACGTTTGTACCTACCCCGGTCACGGCTACGTGATGTACGGCATTCTGTACGGCACCCGCGACCCCAAACGGCTCCCCCCACCCGAGGCCGACCCGTATCTACCCAAACGGGGCAGCACCGCCGTCCATGCCGGTCATCACCAGCCGTCGGGCCACCCCTACGAGGTCACCCTGCCGGCCGTTTATCGCACGTTCATGCCCGACTGTGGTCCGGCGGCTATTGCAGTCGGCATGCCCGGTCTGGCCGGTGGACCCGTTCAGTCATACTGCTTCGACGCCGGTATCTGCCAGCTGCGCTACGCCTGGTCGGGCGGTTTCGTCGACAATGCCGACCAGTGGGATGGCAAGGGGCAGAAGCTTACCAAACTCGTCGGGGATATCTATTACGTAGCCAGTGCGCCCGGGCGACCCTCCACCGCGGGTCTTACCGTGAGCACCACCACTAAGCCGGGGGCCGCACCCGCGCCCAGCCCGGCCGGGCTTGTTTTCCCGCTTCGGATCGGGAGCAAACCAGCTGGTCATTCGCCCGTAGTTCAGTTTCGGGGCTACCGGCTTATCAACCGATACCCAGAGTTTCAGTATGTCGTTGACGGGGTTACCGTACGCGAGCTGATTAAACCGCTCCCCGGTGGGCGGGGTCTGGTCCGGCAGTTCTCCATCGACAAGACCAAACAGCCCATCACCTTCCTGGCCGACGAGCAACCGGGCCTGGCCTATCGCGCCACCCAGACCGGCAAGACCGCTGCCTTACGCAACGGCCAGCTGCTTCTGCCCGCCGGTACCCGCCAGTTCACCATTTTCATGACCGTCCAGTAATGCGCTTTTCTCTCGTATACCTTCTCTCCGCGCTGGCCACCACGACGGGGCTACTCCTCTGGTCACCCTGGTCTGTGGGGACACGGACCACGCTGGCATCAGCAACAAACCATTCGAATAAGTGGTCCGTGGGGATCGGAGCGCCGTCCGCACGGACCACGGTGACCATACCGGCCAAAAACACCAAAACGCGCGGGCAGGCTACGGGCGATACGATTACCGATTACTACAGCGTCGAGACGGTGCCGACCCCGCCGGGTCTGGTGGCTGAAACGGGTGGACTGGCGTTCATGCCCGACGGTCGGCTGGCGGTTTGTTTCCATCGGGGCGAGGTGATGCTGTACGACCCCAAAACCAAACAATGGAAACTATTTGCCGAAGGGCTGCACGATCCGCTGGGCGTCATAGCCGTCAGCAATACCGAACTGCTGATCGTTCATCGGCCCGAGCTGACCCGGATTAAAGACACCAACAACGACGGCGTAGCTGACGTGTACGAAACCGTTATCGACCAGTTCGGCATGTCGGGCAATTACCACGAGTACGCCTTCGGACCCGTGCGCGACCGACAGGGCAATCTCTACATCAGCCTCAACGCAGCCTCCAACGGGGCCGGTATCCGCGACGAGGTGCGGGGCACGTATGACCCGCTGGGCCGGCCGGGGCGCATGTACGCCTGTGTGCCCTACCGGGGCTGGGTACTGAAACAGACGCCCGCCGGGCAGGTTATTCCGTACGCCCTTGGTTTCCGGTCGCCCAACGGCATTGGCTTCGACGCGGCCGGGCGACTCTTCGTAACCGACAACCAGGGCGACTGGCTGGGTACCAGCAAACTCTACCACGTTGAGCCCGGTAAGTTCTACGGTCATCCATCCAGCCTGGTCTGGAAAAAAGACTTTCCCGACATCGACCCGCTGACCCTCTCGGTCCAGGCCCTCGACAGTATGCGAACAAAAGAAGTGGTTGCGTTTCCGCATCAGCGTATGGCGCATTCGCCCACCCAGATCGTACCCGACCTGACCCGGGGGAAATTTGGTCCCTTTGGGGGCCAGCTGTTCATTGGCGAGATGGATTTTTCGCGCCTGCTGCGGGTTATGTTCGATACCATTGGCGGTCAGTTACAGGGGGCCTGCATCCCGTTTTTCGATAAAGCGGGGCTGAAGATTGGCAATAATCGCATGGCGTTTTCGCCAGACGGTTCGCTCTGGCTCGGCATGACAGACCACGGCTGGGTCGGCGACCGGGGCCTGCAGGTTATCCGCTACAAAGGCGGTACTCCGCTCGATCTGACAGCCATGCACCTGACCGCCACCGGCTTCGACCTGACCTTCACCCAGCCCCTCGACGACGCCACGGCCCGCAGCCTGACCAACTACACCTGCCGCCGTTACTACTACAAATACCACCGCGAATATGGCTCGCCCGAGACCGACAAACAGCCGGTGGCCGTTACAGCCGCCCGGCTCTCGCCCGACCGCCGAACCGTATCGCTGACGGTCGATAAACTCGTGCCGGGCTATATATACGAGTTCACCCTCGGCGACCTGCGCGCGGGCAATGGTACAAAAAAAGTGGCCAACCGGCTGGTGTGCTATACCCTGAACCGGCTTCGGTAAGGTGTTAGAAAAACAGGTCGCTGGCCGTGCGGAAGGTGTTGCAGTGCGCTTCGACAATATCGGTCAGGCGGGGCGAATACCCCCCGCCCATCGATGCTACGATGGGCAGACCGTGCCGAATCGCCTGCTCGAATACGAACCGGTCGCGCTGTCGGCACCCCTCCCGGCTTACCCCCAGTTTGCCCAGCCGGTCCGACTCCAGGATGTCGACTCCCGACACAAAAAACAGAAAATCGGGCCGAACGCGCTTCAGTAGGCCGGGCAGGGTATCGTAGAGCGTATTGAGATACAGTTCATCGGCCGTACCCGTAGGCAGCTCAATGTCCAGATCTGACTGTTCCTTGCGAAGGGGGTAGTTGTCTTTGCCGTGCATACTGAACGTAAACACGCGCGGCTCCTGCCGAAACATCACCGCCGTTCCATTGCCCTGGTGAACGTCCAGATCGATCACCAGAATCTGACGGGCCTGACCGGTCTCGAGCAGGTAATGGGCCGCCACCCCCACATCATTGAGCATACAGAAGCCTTCGCCCCGGTCGGGGTAGGCATGATGGGTTCCGCCCGCCACGTTCATGGCCACCCCGTCCTGCTGCGCCCGCTGGGTACAGTCGATGGTGCCCTGGGTTATGATCCATTCGCGGTGGATGAGCTCGGGCGTAAGCGGAAATCCAATCCGACGTACCATGCGCGGGTCGACGGTCAGCGACTGCAGGGCCTGCACGTAGTCGGGCGTGTGTACGCCCAGCACCCAGCGGTTATCAACGGGCTCGGGGCCGAAGAAATTAGCCTCGGTACAGGTGCCTTCGTAGAGCAGCTGTTCGTGAATCAATTCGTACTTGAGCATCGGGAACCGATGGCCTTCGGGCAACCGGAGCCGATACACCGGAGAGAACGCAATCTGAAGCATTGGGGGGCGGCCTGTAGCTGGCCCGTTCGATAAGGATACGCTTAAGTTAACCCGTGGGTGATGGCTTGTGTTCGGTTAACGTGTAGTTTGCCGGTTCATACGCTTTATTCTCAATCATGAAAACTGCCATCATCACCGGCGGGGGCCAGGGCATAGGCCGGGTAACGACCCAATACCTCCTCACACACGGCTACCGCGTTGCTATCTGGGAAGCTGACACTGACGCACTTGCCGAACTCCGCGAAGCGTTCAAAGCCTCTACCAGCCAGATCCTGTTCGTCTCCTGCGACGTCTCCAGCGAAATCAACGTAAAGAAAGCGGCCGACCAGACCATCAGTCACTTTGGTCAGATCGATGCGCTGATCAACAATGCCGCGCAGATGATCGAAAAACCAATCGATAAGCTAACCCTCGACGAGTGGAACCGCGTGATCGGTACCAATCTGACCGGCGCTTTCCTCTGTACCAAGCATACGGCTCCCTACATTGCGGCCCAGAAAGGCTGTATTATCAACATCGGTTCGACCCGGGCTTTTCAGTCGGAACCCGACACGTTTGCCTACTCGGCCAGTAAGGGCGGCATTTTGTCGCTGACCCATTCGCTCGCCGTTAGCCTCGGCCCCGACATCCGGGTCAATGCCATCAGCCCCGGCTGGATCGACGTCTCCAACCTGCGCAAGAAAGCCAAAGCGAAAGCCGACGATCTGCGGCCCGAAGACCATGCCCAACACCCGGCCGGGCGTGTAGGTCAGGCCGACGATATTGCCCGCATGATCCTGTTCCTGATCGCGCCGGAAAACAGTTTCATTACCGGACAAAACTTTACGGTCGATGGCGGTATAACCAAAAAGATGATCTACATCTAACCCATGGGTAAACATCATATGCATTTGTCCGGTTTTAAGAGATAAAACGTCATATTTTCATCACTCATGAACATCGAACTTACTACCCTCTCGGAAACAGCGCCCCTCGAAGTGCTCGACCTGGAGGTGACGACACGACCGGTAGCCGGGCGCTCCTCGCTGCTCGTTCGACTCCTGTGTCGCCGGGGACTACAGGATAACCACCTGAAAATGCCTCCTTTGTCGTGGTTCGATGCCAGTCAGCTACAGCGTTTTTCGCAGGAACTGGCTGCGGCAGAGTACCCCGACACGGTAGCGACCACCCTGGTCGATGCCGGTATTCAACTCACGGGTTCGGTACGTCGGGTAGCCGGTCGCTGGACGTCGGGCCGAACCATCCGGATTGAACCGTTGCCTAACTCGGTACATCGGTTTACGCCGTTTACCATCCATGCGTCGCACCTCGACGTGCGGACGTATTCGCGCAAACTTTACAACCGTTTATGGGAGGTATTTACGCGCGGTTAACTACTAAACTCAACACCCATGGAAAACGTAAATCAGGACGCCATGCTCAACGAGCAGTCCCAGACCTACACGCCCGACACCGGCGGTCTTATGCAGACTCCCGACCAGAGCGAGATGATGAATGAAGCGTATAACCCGACCGATCTGTCGGGCGATGCCCATCACGTACCCACAACGCCTACCGACGAGCAGGAGGCCGCCACGATAAGCGACGGGTCCGGCATGGCCTCGGGTAGCCCTAATATGGAACCTGACCGCAGCCGCAACTTCGGGAATGGCGACACGCTGGGAAACAACGATGGCACCGAGCCCGACCCGGAGCTACCCAGCCAGCCCTAGCTGTTTGGCCGACGATGTACCTAACTAGCCGGAAACCAGCCTGCAGCTGAGAATATTGTATGGTGTTGGTTTAGGGGAATTGGCACATTGCCGGAAACGCATTGATTTAGCAGAGGTTCAGCCCCGTCTGGGAAAGGCAAGACCTCGGATTTATCGGTTGTCTGCCTGCCCGACGGGGCTGAGTTTGTAAAAACTACACGTTAACGGCTTAGGTTATCAAACGAAAGCTGTGTTCACAGGTGTCATAAAACAGCAGCGGGCTTCCTGACCAGGAAGCCCGCTGCTGTTTAGGAATAGTCGGGGTTATATACCCAATGTACCGCCCAGGGTGGCATCGTTGCCAGACCGGTACGTACCTGTCGATCCGGTCGAGCTGCCCGACTGCGTGCCGCTATACGACTCGCCTGACTGGTAGGTCTGGCTAGAGCTGTCGCTGTAGCGCGTGCCGTCCGGATTTACCACACTGCCGCTGTATTGATCACGGTCCGACGAACCCATATCATCGGACTCGGAATTGGCGCGGTCGTTGATAAACGATTCAGCCAGTTTTGTCAGCTTTTTGTCCGTGTTTTTCTCTTCATCGAGGGTTTGCTGTAACAGCTGAGCCGCCTGCGTATGCCCCATGATCTGAGCCAGGGTTACAACAGAGCCATAGGAAGCGATCTCGTGGTGCTCTACCTTTTGAGCGGCCATGATCAAACCGGCGTCGCGGGTGAGCGATCCTGAATGGGTATTGGACACCACCATCCGGGCATCTTCGGCCAGTCCGTCAATAGCCGCACAGGACCCTTCTTCTACGTCGACGTTGAGGCTTTGGAATACCTGCTCCAATCGTGCAATCTGGTTACGACTTTCCTGCTGGTGTTGCAGAAAAGCGTTCCGCACTTCGTCGGTTGTAGCCGCATCGGCCTGTTCGCCGAGGGCATCGACAGCCTGTTTTTCAGCGTAATAGATATTTCTGAGCTCGGTTACGAACAAGCCATGCAGGCCCTCCTGGGTTTCAGTATCATTGCCACTGAAAAAATTTGCGATGCGTTCTCCAAACGTTGCCATAGCGAAAAACAGTTTAAGGTTAGTTAGTTTGTGTTGCTGCCCCTGGTAACCAAAACTGTGCCATCCGCTGATACTGTGCGTTTTACACATTTCCGCGAATAAGTTGTGTTTATTATTTTCTACAATTATTGTAGACTAATCGGGAACACCCCTTCCCCAGCTGTAAAATCAGCCCGGCAGCTCACCAACCAGAGTCCTCTATTCGAACCATACTACAGGCTATGCAAACCGGGTCCGTTTAATCGTATACCAGGTCCGTTCACAACTTGTAGCAATATGACTAGTTATTCTGTAGATTTTATTCTATTTATATCTCAACGTTATCACTCATCGCATGAAACGTATTTTTCGCCTATCGGGCTTGCTGTGTGCAACGCTGGTGGCTGGATTGACCGCCTGTAATAAAGACGAAGTGTATGACACGTCGATTCCGGAAACCAACGACCAACCGACTTCAGCGCAGGTAAACGGGAACGTCTTCGAGCCAGCACTGGTCAGCGCCACCGACGAACGGGTTGCTCAACTGAAAGTACCGGCCGGATTTAGCATCGCCAAATTCGCCGATTCGCTCGGAAAGCCACGCATGCTGGCCGTTACCAGCTCGGGAAATGTTTATGTGTCAGACCGTACGGCAGGGACTATTACCCTGCTGAAAGACACCAACGCTGACGGTCGGGCCGACCAGAAACAGGTTGTAGCTACCCTGAAAAGTATTCATGGCCTGACCATCCTCGACAACAGACTGTATGCCGTGGCGATCAAAGAAGTGTACTCCATCCCGATCAACGGCGACGGTACCCTGGGTCAGGCTCAGGTGTTGATCAACAATCTGCCCGACGCCGGGCAACACCCAAACCGCACCATTGGCTTCGGTCCCGACGGGTTTATGTACCTGACCGTCGGCAGCACCTGCAATGCCTGCGCCGAGCCCAACGCCGAACACGCTACCATCCTGCGGGCCAATCCCGACGGTACAAACCGCCGGATTTACGCCAGTGGCCTTCGCAATACCATCGGCTTTGGCTGGCATCCACAAACGAAAGCCCTGTTTGGCTTCGACCACGGTATCGACTGGCTGGGCGATGAACAGCAAAAAGAGGAGCTGAACCAGATTGTAGAGGGCGCTTTTTACGGCTGGCCTTACATCTACGGCGATGGGAACTACAACCCGCACCCCCGGCCCATGGGCGATACGACCTATGCGCAGATCCTGGCTAAAACAACGCTGCCCACTCTGTCTTACGACGCTCACGCAGCTCCGCTGGGGATGGTCTTTTACACCAGTGGCGCCGGTGCGGCCAGCGCATTCCCGGCCGATTATCAGTATGATGCGTTCGTAACCATGCGCGGCTCCTGGAACCGCACCCAGCCTTCGGGATACAAGGTTGTTCGGGCTCACTTCGAGAACGGCAAACCGACCCGTATCGACGACTTCGTGACGGGCTTTCTGGTCGATAATAACCGCTCCCAGTTTGGCCGGCCGGTTGGCATCGCTACCCTGCCCGACGGCTCCCTGCTGTTTACGGACGATAACAACGGGGTTGTATACCGGGTCAGTTACCGGCCATAACCGCGTTGGCTTCGGCACTATATACGGTTAACTCTACACAACAAAAAGCCACCTCTACAGCCTGTCTCATTTCGGGCCGTAGAGGTGGCTCTTTAGCTGTATAGCCTCTATTGATATTCTGATTTTACTACCGGATCAAGGAGCACAAGATGGGCCTCTCGGACAAAAACAGAAAAATGTGCATTTATTAAAAGTTTATAAAATACCTGGAAAGTTTATAAAATACGCTCCTAAAAACCGGACTATTTGCTTGATTTTTGAATCTTACTATTTCCCATTTAGTAGCTACTAAGCTAGAAGTAAGAATTGAAAAAGTGGGTATATAAGCGCATAATTTGTTAATACCTTTATCAGCAATAAGAGATTTATTACGAGTAAGTATTTGTAAATCAGAATATTAATAGAAATTCATATTGTTTTACCTGATTGACATAAACGTTCACGTGTAATTAATCATTTCTGTGCTTATTATTTTCTTTTATTAGGTAGTTCCTATAAATTTGACCCAACTACCTGGCTAACTCAACGTCGACGTTAATTAACATCAAACTATCCAACATATACATCGTGTATATTGGATAGTCAACATAAAATTCGACGTTCCATTCATTTGTCCGGCTTGATTACCGTTGGAGCTTATCTGACAGCCTCTCCCGCTCCCGGTGCTTTTACCGCTTAACCGTTCGCCCTAGTCTGTACGCAGACCCGGTGCTTTACTCAACGTCTTTCTTCCCGAACAGCAGGTCAATCCCCTCAGGGCGCTGGCTGCATACCTGTACGCCCTGTATAGCTGGCAGGCTGGACGGTTCTTTATAGTGTACCCAACTATCCATCGCTATGCCAACCGAAATATTAGTTATTGAAGACGCGGCCCAGATCCGGGAGAATCTGGTCGAACTCCTTCAGCTTAGTGGCTACAACGTGCAGACAGCACCCGATGGCATAAACGGCCTTCATAAAGCCAGAGAAGTAAAGCCCGATCTGATTCTGTGCGATATCATGATGCCCGACATGGATGGCCATCAGGTATTGACCACTATTCGCAACTACCCCGACCTGGCTCATGTCCCGTTTATTTTCCTGACGGCCAAAGCCGATATGGTAGACCTTCGTCAGGGCATGGGGCTGGGAGCCGATGATTACCTGACCAAACCCTTCCTGAGCAGCGACCTGCTGACGGCTATTGCCAGTCGGCTGAAACGGTGTCAGCAGCAACGGCTGAGCCGCCCTCCCAAATCGGGCTATCTCACCAGCCTCCCGGGCCACGATGCCAAAGGGAACATGATGCTGACGGTGCCCGACTGCCTGTATTTCTACGTGCAGCACCGAAGTACCTACGTCTGGCACAAGGCCGGCCTTTTTCAACTCAATAAAACACTGGACAGGCTGACGGCAACCCTCGATCCACATGAGTTTTTCCGGGTTAACCGCCATGTTATTCTGCACCGAAAAACCATTCAGAAATACGCCTACTGGGAAAAAGGCAAATACTGCCTCTATCTGACGATCAACGGCCAGCAACACCAGGTAATCTTACCCAAAGCCCGTTACAACGCATTCAGAAACTGGCTTTCCACCTAACCGTAGCGAGGAACGCCGTAGCCCAACGGGTATCCATGCGTTCAACTATCCACTTTACCCAACTTATAATGGAGCATTTTTTTCAGACCTGGTTCAACACATCAGTACAGGGTGTAGCCTTTCTGGTTCCGGTCCGAAACCGACAAAAAGAACTGTGCGATTTTCGCTACCGGCTGGTCAATCCAGCCTTCGCCCGGCTGCTGGGGCAAACTACCGAATCGCTCACCGAGCGGTTTGTTAACCAGGTGCCATGTCCGGTACTGCCTGAGCTGTTCACCCGCATGGTCACCGTAACGGAAACGGGCGAGCCTCAGCAACTGATTCGGGAATATACCTTGCAGAATCAGTCGGTCTGGTATGATATCACCCTGGCCCGTCATGACGATCGGCTTATGATCAGCCTCACCGACGTTAGTGCCCAGCAGCAATCAGCGGCTATCCTTCAGCATCGGCTGGCTATGGAGTCGATTCTGTCTACCATTTCGAGCCGGTTTATTACCGTACAGGCCGACACCGTCGACGCCTACATGACCGAAGCGCTGGGCCTGATCGGTGCGCACATTGGCGCCGAACGAGCCTCGGTGTTTCTCTTCTCGGCCGATTATCAGCAGGGTAGCTGCGTGTACGAATGGTGCGCGCCCCACATAGCTCCCCGAAAAGAGCGGGTCAATATCAGACCCGCCAGCTGTTTCGACTGGACCCGCCCCCGGCTGGAGAACGGCCAGATCATCCGGCTACGCGCCGATGAACTACCCGAAGCGGCTGTTGCCGAGAAAGCGTTTTTCTCGTTTCTCTCGGTTAAATCCATATTGGCCGTTCCGTTCATGCAGGCCCAGAAGGTTCAGGGGTTCGTTGCCTTTTATACCATCACAACCCAACCCAGCTGGGAGCAGCACGATTTATCTTTGCTGAAAACGTTTGCTACTCAGGTGGCCAATGTGCGGCAGCGCCTGCAGCATGAGTCAGCCCTCAGACGCACCTACCAGCGGCTGGAAGGGCTGCACGACATTGACCAGGCCCTGCTTGGTTACCGACTGAATGATCAGTCGCCGTTGCTGATTGCCATGAAATACATGCACTTTATGGTGCCCTGCGAACGTATATCGGTCTTTCAGCTTCACGACGACACCCGCCAGATTATCGCCCGATGCCGCATCAGTGATGGAGACCTGACGCTGAACCCGGACACCGACATACCACCCAGCTCCTTCTACGAGCAGTTCCTCGCTATTCGGCAAACGATCCATATTCCGGACCTTCAGCCCGATTCCGACGAGCTTCCGTTCGCACTGAACGTGTATGAGCGGGGGTTCCGCTCGCTGCTCATCATCCCACTATACTGCCGGAACAAGTGCATCGGTGCCTTTACGCTGGCTTCGACCAAACCCGGCTTTTTTAACGAAGAGTACCGGGCTATTGCGCAGGAGCTGGCCAGTCCGGTCGCGCTGGTCCTCTACCAGCAACAACTCGACGACCAGCTCAGGCATTATACCGAACAGCTGGAACAGCGCGTTCAGGAACGAACACAGGAGATCAGGCAGCTCTCGGCCCTGCACGAAGCCATACTCAAGCATGCCGGTCATGCCATTATCTCGACCGATGTGAACGGGGTTATTCTGACGGCCAACCAGGCCACCACCCACCTACTCGGCTACGAACCCAGCGAACTCATCGGCCTGGTAGCCCGAATCGTGCCGGGGCCGCCCGACAACCCTGTCCCTCATATTGCCCACTTCCCGCCCGATTCTGTCTTCCCAACATCCGATATCTTCAATGATGCCTTTGCCTCGCAGGGGTATTACTATGGTGAGTGTGTGGTGGTAGGGAAAAACGGCAGGCAGGTACCCATCCTGGCAACGATCAGCACCCTGCAGGATGAAGCGGGTACGCTGATCGGTTTTGTCAGTATCTCTACGGACATATCGGTGCAGAAAGCCGTTGAGGCCGAACTGAAACGAACCAATCAGGCCGTAAAAGCCATCTTTGACGAATCGATCGACCTGCACTGTACAACCGACCTGACCGGCAACCTGCTCAGCATCAACCGATCCTGGGAGCTCACTCTCGGTTTTCCGGCCAGCGAAGCGGAGACAGTACCGTTCTGGGCATCGGTTGATCCCGCCGAGCAGGAAACCGTTCGGCGGGCCTTACTGAGCGTTGTTGACGGCCAGCCGCTGCGGAACCAGATCAACCAGTTTCGCAAAAAAGACGGTACATTCTGCGTGCTGGAATGGAACGCCGTCAAGATCGATCACCTCATCTGCGCATCGGCCCGCGACATAACCGAACGGCAACAGAACGAAAGCCAGTTGCGCAGCCTGAACCAGCGGCTTCAGCTGGCCACCCAGGCCGCCGAACAAGGGATCTGGGAGATCGATATGGTCGAGAACCGCATGTTCTGGGACGATCGGGTCTGGGAAATATACGGGCTGTCGCCCCATTCCGAATCCCTAACCTTCCAGACCTTTCTGAATTTGATTCACCCCGAAGACCTGCCGGCCTTCATGGACCGCTATCACCGGGATAGTCATGGAAACACCTTCCAGAACATAACCCGGGTAATTCGTCCCGACGGTGTCATTCGCTGGGTTCGGTCTATCGGCAAGTTGATCCGGGATCATCAGGGCACCGTTATCCGGCAGATCGGCGTCCTTTGGGACGTGACGGAGCAGGAAGAAGCCGAACAGGCCCTGCTCGAGAGTGAACAGCGCTTCCGCGAAATTGCCGAAAATGTAGACGAGGTGTACTGGATTCATTCGGCCAGGCCTTTTCAGCTGCTGTATCTCAACCCGGCCTATGAGCGGGTCTGGGGTACCCATGCAAAACGGTCGCTCCGGCGACCATTTTCCTTTCTCGATCCGGTCCTGAAAGAAGATAAACCCGCCGTTCTGGCCTTCATGAAACAGTACAGATCCGGTCAAGAGGGCGAGCTTTATTTCCGGCTTCGGGAAACAGCCGGCGACATTCGCTGGCTCCACGTCCGGACCTTTATCATACGCGACGCAGCGGGGGCCGCCGTTCGCCATATCGGCATTGCCAACGACGTAACCAGCCAGAAGGAAAGAGAACGGGTTTTGCAGCAGGCCCTGCAACAGGAACAGGCGCTCAATGAGTTGAAATCGCAGTTCGTTTCTACTGCATCGCACGAGTTCCGTACGCCCCTGGCCACGATTCAGTCCAGCGTCGATCTGATCAAACTGTATATGGAGCTTCCGCTGGATAACGCCCAGGCCTCGGTTCAGCGCCATCTGTCCATTATCGAAAAAGAGATCGACCAGTTCAACACGCTGCTCTCTGACATGCTGACCATTGGCGCCATAGAATCGGGAAAAGTAAGTTTCAAACCGCGCTGGGTCGATGTCGTGGCCCTATGTGAAGAAATCATAGCCACGCATTTTAACGCCCGGCCCGACCAGCGCAGCGTGCAGCTGGCGGTAGCGGCTCTCCCCCGTCCCGTTTACCTGGACGCGAAGCTGATCAGTCATGTGGTGGTTAACCTGCTCTCGAATGCGTTTAAGTTCTCCACCAGCAATCCGCAGCTGCACCTCTGCTTCACCGACACAACCCTGGTTATTCAGGTTATCGACGAGGGAATTGGGATACCAGCCGCTGAGCAGGCCACCGTTTTTCAGGCTTTTTTCCGGGCCAGCAACACCACCGGCATCCCCGGCACCGGGCTGGGTCTGGTCATCTCGCGGCAGTTTGTCGAGCTGCACGATGGTCAGCTGACCCTCAGCAGTGAAGAACAAAAAGGCACTACCTGCACCATTACCTTACCCATTGCCTGCGCCGAAACCATACAATCCTCCACCAAACAACCTTTATCGGGCACCAGCCTCAACTAACCTTCCAGCCATCATGTCAACACAAGTACTTGTTATAGAAGACGACACACAAATTCGGGAAAACCTGGCCGAAATGCTGAGCCTGCATGGCTACGAGGTCGATACCGCCATCAATGGGCGCGAGGGCATCAGCCAGGCCATGTTACGCCCCCCCCAGCTGATCCTGTGCGATATCATGATGCCCGAAGTAGACGGCTATCAGGTGCTGGATGTCATACGCAACAATCAGCTTACCGCCACGACGCCCTTTATTTTTCTGACGGCCAAAACAGAAACCACCGACCTGCGCCGGGGTATGGCACAGGGGGCCGATGATTACCTGACCAAGCCCTTCACCCTCGACAATCTGCTGAGCAGCATCAACAGCCGGCTACAGCGCGAGGCCCTGCGCAAAGCAGAGCTGAAAGCACAGCTTGATAACTACCGCCATAACCTGGCCTCGGTATCGGTGCACGAGTCAAACACCGCCCTGACCGGTATTCTGGGTTTTTCGTCTCTGCTCGTTGACCAGCACCAGCACTTTACGGGTGATGAAATAGCCACTATGGCCCACATGATCAAGGTGTGCGGACTCCGGCTCAAACGCTCGCTGGACAACATTCAGCTAATGGACTCGCTGCGGCATATGGAGCCAGCTAACCCCACGTACCTGTTTTATACCAGCGGCACCTGCCAGATTACCCAGTCGATGGTCAATAGCTGTATGGAAGCCATCGCCCTGCGGCAGGACCGACGGATCGACTATCGGCTCGACATCGATGACGCCCCGCTTGACCTGTCGGCCGAGAGCCTGACAACCTGCCTGACCGAACTGCTCGACAACGCCTGTAAGTTTTCGGCTCCCGACCAGTGCGTTACGGTGCAGGGGTGTGTCCAGGCCAATCAGTACTGCCTGACCATAACCAATCAGGGGCAGCCGTTTCCGATCGGGCGCCTGGACCAGATCGGCGCTTACACCCAGTTTGACCGGTCTCAGTACGAGCAGCAGGGCTTTGGTATCGGGCTGTCGATCACCCAGCGCATGCTTGATTTGAACCAGGGCAGCTTCACCATCGATAGCCCCGCACCCGGACTAACGGTGGTGGTAATCCGGCTTCCTGTCCATACCGATCAGGCCTAAGTTCAATGCGTTGATGTCAGTTGTTTCCCCTTCGTACGAGTCCGTTTTCATGGCGCTTTTTAATCGGCTAAAGAGTTTTTTTTTCAACAGGGAAGTCGCCCCTTCTGAAAGCACTAACCAACCCGGCCTGTGGGCAGATCTTCCGATCGGCGTACTGATCTGTGAGCCGGGCCCGACCTCTGTTGCCCCTACCCTGACCGTCACTTACTGGAACGACCGGGCGTCCTCGCTCGTTGGTGGCCTGCCTCAGCCGGTTCGTCCGCTGCCGCTGGCTGGCAATTCCTGCCTGCGCCACCTGGCCGACTCCATTCGGGCCGTACTGGCCACCGGAACGCCGATCACGATGGAACGGTACGACCCGGATGCCAATCGCTGGCTCGACTTCACGATTAGCCGCAACCAGCAGACCTGTTTGATTTATATCCAGAACAAAAGCCCGGAGAAATACAGAAACAACCTGCAGCGCCGGCTGGCACTCGAATCGATTATCTCCGACATCTCGGGCAGCCTGCTGACTGTGTCCCCCGACGGGCTAAATGCGTTCATCCATGAATCGCTGGCCAAAATAGGGTCGTATAACAACGCTGACCGGGTATATATCTTCGAATACGCCCCCGACAACCAGCGCATGTCCTGCACCCACGAGTGGTGCGCCGAAGGTATTGCTTCTCACCAGTCTGACCTGCAGGATATACCGACCCGCTCATACCCCTGGTGGCAGGAGAAAATGAGCAACCAGCAAACCATCCGGCTGACCTTGCTGGATGAACTACCGCCCGACGCGGCCAGGGAGAAAGCAACCCTGCTGGATTTTAACATCCAGTCGTTACTGGTTATGCCCCTGGTGGCAGACCATGGTCTGGTAGGTTTTGTTGGATTCGATGCCGTCCGGGAAGCCAGGCAGTGGGACACCAACGATGCCGATCTGCTGAAAACGTTTTCGGCGCTGGTCGTAACCGCCACCAGCCGGGCCAGCCGCGAACTACAGCTGCAGCGGGTCAACAAACGGCTCACCGGCTTGAGCCGCATCACCAAAGCGTTGCTGACCAGCAGTCTCCACGACGGACAGCCTGCCCTTACGGCGCTGCACCACCTGTACGAGATGATTCCCTGCGAAATTGGGATTGTATTCCGAATCGATGAAGACAGACAGTATGCGCATACTGAAAGCCGGTTCAGGCGCGGGCAGCGCGAAGACTGGCCAGGGGTGTCCATACCCGTACAATACCTGTATAACAACCTGCTGGCACAAGGGCAGGAGATCCTGGTGAATCAGCTACGACCCAGCAGCAGCGGCTTCCCGGCTGATTTCAACCCCTACGACTGGGGGCATCGTTCCTTTCTCTGCGTTCCCCTGCAGGCCCATGAGCAATATGTTGGCTTACTGGTTCTGTTAGACCCTACCCCTCAGTTCTTCACCTCCGAGCATGTCCTTATCGCCAGAGAAGTGGCCGGGCAACTCTCGGTGCTGCTCTTGCAGGAAGAAATCAACCAGCAGCTGACCACTCAGGCCACTACCCTGTTTAATAATCACCAGCTCCTGCAGGTGGTTGTCGACACAAGCCCCACGGGCCTGGCGCTCCTGGAGCCGGTCTGGGTCGCCGGCAGCCTCGTTGATTTTACGTACCTGCTGGCTAATCCGGTGGCGGCCCATATCACGGGCCAGACGCAGGAAGCCATGCCCGGACAGCGGCTGCTTGCCATGCTCCCGCATGTGCGCACCAACGGGCTTTTCGACTGTCTGGTCAGCGTGGCCACGACGGGCGGTCCCCAACGGATTCAGTTGCAGGACGATCTGTCGGTAGGCGAGTTCTGGGGCGATTACCTGCTGGCCCGGGTGGGAGGCAATGTGCTGTTGACGGTCAACGACATTACAAGCCTGAAAAGAACCAAAGCGCAGCTGCGGCAAACGAACGCAGAGCTGGAAACGCGCGTAGCTGAGCGGACCGGGCAGATTCAGCAGCTGTACGCCATTCAGCGGGCTATTTTCAAATACGCCGGACTGGCCATTGCCGCCACCGACACCGAGGGAATCATTCAGCTGGTCAATCCAGCGCTCGAAACCCTGACCGGTTACCGGTCCGACGAGCTGATTGGCAAGCTTACCCCCGGAGCACTACGCGCTCCGGGGGTTTTTCAGCAGCAGATCGACCAGCTCAGGCCCGAAGTAGCCGACCCTTCCATCACGGGCGAGAAGCTCATCAGAGCCTATCTGGAAAATCACGACTATCTGCGCCGGGAAAATACGCTGCTCACCAAAACCGGCCAGCTGATTCCGGTCATCTCTACCGTAACCGGCCTCTACAACGATGAGCAGGAGCTGATCGGCTACGTCGACACGGCTATCGACATTTCGTACCTGAAAACCATCGAGCAGGAGCTGGTACAGGCTAACCAGCGGAGTCAGCTGGCTACCCGCGCTGGCAAACTGGGCGTGTGGGAATGGAATCTGGATACCAACGAGCTGATTCTGGATGGCAGCTTCGCCAACCTCTTCGACATGCCCCGTGATAAGCCCATCCGCCACCTCGACGATGTGGCCCGCATGGTTCATCCGGATGATCTACCCTTCTTTAAGCAATATGTAGCCGACATTCAGCAAAGCAGAAAGCCGTTTAACGCCGAGTTCCGGCTCTTCTCGCCTACTCATCAGTCGGTTCACTATATGAAAGCCGATGGCCTGGTGCGTCAGGATGATCCCAACGGCACCAACCGCATGATCGGCGTCATTCGGGACCGGACCACGAAACGTCAGGCCGAACAGGCCATGCGGGACAGCGAGTACCGGTACCGGTCGCTGGTCGATCACCTCAAAGCCGTTGTTTTCCAGGCCGACTCAACGGGTTGCTGGCTGTTTCTGAATGCGGCCTGGGAAGAAGTGACCGGATTCACCGTCGAGGAAGCACTGGGGCATCGGTTCCTGGAGTACATTCTTCCCGACGACCAGGCCCATACCCTGGCGCTCTTTTCCCAGATCAGGGACTGCGACGCCGGGCATGTTAACCTGGTTGTACGGTATCGCCACAAAGAAGGCGGTTACCGATGGATCGATGTGTTTGCGCAGGCTACGCTCAACGAACAGGCTGAGATTACCGGCTTTACCGGAACCCTGACCGACATCACCGCCCGAAAGAAAGCAGAAGAAGCAATCATCGAAAGCGAACAGCGGTTCCGGGATATTGCCGAAAACGTAGACGAAATTTTCTGGATACGGGATCTGGAAGAGCCCCGGTTTACCTACATGAATGCCGCCTACGAACGATTTACGGGTCAGCCGGTTACGAACCTGTACCGAAACCCCCTAACGTTTTTAGACTTTATTATCGAAGAAGATCGCCCGAAAGTGCTGAGCTTTTTTATGCATACTGAACAGGAGCCATCGTTTGAGTTCCGGGCCAATCATCAGGACGGCAGTGTTCGTTATCTAAGCGTCCGCATTTTCACGGTAAAAGACGAGAACGGTGTCATTACGCGCCGGGTTGGTGTTGCTTCCGACATCACGTCAGCCCACGAAAAAGAATTGATTTTGCAGGATTCTCTCCAGCGGGAGCGGGCGCTGAATGCACTCAAATCGAGGTTTATATCAACAGCCTCCCACGAGTTCAGAACACCGCTGGCGGGCATCAGCTCCAGCCTTGAACTCGTAAAACACTATGTCAACAGCGGCTCGGCTTCTGTCGACATCAGCTCTATCAACCGGCATCTCGACACGATTCACAAGAAAATATTTTCGCTCAACGATTTGATTTCCGACACCCTTACCGTCAGCAAACTAGACGAGGGCAAGGTAATTATTGACATTGAGCCGGTTGATTTATTTGACCTTTGTGCGCAAACAATTAAACTGCATTTCAGCGACAGAGGGGATAAACGCTTCGTTGAACTGATCGTTATTGGCGAGGTTGTACCGGTCGAAACCGACAGGAAACTGGTAGCGCATGTGCTCGTAAATCTGTTGTCCAATGCCTTCAAATTTTCGACCGGCAACCCGACACTGACCATCCGGTTTAAAGACAATATGGTCACGCTAAAAGTTAGCGACAAAGGCATCGGGATTCCCAAGAAAGACATACCGAATCTGTTCGGGAAATTTTTCAGAGCCAGTAACGCCATCACCTTTCAGGGAACGGGTCTTGGGTTGGCCATCTGCCACGAATACATCACCCTCCTCAACGGACAAATCGATCTGGACACTACCGAGGGCGTCGGCACCACCTTCCGAATTACGCTCCCGAAAGCCTACCGCGTCATCTCCTGAACAACGGCGGCTGCTGCGCTACATCCCGTCGGCAGAAAACCGATTGATTCGTTCGTTGTACACATCGAGCAGGCTGTCGTCGACCTCGCCCGCCTGTTGCAGGTCGAGCCGTAGGAAGTCGGCCCGATCGACCCCGCTGAGCATACCCTCAAACTTCAGCTCCTGCTCGACCCAGGCCGATGTTTTGTTGAGCGCCACGGCCTGCTTCAGCACCGCCATAACGATGGCAGTGGTCTGCTCAAGGCTCTGGGTGGTCAGCAGCAACGTACGGAGGGTGTTCATGTAATCCTGATAGACCAGCCCTTCGGCAGGACGGTCGGCACTGACCCATCGATAAGCCAGGGTCTGAATCAGTTCTTTGTAGGGTGATGAGTCAAGTGACTCAGGCCGTATGCGTGAGTTCATGAACCAAACATACGAGGTATACCTCTGTTTTCGGTAGTTTATCCCCTCGTTTAGCCACAATGGTCCCCCCTCACAATCGCCCCCATCCAGCAGCCATCGCCCAATCGGCTGGATAACGTCGTTGGTTACGCTTATTTGCCCATCCAGACCTTAGAATCGCATTTGACTCGTGCTGTAAGCTCATGCCGAATGAGCGCTTGTCCCGAACAGCAAAGCCCTGATTGGGCTGAGTCGGGTCGTTGACCTGACTCAGCCAACTTACACCGGCCAATTTAGTTCGGTAATCCAGGTCATTGTGGTGGGTATGAAACACAGACAAAGTCCCGACTCAGCGACGATATGATCAGATAGGTTTTACCAGCCCGTGTGCTTATTTTTACAATTACACTGGATATACCTAACTATGAATGTACAGTATTTATCCGACGCCCAGGGCCGACACACGGCCATTGTGATTCCCATTGAGGAGTGGCATAACATTACGGCAAAGCATCAGGATTTGAAAACACTGGAGATAGCGAATCCAAACCGAACCAAACCGTCGGCTTTTCGAGGGGCTATTTCTAAAGAAACGGCCGATGAATTGCTCCGCCATACTGAGCAAGCAAGAACGCAATGGGAAAGCAATATATCTTAGATACCAATGCTATTATTGACTATGTAGGAGACAAGCTACCGGAGTCAGCCGCTTTGGCGATGGATGAGCTTATGACGACAGCCTGACACTATCCATCATTGCTAAGATCGAAGTGTTAGGATTTAGTGGCGACCCCGACGAGATGCAGAAACTGAGCGACTTTTTGTCTCTGGCAACCATCTTTTACGTCGACGATATTATTGCCAACACAACCATTGAATTGCGAAAAACCTATAAAAAGCTAACCCTGATTGCCGCTACTGCTCTGGTATATGGTTTCATTCTCATTTCCCGCAACACCAGAGACTTTCAGACTATTGTAGGGCTGACGTGTATCAATCCGCATGACCTGTGAACAAACACTTGGCTATGCTGATTGTCGCTCTCCAGTTAGCACACCAACTTCACTCGACCACCCTACCCATCTCGTGAAGCACCGTATCGCTTATACCTGCTCTGGCTTAGCGGCCGGCGAGCTTACCGGAGCCGTTCGTAGTGGTAGCGGACGGTATCGAAAACGGCGGCATATCCTTTTATGAACGGTGTCACCTGGATGTTGTGTACCCCCTGCGGAACGCCGTTCTGATAAGTTTGTCTTAGAAAGTACCGCAGCATCTGCCCGTTGCCGTAATAGAGATCCACAGTATAGGCATTCTCGTTTGTGACCCGGCGAGTTTCAAAAAGACGTAGCTGCTCAACACCACCCTGGCTGATGGACAGGAAATTGCGCCGGCTATCGTTGCCCACTTCGAGCACTTGTCCGCCCAGACTGCCGAAGGCGGTCGTATTCGTTCGGGTAACCTTTTTGGTGAGCAGCCACTGGCCGGTCAGGTAGGTTCCGATGCCACCGGGGGGCACGGGATTTTTCTGACAACCCGGGTGCAGCCCGATAGCCAGCCCGACCAGGGCGGGGCTGATTACTCGTTGAGCGTTCATGGATGAAGCTTGATAAAAGCAGTTCGTTAGCTGAGACCATAGAGCCTGGAGGGTTCGGTTTGGCCGGGCAGTGTGCGGGTCGCTTCGTAGCGAAACCCCAATCGACTGAGCAGGTTAATCGAAGGCTGGTTGTGGGGCGCCGTAATGGCTACGATCCGGGCTAGTTTTAGCGTCGTGCGGGCATAGGCAATAACGGCAGATGCCGCTTCAAAACCGTATCCCTGTCGGGTAAACGGCGGCAGATACGCAAACCCGATATCTACGTCGTCCAGGGTTTCCCGCTTTAGCAGGCCACACAGGCCGATGGGTTGCTGGTTTTCTTTCAGCCGAACCAGATACAGCCCGAAACCCAGCCGCCGATAACTGGCCACCGGACCGTTCTGAATATACGCTTCGGCATCAGCAACCGTTCTAACGCCCCGGTCACCGATGAATTCCAGCCAGGCAGGCGTGTTGAGGAGTTCAACGATAAAGGGCGCGTCGTCTGTCGACAGCGCACACAGGTTCAACCGATCCGTTTCCAGTATACACATAGTACGTGATACCAAGGTAGCCATTACGCGATTTATATGGATCGGCTCGGGCAAAATTTAACACTATCCGGCTTTTCAGTTCATCAGCGACTGATACACGGCTACGTACTGGCGGGCGCTTGCCTGCCAGGTAAATCGTTCGGCATGCCGGACAATGGCGTCGGCCATCGGCGTGTGGGTGTAGGTATGCATGCCCTGTTCAAATACCGACTGCACCACCGCGGCCTCAAAGCTGGGAAAATAGAAAGCCGCTTCCCCGCCAATCTCGGGCAGCGAGGTGGCCGTTGACAGAAACACCGGCTTCCCGAACCGCATGGCCTCGATAACGGGCAACCCAAATCCTTCGGCCCGTGAGGGGTGCAGAAACGCCTGGCAGTGCCTCAGGTACCAGGCTTTATCGGCCTCGGAGACCGTTCCCGGCAGGTGCAGCCGATCGCTGACCCCCAGGTTTTGGGCCAGCTGCCGCATCTGATCGACATAAGCCGAATCGTCATGATGACCAACCAGTAGCAACTCCAGCTCCGGGTTCGACTGGAGCAAAGGCAGCAGAACATGGTAGTTTTTTTTCCGATTCTGGTAGCCGATGCCGAGCAGAAACGCGCGGGCAGGCCGGTACGCAGCGGGCGCCTGTACCGGCTCCGTTACCGGGTCAACACCGTTATAGATCACGTGAACAGGCTTGTTACCAACATCGCAGTGGGTCAGCACGTCGCTCCGGGTAAATTCAGAAATGCAGACAATAGCATCGCTGCGGTCAATCAGCGCCTGCGTATGCGCCAGGCTTTTCTGCTGTACGGCCTCGGGCCTGCCCTCGTGGAGTACGTTCAGGTCATGGATGGTCAGCAGCACCCTGATAGCCGGATAACGCGTTTTACCGGGCAAAATCCGTCCGGACTGAAACGGAGCGTGCCACACCCGACAATCTTTCAGAAACGGCTGAACCAGCCTGTGCCATCGTTGCTCAATGAGGTGATACGGTTTGGAACTGAGTTCAAGTTTTCGGCGGGGCGGCAGGTACATGTACAGAGATGGCGAGCCATCAACAGCCGACAACTGATTAACATGATCGCCAAGGTGCTGGCAGTACTGATACAACCCGGAATGAGAATACTTCATCAGGTCGCAATCCAATATAATTCGAGACATACGGTCGATCTGCGGGGATGCAGGGTGCTTACAATCAGATTTTCGTAAAAAATGCAACATTATGGAGGTTAGGCCGCTATTCTAGTGCGGTCTTTTTTCCTTCGGCTGTCTTCCAACCCTTCTACCAGCTTTAAGACTCATCACTTCTGAACGATGCGTCATGCTTGATGAACTGCTATAGGTACGCGTTTATTTTTCGCCTTGACGCCCGTTCCAAACTTTTCTGTTCAGCTTATCAACGTTGAAAAGCGATTCCGTTATGAACCAAATCATCTTCGACTGCGAGCGAATGAAGTACATCAATACCGGACTGTACTACTTTTGTCTCAATCTGGGGAAGGCCCTTTTGCAAAACAGCCGCCGTGAAAAAATAGCCGTCTTCATTCCCAATCGGGTAGCTGCCAGCTTTGGCCCGTCGGTACCCATTCTGCCCCAGCAATCGTTGCAGAAGTTCTTCATGCCATCGGTCAGCCAGTATCAGTTATGGCACTGCACCTATCAGAACTCGAATTACCTGCCACGCCGGAACCGGAAGATAAAAGTACTGCTGACTATCCACGACCTGAATTTTCTCTACGAAGACAAGTCGGCCAGCAAAAAAGCCCGCTGCCTCAGTCATCTGCAGGAAAACATCAACCGGAGCGACGCCATTGTCTGCATCTCCGAATTCACGCGCAACGACGTGCTGACCCACTGCAACGTCGGCAACCGGGCTGTACACGTGATCTACAACGGCACCAATGGCCTGACCAAGCCGGTTCTGGAAGAAAAGTCGTACCGCCCCGCCGTTCCGTTTCTGTTTAACATCGGCGCCATTGCCCGCAAAAAAAACCAGCATCAGATTTTACCCCTGCTGCAAAGCAATCCGTCCATGGAGCTGGTATTGGCGGGTCGGCACGAGGATAAGTCGTACGCGCATTACATCCGGCAGCAGGCGTCTGAACTAAACGTCGACGACCGTACACACCTAATCAACGAGGTAACGGAAGGCGAGAAGTCCTGGTATTATCATAATTGCCAGGCGCTGGTGATGCCGTCGCTGGCCGAAGGATTTGGCTTGCCCATTACCGAAGCGATGTCCGTAGGCAAGCCCGTTTTTCTGTCCAAACACACAGCCATGACCGAAATTGGCAAAGATCTGGCGTTCTACTTTCAGGATTTCAACAACATGCACGATGATTTTCAGTCCGGTATGCTGCACTACCGAAAGGCCGGCAGCCGCATCCAGGAAGCAATGAAAGCCTACAGCGCTACGTTCAATTGGGAAGACGCGGCCCGGAAGTATCTGGACGTTTACCGCTCTCTGCTCGGATAAAATAAACCCTGCGATCCAGCCAGTCCTCTCCATGCTTTGGCAGCATGGAGGTAGTTAACCCGTTACGATCAACGAATGAAAGTGTATAAACGGCTGATGGCTTATGCCAGGCCTTATGGAAAATTTATCATCCCCTTCTTCTTCTTCACCATCATCAGTGTGTTTTTCAACGTCTTTCAGTTTGCGTTGATTATCCCGCTGCTTAATTTCCTGTTCGACCCGATCAACACCGCCGATGCGGCCAAGTACGCGTCGATGCCGGACTTTCACCTATCGGGCAATTACTTCAAGGATATTTTTTACCACCTGATTTATCAGTTCAAGACCACGAATCCGGTCCACGCGCTTTATTTCCTGGCAGGAATGATCGTCGTAGCCGTGGTCATGACCAACTTTTTCCGGTTTCTGGCCCAACAGTGTCTGCTGGGCGCCCGAACCCTGCTGGTCAAACGCCTGCGCGAAGCGTTGTTCGAGAAAATCAATCACCTGCACCTGGGTTACTTCACCAAAGAGCACAAAGGCGATCTGTTGTCGCGGCTCAACGGCGATGTCTACGCTATTGAAAGCGTAGCTGCCAGTTCGATCGAGGTCGTTTTCAAGGAGCCGTACATGCTGATCGGCTATTTTGTGGCTCTGTTCATGATTTCGGCCAAGCTGATGCTGTTCACGCTCGTTATCATTCCGGTGTCGGCGGTCGGGATAGCGGCCGTTACCAAACGACTCAAGAAAGAAGCGCAGGACGTTCAGTCGTCGATGGGCCGGATGCTTACGCTGATGGACGAAACGCTGATGGGCATGCGCATCATCCGCTCCTTCAACGCGACGCCGTTCATTCTCCGGCGGTTCAGTGTCGAAAATGATTTCTACCGGAAAGCCAGTCTGGAAGGGTTCAAACGTCGGGAGCTGGCGCCGGCTTTTTCTGAAGCGTCGGGCGTGTTTGTCGTAGCCTGCATCCTGGTATACGGAGGCAGTCTGGTGCTCAACAGCACGAGTAACCTGCAGGCCAGCTCATTCATTGCGTTCATCGCTATTTTCTCGCAGATCATTCGGCCCGCCAAAGCCATCGTCGTTGCCCTGACGAACATTCAGCAGGGACAGGCAGCCGGCGAGCGCATCCTGGAACTGCTCGACAAACCAATCGAGATTGAAGACAAACCGAACGCCCTGACCCTCGATCAGTTCCGGCACGACGTTGTCTTCGAGAATGTCAGCTTTCAGTATGGCGACAAGCCCGTGCTGAAAAACATCAGCTTCCGGATGGAGAAAGGTCGTAAAATCGCGCTTGTAGGGCCGTCGGGCGTGGGCAAATCGACCATCGCGGACCTGATTCCCCGCTTCTACGAACCCACCCAGGGCAGCGTTACTATCGATGGCGTAGAAGTCAGCGACTACACCATGGACTCGCTGCGTCGGCAGATGAGCTTCGTAACTCAGGAGATTATCCTCTTCAATGATTCGATCTTCAATAACATTGCCCTCGGCCAGCCCGACGCCCGCCTGGAAGATGTTATTGCCGCGGCCAAAGTGGCTAACGCCCACGCCTTCATCATGGAAACCGAAGACGGTTACAACACCAACATCGGAGACCGGGGGGTTCGGCTGAGCGGGGGGCAGCGCCAGCGGCTCAGTATTGCCCGGGCGGTGTTCAAAAAACCGTCTATCCTCATCCTGGACGAAGCTACCTCAGCCCTGGATGTTGAGTCGGAAAAATCGGTTCAGGAAGCGCTGGACAACCTCATGGAAGGCCGCACTACGCTGGTCATTGCCCACCGGCTCAGCACGATCCGGGAAGCCGACGAAATTCTGATTATGGAAGACGGCGAGATCGTAGAACGCGGCAACCACTACGACCTGATCAGCCGCACCGACAGTGTCTATAAACGCCTGAATACCCTGCAGGAGGTGCTCCAGTAGCAGCGTTACAGCTACCGCCCCAACCGCCTGTTGCGTCTCCGAATTCAGTAGGTTCAGCTGGCCACGTAATTGACAGCCTCGTCAAACGTGGCCAGTACGTTTTTCCAGGTGTAATACTGGTGAACATAGGCCCGCCCATTGCTGGCCATCTCTGCCGTATCCTGCGTCAGGAGCTGATCAACCGCCTGCTCGAACTCTTCGTAGCTACGGAACAACAGGCCCGCCTGGCTACCGACTATATGATCACGCAGTACGGCGCATTCGGCCGTGGCAATGACAGGGATACCGACGGCAAAACTTTCCAGGGTTACCATCGACAGACTTTCGTAGGGCGACGGCATCACGAGGGCTTTGGCGTTTTGGAGCAATGTTGCTTTGGTCGGTTCATCAACGAAGCCAACGGGTTGTATGTCGGGGTGATCCGGTATAGGCATGAACGCCTGCCCAACCAGCACGAGCTTCAGGGGGGATGGGTGGGCTTCTTTATACTGTTTGAAATACGCAAACATCGTATCGCACCCTTTTGCCGTGTCGATTCGCCCAATATACAGCAGGTAATCGACACCGTCATTAGCCGCTGATGAGCCTGGTTCGCCGAGGTTGAGTATCTGGCTTACCGGCTTGTCCGACAGGGCGCGGGCGGGTTCGATCCCCACCCCTACCACATCATTCCGGATCGACTCGTTCCGGAACAGCTGATGCACGAAGCTGCGCTCGGCGGGCGTCAAAAACAGGATGGCGCGGGGTTTCTGAAAGAGCGGCCCAAACACCGGCAGGTAAATTGGCACCTCATCGTGGGCCGTGGGAATAAAAATAGACTTCCGGGGGGCAACGTTCAGCCCGGCAATGGTGGGGTAATACAGGTAGGTGATGAAGATCAGCGCGTCATACTGCGGGTGGTTGCGCTTCAGGTAATCGATCAGGTCGGGCGTATAAGGCCCCTGGTATTCGGCCCACAGGCGGCTGTATCGGCGGATGCTCTTACCCACCAGCGCCCGGGCCCACATCCGGAGCCGGGCCAGCCCCTGCCACTCCTCCGGTCTCGACCATTTTTTGAGTTTGTGTTCTGCCCGGGCGGCCTGCTTAACCAGCCGTTCGTGTTGGGTAGCAAACCGGTGTACCCGTACTCCATTGATCATCACCGTCTCGGCGGGGTACCAGTTGGCCCAGGTGACATACTCCAGCGCACAGCTTGTGAGCACATCCACTTCATAAGTAGTTGCCAGTCGCTCGGCCATGATCCGGCAGTAGTACTCGGCTCCTCCGTTGACCTCCACGCCGTAACGCTGCACAACAAACGCTATTTTTTTCATATGACAAAGCTAAACGATAACGCCCGGCTACCGCCAGAGTTTATGCGTTAATCCCGGCTCATCCGAGCGACTGGTAAAAGTCATTCTGTTTTTTCTGCCGATCGATGTCTTTCCGGTGTAGCAGACAGTATGCATCGGTGTCGGCGGGCAGAAAATGGCAGTGCTGGTACCCGGCGAGTTCTTCATGTACTTTATTTTTCCACCGTATTGTCTGGTTCAGCCGGAAGATCCGCAGCTGGTAATCGGGGTAGTTGATCCGCCCCTGTTCATCCACCTGCCACCGCCAGGCCGCTATCCACTCGGGCGTCAGCCCTTTAACCAGGTTGATCCGGGGCACAGCCAGACAGTCGGCCTGCGGATGCTTTCGCAGTATGCCTTTCAGCGAACGAAGCAGGGTTTTACCGGGCAGTTCATCCGCATCGATCTGAAACAGATAATCGCCCGACGCCATCGAAATCAGGGTATTCTTAAAGGTCGCGAAGTCCCCGCCGAGCCGCGCGGTCTGGACATTGATCTGGTCGCGGTAACGGTCGAGTACGTCCGTAACCCACGGGTCAGGCTCGGTAGTGTCCTGCAACACGAGGATTTGATCGTGCGCATCTTTATGAACCAGCAAAAACAGAATCAGCCGTTCCAGCTCCACCGCTTCGTTGCAGACGGTAATGCCGTAAGACAGCCGGATTCGTCGGGCCAGTAACCGATCAAGCATAGGTGAGTTTTTTGTAAATCAGGGCGGACTCGGATGTTGTCGGGTCAATAATCCGGATGCGATACCCGTGCCAGGTAGTGACCGGAACCAGCCGTCGCCAGAAACGTTTCAACGGCGACACCTGCTCGTTGAGCCGGGCGTAGATCATGTCCGGCAAGTGGGCGATCTGTTCCAGCTGGGCTGGGTCCGCTTTACGGGCATCCAGCGTAACCAGAATACCGTTGGTCCGGACGGCCGACAGTTTTTTTAGTTTCTTCGCCAGGTCGATACGGGTCAGGGGTTGCTCGTCCCGGATGTACGGTTCCGGATCAAGATCGGTATAGATCGTCTGCGCCCAGGGTTCCAGTTCCCGAAGCACCGCCAGATTGCCACCGGTCAGAATTAGGCCAATATCGTACCGGCACCGGCTGACCGACGTATTGCCAAACCCCCATTTCCGAACAAAATTCCGGTTCGACTGCCGCTCAATCTGCCGGGTCCGGTGAATATACTCTGCCGAAAACCGGGAGGTCTTGCTCACAAAGTGGTAACACAGCGCATTCGGGGCGATGATCATCTCGACACCGCTCAGCCCGAGTCGCAGCAGCAGGTCGTCATCTTCGCAGAACATGGGGTCGAAAAGGGGGTCTAATCCGCCCATGTCCAGCAGCAGCTTCCGCGACGCAGCCAGAAAGAAAACACCCCGACGGGTAGGAACGGCCGTTTGACCGGCCTCCCGATTCCGTTGTTGCTCATCCCGCACAAACTGAAAAAAGACGACTGGTTGAAACGTAACCAGGTCGGCCCCAAAATCCTGAACCAGTTTACCGGGCCGGGGATCGTCCGCAAAGACGGGCGGCTCGACGGTTGTGTAAAAGATCACCCGCCGGTCGGTTTGCAGCAGCGCCAGCTCTTCTACAAAGCCCGGCGCCAGCACCATGTCGTTGTGGGCGAAGATCACGTAGGCCGACGTGGCCAGTTCGATGCCTTTGTTATACGTATCAGAAAGCGTGCGTTCCCGCTCTTCGTAATAATACCGAACGTTTTCATCCTGCAGGGAATCGAGCCACTGGTGCGTGCCGTCGGTACTGTTGAAGCTGACGAAGACAAGCTCCAGGGTTGGATAAAGCAGGCGGGTCTGGGCATAAAAAAACTGTGTATATGCTAGGTTATTCTTTAAGCCTGCCAATAAAGAAAAAGTCATAGGCCTGTCACGATTCCCGTAAGCCCCCTACGCCAGTGGCGGTCTGAGCGGCCAGCCGGTTATCTTGTCAACGCCCGGCGCGCTGGCTTAGTATCCGCGAAGACCCAATACTGTCAGCTCAGCTGTTGCCGTGATTCAGGTCAGCTTGGTCCGAATGAATCCAGTACCAGCCTGCGTTTAATCCGTCAGGGCCTTTACAGCGTAGCGTTGGTAGCGCCCATGCCGACCGCGACCGGTTACGGGGTCTGATCGAAGCCAGCACCCCGCGCCCGACGCGCTGGGCGCGGCTGCGCCGGGCCTTGCGGTCGACGCTGTTTCCAGCCACACAGACCCGAATCAATCTGCCCGCTGTACTGATTCCTGATCTGGTGGGCCGCGACGAGGAGGCCAGACGCATCCAGCGACTGATTGGCAATAAGGTGTCTGTTATTCTCGTCGGCCCTACCGGAATCGGAAAAAGCTTTTTGCTGGAGTCGCTGCACTACCCGGGTAAGGTGCTGGAGATCGACAATGTGTCGGAGTTCAGGAAGTCGATAGCCAGCGCCCTGGTACACCTCCTCGGCAGCAGGGAAGCCGTAGCCGACTTGCTGTACAAAACGACCGATGCCGACGCGGTTTGGGCCAGGGTGAGTAAGAAGTCGTTACCCAGCCTGTGCAGGCTGGGTAACGACTGTTGCGACCGGAAAGAGTACGTGCTGCTGATCAATAATATCGACCGTATAACGCCGACAGTCGTCAAGGTGCTGGGGGAGCTGAAAGATCACTTTGCCTGGTCATTCGAGAAGGTCGAGCTGAAGCCGCTGAGTCGACCCGATGCGCTGAAGATGATCTACCGCCTGATCAGCGATGTGTCGGTGATCGATCTGGACGCGGTGATGACCAAGCTGTACGAAACATCAGATGGCAACCCGCGCAAGATCCGCGAACTGTGTGAGCGACTGCGCCGGGAACCGTTCATTAATCTGGATACGGCGGTGGATGGACTTGCAACAAAACACTGGACAAACTTTTAAGCAACTTGTTGGCACTGCCCACTGTAATAGTCAAAAGGGGAAAGATAGCCTAGCGCCGAATGCCTGCGTTGCCGGTTATACCAAATCTCTATA
>NZ_SWJG01000005.1 GCF_005870035.1 Spirosoma lacussanchae | reverse complement strand
GTTGCCTCCATTGCCCAATATTCCCTACTGCTGCCTCCCGTAGGAGTCGGGTCCGTCTCTCAGTACCCGTGTGGGGGCCAATCCTCTCAGAACCCCTACTGATCATCGCCTTGGTGGGCTGTTACCCCCCCAACTAGCTAATCAGACGCAAGCCCCTCCTCAACCCATAAATGTTTACCCAAAAAGCCAGGTGACTCTAAGGGACTATGCGGGTTTACCCCCGCTTTCGCAGGGCTATCCCCCAGTTGAGGGCAGGTTGCTTACGCGTTACGCACCCGTTTGCCGCTGGTATTGCTACCCGCTCGACTTGCATGTATTAGGCCTGCCGCTAGCGTTCATCCTGAGCCAGGATCAAACTCTCCATCGTAAATAATTGCGTGAGTCAGTGACTCACTGTCTTGTTCAACCGGCTCACCGAAGTGAGCAGGACTGAATGATAATGTGCTGCCCGTTTGTCAAAGAACTGTTCGCCTGGCCCGTTGGCCGAAGCGTGGTGAGAAGTGGGTTGGCTCCGTGGCCTCGCCGTGTCTCGTTGTTTGGGAGTGCAAAGGTACGTCTTTTTCTCCGATTGTCAAGTAAAAACTGAAAATATTTTTGGGTATTGATTGTCAGTTTGTTACTCATAACTCGCTGACCGTTAGCATGTTGCTTTGGATCAGCGCCCTGTTTCTCTCGATTTGGGACTGCAAAGGTAGGGCGCTTTTTGGCCCCTGTCAAGCCCTGGCGGAAAAATAGTTGAGGGCCCCGGCCCCACCCATCGGATAAGTGGCCCACCCTCAGCCACTTATCCGACGAAAAAAGTTTAAACTTTTTTTAGCAGGTGATTCTTCTTGCCTTTCGAAACCAGTAAATACCGGTCCTGGAGCCACTCAGCAGGCACCGGGGCACCTGGATCGGCCAGTTTTATTTTGTTAATGCTGACTGCATTTTGTGAAATAGCCCGACGTGCTTCGCCTTTCGATGCGTAGACTTCGCCCCGACTGGCTACTGATAACAGGTCGGTAATGTCTTTGGTATTGCTCAGCTCTTCCTGCGATACCTCCGTTTGGGGCACCCCTTCAAAGATAACGTCGAATTCATCGACCTGGATAGAACGTAGTGTATCGAGCGTGGCCTTGCCAAACAACACCTCCGACGCTTTAACGGCCAGTTCGTAGCCCGCCTGTGAGTGCACCCGAATCGTTACGTCCTTAGCAATGGCTTTCTGTAGTATTCGCAGGTGTGGGGCTTCGGCATGCTGACGTTCCAGCTCCTCAATCTCTTCGCGGGAGAGCAGGGTAAAAACCCGGATCAGCCGGGCACAGTCGGCGTCGGCGGCATTGAGCCAGAACTGGTAGAACTGGTACGGTGAGGTGAGCGCAGGGTCTAGCCAGACGTTACCGCTCTCCGACTTGCCAAATTTGGTTCCGTCGGCTTTGGTGACAAGTGGGGTAGTCAGCGCGAACGCCTGATCATCGGACGGGTTGCCGGCATCGCTCTCCTTACGCCGAATCAGTTCAGTACCGGTAGTGATATTACCCCACTGGTCTGACCCGCCCATCTGCAAACGAATCCCTTTGTTCTTATACAACCAGTAGTAGTCGTAGCCCTGCAAGAGCTGGTACGAAAACTCCGTGAAGGAAAGGCCGGTCTCCAGCCGCTTCTTTACCGAGTCTTTCGCCATCATATAATTTACGGTCAGGTGCTTCCCGGCTTCGCGCAGAAAGCCAAGGAAAGAGATTTCCCTGAACCAGTCGTAGTTGTTGACCATTTCGGCTGAGTTCGCTCCACTATCGAAGTCGAGGAACTTGGTCAGTTGATTCCGGATCCCTTCCTGATTGCGTCGGAGTGTATCCTCGGCCAGGAACTCGCGCTCGGCCGATTTGCCCGACGGGTCGCCGATCATACCGGTAGCTCCCCCCACCAACGCAAACGGTTTATGCCCGGCCCGCTGGAAATGGACAAGGAGCATGATGGTAGCCAGGTTTCCAATGTGTAAGGAGGCCGCCGTTGGGTCGAAGCCAATGTAGCCAGCGGTCATCTCCTTACTAAGTTGCTCTTCGGTGCCGGGCGTCATATCATTGAGCATGCCACGCCAGCGGAGTTCTTCAATAAAATTCATAAACAATCAGCGAATGAGTAGACGAGCGGATGGAAGGCAGTCGAGTCATCCTCTTCCTTTGTCTCGTTCCTTTTAGGTTTGCAAAATTAGTGGTTTATGGCAACAGCAGCGATGAGTCGCCATAGCTCAGAAAGCGATATTCATTGGCCAGCGCTTCCGTATATATGGAACGCCAGTTATCACCAATCAGCGCGGAGATCAGCAGGATAAGCGTTGAGCCAGGCTGGTGAAAGTTGGTGATGATGCCTTTACAGAGTTTCATCTCGTAGCCAGGGGTGATGTAGATGCCTGTGTGCGCGACAAGACTTTCCTGGTTTGTACGGATCGTATAATCCAAGACGGCTTCGAGCGCTTCGGCCACCGGCGGGTGGTCAGCCACGGGTAGGCTGTATGCGTACTGCTGATCGAGCCGAAACGGATCGGGCTCGTTCCGCAGGAGCTGAACACCCATCCAGTAAAGACTCTCGAGCGATCGCATAGAGGTAGTACCGACCGGAATCAGATGGTCGCGATGTGCCAGAACTTTCTGGACGATAGTTCGCGTGTATACTACCTGTTCGGTATGCATATGGTGCTGGCGAACATCGGCTACCTTGATGGGCTGGAACGTACCCGCTCCTACGTGCAGGGTCAGATAATCGTGCTCAATACCGCGCCGGGCCATAGCGTCGAACACCGCCGGGGTGAAGTGGAGCCCGGCCGTGGGGGCGGCAACAGCCCCTTCTTTCTCGGAATAGATGGTCTGGTAGGTTATCCGGTCGGCCTCGGTACTGTCTCGTTTCAGATAAGGAGGAAGGGGTATATCGCCAGCGTACTGGATCAGTTGGGCAAACGTAAGTTCGGTCGGCTGCCAGCTTAGCTGAACAGCCGACTGTTCGACGTCGTGCCAGGTTGCGGTAAGCCTGACCGGGCCGGACGGAGTTGGTATATCAATCTCGAGAGCTTCGTCGGGTTTCCAGCGTTTCCGGTTACCGATCATTCCCTGCCACACGGCCGAACCGGTTGCCTCCATAGCCGTGGTGATCGGTTGACCGTCCGGAAATGGGTTCAGCAGGAAGAGTTCAATTACGGCTCCGGTCTGTCGGGTAAAATGCAGGCGGGCCGGTATAACTTTTGTATTGTTAAATACCAGAAAACTGTTGGCTGGCAGCCAGTCGGGCAAATTCCGAAACGTGGCATGATCGATCTGACCCGAGCGGTACACGAGCAATTTCGATTCATCGCGCTGGGCCAGCGGAAAGCGGGCAATGCGGTCGTCGGGCAGGTCGTACTGAAACTGGCTCAACGACAGGGGAGTATTTTCAGTCATCGGCGGTGGGTTTCATGAACAGACGAACCGGCAAAGCAGCCAGCACAACGATCAGAATAACGGTGCTCAGTGGCATCAGCCATGCGTAGTCCATGGCCAATTGCCCCCGATCAGACCGATTGAGCAGGGATATGACGAGCAGCGACAAGCCCAGTATGGTATTGATAGCCGCCATAAGGGCGTAAAACCAGTTGACAACAACCTCATTGAGCTGATCGCGGTGGGCGGCCCAGAGAGCCTGGTTCGGGATGGGCAGTTTGCTGGCGGGTACGCGCGGAAACAGGCGGGCCACCGCATTGATAAGCGTATTGTTGACCAGGAAAATAGCAACGGCTATGTAGAACAACGTTTCCCGATCCAGGTACTGAATAGCTGTTCCTAGTTCATCGAAACGAACGGCCACTTCGGCGGGATACGATATATAGCTGTTGAACAGCGCAAACAACAAACCGAGAATGGACAGGATGCGCCAGACGCGGACGAAAAAAGTACCGGCTTTCATTACTAACGTACAGATGAGTGAACGAGCCAGCCAGTGAATGATCTATGCAGATTTGACCAGCTCTATAAAATCAGGGCGCAAAGGTACGGCCCGGACGGAGTAAATCCGTTAGCTTAGCCGTTTGTGGAAGAATTTGGTTTATAGAACTGTATGAAGATTTACACGAAAACAGGAGATAAAGGGCAGACGGCCCTGATTGGTGGCCGGCGGGTGAGCAAAGCCGATTTACGAATCGATGCCTACGGCACTGTCGATGAAATGAATGCCTGGATTGGCCTCGTACGCGATCAGGCCGTTAATGCGCCCCGGAAAGACCTTCTGAAAGAAATACAGGACCGACTGTTTACGATTGGGGCCGAGCTGGCCACTGATCCGGAAAAAGCACCGAAGCAGGCCATGCCCGCTATTGTGCCCAACGATGTTACGCTCCTCGAAGAGGCCATGGATGCAATGGATGCCGAGCTGCCTGAGTTGCGGGCGTTCGTGTTGCCGGGCGGTCACGAATCGGTATCGTTCTGTCACCTGGCCCGAACCGTTTGCCGGCGCGCTGAACGGCTGGCCATTGCGCTGAACGATACCAGCCCCGTTGATCCGCTGGTTATTCAATACCTCAACCGCCTGTCTGATTACCTCTTCGTGCTAAGTCGAAAAATGGCACAGGAGCTGGACGCAGAGGAAGTAGCCTGGAAAGCCCGAAAATAAACAGGAAAAGAAAGTTGTCTTAACAACTAACTTTCCTCAATCTAATTTTTTAGCTTTGTCGCAGAAGACAATTCATCTTCTAACTCATTAACCAACACGCTGATTATGACGACGGACGTCTTGCAGATTGAATTGCGAAAAGCGGAACGCTCTCGCATTCAGGAGGTGGATTTCAATCACCTGCCCTTCGGTAAACATTTCTCGGATCACATGTTTGTGGCCGATTTCATAGATGGTCAGTGGCAGAATCAGATGATTGTGCCCTTCGACAATTTCACGCTAAGCCCGGCCCTATCGTCGCTCCATTACGGTCAGTCGATTTTTGAAGGCATGAAAGCGTACAAGAACGAAGCGGGTGATGTGCTGATGTTCCGGCCCTACGCCAATTTCGAACGGATGAACGAGTCGGCCCGTCGGATGTGTATGGCCACCTTGCCCGAAGAGGTATTCATGGGTGGTCTGGAAGCGCTGCTGCGTGTCGATGCAGACTGGGTACCCTCCCAGCCTGACAGTTCGCTCTACATCCGGCCGTATATGTTTGCTACAGACACGTTCCTGGGTGTGGCTCCGTCTAAAACGTATCGATTCTGCATTTTCACCTGCCCCGTTGGTGCCTATTACACTACCCCGCCCAAGCTGAAGGTAGAGACCGAATACATCCGGTCGGCACCGGGCGGTGTTGGCTACGCCAAATGTGCCGGTAACTATGCAGGTTCGCTATACCCCACGCTGCTGGCTCAACAGCAGGGCTACGATCAGCTGATCTGGACCGACGCCCGCGAGCATAAATACATCGAAGAGTCAGGCACCATGAATATCATGTTCATGATCGATGGCAAGCTGGTAACCCCTGCCACCTCAGACTCGATTCTGAAAGGGGTTACGCGCGATACCATTCTGCAGATTGCCCGCTCGTGGGGTATTACCGTTGAAGAACGGCCCGTGTCGATCGATGAGGTAATCAATGGTATTGAAACCGGCCGGCTTACCGAAGCGTTCGGGGCCGGAACGGCGGTGGTCGTGTCGCCCTACGCCCTGATCGGCTACAATGGCAAAGACCATATGCTGCCTGAGTTCGCCCCCGAAGACTCGTTTGCCGTTCGGGTGAAGAACCACCTGACCGATATTCGCACCGGCAAAATAGCCGATGAATTTGGCTGGGTGCATAAGATTTAGTCAGCCAGTCGGCCAGGAACAAGTCGGCCCCGCTCTACATGGTGTAGAGCGGGGCCGACTTGTTCCTGGCTGTACCTATTTGGCCGAGGCCGTAGTTTGTCCCACGGGAGCTATAGCGATTTTAAGGCCAAAATCTTTACCTTTCGAGACATCGCGCAGGGTGATCTGCTCGCCCGTTGGGCCATTCCAGTTCGTGCTGCCATTACGTAGTTTGGCTGCCCCGTAGCGGGTTGTAAAATACGTCGTCAGCTCTTTGCTGTACCCATCAACCGATACGCGATTGTTCAGGAACAGGTCGACGGTAATGGTCGATACCTTCCCATTCTGCTGGTAATACAGCACATCCATACTTTCCAGGCTCGGAAACTCGACCGTATACCCTACGTGCCGGGCATCGTTCTCAAACGCTTCACCTTTCTCAATCGTTTTCACCGCGGCAAGATCGTCGCCGAGGCTGATGCCCCGCCAGTGGCTGTCGCGGGTGAGACCAAGGCTGGCCAGCCGACCCGTTATGGGCTCGGCCGCGTAATCAACAGCCGGATTGGGCTGGGTTTGACCGGTCGTTGCCGAATCGGACGGCTGGCTGGTGGTTTTCTGACCGTTGTTACAGGATTGTAGGGTGGCAAACAGCGTGGCTAGGCCAATGTGAAGGAAAAACCGGATCATTCGACTGGGCTATTAATTGATCGACACAAAGGTACGTCTATGAACCCGGTAATGGGCGTTTGTATAGCAAGTGTCCTTTTTTTTTCGTTTAGTAGTCAGTCACCTATTTTTACTCGACGCCGGTTCATGAACACAGTACGCTTACGGTTTCTATTCGTTCTTCTGGTCATTCCTGCTCTGGCGTTTGCCGCCCCGGCCGACAACCCGGATGCGGTGGTCGGGCGCTGGCTCAGTTCCAAAAAGAAAAATCAGGTTCTGATCTACAAACAGGGAGACCGCTACTTCGGCAAACTGGTCTGGATGCTCGAGCCTACCGACGTCTCGACCAGCAAACCTAAACTCGACAAGCTGAACCCGCAGGTTCAGCTTCGGCATCGGCCGCTGCTGAACCTGCCGATTATGACGAATCTGCTTTACAAAGGCAACAATGTCTGGGGCGATGGCCAGATCTATAACCCCGAAGATGGCAAAACGTACGGCTGCGAACTAACCCTTCGCGATGCCAATACGATGGAAGTACACGGCTACATGATGGGCATGCGGTTTTTGGGCAAAACCATCACCTGGACGCGGGTTCCTTAAGGGAAACACGGCCACCGCCGGTTGTGTACCAACAAACAGTAGCCGTGCCTTCACCCGGGTTTACTCGACCGGTTTATCCGTTGCATCCTGTTTAGGAACGACGTCGATGATTCGGGTGGACGTACCGGCTTTACGTTCTTCGATCTGTTCGAGGAGTTTCAGGCCCATGAGCCCATTCAGCGAGCCATCGGTGCCGGCGCCACTACCGTTGATGACAATGTCTGGAATGATACGAATCTGGCCTTTGCCGATCTCTTCCGTAATCTTGAAGCGGGTGAAGTTCTCGTCGCCCATGGCCCGAACCTGTAGTTCGTAGGCTTCGGCCGTTGACCGGCCAATGGCCAGAATTTTTTCGGCTTCGGCAGTACCGGTTTTGGCAATGCGTTCGGCTTCGGCATCGGCGGTTAGTTTGGTCGCTTCGGCATCGGCCGCGGCCTGACGGCGCCGGGCCTCGGCATTGGCTTCGGCCCGGATCTTGGTGGCTTCCGATTCGGCCCCAACCTGCAGCTTAAGACTACGGGCTTCCCCTTCTGACTTTTTAACGGCGGCATCGGCCGTACGCTGCGCAATTTCGACACTTTGCTGCGCCTTTACGACCTCACGCTGAATGTCGGCCAGGGCGGTTTCCCGCTCCATGCCCTGCCGTTTTTCCTGCGCCATCCGCTGTGTTTCGTACGTCTTTTCTTCTTCCTGCGCGATTTTACGGTCGGTCAGCGTTTTCATCAGGCTGTCGGGTGGCACAATATCACCGATGAGCGTATCGACGGCGTTGACATTGTAGATTTCCAGCACCTGCTTGATATGATCGCGGGCGGCTTCCTGTCGTTCTTTCCGGGTGCTCAGGAACGCAATCACATCCGAGTCCTGTGCCGAGTTGCGGAAGTAGTTGCCAATGGTCGGCTCAAGCACCTGCGATACAAGATTATTCATACTGCCAAAACGAGCAATCACCTTCGGGGCTTCATTGGCCGGGATATGAATGATCTGCGCCACGTCGAGGTTGAACGGGAACCCATCTTTCGACCGCACTGTAATGGTCGACAGGTTTCGGTCGAGGTTGTGCGACTCCGAGCGGGCGTTGGCCCAGTTCAGCACCAGGTTCGTGGTTGGCACCCCTTCTACCTTCATGGTATAGGTATTGATGGGATATTTGCCCGGCCCCAGTGGCTCCATCCAGACACCCCGGAATCCTTTTCGAACAATATTGCCGTGCTTAAACGCAGCACCGGTCAGGTCTTCGCCATCTTCGCCGATGTACGAAATGACCACGCCTACGTGACCAATGGGCACTTCGGTCATGGGAATCTCTTCAATCTGCACCGCCCAGGGGTTGATGTAATACGAACCGGCCAGCACTACCTGCGGCTGAAGCCCCCGGTTACCACCGCTTTGCAGGAATGAGTCGATGTTCTGGAAGTTGTTATGTCCCTCAATAGTGCGGCCGGCAATCTGGCCCGGTTGAAGCGGAGCGCCGTCGAGGGTAGTAATGATACCGACCATATTTTCCCGGATGACGGTCATGTCGGCAATAGTAACCGTAAATGCGTACGTATTGATCCGGTAGGTACCGGGTGTCAGCACCGACGTTTGCCGCCCCTTTTGCCCACCGCCCGACAAAAACCGCTCTGTATCCTGAAAGTTATCAGAATCAACACGGCGGGCCAGGATGTTTCCTGTTGGCAGTTCGGCGCCGTCGTTTGACAGAACCAGGCCAATTTTTCCTTCCGGCACCACCGTAAACGGCTGCATATCGATACCATACTGCCAGGGCCAGAGCCACCAATACAGGCCGGGCGCCAGCGTCTGGGCCTGATAGCCAGCCTCGCCTTTGGTGGCAATGATCCGACCGTCGGGCAACCCACGGTCGTTACCGACCAGCACGTATTTCTTGGTTACGAGACCAATCCGGTTTTCGGGAACGATGACCATCCCGAACAGAAAGCGCAGTACCCACTTGTACAGCACAACGGCTATAACGAGTACAACCAGCCAGCTCCAGCCGGCTAAAAACGGTAGAAATTCCATCGATCAATGATGTGTTAAACGGTTAAGAAATAAAATGGAAAACAGGAAGCGAATCGGGCGCTTCGATCGCCCTGCCAGACAGGTACGGGCGGCAGAAATGAAGACGGAGCGTCTACATGGGAGTCAGAAATGAGTGTCGATTTGACTCCGTAAAGGTATCTATACCCTTCAGCCAGGCACAGGCAAACTGGATGATCGGCCGCGCCATGGCTGGACTGGATACGGACATGGATGAATGGAGAGTTTATAGCGCCTTCTACTTTACGACAAGCAAATCGCAAACGGCTTCGTCGTCCTCTCCGTTTTCATAGCCGTTACCTGGTATAGAATCAGGATCAGACTGGCTTCCAGCCATTATTTGCATTCGACATACCGCGGCCCCCTGTTCTAAAGCCCGAGCAGTAAATTGAATATATACCTGACCTGATGCTGGTATACTAAGACCTGTTACTGATACAGTGTTTCCTGCAATACTTAATCCAGAACCACTCAGAAACATTAAATTACCAGGTAGTGAGCAGTTAACCTGTACATCGGTGGCCGTTAACCCACCTTCATTTTTGACTATAATTGTGAAGGATACAGGTGTTGCTTCCCGAACAACGCGCTTGTCAGTAATCAGTTGCGCACTGAGATCAGCTTTTGTTGCCGAAGGATTAGGTTGATTTGATCGGACATCCGGTATATGACGTTGATTGTTATTAGGTGACACCATTAGTTCACTATCTCCGTCAGCTGTTCGGAAATCAATTATTACCATATCATCTTCGCCATCACCAGTACCGCTACCAGGTGTACTTGTCGGATCGACGGTTTCGGCATGGGAAATTTGTGCAGCACTTCGGTAAACCCCGGGTACTATGGCTTGAACTGTCAGCAAAACCGGCACCTCCTGATTAGCCAGGATGCTATCAAGCTGCATTTCTATAACACCATCTTCGTGCAGCATATTATCGGATGAACTAGTCATAAATAACAAACCAGCAGGCAACTTACTTTTCAATTGAACCCGTCGGGCTATCTGTGGTCCTTTATTGACTATATAAAGGGCTATAGTAGTCGCTTCATTAATCGAAACTACCCGTTTATCAGCAAACCCGGCTAAGGTTATATCTGCTCGATCAGGGCTGGCTTGAGCATCAATAACTGAAATTGATACGGGTGGTGAGGATTTACTTTCGCAGGGGAGATCAATCAGACTACAGCGTGCCCAATAGGTAGTCGCTGCTATAGGGCTAACTATCAGCTGTGATCCAGTTTGATCCGTATTCCAGATTGTTGTACCGCTACATCCATTTGCAGTCAACGTAACAGATGAACCACTTGTCATAGCGGTGTGGCTTGCTGTTATCGTTGGGGGCGACGGGTTGGTGCATTCATCGGGAAATTTACTGAAATAATTATCCAGGAAAGTGAGTCGACGATTAAGCCATCCAGACATATATGCCAAATCTTCATCAATAGAACCCACCGGCCAGCGAGTCGCTTCTCGCAGGTAGGCGCCATCATGGCGAAGTGTGTTAGCAACTTCATTTTGAAGACCTTTCAGATTCCTGGCTGAAAACGTAGAAGCGCGTAAGTCAAACCATCGCTTTTTCATTCGTCCCCGATACTTATCGGGGTTTAATGATAACAGACGGTTGAACAGACCATTGCTCAATATATCAGTTGCTATATTTTGCCGCTCACCGGTCCAGATGTACCCCCATGTCCCATCAAGATCCCAGGCAATCAGAAAATAAGGTTCATTTTCTTTGTACCGGGCTATATATATGTTCTTACCAGTGTTATCTGTGGCCCGGGTCAAATTCAAGAATAAGAAATAATCAATTATATTACTTAGTTTAAATCGACTGTTTATTTGATTACGAAAGTCTGAATCTGAGGCATTAGCTCCAAATTCAATTAATCCTCGCAAATTGCTCCAAAACAAGACGTCGTCGGGGTACTTCAGTTCAAAGCCGCCCCATGATTCCAGCGTTTCCGGGTCATTAGGTACCCCCTGAAACAAAGTACCAACTGTCCAGTCATATGTTTTGTACAATTCACCTCTCGCTTGCCCATTATCACGCGTTTTCTTAAGCTTCAACTGTTTACGATCTATTGACTCTGTCAAAGCATATACGCCCATATAAGTACCATTCACAAAAACATCTACATAGCGGGTGCGAATACCTGATAATGCATCTGGCTCCAGACTTTGATAGTACAACTTGTGCAACTTTAGCCAAAGCGAGTGCGATACAACATTATTGATACGAGCAGATTCATTGTAGAGGGCTAACAATAACCATTCACTATCTGTCCGCATACCAAACAGAGTTGTATCTTTTTTCTCTGACAGCGTCTGATCAGTGTAGAAATCTACTTTATATGATTTCTTAGGAAATGTGCTTGAATAAGCACCACGAATATTGATACCGATTGGTGAATTAGCCCAATTGCCAAGCGTGTCTGAGATTGTCCATGAACCTGCAGTAACACTATCTTTACGTATAGGAACTGTTTCAGTGTTAATGCTGATTAATGGAAACTTGGTAAAATATAGACTGTATTCGATCCCATTCCTAAATACTTGATAACGTTGCGCTAATCTACATTCTGAAACAGGTTGTGAGAAGGTATACAGAGTATCCAGTAGGATGTTTGCATGTGTACCTTGGTCAACAGCAGGTAACTGGTTACAAACAATTAAGTGATTAACTATATCAACTTGAAATCGTCCAGAGTTTATAGCAATTACTTGCGCATATAATTTACAAGACAAACTTTCTGCAAGTATAAAAAATACTCCGACTATGACGATGTGTATCTTTTTGACTTCCACTACCTCTTTTTTTCAAATAAACATTATTTATATTTTTTTACAGTGAACGTTGACTCGCAAATATAATAATCTAAAAATATGTCTTCTGGAACAGACATTCTATCCAGGTATCTTAAGCCTCCTTTTTATAAAACGGTATATTTTATACTGTACGTTGTCACAATTCCTGTGCCAAGTTGAAGAAAAACCCGGTTCTGCCCTGCGCATTCAGGGTGCCGCTAAACCGCAGTACCATGTTGTAATAGGTAACGATATCGAGGCTCATGCCCGTGCCTAACAGCATGCGGTTGGCGAGCTGGCTCTGGTATTGTTCGGCCACCGTACTGCTGACGTAGCCCGCATCGGCGAAGGCTGTAACGTAAGCGGCAATGGGCAGCGTGTTGAATTGTTTGATATGCAGCCAGTTCAGTTGTTTCACCGTGTTGAAGAGCTGATACCGGAAGCTGTTTCGCCATACTCCGAACCGTTGTCCGTCAACTACATACAATTCGTACCCACGTACCATATCGTAGGCACTGCCCAACCCGCGCAACACCGCATAGGGCTGCCGGTTGGGCCAGGTAGAGCGTCCACGTAGGTTGGTTGCGGCATAAAACTTCCCTCCCAGCGGCCAGTAGTGCGTTAGCGAACCCAGCGTTTCGAGGTAGTGAAAATTATCCGCGGGCAGCAGCCCGCTGGCGCCGATAGACGCGGTAAACAGCGTGCCACGCAATGGGTAGGCTACATTGTCACGCCGGTCGTACCGGTAATTATAGCTCATGTTGAGGAAACGCTGGCGCGTGCGCCCATCGAGGTAATAGTCGGGGTTGAGTCGGGCTACGGTATCGCTGATGGTATTGCGCGTGTAGCGCGTCTCGATGGTATGGTAATGGTAAAGACCACGTCGGTAGGTCATGATTAGGGCCGCAAAAGCCCTTTCGCGCAAGACGTCTTCTGAGCGCGTATATACCCACTTGTCGGCTAGTGTCCGATACGGTATTTCCTTGTTTGTCTGGTAGCTGAGGTCCAGGCGCAGCCCTATTTTCTGCGCTTTGTCAACGTAGGGCATAGCGTAGGACAATACCGTCCGGGACAGAAAACCGCGCTCCAGAATGAGCTGCAGCCGGTCGTTATTGCCCGTCACGTTACGGTAGCTGAGCCGACCGCCGTAGATAACCCGTCGAAAGTCGCGCCCCCGGTCGTACCACCACTCGTTGAAATTTCGATCGGCAATGTCGAAGACCGGGTAAGCAATGAGATACCAGCGCTCTTTCATGACCACCGTCAGATCGAGTCGGGCCGGTTGGGTAGTGTCGGCTGTGGGGGTAAGCCGGGTTTGTATCTCAACCGTGATGAACAGGTTGGTGTTGCTGATATTACGCTGATCCCAGGTAATACGGCCGGGCAGGCTGGCCAGCTGGAGGGTGTCGCCAACGTGCAGCGTCATTTCGCGCTGTATGATCCGATCACGGGTGCGTTCATTTCCCTGGAGTACGATCGACTGCACAACGACCGATTGGGTTGAGTCGGTAGTCGGGTTAGCGAGGGCCATCTGCCCGATCAGAAGGAACCCCGTCAGCGTCAGGACAACAGGCAGCCACACATTCGGAATCATTATCAAAAGTACGTCAATTCAAAAAAATAAGACAAGATTATCTGCCTATCCTGCAAAACCCTGCGTATAATTGTTGTCCATTCGTTAAAACTACGACGCTTACTTTAAATCCTACATAGTAAATGGAAACCGAAAAAATCCAGCGGTCGACACAGGCTACAAAACCCCGGCTATCTTTCTGGCAAATCTGGAACATGAGTTTCGGCTTTTTCGGTATACAGTATGGCTTCGGGCTGCAGCAGGCCAACATGAGCCCTATTTTCCGGTATCTCAACGCCGACGAAGCCAACATTCCAATCCTGTGGCTGGCTGGTCCTATAACCGGCCTGATCGTTCAGCCCATCATCGGGTCGATCAGCGACAGAACCTGGTCACCACGCTGGGGCCGCCGGAAACCCTTTTTTCTGATCGGTGCTATTGTAACGAGCTTCGCTCTGTTTCTGATGCCCAACTCATCGGCTTTGTGGATGGCGGCCAGCCTGATGTGGATTCTGGATACCGGCCTTAACATTACGCAGGAGCCGTTTCGGGCGTTTATCGGCGATAAGCTAAACGAAGACCAACGGGGGCTGGGCTTTGCGATGCAGAGCTTTTTTGTCGGTTTCGGGCAGACTCTGGCCAACCTCATGCCGTATATTCTACCCATCTTCGGCATTACCCTGATGCAGACCAGCAACGGAGGCAGCATTCCGGACTTCGTAAAATACTCGTTTTACATCGGTGGCATTGCGGTTATTGCGGCTGTAATCTGGACAATCTACACCACCGACGAATACCCGCCCGACGATATGGCGGAGTTCGAAAAGCAAAAGCAGCAAGGATCAGGTATCAGCGGAATGTTCACGGAGCTGGCTCATGCGTTGCGTGATATGCCCAAAACCATGCGCCAGCTGTGGTGGGTTAAGTTCTTCACCTGGTATGCGCTGCCGCTCATGTGGCAGTTTCTGTCGCTGGCTATTGCGCGCCACGCCTTTAACGCACCCGACGCCAAAACCAATCCGCTGGGCTTCGCCGAAGGAACGCAGTGGGGTAGCCTTTGCTTCGCTATTTTCAACGTAGGCTGCTTCACGATCTCGTTCCTGCTCCCGGCCATTGCAAATAGGATAGGCCGGCGGGCCACCCATGCGCTCTTCCTGAGCATTGGCGGGCTGGGCTTTCTGTCCATGTTGTTATCAGATGATAAAATGATATTTGCCTTCGGTATGGCGCTCGTAGGATTAGCCTGGGGCTCTATTCTGTCGATGCCTTACGTGCTGTTGGCTAACTCCGTTCCCAAACAGCGCATGGGCGTTTATATGGGTATCTTCAACGGATTCATCGTCGTACCCCAGATCATCAATAACGTCACGGTCAAGTTCATCTACGGGCCGCTGCTGGGCAACGACCCGCGCAACGCACTGGCACTGGCCGGCGTTTTGCTGTTGTGCGGGGCAGGCGCCTGTTTTCTGGTGAAAGAAACCCGCGCCAGCGAAGAAGCCGCGTTCCCACTTGGCGCCGGCGGGCATTGATTTTTCAAACTCTTCTTTACATTTGCCATTGCGGCCGGGAGCGCTTCCTGGCCGCAATCCGTTTGTTTCATGACGACCCTGCCCCGCCCCTACGCTTTGCTTTCTGTCGGTGAACTGCTGGCCGACTTCATTGGTCACCATGTATCCACCAGCCTGCTCGATACCCAGGATTTCAGACGGTATCAGGGTGGAAGCCCGGCCAATATGGCTGCCAACATGGCCCGGCTTGGCAACAAAGTGGCCCTGGTTGCCTGCGTTGGCAATGATAACATTGGCCGGTATCTGACGCGGGAAGTAACCGAAGCGGGCGTAGATACGCAGTACGTTGTTGCCGATCCGTTCGAACCGTCCAGTATCGTTGTGGTATCCCGTACGGCAGGAACACCCGACTTTGTAGCCTACCGCATGGCTGATCGGTGTATCCAGCCCACCCAGCTGCCCGATTCGTTGCTGGCCCAGGCCGACATTTTTCATACTACCTGTTTTGCGCTCAGTCGCCAACCTGCCCAGGATGCTATCGTCGATGCGGCCAAACGAGCCCACGCGGCTGGTTGCCAGGTTAGTATCGACGCTAACTACGCCCCCTCCATCTGGCCCGACCGGGACCAGGCCTGGCGTATTCTGGCCGACTATTTTAAGACCGGCGCGCTGGTAAAGGTCAGCGAAGACGACGTAACCCGGCTCTACGGAGGACCGCAGTCGACCGAGACGGTACTGGCTGATTTTCACCGGATGGGCGCGTCGCTGATCTGCCTGACCCTGGGTGCCGATGGCAGTCTAGTCTCGTATGATCAGGGAGCGAAGCAGGCCAGAGTCCCTGGTCGTAAGGTCGATGTAGTCGATGCTACGGGCGCCGGAGATGCGTACTGGGCCGGTTTCCTGACTGCTTACCTCGACGGCTACGCCCCCGCCAACTGCGCCCATGTAGGAGCGGCCCTGGCCAAAATGAAACTGACGCGGCAGGGACCTCTTCCCGAACATATCAACCGGGAGGATATTTATTGACCAAGCGCCCCTTTGGGCTTAGCCTGCCTCTATCTAGGTCCAGGATTCCATACCAACGAAAAAAGGGGCACTGATCGCAGGCCCCTTCGCTTTTCAGGCTTTTCCGGTTATTTCAACGACGCCAGTTTGGCGAGATCGACGTCGTTCAGCGTGGCTTTAAGTTTCTCCATACTGACGCCCCGGCCTTTGGCCGTAACGATAAATCGTTTGTTGACCAGCATCGCTATTTCGCCCGACTTATCGGCATTGTCGTACTTCTCGTAAGTTTTGTTGCCCCCCATCGTGCTGGTTTTCTCGTAGCCATTTTCGGTTTCCTTATCGACCTCGATCATTGACCAGGCGGCCAACCCCATCATCATGGCAGAGCCGCCCCCATCAACCAGGGTTATTTCGATGGTTTCGCTCTCGTCGCTATTGGCGTATTTTCCGTTTGCCGTCGAAACCGTGAACCCAGCGGCTCCGTTTTTCTCGCCAGTTGCTTCTTTACGGGTTAGTCCGTCGGCCTCTTCGGGAAGCAGTTCCTTCAGCGAGCGGAAATCGACCGTTTCTACGGGTCCGTTTTTCCCCATCTCTTCGGCCTGTGCGGCCATTTCTTTCATGGCGTCCATCGCGCCCATGGCCGATACGGAGGTTTCTTCTTTCTTTTCTTCTTCCTTGTTACCGCATCCGGTCAGCGAAACGGCCAGCACCAGTCCGGCCAGCCCTGCGTACGAGTTGATTTTCATGGACAATCAGATTTAGGAATCGATGAACAAATTATTGGTCAGCAATATACCGGAACCCTGAACCGGCGCTTACATACTTTTTAGTAAACGTAAGATCCGTTTGTGTGAATCAACAAAAAAGGGCCCTGCGGCCCTCTTTCTTGCGTAGATCTTCCTGTCAACGATCCTATTTTACACCGACTGTATCGGGATGAGTTGTCTTTTGCTGGTAGCTCCTGAACAGGAAGTAGATACCCATCAGAACCACCGGAATGCTCAGAATCTGACCCATGTTCAGGGCCATGTTATTCTCGAAGGCCACCTGGTTTTCTTTCAGGTATTCGTAGAAAAAACGAAGCGTAAATACCCAGATCAGAAAAATACCCAGCAGACTGCCTCTCGGCGTCTGTTCTTTGTTCCGGTTCCAGAACCAGAGCAGGATGAAGAATAGAATCAGGCACGAAATCGACTCGTACAACTGAGCCGGATGCCGCGGTATCTTTTCGTATTCGGCATTGTTCATGAAGATAAATGCCCAGGGGACATCCGTAGGTCGACCTACGATCTCGGAGTTCATCAGGTTTCCGAAACGAATGCAGGCGCCCGCCAGAGCCACCGTAATGGCGATCCGGTCGGTCACCCAGAAAAACGTCTGTCCGGTAGCCTGGCTATTTTTCCGACGCGAGTACAACCACAGTCCGGTCAGAATACCGACCGCAGCGCCGTGACTGGCCAGACCGCGGTAGGGCGGCAAAATGACTTCAAGTGGATTTTTTAGCAGGATTTCGGGTTCATAGAAAAGGAAATGACCAAGCCGGGCTCCCAGAATGGTTGAAACGACCATGTAAATCAGCAGCGTGTCGGTATCCGTTACGGGCTTGTTTTCTTTTTTGAAGATGTAGGTCATGATCTGCATCCCGATCAGGAAACCCAGGGCAAACAACAGGCCATACCAGCGCACCGAAAAAGAACCGATGTGAAATAGTTCGGGGTCAACGTCCCAAATAACGTATTGGAGCATAACGAATTGAAGTCAAAGCCGGCCTGACACAAGCGACGGCGGGCAAAGATACAGATTGCCGGAAAGTTTTTGCCCGTTTTGCTGTTAACGAATCAATGATGAAACGTATTCTGATCGGATCGGTGAAGGTTTACCAGGCCATGGTATCGCCCTACTTCCCCAACGCCTGCCGCTATACCCCTACCTGCTCGCAATATATGATTGAGGCCATTCAGAAACACGGTCCTATTCGGGGGGGCTGGCTAGGTATTCAGCGCATCGGTCGGTGTCATCCCTGGGGGGGACATGGATATGATCCCGTGCCTTGACGGTCGCCACATTGACGCAGCGGGCTGTCATTTTGACACGATCGAGCTGAATTGCCTGATTGTTGTTCCCCTATTTTTCACACACATAGCAACGAATTATGCGATGATTGGAATCACTGCCGATAATAAACTCAAGCGCCTGATTGTGGTTGGCGATCGGGTGCTGATCAAACCCAAAGACCCCAGCGATCGCACCGCCAGTGGGCTTTACCTGCCGCCAACCGTTCAGGAAAAAGAACAGGTTCAGTCGGGTTACGTTATCAAGGTAGGACCCGGCTATCCCATTCCGGCTCCGACAGACGATGAACCCTGGAAACAGACCGAAGAAAAAGTAAAGTACATGCCGCTTCAGGCTCAGGAAGGCGATATAGCGCTGTACCTGCAACGCAACGCCGTTGAGTTACAGTACGAAGGCGAGCAGTATGTCATTGTACCCCAGGCGTCGATCCTGATGCTGGAACGATCTGAAGATTTACTCTAGCGCCAAACACTATGCAAAACCGTTGGTTAGTGAGTCTGACAGCACTGCTAATAGTGCTAACCCTTGTTATGGAAAGCGTAGCGAATCAACGGAAATCGCTTAAAGCGATACTGAACGAAAAGAAAGATCACCGGCGTGTATTATTGCTGTACGGGCGCGACGCCAGCAGCGGTAGCCCCGGCCAGCATTACCTGATTGATCAGCAGGAGGCCCTGCACGAACATAAAGAAGCCCTGGCCGAACGGGATCTGGACGTCATTGTCCTGATAGCCTCCGATCTTCAAGAACCGGATCGGCAATTTCTAATGCAGAGCGAATTCAAACTCGTTCCCCACGAAGACTACATGGGCTGGCTTATCGGGAAAGATGGTGGCGTTAAGCAGACCTACAAAAAGCCCGTTCCGGCCGAAGAACTTTTCAACCTCATCGACAGCATGCCGATGCGCAGGCAGGAAGCGCAGAAGCCTTAACAGCCGGTTTAAGTGAGGGTGGCTGATCCACATGAATCTCATGGATCAGCCACCCTCACTTAAACTCTCCTACTGATTCTCGAACTTTGCCGCTTCGGTAACGCCTTTCCAGGTGTCGGTGCGAAAAGGCACGGCCGGAAAGCCCTCCCGATTGTAGAGATTGACGTCGCCGTTGTCATCGGCCCAGCCGTACCGAACGGCGACGGGCACCGCTACCGAATCGCTCTGCACGATAACCGCGTTGCCCTTTATCTCCGCTTTGGCATAATAGAACTTCTGATCGGCACCGGCCACTTCAAATCCGCGAACGTACCCGTACCGATCCTTTGCCATCAGGCCAGCACCCGTATTTCGGAAACTTAATTCAGCCTGATTTCCGGCTATGGTCATTCTCTCGACCATCGGTCCCTGCGATACGGCACTGGCATTTCCGTACGCTACCCGCATCGCTTCAGCCGCCAGGCGGAGGCCTACATCCAGCTTATTCCGGGGGTGAATATCGTCCCGGTCACCGATGTCAGCCGTGACCGCCATGCCGGTTTTGGGTAGCTTCAGCGCCATGGTTTGTGCCTCGCGCAGTTCGGCCCAGGTGCTGCCCTGCCGACTGTTGCCGTCGGCCGAGTTAAAGCTGGCCAGCTGAACGAACAGAAACGGAAACTCATCGCCCCAGTGTTGTCGCCAATCGCGTATCATCAGCGGAAACGACTTCCGGTATTCATAGGCCCGCCCCGCGTTCGACTCACCCTGGTACCAGATAACCCCCTGAATGGCGTACGGAATGAGTGGGTGCAGCATGGCATTGAAGAGCTGGGTCGCGTGTGTGTTCGGGCCAGGTTTATATGACGAGGCAAACACATGAGCCACCCGATATTGCCAGGCGCCCTGTAGCGGCAGATCCGCATTACCGATAGAGAGCCGCATTTTTTCGGGATCACCCATAAAACCGCCCGCTCCGCCCTCGTCAACAACCCGCACGGCAATAACGTTACGCCCCGGCTTTAGCAAACCTTCGGGAAGTACATAGGCGCGCGGGTCCAGGCCCTTACTGCTGCCAACCAGCTGCCCGTTCACGTAGGTAGAATCGCGGTCGTCGACCGAGCCGAAACGCAGGGTCGCTTTTGCCAGTGGAGTCCCCTCCGGAACGATCACCTCACGCCGAAACCAGACTACCCCGTCGAGCGCGGGTAAGCCCCGCCCCGCCCAGTCGGCCGGAACGTTCATCGACTTCCAGGACGAAGCATCCAGATCGGGTCTGGCCCAGGTTTGTTCGTCAGTGGCCGCTGGCAAGCCCCCCTGCCGGTCCTGAATCAGCTTAAGAACCCGGTCTCTGCTCCGTTGTGTCACCTCTTCGTACGTGGCCGGCAGCCTGGAAGCTATCACCCGCAGGCTACTGTCCTGCTCGAAAGCGGTCCGGCTGGTCCAGGTCTCGGAATGGGTACCGCCCCAGGATGTGTTGATCAACCCAATGGGTACGTTTAGCTCTTTCTGCAGCTGTTTGGCAAAAAAGTAGCCCACAGCCGTATAGTTTGGTACCGTTTCCGGACTGCACACCGTCCATTCGGCTTCCAGATCAGATTTTGGCGTCAGGCTCATTGCCTTTTTGACACCCAGCTGCCTGATTTGCGGGAAGTTGGCCGTACGAATTTCTTTTTCACCATTGGTGGCCATGCGGAGTGGCCATTCCATGTTCGACTGGCCCGAGCAAACCCAGACCTCGCCCATCAGCACATCGTTAAACGCAATCGTGTTTTTAGGCCCTTTCACCACCAGCTGGTACGGCCCGCCCGCTTCCATAGGGTCCAGCATGGTACGCCAGCGCCCATCTTTTCCCGCCTTTACGGTTTTTGTCTGACTGGCGAACGTAACCATAATTTTCTCGCCCGAGGTTGCCGTTCCCCAGACCGGCACAGGCTTTCGGCGTTGTAAAACCATATGTGAACCAAATACGGCTGGTAAGCGAACCTCCGCAAAGGTTACCTGCACAAGCAGCCAGGCCAGTATTGTCAGGCCACCTTTAAAACCTTTCATTCGTTTCAGCATTTTATAGATATAATCGTGCAGCTCCCAGACAGAAAAGCGAAACTGACGCTTTTATCCTCATCAGACAAGCCGCTTGTTCAGTAATTTCAACGAAACGTAATGACTGAAACAACGAACCAGACACCGGCCGAACGAATCCTGATCACAGGAGCTAGTGGAAATGTCGGTTTAGAGACCCTTCGCCTTCTGATGGTGCGTCCCGATCGGACCACGCGCGACGTGGTAGCGGGCGGGCGTAGTGGCGTCGACGCGGAAACCCATACGGCTATACAGCCCGACGGGTTTGTTCGCCTTGATTTTACCGACCCCGGTACGTTTGCTGCTGCTCTGGCCGGCGTTAGTCGCGTACTCCTCGTCAGGCCCCCTCAACTAGCCGATGTCGATCGGTATTTTGCCCCGTTTGTGCAGGCCATGAAGCAGGCCGGCGTAGGCCATGTGGTGTTTCTGTCGCTGCAGGGGGTTGAGAATAATCCCATCACGCCCCACCACAAAATCGAGCGACTTATTGTAGAGGCTGGTTTGCCTTTTACCTTTCTGCGGCCCAGCTTTTTCATGCAAAATCTGAGCACCACCCATCGTGACGAGATCAAGGACCGCCACGAGATTTTCATACCGGCCGGTTGGGGACGTACCAGCTTCGTAGATGTGCGCGATATTGCCGCTGTGGCGGAGCTGGTCCTGACGAACCAGACCCAGGCCTACCAAAACAGGGGTTATGAGCTTACCGGCTCCGAAGCGCTGACCTATGATGAAATAGCCGGGATATTGAGCCGGGTAGTAGGGCACAGAATTACCTATCGCAACCCGTCAATTATTCGGTTTATCTGGCAAAAGTGGAGGAGAGAGAAGAACCCACTGGGCTTTACGCTCGTGATGACGGCGCTATATACGGTTTCAAAACTAGGCAAGGCAGCTCGGCTTACCGACGAAACGGCCCAGTTACTGGGTCGCCCTCCCATTACGTTCAGGCAGTTTGCCGAGGCCTATCGGTCGGTATGGCTCTGATATGCTCAGCGAATTCGTGGCTTGCCCTGTACATCGAGTACGTCGGGTACCGTACGCCGGATAGCCAGCGTATACCGCAGGGTAATACCGTAGTTCATCCCGGACCCCCGGCTGATCAGCTGGGCCTCCTGAGGGGCCGACTGGTTAACCGTATAACGAACATCCGTTGTCAGAGCCGGATTTAGGCCCCAGCGTTTGCGAACCGAAAAGCCCAGGTCCAGACTGTTGCTGAGCCGAACGTTATACTCGGCCCCGAGTTCGGCAACGGCGGTTGGGCGGCTGGCGGCATTGGTATTACTAACCAGACGCAAGGTGTCGGGCGTTTCGCTGCGGCCCCGGTACCGGTAACCTAACAATGAAAAACGGCCTTCCTGCTCGCCACTGTTAGGCAGCACCCAGATGCCTCCGCTCAGCCAGAAGCCAGAACGAAGCCAGGGGCCGCTGGTTGACAGCACGCGCCGTTTGCCACGCAGCATAAAGGCATCACCAATGGTCTGATAACGAAAGTTGATCGGGTAAGATGCGTTGCTGATCGATACCTGCGTCTGAATAGGCATGCGGGCGTAGCCAGCTTCAACCGCCCAGCGCTCCCGATGTGACCAGCCAATGGCTCCGCCCATGCCAGCCCGGATAATACGATCGCTTTCGATCAGGCCATCAAACGAATTATCAAGTTGAGCGCGGTTGGTTGTCAGAAATCCGTCGAGGGCGACGTACCAGCGATCACGCACCATTGGACCGCCGTATTTCAGCAGAAGCCGGTCATACTGATGAACGCGATCCGGTAACCGGTAGTAATCCGTAATGCCCTGGCTGTAGGCGGGTAATACGGCCAGGCCGAACAGTATATACATTAAGTAGCGTTTCATCATACAGTTGTGGTTAGCGTTTCGCAAAGTAACACGATAAAGGATTGTTTGTTAACTATTTACGCTACTTTTTATGCATATGTCGCAAAAAAAGCTACCTATTTATCCACCGCTCTGTTTTTTAAGCAGGTTACCCCTTAGACGCAGCGAACCCCGCTCGTTTCGGAACGGGGTTCGCCTAAGTAGTTTCTACGGGATTACCACCCCGTTAGACGCGGCTTAACTACCGTGTTTCATGACCGGTACCGAAACGGTTACGTTATCCCAGGCAATGGTAATGCTGCTGTTAGACGGCGTAATGGTTAGCTTCTCAATGGGCGTCTTGTTGGCCGAAACCGGCACTTTTACCGAAGCAACATCAGTGGCTTTGGTCTTTTCATATTCGTAAGCGCCCCACTGACCCAGCGTGCTGTTCAGGATAACGCTCCACTCTTTTTCGCCCGGAATGGTAAAAAGGGTGTACGTGCCCGCCTTCACCATTTTACCGCCAAACATGACATCGTTTTTGAACGTCACCTCCGTGGCATTATTTGCACCCGTACGCCATACTTTGCCGTACTTTTCCAGGCTATTTGAGCCATCTGCGCCGAAGATTACCCGACCCTTTTTGGACGGCTGACCATAAACGACGGTAATGTTTTTGTCTGGACTTTCGGCCGTTATTTTGGGGCTTGCGGGTGGTTTTTTATCCTGCGCCTGGACCTGAAAAACGGCGGCAAACAGAAGCGCGCAGGCAATAATTAAATTTTTCATGTGTGACATGTTGGTTGGTTTAATGTACAGCAATGTAAACTGCACAAAGTAAACGATAGTTTTTGGGCATCGGTATGAGGATTACCGCAAAACTTGGTATTTTTACCCCATAAACAGTATGCACGCATACCAATTTTAACTCTCTTTTGGCATGGCAACTACTTATTTCAGCAAACGTAACCTGCATTTCTTGCTTCATGAGGTCTTCAACGCTGAAGAGTTAACTCAATACGAGTATTTCAGTGCGCACGATCGCGAAACGTTCAACCTCGTTATCGATTCGGCTACCTACATTGCCGATACACTGATGTACCCCTACCTGAAAGAGGTAGATCAGAACCAGCCTGAGCTGAAGAACGGGCAGGTAACCGTTCATCCAAAGGTAAAAGAGTTCATGCATGCCATGGGCGAAGCAGGGCTGATCGGCGCCGGATTCTCCTTCGAACAGGGCGGTCAGCAGCTTCCACAGATGATCAGCTCGCTGGTAGGATTCATCCTGATGGCTGCCAACAACGGCATGATGTACTCCGGATTGACCTCGGGAGCCGCTCACCTGATCACGTCGTTTGGCTCGCCGGCACTGAACGAGTTCTACGTTCCTCAGATGCTGGCCGGCAAATGGCAGGGCACCATGGCGCTGACCGAACCCCAGGCCGGTTCATCGCTGTCTGATGTGACGACTTCGGCCACCCCACAGCCCGACGGTACGTACAAGATTAAGGGGCAAAAGGTGTTTATATCGGCCGGCGACCATGATGCCGCCGAAAACATTGTCCATCTGATGCTGGCCCGCATCGACGGCGCTCCCAAAGGCACGAAGGGTATCTCCCTGTTTGTAGTACCCAAATACCGCCCCGACGAGACCGGCGCTTTCGTCGATAACGATGTGCAGTCAACGGGGGTTTATCACAAGATGGGGCAGAAAGGCGTACCGGCCATGCACCTCACCATGGGTTCTAACGACAACACCGTGGGGTACCTGGTTGGGGAACCGCATCAGGGACTGCCTTATATGTTCCAGATGATGAACGAAGCCCGCATTGGCGTTGGCATGACGGCAGCGGCTATTGCAACAGCGGCTTATTACGCAGCTCTCCAGTATGCCAGAGAACGTCCGCAAAGCCGTCGGCTGAACGAGAAAAACCGGCTCGACGCGCCCCAGACGCCCATCATCAACCACCCCGACGTACGCCGGATGCTGCTTTTCCAGAAGTCGGTAACCGAAGGATCGTTGGCGCTGCTGCTCGAAGCAGCCCGGCTCTATGACATCAGCCGGGTGGCCGAAGGCGAAGAAAAGGAAAATGCGTTCCTGTTGCTCGATCTGCTCATGCCGGTCGCCAAATCCTTCCCGTCCGAAATGGGCGTGCAGTCAGTTAGCCAAAGCCTGCAGACTTTCGGCGGGTACGGTTTTACCGAAGATTTTCCGGTAGAGCAGCTGTACCGCGATATACGCATTACGCCCATCTACGAAGGAACAACGGGTATTCAGGCGCAGGATTTACTCGGCCGTAAAATGACCATGAAGGGCGGAAAAGCCCCGCAGCTGCTGTTCGCTGAGATTAGCAAAGTTATTACCGACGCCAGCCTGTTCGATGAACTAAAGCCCTACGGCGACCAACTAGCCGGTGAACTGAAACGGACGCAGGATGTTTTCGTAAGCCTGATGCCCTACGCCATGAAAGGCGATACCGAACGCTACCTGGCCGATGCTACCTTGTTTCTGGAGTTATTCGGCATTGTGGTAGTGGCCTGGCAGTGGCTCAAGCAGGCCGTAGTGGCCAGACAGGCGCTGCTTACCAGGAACCCAGAGGGCGACGAGCTGGCTTTTTACGAAGGCAAGATTCATACGATGAAATTCTATTTTCATTACGAGGTACCCAAAACGCTGGGCCTGGCGCAGCGACTCAAAGACCCCGAAGTCTTAACGATCGTTTCGGAGAAAGAACTGGCGCTGTAACGCCCAATCGTCAGCAGCGGTGGTATGTATCTGTACAGGGGTGCCCTATCTCTTCGGCCAGCCTGAGAAATAGGGCACCCCTGAATTTAACTGTAAGTTACGCCCATTTGTACAGCCGCTGAATGGTCCATCAGCCGGGCGTACTGACTGAATAGTATGCCAAAAGAACCTGTAGGTAAGGGTTCTTTTGGCGTTTTCAGACCTGTCTGGTTGACGCTTTTTAGACGTAAATCATTCATTACGTTAGCAATCAGGCTGTCCACTCCTGAATTAAATGCTACCTTTGCGGCTTCAATCACCCGCGTTTGCCAATGCCGCTGATTGCCCAGTCGAGTTATGTGCCGCCCGCACGCCTGTGGAGTGGTCACCTGCAAACCATCATTCCCTCGCTGTTCCGCAAGGTTACGGCCCCTTACGTCCGTGAGCGGATCGATACGCTGGATCAGGATTTTCTGGATCTGGACTGGGCCTTCGCTACGAACGAACGGCAATCTGACTTACTACCTCCGCTGGTACTTCTCTCACATGGCCTGGAAGGCAGTTCGTCAAGTCAGTATCTGGCAGGTATGGTACAGTACCTGACCCGAAACGGGTTCGACTGCCTGGCCTGGCATTACCGCTCCTGCAGTGGTGAGTTGAACCGGCAGCAGCGGTTCTACCATATCGGCGAAACCACCGACCTGCATTTTGTACTCAACTACGCCATCTCAAAAGGATACGTTACGATTCATTTGATGGGTTTTAGCGCGGGGGGTAGCGTGACCTTAAAATACCTCGGCGAACAAAGCACGGCACTGAATCCGGTTGTGAAACGAGCCGTCGTTTTCTCGGTACCACTCGACCTGATGGGGTCGGCCCGGCGGCTCGAACAATGGGACAGCCTGGTCTATAACTACCGGTTCAACCGAACCCTCAAGCGAAAAGTACTGCAGAAAGCCGCGCTGATGCCGGGCGTTTTTCCGACCGATGCCGTTACCAGAGCCCGCAGCATTCGGGAGTTCGACAATTTGTTTACGGCTCCGCAGAATGGCTTTCGCGACGTGACCGACTATTATACCCGAAGCAGTTCACTACAGTACGTACCGGCTATTCGCATTCCGACGCTGATTGTGAACGCAAAGAACGACCCGTTTCTATCACCCGAGTGCTTCCCAGAAGCCCTGGCGCGGGAACTACCTACTGTCTGGATGGAGTTCCCCGAAGCAGGGGGCCACTGCGGGTTTCCACCCCGGCAGGGCGGCATCAACGGTACGTACTGGTCCGAAAAGCGGGCCGTGGCGTTTTTACAGGATTCTGACTAGCAAAACCATGGACACACAATACGTTAAGCCAGTGCTGAAAACCCACAAAGAGCGGCTATTTGCGACATATTCTCTGACGTCAATAGCCCTGTTCGGTTCGTATGCCGATGGAACAGCTACTGATGAAAGTGATGTCGATATCATGGTCGAGTTTAGCAGACCTGTTAGTTTTGAATTTATCGACTTAACGATCGAGCTGAAAAATCTCTTCCACAAAAAGATAGACATCGTTACCCGGAAAGCAGTGAAGCCCTCGCTCATGTCGTATATACAACCGCAATTGCAGTATGTCTAGACGATCTGTTCGTTACCTATTGTACGATATACTTAATCCGATTGAAGCAATCCGATCGTTTACGGATGGCTATTCATTCGAGCCGTTCGTCGACGACAGAAAAACACATGACGCTGTTATTCGAAATGTACAAGTGTTGGGAGAAGCAGCAAACCGGGTTCCTGTAGACTTTCGGGAAACACATCCGCAAAGAGAATGGCTGAAAATTATCCGTTCACCTCACATTCTTGTTCACGACTATTTCGGAGTCGATTACGAAATAGTATGGCGCATCGTCACTACGCATTTACCGCCCCTGCAATCGGCTATTGAAGCCATATTCACGAATGAGTTTCCAGATGATCTGGAAAATGAACCTGCATAGACCATGCTCACCAAAGACCCCAGCGTTGACCGCACTGCCGGCCTGCCCGCCGAACAGACGTATTACATTATCGATTTCGACAGCACCTTCACCAAGGTAGAGGCTCTGGACGTACTGGGCGAGATTTCGCTCATTGGCCGTCCCGACCGCGATGATGTGCTGGCCCAGATCCAGGCCATCACCGACCGGGGTATGTCCGGCGAAATCTCGTTCACCGAGTCGCTCGAACTGCGGCTGAAGCTTCTTCACGCCCACCGCGATCATCTGCCGGCCCTGGTCGAAACGCTCATGGGCAAGATATCGGATTCATTTCAGCGCAACGCCCCGTTCCTGACCGAACATGCCGAGCATATTTATATCGTCTCAAACGGCTTCCGGGAGTTCATTGTCCCCATCGTTACGTCGCTCGGGGTGCGGGCCGAGCACGTTTTCGCCAATACCTTCGTGTTCAGCGACACTGGCGAGATTATCGGTTTCGATCCGGAAAACCCGCTGTCGGCCAACGGTGGCAAATCGCAGGTAATCCGGCAACTCAACCTCGACGGCGAGGTATACGTCATCGGCGACGGCTATACCGACTACGAGATCAGGGCATCGGGGCTGGCCAACCGCTTCTACGCCTTTACGGAAAATGTTATGCGACCGCGCGTTGTGGAGAAAGCCGACCACATTGCCCCGTCGCTCGATGAATTCCTGTACCATAACCATCTCAGCCGCAGTCAGTCGTACCCCAAGAGTCGAATCAAGGTGCTACTGCTGGAAAACGTTCACCCGATAGCGGTTCAGCTGTTCGAAGAGGAAGGCTTCAATGTTGAAATACACAAAGGCGCGCTGGATGAAGATGAACTGATTGAGGCCATCCGTGATGTGTCGATCCTGGGCATTCGCTCCAAGACCATGGTTACGCGCCGGGTGCTGGAGCACGCCAACAAGCTAATGACCATCGGCGCGTTCTGCATCGGCACCAACCAGATCGACCTCGATGCCTGCACCGAAAAAGGCATTGCCGTGTTCAACGCACCCTACAGCAACACCCGCTCGGTAGTAGAGCTGGCCATCGGTGAAATCATTATGCTGATCCGGGGCATTGTGCCCAAAAGTAACGCCATGCACCAGGGCGTCTGGGACAAGTCGGCCAAGAACAGTTTTGAAGTACGCGGTAAAAAACTCGGGCTGGTCGGCTACGGTAATATCGGTACGCAGCTATCGGTCGTGGCCGAAGCGCTGGGCATGGAAGTGTATTTCTACGATGCCGTTGACAAGCTGGCACTGGGTAACGCCCGCAAATGCAAATCACTGGATGAGCTGCTGGCTATTGCCGACATTATTAGCCTGCATACCGACGGCCGCAAGGAAAACAAAAACCTGATCAGCTACCGGGAGTTTGCGCTAATGAAAACCGGGGTTATTTTCCTGAACCTGTCGCGCGGCCACATCGTCGATATTCCGGCGCTGGTCGATGCCATTGAGCGCGGCAAAGTAGTTGGAGCCGGCCTCGACGTGTTTCCGCAGGAACCCAAGACCAACAACGAAGAGTTTGTCAACGCCCTGCGCGGTCTGCCCAACGTAATCCTGTCGCCCCACGTTGGCGGCAGCACGGAAGAAGCCCAGGCCAACATCGGCAGCTTTGTACCGGGCAAACTGCTCGAATACATCAACAACGGCAGCACCTACGGCAGCGTCAACTTTCCCGAACTGCAGCTGCCGCTACTGAAAGGCGCTCACCGGCTGTTACACATCCATGCGAACGTGCCGGGTATTCTGGCCAAAATGAACACCATTTTTGCCAAGTACCATATCAATATTCACGGCCAGTATCTGAAAACCAACGAGCAGATCGGCTATGTGATTACCGACGTAGCCAAAGAATACGCTGACGACGTGGTACAGGAACTGAAAGGAATCGACAACACCATCAAGTTCAGACTTTTATATTAGTTAATGAGTGATTGAGTGAATTAATGATTGGGCAAACTGGTTCAGATAAATTACTTTTTTTAATTCACTCAATCACTAACTCACTCAATCGCTGCTCTCATGAAAAACACCTACTTTACCCCCGGTCCGGCCGAGTTATACCCTTCGTTTCACACGCATCTGCAAACCGCGCTCGACGAGCAGATTGGGTCTATCTCGCACCGAAGCCGCCGGTTTCAGGACATCTACCGACATACCGACGAGCAGTTGCGGCTGTTGCTGAACATTCCGGCCACACATCGGATTTTCTTTACCGGTTCGGCGTCGGAAGTATGGGAACGGATACTGCTTAACTGCGTGGAGCACGAAAGCTTTCATGCCGTCAACGGCTCGTTCTCGCGCAAGTTTTACGACTACGCCCTGAGCCTGCACAAGTTTGCGCACCTGTTCGAAAAGCCGTTTGGCCAGGGGTTCGACGCTGCCGATATCGACGTACCCGAATACGCCGAAGTGGTTTGCCTGACCCACAACGAAACCTCGTCGGGGGTGCAGATGAAACCGGCCGACATGCACAAGCTGAAGCGGAAATACCCGAAAAAGCTGTTCTGTGTCGATATGGTCTCGTCGGCCCCCTATCCCGACCTGGACTACAGCCTGATCGATTCGGCCTTTTTCTCGGTACAGAAAGCTTTTGGCATGCCCGCCGGTCTGGGCGTCTGGATTGCCAGCGAAACCTGCCTCGAAAAAGCCGAGCGGCTTCAGCAATACGATTCACTGACAATCGGGGCGCACCATACGCTGCCTACCCTCTGGAAAAACGCCCAGACATTCGAGACGCCCGCCACGCCCAACGTGCTGTTCATCTATATCCTGGGAAAACTGGCGGAAGACTTCAACCAGATCGGCATAGCCAACATCCGGCGCCAGACCGAAGAGAAGGCAAAGGCCATCTATAAGTTTCTCGAAGGCTCCGACGCGTTCGAGCCCTTCGTCAAAGAAGAGCGTCACCGCTCGCAAACCGTCATTGTGGCTAACACCCGACGGTCGTCGGCCGATGTGATTGCCTCGGCCCGGATGGCTAACATGGTGGTAGGCAGCGGTTACGGCAAACTAAAGGACTCCCAGATTCGCATTGCCAACTTCCCGGCTACGTCGGCCGAGCAGGTGGAAGGGTTACTGAGGCAGCTAGCCCGGTAACACGCTGTAGCAAACCTTATCGTAGGTTGGCGGTTAATTAGTCGATGTCCCTTTCGGCATGATTAAGCACTCAACGACGATGAAAAATTTACTTCACACAACGACCCTGCTGGTTGGTCTGTCAGTGGCGGCCTATGCACAGAACAACGCAGACTCAACGGGACGGAACCGGCCTCTGATCAACGAGGAGACCAAACAGGAGGCCCGGCAGAAAGCCGCCGAGGTAGAAGAAAAGGTAAGCGAAGAGGTTGATCGGTCTATATCGTATCAGCAGCGGAATCAGCTCAGCTGGTTTCAGCCGGGTAATGCCTTCGTGGGTGGAGGGCTGGCCTTTGGCGTAGCCAATGAGCAGGTTTATCTGTCTATCAACACCCGCGCGGGTTATTTCTTCCAGCCCGGCTTTGCGGCTGGTCTTCGGTACGATAATGAGCGGCTGGTTGGTAACCAATACCGGGCCCGTCAGTTCGGTCTGTTTACTCGCTATTATCCATTTCGTACCCGCATCAGCAGCTTTATCGGCGCCAGCCTGAACAGCGGACGGGAGTTTTCAGAAACGATTGGTGCCAATGAGAAGTCGCGTTATACCAGCGTCGGTCTGGAGATCGGTGCCATGGCCTGGATTCTCCGCCGACTGGGCGCCGAAATCTCGTACGAAGGTAACTTCTACAACCGGATCGATCCTACCGCCAGCCAGGGACGGGGCGGTCGGCTCAAGTTTGGTGTCAACTACTACCTGGGCCAGTTCGGCGGCCGCGGCCAGCGCAATCGGTAAAATCAATTTTTAAAATACAGCCCCGGCACGAATGCCGGGGCTTTTCATTTGTCGCCTATCGGTCCAGGTTCCGCTTTGGTAGATTCATGAATAGTCCCAGCATTCATGCCGGGGGTACATGAACGCTGGGACTGCCGAATATGATCATTCATTTAATCACATCGCTCAGGTTCTTTCGATACGATCGGCCAATAGGGACAATGTCTTTGTCGATAAGAAGGGTCGATGCAGCTACTGACTTGAGATGATCTGAGTTAATAACATAGCTATTATGTACCCGTACGAAGCGGGAATCCAGACCATCGAGCATTTTACTAAGAGACCGTTTGATGGTGTGGCGTCCGTGTATGGTCTTGATGAAGGTATAGTTTCTTTCTGAGTACAGGTACATGATATCCTGAAAATCTACGCGCATTTGCTTGTTTTGTGCCCCCCGAATAAACAGATGTGTTTTTCCGGGCAGCGAGAGTTGCGGCAGGCTTGTCAGTACAGTATCTATAATGGATTGAAGCGTGATCGGGTGAAATGGTTTGATAAGATGGCCACCCACTCCGATAGACCGGGTTTTTTCGTAAAACGATCCGTCGATAGAATTGGTGATTATAATAAACTGATGACCCCGTTCGGCAAACTCCTGTAGTAATAGTAATCCTTTCGGCAACGTATCAAAAAACAGATCGCAGATGATAAGTTGGGGCTGATGATGCTTAATCACCTCCTTCGCCAGGTCGATAGTATGTACAAGAAAAGGGGACGGGAACCCCATGGCTTCTACAGCCTGCCTAAGCCACATACCCTCAACAACATCATCTTCAACCAGTAGAATGGAAACCGATCTAGACCCGTTCATATATAAAAAAGTTCACACCTCTGCGTATTGAATCTCAAAAAACAGTACCAGATCGTAACTAGATACATACCGGGTTAGCGAAACATCGATCGATACGGTCTGGCGCCTACGTCTAGCCAATTGCTCTTTTCAGAAAAGCTATAGCCACTCGGACAAGCATACGTTATGAGACATCCAGCGAAATAGTTTGTCACCTGTCTCATGGCAACTTTGTCCAGAGCCTGTCTGAAAACAGGTTCACGGCCGACCGCCTTTTTGGCCGTCAGGAGCTGTAGAATGGCCCGTCAAAAATTCCCCAAACAGTCTTTTGAGTCAGTACAGCCAGGCTAAGCTGCCTTAGTATAGCATCGAAGCTTCCGTTTCCTAATGACCGCTTACGTATAGGCGCTACAGTATCCAATAATCCCAACCCTGTGTATACGTAAGTTGCCTTCTAATCCAGTCTAAACGATCAGCTATAACAGGCGCCAGCCTCTCTCACTTTTGGCAAGTCCTTTGCCAATCGATTTGCCCCTCCATTCGGCGACTTATTAGCCCGATCGGGGCCCCATTCAACTCCGATTGTCCACCAATTTTTGCTGTTCATCACCACAGCATGACAAACCGTAGCGAGTGCCTTCATTTTTGCATGCGTTAGTAGCATGTGGTCTACGAGGCAACTTCAGACCGTCGTAGCCCATAAATCTTTCAGCTACATGAAGCTATTATCTACGCATTCGGCTGTACCGGTTTCTTGCCCCAAACCTCGGTCAGCCCTCCAGTCTGCCCCGATCAATTCGGATACAGATGGTCCTCCCGGATGGTTCTCCCAGCCGGTTAGTCAGCTCGTTTCAACCACACGCTGGTAGCCGCTCTCCATTACGCTCTGCACGCTGACCCCAATACACTAACAACTATGAGAAATTTTACCCGATTCGTTTTCCTGCTCTGGCAGCAGGCGGTCCCCGATTTTGGTCTAACACACCTGATGGCTCTTCTGAACCGACTATTTTCTGTTCGCAACGCGGTTCAACCAATCCGTAAACAGTTAATAAGTCTGAAAGAAGCTTCGTCAGGCTCTATTTTACGGACGAGCCGATGGGCCCTAACAGCGCTTAGTCTGTTTCTGATCCACTCAGCTCTGCTGAGTGAGCATGCAAGGGCCCAAACCTGCTCGCTCACCCTCAACCCCACCGTATCGAGCTGTTACTCCCTTTCCGGAGTTAGTAAAGCAACAGTTAGCGTTGAGGTTGCCTGGCAGAACGCGCCGACAAATGGTGTCATCATCGTCAATGGACCCACAGGTAGTACGCCCGCCACGGCTACCATCGTAACAGGTACCTTCAGCGTATCATACACTTCGCCCGGACGTAATTTCACCAGCGTTCAAACCAACGTATCGCCCCAGGTAGTATCTTTTGAAATACCTGCCAATGGACAGACCGGCCTGAACGTATCGGCCAGTTTCGCATCTAACGCCAGCTGTTCAGCTGTCAGCGGTAGCTTTAGTGCGCCGAGCGCCTGTAACCCGACTACATGTCCGGCAGGTAACCTCGGCGGTATCGTGTTCAACGACTACAATTCCGATGGTATCCGTGGAGGAACCGAAAATAGTGGCCCTCCGGGTGTTACCGTAAAAGTCTTTGATTGCAATGGTGCAGTCGTTGGGACTACAACGACCGATATTTACGGACTCTACACATTGAACATTCCAAACAGCGCCTACCCCGTTCGGGTTGAGTTCTCGAACTTGCCTGCCTATGCTGGTCAGGGAACACGGTACGGAAACGACGGTAAAACAACCGTTCAGTTTGTCAATGCACCCAACTGTTCAGTAGATCTGGGTATTCTTAATCCAAGTGATTACTGCCAGGCTACCCCAATGGTGACCGTGCCCTGCTATGTGCATGGCGACCCGTTACCAGGCGGATCAACGAGTGGTAGCAGCGATGCCCTTGTGATGTTCGATTATGGAACGAGCGGGCCTAAGGACCCATCCAAAGTGACTACACTGGCTACAGCGGCTCAGGTGGGTACCCTCTGGGGATCTGCTTATGATAAGTATAAGAACCGGCTCTTCTCCAGTGCGATTCTACGGCGACATGCCGGGCTTGGTCCGCTTGGCCTGGGCGGCATCTATGTAACCGATATGGTAACCAAAACTACCACCGGATATATCAATGTCAGTGCAGCTCCCCTGAATATCAATGTCGGCTCTATACCTTCCAACTCGGCACGGGGACTGGTAACTGACCCCACTGAACCCAGTAACGATGCAGCTGCCTTTAGCCTGATCGGTAAGGTAGGTATCGGTGATCTCGAAATTTCGGAGGACGGCAAGTTCTTGTATTTCACCAACCTATTCGATAAAAAGCTCTACAAGCTGGATATATCAGGTACAACACCGACTCTGGCGGGCAGTTACAATATACCTGCAACCTGCCAGAGTGTCAATTCGCGTCCATTTGGGTTGAAAGTGTATCGCGACAACGTTTATGTAGGTTCTGTATGCGACGCCCTTGACACTCAGAACAAGTCGGATCTGGTGGCCAATGTGTACAAATTCAACCCAGCCACCAGTAGCTTCACCAATGTGATGAGTTTCCCGCTGACGTATCCAAAAGGGCCGGTTTTTGTCAGTTTGGCATTTTCATCGGTTATGGAGCTGACAGGCTGGTATCCCTGGACGGATACGTTTAACGACCTCAGCACGGGTACCGTCAACACGACACAGAATTCAACCCGGCTGGTACACCCCCAACCCATACTTTCGGACATCGAGTTTGACCTGGATGGCTCAATGATTCTAGGTTTTGCCGATCGTACGGGCCTGCAGGTGGGTTATGCCAACTACGCCCCCGTCGGCACGACAGCCCTGTACACCGGCTTCTCAGGTGGCGATCTATTGCGCGCTTCCTTTAATGGGAATACGTACCTGCTCGAAAACAATGCGAAAGTGGGTGGCTTGGTTGGAGATAATCCTAATAATAATCAGGGCCCAGGTTTCGGTGAGTTCTACAATGACGACTTCCTGAGTACCAACGATATCTTGAATCACTCGGAGCAGGTGTTCGGTGCACTGGCGCTTAAACCGGGCTCAGGTCAGGTCATTGCCACAGCTATGGACCCAATCAACCGGACAGCAGGTGGCAGCCTTGATGCCGGCGGTGTGAAGTATTTCAACAACACAACCGGTCAGCCACCGGCAGGTTCAACTATGGGCTTTATCCTATACACCTCTACCTTCGATTCGACCACTGGCGGTTCGGGTACATTTGCCAAGACCACTGGTCTGGGTGACCTGGAGATCACCTGCGAATCGCCTGACTACCTGGAAATTGGCAACCGGGTTTGGGTTGATGAGAATAAAAACGGTATTCAGGACCCCTGCGAGAAGTCGCTGGCTAACGTGAAGGTGGCACTTTACAGCGGCAACACGCTGGTGGCCACCACCACCACCGATGCCAACGGAGAGTACTACTTCAATAACAATCCCACCAGCAGCACGGCTACCAACGTAGCCAGCAACACGACCATCCAGCCTAACACGGCTTACACCGTGCGCTTTGGTACGGATGGTACGACTAATCAGTACGACAATACGACGGGGATCCTGACCACCAGCATTGGCAAGTTCAAGCTGACGCAGGCTTTCAGCACCCAGCCCACGGCCAACACCGCCAACGACAGCGACGCCCAGGTCATTAGTGGCTTTGCTGCTGCAACAGTAGTGACAGGCGCGGCTGGTAGTGTCAACCACACCATCGATGCGGGCTTCGTCTGCGTACCCACCACCGTCGCCAGTGTCACAACGGTAAAAGCCACCTGTACGGGAACTACCGCCAACAACGATGCGCAGGTGTTGCTGACGGGCATCCAGGGTGCCGACAAGGCGTTTCTGGTAGCGGCCGGTGGGGCTATTCCAAGCTATACGGCTACGGGTAGCCAGCCGGTGAGCAACTCGGCGGTAGCCTTTACGGGCTTAGCTAATCCGGCTACGTCGGCGGGTCAGAGCTACAGTGTGGTCCTCTACAACGGTCCATGCTGTTACACGGTCGTAACGACCACTCTATCACAGCAGACCTGTGTCGTTCCTGTATGCGCGCTCTCCCTCAAGCCCACGGTGTCGGGCTGCTACCAAAACAGCGGCAGCAGTAAAACGACGGTCAGTATCGAGGTCGCCTGGCAAAACATTGCCGTCAGCCCCAACCCCAACGATGCCTCCGATGCCATCACCGTCACCTTTGCCGGGCAAACCAAAACCATCGACCCCGGCTCCTACACCACCGCTGGCGGCAGCGGCACCATCGTCTCGCCACAGGTGGTCGCCTTTGAGGTAGCCGCCGATGCCACCAGCCAAACCGCCCAGGCCTTCATCGGCACCGACTATGCCTCGGCCAGCTGCAAAGCCCAGCAAACCGGCATCGTCCTGCCGGCCGCCTGCCCGCCCACGGTTTGTCTTCCCGGCCAGACCGGCGGGACGGTCTTCAACGACTTCAACGCTGACGGGGTCAAAGACGGGGGCGAAACCACCGGTGTGCCCGGAGTGCAGGTCCGCGCCTACGACTGCAACAACCAGTTGGTGGCCAGCACCACCACCGATGCCTTTGGTAAGTATGTCTTCACCAACATCCCCCAGAATGTCTACCCCATCCGCATCGAGTTCGGCAACCTGCCTTCGTATGCGGGCATGGGCACGCGCAACGGCGCCGATGGCCGCACCACCGTGCAGTTCATCCAGGCCCCCGACTGCTCGGTAGACCTGGGCATTCTCGACAACAACGACTACTGCCAGACCAACCCCAAACTGGTCATCCCCTGCTACGTCAACGGCGACCCGCTGGCCCCCCTGAGCGGCACCGCGTCGGCAGGCAACAGCGATGCGGTGGTCTCCTTCGATTACAACGTGACGGGGGCCAACAGCTCAACCCTGTCGGCCCACTCCATCGCGGCTAACACGGGTACCCTCTGGGGCATGGCCTACAACAAGTTCACGAAGAAAGTGTTCTCCTCGGCCACCCTCAAGCGGCATGCCGGCCTTGGCCCCCTGGGGCTGGGCGGGATTTATGTGGCCGACTTCAGCACTACACCGGCCAGTGGCAGTACCTTCGCCTTCCAGCCCCTGCTGGACGTCAGCACGCTGGGCATCAATGTCGGTAGCATCGCCAGCAACAGTGCCCGGGGGCTGGTGGCCGATAAAACGCAGCCCAGTGAAGATAATGCCGCCTACCTGGCAGCCGGTAAAGTGGGCATTGGTGGTATCGATCTGTCGGAGGACGGCAACAAGCTGTATCTGACGAATCTGTTTGACAACAAGCTCTACGAGATCGACATCACAGCCTACAACACCAGTGGTAGCCTGCCTGGGAGTTTCGGGGATATTGACCACCTGGTTTCGCTGTAAACTGACCAGGCGTTCCAATGCAAAATGACCAGGATATACGGCTGTAAATCAGTCCGTTGTTACCAATGCTTCTTTTATGTCCCTTGGTCAGTTATTCGCGAAATGCAGTGCTCTCAATGACTGAAATTACCACATACGGCCGGGCGAATCACTTCAGGGACGATCGTTCCCGGCAAACTGCACCAGCGCCGGTGACTTCATCTGCGACACCCCGGCAGACCCGTACGGGTTACCGGGCGCAGTCGTAGCGGGCTGCACCTATAGCGGCACGATCACCGATGCCAACGGCGACGTATTTACCCCACTGACCGACAATATCATGTCGTATTACCTCACCTGCGACCGAAGTCGTACGTTCACGCCCGGCCAGTATGAACGTATGCGTAATGGACTCCAGCTGCGGCTCAATCCTACGAATGCTTACAGCCTGACCAGCCACGCTCCTACGGCAGTCTATCCTGTTGACGTAAGTGTAAGTATGGCGGCTACTGGCGCAGTGATCCGCTTCTCATACCCATACGCCAGTGTGGCGGGTTTCCTTATAGAGCGTTCGTCTGAGCCAGAAGCCAACTTTACAGCTATTGGTAGCCTCCCTCCCCATTCATTTTCATTTGTCGATGGCCTGGTAACGCCCAATACGACCTACTACTATCGGGTAAAGGCTTCAAACGCTACCACACAGTATAGCCAGGTTGCCTCTATCAATACGGGACGGTTTTATTGTATTCCTGGCTACACATGGTCGGGCGAAGGGTCGACGGCAAAAATCGACGACTTTATACTTACCGGCATCAGGTCTACTCTTCGGTCTGTCGCTAGCGGTAGAAACAAGACTGGCTACGCTGATTTCACGACTCTATCGCACGCGGTGCTGGCAGGCCATCCGTACTCTTTTACGGCCAGTGCGGCTACGAACGCAACAGGTAGCTTTGCCCCCCAGCACCTGACGATATGGATAGACAGCAATCAGGACGGCATTTTTAGCGAGTCCGAAATTCTATTTCAGTCCTCAGCCCAGCAGTTGATGAATCCCACGATACGAGGGACTATTCGGCTCCCTACTTCTGCACCGGGTTCGTACAGATTACGGGTGCGCAGCCAGTTTGTGGATGATGGCCTGGTTCAGAACCCCTGCTCCACCTATACACTAGGAGAGGCTGAAGACTATCTGTTACAAGTGGAAGAAGCGCCCGTTAGTAACTGCTTTAGCCTCTCTGCTACGGTAGCATTGCCCCGCTGCCCAATTAGCCAGGATGGTAGCGTTCAAGTGCTGACAAAGGGGGGTACAGCTCCGTTTTCTTATAGCCTGAACAGTCAGGCTAACTCTACCGGACTCTTCAGTGGTTTGTCAGCAGGGCTCTACACCGCTATTGTGAGCGATGCCAATGCCTGTCGGGACACACTGGCGATTGTGGTTAGTGCTCCCGTAGAAGCCACGGCTAGTCTGACTGGCGCGTCAACCATTTGCCCGGGAGACGTTGTCTCCTTGTCCGTATTGATATCGGATGGTAGCGGTCCCTATGAGCTTCAGCTATCCGACGGCGTTTCATTGAGCACGATATCGGGCTATAGTAGCGGATCTACCTTACCGGTATATCCAGCATATACTACAACGTACCAGCTGCACAGCCTCACTAACTCGATCGGTTGCCCTGTACAAGTAGCCACCGCCACCGCCACAGTACTGGTCCATTCAGGCAGTTTAGCCTCCGTTCTGCCTCAGAACGTAACGGTATGCTATGGCCAGCCACTTGCACTAACCGCTAGTGGAGGTAGCCAATACCAGTGGCAAACCGGGCAAACCGGAAACATACTGACCGTTACAGAATCCGGAACCTATTCGGTGACGGTAACCGACCAGCAGGGTTGTCGCCGTACAGCAAATTCCAGCGTATGGGTAACCAACTGCCCCCAGCCGGTATGGTTTCGGGCTAAGGTATTACTGGAAGGCTTTGCTGACCCCCAAACTGGCCAAATGCATGGCCTGCTGGTCAGCAAAAGTCTGCTTCCCAAACAGCAGCCTTTCTCCGGAAGTCCCTGGTTTTACATGGGTACCGAGCAACTGATCACTGTGCCCGCCGATGTAACGGACTGGGTGTTGGTCATGGCCCGCAATGCATCTGGAGACGTGCTGGCACGTCGGGCCGCCCTACTGCGCACTGACGGTACAATAATCAGCCCGGACCGAACAGAGGGGGTTTGGTTTCCGGCCGTATCGGAGCCAGTATATGCCTCGATTCATCATCGTAGCCACCTGGCTATTTTGACCGACAAAGCCATTGATGCCGGAACCCTTGTTGATTTTACAACTGACAAAGCCGCTGCCCGAGGTGCCATTCCGCTCAACCAGCTCGGCCAATGGTTTGCCATGTTCTCCGGCGATTACGATGCCAACGGGGTCATTAACAGCAGCGATTTCAACAGATGGAAAGTCAGTGCCTCGGCTATTGGTAAGTACCTGCCCATAGACGGTGACGGCAATGGCATAGTCAACAACAAGGACTTTAATCGCTGGATGCTGAACCGCTCCAAAATAGGTATCCCTGGTTTATAGTCTACCCATAATCTTCAGCCGAAAATAGCCATGACTTGTCTACGAAACCTATTATTCTATTGCATCAGCGGCCTGCTGATACTTTTTGCCACAACGCTATCGGTCAAGGCCCAGACGGCCCACCTGCGCATAGCCACGCAACTCAACTGCGCAGATGGCCTCTACTCCGCTACGCTTCAGATCCGGGCGAGCGACGCTACCTCATTTTCCATTGGCACTTCATCCCTTTTTCTGACGTATTCGCCCAGTTCCTTGTCCTTTGTCAGTTATGAGTCACAAAATTTTGACCTCAATACGCTCTGTAGTGGCATAGGGCTCTGGGAGGCTCATAGCATCGATGGAGCCACCCCCGGTCTCTTTAACCTTACTATGGTCCTGAATGGGTCTTCCATCAGTTGCCCCCTTATTACGACGGCTGACTGGATCAGCATAGGTACGCTGACCTTTCGCGTGCGTGACCCCGATGCTAACCCAATGTTACAGTTCGACGCTGCCCTCAGCAGTTTCAATGCCGTTCCTGCCAACAACGGGCAGGCACTTGTAGCGATCGGGCAGTACACGGGCGTTAATCAGCCAGGGGCGCTTCGTTGTCCTACTCCTGTCTGTTCGTTGACGGCCACAGCAAGCCCGGGGAATTGTGATACGGCTACCAATACCTACACCTTGGCAGGTACGGTATCGGCTACAAACACCACCGGCGCTCAAACAATGACCATTACCGTAGGGGACCAAACCACTACTGCGACATTGACCGGAAATGGGCTGGCTAGTTATACCCTCACCGGGCTACCGTCAGATGGCCTGCCCAAAACGGTATCGATATTAAGTAGTGCTTCGGCCTGCAGTACAACCAGCCTGACCTACACGGCACCAGCTTCCTGCACTGTCGGAGCGCCGGGAGCCGCAGCCGTTGTCCTGCAAACCTATGTAAGCAAATCCGTAGCTAAGCCAGGGGATGTCCTGACGTACACACTCGTATTGACCAATACCTCAGCCGTAGCCGCTTCCAGCATCGTCGTCACCGATATACTGAATGCGCCGAACGTAGTGCTTCTTACGGGCAGTGCAACTACAACAAGCGGAACCATTAACGCATCAACTGCCACAATACTGGTCTGGACAGCCGCCACGCTACCCGCTAACGGTTCGGCTACGGCCACTTTCAGCGTGAGCGTAGCTGGGTCAGGTATTGCCTATAATACAGCCAGTTTACCCGGCGATACCGTCTCGGTCTGCACGTCTGTTCCCTACCAGGTTTGTAAAGGGACTGATTATGCCTTCCTGTTGGCAGCCGAAGCCGGTCAAAGCAGCTACCAGTGGTATCACGATGGCGTAGCTATTACAGGTGCAACAGCCTACACAACCATAGCTACTCAGGCCGGCTCCTACAGCGTATTGATCGGCGGAACGAGCTCACCATCTTCCTGCACAACGGGTTCGTGTTGCCCATTTATCATTGAAGAGATAGATGAGGTAGCCGCTTTCAGCCTCACTCCCCTCTCACCTACTTGTTCTGGAACGGTCGTACAGATGAATGGACGCATTACGTTGACCGGGCTGACGGATAGCCAAATGGCGGTCTACACCTATCAGCTTACTCAAAGCGCATCGTTTACCAGCGCGACGAGCCTAACCCCCACGCCCCTGCCGATTCCGGCCAATGGTGTACTCAACAGCGCACTCCAGGCTGGCACCTATACTGTACGAGTGTATAATCAGGCTGGCTGCTACCGGGATCAAACGGTTCAGATTACACAGCCCTCCTGTGTTTGCCCCGACCCAAAATGTCTGCTCATCTCGGTTCAGCGGCTTAATCGATAACACCCGGAGCTACACTAAAGGGTAGCGGTAAGTACCCTGGTTTATCAGCACCGTAGCGGATATGGTCCTTACATATCCGCTACGGTGCTGATCTTTTGGGGCTATCTGAGCGGAGCGTCAACTTTTAACTGCCTGATTTTGTTACCCTACCAGGACAGATACCAATCAGTCTGCTAACTTTGCGGCTTCATCTGAGCTGACACGAACCAACCTATTATGTTATCCATCAGTAATTTACATGCCAGGATTGGCGAAAAAGAAATAGTAAAAGGATTAAGTCTACAGATCAATCCCGGTGAGGTTCACGCCATTATGGGACCCAACGGCGCCGGCAAGAGTACACTGGCGTCGGTACTGGCTGGCCGTGAAGAGTATGAAGTAACAGGTGGCAGCGTACTTTTTGAAGGGCAGGATCTCCTGGAAATGGCCCCTGAAGAACGGGCTGCCGAAGGTATATTTCTGGCATTTCAGTACCCGGTTGAGATTCCGGGCGTCAGCACGACCAATTTCCTGAAAACGGCCATGAACGAAATTCGGAAACATCGGGGTCAGGATCAGCTCGATGCCGTTCAGTTTCTGAAGCTGATGAAGGAAAAAATGAAACTGGTCAACATCGATCAGTCGCTGCTGAGCCGATCGCTCAACGAAGGGTTCTCGGGTGGTGAAAAGAAACGGAACGAGATTTTCCAGATGGCCATGCTGGAACCCAAACTGGCTATTCTGGACGAAACCGATTCGGGTCTGGATATCGATGCGCTTCGTATCGTGGCGGAGGGGGTTAATCAGCTGCGGTCGCCCGAGCGGTCAACCATCGTCGTTACCCACTACCAGCGCCTGCTCGATTATATCGTGCCTGATTACGTTCACGTACTCTACAAAGGACGCATCGTGAAGTCGGGGCCCAAAGAACTGGCGCTGGAACTGGAAGAAAAAGGATACGACTGGATCAAAGCCGAAGCTGAAGTAAACCAATGATCCATGATCAATGATCGATGATGCCTAGTTCTCATCTGTCATTCGTCGTTTATCATTCATCATTAACACAATGAATCCTTCTTTCTCATCATACAATCAGTTTAAGGACCAGCTGCTGGCGGCTTTTCGGACCAACGAAGCGCGCATGAACGGCGAGTCCCGGACCCCTGTACACCAGGTTCGGCGGGCTGCGCTGAAACAGTTCGACCTGCTGGGCTTTCCGACAATCCGGCACGAAGAATGGAAATACTCGAACGTGAGCGGGCTGTTTAAAGAGGCTTTCGAGCTTGATGAACTGAGCCCCATCACCACCGATGATCTGGCTACGCTGGAAATTCCCAATCTCGATGGCAATATTCTGTACTTTGTCAACGGCCAGTACCACCCCGAACTGTCGCGGATCATTAGCCCCGCCGGTCAGGTTCAGATCTCCAGCTTAGCCGATGCGCTGAAGGCCGACGCTGACTTTATTGGCTCCCACTTTGCCCGCTATGCCGATTATCAGGATAACGCCTTTACGGCCCTGAATACGGCGCTGGCCACCGATGGAGCCGTTATCCGGATTCCGGACAATACCACGGTTGAGCAGCCTATAATTCTACGCTTCATCACCGACGGTCGCCAGAAAAACATTGCCTCTCAACCCCGAAACCTTATTCTGGTCGGCCAAAACGCCGAGGTCACCGTAGCCGAGTCGTACCGGACGCTGGGCGATCGGGCCAGCTTTGTCAACGTAGTGACGGAAATTGTGCTCGAGCGCGACGCCCGTATGCAATACTACAAAGTGCAGAACGAAACCGAGCAGTCGTATCATATTGGTACTACCCAGGTTAACCAGACCGACAATACCCACTTTTACTCAGCTACGGTTACCCTCAACGGCAACTTTGTTCGCAACAACCTGAACATCGTGCTCAACGGCCAGCATGCCGAGGCTTTCATGTATGGCCTGTACATGCCAAACGGGAAACAGCATGTCGACAACCACACGCTGGTTGATCACGCCATGCCCAATTCGTACAGCAGTGAACTCTACAAAGGTATTCTGGACGATAACGGTACGGGCGTCTTCAACGGAAAAATCTACGTTCGGCCCGACGCGCAGAAAACCAATGCCTACCAGTCGTGTAAAAACGTAGTGCTGGCACCGGGCGCGTCGATGAATACCAAGCCGCAGCTCGAAATTTTTGCCGACGACGTGAAGTGCTCACATGGTACTACGACCGGTCAGCTGAACGACGAAGCTCTATTCTATATGCGCTCGCGGGGTATTCCGAAAGACGAGGCCCGCACGCTGCTGCTTTACGCGTTCTCGCAGGACGTGCTGAGCCAGATTAAAATTCAACCCATCCGCGAGTACCTCGAAAACGTGGTAACCCAGAAGCTGGGAAAGTAAGCGTATTGGTCAGTGGTGAATGATGAATGGTGAACGGTTTGATAAAAATCAGTCATCGTTCATCATTCATCATTTTTAAAGCACCTTTCCCCCATCTGGCTTGTTGTTTTAGTACAACCCATCTTGCAATACTTATGCAATCGGCACCCGTTACAACCCTCGATATTCAGCAAATCCGGCAGGACTTCCCGATCCTCGATCAACAGGTCAACGGTCGGCCGCTGGTGTATTTCGATAACGCGGCAACCAACCAGAAACCGCTGCCCGTCATCAATGCCCTGACGCGGTATTACGAAGGCTACAACGCCAATATTCACCGGGGTATTCATCACCTGGCCGAGCAGGCTACGGCCGCTTTTGAAGCGTCGCGCCGGGCTATCCAGCAGTTTCTGAATGCCAGACATTGGGAAGAAATCATTTTTACCTACGGCACCACCGACGGCATCAATCTGGTAGCTCAGACCTACGGCCGCCGGTTTCTGGGCGAAGGGGATGAAATCATCATCTCGACCATGGAGCACCACTCCAACATTGTCCCCTGGCAGATGCTCTGCGAAGAGCGCGGCTGCGTATTGAAGGTGATCCCGGTCGATGATAACGGCGAATTGATTCTCGACGAATACGAGAAACTGCTGTCGGCCCGCACCAAATTCGTGTCCTGCGTTCACGTGTCGAACTCGCTGGGAACGATCAACCCCGTCAAAACCATCATCGACATGGCCCACCGGGCTGGCGCCGTCGTGCTGATTGACGGCGCGCAGGCTTCGTCGCATATTGATCTCGACGTACAGGCGCTCGACGCCGATTTTTACGTTCTCTCGGCTCACAAGCTGTACGGCCCGACCGGCATGGGGGTGCTGTACGGCAAAAAAGCCCTTCTCGACGCCATGCCACCCTACCGGGGCGGGGGCGAAATGATTAAGGAAGTTACCTTCGCCAAAACTACCTACAACGAAATCCCCTACAAGTTCGAAGCGGGTACACCCAACATTGCCGATGTCATTGCCGTCAAAACGGCGCTGGACTATATGGCAGGCTTAGGCAAAGAGAATATAGCGGCCCACGAACACGAGCTTCTTCAATACGCGACCGAGCAGCTGAGCGAACTTGAGGGGCTGCGCATCATTGGTCAGGCTAAAGAAAAAATCGGCGTGGTATCGTGGGTGATGGATGGTATTCACCACCAGGATACGGGCGTCATTCTGGACCAGCAGGGCATTGCCGTCCGAACGGGTCACCATTGCACCCAGCCCCTGATGCAGCGTTTCGGCATTGCCGGAACTACGCGGGCATCGTTTGCCGTTTACAACACGAAAGACGAAGTTGACCGGCTCATCGCAGGGCTGCGCCGGGTGCAGAAAATGATGTTGTGATTGCTAAACTTTATTGTTTTATGATTAGCACTGCCGCAGTTATTGAATCGTTTCGCCAGCTACCGGAAAAAATTTCGCTCGATGAAGCAGTTGAACGACTCATTATTCTGGATCGCTACGAACGCGCCATGGAAGAAATGGACCAGGGCAAAGGCCATAAAAACGAAGATGTCATGCGCGAAATGAAGGAATGGATACAGCCACGCCAGTAATTTGGAAGGACGAAGCCAAAGAAGATTTACGAGACATCCTACACTACCTGTCGCGATCTCCGTCAGCTTATGTTGAAAACTGGTCGGACGAGTTGACGAAGAAGTTAAAGCTATTGGAATCGTTCCCGGAGATGGGTCGTAAAGTCCCGGAAAAGGAATTGAGTCACCTTAGAGAGGTCTTGGTTGGCAACTATCGTCTGCTGTATATATACTTTCACGACATGATAACGATAATAGCTGTGCGACACCAGGCTAGTCAGCTAGGAAAATTGTAAGCAATGACCATCAACGAGAAACAGGACGAAATTATCGAAGAATTTGACTTGTTCGACGACCAGCTGGACAAGACACAGTATATCATTGACCTCGGCAAAAAGCTGCCGCCCATGCCCGAATCGGCCAGAACGGATGAGAACCGGATCATGGGCTGTCAGTCGAAGGTGTGGGTCGACGCCGAACTAAGAGACGACCGGCTCTATTTTTACGGCGACAGCGAACCAACAGCTCAAATATCGAAAGGGCTGGTTGGTCTGCTAATTCGGGTGCTCTCGGGCGAAAAACCCGACGATGTGGCCAATGCCGATCTTTACTTTATACCGCGCGTCGGTATGGGCAACCTGATCACCTCGTTACGGGCGGGCGGGCTGGCCTCCATGATCGAGCGCATGAAAGCATACGGACGTACCTACGCGAACCAAACCGCCTAACGGGTAAACCCATGAACGACGAAGCAGCACTGAAAGAACAGATCATCCTGGCCCTCAAAGGCGTATATGACCCCGAAATTCCGGTCGATGTATACGAGCTTGGACTCATCTACGATATCAAGATATTTCCGGTCAACAACGTCTATATCCTGATGACGCTGACCTCGCCCTCGTGCCCATCGGCCGGGTCTATACCGGGCGAAATTGAAGAAAAAGTCCGGTCAGTGCCGGGTGTGAACGATGTGAGCGTTGAGCTTACATTTGATCCGCCTTACTCTACCGAACTAATGTCTGAGGTAGCGAAGCTGGAACTGGGCTTTATGTAAACCAACGACCGGCCGGGGCAATTCGGGCCGGGGCTGTTAATCAAACTGTAAACTAAAACTGTACACTTACTTATGTATCCTCCTCATTTGCTTGTTCCCATGCGGGAAGACCTGACCAGCGTTGGGTTTCAGGAGCTGACGACTGCTGCCGACGTTGACGCGGCTTTGACCAACCAACAGGGCACCATGCTGGTGGTTGTGAACTCGGTATGCGGATGCGCAGCGGGTGCGGCTCGTCCCGGCGTTAAAGCAGCGCTGGCCGCCAGCACCGTAAAACCCGATCAGCTGGTAACCGTTTTTGCCGGTGGCGATGTTGACGCTACGGCCCGGATGCGGGAGTACCTGCTCCCCTACCCGCCGTCGTCGCCCGCAATTGGCATCTTTAAAGATGGCGAACTGGTTCATTTCATTGAGCGGCACCACATCGAAGGCCGGTCAGCGCAAATGATTGCGCAGCACCTCGAAATGGCACTGGAAGAATTCTGCACACCGGCTAACGCCTAAGCATACGTTACAATACTATAAACTCCGGTTTCGGAAGCAACTGAGCCTGTTGGCTCTGTTTCCGAAACCGGAGTTTTTGCGTTTGATCGTTTTGGTGTGATATTGATGTCAACCGAAAGCGCCTAGGTCACTGCGAATACCTTAGCCAGCAGGCGGGAAAGCGGCAGCAGGCAGAACACCAGCATGGCCAATGGAAACGATGCGAAAGCCGCCACCCAGGCCGCGTTCATGACAATCAGCGACAGCACCCCGGCCCTGACGGCCATACCGATATTGGGACCTATCGGGTTCCGAACGGCTCGCCAAAGGGGCGGAAAAATATAGTAGCCGAACAAAATCAGAAATGGCAGGGCCGTACCTAACTGCCCACGCTGTTGCGCCAGCGCAGCAACGCAGCCAATAACCAGTGCATAGAGCAGTCCAGCCGCCCGCATCGTTCCAGACTTGCCGCCATGAACTTCACCCCGGCTAATCATGGTGATAGCGGCAATATAGACTACTGGTACCAAACCGACCCAGGTCCAGGGGCCCAGCTGCTCAGGGAAGATACTCACGCCCAGCAGCAGGTTCAATCCGCGGCAGAGACCCATATTCAACGGACCCAGCAGCGCATGGTGTTTCCCGAACCGATCGTAAACCAATGAAGCTACCGCTATGCCAACGGCGATTAAGCCGGCCGTTTGATTGGCCAGAAACGCAGCAACGATACCCAGGCCCAGCAGCGCAGCGCCCAATCCCGTAGCCGCCGACTTGCTGACCAGCCCACTCGGAATAGCCCGCTCAGGGCGCTCAATAGCATCCAGCTCGGCATCGAAAACATCGTTAAAAACAACCCCTCCCCCATACAGGCCCAGCGTAGCCAGACAAAGCCAGCCAACCGGAGCCGGGTCAGGCGCCGAGGTCAGAAAATAACCGGCAATGGCCATACCAGCCAGCACATCTGCGATAGCCGTAACCAGATTGGCTGGACGGGTAAGGCTCAAAAAAGCGCGAAACATCAATAGTCTTTACTGTTTAACGACCTTTTGGGTACGTACTTCCTGGCCAGCCTGTACCGACAGCAGATAAACCCCTGCCGCCGGTAAAAGAACTGATTCAGTAAACGAAGCCGCCTGGCCAACTCGTTTCTGATATACGACGCGCCCCTGCCCGTCAATCAGGCTCAAAGTTACATCCTGTTGTCGGCCCGGCAGCCATTCTACGATCACACGGTCCTGAACCGGGTTAGGATAAACCCGTAAACGGCTGTCGATCAGCGCCTGCGTGGCCGTTGGCAGTAATACCGTAATCGTGGCCTGACCAGCTGCAGCACCGGCTCCACAGGCATTTTCGACAGATCTGACCGTATAGCTGGTCGACTGCATGGGTTTTACCGACACCAGGAATGGACTGGTTGTAGCCGTGAAGGCGGTACCATCCGACAGCAGCCCTCGCCAGGGCGCATCGCCGGTAAAAGCAAGAGTAAGCGAAGCTGGTTCGCCAGCCAGAACCGTGGCCGAACCGCTCAGACTAACGGTTGGCTGGCTTCGTACGGCGAAAGCCGGACTGGCAATCAGCGTAGCGTAGGAAATGCCGCGTGGCCGCACCCTGAGCCGATAGCCCGCTCCGGCCGGTAGCGATGTCGGCAGCGTAGCCCGGAGCGCGTTGAGTGTTCCCGATCCAACCACTTGTTCCGCAGCGAAATTCCCGGCCGCGTCGGAAAGCAGCACATCGTACTGCCAGCCGTTCGCCTTGGTCGTATTCTCGGGCGTTGCGGTCACGGGCAGAACGGCGCCTACACAGGCCGTGGTTATTCCGGACAGGACTGCGGTAAGCCGGGGCGGCTGTGGCACCGTTATGGTAAACTGATCAGTCAGGCACTGTTTGTCGTCACTGACCGTAAGCGGAAACGTACCGGCTTTATCAGCTACGTAGCGAATACTCCGGCTCGTTTGCCCGCTGGTCCATCGATAGGCTCCCGGCGAGTCGCCGGGCCATGAGGCCACTAGCTGGAGCGTATCGGCAAACTCGGTAGTCAGCGTGGCGGTTTTGTTTACCTGCTTCATAATAGTGAATTTATCCTGCACCGAACCGTCGTACGCGATAAACTGCGCATCGAGCCGATTGTCGTTCAGGTCGAGCAGCATTGACCCGCCCCAGGTATCGCCCCGATAACCCGCTACCATACCTCTGTGCGGATAATCGGCCGATACGCCCCCCTGCGCGCCCCCCGAACCGTTAACAACATAGACCGTTCCGGTACCTTTGGTCAGAATCGGGCAGGAATTGGGCGAACCATCGTAACGGGCCGATGTCGGTTCAGCAATGTGTCTGGCCGGATCGAAGGTATTGGCTAGTCCTGTTTGCCCTCGCATCCGATAGTAGCGTTCGTAGCCGTGACTGTGTCCATTCAGCACTAGATCAACGCCGTAGCGTTCCAGTATGGGCGTCAGGTTCTCGCGAAGGAGCCGCATCTGCTCTTCTGTATCAGAGTTATGCGAGCCTTTGCTATAGGGAGGGTGATGGAATATAACAATGGTCCAGGGAAGCCGGTTGGCCGCCAGATCGCGCTTGAGCCATTGCACCTGGCTACCGGTTGTATCGTATAGCCGCTTCTGATCATCGGGCTGCTGGGCCTGCGAGTCGAGCGAGATCAGGTGTACGTTGCCGTAGTTGGCCGAAAAATACGCTTTCGTACCGGAAGCGACTCCACCAGCCTCGCCCCGCTCCGGAAACGAGAAAAGGCGATAATAAGCAATGTCGAAGTTAGTGCGGCTATCGGCGTAATCATGATTGCCAGGTGTCGGAAAGATAGGGATGTTACGCAGACTTGGCCCATACACGTCGAACACGTATCGCTGGTACTCATCGTCTTTTCCGCAGCAATATGCATTGTCGCCCAGCCATACCCACAGATCAGAGGATCGGTTGGTTGTAGCGGCCCGATACGCCCGATATACCTCCCGCTGGTTATCCGTTCCGTTGCCAAAATCGCCCAGTACCCATACCCGAAACGGCTGGGTACTACCGGATAAGGGAGCCGTTTTGATGTAATAATCGGGCCCTGCGGCCAGTTGAGTGTCGTCATACCCAACAGCATAGGCATAGCGCGTGGCGGGTTGCAGTCCCGTCAGCGTTAGTACATGGTCCGTAGACGGCTGTGTTTCGCGGATAGTGCCGCTTAGCGAGTTGGCGTTAGTCCCGAACCAAACCCGGCCGGTAGTGGGCTGGCTGGTCTGCCAGCGCACAATAGCCGACGTAGGCGTAACGACCTGCCAGTAAGGCCCCCGCGTTAGAGCGGGCGACTGCGCTACTGCCTGGTAACCAGCGAGAAATAAAAGTAGTAAAATACGGAGAGGAGTAATCATACGGTGTCGTTAGGTCACCGTAAAAGTACATATGCCGACAGGACATTCCTACCGGCATATGCGAGCTATCCATCTGGCAACTTCTATTGACTGGAATCTACCAGCGCCTGCTGAATACGGAGCAGGTGACGCACGGGCCAGTCGCTTCGATTGTAGGTCTCCAACTGAGCTACTTTGATTGCCATCATCCGTTCAATACGCCGACGTTCAGCGGCTGGCATTGTCCGGAGCCGGTCGGGCAGTTCGTGTAAAAGCTGATTCAACTGGGTACAGGCTGTTGTCGGCAGGGAAAAATGATCCGCCAGTCGCTGAACGTCAGACAATTTCCAGAGGCTGGGTTTGGCCCGCCGGTTGCGGATCGCGTTTCCGCTGACCCCCAGGGCTATTCCCAATTGCTCATCATTGAGTGAGCACTCGCGCAGCCGCCACATAACGGCCTGGTAATTATTGACAAACGAGCGAAGTGAGTTAAGTAAATGATCTGTCAAAGCCATGAGAGGATTTAATGAGGTAGCAGATACATCTGCTATACGAGTTACGGAATGCACTTACATGGGTACGCGAACTGGCCGCGTTAAGCACTGATGACTGGTAAAGCCGGTGCTCTTGTGATTCTGCCACGCTGACCGCCCCGCTCCGACGCCCTACATATCCCGAAGAGACAGGCAGAAGCCGACTGGTACAGCATGTCCAGATGTTACTTATCTGCTAAGGCTTTACGAAAACTATGCCACCCGTATGATTTATTTTTTTACGCAAGCGATACTACGTACTGAGCGAGCCCAGAAACCATGTGTATAGCCACCAGAGTCTATTTTTGTAGGTAAAAAGCACTCTTTTTTAGCAACATTTTTTTTATATACATTTACTTATATTGGTTTTATAGATTTATATCAGGCATAATTATTGTGATTTCATACCCCTTTTCTTTATATACACTATACCTAGTTTACGTACACAAAAGATAACCTCTGTTCTTTACGGAGTGCTTGCTCTATCAAACTTATCTACTGATAAAAGGAGTAATCCTGTCATTTTCGTAAAAGACGCTGCTCCACCGTATCCCGGTAACTGCCTGCCAATGGGATAGTCACCGTCCCAACCGTTAACTGATGACGCTCAATTCGCCGAATGGCTCTCAGGGCTACGATGTACGATTTGTGAACGCGAATGAACTGATCATTGGGTAGCGTAGCCAGCATATCTGTAATCGTCATTCGGGTAGAAATCTGGCGGTTTTGTTCGTGAATGAACAACAGATTCGTATCAGAGTGAATGTAAAGGATTTCTTCGAGGTTGACCCGAATCCAATCGTAACCGTCCTTGACGAATATGCTTGATAACGCCCCGCGCTGGGTCATCAGCTGCGCATACGCTCGGTTACAGGCCTGCAGAAACCGGCCATATTCGATGGGTTTTAACAGATAGTCAAGCGCCTGCAGGTTAAAGCCTTCTACAGCGTAGTCGGTAAAGGCAGTAGTAAATATGATTGACTTTTGCAGCGGAGCTATACTCCGGGCGAAATCAGTACCGGACAGGTCGGGCATCATAATATCCAGAAAAATCAGATCTACCCGTTCGGTATGCAGAAACGCCAGTGCATCAGCCGTACCCACAAAGGTTTGCACCAGGTTGAGAAAGGGAACCTTGTCGGCATAGTGACGGAGTACCTCCAAAGCCGCCGGTTCATCGTCAATGGCAATCGCGTTAACCATAGTTAGTTGAGATCGAGCGTCAGGCTTACAATAAAAGAATCGGTAGTCTGCCGGATGGTCAGTGCATGCCGGGCCGGGTAGATCAGGGCAAGCCGTTGCCGAGCGTTGATTATACCTGTTCCCATACCTCGTTTGTCGACCTGCACAGGCGGGCAACTGTTGGCCAGTTCCAGACACAACTGCCGGTTTTCAATGCGCAGGTCGAGGTTGATGTAGGATGGACGCACCAGGCTGATACCATACTGAAACGCATTTTCTACGAACGGAATTAACAACAAAGGCGCAATCTGAGCTTCCTGGCCGTCCCAGTCGAATTGCGTTTCTAACCGGATAGGGCTGGAATGCGGCAAGCGGGCGCGTTGAAGAGCCAGGTATTTTTCCAGAAACTGCAATTCGGTATTGATTGAAATAAGCGGATGCCGGGCCTCCTGTAGGGTAAAGCGCATAATTCCGGCCAGCTGCTGAATCAGGTCAGCAACCCGCTCATTATTGGCCAGCAACGCTTCATTGTAAATGGTATTCAGGGCATTGAACAGAAAATGCGGATTAATCTGCGCTTTGAGCGCCGTCAGCTCCGCTTCTGTTTTCTGCTGACGCAGTTGAATCCGCTCCCGACGGGTACGAAACGAATCAGCTACATATCCATAGGCAATTATAAGCGCGAGCAATACACCCGTAACCACTATATTTTCATCAACGAAGTCAGGATCATACCCTGTGCGCCATTGCAGCGTTTCGAACGTCAGCCAGGCCAGTAGGCACTGCCAGACCCAGTAATACCAGTGCGTTTCTGGCCTGAGCAGCCACCGCTGAAAAGCCAGCCGGTAGTTCGCTTCAGCCACTGCGACCAGCGTAGCCAGTACGACAATGATGCCCAGCAGATAGCGCATCAGGCCACCAACATCGGGCCAGACGTCGTTTACGGGCTGCCACGTACCCGCTTTATACAGGAGCCAGGCCCAATACGTGAGCAGGCTACCCAGCGCACTGCCCAGTAATAGTATAGCGGACGATTTCCGGATGGACAACACAGCTGACTAGTCCAGTTGATTTACCAGCGACGATTCAATAGGCTTTATTTTACGAAGCTCCTGCCGAGCCTGATTCTCATCCACAGCCTTCATAAGCAAGGTACGCGACAAAAAGTCAATTTCTTCTACAGCTTTAATATAATATGTTCGACCAGGCTGAAGCGTCAGCCATACCGTCTGTATATCGGTATAGTAATCTTTACCAGACTCGATTTTTGTTCGACCCGGGGATACGTCGACTTGCCAATATCGGTTGGGCGGCAAAACCTCTTTCGTTTTGCCATTTATGTAAATCCGGTAGCTGTTGCCACCAAATTCTTTCTGTCGGTAGATAACCAGCCGGGCCGACTCCGTGCGCGGCTGCTGCGCGAGTAACAGTAACCACCAGCCTATATTCAGTAGCCAGTTCATCGGAAACGCAGTTTTTCTCCGTTCAACGACATATTGAAAACCGTTTGCAGATACCACTGATTAATCCGGTCGCGGGGGGCATTAACCAACGGGAATGCATCTGACTCGTAGGCTTTGGCTACCGTACCGCGTCGGTAGCCCAGGCGAATGGTGTACTCGATGCTTCTCTTCTTCTTCTCACGGTGGGCGTACTCCAGGTTAACGTCTACAAACCCCGCGTTTCGCAACAGCAGCGACGGTACCGTACCAGGCTGGCTGGCAGATAAAATGGTTGGGAACGAAACTGGCTGGCTGCTTCGCCTGAATATAGTATATCCGTACTCCAGCCCACCCAGGCCTACGTTCAGGTAGAGTCGACGGTTTCGCGCATCGATGATGTCATAGCCGACAAAGAGCGCCGAATAGTTGGCCAATGTATTTCTCGCTACGATCTCATCTCCATTTTGGGCTAAATCAAAATAGGCTTTATCATCTTTTAGGCCAAACCCATATTGTGCCAGAATCTTAACCCGGTTTAGCCGAACGCCCCCCCCTATACTCACGTATAAATCAAAGATAGATGCGCCCCGAATCTGGTTATTCCGAAAAAACGAACGAAGGTTAGAAAGTCCGGTAACGGTTCCTGCCAGGCCAAACTCGGTGAGTATGCCACGCCTGAAATGGCTCTTTACCGGAAATGTGCCGCTCGAATCGATGGGCTGACAAAAGGCTCCGGGGGCGGTCAGCATAGCGAGTAAAAGATACGTTTTCATATATTTTTTGGGGAAATGACCCAAAACAAAGACCGCTTCGCTGACCAGCCAAGGGCATGTGGTCAACGAAGCGGTCTTTGTGATGAAACCTGTATTTTACGTGGTCTTCTAGCGGGCCACGTCTACCTTCACGCGTAGCACAAACTCGTCCATTTCGATCTCGGCCGCCGACCCGTTCAGGTCGCTGACCAGCTGGAGCGAAACGGCCTGAACCTCCTGCTGAATGTACGACCGGTTGGCCTCTACGGCTTCGGCCAGCACCGCATCGTTCCGCTCGAGTTCGATACTGATCTTGTCGGTCACCTCAAAACCGCGGTCTTTACGCAGGTTCTGGATGCGATTAACCACATCGCGGGCAATACCTTCCCGACGCAGCTCGTCGGTTACGGTCACGTCGAGCGCAACGGTTAAGCCGCCTTCGCTTGCTACGAGCCAGCCCGGAATATCTTCGGTTACGATCTCAACGTCGGCCAGTGCAATCGTACCTACCGACGACTGCCAGCTCCCGGCAGCTTCCAGCTCTTTCAGCTGCTCTTCGGTCATGGCTGTGATAGCGGCAGCTACGTCTTTCATCTGCTTTCCGAACTTGGGACCGAGGGCTTTGAAATTCGGTTTGACGCGCTTTTTCAAGATTCCGCTGGCATCGTCGACGAACTCGACGGCTTTCACGTTGACCTCCGACATAATGAGCGGACTAACGTGCTCAACCTGCCGACGCGTATCGGCGTTCAGGACCGGTATCAGGATCCGGCTCAGCGGCTGGCGTACTTTCAGCTTATGCCCTTTCCGCAGCGAGTGAACCAATGACGATACCTGCTGGGCCAGCTCCATTGAGCGCTCCAGGTCAGTATCGATCCAGGCCTCATCGACCCGGCTCCAGTCGGTCAGATGCACCGAATCAGGCCCGAGGAGCGGGTTGCTGGCTCCTGACTCTGCCCGCTGGGCATCGGTCAGGCTCCGGTACAACCAGTCGGCAAAAAACGGCGCAATGGGCGACATCAGTTGCGCTACCGTAGTCAGACACTGGTGCAGAGTCTCATAGGCCGCCCGTTTGTCGACCGAAACAGACCCTGTATTAGAGGCTCCGGCCCAGAACCGCCGACGCGACAGGCGTACGTACCAGTTCGAGAGCTGGTCGCTCACAAAGTCCTGGATCAACCGCCCGGCTTTGGTGGGGTTATAGGCTTCATATTGCTCCGTAACCTCACGAATCAGCGTGTTCAGCTTCGACAGAATCCAGCGATCGAGTTCGGGCAGTTGCTCGCGCGGCACCCGGTCGGCCACGGTATAGCCGTCCAGATTAGCGTAGAGGGCGAAGAAATTATAGGTGTTGAACAGCGTACCGAAGAACCGGCGCTGCACCTCACCAATGCCTTCGATATTGAACTTCAGGTTATCCCAGGGCTCGGCGTTGGTGATCATGTACCAACGGGTGGCATCAGGACCGTACTGAGCCAGGGTAGCAAACGGATCGACGGCATTACCCAGTCGCTTCGACATCTTGTTGCCGTTCTTATCCAGCACCAGGCCCGTTGAAACCACGTTTTTGAACGCAACCGAATCGAACAACATCACCCCAATGGCGTGAAGGGTAAAGAACCAGCCCCGCGTCTGATCAACGCCTTCCGAGATAAAGTCGGCCGGAAACGCTTTTTCGAAAACGTCTTTGTTCTCGAACGGATAATGCCACTGCGCATAGGGCATGGCCCCACTGTCGAACCAGACGTCGATCAGGTCCGTTTCGCGCTGCATCAGCTGCCCCGTTTCCGATACGAAATAGATCTCATCGACATACGGGCGGTGCAGGTCAAACGACGCCCCGTTGGGATTCAGCTTACTAGCCTCTACGGCGGCCACAAAGGCTTCGTTTTTTACCAGCTGCTCCTCGTTTAGGTTGCCCGTTTCGATCGCCTTTTTAGCGCGTTCGAGCAGCTCGGCCACCGACCCGATGCATACCTCTTCGCCGGTTTCGCTGCGCCAGATCGGCAGTGGCGTTCCCCAGTAGCGGCTGCGGCTGAGGTTCCAGTCGACCAGGTTTTCGAGCCAGTTGCCGAAACGGCCGGTACCGGTGCTTTCGGGTTGCCAGTTGATGGTTTTATTCAGTTCAACCAGCCGGTCTTTCACCGCCGTTGTCCGGATAAACCAGCTGTCGAGCGGGTAATAGAGTATGGGCTTATCAGTTCGCCAGCAGTGCGGATAGGGGTGTTCGTATTTCTCCACCCGGAACGCCCTGTTCTCTTCTTTCAGCTTGATGGCAATGAGTACGTCGGTCGGTTTAAAGTCCGGGTCGGCCCGCTCTTCATCGCTGTAATATTCTTCTTTCACATACCGGCCCGCAAAGTCGGTGATCTCGGCGACAAACCGGCCCTGACGGTCTACGATCGGCACCTCCTTGCCGGTCTCGTCGTTGACCATGATAGCCGGAATACCCGCCTGCTGCGCCACCCGGAAGTCGTCGGCACCAAACGTTGGCGAGGTATGCACGACCCCGGTTCCGTCTTCAGTTGTCACAAAATCGCCCAGAATCACCCGGAATGCAGCCGATCCGGCGGGTTGTACGTACGGCATCAGCTGCTCGTATTCGATTCCTTCCAGGTGTTCGCCCTTGAAGCCGGGGATGTCGACTACGGCCCAGGGTATTACCTTGTCGTTTGGCAGATAAGCGTCGAACGCCGGACTGTCGACCGTATCCTGCCGTCCCTTTTCGGTAAACCACCGGCCTACCAGCGCTTTGGCCAGCACGGCGTGCATCGGCTGGAACGTATACGGATTAAACGTTTTGATCAAGACATAATCGATGTCCTTCCCAACGGTCAGCGCCGAGTTAGCGGGCAGGGTCCAGGGCGTAGTGGTCCAGGCCAGAATGAAGATATCATTCTGTACGCCGTTAGAAGCCTCATAAGCCGCGTCGAACAAATAGAACGACTTGCCATTATGTTTTACTTTGAACTGCGCCACGATGGTGGTATCCCGAACGTCTTTATACGTACCGGGCATGTTCAGTTCGTGCGAGCTCAAGCCTGTACCCGCTTTGGGTGAGTAAGGTTGTATGGTGTAGCCTTTGTAGAGCAGGTTCTTGTCGTACAGCTGCCGCAACAATGACCAGACCGACTCGATGTATTCGTTTTTGTAGGTCACATACGGATTATCGAGGTCGACCCAATAGCCCATTTTCTGGGTCAGGTCGTTCCACTGGTCCGTAAACCGCATAACCGTTTCTCGGCACCGGCGGTTGTATTCCTCCACGCTGATGCTCTTGCCGATATCGTCTTTGGTAATACCGAGTTCTTTCTCAACCTGTAGCTCGATGGGCAGGCCGTGGGTATCCCACCCCCCTTTCCGTTCGACCTGAAAGCCCTGCAGCGTTTTGTACCGGCAAAAAATGTCCTTGATGGTTCGGGCCATAACGTGATGAATACCAGGCGCTCCGTTCGCCGAGGGCGGTCCTTCGTAGAACGTAAAGGTAGGGTTTCCGTCGCGGGTGGTTACCGACCGATCGAATACCTGATTTTGATTCCAGTAAGTCAGAACCTCGGCCGCAATCTGGGCGTAGTCGAGGGATTCGTATTGAGGATATGTCAAGCCGGGCATATGAGAAAGCCGCCGGAGCGGTCCGAAAAAAATAAGTGCAAAGATACGGAAAACGTCTGCTCTGGACGTCAGTTCGTTACCGTACCCTCTATTTTAGAGCAACAAAAAAGCGAATCCCGTAGGTTCGCTTTTCTCTATGTCCTGCGTAGCGTTACCGTCAGGCGGCTCCCGTGCGGTTAATTTCAGCGACAATCGCTTCTACGTCGGTCAGTGGCAATTCCGCTGCCGATGCAATCGTTGCTACGTCCAGATTCAGTTTCAGCATCGCGCCAATGAATTTAACCGAAGCCTCCCGTTCTTTCTGGTGTACAAGTTCTTCAGCAGCCTTCATAGCACGCTCTTCTTTCTGGCGCACGAGTTCTTCAGCATCTCTCATAGCACGCTCTTCTTTCTGGCGCACGAGTTCTTCAGCAGCCTTCATAGCACGCTCTTTACCTTCTCGTATTAGTTCTTCAGCGACGGTCATGGCGCGCTTTTCGCCTTCGCGGATTAGTTCTTCAGCGACGATCATGGCGCGCTTTTCGCCTTCGCGGATTAGTTCTTCAGCGACGGTCATGGCTCGTTTCTCGCCTTCGCGGATTAGTTCTTCGGCGACGGTCATGGCTCGTTTCTCGCCTTCGCGGATTAGTTCTTCGGCGACGGTCATGGTCGTTGTATCGGTTTGTGATGAGATACGGCTAAAAATAGTGAATAGTTCAACCCGGGTCAAGGCCGATGTATAGGTCAGATACAGGAAGCCGGTGCCAACAAACCGCTGACCAGCCGGCGTTTCGACCAACCGCCTGACCACATCGGCAAACGTATCGAGCAGGCGGGCTAGTTCACGCTTACGACGACTGTTCTGCAGGAGTATAGCCGTTAGCCGGGCATAGTCGGACCTCAGCAGGGGCAACCGCTCATCCGACAGGGTCGACAAGTCCACAAGCAGGTAGTCAAAGTCAGGCAGGTAAACGCGCAGCGACTCATCGACCGGAGCAAAATAATCCGCTACCCGGCGCTGTTTCCAGCGCCGTTTGCCGTGGTAAACAATAACGGGCAGTACGGGCGTAAGTGGCTGCTTCTGTTTAAGCTGACTCTCCCATACGTTGAGCAGATACCGGTTAATCTGAAAATGCGGATGCTCTTCAGTATAGCTTTTGTGTTCGAGCAGCAATACGAGCCGGATCGACTGCTCGCCGTATTGGGCCGAAAAGACCAGATCGGCAAAGTGCTCGGCCAGTTGATCGTCCGTAAACGAGTCAGCCTCCCGAACCAGCGTTGCGTAATCAATACGCTCGCAAACGGCTTCTGGAGCGAACAGGTGCAGAAAGTCGATCAGCACCTCAGGCTGCGAAAACGCTTCCTTAAAGAATTTGTCGTGTGGATTGTCGGGCGACATAACAGGCTACGGCTGAAAGCGACTCGACAATATATCTACATTTTCTTTGATTTAATAAACTACTGATCCTTTTCTTCCTTCTTCTTCAGCGTCTGAACCACGCGGCCGTTCTCGACGAGTTTGGTCCGCAACACGGTCTGTTTAGGAATCGCGATCAGCAGCATAGGCTGCGACATAAACGCCTGGGGGTTATTGATCATAGAGCTGTCGACTTGCCGGATATAGCGAACGGTCAGCGTCGAATCCTGCACGAATACCCGGCTCACACTCAGGCGCGGAGGCTTGTTGGTAGCGGTAATGGTAACACCAACCACCATTTCTTTACTGAAATTAGGCTGGTCAGGGCGTTTGGTCGATGTAGGAGCGGCTTTGAATACCTGCTCGAATGTTTCGGCCTGCTCGAACACAAATAAGGTAGGTTTCCCTTTGTTAACGGTGGCCTCCGTACTTAGCGAATAGCCGTTGAGCAGCCGATATTTGAGGTTAACCTGAGCCAGTGCAAACAGGCTTAGCAACGAAAAGAGGAAGATAATGAGTAAAGAACGGGAAATGCGAAAACGTTTGCCTGATAACGAGAGAAAGGACATAATTACACTAAGTCTACTAAGCAACAATATAATCCTAACGCCTGCTCACCAACTTCGTTGTACGGGCTGTTCGAAAAATATATACTTAGTTCGACCTGGTGGACGTAGACTGTGAGTTGTTTTCGACGTTGATGTCAGCCACGTTGAAGCACGAATTATTGCTATCACTCTGGCACTCAAACAAGTCAAACTGGTTCACATCCGGATCGATCCGTTCAAAATACAGCACGAACGGCACGCGCTCGTCGTTTCGGATTTCGCGGGTTTCGGGCGAGAGCGGGATTCCGGTTGTCTTGACGAGCTTATACGTCCGCTTGCCGTCGCGGGTGGCCAGCACGGCCTTGGGGTTAAACGAAATACTGCTCGCTCCGAAGAAATTGCTGTTCCGATCGTTCCGGTCTTTGGCAAAGGTCATATACACAACGGTGTAGCTGGCCGTTAGCCGAACGTCAGTAACGCGGATGTCGGGGTCCTGCGAATGGCCCATTCCGCCCTGCGGGTCAGGATAGAGTCGTTGCTGCCCTCCGTACGTAGGCTGGCCAGGCTGGTAATATTCAGCCCCGTCGGCCGGAGCGTTCACGGCGGGCGGGCGGTTGCTGGTACAGGCCGCAGCCAGGAGGAGAAGGGCGACGCAAGCTCTCATACAATTAAATTACGTCATTTTGCTCTAACAACCAAGAATTCAGTCTGTCTGTTTCGCCAGAACGTCGGCCGTCAGCGTTCGCCAGATCTGGTTGCACACCTCCGGAGCTGTCAGCCGCTCCGATACCGGATGGCTCCCGACAAATACCGGATGGAGGTGCGGATCGGCCTCCAGCCGCCCGTGCGATCCTTTTATGAGCGTGGCATCGAGCGAAATTACGTTCATCAGGTAGCGGAACCCGAGCTTTTTCCGGGCCAGCTTATACCCCGCTTTCAGCTTGATGAGCGGATTTGTCTGGTCCATAAACAACTCTACGGGGTCGTAGCCGGGTTTCTGGTGAATGGCTACCAGGCGGGCAAAATCGGGCGCGCGCGCATCGTCGAGCCAGTAGTAATACGTAAACCAGCTCTCGGCGTCGGCCATAACTACAAAATCGCCCGAGCGCTCGTGGTCAATATGGTAGGCTTTCTGCTGCTCCCGGTCGAGCACGAGTTCGATACCCGGCGTTTTTTCGAGAATTGACCGGACCTTGTCGTACACCGACGGGTCGTTCACGTATACGTGCGCAATCTGGTGATCGGCCGTGGCGAAAGCAGGCGATGCTCCCCCATCGAACAGCTCCAGCCCCCGCTCTTCGCGGTACCGGATCATACCGGCTTCGCGAAGAATCCGGTTGATATGAATCGGTTTATGCACATTCGTAATGCCATATTCCGACAGCACAATGACCTCGGCCCCCTGCTTTTCGTAGAACTGGATCATATCCCGGCATACGTCATCGATCTCGCGCAGATCAGGGGCAATTTTGGCCATGTCCTGACCGAACTTCTGCAGGCAGTAGTCCAGATGCGGCAGGTAAACGAGCGTCAGGGTTGGGTTATGCCACTGGTCGACCAACATCGTTGCGTCGGCAATCCAGCGGGTACTTTTAATGGTTGTCGACGGCCCCCAGAACTGAAACAGCGGAAAGGTACCCAGTTCGCGCTGGAGCCGATCGCGCAGGTCGCCGGGCTGGGTGTAACAGTCCGGAAACTTGAGGCCATCTGACGGATACTGCGGCCGGGGCGTGGCCGAAAAGTCGGCGGTCGAGTACATGTTATACCACCAGAACATTTTCGAGACCGTAAAGCCGGGGTCGAGTTTACGGGCGCGCTCCCAGATCTTCTCACCCGCCACGAGTTTGTTCGACTGTTTCCAGTATTTCACCTCCGCGTCGGTGCGGTCGTACCAGCCGTTACCAACGATGCCGTGCTCGGATGGCCACTGGCCGGTAACAAACGTAGACTGCACCGAAGTCGTTACGGCCGGCAGCATGGGGTCGATGGTAGCGCGTTGTTTACCGGCTATCCACTGTTTCAGAAAAGGCATGTGTTCGCCAATCAGCGAATACGATAGCCCTACTACGTCGAGTACTACGGTCTTTTTCATAAGCAACAGGATGAACGAGTGAAGGGGTGCCTACCGGGTGGCGTCACTCGTTCGTTACATCTTTTACCCACTTTACTTCCCGCTCAATCGAGTCCACGAGATCGGCTTTCAGCTCGCCGGGCAGCACGTCCCAGGTGTAGGTTTCTACCTCCAGCTGATTGGTAAAGGCCCGTTCGGTCTGTAGCCGTAATACCTCCCGAATATCGTCCTGCGTGGATTGCAGCAGTCCATAGTCCGAAACGAAGATAGGCACGTGAAAATGAGACCGCCATTCGGTATGCGTATCGTCCAAAGCCGCCAGTGCTTCGGGCAAATCCGGGAACCGAGCCAGCTCGCCCGAGCTAGTCCGGGCTACGACCTGATGCAGGTAGGTTGGCTCATTGAAGGGCTCAAAGGCTTTCCGTACGGCTTCGCGACCGGCCAGATCAGTTGGAAACTCAGCTTTCAAAGCCGCGCTGATCTGGATTTTACCGACCCGCAGGCCATACTGTTTTAGTTTGTCGAGCACCTCGGCCGGGCGTTCGTACCCGACGGCAAAGTGGCATACGTCATAACACAGCCGAACGTGCTCGCAGATAGCTGCTTCGGCGGCTTCGTCGGTCAGTCCGAACTGCTCACTCAGCTGCTCGATTCCCATTGGCAGCAGATAATCTGTAAACCAGGCAATGAACTCATCGGCGGTTTCGATCACACCATCCGGTTCGGGTTCCAGATCGAGGTGCATCAGCCGGTCGGTCTGCTGCCGGAGTTTGATCAGCTCAGCCACGACTTCGAGCACATTCTGCGTAGTCTGCGAAAATATATAGTCGCGGGCGGCTGGCTGCTCCCACTCGAACCAGTGCCGATACGACAGCGGAGAGGTCGACACCCCACCCGGTATGCCGTTGGCCAGCTCGTCGACGGGGAGCAGTACCGATAGAATCCGGAACAGTCGCTTGGTATACTCGACCCGGGCTTCGGTAGTCCAGTCCGGCGCGTGCACCTGATCCTTCACCCTGGTATGGTGAAAGCCCCCGAACGGGAACCCGTTCATGGTGAAGATGTAGCAGTCGTTTTCGGCCAGCCACCGCTGAAACGCCACCAGGTTTTCGGGTTGTTCAAGCTCTTCACTGGCTTCGTTCGACAAGCGGAGGCCAATACCGAAAGGAGCACCGGGCGACAGTCGTTGTTTCAGCTCTGGCAGGGCCTGCCGCAGTGCGGCAAAATGATCAGCCCACGACTCGCCGGGGTGAATATTGGTGCAGTAACCGAGATGTCCGAGGGGTGTTTTCATACGTACTAACAAATCAAATACCTCATTGATGCCCACAGCACGAACCGTTCCAGCTGCTGGCCCGATCATGAGTAAACTGGGTTAGACCGTAGTCGATAATTCGCTTTCGCGCAGGGAGGCAATGGCTTGCCGAACCCCATCCGTTTGTATTTCGTGAACCTCAACGCCCTGCCCCAGCGCCTGCAGCAGCATGATCGTAAGCTGCCCGCCCAGATGCTCCCGAAACTCCGACAGCCCTTTCAGGATACCCGCGCTATGGTCGGCGTCGAGCATGGGGTGATACAGGGAAAAACCGAGCGTCCGAAGGGTCGTCAGCACCCGGTTGGTATCAGTTTCCGAAAGCCAGCCCAGCTGGTTGGAATAGAGAGTGTCGATGGCTATACCAATCGCTACGGCCTCGCCATGACGGAGGGTAAAGTCGGTGAGTTGTTCCAGTTTATGGGCACTCCAGTGGCCAAAGTCGAGCGGTCGCGACGATCCTTGCTCAAACGGGTCGCCCCCGGCAATGTGCTGAAGGTGCATATCGGCGCAGCGATGGATCAGGTACTGCATAGCCGACAGATCACGGGCCGCCAGCAGGGCCGCATTCGCTTCGATCCAGTCGAAGAAGAGCCGGTCTTTGATCAGCGCTACTTTCAGCGCTTCGGAGATACCCGCCCGCCAGTCGCGATCGTCGAGCGTGGCCAGGAAATCGCTGTCGTTGAACACCGCTACCGGCGGGGCAAACGTACCCAGAAAGTTCTTCTTGCCCCGATAGTTCACCCCGTTTTTAACGCCTACCCCCGAGTCGTTCTGCGAGAGTACCGTTGTAGGAATCCGGATATGACGAATACCCCGGTGCGAGATGGCCGTAGCATATCCCACCAGATCGAGTACTGAACCCCCGCCAATGGCCACGATGTACGAATGCCGGTCGATACCGTAGCGGTCAACAGCGTCAACGATCCGTTCAACCAACGCCGGGTCGTTCTTGGCTGCTTCGCCACCGGGTATGACCAGCAGGTCGGGCACCAGCGTAACCGGCATCCCTGGCCGATCAACATACTGCCGAATGACCGACAGCAGATGGGGATGCGTGTCAACTACGCCCGAATCGAGCACGAAGAGCAGTTTTTTGGGCGTTTCCGACACTGTCGGCTGGCTGAAATAGTCGGCAAAAAGAGGATTGGCTGTATCAAAAAGTCGTTCGGTAAAGAATACGGTATACGAGAACCGAACCGCGAACGATTGGTGTAAATGATCCATGAACGGACAAAAGCGGAGTAAAATAGAGCCGCTTTCATCTCTCAAAAATACAATCAAATCGGGAATGATTCCCTGAATTCAGCATTCGTGCAAAAAAACAGCATATATTGGTTATTACCAGTACAGAACCCGGTATTTGATAGCGCCGTACAGACGCCAGTAGACGGCCAGAAAAGGCGTTGCCAGCGAGGTAAGGATGGTTTGCTGAACCAGCGGGCGGCTGGGCTGGTCGGGCCAGCGACGCCGGATCAGGTTGACCGACAGTACGCCCCAGACGCCGAAACCAACTACCGCTACTAACGAGCTACTGATCAGCGCGCCCAGCACCCCCATCAATACCCCCAGCACCGATGCATAGTACTCCAGCACGAGTGCCCGGTCGGTTTCGATTCGTTGCCGGAAAAGCTCGGGGTGGCGCTTGTACAACAGAGCATCATACCGGCTTTTTTGTTCGTTGGTCAGCGGAGTGTACCAGGGCGTCTCCCGCATAGGATGCACCACGACGGCTTCGGGGCATTTACTGATCGGGATACCGGCCTGGATAAACTTAAACTGAAGGTCACTGTCTTCGCGCCACGATAAATCAAACGCTTCTTCAAAACCACCCACCCGCTCCAGCGCTGATTTTCGACAAAAGCAGTTGGCCGAGATCAACTCACTCGAGTCCAGGTACAGGCTCCTGGGGCTGTAGGGTGCTGTTCCGTCGGGCAATGTCAGGTGCATCTGCCCCGTAATAACCTGCGCCCCCCGCTCGAAGCTGGGCAGTACCGAGGCCAGCCAGTTAGCCTGGGGCAGACAATCTTCGTCGGTAAACGCTACCACCCGCCCCCGGGCCGCACGCCAGCCCCGGTTGCGGGCGGCTGCCGGCCCCCGCTCTTCGGGCTGAGCCAGATAGCGCACCTCCAGCGGACCACCCGCCCGTGCAATCTGCCGCGTGAACAGCGCTACGGCAGCCGCGGTTTCGGACGAGTTGGCATCGTCTACGACAATCAGCTCGAACTGATCGCGCGGGAGCCGTTGCCTACCCAACGCATCGAGGCATTTGAGTAATAGAGCCGGCTGCTGATAGGTCGGTATGACTACCGAAAAATGCGGGATCATGAGTAAAACGGTGTGTATCAAACGGGCAGGCTGGCTTCCTCTCCAAAACGGCCGGAGCCGACTACCCGTGTGATTGTGAATGGCTGTCTATCAGGGACCTATAACGTCGGCTATTATCCTGTCAGTTTATAGAACTGGTCTATACTGAGCAAACGGCACGAAATACTACCCGGTAGTGCAATAGGTAAATCTATCAATTAAAACTTATTGACAACTACCCAATAACGGTAACATGCAAAATCCAGGCCGAAACCGTTTCCTCCTATACGTTTACCGAATAAAAACTGTTTTCACCGGCTTGTAACCTCGCTCATCTTCCGGAATCGACAACAAACGTGCTGCAGTTTTCCCGTAGCTTTGCAGCATCGACATGCGTTAACTGCTTTTTTATGATCGCTCTTATTACCGGCGCCACGTCAGGCATTGGATACGCCACCGCCCTGGCCTTTGCTGACCTCGATTTCCAGCTCATTCTGTGCGGCCGTCGTCAGGATCGGCTCGACGCGCTGAAAGACCAGCTCAGCGAACAAACCCGCGTAACGACACTGGCTTTCGACGTACGCGACCGGAACGACGTAGAAGCCGCTATTCAATCGCTGCCGGCCGAGTGGCAGGCTATCGATATCCTGGTCAACAACGCCGGGAATGCCCACGGTCTGTCGCCCATTCAGGACGGCGACCCGGCCGACTGGGACCAGATGATCGACGCCAACGTACAGGGATTACTCTATGTATCGAAAGCCGTTATTCCGGGCATGGTAGCGCGCCAGCGGGGCCATATTGTAAACCTGAGCTCTGTAGCCGGCAAACAAACCTATGCCAACGGTGCCGTTTACTGCGCCAGTAAAGCCGCCGTAGAAGCCCTCAGCACCGGCATGCGTCTGGACCTCACCCAGCATGGCATCAAGGTGACCAACATAGCGCCGGGAGCGGTCGAGACGGAGTTCTCGATGGTCCGTTTCAAAGGCGATGCCGAACGGGCAGCCAAAGTATACGAAGGCTTTACGCCCCTGACGGCCGACGATATTGCCGACACCATCGTATATGCGGTAACGGCCCCTGCCCATGTTACCATTGCCGATCTGACCATTCTGGCCGGCGCCCAGGCAGCCGCTACCACTATTGTCCGGAAATAGCCAACCTGATTTGTTGATGAACATAACTACCTGCTGGCCGGGTTGCGTATGGCTGGTCGGCCTGTGTCTTATCGGTTTGGTAACGGGTTGCCGGGTGAGTGCGCCGATTGAAACGCTCGATGCCGGCTATTACTCGGTGCGCCGGTCGCCGGAGGCTGGTATGCTCCATAAACGCGTTTATCTAACCGACAGCCAGGATAGTCTGCAGCTGATTCTGCCCCATACGGACGGGCGCCGGCACCTCACCGGAAAAGCCTCGGCAGGCTGGACCTTTGCGCAGACGGAAGTAGACATAGACGTATTCACGCTGCCGTTCAAGATCAGACCGGCCAAAGGCGCGTTACCGCCCCAGCTTAATTCGAACTTCAACGCGGCCGTGTATCTGGGCCGGCGGCTCGATTTTCATCGGTACGGCTACCGGTCTGTCACGCCTACCTTCGGCACGCGCACGCTGAAAAGCCAGGGGTTTGGCTATGGTCTGTTCATGGGCATCGGTTCGGCCACGATCAACGATCTCGTTACCAGCAACCAGATTCCCTATGAGTACGAAGGGGTCGTGATCAACGCGGGGGTGGCCACGATCTTCGACGCGCACATTTTCAACGTCGGGCTGGCCGTTGGCGTCGACAGCCTGATGGACAGTAACCGCCGGTCGTGGCTGTATCAGCACCAGCCCTGGTTCGGGGTTCTGTTTGGACTTAACCTGAACTAGGCATAGGATCGGCTCACCGAGGCTCTTACGCCCGATTGTTGCTGACTTCTTCTTCGTCGCCGATGCGTACATACTCAGCCGGAAATACCAGTCTGAACACCGTACCCACGTTGAGCGTGCTGTCAACTTCTACCGAGGCCCCCATCTTCTCGGTCAGCGATTTCACGATGGATAACCCCAGCCCCGACGAGCCTTCATTGTTGGTAGGCTGAGCCGACAGACGCTGAAAGCGCCGGAACAGTTTGACCCGATCGTCGGGCGAGATGCCGGGGCCTTCGTCGCGGATGGCAATGGTCAGTTCAGGGCCGCGCCATTCGGTCTCTACATAGACCTGCCGACCAAACGGCGAGAACTTGAGCGCATTACTGATCAGGTTGTCCAGTACCCGCACCAGCGACTCCGGGTCAGTATGCAGCAGCACCGGCTGGTCGGTGCGCTGGCGGTGAATGGTAATCTCTTTCTGGTAAGCCTGAGCCACAAATCCGTCAACCACTACATCGACCAGGTCGTCCAGCTCGACGTCGTACATGGTCAGCGGCTGGTTCGAGCTAATCAGCTTGTTGAAATAAACGATACTGTCGATCAAATCGAGCCCCCGCTTGATGGTTTTCTGGCCGTATTCGATGTTGTCCGTTTGCTCATCGTTCAGCGGGCCATGCATCGGCAGAAAATTAAAAATAAAGCTGAGCGTAGCCAGGGGCGATTTCAGATCGTGGGCAATAACGCTGATCAGGTTTTCGATTTCGCGGTTGGCCTCCGTCAGTTGCTGCGTTTTGGTGTACAGTTCCGACACATCGTTAAAGAGCCAGATACGACCTTTGAAATACGGCGAGTGAATGGGGCGCGTCAACACCGACAGCACCTGTTCCGGAAACGTCCATATCCATTCTTTACTCATGAAGTTTGGGTTGCTCAGCAGCTGAGCGGCCGTTTCCTGGATCGCTTCTTTGTTCAGGGTCCGGTTACGCAGGGCCAGCATACCCGCCGACAAAGCAGCCGCCGGGGGGCGCAATTCATCGGGCTCCAGATTGAGCAGTTCGATGGCCGCCTGGTTTACCCAGCCCACATCGTCCAGTTCGTTGATGAGTACAATAGCCTGTGGCACCACCGAAAACAGAAATCGATACTGTTGCTCCAGTGCTATGCGTTGCAGCGAGAGGTAGTTGATCAGCACTTTGTCGCCGAAGCGAAACAGGGCGTTCTCAATATCGAACGTGGTGTGCTCTACGGGTTCTTTCCAGCCAATGAGTATCCAGCCTTTGAAAGTATAGTGTTCCAGCCGGAAGCCCGATACTTGTTTACACGTGCCGAAGAGGCTTTTCAGGGCCCGACGGGCCACAAAGGGCTGTTGATGAAAAAAAGGGCTTTCGCCCGTCATTTCGTTTAGCTGAACGGGATTGAAAGCAGGCATTGGCTCAGCCGACGCGGTTGAGAACAGCACCGTGGCGGTCCACTCGTCGCGCTCCTGAACAACGTAACAATAGTCAGCATCCAGATGAGCCACCACTTCGGCAGCATAGGCCTCCAGTCGTTTAGGACCAATCACATCGGTGGCAATTCGTTGAAAGTTTCGTTCGAGTATACGACAATCCAGCATGATTATGAGAGCAGAAATGGCCGTATGGCCTGCACGACTTTATCGGCATGACTAATGTGAGGCAGATGGCCTTCTGCGTCAATGAATGTCAACCAGGCGTTGGGCATATGGTTCTCCATATAATGCCCGACTGCATGGGGTACGGCCAGGTCGTGCGTACCCTGAATGAGCAGCGTTGGATGCTGAAGCTGCGCAATATCGGCCCGGTGATCAGACTGAAAAATGACCCGCGCAATGGCCAGCGCCACATCCGGACGCATGGCCGAAATGGTTTGAATAAATCCGTTAGCCAGGTGAGGCCGATCGGCATTGGCCATGATCCGGGGCGCAAACCCACCGGCCCAGGCATGAAAGTCACGCTGCATCTGCGCAAACAGTTCGTCGAGGGTTTGCTGGTCGAATCCACCCTGATAGTCGCTGTCATTGACGTAGCGGGGCGACGCATTGACCAGAATCAGTTTAGAAAACCAGGATGGCTCCTGAATGGCCGCCAGCGCGCCGGTCATGCCGCCTACCGAATGGCCAATCAGGATTACCTGACGAAGAGCCAGTTCTTCCAGCACATCCAGTATGTCATCCGCGTACGCTTGCAGGTGCTTGTATTTCCGGGTATTGAAGAAGGGAGTGGTCTTCTCATTGGCCCCTACATAGTCAAATAATACAATTTTGTACTTATCTGCAAAGGCTTCTGCAACGTCCTGCCAGGCAGTTTGGTCGGTGCCAAATCCATGCGCAAACACTAGAGTTTCCGCAGCATCAGGTTTACCCAGCACCTGAACATTGTTGCGTTTTACAACCGACATAGGTAGAGTTTATCGATACTTCACAGGTTAATAAAAAGCAAATTAAGCCAATTATAATGTCAAAACAGACACCAAATAGCGGATATATGAAATAATGCTATATGATTTATGAGAAGTATATACGAAAGGAGTAACAATTCAGATGCAACTATCCATACTTTCTCCGAATAATTCCATTTCTTTCGGATTCATTCCAGTGAACTGCTCAGGCAGCTCGCCCCCGCAGTTAGTATGCTGGCCCGCTTAGGAGTACTTCTTTCAGCACAGCCGGCTCGACTCTGTGACCGCCTTCGTATGCGGTTATACGAAGCCCCGGAGCGTGACGTTGTATCTGATCGATGTAGGCCTGCGGGTCGGGCATGTCGCGGATGTACTCGTCCTGCCGTCCGTATACGTAATGGGCATCGACGGTAGTCAGCCGGGCCGGATCGATCATATCCGCGAATCCGTTGGGAAAGAATCCAGCCCATAACACCAGCCGGTCGACCCGAATGTGTTCATTCGCCAGCCAGCGGCAGGCCGTAGCAGCCCCCTGCGAGAATCCCAGCAGGGTTATCTGAAGCGTCTCGGGCGAGCATCCAGCCAGGATGTGGTCGTAGAGCCCGTTCAGATACCCAAGGAAATCCTGTATTTCGACATCGCGGTCTTCGCGGGTCAGCCACGACGCGCCGACCCGATCGTAGGCGCCGTTCAGGTACAGCCGCGACAGCCCCTCGGGCACAACGATGCAGGTTTCCTGGTCGGCAAAGTCGGTAAACTTGCGGCTGAAATACCGGGCCAACTGCCCGAACCCGTGGAGGCAAAACCAGACATGCCGGGTCTCGCCGGTCAGTTGGCCAAGCGTATAGTAGCGGGCCGTTCGTTGTACCGTGAAGTGATGCTCAGTCATGTTCTGCAAGGCCACCTGGCCGGGTAGATCGTTGGTTGGTATCGAGTCAGCGTATTAGCCCCTTATCGCTGAAACCGGGAGCGCTGCCGATCTCCCTTCTGTTGTTCGTAATGGGTTTTATCAGCGATGTAACACAGCCGCTCCAGCTCCGCATGAACGGTACCGGCTTCATCGACCCACTGCAACCTGAACGTTCGCTCAGTTTGGCCGTGAGTCGCCACGTCGCTACGGATCGAGTCGATCAGTTCGTCGGTCAGTTCATACCGCATGTAGAGCGTCGTGCGGCCCGGCTTCCGAAACCGGATACTGGCCGACTTATCCCAGACTACGAACCCGTGCCCCAGTACGCGCAGCAGCATCAGCATATAGAACGGGTCCGATGCAGCAAACATACTGCCTCCAAAAATAGTACCGACGTAGTTGTAGGTCCATATATTCCGGCGCAGGCGCAGATGCACCTCCCGCGAATCAGCCGACCAGAACAGGATTTTACCCCCCGTACCGACGTACATCGGATACCAGTTCATCAGCGTCCGGAACCGCCAGGAGCGGAACGACTCGGTCCGGTTCGTTTGCAGAAAAGCAGGTTTCATACCGTCGGTCGTGATTAACTTACCAAGGGTTGGCCTTTTTTAACGGCCTGCGCAATCTGACCGGCATGGTACGAATTATGGTGCATCAGGAAGGCCAGTGCGCCCATGCGAGGAGTATCGCCAAACGGAGTCGGAATGACTTCGGCCCATTTTTCGTCGGGTGTTTCCAGAATATAGGCCGCAATCATCGCGTAGGCGTCCGCAACGGCCTGTTGAACAGCGGCCAGGTCGAGCGGGCTACCATCGTCCGAAACGCCCCCCGTAGCCCGCATTTCGAGGGTAGTCTGGTGACCGAAGAGCATAGCCGCGAAGCGATGCATCGACTCGGCTGTATGCAGCGCAATAAAACCCGCCGAAGCCGTTTGGGGGTTTAGCCGATGGCGGTAGGTTTCGGGGGTCAGTTTCTGAATGGGCCCGGCCGCCGAAGCTTGGTTGATGCGCCAGAGATTAGCCAGTAGTTTAGCAGTCATAGTCAGCATAGACACCGTAAGGGTACGGTGCTGGTTTATGGGGTTGGGATCAGTTTTTCAGAAAGAAGGGTCAGGCCGTTAACGACGTCGGCCCCGAGTTCGTCGTGGACCTGGGCGTTCAGCACTTTCCACCGCTTATGACATCGTTTAGCCAGTATGGTGCCGGCTTCGGTCAGAAAGAGGCCTTTGCGCCGGTTGTCGGTCAGCCAGCCGTTTTTCTGGAGCAGCTGCACATCGCGACTCATGGCCGACTTTTCGATCTGCAACTGGCGGGCAAGGACGCTCTGTCGAATACCGGGCTGGGCAAAAATGCGCATGAGCAACCCCGCCTGGGCAAACGTAACGCCCTCGGCCGTAAACGCTTCGTTATAGCGCCCCGTGATTAAGCGCGCCAGCATCCGCAGCCGCCCCGCAATACAGTACGTACCTGCCTCCATACCGTAAACATGCATACTAAAAGTTGTATATGCAACTTTTGGATAAAAAAATGACCGGACCTCCTACAGCCCGGTCAAAACGGGCTTACCCGCTTATGCTTTCTGGGCAGATACTGGCTGGGATACCCGATCGGCTACCGATTTGGGCGGGCGTTGGCTCCAGAACGTAGCCAGCAGCGAACCCGTTGTATTCATGATCGGACCAAACAGGGCCGGAGCCAGGCCGACCGTTGCCACTTTACCCATTTGCAGAGCCAGTCCGGATGCCAGACCACCATTTTGCAGACCTACTTCAATGGCTACCGTCCGGCAACTTTGTTCCGGCATCCGCAGAAGCCGCGCCATTGAGTACCCCAGTACGAAGCCGCTCAGATTATGAAGCAGTACACACAGGCCCAGTGTCCAGCCTACGGTCAGCAGACTTTCGCGCCCCGCTGCGGTAATAATTCCGACAATAAGCACGATACCTGCCATTGAGATGAGCGGCATCACCCGATTAAGCAGTACAGCCGATTTTCGAAGTACGCGATTCAGAACCAGACCTACCACAACGGGCGCGATAACAATTTTCAGAATATCAATCATCATATCCCAGAAGCTTACCGCAATAAACTGCCCGGCCAGTAGCTTCATCAGAGTCGGAGTCATCAGGGGCGCCAGTAGGGTTGCCAGTGAAGTTATGGTAATAGACAAGGCCACGTTCGCTTTGGCAATGAAGCACATCACGTTACTAGCTAAACCGCTGGGTGAGCAACCAATGAGGATAACCCCAGCGGCTATCTCGGGAGGAAACCCAAACGAACTTGCCAGAAAGTACCCCATAAACGGCATAATAGTAAACTGGCATAGTAGCCCAATCAGCACCGCGCGGGGCTGTTTGGCCACTTCTCCAAAATCGGCCAGCGACATGGTTGTACCCATGCCCAGCATAATGATCTGTAGCAAGGGGATTATAAGTGTTTTTAGCTGAAAACCACCAATTTCACGGAATGGGGCCGGAAATAGCATAGCCAGTACCACTACAGCAATGATCAGCGCGGTGTAAACCAGATTTCGGTAAGAGGAACGGGCCCCAGTTTCAGAGTTCATGATAAGTGGCTAGTGAATATGGGAAAATCGGGACGCAGATAATGTACAAATAAGAATGAGTTATGTACAATAGACATTCAGATTGCTTAGTAAAGCACCTTTTCCCTAACTCATACCCGTTTGTGGCTGAGCGACTTCCCCCCATCGTTACGCATGGCTACGAACTCAGCGTTGATCCTCGATCACTCCCAGGGCCATCACGCCTTCTTTCAGCGAATAGGTCGATGTCCGAATCTGGCTGATCCCGCAGGCTTTCAGTACGTAGTCGATCAGGCAGACAGCTACAACGATCATGTCTACACGCAGCTCGATCATGCCGGGCAGGGCCATCCGTTCGGCATGATTACGGCTGATGAGCAGTTCGTAGGACCGGTAAAACTCGGCTAGGGGTAGGTCGAAAGCGGTGTAATTGGGCGGAGGCAGGTAGCCCCGCTCCTGCTTGTACCACATATCGACCAGCGTATCGAACGAACCTGACGACCCCACCAGCACGGCTGGCTGATACTGATGAACGGCATTGGCCAGCGGCAGCAGCTTTTCCTGAAAGAAATCGTTGAGCCGGCGAATACTACCCGCGCTGATAGGTTCGGAGCCGTCGCCGGGCATAAACCGTTCGCGCAGTCGCTGGCCACCAATTTCGAAGCTCTGTTTCCAGAAAATACGCTGCTGATTACCCAGGATGAACTCAACGCTCCCCCCGCCAATATCGATCACCAGCGCTATCCGGTCATCGAGGGCGCCGGCCGCCCGAACGCCATGGTAGATGTAATCAGCCTCCTGCTCGCCCGAAATAACCCGGATCTGGATGCCGGTTTCCTGGCGGATTCGCGCTATAAATTCGGCCTGATTCCGGGCCACCCGGATGGCGCTGGTGCCGATGGCCACGACCTGCTCCGGCGCCACGCCATACTGATCGAGCACCTCCCGGAAGTAGCTCAGCACATCCAGCGCCCGACCAATAGCTTCGTCGGTAATAATTCCCTGATTGATACCAGCCATGCCAATTTTGGCCGGGCGGCTCTCGCGAAAAAGAGTCTGGTGGTCCGTATCGCTTTTGTCGGCAATAAAGAGATGAAACGTATTGGTGCCTAAGTCGATAATCGCTTGCTTCATACCAGCAAAACTACTACCTTTGCCGTCCGGTTTTAGCTAAAACACAACATTTAGAACATGCTTATCATTAACGTTAAAGACAACGAGTCGATCGACAAGGCCCTGAAGCGCTTCAAAAAGAAGTTCGAAAAGACGGGCGTGTTGCGGCAGTTGCGGGCGCGGACGGCTTTCCAGAAACCGTCGGTAAAACGTCGCACCGAGATCATCAAAGCCACGTACAAAGAGCGGATGTACGGCAACCACACCGAGCAATAGGCCATAGGCCGCCGGTGGTGCGCAGTAGACCGCTATCTGTTGAATGCGCAGTCAGCAGAGAAGGTCACTGACCCGAGAACAGGAGCAGCAAGCAGGGATGTTTGCTGCTTTTTTGTTGGCCCGTTCGTTAGCCTGCCTCGGCAAAATGCTGTAGCTTTGACGGTATACGCATCGTCTGACAACAATGAGCCTCGGTTCCGACGACTTCCTCCAGCATATTCGTTACGAAAAACGGCTGAGTCATCATACGCTCACCGCCTACGCCAAAGACCTGGAGCAGTTCAGCTCCTTTCTCGCTACAGAATGTAACGTTAGCCAGCCCGACCGGGCCGATTTCCGGCAGATCCGGTCCTGGATCGTCAGTCTGGTCGAAAGCGGCCTCGACAAATCGTCAGTGAACCGTAAGATTGCGACCCTGCGTAACTTCTACGGGTTTCTGCTGCGCCGGAAGCTGATCGAGACCGACCCCATGGCCAAAATTCAGGCGCTCAAAACCAGCCGAAAACTGCCGGTCTATGTGGAAGAAAAACCCATGGAAACGCTGCTCACGGACGTTGATTTTCCGGATACCTTCGATGGCGTTCGCGACAAGCTGGTTCTTGAACTGCTCTACGGCACCGGCATTCGCCTGAGCGAGCTGATCGGCCTCAAAACAAACGACGTCGATCTGTACAAACAAACCATTATGGTGCTGGGAAAACGTAACAAGCACCGCATCATTCCGCTTACCCAACCCCTGCTGGACCTGATCCGGCAATACAGCCAGCTGAAAGAAGCCGAGTTTGGCGGTAAAGCCGACGGATCGGTGCTGATCGTGAGCGACAAAGGCGTTGCGGCTTACCCGGTGCTGATCCAGCGGATTGTCAAACGGCACCTGACGCTCGTTACGACTCTGTCGACCCGCAGTCCCCACGTGCTTCGGCATACCTTCGCCACGCACCTCCTCAACCGGGGGGCCGACCTAAACGCGATTAAAGATTTGCTGGGTCACAGTAGTTTAGCCGCTACCCAGATTTATACCCATACCAGCCTCGAACAACTCAAAAAAACCTACGACCAGGCCCACCCGAAGGCTAAAAAATGATGCGGGTGCACACTGGTCACACTAACCCCACCAGCGGATTGCATCTGCGCTGTATTATATTATGAATAGTCTCCAGCTTAGTCAGACGTTATTTTACCTGATTGAACAACAACCCGACTCGGCCGCTGCGGTCAGCTATCTCCGCCAGCAGGTCGATGCGTTTCATACCAACCCCCAGAAGAGCGCGTTCTACCGGGTCTTTACGGCGCTCCCCCGCTTTGTTGGCAAACAGCCTCTTACGGTTCCGGCCGATATGGCGTTTGCGCTCCAGCAGGCCCGACCGGGTTTCAGCGTATCGGGCTGGACGCGTGACCGGCTGGCGCGGGTGTGGTGGCTGCTGCAGCTCCCCACCGATGAGCAGTCGACCTACGTCAGTACCATCACGGAGTTGTTCAAAGCCGGGGAGTTAAACGAACTGGTGGCGCTGTACTCGGCCCTGCCCGTGCTGGCTTACCCCGAAGCGTGGCGGTTTCAGGCTACCGAAGGCATCCGGAACAACATTGCCGATGTGCAGTCGGCCATCATGCTCCACAATCCCTACCCCGCCGATTATCTCGACGAAGCCGCCTGGAATCAGCTCATTCTGAAAGCTTTTTTTACCGATAAAGACGTAACGCAGATCATCGGCCTGGATGAACGAAAAAACGCCCGGCTCGCCCAGACGCTGGCCGACTATGCCGCCGAACGCCGGGCTGCCGGGCGCAGCCTGCCGCCCCATATCGAGCGGCTCATGTAATCAAAAAGATAAGCTGTTCGGCTAATAGAACCGGTATACGATACCCGCCGAGAGCATCACCGACGACGCGTTGCCGGGCAAGCGGTCATAGTTGAAGTTAATGCGCTGGTACTGGGCCTGTAGCTCAGCTCCGAACCCCTGCTCGCGCTGACCATAATACTTCACGCCAACCGCCGGTGCAAAAGCCGTTCGGAAACCGGTTTTCTGATCCGACAGCGACCCGAAGAAATTAACGTAATCAACATAGGCGCCCCCCCCGGCTACCTGCACATATGGACGCAGGGCCGTGGAGTTCTCGGCGAAATAATACGACAGAGATGCCATGGCCGGTATAACGGTCAGCGTGCGGGTCTGGACAGCCGAGACGTCCTGTACGCTGTTGCCATCTGTAAACGACACCAGCTCGCGGGGCCGTCGCAGCTGGCTGTACTGGTAGCCGGTTTTCAAACCGATAGCGAACCGCTGCGGAAACAACCACTCCCCGTCAATGGCGAGGTTGGCCGGCGACACCTGATCGATATAGGTTTTCTGCCCACCCAGCGGCATCGCCACCCCATAGCGAGCCGATATATTGAACGACACGTACCGGTCGAAAGGCGACGCGAATACATCGTTGTTGCGGGGTGACGTCTGCTGCGCCCAAGTCGCCACACTCAGCAGCGACAGGGTTACTATACTTAAGATGCGTTTCATGATAACTCTAATGAAATAAGATTTCGGTCTTCGGAAATTCGGGGGGTTACCATGCGGTTTTGCTGACACAAGAGTGGTCTCACTCATGCGTCAGCAAAGCCACATGCCGTGCATCGGTTTATTGAGTAGCCCGCAGGAATGGCGACTGGTTGAAAATGGTAGTTATCGCCGTATCGACATCGGTCGTTTCGGTGATATCGGCTCCGCGAATGGTAGCGTCGAAGATCACGTTCAGCTGCACCTGATCGGGGCCGTTGGAAACCGGCCGGTTTTTCAGGTCGACGATCTGCACCTGCCAGTACTGCTCACTCACCTGGTACGTATAATAGCTCGGATAATATGGATTTAAACCGTATCCACCCAGCCCGCCATACCCCAGCCAGTAGTTGGAGTAATACGAGTACGGATCTACCCCCACGCCCGTAAAGCGGTTATTGACCCGCACGACAGCTACGCCCAGATCGGCCGACTGGCCCTGCGCAACCCGCTGGTAACCACGGCTCGTCAGCGCGCTGGCTACGTTGGTAACAAATCGATTTTCAACACTGCCCGTCGATGTAGTAAACCGGTCGTTCGATTGAATCACGACCGAATCGGGCAGGCTAAAGGTGCGATACTGGCTGAAATTAACGGAGCGGTCGTAGTTCGTAATGTAGACCTGGCTATCCTGCGGAGTCAGGCCGTTCAGTGCATTATCCCGACAGGCAACAAGCCCACCGCTGAGGGTTAGCAGCAGCACTGCGTAAATTCCCCATGTTTTCCCATTTATCTGTTGGAGCGCTTTCATACTTGTATGTTATCCTACTTATCATCTTAACGAATAGACTAAGCTGAAGTTTACAGAAATGTAGTTAGAATCGGATTAGAAATAGCCCGGCAAGGTGTTTCTATAAGCCGTACTTTTGCGACGATAGATTATAACGAACCCTGTACACGCATGGATTTTCTGGATTCGATACGTGGCATGTCTTTTTTCGACATGCACGTCCATATGATTTCCCGTACTACCGATGATTATCAGGCTATGGCCGACGCGGGTGTAGTGGCGGTTATTGAGCCGGCCTTCTGGATGGGCCAGCCCCGCACCGGTGTCGACTCGTTCCGCGACTATTTTGCGACGCTGGTTGGCTGGGAGCGGTTTCGGGCGTCGCAGTTTGGCATCCGGCATTACTGCACCATCGGCCTCAACTCGAAAGAAGCCAATCAGGAAGCCCTGGCCGAGCAGGTCATGGACATCCTGCCGCTATTCATCTACAAGGAAGGCGTGGTCGGTATTGGCGAAATCGGGTTCGACGATCAGACCCCGGCCGAGGAAAAATACTACCGGGCGCAGCTGGAACTAGCCCGCGAAGCTGCCCTGCCGGTACAGATCCACACGCCCCACCGCGATAAGAAACAGGGCACCAGCCGCAGCATGGACATCGCCATCGAACACGGCCTTGCACCCGGCATGGTCATTGTTGATCATAATAATGAAGAAACCGTTCGGGAAGTGCTGGACCGGGGTTTCTGGGCTGGCTTCACCATTTACCCGTTCACGAAGATGGGCAATGAGCGCATGGTCGAGATTGTAAAGCAGTACGGTCCCGAACGCATCATGATCAACTCAGCCGCCGACTGGGGTATCAGCGATCCGCTCGCCGTCCCCAAAACCGCGGCTCTGATGAGGCAGCACGGCATATCGGACGAGGCCATCCGGCTCGTTACGTTCGAAAATGCGGTAACGGCTTTTGCCCAGAGCGGACAGCTCAGCCTCGACGACCTGGCGCAGCCCCTCACCATCGACCAGAGCCAGCGTTTTAATGGTAGCTCGGTCCTGCGCGGTGGACAGGCCCCGCGTGTCGACAAAGAATCGACCATTATCCGATAAACGCCAATACCGGATTGATTATACAGGAATCGCGTTGGGTTCGGACCACCGCCGATTCGAACAGAACCGGCGGTGCGGCATGTCCATAGCCGACAAACGACATATCGACCCAGCGCCGTAGGCGCGACATGTCCACAGCAGGTTATTGTGTAGAAAAGCGCCGTAGATGCGGTATGTAGATCGATCTACATACCGCATCTACGGCGCTTCTGGTTAATGTGCCGTCGGGCGGCTATTGACATCCCGCACCGCTGGTGCTTCGGATTGCGCTACCGGATATTGGGTATCTCGCCCCTGAGGGTTTTGGGATGAGCTGTCCTTTTCTTAGATCACCTGCCCGATACCGAACAGAATCACAAACAGCAGGGTAGTAAGCGCTAGCTGACCCAGTCGGGGGTTTAGCTCGGCAGCGCGTTTGTGCGTGGCTACCGCTCGTCCGTTTAGTATGAACAAAGGAAACGAGAGCAGGTACAGATACGCCGTTGGGGGCGCATCGACCAGAAACGAATAGGCTACCGCGCAGGCCATGCCGGCCAGCAGCAGCCCCCAGTGGTATCGAATAGCCAGCGGTAACCCCAACCGGGCCGGAATCGACTTTTTACCGGTCATGGTATCGGTTTCGATATCGCGGATATTGTTGATATTCAGCACTCCCGTTGCAAACAGGCCAACGGCCGTAGCGGGCAACAGCAACAGGGGTCGAAACTCCAGCGTATGCAGATAGTACGTGCCCAGTACGCCTACCCAACCAAAAAAAAGCAATACGGCAATATCGCCGAAGCCGGCATAGCCATACGGCCGCTTCCCATTGGTATACCCTACCGCAGCCGCAATACAAAGGAGCCCCAGCGCCAGCAGCGTGTAGAAAGCGCGCGACCCCGCCCCAAACAGAGCCACCACCAGCAGCCACACGCCCGACACCAGCGACAGCACCGCCGTAACGATAATACCCCGCAGCATGGCTTCTTTCGAGATATCGCCGGTAGCCACGGCCCGGCGCGGTCCTACGCGTAGCTCGGTGTCTTTGCCCGATACCGCGTCGCCGTAATCGTTGGCGAAGTTGGACAGGATTTGCAGGAAAATGGTGGTCAGAACGGCCAGTCCGGCAATCTTCCAGCTGAAATGACCCGCGGCCAGCGGATCGTTGGAAGCCGCCAGAAAACTGCCCAGAATAATACTGGCCAGCGCCAGCGGCAAGGTGCGCGGACGGGCCGCAGCAATCCAGGACTTCATGAAAAGGAGGAATTATGACTGATAACCGATTGGCTCAGTTGACGAATGACCCCAATCGGTTATCAGTCATCGTTAGAGATTAACCGCTTTGCGGAATTCGGCGTCGTCGGGTTTTACGCCCGAAGCGAAGAAGTGAGTCAGCTCCCCTTTTTCGTTGACGACATATTTGCAGAAATTCCAGGTCGGCGCTTTGTCATTCCAGCCGTTCAGCGATTTGGTCGACAGCCATTTGTACAGCGGAGCCTGATCGTTACCCACGACAGATACCTTCTCGAACATCGGGAATGAAACCCCGTAGTTTTTCTGGCAGAACGTGGCGATCTCTTCGTTGTTGCCCGACTCCTGGTTGGCGAAATTATTGGCCGGGAAGCCCAGCACCACAAACTTATCCTTGTGAGCTTTGTAGAATTTTTCCCAGTCGGCATACTGGGGTGTATAGCCACATTTGGAGGCTACGTTCAGAATAATTACTTTTTTTCCCCGGTACGCGTTCAGCGCAACGGGCTTGCCATCGATGCTGTTGACGGTAAAATCGTACAGCGATTTGGTCGGAGCACTGGCATTGGCGGGCGCGGCAGCGGCTTCTTTCTTGTCGCTGAAAAGCCCCTTTACGAGCGTTGTTAAGGACATAAAACTGGTAAGCGCTACCACGAGGGTAATGCCAATTAGGGTGAAAACAATGGGTTTCTTCATGATTGTCTGCCGGGATCAGGACGTTACATTTTTTCGGGTACTTCGATACCCAATAAACCCATTGCTTTACAGATAGTTTCAGCCAGTAACGCCGATAGAATTAAGCGATTTTTCAGCTTGGCGGTGTCGCTCTCTTTCAGGATCGACAGTTTATCGTAGAACTGGTTAAAGGTTTTGGCCAGTTCATAGGCATATTGAGCAATATACGAGGGCGCGTAGTCGGTACCTGCCTCCTGAACGCGCTGTGGGTACTGGCTCAGCAGGAAGATAAGTTGCTGCTCGATCGGGTCCAGCTGACCGGCGGCTTCAACGGTCAGATCGGCTGGGTTGACCGATATGCCTTCGCTGGCCGCTTTCCGCAGTACCGACCGGATGCGGGCGTGTACGTACTGAATGTACGGCCCTGTATTGCCATGCAGATCGACCGACTCGGCCGGGTTGAACTGCATCCGTTTCTGCGGGTCTACCTTCAGCAGATAATACTTCAGCGCGCCCAGCCCCAGCATTCGGAACAGATCGGCTTTTTCGGTATCGCTGAACTCATCGAGCTTTCCCTTAGCGGCTTCGTCGGCGGCCGTAGCGGCCGCTTCGGTGGTTTCGGCAATCAGGTCGTCGCCGTCGACAACGGTACCTTCGCGGGATTTCATCTTACCCGTCGGCAGATCGACCATGCCGTAGCTGAGGTGATACAGCCCGTTGGCATAGGGCCGTCCCAGCCGGCGCAGAATGGCGAACAGCACCTTGAAATGGTAGTCCTGCTCGTTGCCTACCACCCAGATCTGCCGGTCGGTACCGAAATCGCTGTACTTCATATCGGTCGTACCGAGATCCTGCGTCATATAGACCGAAGTTCCGTCGGACCGCAGTACGAGCTTCTGGTCGAGGCCTTCGTCGGTGAGGTCGATCCAGACGGAGCTGTCGTCTTTGCGGTAGAATACGCCTTTGGCCAGCCCCTCCTCAACGATTTCCTTACCCAGCAGGTAGGTATTCGATTCGTAGTACGTCTTGTCGAAGCTCACCCCGATGTTGCGGTACGTTTCGTCAAAACCGGCATAAACCCAATTATTGAGCTGCCGCCAGAGCGCCACCGTTTCCGGATCGCCCTGCTCCCAGAGCCGCAGCATCTGCTGCACTTCCTGCATGAGCGGGGCCGTCTTTTCGGCTTCTTCTTTGGGCGTGCCGGCCGTTACCATCTCCTCGACCTGCGCTTTGTAGGCTTTGTCAAAGAGTACGTAATATTTACCGATCAGGTGATCTCCTTTCATACCCGACGAAGCCGGGGTTTCGGGTTGTCCGGACGCATCGGTGCCAAACATCCGGTAGGCCAGCATCGACTTACAGATATGCACGCCCCGGTCGTTGACAATGCAGGTTTTGGTTACGCGATACCCGTTGGCCGCCAGAATCCGGCTGACCGAGTCGCCCAGAAAATTATTTCGCAGGTGGCCCAGGTGCAGCGGTTTGTTGGTGTTGGGCGACGAAAACTCAACCATGACCGACGCGCCGTCGGGCTGGCTGAGGGTACCAAACGCGGGATTACCCGCCATGTCGCGCAGCAGATCGAGCCAGGCTGCATCGGCCACACTGATGTTCAAAAACCCCTGTACTACGTTGAAGCCACTCACTATGGTCGTATGATCGACTAGCCACGTACCAATGGCCTGCCCGATCTGCGCGGGCGCCTGGCGAAGGGCTTTAGTGAGCGGAAACGTAACGAAGGTGTAGGTTCCTTCAAACTCTTTCTTGGTTGGCTGGAGCGGCACCTCCGTTACGGTCTGCTGATACAGTTCGGTAACGGCGCGCTGAATGGCACTTTGTATTTCTTCCTGAATATTCATCGACGATAGCCCGGACACGCGAGCCCGGTTTTGCGGGGGCAAAAGTACGAAGAAGGGGACAATGTATCCCATGCCACCCTAATGGCGGGGCCGCGTTTGTTGCGATACTAAGCCGGCAAGTTGGTATAATTCGACTAACCCGCCAGGGTCGATACGCCTTCGCCGGCTACTTCAGGTTCGCGAGTGCGGGTGTTGACGCTTCCGCGCGAGAACGAAACAGCCGCTGCGGTCAGAATCAGTGCCGTCATGGCCCAGTACACGTAGCGCATACCCACCAGCTGCGCAACCGGACTGGCCGGATCGATCTGGTGTGACATCGCGTACTGGTTTCGGGTGCTATACCAGACTGCAGCCGCCAGAGCAATGCCAACGACCAGCCCCATGTTGCGCATAAAGGCAATTACACTACTGGCCACGCCCCGTTGTGCCAGCGGAGCCGCGTTGAGCGCACTACTGCTGTTGGGCGACTGAAACAGGGCGAACCCAAAACTGACCAGCGAGCTCCGCCAAACCACATCCTGCCAAACCCAGTCGGCCGACAGAAACGAAAACGAGAAATACCCCGCAGCGGTCAGCATCAGCCCCGTACTGGCCAGCCAGCGCGTACTGACCCGGCTCGACAGGTAGCCGCCGATGGGTGCAATGATACTAAGGGTCAACGGCCCTGATAACAAAACCAGTCCGGCCATCTGGGGCGTAAACCCGAGTAGCTGTTGCAGAAAAAATGGGATAATGAACAGATTGCCACCCGACGCGACGAAGCCCAGCCAGGCCGCCAGAATGGCCGAGGTGTAGGGCCGAATCCGGAACAGGCTCAGTTGCAGCATCGGAGCTGGCGTGCGGCCTTCCCAGAAAAAGAACAGCACCAGCAGTACGACGCCCGTACCCAGCAGTCCAAGTACCAGCGGATGACTCCAGCCGTAGTCGGGCTCGGGACCGAAATCGAGCCCGGTAAGCAGCGTCGTTACCCCGACCAGAAACAGGCCTGCCCCAACCAGATCGAACGGTTGCCGTGGTTGTTTGGGACTCGCGGGTAGCACTACTGACGCCCGCCAAATTGCAATCAGGCCAATGGGTACGTTGACAAAAAATATGCTCGACCAGCCGAATTTCCCCAGCAGCAGCCCGCCCACAACCGGACCGGTACTGGAACCGGCCGCAACGATGGCGCCCATGAGTCCCAGGGCCTGCCCCCGTTCGGCGGGGGTAAATGTATCGGAGATGATGGCCGGCGCAATGGCAAAAATCATGGATGCGCCGAGCCCCTGCACTACCCGAAACCCGATCAGCGACGCGCTATTCCACGACAGTCCGCACAACAGCGATCCCAGCACGAAGATGACGAACCCGGTTATGTACATCGGCCGGCGACCGAGCCAGTCAGACAGTTTACCCATGATCAGCAGCGTACTGGTTGTCGTCAGCAGGTAGCTCAGCACCACCCACTCCACACTGTCGCCGGCGTTCAGTTCACGTCGGATGGTCGGGAGGGCAATGTTGACGATGCTGCTGTCGAGCGTAGCCATGAACGTCCCAAAGGCCAGGGTGGCCAGAACGAGCCATTTGTTGGGTGCAGCCGGGGGAGAAACCGTCGAATTAGCAATCACAGAATTACCGGAAAGGAGTCGTTTTCATAACTCCTCCCCTGCCGGGTTGTTTGCAAAGATGATCGTCGATTCGCCCGACAGGCTACCCACATGCTGCTACCGACGCTGCGCTGTTGCGTCCCTACGGGACGGTGGGGAGGGAAATCATCCCCCGATCCTACCGACGCTGCGCTGTTGCGTCCCTACGGGACGAGGAGTTGCTTACCAATGTGATTCTGTTGTGCCTCTGAGAAATATCGCACCGCACCTACCAATCTCCCCATGTCCTGTAGGGACACAACAGTGCAGCGTCGGTAGAAAATCGTAGCCCTGTCTCCCTGTCTCCCCCCACCCCACGTCCTGTAGGGACACAACAGTGCAGCGTCGGTAGAAAATCGTAGCCCAAACGCCCTGTCTCCACCCCACGTCCCGTAGGGACACAACAGCGTAGCGTCGGTAGGGCCGGGGGATAATTTCCCGCCCCACCGTCCCGTAGGGACACAACAGCGTAGCGTCGGTAGAAAATCGTAGCCCAAACGCCCTGTCTCCACCCCACGTCCCGTAGGGACACAACAGCGTAGCGTCGGTAGAAAATACGTTGGTAGCATGTCGGTCTAATGTTGGTCGCATATGCACCGCTGGCCACCCCGATACGTCATAATCATATTCACTCACGGCGCCGATGCGTATACCCGGCCCCAACCGGCATCATAGCTGGCGAAACCGTGTCTACAATCTGTGGTCAAACGGGCTCGAAACAACCATATTTCTGCTCACCTGCTCCGTTACCAATCATGGCCAACACCTATACGCAAATTCACCTTCACCTTGTCTTTGCGGTCAAACACCGGGCCGCCGTTATCGCCCCCGACTGGAAATACGATTTGTATGGCTACATGACGGGGATCATTCAGAATTATTCACACAAGGTACTGGCTATCAACGGCATGCCTGACCACGTTCATATCCTGATCGGCATGCGCCCAACCCAATCGCTTTCTGACCTGATGCAGCAACTCAAACAGGAATCGTCCAAATGGATCAACGACAACAAGTTGGCCGGGATTCGATTTGCCTGGCAGGAAGGATACGGCGCGTTCTCCTACAGCAAAAGCCAGCTACCCGCGGTTGTCCGATACATTGACACGCAGGAAGAACATCACCGAACCCGATCATTCGTTGAAGAATACAATCAGATGCTGGACACCCTGGGTATCGACTACGACGAACGGTATGTGTTCAAACCCCTTGCTTGACCGACGCGGGTGGCGACCGATTGGCTACCTACATGCTACCTGGCTACCGACGCTGCGCTGTTGCGTCCCTACGGGACGGTGGGGCGGGAAATTATCCCCCGATCCTACCGACGCTGCGCTGTTGTGTCCCTACGGGACGGTGGGTTAGGGCGGGGTGTTTTTATGGTGATGCATTTTCGGGATAGATGGGCCATTGATCTGCAGAAGACGGGGCGGGTTCTTCATCGCTTTTCGCCCTGCTGTATCGACTCAAAATCTCCCTGAATCCAGCGTGGTTTGCCTATGTAGCTGGGCGAAATAACAAACCGGCCCGTCTTCGTATCGAGGATAATGGACTCGCGCTCGCTGGATACGGCCTGAAACCGGCGCGTGTCGATCAGGTCCGGCTCCGGCTGACGCTGGCTGGTCGGCGTAAAGTTGGCTAATACAAGAACCCCACCCAGGGTAAGTACGCCCAGGCAGAACGATTTCAGATCAATCGAGAATGTGATGGTTTTCATGACTATCGAGTGGTTAATGACGTACCAGAATGAGCCATCTGGCTGGAGAAACTACTCGGATCTGCGTAACTTCACCCAATGATTTACCTCGACAATAACGCCACAACCCGTCTTGATCCGCGGGTGCTTGACGCCATGATGCCCTTCCTGACCGATAACTTCGCCAACGCGGCCAGCACCCACCCCTTCGGTGTGTCGGCTAACGAAGCGGTAAAGGTAGCCCGGCAGCAACTGGCTGATCTACTCCGCTGCGAAACCCACGAACTGGTGTTTACCTCAGGTGCTACCGAAGCCATCAACCTGGCCATTAAAGGCACTGCGGAGAGCTATCAGCACAAAGGAAAGCATATCGTTACCGTCCAGACGGAGCACAAGGCGGTGCTGGACGTTTGCCAGTACCTGGAGAAGCGTGGCTTTGAGGTAACGTACCTCCCCGTTCAACCCGACGGACTGCTCGATCTGAACGACCTTAAAGCTGCCCTGCGGCCAGATACGATCCTGGTGTCGGTGATGTGGGCCAATAATGAAACGGGCGTTATTCAGCCGATTGAGCAAATTGCCCAACTGGCTCACGAAGCCGGTGCTCTGTTCATGACCGATGCTACGCAGGCGGTGGGTAAGTTGCCGATTGATGTGGATACGTCAGGTATCGATTTACTGACCTTCTCGGCGCATAAGTTTTACGGCCCTAAAGGCATCGGTGGTCTGTTCATTCGGCAACGACGTTCCCGGGCTGGACTGCCGAATAAAGTGAAGCTGGAAGCCTTATTGCACGGTGGCGGTCACGAGCGCGGTTTGCGGAGTGGCACCCTGAACGTGCCGGGCATTGTGGGGATGGGGAAGGCGGCCGAACTGGCCCCCGTGGCTGACGCGAAGGCCGGGCCGCCGGGCGGTCGCGTCTCTACGCGATCAACTCGAAACAGCACTCCTTACCATTCCGGGAACGCGGATTAATGGCAGTCGCGACCATCGGCTTTATAATACCACCAACATTTACTTCGAAAACTGCGACTCCGACGCGCTCATCATGGGCCTGGAAGGCACAGCCGTTTCCAACGGCTCGGCCTGTACGGCGGCTTCGATTGACCCCTCGCATGTGTTGCTGGCCATGGGCCTGAACGAAACCGAGGCTTTTTCCTGCCTGCGCTTCAGCCTGGGGCGCTTCAACACCGAAGCCGATATTACTACTACTGTGAAAGCCGTTAAGGAGGTAATGGAGAGCTTGCGGGCGCTGGTTTAGCGGATTAATCAAGTAAATTTATATGTTCGTTGGAAATTTACTTGATTAATGTTCGCCCGTCATCTCCAAAAGTTACTCGAAACCAGTATAAGCTATTTCCCGGCTGTGGCTGTATTGGGTCCACGTCAGGTAGGCAAGACTACACTGGTCAAAACACTGCTAAGTACTTCCGAAAAAGAAGTTATTTATCTGGATTTGGAATACTTTGCCGATCAAAATCGGCTGCGGGAGCCCGATCTTTTTTTTCAGGCTAATCAGGATAAGGTGGTCGTGCTGGATGAAATTCAGCGGATGCCCCAATTGTTCCCCTTGTTGCGGTCCTTGATTGATCAGCACCGGATTCCCGGTCGGTTTGTCCTGCTGGGGTCTGCGTCGCCGGATCTACTCAAGAACTCATCCGAAACCCTGGCGGGCCGGGTTGTTTACCTGGAACTTGCTCCTTTACATCTGCTGGAAGTAGAAGCGCAATACAACTACCGCGATCATTGGATACGGGGCGGCTTCCCCGATGCGCTGCAAGCGCCGACTGAACCGATTTGGCAACTCTGGATGGATAGCTTTATTCAAACGTATGTACAGCGCGACCTGCCCGACCTGGGTTTATCGGCTCCGGCTTCTACCGTTCGTAATTTGCTGACTATGCTTGCAGGTATCCAGGGAGGGCAACTGAATTACAGCGATATAGCCCGCTCGCTTGATTTGTCCGTATCAACCGTTCAGAACTACATCAGTTTTCTGGAAAATGCGTATTTAGTTCGTCGGTTGCCGCCCTTCTTTGCCAATATCGGCAAACGATTGGTGAAGGCTCCCAAAGTCTTTGTGCGCGATAGCGGCCTGGTACATCGGCTAACGGGTATCGATGATTTCAATGCATTGTTGGGTAGTGTGTTGTTAGGCGCTTCGTGGGAAGGCTATGTGGTACAGCAAATTGTGTCGCGGCTGGCCCAGAACGTAACGCCCTATTACTACCGGACGCAAAATGGAGCCGAATTGGATTTGTTGCTGGTTAAAGGCGTTAAGCCGGTTGTTGCGCTGGAAATTCGGTACTCCAACGCCCCCAATTTAACACGCGGAAACACGCAGGCTATTATGGACCTCAGCCTGGAACAAACCCTGATTGTTACGCCCGAAGCCGACGGCTACTGGTTACGAAAAGATGTTCGCGTATGCAGCATTACCAACGTTTGGGAGGTTCTGGCGGAGTCAGGTGTGTTGGCTTAAATCTTAAAAGACTATGAGAACGCTGGCAGTGACCGGGGCTGAACACGTAGGCGAACTTCGTTTGCGGTGGAGTTTCTCAGATTGAACTACACAAATCTTTGATTTTGAGCCTTTTGTATTGAACCATACTTACCCGCAGCACGACAAATACCGCCGTTTGGCCAATTTCAAGCGCTTCCGAATCGAGCGCGGTAACGCAGTCTGGGGCCCCGACTGGGATTTTATTTTCCCAGTTTCGCAATTGCATCATACGTGGGCATGTGGGGCTAGCGGCTTGCAACTGTTAGCTATGCTGATTGCCCGGCTCCGCGACTAGCCTCACCCCCTGAACCGCTCTTTCAGATGCCAATCGAAACCCTCTCGGTTTGGGTAATGCACCGCCCCAACAGGTAACCGAAGCGGCTGACCGTGAAACTGACGTAGGTTATACGGACTGGCTGCATTATCGGTCAGCAAAGGAGACACGATCACCCTGAATTGATCATCTATACCAATCATACCCCGGTCGAACGCGGTGTGCAATGTCGGGCATAAAGCAATTCCGTTCGTAACTCTATCGTCACCAGAAATACTGATTGGAACAATATGGCAGGCTTCAACCAGTGACGAACCACCAACGGCAATGACTTTCATACCTGAGATGGCGCAGGTAAAATCATACACTTTCGGCACCAGCCTCTTGAATAAACCACCCCGTACAAAACGCGTTTCCTCATCGTCGGCAGTTGGTTGCAGGATCGTCTGATACGCCACCGCCCGCTCGTTTAGCAGATAGGTTTCGAGATCCTGCACATAGCTACGCCCAGCCTGCTTAACCTGTACGAATTCGGCCTTCCGAGCCGAAAAGTAAGTATCGAGCAGGGCATTTTTCAAAAACAGCCGCGGATAATCAGCCGTCAGCAACCGGTAGAGATCATCAGTAAAACAGGCGTAATCGAGTCGATCATAAAGTACCTGCACACTTTTGATATGGGAGTCGATCGTTGCTCCTGCTTTCGGCTTCAGTAACCAGAACCCTTCGTTTTTGAGGTAGAAGAAAGGCTGGGTAAAATCATCCGTATGAGCCGTGTCGACCAGCAGGGCGAAGTTCTCCTTAAAAGTAGCCACTAGTTCAGGCGTGATGCCAATTCGATTCTCTGTAATATACTGCTGCTCGATCAACTCCAGGAGCGTTAGCAAAAAAACCGGCTTATGGGGTGCTTTACCATAGGGAGTCCCTCCCTGCCTGAGTGTGGTAAATTTTCGTTTATAAACCGCCAGACGTTGAGTTTCGGCTGTATTCATGAGTCATGACATTACTCGTCAAATATGCAGAAACTACCGGATTGCCGATACTATCAGACAAAATCCTATTTTTAAACGCCCAATCATTTTTAACAAACAACCTGCATGAAAACACCACTCCTTGCGCTTACTCTGCTGCCCCTGCTGACGCTGGCTCAGCCTAAACCGAAAAAGGCCGCCCTGCCCGCCCCTGACAAAGACAAACAGACCGTACTGGCCAACCTCGACAGTCGGTTTGGCGAGTACGCAGGTATTTCGAAGCAGATCTGGGATTTTGCCGAACTCGGGTACCAGGAAGAAAAAAGCTCGCTGCTGCTGCAGGAACAACTCAAAAAAGAAGGGTTCGATGTTCAGGCGGGCGTGGCTGGTATTCCAACGGCTTTCGTGGCTACCTACGGCAGCGGCAAACCCGTAATCGGCATTCTCGGTGAGTACGATGCTCTGCCGGGTCTGGCTACCGAAGCCAAACCCGAGTTTACGCCTATTGCCGGCCAGAAAGGGGGCCACGGCTGCGGCCATAACCTGTTCGGTACGGCGTCGATGGCCGCTGCGGTTGAGGTCAAAAACTGGCTGAAATCGACGGGGCGGCCGGGTACGGTCAAGATCTACGGCTGCCCGGCCGAAGAAGGCGGCTCCGGAAAAGTATACATGGTGCGCGAGGGCCTCTTTAACGGCGTCGACGTGGTGCTGCACTGGCACCCCGGCTCGCAGAATGCCGCCGATGCGGGCACCTCGCTGGCCAACAAGAACGCCAAGTTCCGGTTCCGGGGCATTGCGGCCCACGCAGCAGCCTCGCCCGAACGCGGCCGGTCGGCCCTCGACGGGGTAGAAGCGATGAACTACATGGTGAACATGATGCGTGAACACATCCCGTCCGACACCCGGATTCACTACGTCATCACCAAAGGGGGCGAAGCACCCAACGTAGTGCCGGCTTTCGCGGAGGTATATTATTACGCCCGCCACAAAGACCGCGAGGTGCTGCAAAGCGTCTGGAAACGCATCGAAAACGCAGCCGAAGGAGCCGCTAAGGGAACCGGCACCAAAGTGGAGTGGGAAGTGCTGGGGGGCGTATTTAACCTCCTGCCCAACGTAACCCTGGCCGAGGTAATGCACCAAAACCTGAAAACGGTAGGCGGCATTACCTATACCCCCGACGAAACGGCCTTTGCCCAGAAAATCAGCGAAACCTTCGGCGAAGGTCAGAAGGTACCCATCACCAACGCGGCCCTCGTCAAAGATTTCCGCGATGCGTCAGAAAGCGCTACCAGTGGCGGCTCCACCGACGTGGGTGATGTGAGCTGGACCGTGCCGACGGTAGGCCTCTCGACGGCCACCTGGGTGCCCGGTTCCTCGGCCCACAGCTGGCAGTCGACGGCGGCCAGCGGGATGAGCATTGGCCAGAAAGGTATGATCGTAGCAGCCAAGACCTTAGCGCTAACGGCCCTCGATTTGTACAAAACCCCGGCCCTGATCGAGAAAGCCCGCGCCGAGTGGGTGCAGAAGCGCGGCCAGGATTTCAAATACGAAGCCCTGCTCGGCGACCGGAAACCCGCGCTGGACTACCGTAAATAAGCCGGAGTGTGTACCTTTGGAGCAAATTTTATTGAGTGAATAAGTGATTGAGTGATTGAGCGAATAGCTACGCTGTGAACCAATCACTCAACCACTCATTCGCTAATTCACTAATCATAAAATGCTTCGAACGCACACGTGCGGAGAACTCCGCCTTTCTGACGCCAGCACGACCGTTACCCTTTCGGGTTGGGTACAAACCATCCGCGATAAAGGAGGAGTACTCTGGATTGACCTCCGCGACCGCTATGGCATCACCCAGTTGATCCTTGAAGAAGGCGTAACAGCCGCCGACCTGTTTGCTACCGCCCGCACGCTGGGCCGCGAGTTTGTGCTCCAGGCAACCGGGCAGGTTGTGGAACGGAAATCGAAAAACCCCAATATTCTCACCGGCGACGTTGAAGTACGCGTATCGGCCCTGACGGTGCTGAACCCGGCCAAACTGCCGCCTTTCCTGATCGAAGACGAAACCGACGGGGGCGACGACCTCCGCATGAAGTACCGCTACCTCGACCTGCGCCGGAATCCGGTACGCCAGAACCTCGAACTGCGGCACCGGATGGCCCAGCAAACGCGGCTGTATATGGATGGGCAGCAGTTCATCGAGGTCGAAACGCCGGTTCTGATCAAATCGACCCCCGAAGGCGCCCGCGATTTTGTAGTGCCCAGCCGCATGAATCCCGGCGAGTTTTACGCCCTGCCACAATCGCCCCAAACGTTTAAACAACTGCTGATGGTATCGGGCTTCGACCGCTACTACCAGATTGTGAAGTGTTTCCGCGATGAAGACCTGCGCGCCGACCGCCAGCCCGAATTTACCCAGATCGACTGCGAGATGTCGTTCGTCGAGCAGGAAGATATTCTGCAGATGTTCGAAGGGCTGGTGCGCCACCTGTTCAAAACCGTAAAAGGCATCGACCTGGCCAGCGTACCGCGCATGACCTACGCCGACGCCATGCGGCTCTATGGCTCCGACAAACCCGATACCCGGTTTGGCATGGAGTTCACCGAACTGAAAGCGGTCCGGGGATCCGGCACAGTCGACACGGTTGATCTAACCTCGGGCAAAGGGTTCGGCGTCTTCGACTCGGCCGAGATCGTTGTCGGCATCAACGCGCCGGGCTGTGCGTCGTACACCCGCAAGCAACTTGACGAGCTGACCGAGTGGATCAAGCGGCCCCAGATCGGCGCCAAAGGGCTGATTTATGTTCGCTATAACGAAGATGGCAGCCTGAAATCATCGGTCGATAAGTTTTATACCGAAAGTGAGCTGAAGGCCTGGGCCGATCGGTTCGGGGCTAAGCCGGGCGATCTGATGCTGCTCATTTCGGGCGATGCGGCCAAAGCCCGCAAGCAACTGAACGAACTCCGGCTAGAGATGGGAACCCGGCTGGGCCTGCGCGACCCGAACGTGTTCAGCACGCTGTGGGTACTCGACTTTCCGCTGCTCGAATACGGCGAAGAAGAGGAACGCTGGTTTGCCATGCACCACCCCTTTACCTCGCCCAAACCGGAAGACATTCCGCTGCTGGAAACCGACCCCGGCGCCGTACGGGCCAACGCCTACGACCTGGTCATCAACGGCACCGAAGTAGGGGGCGGTTCGATCCGGATTTTCAACCGCGACCTGCAGGCCCGGATGTTCAGCCTGCTCGGCTTTTCGGACGAAGAAGCCAAAGCTCAGTTCGGCTTCCTGATGGATGCGTTCGAGTTTGGTGCGCCCCCGCACGGCGGTATCGCGTTCGGTTTTGACCGGTTGTGTTCGCTGTTTGGCGGGGCCGACTCGATCCGCGATTTCATTGCGTTCCCGAAAAACAATTCCGGCCGCGATGTTATGATCGATTCACCCTCAACGATTGCCGATAAGCAACTCGACGAGCTGAAGATCAGGACGGTTGTTTAACCCCAGCCCTGTACGTTATACGAACCCCTGGTAGTGGCTAAAGCCCTGCCAGGGGTTTTTCATGAAGACCCGGCAAACTATGCTCTTCGCTCTTTACATCGAATGGTAAAACCACGACTGCTTCGTCGATAAACGGAAGCCCGCTCCGGCCAGGCCAAACGACTCAATAAAGTAATGCGCTTCTACAGCGTAATTTCCGTACTTATTTTATGTTACGTTTATAAAAAATAATGTGCAAGGCACTCCATTACACTCAGTCAATTAGTTGACATATTTGCAAAAAATAACTACTTAGTCTTCTAACTAATTTATACCTTATAGAAAACAAAAATTATTTATAGTCGCTTAGGCCTAATTATTGCTTGTCGAGAATCAGTACCTAACCATATGGCCATACTGCACTGTTTTCCTAATAGACACTAGGAATAGTAGATTTGTAAGTACCCATCTGATTCCGTCCAACGCCCTTGAAGAAATACTACGTTTGCTGGATATGGCTCTTTCTGGCCTGTCTGTCGTCCGGTGCAGTTTTCGCCCAGCTAAGCATCAGCAGCCCGGTGGCCCGCATGGTCCTACAGCGCAACCTCTACAACGAAGCCAACATCCTGGTGGCCGGACTGGCCCCCTCCAACGCCACCGCCGTCGAAGCCCGCCTGGTGCCCCTCGCCCTGGGCCAGGGACAGCTCACGGCCTGGACAAATCTGCCCTTTCTGGCCACCACCAAAGCCTTTCGAGGCTCCGTGCTGGCGACGGGGGGCTGGTACCGGCTGGAGGTGCGGGCCAAAAACGGCAGCACCCTGCTGACCCAGACCAACGTTGACCGGGTGGGTGTGGGCGAAGTCTTCGTCATTGCCGGCCAGTCGAACGCCGTAGGAGGGTTTGAGCGCGAGCCCGGTGCCGATGAAGACCGGGTGTCGTGCGTCGATTTTCGACAGGACGCGCTGGATGAACAGTTGCTTCCGCTTCGGTTCAGTCACGTCAGTTACGGCAGCAGCATCGGGCCCAGTCACCCTCCGCATATCTGGGGTATGCTGGGTGATATGCTCGTTCGGCGACTCAACGTACCGGTGCTGTTTCTGGGTGGCGGCCAGCCCGGCACCTCCAGCGACCAGTGGCGGCAATCGGCCGCAGGCAGTACCGACGCCCAGGGAAGGCCGTACCCCTATCGGCGGCTGGGAGTAGCCTTGCAGCATTATGCGTTGCGAACCGGTGTACGGGCTATTCTGTGGCATCAGGGCGAAGGCGACATTGGCAGCAGCAACAACACCTATTTCTCTAACCTTCAATACGTTATTCAGAAAACCCGCCAGCAGGTCGGTTTCAACCAGCTGCCCTGGCTTATGTCGCGGGTGAGCTATACCCAGGGCCAGACAAACCCCAACGTCATTGCCGCCCAGAACCGGCTCATTGCCGAAGTCAACAACGTATATCCGGGGCCTTCGACCGACGACATGATCGGCCCGGACAACCGTCTGGGCGACGATGTACACATTGGTGGCAACGGCCTCCGACGCTTTGCCGACCGCTGGAACCAGGCACTGACCGATGATTTTTTCTATCAGACAGCGCCCTTTACCCCCACCGATGAGTCGGCCCTGCTTACCAGCAGCTATACGCTTCCACTCACCCGCCGACCCGGCGAAACGGTACTGGCTCCTTCGCTCCGGGCCGACCCCAACGATGCGTCCAGCCAGTATTTTGCGCAACTCCTGCGGTCGTCGGACAATAGCCTCGTCACTGAATCGGCCCGGACCACCGCCAATCCTATTCCCCTGACCCTGCCCGGCAACCTGCCCGATGGGCAGTACCGCCTGCGTACGCTCTCGACCCTGCCCGGTGCGGCCGGCACTCTGAGCGAACCGTTTACCGTCAACTTCTTTGCGCCCTCGTTCAGCCCGCCTACCCCCACCGCGCCGAACGTGCGGGGTGGTACGCCCGACCCGGCCATTCGGCGGATGGGCTACCGCTACGAAGCCGTTGTACCGGCTTTCTGGTTCATGGCCGAAGCCACTACCGCCGTTCAGTGCCGGATCGAACGAATCGACGGCGGCAGCTTTTCCGATACCGGCTGGTACACCGTTCCGCCCAGTTCGCAGGCGCCCGACTATACCGACTTCGGCGATTATAACTACCTGCGCAACTACCCGCCCATTACCTTCGGCGTGGGCGGGGTTCCGCCCGGCCGCTACCGCATCTCCGTCCGGAAACAGGGCGACAGCGGAGCGGGTATGTGGATTGAAACGACCTTACAGGAAGGCCGGAACACCCTTTTTATTGGCAACGAACCCGTTTCGAATATTCCTACCGTTATTACCCCAACGGTTTTGTCGCCAGCGGTACCTTGCCGGGGTAATGCGTTTACGGTTGCCTTCGATCTGACCGAAAGCCCGGTCAATAACGGCAATGTCTTCTCGGTGAAGTTATCGGACGCCGACGGTTCCTTTGCCGACGAAACGACCATTGGTACGGGTACCAGCAGCCCCCTGACGGCTACCCTACCCGCATCCTTACCCGGCTCCAATTACCGCATCCGGATTGTAGCGAGTAACCCAGCGGTTGCCAGTGCTCCCCTGCCCATCGACCTGTGTACGCCCCTGGCCGACCTGTCTTTAACGCTCAGTGTCAGCAACCGAACCCCGCGAATCGAACAGCCCGTCACCGTCACGGCTGCAGTTACCAATTCCGGGCCGTTTGCGGGAGCCGGTATCGTAGTGGCGTCTGTGCTGCCTACGGGCCTATCCTTTATCGACGCCGGGTCGGCCGAGGTGAGCGCAGCCAACAATACCGTTACCATCAATACCGGATCGCTCAACAGCGGATCAACGCGCCGGTACACCTTCCGGCTTAAGCCAACGCAGCCAGGACGGTTTATCACCACCGCCCAGCTCACCGCCAGCACCATTACCGATCCCGACAGCCAGCCCAACTCCGGCACCGGCGACGGCCAGGACGACACCGCCCAGCTCGACCTGCGCACCCCCGACAGTTCGACAGCTGTATACGTGTCGCCCAACCCCAATCAGACACCGCTGCCAGCCGTTCAGTCGAACCAGCCGCCAACCGACCCGGCCAAAGCCGACTTAAGCCTGATCATGGCCAGCAGCACGCTGGCGCCAAAGTCGGGCCAGGCGTTTAGCCTCAGCATCACCGTCGGTAACCGGGGAGGTACTATCGCCAGTGTGGCAACGGTACAGATTCAGCTCCCCACCGGCTGGCAGCTGACCAACAACGCGGGTCTGGTCGTAAGCGGGCAAACCGTCACGGCTACCCTGAACAACATCCTGATCAACAGCGCCAATACCGTCGTTTTATCCGTTCAGGCCAACACCTCCGGTACCGTGCGATCCCAGATTCAGACGGCTACCCAGGCCGACCCGGACTCCACTCCCGGCAACGGCTACCAGACTGGAGAAGACGATGAAGCCTCGCTAAATCTGCGTACTCAATAGCTTTCAGTATTCTTATCGACTTACTCAATACTCAATTCCTACAGGCATACTTTTTATATATACATAAATACACCGTTCAGTTACTTTATTTTCCGCTACTGCCCTAAGCCCTTTCATTTGTGTACAACGTGAGTTATAAAAGACCCACCGTTCTTACTTGTACACCTTCATGGCTTTATCCCGCTATAGATGGCTGCTGGTCGGCTGTCTACTTCCTATTAGTGTATCCGCCCAGCTGAGTATCAGCAGCCCGGTGGCCCGCATGGTCCTCCAGCGCAACCTCTACAACGAAGCCAACATCCTGGTGGCCGGACTGGCCCCCTCCAACGCCACCGCCGTCGAAGCCCGCCTGGTGCCCCTCGCCCTGGGCCAGGGACAGCTCACGGCCTGGACAAATCTGCCCTTTCTGGCCACCACCAAAGCCTTTCGGGGCTCCGTGCTGGCGACGGGGGGCTGGTACCGGCTGGAGGTGCGGGCCAAAAACGGCAGCAGCCTGCTGACCCAGACCAACGTTGACCGGGTGGGTGTGGGCGAAGTCTTCGTCATTGCCGGCCAGTCGAATGTATATGGCGGGTTCCAGCGAGCCAGCAACTCAGCCGAAGATCGGGTGTCGTGTCTGGATTTCAAGCAGGATAGTCTGAGCGAGCAATTGCTTCCACTCCGGTTCAGCCGGGCGAGTTACGGTAGCAGCATCGGGCCCAGCCAGCCTCCCCACATCTGGAGTACCCTCGGCGACCGGCTCGTACAACAGCTCAACGTACCGGTTCTGTTTCTGGGAGCGGCCCTCGGCGGCACCTCCAGCAGTCAATGGCAGCAATCGGCCGCCGGGATTATTGGGCCTACGCAGAACACCGCCGTCTACCGGCGGCTGGGGGTGGCGCTGCTGCATTACGTAAGCCGCACCGGGGCCCGGGCCGTACTCTGGCACCAGGGCGAGAGCGACTCCTATACCGATACGCAGACCTATTTCGATAACATCCGACAGGTTATTGAAAAGAGCCGACAGCAGACCGGCTTCACGTTGCCCTGGGTCATGTCGCGGGTGAGTTATATCAATGGGCAAACGTTTCCCAACGTCATTGCCGCCCAGAACCGGCTCATTACCGAACTACCCGCCGTTTTTCCCGGCCCGGCCACCGATAGTCTCGTCGGCTCCGCCAACCGGCCCGACAACATTCATCTGGCAGGTACGGGTGCCACCAAGTTTATCACCACCTGGCTACAATCGCTGACTCCTGCTTTCTTTCAGCAGGCCCAGCCCTATCTCCCCCCTGCCGACGCTCCCCTCATCACCAGCGGCTACACCCTGCCCCTGGCCCGACGCCCGGGCGAAACGATCATGGCAGCCTCGTTGCGGAGCAATCCGCAGCTGACAGATAACAGCTATTTTGTTCAGCTGATCCGAACCGGCACGGGTGAAGTCGTGACAGAATCGGCCCGAAGCACCGTCAACCCCATTCCGCTGACCTTACCCAGCAACCTACCTGACGGACAGTACCAGTTTCGAACCGTTTCGACCAGCCCGGCGCTCATTGGTAAGCCGGGAGAACCGTTTACGGTCAATTACTTCGCAACGCCAACGCCGACCCAGTCTGCACTTACCCAACCCGTTGTAGGCGGAAGCCCGGCGGCTATCCTGCAGCGGGTTGGTTACCGCTACGAAACGGCCAGCCATAGTTTTTACCTGATGGTACAGGCAACAGCGGCCGTAGAAGTGCGGCTGGAACGGATCGACGGTGGTAGTTTCGGCGATTCGGGCTGGACCCTGGCCCCGCCCAGCAGCCAGGCCCCCGACTATGAACAGTTTGCCGATTTCAACTACCTGCGCAACTACCCGCCCATTGCCGGGGGCGTTGGTGGGGTCGAACCCGGCCGGTATCGGGTATCTGTCCGGCAACAGGGCAGCAGCGGAGCCGGGCTTTTCTTCGAAACCCAGCTACTCAACGGTCGTGTCATCCTCTACGCAGCTCCGGAGCCGGTAAGTGCTATTCCGCCGGTGCTGAACATAGGTATGGCATCGGCCAGCCCCACCTGCGTCAGCAGCCCGTTGCTGGTTGAGATGCTGGTCGAAGGCGGCCCAATGAACAGTGGTAACCGCTACCGGCTTCAGCTGTCCGATGCAAGCGGATCTTTTGCCAATCCCATCACCCTTCAGGAGTTCAGTTCAGCCGCCAGCAACCCCGCAACGATGTCGGTGCCTATACCGGCGGCAACGCCAGCGGGCAATCAGTACCGGTTGCGGATAACAGCTACCAACCCGGCCGTGAGCAGCGCGCCCAGCCCCTACTTCTCGCTTTGTAGCCAGGCCGACCTGTCGCTGTCAATGACAAGCAGCAGCCGCACGGTAGCGGTTGGAAAACCGGTCACGTTTACGCTGACGGTAGCCAACGCCGGCCCAGCCAGCGCTGCGGATGTGGCCGTCCAGAGTCTGCTGCCCGCCAACGTAGAGATTGTCGAGATACTATCGCCGGCTATTCGCGTAACTGACCAGACGCTTACCGCCAGTGTGGCCAGCCTGCCGACAGGCGCTACGGCCGACTTTGTATTTCGGTTACGCCCTACCCAACCCGGCAGCTATGTAACCTCGGCTCAGCTGACCAACAGCAGTGCCCCCGACCCCGACAGCCAGCCCAACTCCGGCACCGGCGACGGCCAGGATGATGCCGCCCGGCTCGACATACGCACCCCGGACCACAGTACCAGCCGGTTCGAATCGCCCAACCCTACTCAGACGCCCCTGCCGACTGTACTACCTAACCAGCCAGCGCCCGATCCGACCAAAGCCGACCTGAGCCTGTCGATTGTCAGTGACCGCCTGCTGATCCAGGCCGGCCAGGTTGTAAGCGTAAGTATTATCGTTACCAACCAGGGTGGTTTATCCGCAAACTCCGTACGGATTGGGTGCTCTTTTCCACCCAGCCTCGCCTTTCTGGACAGTCCTGCGCTGAGTGGCGGCTATGGATTTGTAGCGGGTACATTTGCCTCCATAGCGCCGGGGCAGTCGAGTACCTTCTGGTTCAGAGCTACTGCTATGCAAGCCGCTCAGGCCCTCGTTCAGGCTCAGATCATAGCCGCATCGGTAGCCGACCCCGACTCCCGCCCTGGTAACGGATACCTCAATGGCGAAGACGATACAGCCAGCCTGTTTCTAACTATTCCTAACTAAACCCGAAATAGCATTATATAAATAAATAATTTACTCATTTTAATCCAATTTCATCTGCCGATTAATAAAAACAACGTGACGTATCTGGGTCAATTCGTCTACTTTATATAGTAGCAACCCAGGCCAGTTTATAAACCGGCCTGGGTTGCTACCCCTCTACTACACCTCCTTATTGACCATGACCACACCAAGCCAGATAGCCACACTAGTGGTTACTCTGCTGTGCCTGTTAGGCCTTCAGAGTAATGCACAAACCTTAACCACCTCCAACCTGCCCATCATCATTATCGACACCGAAGGGCAAACCATTAACGACGAACCAGGTATCGTCACCAGCCTGAGTATCATCAACAACGCTAGCGGCATCAACTCAATTACCGATGTCCCCAACGAGTACCAGGGAAAGGCCAAAGTCGAGTTCAGAGGATGTTCCAGCCAGAACTTTCCGAAAAAACCGTACGGGATCGAACTCCGCAATTCCACGCTGGTAACAGAATCCATCGACAGGGCCCTGTTCGGCTTTCCGGCCGAAAGCGACTGGGTACTCAATGCCTCCTACACCGATAAGTCATTCGTCCGCGACCCGCTCACCTATTACATGGCCAACCAGTCGGGGCGCTATGCCTCCCGGGTCAAATACGTCGAGCTGATTATCAACGGTGTATACCAGGGTATTTATATTTTCCAGGAGCGGGTAAAGCGTGACGCCAATCGGGTCAATGTCAGAAGCCTGAACCCCGACGACACCAGCCCCGCCCGCATTACCGGTGGTTATATTGTCAAGGTCGACAAAAACTGTGGCGACTTCGACCCGAACCATGTCTGGTTATCGAACTACATGAGTCCGGGCGGCACTATTCCACACCAGTGGGCCACCCATTACCCGAACGACGATGACATCACCGCCCAGCAGTTCAACTACATACAGGGCTACGTCGACGAGTTTGAAACTACGGTCAACAGCACCTCCTGCTGCAACGCGACCAACGGCTACTCGAAATTCATCGTTGAGGATACATTTATTGATTATTTCCTGCTTCAGGAAGCGACCAGCAATGCCGACGGGTTTCGCATTAGTGCCTACCTGTCGAAGCAGCGCGACGCCGACGGGGGCCGGCTATCGGCCGGACCAGCCTGGGATTTCAACCTGGCCTACGGGTTTCTGACAACCCCGTTCGACGGCAATGCCCAAACGTATGAGGGCTGGCGCTACACGGCACCCGGCGACGGTAACTTTCCGGTACCGTTCTGGTGGGCCAGGCTACTGACCTGCTGCCAGTATGCCAACAAGCTGGTTACCCGGTATAAGCAACTCCGCCAGACCGTCTGGCAAACGAGTACGCTACTGGCGTATGTCGATGCACAGTACGCGCTGCTAAACCAGGGCTCGCTGAACCGCAACTTCACCAAATGGCCCATCCTCGGCGTACAGGTCTGGAATGACCAGCCATCCTACGTGGGGGCCACCCAGCTTGATGAAGTCAATCAGGTAAAAACGTGGCTGACCAACCGACTGGCCTGGATGGATGCCCACATCAACTCCCTGCTGGTGGAGCCACTGGCAACGGGCACCCTGTCTACAACGGCCTCGGCCATTGGCCAGGGCCAGACCGCCCAGCTGACGCTAGCCTTTACCGGTTCGGGGCCGTGGTCGTACACCCTCTCGCCGGGTCTAAGCGGCTCAGCGGTTAGCAGTCCGGTTACCCTGACCGTTCAGCCAACCGCTACGACTACCTACACCCTGACGGCTATCCGCAACGGATGCGGAACCGGTACGGCGTCGGGTACGGCCGTTATAACGGTCCTGATGCCCGCTGACCTCTCGCTGGCGTTCTCGAGCGACCGGCGGACAGCTTCGGTTGGAGAACCGATCCAGTTGCAGTTGGCCCTGACAAACAGTAGCCCCGAATCGGTTAGTCTGGTTCAACTCGAGAACCGCCTGCCTCCGAATCTTATCTTCACTGGTAGCCCGATGCCGGGCGTAACGGCTGTTGACGATGTGGTTTCTATGACCGGTACTAATCTCGCAGCGGGTCAAACCATGCTGTTCAGCTATACCGTGCAGGCTACTGCAGAGGGAACGTTCCGTAATGCAGCTCAGATTATTTCGGCCAGCCAGCCCGACGCCGATAGCCAGCCCAACTCCGGCACCGGCGACGGCCAGGACGACATGGCCGAAACCGACCTTCGGGTGGGCAGTTCGGTTAGTCTATTTGTTTCGGCTAACCCCAACCAGACCCCACTCCCCCCCGTTCTATCCAATCAACCGCCCACTGACCCCAACCAGGCAGATATAAGCCTGGCCCTCGTCAGCAGTCAGTTGGCGGTATTGCCTGACCAGCCCTTCAGCCTGAGTCTGGTTATCAGCAACCGGGGTGGGGCTGCAGCCAGCAATGTGGCGGTGCAGACCGAACTACCCGCCGGTTGGCAACTGACCAGTAATACGGGTCTGACCGTTAGCGGCCAGGTTGTATCAGGAACCGTGCCATCGCTGGGAGCCAATGCGCAGACTACTGTAGTTTTACCGCTTCAGGCCAGTATGGCAGGCACAGTACAAGCCCAAATTCAAAGTAGCACCCCCACCGATCCCGACAGCACCCCCGGCAACGGCTACGCCAACGGCGAAGATGACACAGCCAGCCTGACGCTCCGGGTTCGTTAGGGCAAACAAAAAAGTAAGTATCGCCATGATTGATTTGATATTGGTACGTATCTTGTAACCTATTGTCAAAATCAACAACCGTAACTATTTTGCTTTATCCATTTTTTCGGCTGCAGACGACCATCGCGTTTCTGCTCTGCTTCGTCATTGCCCGCGCGCAATCTCCTTTACCAGTTGATCCGCGCGATACCCTGGCCCGCCTGGCCGAAGATGAACGATTACGAACGCTCGACCCGGCGCTGGGTCGCGTACCCTCCGAACGGCTCGACGAGGCCCGGCGTCTGCTTAACAGACAGCAGCTATCGGGCGGCATAAGTACGCAGGCTGCTATTCCGGGCATAACCTGGCAGGAGCGCGGGCCCAGCAATGCGGCTGGTCGTACCCGGGCGCTGCTGTTCGACCCCAATGATCCGGCTCGTAAAAAGGTATGGGCCGGAAGCCCGGCAGGCGGCCTGTGGTACACCACTGACATCACCGATAGCAACGCGGGCTGGACGCCCGTTAGCGACAACTGGGAAAACACGATAGTAACCGCCCTGGCCGCCGATCCGTCGAACCCGCAGATTATGTATGCCGGTACGGGCGATGGTTATGGAGGCATTAACGGGGGCGGCATCTGGAAAACGACCAACGGAGGCACCACCTGGGCCCGGCTAAGCAGCACTATTCCGGGCGGTAATTACCCCTCCATCGGGCAATCCTTTACCTATATTCAACGCCTGGTGGTTACGGCCAGCGGCCAGGTTTTTGCAGCAACCCGTTACGGCCTTGTGCGCTCCACTGACGGCGGGGCGAGCTGGGCGTTTGTGCTGGCACCTAATCAGGGCATTGGGGCAGGCAGCAATACCGGGAATTATTACAACGATCTGGTAACAGACCTCGAACTGGCATCGGACGGTATTCTGTACGCAGCGTTTAACCCCAGTCGGGTATTCCGGTCGACCACCACTGCCGGTACAAGCTGGACCGAGATCACCCCGCCCAATACCAGTGGTGAACGCACCGAGCTGGCACTGGCCCCTACAACCGGCGGCAGCAGCCAGGTACTATACGCCGTATCTCGGGCGTACAACAGCTTGAATTATGGCCAGGATATAAAGTGGTTCAAGAAAAGCAGTAATGGCGGTATCAGTTGGACGGACCTCGTTATCCCGACGTCCAGCGGGGGTAGTCATTTTACCAAAGGAAATGGTTCGGCAGGGCTTAGTCTGGCCGTTCACCCCACCGATCCTAATACAGTCTACGCGGGCGGCTACGACTGGTTTCGCTCTACCGATGGCGGCAGCACCTGGAACGACCCACTGGCTTATCGCTTTGCGAGCCAGCAGGGACTTTGGTTTCAGCCGGGCAGTGCCGGAGCCGCTTTTGCCGACGACATCGGTATACACTGGTCGGCCAACTGGGGCGATACCACAACGGCAAATCCAACACTTTTACATCTTTACAACAATCATCGGATTAGTGATATTGGCTTCATTGCATTAAGAGACATTCCAGGTAGTTCATATATGCTAGCCGGAATCACAGGGCTTGGCTATTTTGAGGTAAATGCACAAGGTATTGCCGCTAGAAATCATTTTTTACCTCTATCGTCTCCTGGCTCAGTCTTTATTGATGACGATGAGCCTGCTAAGCAAATCGTTCAGTGGTATTCGAATTTTTACATATATATTGGCTCATCGGTAACACTCCTTACTTCGCTAAATAATTCTCTGATTCCTAATCCTTCGGATTATGACAGTCAGGCCAATATTCTGTACACGGCTAACTATGCCAACAGTCAGTACAGTATTCGGCGAGTAACCGGGGTGGGGACCACACCCGTCAGTACAACCCTCCCGCTGACGGGTTTTACCAACTCCGTGTCAGCCTTGAAGCTGGGGCGTAATCGCGACGCTCTGTTCGTGGGCAATTACTCCGGAAAACTGGTGAAGGTAACCAACCTCGATCAGGCGACGCCGACCGTTACTAACATCGACAATGGTGCTTTACCGCCCAACGCCGTCATTTCCTGCATCGATGTGGGGGCCGATGATAACGAACTGCTCGTAACGGTATCGAATTACGGGGTGCAGTCGGTCTGGTACACCCAGGACGGGGGCGCTACCTGGACGGGTAAAGACCAAACCAATTTTGGGTTGCCCGATGTACCGGTGCGTACGGTACTCTTCAACCCCCAGAACCGGAAACAGGTGCTGCTGGGCACCGATGCCGGCATCTGGTCTACGTCAGATATTACGCTGACCAACCCCGGCTGGACGTACTCGGGTACAGGAATGGGACCGTTTCGCATCAATCAGCTACGGTACCGGGCGTCGGACGGCCGTGTGGTGGCGGCTACTCAGGGGCGAGGTGTCTGGCAAACCGATGCGCTGGCCGTACCCTATACGCCATTAACTATTACCCTGACCGGTGTATCGAACACGACACTCTGCGCGGGCAACGTGGTCAATATTTCCTACACAACAACCGGCCCGGGGTTGCCAACGGGAGCGACCGTTGAGGTCTGGGTATCGGACGCAAGCGGTAGTTTTGCCGATCAGCGCAAAATTGGAAGCGGCACCAGCAGCCCCATTTCAGTAACGCTCCCATCGGGTTCCAATGCCTTGCCTTTCGGCACTGGCTATCGCCTGCAACTGATGGCACCGGTAGCCGAAGCAACGAGTAATTCCAGCACTTCGCTGGCTATTGGAGACCTGGCCGGAGCCGTCGCCACAGACCGGCGGGGTACTTTACGTAGTTATTCTAGCAGTGGAGAGGTTTGCACCGGCAGCCGTGCGACTCTTTCATTGTTTTCTCGTAAGGGCAACTATAGCCCGACAGGCGCCGAGCGCTATCAGTGGCTGCTGAACGGAAGTCCGCTTACCGGGGCCACCTCGCAGACTGTATCGGCGCAGCAGGCCGGCACCTACTCGGCCACTGTCTGGCAGGCAGGTTGTACCGTACAAAGCAACAGTTATCAACTTTCTACGTCGACTAACCCTTCCGTAAGCTTAAATGCTCTGGTTCAGGACCAGCCGCTGTGTATCAGCCAGCCTCAGTCACTCAGTTCCTCTTATATTGGCGAAACGGCTGCCTACCAGTGGACCCGCAATGGAGTCGATATTGCGGGAGCTACGGCCAGCACACTTACTGTATCAGAAACCGGGCAGTACAGCTTCCGGATAACGGATGGAACCTGCTCCCCAATAGTTTCTAACCGAAATTTAAATTTCGGTCAGTCTCTGTACGCCCGCCTAAACAGTTATCCGGCTGGAGACTCTATACTTTGCACAGGTGCTGCCAGCATTTACCTCGTTGGCGATGGTTTGTCCAGTAATCAGAATACTGCGGGCCTTTATACCATTCAATGGTATCGGGATAATGTTGCCATAAGCGGTGCCAATCGATATGATTATTATGCTTCCCAGCCGGGTACGTACTGGTTCCAGCTAATGCAGGGAACATGTACCACACGGAGCAATGCGTTTGTAATTCGGCAGGGAACTCCCGTTAAGCCCCAAATAAATTCAATCATCGACAAAACAGCCTGCCCCGGCGATTCACGCCAACTATACGCGAACCCATACGTTGGCGGTGGCAGTTATCAGTGGCAGAAAGATGGCGTCGATATGCCGGGAGCTACCAGTTCCGGCTATACGGCGCAGACATCAGGAACGTACACCCTTCAGGTAACGCGTGGCTCATGTCAGGTTGTTTCTGATCCGGTTTCGCTCACGTTTACCAACGCCATTCAGCCAGTGGCTTTCTACTTTGAAGAGGGTCAGGAAGCGTGTTCCTACCGCTATTTCTATGCCAGTCAGCCCAACACCTTGTCAGGCACCACCTTTCAGTGGTTCAAAGATGGAGTCGCTATGCCCGGACAAAACAACTCTTTCGTATACACGAACCAGGCAGGCGTTTATTCTGTCAGCGTGACTAATGGTGCCTGCAGCGGACTATCCAAAGGCCTGCTGGTCCGGTTTGGGAGCCTGAGTAAACCTACTGTTCAGTTGATACCAGCCTCCGGGCAGGTGTGTGCAGATAACGCTGTTTTGCTAAAAAAGGCGGGGCAGAACAATGGAACCCTAGTGTGGAAACGCAATGGAACAGCTATCTACACTGGTAATCAATACTATGCTACCCAGTCGGGTCTCTACAGTGTTGTGCAGATTGAGGGAGCCTGTTCTGCAGAGTCGGACCCGGTTGAGGTCAGGATTGGGGAGCCAACGGCGGCTACACTGACGGGGGGCGCGCTCATTAGCAGCGGGCAAACGGCTCAACTGCCCATCACCTTCAGCGGTCCGGCGCCATGGTCGGTTACGCTCACCAATGGCCAGTCGGCGTCGGCTATTTACCAGAACCCGTATCTGATGCCCGTATCGCCTACCAGTACAACCACGTACAGTCTGTCGGCGCTGACAAACGCCTGTAGTACCGGCGCGGTATCGGGCGTGGCCACGGTTACCGTTGGTACGGGCAGCGCCGATGTGGCGTTACAGATGCAGGTCAGCAACCGGGTTCCTAAAGTCGATGAGATTGTCAGCTATACACTTATTCTGACCAACGCTGGCCCCCAGGAGTCGGCAGGGGTACAGGTCAGGAGCGTACTGCCAGCCGGGCTGGTGTTTGTCGATTCACCCTCGCCGGGTATCAGTGCCGCAAACGGGATTGTAACGGCGGAGGTAGGTACAGTACCAGTGGGCAGTAGCCGAAGCTTTCTCTTTCGGGCCAAAACCACTCAGCCGGGCGTCTTTGCTACATCGGCCCAGATAACGGCTACCCAAACACCCGACCCCGACAGCCAGCCCAACTCCGGCACCGGCGACGGCCAGGATGATGCCGTCACGACAGACCTGCGAACGACCGATGCGAGTGGCCCCCTGGTTGCATCGGCGAACCCGAACCAGCAGCCTCTGCCGCGGGTTACCACCAGTCAGCCAGCAACCGACCCCACTAAAGCCGACCTGAGCCTGTCATCGCAGATCAACACGCTCACTCCGCAGCCCGGCGAGGTGGTCAGTCTATCGCTAACTGTCAGTAACCGGGGTGGCGCATCGGCAAACTCGATTGTCATTCAAACCCAACTGCCAGCTAACTGGGTCGTAACCAATAGCAACGGCTGGGCTGCAAACGGCCAACAGCTTCGGGGATACGTCAATAAACTGGCCGCCGGTCAGTCGTTCACGTTGGTACTGGCCGTTCGGGTAGCTGGCTCAGCTACATTACAGGCGCAAATTCAGGAGGTTACAGAACAAGATCCTGACAGCACGCCGGGCAACGGCTACGCCAACGGCGAAGATGACACAGCCAGCCTGACGCTTCGGGTTCGCTGACAGACAGATGAGGTAACGGCAGCGCCCGGCGATTCATACGCCGGGCGCTGCCGTTGCAATCAGCCTTTTTGGACGATTTCTTCGAGGAAGGCCCGGAATTTATCGGCAAACTCGGGGCGCTTCAGCGCAAACTCGACAGTGGTTTTGAGGAAGTCGAGCTTATTGCCGATGTCGTGGCGTTTTCCCTCAATATGGTGCGCGTACAGGTTTTCGCGCTTGAGCAGCAGCAGCATGGCATCGGTCAGCTGAATTTCGTTGTTCTTACCGGCCGGCGTTTGTTCAAGCATGGTAAAAATATCGGGCGTTAGAATATAGCGACCCGCAATGGCCAGGTTGGAAGGAGCCTCGTTCAGCGCCGGTTTCTCGACCAGCGTATCGATAGCCAGAATCCGGTCGCTCATCGAACGCCCGCCCACAATACCGTAGCGGTTTACTTTGTCGTGAGGAACCTCTTCAACGGCAATGACCGATCCGCCGTACTGGGCGTAGGTATCGATCAGCTGCTGCGTAACCGGAATGACCGAATCCATGATGGTGTCGCCCAGCAGCACCGCAAACGGCTCATTGCCTACGTGATGCCGCGCGTACCGAATGGCATCGCCGAGTCCGTTCAGTTCACGCTGACGAACGTAGTGCAGGTTGGCCATGTCCGACAACCGGCGCATCTCGTCGAGCAACAGCTGATCTTCTTTTTCTTCGAGCCGGGTTTCCAGTTCGAAGTTGCGATCGAAATGGTCTTCGATGGCGCGTTTTCCCTTTCCGGTAATGATGAGAATGTCTTCGATTCCTGAATCGACAGCTTCCTGCACCACATACTGAATCGTAGGCCGGTCAATGATCGGCAGCATCTCTTTGGGTTGTGCCTTGGTGGCAGGCAGAAACCGGGTTCCCAGCCCGGCAGCGGGTATAACAGCTTTTTTGATCATGATTTCTCTGGTAGAGACCGGTAGTCGGTGGCGTCGCTATACGACGTATGGTTTTATAACGCGGGCATTAATGGCTTTCAGGGCAACGAAGAGTCGGTTCAGCATGGCATCGTCGCGGTATATGCCAATAATCGACCCGCCCGAACCGGTAAATGACGCCGACGCCCCGCAGGCCCGCGCGGTATTGATCAGCGCCCGGTTCCGATCACTGATGGAATAGATCTGGCTCCGCAAATCGAAATTGCGGTTAACAAGTTCGTGGAGGGCCTCGGTATCGCGCCGAAGCAGGGCGTCGTGGCCTTCGCGGGCTACGTCGGCAATGGCGCTCATGGTGTCGATCACCAGTGGTTCGCCAGCCAGCCAGCGGGCCCGTACGTCGTTATGGATACGACCCGACTGTTTGCCCAGATCGGTATTGTAGGCAATGTAGAGTTTGGGGAGCAGATGCGGATCGAGCGGTTCGTACTGTCCGTACCCGTACTGTTCCATGATTGGCCGGTCGAAGTTCATGTACACACAGCCTTCGTAGCATTGAATAACCCGGTCCTGGAGGCCAGCCGCAATACCAAGCTCTTCGGTTTCGGTAGCCATGACCAGATTGGGCAACACCGGCTGCGGAATCTCGACGTTGTAGAACTGCATGAGCGCCCGGAAAGTAGCCACGATGATGGCGCTCGATCCCGACAGACCCACCTGCCGGGGAATGGAGGTGTTGTACCGAATTGAAAAGTTGTGGTTCGGTAGCCGAATGCCTTCGTTTTCGCAGTACTCAGCAAATTTTTTGATGGCCGCTTTCAGCAGTGGAACGCCACCATGGTACCCCAGCGTGCCCACCGCATCGCGCAGGTGATGCAGACTCCGAAATACGTTGGTATCCTGCAGCTGCGGCTCGATGGTCAGCTCCGGCGACGGATACAGGGTAACAGATGCGCCGAAGTTACGGACGCTGATGGCAATGGTTTTGCCGAAAAAGCCGTCGGACGGGTTGCCAAGCAGGCCCGCCCGGGCATAGGCACGGGTTTCAATAAGCAAGGTTGTAACGCGATAGGAGTACTAGCCCAACGAATGATGCGGGGCAAGTTTACGAAAGAATCGCACACACCCTGCAGAAATCCCGTTGAGCGGCACGCACAAAAAAAGCGACCGGTCTGTCAGACGCGGTCGCTGGCCGTAAAATACGGTATATAGTGAGTTACTGGGCTGATTCTTTGTCTTTGCCGTCGTAGCCCTTATTGTGCGGATCGTAGCCTTTACTCGGGTCGTCGCCTTCTTCGAGGTAGGTCGCATCGCCCCGGTGAAAGAGCGCATCGTCAGACGGGTTTTCGGCCACCTGATCCAGCTTACGGCCGGCTTCGTCGCTCATCATTTTCCCTTTCGGCAGGTCAGTATCGTTTACCGAATCAGCCTCGACGTCCCAGGCCTGTGTAGAGCCGTACGACTCGCCTTTGGGCTCTTCAGCCTTGCCAACATTGACATTGGCCTCGCGGGACTCCCGTGTTTCTTCCCGGTTTTCGCCCTCCATGTCTATACCCGAGGTAGAAGCACTGTAGGTATTGTTACCGACGCCCTCCGACTCGCGGCCGAAATCAGAGTCGCCGTGTTGGTTGGGATCATTTGAATAAAACTCAGAGTCAACTTTATCGGGATCGAATGGTGATGTAGTAGCCATAACGTTGTGTGTTTTTTACCAGCTATAACTCGCAAACAGCCTGGGTTGTTTGCGGCTAAACCGAGCAGGCACCCGGGTAAGGGGTGCCTGCTTTTATACCATATCTGCCGACAGTGGCTATTGATATCCCTGGTTCTGCGTCAGCGTGGGCCGACCGTTCAGGTTGCTGTTCAGGATTTCCTCGAACGGAATCGGAAAAAACTCGTTCCGGTTCTTCACGAACGTAGCCCCGGTGAGGTAAGTCCGTTTGGTTCGCTCCGTGGTCAGGTAAGCATTCAGGGTAGGCTCGGCAATACCCCAGCGCACCAGCTCGAAGAAGCGGTGCCCCTCCATGGCAAACTCCAGCCGGTTTTCGAACCGCACCGCCTGCCGGGCTGCTTCTTTGGTAGCGAAAGCCGTTGACGTAGCCGGGTATTCCTTAATTACGTAATTGGCCGCTGGCTGCCCCGCAGCGGTTTTAACGAAGCCGTCGGGGTTGGCGGCCCGGCGCCGGATCTGGTTCACATAATCGCGGGCTTTAGCCAGGCTACCGATTTCGACTTCAACTTCGGCGGCCCACAGCAGAATATGATCGTACCGCAGATACCGATAATTGTTGGAGTGAAGCCGGTTGTTGCCGGGGTTTACCCCAAAAAACTGCCGCTCCGGAATGTGCTTAATCGGCGAGTACGGCCCCGCATAGGCCTGATCCCGAATCCAGGCGCGACCCGGATGAACGCCCCAGTCCTTGAACGGAATACCCCGGCGCCCTACCGTATGATCCAGGCGCGGGTCCAGGGTGCCGGCATAGGGCGTAAACGGCTGGTCCGACGTAATGCCCTGATCGCTGGTAACATCGGTATTGTTGAAAGTCGCCGGCAGCGGCAGGCCGTTGGCGTCGGTTTTATAGGCGTTGACCAGATTCTGCGAGGGCTGGTAGAATCCGCAGCAGCCCCCCGGCCCGGTATTGTAGGGCCAGGCCAGCTCATCGCCCAGGCCCCCGCCCCCACCGGCCGACGACGTAACCGAGTATTGCACCTCAAACAACGATTCGCGGTTATTCCGATTGGCCGGTGCCGCCGAGAAATTGTCGCCGAAGTTGGGCATCAGCGCAAACCGGCCGCTGGCAATAACCTGGTTCAGCAGGGTTTGCGCCTGCTGAAGCTTGGCGCTGTTGGGCGCGCCCGTATACGGATCAAACGCCTGATGCATGTAACATTTGGCCAGCATACCCATGGCAGCCCAGCGGGTAGCCCGGCCCGGCTCGCCCGGAAACTGATCGGGCAGGTTCTGCATGGCAAACTGAAAGTCTGCTTCGATCCGCGGCCAGGCATTTTCGGTATTGGGCACCTTGGCGCTGTCGGGCACTTCCTTGTTGTAGTCCTGCTCGTCGATATACGGAATGTTGTTCCACATCTTTTTGGCTTCGAAGTGGTAGAAGCCGCGCAGGAACCGGGCTTCGGCCGTAATGACCCGCCGACGGGCCGTATCCAGATTCTGGACCTGGGCCAGATTGTCCAGCACGTCATTGGTCCGCGACACCCCATTGTAGAGGGTTCGCCATTTGCCCCGCACGTGTTCGTTGGTAACCACCCATACGTAGCGTTCGAGGGCGGTCTGCTCGGGCTGGTCACCCGCATCGGTCCCTTTGTAGGCATCGTCGGATGTAAGGCCCCCAAACACCCAGTTCGAAACCGCTCCGTGCCAGGTTGAGCCGCTAGCCGGAATACCATCCAGCAGGCCGTAGGCGCCCGTCAGCAACGTTTCGATACCGCGGGCGTCGGTTACGGCGTCGGGACTGAAGGTACCCTGTGGCGTACGGGTCAGAAAATCTTCACCGCAGCCGTTCATTGTCATGACCAGTACCGATAGCATACCGGCATAGCCCCATTTCTTTATAGTTTTCATGAGTATGTACAGCAAGAGTTAAAATGCCAGATTGAGACCAACCAGAAACTGCCGGGGTGTTGGGTAACGACCTTCGTCAACGCCGAGCTGGCGATCTTCGCCGGTGGCCGATGAATTACGCAGGGTGATTTCGGGGTCCAGTCCGCTGTAGTTGGTAATGGTAAACGCATTGGTGGTTTGCACGTAGATACTACCACCGTTGAGCCCTAACCGACTGCCAAAACCTTTGGGTAGCGAGTAGGTCAGCTGGATGTTGCGCATCCGGAAGTACGACCCTTTTTCGATGAAATAGCTCGATGCGCGGCTGCTGATGGCATCGTTCTCGTCCAGGATCGGCAGCTTGGCTCCGGGATTCTCGGGCGTCCAGGAGTTGTAGAGCACGTCTTTGGTCCGGTTGCCCTGGAAGGTGTTGAAATCGGTCCAGTAGCGAACATAGTTGAAGACATCATTGCCGACAACACCCTGCCCGAACACCGTCAGATCGAAGTTTTTATACCCGACCGACACGTTCAGACCATAGTTGAATTTGGGGTGCGGATTACCGATGAACGCCTGGTCGTCGGCCGTGATCTGGCCATCGTTGTTGATATCGCGATATTTGAACTTACCCACACCCTTGACGCGCTGGCCGTTGATCACGACCTCGGCGTCGTTGTAGCCCGGAAACTGCGGGGCCGCTGCGGCTTCTTCGGCCGTCTGGAAAATACCGTCGATGATATAGCCGCAGAACAGCGAAATCGGCTGCCCTACCACCGACCGGGTTACGGCGGGCAAACGCGACCCAAGGCCCAGCAGCGGCTCGTTCGGGCTGGCCGGGTTCAGCTCCAGCACCTCGTTCCGATAGGTGGAGAAGTTACCCGTCACCGTGTAACGAATGTTGTTATCGAGGGCTTTGCCGCGGTAGCTGACCTGCAGGTCGACACCCCGGTTCCGGATGGCAGCCACGTTCTCGGCGGGCAGATCGCCCTGACCTACCGTTGCTGGCCGGGGGCGGGTGTACAGGAGTCCGGTCGTCTTCCGTTCGTACACGTCGAGGTTTACTTCGAGTGCGTTGTTGAACAGACCGGCGTCGAGCCCTACGTTGATAGAGGTCGTGGTTTCCCAGCGGGCATTGGGGTTGCCGAAGCGCTGAATGGCAAATCCGGTATTATAGGCATTCGGGTTGCCGTTGAGGCTGTAGCCACCCCGGTCGAAGTCGGCCGCATAGGTGGTGTAGGCGTTGTAATCGCCAATCTCCTGGTTACCCGTCTGGCCCCAGCCCGCCCGCAGTTTCAGGTCGCTGATGGTTGAAATTCCTTTCATAAATGGTTCGCCCGTGATGCGCCAGCCCGCCGATACGGCCGGAAAGGTAGCATACCGCTGAGCCGCCAGGAAGCGCGACGAAGCATCCCGGCGCAGGGTAGCCTGGAAGAGGTATTTATCGCGATACGAATAGTTGGCCTGCCCGAAGTACGAGAACAGCCGGTAGTCGTTGAAGGCGTAGTTCCGGTTCGTCTGGGTAGCCTGATCGCCTATGTCGAGGTACAGCAGCGAGGGGTCTCCGCTGTAATATCGATCGCGGAAGCCTTCGATGAATTCGCCAAAGGCCGAGATAGATTCAAGCCCTACGAATGCATTTACGTTGTGTACGCTCGCCAAGGTTTTCTTATACGAAAGCGTATTGGTCCATGTCCACGAATACCGATACTGGCCATCTTTCCGCACGCTGTAGGTACGCACCGGCTCCGAGGCTTCGGGCTCGGGAATGCCGTAGTAGGTACCGTAGGCGATGGTGCCGTCGAGGCCAAAACTGCTGCGGAGGGTGAAATCCTTCAGAATGTCCGCTTCAGCATATACGTTACCCAGCGCCCGCAGATCGCGGTAGCCGTTCTGCCCGGCCCGCTCGAGCAACGCCACCGGATTTTTTGCGTTACCCAGGTTACTACCGAGCGTACCGGCATAGTTACCGGCCACATCATATACCGGAACGATAGGCTGCATCCGGATCGCCATCAGGATACCGTTTCCTTCAGTGCCTTCGTTCCGAAACCCCCGTTCCGCTGCGCCAGTACCAGCTGCAGGTTTTCGCCGACGCGTACTTTGTTCTTGATAGTAAACTCGGTATTGGCCCGCAGCGTGTAGCGCTTGAACCCGTTGGACCGGATAATTCCTTCCTGGTTGAAATATCCTACCGAGAGGGCGTATCGCCCTTTTTCCGTACCGCCCGACAGCCCAATGTTGTAGTTCTGGATGGGCGCCGACGTCATGATCTCACGCAGCCAGTCGGTACCTTCGGCATTGGCCTGGGTGATCTGAAACCGCTGCGACCCGAAGAGCGGATCATTGAAGCGATCGATGCTGTAATTTCGGTAAGTGCCATCCGGATTGCGGGCCACGCGCGGATCATCGGCCGAGGCTCCGTCCGGAACGATAAAGGCCGGAATGACAGGCTCGGGACCGTTACCGTACTGCGCCTGCTGCGGATTCCCGTTGGCCGGATTAACGACCCCCGCATTCCGCTTACTGGCCCACAGGTACTCACCGTATTCGCGGGTGTTGAGCAGGTCAAGGTAGCGGGTTGGCTGCTGGGTTCCGTAATAGGAGTCGAATGTCAGACGCGGCTCGCCCGATTTCCCTTTCTTGGTCGTGATGATAACGACGCCATTCCCGGCCCGCGATCCATAAATCGACGCCGACGTGGCATCTTTCAGAATCTGAATACTCTCAATGTCGTTCTGGTTTAGGTTATTTAAATTTTCGCGGGTTGGCACGCCGTCAATCACGTAGAGCGGGTTGTTGTTGCCCAGCGTGCCGAACCCCCGGATACGGATGCTGGCTCCTCCACCGGGCGAGTTATCCTGAAGCACCTGCACCCCGGCCGCGCGTCCCTGTAACTGTTGCCCCAGGTTGGCCGCCGGCACCGACAGCAGTTCCTTGGTCTGGATAACTGTTACGGCGCTGGTGATGTCCTTTTTCTCCTGGGTGGCGTATCCGGTAACGACAACTTCATTCAGCGTCGATACGTCTTCGACCAGCGTTACGTTCAGACTGGTTTGTCCGCCAACGGCCACCTCCTGGGGTCGGTAGCCAATGAACGAAAAGACAAGTATTGCATCATCGGGTGCCTGGAGCCGGAAGTTGCCCTCCGCATCGGTCGATACGCCCCGCGTGGTGCCTTTGATGGCTACGTTTACGCCGGGCAGGCCCGTTCCAGACGCCCGGTCAATCACCTTGCCGGTTCGGTTACCACCGGGCCCGGGCTGGGTAGCGCCCGCTCCCTGACCCGGGGCAGGTGCCGGAGCAGCAGGCTGTGGAGCAGGCGTAGCGGCCGACGGTGTGGTGGCTGTACTGGTAATCGGCGTACTGCTCTGCGGGGAAGATGGTTCCCCACCCATGATGGCTCGTTCTGCCGGTGTTGGTGTAGTAGCTGGTGGCTGGGCTGTACCCTGCGTGGCTGTTGTACTGGGCTGACCGGTAGGTGTTCCCTGCCCCAGGGCGGTAAGACCGGCCAGTGGTAGCCCCATCAGCACCCCCAGACGGACGGTAGTCCTCAAGAAGTTTTTTATTGAGCAAACGGTTTAATAGGTTGACGTATAATTGCTTAAGTAGCATAGTTAACTATGACAACTTATTGGTAAATCTGAAATACGCCAACAATTGACCGGATTTATGCGCTCTTGAGGAGTCCTAATTCATCTTATAATTATCCTGTAGCAATATAAATATATACCTTCCCTATCATTAATATACAAAGTGATACCCGTATGCTTATAAACAACCCAAAGGGGCTATCCTGTTAACAGGATAGCCCCTTTGGGTAAAAACTGACTAAGTAGTGTATACTATTTGTAAGCCGGGTTCTGCACCAGCGTTGGCTGGCCATTTTTGAACGCGTTGTCGATTGCTTCCTGCGGCACCGGGTAGTACTCGTGTTTACCTTTGGTGAAGCGAGCGCCTTTCAGATAGGTGCGCTTTTCGCCTTCTTTCGTGACGTAGGTATTCAGCACATCGGCAGCGATACCCCAGCGAACCAGGTCAAAGAAACGGTGGCCTTCCATAGCAAACTCCAGGCGGGTCTCGAAGCGAACGGCTTTACGGGCCGACTCTTTCGAGGCAAATACAGACGCCGGATATTCCTTAATTACGTAGTTGGCAGCAGGCTCCGCCGTTTCGGTATACGCGTCGCGGGTCGACCCCTGAATCGCTTTCTTCACGAAATCAGCCGGGTTGGCGGCCCGTTTCCGAACCAGGTTCGTCAGGTCACGAGCGCGCGACAGGCTACCGATTTCAACTTCTGCTTCGGCCAGCCACAGCAGTACGTGGGCATAGCGGATAAGCCGGTAGTTGTTAGCCGTCAGGTTCTGCCAGCCAACGCCCAGCAGCGTATTTTTCTTCGAAGCCACGTGCTTTTTCGGCGAGTAGGGACCGGCATAGGTCTGATCCCGGATGAAGTCGCTGTTGTGGATTTTGAAATCCTTGTACAGAATCCCCCGGCGACCAACCGTCCAGTCAAGACGTGGGTCGAAGGTACCCGCGTCGGGCGTAAAGGCTCCATCGAGCGGGATGCCCTGGTCGTTTTTCACGTCGACATTGTTGAACGTGTCGAACAGCGGCAGGCCGTTGGCATCGGTTTTATAGGCGTTAACCAGGTTCTGCGAGGGCTGATAGAATCCGCAGCAGCCCCAGGGCGACGCATACGGGTGAGCCAGACCCATACCGCGGGTCGACGCGCCATCGTCCGAAGCTGACTTGGCATACTGCACTTCAAAGATCGACTCCCGGTTATTACGCGTATCAGAATCGAAATTCTGCGAGAAGTTGTCGATCAGGCTGAACTTACCGCTGTTCACGACCTGGTCAAGAACCGTTTTGGCCTGCTGCAGTTTAGCTGCGTTTGGCGCACCCGTAGCTATGTCGAAGCCCTGGTACATATAGGTCTTTCCGAGGTGAGCCAGTGCGGCCCATTTGGTTGGACGACCGGGTTCTGCCTGCGTTTCGGGAAGAGTGGCAGCGGCAGCGGTGAAGTCAGCTTCGATATTTGGCCAGATCTCGGCTGTGTTGGGCAGCTTGGTCGAGTTCGGGTCGTTGGCATCGTACGCTTTCTCGTCGATGTACGGCGCGTAGCGGAAAATCTTACGGGCCTCGAAATGGTAGTAGCCACGGAGGAATTTTGCTTCGGCTTCGATCTGCTTCTTGCGAGCGTCACTGATATCCTTCACGTTGGTCAGGTTGTCGAGCACATCGTTGCACCGAGCTACGCCTTCGTACAGTCCCCGCCATTTGTTACGGATGTGGCCGTTAGTGGCCTGAAAGTCATAACGCTCGATGAATGACTGTTCAGGCTGGTCACCTGCGTCAGTGCCTTTGTAGGCATCGTCGGACGGGATACCGCCGAATACCCAGTTCTGGACTTCGTTTTCCCACGATGCCTGGCCACCAATTCCTTCGCCATCGAGCATCCCGTAGGCTCCGATCAGGAGTCCCTCAATTCCTTTGCCGTTGGTCAGCGACGCCGGACTGTACTGGCCCTGTGGCTCCCGCGTCAGGAATTTGTCGTTACAAGCGTTCAACACCAACACACCAGCTAGTGTCAGGGCCGTCGTAGCTATTTTTTTATGAAATGTCTGCATGGAATCTATGCGTTTTTCGAATGGTAGTAGTTGAATTAGAAACCTAAGCTCAGGCCGAACAACAGCGTTCTCGATACGGGCAGGTAACCACCATCGAAGCCGAGGTTCCGGTTTCTATCCGCACTAGAGTTGTTGGAGATACTGATCTCTGGGTTCAGGCCTTCGTACTTGGTGAAGGTCAGCAGGTTCTGGCTCTGGATATACACCTGAGCGCTGCTCAGACCAATCTTAGACAGCAGTGTCGTTGGCAGCGTATAGCCCAGTTGCAGGTTTTTCAGGCGGAAATACGAGCCATCTTCAATGAAGTATGACGAAGGGCGGCTGCTAACCTGGTCGTTGGCATCCGGAATGGGGACCGTACCACCGGGGTTCGTTGGCGACCAGGCATCGTACAGCGCCCGGCGTGAGCGGTTACCCTGGAAGGTGTTGAAATCCGAGAAGTAGCGGGTATAGTTGAAGATATCGTTCCCCTGCGAGCCGCTGCCGAAGATGGTCAGATCGAAGTTCTTGTAGCCTAGGTTCACGTTCAGACCATAGGTAAAGTCAGGGTGCGGGCTGCCAATAACCGTCCGGTCAGCATCGGTAATGACGTTATCACCGTTGATGTCGGCAATCTTGAATTTACCGGCCCGGTTATAGTCGCCGTAGGGAGCCCAGGCTTTTGCTTCTTCCTCTGACTGGAAGATACCCAGCACTTTATAGCCGAAGAACGACGAGATGGGCAGACCGGCCTGCGTTACCGTTACAGCCGGTACGCGCGAGCCGTAACCGAAGTAGCGGGTGTTATCGCTTTCGTCCAGTTTCAGCACCTTGTTCCGATAGGTAGCCACGTTAGCGCTAACCCCGTAGCGGAAATCACCAACCCGGTCCCGGTAGCTGATAGCCAGGTCGACACCGCGGTTCTGCATGCTACCTACGTTGAAGGCTGGTACTTCAGCATCACCCGCTGTGAAGGTAAAGGGCGTCGTGAAGAGCATGTCGGTTGTTTTGCGGCTCCATACGTCGAAGTTCACCTCCAGTTTGTTCGACAACAGGGTTACGTCCAGACCGACGTTGGTCGACGCCGTTGCTTCCCATTTGGCGTTGGGGTTACCGAAACGACGAATATCGAAACCGGCCGTTGCGGTGCTGGTGCTTCCGTCAATCGGATAGCCCGAGTTGAAGGTGTTCGACTGGTAGGTCGTATACGCGTTGTAGTCACCAATGGCCTGGTTACCCGTCAGACCGTATCCGAAACGCAGCTTCATGTCGTTAACGAAGGCCACGTTGTTTTTAAAGAAATTCTCCTGCGAAATCCGCCAGCCTGCCGATACAGCCGGGAACAGAGCACTGTTCGAAGCCGACAGGAAGCGCGACGATTTATCCTGACGGATGATACCCTGAATCAGGTACTTGTCACCGAATGCATAGTTGACTTTACCAAAAATCGAGAACAGCGTATAATCCTGCTCCAGGCGACCTTCGTTACTGGCCGATGACTGGGTACCCAGATCCAGGTAGCTCTGAATAGCCAGCTGCTCATTGAAGAAACCGCTCCGGGCTGCTCCGAAGAACTCCTGGTACTGACGGATGGCTTCGGTACCTACATAGGCATCCACTTTATGCACGGTATTGAACGTGCGCGAGTAGTTCAGGGTGTTGGTCCATACCCACTGGTAGGCGTACCGATTCTGGTCGGTCAGGTTGTTGTTAAAGCTACCTTCGATGTATTCGGGGTTAGCCCGGCCCAGGTATTTGGCGCGGTCGCCATTGGCGTCGATACCAATGGTTGAGCGGGCCGTCAGACCTGAACTCAGGTCAACTTCTGCATAGGCGTTACCAAATACGCGCAGGCTGTTGTAGCGGTTATCCTGCTGACGGAAGAGCGTTGCTACTGGGTTCTCGTTGTTACCCAGGTTCAGACCACGGCTACCAGCGAAGTTACCAGCGATATCGTACACGGGCAGCAGCGGGTGGTGCTTATACGAACCCGATACGGCGTTCTGTTCTTCGTTGTTGTTGAAACCACCTTTCCGGCTGCTATAGGCCACCGTCAGGTTTTCGCCCACGCGAATCCGCTTTTTGATGTTGAATTCCGTATTGGCCCGAACCGAGTACCGGTCATAGCCGATATACTTAACCGTACCCTGCTGGTTGAAATAGTTAACCGACAGCGCGTAGCGGCCCGTCTCTGAACCACCCGTAGCACCCAGCTGATAGTTCTGAATGGGCGCCGTACGCGATACCTCATCGAACCAGTTGGTATTGGCTGAACGGGTAATCGGGTAGATGTTGCTCGGCGTGAGCGAGTACAGGTTGGGGTTTACACCAGCCGACCCTTCAGCCCCTTTGCTGGGGAATACATACGCCGGAATCGTTACCTGGCCGTTGGTTCCGTACGTATACTGACCGTGAGCTGGCGTTTTACCGGCGTTTACGTCAGCTAAGTATAAATACCGACCTAGCTCCTCGGCGTTCAGCACTTCGCCTTTTCTGGCCCACTGCTGCGAACCGTAGTACATATCGAAGGTAACCTTCGAGGCACCGGCCTTCCCTTTCTTGGTCGTGATGATCACAACGCCGTTGGCAGCCCGCGACCCGTAGATCGACGAAGCTGACGCATCTTTCAGCACCTGGAAGGTTTCGATATCGTTCTGGTTGATCGTACCGAGGTTCTGGGTAGGCACACCGTCAATGATGTAGAGCGGATCGTTGTTACCAATCGTACCGAAACCACGGATACGTACGGTAGCACTACCGCCCGGTGTAGCATCGTTGATAACCGTCACCCCCGCCACACGGCCCTGCAGCTGCTGGGCCACGTCCGTGGCCGGAATAGACAGTAACTCCCTGGTATTCACAGTAGCTACTGCCCCCGTAATGTCGCGCCGTGACTGAGCGCTATATCCTGTAACAACGACTTCACTCAACGTCGAAACATCTTCGGCCAATGTTACATTGATGGTAGTCTGATTACCAACCGCCACTTCCTGGGCTTTATAGCCGATGAACGAAAAAACCAGAACCTGCCCGTTGTTGACCGGAATGCTGAACTCCCCACTGGCGTTCGTAGTTACCCCCCGGGTCGTTCCCTTTACGGACACGTTGACGCCGGGAATCCCCCCGCCATCGGCCTGGCCGGTTACCCGACCTGTTCGGACGGTGCCCTGTCCGTATACCACTGTCCCGATGAGTAATAAGCCCATCAGCAGACACGATCTTACTGTAGAACAGAAGATGTTCATCATAAGTGTAGCAATTGTTTAGGTTAAGAAATGCGTATTTGTACTTACGCAAAATACCACATAATTTTCAGCTATATCAATTACGGATAATTACATCCTAGAATAATCTTATCAACTCAAAGAAATACCTTAAATAATCTTTGATTAATTCAATAAAATAGTATATATATAGACAATACATAATTTATAGCTTTCCCCTCAGTTTGCGTAATTCTCCCAGCAACTGATCATTGGTTTCCTGGAGGAGCGAAACCCGTTCCGCCAGCTGGAACAACAGAAATTCCATATTCCGCAATCGCTCTTCTGTCGTGATGGCAGCCGACGGCGAGTCTAGCTGTTTGAACATGAGTCCTTCACCCCGGAGCAGCCAGTCGGCGTTGACCTGCGGGTAGGCCAGGAGTATTTTCTCGATCGTATCGTAGCGGGGTTTCAGCCGGCCGTGCAGGATATGGTATACTTTTTCGCCCCGGCGTTCACCTAGCTGGCGGGCAAATTCAAGAACGCTCACATTCAGCGCATCTATTAACTCCTGCAGACGTGAATGAATCATAGACGGGCAGTAAAAGGGAGATATACAACCAGGCAGGACCCTGCCAGGCATGCGTAAACACGGGCAAGCGTGACAATCTTTATTTTACACATTTACCTGTACAATCAGGCAAATAAATCGCCAAAACGGCTTTGTATTATACGCAAAACTGTGTAAATTTAATGCTATAAACAACACCCTTATAAAAGGCAAAAGGGACCGCAAAATGGGCCCCCTGCTTGAACAGTAAACAACAAATACTAATGAACACACAAAACAAAACCCAACTTTCGACAATTCAAAGCGAAACCGCTCTGAAAGCGAATCAAAAGGTACACGAACAACCAGACGAAGTAACGACTGCGGCCCTGCCCCGACGTTACAAATACCTGGAAGGGCACCCGCGTCAGTATCGCTTCGATGCGAAGGAAGGTGTGTTCAACATCAACGGCACCGAAAAAGTAGGACGGACCCTGACGTTTCAGCCCATTGCCTGGCGGATTTTTACCGATAATATCCTGAACATGGGTACCAAAAACTGGGCAGAGATTTTCTTCATCGACGATAAGAACTGCGTATCCGCGATCCTGTTCCATGGCTATTCGGTCGACAATATCTTCCGGCTGATCGAACCGTTGTACTATGATGATCTGACGCTGGCCGATGTGGTCATTACCGCCGTAGCCGAGAAAAAAGAGAACACCAAAATTCAGCCGCGGGGTGTTTACTACATCGCTACCTTCTCCTACAAGATGGCCGATCCTGCCCAAACGGCTCCGCTGAAACAGTTTGCGCAGGAAACCAAAATATTCCGGCAGGAGACGCTGACCGACATTGCCAACATCAAAACGGCGATGAACTACTACAACCCGTTCCTGATTACGGCCGACGAACCAGACCTGCTGGCAGCAGGCTAAGTCAGTAGGGCGGCTTTCCGAGCTGCCCTATTTGCTTTCCGTATTCTTTCCCTCTCCCCTTCGTTTATGATCATACAACCTCTGGTCAGCACCGATGACGACTACCGGGCGCTGGCGCGGGTGTCGAACTCCGATCTGACACGCCTGAAAGAAGAACACCTGGGTTATGGTACGGGACATCCCATGCGTATTCCGGCGGCCCAGGCCAATTTTGAGAAAGCGAAAGTGTTTGGCCGGGCGTTCCACCAGCATTTGCTCGAACCCGAAACGGTAGGCTCAGTGCTGACGCAGTTGCTGCCCGATCTGGTGCCGGGTCTGTTCGATGCCCACTCGCCGGAGCAGGCCCTTCAGCAGACCGGAAAGCTGGAAACGCTGATGCAAACCATCCGGCGGGATACATTCTGCCGACGCTACCTGCGCCTGTCTGAACGTGAACGGGTGATCCTCTGGGACGATCCGGCAACGGGGATTGGCTGCAAATCCCGTCTGGATATGGTATATACCAGCCCCAAACGACGCCATGCCCTCATTATCGACATAAAGACCACCTCGGCCCGCACGCAGGCCCAGTTTCTGGAGTCCTGCTACACCTACGATTACGACCGGCAGGCTGCTTTCTACATCGATAGCCTGCGGCATGCATCAACCGACGAGTGGGTCGATACCCGCCAGTTCAGGTTTGTCTTCGTAGGTGTGATGAAACAGCGCCCTCACCGATTGTTTGCAGTCGATGCCACGTCTATTCCCGGCTTCATCGACTATGGTCGCAAAAAGTACCGGTTCTGGCTTCGTAAATGGCGTGAGGAGCAACAACTCCCCCAGCCGGCAGGCAGGACAGCCTGGCAGAGCCTGACCGCTTAGCACACAACAGACGCGTTCAGTCGCGTTTCAACCCAACAACTCTATGAATGCATCCGTAATTACCCTGACAGCTACTCCGCTTCAGTTCGACTGGGGTACCGACGGGCTTGTTCTGTGGATTGAAGAACTCGACGGGGCCGATAGCCTGGCGAACCAGATGGACGATGTGCTGGATCGGATCGGGTTTGCTATCGAGCTGCAAACCGGCTGGGACCATCGCACCGATCAGAAAACGCTGCATCCGCTGTACGGCTATAAACTACTGCTGCGCGATGCGTCGGGCCTCTGGAACGCCGTTCAGACCGATGAACACGGGCGGTTCAGTGGGCTGCTCCCCCTTCAGGAGATGGACTTCGAGATCGCTTACGATAAAGTGATGTGGATGGATTAAGGACAGCCACAGTCGGCCGAAGCTGCTGGCGCCGAATCTGGAAACGGATTCGGCGTTTTTGTTGCTACCGGCGCAACCTTCGTGCACCCGTCTGCATCTTTACCGCAAACGCAACACAGACTCCATGAAAACTATCCTGACGTCCTTCCTGCTGGCGCTCGTACTGCTGACCCCGGCGCTGGCCCAGCGTACCGTCTCTGCCTCGGAGATCATTGATAAGATTAACCGGAAACAGACCGTTTCGTACGAGAACGTCACCATAACCGGTGACCTCGACCTGACCAGCCTTGCCAACCGGCGCGAAGTTCGGGATGGTAACTGGCGGGGCGAGTCAGAAGAGTACCTGAGCACGGTAGAGGTACCGCTTACCTTCCGCAACTGCCGGTTCGATGGCAAGTTTCTAGCCTATCGGAGCGAAGAAGGCCGATTTATGAAGATCAGCAACCGGGTTTACAATGCCGATTTTAACGAAGCCGTCACGATCGAGAACTGCACCTTCAGCGATGAAGCGGCCTTCAAGTACTCGACCTTCCGGCAGCGGGCTCAGTTCACCGGCAACACCTTCCGGAACGAAGCCCTGTTTAAATACACCAAGTTTAACTCGGCGGCCGACTTCAGCGGTTCGAACTTCCGGGGCTATGCCGATTTCAAATACACCAAATTTGACGAGCAGGCCCTGTTTGCCAAAGCCCATTTCGACCGCTCGGCTGATTTCAAATACACCAAATTTGACGAAGGCGTAACCTTTAAATCGGCCCGCTTCGACGGCAACGCCGATTTCAAATATGTCCACTTTCCGCGGCAGACCAACCTCGACGACGTAGCCTTCAACGGAGGCACCGACTTTAAATATACCACCCTCAACGGCCGTCGTTTCTCGCTCGGCCGGTAGGTCTCCATCGTCCTGGCCCAGTACGTGATCAACTGGCCTATTCACGTACTGGGCTAAACACCAGTTCTTTTTTATGTGTTAACAAAACGTTACACCAATTCACGCAACGTTTTGAAACGCACAACAAAGATCGTACTGGCCCTGGTAGCCCTGCTGATTATTGCCCGGCTGCTACTGCCTTATTTCGTACTCAAGTACGTGAACAGAACGCTGGCCGATATGGGTGATTACACAGGCCACGTCGACGACATCGACATCCAGCTGATTCGGGGCGCTTACCAGCTCGACGGTCTCCGCATCAGAAAGGTAAACGGCAAAATCAAAGAGCCTTTCCTATACATGCCCAAAACCGATCTGTCTGTCGAGTGGAAATCGCTCTTCAAAGGCAAACTGGTCAGCGAGGTAGAAGCGTACGAACCGGAGCTGAATTTCGCCTTCAGCGACGATGAAGCCAGCAGCCAGACCGGTGCCGAGGTCGACTGGACGGCCTATCTCAAAAAGCTGCTTCCGATCAACATCAACCGGTTTGCGGTCATCAACGGCAAAATTGATCTGACCAGCCTGGTTACCCAGCCCCGCGCCGATTTGTCGCTTCAGCATTTCAACGCCGAAATCCGGAACATCCGCAATGTAGACGATGCCAACAAGAAGCTGCCTTCGCCAGTAGTCGCTACGGCCGATGCGCCGGGCTATAGCGGCAAAATGGACTTCTCGGCCAATATGAATCTGCTGAAAGTGGTGCCTGACTTTGATTATAACATGCGCTTCACCGACGTGCAGCTGGTCAAGATTAATAACCTGGCCCGCGAATACGCCAACATTGATTTTGAGCGCGGTACCGTCAGTATTTACAGTGAGATGGCTATGCTCGACAGCAAGCTGAACGGCTATCTCAAACCCCTGACCAAAGACATGAAGATCTTCAAGCTGAACGAACATGAAGGTCGGTCGGTGGGTCGTTTTTTTACCGAGCTGCTGGCGCAGGGCGGAACGGCGGTCCTGAAAAATCAGCGGCTCGATCAGGTAGCTACGCGCATCCCACTCAACGGCACCATCGACGACGTGAAAACGGCGGTCTGGCCCACGATCTTTGGCGTGCTCCGCAACGCGTACATCGAAGCCTTCCGGGGCGAATTCGACAACAATATCACCCTGCAGGATGCGCTGAAAGATTTTAAAGAGGACTTTAAAGCCAAGCGCGCCGAACGAAAGGCCGAACGTAAAGAGAAGCGTGAGGAGCGGAAAGCCGAACGCAAAGCTAAACGGGAAGCCCGCCAGGAAGAACGACAAAAAGCGAACTGAACCAGCAGGCGCTGATCAATACAATGGCGCTGACCACACGAGCCGGTGTAGTCAGCGCCATGTTCATTAGTTGCCCTGAGGCCGACGCTGGTTCATGGTATCTTTCCGGGCACCCGATGCGGTCCGGCGAGGGGTGTACTCGCGTTTGGTACCCCGGCCGCTGGCTTTTTCTTTTCGGTAGTAGGGGTTACTGTTGTTCTCATCCTGCAACTTGGTAGACAGCGGATGTTCGGGGAGCGGGCGCGCCGGGGCGGTGGCCGATGCAGGTTTTGCCGTTGCGGCAGTGGCTGATCCTGAGGCAGCCTTGGTAGAACCCGTTTTTTTAGGCGATTGCGGGTCAGCCTGCGCCAGCGATACGGCCAGGCATGCCCCTATCAGATACGTAATCATAACGTGTTGGTTGGTTGTATTTTCAGATGCAAATGCGCACTACCGTATGGTATCGACCCGGGTAGCGCCACCACGGCGCAGCGAGTCGGGCCGGAGCCGGCGTTGTTTCCGGTTTTTGGGCAGGGTAGTGTCCAGACCGGTTTCCATCTGCATGCGCTCCTGGCGGGTCCGGCGCTGTATTTTCGGCCGAACCGGGTTAGCCGGTCGCGTTTCTTCGGTCGAGGTCGACTGCTGCATGGTAGGCGACTGGTTGCTCTGGGCCGAAGCAGCCCCCAGCACAGCTACGCCAAGCAGGGTGGTGAAAAACAGGGTGCGTTTCATAACGTTGATCGTTGCGTATACCTGTTTAACGAACGGCCCGGGTATAAGGTTATTCATCCGGGCGGGTGGCTCCCAGGATCGCGTCTGTATCGGCACCCAGCTGGGGCGCGGGCCAGGCCGGCCGGGCGGGCGTGGCCGAAAACTTGAGCGGAACGCCGATGCTCCGAAACGAACCCGCTACGGGATGCTGCTGCGTCACGATCATCTGCCGGGCCGACAGCTGCGGATCGCGGTCAAGTTCGGCCAGCGTATAAACGGGGGTGATCAGTAGGTCGTGGTCCAGCCCGAAGCGGGCCCAGTCGTCACGGTCTCTTTCCCGAAACAAAGCCCCGATCTGGGTTTTGAACAAACGGAGCTCCTCCTGGTCCGACGGTAGCAGAAAACCCAGCCAGTCGGGCTTATCCACCAGCCTGCAGAATTTTTGCCAGAACTTCGGCTCCAGCGCGCCGAGGGCTACGTAACCACCATCCCGACACCCGTATACGCCGTAGTTGGGTAAGCCCCCCGACAGCGGCAGCTGCCCGCGCGTCACCGGCCCGGACGTCTGCTGGTCGACACCGCCCGACTGAAGCGCGTAAGCCGCCGACAGCAGCGGCATCACCGCATCGGTCATCGAGACATCCACGTGCTGCCCTTCGCCGGTTCGCTGGCGGGCGTAGAGCGCGGCCAGGGTAGCCATGACGCAGCCGTATGAACCGCCCGCAATATCGGCCAGCTGAACGCCGGGAACGACGGGTGGCTCGTCAGGATGGGGCCCGGTCAGACTCAGCACGCCCGACAGCGCCAGGTAGTTGAGGTCGTGTCCCGCCAGGTGAGCGTACGGCCCGGTCTGGCCAAAACCGGTAACGGACACGTAGATAATCCGTGGGTTTTCGGCCCGGGCGTGGGCGTACCCAAGGCCCAGCCGGTCGAGGTAGCCCGGCCTGAACTGTTCTACCACCACATCGGCTGTTTTTACCAGCTCCATAAACCGGGCCTTTCCGTCGGGCGTCTGGTAGTCGAGCAGGATGCTCCGCTTCGATCGGTTATAGGCCAGGTAATGAGCCGATTCGCCGTTCAGATAGGGCGGAAACGACCGTACGTAGTCGGGGGCATCGGGCAATTCTACCCTGATCACCTCGGCGCCCATATCGGCCATCAGCATGGTACCGAGCGGTCCCGGCAGCAGGCGCGTCAGGTCCAGAATCCGCAGACCCAGCAGCGGTCCGGTAGTCGGTTTTCGATCAGTCATGGGTAGGTATCAACAGAGCGCCCCGGCGGGTATCGAGCGATGTAGACGCATCTACAACCGCTGCTCCAGCCGGGGCGCTCCACGTAGTAACGATCAATTGGTTATAACTCCCGGATTTTTACGTCGCGGTACCATACTTTCTCTTCGGGGCTATGGTTTTGCAGGGCTATTTTGCCTTTGGCATGGGGCGTTGCATAAGGCCAGTTGGCAAATTTGCTTTTAGCCAGCCGGGCTTTCCAGTCGTCGGAGCCGTATTCGTACTCCACCACTTTTTTGCCGTTCAGGTAGTGCTCCACGTGATTGTTGTTGACCAGGATACGGCCTTTGTTCCACTCGCCTATGTTCTTGAGCGTGTTTTTATCCGCTGGCGGCACCATGTCGTAGGCGGCTCCGCTGAGCTGCTTATCATCGAGCTTCATGAGCTTGCCGTCTTTGTCTTTCCACTCATAGCCACGGTCGTCAATGACCTGGTATTCCGGGCCAGACATGTAGGTGCTTTTGATATCGGGGCTGTCGATCACTTTATAAATCACCCCGCTGTTCGATCCTTTCGGGATCTTGAACTCAAACTCCAGCTCGAAATTTTCGTATTCCTTGTCGGTTACCAGGTCGCCACCGGTACCGTCGGGGGTGAGGGCGCCGTCTTCGACGTACCAGCCCACTACACCCGTTTTGTGGTAGCTGTGCCAGCCTTTGATGGCTTTTCCGTCAAAGAGCGATGTCCATTTACCGGGTTTTTCGGCAGGAGGGGTAGCCGCCAGCATGGTTCCCAGCAGCAGCGATGAGATGAATAAGGTTTTCATAGGAATTCACGAGTTAACCGGGTAAAGGTATAAAAAAAGCGAGTGGGCACTAGCGCTTTGCAGGACCGTTTGATCGTACAAAGCACCAGTGCCCACTCGCTTTACTTTTCCGGACCTAGCTCGCCATGTCGCGGGCGGCTTCCGGATCGTTGTATTTCCGGTCGAGTCCGTCGGTCGATTTCTGATCCGAGCGATCAGGACCAGAGACCATATCCTGGGCCGTAATGCTGCTTTCATCCATCATTTCGCGGGGTTGCTGCCGGGCTTCCTGACCTTCTTCGGGCCGCTCGCCGGGCTGGTATTCGTCGGCATCGCGGGCGTTTACGTCGTAAGGGTGAGCCGAATCGCCGGTGTCGGGTTTTTCGTCCATGCCTTCGTCGTTCGGCCCTGCCGACATACCTTCATACTGGTTGCCGGGAACGGCCTCACCGGGTTCAACGTCATCGGCCGCCAGAATACCAGCGGCTCCCGACGTGAACGTAATGAAGCCGGCGTTGATCTCGTGCGACCGGTCGGGCTGGTCCGGCTCCTGAATTTCGGGTTCGTCGGGTGAGGGCTGGCCGGGCAGATCCGGAATTTCGGGGCCCGGCACCGGGTTGTAGGGCGGGGTTTCCGGAATACCCGGGACGGGCTGCATCGGGTCTGGCGTACCCGGCGTGGGTGGCACCATATCGGCCCGTACGCTGTAGGTTTCGGCTTCGTACCCATGAAATTGATTCCCGGGCATATAGCTGCCGTTACCTACCTGCCACATACCGAATGCATGGGTTGGCGTAGCGTCCTTTCCGGCGTCGGTGCGGTCGTTGCCAGACTCATCTTCTGACGACAGGCCCGTGTTGACCGTCGACCCGGCGTCGGGATTGCCGGTGATGTTGCCCACGGCAATCGGGTCGTTGGGCATCACGCTCGGGTCAATGACATTCCCCGCCCGCAGCGCAGCTTCCGAGTTCTCGTATTTCTTTTTGTCGTCGCCCATTAGTGCCCGCTCCTCGTCGGAGCCGACCCGGATGCGGGGCATATCGTCGGATACATCGTCTTCGGTGTCGCCCATGGGCGTCAGTTTACCGTCAACGAGTTTAACCATATTGGTTTCGGCCTGATCGGCACTGAACATGGTTTCGGCATGTTCGCTCGATACGATATCGGCCTGTTGTGCACCATCGCTGAGATTCGCGTTGTTTTCCATAACCGTTGTGAATGTTTAAGGTCTATGGAAAACCAGCGGGAGCGGAAAAGGTTTGGGGCCGCATCGGCGGGTGGTCCGATCGGCGCCGGAAACCAGTTGCCTATCCGTTGTCGTATCGAACCCTACGCCAGCGCGTCGAACAGTATCTCGGCGGGGTGCTGGGCGTGCCGACCCGTTCCGTCTTTGATCTGGTGCCGACAGGAGGTACCAGCGGCCGAAATGATAACCTGGCCGGTCGTTTGCCGCACGGCCGGAAACAGCACCAGCTCGCCAATCTGCATCGACAGCTCATAGTGCTCGGTTTCGTATCCGAATGAGCCCGCCATACCGCAGCAGCCCGACGGAATCAGCTCAACGGCATAGTTGGCAGGCAGCGACAGCACCGTCTTTACCGGCTCCATGGTCGAGAGGGCTTTCTGATGGCAGTGGCCGTGTACTTTCACCTGCCGGGCTTCGGTCGTGAACTGAGCCCGGTCAACGCGACCCGCTTCGGCTTCGCGGGCGAGCCACTCCTCGAACAGGAACGTATGCTGAGCCAGTCGCCGGGCATCGGCCTTCAGTTCGGCAGGTACTAGGTCTGGGTATTCGTCGCGGAACGTCAGGATGGCCGACGGCTCCAGCCCAACGAGCGGGGTTTCGGCCGAAACCAGGTCGCGCAGGCCAGTTACGTTCCGAATGACAAGGTCCCGGGCATCTTCGACCAGTCCTTTCGACAGGTAGGTCCGCCCGCTTTCGGCGTGGTCTGGCAGGAAAACCGTGTAGCCCAGCCGCTCCAGCAGCTGAATGGCTTTCTGGCCAACCGACAGGTCGTTGTAGTTCGTAAACTCGTCGAGAAACAGGTGCACAAGGCGGGGGGATGTCGCGCTGGCGGCAGGTGCCGATTTGGTGCGCCCTAACGCCTTTTTAGCCCACGCCCGTACGGTGGTATGGCCCAGCTCGGGCATGGTACGGTCCGGATGAAAGCCTACGGTGCGGTTGGCTATCCGGCGCAGGACTGGCGTGTTATAGATAGCGTTGTAGGCCCAGGGGGCCAGACTGGCCAGCGACATCAGCCGGGAGAAATTACCGACCAGCCGCGCCCGCATCGGAACGCCTTTTTCGCGGTACTGCTGCTGGGTAAACTCGGCCTTCATCCGGGTCATATCGACGCTGCTGGGGCACTCCGACTTGCAGGCCTTACACGACAGACAGAGGTCGAGCACGTCTTTTACGGCTTCGTAATCATGGTCCGTCGGCTTACTCTGTCGGCTGTAGAAATGCCGGAGCATATTGGCGCGGGCCCGGGTGGTATCGCGCTCGCGCCGGGTGGCCATGTAGCTCGGACACATGGTTCCGCCCGAAAGATGGGTTTTTCGGCAGTCGCCCGAGCCCGAGCATTTCTCGGCCAGTTCGAGCAGACCGCCGTCTTTCGAGAAGTCAAAAATGGTTTGGGGCTGCGGAATAGGCATATCGGCTTCCGACCGCAGCGACTCGTTCATGGCGGGTGTATCGACCACCTTGCCGGGGTTGAAGGTGTTATGCGGGTCCCAGAGTGCTTTTACGTCTTTGCAGAGCTGGTAGTTTTCGGGACCGAGCATGAACGCAATGCACTCGCCCCGCAGCCGACCGTCGCCATGCTCGCCGGAGAGCGAACCGCCGTATTTTTTCACGAGCTGGGCCGTATCCATCAGCAGGGCGCGGAACTTCTGCCGTCCTTCGCCCGACTTCAGGTTGATGAGCGGCAACGCATGAATCTCACCCGCCCCGGCATGGGCCGAATACTCCAGCCTCAGGCCGTGCTGCTCCCAGGCCATCCGGTCCAGCTCGTCGATGTAGTCCGGCAGGTCGCGTACGTCAACGGCCGTATCTTCGATGACGTTGGCCGGCTTATCATCGCCGGGAATGTTGTACATGATGCTCAACCCCGCCTTACGCAGCGCCCACGGCTTTTTGGTGTCGGCATCGAACAGAATCGGGTAGGCATAGCCCAGCCCTTTCTGCTGTAGCGCCTGTACGAAGGCCGTTGCCTGCTGCTGCACCCCCGCTGCCGTATCGTCAAAAAACTCGACCATCAGAATCGCCTTGGGGTCGCCTTCAACGAAGGCCCGGTTCTTGGTTTGCTCGATGTTGGTTTTGGTCAGTTGCAGAATATAGTCATCGACCAGCTCAGAAGCCGCGCACCGATGATCAAGCGCCACCAGATTGGCTTCGAGCGACTGACGGATGGTTTCGAAGTGGGCACAGACCAGGGCCGTTTCGGCGGGTGGCAGCGGCAGCAGGTTCAGCTTGGCTTCGGTGATGAAGCAGAGCGTTCCTTCTGACCCGGCAATGAGTGGCGCGAAGTTGAAATAGGGAGAAGCCGCAGATGCCGTGTCGTTCTCCTGTTCCCACGTCGACACCAGCGCGTCCAGGGCGTAGCCGGTATTTCGGCGGGTAACGGTTGGTTTGGGATACCCGTCGCGGATGTGCTGACGGATGCCGGGCTGGCTGAGCCAGTCGCGAAACTGGCTATACAGGCGCTGTTCAAGCGGGCTGACTACGTTCTCGCCCCGGCACTTGGCCTCGAAGGCATCGCGGCTGAGTGGGCCGAAGGTAACTTCGGCTCCATCGCTGAGTACGGCGCGGACTTCGAGGAGGTGATCGCGGGTGGTGCCCCAGATGATGGAATGCAGTCCACACGAGTTATTGCCGATCATGCCGCCAATCATGGCCCGGCTGGCGGTGCTGGTTTCGGGGCCGAACAGGAGCCCGTACGGGCGAAGCTGGGCGTTGAGGTCATCGCGGATCACCCCCGGCTGTACGCGGACCCAACGCTCGGCCGCGTTGATCTCCAGCACCTGCCCGAAGTATTTGGAGATATCGACCACGATACCGCTACCGACCACCTGCCCGGCCAGTGAGGTACCGGCCGCTCGCGGAATCAGGCCCAGGCCGTTCGTCTGCGCAAACCGCAACAGCCGCTTAATGTCGGCCGGGTTTCTGGGCAGCGCTACCGCAACGGGAATCTCCTGATAAACCGACGCATCGGTGGCATACAGAAGCCGCTGGGCCGTATGCGCCGGCGATTCATCGAAATACAGGTCACCCTCAAAGCTGGGCAACAGATTGGCAAAGGGCACTACAGACGGAAGACGGAACATGCGTAACGGAGATCAATCGACCCCTAAAAGTACGAATAAACTGACGTTGACCGGTTGCCTGGCCTGCGCATCAACCCTGCTTGCACCAAACGAGCGCCGACCGGATACGAGGAATTACCTGTATCCGGCCGGCGCTCGTGATGAAAAAATCAGCGGTCGTTCCTTAGTTGATCGACACGCTTCCGCTGCTGGCCGAAATATTGACGGGAATACCGCCCCCGTTGAGTTTGCCGCGCACCCGGTCCTTTTCGATGTCTCCTTCAAAACGAGCCAGCCGCTCGGGCATGTTGACCCGGTTACCACTCAGGTTCAGGTCCAGGCCCTTATCCAGCGGCATCTGTACCCGAACGCTGCCGGCCGTGGTGTTCAGCCGAACGTATTTGCCGAGCTGGCTTAGGCTTACCTCTACGCTGCCGGCGCTGGTGCTGGCGTCGATACTGCCGGCCACGTTGGCCAGCCGAATTGAACCGCCCGACGTGCCAGCTTTGATGTCGCCGTCGAGGTCGCGGCCCCGTACGCTGCCTCCGCTGGTCTGGGCATCGATATCTCCTTTGAGGCCGTTGAGTTCAATACTGCCACCCGACGTATGGAGCCTCATATCGCCCGACGATTCGCTGGCGTGGATGCTGCCGCCCGAGGTTTGCAGGTCGAGGATACCCGCTGTACTCCGGCAGCGATCGAGGTGAATGCTGCCGCCTGAGGTCTGGCCATTGATATCGCCCTGCACATCGTTCAGGTGCAGGCTGCCGCCACTGGTCCGGAAGCGCTGTTTGCCACTGATGCCCGCCAGCCGGATGCTGCCGCCCGATGTGCGCAGATCGGTGGCTACGTTGCGGGGCGTATAGAACTTGAAGCCGATGCTGAGGCTCCGGTTCCAGCGGTCGCGGTCGTTGTTCCGGCGTTTGGCAATGGCCACGATGGTGCCCCCTTCCTGCGTAATGGTTATGTCATACTCTTTCAGGCGTTCTTCGATCTCGGCTTTGTCTAGGTTGTTGCGACCGTTCCAGTTGTTGGGGCGCACGTACATTTCTACCTTGGCGTTCCGGTCGGTACCGCCTTCGATGGTGAGGCTTCCACCCGATGTTTCGGCCCGTACGGCGTTGATATTACCCGAAAACGTTTTGATCTGGAACGGCTCTTCCCGATCGTCGCGGTGGGTATCGAGAGCAAAAGCGGGGAGGCTTAGGGTGGCTGCGCTGAGCAGGGTCAGGAAAAACTGGCTGCGTTTCATGGCTGATGGTTTGTTTACGGAGGAAAGATGCGTTTCGTTAACAGAAGGTTGCACGGCTACTTACCGATTATTCACCAGTGCGGACTTCCAGCCGGTAGCCGACTCCGTGTACGGCCACAATGCGCACCGCCGGGTCGGCCTGTACGAGCTTCCGCAACCGCGAAACAAATACATCAACGCTTCGTCCAACGGTAATGCCTTCGTCTTCCCAGACCGCTTTCAGGATGGCGTCGCGCTCCAGCACCCGATTGGCATGTTGTACCAGGAGCCGCAGCAGCTTGGCCTCGCGGTAGGTCAGGTTCTGCTCGGTACCGGCCGTCCGGAGCGTCTGCCGCCCCAGGTCGAGAATCGTGTTGCCGAAACGTACCTGATCGGGGTTTACGTCGGCCGGTTCAGTGGGTATCGTTTGTGCCGGTATGGTCTGCGGAGCCAGGGCGCGTTGCCAGGAAATATACAGCAGACCGATCAGCAGCCCCCCGGCCGCGAGTAGCCAGCCCGTATGGGTGCGGGGAGCGGGCGCGGCCGGAGGAGCCAGGGTGACCTGTAAGGTATAACAGCCGGCCCGCCTGGCCCGGCCGCTACAGGGTACCGGTTGGTTATCCATCAGATCGGTGACGCTGTAGCCCAGCTGCACCTGGCCCGTAGTACAGTCCAGCACTGCTACGTCGTAGGCCTCGGTAATCCGGTGCAGCCGGAACGACGCCTGCAATAGGGCGGGCAGGGTGTCGTAGTCAAACGCCTGAGTCAGCCGGAGCTGAAACGTATGCGGGCCCGTCCGTTGCACCGGCAGAATGCGCGAGGTCGAGTCGCCGGCTGCGCGCAGCAGATGATGCGCTGTCCGGCGCAGAGCCAGGTTGATTTTATCATCCCGGCTGCGGGCTTCCGAGGGTGAAACGCCGGGGGTAGCGCCGATAAACTGCGCCAACAGCAGCGCCAGGCCGAGCAGGCAGGCTCCTCCTGTCAGGACGCGCATAAGTGGGGCAGCAATGGATAACCCTTTCATGGCAGCACTGATCTAGCAATTGTCGTTCCGCCTGAACCAGCTTAGTAAGGGGTCAAACGGTTTTAGTCGTATTACCTGCTGGGTACGCCGACCGCCAGCCTGGGCTTTCGCATCGCCCGCCAGATCAATGACCAGTTCGTCGCCCGCCCGGGCCACGGGCATCAGCTCCTGCAGCTGAACCGAATAGACATCGTAGGTGTCGTTCGATGCGCCCTGCCGGATGATGGTGCCCGCCCGCCGGAGGTAGACCCGAAACGGCAGCGGTTTGTGGTTGGTGCTGGCCGGGTCGCCGTGTACGACGGCCAGCACTCCCCGGGTATACAGGGTGAACGACTCAACATTGAGCGGGTGACCGTTCAGGGTGATTGGGTTGCAGTACAGACCGGCCGGTTGCTGCTGTGACCAGGCAGCCTGAGCGCAGACAATCAGGCCCAGCAGCACCAGTTTACGGTAAATAGTTACAGACTTCATAGAGCATCTATAAGCTAAAGATTAATGAACCAGAATCTCATTATGGGGCAGCGCGTACCGGTTGTCGACGGTGAGCAGCACGATATGATCGCCTTTCCTGCAGCTGGCCAGCACCCGCTGAAGGGGCAGTTTCTGAAACGTATGGCCGGCATACATGCGCAGGGTTCCCGTCGATTTATCGCGGATGGCTACCTTAAACCCGATTTTGTCGATGGCCCGGGTTGCTGTCGGCGACAGGTCGACGGTGCGAACGGTCAGCTCGCCCGTAGTTTTGGCCGACAGGCGGCACCTTCCGGTCGTCGTGTACTGATCGACCAGCATGCGGTTGCCTACGAAAGCCGCCGAGCAGGTGTTAGGTTGTTGAGCAAAAGTCAGGCCAGGCGCAGCACACGCCAGCCCGATGAGCAGTAAGCAAGCTGTTGTCTTCATCGGTATTGTTCGTTGGGTGATGAAGCAAATGTAGGCGGCCGTACTCCGCACGCTGTCAATAGGCTGTAAAACCTTGTAAAGGAAATGTAAAAGTGCGAAACAGGACTGACTTTCAACGGACTGAGGCACTAGTCTCGGGACGGGAGAGGCCAGACTACAGATGGGTGAGATAGTGGCCTCCGGGAGACATTAGCCTCCGGACAGGAGACGCCAGGGTTGCGGCTCTACAGTTAGTCAGATTTCAGGGACTGGACGGGGTTGGTCAGGGCAGCTTTCAGGCTTTGGAAGCTGACCGTCAGCAGGGCGATGCCGACGGCGATGGCGCCGGTCAGGGCAAACATCCACCACTCGATCTCGATCTTGTAGTCGAAATCCTGGAGCCACCCGCTCATGATATACCAGGCCAAAGGCGATGCAATGACCAGCGCAATGAGCACCAGCCGAACAAAATCTGCCGAAAACAACCTAACAATATGGCGGGTCGAGGCACCCAGCACTTTACGAATGCCGACTTCTTTTGTGCGCGACTCGGCCATGAACGCCACCACCCCATATAACCCCAGGCAACCGATCAGGATGGCGATACCGGCCAGCAATCGGAACAGCAAAAACAGCCGCTCTTCGTTGCGATAAAAGTCATCGATGGATTCGTCGACGAATTCGTAGGTGAAAACAAAATCCGGGAACGTGGCCGTCCATGCCTTCTCAACGGTGCTTATTAACCGACTGATGGCTTCCGTTCCGCCGGATTGGGTCGACAGCTTGATGCTCAACTGGCCATAGGTATCGCGGAGGGTCGTTATCGCGCAGGGCTGCGTCCGCTGATGCAGCGAGAACGTATTGAAGTCTTTGACGACGCCGACAATCGGCTTTTTGGTGGAACTACCGCCCAGGGTTATGAATGTGCCGATTACCTGCTGTGGGTCGCGCAGACCCAGCTTTTTGACGAACGATTCGTTGACAACCACTTCGCGTATGGTATCGGCCGGCTGATGAATACGACCCGCCACCAGCGTTAAGCCGTAGGTACTGAAGTAGGCAGTATCGGCCGGACGCATCACCAGCGAAAAATCAGCCTCCCTGTCGGCATTGCCATACCGAAAGCTGGTCCACCAGTTCCCGTTGGCCGACGGTGTCGACAGGCTGTAACTCACCGACTGGATAGCGGGCTGACCGGCCAGCCGGGCCTTCAGCGTTTCGAGCTGGCCCGTTTTAGGCCCGTCGGGTAAGGGTACCGTCAGCACGGCATCTTTGTTATACCCCAGATCGGCCGACCGGAAATACCGCATCTGGCTATAGGCCACGATGGTACCGATAATCAGCAGCTGCGACACGGCAAACTGCCCTACAATGAGGCTCCGGCGCAGCGTCAGCTGGCTGCCCCCCACCGATCGTATTCTTCCTTTCAGCGCCAGCACCGGCTGATAACCTGACAGGACCAGGGCCGGATAGAAGCCAGCCAGCAGCGTTGTACAAACCGCCAGGCCGATCAGAAACGCCAGGATAACGGGCTCGAACAGCACCGCCTGCGTGAGCCGGATATCGAGCAGTTCGACAACGTAGGGCAGCGACAGGTAAGCCACTAGTAGCGCCAGCAGCACGGCCAGGCCCGTCAGCAGGCCCGTTTCGCCCAGGAACTGCCGCACCAGCTGCGCCCGCGAACTACCCAGCACTTTCCGCACCCCTACTTCTTTGGCGCGACGAATAGCCTGCGCTGTAGCCAGATTGACGAAGTTGATGCAGGCCGTAACCAGAATAAACAGCCCGATCAACGTCATGGCCCAGATGGTTTGTCGGCTCACGGTCCGGTTGGCAAAGTTGCCGGTGCGAGTGTCGACATGAATCTGGGTGAGGGGCTGTAGCTCGTAGCGAAGGCGTTTGGCGTCGTCGGGTTTGTGGTACTTGTTAGTGAACCCAATCAATTGCCGCTCCATAGCCGCCGGTGTCCGGGTCTCGGGCAACATCAGATACAGCTGCGCCTGACTCGAGTTCGACCCCCAGTCGTCCCAGCGGGTGTTGGCGCCAAACGTTTTCAGCGAGGCCAGGGACAGCATCAGCTCGAAGGGGAGACTGCTGGTAGCCGGTGGTGCCTGTACGATGCCCGTTACCACAAAATCCATCCGGTTACTCAGCCGAATCGTCTTCCCCATCGGGTTGGCCGTACCGAAATATTTCTGCGCCATCCGCTCCGACAGCACCACCGTGTTGGGATTCGAGAGGGCGGTTTCGGCGCTTCCTTTTTTCCAGCGGTAATCAAACAGCCGAAAATAGGCCGGTTCGATAAACGCCATAACGCCGGCGGGCTCGTCGAACTTGTTGCCATTCGCGGCCCGAACCACCCCTTCGACTTCGTGAACCAGGGTAAGCTGACGACCTATGTCCGGGAAGTCCGTTCGCAGAGCCGCCAGTATAGGCAGCGGCACCCCTACGTTACGCTGGTCGTCTTCCGCATCGGTATAGTACGTGATGAGCCGGTACAGGCGATCGGCCTGGGTATGATGCCGGTCGTAGCTCAGCTCATACCGGATGGCCAGAAACAGCAGCAGGCAACAGGCCAGCCCCAGCGTTAAGCCGACAACGTTGATGAACGTATAATTCCAGTTGCGACGCAAAGCCCGCAGAGCTGTGGTCAGGTAGCTACGCAGCATATGGTATAAAGAGGAAGGTAACGAGAAAAACTATACGTCAGACGACGCCACGAGTTCTTCCATTTCGGCCTTCAGTTGCTGCTTTACGTCTTCCAGCAGCTTTCGAAGGCCGCGCTCGCTGTTGTCGCGAATCGTAGCCGAGCGTTCCACGCTGCTGTCCTGCCCGTCGGCTTTGAAGGTAAACCGCACTTTAAGCCGCCCTTCGGCCAGGTCTTCTTCTACCGTTTCCTGATAAGGAATCCGGTTGTTGGCCACCAGGGCTACCGTATTGGTCCGACCAGAAGCGGACGGTTGCCGAACTTCCGCCACCGCCTGGCTAAACTGACTGTCTGGTGGGCTACGCTGATCGGGGGCCTGCATGGCCACGTCGAGCGAGTCGAGAACGTGCTTCTCCAGCGCCTGTACCTCCGCCCGGCTCATATGACGCACATCGAACGAACGGCTGTAATGGACCGATCGGTCGTCATCCCGAATGTCTACCCGAATCTGTAAGCGCCGACCGTCGGTCGTTACGTTTTTGTTGTAGGAACTGCGTTGTGCCAGGGCTCCGAAACTGACCGTAGCGAAGAAGAGAAGTAGCAGCGTTCTCATGAGTATCAATTAATTAGAGTCGATTTACGGAACAGAAGCGAGCATGTAGGCCTTTTACCGCCACGATCATGCCACACCTGATAAAAATCTGTTAGACAGACTTTTATCAAAATTACGTATCTCCAAAACGTCCGATATCGGACAGTTTCGTACGACAGCGGACAACCCACCCGCGCCACAAACAAGGCCATCCATTTCTCTGATAGCCAGTCACGTAGAAACCGTTTTACGGACGCGGCTACCAGGCTGGTTTATATTCCATCGGACCGCAGCGATTTGATGGGGTTTGCCAGGGCGGCTTTGATGCTCTGAAAACTCACCGTCAGCAGCGCGATGCCCACCGCCAGCCCGCCCGCCAGTACAAACACCCACCACTCAATATCGATACGGTACACAAAATCCCGCAGCCATCGGCTCATGGCGTACCAGCCTACCGGACTGGCAATCACAATCGCAATCAAGACCAGCCGCAGAAAATCTTTACTCAGCAGGGCTACGATACTGGCTACCGATGCGCCCATCACCTTTCTTACGCCAATCTCTTTCTTGCGCTGCTCGGCCGTGAACATGGCCAGCCCGAACAGGCCCAGGCAGGCAATGAAAATAGCCAGAATGGCAAAGTAGTTGGCCAGTTTCCCGATCAGCGTTTCGCTCTTGTACTGCCGTTCGAAACTGTCGTCGGCAAACTGGTAGTCGAACGGATAAGCCGGGTTGTAGCGTTTGGCCAGCAACTGCATACTCGCCAGCGCTTTCTCCGTTTCGCCGGGATAGGTTCTGACCAGGAGCGTGCTGGTATTAGCCGTGTCGAGCCGTAAGATGAGAGGATCGATGGCCACCCGCAGCGAATTCATGTGAAAGTTTTTGATCAGACCAACAATACGGCCCGGCTTGTTCCAGAAGGTCAGCTCCTGCCCTACGGGTTGTTTCATACCCATACGCCGGGCGGCTTCTTCATTGATGAGGTAGTTGGCACTGTCCGTAACAATCGCTTTCGAAAAGTCGCGGCCATCGAGCAGTTTCACCCGCATCGTGCGAATAAAATCGTAGCTGACCGGCATCTGGGTGAAGAGCGTTTTGTCACCTTCAGCTTTGCCTTTCCACGTAACGCCCGCCGTTGAGTTGCTGATTTCCATGGGGTCGGAGCCCGAAGCGGTTACGGCCTGGATACCGGGCGACTGTAGCAGCTCTTCCCTGAACACCTCGAAGTGCTTCGGCAAATCGCCTTCCAGGGTCATGTAAATAACATTCTCGCGGTCCAGGCCGAGGTTTTTGGTGCGGATGTAGTCGACCTGCCGACCGGCAATCAGCGTACCGATAATGAGCAGCAGCGATAACGCAAACTGAAACACTACCAGCCCCTGCCGAAACAGGATAGCTCCCGCTCTGAAGCGAAGAGTCCCCTTCAGAATCCGGACCGGCTGAAGCGACGACAGAAACAGGGCCGGATAACTTCCCGACACAATTCCCGTTAACAGAGCCAGCCCCAGGCCCGTCAGCCAGTACAGCGGGTCACCATACTGAATAGCCATATCCTTATCGGTCAGCCGGTTAAACACAGGCAGCAGTATTTGGACCAGCAGCACCGCGAAAACCAGCGCCAGCCCGGCCATCAGTACGGCTTCACCCACAAACTGCCCGATCAGGTACGCCCGCTCAGCGCCGACCACCTTCCGGATCCCCACTTCTTTGGCGCGCCTGGCCGACCGGGCCGTGGCCAGGTTCATGAAGTTGATACAGGCGATGATGAGCATAAAAATAGCCACCATCGTAAATAGCCGGACGTATTCGATGCGCCCGCCGTCAGGTTTACCGTTGGTGAATTTAGAGTACAGGTAGGTGTCTTCGAAGGGAAACAGGAAGGTGGTAACCGTCGTCACTTCTTTGTCGTGCTGATGCACCATGTTCAGAATTTTGGCGTTCACCTGCTCTACCCTGGCGTTGGGGTGCAGCAGCGCAAACGTGCGAATACCATTGTTGCCCCAGGCCTTGAGCCATTCATTCCTGGCCTCGTAGGGAGCCAGCGGCATCACAAAATCGAACGTCAGCGTTGATGTCTTCGGTATGTCATACATCACGCCCGTTATCTGTCGGTCTTCTTTTGCATCCAGCCGAACGAGCCGCCCCAGCACATCGGTCCTGCCAAACAGTTTCAGGGCTACCTTTTCGGAGATAACGATACTCGTCGGGCCTGCAATGGCTGTTTTGGGGTTGCCGTGCCGAAACGGGAACGAAAAAATCTGAAACAGGTCAGGGCTCGCAAACCGGCCTTTTTCTTTGAAACCCGTCGCGCCAACAGCCAGCAGATGCTCTTCCTCCCAGGTCATGTTCACCGATCTTTCCACTTCCGGAATTTCGGCGGTGAGGGCCGCAGCCATCGGGCCGGGGGTAGCCGGAATGGTATTGGTCTCGTTGCCGGTCCATCGCTGGTTCTCCAGCACCTGGTACAGGCGCGGTCCGTTGGCGTGGAACCGGTTCACACAGCGCTCGTCCTGCACCCAGAGCAGAATAAGCAGGCTACACGCCATGCCCAGCGCCAGGCCAAGCACGTTGATGAACGAAAACGTCTTACTCTTGACAATATTTCGCCAGGCAATCTTAATGTAATTGCGGAACATGACCAGTAGTTGTTGGCGTGAGGAATTGACATAAAGATGTAGAACCGCCAGCCCGGGTTGCACGAGCGAATGATCACTTGTTGCAACGATCCGCTGCGTTTCGGACTGGCGAAGGGGTTATACTGCTTCGGGTCTTGCCGCTCCGCTGCCAGTTCCTAACGATTTCGGGACCTTACTTCGCTTTGCGGACGTAGATATTGCCGTGCATGTTTTTCATCATGACTTCGGGGCCGCCGTTGTTGATCTTGCCGTATACCCAGTCCTCGACCGAAACCCGGTACATGCCGCCCTGGCTGGTGCGGGTAGCTTTGGGCTGGCTTTTTTCAACGTCGATGTCGAAGTCACTGAACACCTCGCCCATGTCTGATTTCAGCTTCACGTTGGCTTTCATCGAAGCCGGAAACGTAACGTCGACGCGGCCATTCAGCGTCGAGAACGCCATTGGGGCGTTGGCGCCGACCTCCCGGAAAGAGGCTTTCAGCTCGCCGTTGACCGTATGCGCCACGGCCGACCCGCTGATGTTGGTCAGCGTAATAGGTCCGTTAACGTTGTTGATCTCCAGCTCGCCGTCTACGTTTTCGACCGTTATGTCGCCGTTGTTGACGGTGTGCAGCTTGAGCGAGCACCGCTGGGGCACCCGAATGGTCAGGTCAATGGCTTTGTGGTGGCTGTTGCCGCTGACCCGAACGCGGTTGTTCCGCTCTTCGGCCATCAAGTCGAGCGAGTTGCCAGTCGGGATCCGGCGCATCCCGTCGGCGCCGGATCGGTCGCCATTGCTCCGCCCCGACAACCGGGAGCCGGATGTGGCCTCAATAACGACGTCTTTGCCCGACGCACCGACTACATGAATGAACCCGTTGATCAGGTTAACCTCCAGCATACCCGGTTTACCCGGATCGCTCAGCGGCACCACCAGCCGCTCTTTGGCGTCGGTCTGGGCCAGGATAGGTGCCGTTCCGGCCAGGAACAGAACAAGGAGGATGTTTACTAGCTTATTCATACAAATCAGGATTGCTTTTTGATGTACACATTACCGTTGAAGGTCTCGAACCGAAAGACCTTGCCACCGTTGCCCAGCCGGATGGCGGTTGTCCGGCTGAGTTTGTAGACCGTTTTACCATCGCGTCGTTCTTCATTTTTGGTGACCTGGGCGGGGAGCATCTCGGCGTCGGGAAAATCGGTATAAAACTCGCCCTGAAACGTCTTGAACTGAAGATCGGCCGACAGATTGGCCGGGTAGTTTACCCGAATGTTGCCGTTCAGGGTATAATACGACGACTCGTCGGGTGGGCTGGCGAGGTAGTTGACGTCGACATTGCCGTTTACGGTATGGACGTCTGTAGTGCCGCGTACATTGGTCAGTGCAATAGCCCCGTTCACGTTACGAACCCGCAGCGCACCCGCCACGTTCTGCACCGTTACGTCGCCCCGGTTTATGGTCGAGACCCTGATGTTCATCTGACGCGGCACCTTAACCGTGAAGTCGAGCGTGAAGTCATACTCGATGTCTTGATTATTGCGGTTGTTACGGTTGGGTCGCGAATCGAACGGCTCCGCTATGTAGGCCATGATGGTATCGCCCTTCTGCTCGAACTGAAGTTTTAGCTCCCGTTTGCCAGTGGCCAGGTCTTCTTTGTTCTTCGCCGTGATGCGCTTGTTCACCTCGAACGTCACCTTGTTGTCCGTTGTCCCATCGACCCTGATAAAGCCGTGGATGTTGTAGATCACCAGCGTACTGGCGGCTGCCCCGCCGGGCAGGCTAAACTCGCGGCTGATCCGCTCCGTGTCTTCCTGTGACTGCGCCACCGACTGGGCACAAGACATCACCAGCCCCGCCAGAACGGGGAGCAATAGTTGTTTCATGGTTTGATACGAGTTAGTGACTCAGCGAACGAATGACCGGGGCCTGACTACCCGCTTACCGGCCCGTTGGTTTACGATAGTTCGCGGATTGTTTTTTCCAGCTTAGTTTTCACCAGATCGTCGATACCTTCCTGCCGGAGCATCTGGCGGAGCGGTTTCAGCGATCGTTTTTCCTGCAACTTCACCATCACATCGGCCAGGGCTACCTGCACCAGGGGCGACTCCTGCCGCGTCAGCGATTGCACCAGCCCTTCGCGCACCCTCGGATCGTGGGCCCGTTCGGCCAGGGCCTCCAGCGTCACCAGCCGTACGTTCACATTGGGGTCGTTGTTGAGCGTTGTCAGCAATGCATCGACCACCCGGCTGTCGGCCTCGCCGATGTCTTTGGTGTAGCTGACCGCCCGCAGCCGCTCCGTAGCCGACGGGTTCTCCAGCAGCGAGAGCATCATCATTTCGCGCATTTCCTGCATCTGCACCGACAGCGTATCGATCCGCTGCTGGTACGCTACGTCGGCCGACCGGCCATTCGGTAGCCAGTACCCGATACCCACCCCAACGCCGAGCAGAAGTAATCCGTAGGCCAGCCGCGACCCCACGCTACCCGACCCCATCGGTGGCACCCACGACCGGAGCCGGGCCCAGATGGTAGGTGGCGCCACTGGCTCCGTAGCCTCAAAGGTGTCGAGCATGGCGTAGAACCGGGTACGCATGGCCGGGCCCGGCGCAGGCGTTGGTACGGCCTTCAGCTGCTGCCAGAGCTGCTGACTGGCAGCCAGCTCGGCCCGGCAGTCGGGACACTGAGCCAGGTGGGCATCGAGGGCGGCCCGTTCGGTGATCGACAGCTCGTCGGTCAGCCAGCCGGGCAGGCTCAGGCGGGCGCTCTCGCAGGCTATGGATTTATCGGTTGTACTCACTGTTCAGATATAGCTTTTTCAATTCGTTCATGGCCCGGTGAACCCGCACCTTCACGGCCCCTTCCGTACAGTTCAGAATCCGGGCAATCTCTTCGTACTTTAACTCCTGGTACCGGCTCAGCACCAGTACTTCGCGATGTTCGGCGCTAAGCCGGGCCAGCGCTTTTTCCAGCATGGCCAGTTCCTGCTCTTTTTGCAACGGCTCGTCGGCCATCGGGCCTCCGCCGATTCGTTCAGCATAATCGGCCACGTCATGGTGGTGAGCCGACCGTTTGTGCTGCTGCGCCGAATCGACCACTACGTTGCGGGCCAGGTGGTACATCCAGGTGCGGAACGAGCCCTCACCGGTGAACGTATGGCGGTATTTGAGCATGCGGTAAAACACCGTCTGCACCATGTCTTCACTGGCGTCGGGGTTGCTGCTCATGTGGTACAGGAAGCCGAAAAGTTCACGATGGTACCGCTCAAACAGTAAGCCCATCTTGTTCAAATCGCCCGCCTTAACCTTAAGCATCAGGGCATTGTCCGTCAGTGAGTTCAAGCGTTCGTAAAAAGAGGTTCAGGAATTTGGCGTGAAAACCGCCGATCGGGATCAAGGTTACCGAAAAAGTCAGATTTTTTTTTGGGTGTCGATTATCGAGCGGAAATCGGGCTGTCGATCCGCCGGCATATCTGGCTGGAAAACAAACATACCAGACTCATCGAGGGTCGTATCGATACTAGTCGGGCTTAGCGCGCCGGGTAGCTTTACCCGACTGGGCGGCTTTGTTCTGCTCGTATTTTTTGAGGTCGAACAGGAAGATGCCTTTCCCATCGCCTGCTCCCCGCTGGTAGCCGAACTGGTGAGCAATTAGCGTACCTGTTTTGTCAACAACGGGATTGTCTGACCGCAACCGGTTTGGATAGCGGGTCGAAAAATCGGCCAGGCGCTCCACGGCCCCGCTCCCATCCAGCCGCAACCTGTAAATATCCAGCTTGTATTTGTTCCGCTCGTTCATGGGCTGATGCCGGTCGCTTTCGATCAGTACATACTGCCCATCCGGAAAGATACCCTCTACTTCGTTGTAGCTGTCGGGCAGATTCGTGTACCTGGTGGTGGTTCCGGTACGCAGGTTGAACCCATACGCCTGCGAGTGATGATACTGATCGTTTGCATCGCCCCAGTAGTGGGTATAGATCAGTTCTTCATCCTGCGGAGGCCTGAAATCCTGCGTCTCCAGCCGAACGTAGGCCGCCGAGTCGCGGTAGGATACAATGGTTTTGACGTCGGCCAGTTCAGGCACCCCGTCCACATACCGGATCTGGCCCATTTTTATATCCCGCTGGCCGGGGAGGGTCCAGGCAATCTGCATCTTTTTTTTGGAGACGGCGGGGCCTTCATCGCAGTAGGCACCCAGCGGATACGGCTTGTTGAGGTTGTCTTTTTTGAGGATATACAGCCCTAGCCCCGTATGCCGGTCCTTCTCGGGATTGGTCGCGTCGAACGTAGTACCGCCCATGGCCAGCAGTAGATCGCCATTGGGCAGACACTGCGCCCGGTAAATGCCACCGTGGTAGAAGTTGGCCGTTACGGCAGTCACCTCCCGGGTTTTGATGTTGATCCTGAACACATCGCCAACCAGCTTGTTCAGGAAATAGATGTTTTCGGATGTCTCGTCCCACTCAGGCCGTACCCCCCAGGTGGTTAGTACCGAAAAATGGGAAGGCAACTCCTTCGCAATGGACTCGATCGACTGCGTCCACGCATGACGGCCCAATACACTCATTAGCAAGGCAACGGCTAGTTTTTTCATAGGAGTAGTGAAAGCATAGTGTACTCTAGGATGACTCGTTATTGTTGATTTTCGTCCGGGCGCGCTACAGCCGGGTTCGGATTAGGGCCAGGGCATCTTCGTACGAGGCTCCGATCGGAATAACGTGGCTCCCCACTGTAATCTCCTGACGGGCCAGCCGGGTGATCTTGGGGATGGCCACGCAGTACGACCGGTGAACGCGCACAAAGCGGTCGGGCGGCAGTTGCTGGAGCAGGTCGGCCATGGTCTGGCGGCTGAGCAGCTTCCGGCCCGTCAGCACCAGCGACAGGTAGTTACCCTCCGCTTCGACGTACAGGATCTCGTCCAGCAGCACTTTTTCTTCTTCGTACCCGGTTTTGACGAATATAAACTCCGGCGCGCCCCCCGCCCGCAGCGTGTGTATATCGAGCGCTTTGGTACAGGCTTTCAGAAACCGGGCCAGCGAGAATGGCTTCAGCAGATAATCGACGGCATCCAGCTCGAACCCTTCGACGGCAAAGTCGGAATAGGCGGTAGTGAAAATAACCATCGGCACTCTGGGCAGGCATTTGACCAGGTCGATCCCCGAAATGTCGGGCATTTTGACGTCGAGGAAAAGCAGATCGACGCGGTTCGTCTGGAGCCAGGCAATGGCATCGAACGCATCGGTGAAGCTGGCCTTCAGGTCCAGAAACGGAACCCGGGCCGCGTGGAGCCGAATAACATCCAGCGCCTGGGGCTCGTCATCAACAGCAAGCGCAGTCAGGGACATAACAGGCTAGTTTTTTCACTGTTTGGCATATGACTAACAAGATACAACTTTTGTGTCCTGGCGAGCAACCTTCCCGCGTTACCAGTACACCAGCGTCAGCGAGACAAAATAATCCTGGTCCGACTGCTGAATGGCGAGCTGGTGGCGGCCGGGGTAGATCAGGTCGAGCCGTTTGCGAACGTTGTCGAGCCCAACGCCGGAGCGGTCTTCTTCCGGGTCGTGTCGATCGGCCGATGCCGGGTCGGTTGACCTGACAGGCCGGGAGTTATGAACCTTAAAGTAGAGCCGGGTATCGTCCAGCGTCAGGGTGATGTAAATCCAGGACGGCTGCCGCAGGCTGATGCCGTGCTTGAAGGCGTTTTCGACAAAAGGAATCAGCATCATGGGCGCCAGATAAATAGCCCGGACCGGCTCCTGAATGGTAACCCGAATGTCAATGTCGTGAGTTGGGTCGATCCGCATCCGCTGCAGCTCGATGTAGTTGCGCAGATACTCCACTTCCTTGTTGAGCGGGATACGGTCGCGGTTGTTTTCCTGCAACATGAACCGCATCATATCGCCCAGCTTCTGGATGCCATCGGCCGTTTTTTCGCTGTTTTCTTTCAGGGCCGTAGCATACAGGCTGTTGAGGGCGTTGAACAGAAAATGCGGGTTGATCTGAGCCCGCAGGCTCGCCAGCTCTGCCGACTTTGCCGACACCTGCGTCTGTAACAGCTGATTTTCCCGGGTCAGCACCCGGCGCAGGTAAGCACTCGTTACGGCCCCCACCACCACCACCGCCGTAAACGAGATGATGGTATCCGACGCGTAGTAATAGAAGTTTGTGCTGGCGCCCCATAGGATCGTTGTCGCCGTTACCGCCAGGAGCAGTACGGCGGCTATGTGAACAAACAGACCCGACAACTGGGGGGCCTTCAGCGCGGGCAGCACGTAGCGGTAAATATAGGCCTGGAGAAAAAGAATCTCCAGCACAAGGCCCAGCATCAGCAGCCCATCACGAAGCCCGGCGCGCCATAAGACCGGTGGCAGGTTTCCCGTCAGCGCAAACGACGTTGCCAGCACGCTGACCCCCATCAACAGCAAAAAACTCACGATCCTGAAGTGGCCTTCGGACTCGCCGGCAATCCGGCGCGCCAGAAAGGTGTAGTAGCCAAAGGCCGCTTCGTAGGCGGTTAGTATAATACCGACCCCGATGGCATCGGCCAGCACCAGCCGTTTGCGGTATAGCGAGTAAACAGCCAGGCCGATTACCCGGCCGCTCTCGTCGTGCTGGTAACGTACGTAGAGCCGCATGTAGTGGTATATAAAAACGGCGGTAAGGATCATCACGCCCGCCAGGACGGCATAGAGCCAGGCACGCGGGTCGTCAGGCTGACGCTGCAGGGCGGGTGCTGCCAACTGGTGAAGAACATACCAGGCACCCAGCAACAGGCAAGCCCCCGCTATGAGCGGAACATTGGTATGCAGGGTATGGTCATACGAGCCCAGATGCCGCCAGAACGTAGCGGGCGCCACCCCATTACCAGCCGCTGACCCAACGAGGCCGTCGATCCGGTCAACCTCTTCGAGGAGTCGCCTGACCACGTAAAGGACCGTAACACTCACCACAAAAATTAGCTCATACCGCCGAATACTCTGTCCATTCCGCATTGCTTTATTCGATTTTTGATCAAAGCTAAGCGGGTCCGGCCGACGCCGGGAAGAAATGGGACAGACCTACCCAAAAATGGGGCGAACCCGGTTTCTGACCCCGTTTTCACCCCTATTCGTCATCGTCTGCGGTACGCCCGACCCGGCTCCCCACCGCATTGGGCACTGCGCAGGCGGATTGCCACGGCATCAACCCGGCCGAAGGCAGCCGGTAAAAATCCCGGTTATAACGACCCGAAATAAGTAGAAAGCCGACCGATGTTCGATTTTGTCACTAAACTCTTTTTCTGTGAAACACCGACTTTCCTCCCTATTCTTCTGTCTCTTTCTTGCAGCTACTGCGCTGGCTCAGTCCGTACCGCCGAAGACGTATACTTACCTGATTTTTCATAAGCTGGCACCGGGCAAAACCATTCAGGATGCCCTGCCGGTCGAGCGCGAATGGAAAGCCATTAACCAGGCTGCCGTTGACGAGGGTAAACTCATCGGCTGGCACATGATGGTAAAGCAGTTCAGCTCAAATCCGAACCCCAGTGAGTACGATTACGTCACCTGCATTGTTTCGCCCAATATGGGTATCAACGGCGCGTCGGCCGCTGCAATGGCTAAACTCTACGGCGACAGTGTACAGGTACGCATGGCCGACCTCAACCGGCGCGATCGGCTGACGGCTCCGGTGGTAAAAATCGAAATCTGGGAAAACACCGATGCACTGTTCGGCCCTGACTTCGGCCCCGGCAAAACCTCAACGGTGGTTGTCGACTTCCTCAAGCTCCGCGATCCGCTGGCCGACGGGACGGGGGCGGTAGCGTCGCTGAAGCAGGCGGGCGCTGCGCAGATCAGTCAGAAACGGCTCGGTGGCTGGGCGTTCTCGACGCTGATGGTCCCCAACGGCAGTGAGAAAGGATACGGCTTCGCCATGGCCCGCCCCATGACCGGCCTGAACGTCCTGGCCGAACCCGCCGACCCCAAGCTGGCAGCCGCCCAGAAGCAGCTGACCCGTACGTTCGAGGTTGTCCGGCAGGAAGTATTCCGGTTCGAGCAATACACCGTCCGCCCGGGTAAATAGACCGATGGGCCTGGGCTAATTTGGATTGTAGAGGGGGCGTCTGTGCAACCTGGCTACCGACATGCTACCGACGCTGCGCTGTTACGTCCCTACGGGACGGTGGGTGGGGATAATACACCTTATTTCAGGATAAATTCGACGCGCCGGTTTCGGGACCGGCCGTCTTCGGTGTCGTTATCGGCAATGGGCCGCGACCCGCCGTACCCGTTCGCTTCGATACGGTTATCGGCAATACCGTGCCGGATCAGGTAATTCATAACCACCTTCGCCCGGTATTCCGACAGCACCTGGTTCAGGCGCGGGTCGCCCACGTTATCGGTATGGCCCATCACCTCGATACGCCAGTGGGCCTGCTGCCGCAAGCGCTCAACCAGCTTGTCCAACTCGGGGAACGACTCGGGCAGCAACACATAGCTGCTCTGCTCGAACTGGACATGCCGCAGGGTAACGGGCATGGCAACCGCCGACTCAGAAACGGGCGGTTCATTCCTGGGCACCACCCTGGCAACGACCGCTGACGACGACGCGGGGGACGGCACCGGCCGTTGAACGGCAGTAACGGGCGGTACCGGACGAACAGAAGCCGGTTTGACAGACTTTACCGTAGCCAGCGCCGGTGGCCGGGCAACCGGTTTGGGCGGGGTGGCCCGCACCAGCCCCGACACTGGTGGCAGCGCAGCGGGTTTGGGCGCTGCCACAACAGGTGGAGCCTGTTGCCGAAAATAACGGGCCGCGATGGGCTCCATGGGCCGGTTGATATCCACCGACAGGGGCGCTTTCGGATCGGGTCGTTGCCAGAACAATTCCAGAACGCCCCCGAGCATGGCGTTGAAATACTCTACTTTCATATCATAGTAACGCCCGGCTTCCAGCACCACGGTTCCCGTAAAATGATTGGAGTCGTTGAGTTGCCAGACGTCCATAACCTTCCGGTTACCGACCCACACCCGAATGCCGTCATCGACTTTGGCGTAAAACGTATACCGACCCGAGACCGGCGCCAGGATTTTTCCGGTCCAGCGTATGGAATAGTACGAATAGTCGAGGCCCGGGGCCGGACTGCTGGATTTCCAGGAGAACCGCAGTTCAGGGTCGATGCGGGTAAGGATTTTCTTTTCGAAGTTGCTGCCGTTGTAGTATTCTCCTTTCAGGCCCTGCTGCGCTATAGCCGTCCCCACCAATAGCCAAAGGGAAACCCCCAGCCAACCAAATCCTGTCCTGATGTCAGCACACTTCATAGCCGCGAGACCTAGTGTTTAACCTGCCCTCAAGATAGTCAAACACTACGTATGACAGAAGCGTCTGGCCACGCGAACCGCCATGACGTTGCCGAATTCAGCAGAAACTCACAGCCACCCTGCCCACCTCCGTGGTCCGTGCGGTCGGCACCCCTCACCGTGGTCTGTGTCCGCACGGACCACTCATGCGTCAGCAACAAAACCATCCGGACAGGTGGTCCGACTGCGCGTCCCGGACTGCGCTTCTCGGTGAGGACACGGACCACGGTGTCAAACTCACTCATCGCTCATCATTCATCATTCATCACTCCCAATCCTATTCGGATCGCAGCGACGTTACGGGGTTGGTCAGAGCGGCTTTGACGCTTTGGAAACTGACCGTCAGCAGCGCGATGGTTACGGCTATCAGACCCGCCAGCGCAAACACCCACCACTCGACATCGATCTTGTAGGCAAAATCCTGAAGCCAGCGGTTCATAGCATACCAGGCTACCGGCGAGGCCAGCGCAATGGCCAGCAGCACCGGTTTCAGCACATCGCGCGACAGCAGACTCACCACGCTGGTTGTACTGGCTCCCAGTACCTTGCGAACCCCAATCTCTTTCCGGCGTTGTTCAGCCGTGAACATGGCCAGGCCGAGCAGGCCCAGGCAGGCCACGAAGATGGTCAGGCCCGCAAAGACGCCCAGAAGCTGACCGGTGAGCTGCTCGGCCCGGTAAGCAGCCAGCACGCTCTCATCCAGGAAATGATAACTGAAAGGAATATCGGTCCGGATCGTTTCCCAGCGCTGTTTCAGACTGGCCAGCAAGCTGCCAACGTCTTTGGTTCTGGCTTTGATGATGACTGAGCCACCCTGGTTGCGCAGGACCATCAGCAGGGGCGCAATCCGTTCGTGGAAAGACCGGAAGTGGAAATCTTTCACGACTCCAATAACCCGGTAGGTAGTGATGCGGCCTTCGTTGTCGGGGTTGCTGATGGTATGTCCCAGCGGATTTCCGGTCCAGCCAAATGCCCGTACGGCGGTTTCGTTCAGGATAATGCCCGCCGAATCGGTCGGAAAGTCGGGTGAGAAATTCCGGCCAGCAACCAGGGTCATACCCATCGTCGGAATGTACTGATGGTCGACATCGTAGCGCAGGGTCTTGGTCAGTTGCCCCCGCTGATCGTCGGCGTACGACATGAAATTGTTATTGTCGGACGGGCCAGCAGGCAGGTAGCCCGACACGCTCACATGCGCCACACGGGCGTCCTGCTCAAGCTGCTCCCGAAACGAAGCCAGGCTACGGCCCAGCCGCCAGGCATCCCGCAGCACAATGACCTGCTCTTTATTATAACCCAGCTTTTTGTGCTGGATGTAGCTGAGCTGCTGGTAAACGACCGCCGTGCCTACCATCAGCAACATCGAGATAAAAAACTGAAAAACCACCAGACCGCTCCGCAGCCCCCCACCCGTCCGGGCCGATCCCGCTGGTGCTCCCTTCAGCACCGCAACGGGCCGGAACGACGACAGAAAAAGAGCCGGGTAGCTGCCAGCCAGCAGTCCTACGACCAACCCCAGCCCCAGTAAACCCGCCAGCAACCAGGGCGTACTCAGCAGGCCAGCGCTCAGTACCTTATCGGTCAGCTCATCGAAAAACGGAATCATCAGAGCAACCAGCCCAACGGCCAGCCCCAGGGCCAGTACGGTCATCAGCACGGACTCGGTCAGAAACTGGCTCGCCAGGCTGAGCCGCGCCGAGCCCAGCGCCTTCCGTACCCCCACCTCTTTCGCCCGTTTCGACGCCCCGGCGGTGCTGAGGTTCATAAAGTTGATACAGGCAATGAGCAGCATAAACACAGCAATGACGCCAAAAATGTAGACGTATTGAATATCGCTGCCCGCTTCCAGATCATGCGTCAGGTCAGAGCGCAGGTGAATGTCGGTCAGGGGTTGTAAAAACAGGCCAATCTGGTTTCCCTTTTGCAGGAATTGAGTCAGGCTCATACCAAACGCCTGTTGCAGCTGCGGGCCCAGGTGGGTAGCCACCAGCCCGGGCAGTTTGGCTTCCAGCTTCCGGTAGTCGTAGCCCGTCGGCAGCACCAGGTAGGTGTGGTACTCCGAAGTCATCCACGAGGTTGACCGGGCATCGGGAAGACTGGCCAGCGAGACAAAGAAATCGGCATGAAAGTGTGAGTTGGCCGGTACGTTGCGCATAACGCCGGTGATGACAAAGTCGGCATTCCAGCTTTTCACCGTCAGTCGTTTTCCGATGGGACTGGCGTTTCCGAAATACCGCTCGGCCGCAGCGGCTGAGATGACGAGCGTGTTGGGCCGGGCCAGCGCCGTTTTCGCATCGCCCGCCACAAACGGCAGGGTAAAGACCTGAAAAAAGTTGGCGTCGACATAAACGACCCGTTCGTTCGGAAACGACTTATCGCCGTAGCTCACCAGTTGTACTCCAGCCGACCGCAGCCGGGTAGCGTCTTCAACTTCGGGATAGCTGGCCTTCATCACCTGCGCCACGGGTGGCATCACGTGGGCTTCACGAATAGGTTCCCCGTTCATCCTGGACCGGAACACCACCCGCACGATCCGGTCGGCCTTCGCATTGTAACGATCGTAGCTCAGCTCATCAAGAATGAACAGGCTAATCAGCAAACACGTAGCCAGCCCAATGGCGAGCCCGACCAGGTTGATGGCCGAAAAGGCTTTGTTACGGAGCAGGTTCCGCCAGGCAATTTTTATATAGTTCGCTATCATGCTAAAGAAAATGCTGGTAAAGATCGACCCTCACCTCATCGTTCATCACTCCGACCGTAAGCTTTTCACCGGGTTCATCAGCGCGGCTTTCAGGCTTTGGAAACTCACGGTCAGGAACGCGATGGCCAGCGCCAGCAGGCCGGCTACTGCAAACACCCACCATTCCATGTCGATTTTGTACGCAAAGCCCTGCAACCACTGGTGCATGGCATACCAGGCCACCGGTGAGGCAAGCACGATGGCGACCAGCACCAGCCTCAGCAAATCGGCGGAGAGCAACGAAATGATACTGCCTACGCTAGCGCCCAGCACTTTGCGGACGCCAATTTCTTTCGTCCGCTGCTGAGCCGTAAAGGTAGCCAGGCCCAGCAGGCCCAGACACGCCACCAGCAGGGCCATGAGGGTGAAAAAGCCAAACACCTGCCCAAACCGCTCGTCGGCCCGATATTGCTTGTCGTACCGTTCGTCGAGGAACGAGTATTCGAACGGGTCGGTAGGAAAAAAACGGGTCCACGCTTCGCGGACCACCGCAATGGCCTGGGTGGGGTTTCTGTCAGCCAGTTTGATCGAGATCGATCCATTGACGCCCGGATCCAGCCGTAAGATAAGCGGCTCGTAAGCTTCCCGAAGTGACTGCTGGTGAAAATCGTCGACGACCCCTACAATGGTAAGAATGTCGCCCCAGAAGTCGATTTTTTTGCCGAGGGCCTTTTCCGGATCGCTGAAACCCAGTTGCCGGATTCCCGTTTTGTTGAACACAACGGCGCCTTTCTCGCCCAGCCCGGCATCGAAGTTACGGCCCGCAATGAGCTTCATACCGAAGGCGTCGACAAAGTCGTAGTCGACACCGATAACGCGGTACTGCTTGCCTTCATCCTGCGGGGCGCTCTCCAGCCGGATGCCGCCAGCGTTGAACTCGACCTTTTCGCCCGGAATGCTCCCCGATACCGCCACCTGCCTGATGGCAGACTGACGAAGCAGATAATCCTTGAAAGCCCGGGTCTGGCTGATACGGGTCGAATCATTCATCGGCCTGTTCAGCACCAGCGTTTGTCCAATGTCGATGCCCAGATTCTGACTCCGCATGAACTGCAGCTGACGGAATACGGTAATCGTACCGACCAGCAGAAAAACAGAGGCCGAAAACTGAATAACGACGAGTGATTTTCGGAGGATAACCCCTTCCCGGAAAGCGGAAACGCCATTTTTCAGGACTGAAACCGGGTTGAAGCCCGACAGCACAAAGGCAGGATACCCCCCCGACAGCAACGTACCGGCGGTATACATTACTCCAAGACCGAGCCAGAAGCGCCCCGACCGAACGAACGAGTAGGTCAGCTCCTGATCGGTGAAGTGATTGAATAGCGGCAGGGCCAGCAGAATAAGCCCAAATGCCACCACAACGGCGATGAAGTTGAGCAGAGCCGACTCTATCAGAAACTGGCTGATCAGCTGCCGCCGGTACGAGCCAATGGCTTTCCGCACCCCTACTTCCCGGGCCCGGCCAATAGCCCGTGCGGTAGCCAGATTGATGTAGTTGATCCAGGCAATGGCGATGATGAAAAAAGCAACGCAGAGCAGCACATACACCGAATTGCCGTCGCCGTTGGCACCGGCCTCGAACATCAGATGCGAGTACAGATGAATATCGGGCAGGGCCTGCAGGTGCAACATCAGCCCGCTGTTGGTTTTGGGGTCGCGCTGATCCAGGGTCGTAAGCCAGGCGGGGAATTTGGCCGCCAACCGGGCAGGATTAGCGCCTTCTTTCAATACCACATACGTCAGGCAGCCGTCCCAGTCCCAGGTGTTGTCGAAGTTTTTGTCGGGCTCGTTTTTGGGGTTGACCATGCGCTGAAACGTGCTGAACGACATCAGGTAGTCAGCGGCCAGGTGTGAGTTTTTGGGGAAGTCCTGGTAAACACCCGTCACCCGGATCGGGAACTCCCGCTCAATCGTGATCACCTGACCCACGGGGTTAGTGGCTCCAAACAGACGTTGCGCCAGGGAGGCCGAAATAACCCCCGTGTTGGGTTCGGCCAGGGCGGTTCGGGGATCGCCGGTAAGCAGCGAATACGAAAAAACGGAGAAGAACGAAGGCGTAGCAAACGCGCCTTTATCTACCCTGTATTTCCGGTTGTTGACCTCCAGCAGCAGCTTGTCCCGCATGTACACCTTCGCGTACTCGTCTACTTCGTCGAAGGCGCTTTTCAGGTGATTCCCCACGGCAAAAGGGCCACCCGCCCATTCGGTCGAAAGGATACCATGTTCATACCGCTCGGCCGTGACGCGGAAGATCCGGTCGGCTTTTTCGTGGAAGCGATCGTAGCTTCGCTCGAAGGCAACGTACTGTATGATGAGCAGCGTAGCCGCCATACCCATCGCCAGCCCGGCAATGTTGATGAACGAAAACCCTTTGTTCCGGCTGATGTTCCGAAGCGCAATCTTTAGATAATTCGTTAGCATAGCAAAAAGAAAAAAAGGATACGACGACCGCACCAACCCAAGCATGTATCATTCTTCACCGTAGTCCATGGGGATCGGGACGCCGACCGCACGGACCAGGGTGTTGAACTCACTCATCATTCATCATTCCCAATCCTATTCAGATCGCAGCGACGTTACGGGATTGGTCAGGGCCGCTTTGATACTCTGGAAACTAACCGTCAATAACGCGATAACTGCCGTCAGTAAACCCGTCAGAGCCAGCACCCACCACTCGACCTCAATCCGGTAGGCGAAATCCTGCAGCCAGCGGTTGGTAGCATACCAGGCCAGGGGACTAGCAATCACGATCGCGATCACGACCAGCTTCAGAAAATCCCGCGAGAGCAGGCCGACAATGCTGGCCACCGAAGCGCCCAGCACCTTACGAACACCGATCTCCTTGGTCCGCTGCTCGGCCGCAAAGGCAGCCAGCCCGAACAAACCCAGACACGAAATCAGCACCGCCAGCACCGTAAACGACAGCAGTACCTGTGCCTGCTTCTGCTCGGCCTGATACTGCCGGGAGAAGTTCTCATCCAGAAAATGAAACGTCAGGTCGGCCGACGGATCGAACGTTTTATAGACAGCCCGGATGTACGCCAGCGCTTCGGTGGTCTGGTCGGGCCGGACCCGCACGTACAGGTTGTCTTTCTCGGTCGGCGCGGGCATCTGCAAAACCAGCGGCTGAATCTTATGCTGGAGTGAATAGGTATGGAAATCACTGACGACACCCACCACCCGCGCTTCGAACGACACCTCTTTATCGACGAAATATTTGACCCGCTTACCCAGCGGCCGCTGCCACCCCATCTGCCGAACCAGCGCCTGGTTGACCAGCACCGCTCCCGGGCCGTCGCTGGCCGACTCTCTGAAGTTGCGGCCTTCGAGCAGACTGATTTCCAGCGTAGGCAGGTAATCCGCATCGACGGAGAATGTTTGTACCACCTGCGCTGTATTGCTGATGGCGCCGTTCTGCTCGAAGAACATCCCGTTGTCACCAATATTGTTATTGCCGATGGGATTGCTGGCAGCCGCCACCTGCTCGATCAGCGGACTTTTTCGCAACTCATTTTTCAGGGCCTGAACCTGTTTCCGAACGTCGTCGCTATCGAGGTGAAAGGTTAACACCTGGTCTTTGTTGAAGCCCAGATCTTTGTGCAGCGCATAGCCGATCTGCCGGTAAATAACCCACGAACAGGCAATCAGCACCACAGCCGCTACGAACTGAAACACGACCAGCGACTGCCGGAACAGGCCCCCGCCCAGCGGGCTGCTGATACGCCCTTTCAGCGCCACCACCGGCCGGAAACCCGACATCAGCAGGGCCGGGTACAGCCCGCTCACCAGCCCGAGCAGCACGGTGAAGGCCAGCCCCGCCAGCATCGTAGGTAGCCAGCCATACTGGGTCAGGGTCAGGCTCGTACCGGCCAGTTCGTTGAACAGCGTCAGGACCAAATTGGCCAGGAGTAGTCCCAGCCCGGACGACAGTACTGCCATCAGCATCGACTCGGTCAGAAACTGGCCGATCAGCTGCCCGCGTCGGGAGCCAATCGCCTTCCGGACCCCCACTTCACGCGTCCGGGCCACCGCCCGAACCGTGTACAGATTTACGTAGTTGATGCCCGCAATCAGTAAGATCAGCGCGGCCACCAGCGCAAAGGTGTAGATCGTCCGGAGGTTGCCGTTCGGGCTGATTTCGTAATCCAGATGCGACTCCAGGTGAATCGAGGTAATTGGCTGTAGTGCCATCCGATAGTTCAGCTCGCCCATTTCCGACTTCAGGTATTTGGGATAGAAACTGCCCAGCCGCGACTCAAGCGCCTTAGGGTCCGTACCTTTACTGAGCAACAGATACGTATAGAGTTCAAAATTTTGCCAGCCACTGGTATAGTTGGCCGGCAATGACCGCAACGCGCTGAACTGCAAGTGCGAATTGGCGGGCAGGTCGTCGATAACGCCGGTAACCTGATTGGGGAAGTTGTTGGAGAAGGAAACCGTTTGTCCAACGGCGCGGGCTGCATCGCCGAACAGTTTCTCGGCCAGGGTTTTGGTCAGGACGATCGTCTGCGGCCGCGTCAGGGCGGTAGCGGGGTTACCGTACAGAAACGGAAACGAGAACACCTCAAACACCGATGGGTCGGCAAACAGAATCGTGGGTACGTCCAGTTTTTTGTCCTTATAGGTAATCAGGCCACCGCCTTCGGGATGAAACCGCACCGTTTTTTCGATGGCGGGGTACTCGCTTTTGAGCGCATCGGCAAACCGGGCCGAGGTAGGTGCCAGGTTCAGACTCCCGCCCGGCCAGCTGGCGTGGTGTACCACCCGAACGATCCGGTCGGCGTTGGCATGAAACCGATCGTAACTCAGCTCGTGAACAACGTACAGACTCATCAGCCCAACGGCCGCAATGCCAACGCTCATCCCCCCCATGTTGAGCCCGCTGAACAGCCGGTTTTTCCACAAGTTGCGGAGCGCGATTTTCAGATAATTACGAACCATGAGTCTTCGACGTTAAGGTAGACATCTCTGTCCCTGTACCACCAAAACCTGTACCACAAAGCCAATCTACTGATAGTCAGCCACTATTCAACACGAACAGGCGCGTATTCTGTCCGGAAATGGACAGCGTTCCGTACAGTTGCGGACAGCTGTGCGCAGGCCAGGCAGCAGCACCGGTGGCTATCCTGAACAAAGCCCGCACCGAATTCCCGTCTTATTAATCAGCCGACCCGGCATCGGTTGCCACAGCGCCCGTTGCTTAGGTTCAGTACGAGCAAAACTATCCCGGATAAACTGTTCAATCTGTTGGCTGGTGGGTTGATCGCCCATTAAAAAGAAGAAGGCTAACATTGAACAGCCGGTTACACGCTGCCCGGCCCAGCGACTCTCACCAAGACTCCAAAGCCGCCCGTATACGATCTGGAACAGGGGCCAAAGGTGAATAACTACGAGGCTTATCGACTCAAGCAGACGACCGAATCGTCGTCAACTGATTCATAGTTGATCAATATAGACTGTATTTAAACTAGATTCAGTATACGTATGTCAAATTAAGGTCAATAACTTCTCTTTATTTACATCTAACCTACAAATTGTGCTGTTTATTTGGCAAGGATTGACTAATGCTGACTGTATTTTGATTTTAATTTCCTTTTAATATACCAACACTATAGCTTTGATTTTTAGGATTATTCTACTTGTAAATTGAATGATAACAACCCAATATGAACTGTTCTTTTCTCTTCTACTTTTTACTCTCTCCTAAACAGTCAGCATTATGAGACGATCAGTACCAAGGTACACTGCCGGTAAAATGACAGCGTACGCCCTCATTCCGCTAGCCTGCGCCATGCCGTGTAAAGACGCGCTGGCCAGACCGACGGCCCTGAAATTTCGGACGGAAGGTCTGCATGCCCTGCCCCGGCACGCCGATGTGGTTGTCTCAGGAAAAGTGACTGACGACAAGGGCGAAGCCCTGCCCGGTGTCAACGTGGTGATCAAAGGATCGACGCGCGGCAGCACCACCGACGCGCAGGGACTTTTCTCCATTACGGTACCGGACCCAAACACGGTACTCGTTTTCTCGTTCGTAGGCTACCGCACCCAGGAGATCGTTGCCGGTAACGCCAGCCGACTCGCCATCAAACTAGTGGCCGATGATCAGTCGCTCGACGAAGTGGTGGTAGTGGGCTACGGCACCCAGTCGCGCGGGACCGTAACGGGTTCGGTAGCATCGGTGAAAGCCGAAGAGATTATCCGGACGCCGGCCGTTGCAGCTACCAGTGCGCTGGTGGGTCGCGTTCCGGGCATTACGGCCCGGCAAACCGACGCCCGGCCCGGTGGCGGTACCAACATCCAGATCCGGAATATGGGCGCTCCGCTCTACGTCATCGACGGCATCGTAGCCGATGTGGGGCAGTTCAACAACTTAGGCATCAACGACATTGAGAACATTTCCATTCTGAAAGACGGCTCAGCCGCTATTTACGGGCTACGGGCCGCCAACGGGGTTGTGCTGGTTACCACCAAACGGGGCAAAGCCGGTCAAAAACCCGTTATCAGCCTGTCGGGCTACTACGGTCTGCAGAACTTCACCCGCTACCCGCGCCCGGCCAACGCCTATCAGCACGTTCGGGCCCTGGCCGAGTCGGACCAGAACCGCGGCATTCCGACAACCATTACCCCTACCGAGCTGGAAAAATGGCGGATCGGCACCGAAAAAGGGTTCCAGAGCTTCGACTACTACGACATGGTCATGCGTCCCAACGTACCGCAGGCCTACCTGAACGGCAGCGTATCGGGCGGGTCGGAGAACGTAACCTACTACGTATCGGCCAGCCACCTGACCCAGGACGCCCTGATCCGGGATTATAACTTCAAGCGGAGCAACTTCCAGGCTAACGTCGAAGCCGGCCTCAGCAAGAAGCTCCGGATCGGTACGCAGATCAGCGGCCGGATCGAAGACCGCTTTCAGGTTGGGGTACCGGGACTGGACGACTATTTCAACCCGTTCCTGAGTATTTTCTCGATGTGGCCTACCGAGCGGCCCTACGCCAACGACAACCCGAAGTACATCAACCAGACGCACAATGTGAACGTAAACCCGGCTACCTACCGAAAAGAAGTAACGGGCTACATCAACGAAACCTGGCGGGCCGTTAAAGCCAACTTCACCGCGCAGTACGACTTCGATTTTGGCCTAAGCGTTAAGGGTACGTACTCCTACAACTTCACTAACTTCGACTTCGACGGCTTCGAGTACACCTACGATGCCTACACGTACGACGCGGCCACCGACACCTACAACGCGGTGCCGGGCGGGGGCAACCAGAACCCCTGGCGCGAACGGCGGAAACGCAACGTGGCCGACCGGTTCATGCAGATGCAGGCTACCTACAACAAGCAGCTGGGCGATCACAGCCTGGCCGCCGTGGCTGCCTATGAACGCTATGACACGGACAACAAATACATGGTCGTACATACCGTTCCGCCCAATAACTATATCCCGCTGATGTCCTTTGCCAACCAGGATCTGCTCATCGACGAGTGGAACGTGACGGCGCGGGCGGGTTATATTGGCCGTTTCAACTACAATTACAAACAGCGTTACCTGGTCGAGCTGCTGGGTCGGTATGACGGGTCGTTCCTGTTTGCGCCCGGTCGGCGGTACGGGTTCTTCCCCGGCGCGTCGCTGGGCTGGCGGGTGAGTGAGGAGCCGTTCTTCAAGGAGAACCTGGGCAATACGCTCAGCGAGCTGAAACTGAGGGCCAGCTACGGCCGCACCGGTAGCGACCTCATCAACGACAATTTCATTGTGGCGCCGTTCAGCTACCTGCCCGGCTACAACTTCCTGGCGGGCAGTGCCATCTTCAATGGCAACTACGTAATCGGGGTTCAGCCGCGCGGCCTGCCCATCACCACCCTATCGTGGGTCAACAACATCTCGACCAACGTAGGGATCGATTTCGGGCTGCTGGGCGGCAAGATTTCGGGTCAGTTCGACGTGTTCGAGCGGAAGCGGTCGGGCCTGCCTGCCGCGCAGTATGACGTACTGCTCCCCAGCGAAGTGGGCTACACCCTGCCGAACGCCAACCTCAACTCCGACGCCATTCGGGGGGTAGAAGGAGCGCTGTCCTACACGGGCAAAGCGGGTGAACTGACCTATACCGTGGGTGGTAACGCTACCCTGGCGCGGCAGCGGAGTCTGGACATCTACAAACCCCGCTTCGGCAACTCCTGGGATCAGTACCGCAACTCGGCCGTTGACCGCTGGTCGGCCATCAACTGGGGCTATCAGGTAGTAGGCCGTTTCCAGTCGCAGCAGGAGATCGACGATTACCGCGTCGATAACGACGGCCAGGGCAACCGCACCCAGCTCCCCGGCGATTTCATCTACAAAGACGTCAACGGCGATGGGGTTATCAACGGTCTCGACGAGCGGCCCATCGGCTATGCCGAAGGCGCTACGCCCTACTTCAACTACGCCTTCAACGGTACGCTGGGCTACCGGGGCTTTACGCTCCAGGTCGATGTAGTGGGCGCGGGTCTGCAAACGTTCCGGCGCGAGGTGGAGCAGAAGATTCCGTTCCAGAACAACGGCACCTCACCCAACTACCTCTTCGAAGACCGCTGGCACCGCGCCGATCCGTTCAACAACGACAGCCCGTGGGTGGCCGGTACGTATCCCGCCGTTCGGAAAGACAGCCCGAGCCACGTGAACTACAGCCGCCGGAGCGACTTCTGGGTCACCAACGTACGTTACCTGCGCCTGCGCAACCTCGAAATCGGCTACAACATTCCCAAGCCCTTCCTGAGCAAGATTGGCGTATCGGCCATGAAGGTCTACATCAACGGCACCAACCTGGTATCGTTCGACAACCTGAAAGCCATTCAGGTCGACCCCGAAATCTCGTCGAATGGCGCGCTGGTTTACCCGCCCCAGCGGTTGTATAACGCCGGTTTTGCGCTGAGTTTCTAACCCTCACAAACGACTTTACGCATGAAGCCTATTCATAAATTCCTGTCGATCGGCCTGCTGACCCTTAGCTTAACAGCCTGTAAAGAAGACTTTCTGGAACGCCAGCCGCCTAACATCATTCTGGAAAGCCAGGTCTGGAACGACCCTAAACTGATCACGAGCCTGCTGGCCAACTACTACGACCGGCTCCCCGCTCATACCCAGATCGATAACGGTTGGGATCAGTTTGCCGCCTACGACGAAGCGTCCTGGTCGGGCAACAACGACGGTCCCAACAACATCATCTCGTACGGGTTCGAGCGCTGGCGGCTCTGGGACTACGGCCTGATTCGGGATATCAACCTGGCGCTCGAGAACATCGACACCAAGAGTACGGCGCTGACGGCTGCTCAGAAAACCCAGTTTGCGGCCGAGTTCCGGTTTCTGCGGGCCTTTATGTACTTCGAACTGGTGAAGCGGATGGGTGGCGTGCCGATCATTACCAAACAGCTCATCTATGACTTCAGCGGCAATCCAAGCTCGCTCCAGTTTCCGCGCAACAAAGAGTCGGAGGTGTATGACTTCATTGCCAGCGAACTCGATGCGGTGAAGAACGACCTGGGCAATGCGGGCAGCAACACCCGCGCCAACCGCTATACGGCCATGGCGCTGAAAAGCCGGGCCATGCTGTACGCCGGGTCGATCGCCAAATACAACAACCGCATGGGTGCGCCCATCAGCACACCGGGTGGGGAGGTTGGTATCCCGGCCGCCCGGGCGCAGGAGTACTACACCAAAGCGCTGGAAGCCGCCAAAGAAGTGATTGCCGGTCCCTATCGGCTCTACCGGGTCAATCCCAACCTGGGCGAAAACTTCTTCGAGGCCATCACCAAGAAGCTGAACAACTCAGAAGTTATCCTGGCCAAGGATTTCCTGACGGCCAAAGACAAACGGCACGGGTTCACCTACGACAACATTGCCCGCAACGTCCGCGAAGACAACCTTTCATCGTCGAATATTACGCCCACGCTGAACCTGGTCGAGGATTACGAGTATCTCGATGGCAGCTCGGGCGAACTGAAAACCCGCACCCCCGACGATCGCGACTACATCTATTACGATAACCTCAGCGGGCCGTTTGCCAACAAAGACGCCCGGCTCTACGGTACCGTTATCTACCCCGGCACCAGTTTCCGGGGGCAGGAGGTGCAGATTCAGGCTGGCGTCATGGTCTGGAATGCCACCAGCAACAACTACCAGGTGGTAGAAGGCAATACCCTGGGCCAGGTTTATACCGACGGGAAACTGCTGACGGGTACGTCGGGGCCGCAGCGGTCGCAGACCGAGGTGTCGAATACGGGTTTCTACATGCGGAAATACATCGATCCAACGCCCCTGGCGAGCACCCGCGGTATCCGCAGCGATATGTGGTGGGTACGGTTCCGGCTGGGCGAAATTCTGCTCAACGCAGCCGAAGCAGCCTTTGAGCTAGGCCAGACGGGCGAAGCGCTTACTTACGTCAACCAGGTGCGCGAACGGGCGGGTTTCCCGGCCAACAGCCTGACCACGCTCACCCTGGCCCGGCTCCAGAACGAACGGCGGGTCGAGCTGGCTTTCGAAGACCACCGCGTCTGGGATCTGAAGCGCTGGCGCATTGCCCACGAGATCTGGAACGGCAACGCCACCAATCCCGACGCCGTCATGTACGCGCTCTACCCCTACCGCATCGTGCGTCCCGGCGACCCGCGCGATGGCAAGTATGTGTTTGTGAAGCTGGTAGCGCCCCGTTTCCGGGCTCCGCGCCTGTTCCAGCTAGGTAATTACTACGCATCCATCGATCAGGCGGTAATCAACAACAACCCGAAAATTGTTCGTAATCCTTTCCATTAACGACCGATCATGAAAGCTATATATATTGGCCTGCTGGCGGCTCTGACCCTGCTGGCCGGCTGTGCGAAAGACAATTTTGAGCCGCCTACCTCCACCATTACGGGCCGGGTCATCTACGACAACCAGCCGGTTGGGGTTCGTACCAACGGGGTTCAGCTGGAGCTGTGGCAACCGGGATTTCAGCTCTTTACCAAAATTCCGGTATACATCGCGCAGGATGGCACCTTCTCGGCCACTGTCTTCGATGGCGACTACAAGCTGGTTCGGCTGCGGGGCAACGGGCCGTGGGTCGACAATACCGACACGATTCCGGTACAGGTGCGCGGGGCGGCCCAGATCGACGTGCCGGTACAGCCGTTCTTCGTGATCCGCAACCCGACCATGCAGAAAAGCGGGACCAGCCTGACGGCTACCGCCACCGTGGCGCAGGTGGTAGCTGGCCGCGCTATTGAGCGGGCCACCCTCTACGTCAGCACCACCCAGTACGTAGATATCAACAACAACGCCGGGTCGGTTAGTCTGACCGGTGCGGCCCTGGCCGACCTGACCAAGCCGCTGTCGTTCTCGATGACCCCTCCCGCATCGGTCGTGGCCAAGGGATACTGCTACGCACGGCTGGGCGTCAAAACCGTTGGCGTGGCCGAGATGATCTATACACCGGTGCAGAAAATTACGCTGTAAATTAACCGATACAAAACCGGCTGAAAGTGACCCCGTTTGCTTTCAGCCGGTTTTCTGTTTTGTCTACGTGCTGCCATGACCAGATTCTACGTGTCTCTTTTTGTACTGTTGGCCCTGCTGGGAAGCGTCGCTGCGCAGGCTCAGGAACCGGCCATCACCACCCACGACCCGAGTACGATCCTGAAAGCAGCCGGCCGATACTGGTACTTCTCGACCGGAAACGGCATTCAGGTCGTCAGCTCTACTGACCTGCGGAGCTGGAAACCCGAAAAACCGATCTTTGAAAAAAACACCTGGCCCAGCTGGGTCGATAGTACCGTGCGGGGATTTAAAGGTCATTTCTGGGCACCCGACGCCATCCGAATGAACGGAAGCTATTACCTCTATTACTCCTGCTCCACGTTTGGCTCGCCGGTATCGGCCATCGGGGTTGTTACCTCGCCGGTGCTCGACCCGCAGTCGCCGGCCTACCGCTGGACCGATCAGGGTATGGTGGTATCCTCCAAAGTCAGAACCGATATCAACGCCATCGACCCCAGCCTTATGCGCGATACGGACGGTCGGGTATACATGGTCTACGGCTCCTTTCACGGAGGCATTGGCGCGGCTGAAATCGATACGACAACCGGAAAAATCAAAGCCGGCACCCCGGTAAAAACGGTGGCGGGTGGGCGTCAGTCCGACTGGGAAGCGGCTGCGCTGATCAAAGAAGGCAACTTTTACTACCTGTTTGCCAACAATGGCTTGTGCTGCAAGGGTATCAACAGTACCTATTACCTGGTAGTCGGGCGGTCGTCGAGTCCGCTCGGGCCGTTTGTCGACCGGTCGGGCCGCGACCTGACGGCCGGGGGCGGTACGCTCGTGCTGCGCACCGAAGGCAACTACCTGGGACCCGGCCACGTAGGCCTGCTTCGGGACGGAGGGCGTAACCTGGTATCGATTCACGTCTACGACCCGAACGATCGGGGAAAAGCCAAACTGGCCTTCTGCCAGCTCAGCTTTCAGAACGGCTGGCCTATACTGACCCCCGACCGATTCGGCACGGACTAACCCGCCGGTCTAACCGCAACCGGTGATCATCCCGTTCAGTTACCAGGCTGCGTGACAGCAATCAGCGCCAGGCGACCGGCTGCGGTCACGCAGCCTGGCTCTAGCGGCTTCCGGCGTCGTCGTTCTGTACTTTGCGGCTCTGCTTACCCCCCGAGCTCATCTGGCCGAAGCGCCACTCGAACGCCAGCCGGGCCGAGCGCGACACGAAGAAGAACCGTGTATCCGACTCGAATGTGGGGGCCGACTGGCGCAGGCTCTGCGACACGCCCCGGTTGAAGGGGTTGTTGACACCCAGTGTCAGACTCGCTTTTTTGTTCATCATCTCCCGCTTCAGCGCGAAGCCATACCAATAAAAACTCGACCCTTTTCCCTGTAAATTGACCCAGCCCGAGTTAAAATTTCCGTTGGCCTGGAAGGTGTAGTTGTGTGGCATCTTGTACGTGCTGCTGATGTTGGCGTTGCCCACCAGACCGCTGTTGCGCTGGTTCAGCATGGGGCTGTTCAGGTCGACGTACCGAACGTCCAGCCCACCGTTCAGGGTCCAGGTTTTGGTAGCCTGCCCCGACAGGTTCATGTTCATGCCGTAGGCGATGCGCCGGGCAATGTTCTGCGGTTTGCTGAGGGCAATCCCCGCTTCGTCGACCGTCCGCACGTATTCAATGGCGTTGTTGGTCATGCGCCAGTAGAAGGCGGTATTGACCGATAGGTTCGATTTGGTGGTCACGCTATGTCCCAGTTCGACGGCGTGGTTCAGTTCAGGATCCAGATATGGGTTTCCCGTTTGGAGGTTGCGCGGATCGCTGGCGTTGACCCAGGGGTTGAGGAACCAGAGCTGCGGCCGCTGAATCCGCTGGGTGTAGCTCGTTTTCAGGGTGTGGGTTTTTATCCCTTTCGAGATCGTTACGCTCGGAATCAGGTTCGTATACTGGTTGGTCAGCGCGGTCTGGGTCGTTAGAAAATTACCGTCGATAAAGGTCCGTTCGAGCCGGGCGCCCAGGTTGAGCGTCCATTTCTGTTTGGTCTCGACCCGCAGCGCGGTATAGCCCGAAACGATCCGCTGGTTATACTCGAAGTCGTTCGACTGGCGGGGGTCCGGCACCAGGGGCAACTGCCCATCCAGCGACTCCTCGACCCGGTATTCGCTACCAATATCGCGCCGGATCGCCTTCAGACCCGTTTCGAGTTTAAGCTGGGTGGTGTCGCTGCCGGTACGGATCAGGAAGGGGTAGGTATAATCGGCCTGGAGCGTATACTCTTTGTTGCGGCTGTAGTTGGTGCTGTGCTGCCGGAAACTGAGCTGTTCATTCTCCCCCAGCGTATAGCGGTCGGTATCGTAGAAATAGTTGTCCGGCATGCGGCTGTACTGGGTCAGCAGGGTAAACTCGGCGGGCGTAGCCACCCCGGCCCGTTTCTGAAAGGTTTTGGTATAGCCCAGATCGAACTGGCTGTTGCCGTAGGGGTTGCTGAACCGGATGTCGTTGCGGACGTTTTGCAGGATAGCGCCCGACGGGTCGGTCAGGCGGTTGATCTGGGTGCTGTTATTGGGATAATAGCCCCCCCAGGCGTTGGCCGAGAAGTTGATGCGGCTGGTTGAGTCGGGGTCGTAGTCGAGGCTCAGCTCGCCGTAGCCACCGGTACCGGTATTGTCGGCGGTGCTGCGCTGGAAGAGGTAGTTCAGCGGCTGCCCATCCAGCAGGGTCGTACGGGTGGTCTGCATCTCTCGTATGTTGCGAAACTGGTAGCCGTTGGCCGACAGCGAAAAGCCGATCTTTTTGGTCTTCAGGGCCAGCTTGGTATTCGTGCTGCGGTTCATGTTCCCCAGCGAGGCCATGACCGACCCGTTAAAACCCTGCAGCGCCTTTTTGGTGATGATATTGATAATACCCGCGGCCCCTTCTGCATCGTATTTAGCGCCGGGGCTGGTAATGACCTCCACCGATTTGATATTGTCGGCGGGCATCTGTTTGAGCGCGTCGGCCAGGTTGCGGGCCATCATGGCCGAGGGTTTACCGTTGATCAGGACCCGGATGTTGCTGTTGCCCCGCATCTGAATATTACCGTCCAGATCCAGGCTCAGCGACGGCACCTTGCGCAGCACATCGGCCGCCGAACCGCCTGCGTTCGAAATATCTTTTTCAGCATTGTAGACCAGCCGGTCCCCTTTTTCTTCGATCAGCGCTTTCTGCGCGGCTACCGTTACCTCACCCAGCGTACGGCTCTCCGACCGCAGCCGAAGCCCGTTCAGCCGAACCGACGGCTGGTCGGCCCGCAGCACGAGCGACTGACTTCGGGCCTGGTACCCCACCGACGAAAGCGTAAGGGTATAGTTGCCCAGCGGCAGGTTGGGCAGCGCAAACACCCCGGCACTATCGGTCGTTACGCCCGCAATCAGGGTGGCGGCATCCCGCACAGCCACTGTCGCAAACGGGACGGGCTGAGCCGTTGTTGAGTCGATGAGTGACCCGGTTACGCGGGCGGTCGGGCTGGATTGAGCCAAAGCATTCCCAACCCATAGCGCCAGGGCGGCTACGGTACATAAACGTTTCATAAGAACTTGGCTAAACTGGGGTGAGACGGGGGCTTATCAGGCCTGAAAGGCCTGCAGGACCTTTCAGGCTGTCATGAACCTGTGTTTATCGGTTTTTACCCAAAGAGACGATAAACTACCTGGTGTTGCATCGGCGGCTGAGAACCGGCCAATTATTTTTCTTTCCGCAGGTAAATGTTGTTGCTGATCGACTCCAGCCGCACCTGCGGCCCACCGCTGAGGAGTGTACCTTCCAGCATATAGCCCACTATCGGATTTTTCGGGCGCTTTCCGGTAAAATCGATCGTCAGGTCCGAGTATACTTCGCCCGTAATGGTTTTCATGGCTACGTTGGCCCCTTTCGAGCCCGGCCAGCTCATATCGACGAACCCGCTGATCGACTTGGCCGACACGGCACTCGTAGCGCCCTTGATGTGGATGTTACCTGAAATAGTTTCGACGCGCAGGGGGGCTTTTTTGGGCAGAAAAACCGTGTAGTTGATCGTGCTGCATATCGTATGGGAGGTGCCGTCCTGGTCGGTCCGCCAGGTTGATTGGCGGTTGCCGGGGCAATCTTCGGACCGCCCCTGTTTGATCAGTTCGCGGTCAAAATCGGTCGTGATGCGGACCGCGTCGGCCGTCGATTCGGTACTGACCTCCAGCGCATCGTTGAGTTTGCCGTTGTTGATCGTAACCGCAATCCGCATCGACACCTCGGGCTTATCCCAGTATTGCACGTCGATGCTGTCGCCAAACTTCAGATTAAGGTACACAGCCTGACCGGCCGACAGCGGCAACGTTTTGGTAATGATTTTCTGGGAGAAAACGGGTTTGGCCAGAAACAGAACCAGGAGCAGAAGCAGGTGATTTTTCATAGTTGCAGGAGAAGGAAGAAAAGAGAGTGGAACAAACGCTTATTTCTGCTTGCGGATGAAGATGTCGCTGGAGATGGTTTTGAGCCGTAGCTCCACTCCGCCCCCGTTTGCGGTGCCGTTGATGACGTGGCCGCCCCCCATGCGGTTCAGGCCGTCTTTTTTGGCCATACCCAGGTCGAAGTCGGTATACATTTCGCCGTTGATGGAGTTCAGCTTAAAGCTGGCTTTGGTACTGGCCGGCAGAGTGACGTCGATATTTCCGCTAATGGTCGAAATGGCGGTAGGTTTGCTCTGATTCAGCGTCGAATACACCACTTTGACTTCGCCGTTGGTCGAGTTGGCCACGACAGGGCCCGTCACATTGACCAGGCTGATGTTGCCATTCAGGGTTTTGACTTCGAGGTCGCCATCCATATTCTGAATGTGTACATTGCCGGTACTACCCCAGTTGACCTGTTCGTACAGGATAGCCGCTTTGTTGGGTACGCGGATCGTATACGCCATGTGCCGGCGCGACGCTTTCTCGACTCTGACGGTATTGCCTTCTGTTGTCACGGCCAGACCGATACCGGTATTGTCGACGGCCGAATTGTACAGCGGCCGCAGCCCTTTTGCCTGCTCCGGGGGCGCTTCCATCTTACTCTGGGTCTGGATCACCAGTTCGTTGCCGTTGTAACCCTCAATTTTCAGACTGGTGGCGTCCAGCATGATCGTCACTTTCTGATCGCCATTGTTAGCCAGTTTCGTCTTGTACTCCTGCGCATAGAGCACAGTCCATTGCCATAGGCATCCGATGCCTAGTAACAGCATTTTTTTCATAAGAATATGTGGTTGACTAGTTAATACAAATGAGGTTCAGATGTCCCGCCACGCCGTAATGGATGGGGTCGGCGCTCCGATCCCCACGGACCACTCACGCGGCAGCAAGACCATCCGGTCAGGTGGACTACGCGTCCCGGACTACGCGTCCCGGACTACGCGTCCCGGTGTCCCCACGGACCACGGTGATGGGGCCGATCACGATGTCGAGCGGGCAACCTGGCTCAGGGCACCGGCGCCTTCTTCGGCTTTGAGCCGGACAATGTCGAGCACCTGCTGGTTGCGGGCCAGCCGCTGCATGTCGGCGGCTGCCCGTTTTTCCTTAATCGCCACCAGCGCGTCGATCAGGGTGAGCTGCACATTCGGGTCTTTCTGTATCCGCAGCGACTGAATGAGCGCTTCGCGAACGCCTTCTTCCTGCTCAAAGCGCAGAAGGGCCTGGCAGGCCGCCAGCCTGACGTTGACATTCGCGTCGAAGTTGAGCGTGTTGATAAGCAACTGCGTAATCTCGCGGTCGGCGCGGTCCAGCTCGGCACTCTGGTTGATGGCGTGAATCCGATCGCTGGCCGACGTTTGCGCCACCGCATCGAACGCCAGCGTTTTCCGGATCGACTCGCCAGCCGGATGCCCGGTCGTTGTCAGCGCAACCGAATCGGCGGCATCCGGCGATTGGCGCGAGTAAAACTGGCCGCCCGCAAACCCGATCAGCAGCAGCGCTACCCCGGCGGCCAGCCGCATACCCCAGGTGGTCAGTTGCCGAACCCGGCCCATGGTCCGTAGGGGTTGTGGGTCCAGTTTCTGATCCAGCCGGGCGGTAAAATCGGGCGACAGCTGTCCGGCCCTGGCGCCGGTCACGTACTGAAACAGCGACGCATGGGGCAGCAGATGATCTGGTATCGGCTGGGTATGCTGAAAATAGGCGCGCAGTTGGTTTTCTTCGTCCAGCGTGGTTTCGCCTTCGTAATAACGCGCCAGCAACTGCTCAATAGTCGGCTTCATAGTCGTTCAGTTTAAGGTAACCGTCCCGCAGCCGTTGCCGGGCCCGCGAGAGCGCAACCCGAATCGCGTTGATCGACAGCCCGGTTACCTGCTCAATTTCCTCGAAGGAATACTCTTCTACATCCCGCAGATGGAGTACCAGCTTCTGCACATCGGGTAGCTGATCGATCAGCTGCCGCATCCGGTCGGCACTGTCGGCCAGCTCCAGCTGCCGGTAGGGCGAAAGCTGGCTGGTGGCCACGCTACCCAGGTCCGCCGTGTCGACGGGCTTTTGCCGGGCGTGTGACTTCAGCCGGTCCAGACACAGATTCTTCGTCATTTGTACCGCCAGGGCTTCTACGCTCTGATACGTATCCAGCTGCTGCCGGTTCGACCACAGCCGCATCAGCACATCCTGCAACGCATCCTCGGCATCTTCGCGGTTGCGCAGAAACATCGTAGCCAGCCGGAAGAGTCGATTCTGAATGGGCAGAATCCGTTGTTTGAACGCCTGTAGATCCATCTCATGAGCAAAGACGACCGAGCCGGGAAAACATTACAGCACCGACGATTTTTTTTTCACAGCCCCAGTCAGTTCGTCCCGTTCTTTAATAGAGCTGACGGTCAACCTGGCAGTCAGTTTTTACGAACGGCATACGATTTGCAGCCATACGAAGTCAGCCGAATGAGTATTTTCACCCGAGAATAGCCGACAGGAAACCAGCAGCTGTCGTTTCAGAACAGCGCCACTATACCCCAACCGAAACAATGAAATCGACCCTATCTGTTGCTCTCCTGTGTTTACTCATGGCCTGCGCCGATAAAAAGCCCGGCTCACAGGAGGCCGCAGAAACACAAATCGTTGGCAATGACGCGGACCCCAACGGCTGCAAAGGCTCAGCCGGTTATACCTGGTCGGCTGTGAAAAACAGGTGCATACGGGTATTTGAAGAAGGCACCCCGTTCAAGAACTACGAAGCTACCGCGCCCGGCGAAGCTGAAATTGCCACCTACGTGGTGCTGTCTAACGACCAATCGAAAGCAGAAATCTTTTTTGGGGGCACCGACAAACCCGCAGTACTGGAGAAACGCCCCGTTGTTGAGGGCGAAATCAGGCCTGTGCTCTTCGAGAGCGAAGGGGAACAGCTCAAAATCTGCTATTACAAAGACGCGTACCTGATTTTATTTCAGGATTCGGTACGGTTCACGCAGGACTATTCGCTTAAAAACGGCCTGGCGTCGATGCTCGAAACAACGAAATAAGCGCCCAGCCCATGGCCCCGGTTGTAGCCAGATAGTCTTCTACTATGAAATATAGCTACACTTTATAACGCCGTTATACACTGCGATTTTATACTGACCGAAAGTGGCCAGCACGCAGGCCAGAAGCTGCTTTACGCTTGGGAAGATCGGCCAAAAATGCCAGCTGTCTACGTGATCAAAAGGCTAAACAGCTTAGCCCGACTTTAGTAGCATATAGCCCAGTATTGCGCTCGCTACGGATGCCATTCATCGGCAGTGTCTGGCAAGGTAATCCCATAAAAACCACATTTTGATAATATAGGCGTCACTTCTTTGCCGACAGGGCATTGTAGTTTTGAGCCCTGCGAGACAGTGGGCTATGGTAAACGGGTCGCGTTAACATGGGGACGTCTGATTAGCGGCCCCACGTGATACGCTGCCGGAGTCAGCCCCGACTAACCTGGCCATCTGCGGTATCGACATAACGTATGAAATTTTCTTTGATATATAGGATCACAATAGGCGCGTTGCTGGTCAGCAGCGCATCGTCCTGGGCGCAGCAAACTGCCAGCGGATTGGTTTTTGAGGACCTGAACGGTAATGGTAAAAAAGAAAGAGCCGAGCCAGGGGTAGCGAAGGTTGCCGTTTCAAACGGGCATGACGTAACGCTCACCGACCAGAACGGCCGTTATCAGTTGCCGGTCGATAGCGATGATATCCTGTTTGTGATCAAGCCAACGGGCTACCAGCTGCCGACAAATGACCAGAATCTGCCGCAGTTCTACTACCGGCATAAACCTGCCGGATCACCGACTCTCAAATACGCGGGTGTGGCACCTACCGGGCCTTTGCCGAAGTCTGTAGATTTTGCACTCCGGAAGGCTGATGAACCTGACAACTATCAGGTTCTGGTTTTTGGCGATCCGCAGGTGTATACGAATCAACAGGTTACCTTTTTTGAACGTGGTATCATTACCGAACTGGAAGGTAAAACCAAACCGTTTCAGTTCGGTATCAGTCTGGGCGACCAGGTAGGCGACAACCCAACCCTGTACCCGGCTTATAACGCGGCCATCCGGCGGTTAGCCCTGCCCTGGTTTCAAGTGATCGGCAACCACGACATGAACTACGACGTCAAAGCGGATACACTGTCCGATGAGAGCTTCGAAGGTATGTATGGTCCGAATAATTACGCGCTCAACCAGGGAAAAGTCCACTTTATCGTGCTGGATGATATTCTGTACCCCGATCCCCGCGATGGCGAAGGGTATCAGGGCGGCCTTCGCCCGGATCAACTGGCGTTCGTCGAGAATGACCTGAAGCACGTACCTACCGATTACCTGGTGGTGCTCTGCCATCACATCCCACTGTTTAGCGAAGGGGGCAGCGAAAGCTTTCGCACCGCCGACCGGCAGCGGTTATTCAGTCTACTAAAAGCGTTTCCTCATACGTTGTCGCTGTCGGCCCATACGCACGTGCAGCAACATTATTTCCACGGAGCCAAAGACGGCTTCGACCGGGCTACCCCACACCACGAATACAACGTAGGCACTACATCGGGCGACTGGTATTCCGGTGAGATGAACCAGCAGGGCGTACCTGTCTCGACCATGCGCGATGGCACGCCCAAAGGTTACTGCTTTTTGTCGTTCGAGGGCAACCGATACTCGTTCGACTACCGGGTGGCCGGGCAACCCGCCGAGTACAAGATTGGGCTCTATGCGCCCAGTGTGGTGACAGAAGGCCAGAATGGGCGCTACGATCTGTATGCCAACTTCTATCAGGGTAGTGATCGCGATTCCTTACAATTTCGCATTGATGGGGGCAGCTGGCGGTCTATGCAACGGGTTGAGGAGCCCGATCCGGTAATGAGTGGCGTGCGCTACCGGTGGGATACCGCCAATAAGCCGCTTACCGGCACACGCCCATCGACTCCGGTCGTGTCAACCCATCTGTGGCGAGCCCGATTGAGTGGTAAGCTGACCGTGGGTGAGCATTCGATTGAGGTGCAGGCAAAAGATGCCTACGGCCGTACGTTCACGGCCAGCACAGCGCTACGGGTAGTGGCGGAGGCCCAGCCGACGCCCGGCAAGGAATAAGCAAACGACAGGCCGGTCGGCGATACGGCAGCGTGCTCCGAGGGGCTCCCCTGCTGGTATTCATTAATGATCGGTTAACTACTTCACGAAAGAGACATGAAACGGCGGGACTTTTTTCGCAGCAGCACCCTGGCAACTATCAGCACCGCACTGGTCGACCCGTGGCAGCTCCGCACCGAATCGTTACTTCAGAAGACGGGACGGGCTAAAAACATTATTTTTCTGGTCAGCGACGGCATGAGTACGGGTACGCTGAATATGGCTGATCTGCTGCGGCAGCGAAAAGAAGGGCGCTCCAGCCATTGGCTGGGCCTTTACCGAGATAACCGCGTTCATCGGGCTTTAATGGATACGGCTTCGGCTTCGTCGCTGGTCACCGACTCGGCGGCTGCCTCGTCGGCCTGGGGGGGTGGCGTTCGGGTGCCGAATGGTTCGCTCAACGTGGGGGCCAATGGTGAGACTTATGAGCCTATTTTGCAAACGTTCAAAAAGGCGGGTAAGGCGGTCGGTTGCGTAACGACAGTACCCATCACGCACGCCACGCCGGCCGGATTCTGCGTCGCCAGTAAAAGCCGGGGCAGCATGGCCGCCATTGCCGAGCAGTACCTGGAGCTACGCTTCGACGTGATGATGGGCGGTGGTAGCGAACAGTTTAGTGCAGAGGGGCGAGCCGACAAGAAAGACGTATTCGCGCAGTTCGACACGCAGGGCTACCAGGTTGCCCGAAACCGCGATGCGATGCTTCAGTTCCGGGCGGGCAAGCCTGCTCTGGGGGTATTCCATTCCGACGGGCTTCCTTACGCCCTCGATCGGGCTCAAAGTCCTGACTTACAAAAAACCATTCCTACGCTGGCCGAGATGACCCGAACGGCTATCGAACTGATGCGCGGCAATCCAAAGGGATTCGTCCTGCAGGTGGAGGGTGGCAAGGTTGACTGGGCCGCCCATGCCAACGACCTGGCCGCCCTGCTGTATGATCAGCTGGCCTTTGATGATGCCGTGGGCGAGGCTATTCAGTTTGCCGAGCAGGATCAGGAAACGCTCATTGTAGTGACTACCGACCACGGTAACGCCAATCCGGGCCTGCTGTCGGGGAGTGCCGCGAGCCGCCAGTTCGACTCCCTGCATACGGTGAAGCACACCAACGAGTGGGTGTTGAAAGGAATCTCAAAGGAAACGACCGCTGGCCAACTGATTGAACGACTCGAAGCGGCTCAGGGTATAGTGCTCAAGGCCGACGAAGCCAACAGGTTGCTGGCTCAGTTTACAAGCCTGGATGAAACCGGGATCTACAACCCCAACAAGCTGCCCTATCGCCAGCTGGCGGGTCTGCAAACCGCCCACACATCTGTGGGCTGGGCCGGCATGGACCATACGGCCGACTTTGTCGAACTGGCCATCCTGGGACCGGGCGTGTCTACACCGGGCAACTTCACGCGGGACAGCATGTCAATGCCAGCCCTGGTTAAGAACACCGACTTACACACCCTTATGCTTCAGGCAACCGGGGTAAACAAGGGGAGATAAACCGATTACAGGCGGCTGTATTTACCCTGAGCCCCGTTACCAATCTATCGCGCGTCAATTATTGGCTGTATATCTGTCAGAAATTCTTCAGTAAATCGCCATACTCGTTAATCAAACCAAATTGATTTATACCATGCGCTGGCAGACCAGCTTCCTGATCGTTGTCGCAATAGTTTGTTGTTTCGATCTACGGGCACAATCGTCGGCACCTGTTTCCCGGCATACCGAAAATATCGTTCTCATCACCCTGGATGGTGTCCGATGGCAGGAGGTCTTTGCGGGCGCCGATTCAATCCTTCTATTCGATCAGTCGTATTATCAGGACACCGCCGGTGCCCGAAAGCAGTTTTGGGCGCCAACACCCGAGGAAAGGCGAAACCGGCTGATGCCTTTCTTCTGGAACACCATGGCCAGGCAGGGACAACTATACGGGAACCGCCTGAAGGGCAGTCGGATGAACGTATCCAATCTCTACTGGTTTAGCTATCCTGGCTACAACGAAATTCTATCGGGCTATGCTGATGAACGTATTAACTCAAACGACAAGAAAAATAACCCGAATACAACGGTATTGGAGTTTCTTAATAAACAGCCTGCCTTGCAGGGTAAGGTAGCTGTCTTTTCTTCCTGGGACGTCATCGAAGCGGCCGTCAATGAAGAGCGCAGTGGCATCTACGCCAATTCGGCCTTAGAGGCTATTCAGCCTGCCCGGACGGCCACGGATTCGTTACTCAACGCGATGGTAAGCAATGTACGATCCGATTTTGCGGGCGTACGCCCTGATGTGCTTACGTACTATGCCGCCTGGAATCATCTACGCCAGCACCAGCCCCGGGTGCTTTTTCTTTCATTCGATGAAACCGATGATCTAGCCCATGCCGGCCGGTATGCCGACCACCTGCGTATGCTCCAAACGCTCGACCGGCTGATTGGCGACCTCTGGCAGACGCTCCAGTCGATGCCCCAATACAAGGACAAAACCAGTTTCCTGATCACTACCGACCACGGACGGGGTCATACGCCTAAAGCCCGCTGGAAAGATCACGGCACCAAAACGCCCGACTCGTATCAGATATGGCTGGCGGCCCTGGGTCCCGATACACCGCCGAGTGGAGAGCAGTCTGGTGGAGAAGTGATCTTTCAGCATCAGGTTGCCGCTACCCTCGCCCGACTGCTGGGGTATACGTTCACCTGCGAGCATCCAGTAGGAGCGCCCATCCCAACTGTAAGCCCATTCTCCGGTCGCTAAGGTGGCGAATAAGGTACTATACAACCCCCATGGCGGATAGCCTACAGTCATGTGTTTGCCATGGGGGTTGATTCAGCGCTTTCCCTACGCTTTCATCAAAACACACGCTACGACCAGGTGATTGTTGACATCTATGGTACGCTATAAATCGGTCTGCATGAAAATAGGCCGGACAGGCTCCTGTTACCTACATCTTCTTCCAGGCACTGATCATCAGTGGCCAAAGGCCCGCCGTCACCTGGCCTGTCTGCTCAACCCGATCTAACTCATCAGCGTAGGCCTGGGCTCGTTCGGGAGTGGTCAATTTCAGTTGCAGGGCCGGCTGCAGCACACTGGTGTAAACCGCCTTGAGCATCAACTTAGCCTGAGCGAACGAAACTAACCGGCCGGCAACGTCGGTATCATCCGGAAAGCCAAGGCCTGCCTCAATAAATAGATCGGGCAGGCGAACGCCAATATTGGGGTCCAGACCCGCTGCCCGGCACACCCCGTAGAAAACATCTTTGTAGTGCTGAAACTCCGGGAAAGGCGCCGAGGGGGCCGCCCCGTCGTTGTAATAGTCCTGCACAACAACGTATCCACCCGGCTTTACCCAACGACTCATTTTTCTCAGTAAATCGGCGGGGTTCTTCATATGGTACAAGGTTAGCCGGGCCAATACCAGGTCGAATGGTCCCTGGGTCAGTTCGTCCAGCTCCAACAGATTCGCGTGCAGAAATTCATACCGGGCAGGATTGGCCGTCTTAAGCATAATCAGGCTCTCCTGACCAATAATGTTATCCATATCGACCCCCAGCACGTAGCCCGATGCCCCTACCAGTTCACCCATCAGACGCATAGTTTCGCCGGGACCGCTGCCGATATCGGCGCAAGACATGCCTTCGCGAAGGCCCAGGCGGCTCAGTACCCGTTGTGTTGCAAACTCCCACAACATAGCCTGCTGGCGCAAACGCTGATACTCGGCCGATGTACGCCCCAATATGTACTCGTCATCAGGCGAAAGAGTTGACGTGATTTCCATGCGTTAAACGGTTTAGTAGAAGTCAAAACTAACAATAATGTTTACGGGTACATTGCCGTTACCTAAACCGCTAACTACCGATTAATCAAATCATTAACCTAAATCTTTACCTATTCTCCCTCTGACAGCGCAAAACTACGCAGTATGCTATTCGGCTGGGCTGTATAACCTCTCCGGAAGAGCCGGTCAGCAAACCAATCTGGTTCACGCTGGCTCCGCCAGTTGACACTCCGACGAGTTCATGCAGCGGTAAGCGGTTCGGCATCAGTGCGAGGACGTCATCAGATCGGTCAAGCGCGATCAAAACCAGATGGATAACGTCTAATCACCCCTCCTCACTTCATCTTTGGCTGAGCGCCATCTGCCGAAACGTCGGGCAGCCACCGCTCCAGCCAGGTAGCGATGATGGGGACAAAACCCACGACGAGTGCCACCCCAATCACATTAAAAAGAACGTGAGCATTGGCTAACTGACGGCCCGCTGGCGCCCCCGCTGACAGGATTTTGATCAAAGCCGTGAACGGGTCGATCAGTAGCAGGCCCAGCCCGATGGAGAACACATTAAAGACCAAGTGAAACAAGCCTGTTCGAAGAGCCGCCCGGCTCCGGCCAATACTGGCTACCAACGTATCAGCGCAGGTGCCCAGTTCGGCTCCCATCATCAGGGCAATGCCGGCCGGCAGCGTCAGCAGTTGCTGGCCTTCCAGAACGACCGCCATGCCTACCGTTGCCGAGGAGGATTGCAACAGCACCGTAACACCGGCTCCTACGAGTGCGCCCCGCCCGGGATTGTCCAGCCCCTGCATCCACCGGGTTACGGTCGGCATGTGCTTGAGCGGTTCTACCGCATCCTCCATCAGGTATAGACCCAGGAACAGCATACCCAGCCCCAGCAGGACCTGGCCCGATTGGGTAAGCCAGTCCCGGTGGCTGAGCACCATTAACCCAAGGCCTACCGCCATGGGCAGGCCTGCCCACTGCCCTACATCAAACGCAATAAGCTGGCTGGAAAACGTCGTACCGATGTTGGCCCCCAGTACCACACCCAGCGCCTGCCGAAACGATAGCGCCCGGGTGTTGACCAGGGCAATAGCCATGATAATGACAGCCGAGGACGAGTCCAGCAGTATCGTAATAACCACACCGGTCAAAATACCGGTGGCCACGTTGCTGGTGAAGCGGCTTAGCCACTGGTTAAGTTGTTCGCCTGAAATGGCTTTCAGGCCATCCGAGAGGTAATTCAGGGCAAATAAAAAAAGCACCAAACCGGAAAGCAGGGGCAACAGGACGGGTAAGTAAGCCTGCATATATGGCTCCGATTAAGAAGGGTGAGTTTTGTAAGAACTTCAGTCATCAAACAGACGAGTATCTACGCTAGCTGACGTAGTATAAAAGAAGCGGTAAGCCGATCAGGATTATTAGAACCAGTAGCGCCAGCCAATGGGTACGGGCTGAGTAGCGGATATACCGGCTGTTGCCTGCCACCAGGTTTAAAAATTCGTCCATCCAGTGATGCCACATATCACGTGTGCTTCTAGTAAACGTATGGCGTATCTGCCACATCCGTTTCGTGCTAAGCTCTCTGCCACCAAATCCATCTCTTCTGGAGTGATGCCCGTCACTGGTTACCTAAACTATGGGCAGGGAGCTTACAAAATTAGGTGGACCGCAACAGTTGCGCAGACCGACCTGAAAGAATAACAATTCGTTAATCCATGCTACCCGAAAGACAGTCGATGCGATTCTAAAAAAGACATAGCGCAAAGCCAGTATAACCGGCTCTGGCTATGTCTGAAACCAAAGATATACATACCTGATTTTATCGACGCAACAGCGTTACAATCCGTTTATCTTCCTCTGAGCTACCGAGTGATGGTTTCAGTATGACCAACCACCGTACTAACATCAGGAGAGGATATCGTTGTCACGAAACGCCACTCAGATTTGATTTTACCAGTACTAAATGTAGCCAGGGTATACCCCCGACGTGATGCATCGAGGTAAACCAAATCATCGACCAGAAGCGCCAGGGCCTGTTCAAACCCGCCTAATGCCTGCGGACTGGTTCCCAGGTACGTCTCTAACCCGGGCGAAGTGATTGAGCTGGCGGCCAGCTCCTGTCCAACCTTTGTCCCACCTGCTGTCGTCAACTCATTGAACCAGGCGTTGTGGGTATCGCCGGCGAGGGTTATTAATTTTTTTCCCTGGGCCAGCGCATAGACCCGCTCGCGCTCAACGGGATAGCCATCCCAGGCATCCAGATTATAAGGTAAAACCGTTTTGATGCGGGCCAGTTCCGTTGGCGTCAGCGTAGGGTCATTCGCCAGCGAGCGGGCTTTGATTTGGCTCAGTTGCAGCAGAAGCGTCTGGAAAGCGGCAAAGGTGGCCGGCCGGGCTGAACCCAGCTGATCGACTTCGCCAATCAACTGTACGATAGCCAGCAACAGTTCAGCCGGTACATACATTTTACCCATCAACACCTGCTGGCCTAACACCTGCCAGGTTCCCTGACCCGAGCCCAGCGCTTTACCCAGCCAGGCTAGCTGTTCGCTACCGAGCATGGTGCGTTGAGGGTCCAGCCAGTCCTTCTGAAACGCAGCCGCATCCAGCTGGCCCGAACTGGTAAAATACGTTCCGTACTCAAGCTGTTTGTCCCGGCCAATGATTCGGGTGTCCAGCATATGCAGATCCAGAATCGCTCCGAAGGAGAAACTACGGTATATTTTCGAGTCCGTGTTGGTACGAATGCCGATGTATTCGTTGTAGGCTTTGATGGCATTTGCCTTGCGCACGCTGAAACTACCTTCACTGGGCTGGTGATTTTCGGCCCCGTCCTTATAGGCGTCATTGGCCACTTCATGGTCGTCCCAAACGCAGATGAACGGTTTTTTTTGATGGGCTAGCTGCAGCTGTGGGTCGCTTCGATACTGTTTAAACCGCGTCCGGTAGTCATCCAGTTCGATAATTTCACGGGGTGGTGAAGGGAGTCGGCCCAGAGCTACTGTGGTTGGATTGCTACCGTATTGTCCCAGGCCATACTCGTAGATGTAATCGCCCAGATGCAGGATAACATCAGCCTCCGAACGGGCCATGGCGCTGTAGACATTGAATAGACCGGCCGGATAGTTCGAGCAGGAACAGAAGGCTATATTCACTTCATTCAGTTCATTGCCTTTGGGTAACGTTTTGGTTTCTCCAATGACTGAGCTGATTGTTGTATTCGTGATAAAGAACCTATAATAATACGTCGTATTAGAGGCTAGTCCGCTCAGATCAATACTGACCGTAAAATCATCATCGCTGCTGGCATCGACCCGTTCGGTTTTTACTACCGTGTTGAACGAAGCGTCGGTTGCCAGCTGATAGGTCAGCATCACTTTGGCAGCCCCGGTGGCTGGCGTTACCCGGGTCCAGAGAATGATCTGATGGTCGGTGGGATCAAAACTGGCCACTCCGTACTCGAAGCTACCCGCCTGGTTTGGGTCATTTGGGTCGGGCAGGTTGTGGTCCGCACAGCCACCTACCAGTACCGTTGACACGATGAGTGTGCCAACCCCTAAAGCTGATTTCTCTAAAAAATTTCGTCGGGTAATCGATTTTTGGAAGGTCATAAACGAACGTATTAATGGTTACTAGTTATCAATTTAATGGTTACTAGTTATCAATCCGCCTGGTTGGTGATGGACTACGTTTCCCGGCTGCCCTACTAATTATGACCACCAGCCAGGGGGCGATGCTCAGCTACTTTCATTATGCCTGATGATCCATTTGTCGGTCAGGCAATGAAAACAGATTTAGCTCATGAGCAAATCAATGGTGGAAGAAAGTTAAGCGCAGTTACCTTCCCGGGACGCCCGCTCGCTGTTATCAAACTATTACTATTTGAGAGCACGTTTGCCAGGTTGCGCGGCAGCCCGGACGGCTACGGATTCGCTACTCAACGCGACGCTAAATAAGGACCAGGCCGATTTTGTCGGCGAGCGACTTCGCCGGACGCATGAATTCATCCACACCGAACCGGGACGCCGAAGCGTTCATCCGTTCCAGCGCATAATGGCGGATTGGTAGCTTCGTCTTTTTTCATCTAACCCGCGAGTCAGCTTCTCAGGCAGTTCATCGACGGGGCGTTTTACCACATACTGATTGACACCTTCACCAGAAACGAATCAGTCCGGCATGAAACCCATTGTTATGGTTTCATGCCGGACTGATTTATTTATAACGCCAGTTGATTTACAACAGCTTATCCGGCGTAATCGGCAGTTCGCGAACCCGTTTGCCGGTGGCGTTAAAGATGGCGTTGGCTACGGCGGCTGCTACCCCAACGATGCCCACTTCGCCGATGCCTTTGATCCCCATCCGGTTCGCTTTCTGATCGTCTTCCCGGATAAAAATAGCCTCCATCTCACCAATGTCGAGGTTGGCCGGTACATGGTAGTCGGCGAAGGAGCGGGTGACGAAGTTGCCCCAGCGCGGGTCCACCACCGACTCTTCGGTCAGGGCCATGCCGATGCCCCAGATGTTGCCACCGATAATCTGCGAACGGGCCGTTTTCGGGTTCAGGATCGCGCCCGCGCCGGTTACGGCCAGAAACCGGTTGACCCGGACCATGCCCGTAAACCGGTTTACGGCCACTTCTGCAAAGTTGGCGTTGAAACTATGGGCCGAATACTCCTCCGCGCTTTCCAGCGGCTTGGCATCGATACGGGTCTGGAAGTCGGTCAGCTTTTCAGATAGCATCAGCTGCGAGGCCGTCGGACGGGCAAAAAACTGCTTGCCGGACCGGGCCAGCAACTCGTCGGTAATTTTCTGGCAGGCGTCGTTGACGGCATTGGCGTAACTCGACGCCCCTACCGACCCCACAGCCCCGGCCGCGGGTGGCAGGTCCGAATCGCCGATGACGACCTTTACCTGGCTGAGCGGCAGGCCCAGCGCGTCGGCGGCTGTCTGGGCCAGAATTGTGTAGGTGCCGGTTCCCAGATCGGCCGCGGCCAGCTCGACCGTAGCCATCACGTCGTTGCCGGTGCGTTTCAGCTTCACGATGGCCGAGGTGGGGCGCTGATGCGCGGGGTACGTACCGCAGGCTACGCCGTAACCGATCAGGTAGTTACCCTGCTGGTTCTGACGCGGCTCGGGCTTGCGCCTGTCCCAGCCAAACGCTTTGGCCCCTACCTGCAGGCATTGTACCGTTGTGCGCGACGACCAGGGTTTGCCGTTAGAAGGGTCACGTTCGGGCTCGTTTTTAAGGCGCAGCTCGATCGGATCCATCTTCAGCGTATGGGCCAGCTCGTCCATAGCCGACTCGAGCGCAAAGCTCCCGGTCGATTTGCCGGGGCCGCGCGTATACGTCGGCAAAATCACGTTCATCGGAACGATCCGGTACGTAATCAGCGAGTTGGGCACGTCGTACATGATCTTCGAGCAGTCGCCACAGGGCTCGATGAACTCGTTTTTGATGGCGCCGTGCGTGGTGGTTTCGTGGGCCAGTGCGGTGAGCTTCCCGTCTTTGGTAGCGGCCAGGCTTACCTTCTGATGGTTCCGCTGGCGCAGCCCGACCGAGTTGACCATCTGCTGCCGCGTCAGGGCCAGTTTCACCGGCCGGTTAACCTGTCTGGCCGCTACGGCTGTCAGCACCAGGTTGGCCCACTGCCCCCCTTTGGAGCCGAACCCTCCGCCAATGTAAGGCGTAACGATACGCACCTGCTCGGGTTTGATGTTCAGGGTTTTGGCCGCTGCGGTTTGCGCCCCGTTTACAATCTGCGAACTGTTATACAGCGTAACGCGATCGCCGGTCCACTCGGCAATGGTGGCGTGGGGCTCCAGCGGGTGGTGGTGCTCGATGGGGGTTTCGTAGACCGCTTCGACCTTGATTTCGGCCTCGCGCAGGGCAGCTTTGACGTCGCCCCGTTTTGCATCGGCTTTGTCCTTATCCTTTGGTACTGACGCGTTCTTCATCAGCTTCTCGAAATCGGCTTTCGGGTCTCTGCGGTCGTAGGTGACGCTGATCAGGTGCGCAGCGTGCCGGGCCTGCTCGAACGTCTCGGCCACGACCAGCCCAATGTGCTGCCCGTGAAACTCGATCTCCGGACTTTGGAGCAGCGCCCCGCCCCGAATACCGCCATCGACGTTCAGTTTCGGTGCGTTCTGGTGGGTGATGATCGCCAGCACACCGGGGGCTTTTTCGGCCGCGGCCGTATCGATAGACCGAATGGTGCCGGCCGCGATGGTGCTTTTGAACAGAACGGCATACGCCAGGTTCTTCACCGGGTAGTCGGTCGAATAGGCCGCTTTTCCGGTCACCTTGGCAATGCCGTCGATGCGGCTGACGGGCGTGCCGGTTAGTTTGTTTTTGTCTTGCATGGCGGTTGGTGCGGTTATCCTCAGGCTTTGCCTCCGTTCAGGGCCATCTGCAACGCCAGCACTATGCTTCGGTTGCCCAGCTCGACCTTAAACTTGTTATGTTCCAGCGGTTTGGCAGCGGCCATTTCGGCGTCGGCGGCCCGTTTAAAGTTAGCGGGGGTGGCTTCCTGACCGATCAGCATTTTTTCGGCCGTCAGCGCCCGCCACGGTTTATGAGCCACCCCGCCCATCGCGATGCGGGCCTGAACGATGCGGTTGCCCGTTTCGCTCACCTCCAGGGCGGCTGCCACCGAAAGCAGGGCAAAGGCGTAGGACGCCCGGTCGCGCACTTTGAGGTAATATGACCTGTCGGCAAAGCGATTTTGCGGCAGGTCGATGGCGGTAATCAGCTCCCCGTGGGCCAGGTTGGTATCCTGCTCGGGCGTATTGCCGGGGAGCCGGTGAAAATCGGCGAAGGGTATGCTCCGCTCCTGCCCGCTGGCTGTTCTGACCCTGACCACCGCGTCGAGAGCCGCCAGGGCAATAGCCATATCGGAGGGGTAAACGGCCACGCATTTTTCGGACCAGCCGAAGATGGCATGCAGCCGGTTGATGCCTTCCAGGGCACCACAGCCACTGCCGGGTTCGCGCTTGTTGCAAGGCATCGACACCTCGTAGAAGTACGGACAGCGGGTGCGTTGTAGCAGATTACCGCCGTTGGTAGCCATGTTGCGAATCTGTCCCGACGCGCCCGCCAGGATGGCCTGGCTAAGCAACGGGTAGTGCTGGCGCACCAGCGGGTGGTTGGCCGCTTCGGTATTCTTGCCCAGTCCGCCAATGGACAGACCGCCTTTGCTGGCGCCCGCCGTTATGGGTTTGATCTCGGCCAGGCTGAGGTTGGTTATATCGACGAGGGCCGTGGGGCGTTCGACATCCTCCTTCATCAGGTCGATGAGGTTGGTGCCGCCCGCGAGAAAGCGGGCCGTCGGGTTACCGGCCAGGGCCTGCGTGGCTGCGGCCGGGTCTTTGGCCCTTGTATAGGTGAACGGTCTCATGGAATACGGGGTATAGGGTTAGGCCGAAAACCGGAAGGTCTGCTCCACGGGCTTGCCGCTGTGAACCTCCTGAATGGCAGCTACAATATTGGGGTAAGCCCCACACCGGCACAGGTTGCCCGACATGCGCTCCCGAATCTCCTCGGTCGACAGCTGAACCGGGCCTGTTTTCCGGCGCACGTTTTCCGTAACGTAGCTGGCATCGCCCCGCCGGGCTTCGTCCAGCAGCGCCACCGCCGAGCAAATCTGGCCGGGCGTACAGAACCCGCACTGAAAGCCGTCGTGTTTCAGAAATGCTTCCTGCATGGGGTGCAGCTGCGCGCCTGACTCCCCCGCGCGGGACCGGCTGCTCCCGGTCTGGGCCAGGCCCTCGATCGTTCGTACGGTTTTTCCTTCGCAGCTGGCCGCCAGGGTCAGGCACGACAGCACCCGCTGGCCGTTTACCAGTACTGTGCAGGCTCCGCACTGGCCGTGGTCACAGCCTTTCTTGGAGCCCGTCAGGTCGAGTCGTTCGCGCAGCGTGTCGAGCAGCGTCATGCGCGAGTCGACGGTCAGCTTTCGAGCGGTTCCATTCACGTTCAGGGCCAGGTTGACGCCGTTTTCAATGGCAGCGGCCGAGAGCTCCTCAGGCATGGCGCCACTAACCGGTTTGGTAAACAGCTGCTCGGCCACGGCCGACTGAGCGGCCAGCACCCCACCCCCGGCCAGGGTCATCAGCTTCAGGAAATGCCGCCGGTTGACGCCCGTATCGAGAATTTCGTTCAGGTCTTCGGGCATCAGATCCTCGAAGAGTTTTTTCTCGTCGTCGGACAGGTCCAGGTTTTCGTTTTGGTCCATCGGGCAGTTTGTCAAAGCGTTGTGGCTGGTTACTCAGCACAGCCTCATCGGGCATAGAATCACCCCGAAGTAACCGTCCAAATGCAGTAATTGTTATGAATTACCTATCAACGGGCACATCGATCTAAACCCGCACACAGCACTAAATACATCACCGGTGAGCCGCAGGCAACCGCCCCGTTTTTTGCGTCCCTGTCAATCATGATAGAAAAACGCCTAGATTGATAGCCGATGAAAGAGATACAGAAAAGCTGGATAGAAAAAGGGTATCAGATGTTCGCGTTTGGCGGGCCTCAGGCACTCAAGGTAGAACGGCTGGCCGCGGCTGTGGGCAAGAACAAATCGTCGTTCTATCACCACTTCGCCGATCTGGAAGTATTCACCAGTATCCTGCTCGACTACCACATGGAGCAGGTTGGCCAGATTGCCCGGAAAGAATCGCAGTGCGCATCGCTGGACGAGCTGATCGATATTATCGTTACCCACAAACTGGACCTGCTGGTGAATCGACAGTTGCGGATTCACCGGACGAACAAAGATTTTGAAGCCTGTTTCGTAAAAACGAACCAGCTCACGGTGCCCGCGATCATGGGCATCTGGGCCACCATCCTGGGCCTGACCGATCAGTCGCACCTGGCCGGGCTGGTACTCACCCTGAGCCTCGACAATTTCTACCTTCAGATAACCGACGAAACTCTGAACCACGGCTGGCTGAAGCAGTATTTCAGCGACCTGCAGGGTCTGGTCCGGGCGTTCAGTACCACCGGAACAGCGCTCCCCGCCGTTCTGGACGGTGGCGTCTAAAACCAGCGGGCTGCTATGGCTAACTATGCACCTGCACACAAACCGGTATCGGACAAACGACTATGCAGGAGCACACAGCACACCAGCCGACGACAGAAGCGTCGCACCGATTTCACAAATTCTGGTTAAAAATCACCGCCATCGTTATTGGGTCGTTCGGACCTGTCTTCTTTTTGGGAACCATGATCGCTACGGCCGAACCCGCCCGGCTGACCCTGGATTTGTTAAGCTGGCCCATCGATGGCGCCACGACCTATGCGTCGCCCGATACCCGATTTCTGTCGGCGCTTACGGGTGGTTTTCTCAGCGGGTGGGGTGTTATGGTCTGGGCACTGTCAGCCTGGGTCTATGACAAAGCACCGGAGGGGGTTCGACGAACCGTTGTGGCGGGGGTTCTGGCCTGGTTTGTTATTGACAGCGCCGGTTCTATAGCATCAGGAAACCCGTCCAATGTCTTGTTCAATGTGGTGGTTCTGCTGATCGCGGTAGGCCCGCTATGGCGCCCGGCCAGGTAATGACCGAGTACCGGTCCATGCAGCCCAGCGGCCGGGTCATCCCGCTGTAAAGCCACAGAACACATACCCAGCGCCTGATCGGTCAGCTATACCGTTTGCAGGTAGATGGCTTCCAGCTCCTGGGCCGTCAGGTCGGGGGTGGTCAGCGTCTCGACCAGTCGGCCGGCCCGCATGATACCGATGTGCGTACCCACTTCCCGGGCGCGGAAAATATCGTGCGTGGCCATCAGAATCGCAGCCCCATCGGCACTGAGCCTGCGCAGGATGTCGGAGAATTCGTTGGCGGCCTTAGGATCGAGGCCGCTGGTGGGCTCGTCCAGCAGCAACACCCGGGCGCGTTTGGCGAGGGCAATGGCAATACCTACTTTCTGGCGCATTCCTTTCGAGTACTTGCCGACCCGGCTGGTGTGGGCACTGGCCTGCAGACCCGCCGTTGTCAGAAACCCGGCCAGCTCATCGGTGCTGTAGTGGAACCCGGCCAGCGAGGAGAAAAAACGCAGGTTCTCCAGCCCCGTCAGGTTTGGATACAGCATGACCGTTTCAGGCAGATAGGCCAGTAGCCTGCGGGTTTCGGACAGATGGTCGGTCACGTTCATGCCGCCTACCAGGGCTTGCCCCGAGGTGGGCTCCAGAAACCCCAGAAACAGGTTGATGGTCGTGGTTTTACCCGCGCCGTTCTGACCCAGCAGGCAGTAGATATCGCCGGGCTGCACCCGCAGGTTCAACGCGTTCAGCGCCGGTATAGTCTGTCGGTTCGGGGTATACTGTTTAGTCAGTTCAATGGCTTGCAACATAGGAAAACGGCTAAATAAAGGTTAGAGCCGGTAGACCGACCGGCTGAGATTGACCCAGCCAAACCCGGCCAGTCCAAGGATAAACAGCAGCAGGGGAGCCAGAACACCCACGTAGCCAACGGGGGCCCGATCGGTAAATGTTTCTACCGGAAAGGCATCCCAGCGTTCGGCGCTGACGGGCGCGTTGTTGATTAGTTTAGGATAGAAGTAGAGTCGTTTCTTTTCATGAAACCGGCTGGTATAGTCCAGAAACCGCAGCTGATTCCCCAGTCCCGACCGGGCCAGGTCGTTGAGCTGAAGCTGGGTATGCAGCGTTGGAATAAACCGCGCAATGGTCCGGCTGGCAGCTTCACGCTGTAGCAGCCGGGCTTTGAGTTCGTCGGCCTGGGTAGCCGATTCATCATCGCCGAGCTGCTGCATGGCGTAGTACCAGAGCCAGCTGAACCCGGAGTCGGGTACCGGATTATGTTTAAACTGCGGGTAGTGGGCATAGAACCTGGTCATGGTCTGGGTGCGGTCCATGTCCCACTTTTCATGGTAACCTTTGCGCTGGGCCAGGGTGGTGGCCAGCGCTTCGGGAACGGGGTAGCGGGTGGTGATGTAGGTGTTCACGATGGCGGGCAGCACAACAACCAGACCCAGCCAGATCCCCAGCAGCAGCATGGCGTTGACGCTGGACCGCTGTTGCAGCGATGCCACCCAGACACTCACGCCAAACCAGAACAGCACGTACAGCACCGACGTAGCCAGAAACAGCCCGAACGACGCATCGGGCGCAATACCCAGCAGCGGAACGGCTAGCGCCAGCAGGATCAGCAGCAGCCCCAGTAGGGTCAGCAGCCGGATCAGGAACAGCTGCCCCACGAAGCGCAGCAGGTTGTTGCTCTGCACCGCCACGATTCTCCAGGTGCCGCTTTCTTTCTCTTCCGAGATGATGTTGTAGGTAAACGCAATGATCAGCAGCGGAAACAGATAGATCAGCACGAAACTGAAATCCAGATTACCCAGCAGCTGGTTGGTGGGGTTGGTCAGGTCGGCATCGTATTTCTGGCCTTCGAGCGCCCGAATCGTTACGCTCTGTACCGACGCGTTGACGTCGCGCTGCCCGATCGACAAACCACTGAGTGGGGACGTTTCGTTGACCAGCGAAAATTTCAGGTAGTACAGCAGCAGACCCAGTTCGTGGCTATGCACAGCCGCACTTCGCCGGAAATCTTTCTGCTGAAAAGCCCGGGCGTCGGCAACGGCCGTCTGTTGCCGGTTCAGGAACTGGTGGCCCACCAGCAGGCTGGCCAGACCCGCCACCAGCAGAAACAGCAGGCCGATGCGAACCCCGCCCGACCGAACGAAATTTTTGACAGCAAGGAGTATCATATCAGACAGCGCGCAGGGTTTTCGATAGTTTTCGGATGAGGTAAACCAGAGCAAGCCCCCAGAACAGGAAAGCCAGCAGCGAGATAGTCTGGCAGGCCAGCACCGGGCCAACATCCAGAGCGGTATATCTGAATTCGGGCACATCTTCCCAGTGTTTTCTGTCGATGACGGCGGGTTTATCGGCGGGTCCGGGCTTGCGGTTACTGATGGAGCGGATCTGCAGCTCGTTCATCGTCTGGGCCAGGTCGTAACGGTATTGCTCGGCCTGCCGCCCGAAATCCACGAAGCTGGCGTAGTCGGTACCCGAGAGCGCCATCGACAGGTTTTTGATGGCCATAAACGGGTTCAGAAACGCCATAGCCCGTGAAAACTGATTTTGCCGGTCGTAGATCGCCAGTAGCTCGTCGTAATGCCGGTTGTAGAGGGTCGCGCTGATTTTCTCGCCTTCGGCCATGATGAAGCCGCTATAGTTGAACGGTAGCTGCTCCACCGAGTCGATGCGGTAGACAGCCAGCAGCGAATCCTTCAGTGCCCTGTAGTGCGGATCATTGGGGTTGTGGCTGTCTCCCTGCTTCAGCACATCGTCCTGAATCCGGTCAAAGAAAGCTACTTTGGAAGGAGCCGCAAACAGCGCCGAGCCCAGCGCCTGCGATGCCCTCGGCAGCACGATGGTAAACATCAGCCAAAGACCGATCAACCTCACCAGCGCCACATTGGCCGACGCGCTAACCGCTGACACCAGCACCGCACCGACGCAGCACATACTCAGGTACAGCCCGTAGGCCAGCGCCAGCAACCCGAACCGGACAACCTGATCGGCGCTGACAACGCCCGCCTGCCCGGTCAGCCAGAGTACCGCAGCCACCAGCATGATCGGAATAAACAGCGTAAGCATAAGTCTGATCAGTCCCAGGCTCTTGCCCACGATCAACTGCCGCCAGCTAATGCCCTGGCTCAGCACAATTTTCAGCGTACCCGTTTCGCGTTCGGAAGCGATGCTGCCAAAACCCAGAAAAAAGATCAGTAACGGCAACAGCAGTTGCAGCACCAGCGCCAGGCTGATTTCGCCAAAACGCAGCATCCCCGTCGAGAACCCCGCTTCGGAAAAGTTCACGGCATTTTGCTTGTGAGCTTCCAGAAACAGAGTGCTGCCCAGAAAGCTCTCCATCCCGCTGTCGAACATACTCAGGGGCGGTTTGGGCCGGAACGCAAAGTGGCCATAGTGCGCCATCCGGTGCGGGTGTTTGTCGGGGTTGTTCAGCCAGTCGTGCCGGGCCTGCTGCTGGTAGGTGGTCCGCAGTCCGTTCTGCTTCCGGAAGGTGGCCCAGCCTGTATAGACCGCGTAAACCACCACCAGCCCGACAAACAGGCCCAGGTACACAACAGCCCGGTTCAACAGGGCCGTATGCCAGACCTGTTGGGCAATGAGTCGTTCGGGACGTAAGGCCTTCATACAGCTCAGAATCGGTAAGTTAGGGTTAGCATCGTGTTGCGCGGAGCCCCCGGAAACAGCCGCAGGTAGTTCTGCGCCCCTACCCAGTACGTCTGGTTGGTCAGGTTGTTGATGTTCAGCGCTACCTGTACGCTGCTCCGCTGGGGCGAGTAGTACAGGGACATGTCGAGCAGGGTATAGGCGGGCACCTCAAAGGCGCGGGAGAACCACGGAATTTTGCTGCCGCTATGCTGTACGCCCAGCCCGATACCCAGATCGCTCAGCGCCGAATTTGAGGAGAAGTTATAGCGGGTCCAGAGGTTGCCGCTATGCCGGGGGGTGTTCTGCTTCCGGGCTCCGATGAGCGACTCGTCGCGGTCGTTGACAATAACGGCATCAATGAAACTGTAGGATGCGTTGATTTGCCAGCTGGGCGTCAGGTACCCGGCCAGGTCCAGCTCGAACCCTCGGCTCCGTTCGGCACCCCGCGTCACCAGCCGGTCGGGGTTAGCGGGGTCGTTGGCGTTCATCAGCAGGTTGCGCTGGTTGATGTCATACACGGCCGTTGTCAGCCGGACGCGGTTACCGAACAGGTCGGCTTTCACGCCCAGCTCTTTCAGATCACTCTCGAGCGGGTCGAAGGTGCTGCCCGCCGGCGCCGTAACGGGCAGCAGGGTAACGGTGTTGGACTGGGGCTGATAGCCTCGCAGGTAGGTACCGTACACGTTTACGCTCGTCGTCAGCGCATAGGTAACGCCCAGCCGGGGCAGCAGCGCCGACTTATGCACCACCAGAGGGTTAGGCGCTTCGTAGTTGGTGATGTCTTCGAACCATTCGTTGCGGAGTCCCAGCAACAGCGTCAGCCCGCGCCAGGTCAGCTGCTCCTGCAGGTAGATGGCGTTGGTGGTGGTGAGGGCGGGCGGCAGGGCCGTACGAACGTTGAACGTGTAATCGTCCAGGTTGCGGATGGTATAGGTCGGGTTATTGAGGTCGAAATGACTGACGTTCGGCCGCGGCATCGTTACCCCGCCAACGGTCTGGGTCTGGTAGCTGGCCGCGTTGGCCGGTACGAACGAAGCGGCTACCGAGCCGTCTTTCAGCAGAAAACCACGGGCCGCGTTCTGCCCACCCCCTTTCAGCTTTTGCCAGCGGTTCAGATCGTATCCTATCAGCAGTTTATGCCGGACCGGGCCGGTGTTGCCATCGATGTTGACATAAGCGCTCAGGTTGTCGATGTTCCAGAACTGCTGGCGCTGTACAAACTGCATGGCCGCCAGCGACGGCACCGGCCGGTTTGCTATATCGACGGCAAAGGCGTTGGTTGTTCGATGTTCCTGTAAGTTCTCGGTCCAGGTCTGCTTCATGTAGGCCACGTTGAGGCTGATGCGATCGGTAAATTTATGGGCCAGGTTACCCATCATGATCAGCTCCTTCGACCGAAAGAAATCGTTCGACGCCCCCAGATTGAGGCTGATGGGCGTACTATTTAGGTCGGTCACGCCGGCCACAGCGCCGAAGATGGGTTGGCCCCGGTCCAGGTTACCATTCATGTTGCTGACGATCAGTTCGGCATTGATGGCGGTTCTGTCGGTGGGAATGTACGAAAACGAGGGCGAGAGCAGGAACGATTTATTACCGACCAGATCGCGGTAGCTGCGGGCTTCCTGATAGGCGCCGTTGAGCCGGTACAGCAGGGTTTTGCTGGTGTTGAGTGGTCCCGTAAAATCCATCGTGCCGCGCAGGGTGCTGAAACTCCCAACGCTCAGGCTCACTTCTTTCCGGTTAATAGCCAGTGGCTTCTTAGTCACCAGGTTGATACTCCCCCCTGGATCGACCGACGAAAACGACGCACTGGCTGGTCCTTTGATCACCTCTACCCGTTCAATGTTGGTAGTCAGCGGTTGCAGGAAATAATACTGCCGGGTACGCATGCCGTTGATGATCTGCCCTTCTTCGTTCTGGCTGATGCCGCGAATGGCGTACTGGTTGTAAAAACTGGATGGGATCACCCCGCTGACAATTTTTACGGCATCGGCCAGCTGAAACGCCTGCCGGTCGGCGATTAGCTCCTTCGTTACCGTGCTGATCGACTGCGGAATGTCTTTGTTGCGGGTCGCAATTTTTGTGGCCGAAAACGAGTACTCACTCGTGTAATCCCGGGCCGCCCGGCCTACAACTTCGATGGTTTGCAGCTCGGTTGCGTTGGGTACGAGATCAACGGTTATGAAGCGGCCGTCTGCCCTGACACTGAACGACCGGTAGCCTATATACGATACTTGAATCGTGCCCTGCCCGGCCAGCGAAAACCGCCCGGTCGAGTCGGTAACGGTACCGCTATCGCTACGCAGTAGCCTGACCGATGCGCCCGCAACGGGAGCGCCCGTACTGGCATCGTTTACCAGACCGGTAGTGGTCTGCGCCCGCAGGCAGCAGGATGTAAGAACAAGGAATAAGGTAGCAATTGGCTTCATAACGGCTTGGTAGGTAGCGGACGGTGGGGGTATGAGTTATGGATTCGGAGCTGGGGTCAGCTCGTTGAGCCGAACCTGTATCTGTTTAATGCTGGTCAGGGTTTCGCGCTGCAGATCGCGCATCTGCTCGGCCGGCAGATCGGCCAGCGTGGCGTCGGCATGCTGGTGGCTATGGTGTCCGTGCTCATGCGTATGGGTATGAGGCATACCGGGCACTTCGACCAGATTGGACTCCCAGTCTTCGAAGGCTTTTTTCAGGCTATCGAGCGAAGCCATTACTGCAGCTGGCTTTCTCTGGGCCGTATATACCGCCTTCAGCGAATCGATCTGATCGATTTTCGGCTCCAGTACGGCCTGAATAGTAGTAGCCTGCTGGTGGTAGGCTGCCGCTTCCTTTAGCAGCGGATCTTGCTGGTCAGACGATGAACAGGCGGATAAAGCGCCCATCAGGCAAAGCGTGTAAACAAGTCGATTCGGTTGCATAGGCTGGTAGTTTAGCCAGCAAAGTAAGCAATTTGCAACTACGTTGCAAAAACAAATCAACCAAATAAGCGGTCCGGGCTCAGCTAAGCGACCTTATCCGCAGCGCAGCGGCCGGTCAGGCGTCGGTTCCCGCCAGTCGGGTTTGTCTACGAATATCTTCATCGATCAGCTGCCGGTTCAGCCAGGCGCCCGTTTTGGCTCCGCTGGCCACCGCGATAGCTACCTGCCGAAACAGGGTTGTTGCATCGCCAGCCGCATAGACGCCGGGAACGTTCGTCTCGCCGGCCTCAGTAATCTTAATGAGACCGTGCTCGGTCAGGGTACAGCCTAGCTGACTGGCCAGATCAGTATGCTGGCGGAAGGGCACCCGCGCAAAAACAGCCGCCGGATGTGCCCGTGTCCCATCAGCGAACAGCACAGCGGTTAACCGACCTTCTTCGTGTTCGAGAGCCGAGATGGGGGTATCGACAATTGGAATCTGGAGTTGAGCCAGGGTCTGCTGTTGATCAGGAGTCAGGGTGGCCGGTCCGTTGGTGAACAGGGTGAGCTGGCGGCTCCACTGCTGAATCAGGCTGGCCATATCGTACCCAATATCGCCATTGGCCAGGATACCCAGCGGCTGCCCGTGTACTTCATAACCGTGGCAGTAGGGACAATGCAGCACCGACCGGCCCCAGCATTCGGCAAAGCCCGGCAGCTCAGGCATAATATCGAACAGCCCCGTTGCCAGCAGCAGCGCACGACCCGAAAATTGGAGTTCGCCCCCGTCGGCCGACGTTGTTGTAAGGCTGAATCCGTGCTCGGTGCGGGCGGCCCGGGTAGCGGTGCCCGACCAGAATTGCACGCCCGGGTACTGGCTGATTTGCTCGCGGGCCGCGGTCAGTAACTCCGTCGGGGTTGCTCCGTCGCGGGTCAGGAAGCCGTGCGAATGGGGCGTTTGCCGGTTGCAGGGCTGCCCCGCGTCGATGACCAGCACCCGACGTACGGCCCGGCCGAGTACCAGCGCGGCACTAAGCCCGGCACTGCTACCCCCTACTATAATTACATCGTTTTGCTGGCGGATTGTCATGTTGTCTGTTAGTTGATATTAATGACTGCTCAGTGAACGTGATGCGTACGGCAGTAATGGATATTGGCCAGGTGCGTCACGACCAGACCCAGGGAGGCCGCGTAGGCCAGGTATTCGAATCCTTCGTTCAGTTCCTCGAACACCAGCCCGGTAGCGAACAGTCCCAGAAACCCCCACAGGGCAAACCGGATCGAGCGGGAGGTACGCCGGGTAGCTGACCAGACCGCCCCTATATTGACGATGATGAACAGATAATCCAGACTCAGGAAGCCGACCCGAAGAGAATCGTGCGTGAGCCAGGTAGAGGTCATCAGCAGTACCGGGGTCAGCATACAGTGAATAAGGCAGAGCAGTGAGCCGGTAATGCCGATGTAGTCGGCCCGGCGACGGAGTATGTGTGTAGCCATACCAAGTGGGTTGATCGATAGGCAAAGGTAAAGGGTGGGATTCATTTTTGCAACATTGTTGCAAAAATGAATCCTATGGATTCTGATGGGGTTGCCAATAGCCTCACCGTTTGTCACATACCGGTTGGCTTCCTATACCAGACGCTGCTATTTTGTATAGCCTCCCTCTAATCGCGGGCGCCCTTCCCGATGAAAAAAATACTGGTGTCGTTCGCCCATGCGCTGCAAAACATCCGCACTCGCTTTTTTCATACGGTGCTGTCCATTCTGGGGATCGTAATTGGGGTAGCGGCTCTGGTCGCTATTCTGTCGCTGATTGACGGTATGGAGCAGTACGCGCGCGAGCAGATCACCAGAACGACCTCGCTGAAAGCCATACTGGTGCAGTCGAATCCTTATAAAGTAGTCAACGAGGTGCAAGTCCGGAAAAGCGAGTACGACTACCTCGACGCCAAAAGATGGGGCGCCATGCGGTCATCGCTGAGCAAACCTGCCGAAACCTACCTCCAATGGCGGCAGAACAGCGAGATCAGCATGGTGTCCGATACCGGCAAAATCGGTACGATCGTTACGGGGACCAGCCTGCCCCTGCACCCCGACCTGACGCTGGTTCACGGCCGGGTCTTCACCGAACCGGAGCTCAAGAGCGCGCAGGGACTGGCGGTTATCAACCAGCACCTGGCCCGTCAGCTGGCAGGCAAACAGCCCGAACAATCAGCCATCGGCCACCAGCTACGCTACGGCGCAATAACGCTGACGGTAATTGGCATCCTGGCCAATAAGGATGCCAAAGCTGGCCAGCTGCTGGTACCGATAACGCTACTCCCCGACAGTGTCTTACGGGAAAATCCCCCCATGGGTGTCATCGAAGCCAATACCGTAGAAGATGTACCGGCCCTGAAAACCGACGCAGAGACCTGGCTGAAAGCCAACATGAAGCACCAGACGGCCGATTTTATACTCTTCACCAACGAGCAGCGCGTCAGCCAGGCGACCCAGGGCTTTTTGTTGTTCCGGCTGATCATGGGCCTGATTGTAGGCATTTCGGTACTGGTCGGCGGCATCGGCGTGATGAACGTACTGTTGATTTCGGTCACGGAACGAACCGTAGAGATTGGCGTACGGAAAGCGCTCGGCGCCAAAAGGCGGGATATCATGTGGCAGTTTTTGTCAGAGTCGATCACGATTTCGACCTTCGGCAGCCTGTTGGGCCTGGGCCTGGGTCTGTTGAGCACGCTGGCCTTTGTTCCCATTGTGAAAGCGCTGACCGACGTATCGTTTCAGGTAGCCTACACCTGGAACACCTTCATCCTGATCATGATCATCGCCATGCTGATTGGCGTCATCTTCGGCACCTACCCCGCCCTGCGGGCCGCCCGGCTCGACCCCGTCGAAGCCATCCGTCGCGAGTAGAGACAGGAGGGCTAGCCGAGAGGAAGGCTGGCCCGAAGGAGACGCGAGGGATCGCGTCTCTACAGAATCAATATTTATTGTAGTATTATAGGCAAATACGGCCCATATAATTTGGCCAAAGAATAGTATCATTTCTTCTTTATTCTGTCTTACTGATTTTTATCTCATCCCGATGAAGCCAACTTTAGCTGCTTGTATTGCTTCTTTTTTTATCGGCTCAGCCAGTCTGATCCAGGCGCAGGACGACAAACCGGTAGCCATCGACGCCCGTTACCAGACCGAAATTCAAAACCTGGCAAAGCGCCCGGCGGTCCAGAGTGCCTTCAAAACGTTTGTGGACCTGGAACCACAAACAAAACAGGACCTCATCAACCTGACCGAAACGGCTTCTCCCCCGTTTAAAGAGCAGGTACGCGCCAGAAAATACGCCGACATGATGAAAGCCGCCGGGGCCGATTCGGTCTGGCTCGACGAGGTCAGCAACGTTTTGGCCCTGCGCCGGGGAAAAGGCCGCCGGAAAACCGTAGTGCTCGAAGCCCATCTGGACACGGTGTTCCCCGAAGGTACCGATGTAAAGGTGAAACAGAAAGGAGACACCCTGTATGCACCCGGCATCGGCGACGACACCCGCGGCCTGACCGCCGTACTGACGGTATTGAAAGGTCTCGAAAAACACAGCATCGAAACCGACGCGGATGTGCTGTTCGTTGGGGCTGTGGGCGAAGAAGGGCTGGGTGACCTGCGGGGCGTGAAGAACCTTTTCAAACCCAACGGTCCGAAAATCGACTCGTACATAGCCGTTGATGGCGATGGGATCGACGGCATTGTTCATCGCGGACTGGGTTCGCACCGCTACCGGATTACCTTCAAAGGACCGGGTGGTCACTCCTACGGGGCGTTCGGGATCGTGAACCCGCATGGCGCACTCGGAAAAGCCATCTACTACTTCACCCAGGAAGCCGACAAGTTTACCCGCGAAGGGGTTAAAACTACCTACAGCGTCAGCGTGATCGGGGGCGGCACGTCGGTCAACGCCGTGCCGTACGAATCCTGGATGGAGGTCGACATGCGGTCAGAAAGCCCCGACAAGCTGAACGGTATTGACAAGCTCCTGCAGGCTGCCGTTCAGCGGGCGCTCACCGAAGAGAATCAGATGAAACGCGCCGGGCCGGATTTAACAGTCGATGTAAAACAGGTCGGTGACCGGCCATCGGGCCGGATCGAGCCAACCGTACCGCTAGTCCAGCGAGCTATGGCCGTAGCGCGGTTCATGGGCGTTACGCCCCAGTTGAGCGTAGGCTCTACCAATGCCAACACGCCCATTGCCAAGGGGATACCAACCGTCACGATTGGCAGCGGGGGTACGGGCGGGGGTGCCCACTCGCTGAACGAATGGTGGCTCAACGACAAAGGCTACCTGGGTATGCAGCGGATCCTGCTGGTCCTGCTGGCCGAAGCCGGTGTCAACTAAACCAATCTGCCAATGAAAACCCGGCGTTTACTGCTGCTGTTGATTTGCCTCGTGGTCCGGAACGCCACGGGGCAGGTCCAACCCGTTGGTGGCCCCTGCGAAGGTTGCGAGGCCATTCACGAAAGTCCGGTCCCCTTCGATAAACTAACCAGCTTTCTGAAGATGCCCGATGCTACCTGGACCGGCAACAAGCCGCTGGGTATCAACGGAACCGTTTATAAAGCCGATGGCAAAACCCCTGCGCCGGATGTTGTGCTCTACGTCTATCATACCGACCAGACCGGCCGTTATGTGGCCAGGCAGGGCGCCAGGGGATGGGAACGTCGGCATGGGTCCCTACGCGGCTGGATGCGCACCAATGAGCAGGGCGAATACAAGTTCGTTACGCTCCGCCCGGCCCCTTACCCCCATGCAGACGAGCCGGCTCATATTCATATCACCCTCAAAGAGCCAGGCCTGACCGAATACTATATAGACGAATTCCTGTTCGACGACGACCCGCTGCTCACCGCTACTAAACGGCAGAAGCTGGCTAACCGGGGTGGCAGCGGCATTCTGAAGCTCAAAGACGTAGGTAACATGTACAAGGCCGAGCGGCCTATCTACCTGGGCCGCAACATACCCAATTACCCGGCTCCGCACCGCTAGTGTGGCAGGTCGTACAACGGTTATTGCCGCTGGCCATAACTGTAGCACAGCCCATCGGGCGCTACTACGAAAAACACCTGCCAGCTTACGTTGCCATGCTGCTGGAAGCTCAGTCCGGAGAGTTCGCAGGTCAGGCCCCTGGCTTTCAGTTCGGCCAGGGCCGCCGATACGTCGTCGACCTCAAAAAAGCAGCCGTCCTGGGTGGGATCACCGCCGTTTTCGGCCAGGCCAATCTGAAGATCATCGCGTACGATCAGGGCCGATTTTTGCGGCAGATCGGTCTGGGAGACTACCCGAAAGCCGAGGGCAGTTTCGTAAAACGGCAGTGCCGATTCCAGGTTCTGCACCGGCAAATTCAATTTATCCTGCTGGTAAGGCCAGGCCTGCAGAAGGGTCGCTTTCGGTTGTTCCATGGGTTTTGCCGGGATCAGGCGGGTTTGGGATCACAAGAGTAGCAAGGTACGCAATCGAGGCATGAAAAACAGGGTAAACTCACCAATCTCACCCCACACCCGAACCACCCAGGGCCGTGGGGACACGGCTCTTCTCCGAACGGCAACGTATGGCTGACGCGTCAGATGCTGTGCTACTCACTCCGCAAACTCTTCACCGGATTCATCAGCGCGGCCCGGATTACCTGCAAACCTATAACAAGCCCTGTCACTAAGGCCAGATTTATACCGACCAGAACAAAAGGCCAGGCTGTTACGGCAATGTGATAAGCATAATCGGCCAGCCAGCCAGTAACCACCCAATACGCTACGGGCCAGGCAATGGCGTTGGCAACCAATAGCGTCCAGATGTATTCTCGCAGAAACAGCCCGACAATACCTGGCACCGACGCTCCCAATACTTTACGGATACCTACTTCTTTGGTTCGGCGCGATACACTTAGCGAGACTAAACCCACCACACCCAGCAGCACAATCAATAAGGCCAGGCCAGTAGCCACGTAGGCCGCTCGTTGTAATTGCAATTCGGTCTGGTAGAGCTTCTGAAGGGTCTCGTCCATGAAAGCATAGTTGAAGGGGGCATCGGGAAACAAATCATGCCACTTTCGTTCGATACCAGCAATGGTCTGGCGAGTGCTGCCCGGAGCCAGCCGAAACGAGAAAAACCGGTAAATCGGCAAGTTCCGAACCTGCCCGATAAACATCGGCGGAATGGCTTTGTGCATTGTACTAAAATGAAAATCCTGCACCACGCCTTTGACAATCAACGTGGCCGGAAATCCTTGCAAACGAATCGGTTGCCCCAAGGCATCGTCGGGTGTTTTGTAGCCTAAGGCCGCCGTAGCTGCCTGGTTCAGCACAACCGCCGTTGAATCATAGCCGCCCTGGCCCAGATGGAAATACCGGCCGGAGAGTGTTTTGATCTGGTAGGTTTGGGCAAAATACTCGTCGGTGGTAAGGGCCTGCATCGCCACGGCCTGCATGGTATCCTGCCCCTGCCGATAGCCGTTAAAGGTATTCCCCGCATTGCCATTAGGAATTTCGAACGACAAACTCGCCGACTGAATGCCCGGCAGACGGGCAAACTGGTCGCGGGCAGATTCCATACGCGATACGCCTTCTTTGGTCCAGGTGCGGGGTAACGACGAGACCGTCAATACGGCTTCCTTTTTGAATCCCAGATCCGTATCGAAAAAATAGGTGATTTGCCGCGATACAATCACCGACCCCACAAACACAAACACGGCAAGGGCAAACTGCACCGTGACTAAGCCGCGCCGAAACCACTGCCCTTCCTGCACGGTTCGGGTCTTGCCTTTTAACGAATCAACCGATGAATAAGCCGACAGATACAAGGCCGGATAGCCCCCAGCCAATACACCAACGAGTAAAATCATCACGACGAATAGCCAGCCAAACAAGGGTGGCAAATCGGTCAAAGCGGCAATCGATTTGCCAACAATCTCAGTAAACATTGGCCTCAACAGCCCATACAACCCCACCGACAATAGGCCAGCGATAGCGGTCAATACCAGTGTTTCGATCAGAAACTGAGCCGTTAGTTGCTGACGAAGACTGCCCAGCACTTTCCGAACGCCGATTTCGCGGAGTCGAGTCGAGGCTGTGCCCAACGACAGATTGATGAAATTGACTATAGCCATCAACAGGATAAACAGCCCTACAGCAGCCAGCGTAATGATGAGTTTACGAATCAGGCCGTTATTACTTTGGAGGTAATACTCAGTCAGCGGAGTTACGTAAGCCGTCAGGTTCTGCCGAACATCAGGTGGTGTGTTAGTCGCCAATACATGGGCGAGTGGTTTTTCTACATCCTGTGGAGTTACGCCCGGTTGCAATTCGACATAATTGACGATGTACGGATTTTGCCACGAAAAAATAGTGGTGCCGAAATAATCAGCACTTTGAATCGGCATAAAGATCTCATTGGCTTCGGAGAGCAGGTGCGAGACAGAGTTGGGCGAGAGCGGATTGAGTACAGCTGTCACCAGAAAGTTTTTCTTCCCGGCCTGTGGCGTTTCAACCGTCAGTATCTGGTTAAGCACATCCGTTTTGCCGAAGATTTTCAGGGCTTTCGCGGCTGTAATCACAATCGAGTTTGGCTGGCTCAAGGCCGTTTGGGGGTTGCCATGCAGCACCGGCAGCCCGAACATCGGTATGAGCGTCGAATCGCCAATCTGAATAAACTCGCGGAAGTGGTTTGCCCCTGCCGATACCGTTGCACTTACCCCATAAAATCGATAGAAGTTTGCCACCAACGATGGGTACTGGGCTTTCAGGGCTGGGCCAATGGGAGCCAGCGTTGTGATGTCCATACCCCGATTTTCTTGTTTCCATCGGCTCTGCACAAGGCACTGCTGGCGTGTATTTCGCAGTTGGCGATTCACCTGAAATTCGCCCCAAACGTAGCTTCCGATTAGCATCGCAAAGGTGAGACCAACGGCCAGCCCGCCGATATTAATAGCCGAATAAACCTTGTTGCGAACCAGATTCCGCCAGGCGATTTTGAGATAATTTCGGAACATAACCGTAAGAATTTATTCGCTTCGTAACGATTTTACCGGATTCATCAGGGCGGCTTTGATACTCTGGAAACTCACCGTTGCCAGCGCAATGAGTACAGCCGACAGGCCAACACCAATAAATACCCACGGACTTATGTCGATGCGGTACGAGTAGTTGTTCAGCCAGGTTTGCATCCCAAACCACGCCAACGGCACGGCGATGCACAGCGCAATCAGCACCAGCCTGACAAAGCCTCGGGAGAGCATCAGCACGATGCCGGGAATGCTGGCTCCCATCACTTTTCGGATGCCGATCTCCTTCGTGCGCTGTTCGACCATGAGCAGGGCGATGGCAAACAAACCGATGCACGACAGCAAAATAGCCACGCCCGACGCCAGACTCAATATCTGCGAAAGCTGCTCTTCGTTCTGATACCAGGCATCGACGTTCTCGTCCAGAAACGAACCCATAAACTCCGACTGCGGGGCCACCTCGGCCCACACGTTTTGCAGTTTCTCCATCGCACCAGCCAGACTTTGCGGGGCTACCCGAACAAAAACGTAATGAATCGGTTCGGTTGCCGAGAGGTACATGGTGATCGGATTGGCGTTATCAGCTACGGAATAGAGTCGGAAATCAGGCACGACGCCAATGATCTGGGATTTGGTGCCGGTCGTGTCGTCATCATCGCCGAGCAACATACCGACCGGGTTGGCCACGCCCATCATGTTGGCCATACTCTGCGTAACGATCACCCGGTTGGTCGAGTCGCTGGCGTAGGCCCGATTGAAATCACGTCCGGCCAGCAGTTTGATCCTAAGGGTTTTGAGGTAGTCGTAGTCGATCATCAACACATCGGTCAGGATTTTCCTGCCCTTGTTGGTATACCCAACGGTCGATCTCGAACTCACGCGGTCTTTGCCTTTACCCAGGTTGATACCGGTTCCTGTCAGGGACAGAACGGTTGGGTCATTGGCCAGTTTGTTCCGCAGCCGCTGCAACACCTGCCGACCGTCTACCTGCGTGCCCACCGGGATGCTGATGACCTGCTCCTTGTCGAAACCGAGCGGACTTTGACGCAAATGCCACACCTGCTGGAAGGCGATAACGGTACAGCAAACCAGCAAACAGGAGAGCGTAAACTGGGTAACGATAAGCGCATTGCGTAACACGCCCGGCCGTTTCGTCGTCACGTTGCCTTTGAGTACCTCAACCGTATTGAACCTGGCCATTTGCCAGGCCGGATACCCACCCGCCACCAGCGTAACCAGCGCGATAACGAACCCGCAGAGAGCGATAAATCCGGGCTGAAGGGCATTGGCCAGCTGAAGTTTGGCGCCAAACTGAGCGTTGAAGGCTGGCATGAGCAGGTAAGCCAACACGGCTCCCGCCACAAAACCCGCCACGCAAACCAGGCCTGATTCGCTCCAGATCTGAACGAACAAGCTGCTTTTAAGCGCCCCCAGCGATTTGCGAACGCCAATTTCCCGCGCCCGGGTGAAGGAGCGCGCAATACTCAGGTTAATGAAGTTGATACAGGCAATGGCCAGTATAAAAAAGGCCATGCCCATCAGCACGTAGATCACCGCAATGGGTGTGCCTTTGCTGTCGCTCAAATCCCGGTTGAAATGGACGTTGGCCAGTTTCTGTAGTCGTACGGCAAATACATCACCGCGTGCGTCAGGTTGGGACCTTTTCTTCTTAAGCTCTTCGATAGCGCCCTGATAATACTTCTGCGCAAAGGATTTCAGCCGATCTTCAAAGGCCACCTGATCGACCTGCGCGGGTAGTTTTACAAATACGGTGTGTGAATTTGCCTCCCACCTGTCCTTATCATCCTGGTAGTTGGGCGCATTTTCAATACGCGCCAGGGCATCGAACCGAACCGACGAGTTGTCGGGCACATCGGCCACCACGCCCGTCACAACGTAGTCTTTCTGACGCCCATCGTTCCCCATTCTCAGGCGCTTTCCGACCGGGTTTGTCGCGCCGAACAGGTCCTTCGCCATGTTCTCGCTAATCACGATGCTACTCAACTCACGCAGGGCCGTTGCCCGATTTCCGGCTAGGAGTGGAAAGGAGAAAATGTTCAGGAACGCCGGGTCCGTGAAGTTGATCAGCTTATCATAATACTTGCCATTGGCTTCGACCAGACTTTTCCGGCCAGCCATAATGCGGGTGGCTTCCAGTTCGGGGAAGTCGGCCTGGAGGGCCGGTGCAAAGGGCAAAGGCATGTTTCCGCTTTTGGTCGGCTTTTCGGGATCGTTGCTGAAGAGGTACGCCTGAAAGATCCGGTCGCCATCCTGATGAAAAGAATCAAAAGTAAGATGCAGGTAAGCCATCAGCAGCAGAAAGGTGCTGATGCAGAAGGCTACGCCCAGCCCCACGACATTGATAGCGGCATACCCCCGGTTTCTCCAAAGGTTGCGAAGGGCGGTTTTGAGGTAGTTGGTTAGCATATGCTTTGTTTTTTGTAGAGACTCGATCGCACTGGCGCACCGGCCCCGCGTCTCTGCTGTGCGTCAGCAATGGGGTAGTGAATACCAGCTGGTGTAAAAACCATCCGGGTGTAGAGCCGCGAAGGGTCGCGGCTCTACACCTGATCATTCCGATCGTAACGATTTTACCGGATTCATCAGGGCCGCTTTTACGCTCTGGACACTCACCGTCAGCAGGGCAATCGTTATAGCCAGCAAACCCGCCAGAGCAAAAAGCCACCACTCGGTGTCGATGCGGTAGGCAAACGAGCTTAGCCACGCCCGCAAGGCCCACCACGCCAGCGGTACTGCCAGAGCAATGGCGATCAGCACCAATACCAGAAAATCTTTACTGAGCAAAGTAGCGATACTGCACACGCTGGCTCCCAGCACCTTACGGACCCCAATCTCTTTGGTGCGCTGCTCGGCGGTGAACGCAGCCAGTGCGAACAGACCCAGACACGAGATAAAAATGGCCAGTAGCCCGAAATACGTCACCAGCGTAGTCACCTGCTGCTCACGGTGATAGAGGTCTTCGTAAGCCTCGTCCAGAAAATGGTAGGCGAAGGGGTAAGTTGGATTGAACTGTTTCAGCAACCGTTCGAGATCGGCAAGAGCCTGCGAGGTTTGGCCATGGCGGGGTTTCACCAGCAGATACTGCCCATTAGGCGGCATGTAGGTCAGCACCAGAGGTCCAATAGACTGGTGCAGGGAGTTAAGGTGAAAATCTTTCATCAGGCCGATGATCGGACCTTTGCCAAACCAGAAAGTGATTGACTGCCCCACGGGTTTAGTCATACCCATAAGTTTTGCGGCCGCTTCGTTGATGATATAGGCCGACGTATCAGCATAGCTGTTGGGCCGGAAGTCTCGCCCCGCGATAAGCCGGATGCCCGTTGTTTTAATAAAATCATTGCCAACCGACATCGCCGATACCTCCACCAGCTGTTTAGGGTTACGTCCTGGCCATTGCAGATCTGTAGAGCTGCTCTGGATGTTCAGCGGTAGGTGGGCCGTGGTGGTAGCGCCGGCAACGGATGGAGCCTGGAGCAACACCTGCCGGAAGGCTTCTGTCTTTTCGTAATCTTCTAACTTGCCTTCCAGTCGTACATAGATCATGTTCTCGCGGTCGAGACCAAGGTGTTTGGTGCGCAGGTAGGTCATCTGCTGACCGATGCCCAGCATACCGATCAGGAGAAACGTGGACAAGGCAAACTGAAAGACCACAAGCATCCGCCGAAGCTGCACCGGCCCACGGGACGCCGGACGCCAGCCCGCTCCTTTTAGTATGCTAACGGGGGTAAGGCCCGACAGAAATAGAGCCGGATAGCTGCCTGCCAGTACGCCCGTAATCAGCACCAGTCCTGCAATGCCTGACCAACGTAGTGGATTAGTCAGGTCGAGCGTGAGGTGTTTATCGAAAACAGCATTGAACTCGGGCAGCGTGAGCCACACCATGCCAAGAGCCACCACGGCCCCTACTGCACTTAACAGTACCGACTCGCTCAGAAACTGCCCCATCAACCCGCGCCGACCCGCGCCAATGACCTTCCGAACGCCCACCTCCTTGGCCCGCACCGCCGACCGGGCCGTGCTGAGATTCATAAAGTTTATGCAGGCGAGGAGCAGAATAAACAGTGCCACCACCGCAAAAATCCGGACGTACTCGATCTGTCCGCCAACCGCTACGCCGTTCTCATACTCGCTCCACAGATGCAGGTCGGTGATCGGTTGCAGTACGATGCGCTCCTTGTTGTCGAACGTAGCATACCGCCGAAACAGGCCCCGCATGGCGGCTTCGGCTTGCGCCGACGATACGTCGGGCCGGAGCCGAAGGTACGTCTGCACCGAGTTGAACCCCCACTGATTCTGCCACGGTTGTTCCTGCACGGTAAAGTTGGCCAGCCAGTCGAACGCAATGGTCGATGTCGCGGGCAGGTCTTTCAGCACCGCCCCCACCACAAAAACCCGGCTGTTGTCGAGTTGAAGCGTTTGGCCAATGGCCTGCCCGGCGGGGAAGTATTTGGCAGCCATCGTTTGGCTGATAACGATCTGATTTGGGTTAGCCAACGCAACTTTAGGGTTGCCCTGCACGGCAGGCAGGTCGAACACATCGAAGAAACTGGCCGACGCGTATTGCCCCTGCTCTTTGGCCATTCTGCTGCCCACCCGCACGAGACCTTCTTTAGGCCAGGTAAGCTTGGTGGTGCCCATTACTTGGGGTATATCGCGGGCAATAGCTGCCTGTAGGGGACCTGGTGTAGCGTAAGCGGTTTGGGTTTCGCCCCCGTTCAGATTATAGTTGACCCGCACCAGAAATACCCGGTCAGCATCGGGAACGTACCGATTGTAGCTTAGCTCGTCGCTCACCCACAAGCCTACGAGCAGGGCGCAGGCCATACCCAGGGCCAGGCCAAACACATTGATCCCTGAATAGACCCGATTTTTGGCGATATTCCGCCAGGCTATTTTGAGGTAGTTCGAGAGCATGATTCTAAAAAAATGATGAATGATGAGTGATGAATGAGCTGCTAACGATTGTGGCCTTCATCGTTTAGTATTCATCATTCGGAACGAAGCGATTTTACCGGGTTCATCAGGGCGGCTTTGATACTCTGAACACTCACCGTCAACAGGGCGATGCCCACCGCCAGCAAACCCGCCAGCCCAAACACCCACCACTCGATGTCGATCTTGTAAGCGAAGTCATTGAGCCACCGGCGCATAGCATACCAGGCCAGTGGGGAGGCAATCACGATGGCAATCAGCACCAACCGGAGGAAATCTCGGGAAAGCAGGCCGATGAGACTGGGCACACTCGCGCCGAGGATTTTACGCACGCCAATTTCTTTGGTCCGCTGCTCAGCCATGAACGCAGCCAACCCGAACAGGCCCAGGCAGGCAATGAGAATAGCCAGGGCGGCAAACGTTAGGGCAATGGTGCCGATGCGCTGTTCCGCGCGGTACATTTCGTCGAAACTGTCGTCCATGAATTTATAGCTGAACGGCTGACCGGGGGCCAGTTGCTTCCATTTGGCTTCAATCTGCTGCATGAGTACCGGCAGGTTCGTGCTGCTGACCCGAAAAGAGGCCGCGCTCGAGTTGGCATCCAGCACCATCGACAGCGCCCCGATATTGCGCCGGAGCGACTCGAAGTGGAAGTTCTTCACCACACCAATGACCGTGTACATTTTGCGGGTTTTTCCATCGGAGTTATCAAACCGCCAGACACGCTGACCGATTGGGTCTTTGAAGCCCAGAATTTTGACAGCCGCTTCGTTGAGGAGCATACCGGAGGAATCGGAGCCAAAGGCTGGCGAGAAATTCCGGCCCCCAATCAAATGAATGCCCAGCGTTTTTACGTAGTCATAATCGACGCCCCAGTTCTGCATGCTAACTCCCTTGTTTATGTTCGTCTGACCTTCCGGAAAAAACGTATTATCGTTCCGGTCGGAGGGAGTGGGCAGATAACCGGAGAGGCTGCCGCTCACCACGCCCGGCAGGCGCAGCACTTCCTGCTTAAAGGTTTCGGCTTGCTTGCCCACCGAATACAAACCGTTGATGGTCAAGACATGATCCCGATTAAAGCCCACGCTCGTCGTCTGAATGTAGGTGAGTTGCCGATAGACGATGATGGTGCCCACAATGAGTACGACCGATATCATAAACTGAAACACCACCAGTCCGCTCCGTAGGCTGACGCTGCGAAAACTCAGGTTTATTCGGCCTTTCAACACCGAAATGGGCTGTAAGGAAGAGAGGAAAAAGGCCGGGTAACTGCCCGCCAGCAAACCCACGACAATAGGCAGACTAATAAGCACCGGCAATAGCAGCGGGGAGACTAGTTGAGACAAACTGATGGCCTTAGCCGAAATAGTGTTAAAGCCGGGCATAAAAACAGCGATCATACTGATAGCCAGCAACATAGCCAGCACGGCTGTTACTATCGATTCGGTCATGAACTGACCCACCAGTTGCTGCCGTTCGGAGCCCATCACCTTTCTAACGCCCACTTCTTTAGCCCGTTTCGATGAGCGGGCGGTGGCCAGATTCATGAAGTTGATGCAGGCAATGAGGAGAATGAACAATGCTATAGCCGAGAAAATATAGACGTACTGAATGTCGCCGTTGGGAGCCAGCTCGACTTGTTGTCTGGAATGTAAATGAATATCGATGAGGGGAATAAGCCAGAAATTCAGCTTATTGTTGGCTTTCCGGAACTGCTCCAGCGTCGAGCCGGTCATTTGCAGCAATTGCGGTCCTACATACTTCTCGATGACGGTCTCAAAGTTTTTAGAAAATACAGCGGGGTCACTGCCTGGCTTTAGCCGAATGTACGTATGGTAGTTGGTACTGAGCCATTGTCCCCAGGGATACTTATCGCTGAGCATCGTCACGAAGAAGTCCGTGCGGAAATGCGAGTTCAGGGGCATGTCGCGCATGACTCCCGTTACTTTGTAGTTCTCAGTGTTGGCAAACACGAGGGTTTTACCCAGGGGGTTGTGATTACCGAAATGGCGTTTTGCCGCCGATTCGCTGATCACAACCGTATTGGGTTCCGTGAGTGCCCGTTCGGGATCGCCCGCAATAAAGGGCAGGGTAAATACATCGAACAGCGTAGAATCGGCAAAGGTGATGTCGCTCTCCCGCAAACTGGTTGTCTCTCCGGCTCTCTTCACCAGCCAGTTTCCACGCTGGTGTAGCCGAACGAACTGTTCTACCTGGGGGTAGTCTTTTTTCAGGGTTGCTCCCAGTGGGTCGGGCGACGTGGCAAAATGCATGTCGTTGTCCCCGAACTCAATGTCGGTTTGTATTCGATAGATGCGATTGGCGTTAGCATTGTATCGGTCAAAGCTCAGCTCATCCAGCACATACAGCATAATAAGCAGGCAGCACGCCAGCCCCACGGCCAGCCCAAAGATGTTGATAAACGCGAATCCCTGCTGCTTGCGCAGGTTCCGCCAGGCTATTTTGAGGTAGTTCGAGAGCATGATTCTAAAAAAATGATGAGTGATGAATGATGAATGAGCTGCTAACGATTGTGGCCTTCATCGTTTAGTATTCATCATTCGGAACGAAGCGATTTTACCGGGTTCATCAGGGCGGCTTTCACACTCTGGACACTCACCGTTAGCAACGCAATCCCCACCGCCAGCAGGCCCGCCAGCCCAAACACCCACCACTCGATGTCGGTCTTATAGGCGAAATTTTGCAACCAGCGGTCTAGGGCATACCAGGCCAGGGGCGAGGCAATCACGATCGCGATTACGACCAGCTTGAGAAAATCTTTCGACAGCAGGGCTACGATACTGGTTACCGAAGCGCCCAGCACTTTCCGGACGCCGATTTCCTTGTTGCGCTGCACGGTGGTCTGGTAGGCGAGTCCGAACAGACCTAACGACGCCACGACGATGGCCAGCCCGGCAAACAGACCGGCCAGATGAGCGAATGTCCAGTCCAGCTGGTACTGCCGGTTGAAAAACTCGTCCAGGAAAAACGAAGAAAACGGGCTGTCGGGAAACGTTTTTTGCCAGATCTGCCGAATGGTGGCCATCGTTTGCGGCAGCTGATCCGGGCGGAGACTGACCGTGAGGTAGGCGTCGGGGGCGTCGCCCAGTTCAAAAATAATGGGGTCGAGCGCCTTCCGGAGCGACAGCTGGTGGTAATCGCGGAGCACCCCGACGATCGTTGGCGTTTGTTGCATCCGGTAGTTGATCCGCTGCCCGATGGCCTGAGCCGGGCGGGCGTAGCCCAGCATCCGGGCCGCCGTCTCGTTGATTACTACCGACTGCCCCCCGGCGGCATCGGCCCCGAAAGCGGGCGAAAACCAGCGGCCAGCCGCCAGCCGGGCCCCGAACGTCTGCGGAAACGAATAGTCGACCGCCGAAAAATAGTACCGCCCGGCCGACTCCTCTTCCCGCTGGTTCAACCGACGCACCAGCCCCGCCCGCGACAAGCCCGTAATGGGTTTACCCGGAATCAGGTTCGAGGCCGTAACCTGCTGAACACCGGGCGTATTCAGCAGCCGAGCCCTGATTTGGTTCAGTTTGGTCTGGTAGGTCGAGTCGGTTGTGGCCGGTCCGTTGATGACCAGCCGCTGGTCCAGCCTGATACCCACGTCGTACCGTTGCATGAACGTCAGTTGACGATACATACCCAGCGCCCCGGCAATCAGCAGCATCGACAGTGTAAACTGAAACACGACCAGCCCTTTCCGGAGCGACAGCCCCCGGCCGGCCGCCTTCCACTGCCCCCGCAAAACGGCCGCGGGCTGAACCGTGATGTTCACAAAAATCGGATACAGGCTCGACAGGAGCACGCCACCCGCAAAAAATCCGGCGCAGACCAGCAGCCATACCTGATCGGTCAGTATCTGCAGGGATAAAGGCTGACCTACCAGTTCGTTGAAAGTGGGCTGCACCAGCGAGACCAGCCCAACCGCTAGGGCCATACTGAGTGCGTTCAGCAGGAACGCTTCCAGCAGAAACTGCCGGAGCAGATCGGCACCCGACGCGCCCGTCACCTTCCGAACCCCCACTTCCTTAGCCCGTTCGGTAGCGCGTGCCGTTGCCAGGTTGACGTAGTTAATCCACGCAATCAGGGAGGTGAACAGCGCCACGACGAGCAGTATCCCCACCATGAGCCGACTGCCGTTGGTACCCGGTTCGCCCAGCAGGGGCGGGTCCAGATGAATACGGCTCAGCGGCTGGAGCTGTAACCCGTCCTGGCTGGCCTCGCCCTGGGTTTGCCGGATGTAACCGGGCAGTTTGTCGTCCAGCGCCCCCGCCGATGCCCCCGGTCTGAGCCGTACATACGTATAAAACGAGTCGCCCCAGTTCGACAGCTCGGCCTCGCCCCGCGAAAAGAGGGTGAACGAGACAATTGCGTTGACGGTCAGGTGGGAGTTGGCCGGACTGTCGGCCAGTACGCCCGTTACGGTATAATAACTAACATCCCGGTAGCTGCCCCCGGTCCAGTCGCCGTAGCCGCCGGTCATCTTCAGCGTTTTACCGACGGGCTCTTCGTGCCCGAAGTACTTCCTGGCCAGGGTTTGCGTGATAACGATCGATGTCGGGTTCCGGAGGGCCGTGGCCGCGTTGCCTTTCAGCAGCGGAAACGAAAAAAAGGTCAGAAACGAGGGGTCGGCTGCCAGCACGTTGTCTTCGCGAAACCGCCTGACCAGCTGCGGGGTTTCGTAGCTGAGCAGCGCGCGGGAACGATGAAACCGCACTATCGATGCAACCTCCGGAAACGCCTGCTGCAGCCCCGGCCCGACCGATGCTACCGTAGTTGCTTTGGCCGCCAGCTCCCCCTCCCCGTTTAGCTGATTATACCGAATTCTATAGATGTCGGCGGCATCCTGATGAAACGTATCGTAACTACGCTCAAAACTCACGTACTCCAGAATAAGCAGACTGGTGGCTATTCCCGTGGCTAACCCGGCTACGTTGATCAACGTAAAGGTTCTATGGGCCCACAGGTTACGAATAGCGATGCGGATGTAGTTTTTAAGCATAAGAGAAGATAGCTAAAGAACCTGTATGTACCCGCCCAGGGCCGGGTGAAAATCAACCCCGAACCACCCAAAACCGTGTCCTTACGGACCCCTGTCCGGATGACAATGGCTGACGCATAGGAGGCCGTGAGGACACTGCCTCGGGTGACACAGAATGAACCTACCTACGGCCACAGTAATACAGCAGCGAACCGGTGCAGCTCCAGGCGTTTTTTAGTCAGACCGTAAGCTTCTGACGGGGTTCATCAGGGCGGCTTTGATACTCTGAACACTCACCGTCAACAGGGCGATGCCCACCGCCAGCAGACCCGCCAGCCCAAACACCCACCACTCGATGTCGATCTTGTAGGCGAAGTCCTGCAGCCACTGGTTCATGGCATACCAGGCCAGGGGCGAGGCAATCACGATCGCGATTACGACCAGCTTCAAAAAATCTTTCGACAGCAGGGCTACGATACTGGTTACCGAAGCGCCCAGCACTTTCCGGACGCCAATCTCTTTGGTGCGCTGTTCGATGGTCAGCAAAGCTACAGCGAACAGACCCATGCACGACAGCAGAATAGTCAGGCCAGCCGCTATTCTGAAGATGGTCGAGAACCGCTCTTCCTTGTCGTACCAGCGGTTGGTGTTCTCATTCACGAACGACGCCTGAAAGGGAGCCGAAGGAGCCATCTCTTTCCAGAGCGATTTCAGCGCGTCCATCGTCCGGACCATCCCCTGGGGCGTTGTCCGGATCAGGGCATAACTGACTTCGTTGCGGCTATCGAGGTGGAGGGTTATCGGTTTGGCTTTCTGATGCAGCGAAAACAGGTTGAAGTCCGGGATGACGCCAATAATCTCGTATTTGCGATCGGCCGTATCGGGCTGAATCACGACGCCAACCGGATCTTTCTCGCCCAGCTGCTTCGCCATACTTTGGGTAATGATCACCGCCGAAACCGTATCAGTACTAAAGGCAGGGTTAAAGTCACGGCCCGCTTTCAGGCTCATACCCAGGGTTTTCAGGTAGTCGAAATCGACCCGCAGCCAGTCCGTTTCTACCTCCCGGTTTTTGTAAGTCCAGCCGCTCATGCTCCGCGATGTGGACCCATCCAGCCCGCTGCCCAGGTTGGTGGCCGTTCCTGAGATGCTGACCACGTCGGGGTTGTTCCGGAGCCGGTCCCGCAGCTGTTGCAGCGCCCGGGCTCCGGTCAGGTTGTCGCGGTTACGCAGCGGTAAACTGATGACCTGCTCTTCCGAAAAACCCAGCGGGCGCTCGCGCAGGTAACGCAACTGCTGGCCGATCAACAAAGTGCAGATGATCAGCAGGCTGGCCAGCGCAAACTGAGCCACGATCAGGATGCTCCGCAATCCGCCCGACTTCGGTCCTTTGACCTTCCCCTTCAGTACCGTAACGGCTTCGAACCGAGCCATGATCCAGGCGGGGTATCCGCCCGTTAGCAGCGTAATGAACAGAAAAGCAACTAAAATACACCCTACTGTGATCGGATGCGTCAGCAGATCGAACGACAGCCGCGTGCCGAACAGCTGGTTGTAGTATGGCCGCAACCCCACGGCCAGGCCCACCCCCGCCAGTAGCGCAATCAGACAAATCACCAGCGACTCGGCCCAGAACTGCCCCAATAGCTGGCCCGACTGCGCGCCCAGCGACTTTCGCACCCCTACCTCCCGCGCCCGCGTCACCGACCGGGCCAGCGACAGATTGACGTAGTTGATACCGGCAATCAACAGAATGAACAGACCGATCAGAGCCAGCGCATACACGTAGGTACGGCTTACCCCACCGCCCATAACCCCTTTGGTATCGAACCGGATGTCGGTCAGGGGCTGCAACCGGAGGCTTATGTATTCGCCCTGCGCATCGGGCTTCTGCCCGCGCTGTTTGGCTTCGGCGATTTCGCTTTGCCAGTATTTTTTGGTAAAGGAGCGGAGTCGCTTTTCGGCCGTCTGCGCATCGACACCCGGCTTTAATCGGACAAATACTTCATGGTTACGATTACCCCATTCAGCTTTGTTAGCCTGGTAATCTACACGGGTTTCGGGGCGCACGAGGGCGTCGAACCGGAATGTCGAGTTGGTGGGTATGTTAGCCAGTACGCCCGTGACGATGAAATCGCGGCCCATGTTGAGGCCGTCGGTACGCAGCGGTTTTCCGATTGGATTCTGATCCCCGAACAGGTCCCGGGCCATGTCTTCGGTAATGACAATGCTGCTCAGATCCTTGAGGGCCGTATTAGGGTCGCCGGCCAGCAGCGGGAAAGTAAATGTCCTGAACACTCCCGGATCGGCAAACCGGATATCCTTGGCGACGTGTTTCTCCCCGACAAATTCGGTCTGGGACCACATCATCCGCGTTACCGATTCGGCATCGGCCATTTCGGCCTGCAGCGCCGGCGATAGCGGATAGGGCATAATACTCGTTACATCGCCCGTCGACTCCTGCAGATACACCCGATAAATCCGGTCAACATCGGTATGAAACCGGTCGTAGCTCCACTCGAACCAGGATGTCAGAAAAAGCAGCGTGGCTGTAGCAAAGGCCACGGCCAGACCAACGACATTGATGCCCGTATGGGTTTTGTGTTTCCAGAGCGTGCGAAAGGCGATTTTGAGGTAATTACGAATCATGACAGCCTACCAAAAGTTGAACTGTCAACGTCATTCCCAAATGTCATACCAGGCTATAACACACTGATTTTCAGATGATATTTTTAAAAATAAATTACTAAGCTGTCCGTATTCGGACGGAGCCGTTCGTTTGCGGACAGCCGGTCAGGGCAGGTAAAACACCGGCTCGAGCGGGGCCGTAACGGGCGAGTGGTCAGGGTTCGTCTCCATCAGATCGGCCATGTAGGCCCACCAGCGCTGCACAACCGGCAGGTCGGGCAGCTGATCGGCCGTATGCCCGTCGGTACGCTTCTGTACGGCAAACAGCGTACCGGTGCGGTGATCGAGAAAAATGGCGTAGTCGCTGATGCCCGCTTCGCGGAGTGCAGCCGCCAGTTCAGGCCAGATTTCATCGTGTCGGCGCTTGTACTCGGCTTCGTTGCCGGGCTTGAGCTGCATCGTAAAGGCAATGGGCAGCATAGGTTTAGTTCAGTTTGCAGAGTTCGGTACCGGCCAGCAGCAGGCATCCCAACCCATAGTCTTCAAAATCGGGTTTGCTGGTATAGGTAACGGGCTGTCCGTCTTTGGGTTCTTTACCAGTTCCCTGCACGTAGCCCAGAAAACCGGTTGGATGCACGGCCTCAGTAGCTATGGCGTTCCAGGCTTTGGCCACCACCGGCCCGTATTCTTTGCGGCTCAGCAAACCGTGGTTCATACCCCAGGCCATGCCGTATACAAACAGCGCGGTACCGGTCAGCTCCTTACCCCCGAACTGGCTGGCATCGTGCAGACTGACGTTCCAGAACCCATCGGGGCGCTGCAACGGCTTGATAGCCTGCATCATGTCGAGGTAGGTTTGCTGGTACTCGTCGCGGTGGGGGGCGTCGGCGGGCATGATGTCCAGCACCCGAACCAGGGCGGCCACCACCCAGCCGTTTCCCCGCGACCAGTAGCAGTCCTGACCATTAGGCTCTTTGTAGGGCGGCACAAAGTCTTTGTCACGCCACCACAGCTTATCGACCGGATTGTACAGACCTTTGCCGCCCTCCACCGTTTTCGTATGCCAGTAGAGTCGATACATAGCCTCAAAATAAGCCGGGTTCTTTTCGAGCACGCCCAGTCTGGCAAACACCGGCATGGCCATTTGCAGCGCATCGATCCAGGTCCAGTCGCTTACGGTCTGGCTCTGCATCATGGCGTCGATGGATGTTTTTATGGCGCGGATGCGTTCGGGCTGCCGGTCAAGCTGGTAAAGATCGATGTAGGTTTGGCCGCAGCACTGGTCGTCGGCGTTGCGGGTAGTAACGCCCGACCGAAGTCCCCAGCGGTGTTTCTGCCCCCAGTCCAGGGCATAGTCGAGGTAGCGCGGCTGCGGATCGAGGCCGTAGAGCGCCATGAGCCCTTCGTAGTACACGGCGCGGGTCCAGATGTTGCTGGGCCGGACTTTGTTGGTTACGATGTCGAGGCCGGGATCGGGCCAGGTCTTCATAAAGTAGTCGTTGGCCAGGGTCATGGTTTGCCGGATGGCGCGGGCAGAAGGCAGTTTTTGCGCCGAAGCCCAGCCGGTCAGCAGCCAGCCGCCCATAACGACTACTATGGTGGTACGAATCGATGTCATTGCCCCGAAAAGAAGGCACCTGTTCGCAGTTACTGTTTCCGCTCCCAGCGACCGATCTCACCACTGCCAGGAACCTGGCAGTGGTGAGATCGGTTTTCATTCGGTTCTAATGGCTTTGACAGGATTCATGAGTGCGGCCCGAATGGCCTGAAAAATAACCGACCCCAGCGCAATGCCGATCGCCAGCAAAGCCGCCACCGCAATGTACCACCATTGTACCTGGGTATGGTAGGCAAAATAAGAGAGCAGTTTAACCCCCAGCCACCAGCCCAGGGGCGAGGCAATCAGGATAGCCAGCGCCACCAGTTTCATAAAGTCGGACGAGAGCAGCGCGGCTATACTGACCACCGAGGCCCCCAGCACTTTCCGAACGCCAATCTCTTTGGTTCGCTGCCGGGCCACGAGCGAGATCAGTCCGAAAATACCCGCGCACGCGATCAGGATGGCTACTATAGTCACGAAGCTGACCATCCGCCAGATACTTTCGATCGACTGGTAAGCCTTTCCAATCTCGTCGGCCAGATAGACATACGACAGCGTTCGGCGGGCCGGTATTTTCCCGAACTGCGTTTCCAGCTCCCGGATCAGCGCCGGGGCCTTGTCTTCATCAGCCAGCCGCACCGACAGGAAGCTGCTCAGCTGCTCCCGACCGCCGTACCACTGCAGCATGGGCTCGACCCGCTCTTTCAGGTTGCGGTAATGATAATCTTTAGTGACACCAACAACCGTGAAAACCTCGTTATTATTCAGCTGGCGCAGCTTCTTACCGACCGCCGTTTTCCAGCCAAAGGCTTTCATAGCCGACTCGTTCAGGATGACCGCGTGGTTGACCGAATCGGCCGGTGTCTTGTCCGAAAAGTTGCGGCCTTCGAGGAGCGGAATTTTAAACGTTTCGGTAAAGCCGACGGCCCCCGCTACGTGTCGGATACGCACCTGCCGGGCCTCATCGCCGTCGGGGTAGTAGCTGTTGAAATTGTTCCAGAAGTCAACCGGCGTCACCTCCGAGCTGGTGAACGAAACCACATTGGGGTTCTGCCGGAGTTTAGCCAGAATAGCCTGGCCCTGCGATCGGGCAGCCGCTTCGTTCCGGTAAGCCAGATCGGTTTTAAACATCAGCACCTTGTCTTTATCGTAGCCCAGGTCGGCCTGTTTCATAAACTGGATCTGCTCCCGCAACCCGATCGTGCCGAGGATAAAGATAACTGCCAGGGTGAACTGGAGTACAATCAGAGCGTTCTGCCGCAGGCGACCCCGGCCGGGACTGGCCGCGAGTTTACCTTTTACGGCCTCAGTCGTTTTCAGGCCCAACAGATACAGAGCCGGGTATGTACCCGCTACCAGCGCCACCAGAATGGCAATACCGGCAACCGTCAGTATGGTCGGGTAGTCGGTTGCCCACGCAATTTCCAGCTGCATACGACCGTCACGCAGCTGGTTGAAACGCGGAATCAGGAAAAATATGGCAAACAGGACCGACAAGGCCAGCGATGCCAGCACCACCAGCCCGGATTCGACCCAGAACTGACGAAGCACCAGCTGGCGCGTGGCGCCGACCACCTGCCGCATGGCTACCTCTTTGGCCCTCGGCAGCGCCGACGCCGTATTGAGGTTGATCAGGTTGATACTGATGATAATCAGCAGAAAGGCAGCAATCGTAACGGCTCCGTAAATCAGGTTCGAAAAGGTAGGATTTTCGGTATGAATAAACTCTTTATAGGCTCCCAGCCGGATGATGCGCTTCTGCCCTTCCGGCGCGAAGTGTTTTTTGACGAGCTGCGGCAGTTTGGCTTCCAGCCGGGCTTTGTCGGCATCGGGCCGAAGCAGCACAAAGACCGTAGCGAAGCCGTTGTACCAGTCGGCGTTTTCGCTGAAGCCCGGAAAATCCATCAGGTTGGCCGCTGGCATCAGCACCTCGAACTGCTGCGACGAATTAGACGGTATTTTGTCCAGCACGCCCGTAATGGTATAGGACAGCGAATCGTCCAGGGTGACGGCCTTTCCAACCGGGTTCACATCCCCAAACAGGCTCTGTGCTGTTTCGTCGCTGAGTACGACCGATCGTTTCTGGCGCAGGGCCGTAGCCGGATCGCCATACTTGAGCGGAAAGCTGAAAATGCGGAAGAAGGTAGAGTCGACATAGGCCGTCTGCTTCTGAATGTATTTATCGCCATACTGAATCCAGGGGTTATTCCAGCTCTGCACGTGGGTTCCGGTCTCGATCTCGGGGTAATCGCGAAGCATCTGATCGAGAATCGGGTATACGGTCTGGTTGTAGGCCTGGTCGTCAGACTGCGTCTGCACCGAATAGATCCGATCGATCTGCGCATGAAATCCGTCGAAGGTCAGCGCCTGCTGGGCAAACAGCACCAGCACAACCACACAAGCCAGCCCGACCGATAGCCCCACTACGTTGATAGCCGTAAACAGCCGGTTACGCCACAGCGTCCGCAGGGCGATTGTCAAATAATTCCGAAACATAAAGGGTAACGTTTATAGGCGAATCAAGCGGTCTCCTGACCGTAGGCCGTTGTCACCGTGGTCCGTGGGGACACGGACCACGGTGACAGGCGCGGGCGATCGTAACCGGCCGGGCCGATCTTTACACGTGGAAGTTCTCGGTGACGACTTTACCGTCGAACAGGTTTACGATGCGGTGGGCGAAACCGGCGTCGTAGGGCGAGTGGGTTACCATGATGATGGTCGTACCCTCGTCGTTCAGCTCACCGAGGAGTTTCATGACCTCTTCGCCGTTTTTCGAGTCGAGGTTACCCGTCGGCTCATCGGCCAGGATCAGTTTGGGCTTGGCCACGACCGCCCGGGCAATGGCTGTACGCTGCTGCTGACCACCCGACAGCTGCTGCGGGAAGTGATTACGGCGGTGCATGATAGCCATCCGCTCCAGGGCGGCCTCCACGCGCTGTTTGCGCTCGTCGGCGGGGGTTTTCAGGTAGAGCAACGGCAGCTCGACGTTTTCGTAGACCGTCAGCTCATCGATCAGGTTGAAGCTCTGGAACACAAAGCCGATACTGCCTTTACGCAGCTGGGCGCGCTGGCGTTCGGTCATCCTCGCCACCGCCGTACCGTAGAAATTATATTCGCCGTCGGTAGGGTTATCGAGCAGACCCAGAATATTGAGCAGGGTCGATTTGCCGCAACCCGACGGCCCCATGATGGCGACGAACTCCCCGTCTTTGACGTCCATCGAAATGCCATTGAGGGCGGTGGTTTCTACTTCTTCGGTAGCAAACAGTTTCTGAAGGTTAATTGTCTGGATCATAGTTATATTCTGGACAGGGATAGACAGACTGGGTTTTCCTGGCAACCGATTAAAATTCCAACACTTCGTTATCCCCGAAATTCTCGTAGCTGCTGGTGATGACCTGCTCGCTGGGCTGGAGACCTTCCAGCACCTCGTAATATTCGGGATTTTTGCGACCCAGGGTGATTGGGCGCTTGGTAGCCCGTTTGCCCGACTTGTCGACTACGTAGACCCAGTTACCGCCCGTATCGGAGAAGAAACCACCCACCGGCAACAGCGTAGCCTGAGCCGCTTTGCCCAGCTCCAGCTGAATCGGCGACGACTGCCCCCGTTTGATACCCGCCGGTGCGCCGTTCGGAAAAATCATATCGACCTCGAAGCGGCCACTTTTCACCTCCGGATACACCCGGCTGATAGTCAGGGCGTGGGTTTTACCGTTGAACTCGAAAGAGCCGTTCAGACCGGCAAATACCCGGCTGATGTAGTGTTCATCGACCCCGACCCGCATCTTGAACCCGTTCAGGTCATCGATCTGGCCAATATTCTGCCCCCGGTTGATGTTCGACCCCACCTCCACGTCGATGCTGGACAGCTGGCCCGTTACGGGTGCCTTCACGACCAGATTATCGAGGGTTTGCTGCCAGAGCGCCACGTTGCGCTGCGTGCGGGCCAGCGTCTCTTCGAGCTGTTTGATCTGTATCCGGGCGTTGTCTTCCTGGTATTTCTGCGACTCGATCTCGATCTTCCGCTGCCCCGACAGCCGCTCGTACGTGCGTTTGGCCTTCAGGTAATCTTCTTCCGAAACGACCTTGTCTTTGAAGAGCTTGACCTGCCGGTCGTAGGCATCTTTGGCCTGCTCGATCTGCGCGTCGAGGTCGGCCAGGGTTTTGCGGAGGGTAAAGCGTTCGATCTGCAGCCGCTGGCGGGTGTTCTGGAGATCGTTGACGAGTCGGTTGGCTTCCGTTTCAGATTGCAGGAAGCTGAGCTTGAGGTTCTGGTTTTCCAGCTTGAGCAATACCTGCCCTTTCTGCACCTGGGTACCGCCCTCCACCAGTTTATCGGTGACGTAGCCCCCCTCGATGGCATCGAGCCGGATCGTTTTCAGCGGCATCACCACGCCCGTTACCGCAATAAAATCTTCAAAGGGGCCGGTCGTTACGGCTGATACGGTGATCTTGTCTTTCTCGACGTTCAGTTTCGAACGGCGGTCGGCGAAAAAAAGCGTGTAAGCCAGCAAACCCAGAATCAGTACACTACCGCCCGAAAGCAGCAGGCGTTGTTGAGTCCAGAAGCGTTTAGGTAAGGCGCGATCCATAAGTTAACGTGTCAAAAGGCAAACGAGCAGCAACTACTCGAACCTGGTCATTTACCCCTGATTGTGCCAATGCTATGCCAATTTTACTACAACTCTGATAACGAGTTAGTTACTGACACATTCGCGAGCCTGGCTGTCCGCTATCGGACATTTCCTGTCCGCTTTCAGCACCCGGTCTTTAGTCAGCCCGGCTGCGGACCTGCACCAGCACGTAGGGCTCCAGGGTTTTGGCGCGGGTCTGTTTGTTGATAAACTCGTACGACAGGGTGCTGACGTGGAAATAAGGCAAGGTAGCCAGCCGACGAATCCCGAATCCACGGGCCGCCAGCGAGTCAGCGTCGGCAGCCGTGGTAAATGTCAGCTGTGGCCCCGGGCGGAGCTGCGCCTGCACCGCCGAGTCGGACCGGACGTAGCGCGTTGGTCCGCTGGCGTAAAACTCGTACGACCAGAAACTGCCCCCGCCAACGCCCGTTCCCGGCATGTAGAGCAGCGTAACCGGCCGGGGGCGGGCCAGTTGTTCATTGACCAGCCGGGCGGCCGTTCGGCCCGCCATGTAATCGAGCCAGGCCGGATACAAAAACAGGTTCACCACCCCGAACAGCACCAGCACAGCCGCCACCATACGCCCCATCAGCGACAGCAGATCCGTTGTCCGGAACAGCAGTATCGTAGCCAGCACCATAGCCGCCACCCAGCCCAGCGCTCCGCTCAGGTAGTCGGGCTGCGCCACCAGCAGCAACCCAACCGACAGCACCACCAGCAGCCCCCCGATAACCGACTGGCCCAGGGTCCACCGGCGCAGCACCGCAGGCGAGAGACTTACCAGATACTGAGCCGTCAGGATAGCGAAGAACGGAAAGACGATATTCATGTAGTGGGGCAGCTGGAAGCCCGACAGCGAGAACAGGGCAAACGTAGCCAGTCCCGACCCCAGCGATACGTACTCCGGCAGCGGATTCCGGCGTTTAAGTAGCCCAGCTACGGCCCGGCCAACGCCCAGGTAGAGCGGTAACGACCACGGCAGAAAAGCCCACAGAAGCGTGTGAACAAAGAAGAACTTGTCGCCCTCGCCTTTGATCGGACCGGTATTGAAAAACCGTCCGAACTGGCTGTCCCAGAAGAAAAACCGCACGCCCGACACCCCCGTTTGCCCAAAAATTACTTTTTCGGGATGTAGGTCGAACTGCTGATACAGGCAATAGATTTCGGGCAGGGTGAACAGCAGTGACAGCGCCACCGCCCCGTACCAGCGCGGCCGTAGTAGTTCGCGCCAGTTGCCCGTCAGCAGCCAGTGCAGCACCAGGCCGGCGCCGATGGGCACCAGCACAAAAACCCCCTTTGTCATCAGCGCGCAGCCCGTCAGCAACGACCCCAGCCCCAGCTGGAGCCACTGGCCAGATGCCCGGTCGGCACCGCGGTACACCCGCCAGAAATGATACACTGCCCCAATAATAAGCCCCGTCAGGTAGGGCTCGGCCCGGACATCGCTGTTTGACAGTACCCCGTGAAAAGCCGTCAGCAACACCAGTACGGCGACCTGCGCCACACCTTTTGTGTATGTAAGTCGCGCAAACCGATAGGTGTAGACTACCCCGGCCAGAAAAAACAGCAGCGCGGGTAGTTTATACGCCACGGTATTGACACCAAACAGCCGAAAGCTGGCCGCTACCACCCAGAACGGGAAATGCGGCTTGTCGAGCCAGTCGGCCCCTACGGCGTAGAGATTGACAAAATCGCCCGACTGCGCCATCGTTTTGGCAATACAGGCGTAGAGCGCTCCGTCGGGTTCGAGTATGGGCGGAAACAGGCCCGTGGCATTTAGCAACACGCCAACCGCCGTAAGGGCATAGAACCAGCGGTCCGGCAAAACATAAGTCTGGGTCATTCGGCAGGTAGTGCCCGTAAGCGTTTTTTCCCAAAGTAAGCAACGAAATACCTCATCACCCTATCTTTGGTCTATGCAAACTGCTAAACTCCTAGTCGTAGACGACGATCCGGATGTGTTGCTGGCGGCCCGGCTGCTGCTCAAACGACATCTGGGTACGGTAGATATCGAGAAAAACCCCGAAAAACTACCCTTCCTGCTCAACAACAACCACTATGATGCCATTGTACTCGACATGAATTTCCAGCGCGACGTCAGCAGTGGCCGCGAAGGATTTGCCTGGCTCGAGCGGATTCTGGATATCGACCCGCAGGCGCGGGTGGTGCTTTTTACGGCCTATGGCGATGTCGACATGGCCGTACGGGCCATGAAAGCCGGAGCGGTCGACTTCGTACTCAAACCCTGGCAGAACGACAAATTTCTCGAAACGATCCGGGCGGCCATCAACCGACCCGACGATGATAGCTCATCCAGCGATGTCGGCAAATCGTCGGGCCGCCCCGGAGCCAACCGCGGGAGCCGGTCGGGCCCGGGAGGTAGCCCGGCTGCCGGTAAAGCCGCGTCGATCATCGGAACGGCCATGCGCCCTGTTCTCGACACCGTTGAGCGGGTGGCTCCTACCGATGCCAACGTACTGATTCTGGGCGAAAACGGCACCGGTAAAGACCTGATTGCGCGGGCTATCCACGAACAGTCGAACCGCCACAACAAGCCGTTTGTCAGCGTCGATGTAGGCGCCCTGACCGAAAGTCTGTTCGAAAGCGAACTGTTTGGTCACGTTAAAGGGGCGTTTACCGATGCCCGCGACGACCGGGCCGGGCGGTTTGAAGAAGCGGCAGGCGGCACCATTTTTCTCGACGAGATCGGCAACCTGACGCCGTCGCAGCAGGCCCGTCTGCTCACCGTTCTGCAACAGCGGCAGGTGACCCGCGTGGGCAGCAACAAAGGCCGACCGGTCGATGTGCGGCTGATCTGCGCGACCAACGCCGACCTCAGCGAACGCGTAGCCGAGAAAACCTTCCGGCAGGATTTACTTTATCGCATCAACACCATCGAGCTGGCCCTGCCCCCCCTCCGCCAGCGCCCCGACGACATCAAACCGCTGGCCGAACATTTCGTCAGACAGTATGCCAAACAGTATAACCGGCCGGTAACGGGCCTGAGTCCGGCGCTGCTGACCGAGATGAAACAGTACGGCTGGCCGGGTAACGTGCGCGAGCTGCAACATGCCGTTGAGCGGGCCGTCATCCTGTCGGCAGGGGCTACCCTCGAACCGGGCGATTTTGTGTTCCGAAAAAGTACGTCGGCCTCCTCGCCCGTCAGTGAAACCCTGCAGCTGGAAGATCTGGAACGTAAAGCCATTCAGCAGGCCATGCTGAAATACCAGGGGAGCATCACCGATGTGGCCCGGGAGCTGGGGCTGTCGCGACAGGCGCTGTACCGGCGGCTGGAGAAGTTCGGCCTGTAACCAGCTCAGTCGATAGCGCCCGTCCGGGTGCCGGGTACGGCTACGTTCAGCTCGTGGGCAATAGCCTCTTCGGCCTGGCGAACCACTTCATCGACCGATTTACCGGCGGGCTCTATGGCGGGCAGCACCGTCCACGACAGCCGCGAGAACGACCGGAGCGGAAAGATGCCGGTGGGGTTAAAATGACCCGTACCGCGAATGGCGATGGGTACTACGAGCGAAGCAGGAGCCCGTTTGAGCAGCACCGCCATGCCACCCGTAGCAAACGGCCGCATCTGGCCCGATGCCGACCGGGTTCCTTCGGGGTAGATAACCACCGAGTGGCTGGTCTGCTGGATGTGTTTAGCCAGGCGGGCAATTTCGGTGATGGCCTGCTTGGGATCTTTCCGATCGATGAGGGCGGCCCCGCTCCGGCGCAGGTTGTACGAGATGCTGGGAATACCGTGGGCCAGCTCTTTCTTCGACACGAAAATGGGCGTGTGGCGACGCAGAAACCAGATCATCGGCGAAATATCGAACATGCTCTGGTGGTTGGCTACGAAAATGATGGGCCGGTCGGTGGGCAGGTGACTCACGTCGCTAAACCGGATACGGGAGCCGGTCAGGTACCACCCAAATGCAATACTGGCGTTCAGCCAGTCGACGACCGTCTTGTGGGCCGACTTGCCGAACAGGTGAAACGCGCCAACCTGAAGCACATGGAAGACCAGCAGGACCAACCCGAAATAGAGCAGATAGACACTGCTCAGCACATAATCCAGAAGTTTTTTCATACCACCCGACCAGAACAGACTCGTTCTGAACATGCATTTTGGACCAAATTTAGCAACGTAGGTCGCTACGCATAGATAAAAGGTGGAATTCAATAGAACGATCGCGCGTTTTAAACGTACTTTGTCTTTTTATTTAACCTAATCTTCACAGCGGTTACTGCCTTCCGATTCGGTAAACAAGCGTAAGCCAGTACCCCTTACCCCGATATATCGTGACCTCCCCAATGACACTGTCCGGCTCCCGTATTGAAGTCATGCGCTTCGTGGGCGAAAAAATCGATACGCTCCTCGGCGATTACCTCAAACCCATCGAAACCAACTGGCAACCGGCCGATCTGCTGCCCGATGCCACGAAAGAGTCGTTTCTGGATGATATCAGGCAACTGCGCGAAAGCGCCCGCGAATTGTCGTACGATTACGTAGCCGTGCTGATTGGCGACACCATTACTGAAGAAGCCCTGCCTACCTACGAGTCGTGGCTGATGGGGATGGAGGGCGTCGAGCAGGGAAAAGCCGAAAACTGGACCCAGTGGATCAGGGGCTGGACGGCCGAGGAAAACCGCCACGGCGACCTGCTCAACAAGTTTCTGTATCTGTCGGGCCGGGTCAACATGCGCGCGATGGAGGTATCGACCCAGTACCTGATTGCCGACGGATTCGACATCGGTACCGGCCGCGATCCCTACCGCAACTTTGTTTACACCTCGTTTCAGGAGCTGGCTACCAACGTCTCGCACCGCCGGACCGCTACCCTGGCCAAGCAGGCTGGCTGCCCCCAGCTCTCTAAAATATGCGGAGTTATCGCGTCTGACGAAATGCGCCATGCCAAAGCGTATAAGGCGTTTGTGGGTCAGATCTTCGACGTAGACCCGTCAGAAATGATGCTGGCGTTCGAGGACATGATGCGCAAGAAAATCGTGATGCCCGCCCATTTCCTGCGCGAAACCGGCGTAAAGATCGGCCAGACGTTCAGCCACTTCTCCGACGCGGCCCAGCGCCTGGGGGTATACACCACCCACGACTACATCGATATTGCCGACTCGTTGCTGACCGACTGGAACATTGCCAACGTGACGGACCTCAACGATGCCGGTCAGCGCGCCCGCGACTACCTGATGGCCCTGCCCGCCCGGCTGCGCCGGATTGCCGAACGCACCAAAGTGCCGACGCTCGAGTATCAATTCAGCTGGATCGGGTAAGCCATTATGAACCGGTTCGCCCTCGGCATTGGCTGGCGTATTGCGGGCATCGTGATCGTCACCGGCACGATCGTCACGCTGTATTGGCAGCAGGCGAACTCGTTCTGGCTGACGCTCCTGCTGTTTCCGGCCTTCGTCCTGGCGGTCAACCTATACCATTATACGACGGGCCTGAACCGGAAGTTAACGCGCTTTCTGGAATCGGTCCGGTACTCCGACTTTGCGGTGGCGTTCCGGGCCGACAGCGATCTGGGCCCTACCTTTCATAGCCTCAACGATCAGTTCAATGAAGTGCTGGGCGCCTTCCGGCAGGCACGGGCCGAGAAAGAAGCGAACCTGCATTACGTCAATACCATTGTTCAGCACGTCAGCGTAGGGCTGCTTACCTTCGATGCAGCCGGTCAGGTTGAGCTAACGAACCAGACGGCCCTGCGGCTGCTGGGCATCTATCGGCTACGCACCCTCTCCGACCTCAACGCCAGCCACCCGGATCTGGTTACCATACTCCGTTCCGAAACGCAGTCGTCGGCACCGGTAGTCTACCAGCCCGGCAATGGCAACGAGCTATCGGTACGCTGCACATCGGTTCGGCTGCGCGGGCGGCTGGTAACGGTCGTGTCGCTGCAGAACATCGGCACCGAGCTGCAGCAACGCGAACTCGAAGCCTGGCAAAACCTGACCAAAGTGCTGCGCCACGAGATCATGAATTCCATTACACCGATTGTGTCGCTGGCTGGCACCATGCGCGACATTGTGGAGACAGACCTCGTTCCGGCCCTGGAGCCTGATCCCACCGATCAGCCGGAAGTGGCATCGGGGTCGGCCATGACCGGGGCGCTCACCGACCTGCGCGATGCCCTGATGACGATTGAGCAGCGGGGCGAGGGCATCATGCGATTCGTGGATGCGTATCGACATTTCACTTCTATTCCACAGCCGGTACTTGACGAAGTATCGGTCGGGCAGCTGCTCCGCCATATCGAGCAGCTGGTGCTGCCCAATGCCCAGAAGCTGGGCATTCAGTTCAGCACAAGTTCGCCGAACCTCATCGTTAAAGCCGATCTGGGCCAGATCGAAATGGTACTGATCAACCTGATCAAGAACGCCGTCGAGAGTCTGGAGAAAACGCCAGATCCCCGTATTCAGCTCGAAGCCGTACCCGACGGGCAACACGTCGTCATTTCGGTGTCGGACAATGGTCCCGGTATCGAACCCGAAGCGCTCGAACAGATTTTCATTCCTTTTTTCACCACCAAAAAAACCGGGTCGGGCATTGGGCTGAGCCTGTCGAGGCAGATTATGCAGCTGCACGGCGGCCAACTCACCGCCGATTCAGTACCGGGTCAGGGCAGTACGTTCAGACTGGTTTTCTGACCGGCATCCCTACGCGATAACTTACAAATACCAACCAAACCGAATAGCTCTACTGAGCCAATCCAACCGAATGAAGAACTACACCGTGGCCCTGTTGGCCCTTGCCCTACTGGCTGGCAGCTGTGGCCAGAACGATCAGACCCCTTGCGACGCGACAGCCGTAACTACCCGGGCGCCCCAGACCGAAACAACGGCCCTCAAACAGTTCCTCGACAGCAAAGGGATTAACGCCACCGCCGACGAACGGGGGTTTTATTACGTCGTTAAGTCGCCGGGGTCGGGCGCCAAACCAACGGTCTGCTCGAATGTAACGGTCAATTATGTCGGCAAACTCACCAACGGCACTACCTTCGACAGTGGCTCGGGTGTAAGTTTCGGACTCAACCAGTTGATTCTTGGCTGGCAGGAAGGGATTCCGCTCGTTGCACCCGGCGGAAGCATTACGCTCTACCTGCCGCCCTCGCTGGCCTATGGCCCGCAGGACCAGCCGGGTATACCGGGCAACTCGATTCTGGTATTCGACATCGACCTGGTTCGGATCAACTAGGCAACGATGATTGACCAAGGGTTCGAACATCGTTTAAGCAGCGTTGTTCGGACCTTCGCAACCTGCTCCGGAATCGTTTGGGGATAGTGCCTGCTTATTTCGGCTTCTCTTCTTTCGGCCTGAGTGTACCTCGTGCTATAGGTTCCGGCTTGGATTTGGGGGTAGTAAACCGTAGCAGCGTAGCCGTGGGGTACGACGATCGCGGAGCCCGGGTAACCACCAGCTGGTACGACCGGGTGCCGATCACCAGGTTGTAATAAGTCATGTACTGGCCTGATTCCTGCGGGAGCCCCCAGTTGGCGATGGGTTCTTTGGCAAGCAGCGTCTGGTCTTCTTCCGACAGGGCCGCGAAGGCGGTATCGGGCAGAAAACGCTTGTCCGTAATGCCTTCCACCAGCGATACCACAGCGGGTGGCGTCGTAGTAGCCGGTTTGTTTTGCGCCGACGCTGATACTCCCATCAGCAGCAACGTCAGTAGTATAAGCAGGTTTTTCATGGTGTTGAGTGCTCTTATAACTACCCATTCACGGCTTCGTTTGTTCAACACGCTGCCTACCTGCTTCCCGACAAACCCGTTTGCCGGGCTACTTATCAGGTGCTTTTTCAGGTACCTCCGCCTTCTTGGTACGCATCAGCGACGCCAGCTGACCAGATTCCAGCGCTACTGAAGGCGCAAAGGCCGACGAGCTCATGTAGGTCAGTAAACTATGCCGCAGCTGCCGCGCTACCGGTCGACTGGCCAGGTCATGGCTGATATCGAAACTACACACCATCAGTTGCCCCCCGGCTACGTTGGCTTCGAACAGACTGGTCAACTGCCGGTTGTTGGCAAAATTATCGATCTGCCGCACCAATGGAGTCAGGCCGTTGTCGGGCAAAAGCATACTGGTCGATTTTGTACAAAGATCCCACCACTGCCAGTCGGTATGGAAATCGGTTGGGAAGGCCCGGAAGGCAGGATGCTTTGGGTCGCAGAGGAGACCCATGGTAGCCGCCTGATCGGGGAAATGCACCGGACTCCAGAATACGGGTACGAACTTGCCAGCAACGCCTTCCAGCGCGGTATAGTCGGGGTTGAACAACACCTTCCGGCCCGCCCGAAGTGCCTGCTCAGCTTCGGAAAGCGACTGCGTTACGAGTACATCGGCCGGTTCGGCGGGCAACTCGGCCGGATATACCCAAATTGACCAGCTGTTGCGGTAGGGCGTACCCGGCAGCGACAACGTCAGGGTAAGCCGCCGGGCGGTTTTGATACGCGACAGGGGCACCTCGATTGCTCCCAGATCGTGTCCGTTCCCTACCGCTACCGTTCTGCGGGGCAGCCGCCCACCAGCCAGCCGCTTCCCGCCGTCGTCCTGCAGCGTCCATTCGGGGGTTATGCCAACCAGCGGCCCGGCGCCGAAGTTGGCCAGCTCGGCCGTGGCGCGGAAGGTTTCCCGGTTGGTGTAAGTTGCCTTAGGAAAACGCAGCAGCGGCACCACGGGCGAACAGAACTGCCGGAAAGCCTCGGGGGTGAGGATGCCTTTACTCGCCCAGAAAGCGTCCAGCAAGCCGATGTCCGCCGTTCCCTGACCCGGAAAATCGTGCAGATCGAGTAGCTGAATGCCGCTGGCCTCCCGAGTGCGCAGAATCCGCTCCAGCTCTTCCTTATAGAGGATAGCCGCCAGTCGGCCGCTCGCTTTCAAATACGAATCGGCCAGCGGAAGCAGTTTTTTTCGGGCCAGGTCATCGCGAATGGCCATGAGGTTGACCGGTGCCAGCACGCCCGTATACTTGTCTATTTCGGCCATGTTGGGGAACATGGCGTACTGGCCAACTTCATGCGTCACCAGCGGAACGGGTAGCCCTTTGAGCGAAGCCGAGTAATCGCCGGTAAAGGCAGGCGACTGGGGGTTGAAAATACCCTGGCCGCGCACCCAGCCCAGCCGGGTTTGCTGGGTTATAAAGTAGTCGTCGACGGCTTCGGGCCAGCTGCCGTGTGGTGGCTGAAAGCTGTAGCTTGTGGTGGCGTACAAATGGCGGGCATCGTTTTGTTTGAGATCTGTCACGAGCTGGCTCAGAAAATCAAAACTCCCTTCCAGCTCATTTCCTATCGCCCAGAAGCAGAACGAGGGATGGTTGCCGTACTCCTGGCTGATCCGGCGGGCCTCACTGCGGATGAACCGGTCAGCTTTGGGGTCCTGCCCAACCTGTAAACTCCACATCGGCAACTCGACCTGCAGGTAGAAACCCAGCGAGTCCGCTACGTCGAAAGCGGCTTCGGGCGGACACCAGGAATGGAAACGCAGGTGGTTGAGGCCATACTGCCGGGCGGTAACAAACACATTCTGCCAGCCGGCACGATCGGTGGGCGGATGTCCCGTCAGCGGAAAGATGGCGCATTCGAGCGTGCCGCGCAGGAACAGCCGGCGTCCGTTGATGTGCAGCAGGCTATTGTCGGTCGATAGCTGACGCAGTCCGAACGAGGTCTGGTAACGGCTCCGGCTTTTGCCATCGTCGGCCACAAAGACGGTGGTCAGCTGGTACACATTGGGCGAAAACTCATCCCAAGGCCGGGCCGCCGGGCCCAGATCGTAGGTAAACGTCAGTTGCTGCTGACCGGTGTCCAGCCTTACCACCTGCTCCGATACGGGTAAGTCCGTACCGTTCAGCCGCGCTACCAGCTGCATTTTTCCCGATACGGGTTGTCTGCTGCCGTTGTGCAGCTGCACCTGCGCTTTCACGCGTTTGGCGGCCAGATCAGGATCGGTACGCACATGGCTGATCCAAACCGGGTCGTGAGCCGTCAGCGCCAGCGTACCGATAGCACCGTTCCAGATGGTCTGGGTACCATCGGTATAAGCGTGGGCCAGATTCTGATAGCTGATGTCGTACTGGCGGGTGTTGTTGATGCGGATGAGCAGGGTGTGCTGGCCCGGTGTGAGCCATCGGGTCAGGTCGTAGCGGTGGGGCGTTGTCAGGCTTTCTTCCTGCCCGCTGGCTTCGTGCCCATCAACAAATACCCGGCTTTGCCACAGCACCCGCTCCAGCGACAGGATGATCTGACGACCCTGCCAGCCTGCCGGAATGGTGACGGTGCGCCGATACCAGGCCGTACCCACGTACCTATGGCGCCGGGCCAGCTGATACAGCGACTCCCGGTTCAGCGCCGGTTTCAGCGTCAGCGAGTCGCCCAGCCGGGCTTCGTCGGTGGTACCGGGCAGCTGCATCTTATACGGAAAGGGCCGGTTCTGAAACCGGTGAGCCCCCGCATCATCGCCTTTATCAAAAGCTACTTCCCAGGTTCCTGCCAGCGACAGTTTATCCTGAGCCAATCCGGGTACGCCAGCCAGCGCAGCCAGCAGTAGCAGACCTATCTTTTTCATAACAAGCATCGAAATGAGTACCACATGAGTATGCCACGCCCGGCGCTTCCCGGCGGGTCGTGCCGTTCGGCCCGGATCACGTTACAGAACGGGCGATACAGCGGAGCGCTGGCGGATCGGAGTCAGTGGGGCCGGAACACGTCTTCCATCTCTTCCAGCGTTTTACCCTTGGTTTCGCGAACATTACGCAATACGAACACAAAGCCGATCAGGCAGATGGCCGCATAGAGCCAAAACGGGCCGTACGTACCCAGTGTCTCGGCCAGGATAGGGAAGGTAAACACCAGCACGAAGTAGGACCCCCAGAGGGCCAGAATAGCTACCGACGAGGCCAGCCCCCGAACCCGATTCGGGAATATCTCGGAAATCAGCACCCAGGTTACGGGAGCCAGCGATGTGGCGTAGGTGGCAATGGCCAGCAGCACGAATACTGACAGCAGCCCCGCCGTTGCGCCGTTCTGCAGCAGCATCGCAATGACGACGTACAGCACCGTTAGCCCAATGGCGCCGGTCAGCATCAACGGCTTGCGCCCCAGTCGGTCGACCTGCCACATGGCTACGACGGTAAAAACCAGGTTTACCAACCCGATTGCTACCGTCTCGAATAACTGCCGGTCCAGGTTGGCCCCCACGGTTTCGAAGATGGTAGATGTATAGTTGAATACCACATTGATGCCGCATAGCTGCTGAAAGATAGCCAGGCCGATACCGACCCCCACCGCCGACCGGATACCAGGTTCGAGCAGGGTCGACAGGGATACGTTGGTCTGCCCGGCCGGAGCACTGTTGACATCAGCAACGGTTTTATCGGCGAAGACCGGGCCACCAATGCGCTGAAGGATAGCCGTACCCCGCGCGGTGTGGCCATTCTGCAACAGCCAGCGCGGACTCTCGGGCAGCCAGATTACCCCCACCAGAAACGCCACTGAGGGCACAGCCCCCAGACCGAACATCCAGCGCCAGGCATCGGGCCCATTGTCGGCCAGGGCGTAGTTGACCAGGTTAGTGATCAGGATGCCGATTACGATCGTCAGCTGGTTGATGGCCACGTTGCGCCCCCGAATTTCAGCGGGCGAGACCTCGGCTATGTAGAGCGGACTGAGCATGGACGCCATCCCGACGCCGATACCAGCTACAAACCGGGCCAACATAAAGATAGATAAACTGCTGGAAAGCGCCATCCAAACCGACGAAGCCGCAAAGATTCCCGCAGCTACCATCAGGGCCGGTCGGCGACCGTACTGATCGGCCAGTTTTCCGGCCACGACGCAGCCGACCATACAGCCCAGCGCCAGCGAGCCGGTCATGAACCCTTCCCACCAGGCGTTTAGCCCAAAAATGCCTCTCAGCAGCGGCAGAGCGCCTGAAATGACGGCAAAATCGAACCCAAACAGATACCCGCCCAAGGCCGAAATAAACGAGATCCCGAGTGAATAGTGCGTCTTTGCTGAAGAGGTCGTAAGGGCTGCGTTCATAAACTATTCAATTATAAAGTAGCAAAAATACCAGTTCATATTGTACTTTTACATAGTCATTCTTACGAAATAGATGGACAAAATTACTGTACGTATTCAATCATGCTCAAAAAACAGGAAGGTTTCACCGGCCAGCGCAGTGCCAGTTTACCCGTCGACGTACTGACCCAGATGGCCGCTCACCCGCTCTGCGAATCGCTGTACATCACCGACATAGGCTACTACCCGAAGGCTGCGTTTCACGACCGCGAACGGCGCAGCGGCTGCCCGCAGCATATCCTGATTTATTGCGTGCAGGGCGAAGGCTGGTGCCGGACTGGCGCCAGCAAATACGCCGTTACTGCCAATCAGTTTTTCATTCTGCCTGCCGATATATCCCACGCCTACGGAGCCGATCAGCTTAACCCCTGGACTATTTACTGGATTCATTTTACCGGCACCCGATCGGCCCATTTTCTGACCTTCCTGCAACAGGAGCCAGGGCCGGTTACCGTACTGGCCCGCGACGAGCGGTTTTCGCTGTTCGAAGACATCATCGCCCACGTAGAAATGTCGTTCAACGAAGACAGTCTGGTCTATGCCAACAACAGCCTGGCCCATTTTCTGACCACCTTCAAAACCTCGGTCTACAACCCCGACCAGGACGCTTCGGCCAGCCAGGACCCCGTTAGCCGGACCATTACCTACATGAAGCAGCACCTGAGCCAGAGCCTCACCCTCGATGAGCTGGCTGGGGTAGCCAATATGTCGGCCTCGCATTACTCGGCCCTGTTCCGCCAGAAAGTCCAGAGCGCCCCCATCAACTTCTTCACCTACCTCAAAATGCAGAAAGCCTGTCAGCTGCTGAAGTACAGCCACCTGCGCATCAAGGAAGTAGCCTATCAGGTCGGCTACAGTGACCCTTACCACTTCAGCCGGGTGTTTACGGGAGTTATGGGCATCCCCCCCCGCGATTTCCGCCGAAAAGAAACGACCTAGCGGGCAGCTGACCACCAGTCGTCCCCGATCAGGTGTAAACAAAACTGACAGCCATGCCTGCTCCGATGGAAGCGATAGGCTGGCTGCCAGTCTACAATCAGCTATGATGGGCAACTAACGAATTTACAAGACAGAGACAGCGGACGGCTGGCCTACCCCTTTCCGGTGGAGGGCCGCGCCCTGGTGGTTCCGGTCGAGTTGCAGTACCCGATCGAAGGCATCCAGCGCCTGCTGCGCGTAAGCGCTCCCCAGCCCCAGATAACCCAGTCCGATGAGGTAGTAGCAGTGAATCCGGTTGCGCTCGTTCAGGTCAGCATCGAACACCAGCAGGTCGGGTAGCGAGACGGCAAAGTAATCGAGCCGTATGGTGTCGTTGAGGTGAGCCTCACCAAACTGAATCAACCGCCGAAACAGCCGCTCGGCCCGCTCGGGCTGGTTCAGCGCGCTCCAGGCCAGTCCCTGATAAAAAATAGTGTCGGGCTGGGGGTCGTTGTAAAAAACAGCCTGCACCGGCTCGCTCAGCCCCTGGGTTGCCCGTTCAAAATACGACTGAGCCCGCTGCGAATCATGCAGTCCCTGATAGGCCCGCCCTTTCAGATAAAAAATATCGTTCTCTGGCACGCCGTACAGTTTTCCTTCACCCAGGTTGGGCGGGTAGGTTTCGGCGGCCGTCAGCAGGGTCAGCGCCTGCTCGTAGTGACCAGCCTGCAGCGCCTGTTTAGCCAGTTCGATATGACAGATCAGGTACTGCCGAACAACTTTACCTTCTCCCCCCTCCCACGGATGAAACTGACGACTGGCGAGTAGGGTCCGGGCTTTTTCGTGCTGCCCCAGCTGGTTGTACAGCGTAACCCGCTCCAGATACAGGTCGTCGCGCTGTTCTGTCTGAGGCAGATGCTGCTCCAGCAACGCCAGCCGCCGGTTATGCGGCACCTGCTGCTTCCGGTAAAGTTGATCCAGCTCCATCAGCACGCGCGCGTCGGCTGGGTCGAGCGCAAAGGCCTTTTCCAGCACCTGAAGGGCCTTTTCCGGATTTTGCCGTTTGTTATGATAAGCCAGCGACAGGTTCCGGAAAACCGTGGGAAAGGCTGGATTCAGCGTTGCGGCCTGCTCCCAGTGGGCAATGGCGTTGTTATACTGCCGGTTGGCATACCAGAAGTTTCCGAGGTAATAGTGGGCAAAGGCATCGGTCGGCTGCTGCTCAACGGCCCAGGTCAGCACCACAAGCTCTTCGAGCCGGTTCGGAAAAACAAAGTTTGGACTCGCCTGTGCGCCCTGCTGCAGCCAGTCGGCTACGGCGTCGGTCTGTCCCTGCTGCGCCCGGCAGTAGGCCAGGAAGTAATAAACCAGGGCGTACGTTGGCCGGTTGTTCTGAACGGCTTCCATCAATAACCCAATGGCTTCGTCATACAGCCCGGCGCGCATATAGTCGATGGCGTATTCCAGGTAATTGTGTACATACTGCCGCATCCGTGCGTTCAGGCCGGACCCGTCTGTTTGTCCAAGCAGCACCTGTTCATACCCGCACCCGAAGTTGAACGCATCCAGCTGCAGGGCGTCGGCGTTGGCCTGCCGGGCCTCGTTCAGCCGGTTCAGTTTCCGGAGCAGAGCCGCCTTCAGATGCCGCGCCTGGTGACCGTGTCCGTTGCGGATCAGCGACTTATCAACCAGCTCGAGCGCCTGCCGGTACTGCTTCCGGTGGGTGGCTATACGGGCCAGTTCGAGGTAGCTAGTATCCTGCCAGGCGCCGTTCCAGGTTGCCTTGAAAAAAGCGTCATACGCTTCGTCGGGTCGGTTCAGCATGAGCAGACACAGGCCCAGGTTGTAGTACGGTTCGCCGTCGTACGGGTTGGGGTTGCGCTGCGTCAGGGTCTGCACCGCCCGGCGGAAGTACGGCTCGGCCTGCGAAAACTGCCCGCGTTTATAATTCCAGAGCCCCATCGCGTTGTTACAGCGCACATCGGCAGCATCCCGGCGCAGGGCTTCTTCGTAATAGTCGGTGGCTGTGTAGGTGGCATGCCGATACTGCTCAATGTGCAGACCGGTCAGGTACAGCTGCTCATTACTGTCGATCTCCTGCGGTTGTCGGGCGGCTTCGGCCGGTTTGGGAATCTCGTTCTCGACGGGCGCGTCGGGCTGGTACGCAACCAGTTCGGTGCCGTCGGCGGTTTCCAGGCTCAGCCGGAGGGTTTCCGGCTGATTAACGGACAGGGCCAGCGTATGCAGGAAAGGCCGCTCGGGCGATATGGTTACGGTATGTTCAAAAACCGGCGCTCCTTCCTGCGTTAGCCGGACAACAGCGTCGGGATACAAAGCCGTAGCGTAGGCTTTCAGATAGACGTTGCCCGCTTCAATCTCGAGGTTGATGGCGGCTTCCCGGGTGGCGTTTTTGACGAGACCGATTTCGCTGTAGGGCATAAAATACTGCGTAAACCGCCGTTCTTCGTTCGGCATGATCCACGAGAAATCAGGCTGGTTATCGGTATACACCCCGGTCATCAGCTCGATATACGGACCATCGGTATCGGTCAGGTTACGATCCCAGGCGTAGCCGAACTCACCGTTACCCCAGGTCCACTGCTTTTTGCCGGGCGATACGTGATGGTCGGCCACGTGGAGCAGGCCGCCCCGGCTGTCGTGCTCGTAGCCACCCATGAAGTTGTATTTCGAGGCAATAGCCATGTACGACGTCGGTACGGGAATGGTAACGTAGCGGGATATATCGGTGCCCGGCGCATAATCGACTTTGTAATAGGTGCCTTTCGCAATCGGGAAAGCCGACACATCGCGTTTGCCATGATCGAAAACAGCATACACATCGGGCGGAAATACCGATTGATAGTGTTCGTTGACGCGTACGGCCGGATTGGCCCACCATAAAAAAGTCTGTGGTACCGGGGTTCGGTTGTACAACACCCCGCGAATTTCGAGGTACGCCTGATCAGGATATAGGGTAAAACCGGCCATCCCCTTGGTGCGGAACATACGCTCTACTTCACTCACCCAAACCGTTTTGGCGCCGTCGGGCTGCTCTTCTATGCTGAAGTCGACCGGTTCAAAGGTGCTGGGCCGGTGGTGCTGCGGCCAGTTGAACTCGATACCGCCCGAAATCCAGGGGCCAGTCAGGCCCACCAGCGCCGGTTTAATGACACTGTTATAATAGACGAAATGCCGTTGTTTAACCTTATCGTACGCCATCTGAATGCGCCCGCCCAGCTCGGGCAGGATCATGATTTTGAGGTACGCATTTTCCAGATAAACCGCCTGATAGGTCTTGTCGACCGGGGTATCGGCAATGGTTTCGATCACGGCATGCGGATAAACGACGCCACTGCTGCCCTGATAGACTCGTTTCTCCAGAAACATAGGGTTTTTCTCAGGCGCCCCTACTTCATACGTGGGAATGGATACCGGCTCTTCCCAGGCCCTTACTGCTTGACCATCCGTAGTCATACTTGCCATTTTTTCAGGTACTGAATGAAGGTCAAAATTCAGCAATAGTGGCTGGTTACAAAATGGATAAATTGAAAGAAAGATGGAGAATATTATGATTTTACTGACCGTAGCCGGGCCGACCTGCTGCTCCCCTTAGGGCCGAACCCGAAGAACGCGCAGCCGGTCGTTGTTGGTAGCCACCAGTACCGCCTGCTGGCCACGCATCTGAACCAGTTTCAGGTCGGTCACCTCGCCCGGCAGTCGGAGACCACTGCGCCGGGCCGATACAGCCGCGTACCGGCCCCGCCCCTGCCCAGCCAGCAACAGCCCATACAAAGCATCCTGCTGCCCCTGGGTTACCTCCGTCTGGTAATCGTTACCCGCCAGCAACACATCCGGAATCTGATCAGCGGTCAGGTCGGCTACCAGCAGGGCGTTAACGGGTGCCCACTGGGCCTCGTCGGGTAGCGGATGGAACGTAAACCGTCCGTTGCCGCGGTTCTCGAAATAGCCCGTCCGGGTTTCTTCGCAACGCAGTACCCGCGCCCGCATACGCATGGATTCGGGAAGGATGGTCTCCAGCGAAGCCATCGCATAGCTGCTGTTGTCGGGGAAACGCTGCCGGATGGCGGGCATGTGGGCGGCCCATTGATTTCGGGTGAGGGCCGAACTAAGGGTATACGCGCCGTTGCTGTGGCGGATGTAGTGGCAGAGGATTGGGTCTATGGTCCCGTTATCGTCATAGTCCGCGGCATAGAGCCAGGCTGGTTGCCGGGCCGTCACATGGAGCGAGTGATTGAGCCCCATATTCCCGGCCAGGATATCCGCATCGCCATCCCCATCCAGGTCGGCAGCGGCCAGCCGACGCCAGAAGCCCGCACTGGCGGCTAGTCCGTTTCTGCCCGCGCCCGTATCCTGAAAGGTCCCCTGTTGCGTTTGCACCAATACCCGAACCGGCATCCACTCTCCCGCCAGGACGAGGTCGGGGCGGTGGTCCTGGTTCGTATCGGTCCAGACCGCCGACGTAACCATACCGGGCGCGACCAGCGCAGGGGCCAGCCGGGCCGTAACGTCTTCAAAACGGGCCGACTGACCTGCCAGGCCGGTATTTCGCAGCAGATAACTGCGGGGCGCTTCGGGATAGCGGGTTGGTACAATACGCCCCCCCAGAAACAGGTCTGTTTTTCCATCAGCGTCGAAATCGGCAGCTACCGCACAACCCGCACTAACGCGCACACTAGCCGGAAAAGCCGTAGAATCCAGTACGAACCGGGGTGACCGGAGCGAACCCGTATTCCGGTACAGCCGGGGTTTATAATGCGGAGAGTCGGGGGCGAATTCTACGCTGCCACTCGTCACGAGCAGATCGAGGTCGGTATCGCCGTCAGCGTCCAGAAACAGGCAGTCGGTATCTTCTTCGAGCTTCAATCCGGTTAGCAATGGCTGTAACGCAAAGCGACCATCGGACCGCTGAATGCCCAGCTGACCCACCTGCCGAAAAGCGCCCCCCACATAAAAATCGGTACGCCCGTCAGCATTGAGATCGGCGGTGGCCAGATAGGGGCCGGGCTGCGAGTACCGGCGGGGCAGCAGTCGCTGAAACGAGTAGTCGTTAAAGAAAGTCTCCTGGTGCCGGTACCCCACGCCCAACTGGTCGGTCACGTCGGTCAGCCAGGGTACAGCAGGCTCCAGACCGGCAGGTGGCCGGGCGGTTGCACTGGCCTGCCGGAGGGTATATACGCTGTCGGCGCGCAGGTAGCGAAGGGTCTGCTGCCGATCGTCGGGCCAGGTAACGACCAGCGAGTCGAGCTGAGTAGCGCGGCCCAGCCCGATGTGCAGCCGATCGTCGACCGTCGACAGAAAGCCCCGTACAGGATGTTGCTCCAGCGTTTGCAGTTGCCCGCCCACATAGGCCCGCACCGTAGCGCCGATGCCCTGCCGGTTGGGGTGCTGCCCCTCGAGCCTCAGCGTAATGGCGTGCGCATCGGCCGGCGGGGCTGTATTCTCCAGGATAGACGCCGGTTTGTTGAGCGTGCTGACAATCAGGTCCAGATCGCCGTCATTATCGAGGTCGGCATAAGCGGCTCCGTTCGACAGGGCCGGTTCGGCACCGCGTATCCGGTCCGATTCGTCGTCGAACCGGGGCGTACTGCCGCCCGCTGCTCCGCGGTTGCGGTAGAAATGATTGGGCAGCGGCACCTCGCCCAGTTCGGCCAGTCGTTGCCGGACGGCCCGCTGTCGCCCCATAGCACCCGTCTGCGGATCGTCGGGGATGTCGGCGCGGTACTGTACAAAATCGGCGTTGATCAGGTCACGGCCCATACCGCTGGTAATGTAAACGTCTTTGGCGCCGTCGTTATCGAAGTCGGCCAGCAGTACGCTCCAGCTCCAATCCGTTTCGGCAACGCCCGCCAGTTGCCCCACTTCCGCAAAAAGCGGCACCTGCTTTCGGGCCTGGTTTTGGGCGCCTATGTTCAGCTGGAGCATATTACGCATGAATTCAGGCGCGTATCCGGCCCGCCGTTCCAGCTCGTGACGCTCGAAACTCAGAAACGAGAACATCATTTTTTTGCGCTCATTGGTAGCCGGCATCATATCGAGCGTGACCAGATCCGGCCGACCGTCGTTGTTAAGATCGGCGGCATCGGTGCCCATAGTCGAGTAGCTCTGATGGCGCAGGCTGGTCGGGGCCGTATTGGAGAACGTGCCGTCCTGGTTGTTGAGCCATAGGAAATCATTGCCGAGGTAGTCATTACCGATGTACAGATCGGGCCAGCCGTCCTGGTTGAGGTCGGTTACCACGATGCCAAGCCCGTAGCCCCCGCCCTGTATCCCCGCCCGGACCGATACGTCCCGAAATACCGGATGGGCACCACCCCGGGCAAGAGTGCCCGGAGCCGTCCCTTCGTTACGGAATAGCCGGTCGGCCGAGGGGTCGGCGGGGTCGATGGTGTTGGGGCGGATGTCGTTCGGGTTTTCGGCCCCGGTTTTATGCCGCAGCAGGTACATGTCCAGATCCCCGTCTTTGTCGTAGTCCAGAAAAGCGGCCTGGGTCGAAAAGCCCGAGTCGGCCAGCCCATAGGCCACAGCCGACTCGGTAAAAGTAGGTACACCGCCGGGTTCGATCCGGCCATTATTGACAAAAAGAAGGTTGTGATGGGTTTGGTCAGCACCGGCTGTGCAGACATACAGATCGGGCCAGCCGTCCTGGTTGATATCGGTCACGCTAACCCCGGTACACCAGCTGCGGGTTTGCAGTCCAGCCCGCTTCGTCACCTCCTCGAACCGGAAGCCCCCCCGGTTCAGATACAGCTGGCTGCTGACCTGATTGCCGGTAAAGAACAGATCGGGTAAGCCGTCGCGGTTGAAATCACCGACGCCCACGCCCCCGCCCATGTAGGTGTATTCGTTCACCACCAGATTCACCGAATCGGTTTCGGTAATCTGATTGGCAAAGTGAACCCCCGTTTTAGCGGGCGACAACACCACGAACCGGCTGGCGGTGTCCGAATCCGGCGCGCACCCGCTGCTGAAGCCGACCAGCACATACAGCCACGAAAACCAGCCAGTACGCATACCGTTGCTTAGTTATACGTGCCGACCAGGGTCATTATGGATTTAGGCTCCATCTGAATCACATCGGCAGCAGCGGTGGCGCGGGCCAGGCTTTTGACCTGACTGGTGGTATAGGTCGTAAACCGGTTGTTCGCTACCGACAGGCCCGAGAGCGGCAGCGACACCGCCTGATCGCTCATGTTGACGGCAACCAGCACAATTTTCCGGCTGGTTTCGTCTTTATAGGCCGATAACATGTAGCTACCCGCCTGCGCAACCGGATCCGGGTTGTTTTCGATCTGCACATTCACCCGCTTCATACCCGGCCGGATAAACCGCGCATAGTTGCCGAAAGCCCACAGCTGCTTCGAATCGATGACCTGGCCCGACTCGCGCGCGTTGTTATGATCTTTATACTGACCGTCGAGGCCGTTGATGTAGACCAGCCCGTCGCTGTAATCGTAGGGGTTGATAGCCAGCCACCACTGCCACGACGTTACGTTGGCAACCGCCAGATCATTATGAATAACCTTGGCTACGTACAGGCCATAATCGATACCAGTATTACGTGGATAGCCATTGTACTTCCCGCAGATATCGCCCAGAATGCCGAACTCACTCTGCCAGAGTGCCGTGTTCCCGGCAGCCCGGGCGGCCTGTACCGCTGTTTGGCGGCTGTTGACCAGATTGGCGTCGTCGCAGGTGCTGAAATAGCTGTGATAGGCCAGTACTCGCTCGGTTTTGGGCAGGTTCGCCAGCGACGGGCCGCTGGTGCCGAACAGCTGCACCAGCTGATTGCCCCGACCCGACTCGGCCCGCTGGTAGAGGTAGTCGATCTGACCAGCTTCGCCCGTTACAATGGTTGTTTTGCTTCCCGTCGCGACCAGTTTGTCAGACAGGGCCTTGCTGACGGCCAGCAGCTCGCTGTTCTGTGCGGGCGACCCCTCCTGCGAGGCCTTGCCGTCGTTGCCTGCTTTCCAATCCCACTGCGGTTCGTTAATTGGGCTGAGGTAGGTGAACTCAAAATGCCGGCAGACCTCCACCAGAAAATCAGCGAAGTCGGCCATACGGTCGGCTTTCAGGTTCAGCGAACCTCCGCCGGGCGAAAAAGCTTTTCCGTTCACAGTCATGTGAACGGGCGGTGAGATGCTGAACCCGAGCGTATACGGTACTCCACGCTGCCGGGCCGCCTTCAGAAACCACTGGCTACCGGCCTGTTTGCTCCAGTCGTACTGGCCCTGCGCGTTCTGAAAACATTCTTCCCGGCGCCATTCGTCGGTAATGTTGCTGGCGGCTCCCTGCTCGAAGCTCCCGGCTCCGATGTTCATACGCCATAGCGACAGCCCGATTCCTTTGGGTTGCCCACTGGGAAGCGTATCGAGGCTGAACAGCAGGTCAGCAATCTGGTTTTTTTTGGCTTCGTCGGCCCATTTACCGATAAATTTCGCCGACCAGCAATCCGACGCGCCAAAGCTGTGGATGGTCTGAAACTCACTGTTGAGCGCAATAACGGCCTTTTTGGCGGGCTCCGGCTGGGCAGGCGGCAAAGCCGGTACAACGCCCCCTTTGGAACATGATAGTAGCAGAGCCGATGTATAGATAAGCAGTTTGTTCATTAGGTTACGATCGTCACAGACAGATCAGAGAAAAGATAAAAACCGGGCAGATGAGCGCTGTCAGCCATCACCTGCCCGGCCTTACTGGTTAATAGCCCGGATTCTGAGTCACCACTCCGTTTGATGCGTTGACCTCGCGCGCCGGAATGGGCAGCAACTCGTTCACGCCTTCTCTGAACAGAGTGCCTTTATTCTGGGGCTCGGTATTGGTAGCCGTTTCGAACGGGTCTTTGCTGGTAGCGTTGTAGCGCACAAAGCTGCCGTTGGGGCCCAGTACCGACGTAATCAGCAGTTTCCCGTTTTTCCGCACCCGACGCAGGTCATCCCAGCGGAAGCTCAGCTCACCCGCCAGTTCGAGCCGCCGTTCGGCGATGACAGCATCGGTCAGGGCGTCGCCCGAGAGACCGGTTCTGACGGGTAGTTTCGCCCGTCGACGAACAGCGTTCAGGGCGTCGAGGGCCTGGGCAGCTTTCCCCTGCCGGGCCGACGCTTCGGCGTAGATCAGCATCACCTCACCGTAGCGGATAAAGATATACGGTACCGGTACCCAGACGGACTGGTAGCTCTGGTTCGGCACAATCCGTTTGCCCCGCGGCACGTAGAACTTACGCCATATCCGACCCGACTTGTTGCCGCTCGGCCGGGCGTCGAAGATACCCGTTCCCGAAGCGGCCGGATCGCCCCATACCCGCTGTCCGTGTTTGATGATGGTACGGGTCAGCCGAACCGTGTCGTTTTCGGCCAGGAAAGCACTCTCCAGGTTGCTGCTGGGTACGTTCCAGCCCCAGCCGCCGTCATTGCGGGAGCCCGCCGTAACGCCCCGTACGTTGCCGTTAAGTACGCTGGAGCTGATCTCGAAGATCGACTCGGGACCGTTGTAATAATTGGCCTGAAAGATGTTGCCAAACTCCGGCTCCAGCGAGTACTCGTTGAGATCCATCAGCTGTTTGGCCACCTGCTCGGCTACGTCGTATTTCTCGGCCCACAAGGCCGCCTTAGCCAGAAACGCCAGCGCGGCCCCTTTCGAGGCCCGGCTTTTGTCGAGCCCGGTATAATCTTTACGCTGGGGCAGATCCTGGGCCGCTTCCTGAAAATCTTTCATGATCTGCTCATAAACCTGTGCTTTGGGCGTACGGGCTACCGGCGTATCATTGGCCGTTCGGGGAACGGTATACAGCGGCACATCACCCCAGTTCTTGACCAGTTCGAAGTAGAACCAGCCGCGCAGAAACTTCATTTCGGCCACCAGCCGTTTCCGCAGCGCGTCATTGACGGGCGCCGTAGCCACCCGCTCGATACCCACATTGGCCCGCTGCACGCCAAAGTAATTGAAGGTCCAGTAGTTTTCGGTGTTACCATCGTTCGGACTCAGTCCCTGAAAGTGGGCCACGGGCAAATCGCCCGCGGCATTGCCCCACTGGTCCGTATTTCCCAGCCAGCCATCGTCCGTGGCCGATTCGAAGACCATCCGCCGGAATTGCACCTGCCACCAGTCGTCCCAGTTCAGGGCGCTGTAGCAGGAATTTACGTAGTTGACGGTACCCTCCGGCGTGTCGAACACCTTCAGGTTCTCGACGGTCTGGATACCGTTGAGGGGTAGATCGGTAAAACTTTCTTTACAACCGATAGCGCTGAGCGACAGCGCAGCCGCTATGATTGACGTTTGAAAAAGCCGCATTGTATTCATATGGAGTTGCTGCGAAGACGGTTAGAAAGACAGGTTTAAACCAACCTGCAGGTTGCGGGATACTGGATACTGGGCGTGATCGATGCCGATGCCGAGCTGGGGCGTGGTGCCGTTGCCGCTGTTCGATTGCACCTCCGGGTTAACCCCTGTATAGTTGGTGATGGTGAACAGGTTCTGCGCGCCCACGTATACCCGGCAGGCCCGAATGCCTTTGATCAGGTTGTCGGGCAGGTTGTAGCCAAAGACGAAGTTACGCCCCCGAACGAACGAGCCTTTCTCGACGTAGTAGCTCGACGACTGAAAATTACCCGCCGTAGCGTTGGGGTTCGGGTTGGGCGCGTCCTGGTTGTCGGGCCGCCATACGTTGTTGTACGACCCCGCCTGTACGTTCGAGAAGTAATCGCCCAGGGTGAAGTAGCGCTTCACGGTATTGAACACGTCCTGCCCAAAGACGCCATACATGTCGGCCGTCAGGTCGAAGCGTTTGTAGCTCAGCCGCAGGTTGAAGTTAGCCGTCAGATCCGGGTAGGGGTTGCCGATGATGGTACGGTCGTCGCTGTTGATGACGCCATCGCCGTTCACGTCGGCAAAACGCAGATCACCGGGTTTGGCATCGGACTGGATGGGTCGTCCGTCGGGGCCCCGGTATGCATCCACTTCTTCCTGGTTCCGGAAAATACCATCGGCTTTGTAGCCATAGAAAGCGCCCAGAATACCACCGGCATAGGTGCGGGAGATGGTCCCAAAGCGCTCGGCTTCGCGGTAGTCGTTGCCACCGCCGTCGAGGTAGGCCAACGTACCGTACAGCTGACGTACCGTCGTTTTTACGTGGCTGAAGATCAGGCTGGCGTTATAGCCGAAGTCGCCCTTCTTGTCGCCGTAGTTGATGGTAGCCTCCCAGCCCCGGTTGCGCAGGGCCCCGGCGTTCAGCCACTGGCTGTTGCCCCAGCCGTACTGCGTGCCGTAGCTGAGCTGGATGGGCGCGTTGAGCAGGAGTTTGCGGGCGTTGTTGTCGAAATATTCGAGGTTGACGCTCACCTTGTTATCCAGCGCTGTAGCGTCGAGACCGATGCTGAAATCTTCGTCGACCTCCCACTGCAGGTTAGGATTGCCCGACAGCCAGGGCCCGGTGCTGTAAACGGTTGTGCCGCCAAACGCATAGGGCCAGTCGACCTTGGCAATGTCGTAGGTAGCCGTTGGCGGAATGGCGTTGCTGTTGCCGCGCTGCCCCCAGCGCACTTTCAGGAACAGGTCGTTGACCAGCTTGTTGTTTTTCAGGAAGCCCTCCTGGCTGAGCCGCCAGCCTACAGACGCCGACGGGAACAGCGCGTACTGGTTGGCGCGGGTAAACTTGGAGTTGCCGTCGCGCCGAACGTTACCCGTGAAGTAGTACTTATTGTCGTAGTTATACTCCAGCCGCCCCAGCAGCGACGAGATCGCTTCGCGCCGATTAATGTCCGTTGTACCGCCCCCCGTACCCGGATACTGCCGGTTGATCTGCTCCGGCGACCGGTCTGACACCAGGTTGTCGATGGAGTTGAAGAGCGGATCGTTCGTTCCCTGGGAGGAGTAGCGCGTAGCCGATCCGTAATAGCCATCGATGTACTGTGCCTCCTGACCGACCAGCGCCTTCAGGTTATGAATCCCGTTGAACGTGTTGGCGTAACCGAGGGTGTTGAACCACGACCAGGAATAATTGGTATTGAAGCTCGACGACGCGCTGACCAGGTTCGTGAAGTTCTGCGGATCGAGATAAAACTTGGGCGAGAAGTTCTGGTAGTTGTAGGTATCGACGTTCCCTCCCACTTTACTCGTAAAGGTGAAGCCTTTGGCCGGTTTGATTTCCAGGTAGGCGTTGCTCTGAATCCCATAAACGCGGTTCAGCCCCAGCTGCGCCCGTTTCATCTCCAGGTAATAGTTGACCGGGTTGTTGGAAGGGCGGGCGTACGGATATCCCCAGCCACTCCACTCCAGATCGTACTGGCTCCGGTCGGCTGCGGGAATATGATTCAGATCACCCCGCCGAACCGCCGTGGTTGGGTCGGTGCCGAGCAGACCCAGGAAATCCGATACGGCGTAGTTTTTCCAGTCTTCCAGCCGCGGGGCAAAGACAACGCCAAACTTCAGCCAGTCGGTTACACCAAAGTCGCCGTTGAAGCGGGCGTTGACCCGCTGCCAGTAGCCGAACTGCGCCTGCGACTCCTGCCGGAAGTAGCCCAGCGTGGCCGCGTAGGTGCTTTTGTTGCTACCACCGGTGTAGGAAATATTGGCATTGTACACCGGCGATGACGGCCGGATCACTGCTCCCCACCAGTCAGTGTTGTTGGTCAGACTCTGACCCGATGGCGCTGGGTTGAAAAAGCTGGGGTTCTTCAGCCGCTGAAACTGTACGTACTCGTCGGAGCTGGCCATCTGGTACGGACGCTGCAACTGCTGCGCCTGCACGTTTACATCGACATCGAGTCGGCCGGAGTTGATTTTACCCCGCTTGGTCGTGATTACGATAACGCCCCCCGAGGCTTTGGCCCCGTAGATAGCCGCTGCCGACGCATCTTTCAGTACGTCGAGGCTGGCAATGTCGTTCGGGTTGATGGAGTTTAGCCCCCCCGAGTAGATGGGCACCCCGTCTACCACCAGCAGCGGAGAGGTACCGCCCTGCAAAGACGACACCCCCCGGATATAAATCGTAGGCTGGGCACCGGGACCACCGCTGGGCGTCACCACGCGCACACCCGGCAGCTTACCCTGAATAGCGGTAGCCGCATTACCCGTTTTAAACTCGTTGATTTCCTGACCCGAAATCGATGCTACCGAGCTGACCAGGTCGCGCCGTTTAGTTTCGCCGTACCCAACAACCACGACCTCGTTCAGCATCTTGTTGTCTTCGGCCAGCGTCACCTCCAGCTGGGTTTGGTTGTTGACCGCTACTTCCTGCGTGGCATAGCCCAGGTAGCTGATCACGAGCCGGTCTTTCGCATCGGCCTGGAGACTGAAATCACCATCGGCGGTAGTTGTCGTGCCGCGCGATGTTCCTTTCACCAGTACGTTGACGCCGGGTATCCCTTTTCGGTCGGCGTCGATAATTCTGCCTCTGACAGTGAGCGCCTGAGCTACTGTTGTGACTACCACGCTCAGACACAATAAGCCGGTAAGAAGTAATTTGTTCATCATTGAATTTGGGAGAATACGACTGTTTATTGAGATGAGGTCGCAGGCTAAACACAGGAACCTGGCCAGGTATGACTACACCTTATGGTCAATTATTTACCAGAATGATGCAAATTGACCACATTGCGGGGGTTCCTGAAATAGTCATAGTTATGCAAATGATAGATGATTTTACGGTGCCCGGTCTGCCCTGAGACGAGCCTACCCGGCAGGCTCCCCACTGGTCTGCCGCCCGGCCGAACCAGCTTGTACGTAGCCAGAGCGAGCTGACCGTTCCTCACCAGTACCGGAGTGTCAGCCCCCTGTCTTCCAGACCCGATTTGGCTTGCCCGTTAAACACGGTGCAAACTTATATTGGCAAAACACAATAACAGGGGGCGTAAATGGCCAAAAAGAGGGGACAAACTGGCCAGATGCGGTTTGATTAGGCCGTACCCGCACGGAATCGGTGCAGAAACCTTTCGAAGAGACGGTTGTGATAATGTGGTAAAAAGTATGTATTTTTCACGTTGTATTCAGTACGGGCCGGTCTACTGATCAACGACATGAAACACTTTTTTCTCCTCTCGCTCCTCCTGATGATAGCCTTGCCAGCTATTCTCCGGGCGCAGGCCGACCCAAGTCAGTTTCGGTTCGAGCACCTGACGGTCAACGAGGGGCTATCGCACAGCGATGCCATGGCCGTTGTGCAGGACCGGGACGGCTTTATCTGGGTAGGCACTAATAAAGGCATCAATCGCTACGACGGCTACGAGCTGAAACCCTACCTGCTTCCTATCGACAACGACAATGGGTTATCTAACAACCGGGTCCGTACCCTGCACGTAAGTCGGCAGGGTACACTGTGGGCCGGTACTGAAGGCGGTGGCCTAAACGTATACAACCCCAACCAGGACCGCTTTGTCCGGTTGACGGGTACCCACCTGGGCGCAGCCGACCGGGCACTGCTCCAGACACTGACCCAAGCCGATATATCGACCATAGCGACCGACCAGCAGGGACAGGTTTGGGCCGGCACACGCTACCACGGCCTGTTTCTGCTCCGGGCAGACGCGCAGGGACAGTTGCAGTCGCTGAAGCGGGTTCAGCTGGCTATCGGCCCGGGCGCCCAGTGCGAGATTATGGATCTGGTAATTGATCGGTCGGGCAACGTCTGGATCGCCACCTTCAACGAAGGTCTTTTCCTGGCCGACGCCAGCGGGCCTACCCCATCGGCCCGGCGCGCAGCTTCGTATACCAATGCTCAGCTGCTGGCTCTCTCGCTCGACCGGCGGGGCGACCTCTGGATCGGCACCAGCAGCCGTATTATGTGGGTATCGGCCCGGCAACTACAGAACCGGCAGGTAGCCGATGCGCATATACTGCCCCCCACCTTCCGGAGTATCGATTACCTGTACCGCGATTCGTTCGACCGGCTTTGGGTCGGTACTGACTTCGGCCTGTCGGTGCTGCCGATCCGGACGGCAGACGGCCAGAAGCCCATCATTACGGGTAAACTGACAACGTATCTGCCGCTCGACAGCGATCCGAACAGCATCAACTCCGGGCGCGTTCACTGCATACTCGAAGACCGATTCCAGGTGCTGTGGCTGGCTGCGTCGGCCGGGGGGCTTAACAAGATCGACCTTCGGCAAAAACCCTTCGGCCACCTGCGCCGGCAAACGAGTCAGCAGCCAACCCTGCCCAACAACTACATCAACGCAGTTTACCACGAAGACGCCCGAAACCTGCTCTGGATTGCTACCCGAAACGGCTTCTCCAGTTACGACCTCAGCCAGAAAACCTACACCAATTATTTCAGCCGCCAGCTGCCCGGTAACGTGACCGGCATGGACGTTTCCTGCATCTTTCAGGCCTCAGACAGTACGCGCTGGTTCGGCACCCGCTACGACGGTATGATCTCGCTCCGCCGACGCAATGGCCGCGATGTGCTGACAACCTACCCCTACGACAGCGGGCCCTTCAAACACCTCGAAAGCATTCGGGAAGATCGGTACGGCACCCTCTGGATGGCGTCGTTTATTGGCGGTCTGATCCGGATGGACCGCAATGGGCGGGTACTGGCTACCTACACGCCCCGCAACAGCCCCCTCCCCACCGACCGGTTCACGTTTCTGCTTTACGACCACGCCACCAGCGTACTCTGGGCCAGCACCCGGGATGCGGGCGTGCTGAAGCTGCGGGTGCTGCCGGCCGGTTTCGAGTTGCTGCATCAGTTCAAACACGACGCCCGCAACCCAAACAGCCTAAGCGTTAACTATACCTGGCCACTCCACAAAGACCGCCGGGGTATAATCTGGGTGGGTACCATTGGCGGTGGGCTGCACCAGCTTATTCCGACATCTGGCGGCACCGAACAGGTCCGGCGCTGCGACAGCTGGCTACCCAACAGCGATGTAGAAAGCATTCTGGAAGATAACCAAGGACATTTATGGCTCGGCAGCGAAGGCCTGATCCGCGTCAATCCGCAAACCCGGCAGGTACTGCGGTACGACGTGGCCGATGGGGTGCAGAGTAACTCCTTCAAGATCGGAGCCGCCTGCAAAGCCAGCGATGAAACCCTCTATTTTGGTGGCATCAATGGCATCACCTACCTCAAACCCCGCTACATCCGGGCTAATCCATACCCGCCCATTGTTCGCATCACCAGCCTGGCGCTGGCCAACCGGCCCGTTACGGTGGGCGAAACGATTAACGGGCGGGTGCTGATTCAGAAACCACTGGACAAGCCCCAGTCTATTCAAATCAACGCCAGCGAAAACGATTTTTCGATCTCGTTTGTCGGACTCAACTTCGCCAATCCCAAAAAACACCACTACGCCTACCGGCTCGTCGGGTATAACGACACCTGGATTCGGCCAGCCCCCGGCCAGCGAACCGCCAGCTACGCCAACCTGCCCCCCGGCAGCTATACATTTCTGGTCAAAGCCGACAATGGCGAGGGCCGATGGGCCGATCAGCCGGCCAGTCTGCAACTGAGTATACTGCCACCCTGGTGGAAAAGCTGGTGGGCTTACCTGCTATATGGCACCCTGATTGGCGGAGGGCTGTTACTGGCCCGGCGCGTTGTCCTGCAACAGCAGGCGCTGAAAAACAAGGTCGCTTTCGAGCATTTTCAGTACGAAAAAGAAAAAGAACTCAGCGAATTGAAGCTGCGCTTTTTCACCAACGTTTCACACGAGCTGCGCACACCCCTGACGCTCATTCTGGGCCCGATGGAAGAGCTGGTCGCGTCGGCCTGGAAACTGAATGGCATGAAGGATAAGGTTCTTCTGATGCATCAGCAAACCCGCCGGCTGCTCTCGCTGATCAACCAGCTCCTCGACTTTCGTAAGATGGAGTCGCAGCAGATTCCGCTCCAGGCGGCCCGCGAGGATGTGGTTCCGTTTTTGACCGAACTGTTCCTGATGTTCCGGCTGAAAGCCGACGAGCAGGGCATTAGATACAGCTTTCACCGGCCCGAAACCCCAATCTATCTGTACTTCGACCGCAGCAAGCTGGAGGTAGCCATTATCAATGTACTGTCCAATGCGCTGAAATACACCCCGGCAGGTAGGCGGGTAGAGCTGGCGGTAGGCGTTACCGGCCACTCGGACGAACCCGCCCGGTTCAGCAACGGTCAGCTCCAGACTAACTACCTGACCATTACCGTTCGGGATGAAGGAGTCGGGATGAAGCCCGATGAGTTACACCACGTTTTCGATGTGTATTACCAGGCGTCTCATACGGATACGATGCGGGTGATAGGTACCGGCATTGGCCTCTCGCTGGTCAGGCAGTTTATAGAACGACACGGGGGCGACGTAGCTATTACCAGCCAGCCTAACCAGGGCACCACCTTCACGATCCGCTTACCGTTCGGGGCCGATCACCTGCCTGAAACTGACCTGGCGACCGAACCCGTTACCACCGCCGAGAACGCTCCCGCCGAACCGGCTCAGGCCAGCGGTCATGTCGCTTCCGAGTCAATCGCGCCAGCGGGTACCCTGCGGTTGCTGGTCGTTGAAGATAACAATGAAGTACGGCAGTACCTGGCTCACCTGTTCGACTCCGACTTTGACGTATCTACCGCTGTTGATGGCCTCGACGGCTGGGAGCAGGCCATGCGGCTACTACCCGATGTCATCATCAGCGATATCATGATGCCGCGTAGCGATGGGCTGGAGTTTTGCAAAAAAATCAAGCAACACCCCCGAACCATGCACATTCCGGTTCTCCTGCTAACGGCGCGGGTGGCGGCTGTTCATGAACTCGAAGGGCTCGAAACCGGGGCCGACGAGTATGTTGGCAAGCCCTTTAACCCCGACCTGCTACTCGCCAAAGTGAATACGCTGGTCCAGAACCGGCTGAAACTTCGGCACTATTACCAGCAGCAACTGCTGCTCGAACCAACCGAACTGCTGATTCCGGATGCCGACAAAGTGTTCCTCGAAACGGCCATGAACCTGGTCGAGACCCACCTCACTGATGCCGATTTCTCGGTACAATGGCTGGTTCAGGAAATGGCCATGAGCCGGTCGGTCTTTTACCGCCGGATCAAAAGTATTACCGGTCAGTCGGCGGTTGAGTTTATCAACGCCATACGCATGAAACGCGCGGCCCAGCTGCTTATGTCAGGACAGCTGCGGGTATCGGAGGTATGCGCGCTGGTTGGGCTGGAAGACATCAAGTACTTCCGGAAAGCGTTTCAGCAGCTACACGGCCTCTCGCCCTCCGACTACGTCAGGAAGCACCGGCTCGACAAAGCGGTGCAGGAAGAAATAAGCGGCTGACGCCGGTCAGGCTTCGCGCGACCAGACGATGAAATCGGTAACGGGAGCCTCGGCAAGCATGGGGCGAATCAGCTGCACCACCTGCCCCCGGTGGTAGGCCGCATGGTGCGACATATGGGTCAGAATATCGACAAGTGTACTCTTGTAAGGCTCTCCGCCCGTACTCACATAGTCGACAGGAAGCAGCAGCTCCGGCTCCGACAGGCCCGATATATAGCTAACAATCTTGCGATGCTGACGCTGCGCGGTTTCTTCCATCCAGCTAACGGGCGTATCTTCCCAGATCGATACAAAAATGGTTTCGTGCTCGACCCGGCCCAGCCAGACCTGTTGTACGGCCAGAATGTGGCCCATCACCGCTACGGCCCGCGCCGGGGGTTTATCGAGGGATTCGAGCGCCTGAATGACGCGCCGATTGGCCCACAATTCGTAATTCAGCAGGTGGATCAGAAAGTTTTTCATTGGATACCACGCTTGATTGCCTGATAAAATGCTTCAGCAACGTTCGTTCGTGTATTCAACGTGCTAATCCGATTGTTGTTTCGAGTCGGGTAAACCCGATTGCTCAGAAACACATAGCTCAGGTTATAGCTCGGGTCTGGATCGATCCAGGTAAAGGTGCCTGTAAAGCCCGAGTGACCAAAACTGTCTTTGGTCGCTGAGCGGGGCGCATTACCCGTAAACGTGAACGACGGCTTTTCGAAGCCCAACCCGCGCCGGTTGCCCAGCTCCGGAAACTGGTAGCGGGTAAACTCGGCTATTGTCTTCTCGGATATGAACCGCTGACCGGCATACTGCCCCCGCTGACGGTACATCTCCACCAGCTTCATGAGGTCGTTGGCCGTACCAAACAGGCCCGCGTGTCCCGACAGGCCGTTGAGCATGGCTGCCCCCTCATCATGCACGCGCCCCCAGATCAGGGTTTGCCGGAAGAGCGAGTCGTATTCGGTTGGTACAATGCGGTTGAGGTTATAGAACCGGCGCGGGTTGTAGGTCAGCGTGGTGGCTCCCAGCGGCTTGTAGAAGGTCGATTTCAGGTAGTCTTCGAAGTTCTCGCCCGTTAGCCGTTTAATGACCTGCGGATACAGGATGAACGACAGATCGGAGTAAACATATTCTTTCTTCTCGTTGAGGGGCGAATCTCTGATCTGCTCGTAAATGGTTTTGGGGTAGTTTCTGAACAGGTACAGGCTATCCGTTACTTCGATGGAATACCGCGCCGAACGCTCGTTGCGGAAGGTTCGGGGTTTCCAGCTGCCGTCTTCGTTTTTGGTATCGCGCCAGAACGGAATCCAGGCTTTGAGCCGGGCCTGGTGGGTCAGCACGTCGCGCCAGACGAGGTTGGCCTTGTTCGATTTCTTCAGGAAAGGCAGGTAGTCGGCCATCTTGCCGTCTACGTTGAACTTACCTTCGTCGACCATCCGCATCAGGGCGGGGGTAGACGTACTTACTTTGGTTACCGAAGCCATGTCGAAGAGGTCGTTCAGGTCGACCGGTTTGGGTTCGGCACCCAGACTGGCATCGTAGGTATGGCTCCCGTAGGCTTTGCGAAAAATCACTTTGCCGTCTTTAGCCATCTGGACCACACAACCCGGAAAAGCCCGCTGGGTCAGCCCAACGTTCACGAGCGAATCGACCTGACGGGTCAGGAACCGGCTGTCGATACCGACTTCTTCGGGAATGGTGTATTTCATCCGGCCGATGGGCTGTACTGCAATGCCGTCGCCTACCCGGAATCGCTGGTTGACGGTTACGGGTAATTTACCCGACGCACCGATGGCCCCGAAAATCAGCTGAGCCGATAAGTCTTCGGCATAGCTGGTCAGCTGATACGGCATCACGATGGCCCGCGCCTGCTCGATGTTGCGGTTCATCTGCACCGTATCGGCCGGGAAGGTCAGTTTGTTCAGGGCATATACATTGCCGAAAACCGTAACGACCGCCTTACCCGTAGCCACCAGTTCACTGACCAGCCCGGCCGTTTTGGCCTGCAGGCCGTAGTTGGTGCCCGGCCGGATGTTGTTCAGGTGTACATCGACCAGCAACAGGTTGTAGTTCCGGAGCGAGTCGCGCATGCGGGCCAGCGTAGAATCGGGGGTTTTGGAGGTGATGTTAAAATGATCGACCTGCGTATAGTTGGCCGCCATCTGCTGAAATGCGGTAATCTTTTCGCTCTCTACGGCGACTGATGCGATCCGGAGTGTATCGAGCCGTTGCAGTGGTAACAGATTTTGGTCGTTCTTGAGCACCGTCAGGCTGGCTTCGGTCATCTGCCGGTTGAGCAACTCATCCTGCATCGGATTGAGGTCGCGCACCAGGTTGTCGAGCACGATGGGTTTGTACTGATCCAGCCCGGCCCAGGCTTTGGCCCGCAGCACCTTCCGGCAGCGCTCGTCCAGCGACTCCTGCGAGATACGTCCCTCGGCAACGGCCTGCTTGATCTGTAGCAGGGCCGCCGGTACATCTTCGGTAAACTCCAGCACGTCCATACCGGCTTCGATGCCGTACCGATCAGCCTGCCCCGACGGAAAAAACTTGGTCAAGGCTTTCATGTTCATGGCATCGGAAAAGACCAGCCCCTGAAAGCCCATTTCGTTCTTGAGCAGGTCGGTCACGATAGCGGGCGATAAGGTAGAGGGCCGGTTGCGGGTGGTGTCGAGCGCCGGTATGCTCAGGTGAGCCACCATAACCCCGGCGGCCCCGGCGTTGATGAGTTGCCGAAAGGGGTATAGTTCGAGCGAGTCGAGCTGGGCGCGGCTTTTGCTGATCAGCGGCAGGTCGTAGTGTGAGTCGGTACCGGTGTCGCCATGGCCCGGGAAGTGTTTGATGCTGGTCAGCAGCCGGTTGTCCTGCATACCACGCACGTAGGCCAGGGCTTTACGCGTCACGGCGTATTTGTCTTCACCGAAGGAGCGGAAATTAATAACCGGGTTGTTCGGATTGTTGTTGACATCGACCGATGGGGCAAAGTTGACGTGTACGCCCAGCCGGCGTGACTGCCGGGCCAGGTTGGCCCCCATCCGATAGATGAGTGAGTCGGTGGCGGTACCCTGCATGGCGCCCAGCGTCATCTGATACGGGTAGCGAACGGTGCTGTCGAGCCGCATGGCCAGTCCCCATTCGGCGTCCATCGCGATCAGCAGCGGCACCGTCGAGAGGGCCTGCAGCCGGTTGGTTAGTTTGGCCTGGCGAACGGGTCCGCCCTGAAAGAAAACGACACCCCCCAGCTTGTTGGTCCGGACAAGGGTAACCAGCGAATCGTCGTAGCTGGCCCGGCCCCGGTTCGAGTAGCCCGCCACCATAATGAGTTGGGCAATCCGCTCATCGGGCGTCAGCGACGCAAAGACCGAATCGACCCAGCGGTTCTGACGCTCGGTGAGTTGTTGGAAAACGGGAGTGGGAGCCTGCGCAGAGGCAGTCGTGAACAGAATAACGCTGAACAGAATAGAAAGAATGGACCGGCGCTTGGTCATGGAATATGGCTGGTGGCAGGTGAAGCTCCAAAATTACGAAACGTTACCCACACGGCGGTCCTCAATCTGCGCCCGTCCGGTCAAGTTTAGCCACGTCTCCCGGGGTTTATACGGCAACAGGGCCTGTTGGTGGGTGGTTTCTTCGGATGAAGTGACTACCCATCAACAGGCCCTGTATTGCTTTTCTTACTCGTCGACTCGGCTTGAGAAACTTATTTGCGCTGGTATCGACTCCGGTATTCAGGACCTACGCCAAACCCGTAACCGAGCGTGAGCGTAAACGCCGAATTGTTGATACGAGCGTTATTATCGATCGTAATATCGCTGAGCCCGTAAGTATAACGCGCATCAATCAGAAACCGCTGGCGGGCGCCAAAGCCCGGAAAGTTCAGCTGAAAACCAGCCAACCCACCCAGATCGACCGACCGGAACTGATCGCTGTTATCGACCGCCGGAAACGCTGCGTTCTGCACCGTTTTGCTGGTCTGCTCCGCGTTCAGTTTGAACCCCAGCGCCGGACCGAAGTAAATATTGGGCCGGAAGTTGCCGCTCAGCGTCAGAAAGTAGCGCAGAGCTACCGGAATTTCGAGGTAGTTGACCCGCTGTTTATACGTCGTGGTGATGGGGCCAACCAGTGGCGGGTTAATCGTTGCCGAATAATTACCCCCTTTCTGACTGTACAGGGCATCGACTGAAATACCGAAATGATTCAGCGAGCTGTACATCAGAAAACCACCGGCTACCAGCCCCGGCCGGAACGAATATCCCGCTGCGTCGCCCGCAAAGGTCGAGTAGTTCACCCCCACCCGCGGACCAGCGCTGAAACGCTGCTGCGCCATCAGCGCCGACATTGCTATAAAAAAACCAACCGTTGCCAGAACGGATTGACGGACCATGAGCCGAACAGACATACCTGAATAAGTTTGGTAAAACGCCCCAAGTTAAGCCTAACGGCGATACCGGCTGCGGTACTCCGGTCCTACGCCAAACCCGTACCCCAGCGTAAGGGTAATCATGGAGTTGTTGATATTCTGTCCGTTGATACCCCCCGGAATCGGCTGGGCCGTTACGTCGGTTAGCCCGTAGGTATAGCGCGCATCGATCAGGAACCGCTGACGCTCACCGAAGCCCGGCCAGTTGAGCTGAAAACCAGCCAGCAGACCCAGATCAGCCGAGTTGAACGCAGCCGAGTTGTCGTTGTTAGGCGCCGGCACCAGGTTGTTCTTCGCGTTCAGCTTGAAAGCCAGCGACGGACCGAAGAAAACGTTAGGTCGGAAGTTGCCGTTCAGCGTCAGGAAGTAGCGCAGGGCCACCGGAATTTCGAGGTAGTTGACCCGCTGGTTGTAGTTGAGCGATGAGCCATCCGGGTTGCGGAAGGCAGCGCCCCGCTGGCTGTACAGAGCATCGACCGAAATACCGAAATGGTTCAGCGAGCTGTACATCAAAAACGCGCCCGCCGTAAATCCCGGGTGAAACTTGTTGTCAACGACATCCTTGCCAAATTTAGACAAATTCAAGCCTACCCGCGGACCAGCACTAAACCGTTGTTGAGCCGAAGCTGCTGACAAACAGGTAGTAGCGAACAAAGCAGAGAGGACAATTGCACGTAGCGAATGTAAACGAAACATAGATTTAAAAAAATGATGAGTTCACCGCTTAACGCCCCACTGCGGGAATTGTTTTGCAAAACATGCGATCATCTTACTGAATGGCTGACTAGCGAACGGGCAAGGTTTAGGTTAATTTTGAGGAAATAGTGTCTTGATTTACGTTTCCCTACTCCAGACGGCCACGGTTGGGTATACCGACCAGTCAGTCGTGTCGCCGGGCGTGGCTGTCCGGTCTTGAGCCTATGAACCGACCCTCCTTATACTTCCGCGACGAGCACGAGCTGTTTCGGCAGAGCGTCAGACAATTTATTGACAACGAGGTCATTCCGCATACCGACGCCTGGGAGACGGCCCGCCGGATACCGCTGTCGATTTTTCAGCGACTGGGCGAGCTGGATTATCTGGGGTTGCCTTTCCCGGAAGAATATGGTGGGGTAAACGCTGACTTCTGGTACTCCGTCGTTTTTCTGGAAGAGCTTGCCCGCTGCGGTATGGGCGGTTTCGCAACTGCCGTTAGTGTTCATGAGTATATGGCCATCAACCACATTGCCAGAGTTGGCAGTGCCGACCTCAAACAGCGCTATCTGCAACCCGCCATCGCCGGGGAGAAAGTGGCCGCCCTGGCCATTACCGAACCCGACGCAGGCTCGGACGTATCGGCCATCCGAACTACGGCGATCCGCACCGATGCGGGCGATGCCTATATCGTCAACGGCACCAAAACGTTCATCAGCAACGGCACCTACGGCGATTTCGTCACGCTGGTCGTTAAAACCGGCCATCCGGCAGAAGGGACCGGTGCAGGAACCCATCCCATTAGCCTGCTCGTCGTGGACCTCGACAGCCCCGGCATTACCCGTACCAAACTCAACAAGATCGGCTGGCACTCGTCCGACACCGCCGAAATCCGCTTCGACGACGTGCGGGTACCGGTTGCTAACCTGATCGGGCAGGAGAACCGGGGCTTTTACTACCTCATGGAAAGCCTCCAGCTCGAACGGCTGGTAGCTGCGATACTAGCCGTATCGGGGGCCCAGCTCGCCCTCGACTGGACGCTTCAGTATCTCAACGAGCGCGAAGCTTTCGGAAAGAAAATCGGCACCTTTCAGGCCATTCGCCATCAGATTGCCAACATAGCCACCGAGATCGAGATGGCCCGCCAGTTTGTCTACCACACTTGCTGGCTCTTCACCCAGGGCGACGTAATCGTCAAGGAATGCTCGATGGCCAAGCTGGCTACATCCGAACTTCAGAAGCGCGTGGTTGACACCTGCCTGCAGTTTTTTGGCGGCTACGGCTACATGGAAGATTACCCCATTGCCCGCGCCTACCGCGATGTGCGGGTTGGCACCATTGCCGGCGGCTCGTCAGAGATCATGCGCGAAATCATCGCCAAAATCGTCATCGACGCCGTCGCCTACAAACCCGTCTATCAATCGAAATAATCCTGTATGAGACGCGAAGGGTCCACTTGTCCGGATGGTATCGCTGACGCATATGAGACGCGAAGGGTCGCGTCTCTACATCGGCACGGATACAAACCGATCATGTGGTCCGTGTCCGCACCGGGACGCGTAGTCCGGGACGCGCAGTCCGGGTGAGGACACGGACCACGGAAACAACGCGTTCAGGTTAACGGCCAGGCCACAACCGGCGGTAGCGGGCGGGCCGGGAGGTGCGTCTCGACAGGAACGGGCTTCGGCGGGGTCGGTTGGCGTCTGGGGGCCAGGAAGAAGATAAAATAGATGGCCATCGCCAGCATGAACAGAATGGCAGCGGTGGTCGTAGCGATCCAGAGCGGCCAGAGCCGTTTTTTATTGGCCGATGCGTGGATACGTTCGTGGAGCGCATCGCGCAGGTCGGTAAGCTGCTCGGCCGTGGTGGTGGTGGCCGTTTGCTGCATAGCCTCCAGCCCGGCCAGCGCGTCGGCGTAAAACGGATCTTCGAGTAGTAATCGCTCCACACGATGGCGGGCCGACCCACTCAGGCGTCCGGCCTGGTAGGCCCGTAACTCATCGAAAGTCAGTTGATCGTTCATGCTGATGGCTTACTTACTCATACAAATTTTCAACATTCGCCGACCATTTTGCAAATAACTCTTGACCTGTTTCAGATCGAAACCCGTTTGCTCGGCCACCTCAACATAGCTTTTCTGTTCGAGGTAGAATAACGTCAGACAGGTCTGCTGCTCCATGGGCAGTGTTTTCAGACAGGACTCCATGCGGGTCAGGTCTTCTTCCAGCTCCGGGCTGGCATCCGAAAAATCGGACAGGCTGGGCTCATCCGCATCCGCATCGTCCTGGCCGACCAGAGTCGTTTTGGGGTGCGCCTGACTCCGGCGCAGCTGCATCAGGCAGTAGTTGCGCGCTACCGTGTGGAGCCAGGGCACAAACTGCTGCACGTCATGCCGGAGCAGATCGGTAATCAGCTGCTCGAACAGATGCATCACCGCATCTTTGGCCTCTTCCTCATCGCGCAGGTAATTGTAACAAACGGCGTAGACCAGATCCATATGCCGCTCATACAGCTCGCCCAGAATAGCCAGATCGCCCGTGGCCCGGTAAGCCGCGATGTAGCCAGCCGGGGTATCGTACTGATCCGTCTGGGATTTGGCTTTGCGAAAACGTTTTAGAAACATGAGCGGCCCGGCTACCTGATTGTATGATGCAGCCAGGGACGGAATTGCATAACAAACACGACGTATTCTTTGTGCCGGAGCCGACGGCCGGTCTAGTAGTCGACTCGCTTTCGGTTGGCTTTCAGGTCGCCTTTGTGTTTTTTCTCCGCAATCCGCTCAGCAACAGCGGCCTTCGACGGCTTCGTTTGCCGGCGGGGTTTAGGCTCTTCAAAAGCCTTTTCGATCAGCCGGTAAAACTTCTTCGTTACTTTTTCCCGATTGGCCAGCTGCGTCCGCTCGGTTTGATGGGTCAGCACCAGCTCGCCCTCAGCCGTTAACTTGCCGGCTAGTTTGGCACTCAGTATGGCCCGCTCCTCGTCCGTCAGCAGGGCCGACGTACGAACGTTGAACCGCAGCTCGGCTTTAGTAGCCACTTTGTTAACGTTCTGTCCGCCCGCTCCTCCGCTCCGGGCAAACTGATAACGTAATTCGGGCTGTAGGCGGCTTGCATCCATGATTAATAGACTCAGTAGGTAGGTTTAGTATGAAATGTACATAACCCACCGAACAATCGCCGGGACAGCGGGTTTTCCTAGTCCAAAACTAATGGATTCAACGGTATGGCACATGCACATCCATCGGCTATGATTGACGGGACGCTCCAATCGCTGCAACAGCGCGATCTGCCACCCGCCACCGGCGCCGATCTGATTAAAGACTGGATTTCGGTTCTCAAACACACGGAGGGCGCCGAAACGGCCGCCGAAACGCTTACCGCGCTCTACGACGAGCTGCACAACATTACACCCGATGCATCCCGGATTCGGGACCTGCTGACCCGGGTGGCTCAACAGACCGAACACCTGTCGCGCTCGGCCGCCAGCCCCTACGCGGATGCGCTCAGGCAGCTGGCCGACTCGCTCCGCTCCTTTGCTACCGACCTGCAGCAGGCGTAAGCCGCTGGTTACTTGGCAACCGGCACAGCCTGTCGGGCACCGGGTCAGGCCAAAACCGAAAACTAAAAACCCAACCCCAATGGCACATCACGATCAGAAAATTGCTACTATGCTCTCCGATACGCTCCATACGCTGGGCGGGGGTGCACCCGACACAACCCCCGATCAGGGCGTTAACCTGATTCAGGACTGGATTGGCATTGTTCGTTCCGACGTCAGCACCCAGTGGGTAGCTGAACCGCTGGAGAAACTCCGCGACGCCCTCAACGCCAACGACATGCGTAGCGTAGAGCGTCTCCTGCGCGACTTGTCGGGCCAGACCATCGATCTGGCTAACAACACCGCCGAAGGAGATTACAAGCAGCATCTACAAAACCTCTCGACAGCGCTCAAGGATTTTGCGCAGGGTATGGCAAGCTGACGCGCTTCGTTCACCAAAATCGACACCCACATGGTACAGGAACACAGCGACAAACTGATTGACGTGACGATCGATTTCCTCGATGGCAACCTCAACACAGCGCTGCCGGCCGACGGGGCCAGCCTGACCAGAGACTGGATCACGGCCCTGAAAAAAGAAGACGGGTTCGACGAGCTGATCACCGCCCTGCAGGCCCTGCAGCAGGAACTGGCCAGCGAATCTACCCAGACCAGCCGGGTACGTGAATTGGTGAAAAAACTAGGTGAGCTAACGGCCCGGGCCATGCCGGAAGCAGCCGACCTCTATTACTCCGCACTGACTGACCTCGTCAGAGCCCTGACCTCGTTTGGGCAGCGCCTGGCGACTGAACAGCAATTACCAATCAACAAACACAACTCATGATTTCTAACGACCCAAACCAGCTTTCGCTGATCGACGAAACCGTCAACGCCTTTGACAGCAGCATCAGTACCCTTGAGCCCCAGGACGGCATTGCGCTCATCGACAAATGGCTCGACCGCATCGACGAAGCCGGTGACGACGAAACCGACGAGATCGTTGATACCCTCGAAGAATTGCGGAGCGAACTCGACCCCGATCAGAACGAAGGCCAGCCCGACGGACAGGTTATCGCCGAAATTCTCGACGACCTGATTGCTCAGACAAAAGGCGTTATGCAGTCGGCCCAGGCCAGCGCCGAGCAGACCGAACTCTCACAACTGGTAGCCACCCTCGAAAACCTGCACCGGCAGATCGCGGCTACCCTCTGATACCCTGTCGACTAACAGGCTTTACTCAACAAAACCATACCCTTACATCTGTACAACTATGGCAATCGATCAGCAGACATCCAACCTGATTACGACCACCATCAATGCCTTCAACGGCGATTCCAAAGCGGTATCTCCGCTCGACGGTGTATCACTCATTGACAGCTGGACCAGCGCCCTGCGCGACGCCGACGACAGCGCCAACCCGGTCAGCAGCAGCCTCAACGACCTGAAAGCCGAACTGCAAAGCGGCAACCCCGACAGCTCGCAGATCCGGCAGCTACTCAGCGACCTGACCGAACAGGCGCGAGCGGTAGCCAACTCTGCCGATACCGACGTGAAGACCCGGCTCAACAGCCTGATCGAAGCGCTCGAAGGATTTGGCAACCAGCTCGGCGGCTCGGCCAATATGACCGATGCCAAAAATCAGCAGGCACCCATGAGCAGCACCGTTGGTGGCGAATCGACCACGAGCGGATCGGGTGTTCCGCCCTCGCAGCAGAATGACGATGATTTTTCGGATCGCAACGGCGGTACGGTAGATCGCAACAGCTCGGCCATGGGTATGGACGACACTACCGGCAGCGACGGTGCCCAGATGCAGGACGGCGGCTCGTACGGGTCGGGCTACGGCACCGGTTCGGATGGCGACGACTACAGCGCCAACTCCGGTACCCAACGTTCGGGCGTTTCGGGCGGCACCGCCGACTCCGGCAGCGGCTCGTCGGGTGGACGGTCACAGTATTAAACCACCTTGGCTCTTCTCTTTTTCATCCGAACCAGAGAAGAGCCAAAACGAAACAAACCGCTTCACAGGCGGTTTTCATTGTATACATTACTCAACGAATCATGGCAAACCAACATTCACAAACCGCCGGTTCCTCGGCCGCTACCTTGCTCGACGCTACGGTAGCCGCTTTCGATCAGGGCCAGGCCGCATCGCCCCAGGAGGGCATGTCGCTGATTACCGACTGGTTCTCATCCATCAAAAATAACCACCTCACCGGCGACCTGATGGCCCCCCTCACCCAGCTCCGCGATGAACTGCAGACGGGAGCGCCCGACAATCAACGGCTCACGCAACTGCTGAACGAACTCGCCGACAAAACCGAGCAGACAGCCCCCAAAGCCGAGGGCGACATGCAATCGGGTCTGCAAACGCTGGCTACCGCCCTGCGTAACTTCGCCGGTCAGTTATCGACAGCCGTCTAGACACACTATATCTGGCCTGAATGGCCGTCAATGCAGCCCTCCAGGCCAACATCACCCCTAAACAGCATACCGAATTATGGCTTCACACGCATTGGATCAGCGTCTGTTCGAACAGACGGCCAACGGCCTGGGTAGCGTCGATGCGGCCTCTCCTACCGACGGGGTAAAACTTATCGACGGCTGGCTGAAGGTAATTGACGGTAACCCAAGCGCCGAAATTATTGAAGGGCGGCTCCGGGAACTGCGCGGTCAGCTGCAACTGGCCCAACCAGACACGGACCGCATCAAAGACCTGCTCATGATCATTGCCGACCACACCTCGCAGGTAGCTCAGGGCCGGAACATACAGGAACAGACAGCTGGTAAACTCGAAGACGTAGCCACGTCGCTGCGGCTGTTTGCCGATCAGTTATAACCGCTATTCGGTCATGTCGGCCTTTGCTTAATGCACTATAGCGAAGCAGGTTGACATGACCGAAACAGCGTATAAAACAACAACTACTATGGGATCGAACGTACTCGAAGAGCGCATGCTCGAAGACACACTGACCACCTTTCGCGATGGCAACCAGGGCGGAGTTTCGCCTGCTCAGGGCGTCATGCTCATCGATGGCTGGTTACAGGCCCTGCAGGGCGACCCGAATCTGGGTCAACTCCAGGGCCAGCTGAATGAACTGCGTACAGAACTTCAGGCAGCCCAGCCCAACAGCCAGCGGATTCGGCTGCTCATGGAAGGCCTGGCTGACCAGGCTCAGCAAACCGCCGAGGGTCCTAACGCCGAAGGCACCTGGACGGGTGGGCTCGAAAGCCTGTCGAAGATGCTACGAAATTTTGGCAGCAAGCTCTAGCAGCTGCCGTTTTTTTCATCAATACACTACACAAGACCATGGAAGAAACTCAAACCTCACTCGAAAACCGAATGCTGGCCGATACGCTCGGCGCATTTGGTGAAGGCAGCGATGCCATTGTATCGCCCGAACGCGGTATGCTGATGCTGGAAGGCTGGCTGAACGCACTGCGGGGCGATGTCGGCACGGAGCGTATTCAGGCTGAACTGACCACCCTGCGCGATCAGCTGAAAATGGACACCCCCGATCCAGAATCGATCCGACATCTGCTCCTGAGTCTTGCCAGTCATACATCGGCCATTGCGCAGGAACCCTCAGCTACCGGAGCCACGTCGGGTCAGCTGGTACAGCTCGCCAGCGCCCTGCGCAACTTCAGCAGCCAGTTTTAACCAATCTATTCATTAACCATACGTTTTCACGCCAATGCTCAATCACGAAAAATCAACCGACCTCCTCGACTCAACGATGGGGGTTCTGGAGGCCGACGTCACCAACGAAACGCCCCAAAGTGGCACCGGTGTCATTGACCAATGGCTCGAACAGCTTCGTCAGACCGACAACGCTACGGAGATAGCCGATACGCTCGAACGGGTAAAGACGCAGCTGAAAAGCGATCAGATCAACGCATCGGAGCTGAGCGGCCTGCTCCAGACGCTGGCCACCCAAACCACCGAATTCAGCACCCTGATGGGCTCGGAAGGCGACATAGCCCCCCGACTCGAAGGACTGGCTTCGGCCCTGCGGTCACTGGCCGGCCAGATTGGCAACGAATAAATAGAAAAGTGAAAAACAGTCCCCGCTGCCAGTAGTCTTCTGACAGCGGGGACCGTTTTTCTTTTACCCCTGTTGGTAGTCGTAGCCCCTGACAGTAGGCACAGCAGGAACGAACAAAATAATATAACGCCTACCGGCACCGAAGAATCAGGCGGGTTTGTAGACGTATTTCTGTTGATACAACTGAATAAAACTGGCGGCATAGATCGGCAGCAGGAGCGAAAGCATGGCCAGCACGCTGGTATGCGTCTGCAAAAATACCCGCGCCGAGGAGGAAGCGTCGCCGAAGAAGCCAGCATTGCTGCCGTTTGTTACGATCTGAAACACGTTGACAGGCAGGATTCCTACCCGATATATGTATTTCCAGACGATTTTATCGACGTTCTCCCGCTGGTGATAGCCATGCCAGTAGCCCAGTAAAAGCACGGCAACCGGCACCAGCGTCACCCCGAACGAACCGATCAGCAGGCACTGCCGGAGAGCATGGGCACCACCAGATAAGTAATCACACCCACCAGGGCGGTCAGTACGGTGGTGGGCCAGCGGAAATAGCTTTTCAGAACGCCCATATGCTGACGTCGGATTTGCCGCCGGATGTTCCTGACAAAATCAGCCTGAATAGCCTGCAACCCCTTCCCCGACCCCAGTTCGGCCCAGGCCCATCGGCTGGCCTCCTCGAACGAAAGGCCGGTTTCCATTTTCTGCTCCGTCAGGGTAGCGTAGTGATCGAGCAGTTCGGTCAGCACGTCGTGGTATTCGATATGCGCCAGCTCCTGCAGGTCGTAACGCAGTGTTTTCAGCTGAATAGTCGTAAGCGCCATCGTTATACAGACGGTTTGAGGTTAAGCACCAGGTTCAGATTATTCAGAAAAGCCGACAGGTCAGCTACGCGGCTGGCCGCTTCGGTATGGCCGGTTTTGGTCAGTGAGTAGTATTTGCGGGCGCGGCCCTCAACGACCTGGGTTTCGGTAGTCAGCAAGCCGTCGGCTTCGAGTTTGTGCAGAGCCGGATATAGGGCGCCTTCCGTTATGGTCATCTCGCCCGCCGTGAGCTCCTTTACTTTCTGGGTAATCTCGTAGCCGTACATGCGGTCGCGATCTTCCAGCAGTCGCAGAATCATGACCGATAAACTTCCTTTAAGCAGTTGAGCGTTGTTGCTGTTGTTCATACCCCAAACATACAACCAAAAATTATATACCTACAAATCTTAGGTATAAAAATAAGGAGGGGGTGCTACCTTTGCAGGACCAATGAAGACCTACCTCCGCTTACTCTCGTTTGCCAGTCCGCTGGGCCGCTTCCTGACGCCGTTCGTGGCGACGTCGCTCCTGGCCAGTGTGTTTGGCGTGTTGAACTTTACCTTACTGATTCCACTCCTCAGCATCCTTTTCGATAAGGTAGACCCGGCCCAAATGCAGGCCTTTCTCAGCCAGCCTGCCCCGGACCTGACCTCCGGACCCGTCGATTTTTTCCGGTATTACTTTGCGCAGGTGTTCCGCGATTATGGAAAAGTCGGCGCACTCCAGTTCGTATGCGCGGTTATTGTGGCCTCGGTCCTGTTCAGCAACCTGTTCAAGTACCTGTCGGTGCGGCAGCTGGAATCGTTCAAAGCCCGCATGGTAGCCCGTCTGCGCGAAGCGGTTTTCAGCCGGACGCTCGAGCTGCATCTGGGTTTCTTCTCAAACGAGCGAAAAGGAAACCTCATTTCGCGGACTACGACCGATGTGCAGGAGGTCGAAAATTCCATTGCCAATACGCTATCGGCGGCTTCAAAAGAAGTATTCCTGCTGATCGGCTATATCATCGCACTCCTGAGCATATCGGTTAAGCTGACGCTGTTTGCCATCATCGTCATTCCGGTATCGGGCGGGTTTATTGCCACGCTGGTCCGGCGCATGAAACGCGATGCGCAGGCGGGTCAGCAACGGCTGAGCGGGCTGGTGAGCCTGCTCGATGAAACATTTGGCGGGATGCGGGTCGTGAAAGGGTTTGTGGCCGAAGGGTTTATCCTGGAAAAATTCAGGGCCGAGAACGAAGGCTATCGACAGGCCGTCCGGTCGCTGGCCAACCGGCGCGAGCTGGCCTCCCCGTTCTCGGAAGTGATGGGCGTGGCTGTTGTGGCCGGTATCCTGCTCTACGGCGGTTCGCTGGTGCTGAGCGGCCAGTCTGATCTGACCGCGGCCGAGTTTATTTCCTACATCGCTATCTTCTCGCAGGTGACGCGCCCGGCCAAGGACATCAGCAATGCGTTCAGCGGCTCGCAACGCGGCCTGGCCTCGGGCGAACGGGTGCTGGAGCTGATCGATACGGAGCCCGCCGTTCAGGACAAACCCGGCGCCGTAACGCTCAGCGACTTCAGCGACCGAATTTCGGTACAGCAGGTATCCTTTGCCTATAACGCCGATACACAAGTATTACGCGAGGTCAGCTTCGACCTGCCCAAAGGAAAAACCATTGCCCTGGTCGGGTCGTCGGGCGGGGGAAAATCAACCATTGCCGACCTGATTCCGCGTTTCTACGACCCCACCGCCGGCCGCATCCTGATCGATGGAGTCGACCTCCGCGACTGTACACTGGCTTCGCTACGCAGCCAGATGGGCATCGTAACCCAGGAGAGCATTCTGTTCAACGACACGATCTTCAACAATATCGCCTTCGGCACGCCCACGACCGAAGCTGCGGTTATGGAAGCGGCCCGCATTGCCAACGCCCACGATTTCATTCTGGCGCAGCCCGATGGCTACCAGACCGTTATCGGCGACCGGGGCGGCAAACTATCGGGCGGACAGCGGCAGCGGATCAGCATTGCCCGGGCTATCCTGAAAAACCCGCCCATTCTGATTCTGGACGAAGCCACATCGGCCCTCGATACCGAGTCGGAGAAACTGGTGCAGGAAGCCCTAACGCGCCTGATGGCCAACCGGACTACCCTCGTCATTGCCCACCGGCTCAGCACCATTCAGCATGCCGACGAGATTTTGGTCGTGAACCAGGGACGCATCGTTGAACGCGGGCGCCATACCGAGCTGCTAACCCTCGACGAAGGGTTTTACCGGAAACTCAGCACCATGCAGAGCGTTTAAAGAATGCCCAGTTCAGTCAGAATCCGCTCTGTAACCCGCCGGCGACCCGCCAGAAAGGTATCAGGAACTGGCGGGGAGCTTTCGATATTGGTAGCAAAGAAATAAACGTCGTCGCCCTTCTCGACGTAGCCAACAAACCAGCCAATATCGGGCCCGTCTATACCGATACCATCTATTTCTGAAGCCCAGCCGGTTTTGCCGTACAGCCGGTGGGTGGGTTGGTCGTCCAGCAGCATCACCTTTTTGAGGGTGGCCAGATTGGGTTTCGAGAACGGCACCTGCCCCGTATAGACCCGGCGGAGAAAATCGACCTCTTCTTTCGGGCTAATCCGCGATTTCCCGCGTAGCCAGAACGTATCGAGGTTGCCAGCCTGAATGTCCATATGGCCGTAGTCGGCTTCTTGCACGAACGACCGCATGCGTTCCAGCCCAATCTTCCGGGCCAGTTCCTGATAACACGGTACGCAGGATACCTGAAAAGCTTCGCGGAGGGTCATGTCCTTGTTCAGCACCTCCCGTGCGCGCCGGACTCCATCCCATTTCATGATCGTCGCTTCATCGGCTAACAGCCCCGTTTCGAGTCCGATCAGGGTGTTGATGATTTTATAGGTCGACGCAGGCAGAAACCCCTTCTGACTGCGCGCGTACCGATAGGCTATGTACCTGTCCTTTTTCAGATCATACAGCAGAAACGAGCCGTTCAGCTTTTCGGCGTCGAAAAAACGGCCCAGGTCGGGCCGGTCAATAACGGATACGGGAGGCCGGTAGCCACAGCAAAAGACCAGGGCCACCAACAGAAAGCGGGTAAGCATGGGCAGGTGGGAGAACAGCAGACGATCAACTGTAAATAAAGCAAATTAGTCGTCACCACGAGCCTCCCACACCGTCGTTTTTCGGCCTATTTCGGAACAGACCCCGGTCGCAGACGGTCTTCTGATTGCCTCCAATGCAGGGCTACGTATATAGGTTACAGACCGTACGTAAAACGACCCGCCAGTGAGGATTCGGTCCGGCACCTACCGCTTACTCAATAAAATAAGTAAGTCTACATATTTTATAGATCATACAAAACTGTTTGTCGCCGATCCAGTAATACTGTTGCTTTTCCGATGGGCGGAAAGCTTACTCAACATAACTGGTTCCACTAATGGAAAAATTGTCACAGACACCGGCCGGGAGGCCCTTATCGGTGTTGCCAATTCTCCCTGTATTCTCAGGACGGCGGATGTTTATGCGGTACGTGGGTGTTGCCACGGCAACGGGTGTTGTCATGAGCGCCTGCACCAACACCATTGTTGACCCGCTGGCCGGGCCGGGCGGTGGGTCAACGGCAGGAGCCCGGGCGGGTGACCTGATCGAGCTGGGCTCGGGCGACATCGGCATCCTGAACTATGCCTACGCGCTTGAACAGGCCGAACTGCGTTTTCTGGAACTGGTCAACGACCGGCCCTACGCGGGCATAAGCCAGAAAGAGCGGCAGGTTTTTCTGGACCTGCGCAATCAGGAAATCACCCACCGCGAGTTTTTCAAGCAGGTACTGGGCAGCTACGCTATCCCTACCCTGACGCTCGATTACAGCAGTGTTGATTTCAACAGTCGCCGAAGCGTGCTGGAGACCGCTAAAAGTTTTGCCGACCTGGCTACGGCGGCCTATAACGGGGCGGGCCAGCTGCTGACGAGTGCTACCAACCTGACCATTAGCGGCAACATTGTATCGGTAGAAGCCCGGCATGCATCCATTATCCGCGAGCTGATCAGCCCCGGTAGCGCCGACTTTGCGGGCGACGACGTCATCGATCCGGTTTCGGGTCTGGAGCGGGCGCTGCTTCCCGAGCAGGTTGTACCGCAGGCATCGCGGTTTATCAAAGAAGTACTCAACACCAGCACCCTGCCAAAACCAATGGCATAAGCCGACCTGACTGTCATGAATTTACAGAATATTATCTCCGAAATAGAAAAAGTTGACGGCGAGGTAGTTGACCGTCTGGCGCACGTATCGCGTCGCAGCATGTTCAACATGATCGGCCGGAAAGCCGCTGCCGTGGCGGCCCCAACGGTGCTGGCTTCTGCCCTGAACAAAGCCTACGGGCAGGCCGCCGGGCTCAACCCCGACATCATCGACGTACTCAACTTTGCCCTCACGCTCGAATACCTGGAAGCTGAGTTCTATAACGTTGGTCTGGACATGCCTGGTCTGATCACAGACAGTGCCGCCCGCATTGCCTTCACGCAGATTCGGAAGCACGAGAACGCACACGTGGCCGTCCTGAAATCGGTACTCGGCAGCGCGGCCATCGCCAAACCCGCTTTTGACTTTACGGCCAAAGGCATGTTCCCGGATATCTTCAAAAACTACCAGACCTACCTGACCGTATCGCAGGCGTTTGAAGATACCGGCGTTCGGGCTTATAAAGGCCAGGCCCCCCGGCTCATGAGCAACGACGCGATTCTGACGGCGGCCCTGCAGATTCACTCGGTCGAAGCGCGGCACGCGGCCAAGGTTCGGGACCTGCGCGGCCAGAAAGGATGGATCACGGGCAACCAGAGTCCGGGTATCCCGCCCCAGGTTTACGCCGGCGACGAAGCCGTTAAGCACCTCGAAATATCGGCGCTGCTACCCGGTGTTCCCTACGAGAACGCGACCGAAGCCTGGGACGAAATTCTGACGAAAGAAGAAATCCTGGCCATTGTGAAGCCATTCCTGGCTTAACCGAAATTCCGCAAAAAGGCGTTTTGCCGAACGAATCAGCACTAGTAGTGACGATCGGTTCGGCAAAACGCCTTTCCTGCTAACAGCGAGCCAACTGCCTTAGGGCATGGCTTTGATCTGATCCATCTCAGCTTTGGCTTTGGCGGTCATCTGCTCAGCATAGGTCCGCAGGGTGCTGTTGCGGCCATATTGCAGATAGGTCGTTGCCAGATCGATGGCATCCTGCCGCTGGTCGAGCAGCAGCACCTTAAAATTCTTATCGATATCGCCCGTCAGCTTGTCGCTCGATCCAGTCTGTTGCAGCTTCAGGTTCATCGCTTCGATATTGCGGCTCTGCTGCTGCGTAAATGTCTGGTTCGGGCGCGACGGCTTCAGCTGTTTCACCGTGGCGTCGATGGTGTTCATATCCGACTGGGCCGCCGTCAGTAGCGACTGGGCCATCGTTTTCAACACCGAATCTTTACCATTCGCAATCTCCTGTTTCAGCAAATCCTGCACGCCCTGGTTATGCACCTTGGCCTGGAAAGCATAGTCAAAATCAGGATCACCGGTGGCCTGTAGCTTTTTTAGTTTCGCCACCATCTGCTGCATGGGCTGAAGCAGCGTTGTTTTGGCGGGCTCAGGCTGGCTCGCAGCCCGGGCAGCGCCGGTAGACGAAATGGGTTTGGCCTGCGCGCAGGCAGCCAGTGAACCGAGCGATAGGGCGCCAACAAACAGGATAGCGGCCTGATGGCGGATAGTTTTCTGTACGGTTTTCATAGGAAAAAGCGACGTTGTCAATTTCTCAATACACTAATGAGACCATAAAAGAGCGCAAAGGTTTATCGGGAAACAAAATTGCTGTAACAAACTGGCCCGTTGGCGCTTACTGACTCGTCCAGTCGGCGGAAGCTACCTATACATAGAGGGGCATTCCTGCCCGCGACGGCTCTTCAGCCAATCGATCCCAGCCAGGAACGCCCCTCTTCCCTACCGCACTCGGGTGCGACGGATCGCCACCGAAGCCTGTAGCCTTACTTACAACCGTACGATCTCAGCCCCGATGGCGTTGAGCCGGGTGTCGATATGCTGATACCCGCGGTCAATCTGCTCGATGTTGTCGATGATGCTGGTTCCCTGGGCCGACAAAGCGGCAATGAGTAAAGCCACCCCGGCCCGGATGTCGGGCGATGACATACGGATGCCTTTCAGCGGCAACTGGCGGTTCAGCCCCACTACCGTAGCCCGGTGTGGATCGCAGAGAATAATCTGCGCGCCCATATCGATCAGTTTGTCAACGAAGAACAAGCGGCTTTCAAACATTTTCTGGTGGATAAGCAGCGTGCCCTGCGCCTGTACGGCCGTTACGAGCACAATACTGAGCAGGTCGGGCGTAAAACCGGGCCAGGGCGCGTCGGCTACGGTCATCATGCCGCCGTCCAGAAAACTTTCAATCTGGTAGCGCTCCTGCGCCGGAATAAAGATATCGTCGCCCCGAAACTCCATCTGGATACCAAGCCGCCGGAACGTATCGGGAATAATACCCAGCTGCGGAATCTGGCAGTTTTTGATAGTAATTTCAGACTGGGTCATAGCCGCCATCCCGATAAACGAGCCAATCTCGATCATATCGGGCAGCATCGTATGCTCGGTACCGTGCAGTTCCGATACGCCCTCAACGGTAAGCAGATTCGAGCCTACGCCGGTTATTTTGGCGCCCATCGAGTTCAGCATCTTGCTGAGCTGCTGCAAATACGGCTCGCAGGCCGCGTTATAGATCGTTGTGATGCCTTCGGCCATAACGGCGGCCATCAGCACATTGGCCGTACCAGTTACCGAGGCTTCGTCGAGCAACATATAGGTGCCGCGCAGGTTGCTGGCATCTACCCGGTAGTATCCGCCGTCGTTGGCATCATAATTGAACTGAGCCCCCAGCTTTTCGAAGCCCAGGAAGTGGGTATCCAGCCGCCGACGACCAATTTTATCCCCACCAGGACGAGGAATACGACCTTTCTTGAACCGGGCCAGCATCGGGCCGAGCAGCATGACCGACCCCCGCAGCGCGGCTGCTTTGCGCTTGTATTGCTCGGTTTCCAGGTAATCCAGGTTCACATCACTGGCCTGAAACCGGTACGACCCTTCGCCCAGGCTGGTTACCGATACACCCAGATCGCCCAGCAGCTCGATCAGCTGGTTCACATCGCGGATACCCGGAATATTATGGATGGTTACCGCTTCTTTGGTCAGCAGTACAGCGCAAAGAATCTGCAGGGCTTCATTTTTGGCCCCCTGGGGAACGAGTTCGCCGTTGAGCCGACGCCCACCGGTAATTTGAAAAGATGCCATTATGTAATACTGGGTTATGAGTGGTGAGCGATGAGTGACTCCGGCGACCATGAACGAACAAAGAGGGGACGTAGGGCTCCGCTCCTAGCGCATCACTCATCGTTCAGAAATTACCGCCTTCTGCGGTCATTGTTTCGATTGTTGTTCGGCCGCTGCCCGCCCTGGCCCGAGTTGCCATCGCGGTCGTTGCGGTTGCCGAAGTTGCGCTGCCCGCCCTGGTTGTTGGGTCGGCCGCCCTGATTCCGGTTAGGTCCGCCAAAGTTATTGGGCCGACCGGGGCCGTCGTTGCGGTTGCGGTTATTCTGGTTGCGGTAGGCGTTGTTGTTTCCACCCCCACCAATCCGCTGCGGCTGTACCTGGTCGCCGGTTCGTTCGCGGGGGGTTGCTTCGACCAGACCCTCTTCCCGAATCAGCTGGATATCGGGGCCCAGCTTCCCATTCGAGAGTTCCAGCAGACTTTGATAAATGGTTTCGTCTTCGACCGATTCTTTGTTCCAGGCCTGATAAAAGGTACGCATCAGCCGGGTCAGGTACGATACGAAGGCCCGGCGTTCTTCGGGTTCTTCGAGCGCGATGGCCTTGGCAATGAGCAGGTCGATGTTCCGGCCAAAGTGCTTGAACCGCAGGTGATGGGTATTGTACGGTACCGTTTGCGGCTTCTTCCCCAGGGCTTCTTCCGATGGCGGAGGATACGGGCTGTCGACGTCGAGGGTAAATCCGGACATAATGTACAGGTCGTCCCACAACTTATTGTAGTAATCCTGCCCATCTTTCATATTCGGATGGATTTGCCGCATCAACTCAACCAGGATATGAGCATAGCGCGTACGCTTCTCCCGGTCTTCTATGTTGACCATATTGTCAACTAACTTCTGGATACTACTGCCGTATTCTTTCAAGGACGTAGCCGGATTCGTGATAAAGAAAGCAAAAGTACGAAAAACCGCCATCAGTGAACACCGCTCTTCGGCTATGGTCCATAGGGCAAGACAGGAAACCGTACCTTTGCCAGCTACAACATAGATTCTGATCAACTGTTTACATCTGTCCAACTATATGCGCTCCGATTTGACTGACACGCTCCGGCTCAGTATACCGATTGTAATTGCCCAGCTGGGGGTGGTGCTGATGGGGGTTACCGATAATCTGTTTGTGGGGCGGCTGCTGGGGGCGGTACCGCTGGGCGCAGCCGGGCTGGCCAACTCGCTATCGTTCCTGATGTCGAGCGTGGGCGTAGGCGGCCTGACGGTGGTAGCCGCGCTGGTATCGACGGCACGAAGCCAGAACGACCCGGCCGCGGTAAACCGGCTGTTTCGGGCGGGCCTGCGGGTAGCGGTACTGCTGAGCGTGCTCCTGGGCGGCCTCTCGGCCCTGCTGGCCTACTTCTTCGACCTGTTCGGGCAAACGGCCGAAGTAACCGCGCTGGCCCAGACGTTCATGCTGATTCTGAGTGCATCGCTGCTTCCTCTGTTGATTTTTGTGGCCGCCCGGCAACTGTGCGATGGACTTCGATACCCGCGGGTAGCTATGGCCATCACGCTGCTGGCGCTGATCATAAACGCCGGGTTCAACTACCTGCTCATTACGGGCGCGGGCCCCTTTCCGGCTATGGGCCTGATGGGTTCAGCCACGGCTACCTTACTGTCGAGGGTGTTTATGGCGGTGGCGATGCTACTTTATATGTACCGGTCGGGCAAGTTCCGACCGTTTCTGGAGTCGGCCTACGCGGTACTGCCTACAACCAAAGAGGTATGGACCGTACTGCGGCTGGGCATACCGGGGGGACTTACGTTCTTTTTCGAAGTAGCTACCTTCTCGCTGGCCGTGGTGATTGTCGGCTGGCTCGGCGAAGACCGGCTGGCCGCCCATCAGATTGCGATCAACATGGCCTCGGTGACCTACATGATGGCCACCGGCATCTCGTCGGCGGCTGCCATCCGGGTTGGGGCTGCCGTGGGGCAACGCAGCAGCGCCGGGGTTCGGCGGGCGGGCGTGGCTGCGTTTCTGCTATCGATCGGCTTTATGAGTCTGGCGGCCATAGTGTTCCTGACGGCCAACGAATGGCTGGTGTCGTTATACATCCGCGACAATCCGGCGGTATCCACCATAGCGGCTACGCTGGTCATCATGGCGGGATTCTTTCAACTGTCAGACGGTATTCAGGTTGTGGCCCTGGGCAGCCTCCGGGGTCTGTCAGACGTGAACGTACCGACGCTTATTACACTGTTTGCCTACTGGGTGGTAGCGTTGCCCATGAGTTATGTGCTGGCCTTCCCGTTCGGCCTCGATGCGGTAGGCGTCTGGATAGGCCTGCTGGCCGGGCTGACTCTGGCGGCCATACTGCTAACCTGGCGTTTCTTCCAGCGGGTACGTCGCTTGCCGGTGCTGACCGAATCGGCTCCGCACTAGCGTTACCGCATCGTGGCCAGCAGTTCGTCACGGGTGGGACGGTCGGCGGTAAGATCGTAGGCAATTCCGTTCCGGTCGAGGTGATCGATGAAGTCGCGGTACCGTTCTTTTTCGACCGAAAATACGTACCAGTTATTATAAGGCTCGTTGAAGAGCTCAACCTCGGTAAGCGAAGCCTGCCGTTGCAGGCCCTGGTATTGGGCGGTGTCGAGACTGGCTTGTCTGATCAGGAAGTACCACATAAGAAGCTGGATGGCTGGCGTAGAGTAGTAACAAAAACCCCGCGCAACGGTTCGCTGCGCGGGGTTGGTAGCCAGTATTGGCCCTGATTATTTATTAACGGCCAGGATGTAATCGGCCAGTACAAGACCAGCTTCGTTCAGAAACAGGTCTTTCTTTTTCTTGGGCGCATTGGGCGATCCGGTTTCGTCGATCGGTGCCGTCACCTGCGAAACTTTGCTGGCAGCGGCCCGCTTGCGCTCAGCCTCTTCGCGCTCTTTCCGGCGTTTGCTTTCGAGGAGCGATACAACTGTGTTCTCCTTGGCTTTCCGGAAGTCGGCCAGATCCTGCGCCAGTTGTTTCAGCTCAGGGTCTGACTTCAGCCGCTGATCGAACCGGGTCCGCAGCCGGGTCAGAATCTTGTCATCGATACCGCGCGACTGTTCGTAGCGGGTTGCGTTGATCTGATCCCAGGGCAGGGCGCTTGGTTGTGAGCTTTCGCCATACTCTTCGGCCGAGAAAGCCGAGGGCAGTTCGATATCCGGCGTAACGCCCCGGTGCTGGGTGCTGCTTCCGTTGATGCGATAGAACTTCTGAATTGTCATTTTCACCTGACCTACTTTCTCAGGCTCTTTCGGCAACCACTGGTTCAGATCGATCAGCGTCTGCACCGTACCCTTACCAAAGGTCTGTCCGCCGACAATGATACCCCGCTTGTAATCCTGAATAGCCGCGGCAAAGATCTCCGATGCCGACGCGCTGAACCGGTTTACCAGCACCGCCATTGGACCGTCGTAGAACACCGAGCCACCGTCTTTATCGGAATACACCTCGGTTTCGCCCGTCGATTCTTTAACCTGAACAACGGGCCCTTTCGGAATGAACAGGCCGGTCAGGTCAATGGCTTCGGTCAGGGAGCCCCCGCCATTATCGCGCAGGTCGATCACAATACCGTCTACTTTCTCGCCTTTCAGCTCTTCAACGAACTTCTTCACGTCGCTAGTCGTACTGCTGAACCCTTCTTCACGCCGGCGGGCGCCCTCAAAATCGCGGTAGAACATCGGAATGTTGATCACACCGATCTTAAACGTGCGGCCATTATCCGACACCTCGATTGTTTCTTTCTTGGCGCGCTGCTCCTCCAGTTTGATTTTCTCACGAACCAGGCGGATCTCTTTCGGCGGTGCACCGGCAATCGCATCAGGCGACACCACATGCAACCGAACCACGGTCCCTTTGGGTCCTTTGATCAGTTTGACCACTTCATCGACCTGCCAGTTCATGGTGTTGACCATTGGCCCATTATCGCCCTGGGCCACCCCCGCAATCTTATCGTTGGTCTTCAGCAGGTTGCTCTTGAAAGCCGGTCCGCCGGGCAGTACACTCGTGATTTTGATGTAATCGCCATCTTCCTGCAACATAGCGCCAATTCCTTCCAGCGACTGGCTCATTTCCTGATTGAAACGGTCCGCGTTGGTGGGCGAGAGGTAGTTGGTATGCGGGTCGAGCGCTTCGGCAAACGAGTTCATGTACAGCTGAAACACTTCGGCGCTCTTGATCCGGTTGATGGCCCGGTCGAGGTTGTTGTAACGCTGCGTCATGGTAGCCGTTACCGCACTATCGCTCCGGCTGCCCAGCTTCAGTTCCAGGGCCTGGTTCTTCAGAATCTTACGCCACAGGTCATTTTGCTCATCGACCGATTTTGGCCAGGCCGCTTTCTCGCGGTCGGTATTGAAGCTCTCATCGGCGGTAAACGTGAACGGCTTCTTCAACTGTTCTTTAATGAACGCACTCCGCTCCTGGTAGCGCTTCCGGAATACGTTGTACAGATCATAGGCAGCCGTCAGGTCGCCGTTGACGAGGGCATCGTCAATCTGATACCGGTATTTCTCGAAAGCGGCCACATCAGACGCCAGCAGGTACGTTTTATTATTGTCGACCTCTTTCAGGTAGTTGTCCCATACAACCGACGACAGCGAATCGTTCAGCCGAACTTTCCGATAGTGGTAGGTCGTCAGCAGTTTAGCCACCAGTGTCTCCACTTTCTCCTGCGACATCGACGGTTTGAGTTCGTCAATGGGGCCGGATGAGACGGTGCGCATGGATGCACTGCCCGGGGTAGACGCTCCCGAAGGCGAATCCGGCTGAAAGCTCAGCATCAGCACGGGTATAAGGGTTACCAGATATTTTTTCATCCGCTTTCGTTGATGAAAAAGTGAACAGCTCAGCGGACGAATTATCTGGTCGTCGGTACGCCCTCTGATCGGTTCACCTTTTCGCTCATTTATTGTTTAACGATATCCAACAACTCGACGTCAAACACCAGCGTTGATCCGGGTTTGATGTCAGGACCGGCGGCCCGATCCCCATAGGCCAGCTCAGACGGGATGTATAGTTTCCACTTCGAGCCAACCGGCATTAGCTGCAACGCTTCTGTCCAGCCTTTGATAACTTCCGAAACACCAAACTCGGCGGGCTGACCGCGCTCGACCGAACTGTCGAACACTTTACCGTCGAGCAGTTTACCGGTGTAGTGTACTTTAACCCGATCCGAGGCTGTTGGTTTAGCACCCGTGCCTTCTTTTTCGACCGAGTATTGCAGTCCGCTGGCGGTCGTGGTCACCCCGGACTTCGCCTTGTTCTCGGCCAGAAACGCGTTCCCGATTTTCTTGTTCTCAGCCGACTCCTTCATGGCTTCGGCATTCTTGGCAGCAAACTGCTTCTGCTGGAAAGCATTCATCACAGCGCCAGCCTCATCAATGGTCAACCGGGTTTTTTGTCCTTTCAGCGCGTCTTCCAGTCCCTGCGCCAGCAGCGCGTTATTCAGATCGGTCATGCCCTGCTGCTTCAGGCTCTGCGCCATGAACAGGCCTATGCTATAGCTGATGGAATCACGACTGGAGGTAATGGCACCGGCAGCAGCGGGCCGGGGCGGAGCGGCAGCCGGGCGGGCGGCCGGTTTGGGAGCAGGTTTTTTCGTTTGCGCGGAGGCCGAACCGGCCACAAAAACGGCCGATACCATACCGGCCAACATCCATTGGTTGAACTTCATGCGAACAAGTAACTGGGTGATTGTAACAAAAATGTATTTATTGGTAAAACACGAACGGATAACGGAAAAGTTTGGCAATGATTGCTTTCCGGGAAATTTTAACCTCCTTTTCAGATCGATTTTGGGTTTGATAAAAGTAGCATTTTTCACGCCAGGCTGCAATCCCGGACCCGTAAAAATACGCTGAATCGGGACGAACGGTTTTCCACACGGCCCAGCGGCCTGGCCCTATCGGCCGAACTTATCGGAAAAGTCTAATTTACAGGAAGCGAAAACGAGAATTAACACGTTTTTATGAAATTTTAGTCGTACCTTTGCGGCCGAAAAATCAATCGTTTTAACTCATCCCAATACATATGGAATCCGTAAGACCCGACGAGATATCGGCCATTCTGCGCCAGCAATTAGCCGGCACACAATCAGAAGCTGAACTCGAAGAAGTCGGTACGGTGCTGCAAATCGGCGACGGCGTAGCGCGTATCTACGGCCTCTCGAAAGTGCAGGCCGGCGAATTGCTGTCGTTCGACAATGGGCTTCAGGCTATGGCGCTGAACCTCGAAGAAGATAACGTAGGAGCCGTACTGCTCGGTGACTACTCGGAAGTAAAAGAAGGCGACACCGTTAAGCGCACCGACCAGATTGCCTACGTAAACGTGGGCGACGGTATCCTGGGCCGGGTTGTTAACACCCTCGGTCAGCCTATCGACGGCCTCGGTCCTATTCAGGGCGAGCTGTATCCGATGCCTCTGGAGCGTAAAGCACCGGGCGTAATCTATCGCCAGCCGGTAAATGAACCGCTGCAGACAGGTATCAAAGCTATCGACGCCATGATCCCCATCGGTCGGGGCCAGCGCGAGCTGATCATCGGCGACCGCCAGACGGGTAAAACCGCCGTAGCTGTTGATACGATCATCAACCAGAAAGAGTTTTTTGAAAAAGGCGAGCCGGTATTCTGTATCTACGTAGCCTGTGGTCAGAAAGCGTCGACCGTAAAGCAGGTAGAGCAGACGCTGCGCAAAGCAGGTGCTATGGAATATACGGTGATCGTATCGGCCAGTGCCTCTGACCCTTCACCGATGCAGTTCTTTGCTCCGTTTACGGGGGCTGCCATCGGCGAATACTTCCGCGATACGGGTCGCCCGGCCCTGGTTGTTTATGACGATCTGTCGAAACAGGCCGTCGCTTACCGTGAGGTATCGCTGCTGCTGCGTCGGCCACCAGGACGCGAAGCCTATCCCGGCGACGTATTCTACCTGCACAGCCGTCTGCTGGAGCGGGCCGCTAAAGTCAACGCCAACGATGATATTGCCCGCAACATGAACGACCTGCCCCCTGTCCTGAAAGACAAGGTTAAAGGCGGTGGTTCGCTGACGGCGCTGCCCATCATCGAAACGCAGGCCGGTGACGTATCGGCTTATATTCCGACCAACGTAATCTCGATCACCGACGGTCAGATCTTCCTCGAGTCGAACCTGTTCAACGCCGGCATCCGTCCGGCCATCAACGTAGGTATCTCGGTATCGCGGGTAGGTGGTAACGCGCAGATCAAGTCGATGAAGAAAGTGGCTGGTACGCTGAAACTCGACCAGGCGCAGTTCCGCGAGCTCGAAGCGTTTGCCAAATTCGGTTCTGATCTCGATGCCTCAACCAAACTGACCATCGAACGCGGTCGGCGGAACCAGGAGATCCTGAAACAGCCGCAGTACTCGCCAGTAAAGGTAGAGCAGCAGGTTGCCATCATCTACGCATCGATTAACGGTATGATGGATAAGGTGCCGGTCAGCAAAGTAAAAACCTTCGAGGGCGAATTTGCCGCCGTGCTGGACGCTCAGTACCCCAACGTACTGGCCGACCTGCGGGCTGGCAAACTGACCGACGAAGCCACCGCTGCCATCAAGAAAGTAGCAGCAGATCTGTCGGCAAATTATTAATCTGGGTTTACAGTCTTCAGTTTCCGGTTTATGGTTAACGGCCCGCCGGTCAGCCATCGTAAACCGAAAACTGAAGACTGGATACCGCTCACTGAACTATGGCATCTCTAAAAGAAGTACGCAACCGGATAGCGTCGGTCAACTCGACCCAGCAGATTACCAAAGCCATGAAAATGGTGGCGGCTGCCAAGCTACGTCGGGCGCAGGACAATATTACGCAGTTGCGGCCTTACGCCCAGAAGCTGAGCCAGATGCTGGGCACGGTATCGGCCGGGGCCGAAACGGCGTCAGATAGCCCGTACAAGCAGGCGCGTCCTGTTGAGCGGGTGCTGTTGATTGTGATTACCTCAGACCGCGGGTTGTGTGGCGCGTTTAACACCAATGCCGTAAAAGGCGCGTTGACGCTGATCGACCAGAAATATGCAGCCCAGGCTCGTTCGGGCAATGTAGAGATCATGGCGATCGGGAAGAAAGGCGCCGAAGCGTTTCAGCGCCGGGGCTTCCGGGTTAACACGACGCACGTCAACACCTTTGGGTCGCTGAATTTCGGAACGGTGAAAATAGCCGCCGAAGAAGCCATGGACGGCTTTGCCGCCGGCCGCTACGACGCCGTAGAGATTATCTACAACGAATTTAAAAACGCGGCCGTGCAGATCGTACGGGCCGAGCAGATGTTGCCCATCGTAGCGACGCCCCCGGCAGCCGGTGCGGCCGCTGCCATCAACTACACCTTTGAGCCATCGGAAGAGGAGATCGTTACCGAACTGATCCCCAAGACGCTCAAAACGCAGCTGTACAAAGCCGTTCTGGACTCCAACGCATCAGAGCATGGGGCACGGATGACGGCCATGGACAAGGCGACCGATAACGCCGGTGAACTGTTGAAAGAATTGAAGCTGGTTTACAACCGGACCCGCCAGGCCGCCATCACGACCGAAATTCTCGAAATCGTGGGTGGTGCCGAAGCTCTGGCCAATGCCTAAGCCACTTCCATTCCGGTTTCATAAAAAAAAAGACCCTGCCAGTAAACGGTAGGGTCTTTTTTTGGGTCCTGTTTATAGTAGACCGTTATTGGACATCGGCGGTAAACAAGACGTACTACCTGGCTTCTTTTCTGCAACGAAATGGCCGGCCAGCACGTACTGTTACCGAGGATGTAACCGCGCCTGACGTCACCGGCTGTTCATTTACAACAATAGCCGGCAGACCGCCTTTATACCTACTGACTATCAGTTAATTATAAGACATTCAGGAGCAAATAAAGCGCATCATTTCCGGAACCAATACCAGGGCCATTTAGTTATTTACATGTCACATACGAACAACACAATGTAGCGCGTTTAGTAGTTGGTTTGACACCGCTTAACGATAAAAAAACTCATGAAACTTAAAGGCATAATCAGCAGTCTGTTCGTCGTCGGTACGCTGGCGTCCTGCGCCCCGGCCATTACGGTCAAGTACGATTACGACCCCAAAGTGAACGTTCGTCAGTTCACGACCTACCGCATCGAAGCCGACCGGCAGCGCAATGCCGACCCGATTGTAGGGAGCAACCTGAACCAGCGCCGGATTGCCGACGCGCTCGATCAGTCGCTCAAAGCACGCGGTTACAAACCCGTTACCCAGGGCGAAGCCGATCTGGTTGTCCGGTTCTTTACCGACGCCCGTGACCGGCAGCAGATTCAGTCGAACAACACCATGAGCCCCTGGGGCTGGGGTTGGGGTGGCTGGGGCATGCCGAACCAGGTTTACTCCCGGCAGTATGAGGAGAACCGGGTTGTGATCAACGTCATCGACGTCCGTACCAACGATATCGTATGGCAGGGATGGGCAACGGGGCAGCTCAACAACCGGAACAAAGAGCGCGACCGCGATCAGGCGTTCCGCGAAACGGTGACCAGCATCATGAAGAACTTCCCCGAGAGTGCCGGACAGGACTACGGCGCGGCCCGCTAACAGGCATAGAACCTCAATTGAAAAGTCTGCAACTTTAATAGGTTGCAGACTTTTTTTGTGGTGACCTTTCATGAATTTTTGGTCATAAGGGTGTTATGTCTGCCGTAAATCGAGGAGTGGTGTATTCGCTTTTGACAGTCGTGTTAGTGCTGCTGATGGGCATTGCGGGCCTGCTTGCGGTTGCTTACTACCGTCATCAGCGGCTGGCCGACGAGACGACCGATCTCAGACGTAACTTAACCCAGCAACAGGGACAGATCAAAACCCTGCAGGAACGCCTGCAGGATTGCGATACCAATTCGTCAGAAGCCCCTGTCGACACCTCCTGGGGATATGTACCCAAAGCAGATTCTCTTGATGTGCTTCGGCAGGTGTCATGGACCATGCAGTGAACGTTCTCTCAATATAGATGCAGTAAATATCCTCTCAATATATCCATCCATGCCAGCTTATACGACACCATTTACACACTAATCTGGCAAGTACGTGTACGAAAAAGCCTCCTGACTCAGGAGGCTTTTTTTTGTATCATAACGTACCGGTTTTGGCTGTATTCAGTTACGGACCGGCCGACCGCAACAGCCAGCCGGTTTGCCCGTTTGGCCGTCGTACAAGCTGAAACAAACCCGTTGTGGCCAGCACCTCCAGCGGGGTGCCAGCAGCCAGCGTTTCGATCGTAGCCGCCGATGCATCCGCCGTATCGAGCAGGTTACCCGGCGTAGTCAGGCGCAGCCTCCGCAGTGGCCGTTTGACGGATTCGGTAGCTTTGCTGGTTATGTATCCCGTCAGACCGTCGGGCAGCTCGACCCGCAGCCAGGCCTGTGTACCACCTACTACTACCGCCCCGGCCTCTCTGGCTACCTCACGCAGTACAGGCGAGTCACTGGTGGGTGACAGCCGCACAGCAGACCGGGCTACCGATACCCGAACCGAATCGCCCAGTCTGGCATCCTCGAGCAGAGTCTGTCGGGCTGGCCCCCGTCCCAGCCGGATAAATGGAAGCGGATCAGTGGCGCCTTCGCTAAAGCCGTAAATGCCAAAATGCAGGTGTGGACCGGTAGTACGGGCGTTTCCCGTGTTCCCCACAAACCCGATTGTATCCCCCACCGACACGCGCTGCCCATTGGTCACATGCCAGCGATCGAGGTGGGCGTAGTAGAGCCGTATATTCCGTTCGTTGTCGGTCAGGAAAGCCACGTTGCCCCCCAGGCTATTGGTTCCAACGCCCGTCACCACACCATCGACGGCCGCCACGGCGGGAGTTCCGCGGGGGGCGAAGATATCGACGCCTTCGTGTCGCCGACGCCCGGCATCGCGCGATGCCCCGAAGAAACTACTGATTTGCCGGCTGTCGCGGCCCTGTACCGGAAAACTCAACGCCGGCTCACGAGTGATCGATACGGTATAACGCCCGGTCCGAAGCAGTTCAGGCTGTATCCGAATCAGATAGGTCTGGGTTTTACGAGGCTCCCAGGCTAGTACGTTCGTATCGGCTTTGGAGCTGGCTACCAGACTGGTTCGATTGCGGGAATCGAGCGCGAATATATCGATGAACACCTGCGTGTCTGAACGGCCCTGCGTTTCTACCCGCACCAGCATCCGATCGCCCCGCTGGGCATCCATCCGATACCCAACCGCAAATGCCCGGGAAGCCGAAAAGTAGCCGCTTTCCCGGTACGGCACCGCAATCCGAAGCGAGTCGGTCAGGGCCCGTTCGCCAGCCGTTATCCAGTCGGTACCGAGAGCGGTTTTATCGAGTTTAGCCGTTTTGAGCGACTGTCCATACTGATCATGAAGCGACGATGGCCGGAACAGACTGGCTGTAGGCCCCACGCCGGTACAAGCTCCTAAACACCCCGCCAGCAGGGGGGCCAACCAATAACGAGATACAAGTGTCTTTATCATATTATACCTATAGTAGTAAACGAATTTTATACCGCTGGTATTTTCAGCGGATTCGGTAAACCCTCGGCACCGGTAAATAGCTAGCGCCTACCCTACCGATCACATTCTGAACAAAGAAAAATCAAGTATGTTGATAGGCATTATATGTAAACAGCAAACTCTATGGAAAGCCGGGCTAAACTGGCGGGTCATGCGGCCCACCCTATACTCATTGTTTTTCCGCTTGGCCTACTGGCAACGGCGGTTCTTTTCGATGTAGTTTATCTGCTAACCGACAATTCGGTGTTTGCGCTGGTATCGTACTGGATGGTGGTAGCGGGCCTGCTGGGCGGGGTGGCTGCGGCTCTGCCCGGCTGGATTGACTGGCTGGCTATTCCGGGCGGCACCCGCGCCAAACGCATTGGTTTGCTGCATGGCGTAGGGAACGTGGTTGTCCTGCTGCTTTTTGCCGTCAGCTGGCTGTTCCGGCGCGACGAAGCGGGCCACATACCGTCGGTAGTAGCCATGAGCCTGTCATTTGTTGCCTTTGCCCTGGCCGGGGTGACAGGCTGGATGGGCAGTGAACTGGTGGAACGACTGGGTGTTGGCGTCGATGATGGCGCGCACCTCAACGCGCCCAACTCGTTATCGGGTCGGTCGGCTACGGATATAGACGGAAAAGGGGGGCGGGTTACCGACCCACGAAGCCGTCAGCGGTTTGCCTAGGCATTTTGGCTTCGTTTAGTGAGGTAGTAAACCGGAATGCCCAATCCCGCAATCAACAGGCCCATGCCGGTATTGAACGTCTTCGTATACAGCAGAATTGCGCAGATAAGCAGCGTAGCGCCAATGTACAGAGCCGGTACGATCGGGTACCCAAATGCCCGGTAGGGCCGCTCTGCGCTGGGCTCGGTACGCCGGAGCCGAAACAGCCCGGCAATGGTGATCATGTAAAAAATCAGCGACGCGAACGTACAATAATCGAGCAGGTCGCCGTACTTACCCGACAAACACAACAGCGATCCCCAGATACACTGGTACCAAAGTGCTTTACCCGGCACCGAGTTGCGGTTCAGTTCGGCTCCCTGCTTCAGAAACAGACCGTCCTTCGCCATGGCGTAGTACAAGCGCGCTCCGGCCAGAATCAGCCCGTTGTTACAGCCAAAGGTTGAAATCATGATCAGGACAGCCATGATGGCCACAGCCACATTGCCAAACAGTGTCGATACGGCCGCCGTAGCCACCCGGTCGGCTTCGGCAAACTGAATGCCGCGCCCGACGATGTCCGTAGCCAGGGGTGATCCTTTGAGGGGCAACAGCGACAGGTACGAGACGTTGGCCAGGAAATAGATAACAGTTACGATTACTGTACCGAAAAACAGGGCCAGCGGAATATTCCGGCGGGGGTTTTTGATCTCGCCCGCAATAAACGTTACATTATTCCAGGCATCGGCCGAGAACAGCGACCCGATCATCGACGTGCCAAAAGCCAGCAGCAGTGCCATACCGGCCAGCGGCAGCACCTCGCCAGTAGCCGTGGTAGTACTGGCCTCCCAGGCGTTTTCGAGGTTGGTACCCAGCAAACCGGTACTCAGACCCAGCGTAATGCCCACCACGATTAACCCGACCAGGGCTAGTAGTTTGGCCGAGGTGAACACATTCTGAATCAGCTTCCCGCTCTGCACTCCCCGGCTGTTGAGCCAGGTCAGCAGCACCAGGCTGGCAATGGCAAACAACGACCCCGCCGAAATCTTGATCGGCCCGAGCACCAGGAGCACGTTATCGGGGCTAAGCGCCGGAATAAATACGGCGGTATATTTCGTAAACGCTACGGCTACAGCCGCTATGGTGCCGGTTTGAATAACGGTAAAAACCGTCCAGCCATAAACAAACCCCATCAGCGAGCCAAACGCGCGCTGGATGTAGATGTACTGCCCACCCGCTTTGGGCATCATACCAGCCAGTTCACCGTAACTCAGCGCTGCCGCTACCGTTAACACCCCCGTCAGCACCCAAAGCATGAGCAGCCAGCCCGACGACCCCAGATTGCGGGCCATGTCGGCGGTAACGATAAACACCCCCGAACCGATCATAGAGCCGGAAACGATAAGTGTTGAATCAAGCAGGCTCAGCGAGCGTTTGAAATCGGTCTTCTCTTCGGTCAGGAGTTGTTCGGCCATGCGTCAGGGGTGATAAGTGATACAAGAAGCATCGCAACCGCCGAAAAAGCAAGTCGTCTGAACAGGATGGGCCCGTTCGGGTTAGTATGTACCGGCGAACCGCTGGCCATTCTGTCGACCTATGCTTGCTCAACCAGTCACGAACAATACCGTATACAACGCCGACCGCGACATCTGGTGGAATCCCGATGAGTTATTTTTCATGCTCGAAACCTCCGTCAATCCCGCTCGTATGGGCTATTTCCGGCGTATTCTTCAGGAACAGCAGGCGCTTGTCAAACACGCCACCTTACTCGACGTAGGTTGCGGGGGCGGTATCCTGGCCGAAGCCTTTGCACAGATGGATATGCAGGTAGTAGGCATCGACCCCTCGGCTTCGGCCATCGATACGGCACGCCATCATGCCGGCCAGCAAGAGCTTCCTATCACCTATGTGGTTGGCGAAGGGGAGCGCCTTCCGTTTGCCGATGCGTCTTTCGATTATGTCAGCTGCTGCGACGTCCTCGAGCATGTCCGCGATGTCGATACGGTCATCCGCGAGATCAGCCGGGTGCTGAAACCGGGTGGCCTCTTCTTCTACGACACCGTGAACCGAACGTGGCTGAGCTGGCTCTTCCTGATCAAAATTGCGCAGGACTGGCCGCGCTGGTCGTTTATGCAGCCCGATCAACATCGCTACGACCGCTTTATCACCCCCGCCGAACTCAGCCAGACCCTGAAGCAGGTCGGCATAGTCAACCAGCAAACCCGCGGTATGGTAGCCGATTACAACGTACTCAAAACACTCTATTACCTTCGCCAGCGCACAGCCGGTCGCTGGACATTCCGCCAACTGGGCGAACGCATGAAGATGCGCGAAGGCCGCGACACCAGCCTCTGCTACATGGGCTGGGGCCGTAAGCAGGTTCACTAACAACCTTATTATTTTGATTCCGTAGTCAGTGTTCGCACCGGGACGCGTAGTTGGACCACGGTGATGAACCATCAATACAACTACCGGACTTCTACCTCATCGATGGCTAGCTGTGCGGGTTTACCCGGGTTACGGAGACCGGCCGGTACGGTGCCGACATTGTGGGCTACTACCCGGACGTAACGGGCTGTGGTCGGAGCAAATTCGAAAGGTAGGCGCGCAAAACCCCGTTTGCCGCCTTCAGCCGCGTTGGTCTTGCTGGTCAGCACCGGCCGGAACGTCTTCCCATCATCCGAAACGGCAATGTCTACCTGCCGGGGAAGGCAGATGTTGCGGGCCGTGTATTTTAGAAACCCGATCTGTACACTTTGTACTGTCTGCGCCTGCCCAAGATCGATAACCATCCCGAAATCGCCGGCAAACGAGACAACATCGGCCACTTCGTAGCCACCCATACCGCCTGTCTTGCCGTCGGTCAGCATAGCTCCTTTATCCGGGCGACCCGTTGTTGGTGCATACAGGTGCGTATACGACTTACCCGTCGCCAGCGAGACAATGAACTCTTTCTGGACTTTGGCCAACTGGCTCAGCGGTTTCTGATCGGCGAACGCAGCGGCCCGCAGAGAGGTGTTTTTGTCGAGTAACAACGGCTTCTCGTAGCGGGGCGACTCGCCAGATGGTATGCTGCCATCTACGGTGTAGCGGATAGCCGAACTGAGTGCATTGGCCGCCATAGCCACCTCCACTCGTCCATCGGCCGTAGGTTTGGCCGTAAAAGCCGGGTCGTAGATCGTTCGTGAGTAGTTGACCCGCAACCGGTCGAGCCGGTCGAAATAAGCCGGGAGCCGTCTGGAGAAATCGTCGTAATTTTTCAGCGCCAGTGGCGTCCAGGCTACTTCGGCCAGCGCGGCTGCGCGGGGCCAGACCATATACTCGACCTGGGCCGCCGTCGGCAGGTATTCTGTCCAGACATTTCCCTGCACGCCCAGGATGTATTTCTGCTGATCGGGTGTCAGCTCAGCGGCCGTTGGGTTATACGAATACACCATCGACAGGGGTAAGATACCACCGAAGCCCATGGGTTCCTGGGCCGGGTCGCCCTGCAGGTGATCCAGATAACAGAACGCGCCGGGTGTCATAATGACGTCGTGGCGCTGCCGGGCCGCTTCGATGCCACCTTTCGTACCGCGCCAGCTCATAACGGTCGCGTTCGGCGACAGCCCGCCCTCCAGAATTTCGTCCCAGCCGATGATCCGCCGACCTTTGGCCGTTACGAACTTATCGATGCGGGTAATGAACCAGCTTTGCAGCTCATTTTCGTTTTTCAGCCCTTCGCGCCGGATCAGCTGCTGACAGAACGCACTCTTACGCCAGGCGTCCTTCGGACACTCATCGCCCCCGATGTGAATGTATTTGCCGGGAAACAGATCCATCACTTCGGTCAGCACATGCTGTAGAAAGGTGAACGTTTGTTCCGTAGGGCAGAAAACATCCGTAAATACCCCCCATTTGGTTGCCGGTGTGTAAGAGCCCGGTGCGCAGGCCAGCTCGGGATAAGCCGCCAGGGCGGCCAGGGCATGACCCGGCATTTCTATTTCCGGCACAATCGTAATCTGTCTGGTAGCGGCATAGCGAACGACCTCCCTTACTTCATCCTGGGTGTAAAACCCGCCATACGGCTTCCCGTCAAACACCTGCGGGTCATAATCGTCATAATGCCCTACGATCGTCTCGCGTCGTTGCGCCCCGACCTGCGTCAGCTTCGGGTATTTCTTGATTTCGATGCGCCAGCCCTGATCGTCGGTCAGGTGCCAGTGGAAGGTATTGAACTTGTGCAGGGCCATCAGGTCGATATACCGCTTCACGAACGAGACCGGGAAGAAATGTCGGCTGACGTCGAGGTGGAGGCCCCGATATACGTACCGCGGGCGGTCCTGAATGCGGCAGGCGGGCATCCGCAGCGACGGCTCAGCTGAGCCGGTAGCGGTTACTTTTGTTTGTAGCACATCGGGTGGCAGGAGCTGATACAGCGTCTGTACGGCGTAGAAAAACCCTTTGGGTCCGGTGGCTTCGATAGTTACCAGCCGGTCGGTGGCATCGATGCGGTAGCCTTCTTCGCCCAGGGCTGCATCGGTGACGGGTGCAAAGCGGATCAGATTACCCGACGCGGCAGCCGACGGGTTCAGGTCCCGAACGGATACGCCCAGCCCTGTGCTGCGGTTAATGGTATTGGCAAATGTATCGACAATGGCTTTCAGGCCAGCCTCCGACACCGGCACCTGGATAACGGTAGACCGGCTGATGACAAAATCACCTGCCCGGGGTTCGAGCTGAGCCGGACGCGGAATAATCGAGTATCGGTCCGACGTCTGCCCGTAGCTTAAACAAGTAGTCAGAAGTAAGCTAAAAAAGAGAAAAATGGGGCGCAATTGCATAAGGTTTTTTGATTCGGCCAAAAATACGGGTTTTCTTGCCATGCCTTAGTCAACGATTAACCTTTGCTTTTGATGATGCGTCTGCTTTTTATTTTGCTTTTTACTGCCACAATCAGCTCGTTTGCGCAACCCAGCCACACCGATGAACCCGCGTACCTGACTATGCCAGCCCTGGCCGCTCCGGAAACTCATCATTACGCCATCGAAATTGCCGGTATCCGCGTGGGTACGATGACGGCCGTTCGTCAGCCCCAGGCCAACGACCGCACCACCTATACGCTCATCAGCGATGTGAAGGTGCGGCTGCTGGTTTATACGATCAAAATCTATTATAAAGTCATCAACGAATTTGAGGGTAAGAAGCTCATGCTGTCGACGGTAGAAGCTACTACCAACCGGGGCAACTACAGCTCCCGCACCGAATGGAAAGGCGATCATTACGACATTGTAGCCAACCAGTACAAATACGACCACAAAGGCACCGAACGGAATAGTATTGATTTTACAACATCATCGTTGTACTTTTACGATCCAGGCACCAGAAATCGGGTGTATTCGGAGTATTTCGGCGATTATTTTATGGTTGCGCCAGGGAAGCCGGGCCAGTTCAATGCCCAGTTCAAGGATCGCGAAGACGAATACATTTACGAAGGCGGACGCCTGGTACGCGTCATTAAGCACAACGCCATTAAGAATTTTGTAATGCGGCTGCTGGATTAGTCAGCGGGGACAGAAAAGGAGGGAGAAGCCGCCGGGTACCGACCATCGCATTGTGTGCGAACGTGTCGACGAGCATATCCATCCGTAACGCTGTCGTTCATGACTAACCGTCTACTGCTGGCAGCCGGACTTGGCTGTTTGTTCTGCAAACTCCCTGTCCTGGCTCAATCCTCCACCAACAGTCTGGCTCGTAACGCCGACGCCATTACCACCCTCCTATCGGAACCGGTCGATTTTTGTGGCGAAAGCCTGCCCGTCGACCAACCGTCCATTACCCACCGCTGGCGCCGGATGCTGAGCCGTCAGGCCGCCCTGGCCAGTAGCCTCGTTGTGCTGAAGCGACGAGCGCAGGTGGTCTTTCCGCTGATCGAGCCGATCCTCAAACAATACCGGATTCCGTCCGATTTCAAGTATCTGCCGTTACTGGAGAGTGCCGTGACCAACCGGGCCGTGTCGCGCCGGGGGGCTGCCGGCTTCTGGCAGTTGATGCCCCATACGGCTCAGTCGCTGGGCCTGCGCGTGTCGCGTCGGACAGACGAGCGTTTCAACCTTCAGAAAGCAACGCACGCAGCCTGCCGCTACATCCGTCAGCTGTATCAGCAGCTGGGGTCCTGGATGCTGACCGCTTCGGCCTATAACGCAGGGCCGGGCTACATCCAGCAGCTCAGTCGCCAGCACCCCGATACGCACCCCATGGCGCTGCCGTACCGGGCCGCCGAAACCAAAGCCTACCTTTATCAGGCCGTTGCGGTAAAGGAGTTAATTACGCGCCCCGAAGCCTACAGAGACCACCTGAGCAACCAGCACTTCGCGATGCTGACCAGCCAGACACCATCCGCTTTATCACAAACCGAGCAGCAGGCCATTCTGGCTTCTTTTGCCAGTCGGGAGGCCGCCCCACCCGCATTGGACAGCCCGGCGTTCGTGACGGACTCAACCCTGGCGGTGGTTCTGCTGACGGATGAAGAAGATGAAGCGCCAGCCCCGTCGACCGTAGCGGAACAGGTTCAGCCAGTGGCGACGACCCGCCTGGCGGTTGATGCTGTCGGCGCGGGTCGTCTGGCTACGCGGAGTCTGAGCGAGGGGCCTCTGTCAGAAGGTCAGCTGTGTGTCTTTCAGGTCATACAACCCCTCACCCTCAATGGACGAACCTTCGCCGTCGGCGACCTGATTCACGCGCATGTTGAGCTGATCAACACCACATCAGGACAGGTTTTTCTGCGAACCGACCGGCTCACAACGGCCCAAACTCAGGAAACGATTCCGTTACGAATGATAGCGACCGGTGAGCCTCACCAGCCGGGTGTTCCGCTCCCACCGCGACTCGATGGCTGGGGCCTGAACTGGGAAGTGCTTTGAATCCCTGTCCGTGGTCGCAGTCCCGGACAGGGTTAAATGATGCGCTAAGCAATTACGCGGGGGCCCTGACGGTTAATTTCGGAAATATAAGCTTCGCTGGTGATGCCTACGCCCAGGAACGCCTGCTGCATGGCTGCTCCGACGCGGCTGGCGGTGTCAGCATCGCGGCTGAGAGCGAACATTGACGGACCCGAACCGGAAATACTACAACCCAGCGCGCCACTCTCCAGAGCCGCCTGCTTGGCTTCGTTGAATTCAGGAATCAGAATAGCCCGTACCGGCTCGATAATCACATCGACCAGTGACCGGCTGATCAGATCATAGTCAGGCGTCATCAGGCCGGCTATCAGACCGGCCACATTGCCCATCTGCGTAATGGTGTTCTTGAGCGAAACCTCGTTTTTGAGAATGAACCGGGCATCTTTGGTGTTGACCTCAATATCGGGGTGAACGAGCGTACAGAACAGATTGGCCGTTGTATCGATGCGGATTACATCCAGCGGCTGATAACTTCTGACCACCACAAACCCACCCAGCAGCGACGGCCCTACGTTGTCAGCATGGGCCGATCCGCAGGCGATTCGTTCACCTTCCATAGCGAACGGAATCAGCTGACGGGTAGTAAGCGGCCGGTCCAGCAGTTCGTTGATCGCAAATACTCCCGCTACGGCGCTGGCGGCACTGGAGCCCAGTCCGCTACCCAGCGGCATCTGCTTGTGCAATACCGCGTCGACCCCTACATCCGTTCGGTCAATGTGCTGCAGGTAGCTCTGAATGGCGATACCGGCCGTATTTCGATGGGCTTCGCGAGGTAGCCGGCCATCGTCGCCGATGATGTCGGTGATGGTGACGCCCGGTTCCTCGCGCAGGGTGAGGGTGATCTTATCACCGGGGTTATCGACAGCGAACCCGAATATATCGAACCCGCAGGCTACATTGGCGACCGTGGCCGGGGCAAAGACGTTTATTGACTTCACGATGGGATATGCAAGAAAGGGGCAAGATTAGCGATTTCGGCCCGCAAACGCAACACGAAGCCGCTAAGCCAAGGCCTGCCAACACCATTACCTTCTTTATCACTAGAATTAATTGACAAATTCTGAATAATAGCCGCTTACGAGCTGGGCCGCTCGCTCAGCAGCTTCGTCCGCTCCTCGCGGGTCAGGCCGTACAACTCAGCCATCAACTCGTCCAGCGCCTGCTCCGGTACAGACGTATCGGCCTTCGGATCGTTACGCAGCATCGTCCGGATGGTGTCGACCAGGGTTTCGACCTGCGCCAGCTGGGTTTCTGAAGCCGGCGGTACCGGCAACTGCGCCAGCCATTCGGGGGTGACGGTGCCTTTTTGGCTACGGAGCATAAACTGTGCCACCCGGGCATTCAGTACAGCCAGCACGTAAGCGCTGGCAGGTACCACCAGCGTGGTCTTATGCCCCGAATACATACCCGCTTCGGCCCATGTGGCCACCAGCCCTTGTCCGTACGGGGCTACCACCAGGTGCGGCTGATCATGAACCGAATCATATTCGGGCAGGTCGGGCAGTTCGTACCAGGCATAGGCACCCGCCTGGCGTCCTTTCCAGCCCCCTTTCAACCCGTCTGGTTTAGGCATAAGGCGCTCTCTATAGGTTTCGAGATGCGCCAGAACAGCCGGGTATTGGCCAATATCGACACCCCGGCGGGTCGCGATCAGGTAGGTTGCGGAAGGCAATGGCTGATAAGGCCGCAGGTTTCGATCGGTCAGGTAGGGCCGGATCAGTTCGGCCGAGCGGGGGTCGTCAGCCAGCAGCCGGTTACGGGTAGTCGCATCGATTACGAAAGCACGGTCGAAGCCCGTACGCAGGCCGGCAAACAGCGACTCGTCCAGATACGCACCCAGCGGTTGACCCAGACTGCTGAGCCGGGTCAGCAGGGCCTGCCGGGTTGAATCCGTCAGCTGCCAGCCCGCACCGGAGAGCGTATCCAGCCGTACAGGGAAAGCATGGCGCGCTAGATATTCCCCCAGGTCAGTCATGCCCGTGTCCACGCGCGCGCCCCGGAAGGTTTCGGAGGCCGACGCCTGCCGAACCGTGAGCAGGATCGTGTCAGCCGTCAGGCCGGGCAGTTCCACCACCTCTTCAATCGCTTTGGTCCGAAGCCAGGCGCGCAGCGGCAGAGCCGCATCGGCCTCCATCCAGGAAGCAGGTAGAGCGTAGGCCAGCCAGCCGTTCGGACGCAGGAGCGACAGCCCTCGTTCGATGTATAGCTGATACAGGCTGGTCCGGCTGGTGTAGGTATTAGGGTAGGTTTTCCTGAATAGCGAGCGCCCTTCGCCCGATTCGTCTGGTCGACCGGTTGGGGGTTGCCCGATCACCAGGTCAAACCCCACAAAAGTGCCTGCCTCATCAAGTACCGCCGGCCATTCGAACCGCCAGTCGAACCCCTGCCGATAGAAGGTCTGTTTCTGCTGATACGCCCGTTTTTTACGGGTAAGCTGTTGGGTCAGCCCCTGTACAGCCTCGTCCGGAGTCACGAAATCGAACGTTTGGGTAGCCTGGGCCAGCCGGGTTTCGAGCTGCCGGATGTCAGTATATTCTTTCTGATCGACGAGGGCCAGCTGCTCGGTCAGCTCCCGAAACTGCCGGAGCCGGTTGCGAAGCTGGTCTTTCCGAACCGGGTCGGCCTCCTGCCCGAAGGCGTTTACATCGTGTCGGTATTGTTGCCAGGCCGCCGGAAACCGATCGCGGAGCAGCTGGTTTCGTACGCTCTCCACCCGGAAATCAGTCGCAAACCGGCTCACCAGCGCGTTGCCGTGCCAGATGACCATGTCCAGATTGGGAATGGGCTCGAGCCACTCGCCGGCGGGCTCGTTCAGCAGCGTAGCCGATAACGGCGAAGCGCCGTTGGTACGACTGACTGCGGTGGCTGGCAGCGCAGCTGGCATGATGACGTAGCTGTGCCGCAGCAGTTCGACAGACAGCCGCAGCCGGGATGCCAGCACCGACCGAATGCGGCTGTCGACGCCCAGCAGGCACTGCGTCAGCATCGTTTGTTTTTCCCAGAAGATAGCCTCCTGAACGCGCTGAATTTCGGACTGGCGCGGGCTTTGCGTCGCGCCGGTCGACCGCGCCCCGCCAATTCCCGTCGGGCCAGACTGGGGCACCTGATAGCGAAACAGTTCGCCACTGGCATCGGCAATGATCAGCTCGGTATCGGCAACGGTTATGTCATACTGGCTCAGTCGCCGGCCAGCCGGATCGATCAGGATACCCAGCTCCGCTTTGAGCGCCACCAGTTCGTTCAGGGCCGCTGCGAGCCAGCGCCCACTGCCCGCGGCCGGATCGACCAGCCGCACCCGGTTCACCAGTGCGTTGGCTTCGCTGAGATCGACCTCTTTCAGCCGATCGGCCAGCGAGGCCACCGCCGTACAATCCCATCCAAACTGCTCGTTGAAGCGGCTGATGACCAGCTTACGAATCGTTTGCCGCACCAGATAGTCTATGGCCGGGCTGGGGACCAGCGGTGGCTGGCCAGCTTCGGCGCTGAAGCGTTCGAACAGATCGTTCAGCGTAGCCGGACTGATCAGCGACTTGTTTTCCGGCAGCACCCCCGCCGGTCCGTCGGCCAGGAAATCGTGTGCATTCAGGAACGACAGCAGGTACTGAAGCAGAGGCAGTGGTTCGGTCAGCCGGTTACCCTGCTGATCGGTCAGGATAGTCTGTCCGAACAGAGGCAATTCTGGCTGGCTGGTCAGCGCACTGATGCGAAGCCCCTGCCGTTCGGCCTCTGTAGGCTCCATCCAGCCACTGTTCAGGTACGGCACCGGCCCGTAACGCGCGTCCAGACTGGCCGATCGGTTCAGGCCAGGCGTGGCCAGCACGTCGAAAAACAGCTCATCCAGCTCCTCGAACGTTCGGATATGGCGGGGCGTCAGAAACTGAACCGACCGGTCGCCCCGGTGGTAGCTGATGAGCTGTCCTTCGGCCAGTTTCACGAACAGGATCCGGGCCAGCCAGGTCAGGCAAAGCGTCAGCGCAACCGACTCGGCGGTCTGGTCCGGATCGATGGGGGCGGGTTGCGCCTGAGCCAGCCGGATCAGACTCTCCAGCAGAGACCCATCGTGCCGGTCGCCTTCGGGTCGGCGCCCAACGAGCGGCTGTCCCGGCACAGAGTTCGGGTCGTGGGTAGCGTCGTAAAGGCCGGTAATATGCAGCAGCTCGTGATAGAAGGCCGGGCTGATGGCGGGTGCTTCGTTCGTAACCGGCCATTGGTAGAGGTGCCGGGGTGAGAGAAGCTTATAGACCGGAATCAGCAGCGGGTTAGCCTCGGCGGGCGGCAGGTTGAGCGCATCGGCTACCTTGCGCAGATCGAGGCAGGTGACGGGTACCTCGTCGGGCATGTCGCGCAGCACTTTGGCCACTTCGCCGTAAAAAAAGGCCGGATCGCGCTTCGACTGCTGCCGAAGCTGATTGAGTCTCTGCAGCCGGGTATTCTGGTAAAAATAGCGCCGAAAGTCGTCCGCATCGAAGATGAACCAGTTGTAGACATCGGTAATGATCAACTGGCTGATCGGCGGGCCGGGCGGGCTGGTCTGCTGGTCGAAATAATAAAGAATCAGCTCGTGGAGGGCTCTGACGTTGTTTTTGAGGGTTGTCATCATCTCCCCCGCAAACACCTTTTTGGTACCGATGACCACACGGGCCGATTGGTCTGATGCGTCGTCTGGTTGCAGAACCAGTCCAAACGGATGGCGGCTGATGCGGGCAAACGGATGGGCCGGATCGCCCTCGGCAGAGAAGGCGTCGATCAGAAAACCGGCTACGATTGATTTTTGGTATTCTTCGGATTCGTGTTCGTCCAGCCGCGAAAACAGCCGGGCCAGTGCGCGCCTGAACGTGTCCAGACGGCCTTGGGGAACCGATTGTTTGGCATAGGCTTTATGAAGGGCCTGCGCGGGTTTTCGAAGACTGAGCCGCATACCGGCAAAGTTACGGGAAACGCCAGAAGCTACGCAGCCCCCGGCGAGAAAGAGCCCAGCCTGGCCGCGACAAACACCCGCTTATCCCCCGGGTCCGCCCGGCAGAGAGCCGACCCGGGGGATGAGCTAATTGTCCCGATAACGGCTAGTTACCGAAGAGCTGATCCCACATGCCTTTGGCTTTTTCCTTGGCCTCTTCGATCCGCAGGGTCGCTTCGGCTTTCAGCTCATCCAGTTTGACCTGCGCTGCTTCGAGCTGTACGGCTGCATCGGCTTTCAGTTCATCAATTTTATCTTCGGCCACATCGGATAGCTCGTCGGCTTTGGCAGCCGCGGCCGCAAAGGTAGTCTCGGCCTGCGCCTGCAGATTCGACAGGGTTTCGGACGCGGTGGCTTTAACGACGTCCAGCTGTTGGGTAGCCTGCGCTTTCAGGCTCTCGATATCGATGTCTTTGCCGACTTCCTGGGCTTTGGCGACCAGCTGATCGCGGAGTTCGTCGAGGTGGGCTGCGGCTGCGTGCAGGTGCTCACCAGCTTCGGTTTTGAAGGCATCCAGCTTTTCGGCAGCGGCCGCTTTGGCCGCCTGTAATTGCTCAGCAGCGGTGGGTTTCGGATTTGTTTCCATTGGTTTTTACTGGTTTGGCCATAAAGGTAAGCAGCAAAGAAAACCGAAGAAAGCAGAAACCCCAGCCCGATTTAGACCGGGTTATACGACCACCCGGGCCGGGCTACAGCCAGCGGCTGATAAACTGACTAAACCCATCTTTATACTGATCGCTCACGGGAATGGTGGTCGGGCCGATCTGCACCGAATTTCGGGTTACGGCATCGATGCGGTTGAGGGCTACGATAAACGACCGATGGATGCGCATAAACTGCCGATTCGGCAACTTTTCTTCGAGCGCTTTCAGGCTGGTCAGCGACAGCAGGGGTTTGTCGGGATCACTTTGCCGGTACACCTTCACGTAGTCTTTCAGCCCCTCCACGTACAGAATGTCGTTGTGCGCAATCCGAACCAGCTGATATTCTACCTTCAGAAAAAGATAATCTTCTGTTCCGGCAGGCAGGGCAGCCAGCTCGGGCGATGGCGCAGCGGGCAGCGGTTCGGGCCGGTGCAGCAGCTCCGCATAGTGGCGTGCTTTGCTGGCCGCCCGCAGAAACTCCTCGTAGTTGAACGGTTTCAGCAGATAATCCAGCGCGTCGACCCGAAACCCGTCGAGGGCAAACCGATCAAAAGCGGTTGTGAAAATAATGCGGGTCGTATGAGCTCCCCGGCCGGTCCGTTCCAGAACCCGGGCCAGCTCCAGCCCCGTCAGGTCGGGCATCTGAATATCCAGAAAAATTACATCTACCTGCTGGTACAACAGGCCCTCTAAAGCTTCAACGGCGCTGCTGTACCGGCCTGTCAGTTTGAGAAAGGGCGTTTTTTCGATGAAGGCGCAGACCAGCCCCAGGGCCAGCGGTTCATCGTCGACGGCAATGCAGGTCAGGGTCATGGCAGCGTCAGGGTCAGGTGCACATGGTATTCGCCGGCGGGCGTATGTTCATCGATCTGCAACAGATACTGCTCCGGATACAGCAGATCAAGCCGCCGACGGGTGTTAGCCAGCCCGATGCCACCGGCGGCTTCGAGCGAAAGCATATTGGTACTGAATACGGTGTTGTATACGTCCAGCGACAGATGATCGGGATGCTGGCCCAGAACAATATGGATACGACTGGCCTGGCTGGCACTGACGCCGTGTTTGAACGCATTTTCGACAAAGGGCAGCAGCAGCATGGGCGCAATAAGCCGGTCCTGCAGGGGGTCTGGAAAGTCGACAACAACATCTACCTTATCGGTGAGCCGGAGCTGCATCAGTTGAATGTAGTCGCTGATAAACGCCAGCTCTTTGCTGAGCAGGGTAGCATCGGACTGGGTTTCGTAAAGTACGTACCGCATCATGCGCGACAGCCGGTGCAGGGCTTCCCGGGCGGTATCGCCATCGATCAGCGTCAGGGCGTAGATATTATTGAGCGTATTGAAGAAGAAATGCGGGTTAATCTGGGCCTTCAGGAACGAGAGCTCGGAGGTAGTTTTGGCCTGTTCGAGCATGAGCCGCAGGTTGGTATCGGTCTGCCACTTCTGCAACATAGCCAGGCTGGTACTGGACCCCAGCATGAGCAGGGCCGTAAACAGGTTGGGCTGAACCCAGCCGTACAGCTTGGGCGTGCCGCTTCCATCTGGATGAAAAGCCCGGTGAACCAGTACGGGCAGATTGAACCCGAATTCAACACCGGTCAGTATCGCAAAAATAACCACCATAACCCCCGCCAGAGCTATCAGGTACCGACTCGTCTGGCCGGCCAGCAGCAGCCGCGGCACCAGTACCAGCGCGTTCAGGTAAAACATAGCCGCCATCAGTCCGAAAAAGATAGCCTGCCGGACCCAGAACAGGTTGGGCAGAACCACATCAGAGCTAAACGGTTTGTAAAAAAACAGCAGATAGCCCAGCAGCACCCAGCCCAGCAGGTGGCTCAGCATCGATACGTATCGGCGGGGAAAAGGAACAACGGCCATACCAGCGTAGAAACACAACAAGTTTACATCAAATTCGGCCCCGGTCTACCAGCAATCGCCCACAAACCCGAATCTACCGACCGGTAGCCCGTTTCTGCCGACGAAATGCCCTGCCCGAAACCGGCGTCTCTATCCGCTGGCTTCGTCGGCAGAAATGGGCAGTTTGCCGACGTTCTCCGGCTCACGGTCGATTGGCTTTTTACGGGAACAGAACAGGCTGTTGTTTTGGCTGATCAATCCGCTATTTCATGAGTATGCACCGTTTCCGTTTGCTTGTACAACTAGGCATGTTATACGGCCTGGCCGGGTCACTCACGGCTTTTGCTCAGTTTGGCCCGCCGGGGGGTGGCCCACCGGGTATGGGCGGCCAGAACGACCAGCGCAAAAAAGAGTTTACCGGCGTTGCTGACGACACGCCCAAAGGCAACGGCAAACTAAGCGGGCTACTCATCGACTCACTCTCGGGCAAACCGATCGAGTTCGCTACCGTTGCGCTTATCAACACCAGAACCAACAAGCCTATCGACGGTACCACGTCAGACGCCAGCGGCAATTTTACGATGACCAGACTGGCCCCGGGCGACTACCGACTCCAGTACTCGTTTATCGGCTACAAAAATCAGGATTCGCGGCCGTTCACCATGGCTAAAGGCAGTGATCTGAAGCTGGGGTCGGTCAGGCTGTCACCCGATGTGCGGACGCTGGGCGAGGTGGTAGTTACGGGTCAGGCAGCCCTCATTGAAGAAAAGGTAGACCGGCTCGTGTTCAACGCAGACAAGGACCTTACGGTTAAGGGCGGAGACGCATCAGACGTACTGAAGCGGGTACCGATGCTCTCGGTCGACCTTGACGGGAACGTCAGCCTACGGGGTAGCCAGAACATCCGGGTGCTCATCAACAACAAACCCTCTACTATTGTGGCTGCCAACGTAGCCGACGCGCTGAAACAGTTACCGGCCGATATGATCAAGTCGGTAGAGGTCATTACCAGCCCATCGGCCAAGTACGATGCCGAAGGTGCTGCGGGGATCATCAACATCATCACCAAGAAAAGCACGCTACACGGCCTGACCCTGAACGTCGACGCGGGCGTGGGGTTGCGGGCGTCCAACCTGGGCCTGAACGGTTCGTACCGGCAGGGTAAGCTGGGCATTACGCTCGGCGGTTTTGGCCGGGCTATGTACAACCGGGCCTCATCGACGCTGGAACAGACCACCCGGGTTGGCAACCAGCTCCAGCGCACCAGCCAGGAGGGAACCGCCTTCGACAATCCGCTTTTCGGTCAGTATACGCTGGGCTTCGATTATGATCTGGCCAGGAACCAGTCCCTGTCGGCCAACATTCGGTTTGGCACCCGTAACTTCATCCAGCAGCAGAACCAGCTCACCAGCGCATCGATTGGCGACTCGCTGCTGCGAGCCACCAACCGCGACGTTGACCGGAAGGATCTGTCGAACTCGGTCGATATGAATCTCGACTACATCCGCACGTTCAAACCCCAGCAGGAGTGGACCATCTCGACCCAGTACAGCCGTACGGGCCTGGTCAATAATTTCAGCGCCGATATTCTCGACAACGCTGGCAGTCTGGCCGCCCGGCAGCAGAATATTAATAACAATACCAACCAGGAGTTCACGATCCAGACCGATTATCAGACTCCTCTCCGAAAAAATCAGTTGCTGGAGTTTGGCGGCAAAGCCATCATGCGCCAGGTAGACAGCGACTTTCGATATCTGATCGGCAGCGATGCGGGTGCACTTAGTATCGACCCAACCAATCCACCCGGTTCGCTGGCCTACAGCCAGACTATCGGCGCGGGCTATCTCTCCTACACGTACATAACCCGCAGCAAATACACGATCAAAGCCGGCACGCGCTACGAATTTACCGGCATAACGGCTACGGCCAACGGCGATACACCACTGGCTATTCCGGACTACGGCAATCTGGTACCAAGCCTGAACATATCGAAAAGTCTGAAGGGTGGCACTACCGTAAAAGCTGCCTATAACCGCCGAATCCAGCGCCCCGGCCTGCAGCAGCTCAACCCCAACCCCAACGCGGCCAATCCTCAGACAATCTCGGTTGGGAACCCGACCCTGAGGCCGGAGCTGACCGACAATGTAGAGCTGAGCCTGAGCTCTACCATCAAAAAAACCTACCTGAACGCTTCCCTTTTCGGCCGACTGACCAACAACGCCATTACGCAGATCCGGATTCCGTCCGATACGCTGGCCGGGGGTATCATTACCACCTTTCAGAACATCGGTGTGCAGCGTACGTTCGGTGCCAATGTGTTCTTCAACACCAACATCACACCCAAATGGAGCCTGAACGGTGGGCTGGACGGCTACTACGTGTACATGCAGGGCGCTACGCCCGGCGCCGATGGGCGGTCGGTCACGATCAGCAACTCGGGCGTCAGCATTGGTGGTCGGCTAATGAGCCAGTTGCAGATGAACAAAGGCTGGAGCGCACAGCTGTTCAGCTTCTGGCGTGGGCCCATGCCGCAGTTGCAGGGAACGATGGGCAGCTTTTACATGTACTCGCTTGGCCTTCGGAAAGATCTGGTCAACAAGCGGGGCAGCATCGGTCTGGCCGCCGAGAACTTCCTGGGTAATGGCATTAGCATACGAACCAACCTGAATTCGCCCCTGCTGACCCAGTCCAGCACGATGAATCTCTACAACTCGAACCTGAAAGTAACCTTCACCTATCGCATCGGTAAAATGACTTTTGAGGAACCCCGGCGTAAAGTCCGCTCCGTCAACAACGATGATGTGAAGAGCGAGGGTAGTGGCGACAGCCAGCCACAAGCCGCCCCGGCGGGCGGACGCCCCCGATAGGGTCAGCAGTAATCCGTTCTTTGCCCAGTTCAATAAATCGTTCACCAATCCATTTTCCAACATCCATGAAATCGTCTGTATTCACCGTAGCAGCCCTGCTCACCCTCTCAACCGCTTACGCCCAAACCTGGTCGCTCGACAAAGCACACTCACGGGCTGGCTTCACAATCACTCACAATCTGCTGGCAGAGGTCGACGGAAACTTTAAAACATTTGACGCAAAAATCACTGCGGCAAAAGCAGACCTGTCGGATGCGGTTTTTGAATTCACGGCCGATGTCAACAGTATCAACACCGACAACGACCGACGCGATGGGCACCTGAAGGGACCCGATTTTTTCGATGCAGCCAAATACCCGGCCATAACGTTCAGGAGTAAGTCGTTCCGGAAAGTAGAGGGCAAAAAGTACACGATGGTCGGCGATCTGACCATGCATGGCGTTACCAAACCGGTTACGCTCGATATAACTATGACAGGTCCTGTTGCCATGAAAGGGATGGGCGGTAAAGAACAGGACAAAGCAGGCTTTAAGGTAGGGGGCACCCTGAAGCGTTCTGACTTCGGCGTAGGTACCATACCCGTAGTGGTCGTTAGCGACGAAGTGGAGATTAAACTAAACGGTGAGTTTGCCCGGCAGGATAATACGGTTGCCGACAAAAAATAACCTCTGCCCGGCTGGTCTGGGCAGTAGGCGTCAGTGCACAGTTCCCGGCCGCTCCGTCCTGGTAACAGGGGGCGGCCGTTCAATTCGTTTTCTTAGCTCCTTTTCCCGGTTTCTGATTTTATGACAACAAGACGAGATTTTCTACGCACGGCTGGTACCCTAACCCTGGGCGGTGCCGTGTTACCTGGTTTTGCCAGCGTACGGGATGTACTGGATAATGCCCCCGCCTACCCCATCGGCATCCAATTGTTTACTCTATTTGGTCCCATGAACGAAGATCCGAAAGGGACCCTGGCAAAAGTGGCGACAGCGGGCTATAAAGAAATCGAATCGGCGTTTAACCTGCGCGGTGGCTATTACGGCTACTCGGCCAGAGACTTCAGAGCGCTGGTATCGGACCTGGGCATGACCTGGCGCGCCCACCACGCGGGTGGCGCACCGTTCCGGCCGCGGCCGCAGCAGGCTCCACCGGCGGGTGCTCCTGCCGGTACAACGCAGCGCCCGGCCATGGATTTCTCGAAGATGCCGCCTATGCTGAACCTCCGCGACAACTACCAGCAGCTGATCGACGAAGCCGGAGAAGGCGGACTGGCCTATCTGGTCTGCTCCAGTACGCCGGTTGGCACTGTTGACGAGATCAATAAATCGATCGAGGTATTCCAGAAAACGGGCGAAGCCGCCAAAAAAGCCGGCATTGGCTTTGCGTATCATAACCACGCCACCGAATTCGATCCGGTCGACGGCGGCAAAACGCCCTACGAGCTGATTCTGTCGCAGACAGATAAAGACCTGGTCAAGATGGAGCTGGACCTGGCCTGGGCCACCAAAGCTGGCAAAGACCCGGTAGCCTTGTTCAGCGAGCAGCCCGGCCGTTTTCCGCTCTGGCACATCAAAGACATTAAGAGCGACCTGAAAACAATTACCGAAGTCGGTAACGGCGTGGTCGATTTCAAAAAAGCGTTTACCGCAGCCCGGAAAGCTGGCCTGAAATACATTTTCGTGGAACAGGATATGGCACCCGGCGGGATTGACAGCATCACCACCAGCTACACCAATCTGAAAAAGATTCTATAACCCGACCCTGCTATGAACCAACCCGCTACCTCAACACCCTGGTCAGGTCGTCTGTCGCGCCTGGCCATGCTGCCGCTGCAGGCCTGCCTGCTGATGGCCCTGGCCTCTTTCGTCATCCAGGACGACCCCGCCAAACCCGACGAAACCCGCTTTACGCCGGTCGTGCTGGCCGAAGACCTCGATGAACCCATGGTCTTCGAAGTGGCCAATGATGGGACTACCTTCATCATCGAGCGCAAAGGAGCCCTGAAGAAGTACGACCCCGTCACCAAATCGGTAGACCTCATCGCTACGATTCCGGTCAACACCAAATACACCTCCGCCCAGGGTCGCGTGTCGGAGGCCGAAGAAGGGCTGATGGGCCTGGCGCTGGACCCCAAGTTCGATCAGAACCACTGGATGTACCTGTACTACGCCCATCCGACGGAGAAAAAACACATCCTGACCCGCTGGGAATACCGGAACGACAAGCTGGTGGAGAACTCGCAGAAGGTGATGCTGGAAGTGCCGACCCAGCGCGAGGTCTGCTGCCATACGGGCGGAGGCATGACCTGGGACAAAGCCGGTAATCTGTACCTGACCGTTGGCAACAATACCGGCAACCAGCAGGCGGCCCAAACCGATGAGCGCCCCGACCGCAGCAGCTGGGACGACCAGGGCCACGCGGGCAACACCAACGACCTGCGCGGTAAAATTCTTCGGATCCACCCCGAAGCCGACGGCACCTACACCATTCCCGACGGAAACCTGTTCCCGAAAAGTACTGCCGCTGCCGACCGCGCCAAAACCCGGCCCGAAATCTACTCCATGGGCCACCGTAACCCCTGGCGAATCTCGGTCGACAGCCAGACGGGCTACATCTACTGGGGCGAGGTTGGTCCCGATGCTACCAAAGATTCGGAGATCGGTCCGCGCGGTTACGATGAGCTGAACCAGGCCCGCAAGCCAGGTAACTTCGGCTGGCCGTGGTTCGTTGGAAACAACCAGGCCTTCCCGGTCTATGATTACGCCAACAAGAAGCCCCTGGAGAAGAAAGACCCCGCCCACCCCATCAACAACTCGCCCAACAACACCGGCCTCACGGAGCTGCCCCCAACGGCACCTTCGTTCGTTTACTACCCATACGCGGTTTCCGAAGAGTTTCCGCTGGTTGGAACCGGCTCGCGGTCGGCTACCGGTGGGCCCGTATACCGGCAGGCCGATTTCAAAAACGCCAAACGGCCCTGGCCTGCCTATTACGAAGGCAAATGGATCGTGACCGATTTTTCGCGCGGCTGGATCATGGCCATCACCATGGATGCCGACGGTAACTACCAGTCGATGGAACGGTTTTTACCCAGCTACCACCCAGTTGAGCCCATCGATATGAAGTTCGGCCCCGACGGCGATCTCTATGTACTCGAATACGGCAGCAACTGGTTCCGCAAGAGCGACAATGCCCGGCTGGTCCGGATCGAGTACAACAGTGGTAATCGCAAACCCATTGTACAGGCATCGGCCAGCAAGCCCGGTGGTAAGGTGCCACTGCAGCTCACCCTCTCGGCCGACGGCAGCCGCGACAGCGACGGAGATCCGCTTACCTACCAGTGGAAAATCACGTCGCCCGGCCAGCCGGCCCGCACCCTGGCAACCGCCAACCCGGCCGTCACCTTCGACAAAGCGGGGGTATACACGGCGACGCTGACCGTTACCGACGCCAAAGGAGCCGCCAACAGCCAGTCGGTGCGGATCATTGCCGGTAACGAAGCCCCAACCGTAGCCGTCAACCTGACCAGCAACCAGACGTTCTTCTTCCCCGACCAGCCCATCCAGTACGCCGTTCAGGTAACGGATCAGGAAGATGGCAGCCTGGCCCGGTCGACGGCGGCTCCGGGCCAGATCAGCCCGGCACGCGTGGCCATGAGTATCGACTATACCTCCGAGGGCTTCGACTATGCCGAGGTTGCCCAGCGCCAGCGCAGCGTCGATGCGTCGACCCAGTATGCCGTAGCGCAGGCGCTGATCAACCAGAGCGACTGTAAGGTTTGCCATCAGCTCGAAACCAAATCGGTAGGGCCTGCCTTCACGGCGATTGCGGCCAAATACAAAAACGACGCAGCGGCACCCGACCGCCTGATCACCAAAATCCGGCAGGGGGGCGTTGGCAACTGGGGCGACGTAGCCATGCCGGGGCACCCGGCCATGTCGGTTGCCGATGCCCGTATTCTGGTCAACTACATCCTGCACAGCACCGAGAAAACGTTCAGCAGCCTGCCTCTGCAGGGCAGCTATACGGTTAAACTCCCCGAGGGCGATCCAGGTAAAGGGTCGGTGCTGATTCGGGCGGCCTATACTGACCGGGGTAGTCAGGTGAAGGGCGGCAAACCGGTTCCGGCCCAGACGGCCGAGCAGATGCTGGTGCTGCGCAGTCCCGAAATGGATGCGTCAACAGCAGCTGTCATCAAAGGGGCCGACGTCAAAGCCAAGGGTATGGGCAAAGGCGAAAATGTTATCCCCTATCAGAATAGCTACATCGGCTTCCAGAAACTGGACCTGACCGGTATCCGGCAGCTGGAGCTGGCAGCTTCGGCCCAGCGACGCGAGGGTAGCGCAGGCGGCACTATTGAAGTGCATCTAAACTCGCCGACGGGTCCGCTCATTGGTACTACCACGCTGGAGCTGGCGCCTGAAGTCGACATTGAAAAACTCATGGCTCAGATGGAGTCTGGTCAGAAACCACCAGCCGCTGGCGGAGCCAACGCCCCAGCCTCGGGTGCCGCTCCCAAAGCCGGAAGCCCAGCGGCTGGCGGCAAGGGCGGGGGTAATTTCAACCCTTTTGCGCGGCCGCCGGTTTTCCTGACGCTTCAGCCGACGGAGGGCGTTCACGATGTGTATTTTGTCTTTAAAAACGAGCAGGCTAAAGCCATTCAGCCGCTGATGTCTGTATCGTCCATCAAATTTCTGAACAAAGTGCAGCAGTAGCCCCCGATCAGCGTAACTGATGAACTACTCACCCGGTACCGTGTCCACGCGGTACCGGGTGTTTTTTTGCTGATGCATTGGTTGGTGCGCTCTCGCCCGTTGGCGTGTCTCCAAGCCAACCTGACCGGATGGAGTTGTTGGTGTCGCGTGGGTCGGCGTGGAGACACGCCAACAGGTGCGTATCGTATTCTCAAAGCAACCTTATCTGTTAAAATGGCAGTAGTATAGATGAGCTAAAATATGCTTTTTCAGCTGCTGGGGCCTGTAGGGTCGGGCAGCTGTTTACGTTAGTATAGCCATCGGGCGGAGTTCGGGTACGCTCGGTCTGATGACGTATAAGGATACCATGGCACACCTGATTACGAGTAACCTGCGCGGCAATGCCGATCTGCCCAATCACTTCGACGCCATTGTGGTTGGGTCGGGGATGAGTGGTGGCTGGGCTGCGAAAGAACTGACGGGCAAAGGCCTGCGCACCTTGCTGCTGGAGCGGGGACGGGATGTAAAACACGTTACCGATTACCCCACCGCTACGCTAAACCCCTGGGATTTTGACCACCGGGGCCAGGTTCCGCTGGAGACCAGGCAGGCGTATTCGGTAGCCAGCCGAAACTACGCTTTTTACGAAGGGAGTAAGCATTTCTACGCCAGCGACGCCGAGAACCCCTACCTGCAGGATAAACCCTTCGACTGGATTCAGGGCAATCAGGTGGGTGGACGTTCGCTGCTGTGGGGTCGCCAGACACAGCGCTGGAGCGACTTCGATTTTACCGGCCCCGCCCGCGACGGGTTCGCCATCGACTGGCCAATCCGCTACGCTGATCTGGCGCCCTGGTATAGTTATGTCGAACGGTTTATCGGCGTTTCGGGTAACCGCGACGGACTGGCTACCTTACCCGATGGCGAGTTTTTACCGGCACATCAGATGAACTGCGTGGAAAAATACTTCCAGAAGCAGATGAGCCAGCACTATCCTACCCGACCGGTTATTATGGGTCGGGCGGCCCACCTGACCCAACCCAGCGCGATTCATACCCAACAGGGCCGGGCCCAGTGCCAGCACCGCACGCTCTGCGAACGGGGGTGCCCCTACGGCGGCTACTACAGCAGCAATTCGTCAACGCTCCCCTGGGCCATGAAAACCGGTAAACTCACTCTGCAAACCGACGCCGTGGTCCACTCGATTCTATACGACGCAGCCAAACAGCGGGCCACGGGCGTGCGGGTTGTTGACCGGCAAACGGGCAGCATGACCGAGTATTTTGCCGACGTGCTGTTCCTGAACGCGTCGGCGCTCAGCACCAACCGGATTCTGCTCAACTCGACCTCCGACCGCTTTCCCAACGGGCTCGGTAACGACAACGGACTGCTGGGCAAGTTCATGGCTTTTCATAGCTACCGCGGCCGTATGTCGGCCCAGTATGACGGGTTTGCCGACTCGACTACCTGGGGACGGCGCCCCAACAGCAGCTACCTGCCCCGCTTCCGCAACGTACATCGGCAGGAGACGGACTTCCTGCGCGGCTACGCCACGGCCTTCTCGGCCGGCCGACCCTCGCAGCCCGACCGAAACGGCTTTGGTGCCGAACTCAAGGACCGGCTCACCCAGTACACGCCCGGCCCCTGGTCGGTCATGGCCAGCATGATGGGCGAAACGATCCCGAAAGAACACAGCACCGTCCGGCTCGACCCGATGCAGAACGATGCGTGGGGGATTCCACTGCTGCGGGTATCGGTCGCTTACGATGAGAATGACGCGAAAATGCTGCGCGATTTTTTCGAGCAGTTTAGCGAGATGTTCGAACGGGCGGGCTTCACGGCCAGAAAGCCCATCGATACGGGTCGGCTGCCCGGCAGTGAGAACCACGAGATGGGGGGCGTTCGGATGGGGCGTGACCCTAAAACGTCGTTGCTGAACAGCTGGAACCAGCTGCATCACTGCAAGAACGTGTTCGTGACCGACGGCGCCTGTATGACCTCCACCTCAACGCAGAACCCGTCGCTGACGTATATGGCGCTGACCGCCCGGGCGGCCAACTATGCGGTTCGGCAGCTGAAAGCCCGCCAGCTGTAGACTATTTCACCGCTGTTTTCACCCGCTACTCTCCTACTCCGATGCACACGATAACCCGCCGGTCGGCGTTGAAAACGACCCTGTCCAGTCTGGCTACCGCCCTGATGACACCGGCTTTCGGGACTGACGCAGCTGCGCCCCGGTTTTCATTTTCAACGCTGGGCTGCCCGAAATGGTCGCTGGCTACCATCCTGAAAACAGCCGTCGACGGGGGCTATCAGGGCGTCGAGTTTCGGGGGCTCATGGGCGAGCTGGACCTGACCAAAAGTCCGGACTTCAGCACGGCCGAACGCGCTGCCGACGTCAAAAACCGCTTTGCCAGCCAGGGCGTTCGAATCTGTAACCTGGGCGCATCGACCCAGCTCCACCATGCCGACCCCGCCAAACGAGCCAAACACCTCGACGAAGCCCGGCGGTTTATCGATCTGGCCCGGCAACTCGACTGCCCCTTCGTTCGCGTTTTTCCCGATCAGCTACCACCCGACCAGGACCGCGCCAAAACGCTCGACCTCATCAGCCAGGGCCTCCTCGAACTGGGCGGGTATGCCAAGGATCGCTCCGTCACGGTCCTGCTCGAATCGCACGGCGAACTGACCAAAAGCGATTGGCTGCTTAAGATCATGACCGCGGCCGAGCATCCGAACGTGGGACTGATCTGGGATGTGTTCAATATGTGGGTCGATGCGCACGAAACGCCCACGGCCGTGTACCAGCAACTAAACCGGTTTATCCGGCATGTGCACATCAAAGATGCCAGGATTGAGGGGGCGGCCCATCACTACGTAGCGGTTGGGCAGGGGGTGGCTCCCTTGCGCGAGGCCATCGGCGCACTTCGGGCCGGGGGCTATCAGGGGTTCTATAGTTTCGAATGGGAAAAGCTGTGGCACCCCGACATTGCCGATCCGGAACAGGTGATTCCGCAGTACCCGAAAGCCATGAAAGCGTATTTCTAGCGCCAGCCCTCAGTTACCGGAGTACGCCAGCCGACTCGGCAAGCGGGCATAGCTGCGCCCCCGACCGACGCAGAAGTTCGGCCGATACTAGGGGCGTCTGATGCCAGGGATCTTCGACAACTACGTAATCGTAGGTGCGCAGCAGCAGATGAATGGTAGCCGCCAGCCGGGGCGAGGCCATGAGGGTTTCGGTTTGCAGGGTACCGGGCCAGCCGTCGGTACCGTCGAGCAGTTTCAGCCAGCTGCCCAGCTGATCCTGAGCCCGTTGCTTAGCTTCTTTGATCGCTTGTTTGTTCAGCTCCCACGATTCCAGATCATACGGATGTACTACCGTCAGGGCAATGGATTCCGGATCGTTTTCGACCGCCCAGTTGCAGAGGGCCAGGGCCGAATCGACCGAGCAGTTGGTAACGAAGAGCGCTTTTTTCATAAACCGGAACGACGTACAGATGGTCAGACAAACCTACGTTTCCGGGCCGTTAGCATTGATGAGTCCTGTCAGTTGGTCGGCTGACTCTGGTCAGCTGCAGCGCTGATCACCAGTTGGCCCGGCGCAGCTTGTCGGGTTGCAGCACCCGTATGCCCGTCGTGGCCGATCCACCGGTTACCGTTGTCTGCTCAATCAGGCCATCCTGCCTGAACTCGCTCAGCGTGCGGATCAGCGACTCGGTAGCCGTACCCACCACCGACGCCAGATCGTCGCGCGAGAGCTGAATCAGTTCGCCGGGATGCTGGTCGTGGAGTCGCAGCAGCGCATCGGCCACCCGCCGACGCAGCGAGCTGTAGGCCATACCGAGCAACTGGGTTTCGCGCTCGCTCACCCGCCCCGCCAGCAGGCGGATGAACTGCTGGCCCACCTCCACGTTGGCCGTCAGCAGCTGGGTAAAATCTTCTTTCGGGATATAGATCAGCTCCGAGTCGTCGAGCGTTACGGCCGAGTCGGTGTATTCGGTGGTTTCGAGCAGCGGCAGGTACCCGAAAAAGTCGCCCGGACCGTAGAGCCCGGTGATCAGCTCCTTTCCGTCGGCGTTCGTTCGTACGGTTTTGACCTTACCCGACTGCACGAAATACAGCCGCGTCGGTTCATCGCCTTCGGTATAGATATACTGTTTCTTACGAACCGTGTGCACCTTGCGGTCGGCCGGGAGGCTTTTCAGGTCGGCTACCTGCCGGGCCTCGTTGATAAACTCGTTCAAATCGTCGGCGGTGGCGGGCTGACCCGGCGGTGGCCCCACGTGGCGGAATCGGTTCAGCCGCCCTTCTATAGCGCTGAGCAGCTCAGACTCATCGAAGGGTTTGGTAAGGTAGTCATCCGCGCCCAGCTCCATGCCTTTCCGGAAATCGGTTCGTTCGGTTTTCGCCGTCAGAAAAATAAACGGCACACTGGCCAGCTGCGGGTTTTTGTTGAAAATATGCAGCACCCCGTATCCATCCAGCACGGGCATCATAATATCGCAGATGACCAGATCGGGCCGGGTCTCGAGGGCTTTTTCGACGCCCACTTTTCCGTTCTCGGCGGTCAGTACCCGATAGCCGGTCAGCTCCAGTATTTCGGCGGTGTTTTCGCGGATGGCGTCGTTATCTTCAATTAGCAGGATGGTTTTCATACGGCAGCGTTAAGGTAATGGTGGTTCCCTGACCCAGTTCACTGCTGAGGGCAACGGTACCGCCCATCAGCTCAATATATTTGGCTACGATATGCAGCCCCAGCCCGGTACCGGGCACATTGGTCACGTTTTTGGCCCGGAAGAAGCGCTCGAACAAATGCTCCTGATCATCGGCAGAAATGCCAACGCCCTGATCCTCGACCGTGAGAGTAATCTGTTTATCGACCTGCCCCCCCGTAACGGTTACGACCGAGTCGGGCCCGGAATATTTGATGGCGTTAGACAGCAGGTTAACCATCACCTTGCGCAGCAACGAGGGGTCGAGCCAGGCCCGCCCCAGGTTACCCAGCGACAGCTGCACCGTTTGGCCGGGTTTGAGCATGCCCTGCATATCGGCCACTACGTCGGCCACCAGCTCCGGCAAATCGACCACAGCGGGGTTGGCCTCGATTTTCCCCTCTTCGAGCCGCCCCACCGACAGAAACTCTTCCAGAATATCGTTCAGGTGGTTGACCGACGCCCGAATCCGCGACAGGTGCTTCTGCCGCTTGTCCTGCTGGTCGCCACCGGGATATTTTTCGATCAGCGTAGCCGACGTCAGTACCGTGGTCAGGGGCGTTCTGAACTCGTGCGATGCCATCGAGACAAAGCGCGATTTGAGCTCGCCCAGCTCCCGTTCGGCGGCCAGCGCCACGGCCAGCTCGTTTTTCGACTGCTCGAGCTGTTCGAGGGTGTTGAGCAGCGCGTGCGTCCGATCGGCCACTTTCTGCTCCAGCTCGGCATTGAGCCGCTCGATCCGGTCCCGGCCCGCCACTAGCTCGCGCTCGGCTTCTTTCTTGAACGTGATGTCGATAATATAAGCCACTACGTGCAGCTCGTCGTCGAGCCGGAAGTAGCTCAGGCTGACCTCAACCGGAAACACCGACCCGTCTTTCCGGCGGGCGTGGAGGTCGCGGTTGTGCCCCATGGCGCGCACCTGCGGATTAGCGACGAACGACTGCCGAAGCCGCTCATGATAGTTTTCGACATCCATCGGTACCAGTATATCGATCGACTGCCCGGTTAGCTCGTCGCCCTCGTAGCCGAACAGCTGCCCGGCCATCTGATTGAGTGATACGATTCGGCCCTGCTGGTTGGAGACGATAATTCCGATGGTGGCATTGGTAAACACCGCTTCGTAGCGCAGCACACTTTGTTTGAGTTCGCGCTCGGCCCGGTGCAGCCGTTCCTGATCCAGCATCCGTACCATTACAAACAGGTGCCCTTCGTTGTTGAACGATGTGACTTTTAGCCGACCCAGAAACAGCTCTCCGTTGGCCCGTCGCAGTTCGGTCACCTCATCATAGTGGCCTTCCCGGGCGATGAGATTAAGAAGGCGGGTCCGTTCAGACTCGCTAAGCTGGTTGGCCCGCAGCGAGCGCGACCAGACGGGATCGTTCAGAAACGCTTCTTTTGTCTCGAATCCGAGCAGTTGGATACCCGCCGTATTCACCTGAACGAAGCGCCCAAGATCGACATCGTATAGGCCAATGAAATCCTCACTTTGCTCGAAAAGCAACTCTGTAAGGGCCGGATTACCGCTGGATGTTAGCATGAGACAACGGGCTGGTTTGTAGCATAACGGCTGGTATTGTCTTTTTTACTTTATAGACAGCCGCTGCTCCAGCAAAAATCAACTTCTATTCTGATAGTCGTCATACCTACCTGCTGGTAACAATACCATTTTTACATAAATTTTTTCGGCTGCGCGCTGGCCCGACCAATGTCCGTACCTGTATGGAAGCGAACCGCACTTCTCCCCTTCTTATTCCGGCCAGCACAGCGGTGTTGCTGTGTTTCTTACCGACGGCCAGTTCGCCGGAGGTGTATCAGGAACGGATGTTGCTCACGGCCCGGCTTCAGCAACTGCTGCCCAGCACCGTACGGATTTTAAAAGTAGACGAGTCGCTGCATCCGGAGGTCGTTAAAAGTTTCAACCTGCAGCAGCTCCCGGCTTTTGTTCTCGTTCGGCGTGGCATTGAGTACTGGCGGAAAGAGGGCGTCTGCTCAACCGATGTGATGGCCGCCCTGCCCGGTCTGCTCCAAAACGTAAACTCGTTCTGAGAATGAACCGGTGCTGCTTTCGCTAGGCTGACCGGGCATCTGGTCGGCACCTTATTTCGCCGACGTCGTTTTACCGTGGCAAAGTGGAATAGGCGGCTGATCGGGGCTGGCGGGCGGGGCTACGTAGACCCCGCGCACAACCAGCAAAACGCCCAGTGCGAGCGTGGCCAGCGGTATGATCCGAACAAAGCGCTGACGCAGCCCAACCGGAAACAATGCCGGAATGGACCGAACAGCCAGCAGAGCCGGTACCGTACCGGCCCCGAACAGGATCATGTAAAGCGCCCCCTGCCCTACGTTGCCGGTGACGACAGCGCCCGCCAAGGCTACGTATACGAATCCGCACGGCAGTAACCCGTTCAGCAAACCCAGGGCGGCAAACGCCCGCAGCGACGGCTCGTGCAGAAAGCGCGCCATGGAGCCAACCAGCCATCGGGATGGCAGTCGACCCGACAGACTGCCGAATTTACCCCGGGCCACCATTGTCCAGACCACCAGAAACAGCCCGGCCCCGATGGACACAGGCCGCTGTAGATTCAGCAGCAACAGGCCCTGCCCGACACTCCCAACTACAAGCCCAATGCCAGCATAGGCACTAACCCGCGCCAGATGATAGAGACCGATACCCAGCCCCCGGCGAGCTACGGGCAACCGACCAACGGGTAGCGCCATAGCCAGTGGTCCACACATACCGACGCAGTGGAGGCTTCCTACCAGGCCCGTTGTGAGAGCTGCCAGTATCCAGGTAATAGCCATCAGGGTTTGGTAAAGGACTGTTCGTGATAGAAGGTCTGTCCGTTGGCCGACCAGCTGAACTGAGCCCGCCAGCGCCCGCTGCCCAGGTCTGCCGTAGACACGGTCTGCTGGCCGGGGCTGAGCGTAAGGGTCCGGTCCTGCGTCCGGTCGGCCGGGCGGTAAAACGTCAGCTGGCCCTGCGTCCAGCCCGATGGCAGCCGGAGGGCGAGCTGTTGCCGGACATGGTCAATCTGCAACACAGGGCCCTGCTTGAGATGAGCCGTGCGCGCTACGCGGTCGATATGTTGCTGATAGGCGATTTCGTCCTGATAATAATCGTCGCGCACCAGATCGATGCGCTGGCGACTCATCCGAAATACCATCGTGCCGATAAAGCCGGCAAACAGAATAAAAACAAGTACAATCGCTTTTCCCCAGTTCATATTGGTAGGTATTTTTTGAGTCAATGTTTCGTTGAGTGATTAAGCGAGTTGGCGATTGAGTGTATGTCTGCGCCGTGCCCGTCTATTCACTCATTCACTCAATCACCCATTCACTCAATGCTCCGGTCCCAGGAAGTTGGTTTCGACCTGGTCGATGAGGGTGTTGCCCGACAGGATGTCGATTGTCAGGGGCGTGTTGCTTTGCCGAATGGCGGTTTCGGGCAGGGTGATAAAAAACATGGTTTTGGTTAGCTCGCCGGGCCGTACCGCTGCCAGGGGCTGTACGAACCGCAGCCGGGCGGCCGGATGGCTCAACCGAAACCGTACGGGCATCGGCTGGTAGGTTTTATTGATCACCTCTACCGAATACAGGTTGGCAACTCGTCCGTTTGCCTCGCGCTGAAACAGTTGACCCGGCGCCCGCAATACCGTTGTATCGAGGGCCGGACGGGTACCCAGCAGACCGCCGAGTACCGCCAGCAAGGCCAGCAGCACGCCCGAATAGGCTTTGATACGCGTCGTAGACCGAAACGGCTCGCGGGTTTCGATGCCCGTCAGCGAATCCATCCGAATCAGGCCCTGCGGCCGGTCGATCCGGTGCATCACCTCGTCGCAGGCATCCATACAGGCGGTGCAGTTGATACATTCCATCTGCGTGCCATTCCGGATATCGATCCCTGTTGGGCATACCTGTACGCACAGCTTGCAGTCGACACAATCGCCTTTGGGGGTCTGGGGCAGGGGGCGCGGAGCAGAAGCGTGGGCGGCTACCACAGGCGGCTCCAGACGCCCTCCCCCAGACCCCGTATCCTGTGTTATCTGCTCCCGTTGCTTCTTGCCGCGCGGTTCGCCCCGAACATAGTCGTAGGCCACCACGAGGGAGTGTTTATCGAGCAGCACACTTTGAAGGCGGCCGTATGGGCAAATGGTTGTACAGACGATTTCGCGCAGGTAGGCAAAAACGGCATAAAAGACGCCCGTAAAAGCCAGCATGGCGGTCAGGCCGGCCCAGTGTTGCGAAGGCCTGTCGGTAATCAGGGTCAGCCACTGGTCACGGCCGATGATGTAGGCCAGAAACGTATTGCCGATGACGAACGAAATCAGGAAAAACAGGGCATGCTTGGCGGTCTTCTTCAGCATTTTTTCGGCAGTCCAGGGACCGGCGTCGAGCCGCTGGCGGGCTTTGAAATCGCCTTCGATCCAGCTTTCTATCCGGCGGAATACCATCTCCATAAAAATGGTCTGCGGGCAGGCCCAGCCGCAGAACACGCGGCCATATACGACCGTAAAGAGCGTTACGAAGACAATAAACGTGATCAGCCCGATGGCTACCAGGTAGAAATCCTGCGGCCAGAACGTCACCCCGAAAAAGATAAACCGCCGTTCGAGTATGTTGAACAGAAACAACGGATGCCCATCGACCCAGACAAACGGCCCCGCCAGCAGAGCCAGCAGCAGCACAATCGCTACCGCCGTACGCCAGCGCGTATACCACCCCGACGTAGCGCGGGGGTAGAGCCATTTCCGCCCGCCCTGTTCGTACTGATTGGGTAGATGGGACCGGAAATAATCGTCGACGGGCGTTTGTTGAGTTACCATGGAAGGAGCGGCTGAAGTATGGATTACTGACCGGCGCTGATGCCTATTCTGTCACGCGCGGGCCTCGCTGGAGCTGGCTGCATTAGTACCGGGTTGCCAGTTTATCGGCGGGGGCGGCAGCGGGAGCTTCTTTGTCGCCCTGTGGTTCTTTAGCGCCCGCCGGTTTGGTACCCTGCAGGGATAAGATGAAGCTGGCTACCTGCTGCACCTGTAACGGGTTAAGCTGCTTCTTCCAGGACATCATTCCTTTCTCGGGCACGCCTTCGTTGATGGTATGGAAAATAGCCTTTACAGAACCGCCGTGCAGCCAGTATTCGTCGGTGAGGTTAGGTCCCACGCCCCCCTGCCCCTGCTGCCCGTGGCAGGCTACGCAGCTTTGCATGAATACCGCCTTGCCCGCGTCGAGCGATTTGGCATCACCGACTACGGCCACCGTATTTTCGTTGATCGAGCCTGCTACTTTTTTGATGTACGCGTCGCGTTGCCGGTCGGCCAGGGCTACTTCCTGCGTATACTCGGCCGTTTGCAGATCGCCGGTACCGATAACGTGGAAGATGAGCAGGTATACGACCCCGAAGGCGATCGTCCCGTAGAACAGGCCCATGAACCAGGGCGGAGTGGGATTGTCGAGTTCGTGAATATCGTCATAGGCATGGTCCATCATCAGGTCTTTCTCCTGACTGAGTGCGTGCAGGCCGGTGAAGCGCTGCCAGAGCGTACGCGTATCGCGGGGCTGGGTGGCGGCCGGTGGCGTTACCATCTTCCGCAGGGTCAGCAGCAGATACAGGGCCACCACGCCGACGATAACCATACCGGTCAGCAGCAAAATAACCACGACAAGGAGTACGAGCTCTTCGCCGGTCTGGAGGCTCCAGATGGATTTTCCCGGATCGGCAGCCAGTAAAATAGAATGCAGGTTCATGGAATACAGTCGGTTAATCGGTGGGAGAATCATCGAACGGCAGGCGGCTCATCTGTCCCATATGGCCTTTGTCGACCCGCCACAGATACAGCCCCACCAATACGAAAAAGACGAAGAAGGTCAGAAACGAAGCGACCATGTAGACGTCGGCCCCGGGAATCTTGTCAATGAATTGCTTGAACATGGCAGTCGATTTTTTAGTGATGAGTGAGGAGTGATGAGCGATGAATGGGTGGTCCGACTACGCGTCCCGGTGGGGACACGGACCACGGTGACGCTCATCGCTTATCATTCATCGCTCATCACTCACTTTACAGCGGTTTCTGCTTTTTTGATGTCGGTGCCCAGGCGTTGCAGGTAGGCAATGAGGGCTATGATTTCGCGGTCGGCGGGTACCTTGATGCCGTCTTTAGCGAGTCGGCTGCTGACCTCGGCAGCCTGTTTTTTGAGGTCTTCGTCCGCGTAACGAACGGTTACGTCGTCATAGGGCACGCCTACGCTTTGCAGGGCTTTGAGTTTGGCAGAGGTGCTGGCCACGTTCAGCTTTTGTTCGAGCAGCCAGGGGTAGGGCGGCATGATAGACCCCGGCGACATCGATTCCGGGTCACGCATGTGGTGGTAGTGCCAGGAGTCGGGGTATTTGCTGCCTTCGCGGTGGAGGTCAGGTCCGGTTCGCTTACTACCCCACAAAAACGGGTGGTCATATACGAACTCGCCCGCTTTGGAGTACTCGCCGTAGCGCTCGGTTTCGGAGCGGAACGGACGAACCAGCTGGCTGTGGCAACCGACGCACCCCTCACGGATGTACAGATCGCGCCCTTCCACTTCGAGCGCCGTGTAAGGCTGCACCGCCACGATAGTGGGCACATTGCTCTCGACCATGAAGGTCGGAATCAGCTCGATCAGCGACCCGATCAGGATCACCACCAGCGAGCCAACCAGCAGCGGGAACGGCTTGCGCTCCAGCGAGCGGTGCCAGAAGGTATCGCCACCCGTTGGCGTATAGGCTTTGGGCAGGGCCATGGCTTCGGCGGGTTCGTTGGCGGTAAGGGTACCAGCGGCCATGGTCTTGAAGAGGTTGTAGGCCATGATGATCGCCCCGGCCAGGTAGAACGTTCCGCCGATGGCCCGCATCCGGTGCATGGGCAACAGCTGCAGCGTTGTTTCGAGGAAGTTACTGTACCGTAGCGTGCTCTCCGGCGTAAACTCTTTCCACATCATACCCTGGGTGAACCCTGAGATGTACATAGGCACCGCATAGAACAGAATACCGAGCGTGCCGATCCAGAAGTGGAGGTTGAGCAGACGCTTGGAATGCAGCGGGGTGTGATACATACGCGGGATGAGCCAGTACAGCATGGCAAACGTCAGGAAGCCGTTCCAGCCCAGGGCCCCAACGTGTACGTGAGCCACGATCCAGTCGGTAAAGTGCGCAATCGCGTTGACGTTCTTGAGCGACAGCATGGGACCTTCGAAGGTGGCCATCCCGTAGGCGGTCAGCCCGACGACCATGAACTTCAGGATGGCATCTTCACGAACCTTATCCCAGGCCCCGCGCAGGGTCAGCAGCCCGTTGATCATACCGCCCCACGACGGTGCGATGAGCATGATCGAAAACACTACCCCCAGCGATTGGGCCCAGTCGGGCAGCGAGCTGTACAGCAGGTGGTGCGGACCGGCCCAGATGTAAATAAAAATCAGCGCCCAGAAGTGCAGAATCGACAGTTTGTACGAGTACACGGGCCGGTTGGCCATTTTGGGCAGGAAGTAATACATCATACCCAGATACGGCGTTGTCAGGAAGAACGCTACGGCATTATGCCCATACCACCACTGCACCAGCGCATCCTGCACACCGGCATAGAGCGAGTAACTTTTGAGGAACGTAACGGGCATCTCCATCGAGTTCACGATGTGCAGCACGGCAATGGTTACGAAGGTGGCGATGTAGAACCAGATGGCCACGTAGAGGTGCCGCTCGCGCCGTTTGATGATGGTACCGAACATGTTGATCCCAAACACCACCCAGATCAGCGTAATGGCAATATCGATGGGCCATTCCAGCTCGGCGTACTCCTTGGAGGTCGTGATGCCGAGGGGCAGCGTTGCCACCGCCGACAGAATAATCAGCTGCCAGCCCCAGAAGTGAAGCTTGCTGAGCAGATCGGAGAACATACGCGCTTTGCAGAGCCGTTGCAGGGAGTAGTAAACGCCCATGAAAATGGCATTGCCGACAAAGGCGAAAATGACGGCGTTGGTATGCAGCGGCCGGATACGCCCGAAGGTAGTATACTGGTTACCCAGGTTGGCGGCTGGCGCAAACAGCTGCGTAGCCACGATGACGCCCACCAGCATACCAATAACCCCCCAGATAATGGTGGCCACGGCAAAATTGCGGACAATGGCATTGTCGTAGGTAAATCGCTCGGCCACAGGTGGCTGGCCTGGGCGGTGCTCCCCCGGCGGGGGCTGCCCAATAGCCGACCTATCGGGAGAGATGATCAGAGGGGGTTGGTTCGTCGTAGCGTTCATACGGCAGTAACGGTGATTTTAGAGGTAATCCGACAGGTAGGGCTGGGCGTCAGGGACGCAGCGGGCAGTGGGCTTTTGGTACCCGACGCGGCCGGTTGGTCGGGCGGGGCGTCGTCGAGCAGCATCCGCATTGACGGTGTATACAGATCGTCCTGCTGTCCGGTACGCATCGACCAGACAAAAGCACCCAGAAACCCCAGGGCCATCAACAGACTAATTCCGATCATAAAAAAGAGAACTGACATACCCATTGGCGTTTGACAGTCACAAAAGTGAGTGTCGCTGACCGGGTCAACGATGAGATTGATCAGACATCGGGCTGATTAAATTCAGCTGGGGGCTCGCGCACTTGTGAAGTGGTAATCAGCTAGTATTGCCTTCTTGCGATCCCTTAGAGAATCGTTATCTTTAGCCTACCCGCCCGTCACCTACTTTCCTTACATGTGTTTATGCTACTCATCCGACCCGTACAGCCCGCCGACTGGCCCGCCCTGGCCGACATCTACCAACAGGGTATCGACACCGGCCACGCTACGTTCGAGACAAAAGCGCCCCCACCCGATGTAATGGCCCAGCACTACCTGTCGGCTCCCCAGCTGGTTGCGGAGCAGGGCGGCACGCTCGTTGGCTATGCGCTGCTCTCCGGCGTATCGGGCCGTTGCGTATACGGCGGTGTTGCCGAAGTGAGCCTGTACGTGCGGGCCAGCGAACGCGGCAAAGGCATTGGTCACCAACTACTCGAGCAACTCATTATCGACAGCGAAGCCCAGGGGTTCTGGACGCTGCAGGCCGGTATCTTCCCGGAGAACCTGGCCAGCGTTGCCCTGCACCACCGGGCGGGCTTCCGTACGGTAGGCTACCGCGAAAAACTAGGCCAGCGGCAGGGCGTCTGGCGCGACGTGCTCCTGCTGGAACGACGCAGCCTAACCGTAGGCGTCGCATCTCCCCCGTAGAGACGCGACCGCAACGGCGGCCCGGCGCAACGGCGGACTGCCCTAGCGTCTCATTCGCGTCAGCAACAAGACCAACCCAGCAAGACGGTAAAACCATCTCCCCCGTAGAGACGCGATCCCTCGCGTCTCATCCGCTTCAGCAACAATACCAGCCCGACAAGACGGTAAAACCATCCGGACACGAGACGCGAAGGGTCGCGTCTCTACGGGGCAGGCTGCGAAAACAACGCATAAAAAAAGGTTGGCCGCAGTGCGAGCCAACCTTTCGAGTGTTAATCTTAACCTACGATAAACTATTGTTCCAATGGGGATGGCCGTCGGGAGCTAGCCAGTAGTCAATGATGAGGAGGGCGATAACAGGAGCAATCAGTCACTGTAGGTTAATCGCAACCAGGCGTTCTGACTTCGATGTGCCCAGGTTGACCTGCTTTTGAATAACCCCTTCGTCCGATCTTATTTCCAGCGTGTACAAACCATCTTCTACCTCGCTCATGTCGAAGAGCAGGGCGGCTTTCATCTCTTTTTTGGCGACCCGGTTCGCAAACAGCACGTTGTTCTTCTGGTCGAGGAGCGCAACGGATACGGAGCCGGGAGCCACCTTCTGAATAGACAGTTTGATCTTACCCTGCTTCGTTACGTATACGCTGGCATCGAACGACATCGGCTTAGCCGGTTTGTCCGGATTGCCGAGTAAGGTGGTGGCGCCGATAAGGAGGCCGCCCATCAGATTCTTGAAGCCCATCAGGGCGCTGGTTTGGAGGATTGTGGTGATCATGGCTTTATGTGTTTTGAATGTTGTTTACTGTTCTCCTCTTATATGCCAAACCACGTGCCACAAAATTTACCCACTGACTATCAACGTCTTATCGCCAAAACCCCATTAATACGCTGTACGGAATCGGACAGGCCTTGTTCAGAAACGAACGTTTTGTGCGGACAATCGAAACAGCGCCGTAACAAAACTCATCCGGTGGGCTGACGTACATCAGGGATAAGGCTGGGCGGGGGGCGGAGTTTTACAGCCAGAATTGATCTGAAACCACCTCTCCATGCAAGCTGCCCCCACCCCACCTCCGTCCGACGAAGCCATAACGGCTTTGTTGACCTGCCGTCAGGAAAATCAGCGCTGGACCGCTGCGCTGTCGATGAACGAAGCGGACATTGACGGGCTGCTGGGCCTGCTGGCCGACCTGCTGGAGCAGCCTGCCTATCAGGCGGTACACAGCCGGGCCGTCCGCTATTACGGACAGCTGTTTCGACTGAAAGGCCGGTTCAGACAGATTCGCAGTATGTATTTATGCACCAGCAGCACCTGCGGGGCCATCTGCCACGAGAAGCTGTTTGGTCGTCACGAAGCCCTTCCTCTTTCTTTTTCCCTCCTCAACGACGAATTCAATACCGTACGCGCTACCTGCTATCAGTTCCTGTCGGGGCTGGTACGGCTTAACTTAATCTAACCGCCGATCGGTCCGGTGGTGATGGCGTACCCCCACCCGGCCGACACCATTTTGTACTTCATGCTTATTCTTGCGTTTTTTCTGGGCCACTGGTACCTCTCGGTGCTGATGCAAACGTTTTTTCTGCACCGGTACGCAGCCCACCAGATGTTTACCATGAGTCCCGGCTGGGAGAGGTTCTTTTACGTGCTGACCTTTATCGGACAGGGGTCGTCGTTCCTGAGTCCGCGCGCGTACGGCATCATGCACCGCCTGCACCACGCCCATGCCGACACCGAGCACGATCCGCACTCGCCGGAGTATTCCAAAAACCTCTTCGACATGATGTGGAAAACGCGGATTTTCTACAACGATATCCTGAACAACCGCGACTCGATTCCGGCGAAGTTCAAAAAGGGAGTACCGAACTGGGAATGGATGGAACGGTTGGGCGATCGTTGGCCCGTGCGGCTCGCCTGGGGAACGGCCTACACCCTGTTCTACATTCAGTTTGCGACCTCCCCCTGGTTATTTCTGCTGCTGCCGGTTCATTTCCTGATGGGGCCGGTCCACGGCGCTATTATCAACTGGTATGCCCACCGCTACGGCTACACCAATTTCGAACTGGCCGATACGGCTAAAAATCTGCTGCCGTTCGATTTTCTGATGATGGGCGAATCGTATCACAACAACCACCACAAGTTTGGCGGACGCCCTAACTTTGGCGGGTTCCGCTGGCACGAGTTCGACCCGGCTTATCCGCTTATCCGGCTCCTCGACCGGATGGGCGTGCTGAAGCTTCGGCTCGGCCGCGACGAAGCTTATATGTAGTATTAGGGTTCTAGCCTTTTCCTCATGACTGATACAACAGCCCCCGTCCTGCACGACATCGACACCAAAGCCGACATCGCGTATCTGCTGGATCGTTTCTACGAGCGCGTTCGGCAGGACCCCGACCTGGGCTATATTTTCGATGGTGTAGCCCAGGTCAACTGGCCCGAGCACCTGCCCCGCATCAATGCCTTCTGGACCAATCTGCTGCTCGGGGGCGATGGCAGCTACCAGGGAAACCCCATGCGGGCTCACGTTGATCTGGCGCGCAAAACCCCCATCACCCCCGCCCACTTCGACCGGTGGCTGGCCCTCTTTACGCAAACCCTGACCGACTGCTTTGCCGGCGAACGCGCCCGCGAAGCGCTGCTGCGTGCTCAGGCCATTGCGGCCGTTATGCAAAGCCGGCTCTACTCGGCGGGCCTGCTCGAAACCGACTAAACCAACGCAATCAGCTTGTGGGCCGACACGGAATGAAACCTGTGTCGGCCCCTATTTTTTGGGGGAGGCCGTAGGAGTTGCGGAGAAAAGTCGTCCAGGGAGGTATAGCGACACTAAATCGCCTGCCTGCAAGACCATGAACCGACCCTTATTGAGCCTGGCAACCCTGACGCTGAGCGCAACCATTGCCTTATTCGTAATTAGTTGTCAGGATAACGACCCAACCCCGTCCGATACAACAGCGGATGCGGTTACGGTGGCCGTTGACCCCACCCTGTTCATAGCCGCCGGCCTTGCCGAACCCATTACCAAAGTTACCCGGACCCTGAGCAACGGCACCTCGGCCGAATGCTACAAAATTGTGACCAACAACACCCCAACAGACCATACGATGGGGCCCTGGTGTCCGACTACGATTACCGACGATGCCAGCAAAGGGGGTATATGGTTCGAAGGGGGTAAGCTATACGATGTAGACGGGGCTTTTATCCAGAATCTGGCTACCTTCTACAACGACGCGTTCTGGAAACTATACAATGCCGACGGCACTATTAAAGTGACCACTACCAAAGCGGCCTGTGAAGCAGCCGCCCGCCCCAACGTAGATCCGGCCTACAACAACTACTGCGTAGAATGCCAGCCGTCTTATTCGGCGGGTATCAAAAAAACCTATTACATACCGGTGAAGCCCGTGAAGCTGAGCAGCCCGGCTTCGATCGGGGGGATGGGAGCTGTTGTGGGCATCGCGTTTAACGGGGTCAATTTCGACCCGCCTGCGCCAACCTCCGCCATATTAGGAGCTCATACCCTGGCGCCTATGGACGATGCGGGGGGGCACGTCAATACGGCTGCGGGCTACCATTATCATGCGGCTACCGGCAAGAGCAAAAAAATAGCCCAGGCCGATGGTCATGCGGCTATGATCGGGTATGCCATGGACGGATACGGTATGTATGAACTGCTCGATACCAGCGGTAAAGAACCTGCCGATCTGGATGCCAACCGGGGCCATTACGACGCAACCCGAGGGTACCATTACCACGTAGCGGCCCCCGGCGCCAACCGCTTCATTACAGGATTCAGAGGTGCCCAGGGGTCATTCTCCGTCAGTCTGTAATTCAGGAAACTCAGGAGCTGCCTCTCACCAACAGCGCAGCCCGTATCCGATCAACTGGTCATGGCGCGTATTGTCCTACTTCTTTTCCTCACTGCGTCGCTGGGCGTCCGGGCCCATAATCCGCAGCTTTCTACCATGGCTCTCGTTCAGGGCCAGGACAAGACATGGACCCTGAACATCGGGGCCAGCCTCGCGGCTTTCCAGTATGAACTCCAAAACAGCTACCCGGATCAGGGGATCGACCAGCTCGACGCCGATGCGTTTCAAAAGAAAATCATTGAACACCTTCGGCATACGATTCACATACAGGCCGGTTCGGGCCGAACGATCCAGCTGGCGCATGGCATGATCCGGCTGGGCCACCAGACCGACGTCCGGTTCGAGGTAACCGGCATGCCCGATCAGCTGCAGACATTACAGCTCCGGCACCTCGGCTTCAGTACGCTGAAAAACCAGTACTGCGTATTGACCATACAAACGCCCGCCACCCCTACCAAAACCTGTATTCTTCAGGACGAAAACGCCTTTGTGGTTTCGCTGAAAGCGGACCAGCACACCCTTGTTGAAACACCACCGGAACAGCCGCTCAACTGGCCAATACCTGGTATAGCCTGTGCAATTCTGCTGGCGCTTGTCCTATATCGGATGCAGGTGGGCAAACAGCCGGTAGCCCCTGTCTGAGTAATCAGAAACACAGGCCGTTGTCGGGTCGGCCACCCCGGTTTGCCGTAGCCTGAACCTTAACCCGGGTACGCAACGGAATTATGCAGGTTTACAGCGTATATTGAGCTGACCTATAGCCCCATACCTTCCTAAACGACCAGCAAACCGTGGCGACAAACTACGATACCATTACCAAAGAATACCAGGCCTCAAAAATGCTCCCCTGGCGAAAGCAGGCCGAGTCGTACACCTTCTTCGAGCTGGTCGGCGACCTGACGAACCTGGATGTGCTTGATCTAGCCTGCGGAGAGGGTTTTTACACCCGACAGCTGAAACTAAGGGGAGCGACCCAGGTAACCGGGGTCGATATTTCGGCCGGTATGATCCAGTTGGCCCGCGAGGCCGAAGCGGCTAATCCGCTGGGACTGGTTTATATCTGTCAGGATGCGCTCACGCTACACCTCGATCAGTCATTCGATCTGGTTACAGCCACTTACCTGCTCAACTACGCCCGCACCGCCGACGAACTGGCCCGAATGGCTACCGTAATAGCCCGCCACCTTAAGCCGGGCGGCCGGTTCGTGACCATCAACAGCAACCCCGATTACCGCGCTCCCGTCGAGATGATGTTTCCGTATGGGTTTACCCGCGAAAACAGCAGCTATAGCGAGGGGGCCGAGATCATCTATCGCTTCTATCAGCCCAACGGATCGCCTATTGCCGTTACCAATTACCACCTGGAAAAAGCGACCCACGAAACCGCCCTCCGGCAGGCTGGCCTGACCGACATTCAGTGGCACCCGCTGGTCGTATCGCCGGGTGGTGTCGATGAGTTCGGGCAGGCTTATTGGGTGCCCCTGCTCGAAGGCCAGCCCGTAATTGGCCTGTCAGCCCGCAAGTTGTAGTGACTACAGGCAGCCTGTATATATCCTGCTTGACTTAGGGACGACGCTAAATAACTCGCCCTTGAGATGATGATAGTTGTCGCTCACTTATCCAGTTTTACGTTAGTCATCTTCTCCCAACTAGTTTCAGATCGATCGTTTATATCAATTGCCGGGCCAGGATTCTTTACGATATGTCTATTTTTTTTGTCAATTTTCGTTTTGATTACAGTCATCTAGGCTTGATACGTAACGAACTGTTGTTACCGATGGTGGGGAAATCAAGAAGCGGCAGCCCAGACTTGCACAAAAGCTAAATTGAAATACAAATATTCAGCACTTGACTGTCAGTCCTTATAACGCCAATATCATATTATGCCCAGTGCTTCTTGTCGTTAAGCCCAAACTAGTTCCAATTGTTGTTCTTTTGGTTTTGTTTTCTGTCCGTGATTGTGTTGGTCTATTTGGTCTGTGTCAAAGTTGCAAACGAGAGCTTCCACAACTGTCCGCCTGTTTTCAATACTGCCTCCATTATGATAAAAGTGGTCTTTGGTAACAATGTTGAACTTGCTCCAGAACTTATTAATCATTTCATTTTCCCGCCAGTCGTTATGATGCCAAGTTGAGAGAATAAATTTTGCTTTGGTTTCTGAAAGCTGGTTGAACAATAGTTCTTCGTCTTGTTCTGTCCAGCCGTTATAATAGTCAACATGCCTGCCGAAATAGGGCGGGTCACAATAAATAATGTCGTTTTCTGTCGCCAGCGGAATGATGTCAGCAAACGACTTGTTGTAAAATGTCCAATTAGGTTCAGGTTGAATAATTTGAGAAACCGTTGCAACCTGATTAGTAATTTTAGTTACGTATGCTTGTGCAAAACGGTCTGGTTTTTTACAGAAAGGAATATTCCAGTTACCCTTGCTGCCAAAACGCATCATCCCATTAAAACCTGCACGTGACAGAAAGATAAAATCGTAAGGTGAAAATTCTCCACTGTTAAACCGCGAACGAACTTTTAGATAATGTTCATAGCCATTGTTTTCAGCTTCGCTTAACAGTTTGCCTTCTTGCTCCAAATATTGTTTCATCAAAGGTGCAGAAATAGCTTTGCTCTGTATCCCTTTGTAGAAGCCAACTATATGAGGATTAGTATCATTTAAGATTGCTTTCTTATAACCTGAATTAAATGCAACTACGCCAGTTCCTAGAAATGGTTCTATCCATTTTCCTTTTTGATTGGCTATGTTTACCAAATCCTTTATCCAAGGGACGAGTTTGGTTTTAATACCTTGACTTTTTATTGGCGGAACAATAACTTTCATGACTTAATCTTTTGAATTTCTTGTTACAATTTTAGCCCACAAATCCGTTCTGCCTTTAAATTCTAAGAAGTCTTTGAGGTTGGTTATTTTTGTGGTCTTTCCTTCTTTGACCATCGTTGCAGCCCCAAAATTTATCCAATATTCGTCAAACCATTCTTCTCCAAGTTGGCTGAATACGCCATTTCCATTTCGCAAGTCGTTAATGCTCAGTGTAGAACCAATGTTTGCAGTGTTACCCGATCCTTGTTTGTCGCTGGCAATTTTCCATTTTTCGGCTGCGAAAAAATCAAAGTCCTTAATTACAGATGTGATAGACTTTAAGTTTTTGACGGAGGTTACCTCTCGTTCACCTACTTTCTTGTTTGGTGTTTCATATTCTTCTTGAAGTTCCTGAACTTGATAGATTTCCGTATCCGTAGGATCGTCAGCATTTATGTCTGTCCGTGTGTAGATAACGCCAAGGCAGTAATGTCCTAAATATTGGTTGTAAGGGAATTGAATGTTCTTTTTCTTATCTCGTTCCTTGAAATAGCTACCGTGGCTTCCCAAAGTGAAACTTGAAATACCGTTTTTCTTCCGATAAGTTGTTTTTAAATCAACGGCAAATTTTACCTCTTCGTTTTCTTTACTAATAAATGTTAAGTCGGGATAATAATTTTGGTGTTCAGTCAGTATAATTTTATATCCGATTTCGCCAGCAAATTGAAGGATTTGAGGAAAGATATGTATTTCAAGGATTTTTGAAACAATTTTGGTGTCAGATGAGATTGTGTAGATATTCTTGTAAACGTCTATGAAGCCTTTGACCGACCAGTCGCCATTGTCGGTAGAAACGTATTTTTCCAACTTGGTCGTAAAATTGTCAAGTGCTTTCTTAAAGTCCGCTTTATATTTCTCTTTTTCCTGTGCTGTCATCGGTCAAATTTACTAAAAAATTGGGTCTGTTTTCCAGTATGTTGAAGTTAGTATTGTCGCTCGGTAGTATTGGGCATAATTCCCTAATATACGAAAACTTTGTCGTGCTCACTGTAATTTATTATAACTTTTTCAATTTGAAATATTATTATTCTTCGTTATTGATCTATGAGTAAGTCTGTAAAGTTTATAATTAGTCGATATAGCTCCTGAAAAGCCAAGCTACTTTTTACGAGAAAACGTCTTTACAGAATAATTTACGCATAAATAGTAGGATATAGGTCTCTCAATAAGGCCTGTATTCAAACGTAGGTACAACTCGCCAGCTTTTCAGAGGTCGGGTCTCCCTTTGCAGGATACTGTACAGCGTATTGGCCTTCAACTAGAATGGCTCCGTTTCTGATAGTAAGTTATCATTTCAGGGTGATGTCCTTTTTTAAAGGTTGTCCTGAACAACTTTTACTTTCGTACAAGCTGCACAGCGCACCCGCCCCCTTTCGCCAAATGAAGCATGAGCTTCGTTTTAGCCGTAACGGCTTTCTTTTCAATAATATACGCTTCGGGGTTGGTTTTCCAGTCGGCGGTGGGGGCGTCGCGGTAGAGTACGGCTTCGTAGGTTTGGCCGGATTCGAGGAACGATAGGTCCAGCAGCAGGTCGCGGCTGTTTTCGTCGGTAATGGCCCCTACGTACCAGTTGGCGGCTCCCTTTTCTTTCCGGGCAATCATGACATAATCGCCGGGTTCGGCGGCCAGGATTCGGGTATCGTCCCAGTCGACAGGCACATCCCGGATAAACTGGAACGCGTCGAGGTGCTTTTCGTAATTTTCGGGCAGGTCGGCGGCCATCTGGAGCGGGCTGTACAACGTAACGTAGAGCGCCAGCTGTTTAGCCAGTGTGGTTCGCACCGCCTGCGTGCGGGTGCTGTCGAACTGGTTCAGCTTGAACCGAAACAGACCCGGCGTAAAATCCATCGGCCCGCCCATCAGGCGGGTAAACGGCAGAATGGTGGTATGCTCAGGCGCGATGCCCAGCGTTGGGGCGTTATTGAACTCACTGCCGCGGGCAGCCTCGCTCGCCATCCAGTTCGGGTAAGTGCGGTGCAGCCCCGTAGGGTGCGCCGACTCGTGGGAGTCGACCATCAGTTTGTACTGAGCCGCCTTCTGCGCAACGCGCTGATAGTGGTTCACCATCCACTGCCCGTCGTGGTGTTCGCCCCGCGGAATAATAGGCCCCACGTAGCCGGTCTTTACGGTATTGATGCCCTGCTTTACCATGAAGGCAAACGCGGCATCCATCCGGCGTTCGTAATTCGTGACCGAACCCGACGTTTCGTGGTGCATGATCAGCCGAACCCCTTTCTGCTGGGCGTAGGCCGTCAGCGAATCCAGGTTGTAATCCGGGTAGGGCGTCACAAAATCGAATACCTCTTCTTTCCAGTTGCCGAACCAGTCTTCCCAACCCTCGTTCCAGCCTTCGACCAATACCCCGTCGAAGCCGTGTCTGGCCGCAAAGTCAATGTATTTCTTTACGTTCCGGGTGTTGGCCCCGTGCTTTCCGCCCGCTTTCTCCCAGGTGGCTTTCCCGATGTGCATCTCCCACCACATGCCTACGAACTTCTGTGGCCTGATCCACGACGGATCGGCAATGGTCGATGGCTCATTCAGGTTCAGGATCAGTTTAGACGCCAGCAGATCGGTGGCCTTGTCACTAACAATTACCGTTCGCCAGGGGGTTTGGGCTGGTCCGCCGTTGTGGGGGGTTTGCAGATACGCTTTATTCCCAACGGCATCGGGCACGAGCTGAGCGGTCAGCCGCAGGGCCTGTTTGTCGAGCTGGAGATGCATGACCGGGTAGTTCAGCAAAGCCGCTTCGTACAGGCTGATGTATAGCCCGTCGGCGGTTTTCAGCAGCAGGGGCGTCTGCACCGCGTTCGGCCCGATGACTGACTTCAGAGCAATGTCTTTTTCCCGGCTGGCCGCAGCCAGGGCGTCGACTTCCGAGAGCCGGGTTTTGTTGTAGTGGTATTCGTTCGAGTCATAATCGCCCGGCATCCAGAACATTTGGTGATCGGCCGACAGGGTAAACTGGGTCAGCTCATCGGCCACGATAAAATGGGTAAGCGCTTTCTGCGGGGCAAACTCATACCGAAACCCGACCCCATCGTCGAACACCCGAAACCGAACCCGAAGCCCAACTCCCGAGCCTGACTTATCCTGTAAGCCAACGAGCAGCTCTCTATAGTGATTACGAATCTGGCTCACCTCACCCCAAACCGGTTTCCAGGTTTCGTCTGTTCGGGACGAATCGACCGATACGATATCGAATCGGTTCAGGGTCAGCTTTGGCTTGTTCAACACAAACCCCAGGCCCGAGGGCGTAATGACCGGCTTGTTTCGGTATTGAATCTGGTACGAAACAGCCCCCGCGTCGCCCTGCCGGACCGACACCGCAACAGCCCCGTTTGGCGAATGAATGGTAACGATCTGCTGCGCGCAGACACTGGACCATGAAAAACCAAGCCATGCAATCAGGAGTCGTGCAGTCATTAGATAGGTAGGAGTAGATGAATGGTACAGTACAGGGGGCCAGCCGCCAGTATGCTAATGTATAAAAAATGGTAGAACTAGTTGGAGAATTGCTTTTACCAACCTAGAATTGTGTCAAAAACACACGTTTTTGCCTTATCCCATCATGGCCGTTTATCAACACAACACCCGCATTCTGGTGGCGCTGGATTGTATCATCTTCGGGTTCGACGGCGAATCGCTGAAGTTGCTGCTGATCAAACGAAACTTCGAGCCTGAGTACGGAAAATGGTCGCTGATGGGCGGATTCCTGAACGACGGCGAAGACCTCGAAGAAGCTGCCGGCCGGATTCTGTACAACCTGACGGGCCTGCGAAATAACTACCTGGAACAGCTACAGACGTTCGGCACCGTGTACCGCGACCCGGTTGAGCGTACCATTTCGGTGGTCTATTATTCGCTGGTCAACATTGCCGATCAGGATGTAGCAGCCATTCAGGCGCACAACGCGTCCTGGATCAGTCTGGACAGTAAGCCCGCCCTTATTTTCGATCACGACCAGATGGTTACCGTGGCGCTGCAACGGCTGCGTTACAAAGCCGCGCTGCACCCGATTGGCTTCGAGCTGCTGCCCAGCAAGTTCACCGTTCCGCAGCTGCAGAAGCTCTACGAAGCCATCTACGGCACCCAGCTGGACCGGCGCAATTTCAGCCGCAAAATCATGGCTACCGACCTGCTGCTGAGCACCGGCGAAAAAGACACCAACTCCGTCACCAAAAAGGGGCAGCTCTACACGCTCAATAGCGACCGCTACCGGAAATACCTCGACGGCTACTACACGTTCCTGCCCGAGCTGGCCGAATTATCAGGCACTTAACCAACGATTACGTATCCACTCTTTCCTGGCCCGACTATCATTGCTATGAAAAATCAATATGTTCTGGGTGTCGATTTTGGCACCGACTCCGTACGGGCCCTGCTGGTCAACGCCCATACCGGCGAAACCGTAGGGACACACGTACACGAATACGCCCGCTGGAAACAGGGGCTCTATTGCGACCCCGAGCAGTCGCAGTTTCGGCAGCACCCGCTCGATTATCTCGAAGGGCTCGAAGCTACCATTACCGGCGCGCTGGCCAACGCCCCCGCTGACGTGCGGCAGCAGGTAGTCGGTATCTCGATCGATACGACCGGCTCAACGCCCGTTGCTGTCGACGAAACCGGACTCCCGCTGGCGCTGCGTCCCGACTTTGCCGAGAACCCGAACGGTATGTTCATTCTCTGGAAAGACCACACGGCCAACCGCGAAGCCGATGAAATCAATCAGCTGGCCCACCACTGGGATACCGACTACACCAAGTACGTTGGGGGCATCTACTCGTCAGAGTGGTTCTGGGCCAAGATCCTGCGTACCCTGCGCGTCGACGAGGTCGTGCGGCAGCATGCGTTTTCGTGGATTGAACACTGCGACTGGATCTCGGCGACGCTGACCGGGCAGACCAACCCGCTGACGCTACGGCGGTCACGCTGTGCGGCCGGGCACAAAGCACTCTGGCACGACGAGTTCAGCGGCCTGCCCTCCGATGAGTTTCTGACGCAGCTCGACCCGTTGCTGAGCGGTCTGCGCGACCGGCTCTTCACCCAGACCTACACCGCCGATCAGCCGATGGGTACGCTCTCGGCCGAATGGGCTCAGAAGCTGGGGCTACCGGCCGGGGTAGTCGTGGGCGTTGGTGCTTTCGATGCGCACATGGGCGCGGTCGGTGCCGAAATTGAGCCGTATGCCTTCGTCCGGATCATGGGCACCTCTACCTGCGACATTCTGATGGCGCCCAACGAAGAGATCGGGCATCGGCTCATCCGTGGTATCTGCGGCCAGGTCGACGGGTCGGTGGCGCCCGGCATGCTGGGGATGGAAGCGGGTCAGTCGGCCTTCGGCGATGTATACGCCTGGTTTGCGCGCCTGCTGACCGGCCCCGTGCGCGACCTGCTCGGCCCCGAAGCCGCCGACACCCTGAACCGCCAGCTCATTCCGTACCTGTCAGAACAGGCGTCGCGGCTACCCGTTACGGAAAACGACCTGATTGCGCTCGACTGGGTAAACGGACGCCGGACCCCCGACGCCAACCATACGCTCAAGGGCGCTATCACCGGCCTCAACCTCGGCACCGATGCGGCTCGGGTGTTCAAAGCCCTGGTCGAAGCAACGGCTTTCGGATCGCGCAGCATCGTCGATCGGTTTATTCAGGAAGGGGTGCCGATTCGTAAAGTGATTGCCATTGGGGGGGTTGCCAAGAAATCGCCCTTCGTGATGCAGACCCTGGCCGATGTACTGAACCAGCCCATTCAGGTAGCGCAGGCTGACCAGGCGTGTGCGCTGGGGGCGGCCATGTGTGCGTCGGTAGCTGCGGGCGTTCATCCCTCGCTGGAATCGGCGCAGCGGGCTATGGGATCGGGCTTCGACGCCCAGTACCAGCCCCGTCCCGAGCGGGTAGCCCTGTACGAAACGCTCTACCAGAAATACCTGAAGCTGGGCGGTTTTGTCGAAGGCACCCCAGCCCGCCAACCCCTGGCGGCCAGTGCCGTATAAGTAGCTTTCCGGCCGGACAGAGCGGTTTCATTGCGGGCTGAGCGGTCGATACCCTAAACCATCCGGACAGGAGACGCAAAGGCCGGGCCGCCGGGCGGTTGCGTCTCTACATCGTGGTCGGCGAAACCACGGCAACGTTCATTATTCATCCGTCAAAATCAGTACAACGTTCATAATGATTAACCTGAAACAGTTTGAGATTTGGTTCATTACAGGGAGCCAGCATTTATACGGGGAGGAGACCCTGCAGCAGGTCGATGCACACTCGCAGGCGATTGCCGAATTTCTCGATCGGGCCGCCGACATGCCGGTACGGATTGTATTTAAGCCCGTAGTCAAGACAACCGACGAGATTTACGCCATCTGCCAGGCCGCCAACGCAGCACCGAACTGTATCGGGGTCATCACCTGGATGCATACCTTTTCGCCCGCCAAAATGTGGATTCGGGGCTTGACGATCCTCAACAAACCCCTGCTCCACCTCCATACCCAGTTTAACCGCGACATTCCGTGGGGCGACATCGACATGGATTTCATGAACTTGAACCAGTCGGCCCACGGCGACCGGGAGTTTGGCTTCATGATGACCCGCATGCATCAGGCCCGACCGAGCCTGAACCGCAAAGTGGTGGTAGGGTTCTGGCAGGAAGCCTCTGTCGTTGCGCAACTGGCCGACTGGGCGCGGGTAGCCGTAGCCGCCCACGAGCTGAAAACCCTGAAGGTAGTCCGGTTTGGCGATAACATGCGCCAGGTAGCCGTTACCGATGGCGACAAGGTAGCGGCCGAAATGACCTTCGGCATGTCGGTCAACACCCACGGCATTGGCGATCTGGTCACGGTAATCAATCAGGTCACCGATGCCGACGTCGACCGGCTCGTGACCGAGTATGCCGACAGCTATACCCTGATGGATTCGCTGCAGCGGGGTGGCGCACAACACAGCTCCCTGCGCGACGCAGCCCGGATCGAGATCGGGATGCGGGCCTTCCTGCAGGACGGCGGGTTTGGCGCCTATAGCGACACCTTCGAGGATTTGTACGGTATGAAACAGCTCCCCGGCATTGCGTCGCAGCGGCTCATGGCCGATGGCTACGGCTTTGCGGGCGAGGGCGACTGGAAAACGGCGGCTATGGTACGCGTCATGAAAGTGATGGCGGCTGGACTACCGGGCGGCAACTCGTTCATGGAAGATTATACGTACCACTTCGACCCGACCAACCCGCTCGTTCTGGGCTCCCACATGCTCGAGATCTGCCCCAGCATTGCCGATGGCAAGCCCAGCTGCGAGGTTCACCCGCTCGGTATCGGTGGCAAGGAAGATCCGGTTCGGCTGGTATTCAACGCACCGGCCGGCCCGGCCATCAACGTATCGCTGGTCGATATGGGCAACCGGTTCCGGTTCATCGTAAACGAGGTAGAAGCCGTAGCCGTTACGGAGGCCCTGCCGAAACTGCCCGTTGCCCGCGCCCTCTGGAAACCCATGCCCGACATGGCTACCGGCTGCGCGGCCTGGATACTGGCGGGGGGCGCTCACCATACGGTATTCAGCCAGAACCTGACCACTAGCCATATCGAGGACTTCGCCGACATTTTCGGGGTCGAACTCGTCGTGATCGATAGCCAAACGAAACTGCGCCAGCTGAAAAACGAACTCCGCTGGAGCGAAGCCGCCTACCGCCGGTAACCCGTTGCCGACCCGGATGGTATTCCCGACCCACAAGTGGTCCGTGTCCCCACCGGGACGCGGACCAGGGTGACGACGCGGAGCACGGTCATAGCAGCAAAACCATCCGGACAGGAGACGCCAGGGCCCGGCCGCCAATTCGGTTGTGTCTCTACACGCCTTTTTACATAAACCCACTTTTTATGAAAAAACAACTGCTTCCTCTTCTGCTCGCGGCACTGACCCTGTCGGCTACGGCGCAGAACCGCGTAACGATCAACGCCAGCGACGGCAAGACCGTTATTAGCCGCCATATCTATGGCCACTTTGCCGAACACCTTGGCCGCTGTATCTACGATGGCTTTTACGTGGGCGAGGCCAATACAAAAATCCCGAACAAAAACGGGGTGCGGCTCGACGTGATCGAGGCTCTCAAAAAGATGAAAATCCCCAACCTGCGCTGGCCGGGCGGGTGTTTTGCCGATACCTATCACTGGAAAGACGGCATCGGCCCGAAAGCCAAACGCCCCAAGATTGTGAACACCTGGTGGGGGGGCGTAACGGAAGACAACAGTTTCGGTACCCATGACTTTCTGAATATGTGCGAACTGCTCGGAACCGAGCCTTACCTGGCCGGTAACGTAGGCAGCGGAACGGTACAGGACCTGAGCGACTGGGTGCAGTATGTCAATTTTCCCAGCAATAGCCCCATGTCTACCCTGCGGCAGCAAAACGGGCGCAAAACCCCCTGGAACGTACGCTATTGGGGTGTTGGCAACGAAGCCTGGGGATGTGGCGGCAACATGACGGCCGATTATTACGCCAATATTTACCGCCAGTACGCTACGTTCATGGGTTCTCAGGTGGGTAAAGAAACCATCTTCCGGATTGCATCGGGTGCCAGTTCAGATGATTTTAACTGGACCGAAACGCTGATGAAAAATATTCCCGGCAAAATGGTTGAAGGCGTAGCCCTCCACCATTATTCTACCTTTGGCTGGGGACCGAATGAGAAAGGGTCGGCTACTGAATTTACCGAAACCGACTACGCCCATACGATGAACGAAGCCCTGAAGATGGACACCTTCGTGCAGAAGCATTCGGAAATCATGGACAAGTATGATCCCCAGAAGAAGATTGCCCTGGTTGTTGATGAATGGGGCGCCTGGTATGAGGTCGAACCCAAGACGAACCCGGGATTTTTGTATCAGCAGAACACCATGCGCGATGCCATTCTGACCGGTGCCACGCTGAACATCTTCCACAAACACGCGGAACGGGTACGAATGGCGAATCTGGCCCAGGCCGTGAACGTACTCCAGGCCGTGATTTTGACAAAGGGCGACAAGATGCTGCTGACGCCAACGTACCACGTGCTGGAAATGTATAATGTACACCAGGACGCGACGATGCTGCCCATCGACCTCAAAACGGAAGACTATACATCAGGCAAATACAAACTCCCGGCCATATCCGCATCGGCCTCGCGCGACCAGGCGGGTAAAGTACATATCTCGCTGGTCAACATCGACGCCGGGAAGCCGCAAACCGTTACGGTCAACCTGAAGGGCGTAAGCGCCAGCAGCCTGACGGGCCGCATCCTGACATCGGCTAAAGTACAGGATCATAACACCTTCGAGCAGCCGAACAAGGTAAAACCCGTTTCGTTCAACGGGGCTACCCGCAACGGCGACGTCCTGACCGTAACCCTCCCCCCGGTCTCCGTAGTCGTGCTGGAAATGAAATAACGAGGGTCTGTTGATGGAGTGAATGGCGATAAAGCGATGGTGATAAAGTTGGCCATGCCAGCTACTCATCACTCAATCACCATTCACTCCATCACTCAAGAGACAAATCACTCAATAAGCAACTCCATGTACAGGACCTTACAGGAAGAATGTTACGAGGCCAACATGCAGCTCCCCCGGCTGGGGCTGGTGTTGTTTACCTTTGGCAACGTCAGCGCGGTAGATCGCGAGCGGGGCGTATTTGCCATCAAACCAAGTGGGGTGTCGTACGATATTCTTACACCCGACGACATTGTGATCTGCGATTACGACGCCCGCGTTGTAGCAGGCACCCTGCGGCCGTCGTCCGATACCAAAACCCATGCGCTGCTCTATAAAACCTGGAGCGACATTGGCGGCATTACCCACACCCACAGCACCCATGCGGTGGCCTGGGCCCAGGCAGGTCTGGACATTCCGATTTTCGGAACCACCCATGCCGACCATACCCATCACGACATTCCGTGTGCGCCCGTCCTGACCGACGCCATGATAGAAGGCGATTATGAGCACGAGACCGGTAACCAGATTTTCGACGTGTTTCGGGAAAAAGGCCTTTCGCATACCGAGGTCGAGATGGTGCTGTTGCAGAACCACGGCCCGTTTACCTGGGGTAAGACCGCCGAAAAGTCGGTTTACAACGCAGCCGTACTGGAAGAAGTAGCCCGTATGGCTTACCTGACGTTACAGATCAACCCCAACACAGCTCGTATTAAAGATACCCTCCGTAACAAGCACTACCAGCGCAAGCACGGCACGAACGCCTACTACGGACAGGGCTGCTAGTCAGTCGGGGCGCACCGGCCTGCTGGTTCGCCCCCATCCCAACGCCTAAACCCCTTGGTCACCCATGAACCGTTTTTCTCAGTATGTCGGCCTGATGGCCCTCGGCGCGCTGACGCTCCTGAATGCCTGCGCGTCTAAAAAAACCACGAATACCCAAACGATGACTATTGACAAACAGGCCTATGGCCAATTACCCGACGGTCGCCCAGTCGATCTGTACACCCTGCGTAACGAAGCCGGCATGACGGCCCGGATAACGACCTACGGCGGCATTCTGGTGGGCCTGACCGCCCCCGATAAAGACGGCCAGTTTGCCGACGTCACGCTGGGGTTCGACTCACTCGACACGTACCGTAAAAACAATCCGTTTTTCGGAGCGCTGGTGGGCCGCTACGGCAACCGGATCGCCAAGGGTAAGTTTACCCTCGACGGGCAGACCTACACGCTGGCAACCAACAATATGGGGAACCACCTGCACGGCGGAAAGGTCGGCTTCGATAAGGTGCTCTGGACAGCCACGCCCGTTGAGGGCGACGAACCCGCGCTGAAACTGACCTACACCGCCAAAGACGGCGAAGAAGGCTACCCCGGCAACCTGGCCGTTACCGTAACGTACACGCTTCAGAAAAACAACGCCCTCCGGATCGACTACGAAGCCACGACCGACAAACCCACGATCGTAAACCTGACCAACCATACCTATTTCAACCTGACCGGCGGGGCTAAGCGCGACGTTCTCGACCACGTAGTAACCATCAAGGCCGACCGGTTCGTACCCGTCGATAAGACGCTGATCCCGACCGGGCAGCTCCAGGCTGTTGCCGGCACCCCGTTCGACTTCACCAAACCGACCCGCGTTGGCGACCGCATCGACGACACCGCCGATACCCAGATCAAATACGGCCTGGGCTACGACCACTGCTGGGTATTTGCCGACAGCAGCCAGGGTCTGAAGTCGGTGGCTACCGTTTTCGAGCCAACCACCGGACGGGTGCTGGACGTACAGACGACCGAGCCAGCCGTACAGTTCTACACGGGCAACTTCCTCGACGGTTCCGTAACGGGTCGGGAAGGCAACCCCTACAAAAAACGCTACGGCTTCTGTCTGGAAACCGAACACTACCCCGACTCGCCCAATCAGCCCGCCTTCCCGACAACGACGCTACGCCCCGGTCAGACGTACAAAACCACTACGATCTATCAGTTCTCTACCCGAAAATAAGGGGTGACCTGAGAAACGGATCAGACTCATCAGGGAGGTATTCCGCGGAATCTCTGCGCGGAATACCTCCCTGATTGCATACGGCCCGGCCCTTATCAACTCCTCAGGTAACAGTTTCATAATGCCCGATCGCTGGTAGTATTCGGGGCTTACATTACTTTTACCCCTTTCATTTTACCCCTTTCTACTGGTATGGATTCGAGACGGGAGTTTATCAGAAAAGCCGCTTTACTGGCCACCAGCCTGTCGGGTACCTGGCCCGACTCTATTCAGAAAGCGCTGGCCATCGACCCGTCGCCGGGAACTACCTACCTGGACGCGGAGCACGTGGTTATTCTGATGCAGGAGAACCGCTCTTTCGATCATATATACGGCTCGCTGCAGGGCGTACGGGGTTTTAACGATCCGCGGGCCATCACCCTGCCCAACGGCAACAAAGTCTGGCTCCAGACCAACGCAGCCGGGGAAACCTACGCGCCGTTCCGGCTCAACATCCACGATACCAAAGCTACCTGGATGAGTTCGCTGCCCCACTCCTGGACCGACCAGGTAGATGCCCGACATGACGGCAAGTTCGACAAGTGGCTGGATGCCAAACGATCGGGCCGAAAAGAATACGCCAGCATGCCGCTGACCCTGGGGTATTACAACCGGCAGGACTTACCCTTCTATTACGCGCTGGCCGATGCCTTTACCGTCTGCGATCAGAACTTCTGCTCCTCACTGACGGGCACGACCCCCAACCGGCTTTATTTCTGGAGCGGCACCCTGCGCGACCCCCGCGACCCAAAAGCCCCGGCTCTGGTTCGTAACGAAAACGTAGATTACGACGCCGAAGTAAGCTGGACCACCTTTCCCGAACGGCTGCAGGACCATGGCGTTTCCTGGAAAATATACCAGAACGAGATCAGCCTGCCCACCGGGCTGCAGGGCGACGAAGACGGCTGGCTCGGCAACTTCACCGACAACCCCATCGAATGGTTTTCGCAGTTCCGGGTTCGGTTTCACCCGGCCTATTATGCCTTTATCCAGCGCGAAGAAAAAGCCATTCCCGATCGTATTGCCAGCCTCCAGACCCAGCTCAGCACCCTGACGCCCGCCGACCCGACCTACGCCAGCGTACAAAAAAAACTTCAGCAGCAGCAGCAAGCCCAGGCCCAGGTTAAAGCCGATCTGGTTACCTACGCCCCCGAGAAGTTTAGCCAGTTATCAGCGCGCGACCAGCAGCTTTGCCAGCGGGCCTTTACGACCAACACCAGCGATCCCGACTACCGGAAGCTGAGCACGCTGACATACCAGGACGGCACCACCGAACGGCAGGTTACCGTACCCAAAGGCGACGTGCTACACCAGTTTCGGGCCGATGTGAAGAACCGGACGCTGCCCACCGTCTCGTGGGTAGTGGCGCCGGAGAATTTCTCCGATCACCCCTCCGCCCCCTGGTATGGCGCCTGGTACCTGTCAGAGATGCTCGACATACTGACCCAGAACCCCGACGTCTGGAAAAAAACCATTTTCATTCTGGCCTACGACGAAAACGACGGCTACTTCGACCATGTTCCTCCGCTGGTGCCGGCGCACCCCGACCGGCCGCAGACCGGTAAATCCAGCAAGGGCATCGACACCCGGCTGGAGTTTGTTACGGCCGAGCAGGAAAAGAGCCGCGGGCCCAAAGGCCGAACCGGGCCCATCGGACTGGGCTATCGGGTACCGCTCGTTATTGTGTCGCCCTGGAGCCGGGGCGGATACGTCTGCTCCGAAGTGTTCGACCATACCTCGACGCTCCGCTTTCTCGAGAATTTCGTGAGCCACAAAACCGGCAAACCGATCCGGGAAACGAACATTAGCCCCTGGCGACGGACGGTCTGTGGCGATCTGTCGTCGGCCTTTCGGCCCTACCGGGGCGAGTCGCTCCGACTACCGACTTTCCTGCCCCGCGAGCCGTTTATCGAAGGTATTCACAAGGCCCAGTTCAAGGACGTACCGACCAACTACAAATCGCTCTCGCCCGACGAAGCCCGGCAGGCCAGCCAGCGCCCCAGCCTGTCGCCCTGGATGCCGCGCCAGGAAGCAGGCATGCGATCGTCCTGTGCCTTGCCGTATGAACTATATGCCGACGGGTACAGCCAGGCCGACCGGTTTATGCTGAAGCTGACCGCCGACAATGCCGTATTCGGCAAACGGGCGGCTGGTACCGCCTTCCAGGTGCACCAGCACCTACAGGACGATGTGCGCTTCCGTTCGTATACCGTATCACCCGGCGATACACTGACCGACGAGTGGCCGCTCAGCGAGCCGCTCCACCTGAGCGTATACGGGCCGAACGGCTTCTTTCGATCGTTTAGCAGCACTGGCGCTCATCCACCGGTAACGATCGACTGCCGCTACGAACAGAACGCCCGGAAGCAGTATACGGGCCATCTCGTCATGGAACTACACAACCCGGACCCCAGCCGCCCGTACGTGGTGCGGCTCAGGGATAACGCCTACCAGACCGGCGAACAGTCGGTCAGTCTGGCCAGGGCAGGCCTGTCGGGCGCCCGGCAGTCGGTTACTCTGAACCTGAACCGCAGCCACAACTGGTACGATATCAGCGTGCTGATCGATGGTTTTCCGGAGGTTGAACAGCGGTATGCCGGTCGGGTCGAAACCGGGCAGGAAGGCGTCACCGACCCCCTGATTGGGCAGACAAGCGACCTGACCAGCCGATAAGTCCCACTCGTTATCGGGCAGTTGGCAGGAGCCGACGAAACCGCATACCTACTGTGGCAATCAGCACCATCGTGGCCGAACTGAGCGGCATCAGCACCGCAGCCACCACCGGCGACAAATGGCCCGTAGCCGCAAACGACAGCCCGATCAGGTTGTAGAGCAACGACACGGCGAAGCTGAACCGGATCAGCCGCATGGCAAACCGGCTGTAGCGCAGAAACTGGGGCAGCCCCCGCAGCGAGCGCGCTTCCAGAATAGCGTCGCTGGCCGGGGTGAACCGGAGGGTATCGTCGGTAACGGCAATACCAATATCGGCCTGTTTCAGCGCCCCGGCGTCGTTGAGCCCATCCCCAATCATCAATACGCGGTGGCCGCTGGCCTGTAGGTCTTCAATGAACCGCAGTTTGTCTTCGGGGCTGCACCCAAACCGCATGGCATCATCGGTAAACCAGGTGCGCAGGCTGGACCGGTCGGCGTCGGTATCGCCCGAGAGCAGGTACATTGGCTGATTCCGGCCCACAAACGCCGTCAGCATGTCGACCAGCCCATCGCGCAGCTGGGCGGCAAAGCGGAACCACCCCCGGTATACCCCATCGATGCTGACATGCACCGAAGAACCGTCTGGCTTTTCGTTTACGACACGGTCAGCCGCTACAAAGTCGGCTCGGCCTATCTTGATCAGCTCATCGTCGACCAGCGCTACGATACCCTGCCCGGTTAGTTCGGTGAAGTTATTGACCGGCATGGGCAGGGTATCGGCCAGGTACTGGCTCAGCCGACGGCTCAGGGGGTGGGCCGACTGGCTCACTACCGACCGGATCATAGCGCGCTCGATACCGGTCAGGGGTGGCTCGAACACCTCCGTTACCGCTCCGCTCCGGCTTACCCCCACGGGCAGAACGCTGTCGATATCGGTGGCAGGAGAGCTAACCTCCGTCAGGGTTCCGGTTTTGTCGAACACGAGAGTATCGCAGCGGGTAAGCTGCTCGATTACGTCGGCATTTTTGAGGTAGAAACCCTGCCTGCCCAGCAGCCGCAGCCCATGCCCCAGCGCAACCGGATACGAAAGCGAGAGTACGCAGGGGCAGGCAACAATCAGCACCGCCGTGAAGGCATTGACGGCGGTAGTCGGCTGGCCAGCCCCCACATACCAGTAAGCCCCGATCAGGGTAGCCAGCGTCAGCACGGTCAGGGTGAAGTATTTCCCGACCGCATCGGCAAAGGTCTTCGCCTGGCTGGGCTGATCTTTCCGAAAAGCGTCGTTGTTCCAGAGCTGGGTCAGGTAACTCTGCGACACCTCCCGCACAATTTCGAGATCGATACTGCCCCCCGCCTGCCGGCCACCGGCGTAAAGCAGAGCACCGGGCTCTTTTCGCTCCGGTACCGACTCGCCCGTCACGAACGAATAATCGATTAGCCCGTCGCCCCGGTACAAAAGTCCATCGGCCGGAATCAGATCGCCATGCCGCACCCGAATCCGGTCACCCTTGCGCAGATCAGCCACCGGCACCGACAATTCAGCTTCCGTAGCCGGCAGCGACGTGGCGGGCTCCAGGCGCGTAACGGCCAGGGGGAAATAGGATTTATAATCGCGCTCGAACGACAGAAAATCATAGGTACGCTGCTGGAACCACTGACCACAGAGCAGGAAGAAAATCAGCCCGCTCACGGAGTCGTAATAACCCGCCCCGCCCAGCGCCAGCACCTCGTAGGTGCCGCGGCCATAGGCCACCAGAATGCCGAGCAGGATAGGAAAGTCGATGTTGATGATTCCCCGGCGGAGGCTCTTCCAGACCGAGACAAAGTAACCCGAACCCGAATAAAAGACGACGGGCGTTGCCAGCAGCAGGTTCAGCACACCGAACAGATGCCTGAACGACGGATCATCCAGTCCGAAATAATCGGGGAAACTGAACAGCATGATATTACCCGCGCAGAAGCCCGCCACCGCCAGCTTATACAGCAGCGACCGGTACAACGGCTTCTGCTGCTCCTTAACCACATCGTTCAGGCTGATGAGCGGCTCGTAGCCCAGCGACGTGAGCAGCTCGACCACCTGCCGCAGCGACAGCCGTGCCGGATCGAAAACCAGATGCACCTGTTTTTTGAGGAAGTCGACGCGGGTTTGCTGCACCCCGGGTTCAAGGCGGTACAGGTGTTCCAGCAGCCACAGGCACGACGAGCAGTGAATCGCTGGCACGAAGAACGTGACATGGGCGACCTGATCGTTGCGGAAGTCGATCAGCTGATCGGCAATAGACGGGTTGTCCAGAAAAGCCAGCCGGTCGAGGGTAGCTGTCTGGCTGGATAGCCCGGGGCCTGGTATGGTAACGCCCGGACTGGTGTTGAGGTCGTAGTACTGGCAGAGCTGGTGCTCGCTCAGCACCCGATAAACGGTCTGGCAGCCCGTACAGCAAAACGGTTTAGTATCAAAAACCAGGGGTCCTGCCTCCGCAGGGCAGTCGTTGCCGCAGTGGTAGCAAACCGTTCGGGAGGGAGCAGCTGTCATCATGATGGCCAAATATTTTCCCAAAATTGCCCGGGCGGGCCGGGCCGTCTGCTGACATAAATCAGCCCGCTGCCTGATTCTGATAGGGTATAGCGACCGAACCGATCGGCGACTTTTGTGGCACCGCCCTCCTGTTCTGACACACTAACTGAACCGACTCATGAAAACGATTCTGGTCCCTACCGATCTGAGCCCGCTCTCTGCCCTGGCACTGCCCATTGCCATTAGTCTGGCCAACCAATACGGCGCCGAGGTGCGGGTACTGCACTACCTCGCGACCGGCCTTATTGCCCCCGAACTCAGCGGAGCCCCTATTGCCATTGGCCGCTACCTCGACGAACAGGCCGCCGAAGCCCGGCAGGCACTCGACCAGCTCTGTAGCCACTACCAGACCGCAGAGGTGCCGGTAACCCCCGTTCTTAGTCGGCACGAAGCCGGACTGTACGGCGCCATGGCCAGCGAGAACGCCGATCTGATCGTTGTGGCTTCGCACGGGTCCGAGGGCTGGGCCGAGTGGCTCGTGGGGTCCAATGCCGAGCATATCGTACAGGCCGTTCATAGTCCGGTGCTGGTCGTGAAGCAGGCGCATCCGGAGCTGAGTCTAAAGAAAATCCTGTTTGCCATCGATGCCGACGACCGGCTAAAAACGCAGTTCACCAACCCGTTGCCGGTGGGTAATTCGCACCTGGAATTTTTGTTCGTTACTACCCCCAACGACCCGCGCGCCCCAGAAGGTATCCGCGACTGGATGAGCGAACTGGCCGAAGCCCGGCAGCTGACCGACTATCATCTGTCGATCATACCGCACCACACCGCCCACGAAGGCATTATCCAGTTTGCCGAGCAGCACCAGTTCGATCTTATCGTGCTGTTTACCAACCAGCGGACGGGTTTCTGGCACTTCTTCAACGGCAGCGTGGCCGAGGATGTCGTTAACCACGCGCAGCTGCCGGTACTGGTCGTTCCGCTTCGCGAAGACGAGTAGGCTGAGCTGATTTTTATCAGCTGGCTGGCTGAGGCTGATTAGTCCGATGCCGATGGGTACCACCGAGTTTTGCGTAGCCGTGCCCGTTGTCAACACCGGCGCGGCTCCCTCAATGACCCATTCGCTGATTGCCAGGTATAACGTAGCCGGACCACGCTACACCAGCTACCCAACGGTTCCGTTCTGGAACACGGCCGCCTTCACTACCCACGACTGGCAGCAACGGCTGACTACGGCTTTTGCCACCAGCAACTATACCGACGGCATCAGCCTGTATATCCACCTCCCCTACTGCGAAAGCCTGTGTACGTTCTGCGGCTGTAACAAACGGATTACGCGCAACCATGGCGTAGAAGAACCGTATATCGATGCGCTGCTGGCCGAGTGGGAACTGTACTGCGACTGGTTACCCGAGCGGCCGCGTATTGCCGAGCTGCATCTCGGCGGAGGCACACCCAGCTTCTTTTCGCCCCATCAGCTTCGGCGGTTGCTGACGGGTATTTTCCGCTGGGCCGACCCCGTCAGCGATCCGGATTACGGCTGGGAGGGCCACCCCAACAACACCCGCTTCGAGCACCTGCAAACCCTGTATTCGTTTGGCTTCCGGCGGGTTAGTTTCGGCGTGCAGGACTACGATCCGGCGGTGCAGCGGGCCATTCATCGTCACCAGCCTTTTGCCAACGTAGAGCGGGTAACCGACCAGGCGCGCGCTATCGGGTACACCTCCATCAGTCATGATCTGGTGTTTGGCCTGCCGTTTCAGCAGCGGTCGTCTATCCAGAATACCGTGGCGCAGACCCTCCGGCTCCGGCCCGACCGCATCGCGTTTTATTCCTATGCCCACGTTCCCTGGATCAGGGGAACCGGCCAGCGCGGTTTTCAGGACGCCGACCTACCCGATGCCGATCAGAAACGGGCGCTCTACGAAACCGGCCGCGCCCTACTCGAAGCAGGCGGCTACAGCGAAATAGGTATGGATCATTTTGCCCTACCCCACGACGCGCTCTACCAGGCCATGCAGACCGGCGCCCTCCATCGTAACTTCATGGGGTATACCACCGCCCGCACCAACGTACTGATTGGTCTGGGTGCGTCGGCCATCAGCGATGTGGGTACGGCCTTTATGCAGAATGAAAAAGAGATTGGTGCCTATCAGAAGCGCATCCAGACGAATGAACTGCCCGTGCTGCGGGGCCACCTGCTGACCCCACGGGATCAGTTTATCCGGGAACAGATCCTGAATATCATGTGCCGATTCGAGACAAGCTGGTCGGCCGACGACTGGACCGAAACGGAATGGGACGCCATTGACAGGCAGCTGGATGCCATGATGGCCGACGGTCTGCTGGATTATAACCATACCCACCTGCGGGTCAGGCCCGCCGGTCACCCTTTTCTGCGGAACATCTGCATGGTGTTTGACCAGTACCTGGCCGCCAGTTCCGTTTCGCAGCAGCCGCTATTTTCCCAGACGGTGTAAACCCACCTGGTCAGCCCGGCTCCTGGTCGGTCAGGTACGTCTTCCGCATGTGCGTGGTTACGTCGATGATGGCGCGCTCAAAATTGTCGATGAGGGTTTTCAGCTCCGGCGAGGCCGGGTCTGTTACGGCCAGCTGCTCAATCTGCCGGATGGGCGCCCGCTGCGATTCGATGCCCAGACTATCGATAGAGGGTTTGGTGCGGTGAGCCAGGTATTTGATCGTCTCAAAATCGCCCGATTCGTAGGCGGCTTTGATCTGAGACGCAGCGGCCGGGGTTTCCGTACAAAAGAGGCTGATCATCTTCTTAACAAACTCGTCATTTCCCCGGCTGATTGCCTGTAGGTTCGATAAGTCATACTTATCTTCGTTCATAGTTTCCTGTTGGTTCTGAGGGAGGGTACTATCGGCTTTGAGCCAATTTGCCAATTTACCAATCAGATTTTTCTCGTCAAACGGTTTTGCCAGAAAGTCGTTCATGCCGGCCTGATAGCAGGCTTCTTTCTCTTTGCGGATCGCACTGGCTGTCAGCGCTATGATAGGCAGCGACGGGCTGATGTCGCGCCGAATGATCCGGGTAGCTTCGAGGCCATCCAGCACAGGCATCTGTACATCCATCAAAATGAGGTCGACCGATTCGGTGCGTAATAGCTCAATGGCTTCCAGGCCGTTGGTAGCTTCGATAATGACCATGTTGTAGGGGTCGAGAATGGTAGTCACCACCAGCCGGTTCATTTCATTGTCTTCTACCAGCAGAATGCGCCGGGAACTTAGCGCGCTGGTCTGGCCGATCTCCTGGCTCTGGGCCGGTTTATCGGTCTCGGTACCGATCGGCAGGGTTAGCTGCACGGTTACGGTAGTGCCTTCGTTCTTGACGCTTCGGACGTTGATCGTACCACCCATCAGATCGACGAGCTGCTTGGTTATACTCATCCCCAACCCCGTTCCACCATACCGCCGACCAATGCTACCGTCTTCCTGGGTAAACTTGGTAAACAGGTTTCGCTGAAACTGGGGGTCCATACCAATGCCCGTATCGGCCACGGTGATCGAGATAGTCTGCGTCTGGTGCTGCTGCTGGTACGTACAGTGCACGTCGATCCGCCCCTGGTCGGTGAACTTAATCGCGTTGCCGATCAGGTTCAGCAGAATCTGGTTCAGCCGGTACGGGTCGCCCAGCAGCACGGGCGCAATACCGGCGTCGAGCTGTAGACTCAGCCCCAGGCCTTTTTTATCGGCATTGTGCGTCATCACGTGCACCGCGCTCCGCAGCAACTCTGCCATGTCGAACCCAATTTTTTCCAGCGACAGCTGCCCGGCCTCGATTTTCGAGAAGTCGAGTATGTCGTTGATGATCACCAGCAGATTACTGCCTGCCGTATTGATCATGCGGAGAAAAAACTGTTGCTGTTCGTTGAGGGGCGTTTTAGTCAACTGTTGTCCCAGGCTCAGGATAGCGTTCATGGGTGTCCGAATCTCGTGGCTCATGTTGGCCAGGAAGAGTTCTTTGGCCCGCGCTGAATTTTCGGCCTCCTGTTTGGCGATGCGCAGTTCCGATTCGAGCTGTTTCTGTTTAGTGATGTCGAGATGAATACCGGTTGAGCCAATTACCTGCCCGGTTTCTGAATACAGCGGAGCGCCACTGATCAGCCACCACATGGCTTCCCCACTTTTGCTGGTAACGGCTACCTCATAGGCATCCATCTTCCCGCTCAGGCGGCTTTCGCTCTTCTTCCTCATAAACGACACATCCTGCCCCTGTAGCAGCACGTCCGTCGCAATTTCGCCAATGAGTTCGTCGGCGCGGTAGCCGCTCATGGCGCAGAAACTCTGGTTGGTATAGACGATCCGGTCGTCGAGGTCGACTTCGATAAGTCCCAGGTTTATGTTTTCGATAATGCGCTGGTATTTCTCTTTCTGCCGAAGGGCCGCATCGTCGGCACGTTTGCGTTTAGTAATGTCGGAGTATTTCCAGAGGTGGCCGGTATAGACATTGTCCAGAAAAACCGGAACGTAGTCACGCTCCAGCACGCGACCGTCGGCCAGAAGCAATTCCTCGCCAATAACCAGCTTCTGATCCCTGAGCAGCTGATTAACCCGCTCAACAAACGGCTCGGGTTCTGCGAAATAATGCTTGCTCTGCTCGGCCATTCCTGAACAATCCAGCCCGATCAACTGATCCGGGGCAAGCGGCACGGAGAACATGTCGCAAAAGTGCTGATTGACGAGGACAATCGATCGGTTTTCATCTTCCAGCAAGATGCCATCCTGAAAGTTGGCGATCAGATTAGCCAGGCGGTTTAGGTTCCTGCGTAGATCTTCTTCAAGCTTTTTCTGCTCGGTAACGTCGGTGCTGACCCCCACCATCATCAACGGTTTACCATCGGCCGAATAGCTGACAACCTGCCCCCGATCTACAATATGCCGGTACGACCCATCTTTGGCCAGCAGCCGGTAGGTCGTCTCGTGGCTTTGCCGAAGCCCCTCCTCATAGGGCCTGATACCGGGGTCAGTCATAGCGGCCCGATCCTGCGGATGAAGCAAATCCATCCAGATCTGTACATTATCCGGAAACTCGTCGAGGGTATAGCCCAGCATTTGCCGGTAGCGGGCCGAACGGGTTATCGCCAGGGTCTGCAGGTTGAGCTCCCAAACGCCATCGGCCATACCATCCAGCATAAATGTCCAGCGTTGTTCGTTCTGGACGATTGTATCGTGCTGCTGCTGAACAAGCGTTTCCAGCCGCTGTAGTTCGCGCCGAAGCCGCTCGTTTTCCAGCATCAGCTGAGCATCGGAAGACGACGCTACAGGCTGGTCAGAAATCCGTTCACTCTCCATGTCAGGTTCATTTTTACCAGTCACGGTGCTGGTTGGCCCAATCAATTAGGTATCATTATGAGATTAGAAAAGAATACTTGAATTAGGCCACAAATTTTATTCACTTTTTAATGAAAGCGCCCGTTACTCGCGACTAAAAGTAAACTAACTATCTATTTTTCTAAATCTATAATTAACGTTTTCTACTAATTTTATACAAAAATAAACCCTAACCTTCAACTAGCTACTACCACACAGTAAATACAACAACGGGCCGGAACCAGCCAACTTCTTTTGCCTGGCGGATTCTGTACACCAGCCTATGCTGATGCCTGGATCTGGTACGAATTACTGCCGCGGATGAGACGCAAGGGCCGGGCCGCCGTTGCGGTTGCGTCTCCTGTCCGGATGGTTTGTTGCTGTCGCCTGTATGGTCCGACTACGCGTCCCGGACTGCGCGTCTCGGTGCGGACACGGACCACGGTGGGGCTGCCGGGCGGTTGCGATTTACGGGGTGTTGAGGTAGGTCAGCTTCTGATTCCAGACCAGGGCGATCTGGGTGGCCCGCTGACGGACCAGCTCGGCAGTTTCGCCGGTAAATTGCTCGGTCAGGGTTGCCGAAAATAAGGTCAGCCACCGCTCGAAATGCTCGATACGCAGGGGGTGTTTCTGGTTCACAATCAGGTGCGGCCGAAACGGGTGCCCGTCATAGGCGCCGTTACCCAGAATGATCGACTCCCAGAACGCATACATTTTAGGCAGGTGGCTGGCCCAGTCGACCTGGGCCACGTCGGTAAAAACGGGACCGATCAACGGATCGGCCTGTACTTTTTCATAGAACGAATCGACCAGCAGGCGCACCGCTTCGGGCGAGTCGAGAGTTTGTTGAGTCATGACGGATGGTGTATAAAGCGCGTTCGACCTAACCGGCAAATACGCTATCGTAGTCGTCGGCCTTAAAGCCCAGAGCCACAATCTGACCGTCTGACTCGATGAGTGGCCGACGGATTACAGACGGCTTTTCGAGCATGAGCCGGATAGCGCCTTCGGCATCGGCTGGTTTCTCACCGTCAGGCAGTTTTTTCCAGGTCGTACCGGCCCGGTTGACCAGCTCGTCCCAGTTTTTCTGCGTGAGCCAGCGCTCAATAGTGGCGCGATCGATGCCTTGTTTTTTATAATCGTGAAACTGATACGAGACTGCGTGTTCGGCCAGCCAGGTGCGGGCTTTCTTCACGGTATCGCAATTCGGAATAGCAAATAAGGTGTACATACGAATGACTTACAACCTGCAAACATATTGATTTCCCGCTATTGCCGCCTTACCAATCTAGCCCAGTCGCCGAACAATCAGACCGTTTACCAGCTCAAACAGGGCGGCTGGCTTCAGCGTGCGCCAGTTGGCCAGGTCGAGGGTGCCACCGAAATTGATGTAGTAGTCGAGGTGGTATTTTTTCCATTCGCGTTCGATGAACTCGGGCGAGTGAATGGCTGCAATCCAGCCGTCTTCCACATCTTCAAACCACTCTTCGTAATAGCTATCGTCGGACCCGTGGAAGTTGAGGATATTCTCGGCTACCAGCACGAAGTATTTGATACCCTCCTGGACGAGCGGGTCCACCACCTGTCGCTTGAGGTACATGATGTCGTTATGAAGCGTATCGTTCCACTCGCCGAAGAGTTCGATAACGGCGAACTGCCGGTCGTAGTTGGCAAACAGTATTTTGCAATAGAGCGTTTCGGAGCCGATCTCGTCCCAGAGCGGATGGATGTAGTAGCCGTAGATGTCATTCTCGTACTGCTGCATGTTGTACTCCCGCTCGTGAAACGGCGATCGTTCATCCTCCGACGCTACATAATATTTCTCCCAGCCGTAAAAGGGTTCAATGTCCTGCATAACCAGAAAGCAAAAGCGTTAAAGGGCAAACGAGCGCAGAAACGACGGGTAATTTGTCGATGATCTGATGCCGTCGGCACTCCCCTGCCCATCAAATTCCTAACCCCTTTTTAGCCGAATAAGTTAGCGGAAGTACACTTTTTACGGCTTATAAACTCGCCATCGGAACCTCTCAACGCCGGTACGCCAGCCGGTTCCTGGGCGGATAGAACAGACCGGACGGCCATATGGCATGGCTTATTTAGATTCGTGGCACCGGGTCGACCGGTTTCCGAAAACGGGTAGATTTCCGACGTCTTTACCCTATTCAGTGGATATGCCTACCTTGGCCCCTATGAAACCCGTCAGTACTACCATCCTCATCACGGGCGCATCGACCGGAATCGGTTACGGAGCCGCCCGGCAGTTTCTCCAGCGTGGTTATACGGTCTTTGGCAGCGTTCGGAGCGATGCCGACGCCCATCGGCTGCAGACCGAGCTGGGCAACCAGTTCGTGCCGCTGGTTTTCGATGTGACCGATGCAGCGGCCGTTGCGCAGGCCGCCCGGCAACTCACCGACCGGCTCCGCGGCAGCGGCCTGGGTGGGCTGATCAACAACGCCGGCATTGCCATTGGCGGCCCCCTCCAACATCAGCCCATCGATGTAATCCGGCACCATTTCGAGGTCAACGTGCTGGGTCTGATGCAGGTCACCCAGGCGTTTCTACCCCTCCTCGGTGCCCGCGCCGACCACCCCGTCCGGCCCGGCCGAATCCAGAACATCAGCTCGGTAAACGGACAGGTGGCCATTCCATTCATGGGTGCTTATGTTGGCTCAAAACATGCCGTTGAGGGTATGTCGCACAGTCTCCGGCGCGAAGTAGCGCGGTTTGGTATTGAGGTGGTCATCGTTGGTCCCGGAGCCGTGAAGACACCAATCTGGGGAAAAGGAACCGATATCAGTCCGTATCAGCAAACGGCGTATTACGATTCCATGCAGCGTTTTCTGAAGCAGGTCCGGGCGGCCGAAGCGCGCGGCTTTCCGGCCGATTACCTCGGCGAACGTATTGTCCAGATTCACGAAACCGCCCGGCCGCGAGTCCGGTACGCGCTTGTTCCCGGCAAACTAACCGGCTGGGTTTTGCCCCGGCTCCTGCCCACCCGGACCCTGGACTGGGTGCTGAACCGACTGATGAATTAATAACAAGCTTAGTATGCTCAAACCTGCTTTTCAAACGAACGAATCGCTGCTGGCTCATATTGACCGGGCTACCCAAACCCCGCACAAGCTTCATATCTGGTGGCTTGGCCAAAGTGGTTTTCTGCTGCAGCACCAGGGTCGGCATCTGCTCTTCGACCCGTACCTGTCTGATTCGCTCACGACCAAATACGCCAATACGGACAAACCACACACGCGTATTTCGGAACGGGTAATCGACCCGGCTCGGCTAAACATGATCGACGTTGTTACCTCGAGCCACAACCATACCGATCATCTCGACGCCGATACGCTGCTGCCCTTGCTGGCGGCTAATCCCGGCCTGCAGCTGGTCATCCCCGAAGCCAATCGCTCGTTTGTGACCAGTCGGCTGCAAGGGGCTTCGGTGCCCGGCCAGGTCGCGTGGCCAATTGGTATGAACGACGGCCAAACCCGGCCCGTGGGGCCTTTTATCGTTCACGGCGTACCAGCCGCCCATAATGACCTGGAGCGCGACGAACAGGGCCAGTGCCGGTTCATGGGGTTCGTTGTCGAACTGGGCCCGTATACCGTTTATCACTCCGGCGATACGCTCTGGTACGACGGACTGGTCGATACGCTGAAGCCCTTCGGTGTAGATGTCGCGTTTCTGCCCATCAACGGCAACAAACCCGAACGGCGCGTGGCCGGCAACCTCAACCCCGACGAAGCCGCCCGACTGGGCAAAGCCATAGGTGCCCGACTGGTTATCCCGCATCATTACGACCTGTTCGCCTTCAACACCGCCGACCCGAACGACTTTGTTCAGGCCTGTCATCAGCACGACACTCCCCACCGCGTCATGCAACTGGGCGAAGGGATCACCGTCTGATGGTCCGTGGTCCGTGCGGACCATGATGTAGAGACGCAACCGCCCAGCGGCCCGGCCTTTGCGTCTCATACGCGACAGCAAACCACGCAGACAAATGACCTGTCCGGGCGGTGGTTTTCGTACATTTGATAACAATCGCGACCAACCCTAACTCAGCACTCTCGTTATGCGCCTTTTGCTCCTGCTTCTCTGCCCGGCCCTGGCACTGGCTCAGACTCCCAAACCGTCGTTTTCTATTCAGGTCGTCGATAACCAGATCAATATCGGCTATGGCCTGGCCATCGGCGACGTCGATGGCGACCGGCAGGCCGATATTCTGCTGGCCGACCAGAAGCAGTTTGTCTGGTATAAAAACCCCGGCCAGAAAACCGGCACCTGGACGCGGCATGTGATGGCCGACAATCTCACTCCTCAGGATAATGTGTGCATTGCCGCCCGTGACCTCGACGGCGACGGCCGTGTCGAAGTAGCCGTCGGGGCAGGCTGGAACCCCGCCGAAACCAGCGACAGCACCAAATCCGGTGCCGTATTCTACCTCATACGCCCGCAGGACCCGACCCAGCGCTGGGAAGCGATCCGGCTGCCCCACGAAGTGACGACCCACCGGATGCGCTGGGCCAAAACCGGCAGCACGTACCAGCTCATCGTTGTGCCACTCCACGGGCTGGGCAACCAGCAGGGTGAAGGTCGGGGCGTTCGGGTGTGGGGGTATGAATTTCCGAAAAATCCGCGCGGTCCCTGGAAGCAGCACCTCGTCGACTCGACCCTACACATGACCCACAACTTCGAAATCTGGGAAGACGGCCCCATTACCGGGCTTATTCTGGCGGGGAAGGAAGGGGGCAAAATCATGGAGTGGCAGAAGGGACAGTGGCGGTATCAGCCCGAAGAAGCCGCCCGCAACGCCCTGCCGCTCGTCACCAACAATACCGACGGTATTGGCGAAATCCGGCGGTTCGACAAAGGAGCCGGTATCGCTACCATCCAGCCCATGCACGGTAACCTTATCCAGGTCGAAACGGGGTATTACTCAACCAAACGCCCCCGCGCCGACCTGTCTGACAAAGAGATCAACATCCTTACCGATGACCTCAGCCAGGGCCATGCGCTGGTGTGTGGCGATTTCTTAGGAACGGGTCGCGACCAGATCGTAGCGGGCTGGCGCAACCCCAACCCGGAAGGCAAAGTAGGACTACGACTGTTTATCCCGCAGGAAACCGACAATTTTGCAGGCTACGTGCTCGACGACAGCGTTCGGATGGCCTGCGAAGACGTGCAGGCCGCCGACCTCGACAACGACGGCGACCTCGACCTGATTGCATCGGGCCGCGCCACCCTGAACGTACTCATCTACTGGAACCAGCAGAAAAAATAAGCCCGTTTACCCGATCAGACTTTTATACAGTTTCCAGTACTCACCCGCCACACTCGGCCAGGTGAACTGAGCCGCCCGTTTCCGCAACCGCTCCTGCCGCAGAGTGTTCTGCCCGAAATCGTGGAGCCCGTCATGCAGGGTACGCGCCATAGTCTCCGGCTCGAAATCTTCGAAGTAGTAGGCCTCCTTACCGCCCACATCGGGCAGGCTGGTCAGGCTGGAGATAAAAACTGGTTTACCGAACGTCATGGCTTCGGCCACCGGCAGACCAAACCCCTCCGACAGCGACGGGAACAGAAAGGCCTCGCAATGGTCGTAGAGCCAGAGCTTGGTTCCTTCATCAATAGCGCCGGGCATCAGCAACCGGTCGGCTACGCCCAGCTTCTGCGCCTGCTCGCGGATATGCTGAGCGTACGGATGCCCGTCGGGCCCGGCCAGCACCAGCCGGTAATCCGGAAACGCTTCGAGCAAGGGCAAAAGGGTATGTACATTTTTCTTGGGATGTACGACACCCACAAAAAAGAAGAATGGCGAGTCGGTAAACGCTCGAATCGGCGAGTCGGCGGGCAGGTCGGACGGAGTTCTGGATGGGTCAACGGCCACCCCTGTATGCACCACCGGAAACGGCAGCGCGTCGGGTACGCGGAGGTGCTCACGAACCACCTGCCCGGTGTACTTCGACCCGGCCGTTAACAGCGAAGCCCGGTCGATCTTGCGCTGGAGAGTAGCCAGCCGACGGGCTTTTCTGGCGGCCGAGTAGTCGCTGCGCTCCAGAAAATTCAGGTCGTAGATGGTCAGCATCAGCTTACCCTGGCCCGCGTGGGGCAGGTACGCAGAATCCTGATGCAGGCAATGCCATACATCGAACTGCCCCGCAATCCAGACTTTCCGCAGCCACCAGGCCTCTACGTACGACACCGTATCGCCGAATATACCTGATTGTCCTTTGGGCACTAAAAACGTTAGCTGCCAGTCGGCCGGGCGTTGGCGAACCAGCTCGTGACCCAGGTGCAGACAGACCTGGCCTAACCCGCTGTTCAGGTCGCGCAGGCGTTCAGCATCAATAAACAATGAAGGCATAGCGATTAGTCTATTTTCAGCAAAATTGGCAAATCTTGAACGATCTACACGGTCTGCCGCCGAATCTGCCCTATGTCGGTCTGTCGAACAAGGTACGATCTGCCAGCTCTGTAAAATCATGTTCAGCATTCAGGCCTACAAATACCGGTTCAGCCGTACTTTTGCAGCATGATTTTACAGAATGATTTGCTACTCCGCACCGCGCGGGGCGAGCTGACCGAGCGAGTACCGGTCTGGATGATGCGGCAGGCAGGACGCGTGCTGGCCCAGTACCGGGCCGTTCGGGAGCGGGCGGGCAGTTTTATCACCCTGGCCAAAACGCCCGAGCTAGCCGCCGAGGTGACCATCCAGCCCGTCGATGCGTTCGAGGTCGACGCGGCCATCATCTTCTCCGATATTCTGGTCGTTCCCGAAGCGATGGGATTGCCGTACGAAATGATCGAAGCGCGCGGGCCCGTATTTCCGCAAACAGTCCGGTCATCGGCCGACCTCAGCCGCCTGCACGTGGCCGATGCCGAGACCGACCTGGGGTACGTGCTGGATGCTATCCGGCTCACCAAACGCGAGCTGAACGGCCGCGTACCGCTCATTGGGTTTGCGGGCGCGCCCTTCACGATCTTCTGCTACATGACCGAAGGGAAAGGCTCCAAAACCTTTTCTGTCGCCAAAAAGCTGTTGTACACCGACCCGCATTTTGCGCATACGCTGCTGCGGCAAATTACCGACAGTACCATTGCCTACCTGAAAGCCCAGATCCGGGCGGGTGCTGACCTGATCCAGCTGTTCGATTCGTGGGCCGGGATTCTGTCGCCGGAACAGTACCGCACTTTCTCGCTACCGTATATCAAACAGATCTGCGACGCCATCACGGAGGTGCCGGTTACGGTTTTTGCCAAAGGCGCTTTCTTTGCCCGACACGAAATTGGCCAGCTCGACTGTCAGGTCGTTGGTCTCGACTGGAATATGGACCCCGCCGAATCACGGACGCTGGTACCCAACAAAGTATTACAGGGCAACCTCGACCCCTGCGTCCTCTACGCCGATTTTGCCCAAATCCGGACGGAGGTAAAACAAATGCTCGACGCATTTGGCCATCAGCATTACATAGCTAACCTGGGGCATGGTATTTATCCCGATACCGATCCCGACAAGGCCCGCTGCTTTGTCGATGCCGTCAAGGAACTGTCGGCCCAGCGCTGATACGGCCCGGCTCACAAGCCATCAATTTATCATTCCGGCTGGGCCGGAGCGGTATCTACAGAAAAAGAAAGGGGTGTCAGTACAGTCTGGCATCCCTTTCTTGTGTCCCAAATGATTGGCCACATATCCGGTCCCTTCGCAGCCATGCATCAGCCACCCCGTAAACGGTTCAGCCCCGGTCGGGGCGACATGTAGCTGGGGTGACCATGTACATATCGCCCCGACCGGGGCTGGTGTTACTGCTTTACAACTCGTCGTCGGAAGGTGACGTCGCCGACTTGTATCTCGATAAAGTAAACGCCCCCAGGCGAGCTGCGTAAGTCGAGCGACTGCTGGAAGAGATCGCCGGTTTTCTGGTGCTTCTGCCGAAGAAGCTGCCCCCCGTTAAGGCCCCGTACCGATAAGGTCAGTGCGCCCCGCTGCGGCCCGCTCAGCGACACCACCATCTGCCCATCGCTGGGATTAGGCGTCACCATCAGTGCCTGATCTACCGTCGATGGTGTGGCCGTTACGACCCCGGCCCTAACGTTTACGGTAACCACCGCCGAGGTGCTGCACAAATCCTGCCCGGTGGCCGATACCGTGTACGAGGTGGTTTGGCTGGGCGAAGCAATTACCTGCGGACCCAGCGTCGTGTTCAGGCCCGTACCTGTCCAGCTGAAAACGCTGGCCCCGCGGGCGTTGAGCGTAACGGTTTCGCCGGGGTTGATGAACAGGGCCGACGAAGCTACCTGCACCGACGATTTCATGCCGATACGAGCCGTTACGTTATGCGCTACGTTAAGCCCGAGGCTATCGGCATAGCGTAGCCAGTCGCCGTTGCGGTTCTGCCGCCAGGAAGTGGCGAAGGTCGACTGGCCGTTCTGCGTCGTTACCAGCGCTACGGTGTCGCCCGCTACGTAGGGCAGGGTAATGCCAATGTGGAAGGGCAACCCGCTGAGCGGCACATTTCGCTCGAAGGTTACGGTAGTGGGGCGGTTATTGGCAACATCGTTCAGGATATCGCGCAGCGGCACGTCTTTCTGCTCCAGGATAGCGCCAGGCCCGTTCTGGAAACCCCGGCCGTTCCAGACCGTTACCGTGACAACCGATTCGGTAGCGGCTCCACGGGCAGCTTTGGCTACACCGAACCGCAGGGCAGCCCCGGCCAGATTGCTATACCCCAGCTCGTTCTGGAAAAACTCCGACACTGCCTGCGTCCGTCGGCTGTTCTGCCCCGCTACATAGCCAGTGCCGCCGGTTTCGCGCAGCACCGTGGGCGTGCCGTTAAAATTGGTCAGCTCGGCGCACAGGCCCGAACTCAGGACTTCGATGTATTGCTCGCGGACAAGCGGTTCCGACGCTCCTACCGCATTCGTTACCCGCAGCGTAACCCGGAACCGACCGGGCTGGCTGTAGGTCACTACGGGATTCTGGTCAGTGGAGGTGGCTGGCGTACCGCCCTCGAACGTCCACTCCCAGCGCGTGGGGAACCCTCCAGACAGATCGTTGAAGCGCACCTGACCACCCAGCAGCACCCGCTGGGCTTCGGCCCGGAAGTTAGGAATAGGCCGCGAGACGACCTGCGTGCCGCAGACGTTGGCCGTAATCAGACTCACCCGACGCGGACTCACATCCATAACAGCCCGCATCCGGGCTTTCTGATCCAGGGTGAAAATGTTGAAGCAGCCATCGTCGGAGTAGTCCATGTAGTTCTGCACCATGTTGGTATTGCCGCAGCTGATTCGCCCAACCTGGCAACCCCGGCTTTCGGAAGCCTGCGGGGGCGTGTCGCCACAAAAATCGTCGCCACAGTTGGCATCGCCCCAGATGTGTCGCAGGCCCAGCCAATGGCCGGTTTCGTGGGTGAGCGTCCGGCCCAGGTTGTAGGGCGCCTGCATAATCGGGAAGTTTCCTTTCTCGGAATTGCCAAACGAACGGTAAGCAATAACGACCCCATCGGTACTGGCCGGCCCCTGCGATGGGATACCGGGCAGGCTCGACTGGCTCGGAAACTGCGCATAGCCCAGCAGCCGGTCGGCACTGTCGAAGTCGAGTACCCAGATGTTGTAATACTTGTTCGGGTCCCAGAAGGTACTGGGTTTCAGCACCCCTTCGATAGCGTCGCGGTTCCAGGTGGCTCGGTTGCCGTTATAGCGGTCGATCCCGCGCTCGGCCATGGTACGCCCCTGCGGATCGACAGCGGCCAGACAGAACTCGATCTCGATGTCGGCCCCGACGGGGTTATTGTTGAAGCCCCGCGTATTGGGTTTCCGGCGGAAGTCTTCGTTCAGGGTTTCGAGCTGAGCCTGCACCTGGGCGGCACTGATGTTGCGACCGGTACCAACGGCTTCGCCATTATGGACAATATGAACGACTACCGGAATGGTAACGACCGGCGCTGCCGCCCGCCCGGAAGCCATGTTGGCTTTCATGGTAACGATTTTCTTCTGCAACTCACGCTCAAAATCGTTCAGGCTCCCCAGCTCGGGGTATTTTCTCCGAAGCAGGCTATCCATCTGCATGGTGGCGCACTGCTCCGGGCTGGGCGGTAAGGTCTGGGCCAGAGAGGCTCCCCATACCCCGGATAAAAGCAGTATATACAGTAGTATTCGGATCATAATCGTGCGGTTGAGTAGCGTTAGCGCGTGGTAACGGCGTTGAACGTAAATCGATAGCTGGCGTTGATATCCTGGATGTTTTGCAGGTAGATCTCAATGGTCAGCACATTTCCCGTCAGGTTTTTGATGGTATACGGCAGGCGCTGGCCCGACAAAATAGGAAAGGCAAACTCCAGGGTAGCGCTGGCGTTGACGAGTGTCCACTGGTCGTCCAGAAAAATATCCGGGTCGTTGGCTCCGCATTTGCTGGCTCCTTCGCTAACCGCATATCGACGCCCTTCGTTGGCATAGAAGGTGTACAGATCATCCGTCACGCAGGGGTCGAACTGGCCCTGCACCGGAATCACCTGCGACGAGTTACCATCATCGAAAATCTGATAAGACACCAGCCGCCACGACTTCTCGGTCGTTCCGGTCAGTAGTTGCGTATACGTGAGCGGTTTAGGTTCGAGGGTTTCGGCGCAGCCTCCAAAAAGCCACATAGCCCCAACCGGTATAAGCAGAAAACGGAGTAGAGTTCGCATCACTGTGGTGTATAAGTCTGCGTGTAGGAAAGCGTTGTGTCGCGGTTGTTGGTGAGCCGCAGCTTGAACTGAAGATTCAGCGTGATCCGGCGGTCGCGCGGATTCCAAGCTCCGTTGCCGCGGAGCGTATCCGTTGAGCCCAGTTCGGCGTTTGTCTGCGCCGGTACCGTAATGGTATTGTCGCCGTTATCGACGAACCGGAGCGTTGGTTTGATGGCGTCGAAATTGAAGAACGGAATACCGATGTTCCAGTTGCTCAGGATGTACTGTTTGCAGTCGGTACTGGAAATGTCGATGTTCTGATAGGTGAAATTCTGATTGCCAATGCGACTCGTACCCGTATAGGTGCCGCCAAACAGGCAGTCGTCGTTGATGGTAAACCGCATCGACCGGCCCAGCGCCCCGCTCGGAGCCAGCCCCACTTGCAATGACGCCGGACTAACCCCCGTCAGCGTAAACGTCAGCGACTGTGACTCCAGAATATTGTTGGCGTTGTTGATCAGCCTGATGTTAATCTGCCCGAAGCTTTTGTTGGCTGGGATGACCACAACGCCTTTTTCGCCCTGGATGGCGTAGTCGCGGCCTTCGCGGGCGGTGCCGCTGATGGTATAGTTGATCCGGATGGCTTCTGTCAGTACGGGCCCTACATTATGCACCCGAATTGGCACAATCTGGTTATAGCTTTCCCGGAATGTCAGCGTTGTATCGGTAAAGCGCACAAAATACGGCCCTGCAAATGTTCGGTCGAGGTCCTGCTCCTCGCAGCCGATAGCCGCCCATCCCAGAACTACCGCCATCAGTAGCCCTCCCCAGCCGAAGCGAATGTGTTTAGTATTGGCAAAAAGCTTCATAATTCGAGTGTCTGTGTCTGCTGTTTCCTGGCCTTTGGCCTTTTTCTCTTCACTATAATCTGTGCCAGCACCAGCCGGTTAGTAGCCGGGGTTTTGTTTACCGGCCAGTGCGGGGTTTTGCTGAATCTCCGACTGCGGAATAGGCCATAGCTCAAATCGACTGGTCCAGTTGGGCGAGAATGCCGACATAACGGCCTGCGCCCGCCCGGTTCGGACCAGGTCGTACCACCGATGCCCTTCGAAAGCCAGCTCATAGACCCGTTCGCGTTCTACGGCCAGCACCACATCGGCCTGGGCGGTCAGCGCAATGGCCGGCGCGTTGGCGCGGGTTCGCAGTACGTTCAGATCAGCTACGGCACCGGCCGCCCCCGTAATCTTACCCTGCTGCGCGCGCGCTTCGGCCCGGATCAGGTACATCTCGGCCAGCCGCATCAGTACAATGTTGTTATTATCTTCCGAAGCAGTACCGTATTTCCGAACGCTCCAGCCGTTATCGCTGCCGCGCAGGTTCTGTACGTTGAAACCAATGGTTTCCCGACGGGTGCCGGCTTCGGTAGACACTAGAGTGGTAACGAGCTGGTTCGACGGAATCACCTCCCGACGACCCACCAGCAGGTTGTTCAGACTGGTAGCCGTTGTTCCCGGATCATCGGACAGCGAGTAGCCTACTTCCAGAATTGACTCACGGGTAAAATCCTTGAGCACTACATCGGAATAGTTGGTTTCGAGGGCGTAGATCCCGGAGGCAATGACCTGACCGGCCAGCGTTTCGGCCTGGGCCCAGTTACGCTGGTACAGATAAAACCGGGCCATGGCCGCCTGGCAGGTGGCTTTATTCAGGTAAGTGGCGTTGGTCGTCACATTGGTCGACCCGGCGGCAACGGCGGGCAGATCAGCCAGCGCAGCCTGATAGTCGGCCAGGACCGCGGCCAGGATCGTAGCCCGGGCGGTGCGGCCAATATTGCGGTTCGCGGCCTGGTTGGTTGTGGTTACCTGCGGAATATCCCCGTATGTATAGGTGCCGATGAAGTTAGCCCAGGCCCGCATGAAATGGGCTTCGGCCAGCACCTGTTTACGCGTTGACTCGGGTACCCCCGCTACCCCAGGCAGCGTTTCCAGGATAAAATTGGCTACATAGATGGTCCGGTAAAGCGCACCCCACAGCGTGCCAACAACGCTGTTGGCCGCCGTAATCTGCTTGTTACCAAACTCGCGGTTGTCGGAAAACGTCCCGTTAAACTGGATATAATCGGCCGTAAAGTCACCCGCTATAATGGTCGACGAAGCCGTGCCGCGCAGGGTGTTATATAAACCGATGCGAACCGGCTGTACGTCGTTAGGCTCGTTCAGGACCAGTTCATCGACCAGCAGATCGACCGGATCGGGCTCCAGCACGGTCTGGCAGGAAGCCAGGCTCACCAGCAGCAGTGCCGTTAGAGACCGAACAGAACGCATAAAAAGTGCAGAATGAATCATAGTGTCGAGTCGATGCGGTTAAAAGACGATGGATAAACCGCCCAGTATGGTTTTTACCTGTGGAAGCGTAAAGAAGTCAATACCCTGCGCAACCGTCGACCCATCGAGTGTGCTCACTTCCGGATCGGGACCGCTGTACCGCGTCAGGGTATACAGGTTGGTGGCCGACGCATAGAGTCTGACGCTGGTCATGCCGTAGCGGGTAGTCCACTGGCGGGGCAGGTTGTAGCCTACCGTCAGGTTTTTGATCCGCACAAACGAACCGTCTTCCAGGAAGCGGCTGCTGTGGTAGTTATTATAGCTGTTGCCTAACTCATAACGTGGTACACTGGTTATATCGCCTTCCTTACGCCAGCGCTGCAGGGCCTTACGCGTCTGGTTGTTCTGGATGTCGGCCCCCGCGTTCAGCAGGGTCGTATTGGAGAAGTTCAGAATGCTGTTACCGTAAGACCCCTGCAGGAGCACGCTCAGCTCGATTCCTTTCCAGCTCACCCGGTTGGTGAAGCCACCGGTCAGTTTAGGCTGGGCGTTACCGATCACCTGCCCATCTTCGGGGCTGATACGGCCATCGCCATTTTTATCGTCGTAGATCGCATTCCCCGTGGCCGGGTCAACGCCCAGGAACTTCAGCCCCCAGAAGGTACCCAGCGGCTGGCCCGGCAGAATGACGTTGGTACGGCTAACCCCGTCGGCCGTATAGCCTCTGAAGATGGGTTCGTTACTAACCAGTTCAACCACTTTATTCTGGTTGTGCGACAGGTTCAGATCGGTACTCCAGCGGATACCACCCCGGTCGATGTTGACCGTCGAGATCGTCAGCTCGACACCCCGGTTCCCTACTTTCCCAATGTTGCCCTGTACAGAACCAAAGCCGGTCGTAAGCGGAATGGGCTGTGCAAAGAGCAGGTTATCCGTCAGGTTATCATAGGCATCGACCGTTACACTGAGCCGGCCGTTCAGGAATGAGGCATCGAACCCGATATTGGCTTCGCGGGTGCGCTCCCACTGCAGGAGTGGATTAACCAACGCCGACGGGCCAACCCCGGTAGAGCCGCTGTAGGTAACCGAAGCCCAGGTACCCAGAAACTGAAAATCGCCGATGCGTTCGTTACCTGTGAAGCCGTAGCTGGCCCGCAGTTTCAGGTCGTTTAGAAAACGGAACCGCTGCATAAACGGCTCGCTGGATAAACGCCAGGCTACCGAGGCCGACGGAAACACCCCAAACTGCCGATCCTTACCGAAGCGGGACGAGCCATCGTAACGGGCCGTAATCGTGGCCAGGTACTTCTCATCGTAATCGTACCGAACCTCACCAAAGGTCGAGATCAGGCCGCTGTTGAGTAGATACGAGTCGCCCTGGTCAACAACGCCGGCCGAGCGGATATAGGTAAAATCGTCGCTCGGGAACAGCCGCCCCTGCACGTTATTGCTGCGCTGCTGCCGACTCAGCACCTCAAACCCGGCCAGCGTACTGAACCGGTGTTTTCCGGGCAGCTGGAAGTTGTAGGCCAGTGTATTGGTGCTAATCAGCGTTGCAAGGGTCGTGTTGCTGAAGTCGCCATAGCCCTGGCCGCCAACGCTTTCCAGAAATCCGCCGATAGCGGTCGACGAGGGTTCGAAGTTATCTTCGGTGATGTTGTTATAATCTACGCTGGCCTTGGTACGGAAGCGCAGGTTCGGAATAATTTCGTACTCGCCGTAAACGCCCCCCAAAAACTTGGCGGTGTAGCTGACAAAACGGGGCAAAACGGCCTGACCCACCGGATTGAAGTTGGGAAACCCGGCGTAGTTGGGATCGTTGGGCCCGTACAGGCGCCCCTGCTCGTTGTAGGGCGCATAATATGGCAGGCTCTTTATGGCTCCTGAATACACGCCATCCAGGAAGTTATCGCCTTTTACCCGTTTGTTCTTGGCATAGGAAGCAGTAATGTTCGCTCCGAACGAGAGCTTGGAGGTCGCTTTCTGGTCAAACTTGAACTGGGCCGTATAGCGGGTAAACCCGTTGTTTAGCTGAACGCCCTGCTCGTCGCGGTAGCTACCGCTGAGGTAAAACTGGGTTCTGTCGTTACCGCCCTGGGCCGATAACTGGTACTGCTGATAAACGCCCCGGCGCAATACCTCATCGACCCAGTCGGTATTGACACCGTCGGTTACTCCTTTGATGAGGCCGCTCTGATCGGGGTCCTGGCCGGCATTAGTAACTGCTTCTCGCTGGAGTTCGAGCAGTTCGGTAGCGTTCAGCATATCAGGTCGGCGGATGATCTCCGTCAGCCCCCGCTGGACATCGGCCGTAAAGGTCGTTTTCTGACCCGACCGGCCCCGTTTGGTGGTGACCAGTACTACCCCGTTAGCCGCCCGTGAGCCGTAGATGGCCTTGGCCGACGCGTCTTTCAGCACCTCGATGCTTTCAATATCGTTCGGGTTGAAGAGCGCAAAGGCGTTATCCTGCTGCCCGCCGAAGTCGCGGCCGGTGAGGTTGCCGTCTTCGACCGGTACGCCATCGACAATAAACAGCGGCCGGTTACTGGCCGAGATGGACGTATTACCCCGCACCCGCACGGTTAACCCACCTCCGGGCGTACCCGACGATTGGGTCACCTGCACACCAGCCGCCTGCCCCTGCAGGGCCTGGTCGAAGCTGGCAACCGGAATGTTTTTGAATTTGTCGGGCGAGACGGAAGTGACAGAGCCGGTAATGTCTTTTCGCTGGGTAGTGTTATAGCCCGTTACAACCACCTGAGCCAATTCGTTGACGGTCTCTTTCATGACCACGTTCACCACGGTTCGGTTGCCAACGTTGACTTCCTGCGACACCAGACCGATGGACGTGAAGAGCAGCACCGTATTGGCACCCGGTACGGTCAGGCTATAATTACCGCTGGCATCGGTACTGATTCCGGTCGTTGTTCCTTTGACCACTACGTTTACCCCCGGTACGGGCTGCCCGTCCTGATCGGAGGTAACGCGCCCCGAAATCCGTAGTCCCTGCGCCAGTAGTTGGGCTGGTGCCAGCAGTAGTAAAATCCGCCAAAATAATCGGTAATTGTTCCTCATAGAACAGGTTAGGGTTGAGTAATCCAGTACGCCGTCCGTTTCTGCCATTACAAGCGGAGGCAAGCGGGCGCGTAATATGGACAATTTAGCGTAATACCAACGAACAAAAGTATCTTTACTGTATAAAAATTTGGCCGTTAGCCCGGTAGAACCAACAAAATAATGGGCTCTTCACAAACGCCACATTATACCTATGCTACTCAGGCGATTTGTCTTCTTTCTAATTCCACTGGTGTGGGTGCTGGGGCTTGCTGGACCGGCACGATGTTTTGCGGCTGCCGGGCCCATCACGGTCTATGTTTTTTTGAATACCGAATGCCCCATTAGTCAGCAATACGCACGTCGGCTCACAACGTTGCACCGGCAGTACGACCGGGCTGCCGTCCGGTTCGTAGCCCTGTTTCCGCTACGCACCGACTCGCCCAGCCTGATCCGGCATTTCTGTGCTGCGTACCACCTTTCTCTGGAAGCCCGACCCGACCCAGGTGCCCGGCTGGCTCACCAGTTTCGTACGGCCGTAACCCCCGAAGTAGTAGTAGTTGATCCTAGCGGACGGGTGCGTTATCAGGGCGCTATCGATGACTGGTACGTAGCACTCGGGAAACACCGGCCCGATGCTACGCAGCCATACCTGCGCGATGCCCTAGACGCTATCCTGGCCGGTAAGGCGGTAGCTCTGCCCAGAACTGAAGCGGTAGGCTGCCTGATCGAGTAGTACCGTCAATTACCGGATGTAGTAGAACACCAGGTTCATCATTTCGTCGGTAGAGTTCCAGCCGTAGCCAACGGTTCGGGCGGGTCGGTGCGGATTAAAGGGATTCTGATCGGTATTGTCGTATTGCGCTTCGGCGAGGATGACAGTCCCTTTCGGTAAGGTCAGGGCCTGCCGAAAAAAATAAGTCAGCTGCCAGTTATAGTCCCAGGCCGGTATCTGTATCAGGTTGATGGCATCGCCGTCGGGCGTGATGGCAAACGCTTTTACGGACTGGCCCAGTCGGTGCATGTGCGGCATGACCGATAACAGCCGGATACTGTCGGGCAGCGGTCCGAACTTCATATAAAAAACAGGTTTCGTATTGGCCGCGAGCCGGAATGGCTGGTTCGTTACATCGTTTTCGGTCAGGCTAAGCGTCCGCACGACCCGGTCGACGGGTTGTCGGGCCAGATACAAACGAACTTCCGACTGATCCGTCTCTTCTTTCGCTGAGGGCGCGTAATGGATGTTGAGAATAAGATCGCTACCCGCCCGGATGCGTTTGGCAGCGCCAGCCGGAAATGTGACGCGGTCATTGCCAGGTACCCATCCGTACAGGAACTCGTCGGCCAGGGGCGTCCGCTGAAACTCGCGCAGTTTTGGATCTGCTTCGGCAATTCCATTGATGGCACTCATCGTACCGGTCGAGTCGACCATCAGTCTGCTGTGGTGCACTAGCTTCCGGTTGCCCGGCACGAACTCGATGGCCTCTACCCATATGTCCCGTGTGAGGTTCATAGGCACATGAAAGTACCGAAAATCCTCCTGCCCATCGCCCCGAACGAGGTATGGTTTCATACGAAACACCAGGTCTGGCTGGCGGGCTGTAACCGATACGGCAGCAGTCTCTTTAGGATGGCTGGCCGCTGGCGCGGTTTCTCCTTTTTTCATACCGCCCCGCACCCAGGCCTGAATAGTTTCTATCTCAGCCTCGGATAACCCACGTTCGTTGGTGTAGTGCTGAAATTGCCGGTCGGCCGGAAAAGGAGGCATATAGCGGCTCTGGGTGACTTTGGCGATGAACTTACCCCGCTTGGCCACATCGTCGTAGGTAAGCAGGCGAAACGGCCCTACCCCGCCCGTATGATGGCAGGGGGTAGCACAATTTCGCATAATAATTGGCTGAACATCGGTCAGGAACGTAGGGGCCTGAGCCAGCCCTGTGCTCTTTATGCCAATCAGTATCAGCCAGCAGTATAGCGTACGCATCTTCCGAAGATAAATAAAAAGCAGCAGACCCATCGCTGAGCCTGCTGCTTTAAGGATGTTTGAGCACCAGTTAACGAACCGTGAAGCTCAATCGGCAGTTCGCGTTGGCCTGAGAAACAGGAGTCGGGTCGAGGCAGATGCTGTCCTCGTTCCATACCTTAAAGACAAGCCCATCGGTTGTGGTCAACTCCCAGGTTACAAGGAAAGCATCGGCATTAGCCACCGTTTTGCCTCCTACGACCAGGGGCCCCTGCAGGCGGGCGCCCGCCGGACGGGGTCGGGTTGGGTTTTCGAAGACTTTAACAGCATTGACCTTATCGTACTTCACCGTTGCATCTTTATACAGGTTGTAGATTTCAGCGGGCGTGATCGAAAAGTTGTTCCATTGACGGTTAGCCGCTGGCGCATCAATCGTTTTGACAACCCGGCCACCACCCCCTAATGCAACCGTTTTAGGGTTACCATCGGGATCCGTGTAGGACTCGATCATGTCGACCTTGATAGCTATTTTACTAACTGTCAACTTATTATCGAGAGATACCCAGCGGATTTTGAAATCGATCTTCGCGTTGTCCTGCCCGGTGAGCGGGAAGTTTCTGGCATTGGCAGCAATATTGGCTTTGCCCGCTTCGGCAACGCCATCAAAAACGCCCCAGCCGTGTACGCCTGGCTCCCAGGGCTTATTTGGATCAAGGGACTCATCGCGGCAGCTGAGCAGTAACGTAATAGCTGCCACAAACGAGTATGTAAAGAGTTTTTTCATGGCTATTCTTAGTTTGTCGATCGGCTGAACCTCGCCAGATCGCTGGTTTCGAGGTTCAGCCGATCATAATCTTATTTAAAATTCCCACTTCACTTTCACCTTATCCCAGAAAACTGGATCGCGGTCGAAAACAACGTCAGTGATGTATTTTGATGCGTTGGGGTTAAGCGCGCCCTCAGACTGCGGATAGGGCAACCGCAGTGCGTACTGACGGGGAGGCTTTGAGATGGGCGCCTGGATACCCACCGAGAACTGCCGGAACTGGCTCTGAATGGGGTAACCGGTACGGCGCTGCAAGTTCCATATTTCCATACCCTGCCCCCATGAGCAAAACCAGATTTGTTTGGCCACTACGTTCAGCTTAGCCTGATTGGTCGTTGCTGCATCGTACAGGTCAAGCCAGGCTTTTACGTAGGCATCCACTTCGGCCGTAGCGGGTGTTTTTGCCCGGCTCGGGTCCGACTTAAGTCCCTGCGCAACTACTACAGCAATCTGCTCACGAATGCCCGCTTCAAACAGCGCGCGGGCATCGCCGGTTACGCCGGTCCCGTCGAGGATGGCTTCTACCTGCCAGAACTTGGTATTCCAGCTGTTGATAATAGGCCACTGTCCGTTACCGCCAAAGTTCAGCGCAGCCTGACCTGTCAACGCTACAGCCGCCGTACTACGGTCAGAATACACACCACCGGCGGGATAGGTACCGGGCGCCGTCCGCAGCGGACCGTCAGCAGCCGCCCCTGACACGTCAGCCCGGTCGCGGCCGAAGTAACCGGCGATGTAGGCCAGATCAGCCGCTGGAATAGCCCCCGTAATGTTGAACGCTCTTCTGTATTCCGACAGAAACGACTCACGCAGAGGCAGATATGACCCGCCAAAAGGCGTGGTACCCCGGTCGGTTGGGTTGTTCTGATCCAGGATGCGTGATGTTTGTCGGTAGAAATAGAAAGGCAGACGGGGGTCTTTGTTCAGCAGCATCTCACCCATCAACTGGTGGTTGATATAAGTAGGATCTGAGGTTCCTGTATAGGTAATAAACCAGGGATGCGTGTTTCGCTCTGGCGATATCTGGGTTGAATACAGATAGGTCCAGTTCTGAGCCGGCGTAGTAATGTAGCCACCGGCGTCGAAAGCGGCTTTCAGCTCGGCATTCCCGTTGGCCCGCCCTTTCCGTGAGTTCAGTAGCAGACGCAGCTTAACGGTTCTCGCGATACGAGTCCAAGTAGCAGCATTGCCCGAGCCCATATAGTCGCCCCCAACGGCCACAGGCTGCGGCTTAGCCAGCTCGGTTATAGCCTGATCGCAGAGTTTCAGTAGATCTTCATAAATGTCCGAGTCCTTATCAAACTTAGGCTGTTTGTTGGGCTCGGCCGCATTACCTTTCCAGGCTTCGGTATAAGGCATATCGCCAAACATATCTACATAGTTGCCTACCGAATAGGCCTTCAGCACCAGCGCGATGCCTCGGTAGCGCGGGTTTTTACCATCTTCGGTAGCCCGCAACATCTGTTCGATGCTTTGCAGACTCTGATAGGCAGCATTCCAGGTGCCCTGATAACTGGTGTTGCTCAGGTTGTAGGCGTCGGCCGAACTCCAGAGACCCGCAAAACCCATCGCATTGCCGTTTACGGCACCGAACGCGTTGATAGCTGCGTTTTCGGCAACGGGCATGAGCAGGGCCAGCGAAGCCGACGCAGGCCGGTTCGGATCAGTATTAATATCCAGTTCGGTCATGCTACAGGAGCTAGCCACACTGATAACGCCGGCCAGCGCGAGTGTCCTGAATACGTTTTTATAGTTTGTCATGTACTTCATCGAGTAATGGTTGATCGGATTGCCAGAGCGCCCGTCGGTTGGCCAGGCGCTCTGACTCGGAATTAGAAGGAAGCGTTGAGGTTGATACCAAAACGACGGGTAGATGGAGAAGCGCCCAGATCGAAGCCCTGAATGTTTGAGTCAGCGAAGTTCGACAGCACTTCAGGGTCGAAGTTGAGCCCCTTCAGCATGTTGGGTGCGTAGAACCACAGGTTACGGCCCGATGCCGAGATCCGCAGGCTACCCAGTACTTTGGCATACCGCTGCAGGAAGGCTTTGGGTACGCTATAGCCCAGCGAAATCTCCCGCAACCGGACCACAGAGGCATCGTAGATGTTGACTTCGTCGGCCCCGTAGGCGCCGTATCCGTCGGTGAAGTGATACTGGAAAGCCGACATGGCAATGGTATTTTTGATGGGTTTGCCATCATCACCCACCAGTGGTTTGTACGTAGCGGGGTCACCCAGCACGCCCGGAATTACCCGCATCCCTTCGCGATCTTCCGAATTCTTCAACTGACCACGCAACAGGAGCGAAGCTGCCGTACTAGAAAACAGGCTACCGCCCGCTTTATAGTCGGTCAATACGCTTAACGTGAAGTTTTTGAAATTCACCGTATTTGTCCAGCCGATGGTGTATTTAGTATTGGGGTCACCAATGATGGCTGACTTGGCCGCACGGATCGGCAGGCCGGTCGATGGGTTGATCAATAGGTTTCCGCTTTCATCACGGGCATTGACCGAACCAATGATCTGTCCGTATGGCAGGCCGTTCCGGAAAATCGTTCCCAACGACGAGAGACCGGTACCGCCGATGAAAATCTCACCACCCGGACCAGCATCTTCTACCAGCGACCGGATGCGGGTGTAGGCGGCAAACGAGGTCCAGGTAAACCCACTGGCAGTGCGAATAGGAACGAGCGTAAGGCCAACTTCCCAACCTTTGTTAGATATCTTGCCAGCGTTTGTAATCTCCGTGGAGAAACCCGTTGCGCGAGGCAACTCACGAGTCACGATCAGGTCGGTCGAAATCCGGTCGAAGTGAGCGACGTCAATTCCAATCCGATTGTTGAAGAACTGCAATTCAGCACCTAACTCAACCTCAGCCGTAAACTCAGGCTTCAGGGCAATATTGTTCAGCTGGCTGGGTAGCGCTGCCACAGAAATAGCCGTACCATTGTAGAACGTACGGCCCAGGTTGTAGGCGGTAAACACCTGATAGGGATCAGCGTCTTTACCCACCTTAGCGTAGTTAGCCCGGATTTTACCGAAGTTCAGAATGTTCTTAGGCAGATTGAGTACGTCGGTGAAGACCAGCGAACCCGATACGGCAGGGTAATAATAGCTGTTGTTACCGGCTGGCAGCGTAGACGACTGGTCTCTGCGTACCGAAGCGGTTACGAACAGATAGTTGTTATAGCCCAGGGTTAACTCACTGAAAATACCGTACAGACGACGTTGGGACTTATAATCGGCCGCATTCTGGTTCAGCGTACCACCAATGGTCAACACATTAGGATCGATAACCGGTGCCCCCGCAATACCCGACTCACTGTAGCTACGCTGGTTAGGGTTAAAGCCAAGCAGCAGTTTGGCGTTGAACCGCTCCGAAAAGTCGTGCTGCGCCGTAGCCAGGAAGGTAAAATCCGTCTCTGTTCTGGTCAGATCCTGTCTAAGTACCGAACCCAGTGGCACGAACGTACCGCCTGGGCGGATAACGTTTTTGCGGGTTTCAGAATAGGTATTGATCCCACCGCGGGCAGTCAGGTTCAGCCAGGGCGCTACGTCATAACTCAACGTCATGTTACCGTATACCCGATTCACGCCTGAGTTGTAGAGGTTGTATTTAGCCGTCCAGAGCGGGTTGTCCAGCGCGCGGTAAAATACGTTCGATCCATCGACCGGATTCTCGAACGGATAGCCGCTTAGGTTGTAGTTACGGGGTAGGTAGAACAACCGACCGTAAATAGAACCGGCAGAAGCCAACCCGCCATAATCAGCGTAATAACCGGCCCCAGACTGTGGACTTTGCTGGTTAGTGTTCGTATAGGCCACACTACCCGCTATGTTGATATTGTTGTTCAGCGTAGCGTTACCACCAAAGCTAAGCGTGGTACGATCGGTGAACGAGTTAGGGATGATACCCTCATTTTTCATCCGCGATACCGACGCATTCAGCGATGTTTTGTCGCCCGTAGAGGTAATCTGGATGCCGTTTTCGAGTACTTTACCCTGCCGGAAGAAACCGCCAATAATGTCATAGGGCTGCAACGGAACTGCAATACCGCGGCCATTGGCCTGCAGTAGCTCCGGAAAAGCGGTCTGATACCGTGCTGCACCGTACGGAACCGTAGCATCGACCAGTGGGTGAGGAATGGTGCCAGCCGGATAATCTGGATCAATAACTTTAGAGTACCGTTCAAAACCTAACGCAGCATTGACCCGGTCCACTTCAGCCGGAAAAACTGTTCCCCAGTTCCCAATAAATCCACCGTTGTAGGTCTGGTTGGAACCCTGCGTATAGGTGTTTTGATAATCAGGAATTGATGATACGTTTTCTACAGAGTAGGACGTATTAAAGTTGACTTCCAGACCTTTGCGGGCTGACTTACTACCCGACTTGGTCGTAATTACAATAACCCCGTTGGCAGCACGCGACCCATATAGAGCCGACGCAGCAGCGCCTTTCAACACCGTCATTGTTTCGATGTTGTTGGGATCGATGTCATACGCCCGGTTGGTAGAAACGGTGTTCTGGTTGTACCCTTGGCTTCCGTTTACCGAGTTGTCAAATGGGATGCCGTCTACGACGAACAGCGGCTGGTTGTTACCTGTAAATGAGTTGTTACCCCGAATGGTGATACGAGTACCCGCACCGGGCGCTCCGTTACCAGCCGTAATGTTTACGCCTGGAACTTTACCCGATAACGCCCGCAACGGGTCGGGCTCGGAACGCTGCTGGAGCAGATCACCTTTTACGTTGGTTACCGCGTAGGCCAGCGCCTTTTTGTCGCGCTGCTGACCAAGTGCGGTTACCACCACCTCGCCCAGCTGTTTGGCGTCGTTAGCCAGCTTGACATCAATCACCGACCGATTCCCGATTTCAACTTCCTGCGAAGCTGAGCCTACGAAACTGAAGACCAGTTTCGCAGCCTTGTCCGGTACGGTGATCGAGTAAGCACCGCTGGCGTCGGTGTTCGCGCCACGCGTGGTGCCCTTAACCACTACCGACACCCCGGGCATTAACGAGCCATCTTCGGCGGCCGTTACCTTACCCGTAATGGTTCGCTCCTGCGCCCACACAGGAGCGCAGAGTGAGCATACTAACAGCAAGCCCACAAGTAAAATTCTACTCATACTTGATTTAAGTTAGGTTAAGAAAACACTGTAGTTATTGCAAAAGTAATAAAGCTGTTTTATCAGGCAAATTCTTTGTCTAATATATTTTATACAATTTTTTATTCTGATTTACGAGTAATAGATAGAATATTATTCTAACAGCCCTATTTTCTTTACTTAGTAATTAATACTCTATTTACTATTTATCAATACATTGAAATAGATTATTTAGTAAGTATGCTTAAGTATTTTTCTAAAAGAACTTGGAAAAGTTAAACTCCACCCGTTGACTTCAATGGCGTTACGGACCGCCCAATTAGCAGTTATGTCCTATTTTGGCATCTCTTAACCTATTGAATCGGCCAGAAAAGCAACATGCCGGAACAGGTGTCCCAGCATGACAGAAATTAGTTTGTCCAGTAAGCCAAGTGGCTTTATGTTGATTCGTTGTCTGTTAGCTGCGAGAGAGCTTTATCGATAAAGCCAGCCATAGAGCGTGCGTGCTGATAACCGATCCGGAATAATTCGCGCGCTTTGCTGACGTCGGTAGGACTGTAGCCAGCCAGATCAGCTGGTTCGATCAACACCTGACAGCGGTTGAACTTCTCTCTGGTTTTGCTCTGTACCGCTAAAATCAGGCTGCGCTCAATGACGCCCCGCATAGACCGGATCGGCTTGGCCAGCCCAAACGGGTTCGTATGCGATGCAATGACCAGGTCAACCTTGTGTTCGATTACTTCTACGGGCAGGTTATTAAGTACGCCCCCGTCTACATACTGCCGCTTATTGATCAGTAGTGGCTCGAAGATACCCGGCAGGCAACACGACGCCAGCACGGGCCGTATCAGCTCGCCCTGCTCGAAAACAACCTGCTCGCCTTCGTTCAGATCAACGGCAACAACATGCAACGGTATCTGCAGCCCTTCAAACGAATCATGCGGTATGTATTTCTTATATAGGTCGACGGCCGTATCGATGCGCAGCAGCCCCATACGGTTCCAGGCCGGACGCAGGTGCCGCACGAACGACGACGATTCAATAATTTTCAGACTTTCGTCCGGGGTGTAGCCGTTAGCCAGTAACGCCCCGGCGATAGCCCCTGCGCTGGTGCCCGCAATCTGATCGAAGCGAATACCCATTTCCTGCAAGCCCTTGATCACGCCCAGATGGGCAATGCCACGGGCGCCCCCGCCCGATAAAACCAACCCGATTTTCATACTGTCTGACGTATTGGTCAGATAACGGTACGTTCGAAGATTTGGTTTGTGCCGCTCCTATCCGCCAGCAGACTTATAACCAGTCGGCCAGCCGCCCCTTGTCTTTCACCCGAATGCCCTTCTCAGTCCGCTCAACGGTGGCCGCTTCGCAATAGGGATCATGATCGAAAACGAGGAGCCAGTCTTCGTCGACAGCGCGCTCGAGGCAGGTCGTTTTCTCATCCATGGTCACCAACGGGCGCACGTCGTAGCCCATCACGTACGGAACCGGCACGTGGGAAGTCGACGGAATCAGGTCGGCACAGAACAGCAGCCTTTTGCCAGCTGTCTCTAGCTGGGGCATCAGCATTTTCTCGGTATGGCCGTCTACGTACAGCAGCTCAATGCCCGGAATTCCCAGCTCGCTCTGATCCGAAAAGCGGAGCTGCCCGCTCTCCTGCAGCGGCATGATGTTCTCCCGGAGGTAGGTGGCCCGCTCGCGGGGGTTAGGCTGCATGGCCCATTGCCACTGGCCACTATGGCTCCAGTAGGTGGCCCGCGGAAAGGTAGGCTCCAGGCGGGTGCGTCCCGCATCGGCCCAGCGAACGGCGCCACCCGCATGGTCGAAATGCAGATGCGTCAGCAGGACGTCAGTCACGTCGCTCAGTGCGTAGCCGGCCTGCTCAACAGCCTGCACGAGTGTTTTGCCGTTAGGCAGGTCATAGAAGCCGAAAAATTTGGCATCCTGCTTATCCCCTACGCCGGTATCGACCAGCACCAGCCGGGGTTTGCCGCTGGCATCGGTCGTTTCGATGAGCAGGTTACGCAGTGCCCAGTCGCAGAGATTTCGGTCGTCGGCGGGATTAGTGCGCTGCCAAAGCGTTTTCGGAACAACGCCGAACATGGCGCCCCCATCGAGTTTGAAGGGGCCGGTATCAAGGGTATGAATGATCATCAACGTAAGGGTATGGAACAAAGGTAAAACGCGTCAGGAGTATTTATATATTTATAGCCTCCATCTGGCTCACCTATAGCTTATGGTCTATACCTACACCGAACCAAAAACGAATGGCGTTTTGCAACTGATCTGCCGGGAGAAGGGTTTCAGTCGGCACTTCTTCAGCGACCGGCTGGGTAACCGACATCCTCAACGCCTGCTGACCATTGCCTGGAATACGGGGGCATCGCAATCGGTCACGATCGATGAAGTGACGTATGCGTTTCCGGCGCAGACGGTGTTACCGCTCATGGTCAATCAGTCGTTCGGATTTGCTAATCCCGACGCGGTCGTTGCCTGGCAGTTCGACCGCGATTTCTACTGCATCGTTGACCACGACAAAGAAGTCTCATGTGTTGGCTTTTTGTTTTATGGTGCCCAAAATCCGCTCTTCCTGCAGCTTAGTCCAGCTGAGCAACGCAAATTTGAAGCGCTGCTGATGGTTTTCGACGACGAGTTTTCGACCCGAGATACTATTCAGGGCGAAATGCTGCGGATGTTGCTGAAGCGGCTGATTATTAAGCTGACACGGCTGGCTAAGGAGCAGTACCTGACTCCTGACTTATCCGAAGCCGACCTTAACCTGGTGCGTCGGTTCAACCTGCTCGTTGAGAACCAGTACCGCAGCCTGCATACCGTAAGCGAATACGCCGACCTGCTGAACAAATCGCCCAAAACCCTGGCCAACCTGTTTGCCCTCTATAGTCAGCAAAGTCCACTGCAGATCATTCACGAGCGCATTGCGCTGGAGGCCAAACGGCTGCTGCTCTATACGGATAAGTCGACCAAGGAAATTGCCTTCGAGCTGGGCTTCGATGAAGTGTCGCATTTCAGTCGGTTCTTCAAAAAACAGACCGGCCAGCCCCCATCGACTTTCAAAAAGCAGGTAATACAGGGTCTGGCAACCGCTGCCGGCTAACCATCGGGAAGAATTGATAACAGAGCGGGAAATACATCCATTTTCGGGTGTCTTCACTGGCTGCACCTTTGCCCTGTCAATTCACCATAAACCAACACGACAATGGCAACGTTTCACGTCCCAACCCGCGACCAGGTCTCGGCCCAGAACCAACAGCTCTTCGACAATCTGCAAAAAGGATTAGGTTTTGTACCGAACCTGTACGCCACATTCGGCCTGTCTGACAATGGCCTGGGGGCTTACCTCGCCTTTCAGCAAAGCCAAACCAAAGGTATTTTCAAAGCCAAGGAGCGGGAGGCTATCAACCTCGTGGTTTCTCAGGCCAATAACTGCGTCTACTGTCAGGCAGCCCATACCGCGCTGGGCAAACTGAACGGCTTCTCCGACGAGCAGATACTGCAACTACGGGCGGGCCATGCCAACTTCGACCCCAAACTCGATGCACTGGTAAAACTGGCCAAAGCCATCACCGAAACGAAAGGACATCCCGACAACCAGCTGATCGACCAGTTTGTAGCGGTCGGTTATCCACAGAGCGCCCTGGTGGATCTGCTTCTGCTCATTGGGGATAAAATCATCTCGAATTACCTCCACAGCATCACCCAGATTCCCGTCGATTTCCCGGCAGCGCCCGCTCTGCCTACCGAAGCCGTAGCCGCCTGATTGGTGGCTGGTTGGCCGCAGCGGAATCGGCACCTATTTTGTTTGCGTACGTATTGGTAAACCAGTAGCTTACGTACCCGAATCGGTATTTATCATGAAACGCATCGTCCATAAACACCCGCTGGCCATCCGCTGGTTTCACTGGATTAATTTCCCGGTCCTGTTCGTCATGATCTGGAGCGGCCTGCTCATTTACTGGGCCTACGACCCGTACAAGATCGTGCTAGGCGACTGGACACTGATCTCTTTCTTTCCGGACGGGTTTTATAAGGCGCTGGGGCTATCGCGCCGACTGGCCGAGGGTATGGCGTGGCACTTTGTGTTCATGTGGCTCTTCCTGCTCAACGGGCTGCTGTATGTAGGCTACACGATTGTATCGGGCGAGTGGCGCCACCTGGTTCCGAACCGCCACTCATTTCGGGAAGCCATTCAGGTTACGGCCTATGATCTGGGCCTGCGAAAAACCCAGCCGCCCTTCATCAAGTACAACGGTGCGCAGAAGATTGCGTACTTCTCGATCATGATCATGGGCGCCGGGTCGGTTCTGACGGGGTATGCCATTTACAAGCCGACGCAGTTTTACTGGCTAACGGCCCTGTCGGGGGGGTACGAAATGGCCCGGCTGATTCATTTTGCGCTGACGGTCGGGTACGTGCTGTTTTTTGTGGTGCATATTGCTCAGGTAATCCGGGCGGGCTGGGGCAACTTTCAGAGTATGGTTACGGGCTTCGACGTACTAAAAGCCAACGACCCGGCCCAGCCGCTTCGGCCTGCCCCCGAGCCACAGCCTACCAACGACCCAACCCCCGATCCGGCACCCATACGCCCTGCCCTGTCATGAAGACATCTAACGAACCCAACCTCCCGGAAAGCGACGCTCCCGAATCAGCCATACGTCGCCGAACGCTCCGTTCCTTTGGGCTGTTCGCGCTGGCCGCCACCGTTCCGTTCGGCGTTTATTCGTGGATAAAAAACAGCCCGAAGGTATTTGGCATAAAAAAACCGTTACGCCGGGTACTAGACGCCAACGAACAGATTGCCCGGACGTATTTCAGCAACACCCACCTGGTTAAGACCTACCCCCGCGAAGAAGCGGCCAAACGACCGCGTGTAAACGGCTTCGACGGGTTACGCACGTCACTGCCGGCCGACTGGAAGCTACAGATCGACCGGCCGAACCAGGAGCCGCTGCTCCTCACCATGGACGACGTTCGGGCGCTGCCAAAGCAAGAGCTGATTTATGATTTTAAGTGTGTGGAAGGCTGGAGTCAGATTCAGCACTGGGGTGGCGTGCGGCTCTCCGATTTTCTGGAGCGCTATAAACTCGGCACCAAAAGCGGCAATGCCCCCGCGCCGGACCGTCCGACCGATCTGTACTCGTTTGTCGGTATGGAAACGCCCGACAAAGGGTATTACGTAGGTATCGATATGGAGAGCGCGCTGCATCCGCAAACGCTGCTGGCCTACGAACTTAACGGCCAGCCGATCAACAACCAGCACGGCGCCCCCATCCGGCTGATTATCCCGCACAAATACGGCGTCAAAAATCTCAAGCGCATCGGCCGGATTTTCTTCTCCGACACGCGCCCGCGCGACTTCTGGGCCGAGCGTGGCTACGACTACTATCTGGGCCTGTAACCGACCGGTCGATCTCTCACAGCAGTCCTATATCATCTCTCAACAACATGACTCATGAACGCATTTTTCTGGCTGGCGGTGACTCTGCTGCTAGCCCCAGCCGTCTCGACTTCTCCACCCGTCAAACCAGCTGCGCGACCGGTAGTAGTGCTGGAATTGTTCACCTCACAGGGCTGTTCCAGTTGCCCGCCTGCTGACCGGGCTTTGCAGGAAATCACCGAAAAAGCGGCCCGGGCCGGCCAGGCGGTATATGGCCTGTCGTTTCATGTCGACTACTGGAACCGGCTTGGCTGGCAGGACCCGTTCAGCAGTCGGCAATTCACCGATCGGCAGCGGCAGTATAACCGGCAGCTACGCACGCAAACTTATACGCCCCAACTGATCGTAAATGGACAACAGGACATCATTGGCGGCCAGCGGAGCCGCATAGAGCAGGCTGTTACCGCCGTTCAGAAACAACCGGCTTCATCATTTGTAACGGTAAACGGCCAGGTAAACCGTACGGACAAAATCCTGACGGTGACCTATACGCTGTCGGCAAAAGGTCCCTACCGCGTCAATATCGCCCTGCTGCAGAAAGAAGCCCGTACCGCTGTTGGCAACGGCGAAAACGGGGGCCGAACGCTGGTCAATACCAACATCGTGCGGCAGTTCAGGACCATAGACCAGTCGGACTCGTCGGGTAGTGCCACCCTCCCGGTACCCAATGGCCTCGGCCCAGATCAAAGCAGCGTACTGGTTTACGTTCAGCGAACGGACAACGGACAGGTTGTTGGCGCCAGCATGCTGTAGCCGACCCGACTAGTCTCATAAACTCACCGTTTGCGTACCTCCTGTCAGGGCGAGGGTTTTGCCTTTCCAGCGCAGCGTACCGGTCATTTTCTCGGGTAAGCTCACGCTGCCGGTCAGGCCGCCCGCTGCCGTTTTCTGGAAGCTGACCACAATCTCACCCTGCGGATGAGGCACGCGGCCATCAACACGGGTCAACGTACCGAAGGCTGGCTCGATGCGCACCGTGCGGAAGCCCGGCTCAGCAGGCTGGATACCGCAGGTCGTCGACAGAAGCGCATACAAGGGCGAGGCACTCCAGGCGTGACAATCAGAGCGGGTTGGTTCAGGATTCTCGGCGAAGGTAGTCAGGCCAATGGCCAGCATATCGCGCCAGGGCTTGAGCTGCGGCACCAGTTCATCGCCCAGCCCGGTTTTCTTCAGAGCCTCGAACAGGTAAAACTTGAAATAAAAGGTAGCCTGAATAAGATCCGTGGCGGCCATTGTTTTTGTCAACAAAGCCACCTGCTGATTTTTTGGCACGGCATCGGTCAGGATCGCCAGTAGGTTGGCATGCTGGCTGAAACTGTTTTTCGCGGGAGTATCGGCCAGCAGGCCTCGTCCGGCATCCCAGCATTGGGTATAAACCGCCTTGTTCAGCCGACGGGCCAGCTCCCGGTAATGCTCGGCGCGTTCGTTCTGACCAAAATGGGCCAGCAGATCGGCCGCGCGGAAATAGGTATAGGCCTGTTGTAAAGTCAAGATGCTGGACCCGCCCTTCTTAGCGCCCGGCGGCACACCACCCGCCACCTCATCTTTCGCGTTCTGCCACTTGGCCCAGTCCACAAAATTCCACCAGAGCAACGGCCCGTTCAAACCGTTTTTATCGAGCCGCTCTTCGTGCCAGTTCAGCACGCTCAGTACGCCGGGCATCATAGACTTCACAAAGGCATCGTCGGGCCGATGCATCCAGTAATCGTGGATCATACAGACCCAGAATAGCGAAAACGTCGGTATTACCTGAAAGTCAGCACTGGGATAGCGGCTTTGCGTCAGCCCATCATTGAAGCGGCTGTGGTCATAGTCGAGAATGGCTTTCCGCATCAGCCGGTCGTCACCCGCCACATACAACGAAATCAACGACTGTACGCGCGTATCGCCGGTATACTGCAGTTGTTCGTAATAAGGGCAGTCGTAGTAGGTTTCGCCCGCGCAAAGCCGGGCCGTTCGCCAGCCCACGTCCCAGATTCCCTGCAACGACGAGTCGCCCGGTGCATTCACGCCGAGCGTAGATGTTGTTGTTGATGTGGGAGCATTGGCGGTAAACTTTCCTTTCTGCTCGAATGGGTAGCCGGTAAATTGCCCGACGAGGTCGTTCAGTACGAGCGGTTCGTCTTTGGTTTCTACCGTCAGCTGTAGGTACCGATACGTCCGGAACCAGAGAGGCCGAAACGTACGGCGGTCTGACCCATCGGCTACGAACTGATCGTCGAAGCCACGTAACGACCGGCCTTCCACCTCGTTCCGGTTTCCTTTTTTACCGGCTGCGTCGATCAGGGCTTCGGCATAACTCAGGGTGATTACCGCGTTTTTGCCACGGCTCACGGTCAGCTCCGGGTAGGCATTGGTCAGCACACCATTGTCAATCAGAAAGACCGCTTTTTTATTAGCGGTAACGGTTACGGGCGCTTTTCCCTGCAAAAAGGCGGCTTCCATCTGTCCGTTCTCTACTCGCCGAACGGCCGCCAGCCGCTCGGGATGTTCGTCCATCATCGGAATCTGACGGGGTACCAGCCCCCAGTTCCCATCGGTGCCGAGCCCGCGGGGCTTGGTCGGAAAACCAAACGGCTTGGCCGCCAGCCAGGCACTATCGTTGAAGTCGGGCTGCTCCCAGCCCCAGGGATAGCGGGCCGCATCGACCCGGTCGCCGTCGCCCGCCACGATATAGGTTCGCAGTTTAGGGATGTCGTTCTTGATGGGTGAGTAAGCCAGGTTCTGGTATATCTTCCAGCTAGCGTCGGTGTTGGCTATTTTTTCCGCGTCGGTGTCGCCCTGCAAAACAAACCCGGTTTGGTAGCTCATCTGCGCAAACGGAATACCCTCGCCCATATTCCAGACCTGCGCGGCCAGTACATTCCGCCCGGCCTGCAGATACGGCGCCAGATCAATCGTTTCGTAGTTCCAGTTCTGCGTATCGCTGCGGGCTGGCCCCAGCAGCACCGCCCGACCATTCACAAACAGCCGATACCGGTTATCGCCCGAAACGTGTACAACGAAGCGGGCCGGCTTTTGCAGCAGGTCAATGGCTTTGCGCAGGTGAAACACCCCATACTGCCGGGCCGGCGCCGTTGGGTGCAGAATCCAGCGCGCAGGCCAGTAGGTGGTAGTCCAGTCGGTAGTAGGTGTCTGAGCCAACGAGGCTATCGACGCAACAAGGAACAGGAACACGAATCGGAACCGGATCATAAGGCAGAGGGACTTACTAATAGGATTGCAAGTTAGCTTTCTCTCCCTTTTACTGCTTCCGGAGCGGTATAAATAGCATATAGGCAAAACTAGCGTCTGTACTTGTATACAGGTTTATGGGTGATTTCACACATAAAAAGAGTGATTTCACGCAGTTTGACCCGTAAACAAGTGCACATTCTACAGCATGATGTCGTCTTAAGTGGAGTAGTTAACCCTACCCACCATTATGATTCAGAAACTAGCCAACCGGTTTCGCTTTTTAGATTCCCTGATCCGCAAACGGGCCACTGGCTCGCCCAAAGAACTAGCCCAACGCCTGGGTATAACTGGACCTGCTACATTTGACTGGACATTAAGTTAAGTGTGATCTAACTTAGTGAACCATGAAAACCAGCAGAAGACAGTACGACGAGGAGTTCAAACGGATGGCCGTCGAGCTCTCCCTAGC
>NZ_SWJG01000004.1:130603-478010 GCF_005870035.1 Spirosoma lacussanchae | reverse complement strand
CTTTAGCTAGGGAGAGCTCGACGGCCATCCGTTTGAACTCCTCGTCGTACTGTCTTCTGCTGGTTTTCATGGTTCACTAAGTTAGATCACACTTAACTTAATGTCCAGTCAAATGTAGCAGGTCCAGTTATAGCCACTGACGCTGATATATCATCGTTAGACCCCCCCAACGCCTTCTGCCAAATTAGGTTGCCACTCTCGCTAATTTTCAATACCCAGAAGTCATGTAGTCCAAAGAAAGTATTTCCATAAGCTGGAGGCACAGTACCATGATATCCTGTTACATCTCCGTCGCCTGAACTGGTATAGCCTGCTACAACAAACTTACCATCCGATGTCCTAGCGACGGATATTGCCCGGTCATCATATGAACCGCCATAAGTTTTCTGCCAAAGCATATTCCCGTATGCGTCCAGCTTAATTATCCAACAATCAAAACCGTTATGAGTCGATGTTACATCACCATCTTTAGAGGCTGTATAGCCCGCGATTACATAACCTCCTTCTGGTAGAGAGATTACAGATTTTGCTAAATCATTACTTGAGCCACCAAATGTCTTCTCCCAGATCAAATTTCCATCAGAATCCAGTTTTATGATCCATACATCATACAAGCCGAGCCCAGCGTTACCCTCACTTCTTACCCAGCCTGCTACCACGTAGTTTCCACTACTATCTACTGTTATTGTTTGGGTGTGATACTCCGAATTAGAATTTATATTAAATGTCTTTTCCCACATCTTTGAGCCGTTGGCATCTATTTTGAATACCCAGGGTGATTTCTTCCCTTCTCGAATAGCAACGGCTGCGACTACGCAACCACCTTGGTCAATCGTTGCCACACTCAGAGCATCATGATCGCTGTATAAGTCGTTAGGAAACAAAGCGTAGCTTCTAGACCATACTCTATTCCCTTGTTTGTTAATTTTAGATACCCAAGCAGCACTAGCCACATTTCTGACCAATTCATCTCTGGTCATATCTCCGTTAGTTGATGAAGTATTGCCAACGATAATGTATGTAGAGTCTGGAAGAGCCGCCATACTTCTAACATAATCAAAAGAACTTCCTCCTAAGCTAACTTGCCATTTTAACGTAGGGGCAGGCAGAGTAAAGGATTGAGCTTGACTCGTAATGCTATTAGCTAACAACGGGGGGGAAGAATATATACAGAGAGTGATTATAGAATAAATTACTAATATGGGAGCGAGCTTGTACGGAAAGAAGGATAGGATAGTTAAACAAGTACATCGTACATCGTTGTCAGTTTTATATGACGTAGGCATATAAAGGTAAGTCAATGAAAAGCTTGGCAAAAAGCTATATCTCATTGGTAGTGGGAAGCGAAATAATAATAAAACGTTTCAAGAAAATATAGAATGAAACAAGTCTCGAACAGAATAAGAACGGCTTGAATGATGATTAAACCATCAACTCAAAGGCACATTACTAGTGAAATCACCTTTTACACATAGATGGAGGATAAGTGCATTGATATATTATTTTCTGAAGTCAAACGATTGAGAGGCCGATGTTCCTGTTATTACTAGGAATCTGCCGAGCTTATCGTCGCCTGAAATCAGAAGCGATTGTCTTGTCGACCAAAATCAACCAAACAAAAAACCTTTTGGGTAAGACGTGTAGTTTGCTATAAGTAACATATTGAACGTGTTTTGCGATACACAAAAACAATTATTTTCATGGGTTGAGAAATTAATATTTACTAACATATTGATAAACAGAAAATTTTATCCTTGGGTATTGTCAAAGCTGCGATGACTAAGAAAGAGCTACTACGCTGCTCTGTCTGCTAAGATATTCTGTGCAAACACCTTCTGCATTTGTTTCATTAATGACTGAACGTAAGCTAAACCTGATCTGTGCCCGGCTGCTTCGGTAGCCGGGCTTTTTTATGGGCCAGGTTGTAATCTGGGCTGAACGCATGTATGTTTGATAAACCATTTCATTCCCAAACCGCCCCGACTGTACTATGTCCAATTATCGGTTCAAAGCCCTTGAAATTGCTCAGAGCCGCCAGGCCGTGGCTGTTGCCGCCCCGACCGAGCGTGTAGGTGATTTTTTTGGTTCCAATACATTCAACAATGAGGTGATGCGGGCGCTGCTGTCGCCCGAAGCTTATCTGAAAGTTACCGAGGCTATCCAGACCAACGGCGCGATCGACCGGGCCATTGCCGACGAAGTGGCCGGTGCTATGAAATCGTGGGCAACGTCGAAAGGGGCTACGCACTACACCCACTGGTTTCAGCCCCTGACGGGCGAAACGGCCGAAAAGCACGATGCTTTCTTTGACATAACCGCCGATGGCAAGGCGATGGAGAAGTTCAAAGGCAGTGCGCTGGTGCAGCAGGAGCCCGACGCGTCGTCGTTTCCGAGTGGTGGCCTGCGTAATACGTTCGAAGCACGGGGCTATACCGGCTGGGACCCCAGCTCCCCGGCTTTTCTGATGGATAATGGCGCGGGTGGTAAAACGCTTTGTATTCCGTCGGTATTCATCGCTTATACGGGTGAGGCCCTCGATTACAAAACCCCGCTGCTCAAATCACTGAACGCGCTGGATAAAGCGGCTACTGCCGTTTGCCAGTATTTTGACCGGAGCATTACCAAGGTGACCCCAACGCTGGGACCGGAACAGGAATACTTCGTTGTAGACCGTGCCCTTTTCTACGCGCGCCCTGATTTGGTGTTGGCCGGTCGTACCGTTTTTGGCCATCAGCCCGCCCGGGGGCAGCAGCTCGACGACCATTATTTCGGCTCGATCCCGCCCCGGATCAACGCCTTTATGGTCGACTTTGAATTCGAGTCCATGAAGCTGGGCATGCCTGTCCGGACGCGGCATAACGAGGTAGCGCCCGGTCAGTTCGAGGTGGCACCCACGTTTGAGGAAGTCAACCTGGCCGTCGACCATAATGCGCTGCTGATGGATCTGATGGAGAAAATTGCCGAGAAGCATAACCTGAAGGTCCTGTTCCACGAAAAGCCGTTTGCCGGCATCAACGGGTCAGGTAAGCACAACAACTGGTCGATGGGCACCAATACCGGCGTGAACCTGCTGTCACCCACCACCAAGCCGAAAGAAAACCTCCGCTTTCTAACGTTTCTGGTCAATGTGGTGAAAGCCGTGCACGACAACGCCGACCTTTTGCGGGCTAGTATTGCATCGGCCGGTAACGAGTATCGCCTGGGCGCTAACGAGGCCCCCCCGGCTATCGTCTCTATTTTTCTGGGCGAAACGCTGACCCGGGCACTGGAAGACCTTGAAACCAAAAACGAAATTTCACTCAACAAAGGCGATAACGTATACTACAAACTGGGCCTGAACCGGATTCCGAGCCTGATGCGCGACAACACCGACCGTAACCGTACCTCGCCTTTTGCCTTTACCGGCAACAAATTCGAGTTTAGGGCGGTAGGCAGCTCGGCCAACTCAGCCTCGACTATGACGGTGCTGAACGCTATAGTGGCCGATCAGCTCAACCAGTTCAGAACCGAACTCGACGGCCGACTGGCGCGGGGAGAGAAGAAAGAGCTGGCCATTGTCGATATCCTGAAAGAGTACTACGCTAATTCTAAACGGATTCTGTTTGAAGGCAACGGGTATTCTGATGAGTGGGTAGCCGAAGCCGCCCGGCGGGGCCTGTCGAATATTAAATCATCGCCCGACGCGCTGGCCGTCTACGTTCAGCCCGAGTCGCTGGCGCTGTTTGAGCGTACGGGCGTGCTAAGTCATGCGGAAGTTGAATCGAGGTACGAGATTGAACTGGAGAAATACATAAAGACAGTTCAGATCGAGTCGCGGGTAATGGGCGATTTGGCTATGAACCACGTTGTGTCGACGGTTCTAAAATATCAGAATAAACTGGCCGAAACCGCACGCCATCTGGTGGAGCTGGGTATGACCGCCGAAGCCGAGCCCATCAAGGACATACTGCGCGAATTATCGGCGCGGGTCATCGTGATCAAGAAGGGAGTAGAGGCAATGATCGAAAGCCGTAAGAAAGCCAACAATATAACCGACACCGTTGAACGCGCCCGGCTATACGGCACCGAGGTGAAAGATTATTTCGACCTTATCCGGTACGAAGTTGACAAGCTTGAGCAGGTCGTCGATGACGAAGACTGGCCCCTGGTGAAGTACCGGGAGCTTTTATTCGTCAAATAAAACAACGTACGGGGTGGCGTAACAAGGTTTTTCCGACTTCAGCCCCACAAGTCTGAAGTCGGAAAAACCTTGTTACGGTGCGAAAGACAGAGGATAACTACGATTTGTGCTCGGTGGTCTCTTGGCAGGCCTGCGTTCCGGGAGTGGCTACGGCGTTTCGTTCTTAACCGGGTTGGCCTGGGTGCTTTCCAGATTTTCTACCTCGCTGAAGGCGTGGTGCATTTGCGTCCGGTCAAAGGCGCGTTCGTGGTTGGCAAGCCAGATTGTAGCTACCCCGTTGCCAATAAAATTGGTCAGGCTGCGGGCTTCGGACATAAACCGGTCTACGCCCAGCAGCAGGGCCAGCCCTTCTACCGGAATAACCTGAATGGCGGTCAGGGTACTGGCCAGCACAACAAATCCACTGCCGGTAACGCCGGCCGCCCCTTTCGAGGTCACCATCAGGATACCGATTATGGTTACCATCTGGTTTAGGGTTAGTTCAATGCCGAATACCTGCGCCAGAAAAATCGTTGCCATAGACAGGTAAATTGTCGTCCCATCGAGGTTGAACGAATAACCGGCTGGCACCACCAGCCCCACTACGGACTTAGCACAGCCCATGCGCTCGAGCTTCTCCATTAGTGAGGGCAAAGCGGCTTCTGACGAGGAAGTGCCGAGAACAATAAGTAACTCCTGGCGAACATACCGGAGGTAATCGAGCAGGTTGACGCGGGCGGTGCGTAGAATGAACCAAAGCACTCCGAATATAAACAGCGCCATGGTCGTATAAACGGTCAGCATTAGTTTGCCGAGGGGCAGGAGCGTAGCCAGTCCGTATTTACCGATCGTGTAGGCCATCCCCCCGAACGCGCCGATGGGGGCTAGCTTCATGACCATATGGAGGGCTCTGAAGATGTATTTGGATAAGCGATTCATACCGGCAACGATGGCATCCCGACCCGAATATCGACTTAGCACGACCCCCGTCAGTATGGCCAGTACCAGCACCTGCAGGGTAACGTTGTCCAGGAAAAACTGCCACCAGCTGAACGCACCGGCGCTTTTTGTGTATTTGCTGATGTCTCCGCCCGCCACGGCCGAGGTCATAACCCCATCGCCCGGCCGGATGATATTGGCTACCAGCACTCCGATCAGGAGCGCTACGGTGGTAACGACTTCGAAATACAGCAGCGCTTTGGCGCCTACTTTTCCCACCTTCTTAAGGTCGCCCATGCTGACAATACCAAGCGTGATGGTCAGGAAAATAATCGGGCTGATGAAGAGCTTGACGGTACTGATAAACAACCCACTCAGGAACTCGCTCAACGTAGCGCCCAGGGATAGCTCCTGTCCCATAAATCGTCCTTTAATAGGGGCGTCGAGTACCGGCAGGAGGGCGATGTCGGGCCGAAAATGGCCAAGCAGAATACCGGCCGTAATAGCCGTCAGTACCCAAAAGGTGAGGTTGGTCAGAAGCTTCATCGGCAATGAGTGAATTAACGATTGAGCGAATTAGCGAATGTTTGCCACATAAACCACTTGTTGAGCTCACTAAATCGCTAATTCACTCGTTCACTCATTCACTCATTAATTCAGGGTGGCGTCAACATTGATGGTTGTGTTGAACAGTTTGGAGATAGGGCAGTTCTTCTCGGCATGCTCGACCAGTTCGTTAAACTTCTCGTTTTCAAGGCCCGGAACGCTGGCCGTGAGTTTCAGGTTTGAGCTGCTGATCCCGCCATCCTCCAGGGTAATAGTGCATTGCACGTCGAGCGAGTCAGCGGCAAAACCTGCCTGTTGAATATTGAAGGCCAGCTGCATGGCAAAACAGCCCGCATGAGCAGCGGCCACCAGTTCTTCCGGATTGGTGCCCACGCCATCGGCGAAGCGGGTGTTGAACGAGTACTGGGTTTGGTTCAGTACCGTACTGGCGGTGCTGAGCGTACCTTTTCCATCTTTGCCGGTGCCGGTCCAATGGGCAGTGGCATTACGTTTGATCTGCATTTGGTAGTGTGTTTGGGTTACAGGCTAAATAACTCGCTAAGGACGATGGTGTTTTTTGTCGGGTTTGTTTTTACGGAAAATACCTGACCAATCAGCGTCTCACAATTTTAACTCCAATATTGCGTCCGTACCCCATACCCATCGCCAGTTTGATCCAGCACATGGCCAGCTGCTCCAGCAAACCAACGGCATCGGTCCCGCCCAGATCATAGCAATTAGCAAAACCAATGTCGATGGCCAGCTGTCGGGCCGTGGCTTTGGCAGCGTCGCTGTTGCCGGCCATGAACATATCGATGCCCTCACCCCCGTAAACCGGGTTAAGCATATTTTCATAACCTGTCGTGTTGAAACACTTGACGACATCGGTAGTGGCGGTATGGGCTAGTATGGCCTCGGTAGTGGTAGTAAAGCCGGCGAGACCCGTACCGCGACCCGTATTCATGGCATCGATGATGACTTTACCACTGGTATCGCCGAGGTCGTTCACCACCTCCAGGGTTTTAGCCGCCGGGGTTGCCAATACGATGACTTCGCTCTGCTGAACGGCCATTGGGATACTCATGAAGCGATCCTGCCCAATCTGATTAGCCAGATTGATCGATTTGTCGGAGAGCGGAAACTGGGCCCCGATCAGCACCGTGTGACCGACCTGAACGAAGCGCTGGGCGAGGGCACCGCCAACATGACCGGCGCCGATAATTGCAATTCGCATATAGGGAACGATAAAGAGAAGAAAACAGAATTAACGGGGAGAGCGGCCAGCTACTATTATTCTCCCAGCGCGGCAACGATAGCCCGGGCTGTTTCGGCCCCGCTGAAGTTTTGCTGACCGGTAATCAGGTTACCATCCCGGATGGCGAATCCACGCCATAAACCCGCCTGTACGTAGTTGGCGCCAATTTTCTTCAACTCGTCTTCTATGCGCCACGGCATCAGGTGGGTGCCCCGTGGAAGAAGGCCATACGCCCAGACCGCCTGATCGGCGTAATCTTCTTCCACGTTGGCAAAGCCCGTTACGGTTTTGCCGGTAGCCAGGTAGGCGCCATTGCTGAGTTTGGCGTAGCGCAACACCGCCACCCCGTGGCAGAGTGCCGCTGTTACCTTACCGCTTTCATAAAACGCAACAAACTTCTGATGCAGGTCGGTAGCGGTTTCAAAGGAGAACATGGGCGCCTGCCCACCCGCCACCACGAGAGCATCAAAATCGGCTACGTTCAGGTCGCTAACGGGCCGGGTCGAATCGATTAATGCCCGCAGTTTGGGGGTGTGCATAAATCCCTGCGAAATGAGATCCCCAGCCGAGTAGCCACTTGGGTCGTTGGGGTCGCTCATCGCATCAGCCTGGCAGGGACCGCCATTTGGGCTGAATACCTCTACGGTGTAGCCTTTCTCCGTAAATTCGTGGTAGGGGTGGGCTAGTTCGCTCCACCAGAAGCCAACTGGCCAGCCGGTGGTGGTTGATACGGCCGGATTGGCAATGACGATGGCAACGCGCTTCGGGCGTTCAGCATGGACGCGGTTGGGGTCTTTTAAGCTCATGACAGAGGATCTGGTTGCTGGTTCGGTAAAAAACGTGCCACAAATGTGCTGGCTAACAGGAGTATTATCCAGTTAGGTACTTTTTAGTGCCATACTCTCTTTTAGGAGAGTGACTAACTAAGCCGAAACAACACCGGGCCTCACGAGCAGCGCGGTAATCGGATGACAGGCAGTAGTGCGGAGTTGATGGATGCAGGTGAACTGACATATTAAAGTAGCCAGGATCATTTACCGGCGTACATTCGGCACCGAATCCGCTGGTGTCCTAGCCCGTAATTGACCCGGCAGCATTCAGCTTTTTAAGTAAATACTGTTGATACTCAAATTAGTACCGATATGCCCGACTTTGTTGACGACGGCCGAGTGTATTACAATCCGGTCGAATACGCCATGCACCAGATTGGCGGAACCTGGAAAATGCCGATTTTGTGGCGGCTCAGCAAAAAAGCAGTGCTGCGGTATGGTGATCTGAAAAAATACCTGCCTCATATCTCCCACAAGATGCTGACCACGCAACTGCGGGAGTTGGAGACGCATGGTTTCGTAACAAGGACGGTATACCCGGTTGTGCCGCCCAAGGTGGAGTATCGGCTTACCGAAAAAGGCCAGCGCGCTATTCCGGTTATCGACACCATTCGTCAGTACGGTATGGGCCTCATGCGTGAGGCCGGGATCGACCCAGACCAAGTGTTTCAAAAACCCGAGCATTAACCGAATTCTTATGATTCAGATCGACGCTCTTCTGCGCGACCTCACACGCTTACCCCATCGGGGCGCGGCTACTCATTACGAAACCGAAGCGGCCCGCCTGTTACAGGAGCAGCTAACGGAGATGGGGGCCAGCGTCCGCACCGAAGCGTTTCAGACACCCCGCACGTATGTTACGGTTGTATACTGGATCATTGGCGGTATCCTGACCGGGCTGGCGCTGGTACCGGTAACCGGGGTAGCGGTAGGTCTGGTCTGGTATTTTGTATGGATGGCCTGGCGGTATTTCAACTGGCGCTACTCGTTTATTACCCGCTTCCCAGGGCAGCTTACAGCACGTAATGTAATAGGTCACTGGCCCGCCCAGACCGACCCGGCCGATACAAAAAAAGTGATTTTGATGGCCCATTACGATACCGCGCCTGTTTCCCTGCTCTACGGCCCTAAACAGCAGGCCGGTTTCCGAACGTCGCTGATCGTCTCGCTGGGGCTGATGGTCATAGCCGCCATGCTGGCAACCGCCGAGGCAATGGGTACCGGGCTACCTTATGTTACCTACCTTCGCTACGCACTCATGGCTTATTTTGTCATACAGGCCGGGGTTGGTACGGCGGGGTACTGGCTGAAGGGATATACCAACGGAGCCAGCGATAACGCAACGGGCGTGGCTGCGGCCCTCGTCACCGCCGAACAGCTTCGGCAGCAGCACCTGCCCAATCTGGCTATTGAAGTCGTTCTGACCAGTGCCGAAGAAGCCGGCATGATTGGCGCCTATCACTACGTGGAGGCTCACAAACGTACGTGGAACCGGAAGCAGACGCTGGCCATCAATTTTGATACGCTGGGGGCCGGGCAGTTAACCGTCGTGGAGCAGACGGGAACCATAGAGGTTATCCGGTACGACAACCCGGCTACAGAACGAGCCCGCGAGCTGATCAACACCGATGCCTTTCGGGAGCGGGTGCAGATGGGCGAGTGGCATACCGCCGACTTCGACAGCGTCTGGTTCGTCAGAAACCGGATACCGGTCGTGGCGCTGTGTGCGCTGGACCCGTCGGGACAAATGCCTCGCATTCATCAACCCGAAGATACCATAGAGGCTGTCGATCTGAAGTCCGTTTACCAGGCAATCGATTTTGCGCAAGCGCTCGTCACGGGTTGGGCCACTGAAACCGTACCGTTGCCAGCCTGATCCATTCTCCCGCTCAGACCAGTGGCTGGTTTATTGACGGCCGGGCGGCTTCTGCCACCGTCGATTCATCCATTACTCACTATTAAGTTTTACTTTTGCCGCATGGCTAACTACAAGAACGAAGGGTACGACCCCGAAGAAATCAGTGCGCTGAAAGAGGAGTGCCAACAGGAAGGCAAATCGTTTATTTACGTTGAAGACGACGATCTGGACGTGCTGGAATCCGGCGAATGTGTTCATATTCAGTTTCCTGGTCAATATCAGGCCCAGGAGGTGATTTATGATGCACTGGTCTACACCCTGCGGCTGCACCATAGCAGTCTGGTGTACGAAATGGCCGTAGAGCAGGTGCGGAAGACCTATCCGGAATACGTACCACCCGAAGATCGGAGTGCTGGCTACACGATCTCGCCCGAGATGGAGGAGGAGGCCGAAACGGCGCTGACCGAAATCATCGAAGAAATCGAAGAAACCGAAACGGTGAAAGTTCAGGAACATGTAGAGATTGATACCGAGACGGATTATGGTATTGCGCTGGACGTTTGTCTGAACGTAGAAGAAATCACCGACGAGGTTATCGAAGAGTTCGTACGGAACTACAAAGCCAACGCCCTGCATCTGGACAACACCCTGTACTCCTTTACGAGCGAGGGCGAAGAATAACCTGACGGACAGGTATCGGTTCGCCGTTTTCAGACCCGCTGACCAGAGCGAACCGATACCTGCCCACCGAACCCCACATACTCATGGCCTTTTCCGGTACCGCTACCTACGTTGCCACCCGCGAGTTGAGCATGGCGGTCAACGCGGCTGTTCAGCTTCAGAAGCCATTGCTCATCAAAGGCGAACCGGGAACGGGCAAAACCCTGCTGGCCTATGAGATTGCGCAGTCGTTGGGTAAGCCGCTGTATACCTGGCACGTTAAGTCGACCACCTCGGCCCAGCAGGGGCTGTATGAGTACGATGCGGTATCGCGGTTGCGCGATTCACAGTTTGGCGACGGATCGGACCGGGTAGGGGATCTCGCCCATTACATCCGAAAAGGAAAGCTCTGGCAGGCTTTCGAGTCGGAGGAGCAGGCGGTACTGCTGATTGACGAAATCGACAAGGCCGATATTGAGTTTCCCAACGATCTGCTGCTGGAACTGGACCGCATGGAGTTTTACTGCTACGAGCTGCAGCAGACCATCAAAGCCCGGCACCGGCCTATCGTTATCATCACCTCCAACAACGAGAAAGAACTGCCCGATGCGTTTCTGCGCCGGTGTTTTTTCCACTTTATCCGGTTTCCAAACCGCGAAACGATGGAGCAGATTGTGGGGGTTCATTATCCCGACCTGCCTCAGGAGCTGATGACCAAAGCAATGTCGGTATTCTACAGCATTCGGGATGTGAGAGCGCTCAAAAAGAAACCATCGACCAGTGAGCTGATCGACTGGATACGGCTGCTGCTGGTGGCGGGCGTTACCCACGACGATCTGAACGATCTCGACGCCCTGAACGAACTGCCCCCGTATCTGGGAGCCCTGCTGAAAAACGAACAGGATACCGATCTGATGACCGCCCTTCGCCGAAAAGGGGGCCGGCCTTATTGATCCGGGAACCGATTTGTATGCCGGTAGCGACCGAAAAACCAGTGCGCCCACCAGCTCGTTACGGGAGCCTATTCAAGACAACCGCATGTTTCTGGACTTCTTTCTACTCCTTCGTCGTCACGCACTGCCGGTAACCCTGCCGGAGTACCTGACGCTTTTGTCGGTGATGCGGAGCCAGGTGGGTGGTACATCGATCGAAGAGTTTTACTACCTGAGCAAAACCACCCTGGTTAAGCACGAACAGCACCTCGACCTGTTCGACCGGCTTTTTGGCGAGTATGTAACGGCTAAGCCATCGGCCCCGGCTGCCAGCCTACCTCCGTTACTGCCCGACTGGCTGCGCGACGGTCTGAACAGTCAGCTAACTGACGCCGACCGGCAGGCGCTCGAAATGGCGGGGGGCATCGATGCACTCTGGAAGCAGCTGCGCGAGCTGATGGACCAGCCCGGCGAGTCCAGTACGTTCTGGACACAACCCGGACAGAGCGGAGTAGGGGGCGATGAGAACAGGGGCCTGCCGGGAAACGGCGCTCCCCAATCGCCCGATCAGAAGAATTCATCGGGAGGTAACCGAACCGCGCCCAAGGTATGGGAACAGCGCGCATACAGGAACCTCGACGACCAGATCGAGTTGAACACCCGGAACCTGAAAATGGCGCTTCGTCGGCTGCGCATTCTGACCCGCGAGGGCCTGGACGATGAACTGGATATTGACGGCACCATTAGCGGGACGAGCCGCAACGGCGGGTATCTGGACATACGGATGCAGCCCTCGCGCAAAAACCAGGTTAAAGTGCTGATGTTATTCGATGTGGGCGGATCGATGGACGAGCACATCGACCTGTGTTCGCAGCTTTTTTCGGCCGCCCGTTACCAGTTCAAACACCTGGAGTTTCTGTATTTTCACAACTGCGTGTACGAAACGCTCTGGAAAGATAACCAGCGCCGTCGTGAGCGGGTGCCGACCTGGGAGGTACTTCATACATTTAACCGGCAGTACAAAGTGATTTTTGTAGGCGATGCGTCCATGGCCCCCTATGAACTAACCACCCCCAGGGGTAGCGTGGAGCATTATAACGAAGAAGCCGGTATTGTCTGGCTCGATCGGTTCAAGGCTCAATATCCGCATCTGGTCTGGCTCAACCCCAATCTGGCCGCCTACTGGAAGTACAGCCATAGTACGGCCCTGATTCGGGAGTGGTCGGGCAACCGAATGTTTCCGCTTTCGCTCAACGGGCTCGAACAGGCCATGAAAAGCCTGAAAAATCCTAAGATTACGTTTACTGATTAACTACATTCATGCAACAACCCGATTCGCTGAATCAGGTGGCCGAGTTCCACCGTACTTTTCATGCCCCCGTTTTAGAAACCCCCCAGATTCCGTCGCCCGCCCGCTGCCAGCTGCGGGTGTCGCTGCTGGCCGAAGAACTCGATGAACTCAGGGAAGCGATCGATGCCAACGACATCGTGGCGGTAGCCGATGCACTCTGCGATTTGCAGTATGTGCTGTCGGGAGCGGTGCTGGAGTTTGGGCTGGGTCATTCGTTCAAAGCCTTGTTCGACGAAGTACAACGATCGAACATGAGCAAAGCCTGCCTGACTGTAGAAGAGGCCGAAGCCACCGTGGCTCAGTACACCGCCAAGGGAGTTGCCTGCCACTACGTGGAGTCTGACGGTAAATTTCTGGTCTATCGCGACGCCGACCACAAGACGCTCAAAAGTGTCAATTATTCACCCGCCGATCTGTTGTCAATCGTTAACGCGCACTAAGTCTGGCAGGCGTCTCCTGCCGGATTAGGGTAAGACCGCACGATGTTTTATGGAAAACTACACCTTTACTGCCGTTGACCGGTTTCTGCGATACGTCCGGATCGACACCCAGTCGGACCCGCAATCGACAACCAACCCCAGTACCGAAAAACAGAAGGACCTAAGCCGGTTGCTGGTTCAGGAGCTGCTGGAAATGGGCGTTACCGATGCCGAGATGGATGAATGGGGCTACGTATACGCGACCATCCCGGCTACTACCGACAAAGCAAACGTGCCGACGATCTGCTTCTGCTCGCACGTCGATACGTCGCCTGATGTGACGGGGGCTGGTGTGAAGCCGATTATCCACGAACGCTGGAACGGTGACGACATTAGCTTACCCGACCGGGTAAACCCAGCCGATCCGGCGCAGGTTATTCAGGTTGCCGATCACCCGGATCTCCTGAATCAGATCGGGAACGATATCATTACCGCCAGCGGCACGACGCTGCTGGGGGCCGATAACAAAGCGGGCGTGGCCGAGATCATGGATGCCGCCCACTACCTGCTTACCCACCCCGGGGTCAAACACGGTCGAATCCGGCTGCTGTTCACGCCCGACGAAGAAGTGGGACGGGGCACCGAAAAAGTAGACATTCAAAAACTGGACGCTGATTTTGGTTATACCATCGATGGTGAGAGCCTGGGTACGCTCGAAGATGAGACCTTCTCGGCCGATGCGGTCCGGATTCAGATTCAGGGCGTCAGTACGCACCCCGGCTTTGCGAAGGGCAAACTCGAAAACGCCCTGAAGATTGCGGCCGACCTGCTGGCCAGCCTGCCCAAAGAAGCCCTGTCGCCCGAAACGACCGACGAGAAGGACGGGTTTGTTCACCCCACCCGGCTGGAGGGTAACCAGGATCAGGCGGTGCTGGAGTTTATTATCCGCGACTTTACCGAAGCCGGTCTGCACGAGAAGGAAACGTACCTGCAAAACCAGCTCAACGATGTGCTGGTTAGTTATCCCGGCTCCAAAGCCGATTTTGTCGTCAAGCAGCAATACCGGAATATGAAAGAAGTGCTGGATCTGCACCCGGCGGTTGTCGATAATGCGCTCGAAGCTATCCGCCGGGCGGGCTTATCGGCCAGGCGCCGAAGCATCCGGGGCGGTACGGATGGCTCGCGACTATCATTCATGGGGCTGCCCTGTCCGAACATCTTCGCTGGTGAACATGCGTTTCATTCGCGGCAGGAGTGGGTATCGGTTCAGGATATGCAGAAGGCGGTAGAGGTGATTGTCAACGTAGCCCGGGTTTGGGAGGAACGGGCCTGATTTGTGCATACATACTTAAGCAGGGCAAGCTATCGGGTAGGAATAAACAACTGCCGGGATAGCTTGCCCCGTTTGTTAATAGTAGTGCCGCTACCGCAAAAACTGTTGCCGAACTACGGACTACGGGTTCATAAACCCGCCTGACGCGTCTCAAATTATAACCTGACGCGTCTCAAATTATTCCTGAGTCGATACGGAGCCTGTCGCCAGCCACCTTTGAGCCATCGTTCAGCGCAGTATGTCGGTCAACGTCGACCCCCCAACCGCTGAGCCCCAAGCTCATGGCACGCTATCTCTATCTCATCGTTCTGGCCGTTCTATCCGTACCGGCCGTTGCCCAAACTTTAACGGGTGTCATTCGGGATTCGAATGCCCAGCCGGCTTCCTTTGCCGCCCTGAAACTCATGCGCACTGCCGATTCCAGCTTTGCCGGGGGCACGGTGGCCGACGAACAGGGACTGTACGTGTTTAAAAACGTAGCCGACGGCAGCTACCGTATTCAGGCGTCGCTGGTTGGTATGAACACCGTAACGAGCCGGATCATACAGGTGCAGACCGGACAGCCGACAGCGGTAGACACGCTTACGTTTCGGCCGCTCAGCCAGACCCTGACAACCGTGACGGTGCGTGCTCAGAAACCGTATATCGAACAGCAGACCGACAAAACGGTACTCAACGTAGCGGCTGACGCTACGGCTCAGGGGAAAACGGCTTATGAGTTACTGCAACAGGCCCCCGGGGTTGTGATCGATCCGAACGACAACGTCAGAATGGCGGGTAAGCAGGGGGCTACCGTCTTCATTGATGGAAAACCAACGAACCTATCGGCCACAGATCTGGCTAACCTGCTCAAGTCAACGCCCGCGTCGACCATCGAAAAAATTGAGTTGATCACCAATCCGTCGGCGCGGTACGATGCGCAGGGTGGGGCCGGTATCATCAATATCAAATTTCGGCGCGACAAAAGCCTGGGACTGAATGGGAATGCGTCGGGTGGCTACGGGCAAAGCGACCACCACCGGGCCAACGCAGCCGTCGATCTGAACTACCGGACCAAACGGCTGAACCTGTTCGGAAACCTCTCGGGGACCGACAACTTTCAGATCACGAATGTTCGACTGGATCGGACGGCGGGGGGGCTCCAGTTTCGGCAGCGTGGGTACGACTCGGACGGAACCCGGGCGCTTGTCTATAAAACCGGTGCCGATTACTTTATCGGTAGTCGTCATACCCTGGGGCTGATTATTTCGGGCAATACGGCATCGAACCGGTTCGGTACCTACACGACAACCGATATACTTAGCAACCAGAGCCGCCCGGATTCCAGCGTGGCCAACCAGGTCAACAACCCGAGCCGGTTTAGCCGGGTCAATGGTGCCTTCAATTACCGCTATACCGACACGCTGGGCCTGGTCGTCAATCTGGACGCCGACCTGACCCGCTTCAGTAACGTATCGCCCAGTACCATCATCAGCGATTATGTGAACGCCAATCGGGAGCCGCTGTTTCGTCGGCAAAACCGGTTCGATGCCAGTACCGGTATTACGATTGTTACGCTGAAAGCAGATCTGGAAAAAGAATGGAAAGCCCAGCGCCTGAAACTGGAAACCGGCGTCAAACATACCGACGTAGCCACGGATAACGAACTGTTGGTCTTCTCGGGACCGGAGAATACGCCTGATATCAACCGCACGAATCGCTTTACTTATCGCGAGATCGTCAGCGCGGTGTACACATCGCTGAACCGGTCGTTCGGCAAGAAATGGGCGGTACAGACGGGTCTGCGCGCTGAACACGCCACGGTGCGGGGGCGGTCTACGGATTTACGCTCGTCGGGCAGCCTGGAGCGACCCGATACCACCTACCTGAATCTGTTTCCGACGGCTTTTGTGCAGTACCAGGCGACGGAGAAAAGCCTCTTTTCGGTCAATTACGGCCGACGGATTGGTCGACCCAACTACCAGGATCTGAATCCGTTTATCTACCAGCTGGACCCCTATACCAGCCAGCGCGGTAATCCATACCTCCGTCCGTCCTACACGCATAATGCCGAACTGAGTTACACGTATAAGTGGGCGACGACGGTAAAAATCGCTTACAGCCAGACTAACGATTTCGCGACGGATGTGATTCGCCAGGAGGGCATCACGGGTTATCAGACCGTTGCCAACGTGGGCCGGACAGATGCGCTGAACGTCTCGTTTAGTACCCCGCTACCCATAACCAAGTGGTGGAATGGGTACGTCTATGCCGGGGCTACCTGGAATCGCTTTCGGGGCAACCTGTCGGTCAGCGAACCGTTTGACCAGCGCGCCTTTGCCTTTGATGGCTACATGCAGCACGCATTCACGCTATCGCCGGTCTGGTCAACCCAGGTGTCAGGTTTCTGGAGCGCACCCACCACGCAGACGGTATACCGGATTGGAGGACTCGGAGCAATTAACCTAAGCGTTCAGAAAAAAGTCTGGGCAGGCCGGGGTAAGCTCACCCTTAGCGTCGACGACGTGCTGAACACCATGCGCTGGAAACAATCGGCCAATTTCAGCCTCGACCCGGCCAGTCCCCAGCAGTTTGTGATCGACAGGAAGTGGGAAAGTCGGCGGGTAAGTCTCCGGTTCGCCTACCGTTTCGGGAGTAACGACATCAAATCGGCCCGTGAGCGCGAAACCGGCACCGATGCCAGCCGCATCAAAACGAAGGGCAACCTGTAGAGACGCGACCCTCGCGTCTCACCGCCCGGCGACCCGGCCCTCGCGTCTTACACACTGGCCCCAATTCTATCCCCGCCAATTGCATCATGTCAAACGTTAAAAAGTTAATCCCATGAAGACAATTGCCCTGTTCGTTATGCTAAGCCTGTTGGGCGGTATAACCCGGTCTCAGCCGGTATCTACAGTGACGTTCATGCTTAAAAACAATGGCCTGGTGCCTCGGGAGTTCAGATTTCTGGAAAGGCACCCGGCCAGTGAATACCCCAATGTATTCACTGCTTACCTGCTGCCCGGCCAGTCGTATACCGTCCGGCTGAAGGTAGGGACCTCCCTGGCGCTGGTCACCCAGACCGAAATCAACGCCACCATGCAGGGGCAAGTCGTTCCGGGTAAACCGCTGCTGGTGGTCCAGCCCGACGATGCTGGCAAGACGATCAACCTGATTCAAAAACGTTAATCCTCTAAAAACCATGAAAACGCTGCTGCTGATTATGGCCTGTTGCCTCGCTAATCAACCCCTTTCTGCTCAACAGCCGTCGGCACTCCCCCCGGCAACCGAATCGGTCGAACGGGTTTCGTTTGTCCTTAAAAACACACTGGGCTATCACCGCATGTTTCGGGTCGAAGGGCCGGGCATTGCCTACGGGTTCACTATGAACCGGCGTGAATCCATACCTTGTAACTGGCCTATTGGTGCAAAGCTGTATTTCAGCGCCGACGGCGAAACGACCAACGGGCAGATTCTGACCGTCACTGCTGCCGACGCTGGCCGGACCCTGACTACCGACGCCCCACTCTCCGACCATCGGCCCCGGCTGTCTGATCGCTCCCGGCGCACCGAATCGGACCGGCTGATGAGCGTCCGGCTTCGAAACAATCGGCTAATGTTCAGTCGCGTGGCTATCATTACGTACCGACCCGACGAATCGGGTAATGGCACCCGTATTGTTCAACTGGCTCCGTATGGGTCGGCTCGGCTGGAACTGCCCGCTGGCACCCGCGTCTACATAGCCGACGATCGCCAGGTCGACACCGTGATGAGTGGTCGCCGAATTGACAAGGAAACGCCTTTTTTGATCGTGAGATCGACCGATAGTGGCCGAACATTCGACATTTTTGAGTAATTAAGCCTGCCGATAACCAGTCATTATTTATTTCTCCGATGCAGTTCGATTTTAACGCTTACTCAACCCCCTTGCTGTTTGGGTTTGTCCAGGGCTGGGTGTACGCTATCCTGCTGTGGATACGGGGCCGACGCGAGGAGCGCCTGTCCGATATTCTGCTGGGCTGGGTACTGATCGGATGCAGCCTCAACATCTGGGAATATATGCTCGGCTTCGGCGGCATTGAGGTGCTATGGCGTGAGCTGGAGTTTTTTCCCCGTACACTGGGCTATCTGTTTCCCGTCTTGTGTTATTTTTATCTGAAGAGTCAGACAAATGCCGAGTTTCGGTTTAGCCGCCGGGATATCTGGCATGCCGTTCCCTTTCTGCTCTTCGTCGTCTATCATGTCAGCGTATTTGCCATGGGCCCCGCGTTCGTGAGCGAATGGCAGAAGACAGTGCATTACCCGTATTACGTGGAAACGGCAGAGTTTGTCATTGGTATTGGCATCGACATTCTATATCTCTACTGGGCGCTGCAACTGTACCGGCAGTACCAGTCCTGGATCAGGAATCAGTTTTCTGAAATCGATACGATCAGTTTCCGGTGGTTCCGTAACTTCATGATCGCAATGGCCGTCACGTCGCTGTTTGGTCTGATCATGACCCTGATAAGCCTGGCGTTCAATCTGAATTTCTGGCAGGACTGGTGGGATGAGCTGGCTGGTGTCGCGCTGATCTACTACGTGAGCATAGAAGGTTACGCCCAGGTGCAGGTGGCTCGCCGGCTCACGTTTCGGAACGAACCCGTACCGGTACAAGCCCCCGATGCGGTTCTGGTAGCCGCCGATACCATGCCGATGGTGGTATCGACACCCGCTTCGGAAGCGCCTGACACGACAGAGGCCCGAACGGCACCGTTACTGCCCCCCGACTTGTCTGAGCGCCTGACCAACCTGCTGAACTATATGGCGACCGAGAAGCCCTACCTCGACCCCGACCTGTCGCTGGCTGATCTGGCTCGTCGGCTGCATACGAACCCCGTCTTACTCTCGCAGGTAATTAACACGGGGACGGGGAAAAACTTCAATGATTTTATCAACGAATACCGCGTTGACGAGTTTAAGCGGCAGGTTCATGACCCGGCAACTATGCACCTAAGCTTTCTCGGACTCGCTCTCAACTGCGGATTTAACTCGAAAGCCACCTTTAACCGGGCGTTCCGGAAGTTTACGGGCACCTCACCGGGCGAGTTTCTAAACGAACTGAAAAAGGCAGCCTAGCCAGCCCCGGGGCTGGCCTGCGCCGATATGGCCGTTGACGATGATTGGAAAACAATCTACTAAATTGGTAGGTTGATTTAAGGTATCAAACTCAACGCGCATGGAATCTCAAGTTGAACTCGACGGACCAGTCGGAACCACTGCAGGGTCGCCTTACGACGTAACGCACGACGTAGCGGGGCTCAAGGCGCTCATGGTCAATGTCTATTTTATTGGTGAGCCGGGTCAGGGCAACCCCTGGGTACTTGTCGACGCTGGTTTGCCGGGTTATACGGGCCAAATTAAAAAGAAAGCCGAGCGCTTATTCGGTGCTGGCACCCAGCCAGAAGCGATCGTGCTTACGCACGGGCACTTCGATCATACGGGTTCGCTAAAAAGTTTGCTGAAGATGTGGAAGGTGCCGGTGTACGCGCACAAACTTGAACTGCCCTATCTGACGGGGAGGTCGAGCTATCCACCACCCGATCCGGCCATTGGTGGGGGCTTTATGTCCTACAGTTCATTTATTTTTCCGATCGGTCCCGATAATTTTGGTGATCGGGTTAGCGCTATTCCCGACAATGGCCTGATTCCGGAGCTACCCGGCTGGCGGGTCATTCATACACCCGGCCACGCGCCCGGTCATATCTCGCTCTTCCGCGACAGTGATCGCACGCTCATCGTGGGCGACGCTTTCGTGACTACCAATCAGAACTCGGCTGTTGCGGTGGCGCAACAGAAAAAGGAAATTCATGGCCCGCCAGCCTATTTCACCTGCGACTGGGAAGCGGCCCGGCAGTCGGTGCAGAAACTGGTGGCGCTGAATCCACGGGCGGTGGGTACGGGACATGGCGTTGCTGTGAGTGGCCTCGATCTGGAGCTGGGCCTTAGCCGTCTGTCTCATAGTTTCGACGAGTTGTCGATCCCATCGGAAGGCCGGTATGTACGCCAGGCCGCGGTGACTGATGAAGAGGGCATCCGTGATATGCCCGCGCCAACGTCCTATACCGTGGCCAAAGCCATCGGCTGGGGTATGCTGGCCGGTATTCTCCTGATCGCCTTGTGGCCGAGCGATTCATCCGACGATTGATATTAATTGCCCGGCCTTCGGGCCGATTTCTCGTCCCCCGGCCTTTAGGCCGGGGCTAACCATTGGTGGAACACACCAGGGTTTTACATTGAGCCAAGTACATGACTAGCCCCGGCCCTTAGGCCGGGGTTGTTTGTATTTCTCGTTCCCCCGGCCTGAAGGCCTGCGAAATCAATTTCAGCCGGGATTTCGATGGGCAGGCCTGGCGGGGTAAGGCCTAGGATCCGGGATAGAATGTTTAGTTTTGCGGATTAGCATACGCAGAAATGTCCCAGAAGAAACCTAAATTTTATGTAGTCTGGCAGGGCCGGAAACCCGGTGTATATGACAGCTGGGACGAGGCCAAAGTGCAGACAGACGGATTCGCCAAACCGTTATTCAAATCGTTCGACAGCAAAGCTGCTGCTCTTAAGGCCTTTGGTGATAAACCTCACAAACATATAGGGCAAGGCCCTAAACCCGTTGGAAAACAGGGAAAACTGGATGGGCTCGTGGGGTTGCCTATTCAGGACAGCCTGGTTGTCGATGCCGCCTGGAACACGGCCACCGGCGATATGGAATATCAGGGCATCTACCTGGCTACGCGCCAGAAGCTGTTTTTGAAAGGCCCTTACCCTGATGGAACCAACAATATTGGTGAGTTTCTGGCCATTGTACATGCTCTCGCGCTGTTGCACCAGAAAGGCAGCAACATACCGGTTTATTCTGATTCCAGAACGGCCATCGGCTGGGTGAACAAGAAAAAAGCCAATACCAAGCTGGAAGAAACGACGCGTAACGCCGAACTATTCGATCTGATCGACCGGGCCGAGACCTGGCTGCAGACCCATCGGTACGCCAATCCGGTATTAAAGTGGGAAACAACCGTCTGGGGAGAAAACCCGGCGGATTTCGGCCGAAAATAATGTTCGCCTTTAAGCAGTTCACTATCCATCAGGAGCGGGCGGCTATGAAAGTCTGCACCGATGCCTGCGTGCTGGGCGCTTACGCGGATGTCGGCACGGCAAACACCCGGGTGCTGGATATAGGCACCGGCACCGGCCTGCTGGCCCTCATGGCCGCCCAGCGTAATCCGGCCGCCAGGGTCGATGCGGTAGAAATCGACAATAATGCCTTCGGTCAGGCTAGCGATAACATCAAAGCCAGTCCCTTTGCTGACCGGGTTCGTGTATGGCATGACCGCATCCAGCATTTTTCACCATCGTCGGGACCGTATGACCGTATACTGACCAATCCGCCCTTTTACACCAATCACCTACGATCGCCCGATACGGCTGTGAACCGGGCCCTGCATACCGACGACCTGCCCTTCCAGGAGCTGGTGACGGCTGTTGCCCGACTACTAAAGCCGGCCGGGCAGTGGTGGGTGCTGCTGCCTCCGTATGAGATGAGTTTGATCCGTGCCATAGCGCAGGAAGCAGGGCTGGGAGTTTTCCGGCAGCTTCAGCTCCGGCATCGGGCCGACAAACCCGTTTTTCGGCTGATCAGCGGTTTCTCGTTTGGTGCAACGAACCCTGACGAGGAGTTGTTAACGATATATGATCCGGACAACCTGACCTACACCCCCGCGTTCCGGACGTTGCTCCGCGATTTTTATCTGATATTCTGAAAACTCTGCGACCTTTGCACCGTCGCTGCGCGCCTGGCGTTTAGATACCTCCATGACTGAATTGCTTCAACTGACCGTTCTGATTCCACTCTATAATGAAGAAGAGTCGCTGCCCGAACTGCACGACTGGATTGTTCGGGTCGTCAACGAACACACTTACTCGTATGAAATTCTGTTTGTCGATGATGGAAGCACCGATGAGTCGTGGGCGGTGATTGAGCGACTTTCGGCGCAGAATCCGGCCGTACGTGGCATTCGGTTCAACCGAAATTACGGCAAAACGATGGCCCTCCAGACGGGCTTTCAGGCCGCTCGGGGCCGGGTCGTCATAACCATGGATGCCGATTTGCAGGATAGCCCTGATGAAATACCGGAACTCTATCGAATGATTGTTGAGGATCGGTACGATCTGGTATCGGGCTGGAAACAGAAGCGGTACGACCCCCTTACTAAAACGCTGCCCACCAAACTCTTCAACGCCGTCTCGCGCTGGATCTCGGGGGTTCAGCTGCACGATTTTAACTGTGGCCTGAAAGCCTATCGACAGAAGGTTGTCAAAACCATTGCACCCGCCCTGTACGGCGACATGCACCGGAACCTGCCCATCGTGGCCAACTGGAACGGATTTTCGAAGATAGGCGAGAAAGTGGTTCAGCACCGGGCGCGCAAATACGGTACGACCAAATTTGGACTCGAGCGGTTCGTCAACGGCTTCCTCGACGTGCTGGTCATCGGGTTTGTACACCGGTTCAGCAAACGGCCTATGCACTTCTTCGGCACGCTGGGAACCTTGTCGTTTTTCATTGGTAGTGTGCTGGCCGTCTGGATCATAGCCGAAAAGCTGATCAACATAGCGCAGGGCGTCAAGTTCCGTAATGCTACGGACAACCCGCTTTTCTATTTTGGTCTGGTTGCCATCATACTTGGGGTTCAGCTCTTTCTGGCTGGGTTTCTGGGGGAGATGCTGGTGAGGCAGGGCCTGAATAAAAGCGGTGAACTGCTCGTTGCCGAACGGGTTGGGTTTGATGGGTAGTCAAAAACAAGACGTTTACACCCCGCAGTTCCGCCCTGACTCTTTGCTGTATTTCAGGCCCGTTTGCACAGAAAATCACGACAATTAGGTTTTTAGACGTATTTTTGCTCCCATAGACATCATTCCGCCCGCTGCTGGTCAGGCTTTGCCACCAATAGCGGGCGGAATGTTTGTTTGGGCCAATTGATGAACTCGATTTATTCTTATTTTTTCTCGAAATTGTATGCAAGCTTTTCTAGAGCCGACACAACTTGATCCGATGGCAAAAACCCCTTCCAAAGCACACCCCTGGCATGGCATCTCGCCGGGCGAAAATGCCCCCCACGTCATTACGGCCTTCATTGAGATAGTACCCACCGATACCGTGAAGTATGAGATCGATAAAGAGTCAGGCTATCTGAAAATTGACCGGCCGCAGCAGTATTCCAACATCATTCCGGCGCTGTACGGGTTCGTTCCCAGAACGTTCTGCGGAGAGCGGATCGCCAAACTGGCTTCGGAGCGGTCGGGCCATATCATCAGCGAAGGCGATGGTGACCCGCTGGACATCTGCGTATTGACCGAGCGCGAAATCACCCACGGTGATATTCTGTTGCAGGCTATTCCGATTGGGGGGTTCCGGCTGATCGACAAAGGAGAAGCTGATGATAAAATCATTGCTGTTCTGAAAGGCGATGCGATGTACGGTCAGTACAAAGACCTGAGCGAACTGCCCGAAGCCGTGGTGAAACGCCTTCGTCACTACTTCCTGACCTATAAGAACCTGCCGGGCGAGCCTGCCGTCATGGAACTGGCCAACATTTACGGCCGCGACGAAGCGCTGGAGGTCATCCAGACGTCTATGGACGACTATGCCGAGATGCCTTCGTAAGCATAAGCAGCAGCACACGTCGATTTTAAATCCAGAGGAGCCGGGGGATCAAATCCCTTTGGTTCCTTTTTTTGTTTAAAGCCCGGCTCAACCATTTATCCGATAATTGTCGCACTTGACATTTTTTCGGGTTTAGTCGCCGAATGTGTCAGTATTTTTGTTCTATAGGTAAGTATAACCCAATTCGTAAACTGATTCATGCTCCAGTTTTTTAAATATGTGCTCGCCACGATAGTCGGCCTGCTTCTGTTTTCGTTCATCGGATTTATTCTGCTGGTCGGCATCGGAACTGCACTGTCGTCTTCGACCGATAAAAAAGTCAGTGTAAAGGAGAATACAGTCCTGAAATTAAACCTGGATAAACCCATTGAAGAACGCAGTGTCGAGAATCCCTTCAGCGGGTTCGGAGCAGGCGGCACCAGCGATGCCATTGGACTCATTGAGCTGAAAGAAGCACTGGCCAAGGCAAAGAACGATGACAACATTGAAGGCATCTATCTGCAAAGCGAGAATCCGCAGGCAGGCTGGGCTTCGCTTGAGGAAGTGCGCAACGCCCTGATTGATTTCAAGAAATCGAAGAAGTTCGTATACGCCTATGCCGAGACGATGAGCGAAAAGGGCTATTACCTAGCCTCCGTAGCGGACAAAATTTACCTCAATCCGGCGGGCGAACTGGAATGGAACGGTCTCAATGCCGAACTGTCTTTCTTCAAAGGCACGCTGGACAAACTGGGTCTGAAACCCGAAATTTTCCGCGTGGGCGAATTCAAGAGCGCCATCGAGCCGTTCACCCGTGAGAACATGAGTGAGCCGAACAAGCTGCAGGTTACGTCGTTCCTGAATTCGGTCAATGATCACATGCTGGTCAATATTGCCGGCAGCCGTGGCCTGCGAGTTGACTCGCTCAAGCGTTACGCTGATCAGCTGACCATCCGCGAGCCGGGCGACGCGCTGCGTACGAAACTGATTACCAACGTTGGGTATCAGGACGAACTCGAAAGCCTGATTAAAAAACAGCTTAAGATCGAAGACAAGAAAAAAATCGATTATGTCAGCCTCAGCAAGTACGAAGATGCTGAAGCTGCCGACTCGGACGAAGGCTCCAGCAAAAACCGGATTGCGGTCATTATTGCCTCGGGCGATATCAACTCGGGCAAAAGCAACCAGAATAGCATCGGTTCAGAAACTATTGTGGAAGAACTGCGTAAAGCCCGGCTCGATGACAAAGTAAAAGCCATCGTGCTGCGGGTTAACTCGGGTGGCGGTAGCGCGCTGGCGTCTGATGTCATGTACCGCGAGGTTGAACTGGCCAAGCGCACCAAACCGGTTATCGGGTCAATGTCTGATTATGCCGCTTCGGGAGGCTATTACATGCTGATGGGGTGCAACCAGATCGTTGCCCAGCCGAACACCATTACGGGATCGATTGGCGTATTCTCGCTGCTGTTCAATACCGAATCGTTTTTCAAAGACAAGCTTGGCGTGACGTATGACCGGGTAAAAACCAACGAGAATGCTGACTTCCCGGCGCTTACCCACGAAATGACCCCCTTCCAGAAGCAGGCTCTGCAGCGCAGCACCGAACGGATTTACAATGACTTTACGTCGAAGGCTGCCCGGGGACGTAAGTTAACCGTCGACAGTCTGCGGGCCATTGCGGGCGGGCGCGTCTGGACCGGCACCCAGGGTAAAGCGATCGGCCTGGTCGATCAGCTCGGCGGCCTCGACGACGCTATCAAGCTGGCGGCCCGATCGGCCAAGCTCAAGGAAGGCGATTACCGGCTCAAGTACCAGCCCCGTAAGAAAGATTTCTTCGAGCAGCTTATGTTTTCGTTTAGCAATGACGAAGAAGCCCGTATCAGCGCCCAGCTCGGTGAACTGGCTCCTTACGTAAAATACCTTCAGAAGCTGAAAACTATGGAAGGCATACAAATGCGCCTGCCCTTTGAGCTGGAGATTCGATAAAAATTAAGTTGGTTTGCAGTAGTTAGACCTAAACGATAGACTGGAATCGTTTAGGTCTTTTTGTGTAACAGCCCGCTGCCCGAAACAACTATGCAGACTCTGCCGGTACATCTCGACCTGTTTGCGCTGATCATCCTGCTGGGTGTTGCGCAGGGCTTATTTCTGGGAGTTTTCTTTCTGACGGGTGAGCGGGCCAAACAGGTAGCGAACCGTTGTCTGGGCTGGTTTACCCTGGCCCTGTCGGGCGTGAGTGGCGAAATATTTCTGAACTATACCAACTATACGTTTCAGCTTTTGTGGGCGGTCGATTTTGCCGAGCCGTTGAATTTCGTGCTGGGTCCGCTGTTTTTCTTTTACGTATTTAGTCGGCTTCATCAACGACTGCCCCGGCGCTGGGGCTGGCATCTGCTGCCGTTTGGCATCTGGCTGCTCAATTCGGCAACCTGGTTTTATCAGCCTGTTGAGTTCAAATACAATTCGTACGTGAACTCGCTGCATCCGGAGCTGCCGTATATACCGGCTCAGCCGTATTGGGATGAAGACTTTACGGGAATGCGGGCTTGGATCAACGAAATGACGTTGGTGAGCTGTCTGGTCTACGCGTTTTTGTCGCTCATGATCATCCGATCGGTACGCCGGCAGCGCCCCGCCGTCTGGGCAGCGCCCCAGTTGAACTCGCTCCGTTTCCTGAGCTGGCTGGTTGCACTAGTACCCTTGCTGATCGTGCTCGTGAAGCCCCAATTCTACCATGATGTGGGTGATTATCTGCTGGCTACCTACATGGCGGCTGCGATCTACAGCATTAGCTTTCTGGTGATGCGCGGGTCCAGCTTTTTTCGCGAACTACCTGCCAGATCGGATCCTCCTGTCGAACTGAAAAAAAAGTACGAAAAGTCGGCCCTGTCAGAAGAAGTCGAGGATGCCGTACTAAACCGGCTGACTCGCTTACTCGAAACCGATAAGCCGTATTTGAACAGCGGGCTGTCGCTGTCCAGGCTGGCCGAGCAGCTGGATACCAGTCCCCATCACCTGTCTCAGCTCCTGAACGACCGGCTGGGACTGACGTTCTTCGACTGGCTGGCTACCTATCGAACAACCGAAGCACGGCAACTGCTGAGTAACCCAGCGCTGGCGCACCTTAAAATTGATGAGGTTGCCGAGCGGGTGGGCTATAATTCCACTTCCGCCTTTCATACGGCCTTTAAGCGGCTGACGAATCAGACGCCGGCCCAGTATCGCGCCAAAGTGCTCGGCGAGCAGGTAGAATAAAGCGCCGGGTTTGTTCGTCCCGATCGGCGCGAACTTCATCATTACCGGGACATAGTGCGTTTGGAGCCGTTGGAGCCACTTTTGGGCTGTCAACCAAACGCCAACTCTCGTGCAACCAACTTCCCCGGCCGCCCTCCCGATGGACGATTCCTCCACGCTCAACACTCGTCGATACGACCTCGACTGGCTTCGTATCATAGCCATTCTGACGTTATTGTTCTACCATACGGGCATGATTTATGTCTCCTGGGGCTGGCATATCCAGAGTACAGAAACCAGCCGACCCTTCGAGGAGGTAATGCGGTGGCTACACCGCTGGCGTATGCCATTGCTGTTCTTTATTTCAGGGGCAGGGACCTATTTCGCCCTGCGAAAACGAACAGTAGGTAACTACGCCGGGGAGCGGGTTCGTCGGTTATTTCTGCCGCTCGTCTTCGGCATGTTCGTCATCGTACCGCCCCAGATTTACGCCGAATGGCTGTTCAGGGGGCGATTTAGCGGGAGTTACGCTGAGTTTTACCCGTATGTATTCAAGTTCCAGCCGTACAGAGATGGCGGGTCCGGCGGAGCCTTCAGCTGGCACCACCTGTGGTTTATCGCCTATCTGTTTCTCTATGCGCTGATCAGTATTCCCGTGTTTCGGTGGCTGAAGAGCCCGGTCGGCCAGCGGTTTACGGACCGGATCGGGCAGGTGATTAATCGGCCGGGCGGGGCTTTGTGGCTGATGGTAGGGGTTATTGCGGCCAGTCAGTACATGACCCGCCCGTTCTACCCCGATGAGACCCACGCGCTGATCGACGACTGGGCTTACTTTGTCGAGAACCTACTGCTATTCTGGTTTGGGTATCTGCTTATCAGCCGTCGGGAGTTCTGGTCAGTGCTGACCGACCAGCGCCGGATTTTTCTGGTAGCTACCCTCGTGTTTACCGCCGGACTATACGGTATGCGGATGGTATTTACGAACGAGGAGATCGATACGGTCTTCTGGATTGACTTCTGGTACTTTACAAACAGTCTTGCCCTGATGGTATCGTCTGTACTGGCCACGATTGCGTATGGCTACCGGTACCTGAACATCAATAAGCCGATACTGCCCCGACTGAACGAAGCCGTTTATCCATTTTATATCCTCCATCAGACCGTAATTGTCGGAATTGGTTATTATGTGCTGACAGAAACTACACTCGGCTTATACGATGGATTTTTGGTAGTAAGTATCTCATCACTAATCGTTTGCCTGGCTGTGTATGGGCTGCTCATTCGACCGTTCAGGTTGACTCGGCTGTTGTTTGGCGTTAAATAAATTGCCCTGAACGCCCCCAACTACTACTTTTGACTACGACATAACGATTATTAGCTGTATGAATGACTTCCGTACTGACTGGACACGCGCCGAAATAGCCGATATATACAATTCACCCGTGCTGGATCTGATTTACCGGGCCGCCACCGTGCATCGGCAGCATCACGATCCGCAGGAAGTACAGGTTTGCACGCTGTTGTCCGTCAAAACAGGTGGCTGTCCCGAAGATTGTGCGTATTGCCCACAGGCGGCCCGTTATCACACGAACGTGAAGGTACACAAGCTGATGGAGGTCGACGAGGTGCTGACGGCTGCACAGCGGGCCAAAGATACGGGCAGTACACGCTTTTGCATGGGCGCTGCCTGGCGCGAAGTACGCGACAACCGCGACTTCGATAAAGTGCTGGAAATGGTACAGGGCGTAAACCAGATGGGGCTGGAGGTATGCTGCACGCTGGGTATGCTAACCGAAAGCCAGGCGCAGAAGCTGAAGGATGCCGGTCTCTACGCCTACAACCACAACCTCGATACCAGCGAAGAATTTTACGGCGACATTATCAGCACCCGTACCTACGACGATCGGCTCGATACACTTGGCCATGCTCGTAAGGCTGGCATCTCGGTTTGTTCCGGTGGGATCATCGGCATGGGCGAGTCGCACACGGACCGGATCGGTATGTTGCACACACTGGCTACCCTGCCCCAGCACCCCGAGTCCGTTCCGGTCAACGCGCTGGTGCCCGTAGAAGGTACGCCCCTGGAAGACCAGCCCCGCGTGTCGGTTTGGGAAATGGTTCGGATGATTGCTACCGCCCGAATCATTATGCCAAAAGCAATGGTCCGTTTGTCGGCCGGCCGGGTTCGGATGACCACCGAAGAGCAGGCGCTGTGCTTCCTGGCAGGGGCCAACTCGATCTTTGCCGGCGATAAGTTGCTGACGACGCCCAACCCGGACGAAGATGCCGATCAGCAGCTGTTCCAGACGCTGAACATCCGCCCGCGCAAAGCCTTCAAGGACGCATCGCAGCCGGCGGTTGTATTCGAACAGATTCCTGTTTACTAGTGTACAGACTACAAACTAAAGAGCCCGCTACAGAACATAGCGGGCTCTTTAGTTTGTAGTCTGCTGGTATTATATAGAGGCTTCTTCGATAAAGTGGCTCAGCACCACCTCGGCCAGCGATGTCGCTTTCTGCTGTGAGGCAGCTGCATTAGCTTTTGTCTGTACCGTCACATTGATGATATGGTTGTTATAGAGTACATGCAGCGCCTTACTGGCAGGATCCCAAACGGCTTTGTCGCCCACGCCGGGTACGGCCACGAATCGGCCCGTGCTCACAGCCGGTTTAGTGAACTGAGCTGCTACCGGCGGAACCCCCGAGGTTGTATTTGACGAGTCGTTATTGGCCGTTGCATCTTCGTCCATGTCGGCTTCTGAACCGCCTGTCGGCTCAGTGGCTGGTCGTTCCGCGCCGGTCCCCTGGGTTTCAGGGCCGCTAATAGGAGCTTTTTCGGCCGTCATGCCCATTTGGCCCGATACCTGGCCCGCGCCACCCTGGTACATTTTGTCGAAGATGTATTCGGCATGGTACATGGATGGATACGGTTTCGGACCGCCAAAGGCGACGCTGACGGTTCCGTCTTTCCACTTGAACTGACAGCCGTTCGGATAGTCGAGGGTGGTCATTTCTTCGGTAAGCCCAATGTCGAACATTCCCTGAACCAGTCCATCGTTCAGCATATTGCAGGGCTCATCGTACCCAAATCGCTGATCGGTACTAAGCTGCCATACGCCAGCTACTTCCCTAGCCAGGTTAGGGCTGCCGGTTCCGGCTGCATCGTTGGCACCATCTGTATTGGATGCGTTATCACCCTGGAAACAGGACGTCAGCAATAGAGCTGGTAGAGCCAGCCATAGTAATTTCGTGCTCATAAAACGTGAGTGTAGGTTTGTTGTAAGACTAAAATCGACTATCCGTTGTTTGCCGGTTCAAACAATTTCCCTAAATCAAGCCATTGGCTCATCGGCAGCGGGCCAGTGCCGAAATGCGCCGAGTTGCGTACTTTTGTTGCCGAATTACGCCACCATGACTGACGTCGAAACGATTTTGTTGCCTCCAAACCGCTCGGTTTTTTTTGCCTCGGATTTTCACCTCGGTACCCCATCGCCCGAAAAAAGCCGGGATCGTGAACGGGCTGTCGTAACCTGGCTCGATACCATCCGCCCCCATGCCGACGTGATTTTTCTGGTAGGCGACATCTTCGATTTCTGGTTCGAGTACAAGCGCAGCATTCCGAAAGGATTTATCCGTTTGCAGGGGAAACTGGCTGAACTGACCGACACCGGTACCCGCATCATCCTGTTTACCGGCAACCACGATATGTGGATGCAGGATTATTTTACCCAGGAAATGGGCATCCCGGTTTACCGGCACCCACGCCGGTACGACATCGGCGAAAAACGCTTCCTGATCGGACACGGCGATGGCCTCGGCCCCGGCGACTATACGTACAAACGACTAAAGGTGCTTTTTGAGAGCGGACTAGCCCGGCGACTATTCCGATACCTTCATCCCGATGTGGGCATTGGTCTGGCCCAGGCCTGGTCGCGCCGGAGCCGCATCAGCAATCAGGAGAAAGGGGAGGAGTTTCTGGGCGAGGATCGCGAATGGCTGATGCACTATTGCCGCGAGGTAGAAGCGGTACATCACCACGATTACTACATTTTCGGTCATCGGCACATACCCATGAACCTGGCCGTCAATGACCGAAGCCGCTACGTGAATCTGGGCGAATGGGTGTCGGCGCGCACTTACGCCGAATTTGACGGAAACGACCTGCAGTTAAAGACCTGGGCAAGCTAACAGCTGGTAAAGTGCCGTCGGTTAGTTGCCTTCCAGCAGGTCTTTCCGGGTCATGTTTTCGCGTGGAGCTTTGTTCAGCTCACTGCGCCACTCCTTGTTCTTCAGGTCCCCTCGTTTGACCGACCGGATAAAATTGGCCCAGGCGAAGGGGTTGGTAAACGAGAAGGTGGTCATGTTGTTACGTCCGTAGACCGACTCTCGCCCAAAAAACTGCTGGTTCACAAAATTCTGGTGGTTGGCGATGGCACCCATAGGCATCGTGGCTGCCTGACGCATAATGGCGGCCGGGTCAGTGTTGCGGGCCAGGTTGTCACGTTCCTGCTGATCGGGCAGCTTCAGGTTGACGAATGCTTCTTTAAACAGCTCTTCGGTAGCATAGGGATATACCTTTACCTCGGCCAGGGTCTTGACGTCTTCCTGCAACGCTACTACCGCCGAATAAGTGAGGTCCGTAAGTCGGCGCGGAATGATGTGATACTGGGTTTTAAAGCCAACGTAGCTGAAAATGATACTGTCGCCCGGGAAAACCGGCAGCGCAAAATAACCGTTCGTGGCCGACAATACGCCCCGCCCGGCTTTGGGAATATAGATATAGGCACCCGGCAACGGCTCATTGGTTTTACCACCCGTCAGGAAACCCGTGAACGTCACCTGGCGGTCCTGACCCTGCGCAAAGAGCGTCGTCGACGCGCCTGCTACGAGCAGCATCAGTCCAATCAGCAATACCGTCAATGACTTATTCATAGGCAAATCAGCGAAACTACAAAGTAAACGCCCAAACAGCTGGATTAGGTTTCGGACGGGTATTTTTTAAGAAAGATTAAGTTGATCAGGCAAACAGTTTCAGAAAGCTGATAATGAACGGAGCGGCCAGCAGTAGCCCGTCGAACCGATCCAGAAAGCCGCCATGACCGGGAATACTACTGCCTGAGTCTTTGATGGCAATACTGCGTTTGAAGAGCGACTCGACCAGGTCGCCGTAGGTACCGGTTACGACGATGATACCACCGACGCAGTACCACTGCCAGGGTTGGAGTTCGGGGGCGTAGATGGCCAGTCCCTGCGCTACCAGAGCCGCAGCGGCAGCTCCGCCAATGGCCCCTTCCCACGATTTCTTGGGCGATACACGCTCGAACAGTTTACGCCGACCAAAGTAGGTGCCCGCGAAATAAGCGCCGATGTCGGTGGCCCATAGCAGCAACAGACAGCCCAGAATGATGGCTGGGTGGTAGGCATTACCCCGCAGCGCCAGCACAATCAGCAGGGCAAACGGCATGGCTACATAAATAATACCCAGAAAGGTGAAGCCGATGTTGGTGAACGGCTTCATATCCCGTTTTTTGTAGAGTTTGATCAAAAAGATCATCGACGAAGCCGGGCAGATCAGGAAGTAGCTGTCGGTGCCGAGCATGCCTTTCTCGATGAAGTAAGCCAGCACACAGACCAGACAGCCCACTACGGTTCCGTAGGCCGTCAGGGGCTCAAATCCGTCGAGGCCGAGCAATTTATAAAACTCCCGCTGGGTAAGCGCGCTGATCAGTGTAAACAACAGAGCAAACGTCCAGTCGTCGTACCAGATCATGAAAATAATAAACGGTACCGCCACTACAGCTGCAACAACCCGCTGCTGTAGGTTCGTCAACTTAGCTAAACGTTGCTTCATTCTCGATAATTACTTTGGCCAGCGTAGCGTGCTGGAGCGGCACGTGTACTTCACTCTTTCCCCAGCCAATAGATGGATAGGAACTGCTCTGACGATTGACAACGACCGCCGGAATATCGTGTTCAGTCAGGAGCGCCTTGGCCAGTTCGGCCCGGTGGGGCAGCGGGGTACTGTATATAGATTCCCAGGTTTCGTTCATAAGATGAAGGCAGGCTGGCCGCCGTATGCATGAGTAACTAGGTGTTGGGCGAAGGATGTCCCGCATTACTTCGTTTAAAGTAAGCTAATAGCCCCGCCGACAGTATCAGCGACAGAATGGCGCCGACGATCGGGACGGACTGGGTACTCTCAATATCGACGGCAACGACCCGGCGCTGGTAAAGGTACACCATCAGCACCGTAAAGCCGTTATTGACAAAATGGGCCAGGATGGGCACCCACAGATTGCCCGACCAGACGTACAGATAGCCAAAGAGAGCGCCCAGCAACAGGCGGGGGAAGAATCCCAGAAACTGGATGTGAATGGCGCTGAACAGGGCCGCGGCTATCCAGATGCTCAGGTGTACGTTACCCGTCCAGACGGTGAGGTTGCGCTGTAAGATGCCCCGGAAGAGTGCTTCTTCGCCAATGGCCGGAATCACGCCAATGACCAGCAGCGCAATCGCGAGCTGAAGTGGGGTGTTGAACGTGGTGATGTATTTGGTGACGCCTGCCAGGCTTTTTTCTTTGTCGCGAATCCACTGTTCGAGCGGGGCCAGGGTCTGCGGCAGATGCAGATTCTGGTTCCACTCGATGATGAGTCCGTTGCCGGGCATGAAGGCTATAACAATCAGAACGACGATACCCAAACCGGTAACGGCTGTCAGCGGACGTGGGCTAAACTGGGGCCAGGTCCGACGCTCGATCACATACCAGTAAAGCAGGGCAGGCAGTAAAAACGTACCCAGGTGATTGACCGCCTGCAAAACCATAATTTCGTACCAGCCGTTCGCCACCGAGGTCGGATTACCCGACAACCGGAGCAGATACGCCTGCGCTTCAGCCGGGTCAAATCCTTTGCTCACCATCAGCACAACGAACAGCAGCAGGGTGCTGATAACGCCCCCCAGCAGTACAAAACCAACGAGCATACTAAGCCCGCCAAGGGTTGGCGATCGGGATGACGAATGGTTGGGCGAAACAATAGGTTGCATAATTCCCGTAAATTTACAGACAGAACACGGATTTACGAGATGTCAGCCGGTATTTACCCAGGAACCAAACAATGCTGCAAATCGTAATTCTAACCAAGAAAGGGTATCTATAGCTTTGTTGCTGAAATCAATATGTACTGTGGTTAAGATTGGTAATATAGAACTTCCGGACTTCCCGTTGCTACTGGCCCCGATGGAAGATGTGAGCGATCCGCCGTTTCGGGCGGTATGTAAGGCCAACGGCGCCGACCTGATGTATACCGAGTTCATCTCCTCAGAGGGGCTCATTCGGGACGCGGCCAAGAGCGTACAGAAGCTGGATATTTTCGAATACGAACGGCCCATTGGTATCCAGCTGTTTGGCTCCGACATCGAAACGATGGGCGAGTGCGCCCGCATTGCTACCCGTGCCAACCCCGATCTGATCGATATCAACTACGGGTGCCCGGTCAAGAACGTTGCCTGCCGGGGCGCTGGCGCTGCGCTGCTTCAGGACATCCCGAAAATGGTGAAAATGACCGAGGCCGTTGTCAAAGCCACGCACCTGCCCGTAACGGTGAAAACCCGGCTCGGCTGGGATGAGAACACCCGCAACGTAGAGGAAGTAGCCGAACGGTTGCAGGATATAGGCATCCAGGCGCTGACCATTCATGGGCGTACGCGGGTACAGATGTACAAAGGAAGCGCCGACTGGACGCTCATCGGCCGCATCAAAGACAACGACCGTATCAAAATTCCGATCTTCGGCAATGGCGACATCGACACCCCTGAAAAAGCGCTCGAGTACAAGAATCGATATGGCGTAGACGGGGTCATGATTGGCCGGGCCAGCATCGGATACCCCTGGATTTTCGACGAAATCAAGCACTTTGTCCGGACCGGAGAACACCGTACTCCACCCACCATTGCGGATCGGGTAGCGGTATGTCGTCAGCACCTCGACTTCTCGATCCGCTGGAAAGGCGAGATTACGGGCCTGTTCGAGATGCGCCGGCACTACACCAATTATTTCAAAGGGCTTCCGGATTTCAAGCCCTACCGGCAGCGGCTCGTTACGACCAATACATACCTCGAAACCCGGGCCGTACTCGACGAAGTAGCCGATCGGTACGCCGAAGCCTATGTATAACCCGCAGCGCCAGCCGACAACGCTGATGCCCGCTGGCGCTGCGGCTCCTTTCCCTTACGTTCATGCCTACCCAAGAGTCCGTTGTAGTAAATCAGAAACGCCCGGTTATGGCGTGGGTGTTGCTTTGTACCTTGGCACTGGTGTGGGGCAGCTCGTTTATCCTCATTAAACGGAGTCTGGGTGCGTTTTCGCCCACGCAGGTTGCGGCTGGCCGACTGCTCTTTGCCCTGCTTTTTTTTGTGCCCTTCCTGGCCCGGCAGGCCCAGCAACCCGCCGTCAGAGCAGCTGTTCGGCCTCGGTGGTGGGCGCTGCTGGTGGCGGGAGTAGTGGGGTTCGTTATTCCCGCTTTTCTGTTTGCCGAAGCAGGCGCACATCTGAACAGCTCGCTGTCGGGCGCGCTCAACTCGCTGAGTCCATTGTTTACACTTATTCTGGGTGCTCTTTTTTTTGGGCAGGCGCTTCAAGTCAGGCAGGTAACGGGTATTCTGCTGGGGCTGGCTGGGTCGTTGTTGCTGGTTTTTTTCAGCGCCACCGGTTCTTTTCAGATCAACGGCTACGCCCTGATGGTTATGCTGGCAACGGTCTGCTACGGCTTCAACACTAACTTTATCGGACGTTACATCAGCCAGTTGCCCGCGCTGGTCTCTACGGCCTGGCTGTTTGCGTTCATCGGGCCGATTGCGGTATTGACTCTGTTGCCGACCGACTTTCTGACGCGCGCGTTCGATCCCACCCATACCACCTCGCTGATAGCCCTGATTATTCTGGGGGTGCTCGGGTCGGGCCTGATGTCGGTGTTCTTTAACCGCATCATGCAGCTGGCTTCTCCTTTGTTTGCGGCTTCGGTAACCTACCTGATCCCGATCGTGGCGCTGCTGTGGGGCGTGCTCGACGGCGAGCGAATCTATGCTGTACAGTTTGCCGGCATGGGGATCTGCCTGCTCGGAATTTGGTTGGTGAATCGAAACTGAGTTACTTGTGATCGATTTTCGTTCGGGGTATCCAACGCCCTTACCAACCATAACCCATGTACCAGACAACCCTCGATCAACAACCGGCTACCATCGATTTCTCAGCAACGGGCCCGGTGCTCAACGGCGAGCCTTTCGGCTGGGACCTGGTCCGACTGACGGATCGTACCCTGCATATCCTCTATCAGAACCGTTCTTACAATGCCGAAGTGCTGGAGCTGAACGCGGCTGATAAAACCGTTTCCCTAAAACTAAACGGGCGAATTCATACCATACAGCTGAAAGACCGCTTCGACCTCCTGCTCGAAAAGATGGGCATGAGCAGCGCAGCCGCGGCTAAAATCGGCGACCTGAAAGCACCAATGCCGGGTCTGATCGTGGGCATCACGGTTGCGGTGGGGGCCACTGTGCAGAAAGGAGATACGGTGCTGATTCTGGAAGCCATGAAGATGGAAAACACGATAAAAGCACCCGCCGAGACCACCGTAAAAGCCATTCGTGTTCAGAAAGGAGACCGCGTCGAAAAAGGACAGGTGCTGATCGAGTTCGGTTAGTCGAAGCGGGGTTACAGCCGGGCTCTTGACGGGTTTACCGGCTTTTCGTTTGCTGCTTTCATTGGCTCCGTCCTTCCTGCCTTCCCCTTTTTTTCCTATCTTTGCCCCCGCAAAAATCACCCCGCATGACATCAACGAAGTACAAACGAATTCTGCTCAAATTAAGCGGAGAGGCTTTGGCCGGTCCCAGCGGTTACAACATCGACCCTGCCGTACTGGAGCAATACAGTAAAGAAATCAAACAGGTTGTCGATCTGGGTGTGCAGGTCGCCATCGTCATCGGCGGAGGTAATATCTTCCGGGGCGTATCGGGCGAGCGGTCTGGTATCGACCGGGTGCAGGGCGACTACATGGGTATGCTGGCTACGGTGATCAATGCCATGGCTATTCAGAGCTCCCTCGAAAAACACGGCATGTATACCCGCGTCATGTCGGCGATCAAGATGGAGCAGGTGTGCGAACCGTATGTACGTCGTCGTGCCGTGCGGCATCTCGAAAAAGGGCGGGTTGTGATCTTCGGGGCCGGTACCGGTAGTCCGTACTTCACTACCGATACCACCGCCAGCCTGCGGGCCATCGAGGTAGAGGCAGACGTGGTGCTGAAAGGAACCAAGGTAGACGGTGTTTACACGGCCGACCCTATGAAAGACAAAACGGCTACCCGGTATACCACCATTTCGTTCGAGGACGTTTACGAGAAGAAACTGAACGTCATGGATCTGACCGCTTTCACCCTCTGTCAGGAGAACAACCTGCCCATCATTGTTTTTAACATGAATGAGGCCGGTAGTCTGCTCCGGGTCATCCAGGGCGATAGCGACACGGGCACCCTGGTGACGTCGAACTAAGCAACCCAGGGTCGGTTTTGCCGGTTCTGGTGAGCCAATGCCTGCATACATAGCGGCCACGTTAGCCCCCGGGCTACAGCCGCCCGTTGAAAACGGTACACTGAATACAGTAAACTGTAAAAAAGGATGGAAGAGATCGAGCTATTTCTCGACGATGCAAAAGACACGATGGAGAAGGCGCTGAAGCACCTGGCCATTGAACTGACAAAAATTCGTGCCGGCAAGGCCAGTGCTCAGATGCTCGACGGTATACAGGTCGAGTACTACGGGATGATGTCGCCCCTGAACCAGGTGGCCTCCGTCAATACGCCCGACGCGCGAACCATCGTGGTGAAGCCGTTCGAGCGGAAACTCATCGGCGAAGTAGAAAAGGCAATCCGGAACTCGAACGTAGGCCTAGCCCCCAACAACGACGGGGAAATGATCCGGCTCAACGTGCCCCCCCTGACCGAAGAACGCCGGCGCGACCTGGTGAAAAAAGTAAAGCAGGAGGTGGAAGTAGCCAAGGTCAACGTGCGTAATATCCGCAAAGATACCAACGACGACATCCGCAAGCTGGTCAAAGAAGGCGTTTCGGAAGATGCCGTCAAGCAGGGCGAAGAACGCGTTCAGAAACTTACCGACGCATTTATTGCCCGCATCGACGAGGTATTCGCGGCTAAAGAAAAAGATATTCTGATGGTATAATCTGCCTGATGATAACAAACCGTAACCCGGTTCTACCCGTTAGAGCCGGGTTTTTTGTGTCTTGCTGAGCCAGTGGGGGAGAGCCGACCGGGTTCGTAGGTAATTGGATCAGGAAATCCGGCGGATGGCTGAGCGGAGGTAGTCGAGCGCCGTGCGGCTGATCAGTTGTTCATCGACATCGGCTACCTGTTCGCCCCGGTGCCGGTAGGGCCACACTTCCCCCGTGAGGGCGTCGAAGGTTCCGTAGGGAATCAGCTGGTACTCCTCGTAACCCCAGTATAAAAAATCGGTCGCGTCGGCGAAAGTATCGAACCCGACCGCGTAACCAATTTCCTGTTGAGCGAAAACAACAATGTAGCGCATACCCCCCGTACGCAAAAAAGGCCCGTTCGGTTGCGTATTTGTCGGCAGAGATACCGGTTCCCTGCAACAATCCGGTGGGTGCGCCGTCCGTTTTCTGGTAAACCTGTATCTTTGGGCAGTGTACTGACTGCATTGTATGAACCAACCTACTTTTTTCCAACGTTTGCGCCCACACCTGATCGCCGTGGTGGGTCTGCTGGTGCTGGCTATTATCTATTTCTCGCCGGTCATGTCGGGCAAGACCTTAAGCATGAGCGATGTACAGCAGGCGGTTGCTTCGGCCCGCGAAATCCGTGAAATTGGCCAGCAATCGGGCGAAAAACCGCTCTGGACCGATGCGGTTTTCAGCGGCATGCCCGCCTATATGATTGACTTCAACTATCCTTACATATTTGTTTACAAAGCCGTTATGGGGGTTGTGGGCCTGTTGCCCAATACAGCCTCGGTTGTCTTTGTGGTCATGTTCTGTGCGTACCTGCTGCTGGTGGTGCTGGGGGTTAATGCGTGGCTGTCGGTGCTGGGGGCTATTGCCTATGGGTTCGGCACCTTCGGTATCGTGAGCCTCGAAGCCGGGCATATTTCCAAACTGTTTGCTATGGGGTTTGGAGCTGGCCTGCTGGCCGGGGTGGTACTGGCACTGCGGGGACGATATTGGCTGGGGGCCGCCCTGACCGGGCTGTTCGGCTGTATGGAGCTGGGGGCCAACCACATTCAGATTACGTACTACCTGTTCATGACCATCGGCCTGTACATACTCGTTGAAGGGATTGCATTGGTGCGGGCGGGTAAAGGCCGGCAACTGGCTATGGGCCTGGCCACGCTGGCCCTGGCGGGGGTTCTGGCCGGGGGCAGCTTTGGCAAGCGCCTGCTCGTGCTGAATCAATATACGAAGGAAACCATTCGGGGTACGTCGGAGCTGACGGCAAAAACAACCAATCCGGACGGTAAATCGGCCGAAAGTGGAGCCAGAAACGGACTCGACAAGGAATACGCGTTCAGCTACAGCTACGGGAAAGCCGAAACCCTCACGCTGTTGGTGCCGAATGCCTTCGGGGGCGCGTCGGGGGGCGGTCTGGGTACCGGTTCAGACTTCTACAAGGCACTCGTGAACCGGGGGCTCGACCCCGCCCAGGCGCAGCAGTTTGTAGAGTTAGGTACGCCAACCTACTGGGGCGATCAGCCGATGGTAGGCGGCCCTGCCTATGCGGGGGCGGCTCTGCTGTTCCTGTTCGTGCTGGGTATGTTCGTGATCCGCAACCCCATCCGGTGGTGGCTGCTGAGCGCGGCTGTACTCATGATTGTGCTAGCCTGGGGTAAAAACCTGGCGGCCATCAACTACCTGCTGTTCGACTACCTGCCCTACCTGAACAAATTCCGGGCTATGACTATGGCGCTTTGCCTGGCGCAGCTGTTTATCGGGATTGGGGCGGCTATGGCGGTGCAGACCCTCGTGAGTCAGAAATGGACGTTTGCGCAACTTCGCCAGCCGCTGTTGGTCAGCTTTGGCCTGACCGGTGGCTTGGCCTTGATTCTGGCGCTGCTGGGCGGTACCCTGTTCAGCTTTCAGACGCCGACCGATGCCGATATGATGGCGCGCTATTTCGGCGAAGCGGGCAAAGAGTTTCTGCCCGCGCTCATCAGCGATCGGCAGGGGCTGCTCCGGAGCGATGCCTTCCGGTCGTTTATCCTGATCCTGCTGACGGCGGGTGCTGTGTGGGGGCTGGTCACCGGTAAGGTCAAGCCCATTGTCTTTTATCCGGTGCTGCTGGCGCTGGTGGTTTTCGACCTGTTCGGTGTTGATAAACGCTACCTGAATAATGCCGATTTTGTCACAAAAGCGCAGGCCAGTCAGGTGTTTGAACCAACGCCCGCCGACGAGCAGATTTTGCAGGATAAGACGCCCGGCTTCCGGGTGTTTGACCAGACTGCCGACTTTATGAACAGCAACCGCGCGTCCTACTTCCACCGGTCCATTGGTGGGTACCACGCGGCTAAACTTAGGCGATATCAGGAGTTGATTACGTATGCTTTTCAGCCCAATACGCTCAACATGCTGAATATGCTGAACGTCAAATATGTTATTCGGCAGGGCGAGCAGGACCCCAATAACCCGCAACAGGCGCCGACGGGGCCGGTAGCACTGCCTAACCCGGAGGTGCTCGGAGCTGCCTGGTTCGTGAAAACGGTACAGATGGTAGAAGGGGCTGATGCGGAGATTGCGGCCATGAAAACCCTGAATCCGCGCGATACGGCCGTGGTCGATAAGCGATTCGCTGCGCAGCTGTCGGGCCTGCCTGCCACCCTCGACCCGGCCGGCAGTACAATCCGGCTTTCAAATTACCGGCCTGACAAGATGATCTACGAGGTCAATGCCGCCCGCGACGGGTTAGCCGTTTTCTCTGAAATTTACTACCGGGGCAACGAAGACTGGCAGACACTGATCGACGGGAAACCCGTTCAGCAGCTACGGGCCAACTATGTGTTGCGGGCGCTGCGCATACCGGCGGGTAAACATACGGTCGAGTTTCGGTTCGATCCGCCCGCTGCCAAAACCGGCGACACCATCGATCTCATTGCCAACGTATTGCTGATTGCGCTGATTGGGTTCGTCATCTTTCGGGAAGGTCGCAATCGGCAGTCTACACCGGTATCAGAACCTGAGCCAGTCGGCCCTCCGGCCCCGGAGCCCGCAGCGACAAAGCCTACGAAAGCCAAAACCCGATAGCCGGACCTACCCAACCGGTAAGGGGTTATAACGATGGGTCCCGACTGTCACTACTGCGCGTAGTAACAGTCGGGACCCATTTTCGCGAGTTAATCGACCGGTTTCGGAGCGGGTTTCGGAGCGCTCCACTTTTTGGGATGCTGCGGACGGGTGTTGCCATACGACCCCATCGAAATTTTGCCTTTCCGTGACTTCTTGTCGCCTTTTCCCATAATAATTAATTGATTTAATGTACATTACTAGTGTATGAAGCCTGAAAAAAGGTAATCCTACCCGCTGCTTATTTTGTCATCTTTACGCCCTTCGTTTTCAACCGCTGATTGCCCATGCCGTACCGACATACAGTTCGTCAAACCAGGTATGTATTCGATGATTTGCGGACGCTGCTGGCCCGCGCCACCTCCCGGCGGTCGGGCGATGAACTGGCGGGCGTAGCGGCCCGGTCGGCCGAAGAGCGGGTGGCAGCTCAGATGGCCCTGGCCGACCTGCCGCTCACCACCTTTCTGGCCGAAGCCGTCGTGCCGTACGAGCAGGACGAAGTGACCCGGCTCATCATCGACTCGCACGATGCCGGGGCGTTTCAGCCGATCCGGCACCTGACCGTGGGCGGCCTGCGCGATTACCTACTAAGCCTGACAACCGATACCGAAACGCTTCGCCGGCTGCAGCCGGGGTTAACCCCCGAAATGGTAGCGGCCGTCTCGAAACTGATGCGGAACCAGGATCTGATTACGGTGGCGGCCAAATGTGAGGTGATCACCCGGTTTCGGAATACTATCGGTCTGAGCGGTCGACTCAGCACTCGGCTCCAGCCTAATCACCCCACTGATGATGTGCGGGGCATTGCGGCCAGCCTGGTCGACGGGCTGCTCTACGGGGCTGGAGATGCCGTAATTGGTATCAACCCCGCCACGGATCATGTTCAGACAACTATTCGGCTGCTGGATATGCTTAACAGCGTTCGGGAACGGTTTTCTATTCCGGCGCAGACCTGTGTGCTGAGCCATCTGACTACGACTTTACAGGCGATAGAGCAGGGCGCTCCCGTCGATCTGGCGTTTCAGAGTATTGGTGGTACCGAAGGCGTGAACGCATCCTTTGGGGTGAACCTCGGCTTATTACAGGAAGGGCTGGAGGCAACCCGCTCGCTGAAGCGCGGTACACTCGGGCAACATGTAATGTATTTTGAAACGGGGCAGGGGAGCGCGCTATCGGCCAACGCCCACTGTGGGCTGGATCAGCAAACCGCCGAAGTCCGGGCCTATGCCGTAGCGAGGGCGTTTGAGCCGCTGCTGGTCAATTCGGTGGTTGGGTTTATCGGTCCTGAATACCTGTATGACGGCAAACAGATCATTCGCGCCGGGCTGGAGGATCATTGCTGCGGCAAACTACTCGGCTTACCGATGGGTGTCGATATCTGTTATACCAATCACGCGGAGGCCGACCAGGACGATATGGACACCCTGCTCACGGTACTCGGCACCGCCGGGGTAACGTTCATCATGGGTATTCCGGGCGCCGATGATGTGATGCTGCACTACCAGAGTACGAGTTTCCACGATGCGCTGTACATCCGACAGCTGCTTAACCGCCGACCCTCGCCCGAGTTTGAACAGTGGCTTATGCGCATGGGCCTGCTAAACGACCAGGGTCAGCTACTACCTGCCGGCACGGGCCATCGGCTGCTGACCGGTATGTAGTGAGGTTCTATAAACGCCGGGCTTCAACACCCTCTTTCGTAATCCGAACCGGTTTGATGGCGCCTTTTTCGTCGAAGTACAGTTTGTCGATGCAAGTTTCGCGGTGGTTACCATCGGTTTCGGTAAGCGGACGGCGGTGGTAGATGATGTACCAGTCATCGGTGCCGGGCACGTTGATGACCGAATGATGGCCAGCACCGGTCGCCACGGTCGGGTCCTGCTGCAACACTTTGCCAACGCGTTCGAATGGGCCGAACGGAGACGACCCCACCGCATAGGCTACCGAATAGTTGGGACCCGTCCAGCCGCCCTCCGACCACATGAAATAATAGCGTCCGTTTCGTACGAACATGATTGGTCCTTCTACGTAATTCTTGGGGGTAATCTCGCGGAACGTGGTGCCGTCGGCGAAGGGAATGAACCCCTTATAATCGCTTGTAAGCTGGGCAATATTGCAATGGCCCCAGCCGCCATAGATCAGATATTCTTTCCCATCGGTATCCCTGAAAACAAACTGATCGATAGGTTGAGCACCGTTATGAACTTCACCGACCAGCGGTTTGCCGATATGATCGAGGAAAGGACCGGCGGGGTTGTTGGCCACGGCTACCCCAATACCCCCTACTTCGCCGGGGTGGACATCGTTAGCGCCGAAAAAGAGAAAATACTGCCCACCTTTCTGCACGATAGCAGGCGCCCACATCGCTTTTTTGGCCCACTTCACCGCCGACGAGTCGAGAATGCGGGGGTGCTTGGTCCAGTTGACGAGGTCGGGCGAAGAGAAGGCATCAAAATGCACTTGTTTCTCATACTTGTCGGAGTATGTAGGGTAGATCCAGTACCGATTGCCGAAAATGGCTCCTTCCGGGTCCGCGTACCAGCCCGGAAATACCGGATTACCCGAGCGTTTGGTCGACTGGGCGGTAACGGACAGCGTGCTGAGTACTAAAACGAGCAAAGAAAGGCGTGTAAGAATAGTCATTCGAAGCAATGTTGTGGTGTTGTCAGGCGCTGGCATTTATAGGCCAGCGGGGTTTAGCTCCGCCTTGATTCGGCGGTATTGACGGGCAATATAGGCCGTACGGTGTTTCCGTGTATATAGCCCAGCCGAAAATTGCCGTACGCACTGGCCCGGATGCGTCGACTGTGGGCAAGCGACCGGATCGGAAAAGATAGATGGTGAACCGTACGCAGGCGTCTGGTCGCCTGCGGCACCGCTTGTGTGCCAGCTGTTGTTTTCGTAGGTTGCCTGTATGAATGCAGATTCGTGGTCTTTTCTACAGGCACATACCCGAGCGCGCATTGCGCAGGGGCGGGTTGGCAACAGTCTGCCGACCCGGGCGCTACTGGATTTTCAACTCGACCATGCCCGGGCTCGCGATGCCGTTTATTCGGTACTCGATGAAGAGCAACTGCTGAGCAATATCCAGGCGTTGGGAGCCGATGCCTACTCGTTCCAAAGTCAGGCTGGTGATCGCGCCGTGTATCTGAAACGGCCTGATCTGGGTCGCAGACTGCACGAAACATCAGTTGCCCACCTGACCCGTTTAGCCGCCGACAACGAAGGGGCGAACGGCTTCGAGCTGGCTATCGTCATCGTCGACGGCTTGTCGGCTACGGCGGTCAATACGCATGCGGTACCCGTTGTGTCGGCCCTGCTTCGGTTGATAAGCAGCCTGAGCTGGTCGGTGGCGCCGATCTGTCTGGTGCGGCAGGGGCGGGTAGCTATTGGTGACGAGATCGCGCACGGGTTGGGGGCTGAGCTGGTACTGGTCCTGATTGGCGAACGGCCGGGCCTGTCATCGCCCGATAGCCTGGGCGCTTACCTTACCTACAAGCCCCGTCCGGGTCTGACCGACGAGTCGCGCAATTGCGTGTCCAACATCCGCCCCGAAGGACTGCCCTATGAGCTTGCCGCGCAGAAACTCGCGTATCTGCTGACCGAAATGAAAACACGGCAGCTATCGGGCGTGGGGCTGAAAGATGAAATGCCTACACATACACTACCGAATACTTCTTACCCGGTAGTGATCGAACAAACCCCCGAAACTCCAGATTGAGCAGGAGCGAAGCCAGTCGGCCCATCGGAATCTGCGACTGCCAGCTCAGCTCGTCGATGTGCAGGTCGGCCGATTGCCGCAACAGGGCCAGGACCTGACTTTCTTCATCGGTTACGTCTACGGGCAGGGCCGGGGCTGTATGGCCGCGCGGATGCTGCCCCACTGGCTGATCCCAGTTCAGAGCTTCGATCAGATCCGCCGGGCTGGTATAAATCTGCGCTTTGTTTTCCCGGATGAGTTTGTTACAACCCGCCGAAAAGGTCTGGTTCAGCTGGCCCGGCACCGCAAAAACGTCGCGGTGGTAGTTGTTGGCATACTCGGCCGTAATGAGGGCGCCCCCTTTGGCGGCTGCTTCTACCACAACAATGGCATCGCTCAGGCCGGCAATGATTCGGTTGCGGGCCGGAAACAGGTGGGCGTCGGGTTTGGTACCTGGAATACTCTCGGTCAACAGACCGCCCTGGGTCAGCATCTCCTGCGCCGTTCGCCGATGGACCGATGGGTAAACTACGTCCAGTCCGCTGGCCATGACGCCTATGGTTGGCAGTCCGTTGGTCAGGCTGGCCCGGTGGGCGGCAATATCGATGCCATAGGCGAGGCCACTGATGACGGTGACATTATAGGGGGCTAGTGCATCGATTATATCGGTAGTGATTCGCCGACCATAGTCGGTGGCCTGCCGGGTGCCAACGAGACCAATGGTGCGGGGGGCGTTGAGGTCACCAGCGCCCTGCCAGTACAATAGGGCCGGGGCGTCGTATAAGGTTTTTAGTCGGGCCGGGTAGGCTTTGTCGGTGTAGAAAAGGGGCGTAGCGCCGAGGGTTTCGAGTCGTTTGAGTACCCGTTCGGCAGTTGTTAGCGCGTCGGAAGTACGAATGGCCCGGGCGGTTACGTCGCCAATGCCGGGTACTTTCAGCAGGCGGGCCAGGGGCGACTGGAAGACCTCCGGGGCCGATCCGCAGTAGCTGATCAGTTGCCGAATCAGAATACTGCCCAAGCCCGGAACAAGGGTGAGGGCAACTTGAGAATGAGCGTCGGTAGACACGTTCAGATAAAGCAAAGAAGTTACGGAAATGAGAAGGCTGGCGAGCAGCCTCTGCAAGCTTACTGTTTTTCAGGCGCAAACCCAACACAGGTGGCTTATCAAGGAATAGTATGTAAACTATCTATTAAATTGGTTGGTAAAAAGGTAGCGGTGAGATAATTACCCGGGCGCTGTTGGAAGAAACCGTGGGAGTATTTTTGTGAAAAGTTTCCTGTACAAAAAACACTGACCAATGCTTCCTAACAAACGTTTGCTATCCTCAACTGCGTTGCTTTCCCTGTTTATGGCCGTCGCCTGCAGTACCCAGGAAAATCCGGGCACTCAGCCGACCAATGAGGTAGTACTAAAGAACCAATCCGTTACGCCTGCCCTGGCCAAAGCTATGCCGGGCGTCAATAACGTAGAGATTTTTTCGCTTGTCGGCAGCGATGATAAACTGGATCAGTCGCCCAACTACGTTTTTGGCGGGTCGGCCGATGGAGCAGGTATGCTCAAAAACGCGGACGGTACGTATACGCTGCTTGTCAACCACGAAGACAACTTCGCCGTATCACGCATTACCCTCGACAAAACGTTTAAGCCGGTTAAGGGAGAGTATATCCTGAACTCCGATGGGGGCGTATGGCGGCTTTGTTCGGCCACGATGGCCACGCAGGAAGAACATGGATTTGGGCCCCTATACCTGACCTGTGGTGAAAGTGGTCAGGAGTCGAGAACCCACGGTGTGAACCCCTTCGGCGACGTAGGAACCGCGAGCGTGTCAAAGGAAATTGCCGGGTTGGGCCGCTGGAGTGCGGAAAACGCGGTGCCGCTGCCCAAGCAGGCCTACACCGGTAAAACCGCCATCCTGATTGGTGATGACGATTCTGACGTAAACGGGGGTCAGTTGGCTTTGTACCTTTCCAACACAGTGGGGGACCTCGATAACGGCTCGCTCTACATGCTGAAGCGCACCGATGGCAACCAGCGTGAAATGGATATGAAAGTGGGCGCTAAGTTCCCGGTGGAGTTTGTCAAGGTTGACAATCATAAAACGCTGACAGGTGCACAGATCAACGGCAAAGTAAACGACCTCAAAGCCATCAAATTTGGGCGGGTTGAAGACATCGATTACCGTAAAAAGAGTACCGGCCGCGAAGTGTATTTCAACGTTACGGGGCAGGCAAACTCTGGTCCGAACGCCGATTATTCGCGTTCTAAATACGGTCGGGTATACCGCCTGACGATGGATGCCGCCGATCCGCTCAAGGCAACGCTTGAAGTTGTTCTTGATGGTGACGACCGCGCAGGAATTGCCAAAACGTTTCAGAACGTAGATAATATCGTGGTGACGGAGAATTACCTCTACACCCAGGAAGACCCGAATAGCTATGGGGACGAAACCCACGATTCATACATCTACCAGTTGAACCTGAAAACGAACGAGTTTAAACCCGTTCTGGAGCTGGATCATCGCCGGACGGCTTCGGATGCCGCAAAATATAACGTAGGGGGCTCATCGCGTTTTGGTACCTGGGAGTATGGCGCTATGATTGATGTATCGGATCAGCTCGGATTGACTGATACTTTTATCATTGCCGTTCAGCCGCATACCTGGCGAGGGGATAAGTACAAGGCTGTTGACGGAGGGACCAAACGACCCGACGAAAACCAGGCCAGTCAGCTCATCGTCGTAAAAGGGCTGCCCCGCTAAAGTAACCGACGTATACTACGCAGCCTGACCAACCCCTGGTTGGTCAGGCTTTTTATGTCCTGATAAACCTAATTTTGCAGTTCGTGATATGCTTACCCCACAAACTTCGTCAAGTGTAACCCGTAAACGGACCCAGCCTGTATTCTGGATAGGTGTTGGCCTGGTGGGCTGTCTGGCGCTTTGGGGCCTCTATGAAGTGTTGATACCCCGGCAAACTCCACTGCAACGGGTTAAACGTGAATACCTTTATGATATCGCGCAGCTAGACTCTGCCGTGCGGCAACTGAATCGAGTTGTCATTGCGCAACTACCCGCCAGCCGGATTCAGGCTGCCTTTGATACGGCTCGTTTGGCGTATAAACAGGTTGAATTTCTGGTTGAGCTATACAACCCCGAAACGGCCAAAAGCCTGAATGGGCCTGCCCTGCCCGAAGTAGAAGAAGATGATGGGTTACAGCGGGAAATAAAGCCGGAAGGGTTTCAGGTAATTGAAGAACTGCTGTTTCCCTACGACCCGGCCAACCAGGACGAATTACGGGGACAGCTGGCCCTGTTGCAATCTAATGTAAGGCGGCTAACGCGGGTCGCTACGGATAACGAAATGACCGACAGCCACGTCTTTGATGCTATGCGGCTCGAAGTGTTTCGGCTCGTTTCGCTCGGCATCACCGGGTTCGATTCGCCCGTTGCCAACCATTCGCTGCCCGAAGCAGCCGCTGCGCTGCAAAGTCTACAGCAGCATCTCCGTTTTTATGACCTGCCTGACCAGCGACCCGACCTGGCTGAGCGGCTCGACAAGGCCTTTGCCGGTGCCATCGGGGCTTTACAAAAAGAACGCAGCTTTAACAGGTTCGATCGGTTCGGCTACATCACCCAACACGCCAACGTGCTGAGTAGTCTATTGCTCGACGCGCAACAAGCCCTTGGCATTCCTGTCTTTCAGGAAAGCCGTCTCCTGTCGGCTTCGGCCCGGACGCTCAACGACCCGGACGCTTTCGACCCGAGCTATTTTGTGAACAGTCGTGGTGACCGGGCTACGCCCAGCCGGATCGAACTGGGGAAAATGCTGTTCTACGACCCCATTCTGTCGGGTGAGGCCAATCGCAGCTGTGCCACCTGCCATCGACCTGATAAAGCGTTTACCGACGGAGAGCCGAAAAGTCTGGCTGTTGGGTTTGGTGGCCGGCGTATTGCCCGTAATTCGCCGACGTTGGTAAATGCAGCTTTTCAGGCCGCTCAGTTTGCCGATTCGAGGGTAACCTTTCTCGAAGACCAGGCCAGCGACGTACTTGAAAATGCCGATGAGATGCACGGCTCATTGCCCGAAGCCGTGAAAGCACTGCGGGCTAATACGTCCTACCGGACAACGTTCAGCAAAACCTACCGCGACGGGGTGACCGAACAAAACCTGAAAAACGCCATTGCGAGTTACGTGCGTTCGCTGACCAGCCTCGATTCTCGGGTAGACCAGGCCTTACGCAATCAGAACCAGGCTGCATTATCGGCCGAGGAGCGGCATGGATTCAATCTGTTCATGGGTAAGGCCAAATGTGCCACCTGCCATTTCTACCCGCTATTCAACGGTACGGTACCGCCTGCCTATCAGAAAACCGAGAGCGAGGTACTGGGAACACCCGCTACGGCCGATAACAACCAGCTTGACCCGGACCTGGGTAAATTTCAAACCACCCGAATTGTGATTCAGAAACACGCGTTCAAAACGCCGACCGTTCGTAACGTGGCCCAAACGGCGCCCTATATGCATAATGGCGTCTATCAAACGCTCGATCAGGTTATCGACTTCTATAACAAAGGCGGGGGCATCGGCCTGGGACTTTCTGTCGATAATCAGACCTTGCCAGGTGATAAACTGAATCTGACGCCCAGCGAAAAGCAGGCCCTAATCGCTTTCCTGAAAGCCCTGTAATTGTGTTCACCGGTTTAAAATCGCCCGCGAATCGAATCCGCCAGCCTGAAGGCCAGCACTATTCATGGGTCGTGCCGAGCCGGATTCTGCATTGATGAAGACAAATGTATAGCCCCGGTTTTTAAACTGGTGTATCAGGCACTATTCATGGATCGCACCGATTGAGATTTTACATTGATGGAGACAAATGAATAGCCCCGGTTTTCAAACTGGGGAAACTGGGAAACGGATTAAAATTCGATCGAGGAATCCGATGGCGCATTGCCGACCGGTGTGTTCAGGTCGTCGCGAATTTTTTCCAGAAATGATTTGATCTCACGCAGTTTGGCGATGTATCGGGCGTTCTGCTGGCGGTTGACATCCCGACTTTTCAGAAATTCTCGGGCACCGGCCAGGGTGTAGCCTTTAGCCTGCGTCAGGTCCAGAATGTCGCGGAGCAGGTCGAGGTCGGCCTGCGTATAAACCCGATCGCCAGAGCGATTTTTTCGGGGCTGGAGCATGGGAAACTCCTTTTCATAGAACCGTAACTTCGACGCGTTGATCCCGAATAACTCGGCTACTTCCTTGATGCCGTAATACAGTTTGCCCTCGCTTTCCATCTGACAAACCTGCCACGCAGACCCGAAAAACGCAAGTTTTCGTGTAAATTTGCCGACGCCCCGCCTGGTGGATCGACCGGTAGCCCCGGTTGAGCCCGAAATAAGCGATTAAGCGGGCAACTGATTGATTCTATTATGACTTCCCACGAAATACGTCGACATTTCCTCGACTTCTTCCGCTCCAAACAACACCTGATTGTGCCCTCAGCCCCGCTGGTTGCCAAGAACGACCCAACGCTGATGTTTAACAACTCCGGGATGGCGCAATTCAAGGACTTCTTCCTCGGTAATGGTACGCCACCGTCGCCCCGTGTGGCCGATACGCAGAAGTGCCTGCGGGTGTCAGGGAAGCACAACGACCTCGAAGACGTTGGTTTCGATACCTATCACCACACCATGTTCGAGATGCTTGGTAACTGGTCGTTTGGTGATTATTTCAAGAAAGAAGCCTTGACTTGGTCGTGGGAACTGCTGACCGAAGTATACAAACTTCCCAAAGACCGCATTTACGTGTCGGTTTTTAAGGGAGATGACCGGGATAACGTACCCTTCGACCAGGAGTCGTGGGACATCTGGAAAGAAATCCTCGGTCGCGACGGCGAACCGGACGAGTCGCGGATCATTCTGGGCAATAAGAAAGACAACTTCTGGGAAATGGGGGAAACGGGGCCATGCGGTCCCTGCTCCGAAATTCACATCGATCTGCGCTCGCCCGAAGAAGTAGCCCAGAAGCCGGGTAAAGAGCTGGTAAACGCCGACCATCCGCAGGTGGTCGAAATCTGGAATAACGTATTCATGCAGTTCAACCGCAAAGCCGACGGCTCACTGGAAGAACTGCCCGCCCGCCATGTCGACACCGGCATGGGTTTCGAACGCCTGTGTATGGCCATTCAGGGCAAACAGTCGAACTACGATACCGATGTGTTCTCGGGTACTATTCAGGTGATAGAAGAACTGTCGGGCCGGCAATACGAGGCTGGCAAAGGCATGTCTGACGTAGCGATGCGGGTCATTGCCGACCATATCCGGGCGGTGTCGTTCGCTATTGCCGACGGGCTGGTACCGAGCAACGCCAAAGCGGGCTACGTGATCCGGCGGATTCTGCGCCGGGCCATCCGCTATGGTTATTCGTACCTGAACCTGACCGAGCCGTTCATGACCAAACTTGTACCGACGCTGGCCATGCAGTTTGCCGATGTGTTCCCCGAACTGAACGCCCAGCGCGACTTTGTGGCTACCGTCATTCGCGAAGAAGAAATAGCGTTCCTGCGGACGCTCGGAACCGGACTGGGGCGTCTGGACCAGATCATTGGTCAGTTGGCGAGCGAAGGGAAGTCGGAGATACCCGGCGAAACGGTTTTCGAACTGAACGACACCTTCGGTTTCCCGGCCGACCTGACGGCGCTGATTGCCCGCGAAAAAGGGCTAAGTATCGATGAAGCGGGTTTCCAGAAAGCCCTGCAGGAACAGAAAGCCCGCTCGCGTAAAGATGCCACCTCCTCGGCCGGCGACTGGGTCGAGCTAAATGATGTTGATCGAACTGAGTTTGTAGGCTACGATCAGACAGAGATTGAAACGTTTATTGTCAAATACCGGAAGGTGCAGAACAAACAGGGAACCCAGTATCAGATTGTGTTGGGGCAAACTCCCTTCTATGCTGAATCAGGCGGTCAGATCGGCGATACTGGTGTACTGGTTGTGAGTCAGGGCGATGCGCAGAAAATCATACAGATAGTCGACACAAAGAAGGAAAACGATCTGTCTATCCTGATTGCTAACGAGGCTGATCTGGATGAAACGCTCGAGTCGGCCATCTCTGTTCGAGCTATCGTGAATGCTGATCGCCGGATGCTGACCTCCAGTAACCACTCGGCTACCCACCTGCTCCATGCGGCTCTGCGCGATGTGCTGGGTACGCATGTGGCTCAGAAAGGATCGTACGTAGGCCCGGATGCCCTTCGCTTCGACTTCTCCCACTTCAGCAAGGTTACCGACGAGCAACTGGCCGAAGTGGAGCGGATCGTGAACGAGAAAATTCGCGAAGACATCCAGCTCGACGAAAAACGCAACGTACCGATCGATCAGGCGAAAAATATGGGCGCCACTGCCCTGTTCGGCGAGAAATACGGCGACTTTGTGCGGGTTATCACGTTCGATCCCAACTACTCGGTCGAACTCTGTGGCGGTACGCATGTACCGGCTACCGGTCATATTGGGTTGTTCAAATTCACCGGTGAAGGCTCTGTATCGACGGGCGTTCGACGCGTGGAGGCTAAGACCTCGCTTGGCGCCGAAGAACTTGTCAACGAACAGATGGCGGTTGTCAGCGAGTTGAAAGAACTGCTCAAAGCCCCGAAAGACGTCGTTAAGGCGGTACAGGCGCTGCTCGATGAGCGCGTGGCACTGCAAAAACAGGTCGAAGCGCTGCAGAACGAAAAAGTACAACAGCTGAAGAACCAGCTGCTCGATAAAATCGAAAACGTGACCGGCGCCGACGGAGATGGACATGCGCGGCTGGTAGAACGCGTTGACGTACCCTCGGCCGACGCGCTGAAGCAGCTCGCCTACGATCTGAAAGCGAAAGTCGACAACCTGGCCCTGGTATTGGGGGCCGACATCAACGGAAAGCCGCAACTGGCCGTCATGCTACCCGATTCGCTCATTCAGGGGAAAAATCTGAATGCCGGTCAGGTGGTGAAAGAGCTGGCCAAAAACATACGTGGGGGCGGGGGCGGCCAGCCATTCTTCGCTACGGCGGGTGGATCAGACGCATCAGGTCTGGATGCGGCTCTGGCACAGGGCAAAGCGTTGCTGGCGTAAACCGAAATCCAGCTTTGGCGTACAAGCCGAAGCTGGATGCTTACTCCCAGGCCGGCCGCTGGCATTGTTTGTCGACACCCATTCCCGTATCTGTACTAAAAACCAGTAACCAAAAATTATATGAGTCATCAATCGCGTAGAGCATTCGTTAAAGGGAGCGTAGCGGCCGGTCTGGGTGTCAGCTTGCCTGAGGTTTCAGCTCCCAAAGAGCTATTTGTTCATCACGTTATGTTCTACCTGAAAAACCCCGGTAGCGAAGCCGATAAGGCCAAGCTACTGGAAGGGCTGAACAAGCTGGCCAAATGTCCAACCATTAAAATGGTGCATATCGGTACCCCGGCGGCTACCAACCGCGCCGTGATTGAGCGGACCTACACCTATTCATGGCTGTGCTTTTTCGACAGCCCGGCCGATGAAGAAGCGTACCAGAAGCACCCCATTCACGACGAGTTTCGCAATAACTACGCATCGCTCTGGGAGAAGGTTGTTATCTACGATGCTGTAGGCCCGAAGCGGTAGTTATTAGCGTGTTAATGAATCAACCCATTGGTGTATTTGATTCGGGCTACGGTGGCCTGACCGTTTTGCGGGAAATTGTCCGGACGTTACCCCAGTACGACTATGTCTATCTGGGCGATAACGCCCGGACGCCCTACGGTACCCGCTCCTTCGACACCGTTTATCAGTACACCCTCGAGTGCGTCCGGCATCTGTTCGACCGGGGGTGCCGACTCGTCATCCTGGCCTGTAATACCGCATCGGCCAAAGCACTGCGTAATATTCAGCAGCTCGACCTGCCCCGGCTGGCGTCTGACCGGCGGGTGTTGGGCGTGATTCGACCGACCACCGAAGTGATCGGCACGTATTCGCAAACCGGAGAAGTCGGCATATTGGCTACCCGCGGAACGGTAACATCCGAGTCGTACGTGGTAGAGATCGAAAAATTCTTTCCGGAACTACGCGTTTTTCAGGAAGCCTGTCCTATGTGGGTGCCGCTGGTCGAAAACGGCGAGTATAACAGCCCAGGTGCCGACTATTTCGTGAAGCAGCATATTGACCGGGTGATGGCGCATTCATCCCGGATCGACACCTTGTTGCTGGCCTGCACGCACTACCCACTGCTTCTCGAAAAAATTCGCCAGTTTGTGCCGCCCGGCATGACCATACTGAGCCAGGGCCATATCGTTGCCGACAGCCTGGTCAACTACCTGCAGCGGCATCCGGCATTGGAAGCCCAGTGCAGCCAGGGCGGGCAGCGCACCTTCCTGACGACCGACTCGCCCGCTGATTTTGACCGGCAGGCTACTGTCTTCTATGGCGAATCGGTCCAATCGGCGCATCTGGCGTTGTAAAGGGGCTTTTGCTACATTTGTTTCTTACCACCGAAACAGATGAAAACAAGTCTACTGACGCTCTCCCTCTGCTTACTTCTAGTCTGTACAGGCATCGCCCAAAAGGCCGATCCGCCAGTTCCCCCGGCTAGCCGAACCAGTTATTCCCCTGACCCGGAATTATCCATTACCAAACACAGCATCACCATAACCGGTGTGGGTGGGGTGGTGCAGAAGATTAATTACACAGCTACGGCCGGCTACCTGCCGCAACGCGACGAGAGTGGTAAAATCCGGGCCAACATCTTCTTTGTTGCCTATACCCGCGACGGCGTGACGAACCCCGCCAGCCGCCCCATTACGTATACGTACAACGGTGGGCCGGGTTCGGCTTCGGTCTGGCTGCATATGGGCGCGCTCGGCCCCAAACGGATTCTGATGGGCGACGATGGTACTATGCTGGCCCCGCCCTATACGGTGTCCGATAACGAGTTTACCTGGCTGGCTTTTACGGATCTTGTCTTCATTGATCCGGTCATGACCGGCTACAGTCGCCCGGCCGAGGGGGTCGATAAGAAAGAGTTTACGGGCTATGTAGAAGACATTCAGTCCGTCGGTGATTTCATTCGGTTATACACGACCCGCTATGACCGTTGGGGATCGCCCAAGTTCCTGGCGGGTGAGAGCTATGGGACCACCCGCTCGGCAGGTCTGTCGGGGTATTTACAGGATCGGCACGGGCTGTTCCTGAATGGAATTGTACTGATTTCGGCCGTACTCGACTTCACCACCATTCAATTTGCCATCGGAGGCAATGAGCTGCCCTACAGTCTGTTTCTGCCGACCTATGCCGCCATGGCCTGGTACCACAAGCAGGTGCCGGCCTATAAAGAACTAAAAACCCTCTTGAAGGAGGTAGAGGCCTATGCAGCCGGTGATTACACCCTGGCGCTGATGAAAGGGGACAAGCTGACACCAGCCGAGCGGCAGGCCGTAGCCGCTCAGCTAAACAAGTTTACTGGCCTTTCGGTAGACTATCTGCTGGGCAGTAACCTCCGTATTCGCGATAGCCGCTTTACCAAAGAACTGCTTCGCAAACAGGGCCGTACCGTGGGGCGGCTGGACGGGCGATTCACGGCCTCCGATTATGACCGTGCGGGTGAGTCTACCGAGTTTGATCCGAGCTATAATGCGACCATTTATGGTCCTTTTACTACGGCCGTCAACGACCATCTGCATCGGGTGTTGAACGTAAAGAATGATCTGCCCTATGAAATCCTGACCGGCCGGGTCCGGCCCTGGAACTACAGTAACGTGCAGAATCAATTTTTGAATACCGCCGAAACACTGCGGAATGCCATGACTAAAAACCCGTATCTGAAGGTTCACGTCTGCAACGGTTATTACGACATGGCAACGCCTTACTTCGCTACCGAGTATACCTTCAGCCACATGATGCTCGACCCCGCGCTGAAGAGCAATGTAACCATGTCGTATTACGAAGCGGGCCATATGATGTACATCGACCGGCCAGCGCTGATCGATATGACCCGCCACGTTGCCGATTTCTACAAAACGGCCCTGCCCAAATAAACGCCGATGCTTAGGAGACGGCGCGGTTTAGGTAGTGCACGAGTGGCTGCAGGGCGGCAAAGGCATCCAGAACCCGTTTCGTGAGGGTCGATTTGGTTAGGTCAGTGTCGGATAAGGGGTGCGAAACGGTGAAACTCTTTAGCTTCAGGTACTCGACCGCCGGGTTGTCGGCGCTGTAGCCTTTGGGCGGGCGTTGCAGCGCGTCGCTGCGGTCGAGGCCCTTGAAATGCCGGGCAAATGCAGGCTGGTTAAGTAATCCCTCAAATTCGTTGAGGTTGTAGTCGATTTCCTGGCGAACGGCGGCCAGCGCAGCCGGATCGGGCATGTACAGTCCACCCGCTACGAAGCTGCCGCCCGGCTGCACGTTCAGGTAATAGCCTGCCGACTCAGACTTTTTACCACCGGGGTTCAGCCAGGCACCGAAGTTGGTTTTGTAGGGTGATTTGTTGGGCGAAAACCGAATGTCGCGGTTGATCCTGAACATACAATTTTTGGCCTGTAGACCAGATTCGGCAATAGCAGAATCAATCGGTGCAAGGCCGTCGATGAGTGCCGTCACGAGCTGGATAAAATCGCCTTTGGCGGCTTCGTAGCTTGCCCGATTGGCATCGAGCCAGGGCTTGTTATTGTTTTCTTTCAGATCGCTCAGAAACGTGAGCGTAGATGGATGCAGCATAATCAGACTGGTCAAAAGTTACGCAAGTCTACTACCGACGCACCAATTGCCCAAACCGACGGGCCCCTGCTCAGTAAGCGGCTGCCGACCCGGCCCGGATTCCGGGAAGGAACAAGTCTCATTGGTCAGCCCGCCTGAGGGAGACGCCCGTTTCCCGCCAGAATTTCGTATCTTTGCTCGTATTTCAAGCACGAATCAACCTCATGATCACGGTACAAAACGTCTCACTCCGCTACGGGAAGCGGGTCCTGTTCGACGACGTCAACATAAAATTTACTTCGGGCAACTGTTACGGTGTCATTGGCGCCAACGGGGCCGGGAAGTCGACGTTTCTTAAAATTTTATCCGGCGAAATCGAACCACAAACCGGTAGTGTCAGTATCTCGCCCGGCGAGCGGATGTCGGTGCTGAATCAGAACCAGTCGGCCTACGATGAGTATCCGGTCCTGCAAACGGTTATCATGGGTAACAAACGCCTGTATGATATTTCGCAGGAAAAAGATGCCCTGTACGCCAAGACCGACTTTACCGACGCCGATGGTGAGCGGGCGGCTGAACTGGAGTCCGAATTTGCCGAGATGAACGGCTGGGATGCCGAATCCGATGCGGCTGCGCTGTTGTCGGGACTGGGTATCAAAGAAGATCAGCATTACGCGCAGATGAGCGACCTGAACGGCTCCGAAAAAGTGCGGGTGTTGCTGGCCCAGGCGCTGTTCGGTAACCCCGATATTCTGCTCCTCGACGAGCCGACCAACAACCTCGATGTCGAATCGAGCCTTTGGCTGGAGAACTTTCTGGCCAACTTCAACAACACCGTCATCGTTGTCTCGCACGACCGCCACTTCCTGGATCAGGTCTGCACCCAGATCGTAGACGTTGATTTTGCCAAGGTGAAGCTTTTTGCGGGGAACTACTCGTTCTGGTACGAATCGAGCCAGCTTGCGCTGCGGCAGCGTCAGGACCAGAACAAGAAGACTGAAGACAAACGGAAAGAGCTGGAAGAGTTCATCCGGCGGTTTTCGGCCAACGCGTCCAAATCGAAGCAGGCTACCAGCCGGGCCAAACTGCTCGAGAAACTCACGATCGAAGATATTCAGCCATCGTCGCGGAAGTATCCCTACGTTAACTTCAAACCCGAGCGCGAACCCGGTGATCAGATTCTGACCGTCGAGAACCTGACCTATACGGCGGAGGACGGACAAAAGCTGTTCGAAAATATGTCGTTTACGGTGAACCGGCAGGATAAACTGTTCCTCTTTAGTCGCGACGGGCTGGCCGTATCTGCCCTGATGGATATTCTGGCTGGCGAACGCAAAGCCGATTCGGGTACCTTCCGGTGGGGCGTTACGATCACCATGTCGTATTTTCCGACCGACGCCGAGAAAGATAAATTCTTCCAGACCGATCTGAACCTGGTCGACTGGCTGCGGCAGTACTCGGTCGAGAAAGACGAGAGCTTTATCCGTGGGTTCCTGGGCCGTATGCTCTTCTCCGGCGAGGAGTCGCTCAAGAAAGCCACGGTCCTGAGCGGGGGCGAGAAAGTACGCTGTATGCTGTCGAAGATGATGCTTTCCGGTGCTAACGTACTCATGCTGGATGAACCCACGAACCACCTCGACCTTGAATCGATCGAGTCGCTGAACAACGGTCTGATCGACTTCAAAGGTCCGGTTCTGTTCACCAGCCATGACCACCAGTTCGCGCAGACGGTCGCCAACCGGATTATCGAAATAACCCCGGCGGGTATCCTCGACAAGCTAATGACCTACGACGAGTACATCTCCGATGCCCGCGTAAAGCAGCAGCGGGAAGAACTCTACGAAGCTGTAGCTTAACCGGTTTACCTCATTAAAAGCGCCTGACAGGACTCTTGTCAGGCGCTTTTTTTATGGAGTTGCTCCAGCAAGTCGAACAGGCAGAGAACTCTCAAACACCCCCGATCGACAACAGCGCTTTTTGAAATTGGCTCACCCAAAGCCAGTCTGGCTACGTTGGAAGGACCGTTGCCTCATTTACCGGCTTTCTCATCACCAAACAGACGGCGCAACGAGTTTATATGCCACTGGCGAAAGAGCGCAGCTGGCGAACAGATTCTATACAGGATAGGGATTGTCCTGTCCTGGTAGTAAGAATTTTCTTTTTTAACCTTAAACGCGTCCCGGCGGCTTCACTCACAAGGTCGCCGGGACTTTGTTTATAAGGGATCTGTTCAATAGCTAAACGCTGGCTTATAATATATATATATATAAACTATAGACTATATATTTGTAAACGAACCATCTTACAAAACCGCATGAGTACCCGTCAGCCTGGAGATACTATTATACAAAAGAATTATAAGAACGCGAAGCTATTGCTTATAGAAGATAATCCGGATCATGGGATGATTATCAACCGGGTTGTCGGACAATGTCTACCCCAAGTGAAAGCCACGTTAGCAGCCAACGAATCCGAAGCCATGCACTATCTCGAACAGTGCTGCGAAGCAGAGTGGGAACTGCCCAAGTTAATCCTGCTCGATTTATACATGCCAGAGCGACAAACCGGCTGGCGGCTTCTGGACAAGATCAAATCTATGCCCGCTGGTATGGCAAAAGTTCCCGTTGTGCTGCTGAGTCACTCAAACAGTCCGACCGACGTGGCGGAAGCCTACCAACGGGGTTGTGCGTCGTATCTGATCAAGCCGGCAACGGCCGAAGAGTGGTCCCGCTACTTTAATCAGTTACGCCTGTTCTGGTGGGAGACGGCTACGCTGCCCAGAACTGAGATATCCCTTCTCTAATTAAAATCCTGATACATTATGCCACTCAGGCGCTACTGGCTCAGGACGGCAACCGACGGCGGGAGCTGTACGATCATGAGCCAGTACTGGCACACCTGCTCGATGGCTCGGGTAAACGAAGCGTCATCGGAGACAACAATCACCGAGTTGGCGTCCAGCTCGTAGGCCTGTGTTGTATCGGCATCGCGGGCGGCCAGCCAGATGACGGGTATGGCACGCAGGCGTTTATGTCGCTTCAAGCTGCTCAGGGTAAGCACCCGGTCTGCCTTGTTCGCTCGGGCATCAAGAATTATCAGTGTGGGTTGCTCTTCGGGCGGGGCTAGTTGTAGGGCCGACGCCAGTTCTACGCCACGTTCGAGATGGTGGAGCGGACAGGTCAGCCCCAGACCGTCCATACATTGACGAATAATCGACAGGCCATCGACAGACGTGATAGCCAGCACCAGGCAGGCGGCAGAAACAGCCGGTGTTGTCGTGTTTGACTCGGTCTGTCCATTGGATTCATCGGCCGCTACTGATGAAGACCGGATGGGATGAAGTTCCAGTAAAACCTGCTCCCACCGTCGGCGGCTTACGGGCAGTTTGATGCCGTCTTCCATCAGCACCGCACCCGCCATCTTGGCGCGCAGGGGCGGAAATACCTGACTCACGTACATCGGGTTGATAAGGGCCGTTTTGTGGATACGCACGAAGCCCGGTAGCCGTTGCTCAAAGTAGGTCAACGGCTTGGCCAGCAACTGCCGGTCGCCGTTACGTAGTTGAAGCCAGGTATAATTGCTGGCTCCCGAGAAGTAAGCAATCTGCGATGTCTGGCCTGTAAGTTGATCAATAAGCTGCACGTAATCGTTGTTTTGGGTCCTTAAGGAACGGGCTCTGCCTGGCTAAACGGCTGGCAGAGCCCGGTATTCACTTTGTCGGTCTTACCTGTCTGATTACCCGACGAAACCAGCCTTAACGTGCGAACCGTCGCAGTACGGTTTGTTGCTGCTGGCACCACAGCGGCAGAAGGCGGTCACCTTATTTTTCTGGGTTTCGTGTCCGCTGGCATCTTTGACGCGCAGGTTACCGTACACCAGTAAGGGTCCATTCGGGAGTGGTTCCACAACGCTTTCAGCCTCGATCTGGTCAGGCTGGATGGCTTCCTCGTTTTTGAAATAGCTAAGCGCTTTTGACGGGCACCGGTCTACCTGTTCGGCAATACGGGCTGTAGGGGCTCCGTCCATGGTTACCCAGGGCCGGGCGCGTGGGTTGAAAACCTCGATCAACTGGGTCCAGCATAGCTTCGAGTGAATACAGACACTCGGCTTCCAGACGATGGTAATGTCGCCGTTGGTGTAGGTCTTGGTGATGTCGGGCGCGTCGTTCATGGTACCAGAAGGGGTTGTCAAATATAAACAGTTTGCCGGAAACACTACGGTCCCATACGCCATTCCTATCGTAAGCTAGGGCTCGACCAGCGTGGTGTCAAAATCGACCGGGTTGTCGAGTGTCCGGTGAATGGGGCAGCGGTCTGCCATTTCCAGAAGCCGGGCCCGCTGGCTGTCATCCAGGTTACCGGTTAAGACCAGTTTGGTAGCAAACAATGAACGGCTTGTTTCGGGGTCGAAGGTATAAGTCACGTGAGCTACAATGGTATCGAGGGGCCAGCCTTTCCGATCCGCATACATTCGTAGCGTAATGACGGTGCAGGAGGCCAGCGAACCGGCCAGCAGTTCGCCCGGCCGCATACCCCGGTCTTGCCCGCCCACATCGGCAGGCTCGTCAACAATAATAACCTGCGACCCGGTCGATAGGTGCGTCTCGTAAGGCGTTCGCTCAATGCGGGCGGTGATCGTTGCCATAGCTTACAGACCCCACTCGGCCGGATTTTGGCGCCAGGCTGCCAGCGAGGTCATGGCATCGGCTGTGATGTAGTTCATTGCCTGGGCTTCGGCAAGGAGCGCGTCGTAGGTACTCAGGCACACCAGCGATACGTTCCGATCCCGGAAGTTCTGATCGGCTACCGGAAATCCGTAGGTAAAGATGGCTGCCATACCCAGCACGTCGGCCCCGTTTGCCCGGAGGGCATCAACTACCTTGAGTGAGCTGCCGCCGGTAGAGATCAGATCTTCAATGACAACGACCCGCTGACCGGCCTCCAGCCGTCCTTCTATCTGTTTTCCCATTCCATGGGCTTTGGGTTCGGGCCGAACGTAGCAATAGGGGAGGTCGAGCGCATCGGCTACCAGGGCGCCCTGCGGGATGCCCGCCGTAGCCACACCTGCAATGGCTTCAGCGGTGGGGAACTGCTGACGGATGGCATCGGCCAGGGCCTGCTTGAGGTAGGTCCGAACCTCGGGATATGCCAGCGTTACCCGGTTGTCGCAGTAAATGGGTGATAACCAGCCTGAACTCCATCTAAACGGGGCGTCGGGCTGCAACCGAACGGCCTGTACGGTGAGTAACTGACGGGCAACGGTTTGAGAAATGGTTGTTGTTGTCACAGGATTACAGAAAAATAACTCGGTCAAAAGTAAGAAATGACCCGTGTTCTTCTTTCATTTTTTCGACAGCCTGGCCCATAAATAAAATTATTTGTAACTGATGAATTAGTACATCAAAAAACAGGGTATCCATCAGACTATCTTGTTACCTTAAGCGGCTCTTTTGCCTTCCTCTCTTCAATCAGCTATGACGAACGTGGCCCACAACCTACCACCCGATCCACTACTGGAACGCGTGATGGAGACGTCGCTCGACGCTATCGTGCTGTGTCAGGCCATTCGGAACGAGGCCGGCTTGATCACCGACTTTCAGGTTATCAGATGCAACGACCGGGCGTCGGCAATGACCGGCATTCCGCGGGCTACGATGCTTTCGGTGTCCATGGTTACCCTCGACCCCGATTGCTTTCGGAGTGGTATTTTCGACACCTACAGGCAGGTCGTTGACACCGGATTACCGACCTATGTTATTCATCATTTTGCGGGCCCCGATATCTGGATGGCGCAATCGCTGGCCCGCTTCGATGATGGCGTGCTGGGCTCCTGGTCTGACATTACGGCGCTTAAAGAGGCCGAGCAGGCCCGGCAACAGGAAACCGAACTGTTGCAGGCGATTCTGGACCATACTCAAACTGGGATTGCTGTCATGCAGTCGGTGCGGAATGAGTGTGGTCAGGTTATTGATTTCCGGTTTACTCACCTTAATCCCGACGCTGAACGAATCACCCAGCGTCGGCGTAGAGATCTGATCGGGCAGCGGTATTCAGTAGCCTGGCCCGAAGCGCGTACCAATGGCGTACTGGGCTGGCATATCCAGGTCGCTCAAACGGGTGAACCTGCTAAAATCGACGGAATTCCCATAACGGTCGGCACCTACACCGGCTGGTACAACATCCGCATCCGTCCTTTCAACGACGGAGTCATTGCCACCTTTGTCGACGTTACAGCCCTGAAGAAAGCCGAACTGGCTACGCAGCAGCAGACCGATCTGCTGCGTTCGGTGCTCGACAGTTCATCGAACGCGATCATTGCCTTCAGCGCGGTTCGCGACGTCATGAGCGGAGCGGTTGTCGATTTTCGGTACGTGGCACATAACGAAGCCAACCGCCGGAACATGAACCGGTCAGACGAAGACATTCTTGGGCATACGATGCTGGAGTTCTTCCCGGATATGCGGCAGATGGGTCTCTTCGACCGATTTGTTGAGGTAGTCATGTCCGGTGAAGGCGTGCAGTTCGAGCAGGAGTTTCGGGAGGGTGGCTGGCAGGGCTGGTATGAACTTTCGGCCCGCAAATGGGGCGATGGTATCGTGCTGACCCTGGTCGATATTACCGGTAGCAAAGGAAATCTACAAAAAATGGAGCAGACAAATCGCGACCTGCGTCATGCCAACGACAACCTCCGGCAGTTTGCCCACGTGGCCAGTCACGACCTGCAGGAGCCTCTGCGCAAAATTCTGGCTTTCAGCGATATGCTCCAGCTGAAGTTTGGCGGGGCCCTGTCCGAAGAAGGTCATGAAATGATTGGCCGAATGCAGTCGGCGGCTCGTCGGATGTCGATCCTGATCAAGGATGTGCTGGCCTACTCCCGCATCAGCACCCATCGGGACGTATTTCAGCCAGTGTCACTGACTGAGGTTATGGCTGATCTTGGGCAGGAGTTACAGCAGCAGCTGGACCAGCACAACGCCCGTTTGCAGGTAGACAGCCTCCCCACGGTCTGGGGCGATCGTTCGCAGCTTCGGCAGCTGTTCGACAACCTGTTGACCAACGCGCTGAAATTCAGGTCGGCCGATCGGCAACTGGTAGTGCATATGGACCATCAAACCGTTTCGGGGCCGCAGCTACCGGAGGGCCTCGATCCGGAGCTGACTTACTATGAGATCAGCTTTAGCGACAACGGCATCGGTTTCGAGGAGCGCTATGCTGACCGTATTTTTCAGGTGTTCCAGCGACTGCATGCCCGACATACGTATGAGGGCACGGGCGTAGGCTTAGCCATCTGCAAGCGGGTGGTCGAAAACCACCGGGGGGGCATCACGGCGCTTGGCAAGCCGGGCGAAGGAGCTACCTTCCGGATTTATCTGCCTCAGCAGCAACAGCCGCCACCTCTCCAGGGGTAACGACCTTACTCGTCGTTCAGCTGCACCTTTACCGTATCGATCCGGGTGCCATCCATCGAGATGATGGTGAAGGAGAAGGGCGCGTACCGGATGACATCCCCAACGTGGGGCAAATCCTCATTAGTTGCCAGAATCAGGCCGCCGAGGGTGTCGTAATCGCCTTCCGGAATGGACCAGCCGTACTTCTCGTTCAGGTCGTCAATCTCATGGCGGGCACTCAGCAGCCAGGTGGTTTCGTCGAGCTGCCGTTCTGTCCAGTCTTCGTTGGTGTCGTACTCATCCTGGATCTCGCCGAAGATCTGCTCCACCATGTCTTCTACACTGACGATACCGGCTGTGCCACCGAATTCATCAACGACCAGCGCCAGGCTTTTCCGCTCCGACAAAAACCGAAGCAGCAGATCCTGCGCCGGCATGGTTTCGGGAACGGTAATGATCGGGGTAATAATTTCTTCGACAGTAGCTGGCTTACGGAACAGCGCCAGTGCATGGCAGTAGCCAATCACATCATCGATGGTATCGCGATAGACAACGATTTTGGAGTGGCCACTTTCCTGAAATGCCTGGCGGAGATCATCGACCGAGTCATCGACTGCCACAGCCGTGATCTCGGTTCGGGGCACGAGGCAATCGCGAACGCGCACGTCCCGAAATTCAATGGCGTTGTTGAAGATCCGGGTGTCGACTTCCACATCTTCGGGGGTATCCGCTTTCTGATTCAGCTGTTGTAGATAATGGTTCAGGTCCGTCAGTCCGAAGACCGGGCGGATTTCTGGATTCCGTTTGCGGAAGACGTACCGGATAAAGAACCGCGCCAGGCCGACCAGCACGCGGACAATCGGCGCGATTGCCTGATAGATGATCCAGAGCGGCACCGCCAGCCACTCCAGAAAACGGTCGGGATGAATGAGGGCCAGGCTCTTGGGCAGGTAATCGGCAAGGGGTAAAAAGACAATCGTCAGCAGCAGCGTTTCGAGTGCAATGAGCAGAAACGCATTGTCGTAGGCGTCGGGAAGCAACGCCATCAGCAGGGGATTCAGAAATGTAACCCCCAGGACCGCGTAGAGCACCAGAAACAGCGTGTTACCCGTCAGGGTGGTGCCGACAAAAAGTATAGGATTTTTAAGGAAGCCTGATACCAGTTTCTCGCCGAGTGGTCCCTGCTTGCTGTGCAGCTCAAAATAGAGCCGATTTACGGATACATAGGCCATTTCGACGGCCGAAAAAAAGCCAGCCAGCACAAGCGCCAGCAAGGCGCCAAAAAGCAGTGCGTACGATTCCATGGTGATCTGTTCTCTGTGCGTCGTAATAGATCGGGCAGAGTTGCCCAAACACAACAAACAGAAGCCTATTTCTTCTTCTTTTTTCGGGTTTCTACCATCTGTTTGATGGTAGGGGAGACCGCTTTCTCCCGTTCGAGCCGGCGGTTCTTGGTAAACTGAAAGGCGAGCAGACAGCCCAGAAAAAGCATCAGCAACCAGTAGCTTTCGGCAAACGACGTGCGCATATACTCGGCAATCCAGATAATGAGGAAGCCAGCTCCGGCTGCTAAAATAAGAATCTCAGAGAGTTTAAGCTTCATATCAGGCCACCTTACGCTGCATTTTTCCGGCCTCCCGATAACGCCGAATCGTAGAGATCAGGAAACCCAGTACCACAACCAGCGTACCGATCCAAAGTACGTTGATCAGCGGTTTTTCGAAGGCTTTCATCACAATATAATCGCGCTGGGTGCGATTGACGGCGAAGGTAAACTTACCCGTCCGCGGATCGATCTCGTTCAGCTGAATCCGTACGCCCAGCTCGTCGCTGGTTTCGGCCCGACGGCCAACCATACGGTCTTTGATGATGAACGCGGGGCTCAGGATCTGCTCCCCGTTCTTGCTCAGCACCCGCACCCGCGCCCGTACAGCCGCGTCGTTGGGGCCGATATCCATTCCTTCTACCTCGGTCGTCCGGACAACGTCGTCCAGTATAGCCACGTAGTCATTCAGAAAGAATGTGTCTTTGATGGCTACGCTGTAGGTTTCTGTTTTTTCCCACTTATTATCGGCCGTTGGGTCCGGTACCGAGTTTACGTAGGTATAGATATCGCGGTCGGCTTCATGGCGGGTGTCCGGCGAGGCCAGCAGCCCCATCCGTTCGTTTACCTGCGCGCGTGGGTACAGGCTGAATACTTTACCGTTTGGCTCCCGGTATTCAACCTGGTAGTAGGTGTTTTCCGGGTAAAGGGCCAGCGTGTCACCCCGCTTGTAATACACTTTCCCGTTCTGCTCGATGTCGCGCTGGGCAATACCCCGGAAGTCACCCTCAATAACCGTCACATCCCGCCGTGGGATATAACCGGGCACGTCGCGGGCCTCAATATACTGGCCGCGGTAGGTCAGCTGGTAGGGACCCATGCGCTCGGGCTGATTGAGCCAGAGCAGCGTGTTTTCCTTGTTTTCTTTGTTATCGTTCTTCGTGAACACATCCTGTTTCGAGATCAGCAGCCCCGAGGTGTTCAGCGAAATTACCTTGGAGAAGCCGGCCGAGTACAGAATCCCGATCAGCATGAGCGCCATACCGATGTGGGCTATGGCACCACCCGACAGCCGGTAATTACCCCGGACTACGCCCAGCAATACGGTGCCGTTGGTCATCAGTGCGAAGACCGAGGCTACCAGCAGCGCCATATACACCGGATTTTTGATTGAGCCGAACGCGATCAGACCAGCGCTGATGAGCAGCGTCAGGATAGCAGGGGTGATCAGCGCATCCCATTTCTTATTTTCTACTTTTCGCCACCAGAGATACTGGCCAACCCCCGTCAGCAGCGCGATCACGACGAAGAACCAGACCTGGAATTTGTTGTAGTGAGCAATCTGATCGGCAGGCAGGGCCAGGTTCGATACCTTGCCGAACGACTCCATAATCTTGTTATAGACCGGAATCGACGTGGTCGCGATCACCTGAAATGCTGACAGGCAGAGCACCGTGGCACCGATGAACAACCAGAATTCTTTGGTATACACCGAGGCTTCTTTCTCGTCGCTCGGAATGTGTTTCCACTTTACCACCGCCAGTACTATAGCCAGCACTACGAACGCCATCAGGTATAGCAGGAGTTGCCCTGACAGGCCCAGATCCGTGAACGAGTGCACCGACGCATTGCCCAGTATACCGCTCCGGGTCAGGAACGTAGAATACAGGATGAGCAGGAAGGTCGTAATCGAGAGAATGATAGCTGTCTTGAGTCCGGTCGAGGAGCGCTTGGCAATCAGCATGGCGTGCAGGGCCGCTACCATCACCAGCCAGGGTACATAAACGGCGTTTTCGACGGGGTCCCAGTTCCAATAGCCACCAAAGTTCAGGGTTTCGTAGGCCCAGTAACCACCCATCATAATCCCAATACCCAGGATACCCGCGCCCAGCAGCGTCCAGGGCTGAGCGGGACGAATCCAGTTATAGGGCTCGTTGCGCCACAAACCCGCAATGCAATAGGCGAAAGGAATCAGCGTAAAGGCAAAGCCAAGGAAGAGGGTTGGCGGGTGAATCACCATCCAGTAGTTCTGAAGCAGGGGATTCAGTCCGTTACCGTCTTTGGGCACAAAAGTGGGGTCCGCCGTAAAAATCGGCGCGTCGGGCATGGCTTCGGTCAGCAGCAGAAAGGGCGATGAGCCGATTTTAAATGTATCGCCAAACACGACGCCGAGGATCATCGAAGCCAGAAACGCCTGTACCAGTGCAAAGATGGTCATCACCGGCGCTTCCCAGGTTTTGCCGCTGGTTCTGATCAGCATAGCCCCCAGCAGGGCGTTCCAGAACAGCCAGAGCAGGAATGATCCTTCCTGGCCTTCCCAGAAACAAGAGATCACGTACTGGAGCGGCAGCGCCCGCGACGAGTGACTCCAGGCGTAATGGTACTCGAAATAGTGATTGTTGATAATCCAGTACAGACAAACCCCCACCCCCGTTACCGCGAGGCCGTGGATGTAGAACGCCCACCGGGCCAGTCTCCGCCAGTCGTCGCGTGGGGCGGCTTCCGGGCTTGCGGTGGCCTTGTTCGATACGGCTCGTCGGCTGGTTTTGCCACCAAACGAGGCACTGCCCGCATAGGCTAGCTGAGGTTCTTCAACAACGACGGGCTGTGCCACCGCACGACGGCCCAGCGCCGATATGAAATAAGCTACTGTTGCTACCAATGCCGTTACAAACGACAGGATAACAAAGAAGTGGCCAAGTTGTCCGACTGTGGTATGTATCATGGGTAATGGGCGAGTGGCGCAGGCCTGGCTGAGAAAAGCTTTTCTCAGCCAGGCCTGCGCTTACATTATAATTTGGCTGTGGCTTCGTGTTCGGTGGTCTCCAGTTTACCATCCTGATATTTGGAGGGGCACTTGAGTAAAATCTTGTTGCACTGAAAATGATCGCCCTGCATGGCGCCAATCACCACGATCTGCTCTGAACGATCGAAGTCCTGTGGCTTAGGACTGTTATAGACTACTTTCTGAGCCTGATTATCGTTGTCGACCAGCGTGAACTCGAAGTGATTAGGATCAATAGCCGGATCGTACAGCATATCGACAATCTTTCCCTGCTCATTCTTCTTTACTTTACCGACTACGTGAATCAGCTTGTCATCGCCGTCCTGAGCGAGTTCAGTGGCCTGCTTGAAGGTGACATATGAACTGGCATCGCCGGCGGTGGCAACGATAATGCCGATGGCCAGCGCAATGACTACAATACCAAAAATGTGGGAGAGTTTCATGGTCTACTGTGTGAATTCGTGTTGTACGGCTACGGATAATCTGGGGTACCTGTTCAGGACAGGGGAACGTCTGATTTTTTTATGGCGGCTCCCCTAACATCTCTTTCAAGCTGGCTCACCTGCCGGTCGAGCCGAATCAGGTACACGATGATGCCGGCAAATACAGCCGCAATAACGGCTACTACAACCCATATTTTGCCGTCGGCCCGGAGTTGGTCGGCCATCTCAACCCCGTCGGTGCCAGGTTGTTGGGCCATACTGAGTTGACTGAGTAAGAGCAGGGCTGCCAGCGGAAGTTTGGACAGAGTCAGTAATCGCATAGAATTTGTCGACAGATGTAAAATTAACGCAAAAATACACCAAATCATTCGGGTGTGAGCGTCAGGATTTATTCCTCCAGAGCAGCTTTAACCCGACGCAGGCGAACGCGCAGTTCCGTAATCCAGACGCCCAGCAGGGTGAACCCGATCACCGCCGGGTAAAACACCATTCGCATCTGGCTATCCATGTCATATTTGCCGAAAGCCGGGTTACCGCCGTTGCCGGGGTGCAGCGAGTCGGTCAGGCGCGGTACGATGAAGATCAGCGGCACAAACACGGCAAAGGCAAAGATGTTGTAGACGGCCGAAATACGGGCCCGACGCTGTTCGTCGTCGAACGAACCCCGTAGAATCAGGTAGGCCAGGTACATCAGCATGCCAACCGCCACACTGTTCAGCTTCGGATCATTGGGCCAGGGTTCGCCCCAGGTAAAATTGGCCCAGAGCGCACCGGTCAGGCAACCCAGAAAACCGAACAGAATAGCCGTGTTGGCAAACTCGACCGCTACGCCATCATCGTCGAAACGACCATTGCGCAGGTAGCGGATCGAATAAACGGCCGATGTCAGCAGCATGATGATCATGCCGAACCAGAGCGGTACATGGAAGTAAACATTCCGGATACTTTCGTTCAGGATCGGCTGTCGGGGAACTACACCGAGTAGTCCCCGCAGAATAACGTAGGTCAGAATCAGGACGGAAAGGCCTTTCCACCAATTTTTTTTCATAGTTTTTTGGTTTTCAGTCTAGGGCTTTCTTCGTTCGGGTTTGGTCTGTTCAGCCCCAAAGCCGGATCTGAAAACCGTAAACAGCACTAGCTTCGCCATAGAAACGGAAACAGCAGCCAGGAGAGCGTCAGCACGATGGCATCAATGGCCAGAACAGTACCGACTTCGCTCCAGCTCACACTGCGGTCGAGTCCGTCCATGGCATTTTTCGAGACTTTCAGCAGCAATAGGAGTAAGGGCAAAATAATTGGGAAACTGAGCACCGCCATCAGGGTTGCCGGATTCTCGGCTTTGCTGGCAATGCCCGATACCAACGTCAGCGAAGCCGAAAACCCAATGGCTCCCAGTGCCAGCGTGAGCAGGTAAAGGGGGATGTCGGCAATGGGGCTACCCAGCACGAACGCATACGTACAAAAGCCTAACACCGCCAGCACACCCATCAGTGCCGTATTGTACCCGATTTTTGCCAGAATTATCTGCTGTGGGCTGGCCAGGGTGTAGTAGTAGAGCTGCCGACCGGCCCGTTCCTGAACAAAGCTTTTGGCAATGGCATTAATGGCTGTAAACAACTGAATAATCCAGAACAACGTGTTCCAGACAATCGGCGTGAGCTGACCGCGCCGGGCGTTAAAACTCAGGTAGCAGACAAAAACGGCCCCGACTATGTAGAGCAACATGCCATTGAGTGCATATCGTTGCCGCCATTCGAGGAGGAACTCTTTACGCATCAAAGCGCCCAACTGCCGTACCGACTCTGTCATACTTGCTCAATCAATTCGGCAAATTTACGGCGCAAACCTGAATTGTTTCCGTTTTAGCCGATTGGTTTTGAGAAGACGACTTTCGGCCCCAACTTGCCTGTCTTATGCTTTTGCTGATTGCGTGAATCCCGAACAACTGTACACGATTGCAACGCTCTGTGCGTTTTCGTTTCTGGCAGGTTTTGTCGATGCCATCATCGGAGGAGGGGGACTTATCCAGACGCCCGCCCTGTTAGTTACCCTGCCGCAATACCCCGTTCCGGTCCTGATCGGAACAACCAAGTTGCCGTCGCTGGCGGGTAGTTTGATGGGCGCCTTTCAATACAGCCGCCGGGTTGTCGTGGCCGGGCGGTTCATTGGACCTATGATGGCCATTGCGTTCGGGGCGTCCTGGCTTGGCTCCTGGACACTGACCCGCATGCCTAACCAGTTCATGAAGCCGGTAGCACTGGTTATCCTGATCGCCGTTTTCCTGTACACGCTGCTGAAAAAAGAGTTTGGGCAGATGCCCCAGCAAACCATATCGGCCCAGCAACAGCGTATCCGGATGTGGGCAATGGGCGCCGTTATCGGATTCTACGATGGTTTCTTCGGACCTGGCACGGGTAGTTTTCTGGTACTGGGCTTTATAGGCCTGATCGGATTTGATTTTTTGCGGGCCAGTGCCCACGCCAAGCTGGTCAATGCGGCTACCAACCTGGCCAGCGTGAGTCTTTTTGTTCAGAAAGGCAGCATCCTGTATACCCTGGCGTTGCCCATGGCGGTAGCTAATTTATCCGGCGCTTTTCTGGGAGCCCGGCTGGCTATATTGAAAGGAAATCAGTTTATTCGGCTCTTTTTTTTACTGGTTATTGCCGTCATGATTATTCGATTTGGCTGGGATTTGCGCTCATGAATTTGCAACAACAAACTTTAGGTTGTAATCTTGCGTTAATTAAACTGAATCTAAATAAAGATTAACGGCACTGACACCATGAGCAAGCGAAGCGTAGCCGATCTGAAAATAGGCGAACGGGCCACCATCCAGTCGTTCAATGATGCAGTGATGTCGCTGAAACTGCTCGAAATGGGCTGCCTGCCGGGCGCTGAGGTATGTCTGCACTGCAAGGCACCTCTGGGCGACCCGATCTGTCTGAACGTATCGGGCTATTGCCTGTCGATGCGTCGGTCAGAGGCCGCCACTATCTTGATCGAAAATTAACGGTTTACGGTTGGTACGGTTGCCTGCTGTTAAGCGGGTAGGGCCGTAAACGATAAACCGTAAACCGTACTGTACATTGGATGCCTCCCTTACAATTGCCCTTATAGGCAACCCGAATGCGGGTAAATCATCGCTCTTCAACCAACTGACCGGCCTTCGTCAGAAGACCGGGAATTTTCCCGGTGTGACGGTCGATAAGAAGTCCGGCACCTGGCCCATCGATACCCAGACTACGGCTGCTGTAGTTGACCTGCCGGGTGTCTATTCTATATACCCCAAATCGCTGGACGAGCAGCTTGTTACGGACATTCTGGCCAATCCGGCTCATCCTGATTATCCGGATGTAGCGGTTGTGGTGGTCGACGCATCAAACCTGCACCGGAACCTGCTGCTGTTTACCCAGGTCGCCGATCTGGGCGTGCCGACGGTGCTGGCGCTGAACATGCTCGACGTAGCCAAGAGCCAGGGTAAAGATGTAAACAGCGTACGGCTGGCCATGCGCCTGGGCGTACCCGTCGTGCGCATCAACGCCCGTACCGGCGAAGGGATCGATCAGATCAAAAAGGCGGTGCTGGGGCAGCTGGAGAATACGACCCTGCCGGGTAAACTGTTTTTCGATCCGGGCGATGAAGTGGCTGACCTCATTGCCGACACCCGAACTCAATACGCGCTTCAGAACAATTACCTCGCGCTGCAGTACATCATTCAGCATGATGGGTTTTCATTTCTGAATCGGGTACAACAGCTGGCGCTGGATGCCATCATTGACCGGTACGAATTCAACGAAACGGCATTCCAGGCAAACGAGACCATTACCCGCTACAAGCGCATCGCAACCGTCGTTGCCGAATCCGTAACCGATCATCGGCCAATTGGCGAACCTACCTGGAGTCAGAAGCTGGACCGGGTATTGCTGCACCCGGTTTGGGGCTACGCCATCTTTGCGTTTATACTACTGCTCATCTTTCAGGCCATCTTTGCCTGGGCACAACCGTTCATGGATGCCATTGACTCGGGGGTTGCCTGGCTTAACGGCCAGCTCAAAGAAAGTCTGCCGGCCGGTCCACTGACCGATCTGCTCACTGATGGAATCCTGGCGGGTATCGGCGGCATCCTGGTGTTCATTCCGCAGATTGCCTTTCTCTTTCTGCTGATTGCGCTGCTCGAAGAGTCGGGATATATGTCGAGGGTGATGGTCATCATGGACCGGATCATGCGCAAATTCGGCCTCAACGGCCGCAGCGTCGTTCCCCTTATTTCCGGCGTAGCCTGCGCGGTACCGGCCATTATGGCGACCCGGAGCATTGGTACCCGTCGCGACCGGCTCATCACCATCCTGGTAACTCCCCTGATGAGTTGTTCGGCCCGGCTGCCCATTTATACCATTCTGATCGCCCTGGTTGTGCCTAACCAGCGCGTGCTGGGCGTGTTCAACCTACAGGGGCTCGCGCTTATGTTTTTGTACCTGATGGGGCTCGTCAGTGCGTTACTGGCTGCCTACGTGCTGAAGCTGATGCTGCGTACCAAAGAGCGGGGCTTTTTCATTATGGAACTGCCCACGTTTAAACTACCGCGCTGGAACCACGTGGGGCTGTCGGTCTGGGAGAGTGTGCGTGCCTTTGTCTGGGAAGCGGGTCGGGTTATTCTGGCCATATCGATTGTGCTGTGGGTGCTGGCCAGCTATGGACCTGGCAACGCCATGCAGGAGGCTGAAACCCGGGTTAAGCGGGAACTGGCCAACGCACCAGCCGATGAGCTGCAGAACAAGCTGGCGTCGGAGCGGCTCGAAGCGTCGTATGCCGGTCATTTTGGACACCTGATCGAACCTGCCATCCGCCCGTTGGGCTACGACTGGAAAATAGGTATTGCCCTACTGAGTTCGTTTGCGGCCCGGGAGGTATTTGTGGGCACTATGGCTACCATCTACAGCATTGGTGATGGGGGCGATGAGGCAGGTGTCACCGTTCGGGAACGGCTTCGACAGGAGCGCAATCTGCTGACGGGTGGGCCTATGTATACACCGGCGCTGGCCTGGTCGCTACTGGTATTCTACGTATTCGCCATGATGTGTATGAGTACACTGGCGGCCACTCAGCGCGAAACAAAATCCTGGACCTGGCCAGCCGTACAACTGGCTTATATGATGGTTCTGGCCTACCTGGCCGCGTTCGTCACCTATCAGTGTATGGCCTAAGGCCTGAAGCCACAAAAAAGCCCGGTAACGAAAACGTACCGGGCTATACCATCAAGCTATACTGAGTCCGCCAGCGCCTACCAAAGCAGGCCCTTGGAGATGAGCGGATAAATAAAATGATACACAATGTACGTTAGTAAGGCAATGGTGAGCCCGCCTAAAGCCGTTGTCTGATCGACCGATACCCGGGATTTTCGCGAGGGGCGACTCATTCGCCAATCTCGCTGCGCTGCATGTTTCATGGTATGTGTGCGGTATGAGGCTAAAATACCGGTACAAATTTGAGACCGCTCACGTCAGCAAAACAGCGCGAAAACCCTTAATTTATAGAATACGTATAATACTTGATTAACACCACATAGTTCTAAGTCAGTATATACCTTTTGAAGGAGTATGTCGATAAATAAGTGTTGTCTTTATAATCTATTTTGTAAATAGTGTGGTGTGATTTCTACACTTAAGTTGTCATATTTCTACACGTCAGGCCCACCGGAGGGCATCTACCACATCGGTAGCGGTCATCCCGATTTGACCACGCTGTCCGGCAACCTGATCGCCCGCCAGGCCATGGGCATATACGCCCAGCACAGCGGCTTCTACCGGATCGTATCGTTGAGCCAGCAGGGCGGTTAACACCCCCGTCAGTACGTCGCCGGTGCCGCCCGTACTCAGGCCGGGGTTGCCCGTGGCGTTGAAATGAATATCTCCTTCGGGTGTAGCCACGGCGGTATGGGCGCCCTTCAGCACAACAACAATCCGATACTTGCGGGCAAACTCACGGAGTCGATCCAGCTTTTCGTAATCGTTCTGCCAGAACGCGGTCAGTCGCTCAAACTCTTTTGGGTGCGGAGTCAGAATACTACCGGCAGGGAGTTGGTCGAGGAGTTCCCGATTTTCGCCCAGTAGGTTGAGTGCATCGGCGTCAATGACCATCGGTTTGGTAAGGGTCGGCAGCAGCGCTTTCAGCATCGCAAGGGTTTCGGGAGCCTTGCCAATGCCAGGACCTATCCCTACGGTTGTGAAGTCGGCCGGGCTGGTCGTCTCGACGTCTGTGGTGCCGCTCAACACGTGCTCGTGCGTATCCGGGCGACACATAGCCTCCGGTACGGCCATCTGCAATACCGGATACCCGCAACCAGGCACCTGGACCGTTAAAAGACCTACGCCCGATCGCAGGCAGGCCCGGGCGGCCAATACAGCTGCCCCTATTTTTCCGTAGCTGCCGGCCAGCAGCAGCGCATGCCCAAAATTACCTTTGTGGGCATAGCGGTCGCGCTTGTGTAATAATAGACGGGCTTCTTCGGGGCGGGTGTAGTAATAGGGAGTAGGCGCTTTATCGATGAAGCGTTTGTGCAGCTGAATGTCGACCGTCTGCCAGTCGCCGGTATACCGGGCGTTGCCGGGTAGGAGGAAGGCCAGTTTGGGCAGCTGAAACGCGACGGTATAGTCGGGCTCAACGATCACGTCTTCGGGCGCATTGGGCTGATCCGTATACAACCCACTGGCTATGTCGACCGATACCACCGTGGCCGGGCTGCGGTTAATCGCTTCGATGGCACTTTTCACGATGCCTTCGGCAGGTCGTGAGAGGCCTGACCCCAGGATCGCATCGATAATGACCTCGTTGTGGGGCATGGGCGGTATATCGTGCGAAAGCTCTACGTACCGAATGTTATCTGTTACCAGTTTGAGCCGTCTGTGATTATGCATGAAATCATCTGACTCGCGGGGGGCGTAGCGCACGACAAATACCTCGAGCGGATAGTCGCGTTCCAGCAGCAGGCGGGCAATGGCCAGACCATCACCTCCGTTATTACCCAGGCCACAAAAGATCTTTAGCGGGGTGGTAGCCGGAAAGCGATCGACAAACCAGTCGACGAAAGCCAGGGCAGCCCGTTCCATGAGATTGATGGGTGCAATGGGTTCATGTTGGATGGTTGCCTGATCGAGCGCGCGAATCTGGTCGACATTCAGTATTTTCATGAAGCTTGGTGTCAGAAGACGTTGGGTAATTTCGCAAAAGTATTTTCTAAGCGCTAAAAGATTACTATCTTTGCGGCTCATTTCGCAAATAGTTATCTGGCGATTTATATACGGTCATGAGCGAGTTAATCAAATTAGTGGAGGCAGACAACGCGCAGCGTCGCGCCGAGTTGCCCACGTTCCGGGCAGGCGATACGGTGAACGTACACGTCAAAATCCGCGAAGGAAATAAGGAGCGTATTCAGGTATTTACGGGAACGGTCATTCAGCGCCGGAACCCAAGCAGCGGTGGCGAAACGTTCACCGTTCGTAAAGTATCAAACGGCGTAGGTGTAGAGCGGATCTTCCCGATCCTGTCGCCTAACATTGACAAAATCGAGGTGGTCCGCCTGGGCAAAGTGCGTCGTGCACGCTTGTTCTATCTGCGTGGTCGCCAGGGTAAAGCAGCTCGTGTCAAAGAGCGCAAGCCTAAAGCGAAAGTAGCCGCTTAATTCAACGCGCTTCTTACCTACATAAAAGCTACCTGAATAGGGTGGCTTTTTTCGTATCTTCCCAACGCTATGCAGTTTTACAAATACCAGGGCACCGGTAATGATTTCATCCTGATCGATGACCGGGCCGGCACGTTCCCGGCCGCTGATCAGGCCCTGATCGAGCAGTTATGTCACCGGCGGTTCGGTATCGGGGCCGATGGACTTATTTTGTTGCAAAACGACCCCGAGTACGATTTTCGGATGGTGTACTTCAATGCCGACGGGGCCGAAGGCAGCATGTGCGGTAACGGCGGTCGGTGTATTGTCCGGTTTGCGCATGACCTGGGTCTGTTCGAATCTGAAACGCGCTTCGTGGCGGTCGACGGCGAACACGTGGCCGAGGTGCGCGATGACGAGGTGTTTCTGAAGATGATCGATGTGAACGGGCTGGACCAGCAGCCCCAGATGACATTCCTCAATACCGGTTCACCCCATGTTGTGCGGTTTGTCGACGAGCTGGAGTCATTCGATGTGCTGGCCGAAGGGCGTGCTGTTCGGTATGCCGACGCATTCCAGCCGGGCGGAACAAACGCCAACTTCGCCCAGCGCCTTACTGATAACACCCTGTTTGTACGTACCTACGAGCGGGGCGTCGAAGACGAAACCTACTCCTGTGGAACGGGCGTGACGGCGGTAGCGCTGGTAGCCCACCAGCAGCTGCAGATGCCGGGCCCGGTGGCTATTCAGACAATCGGCGGCAATCTGCGGGTGTCGTTCGAGGCCCAGTCCGGCGGGCGCTTCGAGAATATCTATCTGATTGGTCCCGCCAAACGGGTATTTACGGGAGAAATCGACCTGTAACCGTTCAGTCTACGTCGTCAATCAGGCCTCCGTGCAGGTGATAAATGATTTTTGACTGGAAAAGAGGTTGTCGCTGTAGATCTTTGGCCGCTATTCGACTTCGTATGCCGTTGGTACAGACCAGAATCAACGTATCGTAGGCCAGCAGCTCATCCCGACGCGCCCGTATGTCGGGCAGGGGCACGTTTATGCCGCCCAGGTTGAACTCCTCAAACTCCCACTCATCCCGAACATCGATCACCGCCGTGCGAGCCTGCTGGCGTAAGGTGTCAAGTTCAGGTAAGGTGATGTCGGTATAAGCCGGGGTTGTCATGCCGACATAACACCAGAATTGGACTGGCTGTTCGCCTGTGTGATACGAGTCTGATCGAAGTTCGCTTTTTTTGAACGTGCGCCGTCAGCAACGCACCTTGCGGTAAATTAAAACTGTCAATGTGGCAGGCAGCGAGGCTCTGGAACAGGATTTGACACCCGCCCAATCAGCAAGTCAATTCTATTAACAACCCATTAGCTGTCTATGGAAGCCGTACAGAATGAAAAAGGGCAGATCTCGATCCATACCGAGAATATCTTCCCCATCATCAAAAAATTCCTGTATTCCGATCATGAAATCTTTCTGCGCGAACTCGTATCCAACGCGGTCGATGCCACGCAAAAGCTTCGTCAGTTGTCCTCCTTTGGTGAATTTGGGGCCGAACTGGGCGAATTGAAAGTAACCGTTACGCTCAACGAAGAAGCCAAAACGATTACGATCAGTGACAATGGCATTGGCATGACGGCCGATGAAATCAAGAAATACATCAACCAGATTGCATTCTCCGGCGCGTCGGACTTTCTGGAAAAATACAAGGATAAGACGGACGAAAAAGGACAGATTATCGGCCATTTCGGGCTGGGCTTCTACTCGGCCTTCATGGTAGCCGAAAAGGTAGAGATCATTACCCGATCGTATCGCGACAACGCCGAACCGGCCCGCTGGGTATGTGATGGCTCGACCGAGTTCGAACTGACCCCCGCCGAACGGGCCGAACGCGGTACTGATGTGGTGCTGCATATCGCGCCCGATTCCGAAGAGTTTCTGGACAAAACCCGGCTGCGGGGTATACTCGACAAATACGCCCGATTCCTGCCGGTAGCGATCGAATTCGATGGGCAGACGATCAACAATACGGCACCCATCTGGACAAAAGCGCCTGCCGACCTGACCGACGAAGACTATAAGTCGTTCTACCGGGAGCTGTACCCGATGAGCGAAGAGCCACTCTTCTGGATTCACCTCAACGTCGACTACCCGTTCAACCTGACCGGTATTCTGTACTTCCCGCGGGTGAAAAACGAACTCCGGTTCCAGCGGGAGAAAATCCAGCTCTACAGCCGGCAGGTATTTATTACCGACGAGGTAAAAGACGTAGTGCCCGATTTTCTGATGATGCTACACGGCGTAATCGACTCGCCCGATATTCCGCTGAACGTGTCGCGCTCCTTCCTGCAGGCCGACTCGAACGTGAAGAAAATCAACGGCTACATCACCCGGAAAGTGGCCGACAAACTGAACGACCTGTTCAATGCTGATCGGACGGCTTTCGAAGAAAAATTCGATGATATCGGACTGTTCATCAAGTACGGTATTCTGTCTGACGACAAGTTCTGGGAGAAGGCGAAAAATTTCGTTCTGCTCAAAAATACCGACGGTCAGTACGCTACGCCTGACGAGTATCGCGAGAAAATTCAGGCGAACCAGACCGATAAGAACGATACGCTGGTGTTGCTCTATACCAGCGACCGCAAGCAGCAGGACGCTTATGTGGCTTCGGCCGTTCGGCGGGGATACGATGTGCTGCTGATGGATAATGTGATCGATCCTCACTTCATCAACGCGCTCGAATACAAGCTAGAGAAAGTGCATTTCGTACGCGTTGACGCCGACACGCTCGATAAGCTCATCGACAAAGGACTTAGTAATGAGAGCGTGCTGTCTGAAGACGATCGTACAAAAGTGAAAGAAGTATTCGAGCAGGTTCTCGACAACAAAACGCTGACGGTTAGTGTAGAAGCGCAGCCAACGGATGAGCTACCCGTAACGATCACCCTGCCGGAGTTCCTGCGTCGGATGAAAGATATGTCGGCGCTCTCGGGCGAACAGTCGTTCTACGGAAACATGCCGTTGGGTTATAATGTGGTCGTGAATGCCAACCACCCGCTCATCGGCAAGCTGCTGGCCCAAACCGATGCCGACGCGCAGAAGTCGCTGGCCAAGCAGGTGTATGACCTGGCTCTGCTGTCGCAGAATATGCTGACCGGGGCTGACCTGACGGCCTTTGTAAAACGTACCGTCGAGACACTATAATTTGTCATAGGGTCTGAACGACAAACGAGAGCTGGAACTGATGTCCCGGCTCTCGTTTTTGTATGAGGCTACTCTCGTTGGAGTTACTCCCGTCGGGTGAACCATACTTTCCGCCGGGTAGTCATCCGCTTGATGACATAAATAAGCACCAGCACAACAAAAATAATGGCGACCAGTGGCAACAGAACAGTCAGGAGTGACAGAACAAACGAAGCGATGTTCTCGCCGGTGGCAACGACCGGGTTGGCGGCCCCGCCGGTCGTGGTGGTAGAACCGAGCCGGAGCAAACTTGTGCCCGCCTGAATAATACCGGCCGACCCTCCGCCCAGCATCAACCCCAGTCCCCAGTGCAGGATCGGATTGTCAATCTGAAGAAATGAGGTGCTGAGCAGCGTACCGGCAATGATGGAGGCCGGGGTGGCGATGCCATCGAGCAGGTTATCAAGCCACGGAATGTAGTAAGCGCCCACCTCAACAATGGTGGCTACCGTCAGGCCTGCCAGCGCGGGCCAGGTGCTGAGCCACTCAAAACCCTCAAACGTACCAACAATGCCCAGCCTAGTGGCCACGCTGGCAATCAGCATTGGTACAAAGACCCTGAAACCGCAGCAGGCAGCCAGGCCAAGGCCGACGCAGGCACTTACAATCCAGTCGTAGGTCATAGGGCAGATAATTTAATGGTTTACGGTTGTTTGTTTCGGGCTTCCGCCCTCAGTGGAGGCATAGGCCGTATATCAAAACGAACTACCGCCGGTGTTGTTTAGCCGAAGAACTGCGGGTTGAAGTTGATCAGAAACGCTTCATCCGTGGCGCGGGTGAGTGCCGTATATAGCCAGCGGACAAACTCCTGGTTCACCTGGCCGTCTGGCAGGTATCCCTGATCAACGAATACGGCGCTCCACTGGCCGCCCTGGGCTTTATGGCAGGTGAGGGCGTAGGCAAACTTAACCTGTAAGGCATTCAGGTACGGGTCGCGCCGGATGGCTTCGGTTCGCTCTTTCTTGCTGGTGATGTAGAAATAGTCACGCTGAACACTCTCATACAGCGCTTTATGCTGCTCAGCCGAGAGCGAAGGTGTAGGCGAATGCAGCGTATCCAGTATGATTTTGGCTTCGAAATCGGGCTGCTCCTCATAGTCGACCAGCCGCATCGTGACGGTGGCGAACCGGAAGCCGTGAATCTCTTCGTGGTTGCGGATTTTAAGTACTTCGGCAAACTCGCCGTTAGCCAGAAAGCCCGCCGGAGAGTCCTCTTCCAGGGTTGTGTAGTTATTGCGGGCAATCATCAGCATATCGCCCGCGTCGAGTTCTTCTTCACACTGGTCGATCATCCGCCTGACAAACTGATTATACTGCACCGCTGTCTTGTTAGACCGGCATAGGATCACCGTGTTTTCGCGGCCGTATTTGTTGTAGGCATACTGAATCCCATCTTCCAGTTTGTTGGCTGGCATTTTATAAATGTCGCTGAATGAACGCACGTTGAGCTGAATAGGAGGGGCATCGGTGGCTGATTCGGCCGAATCCGTGCCGAGCAGGGTTTCGAACGAAACGGCTTTGGGCGCCGGGCTGAGATTCCCCGAGAGCAGGGTGCGCAGGTTGGTGGCGTTATAAAGAATACCCGACTCTTCGTCCTGCCGCATAACTTCTGTCAGCTCCTGTTCATAGACGGTCATGTCGAACTGAGCGGCCAGGAATCCCCGGTCCAGCGCCGGGCTCAGCTCGCGACCCACGGGTGGCAGCTGGGCCGTGTCGCCAACGAGCAGCAGTTTGTTGCCCTGGTTCTCGAAAACAAAATCGATCAGGTCGGTTAGCAGGCCTTTACCCCCAAAATCAGCTTCATCGGAGATCATGGAGGCCTCGTCAACGATAAAGAGAGTGTCTTCGTGATAATTTTTTTGCCGTTGAAAACTCAGCGTACCCGACGCCGGGTCGGCCACCTGCCGATAAATTTTGCGGTGGATGGTCTGGGCCGGCTTTTTGGCATAGCTCGACATAACCTTGGCGGCCCGGCCGGTAGGGGCCAGCAGCACTGATTTGTAGCCAAAACGGGGAAGCACTTTGATGAGCGTACCAACGAGGGTTGTCTTTCCGGTACCGGCGTATCCCCTGAGTAAGAAGCAGTCGCGATAGTGTTCAAACTCTTCGTGGGTGATGAACGCGCCGATCTGTTCGAAGAATTGTTCCTGACCGGATGTGGGCTTGTAAGGGAAACGTTTGGCCAGCAATTGGGCGGCCGTATGGGTTTCGTTCATGGTTCTAATTTACGAAATATTTCGCTAACTTCACCCCCATACTAAACCCTTCTATGTCATGAAAATACGCCAGATTTTGCAAGGAAAGGCCGTCAATGCTCTCTACTCGGTATCGTCCCATCAATCCGTGCTGGATGCCCTGAAACTGATGGCCGAAAAAAATATCGGCGCGGTGCTGGTGATCGATGAAGGTGTGCTGACGGGTATTTTCTCCGAGCGGGATTACGCCCGTAAGGTTATCCTGAAAGGGCGTCACTCCGACGATACGCCGGTTGCTGATGTCATGACGCCTAATGTCATCACCATCGAGCCGGACCAGCGACTGGATGAGTGTATGCTGATCATGTCTGAGCGGCATATTCGCCACTTACCCGTCATGAGCGGGGGGGAGCTGACGGGTATTATCTCAATCAATGACGTGGTAGCGGCCATCATTCGGGACCAGAAAACCCGGATCGACTCACTGGAAAGTTATATTTCGGGCAGTCCCTACTAAACCCGGCAGCTAACTACAGGTTTGGCTCCGAACTACCCGTATCTGGACGTAACTCCCCACGTATCTTACCATAAACCAGAAACGGTAACCTAAATTCTTCTACCTTTGCGTCCCAAAATTAGCTGTGACTTGTGACGCATGTAATGGATCGACCCGGGGTGGATACATCCCGTCAGGAAGTGTTGAGGTTATACGGAAACCGGCTGCGACTGCGCGTTTGCGGTCTTTATCGGGAAGACGACCGGCTCCTGATGGTACGACATCGGGGTATCGGCCCCACTGATACGTTCTGGTGCCCACCGGGTGGGGGCGCTCAGTTTGGCGAAACCGCACCCGATGCGCTGACTCGTGAGTTTATCGAAGAAACCGGGTTGTCGATTAGCGTCGGGGAGCTACTGTTCGTTAATGAGTTTATGCTGCCGCCCCTGCATGCGATGGAGCTTTTTTTCGATGTGTGCGCAACGGGCGGTTCGATCCGGCAGGGTATTGACCCTGAAATGGGGCTCGATGAACAGATTATTTCTGACGTTCGGATGATGAGCTTCGACGAGATCAAGCGGTACCCGCCCGAAGAGGTCCACGATCTGTTCCGGTATTGCCAGTCGATGGACGATGTTTTCCTCCTGCGTGGCTACCTGCCCAATCGGGACCGAATGGTAGGTTCAATCCGTTAAGTTTGGGGAATGACGCGCCAATGTGCTATTTTTTTGTAAACTTAGCGTTCTGCTAAACCGTTATCCTTTCTCTGAATCGTGCAAATTGCTGTGACATCCGCACCTACCGTAACGATCCGTTCTGATTCGTTTGACCCCAGCCAGACAGCCCAATCCGTGCTATGTCTGGAAGTGGGGCGCGATCGGTTTCGGTTTCTGGTGCAGAACGCTTTGCAGCAAGTCTGTTATCTCGAAGATTACACGTTTCCGTCGCTCCTGACCGATCGGCCGCTGGTAGAGCTGCTGCCTGATGTTATCCGTGGGCACCCGGTATTATCGGCCGGCAACTGGCAGGAGATTCGGGTGGGTGTAAATTCGTCATCATTTACGTTTGTGCCGCAGCCGCTGTTCCGGAAGGAATACGCCAGCAGCTACCTTACCCTGATGCGGGGGAGTACCTTACCCGCCCACGAATTTGCCCAGGCCCACCTCCACGAAGCGGAAGGGTTTTTGTCGGTCTTCAATCTGGAGCACCCGGTAGCCGATTACTTTGCAGAAACGTATCCGCTTCAGCCGCTGACCTTTATTCATCAGACGGGTTCGCTGATACAGGCCACGGCCGCGCTGGCCCGCCACTCGCTGCTATCCCAGCAGGTATGGGTGTATTTCGAGGATGAATTTGTAACTATTATGTACCGTCAAAACAGGCAGCTTCGGTACTGTAACCGTTTTGGCTATAAGAATGCCAGTGATCTGACCTATTACGTGCTATATGTGCTGGATGAGCAGCAAATCAAGGCCGATGAGGTACAGATAAACCTGTACGGGGAGATAACCCCCTTTGCCGACACATACAGCGCGCTCAGCCGGTTCCTGCCCAATCTGACGTTTGGCCAGGCTCCGCAGCCGATGACCCTGACGGCTGAATTTGACGAACTTCCCGAACATCGGTATTTAAGTTTATACGGACTTTCTTTACTTAATGAGTAAGAAGGACTAGCGGACATAAGCACGTTCTGGTTAGTGCCCGCTAATCCTTCTTACTCGCTCGTTATGAAGCGTACTGCTCTGTTTCCCGGCTCATTCGATCCATTCACCAAAGGCCACGAAGACATTGTGCGGAGGGGGCTAAAGTTATTTGATGAAATAATTATCGGTATTGGCCGGAATGCACGCAAGGAGCGCTACTTCCCGCTGGAGCAAATGATTCAGCTGATTGAAGAAGCGTTTTCTGACGAACCCGCTGTGCGTATCATCAGCTATGAAGACCTGACGGCCAGCGTCGCCCGGTCTGAGGGGGCCCGCTTCCTGCTTCGGGGCCTGCGCAATACCACCGATTTCGAATACGAAAACGGCATTTCTCAGGTAAACCGATTTGTCTACGAAGAAGTAGAGACCGTGTTTCTGATCACCTCTCCGCATCTGGCACCCATCAGTTCGAGCATCATCCGGGATTTGCACCGCTACGGCCAGAACGTAGACGAATTCCTGCCCTATAAGCTGGTTCAGCCGTCGTAAGCAGGTGTTACTTCCGAACGGTAAGGCCCTGTAATTGTTCAATTACGTACCGGATCGAACTAAACGAGTTGGTCAGGGCCAGCTGGGTTTCGCGCCAGTCGAGCCAGGCGAGCTTCTCTATACCCTCATCTTCCTGTGGCGCCATGTGTGAATCGTCAACGACGCTCATTCGGTACCATTTGGTGCGTTTGAGAATACGGCTTCCATTCAATGTATAGGTATGCCAGGTTGTGCAGATCCGGTCGCCAACGTGAACCGCTACCCCCGTTTCTTCCTCTACTTCACGGGCCGCACCCTGCCTCGACGATTCACCGTCGTCCAGTTTGCCTTTGGGCAAATCCCAGACGCCCCGGCGAAACATCAGCAGCTGTTTACCGTCTTTAAGTACAACCCCACCAGCTGCTTTGATGATTTTGAATGGTTTTTTGATCGCTTCTTCGCAGTCACTTTTGTTCAGACAGCCTAGCGTGATCGACAAAAGTCGGCTGGGATTGGCTTTTTGAAGCAACGATAGCAACCGATCAATGGTAGCGGGTGTGGCATTGAGTACGAGCAGATGGCCATGCAGCGCATCCGCTTTCAGCACCTCGAGCCGGGCGTCGATGATTTGGTCAAAATCGGTGAACGAGTTGTCAGACAGTGAGTTAGATTCGGACGGGCGAGCGGGCCTGGCACCCGTTAGTTGGGTGGTAGTTTTGGGGCCAACCAGCCGGATGGGGCGGTCGTTGATAAAAACAATCATCAGAGCGGGGCGATAAAGGCCTCAAAAGTACTAAAAGCCTGCCTGATCGCCCAGATGAATCGAGTGGAAACAAATCAGCTTTCGTTATTTTTGCAACCAGCCAACCCGCTCCTTTGTGGAAATTTTAATCATTTTATTACTGACCATTCTGAATGGGGTGTTCTCCATGTCAGAAATTGCCCTAGTCTCCTCGCGTAAATCCAAGTTAGAAACGGCTGCTAAAAATGGCGATCGTCGGGCACAGGTCGCTCTTGACCTGGCCAGTTCGCCCAACCGGTTCCTGTCGACGGTACAAATCGGCATTACGCTGATCGGTATTTTACTCGGTATATTTTCGGGCGATAAGCTAACTACTGACGTGCAGCAGGCGGTGGCCCAGATTGAGGTGCTCCAGCCGTATGCTCATTCGATTGCGGTTGTGCTTGTACTGCTCTTGCTCACCTACTTGTCGCTAGTGCTGGGCGAGCTGGTACCCAAACGCATCGGACTGTCCAACCCCGAAGGCATAGCCAAGACCATGGCCGCGCCCATGATTCTGCTCTCACGGGTAACCTCGCCTTTTATCGCTTTGCTGACCTTTTCCAGCGATTTACTCATCAAACTCCTGCGCATTACCCCAAATGAGAGCGCCGTAACGGAAGAGGAAATCAAAAGCCTGATTCAGGAAGGAACAACGGGCGGAGCCATTGAAGAAATCGAGCAGGTAATCGTACAGAACGTTTTTCAGCTGGGTGACCGCCGGATCACGTCGCTGATGACAAACCGGCAGGAAATTGTTTACCTCGATCTCGACGATGAACTTGAAGAAAACCGGGCCAAAATTCTCGAATACCGACATTCGGTATTTCCACTCTGCAACGGCGGGGTCGATGAAGTCGTAGGGCTTATCTACACCAAAGACTTTTTAGGGAAGGACCTGGATACGGAGTTGACCCGCCTGATGGATATCAAGCGGGATGTGCTGTTCGTACCCGAAAACAACCGCGCCTATCAGGTGCTGGAGCGGTTTCGCGAGCGCAAACAATACGTAGGCATCATCGTCGACGAATATGGCGGAGTGCTTGGTGTCGTAACCCTCAACGATATTCTGGACGTGCTGGTGGGCGATATCAACGACGAGGCTGACTCCGATTATGAGATTCAGGCGCGGGAAGACGGCAGCTATCTCATCGATGCCCAGCTGCCCTTCGAAGATTTTCTGTCTTATTTCGAAATCAACATTACCGCCCAGAACCGGCGCGACCTGACGGGCTTCGATACGCTGGGTGGCTTTGCGCTCCATATCCTGAAAGACATCCCTAAGACCGGCGAAACCTTTGTCTGGCAGGCCTACCGATTCGAGATTGTCGATATGGACAAAAGCCGCATCGACAAGATACTGGTTCAGAAGCTGGACGATGAGTAAACGCCGGTTCAAACAGCATCGCCATTGTTTTGGTTAAGGTTGTATACCAAACGCGATGAAACCTATGCGTTACTACAGCCCAGACCCCAGTGATCCATCTAGTGGTACTACCGACTCCAGCCGGGTACCTTCTGTGATGGACAATGATCCCGGTGCCGACGAGCAGGTTATTGACCAGCAGGCGGGTGAGCAATATCCGAAAGACGTTCAAACCCCGATCGATACATCAGCGCGGATTGCGCCAGACGAACTGGCCGATTCCATTGCCTATGCCATTGACGGCAGCGGCCCCGGCCCGACCAACGACAAGCCAACTGTATCGGGACACAAAACCGTGTCGGAAGGAATAACCGGCGCGGGACCGGACGAGGAGGAAGACGCCCTGCGGGACTGACACTATCTGGCTGAACTCAGCAGGCTGCCCTTGTTTTTCCCGACTAGACCACTTCCTTGTACTGCATTCGATACAGGTTCGCGTAGAAGCCTTCCCGCTGCAGAAGCTCCTCGTGTTTGCCCTGTTCAACAATACGCCCTTTGTCTACTACGATGATCTTATCGGCTTTCTGAATGGTCGAGAGCCGGTGCGCAATGACAATGGCCGTACGTCCCTTCATGAGTTTGTCGATAGCGTTCTGAATCATTTCCTCCGTTTCGGTATCGACCGAAGACGTGGCTTCATCAAGTACAATTATCCTAGGGTCCTGTACCATGGCCCGAACAAAGGAGATTAACTGGCGCTGGCCAACCGACAAGGTAGAGCCGCGCTCCATAACGTTGTAGTCATAGCCGTCGGGCAGGCGGTCGATGAACTCATGCACGCCAACGAGCTGGGCCGCTTCCATCATTTTTTCGCGGCTGATCCGGGTGTCGCCCAGCGTGATGTTGTTCTGAATCGTGTCGGAGAAGAGAAACACATCCTGCAAAACTACCCCAATGTTCCGGCGTAACTGACCGAGTTCGTACTCGTGAACGTCAACGCCGTCGATATTGATATGGCCTTTATTGATGTCGTAGAAGCGGCTTAGCAAGTTAATGATCGACGATTTTCCCGCTCCCGTTGCTCCGACGAACGCAACCGTTTCGCCAGCCCGTACCCGAAAGCTGATGTCGCGCAGTACCCAGTCTTCATTATTGTAGGCAAACCAGACATTCTTAAACTCCACTTCGCCTTTTAACGTAGCGGGTGCATAGGTGCCGTCGTTGACCGTGAACTCGTCGCTGTCGAGAAGTTTAATGATCCGGTCGGTGCTGACAATGCCCATCTGTAAAGTATTGAACCGATCGGCCAGCATCCGGATCGGCCGGAAAAAGAGGTTGATAAACATTACAAAGGCTGTAACAGTCCCGAACGAGACGTCGGCATGAATGATCTGGCGGGCACCGTACCATACGACCAGCCCCACCGCCACCGCCGAAATAATGTCAGCTACCGGGTAGTATACCGAATAATACCAGATTGACCGGATGTTAGCCTGACGGTGTTCATCATTGATGACCCGGAATTTTTCGGCTTCTATTTTTTCGCTGCCGAAAATCTGGACGATGTTCATGCCGGTAATGTGCTCCTGTACGAACGAATTCAGGTTGGCTACGGCCGTACGAACCTCGTTGAACGACGATTTGATTTTTTCCTTGAATACGTACGTACTGAACAGCATCAGCGGAATGGTCGACAGGCTGATGGCCGCCAGCCGCCAGTCGGTATAAAACATCACCCCAATGATCAGTATCAGCTGCAGTATGTCGCCCGCAATGGCCGCCATGCCTTCGCTGAAGACATCGGCCAGGGTTTCAACATCTGAGATGGATCGGGTAACCAGTCGGCCAATGGGCGTGTTGTCGAAGAACTTGAGCCGAAGCTGGAGAATTTTACGATACAGCTGCACCCGGATGTCGCGGATAACGTGCTGGCCCAGCCAGCCAGACAGGTAGGTGTTGGAAAACTGAACGATAGCCTGGACCACGAGCACTCCGATCATGAGCATGAGCATAACCGTCAGTCGACTTCCGTCGCCGGTGGCGATTACGTTATCGATGGTATAGCGAATGAGCAGGGGCGTCAGCGGGGCCAGGCAGGCGGCCAGCATGATGATGCCAATCAGGAGGTAAAAACGTGTCTGGTACGGTTTAACAAAACCATAGAGCCGTCGGAGAATAACCAGGTCGAAAATTCGGCCCGAAGGAGATCCGGTGCTTTTTGTGTCTGCGTTCACTGGGGCGTGTCAATAGGGGGCGTATAATCGGGTAACAGCGTTGGTGGGTCGAACGTTTCAGCCCGTGCCGGATTTGGCCATTAGCCACGGCGGGAAACAGTAAGAAATCAGCCGGTGTGCTTTACTTCTGAAACATCTGACTGAAATCTGATTTATGAAACGGCGGTTATTTACCCGGCTCGTTACGGCGCTACCGGTAAGCTGGCAGATTGGTAATGAACGCCCGGGCGACCCTGCACGTCAGCCTGGCCATGTACTGACAACCGGCCAGGACGATCGGGCGTACTGGGTAAAAACGATACTGGCGGTGGCCGACCCGGTCCTGTCGGCGCTGGCCCAAAACCGGCTGAAGGCAACGATGCCCGTCGAGTCGGCAGCCGGGCAGGAGATGGGGCGCCGGGCCGTGTCGCATCTCGAAGCGCTCGGTCGCACGATGGCGGGGCTGGCTCCCTGGCTGGAGTTAAACACCCCAGACGGGGCCGAGAGTCAGTTGCGCCAGCGGTACCTGGCACTCGCCCGTCAGGCTATTGCCAATGGGGTAGATCCCAATTCGCCTGATTACCTGAACTTCACCAAAAACGGCCAGCCGCTGGTCGACGCAGCTTTTCTGGCCCACGGCCTGATTCGATCGCCCCGGCTGTGGCAGGCCCTGAGCGCGACTGAACAGGTCAATCTGGTACGGGCCCTGCAAGCCAGTCGGGTTATCAAGCCGGGCTACAACAACTGGCTGCTGTTCAGTGCGATGGTAGAAGCGGCTCTGCTGAAGTATACCGGCTCGGGCGATGAGATGCGTATGGATTATGCCATTCGTCAACACCAGGCCTGGTACAAGGGCGATGGCGTGTACGGCGACGGTCCCGATTTCCACTGGGATTATTACAACAGCTACGTCATTCAGCCCATGTTACTGGATGTGGTTCGGACGGTGGTCGATGCTGGCAAAGCGGATAAAAACCTGCTGGAGACGTTGCTGGGCCGCGCCCAGCGGTACGCCATCGTACAGGAGCGGCTTATCCATGCCGATGGGTCGTTTGCCGCCTTTGGCCGGTCGCTGGCCTATCGGTGCGGGGCGTTTCAGCTGCTGGCCCAAGTGGCGCTTCAACAGAGCCTGCCGCCTGAATTACCACCCGCTCAGGTCCGCTCAGCCCTGACGGCGGTTATGCACCGGACTCTGGATGCCCCCGGCACATTTGACGCCAAAGGATGGCTCCGAATTGGGTTGTGTGGTCACCAGCCGTCCATCGGCGAAACCTATATTTCTACAGGAAGTTTGTACCTGTGTTCTGTCGCTTTCCTGCCGTTAGGGTTACCCGCAACCGATCCGTTCTGGTCGGGTCCGGCAACCGACTGGACGGCCCGAAAAATCTGGTCTGGTCAGGACGTTAAAGCCGATCACGCTATCAAAGGGTAAACCGCCCATATCGATTTGACTTACTTGCTGTTGCCCAACCTCTATAACCAATTGGCTCATGAAAAGGTACGTCGCTTTCGCTTTCATTTTACTGGCCGGGTGCTCGCCTAAAGCCGGGTCAACACTTACCCTACAGCCCAACCGGCTGTTATACGCCAGCGCGGATATCAATCGGGTTAGCCTTGTCGACTCGATACGCCGGATAAAGCCAGGCGGTTTACTGTTGGGGAGAACCGTAAAAGTTACCCTGCGTGATGGGACGCAAAAGAAAATACCCCAGCACGAGATTTGGGGTTACTCTGATGGGAAAGGAAACGTATGGCGCCATTTCCGTAAATCGTTCTACCAGGTCGTACGCGTAAGTGAGGTGGTCGAATACGTAGTCACGCGGAGTCGGATCGTTGGGCAGGGCGTCACTGTATACGAACCTGTTTGGCTGTATAGCAAGACGCTGGACAGCCAGATTGTTGGCAGCCGGAAGCGAGCGCTTAAGACCGATGGCGAACCCCTATCAGATTAAAAGAAGAGGAGCCAGCTTACAAGCTGGCTCCTCTCAAGTTACTCAGGAGACCGTACCGCCGTTCCAGACGACATCGCCAGGGGCGATGAGGGCTAGCTTGCCGTCTCGGTCTTCAGCCATCAGGATCATTCCCTGCGACTCGAAGCCCATCATTTTGCGAGGAGCCAGGTTGGCCAGAAAGGTTACCTGTTTACCGATGATCTCTTCGGGCGAAAAATGCTTGGCAATGCCGCTCAGAATCTGCCGTCCGCCCATACCGTCGTCTACTTTCAGCTTCAGCAGCTTATCACTTTTAGGCACCCGTTCGGCCTCGGTGATGGTACCAATGCGGATATCCATTTTGGCAAAATCGTCGTAGGTGATTTCGTCGCGCAGGGGCGGTACGGTTTTGGTTTCTAATTCGTTCATGCGTTTGGCATTCTGTAATTTCTGAATCTGTTTGTTGATCTCCTCATCTTCGATCTTGGCGAACAGCAGCTCGCTTTGGCCCAGTTCATGACCGGCTACCAGCAGGTCGGCCCGGCCCGCGTTCTGCCAGTCGAGCCGGTCTTGAATCCGGAGCTGATCACAAAGCTTCCGGGCCGTAAACGGCAGGAAAGGCTCGGAGACGATAGCCAGGTTGGCCGCAATCTGCAGCGCCAGGTTCAGGATGGTATGTACCCGGGCCGGATCGGTCTTGATCACCTTCCAGGGCTCGGTTTCGGCCAGGTATTTATTTCCGAGCCGGGCCAGATCGATCAGATGGCCGAGTGCCTCGCGGAATCGGTACTGCTCAATCGATTGCCCAATGCGGTCAGGAAACTGAGCCAGCTCGTCCAGCACGCTCCGGTCGTAGTCGGTCAGGTCGCCCCGAACCGGTACCCGGTTGTCGCAGAACTTTTGGGTCAACACCACGGCGCGATTGACGAAGTTGCCGAAAATACCCACTAGTTCGGCGTTATTTCGCGTCTGAAAGTCTTTCCAGGTGAACTCAGAATCTTTAGTCTCGGGAGCATTGGCAGCCAGCACGTAGCGTAACACATCCTGCTTGCCGGGCAACTCATCGAGGTACTCATGCAGCCAGACGGCCCAGTTCCGGGAGGTGCTGATTTTGTCGCCCTCCAGATTCATGAATTCGTTGGCAGGCACATTGTCGGGCAGGATAAACGAACCTTCCGCCATCAGCATGGCCGGGAAAATAATGCAGTGGAAAACGATGTTATCCTTGCCGATGAAATGAACCAGTTTGGAATGGTCATCGCGCCAGTAGAGTTCCCAGTCGCGTCCCTGCTGGGCGGCCCATTCCTTGGTCATCGAGATATAGCCGATTGGGGCGTCGAACCAGACGTAGAGCACTTTACCTTCGGCATCGGGCAGGGGAACGCTGACGCCCCAGTCGAGGTCACGGGTCATGGCGCGGGGACGCAGTCCTTCTTTCAGCCACGACTGGCATTGGCCCAGCACATTTGTCTTCCACTCGGGGTGGCCGTTGACGAAGTTCTCGATAGCCGGCTGCATTCGGTCCAGCGGCAGGTTCCAGTTCCGGGTCTGGCGCAGCACCGGTTTCGATCCCGAGAGAGTCGAGTGGGGGTCTATCAGCTCGAGTGGGCTCAGGGCGGTGCCGCAGCGTTCGCACTGGTCGCCGTAGGCGCCGGGGTTGCCACAAACGGGGCAAGTGCCTACAATGTACCGATCGGCCAGAAACTGATTGGCCACCTCATCGTAGTACTGCTCCGTCACTTCTTCGTCGAAATCGCCTTTGTCGTATAAGGTCGTGAAAAACGCCTGCGACGTCTGGTGGTGAATCGGGCTCGACGTTCGTGAATAAATATCGAAGGATATTCCAAAGTCAGCGAATGCCTGTTTGATCTGTCCGTAGTATTTGTCGACCACCTGCTGGGGCGTCAGCCCTTCTTTTTTGGCCCGAATCGTGATGGGAACGCCATGTTCGTCGGTGCCGCTAATGAAAGCCACGTCTTTACCCGTGGCCCGCAGGTAGCGTACGTAAATGTCGGCTGGCAGGTAACAGCCGGCCAGGTGACCAATATGAATTGGCCCGTTGGCGTAGATCAGAGCCGCTGTGACGGTGTATCGTTGGGGATTTTCGAGAGACATGTGTAGAGGGTATACGGCCGTTAAGTACGATATAGCAGTTCGGCGCCCGACCGTAACCGGAGCGTCGAAAACCGTTTTGGCCCGCAAAATTAGCAATTCAGGGCCGAACGTTGTTATGTTTACGCACACAGCAATGCCAGGCCGCGATGGAGAACACCATCTACTGGAAGAATAATTTCGTGAACTGGTTCGAAATCTTACTATCCATTGACCTCACCGCTACGCACTAATTCGGTTTTTATTACGGGAGCAACCGGATTTATCGGCTCTCACATAGCCCGCCAGTACCTGCAGGCGGGTTATACGGTCTCGGCCCTGGTCAGACCCGGAAAAGGATACGGTATGCTGACCGACGTTGCCGATCAGATTGTCTGGGTCGAAGGGGATGTACTTGACATTCCGGCCTTGGAAACCGCTATTGCTCCCGGTGTAGACGTCATTCACGCGGCTGCTATTGTGTCATTCGTTCCGAAAGACAGATACCTGATGGACCAGATCAATGTGGAGGGTACGGCTAATGTGGTCAATGTATGTCTGAAGGCTGGCGTACGTAAGCTGGGCTATGTTAGTTCCGTAGCCGCCCTGGGTCGACCAACGGCCAAAGGCACAAAACCGGGCGAAGCCGTAGTCGTTAACGAGACGCAGAAGTGGGAAGAATCACCGAATAATTCGGCATACGCCAAGTCGAAATACCGGGCCGAACTCGAAGTCTGGCGCGGGGTAGCGGAAGGATTAAACGCCGTCATGGTTTGCCCCAGTATCGTGCTGGGGGTCGGCGACTGGAGCCGGAGCAGCCTGCAACTGGTCAACTACGTAAATAACGAACGGCCCTTTTACCCGGCAGGGCTTGTCAACTATGTCGATGTGCTGGATGTGGTCGAATCGCTGTTCTGGCTCATGCAGGCTGAAGTAACGGCCCAGCGCTATATCCTGAATGCAGGCACCATTCCGTACCGATCTTTGTTAGAACAATTGGCAGATGTATTGGGCAAACGGCCGCCTACGCTACGAATAGCTCCTGTACTGACGCAATGGCTATGGCCGCTGGAGGCAGTTCGCGCCTGGGTTACGGGCAAACCCCCGTTAATCACCCGCGAAACAGCCCGGTCGGCCAGTTTGTCATACCGGTATGAAGGTCAGAAAATAGAGCAGGTGGCTGGGTTTCAATACCGTCCGTTAAACCAGACGCTGCAACGCATTGCTCACTCCATTTCAAGGAGCTGAAAAAGCCAAAAAGCGGCTTAATTGGGCAAAGAGAACGGTTCGTAATTTTTTGAATCACGGTGTTGCAGTTTCGTTTTTTTGGTTTAAATTTCACTGCCAAAGGATAAACCGCGCCAATGGCTGCGGCCCCTATCCGCCCCACAATTTTAAGGCAATAGCATGGAGCAAGAGTTCGAGGAACGAGAAGGTGACATAAAAGAATCAATCCGGCGTTTTGAGCAAATGCTGGATCAGCAGCAGAGTCAGTTTTTCGATCTGGACGTCTATGAGCAAATGGTTGAACATTACCTCAACCAGGGTGATCTAGACAAGGCGTTTAAAGCCGCCGAGGCCGGTCTGGAAAACTTTCCGTACGCGCTGGAACTAATGCTCGATAAAGCCCAGATTCTGGCCAACTACCAACGGTTCGATGAATCGCTGGAGTTACTGGAACGGGCTTCGTTGTTTAATCCGGGTGATCTCGACGTGCCCTTTATGCAGGGGTCCGTTCTGAACATGGCCGGTCGGTATGAAGAATCAATTTCAGTGCTGGAAGATCTGCTCGACCGCGCTGACGAAAAGGAAGATATCTTATTTCAACTCGGTCAGAGTTATCAGAACTGGGGTAAGTACGACGAAGCCATTACCCAGTACAAGAAGTCGATAGCGCTAAATATTAATAACGAAAACGCGCTATACGAGCTGGCTTTTTGTCTCGACGTTACGGGCGAGCTGGAGAACAGCCTGGCCTATTACCAGCAACTAATCGATGCGGATCCGTACTCGTACAATGCCTGGTACAACATCGGAATAGCGTATAGCAAACTGGCCCGCTATCCGGAAGCGGCCGAAGCCTACGATTACGCGGTTATTATCAAGAGCGATTTTGCGTCGGCTCATTTTAACCTGGGTAATACGTACATGAACCTGAGCCTGTTCGAGAAGGCGGAAAGCTGTTACCGTGAAACGCTCAAGTACGAAGAGCCTACTGCCGACACCTATTGTCATCTGGGAGCCAGCCTCGAAAAGCAGGACCGTTTGCCGGAAGCCATCAAAGAATACCGCGAGGCTCTCAAACTGGACCCAATGTGGGACGAAGCCTGGTACGGAATCGGCGTATGCCTGAGCGAAACCGGCAAATGGTACGAAGCGTTGCCGTTTTTGCAGAAGGCCGTTAAACTCAACGATAATAATGGGGAGTATCTGCTGGCTGTAGCCGAAACGGAATACAAAATAGGTAACGTGCTGTCGAGCCTTGAAGCCTTCGAGAAAGCCGCCGAAGTCGATGCCGAAAACCCGGATGTGTACCTGACCTGGTCGCTGGTACCGTTCGATCAGGGCGATTTCCTGCGAGCTAACGAGATCATACAGAATGGGATCGAAGATATGCCGCGCGAAGCCGACCTGTACTACCGGTCAGCCGTTTACCTGATTCATGCCGGTCATTACCGCGAAGCGCTGATCCAACTCGAAGCCGCCTTGTCGCTCGACTACGATTCTCATGTTCAGCTGTTTGAGTTTTTTCCGGAGCTGGAGAAGCAGAAAGCGCTCTACAAGATCATTCAACAGTACAAGCCCAGTTAAACCGGGTTTCCTCTAAAACAAGCAAGCCGCTGACTGATCAGCGGCTTGCTTGTTTTATTCAGGCCCAACGGGTGATTTGGTTTTCGTTCGGCGTCGGTTTTCCAGATACAGGTACGCGTGCAGGGCGTGATTGAAGCGGAACGTTCGCCGTTGCTGAATCGGATCGGTTTGCAGGTTGAACTGATTCAGGTACCCGAGCTCGACCCGCAGATTATCGCGCAGCCGCTTTCCCAAAGCCACATACACCCGGCTCTGGTCGAAGCGCCGAGCTGTCCGGGAAATGACCGCCATGGGTTCCGCACTGGTTTGTACATACCAGGTTTTATCCGCGTTTTTCTGAAATACGGGCTTGATCCACCGAATCATAGCCCGCAGCCGAACGTTGAATCGATCGGCCAGTATATCGTCAGACTCGCCGTCCGATAAAAAAACGTATTCGCTGGTGAGCGTGTCGGTGCTGGAGGGCCAGCGCAGCTCGGAGCGAAACCGGTAAACCAGCTCACTCTTCGGGAGTGGTTTGGTGATGGTTAGTTGCGGAATGATTCGGACTTCCTGAAAAAAAGTATAAGGCTGAAAGTCGTTCGGGCGGCTCCAAGTCCACCACAGACCGATAGGCGAGATCGAAAGACGGACAGGGCCGGTTAACTGGTAGTTGATCCAGGGGCGAAACACCTGCTGAAGGGGATACCGAAACACATTCAGGTCGCGCCCATTTTCGTCTCTCGATTGCCGCCGGTACTGATGGTCCATCTGAAAACTCCACTTGCCGGCGGTCTTGTAAACCAGATTCAGTTCAGACCAGAAAACCGGTCGGTGGCGCACCACATTGTGGTAATTCTGTGCTATACCAGCCGTCCCGGACAAACTTATGAGTACGCTAAAAAAAACAGTTCGCATGCACGGTTATTCCTTATCAGGCCGCAAACTTAAGCAAAGTGCGTCAGGTGCGGCTCATTAAGCGACGGTTCTGTTTGTTAATGAGTTGATATGGAGTGGCTTAAAGCAACGGCTATTTCCCTTTCTCCGGCTGGAGCACCGAGATGATCCGGTCTGCTTCGGCCTCGTGCTGGCTGGCGAGCTTCTGCTTAAGGTCGAACGTATGGCCCGCAAAAACAATCAGTATATCCTGTTGATCGAAGGCCCGCTTTACGGCTTTGATCGCTTCACTCAGGGCCGCTGGAGCACTGGTGGTAGCTGGGTTGATCCAGAACCAAAGCATAAACTGAATAGTATTATCGCCAAAGTTCCGATAATGCAGGTCTACCGGCCGCTCGGCTAGCACGAAAGGAAGTTGCCGGACGGCCTGTTGCGCCACTTGCTGCGCTTTGGCCAGATCATCGAGATACGATATGCCGGCGGTCAGCTCGATCCGGCGAAGACCAATCCGCGAAAAGTTGGTAATTGGCTTCTGAAACACGTCTTTACTCGGAATCTCTACGGTTTGTCCCTGGCCATTGTTGAGCACAATGGAGCGGAGTTTTACATCCAGCACTTCGCCGGTGAACCCATTGGTTTCCACAACATCGCCTACCTGAATGGGCCGGGCCAGCGCAATCATAGTGCCCGAAATAAAGTTGGTCGTCAGGTCCTGGAAGGCAAACCCCACGGCCAGTGCAATAACGCCGGCCCCGGCCAGCAGAGACGTCAGCGCTTTGTCGAGGCCCAGCACCCCCAGGGCAACGAATAACCCAATGGCCATGACGGCTACGCGCGCTACCGCTCCTGTCAGGTTAATTAACGACTGGTTGTTGCTGAATCGGTCAACTCCTCTGGATACCCACCGGCTGATCCAGCGCGACAGAAAGGTAAATGCCAGTAGCAGCAGAATAGCAACGCCTACTTTGGGAATGAATCGGATAGCCGCCCGGGTCCAGTTGGCCAGATCGGTATAGAGGAGGTCATAGGTCTGCGAAAAATCCATAGAAACGGGATTGGTGGTCTTAGCAGAACGTCCGTCACTTGTATAGTGTTTCATTGATAGGCCTGTACGCCGTACCTTTGCCACGGTAAGTACTACCATCCGATCTGACTGACAATGACAACTGTTGCCCCCGTTTATCTCGATAATGCCGCTACCACCCGGCTCGATCCTGAAGTACTGGACGCCATGCTGCCGCTGATGACGGAGCAGTTTGGCAATCCATCATCTATTCATAACCACGGCCGCCAGGTTCGCACGGCAATCGAGAAAGCCCGAAAATCGGTGGCATCACTGCTGAATACCTCTCCAGCCGAGATTTTCTTTACCTCGGGTGGTACGGAGGCCGACAATACCGCCATCCGCAGCAGTCTGGAAACGTTTGGCATCACCCATGCCATCACCTCGCCGGTTGAGCATCATGCCGTACTGCACACCCTCGAGCATCTGCAGAAGCAGGGACAGGTTCGGCTGAGTCTGGTCAACGTCGACGATCGGGGACATATTGATCTGGAACATCTCGAAAAGCTGCTCCGCAGTTTTCCCCGCTCGTTTGTGTCGCTCATGCACGGTAATAATGAAATCGGAAACCTACTCGATCTGGATCAGGTGGGCCGGTTATGTCGACAGTACGATGCCATTTTTCACTCGGACACGGTGCAGACCATGGGGCATTTTCGACATGATCTGCAAACCCTGCCCGTCGATTTCATTGTAGGCGCAGGGCATAAATTTCACGGGCCCAAAGGGGTTGGATTTCTGTATGTAAACGCCGAGCGCGCAAAAATTCACCCGTTCATCTATGGCGGAGCCCAGGAGCGAAACATGAGGGGCGGTACAGAAAACGTATACGGAATCGTGGGGCTGGCCAAAGCTCTGGAAATAGCGTACCGCGATATGGATGCGCACCGGCAGCATATTACGGCTCTGAAACAACGGATGATCGAGCAACTGATCGAAAAAATGCCTGACGTACGCTTTAATGGCGACTCGGCTAATGTAGACGGGAGTCTGTATACGGTGTTGAATGTGAGTCTGCCCGCTTCGGACATGAGTGATATGCTGCTATTCAACCTGGATATTGCCAAAATATCGGCGTCGGGTGGCTCGGCCTGTTCGAGTGGATCAGCTATCGGGTCGCACGTGCTGGCGGCACTGCCAGGTCTTGACTCGGAACGGGGCTATGTCAGGTTCTCATTCGGCAAGTACAATACCGCAGCCGAGATCGACTATACGGTCGATACCCTGGTCGGGCTGTATCAGAAAGAAGCCCGGCTCGTTTAGACGTGAGGGTAAAGAATATAAACAGCAGAGCCCGGAGCGCAAACTCCGGGCTCTGCTGTTTATGAGATCTTGGGGGGCTGGCTTATTTGGTTTCGGCCAGTTGCTCGCTGCCAATCCACCGATGCGCTACATTAAGGGTGTAGTCGATAAAGGCGCGGGCGGTACGGTCGTATACTTCGTGGCCGATGAAGTGCCCCGCTTCGTCGAGGTTCTTGTCCGTCTCGTGCGATTCGTAGAGTTTGGGAGAAATGATCGAATAGCTGTTGGTGAAGCTGATGATCTTGTTCATGACCGTAGTCATGTCCAGCGCGGGCTGCCGGCCACCGCGACCATTCGAAATGCCGACCATGGCAAAGACCTTATTTTCGAACAGGTGCTTGAAGGCGGGGCCTCCTAACTGGTGAATGGTATTGGTGGCCTGGGGGGGCGCGGTCCAGTTGTATTCAGGCATGGCAAAGATGACCAGGTCAGCGGCTGCCCAGCTGCTGATAAGCTCCTGCTGAAACGGTGTTAGGGTCTCCTGCTTTACGGAGCCCTGGCCTACGTAAGGAATGTCATAGTGTTCAAACGTAACCACTGAGACATCGTGCTGGCCCGTTTCGTTCAGTACATTACGTACAAAATTTATGAAGCGTAGTGAATTGCCATTCTTACGCGATGAAGTAGAAATCAGGGCGATATTCATAGAGTCGGTTGTGCAAATACAGGGGTGTAACGGTGGGTATAAGGCTTTAGTTTCCCGAAAAAAGGAGGCTGCGAGGCAACGCTTATGGATTAATATCTCTCTTTACATCATCCAGAGTTGGAAAACTACAATCAGCAGCTATCATGAACAGCATCCGGGACCCGCATGACCCGAAACGGGTTATGAGAGCCACGCTGGATAACATGCCCGCCAGGCAACCCGATACGTCGGTAACCTATTTGATACAGAAAAAGGGGGCGGGCAACAAGCCCAGATTACAACTGCTCCCTAAGCCCTGAATCAGTGCAGTCGATCCAGCGCCTGGGCGAGGTCGGCAATGAGGTCTTCGGCATGTTCAAGCCCAACCGACAGGCGAACCAGGTTCTGCGGGGTCTTCGTGGCCGGCCCTTCAACGCTGGCCCGGTGCTCAATCAGACTTTCTACACCACCCAGGCTGGTGGCACGGGTAATGAGTTTCAGCTGCCCGATAAACCGAATAGCGTCGTCGGCGCCCCCGTGCACCTGTACGGACAACATGGCGCCGGGGCCGTTCATCTGCTGGTGGATGAGGGCGCGATCGGGATGATTGGTTAGGCCGGGGTAATGGACACGTTGAATTGCCGGGTGTCCATCCAGAAAATTAGCTACGGCCTGTGCGGTAGCCATCTGCGCACGCACGCGCACCCCCAGGGTCTTTAACCCCCGGCTCACCAGCCAGCAATCGAAGGGCGACGGTACCGCGCCCGACAACCCCTGAATCTGACGAACGCGTTTGGTGAACTCATCGTCTCGTTTAAAAATCAAGGCACCCCCCAGCACATCGGAATGGCCACTGAGGTACTTGGTGGTCGAGTGCATGACAATGTCGCAGTTTAGATCGAGGGGCCGCTGCAGGACGGGGGTAGCCCAGGTATTGTCGCATACAACCAGCGCCCCGGCTTCGTGGGCCAGGCGGCTGATCGTTAGCAGATCGGTGATACTAAGCATGGGATTCGACGGCGTTTCGCACCAGACCACCCGCGTATTTTCGTGGAGGGAGGCCTGTACGGCATCGAAGTTGCTCATATCCACGCGGGTGTAGGTCAGGCCCCAGGGGTGAAATACCTCTTCGAGCAGCGCCGGGGTACCGTAATAGGCATCCGTACCAACCAGCACATGATCGCCGGGGCGCAGCGCCTGGAAGAGCGCCATGGTAGCCGCCTGCCCCGAGCCAAACGCCAGGCTGGTCGCTCCACCCTCCAGCGTGGTAAGAGCTTTTTCGAGCGCTTCACGCGTGGGGTTGTTGACCCGCGCGTAACCGTACGAGCCCGGAAGCTCGTTGGCTGCATTGCGGGCAAAAGTCGTTGCCAGATGAATAGGCTGGACCACGGCCCCGGTAATCGGGTCAGGCTGGTGAGTAGCCAGTATGGCCATTGTATCGAATTGCATAAACGTAGCTGGGAAGTCAATCCTGAATCCAGGATCGGGTTAATGGATGATCAAATAGCAGTACCTACTTGATGAGAAAATGGTCAGTTTATAAAACTCAACGTAGTTAATTTTCTAAATTTGGTGGCTTCGCGCCCTCGAATCCGGCTTCTGAAATGCCCTCTCCTCTGGACCCGTACACTCAGCCGCTCACCGCCCAGACAGCCGCGCATCTGCTGCGACGGGCCACCTTTGGTCCTACAAAGGCCGAAATAACAGCTTTTACGGGATTAACAGCGCAGCAGGCGGTATTTCAACTGATCAACAACGCGAATTATGACCTGCCCGAACCCCTCGACCTGGACGAAAACCTGCCCACAACGGCTCAGCCCTACCTGAGCCTGCCCTTTAACGCCGATCGTAACTTTATCCTGGGTCATTATGCCCGGTACCGATGGATCGAGGTGATGACTACGCAGGCGGCTCCGCCCAGTCTGCTGGATAAGTTGGCGCTGTTCTGGCAGAACCATTTCGTAGCGACGCGCAACGTGGTGGGCGATTACCGGTTCATGTTCCAGTACATTAAGTTAATCCGGAACAGCGCCCTCGGTAATTTCCGCACGTTCGTCATCAACATGACCAAAGAACCGGCCATGCTGCGATTTCTGAACGGAGACGAGAATCAGGTCGGCCATCCGAACGAAAACTACGCCCGCGAACTACAGGAGATCTTCACGGTTGGTGTAACCGATTTTGCCGGGAACCGGAATTATACCGAAGACGATGTCAAGGCAGCGGCAAAGGTGCTGACGGGCTGGAGCCATACCAACTACAACGAACCGGGTTCCACCACCATCTCGACAACATTTACAGACAGTTTACACGATGCTACGGACAAAGTATTTTCGGCTCATTACGCCAATACGGTTATCAGGGGGCGTGCCGTATCGCAGCCGGGTACCCAATCGGCGGGCGATGCTGAACTGACCGACCTGGTCGATATGCTGTTGCGGCATCCCCAGTGCCCCCGGTTCATCTGCCGCAAGCTGTACCGCTGGTATGTGAATCCGAACGTTACCCCAACCGTTGAGACGACTATCATCGGTCCACTGGCAGACTTCTTTGCTAGTCCGGCCAATAACTTCGCCATACGGCCGGTGATTGAAAAGCTGCTGACCAGCCAGGCCTTTTATGATACCGCTAACGTGGGAGCTATGGTCAAGTCGCCCGCCGACCTGGTTATTGGTGCCATGCGTTTTTTCGAACAGGCCGTACCGACACTGCCCACCGACTACGTCGCCTACCGAAAATATTTCGACTTCATCTATTACCAGATGGATAGTATGCAGATGGGCGTGCTCGAACAGCCCACCGTGTTTGGCTACGATCCTTATTACCAGACGGGCTTTTCTAAACTCTGGATCAATACAACTACGATCGGGCTGCGGGGTAACCTGACCGATGCCTTTATCTGGCGGTGGCTGGAGCTGAAACCTGGCAATACAATAGGTATCGACCTGCTCGGCTGGGTAACGCGGCTACAGCCCAACTTCACCGACGTGAGCGGTACGCCATCCATTACCTGCGTTGATATTCTGGCTGAATTTACCCGGCATCTCTATGCGACCGGCTTATCGACGGCTCAGCAGGATTTTGTTATCGATACGATTATGATGCAGGGCATACCGCGCCTGTCCTGGACATTCGAGTGGAACAATTACCGACGTAATCCCGCCGATCCCGGAAGTCGTTACGGCGTTTTATGGCGGCTACAGAACCTGATGAAGTTTCTACTCCGTATGGCGGAGTACCATGTCTGCTGAGCTATGACTATCTGCTATGAACCGTAGGAACTTTCTTTCTGCCGTATCGGCCAGTATGGCACCGGTCATGCTCGACGGGTTTGGGCTAAAAGCCATGAACCGGCAGTCGGCCCTGGTGCAGTCGCTGCTCCAGACATCGGCCGTCAATACGGATCGGGTGCTGGTCATTATCTACCTGAACGGTGGCAACGATGGCCTGAACACGGTCATTCCGCTCGATCAGCTATCGCTCTATAATTCCCTCCGGAGCAATATTGCCATTCCGCAGAATCGGGTGCTTACCCTCGACGGTAATCCGACAACGGGATTTCATCCGGCCATGACCGGTATGCGGGATTTGTATAACGACGGAAAACTGACGGTAATTCACTCGGTGGCTTACCCCAACCCGGACCAGTCGCACGCGCGATCGACCGATATCTGGATGACAGCCGCCGATTCGGAACAACTGGTAACGTCGGGCTGGGCGGGCCGCTATCTGGATAATCGGTTCCCAGATTATCCGGCCAGCTACCCGAATCCCCAGATGGACGACCCGCTGGCTATTCAGATCGGCTACGTAACCTCAACGGCCCTGCTGGGCAGCCAGCAATCGATGGCCATCGCACTGAACGATCCCGACAATTTTTACGCTCTCGTTGGCACAGATCCGCCGGCGCCGGGCGAACAGCAACCCGGCGATGCGGGCGAGCTGATTACGTTTATCCGCAAACAGCAGACCCTGGCCGTTGGCTACGCCGACAAGATTAGGCGGGCGGCTGAGGCTGGCCGGAACCTGGCTGTTTATCCGGAGTCGTACGAAAAAAACTACCTGGCCGATCAGCTCAAAATCGTGGCCCGGCTTATTCACGGGGGCATGAAGTCAAAAATTTACTTTGTGTCGCTGAACGGGTTCGATACCCATTCGGGGCAGGTCGACAGTACCGACGTGACCCAGGGAGAACACGCCATGTTGCTGGGAAAAGTTGCCAAAGCCATCGCTACCTTTCAGCGCGACCTGGCCCTCCAGGGTACCGAAGACCGGGTTATCGGGATGACCTTCTCTGAATTTGGCCGGCGGGCTAATTCCAACAATTCGAAGGGGACAGATCATGGCGTGGCCGCGCCCATGTTCGTTTTCGGCTCGGGGGTTAAACACCAGACCATTGGCCAAAATCCTGACCTGGCCAACCTGAGCGGACAGTTTGGCAACAAAGAAGTGACCATGCAGATCGATTTCCGCCGGGTTTATTCGGATATTCTGAACGACTGGTTTGGTACGGCTCCGGCTACCACCAACACGATACTCGCCCGCAGCTTCCCGACCGTATCTCTTTTTTCAAACGTGGTAGAAACCCTGTCGTCGGGAAGCTGGCAGGAACCGGGCCGCTGGACGGTAGGACGGGTACCGTTTGCCAGTGAATACGTAAAAATCAACGCTGGCCATACCCTGATCGTGGATCGTAACATTACCGTTCGACGTATGCAGGTGGCTGGCCAGCTGAAGTTTACGGGTCCGTATTCGATACGCATGACCGGCTAATGCCTAAATCTGCTACCTTTACGCCTAACCGTATGCACGCATACTATTCGCGACATGGAACAGACCTATCAATCGCTCCAACTAACCGAAGCCGACGGCGTCATGACCGTTGTGCTGCTTGGCCCTGGCAAAGGCAACGCCATGGGACCCGAATTCTGGGAAGAATTACCCCGGGCTATGGATGAGATAAACCAGCTGCCCAGCGTGCGCTGCGTCCTGTTCAGGGGTAGCGGAGATCATTTTAGTTATGGGCTCGACGTAGCCCGAATGCTGCCCCGGATTGCCAGCATGGCCACCGGTAACCCCATGGCCGACGAACGCCGGAAGCTGATGGCGCAGATTCGATTCATGCAGTCGGGGTTCATAAAGATGCACGAATCTCCGAAGCCGGTCATTGCCGCTGTGCATGGCTGGTGTATCGGAGGTGGGCTGAATATGATTGCCGCGGCCGACATTCGGCTTTGCTCACGGGATGCGCGCTTCAGCCTGCGTGAAGCCAAATTAGCCATTACCCCGGATATTGGTGGTCTTCAGTTTCTGCCGCATCTGATCGGGCAGGGCTTCACCCGCGAAATGGCCTTCACCGGGGGCGACTACGATGCCGCTTTTGCCGAGCGAACCGGTTTGGTCAATCACGTGTACGATACGCCCGAGGCCCTGTTCGACGCAGCCCAGGTGCTTGCCCGTCAAATTGCGGACAATCCCGCTCCGGCCGTACAGGGTGCCAAAGAGGTGCTGAACTACGGCATCGGAAAAGATCTGGAAGACGGTATGCAGTACGTAGCCGTCTGGAACTCGAGCCAGATGCAGTCGGCTGATTTTGGCGAAGCCATGCAGGCCACCCTGGACCGGCGCAAGGCCGAGTTCAACAAAAAAGTAAACCGAGGGTATTAACGGGTGCGTTTGCCCGGGGGGGCTCCACGACAACCACTCACTTTTTCTTTACGCCTAGACTGTTAAACCATGACCACAGGAATGCTGCGCGATGGAGCGCTGAACGGAAAAACCATCATTGTAACAGGCGGGGGAACCGGCCTCGGTAAATCGATTAGCCGGTACCTGATTCAGTTGGGTGCCAACGTCACCATCTGTAGCCGGCGGCAGGCTGTGATCGATGAAACAGCCCGGGAGCTTACCGACGAAGCGAGCCAGTTGACCGGGGCGGGGCAGGTGCTGGCGGTGGCCTGCGACGTCAGAAACCCCGAACAGATCGAGCACGTAATGGCCGAAACCATTGCCCGATTCGGTCAGATCGATGGGTTGCTCAATAACTCGGCCGGTAACTTTATCAGCCCAACCGAGCGACTTTCCTACAAAGCGTTTGATACTATTGTCGACATCGTTTTGCGCGGTACGTATTACTTCACGCTGGCCGTCGGCAAATACTGGATCGATAACAATATCAAAGGCACTGTACTGAACATATCAACGACCTATGCCACGACTGGTTCTGGTTATGTGGTGCCGAGCGCAGTTGCCAAAGGCGGTGCCCTCATCATGACCAGGTCGCTGGCCGCTGAGTGGGGAAAGTACGGCATTCGTCTCAACGCCATTGCTCCAGGACCGTTTCCGACCAAGGGCGCCTGGGATCGGCTGTTTCCCGAACCGCTGGCCAGCATGATGGACCCAACCAGCCGTATTCCGTTAAAACGCGTTGGGGAACACGGCGAGCTGGCCAATCTGGCCGCTTTCCTGCTATCGGACTATTCGGGGTATATCACGGGCGAGAGCATCACCATCGACGGGGGCGAAGTGTTAGCCGCCGGTGAGTTTAGCCATCTCGAAAAAGTGACCAGTGATCAGTGGGATATGATCGAACAGACCATCAAGCAGGCCAACAAAGCCAGCAAAGGCCAGTCCTAAATTGCCCCTGAGTCTCAACAAGCCCATGGGCTACGTGTCCTGCCACTGGTTTACTGCTAGAATCAATCGCCAGTGAGCAGGACACGTAGAAAAACTAATCGGTGGCCAATTATTTGCCTTCTTTAAGCAGCTCGACAACGAGAGTCACTTCATTCACGGTAGCTTCGGGCGTACCGGTATAGCCTATTGCCCGGTAGCGGATTCGGCCATCGGGTCCGATCACCACTTTGGTCGGTATGCCCAGGACGCCGTAGGCCGTCGAAACTTTCTGCTGAAGATCGAGCGGTACAACGAACGGGTAGGGGTTCTTGCTCATATACTCCCGAACCCGCTGCACCCGGCCACCTTCGCGGGTATTTACGAACAGGAACCGAACGGCCGGGTCGTTCTGGAAACGGGCCTGCGCCTGCTGCATGGCCGGGAACGACGCAATACAGGGCGCGCACCAGGTAGCCCAGAAATCGAGCACGACCACTTTGCCTCGCAGGGCTGCCGATGAAATCGTTCGGCCCTGCAGGTCGGTCAGTGAAAAAGCCGGAGCCGGTTCGTTGATCAGCCGTTCGCGCAGTTCGTCCCGCTGGTCGGCGCGCAGGTCGGCTTCCAGTTCAGTTAGGTAGGCATCGGCTTTGGCTGCGTTCTGACCGGGTTGTTTAGCGTACCAGTCGTGCAGGGCTGCTTTGAGCCGGGGCGTTGCTTTTCCTACGCTGACAGCCGCTTCGGCCAGGGGACGGGCTTCGGTAGCGTGGTTCGTCCGCAGGGCGCACAGATAGTAACGCTCGTTGGTACGCGGATCGCTGGTTTCGGCCGCTTCCGGATCGATAACCTGCTGATAGGCTGCATAAGCCTCGGCATCTTTACCCTGTTGCTCGAGCCCGCGGGCCAGGGTGTTATGGAGAGCCCGTTGCCGATTCTGCCGCTCCTGGTTCCAGTCGCCCCGGAAGGTGGCGGGTTTGCCCTGGGTGTCCAGCAGGGCAATTGCTTTCCTGACTAGCTTTTCTGCTTCGGGGAGCGACCGGCGCTCGTCGGCGAGCTGGAAAGCCATGGTATTCAGCATCAGTACATCGGTATGAGCGGGCGGCTGCGTCTCCACGAAGGCCAGCAAGCCGGGAAGATCGTTGTTTTTGAAGTAGCCATCGGTAATCAAAACCGTCAGACCGGGGGCGTAGGGCGAGTTGGGGAACTCCCGTATGTAGGCCTGATACAGCGCCCGTCGGCGAGTCCAGTTCGGCTCATTCCGGATGGCAGCTGCCCGGTCTTTCTGCGCCAGCGACCCCGCTGGGTCGACTGTTTTCATGCGCTCCCGTTGCAGGTTGGCGCTTTTAAAGTCGCCCAGACTTTCATAGAGTAAAGCCGCAGCCGTCAGATCAGCCGTAGACGGCGCTGATACAGACTTCAGATAAGCTCCGATCGCCGTCTTGACTTTGGGGCCGTAGCCCGGTTTTTTCTGCTTGACCAGGGCGGCCAGGTAATCGGACCAGTATTGTGGGTAAACATCCGGATGCCGGGCCAGCTCCTGTTCATAAAGCGCGATGATGCGGTTGAGATCGGGTTTGCTGGCCGGCGCTGTCTCGTATACAAAGTGGGTTCGTGTGAACACAGAGGCCTGACCCCCGATGGCGTGCGGAAGCGGTTGCCCGGTGCTGTCGCAGACGGGTATGACGTACAGCTGACCGTTGTTCAGATCGGCCCGCTGAGGCTGCCGACTGTTTCGGAACAAAAGCATTACCCCCGCCACCTCTTTTTTAGGTAACCGGAATTCGCCTACGAAGACGTTGCCCCGTCGCGTAAGCACTAGGGGCGTAGGACGGCTCAGCTGCATAACGGCCGGGGCTCCGTACCGAACGTAGCGGCCCTCGATCAGACTGTCGGCCGCCAGGCCCGTTCCCTCTGGCGAATAGGTGAGGGAAACAACCTGGTCGACTTGCGGATTAGTCGGCAGGAACCGAACCTGAGCCGTTGCCGCAAACGAGAGCAATACCAGTATGACAAGGCTGCGTAAAGCGTTCATAACGATGTGAGAGTAGAAACGAATGAATTGAAAAGCCAGCGCCGTCTACTTAGGCGGTTACCGGCTCTGCTTCTTTAACGGGACGCGACACGGCCCAGAGACCGACAAACGTGAACAGGCCGTTTAACAGCAGCCGCTCGAAACCAAACTGGTAGCCGTTAAACCAGGCCGCCGAGTTTTCGTTAACAATGTAGGTCAGTACGGGCGAGGCCAGACAGATAAACGGCACCACCCAATCCAGTACGGGCCGTTTGCTGAAGATACCGAATGCGTACAGCCCCAGCAGCGGTCCATACGTGTATCCCGCAATATCAAAAACGGCCGTAATCACTTCTTTACTGTTGAGCTGCCGGAAAACAATGATCACCACGTAGAACAACAACGAAAAACCAATGTGTACAATGTGCTTGATGCGAGACCGCTCGGCTTCGGGTCGCGCTTCTACGTTCATGAAGTCGACGCAGAACGAGGTAGTCAGTGCGGTCAGGGCCGAATCGGCGCTGGCGTAGGTAGCTGCTGTAATGCCGAGCAGAAACGTAATACCTACTACCAGCCCGAGGTGGTTTAGAGCCAGTTGCGGGTAGAGGTCATCGGTACGGGTCGGTATGGCAATTCCTTCGCGTTGGGCATACTGGTACAGAAGCACTCCCAGCGACAGGAACAGGAAGTTGACGATTACCATCGTAAAGGTGAACCAGAACATGTTTTTCTGCGCTTCACCAATGTTTTTGCAGGTCAGGTTTTTCTGCATCAGGTCCTGATCCAGACCCGTCATGACGATGGCAATGAAAATACCCGAAATAAACTGCTTGAAGAAGTTCTTCGGATCATTGGCATCCCAGTAAAAAACCTGCGACATGCTGCTATCCTGAACGGTTTGTACCAGTCCGCCAAACGATAGTCCCAGTTCCTGCGAGATCAGATAAATGGTCAGAATAACGGCGGTGACTAGGAAGATGGTCTGCAATGAATCGGTCAGGATAATGGTTTTTACGCCCCCTTTAAAGGTATAAACCCAGATCAGACCGATTGTGATCAGCACCGAAACCCCGAACGGGATGCCCAGTCCGTCGAACAGCGCGATCTGCAGCACCCCGGCCGCAACGTACAGCCGAACGGCAGACCCCACCGTACGGGCCAGCAGAAAGAAACCGGCTCCGGTCTTGTAGGACCAGAATCCGAATCGTTTTTCGAGATAGCCATAGATAGAAATCAGATTGAGCCGGTAATAGAGCGGCATCAGAACCGTTCCGATAACCAGATAGCCGATGATATAGCCGAGAACGACCTGGAAGTAGGAGAAACCAATTTTGCCTACAGCGCCGGGAACCGAGATAAAGGTTACGCCGGACAGGGACGTGCCGATCATGCCGAACGCCACCAGCCACCAGGGCGACTGCCGGTTTGCGGTAAAAAAAGTAGTGGTGTCAGCACCCCGGGCGGTATAGAACGAAACGGCAATCAGCATGCCGAAATAAGCAACCAGAATGACAAGAGCAATGGTGGTATTCATAGGCGGTTATTACGCAGGACGCAGTGAAGAAAACGAGCGTTCAGGCTATTGATAAACAGCAGAAAGAGCAACTTTTTAGCCTGAAACGAGGTTGTTTATACGGTGGCCTTCGGCTTTCAAAAGTGCCAAATCTGCCGTAAATTTGCTAAATAATCAGCATTTCATTGCCCATGCAACCTTTTGAAGAAACATACACCGACGTGCTCGACGAGGTGGTCGATACCGACGTGCACAACCTTGTTGTCTTCAATGATGACGTAAATACCTTTGATCACGTGATCGAAACCCTGATCGACGTTTGCAAGCATACGCCCGAGCAGGCCGAGCAGTGTACGCTGCTGATTCATTACAAAGGGAAGTGCAGCGTCAAAAATGGCTCCTGGGAGGAGTTGGTGCCCATGCGCAATGAAATTTGCCGACGCGGAATTTCAGCAGAGGTACTGAAGTAGTGAGATGGGATGAATTGTGAATGCCGACGTTCATGAGTTCATCGTTGTACCGGCCACCCGGTCATAGTTCACATTCATAATTCAAAATACCCTTGGAGTATCCGTCTAAACTGATAGAAGACGCGGTGAACGAGGTGTCGAAACTGCCGGGTATCGGGAAGAAAACCGCACTCCGGTTAGTACTGCATCTGCTCAAACGTGACGAAGAACAAACTGAATCGCTGGCCCAAAGCCTGACGGCCATGCGCACCCAGGTAAAATACTGCCAGAAGTGCCATAACCTCTCCGATCACGACCTCTGTGGCATCTGCGCCAGTACTAAGCGTGACCAGACTCTGATCTGCGTGGTTGAAGATACGCGCGATGTGCTGGCTATCGAGAATACCGCGCAGTACAAAGGACTTTATCATGTACTTGGTGGCATTATCTCGCCGGTAGAAGGTATCGGTCCCAGCGATCTGCAGATCGACTCGCTCGTGAACCGGCTGCGGGGCGACGAAGGGGAGCAAGTGCGGGAAATTATCCTGGCCATCAGCCCAACCATGGAGGGCGATACCACCGCCTTCTATCTGCAGAAGAAACTGAAGCCCTTCAACCTGAAAATTTCGACCATTGCCCGCGGTATTCCCATCGGGGGCGATCTGGAATATGCGGATGAAGTTACACTGGGTCGCAGTATCCTCAGCCGAATCGCCTACGACTAACGGTACCCTGGGGCCTGCCGTGGTGGGCGGTTACTCGCTTTATTGGTAAAACTGCCTTTCTTTGCGCTTATTGAAACATCTGGCCCGCTGGCCCGTTCGTTCAGTAAGCGCATTATTTTTCTACAAACCAACACTCGCATGAACCGTTCTGAGTTTCTGAAGCTGGCTTTGGGGGCGTCGGCAGGCCTCGTGGCTACCCGTTCCTTTGGTTTTTTACCCTCGCAGGCCGAAGGTCCGTTTAAACTGGCTCCTTTACCTTTTGACGCCGGTGCGCTCGAACCCCATATTGACAAAACAACAATGGAGATTCACCACGGCAAACACCATAAAGCTTATGTCGATAATCTTAACAAAGCTGTTGCGATGCCCGAAAACGCCAGCATGGCCAAAATGAGCATCGACGACCTGGTGAAAAGCATCGATAGCAAGACGCCAGCTGCGGTTCGGAACAATGCGGGTGGCCATTGGAATCATACATTTTTCTGGAACACCATCGGCCCTAACGCAGGAGGTGCGCCAAAAGGAGCGCTCGCAGCTGCCATCAACAAGAAGTTCGGCTCGTTCGATAATTTCAAAACGGAGTGGGGTAAAGCGGCTACTGCCCGTTTCGGTTCGGGATGGGTATGGCTTATCAAAACCGGCGACGGGATTGACATCACCACAACACCGAATCAGGACAATCCGTTAATGGCCCTGGCTGAGAAAAAAGGCACCCCGCTTATGGGACTTGACGTCTGGGAACATGCCTACTACCTCAAGTATCAAAACCGCCGACCCGAATACGTCACGGCCGCCTGGAACGTGTTCGACTGGAACAAGATCGGAAAGAACTTTGGCTAACAGGCCGAAAAAAAGAGATCAATCCCTGGTAAGCTGAGAATCGCGTTACCAGGGATTTCATTTTCAGGGAATAATCTGTTCGGGTACGTGCATGGGCAGATAGACCTGAAACGTGGTTCCCTGATCAGGCTGGCTATCGACCACAATTGTTCCGCCGTGATTTTCGACAACGCGCTTGCAGGTGGCCAGCCCGATTCCGGACCCCGCATACTGCTGCCGCCCGTGCAGACGGTTGAACAAACCAAAGATCTTATCAAAGTTCTCGGGCGCTATGCCGATGCCGTTATCCTGAACACTGATCTGGGCATATTCATTAGCCCGGTCGATGCCGATAAACTCAGGTACCTCTTTACCCCGCACCAGCTGCCCGTTTATCTCAACGTTGGGGCGTTGATCAGGCCGGGTAAATTTGATAGCATTGGTCAGCAGATTCTGGAACAGCTGCCGTAGTTGCGTCGCATCGCCCGGAACCATCGGAAGCGTCATATTACTTCTTATCCGGGCATTCCGTTCGTGAATGATCACATCCAGATCGGCCAGAATATCATTGAGAATATCCTGGGTACTGACCAGATCCTGTTTTTGCTGATGGGCAAGACCGGCCGGGGTTGTGATTCGGGCGTACGTAAGCAGATTTCGTATGAGCGCGTTCATCCGGTCAGCCGCCGACTGCATACGATGAACAATATCCTGGCCAGCCTCGTCGAGGTGACCCGCGTACTGATGACTCAACAAATCGCCAAACGACTTGATCTTTCGGAGAGGCTCCTGCAGGTCATGACTGGCCACGTAGGCAAATTGCTCCAGACTACGGTTCGATTGCTGGAGATCGTTATTCATGCGTTGCAAGGTCTGTTGCTGCCGAAAAGCCTCGCTTATATCCCGGTACACACAAATGACCATGACCACATCGCCCTGTTCATTCCGAACCGGACCCACGTAACATTCGCACCGCCAACCGCCCCAGTGGTCGTTGAATGTATGCTGCTCTCCGTCGAGAGCCGAACCGATGTATTGTTTCCAGTCTAGTTGATACTCAGGTAATATCGTATCGTAGATACGTTTTCCCAGTACCTCGTCGGCGCTTCGGCTAACGTACAGGCCTGGCAGTTCGCCGTTGGCAAACAGAATTTTCTGAAAATAATTAACGACTACAACGCTCATGTCGGGCACCTTGGACGATATCGTTTTGAACAGAATCGATTCGCCCAGTAGGGCCTGCTGGGCATTTTTGAGCGCGGTGATGTCGGTAGAGGATACAACGGCAGACTGTCCATCACCGAGAGGCTCAATACCCAGATCGAACCAGGCACCGGAGTGAGTAGGGTTGGGGCTGAAAAACAGCTCACGGTGCAGGGCCTGTCCCTGCTCTACCACGGTGGCAATATCAGTCGTGAACGTTTTGAGCTGGTTAGGAAAGGGAAATAACTGATCAAGCGTTTTTTCAAGCACGGCCTGACTGCTAACCCCGAAAAACTGTTCGGCCCGCCGGTTAGCGAGTTTTACCCGAAATGTCTGAATACGACCATTTGTGTCCCGAACGGCCGTGTAGACGGTAATTCCACTGGCTGACTGATTTAAGGCAGCCTGCCAGAGCGAAACCGGCACATCGGTCGAGCCGGTATCTTGTATGCTCATAACGCTGAAAACTTACACAGGCGAACAACAGATTCCCCTCAATCTATAGTCAACAAGGCCATGACTTGACTTGTTTAAAAGGTTTGAGTGTAATTGGCTAATTCCATAGATTCATACAGGGGTGACTGTAAGCCCTGCGGTATGCCAAAGTTTCTTAATTTTGTGGAAACAGTACATTTATGTCATCTCAAGAACTTTATGACGAAATCCCCTCGCTGGATTTAGCTGATTTCACGACGGGAGACCCCGTACAGAAAGAGCAGTTTGTGCAGGATCTGGGCCGGGCTTTCAATCAGATAGGATTCGTTGCCATTAAGAATCACGGCCTTACCGACGACCTGACTCGTGCGTTATACGACTCGGCTCAGGCTTTTTTCTCGGCGCCTGACGAACTCAAACAGAAATACGAACATCCCGAACTGCATGGGCAGCGCGGGTACATCGGTAAGGGAAAAGAAACCGCGAAAGGCTTCAAGGTAGCTGACCTTAAGGAGTTTTACCATATTGGTCAGCCCGAACCCGAAGACGGCATGCCTGCCAATGTGCTGCCTGCTGAATTTCCGGCCTTTGGCGAGGCTACCCTAATGGCGTATCGAACCCTGGAGAACGCTGGTAAACAGTTATTGCGGGCTATTGCGCTGTATCTGAAATTGCCCGAAACCTATTTTGACGACAAAGTCAGAAACGGGGATAGCATCCTGCGGGCCCTCCATTATTTTCCGCTCGATCCGGATACGACCCCCGACGGCGCCGTTCGGGCGGCTGCGCATGGTGACATCAACCTGATTACGCTGTTGATGGGGGCTTCGGCCGATGGTCTGGAAGTGCTTCGGCGCGATGGTAAATGGATTGGGATTACAGCCCTTCCCGACCAGGTTATTGTCAACGTGGGTGATATGCTGGATCGACTGACCAATCACAAGCTTAAGTCGACCATTCACCAGGTGGTTAACCCCCCGCGGGAAAAAATGAATCAATCCCGCTACTCGATACCGTTCTTCATGCATCCGCGTGCCGAGATGGATCTGACCAGCCTCGAAAGCTGTATTGATGCTGAGCATCCCAAGCTGTATGTTGACATGACCGCCGGCGAGTTTCTGGATGAGCGGCTTCGTGAACTGGGGTTGAAGAAATAAGAAATGTCGATCAGCCCGGGCGTCTGACGGGTGCTGAGCCCGGGCTGATCGAACGTAACAAGCACTGCCTGCTGATCGCCACTGTCTACCCCTCATGACTGGCTACCTTCCCCAACTAAAGCCTGTTCGTAAGATTCGCTACATCATTTTTCTGAAAGATGTGGCTTTTCTGGCTTTAACAACCTTTGGCGGTCCACAGGTGCACCTGGCTATGTTCTACGATCGTTTCGTGAAGCTGCGCCGGTATCTGACAGAAGATGAGTTGATGGAGTTGAATGCCCTCTGTCAAATACTTCCAGGACCTACTTCTACCCAGACCATAACGGCGCTGGGCTTTAAAATCGGTGGGCCCAATCTGGCTTATCTGACCCTTCTGATTTGGGTTTTGCCCGGCGTTTGTATCATGACAGCGGCCGGTATGGGCGTTTACTACCTCGAACAACATAATCTGTCGATGCATTTTGCGCGGTTCGTTCAACCCATGGCGGTGGGATTCCTGATCGTAGCCGGCTATCGAATTGGGCAGAAGGTCATAAAAAACCAGGTTAGTCTGGCGCTGGCGCTCACGGCGGCTCTGGTGGCTTATGTATTTCGTTCACCCATTATGACGCCCATTGTAATAGCCATAGGGGGCCTGACAACGGCGTTAACATACGAAAAACAGGAACGCATGGAAAAGCAGCCGCTTCGCATAGAGTGGGCTAATTTCTTCTTGTGGCTAGGTGTATTTCTGGCTGCTGCGGGGCTAGGCGCTATCACACAATCACTACCTGTTCGGTTGTTCGAGAATTTTTACCGGAACGGCAGCCTGGTGTTTGGAGGTGGACAGGTGCTGACTCCGATGTTGTATAACGAGTTTGTTGCATTCAAGCACTACCTGTCCAGAGAAGAGTTTTTGTCGGGATTAGGGCTGGCGCAGGCTATACCCGGACCCGTCTTTGCGTTCGCTTCGTATATAGGGGCGTTATCGATGCGAGCCGATGGGCCGAACGCCCAGTTCTGGGGTAGTTTTGTCGCAACAGCCGGGATATTCCTCCCGGGTATGTTTCTGATCTTTTTCGTCTATCGGTTCTGGGACCAGCTGAAGCGCTACCGGGTAGTGAGGGCTTCGCTGGATGGGATCAACGCGGCCAGTACGGGGTTAACGGCGGCTGCTGCCATTGCTCTGTTTGAGCCGATGGCTCCTCACTGGCCTTCGGTCGTCATTGTGATAGGAACGCTGATCGTGCTGCTTTACACCCGGCTGCCTCCCTTCGCGCTCATTGGGATTGGGCTGGTGGCGGGGCTGATACTCTGACGAGATAAACTCCCGTTACTGGCTAAAATAAACTAGGGCGTTTTGCCCCATTTGAAGGGTTATACCGCTTGCGAACGTTATTTTCAGCGCTGAAGCTGCGTAGTTATCGGGTACGTTGACCGGGTGCTCAATCCGTACGGCATCGGCACTGTTAGGAACCCGATTGCAGGACCATACCGAGGGGTCATTCCAGCTACCGTTTTTTACGGTAACCATACTACAAACGCCTGCGTTAATCACCACCCGAACCGAGGCTGACAGACTGCGGGGATCCGTAGCTTTTACAGTAACGGAGTAGCTGCCCGCCTGGGTGGGCGTTCCGGTTAATACCCGGCTTGTGTTTGTAAACGTCAGCCAGTTTGGTACGTCACTGGCGCTGTAGGAAAGAAGTTGCCCATCCGGGTCTGTAAAGGCGGGTACGGTAAAGCTAAACAGGTAGCCTAGTTCTGCTGTCTGAGCATTTATTGTCGGTGGTACCGGTGGCTGATTAACAAAGGCTCTAACGCCCACTATAACCGTAGAGAACAAACTCAATGGATCGGTAGCCCGGATGGAGACGCTGTGGAAGCCTGCCTGGGTAGGCGTACCGTAGAGCTGGCGAGTCGAGGTGTTAAAATTGAGCCATCCAGGTAATCCGGAAGCGCTATAGGTCAATAACTTTCCCTCGGGATCGGTGAAGGCGGGTACGGTATAGCTGAAGAACTGGGTTGTCTCCGCAAGTTGGGTAGTAGAAGCAGGGGCTACGGGCGCCTGATTCGGACCGGCAACGATAACTACCGGTACCGAAGTGGTCAAACTTCCCGGATCAGTCGCACTGACTGTAATCGTGTAACTGGCAGACTGGGTAGGTGTTCCCGTCAAAATACGGCTTGTGCTGTTGAAACTCAGCCAGGCAGGTAAACCACTGGCTGTATAGGCCAGGGTTTGGCTTTCAGGGTCAGTAAATGCTGGTATGGCATACGAATACACCTGACCGGTAGCTGCTGCAGGCGGTTGAATGGTAGAGGCAACTGGCGGCAGGTTAGGTATTGAACTGACCTCTACGCCCCCGTTCCAGGTATTTCCTACCCGCGTGTAGACTCTGAAATAGTATTGAATCAACGGGTTTAAATTCGTGATGGTTACGTTCGTACCGATACCTCTGTAAACAACCTTACCGCCTTCGATCGGGGTGCCGTTTCCTGTAAAACTAGTGTTGGCAGCATAGGCAGTGCCGGTGGGTCTATCCGTGAATCCAATCTCGGCCCGGGCTGCTACAAGCACTTCATCGAATGTGGCGGTTGGGTTAACCCAGTTAACCCGCACCGCATTCAGCTCGGGCACAGCGGAGACATTGGTGACCAGCGAACTGGCCGAATTACAATCTGGGTAGAGTGTAACCGAGTGAGTCGCTTTGAGGCCACCATTATCGGTAACCGTCACCGAGATTAAGTAATAGTAGGTTTCGTTAGGACTGCAGCCAACCGGCGAGATATAGATCGTCGGGTTAGCACTGGTTAGTACGGGTTCTGGGTGGGTGTGATTGTTGTGTTCAAGCGATACGCGCCATTCGTACGACACGTTACTTAGGTCTGTGTCGGTCACACTGGCCTGCAGCTGGTAGGGGGTTTCCTGACTCATTGGATATAGAGTGCCGGCTACCGGATTGGTGATCTCGACCGTTGGGGGTGTATTATTGACCGAGACCGTAATCTGCTTAGGAATAGATACCTGATTCAGATTATCTTTTACGGTCAGCGTAACGGTATAGGCCCGCACGTTGGGGTCGGCGAATACATGTACCGGGTTGGCAGCCGTTGAGGTCGTACCATCGCCAAAATCCCATGAATAAGTAAGTGGTAAGCCCTCGGGGTCAATCGAGTTCGATCCGGTAAACGAAACGCTCAACGGCGAGGTGCCATAAGGCGTGGTAGAGGAAGCATTGGCAACTGGTGGCTGGTTACCGCCATAGCTAATCCTTGAAATTACTCCTTGCACCCGAACGTAAAAAAGAGACCCGTCGCGGGGGTTCATCTTCAAATCGACTATGCCAATGTCAAAATTGCTGGCGGCAAAGTTTCTTACTTCATGTACGACATGGTCGCCCTCATCGTGGAGGTCGAGGCTTTTGATCCAGTTCTGCCCATGATCGGCAAAGAAGTACGTATTGCGGTAAATTTCGGGAAACTGGGTTCCGGTATAATAAAGGCCGCCGATGATACAATTGCCGTAAAACGATGTTCCTGCCGGAGCACCCGTAGTACCAATAACACGGGTTATCGGAGTGCTTCCGCTAAAGGCGGGTACCCGCGTCTGAGCCGTGCTGTGGCTATAGTCGAGCGCCGGTCTTGAATGGGTAAAACGGCGCAGCGTTGGATTGGGGTTGTCGATAAAGGAGGTAGGCGGCACGCAAAGGCTTTCGAAGGTTGGTTGCCCCGGTTCGTCCAGATTGGCAACATTGGTTCCATAATAGGATATAGTGCGGTCAAGGCCTTCGTAGAGGGGCCAGCCGCAGTTCAGGCCAGCTTTGTCGACAACGTGGAAATCTTCGATTTTGTACCAGCAGACATCGCCAATCAGCAGGGTGCCGGGGTTCCCATCGGCGGGGTCAATGCTCCCAGTATTTGGTTTGAGGCTCATTCGGTACGGGTTTCGTAGCCCCAGAGTCCAGACGCGTGATTGGGGGGAACGTGGATTCGCGGCATCATAAAATGGATTACTCGGTACCCCATTGCCCGTGGCAGGATCTAGCCGAAGTACTTTACCACATAGCGAATTGACCAGTTGAGATCGGAGCGCACCGACATTTTCGTTGGCTCTCATCATCCCATAATTAAGCGAAGCCTGAAAGTATGTCTCTGATCGACTACCAACGTCAACCCCTTCATGATGAGCACCATCACCGGTTGATACCAACAAAGTGCCGTCTTTCCCAAACAGAATCGTACCGCCCGCGTGCGACTCGTACGTAACCGGAATGCCGGTGTTTTTCGATTCGCCGAGAAGTACGGTCCGGCTGGCATAGTTGGTAGTTAAGAGGCCCGCTGTGTTCTGTAGTTGATAGCGGGTTACCCGGCTGATTGTGGCGTTGTGGTATTGATTGCTGGAGCTATTGTACTGTGGAGTACCGTAATATAGTACGTGATGAAGATCAACGGTGTAGAACAGGTAGACCAGGCCGTTGGTCTCAAAGTCAGGATCAAAACAAAGGCTATGCAGACCAAAGTCGTTCCATTCGCCAACCTCTTCGCTGATGTCTAAAACAGGCGTGTTCTGCCGTACATAAGACGATCCATTCCAGGTTGAGACCCAAACCCGGCCGCTTTTCTCCCAAACGTAAAAGCGGTTACCGTCGTTAGAAAACAAAATACCAACCGACCCCGTATAGTTGTCCTGAATAACGCTTTTAGAAAATCCGGCAGGTAATTGGGCAAGTAATGTATAGCCAGTACAGGAAAAAAGGACCAATAAGTATATAGCTATCGTGGTCAGGCGGGTATAAGAAGCGGTATGAATAGTACGCATAAAAAAAGGATATGGACATGCGTCAGGAGTAGCCTACAGGTTCCGTATGATAGCTTATTATTATACAAAAAACCTGAAGAAATGACGGTAGTGATTCCTATACGTTTCATGCCGGAAAAAGTCACACTAGTAGATGGATAATGAATAGTATTGGGTTGATAATAAGCTGATTTATAGATATAAATTGTAGCGTAATAAACCGTATTGCCAGTTGATAAAATAAAAAACTATATTTGAAATACAGATGTATTAATGTCTATGTATATGCTATTCTAATCTCGAGAAAGAGTGATTAAATTTGACTAAATATTTGTTCTTTATTTTGACTGTACTATTCTAAAGAACGCATACATAAATATCTCAAAATGGGTTGCATTACTTGTGTAATGAATGTGTGTTATTGTAAATTTTACTATTCTATTTCAAAGAAATTTATAGTGACTTTATTAGTTATAAATTATTGTGTTTTATAAATTAATATTTCAGAAAAGACTTTCTGGTAGGTAATATATTCTCTGATATAATTGTTGGTTTGTAGTTAAACATTATGTTATAATAATGAATCTAATGCGCGTTTTTTTGGGATTCTATTTTAGAATTCTCCATGTGCGTTTTGGTCAAACTGTCGGGCTGACTTCGACGCTACTACATAAAAAAGCCTTAGTCGGCCTGGCACGCTATGTACCTGGACTGACTAAGGCGGTATGGCTGGCTAACCGTCCGAATAGCTGGGCTACAGACCTTCAGAGGGAAGTGTTTCGGCTGGCTGGTACGATTTAGGAAGCGATGCTTTTCCGTTCGTGCCGTTCGCGTGTTCGGCCTGATGGTTTCCGTTTACCCGATTGTGCACAACCAGCCGGTCTTTACGGAGCTGACGTTGTTCATCGTCGTTAAGTACGGTTCTAACAGCTTCGCCCTGGCCGTAACCGTCGTTGAAGTTACTGATGCGGCTATCCGTCTGGGCTAATTTGAGCTCAGCGAGCAGTTCACTAAGTTCGGTGGTAAGCGTGCGTCGTTGATCGCGCAGCTCGTTCAGATCGGCGAGCAGGTCAAGATTGTGCTGCAGTACGTTTTGCCGACTGTTCTGCTCGGCCAGTTGGGCTTCCAGCGGGCTGAGTTCTTTCTCGACCCGTTTCAGTCGACGCCGAAGTTTGCCCAGTTTGATATCAGCCTGCAACCAGCGGAACCAGAAGGCCGACAATACCGGGAGAGCGATACCCAGACAAACCGCGCCAGCCAGCGCAAACAAAATTCCGCTGAGTACGAACGATAGTAAGGCCCAGGGACTATTGACAAGAGCCAGGTTTAACTCACTCGATTCAGACAGTTGTTTTTCTATTTTAGCCAGTGTGGCCGCATCGAGGGTCTGTGTAGCGGCCGTTGGATCGCTGCTTAGCTGAAGCTGGCGAATCGATTTATTAATGGCCGACTTGAGCTGATCAGTCCGGTAGGCTTCGTACCTGAACCAGCCCAATACGGCCAGAGTCAGCACGGCAAACAAAGCCAGCGCAATCTTGAACCGTTCATATTTCCCCTGATTCTGTTCCGGGTTCTCCTGATAAGGCTTCTCAATCAGTCGATCGTAAGCAGGTTTGAGCAGAATCGACACCATGGCCAGACCAATAGCAAACGCCCAGGCTTCGTTGGGGTTTCTGATGTTGAGCGCGTAGGCAACAATTTCGTGCGAGATGATCAGGTCGCCCGCCAGGAATGAAATGCCGGCTACCAGAAACAGCAGCCCGGCCAGCAGTGAGTAATCGGGCGTATTTTTGACCCGTCGTTCGCGTAAGGCATCGCGCTCAGCTTCTATAGCCTCCCGATTAGATTCATGTTGTCTGACCTGTCTGGATAGGCGCTCGACCTGTACGGTATGGTTCTGCAACTCGGCATAGGCAGCGCGGTTATCTTCGGTAGTCTGGGCGATATGTCGATCCAGGTTGACAAGTTCGTTTCGTTTCTCGTTTATTCGGTCCGTCAGCCAATTGGTATTTACCTGACTAGATAGGTAGCCTTCGTAATTCGTTCGTTCGACCCCCTCTAGACCGCTGGCATAGCCATGCTGAAAGTCAGGATGATTGGTTGGTTCCATGCGTTCTGGGTTCACATTTTCTGTCCGGTTATTCATTGCCGGTTAAGGGTGCGTTTATAGAAAACGCCCTCAAATACGTGAATAGTGCCCCATTCAAGCAAATGTTAGTCGGAAATAGGTGTCGAAACCGGGGGATTTTTCCGGACGTAGAGCCAGCGGAACAAGCCGTACCCTATCAGCAGCAGCCCTACAAACAGCAGGCTCAATCCGGGATTATACCATAAGATAGCCAGCAGGCAAACCACCGACAGCATGAGCGCTGTTAAGGGAACTGCGGGGTAAAAAGGTGTACGAAACGGACGTGCCAGACCCGGCTCCGAACGTCTCAACCTGAACAAACTGAGCAGGCTGACCAGGTACATAACCAGCGCACCGATTACCGACAGGGTGATGATTTCGCCGGTTGTGCCTGAAAATAAAGCGGCCAGTCCAACCAGGCCACCACCAATCAACGACCAGTGCGGGGTTCGGAAACGTCCATTGACCGTTGCCAGAAATCGGGGCAGGTAGCCAGCCCGCGCCAGGGCAAATAGTTGCCGCGAGTAACCCAGCGTATTGGCGTGGAACGAAGCGATTAACCCAAACAGACCCAGTCCGGCAAAGACCTTGGCCCAGGAATTCTGTCGGCCCAGCACCATGGCCAGGGTTTCGGGTAAGGGATAATCGATCTGGCTGAGCAGCCGCCAGTCGCCAACGCCAGCGCACAGAATCATGGTCCCGAGCGCGAGCAGGACCAGGGTGCCGATACTGAGCAGATAACCGCGCGGAATGGTACGGACAGGGTCCTTTACTTCTTCGGCAACCATAGCCACTCCCTCGATGGCGAGATAGAACCAGATAGCAAAAGGTAGGGCCGCAAATACCCCGCCAATGCCAAAGCCGTCGTTGTGAGCCAGCAGGTTCTCTGTTTTGTAAGCGGGGGCTACCAGTGCCATAAAGACCAGCAACTCGACCACTGACAGCACTGTCACGATAACGGAAAAGTTGGCTGACTCCCGCACGCCCAGGATATTCACACCAATAAAGACGATATAGGAAGCCACGGCCACCCCCAGAACGGGTAAGGCCGGATTGAGAAAATGGGCATAGGCGCCCAGGGCAGCCGCAATGGCGGGGGGCGCCATCAGAAAATCGACGAGGGTGGCAAAGCCCGCTACAAAGCCTCCCGTCGGGCCAAACGCCCGGAAAGCGTAAGCGAAGGGACCGCCTGCATCCGGAATAGCCGCTGTCAGTTCGGTATAGCTGAATATAAATGTCAGATACAGCACGGTTACGATCAGCGTAGCAATCAGGAATCCTACCGTGCCTGCCACGGCCCAACCGTAGTTCCAGCCAAAATACTCGCCCGAGATCACCATGCCAACGGCAATCGCCCAGAGCTGGGTGGTCGATAGGACTCGGCGAAGGGAGGCAGGTGGCGCAGCGGGTTCAGGCATAGCGTTACCGTTGTATGAAAATGTGTTGTAGAGCCGCCCACAGCCGCTTTTTTAGTTGTTGATCGGCTTCGATGGTTGGTAACGAATCAGCCATCAAAAACGTGATGCCGAAGAAACGAACAGGCTGGTAGCGGTCCATGGCAATATCGAGGTGAATCCGGTTGAAGGGTACGCCAAACGTTATAAAGTGATGGATCTTTTTGCCGTGAACCAGCTCCGCGAAGTCGACATCTCGTACCCCGTGTAGGTTGAGCAGGTCAACCCCATCGATGTTTAGGTTAACCGCCTTCAGGATTTTTTCCAGAAACAGGAGGTTGCTGGGGTCCAGCTCTTCGTCGGCCAGCAGAAGAACTTTATGATTGATCGGCGACAGGCGAGCCTGGTTCTGAGCGGGGGGCTGAACAGACGGAACGGTAGGGCGGGGTGCCTGAGGAGGTAGCGGCTCGGGGGTTATCAGCAACGGCACCGACGGAGCATCGACCGGCAGGGGCGACACGATCAGGTCGGCCGAATCGACCAGGATGGCTTCGGGCTCCGGGGCGGGTGCCTGGGCCGCCAGCTCATCCAGGGCGCTGATCAGATCAATCGTTGGGGTAAGGGCAGGGGCGGGTTCATGAACCGGAATGTCTGCCAGAACACTGGCTAGCGGCCCGGGACTCCAGCGTTCGTTCGGTATTCGGAAGAGCTGATCGGATTGATAGAGGGTCTGGTAAAGGGCTTTCGCTGACATAAGGAAACAAAACGGGACCTGCTTACTACCAAAAGTACGCAAAAAAGCCGAGCGAGCCCCGGGCGCCGACGTCAACAGCTATTGCCTTTTCAAGGCAGGGCGGGCATTCTGGGTGTCAATCAGACGCCTGACACGGGGTAGATAAATGGAATAGAAATTCAGAAAACGATAGACTGCACCGGACTGGCAGATCAGAAAACCAAGGTGCCCGGTTACAGCTGGCTTTGCCGACTGCAACCGGGCACCTTTAGAGAAACGTAGTATCGCGGAACCGATCAGGCCCCTGTTGATGCATCGACTTACAGGACACCCGCCGTTTGCCGATGAATGATGGCTTCGCGGTCGGGGCTGGTGGAAATAAAGCTGATCGGCAGGCCCAGCGACTCTTCCAGATAGTGGACATAGTTGGCCAGGGCTTCTGGCATGTCATCAAAGGCGTGGATGTTTGTCAGGTCGGTCTGCCAGCCTTTGAACGATTTATAGATGGGCTTCAGCTCAACATCGGTCATATCGTAAGGCAGGTGATCGGTGACGGTACCGTCCGGCATCTGGTAGTGCGTACACACCAAAATTTCGCTGAAGATATTCAACACGTCAACTTTCATCATCACCAGTTGCGTTACACCGTTGATCATGATAGCATACTTGAGCGCCGGCAGGTCGAGCCAGCCACACCGACGTGGCCGACCGGTTGTGGCGCCGAACTCACGACCTTCCTGACGAATCTGCTCGCCGGTGGCGTCCGACAGTTCGGTAGGAAAGGGGCCGCTTCCGACCCGGGTGCAGTAGGCTTTAAAAATGCCATAGACCTCCCCAATGCGCCCGGGTGCCACCCCCAGACCCGTACAGGCGCCTGCCGTCATGGTGTTGGAGGAGGTAACGAACGGGTAGGAACCAAAATCGATGTCGAGCAGGGAGCCCTGAGCGCCTTCGGCCAGCACCTTGCGTCCAGATTGCAGGGCTTCGTTTACGGCGTATTCGCTGTCGGTGAGCTGAAACTGCTTCATAAAGTCAACAGCGGCAAAGAATTCTTCTTCGGACTGGGGTAATACGGAAGCAAAGTCAAAGTTGTTCTGCTCCAGAATTACTTTATGAATAGCAACCAGACGGCTGTACTTATCGGCGAAATTAGGAGACAGGATGTCGCCAACCCGCAGCCCCTGACGGGCCACTTTATCCTGATAGGTAGGTCCGATGCCGCGCAGGGTCGACCCTATTTTCGATTCTCCCTTTGCCTGTTCATAAGCTGCATCGAGCAGGCGGTGGGTAGGTAGAATGATCGATGCCTTCTTCGATATCTGCAGGTTTTGGGTGAGGGGCAGGTTGAATTTGGCCAGCCCATCAATTTCGCGTTTGAAAACGATTGGGTCCAGTACAACGCCATTGCCGATGATGTTCAGAATGTCGTTACGGAAAATTCCGGAAGGAATCTGGTGCAATACGTGCTTGAAACCGTCGAACTCTAACGTATGTCCGGCATTGGGACCACCCTGAAACCGGGCTACAACCTGATACTGTGGAGCCAGTACGTCCACAATTTTACCTTTTCCTTCGTCGCCCCACTGGAGGCCTAATAAAACATCTACCATTACACCTGAAATAAAATTAACGCGTTTATGTCGTTCGTTATCGCTGTAAAACCGCGCTGCGTAGTGGAGCGACGGTTAAGGGAAAGTACGACCTGATGACTCATCTAACGGGACCAGATCGGTTGCTGGCCATGTATTCCGGAATGTGAACGCCCGGGGGCTGGGGCCAAAAGCATTAAGGTGTTCCAGTCGGGCTCTTGCTTCGTCGACCGTAGGCTGGTGGCCAGTCGGTACCCACCAGAGCACCGTCATCGACTCTTTAGGCTTCTCGAACCATTTGCCGCGGTTTTTCATGACAGCTGCATGCATAGTCCGGAAAACAAAAGCCTGCAGGTGCTCCAGTGATTGCCATACCGACATATTGACAATAATACGATCGTCGTCAAACGGGCGCAGGCTGGTGGCATCGTTCCCGTCCCCAGTCAGTCGCCAGATAAATCCCTCACTCTGCTCAGCCAGGGCGTTAACGGTTGCCAGTTGCGCCACAAAATCGGCCATAATCGGATGGTCGATCGTTGGCGCCAGCATACGGGATATATTCAACTGAGCGAGATGCATTTGGCTTACACGAATATGGCTTCCTTAATTAAACGATTGCGGCTTGTATCTTACTGCCCGCTACTGATCGATACCTCTTCATCAGCACGTTCCATACCGGCCGCTTCGATACCGGCCGCATCTTTATTGGACTCACGCCGGTTTTCGCAGGGATCGCGCTGGCATGAACCGTAAAAAATCAGCGAGTGGTGCATGACATTGAACTTCAGCATGTCGCCGACCATATTCTGAATATTCTGCACACGGGGGTCGCAGAACTCCATCACTTTGTGGCAGTCGGTGCAGATAAGGTGGTCGTGCTGGCGGTAGCCATACGACTTTTCGTACTGAGCCAGGTTTCGACCAAACTGGTGTTTGGTAACCAGGTCGCAGTCGACCAGAACATCCAGGGTGTTGTACACGGTTGCCCGGCTGACCTGGTATTTTTTGTTCTTCATCGAGATATATAGCTCGTCGACATCGAAGTGGTCCTGACGGTTATAGATCTCTTCGAGTATAGCAAACCGTTCCGGGGTTTTACGGAGGCCTTTCCGTTCGAGGTAGGCCGTAAAAATCATCCGGGCGGATTCTAAGTTAGATTGAGTCGGCGCAGTCATGTCTGTTCCGGTTGGTTGAAAGTGCAAAGGTAAGTAAGGTTTACGGGATTCGGTTTACGGAAGTTGTTGCAGGATATGATCTGCTTGACTGCCGTACCCCAAATCCCGTAAGTAAAGCTGATCAGGAGTCAAAACGGACAACTTCAAAAACGCCCTGTACCCGCTCCAGCTTACGCATGAGCGTTTCGAGGTGAGCGGTATCGTGAACGTAGAGCCGGATATTTCCTTCGAAGATTCCGTCTTTAGAATCGATGGTGACAGAGCGCATATTAATGTGCAGCTCATTACTGATGATTCGGGTCACATCGTTGACCAGGCCTACCCGGTCGGTACCGGTAATACGCAGACCAGATAAGAAGGCCAGCTCTTTCTGGCTGGTCCATTTAGCCTTGATAATCCGATTGCCATGATTCGACATTAACTCGACTGCGTTCGGACAGGTAACGCGGTGAATTTTGATGCCATCGTTGATGGTTACGAACCCAAACACGTCGTCGCCCGAAATGGGGTTACAGCATTTAGAGAGCGTATAATCGATGCGGTCCATATCCTCACCGATCAGCAGCATGTCGGCGTCGGCCCGTTCGCCATGAATTTTCTTTAGTTCTTTTACGAAGGCTTTGGCATCGGGCAGCGCATCGGTGTTGAGCTTGTTGGCGCGGTTTTCCCGGGCTTCCTTGTCGGCCTTAAACTTCTTCAGCTCGCTGACATCGATATGCCCCTTGCCAACCCGGTAAAAGAAATCGTCGGTGGTTTTAGAGCCGAAGTAAGCCCGCAGCTGGTTGATGACCTCGTTAGACATCTCTACCCGCAGCACCCGCAGCTTTTTATTGACCAGCTCGCGCCCATCGGTCACGTAGCGTTTGTTCTCCTCTTTAATGAGGTCTTTGATCTTCGTCTTGGCTTTGGACGTCACTACGAACCGCAGCCAGTCTTCCGAAGGCTTCTGCCGGTTAGAAGTAATGACTTCAACCTGATCACCGTTCTGAAGTACATGGCTCAGCGGTACCAGTGTGTTGTTCACCTTTGCAGCCATACAGCGGGCTCCAATCTGCGTGTGGATGTCGAACGCGAAATCCAGGGCCGTCGAACCGCGCTGCAGGACCTTCAGGTCTCCCTTAGGGGTAAAAACAAAAACCTCTTCGCTGTAGAGATTGCTTCTGAAGTCATCGACAAACTCAATGGCAGCTTTTTTGTCCCCGTTGCTGGCCGACTCGATCATGTCGCGCACCTGGCTGATCCAGGCTTCGATCCCAGCCCCGGTCTGGGTATCATTTCCTTTATATTTCCAGTGAGCTGCGTAGCCTTTCTCGGCAATCTCGTTCATCCGTTCGGTACGGATCTGCACTTCTACCCACTGCCCCGACTTGCTCATGACTGTGGTATGTAATGACTCATAGCCGTTGGTGCGGGGGGTGCTGATCCAGTCTTTCAACCGGTCTGGGTTAGGTTTATAATGGTCGGTAACAATCGAATACGCCCGCCAGCAGGCCGCTTTCTCCTCTTCGGGGGGTACGTTCAGGATGATCCGAACGGCAAACAGGTCGTAAATCTCTTCGAACGGCTTCTTCGACTTGTTAAGTTTTGTCCAGATCGAGTAGATGGATTTCGGCCGACCCTTGATTACGAATTTGATGTTGGTATCGGTCAGGTCAGTTTCGATTGGTTCGATGAATCGGCCAATAAACCGGTCGCGGGCAATCTTGGTCTCGCGCAGCTTGCGGGCAATGTCTTTATAGGCTTCCGGCTCTACGTGTTTGAGGTATAGATCTTCGAGTTCCGATTTAATGGCGTACAAGCCCAGTCGGTGGGCGAGGGGGGCATAGATATAGATCGTCTCAGCCGCAATTTTCAACTGCTTGTCGCGGGGCATCGAGTCGAGTGTCCGCATATTATGCAGCCGGTCGGCGAGCTTGATCAGAATGACCCGAACATCGTCCGAAAGGGTAAGCAGCATTTTCCGGAAATTCTCGGCCTGCTGCGACGTGCCATACTCGAAGATACCCGAAATCTTGGTCAGACCGTCGATAATGCGGGCTACTTTGGGCCCAAATGCCCGGTCTATATCGTCGATGGTTGTATCCGTGTCTTCAACGACATCGTGAAGCAGAGCGGCTACAATACTGGTAGTACCCAGGCCAATCTCATCAACGGCAATCTGAGCAACGGCCAGCGGGTGGTAGATGTAAGGTTCGCCCGACCGCCGACGCATGTTTTTATGGGCTTCGGCAGAGGTGTTAAACGCTTTTTTGATCAGCTTGGCGTCGTTGTCTTTCAACATCGGTTTGGCTGAGCGCAGCAGTCGTCGGTACCGTTTTAAAATTTCCTGTCGTTCCTGCTCCAGGTCGATAACGGGTTCGACACTGGGCCGGGACTCAATTGCATTGATCATAGTTGGCGTCTATTCAGGAATGGCCTTTGGTTGTACTCGTACTACCAAGATAACAAATTAATAATCTAAAATCGACGGGCTGTCTTATAAAAATAAAACATGGAGGCAGGAGCTTGGCGATTTGCAGATTCTTCGTACTTTTGCGGGCCGAAACAGTTAAACAGCGCGGTTGATTTGGCTTAAAAAAGCGAATAACCAGACTGGTCAACTGTTCTCCACCTGCGGGCGTGGCGAAATTGGTAGACGTGCCAGACTTAGGATCTGGTGCCGCAAGGCATGGGGGTTCGAGTCCCTCCGCCCGTACAAAGTACATTGAGCGATTGAGTAATTGAGTGATTGAGCGATTTCTACCGGAAGCCACTCTCACCCAATCGCTCAATCGCTCAATCACTAAATAGCAATCATCATGGACATTACGCTCGAAAAAGCCAGCGACACCAACGCTTCGCTGAAGATTACGCTTACCCCGGCCGATTATAAGCCCGAAGTCGATAAGAAACTGAAAGATTATGGCCGTAAGGTACAGTTGAAAGGATTCCGTCCTGGTCACGTGCCTGCGTCGCTGGTTCAGAAAATGTACGGTAAAAGCATTCTGGTCGACGAGATCAACTCGATGCTGAGCCGGACCGTGAGCCAGTACATCCGCGAAAATAAACTTCAGGTTGTTGGCGACCCCGTTCCAAACCGCGAACAGGCAGATGCCATCGACTGGGATAACCAGACCGATTTTGCCTTTAGTTACACACTGGGGCTGGCATCGGAGTTCAATATCGATTTTGCCGAGCTGCCCAGCGTAACCCGCTACGAGATTCAGGCTGGCGAAACGGAAGTAAACAACACCATTGCTGACCTGCAGCAGCGTTTCCATGGTCACGCTCACGGCGAAGAAGTAGGTGAAACCGATACGATTTATGGCGAACTGGTTCAGACCAGCGCGCCCGAATCAGGGGAGTTGTTCTCGGCCAAAACCGCTTTCCCAATGGACAAAATGGCTGAAGAGGCCAAGGGTCAGTTCGTGGGCAAGAAAAAAGGTGACGTTATCAGCTTCGTACTGGAGCAGGCGTTCCCCGACGAGAAGGCTCGGGCCAACGCTACCGGCGTGAAAAAAGAAGAAGCCGCTGCCCTGACGGGTGAGTTCAGCTTCACGATTGATGACATTACCCGGCATGAGCCAGCCGAACTGAACCAGGAGTTCTTCGACAAGGTGCTGGGTGCCGGTGCGGTTGAGGACGAAGCGCAGTTCCGTACGAAAGTAGCCGAAGTCATTCGGGGCAATTACGCCCGCGAAGCCGATCAGCTCCTGCGGCTCGACATCGAAAAAAACCTGATCGATAATACGCCGATTTTGCTTCCCGACGAGTTCCTGAAAAACTGGTTGCTCGAAGTGAACGAAGGGAAGTTTACCCCCGAGCAGATCGACGAGCAGTACGACGACTTCACCAAATCGGTAAAGCTGCAGTTGATCAAAAACAAGATCGCTGAAAACGCAGATATAAAAGTTGAGTTTGACGAGGTACTGGACGCAACCCGTCAGATGGTACGGGAGCAGTTCGGCTTTATGGGCAGCGAAAACGAAGAAATGGATAAAACCATTGATCGGATTGCCCGTAACTACCTCATGGATGAGAAGAACAACGGCCAGAACTACACCAGCACATTTAACCGTGTTTATGACGATAAGGTAATCGAGTACGCCAAAACCCAGCTGACCATTGTGTCGCAGGAAGTAACGGTCGATGAGTTCAAAGCACTGGTCGAAAATCGGTAGGTCTACAGCTAACTACTGATTGCCATACATAGAACAGAAAAGGCCCGTCAATTGCTGACGGGCCTTTTCTGTTCAGCTACTGCCGGGTCTATTGATACTGGATATACATTGGCTTGGGCGTTAGCGCCAGCACTTCGGCGGGGGTCATGATGCGCGAACCGGGCTTGCGGAAGTCGTTTTCGTAGAACAGTTTGAAGCCGGTGTACTGAACCGGTTCTTTCTGAATGTAGTCATGATACGAATCTTTCTTCAGCACCGGCGGGCCCCAGCCATCCATATCCATAACGATCTGCACGTTTGGGTCTAGCTTGATGTTTTTGTAGTTCTTGACCATGCCCTGCGTAAAGCGGTGAACGACCAGTACCTTGGGTGGAAGGTTGTTTTCTTTCACGATACGGCTCAGAAACTGGACCGCCTGGTTGATATCTGCAGCATCGTAGCTTCCGATTTTAGTGCCGGGCTTTGCACCGGTTACCATCGAAAACTCAGGGTCGATGCCCAGATGAACGAAGGGGAGTTTCAGGTATTTTTCCATATAGGCCATCTCGGGACCCAGTGGCGCATGGCCCCGCTGAATATCCAGAAAGACAATGGCTTTGTGCTCGTTCCCCCACTTCAGCACTTTCTTGATGGTTTTGTCCGACATGCGCATGCGGTAGCCGCCGTCTTTGCCCGGGGCGCCCTGGGCCGAGGTGGCTACCAGGTGCAAGGCTGGCTGGATGGGCGTAGCTGGGTCGGCTTTCTGCCAGTTCTTGATCTCTTCGTCCAGCCGGCGCAACATTTCCTCTTTGGGGTACTTACCCAGAATCCCCATTTTTTTGGAATGAGGGTTACCATAATAGGCAAAGATGCGTTTGTTGGGCAAAAGAGCACCGGTCGGCGCGTAGGTCAACGAATCTAGGGTAGAGTCGCCGGTCGAAACGGCATTGGCGGGCCGTGATGCCGTTGCTGGCTTAGGGGCTGGCGTGCCCGATGAGTCGGAAGAGGCAGTTGGTTTGGCCGAGGCTTCGGCGGTCAACTGCCCGGACGTTGCCTGTTTTGATTCGGAAGAACAGCCAGTCAGGTGACTGAGGGCCAGTATAGTACTAGCGGCCAGTAAAAAACGCATGCTATAGAAAGAAAGTTGATTGCCTGTAGACACAAAAAAAGGGTTAATCGCCAGTTAAGAGTGCGTTAACCCTATCATGCAAGTATAGAATCTTGCGGTAACTTTTCAAAGAATAAATTCACCAAGGCCCTGACGGATGATAGAAAATTCGTCGTCGGTGGCATCAATTATGGTCGAGGCCACATTACCACCGTAGCCGCCATCAATCACGATATCGACCTGATTCCTGAATTTTTCGTAGATCAGTTCCGGGTCGGTCGAGTATTCGATGACTTCATCTTCATCGCGGATGGAAGTGGTAATGATGGGGTTTTCGAGCTGGTGAACAATCTGTCTGGGTATATCGTGATCGGGTACCCGTATGCCTACGGTTTTCTTGTTGGTGTTGAGCAGCTTCGGTACATTGTTGGTGGCCTCCAGCAGAAACGTGAACGGACCGGGCAACAGCCGTTTCATCACTTTGAAGGCCTGATTGCTTACCCGGGCGTAATCGGCGATGTGGCTCAGGTCGTAACAGATGAATGAGAAGTCGTTTTTGGCTGGCTTAATTCCTTTGATGCGGGCTACCCGCTCAACGGCACGCGCGTTGTGAATATCGCATCCCATGCCGTAAACGGTATCGGTCGGGTATATGACGACGGCTCCGTTGCGCAGGGCTTTGACAACCTGCTCGATCCGGCGCAGGTCAGGGTTTTTAGGATATAACTTTAAAAATTCAGCAGCCATATTCGTTCGGGATAGCGAGCAGCAGGTGGTGTTGTGGTAACGACAGATAACACCCTTGTGTTTCTGCCCATACCAACCACGTGGGAGCAAGACTAGATCCTGACCCGTCAGGAACGTATTTACGATCGGCTGGGCAACGCAAAGGCCTGCCGGGCATAGTGCCGGTACAAGCTGTTAACCGGCACCTGTAATCGGCTGAGCGCCAGAACAAATTTGGTAAGCAGTCCCGGCTGTTCGATCCGGTTCAGAAGCCGGCCAAACTGCCGAACGAGTCCGTACTGTTCAGCGTAATAGGCTTTGCGGATAAATTTCCGGATTCGGCCGGCCAGGGCCTGGTACTCATCCGCCGTGTGGCACCGCTCCAGGGCTTTCTGACAAACGATCAGCGACGAATGGAGTAAGGCATTATCGGGTTTGACAACCTGAGCTGCGAGTGAGTCCGGTAGCTGCCGTTTCAGCGTCAGCACCTCATCCAGGTAAGCATAATGATACAGCCGTGCTGACCGAACCCAGAAATCAAAATCTTCGTAGGCGAGTGATTCGTCATAGCCGCCCAGTTCGTTCAGCACGTCGCGCCGAATCATCATCGTCGGGGTGCAGATGAAGTAAGATTCCAGCACATTACGGAAGACGTTACCGGAGGGTACTACCGTACTGGACCGCCCGTGTGGGTCTGTCGGGTAGTGAGACGAAAGCCGTCGGCCCTGTTCGTCGATATAGTCCGCATTGGAAAAGACGACGGCGTAGGGCCCCGATAGCCGTTCGAACAGCTCAACCTGCTTGGAGATGCGGCCGGGCAGAAGCACATCGTCGGCGGACAGGTCAATAACGTACCGGCCCCGCGCCAATGACAGACCCTGGTTGAAAGCGCGGTTCAGGCCTATGTTTGTTGTGTTTTGAAGAAACTGCAGATTGGGGTGTTGCCGGGCAAACCGACTGATACACCCGGACGTCGCGTCTGTACTGGCATTGTCGATAACGATCAGCTCGACGTTCGGATAATCCTGTTCTACAACAGATTGAAGGGCCTCTTCTACGTAACGCTGGTGATTATAAGCCGTACAGATAACCGTCACCCAGGGTTTGATCCGATTCAGATACGGACCCATTGGTAAGGGAGTAAACTGACCAGTAACAGAAGTCATCTACAAAAAAAGTTTACAAACACCGTTCGGTATAACCGGCGGAGTTGAGTTGTTAACCTAAAATTACACACCTGTTGTAACCCGGTTGCCCATAATTTTAGTAAACGGAAAAAGGTTTTTTAATACCCTTCGCATCCGGGAAAGTTGGCACGGTTTTTACCAATGTCTGTATGAACCTGTTTTGTTGTCGTGCCAGAAGTGGCACACGCAGAAGGGTGCTTTTACATTTATGGGTTAGGGTTCACAAACGCCACCTCAGCTATTGGAGGTGGCGTTTGTTGTTTTCTCGGCTACACTAGGGTTTTTGTCCCCCTCGAGATTGTACAGCGCCACGTTCATCTCAAAACCCAGAATAAGTAAGAGTGAAATCAGGTTGATCCAGATCATGAGTGCAATGAGCGTGCCTATCGATCCGTATACCTTGTTGTATGACCCGAAGTTAGATACGTAGTAGGAGAAGCCGAGGGTTGTCAGAACGATCAGGACCGATGCGATGATAGACCCCGGGGTGACAAAGGCCCATTTCATATCAACGTCAGGTCCGAACCGGTAAATCACCGAAACCGCTCCCACAAAGACAGCAAAGACCAGCAGGTAACGGGCTACGGCCAGCAAGTTGACGAACACCACATTATTCAAAATACCGAAGCGGAGCAGATACTCACTGACAACCCCACCAATAATCAGCACAACAATGGCCAGAATCAGGGCTATAGCCAGCGTGAAGGTCAGCCCCACGGCTACGCCCCGAACTTTGAAGAAGCCACGGCTGTCTTCTGACTCGTGCGACGAGTTAAACGCATTCATAAGCGCTACCAAACCACTTGTGGCCGAATAGAGCGCCAGCAGGAAACCGAACGACAGCACACCGCTTCTTGGCCGACTGATGATGTCGCGGATGGTGGTAGCCACCGAACTGAACGTGTCTCCTGGTAGTACCCGCTGGAAGAACGCCATAATCTGCTCCTCCAGATTAGGAATTGGAATGTAGGGGATGAGCGTAAACAGGAAGATAATTGTAGGAAATACGGCCAGTATCAGGCTGTACGCAACGGAAGCCGCCCGCTCGCTGGTGTCGTTTTCAATTACTTTGTTCGTCATCTTATTCAAAAACTCGTACCAGGAGGTTTTTGAATCGAACGGACGATGATCGTGCAGCCAGATGCGGGCACCTGACAGCGCGTCAAAGCTCATTAATTTGTCGAACATAACGTCAGAAGTTGGTAATGGCTGGTCAGGTTCTTTAGATGTTGTCAACCGACCCAGGTAACAACCTCTTTACTTGACACCCAGCCACATTTTTAACCTACTCCTGAAAAAAAGGTTTGGCAAGCTCGATCAAATCGTCAGGGGCCAGACAGGGACGCCCGGTATCGGACCGGATAAAGACGAGGGTTGTCTGGCCGGTGTTAAGCAGTACACCATGCTGGTTGAAGATCTCGTACGTGAAGAGAAAGCGGGTTTTGGGAAGCTGGGGCACCGTTACCCGAACCGTCAGCATATCATCGTATCGGGCCGGCCGAATGAAACGGGAGCTGAAGTCGTACACCGGCATCGAAATACCCCGTTCTTCGAGCTCTTTGTAGTTCAGCCCCAGCTGACGCAGGGCTTCTACCCGGCCTATCTCGTAAAACCGGGCGTAATTGCCGTAATAGACGACCCCCATCTGATCGGTGTCGTAATAGCGTACGCGAATGTCAGTAACGTCGTAAACAAACATGGAGACTTATGGACATACAACGGCCTGTTTCTCTGCTGGAGTACCGTTGCCTCATACGGATTCTCTCTTACTTCATGATTTTCATCCGGGTCAGCGCCTGCTGATAGAGCCGGGCGTTGGCCAGGTGTTCTGAGAGGGTTTTGGAGAAGGTGTGGTAGCCGTTGAATCGCGCGTCGACGACGAAATAAAGGTAGTCGTGCTGTTCTGCATTCAGCACAGCGTCGATCGTGGCCGGGGCGGGAAGGTTTATGGGCCCCGGCGGCAGGCCAGCGTATCGATAGGTGTTATACGGCGAATCGACCGAGAGCTGCCGGTTCAGTAGCCGCCGGATGCTGAAGTCGCGCAGGGCAAAAATTACCGTGGGGTCGGCCTCCAGCCGGATGCCCCGTTTGAGCCGGTTCAAATAAACGCCCGCCACACGCGGCTGCTCGTCACGCTTGTTGGTTTCGGCCGCAACGATCGACGCCAGTACCTGCGTCTGGGTTTGGGTCAGGCCCAGTGCCTGCGCCTTGGCCTTCCGCTCGGGGGTCCAGAACTTTTTATATTCGGAACCCATGCGCTCCAGGAAGGCATCGGGTTTGATCGTCCAGAAAAATTCGTAGGTATTGGGCAGAAACAGACAAACGATGGTCGTGGTGTCGAAACCATACTTCTGGCAGATGGCCGGATCGTTAAGCCGTTCGGCCAGCGCTTCCGGGCCAAAGGCAAACTTGCTGCCCAGCCGCTGGATCAGATCGCTTTTCTGACGCATGCTGTTAAAGGTCACCGTCATGGGGTCCTGGCTACCGCTCCGCAGTTTGACCAGCGCAGCCCGGTTGCTCGTGCGGGGCTCGATCTCGTACCGCCCTTCTTTTACCCGCTCGGGGTACTTCATAAGCTTGGCCAAAAACCGAAACGACATCTCATCATTGATGACCTTATGCTTCTGGAGGGTATCCATCACCGACTCGAACGTAGCGCCTTTCGGAATTAGCAGGGCAAAGGTCTGATCGTTCTCACGGACCTGAAGATTAGGGCTTTTAAATATCTGCCAGAAATAAAACGTGAACGTCGTTAGCAGGATAGAGACGGTGAGGAATATGCCAATTTTAAGGTTACGCGACATAACGAGGGGACGGTATTATTCCGCAAATTTACGCCAAAACTGTACCAAACACCTACCACTTGTGAAGAACACCTTACTTCTTCTTGTACTGACTGGTCTGCTTACCGATTCATGCCGTTCGCGGGTGGAGAGTCCACGTGCTATGAACCCGGCAGCTGCTACCCGTCAGCGCGCTATCGATGAAATTCGGGAAGCCGATCTGAACTTTAGTATGCTGTCCGAAAAGCAGGGTATGGCTAAAGCGTTTACTACCTACGCTGCTGACGACGCGATCAAACTCAACGAGGGCGCTCCGCCTACGATTGGGTTCGATTCGCTGCGGGCCCAGATGGCCCGGCTGCCCCGAACCGGGACCACCCTGACCTGGCAGGTGCTTAAAGCCGATGCGGCTCAGTCGGGCGAACTGGGCTATACCTTTGGGCAGTGGCTCCTGACCAGCAAGGGCGAATCGGGAATCAGCAAACGGGCAGAAGGGGTATATATGACCGTCTGGAAACGACAGCGCAACGGTCAGTGGCGGTTTGTGCTCGATGGCGGTAACACCACCACGTCAGCCGAATAAACCGCCCCTTCTGGTGGCCAGCCCGATGGGAGCCTACAATAAATCCCGCCGAACCGATTGAGCCTTGTCCTGAAAAAAGCCTAAATTTGGGCGAACTAAATCAACTCGTTTTGGTCGTTCGCCCATTTTCATTTCCTCGTCAGGCCGACGGTACAGCCCTCTACACGTTCTCGTTCTGGTTGCTCTGTATCAGCAACTTTCTATTCTCGGCGAGTTTCTCCATGATGATTCCGGAGCTGCCCGACTACCTGACCAGGCTGGGCGGCCGGGAATATGTCGGTCTGATCATCGCCCTGTTTACCCTCACGGCCGGGGTGTCGAGACCTTTTAGCGGTAAAATTACGGATACGGTTGGGCGGGTGCCGGTCATGGCCTTTGGGTCGCTGGTTTGCTTCGTGTGCGGATTCCTGTATCCGTATCTGCTGACGGTATGGGGCTTTCTGACGCTGCGGCTGATTCACGGCTTCTCGACCGGCACAAAACCGACCGCTACGGCAGCCTACGTGGCCGATGTGGTGCCGGCCACGCGTCGGGGTGAAGCCATGGGAATGCTGGGGCTGTTCACGGCCATGGGCATGTCACTGGGCCCGGCTATCGGGAGCTGGCTGGCCGATGATTTTTCGATGAACGTCATGTTCTGGACCTCGTCGGCGTTTGCGCTGTTATCGATCGGTATTCTGCTCCGAATGCCCGAGACGCTGGTTAATCCCGAACCGTTCCGGTTTGGCTTGCTGAAGCTCCGTAAAGATGAACTCTTCGATTGGCAGGCCTGGCCTCCGTTTGTGGTCTTGCTCCTGCAGTCCGTCTCTTACGGCACGGTGCTAACGGTGGTATCGACCCTGAGCGGGCTGCTGGGTATAGCCAATAAAGGCTTATTTTTTACGGTCTATACGGTGGCTTCGCTGGTGGTGCGGATGGTATTCAGTCGCACTTCCGACCGGTATGGGCGGGTACCGGTACTCCTGGTGTCAACAACGGCGCTGGCTCTGTCAATGGGGCTGCTGATGCTGGTTGATCCTGCCAACGCAAACGCCAGGGTGTATTTCTGGACGGCTGCCGTTGGGTTTGGTCTGGCCTCGGGAATGAACTCGCCGACCGTGCAGGCCTGGACGGCCGACCTCGCCGATGAGCACACGCGCGGGCGGGCTATGGCGACCATGTACATCGCGCTGGAGGCAGGTATCGGCCTCGGGGCGGTTGCCGCGGGCTGGATGCTGAACCACGTTCCCGGAGTGGCGGGTATCGACGCATCATTCGGTTTTTCGGGGGTGCTGGCGCTGGGTGCTGTCGCTTATCTGGCCTGGTACCAACGTCAGCGAACTGCCTGATGGAAATTGAAGCCCGAATCCGGCCACTGGTCGACGCCCTGAATGCTACCGGGCTGGTGCAGACGTTCAGCAGCTGCGAAGGGCATTTTTCACCGGAGGAGCAAACCCTGGTAGACCGGAACCAGGCCGAGGTTCGGTTTATACCGGCATCCGGTATTCAGCAGCCGCAGGTCGAGAGCCTGCTGGCTTCCGTACTCATCTACTTCAAACAGCGCCATGGCCTGATTCCTACGACAGTGACCGGCTTCAAGCTATACACCCCCCTCGATGAGGTGGAGGTAGAGGAGACGTTTGTTCTTCAGCTACGGCCGTTCAACCGATTCGATCCGCCAGACCATAAACGGGCCGACACCGATCGGGCAATAAAACAGATCGTGGCTATTCTCGATCACCTGAAAAGCTAAGCAGCCGAAAAATGATTGATTTATTAGTAAATGTCGATAAGTTATTAATTGGCTAGCTGCCAAAATGGGCTTATTTCACCACAATTTGTAAAATATACCTCGAAGTATGCTATTTTGTTAACCATAAATATATATTTGTAAGTTATCGGTGGCCAATGAGCTGCAGGCAAGGTCTTTACTGCCTGAAGCGAAAACATCGATCTATTCAAACAGTAGATCTCTTTATTACTCTTTACGCCAACTCATTCCTGTTCGCTCACAATTCATGAACCAACTTTCTCTTTTCAAAACTATACACTACGACGAAGCCTCCCCCGAAGTACAGCAGATATACGACGAAACGAAGCGGGAGCTGGGCTTGCCTTTTGTGTTGAACTGGTTTAAGTGTCAGGGAAGTAACCCGGTACTGCTCCGGGGGAACTGGGCCAAACTACGCGCTACGCTCGTTCAGGGTTCGGTACCCAATGTACTCAAGCAGCTGATTATCTACAATGTATCGGCCCAGCGGGGGTGTCAGTACTGCGCAAAAGCGCACTCAATTTTTGCCAACTCCATGGGCAAATCATTCGGTAGCGATTTTGTTATCACGGAGAACCTGGACAGCGATCTGATTCCGCTCAGTTATCGCATAGCGGTTAAAGTCGTAACGAACGCTGCCCTTAATTCGGCCTCGGTAACGGCCAACGATTTTCAGCAGCTTTTCGACGCTGGATTTGATGAGCAGGAGATTCAGGAGCTGATGGCCCAGGCGGATCTGGTCAATATGCTCAATACAATTGCCAATATCTCCGGCATCCGAATCGACAACGAACTATTGGAAATAGACGCTTAACACTGCGCTTTGTCTACCAGCCTGGAGTTTAAATACCGGATTATCTACGAATCCTTATCGCGATTTTCGAGCACGCTAAGCCGCTCAATGACGCTGGAGGAGGTGCGATCTTGTTTGCAGCGTCAGGTGAAGTATCTGTTCGACTACCAGTTGATCCGGTTCTGCTTTTACCAGCAGGAGTATGTTATCGTCTGCTCGCTTACCCCGGTCGGTAGTCAGATACAGTCTGGCGGACTTGATTTAATGTGGGCGTACGAACAGCAGCTTCTCATGGATTATGTGCCGGTCATCACCGAAGATCAGGCCCTGATATCGGAAAACATACGTCAGCTGTCTCTGCAACTGCCTTGTACGCCATCGGAGCTGTGGGGCTGGAACAACGTTTTCTCGGCCGACTCCGGCATTATCGTGTCCGTCTATTCGGGGCTTGACCGCCAGTTTCAGGCTACCGACGTGCCGGTTCTTAAAATTACCCTGGAGAACTTATACGCCAAGCTCCTATCGATTCAACTAATCGATGAACTGGGTAAGAGTAAAAAAGAGATTGAACAGGCGCTGCTGGGAGTACAGGAAAAAAACGCGGTCATTGCCCGGTTGGTAGCTACACAGGATGAGATTATCCGTAGTCGTACGCAGGAACTCGAGGAGAAAAATACGAAGCTGCTCCAGTTATCCCGGCAGCATGCTCATATCATTCGTGAGCCCCTCACGCGTATCCTGAGCCTGACCTACATGGTCGAAATATTACCCGCTGACGAGGTGGTTACGGAAATACTTCCGTTGCTCGTCACAACATCAACCGACCTGGATACGGCCTTGCAGCAGGTTATAAAAAGCATTGACTCAGAGCTTGGCTATCCCGGCTGAATACCCGCAACAGATTATGGTTACAATTATGCTGGTCGATGATAGCAGTATCTGCAATCTTCTCATGAAGAAGGTACTGAGCCGTTTACCCATTGCAATCGAGATTCAGGATTTCACAGATCCTGTTGTGGCTTTCGCGCAACTGCCCCAGCTCAATCCAGGCCTCATCTTTCTTGATCTGAATATGCCGGAACTGGACGGCTGGGGATTTCTGGAGAAGATGAAGGAAGCAGGACTGACTAACCGGGTCATCATTCTTTCCTCCTCAACCAGCGATCGGGACCGGATGCGCTGCGATGAATTTTCGAATGTGCTGGCCTATCATACCAAGCCATTAACCCACTCGATGGTGACTGCCCTGATGAGTACACTCCAGATTGAGTTATTGATCTAAGTCCGTTTTCCCTCCAGATGCTAGCTGCCTCTGTCAGCTGTCGAGCCGTCAGCCGGATGGCGTCAGCCACCACCCGGCTGACGGTCACTTACAGAATAAACTGGCTCAGATCCCGGTTCTTGACCAATCCGTTCAGCTTCTCGCCGACCAGTTCTTTGGTAACTACTACCTGCGCGTTGGCACCAATCACGTCAGGAATGTCGAACATAAAGTCGTTCATCAGATGGCTGAGTACGGTCTGCAACCGGCGGGCGCCAATATTCTCAACCTCCTGATTAACCTCAAACGCAATACGAGCCAGTTCGCGCAGAGCGTCATCCTGAAAGTTCAGGCTCACGTTTTCGGCCTGTAGCATGGCTTCGTACTGTTTGGTCAGCGCGTTCTTGGGCTCTTTCAGAATCTGGTAAAAATCGTCCTCCGACAGGCTTTGTAGTTCGACCCGGATCGGAAAACGCCCCTGCAACTCCGGAATCAGATCACTCGGCTTGGCGACGTGAAAAGCGCCCGCAGCAATGAACAGAATGTGATCGGTATGAATAACGCCGTACTTGGTATTTACCGCACTGCCTTCCACAATGGGTAACAGGTCGCGCTGTACGCCTTCGCGACTCACGTCAGGGCCTCCACCGCCATTGCCTGACCGGGCCGAGGCTACCTTATCGATCTCATCGATGAAAATAATACCGGCATCTTCGGCTTTGCGGATGGCTTCTTCCTTGACCTCATCCATGTCGATGAGCTTGGCCGCTTCTTCTTCCAGCAGAATGGTGCGGGCTTCGGCAATGGTCACCTTACGCTTTTTGCCTCGTTTGGGCATCATGCCGCTCAGCATTTCCTGAATATTCATCATCGACAGGTCGTCAACGGCTCCGCCCATAACCCCGATGTTGGGCATCTGGGCCTGCTGTACGTCGATGTCGATTTTCCGGTCATCCATCTCGCCGGAGCGGATCTTGTCGCGGAAGCGCTCGCGGGTCCGTTCGTTCAGTTCGGCGTCCGGGTCCGACTTCTCGTTCTCGAAGCCAAGGTGAGGCTGGCCATTGACGGGCTTGACGGGCGGAATCAGAATGTCGAGAATGGCGTCTTCAACGGCCTGCTGAGCCCGGACCTGTACGGCCTCTTTCTTGGCCGCCCGCACCATATTGACCGACTGTTCGACCAGGTCGCGCACCATACTCTCTACGTCACGGCCTACGTAGCCTACTTCGGTAAATTTAGACGCTTCGACTTTAATGAACGGCGCGTCGGCAATTTTGGCCAGCCGCCGGGCAATCTCGGTTTTCCCGACACCTGTAGCGCCAATCATCAGGATGTTATTAGGCGTGATTTCACGTTGCATGTCCGCTGCGCTGTTCATCCGGCGCCACCGATTGCGGAGGGCAATCGCTACGTTTCGTTTGGCGTCGTGCTGCCCGATAATATATTGATCCAGCTCGGCAACGATCTGCCGGGGGGTAAGGTCTTTAATTGAAGTTGTCATTGAAAAATGAGGGCAAAGTTGGCCCTCTCCCTGAAGAAGAAACACTGTAGCGGGTAAAATGTGCGACTTAATGCCGGGAATTTTGTAAAGCCATGAGCCTCTGACTGGTTAGTTCGCCCAGTGCTGCCGATTAACCGGGGCAGGACGCTGGACCAGACAATGGGTAGATTTACCGAAGCACATCCTGCAAAACATCCGTCAGCACAGTTACGTCGGCCGGCGTATTGTACAGGTGGGGGGCAATGCGCAACACGCGGGCGCGGGCCGATACCGACACATTTCTGGCCTGGAGCGCCTGGGATACCGCCATCGGATCGGCCTGTTCGGGCAGCCATACACCTACCAGGTGGTGACTCCGGCCGCGGGCGCCATTGACGGGCTCGACCCGGCAGCCCAGCGTTTCCAGAATAGGCCAGGCGTCGGCCAGTAGCATAGCTGTATAGGCCTGAATTCGCTCGGGCTTCCAGTCGATGAGTTGCGTTAAGGCGGCTTCGAGCATGGGCATCTGTATAAAATGGGTCGATTCGCCCACGTTGTACCGGTACGCCTTGGGGCGGTAGGCGGGTTGATACTCGGTGAGCCGATGAAACTGGTTGCTGTCGAGTCGGTTTGCCCAGCCTTCTTCGAGCGGGATGCCGTCATCGAAGGCGGGACCGTAATAGGCCAGTCCCAGCGAGTAGGGGCCCATCAGCCATTTGTATCCCACGCAGATCAGCGCATCGGGCTGTACAGCCTGCAGATCGAATGGCAGCGCACCCACCGACTGGGTTCCGTCAACGGCCAGCCAGGCCCCCACCGAACGGGCTCGCTGCCCAATGGCTTCCAGATCGAACCGAATGCCGTACATCCAGTGAACAGGGGGCGCCACAACCAGCGCCGTATCGGGACCGATGGCGTTCAGCAGCCGTTCGTTCCAGCGTTCGCCCACTGGCCGGGAACTACCTTCCGATTGGCTGGGCATCCCGATAACGTCAATGGAGAGGTTCAGCTCTGCCGACACCCGGTCCCAGGCGTACACATCGCTCGGAAACTCGTCGCCAATGAGAACGATCCGCTGGCCGGCCTGCAGGCCTGGTTTACGGGATAGATTCCTGGCAACTACTCCCATCCCGTACGACACCGACGGGATAACCGCAATTCGATCCGGATCCGGATTGTTGATCAGGGTCGAAAACAACGCCCGAACCCGAACAGCCCCGCTGAAAAAATCGTCGGGATGCAGGCCGAACGGATTTGCCTGTTGGACCAGGGCATCGTGGCCAGCCTGTTCGACCCGCAGGCTGAACGGCGAACGAGTGGCGCAGTTGAGATAATGAATGGTGTCAGGTAGTCGGAATAGGTGTTTCTGACAGGTAAGCGCAAGTGTATCAGGCATAAAGAAAAAAAATAGTCAGGAATATTTTGAGGGGGAGTCACTGATTAGAGTAATTCTGGCACGAGGTTTGTTTTAAGTTTTGCAGTTGAAAAATACTGTAACTTGTATGTTAACAATATTGGGTATTGGGTCACGTGTTTGCCATGATGAGTTTGGCGATGGTGTCGTAATTAATGTTAAACCGACGGCCTACGTTATCACGTTTCAAAAAGACGGCGTGAAGGTACTCAAATTCGATACGCCACTGACCGTTGTGGAGGCTATCGAGCCCGACAGTGATTTGGTGAGTTTGTTGGATGTTGAGCAGGCTATGATGCGGGTGCTGATGCGCTGGTCGGCGCAAACCGGAGCCGAGTCGATGGAAACCGTACCGTTAGGAGACAAATGGAAAGGCGGCAAACTCATTCTGAAGCCGGGACGAGCAGACCTGGCATCAAAAGAGATGCCAATAGACGGTTTTTTTCATAAGATCGTGCTGATCCGGGATCGGTTGCGGGTGCTTGAACAGCGTGTTAATACCAGCGAACTGGACGACGAACAGAAGATTAACATTCAACAATATATCACCAAAATATACGGCAGTCTGACCTCGTTCAATCTGCTTTTCAAACATCAGCATCAGCAATTCGTAGGCGATAAAGCCACGGCTGAGGCCTAGTATTTCATGTAGTTTTGGGTTAGTTAGGTTGGGAGATCCCTGCTGTCGGTTCGATGGCAGGGACTTTTTTTTGAATGATGAATGATGAATGATGAATGATGAATGATGAATGATTTTTTATTCGATGATGGTGAGGTCGTATCGCGTGAGGAGGCCCGGTAGGTTGTGTAGCGAAAATTTGGCCTTCTTTACTTTATTGTCATCAAGGTTCATGCGCAGGTGATAGGAGGTTGAAAAATCGGCCTGGGTTAGGTTGTTTTCGCCAAACTTAGCCAGTTCCAGATTGCAGTGTTTAAAAACCGCGCCCGTCAGGTCACACTTGAGAAAATGAGCTTCTTTCAGCGAGCAGTCTACGAAGCGCGTCTTCTTCAGGTTACGGCCCAGAAAAACCGTGTAGTCGAGCTGACACTCCTCAAAATCGACGTGAAAAGCAAAGGTGTTACAGAAGCTGAAATCGACCTGGCTCAACCGGCAGTGGGCAAAATGAACATCGTCAAATTTGGTGTTCTTTACATTGCAACCCGCCAGATTGCAGGTGTCGAACTGGCAATTGGTGAAATTTGACCGGGCCAGCACCTGCTGCGACAGATCCAGTTTCCTAAACGTACACTGCTCAAATTCCTGATCGTACCAATGGTCGGGCAACTGGTCGGGCTGGTCGAAAAGCTGGCTGAAGTACTCCATGTGTAGCTAAAATACTGGGGAAAGGTTTACAAATGGTAGCTGGTAGAGCTGGATTGCCTGCCGGGCTTGTCAATGTCGGCGGCTCCGGGGGTGGTATTCGCGCAGCGTCTGCTGGAGATAATCGCGGTCGAGGTGGGTGTAGATTTCGGTGGTCGTGATGGATTCGTGGCCAAGCATCTGCTGTACGGCTCGCAGATCGGCACCACCTTCGATGAGGTGAGTGGCAAACGAATGCCGGAAGGTATGGGGGCCAATCGTTTTCTGAATGCCCACGTCGGCGGTGAGTTTCTTGATCGTTGTAAACACCGTAATGCGCGAAAGCTGCCGGCCCCGTAGGTTCAGAAAAATTGTGTCTTCATCACCTTTCTGAATGGGTAGCTGCGAACGAACGTGATCAACGTAGATACGGGTGTAGTGCATCGCATCCTGACCGATGGGAACGAGCCTGACCTTGTCGCCCTTGCCCAGCACCCGGATGAATCCTTCGGTAAAGTAGCAGTTCGTGAGCCGCAGATTCAGAAGCTCCGAGACGCGCAATCCCGAACTGTAAAGCACTTCGAGCATGGCCCGGTCGCGGGTGCCGCCGGGTGTCGACAAATCGATTGCCTCCAGAATGGACTCGATTTCGGGGAAGCTAAGCGTGTCGGGCAGTTTGCGGCCAAGCTTGGGCGCCTGCAGTAGCTGCGTCGGATCGTGCTGGATGAGGTTTTCGAGCAGCAGGTATTTGAAAAACGATTTGAGCCCCGACAGCATCCGTGCCTGGCTGTGTGCCGACAGACCCAGCTCGCCCAGGTACTTCAGGAAATTCATCAGCTGTTTCTCCGACACCTGCATGGGCGACAATGCGGGGTCGGTTAGCAAAATGTACTCATGTAGTTTTTCGGCGTCGTGCAGATACGCTTCTATTGAGTTTTCGGCCAGAGACCGTTCAAGCTTGAGGTAGTTCTTAAAAGCGTTTATATAACTTTGCCACACAGGAAATGTCGGTTAACAGCCGCACCGGCGACTCCGTCACGAAGTACGCAGTATTCGGCGAAACCGCCAACCAAACGTCCAGACCCGTAAAATCAGCATGAAATCGATCTTGATCATTAATGGCCCCAACCTGAACCTCTTAGGCAAACGGGAGCCGGATATCTACGGCAATCGTTCGTTTGTCGATTACCTGAAAAGTATTGAGCCACTGTTTCCTGATGCGCAGCTGCGCTACTTTCAATCGAACCACGAGGGGGAGCTGCTCGACAAAATTCACGAGCTGGGCTTCGATATCGATGGCATTGTGATCAATGCGGGGGCGTATACGCACACGTCGATTGCGCTGGCCGACGCACTATCGGCGGTGACTGCGCCGGCGGTAGAGGTGCATATATCCAATGTACACGCCCGGGAGTCGTTTCGGCATCACAGCTACCTGTCGGCCAAATGTAAAGGGGTAATTGCCGGATTAGGCCTCACTGGCTACGAACTGGCCATCCGGTATCTGCTGACGCTGTAGGCACAGCGTCAGCAGGCACAGTGGACTTATAAAGTATCTCGTTTGGCGGCCCGTTTGGCTTCGCGACGGGCTTTTACTTTGTCGGCCTCGTTTTCGATGGCGTTACCGGCTTTATCGACACCCCGGTTGATAGCGTCGCCAGCATCTTTAGCGGTTTCCTTGGCACCACGGCCCACCTCGGTAGCGGCATCGCCCAAATTACGGCCGGTTTCTTTCATGGAGCTTTTTACCCGGGCTTTACGCTCCATACGTTCCTGTTTGCGGAGTTCACGACGGGTCATACCAGTGCTGTCCTGGGCGTAGGCGCCTGCCGACATCAGAAGCACCAGAACCAGTGCTGAAAATACGTTGGTTTTCATAATGTGTTGAGTTGATTGACTTTGGTAGCGTTCCCAGCTAGAAATACGAATCATAGTCAGGACATCCTGTTTACGTTTTAACCGACGGCGTTTGGCAATTGTTTGTCCAAACTCCTGCAACGGCTTAATCGACAGGCGTATACCCGGGTTTGTCCGTATTGCTGGAACCGAACATTTCAGAAAAGCTTACTGTTGTTCTGGCAGATGGGCAAAGGTACGGGAACCACCCTTTTCCGTACCTTTGCCCTGACAAACGGCCCTGCCGACACTCGTATGCTCGATTCGCTGCTTACTCCCTCCATTGCCACGGCCACGCCCGATGCGCCGGTGCTTTACACCCCTTCGCTGACTCAGTACACCCGTCGTAAAACCATTCCGGTTACCATTGGCAACGTGCCTATGGGGTCCGACTATCCCATACGGGTGCAGTCGATGACTACCATTGATACGATGGATACTGCCGGATCAGTTGAGCAGACGATTCGCATGATCGAGGCTGGCTGCGAGTACGTACGTATTACGGCCCCATCGGTCAAAGAAGCGCAGAACCTGGAGAATATTCGCAAAGAGCTGCGGGCTCGCGGCTATACTACCCCGCTGATTGCCGATATTCACTTCACGCCGAACGCAGCCGAGCTGGCCGCCCGGATCGTGGAGAAAGTGCGTATCAACCCTGGCAATTATGCCGACCGAAAGCGCTTCGAATTCATTGAGTATACGGATGCTGCGTACGCGGCCGAGCTGGATCGTATTCGGGAGAAGTTTCTACCGCTGGTGCGTATCTGCAAGGAGTACGGCACAGCCATGCGCATCGGAACAAACCACGGTTCGCTATCGGACCGGATTCTGAGCCGCTACGGCGATACGCCCGTTGGGATGGTTGAGTCGGCGCTCGAATTCCTGCGGATCTGCGAAGACGAGAACTATTATAACATCGTACTGTCGATGAAGTCCAGCAACCCGCAGGTGATGGTACAGGCGTATCGGCTGCTGGTGCAGCGGCTGGACGAAGAAGGGCTGAACCCGTACCCGCTCCACCTGGGCGTAACCGAAGCCGGCGAAGCCGAAGACGGACGGATCAAGTCGGCCCTCGGCATCGGAACCCTGCTCGAAGATGGCATCGGCGATACAGTACGGGTGTCACTGACCGAAGAGCCCGAGCGCGAAGCCCCCGTGGCCAAAGCTCTAATTGACCGGTATACCAGCCGGGTATCGCAGGACCTGTCGACGGGTGTCCGGCCTATTCCGCCGGTAACGACCTATCCGATCAACCCGTTTCAATACGCCCGCCGAATTACCCACGATGTAGCCAACTTCGGTGGTCAGCACGTGCCTCGGGTTATTGCGGACTTCAGCCATACGCCGGTTCAGGAACATGACGTGCTGCATCCCATCGGTCATTTTTACCTGCCCGTTCCGGATAAGTGGCGCATGAACGATCTGGGTGCCGATTACGTCTACACCGGTTCGCAACCCGCCGGATTTATGCTGCCCAATGGCCTGAAAGAAATTCAGGATTATACCGTCTGGCAGTCGGCAGGCGACCCGCTTAACATAGTACCACTGCTGACCGTTGCGCAGTACCAGGCCGCCCGGCAGGGGTCAGGCCCTTTACACAACCGGCTCAACTTCGTGCGGCTGACCCTGGCCGAGCTGTCGCCGTCGCTGCTGGCCCAGCTGCGCGACGATAAAACGGTGGTTCTGCTCATTCATACAGACAATACCCAGGCTATGCCTGAGCTGCGCCGGCTGTTCGTCGAGCTGATGAACCAGGGCATAACGGTACCGGTTGTCATTGAGCGCGGTTATGCAGATGTAACCGAGGAGAATATACCCCTGTATGCGGCTACAGACGTAGGCGGGCTGCTGATTGACGGACTGGGCGATGGGGTAATGCTGTCGGTAGCTGCTCAGCCCGATGCCGACACCCTGAAACGACTGAATGGACTGGCCTTTGGTATTTTACAGGCCGCCCGGACGCGCATTACCAAAACAGAATACATCTCATGCCCATCCTGTGGCCGAACGCTGTTCGATCTGCAGGAGACAACGGCTATGATCCGGCAGCGAACCGATCACCTCAAGGGGGTGAAGATCGGGATTATGGGTTGTATCGTAAACGGCCCCGGCGAGATGGCCGACGCCGACTACGGCTACGTTGGTATCGGGCGCGATAAGATTGCACTCTACAGGGGGCAGCAGGTTATCAAGAAATCGGTTCCGGCCGACCGCGCCGTAGATGAACTGATCGAGCTGATCCGGGAAGATAATCGGTGGATAGAGCCCGAAAAAGTTGAAACATTTTGATCGAACAGACCGTAAAGTTTGTTCTTCTATAGGGCGGGTTCGTGACCGATGCGTGCCGGGACCCGACTGCGACAACCTATGAACCGTATCTTAGATTACCTCAAAATTGGTCCTGTTTTCGCCTATTTCCTTCGGGTATTCCGGAAACCAGATCCCAGTCATCCAACCAACGTCAATCTGCGCATGATGCATGGCATCAACCGGATTTCCATCATCATGTTTCTGTTCTGCGTAGGCGTTATGATTTTTAGGGCCTGCACCCGGTAACCTGCTTCTCACTGGGTTATGAATACTGAAACACTGCGCGACTACTGTCTGGCCAAACCCGGTACTACGGAGTCATTTCCATTTGATGAGGCAACGCTCGTTTTTAAGGTAGGCAACAAAATATTTGCCCTGCTCGATACCGAAAGCCGCCCCACCACGCTGAACCTCAAATGCGACCCGGAGCGAGCCGTTCAGCTCCGCGAAACCTATGAGTCAGTACAGCCCGGCTATCATATGAATAAAGTGCACTGGAGTACGATAACGGTAGACGGACGGGTTCGGAGCAGTGACATTCAGGAGTGGATCGATCATTCGTACGAGCTGGTCAGAAAAAGCCTGCCGAAGTCCGTTCGGGAGCAGTTAATGTGAGCAGGCCGCTTGCCCGTACGGGCCTAACTTTTTAAATTCGCAGGGTGTAAAAATCGGACTGTGTTATGGAAGTTGCACTGGTTAGTGTTTTGTTCGTGCTGTATCTGACCATCCGGTATTATCTGGTAGACCACGACACGCCTACCGATAAAGATCGCAAGCGGTTTCAAAAAGGCATTGATCTGATCCTGAAGCGAGAGATTGAAGAAGCACACCGGTATTTCGACGACGCCGTTCGACAGTATCCCAAATCGGCGCTGGCCTACGCCTGCCGGGGCAAATGCCAGCTGGCCCAGCAGAACTACTATTCGGCGATTTACGATTTGACTCAGGCCGTAAATCGCGACAATACCCTGGCCGACTGTTACCTCGACCGGGGTATTGCCTTCTATCAGATTGAGCAGTATACCGACGCTTTCCGGGAGTTTGATAAAGCTGTCTGGCATTTTCGCGACGAGAAAGCCGATGCCTATCGCTGGCGGGCTCTGGCCCGAATACAGGTTCGTCAGTTACCCCAGGCGGAAAGCGACTTGCGCCGGGCTGTCTCTATGGGCGATGAAAATTCGTTCCATCTCCTGCGCCAGCCACCCTTTACGCGGCCGGTCTACCAGGATAAATAAGCTGTACTAGATTACAGAGTGAGTTTCTGTCCGTCTTTCTCCAGCACCGGGCGAAGCGTAGCGTATGGGAGCCGCTGTGGAGATACTTTGTTGTTGATTGCCAGCACCGCGGCTGTGGCGGCCGACTGTCCCAGAATCATAAATACAGGCTCCATCCGAATAGACCCATAGGCAATGTGTGAGGCCGACATGCATACCGGCACCAGCAGATTGTTGCACTCCGCTTCTTTGGGCATAATGGATCCGTACGCAATGGAATAGGGCTTGTCTGGATGAACACCAATATCGCCCTCGTCCTGCACAAAACCGTCTGCCTTCACGTAACGCTGGGCATTGTGGGCATCGAGCGAATACGAACCCATGCCTACCGAGTTGGGGACATTGGTTTTGCCAAGGGCATCGGCCTCTTTCATCACAAACTCGCCAATCATCCGGCGGGCCTCGCGGATATACAGCTGATGCGGCCAGCCACCGTTGTCGGTAAACTCATCTTTGGGCAGGCCCCACTGCTGCATCTTCTCATGTACATCGGCCGGCACCCGGGGATCGTTTTGCAGGAAGTACATGAGTCCTTTCTGGTACAGTTCGTGATCCTTGATAATGGCCTGCCTGCGTTCGTAGCTGGCTTCCGGGTAATCGTAGTTTTTGCCAATATAATCGGTGCTGAACGGACCGTGGTTGTTGGTGTCGGTTTTCCGGTTGGGAATGGGGTCGTATTTATTAAAGGTTTCTGTCCAGCCGTTCGCGTACACCCGCGCCAGCAGTTCGTAGCGTTTGGGATCGTAGCCAGCGGGTTTGGGAAAAGGCACCCGGTTGTCGGGATGGTTACTCAGACACATCCGGAAGCAGTAGGCCTGAATCTTGGTATCGCCCGAGCCTTTGGCCGCTATGGGTTCTGCCGAGACTTCGGGCAGGAGGCCGCTTTTAGGATCGCCGGGTACCACGTAGGGGCTTACGTTGGTTTTGAAGTGATGGCCATGCTGGAAAACTTCAGGCTGTACGCCATTCCAGGTTTCGCCATAAACGCTGTTGGCCTCACGTCCTACATGGTATTTGACCCCGGCCAGCGCCATCAGATCGCCTTCGTAGGTGGCGTCGATAAACATCCTGCCTTCGTAAATCGTACCGCTCAGCGTTCTGAACGACTGAATGGAGCTGCCTTTTTTCTGGATGCCGCTGGCCGTGCGGTCAAGCCATTCGTTGCGGTAGATGGTGAGTTTATTTTCGCGGACATAATCCTCGAAGACCTGTTCGGCTGCGTGCGGTTCAAAAATCCACATCGTTCGGGCGGCTCCATCGATAGCGGGTGTTCCCTGTCCTTTGTTGCCGTATTCGCTCCGCTTCTGCCAGTTCCAGGATTTGTCGTCCTGGTAGTGGTCATACAGCCGCTGGTAGAAGTTGCGGGCCAGACCACCAATGACTGACTTATCGCCGGTATCGGTAAAGCCAAGCCCGCCCGACGAAAGCCCGCCCAGGTGTTTATCGGGTGAAACGACCAGAACGGATTTTCCCATTTTTTTGACCTGTACGGCGGCTATAACCGCTGCCGACGTACCGCCATAAATAATAACGTCAGCGCGCCGGACGGCGTTTGGCCGATGGGCAGGCGAGGTGTTGCTGGTTAGTAAAACCAGCCCGAGAAAGGCAGTGAAAAAGGTGTTTAGGGTAGTCATACGAACGAATCTATACTGATTAATCAATAACCCGGATTCTGATCCAGCGCGGGATTTACATCCCGCTCCGTCTGCGGAATAGGAGATGCCGCTCCTGTAATCGACGCCTGATTTAAAATTATTCTGCATAAATAGGTTCTTTTGTGCCAGGCCATACCCCCAACACCCGTAAGAACCAGCCTGCAGGCTTACTAGTCATACCTTGCCTCTCAAATGATAACGTTTCGTACTGCGGCTATTGCGAGATGCCTTATTATAAGTAGCCCATAAATCATATATACCCAGGCCGGTCACTTCTTTTGCCTTTGTTGCCAATATGGAGGGCCAACCGGTTTCAGGAAAGCATAATAAAGCCCAACGCCCCACACGATCGGGTGGCGTTGGGCGTTGGGCCTTATTATGTCAGACTGTCTACTTAGCGGGATACGCCGAGTCCTTTGGCTTTCTGGGCCGCTTTCTGGGCGTCGTCGGTTTTGCCGCTTCGGCGGTAAGCAGTGGCCAGTTCGGTATACAGATCGGCCTGCTCTTTGGCGCTGGGCTTCAGCGCCAGCGCTTTGTTGATCCACTTAACAACCGTTGGCGCATCGGCTGCGTCGGGGCTCGACCGGTTGAAAAGACGCGAGATGTACAGATACTCGGGTACCGACAACTGGTTGGCGTTTACCTGGTCGTCCATGCGATCTACGGCTTTTGCGGTCTGCTTAGCCCGGAAATAGGCGTTAACTTCCGGCAGCAAAGTACGGTTAGCGGCTACCTTCGGGTCGATGCCTATCTTAACCAGCCCCTGGCGAACATCCAGAATTTTAGCAATTGAGAACTGGGTTCCGCGTCCGCTGTAAAGCGACGACATCAGAATATTTTCGGCTACCTGTCGGGTTGGCTCAGCGCCGTAAGCCTTCCGATACTGGTCGAGGTGACTCAGCATATACTGAAACATAGGATTCTCATAGTCGAGAACCAGCTTCTGTAGCGCCAGCCAGTTCGTCTGGTTCGCAAAGGTGGACGGCGATTGCTGGCGGGCGTAGTCGTTCATAGCAGCCATGTTGGCCACCGTATCTTTGGTTATCCGGCTAAGCATGGCGTAGTCGATCAGGAAATTGGGCGATTGCTCGCCCTGCTGATACCTCGACTTCATGGTCTGGCTGCGTACCTGCGGATTCAGTGCGTTGGTACCATGACGGATTACCTCGTCGGTCGAGTTATTGCTGAGCGCGAAATGCATCAGGTTCTGCTGCGGATCGAAATACAGGAACAACGGCAGCGACGGTACAAAGAGTCGGCGGCTATCCAGGAAGGCCCGCGTTGAGGGCAAACCGATGTCCAGCTTGGTACTGATAAACTTGCCGTTGTAGAACTTACCTACCCGGGCGTCGGCCAGCGTGGGTATGAAACTTTCGCAGACATGGCAGGTCGGCGAAAAAATCTCGACGAACACCGGCTTTCCCGTACGACGGGCTTCCTGAAAGACAGCGGCAATCGGCGAAGTTCGGAACTGAATTCCTGCCTTTTGAGCCGTAGCGACAGAAACCAGCAGGGCCTGAGCCGCCAGAAGAACGACTAAAATCTTTTTCATGAAGAATGAAATCACGTCTGTTACAGACAGTCTCTAGCAAATTAACGACCAGATTATCTGGATCGGTACCTTCTACTGTTGCTTCTGTTGCTCTTTGATTTCTTCTTCGAGCCGTTTGCTCAGAACCCGGCAGGTATTCTCTATGTCGGTGGCCATTTTCTTGTCGCCCGTGGCACTTATGGCTGTGTCGGCAATACCGCTCATGATTTCGATCAGGAACCGCTTCATGTCGACTACCTCCATGTCCTTGGTCCAGAGGTCGATTTTGAGGGTGCTGTTATGGTAATGATCCCAAAGCGCAATGGCAATGGCCCGGGTGTCGCTCAGGCCTTCATTTGGGTTGTCGGTAGCGTCCCAGAAAATCTTTTCGGGAACGTTCTGCCCATCTAACTCAACTGAGAAATGAATATCAGACTTTTTCATGGGCGCAAAGTTACGCAGCCCGGCTGGAAAGCCATGCTCTGCCTATCAACAAAGCGTAGTTCAAATCAGGCAAAATACCTTATTACAAACGATAACACCGTTGATAAAATGGGTGGTGGCTGAGCGCAGTGTTGACTACCCAGTTTTAGGACCAGAAAACTGGGGATTGACCCAAACACGATGAATGATACGGATAGCTGGAAAACTTGTTGACCTGTTGATTATGAGGAGTGAGGCTATCGAATGTAGAAAGCCAACCGACACTTCTTAGCTGTTACCTGACAATGAAAAATTGTTGATAAAATCATGCCCGATTCATAAAGAAGCCGACAAAAAACTACCCTTGCTTATTTTAGAATAGGTTATTATACTAAGAGGCTGTTTAGGATAATGAAAAAGACTCCCGGTAGTGGCCCAATGATGTTGAATTAGGTATCTTTGTGGATGGTTTTAGAAGCGGTTGTTTGCAAACATTGTGGGCTGACTCAACAAGTGCAGCGGTTCGGAAAAACCCGTAGCGGTACACAGCGCTATCGCTGTGGGGATTGCAATCGCACGTTTGTGGCCTTTTACACCCACAAAGCCTGTGATCCGGCCGTCCAAGTTCAGCTCACTCAAATGGCCATCAACGGAGCGGGGGTACGCGACACGGCTCGTGTGCTCAAGATCAGCCGAAACACAGTCAGTAGCCAGCTTAAAAAAAACGGTCAGATCATCCAGGTCAATCCTAACTATGCTTATAAGGAATCATATTAAAAGTGGATGAGATGTGGTCGTTCTTGGGCAGCAAACAGCGGCCTCGTTGGCTGTGGTGGGTGGAAGATGCGAGCACTGGTGAAGTGGTGGCCTTTGTCTTTGGTCGCCGGACACATGCTACTTTCAGCCGGCTGTTAGCTTTGTTGCAAGCGGCCCAGATTCAGGTCAGCGGCTGGATCACCGATGCCTGGTGCCGGGCCGCCGTCGCGGGCCTATTTCGATTGTCTGGACCAAGCACGGCGAGTAGAGTCTAAAGCCTTGTTACAAAGTTTGGAGCGCAAGCACTTGACCCTACGCACCCGCTTGAAACAGCTCACTCGTCGCACGATATGTTTTTCCAAATCGGTCGTCATTCATGATACGTTAATTGGTTTGTTTATTAACCACTATTTCTTTATTCATCAACGCTGTTAAGCCACTACCAAATATAGAACTAGAGGTCATTGCCTTTGTATCAGTAGTTTTCTCAATCCAAATAAAGCACGTTGTAGAAGCGAAAGATCGTCCGTTATAACCTCAACAGTGCCGGGCATTTCATACCTATAAACTAACTTTCGTTGATAAGATGTGGTAAGTTGATCGGGCAATACAATACTAACCCGGCCACGCGCATTGTCCGATGATTGAAAAATCGCCTTTACCTTGCCACGTATAACACCATACTCCTCGAACGGATAATCAGCCAGGCGAATAATAACAGACTGTCCAATACGTAGCTTTCCACGTTTTTGGGCGGATAAACTTGCTAATCCGATCAAAGGCGTATTTAGCGGAACAATTGCAAATAAGCTATCTCCAGATCGAAGCGATTGCAATTCTGCCAGTGTTTCCAAAAAATATAGCCGTCCTGAAAGAGGGGAAGTAAGTAAGTAATTTTGCTGCCAAACTTGCAACAGATTTTCAATATTGTTTAGTGCCTGTTGAATATTATCTGAGGTTGTCCTTATCTGTTGTGTCTGTTGTTGCTGTAAATTGAGTCTCTCTTTTTCCTTACTGACTAAGAGAAGGTTATTTTGTAGTACTGTTTTCTGATACTCTTCCTTTTCTCGTTTTCGACGCAGGTATTCATTTTCTAGGGCCAAAAACTCGGCCTGTGAATACACTTTCTCCAAAAACAACCGTTTATCGATTCGATATTTTTTCTCGGCATTGTTCACTTCACTGGTATTGATAGCCGATTGTAGTTCGTTAACAATTACTAACTGACGATACTGTTTAATCTCTCGACTCAACAAACTTAATTGGGTTGCCAGATACCCATCAGATTGCAACCGATGGTAACTCTTACAGGCTGTATAAAGTGTATTTACTTCTCCCTGAATATCGCCAAACGTAATTTCTTCGGGCAATACCAGTGGAGTTGCCGGATTCTTAAGAAATTGACGTACATCCATCGTCAACCGATGAAGCCGTGGTATGTTTACTAAACGAGTGGTATTCTCAATTTCAATTAAAGGCTGACCTTTCTGAACAAATTGACCATTTCTTACTAAGAGACGCCCTAGCCTACCATTGACTCTGGTAACCACTGGTAAAGGTTGAGGTTCGGTAGTGAGCACTACTGGCCCGGTAAGCGTATCCGGATAACGAATCGATGAAGCTATCCCGCCCAATAAACCAACACCCAGAACCACTATACCAATACCCCACCTGATTAAGCCTGAAGGTGGTCTGGTCAGTACTTCCCGTACCTGCTCGCTGTAGTCGGTCAATTCCTCAGCCCGTTCCTGCAATGCCATTATTCGCTCAATTCTAACTGATTTTTTACCAGCGTAAAATACGCGCCCTGCCTGCGTACAAGCTCCTCGTGGGTCCCCTGTTCAACTACACATCCTTTTTCCAGCACAATAATATTATCAGCATATCGCACTGTACTCAGCCGGTGAGCAACAATAAGCACTGTACGCCCCTTAAAAAACCGATTCAGGTTTTCCTGGATAGCTCGCTCGTTGTTTGCATCAAGGGCACTGGTTGCTTCGTCAAAAAATAGATAGTCAGGGTCTTTATAAATAGCTCTGGCAATCAACAACCGTTGCTTTTGCCCACCACTTACTCTCATGCCGCTGCTACCTACCCGTGTATTAAATCCTGTCGGCAATTCATCGACAAATGTGTCCAGTTTAGCTAAACTAACAGCATCCAGTAACTTACCTTTATCAATCAATCCATCAGTGGCTGATTCCGTTACATTACGGGCAATGCTATCGGCAAATAAATAACCATCCTGCATAACGCAACCACAACAGGACCGCCAATAGGCACTATTTATATCTTTCAGATTTCGATTCCCAATCTGAACAGTTCCCGTTGTAGGTTCATAAAACTTCAGTAAAAGCTTTAAGAGAGTTGTTTTGCCACTACCACTACTTCCTACAATAGCCGTAACTTTCCCGGCTGGAATGGCTACCGAAACGTTATCCAGCACAAGCGGAGATGTGCCGCTACCATAGCGAAACGATACTCCATCGATCCGAATCGATTTATCGCTGGGCAGTTCTCTCAATTGCTCAGGGCTATCTTCATCAGGCTTGTTATACACTTCCGAAATACGCTCAAGACTTAATAGTGCATCCTGACCGTTCTGAATAAATGAAATAAGATCGTTGAGCGGAACATTCAACTGACCCAGCATAAACTGAATCGACAACATCATGCCCAACGTTATTTGTCCGTCAAGAACTGATTTAGCAGCAATGAATGTTACCAGTATATTCGTTAACTGATTTAGAACAGACCCACCCAACGTTTGGCTTTGGTTCAGGGCCAGTGCTTTTAGATTAATACGAAACAAACGAATCTGAATAGCTTCCCACTCCCACCGTCGGCGTCGTACAGAGCCATTTAGTTTAATTTCCTGCATCCCATTAATGAGTTGCACTAAACTGCTCTGCTGCCCAGAGCCCTCATCAAAATATCGGTAATCGATAAGTCTACGACGTTTCAGGAACAAAAAAGTCCAGCCAATATATAAAACTGCACCCGTCAGGAATATCCCAAATACAGTCAGATTATAAAGTGCAAGGATGGTGCCGAAGACTAGAATTTCGAGTATCGAAAATAGGGCCCGAAGCGTGACCGCCGACATAAAATTTTGAATACGGGCATGGTCACGCTGAATGCGTTGGAGTAAATCTCCAATATTTTTAGAGTCAAAAAATCCTACTGACAGCCGCATCAATTTAATCAAATAATCGGCCTGCATCCGAATATTAATCCGACTGGTCATGTGAATCAGCAGCCAGTCCCGAAAAATTTGCACCAGCGTCTGGGCAGCAAACAAGACTAACTGGGCCAGCAGAATAATATAAATGAAGCTGCGATTATTGAAATTAATGCCGTAATCAATGAGCGCTTGTGTCAGAAACGGAAAGACGACCTGCAAAAGACTTCCCAGACCAAGGCCGAGCATTAGTTGTATCAATAAAGCCCGGTATGGTCGAAAATACCGGAACCAGAACGAGAGATTGATTTGTTTGGCTTCGCTGCCGCTATCTCCCTCTTCATAAAACGCCGGCGATGGTTCCAGCACCAGCACAATGCCCTCATCGCCAGGTTGTGGATGTTTACTGTTGAGCCAGCCCTTACAAAACTCTCCAGGCGAGTAATCGAGTAAGCCATAGCCTGGATCGGCGACATAAATGCGTCCTTGTTTAACGGCATACACAACAACAAAGTGCCGTTGCCGCCAATAGGCAATACAAGGTAAAGGAACGTCTTGTTGTAGTGTTTCGAGCGGTACACTAACAGCCAGTGATTGCAGACCGATCGCTTCGGCTGCTTCGGCTAATCCACCAAGTGATACACCCTCCTGATTCAACGATGATTTTTCACGCAAATACTCCTGTGAGAGCATACGTCCATGATGCTGGGCTACCATTCGTAAACAGGTAGGCCCACAATCACGTTGGTCTAACTGTTTGTAGAAAGGAAACTTGAGGGGCATAAGATCACACTAATGAATATTATTTTGTGGCTAGTTCCAGTTTGCGCTTCAAATCTTCGGCGGTTCCAAATTCTTTGAACCCTCTTAAGGGCCAAGAGCTATAAATTCTTTCGACTGCCAGCTTTTTACGCTCGATTAGCCGCCCTATGGCTTGCTCACGAGCCGATGCCGCCGATTCACCATTCAACTGAAAAAAGCATAAATCGCCCTGAAACAGGATTTTTTGTTTTGGGAAATAGGCCACTAGATACTCATTTGTATGCTGTGTATCACCAATAAAGTACAACGTAAAAGGTTCCTCAGTATTTGTCGTAAAGGTTTGTGCCGAATCGACTGTAATGAACGACGGTTTTAACTGTTTATCCGAGGTTCGACCTTCTAATTGGTGTGGATAATTGACCAGTTGGCTGAAAAATTTGACATTTCCTTTTGTCGTGATAATCGTAGCCCCTTGTTCGGCAAAGGCGCGCAGGCCACCTGCATGGTCGGGGTGGTGGTGCGTTACCATCAGTTGAGTAATAGGTTTACCTCCTGTTGTTTGGTTTACGGCTTCAATAACATCCCGACCCGCCTTATAACTTACAGGAGCCTCGAAGACCGTAACTCCATTTTTTGCGACCAGAAACAACGAGCGATTGTTGTAAGCATTTAAATCAACGCTATACAAATCACCACCCAAATTTTTCACGGTTATATTGGCATTTTTTCTCTTCGGCACAAGAGAGCATCCTGGACAAACCTGATTGACAGGCAAGGTTAAGGTAGGTGCAAAGTCGTAAGTAAACGTCAGGTCCTTCCGTAAGCCACCAAACTCATATTCGTTAAAGCGAGTTGGCAGATTGTAGCCTGCTATAGGCTTATAGTCCAGGTAATCATATCTGTGAACATTATCGCCATAATAATTGTGACTTGCCAAATACGAAACTTGTTTAACTTGTCCATTCGGCAAAATATGAAGCGTAAAGGAAGTTTGGTTGGTAGAGAATGAGAGCAAGGCGACAGCTCCCACTTTTCCTAGGTACCGCAATGAAAGCAAAGACCGACGAGCCTCGTTCAAAATCAAAGCCGGATGCAATGCCAGAATTTCATTATAGACAGGGATAGATCGGATCAGGGCCTCCCGGCTAACGCCCCTGCCAAAATGGTCCCTATAAAAGATACTATCCTGTTTCACATATACCTGCCGGGTAAGATTCCGACCCCGAAAATTTATCTGGCCATCAATATAATAATTCTCTATGCTACTGAAGATACTTAGCGTATAGGTCTCGGGTACGTCGATCCGCTCTTCGGGGGCCGAAAAATGCCCGGACTCATGCATTACGCCCTTAGCAGAAATAACCATATTCAGGCTATCCGATCCTAGTCCGCTATAATCAATAGCCTGATCAAGAATCGCCTTAGCTTTTAGGGCATTACTATAATCTGGCTGCCGACTTATTTGAGCCAGCAGCCAGATTGGCGTACTTACAAACAAAAATAACAGACTAAATTTACGTAAGAATACCATTGGCTTCTCTAAATAATTCATAGTTAAAAATGTAAGGTTGATTATCATAGCGATAAAGCGCATAGTCAGCTTTAAACATCTGCTGAATCTGTTCAAAGCTATCTTTAGCACTTGAGTATATTAGCCAGCCTTTCGGAGTGAAAATTTCAGGATGGTTCATATAAATTAAATCCACCTGAAATTTTTGCATAAAAAAGCCAATACGAGCTATTGACTCTAACTGTTGCGAATAGCTAAAAACGCCTGATTTTAAACATTCGGTTAAGCAATAAAGGATAGTAGTGTAAGTAAAAAGACCATGAAACACACCATAGACTGTTCGGCTGTCATGTTGAACACCGGTTATATCACATACTGGCGTTTCTTTCCGAATTTTGAGAAAGTCGTTCGCCTTCAACGTTAAAGCATAAAAAATTATATGACCACATTGATGTGCTAAATCTTCTATAAAGAAAACCTCGTCATGTGCCTGCCCTTCTGTATTAATAAATGCTGTTCCATGATAGGAAATTGCCGCCATAGAACGCTGATTCGGGCTATTGAATAAAGTAATTTCTCGTGTTACTAATTTTATAATCTCCCAAAATTTACGTGAATATTTTTGCAAAAATTCAAATGCTTTTAGTAAATGTAACTTATGTGTAGATATGGTTTTTGATATTGGTTCATTAACTTTTAATTTCATAACTTTATCTGTATAAAATATAAAAGGAACGTGTTGGTTAAGCTGAATAGACTCTTCTAATAAAGTGTGTTTATTGCTAAAGTTATTAATATCTGACTTGTTAATCTCTATGATTTCTTTTGAATAACTAGTATGGATATATCCATAGCTGGGCAAACTAATTAAGCCATATGGGTCAATAAGAGCTTTAAATTGACCAGGGCGCTTATCTTCAGGTAGATAGCCAAATAATATTTGTTCTATAGGTAATTCGCATAAGGATTTGTCAGAAAAAGAATAGAAGAGAGTAGGCTCAAGAAATATGGCATCATTGTCGTACGCTAAGTATTCAAACCAGCTAGGATACTGCTGATATAAAAGCAAACGAACAGTGTCTGATAACTCGATCTGATTAGATTGAACCAAGAAATCGTCAACCTCTAAACTAAATAACTTAATTGACATATTTTTTTAATTCAGTGTGAATAAACTCATTAAAATTTCCTCGTTTTACACCCAATGTATTTTCGATGGCCTGAAACATTTCTTCATCTGAGTCTCCAGTTTGAAGAAGTTTGTTAATACCTTCAAATCCCAAGCGTTCATCAGCTATCTTACAAATTAAGCCACCAATACTGTACTGAAAATTCGTCTCGTCATCAATACGTTCTAAGGATGATAATTTAGTAAAATCTACAGAGTGATTTCTAACATATACCGCTATCTTATGCAAATGATATTGTAGAGAATTCCCAACACTACCACCGAGATATGTTGCTATGCCCTCATTAAAACAATAATTTACTGCAAATCCAAACTTATCCTTTACATAAAGGTGTACTAACTCGTGCGGGTACCATTCACTATTATTACCCGCATAAATAGTATTATTGAAAATGTCGGCAAGGCCACTTACCTGGTTAGGATAAGCCATTGAAATCTCATAGTCAAATCCAATTAAACGTTGCAGTTCATTATTATCTGTGCATAAATAATAAATAATATCCATAGGAGAAACGTCAAATTTTCTAGCTATGTCTGTGTTTATTTCGTTAAATTTGTTACAAAGTAATGTGTCTAATTTTCTATTTTTAGAAAAATAATATAGAATTTTACCAGCCTGATATTGTTGATACTTTTTTAGGTTTTGATCTAACATAGATTTTAGCTTCCAATTTCCATTTTCTTTTATTGCTTCAACATTAATTATTCCAGAAACGCGAGAAAATCCGTTGTCTTTTTCTGCGGTTGCAAACAAGGTTTTAATGATATAAGAACTATCGTCTCTTACAACAGATAATACAGTGGGTTTATATAGATTTTTTTGATTAAAAATTCCAGAGTGATTAATCCGTTTAAGAAAATAATCTGGTATGTTTCTTTTCTTGTATTCCAGATTAGACCAATAAGGATTAGTTTGATATAATGAGTCTTTAGTCAATAAGTACTTCCTCCAAACCGATATGACTTCTTTTACTTCCGAGTCATCTTGATTAATAACAGATGGATTAATAAACAATGTTTGAGTAGTTGTATTTTGTATGGGTTGGGAGCATGCTGCAAATGATAGTAATATTAGGATTGTTGAAACAGAATATCCTCTCATAATTAAAATCAACAAGAAAGTAAGAGCCCTGACCTAATATGATCAAATCAGGGCTCCATAAATTAAATACTTTTTCCTGGTTTTGCGACACGGGTGCCATCTGCTGGCATAGTCGTATCTCCGCAAGATCCTAAATGACAAGCCTCTGCAGTCCCGCCCTTAATGGCTTCAACATTCGCTACTACATTGACTTTTGCCTTCAAATCGGCCAGGGATAAACGATTCATTGGGTTTTAGGCTTTGGCTTTCCACAACCACACCAGCGGGTTGCTTCGCTTTAGCTTTACAAATATGCGCTTTATTAGCCTGATTCTGTGTTTCCAAAATAGCAAGTAGCATTCGAGACGGTAAAGTAGAATGAAAGTCACTTTCATTCTACTTTACCGTCTCGAATGCTACTTGCTGATGGTTTCTATTTACTTTTTAATCTATGGATATAAAATCACTTGCAATTAATTTACGTGTGTTACGGGAATCTAAACATTTAAAACAAGAATACATTGCAGAACAAATTGGTGTAAGTCCGGCAACGTATTCAAAAATCGAGAATGGAAAAATAAAGTTATCGACCGTCAGACTTCAACAAATTGCTCATGTACTACGTGTACCCATAAGTACACTCTTCTCTGAAAGAAAAGAAACATTTTCTACGGATTTAGAAGAAACAATACGATTGCAACGACAGCAGTTGCTTGAAAGAGACCAAAAAATTGTCGAATTTGAGCAAGAGCGGGCAAGAAGTATTGAACGTGAGCAATATTTATTAAATTATATAAAAATCCTCGAACTGCAAACGAAATAGCGTAGCTGGTATTAACTAGCCCTACCGACTCCCAAACACTCGTTTTAAAATCTCCGACACCCGGGCAGCCGGATTTTCGCGAATTCGCTTCTCTTCCTGGGCTACCAGGATAAACAGTCCGTCAACGGCTTTATTCGTGGCATACTGGGTCAGGTTCGGGTTTACTTTCTGCACAAACGGAAGCTTGTTGTAAGTCGTTACCAGATCGCTATAATAACGTGTTGCCTGATTCTTCTTCAGCGTGCTGTCGATGATAGGGGTAAACTCGGTCACCAGCTGCTGGCCCGATGTTCGGCGCAGATACTGGGTAGCGGCATCGTTCTGGCCGCGCAGAATGGTAACGGCATCGCCGATGCTCATGGAAGTGATGGCCTTTAGGAAAATGGGTTTGGCTACTTTGGCTCCGTCTTCTGCCGCTCGGTTGAGTGACAGCTCAAACTGGTCGACCTGCTTGTTGAAACCCAGCTGCCGCAGCCGGGCTGCCACTTTTTGGGCTTCGGGTGGGAACGCGATCCGGAGGAGGGGGTTCTTGAAATAGCCGTCGGTGGCCGAGGCCTGATCGGCACCTTTGCTGATGCCGACCCGCAGGGCTTCGCGCAGACCCGTGGCAATATCGCTGTTGGTCAGGCTCCCCCCCGATGTGCCGGGCGTCAGTACCTGATCAAGTACCTGTCCAAATATAGTTTTGCGGGGCTTCTGTGGCTGCGACTGCTGACCAGTTGTATCCTGGGCCGACGCAGGCTGGATAAATAAGGGGGCCAGGCAAACCCCCAGCCAGATCATCTTGTTCATGCAATGGATCGTTTTTATGTACTTTTGACCAGTAAGAATGAATAATGTAAAGTGGACGGTGATGAAATTTTTCAGGCTGGCGGCTTCAGCGTCCTGACCAGGCATCACGAACCCCATTATTCATTACGTATTTATTCATTACTCTATGACCAACACCATCCGTGCCGAAGTGGTTACGATCGGCGACGAAATTCTGTTCGGACAAATCACCGATACCAATACTCAGTGGATAGGCACCGAGCTGACAAACATCGGCATCCGGATCGTACGGAAGTCGTCGGTCGGTGATCAGGCCAAAGCCATTCTCGAGGTGCTGCACGAAGCCCACCAGCGCGCCGATGTTATTCTGATTACCGGCGGTCTGGGACCCACCAAAGACGATATTACCAAGAAAACCCTCTGCGATTATTTTGGCGTAAGCCTGGTCCGGAACCCTGAGGCCCTGGCGCTGGTCACGGGCTTTTTCGAGAAGCGGGGCCGCGAAATGACCGATCTCAACCGGGGGCAGGCCGATCTGCCCGCCAATGCGGTGTATCTGCAGAACGACTGGGGTACTGCCCCGGGCATGTGGTTCGAGCATGAAGGCCGGGTGTACGTCTCCCTGCCGGGCGTTCCGTTCGAGATGAAGCACCTGATGACGAACCGGGTGTTGCCTCGGCTGCTCAGCCACTTTCAGACCCCCGTAATCAGGCACAAGATGATTCTGACGGCCGGTATCGGTGAGTCGTTCCTGGCCGAGCGAATTGCCAGTTGGGAAGATGCACTGCCCCCGCATATCCGACTGGCCTATCTGCCGAGCTTTGGCGGGGTCCGGCTCCGGCTGACGGCAACCGGCGTCGACAACGAGACGCTGGGCCAGGAGCTCGACGAACAGGTAGCCCTGGTGCTGCCCCAGATACAACAGCACGTGTACGGCTATGACGACGAAACCCTCGAAAGCGTAGTTGGCCGAACACTGACCGAGAGGCAGCTCACGCTGGCCACGGCCGAGAGCTGTACCGGTGGTTACGTAGCCTCGCGAATTACCAGTGTGCCAGGGTCTTCAGCCTATTTTCTGGGCAGTATCGTAAGCTACAGTAATGACGTGAAAATAAACCAGCTGGGCGTAAAGCCTGAAACCCTGCAACAGTTCGGTGCGGTCAGTGAAGAAACTATCCGGCAAATGGCGGAGGGCGTTCGTCACGCGCTACAGGCAGACGTAGGCATAGCCACCAGTGGTATTGCCGGCCCCGACGGAGGTACCCCCGACAAACCCGTCGGTACGGTCTGGATTGCGGTCGCTACCGGTAAGCGCACCACGACCCGCCTGCTCAAACTGGGGCAATACCGCGATCAGAATATTCAACTAACCACAACCTATCTGCTAAATTTGCTGCGGGAAGAATTACTTAACCAGTAGTGAATGATGAGTAGCTACCGGCGCTCCTTATTCATGGTTTATCATTATTTGTATGGCACTCATCGACATGGTCATGCCCAAAATGGGCGAAAGTATAATGGAATGCACGGTCATCGGCTGGCTCAAACAGCCCGGCGATCGGGTAGAAGCAGACGAATCGGTACTGGAAGTAGCCACCGATAAGGTGGATACCGAAGTGCCCGCTCCGCAAAACGGTATTCTGAAAGAGATCCTCGTCAAGGATGGCGATGTGGTGGCAGTAGGAGCCCCCATTGCCCGTCTGGAAGTCGACGAAGCGGTTGGCGGTAGCGCCACGCCCTCGCCAGGGTCTCCTAAAAGCGCCGAAGCCGCCGAACCGGACAATCTGCCCGTTGGTATTGGCGATGTGGCCCAGCCTGGATTGGCCCAGCCTGGATTGGCCCAGCCTGAAGCGACCGATGCGGCCCAGCCAGAAGAGGTTACCGAATCTGCCCGCGAATTGGAAACCAGCATTCTGGCGATGAGCAGTCGACCGGCACCCGCAAAGGCCGTAGCTACATCGGCTACAAGTCTGGCCGATATGCCGGCAGCGCCCGCCTACGATACCGTGTTTGCCGATCGCTTCTACTCGCCCCTGGTGCTGAACATTGCCAAAGAGGAAAATATCAGCCGCGATGAACTGGACCGGATTCCGGGTTCTGGCGCCGACAATCGGGTTACGAAGAAAGACATCCTGGCTTACGTGATCGATCGGGCCGAGCGCCAGATAGCGCCGTCGAAACCGGCTCCGGCTGCTGCGTCTGTTCCGGCCACGCCTGCCAGCGCCCCGTCTGCCGTCCCCGCCGTCAACGGGAAAGCTAGTGCTTCGATCAATGGGCAGGCCGACATCGTTCAGATGGATCGGATGCGAAAAATGATCGCGCAACGCATGGTGGAGTCGAAGCAGATTTCGCCACACGTTAGCTCGTTTGTTGAAGCCGACCTGACCGACGTGGTGGCCTGGCGTACCCGTATCAAGGACCAGTTTAAGCAGCAGACCGGCGAAAACCTGACCTATACGCCCATCCTGGTCGAAGCGATTGTAAAAGCCATCAAGGATTTTCCGATGATCAACGTGTCGGTCGATGGCGATTCGATTCTGGTCAAGAAATCGATCAACGTCGGTATGGCGGTGGCGTTGCCTTCCGGAAATCTGATTGTGCCCGTCATTCACGATGCCGATCAGTATAACCTGGTCGGGCTTACCAAACGGGTCAATGACCTGACCAAACGCGCCCGCGAGAACAAACTGACTGCCGACGATCTGGCCGGTGGAACCTATACCATCTCAAACATCGGTACGTTCGGCAACCTGATGGGAACCCCGATTATTCTCCAGCCGCAGGTGGCCATCATGGCCTTCGGGGCTATTGTGAAGAAACCCGCCGTGGTCGAAACACCCCAGGGCGACTTTATCGGCATCCGGCAACTCATGTTCCTCTCGCACTCCTACGACCACCGCGTTGTAGACGGGTCGCTGGGCGGGCAGTTTGTCCGGCGCGTGGCCGATTATCTGGAACAGTTTGATGTAAACCGATCGATATGAAACAACGAATAGCCATCGACATGGACGATGTCATGGCCGATACCCATAGTAAGTTTATTCAGCTTTATCTGGCCGGGGAGATGCCCCGCTATACGCTTGAAGAGTTGAAAGAAAAGTCGTTTCATGAACTGTTCGACGAAGATGAATACCGCGCCCTGTCGCAGCGGGTCTACGAGCCGGGCTTCTTCAGCGATATTCCAGTCATGGAAGGTGCGCAGGACGTCATTGCTGATCTGATGACGAAGTACGATGTGTTCATAGCCTCGGCTGCGCAGGAGTTCCCTAACTCGCTTCGCGAAAAATGGGACTGGCTGCAAACCCACTTCCCGGCCATCTCCTGGCGCAACTACATCTTCATGGGCGACAAGAGCGTACTCAATACCGACTACCTGATCGATGATCTGCCCCGCAATCTGCGCACGTTCCAGGGCGAAGGCCTGCTGTTCGATGCACTTCACAACCGCGAGGACACCCAGTTTCGGCGGATGAAGTCCTGGCAGGAAATAGCTGACCTGCTTCTTTGAGCCGGTATTAAGTTCAACAAAAAAGTCCCGACCGTTAAGTCAGGACTTTTTTTATTGGAATGGCTTCTAGGCTTCTACTTCACGCTCCCGCTCAACCAAACGATCGTGGCCAACTTCCTGTTGGGCTTTCTTCGCTTCGGCGGCCGGTCTTAACCGGACAATGTGGAGCTTGTGCAGCACACCGATGATCGGGAAGGTAGGATCAAATTCGAACCACTTGGCACCGAAGTTAGCCGCATTTGGCCGCTTGTGGTGGTTGTTCTGAAACAGCTCACCCATCATGACGACATCCAGAATCAATGAGTTTTTCGACTTATCCTGATTGTCAAAGTTGGCGTATCCGTATTTGTGACCGCTCCAGTTGATAATGGCGCCGTGAACGGGCCCCATTACAAAATGGACGGGCAGCAGAAAGAAAAACGCCCAGTGCATATCCAGATAGAGGAACGCGAAGATATAGAACAGGCTGTAAAGAACTCCCCAACCAGCACGTGAGAACCAGGAGTCGCCAACTTTCTCAATGAAGCTCCACTCGGGGTAGTTTCTGTCGAACTGACGTTCGATGGGCTGTGTCCGGTGCAGAACGGCATTGTAAATATTTTTGGTCTGCCACATCATTGTAAAGATGTTCTGCGTATGGTGGGGCGAGTGCGGATCGCGGGGGGTGTCGCTGAAGGCGTGGTGCATCCGGTGCAGCACGGCATAAGCCCGTGGACTCAGGTATGACGATCCCTGCGAGATGTAGGTCAGGGCGTAAAAGAACCGCTCCCAGAATTTGCTCATCGAGAACATTTTGTGGGCCGAATAACGGTGCAGGAAAAAAGTTTGGCAGAACAGGGACAGATACCAGTGTCCGATGAATGCGGCCAGTACAATCACAATAGGGAGTGATTAAAGGGTGAACAACTTGAGCAGAACTATAAATACTTCTACAAAACTAACGAAAAACAAGCCGGTTTGGCTTGCGTTCCCTAAATAATACCGGAATTAATTTGTAGTCGTCGCATACTGCAACAAATTGGCGCCCATGCGTAAGGCCTGCTGCCTGACCGGTTCCGGATCATTATAGATGCTCTGATCTTCCCAGCCGTTACCCAGGTCACATTCGTAGCTGTAAAAGCAGACCAGCCGCCCCTGGTAGATCAGGCCGAAGCCCTGCGGAGCTTTGCCGTCGTGTTCGTGTACTTTGGGCAGGCCCCCCGCAAATTTGAACCGCTGCTGGTAAATAGGGTGGTTGAAGGGTAGCTCAATAAAATTGAGTTCAGGAAAGACTTTCTTCATTTCCCGCCGGATAAATTTATCCATGCCATAGTTATCGTCAACGTGCAGAAACCCACCCGACATGAGGTACCGGCGCAGGTTCTGAACGTCGGTCGAGCTGAAGGTTACATTGCCATGCCCGGTCATGTGAACGAAGGGATAGCTGAAGATATCGGGGCTGCCTGGTTCCACAATATCTTCTTCGGGGAAGATATTCATGCGCAGGTTGGCGTTCGCAAATTTGATCAGGTTGGGCAACGCTGTCTTGTTGGCGTACCAGTCTCCTCCGCCGTTGTATTTCAGCTTGGCGATTTTGTAGGCATACTGCGCCGATGCCAGTTGACAACAGGCAACCAGCAGCAGGCCGGTGAACAAGATTTTTTTCATCGCAGTTTAGACGTCGATCTGGGGTTACCCCGGCTGTTAATAGTTAACGAAATTAAGTAACTGACAGGCCGTCAGGGCTGCGGTTTCGGTTCGCAGCCGGTTAGGTCCGAGGGTTGCCAGCGTCCACCCGGCCGCCTGTGCCTGACTGATCTCGGTAGCAGAAAAGTCGCCCTCCGGACCAATCAGTACCGCATACTGCCCGCCCGGACCAACGGCACTGGCCAGATTAACAGGCGACGCGTTGGCCGGCAGGTGGGCAATAAACCGCTGTTCTTCGGTTACGGTTTTCAGCAAATCGGTAAACGAAACTGCTTCATCGAACCGGGGTAGGTACGACTGCAACGACTGCTTCATGGCGGCTATGCCAATTTTCTCGATACGTTCCAGTTTCAGCACGCGCCGTTCTGAATGCTGGCCGATAAAGAAGCTGATGCGTTCGATCCCAATTTCGACTGCTTTCTCGACAAACCATTCGATCCGATCCAGATTTTTGGTAGGTGCTACGCAAATACGGATTGAAAACGGGCGTGGGGGTGTGATTTGCGTATCCGTTACCCGAAAGGCACACCGGCGCGCATCGGCCGAGGTAATAACGGCCAGATGACGGTTTCCGTGTCCGTCGGTAACGGCTATGCTGTCGCCAGCGCTCAGCCGCAACGTTTTAACCGCATGGCGGGAGTCGTCTTCGGTGAGTTGGGCGATTGGTTCGGGCTGATAGAAAAGGTGCATGAGACGAACTAAAAACCGGCAATCAGATTGGTCTTAAATAGCTTGATCGAGATGGCCAGCAGAATAATGCCGAAGATCTTTCGCAGTACATCAAGTCCGCCTGGTCCCAGCCGGGTTTCGAGCCATTCTGACGACTTCAGGACGGCGTAGATCAGAATCAGGTTGATAACGATGCCGACAATAATATTAACCGTCTGGTATTCGGCCCGCAGGGAGATTATCGTCGTCAGGGTACCAGCCCCGGCAATGAGCGGAAAGGCAATCGGTACAATGTGCGTCGCCCCGCCGGAACTGACTTCAGACTTGAAAATAGTCCGGCCCAGTATCATCTCCAGACCAATCAGGAAAATAATCAGCGCGCCCGCAATTGCGAACGAAGCAACGTCGACCCCGAACAGGTTCAGAATCCGCTCGCCGACGAACAGAAACGACACCATCAGTATGCCCGAAATGACCGTAGCCTGTTCGGACTCGATCTTGCCGACTTTTTTACGCAGATCGATCAAGACCGGCAACGAGCCAATCACGTCGATGACCGAGAACAAGATGAGCGTTACCGAAATAATTTCCTTGATGTTAAACATAATGAATGATAGGGGGACAACCTACTGACCGGTCCGATAGGTGTGTAAAAACCGCCTGAGCTGATCAACCTCATCGTCGGTAATGGCGGGGAAGTTGGCGATGCGGAAGGTGGTGTTTTTCCAGTTTCCGTAGCCATTGCCGAGGGTGATGCCAGCCTGTTGAGCCGCCAGCTTCAGCGCTTTGATGTCCGTCTCCGAACCCTCAATGGCAATCACCGTGTCGGACCGTTTGGCGGTATCGTTGATCAGGGGTCGGAACGCGCCCAGCGCACCCGGTAAACCCTGGTCGAAAAAATTGTACCAGTCCACGGCCCGGCGTTTGGTCATTGTATCGATTTCGGCAATAGGAGCAACCTGCTGCAGAACCCGCATCAGGCAATAGATACCTAGTCCGTTGGGCGTATAGGGCGTCTGGTAAGCCGAGAAATTCTCATGAATGAACAGCAGACTGTTATAATGGTTGCGTTCTCCGATGGCCTGGGCCCGATTCAGGGCAGCGGGCGAATAAACCAGCACCGCCAGTCCCGCCGGCAGGCCAAAACATTTCTGAACGGAGGCAAACCAGACATCGGCCCGTTGCCAGTCGAGCCGAATGCCGGCCATTGACGACACCGCGTCGACTGCTATCAATCCTTCGAACGTTGACCGGTAGTCTGCCAGGGCCTCCATCGGAATCTGCGCACCGGTCGATGTTTCGTTCTGCACCAGGCAAAGGGTATCGGCCGGGGCTGATGTGGAGGGGGTGATCCGGTGGGCGTACTCCATCCATTTTTTGCCGAACGCACCGGTATATGGATGGGTACTGCCGACGGCTGTCAGCGACTGGGCGACAATTTCCCAGCACTCCGTAGCCGATGACACGAATGCAATATGGTAATCGGCAGGGATATCCAGTTTCTGGTGGAGGAGGTGTATCGTCTCGCGTACAATCTCCATAAACCCCGGGCTACGGTGATTCAGGCTTGTCAGACCCGTCCGAATCGCTTCGGCTGCATAGTCGGCTACCTGCGGATAAACTTTAGATGGACCGGGATAAAAGGTAATCATACGGGTAAAGGTAAGAGAGGGAATGTGTTCATTCCAGTTTTGCACCTACTTTGGCGTATTTCCCACGCCAGTGCTTCCAGCGTTTGTGCGACCAGAGCCAATCGGCCGGATGCCGGCGAATCGTATCTTCGAGCTGATCGCGGTAGCGTTCCAGAATGGCGCCCGCCGGCAGATCTGTGTAGGGAGGGTCGCCAATCAGCGTAAACGTTACCTCATACCGACCGCGCCCCACTCGTACCAGTTCCGTGTAGAAAACCGGCAGGTTGCGGCTGCGGGCCAGTCGTTCGGTGCCCGGATAAAAGGGGGTATCTCGATGTAGAAAGTTGGTCCAGTAGGCCTGCTCCGGGACATCCGGAACCTGATCGGCTACCAGCGCAATGATCCGGGGTATGTTTTTGCGAGCCACCATCTGGCGGGGCAGCAGGTTCATTGGCGTGGGTACGGCCCCGAAGCTGGACCGGACTTCGCGCATCAGCTCTTCAAAAAACGGGTTGGTAAGGGGTTTGTAGACACTATCGACCGGCATGTCATTCAGCACAGAGGCCGACGGTATCCACTCCCAGTTGCTCTGGTGTGAAGCCATGCCGATAACCGTTTGCCCGGCCTTGAGCCGATCCCGAACTAACTCGGGATTGGTGAACCGAACGCGCCGACGCAGCTCGTCGGCCGTCAGGTCGGGCATCTTAATGGTCTCCACGATGAGGTCCGTTAAATTACGGTAGAAGCCTCTGGCAATGAGCCGAATCGCCTGCGGTGACTTTTCGGGGAAAGAAAGACGCAGGTTTTCGATCACTACCCGACGCCGGTACCGTATTACGTGCAGCAATAAAAAATACAATATAGTAGCCAGACCATACAGCAACCGAAGGGGCAAACGCGACAGCAAACGAAAAAAAAACATTTGGCAAAGGAGTGACAAACAGCGGGCGGAACCGGCGTTTTATCCGAAAAATTAAAAAATGCTAAAACCAATAGGTGATATTGATTTTTTGCTTTACTTGTGAACAGTTACAGTTGATACTATTGGAAAAGTACCAGTCTAAGCCGCTTACCGACGAATTGCTCATTGAGTTGCACTATTTGCCCTGTCTGGATTATATGACGGGTTTGCTGCAGGTTGGTCGGGTGCGTTTAGAGGCTCATGAGCATTACCAGAAGCAAAGTTACAGAAATCGTTGCTACGTCCTGACGGCGAATAAGGTTGATGTGCTGACGGTACCGGTTCGACAGGGGACCCGTCACCAGCCGATCCGGGAGCTGCGGATCGATACTGATCAGGCCTGGTCAATTCATCATCAACGATGCCTGCAGGCTGCTTATGGGAAGGCCCCATTTTTTGAGTACTATTGGCCTGAACTGGTGTCGGTATACCAAAGAAACTGGACCTTCCTCTTTGACCTGAACGTTGAGTTGCTGACAATTTGTCTGAAACTACTGGGGGCTAAGCCCGTCATAAGCCTGACAGATTGTTACGAACAAATACCCGAATCCGGCCTAATTGACGCCCGGTCCAGGGTAAATCCGCGTGGGGGAGCTGAATCGTATGTATTTTACTCGCCAGCACCCTACATACAGAATTTTGGCGTTGAATTTGTACCAAACCTTAGCATAATAGACCTGTTGTTTTGCCAGGGACCAGCTGCGAGCGAGTACTTGAACCGGTAAAGAACGAAACCATAGACAGTCGTTTATTCTGTCGTTCTCCACGCTGATTTTCTTACCCTGACTCGATCCGCTCTTTACCGTTGGCAGGCGAACAAATCCTTAAAACTCTTCGTTAAGCCTATATTACGCTTACCTAAGGAGACCCCCTAAATCGAATGGAAGCAAAATTCTCAAACCGCGTCAAGGAAGTTATCTCGCTGAGCCGAGAAGAAGCCTTGCGCCTAGGCCACGACTACATCGGCACGGAGCATCTGTTGCTGGGTATGATTCGTGAAGGTGAAGGTGTGGCGATCGGGTTGCTGAAGAAATTCGGCGTATCACTCGATGAACTCCGGGTTACTATTGAGCAGGCAACCAAGGGAACGGCTACCAACAATGTGAAAAATCTGGCTAACATTCCGCTGACCCGTCAGTCGGAGAAGACGCTGAAAATCACGTATCTGGAAGCCAAAATCTTCAAGAGCCCACTCATCGGTACCGAGCACCTGCTGCTGTCGATTCTGCGCGACGAGGATAACGTCGCTACGCAGATTCTCAATAAGTTTAATGTCAATTACGAAGTCATTAAGGAGATGCTGGAATATCAATCTTCGGGAAGCCGTCCGGTGATGGGCCCCGAAACCGATGATGATGACAATGATCGGGGGATGTTCGGCGGTGGTGGCAGCGGTACTGGCCAGGGTAAAGACAAAGGCTCCGAAAAATCGCGGACGCCGGTGCTTGACAACTTTGGCCGTGACCTGACCAAACTCGCTGAAGTCGGCAAACTTGACCCAATTGTTGGTCGTGAAAAAGAAATCGAGCGCGTTGCTCAGATTCTGAGCCGTCGTAAGAAAAATAACCCGATTCTGATTGGTGAACCAGGCGTTGGTAAAACGGCTATTGCTGAAGGACTGGCCCTGCGTATCGTGCAGAAGAAAGTATCGCGGGTACTGTTTGGCAAGCGGGTAGTAACGCTTGATCTGGCATCGCTGGTAGCGGGTACCAAATACCGCGGTCAGTTCGAAGAGCGGATGAAAGCCGTTATGAACGAGCTCGAAAAGTCGCCCGAGGTGATTCTGTTCATCGATGAGCTGCACACAATCGTTGGCGCCGGTGGCGCATCGGGTTCGCTCGACGCGTCGAACATGTTCAAGCCAGCGCTGGCCCGGGGCGATATTCAATGCATCGGCGCGACAACGCTTGACGAATACCGCCAGTACATTGAGAAAGATGGTGCGCTAGCCCGTCGTTTCCAGATGGTGATGGTCGATGCTACTTCGATCGATGAAACCATCGAGATTCTCAACAACATCAAGGATAAGTACGAAGATCACCACCACGTAAACTACACCAAGGAAGCCATCGAGGCTGCCGTGAAGTTGTCGGAGCGGTATATCTCGGACCGGTTCCTGCCCGATAAGGCGATCGACGTCCTCGACGAAGTAGGCGCTCGGGTTCACATCTCGAACATTACGGTTCCGGAAGATATTCTGAAGCTGGAAGAACAAATCGAGAACATTAAGAAAGAAAAGAACCAGGTCGTTAAAAGCCAGAAGTACGAGGAAGCTGCTCAGCTCCGCGACAAGGAAAAGCGACTGATCGATCAGCTCGACCGTGCCAAGCAGGCTTGGGAAGAAGATACCAAGAAGCGCCGGTACACGGTTAACGAAGAAAACGTTGCCGAGGTAGTCGCTATGATGACGGGTATTCCGGTCACGAGCGTATCGAACGACGAAGGCAAGAAACTGGTGAACATGGGCGAAGAGCTGAAAGGTCGGGTGATCGGTCAGCAGTCGGCTATCGACAAACTGGTGAAGGCCATCCAGCGGACGCGTGTCGGTCTGAAAGATCCGAAGAAACCAATCGGTTCGTTCATCTTCCTTGGTCCGACCGGGGTTGGTAAAACCGAGCTGGCGAAAGTACTGGCTACCTATCTCTTCGACAAAGATGACGCGCTGGTGCGGATCGATATGTCGGAGTACATGGAGAAATTCAGCGTAAGCCGGCTGGTTGGCGCCCCTCCGGGCTACGTGGGCTACGAAGAAGGTGGTCAGCTGACCGAAAAGATTCGCCGGAAGCCATACAGTGTCGTGTTGCTTGACGAGATCGAGAAAGCCCACCCGGATGTGTTCAACATCCTGCTGCAGGTGCTGGACGATGGTATCCTGACCGACGGTCTGGGGCGCCGGGTCGATTTCCGGAACACGATCATCATCATGACCTCGAACATCGGGGTGCGTGACCTGAAGGATTTTGGAGCCGGTATCGGGTTTGCTACCAAACGTTCGAGCGAAAGCCAGGATGAGTTGATGAAGAGTACGATTCAAAGCGCCCTTCGTAAAGCATTCTCGCCGGAGTTTCTGAACCGTCTGGACGATGTGATCGTGTTTAATTCGCTTCAGCGCGAAGACATTCACAAGATCATCGATCTGATGCTGGGCAAATTGCTGGGCCGGGTAACCAATCTGGGATACACTGTAGAGCTGACCGAAAAAGCGAAAGACTTCCTGTCGGAGAAAGGGTATGACCCACAATACGGTGCCCGCCCGCTGAGCCGCGCCATTCAGCGCTATCTCGAAGACCCCGTTGCCGAGGAAATCCTGAAGGGAGAACTCAAGGAAGGCGATGTGATCCAGGCCGACTATCCGGGTGAAGGCGAAACGCTGACTATCACGGTGAAAAAGCCAGAGGCCGTTGTCGAATAAACGATCAAAGTGTACACAAAAAAGCCGGACGATTCCGTCCGGCTTTTTTGTGTCTTTCTGGTTACTTCAGCTCGCTGATGGCCTCGGCAACTTTGTCGGTGTTGATGATATCTACGCCTAACTTTTTCAGCAGTTTCCAGGCCGAAGGGGTATCGGGAATGGCCCAGAACCGGATGGGCTTATTATCGTTATGAGCACGTTTGATGACCCGCTTCAGCTTTTCTCGGTCGAGGTCTGACAGGTCGCTAACCCCATCCCATCGTGAGTAGGCCCGAAAATTATCGCTGATCATAGCTACCCGTTGCAGCGTTTCCTGATCGTAGACTTCGCTGGGCCGGCCGTCGAACTGAATAAGCAGGGGATAGTCGAGGTACGTGTCGAGTTTAGGGCGGTTGCCGCTGATGACAACCTGGACGGCGTAGGGATTGGCAGCCCGGTTGAAGCAGGTCAGATTCTGTTGCAGACGGGCAATCAGTTTAGGCAGCACCTCCGCGTAATTATCCTTCACATCGATCACCAGCGAAAAGGTATACGTCCGATCGGGACTTACTTTGTCTTTATACTGAGCGAAAAGTCGTGCAATAGGAGCCAGGTACAGCGAGTCGAGCGTAGGAGCGGCCGTCTGTGGCTTGTCGTGCGCCACCACCAGCTCGCCATTCTGCAACCATACATCGGCTTCAATGAAATCAGCCCGATGTTCATAGGCTGTCACAAACGGACGAGGTTGGGCATAATCATTGTGGGCGTGAATCTTTTGCGCCAACGCGGCCGAGCTGGTCAGGCCGAGCGCAAGTAGTATCCGATACAACATAGTCCGTTTTAATTTCTGACAAAGTAACGCAGGCTAATGGGGAAACCAAACTGCTATCAACCTTGTCGTTTGCCGCCAAACTCCTATTTTTGGCCACTTAACAATGAGCCAGGCATAATGACCGTGGGGCAGTAGGATGATGTAGTCGAATAAAGCCTTCGGGCCTGTTCGATACTGTTCTGACGGTTGCATACATGGCTTATTTTATATTACACAGAATGGACTTGTTAACAGGAAAAGTAGTGCTGATTACCGGTGCCTCACGTGGGATCGGACGGGCCATGGCTCAAAAATTTGCTCAGGAAGGTGCAGCCGTAGCCTTTACCTATCTATCGAGCGTTGAAAAAGGACAGGCTCTGGAAGACGAACTCCGGGTTTTTGGCGGACAGGTAAAAGGGTACCGGTCCGACGCGTCGAATTACCAGGCCGCCGACGATCTGGTTACGCAGGTGATTGCTGACTTTGGCAAACTTGATGTGCTGGTGAACAACGCGGGTATTACCAAAGACGGACTGCTAATGCGGATGTCGGAAGAACAATGGGACACCGTTATTAACGTTAACTTAAAGTCGGTCTTTAACCTCACAAAAGCTGCCACGAAGCCTATGATGAAAGCCCGCGCCGGGTCTATCATCAACCTGACATCGGTAGTAGGTATTCGGGGTAACGCGGGTCAGGCGAACTACGCAGCCTCCAAGGCGGGTATCATTGGCTTTACGAAGTCGGTCGCGTTGGAACTGGGTTCGCGGAATATTCGCTCCAACGCCATTGCTCCCGGTTTCATCGAGACAGAAATGACCGGCGAAATCAATGAAAAAGCCATTGACGAATGGAAGCAGCAGATTCCGATGAAACGAGGTGGTCAGCCCGACGAGGTAGCCGACTGTGCCGTTTTTCTGGCTTCTGATCTGTCTCGCTACATCACCGGACAGGTGTTGCAGGTAGACGGAGGTATGCTTACCTAGTAAGTGATCATGAGCGATAGGTTATGAGACATAGCCATCGCTCATGACCTGTCGCTTTTAACTTATTGCCCAAGAATGAACGTCATTTTTCAGTCGTCTCCCTGGTGGATTCTGGTTTGTCTGCTCGTGGGGGCAGTGTACGCGTTAGCCATGTATCAGCCGCTACCGCGCCTGGCCGGTAACGAAGGAACGATAGGAGGCTTCGACAAACGAATGACGTATGGGCTGGCTGCGCTGCGGTTCGTGGTGGTGAGCCTGCTTTGCTTTCTTCTGCTTAACCCGCTCATCAGAAGTCTGCGCACGCTGACCGAAAAACCAACCGTTGTGCTGGCCATCGATAATTCTGAGTCAGTAGCAGCTGCCGGTCGGCCAGCGCTCAGCCAGTCGCTCGAGAAACTACAGCAACTCCGAAACGGGCTCACCGAACGGGGGCTGGAGGTGGCTGTACGCCGACTGGGCGATACGATCAGTAATACACCGTCGGGCGAGCTGGACCTGACACAAATTGCGTTCTCACAGCGCACAACCGATCTGTCGGGCCTCCTGTCGGGCATCCGGTCTGACTACGAAGGCCGAAACCTCACCGACGTCATTCTGGTTTCTGACGGCATTTTTAACCAGGGTGTCTCCCCAACGTTTGGGCAGTACCCGTTTGCCGTACAGACGATCGGGCTCGGCGATACAACCGCCAAACGTGATATTCAGCTAAAAGGCATCGTAGCCAACCGGATCGCGTACCTGGGTAATCAGTTTCCCATTCAGGCCGAGATTGTCAGTAGCGGGTTTCAGGGGCGAAGCGGCACCGTTGTACTCCGGCAGAATGGGAAAGAACTAGCCCGGCAGTCTGTCTCGTTTAATCAGGCAGAGACCTTCAATCAGCTTACCTTCCAGACTACGGCTACGCAGAAAGGCGTGCAGCATTATGTCGTTGATGTGTTGCCCCAGCCCGGCGAATTCAGCACGCGCAACAATCGGCAGGATGTCTACATCGATGTGATCGATGGCAAAGAGAAGGTGCTGCTGCTGGCCCTGACCCCCCATCCCGACATCAAGGCCCTGCGCAGCATCCTGGAGAAAAACCAGAACTACGAACTGGATATTCGTATCCTGACGGGCTCTACGGATCCAACTCCACCGGCGGATAAAGTGTACGATCTGGTTATCCTGCACCAGATTCCCGACAACGGGGGCGTTGGCAATGCGCTTGCTCAAAAGTATCTGGCCAAAAATACACCTGTTCTGTTTGTGCTGGGAAACCAGTCGTCGCTGGGCCCCTTCAACACGTCGAACCCGGTTATGCAGATTGCCGGCGCTCCCAATCAGAATGATAAGGTGCTGGGCGTATTCAACGCTGATTTCAAGCAGTTGAACTTCGATCCAGCCCGGCTCGAACTGCTCAGTAAACTACCACCTATGCTAGCCCCGTATGGCGATTTCCGGCTGCAGCCCGGTAGTGAGGTCGTGTTGTATCAGCAGGTGGGAAGTGTCCGGACTACCAAACCACTCCTGGCGCTGAACGTTACGAGTCCACGGAAAACCGCCGTCCTGGCTGGGGAAGGCCTATGGCAGTGGCGGCTCGAAGAGTACGCTTTGACCGACAAGCAGGAGGTAGTCGATGAACTGATACAGAAGGTAATACAACTCATTTCGGTGAAAGAAGACCGGCGTAAACTGCGGGTGTACCCCATCCGAAATGAATTTATTGCGGGGGAGAAAGTCATTTTCGAAACGGAGTTGTACAATGATATTTTCGAGCGCGTGTACGACCGACCCGTGCGGCTCGAAATCAGCGACGAGAAAGGGATTACGCGGTCATTCACCTATACCCCAACGGCAGCCAACAGCCGCTTCGAGATAAGCCGCCTGCCCGATGGTGCCTACCGCTTCAGAGCCAGTGTGAATGTGAACAACCGGAACGAGCAATCATCGGGGCAGTTTGTCGTGCGCGACCTGCAACTCGAAGCCGTTAATACTACGGCCGATCACGGACTGCTTCGGCAGCTATCCCAGCAAACCGGTGGGCAGTTCTATAGTCCAGCTCGGCTCGATGAGCTGGTGAACAACCTGGTCGATCGGCCGCGCCAGGCCCGGCTAACCAGTACTGAGGAGATGAACGAGATCATCAACTGGCGCTGGCTCTTTTTCGTGATCCTCACCCTGGCCTCGATCGAGTGGGGCCTGCGGAAATTTTACGGCGGCTACTAACCGCTCGTCAATACCATTTACGTCCGGCGATGCCCGAGTCCGTACAACCTGATGTTCGGTTAATCATCTACGGTGCCCTGAGCAACGCGCATGGCGTTATAAACAAACCGAATCTCGCTGTAGGTAACGCTGTCGCCCAGACCGGTTCTCGATTCGCTGAGCGTTTGTGAAGGGTTGCTCTCCAGATACGACTGAATCAGGACCAGCCGGTCAGGTGATAGAACGGCTTCGACTGATAAGTCGCCGGTTCGGATGCATTCGGCAAGGTGGCTTTCTACCGTGGTCGTAGCCAGGTTGCGTTCGGCCGCAATCTCCTGTACAGATTTGCCCGCCTGAAACAGCAGTAGCGTCACCGTTGCCGACGGAGTTTTAACCTCTTTCGGTGGCTTGGGCTCTTTCGCTTTTTTTACGTTAGCCGGTGCTTTGCGGGGCTGCTCCGTATAGGTCTGAATGAGGGCCAGCAGATCAGCCCCAATCTGTTTCACTTTAGTTTTGCCGAAGCCTTTTATCGCCAGAAGTTCGGCGGTCGTTTTAGGACGTAGCCGGGCCAGTTCAACAATAGTTTTCTGAGGGAGAACCATATAGGCCGATGTATTGTATTCGCCAGCCAGGTCGTTGCGCCACTTCATCAGCGCGCCATATAAACCACCTTTCGGCGTATCGTCACTGCTGGCGGTCTCGATCTGTTTGCGAGCCGGTTTAAAATCCAGTTCAGCCCGGTTGCGGGCCTGCAGGTATGCCAGCGCGTCGAAGCCCGTACGAACGCTCTCGAACGATCGGAGTTTGCTGAACAGCTCTTTCTCCAGTTCGTCGAGGGCCTCCAGCAGTGCCTCGCGAACCTGCTTATTGTCGCAGTCGGTGGGGCAGCGCTGTAGCAGCGGCAGGAGGTCATCGGCCAACAGGGTCTGGAAGTAGGCCCCCGCTTTCCGAATCCGTTCCTGCAGGGCTTCGTTGGCTTCGGGGAGTGGCTCGGCCCCGAAGTAGGTCGGCAGCTGAGCCACAAACCGGCGAGACACATCCCGGGCTTTGTCGCGCAGGCTATCGGCAAGCTGGCTCAGCAGGGGGCCGACTTCGCCGTCGAGACTACCGGCATGTTCATTGGCTACCCGCCGGCAGCGATATACAAGCGAGTGCGCCTGCTCGAACGAGAAAAGTTCTTCAACCAGCCATTCCTGATTGATGCGTTTAGCCTCGTGCAGGTGCTGTTCGTTGGGCGTTTGCAGCTGTACCTGTTCGTGAAAGTCTTCGAGGGTCTGTTCAGTTTTGATACTATGCGACGGAATTGGGGTCCGCAGCACAAGTCCATCCAGGGTTTTGCAGCGGCTGAGGGCTACGTAGACCTGCCCGTGTGCAAAGGCCGAAGAGGCATCAATGATGGCTTTTTCGAAGGTTAGCCCCTGGCTTTTATGAATCGTTATGGCCCACGCCAGCCGGAGCGGATACTGGGCAAACGTACCAATTATTTCGCCTTTGATTTCTTTGGTTTCCGCATCGAGCGAATAGCGGATATTTTCCCAGGTGGCCATCCCAACTGGAATGGCTTCGCCCTCGCTCAGTACTGTAATGCCATCTTCGTCAATGTCGGTAATACGCCCGATCTTGCCGTTGTAGTACAGTTTATCCCGCGATATATCGTTCTTGATGAACATGACCTGCGCTCCTTTTTTGAGTTCTAGACTCGCTTCGGTCGGGTAGGCATGGGCCGGAAAATCGCCGGTTACGGTGGCCTCGAAACGGTATAACTTCGGTTTTAGGGCCTGAAGTTTCTGGTTATTAATGGCCAGCGCCGTATGGTTATGCGTCGACAGGGTAATGTACCCTTCGTTATCGTCGGGGTTGAAGTCGGGCACGTACCGCTGATTGAGGTCGGCAAGCTGTTCCCGGGTGATGGTCTTCTCTCGAATGCCGTTCAGCAGGCTGATAAACCGCGCATCGGACTGGCGGTAGATATGTGACAGTTCGATAGATACGTATGGAGTCTGCCGCAGGGCGTGGCTACCGAAAAAATAGCCTGTATCGTAGTGAGGCCGGAGCAGCGCCCATTCCTCATCTTTGATAACCGGAGGCAGCTGCTGCATGTCGCCGATCATCAGTAGCTGTACGCCACCAAAAGGAGCGCTGCTGCCCCGGTACCGCCGGAGAACCTCATCGATGCCATCGAGAACATCGGCCCGAACCATACTGATCTCGTCGATCACGAGCAGATCCAGCGTACGAACCAGTCTGATTTTATCCCGGTTGAAATGACGACCTTCCCGCTGCACCACGCCCGGCGCCAGTGGTCCAAAGGGGAGTTGAAAAAGCGAGTGAATGGTGACGCCACCTGCGTTAATGGCCGCCACCCCCGTTGGCGCAACAACCGCCAGCCGTTTGGCGCTCAGTTGTCTGATCTGGTGCAGAAAGGTAGTCTTGCCCGTTCCGGCTTTTCCCGTCAGAAAAACATTCCGGTTGGTATGTAGAACAAACTGGTGGGCCAGTTCAAGTTTTTCGTTAATTACGGCAGGCATACGGATAAGGCGAGCGTGAAACGGACAAAGCTAATCGTTGTACTTTTGAAAACGAAAGTCGTTTCGGAACCGTTCGACTGACAAAGCCAGTAAAAACTTGTTACATACGTACAGGCTGGAGTCGAAACGGCTTGTCCGGCCAGCGCGAGGGTGGAAATCTGTACAGACGGTCGGTTTTCCGGCACGCTTTTGCAGTGGGTAGCCGTTTCGCCTTATCCAATCAGAGTATAAACAGCCGCCTAACCTTTTATTAAGTACGATTATGAATATTGGTGATAAAGTCCGTTTACTGCGGGCTAAAGAACAGGGTGTTGTGTCGCGCTTTCTGCCTGGCGACATGATTGAAATTGAAATTGAGGACGGGTTCCGGATTCCGGTCATGCGGTCGGAGATAGTGCCCGTATCGCCCCTGGAGGCCGAGCGGTTGCTGAAAACCAATAGCTATGCTCCCCAGAAGCCAGTCGCGTCTGCGTCCTCGTCATCGGCCATACTGTCCAATCAGGGCATCTACCTGGCTTTCCTGCCGCTGAACGATCGGGAGTACACCCTGCATCTGATCAACAACACGGATTGGGAATTTGCGTATGCGCTGGGCGAAGAGTCGGCCGCCCCCGCCGGTGGCGTTCAGTTTCGGGGGGTTCACAGCGGATTGCTGAAGCCGAAGTCGCAGCAGAAAATGAACGATCTCTATACCCACGCCACCTTCGAGAACTGGCCCACTTTCGTGGTGCAGGGTTTGTGGTTTCGGTCGGGGAAGTCGTCATTACGACCTCCGCTGGTGAAGCGGTTCAAAGCCCGGGCCAGTACGTTTTTCAAAAATAAGGTTACGGTGCCTGTTTTGGGTCAGCCGGGTTTTCAGACCCAGCTCGATGCCGAGGGAGACACTGCTGCGCCGGTGCCGGCTGGAACCCGCCCTCAGCCCGCTGGTTCCGTACCTCAGCGGACTGGAAGCCAGGGGGTATCTACGCGCCCCACTACCATCCGGCCTGACGAGCTGAAAGCCGAAATGCTGAAGGCCAAAACCGATCTTGGCGCGCTGTCCGTTGAAAAGCCATCGTCGGTAGTAGATCTGCACGTCGAAGCGCTGTTGCCAAACGGGCCCGGCAACCGGACGCCCAGTGACCTGCTTACAGTACAGCTCCACCATTTTGAGAAAAACCTGGAAAATGCAATCGCCAGTGGTATGAACGACATCACATTCATCCACGGAGTCGGTAGCGGTGCCCTGAAGACCGAAATACACCGGCGGCTGGGGCAGCACCCCAACGTTCGTTTTTTTGAAGATGCCCAGAAACAGAAGTTCGGCTATGGAGCCACCAAGGTTACGATTAACTAGTTTCGTCTTTCTTTGCTGGATGAGTTTGCTCGTCGGTTGCCAGACCACCACCACCAACCGACTGAATCCGAAGGCGCCCAAAGAAGCCTACACCACTACCGAAATGGAAGTTCGTAACGAACGCTTTTTGTCTACGGTTCATGTGCCGGTCTCGATAGCGCTGAACGACGTGGAACGGCAGATCAACAGCCAGGTAAACGGCCTGATCTACGAGGACAATAGCCTGACCGACAACGCCAACGACCAGTTTATGGCGAAAGTCTGGAAACGGGGTACTATCCTCGTGTCGGCTGCCGATAGTTTATTCCACTTTACGGTTCCTCTGCGAATCTGGGTGAAGGCAGGCGTGTCGGTGCTGGGTTTTACGACCTATAAAGAGACCGAGTTCGACATCGATCTGCGGTTCAAAACCCGTTTCGATCTGGAGCGTGACTGGTCGGTTCACACCCAGACTACGGCCGATGGGTACGGCTGGGTGCGTCGGCCGACGGTTAGCGTAATCGGCGTCAACATCCCGATCACCAGCTTTGTGGGGCGGATGATCGATAAAAATCTGGGCAGCATAACCAAAGCGATCGACCAGCAGGTTCGACGGAATGTAGATTTGAAAACCCCGGTTCTTCGCGCCTGGAATACGCTGAGGGAGCCATATCTGGTGTCGGAAAAATACCGGACATACATTCAGGTAGTTCCTAAGCGGATACTGATCACACCCCTGCGGTTCGAGGAGCGGGTCATTCGGTCCACGATCGGTATTGAAGGGTTTACCCTCACCACCACCGGCGTCCGGCCCGACGTTCGACCGGCTGTGGTCCTGCCCGACCTAAACGTCGTTGCTCAGGTCAACGATGATTTTAAGATAGGCCTGCTGAGCGAAGTAAGCTACCCCGAAGCCGCCCGGATCGCTACAGAGGAATTTGTCGGAAAAACGTTTCGGTTCAGTGACGACCGCTACGCCATTACCGTAACGAGCATCGATCTATACGGGCAAAACGAAAGCCTGATCATCAAAGCTGGGCTGACCGGTACCATCACGGGCGATATCTATCTGCGGGGCCGCCCGTATTACGACGCCCAAACGCAGACGATTTCGCTCCGCGACCTCAAGTACGATCTGGATACCCGGAATATACTCCAACGGTCGGCCAGCTGGTTGCTGCAGGGTACCTTCGCGCGGACGCTCGAGAAGCAACTCACTTTTCCGGTCGGGTCGTACATTGCCGATATACAAAAGCAACTACAGCAGCAGCTCCGGAACAACCAGCTCGCTAAAGGAGTGGTTATCAACGGCCGGATCAATGAAATACGGCCCGATCAGGTCTATCTGACACCGACAGCCTTACTGGCGGTGGTCCACGCCCAGGGTCGTCTGGACGTCAAAGTAGACGGCCTGTAGGCGCGATCGCTGACAAAATGCATACCTTTGCTGTCCCCAACCAATTCAGGCCAGCTTATCGCGTCCGGGAGATCGGGCGAGGAAAGTCCGGGCAGCACAGAGCACCCTACTTCCTAACGGGAAGGCGGACGGCTGGCAACGGCCGTTCGACAGCCAGTGTCACAGAAAATATACCGCCGAAAGGTAAGGGTGAAATGGTGGAGTAAGAGCCCACCGCCCGGCGGGCGACCGACGGGGCAGGATAAACCTTAGGGGCTGAAAGACCAAATATGCGCTGGACGTGCGGCTGCTCGTCGCCAGCGGTCCGAAAGGCCAACACCAGCGCGGGTAGGTCGAACGAGGTGTCGGGTGACCGGCATCCCAGATAAATGATAAGCATCCGGCCCGTCCGGAGACAGAACCCGGCTTATCGGTCTGGGTTGATTGGGATCTTTAATGAGTTCATCGGGCTTACCCATCCGCAACAGGCATGATGGGTAAGCCCGATTGTTTATTATTTATGGCTATCGGGGAGGATAGTAGCTATAATTTCGTACCTTTGCGGCCACGTTTTACGCGGGGGGTTCGTCCTCCCATCAAAACTTACAAGCACAAATGGCTGTTAAAATTCGTTTAGCGCGTCGTGGACGCAAAAAGATGGCGATGTATGACATCGTAGTGGCTGAATCTACTTCGCCCCGCGATGGCCGGTTTATCGAGAAAATCGGTTCGTACAACCCCAACACCGACCCTTCGACGGTCGTACTGAAGTCGGAACGGGCCGTTTACTGGCTTATGGTAGGTGCTCAGCCGACAGATACCGCTCGTTCGGTATTGTCGCACGAAGGCATCATGTACAAGAAACACCTGCAGGTAGGTGTCAACAAAGGGGCCATCAGCCAGGAGCAGGCCGACGAGAAATTCTCGACCTGGAAAGAAGACAAAGAGAACCGGAAAGCCGGTGCTGCTGACACCAAGACGCAAACCAAAGAGCAGGCTCGTGCTGCTCGTCTGGAAGCTGAGCGTAAGGTGAACGAAGCCCGTGCCGAGGCTATCGCGAAGAAAAACAAAGTAGAAGAGCCAGTAGCTGAAGAAGCTCCGGCTGCCGATACGACTGAAGAAGCAACGGCTGAAGCTCCGGCTACAGAAGCGGCTGCTCCGGAAGAAACTCCCGCTGCGGAATAGTTTTTCGTAAGAAATAGTTAGTAAAGAGCCTGCTCTACACCGAGCAGGCTCTTTCTGTACATAATATGGCCGGTGAGCCGCTCAGTGGCGGTGCTGAGCTGCGTTCTATCATGACTAAAGACGATTGTTATCAGTTGGGCCACATCACCAAAACGCACGGCGTCAGTGGTGAACTGGTCCTGTATCTGGATGTCGACAACCCCGCCGAATACGCTGACCTGGAAACGGTACTGCTGGAGGTGAAGGGGGAGTTGATTCCGTATTTCATTGAATCGATTGCCATCGTGAAGGGTAGCCGCGCTATTGTGGCCTTCGAAGATGTAGACACCATCGAGCAGGCCGAACGGCTGATTAACTGCGGAGCGTACCTGCCGTTAGACGAGCTGGAGCCCATAACCGATGAAACCCGGTTTTATTTTCATGAGATCGTTGGCTATCAGGTAGTCGATGCCGAAGCGGGTGAACTGGGCATTGTGCGGGGCGTATATGCCATGAACGCCCAGGACCTGATTGCCATGGATTATCAGGGGAAAGAGGTCCTGATCCCGATCAACAGCGACATCGTTCGCACCGTAAACCGGGAGGCCCGCAAGTTGAATGTGGTGTTGCCCGCTGGTCTGCTCGATATCTACATGGAAGAGGATAAAGCCGGCGCGAAACCCGAGGCTGACGATGACGACGATACCGATGAGGATTGATATCATTACCTGCCTGCCGCGGCTGCTGGACAGTTTCTTTGCCCATTCGATCCTGCAACGGGCGCAGACAGGCGGGTATGTAGAGGTGGTGGTGCATGATCTGCGGGATTATACCGCCGACAAACACCGGCGCGTCGACGATTATGCGTTTGGTGGGGGCGCGGGCATGGTGATGCAGATTGAGCCTATTGCCCGCTGTATCCGCGCGCTACAGGCCGACCGGACGTATGACGACGTTATCTACATGACGCCTGATGGCGAACGACTCAACCAGCAGACGACCAACTCGCTGTCGCTACGCCGGAACCTGATCATTCTCTGCGGCCACTACAAGGGGGTCGACGAGCGGGTGCGTGAGCTGTTCATAACGAAAGAGATCAGCATTGGCGACTACGTGCTGAGCGGTGGCGAGCTGGCGGCCTGCGTACTCGCCGATGCCATTATCCGACTGTTGCCCGGCGTGCTCAACGATGAGACCTCGGCCCTGACCGACTCGTTTCAGGATAATCTGCTGGCTCCGCCGGTGTATACGCGTCCGGCTGAGTTCGAGGGGCATCGCGTTCCGGCAATTCTTCTGAGCGGCCACGAAGCTAAAATTGACGAGTGGCGGCATGAACAGGCACTGGAACGTACCCGAGCCCGCCGACCCGATTTACTCGAATCCTGACCTGATTCAGTGAAATTTCGGGTTGTACACGAGAGACAGATGATGGGCTCATTGGCTATTCTGTTTAGTATTTCTTAAACAGAAGGCGCAAATTCTGGTTTTTTATTGATGTAGGAGTAAAAATACCAGCGATTCGTGAGCAAAACAGTGCACATTTTACTGATCGAAGATGATCAGGACGACGTGGAATTGTTCCAGTACGCTTTGCATTCGAGCCGGGTCATCTGTCAGCTGGAGGTGATCATGGATGGTGATCGGGTGCAGTCGCACTTGCAGGCGAGTACCAAACGCCCCGACGTCATCGTCATGGATCTGAACCTGCCCCGGATTTCGGGTCGCGACCTCCTGCAGCAGATACGGACCCTTGATGGATTTAGCCAGGTGCCGCTGATCGTTATGACTACCTCGTCGGCCGACGACGATCGCATTTTCTGCCTGGCCAAAGGAGCCAACCAGTTTATCATCAAGCCCAGTTCGCTGGATGCATTTGCTCAGATAGTAGCGGCCATTGTCGAGCTGGCTCTAACCGGCAACCAACCATCCCCGCATTAGTTACCCCCTTCTTCCAGTACCCGTTGTTCCCGTTCCCGGCGTTTGCGTTCCCGACGTTCCTGGCGCAGTTGCCGACGTGTTTTTACCGTATCGGTTGGAGCTACCTCACCCGTTGCTGCATCGGGCTGTACCGTTGCGGGGGCCGATTCGTTCCGGCGTTCGTCTTCGCGCCGACCCCGGAAGATACGCCGGAGGAAGTCATCAATTCCCTCGCTCTCTTCTACTTCGCCCTCCATTGGATCGGTCATGAGGCTGTCGGGCTGGTAGAGACTGTCTACGGGAGCAATCTGACGGCGCAGTCCTTCGCGCAACCGGACGCTGTAAAAGCCATAAGCGCCTGAATCGGGCTCGGTCAGACCCCGTTTGGCCATGAGTCGGCCGATGATCCGGAAATACCCACGCACATTGCGTACCTGAAGCGATCCATCGGGCAGGAACCAGTCCAGCGCCCGTTTGGGGCGGGGAACGACAAACGCCAGAAAGATACTCTCGCCCAGATCCAGTTGGGCCGGTGATTTGCCGAAATAATAGCGGGCTGCTTCACCAATGCCGTAAATGTTCCGACCCCATTCGATGATATTCAGATACACCTCATACATGCGATCTTTCGGAATCAGGCGCTCGTTCTCGATCAGCCATACAATCAGTATTTCTTCGACTTTACGGGAAAGGGTCTTGTTCCGGCTCAGGAATGCGTTCTTGACCAGCTGCATGGAAACCGTACTGGCTCCGCGCTTGAACGACTTTTCCTTGAAATTGGTCGCAATGGATACCCGAAACGCCTTTTCGTTGAAACCTTTGTGGGTGAAGAAGTTATAATCTTCGGAGGTTAGCAGCGCATTCCGAAGATCGGGCGCGATCTGGTTCAGGGGTGTATAATCCGGATTTTCGGGCCCGACAATAATGGGACGCATCGGCTTCCCCTGTTCGTAAGGTGTATAGACAAACGGCTGGTTAATGGCTGCAAAATCGGTTCTGCCCATTTTCAGGATACGGAATCCCTGCGGAGTTAAGCCCGAGTTGAACTTAACGGAGTCGGGGAGGGAGGTGTCGAGCTGAAAGGCCAGGTCATATTTAAGCTTGCCCGTCACCTGCATACCCTCCAGCGACTCGAACAGTCCCTGCGGAAACGAGTTGAACAGGGCTTGTGCATCCATCGCATCGGTATGCAGCTGCAGTTCGTAAATTTTGCTGGGTGAGAGCGTGTATTTGACAAACGGGCGGGCGCTGACCTGGCCCAGCTGCAGAGTAGAGGAGCTGTCGATGCCTACGTAGTTTTCGCCGACAAACACGTTGGCTTTCATCGATGCGGTCGGCACGAGTACATCCGTACGGGCAATGGCGGGGTGGTTGATGCGCAGGTTCCGGACCGAGCCCGTGCCTTCGAGCCGGAACTCGCCCCGCTCGCGATCAACGTCGCGGAGTTCAAAGCGAACGGTGTCCGTTTGTAGTTTAAGCTCGTATTTCTTCTGAATGTACGGGAGTTCGAGCGGTTTTGGCCGGCCTGCGGGACCTTCGGCAAACAGAGCCAGGTCATACTCCCGGTCGGCGGGGTCGGCGGTTCCGGTGATGTGCCAGGTAGCCAGGTTCCGGTTCAGCAGCAGCGTGGAGTTAACGACCTCATCGCGTATCGTGGCCGTCTGGGTCAGCAGGCTAAGGGTGTCGTTATTGTCCATACCCCGAAACTCAACATTGCGTACGCTGAGATTGTCGGGAATCTTAGACAGCAGGTTATCGATAAGGTTCTCGGCCACGTCGGCCAGGTCGGTCCGTCGCGTGGTTTGGGTTTCGGTAGAGTCGCGCTTTTTCCGGCGCAGCAAGAAGTCGATGTTGGTAAGCGAGTCGCGTTTAACCACCTGAATCAGGCCGTTATCCATCGTCATAGCTGAGAGCCCGATTTTGCCAGCCAGCAGCGGCCAGAAACGAACGCTCAATTCAACCGTGCCGATGCGGGCCAGACTATCCCGCTCTTCAGGGACGACCGAAATGTTGGTAAAGGCGATTGAACTCAGTCCCGTAAAGCGGGCTGAGCCTATACGAACGTTGAGATTGTAGTCGCGTTTGGCTTTACGAACTGCCCGGTCGAGGGCGGTTTGCAACAGGCTTTCACGCCGGGAATAGGCGTAACCAGCCCCAATGCCAGCTACTATAAAAAGACCTAAGAAAACCCAGCCGACAATACGGAGGATTTTACGTTGACGATACGTCATGCTGAGAAACAAATGCTCGGAAGCGCAAAGATAGGAATTTGGGGGGAAGGGCAAGGGATTTATGGCAGGGGTATGGGGGCAGGCCCGCCCGCACAGCGGCACCGGATAGCCGTTTTCATGGGCCATCCGGTCAGGGCCTGATCCCCGTCCCTATACGTCCGGCGCTGCGTCCTGTCCCCCTTACTTAAAAGTCGAGATGGCAATTAGTCCAGCCATCGTCGAAACGGGTACCGAACTGCTGGTAGAAACCAATAGCGGGCTGGTTCCAGTCCAGCACCTGCCACATCATGCCGGTACAGTTCGTCTCGTGGGCCATTTCGATGGTGGCATCAAGCAGTAGTTTACCAACGCCATAGCCCCGAAAGGCTTCGGTCACGATGATATCTTCCAGGTAAAGCCGCTTGCCTTTCCAGGTCGAGTAGCGAAAGTAATAGACCGACATGCCCACGATCTTCTGGCTGTCGGAGTCTTCGGCAATGAGTAAGCCAAAAAGCGGGTTGGGACCAAAACCGTCTTCGGCCATTTGCTCAACGGTGTTGGTTACCTGGTCGGCTGCTTTTTCGTACACGGCTAGTTCAACGACCAGATCAAAGGCTTGCGGAATGTCGGCCCGCGTGCCGGGGCGAATAGAAATCATGCAGGGAGTAATGAATGATGATAGAGATAGAACAAATGGGGGCTAGTTGGTGAACGAAATTAACGGTTCATCGCTCATCATTCACTATTTTATTCCGCCATTTGTCCAGAGCAGCCTGAAAATCATCGGGTAAGTCAGAGTCGAACTGCAGCCAGGCCCGGGTTCGCGGGTGAACAAACCCCAGCGATTTAGCATGGAGAGCCTGCCTGGGAAGGAGTTTGAAGGCATTTTCGACGAAGGCTTTGTAGCTGCCAACCGGGTTTCCCCGCAGTATCCGGTCTCCACCATAGGTAGCGTCGTTGAAAAGCGGATGACCGATGTGTTTCAGATGCGCCCGAATCTGGTGCGTACGGCCCGTTTCCAGGTTACACTGCAGCAACGATATATAGCGAAGAGATTCGAGGGTTTTGTAGTGGGTAACGGCCCATTTGCCTTTAGTCTCGTCGCTGTAGATGGCCTGCACTTTGCGGTCTTTCACCGAACGGCCAATGTAGCCGGTAATCGTCCCCTCGGCCGGGTCGGGCAGTCCCCAGACCAGTGCGTTGTAGGTACGTTCGATGCTGTGCTCAAAAAATTGCCGGGCCAGATGCGTCATGGCGTATTCGGTTTTGGCAATCACCATCAGCCCGGAGGTGTCTTTATCGATGCGGTGAACCAGCCCAGGCCGGATGGTGCCGTTGCGGGTAGTGGGCAGGTTCTGGAAGTGGTATACCAGGGCATTGACCAGGGTACCGCTCCAGTTGCCATGAGCAGGGTGTACAACCAGGCCAGCCGGCTTGTTCAGCACCAGTAGGTCCTCATCTTCGAAAACGATGGTAAGCGGAATGTTTTCGGGCAGGATGTCGGTATCGCGGGGCGGGTGGGGGAGCGATACCGTGATGACATCGAGCGGTTTAATTTTGTAACTGGCCTTGGTGGGCTTGTCATTGACCCGTACCGATTCGGTGTCGATACCCGCCTGAATTTTAGTTCGGGAAGCATTGGGTAGTCGGTCCATCAGGAACCGGTCAACCCGCAACAGGCTCTGGCCTTTATCCACCACAATGCGGTGATGCTCGTAGAGTTCGTCCTCGTCTTCTAAAATTTCTTCGCGGTCGTTGGTCACCCGTATCATTGATTAACGCAGTTTTGAGCCGTTAACCAAGCCACGAAGATACGAGGATGAGCGATATTTTGGCGCAAATGGCCGCGTTGGCAGCCGACTCACCCCTGCAACGGGTCGTTAATCCGTGGGCCGCTCTCGGGTTGGATGAGCCAGTTAAGTCCATTCAGCTGTACCTCAAACGGGATGATTTGCTGCATCCCCAGGTATCGGGTAACAAGTGGCGGAAGCTGAAATATAACCTGCTGGCGGCCCGGGCGCAGGGCCATGATACGCTGCTTACATTTGGCGGAGCCTATTCCAATCATCTCTACGCGACGGCCGCGGCCGGGCTGGCGTTTGGATTTCGGACCGTCGGTATCGTTCGGGGCGACGAACTGGCCAGCCAGCCACGTAACCCCACGCTGTCGTTCTGCGAGTCGTGTGGTATGCGGCTACAGTTTGTCAGCCGGGCCGCGTATCGGGATAAGGACAAGCCGGCTTGTCTGGCTGAACTGGTCAGTCAGTTTGGGCGCTGTTATATACTGCCCGAGGGGGGCGCCAATGAACTGGCACAACAGGGGGTGGCTGAGCTGATACCGGAAATTCAGGCACAACTGGGCCGTGCGCCCGATTTTGTGGTCTGTCCGGTAGGTACGGGCAGCACCTGGGCCGGGCTGGTGGCGGCCGCACCGCCCCAGACCAGCGTGCTTGGAATCGGGGTGCTGATGGGGGCGGCTCAACTACCGACGATCCAGGCTGCGGTTAAGGCGCGGCCGACCGCTGCTACTACTGCGGTACTCGACTATGCCCTCGGAGGCTATGCCAAAACCACCCCACCGTTGCTGGACTTCATCCTGGCGTTTGAGAACCACACGGGGGTGCCGCTCGACCCCGTCTATACGGCAAAAATGCTGTACGCGTTGTCTGACCTGACCAGGCGTGGGCATTTCCCGGACAATGCCATCGTCGTGGCCATACATACCGGTGGATTACAGGGCCGCAACGACCGTATTATGAAAGGACGATGACCGGCGCTGGCCAGCTTTCCAGTACTCAGGCGGGCAGATAGATACAGAACCGCGCTCCCTGGCCGGGTTGACTGACGGCCTGGATAGCGCCCCCGTGATTATCCACGACTTTCTGAACAATGGCCAGGCCGATGCCGGTTCCGCCGTACTGGCTTCGGCCGTGTAGCCGCTGGAACATCTGAAAAATACGGTCGGCGTATTTCTCATCGAAGCCGATGCCGTTGTCAGTAACCGTGATAAGGTAGAAGCGACTGGCCGTGCTGATGGGGTGGAGCTCTTCGGGGAGGTCGGCCGACGAAACGGTTTCGCAACTGATTTTGATACGGGGCACCACGCCGGGCTGTCGGAACTTGATCGCGTTCGTAATCAGGTTCTGAAAAAGCTGACGCAGCTGGGGACCATCGCCTTCTATGGTCGGCAGTGGCCCGGTGTCGATGATGGCGCCTGACTCCTGAATTGATAACTCCAGATCGTTAAGTACACCACTGATGACCTGTGGGATGGACACGGGCCGAAAGGCGCCGGGCTGGTTCCGGATGCGGGAAAAAGCCAGCAGGTCTTTGATAAGCATCGACATCCGGTCGGCTGCCGACTGCATGCGCTCCAGAAAGTCGACCCCATCGCCCAACTGGCTGGCGTAGTTGGTTTTCAACAGATCGCCGAACGACTGAATCTTGCGGAGTGGCTCCTGCAGGTCGTGGGAGGAGACATAGGCAAACCGTTCCAGGTTTTCGTTTGAGCGTTGCAGATCGAGGTTGGCAATCTGCAACGCCCGGGTCCGTTGAGCTACCTGCTGTTCCAGATCGGTAGCAAACGATTTCTGATCGTGTATGTCAGTACAGGTGCCAAACCAGCGCAGAATTGGGCCGGGCTGTCCATCGGCTCCTGCGTCGCGCATGGGCAGGGCCCTGGCCAGCAGCCAGCGATACGCGCCATCGTGCCGACGCATGCGGTACTCGATTTCGTACGGATCGCCCGTTTGCAGGCAATGCTGCCAGATGGCCTGCGTGCGGGCTACATCGTCGGGATGGAGCACCGTTGACCAGCCTTCGCCCATCGACTGGTCGGGTGTCAGGCCGGTAAAGGCGAACCACTGCCGGTTATAAAAATCGTGGGTTCCGTCCGGTTGGGTGGCCCAGACCATTTGGGGCATAAAATCCGTTACGAAGGTAAACTGCCGGATACTATCGACCAGCTCTTCGTTGGTGGCAATCAGTTGCTGCTGAATCGTTACTTCATGGGTAATGTCCTGCAGGGTGCCGTTGAGCCGGTATGGGGTTCGGTCGGGGTTGAAATAGGCTTTTCCCTTGGCCCGAACGATCCGTTCAATTCCGGTTTGGGGATTGGTAATGGTGTAGACCGCATCATACAGGCCACCTGATGTATACTGCATGGCTTCCCAGATCGCATCCGTAACTCGCTGGCGATCCCGATCGATAATGACATCGAGCGCAGTTTGTAACGGAATTTCGGCATATGGGGGTAGCCCGAACCATTCTTTCAGCCGATCATTGCCCACAAAGCGGTTGGTGATGGGGTTCAGGTCAAAGGTTCCGAGCTCGGCTGCGTCGATAGCAAAACGAAGCTGTTCTTCGCTTTCTTCGGCTTTGCGGAGTACTGTTATTGCCTTCGTCGTTTCGGTGCAAACGACCAGCACGCCCCCTACCTCACCTGATTCGTCCCGGACAGGGCTGTAGCTAAACGTCCAGTACACGTTCTCCAGCCTGCCGTTCCGGAAGATCGGAATAAGCTGATCTTCGCTCCAGGTGGCTTCTCCGCCAGCAAATACCTGATCGATGAGTGGTTTTATAACGGGCCAGGTTTCGGGCCAGCACTCCTCTCCGCGCTGGCCCAGCGCAGTAGGATGTTTGCCATCATTACCCAGGCTGGGGCGGTACGCATCGTTATAGAACTGAATAAGGGAGGGTCCCCAGAAAAGAAACATGGGAAACCGGGAGGCTAGCAGGATACTAACCGTTGTGCGCAGGCTCTGTGGCCATTGGTCGGGAGATCCTATTTCGGTTTTCGACCAATCATAAGAACGGGTCAACGTACCCATGTCGCCCCCGCCGGTCAAAAAAGGGTACGAACCAACAGTATCACTAGTATTCATACATTACGTTGAGCAAATCACGACAGACATGATCTGATACCCCGAATTACCTTGTTTGAGAGAGGAAGAAAAAGAGATAACACCCCAAATATACGAGCTGTTGAGTTTGTCAGAAATGGCTCACTGCGATGTACTATACTCTTTACCGACAGGATTTGTTTGTAACCATACCCCGAAACGGATTGTAAGGCAACACTCTGGGGTGTACGTCCCGAAAAACGCAGCCGATACTGAGTAAATTGACTAGCCTGTAGACTTAGAAATTTAGAGGGTCCAGGGTCGTTTCCGGATGTGATAAGAACTACGTATGCGCTGGTTAGTTGTTTGGGTAATGCTGGGGGTGATAAACAGAATAGATGCCCAGCCGGTCGGTCAGAAAGCGGACGGCTACCGTGGCATCTGGTACTATATCGGGAAAACCGGCAACGCCTATGCGCATAAATACAGTGGTGGGCTGGGCACGTATCCGGCCAATCATTATCCGTTCTCGGTCTATGCACCGGCCGTCCAGAAAACGTTCTTCTGCTACGGCGGAGTTACCGATTCGACTTCTACCGAATTAGGACACTTTGTTGGTGTCTACGATCATCGGACTAAACTGGTGTCAAAACCAACGTGGCTGCTCAACAAACAAACCGACGACGCCCACGATAATCCAATTATTCAACTGGATGATAAAGGGTACATCTGGATTTTTTCAACCTCACACGGTACCGAACGCCCATCCTATATTCACCGAAGCCGGCAACCGTACGACATTGCGGCTTTTGAGCGGATACCCGCCACCCGGCAGAACGAAGCCGGGCAGCGGGTGCCGTTCGACAATTTCTCCTACGTACAAAGCTATTACCAGCCGGGGCAGGGGTTCCTGAACCTGATGACCCACTACGACCGGGGCGTCCTCCGATACGGAGCCAACAAGCCGCGCCGGACAATGAGCTTTATTACTAGCCCCGACGGCATCAGCTGGTCGGCCTGGCAGGACATCGGCCAGATCCAGGAAGGGCATTACCAGACCAGTGGGCAGCGTGCTAGTACCATTGGCACATCGTTCAATTTTCATCCAGATACCGAAAAGGGAAGCGGGCTCGATTACCGGACCAACCTGTACTACGTTGAAACCACCGACTTCGGCAAAAGCTGGCATACGGCCGGTCAGGAACCCGTATCACTGCCACTCACCGAGCCCAAAAACAAGGCGCTTGTCAAGAACTATCAGCAGGCGGGCCTGAATGTGTACATCAGTGATCTAAACTTCGACGCCGATGGCCATCCGGTTATACTATACATAACCAGCAAAGGACCCGAACCCGGTCCTGAGCAGGGTCCTCACCAATGGCACGTTGCCCACTGGACCGGTGCCGACTGGGTGATTCATGACATAGCGCAGTCGGACCATAATTACGATATGGGCTCGTTGTATATAAACGGGAACAACTGGCAGATTATAGGCCCTGTTGAGCCGGGGCCGCAGTCGTATGGCACGGGCGGTAGTCTGGTCCGGCTCGAGAGCCGCGACGCGGGTAAAACCTGGCGTCCGAGTCGTCTGTTAACGCCCGGCAGTACCCGCAACCATGCGTATCCGCGTCGGCCGGTTGGGTATCAGCCCGGCTTCGTAGCGTTCTGGGCAGACGGCAATGCCCGCCAGCAATCCGCTTCCTATTTGTATTTCTGCGATGAAAGGGGGCAGGTATTCCGGTTACCTCCTACGATGAAAGCCGATCAGGAAAAGCCAGTTCCTGTTTTCGGAAGACCCAACAAGTAGGCCGTGAAGAAGTTGGTTACAGCGTTTATTCGTCAGGCTCCGGCGCCGTCTAGGGCTGCTTACTCAGAATGATCTTGACGGAATCGGCGCGGAGAATGTAGCCAATGTCCTGTTTCTGAACGGCATATCCTTTGTTGTCGATAATCAGGCTGTCTGTGCGTATGGACCAGGTAAAAGGCGTATCTCTGGAGAGCATACCCATCTGAACGTGATTGGTTCCTTTGCCACCTTCGCTAAAAATATAAACGGAGGTAATGTTTGTCAGGCTGGCCATTCGGCTGCTGTCGAGCCCCCGGGTCGAATCGACATTATAGGTGACCGTAAACTGTTTGCTGATGAAATCGAAGTAGCGAATACCCGAATTGCAGCCGGCCAGCGAGCCGGATAACAAGAAGTACCCGAAGTAAAAACTGGCTTTCTGGTGATTCATGATGTTGGGGAGTTAATCTGGTTCATCCGTCGGCCGTCAGGAGGGATGTTAATTGACTAAGGCTGGGAGTACGAACTGCCCAAAATCGTCGATAAATACCTCCTGGTCCCGATTGACATTGTGAAGGAAGAGCTGTTCGAAGCCAAGGTCGATATCTTCCTGCAGCCAGTCTATATGCTGACGGGGATCGGCCGATATACGAACCAGTTTGTCAACCTCGCTCAGATTGACCAGTTCGCCAAGTTGATCGAACTGTTCGGGCCGACGCAGATCGGTCAATACCGCATTCGGGAACACATTACCCCGCCACTGATCGTAGGCTCCCTGCCGGGCGGTCGAATCGCTGCGGGCGTAGGAGAGCTGAACCTTCAGGTACATAGGTTTGCCTGCGCCACCTCCCCGCCGAAAGGCATCAACTACCGCCCGAAGCTGTTGAGGAGGTTGTGAAATGGTCAGCAGACCGTCGGCCCAGCCACCCACCCATTCGGCCGTTGAAGGGGTTACCGCAGCCCCGAAAAGCAGAGGATGCTCACGCGGGCGAGTATACAGGGTGGCTTCCTCTACCGTAACGAGTCCGTGGTGCGTCACGGTTTGTCCATCCCACAGAGCCCGGATAATATCGACACATTCGCGGAGTCGGGCGTTTCGGTCGGCCTTGGCCAGCCATTTAGCCCCGGTAATCTGTTCGTTCAGGGCTTGCCCGGTGCCCAGTGCCATCCAAAAACGCTGTGGAAACAGGTCGGCCAGCGTGGCTGCTGCCTGGGCAATGATGGCCGGGTGGTAGCGCTGCCCCGGTGCATTGACAACGCCGTACGAAAGCGACGTTGCCTGCAGGGCCGCGCCGAGCCAGGACCAGGCAAACCCGCTTTCGCCCTGCCGGTTGCTCCAGGGATGAAAATGATCGGACGACAAGGCGGCTGTAAAACCGGCCTGCTGAGCTCGCTGGGCGTAAGCCAGGAGGCTGCTTGGGGTGAACTGTTCGTGCGAAACGTGATATCCTATAGCTAGTCTCTCCATCGAATGAGCCGAGTAAGTAAGGTCATCATTAGCGGGGATTGACGACAGGCGACGGTACGACCGATACCGTTGCTGATACAACCCAAAAATACCTGGAAGGGGCGAAAATTGGGGCACAGAAGCAGGCAACGGCCCATCTGGACAGCCATTGGTTCATTTGCCTGAGCAAACCGGTCTTGCAAATGGTTGGGCAGGTTGACGGGGCGGGTTTACTTCCGAACGCTGGCCCGTCGTAACCGGTCGTTCATGGCGAAGCCAAGCCCCTGGTTCGGCAGGGGTTCCGCGTATAGCACATCGACGGGTAAGCTGTCGAGAGCGCGGAGGTGGGCAAACAGATTTTTGGCCGCTTCGTTCAGGTTACCGACGGGCGATAAGATCCGTTGCCGGTCTGACGGTATGCCCCCAAAAGGTTCTCGAAATACCAGTGCACCCACCCGGTCGGCAGGGGGCGGAGACTGGCCGGGCGGCAGTAAGATAAGTGGTTTGCGGGGCGCGTAATGGCTGCTAAGCATGCCCGGAGCGGCCGGGTTCGAGGTCGAGTGCGTACGGACCGATACGGGGCCGATAATGGCTTCGATCTGATCCAAAGCCAGACCACCGAGCCGGTAAACGGTAGGCCCCTGTTCATCGAATCCGACGATGGTCGATTCAAGCCCGACCTGGGCGGGGCCACCGTCGAGAATATACGGAATCTGGCCGCCCAGCTGATCGGCAACGTGTTGGGCGGTTGTGGGGCTGATGTAGCCAAACGGATTGGCACTCGGAGCAGCCAGCGGAAACGGGAGCGCGCGTAAAAGGGATAGCGTGAGCGGATGATGGGGAACGCGGACAGCTACCGATGGCAGGCCCGACGTAACCAGATCGGGAATGACAGACCGGCGCGGCAGGAGTAACGTCAGCGGACCGGGCCAGAATGCCTGGGCCAGTTGCCGGGCGGGGGCGGGAATGGCACTGACAAACTGAAAAACTTTCTCGAGCGAATCGGTATGGACGATGAGGGGATCGAACGACGGTCGGTTTTTAACCCGGAAAATAGACAGCACCGCATCGGGGTCCAGGGCGTTGCCTGCCAGGCCATACACGGTTTCGGTCGGAATGCCGACTACCTGCCCCGCCTGAAGAAAAGCCGCTGCCCGACCAATGTCTGTACCAATTTCTGCCATCATAATCGGCAAAGATACGAGAAGACCAGCTTCTGATGGTAACAGCTGGCCCGCTGACCTACGGTCTACTCCATAGGTCAGCGGGCCGGAGCAGACTAGTGAACGCCCCCCGGACCATGAACGTGGCCGTGAGCCAGCTCGTCGGGGGTAGCGTTGCGAACCTCAACGACTTCAACATCGAAGTGCAGGTTCTGATCGGCGAGGGGGTGGTTCGCATCGACCGTAACCGTTTCCGGACCAACGCTGGTGATTGTAATGACCTGGCCGTCGTTGGCTTCAAACTGCATCCCGACTTCCACTTCCTGGCCACCAAAAGCCCGGCGCGGCACTTCTTCAATAAGCTGCGGGTCGCGCAGGCCGTACCCTTTTTCGGGGGGTACATCGAGGCTGAGTTTATCGCCCTTCACGCGGCCTTCCAGCCCTTCTTCCATACCCGGTATCAGGTTGTTTTCGCCGTGTAGATAATACAGGGGGGCACGGCCTTCGCTCGAATCGAGTACATTCCCGGCATCGTCGCGCAGGGTATAATGGATGGCCGCTACCTTGTGTTTTGTAATATTCATAACTGTCTTCTGTATGCGCTGGTTGGTCTTGTATTCACAACTACTGAGCGGATAAATTGGCTTTTTTTGCCTTCTTTTTTTTGGCAGATCTGCTGGGCGGTATTGCCCCGCAGGCAGGAAATTGCCTGCCGGATCGGGCCAGATCGTTCAGCTTAGCGATGTAAATGAACGCAATTCTCCTTTAAATTAACCCATTATCATAGAAAAAGACAGCGCCTGGCCGGGCCGAAAAGTTGATTCGTCGATCATCAGAGCCCTTCAGACCGGTTTCAAAACCTGCCCGGCCGACCGATTGGTGAACCCGCTTTTACAATACAGACAGGCAGCCAACGATTAGGGCTATATGGTCAGATAACGGCTCAGCTACAGCCTGCCGGGCCCAACCGGGACCGACGTAAATAATAACCTGATTCCGCTGACTAGAATAACACTATTGTTCGTTTAGAAAGCGTTTGGCATCTGCTTTGTTGACCAGCCCCGGAACAGTATCTTTGTCTATATGAATGAAAAATTCAGAATGTGGCTCAAACGGGTCGGCTGGGCAGGGTTTCTGTTTTTCCTGATTAAAGGATTACTCTGGCTGATCATTCCGTATCTGATTGCGAAAGGTATTTTGTCGAAATAACAGGCCGTTCTGCCGGCGTTGATCACTAGTGCCGAACTGATCTCCCAAGCCTTATTGAGTACTTGGTGTACAGCATCAGTCGGCGGGGCTCGACTTCCGGTTAGGAGGTGGCTTAACAAGCTCTTTTGTTCGGTTGCTTATGCGACAACTTTCCGTATGGAGTGCCCTTCGTTTGTCGATGGGTTTTTTATGGCTGATTTCATTTTTTCTGCTGCCCAAAGCGGCAGAAGCATCCCACATCATTGGGGGCGACGTCAGTATGCAGCAGCAGGGGGGAGAGCCCGGGCTGTTTCGGCTACAACTCAATCAGTACTGGGATGAGAAACAGACCGGTAAGGATACGCGCGATGCGTCGGTCCGCCTGCTGATCTATCGGAAAAACAATCCGGTATTTGTCGAAGCCATTACGCTTAAGCTTCAGGAAACGCTGCCGCTCGAGTTTGCTAATTCTGCCTGCGCGGAATTTCGGGAACTCGAGTTTACGGAAGCGCGCTATTACGATGTCGTTCAGTTTGATCCCCAGAAATATACCGACCCTGGTGGGTACTACATCGTCTGGGAGCGCTGCTGCCGAAACGACGATCTGACCAATACCAATTCGGCCATTGCTGCCGGTGTGGGCATGGTATTTTACCTCGAGTTTCCACCCATGATTCGCGGAGGTCGCCCGTTTGTCAATTCATCACCGGATTTCAAATTACCCAACGGGGATTACATCTGCCTGAATAAACCGTTTACGTATGATGTCAGCGCGACCGATGCGGATGGCGATTTGCTGCTGTACACCATAGTACAACCCTTCAACGGGTACACAACCCGTTCGGTACCGTTTAGTGTGTCCGATGCCCCCCGGGCCAGCTATCCACCTATTACCTGGAATCGGGGGTACAGTCTGGCCAACGTTATACCGGGTAATCCTCCGCTGACTATCAACACCACTACCGGGATCGCTAACGTACGGGCCAACCGGGAAGGGCTTTTTCTGTTCACTGTGCAGTGCGAAGAGTATCGGAATGGGCAACGCATTGGCGTAGTCCGACGCGATATACAGCTGCCCGTTGTCGATTGTTCTAAAAATACACCCACGCCTGCCGTCATTTCGGTTAACAACAAGCCCGTGAGCGGAGACCTGGTCTGGTGTGGCAGTCAGCCCCTGGTGTTCAGAGTCGACAAAAATGAAAACTACCGCTATCAGTGGCAGCGCGATGGGGTGAACATTGCGGGTGCCAACGCCGATACGCTCGACGTCAAAACCGTTGGAAAATACACGGTGGTGACCAGTCAGGCAAAAATCTGCGCTAACGATACCGTATCAAAGCAGGTGACGGTTTCGTTTGTCACGGCCCCAACCGTAAAGCTCAGGCTGGAAGGAGCGAAACCGTTCTGTTCGGGCGATACGATTGTGCTCCAGGCAGAGGGGCAGCCCGGCTATCAGTATCGATGGCGTCGCAACGGGGTCGTGCTAACTGCTCAGGAAACGGCCTCTCTTCGGGTAGCCCAGTCTGGGCGCTACGAAGTGCTGGCCCGACCGGGTGCTGCCGTTTGTGAGGGGCTGGATTCGCTTAGCCTGACGTTTTTCCCTCGCCCTGAAGCGCGTATCAGCGCGGCCCGACCGGACCTATGCCCCGGCGACTCGGTACTGCTGACCGCCACGAATCAACCCGGTAGCCGGTTCGACTGGCGACGGGATGGCACCCCGTTTGGTGATACAATCAACCGCGTGCAGACCCGCCTGGGTGGAACGTTTCGAGTGAAGGTGACCAACCCGAGTGGGTGCTCGGCCGAATCGGCCCTGCTGACCATCCGGCAGAACGAACGGCCCACGGCCCTGCTGGACTCGATTCCCCCTCTGTGCGGCTCGCCCGAATCGGTCGTTACGCTGAATGGGCAGCCAGTCGGAGGGGTGTATAGCGGCCCGGGGGTGAATGGCAATCGGTTCGATCCAACCCAGGCAGGCACCGGGCGTCACCCGATTACGTACCGGGTCACCTCCGCACAAGGCTGCCGGGCCGAGCAGACCCGGATAGCCGTCGTCTCGCCCGGTCCCAAAGTAACGGGACCTCCTTCATATATTTTGTTCAAAGGCAACAGCGTACAGATAAAAACCCAGGCCACCGAAGAAATCGGTCAGTATATATGGAGCCCGCCGATGTCGCTCAGCCGTCCCGATGTGCCCAACCCAATAGCGAGTCCGCTCGTGACAACACCGTACCAGCTCACTGCGATCAGTACGGTAGGCTGTCCCACCAGTTTTTCTATCGTGGTCGAAGTCGTGGAGCCCATGTATATTCCGTCAGCTTTCTCGCCCAACGGCGACGGCCTGAATGATGTGTGGGTAATTCCAAACGCCGGTCAGTTTCCCAACTGCGACGTAGCGGTCTACAACCGCTGGGGCGAGGTGATTTTCCAGTCGAAAGGATATACCGTACCCTGGGATGGTACGTCCCGGCAGGAGCGGGTCAGCCCTGGTGTTTATACGTATCGAATCAACACCGGCGAGGGCCCTTATTCGACCACTTATCGGGGGCAGCTGACGGTTATCTACTGACGATTGGCTTTCCCATTCACTCATTTTTCTGACTGACAGGCAATTTTTGGTGATCGGTATACCGTTTACTCAACAATCGGGGGCTTTGCCCTGAACCGTACCGCCATTCCTTACGCTTTTCAGTACCATCGGGGCCGGTTCAGGGGGAAGTCCCTGAGAGTCGGAGTGCGTAGCTCCGGGTCTGCCGCGGCAGACTGGTTGTTTCAACGTTTAACATAACCCAAGATGACTAAGAAAACGTATTTAGGATGGGCGCTGGCCCTGTCACTGTTTGTAGGATCAACAGCGCTGGTGTCGGCCCAGACCCAGAATGCCGTCGGCCGTGCCGATTCCTCGGGCACCATGACTACAACATCCACTACGGCAGAAGGCACCCTGAAAGCGGGGGGCTCAACGGGCCGTGATCTGACCATCAGCGCGGCCAAATCAGCCGATCATACCGTTCTGTTCCGGGCACTTCGCATATCGGGGCTGACGGAGCAGGCTAGCGGCAAAGGTCCCTATACCGTATTTGCGCCTACCAACGAAGCCTTCAGCAAACTGCCGGAGGGGGCGCTGGACGCCCTGCTGAAGCCGGCAGGCAAGCAAAAACTGGTGAAGCTGCTGGCCTATCATGTCGTTAAAGGTAAATTCTCGGCAGAACAGCTGCAGGACGGCCAGAAACTGAAAACAGTAACGGGAGGCACCCTGACGGTTAGCAAGCAGGGCGATGCGATCACGATTACTGACGGTCAGGGTAGCGTAGCCACCATCAACCAGGCCGATATTGAAGCGACCAACGGTATGATTCATTCGGTCGATACCGTGCTGATGCCCACCGGCGCGAAGTAATAGTCATCTGACCAGGCATCGTAGGCCTGCCAACCCCTTGCTGTACTCAACGGCAAGGGGTTTTTTATTGGCTACGGTATAATCGGCTGGATGACCAATGGTGTTGCCGTAAGTATAATTACGTGGAAGGCTCTCTTTTACGCGGGCGTTGTGTTCGTCAATGACCTGATAACATACGCATAACATCCAGTTATGATTATTTAGGGGAATTTTTTAATTATTGCTGTTTTGTTTCTTCCAGACAGGCAGGATTTGTATTTGCCGAAGTGATAATTGATTCGCCGGGAAAGTGGCTAGCGGGAGCTGCTCAGGGTTTATTATCATTCCTTTAAATACACAATTACTCAATTCTCCAACGGACCGTAAGCAGAACTTTGCACCACCAATTAATTAATCAACTATGACTAATTTCTATCATCCCAATTCACTCGTTTCGTTGTCAACACGGTGGCGATTGCTGGTCGTTTTACTGGCGGGCTGTAGTCTGATCGGCTCGGCGCAGGCCCAGCAACTGGCCCGGCTGTCGGTTGAGCGTTCGGGCCAGTCGGCCCCTGCCGAGATAACCATAAGCGGACGGGTTACTGATGCATCTACCAACGAGTCGCTGGCTGGCTGTACGGTTTTGGTAAAGGGCACGCAGAAAGGAACCACCACCGATGCCAACGGCGCTTTTCGGATTGTAGTACCCAACGAAGACGCTGTGCTGGTCATCGGCTTCATTGGTTTCGTGTCGCAGGAAGAACGGGTCGGCAACCGCACAACCATAAATGTGGCGCTTAAGCCGTCGGCTTCCGAGCTGGCGCAGGTCGTCGTTATCGGCTATGGTACAACGACCAAAAAAGATGCTACCGGGGCGCTGAAAACGGTGAAAAGCACCGAGTTTAACCGCGGTATCATCAATTCGCCTGAACAGTTGCTACAGGGCAAAGTGGCCGGCGTCAACGTGACCTCGGTCAGTGGCGAACCGGGCGCGCGGCAAAGCATCACCGTTCGCGGACCCGGCGGGGTGCGGACCGGCAGCACCCCCCTGTTCGTGCTGGACGGTATTCCGCTCGATAACTCCAGCACCGGAGGAGCTACCAACCCACTCAGTTTCCTGAACCCGCAGGATATTGAGTCCATCGATGTGCTGAAAGACGCATCGGCAACGGCCATCTACGGAGCCCGGGGCGCCAACGGCGTTATTCTGATCACGACCAAGAAAGGCAAGGCCGGGGCTACAAACCTGACCGTTTCGGCCAATGTGGGCGTATCAAACATGGCCCGACCCATACCGCTTTTTACCGCCGACGAGTTCCGGCAGCAGGTGACGGCCATAGGGGGCGTTGTCGACGACCAGAAAGCATCTACCGACTGGCTGAAGGAAATCAGCCGGACGGCCATCACGCAGGATTACAACCTATCGTTCGGTGGAGGAGCCGATCGGCTGACCTATTACGGTTCGTTCAGTATGCAGAACCAGGAGGGGGTACTGAAAAACAGCAAACTCAACCGGTTTACCGGGCGGTTCAACGCCACTCAGAAATTCCTGAACGATCGGCTGGTGCTGGATGTGAACCTGACTGCGTCGCGTCTGTTCAACGAGCGGCCCCCGATCGAGGGTGTACTCGGCGCGGCTCTCTCGGCCAACCCTACGTTCCCGGCTTATGACGCCACGGGTGCACCAGCCCGCTACCAGGCCTTTACCAACCCGCTGGTTTCGCTCGATCTGCAAAAGGATATCACCACGACCAACCGGGTGGTGGCATCCATATCACCTTCCTACAAAATCACCAAAGACCTCGTCTATAAATTGAATCTGGGTGTTGATAATGCCTCATCGACGCGTGACCTGCAGTCGCTGGCCAGCCTGGTTCCTCAGCAGGACGGACGGCTCGAAAGTATCTACACGACCAACCAGAACATCCTGATCGAGAACTACTTTACCTATACGCTGGCCAGAGGGCAGCACAGCGTATCGGCCTTGCTGGGACACTCGTTCCAGAAGTTTACGCTGGGTGGCCGCAACTGGAGCGTCAACAAGTTTCCGATCGGCCCCATCGAGCCCATCAATAACCCCGGACTGGGCCAGGATCTGACGCTGGCCAACAACCGTCCGGGTGGTTTTGCGGTGGAGAATGAGCTGCAGTCGTTCTTTGGCCGGTTAAATTACCAGTTTCGCGATCGCTATCTGCTGACGGCTACTGTACGGGCCGACGGGTCGAGCAAGTTCGGCGCCAACAATAAGTACGGTGTTTTCCCGTCGTTCTCGGCCGGATGGCGGTTGTCGGAAGAGGATTTCCTGAAAAACGGGCCTTTCTCCGACCTGAAACTGCGGGCGGGCTGGGGCCGGACTGGTAATCAGGAAATTCCCTCGAAGATTACCCAGGCCCTGTTTACCTCGAGCGTATCGAATACGACCAGTTACCCCCTCGATAACTCGACGACCTACCCCGCCGGTACGACCTACACCCGACTGGCTAACCCCGATATTCAGTGGGAAGTATCGACCCAAACGGACCTGGGTCTGGATTTCGGCCTGCTGAAAGGTGCCCTGACGGGTTCTGTCGATTATTTCCGGAAGGTTTCTGGCAAAATCCTGCTCGAAGTTATCCCGGCTGATCCTATTCAGCCAGCGGCTACTTACTGGACCAACGTGCCCGATATGACCATTACCAACCAGGGTGTGGAACTGGATCTGAATTATCGGTACGTGAGCCAGGGCGGCTTCCGGTTCGATCTGGGTGGAAATATTACGTTCATTAAGAACCTGGTCGAAGGTTCGCCCTACTCGGTCATCACGTCGGGATCGGCAACTGGACCGGGCCTGACGTCGGCTACTGTCAACGGCTACGTGAACGGGCAGCCTATCGGTACATTCTTTTTGCGGGAGTACATCGGTATCGATGATAAGGGCCTGAGCAAATACACCGACCGCGACGGCGACGGCCAGGGCGGCACCGACAAAGACCGAATTGCAGCAGGTAGCGCTTTGCCTACGCGTCAGTATAACATCAACGCCAGCATGGCCTACAAAGGCTTTGACCTGACCGCCAACTTCAACGGAGTAGCCGGCAATAAAGTATACGACAACACGGCCAACGCCCTGTTCTACAGAGCGCGTCTGGTGAAAGGGCTGAACGGCCCCGCCGAAGCCATTGGCGAACCCAACGAGTCGATCAACAACGCGGCTCCGGTGTCGACCCGCTTCCTGAAAGATGGTGCCTTTTTCCGGCTAAATAACCTGACCCTGGGATATAACCTCGATCCGAGTCGAATCGGGATGAAGCGCTGGTTTGCCAACGCCCGGCTATCCGTAACGGGGCAAAACCTGTTCGTGATTACCAAATATAACGGCTTCGATCCGGAGGTAAATACCGACCGCACGGTGAATGGGATTTCGTCATACGGGATCGATTACCTCAGTTATCCGAAAGCGCGCTCGTTTGTTTTTGGTCTGAACTTAACCTTTTAGTCAATGGTCAACATCGGCCGGGCTGTGCCGGATCGTCCGGTCCGAATCCCGGCTGCTGTTGACTCGTAACTCAGGATATAGTATGAAAAAAATAGTTATTTCATCATTGATGCTGTTCGGCCTGCTGGTTTTGAATAGCTGTACCGATCTGACAGAAAATGTACTGGACGAGTCGTCGGTAACGGGTCTGACCGACCGGCAGGCCGCCGACGGGAATCTGGCGCCGGTGTACGCCCGCCTGCCGGATCTGTTTACCCATACTAATTACTTCGCCGTTCAGGAAATCTCGACCGACGAAGCGATTCTGCCCTACCGGGGCGGCACAGACTGGGGCGACAACGGGATTTATCTGGCGCTGCACCAGCACTTGCCCACCAGTACCGACCCCAACCTTCGCAATACCTGGCTGATTCTGGCGCAGGGCATTTCGCGCTCGATTACCGCGCTGAATACCCTCCCGACCATTAATGATCCTAACACGAAGGTATACCTGGCCGAGGCCCGGGGGATGCGGGCGTACTATAACATGATGCTGCTCGACCTGTTCGGCCTGGTATTCAAAAAAGATGACCCGCAGGCCACGTCGCAGATCCTGCGGGGAGAGCAGGCCCTTGAGTACGTAAAAAGCGAACTACTCGCTGCCGAACCCGACCTGCTGTCCACCGTTGGACCCGGTCGCCTGACCAAGGGGGGCGCCTGGGGCCTGCTGGCCCGCCTGTATCTGAACGCTGCCGTGTACCGCGATCCCTACGCAGCCCAGTTCGCTTTCAAAACCGAAGACATGGACAAGGTGATCGAATACACCGACAAAATCATCAGCTCGGGTCAGTATCAGCTGGCGCCTGACTATTTCTCGGTTTTCAATGCCGACAACCATACTAATAAAGAGCTGATTTTTGCGGTGGATCAACGGGCAGAACTGAACGGACACAATCGGCTGGCGTACTTCTCCCTCTCGGGCGATCAGTTTCCGCTGCCTGCTTTCACGGGGGCAAACGGCACCGACGGTCCGGCCATCACGCCTGACTTCTACCGGACGTGGGTAAACGCCTACGCTCCGCAGGACCCGGCTGGTATCGACCCGCGTTTTTACCGGAAGAACCTGAATATTCCGGCCGACTCCTGCATGACGGCGGCTAGCGTTGTGATGGACCGGGGTATCCTGCGTGGGCAGCAGTATGGTCTGCTGCGGGTAAACGGTGCGTTTGTTCGCTGCGGGAGTAATTACCGGGTTGGTAAATTATTTCACATCACCCGCAACCGGCCAACCCTGCCGGTCAATTTCACCGAGCAGATCGACTTCAGCGTAGCGGGTAGCAACTACAATACCGGGTATCGTGTACTGAAGTATGAGTTTAGCCCGAAATCGCAGTCGGGCCGTAACCTGGGCGATGTCGATATCCCCATTGTGCGCCTGGCCGATGTGTATCTGATGCGGGCCGAAGCCAAGCTGCGTAAGAGCAGCGACGCAGCTGGAGCGCTGGCTGATGTTAACGCAGTTCGGGCCTCCCGTACGGCCAGCACACCGGCTCCAGCACTGACCAGCATGAGTCTGGACCTGTTGTTCCGGGAGCGCGGGTTTGAACTGTACTGGGAATGCCAGCGCCGTACGGATATGATCCGTTTCGGTAAATACGAAGGCACCTGGACAGAGAAGACAAATGCCGACCGGCAGAAGCGGCTTTTCCCCATTCCGCAAACGGCCATCGATGGCGCTTCGAACCTGCCGGGTTATCTGACTCAGAACGCCAGTTATTAATTCTGCGTAACGTTCGCAGTAGGGTATATAGTCATCAGGTGGCCAGGGCTGCCTGATGACTATTTGCTATACGCCATACCTACCGGGCTGGGGGTGATAGCCCCCCCTTCCCCAAACACCACTACCTGTTTCTTTATGAAAACACCTGTACTTCTTGTTTGTCTGTGCCTGCTTAGTTTTCTGTCGGCCGCGCAGCCGCGAGCCTATAAACACCGGTCGGATAAGCAACGTCTCGATGACCGTTCGCCAGCCATCATGCCCTATAACCGGCTTACCCAGTCGGCCGGCACCGTGCTGAGTTATGGCGATCCGAAACTCGAGAACCATACGCTGGACATGGCGGTGCTGCCGGGTCAGACGCAGCTGGTCATTGAGGATCGGTACGGCATTGCGATACTGGACCGGCCGAGCCGCCGGATCGTGCACCGGTGGACGTTTCGCGATGTGCCGGCCTACAAAGCACTGATGAGCACGTACTCCGGTATCGAGGTGTTTACCCATCAGAACCAGACCTATATCGTCTGGGGCGCGTCGGAGCGCGAAAAAGGCCAGTCCGGACTCATGATTGCTTCCTGGGCCGATGGTAAAATAGGGAAAGTGGAGCTGCTGCCGTTCGTGCCGGTTGCGCCGGCCCCTATTGCGCTGGCCAACGATGTAGCCGTGCGGGCTGAAGGCGGTGAGACGTATCTGTACGTGGTGCTAAACGGCAATAATCAGCTGGCCAAGGTTCGGTTTTCGGATCGATCGGTGGTCTGGACAGCCCAAACGGGTGTTGCGCCATTTGGGGTGGCGCTGGCGGGTGATCAGGCCTACGTAACGAACTGGGCCGGACCCGTGCCCGACTCGACCAGCACCCACGAAACGGCCGGTGTCCCCTGGGGCGCTGCCTACATCGATCCCCGTACCGGTGCCATGGCCCGGGGGTCGGTAACGGTAATCGACCTGAAAACGGGAAAGCCAGAAACCAGCATCAAGGTAGGGCTGCACCCGAATGCTATCATCAGTCGTCGCGATGGTCGGGTGCTTTACGTAGCAAATGGTAACAGCGATAACATTTCGGTCATCGATGCGCAAACCCGGCGGGTTACCGATTCAATCGCCGTGGGGCTGTTTGGCGGTCAGACGGCCTACATTGGCAGCACCCCCAACGCCCTGGCGCTCGATCCCACCGAAACAACGCTTTATGTGGCCAACGGTCTCGACAATGCTCTGGCCGTTGTTTCGCTGGCCGACAGCAGCCGGGTTCGGGGCTACGTGCCGACGCAGGCTTACCCGGCCGGGATTCTGTGTCTGGGTAACGAGTTGTACGTGGCCAACCTCGAAGGGAACGGGGCGCGTATTGCTACAGCCGTTGAGCTGGGAGCGAGCCAGACATCCCAGCCGCAAAAGACCGGTCAGCAGGCCTTTACAGCGCATCGGCAGCTGGCAACGCTCTCCTGCATTGCCGTGCCGACGGAGGCCCAGCTGGCGAACTATACGGCTGATGTCCGCAGGATGACCCTTCAGTTTCGGCTGGCCCTGGCCGAGCAGTTGCCCAGACCCAACAGGGCGCCCCAGCCGGTACCCGAGCGTATCGGCGAGCCATCGGTCTTTAAACACGTGGTGTACATCATCAAGGAAAACCGGACTTACGATCAGGTACTGGGCGACATGCGCGAGGGGAAAGGCATGCCGTCACTGTGTGTCTTCGGCGACAGCGTAACGCCTAACCAGCACCAGCTGGCCCGCGAGTTCATGCTGCTGGACAACTATTACGTGTCGGGCAAGTCGTCGGCCGAGGGGCATCACTGGGCCGATGCAGCTATGGTTACCGACTATACCGAAAAAAGCGTGCGGGCCTGGTTCCGGTCCTATCCGCACGTGCTGTACGACGCGCTGGTCTACAACAAAAAAGGCATGATCTGGACCAACGCCCTCGATCACGGTAAAACCGTCCGGATCTACGGCGAAGCCTGCACCTGCGAATTCGATAAGAAACAATACGACTGGCAAAAGCTCTACCAGATGCGACAGGTTGGACAGCCGTTTTCGTTTACCAATACCACTACCATTTCGCGGGTAAGGCCTATTCTGGCGATGGACTTTCCGGGCTGCGATGATGAAACGATCAACGATCAGATGCGGGCCGACGCGTTTATCCGGGAGTTGAACGAAGCCAGTGCCCGCCCCGGCGACGACTGGCCGAACCTGATGGTGATGTCGCTGCCCAACGATCATACGGCCGGGATGAGCCCCGAATTTCCGACTCCGCGCGCTATGGTAGCCGATAATGACCTGGCCGTAGGGCGGATTGTCGAAGCCATCAGCAGGAGCCGGTTCGCGGCCAATACGGTTATTTTCATTACCGAAGATGACTCGCAGTCCGGCTGGGACCACGTGTCGGCCTACCGTACGACCGGCTTCGTGATCAGTCCCTATTCACGCCTTCGACGTACGGTCAGAACCAATTACAACCAGACGTCCATGATCCGGACGATCGAACAGATTCTGGGCCTGCCGCCCATGAACGTGATCGACGCAACGGCGCTACCCATGTTCGACTGTTTTACCGACAAGCCCGATCCGGCGCCCTTTACCGCTTTGTCCAACCGCGTCCGGCTCGACGAGATGAACAAACCCCTGTCGAGCCTGCGCGGCCGGGCGCTGCATTATGCCCGTGAATCGGTTGAACAGGCCGAGGAAGGTATCGACACCGGTGAAGACGAGTTGATGAATGAAATTCTGTGGTTTGCCACGAAAGGCAACGCGCCTTACCCTCGATTTCGGATGGCTACCGACAAACAATAGTGGGTGGTGAATGTTCTATCGGTGTAGTAGATTAAATGAAATCCGAAACAAACAACGTCATGGAAGATCCCGAAAAAGAAGATATCCTGCGTGCCAAACAGGCTATTTCGCCCGCTGGTTTAGGCGACCGCTCCGACAAAGCGACCCGACTACCCGGTAACGACTCTCCGGAAGACACGCCGGTGAGCGGCATGGATACAACCCCGGCTGATGATGCCGAAGAAGACGATGTGGCTACCACCCACCCAAACCGGAACCGCGACGGTAAAGTAGATATCGATAAGCCGCCCTACAGTTAAGGGAAAATGGGTCCTGAAGAAGGCGTTTCGAGAGGAACGCCTTCTTTCGTTTAACGCGTCTGTATAACCAATACCTAATCTCACGCGTTATAAATAGGCGAGCAGAGTCAACGTATGAACATGAATAAAAATAGAATTGGACTACTAATCGGCGTCATTGCCGGGATTATTATCGTGTTTTTTGTGGGTCGTTACCTGTTTACTCAGCGGGCTGCCGACCGGGAGAAGCAGGCTCAGGTAGAGCAGGAGAACGAAAAACTGGCAGCGGCTACCCAAAGTCTGCACCAGGTTTGCCGCTATGCCGATTCAGTCGGGATCGATACCAGTCGCTTTGCCGTCGGCGCTCAGCCATCCCTGGCCCAGCTTGACGATAAGCGGGCGCGGCTGTTGCTGGAGATCCGCTACGGCAAGAAGCCATCGCGTATGGAGTTCGACGGGCTGAAAGAAGCCGTTGACTCGTCGTGGGCGCAGAAGGCCGATGTATCATCAATGGATGGTATGCTGGCCAGTGCAGCTACGTTCGGCCCCTACAAACAGCTGGTGGGCCATTATAACCGGCTTCGGAAGCTGGCCGGTAGCCGCCCCGCCATGGCCGATTCACTGCGGATTATCCGGCAGTCGCTCAATTTCTACCGATACACCAATCGGTTTGCGGGCGATCGGTTTGTGGTGGTCAACATACCGGCGGGCGAACTCAATGTATTTGACCGGAGCGGCCGGCGTCTGCTGCCGATGCAGGTCATTGCCGGTAAAGCCGACAAACGGACTCCCTGCATGACAACAGCCATCCAGAACATCGTGGCTTACCCGTACTGGAACGTGCCAAAAAGTATTGCTACCAAAGAAATGCTGCCCAAAATTCAGCGCGATGTGGCCTTTCTGTACAACCAGAATCTGGAGGTGCTGGACGAACGGAATAAGGTTGTAAACCCGGAAGATGTTGACTGGGCCAGTCTGTCAGAAACAAACTTTCCGTACCGTATCCGGCAGGCTTCGGGTTGCGAGAATGCCCTGGGACTGATCAAGTTCGACCTGATCAACCCGCTGGCTATCTATCTGCACGATACGAACGGGCGGGATATGTTTACCCTTACCGCCGACCGCTGGCGGAGTCATGGCTGCGTACGGGTACAGAAACCCGTCGAGCTGGCCAACTTCGTGCTGGGCAAAGAAACATTCGACAAAGGATTCATGAACCGATGCCTGATCGATCAGAAACCGCAGACGATGGCCGTGGCCAAACCGTTTCCGGTATTCATCGCCTACAACACCGCTGATGTAGACGCGGCCGGGCGGCTCCGGTTCTACAAAGACGTGTACGGATTCGACAAGTAAGCCGACTGTTTCAGGTAGTCCTGATTGGGGGCGTAAACGAACAGACAGGTGCCGCCCTTGACGGCCTGGATGATGTTTTTCGAGTCGGCGTAGGGTACGGCCGGGCAACCCTGGCTGCGACCCAGCCGACCGGTTTTCTTAATAAAATCTTCGCAGGCATAATCGGCGCCGTGCAGAACGATGTTGCGATTATAAACCTGGTCATTAAAGCCTTTCTCGAGCCCTTTGAGCTGAAGAGACAGACCATGTTTACCCATGTAAGTATTCAGCGTCTGGTAAAAACCCAGACTGCTCTGAAATGAGGCATTAACGTTCGAGAAACGGCTGGCCATCAGATCGCCCGAATGCTGACCGTGGGCCACGTAGGTGTTGAACAGCAGTTTTTTATTGAGCAGGTCAACGACGTAAAGCCGTTTTTTGGTAGAGGGCTGACTCAGGTCTACTATAGACAGGATTGGCCTGGAGGCTCCCATTTTCTGCCAGCCACGCAGGGCGTATTCGAACACCTCTTTCTGAAGGCCCGACTGGCCCAGATTGAGCAGGTCATATACCGCAAGATGACCGAAGGATTTGCTGGAAGCGGCCGTTTTTACAGACGATGTGGGCGTGGCAGAAGCAACTGTACGGGTAGCGCTGGGGGCGGTGCTGGCTACATTCAGCAAGGCAGTCAGAGACAACAACACGACAATTCTCTTCATAAGGACAAGCGGCTGTTAGAGGGTTGGGTATAACAAAGATGTAAAGAAAAAACGCACCGGAGCCGGCAAAGATTCGTTTAAGATACGAAAAAGTCTGAATTTTCCTGCCATGACCCCCTACGAAACCGCCGTCCGAACTGAGCTAACCCGCTGGCAGCTAGCGATGCAGCGCCCGCCCTCTGGCTTCGGAAAACTATCGGCCCGGTGGCAGCGCCGGATCAACCGAATGATTCCGCAGCGTGTACACGATGTCATCACGACCGCTATCAAACAAATGACCCGGGCCGTTCTCTTCGGTGCCGGATTTCTAACCAGCAAACCCGCCGAGGGGCTGACGTTGACCGAGCGGGATGCGGCCGTTGCCGGGCGAATCCGGTTTTACCGGAATGCCAGTGCCGCCGAAGGGGGCGTGACGGGGGCGGGTGGCCTGCTGCTCGGGCTGGCCGACTTTCCGTTGCTGCTGACGTTGAAGATGAAAATGCTTTTCGAAATCGCAGCCCTCTACGGGTACCAGGTCAGCGATTACCGCGAACGGGTATATATGCTATATGTGTTTCAGCTGGCTTTCTCGAGTCAGGAACGGCGGCAGGCGGTCTACAAACACCTGGCCGACTGGCCCCGACACAGCCGTGAATTGCCGGAGGATATCAACCAGTTCGACTGGCAGACCTTCCAGCAGGAGTACCGCGATTACATCGACCTGGCTAAAATGGCGCAGCTGGTTCCCGGCATTGGGGCCGCGGTCGGTATAGTGGTCAATTACCGACTGGTCAATCAGCTCGGTCGTACGGCCATGAACGCTTATCGGATGCGGCTGCTCACCGAAGACCAGACGTTGCTGGCCGGCTGAGCCCGCCTGTGGCTTAGTCTGCCCGAACAGGTTTGGACTGCTCGGCAATGATAATGTCGGCGGCCACGGCGGGTCGTAGCTTCGCCCAGTGAAACCGGAGTTTGTCGTTTTCGGCCCAGGTGCTGCCTTTCTGTTCGCTCAGGTGTACCAGCGGCATGTCGTTGTAGAGCGGACGGGTGATGGCAATTACTTCATCCCAGTAGCGAAGGGCGGCTTTCAGGTGTTGGACCGCGGCCTGCTTGCTGGTCTCGTTGCCGGTAGTGCGGTAGGTTTGCAGTGCAACGGCGCCCCGCAGCTTCTCGGCCAGGTGTAAGCCCAGATTGGCCCATGCCAGCACGTCGGCCACTTCGTACTGCAGCGATCGGCTGGCGGCAGTCGGGATGGGCTTCACCAGTTGCAGCGCTTTCCGGCAGTCCTGCTCCAGCAGCCGGGCCAGTCGGGTCGGGGTCATTTTGTCAGGACCGAACGATCCACCCGCGTTGGTGGTCTTCACGTAGTCGCTGACCGACACATAGGTTGGGTCGAGGGTAGGTTGGGTGATTTGCTGATTAACGGAGATATACGAGACGTTCTTGTCGGCATCGTGTGCCATCATGCCTTCGCTGTACAGCGAGAAATCCCAGGTGAAGTCGAAAGCCGAAGCCAGCCGGAGCGGAGTCGTCGACGCCAGCGCATAGGCCTCCAGCAACGGACCTGCCTTGGGTCCGTACCGACGCACGAACTCAGCCCGGAACACCGCATCGGCGGTGGCCGGATTGTACAGCAGCCGTCCCCACAGTTTGTAAAACAGCCATTGCCGCTCAAACGCGTACCGCCAGTTGACCGGCCCGCCGGGGGCTGTAAAGTAATCGCGGGCCGGAATATAGGTCTCCGAGCCCAGGAAATACCCGCCGACATAGGGCTGGCTGTTGGTCCTGACGTGCGCCCGTACAAAGTCGGGTACGCCCCAGCGCAGGCAGAAAAAATCCTCGTTGCGGGCAGTCCAGGTTACTTTATAGGCCGATGGGACGGGGTTAAAATAGGTGTCGTATAGTTTGCCCCCATGCACTTTCACCAGCGTTGGCGTGGAGTGGGCGTGTGACCAGTTGTATTTCAGGTCGGCCCAGATTGGCCCTTCAATAAAGTCCAGCGCCCCTTCGCGCTCGATGGATTTTCGGGTCAGCTTTTCGGTTTCGACACTCGTTATACCGAGCGAACCGGTAGTACTGGAGAACGGAATCCGATGGACCAGTTTCGTTTTCCGGCCTGCCTGGCGCATGCCTTCAATGATGGTCTGGTTCATCCAGTCTTCACGCTGCTGGGGTGTCATGCCGCCCATCCCTTCGCCCAGGGTCAGCCCGAACCCGGTCAGTTCGGGGTACTCCTGCAGGACCTGCGTAACGCATTCGCGCGTGTACCGCTTCACAATGGCCGAGGTGTCGCCGTCGACGAAGTGCTTATGGTCGAGGTTGTTTAGTGCCGGGTTGGGGTTGTAGGCTTTAGAGAATTCGGGACTGGTGAAAATATTGAACGGAATCAGGTATGTCTCGATGGCCCGTTCGCTGGCCATGCGGAAGATAGCTTTGAAGAGCCGCTGCCAGTCGGCCATCTGCGTCTCGCTGAAGGGGGTAGCCGCCGGGAAGTTAGTTGGCCGGATCATGAACGGGTAGGGGTGCAGATTCCAGAGGCTGAGTGCGTTGAACCGGTTGGTCACCATCATGTCCAGAAACGCTTGCCAGTAGAGCGTATCCCGGCACGTTTCGTAGTGCAGGTCGAGCGCATAACTATGTCGGTACGTATCCCACGGAAGGTCGAATTTAATGGCGCGGAGGGGCAAATGCGGCCGTTCGCTGCGGGGTTTAAGCTGCGGCAGGGCTATCCCGTTTGTCAGGTCTTCGACAACCGACAGGGCCCCGTAAATCATCCCTCTTGCATCGCCACCGGTTATGGTAAGCTGTTTCTGACGCCAGTCGAGCGAATAAGCTTCGGCACCCAGTGCGGGATTAGCCGGTGCCAGCCGGATGCTGAAGTCGGTTGGCTGTTTACCGGTCTGTACACTGTATGACCGGCTGCTAAGGGCCTTTGTCAGCTGTGCTGCCGCATACCGGCTCTGGGGCGATTGATCAGTCTGCCGGATGGTAACCCGCTGCGCTGAACAGGCCGGGGCGTACCCGATGAGCAGTCCTAGCAGCATGAGAACGTGTTTGTTCATGGAGTAGTTTTCAGTTAAGGCAGGCCCTGAGCCGACAACCTGAATCAGAAAGACGAAAACCGAACGCGGCTACCGACGCTGCGCTGTCAGGCACCCGGCTGGCAACACGCTCGCCGGGTACTATCGAATGGTCGTTAATCGATACCCAGAAACGCAGGAGCTGGATGTTCTCCGCCGATGAACTGCTGAACCATGTCGTCGGCAATGTCCAGCCCGTTGAAGCTGTTGGTGAAGTAAACAATACCATCGCCCCGTTTGCGGTCGGCGGTTACGTAACACCGAAACGTACCGTTGTCGCCCCAGTGCCAGAAATAGTCGCCGGACGGGGTACTCTCAATGCCGATCCCCAGCCCCCAGAACAAACCCGGCGATAGCGGTTCTGTGCCCGAAAACGTTTTAGGCAGCTGGCGCTGGTGTGAGAGCATCTGTTCGATCGTAGCAGGTTTCAGCCCTTTTGCGTTCAGGAGCGCCAGCACGAACCGGGCATAATCGTCGGCGGTTGTCTGGAGCGAGTACGCCATGTTGGGCTGCGTGAATCGACCTTTGTCCTCAGGATTGGATTCTTTGTCGTGAGGGTAGGCGAAATCAGCCTCGAAAGCGGGTTGCCAGACGTAGCTGCTCCGGGTCATCTGTAAGGGCTTGAACACCCGCTCGATCATCAGCTCGTTGATTGGCTTCCCCGTAATTTTCTCGACTACTTTTTGCAGATAAACAAAGCCTTCGCCCGAGTAGCCGAACCGCTCGCCGGGATTGTAGCGCATCGCCAGCTGGTTCGACCGTCGATCTTTTCGCCAGTTCGGCAGGCCTGATGCATGGCTGAGTACAAGCCGGGTCGTAATTTTTTTGTAGCGCTCGTCGGCCGCTACGTCGGCATAGGGCAGGTATTCGTAGAGTGGCTTATCGAGGTCCAGCAAACCCGCTTCGACCAGTTGGAGCACGGCGTAGGCAAAGACCGGTTTGCTCAGCGAAGCCGCGTCGAAAACGGTGGCCGGGGTCACCCGCTGGGTCGAGTCGGCTTTAGTTAAGCCATATCCCTGGCTGTAGACTACCGTATTGTGGCGAATGAGGGCGATGGACAGACCCGGAATACCTGCTTTGTCCATCAGACGGGTAACAAAGCGGTCGGTGGCCGACGGAGTGGGCAGCGGCTGATTTTGGGCAACAGCAGCGGGCCCCCACGCTGACAGACACAGCAGAATCAGGAAAGATGATTTCATCGGGATAGGGTATAAAAAGGAAGCGTTGGAGCCTGCGGATCAGAACGAATAGGTGAGCTGGGTCAGCAGGCCCAGGTCAGTGGAAGGGTTATGGGTTCGGATGCCTCCGAAGCGGCCCAGGTTGTAAGTAATCAGGGGCTGCACGATGAGCGCATACTGCCTGTTGAGCTGATAATAGCCACCGGCACCGGCCAGCACGTGAAAAAAGGGCCCCGGTTCGGTATCGAGCCGTAGCCGCTGGGTAGGCTCGTCGGTTCGGTTTACGATAACCCGGGCCTGCATAGGTACATCGATCAGGGTGCCGACTGACAGATAGGGCGACAACCGCCGGGTCGACGTACGGGCGTTCAGCAGGAGCGGAAGCTGCAGACTACGCTGTCTGACCGTCGTAGTGCCATCGTTGGCAAGCCGGTTCTGGCGCAGGGTAGACGACCGAAACCAGCCACCCATACTGACCGACCAGCCGGGTGCCCAACTGTAATGGACCGACGCGCCCGCCATTACCCCCGCTGACCAGAAACCCCCGTTCAGATAGACGGGCTCAACCAGCTGCCCGTCGCTGTTCGGGTACAACACCCGTTGTACGAACTGGGTACGGGTAAACACAGGCGCAACCGTGGGGGAGACGGACCAGGAGGATTGGGCAACGGCGATTAGTGGCAGCAGAAAAGCGAAAACGGAAGCATACAGAAACCGATTCATAACGAAAGGCATTTTTCGGGTCGAGCCGCTAAAGATACACGTGCAACCGTCGGTCGGTGTAACTTCGCCCGAAAAATACCTCTTCGCAGGCGTTCCCATGCTTCTTCTGTTTCTGAGTATTCTGCTTTCGGTGGTGCTGCTGCTGAATTTTCGGCTCTTCCCACGTTATGACATCAACACCTTCCAGGCCATTGTTTTCAACTATACCGTTTGTTTCCTGACCGGGTACGCCCTGCTTCCGGCGGGTCAGACTTTTTCGGTCGACTTCAGCCAGACCTGGACCTGGCTGGCGCTGGCGCTGGGGGTCGGTTTCATCCTGACATTCCTGCTCTCCGGCGTCAGTACGCAGCGTATGGGCATTACCGCTACCTCGCTGGCCAATAACCTGTCGCTGGTCATTCCGGTTTGTTTCAGCCTGTTTGTATTCGGTACGGGAAGCAAACAGTTCGACGCGCTAAATTACATAGGCCTGGTGCTGGCCCTGGTAGCGGTCGGGCTGAGTACGTACAAAAAGAGCGCTGAGCCCGTCGAGGGGCAGCCACCAGCGCGTCGGCTAGGGGCCGGGGTACTATTGCCGGTGGCGGTATTTCTGTGTTACGGCACCACCAACACCATGATCAACTACATGAACCTGCGCTACATACCTACCACCGACAAAACCGTACAGGTTACCCTGACTATGGTACTGGGGGCTATCGTAGCTGGTTATGCTATGCTGGTGGTACGGCTGGTGCAGGGCCGGGAAACGTTTCAGGCCAGGAGCCTGGTTGGAGCGGTTACGCTGGGGGTGCCCAACTTTCTGAGTTTTTATACGTTGCTGCTGGCGCTGTCGGCCTTTGGCGGTAACGGGGCGCTGGTATATCCGCTCTACAACATCGGGGTCATTCTGGTAGCCGCGCTGGTAGCCGCCCTGTTTTTTCAGGAGCGGCTATCAACGGCTAATAAAATTGGATTGGCTCTGGCCGTGCTGGCCATCGGGCTGATCTCCTGGCAGGAGCTAATCGGGTAAGCCTTAAGGCTGGGGCGTGGCTGCGGCCGTGCTGTCGGCTTTGCGCTTGGCCTCTTCTTTGGCGCGTTTCTTAAAAAAACCGCGCAGCAGGAAGTTGCTCTGAGCCGCTTTCAGGTCTTCGTTCAGCAGCTGGGAGCCCGTGTTCAGGTTGCGCAGAGTAGTCCGCAGATTGTTGGCGGTTTCCTGATCGGTCAGCAGTACCCCCAGCGGACTGTTGGTATTGTTCAGCTTCTGCGAGGCCTGGTTCAGGTTAGCCACTGTCTGGTCAGCTGAACCGGCCGCGCTTTCGAGCCGACCGGCCGACCGGCTCAGGCGCCGGAAAATAGTGGTGTCGGTTACCAGCTCGTTGGCTAGCGACCCTTTGGTGTTGAGTTTGTTGGCAAACTGGGTTACGGCTCCCGTTACCTTGACGGCATTGGCCGATGCCTGGTTCAGGTTGACCATCGTTGAGCGGAACCGGTCGGCCAGCACCGAGTCGGTCAGGACCGCACCTACGGTACCTTTACCCCGTTTGATGTTGCCAATCAGTTCCTTAACATCGTTAGTGACTTTCAGCAGATTCTGGTTGTTTTCCTGCAGGGTCTCCATCAGTTTGTCAGAACTCATGGCCGCCAGCGTCTTCAGCCGGTCTCCCTCTTCAACGGGTTCCGATCGTGTAGAACCGCCTACGATCTGCACAATCTTGTTGCCGATCAGCCCGTCGGTGCTGATGGTGGCGCTGGCGTCTTTCCGGATATACTGCCGCGAGGCCTCCTCGATGTTCATATCGACCTCGACCTGCGAGGTACCGAAGAAGCTGATGCGCTTCACGGTGCCGATCTTGACCCCCGAGAACCAGACGTTGTTACCGGCTTTGAGACCTCCAACATCGTCAAAGACCGCGATGATTTTTATACTGCTGGAAAAGCGTTTCTGCTGGCCGCCCAGAACGAACACCCCGGCAACGAAAATCAGGATACCGAGGGCGACGAAAATTCCGACAATGACAGAACGTTTATTCGATTCAGTTGGCATTGGTGTTATTGGTAGTGGTTGTGGTATACGTTGAGTGTGACTGGGTTCGCTTTCCGGGCGGGACATCCGGCTTGTCTGAGAAGGCCACGAACATCAAACACGAATCGGCGACGTCTGTTCAATTCACAAAGTTGTAATTATAAAACTGCTGTACGCGTTCATCGGGATCGGCAAAAACTTCGTCGAACGTGCCGACTCGTTCAAAGGTGCCATCGAGCAGCATAGCCACCCGATCGCCGGTGGTTTTGGCGCAGGTCAGGTCGTGGGTAATGATGATCGACGAAGCGCCGGTACGCTGCCGTACTTCATTGATCAGATTGTTGATCTCGATGCTGGTAATGGGGTCGAGGCCGGCGGTTGGTTCATCGTATAACATAATTTCGGGCTTTAGCATCAGCGTTCGGGCAATGCCGATCCGTTTGCGCTGCCCCCCCGACAGTTCAGACGGCATCTGGTTAATAGTCTGCGACAGTCCTACGTCATCGAGCGCTTCTTCAACGGCGCGGTTAATGTCAGCCCGGCTCAGGTTACGAATATTCCGCACCAGCGGAAACTCCAGATTCTCGCGGATGCTCATGCTGTCATAGAGGGCACTGCTCTGGAAGGAGAACCCTACCTTTTGGCGGAATTCGTCCAGTTCGCGACCGCGTAGCAGGGTTACGTCCTGGCCCAGCACGCGCACCTCACCCGCATCGGGCTTGAGCAGTCCGACAATGATCTTGATCAACACCGATTTACCCGTACCCGATCTGCCCAGCACCACCACGTTTTCGCCCCGGTGTACCTGCAGGTCAACGCCCCGCAGCACGTGGAGATCACCAAACGACTTTTTCAGTCCGTGTATGTCAATTACTAACTCATCCATAAATCCGTAAAAGAGAAATCAGAAACGCCAGAGCAACAGATACGGCAGGGCTTCCGATCGCCTAGACGTTGGCCCATTGGCGCGTATGCTCACTAGCTGCCGCGGATCGCGTTGGCGATCTGGAGCGAGAGAAGCTCTTCAATGAATACTAAAAACATGGCGGTTACTACCGACGAGTTGGCGGCCTTACCCACGCCTTCGGTGCCTTTCGACGAGTGGTACCCTTTGTAACAGCCCACCATCCCGATTGTGAATCCAAACGCAATGGATTTGATCAGCGACATGAAAATGTCGAGGTAGGTGATGGCCCCGAATACCTCCTGAATGTAGGAGGTGAAACTGGTTTGCTCGTTCTGGTTTACGTTTATATACGCACCAATCAGGGCCACAAAGATCGTGTACATCGTCAGCAGCGGAATGGTGAACGAAGTTGCCAGCACCCGCGTAACGACCAGAAATTTGAACGGGTCGGTTCCGGAGACTTCCATGGCGTCGATCTGCTCGGTAACGTTCATGGAGCCCAGCTCGGCCCCGATACTCGATCCTACTTTACCAGCTGCAATCAGCGCCGTAACCAGTGGACCCAGCGCCCGCACGACCGCAATGGCGATCAGCGACGGCAACCAGGAGGTGGCCCCGAATTCGGTCAGCGACGGTCTCGACTGGTTCGTGAAGACAATACCCGTTATGAAACCGGTCGTGGAGATCAGCAGCAACGACCGGTATCCGACTTCGTAGCACTGCCGGATAATTTCTTTGAATTCGTAGGGGGGAAGCAGGGCTTCGCGGAAAAATCGGCCTACAAAAGCCGCCACATCGGCCAGATTAATGAAAAACCGCTCAAACCGCCGGGGTAAAGAAGGGCGGGAGGGTGGGGAGTCCGTTGATTTGGTGTCAGCTTGCATTCAAACGCTACGTGTAGTGCCCGCAAATGGCGGGGCGAATGTATGCTAATAACTGTTTTAGACCAACAGGGTTTATTTATTAAAGCTATGAGCTGACTACGGTCTGGTATAAACCCGGGATGGGAGACCTTTTTCGTAATGATGACTACGGGTTGTGTAGGAAATCTGGTTTCTACACGGTTCCCCCGCTCTTAAAGGAGTTGCCCGTCGAGCCCACCAAAGTCAGCGGATAGCTTCCCACAATAACTTCTTACCAGGCTGCGGGGCTCAACCAGACCACGGTATTTAACCATGGGAAGCCCCAGGCTTTAGCCCGGGGCCTTTCGTGCGTTACGACAAGAAGGACAGGTAATCGTCGGGACGCGACAGAACTTCTTTATACACCAGGACCCGAAACAGGTAATAACGGGTTTCGCGGGGGAGGTTCATCCGATAATAGTCGCGGTGAGCGTCGCGCCGGAGCTGGTTTTTCAGATAGCCGGGGCCCGCATTATAAGCGGCCGCTACCAGCGACCAGGACCCCAGCTGATCGTATAGTTTACGCAGGTATTTGCAGGCAGCTACGGTTGCTTTATGAACGTTGAACCGCTCGTCAACCCCTTTACCCACTTTCAGGCCTAGCTCGCGGGCCGTGCCGGGCATGAGTTGCCAGTAACCCGCAGCCCCCATCGGCGATACGGCTTTCGCCTTCAGCCCACTCTCGGCCAGCGGCACGTAGCGAAAGTCCTGCGGGATGTCATACTGCTCCAGAATGGGGTCGATGATCGGGAAAAACGCATCGGCTCGTTTCTGGAGGCTGCCCAGATCGCTGGTGTTGTTCCGGAAGAGGGTGAAAACGTGTTTCCAGCGGTCAGCAACACCACTCTGGTCGAGTGGAAGGCATTCTCCACAAAAATTAACGTCGAGCATCGGAAGCTCGTTGCCCGCCGATGCTGTCGACGGCCAGGCACTGGTTGAGTAGGTGGTAAGCAGACTGGTACGGGTAGCGTCGGCCTGTAGCAAAACCGGGCTGGTGGCCGGTTGAAATGAGGTGATAGGCGATTGAGTAAACTTGGCTGCTACCGAGATGGCCGGACGAAAAGCAGCCATCAACAGAGAGAATCCTACGCGTTTGATCAAGACTAAACTCAGATGGTTATGAGTCTATAACGCAAGTAGGCTTTATAATCGTCTATTGATAATCAACATTTTGCACGAAGGTTTCTTTATATGACGGAAACCCGACGGCTATAATCAGCGATTTCTGAAGCTTTGAGGGGCGGTTGGAACCTGGTTCGGATCGGCCAGATCGAGCTCCAGATGAATGCCGCCCGGCGCTTCGGCGCCCACTGTAAACGCTCCCCAGGCGTACAGATCGAGCGTAGCTACCCGCTGCTGAAACAGGGTCCGGTACTCGTCGGGGGTGAAGCTGTCGTGCAGGTGGAAGACCACGACAGCATCGGCGGGGAGCTGAGCCGAATCGGGTGCCGTTACCTGAAGCTGTACCCTAAAAAAATCGTTGTCGTTGTCCACGGCTTCTACCGTAGCCGACAGTTGGTAGCCCTCCCGAACGGCCAACCCGCCCCAGCGGCCTTTCTGCGGATCGTCGGGATGAGATGCGAACGTAGGCTGGTTCAGGACCTCTCGGGTGCTGGCAGACACGGCCGACCGACGCGAAGGGGCCAGGGTTCGCGCCTTCTGCACTTCCTTAAGGCCCCGGAGCGTGGCGGTATTTTCCTGTATTTTCTGCTTGGCCTCGGCGGCTGTTTGCCGGGTAGCCTGCACATCCTTTCGGGTCTGGTCGATTTCTTCTTTAGCCTCTTTGACCTCTTCTTTCAACTGGGCGATGACCCGGTCGCTGACCGATGCAATGAAGCGCGATGAGGAGATGGCTGCCAGTAAGCAAAGGCTGATAAAAACCAGCAGGTTGATGGCTTTGTCGGCAGCCGACAGTTCTGGCCCGGCGGGGTAAAACAGTTTATCGAGAATTTTACTTTGGGTGACGAACAAAAAGACGGGCACCAGCGCCGAGGCTCCAATACCCAGAATAATGCAGCGCCCCAGGGAATTTGGCTGCCCATCGGGCAGGGGCGCGTAGAAAAAATTGACGATGCCGCCAATAATGCCGCCCGTTAGCATCACGAGCAGCACGGTCCAGAGGTCGGGGGTAAAAGGAATAGTCATGGGTGGGGTTGATAGTCAATTGATTTTGTAAAATAAAGAAGATGCCGGTGCCGAACCAATGAGGAAATCACCCTATTTCAAACCGGGTTTTTACCGGTATGTCGTGTATCAGCGCAAAAACGCCGACCTTTGCCCCCGGTACGTGATTCATGCCCCATGCTCAAACTCGGACGATTCAACACATTAACCGCCCTGCGTGAAACCAGCGTTGGCTTTTTTCTGAACGATACGCCTACTGGCGATCCCAAAGACGACATTCTGTTACCCAACAAGTACGTGCCCCGCGATCTGGCCGTGGGCGACACCATCGATGTGTTTGTGTATAACGATTCACTCGAACGACCCGTGGCGACTACGCTCGTTCCGGCTGTGCAGCGTGATGAGTTTGCGACTCTGCAGGTGATGGCCGTAACCGATGCGGGGGCGTTTCTGGACTGGGGACTGGAAAAAGATCTGTTTGTGCCGTTTCGGGAGCAAAGCCGCCCCATGCAGGTTGGGCGGTGGTACGTTGTTTTTGTCTATCTCGATGAAGAAACGAATCGGCTGGTTGCATCGAGCCGGGTCAACCGCTTCCTCGACCCCGACGTGAGCGATCTGTACGTGGGCGAAGAGGTGCAGCTGCTGGCCTACGAAGCTACCGAGCTGGGTATGAACGTTATCATCAATAACCGGTACAAGGGGCTGGTTTACCATAACGAGATTTTCCGGACTGTGCGCCCCGGTGACCCACTCATCGGCTACATCAAACATATCCGCGACGACAACCGGGTCGACGTCAGCCTCCAGCGCCCGGGCTACGAAAACGTAGAACCGAACGCCCGGCGCATCCTGGCCGAACTCCGGTCGGAGGGTGGCTTTTTGCCGCTAACGGACAGCAGCGCGCCCGAGGAGATCTACCGGCGACTCGAAATGAGCAAAAAGACGTTCAAGAAAGCCATCGGTACACTTTACAAAGACCGGAAAATCACCATCGAGGATGCCGGTATCAGGTTGGTGTAAAAAGTTGCCGCAAGAACAAAGCTGAGCTTATCTTTTGCGTAAAACGGTTCCGTTTGTTACTTTGAGTGACTAATCCACCCAACTAATGGACGAACCTAAACAAGAAAACCTGCACAAAGAAATTGATCTGATTCAGGGCGTCATTGCCCGCATGTCACAGAACGCTTATTACACCAAAGGCTGGAGCGTATCGCTAATAGCAGCCGTGCTTGCGTTTGGAAAAGATAATTTGCAGACAATTCTGCAAACGCCTGTCTTGCTGTTCATTCTACTTTTGGTGTGGACGTCGTTCTGGTACCTCGATGCTTACTTTCTTAGGTCGGAGCAGGCTTACCGAAAGCTATATAACTACGTCATCCGGCACTCCGCCGATGCGCAGCGGGTACGGTATAGCCTGGATGCGGGTCAATATCGCTCGCAGACGCCCAGCGAATGGCGATTGATGGTTTCGCTCTCATTGCGGGTCTTTTATGGCATTCCAATGTTGATGATGCTGGTTGCATTCATTCGGTCGATAATCTGCTAATTTCAGCCTAATGACTACCGAAGAAGCATATCAGGAAGCCCTCCGCCGGATTAAACAAGCCCGACGAACAGCTGCAACCCAATTAGACTTAAGTGGCCTGAATTTAGTGCAAGTACCGAAAGAAATACGGGCCTGTTCTAATTTGCAAAGCCTGGACTTGAGTGGTACCTCCGTTAGTCAGATCGAGGACCTGCCAGCGGGGCTGCAAAGCCTGGACTTGAGCTTTACCTCCGTTAGTCAGATCGAGAACCTGCCAGCGGGGCTGCAAAGCCTGCACTTGAGCTATACCTCCGTTAGTCAGATCGAGAACCTGCCAGCGGGGCTGCAAAGCCTGGACTTAAGCTATACCTCCGTTAGTCAGATCGAGAACCTGCCAGCGGGGCTGCAAAGCCTGGACTTAAGCTATACCTCCGTTAGTCAGATCGAGAACCTGCCAGCGGGGCTGCAAAGCCTGGACTTGAGCTTTACCTCCGTTAGTCAGATCGAGGACCTGCCAGCGGGGCTGCAAAGCCTGCACTTGAGTGGTACCTCCGTTAGTCAGATCGAGAACCTGCCAGCGGGGCTGCAAAGCCTGCACTTGAGCCGTACCTCCGTTAGTCAGATCGAGAACCTGCCAGCGGGGCTGCAAAGCCTGCACTTGAGCTTTACCTCCGTTAGTCAGATCGAGAACCTGCCAGCGGGGCTGCAAAGCCTGGACTTGAGTGAGACCTCCGTTAGTCAGATCGAGAACCTGCCAGCGGGGCTGCAAAGCCTGCACTTGAGCTTTACCTCCGTTAGTCAGATCGAGAACCTGCCAGCGGGGCTGCAAAGCCTGCACTTGAGCCGTACCTCCGTTAGTCAGATCGAGAACCTGCCAGCGGGGCTGCAAAGCCTGGACTTGAGCTATACCTCCGTTAGTCAGATCGAGAACCTGCCAGCGGGGCTGCAAAGCCTGGACTTGAGCTATACCTCCGTTAGTCAGATCGAGAACCTGCCAGCGGGGCTGCAAAGCCTGGACTTGAGTGAGACCTCCGTTAGTCAGATTGAGGACCTGCCAGCGGGGCTGCAAAGCCTGTACCTGACAGGAAATAAGACTCGAAATATTCCTACTGAGTTACTAGGAAAAAACTATCGAGACAATTGTCTTGGTAATGTTAGGGCCTGGTTCTCTGATCTAGCTGATAAATCAGCCCTCAATCAGATGGTGAAATTTATGGTATCTGGTAACAGTAATGTGGGTAAAAGTAGTCTGCTCGAAGCGCTGAAAGCTGGAAAAGCCCAGCCAGGTAAGGATAGTACACATGCTATACGAATTGAATCACTGCCACTGTTCAATGGCATGGTGCAGGGAGTTGTTTTTGATTTTGGTGGACAGGAAATCTACCATGGTACCCATCAGCTGTTTTTACGATCGCGGGCCGTACAGGTGATTGTTTTCGATGCTGAGACAGAAGCCATTAGTTTGGCTCAGGACCGCCGGGGAAAGCGAGGTGATACCAACCGCAACAAAATACTGCCCGATTGGCTAGATAACCTTGAGCGACTGTCGCCAGACAGTGCTTTCGTGGTGGTTCAAAATAAAACGGAAACCCAAACGCCCGTACCAGCTACTACGCAGGCATTGGTGAATCAGCTTGAGGCTGAGCAGCAGGTATGGACAGCTCGGGTGAGTGCCTGCTCGGGCCGTGGCATTGCAGGCCTGATTGGCACGTTAACTGAAGCTGCGCAGAGCCTGCCTGAGTACAACATGCCTTTTCCGGCTTCGTGGCTTGCCGTTCGTGATTATTTTATACGCAATAGTCAGCAAGAAATAACCAAGCGGGAGCGTCTGGTTGCAAAATCGGATTTCTTTCAGCTCTGTCGTCAGCACCAAGTATTGACTGGAGCTGAGGAGGTGCTTTTGCAGTATTTGCACAACACAGGTATTCTTTATTTTGATGAACAGTTTCTGAACGATACTATTATTGCCGATCAACAATGGGCTATAGAAGCCATTTACGAAGTGCTTGATCGGGAGGGACGGCTGTACGATGAACTCGCTAATGAGACATTCGGTAAGAAGCGGCTAAAATATTTATTTGACTATTTTAAAACCCAGTACACGGTTGCCGAACGACGATTGTTTGTGCGCTTAATGGAAAGCTGCGGACTATGCTTTCCATTAAATGAAAGGCGCTACGAGAGCGTGACCGACGATACCTATTATTTGTTCCCGCAGTTCCTAGACGAGAATCTACCCAGTTCGGCTGAACAGTTCCTCAAGGACAATCTGAATAAACAGATTTATCAGCAAAGCGTGCCGTTTTTGCCGTATTACCACATTCAGCAATGCATAGCCCGCTGGGGGGCAAAAACAGATTTTCGAAATATCTGGCGAACGGGACTGTTGGTTGACTTAGCGCATGAGGGCCGGTTCGTGCTGGAGGCTGATTTGATCAATAATACACTTACGCTCAGTACTGATTGTATATCAGGTGAAACTATTACCCAACTACAAACCGATTTTACTTACCAGAACGCCAACTGGCAACTAACAAGCGGGCAACCAGCGCTTGCTCGTGAACCAGAGCCTGTGCAGACCTCGTCGCAACCACTGATCAAGACCGTACCCGATGTAGCACAGCCTAAAATTCGAAAATTGGTTGTTTCGTTTGCGAAAGAGGATAAGTATTATGTGGACCTGCTACGCAAAAAAGTGGCAGCTCGCAAAACAATCGAGTTATGGTATGATCGTCATCTGACAGGGTGGGGAGACTGGGACAATCAAATAAAGCAGCATTTCTTAGACTGTGATGGATACATTATTTTTCTAAGTGACGCTTATATGGATGCAGAAACCAAGACGTACATCCATAAAGAGGAAGTGCCGATTATGCGCAGGCGTTTCGATGACAAGGAAGCTTTTGTGATTGTCATTAACGTAACGGAATTTGATACACAGGATACGGACCTGGAGCCGTTTTTGCGTTTCGATAAAGGTGCAGTGATGCCAAGCCCTGATGAGCAACCAAAAGAAGCTAGTCAGTTTTTAGAAAAATTCATCCGTAATAAGCTTTACAACGATTTTCTTAAAGAAAATTCTTCTGATTGAACCTGCTCTTACGATACTTATATGGCTTGTAAAATTTTATGAAACCGACACTGACGCTCGAATACTGCCCTAAATGCGGCTGGCTGCTGCGGTCGGCCTGGATGGCCGACTCATCGCGCTGGGAAAACAGCACCTGCTTGTCATCGTTGTAAGCGATCTCAAGCGCTTGTTCGTTGTTGTAAAAAAAGAGGGTGATCAGGTCATTTCCCTGGCCGGATGTATGGCGATTGATGATCAGGTCTTCCCGAAGAAGGTACCGGTGGATGGTAATTTTGAAGTCTGACCCGAACGATAATTTACGAACGTAACCCTCGCCCAGATGATCGGGTACGACCAGGAGGCCGTCCCGTACCGTCGCCTGAATATGACGGGCGAAGTAGGTAATGAAGTCAAAATCAGGGGTGGCGTGGAAACTGAATATCATAAGCGCAGCGCTGAATGGTGTCAGAGTTGCGTAATATGATAAAACTGTACTTTATGAACCTAACTCCGGCGCAAAAAATATGTCGTCTGGCAAAAATGCTTTCTCAGCTGGACATACCCACCTGAGAAAGCATCAGGGAGTCATGTTTCGTTATTTCAGGTACCACCTATGCCGCTTTGATGGCTGATCTGTACGAATCAGCTTCCAGGCCGTTACAACGAAATGCCCGATGGTTTCGGCAAGCGGTAGAACCTGCCTATGGCAGTCATCCGGGTGCTCAGAGGTTGATGTTCTTCAGAATGAGCGCCCGTAATTGCTGATCATGCTGGTCGCCCCACTGCCCGATGACCCTAATAATAGGTATGAGTGATTTGCCCAGATCAGTAAGATAATAGTCGACTTTGGGTGGAACAACCGGGTAAATTACCTTTCCCACCAGTTCGTGGCTTTCCAACTCCTTAAGCTGTACGTTCAGCACGCGCCGTGAGGCACCCGGAATTTTCCGCTGTAGCTCGCTGGGGCGCTGAAAGCCTTCGTGAATAAACCACAAAAGCCGCATCTTCCATTTCCCGTACAGGACTTCGCCAATCAGGTCGAGCCCGCAGTTCAACTCAGGGAGTGTTTTTCGTTCGTACATATGACAAAGATAACCAGGTGCCCTGCGCCGGTCAATAGGGATAAATTTGTCCCTATCTGATTCGTAAGTCCGTACTTGTCAGCGCCTGTCATACGCCCGAAATTTGTCCCAAACAAATTGACAACGTTATGGACGTTACCAATAACAACGAACTGGCCGGTAAAATTGCCCTGGTTACCGGAGGTAGCAAAGGGACAGGTAAAGCTATCGCCGATCGCCTGTTGACAGCGGGTGCCACGGTAATCAGCACGGCCCGAAACAAGCCCGAAGACCAACCGGATGACATCCATTTCATCGCTGCCGACTTGATCAAACCGGACGGTACCCAACAGGTAATTGATGAAGTACTCAGTACATTCGGCCATCTGGACATTCTGGTTAATAATATGGGTGGCTCCGAGACGCCGGGTGGTGGGTATGCCGTACTGTCCGATGCGGATTGGCTCTTATCGCTACAAACGAATCTGCTGGCGCCCGTGCGACTGGACCGGGGGGTACTGCCCGGCATGATCAGACGCGGGGCAGGAGTTATTGTTCACATCACATCCATCCAGGCGAAATTGCCCCTGTATGACGCCACGTTGCCTTATGCTGCTGCGAAAGCGGCCCTGGTCAATTACAGTAAAAGCCTGTCAAATGAAGTAGCTCCGAAAGGGGTACGCGTGCTCACCGTATCGCCGGGCTGGATTATGACCGAAGCATCGAGCCGAATGATGGAGCGTATTGCCGAAAGCTCAGACGTCACTGTTGAACAGGCGGCTCAGGGGGTAATGAATGCTCTGGGTGGCATTCCGGTTGGCCGGCCAGCCTAGCCACAGGAAGTGGCTGAATTAGTGGGCTTCCTGGTATCGCCCCGGGCGGCCTACCTGACCGGCACCGATTTTGTCATTGACGGCGGCACCATACCCACCATATAGTCCGGGATGCTCCAAACCAACATTCCTGTCGAATCTGTTTACTCAACCATATACCTTATACCAATGAACCTCCCTGACAACATAGCAGGTCTCATCAAGGCACAGAATGACCTGAACAGCACCGCCTTTGCTGGATTTTTTACCGCCGAAGCCCTGGTCTCTGACGAAGGATCATCCTACTCGGGCCGGGATGAAATTAAGCAGTGGATACAGCAGGCGGCCGAAAAGTACCAGATGCAGCTAAAACCACTGGATTTCAATCAAAACGGCCCGGTGGCCGAGCTGACTGTCGAAGTAAGCGGCACATTTCCCGGAAGTCCGTCAGTTTTGCAATACCACCTTAAACTGGATGGCCCGCTTATCCGTTCCCTACGAATTTCAGGTTAAAAGGAGCGCATAAATTCTAAATAGCTCCGGAAAGCAGTTGGCTCAGTCCGTGAGCCAACTGCAATACCATGAGTTAAACGAATGATGATACAATGATTGGCAAATCGGTTTTTATATGGGCCGCTTCGGTTTTGGGAGTGCTGGTGTGCTCAGTGCTTACCCTGGCGCAACCAACAAGTCCCAGGAACGACAATGACCCAGCCCGGCGAATAAAAATTGCCCCCGAAAGCGTTTTTACTATGTTTCGCGAGGCTGGCATGAAGCCTGTTAACCACGAGTTGACACCCGCCCAAAGCGAGCAGGTGAGCAGGGCTTTTTCCCGATTGCCCCCGTTACATCAGCGACTACTGAGGCAGCATCTGCACAGCATCAGTTTCATGGATAATATGCCGAATACAGCATTGACGTCGCTCCTCGATTCCGGGAACGGGCCAAAACAGTTCAATATTACGTTTCGGGCGGGCTTGCTGGATGAGACCATCTCCGAATGGGCATCGTGGAAAGAGAATAGCTGCTTCAACCGGACCGCTGATTCTAGTTATGCTATGCGGGTCGAAGGGGGGAGTCTGGACGCCCTCCTTTACGTATTGCTCCACGAAGCTACGCACGTCGTAGATGCGGTGATGGGCCTCACCCCGCCAACTTCGGAGAGACACGCGCTCATTGAACCGACACCATTTACCAAAGATATTTGGCGCACGATGAACGCGCCTGTTGAGAAATACACCGATCTGCTGCTGGAGCAAACCCGTTTCCGGAGCGGTCGGCCGATGGCAATCAGCATGGCTCCGGACGTGTATCGGAAACTTGCGCAAACACCTTTTCCGTCCTTATACGGTATGGCAGCCTGGTCTGAAGACATTGCCGAGCTGGTGACGATCTATCACCTCACTACCCACTTGAATCAGCCATTTTATGTAGCTGTCACGAAAAATAATGTCGAAGTGGCGCGATTCGAGCCCATGAAAAACCCGCTGGTCAAGCCGCGTTTAAAGCAACTGGCGACTTTCTATGCACCCTGATTGTCTGTGACTGAAACTAGCCTGCTCCCAACAGCCTCTTACGGACTCGTCTGTGTTCTTTAGTTACTCGTGTTGATAACTTCGTACCGGGCGCGTACGAACATGAATACGCCGTAGCAAAATAAGCCTATTGCTACGGCGCCGAGCAGATACGAGCCGTAACTGGATTTTTCCAGGAAGGCAAACGCATGGCTACTGCCGCCGGCTTCGCTGGCATTAGCCGCCATGGCCGCTTTTATGAATAAGTAGCCGATAATTCCCCAGACAACGCCCCGCGCGATGTACCCCAGCTTACCGGATCGGATGATCATCTCCTTTAGCTCCGTCTTGATGGAAGAGGTCTGAACATTTTTCAGGTACTTACCCGACAGGGCCCGGTAGATCTGGTATAGCCCGATGCCAATGATACTCAGGCCAATCAGGCCGACGAGCCATTGGCCAAACGGTTGCTGCAGCAGTTCCCGAACAAGGGTCTGGCGCGTATCTCCACCCTGACTTCCCTGGCTACCCAGTACCATCCGGAACGATCCATAGGCCAGGAATCCATAGACCAACCCGCTGAAAGCGTAGCCTACCCGGCGACCGATGCCTTTAGCGTCGGTTCCTTTGTTTTCGTTATCCAGAAAAGCCTGGGTTAGCCGCCAGAGGGCGTAGCAGACCAGGCCGATGGCCACCAGGGCCAGCAGACCCTGCCCAAACGGTTGTTCGAGTATGAATCGAAATATTCCCTGTTTGTTGAGGTTACGTTCCGTACGACCACCTATTTCGAAGGCCGCCATAAACGCGAGTATACCTACCAGGCAGTAAACAACTCCTTTGGCCGCCAGACCAAACTTAGCGAAACGCTTTACCCATTGGGGCTGGGTAGAAGGTATGTGGGAAGAGAGGCTGGATAAGGTTGTCATCTATATCGCTCGGTTTGCTGTACCAATCAGAATTGATTTAGGATCATAAATGTTTTGTGTTTCTCAGAAATACAGGGCCTTTACGATAGGAATAAAGCAAGGAAAGCCATGGGGGCGGATTTACGCTGTCGTTGAAAACAAGGAAATCTTCTGTTAGTCCTGTCAACTGCCAGACTGGCTCAGGTAGGGAATAGGTTTATTGCCGTTTTGCCAGCCAGAGCGACGCGTTAATGTGGAGTGCTGGGAGGTGTATCCGGAGGGGGCATCACCCGACCAGCCGTTGAACAGATTATCGGCCGTATCGCCGATACCATCGTCAGACGGCGAGCTGTCTCCTACGAATACGATTCAGCCACTGCCGTAGGTAAAATCCCCTTATTTTGGCTCGATCCGGAAGATAGACGAGGTTTCGATCGTGGTGTCTTTCTCGGTAGTGGCTTCACAATAGCCAACCACCGGAAAAGGAACATAATCGATAAACTCGCGCAGGTTGGTGAAGTACTCGGTTCCGTAGCGCTGGGTATTTTTATAAAAGACCAGGTTGTTGATAAAGTATTTGCCGGGGAAGTGTTCAGCCATGATGGCGAACAGACCCGGGAGCTGCGGCAGCACGTACCAGGTCAGTTCGGCAAATAGAATAGCGTCAACCTGAGGATACCGGGCTAGGTTCTCGACCCGATCAGCCGTAAAGGAAAGGTGCGGAAACAGGGTCTTTGCCCGGCTGACGGCCGTTTCTGACAGTTCAATCCCCTGGGGAATAATGCCCGTTTGCCGGTAAATCTCCTGGGAGTAGTACCCCAGACCGCTGCCACACTCCAGCACCGACTGAATGCCAAACTGTTTGAGGTGCAGAATGCCAGCCTGCCGCGAATAGGGGTTGGGCTGTTTATCCTGCATCCAGGGCTGGTCGAACTGCTGATACATCTCGTCAAATCGTCCGATAAACTGACCGTCTTTGATGACATAGTCGTGGTAGGTCTCCTGCTGGCTCATGGTATAACGTTTCGTACTAGTTTGTAAACTAGATGTACCATGTGTCTAGTATAGTTGTTTAGGGAAAATCATCGCTCCGGGTTCGTAGTAAAACCGGATTCATCTTAGCTTTACCCACCAAGAGTACACTGCAACTTACCTAGTCAACTTATGCCGCTTCGTTCGCAAGACTGGTTTGGCCGTACCGGTAAAGACGGCTTTATATATCGGGCCTGGATGAAAAACCAGGGTTTTCCGCACCACGAATTTGAGGGCAAACCCGTTATCGGGATCTGTAACACCTGGTCTGAACTGACGCCCTGCAACGCCCATTTCCGGGAGCTGGCCGAGGCCATCAAACGGGGTGTATGGGAGGCCGGCGGGTTTCCGCTCGAGTTTCCGGTGATGTCGCTGGGTGAGTGCCAGATCAAACCCACCGCTATGCTGTTCCGTAACCTGGCCAGCATGGACGTGGAAGAAAGCATCCGGGGCAACTCGCTCGATGCGGTTATTCTGATGTGCGGCTGCGACAAAACAACACCGTCGCTGGTAATGGGAGCCTGTTCGGTCGATATTCCAACCCTGGTCGTATCGGGCGGGCCGATGCTGGCCGGGCGGTTCCGGGGGCAGAAGATTGGTACCAGCGACCTCTGGCGGTTTGCCGAAGCCTACAAAATGGGGGAGATGAGCCAGAACGACTTCATCGCGGCTGAGGCCAGCATGGCCCGCAGCCAGGGCCACTGTGCCGTTATGGGCACCGCCAGCACGATGGCCGCCATGGTCGAGTCGCTGGGATTGGCCCTGCCCGACAATGCCACGATCCCGGCCGCGGATTCGCGCCGGAAGGTGCTGGCTCATATGACCGGTGTACGGGCGGTAGAACTGGCCCGCGAGAACATCAAACCATCTGATATCCTGACGCGTCAGGCGTTCGAGAATGCCATTGTTGTCAATGCAGCCCTGGGCGGATCGACCAATTTTATTCTGCATTTGCTGGCCATTGCCGGCCGGGTAGGGGTCGACCTGACGGTCGATGACTTTGACCGGCTGTCGGCCAAAATTCCGCTGCTGACCAACCTGCAGCCCTCGGGCGAGCACTTTGTCGAGGATCTGTTCTATGCGGGTGGTCTGCCCGCAGTGATGCATGAACTCCGTCAGTACCTGCATACCGACGCTATCACGGTAAACGGCCATACCATCGGGGAGAACTGTGCCGATGCGCAGTGTTACGACCCGGCCGTTATCGCCACCATTGACCAGCCCTTTAAACCCGAATCGGGTGTAGCCGTCCTGCGCGGTAACCTCTGCCCCAATGGCGCAGTGCTGAAGCCCTCGGCGGCCTCGCCCCACCTGATGCAGCATACGGGCCGGGCCGTGGTTTTCGAAGATATCGACGATTACAAAGCCCGGATCGACGACCCCGACCTGGACGTAGATCCCGACAGTGTGCTGGTACTGAAAAACGTGGGGCCCCGCGGGTATCCGGGTATGCCCGAAGTGGGTAATATGCAGCTGCCGGCAAAAATTCTGGCTTTGGGCGTACACGACATGGTCCGGATTTCGGACGGACGCATGAGCGGAACGGGCTTCGGTACGGTGGTGCTGCACGTCTCGCCAGAAGCGGCTGTGGGAGGTAATCTGGCACTGGTTCAGAACGGCGATCTGATCACGCTCGATGTGCCCAACCGAAGCCTGCACCTGCACGTCTCGGACCAGGAACTGGCGGCCCGGCTGGTTCACTTCAAACCCATCAATCTTGGCTACGACCGGGGTTATGTGAACCTCTACATCCGCCATGTGACCCAGGCGCACGAAGGGGCCGATTTTGACTTTTTACGGGGCGGTTCGGGTAGCGAGGTTCGTCGCGATTCGCATTAAAGTATCTATGCTTTTTTCTGAACAAACCGCCGTAATTACTGGTGCCGGTACGGGCATCGGTTTTGCCATTGCCCGGGCGCTGGTTAGCCAGGGGGCCAACGTGGTGCTGAACGACTATAATGAGGAATTAGCCCGGCAGGCCGCCGATACGCTGACCGAAACCGGCCGGGGTCAGGCCTGGGTCGGACGGTGTATAGCCTGTGCGGGCGACGCATCGGAGGTTGGTTTCATCAATCAACTGGTCGAAACGGCCGTGGCTACGTTTGGGCGGCTCGATATCGCCATTGCCAACGCTGGCATCACCGTTTTTGGCGACATTTTTACCACCACGCCCGACGCCTTTCAGACGATCGTAAACCTGAACCTGCGGGGGAGTTTTTTTCTGGCGCAGGCGGCTGCCAGCCAGATGCGTCGGCAGCCCGACGGCGTTCGGGGCCCGGGGGGCAGTATCCTGTTCATGTCGTCGGTGGTTGGGCATCTGGGCCACCCGGGCCTGCCGGTGTACAGCATGACCAAGGCCGGCCTCGAAATGCTGGCCCGACAACTCGTCATTGACCTGTCGCCCCTGGGCATTACGGTCAATGCGATTGCCCCTGGCGCTACCCTGACCGAACGGACCCTCGATGATCCGACCTATGTCCCGATCTGGTCACGGATTACCCCCATGGGGCGCCCGGCTACGGTCGAGGATATTGCGCAGGCGGCTTTGTTTCTGGTTTCGCCGATGTCGCGCCATATTACGGGCCAGAGTCTGGTGGTCGATGGTGGCTGGACGAGCGTCGGTATCCCGCCGGTTTAGACCCAGTGGTCGTACTGCATATACCGGGCGGTTTCGTCGGCGACCTCTTTGCCCAGTAGTCGGCTCACTACGTACAGCGACATGTCGATGCCCGCCGAGATGCCTGCCGATGTAACAACACGGCCCGTATCGACCCAGCGGTCGACGGGTTGTACCGTGGTCGTGGGAGATAGCTCCGACAGACTATCCAGTGCCAGGTAGTGCGTCGTCGCGGAAAGGCCGTCGAGCAGACCCGCTTTGGCGAGGAGTAGGGAGCCCGTACAGACCGAAAGGACCAGCTCGGCCCTGGCAGCCTGCCGCCGTATCCAGTTCACAACCGCCGGGTTATCGACTTCCCGCCGGGTACCATAGGGCGTACCGTCGCTTTGATAGCCACCCCCGCCCGGAATGATCAGCAGGTCGGGTTTGGGGTGGTCATTGAGCAGATACGACGGGTTAATGGACAGGCCGTTGCGGGCGTACACGGGACCACGCTCCGCCACGGTGAATACCTGAAATGATTTTGGGTCGGCTTTGCGGTCGGCGACACCGAAGACTTCAAAGGGACCCGCAAAGTCGAGCACCTCGACTTCATCAAAAAGAAGGATAGCTACCTGACGCATAGTGGGCGTGTTGACCAGTTATTTTTTCCCAAGCGTAATCAGAACGACACCGGCCACAATAACGGCCGCCCCCATCAGCGACTGCGAGGAGATCGCTTCCCCGGCAAAAGCTGCGCCGAGCAACATGGCCACAATGGGGTTCACATAGGCGTAGGTAGAGGCCAGCGTGGGCGGAGCGTTGCGCGCGAGCCAGGAAAAGGTCGAAAAGCCGACAATCGACCCAAATACGATCAGGTATCCCAGCGAATAGAGGGCCTTGGGCGGGGCGTCGAGAATGCTCAGCAACGATATCGGTTCAACGACCAGGGCTGCCAGGATCAGTACCGTTCCGCCCGTGAGCATCTGCATGCCGCTGGACAGGGCCGACGAGGCCGGCATGTTGACCCGCGGGGTAAGCAGGGTACCGAACGCCCAGCCGGTGTTGGCAATCATGGTCATACACAGCCCGATCAGCAGCCCGTCAGAGCCTCCGGGAATAACCAGTTTGCCCGGCTGAAACAGGATGACCACCCCCAGCAGACCCAGCGCCGACCCCGCCAGCGCCTGCCTGGTAGGCCGTGCCCGTGCATAAAACAACCAGTTCAGAACCAGCACAAAGACGGGTAACGTGGCTACCAGCAGCGCGGTCAGGCCCGTTGGCAGGTAATGAAGCGCCGTTCCGATGGCGCCGTTGGCCACGGTCAGAAAGAGAAGTCCCAACAGACCGGTGGCCCGCCAGTTCGACAGGGTAGGGCGGGGCGCACCTGACAGTCGGGCGTAGCCATAGAGCAAGGTGCCTGCTGCTACAAACCGCATACCGGCCATGTAGAGCGGGGGCATGCGCTCCGTCATGAAATGAACAAAGAGGTAGGTCGACCCCCAAAGGATGTAAACGGTAACGAGCGCAATCCAGAGGGTAGTTCGATTCGAGGCAGCAGGTACTGGCGTTGTAGAAACTTGCATAATGGGGCGGCTTACTGCAGGTGTAACAGCCAGCGCCCGTTTTTTTTATCCCTGCCGACTCAATTATTCACGAATTCTTCATTCTGTTTTATAAAATCATGATAAGGTATAAATGGGGCTTAGTAGAAAACTTCCTTGTTCTTGGCCTGCAGCTCCCGGATCTGCCCCGCATACGGGCTTTTCATCGCTTCCGTCCCAAACATCGGGTTGCTGCTTAAATACACTTTCCTGAGCGATCTGATCTGCGTAAGCACTGTCGGGAATTCCTGTAAGTTATTGTTACTGAGGTCGAGCTCTTCCAGTGCGGGAAGCGCTGCCAGCACCAGCGGAGCCACCGTTATCCAGTTGTAACTCAGGTCCAGAACGCGTAGCCTGCCCAGCCGGGCAAAGTCGGCCGGGAGCTGGCTGATGCGGTTATGATGCGCAAACACCACCTGCAGTCGTCGGAGTCGGGCCAGCGATGCCGGCAGTTCGGTCAGGTCGTTATGTGATAGCGCGAGCTGTTCGAGTCGCTTCATCCGGCTGATCTGGCGAGGGATTTGGGTTAACTTATTGTAGTACAGATCCAGTACCCGGATGTGTTTCAGCCGGCGAATCTGTTTGGGTAGCTGAGTCAGGCCGGCGTTGTACAGGTTCAGGTCGTTGAGCCGGCGCAGGCTTTTCAGCAGCCGCACGTCCAGGCTGGCCAGCTGGTTGTTGCCCATCCAGAGGCTTTCAAGTCGTTTATTCTGGCGCACGGAGGCTGGTATACGCGTCAGCTTGTTCCCCTGCAGGTTGAGCGAAATCAGGTGTTTATTGGGCGTTATGAACACACTATCGTCCGGAATGGCATTGTACAGTACACTCAACTGCTGCAGGCTGGGAATGTCGGCCATCAGGCGGGCGGGCAGAGCGGTCAGGCTATTTCTCGACAGATCCAGCTCCTTCAGTTTCGGGAAGCGGTACACCACCGCCGGAATCGTTTTCAGGTTGAGCTGATTGAACGCCAGCATAGTTACGGTGTCGGGGCGGGTTGTCTGCCCGGCGGCTTCGAGTGTACTGATGATGCCCGCCCCCCGGCGAACCGTGCGCCTGTCCGGTACGTGTCCTACCTGCAGTACGCTCTCCCAGCGAAACCCGGTCAATGTCCGGAGTGGAAATCGATTTTTACCGTAATACTCATAGAGAACGTCAAGAATCTGTTCTTCCTGCCGGGCGGTCAGCTCCGGAGCCGGAAATGAACAGAACACCCAGGCATAGGTGCCGTCGGGATTAATGAACTCGCGGGTTTGCAGTAGGATGCCCGGCACGGGTAAGCGCTTTTTATGGGTTTCTGCAAACTGAAACAGTTGTCTCGTTGCCCGGGAAAGCGAGTCGATGAACCGTTTGGGTTGCTGCGCAAATAAGCCCTTCTCGCCGGGTTTTCGGGCCAGGGCGGCCGGGTATTTCATCGTCAGCTCAAATAAGGGTAGACCCAGCCGGGTGGTGTCGCGGAGCAAAACAACCCGGGTTTGCGCCTGACCGGTCAGCGACAGCCAGCAGAATAAAGCAATCAGCGAAACGGCTTTCATGGAACAACGGAAAGTTTAGGTACATAACGATATTTTTAGTTTGTTAGATGTAAAAAGAGACCAGATTCCACACCATCTACTTTGTATTCGCGTTTCTGGTCAGGAATCCGGTCTTCACTGAACCTCCGCTGACTGCTGAAACCAGCGGGGGGCTGGGGTTGTAAAAGCTAAGCTATCGGCTAGTTTTTCTTGCCGCTGCCTACCGACGATGCTGGCTGTTGCTCAGCAATCTTTTTGGCTGCTTTGGCAAAATCACCGGCTTTGATAATGGATATTTTAGCCGGGTCGATGTGCTTTTTCATGGCTGCATTCACCTGCTCAGGCGTCAGGGATTCCATTTTCTTTTCGAAATCGGCATCCCAGGCCATGGTGCGATTGAGGTACAGGTAATTGTTGAGCGTGCCCACCAGCGATGGGTCCTGCGCCCGCGACACCACCCGCGACTGGAGCAGACCCGACCGGGCCGCCTGAATCTCGTCGGCGGTAAAGCCGTCTTTAACCACCTTGTCCAGCTCTTCGCGGAAAGCCTTCTCGAGTCGTTCGGCGTTTTCCGGGTTGTAGATGGCGTAGGTCATAAACATGCCGGTTTTATCGAGCGGGTTGGCCTGCAGCTGCGAACCAACGCCGTAGCTGATTCCTTCTTTCTGCCGAATGCGAACGGCCAGCCGGGAGTTCAGAAAACCCCCACCCAGGATGTAGTTGCCCAGCACCAGCGCTGGATAGTCGGGATCGTCGTCGCGCAGCGGGATGTTCACCCCGGCCACCATCAGGGCGTTTGCCTTGTCGGGGGCTTCGATGGTCTGGGGCGTTGGCTTGATGTCGTAAAAAGGCGATACCAGTCGGCTGAAGGGTTTCTTCGCTTTCCAGGTTCCCAGTTCACTGTTGACCATCTTCTTCACCGCAGCCTCGTCGAAGTCGCCAACAACAGCCATGGTGGCGTTCTGAGCTCCGTAGAAGTCTTTGTGAAACTGCTTCAGATCATCGAGTTTGGTGGCGTTGATAGCGGCTACCTCTTCGTCGGGTGTCATCGTGTAGCGAACGTCATCTTTGGCGTAGGGGCTCATCTGCCGCTGAAAAGCGGTGAAAGCCAGCGCCTGGGGTTCGGACCGCTGCGACTCGATACCGGCCAGCTGCTCCTGCTTGAGCTTCTCGAACTCGTTGGCATCGAAGACCGGATTCTTGAGCACATCACTAACGAGCTTCACCACGGCGGGCAGGTTTTCTTTAGTGGTCTTGATGACCACGTTAACCTGGTTGCCGCCCCCGAACACATTCACCTGAGCCTTCAGTTTGTCGAGTTCGTCTTTGATCTGCTGACGGCTGCGGGTGGTTGTGCCTTTGTCGAGCATGGAGGCCGTCAGGGCCGAAATCGTGCCTTTATTGGCCAGGCTTTTCTGGTCGCCGTAGCGCAGCGTGAGCCGGGCGTTCACTTCATTGCCACGGGTCGACTTGGGCAGCAGGGCCAGCTCGATCGTGTTGGGCTGCTCGGACCGGCGCGTACGCCCGTCGATGTTGGTCGGAGAGGGGTCGAAAGCCTCGCCCTGAGCCACCAGTGCCCGGCCTTTATAATCCTTGACCATGGCCGCAATATCCGGCGCGCTGGGTACCTCGACCCGATCCGGATTGGGTTCCGGAATAAACAGGCCAATGGTGCGATTAGATGGTTTGAAATAGAACTTGGCCACCCGCTGTACGTCGGCAGGCGTCACTTTCTCGAGGGCGTCGCGGTAGAGAAAGCCCAGCCGCCAGTCGCCGGTAGCGATGTATTCACTCATGGCCAGCCCTACGCGTTCGGCGCTTTTGAAGCTTAGTTCAACGTCTTTCAGGAGTTTGGCTTTAGCACGCTCCACCTCTTCTTTGGTGGGCGCTTTGATCGTTACCGAATCGAGGGTGTTGAGCAGAGCGGCCTGGGCGTCTTCGATCGACTTCTCCTTCAGCATCTCGACGGCGAAATATACGTAGCCAGGGTCTTTGGTCGTAAACGAATACCCGTACTGCTGCGACGCTTTTTTGGTTTCGATGAGGGCTTTGTACAGCCGGCCCGATGGTTCGTTGGTCAACAGTTCGGTCAGCACGTCCATGGCCGGGTAGTCGGGGTGCGAGCCGGGCATGATGTGGTAGAGCGCCGACACAACTTTGGTGTCGCCTACCCGCCGGAGGGTTACCGACCGTTCGCCGTCCTGTACTGGTTCGATGCTGTAGGTGGGCTGTAGCACCCGGGTTGGGCGCGGAATAGGGCCAAAATACTCGTTGACCAGCGCCAGGGTCTTGCCTTCATCGATCTTCCCGGCTACGACCAGCACGGCGTTATCGGGCTGGTAAAACTTCTTGTAAAAAGCCTGTAGGTTCTCGATGGGTACTTTTTCAATATCAGAGCGGTTACCGATGGTCGAGTTACCGTAGGTGTGCCAGAGGTAGGCTGAGGAGACTACCCGTTCGTTCAGCACGTTTTGCGGGGAGTTTTCGCCCATTTCAAACTCGTTGCGTACCACGGAAAACTCGGTAGCCAGGTCTTCTTTCTTGATGAACGAGTTGACCATCCGATCGCTTTCGAGATCCAGCGCCCACTTCAGGTTCTCGTCGGTAGCCGAAAACGTTTCGAAGTAGTTGGTTCGGTCGAGCCAGGTGGTGCCGTTGGGGCGGGCGCCGTGGGCCGTCAGTTCCTGCGGAATGTTGGGGTGTTTGGTCGATCCCTTGAAGACCATATGTTCCAGCAGGTGAGCCATACCGGTTTCGCCCAGGCCTTCGTGCCGCGAGCCCACGAGATAAGTAATGTTTACCGTAATCGTTGGCTTCGATGGGTCCGGAAAGAGCAGTACCTTGAGGCCGTTTTTGAGCGTATACTCGGTAATGCCTTCTACGGAAGCGCCTTTAGTGACCCCGGCAGGCAGAGCTACGGCGGCCGGTTTGTCCTGAGCCGATGCGGGCAGCAGGCTACCGGCCAGCAGGGTGGCCGAGAGCAGTCCCCGGTAAACCCGTTTAGTAAACGTAGTCATAGAGAAAACCAGTTAGTTGGGTAGTGTGAAAACTATCTGTATAGTTACGATGATGTTACACCCTTGTCAACGGTTTTGTGCTGGTTTTTCTAAAAAGTGGATGAACGGTAAGGACGCAGGGACAATCAACCCTCAAACCATTGGCGGAAGCTGGCAGCCCGCTCTTTACTGACTTGTAGTTCGAGCTGATCGCCCGGTTTTTTCAGCATGATTTCGATGCGGCCGGTATGGTGGGGTCGGTAGCCAGCCACGGCCTGCAGGCTCACCAAAAACTGCCGGTTGGCCCGGAAAAAACAGGCGGGGTCGACCAGATCCGTCAGCTCGTCCAGCGTGCGGTAGTCGGTCACCAGTTTGTGGCCGTCTGTCGTGTAGAGGTAGATCAGTTCGTTGCGGGTGAAGCAGACGACCCGGTCTTCGGGCACCGATATGATCTGCCGCAGGTAATGAGCCGTGAACCGGCGTTTAAAGGTGGGCTGGGCGGGGGTGTTGAGCTGGCTCAGGAACGACTGAAAATGGGTCGCAAAATCGGCCCCTGTCGGTTGCCAGCGATGGTATTTGGCCAGGGCGTTCGCCAGCTCATCGGGATCGATGGGTTTGAGCAGGTAATCGAGGCTGTTAAGCTTAAAGGCGCGGATGGCGTATTCGTCATACGCGGTCGTAAAGATGACGGGCACGCTCAGGTTCACCTGCTGAAAGGCGTCGAAACTGACACCATCCGCCAGCTGGATATCGGCAATGATCAGGTCGGGCCGGTGCTGGCTGAGGTAATCTACCACGCTGGCTACGCTGCCAAGGGGGCCATCGATTCGGGCGACTGGCTCGGCCTGGGTAACCAGTTTCAGCAGCTGACGGGCCACCAGCGGTTCGTCTTCAATGAGGAGGATTGTCATACCGTTTCGAGCGGCTTCGGGGGCGTAATTCTGGCTGCAAAGCTAATCGGTTTAGACTAAGACCGTTATTCAATGTAAATCCTGTTACACGCGGACGCACAGGTACGTAACTAATCCACCCGTAAACTATCCGCTGTACGACCAGCGACTAATCACCAAAATAGCTGCTGGATAACGCCCGAAAAACTTGTTACGATTTTTAAACAGATAGAGACGAGTTTACCTGGAATTCGATTTGAAACGAATCATCAGGTTGGCTGAGAACAAAAGCAACAACTTTGAACCTGTTGCCGAGCGGATAATCAACCAGTTTGAATACGAGCGTTTTAGGTTAGTACTTGCATATTTGGCTCATTATATGTGCACCTTAGATAAGCTATGTTGAACGAGTCGGCTAGGCCACTACACTCACTCTCCGCCTGCGCCAATGAGCTCTATCGTTCGCTTCAGCGCAGCGTCTTTAGCCCCATCCGGCTCAATGATAACATCTGGCATAATACCTTGTGCCTGACTGGAGCCAGCATCCAGGATCAGCCGGTAAGCAGGGGTACTAATTTCATACTTCGTGTTAGGCAAAGTCACTGTTGGGAAACTGCCCCCGTTGTTGCCATTGTAGCCCCCGCCTGACTGCTGACCCACAAAACGCGCGGAGCTATGTTGTTTGAGCCACGAGGTAACCATGGTTGAGGCTGAAGCCGTATAACCATCGGTCAAGACATACACCTGCCCCTCGAAGGGATGCTTGCTGGGCCTATAACGATACACAAACGCTCGGCCCAGCGCCGTCTTCTGGCCCCGGTAAAACTGACCCACATTGTACTTAAGCTTGGAGAGAGCGAGATAGAGTTTGCCTTTGCCGTTCAAGTACTGCCAGATGGATGGCTTAGGCTGGAGAATGGTGTAACTAAACGCTACATCCTTCAGTAGGTGTTGGGTAAGCGCTACGGCACTCTGGCGATTACCACCCAGGTTGTCCCGTAAATCAAGAATAAGCTGTTTCGCTGGCGTCTGTTCCAGATAACGGAAGCTCTTCTTGATTAGAGCCCGATCGTTTTTGCGAAACTCGGTCAGTTTCAACACAGGAACGCTTGAGGTTAAGTAAAAGACGTTATCCTCATTACGAAAAAGCACCTGGTCGGCAGAGGAAGAAGACGTATGGGGTACGCTTGGTGGCGAGCTGACGGCCTGGAGCAGCAACGTTGTCGTGTCCAGACGCATCGTGTACTGAGCGGGATAGTTCAAGTACTGCGATACCAGCCATGAACTGTTTTTGTTGAAGACGGCGGTCGACAGCGCCGTTGTGGCCCCGTCACTGGCATAGAGGTGGCGGATCTCGTCTACAAGCTGTTGGGCGGCAATGCCGTTGATTGCCTGTACGGCCCGGTTAAGCGTATCGACTAAAATTCCGTTTCGGATCCACAGCGAAGACGGGAAGAACACTTTGTTCGTTTTGCCTGGTTCTGTAGGGACTTTACTAATGCGGGTGTGCACACAGCCCATGCGGAAGATGGCTTCCCTGAGCAAGCGCTGAAATTGGGTAGAAGTCAAACTGTCTTGCTGATTGGCCTTCAGCTTTTGTAGCAGGGGGAGCAGGGTGACCTTTGGATGAGCCGGGTTGTAATTGACGGGGTGTCCGTTGACCAGTATTCGCTCAAGAAAGGTAAGATCTTCAAGAGCCTGGCTTTTAGCTATCTTCTGGGCCCATAGGCTGGAGGTTACCAGTAGTGAAAAAGTAAGGGTAAAGAAATACTTCATAGGATGGCGTGTTTGCCCGGCTTCTGTTACAAGCAAGGTTCCTCTGGCATTCAATACTCCCCCTGTTTGGAATCCTAAGTTGTTAGTGTAAGCCGACTTGTATTGAAGGTATTTAACGTTCAACAACTTCCGCCTGTGAGGAGCGAACTTTGTCTTGCCAAACGAATTTACCAACGCTTAAGGGAGGACGAAGCAAATATACTATTGAGCCCTGGATCGTTCCCTGTCTGACCACGTGCATACGAGTGTCCATACACCGTTTAGTGAGCCGGTTTTGAGTGAGGGGAGCGGTCTCAATAGCTCCGGTTATGTTCACCAGCTGTTGAGACTAATACGCCTGTTTATGAGGGGGTTGTTATCGTTTCTCGCCCCGACTTAGGATTTAAACTGGCGGAGGTTGTAGGTGAACGTCAGCATGAAATACCGGTTCAGCACCAGCGAGCGGTTATCCTCCAGGTAGGTTTCTGAAAAGGTCCGGCTGATGCTGTTGTTCTGGTTGAGCAGGTCGAAGACCGACAGCTTCAGCTCGCCGTTCTGACTTTTGAACAGCCGCTGGGCAATGCTGGCGTTCCAGAGTGCAAACTGCTGGTTAAACCCGCCCGATAAACCGGCGTATTGCTGGTAATTGATATCCGACCGCACCACCAACCCCTTCCACGGATTCCAGGTCAGGTTACCACCGGCGGTCTGGGTCGTGAAGTTGTTGTTCAGCTGGGGTTGCAGCGTATTGACCACTTTGTTGTACCCATACGAGTAGGAGAGGGTAAAGTCAATTTTTTCGCTGATGTTGCTGCTCAGTACGAGTCCCTGGCTGAAGGCGTAGGTGTTGGCCCGGTTCACCTCGTTATTGATCAGGCTGGGGGTCTTGTTATAACTCAGCGAGGTATTCAGGTTGAGGTTGCTTTTCATGAATGTCAACGGGGTGCCAAACGAAAAGAAGGTTCTCAGATTCAGCGCGTCTTCCGTGTTGACGGGGCGGGTCAGCTGCGTACCTTTTTGCAGGAACACGCCCTGACCCGTTGACGAAACAACCCCCGGCACAAACCGCGACGTGTCGGCAATGAATAGCGACGACCCGATAGGACTTTGGGTGTAGTTCAGGTTCACCAGCGCCACAAGGCTGTTGGCTTTCGAGACCGACGTTTTGGTGAAGCGCGTCATCAGCATGTGGCTGTAGCTCTGGTCGAGATCGGGGTTACCGATGGTCTGGAGCAGGGGGTTGGTGTTGTTCAGCACATTTTGCAACTGATTGATACTGGGCGCCTGGGTACTGGTTCGGTAGGTGAAGCGCAGTCGCAGATCGTCGGTAAAGCGGTAGTCGGCCGTAACGGTGGGCAGCAGGTTGGTGAAGGCCCGCGTAACCCGATCCACCCGCGGAAAGAGCTGGTCGCTGATGAGGTCGGCCCGTTGTAGGTTCAGCGCGGCCGAAAGTCGCCATGTTTTGGTATTCAGGTTGTAGCCAACGCCCGCCCGCTGGGTCAGGTAGTCGTTGTCGAAACGGTTACTGAGCAGTGAATCGAGGGCATCGTACCGTTCCGACAGGGGGTTGAGCCGGTAGGTAAACCGGTCGGCGTTGCTGTGGTTCAGACCGGCGTTGTAGGATAGTTGCAAAATGCCCTGTCCCAGTGGCTCGGTGTAGTTGAGCCCGGCCGAGAGCTGGTAGCTGTTGGAGCGGGTGTTGGTTTGCTGGTTGATCACCTGCCGTACGGTATCGACCTCGAAAAAATCGTTCAGCGAGGAGAGGTTGCTAAGGCCCGTACGGTCGTTGAAGGTGGTGCCCAGGTTCACCGAGAAGGTGCGCCCCCGTTTCTCGAAGCGGTGGCGGAACAGCAGGGAGTTGTTGAACGAGTAGCCCTGGTTCCGGGACGAGAAGAGGTTTTCAGACTGGTTGAGCAACCCGGTACCGAGTCGGGTTTCGCTGTTGGTGGTTGAGCCCGACTCATTGGTCTGAAAGCTCAGCCGGGGCGTCAGCAACAGGGAGTTCTTTTTATCGAAGGTATATTCGAGCCGGAAATTGAGCCGGTGGTTCAGGTTCATGCCGTTGTCGGCCGACTGCTCCCGGTAGGTCTGGGTCGAGTCGCCGGTGGTCTGGTAGTATTCCCGCAGCGACGACTGCTCATTCCGGTTGCGGCTCTGGTTCAGAAAGTAACTACCCCGGACCGTCAGTTTAGGACCCCAGTTGTCGCTGTAGTTGATACCCAGTGAGTTGGTTGTATTGATGCCGCTCTGCTGACCAACCAGGAAGTTGTCGGTGCTGCCGCCGTTGCCGGGATTACCACCCCCCCGTCCCCCCCTGCCGCCACCGGCGCGTCCACCTCCGCCCCGCTGACCACCTCCACCACCTCCGCTGCCCAGCACGCCCAGCAGATCCTGACTCGAGAAGTTCTGCTGGTTCACGTTGTTGGTTTGCCCGATGATCGAAATGCGCCGGTCGCCTTTGAACAGATTCACGCTTCCCCCGGCTGCGTAGGTCGCATCGGTACCCGCCACGGGTGTGCCCAGACCGGCGTACACTTTACCAAACTGTCCGTTTCGGCGGTCGGGCCGGGTAACGATGTTGATGGTCTTGAGGGTATTGCCGTCGTTGACTCCCGTAAACTGCGACTGATCGCTGAGCCGGTCAAACACTTCAATTTTGTCGATGACCTCGGCGGGCAGGTTCCGGAGCGCAATGGCCGGGTCGTCGCCGAAGAACGGTTTGCCGTCTACGAGGATTTCGCGCACGTCTTCGCCCTGTACTTTGATGCCTCCGCCACTCAAATCGACTCCCGGCAGTTTGCGCACCAGGTCTTCGGCCTGGGCATCGCGGTTTACCTTGAAGGCATTGGCGTTGAACTGAATGGTATCTCCTTTCTGCTCAGCAGAAACCGTCTTGCCTTTTACCACCACTTCGTTCAGCTGACGGGCGGTTTCGCGTAGCTGGATCGTTGGCAGCTGAACCCGCCCCGAGTCGATACGTATGGTCTCAAACGCGGGCGTAAACCCCACAAACGAAGCCTGGAGCCGGTACGAACCGGTCGGCAGATTGTCGAAGGTGAAGCGTCCGGAGAGGTCGGTAACGACCCCGCGCCGGAGAGAACTGTCGGGCTGACTGGCGAGCTGAACGGTTACGCCGATCAGCGGTTCGCCTTTGGTGTCGGTAACCGAACCGTCGACCGAGCCGACCGACTGGCCGTGGGCAACCGAAGCCAGCAGCCAGAGAACGAGCAGGCAGCCACCAAAGCGGGCCGTGCGATACAGGGGGAGGATGTTCATAACGTCGAACGAAAAAGGGCGGAGTCAGACGACTCCGCCCGTGTGGATATGCTGCTGAACAGGAGGCTTAAGAGCGGTTGGGTCGGCGGCCCGCCCCGCGTCCGTTACGAACCGGCATCTCGCGGTTTTCAACGATCTCGCCTTTGCTATCGACAATCAGGAGCCGCCGGGGTTTGTCGGTCTCTGCCAGTACAACATAAAATCTACCCTCCTTGCTTTTGGCAATGCGCTTCATGGCTGCATTAGGATAGGATTGTTTAACGAACGGGGCTACCGTGGCGGGTAGCTCGGCTGCGGTTACCGGCTCCATCTGGCGGAACCGGCCGCCGGGACCCCGCGTGCTATCCTGTTGCGTACGGGCCTGCTGACCATCCCGGCTGTGTCGGCGTTGCTGGGCGGTGGCGTCAGATAAATAGAACAGGAATACGAATACGGTGGCAATGAGTGTTTTTTGCATGGGTGTTTATTGGATTTGTTGTTGGCTATTCAGTCATCGTTCAGATGCCGTTCGTACCCTTAGGCCCCGGTACGCAACTGAACTTGCGGTCCGGCTCAACTTTTTTTTGCGTGGTCCGATCCGACCGGCACTCCCGACACTCGGCAGGGCGACTGACTCAGCGAATTGAATCTGACGGCGGCCGGGTTTCGGTACGCCCGTCGCGGTTGCTTCGGCGAGAGCGGGGCATCCGGAAAGCACGTTCGGGTAGTTTGCTCATGAGCTGGTTGAGCAACGCCCGCTGATCGGGCGTGCAGATAGCCGCAATCCGGTCAAAATGGGCCAGGGTCAGGAGGTCAATGTCGGTCGCCTGTCGATGGAAGGCCAGCAGCCGGTCGCGACGCTGTGCCTCGGTTAGCGAGGAGTCGGTTAGCCGGAAATACGCCCTCCGGGCCTGCCGCAGGGTCTGCACTCGGGGTTTCATCTGCTGAAAATACGTGCGTTGCAGGGCCGTGAGCTGTTGCCGCTGCCCGGGCGAAAACCGCAGGGTGTCGGCCAGAAACGTGCGTTCGCGGAGCCGGTTGCCTCGAAAGTCGGGGCGGGCAGGCCGTAGCCAAAGCCAGCTGAGCAGGCCGATGTTGAGCAACACCAGTACCACAACCAAGCCCGTAAGTAGACGGATGCGCCGTTGATCATTCATAAGCAATCGTAATCGGGTCTATGTCGTAATCGTCCAGGATGGGATCGGTATCGGCCGTGGCCTGGTCCGGCCTGTTCGGTTCAGACAGGGCCAGGTCTGGCCCCGCCGGTTTTTCAGTGATCCAGTTTGACCGGATCACCGCGCCAGCATTCAGCATAATCAGCAGACTCAGGGCCGCGTAGGCGTAGGCCGGGCGACGAAGCCACCACGGCAACCAGCCAGCCGACTCGCCGGACTGGGCCAGCCGGGCCTGCAGACGGGTATAGAAAAAGGGGCTGGCTTCGGGCAGGGGGCGTTTGCCCCAGCGCTGGAAGTCGGTTTCCCAGTCGTTTGACCCGGTTGGTTTCTTTGTTGAATCGTTCATGAGTTCCTGTAAGGGGTTAATCGTTTCCGGAGGGTCTGGCGCGCCCGAAACAGCAGTGACTCGACGGCCGAAACCGAGGTCTGCATCACGGCCGCAATCTCCTGATATGACAGTTCTTCCTGATAATGCAGCGTGAACGCTATTTTCTGCGACTCGGCCAGCTGCTGCACGGCCTGGTTGATGACCTTGATCCGTTCGCGGTCTTCGAGGCTGGTTTCGGGTGTCTGAAAGTCGGGTGGGTCGTAGATGGCCGACTCGTCGGGACCGAACAGACTGGTCAGAAACGCGAATCGTTTTTTTCGCTTCCGATCCCGCTCTTTCTTCAGCGCCCGCGACGTCGTGAGCCGGTAAAGCCAGGTCGACAGGCTGGCCTCCCCGCGAAACTGGCCCACGGTTCGGTACACTTCTTCAAACACCTCCTGGGCTACATCTTCGGCTTCTTCGGGCGTTGGAGCGATAGCCAGGGCCGTGCGAAAGACCCGGGTCTGGTAGGTGTCTACCAGCCAGCGGAAGGTAGGTTCGTCGCCCTTCCGAAGGAGTTCGAGTCGGTGTAGCTCATCGGCCTGTTCGTTCACTAGCGCACAGTTGTTTCTGATTCAGGTCCCGAATCACGGCTAAACTTGCGGTCGGTGGCAAAAAAAGTTTTCCGGCCGATGCCAAAGCACCAAAAGGATGGATGCAGAAAGCTACCCATTCCCGGCTTATGGCCTGGACATATACGAATCATAGTCAGGTCGGACTACTCAGCCCACCAGCGGAACCCGCACCCGAAACTGGTTGTCGGCGTCCTGTATGTCAACCGGTTTGGGCGTCAGAAACTGGTAGAGCAGGGTCAGGTTCTGAAGCCCCAGCCCGTTGGAAGTGCCGATCTGTTTTTTGCGCTGGACCGGATTCGAAACCGTCAGGTATTCGTGGTCGGTCGTGATCAGTATCGGTAGCGGCTGGGCTTCGCTGATGACATTGTGTTTAATGGCGTTTTCGATCAGGATCTGAAGCGTAACGGGTACAATCAGTCGCTCGGTATCGTCGGGCTCGATCTGGCAGCGAATCGACAGGGTGCCGTCGAAACGGGTTTGCAGGAGCGACACGTAGTTTTTGATGAACGCCAGCTCGGTCTCCAGCGGCACCAGCTCACGGTCTTTGTGCTGCAACACGTACCGGAATACCCTGGAGAGCTGTTGCAGAAACCGCCGGGCCAGCGCCGGATCGTCGTCAATCAGGTTATCGAGCGACGACAGGCTGTTGAAGAGAAAGTGGGGGTTCAGCTGATTTCGGAGGTTGTCGTACTGGACCTGCGCTTTTTCTTTTTCGAGCCGGGCAGCCCGGAGCTGGTCGGCCTGCCAGCGCTGAAACAGCTGGTTGGCAATGAACCCCAAACTGATGACAACGTTGGCCAGAAAAATACCGACGCCCAGCGCGATCAGGGTCAGTCGGTTGAAGAACTCCGACAGCGACGGAACAATGCGATGAACAACCAGCATACTGCAGATAATCAGTACGGTCTTAACCACCGACCAGCTGCCGATCAGCTGAATGACAATGCGTTTGGTTACGCTACGTTCGAACGGAAAGCGCAGATTCAGCCAGTGGTTGAATACGTAATGAAAGATCCAGACGGCGTTCAGCATCATCATCGTGACAATGAACAGCAATGCCTGCTGCCACCACCGGATGTCGGGCAGTACCCAGTACCGGACGGCAATGCCCATGATTGAGATGTACAGAAACGCCAGTTCAATGCGTTTGTCGATGTGAATTTTCATGGCCGCTGATGATCTTGCCGTCGCTCATTTCAATGATACGGTCAGTGCCGGCCGCAAAATCGGGGTCGTGCGTAACGGTGATGATGGTTTGCCCCTTTGCCGCCAGCTCCTGAAAGATACGGAACACGTTCTCGGAATTGGCCCGGTCCAGGTTCCCGGTCGGTTCGTCGCCCATGATGATGGTCGGGTCGTTGATCAGGGCGCGCGCAATCGCTACCCGCTGCTGTTGCCCGCCCGACAGTTTGCTGGCCGGTTTCCGGGCATAGTCGGCCATACCGATCAGTCGCAGTTTTTCCATGGCTCGCTCTTCGATCTCTTTCTCGGGATACCTGCCCAGTTTGAGTCCTGGTAACATAACGTTTTGCAGGGCCGAAAATTCGGGGAGCAGAAAGTGAAACTGAAACACGAAACCCAGGTGCTCGTTGCGGAACTGGGCCAGGAAGTTCTGACTCCGTCCGGTTAGGGTCGTACCGGCCATGTCGATCTCCCCGTCGTAGTCGGTGTCCATCGTCGAGAGCAGATAAAGCAGGGTACTTTTGCCACACCCCGACTTACCCACTATGGCCAGAAATTCGCCCGTCTGCACCTCAAACGTGACGTCTTTCAGAACCTGAAATTTATCAGGATCATAAAAAAACTTGTTCAGGTGCCGAGCCGAAAGAACCGTAGACATTGTTTTAGTGATAAGTGATAAGTGATGAGTGATGCGCGTAGATGACCGGTAAGAACTCATCGCTCATAGTTCATCACTCATCACTCAAAAAATCTATCCTCGTAATATTGAGACTGGGTCTACCTGGGCGGCTTTGCGGGACGGAAAATACCCCGCCAGCACTGTCGTGATGACCCCGAACAATAGGCCCAGACCGTAGTACGTACCGTCGAAAATGACCGGGAAGGTTTTGATGCTTAGGAAATCACCCGCGTTGAAGGGCGTGATCGAGAGCAGATAACTTAGCCCGAAGCCGATGGCCAGCCCCAGGAGGCCGCCCGTAAAACCGATAAACACGGCCTGCAACAGAAAGATAGCGACCACATCGCGCCCGTCGAAGCCGGTGGCTTTCAGGATCGCAATGTCCTTGATTTTGTTGATGACGGTCATGTTCATAATATTATAGATGCCAAACCCGGCCACGACGAGCAGCGTGATGGACACCACGTAGGTGAGCATATTCCGGATTTTTTCGCCGGCCAGGATGGCGGTGTTGGCTGTGGCCCAGTCTTCGGTGTAATAGCCGTAGACAGCCCGTATCTTCTGGCCGAAGGGAAGCGCCTGTAGTGGGTCGAACATCTTGACGTGAATGTCGGTGATGTAGCTGGGGTCTCGCTGGAGAATCTCCTGTACCGTAGCCAGGTTGGCGTAACTCTTGGTATTGTCGACCGTGCCGACGCCGAACCCGAAGGTGCCCACCACGCGCAAAATCCGGGTGCTGCCGGTAGGAGTCGTTACCGTGACTTTGTCGCCAATCCGAACGTTCAGCTTGCGGGCCAGTACCGTTCCCATAATCAGGCCGTCGGGATTGGTTTTCAGCGTGTTGAGGCTGCCCGACTTGAGCCGGTTTGTCAGTTTGTAAAGCCGGTTCTCGCGGTCAATGTCTACGCCCGAGATGGTGCCGGAGAGCTGAATGGGGCCGTTGTTGTAAAAGGCCTGGGTCGCTACCTGGGGCGATACCCCCAGCACCCCTGCTTCGCGCCCGATGCGTTCGGCAATCTGAAGTCCGTTCTTGAGTCGCGCCGATTCGTCTTTCGGCTTCTGGTGGTAGACTACGTTGAACCCGCCGGGTTTCTGTTCGTCGATCAGGCTTGGGCGCTGCGTGTTCACTTCGTTATAGACCCGGATGTGCGGGCTGGCATCGAGCGCCGAATCTTCCAGAAACTGGTTGACGCCCTGCATGAACGAGATCATGGTGATGAACATGGCAATACCGAAGGTGACGCCGAGCATGGCAACCAGTGTCTGGCGTTTCTTGGCCAGCAAATGCGTCCGGGCAATCTGAGCCGCTATGTTGATGTTCATGAGAACGAAAGATTGAGTGAATCGGTGATTGAGTGTAGACTACTGAAAAACAATGCAATCGCTCAATCAATCGAAATCAGTTTGGAAGCCTCCGTCAGGCCGCCTTTCACCTCAACCAGGTCGAAATTTTCGGCGCCTTTCCGGAAGCGTACTTTCTGCCGGTTACCACCCTGCTCGATCCAGACGCTGTCGGAGCCAACGACGTAAGATTTCGGTATGGTCAGCACGCGCCGGTTCTGGCTGATGATGATGTTGGCTTCGACCGTGAGGCCGTAATAGGACGCGGGGCTGGCATCGGTAAATTCAGCGTCGACCCGAAACGACTGATCGGAGCGATTGAGCTTCGGATAGATTTTGGCGATGCGCGCCCTGAACACTTTGTCGGGATACACGTCGGCCTTCAGCATGACCGTCTGCCCAACCCGTATCCGGCCGAAGTCGCTCTCGTCGACGGCCAGCTGGGCGTACAGCTGGTGGCTGCTGCCTACCAGAGCCAGCTGGTCACCCACCCGCACTACCTCGCCGGGATCTTTATAAACTTCGTACACCTTGCCATCCACAAAACTGCGGACCCGCGTGCTGCGGCCTGCCTCTTCCGAAGATATCAGCTGACTGCGGTTGTTTTCAACGTCGACCTGAATCTGATTACGGCTCCGCTGGAGGGTGTTCAGCTGCGCCCGCAGGTTATTGCGGGCCAGAGTGTAGTTCAGCTCAGCCCGTTCCAGCTCGGCGCGGGAGGTGGCATTCTGGGCATACAGCTCCCGGAAGCGGCTGTAGTTGATCGAGTCGTTGGCGAGTCGGGTGCGGGCGTTCCGGACCTGGGCTTCCAGTTCGGCCAGTACCGGCGAGTTGGCGCCCAGGTTGGCCTGGGCCTGCCGGTAGGCGCTGGCAGCCGCTCGTTGACGCGCATCTTCGGCCGCGCTTTCGAGCACAAACAGCAACTGGTTCCGACGGATGGTATCGCCTTCGTTGATCAGTCGCTGCTGCAACAGGCCCGTGGCGTCGGCCGTGACGGTATACTCATTTCTTGGGTAGATGCTGCCCGAAGCGTAGACCGCTTCGGTGAGGTCACGGTAAGTGGGTGATACCCCCTCGCTGCCCCGGTTGCAGGCAGACAGTATTCCCAGGAGGCCTAACAGGTATGGGTTTGTTTTCATGTGTGCAGTTAATTGTCGGGATGCGGGCCATGGTGTACGGGGCGGTGTCAGTCGTCACGCCTGGTCTGGTCGGGTTTATCGGCCGCTGCGGATCTGCAGGATGGTCTGGTTGATAAATACATTCGAGAGGTTGGTCAGGAACCGGTTTTGCGCGCTAAGGGCTTCGTTGAAAACGTTCAGGTACTGGTCGTAGGCGAACAGGCCCGAGCGGTACTTAACCAGGGCAATCTGGACGTTCTGATGGCTGAGGTCGTAATTCTGCCGGTTCAGCCCCAGCGACCGAACGGCCTGGTTGTATGTGTTCCGGACATCGTCAGTATCGGTTGCCTGGCGGTCGCTTTCGTAGGCCAGTTCGGCCTCGGCTACTTTCAGCAGCTGCCGCGCCCGGGCGATGTTGCTGGTCCGCAGGCCGCCCGAGTAAAGGGGGTAGTTGAACTGCAAACCCGCTACGCCAATAGTGAACCACCGTTCATTCGGGTTCAGGAAATTGATCTGGTCTCGCTGGGCCTGCTGCGTATAGCGTCCATAGGCCGAAAGGGTTGGCCAGCGCATGAGCCGTTCGCGGTCGAGCTGTAATCGCGACAGAGCCACCCGCGATTGCTGAAGGGTCACCTGGGGTCGTTCGGCCGGGCTGCCTGTCGGTTCGCTGGCCAGGTTGTCGATTGGGCGGTTGGTTAGTTCTTCTGCGAGGACCAGGCTATCGGCGGGGGCCAGGCCCAGCAGGAGTTTGAGCTGGGCGAGGTTGCGCGCGTAGGTTAGTTCGTTCTGGTAAAGAATGTCGGTTGTGGTCAACTGTACCGACCGGATTCGGTTGTATTCGAGCGGTTCGATCTGGCCTTTGTCGAGTCGTTGGGCGGCAATCTGCGCCAGCGTATCGGCCGCCGAGCGATTACGTTGGTAGATGCCGATGGCGGCCCGGGTCAGCAGGGTCGCGTGGTACAGGCGCGCGGTCTGGGTCGATACTTCGTCCTGCAACACCAGCGTCTGGTTGTCGATGATACGCAGATTCTGGTCAACAATAGTCCGGTCGGCGCGGGCCGGGCGGTTCAGAATCGGCGCGTTGACTTCAACGCCGGCCGTCAGGAAAAAGGGAAGGCCAAACCGAAACTCCCGAAAATCGCCGACGCGCCCGCCCACAAATTCGGCCGGTACGAGCTGCACGGGTAAGGCGTAGTTGTAATCGAAGTTGGTAAAGAGCCGGGCCGAGGGGAGCAGGCTGGCCCGTACGGCTGTGCGCTGCTGTTCCTGAGCCGTACGGTTAAGCCGGGCGTTGACCAGGTCCGGGTTGTTCCGGCGGGCCAGGGTCAGCGCGTCCTGCACAGAGGTGACAACGGTCTGCGCCGGGAGGGTATGGGCGGTTATGAGCAGACCGGCGATTAAAAAACGGTTCTTCATGGGCGGGGTCAATGAACCCCCAAAAGAAGACTGAACCGGCGGTTTGATCAGAAGCAATTCGCATGAACCAGAAAAAATACCCCACGAAGTTGCCATTTCAGGCCACAAAAAAAGCCGGACCTTATCAGGCCCGGCTGTATGCAGACATCACCGTCGTTTACAGATCGGCAATGGCTTTCGTAATTTCGTCTTTCGTCTTGCCGGTCTTCTGCTGGATTTTGCCGTACATCTCATCGGCCTGTCCTTCTTCGTAGGCCAGATCATCGTCGGTCAAATCGCCATAGGCTTGTTTGATTTTACCTTTCAGTTCGTTCCAGCCACCTTTGATTGTTGTCTCGTTCATGATAGTAGTGATTATAACGTTGAATACATCCGTAGCCACCGTGACTACATAAATAGAACTATGCCGTGACAGAATTGTTTTGGGAAACGTGCTTCGCGATTTTTTCCGAGTCGATGGTCAGGTTGTAGATGACTCCGGTCAGCGGGGTAGTGAAGCCCAGAAAATAGAGTCCGCGCAAGCCCGGATCGTCGAACCAGAGCTGCCTGGGGTAACCTCGTTCATTCAAAATCTGGCCAGCCAGGGTGTCGCCGAGCAGGGGGAGCAGACCCGGCCGGTAACCAGTGGCGAGAACGATAGCGTCGAAAGGGCGTTCACTGCCGTCGGCAAAAGTGACGGTTTTGGGGTTGACCTGACGAATGGCCGGGGCAACAGCAATGGCGCCCGCTTTGATCTGATCGAGGGTGCCGATGTCGATGACGGGAATCTTACCCCGCCGGGTGTCGTAGGAGGCTGGATGGTCGGGTTTCCCCAGTCCGTAGGCCGTCAGGTCGCCCACCGTCAATCGCTGCGACAGCCCCGTCATGAGGTCGTAGAACCAGTGCGGAAACTTGCTCAGGAAGATAGCCGTAGGCTGTGCCGGTCTCCCGAATACGTCCCGACGGACAATATTGATGGGACGACGTACTGAAATAACGGGTCGGGCGCCGTGTTCGAGCAGATCGAGGGCCAGCTCGGCGCCGGTATTGCCCATGCCAACGACCAGCACGTCTTCATTCTGAAACGGTGCGCCGTTGCGATACTCGCGGCTGTGCCAGATGATGCCTCTGAAGGCCGACTGACCCGGCAGCTCTGGTACGTTCGGCACTCGGTTGTATCCGGTTGCGATGATGACCCGTTCGGCCAGAAACAGGTCTGTTTCCGTTTGGACCTCCCATCGACCAGCTGTCTGGCCGGGCCGGATAGCCGTCACTTTCTGGTTGAAAAGGGGTTTGATGCCAAAATGTTCGGTATACTGTTCGAGATATTCCACGAGCTGGAGCCGGGATACGTAGGTCGGGTAACTGGCCGGATAGGGCAGATGGGGCAATGACGAATGCTCCTTGACCGTATGCAGGTGCAGCCGGTCATAATGAGTACGCCAGGCAAAACCCACATAGTCGCTGGCTTCCAGCACGGTGCTGGCAATACCCAGGTGGGCCAGCTGACCAGCCATAGCCAGACCCGCCGGACCGGCCCCGATGATCAGTGTCGTTACGGAATGAGACTGCATGATGAAGCCGTTGGTCGATTAGGTGTACGGATAAATAAGGGTTGAAACTACTAAATAAACGCCGTATACCAGTAAACTCCGGGCTGTATGCTCCGGGCCAGGCCGGTTTACGGAAGAGCGGCTACGGCGGGCTGATGAGCCTGCTTACCTGACTAACCAGCAGCAACAGATACTCGTTAGAGAACAATGAATAATGAAAATAAATAAAAAATTATTGCTACTATTGTTTGTATTTAAACGATTAAGCTTAGTTTTGGCAGTCGTTACGTCAGGACTGCCTCAGCCGGGTAAGGCCTGACCGGATCAGCCCAGCCTGCCCGTATGAACAAGAAGAAAGCCTCCCTGAAAGACATTGCTCAGAAAGCGGGTGTATCGACGGCGCTGGTGTCTTACGTACTCAATGGTAAGGAGAAGGAAAGTCGGGTAGGGGAAGAGATCGCAGCCCGGGTCAGACAGATTGCCATTGACCTGAACTACCAGCCGAATTACCTGGCCAAAAGCCTCCGGAGTGGACGAACCCGTACGCTGGGCCTGATCATCGCCGATATATCGAACCCGTTTTTCGCCAATATCGCCCGGATCGTAGAGGATGAAGCCAAGAAAAACGATTATACCGTCATCATTGGGAGTTCGGACGAAGACGCCGATAAGTCGTGGGATCTGATCAATGTACTGATAAACCGGCAGGTGGATGGGTTCATCATCGTGTCGTCTGAACACACAGAAGAGCAGATTCAGTACCTGAAGAACAGAAACATTGCGTTCGTGTTGCTGGACCGCTACTTTCCGGATATCGATACGGACTACGTAGCGCTGGACAATTACCAGGCTGCCTATCAGGCAGGTATGCATCTGGTAGAGGGCGGTTACCAGCATGTCGGGTTTGTAGCTTACCGGTCGCAGCTGTTTCATATGCGGGAGCGGATTCGGGGGTATGTGGATGCACTCGGGGGCAGCGAGGCCGGGTATTGCGCCGAGTGGCTGACCGAGGTCGAGTTTACCAACGTCGATCTGGAAGTGCGGGCCGGTATCGACCTGATGCTGGCCGCTGAAAAGCCCATCGATGCATTGATATTTGCTACGTACCGCCTGGCGATCAGCGGGTTAAAATACATCAACGAACTGGGCCTGAATGTGCCGGACGATCTGGCTATTGTGAGTTTTGGCCAGGCCGAAGCATTCGATCTCTATTACTGCCCCATCACTTACCTGCAACAGCCGATGGAGGCACTAGGCAAAACATCGGTCGATGTACTGATTAACAAACTCAAAGACCCCCAGCAGGAGCGAAAACAGATCCTGATGGAAGCTAATCTAATTGCCCGCAACTCGTCAAAAATAAAAGTACTCGTTGACTAGGCTTACATTTTTAGCCCCTTGCTTAATCGTTTAAGCAATCGTTTTCTGCAATTCCTGAACCTACCTATATGCAACGACGAACCTTTATCAGATCATCGCTACTTGGCTCAACGGCAGCGCTGGCCGGTCTGCCTCTGCTCTCCCCGGAGGCTGCTGTGCCTAAACTGAAGATCACCAAAATTCGCTATTACGCAGCCCCTGGCTATACCAAACCGCTTTTCAACCAGGCGCGGGGCATTGTTGAGGTTGAAACCGATGGGGGGATCGTGGGTATTGGCGAGGGTGGCTCCAAAGATATGATCGAGCAGTGCGCGCAGATGATAATCGGCGAGAATCCGTTTCGCATCGAGCACATCTGGCAGAATTTGTACCGGGGCATGTTCTATCCGCCGGGTCGCGAAAAACTCCACGCGCAGGGCGCTCTTGACATGGCCTTGTGGGATATCAAGGGGAAGGCGCTGGGGGTACCAGTCTACGAACTGCTGGGCGGGGCCACCCGCGATTATGTCGAGTGCTATGCCACAGGTTTTCGGGCTTCTAAAGCCAAAACCGAAGAGGAGCGCGCCCGCGACTGCATCGAAGCCGGCTTACGGGCCTACCGCATCGGGCCAACCGGCGGCAACGGCACCGAGCCGTTCGACTTTTACGACAACGCCCGAAAAACGATCGACCTCTGCAAACGAATCGATGCGGCCGTGGGTGGTGGCGGTAAATGGGCCATCGACCTGCACACCCGCTTCGATACGACCGAAGGGGTGAAAATCTGCAAAGCGCTGGAGAATCTCGAGCCCTACTTCGTCGAGGATATTATCCGCTCCGAAAATCCGGAGGTTTATAAAACGGTGCGGCAGATGACCACCGTACCCATTGCCGTTGGCGAGCAGTTTGGCGACCGCTGGGATAGCAACAACCTCATCGAGCAGCGGCTCATCGACTATACCCGTTTTACCCTGCCCAACACGGGCGGCCTCTCCGAATTCAAGAAGCTGGCCTCCATGTGCGAAACCCATTACGTAGGCATGATTCCGCACTTCACCGGCCCGCTGGCCGTGGCCGCCCTGGTACACGTGCTGGGATCGAGCAGTCCGACGCGCTGCCTGATGGAGCTGGCCGGTGGCGAGCCCGAGCGGCCCGAGTACTTCAACGAAGACCTGGTGAACTTCAAAAACGGCAAGCTCTATCTGAAACCCGACCCGGGGCTGGGCGTGACGTTCAACCCCAGGAAAGCCACCTTCGTGCTGGAAGTAACGGCCAATACGAAATATCCGCATCCGATTCTGAAGAGTCCCGACGGGGCCATTCACAACTGGTGATCAGTCCAGATTCGCTTTGAGTGCCTTTCTATATACCTATAATCCCTTGCCCCATGAAAAAACCTATAAACGTACTTGTGGTGCTTGTCCTGCTGTGTCAGGGTTACGGCTTCGCACAGAGTAACCGGGTAACCGGCCGGGTAACCGGCGCCGATAACCAGGGGTTGCCCGGTGTGAACGTGGTAGTGGGTGGTACCTCGCTGGGTACCGCGACCGATGCGTCGGGTAATTATTCGATCAATGTGGCGTCAGATGCGTCGCTGGTATTTTCCTACATCAGCTACGTCAGCCAGACGGTTCCGGTCAACAATCGGTCCATCATCAACGTGCAGCTGGTCGAAGATGCGAAAGCCATCGATGAGGTAATCGTTACGGCCCTGGGTATCAAGCGCGAATCGAAAACGCTGGGCTATGCAACCGCCACGGTCAATGCCGAGCAGATCAACGTGAACCGTACGCCCAATTTCGTGAATGGCCTCCAGGGAAAACTGGCTGGCGTTAACATCACCTCCATGGGAACCGGCCCCGCCGGAACGGCCAAGATCCGGATTCGGGGCCAGTCGTCGTTCAGTGGGCAGAACAACCCGCTGATCGTGGTGAACGGGGTGCCCATCGACAACTCGAACTATTCGCTGGGGGGTGATTTTGGCAACCGGGCTTCCAACAGCTCCGACGGGGGCGACGGGCTGAGCAGTATCAACCCCGACGATATCGAAGAAATGACGGTACTGAAAGGGGCAACAGCGGCTGCTCTCTACGGCTCCCGTGCCAAAGACGGGGTGGTCATGATCACGACCAAAAGCAAGGGGTCGGCCAAGGGATTCGGCGTCACCTACAACACCAACTTTACGACCGATACGCCCCTCGACTTCACCGATTTTCAGTACGAATACGGGCAGGGCGAAGGCGGCAAACGACCCACCACGCCCAATCCCACCTCGGGCGTATGGAGCTTCGGCGAGAAGTTTCAGCCCGGCATGACCCAGACCCTGTTCGATAACGAAACCTGGCCCTACGAGCCGGTATTTGACCGGGTGAAGAAGTTTTATCGGGTCGGTACCAACTTTACCAATACGGTGACCGTGGCCAATAACGGGCCCTCGGGTGGGTTCAGCCTGTCGTTCGGTAACACCGACAACAAAGGCATTATGGAGAACAACACTTTCAACCGGAAGGTGATCAACCTGGGCTTCACGCAGAACATTACCAGCAAGCTAACGGCGCTGGGAAACATCAACTACTCGCTGGAAAACAACATAAATCCGCCCCAGCTCAATACGCAGGACCTGTCGGTTTCGACCGTCATCTTCACTCTGGCCAACTCCATGCCGTTTGAGGCCCTGCGCCAGAACCAGACCCTGCCCAATGGCGACGAGTTCGTGTTTTCGCGGTTCCTGGTCCGGAACAACCCGTACTATTCCATGAACAACAAGTTCGAGAACGTTCGGCGGAGCCGGCTGTTCGGGAACCTGGCCCTCAAATACCAGTTCACCGACTGGCTCTACGTGCAGGGGCGGCTGGCGCAGGATTCGTACGTCCGCAATCAGGATTATAACATTCCGAACGGCTACGCGCCCATTGCCCGGGCGCCGGTGGGCTTCGTCAACGGTTCCTACACACAGGATGTGCGGCAGAACCTGGAGCGGAACCTCGACCTGATCATTGGCATGAACAAAACTTTTGGTGCCATCGGGGTCGACCTGACGCTCGGCGGCAACGCCCGCTACGCCCGTAACGATTACAACAGCGTAACGGTGCAGGACTTTGTACAGCCTGGTTTGTATACCGTGATGAACGGACGGATCAAAGACCCCCTGTACGCCCTGGCCGAGAAAAAAATCAACTCCGTCTTCGGGGCCGCTACTATTTCGTACAAGGAGTTTCTGTTCCTGAATGCCACGGCCCGCAACGACTGGTTCTCGACCCTGGCCCCATCGAACCGGAGCATCCTGTACCCGTCCGTGACGGGGAGTTTCGTCTTTTCGCAGGCCTTCGACAACCTGCCGGGCTGGCTGACCTTCGGGAAACTGCGGGCCGCCTACGCCCAGGTGGGATCAGACAACGTGGACCCGTATTCGAACGCGCTGTATTTTGCCGTCGACAACAACTCGTTCCCGAACCCATCGGGCGCGCTGGTGCCGGTCGGGGGAATCAACGCGACCGTAGTGCCGAACAAAAACCTGCGGCCGCTTCGGATTCAGGAAGCCGAGGTGGGGCTGGAGCTGAAACTGTTCCAGAACAAAATAGGCTTCGACTTTACCTACTACCACAAAACAACCGACGATCAGATTCTGGCCGCGCAGGTGTCCGATGCGTCGTCGTATACGAGCAAGCTGATCAACGTAGGGCGTAGCATGAACCAGGGGCTGGAGATGCTGCTGTCGTTCTCGCCGGTGTCGACGCGGGCGTTCCGCTGGGACGTCAGCGCGAACGTATCGTACAACACCTCCAAAGTACTGCGGCTTGGGCTGTCGCCCAACGATACCGTCATTACGGTCAGCAGTGGCGGAGGCCGGGTGCTGAACCAGGTGGTGGGCAAACCGATCGGGCAACTGTACACGTTCACCTACCTGCGCGATGCTCAGGGTCGTCAGGTGTTCGATGCCAACAGCGGCATGCCCCTGCGCAACAACGTACTCCAGAACGTTGGCAGCGCCCTGCCCCGGTATTTCGGTGGTATTACCAACACCTTTACCTACCAGGGGATCGTACTGTCGGCGCTGATCGACTTCAAACTGGGCCACAAGATGATTGCGGGTCGTAACATCAACTACGTCCGCCACGGGCTGTCGAAGCGGACCCTGCCCGGCCGGGCCGAAGGGTATGTAATCGGCAATGGGGTAAATCCAAACGGCGAGGTGAACAAGACCAGAGCCGCCGTACAGCCGTTCTATGAGTCGATCAACCCGCTGGGTATCAACGAGGATTTTGTGTCGAATGCCGGGTTCTGGAAGCTGCGGCAGCTAACCCTGGGGTATGATTTCAGCAAGCTGTTACCGGCCAGTTTCTTCATCAAAGGACTGCGGCTGAATGCGGTGGCCAACAACGTGCTGGTACTCAAAAAATGGACCGAAAACATGGACCCGGAAGAAGTGCTGGTGTCGTCGGATAATGCCGTTGGCCTCGACTTCTGGCCGGGTCTGCCGCTGACCCGTAGCATCGGCTTCAACCTAAACGTGCGGTTCTAAAGCCCGTATCGGGTATTCTGTTTCGCCCATCTGCAAACGGCATCGATTCTAACATTCTATCAAAGACATCATGAAACGACAAAAAACATACATACTGGCCCTCGTACTCTCGCTGGGTCTGTTTACGGGTTGCGACGACGGGTTTACCGAACTCAACACCAACCGGGTCAATCCAACGTCGCTGGCGCCCTCGCTGGTGCTTAACAAAGCCATCATCAGTACGACTTACCTCGACGGGTTCGGCACGCTGGGGATGCTCACCTACAACTTCGGGATCGTACAGCAGATCATCACGCCCTACGGTAGTTCATTATCCGGGGCCAATTATGATCAGATCAACAACAGCAACACCCCCCTGGTCTGGACCAATTTTTACCGCAATGTCCTGAAACAGCTCGTTGCGGTGCTTGACCAGACAAAAAGCGACCCGCTGCAGGTGAATACGTATAACGCAGCCCGCATCTGGAAGGCCTACGTGTTCATGATCCTGAGCGATACTTACGGCGATGTTCCGTACTTCGAAGCCGGCCAGGGGTATACGAACGAGATCATTACGCCCAAGTATGACGCGCAGCAGGTTATCTATAAGGATATTCTGAAGGAGCTGGACGAAGCGTCGGCCGCGCTAACCACGACCCAGGCTGCTGTCACGACCGATATTCTCTACGGGGGCGACGTTGCCAAATGGAAGAAGCTGGGCTATTCGTTCATGCTGCGGGCGGCCATGCGGCTGACCAAAGTCGATCCGGCAACGGCGCAGGCTTATGTGGCCAAAGCCGTGGCAGGGGGCGTCTTTCAGTCCAACGCCGACAACTCGATCATTCGGCATACGGCCATTTACAATAACTACATCGCCAACCACCTGGCGGCCCGCGAAAAAACGAATTTTTACCTGGCCGCTCCGTTTGTCAACTACCTCAAAGACAATAATGACCCTCGGCTTTCGGTTTTTGCCGTTCGTTATGTTGGGGCCAAAGGCGGGCAGGAGCAGGTAGCCGCCCGGGCCTCGTCGGACCCTAAAGTCCAGATCGGTATGCCCATGGGCTATAATGACGTTACCATTACGTCGACCCTGGCGCAGAACGGGGTCGCCAGTCTCTGGGATTATTCGCAGGTGAATCTGAACACTGTGCTGAAATTAGACGCGCCCGAGTTCCACATCACCTACGCCCAGGTACAGCTTCTGCTGGCCGAAGCAGCTGTTCGCGGATGGGTAACGGGGTCGGCGGCCGACTATTTTGGGCGGGGTGTTCGGGCAAATCTGGAGCAGATGGCCTCGTACGGAGCGGCTATCCCCGAAGCGTCTATCAAAGCGTATCTGGATGCGCAGCCGCTGGATGCGAGCCGGGCGCTGGAGCAGATCAACACCCAGTATTGGGTCGCTACCTTCCTCGACGGTAACGAGTCGTTCGCCAATTTCCGCCGTAGCGGCTTCCCGGCGCTGAAGAAGAACCCCTATCCCGGCTCGGAAGTGAAGGGCGACTTCATCCGGCGGTTGCCTTATCCTGACAGCGAGATTGTTGTTAACTCCGGGAATCTCAACGAAGCCATTACCCGTCAGGGGCCTAACAATCTCGATACACGGGTATGGTGGGATAAAAAATAGTCTTTTACTCCACATTCGTTCCATCGGCTGGCTTCGGCTTTCCGGTCCCCCGCCTGCCCACAGGCGGGGGGATTATTCGCAACAATCACCTAAACCTTTACAAACGTTCATGAATACATTGGATCAACGTCGCCGGGATACGCTAAAAATGCTGGGAATGGGTTCTTCGGCCGGTTTGCTGGGGCTCTTCGGAGGCCCTTCTACCGCCGAAGCCCGCGAACAGAAACCGGTGGCCCGCTATGCAGTAGGGGCCGCACCGGTCAAAATCAAAAGTGTTAAGGCGATTGCTACGGCTCCGCAGGGGTCGAACCTGATTGTGGTAAAAGTGGAAACGACGGAGCCGGGCCTATATGGGCTGGGTTGCGCTACGTTTACCCAGCGGGCTGCGGCCGTGGTCGTTGCCATCAATACCTACCTCAATGAGTTCTGCGTGGGTAAAGATGTAGACAATATTGAAGACATGTGGCAGGCGGCTTATGTCAGCTCCTACTGGCGAAACGGCCCCGTGCTCAACAACGCCCTCTCCGGGCTGGATCAGGCGCTGTGGGACATCAAAGGGAAACGCGCCGGTATGCCGGTCTATCAGCTGTTGGGCGGAAAGGTTCGGTTTGCCATTCCGTGCTATACCCATGCCGGTGGCAATACGCCCGAAGCAGCCGCTGAGAGCGTGACTAAATTCATGGAACAGGGGTTTCGGTACATCCGGATTCAGCAGGGCGGCTACGGCGCAGTAGGGGCCACGGCCGACAAGCCCGATTTCAAAGCGGCCAACTTTGGGGGCGAAACCGATAATTACATGAACGAGCGACTGTACCTGAAGTCGGTTCCGAAAATGTTTGAGGTGGTGCGCAAGCGATGCGGGGAAGAGGTCGAGCTGTTGCATGACATTCACGAGCGGGTGCAGCCCATCGATGCCATCAACATGATCAAGCAGGTCGAAGAATACCGCCCGTTCTTTATCGAAGACCCCTTCTCGCCCGAAAACATGAAGTGGTTCGCCAACCTGCGGCAGGCAACCTCGGTGCCGATCGCGATGGGCGAGCTGTTCAACAACATCAATGAGTTCAAGGAGCCTATGGTAAACCAGTGGTTCGACTTTATTCGGATTCACGTCTCGCAGATTGGCGGAATTACGCCGGCCATGAAAGTAGCGCGGCTGGGTGAGTGGTTCAACATCCGGACCGCCTGGCACGGCCCGGGCGATGTGTCGCCGGTGGGGCATGCCGCCCACGCGCACATCGATCTGGCCGTCTGGAACTTCGGCATCCAGGAGGCCGTCCAGTTCTCCGATAAAATGAAAGAGGTGTTCAGCGGCTGCCCGACCATGAACAAAGGGTATATGTCGGTCAACGAGGTGCCGGGGCTGGGGGTGGATATCAACGAAAAAGAAGCCGCCAAATACCCCATCACAACCAAGTCGAACTGGCAGGTCCGCAAAATGGACGGCACCATCATTCGCCCCTGATCACTCCTTAAACTCCCTGAACCTGTATGAAATCATCCCCAAAAACCAATGCCGTTTCCCGCCGGTCGGTTATCCAGTCGGTGCTGGGTGTGGCCGGCATGAGTACCATGGTACTGCCCGAGCGGTCATATGCCGCCAGCCCGCCCCCGTTCCAGGGCTACGGGAAAGTGAAAATTACCCGGCTGGAAACGTTTCTGGTAAAGCCTCGCTGGATCTTCCTCAAAATACACACCGATGCCGGGGTAACCGGCCTGGGCGAGCCCCTGCTCGAAGGGCGCGCGCTGACCATTCAGACGGCTATCAAAGAGATTGAGCCCTACCTAATCGGTAAAGATCCGCGGCAGGTTGTACACCACTGGCAGGCCATATACCGCCATGCGTTCTACCGGGGCGGGCCCATCCTGACCAGCGCGCTGAGTGGGATCGACCATGCGCTCTGGGATATTAAAGGCAAGCTGCTGAACGTACCCGTTTACGAACTGCTGGGCGGACCCACCCGCGACCGGGTTCGGGTATACGGCCGCGCCAGCACCCCCGACGATATGAAGAAGCGCAAGGCCGAGGGCTACACCGTAATAAAAACCGGCGTTGCCAAACAGAACCCCGCCAACATTGTCGAGAATCCTAAATTCATCAAGTACGCGGTCGATAATTTTGCGTCGTTGCGTGAAGCCGGGGGCGACGATATGGACATTGCCATCGACTTTCACGGGTCCATTTCGCCCCAGCTGGCCAAGGTGCTGATCAAGGAGCTGGAGCCGTTCAAACCCATGTTCATCGAAGAACCCTGTCAGGCGCAGAATGTCGATACTATGGTCGATATTGCCCGTGGTACCCATCTGCCCATCGCTACCGGCGAACGAATTTTTACGAAATGGGGCTTCCGCGAAATTTTGGAAAAGGGAGCGGCCAGCATCGTTCAGCCCGATTTGTGCCATGCCGGTGGTATTACCGAAGGACGCATCATTGCGGGCATGGCCGAGGCCTATTACGTACCCATAGCGCCCCACAACCCCATGGGGCCGATTTCGCTGGCAGTGGGCCTGAATCTGGCGGCCAGCGTGCCCAATTTTCTGGTGCAGGAGCAGGTTACGCTGGGTGAAGGCTACCTGAAAAACCCCTTCAAACTGCAAAAGGACGGTACCGTCATGATCCCGCAGGGGCCGGGGCTGGGCATCGAGCTGGACGATGCGCAGCTGAAAGATAAACTGGGCCACGACTGGAAAAACCCCGAAACGTATAATGCCCTCGACGGGTCGGTTGTCGACTGGTAATGATGAGACCAACTGCTTTTGCGAAAACGACGGTACTGGCTGGCGGCCTGCTGGTGCTGGGCATCGGCGCCCGCATTCCTGATGATGCACCCCAGGTGCTTATCTCGAACGGGATTATTCGGACGTCGCTGTACCTGCCCGATACGGCACGGGGCTACTACCGGGGTACCCGTTTCGACTGGTCGGGCGCCTTCGGATTCCTCGACTACAAAGGCCACCGGTTCGTAGAGCCGTGGTACGATGCCTACGACCCCAAAATCCACGACGCCATTAACGGGCCGGTGGAAGAATTTACCCCATTGGGTTTCACCGAGGCTGAACCGGGGGCTACGTTCGTAAAAATCGGGGTAGGGGCCCTTCGCAGGCCCGACGCCAAAACGTACTCGTTTGCTACGTATTACGACGTAGTCAACTACGGAAAGCGGAGCGTCAGGACCTATGCCGACCGGGTGGTTTTCCGGCACGAGTTAACCGACGCAGCCGGCTACGGCTATCAGTACACCAAGACCGTACGGCTCACCAACGGAAAGCCCGAACTGGTGCTGGAACACCGACTGAAGAACACTGGTCAACGGCGTATAGAGACCAGCGTGTATAACCACAACTTCTTCGTGATCGACAAACAGCCGACGGGGCCAGGGGTAGAAATCCGTTTTCCTTTTGCGGTGACGGCCGAAGGCAAAGGGTTTGGCAGTACCATTCTGACGGAGGGGAACAAGCTGGTTTACGCCCGCCCGCTCGAAAAACGGGAGCAGGTGTTCAGCGCCGGGTTGCAGGGATTTGGTCCGTCGGCAAGCGATTATGACGTTCGGATCGAGAACCGGAAAACGGGCGCTTCGGTGCGGATGACCGCCGACCAGCCGCTGGAGAAACTGGTGTTCTGGGCCTGCGCCACCACGTCCTGCCCCGAACCGTATATCCGCCTGCGGGCCGAACCCGGCCAGGAGGTGACGTGGAAAATAAACTACACGTTTTATGAGAATTCGGTCCCATGAAACTAGTCAATAACCTTTTTATCGGCTGTGCGCTGCTCTTGTCCGGCAGTATGCGAGTGAACGACACCCAGCGGTCCGTCGACCCGCCGGCCGGGGCAGACTGGCCCGCCTATGGAGGAAACAAAGCCGGCAATCGGTATTCTCCCCTGGCGCAGATTAATACCCGTACGGTGAAGGAACTGCAACTGGCCTGGACGTTCGACACGGGCGACAATAACAACCCAGCCGAGCGGGGTATGGACATCCAGTGCCAGCCGATCGTGGTGAATGGCGTCCTGTACGGAACGACCCCGCGGATGAAACTCGTTGCCGTCGATGCCGCTACGGGGCAAAAACGCTGGCTCTTCGATCCATTTACCGACCCGGCGAAGAAACCTCAGTTTCATCCGCTCCGTGGGGTTGTTTACTGGGCCGACGGAGCCGATCAGCGGATTCTGTACTCGGTGGGTTCATCGCTATACGCCATAAACGCGCAAACGGGAGCACCTATCTCCAGTTTCGGAACCAACGGAATCGTAGACCTGCACGACGGGGTAGGCGACCGGGAAACGCTGGGCCATGACCTGCAAAACCTGTCGGTTCGGGCCACAACCCCCGGCGTTATCTACCAGGATCTGTTGGTGATGGGGTCGGGGGTGTCGGAAGGGGGCGATGCCGCACCGGGTACGATCCGGGCCTACCATGTCCGAACGGGGAAGCTGGCCTGGGCTTTCCATACGGTTCCGCTGCCGGGCGAGTACGGCTACGAAACCTGGCCGAAAGATGCGTACCGCAAACTGGGTGGGGCCAACTGCTGGGCAGGTATGGTTGTCGATGATAAACGGGGCATTGTCTATGCCGGCACCGGTTCGCCCTCGGTCGATTTCTACGGGGGTGCGCGGGCCGGTCAGAATCTGTTTGCTAACTGCATTCTGGCCCTGAACGCCCGAACCGGCGAACGAATCTGGCATTTTCAGACCATTCATCACGATCTCTGGGATCGCGATCTGCCCTGTCCGCCCAACCTGATCACCGTCAGACAGAACGGTCGGCTGGTCGATGCGGTGGCGCAGGCTACGAAAGATGGCTATGTCTTCGTGCTGGACCGGGAAACGGGCAAACCCCTGTTTCCGGTGAAAGAAGTACCGGTACCTACCGCACCCGCTCTGCCCGGTGAGCAGCCCTGGCCCACGCAGCCCGTACCGACAAAACCAGCGCCATTTGCGCTTCAGGACGTGACAGAGGCCACGTTGACCAATCGTACGCCCGCGGCCCGCGCCTATGTGCTGGAGCGCTTTCGGAACAGCCGTCGGGGTAGCAAATACATGCCGCCCAGCGAAGAAGGGTCGTTGTTCCTGGGGTTCGGGGGCGGTGCCGAATGGGGCGGTACTGCGGCTGATCCGGATGGCGTGCTGTACGTCAACGGGAACAATATGCTCTGGTGGCTCAAGATGCGTGACAGTCGAATTCAGCCAACCGGCGTGGCCCTGGGCCGGGGGGCGTCGTTGTTCAACAACAACTGTTCGGTATGCCACGGTTTGGGCGGAAAGAGTACGGCATCGGCCACAACGGCTCAGGCTTATCCTGACCTGACCGAGGTAGGCAAACGGCTCGATAAAAAGCAGATTCTTGAGTTGCTGGCTTCGGGCCGGGGGCGCATGCCTTCGTTTCAGCACCTAGCCCGGGAAGACCGGGAGGCCATCGTACAGTTTCTGTTGAATCTCAACACAAAACCCGCCCTGACGGCTTCGGCAGCTGTCGACGTTCATGCGGTGGCGGCACCGACGAGTCCGGCAGGGGGCAGTGATTTCCCGTACGTGCCTCCCTATCTGAACAACGGAACTACCCAGTTTCGGGACCAAGACAACTACCCGGCGGTTAAACCACCCTGGGGCACGCTCAACGCGATCGACCTTAACACGGGTGAGTACCGGTGGAAAGTACCACTGGGCGAGTATCCCGAGCTGACCCGCCAGGGAATTGCTCAGACTGGTACAGAAAACCACGGTGGACCGCTCGTGACGGCGGGGGGGGTACTGTTTATAGCGGCTACCTACGACGAAAACCTACGGGCGTTTGACAAACAGACCGGTCGTGTACTGTGGAGCTATCAGTTACCGGCGGGCGGGTTCGCGACCCCCATCACCTACCAGGTCAACGGTCGGCAGTACGTGGCCATAGCGGCTGGCGGAACCCGGTACGGATTGAAGTCGGGGGGCTCGTATGTGGCTTTCGCGCTACCGAAGCGTCCATGACCCGAAGAATAGCCGGCATTCATTCTGTACTCTCAACAACTCGCCCGATGTCAAATTATCTCTTATGTTGTGATTGGGGAACCTCGTTTTTTCGGTTACAGCTGCTGCAGTATAGCGACGATCAATGTGTCGGTGAACTCATAGCCAGAGAGGGCATAGCCGGGACGTTTGACGCCTGGCGAAAGACCGGGGCGGTCAACGGCCTGACCAGAGAGCATTTCTTTCGCCGGCAACTCCGGCAGCAGATTCAGGTGCTGGCTCAGCAGGTGTCGGTCGATCTGACGAAGGTCCCCCTTGTCATATCCGGTATGGCGTCATCATCGATCGGTATGGAAGAGGTGCCCTACGCGACCCTGCCGTTTGCGCTTGACGGCAGTCAGGCCAGTGTGCGGTATTACGAGGCTGAACCCGATTTCCCGCATGAGATGCTGCTGATATCGGGTGTGAGAAGCCAGCAGGACGTGATGCGGGGCGAAGAAACGCAGCTGATTGGACTCATTGCGCTCCTCAGCCAGGCCGGCGTTGGCACTGCCGAAGCTATTTTCGTCTTTCCGGGTACCCACTCGAAACACCTGTACGTGCAGAACGGGCGTCTGCTGAATTTCACGACCTATATGACCGGCGAGCTGTTCGACCTAATGGCGCATCAGAGTTTGCTGCGGGAGTCGGTTGAGGTGAGCAGCCTGACCAGCTTTACGGCGGCCAACAAGATAGCGTTCCGGCGCGGGGTTCGGCAGGCAACTACGTCCGGGCTGCTGAACGGGTTGTTCACGACCCGAACCAACCAGCTGTTCGAGACGCTCACCAAAAGTCAGAACGCGTTCTACCTGAGCGGGCTGATCATTGGGGCTGAACTGTATCCGCTGCTCACCCAGACCGACTGGCCGCTGGTCATTTGCAGCGGCAGCCGGCTAACCGCCTTCTATGAGCTGGCTATCGATGAACTCACCCTCTCGGTCCGTACCACCATTCTGCCGGCCGAATTAATTGACAAAGCCGCCAGCAAGGGGCAGATGCTCCTGTTCCGGAATCAGACTGTAAAAGAAACGACCCGATGACTACTTCCGCATTTTCCTGGACGCGATTTGACCAGGCTCCTCTCGTAGGCATTATCCGAAACGTATCTGCCGACGACGTGGCGCAGGTATTGCCCGTTTACCGGGATGCCGGCCTGACAACCATCGAAATCACGCTCAATACCCCCGGTGCCGAAGACATGATCCGGCAGGCTGTTGATCAGTACGGAACGGACCTTAACATAGGTGCCGGTACCGTATGCACGGCTGAGGAGCTGGAAAAAGCTTTGGCAGCCGGTGCCCGGTTCATCGTAACCCCCATCATCGACGAAGCGGTGATCCGAGGCTGTGTCGAGCGGGGGGTTCCCATTTTTCCGGGGGCGTTTACCCCCTCGGAAGTGTACAAAGCCTGGACTCTGGGGGCATCGATGGTGAAGGTGTTTCCGACAACCACCCTCGGCCCGGCGTACATCAGCGATCTGAAAGGCCCTTTGCCTCAAATTAAACTGCTGCCTACGGGTGGCGTCAACCTGGCTAACCTGGACCAGTTCTTCCGGGCCGGCGCCAGTGGAGTAGGTGTGGGTAGCCACCTCTTCGATAAAACCCTCATCCGGGATAAGCAGTGGTCGTTGCTGAAAACGCACTTCCAGAGGTTTCTGGAGAAGCTGCCCCACACTGTCTGATCCGATCCCGTCCTAACCCTTGTCCCTATGATCACGCCCGAAAAACCCCTTTTGGCCCCTGTTACGGCGGGCACCAGCTACCGCTGGTTCATCGTCGTGCTACTGTTCACGGCTACTACCATCAACTACCTCGACCGGCAGATCATCGGGTTACTCAAACCCATTCTGGAGGTGGAGTTCAGCTGGACCGAGACCGACTTTGCCCGTATCGTAATTGCCTTCACGGCGGCCTATGCGGTTGGGCTGCTGGCCTTCGGCTGGTTCATCGATAAAGTCGGTACCAAAATTGGGTACGCTGTCACGATTGTCTGGTGGAGCGTAGCCGGGATGCTGCACGCGCTGGCCCGGAGTGCATTTGGGTTCGGGGTGGCCCGCGTTGGGCTGGGACTGGGCGAAGCGGGTAATTACCCGGCGGCCGTCAAGACCGTAGCCGAATGGTTTCCGCAGCGCGAGCGGGCGCTGGCTACGGGGCTGTTCAACGCCGGTACCAGCGTGGGGGTTGTGGTAGCGCTAATTATTGTGCCGCAGATCCTGAGCCGGTACGGCTGGCAGGAGGTGTTCTGGATAACCGGCGCCCTGGGGTTCGTGTGGCTGCTGTTCTGGCTGATCTTCTACGACGTACCGGCCCGGCAAAAGCGATTGTCGGCCCGCGAATACGACTACATCACCAGCGGGCAGGAAGCCGGTTCGACCGATAAACAGCCGATCAACTGGTTCAAACTATTCACCCTGCCGCAGACCTGGGCGCTTATCACCGGCAAGGGGCTCATCGACCCGATTTACTGGTTTTTCCTGTTCTGGTTGCCCTCGTATTTTTCGTCCACCTTTGAGCTGGATCTGAAAAAGCCGAGCCCCGAACTGATGCTGATTTACGGAGCCACGACCGTAGGGAGCATTGGCGGAGGATACCTGTCGTCGTGGCTGATCCGGCGGGGCTGGCCTACGCTGAAGGCCCGAAAAACGGTATTACTGGTTTTTGCGGGGCTGGAACTGTCTATCATCATGGCTCAGTTTGCCACGGACGTGTGGGTCGCCGTCGGACTGATCAGTCTGGCGGTCGCGGTTCACCAGGCCTGGGCCACCAATGTGTTTACCCTGGCTTCTGACCTGTTTCCGAAGCAGGCCGTTAGTTCGGCCGCCGGTATTGCGGGTATGGCGGGCGCCACGGGTGGTATTTTCTTTCCGATGCTGGTGGGGAGCCTGCTGGACAGCTACAAAGCCGCCGGAAACCTGGCCGGGGGGTATAATGTGCTGTTTACAATTTGTGGCTGTACCTATCTGGTGGCCTGGCTCATCATTCATATGTTGACCAGAAATCCCAAATTGGTGAGCATCGAGCAGCTCCGGTAGCGCCACAAAAAAAGAGCAGGTCCGGATAGTCAGGACCTGCTCTTTTTTTGCCGTATGGCTGAGGCATTATTTGACCCGTGTCCAGGTCTGGGTTTTGCCCAGCAGCGAGATGCCTACATAGCCGCGGACGTCGAGCGTGTTGGGGTCTTTCAGGGTCATCTTGCAGTTGTACTCCTTACCGTCCTCCGGATTGTAAATTTTACCATCAGTCCAGACGTTATCCCCGTCGTACTTGAAATTGTACATCAGCATCAGGTTCTGGAGGGGGCGCGACCGTTTCGACTCGTCGGCGTTGCGGAAGTCGGTTTTGGGTTTTCCTGTTTTTGGGTCGTTGGGTTCACTGATCCAGATCAGTTTGCCAAAATAGGTGCCACCCTGCTTATAGATCTGAATATGACCACGTTTGGTGCCGTTCAGCCAGGTGCCCACCACGGCGTCGGGATTATCGGCTGGCGCGAAGGAAGTCAGTGAGGTGAAGAGCAGCAACAGGGGTACGATGAAGCGAATGGATTTCATAGGTGATCGGAAATGGACAATTATTATTTTATTGTGATTTTGCTGTACTAACGCAAAAATGGTGTAAAAAGTCTGAACCAGAATTTATCGGGTAAAAATGATTGGCGTGATTTGCACCCATGATGCTGGCCTGCGGGTTTATAGACCAGCTGGTTTTTCGGTCCGTCCGACAGCGCAGGGCATCCTTCAGTATAAATCCAGGCTTGACTATGTTTCATCGTGACCCCAATCGCCATTACCCAACCGAAACCGAATCGCGGGTGATTATTCGTTTCCAGGACTGCGACCCGCTCCAGCACCTCAACAACGCCAAGTACTTCGATTATTATTTCAACGCGCGCGAAGACCAGGTAGCCAAGCTGTATGACTTCAACCCGGGGCAGCTGTTCCATGAGTTGAAAACGAGCTGGGTCATTTATCAGCATCAGATTGCCTACGTACGCCCAGCCCAGGTCAGCGAATGGGTGCGCATCATGTCGCGGCTGATTTTTTACGACGAAGACACCACGGTTACCGAGTATTACATGACCGACGATGCCAAAACGCAGCTCAAAAACGTGCTGTGGGTGACGTCGAAATACGTAAGCGTAACAACTGGTCGCCGGATTCCGCACGATGACCTGGTAACAGGCTATCTAGAAGCAACGCTGGTGCCGAATATCAATTTTCCGAGTCTGAACTTCAACGACCGGATCAGAGCCATTAAGCAGGCGTTATAAACCCATTTGCGGGTGTGGATCGCCGGTTGGGCGGAGGCAAAACAGATTCTGTTGCCTCCACCCAACCGGCGATTTATGTTGAGACGGGCTTTCGGGCGAGTTGGATGCCGGGTGCATGGAAAAAATAAATTGTGGCCGATTAAACGCTGAGCCGGTGGTTTGTTCAAAGAGGCAAATGCAACAAAAACCAATGACCACCATGAAAAATGCACTGCTTACGGCCGCTACCCTCGTTGTTCTTCTTTCGACCAGCGCCCTGGCACAACGCTATGGGTACCCGGCTCCTCCGCCGGCTAATTACCCCTCACAGCCCGGTTACGGCCAGCCAAACTATAACTACGACTACGATGATTACCGGTTCGACCGTCACCTCGACTGGTGGGACCGGGAGTTGAATCTGACCCGCCGGCAGGAGCGCGAAATTCGCCGGATTCGCGAGCGGTTCGAGCAGCAGACCCGGCGGGTCGATCCCCGCGACCCACGCCAGCGCGACACTTACCGGCAGCTGCGGCAACGGGAGTTCTTCGATATGATGGCCGTTCTGGGACCTGAACAGCGGGATCGGGTTATTGAGCGGATGCGTCCCTACGAACGGTCGGCAAACCGCTGGCCCGATCGCCGGAACAGCCGGGGGCGTGGTTATGAGCCCTACGGATATTAATGGACATTAAGTTGGATAAAGCAAGAGGATGCCTAAACAGCCGGTCATATTGGCCGGCTGTTTTTTGTTGTTTGCCCGGTGGGGCAGGCTTTATTCGCCATAGGGGTAACCACTTAGCCGATTTTGCGACCGTCGATGCAACACCGTATTGGCGACTTTGTCTTTGTTTCGTATTTTTCAAGGAAACTCAATACCCACAAGCTCATGTTTACACATCAACATCTTAGGAAAACCGGCCTGTTGCTGGCTGTGGTAACTACCACCGCTTTGGCGCAGCCGTCGGTACAACAACCCAAAATGAATCAGAATCCCTTCTTAGCCCCTTACACGACTCCGCACCAGACGGCTCCCTTCGATAAGATTAAAAACGCTGACTTTCTGCCGGCTTTGCAGGAGGGGCTGGCACAGGGCCGCAAAGACGTAGATGCTATCGTTAACAACCCCGCTAAACCGACTTTCGAAAATACGATCGTAGCCCTCGAACGGTCGGGCGATCTGCTGGGTAAGGTAACGTCGGTCCTCTTCAATCTGAACAGCGCCGAAACGACCCCTGAGCTACAGAAAATTGTAAAAGAGGCATCGCCCCTGCTCAGCGAATACGGCAATGATATTACGCTGAACGACAAACTATTTGCCCGCATCAAAGCCGTTTATGAACAGCGGGCTAGCCTGAAACTCGATACCGAAAGTGCCATGCTGCTGGAAAAAGCCTACAAACGCTTTGCCCGCAACGGCGCCAATCTCGATGCCAAAGGTAAAGAGCGGCTCCGCGCCATTGATAAGGAGATGTCGCAGTTGTCGCTGCAGTTCGGCGAGAACGTGCTCAACGAAACCAACGAGTACTCCATGCTCGTGACGGACGAAAAAGAGCTGGCCGGTCTGCCCGATTATGTACGCGAACTGGCGAAGTCTACGGCCAAGCAGAAAGGTAAGGAAGGGTATATGTTTACCCTGCAGGCCCCCAGCTATGGTCCGTTCATGCAGTACGCCGACAACCGTGAGCTGCGTAAGAAACTGTTCATGGCCTTCAACGGACGCGGTTTTCACGGCGATAAAAACGACAACTCCGGCATTATCCAGAAGATGGTCGCCCTGCGGTACGAACGGGCTAACCTGCTGGGCTACAAAACCCACGCCGACTTCGTGCTGGAAGAAAGCATGGCGGGCTCGCGCGATAAGGTACAGAGCTTTCTGGATGAACTCGTTACATACGCCCGTCCGGCGGCTGAGCGCCAGCTGGCTGAGCTGACTACCTACGCCAAAGCCCACGGCTTCACCGAGGATAAACTTCAGGCCTGGGACAACAGTTACTACGCCGAGAAGCTCAAAAAAGAGAAATACGACCTCGACGATGAGACCCTCAAGCCGTATTTTAAACTCGAAAACGTCTTGAATGGCGCCTTCACGGTGGCCAACAAGCTGTACGGCATCACCTTCAAAGAGCGTAAAGACATCCCGGTCTATAACCCAGAGGTGAAAACCTACGATGTGTTCGATAAAGACGGTAAGTTCCTGGCGGTTTTCTATGGTGACTATTTCCCCCGGCCTGGCAAACGATCGGGCGCGTGGATGAACGACGTGCAGGGACAAAAAGTCGAGAATGGCCAGAACGTACGGCCCCATATCGTCAACGTCTGCAACTTCACCCGACCGACCGATACTAAGCCGTCGTTGCTGACCTTCTACGAAGTGACCACTCTCTTCCACGAGTTTGGCCACGGCCTGCACGGGATGCTCGCCAACGGGAAGTACGAAAGCCTGAGCGGCACAAGCGTTCCGCGCGACTTTGTTGAGCTGCCCTCGCAGGTGATGGAAAACTGGTGCTACGACCCCGAAGCGCTGAAACTGTTCGCCAAACACTATCAGACCGGCGAGGTAATTCCGAACGAACTGATCGAAAAGATTCGCGCGAGCCAGAACTTTCTGGCCGGCTTAGCTAACCTGCGCCAGCTGCGCTTCGGCCTGGTCGATATGTACTACCATGGTCAAAAGCCAACCGGCGAAACCGTCACTCAGGTTGAGAATAAAGTTGATTCGGTGGCTAACCTGTTTCCGCGGGTAGAGGGCGTTGCGTTCAGCCCGGCGTTCTCACACATTTTTGCGGGTGGGTACTCGGCTGGCTATTACAGCTACAAGTGGAGCGAGGTACTGGATGCGGATGCGTTCGAGTTCTTCAAGGAAAAAGGCGGACTTGATAACAAGACTGCTGCCGACAGCTTCCGCAAAAACGTGCTCGAAAAGGGAGGCAGCGAGAAGCCCATGGAATTGTACAAAAAATTCCGGGGCCGTGAGCCATCGCCGAAAGCCATGCTCCGCCGGAGTGGCCTGATTCTGTAACGATCAGCCCCGATCGGACTGGTCACACAAAAAGGCCCCGCCAGACTGTATCTGGCGGGGCCTTTGTTATGCTATCGGGTGGGTATAAACCAGCCAGGCCGGACAACTAAGCCTGTTTGGTAACCTGAATGTTCATGATCAGCCGAACGTCATCGCTGACAACCACGCCACCGGCTTCGGTAACGCCGTCCCAGGATAAGCCAAACTCTTTCCGTTTCAGCACGCCGACGACTTCAAAACCGGCTTTAGTCTGGCCGTAGAAGTCCTGCATCTGCCCGCCGTATTCAGCCTTCAGGCTTACGGGCTTGGTAACGCCATGCATGGTCAGGTCGCCGGTCAGGTCGTAGGTATCCGTGCCGGTTTTTTTCATGCCCGTTGAGGTAAAGGTCAGTTTGGGAAACTGCTCAGCATCGAAGAAGTCGGCCGATTTCAGGTGGCCGTCCCGCTGTTCGTTACCGGTGCTGATGCTGGCCACATCGGCAGAGAAGGTAATGGTTGCATCTTCAAAATCATCGCCTGCCATTTCGAGCTGGCCTTCGTACTGGCTGAAGAGACCGGTTACCGTTGACACCATCAGGTGTTTCACTTTGAACTGAACTTCTGAGTGAGTCGGGTCAATAACCCAGGTAGTGGTTGAGGTTTGCGTTTCCATAGTGTTTATCGTGTTTAATGTAATTGCATTTAATGTACATACATGTAAATGGTAAAAAACGTTTCCGGACGTTAAACTTTTTTTCAATATGGTCTTGCAGGGCGGAAACAAGGTTCTTGTGGCTTGGGAAGAGCGGGGCGGTGTACAGTCGAAAGTAAGATTCAGCGCTTGGAATTGTCTACTTTTTAGGCACTTTTGCGCCCCATTTCATGTTTACTTACTATACTAAATCAGGTAAAAAATGCCCAACTGGTTTCTCGGAAAAATCCGCTATCAGCAACCTATTGACGACGCGACTGTTGGTACGCGGAACGAAGAATTCATCAAGCAGAAGACGGTAACAGAAGCCTACCTGGTTGATGCCGTTAGCTATACCGATGCCGAAGCCCGGCTCTATCAGGAGATTGCGGCCAACACCCCCGACTTCGACATCACGAATATTTCGCGGATGAAGCTGGCCGATGTCTTCTTTAACGAAGATGGGGGCGATATCTGGTTCAAGGTGAAAGCGATGTTCATCACCGACGATGAAAAAACCGGTAAACAGAAAAAGTCGCCCAGTCTAATGCTGGTCAACGCCGAAACGCCCAAGCAGGCCTACGAGCGCGTCGAGCTAAGTCTGCGTACGTCACTCGACCCGTTCGAAATTACGGACGTTAATACAACCAAGATTCTGGACATCTTCCCGTTCAACGAAGAGCAGCGAAACCTGCGCCCCCTGAGCGAGGTTGCCGAACGGGAAACTGAAGCAGCTTAGCCCCCTTTTACGATGTGTTCTGGATGCCATTCTTTACAGGATGGCATTCTGCATGTGTAGAATTACGATTTTATCATCCGAAAACTTGCACCGAATGAGGTGGCTTCGGATATTTGCCCAGTATGAAACGCGCTCTGTTCCAGTTTTTCAACCTCCTGATGGCCTGCGTCGTGCTGCTGAGCAGCACGGGCTTTGGGCTGGTTGAACACTCGTGCCAGATGCGTGGTAAGAAGAAGACGATGATCGTCGCCTTCAGCGATGCCCACGTCAAGAAAGGCTGCTCAGCCGACGGTAAGCCGATGCCCAAACAGGGGCCGGTTGTCCGGAAAACAGATTGCTGCCAGGATGACAATCACTACGAAAACGTAGATGCCACCTCGTCACTGACGCAGCTGGTCGCCAAATTTGTCAAATCCATTACAGAAACGGTGCTGGCTGGCGTTACGGCGCTGCTGGCCTGGGTGATCGATTGGATTTTTGACCGTGAGATGGCAACCAGCTCACGTAGTATCCCGGCCCCACCCTCCATATCCGGGCGGGAGATCCTTACCCTCTTGCGTTCCCTGCTGATTTGATGAACTGATTGAAACAATTAGGCCGTACCCGCACATGGGTACCGATCTGCTGTATTCATTCCTTCATCAATCCGTATATCCATGCGTTTCTTTCTGCTGGGAATTGCCCTTTGGGCGGGCGTTCTGCCGTCCCGGGCTCAAACTGATACTCTTACTTCACAACTGCCTCTGACCGACTCGATTCCAGCGAAAGCGGTACCGGTTATTCGTGGTACCGTTGGCGAACTGGTCAACGGACAGCGTGTACCTCTGGTGGGAGCAACTGTTCGCTGGCTCACGACGGGCGTGGGCGCCGTCACCGATTCGGTTGGTCGGTTTTCACTGGTCGGGCCGTCGATCCCGGCCCAGCTGCTGATTAGTTATGTTGGCTACCGTACGGATACGGTGGCTGTAACGGACCCGACCGCGCCGGTCGTGGCAAGCCTGCGGGCCGAACAAACCCTGCAGGAAGTGACGGTATCGGGCGCGCCGGGACAGATCGATCGGCTGAACCCCATTCAGACCGAGCTCATCACGCAGCGGACCCTGGCCAAGGCAGCCTGCTGTAATCTGTCAGAAAGCTTCGAAACGAACGCGTCGGTCAGTGTTTCGTACGCCGATGCCGTGACGGGCGCGCGTCAGATTCAGTTTCTGGGATTGGGCGGTCAGTATGTCCAGACCAATGTCGAGAATATCCCGACAGTGCGGGGGCTGGCCACTACGTTTGGGCTGAACTACATTCCGGGCACCTGGATTACCAGCATCGACGTCGGTAAAGGCGCCGGTTCGGTCGTGAATGGGTACGAGTCGATGAGCGGTCAGATGAACATCGAACTGCAGAAGCCCGACGATCCGAACCGACTTTTCCTGAATGGCTACGTAAATAGTTTTGGCCGAATTGAAGGCAACGCAAACTGGTCACAACCCCTCAGCCCGAAATGGAGCGTTGGCGTGCTGGGCCATGCCAGCACCCTTCGTACTGAGATCGATCAGAATAACGACGGCTTCCGTGATCTGCCGTTCTATACGCAGCTTAACGGTGTTAACCGATTCAAATACAGCTCAGAACGGTTCATGACTCAGTTCGGGGTCAAAGCGCTGTACGAAGACCGGGAAGGGGGGCAGCTATCGCGCCTGGGCTCTTCCCGCTACCGGTTCGGTAATACGACCCGACGGCTGGAGTTTTTCTCAAAAACGGCTAAGCTTTATCCAGAAAAACCGTACAAAGGCCTCGGGTTGATCCTGAACGCGCTTCATCACGACCAGACGGCCAACTTTGGGTTTCGCCCGTATACGGGTCAGCAGCGAACCGTTTATGCCAATCTGATTTATCAGAGTATCATCGGCAATACCAACCACACTTACAAAACGGGGGTAAGCTACCTGCTCGATGACTACCGCGAGCAGCTTGGAGCAACGCCCATGAACCGTACCGAGTCGGTGCCTGGCCTGTTTGCCGAGTACACCTATACCGATCCGGAGCGGCTGGTGCTGGTGCTGGGCGGGCGGTTCGATTACCACAACCTGTTCGGAGCGCAGTGGACCCCAAGGGCTCATCTCAAGTACTCGTTCAGTCCGGACCTGACGCTGCGGGCCTCGGCGGGGCGGGGCTTCCGGGTGCCCAATCTGTTTGCCGAAAATTTCGGGTATCTGGTTAGTTCGCGGGTAATCATCAACGATGCGCAGCTACGGCCCGAAGTGTCGTGGAATTACGGAGTCAGTCTGTCGCAGGATTTTCAGCTATTCGGTAAAAAAGCGTCACTGGTGCTGGATTACCACCGTACCGACTTCCGCGAACAGCTGGTTGTCGACGTGGAGCACCCGCGCGAACTGCACTTCCACAACCTGTACGGGAAGTCGTTTGCCAATAGTGTTCAGGCCGAGCTGAACTACCAGCCGTTCCGACGGACCGACGTCAAGCTGGCCTACCGGCTATTCGACGTAAGGCAGAGCATGACCGTACCATCCGAAGATACGCTGCTGTTGCCCAAGATGATGATTCCCCGCGATCGGGTGTTGCTGAACGTTGGCTACGCGCTTCCGTACGACAAATGGAAGGTTGACGCAACCCTGCAGTGGAACGGCCGTCGGCGGATTCCGTACCTGCGCGAGGGGCTTGATGCTAACTACAGCGATGTGCCGATCGAGTACGCGCCGAGCTACGTGAACCTCAATGCTCAGCTAAGCCGGGCGTTTCGGTCGGGCTGGGAGATTTACCTGGGCGGGGAGAACCTGACCGGATTTCGTCAGCTTTCGCCCATTGTGGCAGCTTCCGATCCGTTCGGGCGCGACTTCGATGCCAGTGCGCGTGTGTGGGGTCCTATAACGGGGCGCATGGTTTATCTGGGCTTTCGATTCAAACCTCAACGATAAGACACAATGATACTGACCATCCGAAACATGGTGTGCGACCGTTGTAAGCGGGTCGTGCGGGAAGAACTCGAGAAACTGGGACTGACCCTGACGCGCGTCGATCTGGGTGAAGCAGAACTTGATGATCTGCCACCGGCGGTTTCGCTCAGCGAGGTCCGGCAGGCCCTGCTGGCGAACGGCTTCGACCTGATCGACGATCGCAAGCAATTGCTGGTCGAGCACATCAAGGTGCTGCTCATCAACGAAATCCAGTATCTGAAAGGCGAGCGGCATGCCAACGAGAACGTCTCGACATTTCTGGAGCGGAAACTCGGGTATGATTACTCGTACCTGAGTGGCTTGTTTTCGGCCAGCGAGGGCCAGACGGTTGAGAAATACATCATTGCGCTCAAGATCGAAAAGGTGAAAGAGTGGCTGCGGTACGATGAGCTGACACTGACAGAAATGGCCTGGCGGCTGAGCTACAGCAGCGTTCAGCACCTGTCTAATCAGTTTCGGCAGGTGACGGGCCAGACGCCCGGTCAGTTCAGAAAAGCGACGCAGGTTGACCGGCGGGCGCTGGATAGGCTGTAAGCGGGTCGGTAATTATGTAAAATCGGTAAGCACTCTGGTGAGTTATGCAGAAGAGACCAACGGTGGTCTCCCAACTCTCAACTGACGCTCATGGAAACGATGCACCACAACCACAAGCACACTGACACCTGCTTTGAATGCGCCGAAGCCTGCGAACGCTGCGTTACCGCCTGTATCGAAATGGGTGACCGCGATAGCAAGGGGCATGACATGACGGCCTGTATCAAACTCTGCCGCGACTGCGCCGATATATGCACCCTCTGCGGTCGGCTGGAAGCGCGTGGGTCTGAGTTCATGCGTGACTTTATGGTACTCTGCGCCGAAGTCTGCGAAGCCTGCGCCGATGAGTGCGAAAAACATGCGGCCCACCATGCCCATTGCAAAGCCTGCGCCGAAGCCTGTCGTACATGCGCCAGTGAATGCCGGGCAATGTCGGCCAATGCCTGATCGGTCTGGATGGCCCTGCCCGTCGGAGCCATCCAGCTTCTTACTTCGTTCACCAACGTAATGAAATACGCTTTTCATCTGTTTATTTTTTTGCTGGCAGGCCGTAGCCTGGCTCAGCACCAGCACCACGAAGGAATGACCATGCCCGCTCCGTCGTCGGCGGTCCAGGTCGATTCGGGCCGTACCGATCACTCAATGCACCAGACCGGTCAGCCTGGCAGCGACGCGTCGATGAGCATGAGCCATTCCTTTTCGCGAAACCTGCCCATGAATCGAAACGGATCGGGTACCAGCTGGCACCCCGATCAGACGCCCCTGTATGCGTATATGAAACATACTGACCCGGAGAACCGCCCCAGCTGGATGTACATGCTGCATTACAGCATCTTTCTGCGGCATACCAATCAGAACATCAACAACCCCGATGGCCGCGGCCGCGACAGCCAGTTCGATGCCCCGAACTGGTTTATGGGTATGGCCCAGCGAACCGTTGGCAAGCGGGGCCTGTTCCTGGCCCGTGCTATGCTATCGCTGGACCCCGTAACAGTCGGCGCCGATGGCTATCCGTTGCTTTTCCAGTCGGGCGAGAGCTATCGGGGGCAGCGGCTGGTAGACCGGCAGCACCAGCACGATCTGTTTTCTGAGTTGTCGGTTGCGTACAGCTACGCCTTCAGCCCGAAGTCCGATGCCTTCCTGTACGTAGGTTTTCCGGGTGAACCAGCACTGGGGCCGCCGGCGTTCATGCACCGGATTTCATCGTTCAACAACCCCGATTCGCCCCTGGGTCACCACTGGCACGACGCGACTCACATCACCTTCGGTGTGGTGACGGCGGGTTACCGGCTGGGTATTGCCAAGCTGGAAGCGTCTTCGTTTACGGGCCGTGAACCCGACGAAAAGCGGCTTGGGTTCGACCGACCACGATTCGATAGCTACTCGTTTCGGTTTTCGGTCAATCCTTCGCCCACGCTGGCCCTTCAGGTGTCGCGTGGGTTTATAAAGAGTCCCGAAGCCGTCGAGCCCGGCGAGGACGTTAACCGAACCACCGCTTCGGTACTGCACAGTAAACCGCTGGGCGCCCCTGATCGGTACGTAACCTCGGCACTGGTCTGGGGGCTGAACTCACACGATGGCGTCAACGAAAATGCGTATCTGGCCGAAACAAGCCTGCAACTGAACCGGGTGGCTTTGTATGGTCGCTATGAGAACGTGACCAAATCGCAGGAGGAGCTGGGCATCAGCCATGACGAAACCCCCAACGGGACCGGAGCGCATCGGCTGGTGAATGTCAACAATCTGACATTCGGCTTGAACTACCGGCTGATTCGGCATCTGAACACCGATCTGGTAGCCGGGGCGCAGCTGACTGCCAGTATGCCGGATCAATTTTTGCAGTCGTACTACGGGAAGTTCCCCTTGTCCGGCCAGATCTACCTCCGGCTTACGCCCGCCGTGTTGCTGATGGGAAGTCGATCATCAACCGGGTCGATGAACCACGGCAACGGGCACCATTCTCACTGAATTATTGTTAATCATTCACCATAAACCAATGACAATCATGCTGCGTAACCTGTTTCTAACTGCCTTAACCACACTCGTACTGGCAAGTGCCAGCTTCGCCGGAACGTCTGCTCGTGATGATAAAGACAAAGAAGTCAAGATTAAAACATCGGCTATCTGCGGTATGTGCAAAGCCCGCATCGAGCGGAACCTGGCCTTCGAGAAAGGCGTGAAAGAAGCCAGTCTCGACGTGAAATCGAAAGTCGTTACGATCCGGTATAATCCCGGCAAAACCGATGTTGCCCGGCTCAAGGCCAACATCAGCAAATCGGGCTACGACGCCGAGGACCTGCCGGCCGATCAGGACAGCTACAATAAGCTGCCCAGCTGCTGTAAGAAAGGTACCGCTATCCACGACGATCACTAAGTCGCAGGCTGCGTTAAAAGACAAACCGCCCCGTATCACATCCGACACGGGGCGGTTTGTCTTTTGATGCTATTCGGTTAGTTCAGTGCGCCGGTTAGTTTATAGACCCAGGCGTACTGGCAGGGTGTGGTGGCCGGGGTGAGGGTAGGGGCCGTCAGGGTAAGTTTTCCGTTTTTTACGCTGGTTTTGATGGGACCTTTGTAGCCCAGCAGCGACACCGAAGCGGGACTTTTGACGCCGTCGATCGTCAAATTATCGGCCCATTTGGTGGTGATTACGTACAAGTCCTTGCCTTTTGTGGTAAAGAACGTAGTTGTATTCTTGTCTACTTTCGGGGCGTTTTTCCAGGCGCGGGTACTGTAAATCCCGTCGCCGTTTACGGCCAGCCACTTGCCCATATCATCGAGCCTTTGCTGCATGATGACTGGAATACGACCGTCGGCGGTGGGGCCTATGTTGAGCAGCAGGTTTCCACCGCGCGCTACTTTGTCAATCAGGATTTTTATGAGTTCTTCGGAGGTCGAGTAGTCTTCCAGCATCTCGTTGCGGTTATAACCGAACGAGCCGGCCATACCCCGGCATTCTTCCCAGGGGCGCTCAAACGTAACGCCCTTCGAATCTCCCTCGTGAATCAGGTCATACTCCGTCGTGAAAAAGCCTCCGTGTTTGCTGCGGGTTTCTTTGCCCCAGCGGTCATTCACGACGACCCGGTCCTTAACTGGCGAATCGTTGTAGAGCCACGACAGGAACTGGGTACTTTTCAGCGTTTCGGAGGGATAGTCCCACTCGCCATCGGTCCAGAACACGTCGGGTTTATACCGGGTGACCAGCTCTTTCATCTGGGGAATCATGTGCTCGTCAACGTACTGGTTGATCGTTTCCTTCTTATAAAGCGGATGATACCACTCCAGCAGTGAATAATAATAGCCCATCTTCAGCCCCTTTGCCTGCACCGCTTTGGTCAGATCGCCCAGTACATCGCGGTGTGGGCCCACATCAACGGCGTTCCAGTTCCAGGAGAGTGACGAAGGCCATAGCGCAAACCCCTCGTGATGTTTGGAGGTCAGCACGACATATTGTGCCCCCGATCCTTTGAAACGGTCGGCCCACTGTTCGGGCTCAAAAAGTTCGGCTTTGAAGTCGCGGGCAAAGTCCTGGTACTTGACATTGGGTCCGTACACGCGGTTGTGAAACTCATCGAAGTATTTCTGCGTGGGCGATTTGGTGAGCCATCGGCGCCAGTAATGTTCGGCGTACCGTTCGTAGATGCCGACTTTATCCCGACCGGTTGGACTATAGGCCGGAACGGAGTAAACCCCCCAGTGGATGAAAATGCCGAATTTGGCGTCTTCGAACCAGGTCGGTACCGGGCGTGAGTCGATAGAGGACCAGGTAGGCTGGTAGGGGCCGGGGGCTGCCGACTGAGCCAGCGAAGCCGATGCGGTCAGCAGCTGAGCTGCGAGGCTGAGGGCGATCAGGGTTGGTTTAGAAAAACGGTTCATATAGGTAGGGAGGAATAAAAAGGAACAGCATTAATGAAAGAGCGTAGGCTAGAGCGCCCGATCCAGATGCACATACCCACCGTCAACATGAATGAGTTGACCGGTTGTATGGCTCGACCGCTCCGAAAGCAGAAAGGCAACCATAGAGGCAATCTCTTCGGCCGTTGTCATGCGCTGGCCGAGGGGTATTTTCGATTCAATCTTGCTGAGCATCTCCTCCGGATTGTCGAATGTCCTGATCCAGGTATCGTACAGAGGGGTATAGCACTCCGCTACAATGACGGCGTTGACCCGGATACCGTACGGCAGCAGTTCAACCGCCCATTCGCGGGTGAGGGCGTTTCGGCCCCCATTGGCAGCGGCATAGGCTGAAGTATTGCCCTGACCCGTTTCTGCCGTTTTGGAGCCGATGTTGACAATAGCGCCTTTGCTTTGTTTCAGGAACGGCAGCGCATACTGGGCCATGAGGTAGTAGTGGACGAGGTTCTTGTGCAGCGAAGCCATGAACCGCTCGTAGCTGCCGGTTTCCAGCCCGACGCCATCGTTTACGCCCGCATTGTTGACCAGTCCGTCGATCCGACCGAAGGCGGCAACGGCCTGCTCAACGGCCTGCGCACAGGCGTCGGGCTGAGTCAGCTCGGCCGTAATGGCCAGGGCATGACCGCCCGTGGCCTCGATAGCGTCAACGGTCCGCTGGTTATCGGCAGCGTTGCGACCAATAATAACCGGAATAGCCCCTTCTGCAGCCAGCACCCGGCTGATGCCTTCGCCAATGCCTTTGGCACCGCCCGTAACCAGAATGACTTTTGATGAAAGTTTTAAATGCATGGAACGAATGAGTTTAAAAGAAAGCCCACACCCAGGCGAGCAGGGCTTTACTGACAACTTAACCTATGATGGAACTTGGTTACTGTGGTGGGGCATACGCTCTGACACGTTGTCGCGACGTGCCGAGGCCGTCGATGCCCAGTTCTACTACATCGCCCGGCTGCAGGTAAACGGGTGGCTTCATGCCCAGCCCTACCCCGGGCGGGGTGCCGGTCGAGATAATGTCGCCGGGTAACAGGGTCATAAACTGGCTGACATAAGCGATGAGCGTGGGTATCTTGAAAATCAGACTGCTGGTATGGCCGGATTGCATGGGTTCGCCGTTTACAGTGAGCCAGAGCCGGAGGTCGTTGACATCGGCAACCTCATCGGGGGTAGCCAGAAAAGGGCCTATCGGGGCAAACGTATCGCATCCTTTTCCTTTGTCCCAGGTGCCGCCCCGCTCCAGCTGAAACTCGCGTTCCGACACGTCGTTGTGCAGGCAATAACCGGCCACGTACTGTAGGGCACTGGCTTCGTCTACGTAGCTGGCTTTCCGACCAATGACAACGGCCAGTTCTACCTCCCAGTCGGTTTTAGTCGAGTTCTTCGGGATGATGATATCGTCGAAGGGGCCACAGTATGCGGTGGTCGCTTTCATGAACAGCACGGGTTCGGCGGGGATGGGCGCTCCCGTTTCGCGGGCGTGGTCTTCGTAGTTGAGGCCAATACAAACCAGCTTCGACGGCCGCGCAACAGGCGGACCCAGCCGGACCGAAGGATCGACGACGGGCAGACTACCCGCCGACAGACCAGGATTGTTGAGTTGGTTCCGTAGTCGTTCGAGCCCATTGTCGGCAAAAAAATCTTCATTGTAGTCAGTGACAATGGCCGACACATCGAGCCATTGATCAGCCAGAATAACCCCCGGTTTTTCGAGGCCGGGTTCCCCAAATCGAATCAACTTCATGCCTGTCAGGTATTGAGTGTAGTAAAACCGCCCTGTAGAGCGGGTAAGCGCAGCCGGTTCGAAAATCGGCATTATCAAAACATGGATGGGGTACGTATCTGGCCACCCATCAGTTGGCCCCGTCTATCTTGCTGCGTTTCTGCTTCGTGACTTCGGGAGCTTTGAACCGAACATTTTCGATCTTCAGCACCACCGGGTTTGGCCATTTATTATTGGTATAGAGCCGATGACCATTCACGGCGCTGATGACTAACCCAATCGGGCTGGGCGTGCTGTAGAGCTGGGCGTCAAATCCTTCGCGGTACTCGACCAGCTGGCTGCCGTAACCCAGAATACTCACTTTGGTCTGGGCATTGCCTTCCAGGGTTTTCAGCACAAATTCTTTGCGGGTGCCGTAACTCCAGTCGGTGCCGCCCTGGCAAAAGGCATAGACCGTATTTCCCTGTCTGGCTTTGACGAACCAGACGTTTCCTTCGCGGATGATTTCCCAGGGGCGGACCTGGTGCACGCTCTCCTGATTAACCAGGTGCCAGAGGGCTACTTCCCGCAGGAGTGCTTCCTGCTCGATCTGAATGGTACCGTTGGGTTTAGGGCCTACGTTAAGTAGCAGGTTACCCCCTTTGGCCCGGGTTTCGATCAGCATGTTGATGATGTCGGTGCCCGACTTATGGGGGTCGTTGGTGGGTTTATACTGCCAGTCGGTTCCCATCGTGAAACAGGACTCCCAGGGGCCGGGCAGGGGTTTGTCAGGGATGGTCTGTTCTGGGGTTTCCATCTGCCCGCGCGTCACGACCAGATCGGGCTGGAGTTGCCAGGCGTATTGCTTCAGTCCCTCGGCAGGCCCATCGAAGAATAACAGGTCAATCTTGCCGTAGTTGGTCAGTAACTCCCTGAGCTGGGCTTTGTCGTGCGCCATCAGGCCCGGATTTTTCTCCGGGTAATGCATCGGGTGCTGGAGCCGGCCAATCGGCAGGTTATTCTGGTAGAGGTAGTTGAAGTCTTCGGGCGAGAAGTACAGGCCAATGGCAATATTTTGCCGGCGAAAGGCGTCCAGAATGTCGCGGGTCAGGTCCCGTTTGCAGGGGGTATTGCTGATGTTAAACGGCGTTGTCTGTGTTGGCCACATGCAGAAACCAGAGTGGTGCTTGGCCGTAAAGACAACGTATTTCATACCAGCCAGCCGGGCCAGGGTAGCCCACTCGTCGGGATCGAACTGCTTGGGGTTGAAGGTGGCTGGCAGCTCGGTTGTGAATCGCTTCAGGTAATCGGGTGAGGCTCCAGCCATGGAGTGGCTGATCACGGCACCCACCTGCGAGTCCAGGCTCCAGTGGATAAACATGCCGAAGCCCAGGTCCATGTACCACTGTTCACGCTCGGGTTTATTGGCCGACTGCTGCGCCTGCAGGGGCGAAGTCGCTAACCAGAAAAAGAAGAGAAAAAGGGTTCGTTTCATACGACAGGAATAGTTTACTACAGGTTCACTCCCCGCTGCCAGGGAATAAAATCGTGCTGGCCAAGGTCTTCCGCTTTGGTTCGTATACGCCCCGACGCTAGATCGATGAGCCAGCGCAGCAGCCTTTCGCCCGTTTGCTCTATAGTTTCGTGCCCGGATATGACCAGACCGGCGTCGAAGTCAATGATATCGGGCATACGGTCGGCCAGGCGGGTATTGGTCGATATTTTAACCGTCGGCGCAATCGGGTTGCCGGTAGGGGTGCCGAGTCCGGTTGTAAACAGAATCAGCGTAGCGCCCGAAGCAGCCATGCCCGTGGTGGCGAGTACATCGTTGCCGGGTGTACAGAGTAGATGAAGCCCCGGCCGGGTGGGCAGATCAGTATAGTCGAGCACCCCTGCAATGGGAGCGTACCCACCTTTACGCGCGGCCCCGGCCGACTTGATAGCGTCGGTGATAAGGCCGTCCTTGATATTGCCGACGGACGGGTTCATGTCGAAGCCTGCCCCCACGGCTGCGGCCTGAGCCGCGTACTGCTGCATGAGGCCGACAAACCGACCGGCATCGGATGGATTCGTGCAACGGTCAATCAGCTCCTGTTCAACCCCGCAGAGTTCCGGAAATTCGGCCAGGAGGGTGGTGCCGCCCAGGGTGACCAGCAGATCGGAGAGATGCCCGAGGGCCGGATTCGCCGAAATGCCCGAGAAGCCGTCCGATCCGCCACACTTGAGGCCTACGCTTAACCGGCTGAGCGGGGCGGGCTGGCGGGTCTGGGCGTTGGCAGTTACCAGCCCGTTGAACGTTTCGCGGATGGCATCGGTAAGCATGGCCGATTCGGTGCCGTAGGTCTGCTGATCGAAGTAGAGCAGGGGCCGGTCGAACCCGGGCTGTCGCTTCCTGATTTCGGCCCGCAACTGATCGATCTGGGATTTCTGGCACCCCAGGCTCAGCACGGTAACGCCCGCTACATTGGGGTTGACGATACAGCCCGCCAGCAGCTGACAGAGGCTGTCGGCGTCGGCGTTGGTGCCCCCGCATCCCTGCTCGTGGGTCAGAAACTGAATGCCGTCGATATTCGGAAACAAGCGCGGTTGGGCCGCTTCCGGTATAGCTGCGGTCGGAGCCGGTCCAGTCTGACCCGTCTGATAGACCTTTACCAGCCGGCGCACCTGATCGATGTAGATATCTGGCTGGGCATAGCCGAGTTCCCGCTCAAACGCGGCTTTCATCATCTCCACGTTCCGGTTTTCGCAGAAGACCAGCGGCACCACCAACCAGTAATTTCGGGTGCCTACGCTTCCATCGCTGCGGTGGTAGCCCGCAAAGGTCAGCGTCTCCCAGGCTGACACATCAGGCGCCTGCCAGTGGTACGGCCTGCGCTTGTTGAGACCATACGGTTCGGCCTCGTGCCTGAGGTTGAAGGTGGTGATGATGTCGCCAGCGGCAATAGGCTGGGTGGCCTTACCAACCAGTACGCCGTACATCCGTACCGAATCGCCGGTGGCCAGGGCTTCGAGGGCTACCTTATGTTTGGCGGCTACCGACTGCGTTACCTGTACGGATAGCCCATTGCCGGTAATGTAGTCGCCTTTGGGAATATCCTGCAGGGCCACCACGACATTATCGGTCGGGTGAATACGGAGGTAAGAACGGGAGGTCTGGATCGTCATCGGGATGGGTCGGTTGTCAACAGGAAAACAGTCAGGCTGCGCGGTCCATGGGCTCCGATTACCAGCGACTGCTCGATGTCGGCGGTTTTGGAAGGCCCGGCTATGAATACCCCGTAATCGAAGGTGTTGGGGCTTAACTGACGATAGGCATCGTGCAGGGTGGATACCAGCGCCTGCGATGATACGACCACCGCCAGATGCTGGCAGATGAAAGGTAGAGCCCGATGGGGTAACTGTCGGCTATCGAGCCAGATGGCGCCATTCTCTACTACTCCGAAAGCCCCCATGAGCAGGGCCAGGTCAACCGTTTCGAGGATGTGGCCGGGTACCACCGTGTCGGACAGGCGTTCACCCAGGGGCAGATCGGGCAGGGTGCTGACCAGTCGGGCCGGGGGCGGAAAACGGGTTTGTAGATAGCTGACTATGTCGGTCAGGGCGCTGATCGGAACGATTGTTCCGCCAATAGCTTCGACCCGCTGGGCAAACCCGTCAGCCGAAGCCCGTTCTGTCGACGGCTCGGGCAGGGTAGGCATTGGGCGGGTGACAGGCTGGTTGCGGGCTACCGCGGTCAGGATAGCTTGTCGGCTGTTCATACGCGCGATCGGTTTTTATCGTACCACTCTCCAAAACTTTGGGCGGGCGGGCTGGGCATGTCGCGCCCTTTATACCATGGGTTCAGCCGGTTATTGACCAGGACCGGAACGTGTTGCATCACCCACCGCCCGATACGGCCCGACAGCCGGTATACCGTAGGATGGCCTAGCACCCAGGCCATCCCTTTCATAGCTACTGTTTTAGCCGGGGGCGCCAGGCCTTCGGCTGTCAGTGTCTGCCGCCAGTGCCAGAGCTGTTCGTGAATATTAATTTTAACAGGGCATACGTTGGTGCAACTGCCGCAAAGTGTACTGGCAAAAGGCAGATCGGCGTTTCTACGCATGTCGAGGTTGGGAGCCAGGATAGAGCCGATCGGCCCGGCCACGGCGTTGTGGTAGCTATGACCGCCACTCCGGCGGTAAACCGGGCAGGTGTTAAAGCAGGCCCCGCAGCGGATGCATTTGAGCGAGTTCCGAAACTCGGGCCGGCCCAGCTGGGTGCTCCGGCCGTTATCAACCAGGATAACATGTATGACCTGCCCGGCCCGGGGTCTGACGAAATGGCTCGAGTAGGTGGTGATCGGCTGGCCGGTTGCCGAGCGGGCCAGCAACCGCAGAAACACGCCCAGATGCTCCTGCCGGGGAATTACTTTTTCGATACCGAGGCAGGCGATATGGACGTCGGCCAGATGCACCCCCAGGTCGGCATTGCCTTCGTTGGTGCAAACCACAAACCCACCCGTTTCGGCAATGGCAAAATTGACCCCCGTGATGGCGATGGACGCCGATACAAACTTTTCGCGGAGGTGGTGACGGGCGGCTTCGGTCAGGTACTGCGGATCTTCGTTGCCGGCTTCGGTACCCAGGTGCTGCTGGAAGGTGGCACTGACGTCGGCTTTTTTCAAATGTATGGCCGGTAAGACAATGTGGCTGGGTGGTTCCTGGCGGAGCTGCACAATGCGTTCGCCCAGGTCAGTGTCGACCACCTCGACCCCCTGTTTGGTCAGAAACTCGTTCAGGTGACACTCTTCGGTAAGCATTGACTTGCTCTTCACCACCCGGGGGGGGGCGGGGCCAGTCTGTTGTCGGATAATGTGCAGTACGATCTGGTTGTGTTCCGCAGCCGTGGCCGCCCAGTGTACCTGAATGCCGTTCGCCAGGGCGTTCTGCTCAAACTGGGTCAGGTACGTACTCAGCTCCGACAGTGCATGATCTTTGATGCCCGATGCCAGTTCGCGCAGGGCCTCCCATTCGGGGAGGGCGTGGGCCGCTTTGTCGCGTTTCTGGCGGACAAACCATAACGTTTCATCGTGCCAGTCCGTACGGGCTTCGTCGGTTAGAAACTGGCTGGCAGCTTGGGCGTGAGATACAAATCGCTGACTCATAACGTAGACGGATAGTAGCAGGCCTTAGTTTACAACGCATGATCAACCAGCAGCTGAGCAACATGCCGGACCTGTATGGGTGATTGCTGCCGCCGGAGAATCCCTTCCAGGTGCATCAGGCAGGACATGTCGCCCCCCACGATGTAATCGACCTGGTTGGCCTGGTGCTGGGCCAGGCGGTCTTTCCCCATTTTTACCGAAAGGGCTTCCTGGGTTACGCAGAAGGTGCCGCCGAAACCACAGCATTCGTCCGGGCGGGCGGGGGTCGTGATGTTGATGCCGTCGACGAGTCTCAGCAGGGTTTCCATCTTCGAGAAATAGGGTTCGTTGCGTTCCGACATAGACGACAGACGGAGACCACGCTGCCCATGACAACTCTGATGAATGCCGATCCGCAGGGGCCGGGCCGACCGGTGGGGCAAGGCCCGTACCTGCAGGACATCGGTCAGAAATTCGCACAACTCCCAGATCTGGCCAGTCAGAAGCGGGTTGTGTTCCCGGACGTGCAGAACACACGAGCCCGATGGACAGACAATATGGTCAAATTCGCCAAAATTCTGCCTGAAGTTCTGGTCGCAGCTGGCGGCCGCCCGGGCAAAGCCGGAGTTGGCCATGGGCTGACCGCAGCAGGTCTGATTACGCGGTACAACCACCTGGCAACCCAGCTGTTCGAGCAGCCCGAGGGTCGCGATGGCAACAGCCGGATAGAACTGATCAACATAGCAGGGAACAAATAAAGCAACGCGCATCATGCATCTGAGTCGTTTCAGGATTCGGCTGGCGCCAGAAATTTCTGGAAACCAGACGAATACAGATTGTATGATTATGTTGCAAATCAATAGTATAATTCAAAGGGGTAGTTTTATAGGATTAACTTGTTTTACCAATATGTTAGCAACTTTATGAGCCGTTTAAATTTATTGACGCTAATTGATAGGTATGAAGCCGCAGTTACTTCTGGTTCCTGTTTCGTCTGAATGTTCGTTTAGTGTGCGGCAGGATGTCGTTCTTCACTTCTACAACCGCTGGCATTACCACCCCGAAATAGAACTGCTGCACATTGAGCAGGGCAGCGGCACCCAGTTCGTTGGCGATAGCATTCAGAATTTTCAGTCGGGAGATGTGCTGCTGATCGGTGCTAACCTGCCTCACTACTGGCGCTGCGACAAAGAGTATTTTGAGAACCGGGAGGGCCTGTTCGCCAAAGCTACCGTGGTCCATTTTCGGGATAACTTCTGGGGCGATACGTTTTTGCAACTGCCCGAAAATCGGTACATCATCCGTTTCCTGGAGAAAGCCCGGCAGGGTGTACGGCTCCTCGGCAACACCCGTTCTGCCGTTAAACCGCTGCTGGCGCAGATGCTGGCTGAGCACGGAACAGCCCGAATTGTATCTCTTATTCAAATCCTCTCGCTGGTGGCCCAGTCAGACGAACTGGAATATCTGTCGGCTAAAGATTACCCCAGCTATTTCGATGAAGCCGATACCGACCGGCTAAACCAGATATACGCTTACTCGCTGACCCACTTCACCCGAAAAATTTCGCTGGAAGAAATAGCCACGGTGGCAAACATGAGTCCGAACTCATTCTGTCGGTATTTCAAGTCGCGTAGCCGTAAGCCATATTCGCAGTTTCTGCTCGAACTGCGGGTCAGTCACGCCTGTAAGCTGCTGATTGAAGGGAAGCTCAGTGTGGCGCAGGTGTGTTACGAAAGCGGGTTCAACCAGTTTTCGGGTTTCAACAAGTACTTCAGGCAAATTACGGGCAAAAGCCCCCTCCAGTATCAGAAGTCATTCAGGAAGCCAGTTCGGTAAAAGCTACACATAGGTGTAACCCACCCTAAAAACAAAAGCCCGGCTCATTGCTGAACCGGACCCTGCGTACGTTACGTCTGTGGGTGATGGATCATTTAAAGGCATTGCGTAGCTGAGTAGCCGCTGGCGCCTGCTGAGCCTCGGGTACGATGATGTATATGCCGATTAGACTCGACCCGGTCTGGAACGGATTGTATCTGCTGAACTCGCTGCCATCCGGCGGGCAAGTAAGTTGAGAGATTCATAACATTAGTAGAAATTTACTGTAAACTAACTAGGATACTATTTTTATGGTTATGCAGGCTTATTGAACGGTCCTTTATAAACGTTACGTTGCCTCAGCGATAAAACCCTTTGGGCCGGATGCATTTTGCGGGTTAAATGAAAGCCTGTGGGCAGACAACTGGCCGAATCCATAGTTTTGCAGGTATGACATACGAAAACACGCTGGATTTTGCGCGTCAGCTCGACGCCGACGATTCGCTACGATCCTTTCGAAATCGGTTTTATATCCCGCAGCGAAACGCAACCGATCTGATTTACCTGTGCGGCAATTCGCTGGGCCTGCAACCAAAGTCGGCCCGTGCCGCCCTGGATCAGGAGTTGACGACCTGGCAGCAGTTGGGGGTGGAGGGCTGGTTCGATAGACCCGAAGGCGCCGAACAAAACTGGCTTGGGTATCACAACACCTGCAAGTCAGCGCTGGCTCAGGTGGTAGGGGCCAACCCCGCCGAAGTTTGCCCGATGAACGCGCTGACCGTCAACCTGCATCTGCTGCTGGCCTCGTTTTACCGGCCCAGCCAGCACGGCAACTCCGCATCCGGCAAGCCGAAATACAAAATTCTGACGATCAAAGGCGACTTTCCGTCTGATCAATATGCGTTGGAGACTCACCTGCAGCATCACGGGCTGACAACGGCCAACGCGCTGGTAGAAGTAGCTCCGCGGCCCGACGATGGGCTGATCCATACCACCGACATACAGGCCGCCATTGCCGAACATGCCGACGAGCTGGCCCTGGTCTGGATGAGCGGGCTGAACTACTACACGGGGCAGGTCTACAACATGGCAGCGCTGGCCGAAACCGCTCACCGACACGGTGTACCCATCGGTCTGGATCTGGCCCACGCTATCGGGAACGTGCCGCTGCGGTTGCACGACTGGGGTGTCGATTTCGCCACCTGGTGCTCGTACAAATACCTGAACGGCGGACCGGGTGCGGTGTCGGGCATCTTTATCCATGAAAAGCACCACGACCAGAACCGGGCAGGTGGTGCGCTGCCCCGACTGGCGGGTTGGTGGGGCTACCGGGAAGACCGGCGGTTTGAGATGACCCCCGGCTTTCTGCCTGCCGCGGGTGCCGATGGATGGCAGCTGAGTACGCCTAACATTATGGCGCTGGCGCTACACCGGACCGCGCTGGCCATCACTGCCGAAGCCGGCATGACCGCGCTCCGCCAGAAAAGCGAACTGTTAACGGGCTTTCTGGAATACATACTGGCCCCCTTTGATGATATACAGATTTTGACGCCCGACGACCCTAACCAGCGGGGGTGCCAGCTTTCGCTGCTCGTCCGTCGAAATGGGAAAGTCCTCTTCAAATACCTTACCGAACAGGGCATCATTGGCGACTGGCGCGAACCTGACTGCATCCGGCTGGCCCCAGTGCCGCTATATAATACATTTGAGGATGTTTGGCGGGTAGGTGAAGCGCTACGCGGATTTTTCAGCACTGGCCGCCAGGCGTTCCTTGGTGAATAAATAGATGCCCTGGAAAATGTTTTTCAGGGCCTGTTCTATTTCGGCCCAGCCTTCGTCAGTGCTAGGATCTATGCCCATAATCTGCCGTTTTTGCTGACCGGTAAAGAGCAGCAGAGTCAGAGAACTGACCAGAATGGCTGCAAAAGGGCGGGCATGGCTACTATGAACGATGGCTGATAAATCATCGACCATCTTTACCAGCCGTCTCTCTTTCTCGGCGGTAATGGCATGAACGATACCGTCGTTGCTCAGTAGCTTGGCTTTCAGTAGCTCCTGCGCTTCGATATCATGACGCAGCAGCCTGAACTCCTCAATCAGATAGTTGTAACAGGTAGTAAAAAAGACCTCCAGCGAAGCGTTCTTCAACTGGTTTATATCTATGGGAGGCACCGATGAGACGGGGCGCGTTTGCTCAAAATACGCACTGAGTAACCCGCCCAGGCCACCAAAATATCGATAGATAAGTATTTTGTTGACGCCCGCCTGGCTCGCAACCCGATTGATACCAAGATGATCGAAGCCACTTTCCTTAACGAGTTGGCCAACAGCTTCAATAAGTCGGTTCTCCGTTTCCAGACGGCTGCGTTGCATAATCTGACAGTTAGTCGTGTAGATAGAACGCAGCAATGTAACCTGTCCGTATCATACCAACAAATCAAAATACGCTGCTTTTGAGCCAACGGCTAACAAATTGACAGGCAGGTTAAAACTGGCAAACTGGTTAGTAAGCCGATTTTTTAGCGAACGCAACATTGCGTTTCAGTCCGTCGAGTTTGGTTCGTTTGACGGCCGACCGCCGGAACACCTCCCGAAAGACCTCTTCCGTAATTTCTTCCCAGTCGGCCCGGCTGAATTCCGTCAGATCGGGGTGGGGGTCGAAAGCGGGGGTCTGATGTGGTCGGGCAAAGCGGTTCCAGGGACATACGTTCTGGCAGATATCACAGCCAAAGATCCAGTTGTCGAACTTGCCCTGCACCTCGTCCGGAATGGCTTCTTTCAGCTCGATGGTGAAGTAAGAGATGCACTTGCTGCCGTCAACGACGTAGGGGCTCACGATCGCTTCCGTTGGACAGGCATCCAGGCAGCGGGTACAGGTGCCGCAGTAATCGGTAATAGGGCCGTCGGGTTCGAGTTCCAGATCGAGAATCAACTCGCCGATGAAGAAAAACGATCCCATCTGCCGATTAATCAGGTTGCTGTGTTTACCCACCCAGCCCACACCAGACCGTTTGGCCCAGGCTTTGTCCATGACCGGGGCCGAATCGACAAAGGCGCGCCCGCCCACCTCGCCAATTTCTTCGTGGATAAAGGCCATCAAGTCTTTCAGTTTGTCTTTAATGACGAAGTGATAATCTTCCCCGTAGGCATATTTCGACAGCTTGTAGTCGTCTTCGGCTTCGGGCAGTGGCTGGTTGGGGTAATAGTTGAGCAGCACCGTAACCACTGACTTGGCTCCCTCAACGAGCAGTCGCGGGTCGAGTCGTTTGTCGAAATGGTTGGCCATGTAGTTCATCTGGCCGTGCATCCCGTTTTTTAGCCAAGTTTCGAGCCGGGGTGCTTCCTCGTCCAGAAAATCGGCCCGGGCAATACCGCACACGTCGAACCCCAGTTCAATGGCTCTGGCTTTCAGACGGGTCGAATAATAACTGGCTGGCGCGTGCATGGCAGGAGGTAAATAAAACTGTACAGGTGGTGAACAGCAGGCAACGCGTAAAAAATCCGGTTTTTATGACCGAATTCACGAAAAGCTGACGGAATACTATGTGCCAAGTTGTCAGAAATAACCAGATTGGCCGGTCTTTTGCCCATCTTTGCACATGAATTTCTGGAAGCGAACACGAAGCTCATCAATGGAAAATAAAGACATATTGGACGAACAATCGTCTACCGATACCACACAGCCTGACAACCTGACAACTGAGACGCCCACTGAAGAGGAAGCCGTAACGATTAATGGCGGTGAGCCAGCCGACGAACCCGCTGTCGAAGCAGTGGCTTCCGTTGAGGCCGAAACCGCCGAACCGACCGGGTCGGCCACCGATGCGGCTTTCCGGGAGGTTGCAGAACTGAAGGACAAATACCTGCGGCTGTATGCTGATTTCGAAAACTTCCGTCGGCGTACGGCTAAGGAAAAACTGGAGCTGATTGGCCAGGCCAACGAAGGCCTGCTGCAAAGCCTGATTCCGGTCGTAGATGATTTTGAGCGGGCCATGCTGTCGATGGAAAAAACGGAAGACGTGGCGGCTCTGAAAGAAGGCGTTTCGCTGATCTATACCAAGCTGTTCAAGACGCTGGAAGGCAAAGGTCTGAAGCCCATGGTGGCCAAAGGAGAGCCGTTCAACGCCGATCTGCACGAATCGATAACCCAGTTTCCCGCCCCCAGCGATGACCTGAAAGGGAAAGTGATCGATGAGGTGGAAAAAGGGTACTATCTGAACGATAAGGTTATCCGGTTTGCTAAAGTAATTGTAGGAAGCTAATGGTGGAAGAGCGAAAGACTGAAAGAGCGACCCCTGTTGTGCCCGCCACTCTTTCGCTCTTTCTCTCATTCACTCTTTGATAGACATGGCAACGAAGCGCGACTATTACGAAATACTGGGCGTTGACAAGAACGTCTCGGCCGAGGATCTCAAAAAGGCTTATCGGAAGATGGCCATTAAATATCACCCAGACAAAAATCCGGATGATCCGACCGCCGAAGAAAAATTTAAAGAAGCCGCCGAGGCTTACGATGTCCTGAACGACCCTCAGAAAAAAGCCCGCTACGATCAGTTTGGTCATGCTGGTCTGGGGGGGGCGGCCAGTGGCGGTGGCTACGGACCGGGTGGACCGTCGATGGAGGACATATTTAGCCAGTTTGGCGATGTGTTCGGCGACGATTCGCCTTTTGGCAGTTTTTTCCGGGGCGCCAACGGCGGTGGACAGCGGCAACGCGTCCGGCGCGGGTCTGACCTGCGGATCAAACTGAAGCTGAACCTCCAGGAGGTAGCCAACGGCGTTGAGAAGAAAATCAAGGTAAAACGACACGTTACCTGTACGACCTGCGGAGGCAATGGCTCGAAAAACGGTACGGCTGTTCAGACCTGTACCACCTGTAATGGCTCGGGCCAGACCCGTAAGGTAGTCAATACCATGCTGGGGCAGATGGTCTCGACAAGCACTTGTCCGACCTGTAACGGCGAGGGGAAAATTGTAACCGACCGGTGCGACGTTTGCTTTGGTGAGGGTCGGGTATTGCAGGAAGATGTTATCCCCATCAAGATTCCGGCCGGTGTGGCCGAAGGCATTCAGCTGTCGGTGGGGGGTAAAGGTAACGTTCCGCCCCGTGGCGGTGTGGCCGGCGACCTGCTGATCGTCGTAGAAGAAGAAGAGGATGCCGACTTAAAGCGCGACGGTAGTAATGTCGTGTTCGATCTGTATGTCAACTTCGTCGATGCGGCTATCGGTACCAGCGTTGAAGTGCCCACCATTGATGGTAAAGCACGCATTACCCTCGAACCCGGTACCCAGAGCGGTAAAATTCTGCGGCTGAAAGGCAAAGGAATTAAAGAGCTTAACGGATACGGACGGGGCGATCAGCTCGTGCATGTAAATGTGTGGACTCCCAAGGTGCTGTCGGCCGAAGAGCGTGGCCTGCTGGAGCGGCTGCGTAACTCACCCAACTTCCAGCCCAAGCCCAACAAGAACGAAAAAGGATTCTTCGATAAAATGAAGGATTTCTTTCACGGATAAACGCCGGTGAGTCCGTTTCGGGCTTCATCCGCGATACAGTCTGCCGGTTAGTGCAGCAAAAGAAGCCCTGAACTCAAACGTCGGGGCTTTTTTTGCGCTGCCAATATGTATTTTAGCAGTAGTTACTGGACTTATCCCGCCCTCTATGCACCAAACTGTACTGCTCTGCGTATCCCTCTTACTGGCTGTTTCCCTGTTCGTGGTAGTAGGACAACGATTACGGGTGCCGTCGCCTATTTTTTTGGTAATCAGCGGTCTGGTCATCAGCCTCATACCGGGTATGCCCCAGATTGCGGTTGATCCGGATCTGATCTTTCTGATCTTCTTGCCGCCCTTACTGTATGAAGCCGCCTGGTTCACCTCCTGGAAGGAGTTCTGGCGCTGGCGACGGATCATCATCACCTTTGCCTTCGGACTGGTCATTGTTACGGCCCTGGCGGTAGCCTATGTCTCCAGCGCCCTGATTCCCGGGTTTACGCTGGCGCTGGGTTTTCTGCTGGGTGGAATCATTTCACCACCAGACGCCGTGGCGGCAACTTCGGTACTGCGCGGCATCAACGTGCCGAAGCGCCTGATCAGCATTCTGGAGGGAGAAAGCCTGATCAATGATGCGTCGAGTCTAATTATATTCCGGTTTGCGATGTCGGCCGTTTTGTCGGGTACGTTTGTGTGGCAGCAGGCCGCCACCGACTTCGTCCTCGTAACACTGATGGGTATTGCGGTTGGCCTGCTGGTCGGCTGCGTTTTTTACGCCATCCACCGGTGGCTGCCCATCACGACGCGGGTCAGTATTCTGCTGACCTTCATCACGCCTTATATCATGTACCTGACGGCCGAAGAGTTTCATTATTCCGGCGTGATGGCGGTCGTGACCGGCGGGCTGTTTTTGTCCAATCGGAGCCACAAAATGCTGAACCATAGCGCCCGGATTCAGGGAACGGGCATGTGGTCTACCGTTGTCTTTGCCCTGAATGGGCTGGTATTCATCCTGATCGGCCTGGAGCTGCCGCTTATCGTAACCGGTCTCGGCAATTATTCGCGAACGGAAGCGGTGGTTTACAGCCTCGTTATCACCTCTCTGCTGATTCTGGTTCGGCTAGGCTCGGCGCTGGGAAGTGCTGTTTTTACCCAGATGGTTGGGCGATTCATTCCGGTAGCGGATCGTAACCCCGGCTGGCGCGGACCGGTTATTGTTGGCTGGGCAGGTATGCGGGGTGTCGTGTCGCTGGCGGCTGCCCTGTCTATTCCGCTCACGTTGCCTTCCGGCGCCCCATTTCCGCACCGGAATCTGATTTTATTCATCACCTTTGTCGTCATTCTGATTACCCTTATCTTTCAGGGAATGACCCTGCCCCTCGTTATTCGCTGGGTGAAGTTCAGAGACCCCGACAATCGACCACCCGAAGAAGAGCAGGAATCGACGGTTCGTCTGAAACTGCTGGCCGTAGCCCTCCGGAAACTGAATGATACCTATGGCCGTGAGGTGCTGACCAACGAGTTGGTGGCTAACCTGAAACAGCGCCTGGAAAACGACACCCGGCTAACCCGGCAGCATTTAAGTTCGCTCGATTGTGATACCGGGGATTTCGATGAATACAATCGAATCCTGTCTGATATTATCACGACGAAGCGTAACGAGCTGATCCGGCTCCGGACCCGCAATGAGTTCGACGATGAGGTGATCCGTAAAGAAGAGGCCCACATCGATCTGGAAGAGGAAAAGCTGGATCATCCGATCCACTAAACAAGCCTACCTACTAGTTGGTTAGCTAAACTAGCACGGAAATAAAATCAAATCGCAGTCAAAACCGTTGCTTCTGTAAGTGCACGGGGTGTGAGTTAATGTATCGGGTATGGTTCTTTTTTTAACGGCCTTCGACAAACAGGCAGATGTGCGTGAGTTCTGTTGCCAGCTCACCAGTATGGAGGCATCATTCGATTTTTTGAGTAGTCTGGTAGCCAGGGGCGATACGTTGCTGATGGCTTATATGGTAGAAGATAACAAGCGTATCGATCTGCCGCTGGATGCGTTCGACGGGAGCCCATTCCTGGAAGCGATGCAGGATCTTCAGCAGGAATGGCAGACCATACTAGCTCCGGCAGCGGATGTAGATGCTGTTCATCATAAAGATATGCTGATGCTGCTGCAGAAACGTATTTGCCAGTACGAGGCTAGCATCAGCATGCACGAGCGGATGATCAACCAATTTTCTCATTGGCTCAGGCAGATGCAGAATAGCCCCCTGACCAGTTCAAGGCGCGAACTGTTTATTCGTAATTACCAGCGCATGATTGACCTGCATCGTACCCATCTGGCTCGGGATCGGTTCAACAGCTACCTGGTTCATAACCGACTGAACCAACTGTCGTCTTTCGTTTAAACCGAAACGCGCAAGCCCTCGTACCCTGCATACCTGAACGGGGGGGGCGCCCACTGCTGGTTCGCGGGCTTGCTCCGCTGATCAAAAACTGCCCAGCCGATACGAACCTGATCCTGGTTAAACCAAAAAGAGGACCTCGTCGGGGTCCTCTTTTTGATTCACGGGCTGGTTGTTGATCAGCCAAAGGCGTTGATATGCTTCTGGAAGATGGCTTCGTACTTGGAAGCCGCGGCCGACTGTTTGGCTTCCTTGCAGGCTTCGACAATCGTTTGCAGAATGTACAGATCGGCATCGGGGCTACCGAACCGGCCGCGTCCCGATTTATCGTAGGTCAGGTTCTGGTCGGCGCGGGTTGCCATCACGTCGGCAATTTCCAGCGCTTTTTTAGCATCACCCACGGCAAACAGGAACCGTACGTAGTTCGACGAAATCTGGTCGTACGGAATGCTCTTGTCCGGAATGACCTTCAGCGAGTAATTCAGAACCTCCCGCGCTCTGGCTTCGTTGCCCTCGCGGATGAGCTGGTCGGCCAGCCGGAAAAAGGCAATCCGGGCCGAAATAACCGGCGGTCCCTTGTACGTTTCGTCATAATAAACGTCCGGGTTGTCGAACTGGCGCCAGAACGTTTTCTTCGTCATGTTGGTGTACATGATGTCGGAGTTGACATAGCCGTCCGAAGCACCTGGCACGGCTACCGGCATCAGCCGATACGCGTAGCCTTCCAGCTGCATGTAGTTTTTCAGATTCAGGTAGTTGTCGCTGGCCAGCGTGCTCGAGAAGTAGATAGGCCGCTGCCAGTTGTTGGTAGCGATCATATCGAGCATGATCAAGTCGGGCTTGTACAAATCCTTTTTTCCGATGGTCCACTGCAGCGTATCTTTCATGAATGGCTTCAGGGGTGCCGGTACAAAATTCGCTTTATCGATAGCGGCCTTGTCGATGGGAAGGAAGAGTACCGACGAGGGCAGCACACTGGTCATGTCGCCGTTCGTAAGCGGCACCTGTACCGCCGGACTGTTATTTTTTATCAGGCTGATGTACTGCTTGAGGTCAATACCACCCTTAACGCCCGGCACCTCGTAGAAGGGGACAATGTCGTTTTTACCCTTATTGAAGTTATCGTATTCCAGCGAGATGGGCAGCGCTTCTGACTCATAGGTTTTCCGCTTCATCTGCTGAATGTACCATTCCGTACCGAGCAGGCTCAGGTTACACACCCGAACGTCGCGCCGGAACCCTTCAACTTCCTGTACGTACCAAAGCGGGAAGGTGTCGTTATCGCCACCCGTAAACAGGACGGCATTGGGCGCGCAGGAGTTCAGCAGGTTCTTAGCAAAATCGACCGACTGGTAGCGGTTGTCGCGGTTGTGGTTGTCCCAGCTCTTGGCGCCCATCATGACAGGAACCAGCAGGCTCAGCCCGACAATCAGCCCGTTGCGGGTCACGTCGGCCCTGAGCGTATTCCGTAATCCTTCGGCCAGAGCCATCACACCCAGGCCCAGCCAGATGGCGAAGAAATAGAACGACCCTACGTAGATGTAGTCCCGTTCACGCGGCTCGGACGGGGGCGAGTTCAGGAATATCTGCAGGGCGATACCGGTGAACAGAAACAGCAGACCCACGATCAGGAAGTCGCGCCGACGCCGGAAATACTGGAATACAATCCCGAACAACCCCAGAATAAAGGGCAGCATGTAGAAATTATCACGGGCTTTATTAGTCTTCAGCAGATCCGGTACCCCTTCGTCCGACGACCAGGGCAGCAGGTAACCTGCCCCTTCTTCATCGGATTCGCGACCGGCGAAATTCCACATCAGATAGCGCCACCACATGTGCCCGAGCTGGTAGCTGAACATATACTCGAGGTTATCGCCCATGGTCGGTTTCTGCCCTTCGGCGAGGCCGAGCATCTGCCGGTACAGCTGGGGGTGGTTCTGCTGGCTGCTGTACACGCGCGGGAACAGCATCTCGTCGCCGGGCTGGTAGATATATTCCGGCTGGTAATCGAAGATGACGTACTTGTTGCCTTCTTTCTTCCACATCGGCGCGCCCCGTTTCTGGTCGATGGGCCGGGCGGTGAAAACGGGCCCGTACAGCAGCGACCGGCTGCCATACTGCTCCCGACGCAGGTACGACAGGAAGTTCAGCGCATCGTCGGGGTTGTTTTCATTGATGGGCGGGTTGAAGTCGGCCCGAACCAGCACCTGGATGTACGAAGCATAGCCGATCAGCACGAAAGCCAGGGCCAGCAGCGAGGTGTTCAGCACCGGCCGACTACGACGGGCCGACCAGATAATGCCGTACGCCACCGCGCCCAGAAAGATGATCACGAAGAAAATCATGCCTGAGTTGAACGGCAGCCCCAGCGTGTTCACGAAGAAGCGCTCTACGAAGAAAGCCATACCGGGCAGACCCGGAATAATACCCGAGTTGATAATGCCCAGGATAACCAGACCGACACCGAAGGCAGCGGCTCCGCCCCAGAAGGTCGGTTTCGGATATTTTTTGAAGTAATAGATCAGGGCCAGCGCAGGCAGGGTGACCAGGTTCAGCAAGTGAACCCCGATCGACAGACCCGTCAGGTAGGCGATGAAGATCAGCCAGCGGTTGGCAGCCGATTCGTCGTCGATGCGCTCCCACTTGAAGGCGGCCCAGACCACAATAGCCGTGAAGAACGACGACATGCCGTAGACTTCGGCTTCGACCGCCGAGAACCAGAAAGTATCCGAGAAGGTATAGGCCAGGGCTCCAACGGCGCCCGTACCGATTGCCAGCAGGGTGTCGGCGGTGGTATAATCGCTCTCCTGTTTGCCCAGCAGTTTCTGCGCCAGCATGGTAATGGTCCAGAACAGAAAGGCAATGGTAAAGGCACTGGCCAGTACCGACGCCATATTCACCCAGTAGGCTACGCTCAGCACATCCCCAAACGACAGCATGGAGAAAATCCGGCCCAGCAGCAGGAAGAAGGGCGCGCCGGGTGGGTGGGGCACCTGAAGTTTAAAGGAACACGCAATGAACTCACCGCAGTCCCAGAAACTGGCCGTACGTTCGACGGTGCTCGCGTAGGTAAACAGCGCTACGGCGAACAGCAACCAGCCCGTGAGGGTGTTCAGGCGTTTGAATGACTGCATACAGGTAAAATTTACGGAACTGTTTTTAAGTAAAAAGTGGTCAAAAATACGTAAAAAAGCAGCCCGGCCGGGTCAGCGCGGGCTGTTAAAGTTTGTTAAGCCAGAGATCATCCTAGACGTTCGGAGGTGTCAACATCAAGTTTGAGCATGGACGAAACAGTCAACTGTTTATCCTCACTGTAGGTAAGGATTGCGGTAAAGCTAAACGGGAAGAAATCGCCAATAGCAACACTGTCCTGGGTTGGCAATTCAAAAAAAGCTCCATACCTCAGTTCAATATCAAGAATACCGTTTCCCTCCACGTGTATATTTCCCCGTTCAGATACCGTTACTTTGTCCAGTATTAAGTTGTTTACGGATGTAATCTGAACATCAGCATGAAATTGTCTGCATAAGTCCTCCTGGTAATTGGATCGCAAGTAGTTGACGAGTAGCTGATCTAGATTGGGTATGTCGATCTTTTTGGCTTTGGGTGGGTTTGCTACTACTACCAGGAACTTGTAGTTTTTGTGTTCTTTTACATAATCACCTATGGCGGCAACCTGTTGCCGCTTTTGCGGTGTCATTTTGCCCGCTTTAACCTCCACTATTATAACTTCATCGCCCTTTTTTGCTACGAGATCAGCGCGAAAGGGGCCAACCTTCTCTTCTTTGGCTACCTCATAGCCCTTAGCCAGGTAGTCGGCACTCAATTGATCAACAGCTATGTTGTGCAAATACTGTTGCAAATACTGCGGCCTAATTTCCATCTCGCTCTAAATTAAGCTGAATCATATCAGCAGTGAATGTACCACACTCAACATAAAGTATGTGTTCCTCAGTGTCTAAAGCATCGAGTAGTGACGCAGTGATCTCACCAGACAAACCGGAAGAGTTTATTACGGTTAAGTCGCTACCGCCTACATTAAGGCTCCCGGCTATGCGCATTTTGACGCGTTTATCGTCATCAAAAAGAATACCTCGCAGACAGTCCCAGATAGGCTTACTCAGGTTATCTGCATCAATCCCAATATCCGTTTGAAAGAAGTGATAAACTAACCGGTATAAATCAACGTCTAATAGGACGTGACTAGGATAAGCAAGCCTAAATGCATCCTCAATCAACTGCTTATAGCTGTTTTTCTTTATGATGCTGCTACTTCCCCAGCTATTATAGGATTTGGGTTTAGCTTTAACGATAAAACAAAACACACACAGTAAGTTTGACGTGACTGCCTACATTATGGTTTTTCATAAACCTCCCGGCGGGCGGCTTTGAGCGTATTCTGCATCAGCGAGCAGATCGTCATCAGGCCAACTCCGCCCGGAACGGGGGTAATGAAACTGGATTTGGGAGCTACCTCGTCGAATTTGACGTCGCCTTTGAGAACAAAGCCGCTTTTCTTGCTGGCATCGGGCACGCGTTCCAGACCCACGTCGATCACGACGGCCCCTTCTTTCACCATGTCAGCCGTAATGAACTCCGGCCGGCCCAGAGCCGCTACCAGGATATCGGCCGACTGACAGATCTCGGCCAGGTTTTGGGTACGGCTATGGGTAAGCGTTACGGTGCAGTTGCCGGGATAGGTGTTCCGCTGCATGAGGATCGACATCGGCAAACCCACAATCTGGCTCCGGCCTACGACCACGCAGTGCTTACCGGCGGTTTCAATGTTGTAACGTTTGAGCATCTCAAGTACCCCCTGGGGCGTGGCGGATACGTAGGCTGGCAGGCCTTTGGCCATGCGTCCGATGTTAATGGGGTGAAAGCCGTCTACATCCTTGGCCGGGTTGATGGTTTCCATAACGCGGTCGGGATTGATGTGATCGGGGAGGGGAAGCTGTACGATCAGCCCGTCCATATCGGGGTTGTCGTTTACCTGCTGTACGGCGTCGAGCAGTTCGGCTTCGGTAACGGTGGGCTCAAACCGGATTAGGGTTGAGTGCATGCCGACCTCTTCGCAGTTTTTCATTTTTGAGGCCACATACGTCTCGCTGGAACCTTTGTTACCGACCAGTATCGCTACCAGGTGCGGAATTTTACCCCCTTGCTGGCGTATCTGGGCAACCTCTGCCGCAATTTCCTGTTTGATCTGAGCCGAAAGAAATTTACCGTCTAATAGCTGCATTGTCTCTGTGAATAATTGAATGTCACCCGCTATCTCTGACCGCAGACTCCTGCCGGATCAGTGCGCGTGAAGACTCACAAAGATACGCGGAGAATTATCCATAGGTCTGCTGCCACTCCTTTTTCAGTCGTTTGTACGTCTCGTCTTCGCGGGCCCGGAGGTAAACTGCATAAAAAATACGCGCCGATTCGGCCTTGATAGGGTCCTCTTCACGGGGTAACTGCGGCCTGCCGTGGGCCCCCGATCGACCTTTCTGATCGTCGGGAACGGGGCCGTCGTATTTCTGGCCGGAGCGGTGGTTAGCGTACCGGCGGGAACGGGTGTAGCCCATCTGTAGGAATTTTCGGGCCATGTCCATCCCCACAAAATCACCCTGGGCTTTGTAGTCTAGAAAGAGCTGATAGATCTTCTCCGACGATTCGCGGGCTATCTCGGGGGTTTTGAACCGCCAATGTGGCAGTATTTCCGATTTATAAGGTTGAACGAGCAGGACGCCCATCTCGCCTTTACCTACCCGGTAGAGTTCGGGCTGTTCGCGCAGGTTCAGCGTTCGATAGTCGAGGTCGTAGTTGAAGGCGCGGGTTGGGTCGGGTTTAGACTTGGCCATATCGGGTTGTGTAAGACGTATAGCCATAACACGGCTGCGGGTTTCGCAGTTTATTGGTTATACGTATATGACGCCACTTTCGCGCGCTGATGATGATGGCCCGGTTTTGCCTGTATTTGTTTTTCTTGTCGGTAGGGGTACCGGTAGCCAGTCTTTGGGCGCAAACTGACACGGCCGATACGCTGCGACCCGGCCAGAACGAACGACCCGACAAGCCGAAGCTGATCGTAGAAACGGACCAACGGTTTTTCTACCTTAAAAACGCCGATCAGCCCCTGCTGCGTAATCCTGTGAATGTGTGGGGTGCCCGCGTGGGTTTGTTGCTGCCCGTCAATATAAAGGTGGGTGTGGGCTATTATTTTACGAACCAGTCGATCAACGAACCCTGGGACGAATTCGACGTCAGCCGCCGACGGCTGCAGTACGCTACGGTCTATATAGAGCCCTACTTTTTCCGGCGCCGTTTCTGGGAGTTGAGTACGCTGGTAGAAGTAGGGCTGGGGTCTGCCCGCTACGACATGCTGAACCGCGATACTCAGCAACCCGTTCATCGGCGAACGGTAGCAGTGCCACTGAGTGTCGGGCTGTCGGCTTCGGTTAAACTACCCGTTGTATTCGGGATAAAACCACTTCGCTGGTTTGGCGTCAACTTCATGGCCGGTTACCGCTACACCCTGCACGAACCCGTGCCGCTCAGCGAATCAACGCTTAATGGGTTGTTCTACTCGATCAGCCCGGCTATTTTTCTGGACCGTATCTACCAAGATATAGGCGGCTGGCGAAAAGGGCGAAACCGCCGGAAAGGCTAAGGCGCTAACCAGCTGAACCGTTCGTTCGGCTCGTACTCGAACCGCGCCCGGGTCTGACCCGCCCGGCTTAGCCGCAGATAATCGACCGCCAGCACCCGACACTCGATAACGGCAAAGTTAGTCCGGCCGGCTTCGCTTTCTTCGGGGCTTGGCAGGTTCTCGCCCAGCTCGGGCGGAAAACCGGGGTAGGGGGCTGGTTGAACCGAGCCGGGGGTATGGGCCGATAGATACTGCTTGCGGCCGCCTACCCACAGCTTTTGCCAATGGTCATCGGCAACATGATCGTCGGTGTGGAGCCGGGGTTCGATGGTAAGCCGGAGCTGTATCTGCTGGGCCGGGTCCCAGAGCAGCAGGACGGCATTCGGGAACGCTTCGAGCTGAATAACTTTTTCAGCGCGGGCGTCGGTATGAAACCAGACATATTTGCGGTCGGTGTCTACCTGGCGGAGTACCACCGTTCGGGCATCGGCGCCCAGGTGGGTGCAGGTAGCTACAGTCATCGTCTGAAAACCATGGCTTTCAGTACGGTTTTGTTTTTGCGCGAGAGCCGTGGCAAGTTGCTGCCAGCAGTCGGCCTCCAGTTCGGCCAGAGATGGGGCGGGTGTCAAAGTCCGTTCAGTGGATTTAGTATCTGTTTGCAATGAACCGCAGCCGACGTGGGTTGTTTAGTATAGACCATCAGGTGGTCCGGGAGTCCTGCGAATATCAGCCCTGAGTACCCCGTCAACTGTCTCAAACCGCTTAACTGTCTGTTGTAACTATGTGTTATCATAAATCGCTGGCTGTTTCGGCACCCGAACTCGAAGAGCGATACGGAGCCACGCTGGCATCTGCCGATACAAACCTGCCCATCTACCACGCCAGCGGTTATCAGTTCCCGGATTGGCCCATCATTACCCGACAGGAACCCGGAAAGCTTCAACTAGTCCAGTGGGGCCTGGTGCCGCGCTGGACTAAATCGTCAGGCGATGCCGCTGAGATCCGAACCCGAACGCTGAACGCCCGCTCTGAAACCATATACGAAAAACCATCGTACCGAACCGCAGCTCAGAAAGGACAGCGCTGCCTGATTCCGGTCACTGGCTTCTACGAATGGCATACGATGGGAAGCCGGAAGTTTCCGTTTTATATCACCACCGATCAGCCAGTGGCATCGATTGCGGGTCTGTGGGACGAGTGGCCCGATCCCGAAACGGGCGAACTCCACACGACTTATACCCTGCTGACCACCGATGCCAACCCACTGCTGGCGGCTATTCACAACACCAAAAAGCGAATGCCCTGTGTGCTGACGCCCGAAGCCGAGCAGACCTGGCTGTACGAAGACCTGAGCAGCCGGGAAGTGCTGGCCCTGCTGGCCGACGCCTATCCGGCCTCCGGGATGCATAGTCATAGCATCAGCAAACGGATCACGTCCCGAACCGACTCCAGCGATGTGCCGGAGGTGATGAAACCGGCCAGTTACCCGGAATTGGCACACTACCCTGAGCTTTTTTCTTAGGTAGTTCGTCCCGTTTGTCCCCGCTGAGGGCCGCTTATGTAGTAAATCGGAGGGTACGGAGGGCTAGGCACGAAATTCGGTCAACTAAGTTGTCTTATTTCGGGAACAAAACCCTTCTCAGTTGTTACTTCCAGTAAGTAACTATTTTCGTATCCTTCAATTTATGAAAAACTCTTTACTCTCCGTTCTGATCGGCATGGCAGCGTTTACCTCACCGGGTATAGCCGTGGCCCAATTTCCGGGTATGCCGGGCGGAGGCTCACAACGACCTGCCGGCGCGATTCCGGGTACGTCGACCGACGATACACCTCGCGGCAATGCTAAACTGACGGGTGTGATTGTTGACTCAACGACCAGTAAACCCGTTGAATTTGCCAGTATTGCGCTCGTTAGCGTACAAACCGGCAAACCCATCGATGGCACCGTTGCTGATGACCAGGGGCGGTTCACCCTCAACAAACTACCGCAGGGCGATTTCCGGCTGCTGATCTCGTTCGTTGGGTACCAGAACAAAATTGTGTCGAGTGTCAAGCTCGATCGCCGGGGCGACGTGAACCTGGGTACTGTTAAGCTATCTCCCGATGTTCGTACACTGAAGGAGGTTGAAGTAGTGGGCCAGGCTGCGCTGGTCGAGGAAAAAGTAGACCGGCTGGTGTACAACGCCGAAAAAGACGTGACGGCCAAAGGGGGCGATGCGACCGACGTCATGCGGAAAGTACCGCTGCTCTCGGTCGACCTCGACGGGAACGTAAGCCTGCGGGGGAGTAGTAACGTACGGGTGCTGATCAACAACAAGCCCAGCACCATCGTGGCCAGCAGCGTAGCCGACGCCCTCAAGCAGATTCCGGCCGACATGATCAAGACCGTAGAGGTCATTACCAGCCCTTCGGCCAAATATGACGCGGAAGGATCGGCCGGTATCATCAACATCATCACCAAGAAAAACAACCTGCAGGGTTTCACGCTCAATCTCGATTCGGGCGTAGGAAACCGGGGAAGTAACCTGGGCCTGAACGGTAATCTGCGTACCGGCAAGATGGGCTTCTCGCTGAGCGGTTTTGGGCGGGCCAACTACAACGTGCGGGGGCGATTTGCCAACACCCAGCAGGTATTCGGCGGAGCCGGTCAGACGACCACTACCGAACAGACCGCCGATACCCGCAGCAACGGTATTTTCGGGCAGTATACTCTCGGCTGGGATTATGACATTTCCAAGAACAGCGCCATCACGGCCAGCCTGCGTTATGGTGCGCGTAATAACGTGCAGTACCAGGATAATTTTCTGACCAAAACCAGCCGCGCGTTCTTTCCGACGTATAACCTCAGAAATGTAAAAACAGAAGATCTGTCGGGGACGGTCGATGCCAACATCGACTACACCAAGACCTATAAACCGCAACAGGAGCTGAGCGTATCGGCCCAGTTCAGCCGCAACAACCGCAATAACAACTTCGTAGCTGACATCCTCAGCTCGGCTGATTTCACCACACTGGCGTCCCGTCAGCAGAACCTGAACGATAGTTACAACCAGGAGACCACCATACAGGCCGACTATCAGACGCCCCTTGCCAAAAACCAGCAACTTGAGTTTGGCGGTAAGGGAATTTATCGGCAGGTACAAAGCAACTTTGGCTACAACTTCGCCATCGGGAACGGGCCGTTTCAGGAAGACCTGACGCGGCCGTCCAATACGCTGAATTACGACCAGAGCATCGCGGCTGGCTACGTCTCGTACACGATTACTACCAAGAACAAGTATACGATTAAAGCCGGTACCCGGTTCGAACATACCGAGATCAACGCTTTCTTCAGCCAGGCTCAGCCCGGCGAGCAGGGAGCCGCTGCCGGCGAGGATCTGGGTATCCCGAGTTATAACAACCTGGTGCCGAGCCTCAACATCTCCAAAGCGTTGAAGGGGGGCAAAACCATAAAGCTGGCGTATAACCGTCGATTGCAACGGCCGGGTATCCAGTTCCTGAACCCAAACACCAACAACTCGAACCCAACCAATATTACAGTGGGTAACCCGCGACTGGCCCCGGAACTGACCGATAACTTCGAGTTTAGCAGCAGCGCCTACATCAAAAACGTGTACGTAAACGCGTCGCTGTTTTACCGGCGTACCAACAATTCGATCACCAGCGTGCGCGATACGGTCACATCCGGCGATGTGGTGAATCCCACCCAGGCACGCCCGATCCGGACTACGTACTTCAACATTGGCCGCGAAGAGTCGTACGGTGTTAACGTTTTCGGCAACGCTACCCTCTTTTCAAAATGGCAGATCGGCGGGGGCTTCGATGCGTTCTATGCCTACCTGACCAACAACAGCACCACGTCGATCTACCGGGCCACGAACTCGGGCTGGGTAGTAACCGGGCGGTTCTTCACCAGCCTGAACATCAAAAATGGCTGGGGTCTTCAGGGCTTCGGCTTTATTAGGGGCCGCGAAATTCAGCTGCAGGGATACCGGGGCGGGTTTGCTTTCTATAGCCTGGGCGTGAAGAAAGACTTTAAAGACAAGCGCGGTAGCTTCGGTATTGCGGGCGAGAACTTCTTCAACCACCCCTTCCAGGTACGGTCGGAGTCGTCGTCGCCGATTTTCACCCAGAACACCCTCACGAGTTTGTACAACGCGGGTGTACGGGCTAACTTCAGCTACAAGTTTGGCAAACTTTCGTTCGATGCGCCCCAGCGTCGGCGGGGCCGGTCGGTCGAGAACGACGATATCAAATCGGGCGAAGGGGGCGACAACGGTGGGGGACAGCCGCAGCAACCCGCCGGTGGTGCGCCGGCCGGCGGTGGCGGTCGCCGACCCCGTTAAACATAGTGGTCTGGTAAGACAATGGGCCGGTAACGAAATGATGTTCGTTGCCGGCCCATTGTACTTGGTAGCCTGGGCTTACAGCATAGCCGCACCGAATACACCGGCGCTGTCGCCGAGCTTGGGTTTGAGAAACGCCGTCCGGATCTCGCCTGAGTTAAACACATACTTCTTGGCGCGCTCAACGCCCTCGGTATACAGTAAATCAACGTTCCCAACGCCCCCGCCCAGCACAATCGCGTCGGGGTCGAGTACATTGATAAGGGTGGAAACAGCCCGGCCGAAGTATTCCAGCATTCGGTTCACGGTCTGGCTGGCAGCCAGATCATTGCCCGCGTGATAGCGCTCCATAATCTCTTTCATGGTTCGCTGCTCGTTACTCAGCTGCTGATAATAGCGCTGGAGAGCCGGGCCCGAGATCACCTGTTCGGTGCAGCCGCGTTTGCCGCAGTAGCACGGATGACCGTTCTCTTCGAGAATGTTATGACCCCATTCGCCACCGATGCCCTGTAAGCCGTTCAGGACAAACGGAGCGCCGTCGCGGCCGCGAACCACGACTCCTCCGCCAACCCCCGTTCCCATGATGACGCCAAAAACGGTCTGGAAATCGGGTACGACATCGGGCACGATGCCGAGGGTGGCTTCGGCCAGGGCAAAACAGTTTGCATCGTTGGCCAGCTCGATCGGAACCCCCAGCAGGCGGGCCAGGTCCTGCTTCATGGGTTTGCCGTTCAGGGAGGTGGTGTTGCAGTTTTTCATGGTCTGCCGGGCCGGGTCGAAGGTACCGGGGGTGGCAAAGCCGATGCGTTCGGGGGTGAGACCAGTTTCGGCTTTCAGCAAATCGATGAGCCTGACAACTTGGTTCAGAATATGGTCGTACCCATTATGGGCTTCGGTATCAATGCGTTTGCGGATGATGACAGCGTCGGGCGTTGGTGCGGTACCTCGTTCGACTTGCAGAATAACACCTTCTATCTTGGTGCCGCCCAGGTCAATACCCCAGTAGGTTTGCATTCAGGGAATAGTTTACGTGCAGAGGTTTTATTGAATACAGCTTGTTTCGGTCAGCCTGCCTATGCAAACACAGGGGCCGATGAACTCTGAAAATTACCCAATTTTCAGACTTGCTTTTGATTCCGCGCCGAAAAATGAACAATTTTGGCTGGGTTTGTTATACACTTAACCAACTGCACTACCTGACAAAATGCTCTCCCCCGGACAAAAAGCTCCCGCATTTACGCTCTTCAGCAGCGACAAAAAAGAAGTATCACTGGCTGGTTTTGAGAATAAAAACCTGATCATCCTGTTTTTCCCGATGGCGTTTACCAGCGTCTGCACAGCCGAACTTTGCGAGGTCCGCGACAATATCAGCACGTATGCGGGGCTGAATGCCGACGTGGTGGGTATTTCGGTCGACTCGCCCTTTACGCTGGCCCGATTCAGAGAAGAGCAAAACCTGCCGTTCGATCTTTTGTCCGATTTCAACAAAGAGGTGTCACAGGCGTACGGCGCCTACTACGACACCTTCGTGATGAACCTGAAAGGCGTAAGCAAACGCGCTGCCTTCGTGGTAGATAAACAGGGAATCATTCAGTACGCCGAAGTCCTCGACAATGCCGGGGAAGTCCCCAGCTTCCAGGCCATTCAGGAAACGCTTTCAACCTTAAAGTGATGAGTTAGGAGTGATGAGCGATGAATCACTTTCAACATACATCGCTCATCACTCCTAACTCATCACTACCAAAATGGCCTGGTATCATACTTTTTTTTCGGGTTTGCCGCAGCTTGCGTGGAAGGCGGCACAGACCGATGAGCAAACCCATCTGGAGCTGGAGCTGCTGGTCGAGACCCTCGAGTTCGGCCCCGGCGATCGGGTGCTAGATGTGTTCTGCGGCTACGGTCGACATGCGCTGCCGCTGGCGCGCATGGGGGCCCGGCTAACCGGGGTCGATATTTCGGAGGAGTACATCGATGAGCTGGAGCAGACCGCTCACACCGAAAAACTAAGCCTCAACCCGGTTCAGGGCGATTTTCTGGCCGTGGGCTCAACCCTCGAAGGCCCTTTTGACGCCGGCTATTGTCTGGGGAACAGCTTTAGTTTTTTCCCCCAGGCCGACATGCTGGCGTTTCTGCGTCAGATTGCTGGCTTGCTGAAGCCGGGTGGCCGATTTCTGGCTCATACCGAAATGATTGCCGAATCTGTACTGCCCGACTATCAGGCCCGTAACTGGCAACCTGTGGGCGACCCGGATCATCCCATTCTGTTTCTGGTCGAAAACGAGTACGACCCCCTTGAAAGTCGGATCGACTCGCACCTGACGTATGTACATGACGGGGAAACGGAGACGCGGGTCGCCCGGCATTATGTCTACACCCTGGGGCACCTGAGTCAGCTTTTTGCTCAGGCGGGACTCACTGTAGTGGCCTGCTACGGCACTACCGATGGCGAAACCTATGCCCTGGGCGACGAAGCTGTCTGGATACTGGCTGAGCGCAACACGGACGTCTGACTACAGCTGACTGACCGACGAGCCCCCCGACAGGTTCTGCGAAATGCGGGGCGTACCCCGGTATCGAACCCGGCTCCCGCCCGACGCCCGAACGGTCAGCTCCTGACTGACATTAACTTCGGCCACGCTACCCCCCGACGCGTCGACCGTGCAGGCGCTGGCCGGCAGGTTGGCGAGTTTGGCGGTACTACCACCGCTCAGATCGTCGATCGTTACCGTACGCGCCGTACCCGACAGCTCAATTTCTGAACCGCCACTGCCGCTGATGGTCAGGATATCCGTTGTAACAGGAAGACCTACGTAGCCACCGCCACTGACTTTTACCGACAAACTCCCCGGAGCGAAATTGTCGTTGCTCGTAACGCGCGCACCGCCCGAGGTGTTCAGGCTCGTCAGGGTTTTCATGGTCACGACGGCCCGGCGCTCGGTCAGGTCACGGGTGTTCAGCCGATTGTCGATGTAGATACGCAGCACACCGTTGACAACCTCGGTCTTAAAATACGATTGGTACCCTTCGCGGGCTTCAATCGTAACGCTCTCCGTCGCTCCCTTCACAATGGTTGTCTGGATGCCATTGTCGATCCGCAGGCCGGAAAAGCCGGAAACGGGCCGCGTGGTTGTCGTGAGGTTGCCTGCCTCCGGGTTTACTTTATTAAAATGGCAGGCTGTGAATGAAAGAAGTGCCAGGCAGAAAATGCCAGATTTGATAAGCAGTTGCATAAACGGTTTGAATGTTTCTGAGTAGACCAGCCAACACGTTCATACCCCTACGCGCTATCAAAAAATAAATTAACCCAGTTCGTGCGTCAACAGGTCAGTATACAGTTCGTAGTTATCGGTATCGAAGCAGACAAAGATAACCCGCCCGACCGAGGTCTGCCCCTGCAAAAACGGTTGAACTGTATTGATGGCTACACGGGCGGCTTCGGCTTTGGGATATCCGTAAATACCCGTGCTGATGTTGGGAAAGGCAACACTGGTCAGGCCGTGATCCGTTGCCAGCTCGAGCGAACGTTGGTAACAGCTGGCCAGTAAGTCCGATTCGCCATGTCGACCGCCCCGCCATACAGGCCCAACAGCGTGGATGATGTGTTTGGCGGGTAGCCGGAAGCCGCTGGTAATTTTTGCATCGCCCGTTGCACAGCCATTCAGCCGCCGGCACGCCATGACCAGTTCAGGCCCTGCCGCCCGGTGGATGGCGCCGTCTACACCACCGCCCCCCAGCAGACTCGTATTGGCCGCGTTGACGATAGCGTCAACGACCTGCCTGGTTATATCGCCCCGAACGACCTCTAGCTGTGCCATACATTATTGTTTTATGACTTTAATGGACCGTTTCTGATCACCGGCCACCAAAGTCATAACGTATAAGCCTGCCGATAGGTTAAGGGGAGGTAATACAAAGGACGCTAAGCCAGCCGGTGTATACCGATTGCTCCAGACTACGCGTCCGGTCAGATCGGTCAGGGTAGCGTCGACCGGGGTGTTGGCCTGGATGTCACTCCACTGCACGGCCAGGGGCTGACTATCGCTGAAGGGATTGGGGTAGATCAGGAACTGGCTGTACGTCCGGGCTACTTCCATGGCCCGCTCAAAATTGGGTATACCATAACCCACCTGATCGTCGGGCGAAGTGTACTGGCTTCCCGACCGACGCAGGGCATCGGTAACCTGGGCGGCTGTCAGGCGGGGGTTGGCCTGCCAGAAGCCGGCAGCCAGCCCGGCTACCAGGGGCGTAGCAAACGAGGTGCCGTCCCCCAAGACGATCTGCCCCCCGGGGCTGCCAACCACCGTTCCCTGCCCGCGGGCTGCGAGGTCCGGCTTTACCCGTCCATCGGCCGAGGGGCCAAACGAACTGATAGCGGCTCGCTGGCCGGTTTGCGTCACGGCGCCTATAGCCAGCACGGCGTCCGCATCGGAAGGAGCCGACAGATACCGCCAGCTGCCCGACCCTTCGTTTCCAGCCGCTACCACGACTACCATGCCCGTTTCGGCCGCGATCTGAGCGGCCCGGCTCGAGAGCGCCGTTTTGCCGTTCATGTCCCGGTAGGTATAGTCCGAAGCAGGATTGTCGAAGGTCGTATAGCCCAGCGACGAACTGATTACGTCGACGCCGGCGCTGTCGGCGTATTCGGCGCCAAACAGCCAGTTGGCTTCTTCAATACGCTGCTCGCTGCCGGCGTCTTCGGTACGTAACAGAATGAACTGGGCTTTAAAAGCCGTACCATACAGCTGGTTATCGGCCGTAGCGGCAATGGCCGACAAACACGACAGACCGTGGGAATCATCTTCGTAGACGCTGGTCTCCTTCCGAACAAAATCATAGGTAGCCAGAATCCGTTTTTCGTCGAAGAGGGGTTTGAGGAAACTGAGCTGGTTAGCCCGCAGGAAACCCGAGTCCAGCACCCCAATCAACATGCCTTCGCCCCGGTACCCTGCCTGGTGCATTTTGTCGGCTCCGATCTGGGTTACCTGATTCAGGGAGTTACCATAGTTTAGCGGTTCAACGGCGCCAAACTTTCCCGCACTTTCGGCCTGGGCCAGGCTGGTTACCCGCCCGGTTTCGCCCAGGCGGGCGTTGGCCAGTGATTTATTGAACTCCACCCCGGCCACGAACGGAAGTCGCTGGATCGTGGCCAGGGTGGTTTCGTTGGTTTCGACGAGTACGGCGTTGAACCAGCGGGACGTATACCAGACTCGGGCACCCGTCTGCTGAATCTGGGTGACGTAGGCGGGCGTTACGGGCAGATCCCGCTCCAACACGGCAATGTTCTGTTTCTGCCGACGCTGGATTGCGCGCTGGGAAAGAAACTGCCCGGGCCGGTCAAGGCTGTAGGGCGAGTTGGCTTTGTCGCGTAGCAACACCAGGTATTTGCGATTTGTCTGGCCGGAAACGGAGAACGATACCAGAACAAGCAGGGTAATCAGCCAGCCAGCCTTAGTCAATACCAAAAGAACGAATGGAGTAGACTTGTTGAATGCCATAATCAATCTGATTTTTTCCGATACAGTCGGGCGATGAAGTGCAGAAATAGATCCGGGTCTGTTCGGCGTAGACGAGGCCTACCTGACGGGCATACACCTCGATCCGTTTTTTCTTCGATATAAGGGTCGAGTCAGTCCGGGCCAGTACGGTTACGGTTTCGCCGAACTGTTTATCCTGAACGCGGTGGGGCTGCCCACTATTGCGTAGCGTCAACTCATCTGGTTCCGAGCCGTTTCGGCGGTTGCCGTTCCAGGTGAGCAGGTCGCCGGGTGGAAACACAAGCTTGATAAAATCGCGTCCATTTTCGGTGCGTATGCCTTCGTTGTTGACCAGTCTGGCACTCCAGATCGAATCAGGTTGCCAGGGGGCAGTTTCGTTGTCTCGCCGGTATCGGTGCAGCTGGTAAGCCACTTGTCCGGCTGCGTCCGTATAGGCAAGGCCTGTCACCTCCCGCAGCTGATACGTTCGGGAAATAGGCGCGCTGGTTAGAGCGTAGCGATGCTCGGTTACGTCATAAATTCGATACTGGCCCGTTTGCAGCGGAAAATAGTCGTATCCAACCGAAAACGGGGCACCAGATGGCGGCTGGCAACCGACTATCAACCAACCAGCCAGGCAGGTTATCCAGTAAAGAGCAGGAGTAAAGCGTACCGGCATAAAACGTAATTAACGGGCAGAGATGTGAAAATCGGACGACCGGGAGCCAGCCGGGTAACCCTATCGCTCAACAGCGTGTCTACAGAGAGACAATATGGATCAAATAACATGACCGAACGAACTACCCCGTCGCGACCCATTATCGATACTGAGCCAGGGGCTGTCAGTATCGCCGAGCAATTTCAGAATCAGACCCTTCGGCCCATACTCAAGATGCTGGATAACAGCTTACGGACCTGCTGGATCCATCATTGGCCCAAACGAAAAGTCCGGTTCGACCGCTTGTCGAAGCCCGATAAGCTGACCCAGCTCGAACGGGCCGTTCGGGAAGATACCCAACTGCGGCTCACCCTAGTCGGTATGGTGCTGGGACATTTTACGCCCGAAGAATGGAGCACGTTTACGGCTGAAGAACCTGAAATCACCCGCCGGATGCTGGCCCTGCTGATTCAGCGGCTACAGAGCCACGTGAACGAGTAGCTTTAGAACAAACGACTCCAGGCGAAGCGGATCAGGAGTAACAGGCCAATGAATCCGACCAGTATGTAGACGAACGGGATGTAAGTAACCGCGTAGATGCGGGTCCGGTCAACGAACCAGAGGATGCCCATAATAGCGGCAATGAGCGTCAGGAAGCCAGATAGTTTGCCGAATCCGGGTATGTAGCTGAACGGTATCTTTCGCCGGATCATCATCAGCGTGGCTACCATGGTCAGGATGGGCAGCAGTTGAACGGCGAGGTTCATGTCCCAGATACTTTGCCGTTCAAACAGAAACAGATAGATATTCAGGGTCAGTGCAAACATGCCCGGCAGGCACGCCAGATAGACCAGCGCTGCGTATACATAACGCCATTGCCAGATCGATTCGGCCGTGTGGCCCGACCAGAGGTTAACTAAAAATGCTCCTGTAGGTACGGCCGACAGGAGCAGAAAAAGTAGGGTGGGTTGTCCGGAGAGGAGGTCAAATAAGGCGCGTAGTGTCATAAGGTGGGGGTAGGGGATAAACTAAAGGGGAGTTGTGGAACAGGAGCCGGAAACATACGCCACCGCAGGTCTCTCCTCTCGCTTCCTACAACTCCCCCTGTATGGTCTTTTTTTCTTACTTCAGTGTCAGCAGGTAGCCAATGGTAAAGTTGGCATCCCAGTCGAAGACAAACTGCTCGGCGCCGGTAGCATCGGCAATGGCCCGGTAGATGTTGACCCCTGCTTTCGACTTGGCGTTCTCAACCTTGTAGGCCGAGGGAGCATTCAGCACCGTATAGCGCTCTTTGCCGTTTCGTACCTCTTTGGCCAGCTCAAACGGCACGCCACCGATGATGAAGCATGTTTTACGGTGATCGGCCGGGATCTGTTTGGCCTTGGCCTTCACCTCATTGTAGACCGCATCGTCGCTCGTGCCATTCTGGAAATATTTAGAGCCGTAGGTTTCGATCGCTTTGGTTTGTCCGCCCTCTTTCCAGGATAGTTTGGTATTCCCCGAGCCAATGTCGACAACAAACGCATTGTCGTAAAAGTCGGCGGGTAATACCGCCCGCAGGGCCAGGGAGCCTTCCTGCTCGGGACTTACGGTATTGACCACGTAATTCAGCGATTTGAGCGCCCGGATAATTTTCTGGGTTCCTTCGGCCTTAACCGCGCCCGAACTGACAACGAACTGAATGTCGCGACCACCTACGCCGAAATCGAGCATTTTGCCGATGTAGCTTTTCAGGCCCCCGCGCACATCGACGTAGGTCGCCATGTTCTCCATGACTAGGCTGTTGCCAAATTCGGCTTTTTCGAGTTTCCAGTTTTTCTGGTCATCAATCCGCACAATGAACGAGTTGAAGCCGCTGGCGCCCAGCTCAACAACCCCTTTCAGCTTACCATTCTGCGGAGCCGGGGGCGTAAAGGTGAACGGTTGACGCGTACTGTTGCTGGCCGTCGTTTCGGTCGATGAACTCGACGAACCCGATCCATTGTCCGACGCCACCGACTCGTCGGTCGAGGCTGTCGACTCCTCGTCGGCACGGGGCATGGTGGCAGATTCAGACTCCTGCTTGGGAGCCAGTTTCCGAAGCGCATCGTTTCCGCCAAAATAACGGAACCCGAAGAAGATAGCGGCCAGGATCAGGGCCGTGATGAGCAGCCGACCGGCCACGGTTAAACGTTGCATAGGGTATATCGTAAAAGGTGATTTGTTTATTGGTTTTTACTGAGTGGATGAGTGAATGAGTGATTGACCAGGTAGCTGCAACAATCACTCACGCACTCATTCACCCAATCACTACTTGATTAATCCAGCAGGTTGCGGTAGCCGGCGTCTTTGGGTGGGTTGATCTGGCCGGGCTGGGGCGCGGTGATGGGGTTAGGGGCACCGGGCGTATCTAACTGAACCATCCTGAATTCGCCTTTATTGTAAGCCTCGAGCAGTGCCTGGCCCTTGTCAGACAGAATACCGTTTTGAATATCGACGCCATTGATGAAGTCCATAGAAAGGTCCATGGCCCGCTTCATCTCGCCCAGTTTCTGGCTCATGTCGTCCTGAATGTATTCCATCGACTGGTCGAAATAAAACTTCTTGTCCGGATCGCCTTTGAAGATACTGACCGCGGTTTTGAGCGCGTTTGAGCTTTCCTTGACAATCTGGTACTCGGTCTCCTTGAGCCGGACCTTAATCTCGGTTTCCTTGATAATATAGTCGGCGCTTTGGTTGACCTTTTCCATAAAGGCCAGTACCATCGTGATATTCCGCTGGAGGGGCAGCAGTTTCTCGTTCATTTCCTGCAAGCCCGCTCCCTCAATGGTGGCCAGCTGTGCCTGCTCGCGCATACCGGGTCGGTCGGTCATGCCGTTGGCTTTGTTAGCCTCCGCGAATTTCTGCTTGATGGTTTCGTTGTTCTGGCTGATGCGTTTGTTCAGCTTGACCAGCTGGCCAGCCAGCGTATCGATCTGCCCCTGCATCTCCTGCCGCTTTTTACGCAGATCGTCGATATATATCTTCATAATAGCGATCGGATTCAGCTGGATAACGGTGCCGGTTATACTGCGCATGAGCGATTTGAACAGGAAGAAAACGGCCGTGCGGACATCGCGGCTGGTAATCAGAAAGATCACTACACCCAGCACGCCCAGCAGCAGCGCCAGTTCGAGTACGTTTGAGGTGGCCCGGATCAGAAACTCAATGATCCGGTTGAAGTAAACCAGGCCAAGGCCAGCCACCCCGGCCAGCACGATCATGCCCAGTATACCTTCGGGACGACTCCAGAACGAACGTTTCTCTACGTCCGTCTTGCCGCCCAGTTGTGAAAAATCAGGAGTTGCCATGTGTCTTGTTTCCGTTTGACAGTGTAATCGATTTGGTTCCGGATGGCTGCGGGCACGACCCAGTGGTTGGCCACCAGTGGTGCCCGGAGAACCGCAAACCGTCTCCCTAGTTCAAATAGCTTTTAATCTTGTCGATATCCGCCCTGATCTGATCCGTAAAGTGAGCAAACGTGGCGTCGTAGCTGCCCCGGTTCTGGGTGATCTTCGTACTCTGCTCCGTTATTTCGCCCCCGATGGCGTTTAGCCGCTGGGTGTTGGCATCGATCTGTTTCTGAATCTCCAACAGCTGTTTGGCCAGTGCTTCGCTTTCGGACTGCAGGCGCTTCTGTTCGTTCTGCAGCCCCCCAACCCGTTCGGCCAGGGCAGCCTCCACGCTTTTGCTGAAACCATCGCGATCCTTATTGAGGGCCGCTATGTACTGGCTGGCCGTATTGGTCAGTAGGCTCACATCGGCCTTGCCGCTCAGCGCCTTGAAGCTGGCCCAGGCTGCCTGGTACTGTTTCTCCTCGGTCAGGCCCAGATTGTTCAGGCTACGCAGGGTCTCCCGAAACTCGAAATAATCCGGTCCGGGTGGGTTGTTCTGGGCCAGCACATCCGCAAAATGCTGCGCAAACTTGGGGTCGACCGTACCGGGGGGCACGGCCGGGGTCGGCACCGGGTCAACTGGCGATGCGGGCACAGGTTGAGCCGGCGCGGCTGGCCGGGGTTGGGCGGTCGTACTGGCCGGGGCTGTTCCGGCAGCTGTTCCGGGCGCGGGTTCCTCCTCTTTGACGAAGAAACTCAGGATTTTGCGGCCAATCGATTGGTCTGGTTCGGGCATGGGCGTCAGTCGTTGGTTGAAAGACTGAGCAATGTTACAAGGTTCCCGTCAATCGCGCAATATACGTTTAAGCCGAACGGTTCCGGGGCTGTGGAAATGGCCGCAGGGCTTGATGATGTACAGCCTGAACAGGGGCAGAGTACCCGGCCCGGGGCGGTCCGGGACAGGTGGGGGTTGTCTGGTAAACCAGCCTCTGTTCCGGATCGCCCTCAATCGGGGTGGTTAGTTGTTTTTCTTCAGCCAGCTGGACATGCGTTCGCGGAACTTCTCTACTTTAGGCGTGGACACCGAGCTGACATAAAGCTCGTCGGGGTGGGTGTAGTAGTAGCCCTGGTGATAGACTTCGGCCGGGTAAAAAGCCCGGAACGGTACGACCTGCGTCACGATAGGGCGGCTGTATCGACCCGATTCGTTCTCGCGACGGATGGCGGTTTCGATACTGGCTTTCTCGGCGGGGGTGCGGTAAAAGGCAATGGACCGGTACTGCGTACCCACGTCGGGCCCCTGCCGGTTCAGCGAGGTGGCGTCGTGGCCGATGAAGAAAGCCTTGACCAGCGTATCGAACGGAATGACGCGCGGGTCGTAATACACCTGAATCGATTCAGCATGGCCGGTCTGGTCGGTGCCGACCTGTTCGTAGGTAGGGTTCTCCAGCTCGCCACCGGCATAGCCCGAAACAACCTCGCGTACCCCGCGCAGCGATTCAAACTGGGCTTCGGTACACCAGAAGCAACCGGCTGCAAACGTGGCTACGGCTTCGCCGGGTTGCAGCTCAGGTAATTTGGCCGGGCTGGTATCTTTGGGTAAGTTATTGGTCGATGTCTGCTGCTGCTGCTGGCAGCTTTCCATCAGCAGGCCCGCTACCAACAGGAAAGCAGTGGCCAGAAAAGCACGGGTTGTTGTCATACCTGACTAACACCAATCCGCAGCCACAGGTTGCAGGGGAAGTGATTGAACCATATGGCGCCGAAAGGAGACGTCGACTGACTGGTGAATAGTCGGCCCGGACCTGTTACCTTTGTTTTTTCTGAATGGTCACAGTCTGAACTGGCCGGTTGATTATGAGCTTAACAACGCTTGGTCTCGAACTACCTACTGACCCCCGCTGGGTAAACATCGCCGGCATGAATATCGGCGATATCCTGATCGATCACGCTTACTGCGAACAGAAAGCAGCTTCATCCTGTATTTCCCTTATCGTCAGTTATTCCGATAAGGAAGAACTGGTAGAGGTGCTGACCCCCGTTGTAGCCGAAGAATGGGGGCATTTTCAGCGGGTGCTGAAAGAACTCCGGAAGCGAAATATTCCGCTGGGGCGCCAGCGCAAAGACGAGTATGTAAACCAGCTCCGCAGCCGACTGCGTCGGTCGACGGGTGATCAGAACGAACAGCTGATGGACAATCTGCTCATCAACGCCCTGATCGAAGCCCGCAGCTGCGAACGCTTCAAACTCCTTTCCGAGCATATTGCCGACGAGAGCCTGCGGAAGTTCTACCGTGAGCTGATGATCTCCGAAGCAGGCCACTACCGCAATTTTATCGAACTGGCCGAAACCTACCTGCCTGCCGACCGGGTCCGCGAACGCTGGAAAGAGTTTCTGGCCGTGGAAGCTGATATCATGGCGAACATGACTGTACGGGGCGATCGTATGCATTGAGACTCCTGTTCAGTCGGTTAGCTCGTACAGGGCGCCGGATCAATACTGATGCCGGGGCGGGGATACCGAATTTATACGGGTCATAGGCCCGATGTCGGGGGTGGGGGCGTTATCTTTACTGATTCACTCACCGACTGTTTATCCGACAAATACTGAATGACGTTTCTTCAACAAACGGCTCGACGCATTTTTGACACCCACGGTCCAAGTCTCCGCGATGTGTGGGTCATATTGCCTACCCGACGGGCTGTTTCGGTATTTCTGGATGAGCTGGCCGCTTTGTCGGACCGTCCATTCCTGGCTCCGCACGCCCTCGCCGTCGACGATTTTATCACCCAGGCCGCCGGAGTGCAGCTGATCGACTCGGTCAGTCTGGTGTTCGAACTCTATGAAGTCTTCAAAGACATAGACCCGCTGGTGGAGTTCGAGCAGTTTATCGGCTGGGCCAATGTGCTCCTGACGGATTTTGACCGGATGGATCAGTACCTGGTTAACCCCCACGAGCTGTTCAGCTACCTGACGGCTGCCAAAGCCCTCGAGCGCTGGCAGGTCGACATGCCCTCGTCGGCCCAGCCCCTGGTCGAAACGCCCGGTACCGCCCGGTATTTTAAACTTTTCGAGAACCTGCAGGCTGCCTACCATGCCCTCCACCAGCGGCTCAATGAGCAGGGGCTGGCTTACCGGGGTATGGCCTACCGGCTGCTGGCCGAACAGATCGAGCCATTGGTCCGTGATAATCTGGCCTACGAGCAACTCTACTTTGTTGGGTTTAACGCTCTCAGCCGGGCCGAAGAGCAGATGATTCGGGTGTTGGTTGACGCCCACAAAGCCGAACTGATCTGGGATGCCGACCTGTATTATATAGACGACCGGCGGCAGGAGGCCGGGGAGTTTTTGCGCCGGTACCGCGACAATGGATGGTTTTTCTCCCGGCAAAACCACGCCGACCTGCGCAACGACTCGAACAACCTGCTCGGTACCGATAAGAACATCCGTGTTATTGGGGTTCCCAATGCCAGCATGCAGGCCAAAGTAGCCGGCAAACTGTATCGGGACTGGAGCGATAATGCCAACAGGCATATCGGCGATGAGCGGAGTCGATCAACGAACCCGCGGACGGCAATCGTGCTGGCCGACGAAACCCTGCTGGTGCCGCTGCTGTATGCCCTCGACGAAGGGGTTACCGACCTCAACGTGACCATGGGTCTGTCGCTACGGTCGTCGCTGCTGTTTACCCTGGTTGATACCCTGTTTGAGATGCAGCGGACTGTTCATGAGTTCCGCACCCGCGACGGGCGCGATTTGCGGATCCCGAAGTTTCACCACCGCCACGTGGTCAAGGTACTCAACCACCCCTTTGTTAAGCAGTACGAACGGATTCAGCAGCTGGAGTGGCCCGGCGGAACGGATGATAAAGGCTTGGTTGAGCCCCCCGAGCCGCTCTTTCAGTGGATTGCCAGAACCATCGTAAAAGACCAGCGCGTTTACCTGACCGAAAAAGAACTTCACGAGCTGGGACTGAACGATCCGCTGGTTCGGGTGCTGTTTAGTCGCTGGCCCAGCGACAACCCCGCTCGCGCCATTCAGACTTTTTACGAGCTGATCGATCTGCTGCGCGATGTGTATCGGGTTAGTCAGGACGCTATCGAAATCGAATACCTCTATCTGTTCTATACGCTGCTGCAACAGCTCGAAACCACCCTCGACCGGCAGCGATCCGACGGGCGAACGACCATCACGCTAAAAAGCTTCCGTCAGTTTTTGTATGAGCTGATTCGACAAACCAGCATTCCGTTCACCAGCGAAGGCCGTAGCTCGCTGCAGATTATGGGGATGCTGGAAACGCGCGCCCTTGATTTCGATCGGGTTATCGTGCTGTCGGTCAACGAGGGCGTACTGCCACAGTCGCGCCGGCTGAACTCGCTGATTCCGTTCGACATTGCCCAGGAGCTGCAGCTGCCTACCTATCGGGAGCAGGAAGCCGTTATGGCCTATCACTTCTACCGACTGCTCCAGCGGGCTAGCGAAATTGTCCTGATTCATACAACCTCGACGGATGCCTACGGGAACAGCAAAGGGGAGCCCAGCCGGTTTGTACGGCAGATTGAACACGAACTGGTGCCGCGTTCTAAGGGACGCATCCGGCTTACCAAACCATCGGTGCGGTTTGGTCCCGTTGGAGCCGATAAGCTACCCGGCCTGACCGACCTCCAGGTGCCTAAAACCGATTCGATCCGGGCCGATCTGATTACATTGCTAACGACCCGAGGGCTGTACCCGTCGTACCTGAACCAATTTGTAAGCTGCTCCATGCGGTTCTATTTCAGCCGGCTTGTGAAGATCAGCGAGGAAGAGGATATAGAAGAAAAAATGGGCGTTACAGACTTCGGAAACTGGATGCACCTGGTTCTGGAGCGGCTCGACAAGGAGTACCGACTGCTCAACAAACCCATCGACGAACTCTTGATCGTACAGTTGCTCGAAGAAGAGTTTGCCCGTACCATGAAGGGGCGGGTGATGGAATCGGGTATTAATCTGTTGCTCTACGACCTGGCCAAAAAGCTGATGCTCGATTTTCAGCGGCAGCAAAGTGAGTTGACTGGGCTTACTGTCATCGGTTCGGAACAGACCCTCGATACCTACATCGACGTGCCCCTGAACGGGCGGCAGCTACACGTTCGGATTGCCGGCAAGATCGACCGGATCGAGCAGTACGGCGGGCAAATCCGGATTGTCGATTATAAAACGGGCAAAGTTGATCTGCCCGACAAAACCCCGAAAGATCTGGCCGACAAGCTCCTCAACGATGGATCGGCCGATAAAATGCGGCAGCTGTGGATGTATCGGTATCTAACCCTCAAAAACATCCGTGACTACGGCGGACTGCCCCGTAACAAAGACATTGCCGACGTGTTTCCTGCCCAGGGGATGACGGTTGAAGCCGGATTTTATTCGTTTCGGGATGTGCAGGGCGGGTTTAAATCAAACCCAGTGCGGTTCGATGAGAACGACGATCCTGAACAGTACATTCAGGATTCGGAGAATTTACTACGCCAGCTGATCCAGCGCATGTTTGACCCCAGCGAACCCTTCCGCAAAACCGATCAGCTCGAAACCTGTCAGTACTGCGATTACAAAGGCATCTGCGGCCGGTAAGCTTGTCAGGCTATCATTCTTCAGGGAGTCACCATTTGGTAGACTCCCTTTTTTACTGCCTGAAGTCCGCTGCAGATCATCTGGTTCTGTAATTGTTTAGAGTATAAATACTCAAGATAATATAAAAATGAGATGCGCTTAATTTGTTCATAAATTCTAATTTTTTACTTGAGTATTTGCTGACGAGGATGGGTATGTTTATACAGCTGACATAATAAGAATAGTACATGTACAGTAATTATTAAATAAATTATAATTATATGTCTATAAAAGCTTAAAATTTTATTTAAAATAAAACAATACAAATAGTCGATTGACTTATTCAACTTTATGGTAATTCTGTTTTCTTTGCAACAGCTTGATGCAATCGGTATAAAATATAAAATATCACAGCGTTAGTATAATGAAAGCGCGGGAAAGTCGAAACATATAGCCTGGTATGCGCGCACTGCACAAGCAACATAATGGCTAATTCTACAAGGAAAAATTACGGATTAAGACTTAAGTATGTCGCGGATTTTTTGATCTTTTTATAGTGCTTTTTGCTTACCAATGTGCTTTTACTAAAACCTAATCCCTATTTATGCAACAACACGTTACTTCAACCGTAGGCGGTGGTTGTGGATTGCTGAGAGCATTCCGTACCACACTACTAATCGGGCTTGTAGTATTGGCAGGTTCAGCCTTTGCCCAACAGCTGACCGGTACGGTGACTACCGAATCGGGTGACCCTCTACCGGGGGTAAACGTTGTCGAGAAGGGTACCTCGCGCGGGGCTACCACCGACAAAAGCGGAAAGTACAGCCTGTCCGTCGGTCGGCAGGCCACACTGGTGTTCAGTTTCATTGGCTATACCCGTCAGGAGGTCGTCGTGGGCAACCGCTCCGTGATCGATATCAAAATGGCGGTTGATCCGCTGGCGCTGAACGAGGTGATTGTAGTCGGCTACGGTACCCAGAAAAAATCATCGCTCACGGGAGCCGTATCGTCGGTGACGCCCAAAGACCTCCGCGCCCTTCCGGTAATCAGCCCGGTACAGGCGTTGCAGGGCCGGGTGCCGGGTGTTTCGGTTACCAACAACAGTAGCCCGGGTAGCGAACCGGTAGTCCGAATCCGCGGGGTTGGCTCTATCAGTCTGAATCCTAATCCGCTTTATGTGATCGATGGGATTCCTTCGGGTGGTCTGAACAACATTGACCCTAAAGACATCGAGTCGCTGGAGGTCTTGAAAGATGCCAGCGCGGCCGCTATTTACGGATCGCGGGCGGCTAACGGGGTTATTCTGATTACGACCAAAAAGGGCGCTGCCAACGGCAAACTGACTATCAACGTCGATTCGTACTACGGCTCGCAGTCGGCCTGGCGCAAGCTGGACCTGCTCAACAGCCAGGAGTACATCAAGTACGGCACCGCCCTGCTGACAGCCGCCGGACAGCCGGTACCAGGCCGTTTCTCGAACCTGAACGTTCCGATTTATGACGGCGCGTCTACCACCTTTGCGCAGACCGAGACCGACTGGCAGGACGTCATGTTCCGGGCAGCTCCTATTCAGGACCATCAGATTTCTCTGTCGGGCGGTAATGCTACGTCTCGTTTTTATACCTCGCTGGGCTATTTCGGCCAGGACGGTATTCTGCCGTTTACCAATTACAACCGGCAGAGCTTCCGGATCAACTCCGATCACAAGGTCAACAAATTCCTGACCATTGGCCAAACAATGCTGGCGTCTACCGATTTCCGGCGGCTCGAGCGTGATGGGGGTGGCCGTAGCCTGCTGATGAACATCATGCGGATGACCCCGTACTGGCCCGTGCGGGACCCAACAAAAATTGGCGGATTCAGCACCACGGCGCAGGGACTCGACGCTACCGACCCCGAGAACCCGCTGCGCGTGGCCGAGCAGGAGCAGCAGTTCCAGACCGACCGGGGCTTTAAACTGCTTGGCTCGATCTTCGCCGACGTTAAGTTCACCGATTTCCTGCGGTACCGGTTCACCTTCGGAGCCGACTATGCCAATGCGCGCTTTAACGGGTTTCTGCCGATCTATAACGATGGTAACCGGAGCCGGGTTATTGCAAACGTCAACGAAAACCGCAACGAGTATTTCTCGTCGGTGATGACCAACCAGCTCACCTTCGAGAAAACCTATGGGAAGCATTTTATCAACCTGACGGGCGTGGCTGAGCGGCAGCGCAGCCAGTCGCGGTCCATCAGCGCCAGCGGTCAGCGGCCCGACAATAACATTCAGGTTATTCAGGGCGTGTCGAACCCGAACGGTAACAGCAGCCTGTCCGAAAATCTGCTGATCTCGTACGTAGGCCGTCTCAATTATGAGTTTGCCAGCAAGTACCTGATCGGAGCCTCGATTCGTCGCGATGGGTCGTCGAAGTTTGCACCGGGGCGCAAGTGGGGTACGTTCCCGGCGGTATCGGCAGGCTGGCGGTTGAGTGAAGAAAAATTCATGAAGAATATTCCGGCTATCTCCGAACTGAAACTGCGCGGAAGCTACGGCCAGACTGGCTATAACGCCATTGGTGACTACGACTGGCAGCCGCTCGTCCAGGCTAACAACACGATCTATCCGTTCGGGAACCAGACTCAGCTGGGCTCCTACTTTAACCAGTTGGGCAACAGTGATCTGAGCTGGGAGGTCACTACCATGAGCAACATTGGCGTAGACGCATCCCTGTTCAATAATAAAATCAGCCTGAGCGCCGAGGTTTACAGCCGGCAAACTGACGGACTGTTGCTGCGCGTGCCGCTACCCGAATCGCAGGGCTATTCCGTGAACCCGCTGGCCAACGTCGGCAGCATGCGCAACCGGGGTTTTGAACTGACGGCGGGCTATAACTACTCCAGCCGAAATTTCAACTGGAACCTGACCGGTACCTTCGATGTAACGCGGAATAACGTGCTAAGCCTGGCAACACCGAACGCCAACATCAACTCCGGCTCGAACGCTGACTTCGGTGGGTTCGACATTACCCGTACGGAAGTAGGGCAGCCGATTCAGTCGTTCTATGGCTGGGTGGTCGATGGTATTTTCCAGAGCAAGGAAGAGGTTGACCGGTACAACGGCATCGATGGCGACAACAAAAGTTTCTATCAGAATGACAAGACGGCCGCTGGTGATATCCGGTTCCGCGATCTGGACGGTAACGGCAAGATCGATGCCAACGACCGCCGGTATCTGGGCAGCTTCATTCCCAAGTTCAGCTACGGCCTGAACTGGTCGGGTAACTACAAAAACTTCGATTTTACGGTGTTCTTCCAGGGCGTTCAGGGAAACAAGATCTACAACGGGACCAAGGTTATCGGGCAGGGGCAACTCCGGCTGTTTAACGCCACGACCGATGTACTCAATGCCTGGACACCCCAGAATACCAACACCGACGTGCCGCGCTCAATCAGTGGCGACCCGAACCAGAACTCACGCACATCGGATCGCTTCATTGAAGACGGGTCGTATCTGCGCCTGAAAAACCTGAGCATCGGCTACACCATTCCTGCCGCCGTTATTGGCAAGCTGACCGGCAATGTGCTGAGCAAAACCCGCGTGTATGTATCGAGCCAGAACCTGCTGACATTCACGAAGTACACGGGCTACGATCCGGAGGTGTCGTCGAGGAACTACAACCTGCTCAACAACGGTATCGACTATGCTCAGTACCCGCAAGCCCGTACCGTTATGGTTGGTATCAACCTGGCCTTTTAATGAACCATTCACCTGCATTTTTGATCCGAAGAGTCATCATGAAAAAGACAATACTCTGCGCTGCCCTGCTCGGCATTGGCATCAGCTGTAGCGACGACGAACTGAACAAGGTGAACCCGAACGGCGTAACCTTTGATACGTATTTTAACAATGCGGACGAGCTGACGGCCGGTGTCAACTCGATCTACGCGCTGGTTCAATCTAACAGTCTGGTTTCGCGGGAGTGGTTTTTTACCCACGATCTGCGGGGCGACGAAATGGCATCAGGGGGCGGTCAGCTCGAAACACCCCGTAACCAGCTGCTCATTGGCGTACACGACACAGGTAACTCGGTGTCGGGTAGTGTGTGGCGGGGCTGGTACCGGACCATTCACCGGGCTAATGTTGTCATAGAAAAAGGCGGATCGCTGACGAGCGTTACTCCCGCCGTACGCGACCGGCTCCTGGGTGAGGCCCGGTTCCTGCGGGCCTGGGCGTATTATGAACTGGCTACCCTGTACGGCGGAGTGCCGCTGTACAAAGAATTTGCCAAGTCGGTCGCTGGTGCCCTGGGCCGTTCGTCGCAAAAAGAGGTGTATGATTTTGTCATTGCCGACCTGAAGGCCGCAGAGGCTGGTTTGCCGACTACCTACGATGCAAAGAACCTGGGCCGGGCCACCAAAGCCGCAGCCCAGACGCTGCTGGCCCGTACCTACCTGCAGCTGGGTGATTACACCAACGCCAAGGCTGAACTGCAGAAAGTGGTCAACTCGGGCCTGTATAAGCTGGTCGATGAATACACGGATCTGACCAACGAAGAGGGAGAGTTCAACGCAGAGTCGATCTTCGAAGTTGTCTACGCGCCTTCGGGCGGAGCCTACAACTGGGGTGGCGACAGCGACGGATCGGCCGTACAGGAAGAAACTGTACGGACGCAGGAATACTCGGCCATTGGCTGGCGTAACCTTATCCCGTCCAACAAAATCCTGAACGCCTACGAACGGGTGTCAGCTGGCGATGCCAAAAATGATCCGCGCTATACCTTCTCCTACTGGGTTGAAGGCGATAAGTTCAACAACGGCGCCAGTGTACTGACCCCTGACCGGGTGCAGGGAAATGCATCGGTTGTTGACGGCAAAACGCTAAAGGTCAGCTGGCGTAAATATTCAGTCCTGTACAAGATCGATAACGGCTATGCCCAGAGCGGTATCAACATGCGGATCATGCGCTATGCCGACGTGCTGCTGATGCTGGCCGAATGCGAAAATGAAACCGGTAACCAGGCGGCTGCCATCAGTCTGATGAACCAGGTTCGGGCCCGGAAGTCGGTCAGCATGCCCCCGTACCCGACCAAAAACTACCCCTGTGCCAACCAGAGCCAGGTGTTTGATGCTGTTGTTCACGAGCGGATGGTTGAGCTGGCGGCCGAACAGGTTCGCAACTTCGATATTATTCGCTGGCGGAAGAACAAAAAGCAGAAGTCGGAGCCGCTGTCGTATTTCATTGCCAACAAGCACGAGTTGCTGCCGATTCCACAGGTTGAACTCGATAACAGCCCGGCTCTCGATCAGAAAGACCAGAACCCCGGCTACTAAGCCCGTCTGATCGTTGGCCCTTAACCCGAGTAGACTCCCTTCCCGATCTGATTTGGGAAGGGAGTTTATGTTAGTAACCTTGCTGGATAGTTTATTCATGCCGAAAACGCTCGTTCTTTTTAGTATCCTGATGGCTGGCGGTTTCGTCGGGTGCCAGCCCAAACCGGAGCCCCTGTTCGATAAAATCGAAGCCAGCGAGTCGGGCATCGACTTTGCCAACACCCTGACGCCGACCGATTCGCTGAATGCCTTCACGTTTACCAATTTTTACAACGGAGGAGGAGTAGGGGTGGGTGACTTCAACCACGACGGCAAGCCCGATCTGTTTTTTACCGGTAATCAGGAATCCTGCCGGTTGTACATCAACCAGACACTGGCCGGGTCGTCTGATTTTCGCTTCGCCGACGCTACCGATGCGGCCGGGCTCAGGACCCGGCGCTGGTGTACGGGCGTGTCGGTCGTCGATATTAACCAGGATGGCTGGGACGATCTGTACTTGAGCGTAGCTGCGCATCCGGTTCTGCGCGAGACCCGCAACCTGCTGTTTGTCAACCAGAAAACAGCTTCACCCACTTTCCGCGAAGAAGCGGCTGCCTACGGCCTCGACTTTGCAGGGTACACGACCCAGGCTGCTTTTTTCGATTATGATCTCGATGGTGACCTCGATGGGTTTCTGCTCAACACGGCCCCTGATCTGCAGAACCCGAACTACCTGCGCCCGGCCATCAACAACGGCACTTATCCGTCTACGGGTCGGCTGTACCGTAACGAAGGCGTCGGACCAGCCGGGCACCCGGTCTTCCGCGACGTGTCGACGGCTGCTGGCATCCGGTACGAAGGGCTTGGCCTGGGCGTGGTGGTATCGGACCTGAATCAGGACGGTTACCCCGATCTGTATTGCTCCAACGACTTCATCAGCAGTGATATTCTGTACCTCAACAAGGGGGCCAGACCTGACAGTCAGGAAACGTTTCAAAACAGCATCCGGGCCTCAATGGCACATACCAGCCTGTACGGAATGGGCATCGACGCGGCCGATATCAACAACGACGGGCGCATCGATCTGATGCAGCTGGATATGCTGCCCCGCGACAATGTACGGCAGAAGATGATGCTGGGCGCGCCCGATTATGACAAGAAAGAGCTGAGTCTGTCACCCCAGTATGGTTACCAGCTTCAGTACATGCGCAATACTCTCCAGGTAAACCGGGGACAGGCCAATGGCGTCCCCACCTTCGGCGAACTGGGTTTGCTGGCCGGTCTGGCCCAGACTGACTGGAGCTGGACAACCCTGCTGGCCGACCTCGACCTGGACGGCTACAAGGATGTATTTGTGACGAACGGCTATCGGAAAAACGTTACCGACCGCGACTTTATCAGCTTTACGGAAGAGTTTGGCAGTTTCGGAACCGACCAGGCCCGCCAGGAACAACGGAATAAGCTGCTTCAGAAAATCCCCGAAATCCGGCTGCGCAATTACGCGTATCGCAATCGAAGCAACCTGTCGTTCGAAGACGTATCGGTCGGCTGGGGGCTTGATGAACTGTCGTACGCGAACGGAGCCGCCTATGCTGACCTCGATAGCGACGGCGACCTTGACCTGATCGTGAATAACATTGACCAGGAAGCGTCACTTTTTCGCAACAATAGCCGTCAGCGGCTGAAAAACGGGTATTTGTCGCTCTCATTCGAGGGCACTCCTGCCAATCGGGCCGGTATCGGCGCAACCGTAACGGTCTGGGCAGGGGGCAAAAAGCCGGTGCAGCAGGTGCTAGAGCAGTTTCCGGTGCGTGGGTATCTATCGTCGGTCGGTAGGGGGCTGGTGATCGGGTTGGGTACGGCATCCCAGGCAGATTCGATACGGGTCGTATGGCCGGGTGGGCTGACCGAGATGCGGTACCAGGTACGGGCTAACCAGCAACTGGTGTTTCGGGCAGCCGATGCCCAAGTACGGCCCGAACGAGTACAGCCATCGGTTGCTCCGCTGTTCGAACGGCTACCTGCTGGCACCGACTTTGTTCATCAGGAGTCAGACTTCGTTGATTTCAAAACCTACCCGGCCCTGCACAAAATGCTCTCGCGGACGGGTGCGGCAATAGCGGTGGGCGATCTCAATGGCGACACGTACGATGACATAGCCGTTGGGGCGTCGTACCGGGGCAGTGCGGGATGCCTACTTTTCGGGCAGGCGGATGGTCGGTTCAGGCGAGTCGACTGGATGCCCAATACGCCCATGGAAGTGGGGGCTGTGCTTCTGTTCGACGCCGATAACGATCGCGATAATGACTTACTGGTTGTCGGGGGGGGCAACGAACGCCCGCTGTCGGTAGCGGAAGCGTTCAAACCCATACTGTATCGAAATGATGGGGCCGGTCGCTTCGAAGCAGTAGCTGCGCTACCGTCGTTGGCTGTCAGCAGCCAGACCGTACGGGCCGTTGACTTTGATCAGGACGGCGACCAGGATGTGCTGATTGCGGGGCGGCAAGTGCCCGGCAAATACCCCTTGCCAGCTTCTGGCTACCTGCTTCGCAACGACCGGCAAGCGGGTGGGCCGCTGCGGTTCACTGACGTAACCCCTCAGCTAGCCCCCGATCTAACCAACCTGGGAATGGTCTGTGATGCGCTGCCGATGGATGTCGACAACGACCGTGACGAGGATCTAGTACTGGTCGGCGAGTGGATGCCCCTGACGGTGCTGGAGAATCGGAAGGGCCGATTCTCCAGAAAAACCACGACACCGTCGGAAACCCCAGATAGTCCTGCCGGTTGGTGGAACTGCCTGGCCAGTGGCGATTTTGACAAGGATGGAGATCTGGATCTGATGCTGGGCAACGAAGGGCTGAACACCCTGTACCGGGCGTCGAAAAACGAACCGATCCTGATCTATGGTAAAGACTTCAACCAGGATGGTCTCTTCGATCCTATCATGGGGTATTTCATTAACGGAATCCGATATCCGGCCCTGCCTCGCGACGCCCTGAACCAGCAGGTCATCCAGTTTCGGCGCAAGTTTCTGCGCTATGCCGACTATGCCGACGCTCAGTTCAGTGACCTTTTTTCAAACCAGGAACTGCAGGATGCTTTTCAGGGGCAGGCCACCGAGCTACGAAGCTGCTATGCCGAAAACAAAGGGGGCGGGCGATTTACGCTGCACCCGCTACCCAGTCTGGCGCAGCAGTCACCTATCTTTGGCTTTGTAATTGCCGATTTCAACCGGGACGGCCATCTGGATGCGTTGGCTACCGGTAACTGCTATACGAACGAAGCTAACATGGGACGGCAGGATGCGTCGCGGGGGGTATTGTTGAACGGGAATGGCCAGGGACAGTTTGGGGCGATGGAGGCTGGCGAAACTGGCTTCAGCGTAACGGGCGATGCGCGCCGGACATACTGGCTCCGTAAGCCAGACCGGCTGGTGACGACGCTGAGTAACGGCCCGCTCGTTATGCACACCTGGCGTCGGCCCCGCTGAATTCCGGCTGTCTTACCAACTCGATATCTACCGGTTATTGAGCATAATGCCTTTGTCGTCTACTGGTTACATAAAAAAAGCTGGTCGTAGCGCGGCCAGCCTTTTTGGTTTGAATACAACCTGAATTGAAAAAAGCAATGAGTATGGGAGTCTGTCTGAACATCCGATGAACCAAAATTGGCAAATAGTAAGATTAAATACAACAATTCGGATAGATATAGTTTTCGTGCTCCCTGAACAACAAATTGCAGGTTCCGGTTGGTACTACTAAACAGCAACGGTATGAAAATTCTGGTGGTCGAAGACGAACCCAAAACTCTGCAGGCAATCCAGCAGGGCCTGGAAGAAAGTCAGTTTGAGGTAGATGTCGCGTATGACGGGCTTATTGCCAAACGGCTGGCAATGAAAACAGCCTATGCTCTGATTATTACCGACGTAATTCTGCCCGGTCTGAATGGCTTCGAATTGGTTAACGAACTGCGCCGGCAGGGAGTAACCACACCAGTTTTACTCCTGACGGCCTTGGGAGAGACAGAAGACAAGATAAAAGGATTTGACGCTGGGGCCGACCAGTACTTGACCAAACCCTTTCAGTTTGCCGAGCTGCTGGCCCGGGTGCGGTCGCTGACCAAACGCAGCACCCTGGTAACCATGACGGCCCAGACACTCCGCTACGCCGGTATCGAAATGAATCTCGACGCCAAGACCGTTAGCCGCGACGGGCGGCTGATCGACCTGACCGCCCGCGAATTTGCCCTTCTGGAATACCTGATGCGGAACCAGGGCCGGGTTCTGTCCAAACCCGATATTGCCGAACGGGTGTGGGACATCAATTTCGATACGGGTACGAACGTGGTTGAGGTGTATATCAACTACCTGCGTAAAAAAATTGACCGCGACTTTCCCACCAAACTCATTCATACCCAGTTCGGAATGGGTTACGTCCTGAAAGAAGAATGACCATTCGTACACGCCTGACGCTACGCTTTACGGGATTGGTTTCGGCCATCCTGGCGCTAACGTTTGCGAGTATTTACGGGTTTTGCTGGTATTATATCTCGTCCGATTTCTACCACCGGCTCGATCGAAAGGCGAGTACGTACGGCGAGTTGCTCCTGCGGCAGAAGATGGAGCCCCGGTTGCTCCGGCGGGTGAGCCAGTTGCGCAAAGATCAGCTGCCCGACCAGAAAATTACCGTCTACAACCTGCGGGATGTGCCGGTCTTTATGACCAACGACGACCTGCGGCTGGGTATGCCGGCGCGCGAATTACAGGCTATCCGCAAACAGGGTAAACGGGATTTTCGCTGGCAGCGATATTATGTGTCGGGTATCCGGTATCAGGTACCGGACGGCGATTTTGTGGTGCTGGCTTCGGCCCGAAACGTGTACGGCGACCGGTTTCTGCGCACGATGCTCTGGACCTTTGGCGGGCTTTTTCTGGCGATAGTGGGCATTGTTGCCTTTGCTGGCCGGTTGTATGCGGGTGATGCGCTCGAGCCGATGCAGCAGATCGAGGAACAACTGAGCGATATCTTTCCGAGAACCATGCACGAGCGGCTCCGGATCAGCCGGGAAGACGACGAAATCAGTCGGCTTTCGGCCACCATCAACCGGCTGCTCGACCGGATCGAGGAATCGTTTCGTCTGCAGCGCATGTTTGTGGCCAACGTGTCGCACGAGCTGAAGAACCCGCTTACCCAGATCAGTTCGCAGCTGGAAGTCAGCCTGCTGAACCGGCGCGAACCCGAGGCCTATCAGCGCACCATCCGCTCAGTGCTTGAAGACGTTGGGCACCTGTCGGCGCTGACCCTGGAACTGCTGAAACTGTCGCAGGTGAACGACGCCGATCCGGCCCGCCTGCTGACCGATACGATGCGGCTCGACGAAGTAGTCTGGGACGTGCGGGATCACGTCAACAGCCTGAATCCGGCGTACAGGGTGACGGTCGATCTGGGCGAACTACCCGATGATTTTGATCGGCTGACCGTGGCTGGCAGTACGACCCTGATCCGAACGGCGCTGATTAATCTCACCGAAAACGCCTGTAAGTTTGCCTCCGATGGCCAGGCTGCGCTCCGGGTCGAGTTCGAAGGAGACTGGGTCTGCGTAAGCGTGAGCAACCAGGGGCAGCCCATCCCGGCCAATGACCTGCCGTATATATTTCAGCCTTTTTACCGGGCTAACCCCACCGCCGATGTGCGTGGTTACGGGATCGGTCTGCCTCTGGTTGAACAGATCGTTCGCCTTCATCTGGGGCGGCTGTTTGTGCGGTCAGCCGATGGTGAACCCACTGTGTTTCGGATCGAGCTGCCCCGCCAGCCGGATCTCTAATGAAATTCTAAGGTACAACTTAGCCCATTTTAAGAAGTAGGGGTGAATTTTGGGGTATGTTACGACTCACCGAAAAAGCCCGCCCATCAAACAGGCCAACCGGAAAGGCAGACGCTGATCCGATTCGCTTCGATGATCATCAGCCGCGGCAACAACCGCCCGTTAACCCGCCCGCGCCGGCCCCGCTGAAAAGCCGACGGCCCGACTGGCTGTTAATACTGATGATTGGTTTGTTTTTGCTGGCTTTGCTGATCGTGTGGCTCGTTGACATACCGGCGTTGCTGGACTAGTTACTTTTCATAGTTGTTTTAGGTGATATGAATCCTGTCGGTGCTAGAACAACCGGCAGGATCTTTTATATCGGTTCGTTGAGTTGCCGTATATTCGTCCTGCACCCGTGCTCGACCGAGCTGATTTATGGCATTTCTGTACAGCAAATCCCTCCACATAATTTTCGTCGTGACCTGGTTTGCGGGCCTATTTTATATACCGCGTCTGTTCATCTACGTCACCGAGGCCGAGTCGCTGGCCGAACCGGGCCGGCGCGTTTTGCAGGACCAGCTGCGACTGATGCAGCGTCGGCTGTGGTATGGCATCACCTGGCCATCGGCGGTGGTTACTCTGGCGCTGGGCCTCAACACCTGGTATCAATACGGCGCTACTCCCGACTGGCTGATATACAAGCTGGGTATGGTGCTGGGCTTATACCTCTACCACGGCTCATGCCACGTCTTATTCCGGCAGCAGCAGCGCGGAGAGTTGCGCTATACGTCCAACCAGCTTCGGATCTGGAATGAAGTTGCCACTCTGTTCTTATTCGCCATTGTATTTCTCGTCATTCTGAAAGATGCGCTGAACATGCTCTGGGGCATGCTGGGTCTGTTTGTGCTGCTGACCGTGCTGCTGCTGGCGATCCGACTATACCGGCGGATTCGAAAAGCATGATCCAGCCGCCATCACAGCACCGCCGGGTCCGGTAAGGCTATTGCTACAAAATCGGTTTTGGGGGCGTCACAGGTCGGACAGGTGTAGCCATCGGGCAGGTTACCGAAAGAAACACCGGCCGGTATACCGCTGAGCACATCGCCATACAGCTCGTCATACAGGGTGAAGCAGTGGGGGCACTGATGGCTTAGCGAAACCGATGGTATCTGGACCGATGATTCATCGGATCTGACGGATTGAACTTCGCTGGTTTCGCGCAGCCGGCGGGAGCTGTAGGTGCGGCACAGCCGGTCAATCTGAGCGGGCAGGTGAATCTTGAGCAGGCCTTTTTCGAAGCGGTGATAGGTTCGGCTGTTGGGGTTGAAATTTTCCGTATAATATAGGTCGTAGACGCTCAGCAACGCCAGTTGCCCGAGTTGAAGCAGCGGACGTTTGCGCACCAGAATTGAGCCGAACACTTCGGATTTGGGTCGGGTCTGCACCCCGAAACACAACCCGAACGTACGGGTGTCGTACTTCTCAAAATAGCGGATCAGGAAATGTTTGAGCCGGGTACCGTCGTCCGTATGGTCTTCCGTTTGCCAGGCCAGTTCATTGGCTGCGTGGCGAACGTTGATGTTGTGTTTGCCCAGCACCCGCGACCATTTGGCCCGGTCCTTCTCTTCAATACCCTTTATGATGACGGATTTCCAAGGCGTTATGCAGAGTTCACCGATGCGGGTAGTCAGGCAAAGCGTACAGATATCGAGCAGAAAGGCCACCGAAAACTGTTCGTCGCGCCGGTACAGGCCGAGCCAGGACCGGTGTCCGTATCGGTTAAATCCTTCGTAATACGGCAGCGAAAACTCGGGTAAGTCAACAGCCTGCGTAGCGGGCTGGGTAATGAACGACCGGCCATCGGTAACGGCGCTGTAGAGGGCCTCCTCGCCCTGATGCTCCTGATCCAGCATGGCTTCCTCAATGGCTTTGGCCAGTCGCCCAATGTCATTGGTATAGATCAGATCGGGCCAGCGGAACAGTCTATTCGTTTGTTTGGGTCGAACGTATATATACCAGAAATGCGGTTCCGGCGAGGTTATAAAATTCAGGTTACCGGTGAAAAAAGGCGTAAAGCTCTGATTAGCATCCGACAGGTTTACCTTCAGGCGGGGCTGGTAGTCGAACTGGTCGAGCACGGTATGGTACTCGCTCTCCCGCAGCCAGGCTCCTGTTTTGAAAACATCCTCGCCACAGTAGGAACTGATGATATTTGGAAACCGACTGGTCGTTTCGTAGCGAATTCCATGTTGTTTTAAGTCTTTTTCCAGCCAGCGCATGTCCTCGTAGTGAACCGTCATCAGCAGCTGCTGCCGCGCTCCGAAGCGCACCTGACGAACCCGCGCTTCGTACGCCAGCGACAATACGGTCTGCAGCGTTCCCACCGATACAATACCACCGGGCATATTGACCGTAAGCGTATAATAATCACGCATAAGAGAATTTTTATTTTTTAACGATGAGCGATGAATGAGTACGCGTCGCCGTGGTCCCCGTCGCCACCGTGGCGGGCGAGGTGGGTAGAGGGCTTGACAAATCACTCAATCACCCATTTACCAACTCGCTCATGGAAACGAGAATACTCCGAATTTCGGGGCGGCAGGAACCGCAGCCGGTACCGGCACCCGTGGCTTGGCAAAGCTGCTGAAAATCGGTGCAGCCCGCCCGAATGGCTGTTTCCAGGTTGCCCCGACCAACGGTATTGCACGAACACACCAGTTTACCCGCAACGGGGTCAACTTTTTTGCTGGTCCGCAGGAGCTGTAGTCGTTTCTCGGACAGTTCGGTGCCGTTGGCAATCAGATCGCGAAACTCCTGAAATTCGTTTTTGTCGCCGACCAGAATAGCACCGACCAGCTTGTCGCCGTGGACGATGCATTTTTTATAGTACCGTTTCGACTTGTCGATGAATACGATTTCTTCGTAGCTCCCGTACTCCGGCGAGCCGGGCGGGGCCGGTATCTCCGTGATCCCCATGCTGCACAGATGAAGGCCTTCCATCTTCAGAATACTAACCGATAAACTGCCAGGATACGGGGTCGATACGTCGCCAGCTATGAACCGGGCGGCACAGTCGGCCTGTTGCTCGGCGGCCAGGGTTATGCCCCACATCTGCCCCCGCCACTGCGCCACTTCACCAGCCGCGAATATGTGGGGGTCTGACGTTTGCATGTAATCGTTCACCACCACGCCCCGGTTGCAGGTTAGCCCCGCAGCCTGGGCCAGTTCAGTGTTGGGTACGGTACCGATTGCAATCACAACGGCCTGACAACGTATCTGCCGACCCGAATTGAGCTGAATACCCTCAACCCGTTCAGTGCCCATGAACGTCTGAACCTCTTCGTTGAAGTATACCTCGATGCCCCGGTCCAGTAGCTCCAGATAGAGGAGTTCGCTCGCCAGTGGGTCGAGCTGGCGTTCCATGAAGCGACCGGCCCGCTGAATAACCGTGACTCTAACCCCAATCTGACGCAGCGATGCGGCCAGTTCGAGCCCCAGTAACCCACCCCCTACAATGACTGTACGAGGTTCATGTGGCCCGGAAGGACTGGCGACGGCCGGCTTCAGAAAGGGCATGAGCGAGTCGGCATCCAGGCGCGACCGCATGTTAAAGATGCCGGGTATGCGCGGTACCCCCTTAGGCATAAAGGCGCGACTACCCGTGCCGAGCAGGATTTTATCGTAGTCGTGTTCAACGCCTTTCGTATCTACGACGACCCGCGCCTTTCGGTCAATGTGGGCAATGCCGACGCCTTTGTGAACGACGATGCTGGCCTCCCTAAACTGATCTTCGCGGAGTTTGACGAGTTGCGCCCACGACTGCGCCCCGCTGATGTAGTCGGGGAGGAGAACCCGGTTGTAGAACGGATGAATCTCTTTGGAGAACACGTGGATTTCGTCCTGGGCGGTGGCGGCTAGCGACCGGTAGGTGTTGATGAATCCCAGACCGGCCGATCCGGCACCAATCAGTATGATTTTTTCGGCTGGCTTTCGATAGGGCACTACTTCTACTGCCGAAAACTTGAAGTCGGGTTCTTTGGAACGCGGATCAACGAGCGAGCTGGTTAGGTTATTGGCCCGGTTCAGGGTTGCCTTCTCCGATTGGGCCTGCGCTAGTCGGCCCCAGTGCATGGGCAGGAAACAAAGGCCTGGCCGTACGTCTTCGGTTAGCTGTGCCTTCACCCGCACCACCCCGCGCCGGCTCCGTATGTCGACCAGCTGCCCGTCCTGGATGGAGCGGGCCTGGGCATCGGCGGGGTGAATCTGCACGAACGGTTGCGGACTGTGCTGATTCAACTTGGCTACCCGGCCGGTTTTGGTCATCGTATGCCACTGATCCCGGACGCGACCAGTCGTCAGCACGAGGGGGAACGTATCATCGGTCGGCTCTGAGGTGTTCTCGTCGGGAACCGCGTGGAGCCGGGCTCGCTGGTTGGGCGTATAGAACCGGTGGTCGGTGAAGAGCCGTGGGGGGGGGGGGGGGGGGCGGGCCCCCGCCGGGGGCCCCCCCCGCGCCGGGGGGGGAGGGCCCCGGG
>NZ_SWJG01000004.1:0-130593 GCF_005870035.1 Spirosoma lacussanchae | reverse complement strand
GTCGGGGGGTGTGTTTATGGGGGTGGGGCGGCCGTGGGGGGTTCTGGCCCGGGGGGGGCCCCCCCACGGCTCTTTCGGGTAAGGCCACTGAATACTTCTCAGCTCGTTCAGTAAGGCGTAGGAAACGCCGGTAACATCCAGGTTGGTCCCGGCGGTGGTTTTTACGTATTCGTCATAGACTTCGGCCGCGCTGGTGTAGTTGAAGGCATTGGCAAAGCCCATTTTCTGCGCAAACCGCCAGATGATCTCTGCATCGGGCAGGGCTTCGCCGGGGGCCTGGCGTATCCGGGGGAGGTAGGTGATCCGGCGTTCTGCATTCGTCATGGTGCCCTCTTTTTCAAGCCAGGCCGCAGCGGGCAGCACGACATCGGCAAAAGCGACGGTATCGGCCCGGTTCGACACGTCCTGTACCACGACAAAGCGCGCCTTTTTTAGGGCGTTCTCGGCCGCGTTCAGGTCGGGCAGACTCACCAGCGGATTGGTGTTAATAATCCAGATTGCTTTCAGTCGACCATCGTCCAGGGCGTCGAACATCTCCGTAGCGGTCAGGCCCGGTTTTGGGGCAATCTGAACCGGGCTTTTCCAAAATGCTTCCAGCTCAGCGCGATGGGCTGCGTTGGCCACCTCCCGATGCCCCGGCAACAGATTAGCCAGGCCGCCCACTTCGCGCCCGCCCATCGCGTTGGGTTGGCCAGTGAGCGAAAACGGTCCATTGCCCGGCGTGCCGATGCGGCCGGTGATCAGGTGCAGGTTAATCAGCGACAGGTTTTTATTGACCCCGATCACCGACTGGTTGAGGCCCATAGTCCAGAGCGACAGAAAGCCTTTGGAGCGGCCAATGCAGTTGGCGACCTGCTGAATGTCAGCGGCCGGAACACCGCATACTTCGGCTGCTTCGTCTAGGGTACGTTGCATGACCTGCGCTCGGTAGGCCTCAAAACCATCGGTATGTGACGTGACAAACGACTGGTCAACAGCGCCCTGTTCGACCAACAGCCGACCGATGGCGTTGTTCAGGACTATATCCGTGCCGGGCCGGATGGGCAGATGCAGATCGGCCGAGCGGGCGGTGTCGGTCCGGCGGGGGTCAATGCAGATGATCCTGATATGTGGGTTAGCCGCCTTGTGGGCTTCGATGCGACGCCAGAGTATGGGGTGGCACCAGGCCGGATTGGCCCCCTGGACATAGAAAAGATCGGCGTTTTCGATATCATCATAGCACACCGGTACCGAATCTTCACCCAGCGAGAGTTTGTAGCCTACCACCGCCGAACTCATACAGAGACGTGAGTTAGTATCGATATTGTTAGAGCCGATGAACCCTTTGATGAGTTTATTGACCAGATAATACTCTTCCGTCAGGGATTGTCCCGATACATAAAACGCTACCGAGTCGGGACCATATTTTTGGATAAGGGTTCGGAAAACGGCAGCCGTACGGTTCAGGGCCGTATCCCAGCTTACCCGTTGCATGGGCATACTGCGGCTGAACCGCATCTGCGGGTACAGTAGCCGGTCTGACTGATCCACAACGGTATAAGGGAGGTTCAGGCCCTTGGAGCACAGCATGCCGCGGTTTGACGGATGGTCTTTGTCTCCCTCAACCGTCAGCCGTCCGTTTGGCTCCTGGTTGACTACGATACCGCAGCCAACACCACAATAGCAGCAGGTAGTTTTGTGTGTCATCGGATTGTCTGGTAATACAGGCTGATGCATCGGGCTGGCGCAGGCTTTATCTAACCGTTTCGGTCATCAGGCCGTTTGCAGGTCAGCTTCGGCAGGTTCGGCAACGGGTTCGGTATTGAAATTGACCAGCAAGAGCAACAGGCCGACGAGCACCACCGCCACGCCGATGTACAGGAAAGCCTGACTATAGCTGATGGTCGCCGATTTGAACAGGAACCCCATCAGCATACCACCCACGTTGCCGCCGGCCCCCACAACCCCCGAAACGATGCCAACGGCTTTGGTGTTGACAAAAGGGGTAATGGCGTAGGTAGTGCCGTTTGCCATCTTGAGAAACATGGCAAAGGTGATCATCGATACGATAGCCATGGGCAGGTTACCGGTCTGGGCAAACAGCGCGATGCCGGCCCCCTCAAGCAGCAGCAGGCCAGCCAGGAGCAGTCCTTTACCCCGCATTCCATAGCGTTGGCCTACGTTGTCGGCAACGATACCGCCAACGGCCCGGGCAAAAATATTCATGAAGCCGAACAGCATGGCCCAGAAACCGGCTTCCGTTTCGGCCATGTGGAAGTTATCGAAGAAATACAGAGCCGCCACTCCGTCGAACGTGATCTCCATGCCGAAGCAGCAGCCATAGGCGAGGGCCAGGGCCCATACGCGCAGATCGGCACAGGCTTTCCAGAACGAAACTGTCTCCTGATGACTGTCGGTTCGGTCTATATCGTCGTAATTGCCGGCGGGCGTGTCCTGGGTGTAGCGATAGTAGACGAATGCCATAACGAGCATTAGCGCGCCCGGCACGATCATAGCCAGCCGCCAGGCATCGGCTTTCACATAGCCAAAGCCAACAATGGCGCTCATGATGAGGGGCATGGCAAGCTGCGTAACGCCCCCGCCCAGGTTGCCCCAGCCGCCAGCAACGGCATTGGCTGTGCCTTTGATGGTAGGGGCAAACATCATGGAGGTGTGAAACTGGGTGATGACAAACGAAGCCCCTATTACACCAATGGCCAGTCGAAACAGCAGAAATGTGGTGTAATCGTGGGCCAGGCCAACGAGCATAACCGGCAGTGACCCCAGAATCAGCAGCGCCGTGTATGTTTTACGCGGTCCCCAGGTGTCGCAAAGCCGACCGATAATCAGTCGGGCAAAGATGGTAGCCGATACGGCGGCAATGATAGTGTTACCCACCTGCGGCTTTGTCAGGCCCAAATCGGCCCGGATGGCAGGCATCAGCGGAGCCAGGCCAAACCAGCCGAAGAAACAGACAAAAAAGGTAAGCCAGGTGATGTGAAAGGTTCGCATCTGTACTCCGCGGATGCTGAAGATGTTCAGTCTGGTTAGTTTATCAGTCGACATGATCATATAGGTTCGAAGCGTGAGAAATTGGTAGTGAGGGTTACGTAGCGTGGGGCGTCGGTTACTGCCTGATGGCCAGCGGTTTAGTGTAGAAAAAGTCGGGGCGAATGTTGATCATCAGATAAGCCCATTGGCCTACCTTATCTTTCGCATTCATTGTACCCTGTTTGGCGTACTCCAGGCTGTTGGTGCCGTTCATGATCGAGTAGCCCAGTTCCAGGGTGGTGAATTTGTTCAGGGCGTAAGTGGTCACGAAATCATATTCCATGCCCAGCTTCGGGTCGAGTCGGGCGCCAGCGGGGGCATCGGCCATCCGGTTGTAGGTAGGAGCCGCCAGGGCAAAATAATGCAGGTCGAAGGTGGTGGTCAGGCGGGACGTGGCGTATCTGAATTTCAGGAAGGCATCTTTGAGGCCACCAGCGGGTGAGCCCGTGCCGACATAGAAGTAATCCATATACCCCCAGTGCCGGTGGGGCGTGCCATAGAGCGGATCGAACCGGTTCGTTTCACCAGCCTGCAGGGTCGTAGCGTCGTTACCCGACAGCACTTCATAGCCAGGGCCAACGCTCAGTGGCCCTTTCTGGAACATGACGTTTCCGCCGTAGTGATAGGCCTTTTTGATCGATAGTCCGTCGCGGTCTCTACCACGCTGTGCGTAGGCAAATGCCTGCCACTGTACTGTACCGATGCGGGACGATGCGTTGCCCAACTGACCCGTTAGCATAGCCCCATAGGTTTGGCGCGAATGGGTGCCCAATACATCATACCGTCTCCCATATACGTAACCCGTCGCGGTGCTCCCCAGCGAGTCGGCCCGGTACTTCTGAAAGTCATCTTTGAAGAACAGCGCCGAGAACTTTGTCTGATTAAACTTGTGCGTCAGATAAATCATCTGGAATGATTTGAAGTGCTGGTTTCGTCCGTTCGTGCTTAGTGGAGTAGCCAGAACCGGCGCTCCTCCTTTACCGGCCGTCGGTATAAAACCAGCTGGAATAGCCAGCGTGACATTTTTCGACGAGAGTGCTGATGCCGGTACATTGCCCGGTGTGTAGTTATCACCGACCTGACCAAACGCATCGGTGTTCTGATTAAACCCAGCCCCCAGATCCAGCGCCCAGCCCTGGTGCTGGGCCTTGAGCAGGGCCGCATCGAATCGACGCCCCTGTTGTAGCCAGTCGAGGTTACCCAGCAGGCGCACATCATCGTATACCAGCTCCTGACGGCCAATTTTCAGGGATAGGTTCTGTATCGGCTTGAACTGAATGGTGGTATCGGCGCGGTTAGCGAGCGTTATTTCGGCCCAGGCCTCGTGAACCATCAGCCGGTAGCCATCGGCATTGTTGATAGTGGCGGCATCCTGGCCCCAGACTCGTACATCCTGCACGGCGGTATGGAACATGACTCGATCCCATTTGTAGCCGAAGGTAAGTCGGGTACGCTGCGACGTAAACAACGCGGCCGGACTGTTTTTGGGAGCCAGGTTACCGAGTCCGTCCCGGAGTTCGGTTCGGGTTCTGATCTGCCCCGTCAGTGACAGTTGAGCAAAGAGGTCAGGCTGGGCCACTACCAGTAGAATCACCAGCAGGGCCAACCGGGTGATGTAGATTGATTTCATAAAATTTCAGATCGATGCAGGTACGAATGCGGTGAGATGACATAGTAATAGCCGGGATACCCGAATACGGGTAAACTACAGGCAAAGGCCTGACGGACAGGAGTCGGGAGGGGTGGTCATGAAGAAGCCCGCCGAAGGGGGACCACCCGATTGCGATGAAGGCGTTTGCGTTAGACGCTTTTTTCCATTTTCTTTGATGCGTTTGTGTTATACATAGACAACCCTGTTGAGCCGGTCCAAAGGTGCCCCCACACCGGACCGGCTTTTTTAGACCCGTGCGGAAGACAGATCGTGCAGATACGCCATCGAGTAGGATGGGTGTAAGGCAACGACCTCGCCAATCATCAGCACGGCGGGCGCCCCCACGCCCTGCACCGCGATCAGACTTGGCATCTCCCAGACTTGGCCAACCACGCACTGCTCATTGGCGCGTGTCCCGTTCTGTACCACCGCCATCGGTAAGTGACCCCGACCGTACTGGCAGTACATCGCACAAATTTCATCCAATTTGTTCAATCCCATCAGAATGACCACCGTCGCTTTCGATTGGGCGGCCAGGTACAGGTCGTCCGACAAGTCGCCCTGGCGTGTGGTACCGGTAATGACCCAGAAGCTCTCGCTTACGCCCCGGCAGGTTACCGGAATATGCTGGGATGCTGGTACGGCTATGCAGCTCGACACGCCCGGTATTATCTCGCAGGAAATATGGTGTTCCAGCGCATAGGTGTATTCTTCGTATCCCCGGCCAAACACAAAAGGGTCGCCCCCCTTCAGCCGCACCACGTGCCCATGCTTCCGGGCCAGCCGAACGGCCGTCCGGTTGATGTCCTCCTGCGACATGGACACCTGACCGGCTCGTTTGCCTACGTATGTTCTGAGCGCATGTTCCGGAGCAAAGTCCAGCAGGGTGGCGTTGGCCAGATCGTCGTATAAAATAACGTTGGCCTGCCGGAGCGCTCTGATCCCTTTTAGGGTGATCAATTCGCCGTCGCCCGGACCCGCCCCCACGAGTGTTAGCTTTGGCTGCATAGTGATGATTTACTAAGGTGTCTATTGAAATTGTACTATAATGGTTAATTATAACTATCTGTGTTTGCTGGTTCAAAAGTAGAGAGTAAATCGTTAAAAACAAGACTTTTCGATAAAATATACTTTAAATTTGATAATATGAAGAATATAATAGTAGGAAATAGTAAAAAGACAGTTTAATTTTGATGCGTAATAATTTGTAAGCCGTGGGGGTAAATTCTTGAATTATTACAACTAAAAAACAGGGTTTTTATAAGATCATAGTCACTAATAACTATGTATGCACAAACAGCAAAGCGCGTTGTCGTAATCGGCAACGGGATGGTCGGCTACAAATTCTGTGAGAAGCTGCTGGCCGATGAGAAAAAAGCAACTGCGTTTGCGGTAACGGTTTTCGGGGAAGAGCCGCGCGTAGCTTACGATCGGGTTCACCTGAGCGAGTTCGTCGGGGGGAAGTCAGCCGATGAGCTGGCCCTGGCCCCGGCCAGCTGGTACGCCGAGCAGGGTATTCAGCTCTACCTCTCCGATCCGGTTGTTGCTATTGACCGGGGGCGGAAGGAAGTACGGTCACACACGGGTCGTGTCGTTCCTTACGATTATCTGGTACTGGCTACGGGCTCGGGCGCTTTCGTGCCCGCTATTCCGGGGATTGAGAAAGAAGGGGTCTTTGTCTACCGGACTATCGAAGATCTGGAGCTGATTATGGCGCACGCGCGTCAGCTGCGAACTGCCGCGGCCCACGGCCCGAAACGAACGCGGGGGGCCGTACTGGGCGGAGGGTTGCTGGGACTGGAAGCGGCCAAAGCGCTGCTGGATCTGGGCCTCGACGAAGCCCATGTCGTTGAGTTTGCCTCCCGGCTGATGCCCCGCCAGATCGACGAAGCCGGTTCGGGCATACTAATGCGCAGGCTCGAAACCGTGGGATTGTCCGTTCATCTGGGGAAAAGCACCCAGGCGATCGTGGGCGAGGCTGCCATTAAAAGCATGGTCTTCGCCGACGGCGTCACGCTGGACGTCGATATGCTGATCGTTTCAGCCGGTATCCGACCCCGCGATGAGCTGGCAAAACGGGCTGGCCTGGATACGCATCCGCGCGGGGGTATCGTGGTCAACGAGTTCATGCAGACATCGGACCCGGCCATTTTCGCCATTGGCGAATGCGCACTGGCTCATAATATGATTTATGGACTGGTCGCGCCGGGCTACGAAATGGCATCCGTAGCCGTCGCCCGGCTGACCGGCATCGAGAAATCGTTCAAGCCGTATGACATGTCGACCAAGCTGAAGTTGATCGGTGTCGACGTTGCCAGCTTTGGCGATCCGTTTGCTGAAGGAGAGGCCTGCCAGACGATTGTGTATGAAAATAAAGCCAAAGGGATTTACAAACGAATCAACGTAACGCCCGACGGAAAGGAACTGCTGGGTGGTATCCTGGTGGGCGATGCCGAGCAGTATACTATGTTGTTGCAGCTCTGTAAGAACAAGACCGTTCTGCCTCCCGATGCCGAAGACCTGATTCTGGGCGCAGGCCGGGGAGCCGCCGAAGGAGCCGGAACTATCCCGGGGGGGGTGATGAGCCTGCCCGATGATGCCCTGATCTGCTCCTGCGAAGCCATCACCAAAGCCCAACTCTGTACCGAAATTGCCGAAAACGGGCATACAACCATCGATCAGTTGAAGAAATCGACCAAAGCCTGCACCGGCTGCGGAGGCTGCACCCCGCTGGTCAAAGACCTGATTGCGGGCGTGCTGACCGAACAGGGACTGTACATCCGTAACGTAATCTGCGAACACTTCGAGTATTCGCGTCAGGAACTGCTCGATCTGGTGAAGATGAATGGCCTGAAAACCTTTGGGGCCGTCATTAACCAGTTTGGCCGTGGCGCAGGCTGTGAGGTTTGCAAGCCTGTCGTGGCCTCTGTGCTGGCCAGCCTCTGGAACGAGAACGTGCTGACCAGCGACCGGGCTCCCATTCAGGACTCGAACGACCGGTATCTGGCCAATATTCAGAAAGGAGGCACGTATTCGGTAGTGCCGCGGATACCGGGGGGCGAGATAACCCCCGACAAACTGATCGTGATCGGGCAGGTGGCTCAAAAATACGCCCTGTATACCAAGATCACCGGCGGTCAGCGCATCGACCTGTTTGGCGCTCATATAAACGACCTGCCCAGGATTTGGGAAGAGCTGATAGCCGCTGGCTTCGAGAGTGGCCATGCGTACGGGAAAGCCCTGCGTACGGTAAAAAGCTGCGTCGGTTCTACCTGGTGCCGGTTTGGGGTACAGGACTCGGTCTCGTTTGCTATTGAGGTTGAAGAGCGTTACAAAGGCATCCGGTCGCCCCACAAGCTCAAATCCGGCGTGTCGGGCTGTATTCGGGAGTGCGCCGAAGCGCAGAGCAAGGACTTCGGGATCATAGCAACGGAAAAAGGCTGGAACCTATATGTAGGCGGCAACGGAGGCTCCCGGCCGCAGCATGCGCAGCTGCTGGCTTCGGACGTGGATAAGGAAACCTGCATCCGGCTGATCGACCGGTTCCTGATGTTCTACATCAAAACGGCTGATCCGCTGACCCGTACCGCTACCTGGCTCAACAAAATGGAGGGCGGCATGGCCTACCTGAAAGCCGTAGTCGTAGACGATGTGCTGGGTATTGCCGATCAGCTGGAGCAGGACATGCAGCAGCTGGTCGATTCCTTCGCCTGCGAATGGAAAGAAGTGGTCGGGAACCCGGACCTGCGCAAACGGTTCGCTCACTTTGTCAATGCCCCGGAGGAGAAAGATCCGCACGTCCGGTTTGAACCCCTCCGCCATCAGAAGCGCGCCCTCGAATGGCAGTAATCCAACGATTGCACCAATCCTGCGCGTATCACTGCTTCCTCATCACTCATTCCTAATAATCGTAGCTCATGGAGTCAATAACCCTCGAAAAAGAAGAGATTACCTGGCATCAGGTGTGTACTAGTGCCGATGTACCCGCCGATGGTGGGGCCTGCGTATTGATCGAAGGCCGCCAGATCGCTATCTTCAACTTTGCCCGTACCAGCAATTGGTATGCCACCGACAACCAGTGTCCACACCGGCAGCAGATGGCGCTGGCGCGGGGCATGACCGGTAGCCAGGGCGACGAGCATAAGGTGGCGTGTCCATTCCACAAAAAGACGTTTTCGCTTAAAACCGGTCAGTGCCTCACCGATAGCGACTACCAGATCGCCACCTATCCAATACAGGTGGAGAACGGACTGGTATTCGTTGGCTTATAACGAATGACAGAACTCGATCAGCAGGTAGCCCGCCGTTTAACCCGTTTCTACATCCTGGCCCTCACCGTGATCGCCCTGCTCACGGTGAGCGGGCTCCTGTTTATCAAACAGACCATTCGGGATCTGAACGATAACGGGCGGGTTCTGAACGTGGCCGGGCGGCAGCGGATGCTAAGTCAGCGACTGACCAAAATCACCGTTCTGAAGCTGGTCGGCATCCCCTCACCCGATGCCCCGCTGTTCGATTCGTTACTGACCGCCTGGAGCACTACCCACGTGCAGTTGCGGAAGGGCCGTTTGCTGATGGAAAAGGCGTATGACGTGCCTAAAAGCAATGCGCTGAATGCGATGTTCGATCGGATCGAGTCCAGTTACCAGACTATCTATACCAACTTTGTCCAGATCGGCAGGCCCGGCCCCTCCGCCAGCCAGCAGAAGCAAGCCGTAGAGCAGATTCTGGGCCAGGAACCATCTTACCTGAGTCAGATGAATGCCATTGTTTTTCAGTTCGATGCTGAAAATTTTGCCCGGGTAAAGCACCTCGAACGGATCGAATGGATACTGTCGCTGGCTACGTTACTGACCCTGCTGATCGAAGGGCTGCTGATTTTCAGGCCGGTCGTGAACTACACCCGACGGGCTATCCGCCAACTGGCCGAATCCGAGAGGGCGCTCCAGCTGGCCAACGGGCGGCTGGCCGTAACTAACCTTAATCTGGAAGCCGCCAATCGTACTTTGGTGGATACGCAGGAGTTGCTGGTCCGGACGATTGACGAAAAGTATGCACTGCAACGCGCCGAAGATCGGGTTCGCTCAGCGGCTTTACTGGAAGGGCAGGAAGAGGAGCGCCGGCGTTTTGCCCGCGAACTCCACGACGGCATCGGGCAGATGCTGACGGGGCTGAATCTACATGCCGGGAAGCTTAAGAAAATTCCGTTTCCGGACGATAAACAGCGCCTGCGGTTTGAGGAGCTATGTACCATGATTCAGGACATTATTCAGACAACCCGCCAGATTTCGCACAACCTGATGCCGTCGGTGCTGGGCGATTTCGGGTTGGAGGCTACCTTGCAGCTCCTGGCTCAGCAAACGGCACAGGCCTCGGCCATCAATGTGCAGTTCACCGGCCCGGGCGACGAGAAACGCCACAGTCCAGCGGTCGAAATTGGCTTGTACCGCATTGCGCAGGAAGCGCTGAACAACGCGGTCAAGTATGCCGGCGCGCACCAGATCGACCTCCGGCTGCAGCGCACCCGCACCCAGCTGATTATGACGGTTGAAGATGACGGGAAAGGATTTTCGCCCCGCAAGACCGTTCGGCGGGGGCAGGCTCCGACGGTAACCAACGGGCTGGAAAACATGCGAACGCGGGCCCGTTTGCTCAACGGCGATTTGACCATCAGCTCGACGCTTAAAAAAGGGACCAGAGTGGTTGTTAAACTACCTTTGTCTGACACACAGATTCACTAACCATGCCGATACGACTCCTTATTGCCGATGATCATGCTGTGGTGCGGAAAGGAATCCGGACGCTGCTGGAAGACGAAACCGATATCCAAATCGTGGGAGAAGCTACCGATGGCGACGAAGCGATCGACCTCATTCCGTCACTACGTCCTGATGTGCTGCTACTGGACATTACCATGCCGCGCATGTCGGGGATCGACGTGACCCGGGTGGTATCGCGGCAATTTCCGCAGGTTCGTATCCTGATCTTCAGCATGCACCATAATGCCGATTATATTCTGAGCGCGGTTCAGAACGGGGCAGCCGGCTACCTGCAGAAAGACACGAACGAAGAAGAGATTCTGCGCGCCGTCCGGATGGTAGCCGCCGGCGATCTGTATTACCCATCGGCCGCATCGTCAGTCATTATCCGGCATCTGGTTCTGCCCAACGTGCCAAAGCCGGGCGAGACGGGAGAATCCCAGCGTAACCCTGCGCCCGGTTCGATCTGGACTAAGCTGACCCCCCGCGAAGAACAGATTCTGACCTGCCTGGCCGAGGGGATGAGCAGCCGTGAAATTGCCGACCGGTTCGACATCAGCGCCAACACAGTCGCCAACCAGCGGGCCAGCATCATCCGGAAAGCCGGGGTTAAAAACACGGTTGAACTGATCCGGCTGGCGCTGAAAAAACAGTAGTAATTTGCGATTTATGGCTATTTCAGCTTGCCGAAACCCAGTTATCGGAATGTGAAATTATACGTCAGGGTCGGAATAGGTGTCGCAAAGATTTGCAGCTGGTAAGCCTGCGTCTTGCCATTCTCGGTCCGGAAGAAGGCCGAGTAGGTATTCCGGCGCGCGTAGAGGTTATATACGGTAAACACCCAGCTACCCTGCCAGCGCCGGTTTTTCAGGCTGGGGTTGGTAATGTTCCAGGAGAAATCGAGCCGGTGGTAATCGGGTAAACGGGCCTGATTACGCTCGCTGTAGTAGGGGAATTGGCTGGGCTCGATCGACCCAAAATCGGTGACTCCGTTGATCAGCTCGGACAGGGAGCCTCCGTTAGCCGGCGACTCATTGCTTTGTAAGGAGACAAAACCGTTGGGGGCCGTGTAGGGCCGTCCGCTGCTGTAGGCAAAGGTGAAACCAAAACTGTTGTTCCGGTTTACGGTGATCGTCATCGATGCGTTGAGCGTGTGTGGTCGGTCGTAATTGGCGGAATACCAGTTGCCATTGTTGATCCGCTCCTGAAATGTGGACCCCTGATCCACCTTATTGAGGGTTCGGGCATAGGTGTAATTGACCCAGCCGGTTAGTTCGCCTTTTTTGCGGGCCAGCATGACCTCCAGGCCATACGCCTGGCTACGCCCCTGAAGCAGCTGGGTTTCCGGATAGGCCTGCAACAGAAAGTTCGCGCCCGGTTTATAATCGAGGGCCTGCCGGGTGGTGCGATAGTAGGCTTCGAGCAGCAGGTCGTAGACATTATCCTTGAAATTTCGAAAGTAACCGGCCGTAACCAGCTGGCTAACCTGGGGCCGGATGTGAGTGTCGCTGGTTTTCCAGCGGGCGGTAGGGAGTGGGGTCGTCGTGTTGGTGACGACCTGCAGGTACTGCCGCATCAGATTGTAGCCAAACTTAACCGACGAGCTGGCCGATAGTTCATAGCGAATACCGAGCCGGGGTTCCAGGCCACCGTAGCGCTGGCTTATCTGCCCAGTTCCGTACCGCACGGAGTCGACGACCGAGAAATCGTCGACGGGCTGCCCAGGTTCGTATCGACGTACTACACCCGGACCCAAAGCGCCGAACAACGAATAGCGCAGGCCCGCCGACACGGCCATCCGGGTCGACAGGCTCCATTCGTTATCGGCATACACGGCCAGCTCGAGCCCACGTTCGGTTGGGGTATTAATGGGGTTGACCCGGTCGCTCGTACCCGGTAGCAGCGCCCCCGGTTCTACCCGGTAGTGCGTGGCGTTTAGTCCGATCTCGAGTTTCTGGTCCTCCTGCTGAACGTTGAGGCTGGTTTTGAGCTGACGCTGCCTGATGCCGGACCGAATGGTTACGACATTGATCGAGTTGAGTTCGGGCAGCTGGATTTTCGGTACGTAATAAGTCGACGAAAGGGTGGTCTGCAGGTTCAGCTTCGGTGACAGCACCCGCAGCCATCGGGCCATGGCGTTCACCGTCTGGTGGTCATACTGGGTGGCGGTGGCGTTGATGTTCGGGATGCTTCCCAGAAGCTGGGTCTGGAAAAAATCCCTGCTCATGTACGTCATGGCCGTCAGCGTGTTGCGGTCGTTGATCCGCCAGAATCCTTTCACAACCAGGTCGCCGAACTGCGCTTTGATGCCGGCCAGCCGGTCCGATACCAGAGGCAGCAGAAAATCGTTGAAGGCTCCCCGGCCAGATACCATGATGCCAAGCCGGTCTTTTACGATGGGTATATCGGCCGTTAGCCGGTTCGATACTACGCTTACCCCGCCCGTAAGCCGGAACTGGTCGAGGCTGGGGTTGCGCAGCGAGATATCCATGACGGAGGCTGTCCGGCCCCCATAGCGGGCGGGCACGTTGCCTTTGTAGAGATCGAGTCCGTTTACCGCATCGGCCGGGAAGATGGAGAACAGGCCGAACATATGCGACGGGTTGAAGATAGGCGTATCGTCGAGGAGGATTAACGTCTGGTCGGTGGTGCCGCCCCGGATGTTGACCCCATTGGCAGCCTCGCCCACGCTGGTAACCCCGGGCAGCATCTGCAGGCCGCGCAGGAGATCGACTTCACCCAGCGCAGCCGGTAGTTTTCGGAGGGTTTCGACACTGATCTGGCTGACGCCCAGCAGGGGTTGCCGAACATTGCGGTCGAATCCTTTGCTGGTCACGACAACTTCCTCGAGCTGACTGGCGACCAGCACCAGTTTTACCGGCAGCTGGTAGTCGTTTTTCAACTGCAGGCCTATCCGGAACGGTTTGTAGCCAACGTAACGCACCACAACATGGTGGCTCCCTTCAAACACATCGACCGAAAAACGGCCGGAGGCATCGGTGTTGATGCCGCGCACGGACTTGTTAAAGTCGACCACCACCGATGCGCCGGCCAGGGGCTGGTTGGTGGCCGAATCGCGGACGGTTCCGCTGATGGTTAGGAGTGACGCCTGCCCGTGGGCTGCCGTGGCGAAGAGGAACCCGATTAACAGAAGGCGAAGGCCGGTGAGCATACAGGTGGCTGATCAGCGTCTTATTGCCAGCCTTCCGGCTGTACGTTGGTACGGGTGGGACTGGGAATGCAAACCGCCGAGGGAACCCCGACGCCATAAACGGGCGGGTTGCCCCGCGATGTTTCTATATTGGGATAACGCCGGTTCTGGGCGTAGAACAGGCCCCGGTAGCTGCCCAGTGGCACATTCCGGCGATTGAGCCAGTAGTGGTTGACGGCTACCGACGAAGCCGAGAAATACCCGACCACATTTTCAGACGGGTCGGTCAGGTTGCGAACGTTGCCGACGGTAGGGGCGGGGGGCGTATCGACCAGGGTGCCGGTGTTCTGGGTTTGTTCTTCAAACAACCGGTAATATCGATAGGCACCAACCGTCAGGGATAGCTGCTCGACATCGACAACGGCCGGTTCGCGCTGATAGACGGGGACCTGGGCCACGAGCCGGCCTACCTGCGGCCGCCCGTTAGCGTACACATCGGCAAACACGTTCACGCGGGTGCTGTAAAAGATATCCCAGCATGAGCCGCGACAGATGTAGTCGAAAAAATTGTACACCCCCAGGGTACTATCGGGAACGCAGCCGATTACCCGGATCGGGCCGGTGCCTACCGGACCAATATCTTCGAGGATATACCGTCCCTGCTGGCAGGACGCGCACCATTCCTGCGCTTCAAACACCCGGGTGCGCCAGAGGTAAAAATTCGTCTGGCCCGCCGGGTCCTGAAAATCGACGAAGATGTCGTTGCTGGGCGTATACAGTTCGTTGGCAAACCGGCCCGGCCCCTTCGGATTGAACTGATCGTATACCCGCTGAATAGCCGGAACCGCCACCATCGTCTCGACGGTCGATTCGTAGCGGGAGCCGTTTGCCGTCTGAAACCGAAGCTGGTAGCTATCGCCCACGCGACCGCTGAACTGGCTGGGCTGAAGTTCGTAGCGGCCCGGCTGGGTCTCGGTCAGCAGTACGGTCTGCGTGCCGTTGATGATAAGTTGTACCTGAGCTTTGCTGACAGGAGTGCGGGAGTTGCTGTCGCGGGTCGATGTCGACTGGCTGAGGGTGATGGCCTGGGTAACGGGCTGATCGGTCAGGATACCTTCAACCACCAGCAGGGTCGTGTTGGGGGTAAGGGTCGGATCGAACGTAGCGACGCAGGTGCTGAGGCCGATTATGACCGTAAGCAGGGCAACAACCCGAAAAAGTCTGGATGAGACAGACGGCCAGCTGGTGTACATACTTAACCAAGTATTCTAATCGGTTAAGTATGAAAAGGCTCAGAATCTACTCACTCTGAACGGCCAGGGGAACAAAATGCTTTTGGTTCAGCGGCAGATTCTCGCTGGTCCAGTCTACATCCCGCACAAACGCGAATGCCCGCACGGGGCAGTCGGCCACGCGGCAGTAGTGACAGCATTCTTTCATGCACGGATCGGTATGCACGAAAATTTCAACCTCGTTGCTGAACCCGGCCTTAAGCGTATCCTCAAACGCATGTACCTCGTCATGCACCTGTGTCAGTTCCCAATAGTAGGGTAAGGTCAGGTGACAGTCGATGTGTAGGTCGGCGCCGTACTTCTGCACCCGCAGGTTATGGACGTCGATCCAGTTTCGCTCCTTGTGTACATTGAGCAGGGCCACGACCCGGTCCAGGGTTGGCGCGTCGGTTTCGTCCATGAGTCGGGCAACGGACTGCCGAACCAGCTGCAGACCATTGTAAATGATCAGGACAGACAGACCCAGCGACAACACGCTATCGATCCAGCGCTGGCCGGTCAGGGCCACAATGGCCACGCCGATCATGACCACAATGCTGCTGATTACGTCGGTCATCAGGTGTTGCCCGTCGGCAATCAGGGCCAGGGAATCGGTCTGGCGGCCCGTACGGATCAGCATCCAGCCCACAAACGCATTGGCCAGTGCGGTAATCCCCAGCAGCACAAAGCCAGTACCCAGATTATCGAGCTCCTGCGGCTCGAAAACGCTCAGGATGGCCTGCCAGACGATCACCAGCCCGGCCGATAATATCATGGCCCCTTCGAAACCCGACGACAGAAATTCAATTTTTCCGTGGCCATAGGGGTGGTTCTGGTCGCGGGGTTGTCCGGCGAGGTAGATGCTATACAACGCGAATCCGCTGGCCAGCACGTTGACGATCGACTCGACGGCATCGGTCAGGATAGCGGTCGATGACGTCAGGAAATAAGCTGTGAATTTGACAACCAGCAGAATGATGCTGAGCCCAAACGACAGGCCCATCCAGCGGTATTTAGTGCGTTGACTGGCCCTCATGAAGCCCGGAATGAAGTGGTACGTGTGAACAAATATAGCCAACCGTACCCACAAAGTCCGTATTTTCGCTGGCATGAATGCAACCGATAACCCCTGGCAGACATTAAAATCGGCCGTAACGTACGAAAACCCCTGGCTGAGCATCCGGCATGAGGATGTGATCACGCCGGCCGGCACACCCGGCATTTACGGAGTTGTCAGTTTTAAGAATAAAGCGGTGGGGGTGATCCCGATCGATGCGGATGGGAATACCTATCTCGTTGGCCAGTACCGCTATCCGCTCAACGAATACTCGTGGGAGATACCGGAAGGCGGGTGCCCGCTGGGTACCGATCCGCTCGAGTCGGCCCGGCGTGAGCTTCGGGAAGAAACCGGTCTGGAAGCCCGGAAATGGACAAAAATTGCCCGGATTCATACCTCCAATTCGGCTACCGACGAGGAGGGGTTTCTGTACATTGCCGAAGATCTGGTTCAGGGCGACCATGAGCCCGAAGAAACAGAAGATCTCAAAATCTGGAAACTTCCATTGGCTGAAGCCGTTGATATGGCTATGAACAGCCGCATTACCGACGCCCTGAGCGTTAGCGGTCTGCTCATGGTAGCCCGCCTGCGGGGAATTTAACGGGTGCTGGTATACGGGGGTGGGCTGTTGACTCCAATGGCCCGACAGCTTCGGCAGCCAGACACCAACACTGTAAACTTCATCACTTGTGTTTTTACCAATTTTGTACGGATTTCTGGTCGGCGTTGCCCTTTGCCTGACATTTGGAACCGTTTTTTTTGCCCTGATCCAGAACAGTGTCGATAACGGCTTTCGGTCCGGAATGAAGATCGTGCTGGGCGTGATCGTCGGCGATATCCTGTTCGTACTGGCTGCCCTGCTAGGGACATCGTTTATTCCAAAGGTGCAGGGGTTCGAGCATTTCATGGCGGTTGTGGGAGTCATTTTCCTAACGGCCATGGGCCTGGTCAACATCCTCCGGGGCACCCCCCGGCTGGCTTATCCCCAAACCCGATTTGGTAACTACCTGTACTACGTGTCGACGGGCTTTTTTCTGAACGCACTCAATCCGGTCAATTTCGTTTCCTGGGTAGCCATTGTGGCGTATATCCGCTCGCACCTGCACTACACCCAGGCCGAACAGTACGGGTTCATGAGCGCCAGTCTGGTTGGGGTATTTGTAACTGAGTCGGCGCTGGCGTATTACGCCAACCGGCTCAAGCGACTCTTTACCCCCCGGGTCGTCACCCTGTTCAACCGAACAACGGGTTTTGTCTTTCTGGCCGTAGCCGTTCAGATTGCCTATACGCGGCTGTATGAGCCCGTAGCCCGGCTCATGAACTGGTAATTCTATCAGAGAGGCCACAGGGGCTTGCCGCGCATCGCCTGAATAAACAGCAGGGTCGTGGCGAGGCCATAGAGCAAACCCACCGCAACTGTCAGGCGAACACTTTTGAGGGCGTAATAGGCCAGGATGGGGATGATCTGGATGGCGTGCATGCCCATAAAATGCGCAATACGCAGATCGCCGTAGGTTCGGCTCCAGTTGACCACGGGCAGTCCCGGACTACCATCGGGGCCACCCACGGTATGCCGTAGCTGAGACCCCATCGCCAGCCCTTCCATCGCGAAGATCACGAACAGGCCAATGCCGATCCGGATGCCCCAGACATAGGCCGCGGGCAAGTCTGGAAAGTTGCGCTGGCAGAAGAGTAACCCAATATACCCCGTCCATAGGGCTATGCCTACAGCGGCCAGGGCCATCATGCTGTACAGAGCTGCGTACATAGGGGTATCGACCTTGAAGTGGGACAGCTGCCCCCGCCCGGCCTGAACGGCAATATAGATGAGTTCGAACCCCAGCAGCAGTATGACCCCCCAGGAGTAAATCTGCACCGCTCTGGACGGACCCAGGTAAAACATATACCAGGCCATAGTCCACACAAACAGGGTGGTTGATAGGAAAAACTTGACGGGTTTATACCAGGCGCTGACGCCGTTCACCTGAACATCGGTGAGCCGGGTCAGGGCCAGGCAAACGGCCGCTGCCAGCAGGCAGGCAAGGCCGAACAGATACATCGGTTCATTCCGGTAGCGCAACAATTCGGATAAGGTTTTCATGGCAAAATGGCTAATAGAACCAAATACGTATTAGCGTTTGGGGCTGGCCAGAAATTTATTGATCCGCATGGTGAGCCAGCGGGGCGAGAAGCGGGGGGTGTTTGCCAGCAGCCAGTTCAGGCGGCCCACAATTTTGACCCCTTTGCCCGATAGCAGGTGCCGGACGCCAACGGCCGCTACCCATTGCACATCGGCTGGTTTGTTCGTCGCGTATGCATTGGTTTTCAGCATAGCATCGGTGGTAAAACCCGTATCGACAGGACCCGGGCAGAAGGCTGAAACGGTAACTCCGCTGCCGGTCAGTTCCGCTGCCAACGTTTCGGAGAAAGCGAGGACGAACGCCTTGGTGGCTGAGTAAACCGAATAGTATGGAAACGGCAGGAACGACAGCAGCGAGGCAACATTCATGATGTGCCCGCTGCCGCGACGCTTCATAGCGGGCAGAAACAGTTTGGTCAGGGTTACTACCGCTCCCACGTTCAGGTCGATCATGCGCAGATCCGGTTCAAGCGCGCTCTCGTCAAAAGGGCCGTAGGTACCAAAGCCAGCGTTGTTAACGAGCTTCGTTACCGGAAGGCCCAGGGCGCTGATCTCATTGTGCAGGGCAACAGCTTCGTCGGCGTTGGAAAGGTCTTTGGCAAAGGTGTAGACGGAGATCCCGTGCTCGTCTACCAGCTCGGCCTTCAGCGTTTCCAGCAAGTCGAACCGGCGGGCTACCAGGATCAGGTTCTGCTTGCGGGCAGCCAGTAAGCGGGCCATGTTGAGGCCAATACCCGACGAGGCTCCGGTCAGTAGGATAAATTCGTTCATGGGATTTGGGTTATGGTAGTTAAGGATTTGGTCGACCGGGCGTAACCCGGGACCAGACCTCTGTCCGGCCAAAAAGCGATACGCCAACGTAGCCACGAATACTGAGGCTGTTCGGGGTGGTAAGGGTCATCTTGCAGGAATAGGTTTTTCCCTCCCGCGGGTCGTAGATGGTGCCGTTCTCCCAGGTGCTTCGGCCGTCATAGACGAACCCGTTCAGGATGACCAGCCCGATCAGATTTCGGCTGCGTAGGCTTGGGTCAGGATTGCTCTGGTCAGTAGTGGCCGTTCCCGTACCCCATAGGATCCTCCCCTGATACAGATCTCCCTGTCGATAAATAGTGATTCGGCTGTCTTTCCGGGGCGAGAGCCACTCACCGGTAACAGCGTCGGCGGGCGGTTGGGTATGTCGGGTAACTCCCCCCGTAACCAACAGGGCGAGTACGAAAAAAAAGACTTTCATTGATCTTGGTTTAAAATGTGAACAATGTTCATAAATAGGGCAAAAAAATTAGAAATGATCCAGTAGTTTCAAAAACTCGGTATACGCCTGATCAACGATAGCCGACGGATCGGTTAGATTGACTCCCTGCGTACGTTGGCTGATTTCCAGGCTGCACATGCCGTGAACCAGACTCCAGAACATGAATGACAGCGGTTGGAGCGAATGCCCGGCAAAATGACCAGCTTCAAGGCACTGGGCAACAGTACTGCTCAGGGCGGTAAAAGTTGCTTTTCCTTCGTCCCATTCCGGCTGATCGGTAGCGCACAAAAACGTCATGGGTGCTTTAGTGCTGAACATGAGCTCGTACATATCCCGGTTTTCGAGGCCAAATTTGATGTATATCCGCCCCATGGCCCGTAAGCGCTCCATCGGATCTGCCACACTGGCCAGCACCGAGAAATAGCTGGCCAGCATACCGAATCCCTGGCTGTGGAGCGCATGCAGGATCGCATCTTTGTTCCTGAAGTATACATACACCGTTCCAACGCTGTAATCGATGGCTTCGGCTATGTTGCGAATGGTGGTCTGCTCGATCCCATTTTCGGTAAACAGCTTTCTGGCCGCCCGTAAGATCAGGTCTCTCAGCTCTTCTTTCTCGCGTGCTTTCCGTTCGGCAACTCCCATCGTATTCAAAATCTGCAGCAAATAAAATGAACAACGTTCAAAATAAAAAATTGTTTTTTTCTATTCGCTTAGGATAGAGGGAGACAAAGAGGTATCTCTTCTGTATTGGTCCGTATTTTATTTGGCAATATAAGTATCATATGGTTTTACATAGCTGTATTAATTAGAATAATAGATATAATATTTTTAACTTATTTGATTAAGTAAAATAAAATTCTGTTCATGTCTTTTTTTGTAGTCGTAAGTTTTCTAGAATTGACTGATAATAAAATCTCTCATGTATTAATCACCTATGTACACATCTAATCCAGAACAGCATGAAAATACAGGTACTACTTTTTCTCTTACTTCTACCCGGTTTGTTAGTTGCGCAACAGCGAGCTGTACGCGGCAAAGTGATCGACGGAACGGGTAAGGAAGCGCTGCCCGGCACGACCATAACGGTGAAGGGAAGTACCGTCGGAACGGTGACTGATGCGCGCGGGCAGTACGAACTAACGGTGTCTGGCCGCACGGCAGTCCTGGTCTTCTCGTCGGTTGGTTTCCAGTCGAAAGAGGTAACGGTCGGCAACCAGCAGGTTATCGACGTGGAGCTGACCGCCGACACCAAACAACTCAGCGAGGTGGTCGTGACGGCTGCCGGTATCAAGCGCGACAAAAACGCCCTGGGCTATGCTGTCTCGACGCTGGACGCCAACCAGCTGGCCCAGAAATCGGAACCCGATCCGTTACGGGCGCTGACCGGTAAAGTGGCCGGGGTCAACATTCAGGGGTCGGGCGGAGCCGCCGGTGGTGCTACCAACATCACCATTCGCGGAAATTCGTCGCTGGGTAACAACAACCAGCCCCTGTTTGTGGTCGATGGTGTGCCCTTCGATAACTCCAGCTTCGGCAGCACGGATGGTTTCGTAGGCGGCTCGACCATTACGAACCGGGCCTTTGACCTCGATCCCAACAACATCCTGACCATGACGGTACTCAAAGGCGCGGCAGCGGCTGCGCTTTACGGATCGCGGGCGGCCAACGGAGCCATTATCGTTACCACCAAAGCTGGTAAGCGCCAGAGTCGGAAAGGACTTGAAATTACCTATAACACCGGGTATTCAATGGAGACCGTGGCCGGTCTGCCCGACTACCAGACCAGCTATGGGCAGGGGACAAACTTCGATTACCGCAGTGGTGTATTTGGGTCCTGGGGGCCACCGTACGAAGGGATTACGAGTCTGATTCCGACCCGAAAAACCATTCCGCACCCGCTCACGACTAATAACCGCTACCCGTCAACGGTATTCCCGCAGTTTTACCAGGCTGATGGAATCACGCCGATTCAGGTGCCCTATCAGTCGTACTCCCAGGATAATGCGCGAAATTTCTTCCGGACGGGCAGCGTCTTCGAGAATGCCATCTCGGTGTCGAGTGGCAGCGAGAAGGGTAGCTTTACGGCGGGGCTGTCGCGCACGGGGAACCAGGGCGTCGTACCCGAAAACCAGATTACCCGGACCGCTGTCAACCTGGGTGGCAATGCCCAGCTGGATAATAAGTTCTACGTGGGCGGGTCTATCAACTACGTCAATACCAACCAGGTGTCGCCCCAGGTGTCGGCGGCCAACGGGGCCGGTAGCTCCATTCTGGACATTCTGATGTTTGTGCCGACGAGCTATGACCTCACCGGCTTCCCGAATACCAACCCGCTCAACGGAAACAATGTCTACGACCGCGTCGGAACGGACAATCCCTACTGGTCTGTCGTCAACAGTCCTACAACGAGCAAGGTAGATCGCTACTACGGAAATGTCGTCCTGGGCGTCGATCCGCTTCCCTGGCTGAACGTGCAGAATACGGTTGGTTTCAACGCCTATACCGACCGGCGCACGGTGGTGAACGGCAAAGGGGGTGATTACTTCCCGAACGGCAACATTACCAATGACAACATCTACCGGCAGGAGCTGGACAATACCCTGTTGCTGACCGCCACCAAGCCGATCAATGAAAACATAGGGCTGAAAGTGATTCTGGGCAACAACGTGAACCAGCGCGTCACCGAACGGGCCGTTGTGTTTGGCGATGGTATCATTTTCCGGGGCATCAACTCGCTCAACAACACCAGCGTAACGATTCCGCGGGTGCTGCCCAACAACCGGAATAACTTCAAACAGCGGTACTATGCTTTCTTCACGGATATCTCGCTCGACTACAAGAACTACGCTTTCCTGAACCTGGTAGCCCGTAACGATGTCTCGTCAACGCTGCCGGCCAGCAACCGCAGCTATCTGTACGGTGGGGCCAGTGCCTCGCTCATTTTTACCGAAGCGTTTCAGCTGCCCAAGAGCATACTGTCGTTCGGTAAGTTCCGGGCGGGCTACACTCGGGTGGGTAACGAAGCCACGCCCTACCAGACGCAGACGGTCTACATCGCCAACCCGGTACTGGGCGTGGGCACCGGCACGGGAAGCATAGCGTCGCCCTTCGCCGGACAAAGCTCGCTGACCGAGTCGGATCTGCTGGCCAACGCAAGCCTGAAGCCCGAATTTATTACCGAACTTGAGATCGGTACGGAACTTCAGTTCTTCAATAACCGGATCGGGCTCGACGTAACGTATTACAACAAGATCAGTACGTCGCAGATCTTTACCGTCAATGCCGTACCGTCGTCGGGCTATACCCAGAAGGTGATCAACCTGGGCCGCTCCTCGAACGAAGGGGTGGAGATTGGGCTGAACGCTACACCCGTCAAACTGAACAACGGCTTTACCTGGAACCTGTCGTCGGCCTTTACCCTGAACCGCAACATCGTGCTGGACATCGGCGCCCTGAAAGAGCTGCCCTACGGCGGGTTCTCCGATCTGGGAAGCGTGCACATTGCGGGACAGCCTTACGGCCAGATTCGTGGCTCTACCTACGCCCGCGACGATGAAGGAAACATACTGGTGAACCCCAACACGGGTAAGCCAATCCTGAGCGGCAAGACGGCGGCTATTGGCAACCCCAACCCGGATTTTATCCTGGGCGTTACCAATACGTTCAGCTATAAGGGTCTGACCCTGAGTGCGCTGTTCGATTGGAAGCAGGGAGGGGATATGTACTCCTTCACGGCCTATGAGCTGTTGAGTCGGGGGGCTACCAAAGATACCGAAGAGCGGGAGGCAATCCTGGTCGGACCCGGTGTGCTGGGTGACGTAAATACGCTCAAACCCCTGCTGGATGGGGAAGGCCGTAAAATACCGAACAACATCGGTATCGCGGTTGCCGACTACTACTTCACGGGTGGGTTTGGCCCCGGTGGAGCGGCTGAGGTGAACGTACTCGACGCTACAGTTTTCCGGCTGCGCGAGGTGTCGCTGGGGTACCAGCTGCCCAAACGCTGGCTGGCCAAAACCCCGTTCGGATCGGCTTTTCTGTCGGTGAGTGGCCGCAACCTGTGGTATCTGGCCCCCAACTTTCCCAAATACCTGAACTTCGATCCGGAGGTCAGCTCGCTGGGTGCGGGTAACTCGCAGGGCTTCGACTTCATCGGTATTCCCACCACCCGCCGTCTGGGCGTCAACCTGCGGTTTAGCTTCTGATTTTCCTCTATTCATCTATACCTGGCATTTTATGATACGTATCGCAACCATACGAACGGCTTTTTTGCTAAGTCTGCTGTTTATCGGGGGAAGCTGCAAAGAGTTCGTCGATATCAATACCGACCCGAATAACCCCACTACGCCGGTGCTGGAGCTGCTCCTGCCCGCCACCCAGCTGTCGATGGCCGGCAGTCTGCGCGACGTGAATCAGGGAACATCAATCCTGGTTCAGCACCTGTATACGAGCACGACCAGCCGTAATTTTCAGGATGGCACCGATTATCAGCAATCCTGGAACAGCCTCTATACCCAGATGCTCAACGATGTTGACATCATTATCCGGGAGGGGACCCGGCTGCAACGCTGGGATTATGTGGCCATTGCCAAGCTGGAAAAAGCCTATGTCTATAGCATGATGGTCGATTTGTGGGGTGACATTCCGTATTCGGATGCCTCGCAGGGCCTTACTGTGTCGGACCCCGCCTTCGAGAGCGGAGCTGCCATCTACGACAAGCTCTTCGTGCTGATCGACGAGGCCCTGGCCGACGCCAACAAAGGTGCGTTTGCCATTCAGCCCACAACGGCCGATATTATCTACAGAGGTGATAAAAATGCCTGGATACGCATGGCCAATTCGCTGAAGCTGAAACTGTTCAATCAGATCCGGCTGGTGCAGCCCGAGAAGGCAAAAGCTGGTATCAACGCCCTGCTAACCGCCAACGCCCCTCTGATCACGACCAATGCGCAGGACTTCTCGTTCCGATTCGGTACCACCGAAACGCCCGCCAACCGGCACCCCTGGCATCGGGCCGAGTACCAGGCCAGCAAAAGTTATTACATGAGCCAGAACTTCATCGAGCGGTTGTTCAACACCGATGATCCGCGCATTCGGTACTACTTTTTCCGGCAGACGTCGAACTATACGGTTGGATTTACGCCCACCGGCAACGGTTACTTCGGTCGTTACACGGGCGACGCCACCGCATCGCCCAACGATAACGCCTTGAAGGCCACCTTCGGCGTATATCCGGCCGGTGGCCTGTACGACAACAGCCCGATCAACAACCTGACTGCGGCCCAGACGTTCATTACGAACACCGGTGCGACGGGCGCGCCCAAGGTAGTCACGAACCTCGATGGGAGCGGAGCCGGGGTATTTCCGTTCATCACCAATGCCATGGTCAAGTTCATACTGGCCGAAGCAGCGCTGACGATGGGTACGACCGGCGATGCGCGCCAGCTGTTTCAGGATGGGATTACGGCGCACCTCAACAGCGTCAACACTATTTCGACAACGGGCGGCAACTCGGCGCCGACCCTGCCTGCCGCCACGATTACGGCCTTTGTCGCCAACCGGAGCAGCCAGTACGATGCGGCCGATGCCGCTGGTAAGCTGAATGCCGTCATGACGCAGAAGTACATTGCCCTCTACGGCAACGGCATGGAATCGTACAACGACTACCGTCGGACGGGGCTGCCGGTGCTGCCGGCTCCCATCGCGCCACTCAACACATTCCCGCTCCGGCTTACCTACTCGGTAACTGAGCTGGCCACCAACGTAAATGTATCGGGCAAAGCGGATCAGCTTCAAACCGCTCAGCAGACCACCCCCGTTTTCTGGGATAAATAAAAACCACATTGAGAACCATGAGAGCCATACTTATCTGTTGTTCCCTGCTGGGATTGATCGCCCTGGACAGTTGTAAAACGGAAAATTACGTTTGGGAAAACTGGTCGTATACCGCCGTGCCGCTGGTGGCCGTCAACACGACCAAATCAGCCCTGCCTACGGTATCGACAGCCAATACCTCCTTTTTTGCGCTGAACGATGCGGACCTACCCAACCAGGTTTTTGAATACACGCTGCGCTGGGAAGGCTTCGGGAAAGCGGAGGTCAACTCCATCGATGTGTACCTCGGTTTTAATAAGGCAGCCGCCACCGGAAACCCGGCCTATCCGATCGTACTGTCGCAACCAGGTGGGCTGTATCCGAGCGTTACGCAGTTTCCGCTGCCCAGCCGGGTCGGAGCAACCGACAAGCTGTACGAAACCGTTACCCAGTTTCCGAAAACGTTTACAGTAACGGCGGCTCAACTGGCTGCTTTTACCGGAGTAAACCTGAGTACGGTGGCGCAGAATGATTATTTTCTGTTTAAGTTTATCCTCAACCTGAAAGATGGCCGCCGGATTGCGGGCTTTCAGGAAAACGTCTGCGATGAGGCCCGGGGCGAAGTGGGCGACTGCCGGGTTGGCGTTCGCTTTCGCAGACGATAGCCAAGTAACTAACTCCAATTCTATATTACTCACAAACAGACTATTATGATGTCTATTTTCCTTCGATTATCAACGTTTCTATTGCTGTCTGGCTGGTATCTGACCGGTGCCCTGGCGCAGTCGATACCGTCGCCCAAAGAACATTTCGGGTTCAACATTGGCGACGATTATCAACTCGCTACCTATACGCAGACCGAAGCGTATTTCAAAAAAGTAGCGGCTGCTTCGGACCGGGTCAAACTCGTCGACATCGGTATGACTGAAGAAGGACGCCATCAGTACATGCTGATCGTTTCGTCGCCGGAGAACCTGAAAAAGCTGGACCGTTACAAGGAGATTTCGCAGAAGCTGGCCCGCGCCGAAGGACTTTCCGACGATCAGGCCCGGGCGCTGGCCCAGGAAGGGAAAGCCATTGTCTGGATCGACGGGGGGCTCCATGCTACCGAAACCGTTGGAACGATGCAGCTTATCGAAACCATCTGGCAGCTGGTGAGCCGCAAGGACCCCGAGACGATGCGGATTCTGGATCAGGACATCCTGCTCCTGACACACGCCAACCCCGACGGGCAGGAGATCGTGACCAACTGGTATATGCGTGAGCCGAAAGCCGAGAAACGATCGCTCGATAATTTGCCCCGGCTCTATCAGAAATACATCGGACACGACAACAACCGCGACTTCTTCATCATGAACATGAAGGAAACCCAAAACATCGGGCGGCAGCTGTTTGTCGAATGGATTCCGCAGATAATGTATAACCACCACCAGCGCGGGCCGGCGGGTTCGGTACTGGCGGGGCCGCCTTATCGGGACCCCTTCAACTACGTTTTCGATCCGCTGATGGTTACGGGTATCGACGCCTTGGGCGCGGCCATGATCAACCGGCTGAACGCTGAAAACAAGCCGGGCTTTACGCGGCTGGGCGGTTCGGTATTCTCGACCTGGTATAACGGCGGTCTGCGCACAACGACCCACTTCCACAACATGATCGGCCTGCTGACCGAAATCATAGGTGGCCCAACCCCCGAAGATATTCCGCTGGTGCCGAGCCGGCTGATCCCGAACGGCAACACCCCGTTCCCGATAACTCCGCAGAAGTGGCACTTCAAACAATCTATCGATTATTCGTTGTCGTTGAACTATGCCGTGATGGGCTACGCGGCTCGCTACCGCGACGAGCTGCTGTTCAACATCTACCGCATGGGTAAAAACTCGATCGAACGCGGTAGCAAAGACACCTGGGGCCTGTCGCCGAAACGGATCGAGGCCATTAACGAAGCCTTCAAAAACGATCCGAAGAAACCCACGTCTACCTCCACCAATGCGGCCCTGGCTCAGTATGGCATGTTACCACGGGGGGGCGGTATGCCGGTTAAGTATTATGATACCATCATGAAAGCGCCGGTCCTGCGTGATCCGCGAGGCTTCATCATTCCGGCCAATCAACCCGATTTCGCGACGGCCGTTAAGTTTGTTAACGCGCTGATCAAGACCGGTATTCAGATTCAGCAGGCCACAGCCGACTTTACCGTGGCTGGTAAAAAATACCCCGAAGGGTCGTACATAGTTAAAACCGACCAGGCATTCCGGCCGCACATTCTCGACATGTTCGAGCCGCAGGACCACCCCAACGATTTCCAGTACCCGGGCGGTCCGCCGGTTCGGCCGTACGATGCCGCTGGCTGGACGCTGGCTTACCTGATGAATGTACAGTTCGACCGGGTGCTCGATGGTTTCGATGGTCCCTTCAAAAAGCTGCCCTATGGTGAGTTGCAGTCGCCCGAAGGGCGCATGGCCGGGGCTGCCGGCGGGGGATACCTGCTGAGCGCCCGAACCAACAATTCCTTTATTGCGGTCAATGACCTGCTGGCGTCGGGGGTGGACGTGTACCGGTTGCCTAACGGACTGGGCAGTAAGTCAGGTGTAGAAGCGGGCGCTTTCTTTGTGTCGGCATCACCCAAGGCCAAGGCGATACTCGATAAGTCGGTGAAAGAACTGGGACTCGACGTAACGGGCGTTGCCAAACGGCCAACCTCATCGATGGTTAAAGTCTCGCCCATGCGGATTGCTCTCTGGGATACCTATGGCGGATCAATGCCGTCGGGCTGGGTACGCTGGCTAATGGAACAGTACCACTTCCCGATGAAGGTAATTTACCCCGGCGATATCGACGCGGGTGATCTGAAGAAAAAATTCGACGTTATCGTTTTCGTGACCCGGGCCATACCGCCCGTACGTGGTCAGGATAATGACATCTTCAGCGCCATGGAGCGAGAGCCCAAAGAAGAGACTACCCCGGAAGAATATCGCCCCCGGCTCGGAAAAATCACCGCAGCCAAGTCGATCCCACAGATCAAAGCGTTTCTGGAAGCGGGTGGAACGGTCGTTACGATCGGGTCGAGCACCAACCTGGCGTATCACCTGAAACTACCCGTGAAGAACGCGCTGACGGAGATGACGAGCAGCGGGACGGAGCGGCCCCTGCCGGGCGAGAAGTATTACATTCCGGGCAGTGTGTTGCGGGTGAGCCTGGATTCGACCCAGCACGCCACCTGGGGAATGCCTTCGCAGACCGACGTCTACTTCGATAACAGCCCTGTATTCAAACTCTCGCCCGATGCCATCGCTAAAGGGGCCGTAATGCCGCTGGCGTGGTTCGATACCGACAAGCCGCTGCGGAGCGGCTGGGCTTGGGGACAGTCGTACCTGCAGGATGGTGTGGCGGCCTTCATGGCACCCGTGGGTGCGGGTAAGCTGTACGCATTTGGCCCCGAAATTACCTTCCGGGCTCAGGCACAGGGAACGTTTAAACTGCTGCTGAACCAGCTGTACAGCACCAGCCTCAACAGCCAGGGTGTGTCTATGATTGGTAAGTAAACGGTCATACCGAAACGATAAAGGCCCGGCACGAAGGATGACTTCGTGCCGGGCCTTTATCGTTTCGGTCGGGTAAGACTATAGACGCCGGATATAGTCAGGCCGTAGCCAGAAACGACTCCCACTCGTTGATCAGCCCTTTTTTCAGCACCCGTGGAAACTTATGCTGTCCCCCCAGCTTGCCTTTCGACTCCATCCATTTGTAGAACGTGTCGGTGGGCAGCACCGTAACCGTGATTTCTTTCAGTGCATGACGGCGTTCTACGGCATAGTCGTCGTTAAGCTCTTTCAGTTTCTCGTCGAGCCGGTTACGCAGTGTGTCAGGGTTGACTGGATCGTCAGTGCCGACGTACCAGTTGTGGGCGAACAACGTATCGTGGGTAACGCCGGCCACGGTAAATTCCCGTACCGAAATGCCGAGTTCTTCGGATACCATCTCGATAGCCCGGTTCATGTTGTCGACACTCAGGTGTTCGCCACAGAGACTCAGGAAGTGTTTGGTGCGACCCGTTATGATGATTTCTGACCGCGGTTTGCTGACGAACCGGATGGTATCGCCAATGAGGTAGCGCCACGCGCCCGAGCAGGTCGACAGGAGCAGAGCGTATTCTTTGCCTTCCTCTACCTCGTCGATCATCAGCGTTTGGGGATTCTCCGTTAGCTCGCCATCGGCGGTGAAATTTTGCTCGTTGAAGGGGATGAACTCAAAGAACAAACCATTGTTCAGCACCAGCTGCATACCTTCCGCGTTTGGGTGGGTCTGGTAGGCGATAAAGCCTTCTGAAGCCAGGTAGGTTTCAATATAGGTGATGGGGTGGGCGAGGAGCTTCTCAAATCCGGCCCGGTACGGTTCGAACGAGACGCCCCCGTGGCAAAATACCATCAGGTTGGGCCATATGTCGTGGATGGTCTTTACCTGGTAACGGGCAATGATTTTTTCCATCAGTAACTGAATCCAGGCCGGCACGCCTACCACGTAGCCAATATCCCAGTTGGCGGCCTGTTCGGTAATTTCGTCGAGCTTCAGCGCCCAGTCGCGTTCCTGGGCAATTTCGCGGCCGGGTTTATAAAATCGCTCGAACCAAAGAGGTATCCGGCTGGCGGTGATGCCGCTCAGGTCACCTTCAAAGTGGCCACCCCGGGCGTTCAGATCTGTACTACCACCCAGCATCAGACAGCCTTTCTCGTAGAGCGTTGGCGGTAGGTTCTGGTAGCGGCCCAGCGTCAGGATCTGCCGTACGCCCGTTCGCTGAATGGCCTTTGACATCGACTTGGTAACCGGAATATATTTCGAGGCTGCTTCGGAGGTGCCGGAGCTCAGCGCAAAATACTTGACTTTGCCCGGCCAGGCTACATCTTTCTCCCCCGCCAGCGATCGTTTCCACCACCTGTCGAACATGCGGTTGTAGTCGTGGATGGGGACGTTCTGCTTAAATTTTTCGTAGAACTCCCGCTTGCCACCAAATTCAGCTGCGCTGAGCAGTTCCTCAAAGTGGTAGGTGGTGCCAAATTCCGTAAACCGGGCTTTGCCGACCAGTTTGCGGAACGCCTTTCGCTGTTGTTTCAGCGGATTCAGCTGCCTGCGCTGTACGACATTCGTCAGTCGAATGCCGGTTTTTAACATACTGCCGAGAAGTGCCATTCTTAATAGGGATGAATGCTACCTGATGAACGACCCAGCCGAGCCGACTGGGGTGTCGATCGCTCCTTGTTTCGTTAATCAGGTAGCATTTGGTTACAGATTCCAATTACGTAATTGATCCATCATGCTGTAGGCGGTCAGGTCATACTGGCACGGTACAACAGAGGTGTAGTTTTGCGACAGCGCATATTCGTCAGTGTCCTCGGCATGCGTGTCGAAGTTGACAAAATCGCCCGCCAGCCAGAAATACCGGCGGCCATGCGGATCACGTCGCTCATCGAACACCTCCTGCCATTTGGCGTTAGCCTGCCGACAGATCCGGATGCCTTTGATGGGCTCTGCTGTCCGTCCCGGGAAGTTCACGTTCAGGGCAGTTCCGCGCTCCATGCCCCGCTCGAGTACATTACTGGCAATGCTCAGGATGTGATCGTGCGTATGCGAAAAGTCGGGCTGGCGCGTAAAGTCGCCGAGCGAAAAACCAATGGCGGGAATGCCTTCAATAGCGGCTTCGATGGCCGCCGACATGGTGCCCGAATACAGCACACTGATGGATGAGTTGCTGCCGTGGTTGATACCGCTCACCACCAGGTCGGGTGCCCGATCCTTGAGTACGTGGTGTTTGGCCAGCTTGACGCAGTCGGCGGGGGTGCCGGAACATTCATAGGCGGGCACCTCGCCAAAAATATCGGATGGATAAAGCCGGATCGGGTTAGCTATGGTAATGGCATGTCCCATGCCCGACTGCGGACTGTTGGGCGCCACGACCACCACCGAGCCCAGTTGTTTCATTAGGTCAACGAGTGTCCGGATGCCGTGGGAGGTAATGCCGTCATCGTTCGAAATTAAAATCAGGGGCTTTCTGTCAGCCATAACGAGTTCGTATGTCGCCGGTATGAATAAGACCGGCTGTTTTTGCAAAACTACGCAAATACGCCCGAAGCTGCTGCTTTTCCGACGGTCGGGCTGTGGGCCTGATGATCGGAAAAGCAGCCCCTGATACACTGTTGGACTTTGGGGCTACCGAGTCGATATCGGGCAAATAAATTGGGTAGGGACACAAAAACTATTTCTTTTGCAGCCAGTAAAAACCAACCCGACATGGCCACAAAAACGCCCATTCATCATCCTGTTGTTAAAGAAGGACTTGTAACACCTGCCTATTCGCCCGGTCTCGTTTGCGATGGCTGGCTCTTCGTATCCGGCCAGACCCCCCTGGACTATCTAACCGGCGAGGTCATGCTGGGTACGATAGAAGAAGAGACCAACCGCGTTATGCAGAACATCCAGGAACTGCTGGAAGGCGCCGGTTGCACCTGGGATGATGTGGTGAAAACAACCGCCCACCTGGCTAATATCAACGACTTTGAGGCCTATAACGCCGTTTACGCAACCTATTTTCCGGGGGTGTTGCCGGCGCGTACTACCGTTCAGTCGGGGCTGGCCAAAGGGATCAAGGTAGAGATCGATGTGATTGCCCGGGTGCCGCAGTCATGAATTGGTACGAAGTAGAAAACCCCGACACCATTGCGTCGCCCGCCTTGCTGGTGTACCCGGACCGGGTGACGGCTAATATCCGTTCGGCCCTGCAGATTGCCGGTATGGTGGATGGAAAGGGGGCAGAACGTCTGCGTCCGCACGTGAAAACCCACAAGATGCGGGCCGTAACCGAACTGCTGCTGGCAGAGGGGATCGTGGCTTTCAAGTGCGCCACCCTGCGCGAAGCCCGGATGCTGGCCGATGCCGGTGCGCGGGATGTCCTGCTGGCGTATCCACTCGTTGGCCCATCGGTACAGCGGCTGGCCGAGCTGCGGCAGCAGTACCCCACCGTTCGTTTTACCTGTTTGATCGATAACGAAACTGCAGCCGATCGCCTGTCAGCTTTGTTCGTAGGCCGCCCACTCGACGTGTACATTGACCTGAATGTGGGAATGAACCGAACCGGTATCAAGCCCGCCGATGCTCCGGCCCTCCACGATCACTGCCAGTCGCAACCCGGCATTCGGGTGGTAGGGCTGCATGCTTACGACGGTCACATTCGGGATACCGATCTCACGGACCGTGCCCGGCGTACCGACGAAAGCTTTACGCTGGCTGCGGGCGTTCAGCAGGCTATTGCCGATTCGGCTGGCGAAACCCTGCCCCTAATCATGGGCGGCTCGCCGAGTTTTTCCATGCATGCGCGTCGGCCCGGTCTGGAACTGAGCCCCGGCACGTTTGTATTCTGGGATGCGGGCTACGCCCAGATGCTGCCCGATCAGCCGTTTGTCATGGCTGCCGCCCTGCTAATGCGGGTCATTTCCATTGTCGATCCCCAAACTATTTGTCTCGACCTGGGCCACAAGTCCGTTGCGGCCGAAAATCCGTTGCCCCGGGTCGTTTTTCTGAACGAACCCAGTGCGCAACCCATAGGCCAGAGTGAAGAACATCTGGTGGTGCGCGTGGAGGCCAGCAGCCGGTACCAGCCCGGCGACGTATGGTACGGGGTGCCGGTACATATCTGTCCAACGGTCAACCTGTACGATCAGGCCGATGTGGTGGTCAATAATCAGTGGACTGGTCGGTGGGAGGTAACCGCCCGGGGTCATTAACCCGTCATTTCAGCCATTTATGTTCATTATCGATACCCATCTGGATCTGGCCATGAATGCCATCGAATGGAACCGCGACTACCGCCAGCCGGTAACCGCCATTCGGGCTTCGGAGCAGGGCATGACCGACAAGATTGATCGGGGTAAAAACGTGGTGTCCTTGCCTGACCTCCGCCGGGGACATATAGGTCTGGTCGTTGCTACGCAGATTGCCCGGGTCAACCCCACCGATGCGGGTGGTTCGGGGGCTGTGATGCCGGGCTCGGGCTGGAACTCGCCCGCCCAGGCCTGGGCCATGACGCAGGCGCAGCGGGCCTGGTATCAGGCGATGGAAGACGAACAGCAGATGGTACTGATTGCCAACCGGGCTGCCCTCAATGCGCACCTTGCCCGCTGGCAGGACCAGAGCGAACCCGCTGATCAAAAGCCTGTCGGTTTCGTGCTGAGTCTGGAAGGGGCCGATTCGCTGATCGACGTCTCCTACGTTGAACGGGCTTATGCTTATGGCCTGCGGGCGATAGGGCCAGCCCATTACCGTGATGGACGCTATGCCCCCGGTACAGGGCTGAGCGGTCCGCTGACAGCCCGCGGCCGGGAGCTGCTGCGGGAAATGGATCGGCTAAAGATGATTCTCGACGTAACCCATCTGACCGACGAGGGGTTTGAGGAAGCGTTGTCGCTCTACAGTGGGCCGATTTGGGCCAGTCACCACAACTGCCGGGCCCTGGTACCGCACCAGCGGCAACTCACCGACCGTCAGATCCGCCAGCTCGTTGAGCGCGGGGCGGTTATTGGCGGGTGTTTCGATGCCTGGATGATGAAGCCCGGGCTGACCCAGCGTCAGAGTAACCCGGCCGACTTTGGTATAACCATCGAGACGATCGTTGATCACTATGATCATATCTGCCAGCTGGCTGGCAACGCGCTGCACTGTGCTATCGGGTCCGACCTCGACGGAGCGTTCGGTCGGGAGCAGTCGCCCACAGATCTCGATACTATTGCCGATCTGCAACAACTTGGCGACCGGCTGGCTGCCCGGGGCTACCCAGCCGACGCCATCGACGCAATTTTTTATGGTAATGCGCTTCGGTTTTTGCAGAACGCCTTACCCTAGTTTAACTGGTGACTAGGCCGACGGCGTATCCGTGCTGACAGGGGCCAGTCGTGGTGCGCTTAGGTCAATTTTCTGGCCGCGACGGCTGATATAGCCCTGCACCGGCGTATAGCCTACGGATTGCTTACCGTAATAGCCGGTGCCATCGTAGGGGCGCAGGTCCGGATCGGTTTTGCAGGCATCAGTGCAGGTGCCGCCATGCGCATCGCCACAGGATTCGCAGAGGGTAACGTGGTTGTTGCAGGCCGGGCTGGCGCAGTTGATCATGCGGCTGGTGGGGGTGCCGCAGCGGTAACAGACCGACACCGTGGTTGGATTCACGTGATTGACGTCGACCGTGACCCGGTTGTCGAACACGTAGCACTGGCCGTCAAAGTCAGTGCCCCCGGCTTCCATACCATATTTGATAATGCCACCGTGGAGCTGGTACACGTTCTGAAATCCCTGCGACAGCAGATAGGCGCTGGCTTTTTCGCACTTGATGCCCCCGGTGCAATACGTGATGATTTTTTTGTCTTTGAGATGTTCGATCTCGTGGACGTGTTGGGGCAATTCGCGCAGGTTCTCCATGTCGAAGGTGACCGCTCCCTTGAACCGGCCAACGGCATGTTCGTAGTTCGATCGCATATCGACCAGAACCACATCCGGATCGTTTTTGAGCTGCTGAAACTCCTCGGGTTCCAGGTGGATACCCGTTTGCCGGCGCGGATCGACGGGCAGGTCGGAGTGCACAATTTCCGGCTTTACCCGAACGTGTAGTTTCTGAAAAGTATGCTCGTCGGCCTCGTCGACCTTGAACTCGATAGCGGCAAAGCGCGGGTCGGCGTGGAGCGCGGCCATGTACGCTTCACAATCGGCGGTCAGGCCCGAAACGGTGCCGTTGAGTCCTTCGGGGGCTACAATTACCCGGCCCAGCAAGTTCAGCCGCAGGCACAGCCGATGATGCTCGTCGCGGTACTGATCGGGGTTCTCGATGGGTGAATAAATATAGTAGAGTAAGACGCGGTACGGTTTCATACAACAAAATTAACGTAAAACACTCGATAGTTAGCAGCGGTTAGCTGATAGGCGGCCCGATCGACTCACCTAATCACGGGGCGCGCCTGACCCGAATGCACATTGCCATTACAGGAAATATAGGCGCCGGAAAGACAACCCTGGCCGAAATGCTGGCGGCCCGATACGGTTGGGAGGTACTCTACGAGGCCGTGGAAGGTAATCCGTATCTGGCTGATTTTTACGCCGACATGCCGCGCTGGGCCTTCAACTTACAAATCTATTTTCTGAACAGTCGGTTCGCCCAGGTCAAAACAATTATGGCCATTCGGGAGGCCAATCGCGACAATCCCCATCAGGTGCATACCGTGGTTCAGGACCGTACGATCTACGAAGATGCCGCCATCTTTGCCCGCAACCTCTACCAGAGTGATCGAATGGCCGAGCGCGATTACCAGACCTATCTGAACCTGTTCGATAACATGATGAGTCTGGTGCAGCCGCCCGATCTGATGATTTACCTGCGGGCCGATCTGCCCAAACTCCGCGAACAGATCCAGAAGCGGGGCCGGTCGTTCGAGCAGCGAATTAGCGATGAATACCTGCTCAGCCTCAACCAGCTGTACGACCAGTTCGTCGACAAGTATGACCAGGGCGATTTGCTCATTCTGGATGTTAACACCCTCGACTATGCGGAGCGTCCGGCGGACTTTGCCGAAATAACCCGGCAGATCGACGAGCACCTGGCCAGCAGAGACCTTTCTACCCGCTGAGAAGCCTTCTGGATGTTAAAAGTCAATTTGTTAGCATACCGATCGGGGAAGGATGTCGCTATAAAGCCTTTCCTTGTCAGGAAAATTGGTTACCGAATAATTTATATTTTTGAAAATCTAATTACGGTTAATCAACTTTGGGTAACATTTGATAGGTTTGATTGTTTTTATAGGAACAAATGTTGGTTTGCAAGGTGATATAAAAATAGCTAGTCAGGCTGTACAGAACTGGCTCACAAGACAATATATTGAGAGGAGTTTACAAAGCCCGGTAGCCCTGCAACCGGGCGTTTGTTTTGCTCAATGCGTACGGAAACGAGTGTAAATTGTCGGCTCATAACGGGTGCGTATTTCGGTGATTCCGCTGATGAATGACCCGACTCAGGTTAAAGATTTGGACTGGGGCGGCTCATGAAAATAAGTGGACATAGTAACTAATAAGTCAGTAATGTGCTGATTTACAGCTGAGAGCTCAGGGTCTAGGCCATTTTTCGGCCTAACAGGTTTCGTGCCAGTGTTGCAAAGGTTAAATTAGTAATAAGGTCTATAGGTTAATTATTGATAGTTAATTAATTGATAATTAGAGTTTTATATAAAAATTTCCGTTTAATAAATAGGTAAAATAATTCAGCGACATGAATGCTGAACATAGGCACGGTTTTTGTTAATGTATTGGTAGAATAAAGTATATTGAGAATATCACAACGCCCGGTCGCCCTTGCAGCCGGGCTTTTGTTTTTAGGCCCTTATAGCCGGGCCTTCAGTTATCCCGTCCTTTTCTAATTCGATCTGCCAACTGGCCTCGCTAACTAAAAGGCGCGGTTGCGTAAAACTTAATTAGGTACACATGCTTGTCGATTCCACTATTCATCAGTATCAAATGTTACTACATGGTTGAAGCCAAAATACCGATGGGCTCAAAAAAGGGAGCATGGTGCCTACTCCTGCGAGGCCATATTAACGGTATTTTTTGATAAACTGATGAGTTTAAACCGGGCCGTTTTCACCCTGCCAGATCGGGCGACTATGCCTGAATGAGTAAATCAGCGACGTCTTGTGAGTGACTCTACTTGCAGATTCCTGCCCGCCTTTCGTTGATTATTTAATAAATGTGTACCTCGTCGGCACCTGGCTCATGAGTGGATATGTGCCGGCTGTAGTCACCAGTCGCGTACTCACCGCCCTGCGGACGAACACTGGAATGCCGGATCACAATGTCGGAAGTGATTCGTTCGGTTCGGGCCTTAGTCGCTTTGTCGGTATTTTCAATGTCCTGAATGCAGAGGTATGCGGCCCGGCTGCCCATCTCGAACCCTTTCGCCGTCAGGCTTGTCACCGCGTTTTCGAATCGGGCATGAAACGGATCGCCCCCACAAACGGCGAGTCCTAACTGACTGGGAATGTTCAGTTTAATGCTGCGCGCTTCCAATAAAGTGGCGAAGGCCAATTGGTCGCTGCCTGCTAGGATAGCATCTGGCGGGGCTGGCTGCTTCATCAACTTCTGAAACCCCACACAGCCATCCTGGTAGCCAAACCCTACTGTCTGTACCCGCGCTGTATCGTCACCTTTTCGGTAGCGGTCAAGGGCTTTTTCGTACCCCCGAATCTGCTCCTGGCAACTAATCAGGTGGGGCGGGCCGGTTAACAGGGCAATTCGGTTAAAACCTGATTTGAGCAGATGTTCAGTTAACAGAAACGTATGGGCTTCATTATCGAATACTACTTTATGGGCAGTAAAGCGTTCAGGCGCCCGGTCAAAAAACACCAGCGGCATGCCCTGTTGCTTTAACTGCCTGAAGTGCTCAGTTTTACGGGTTTGCTGCGATAGACACACAATCATCCCATCTACCTGATTTCCCATGGCTGAGGCCTGAAGCATTTCGCGCTCGTAGGTTTCGCCTGATTTACATACTACAACCTGATACCCTTTTCGGAAGGCAACCTCTTCGATGCCATTGAGGACCGAACTGTAAAAGAATTGCTGAATCTCCGGAACCAGTACGCCCAAGAGCCGTGTCCGGCGTTCGCGCAGGCTTTGGGCCTGGGTGTTGGGCTGGTAGTTCAGCTTCTTGGCCATATTCTTGACGGCCTCAACGGTCTCAGGTCGAATATCCGGATGATTACGCAACGCCCGGGATACCGTCGACGAGGAAATCTGAAGCTTTTCAGCAATATCAACAATGGTAACATTGGTACGGCGACTGCGGTCTAGACGGGGCATAGCTATGGAACAGGAGGGAAATAGATAGCGAAAATAAACGCCACAAAAATAATTTTTTATGCACACGTTCCCGCAAACGTTTGCATAAAATTGTGCAGTTGTATATTGAAAATGTGCTATTATAATTGTGCCAAATTTACTACTAACCCTTAACCAAGGCCAATTACAGATGAAACGCCTATACGCCTATTTAGCGCTGTTAATCACGCTTTGCTTTTCAATCCTGAACCCGGTGTTTGGTCAGCAAAAAGTGACCGGTATTGTCTTCTCAGGGACTGATAACTCGCCTTTGCCCGGAGCATCGGTGGTGATTAAAGGATCCGCTACGGGTACCACAACGGATGCCAATGGCCGCTTTACATTGACCGCAAGCCCTACGGCAACGCTCACCGTTAGTTTCATTGGCTACCAGAATACCGAAGTGGTCCTGGGAAATCGGACCGAAATCAGCGTGACGCTGGCTGCCGACGATAAGTCGCTGAACGAGGTGGTAGTAGTCGGCTATGGTACGCAGAAACGACGGGACGTAACCGGCTCCATTGCGTCAGTGTCGGCACAGGCTATTAAAGAGATGCCCATCACCTCGGCCGAGCAAGGCCTGCAGGGAAGGGTTGCCGGGGTACAGGTGATCCAGTCGAATTCGGCACCGGGTGGGGCTATCAGCATCCGGGTACGCGGAGGGAATTCAGTTCTTGGTGGTAACGAACCTCTCTACGTGATCGACGGCTTTCCGGTATATAATAGCATCGGGACGAACGACGGTCAGTCGCAGCCGACCAACCCATTGGCAACCATCAACCCCAACGATATTGTTTCGATGGAAGTCCTCAAGGATGCGTCGGCAACCGCCATCTTCGGTGCTCGGGGCGCCAACGGGGTCGTCATCATAACGACTCGACGCGGCAAAGCCGGACCCGGTACTGTTGATTTCGAAGCCTATTATGGTGTACAGACCGTTCGGCGTAAACTACCGTTGCTGAACGGTTCCCAATACATGGATCTGGCTAACGAAAAAGCCCGGAACCTCGGGCAAACCACCCTTCCGTTTCCCGATAAAAGCAGCTGGCCCGTCAGTACCGACTGGCAGGAAGAGCTATTCCAGGCGGCACCGATCCAGAATTATGCCCTGTCGTTCTCGGGCGGGTCAGAAACCAGTCGATACGCCATCTCGGGCAACTGGTTCGATCAGCAGGGCATCGTGATTGGCTCCGGCTTCAGACGGGGTTCCGTGCGGGTAAACATGGATAATACCATCAGCCGTAAATTGAGTCTGTCGACCAGCATCACCGCATCGCGAAGCATCAACCAGCAGGCCCGAACCAGCATTAATTTCGGTAATGGGGTGGTATATAACGCGTTGATCAGCGCACCGCTGGCCCCGGTGTACAACGCAGACGGCAGCTATTTCCGGGTCAACACCATTCCGGCAACGGAGCCGTTCGGTACCAATCCGCTGGCATTGGCTCAGGAGTTCAGTAACCAGCTGGTTACGAACCGGATCCTGGCCAATACGAACCTGACGTATGCTTTTTCGCCTGAGTTGGCGCTGAGTGTTCGACTGGGAATCGACTATAGTAGTGACCGTACCGACCGCTATTTTTCCCGGAAGCTCCCCGGATCGACCGGCCAGGCCAGTGTTTTCACGGGGGAGGGGTCGACCTACCTCAATGAAAATATTCTGACGTATAAAAAACAGATTGGAGCGAATCACAGCCTCGACGCCACAGGCGGATTTACCTGGCAGGAAAGCGTATTCTCGTCGCTGTCGGCCAGCTCTCAGAACTTTGCCGTCGACCTGTTTGGGACGGATAACCTGTCGGCAGGCAACAGTCCGGGTTTGCCCGGGTCGGGCCGGAGCAAAAACTCGCTGTTGTCGTGGCTGGGCCGAGTCAACTATGGCTTCAAGGACCGGTATCTGCTAACCGTTTCGGCCCGGACCGATGGGTCTTCCCGGTTTGGATCCGGTAATAAATGGGGGTTTTTTCCGTCAGCCGCGCTGGCCTGGCGGGTGTCCGAAGAACCGTTTATGAAGGCGGTGAGCTGGATTTCTGATCTGAAGCTACGCACGAGTATAGGCGTAACGGGGAACCAGGAAATTGGAAACTATCAGTCGTTAAACCGGCTCAATACCGTCACCAGCATTCAGGGCGTTACTCAGGCACCTGTGGTAGGCTTTGCCGTCACGACGATGGCGAACCCGGACCTGAAGTGGGAAACCACCACACAGTATGACGCCGGGCTTGATGTTAGCTTCCTGAATAGTCGGGTTAATCTAAGCCTCGATTATTACGTCAAGAACACCACCGATCTGCTGGCTCAGGTACCGGTCGCGATTTCATCCGGATTTAGCAGCATTTTGCTCAATTCTGGTTCTATCCGCAACCAGGGATTCGATGTTTCGATAGATGGGACAATCCTCAACCGCAGAAAATTGCGCTGGAATGCCGGGCTGAACCTGTCGACCAATCAGAACCGGGTACAGTCGGTAGCCGTTCGTGGGGGGCAGTTTTTTGCCCCGCTGATCACTTCACCCGTCGATTTGCCGGTCAACATCATCCGCGAGGGTCAGCCGGTGTCGGCCTTTTTTGGCTATGTCCGCGACGGCCTGTGGGGAGAAGACCAGGGCGCTACCAGTCTGATGCCTAACGCCCGGGCGGGCGAGCAACGGTACAAAGACCTCAATGGGGACGGCCGGATCACGGCCGACGACCGGACGATTCTGGGCAAGCCGAACCCCGACCTGATCTACGGCCTCACCTCGCAGCTCACCTACGGCCCCTTTGACCTGAATATTTTGTTTCAGGGTGTGCAGGGGGCCATGGTCTTCAATGCCAACAATTTTACCCTCAGTGATGTGTTTGCCCGGGGCAACAACCAGGTAGCCGACATCACTGACCGCTGGACGACCGAAAACAGAAATGTAAACGCCAAATATCCCCGCGCATCCAGCGTCAGTCCGCTGGTATCCGACCGTTTTTTCGAGGACGCTTCCTACTTCCGGCTGCGGAACATTCAACTGGGCTACAATCTTCCGGTGGGATCGCTGGGCGTAAAGTGGTTACGGTCAGCTCGGGTCTACGTGAGCGGCCAGAACCTGCTGACGGTGACGCGGTATACCGGGTTCGACCCGGAGGTAAGCTCAACGGCAGGTTCCGATCTTCGAAAAGGTGTCGATATCGGGGCTTATCCGGCGGCCAAAATGTGGACAGCCGGCCTGCGACTGGGTTTTTAACGCATTCTTAAACCGACAAGTAATCAACTCATGAACACACGTCAAACACTCCTCCGTCGGGGGCTGATTTCGCTGAGCCTGTCGCTCTCGCTGGCCCTGCTGCCGGGCTGTCAGGATTCGTTGCAGGAAGAGGTGTACAGTTTCGTATCGGCCGACAATTTCTATAAAACGGCCGCCGATGCCGAAGCCGCCGTTATTGCGGCCTATCAGCCTTTCACCAGCGACGATTATTTCAGGCGCAACTTTTATAACGTCGGTTTATTGGCCGACGATCAGGTGATGATCGGTAGGAATGCCACCTTCCAGGCCGTCGATAACTTCAATATTACACCCGACCACCCGTTTCATACGGCGCTTTGGCAGCAGATGTACCTGTGCATCAACCGGTCCAATACGGGCATCCAGCGGCTTCCGACGATTTCAATGGACGAAGCACGTCGGGCCTCCCTGGTTGGTGAGTGCCGATATGTGCGGGCTTACAATTACTTCAACCTGGTCCGGCTCTTCGGTGGCGTACCTATGCCGACAACAGAGATTCAGTCGACTGGTCAGACCAACAACCCGAAGGTGCCCACAGACAAGGTTTATGAGCAGATTGTAGCCGATCTGCTGGAAGCCGAGAAAGTACTGCCGCTGACACGCCCGGCTGCCGAATGGGGACGAGCGACCCGGGGAGCGGCTCAGACGTTGCTGGCAGAGGTATATCTGACTACAGAACGCTGGCAGCAGGCCGCCGATAAGGCCAAAGAGGTGATCGACTCAAAGCAATACCAGCTACTGCCGGATTTTAGGTCTGTTTTTTCCATCAGCAACGAAGCCAATGCCGAAATTATCCAGTCGATTCAGTTCGATGGGCCAACGATTGGTACCTGGTTCGCTTCCTTCAACCATGCCGGAGGCACCGACAACCCGAATTGTTTTCTGGGTAGCGCCAACTGGTCGGTAGAGCAAAAATCTGACATCTGGCTCAACTGGGATAGTAAAGACGGGCGCAAGGCGGCTTCGACCTACGATAAGTTTATCAACAAGGCAGGCAAACTTGTCAGCGTATTCGATTATCCCCAACCGTTTCCGGGCTTTGGCAAGTACAACGCTCCCAACGAAGTGTCAAACGGTAACAGTCCGTGCAACCCGATCATTCACCGCTACGCGGATGTGCTGTTAATTTTTGCCGAAGCTGCGTCACAAGCCGCTGCCAGCCCCCCGCCGGCCGCCTACGATGCGGTCAATCAGGTCCGGCGTCGGGGGTACAAAGTGCCGCTGAACGCTCCCTCGGAGTTCGACGTGCCGTTGGGTTTGAGCAAGGGCGCGTTCCGGCAGGCAGTTATCCGGGAGCGGAGCCTGGAATTTGTCATTGAAAACAAACGGCTATTCGACCTGATGCGCACGGGTCAGTTTCCGGCCATCATCAAAGCCCAGGGCAAAAACGTAAGGGAGGGAGCCACGTTGTTTCCCATTCCCCTTTCCGAACTTAACTCCAATCTGGCCCTTACACAGGCCGACCAGAATCCCGGGTATTGACCATGCCCGCCTGTCTAACGCTGATTCATTATTTATGAAACATATACGTTCCTTACGTCCACTTTATCTCGGATTGGCGCTGCTGGCTGCCGGTCTATGGCCACTGACGGCTCTGACCCAGTCGGTACGGCTCTCCACCACCCAAGCCACGCTGTCCGTCGACCGGCAGGGAAACCTGACCATTGCGCCGAAGGGGAGCGCGACCCTGACAACCCGCACGCCCCTGTCAAAACTCTGGAAGCTGACCCTGCAAAACCGCCTGGAAAGCACCATCCTAGCCCCAAAACTGGTAGAAGTACTGCCGGGGGCAGGCCCTGAGGTAGCGCAGACGGGTAATGAAATCGTCTTGACGTACAGTGGGTTGCAGGGCGGAGGGCATGCGCTGCCTCTAAAAGTAATGTTCCGTGTCGGAGTGAAAAATGATGCCTTTGTGTTTAGCGGCAACCTGAGTGTAGAGGCCGCTAAACCCGACGCGTCTCCGTGGTTCCTTCGTGACCTCACTTATCCGATCCTGTCCGAGATTCAGGCAAAGGATAGTAAACCCAGTGTTTATTGGCCCGAATCGCTCGGCCGATGCTATACTGATCCCGCCAGCCTGGGCAAACTGTCCTTCGATTACCCCAGTGGACGGGGCAGCATGCAATGGTTTACGATCAACACCCCCCAGCAGGGATTGTACATCGGGTGTCACGATGCAGACCGGACCAAGAAACAGTTCGAGGTGGCTTACCATACGCCCTCTGCATCGTTTAGTTCGGCCATCACCTTCCCGGTGTTTAGCCCCACCTACGTTGTTCCTGACATTCTGGTCGCTCCGTATGCAGGAACGTGGCATACGGGGGCAAAGCGCTACCGGACCTGGTATCTAAGTCAGTTTACACTACCGACGCTGCCGACCTGGGTAAAGCAGGATGCGGGCTGGTTTCTGGCCATACTGAAACAACAGAACGGCTACGTGATGTGGCGCTATGACGAGATCGACAAGCTGTGTGACATCGCGGACCGGTATGGACTCAAAACCCTGGGCCTGTTCGGCTGGGCGCATGGCGGACACGACCGACTTTTTCCTAACTGGATACCGGATGATTTACTGGGTGGGCAATCGGCTCTGAAAGCGGGTATCGAGCGCGCGCACAAACGTGGATTCAAGGTCATCCTGTATGCCAATGCCACCATGATGGATGCTACGAGCGAGTATTATAAACACGCCGGCAACCAGACCATGGCCGTTCGGGAGGACCAGATGGCTTATACCAGCAGCATCCGGAAGTACAACAGTGCCACGCCCGTCGTTTTTGTCGAAAGCTCCTACAGCTCAGCCTATTGGCGCAAAACGATGATGAACCTGGCCCTTCAGGCCCGGGAGCTGGGTGCCGATGGTATCCTATACGATCAGGCGGGGGTAAAGGGAGCCCTGCTGAATTTTTCGAAAATTCAGGATCATAAGCTACCCCAGGAATCGGGCACTAAATACCGGGTTATGATGCTTAACGAGATTCGAACGGCCATGAAAAAGCTGGACCCGGAGTTTATCATCATGACCGAAGCAACCCACGACGGCGTGCTGGACAATATCGATTACCACCACGGCTGGGGCATCGGTACCGCTATCGAACCCATCGGCTTTGGGTCGGCGCAGTATTCGTTTCCGGCCCTGTACCGGTACACCTTCCCCGAACTGGTCGAAACGCAGCGGAACGCAAACCCGATGATTACCCGCGCCGAAGCCAACTTCGCGACCGTGTATGGCCTCCGCCACGAAATTGAAAGCCGGTATGAAGAAGATGTAGACTATCTGGTGAAAGGGAAAATGCCCACCGCCGAGAGCTACGCTGAAGTAACCTACTACCCACCCGTTCCGGCCAAAATCAGAGAAGCCCCGGCCGAGGTCGCTACTCAATACGTACTGGATTTGATCCGGTTCGAAAACGCCCACGCGTCGTTTCTGCGGATGGGCACCTTCGTCGATGAAGAAGGCTTTCAGGTCAGTGGCCCCGATATTACTGCCAAAGGATTTCGGCAGGGCAACCAGCTGGGCATAGTGGTCTGGAATACAAGCCCGTCAGCGCATCGCTCCGTGACCATTAACGTGCCCGGTTACCGATTAGTAGAAGCCCACGAACCGGACCATCGGGCCGGCGGCACGGCGACTGTCTCCCCGGCAAGTACTCTAAAACCAAACTCGATCCGTCTGCTGATTTACGGAAAAAACAACTGATATGGCGAACGTAGTGAGAAGCCCTCAACCCAAACCCGGTTCGTCTGAACGGATGATGCCCTTACCCCTGGAAGGCAAAATTGCCTTAGTTACCGGAGCTGCGCGTGGCATTGGAAAAGGAATTGCCCTCGTGTTGGCCGAGCAGGGAGCTGACATCGTGCTGAATGACAAAAAACTGAACCTCGATGGGGAAGTCGTGGCCGAACAAATCCGGGAACTGGGTCGCAATCTGCTGGCCTACGAAGCCGATGTAAGCCGGGAAGATGAGGTGAAAGCCATGTTTACTGCTGTTAAACAGCACTTTGGCCGCCTGGATATCCTGATCAACAACGCGGGCACCTCACAAAACAAAAACATCTTCGAAATCAGCCTGGAAGACTGGCGTTACGTGCTGGATACCAACCTGACGAGCTGCTTTCTGTGCGCCAAAGAGGCTATGATGATGATGGCGGAACAGCAGTATGGACGCGTGATCAACATCAGCTCCGTAGTGGCGGAGCGGGGATCGATGTACGGCCATATGCACTACACCTCCACCAAGAGCGGGATGCTGGGCATGACCAAAACCCTGGCTCGTACGGGTGCCCCGCTGGGAATCAACGTTAATGCCGTGGCGCCGGGAATCATTGAGACTGAACTGATGCTGAACACCCACGGCGTGGAAGGCACGAAAAAACTTAGTGCCACCGTACCCCTTGGCTTGGGAAAGCCCCGCAGCGTTGGGCTGGCGGTTGCGTTTCTGTGTGGGGAAGGGGGCGACTACATCACCGGTACGGTGCTCGATGTGAATGGTGGAATGAATATGCGCTAGCCGATGAAAAAACAGGATCGATACCGTTGGGAACTGCTGCTCTGGCTCTGGCTGGCGTTCTTCTTCAATCAGGCTGACCGGCAGATTTTTAATGTTTCGCTGCCACTCATCAAAACGGATCTGGGACTGACCGATGCGCAGGCCGGACTGGTGGGGTCGCTGTTTGCACTGACGCTGGGTCTGATGATCCCCATGGCGGGTATAGCGGGCGACTTGCTGAACCGCAAACGGATCATCGGGTTTTCGTTGTTGTTCTGGAGTGCAGCGACCCTGCTAACGGGGCTAAGTAACAGCCTGCTTCAGCTGATTGTACTCAGGAGTCTGGCCGTGGGGGGCGGGGAAGCCTTTTACGCACCGGCGGCCAACGGACTCATTAGCCAGCATCATCACCAAACGCGAGCACTGGCCATGTCCATCCACCAGACCTCGCTCTACGCGGGCGTAGTGGTGAGCGGGGCGTTGGGCGGCTACATTGCCCAGCAGTACGGCTGGAAGAATGCGTTCTATCTGTTCGGCGGTGCCGGGGTTATCCTGTCAGCTGTTTTGTTCGTTCGTTTGCGCCCAACACCAACACTGGCCGCAACAATTTCAGGAGCGGAGCAACCGGCATTTTTTAAAGAAGCCCTGCTGGCGCTACTGCGCAAACCGGCCGCTCGACTGCTTTGCGGTGCTTTTCTGACGCTGGTGGTTGTCAACGTGGGCTATACGGTATGGACCCCCACGTTTCTGCACGAGAAGTTTGGGTTGTCGGTGGCCGAAGCGGGCTTTACGTCCATGTTTTACCACCACGTTGCCGCCTTTGTGGGGGTGATGGGTGGGGGCTGGCTGTCCGACAGGCTGGCGATGCGCTCGGTTCGATACCGGCTGGTGATCCAAAGCGGGGGCTTACTGCTAGGGGTACCCTTCATTGTCGGTATGGGGCAGGCCGCCACCCCGTTCTGGACGTTTGTTTGTCTGGCCGGGTTTGGTTTTTGCCGGGGCCTGTACGAAGCCAATCTCTACACCACGTTGTTTGAGGTCATTGAGCCGCCCTACCGCTCCACGGCGGTAGGGCTGTCGGCCATGTTTGCCTACGTCATAGCGGCTCTGGTTCCGTTTCTGCTTGGTTATCTCAAACCCACGGTTGGTTTGTCGAACGGCCTCTCTTCGCTGGGGCTGGCCTATCTCCTGGGTGGCCTTTGTGTATGGTCTACGCTCCGGTGGTATTTTCAGAAAGACCGGGTCCAGCAACCCTTAACCCCTGTAAGCGCATGAACGTAACCTGGCTGGGTCAAAGCGGCTATCTGGTAGAAAGCCAGGGCGCGCGGCTGCTCATCGACCCATTCTACAGTGATATTGTCGAGCAGAAGCACGGCCTTAAGCGACTCATGAAAGCACCCGTTCCGATCGCTGACCTGCACCCTGACCTAATCTTCATCACGCACGATCACCTGGATCATTTCGATCCCATCGCCTTGCCGATCATCCATCAAACGTACCCAAGGGCACGGATCATCGGACCCGAGAGCGTCATGAAGAAGGCGCGCGAATTTGACTTTGACGAATCAACACTGGTCCCGTTACCGGTTGGTTCGGTCTACCAGGCGGGCGGGTTCCAGCTGCGGGCACTGCCGGCTTACCACGGCGATCCATTGGCGGTTGGTTTGTTATTACACGTGCAGGACAAAGCCATCTTCTACAGTGGCGACACGATGCTGACAGATGCCTACCTGAATGATATACAGGCTGTTTGCTCCGAACCGATCGACATCGCGTTTATCGTCATCAACGGTCGGCTGGGTAACATGAATCTTACCGAAGCGGTGCGGGTTGCCAGCGCACTCAGGCCCGCCCTGGCTATTCCGATGCATTACGGCATGTTCGCCGAAAATACCGCTGACCCGCTGGAATTTGCCCGAAACTGTCATCAGAACGGCATCAAAACTCAACTGATGCAACCGGGAGTACCGGTTAATTTTTAATCACTGAACGATGCGAAAAGTAATAACGTTTGGCGAAACCATGATGCGGTTAACGACCTGCCAGTATCGTCGGTTTAGCCAGTCTACGGCATATGAAAGTGCCTTTGCCGGCGGAGAGTCAAATGTTGCCTCCGCCCTGGCGAAATGGGCCGTGCCGGTGGCCCACGTGACCCGGTTGCCCGGCACCGATTTAGGCGATGCGGTGGTAGATAGTTTTAAATCGCTGGGCGTCGATACACGCTTTATCCAACGGGGCGGGGGCCGACTGGGTTTGTTTTTTGTCGAAAAAGGCGTGTCGATTCGAGCCGGGAAGGTGATCTATGATCGCGCCGACTCCGCCTTTGCCACGCTTTCTCCAGCTGATTTCGACTGGCCAACCATCCTAGAAGGCGGCAGCTGGTTTCATATTACAGGCATTACCCCGGCGGTTTCCGAACAGGCAGCCAGGGCGTGTTTAGATGCGGTCCAAACCGCCCACAGAATGGGCATTACCGTATCTATGGATGTAGCCTACAGAAGCAAGCTCTGGCAATGGGGAAAACGACCCGCTGATGTTATTCCCGAACTGATTAAACACTGCACGGTCATCGTATGCAGTCCGCACGATACGGCCGACCTGTTTGGCGTCTATCCACACCCGAACGAGGAACCGTTTAGGTCCGTCTGTCAGCAGCTGATGGGCCAGTTTCCAGCCCTGTCAACCATCATCACTACCGAACGGGGCCAGTTGTCGGCTTCGCACAATACGCTGCTGGGCAAGTGCTGGCAGGGCGAGAAACTGCTGGTAACCGAAACGATTGATATTCCCAACCTTGTAGACCGGATTGGCGGAGGTGATGCCTTCATGGCGGGCTTCATTTATGGATCGCTTACGGCAAAGGATACCTTGACCGCGCTGCGTTTTGGCGTGGCTGCTTCGGCCCTGAAACACACCATCGATGGCGACCTGCCCCTGGCCAGCATTGAGGAGATCGAAACAATCATGAACGGCAATACCTCCGGTCGACTAACCCGATAACTCGAATGGCCCGGTTTACACCCAAAGCAATTACCAGCAAACTAGCCACTGTGCCCATCGTTCCCCTGTTTACTCACGCAGACATTACGACGGCCCGCGCTGTTGTCAGAGCCTGTTATGCCAGTGGAGTGCGGGTTTTTGAATACACGAATCGGAGCCCTGATGCCGACCTTGTTTTTGCAGATCTGGTCCAGCTGGTTCGTCAGGAAATGCCTGACCTGGCGCTGGGAATTGGTACCATTTTTACCGCCGATGAGGCCAGGAAGTACATTGACCTGGATGCTGATTTTATCATTCAGCCCATCGTTCAGAAGGAAGTGGCTGACGTATGTCATCAGGCCGGGGTGGCGTGGCTTCCGGGCGCCCTGACCCCGACCGAAATAGCCCAAGCCGATCAGTGGGGGGCCAGTGTGGTTAAGATTTTCCCAGCCAGCATAGTCGGTCCCGCCTTTATTGGGGCCATCAGAGGGCCTATGCCCACGGTCAAACTCATGGCGACGGGTGGGGTAGAGCCGACCCATGCAAACCTGCGGTCCTGGTTCTCGGCAGGCGCTTTCTGCGTGGGTATGGGCTCGCAGCTTTTTCCGGCTTCGGTTCTGGCCGCTCAGGAGTACGGACAAATCCAGGCACTGGTTGCCAATTGCGTTGCTGTCACGAAACAAATCATAAACTAATAGATTAACCATGAAGATCACCGCCATTGAAACGTATATCTGTCACGCCTATCGTACCAATTGGGTGTTTGTGCGCGTCATGACCAATGTCGACGGGCTCTACGGTATCGGCGAGGCTACGCTGGAACATAACGAGCTGACCGTCGCGCAGCAGTGCCGCGAGCTGGAGCGCATTTTTGTAGGTAAAGACCCGCGTAACATCGAGAGTCTCTGGCACGAAGCCTACCGCGACGTGTACTGGCGGGGTGGTTCGGTGTTGATGAGCGCGTTGTCGGGGGTCGAGATGGCCCTGTGGGACATCACGGCTAAAGACCTCGGCGTACCCGTGTATCGGCTCATGGGTGGTAGAGTACGCGACAGCGTTCCCTGCTACGCCAACGGCTGGTTTGCCCCGGCTAAAACCCCCGAACAGTTCGCTGAAAAAGCAGCTTTTGCCATCCGGCAAGGCTTCAAAGCTCTTAAATGGGATCCCTTCGGAGCCGCCTACCTAACTATGAACCGGGTGGAGTTTGATGGGGCCATGGCGGTGGTTGCTGCCGTGCGCGATGCCACGCGGGGTAAAGCGGATATTATCATTGAAGGACACGGACGGTTCGACATCCCGACGGCGGTACGGATTGGTCATGCCCTCGAAAAATTTGAACCGCTTTGGTTTGAAGAACCCCTGCCGCCCGAAAATCTGGAAGGACTGGCTGAGGTAAAACGCCGGGTGAACGTACCCATAGCCGCTGGCGAACGTCTGTATAATCGCTGGAATTTTCGGTCATTGTTTGAACTGCGGGCCGCCGACTTTGTGCAGCCCGACGTCAGCCACGCGGGTGGGCTGGCCGAGACCAAAAAAATTGCGGCTATGGCCGAAGCCTATCACCTGCCCGTTTGCCCACACAACCCGATTGGGCCGGTTGCCAATGCCGCTACGTTGCAACTGGCGGCTTGCGTACCGAACTTCTACCTGCTCGAAACGATGAATACTGACGTGCCCTGGCGTTCAGAAATTACGACCGAAGCGGTGCAGTTTGTGAACGGCGAGATGATCATTTCCGATAAACCGGGACTAGGTATTGATCTGAACCTGGCCGAAATCGCCAAGCACCCCTTCGACCCGCGCCCGCTGCGGCACTACAAAGGAACGCTGACCGAAATCCGCCCGGCCGACGCGCAGAGCTACTTCGTCAGCTAAGATGCTCTGACATACTACTAGTCGGGTGAACAATACCAGCGTGAAAGCCGGTACTCTGCTTCCAACTTGTTGACAGGATGGTAAAAAAGGCTAATCAAATGGCTTTCCGAGCAGAAGGTTAGTGCCAACTTGCGCTCATTTCCACCATAAACAAACCAGCATGAAAGATAGAACTATGCGGTTCTTTGGGCTCACTGTAGATTTAAACCGACTAGTGACTTGTCCTGTCAACACCTGCTTTGTGGTCTCAATAACGCTGCTTTTGCTTGTGGGTAAGTCAAATCTGACCCAGGCACAGGCTGTATCGAAACCAGTTCCCCCTGTCGTTAACCAGCCATTGGTCAGTAAAGTCAAATCGACCAAAGGGCTGGTGGCGCTATGGGATTTTAAGGAGCCTTCGGGGCAGTCCCGTCAGGCAATTGGTACAGCTGACTTTCCTCTCGCTGAAACCGGCGGCCCGGTTCCCCGCTACAGCGAGGGGCCGCTTTCGGGCTATTCGGCTGGTTTTGGTAAGGGGGCCTATCTGTCGCTACCCAACGCCCGAACTGGCGCGCTGAATATACATGGTGCGAAACAGGGCGTAACGGTAGTCGCCTGGGTCAACTGGTCGGGCGAACGAACGGGCTTTGTGGGCGGAATGTGGAACGAATACCAGGATGGAGGCAAGCGCCAGTACGGGCTGTTTGTGTCTTTGCCCTACTACAACGGAAAAGATCAGGTGTGCGGTCACGTGTCGAAAACGGGGAAGCCCACTCCGCCGTTTCCCTATTCCATCGACTACTCGGCCAGTAAGCAGACGGTGCCCGCCAACGAGTGGGTGTGTATAGCCTTTACCTACGACGGAAAAGCGATCAAGTCGTATCTGAATGGGGTTTTTGAAGCCCGACCTGCCGAACTGATCGACCATACCAGGGGAATGGCTGGCTATCCGAACGGGCTGACTCAAACCAAGAACCCGTACTATTTTCCGGACGGGATCGGTAACAACGGCTCTGACTTTACCGTTGGGGCGGTGCTGCTGAAAAGCGGTATGGGAAATCTCTTTACGGGCAAAATAGGCGGTCTGGCCGTATTTGACCGTGCGTTGAGCGCAACGGAGCTGACCCGGCTGGTTCGTTGATCTGACAGGAACGCAAACGTGAACGCTTCGCTCAGACAGGAGCGCGTCTAAGCTGCCCCGGCCGGTCGACGATGGGAAATAGCTACTTCTATCTGGTTTTTATCTATATTTTTGAGGACGCAGGCGCGATGCCCAGGTCGAATACAGCGCTGTCTGCCCCGCGCATGGTCCAGTATAGGTTTGGTTTACCGCACAGCCGATTCATCAGTGGGCTTATCAGTAGCCTGCTGGCCGGGCTGCTGCTCATTCTGGCCGGGTGTGCCGAAACGAAATCAAAGGCCGTCTATCGTATTGGTTTCTCGCAGTGTACCGGCGCTGACCTGTGGCGTCAAACCATGCTTAACGACATGAAACGGGCGCTGGCGCTGCACCCGGAATACGATTTACGCTACAAAGACGCGGGCAATAGTACCGCCCGGCAACTACGCCAGATCGAGCAGCTGACAGCTGAAGGAATCGATTTGCTCATCGTTTCCCCAAATGAATCGGTCCCGATTACCAAAGCCGTTGATGCCGTATTCAAAAAAGGCATACCAGTCATTGTGCTCGACCGGCGCATCACGTCAACATCGTACAATACGTTTATCAGTGGCGATAACGTCGAGATTGGTCGACTGGCGGGGCGGTTTGTCGGCTCGTTGCTGAAAGGGCAGGGGACGGTAGTTGAAGTAACCGGTCTGGCCGGGTCGTCGCCTGCTCAGGAGCGCCGTCAGGGGTTTCGGGAGCAGCTGGCCCGAACGCCGGGGGTGCGCGTCATTCGGGAACTCGACGGGCAGTGGGAGCGCGACACCGCCCGGCATCTGGCCGAGCGAAAGAAACAAATACTGCAACGGGCCGATGTGGTGTTCGCACACAATGAAGTCATGGCGCTGGGCGTCCAGCAGGTTTGTAAAAAATACGGTCTGGACCGACGAATCCGGTTTGTCGGTATCGATGGTCTGCCCGGCCCGGTGGGTGGCATGCGGCTGGTATCGGATGGTATTCTGACCGCTACGTTTCTGTACCCAACGGGGGGCGAGGAAGCCATAGAAGCCGCTGCCCGGATTCTGAGCGGGAAAGCCGTGCCGCGCGAAACGATTCTGAAGTCGTTTCAGATCGACGCGTCCAATGTGCAGGCCCTGAAAGCACAGAGCGATCGATTGTATACCCAGCAACGGGATATTGAGCGGCAAACCCGGCGAATTCATCAGCTGACTGAAACGTATTCGTCACAGCGAAACCGGCTCTACATCACCCTGTTCAGCCTGGTGGTGGTAATTGTGCTGGGCGCCTGGGCCCTGTACTTGGTCCGCGAAAAACAGGCCGCCTACCAGCAGCTGGCGCAGCAGAACGACGCCATCCGGCAGCAAAAAGACCAGATCGAAGCCGTTTCGCGGCAGGCCCGGCAGGCCACCGAAGAGAAGCTTCGGTTTTATTCGTACATCTCCCACGAGTTCAACACCCCGCTCAGTCTGATTCTCACCCCTACCGAAGACCTGCTGGCGCGCAGGCAGATCGATCCGCGGGAGGTAAAGACGAGTTTGCTGCTCGTCCGGAAAAATGCGTACCGGTTGTTGCGGCTGGTCGACCAGATGCTGGATCTGCGAAAAGCCGATGCCGGCAAGCTGCAACTCAACGCCCGGCAGGAAGACCTGGTCGCGTTTGTGCAGGATATTGTACAGGATTTCGGGCAAAAAGCCGCCAGGCAGCGGATCGATCTGCGGCTGATCAGCAGCGAATCGAAACAGCTCATCTGGTTTGACCGGGACAAGCTGGACAAGGTGCTGTTCAACCTGCTGTCCAACGCCTTCAAGTATACACCGAGAGGTGGGTTTATTCATGTGCAGCTCGAAGAGCGGGCAGAAACCGTACTCGTTCGGGTGCAGGATAATGGCGAGGGCATGACAGCCGACGAACAAACCCATATTTTCGATCTGTTCTATACCGGCGGTAACCGCTTTACGCTGGGAAACGGGCTGGGGCTGGCGCTCTCGCGCGAGTTTGTAGAGCTGCACCAGGGCGAACTGACGGTACAGTCGGAGAAGGGGCGGGGCACGACGTTCACCCTGCAGCTTCCGCTCGGGAGTGCCCACCTCGACCCAACCGACATCGAGCCAGTGCCCGCGCGGCAGCCGGGTCTGCCCGTAGAGGAAGACTGGGCGCAGGCCGAAACGGGCGTGGCCGAAGCCGGGGCGCGTAAGTCGGGTACCCTACTCCTGGTTGAAGACCATGACGAACTGCGCCAATACCTGGTATCTCGCCTGGCTGACCGGTTCGAGGTACTGGCCGAGTCGACGGCCGAGCAGGGCTGGGAGCGCATCCTGGAAACGATTCCTGATCTGATTATCAGTGATATCATGCTGTCGGGCCAGCCGGCACAGGCCATGGACGGGCTTCAGCTCACCCAACGCATCAAAAACGATTTTCGTACCTCCACCATACCCGTTATTCTGCTGACCGCCAAAGGACAGATGGAAGATCGGATTGAAGGGGCCCGTGCCGGGGCCGACGCCTATATCAGCAAGCCGTTTCAGATGGCTTATCTGCTCGAAACGATCAATACCACCCTTATCAATCGGGAGAAATGGCAACAGCGCTATACGGGCGATTACCTGGCTAAAACCGAAAACCGACAGGAGAAAAAGTTTCTGAATGAATTGACTGCCCTCATCGAGCGGAAACTGACCGATACGTCTTTCGGCGTAGAGCAACTGAGCCGCGAGATGGGGCTGTCGCGGGTGCAACTGTACCGCAAAACCCAGACCCTGCTGGGGAAAAACGTGGCCGACTATTTTGCCGAAATCCGGCTCAAGAAAGCCCGGGCGCTACTGACGGAGACCAGCAAGCCCATTGCCGAAATTGCGTTCGAAACCGGCTTCAGTTCGCCCGCCTATTTTACGACTTTCTTCAAGCAGCACACCCACCAGACACCCTCCGAATACCGGAAATCGCCCTCCATCAATGCGTAAGTGAACCGGCCTGACGTTCGGTATACCAGCCCGTTTCCCTGACAATGTACCATCGGCCGGCGGATTAAAGACTGGGATTGGTTCGTAGCAACCCAACACAGCCCCCTGCCAAGCGGGTTAGAATGATACGGAAACCGGCAGCCAGGGGCCGTATGTTGTGGCCAGACAGTAGACCGGGGGCCGACGGGTCTTCCTCCAAAAACCCGCGTTCACCGGCTGAAAAGACGGACTCATCCACCTTTTTTTGACGGCTTATCGGTCGCCCTGCATCTTTGCCCGTTCCCCAACGATCGACACATCTGTATGACTAACCGGCTGACTTCGAAGCAAAAATGGCAACTGGCTATCCGGCTGCTGCTGTTGTATGCCCCGCTGCTTCTGTATGTCAACCTGCCCGAAGCGGCCCGCACAGCCGATACCCTGCTGGATGGACTGCCGTATTTTCTGGGCTTCAGTGTGGTGGCTCTGGGCATGTACTTCATTTGGATCAACGCGACGGATTTGATACAGCGGCAGCTGTTTCGGTGGTTCGGCGAAGAGTTTCTGCTCGAGTTCAACTGGCTGGCGTTGCTACTGGCCGTGCTGGTATCGCTCGGGCTGGCGATGCTGTACATCCTTGCTTTTCGTGTTGTTCTGCAGGGCATTTTTACCGTGATTCATTACATCCAGCCCTTTACAGGGCCGAAGCCGGACCCATCTACGCTGCCCGCCGAAGCCCTGGCCTATGTCCAGCGTGCCAACAACGGCTTTTCGGTGGTGATCATGCTCTCTGCCTTTTACCTGACCATCAACGCCCGCGCCTACCTGCAGCTGAAAAATGTTCAGCTCAAAGCTGAACGGCTGGAAAAAGAAGCAGCCCTGAGCCAGTTCGAAGCGCTAAAGAACCAGCTCAGTCCGCATTTTCTGTTCAATAGCCTGAGCATCCTCACCTCGCTGATTCACGAAGACGTTGACCTTTCTGAGCAATTCATCAAACACCTGTCCAAAGCGTACCGCTACATTCTCGAACAGCGCGATCAGAATCTGGTGCTTCTCAAAACCGAACTTGAGTTCATTCAGGCGTATACCTTTCTGCTCCAGATTCGGTTTGAGAATAAATTTCAGGTCAGTGTCGATGTACCGCAGGAGGTGCAGCAGCAGTACCGCATTGCCCCGCTATCGTTGCAGATGCTGGTAGAAAATGCGGTCAAGCATAATCGAATGTCGGTACGGGAGCCGCTTCAGGTCCGGATTTACAGTCAGGGAGAAGAGCTCGTGATTGATAATCGGATACAGCCCCGCGACCAACCCGAGTTCTCGACCGGCGTAGGACTCCGCAACATCACGAACCGCTATGCCCTGTTGAGCGACCGTCGGGTTGAGTACGGCGCGCAGGCCGGTAACTTCATGGTAAAAATTCCACTGATAGTATGAACGTAGTAATTATTGAAGACGAAGGCCGTACGGCCCGGCAACTGGAACGTCTGATCAACAAATACGACCCGTCCATCACCATACTGGCGCAACTGCCGTCGGTTAAAGACGCGCTGGCCTGGTTCCGGCAGCACCCCCAGCCCGATCTGGCGTTCATGGATATTCACCTGGAAGACGGGCTGGCCTTCAGTCTGTTCGAGCAGATGAACCTGACCGTGCCCGTCATTTTCACTACCGCCTACGAAGAGTATACCATCCGGGCCTTTAAGGTCAACAGCATTGATTACTTGCTCAAGCCAGTCGATTATACCGAGCTGACGGCCGCGCTGGATAAATTCAAAACCGTTCGGGCTACCCCCCGGCTGCCCGATCTGCAGGCCCTGGTCGAGCTCATGCAAAAACCACGGTCGGCTGCCTACAAAGAGCGGTTCATGATCAGCATCGGTACCAAAATCCGCAGTGTGGAGGTTACGGAGCTGGCCTATTTTGTCTCGGAAGAGAAAGCTACGTTTCTGGTCACCCGCGAAGGTCTTCATCTGCCCGTTGAATACAGCCTCGACCAGCTGGCCGGACTCCTCAATCCGGACCAGTTCTTTCGGGTAAACCGGCAGTTTCTGGTGGCCCGATCCGCCATTCAGACCATTCAGGCCTACTCGGCGGGTAAGCTCCGGCTGGATCTGACGCCCCCGTCGCGGCAGGAAATATTCGTTAGTATGAGCCGTCTGTCGGAGTTTAAAGACTGGCTGGGCCGGTAGAACGCATTCATTCGTCAGCCATAAACCGATGTCCAACCGGGTTAACGGGCTGTTCGTCCTGTTTTTGTTTCAGGGGTATTCGCGCCTGCACACCTTTGTACAGCATTAAGCAACCCCATGAAAACACACATCTACCTGATCGCTATCCTGCTGCTTGGTATCGGCTCGTCTGTCCGGGCTCAATTTCCAATGGGTGGCGGAGTTACACCTACCAAAGCACTGCCCGGTACCGCGGGCGACCAAAGCCCCAAAGGGAACGCCCGGATTACGGGCTATGTGCTGGACTCGGCCCAGACTAAAGCCGTTGAATTTGCCTCTGTTGCTCTCTACAACAAAACGACCGGCAAAGCCGTAGACGGCGCCGTTGCCGACGATAAAGGAAAGTTTACCCTGTCGAAACTGGTGGCAGGTGAATACAGGCTGCTGTTCACGTTTGTCGGCTTCCGGAACAAGACCATCGACGACGTGAAGCTGACCAGCGGCCAAACCCTCGATCTGGGTGTGATCCGGCTTAGTCCAAGCGTAAAAACGCTCGAAGAAGTAAACGTAGTGGGGCAGGCCGCGCTCATCGAAGAAAAAGTAGACCGGCTGGTCTACAACGCCGAGAAAGACATCACGGCCAAAGGGGGCGATGCATCGGATGTGCTGCGGAAAGTACCCCTGCTGACCGTCGATCTGGACGGTAATGTCAGCCTGCGCGGCAGCCAGAACATCCGGGTGCTGATCAACAATAAGCCCAGCACCATTGTGGCCAGCAGCGTAGCCGACGCCCTCAAGCAGATTCCGGCCGATCAGATCAAAACCGTGGAGGTGATTACCAGCCCTTCGGCCAAGTACGATGCCGAAGGGTCCGGGGGGATTATCAACATCATCACCAAAAAGAACAGTTTGCAGGGTCTGAACCTGAATCTGGATTCGGGGGTGGGCAACCGGGGCTCATCGCTATCACTAAACGGCAACTACCGCAAAGGCAAGGCGGGCTTTACGCTCGGCGGCTTCGGGCGGGCCAACTATAACACCATCACCCGCACCAGCCTGGAGCAGACCAGCCGCGTCAATGATGTGACGACCACCACCCGGCAAACGGGCGATGGCTCCAGTTCAGGGCTGTTTGGTCAGTATAACCTGGGCTTCGATTATGACCTGGCCAAAAACCAGAGTCTGACGGCGGGCGTACGCTACGGGGTCCGTAACTTTCTCAGTCAGCAGGATCTGGTAACCCGCTTGTTCACCAACGGTCTGCCCAGCTCGACCGCGAGCCGGAATGTTGATGCCAAAAACCTCTCCGGCACCGTCGATGTCAACGTCGATTACCTGCATACGTACAAGCCGCAGCAGGAGTGGAGCATCTCGACTCTGTACAGCCGCAACGACCTCACCAACAACTTCGACGCGGATTTGCTCGGCACCAGCGGAGCGCTCACTGGCCGGCAGCGGAACCTGAATAAAAACATCAATGAGGAGTTTACCCTCCAGACCGATTACCAAACACCGATCAAAAAGAACCAGCTGCTCGAGTTTGGCGGGAAAGCCATCCTGCGGGAAGTCAACAGCGACTACCGCTACCTGACAGCCGGGCCAACGGGCGATTTCAGAACCGAAACGAACGGCACCCAGGGCGAGCTGCTGTACCACCAGAACATTGCGGCCGGTTATAGCTCGTATACCTACACCACCAAGAATCGCTACACCCTGAAAGGGGGCCTGCGCTATGAGCACACCTTCATCGACGCCAGCACGAGGGAGAGCGGTGTGCTGGGTATTGCCAACTACGGTGTGCTGGTTCCGAGCCTGAATGCGTCAAAAACCATAAAAGGAACCTCGATCAAGCTGGCGTTTAACCGCCGGATTCAGCGGCCGGGTCTGCAGCAGCTGAACCCGAACTTCAACGCGGCTAACCCGCAGAATATCACGATTGGTAACCCCGAGCTGCTGCCTGAGCTGACCAATAACTTTGAGCTGGCCCTGAGCAGAACCATCAAGAAAACGTTTATCAACGCCAGCTTCTTCGGGCGGGTAACCAACAACGCCATCACGCAGGTGCGGCAACCGTCCGATACGCTGCCCGGGGCTATCGTAACGACCTATCAGAACATTGGTCGTCAGTATGCCTACGGCACCAACATTTTCGGAAACGTGGCGGTAACCTCTAAAATCAACGTAGGTATCTTCTTCAACACCTTCTATACCAGCCTGACCGGTCAGGAACTGGGGGTCGATGGCCTCTCCAAAACGCTGACCAACGATGGCTTTAACGTGAGCGGTGGTACGTTTGCGTCGGCTCAGTTCCGCAAAGGATGGGGGGTGCAGGCGTTTGGCTTCCTGCAGGGTTCTCAGGTACAGCTGCAGGGTCGCCAGGGCGGCTTTGGGTTCTACACCCTGGGTGTGAAAAAGGACATCGCCAACAAGAAGGGGAGCGTGGGGCTGGCCGCAGAAAATTTCCTGAACGACCGCTTCAATATTCATACTGTCCTAAATTCTCCGCAACTTAGCCAGATCAGCGACGTATACCTGTATAATCGGGGCATCCGGTTGACGTTTACCTACAAAATTGGGAAAATGACCATGGAAGCCCCCCGCAAAAAAGCCCGCTCTGTCAACAACGACGACGTGAAGAGCGAAGGTGGTCAAACCCAGTCGGGTGGTACCACCGGTGGCGGACAGCCCCGTCAGTAATGCGTTCTGAAACCCTTGTTAACCGTACTAATCGAAAATTCACTAACACAATGAAAACAACCCCGTTTCTGGCCTCAGCGCTGGCCGTTTTTGCTACTGTAGGTGCCTTTGCGCAATCGGTAGATGAGATCGTAGACAAACACATTGCGGCCCTCGGTGGCGCCGATAAACTGAAAGGGGTTAAAACCCTGGTTATGGAGCAGTCGATTTCGGTGCAGGGTATGGATATTCCCAGTAAAACGACACTGGTATTGGGTAAAGCTTCCCGGTCCGAGTCGACCGTTATGGGGAACTCCATGATCCAGGTCGTTGACGGCAGTTCGGGCTGGATGGTTCGGCCCGCCATGATGGGCGGCACGGGTGATCCGGAAGACATGCCAGCCGATCAGCTGAAGCAGCAGATGGGTCAACTCGATGTGTTCCCGCTGCTGGGCTACAAAGAGAAGGGTACCCAGCTCGAACTGGTCGGAAAAGAGAAGGTAGACGGCAAAGATGTGTATCACCTCAAAGTAACCGGTAAAGACGGTCAGCCCTATGATGAGTACATCGATGCCACCACGTATATGGTCAGCAAGATCAAGCGGTCGATGAATGGTCAGGTAGGCGAGATTGTGCTGTCTGACTACAAAGAGACGGACGGTATCAAATTTCCGAAGACGATGGAAATGGAAGCTGGCCAGATGGGTACGCTGACCTTTACCACCGAAAAAGTAACCGTAAACGGCAACGTGGACGAAGCTATTTTCAAGAAGCCCGCTAAATAAGCGGCTGGGTTAGCAGGAACCGGCTGGAACAAGCCGGGCCACAAGAAGTTCGTACGAGGGCTGGAACGGGGTTGGGCATTGGCCCGGCTTGTTCCAGCCCTCAGTCGTTGTAAACAGGGCTGTAACAAAACAAAAAATCAGCGTATCATTAGTGAAAGTCGCTGCATTGTATGAGTCTGCAAACAACTGATTCATAGGGTGTTGTTATGATATCTGATTTCGAAAGAAACAGAACGTATACTGCAAGCGTAGTGAACCGCATTTCTACACCTTTGACTCATCAAATGACATTTTCCGGTCGGGTATGAGTCAGCAACAGCGTATTTTCTTCTGGTCGATTACGGCCGCTCTGGGTGGTTTTTTATTTGGCTTCGATACAGCCGTTATCTCCGGCGTCGAACAGTCCCTGCAACGATTATGGGAGCTTAGCGTCTGGGAACATGGCCTGACGGTATCTATGGCGCTGGTCGGAACGGTACTGGGGGCTATGCTGGGCGGCATACCGGCCGAGCGCCTGGGGCGTCGCAAAACCCTCTTCTGGATTGCCGTTCTATATCTGGTCTCCTCGCTGGGTACGGCGCTGGCCATGGACTGGGGCACCTTTCTGGTATTTCGATTCCTGGGCGGACTGGGCGTCGGGGCGTCGTCGGTAGCTGCACCTATGTACATCACCGAAATCTCTCCCGCCCGGTCGCGGGGGCGGCTGGTGGCGCTGTTTCAGTTCAACGTGGTGCTGGGTATCCTGATCGCTTACCTGTCCAACTACCTGTTGCAGGACATTGGCGATAATGCCTGGCGCTGGATGCTGGGCGTACAGGCCCTGCCCTCGCTGCTGTTCCTGCTGGCCGTGCTGAACATTCCCGAAAGTCCACGCTGGCTGTTGCTGCGTAAAGGAAACGTGGACGAAGCCCGCGAGGTACTCAAACTCATCGACGAAGAAAACTATACGGAAACCCTGCTGGCCCTCCAGTTGAGCGCTGCTCAAACGGCCAGCCAGCCGGGCCAGCAGCAGGCGACACTCTTCTCGGCCCGGTATCGGACTCCCATCATGCTGGCCGTTCTGTTTGCGGTATTCAACCAGGTTTCAGGCATCAACGCCATCATTTATTACGCCCCCCGTATTTTTGAGATGACGGGTCTGGGCAAAAGTTCTGCCTTGCTATCGTCGGCCGGGATCGGGGTGATCAACCTGCTATTCACCCTGCTGGCGATGAACCTGATCGACCGGTTTGGGCGCAGAACCCTGATGTTTATCGGGTCCGTGGGCCTGATCGTAACCCTGGGCCTGGTGGCCAGGGCTTTCTATCTCGAAGACTTCGGCGGCCTGTCGGTACCCATTTTTCTCTTCGTGTACATTGCCTTCTTTGCCTTTTCGCAGGGGGGGGTGATCTGGGTATTTATCTCCGAGATTTTTCCGAACGAAGTGCGGGCGCAGGGGCAGGCGCTGGGCAGCTTTACCCACTGGCTCATGGCTGCCATCATCACGTTTTCATTTCCTTATTTCGCTGAAGCAATCGGCGGTGCCTATACATTCCTGTTCTTCTGCCTGATGATGGTCGTTCAGCTCATCTTCGTCTGGAAGTTTATGCCCGAAACCAAAGGCACCAGCCTGGAGCAGGTCGGCAAATCATTCGTTGTTCATTAAGCCCCCGTATCATGAACCCTACCCTCATTTGTTTTGGCGAAATTCTCTGGGATGTACTGCCCACCAGTAAACAACCGGGTGGCGCGCCCATGAACGTGGCCGCCGACCTGCGCAATTTCGGTCACGACGCCCGGCTCATCAGCCGCGTTGGCAGCGACGAACTGGGCCGCGAACTCCTGGATTTCCTCGATCAGAAAGGCATTCCCACCCAGCTGGTACAGACCGGCCAGTCGCATCTGACGGGTGTGGCCAAGGCAAACGTCTCCGACTCCAGCGAGGTTACCTACAAGATCGTCATGCCCGTAGCCTGGGATTATATTCGGCTGGCACCGGGTCTGGTAGAGATGGTTCGCCAGAGTGATTACTTTATTTACGGGAGCCTGGCCGCGCGTAGCCATCAGACTCATGTGACGCTTCAGACGTTGCTGGCCGTGGCTAAAAAGAAAGTGTTTGACGTAAACCTCCGGGCTCCCCATTACAGCAAAGAGGTAGTAGAGAGCCTGCTGTACCAGGCCGATATGGCCAAACTTAACGAGCACGAACTGATTGAAATCACGGACTGGTACCAGAGCGAAACCGATTTACGACCGGCTATGCAGCAGGTCTACGAACGCTATCAGCTCGAAACGCTCTGTGTCACCCTCGGTGCCGATGGGGCGGCTTTGCTCGATGGTTCCGGGTTTTATACCCAGGCCGGTTTCCCCGTCGAAGTGGCCGATACCATCGGAAGCGGAGATGCGTTTCTGGCGGCTTTCCTGCACAAAACCATACGACACGAAACGCCCCAGAACAAACTGGCCTTTGCCTGTGCCACCGGGGCTTACGTAGCTACGCAGCCGGGAGCAACACCGTCGTTTACCGAAGCGACCATTGTTTCGTTTCTCGAGCAGGCTGCTGTACCGGATCAGTAACCCGTCCTCATTTCTTCAATGGGTCCTGGCTGGCCTGCGGCTGTGGCAGCAGGCCGACGCTGATTTGTTCTCAACCTGCGATACACTGTTAACTACATGAAAAACGTTGTTTTAATCACCCTGCTGGCGGCTATGACCCAGTTGTCCAACGGTCAGGAAAGTCCCGGACTGAGTAGTCCCGACTATCGGCCACAGTCCCGTTTTACGCCCCCCAGGAACTGGATCAACGATCCGAACGGCCTGGTCTATCACGACGGCGAATACCATTTGTTTTATCAGTACAATCCGTTTGGCAATGTATGGGGACATATGAGCTGGGGCCACGCCGTCAGTAAAGATCTGCTCCACTGGGAACACCTGCCGGTGGCCATACCGGAGTTTACCGATGCGGCCGGTAAAACAACGGCTATCTTTTCCGGAGGGGCTGTTGTGGACAAAGGCAACCGAAATGGCCTGTGCCCGGCGGGAACGAAAGACTGCCTGGTCGCGCTCTACACCGGCAATGTCACGGTGGGGGACAAGCAGCTGGCGCAGTATCAGAACCTGGCCTATAGTGCAGATAAAGGCCGCACCTGGAAGCAGTACGACAAAAACCCGATCTTGGATATTGGCAGCAAAGAGTTTCGCGACCCGAACGCGTTCTGGTATGCACCCGAACAGAAATGGATCATGGCAACCGTAAAAGCTACGGAACATCGGGCCGCTCTCTACTCGTCTACAGATCTCAAAAACTGGACCCTGATGAGCCACTTCGGACCCGTGGGCGATACCTCTAAAGTATGGGAGTGTCCGGGGCTGATGCAGGTGCCGGTACATACCGAAGCGGGCCAGCCGACCGGTAAGTCGAAGTGGGTGCTGTTTATCTCGGCGGGTTTTCCGCAAAAAGACTATGTAGGTACCCAGTATTTTGTGGGCGATTTCGATGGGACGACATTTACTCTCGACCCGGCGGCCCAGCCCAGACCCGTTCCGTCGGCCAATGGCTATGCCGGGGCGCTGGTCGATTATGGGAAAGACTATTATGCCGCGGTTCCCTACAACAACCTGCCCGCTTCGCAACCCGGCCCGGTCATGCTTGGCTGGCATAACAACTGGGCGTATGGCAATGAACTGCCCACAACGCCTTTCAAAGGTGCCATGTCATTGCCCCGGCAGATAACCCTCCGGCAAAGCTCGCAGGGGGGGATGCAACTGGTGCAGCAGCCGATCGAAGGCGTCCGTAGTCTGCGGGGTGCCCAAACGAACCAGCCATCGATCCGGTTGACCAGCCAGAGTCAGACGCTGGAAAAAACGACCGATAACGCCTACGAGCTGGAGGTCGAGCTGAAGCCCGGTACCGCCAAACGGGTGGGGCTCAAACTAGCTAAAGGGGCGAACGAGGAAACCATTCTGCAATACACCGGCGGCAAACTTCAGCTCGATCGCAGGCGGTCTGGTAATGTATCGTTCAGCCCCCGTTTCCCCAGCGTTGAAGAAGCTCCGCTTAGCCCGAAGAACGGCGTCATCAAGCTCCGCATCTTCGTCGATAAGTCGGTGGTTGAAGTGTTTGTCAACGACGGCGAGCGCGTCATAACCGACCTGATCTTCCCAACCGAAACTACCAGTGGCATTGACATATTTGCCGAAGAAGGCACTGCCGAGTTTGTCAGGCTGACGCGCTGGGCACTCAAGCCCATCCGCCAGTAGCCGTTCGAAACCAATTGAATTTTGCACAAAAGCAGCTCCACAAAGCGGCTTTTGTGGTGTCAGGGCCGCTTTTTTTTAAACCGACCATCGACCAAACCCTGTCCCTGGCTGAGCAGAAATATCAGACGTAAGTGACTACCGTTAGCCCGCTTCTGCCTACAAACTGATCGTGTCGGGACTGGTTAAAAACTGATTCAAATGCGCATGCGGGATGTGGGTGATCCGGCAGGCCAGGTCGTTTTCGCCGGACGCAACTACATAATAATCGCCCGCATCAACGATGCCCGTAGTGAAGACCACATCGGTCAGGTAAAGCTGGTCACGGATGGGTTCGGTCAGGGCGGGGTTGGCTTCCAGAACCGGATGAACATCATTGAGGTACAGAATCTGGCTGGGGTCATCGGCGTCCAGCAGCGCGGCAAAGGTGCGGTAGATACCAACGATGCCATGCAACTCCACCCCGTGGTAAAGGACCAGCCAGCCCCGTTTAGTCAGGATGGGGGGCGTACCTCCGCCAATCTTCATAGTCGACGCCGACCCTTTTCGGGCCCGGATAAAGGGCGTGTCGGCGGGTTTCCAGTGGAGGCCATCGGGCGAGCCCGCCAGATTGATTGACGGACCCGGCAGAAACTCACGGTCGGGCCGGCTGGCAAAGTAGAGGTCGCCCAGCGGGCGCGTGAGTGCCAGGAAACGCCCCGCCAGCCGCCCCTCTAAGAAGACCATGTCTTTATTCTGATGATCGAGAATAATGCCCTGAAGCTGGTAGGTCAGCCCGTCGGCAGACGTGTAGAGGGTGGTAGCGTGGCGTTCCGAGCTGACCGAGCAGGTCGTCATGTAATAGATATCGTCGATCTTCGACAGGCGGGCATCCTCGATGCCGTACTCCTGATAAGGCTGTTCGGGAGCAACGATTTTATCGTAATGGATAGTAACCACTTCGGTACCGTTGGCAGTAAGCTCGACCGGAAGCAGCCACGACAGCGAGGTCAGGGCCATGACTTTATACGGATGGCCCAGCAGCTGAATTTTTCGGGGGTCGGCGGCATTCACGCTGCTCAGCGGGTACGCATCAAGCACATAGCCCCGTTGCAGGTCCCAGCGGATAGCGTGAATTTGCTCGCCGATGATGGGTTGATTGAGCGCTTCGGCAACCCGAACTATGATCAGCAGATTACCATTGGGTAGGCGGGTAAGACCGGGGTTGAATGCGCCCAGCACATAGGTGTCGGCTTGTACCTGCGCCCGCAGGGGCGACCGGTTCAGGTCGATGTCATTGGGTGAGAAAACGAGCAGATCTGTCTCAAACGTCATAACGAGAGGGTTTAGATCAACTGAAGATGCGGCCGGATCTGCACGGATACCACGTCGCAGCGGAGCGGTTGGGTCAGGATGTAATGCACGCATACCGCAATGTCTTCGGCCCGCAGCATCTCGCCTGTTTTTTGCTTGTCCCGCTCTTCTGACGAGGTGGTCGACTGCATGTCGGAGCCTACCGCCCCCGGCTCTACCAGACTGACTTTAATGCCGGTTTCGTTCACTTCTTTCCGCAGGCTTTCGGCAAAACCCTGAATGGCCGCTTTGGTAGCTACGTACACCGAGCTGCCGGATTCCCGAACATCGGCACTCATCGATCCAATCAGGACAATATGCCCTTTCTGCTGCGGCTCCATCCGCCGGATCGCTTCTTTGGTCGTGGCCATATAGCCGATCAGGTTCGTTTCGATTACGTAGCGCCAGTCGGCATCGTCCATCTCGCGGATCGACTCGGCACCCAGGGCTGCGCAGTTTACCAGTATGTCGAGGCCACCGAGGGTCGTGTCGACCTGCTCAAAAATCCGTTGTATATCATCCAGTTTAGCCACGTCGGCCACTAAACCGTCGGCGGTGCCGCCTGCCTGCCGAATAGCGGTCAGGGTTTCATCGAGGGGTTGCTGATGCCGCCCGAAGGTAAGAATACGCGCGCCGTAGGACCCCAGCAGGACGCCAATGGCCCGGCCGATGCCGGTGGTGCCTCCGGTAAGCAGGATTCGTTTCTGAGCCAGCGGTTCGACGGCTGTGTGGGCTGTTGTCTGTTCCATAACGGTTAGTAGAGGGTTAATTTATTTGCTGATCGATCCAGTCAGAATGTACCGGTCCGGCTCCACTCGATCCGGAGCCGCTTGTTTCCCGGCACCTGGTAGTCCTGATACTGGCTGGTTTTTTCGGCCGGGCGGATCGGCTTGCCCGTCGGATCGTCTTCGTCGATGAGTTTCACCGGGGGCAGTTCACGACTTCTGGCCAGCAGCCGAACCCGGCACGTGTACCCTTCGGTGCCAGCCAGCCGGATTACGACATAGCCCTTTTCTTTGTTGTCGGTCTGGTATTCAGCCTGGTAAATGGGGTAGTCCGCGTAAATAAGTACGGGTGCCGACGGGAATCGTTTGTAGGCGTAGGTGGTGAGAATATAGGCTAACGCCCCCCCGTATACTTCCTGCCCAACGGTACCCGCCTGGGTCCAGCCGGTGGCTATGTCCTCGAGCGGCATCGGTAGCTCGCGGATGATGCGCCCCTCGCGTGGTGCCTGACAGACCATCTCGGGGGGCAGTGCTGACGGATAGTAGTAGCGCGCCCGGTGCAGCAGGTACTTGGTATATTCGGAGAAAAACAACCGGATCGGTTCGGGAGCATCGGTGCCCAGTTCGTTCAGGTAATTGTACATCGTGGCTACGATCTCGGCTTCTTCGTAGGCGGCCAGGTAAGGTGCATTTTTTAGCGGAGCCACGCCCATGAACGTACTGATGTGGGCGCCGAAGCCAAAGTCACATTCCCAGATCCACATCCGTGCCATGACGTTGGCGATGCTGAGCCGGCTAAGGTCGAAATACAGGCGGTTTCCCGTAATTTTCCAGAGCTTAGCGAGCGTTAGGGCGCTCATAATGGTGATATTGGTCTGGTAGAGAAGTTCGAATCCTTTGCCCCGGAGCCGCTCGGCCGATGTAATGGCTTCGTCGAGGTAGCGCGGCTCTTTGGTGAACTCATAGGCCTGCAGCATCACGTGGGTATACAGCCCGGCCACATCGAGTTCACCGCCTTTGCCGGCGTCGGTTTCGGCCTTGATGACCTCCAGCGTGTTGATATTGTAGAAAACGGGCCAGTCGTAGTCAAAGGCGTGGGCGGCCTTGATGGCAAATTCCAGGGAGCTGAAAAACAGGTTTTTGGCGTCCACATCGCCCTTTTCGCCTAGCCGGGCCAGGTTCATCAGCGTATGAAGCAGGTACCAGGAGTCTATCTTGCTGGGGTCCTGCTCCTCGCTGCGATCGGTGTCTTTGAACGTTCCGCCGGGTAGCCACCGCATCATAACCTCTTTCTTCGCATCGAAGAACGTTGCCAGGTTTTTTTGCAGGCTTTCAGCGAGGGCAACCGGTTTCTGCTGCCATTGCTGATACTCCCAGAGGGGCACCAGGATCGCCAGCTGCACCATGCTTTCGGGGGGCTTGTTCGTGGCGTCGACATAGGCGTTGAGGTAGTACTGGCGCCGGATAGTCCGGCCGCAGTGGGGCGACTCCGCAAGGGTGTCGATGGTTCGTTCGGCGGCTTTGGGCCAGTCATAGTAGACCGTTTCGGGCTTCGGCAGCTGAGCGTAAATGCAGGCCATACCCGCCATAAACTGGTCGGCTGCTTCAAATTCACTGGCCGGAATGGAAGGGCTCAGGTAGATAAAGGCGTCTGATAAGGCCACTTCGATACCGGCCGGTAGGGGTTGTTTGGCAGCTGGCAGGGCGAAACCCGCTTCGGGCCATTGGGCCGTTACCCGATCTGTGGGTTCGGTCTGCGTGGCTTCCCCGTAAGCGTTCAGTGCCGTCAGGTTCTGGAAATACAGCAACGAGCCCAGCGCCGGTTTGGCCACCGAAAGATAGACCAGGCCGGACGTAGGCCCGTTCTGGGTTACGTAAACCATACCTTCGGTCGTGGTCGGGTCGCCGTTGGTATCCAGCAGGTAGAGGTCGCGCGGCAGGGCCTGCACCAGAAACGACTGGGCTGGGATCAGAGTGGTTGTATACCGGAGCAGGGTAGCCTGGCCGGTTGGCGCTTCTACCGTTACCCGGAAGGTGCCGAGCGAACCGTCGATCAGGTACTCGACCTGTTTATCGCTTTGCCGACCGATCCGGCAACCCTGTATCGTTTGTGGGTCAAAACAGGTTCGAATGGCCAGGCTACCCGTTTTTCCGGGTGAGTACAGGAGCCAGAACGAATTGGCCGTCAGGCAGCTCTGCAGCTGGCCGCGCCAGACCGACAGAGGGACATCGGCGCGGTTGGTAGCCTGCCTGAGCTGCGTATCGAGACCCGTAACCCATTGCGACGTTTCTTCCGTCTGGGTAAACGGTTGCCAGTAAGTGGCGCTGTTGTACGGTTTGCAACGCATCTGAATAATGGTTCAATTCAGGAAACAGGATGATGTCTCAGCGCTCAGTAAACCGGTACCGGGTTCAGATGGTATGGACGAGTGAGGCAATGGCGTAGGGGGGGCAGGAGCGAATCAGGGCAGATGCACCAGGTAATCGGTCAGGGCTTTCCACTGAATCTTCTGGTAAAAGAGCCAGCCCCCTTCGGCAATAAACGTATTGATGGCCGCCCGATCACCAGCCTGCGGTTGTTGATTATTGATCGATTCATTGCTGCCGATTTCCCAGGCACTGACCTGATTGCCGGTCCGCTCGACCCGAAACGTGCTGCTGGCCTGCTGGTCGAAAAAGTGGTCGATAACGTCGGTCGGGGCTGACTTCGGATTGTGACTGGGTTTTACGGTAAATTCGACCCGGGTCGGAGTGATGCCGATGTGGGTGACCCGGACCCAGTTTTCCGGCATAGGGCCAGGGAGTTTGATCTGGATAAAATCGCCGACGACGGGCTGATCGTTTGGTTTGGGCTGGCCCTGCTGGTCGTGTAGCCTGAAGTCGGCGGTGAGGCTCGACAGTCCCGACCAGCCGTCGACATGGAATAGTTTAAGCACCGACTGGTTGAAGGCCCGGGTGGCTGCCGGCTCGTCGGCGAAGGCCTGCTGGCTCGAGTAGGTCACGTCTTTGGTGTCCTCACCCTGAACCACCTTGATCTCGTGTTGTAGCTGGCCAAGAATTGACTTAATATCCATCCGATTTTCTACTAAAAGTGAGCGCTTTGCGGGCAAATACGAATCGTTTAGTAGGTGGAACAAGCAATCCGGTCGAGTGATTGTTACTCGGGCCGTAAGTTTGCAAACGGCCCTTCGGTTGGGGGCGGTGGCGTGGTCAGGTCGGTGGGTACGTTGCGGCTGTGCTGTATATATGCCGTTGGCGAGTGGCCGAACAGCTCCTTGAAGCGCTGCGAAAAGTACGACAGGTTATCGATACCCACCAGAAACGCTGTTTCGGTAACGGTATGCCCCTCCTGCAAAAGCTGGGCGGCTTTTTTTAGTCTATAATTTCGAATAACCTCGTTGGTTTTAAGCCCCGTCAGCGCTGCCAGTTTTCGCTGGAGGGTTCGGGTACTGACGGCCAGTTCGTTGGCGAGTCTGTTGACGCTCAGCTCCGGGTTATTCAGTTCGCTATCCAGAATCTGGTACAGCTGTCGCAGGAGCGGATCTTCGAGCGTCTGGTGGGCAACGGGCGCATCGCCCGTGTTCAGCCGCTGGTAGAGGAACTGCCTGAGTTGTTGCTGATACGAGAGCCAGTTCGCCACCCTGAGCTGAAGTTCATTCATCTGAAAGGGCTTGGCCAGGTAATCGTTAGCCCCGGCGCCAAGTCCTTCCAGCTTGCTGTCGGCCGATACCCGTGCCGTCAGGAGGATTACCGCAATATGGGCTGTCAGGGGTGTTTGCTTGATTCGCTGGCAGAGCGCGTACCCATCCAGTCCGGGCATCATCACGTCGCTGATGACCAGGTCGGGCATGCTTACCTGAATGAGCTGCCAGGCGGCCTGTCCGTCGGCAGCGGTGCTGACCCGGTAGTGTGCCTGTAACCCCTGGGCAATGTAGGCGCGCAAATCGGGATGATCGTCAACGACCAGCACCTGAGGGCGCGGGTCATACAAATCGGGCGGGGAGGGCTCCGGGTCGTCGATAGCCGACAGAGCAGCCGGCTGGAGTGAGGCTGGTTCCGTGTCAGCATTTGGCAGATGGGGAGCCAGCCTGACCGGCAGCGTGACCTGAACCTGGCTGCCCTGCCCTGGAGTGCTGGTCATCGCAAGCTGGCCCCCGAGCAGATCGGTCAGTTCCCGAACCAGCGACAGCCCGATACCACTGCCTTCGTACGGGCGCGTACCCGAGTCATCGACCTGGTAGAACCGGTCAAACACATGCGGTAGTTTATCGGCAGGAATGCCAATGCCGGTGTCGGTTACCGACAGACAGACGGTCGAGATGGCCTGTGTGGTCTCGTCAACGGTGGCCGAGAGCCCAACGGTAATCTGGCCGCCCATTGGGGTGAATTTGAGGGCGTTATGGATGAGGTTGTTGCTGATCTTGGCCCATTTGTCGGCATCGAAGCAAACATCGCCAGGCAGCGTCTGGCCCACAAAGGTCAGGTTGATCTGGCGGGCGGTGGCGGTGGCCTGAAAGGACTCGACCAGGTCCCGCACGTAGGCAGTCAGGTCGCCCTGCGATTCGGTAACCGACAGGCCGCCGGCCGCCAGCTTCGACAAGTCGAGCAGCTGATTAATCAGTTGCAGCAACTGGGCCGCGTTGCGGTGGACCGACGTCAGGGTCTGCTGGAGCGCGGGTGGGTAGGTGTGCTCGCGCAGGAGCTGATCGATGGGGGTGATTATTAGCGTCAGTGGCGTTCGGAACTCGTGGGTAATGTTGGTAAAGAACCGACTCTTCAGCTTGTCGAGGGTTTTGAGCTGCTCCGTCTCCTGCCGTTCGAGAATCAGCCGATGCCTTTCCTGAATCCGGCGGGTGCGGTAGTTAATATAGCCGTAGAGCCCCCCCAGCGCGAGCAGACTATAGGTCATGTATGCCCACCAGGTAGCCCAGAAGGGAGGCCTTATCCGAACTATGAGGGTTTTGATATGGTGGCTCCATAGCCCCGTCGTATTGGCGGCATTCAGTCTGAGTTCGTACCGGCCGGGCGGCAGTTTCGTATACGTAGCCAGTGGGAGGGTGCCCGCATCAACCCAACCCGGATCAACCCCTCTGAGCTGGTATCGGTACCGGCGCCGGTTGGGCTGGTTATACTGGGTACTGGCAAACTCAAACGTCAGAAAGTTCTGGTCATACGGAAGCGACAGTTCGGTCAGCGTATTCAGGGGAGCCGGCAGGGCCGTCTGGCCAGCTCCGTAATCGGCTGGCTGGTTATTGATTTTCAGGCTGGTCAGCATGACCGTGGGCTGAAACGTATCGGTCTGGATCGTGGAGGGGTTAAAAATCGTCCAGCCCGCCGTCCCGCCGAATGCCAGTCGACCGTCGGGTAACAGCAGCGAATGAAACCGGTTGAACTCGTCGGCCTGTAATCCCTGGTAGGCCCGGAAGGTTCGGGTCTGATGCGTTACGGGATGAAAGCGGCAAAGCCCCTGGTTGGTACTGAGCCACAGAAATCCCTGCCGGTCGGCCTCCATGGCGTAGATGGTGTTGTTGGGCAACCCGTTGCGGGTGGTATAGACACGGCTATGGCCGGTTTTCCGGTTAAGGCAGATCAGGCCTTCGTAGCTGCCGACCCAGAGCAGATCGGCCCGCTGGGGATCCTGCATAATACCCAGTAACCGATTGGTCAGAAACGTACCGGGCAGTTGCGCATGATCATAGATCCGGGTCTGGCGGGTCGACAGCGAAAAGCGGAGCAGGCCCCGGTCCAGGGTAGTAATCCAGAGTTGGTCGGTATCGGCCAGCAGATCAACGACCACCAGCCGACCGTAGGGCATGGTTCGGCCAAAGGGGAGTGTCCACTGCCGAAGGGCAGGGTCGAAGTACCAGATCAGACCGTTACTCTGAATACACCATAAACCCCCGGTGGGCGATAGGGCGATGCCCCGGATGGCCGAGCCGGCCGACTGATCGCTGGGGAGAGGAGGGAGGGACCGACCGGTTCGGCTGCGCGGGTCATAATACCCTACGTCGCGATCGTGGGCAAACCAGATGCGTTGCTGCGGATCATGAACCGTTCGGCAGAGGTACGAACTGAAGTGCTGCATCCGTTCCGGCTTACGAAGCGACGGCAACAGCGATTGTATAGGTAAACCCAGCTCCTGCCGAAGGACGTCCGGATGAAAAGCGGTATGGTAGGGATAGGTCGTGAAGTCGGGCGCGGTAAGATCGACCCGCCGGAGACCGGCCGCGTTGGTGCCGTACCACATCACCCCCGACCGGTCGATGAGAAACGATTGCGGATGCCGGTAAGCAGTCAGGTCGGTTTCCCACCGCTTTTGAAAACCCTGCCGGGATGAATAGTGAAAAACCTGCCCCCCCAGGTCGGTAAAAAAACCACCCGAGCTGTCGGCCTGGAGCCAGGCAGTACCGTAGCTCATCGGCGCCGGAACCGGCAGCCGGCGGTAGCGGCCCCGCCTGGGGTCGAAGAAGATAAACGAACTGCGGTCGGCGGTGATGAGTTCGCCGGTGGTGCTGACGATCAGGCCGGGCAGCTCATCCTGTATCCGTTCGGGTTTGGTAGGTTGCGCCAGGGTAAACGGCAGGGGGTAGTTGATAAATCGCTGACGGCGCTCATCCCACCGGCTCATGCCTTTCTGCGTGAAGACCCAGAGCTGCCGACGCTCATCGGCAACGAGCGCCTTGACGGTATCACTGAGCAGGCCGTTCTTCTGTCGGTTCAGATGCCAGACCCGGGCCGTTTGCGGCTCGATACGAAACAAACCGCCCTGTTTGGACGCTACCCAAAAACGTCCTTGTGGGTCGATCCAGGCCGTTGACCGATGCTGGTGAAAACGACTATGCACCCGACGCACGGCGGGAAGATTGCCAATATGCCGAATGACACCCGTTCGTGGGTCGAGCTGATCGAGCCCATCATCCTGCATGATCCAGAGCTGATGCTGATAATCGGTGTACAGGGAAGTAACGGCGTTTGACTGCAGGGTTGTGGTGTCGGTTTGGTCGTGCCGGTAGTAGCGGAAGTCAGCGCCATCGTAGCGGGCCAGCCCGTCGCGGGTGCCGACCCAGATAAACCCGTCAATGTCCTGCACGAGGCCGCAGACAAATGACTGCGGCAGGCCATCCTGACCCGTAATGATCTGGGTAGGTTTCGAAAACCGGAATGACTGAGCCATGCCGTTCGTCAGCAGACAGACAAACAGCAGGACAAACGGATATGAATAAGACCTTTCAGGATGTAAAATACGCCCGGTTATTAACAAAGCCATGTTGATAGATAAAATAGATTATTTAGCGTGTGGACTGGCTATCATCTATCTGTACGCGTCCGTTGGTTGACAATGTTCCGCCGGGTCGTAAAAATACTACTGTAAAACAGTATACTATGGCACAATAGCGACAATTTATGGCGGGAAAGTGACAGGATTTTGGCGGGTAGGGCAACTACCTTTGTCAGAGCTTCCTGAGCGAATGTTCGTCAACGTCTGACCTTCTGCCCAAACGAGGGTATTTCCTCAGACGAACATCCGGTTTCGGAAACTCATCCACGGGTCTGCTTCGGCAGATTTTACCTCAACCTTCCTCTTTATTTATCAAGCAACGAGTGCCTCTGAGCCCCCAACCACTGGTTAGGGGCTCTTTTTGTTTAGCAGCTATTTCCTGAGATGATAATACCCGACGACGGGCTATACTGGCATCCCCGGCCGGCATCCACATGCCAGACCCGGAAGAAAAGTCTGGAGGAGTCCGGCTTCACACACCAGAGTGTCTGGCTGGCACGTAGGAGGATGGCAAACGGCCAAATTTATCCTGAAACACTTTGGTGAAATACGGAAGGCTCTCAAAACCGACCTGATAGGCTACTTCCGAAACACTGTAATGACCCTGAGCCAGCAGCTCGGCGGCATGATCGAGTCGCTGGTTACGAATGAACTCAACGGCTGTCTGGCCAGTCAGGGCTTTTAGTTTACGAACCAGTTGCCGCTGACTCATGGAAACGATCGTGCTCAGCTGGCCAACATCGAAACTGCTGTTGGGCAGCTGGCTGTTGATCGCGAGCCGAACCCGCTGCAGGAAGTCGAGTTCCCGGGCCGTCATGGGCGCCTGGGCCGGGCTGGGTACCTGGCGGTCGCCAGTCAGGTACTGGCGCAACCTAATTTGGTTCTGCACCAGATTCTGCACCCGCACTGTGATCTCCGTCCGGTTGAAGGGCTTGGTCAGGTACGCATCGGCCCCGCGCCGAAAACCGTCGATTCGGTCTTCGGGCGTTGCTTTGGCGGTCAGCATCACAATGGGAATATGGCTAGTCGAATCCTGGCTCTTTAGAGTGCTGCAGAAGTTAAGCCCGTCGAACCGGGGCATCATCAGATCACAGATTACGATGTCGGGTAAGCAGGTGGTAGCGCATGCCAGCCCTTCCAGCCCATCGGCCGCTTCCAGCACCTGGTAGTCGTTCTCGAAAATACTACGGATATAGGCTCTGATATCGGCATTGTCGTCGACAATCAGCAGGAGATTGTCATGGATGACGGGTAACCGATGGGCGCTTCGAGCCGGATTTCGTTCGCTGACTACCCGGTTTGTCGGTTCGGTGGGGGTGGAGCTGGCAGTAGCTGCCGCATCGGCCGGGGGCGGGATGACGTTGACCAGGGGGAGCCTAACCGTAAAGGTTGTACCTACTCCTTCCGTACTGTCTACGTCGATGGTGCCGTCCAGTACGCCGACCAGCTCGCTGACCAGCGCCAGGCCGATGCCGGTTCCTTCGATTGGCCAGCCAGTCTTGCCCTCAATCTGGTAAAACCGCTCGAAAATAGGCTTCAGGTGCGTTGGGGCGATTCCGATGCCCGTGTCCTGGACCCGAAGCTCCCAGGAGCCCGACAAACCGGGTGCCGGATACCGCACCTGCATCCGGACCTGATGCCCAGCCGGGGTGAACTTAAACGCGTTGGTGAGGAGGTTCGTGACGATCTTTTCTATTTTGTCGGCATCGAAGCTCGTCCACCGTTCGGGTTCGTTCTGCTCGAAGCTGAACAGGATTTGCCGGCTTTCGGCCAGCGACCGGTACGAGCTGGCCAATAATCGCAGGAACGAGGCCAGATCGCCGGGTTCTGGTCGGGGAGCGAGCTGACCAGCGTCCAGCTTGCTGATATCCAGAAGCTGGTTGATCAGGCTCAGCAGGCGGTTAGCGTTCCGGTGCACGAGCGGGAAGCGGGCGTCGTGCGCGTAGTCGTGCATAGCCTGCTCGATGGGGCCCAGGATCAGGGTTAGCGGGGTCCGGAACTCATGCGAAATATTAGTGAAGAACTGGGTCTTGAACGCATCCAGCTCAGCCAGCCGGGCCGCTTCTTTCTGCTCGAACAGAATCTGCTGCCGCAGGAGCCACCGCTGTTGCTGGAAACGGTATAATAACCACCCCAGCAGCAGGAGCAGGCCGATGTACAGCAGGTAGGCCCACCAGGTTCGGTAGAAAGGCGGCTGAACGTATATGACCAGCGTAACCGGCTTGCTCCAGACTTCGCCATCGGCCGACCCCATCATCTGAAATGTATACTGCCCGTAGGGAAGCTGAGCGTAGTTGGCATACCGAACGGTGCCGGCGTCTACCCAGTTTCGGTCGATGCCCTCCAGCTGGTAGCGGTACCGATTTCGGGTTGAGTGGCTGTAATCCATGAGCCCGAACTCAAGAGTCAGCAGGGTTTGGGTGGGCGAGAGGTCAAGCCGGTGCGTGTAGTCGATGCTCTGGGCCAGCAGCCCATCGGCGCTCCCTACCGTAACCACTTCATTGTTGACTTTGAGACCAATGATATGGGCCTGGGGGGCGGGGCCCGTTTTGCGAGCGAGGTTCTCTGGCCTGAAACTGTTGAGCCCGTTGACACCCCCGAAGAGCAACTCACCCGCTGGGGTTTTATAAAACGAACTGGTGTTGAACTCATCATCCTGCAGGCCATCGGCTTTGGAGAAGTTCCGGAAGGTACCGGCGCGGGGGTTGAACTGAGACAGCCCCCGGTTGGTACTTAGCCACAGCATTCTGGAGGCATCGGAGAGCAGGCCGTAGATGACCCGGTTGGGTAAGCCCTGGGCCTCGGTAAAATGGGTGAAACGGCCGGTTTGTTTATCGAGTCGCTCCAGACCCCCGCCTTTCGTGCCGACCCACAAATAGCGTTGGGGTTGCTGCGGATCGTCGATCAGGCAGGTGATGAAGTCGTGGCTCAGGCTTTGCCGGTCGGTAGGGATGGTTTTGTGGATTGAGAACGCGGGTTTGTCGAGCGGATGCGCAACGCGAACCAGACCTGACTGGGTACCGATCCAAAGCGTTCCCGCCGGGTCGAAGTGCAGGGCATAGGTTTCGATAACGGCTCCGCTCCGGGGTAGTAAGTAATCGTAGTTGATAACACTAAACGTTTCCGTGCGGGTGTTGAACGTCAGAAGCCGACCATCTACGGCCCCGATCCAGAGATTACCCGCTTTGTCTTCTACGGTGTAGTTGCCGTAAAAGCCGAAGGTTACCTTGGCCGGCAGAGGGAATTTCTTAAGGAGTTTCCAGTCGGGCGAGAACTTGAACAGCTGATTCTCATGAGTCATGAAATTGACGTTCGATACCCAGAAGAACCCCCGGCTGTCCTGCATCATGAAACGCGCTCGCTTGTCGGTTGCAGCCAGTCGTTCGTCGAGAAACGGCCGCAGCGTGTTCGAAGCCCGGTCAAGCTGACCATAGGCAAACTGATGACGGGCGTAGATACGGCCCTGCCGGTCAACGAAGAGGTTGGAGAGCGAGTGGTTGGCCAGGTAGGAGTTGAACTGACGGATAATCGGGTTAAATCGGCGCAGTCCGTAGCCGCTCGTGCCGACCCAGATATTGCCGGTCCGGTCCCGGAGCAGATTGGTAATCGAGTAAACGTGGGCGGGCAGGGGAACAAAGGCCGTTTCTGGAGACAGTCGGGTCTGGCCGAACAGCTGGGCGGGCGACATGATCCAGAGGTGGTCCGGGGTGGCAATGGCCAGGGTGTTGCGGTCGATGGACTGGATCTGCACGCCAACGTAGTTGCTGTGGGGCAGCGCAATGCTTTTCTGCTGACCGTTATGCCAGCCGATGATTCGATCCCGGGTGCTGGCAAACCAAAGGTCACGCTCGGGGTCGGTATAGACGGCATGAAAGTCGAGCGTCTTTTTCATGGTAAAGTCCAGCTCGAAGGTTCGGGTCGGATGGCGCCAGTCGAACCGGTAAACGCCGTAGGCAGCCCCCAGAAACGCCCGCCCGTCGGGCTGAAAACTGAACGAAAAAATAGTGTTCATCGACGCTGTCGTGCTGATATCAAGCGTCTGAATCTGCACCCGATCGGTGAGGTCGGCCTGATCGGGCAGTTCGTCCCGAGGCAGGGTAATCTTAAAAATTTTGTTCTTATCGGTGCCAATCCAGATGTTGCCGTCGGGGTCTTCGGTAATGACACGAATGTCATAGTTGCCAGCATTGGGCCCAGACTGGTCGCTGACCCGGATGTGGTAAAACTGTTGCGTCCGATCGTCGAACAGGTTCAGCCCGCGCGTGAGGGTGCCGATCCACAGTCGTTTGTGTCGGTCAACGAGCAGGGCCGAGCAGGAATTGTCAGAGAGGCTGAACGGATTGTAGGGGTCGTGGGTAAAAACCCGAAAATTATGGCCATCGTACCGGTTGAGACCGTCTTTGGTCGCCACCCAGATATAGCCATTATGGTCCTGGGCCAGGTCGAAGATCATGCCCTGCGAGAGCCCATCCGAGATAGTAAGCTCTTGCCAGCCGGTTTGCTGTGCCAGCAGGCTAAAAGGCAAAAACAACAGAAGGTAAATAAGCCGCATACAGGAGAGGAGTGATGCGCAACTTAACTAAAATCAAGAACTTAACCTGTATTGTCCAGCGGTCTAAGTCGTTACGCAACGAAAAAACCGCATCGAATACGGCCCCAGGGCGATTCGATGCGGTCTGTCTGCTGAGCAGGCCAGGGATTAACTAGTTCCAGCCGCCCCCCAACGAACGATACAGGTCGGTCAGGGACAAAAACTGCGCCTGCCGGGTGTTGATCAGCGCCAGCTCTGCCTCCAGCACGCTGCGCTGCGCCGTGATGACCTCGAGGTAAGACGCGTAGCCGCCGGCAAAGAGATCGTTCGAAACGGTAACGGCCTGATTGAGCACGTTGACTTCCTGGGCCTGAAGGTCGGCCACGTTGCGGTAGTTTTCGACCCCCCGCAGACTGGTAATAACCTCGCTGAAGCCGGTCTGAACGGTCTGGTGATACCGATACAGCAGTTCGCGGCTCTGGGCTACCGACTGGCCGTAGTTGGCTTTCAGAAAGCGACGGTTCAGAATTGGAGCGGATAAACCACCCAGTATACCGGCGGCAATGGAGCCCGGATTAAAGAGTACCGACGTGCGGAACGCATTAAGCCCCACGTAGGCAGACAGGTTCAGGCTGGGCAGAAACTCGGCCCGGGCTACGTCGATATCGACGTTGGCAGCCTGGAGTTCCAGCTCGGCCTGCCGAATGTCGGGTCGGCGGGTAAGCATCCGTGCGGGTATACCCGACGCTACCTGACCCGGTAACTCACGACCCCGCAGCGACTGCCCCCGCGCGATGGGTTGCGGAAAACGACCCAGCAGGCGGTTCAGCTGGTTCTCGGTTTCTACAATCCGCTGCTGTACCTGGCCCTGTCGGCTGCGGGTGTTGAGGAGCTGAGCCGAAAACTGCTGAACGCCCAGCTCGGTAACCCGCCCCGCCTGTTTCTGAACCCGAACCAACTCCAGCGCATTTTGCTGAAAGTTGATGTTCTTCTGTAAAATTTCCAGCTCCCCGTCGAGGGCCAGCAGGGTGTAATAATACCGCGCTATCTCCGACACCAGTGCGGTAACGACCGCATGGCGTCCTTCTTCGGAGGCCAGCAGGCGCAGGTAAGCCGCTTTGCGCTGGTTTCTGAGTTTTCCCCAGATGTCGACCTCCCAGGTGCTGCGGGCGCCCAGGAAAAAGTCGGGCGTTGGGTTCGGAATAACCTGATCCCCGCGAATATTATCGGACAGGTTGGTGTCGAAGTTACCTACGCCGTTGAGGGTGTTTCGGCCGAAGCGGTCAACGCCAGCCGAGGCTACTGCGTTGACCGAAGGGACCAGGAAGCCACGGCTGTAGTCGAACGCAGCCCGGGCCACTTCGATCCGCTGGGTGGCGATCCGGAGATCGAGGTTACCCGCCAGGGCCGTATCGATGAGCGACACCAAACTGGGGTCGGCAAAGAAAGTGCGCCAGCCCTGGGTGGCAATACTGGTCGTATCCTGACTGCCGGCAAAGGATTCAGGAAGGGGGTGGGGCGCAGAGGGTTGAACGGGCCGGGCTACCTGACAGCTGCTGACAACCAGGGCCAGAGCCGCCAAACGGCCTGCGCTTACAAAATATGATTTAGGGATGAATGACGGCACCATTGGTATGGTTTTGTGAATAAGCAGGAACAGATTCGGCTTCGTGGAGTTGGTCATCGGTTTCTTCAGGATCACCGTCGACCGGGGTTTTCGAGCCAAATCGTTCGGCTAGTTTAGCGAAGATGACAAACAGACCCGGGATCACGACCAGCCCGAACAGCGTTCCGGTCAGCATACCGCCCGCTGCCGCCGTACCGATCGACCGGTTTCCGACGGCGCCCGCACCCGAGGCAATGCAGAGTGGGATCAATCCAGCAATAAACGCAAACGAAGTCATCAGGATCGGACGAAGCCGCGAAACGGCTCCTTCCATGGCCGCCTTCACGATCGGCAGCCCTTCTTTCTGTCGCTGGTTGGCGAACTCCACAATCAGAATCGCATTTTTGCCGAGCAGGCCGATGAGCATCACCAGCGCCACCTGCGCGTAAATGTTGTTCTGAAGACCCAGCAGCTGCAAAAAGGCGAAGGAGCCAAACACGCCCGTGGGCAGTGACAGGATAACCGGCAGCGGCAGGAAGATGCTTTCGTACTGGGCCACCAGCAGCAGGTATACGAACAACAGACAGATGGCGAAGATGTACATGGCCTGATCGCCCGACAGCACTTCTTCGCGGGTCATACCCGACCATTCGAAGCCGAACCCTTTGGGAAGCTGGGTCTCGGCTACCTCTTCGATGGCCCGAATGGCGTCGCCACTGCTGTAGCCCGGGGCCGCGTCGCCGTTAATCATGGCTGAGGTATACATGTTGTACCGGGTCAGTTGCTCGGGTCCGTAAACCCGCTGAAGCCGGACAAAGTTGGAGTAGGGTACCATTTCACCCTGGTCATTCTTGACCCGCAGGTTAAGCACGTCTTCGGGCTTGGTCCGGTAGCTGGGATCGGCCTGCACCATTACCTTGTACATCTGCCCGAAGCGGATAAAGTTAGACGCGTAGTAACTACCCATCAGCGTCTGGAGCGTACCCATGGCGTTGTCAATGGAAACCCCTTTCTGAGCGGCTTTTTCCTGGTCTACCTGTAGCAGATATTGCGGGAAACTCGGGTCGAAGCTGGTGAACGCATCCCGGATCTCGGGTCGTTTCTTCAGGGCGTCAATGAATTTGTCGGCTACCTCTGCGGTCTTCTGGAGGTCGCCACTACGGCCCCGGTCGAGCAGACGCAGTTCGAATCCGCTCGAATTACCAAACCCCGGTACGGTGGGCGGAGGGAAGAACTGGATACTGGCATCGTGAATATGCTTCGTTTTTTCTTCTAGGATTTCAATCAGTTCCTGCATAGTTACCGACCGTTCTTCCCAGGGTTTGAGGTTGATCATGCCCATGCCGTACGATGCACCCGCCCCGTCGGTCATAAGGCTGAATCCGGCCAGGGTCGATACGTTTTCGACCGATTCTTCTTTAGATACCACCTCTTCGATCGCGTCCAGCACTTTCTCGGTCCGGTCTACGGTGGCGCCAGCGGGTGTGGTGACGTTTACGTAGATCATGCCCTGGTCTTCGGTCGGGATAAAGCCGCCCGGCAGGATGGTACTGACCCCCCAGGTGCCCAGAATAAAGAGCAACAGGAGCCCCCAGGTGATTACGCCCCGGTTCAGAACTGGCTTTAGCAGGCGCTGGTACCGATTCGACAGCGCATCGTAGCCCCGGTTGAAGCGGGCGAAGAAGCGACCCAGCAACCCTTTCTGCTCGCCATGAACCGGCCGCAGCAGCAGTGCGCAGAGGGCGGGTGTCAGCGTTAGCGCGTTGACCCCCGAAATGACAATGGCGATGGCCAGCGTTAGCGAGAACTGCCGGTAGAAAATACCAACCGGCCCCGACATGAACGCGACGGGCACGAACACCGCCGACATCACCAGCGTAATGGCCACAATAGCGCCGGCAATGTCGCTCATAGCTCCGAACGTGGCCGCGCGGGGTGACAGATGTTCTTCGGTCATCTTGGCATGAACGGCTTCGACCACCACAATGGCGTTGTCAACCACAATACCGATGGCCAGCACCAGCGCGAACAGCGTCAGCAGGTTGATCGAAAACCCGATCATGCTCATGAAGGCAAACGTACCGACCAGAGCCACCGGCACCGCCAGGGCACAGATCAGGGTTGACCGCCAGTCCTGCAAAAACAGGAACACAATAATGAATACCAGAATAAAGGCTTCGACCAGCGTATGAATAACCTCGTTGATCGACGCGTCCAGGAAGCGGGACACGTCGTAAGCGTAATTATAGGTCATGCCCGTCGGGAACGAGCTTTCTTTCAGCTCGGCCATGCGGGCTTTCACGTTGGCAATGACGTCGCGGGCGTTGGAACCCGGGCGCTGCTTGAGCATGATAGCCGCCGAGGGGCGTCCGTCGGTTTTGGACAGGACGCCGTAATCGACGGAGCCGAACTCTACGCTGGCCACATCTTTCAGCCGAAGCAGCGAACCGTCGGCATTGGCGCGGAGGACCAGATTTTCGTACTGGGCGGGCTCGAAAAATTTACCCGTATAGCGCAGCACGTATTGCAGGGTCTGGGGGTCACGGTCGGCACTTTCGCCAGCTTTACCGGGGGCCGCTTCCACGTTCTGCTTCCGGATGGCGGCAATCACCTCGTCGGCCGAGACGTCATACACTGTCATTCGGTCGGGCTTGAGCCACACCCGCATCGAATAATCGCGGTTTCCCATGATCGCGGCAAAGCCTACGCCATCGATCCGTTTGAGTTCGGCCAGAATGTTGATGTCGGCAAAGTTGTAGATGAACTTCTCGTCGACGGTAGGGTCGTCGCTGATAATGTTGAGGTAAAGCAACATACTGTTCACCTCTTTTTCGGTCTGCACCCCCGCTTTGATCACTTCTTCGGGAAGCTCATCCAGCACGGTGGTGACGCGGGTCTGTACGTTTACCGCGGCCAGATCGGGGTCGGTGCCTACGTTGAAAAAGACCTGGATGAGGGTCGTGCCGTCGTTACCCGACATGGATGTCATGTAGGTCATGCCCGGCACCCCGTTGATGGCCCGTTCCAGCGGGGTAGCCACGGCTTTGGTAGATACCTCCGCGTTGGCACCCGTGTATTTCGCCGTTACCGTTACCGAGGGCGGAACAATTTCCGGAAACTGGGTAACGGGCAGACTGGTCAGGGCCAGTATACCCATCAACACAATCACGACCGAGATGACGGTCGAGAGCAGCGGGCGCTTAATGAAGGTTTTGAACATATGCGTTGAGTTTTATGTACGCGTTACGAGAGGGAGAGCCTGACGCCCCAACTGGAGCAGGTCGGTAAACACTAATCGGCCGATGCGTACAGGGCGCGCAGTTCGTTGGCGGGTAAGGTCTGGGGCGTAATGGTCAGGCCGTCCTTAACATTCTGGATACCTTCGTATACGATCCGCTCGCCGGGACGCAGCCCCGACTGAACAATGTAGAACTGATCGACCCGGCTTCGGGGAATAAAACTGCGGGTCTTTACCTTGTTGTTGGCGTCAACTACGTACACGAAATTTTTGTCCTGTACTTCAAACACGGCTTTCTGGGGAACCAGCAGGGCATCGTCTACATCGGTCGACAAACGTACTTTACCGGTAGCGCCGTGGCGCAGCAGCCGGTTGGGGTTCGGAAAACGGGCCCGGAAGGCAATGGTGCCGGAGTTGCCTTCAAAAATGGTTTCGGTCGTTTCGATCTTTCCTTTGTGGGCATAGGGCGAGTCGTCGGCTAACAGCAGGTCTACTTGCTTGCTGGTCGTCTTGTCGGGGCTTTTCCGTTTTTTGACGAAGGCCAGATATTCTTTTTCGGAGACGTTGAAATAGGCGTAAATCTCCCGAACGTCGGATACAGTCGTCAGCAGCGCACCTTCTTCGATCAGGCTACCCGGCTTGAACGGAATGCGGTTGATGACCCCATCGAAAGGCGCTCTAACGCCCGCCAGCGACACGTGTAGCCGGGCTTTGGCCAGGGCCGCTTTGGCCTCGTTGATCGATGCCTGAGCCGACTCGCGCTTGGCTCTGGCCAGCTTCAGTTCCGAGGCTGATATGATGTTTTTATCGACCAGCAGCTTCACCCGCTCCATCTCGACTTCTGCCGTTTTGGCCTGGGCGGTGGCGTTTTCGAGGCTGGCCTGCGCCCGGGCGGTTTCTACGCGGTATTCGGCGTCGTTCAGCTGGAACATGAGCTGCCCTTTCCGAACGGGTTGCCCTTCGTCGACCAGAATCTTGTCGAGGTAGCCGGCTACCCGGGCGCGCACTTCCACGTTCTGTACCGCTTCGAGGTTGCTGGCGTAGTCATGGTCGAGGGTGGCGTCCTGGTTGGTAAGCTCGATGACCGGGAAAGCCGGCTTTTCCGCTGTCTCTTTGGTTTCGCTCGATTCAGACCGAGCCGAGCAGCCTGCCAGTGAAATCACTAGAGCGCTCACGAAAAAGACACTGATACCCGAAGATGCATTCATAAGATGAGTTATTCTGGACAAAAGTTAGGTGCCGGTGTAAGCCGCTGATCCTGTGGAATAAATTGAACAGCTTCTACTGTGGCAAATACGGAAAGACTACTAAAGAAGACCTTAGAAAATACTTAGAATTCCCTTAGAGACCACCACAAAAAGAAGTGTTACATTAGAAAAATATAAGAATAACTCCTCATAGTTCATTCTGCCCCACGGCAAGTACTGTATAGTACTAATTGCCAGTCGGATTAGTCGCTTAGTCTGCCACCTGAATTAACGCAACAGCGAGTAGACAAATTTCCAAATGTTATATCTCTAAAAATTGCACTTTTTTAATAATTGCGCTCGTGCTCCATAGGGGCCGGATGCGGGAATTACCCGTGGCTGTATACGCAAAACTCCTCATACGTAACCCGTCGTAGTCGTAGACCGGTATGCGTATGAGGAGTGGGCAGGCCGAATAGTCGGCAATGACTCGTTACTGATCGGTTGAGTCGTCGGTATCGGCCGTGGCAATTTTGGCCAGGTCGGTATTGTTGGGCAGAAGACTGAGTCCGCGTTTGAGCCAGTCGGCCCGGGCGGTTAGGTCTTTGGTGACCAGTTCGTGGTACGATATCAGGTACTTGAAGGCGAGTACCAAATCTTTCTGATACCGCTTCCGCTCCTCTTCCTTGTCGGAAACCATGCCGATGAACTGCTCGAAATAGGGACGTGCTTTGCCATTTTTGACGGCCTCTTCGGGCGTATACGCGTAGTAGTTGGCCTTGGCCCGGTACAGTACCGTGGGCGAATAATCGGGCGAACCCTGCTGCGCCAGTGCCAGGGCCGAATCAGCTTTGGCGAAACGAAGCGTGTCCCGCTGCAGTTTACCCAGGCTATCGCGGGCAAACCCGAGGGTGTAGTTGCTCATGCCGTACCGGAACAGGTCCTGCATGTCGGCTTTGAAGCCGTGTTTGGCGGCTGAGTCGAGCGCGGCCACGGCCTGTGGGTGCTGTTTGGTCCGGTAATAGTATTTGGCTACGTCGCTGTAGAGGTTCTCGCTGGTGTCGGCCGGGGCCGCTTTGAGCAGGTACGCTATACCAACCGAGTCGTTCTGCGCCTTAAGTGAATCATTGGCAAAACCTTCCTGGGCCAGATACGCCCGCCCCAGGTATTTATAATCGTCGGGCATGGCCTTCTGGGGTGCTTTTTCAAGAAAGGTGCTGATGTTTTCAATGGCTTTCCGCGGCTGCTTCAGCGACGAGTAGGCCCAGCCCTCAATGCGGTAAACGATTGGGTTCTGAGCCAGCACAGCCCGGTTGCTGTCGATGACGTTCACAGCCTGCTGGAAATTGTTGGCCAGGAAATGAAACTGAGCGGACCGGAGCAGCATGTCGGCCCGCCGATCGCCCGACACCCGAATGTATTGGTCGGTGTAATTAGCGGCCTCCTTGTAGCGATTAACGAGGTAATAAAGTTCGGCCAGCTGCCGGTAAGCCGGTGCGTAGCGGGGATTGGCTTCGATGGCTTTTTTGTAGTTTTCGACCGACAGGTTCAGATTCCGACCCTGCCAGTAGATATCGCCAATCCGCTGATAGACCCGGGAGGCATCCAGGCCCATTTCCAGCGCACTCTCGTAGCGGGTAACGGCAGTACCGGCGTCTTTATTCAGGTAATGCGCATCGCCCAGCGCCAGCTGAACCGACGCGTTTTTCTTGTCCCGCTCGGCAGCCCGGTTCAGGTAGTCGATGGCGGAAGCTGCGTTGACTACCTGCGGATAACGAGGCTTAATGGAACCACTGTCGGGGGTAAGATACCCTGTGTAGGCTTCGCCGATCCGGTACAGGATGTCCGCGTTTTTTCCTTTGCTTTTCTTGACCACATCGGCCAGTTTGGCGCTGGCTTCGGTAGTGTTGTTCTGAACCAGATGGGTAATGGCAATACCCGTTTCGTTGAGCGGTACCCGTTTCTCGTCCGAAGGAACACCTTTCTCGAACCAGATGCGGGCTGAGTCGGGCTGGCCGGCACGCAGATAGCCGTACCCAGCGTTAAAGTACGTCTGCATACCCGGGCTTTGCTGGGCGTCCTGCCGAAGTTTCTGCTTGGCTTCGTCGAAACGGCCCATATTCATCAGGGTCAGTGCATCGGGCGCCGGCGTCTGAGCCGACGCCTGTATAACAACCAGCAAACCGATAACGGCTAGTGGTCCTGGAATGGGATGCTTGTTTTTCATAACATGTAGGGTTAATTCAGCATTTCTGAACAGCGGGATGCTGTCTTCGATGGTGGCAAGATGGACGCGAAACCTAAGAAGGAGCTTAGGATATACTTAGAATTGGCTTAGAGAGGGCTAATCAGGGACAGCGTACTCCGCCTATTCGCAGAGGTGCGCCCGAATTCAGGTTAGGGGAGAGTCAGCGAATCGGGCATGATGGATGCTGGGCTGAAAAACATGACCAGGGTGCCAAGTCGGTTTGCAGACGTGACAACAGGCGTTGACAACTCATACGGGACTTTGCTGTTGAAGTACGTATCGTTTTGCTCAAGGAGATAGGCCGGATACAGGGAGCTGAACCGGATGCCCTGATTTTTCTTATTGGTAGACAGAAGCACATTGCCCGCCGGATTGACCAGCAGCACTTCCTGAACGCCCTTTGTCTTTACCAGTTTGTTGAAATATTCGTTTACCTCATCATTTTTATTCTGGGTCAGTGATTTGCCAACCGCCCAGCCAAAGGTTGTCATACCGAACATCAGCTGACTCCGGTCGTTCGATAGCTGATTGGTTCGTACGCGCCATCGCATGGCCTGCGTCTGTTTCTCGTATAGCTGCTTTAGTTGATAGTTGCGGAAAACCATGTACAGCAGGGCTAGCAAGCAGACGCCTGCCAGCAGATACGGGACAGAATGACGTTTAAGATGGTCTTGTAGGGGAGAATCGGAATCGGTTGCCATAACGTTGTGGGGTAGGGTGAAACATAACCGATGAAAGGCCACCGGCGAAGTCTATTTTGGGGGTAATCAGGGAGAGGGGTAAACCCGCAGCGACGGGTTAGAAGAACCAGAAACTGTCGCGCAGCCGAAACTCGACCGAACCCAGATAAGCACTGTCCGTAAAGACAGCCGCTCTGTAGATACCTGGTTTAACCTCTGAATCGGGGTTGATATCGACCGACAGGCGCTGGGGGTTCCGGGCAAAGTTGACTGTCCGCTCCGCATGAACAGGAATGGTCTGCTGCTGATCGGGCAGGGCAATGGTAACCAGTTTCTGCGGGTCTACCATTGCCACCCGCTGGGTATCCGTAAGGCTGACGTAAACGCGCTGCATACCACTGAGCGCCAGCTCGGCCGGAATGGTAAACGAGATCGTAATAACATCCGCTTTTTTAGCCTTGGCCGTTTCCTTACGATTCGGTTTACTAACCTCGACCCGGAACGCATCGCTCGTTAAGGCGGAGCGGGGCACCATAGTCAATAAGCGGGCATCCCGGGTAGTGAGTTGCTGCTGCAGGTTTGTATTCTGGCTGATCAGGGTTTCGTTCTCGTTCGTTTGCCAGTTTATCTTGTCATGCATGGCTTCCATCTGGGCGCCCAGGCTATCCCGGATAACCGTTAGCCGGTAGTTCGACTCGTCCAGGCGCTTCAGTTTCTGCAGCCTGTCGGCGCTGGTCCGACGAAGGTCACGAAGCCGGGCATCCGTACGGCTCAGCTGCTGGTTCGCATTGATAAGACGCGTGTTGAGATCGGTATTGTCCGCGTTTGAGCTGGCCAACTGATTGGTCAGTTCGCCCATGTCCTCTTTGAGTCGAAGCTGGGCGGTAAGTAACGAGTCTACGCGCTGCTGGGTGCTTAGTTGTTCGTGTTTGAAGGCCGCTTTTTTCTTCCAGAAAAATATACCTCCCGCCAGCACCAGGACAGCCAGTACGCTGACTAAGCCCGTCAGCGTTTTTGTAGTTGTTTCATTGGTTTCCATAAGATTGACCGGTTCGTTGAGATGACAAACATCCGGTTCACTACTTGTAAGGGGCTTAACAAAACCTTACAATCTGCTTAGAACCACCGGGGCCGTAAACCACAATTGATATCGGGTCGTTGTCTATCTAATCAATGGTGTTCATCAATGATCAACAAAGAATCCCGGTATGCCCGGGTTTTGGCCTGGATCGACCAGTACGTAATTCGTCGGGTCTATACGGGACCGGTACGGCGGGTGATTTTGCAGAGTTTACCGTTCTGGGTGGCCTCATTGCTGACCGGGCTGGTAGCGGTAGGCTACGAAAAAGCCTTTGAATGGGCAGAAGAACTCAGTTTTCACTGGTTTCACACTAATCCGCTCCTGACATTCGTCCTGACGCCGGTGGCTTTTCTGCTGGCCTGGGGACTGGTGCGGTGGCTGGCGCCGGCCGCGCGGGGCAGTGGTATTCCGCAGGTCATGGCTGGCATCGAGTTATCCCATCCTAAAACCCATGGCTACACGGCGTATCTGCTGAGTCTGCGGGTGGCGGTGGTCAAAGTAATCAGCAGTGTAGCCCTGCTGCTGGGGGGCGGGGTCATAGGCCGCGAGGGGCCAACCATTCAGATATCGGCCGCTATTTTCAGGGCAATCAATCGACTGCAACCCGCCGGCTGGCCGCAGCTGTCGCGGCAAATTGCGCTGGTAACGGGTGGGGCGGCAGGCCTGGCAGCTGCGTTTAATACCCCGCTCGGTGGTATTGTATTCGTAGTAGAGGAGCTGACCCAAACCCACATCACCCGGTTTCGTACCGCCGTTTTTACCGCCGTCATCATTGCCGGTATGACGGCGCAGGCTATTCAGGGACCGTATCTGTACCTGGGCTTTCCGAAGGTTACGGTCTCTACGGGCTGGCTGCTGGGTATCGTAATGCTGATTGCGTTGTTGTGCGGTCTGGCGGGCGCTCTTTTTGCCAAAACTCTGCTGTGGATCAACCGCTACCGCCAGCGGTTCAGGACGCCGTTGGCACAGGCGGGCTGGGTGGCCGGTTGCGGGCTGCTGCTGGCCGGACTGGTGTTCTGCGTAGGCATGGACGCGGCTGGAACGGGTAAACCCATTATAAACCGCCTGCTGTTTCAGAATACCGGCGAGACCCCCTGGTATTTGTTTCCGGTGCGGTTTGCGGGTATGGCGCTCAGCTACAGCAGCGGAGGTGCCGGGGGCGTATTTGCTACCTCGCTGAGTGCCGGGGCCATCCTGGGCGATGCGCTGGGGCGATTGGCCCGCATATCGCCTGCCGATCATAACCTCATTATTCTCGTGAGCATGGTGAGCTTTCTGACCGGGGTCGTTCGGTCGCCGTTTACCGCGGCCATTCTGGTGCTTGAAATGACTGACCGCCACTCGGCTATTTTTCAGCTTCTGCTGGGCGGGCTTATGGCGCATGGAGCCGCGTCGCTGGTTGATCCGGTGTCTTTTTATGAACACCTCAAAGAAGGCTTCGTGCGTGAAGCCAGCACCCAACCCAACCCGCAGCGGCCCCAAAATCAACCCCTAGCGGTCGAATAAGAAGGTAGGCAATCGGTTCCGGCTAATAGCAAAACGGGCTTTTAGGGTGGCTGCTGCATACAAAACGGCCCCTAGCCAGTTCCTTATATACTATCCTATCAAACAAGGCGAGTAATTGGCCGGGGTAGGTGCGCTACTAAACCAGCAAGATCATGACTCAACGTAAGGCAACAGAAACCGAAAATCTGTATTGGTACAAAGACGCCATTATCTACGAATTACACATAAAAGCATTCCGGGATGGCAATGGCGATGGCATTGGTGATTTCCAGGGCCTGCTCGAAAAACTCGACTACCTCCAGGAACTGGGGGTGACGGCCATCTGGCTGCTGCCGTTCTATCCATCGCCCCTGCGCGACGACGGCTACGACATTGCCGATTACTACACCATCAACCCCTCGTACGGAACCATCGAGGAGTTCAAAACCCTGCTTGACGAAGCCCATCAGCGAAATCTGAAAGTTATTACCGAGCTGGTCATCAACCACACTTCCGATCAGCATCCCTGGTTTCAGCGGGCCCGGAAAGCCCCCAAGGGCTCGCCCGAACGTGATTATTACGTCTGGACCGACAACCCCGAACAGTACCGCGATGTCCGGATCATTTTTCAGGATTTCGAAAGCTCTAACTGGACCTGGGACCACGAAGCACAGCAGTACTACTGGCACCGGTTCTTTCATCACCAGCCCGACCTGAACTACGACAGTCCGGAGGTTCAGGCCGAAATTTTTAAGCTGATCGACTATTGGTGCGAACTGGGGGTCGACGGTTTCCGGCTCGATGCGGTGCCCTACCTGTTCGAGCGCGAAGGGACCAACGGCGAAAACCTGCCCGAGACCCACGACTTCCTGAAGAAGCTGCGTAAACACATCGACGATCATTTTCCGGGCGTAGTTTTCCTGGCCGAGGCCAACATGTGGCCCGAGGATTCGGCCTCCTACTTTGGCAACGGCGATGAGTGTCACATGAACTACCACTTTCCGGTCATGCCCCGCATGTTCATGTCGCTGCAGATGGAGGACCGGTATCCGATCACCGACATCTTCGATCAGACCCCCGCTATTCCGGATAACTGCCAGTGGGCCATCTTCCTGCGCAACCACGACGAGCTGACGCTGGAGATGGTGACCGATGAAGAACGCGACTACATGTACAAGACCTACGCCAAGGACCCGCGGGCCAAAATCAACCTGGGTATCCGGCATCGGCTGGCCCCGCTGATGGGGAACAACCGGAAGAAAATTGAGCTGCTTAACAGTTTACTCTTCTCCCTGCCGGGAACGCCCGTTATTTATTATGGCGACGAAATCGGTATGGGCGACAACGTTTATCTTGGCGACCGAGATGGCGTGCGAACACCCATGCAGTGGTCGCCCGACCGGAACGCTGGTTTCTCGGGTACGAATCCCCACCGGCTTTACCTGCCTACTATCCTGGACCCGGAGTATCACTACGAGTCGGTGAATGTGGAAACCCAGCGACGCAATACGTCGTCGCTGTTCTGGTTCATGAAACGCATGATCCACCTGCGCAAGAGATACAAGGCTTTCGGGCGGGGGGATATGACGTTTCTGCCCGTTGAGAATCCGAAAGTACTGGCTTTCACCCGGACCTACGAAGACCAGACCTTGCTGGTTATCGTCAACCTGTCCAAATTTGCCCAGCCCGCGGCCGTGGAGTTAAGCGGATTCGGTGGCTACGTACCCGTTGAGGTGTTTAGTAAAAACGCCTTCCCGCCGGTTCCCGACAACGAAACTTACGTGTTTACGCTGGCGGCTCATGACTATCAGTGGTTCATTCTCGAAAAAGTGGCGGCCGAATCGGTGAGCCTCTCGCAGCTGCCCGGTCTGCGGATCAACGACTGGCCCGGCCTGCTTCAGGGGCGCACCCGCGAGCAGCTGGAAAACGAAATACTACCGGCTTATCTGCCTAAAACCGATTGGTTCGGAGCAGACAAACCCCCAGTCTACGGACTGACTATCACCGCGCAGGCCAGTCTGTCCCTGGCAGAAGGATCGGCTTACGTGCTGTTGCTGGAAGTGGCCTACGAGCGTGGACTGCCCGAAACGTACCAGCTGACACTGGCCTTTGCCGGCAGCGGTGCCGCCGATAAGCTGACCAGCAACTGTCCGCAGGCTGTCATGGCCAGCCTGCAGGTGGGTACCGAAACTGGCGTATTGTGTGATGGCCTGTACATGGCCGAGGTGCAGCTGGCCCTGCTCCGCCACATAGCGGGTGAACAGACCAGATTGGCTGATAATCTGGTATTTCTGACTACCCCAATGCTTCAGGAATACGTTCGGGAACACGGGGACAGTAAACCGAAACTGAGCACGGCCGAGCGAGGCTACGCGTCGATCATGTACGACTTGTCGTGGCAGCTGAAGCTGTATCGTAAGGTAGATCTGGCCACCAACCCCGATACCGAACTGACGCGCTTTTTGTCCGAACAGGCGGATTTTGCGCATGTGCCTGCCTATGCCGGGGCTCTTGAGCTGGGCCCCGCCGGCAACCGGGTCATGCTGGGCGTGATGCAGCGGATGGAAGACCGGCATGGCGACGGGAAGAGCTATATACTGGACCGGGTTACCAACTACATCGAACGGATTCTGGCGCGGGATAAAGAGCAGCTGGAAGCGGCCCTGGCCGCGCCACGCGGCACGCTGAGCCAGCCCGTGGCGTTCAGTGACCTGCCCGCCGAAACCGAAGAACTGCTGGGGCGCCGGGCAGCCGAGCAGGCCCGCTTGCTGGGCATACGAATCGGTCAGATGCACCTGGCTCTGGCGTCGGATAAGCAGCAGAAGGAGTTTGCCCCCGAGGCTTTCTCCCTGCATTATCAACGGTCGCTCTTCTCGGGTTTGCAGACGCTGGTGCGCGAAAGTTTCCAGACGCTCAAACGGACGCAGGGACGGTTACCCGAGTCGGTCCGGCAGGAGATCGATCAGCGGCTGCCCGCCAAAGAGCAGGTACTCGCTACGTTTCGCCGTATCTACGCCCGGAAGCTGGATATCGACAAAATCCGGCTACACGGCAACCTGCAGCTGGATAAAATTCTGGTTACCGGACGCGACGTGGCTATTCAGGATTTTGGCGGTGATCCGGCCCGCAGCTACAGCGAACGAAGGCTCAAGCGCTCACCTCTGCGTGACGTGGCCTCGCTGATTCGCTCGCTTCATTACGTTACTTACGAAGGATTCCTGCAGAGCGATCAGCTGACCCGCGAGGAGGCTCCCCGGCTGCTGCCGTTTGCCGATGTATGGGCCCAGTATATGAGCGGGTTCTTCCTCAAAGCGTATCTGCAAACGGTAGAGTCGAGCTCGTTCGTGCCGGCCCGGGCCGATGACCTGCAAATGCTGCTGGAAACCTATCTGCTCGAGACCGCCATCACCGATCTGACTTACGAGCTGAACCACCGGCCCGACTGGGTTCTGTTGCCCCTGCAGATCATCGGTCGGGTGGTATCCAATCCGGTCGCCGATCCCGTTTCGGCCGCTACCGATCCTGAACCGGTCGGGTAGATCATTTCTGTAATCAAAACCGCAACCCGTAATGCGAATTGAGTTAAAGTGCTTTCTTATTAGTGTTTTATTGCTCCCCGGCCTGGCTGATAGCCAGGCGCAGCGGGTGTTGTCAAAAGAAACCTCATCAGGATCGGTGTTGTCTGGTCCTGATGAGGAGTTTGGGGCGCTCTTCCGGGAGGTTCAGCTGAAGGCTGTCTTCCCGGACTCGAAAACGTTTGCCGACTGTACCCCCCGATTTCCGACAGCCACGATTCTGGCCAATTACAACCAGGCCAGTCAACAGCGGGACTTCGATCTGAAGTCGTTCGTATTGCAGCATTTCGTGGTACCCACCAGACCGGCTTCGGGCTATATCAGTAAAACCGGCCAGTCGGCTCAGCAGCATATTACCGACCTGTGGACGGTGCTGACCCGTCCGGCCAGCCCGCGTCCTAAAGCGGGTACCCTGACCGGGTCGCTGATTCCGCTGCCCAAATCGTACGTGGTGCCGGGCGGGCGTTTCGGTGAAATTTACTATTGGGATAGTTACTTTACCATGCTGGGCTTGCGGGCATCCGGGCAGAACGCTCAGATCCGCAACATGGTCGATAATTTTGCTTACCTGATCAATACCTTCGGCTTTATTCCCAACGGCAACCGGACTTATTTTCTGGGGCGTTCGCAACCCCCGTTTTTTTCGTTCATGGTCAGCCTGCTGAGCGAGGTACAGGGCCGCCGGGTTATCGTCAGCTACCTGCCCCAGCTGCAGAAAGAATACGATTTCTGGATGGACGGCAAGGCTCAGCTGACGGATCAGGCACCAGCCAACCGGCGGGTTGTCCGGCTGGCCGACGGGGTCTACCTGAACCGGTATTACGATGACCGGCAGACACCCCGGCCCGAGTCGTACCGGGAGGATGTCAATCTGGCGCGAAATGCCAAGGATCCGCAGGCATTGTACCGGCACATCCGCGCCGGGGCAGAGTCGGGCTGGGATTTCAGCACCCGCTGGTTTCGCGACGGCAAACGCCTGCGAACCATCCATACCACCGATTTTATTCCGGTCGATCTCAATTCGCTACTGGTCAACCTCGAGTTGCTACTGGCCGAGGGCTACTCGCTGAAAGGCAACCAGACCCGGGCGAAAGAGTATCGTCAACTAGCGCAGCAACGGCGCGATGCGATTCAGCGCTATTGCTGGAGTTCCAGAAACCAGTTTTTCTTCGATTATGACTTCGTTGCGCGCAAGCAAGCTACCGTCTATTCCCTGGCGGGTGTTTACCCGCTTTTTGCGCGGATTGCAACGGCCAGTCAGGCGGTGAGTGTGGCGCGCCGGCTGGAAAAGTCATTCCTCAAGCCGGGTGGCCTGACAACCACCCTCGTTCGCTCCGGAGAGCAGTGGGACGCGCCCAATGGCTGGGCCCCCTTGCAGTGGATTGCCATTCAGGGGCTTCGTCAGTACCGACAGGTGCCGCTGGCTAACCGGATCAAAACCAGCTGGGTCAACGAAAACCTGCGGGTCTATAAAGCATCCGGCAAGATGGTCGAAAAATACGACGTCATCAGTACCGCCATGGCCAAAGGGGGCGAGTACCCCACGCAGGATGGCTTCGGCTGGACCAACGGGGTTCTGCTGCGTTTATTAACCGAAAAGTGAGCTGATTAAGCGTCAACTCCCTTTTCGGTCAATACGGGAAGTGAGCTGGCTTCGTTCAGACGGCACTTGCCATCAGGGAAAGAACCAGGTTGGCTTCAAACTCGATCTGCCGAACGTGCTCCTGCGCGACATGATCGGTATAGGTGTCCAGCTGCTCGAGGGTGCTGCATTGCTGGGCGAGGGTGGGCATGCCAGCGCTCAGGGCCGTACCCCGCAGCTTATGGGCGGCTCCCTTGATGGCCGACGGATTCAGAGGGACTAGACTCGATTGGAGAACCGACAGCGATTTGCGCAATTCGAACCCGGCAGCTTCTACCAGTTCCCGAATAAACGTGGGATCATGGCCCGCCAGGTTTTTGATGACGTCAGGGTTGTAGTGGACAGCGTGATCAACCGTGGTCCGGGGCGTAGCAACAGGGGTAGGCCTGGCCGGTTCGGGTATAGCCCGCAGCCATTTATGGAATACCGATACAATGGTTTCTTCCACAATGGGTTTGGCCACAAAGTCGTCCATACCCGCAGCCAGGCAGCGTTCACGTTCTCCCTTTACCGTACCGGCAGTCAGCGCAATGATCGGTACATGGCGGCCCTGCTGTAACTCCCGGATACGTTGCGTGGCCTCGTAGCCGTTCATCAGGGGCATTTGTATATCCATCAGGATGAGGTCGGGCTGAACGGACGTGTACTGCTCAACCGCTTCCAGTCCGTTCAGGGCTTCGCTGATCTGCACGTTGGGAACAATGCGGGATACAATGGTTTTCGCCAGCAGCTGATTGATGTGATTATCCTCCACCAGCAATACCTTCACCAGGGTAGGCTCTGACGGCGTGGACGGATTGTCGACAGACTGTGCGGGCTTCGGTTCCTGCTGATTCAGCCGGGATAAGGCATGGTAGAGCTCAGCCATTTTAATCGGTTTGACGAGTCGCTGATTAATAGCCAGTTCTTCGCTGGCCCTGATGATACGTTCATCGTCGGAAGAGCTGTGAAGCAGGATCACAGCCTGTTGCTCGCTGGGGAAGTTAGCCCTGATTTTTTCTATCGTCTCGATGCCATCCATGTAGGGCATGTGATAATCCATCAGGATAACATCATACTGCCGGTGCTGCCCCAGTAGCTGTAAGGCATCGAACCCATTGCGGGCTTCGTCGACCTGAATCTGTTTGAGCGAAAACATCTGCCGCAGGATCAGCCGGTTATTTTCGTTATCGTCAACGATCAGCACTTTCCGGATCAGGTTAACATCGCGCCAGAGAATGGGCTCGCCGAGTTCAGTCTTCAGCCGGATGTCGAAGAAAAAGCAACTGCCCTGACCGGGTTCGCTCGTGAGCTGGAGCTGACTACCCATCAGACCAAGCAGTTTATTAGAGATGGTTAGCCCCAGCCCGGTGCCGCCGTACTTCTTGGTGGTCGACGGGTCGGCCTGCGAGAAGGCTTCAAAAATGCGTTCCTGCATCTCCGGCTTTATACCGATGCCGGTGTCGCGTACTTCGAAGCGGTAGGTAACGAGCGGTTGCCTGCTGTCGGTGAGCGGCTTTATTTTCAGCTCTATTTCCCCGCGTTCGGTGAATTTGACCGCGTTGCCGAGCAGGTTGACCAGCACCTGCTTGAGCCGAACGCTGTCGACATGAACGAAGCGAGGCAGGTTAGTCGGCAGGTTCAGCAGCATCTCAAGCCCTTTTTGCTGAGCCTGATAGGTTATGATGCCCGCTGCCTGGCTGCTAAGTTCGTAGAGGTCCACTTTCTCCACGGACAGCTCCAGCTTGCCAGCCTCGATTTTCGAGAAATCAAGAATGTCGTTGATGATACTCAGCAGCGCATTGGCCGATTGGCTTACGATCGATAAGTACTGATGCTGGGTGGCATTGAGCGAGGTTTTGAGGACCAGATCGGTGAACCCGATCACCCCGTTCAGCGGGGTTCTGATTTCGTGGCTCATGTTGGCCAGAAACTCCGATTTGGCCATGCTGGCCTGTTCGGCCAGTAGCTTGGCTTTTCTGAGTTCGTCGCGTTGCAGGCAGGCTTCGGTAATATCCTGGGTGAACATCATGATTCCTCCGATCGACCCGTCGAACTGGTACCAGGGGCGTACCTCCCAGCGGAGATACTGATCGTGGTTCCAGCCGTTAGGGCGCCACACATCTTCCTCGTTCTTTTCTACGGCCCCTTCAATACAGCGGGCGTGCAACGCTTTCCAGGCGTCCGAAATATTGGGGAAGACATCGTAATGGCACCGGCCAATCACGCTCTCGGTCAGCTGATAGTCTTCCATCCATCGGTTACTAACCGCGATATAGCGAACCGAACGGTCTAACATGGCCACGGCCGCTGGGGCATGTTCGACAAAAGCCGACAGCCGCGACTTCTCGTTCATGAGTGCCTGTTCAGCCCGCTTTTTGTCATCAATATCCTGGAACGTACCGTACAGCCGTTTGCATACGCCCCCCTCAAATTCCGGGGTTCCGACCGTGCGTACCCATACGTTTCGGCCCGTGGCGGTGAGAATCTGCAGCTCAATATCGTACGAGATTCCCTGCTGAACCGCCCGGTCCAGAGCCTCCACGATCAGCGAACGATGAGGGCCCTCGAAGAAATTGACTGCTGTCTCAAACGTAGGCTTATAGTCGTCAGGAACTTCGTGGATGGCTCTCGTTACCCTCGACCAGTCGATCGTATTTTTTACCATATCTACCGACCAGGTACCAATTCGGGCTACCTCGTTGGTCTGCTCAAGAATATGCTGAGTCCATTTCAGGTCCACTTCGAGTTGATGCCGGCGGGTTATATCGATGGCATTGCCAATGACAAAAACATCGCCGGTAAGCTGCTTCTCCAGGGTATTGTTGAACAGCCAGATAAGCAGAGAACCATCTTTATGGTGGGTGTGCATAATACCGCTGGCCTGACCGGTATCCCTGATTGCCGTCAGGTACTCATTCAGCTTCTCGTGGTGGTGTTTGGGAACAATATCATGCAGTCGCCCCCCAATGAGTTCTTCAGGCTGGTAACCCAGCGCCTGGGCTCCGGCCGTATTGACCGTCAGGAAACGGCCCTCCAGATCGTGGATGCACATGAACCCCTGGGAGTTTTCGAAGAAGGACCGAAACTTGCTCTCTGACTGAAAGAGCTGCTGCTCTTTCTGCTTTTCGTTGGTCACGTCGCGCGCAATGGCGAAAATGAACCCGGTACCCGGTTCGGGCGTAGCGACCCATTGCAGGTTTCTGTACGACCCATCCTGGCACCGAAACCGATGAGAAAAATTGACGGTTGGGTTGCCGGCCGCCAGCCGCTTAATCTCCTGCTGGGTTGACTGAACGTCGTCCGGGTGGACCAGGTCGGCAAAGGAGGTCTGCAACAGATAGGCCTCGTCCCACCCCAGGATATGCGAAAAGGCGGGGTTCAGCCGCTTGAAATAGCCGTCAGTACCCGCCACACAGATCAAGTCGTTAGACAGGGTAAATAGATTATTCAGATAAACCTGTTCCTGTTTCTGCCGGTTTTCGATCAGCAGCTCGGTAGCCATCTCGGCCAGATTTTTCAGGGCTTTCCGTTGGTCTTCAGTCAATTTCCGGGGGGCGTTGTCCAGTACGCAGAGAGCACCCAGCGAATAACCGTCTGGGTCTACGAGCGGGTAGCCCGCGTAAAACCGTAGGTAAGGATCGTTGATAACCGATGGATTCTCCTGAAAGCGGGTGTCCAGGTGCGTATCTTCAATTTCCAGTAATAGGGTGTCGAGGATGGTATATTGACAGAATGAGGTGTCCCGATCGGCTTCCCGGGTCTCAAGACCAAGACCAACATTCGATTTTACCCAGAGTCGGTTTTCGTCGACCAGCGATAGCAAAGAGATAGGCGTCTGACAAATTTGGGAAGCCAGTTCGGTTAGTCGGTCAAACGTTTTTTCAGGAAGGGTGTCCAGAATCTGATATTGATGAAGGGCCTCCAGGCGTTTTTTCTCGTTTGGTGGAATCAACATGTTACTCGGTAGGTAAGTATTCGGCAATTAAAGATAGGCAATAATGAGAATTTGTTTATGAAAAATAATAATAGTAAACAAAAATTACCTGCTCAGCTGTGTCCGGACCAGATTTCGGTGGCGGAGAGAGGTATTTGGAGTCAGCCCAGGTCGATAGCCTGATGAGTAGCGTCCCTGACTGGCTTGAACGCCTGCGTTCAGCATCGGTAGACAAACAGGAATAGCCCTTGAGCATTCCGACGCCCAACGCTTCTTAAGCTGACAGGGCTGGCATAACCGGATGTCAATATTCCCAACATTCCGCTTAGACTACTTCTTGAAACAACACAGAGGATAAAGGTAGGTGCTGGCCTGAGGCCGTACCAATAACCAGATAAGCCCTACGGGTAAACCCCGGGCAAACCGGCGCGCTATTTCTTTATACGCACCAACACCACCAGTGACAGGTTTTGACCTAATTTGGGGTTGAATCTATTGTCCTGTCCACCAACCTGTTTATGCATATATGAACCGCTATCTGTTTGGCGCCCTGCTTTTATGGTTTAGCACGGTGAACTACGCCCAAAAACCAACGTTGTTTGTTCCGATCGGGCACACAGGTAGTATATCATCCATGGCTTTTTCGCCAACGGGCCACTATGCGATATCCGGATCGTATGACAAAACCATTCGCTTATGGGAGGTTGCCACTGGCCGTGAACTGCATCGATTTGACGGGCATACCGATGACATACCATCCGTTGCTTTCTCTCCCGACGGTCGCTATTTCTTCTCTGGAGGAAGTTTGAAAGACAACAGCATCAGGCAATGGAGCCTGACTACGGGTCAGGAAATACGTCGGTTTACAGATACTAAAAAATTTAGCTCCCGACAACGACCAGATCAAAACGTTCGACGTGGGCACTAAGCCGCACCCGCCGTTTCCGGACCAGCAGAAAGTACGTACTTACAAGCCCCTGCTGGCTGAACTGATCGACTCGGTAGAGACCTACGCGAAAGCCTGTAAGCTGCCAGCGCCGAAGTACAATGTTGAAATCAAGTCAACACCTGCCACCGACGGCGTTTACCACCCGGCTCCGGCGGAGTTTGTCGGGCTGGTGTTACCCATCTGCCAGCAGAAACTTGGAACCCGGTTCAACATTCAGTCGTTCGATGCTCGCCCGCTGCAACTGATCCATAAAATAGCTCCTTCGGTCGTACTGGCCTATTTGACCGCTAACACAAAATCAGTGGAAGAAAACGTACAGACACTTGGGTTCACACCGGCCATCTACAGTCCTTACTACAAGACCGTAACCGAACAAACGGTCAAAACCAGCCACGAGCAGCACATGCGGATTATTCCGTGGACGGTGAACACGAAAGCTGACATTGAGCAATTGATGTAGCTGGGCGTCGACGGTATCATCACGGACTACCCCAATCTATTCTAAGCCCGCTAGTGGCAGTCCAGGCTGCTATATGAATAGGTGTTAATTACGTACAGGCGGACCGCCAACGAATCGGCTGGAAAGTAATTGCCTTATGTTCTCACTCACAGATATATAGGTAGCCTATTAGCCTTGTTATGCGTGAGAAAATCTGAAACGGGATTAGGGACATACAGTTGTTGTACCCTTATAAACAGACAAGCACTTACAAAAAATGTAAGTGCTTGTCTTGTTTGCTTTGTGACCACGGGGAGGACACTGTTACAAATCACATATATCTAAAATCGGTCCGTATGAAAAAATTAGGCAGGTTTATGATATAAGTAAAATATCGATGGTGTAGTATTGTGACCGATAATAACCGGCGAATGTTTCGGTAATTGTTTCGGTACCATGGCAACCTACACCATTGAACTCAACCACAAACCTAACGTCGACGGGCGATATTCTATTTTCCTGCGCATCACTCAAGACCGGAAACACCGACGGGTGAAAACCGGTATCGTTGTTAAGCTGTCTGAGTTCGACAAGGCTGCCGGCTACGGCAAATGGATCCGCTCAAAGCATCCTGACCACCGCCAGCTGAATGCCGATCTGAAAAAGGTGATCCAGTCCGCTGAACAGGCAGCCGATCAGCCAGCTACGGACCAGGTCAGCCAGGCCTGGACGCTCGGCCAGTTCCGGGATAAGGTTGTGGCCGATGCGTCGGTCAATAGTGTCGGTTTCCAGCGCAATCTGAAATCACGCCTGGGCACCTTTGTTTCGTTCGTGGGTGAAGACGTGCCACTCAAAGCCGTGACCCTGGAAACGCTCAATAGCTTCAAGCGGCATCTGCAGAAGTCGGGTAAGATGGCCGGCACGCAGCATACGTATTTCAACCGGATCAAATATATGTTCCTGCAGGCGCTTCGGCTCGACGCCATCGATAAGGACCCGTTCCGGCATTTTACTATGCCTGATGATAAGCCAGCACCCCGCCTGAAGCTAACCGATCAGCAGGTGGCTCAGCTGGAGGCTGTAGACGTCGGATCGGGAGCGACCTGGTTGTACCGGGCCAAGTGGCTGTATTTATTCTCCTACCAGATGGGGGGCATCCGGAGTGGCGATATCCTGCAGCTGAGATGGCGCAACGTGGTAGGAGAGGAAAGCCCCCGGCTTGAATACCAGATGTCAAAAACCGGCCAGCTGATGAGTACTGGGCTGACGCCCAAAGCCAAACAGGTTCTGGATCTATTCCGGCGCCCAGATCAGCAGCCCAACGATTATCTATTCGGGGTGCTGGACTCAGCGGCTCCCTATGCCGCCTATATCACGTTCGAAGACAAACAGCGTATGCCTCGGGCTTTGCAGGAGAATTTGTTCAATCAGATTTCCTCCGTGCAGGTACTGATCAATCGGGAGTTGAAGACGCTGGCCAGCCTGGCTGAGCTAGGTAGCGACTTGAAGCTAACGTTCCATACGGCCCGGCATAGCTTCGCCGATCGGGCCAGGCGTAAAATGAAGGAGTCGAAGAACATCTCGATCGACGATATCCGGCAGGCGCTCGGCCATCAACGGCTGGACACGACCCAGCGCTACCTGAATGCATTCGACAAAGAGGGACTTGACAGTGCGATGGATGCTATATTTTCGGAATAGGTACGCAGCGGGGGGCTCGATTGCCTGTGAGGCAACTACAATCTGCGTACCTTTAGGGTAAATCAACTGATCTATGGTAATTGGCCTTACGTGTTTATTGGGTGCGGCCCTGCTGATGGGGCTGTGTCTGTACGCCGAGCGGTATATCAACCGGCGGGTTCAGCGGTTTCTAGCCGATCAGGATAGCCGGGAGCGGGAATTACACCAGGAGATGGCCAGGGCAACCAACAACGTCGACAAGGCGTTAACTATACTCAACTCAGAGAAAACCACCTTCAGGCTACACGATAACTAGGGCTTGGGCACCTGGATAATATATTCAACATGCTGAGCCCTTTCCCGGACCTCTACAGTAGCGGGCGGATTGGTCGCGGCCGATAGCTGCACAGGCGACTGACCCAGCAGCAGCCACATCGGATTGCAGTCGAGTTTGACCAGGGCGTACAGGGTCTTTATTGTCAGATCTGATTTACCTTTCTCCATGGCGCTCACCTGCGTTTGATCCAGGCCCAGGAGCGCGCCAAATTCGCCCTGATTCAATTTGAGATGCTGGCGAAATTCCCGGAGCCGAAGCCGAACAGACTGGTGTTGATTACCAATGTCAATCATGATTAATGAGTTTTATTCGTAAGTAGATATGCGCCAAATTTGAATTGGCGCAGTTGAACAAAATTTAGATTTAAGCTTAATAGATAGGCACCCTAAAACTTGGGCCCTTTCGAGAAGATAGCCGTAGTCCAGGCTTTCCCTCCGTTATTATCCATAGTAAGCAGGATGGTTCGGCCAGCGCCCATCCACATTGCGCTGTGACTTTGTACCGGCCCCTTACTTTCGGACGGGTTAACCGTATCAGATATAGGGCTGCCGTACTTGCCAATCAAATAGGCTTTGACTTTGTTATACCGAGCGGTATAGGCCTCGCTAGAGGGCAAAGGTGACAGAAAGCGATATATGCCCCCGGTTAGCTGATTTTCCTCAAAGTCGTAAATCAGCTCTCCCTTCTCCTGGCCGACCAGAACGTTTTTATAAACAAGCTGGCCGTCGCTTTCCATGAAGGGTTTTTGAGGCTCAGTTTTCTTAACATCTGGCAGGCTCATGCCCCATCGAACCCCTCTAAAGTCAGGGCTTGACTTCTCCTGGGCGTATAGTTCGCTTACTGATGCAGCAAGAAATAAGACTATAAAAACAGAAAAGCGCATGCCTGTAAAGTGGCGATCATGAAAAGTAGTATTACTCATAAACTATCATCTTCGATTCCAGTCTCTATCTACTTTACGTATTTTATAAAGCTCGTATACGTTAGCAAGTTGTATATCGAAATCGGGAAACTCCTTTTTGTTGGGGTTGATTGATGAACAGGTAATGACCCCGTCTTTAATGTCATGCCTAATGATACGCTTAACGATGATCCCGTCGGTTGTGACGATAATATAATCCGTGCCACCGTTGGTAAAAAGGCGATGATTCCAGAACTCACTATCAACCAGCCGACCCACGGCGATATCGCCAAAACAGATAGAATTGATACTGCCGTCATCCATACTGTCGCCTCGAACCTCAAACGCCCGGTAAAAACCTGACTCTCGTTTGGGAAGTACGATTGAATACCGGGGCAACTCTACTACAAATTCTTTATCCCGCCAACCGCTTGGATAACTGGCATAAGCAAATTCATCGACCAAGGGCATTGTCATTAAAACCATTCCATTACTAAGATCACGAAATTCCATGCCACTGGAATTGAGATCTACCTCTGTCTCGTCAACAAAATTGAGCGGAATAGCTTCCAGGCTCTGCTCGGGACTTTCGGGCACTTCTGATATGCCCTTATCCATATTGTCCCTCATGCCAGCCCTGCCCAAATAAACTACACTTGGAAGTAGTAAGTCGTCTTCTTTAACGCCAAGCACTTCGGCCATCCTTTGAAGGGTCGGGATTTTGCCGTGCCCTTTCTTAAAAATATCATACAGGGTGTTTGTGTTAATCGGTACAGCCTGGCAAAAGGCGCGAAGGCTCATATTCTTTTCGTTCAGCAAAGTCCTGATTTTAAACTCAATAGGAGTCATCTCTGCCTCATTCTTTTCAGGTGTACCCATTTTTTATTACAGATTGTAATAGAAAAATCATCAATCGCCCCTTGACATGTAATAATTTTCTATTACATTTGCTATCGATAACGATCAGAAACAGACAAAACTATGTCAAATACGATCACTGAACAAGGAAACGCCCTTGAAGCGCTCGAAGAAAATACACAAGCGTTTCGCAGGGCTTACAAGCGGCTTAATCCCGGTGAGAGAAAAGATGAGCAGAGGGCTTTCTGTCGTCAATATCGAATATCTCCAGTAGCCTTTAGAGCTAGGTTGTCGGGAAATACCCGTGTTTCTGATACTGAGCTGGCTTGGCTCGAAAAAAGAGTTAATAGCTATTTCTCCAACTAAGCTATGAACGCACTCGTCTCAATCACTCAGCAGGAAGGCCAGCAAGTTGTTGACGCCCGTGAACTTCACAGCTATTTGGAAGTTGAAACCCGCTTTGCCGACTGGATTCGCCGTCGTATTAGAGAGTACGGTTTCGTTGAGGGAGTTGACTTTACCTCGTTTCTCAAAATTGAGAAGCGAGAAACCGGAGGCACAACTCGCAAAGAATACGCCCTGACACTGACCTGCGCCAAAGAGCTGTCGATGGTTGAGGGTAACAAAAAGGGGAAAGCGGCCCGACTCTATTTTATCGAGTGCGAACGCCGGGCCAAAGCGGGGGATTTACTACGCCGGGTGGAGCAGCTGGAGGCTATGGTTCGCCTGCTCACTGAAAAGCCCCTGCACCCGGCCGCGATTCAGCCCGCACCGGAATTTGATCCGGCACGCTATCAGGCAAGCCCAGCCCGCCAGCGCCTTCGCCGGGACGAACGGACGGGCCGCTACTGGGTCGAAAACCTTGAACTCTAAATCGCCTTACCAACCCTTCATCTCGTTTCAATATGGTCGCTTACCCAACCTCCGAAGATACCCGCCCCCAGCCGTCAACCGCTGACTTGATGGACTGCATTCGTGATTGCGCCGAAAACCTGTCGGATGCGATCAAGGCAGCCAACCAGGCCGGTATCAGCGTCAGTATTCAGGCTTCGCAGGTCCCCACTGGCGCGTTGTTCACCATCGTTTACAGCTTCTAGGTATGGATATGATTGCCCTTGACGCGCAGTTTGCCCGTGATCTACAAGCCACCCTGGACGCTAACCGCCAACTGATGGCGACGGTACAGGAGCGGCTTAAGCAAGATGTGCCGCTGAACATCAAAGAAGCCGCTGCCTGGCTAAAGGTTGCCCGGTCCACCCTGATGACCTACATCGAACGCGGGGAGATTGTCCCCTCGGAGTACGGGAACCGGCTGTGGGTGATGCGATCGGAACTGGAGAGATTCTTAGAACGCCATCGGCGTCAATGATACCACCGGGTGTATGCCCGGTATGGTGTGGATAGAGCGGGAGACACCCGTCGGCTTTGCTGGCGGGTGACCTTTTACCCACGCTAAAAGACAAAACCCCGGCAAGGTGCCAGGGTCTGTGTTCAACATATTTTCACCACAAAGTAATGGAAAACATCGGTCTAAACCTAGCAAGCGCTATTGCCCAGCGGATGCAGGAAGTTAACGAAGCCCTGCAGGGGCCGCTCAGCATCGAAGAACGGGCAGCCCTGCAGCAGGAACGGTTTGAACTCTGGCTGGCCCTGGTGGTCCTCTAAACACTGACGCTGAGTTATGTTCATCGCGAGCGCCTGTCTGTCCATCGACGACTTTAAGGCTGGAATCAACCAGATCGAAGATCATATAGAGCTGTCTCGGGTACGGGATGTATTGAGAGGGTTCCAGCATCGGGGCGAGAAACATCCGCTCGACCCACAGATGGGACTAGCCTACTGGCTTTTGGATCAGCGGGCCTATGCACTAGGGTTTACCAAGCACTCGCGGGGTTACTCCGCACCCATTCGACCAAGATTATGAATTACAATCGTATCAAACGAATAGAACAGCTAAAAGCACTGGATCGATTCAATTCACGGCCGGCGATGTCAGCCTGGCTGATCGGCCCCAATAAACGTCAACAGGCTAATCAACTCAGCTGGATACTCAAAGAGGCCCAGTACGAAGACAGCTTTCGGCCTAATCGGTTCACGCGGTTTTTGATCCGTACATTCTTCGGTAATGTGCCTCAGTCTCCCGGCTACGCCCACGATGCATGGATGATGGGCGTAGCCGGGAGACTGAGCTCGTTTGTCACGGGGGCATTCCTAGCGATGTGGCTGGCTTGAAAAATCAGGGACTTTACGATTGGGTCATAAACTACCTGATCCCTATCCTCTGCGTGAGCATCATCTTCTTCTGCGGGCTCATGTTCCTCAGCGACTACAAGGCTGTTATCTGCAATCCTAATTATTAAGATCATGAATCAATCATTGATACCGACAACGCCTGCGGATGTGCATACCATTGCGCAAAGCCTGGCCAGCTCGGGCTATTTTAAAGATGCCAGCGACGCGACCAAAGCATTCGTGAAGGTGCTGGCAGGTGCTGAACTGGGATTGCCCGCTTTTCAAAGCATGTCAGGCATTCACATCGTTCAGGGTAAGCCGTCCCTGGGGGGCGGCCTGATCGCGAGCCTGATCAAGCGATCGGGAAAGTACAACTACCGGGTTGTCAAGCACGATGCGACGATCTGCCAGATTGAATTTACGGAGGGTGGCCAGGTAATTGGCGAATCGGTCTTTACCATGGCAGAGGCTAAAGCCGCTAACATCAATATGGAGTGGAACCGGGAGAAGGGAGGCTGGCAGGAAAAAGCCACCTGGAAAAACTTCCCAAAAAACATGCTGTTTAACCGGGCTATGTCCAACGGCGCCAAGTGGCACTGCCCTGATGTGTTTGGCGGCCCGGTGTATACGGAGGGGGAGCTGGAAGAAGCGCCAGTAGTGCAGGACACGACCGCAGAGGTGGTAGAGTCACGGCGGAAGCCCTACGAAAAGGAGCATGAATATCAAGCACGAATTCAACCAGCAGCTGTAGAGGCTACAGTAACGACCCAGCCAGCAGCGGAGCCGGTGAAGATGTCTAAGAAAGAAAGTGCTGAGCTCATGAAGGCCCTCGACGAATGGAATAAAGCGGTTGGACTCATGGTCAGCGATCCTGATCAGGTGCATAGCCCTGAATCGTATGATAAAGCAGCTGAAGCCCTGGGCAAAATCCCGAATCTGAACCGGGAGGAAAAAATCAAGATGTTTCGTGGACTGGTCGCCCTGGCGGAAGAGCAAGGTGTCGACTACGATAAAGAAACAAAGCGGTTCTATGCTACACCTGAAGCGGCCGAAATGGCCCAGCAAGCTATAGGGGAGGAGGTGCCCATTGAATAGCCAACCCACACCCGATCTGTTTGGCGGTGACACACCGATTCCCCAAATAACGGTTACCGACCTCACATTCTCCGTTCGCAACGCCGACGGATCCTCCCACGCGAAACTCGAAACAGCGCTAATCAATGCGTATCAGATTTTCGGCGATCGCCTGATTTCTATCATTCATTCTCTGTAATCCTGGTTCATCGTCAGGCTCAACTCAATCTCTATCATGGCTAAGAAAAAACAGGCCGCTCAAAGCGGTCCTCGGGTGCTCTTTGCGGCATCTGCGCTTAAAAAGGCCCTCAGCTTTGTATCAGCCGCGGTCAATCCTAATCCGATCGTCCCCGTGCTTGACAACGTAAAAGTTTACGTCAAAGACGACCAGGCAACGCTTACGACGTCCGATCTGCAGCAGACTATGCGCATCGATGTCCCTTGCGAATCGTTCTCGATCGGCGCTGACGGCGAGCTGTTCCTATTGCCCTTTGACCTATTCTCTAAGCTGGTCGGTCAGCTCGGAAACCAACCCATGTTCGTATCGATCGGGAGAAAAGACGAAGCTTTTGCCCACAGGATTCTCACCGACCAGAGCACGTATAAGCTCGTAGGTGAAGATCCAATCGATTTCCCAAGTGGAAAAAATGATAATAAAGGCAAAGCAGTGAATATGATACTGTCGGGAGACGATCTGGCAGACTTTCATCAGGGTCTGATTAGCACTGGGTACTCTACCACAAATGACGAGCTAAGACCCGCCACGACGGCTGTGTGCATGAGGATATCCAATGAGGGAATGAAATTGGCCAGTACGAACCTCATGCAACTCAATCGATACATCATTTCGTCGGTCAATGTTGAGTCGATTGAAGCATTGCTCCCTAAAAAGTTCGTTCTGATGCTAATCAAGCTAATCGGCGAGGGAGTGGGCGATGATCTGGAGATTACTCTAACACCGCTCAAAGCAGTTGTTAAAATGGGTAATAAAACCATCGAAGCCCGTCTGATTGATGAGCGTTTCCCTGACTATGAAAACGCTATTCCGGTCAACAATACCCTCGAAATGACCGTACAAAAAGACGAGATAGTCCAAGCTGTTAACAGGGTAATGCTTGTGGCTAACCGGACTACGTTGCAAATCCGTTTGACCTGGAATGTTGACGTAGGCTTGCAGATTGGCGCTGAAGATCTCGATTACTCCAACGAAGGGATTGAGGTAATTCCCAACTATGACTACGAGGGGGATCCGTTTGAGATTGGATTCAATGGGAAGCATCTACTAAGTACACTGAATCACCTGCAAGGCGACCAGATTCGTTTCAGTTTCTCCACACCCAACAGGGCTGCCTTACTATTTGGCGATAATGATCAACATACGTCCGTGCTAATGCCGGCACTGCTTAATGCATACGCCTGATGCCAGTGGTCAGGCCCTCCCAGCCAGACGACGAAACCTTCACACGCGACCCGGACCGGATGTTTTGCTATGCCGGTCCGGTGCTGCGCAGAAACTACCGGCGTAGCTGGACCGGTTCCGATTATCGCCTACTGTGCGGCCGCTTCAAAGGCCAGCTCCTGTCAACGGTCACTACGTCGAAGTGGTTGGTATGGGCCCTCAACCACTTCGACGACCGCCTGACATCTCCGCTTCGACGTGCCCTGATCGATCAAATCAATAGCCTTCACACGTAAACCGTCTCCCAATATGAAACTCACTTTCTATACGGCTGAGTCGTTTGAAAAGGTCAAGCCCTCACCCCGGCCCATGTTTTCAATCTCAACGGGCAACATTCTTAAGATCAATAAGCCACTGGTCGACCTGCTGAAAGTGCAGGCGGGCGATATGATCATCATTGGCCAGGATGAGAAACACGGAAAAGACTGGTACATCGCCCGGTCATTGCGAGGCTTCACCCTTAAGCCAGCCGCCGGCACTGATCAGTCGCTGGCATTCTCCTTCGGAGGGTTGGTCAACCTGTTTCGGGCTCAGTTCCCTAAACATGAGAAAATGATCAAAATACCGGTAGCGCCTGACTCGACATTCGCCGACGAGGAACATATCTATTTCGCACTGCTTACAGCCGCTATCGAGAAGCCCTAATATGACTCCGATCACCCTGCGCCCCTACCAGGAAGATTGCCTGAACAGCATCCGGGTGCATTTCCAGGCTTTGGCCAGACGAGTCATTCTCTGCGCCCCGACCGGTGCCGGCAAGACTGTAATGTTCAGCTCCCTGACGCAACAGACGCTGGCCAAACGGATCGAGAACAAAGTGCTGATCCTGACCAATCGAATCGAGCTGCTGACCCAGGCAGGCGGTACACTGGCCGCCTTCGGCATTCGGTTCGAACAGATTACTGCCGATAACAAACGCATCAACCCTCGGGCCCGCTGCTATGTCGGCATGATCGAGACCTATTTCAAGCGTATCGATAAAATGCCCTGGCTGCTGGACATGACCCTGGTCATTATCGACGAATGCCATTACGGGAATTTCGCCAAACTGTTTGCCCGCTTCAAGCCATCGACGTTTGTCATTGGCGCTACCGCAACCCCCTTAAGCGCGTCGAAGTCTGATCCGTTGTCAAACTATTACCAGGCCCTGGTCAATCAGGTTCAGATCGCGGATCTCATTGCGGCCGGCTACCTATCGACGCCCATTACCTACGGTGCCAAGATCGACCGCTCGAAGTTGCAGCGGGATAAGACCGGCGACTATTCGGACGAGTCCCAGATGTCGGTCTTTGGGGGGCGACAGGTGTACACTGGTTTGCTGCAGCGATATCAGGAGGCCTGCGCCAAATACAACGATGGCCACCCCATGAAGACGATCATCTTCAATGTCAACGTTGCCCACAGCCTGGAAGTGACCCAGATGTTTAACGATGCGGGCATCGGGGCCAGGCACGTCGATGGCACAACTGATTCGCACAAGCGCGATCGCATCTTGAAGGGCTATAAGCAGGGGGAGTATCCGGTCATCTGTAATGTCGGGATCCTGAATGCTGGTTTCGACGATCCAACAACGCGCTGCATCATCATGAACCGGGCGACCACGTCGGTCAGTCTTTGGTTGCAGAGCTGCGGCCGTGGGTCGCGAGTAGCGCCAGGCAAGCCAAATTTCATCATTCTGGATATGGGCGATAACTGGACTGAGCTCGGTCTGTGGGAAGCTGAACGCGACTGGGGCAGTATCTGGAACCAGACCCGAAAGAAGTCGGATAAGGTCGATGTTGCGCCGGCGAAAGTCTGTGATGCCTGCGATGCGATCGTGCCCCTGTCGAGCCGTCAGTGCCCCAAATGCGGTTACGAGTTCCCCCAGAAAGAAAAGACCTATGCAGAAGCGGAGGAGTTCGTCGAGGTAACCCCCGATATGGTACCCCAGCCCAAATTTTCGCCAGAACGGGTGAAAGAGCTGATCAGGCTCAACCGTCCGGATACCATCCCGTCACTGCCTGTCGAGACGCTGCTGGAAATTCAGGAAGTCAAAGGGTACAAGGCGGGCTGGCTCCTGTATAAGATCAACGACCGGTGCCAGTCCGAAGAGGAGTTCCTGGAACAGATCCAGCAGGTTGCCCAACTGAAGGGCTATAAACGGGGCTGGGTCATGCGACAACAATGGAATCCACCTGTAAACGCACAACTCGTATGAGTTTCGTCTTCAACAAAAACGGTATGTGTGAAAATCCAGAAGTTCTGGAGGTACACAGGGCCGGGAAAGACATTGGCCTCGTCAAGCTGGCCCAGATCCCCGACGGCAGTTGGGTGTATGGCTATCAGTGGGATATCCATGATGGAGGGTCTTCTTCAGCAGCTGGCTACAATGAGTATCGAAAGGCCTATCCGGATCGCCACTCGGCTCTGTTGGCCGCTCTCGATAACGGGTTTCGGCATGCCACCCATTACGAAAAATGGCCCGATGCAGCCACTCGTAAAGGGCACCGTAAGCTGAAGGAAGCCATCAAACAATATCGGGCATCATTAGCCCAGACACGCTTATCCTTCGAGTAACCCACTCAACCTATGACAATGAGTAACACCACCGAAACCCGGCTGATTGGCCATTATAAAGATAGATCGACAGTTGAGGGGGTAGATATCACGGTGCAGGACTTCTTCGACGGGATCCGCTCAGGCGCTCGCTGGAAACGGCATGCCGAATGGGTTCGGGAAGCCCTCGACGATAAAAAAGAGTACGATCGACGAAAGTCGCTTTCGGAGTGCGTAACCATCGGCGGAACCTTCACAGGAAAGAAAGAAATCAATAATCTCCGGGAGGCCTCGGGACTGCTGGCGGCCGATCTGGATCACCTCAACGAACGCACCGAAGCGATCCGGTTTCAGCTGAGCCAGGATCCGTACGTATATGCCGTTTTTGTCTCGATCGGGGGGAAAGGGCTCTGCGTGATCTTTAGAATCGATTCGGGCCGCTGGGCTGAATCCTTCCAGGGGATTGCTGACTATATGATCAGCAACTACGGCCTGGTGGGTAAAGAGTTTGACCCATCGTCGTCGAATATTAACCGCCTGCGCTATATCTCCCACGATCCGGATCTATACCACAACCCCAAGGCGAAGCTGTTCAATAAGTACCCCAGGAAGGAAAAGAAAGAGGTAAAAAAGACCAGCTTCATCGATACTGAAGATGATCTGAAGCACATCCTCGATCAGATCCACGCCCGGGGGATCGACATTGCACCTGGCTACAACGAATGGTATAAGGTCGGCTGGGCCCTGATCAGCAAATACGGAGATGGCGCCCGCAGCTACTTCCACGAGATCAGCCAGTATCACCCCGATTATAACAGCGACGACTGCGACAAGAAGTTCAAATACCTGACTGATACCCGGCCGGCCCGCATTACGATCAGTACGTTTTACTACTACTGTCGACTGGCGGGGCTGGATATCATGACGCCGAAGACCCGAGAGATCGTCAGCGTGGCCGCGATGTCCAAAAAGCAGAAGGTTTCAAAAAGCTCTGCCATGGACACCGTGCTGAAGATGGTCGACGGCGCAGAGCGAACAGCGGCCGAGCCGATCATTGATCAGGTGTATGCCAGTAGTGAACCCTTTGAGACTAGCGAAACCCTTTTTGATCAGCTGGAGCTGTTTCTCAACAAGGAATACCCCATGCGTCGGAACGAAATTACCCGCTACATTGAGGATGAAGAGGGGCACGGTCTGGTCGACGATGATTTTAACAGCATCTGGATTCATTCGGTCAAAGTGCTGGGCGAAAAGGTCACCGACAAGATGGTTAATAAGCTGATTCATTCATCATTTACCAAGACCTATAACCCCCTCAAAGACTTTTTCACTGAGCATCGCCATCGCCGGCCAACCGGCTGCATCAAAGCGCTTGCCGAGTCGATTGAAACGTCCACCGGGCTTGAAGACGATTCGTTCTTCCCCGATTATGCAGAGTTCATAATTCGCAAGTGGCTGCTGGGGCTTATCTCGTCCATCTTTGACGAGCACTGCCCCCTCGTACTCGTGCTGACGGGTAAAAAAGGGTCGGGCAAAACCGAATGGTTTCGGCGGCTCCTGCCCCGGGAGCTTCATCATAAGTATTTTGCCGAAACAACCTGGCCGGTGGGTAAAGATACCGATATGCTCATGTGCGAGAACCTGATCACCTTCAATGACGAATGGAAGGGCAAGACGGTCAAAGACCCCGAGACGCTAAAAGGATACGCATCGATTGATCGGTTCACGCTCCGTGAACCCTACGGAAAAGCCTTTGTCAAACGTCGTCGGCTTGCCCTGATGTGTGGGACCTCCAATCCGACCCAGATCATTGCCGACCCGGACAATAACCGAAAAATTGTGGCCATCAACGTCACCTCCGTTAATCATGAGCTCTATAACGCTGTCGATAAAACGGACCTGCTGATGGAAGCCTATCACGCTTACATGGCGGGAGAGCGGCATCATTTAACCCGGGCCGAAATGGATCGCATTGCTGAGGAGGTAAACGGCTTCGAGGATTATTCAACTGAGCACAACCTGCTGGTTGAATACGTTCGCATGCCGACCGGTGCAGGTGGCGAGGATGTGCAGCGGCTCAGCGCTGTAAAAATTATGACTTACCTGGAAAACAAAGCCAACAACCGAAAGCTTTCCGAAGCCCTGATCGGCCGTGAATTGGCCGCCATGGGCTTTGAGAAAAAACGATATCGTGGCGAAGGTAGTAAACGCTACTATGCCTATGAGGTCGTCCTAGAGGGATAAACCTACTCCATACCATGAAACACTATCCACATGCCTCATTGGCTCAACTCCTGATCGTCCTGCTGATCTGCCTGATCCCATTAGTGATTAACCGGATGACTTATCCCTACCAACGCGTTCGCCCGGCCCGGATCGTTGGCTCATGCCTGGGTCTATGCCTGGCAATGCTCAAATATGTATTGAATCGAATTCAATTATAAACCAGTAATATGATGTCTGTAAAGAAGGTACGAGTAGATAAGGCTGGCAAGATTCACGTTGGCCAATTTATCATTGTTCCGCTCGAATCAGGGGCAATTCGGATACAAAATAGCCCGGCTACTGGCTTGGGAAAACTGACGCTAAGTCAACGGTCAGATGCTGTTGATCTGTTCTTTGTCAGTCAGTCAACAGGACCAATAGTTCACCCGCTCACCGGTCAATTGATCGACTAACCTCGCGCTCAATGCTCAATCTAACCCGTCCGTTGGTCTTCTTAGACCTCGAAACAACAGGCCTCGACCGCGATAACGATCGCATCGTACAAATCGCTCTGGCCAAGCTCTACCCGTCTTCTGAAGGGGGCGATGTCGATCAGTATAGTAAACTGGTCAACCCAACCATCCCTATACCCGTAGCCAGCTCCCAGATCCACGGGATCCTTGACGAGCACGTCCGTGATGCCCCTGCCTTTGCCGATATCGCCGGCGAAGTATTTGAGTTCATGGCCGGTTGCGATCTGGCTGGCTTTAACTCCAACTGGTTTGACATCCCGCTCCTGGCCGCCGAATTTGCTCGTATCGGTATTCAGATTCACACGGGCATGTTCCATATGATCGACGTAGGCAACCTATTCAAAATACGGGAGCCCCGTAACCTGGCCAATGCCGTTCGCTTCTATTGCGATGAAGAGCTACCCAATGCTCACAATGCCATGGTTGACTGTAAAGCGACATTCGCCGTCTTTGCGGCCCAGCTTCAACGCTACCCGGATCTGCCCTCTACAGTGGAGGAACTGGCCGTTTACACCAATTACGGCTGTAAAGCGGCCGACTTATCCGGTAAGTTCACCTACAGTAATGACGGTGTGTTACTGCTCAACTTCGGCCGTCATAAAGGCCACCCAGCGGCCGACTTTCTGGACTTCGTGCACTGGATGTACTACAAAGCTGATTTTGCTCCCGACACCCGAGCTATCTGTGAAGACCTGCTCGGGCTGACCAAAGCCTGGGATGATGCCACCAACGGGCAGCTGCCCTGGTAATATTGTCCCCCCTTTTGATGCTGTCCCCCCTTTTGGCCCTACTTTTTTTGACCAAAGGGGGGACAGCTAACGTTCAGTTTTTGAGCTACTTATCCCCTCTGTCCCTACTGTCCTTACTTTTTTCAATAAATAATATTACAAGAGTAAAGAAGGGGTAAGGAATAGGGTATACTGGATTACGCTTATATATGTATCTCGTATATATAGAAAATCAAAAAACGAGAAAAAAGGGGGGTAAGTAGGGACAGTAGGTGTAAGTATCAGTAATTCAGATTATTATCTGTCCCCTCTCACCTGAAAACCGGGAGGGACAGGGTAGGGACAACAAGAAAAGTGGGGACAATCAAAATCTATGAGCCGTTACGACATCATTACCCCCAAACTGCTAACCCATCACAAACTGATGGATGGCTATATGTTGGTAGACATCCAATCGTACCAAAGTCAGCGAAAAGCCGTGGAGGCCTTTGCCCGCTATTTTCGACGCGAGATGCACTACGATTTTCTTCAGTACAATTACAAAGCACCAGCCGGGGAGGCTTATCTGTTCTTTATGAATGTGGAGCCGGTAGGCGCGGTTCACTTTCTTCAAAACGAAAGCGGATGGTATTTAAACTGGGCATGGATCCACCCCTATGCACGCGGAGAAGGCCTGATTCAGAAGGCCTGGCCCTCCTTCGTTCAACGATATGGCACATTCGCTATTTCACTTCCCATATCTCCCGCTATGAAGCGGTTATTAGCCAAAGTAAATCACCCTTACATAGATGACACAGATCAAGGAAAATAACTGGACGCATGACCGTCTACAGGCTGAATGTTATCAGTGGCACGTCGACGAATACCCCGACGATCGGCACCTAGTCCACGCCAATCTCAACAATAGTGTCGGAGGGAGACGAGGTGTGCGCAATACCGCCATAGGGATCAGGAAAGGCCGCTGTGATTCTCAGTACTTCAAACGGGGCCGTCTATACCTTTTCGAGTTTAAAGTAGGCTCAGATAGCCAGAAAGCTGATCAGAAAGCATTCCAGGAGGCTAACGAACGTGAAGGAGCCATTTACCAAATCATTCGGTCTGTGGAGCAGTACAAACTTACCGTTATAACAATCCGGAGTGTGGTATTCTGATTGTCACAAATACGAATTTGAATCGTTTCATGGTAATTTAGTGCGTATATGGAAGCCCCAGTTCAAAACCCTCTTGATAAGCTCAGCGCTCGCCAGCGGAAGTTCGTGATCGAATATCTTGATTGTCTTAACGCATCTGAAGCCGCCAGACGGGCTGGATACTCGCAGCGTACAGCGAACCGGATCGGGCATGAGAACTTGACGAAACCTGATATTCAGGCGGCTGTGAGCTTCCTCGGCGAACAGATTGGCATGTCGGCAGGCGAAGCCGTCAAACACTTTACCGACATTGCAAGATCCCGAATCAATGACTTTCTATCCATCAAGACCGTGTTACGTACGCCTATGGTCAGAAAGCCGCTGCAGCAGCTGATTGAGGAGTTGGACGCGGAGATGGAGTTCGAAGAAGAGTTCGCCCGGATAGCCATGCTTGGCGGTGATGAGCTGGGCACCCACAAGGCCGAACAGAAGCGTAGGGAGTTGCAGGGGATACGCTATACCCTCGAACTGGAACGAAACCCCAATGCGTATCGGGATGTGCCTGGTGAAGCTGTCTGGGTTGAAGAGATCGACGTCGACCTGGTGAAGCTGGCCAAGGCCAAAGCCGAGGGTCGTATCAAGACGCTCTCATTTACTGAGTATGGTCCGAAGGTCGAGCTGTACTCAGCGGAGAACGCGCTTGATAAGGTTCTCCAGCTGCACGGCCGATACAAACAGTTGCCGGGCGATGCGAACCAGCCGAAGAACCTGCAGGGGTACACGCTGCCCGACGGGACTACGATTTTGTTTTAACCGCTATCTCAAGAGACTTATGAATCAGCCCGAAACTTGCTCGAACAATAATTCGACAACACCCTATCAAAAGGAGTGTTCCAATTTCGATTTCACGCCCGATGTCAGTTACAAGACGACCCATTCAGCTTTGTGCAGTCTGCACTATAGCCGGTTTGGGGAGAAAGACACACAGGCCGCTGAACGCTTTGCTACCCGGTTCCTGCAGGTCTGGCAAGGTGGGGGTGTTCGGCCCTACTTCAGCAATATTATTGATGCGGCTACCCGGTTTCTGGAAGTGATCAATACGCAGCCGAAAGTGCAGATATCGGCGCACAACCTACGCATGTTGGCGGGTAAGAAGGCCAAGTTTTCACAACTGGTTAAGGCCAAACTTTGACAAAACAGCGCCGACCGGGCGGTAAACGGATAGCTCATGAAAGCATTCGATTTAACATACTTCAATGTCAGCCCTCAGTTTAGACGTATAGGCAAGGTCTTGTACAAACCCTATAATTTGTTCAACAGGCAGAATATGCAAATGGCTGACGGGTCAGCAGAAAGCTGCTGGGGATTTGGCTTACTACAGATCAATAGCCGTCATCTGTTCTACGTAGGAGTAGGCACTGATTCACAATTCCGACTTGATATTGCATTCATTCAGATTGCATGACCATTGCCCCAACCCTCAATACGCAGGTGAGTTTCGAGCCGTCCTTGTTCCCCAAGGCGGCTCAACTCTTTAATGCTGCCCATTCGGGTAAATATCGCATCATTGTTTGCGGTGGGGCCGTCCGCGGTGGCAAAACTTTCGGCGTTGGGGGTACGCTGGTCACCTTACACAGACGGTTTCCGGGGGCGCGTTCGATGGTCGTGCGTGACACCCTGCCCAACCTGCGCACGACGACACTGCCCACGATCGAGAAGCTGATGCCCCAGTCGTTCGTCAAGCAGTTCAAAGGCGATCCCCAGTTTCAATGGAAGTTTACCAACGGGGGCAGCTTTCAGTTTTTCGCCGAGCAGGACGCCACCGACAAAGAGCGAAAGCGCTGGAACGGCTTAGAGATGAACTGGATCTGGCTCGAACAGGCTGAGGAGCTGCAACGCGCAACCTACGACAAGGCCCTGGAACGGTTAGGGTCGTACTTTATTCCGAAGCACGTCGGTAAGCAGCCTCACCCGATCCTCTTCATCACAGTCAACCCAACGAGCACCTGGGTACGGGAAGAGTTCTACGACAAATTCCTAGCGGGCACGCTGCCCGATTACGTCTGCTACATCCCGATGACGATTGACGACAATGCCGCCCTTGAGCCATCATTCAGGGAGTCGTTGAACATGCTCAAGCTGACCAATCCGATCAAGTACAAGATCTTCGTCGAGGGTAACTGGGATGTGAAAGAAAAGACCGGGGGCGAATGGTATCACGAGTTCGACTACGGCCGCCACACCGGAACGGTGCCGTTCCTGCCAGAGCTGACCAACGACGTGCATATCTCGCTTGACTTCAACACAGTGCCCTACATGACAATGGGCTGTTTCCAGGTCGATCTACAGCCGTTCGTGCTCCAGATCCGCTTCTTCAGGGAATACTGCCTGGCTACACCCAACAACCGAACCGACCGGCTGTGCGGTCGACTGATCACTGATTACCTGATCAAGTACCCCAGGCCAGTTACGTACCATGGTGACCGGCAGGGCGAGAACAGGGTAGAGGGCGAAGGCAACTTCAGACGGTTCGACAGGGTCAGAACGTCCCTGGCGCCTTACCTTCACAACCGATCGAACCAGGTCAACAAAGCCGTAACGGTGTCGTCGGTTATGCGGGATTTTATCAATGATGTGCTGGCGGGGGTGGTGATCTGGAACGGGCGACGTATCGAGATCCTGATCGACGAGAAGGCCTGTCCCACGCTGATCGAGGACCTGGCCACTACCCTGGAGGATTCGACTGGTATCAAAAAGGAACACGCCAAAGATGCCAAGGGCGACAAATACGAAAAGAACGGCCACGCCCTGTCGATGTTTACCTACGGGGTCGGAGCCGTTCTCTGGGATGCCTTTCGAGAATGGAAAAAACAGCGGGGTAAGATCGGGGAGGAGACTACAAGCGACTAAAGATGTAATACCCTACGGCCATGACCCAGCAGGCTACGCTGATGCCGAGCAGCAGGGGCCGCATCTCCCAGGCAGACACGATAACCGCGGCCGAGAGCAGGGCAATGACAGTGGGGGTGACTTTGAGTTTCATGAGCGTTTGTTGATGGTTTTGAGTTTGCCTTCGATGGCCGTTAGGCGGGCTGCTAATTTCAGCAGGATTTTTAGTTCTCTCGTTCTCATACATGATGTTTTGGCTATATATCGGCGAGCGGTCCAATAGGTGAGTGGCTTTTGTTGAAAAATTATGAATTATACTCGTATTTTACGGGTGTTATTGGTTCTTACCTGGCCTGCCCGGTCGTACAGGGCTTTCAACCCATCTTTCGACCATGCCCACGTTGACACCTGACCAGGCGCAGGAGATCACCCGTCAAGTTATTGAAGGCCTTCGTCATTCGGCGTATGACCGTACCGTTGAGCTCCGACGTGACTATCTGACGATTCTGTCTGGCCACGACTATGAGCGCTTCCTGACGAGGTTTATTCGCCGGGAGGAAGACGATGAGTATAAGCAGCGCCTGCAGCTCACGCATCAGAACCTGTCGTCGACGTCCAGCCCACTGGTCAAGAAGTTCGGCCAGATCAGCCGCATACAGGATATCAAGAAGGGGCTCAACTTTTCGGGTACGACTGAACGGGACCAACGGGATCTGCAGGACGTGCTCAACGATTTTGGTGGAGAGAACAGCAGTAGCCGAGGGAGCCTCGACGATTACCTGTCGGTTCATTACGATCTGGTCAGCCTATACGACCCCAACGCTTTTCTGGTGTTGGACTTTGCGCCCTTCGATGCCAGTAGGGGCGAACGGGCACGGCCATACGCGATTCTGTTTGAAGCGCCGTCGGTGCTGAATTACCGGTACACCCGGGGGCGGCTCGACTTCCTCGTCTTATCGATTCTGGTGGCCTACACTGGTGTCGAGGGCGAACGTCGGTACGCGACCGACTACCTGTGCCTAACGGGTCAGTACACCTATCGGTATTTTGAGTATGGCGACGGCCGTCAGGACCTGCCTGGCATCTACGAGGTGTTTGAGCTGAACAACGAGCGGAAATACTTCGTAGCCACCTACGTCCTCAATATCGACGAAGTACAGGCGGTACGGCTGGGCTACATGCCCGATGCCCAGACCGGCAACAGCTCCAACGTGTCGCCCCTGTTTCATGCTGCCCTCGAACAGTTCAAAGAGCTGCTTGATCTGAAGTCTAAAAACGACCTGGTTACCTCGCTTCATGCCTACCCACGTCGCTACGAGTACGCGCCCGCCTGCCCGGGGGAAACGGATCCGGTTACGGGTACGTCGAGGGGTTGTAATGACGGCAAAGTGCCTATCCTGGGCACAACCTGTAAAAAATGCCACGGTACCGGTTATTTAAGCCACACCAGTGAACAGGACGTGCTCCGTCGTCCTATGCCGGATGATGAGGATAAAATCATGGATCTGTCGAAGCTCAGCTTCACCGAAAAGCCCGACCTGGAAACGGTTCAGGGTTTCGACGAGAAGATTCAGAACCTGATCGTGCAGATCTACCAGACTGTGTTTTCGTCGGATTCGCAGGTACGCCCCAGTGGCCCGCGTCCAGATCAGCCCCAGACGGCTACTGAGTACGTGGTGAGCCGCGATGATCAGAACAACACCCTGCTGCCCTTCGCTGATCAGAAGTCGGCTGTCTACAAGTCAATCGTTCGGCTCCTGATCAAGCTGATGAACATCAGCGGTACCGTCGAAACCCTGTACGAGTTTCCGCGTGATCTGAAGCTGTCAGGCCTGTCTCAGCTGTATGCCGATCTGAAGGCCGCCCGGGATGCGGGTGCTCCGGATTTTGAGATCGAACAGATCCTCGATGATATCGCCCGCAAACGCTACGAAGCGGACCCGACAGCCCTGGAGCGGTACTTCATCAAAAAGCAGCACGTGCCCTACTTCGCGCAGACGCTCGATGCGTTTGAGTTCTTCGATAGCACCGGTCGCATACCCCAGACCTTGGCGGTACTTCGGGCGAACGTTGACGTGATTTTCGGGGAGCTGGAGATCGAGTCGCCTACGTTCTACGATTTGCCCTATACTGAGCGGGACCGGCTGGTCATGGCGAAGGTCGATAAGCTGATGGCCATGTTGCCGCGGCCGGTTGAGATGTCTATTGGGGCTTAGAACTCATTCACATGGCTAAATTTAAAGAAACATCCCGTCGCTTCTTAATCGATCTTGATCCATATAATCGCCAGTTATATGTTTCTATAGCTGAAAACGACGATCGGTTACGCGATGGCTTATCCCGGTTTATGAATCCTTCATTGGTTGATGAGTGGATGGAATTGATCGGTCCAATGTCTTCGTACCAAGACGGCCGAACGGCATCTATTCTCGGTAGTGGTATCGTCTTACGGTTACGAGAATACCCGACGCATAACAGGCACCTTGCGGCAATAGCGCATGAGGTTTTTCATGTGGTGGAGTTTATGTTTCACTCAATCAACCTGCCACATAATGCGGAAATAAGCTCTGAAGCATGGGCTTACATGATTGGTCATATCCATCATCAGATTTATCAGAATATCTGGCCACCGCAAGGCAATGACTGAACCCGAGGCCAAAAAGCGCATTGCCCAGATCGAAGCCCTCCAGACCAGCTTCGATAATCGACTGGCGACCCTTAACGTCGACCTGTTGGCGCTACTGATGGAGTCGGCCGAAACCATACTGGCCAGCCCCAAACACCTTGGTAAGCTATTACCGGGCTGGGAGAAACGCTACCATGTGCCCGTGCTGCAACAGTTCGGCACTGACCTGCTGACCATCCAGACGCTTAACCAGGGATACTTTCAGGGCGCGATCGGCGAGGCCATGGGAGGTGTGCAGGTCAATCAGGTTCTGTTTGAACAGGTCGAGCAGCGTGTAGAGTCATTAATGACCGATACGTTTGGCATCAAGCCCGACGGGGAGATAGTCAGTAAAGGACTGTTCGACCTCTTCAGCCAGGACACGACCGTTCGGCGCCAGGTCCAGCAGTTTGCCTACGCGCAGAAGACTAGCGGGGTAGGGCTGGAGCGCTTCAAACGTAACCTGAAACAGTTCATCGTCGGCGATCCAACGAACCCAAACGCTCCTCAGAAAGGTGTCTGGAGCCGACATTACAACACGGTAGCCTACGACACCTACCAGCAGGCCGATCGTGTGGCTCAGCAGGCGTTTGCCGAGGGGCTGAACATGACGGCGTTTCTGTATTTGGGTGGCACCATCGCCGGCACTCGCCTGTTCTGCCGGGTTCGGGATGGGAAGGTGTTTCTGCGATCGGAGATCGACAAATTCGGGACTGCCCAGGATACCTACGGCGGCTATGAGAATAAGGCTACCGGCTTTTTCTCTGGCAAGCCTAAAGGCAACTACGTTCCGTTCATACACGCAGGCGGGTGGGGGTGCCGGCATCATTACAGTGCGATATCAGACCGGGAAGCGATGCGTCGACGTCCGGATCTGGGTCGTAATAAAAAGGGCATTCTGCAGATCGTCGAAAACTCGAACGATCGCATCGAGCCGCCTATCGCCCAGCCCGGCCGCAAGCCGCAAAAACCCGTCAACCGATTTGGTGACGACTTCACGCCGGCCACCAGCATTGCGGAGGCCAAGCAGTTTGCCCTGACGAACAAACTGATGAATCAGCCTGGGTATGACGAGCTACCGGTCGAGGTGGCCAATCAGATTAATGCAGGTCTGTTCAAGGCTAAGAAGCTGTATGGTGTTCGCCCCTCAGGTGTTGAAGTTGTTGACTTTCCTGGCAACTATCCCATGCAGACGCGCGTTAATAACCTGGGCACGTATATCTTACAGGTGAACCGCAAGACGCTGGGCGCTCAGGCTGACCTGGCGGCCACACTGGCCACCTTCGAACAGGCCGAGCGCGATTTGGACTGGATTGATGGCACCCTGGCTGGCGTAGTATCTCACGAGATTGGACATATGGTCCACTACGAGTATCTGAGTAACAATCAGAATAAGTTTGGTGATTTTTTTGCCGTACTTCGTAAGTTGCGTACCGATAAGCCCAAGTTCGCCGTCGGTTCGGCCTATGGTCAGGGCAAGATCACGGAAGCCATTGCCGAGATCTACAGTTTATTCGATCGGGATGGTGCCAGCGCACTTTCCGATCAGCAACGTAAGTTTCTAAATAGGCAATTAGGATGGAAGCTCAAGTAGAATGGCTCGAAGATGATGCACCCTCTCTGTCATGGTGCCACAGCTGCCAGCACCGCAATGGGTTGACCTGTTCAGCCTATCCCGAAGGCGTTCCTTATCGCTGGCTGCATGGGTACGATAAACACGATACGATCCAGGACGACCAGACCGGCAAAGCTGTTTTTAAGCCAGCCGTAACCGCTGAACTTGTCTGAACTACACATACTGAAGGAAAAGCCTGGCCACGGTCAGGCTTTTTTAGTTAATAGAATACGAATTTTATTCGTAAATAACTTGTGAAATTCTTAATCGGTTTATCTTTGCCTGTCTACTAACGAGTCACACAACGAGTCAGCACTATGGAAGAGGTCCTATTCATTAACGACAAAGGCGAAGAGACCTATCTGCCCGAGTCGGTAGGCGAAAAGCTCGGCTACAAACGCGGTCAGGAGTTCACCCCGCCAGAGGTGGACAAGCAGGCGAAATCCGTCCCTGAAAAGGCTGGCAAAGCGGACAAAACCCCTGACCAGGAACTGGAGCATGCCGCTACGGTCATTTTCGGGTTTGCGACCAACGGCCCCGAAAGCGTGTCCGATAAGCAGCTACAGGCGCTCGATAGCCTGGCCGATCGGCTGAATGAACTGGGATTCGGTACAGACTCAACCGACTCTGCCCAACAGAGCGAAGGTAAGGATGGCAATGACGACGCCGGCACCTCTACGGTTCCACCGGCCGATACGAATGAGCCTCCTAAAGAGGGTCAACAGCCGGGCAAGTCTACGCGGTCGACCGGTAAGGCTGCCTACACTCCCAAAACTGACGACAAGTAATGGAGATCAAGCACAATCTCACGCGCAAGACCCAGACCATTAGTAAGGCTGACTGGCAGAGACTCGTCGATCAGGGCTATGACAAAAACTTCACGGTCGTAACGCCCGACGACTACGTTCCGGAGGAAATCAAAGACCAACCCCCAGCACAACCTGCACCAAGAGGGCCTAAGGGGTCGAAGGAATAAAAAAGGCCGATGACTCACGGGAGAGGCCATAACAGAGCGATTGAACCGTGTGACAGCCGGGAAAGACCGGCAACACAGCGAGATAGAGCAGTGGTAGCTCGTGGGGCTCATAACTCCAAGGTCGCCGGTTCGAGTCCGGCTCTCGCTCCAAGGGGAATGCAAAATGAGGGCGCACGGTATAGTCGGTCGTTTACGACCCCGAATTACCGAAACAAGAAAGCTCTGCCAGTCAACGATGAGGAGCCCTCCAGCCAGTTTGCCCTGGTGACTTTGATACTCGTCGTTGGTTAACTCGTCCGTGCGGGAAAGGATAAAGCGGGCATGGTAGAGCCGGGGTCTTGACCCCATTTGCGCGTCAGGCGCTTACCTGACAGAATTCTCTGCGCTCCGGGCGCTTCCCGGCTGGCCGCAAGGTCCTTACTTACCTGGTAGGAACACCTAACGTTCAAATAGATCATGGCAAATCTGAGTGAAGAGCAGCAGGATATCGCGCTCAAAGCAATCGCTAGTACACTGGGCAGACCAGTATCAGAAATCGAAACGCTGTTGACCGGCGATAAGCCGAGCGAAGTCGACAAGATGGTTTCTGATCGAATCAAGTCGGTTCGGGAAGAGGGTACCAAATCAGGCAAAGGGATGCTGCAGAAAGCAGCTAACGCGAAAGCCAAAGAGCTGTTCAAGATCGATGCGGACCCAGATAAGATCGAAGAATTGCTCGACGTGATTTCGAAGACCTACAAGCCTGAGATCAAACCCGAAGACCTGACCGAAGAGCAGGTCAAGATGCACCCGACCTTCCGTAGTCTGGAAACCCAGCTGCAGAATAAGGATAAGGAGTTTCAAACCACGCTCACCCAGAAAGAACAGGAGTGGAACGCGAAGGTGTCCGAGCAACAGGTCAAAGCGATGGCGCTGAAAGCCCTCAACGATTTTGGGGCGGTCATTCATGAAGATGCCAAGATCGCAGCGGTTCAGGAGCGCATGTTCCTGGAGCGTTTTCAGGGCGTAACGCTCAAAGAGGTGGATGGAAAGACCGAATTCTGGAAAGAAGGCAAGCGCATCGAAGACAGCAAGCTGTTCCCCGTTGCCGCTGATGACTTTTTGAAAGGCATGGTCGAAAGCGTCTACACCATTAAAGTCTCGGATCAGAAGGAAGGTGCTGGCGTACCTCCCGGATCCGGATCAGGCGGTGGTGGTGGCAAGTTCACATTCACCCACTTCAAGGGTACGCCCCCCAAAACCCTGGAAGAGGTTAACAGCATCCTGCGCGACCGCAACAAGTATTCGTACGCGGAGCGAGATGAGGTAACCAAGTACTGGGCTGAACAGCAAAAACCGGCCTAAGGCTACGCGAATCGTAGCCGGGCTTTAATCACCCTTCTGCCGGTAAGGAACAACCGGCTACGATTATGCCACAGGTAACAGATTTCTCGGCATCTCAGGTGCCAACGTTGCTCCAGGATCTGGAAGCGAAATGGGAATCGTCGCGGGCTAACCAGGCCCAGCGCTTCAAAGCCGACACCAACATCCTTCAGGGTGTCTTCGCCGAGCAGACGGCCGATCTGCTGGATGATCTGACTGAAAACGACGGCTGCAAGCCCGTGAAGGTGGTCTGGCTCGAAACAGGGGATCACACGGTCGAAGAAGAAAACGACCTGCCAGCCAAAGCCAAGACGGCGGTGACCTGCGATATCGACGGCCCTGAAGCGGCTTCCAGCGCGATCGAGTACGAGATCAACGACATGCTGAAGGTTACTCTGAAAGTTCAGGAAAAGGACTGCGGTAACCACTTCATGCGGTCGGAAAAACTGCAGCACCTACTGCTCACTAAGCAGGTTGGCCTGGTCAACAAGCTGGCTCAGAAAATGACCCTGTTCATGGCCGGCAATGCCGGTGAATCGGCGGGTGTCGGTCGGCTGGGTACGTATCAGGGTGATGGCAGCACAGCCGCTATGCGAAAGGTGCTGCGCGTGGCTCCTGGTAACCTCAACGCGTTCGACTTTGCTCCCTACGTAGCTGAACTGGCCGAAATCAACCGGCTTAACTCGCCTGCCGTATTTGATGGGGGCAACCTGCGCTATGCTCTGTTCAACGCCGAATACCAGCAGAACACGCCGGCCGGTGATGCTGGCCAGCAGAATCACTTTGATACGCTGCGGGCTATCTATCGTGATGGTTTGAACTTCGGCGCCAACAGCCTGGCTGATTCTACATTCATCGTCGAGCAGGGGGCATTGGCACTGTTTACGGCTGCGTTTTTCCCGACGGTGGAAGAGGATATTATCGGTGATGGCTTTGCGTATACCACGTACCGCACACCCATATTTGGGCTGACCCAGGCTGGTGGCCGCTCGATCGAGGCCGACACCACCTACATGAAAAAGAAGCTCCCTATTGCGCCCGGTTCGACCAAGTGCGAGATCTACAACATCTGGGAGATGCGTCTGTGGTATCTGCCACTGGTCAACCCTCAGCTGAGCGCTAACAACGGCGTGAATGGCATCATTCGCGTGAAGTCGGACGCGACGCTGACCCAGAAAGGGACGGCCATGCAGAAGGCGCTTTAATTCTGTCATGACGGATTGGCCCGGGCGCGTTGTGTCCGGCCAATCCGTTTTTTCTTACTCCTCGCTGGTCGCTCTATGAATCCCCAGACCTTCTCGCAACTTCTCCAGTTAGCCACTCAAATATTTGATGAAAAGCAGGAGGGGGCCAACTCCGCTGAGCGGGTAGGCGGCTTTATGATTGCCCTGGTACGTTCGATTATGATGCCCTACGATGGCAGTCGAACGTACGTTACTGGTCAGTACATGGTATTCGGTGATGGATTTTACAGGGTGCTGGCAACTACCAACACCGGTGAAACCCCACTTAATGCACCAGCTAAGTACAGACTATTAAGCCCGACGTTGTTGGCTCTGGTAACGGCCGACACGGCGGTCAGCCGCAATGCAACCTTTCGCAGTCTGATCAACGCAGCTAACGAGTCGACCATATCAGCATTGGCCGAAAAACTGTCGGATCCGGCTTATATGGCGCTCTTCGGGGCTACGTTGGAAAAACTCATCGAGGTGTCATCGGATGAGGAAAAAGACGCTTTCTTTCTTGATTTAGCCCAAAACCTGTCTGACGAGACAAAAACCGAGCTGACAGGGGCAATTAATCGGGCCGATGCCAGTAAGGCAGGCACTATGCTGCTTGTCGATAGCGATCAGGAAGCCCATTATACGGCTCGAAATCGCGTTTTTACGGCATCTCAAGTGTCGGCTCTGGCCACCTTATTGAATCTTACGAGCATTGCATCAGCCAACGATCGCGATGCCGCGTTGCTTAAGCTGGTGCAGTCGGCGTCGGCTAACACCATTCAGGCTCTCTGTACCAAATTGTCGGAACTCGGTTGCGCTGGCAGCGGAACAGGCGGAGGCACTGGGGGTACCTACACGGTTCTCGACGATCCGCGCTGCTACAACCTGCCGATTTTGACCATTCTGGAGGACTCTATTGCGACAGCTCAGATTCAGATCGGGGCAGTCACATGGGAGCGTACCGATTTTGTTCGACCCGATATCAACTGGTTCGATAAGGACAGCCCGTTCAACCAGCCGGGCTTTTACATGAATACCAAGGGCGAGCTTACAGCCAACCAGGCGTACGTTTTATCCCACCGCATTCCGGTAACGCCGTTAACGACCTGGACGCCAAACGTGCCCGGCCAGTACGTCACGTATTTTAACCGGGCCGGAAAGTCAATCGGGGGCGAAGACCACGCCCGTGAGAACCCCACCTTCACCACGCCCGCTGGCGTGGCATTCATGCGCATGACCATCCCGGCGGGCGTGGTCAATCAGTTTCAGGTTACGCCCGGCGCGGCCAACCTCGACTGGCAACCCTTTAAGCGGCTGTTCCTGGGCGAAACGCCCCAGCAGGCGCAGATTGCCTCGACCGCCCGCCGGGCCGCGGGCGATCTGGCTAATTTCATCGTGCCCGGCGAGAATCTGTTTCGCAAAAACGACAGCCGCAACCAGCCCGGCGCATTCATCGACAATAAGGGGAAGGTCAAGGGTGATGCCAGCTACCAGATTTCGCACCCGATCCCGGTAACCTCCGGCCAGCGGTATCATCCCAGCAGCAAACAGTACGTGGCCTTTTTTTCGGCCCGGGATCTGCCGGTCGGCAACGGGGCGGACTACCTGCGGGACGACGACGCTTTCACCGTCCCCGCTGGCGTGGCCTATATACTGTGTACCGTACCGGCCGACGAGATCAACACGTTCCGGCTGATTAAAGGCAACGTCGACAAACCGGAAGCCTCCGCCCTGCCGGTATTTCAGGGCGTGACCCCCCAGGGTACCCAGGCGCTGACCACGGCCCAGATACTACAGTCGGCTCTGAGTCGGCAAACCGGCGATCTGGCCACGCTGATCACGCCCGCTACCAATCTGTTTCATAAGGACGACGCCCGCAACGAGGAGGGCTTCTACATCGATGACGATGGGGTGCTGCATGAGAACGCCAACTACCTCGTATCGCACCCCATACCGGTCACGGCCGGTCAGCCGATCTACGCCAGCGACAAACAGTTCGTCGCCTTTTTCGACGCGTTGGACCGGCCCCTGAAGGGCGCGGCTGTCGGCCGGGACGATCTCCACTTTACCACCCTGCCCGACACGGTCTATATCCGCTGTACGGTTTTCCTCGATGAACTAAATACCTTTCACGTGAACGAAGGCACTACCCCGGCTCCCGCTTCGGAGCCAATCTTCAATGGCACAACTCCGCAGGGCACGACCGCCCTGCAAACGGCCCAGGTCGCCCAGGCCACCGCGGCCGATCTGGACCGCTACCTGATTCGGCTCCCCAACCTCTACAATAAGGACGCCCCCCACATCGAGGGCAGCTTTATGTGGGAAAACGGTACGCTTGAAGCCCTGCCCGGTTACGTCGTGGGGCCGTTTGAGCGGGTCAAGCCGGGCACCGTCTACACCGCTACCAGTAAGCAGTTCGTCACGTTCTTTAATGAGAATAAGCAGTGGGTGGGGGGCGTGCGGTTTGATCGGGAGGAGCTGCAGTTTGAGACGACCGCCGATACCGCCTATATACGCCCCTCGCTGCCCGTAGCCCAAAAGGATACCTATCAGATTGTCGAAGGCAGCGTAGTCCCGACCAGCTACAGCCCCTACGGCCGACGCACGGCCGCTAATCTGGTCGTATCCTCCCGGGCCGCCGACAAAATCATCCTGGTAGGGGGGACGTCCATTCCGGCCGGATCAGGGTACTGGGAGCAGGCCTGCGCGGAGCTGGGTGCGCGGTGTATCATGGTGGCCGTACCCAGCTCACCGGTACGCATCCTGAACTCAGACGGCACCCGAAACGGCATGCACTGGGAGAACTGCGCGTACGCCCTGACGCATACGGTTGCGCAGAAAAATGACCTGCTGGCTAACTGGGCCAGCTACCGGCTGGATTTTGTCAACGCGGATGTGGCCCCGACCAGTTTCACCGCCGAACAAGCCGAATTCATCCGCAACTGCTCCTTCGAACGGCGCATAATTCCCTACATCGATGGCAGTAACCCCGAGGTGCCGGGCGTCGATCTGATCGTCTTCAGCCACGGCTATAACGACGTGTTGGCGGGCGAGTCGGAGGCCAGCTACCTGACCATTCCGGCCGATCCCTTCGACCGCAGCTACTTTCTGGGCGCGGCTAATTTCCTGTTCCGGGAGATTCTCAAGTACAACCCCCTGCAAAAAATCGTCATCGAGGGGCACTTCGAGAACCAGCAGCCGGGGGTGGCCCGGGTGGCTCTGGGTCAGCAGAAGCTGGCCGACTACTGGCAGTATCCCCTCTGGCGGCTCTGGCAGCAAACGGGCTGGAGTCAGCGCCGGATGCCCAACACGGCCGCCCGCTGGGCGCAGATGCCCTGGGCTCAATTTGCCGCCGATGCCGAAAGCCGGGAAGCCGGTTCGACCAGCCAGGACATGACGGCGCTGCGGTTTTCGCTGCCGGATAACGTGCACCCCTATTCGGACCCGACGGGCAAAGCCCGGCAGACGATGGCCCGACTCATCCGCAATCACCTTAACGAAACATTCTGATGGCTACTACCGAGGATATACTTAACCTCAAGGTCGTTCGCATCCGCGACGATACGACCCAGCAGATTCACATCCGCTCGATTCCCCTGGGCGTGACGGTCGAAAAGGGGCAAAAGATCAATAAGGTCGTGGCCGACCTGTGGATCAACTTCACGCCCTACCTCGACGAAGACGGCCGCGACTACAGCCAGCTGCCCGTCTGTGGCGGCACAACCGGGGGCGCGGTGCTGTACT
>NZ_SWJG01000003.1 GCF_005870035.1 Spirosoma lacussanchae | reverse complement strand
TCTTTAGCTAGGGAGAGCTCGACGGCCATCCGTTTGAACTCCTCGTCGTACTGTCTTCTGCTGGTTTTCATGGTTCACTAAGTTAGATCACACTTAACTTAATGTCCAGTCAAATGTAGCAGGTCCAGAAGTTATAATTCCGTCTAACGATCAGATATGCTCATATTACTACGCAAAAGGCACTCCTGACGCGGCTGGAAGTTCAATGCGACAGATAGAACGACGTATGTCTAGCCTTTGGGATTGAAACCTCTAGATGTAAGAACACTTATTTTTCTAGTAATAATCTCCTGATTGCTTACAGTAAGAGCTTTGTACACATCGCTCATACCTCTTGTAAGGCCGTTACTTAGGATAGGCAAAACTTTGATATCGCCCATCCTAAGTAACAGCCTTATTGATCAGTTCTATAATCACTGGGGGCAGGACTTCTATTCCCTGTGCATAGGTTTATCCACGATCGGCGTTACATCATCCGGCATATTTACTAAAAACTGTGGAGCATGTTCTTTTACAATATCAACAATAAGCGGCCCAGAAGTCGTTGCGTTGTCATCAAGTCGTTCGGATGAGCGCTTACCCCACTGCCTTATTGTCTTTCCTATGCCGGCAACGATTCGTCGCTGATTGAATGATAATTTACCATGTATGCGTCCCCACTCCTCAATTTGCTCCCAAACAATAGCTGGTATGCTGCACAACTGGTCAGCGATCTCCTGACGCCTTGCTGTTTCTACATCATCTGTCACTATTCTGCGTATGGGTGGGTTAGCTGGATCTATCAGGTCTGCCTGAATAAAGGTCATATCAAGAGCAAACGATTTATTACGCAGTTGTCTCCAGCAATCTTCTTTCTTTGCCCACTCTCCATAAAGGGCACCTGGCGCACTGGCTTTAATTGCCTTCTCTATGGCAATCATCAGCTCATAGAGTATAATTCGTAATTCACGGGAAATGCGCTGTTCCTTCCATATTTTCAAAAGGTCAAGCTGACCATTTAAGGTCCTACTTAACCAGGCTAAGGTGTATGGAACAGTTACATACCGTAGATCGCCAATAGCATTGGGTTGGCGGCCATACACCTCTTCAGCTGTTCTGAAGAGAATGGCTTTGGCAATTGCATCCTCAAAGAAAATATTCGTAGGCTTTCGTTCCTTTGTTTTTAGCATACTCATGAAAATGCCGTAATTCTTCTGGCTACCGCGCACAACGTACCATGGCAACTCATTCCAGACATTCAAGTACTTCGCTAAATCTTCTTTAACAAAGAGCTGCTTCCGGGGATTTTGTAACTCAAACTTTTTACGGTTTGTTGCATTGAATTCCCGAGCCAGTGCATTCTTGTACTGAGCCCGTGCCCGTTCATAGAACCAATGGGTTTGCTGGTTTTGACCAGATTGTGCAGGTGTCCAGATCGTGCGCGACAGTACTTCCAATTCTGTGTGAAATGGATTATTGGCGCTTAGATCTGACTCAGAAACTTTGTTTTGTGTATTGGCATAGCGCGAAATATTGTTAACAATGGAGCCAACATCATTGCGTGATTTGATAACCGACAGTTTCATCTGCACAAAAATTTGGCTGACATCTGCTTTGTCTTTCCGCTGCGTATAGAAAATACTGGCTGTTGTTTGACCACCATTAACAATCTGTAAGCCTGTCAAGGACTTGATAGCTCCACTATCAGAAGTTAACTCAACGGAATCAGCTGTGGCTGCAATGCCATTGTTATACGCTAGGAACATATCAGGTTCCTTCAGAATTGTTTGTCGTATGCCTTTATTTGTTCCCACGGTAAACTGCAAAAATGAACGCACGTTCATTTCCAGTAGTCGTGCCCCGTACTCTTCATATATATTTGCCAGTATATCTCCCGGGACAGCAGCCAGATACGTCTCGTATTGATCGCTTTTGGTTGGGATTGACAAACAGGGTAAACTTTTTCCGGTTCGCTGGACGAAATCAATAATAATAGGAGTAGGCTCACCCTGTTCAATTCTGGCCAGATACTGGATGTCTATGACCCGATATGTTAGTAGTAAATCGGTTTTATCTAAGCGGTCGCTTTTGGGTGGCTCTACTGCACACTCCCCATCAGTTAATATAAACAGATTAGCCCGTACTAATTCGTTTCTATTATGGCAGATTTCTTTAGCGAAATCATAAGCTGCTGCCGATTCGTCCATGTCCTTCCAATATCCTTTAAAAGCATTGTTCAAAAAACGGCGACATTGGTTAAAAGCGGCTGTAACTTCTTCCCGACCAATACGTTGCGGCTCGTCATAGCCTCTGTAAATGGTGATAAACAAATCAAGGTTTTCGGCCCCCTCGCTCAGTGCATATCCGTTAATCTTATGCATTTTCTGACCGGCAGCATTCTCCTTCACATCACGGCACTCGCGGGCGTTTTCGGTATCACCAGTGGCCGAGAGGTATTCATTCAAAACTATACTCGTAAATATCTCCTCTTGGAAGCCACCCAGTTCACCTGCTTCGGCGGTGGCGGTAATACGCTGACGGAGATCGGTATAAAATTGAAGTAGTTGTGTTTGTTCGCTTTCGGTTGACATGGTGTAGTAAGGATAGAAATCTATAACTGGGCAAAAACATCGGCTGATTCAACCTGAAAAGGATGGCAAGCCATCAGGGCAATGGCGTAGCGAACAGCGCTTACCCCGATCGGAAGTTGGTCAAGCTTTATCCGCGGAAATCCCTCACTTACTCTGAAAACCTGTTCAGTACGTAGCGTATAAGTGGTTGTATCGTATACAGAGCGGTGAACATACTGGTAGCCAGCCTGATAAAGTTTTAGCCTAAACTGATTATGTAGCATGGGCAACCCACTCAATTTGTACAGCAATACATCGACTAGTTCATTAAGTGATTGACCACCGCTCGGACGAACATCAAGCGTAAGCATCCAGAGCCATAGATGCGATAAGCCGCTATCATCTAATTGTCGCTCATTGCTGATTTGAATACTTTGCGGATTAACAGATGAGGTTGTTTTTAGCTCAATAGACTGGTCTGATAGCTGAAAATCGTGAATGCTCCCTCCCGGCCCCGTCCAAGCTGTGAGGCAGTCAGCAGGGTTTCCACCAGTATCGAGCCAGCGGTTCAGAAACCATAACTCACCAAATAATCCCTGTCGTTTTTCAACTGACAAGCCACCCGGCGACAAGTTCTCAAATAAGGTTGTCCATTGTTCCAGTCGGCCCAGCAATGCGTTCAATACGTTTTGATGCGTTGGTTCATCGGCGATTTGGGCGATCAAATCTTCACAAACTACGGCGAACAAATCAGTTTGTGCCGGATCAGTGAGCGAAAGCAAAACCATTTGGCGACCGGGTCGGGCGGTGTCGGTTTCAACACTGAGGATAAGGCCCTGCAAGGTTACTGATTCTGTAATAACAGGCGCTGGTAAACTCACGGCTAGCAGCCGCTGCACTCCGCTTGCCGTTCGACGAATACCGGCGAAAATGTCCGGTTTTACCGATACAGCATACCGACGATAGAGCAAGCCGGACGTAGCAGTTGTATCAGCTTCCAGATCAGTCCAGAGCGTTTCAATCTTCGTCGGCATCGGGCTCATCGTCAATGGTGTCTTGCTGATTTAGAAGTTCTACTAATTGCTCATGAACGGCGTATGAAACGGCTCCGCTATATCCACTGGACGGAAAGCTTATGGCATAACCCGTAATAGCCGGACTATCAGCCGGTAACCCAGCTGGCTCAGGGTCAAGTGTGTAGAGCAGAAGAAGAGCCGTTTGTTTATTACGTTTATCGCGAACAATCTCTCCGTTAGGATAATCGGGTTCACCAGTCTTCCCGTCAGCTTTGCGTTTCTCGGCAGTTAATCGAAATGCTTCGTCGTATTGACCTTTGTCAAGGTCAATGAATTCATGCTCTGGGCTTATGATGTGCGATTTGCGTAGGTAGTAGGTACCGTCACCATCATTTTTATCTTCCGCTTTTCGAATCAAATGGCCGACATTAACCACTTCCCCATCAATAGTATAGGGAGTACTTCGTTCTGGCTTTTTGCGCGAAATAAGTACTACTGTCCAGTTAGTAATTTCGTCATTGCGTACCTGAACATCGATAAATTTGGCTACGGCTCTTGAATCGGCACGATACAGCGTTTTGGCTGTTCGATAGCCTAACAAAAAATTTATTACCAATTTTGCTGGTACAGTCTCCCACACGTAATGCTCTGCTTGCCGACGTTTATACGCCCCTAAACCAGCCACAAAACGCTGCGCGTTTGCTAGATTCTCGGAGATGATGCTGGGTTGGGTTTGAAATAAATAGGTTTCTACTAGTCGGCCGGCAAAGGAAAACGACAGCTCTTTCGCTTTACGTAATTTGTTAGCAGCGGTAATCTGCAAACCGCCCGGATGCGTTCGAACTTTAAGCGCATATTCGTCGGGCGTTGCCCGCACACTTGCCATAAAGTCGAACTCGGCTCTTAATTCTTCCGACGCTAACGTAATATGGCAAAACCATTCGTTTAATTCACGACTGGTAAACAGGCGGCATAAATCCGGATAACCTGGTCGGTAACCAAACCAACGTCCCATTTGCATCAGCGTATCGTACATTTTGGATGGGCGTAAAAAATAGCTGACGGCAAGCCCTTCAAGCGTTAGTCCACGAGAAAGTTTGTCACCCCCAATGGCAATGACCGACAGTCCATCTTTCTGCTCGTAATAATCTAATACGTCACCCGACCGGCCATTAATAGCGCGCACCTTCACGCGGGCTGCTGCCGTGTGAAGATGTGGACGTACATCCTCCCAGCTATGTACTTGCATAGCTGGGTCAAGCTCACACAGGGGCGAAGCTAAAATTCGTTGAGTAGTGGTTCTGAATGATGTGTAATTGGTCGAGTCCTCCTCAAAGGCTTTACGAAACAAGCCTAAAACAATTGGGTCATTCTGATCCAAGCCGCGTTTATAATAGGCAAAAACACTGTCGACCAATTCGGTAATCTGCTCTTGCCGGATATTGAAACGCGTTACGTGAACCAGCATAGAATTATGTTCGCGCTCCTGACCACGTAACCGCCGAATTGCACACACTAGAATGAAACACCGAATGGCCAGTTTTAATGATTCAGGAATGGCATCAGGCAACGGAGCCTCACGTTCATTGTCTGGCATAAAGGGATCAGCATCTATAATCCGATGGACAATCGGCAGTGTGTCTTCTATAGTCCTTCCATCGCTAAGCAACTGAAAACCAAATACTCGCTCCGGACCGATATAGTTGCTAGGTGGCGGTAGATTAATAATGAAATCGGCCGGAAAAAGCTCGTCCTGATCAATCGGAATAAAAATGTTGGCGAATGGTGTAGCCGTATAACCAACGTAAGCACTTTTGTAGAAGAGCCGCAATACATCTCGAATCTGACTGTTAATACGAGTAGGCTTATTAGGGTCTTTATTCGTATTAATAGAAGCATGGTCGGCCTCATCATCAATCAGCAATAGTGATTTGCTGCCAATGTATTTATTACCCTCCTCATCGGTTTGAGCCTTAGATTTAAGCCAAGTTGCCAATCGCCTGAGAACACTGGTATTTTTCTTGACGACTAGTACGATTGGCTCATTTGTGTCGAAATTCAGCCCCAGCGATGTAAAAGCTCCTGCCGAAAAATCACCTAAGTCATGGCTTGATGTAATCGAATGTGCAACAATTCCTTTTTTTACCTGACTCACGCCAAAATCAGCGTTAGCGTTGTAATAATTACGGGCTGACTGAGTATCAAAGCCTAGAAATCCTTCGTCGAGCCGTAGTTGGGTTTGTGCTCGCAGGTTGTTGTGAATACCCGCCAGCACAATAATGAGCTTGTATCCAGCGTCAACCGCTTTGCAAATCAGTCCAGTGTAATTAGATGTTTTTCCAGACTGTACTTGTCCTACTACCAACCCACGCTTGTCAACTTTTACATTAAGAATGGTTGGGTCAAAAAGTTTATCGACAATATCATCTGTCAAACGGTCGAGACGGCGGAGAGTATCAGGCGCAAACCCTTTATAATCTTCAAGATAGCTATAGTACCGATCCCAGAAGTTCCATTGGATAGTGGCCCGGCGGTTTGTAAGCCAAGGACGACGAGAGTCTTTACCTTCGAGCGAAGTCCAGCCTTCCGCCCGAATGTTATAGAGAGTTTCTACCTCTTTAATCAGCATTTCCCGGTCTACATGACTAAACTGAGGAATGCTTAAAATAATGTCTACATTCTTGTCTATAATATCCCGGGTAAGCGACGTGTTAGCGGGCAGAAGTGTCCGCAACGTCCGTAAAGCGTTTTGCATACAATATCAGCAAGTAAGGGATTGAACGTACTCCGGAAAGAGTGAAAAGGGGTGGATGCTTAGAATAAGATTGCGGGCTTCTTCGGGTGTTTTGCCTTTGGCGCACTGTGCCTGAAACATAGCCGTTGCAGTTTGTTTAATAGGTTCATGGCTAGTTTGTTCGAACGGCTGGGCTTGTTCTTCGGGAGACTCATTTTCCCGAATCATAATCGACCGGATTGGAATCGTTTCTTCAACAAACTTTAGCAGGTTATTAAACGATGAGCCTGCATCGGGATACTTAGCTATAAAATCCGTTACCAGTGGATGTTGCCGATTGATTTCATAGTACCGCTTGTCATGACGTTTACGTTCGAGCCACAACTCCTGATGAGCCAGCGGAATACCGGGGTTATTAATGCGCCCTACGTTTCTGTACACCGCAATGGCTTTGTCACGTACCGCTTTGGCGAAAGTTTTTAATGGCCCTGTGCTTCCATAGGGCGGATGCGCCATCGACTTTTTAACGTCAATATGCCATTCTTTATCGAGCGTATTGGGAATATCGACCTGAATACGAGCTAACTTTACATGCTCTTCCTTTTTGAACATCCCCAACCAGCTACCAGCCACCAATAACCGTTCATTGCGGTATATATAGAAGCCCTGTAGGTCATTCCAGCCTCGGAGCCCCCCCGCTTCGACAAACTTATCCGTCGTTAATCGTTTATGGTAAGGTAGTACATATCCCTTTACGCTTACTGCCCCATTTTGGTAAAACTCCTCGCCACAGGGTTGTGCGCCGTCGGCGCCCTTGAGAAACGGGTCCCACGGTTTGACTGGGCTATCGTTGAAATAGAGTTTAAACCGGCCTCGCTCCAAAAACCGGTGAAATACCATTGCTAAGTGTTGTTTTACCGTGTCGGCAGTACCCAGAAACTGGGCATGGGCTTTCTCGTCGGTAGCAGAGGCATTGGTTACGATGCGGTCGAGCAATTCCCAAAGCACAATGGTGCCACTTTTTTGCTGGTTCAGTAAAACAGGAAGTCTATAAGCCGGTTCGGGCTTTACCAGATTCCACAAGCCAGTGTCGGCTACGTAATCTAAATCCCACGCCCAATAGCATACATTGCGGTTTTCTGGTTTCGAGAAGACAGTTACCTTGCGGCACTGCGAAAACGAAGCCGTTTTCAGGCCTAGTCCAAACCGACCTAGATCGTTGGGGTCGCGCGGTTCGGCAGGGTTGCGGGAACCCGGGCGAAGCGCCGTAACTAATTCAGACTCCGACATGCCGTGACCATTGTCACGAATACTAATATACGAACGAGAGCCCTGCCAAATAAAGTCAATGTATATATCGTGAGCACCCGCTGAAATAGAATTATCAACAATATCGGCTACAGCAGTTTCAATAGTATAACCTATATCACGAAGGGTTTCAATGAGCGCCGACGGATTCGGCGGGGCTGGTTGTGTAAGGGTGTAGATAGAATTCATTAACTGGTTTCTCTAACAGTAATTCTTTCATTTTTCTGGCAATGACAAACGCGAGTTGTGGAGGGACGGCGTTACCAATTTGTTTAAACGCTGCCCCACGACCACCCTCAAAAAAATAATCATCAGGAAAAGATTGAATGCGAGCCGCTTCACGTACAGAAAGTGAACGTGTCTGGTTTTTGTCAGGATAAATGTAGTAGTGGCCATCACGAGCTATATGTGCCACTACTGTATGACATAGTCCATCGGGGTCTACAACTTTATATCTGTCGAGAAATGATGTCAGGTTTCGATGAGTGCGTAATTCCTCTGGTAAATCAGGATACTTCAACCTCTCTCCTTCTTCCCATTTTTCTATCGCCAGACGATATATAGCTAAATCACGACTGTTATGAGGCCGAGTGATATGTTGCGTTACAAAATTCACTTCGCTCCTTATCCCATGCTTTTGTAAATATGAATTTACGGGCAAATCTTTATAGAGTGAATAATGCTTTTCTTCACCAACGCTTAAAGGCTCTAGATCTGAAAATAAGGATTCTTTAACATTCCAGCTATTTTCCCTCCTAACCCGCTCAAATTCAGGATACTCGAACGGATCAAGCCCTCTTTTGCCAATAATAATGATCCTTTTTCGTAACTGTAGTACACCATACTCATACGCATTTACTATACGCCAATCAATTTTGTAACCACATTCCTTTTCAAAATATTTCTTTATTCTTAGCAGTAGTTGCCCTTTTTCTGCTGATCTAAGGCCTAGTACGTTTTCAAAAACAAAATATTCTGGCTGGTATTTTTGAAGAAATCTCCCGTATTGCTTATATAACTCATATCGAATATCGGTACTGACATGTTGATCACCAAGACTATTTATTTTTGACCGACCCACGAGAGAATATGCCTGGCAGGGTGGTCCTCCAACAATCAAGTCTATTTTGCCGCCATTCAGCAGATTGTCAATTCTGTCAAATAAATTTTTTATAGACAAATCACTTATTTCCGCCTGAATGGCAGACTTTAGCAAATGGCTGGGAACGTGACTGTACAATTCTGCCTGACTAATATTCTGTCTCAAATATGAGTAGTATATTTCTAATTGATCCTGAGACTTCAAATAATGATAAGATATACGAGTTTTCAGGCTAAGACAGGCATTCTTATCCATCTCTATATGAGCAACTGGAGTAAATCCCGCCTTTATAAAGCCTTCCGACAAACCACCTGCACCTGCAAAAAGGTCGATATAATTGAGCAATGTTTTACTGAGTTTTAGTTAATTGTATTTAGCCAGCACCATTTCTCGAACAGACATACTTCCTATACCATTTGACCTATAATTTTTAACGCCAAGTTCGACTAATCTCATGAACGTATTATATCGTTCTTGATGGTCTTCGTCAAATATAGATTCGAAAGGTGTGTCCCTAAGTGTTACGCGTCCTATGATTTCGTATACACTGTCACCGCAAACCTCAAAGCACTGTTCCAGTAGTCGGTTCCTAACTGCGGCTTCTTCAGGTGTGTACAAAGATGATCCATTAGCAGCTACAAAGTCATGAAATGAATCATCCGGGTGAAATCCACCGGTTAGCCCTTCCGCAACGAGCTGGCGGGCAAACTCCTGTACGTCAGCAATTGATTTAATATCTGAAATCATTTGACTAGCGGATTAGAAGGCTTCAAGCAAGTTCTGCAATGTGATACTCTTTGTTTTAGGCTTCAACTCACACTCAAATATGGTTATAATTTTCCATCCTTCGGATACTAATTTGGCTTCATTTTCACTGTCACGGCGTTTATTTCCGTTGATTTTCTCAAGCCACCAATCTGTACGAGTCTTAGGAACAACGAAGTAACGACACCCTTCATGCCCATGGTAAAAGCACCCGTGCACGAAAATAACAGTTTTGTATTTGGGTAATACCATATCAGGCTTACCGGGCAACTTTTTATCGTGAAGCCGATAGCGGAAGCCATGGGCGTGAAGAAACTTACGAACAATCAATTCAGGTTTTGTGTCTTTGCTGCGAACGCGGCTCATGTTATAGCTTCGTTGCTCTGGAGTATGTACATCAGCCATAAAGAAGGGCATTAAGGTTTACTCTATAACGCCATCAACTCATTCTTTGTCTCAACGCCCCTGTCATAATGCAGACGGGATTCATACTCAGATTGAAACTATTAGAAAGCTATTTCGGGCTTTGGTCAAAAAAGAATAAGCTCGTTTATCGATACCAGAAAATTGAGCAGCTTTCCGATCTTGAGCTTGATAGCGATTTCGATAAAGCTCACCTGAGACACGCAAATCTGATTGGCTGGATTGGTAAGTATGTCGCGTAAGCGCTGAGAAATAGCCGGGTTGTTAGCCTGAATCCAGATCAGCACCTGGGTATCAATGAGTATACCCATCCTCGTTTACCTGTACTCGCGTAGGTCGTCGAGCGGTTCGTTGAAGTCGGCCGGAATGCTAACTTTTCCAGCCAGAGAGCCAAATCGGATTCCTTCTTTGTTCGTCGTGTCCGTTCCGTGCCCCTTTCTTTGGGTCAATGAGGTCTGTTCTAAAAACGGCACGAGTACTTCGGTCCCTTCCTGGATGCGTGAAATTTCGTGCAGACTAATCTGACCATGATCGTACGTGCCTTTAACCGTAGTAAGCATACCTGGCAGGTTTTTAGTACATATAGCAAATTAAGGCATGATCAATACGAGCGCCGGAATTACCTCCCTAGGTCGCATTCAGCGTCTACTGACGATACGGCGATGTTCCACGCCTACCAAGTCCGGTAACTCCTAAAAAATCAGGCCACCCGGTAAGCGCCGGATGCGGTACTAAAGGGTCGGGCTGACCCTAATTTGTCTATAGTGAATCGGAACCCCGGCTGGTCTGTTTTACGTTGCTAATAAGAATAAGCCATCGCTTCGGCAAACCGACTGCAATCAACGCAACGTGACGACAGAAGACAACCCTACTGGCCAGCAAGCCGGCCTTACCGATATTGACCTGACAGGCTATGAGCAGATTGATGTGCTCGGCGCCCGCGAACATAATCTCAAGAATATTGACGTCTCCATTCCGCGTAACAAGCTGGTGGTCGTGACGGGCATCAGCGGCAGTGGCAAATCGTCGCTGGCGTTCGATACCATCTACGCCGAAGGACAGCGCCGGTATATGGAAAGCTTTTCGGCCTACGCCCGCTCGTTTATCGGCGATATGGAACGGCCCGATGTCGACAAGATCAACGGCCTCAGCCCGGTCATCTCGATCGAGCAGAAAACCACCTCCAAGAACCCCCGTTCTACGGTGGGTACCACCACCGAGATCTACGACTTTCTGCGGCTACTCTATGCCCGCTCCGGCGAAGCATACTCGTACCTGACGGGCCGAAAAATGGAACGCCAGTCGCAGGATCAGATCATTGATACCATTCTGAACCAGTACGGCGGGCAAAAGATAACCCTGCTGGCCCCCGTTATCCGCAGCCGGAAAGGACACTACCGTGAGCTGTTCGTGCAGATCGCCAAAACGGGCTATACCAAAGTACGCGTCGATGGCGTGGTACAGGATATCGTACCGAAAATGCAGCTGGACCGGTACAAGATCCACGACGTCGAAATCGTAATCGACCGGCTGATTCCCAAACCCGACGACCGGTATCGGCTCAGCCAGTCGGTGCAGACGGCGCTGAAACAAGGTAAAGGCGCTATGCAGATGCTCGACGGCGACGGCACCCTGGTTTACTTCTCGCAGAACCTGATGGACCCCGAGTCGGGCATCAGCTATGACGAACCGTCGCCCAACTCGTTTTCGTTCAACTCGCCCTACGGAGCCTGTCCGGTTTGTAACGGCCTGGGCGTAGTGGAAGAAATTACCGAAGAGTCGGTCATACCCGACAAATCGCTGAGCATCAGCCGCGGAGCCATTGCCCCCCTGGGCGAGTTCCGGGAATTGTGGATCTTCAAGGAAATTGAGGCCATTCTGAAAAAATACAAGCTCAACCTGAGTACCCCCGTCAGCAAGTTTCCCGACGACCTGCTGCATGCGCTCATGTACGGCACCGACGAAGAAGCCGGCGCAACCACCCCAGCGGGGAAGCCGGCGCCAGCGGAAGGTACGTATTCGTTTAAGTTTGAAGGGATCGTCAACTTCCTGAAACGACAGCAGGAAAACGGCTCCGACAAAATCCTGGACTGGATCAAAGACTTCATGGTCGTGAAAACCTGTCCCGAATGCGACGGAGCACGCCTGAAAAAAGAATCACTGTATTTCCGGATTGCGCAGAAAAACATCTCCGAACTGGCCCGCATGGACATTTCGGAACTGGCGGCCTGGTTCAACGACCTCGAAAGCCGCCTGACCGATCGGCAAAACATCATTGCCAAAGAGATTCTTAAAGAAATCCGGAAACGAATCGGTTTTCTGGTCGACATCGGGCTGGATTACCTGACCCTCGACCGGTCACTCAAGACCCTCTCGGGTGGCGAAGCGCAACGGATTCGGCTGGCCACGCAGATCGGTACCCAGCTGGTTGGGGTGCTCTATATCATGGACGAGCCCAGCATCGGCCTGCACCAGCGCGACAACGTAAAACTGATCGACTCGCTCAAGAACCTGCGCGACCTCGGCAATACGGTTCTGGTCGTTGAACACGATAAAGACATGATGCTGGAGTCGGACTTCATCCTCGATATTGGCCCCGGCGCCGGTCGGCACGGTGGTCAGGTCGTAGGCCAGGGCACACCCGACGAGTTTTTGAAAAATGGCAGCACCACCGCCGACTACCTCAGTGGCCGCCGGGCCATTGCCGTACCGGCCGAACGCCGGAAAGGCAACGGCAAGTTTCTGATCATTAAAAACGCAACGGGCCACAACCTGAAAAACGTAAGCCTGAAATTGCCGCTGGGCAAAATGGTTACCATTACGGGGGTGTCGGGCAGCGGCAAGTCGTCGCTGATTCACGAAACGCTGTTCCCGATTCTGAACCGGCATTTTTACAAGTCGAAACGCGAGCCGCTGGCGTTCAAATCCGTAGAGGGGCTGGAGCATCTCGACAAAGTAATTGAAGTTGATCAGTCGCCTATTGGCCGCACACCCCGGTCCAATCCGGCTACGTATACCGGCATGTTCTCGGACATCCGGCTGCTGTTTGCCGAGCTGCCCGAAGCCAAGATCCGCGGCTACAAACCGGGGCGGTTCTCGTTCAACGTGAAGGGCGGTCGCTGCGAAGACTGCGAAGGAGCAGGTATGAAAAAGGTAGAGATGGAGTTTCTGCCCGACGTACACGTGCTCTGCGAAACCTGTAAGGGAAAACGTTTCAACCGCGAAACCCTGGAAGTCCGCTTCAAAGGTAAATCCATTGCCGACGTACTGGACATGACCGTAGAGCAGGCCCTCGATTTCTTTGCCAGCCAGCCTAAAATCCTGCGCAAGGTAACGACTCTGAACGATGTAGGGCTGGGTTATATCACCCTGGGTCAGCACGCCACTACCCTTAGCGGGGGCGAAGCCCAGCGGGTTAAACTCGCCGAAGAGCTATCGAAGAAAGACACCGGTAAAACGCTGTACATACTCGACGAACCGACAACGGGCCTGCACTTCCAGGATATTGCGCACCTGCTCGACGTGCTCAACAAACTGGCCGACAAGGGCAACTCGGTCCTGATTATCGAGCACAACCTCGACGTCATTAAAGTCTCCGACCACCTGATCGACCTCGGTCCGGAAGGCGGTAACAAGGGCGGCTTCATCATTGCGGAGGGTACCCCCGAAAAAGTAGCCCAGGTTGCCGGCAGTCATACCGGTAAGTTCCTCAAACTGGAGTTAGCCAGCTAAGCTACTCATGTTTTGCCGGCCAGAAACGGCTCGGTCCGGATGCACTCAAGTCGTTGAGCGCATCCGGACCGAGCCGTTTTTACCTGATACGAGCCGATTACTGCGTCCGGGCTATGCGGATCGGTACGCAGACTTTGGGCGGACAGGTCTGGCAGTTGGCCGGCGCCACGACCGGCAGCAGAATCGAGCAGTTCGTCTGCGCATCGCGGATCACGACCGACAGGTTACCCGTATTGTTGTCGAACGTTCGGGCAACGCCGTATTCGTACGGACCGGCTTCGGGTGCATCACCCACTTTTACGAAGTAGGTCGTGGTAGATCCTGTCGTTGTCGGGTTGATGGAGAAGCTATAGCCCGTATTGCCGGTCGGACCGCAGAGAGCCACGATTGGCGCCTGAACCGGCGGCTGGTTCACCACGATGGTAAAGGTGCTCACCCCCGAACAGCCACCCGCCGTGGTTGTAGCCGAAACACTGTAGACCGTAGTGGTGCGGGGCGTTACCTCAAGGGTTGTGCCGGTTGTTCCGTTGCTCCAGACGTAAGTAATGCCCGGAGCCGCGTTGGATACGGTCAGGGTAGCACTGGTACCGGCGCAGATGGTCGACGAGCTGGCTACAATAACTGGCACCGGCGCGGGATCGACAATAATGATGACCGGACAGCAGTTACCCGATACACAACCCGACATACCCGTTGCGGTAAAGCTGTAACTACCCGATAGCGAGGCCGAGAACGTAGGCGTGGTCGCTACCGAGGTCGTCACATTATCGATCGTGCGGAACCATTCGACACCCGTCGTGTAGCTGGCCGGCGCCGATAGCTGGAGACTGGCCCCTTCGCAAATCCGAACCGGCACACTAACGCACGAACTGGCAATGTCGTCTTCGGCAAAATTGCCGTTACCCGGCGATGAGTCCGGGTCCGACTCGAAACTGCGGATCACCTCAGCCACATTTGAGGTAACCCCCACCGAATCGACCGTGACGGCAATGGTCAGGTTTACCGATGTGGCCGGGCCAGCCAGCGCACTACCAATGGTCCAGCGTCCGGTTACGGGGTCGTAAACAGTTCCGGGCGATGCCGTATGCGATACGTAGGTGAAACCGCGCGCGAGGGTATCCCGTATCACGAGTCCAGTAGCGTTGAACTGGGCCGTACGCGTAGCCGAAACAGTAAACGTGACGCTGCTGCCGACGGTAGCCGTTGCACTGCTCACGGTTTTCGATACGGAAATATCCGCCACGTTCTGATCGCAGCCATCCGGAGTACCGTCGCCATCGGCATCGAGGAGGTCGCTACCGGTTGCGCACTTGTCCATGCAATCGGCTATGCCATCGCTATCTGTGTCGGCTTTGACGTAGGCATGGAAAACGCGCAGGTTAACGGCAACGCTGATCCCCGTCAGCGAAATACGGATGCTGTTGAAGGGTTGCGTAGCCTTGAAGCCCAGCTGCACCCGCGACGTAGCGCCCAGTACCGAAGCACCAACCAGCCCGGTACCGCTGAATGACTCACTGACCGTACCGTTGCGATAAGTCGTAATCGTAACCCCACCCAGTAAGTTGAGACCGATGATGCCATCGCCATTATCGACCAGGAAGCCCGCTTCGTACCCCGCCGGATAGGTCGTATTTGACCGTACCTCGATGTAGCGCGTACAGGCCAGCCCAACGGTTGAAGTGATGGTAGCGAAGTTGGTGGTCGAGTCGCCATCGATCAGGTTGGCTTCGCCCGACAAGCTCCCCAGCACGCAGCTGGCTCCCAGCGGCAGTGGACTGATCGAACCACTGGTTACCGTGGCCGACTCACCGGCGCTCAGAATGGCGTTTGCACAATCTTTGGGGCAGTTGGCGGGACCTTCAAAAGCGTAGAATACATCGACCAGCCGGCCCGCCGTAACGGTTCCGGTATAAGCCAGTTCAACCTCGTCGAAGTCCTGCGAAGTAACAAAACTCAGCACCTGACGACCGTCTCCGCTGCCGCCCAGCACCGCTGCTTTCAACACACCGGTACCGCTGCTGAAGCTGGCGGTCTCGACCGGATTGGGGTTACCCGTACGGTAGGTGCGAATGACGAACTGATTCAGCAGACTGGCGTCGAGCAGACCCAGGAGCCCGTTGGCGCGGTTGCGCACCACAAACCCTACCTCATTCCCACCGGGATAATACTGCAGCGAGTCTTTGACTGAAATACGGAATCCGCCCGCGGCCGACACACCCAGATCGATGGTGGCTATATTGTTCAGATTTCCGTCTACAACGGCCGAAGCGCTACTGCCTCCACAGCCTACGCAAAGCCCCGACGTACGGGCCGTATTGATAAAAGGCCCTCGGGCAGCCCCGACAATGGGGTCCATACAAATCTGATTGTTTTCCCGGGTCTGGGGGGTGGTTTGTGCTATACTGGTAAACACAGTACAGACCAGGGTAGCCAGCGCACCGGCTACGTGTAGTAAAATGCGATTCATGAAGAGTACTTGTGGATTGAATTGGAAAGCCTGATTGCATCAGGAAGAGGTACAGAGGAAGCCCGAAGCTTCTGAACCGACAAGACATAGCAATCCTGATCAGGCGCTAGCAGCCTGCATAAACTACTTACTATCTTGAGGTTAACGGTTGCCTAGCGGAGCGCAGGCAGCAAAGGAGCAGAAGGGACAGTTAACATTTTTCGTTCATAAAGATTGTAGATAGGTGTAACGTTGATGACTACTTTGGTCGGCATCGACTTCTGGTACTGGCATCAGGATTCGCTAACCTGGCAAATGCTTAATATTCTTTTTCGCAGAAGTGATTGCTAAAATTTTACTTACAATAGCTATACCATACAAGCCTAAACTTGACGAGACTTTTTGTACCAATTTTCGATTATTCGCAAATAAAAAATATATTAAACATAAATTTTGAAACACAATCTATTCATAGCCAGCTAGTAAGCACAAAGTTCATCACCAATGAATTTATTTTCATTTATAAATTTGTTCCACAACAAAGAGCCTCTCAGACTAAGTAAATTAATTTAAAATATAATTATCATTTCAATTGGTTACATTTTAATCGCTCTCAAAAACCATGCTACGCCCGTTCGTTTTCTGATCTATTTTCTCAGCGTCTCTGTATTAGCCTTACCGTGACCCCAAAATGCCCTACTTCTCTTTGGCCCTCGTAATCAGGCCAGTTGGGCGAACCCACCCCCGCCAGAAATAAGATCGCTGGGAGGTCAAGGTAAATACGGCTATCTTCGCCCGGCCTGTACTACAAATAAATTCCTGTATGCGTAACCCCTTTTTTTATGTCCTTCTGCTCGTGCTGGTCGTATTGGACGGCTGGCTCCTGGCCCACCCTAACCTGATTGGCCGCGCTGGCGTGTTTTTCTTCGATTACACGTACCTCGAAACCTTCCCCGAAGCGCTGGGTACCGTAGCGGCCGTAGTAGCAGTGGCCCTCCTGCTGAGTTGGGCCGTGCGCCGATTCGGTCAGCCCGTGGCGATCGTTATACTAACAGGTCTGCTGGCAGCATCAGCTTTCTACCTCTTCCAGAGTTTCACCCAGTACAATCAGGGTATCTACAAGCTGACCGGTGCCGGGTTTAGGGCTGGCGCTATTTTACTACCTGGTTTACTAGTGCTGGTCTTCGGCAAAGCACTCTGGGACGCCGTTTCCAGTCGAAAGCGCTGACCGATAAGTAAATACAGTATTATATGATCATAATGCCCTTATATAAGGGCATTTTTTATGCGCTAATGGCTCGGTAATCGTAACAATCCGGTAACAGCCAAGTCAGCGGTCGGCCTTTGTTTTGTATTCTCAACCAACTCAATCGATCATATATGAAAAAGACTGGTACTCTTCTTTTAACCTGTATTCCCTTATACCTCCAGGCGCAGGACCATCCTGTTCAGGGTACGGTACGGGAAACAAAGGGCGTACTGCCCGGGGTGTCCGTTGTGATTAAAGGCAGTAGCAAAGGCACCCAGACCGCAGCCAACGGCACCTACCAACTCAGCGCAGCCGACCGCGACACACTGGTATTCAGCTTCATCGGCTACAGCTCGCAGGAAGTAGCCGTCGGTTCCCGCACCACCATCGACATCAGCCTCCAGGAAGACAACAAGCAGCTCAGCGAGGTGGTGGTGGTGGGCTACGGCACCCAGAAAAAGGTGAACCTCACCGGCGCGGTAGACATGGTGACCAGCAAGGATATTCAGAACCGCCCCATTACGGCCACTTCGACAGGTTTGCAGGGGCTGCTGCCGGGGGTTACGATTCAGAACTTTCAGGCACGCCCCGGACAGACCGGCAGTGCTATCCGTATACGGGGTATCGGCACGCTGAACAACGCCAATCCGCTTATCCTGATCGACGGGATCGAAGCCTCCCTGGATAACCTCAACCCCGACGATATTGAAAGCGTATCGGTGCTTAAAGACGCGGCTTCGGCGGCTATCTACGGCTCGCGGGCGGCTAACGGCGTACTGCTCATCACCACCAAACAAGGCAAAAAAGACCAGAAGCCAACCATCGGCTACTCGGGCTATCTGGGTACCCAGCTACCCACCCGGCTGCCGCGCTTCGTGGACTCTCCAACCTATATGACCCTGCTGAACGAGTCGCTGGCAAACGTTGGCCGACCAGCTACCTTCACGGCCGACGAGATCGAACGAGCCCGCTCGGGCAGCGACCCCAATTACTACGCCAATACCGACTGGATCAGGGCTATTTTCCGGGCACAGGCTCCTCAGCAGAACCACAACTTCACGGTCAACGGCGGGGCCGGGGCTACGCGTTACTACCTGTCTTACGGTTACCTCGATCAGCAGGGGCTGGTAGTGGGCGATGCGTTCAAAGCCAAGCGGAACAACGTCCGGCTCCGGATGACTACCGACCTCCTGGACCGGTTTCAGCTCGACGCCAACGTGGGGTACGTAGACCGGCTGGTGGCCGAACCCGCCAGCGGTATCAGCGAAGCCGGTGGCCTGATCTACAGCGCCCACCAGATCTCACCGCTGGTGCCGGAGCGGTTTACGTCCGGCACCTGGGGCTACGGGGGCGGCTCTACCAACCCGGTGGCAGTTGCCTACGACGGCGGTACCAACACCTTCAGCTCGCAGGAGCTTACTACCAACGTCAGCGGCACGCTGACCCTGACCAAAGGCTTCCGGCTGCGCGGCCAGTACGGTATGGTGATGGCCAACTCCCGGCGCAACATCTACACCGGCAAGATCAGCTATTTCTACCCCGAAACAGGCAACTACTGGTACGCTTCGAGTCAGTACAACAGCCTCGACAACCGCGACTATACCAACCGCTACCAGAGCGTTATTGCCCAGATGGATTACGAGAAGCAGATCGGCAAACACGATATTCATCTGCTGCTGGGATACTCGCAGGAGTGGAACCGCGCTGATTATTTTCAGGCGTCGAGGCAGGCCCTGACCTCGGATGACCTGGAAGTGCTCAACAACGGTACCCTTAACCAGCTCAACAGTGGCGACGCGTCGCACTGGGCACTGCGGTCCGGCTTCGGGCGGCTCAACTACGTGCTGGCGGGCAAGTATCTGCTCGAAGCCAACGTCCGGTATGACGGCTCATCGCGCTTTGCCAAAGCCAACCGGTTCGGTATGTTCCCGTCGGTATCGGCGGGCTGGCGCATCGGCGACGAAGCTTTCCTGCAGGCACTCAAACCCGTTTTGTCCGACGCTAAAATCCGGGTCTCGTGGGGGATGCTGGGCAACCAGTATAACAGCCTCGGCGGCAACATCCAGTATTATCCGTATCTGTCGCCCATCCAGAGCGTTGGCACCATGCCCATCGGGAACATGCTGACCCCGGCCTTCGCGCAAACCGTACTATCGAACCGCGATCTGCGCTGGGAAACGATCACCATGAGCAACCTGGGCCTTGATCTGCAGTTCTGGCAGGGCAAACTTGGCGTCACGGCCGATGTATTTGTGAAGCAGACCGACAATATCCTGGTTCGGGTACCGCTACCCGACGTGCTGGGCTTCGACGAGCCACTGCAAAACGGGGGTAAAGTCGAGAACCGGGGCTGGGAGACCAGTCTGAACTGGCGCGACCAGCTGGGCGGTTTCCGCTATGGGCTGTCGGCCAACCTGTCGAACGTTCGTAACCGGGTGGTGAGCCTGGGTAACGTGCCCCCTACCTACGGCGACCAGATCCGGCAGGTGGGCTATCCCATCGATGCATTCTACGGCCTGGTAGCAGACGGCATCGCCCAAACCCCCGACTTCACCTACGATGAAACCCGGAAGGTATACACGCCAACCTTCCCCATCTTCGCCGAAGATGCCGGAAGAGTAGCCCCCGGCGATGTAAAGTACCGCGACCTGAACAACGACGGCAAGATTACCCTCGACGGCGACCGGCAGGTGATCGGCAATCCTTTTCCGCGCTATACCTACTCGTTGCGGTCTGACCTGGGCTGGAAAGGCTTCGACTTTTCATTTTTCTTCCAGGGCGTTGGGCAAGCCGACGGCTACATCAAAGGGTCGGCTCGTCACGCCTTTATCACCGAATCGGCCAAACCTCAGGCTGTTCACCTCGACCGCTGGACACCCGACAACACCGACGCCACCTACCCCCGCCTGACGTATCAGCAAGCCCACAATCAGCGGTTATCCTCCTTCTGGCTCGAAAAAGGAGCGTACCTGCGGCTGAAAAACATTCAGCTGGGCTATACCGTACCCCGATCGCTGGTAGGCAAAGCCCGCATCGACCGGCTGCGCGTCTATGTCTCGGCCGATAACCTCTTCACCGCTACCAATTACTTCTACGGCTACGACCCCGAAACGCCAGTCAGCAGCGGAGGCTATTACCCACAGGTGAAAACCATTGTGGCCGGTCTGAACATCAACCTCAAATAAAGCACAGCTCCTGTCTTTAACCAGCGAAACACAATGAAACCAATGCATACCTCCGTTCTTACCTGCATGGCCGTTCTGGCGCTTGGACTCGGTGCCTGCAACGATGAATTTCTCGAACGTGAGCCACTCGATACCGTCACCGACGTCAGCTTCTGGCAAAACGAAGAACACGTCCGGCTGGCCGCCAACGCTACTTACGCGTACCTGAAAGGGAAAAATACCGTCGACATGGAAAACATGGGCGACAATACCGTCTGGCCAACAGTAACTGAATACCAGCGCATCAGCACCGGCAACTACGGCGCCGATGTGGGTGCGCTCAACACCGAATGGAACGATGACTATGCCGGCATTCAGCGCTGCAACCAGTTTCTGGAAAACTACCAGAAAGCCGACATGAGCGCCGACCTGAAAGAGCGGTACGCGGCAGAAGTACGGTTCATGCGGGTATACCTTTACAGCTACCTGACGGCCCTGTTCGGCGACGTACAGTTTATCACCAAAACTATTCCGGTGTCGGACCCGGCCGTTTACGGTACCCGCGAGAAAAAAGCGGTGGTTGTCGACTGGATGATGAAGGAACTGGACGAACTGGCGCCCAAGCTGCCGCTCACCTACCCGCCCACCGACTACGGCCGCATCACCCGCGGGGCTGCCCTGGCCCTGAAATCGCGCATTGCCCTATTTGAAGGCCGGTTCGACCTGGCCGAGCAGGCGGCCAAAGCGGTTATGGATCTAAACACCTACCAGCTCTACAGCAACGGCGATCCGAAAACCAGCTATCGCGAACTGTTCACCTACAAAGGACAGGCCGCCGAAAACAGTGCCAACAGGGAAACCATTCTGGCGCGGGTGTACGTCAAAGATGTCAGTATGCATAACATGAGCCGCGAGGTGCAGGTGCCCGACCAGGCCGTTCGCTGGAATCCGACCAAATCGCTGGTCGATGCGTACCTCTGCAGCGACGGCCTCCCGATCGATAAGTCGCCCCTGTACACCGAAAACGCCTATACCGACTACTTCAAAAACCGCGACCCGCGCATGGTTCAGACCATTCTGTCGCCGGGATCAGCCTGGGGCGGACTCGACGATGGCGATGCCGACAACAACCCCAACGCGGTGTATAACTTGCCCAAATTCAAAGCTGACAAGAAAGGCGCCGTAACCGTAACGGGTTTTTACTTCACGAAATATGTTGAAGTACCGGCCGTTGGTCTGGTCAGCCGCGACGAGAATGACTTTCACCTGATCCGCTACGCCGAAGTGTTGCTCAACTACGCCGAGGCCCGGCTGGAACAGGGCAAACTAACCCAGGCCGATGTAGACGCAACGATCAATAAACTGCGGAGCCGCGTGGGTATGGTGCCCATGAAACTCGACCAGCTCAGTACCCAGGGTCTGACCCCGCGAACCGAACTCCGCCGGGAACGCCGGGTCGAGCTGGCGCTGGAAGGGCAACGGTATTTCGATATCCTGCGCTGGAAACAGGGCGATGTGCTGACCCAGGATGTGAAAGGGATCAAACGGGCGTTTGCGCCGAACCAGAGCGACGTGAGCATTTTACCGGTCGATGCGGAGGGGTACATCCTGTTTCTGACGGGCAAGACCTTTACCGCGCCCAAAAACTACTTGTGGCCCATTCCGTTCGTACAGCGGGAACGGAACCCGAACCTTGGCCAGAACCCGGGCTGGTAACGTACCTTATCAATCAGACGTCTGGCTGGTTCGTCAGGGCCGGTCAGACGCATTCATTTTCTTTCCTTTATGCGATACCTGCTTCATTCCGTAGCGCTCGTTCTGCTCATCACCGGGGCCTGCGCCCGAAAACAAACCACCAGCTCGACCCGGACAACCGACTCCAGTACACTTCGGGTGTTGTCTTATAACGTTCACCACGCCAACCCGCCCGCCCGACCGGGGGTTATCGACCTCGACGCAATTGCGGCCGTCATTCAGCGCGAACAGCCCGACGTGGTGATGCTTCAGGAAATCGATGTCCATACCGGCCGCTCGGGCAAAACCGTTGACGAAGCCGCCGAACTGGGGCGAAAAACAGGCCTCCACGCGTACTTCATCAAAGGCATCGACTACGACGGGGGCGAATATGGAGTGGCCCTGCTCTCCAGGCTCGAGATGACCAACCGCCGGCGCATCCCACTTCCTACCGACTCTACGACCAAAGGAGAACGGCGGGTGCTGGGGCTCGCCACCATACAGTTACCCAACAAACGAGCGGTTACGCTGGCCTGTACGCACCTCGACGCCCAGAAAGCGCCGGTCAACCGTCATTTACAGGCCGCCGAAATTGCCCGTATCCTGAAACAGGAAAGCCAACCGGTTATCCTGGCGGGCGACTTCAACGACTACCCCGACAGCGAAACCCTCCGGATACTCCGCACCGTCGTCGAACCCAGTTGTCAGGCCTGCCCGCCCACGATTCCGGTCGAGAATCCAAAGCGCACAATCGACTTTGTCATGTTTGCTCCCAAAACCGCCTTCCGGGTGGTCGAGCACCGCGTCATACCCGAACGACTGGCTTCGGATCATTTGCCGGTACTGGCTGTACTGGCTTATTGACCCGCCCCCGCTACGCCTGCAGAAAGGAGCCACACGGCTCCTTTTTTGCGTATGTTTGGGATTACTCTACTGCCCCTATGAAACTCGTCTCCCTGCTACTGCTGTTCGTACCGTTTTCCCTGACGGCCCAGACCACCTATCTTCTCCGCCCCGACCGCGTTTTCGACGGCGAAACCGTTCATGAAGGCTGGGTCGTTCGCGTAAAAGGGTCCCGGATCGATGCCGTTGGCCCCGCTGCCAGCGTCTCTGCCGAGGGCGCCAGCCTGGTTGATCTCAAAGGACAGACACTCCTGCCCGGCCTGATTGAAGGGCATTCGCATCTGCTGCTGCACCCTTACAACGAAACCACCTGGGATGATCAGGTGCTGAAAGAAGCCCGGTCACTACGGGTGGCCCGCGCAACGGTTCACGCCCAAAAAACCCTGCTGGCCGGCTTTACCACCGTTCGGGACCTCGGCACCGAAGGCGCTGACTACGACGATGTGGGCCTGAAGCAGGCCATCGATCAGGGCATCATTCCGGGGCCACGCATGATGGTCGTGACGCGGGCGCTCATTGCCAGTGGCAGCTACGGACCCAAAGGATTCAGCCCCGACATCAGCGTGCCACAGGGGGCCGAAGAGGCCGACGGCCACGATGCACTGATCCGGGCCGTTCGGACGCAGATCGGTAAAGGAGCCGACGCCATCAAGATTTACGCCGATTACCGCTGGGGACTCATGGCCGAAGCTCGCCCTACCTTTACGATTGAGGAGCTGAAGCTGATCGTCGAAACGGCCCGCAGCAGCGGTCGGAGCGTTGTAGCCCACGCCAGCACCGCCGAAGGCATGCGCCGGGCTATTCTGGCCGGCTGCGAAACCGTAGAACACGGCGACGCCGGCACTCCCGAGATCTTCGCCCTGATGAAAAAGAACGGCACGGCGCTCTGCCCTACGCTGGCCGCGGGCGATGCCGTCAGCCAGTACCGAGGCTGGAAAAAAGGCCAGGAGCCCGAGCCCGCCCGCATCCGAGAAAAACGCAATACCTTCAAACAGGCCCTCGACGCGGGCGTAACCATTTGTGCCGGGGGCGATGTCGGTGTTTTCAGTCATGGCGACAACGCCCGCGAGCTGGAGATGATGGTCGACTACGGCATGAAACCGCTGGACGTACTTCGCTCCGCTACCGCCGTCAATGCCGACGTTTTTCACCTGACCGACCGGGGGCGCATCCGGACGGGCCTGCTGGCCGACCTCATCGCGGTAGAAGGCGACCCCACGCGCGCCGTACTGGCACTCAGGCAGGTACGAGCCATCATGAAAGGTGGCCAATGGTATCGCCAATAAACCAAAACTTATTGGGTAATTGGCGGGTTACTCAACCAGAACCGGCGGTTACCGGCTTTTTTAAGCCCCTTTCTCCCGTCATTTGGGTTTTTGGCCTAACTTCGCCGGTCAATGCCAATTGGGATTTATAATCCTTTCTATTTGAGTACACTACCCTAAAACTTTATATGGCGAACTCTGCTGAACTAACCGTCGATGGCAAATCGTTCTCGTTCCCGACTCTGGAAGGGAGCGAACACGAAAAAGCCTTCGATATCTCGTCCCTCCGTGATCAAACCGGCTACGTTACGTTAGACCGGGGTTATAAAAACACTGGTGCTACCCAAAGCGGCATTACGTTTCTCGACGGCGAAGAAGGCATTCTGCGTTACCGGGGTTATTCCATTGAAGACCTGGCGTCGAAAGCAACGTTCCTGGAAGTATCGTACCTGCTGATCTACGGCGAGCTGCCTACTGCCGAGCAGTACGAAACGTTCGTCAACTCGATTCGCCGACATACGCTCGTCAACGAAGACATGCGCAAAATCTTCGACGGCTTCCCGGTCAATGCCCACCCTATGTGCGTGCTGGCATCGCTGGTGAGTGCCATGAGCGCATTCTATCCCGACTCGCACGAAGGCAATGGCAATACTGATCAGCACATTATCCGGCTGCTGGCCAAACTGCCCACCATTGCCACCTGGTCGTACAAACGGTCGCTGGGCCATCCGACCAACTACCCGAAAAACAACCTCGACTACATTCCGAACTTCCTGAATATGATGTTCGCCCTGCCAGTCGAAGAGTATAAGGTCGATCCGGTAGTTGCTGAAGCGCTGAACGTGCTGCTGATCCTGCACGCCGATCACGAGCAAAACTGCTCGACCAGCACCGTACGGCTCGTAGGCTCGTCGCAGGCCAATATTTATTCGTCTATTTCGGCCGGTATTCAGGCGCTCTGGGGACCGCTCCACGGCGGTGCCAACCAGGAGGTGATCGAGATGCTCGAAGACATCAAAGCCGACGGGGGCGATGTAGGCAAGTACATCGACATGGCTAAGAACGCTAAAACGACTGGCTTCCGGCTGTTTGGCTTCGGCCACCGGGTTTACAAAAACTTCGATCCCCGCGCTAAAATCATTAAGAAAGCGGCCGACGATGTACTGAACAAACTGGGCGTTAACGATCCGGTGCTTGAGATTGCCAAAGGTCTTGAAGAAGCAGCCCTGAACGATCCGTATTTCGTACAGCGGAAACTGTATCCGAACGTTGATTTCTACTCGGGTATCATCTACCGCGCACTGGGTATCCCAACCAATATGTTCACGGTGATGTTTGCGATTGGCCGTCTGCCGGGCTGGATTGCCCAATGGAAAGAAATGCGTGAGCAGAAAGAGCCGATCGGCCGACCACGCCAGATCTACACCGGCGCTACCCTCCGCGAATTCGTGCCGCTGGAAAACCGCTAACACGGGTATACACGCTTACAACGACAGAAGCCCCGACTACCAGTAGTCGGGGCTTCTGTCGTTGTAAGCGTGGTTTGTTTACATAGTCACGCTCATATCGGCGTTCTTCTCAAAGTAGTTCGAGTCACGTTTGGCATCGTCAACGCTTTTTACGACCAGTTTAGGCCGGGCTCCAAACAGGCCAAAGCGCGTTTTGTACTGCACAACATACGTCTGACCGTCTTTCACGTCCAGCTGTACCATGCGTTTCGAGCCCTCTCTGGCCGAAATGGTGTGCATGCCGGGTGCCAGGCTCGTCGTATAGATCGATTTGTTTTTCAGCCGGGTTAGCTCCTGGCCGTCGGCAATTACTTTGTATTTGGCCATGGAGCCATACAGGCACCCATCCCGGAAGATAATAACCTTGGCCGCCTGGGGGGCACCGGCGGGGCGGGGTATTTCGGCAGTAGCCATAAGAGCAGCCATCGACAGGCTGAGTGCAATCACGATCGTTTTCATAACGTTTGGTAGTTAATGGCTCACCCGACTGCCGGATAAGCTGATTTAACCTACGACTGCCGGATATACTTAGATTGCGGGGGCATAAAAAAACGGCTGGATTGCGTCCAGCCGTCATACAGTTCAGGTCAGTGCCTGTGTGCGTTCCTTGCGCTTAATCATCGATTTCGCCTTCGTCGTCCCCTTCGGTAGCGGCCAGAACAGGATCGGTCAGCGCGTCATCGTCTTCGGCGATCTTAGCCCGGATCTTGCCTTCGAGTTCAGCCATCAGTTCCGGATTATCGAGCAGCAATTCTTTTACGGCATCGCGGCCCTGTGCCAGACGGCTGGTACCATACGAGAACCACGAACCCGACTTCTTGACGATCTCCATTTCGACAGCCAGGTCAAGAACTTCGCCGACTTTCGAGATACCCTGTCCGTACATGATGTCAAACTCAACCACTTTGAACGGAGCGGCCAGTTTGTTTTTCACGACTTTCACCTTAGTCCGGTTACCCACCACATTGTCGGTCCCTTCTTTGATCTGACCAATACGGCGGATATCGATCCGAACCGATGCGTAGAACTTGAGGGCGTTACCACCGGTGGTGGTTTCGGGGTTACCGAACATCACACCAATTTTCTCGCGCAGCTGGTTGATGAATATGCAGCAGCAGCCGGTTTTGTTGATCGTACCCGTCAGTTTCCGCAGCGCCTGGCTCATCAGACGAGCCTGCAGACCCATTTTACTTTCGCCCATTTCGCCTTCGATCTCGGCTTTTGGCACGAGGGCGGCTACGGAGTCGATAACGATGATATCGATAGCGCCGGAGCTGATCAGGTGCTCGGCAATTTCGAGCGCCTGTTCGCCATTATCGGGCTGCGAGATCAGCAGGTTTTTGGTGTCGATACCGAGTTTCTCGGCGTATACGCGGTCAAAAGCGTGTTCGGCGTCGATGAAGGCCGCCAGACCGCCCGCTTTCTGCGCTTCGGCGATGCAGTGCATCGTGAGCGTGGTTTTACCCGACGATTCAGGGCCGTAGATTTCAACGACGCGACCGCGCGGCATACCGCCAATACCCAACGCCAGATCCAGTCCCAGCGAGCCCGTCGAGATCACCGGAACGTCAACGACTTTGCTTTCGCTCAGCCGCATTACGGTGCCTTTACCGAACGCTTTGTCTAGCTTTTCAATGGTGGTCTGAAGCGCTTTTAGTTTACTGTCATTAGCAGATGCTGTGGCTTGCGCCGTATCTGATTTTGCCATGTTGGATGGTTGTTTAAACAGATAAAATTACCCAAAAACGCGCAGATTTCCAAGGTCTGTTTCGGAAATAATTAGGGCTTCTGACCGAACGGAAATGCACTTCCGGAACCCCTAAACCGGAGCACGCGAAGGCTGTTTTTCAGACGGGTCTGTGTCAGCCACATAGCCCTTCAAAACGCCCCAAACACCTGGTCTCTTACCGGATCAGGCGTTTGGGTTTGCTTACAGCGTTGAATCGGCCGGTACGGCTTGCTGATCAGGGGCCGCTGGCTGCTGGGTTTGCGGTTGCGGGTACCCCTGGGGCTGACCACCCGGGTAGTTCGGATTGGTACCGTACGGCTGCTGCGGTGGCCCAATGATTTCCACATTCGTGATGTAGTACTTGGTGTCGCCGTTCCAGGGCAGTTTCAGGATTTTTTCTTCATAATGCAGCGTAACGCGCTGTCCGGTTTTTACCGCCTGCGTAATCTGGGCGGCAACGGCTTCGTCTTTGACCGAAAAATCAAAATACTGAGGTGTCAGCGAGCCGGTTTCGCCCGAGAAGCCGCCCACGTTCAGCACGCCTTCGTAGGTTTTAAAGACAAAGCCACGGCGACTGAATTTAGAAACCGTTCCGGCCCGTTCGCCGTCGCTGTAACTCCAGCCGGTAAGTACGTACAGGATGCCAAAAACGACTAATAGAAACACTAGGAAGTACAGAATGCCTCGCATCGACTTGTTGGTTTAGTAGCAATGTATGACCGCACAAATAGACAAAATTTTCCGGTAACTTTCAGTCCGTCCTGATCGTGAGCGCCAATAATTCGCTGGCGTTCCAAACCGGAGCCTGTCTTTTACGGGCCTGCCGCCTGAAGTTTTGCGCCACTTTGCGTTACTTTGCGCCCGGTATACCTACCAACCTAATGGCTTGGTAATCATACCTGAAAAAATAGACTTTTTCGTTGTTAACCCTTTTTTCTTACACAATGAGTACCATCCAAAGCATTCATGCCCGGCAAATACTGGATTCGCGCGGCAATCCGACTGTAGAAGTTGACGTCCGCACCGAAAATGGCTACCTGGGTCGGGCGGCCGTACCATCGGGCGCGTCTACAGGCACCCACGAAGCTGTTGAACTGCGCGATGACGATGCGAAAGTGTACGTTGGCAAAGGCGTGCTGAAAGCGGTATCGAACGTTAACGAACTGATCTTCCCGGAACTGGTTGGCATTTCGGTATACGAACAAAGCATGATCGACAAAATCATGCTCGAGCTCGATGGCACGACCAACAAAGGCCGCCTGGGCGCCAATGCTATTCTGGGGGTATCGCTGGCCGTGGCTAAAGCCGCTGCGCAGGAAGCAAGTCTGCCGCTGTACCGGTACATTGGGGGCGTCAATGCCAACACCCTGCCGGTGCCAATGATGAACATCCTCAACGGCGGTTCGCATGCCGACAATTCAATCGACTTCCAGGAGTTCATGGTTATGCCGGCCAACGCGCCCAGCTTCTCGGAAGCGCTGCGCATGGGTACCGAAATTTTCCATACGCTCAAGAAAGTACTGAAGAGCCAGGGCCTGGCAACCAACGTTGGTGACGAAGGCGGTTTTGCGCCCAACATCAAATCGAACGAAGAGGCTATCCAGACCATTCTGCAGGCCATCGAAAAAGCAGGCTACCGCCCGGGCGAAGACGTCTGGATCGCGATGGATGCCGCTTCGTCGGAGTTCTACGATGCCGATGCCAAACAGTATTACTTCAAGAAATCGACCGGCGACAAACTGACGTCGTCCGAGATGGCCGGCTACTGGAAAGAGTGGGTGAGCAAATACCCCATCCTGAGCATCGAAGACGGTATGGCCGAAGACGATTGGGACGGCTGGAAACAGCATACCGACCTGCTGAAAGGCACCAAAACCCAGCTCGTGGGCGACGACCTGTTCGTGACCAACGTAACGCGGCTCCAGCAGGGTATCGACGGCGGCATTGCCAACGCCATTCTGGTCAAAGTGAACCAGATCGGCTCGCTCACCGAGACCATCGACGCCGTAAACCTGGCTCACCGCAACTCGTACAAGAGTGTGATGTCGCACCGGTCGGGCGAAACCGAAGATGCGACCATTGCCGACCTGGCCGTAGCACTCAACACGGGCCAGATCAAAACCGGCTCGGCTTCGCGCTCAGACCGTATGGCTAAGTACAATCAGCTTCTCCGTATCGAGGAAGAACTGGGCGAAACCGCCTACTTCCCCGGCCTGAAGTTTTAATAACGGTAGTCAGGTCATTGTGCACGGACCACGATGTGCATAATGGCCTGACTACCGAATTCTTATACGTTTTTTCGTCATGCAAACCCTCCTTCGTCGTCTCCGCAATTTTTACGTCGCTACGGCGCTGGTGCTGCTGACCTGGATGACGTTTTTCGACGCCAACGATCTGCCGTCGCAAATACGGAACTGGTGGAAGCTTCGCGAACTGGAGGGCGACGCTGCGTTTTACGAAGGGCGCATCAAAGACATTCGTCGGGAACGGCGCGAGGTACTGGGTAACGACCGGCTTCGGGAAAAGTATGCCCGCGAGAAGTACCTGATGAAAAAGCCCACCGAAGACATCTTCGTTATCGTAGACGAAAATAATGAACCGCTTGAAAAATAGGTATGAGCAAGAAATTGTGAGCGATACCAGCCCTCATAACTTCTTGCTCATAACTCATCGATCCTACTTATGATTGCTGTTCTCTTCGTCTGTTATGGCAACATCTGCCGGTCGCCGGTAGCAGAGGGAGTATTTCAGGAACTGGTATCCTCGGCCGGCCTGAGCAAACAAATCCGCTGCGATTCGGCCGGTACCTCGTCGTATCACCTCGGGCAGTTGCCCGACCGCCGAACCCGCGAGAATGCCCTCGAACACGGCCTGACGCTCACCCACCGCGCCCGGCGCCTGACGGGCGAAGACCTGGCCCAGTTCGATTACTTCGTGGCCATGGATGAGCAGAACCTCGAAGCCATCGAGAAACTGAATTACCGCGCCACCGGGCTCTACACGCAGGATACCATTTTTCTGCTACGCGAATTTGACCCTGAGGTCAGCGACCAGCCCAACGTACCCGACCCGTATTACGAAGGCCCCGATGTGTTTGAAGAGGTCTATCAGATAACCCTCCGCTGCTGTCGGCAATTACTAACCTATCTGGTTAATGAGCGAATGAGTGAATTACAGGCTGGTCCGCCCGAACGGAACAAATAAAAGCCCATTTAGACACTCAGTCACTCATGCCTAAAATCACTCATTAAACCTGTCATGAACAAGAAAGTCATTCTCATCATTCTCGACGGCTGGGGTATTCCACTCAAACCGGAGGTGTCAGCTATTGAAGCAGCTAGCGTTCCGTTTGTGCGGTCGCTTTACCCCCGATACCCGAACAGCACACTTGAGGCATCGGGGCTGGCCGTTGGTCTGCCAGCCGGCCAGATGGGCAACTCGGAGGTAGGGCATATGAACCTCGGCGCCGGTCGGGTCGTTTATCAGGACCTGGTGAAAATCAACAAAGCGGTCGACGAACATACCCTCGACACCGAACCGGTGCTGGTCGACGCGCTGGCCTATGCCAAACGTACCGGCAAAAAAGTACACTTCATCGGGCTGGTGTCTGACGGGGGCGTTCATGCTCATATCGACCATCTGAAAGGTTTGCTGTCTATCGCCCACGCGCACGCCCTGACCGATGTATTCGTCCATGCGTTCACCGACGGTCGCGACACCGACCCCAAAAGTGGCATTGGCTTCCTGACCGACCTGCAGCAGCACATGGCCGCTACCACCGGTCAGATCGCCAGCGTAACCGGCCGGTACTATGCCATGGACCGCGATAACCGCTGGGAACGCGTTCGGGTAGCTTACGATGCTATGGTACATGGACTAGGTGCCGTCACCTGCGCGCCTGAAGCCGTGACCACTGTGCTGCAGCATTCATACGATGCCGACGTAACCGATGAATTCGTGAAGCCGATCATTGTTACGAAAGCCGACGGGTCGCCAGCGGCCGTCATTGAGGAAGGAGATGTGGTGCTGTGTTTCAACTTTCGCACCGATCGGGGCCGCGAAATCACCCAGGCGCTGACGCAGAAAGACTACCCTGAGCAGGGCATGACCAAACTGGCGCTCAACTACATCACCCTGACCAAATACGACGATGATTTCACCGGTGTGAAGATCATCTTCGAGAAAGACAACCTGCAGAACACGTTGGGCGAAGTCATCGCCGGCGCGGGGCGGAAGCAGATCCGGATTGCCGAAACCGAAAAGTACCCGCACGTCACGTTCTTCTTCTCGGGCGGCCGCGAAGAGCCGTTTGCCGGCGAGAAGCGCATTCTCTGCCCTTCGCCCAAAGAAATGGTCGTTTACGATGCGCAGGGCGTGGCTACCACCATTCCGGTCAAGACCTACGATCAGAAGCCCGAAATGGCGGCCTACGACATCCGCGACGCTATTATTCCAGAGTTACAGAACGAAGAAACGGATTTCATCTGTCTCAATTTCGCCAATACCGATATGGTAGGTCATACGGGCGTGTTCGAAGCTGTTAAGAAAGCAGCCGAAACCGCCGATACCTGTACCAAAGCGGTAGTAGAAGCTGCTCTGGAGCATGGCTATACGGCTATCATCATTGCCGACCACGGTAACGCCGAGTACATGGTCAATGACGACGGGTCGCCCAACACAGCCCACACGACCAACCTCGTACCCTGTATCCTGGTCGACAGAGATTACCATCCAACGCTGAACAGCGGCAAACTGGCCGACATTGCGCCAACCATTCTGCACCTGATGGGCATTCAGCAACCCCGCGAAATGACCGGCGTCAGTCTGATTGGGGAATAGTCATGGCAGCGCGAGATCTATTTCACGATTCAGTCATTGCTGCTCTTCAGAAAGACGGATGGACCATAACCCATGATCCGTTATACATCGATTATGATTCACATGGCCTGTATGTGGATATTGGAGCAACTCGCGACACAATCGGCGCCATCAGGGGTCAAGATTTAATTGCTGTTGAAGTAAAGAGCTTTGCGGGACGTTCAGCAGTTGCCGACGCTCAAAAAGCAATTGGGCAATATGATATGTACGAATCGGTACTGGCTGACATAGAGCCGGAACGGGTTATTTATTTAGCCGTTCCTTCGACAGCGTATCAGGACTTTTTTACAAAGCGGCTAGGTCAACGACTTATTGAACATCGTAAATTGCGTTTAATAATTTATGACGAGTTCAAGGCTGACATTGTAATATGGATAAATTGGCACGGTATCGGCAAATAATTCAGGATGCCCTTCAGTGGTATATACAGGGAAAACCGCTCGTTAGTACAATAGACCGTTTTCTCATCCTCGATAAAGAACAGGATCATTACCAACTCATGCGTACTGGTTGGCGGGGAAGCGAACGAATCTACGGCCCAACAATCCACGTCGACATCATCAATGATAAAATATGGATTCAGTACGATGGAACAGATCGCCCAATTGCCGATGCATTACTGGAAGCCGGTGTCCCTAAAGAAGACATCGTACTCGCTTTTCATCCAGAAAATCTGCGTCAATATACTGGCTTCGCAATTTCCTGATTATAAAAGACGCTCCTAAAACAAACAAGTCCCGCCAGCAATCTGGCGGGACTTGTTTGTTTTAGGAGCCGAAGGGCTTACATATCCAGCAGAAGCCGGGAGGGGTCTTCCAGAATCTGTTTCACACGAACCAGGAAGCTTACCGACTCTTTGCCGTCAATGATACGGTGGTCGTAGCTCAGGGCTACGTACATGATCGGACGAACCACAATCTCACCATTCACCACGACCGCACGCTCTACAATGTTGTGCATACCCAGGATAGCCGACTGCGGAGCGTTGATGATGGGCGTCGAGAGCATCGACCCAAACGTACCGCCGTTGGTGATCGTGAAGGTACCCCCTGTCATCTGCTCGATGGTCAGCTTGTTATCGCGGGCCAGACCAGCCAGTCGGCCAATCTCTTTCTCGATCTGGGCAAAGCTCAGCTGCTCAGCGTTCCGGATAACCGGCACGACCAGCCCCCGATCGGTCGATACCGCAATCGATACATCGCAGAAGTCGTTGTAAACAATCTGGTCGCCATCGATCTGGGCGTTTACGGCCGGGAAATCTTTCAGCGCTGCACAAACCGCTTTCGTGAAGAACGACATGAAGCCGAGGCCCACGCCATGTTTCTCCTTGAATTTATCTTTGTACTTGTTCCGAAGGTCCATAATCGGCTTCATGTCTACCTCGTTGAAGGTAGTCAGCATGGCCGTTTCGTTCTTGACGGCCACTAACCGACGCGCAATGGTCCGGCGCAGCGAGGTCATTTTTTCGCGACGCTGGTTGCGGCTACCGGGGGCGGCTGCGGGTTGCGGGCTGGGCGCGGGTGCCTTGGCGGCTGGTGCAGGGGTCGACGGAGCCGGTTGAGCAGCTGGCTGCGCCGGGCTGGGCGCAGCTTTCATAGCATCTTCTTTGGTGATGCGGCCCTCTACGCCGGTGCCAGCTACCTGTTTGGCATCGATTCCTTTTTCGGCCAGAATTTTAGCCGCTGCGGGCGATGGGTGGTTAGCCGCGTAGCTTTCCTGTCCGTTACTGCCATTGGCCGACGCAGCCGCCGGTGCGGGCGCCGACGGAGCGGGGCTTGGTGCGGCCTGACCAGCTGCTGAGCTCGTTTCGATTTTGGCAATCAGCCCCCCAATGGGCAGGGTCTCGCCGGCCTGGGCAACGATGCGCAGGATACCAGCCGCTTCGGCGGGTAGTTCGAAGGTGGCCTTGTCTGACTCCAGTTCGCAGAGAACCTCGTCCAGCGCTACCTGATCGCCGTCTTTCTTACTCCAGGAAGCAATGGTAACTTCCGTAACCGACTCCCCAACGGCCGGCACTTTCATGTCAATGACGTTACCTCCCGTTGCAGGAGCCGCGGCTGGCGCGTCGGCCTTAGGGGCTTCGCTGGCCGGAGCGGGCTGCGGATCGGCTTTGGGCGCTTCGGCCGGAGCGGGTTCGGCCGCCGGAGCCGGAGTAGCACTACCGGTTGAGCCCGATCCGTCGGTGTCGATCGAGCAGATGCTGGCGCCAATGGGCAGTACATCGCCTTCCTGAGCCAGGATGTGCAGTACGCCATCGGCTTCGGCCGTCAGTTCAAACGTCGCTTTATCGGAGTCGAGTCCACACAGGACATCGTCCATCTTTACGTGGTCACCTTCTTTTTTGTACCAGGTGCCCACGGTCACTTCGGTGATGCTTTCTCCCACAGCGGGGATCTTCATGTCAACGGCCATAATTATCGGTTTTCGGTTTTCAGGCTTCGCGTATGTAGCTATCTGGTAAAGAAACTACCCGAACCTACATACCGTATACCCTATTCCTATTTAGTCAAACGCTCTACGAACGATGTCAGCTTGTTCCTGGGTATGTACTTTGGCATAGCCGGTAGCGGGCGAAGCTGCGGCATGGCGCGAAATAATGGGCAGGGTCAGCCCGATACGAAGCAGGTAGGTCCAGTAGCCCATGTTTTCGGGTTCTTCCTGTACCCAGAATTTCTCGGCTTTTCCATACTGCGCCAGCACGGCATCCAGCTGCGCTTTGGGCAGCGGAGCCAGCTGCTCGAGCCGGATGATAGCCACATCGTCGCGCTGGTCGGCCTGCTGTTTGTCGAGCAGGTCATAATAAATTTTACCCGTGCAGAGCAGTACCCGTTTCACCTTTTTCGGCTTGGCGTAGGTATCGCCCAGCACCTCCTGGAACGACCCTTTGGTGAGGTCTTCGAGGGGCGAGATGCACTTGGGATGCCGCAGCAGCGACTTGGGCGACATAACGACCAGCGGTTTCCGGAACGGCCACGCCAGCTGACGACGCAGCAGGTGGAAGAAGTTAGCCGGCGACGATACGTTGGCCACAATCATGTTGTGCTCCGCGTACAGCTGCAGATACCGCTCGGGCCGGGCGTTCGAGTGCTCTGGGCCCTGGCCTTCGTAGCCGTGCGGCAGAAGCAGCGTCACACCGTTCTGGATACCCCATTTCGATTCGGCAGCCGCGATAAACTGATCGATGATCAGCTGGGCGCCGTTCGAGAAATCACCGAACTGGGCTTCCCAGATCACGAGCGCGTGGGGGTTGGCCATGGCGTAGCCATACTCAAAACCAAGAACGCCGTACTCCGACAATAGTGAGTTGTAAGCCTGAAACTTCGGCTGACCTTCTTTGATGAAGTCGAGCGATGAGTAGGTTGCATTAGTCTCTACGTCGTGCAGGACGGCATGGCGGTGCGAGAACGTGCCCCGCTGTACGTCCTGACCGCTCAGCCGAACGGGGCGACCGTCCAGCAGCAGCGACCCGTAGGCCAGCAGCTCGGCCGTGCCCCAGTTCACCGTTTTGGTTTCGGTGAGCATGGTCTGCCGATCTTTCAGCAGCTTTTCGATCTGCTTCAGTGGCTTGAAGCCCTCAGGTAGTTTTACCAGCGCCTGACCGATCTGATCGAGCGTTTCGGCGGGCACCCCCGTCTCGGGCGACGTCTCGAAATCCTGCGGTTCGGCAAAGCGGAGCTCAGCCCAGTCGAGGTCAAGGCGGAGGGGTTTGTAGGGAATCTCGGCTTTCTGCTTCACCCGATCGAGCCGATCCTGCAGCTGTTTCTTGAACTCGGTATCCATCCGCTGAGCCAGCTCCGCGTCTACATCGCCCCGCTCGATGAGCAGGTTCTTGTATAGCTCGCGCAGGTTGGCCCGCTTGTCGATGATGCTATACATGGTCGGCTGGGTGAACTTCGGCTCATCCGACTCGTTGTGTCCGTAGCGCCGGTAACATACCATGTCGATAAACACGTCGCGGTTGAATTTCTCGCGGAATTCAACGGCCAGCTTGGCGCAGAAAGTTACCGCTTCCGGATCGTCGCCGTTGACGTGAAAAATCGGCGCATCGATGATCTTGGCAATATCCGAACAGTAGATCGACGAGCGCGCATCGTCAAAATCGGTGGTAAAACCGACCTGGTTGTTGATCACGAAATGTACCGTACCGCCGGTCTGATAGCCGGCCAGCTTGGCCATCTGGGTTACTTCATATACGATACCCTGCCCTGCCACGGCCGCATCGCCATGAATCAGGATCGGCATGATCTTGGTAAAATCGCCGTTGTATTCTTCATCGGCCTGCGCCCGCACGAAGCCTTCCACGACCGGATTAACGGCTTCGAGGTGTGAGGGGTTAGGAGCCAGCTTCACGCTGATCTGTTTGCCGTTGGGCGTTTCGGTCAGGCTCGAGTAGCCGAGGTGGTATTTTACGTCGCCGTCGCCATGTACCTGCTGAGGCACGTTGCCTTCGAAACCGTCGAAGATCGATTCGTACGATTTACCCAGGATGTTGGCCAGCACGTTGAGACGCCCCCGGTGGGCCATCCCGATCATCACCTCTTCTACGCCCATATCGGCGGCCGTGCTGATGATGGTGTCGAGGGCAGGAATGGTGGCTTCACCGCCTTCGAGCGAAAAGCGCTTCTGACCGAGGTATTTGGTAGCCAGAAAGTTTTCGAATACCGACGCTTCGTTCAGCTTTTCGAGAATACGCTTCTTTTCCGATACCGAAGGGCTAAAGACCAGCGCTTCTTTCTCGATTTTATTGCGGAGCCAGTTTTTAACGTCCAGCTCCCGGATGTACATATACTCAAAGCCGATGTTACCCGCGTAGATCTTCTGGAGCGACTCCATAATCTTGCGCAGGGTAGCCGGCCCGATGCCCAGCAGCTTACCCGATTCGAAGGTCGTATCGAGATCGGCGTCAGACAGGGCGTAGTCGGGCAGGTCAACGCGGGGCTGACGATCTTTCCGGGCTTTGAGCGGGTTAGTTTTAGCCAGCAGGTGCCCCCGCGAGCGGTAGGCTTTGATCAGGCTGGCTACTGATACTTCTTTTTCGCGGTCCGACGGGTCGGCATGGCTGGCATCTACGGGTTTCGTAGCAGCCGCCTGGCCGTTGGTGGCAGCGCCGTTGGTTTTGGCCGCGCCGTTGGTTGTCGATCCGGCGGTTTCGCCGTAGGTTAAGGAGAACTCAAATCCTTTAAAAAATTGCTGCCAGCTTTGGTCAACTGATTGAGGGTCTTGCTTATAAGACTGGTACAGTTGATCTACGTAAGCCGCGTCAGAGTTGGCAATGTATGAATACTGGTCCATGACGAAGGCGCGTCGTTGTTTTGACCCGCAAAGGTAGCGTATCAGTCAGACAGTTGACCGCAAAAATTATCGTTTTTATTGATTCCGTTCAGGTAACGACGCCCGTACCAGTACAACAGTATTTATGCCCGTTTGGTTGGCATCCCCGCTTCTGCCCTGCGTTCTCCCGGCCTGCTTCGGCTGCAGAACCCTCCTGAGTACACGCTGCACCGATCGGGCAGGTGATTCGGCGACCTTTTCTTGTTGCTATCGCCCGGCCGCAGCAGCCGTATCAGCTGGTGTACTCTGTACGTGTGTATAGGCCTCCGGCCGATAGGCGCAAACCAGGCATCAGATCGAACCGATGGCGGGCGTGCAGAGCCGCCTAAACTAAACCTGCGCCCGAAAAGCGGTTTAGACGGTGAGTGCTTATCTTTGAGGGTAAATCGCGTTTCCATTTCACCATGAACGTCGGAACCGACACCTCTTCTGCATCACCATCACCATTGGCTCAACGCTGGCAACGGGCAGTGGGTATTCGACCCGACGAAGCCCGTACGGTTGGGCTTTTTTTTGTCCATAACTTTCTGCTGGGCATCGGCACCATCCTGATCTACGTAGCCGCCAATGCCATACTGCTCGAGAACCATCCGGAAACCAGCCTGCCTTTTGCGTACGTAGCGTCTGCGCTGGGTATGATCCTGGTGGGGCGACTCTATGCGTATTACGAACATCATCTCTTGTTGAGTACCCTGGCCATGCGGGTGCTGCTCTCGGTCGTTGTGATGACGGTAGTAGTGGGCGTTCTGGTTGAGGTAGGTCATTCGGTGGCGGCTGCGGTAGCCATCATGGTTGGGTACCGGATTATTTATCTGCTGACCAATCTGGAGTTCTGGGGGGTTTCGGCGGTGGTGTTCGATACCCGTCAGAGCAAGCGGCTGTTCAGCGTCATCAGCTCGGGCGACATGCCAGCCAAAGCCATCGGTGCTATTCTGGCTGCCCTGGTTCATGCCCACGAAGAAGTACTTCGGCTGCTGGTCGTCGCGCTGGCCGCGTTTGTCGCATCGCTCTACATTCTGCGGCTTACGGTCCGGTCGCATGAGGTTCATGCACCCCACCGCTCCAGTCGGGCCACCCGCCGGGAAGAGTCGCAGCTGATCGAGAAACGATTCGGGGGCAGTAAGCTGATCTTCTTCATGTGTCTGAGTCTGGCTACGCTGGCGGCTGTGGCTACCCAGGTCGAGTACAGCTTCTTTATTAATGTAAAGCACCGTTTTCATGACCAGACCGATGTAATCTACTACGTTAGTCTGGTGCTGGCGCTTACCTACGGGGTAGCGATGATCGTTAAGCTTCTGCTGTCGCGGCAGGCCCTCGACCGGTTTGGGGTACAGCGTTCGCTGCTCGTTCTGCCCTGGGTAGCGCTGGCCGGGCTGGGCGGACTGGTCGTTCTGAACATGATCACGACCGACGAAACAACCCGGCTGGTGTACTTCTGCGGCCTCTACCTGCTCTTCGAAGTAGTACGCCGATCGCTGTTCGACCCCGTTTTTCTGGTTTTGTTCCAGCCCCTGTCAGCTCCGCAGCGGCTCAAGGGCCATACGGTAGCCAAAGGGTTTTACGAGCCAATCGGTCTGGGGGTGGCGGGCTTCCTGATTTTTGCGCTCCACGCCCGCCCCGCCATCGAAGCGCTGATGCCCCTGGTCTGGATCGTGCTACTGGGCGTACTGGTATGGCTGCTCGACCAGACCTACAATCATTACCTGCACGAACTCAACGACGCCATTGGCCGACGGTTTCTCGAACGAGATCAGCTAGCCATGCCGGCTACGGCGTCGTCGGCGGTAACGGCCCGGCTACGCAGCAACAACCCCGACGATGTAACGGCGGCTATCGGCTGGCTCGATCAGCACAACCCCGACGAGCTGAGCCGACAGTTACCGACCTTGCTAACCCACCCCAGCCCATCGGTGCGGCAACGTACCCTGACAGTAGCCGCCCGCACCAACCAGCCCCTGCCGGTTGCGCCCGTTCGCCACATTGCCCTGACCGATTCCGACCCTGCTCTGCGCGAACAGGCCGCTTACCTGCTGGGCAGACGCATCAGTGCCGATCCGTCTGAGCTGGCCCCGCTCCTGAACCATACCGACATCACCATTCGGCAGGGCGCCATCCGGGGGGTACTGGAGCTGAACCCGCGCGATCCGGTGGGCGTCCGTAGCCTGACCGAGCTAACCAACGCGTCGGACCCGGGTCGGCAGCGAATGGCACTGGGCCTGATTGGCCGACTGCGCCTGACCGACTTCGCTCCTACCGTAACCCGCTACCTGACCCAGAGCCAGAACGGGCTGCTGAACGACGCCATGCTGGCCGCAGGTCAACTCACCGACCCGGACCTGGCTCGGCATCTGGTAGACCGGCTAACCAGTAAAACGGCCGGACGTGTTGCGGCCAACGCCCTGAAAGGCAGCCAGGCGGATGTGCTGCCGCTTTTGCAGGAAGCCTGGCGGAGCACGACCGACCCTGTACTGATTCAGCGTATAGCCATTATCTGCGGTACTATCCGCACCCCCCGGAGCCGTCAGTTTCTGAACGAGCTGGCCCGGCAGTCCGATCTGCGGGTGCGGGGGGCTGCGCTGCGGGCCCTCCGCCGTTTTCCCAACGAACCCGCCGACGATCAGGTCTTCCGGTCCCTGCTCCACGACGAACTGGCGCTGGCCCACCGAATCCTGCATGGCACCCTTACCGAAACGGACGACAGCCTGGTTCAGTCGCTGGACTATGAGCTGACCGTACTGCGGCAACGCCTGTTCGACGTGCTGACTCAGCTTTACGACTCCGAGACCATTGCCGGTGCCCGACTGGGGGTAGGCCACCCCGCCCGCGAACGCCGGGCCAACGCCCTCGAACTCCTCGACAACCTGATTCCGCGCAACGTTTACCAGACCCTGCAGGTACTGGTCGATGACCTGCAACGGGCCGAAAAGGTGCGTATTCTCGATGCTGAACTCGGCCCGTTCAAGGATGCTGAATCCATCCGTTCGTATATACTCCGAACCGGCGAAACTGTATTTTCGGCCTGGACGGTTGGGCTCGTGTTGCGCGCCATACCCGCCAGCCAGGCCGACGAAGCTCGTCAGCTGCTGAGCCGTACGTCTGTTCTGTCGCCTTTACTTATGAATCACTCGTCTACTTCTACCAGCCAGATTCCCGACTATGACCGGGTACTACTGCTGGCCAACACTAGCCTGTTTGCCCAAACGCCCGAAAACGTACTGGCCAGCATTACCCCGATCATGAAGGAAGAATCGTACCAGCCTGGCGATGTCATCTTCCAGAAAGGCGACCTCGGCACGGCTCTGTACGTCATCGACACGGGTGAGGTAAGCATTCTGGATGGCAACACCGAGCTGGCTCGTTTTGGCCGGGGCGATTTTTTCGGAGAGCTGGCGCTGCTCGATACCGAATCCCGATCAGCTACCGCCGAAGCGGTAGAAGAAGTCCGGCTGCTGCGGCTCGACCAGGACGATTTCTTTGACCTGATGGAAGAGCGGGGCGAGGTGCTGCGTAGCATCGTCAGGAGTTTGTCGGGACGAATTCGGCGGCAGAATGAGCTTCTGGCGGGTCGGCCCACGTCGGTATCTACCTAATCAACCGACTAACATATGTAAGCTCCGCTGGCCTATATCAGCCGTTGTACGGTTGGCGTTTGGTATCTATCTTGCCCACACTAAACCACCCACACGCCAAACCCTACCTGACCATGGATGAGGATGAAATCTCGTCGTCACTCCTTACGCTGCTGATTATCTGGCAGACAAGGCGATTTCTTGACACCAAAAATCGGCTTCCTCAATGGGACTGGTGGCTCAAGAATTACTGGTTTATCAACGTTGCCCTGATCGGTCTCAGCACCGTTACCGACGAGGACTTTCCGCTCCGCCTGATCTGGCTGATTGCCCTGGGCATGGTCGGCTACACGGTCCACCTGCTTAGCCCCAACCAGGCCGCCCGTACGGCCTTCCTGGCGGTGGCGCCGTTTATGTTCCTGATGTCCGTTTTCAAAGTCATCGAGGACTTGTTTCCGAAGTTTGCCAAAACGTACAGCAACTTCACCGACTCAACGGTCGGCTTTTCCCTGGTCTGGCTCGTTGCTTTCCTGATTGTGGCCAGTCGCCAGAAAAAGGCGCTGATCAAGCTGGAACAGGAACGCGAGATCGAAGCCGCCGAACGACGAAAAATTGAGGCCCGCAAGCAGGAACTCGAATACCTGGTGGCCCAGCGCACGGCCGAAATCACCAGCCAGAAAGAAGAGCTGGAACAGGCGCTGACCGAGCTGAAAGCGACCCAGAACCAGCTTATTCACAGCGAGAAAATGGCATCGCTGGGTGAGCTGACGGCCGGCATCGCACACGAGATCCAGAACCCCCTCAACTTCGTCAACAACTTCGCCGAGGTCTCCGTCGAGCTCATCGACGAGATCGCCGACGAACACCACAAACCAAACCCCGACCCCCAGCTCACCGACGAGCTGCTGACCGACCTGCGCCAGAACCTCCAGAAGATCAGCCAGCACGGCAGCCGGGCCTCCAGCATTGTCCGGGGTATGCTCCAGCACAGCCGGGCCTCCAGCGGCCAGCGCGAGCCAACCGATCTGAACGCGCTCTGCGAGGAGTACCTGCGGCTGGCCTACCACGGCCTGCGGGCCAAAGACAAAACATTCAACGCCAGTTTCAGCACTGAACTGGACGCCAGTCTCGGCCTCGTGACGGTTGTTCCCCAGGATCTGGGCCGGGTGCTGCTCAACCTCTACACCAACGCCTTCTACGCCGTTCAGAGCCGGCAGAAAACCGCCCAGGAGCAGGCTAGTTCGTACCAGCCTACCGTAACGGTTACGACCGAATGCATTGGTAACGAAGTGCGGATTCGGGTTCGGGACAACGGCGTTGGTATGCCGGAGTCGATTCTGTCCAAGATTTTCCAGCCGTTTTTTACCACCAAACCCACCGGCGAAGGAACCGGGCTGGGCCTGTCTCTCTCTTACGACATCATTACCAAGGGACACGGTGGTACCATAGAAGCCAGGAGCCGCGAAGGCGAAGGCACCGAGTTTATTATTGAACTACCCGCCTAGCTATATGCTCCTATGAGAAGACAATGGCTACTTGGTGTTACCTGCTTTCTGCTCCTGACCCTGGGCTATCGGGTGCGGGCGCAGGACTCGCTGATCAGGGTGCTCACCCGGCAGCTGGCGATTACCAAAACCGACACCGGTCGGGTTAACCGGCTGATCGATCTGGCCAATGCCTCAACCGACATCAATCGAGTGTCGGCCCTTCAATATAGCAACGAAGCTCTGGCGCTTGCGCGCGCTATCCGCTACAAGCCAGGCATCGCCATGGCGCAGTTTACGCTGGGTCGCGCCTATAGTAATCTCAATAACTACGACAGGGCGATGCAGTATCTGAACGCAGCCGGCGATGGTTTCAGCCAGTTGCAGGATAGTCTGGGCGTGGCCCGGGTCCAGAGCCGACTCGCCTGGGTAAGCATTCAGCGGGGCGACTATGCCACCGCCTTTGAGCTGGGCCAGCAGAGTCTGCACGTTGCCGAACAACGGAACGACCTGTTGCTGATCCGGCAGACGCATTCTCACCTGGGTTCCCTCCATATTCTGCTTGGCGATTACACCCTGGCCCTCGAGTTCCTGACAGCCGCCATGGATGAGCACGAGCGGGCTAACGACCTCGGAAGCGTATGCCGAACTCTGAACGCACTTGGCGAACTGTACCGGCTGAAGGGCGATCCGGAGAAAGCGCAGAACTATTACGACAAATCGATCAGGCTGGCCGAATCGCTCCAGAATCCACTACTGCGGGCGCAGGCCGAAAGTAATCTGGCGGCCGTAGAAACCGAGCAGGGGCAGCCCCTTCAGGCTATCCGAACCGCCCACCGGTCGCTTCGGGTGTTGCTGGCCGAAGGCGCCTACGAGGTGATTGCCTGGGCGCAAACGGTGATGGCCCGGGCGCAGCTGGACGCCAACCGGGCCGACAGTGCCGTGTATTACGGGCAGAAGAGCTGGAATCTCAGCCGGCAAATTGGTCATAAAGAAGTTATTCGGGATGCCAGCCAGGTACTGGCCCAATCGTACGCCCGACAAAATGACTACCGGCACGCTTACCAGTATCAGCAGACCTTCATTGCCTACAACGACACCCTGCTGGGCGCCCAGACCCGGCAGCAGCTAACCATTCTTCAGCAGAACGCCAAGGCAGCCGAACAGCAGGCCGCGGCCATTTTGCAGGCCGAAGAAGACCAACGGCAACAGCAACGGCTGATCGGGGCACTGATCGGGCTGGGACTACTGGGCGTTGTTGCCCTGGTTTTATGGCGTAGCAACCGCCAGCAGACCCGCACCAATGCCCAGCTCCGGCAGCAGCAGGCCGAACTGAAGGCCGCCCAGAACCAGCTCATCCAGCAGGAAAAGCTGGCGTCGCTGGGTGAGCTGACGGCCGGCATCGCCCACGAGATCCAGAACCCCCTCAACTTCGTCAACAACTTCGCCGAGGTCTCCGTCGAGCTCATCGACGAGATCGCCGACGAACACCACAAACCAAACCCCGACCCCCAGCTCACCGACGAGCTGCTGACCGACCTGCGCCAGAACCTCCAGAAGATCAGCCAGCACGGCAGCCGGGCCTCCAGCATTGTCCGGGGTATGCTCCAGCACAGCCGGGCCTCCAGCGGCCAGCGCGAGCCAACCGATCTGAACGCGCTCTGCGAGGAGTACCTGCGGCTGGCCTACCACGGCCTGCGGGCCAAAGACAAAACATTCAACGCCAGTTTTCAGGTTGATCCAGACCCAGCGCTGGGTCCGGTACAGGTGATGCCTCAGGATCTGGGCCGGGTGCTGCTCAACCTCTACACCAACGCCTTCTACGCCGTTCAGAGTCGGCAGAAAACCACGCCGACGGCTGGCTACCAACCCGAGGTGACGGCTCAGGTTCGACTGGAAAACGACCAGGCAGTTATCCGTATCCGCGACAACGGTACCGGAATTCCAGCTGCGCTGCTGTCCAAGATTTTCCAGCCGTTCTTTACCACCAAACCCACCGGCGAAGGAACCGGGCTGGGCCTGTCTCTGGCCTACGATATCATTACCAAAGGGCACGGCGGTACCCTGGACGTTGACAGCAAGGAAGGCCAGGGAACAACATTTACCCTTAAACTACCAGTCTGAAGGCACCACGCTGCCCACAAACCGCTTATCTTTGACTAACTCGATCTGCCATGAAAATATTAGTTGTTGACGACGAACCAGACGTAAAAGATTTGTTTGAGCAGCGGTTTCGACGCGAAGTTCGGAATGGTGAGTTTGAACTGGCCTTTGCCAACTCGGGCGAAGAAGCCATAACCTATTTATCGAGTAGACCTTCAGAAGTAGTACTGATTCTGTCGGACATCAACATGCCCGGCATGAGCGGTTTCGAGCTGTTACGGCATATCCGGACCGACTTCAACGCCCCGCCCCCGCCCGTTGTGATGATGATTACAGCCTATGGCGATCCCGAATCGCAGCAGCAGGCGGCTAAACTCGGGGCCAACGATTTCCTGACCAAGCCGCTCGACTTCACTGTACTTAAAGAAAAACTTCGCACCATTGCATGAAAGCGAAAATATTGGTGGTTGACGACGAGACCGATCTTGAACTTCTCATCAAACAGAAGTTTCGGCGTCAGATTCGTGAAAAACAGTACGAGTTTGTATTTGCCCACGATGGTAACGAAGCGCTGACGCTGATCGACCAGCAGCCCGATATCGATATGGTACTGACCGATATCAACATGCCCGGTATGGATGGGCTGACGCTACTGATCCGGCTCCACGAGACAAATCCAATGCTCAAAGCCGTTATCGTGTCGGCCTATGGCGACATGGATAACATTCGTACCGCCATGAACCGGGGGGCTTTTGATTTCGTAACCAAGCCGGTCAACTTCGAAGACCTCGAGGTAACGATGGAGAAAACCATGGCGTACATTGGTCAGCTCCGCCAGACCTTGCAGGCGATTAAAGAAAACAATATTCTGCGGATGTACGTCGACGAGTCGGTGCTGACGTTCATGAGCCGCGCCGAGTTCGAGACCTCGCTCTCGGCCAGCGAAACCGTAACGGCAACCGTCATGTTCATCGACATCTGCGGCTTTACGGCCATTGCCGAGCGCGAAACGGCCGATACCGTTGTCAAGCTGGTGAATCGGTATTTCGACGTGATGGTCAAGGAAATTATTGCGCAGGGCGGCCACGTCGACAAGTTCATGGGCGATGCCGTGATGGCCGTATTCCGGGGCGACTACCACCTCGACCGGGCCATCGAAGCCGCGTTGGGTGTCCGCGCGCAGATCGCTTCGCTGGAAGACAATCTGCCTCATCATACCAGCTACCACCCGCAGGTCGCTATCGGCATCAACACCGGCGAAATGGTTTCGGGGAATATCGGTTCAACGGCGCTCCGACGGCTCGACTACACCGTTATCGGCGATACCGTCAATACGGCCCAGCGTCTGCAGTCGGTGGCTCGGGCGGGGCAGATCGTCATCACCGAAGCCGCTCAGCAACAGGTAGCCGAGTCGTTCACCTGCGAGCCTCTCGGCGAAGCCACCCTCAAGAATAAAGCAGCCCCGGTTATGATTTACAATGTAATGGGCTAGACCGAGCCCGGCCAGGAGCGGGAAGAAGCGGGAACAAGCCAGCCTCTTCCCGCTTTTGTTTACTCTTCAGCCAGCGTGCGGGAGATGTTCATGCGGTAAACGCCCAGGGCGGGCAGAGCCGCAGCCAGCAGGCCGATCAGCAAGGCGACGCCCAGCAGGGTCCACTCTTCGGGCAGGATACCAAAAGCCGCCAGGTTGTAATGATATTCGGAGGATACACTGGTCGAGAAAAGCCATAAGCCAACCCGGCTCAGCAGTATACCCAGCCCAAAGCCAATCAGCGCCAGCACCAGCCCCTCGAGCAGGAGCATCATAAACAGTTGAACGCGGGTTGCGCCCATCGACAACATCAGCGCCATTTCGTATCGACGTTCTTTCAGCGAATTGTACAGCGATACGAACACGCTGATACCAGAAATCAGCATGATGACAATGGCCAGGCCCCGCAGCGTTTCGACGCCTACGCCGAGCAGGGAAAACAGCCGGTTCACCTCAATATTGGGCAGGGCCGCCTGGAGCTTAGAGTTCTGGTTGATACCCCGCGCCAGCATCATACCCAGCGGGTTCCGAAACTTGATAAGCATGCTCGTAATCTCGCGCGGCTCCTCGTCGTGCGCTTCGCCATCTTCGTGGACTTCGCCTTCGTGATGGTCCTCGTCATGGTGCTCCTCACCGGCTTCGTGGTGTTCATGGATAGCCCAGACGCTCGAAACGGGAGTCAGGATGAGCTGGTCCGTAACGGTATTGGTCCCGTTCAGGATGCCCACTACCTTATACTTCGAGTCGGCATGTTCTTCGCCCTCATCGTCCAGCCCATGCGAGCTGGCAAACGTATCGCCGAGTTTCAGCCCGGCCACTTCGGCCACCCTCGGCCCGATTACCACCTCCAGATCCTGTTTAAACAGTTGCCCCTGCGCCACGGTAGCACCAAAATGATCGAGGTATTTTTTGTTGGTACCCACAATCCGGAACGAGCGGTAATTATCGCCCATGGCCAGCGGAATAGCCGTCTTGATCATCGGGTTACGCGTCAGCCGTTCGGCCTCCGCGAGCGGAATGTTTCCCACCGGCGCATCGACCTGGTAAATGCTCGACAGGATCAGTTGCAACGGACTGCCCTTGGCGCCAATCACCATATCGATGCCGCGTATATTCCGCCGGAACTGATCGTCGAGCTGTTTATTCAGCAACAACAACAGCGAAATAATCGTGATCCCGAAGGTCATCAGCAGACCACTCAGAAAGCTGCTCAGGGGTTTGTCGGTAAGGTTACTCCAGCTGATTCGGAAAAGGTTCATGATTCGTCTGGTCAGGTTGTAGCGCTGGCTATGTATGGGCCCGCCAACCGGCTGGCCCGGCTTTTATTCACTCAGTTGATGCCGGATTGCCTGTAAAATAACGTCACCCCCCTGGGCCAGAATGTGCTCGGCCAGAGCATGTCCGAGCCGTTCGGCGTCGTGGGCCGGGCCGCTGTACGTTTCGCGCAGCATGTCCTCCCCGTCGAGGCTGATTAGTCCACCTGTGAGGCTCAGCGTCTCATCCGTGTAGGTAGCCAGGGCAAATACCGGAATGCTGCACCCGCCTTCGAGTCGGCGCAGGTAAGCCCGCTCTGCTTTCAGGGCAGCCTCGGTTGGTTCATGGTTAGTCAGTCGGCGGATGGCTTCCTGTTTCTCGATAGCCAGTGTGCTGGCCGCTTCGATGGCTACGCTTCCCTGACCAACGGCGGGCGTAAACTCAGCAACCGGCAGCTGTTCGGCAATCAGATCGTCGTACTGCATCCGGTGTACGCCCGCATAGGCCAGCAGCAGCGCGTCGCACTGACCTTCGTCGAGTTTACGCAGCCGGGTCTGGAGGTTACCCCGCATGTCGACCACCCGGATGTGCGGACAAAAATGGCGCAGCATTGCCACCCGCCGGGTCGACGAGGTACCGATCACAAACGGCTGTCCGCTGGTCAGCGACAGGGATGGATCACGGCTTACGAGGACATCGTTCACCTGTTCACGCTCCGTAAAAGCGATAATGCCCAGGTCAGCCGGCAGCGACGATTGCAGGTCTTTGGCGCTGTGTACGGCAATGTCGATCGTACCGGCCCGGAGCTGATCTTCTAGCTCCTGCGTAAAAACGCCTTTGCTGCCGATTTTAGCCAGCGACCGATCCAGTATCTGATCTCCTTTTGTCTCGATCAGGACCAGCTCGGACGTAAGTCCACCGGCCTGCAGTAAGGTCTGTATATAGTCCGCTTGCCACACGGCCAGGCGGCTGCTGCGGGTTCCAATTCGGATATGCATAATGCCGACAAAGATACGTCATTACAAGCCGAAAAACAGGCTTACTCCTGCGGCTTCCGTGCTGACGCTGTGTGGAATGTGAACCACAAAATCCCCACAAACCGCGACAATCCTTATACACCATTCGTTCACAATCCGTAACTGCCTTATTTGGCAAAACACGTGTTGATCGCGTCAAAAAGGCATATAATGGGCCAAAACGTGGCCAAATCCCTGACAGCCTGTCGGCTTTGGCGGGCTCAAACCGCTTAGGCACGGGGTTTGTTTATCAGATAGTATCTGAACAGTAAACAGCAACACCTATGAAAGCGATAGAAAATGTGTTTCAGGGTACGGGCGGACAGATTGATTTGCTTAATACCTTATATGGCGGTTCGAGTCAGACAACGATGCAGGTTGAGCGCGAAGACGAACGGCTGGTGATTACGTTATCAGCTCCCGGTGTGCGCGCCAATGCGTTCAACGTGCTGGTCGAAGGCAGTAAACTCGTGCTGTATACCCTGCTGGTCAATACCTCGGTTACGCAGGATGAAGAAGGCGGCTCGCAGCGGCTGGCAGTACCCATGTTTCTGCGGGTGCTGGACATCCCGTCTTTCGTTGACGCCGACCAGATCGAAGCCATTCACGAACATGGTCAGGTACTGATTATGCTGCCCTTCAAAGACGAAGAGCACCTCCATAGCCGGATCGACATCAAAGATCTTTTCTAGTGAATCAATCCATCCGGGACCTGTTTGCGTCCTGTAGCCTATAGATGCGTACCCTGGTCGCTTTTACGAAAGCGACCTTTTTTTATGCTCTTGTTTTCAGTATCGCCCCCTAAGGTAGTCGAGTCGGCCTGCCTGTTCGCCTGGCCCAGATGCTATTCCAAAGAGAAAGCCTGGCAGGTATCAGGGCACTGGCAGGTGTCAGGGCATGGGTTTAAGCCCTTCCCACTTCACTGTCCAGCGGCCGTTTTTGGGAAATCCCGGTGCAGGGATGGTGTTGCCATCGTAGCCAGCACACATCAGCGCTACGGCCGCCAGCAAACCACCGTTGCCGGGCAGATAGAGCGTAAGTCGTTTGTCCTGATAGTTATGGCCGTTGACCAGATATGTGTTTTTCGTTACGTCTTTAAACAGGGCGTCCAGTGAGCGGTCGGGCTGCCCCAGCCGGGTAGCTGTCATGGCCACCATCGGAAAATCCCAGCCCCAGGTATGATCCCAGTGCCAGACCCGCTCAACGGTATCGTAGGTACGCTGCATCACTGCCCGGTCGACCAGGCCGTTGGCGGGCAGGGTACTCAGCGCAGCCAGCACAGCCGGATGGTCGATGGTATAGCGGCTGTCGGGCGAGTAAGAATCCGCCACGTTCTCGGCAGCCTGGTATACGCCGTCCTGCTGTGTTAAGGGAGCCAGCCCGTCAATGACCCGCTGCCAGTCCGAATTGGGCAGCAGGTTGAGCCGGGTACGCCAGCGCTGGGCTGCCTGCAGGCCCCATCTCCAGTAGGCCAGTTCGTAGGGCGAGTTAACCGTTTGGGCCGGGTCGAAACATTCCTGCGCCGGAATAATACCCTTCCCAAGATCATAACGACCCGTTTTAGGGTTCAGGCTCGCGAACGAAGCCATGAAGTCGGCGGTTGCAAAAATCACGGCCCGGTATTTCTCCAGAACGGCTTTTGATGGCTGGTTTCGGTAAATCAGTTCGGCCAGGTAGATCGGATGTGGCTGTTGCCAGATCAGGAAAGACCCTACCGATGACGCCGTTTCGCCCCCGTCCGGGTCAGTCATCTTTTGCCAGCGAACGCCCCGGTACCCCTGCCGACGAGCTATCTCCCGGGCCCCAGCCAGCGCCCGCTTGTACCAGCCCATACTTTGGGCAAGCAGATCGGTGCGGCCCCACAGGGCGAAATGGGCCGAATGCCACCAGTACATTTCCATGTGGGGCCTACCGTACCAGCTGTTATAGGTCAGACCCGTTTCCTGCGGGGGCGAGTCGCCGGCGCATTGTACGCGGGTCAGGTACTGCGACAGCACAACGCGCCGTTCGAGTTCGGCAGCTCGCGGGTCGGTGCTGCCCGCCAGATCAATGGCACCACCCGACCGCCAGAACCGCTCCCAGCCCAGTCGGCTGCTGGCTTGTACATCGGCAAACGTGGGTAATCGACCAGGTGACGACTGCGCCGAAAACTGCACCACGGCTTCAAAAGCCGACGCTCCTGAAAGCTCTATCCTGAAATCATGGTCAGCAGCCGCCCGCACTGGCGCAGGCTGGCTCAACCGGGCCGTCACAAAATAACTATCCTGATCAAGCTGACGATGAAACCGTACCGACGCAGGCCCCAGGCGCTCCAGCCGGGTCTGATGCGCCGATGCGCTGGCGTAGTGAGTCCCTACGTCAGTGAATGCATTGGTCGGGTACGGAAACCGAAGCCGGAGCGAGATCCGTCGCTGCCGAAGCAGGTCCGATACAACCCGCACGGCTACGATATCCTGCCCGGCATGGGCGCAAGTGGTCACGCTGACGGGAGTGTCTTCAATGGTAAACGTACTGTTGATGGTACCTGTCCACAGATCTAGTTGTTGCCGAACATCTTTCAGGTCAGTCAGTTGAACCACTTGTCCGTCTTTTTTCAGAATAACGAAGCCCAGATTACCCAACTGAAGCCGGTGCGGATTCTGCCGGAAGTAGTCGGCGGCCTGCTGATGGCGCCCCGCCTGCCGCCACTGCACAGCATATGGACGTGGCGTGCCGTTGACATCGACCGATTGCAGCGTCTCGGCAAACTGATATCTGGCGGGGTTAGGAAAGCGGTGCCACCCCCATTCGGACTGAGTGCCCAGCGGAATACCACGGGCATACTGCTCGGGAAACGATTGCAGGCCAGTAGCATCTACCGTAAATCCGAACCGACCGTTGCCCACCGTTAGCGACCCGAGGGTGTCGGGTTGGGTGATTGTCACCCGATGCCGATCGACCACTGCCCGCCGGTCTATCGGCTGAGCCTCGCCCTTACCGATGTTTAGTAGCACGAGCAGCACCCCTGATCCGAGCAAAGCCCGCCCGTATGGTTTTGATATCAATAGCATGCGATCCGTGGCGCATCCCGTTTTCCGAATCTTCTAACAGAGATCGATCTATCTGCCGATTGGGGGATAGCCATAGATAAAGTAGGGTTCCGGCGCATCTACTTGCGTCCCGGCAAGGCCGGGCTATATAAACACAAAAGCCGCTGACATCAGCGGCTCTGTTTATTTCTTACCCTTTCGGGAGGTACGGGGGCTGGGTCCAGAACACCCCCATATCGTATTGACAATCAACTATCTATACAAAATAAAGGTTTCGTGAATTTAACTTCCCTACATTATTGTCTGAGTGTAGTTCCTGAAAAGTTTCGCGCCTTCATTTTGCATCTTTATTTCACCGTAACCCTGCTTACTGCCAAAGCGGTTCATTCTCCCAACCAGATTCAAAACCCATTGCATTTTTATCCACCTCTGGGTAGTTGTGAAATAGAGCAGCCAGTTTCTGCAAAAAACGATGATTGGGATTAACCGTTGACAACAAGAAAAGAATCATAGATAAGGCAAAATACGTCCGATTATTAATGACCAACTTGTTAGCTAGCCAAGGCTTACGTGGGCTTTTCGGAATACGGGGCTGGATACTCATTACCCGATTCCACAGCCTACCATGATGGGCACATACGTTCCGTAAATAAACTATACAATGAAGCCAAGACCCAAACGTACCATCGTCAAGCCCAAAATAGCTTGCGATTTGTCTCTTCTCTATAGTTGTGTTCAAATTCTTGTATAACATAGATAGCGAACCGAATGAAGCAACTTCCAACATCATCCAGCTTGGCGGTAACGGATCATTATATTTTTGCCGGAACGCTTTTATAAATTGTTCATCGCTACGACTATATTCGGCTCTCAGACTACTAATGGTTTTTGTGTGGCTGGCCGCATCTGTAAACAAAGTTGTATCTGTAAACCAAAATGGACCAAAACGATGCGAAAGCACATAGATCATGTGTGCTCGTATAGCCACTTCTATTTTTTCCAACTCGGCCAGCATTAGTTTTCGTAGCTCCCGGTCAAAGCAATACAACCGAAAACCTGTTTCAACAGTAGACCCCGGCTTGAATTGGTGTATTTGCTTATCACCCAAAAGAGGATACCAATAGCCGCTCAGTCGGTAATAGCTAACCTGAGCTAACAAATGAAGGGCTCTAACGTCGTCCTGAACGATTAAACCTCTTGCCTTAAGTTGATTAAGTTGATCCTGATAAGTGAGAGCAGACTTGCGATAAGGGACTTTACTCATGCCCTAAAAATAGAAAGCTCACCCTAAGCGCGCTGTTCTAACGGGAAGCGGGGTGAGCATGTTGGTACAAACTTAACAAATATATCACCATTGGCGAAAGACTATATCTGTTTTATTCAATGGCCTCAATGGATAGTACTACAGAGCCCCAAACGAAATATCATTAGCCTCAAACTTCAGTTGGGCGTTGGCGAAGCTGACACAGTCTTCGCCAATTCATTTAAATCGGTGTTTTTCTCTAAGAAAGCTGAAGGCTTTTTTGCCCAACTCCTGACCTTCATATAATGCGTGTATATAGTGAGTCGCGACAGCTCAAAATAAAGCAAGGTACAAAAGTAAGCGACCCTGTGTCGGTACACCTATATAAACACAAAAGCCGCTGATGTCGGCGGCTTTTGTGTTTCTTACCCTTTCGGGAGGTACCAGGAGCGGGAGTCGAACCCGCACGGGCTTGTGGCCCACAGGATTTTCGTACCAGCTACAGCTTTCGCTGCTCGTTGCCATTTGCAACGATTTGTGGTCTGGACTTTCTCTTCACCCTATCTTGCCAGAAGCAAAACGTAGGTGCCGCCTATTAAGTCTCTACACCTTCCTCACCAGCTTTCGCGGGCGGGCTTGGCTCGGGATTGCCAATCAATTACCTGATAAGGTTTCCCCGAATTTAAGCGGTTCTACATCGGTCGTTTCCAACCGCGCACTCAACTTTTTGATGTTCTTCGCTCGATAATTGTCGGTGAGAGCATGGCAATTAGGACACAACAACTCGATATTATTCAGCGAGTTATCTGTTTTTACTCCATTTCTATGATGTAATTCCAAAGGAATAGGAGCTGCCTTCCATTCTGATAAACCACATGATTCACAACGATGCTTCTTATACCCCTCTCTTAAAAGTCTCTTTTTTATTTTATGAGACTGGTAGGTTAAGTGAGACCCACTAAAAATAGCACTCATTGGAATTGAATCCTTTGGTGGCTTTTTCGCAAACCTATTCCTGACTGGTTAGCCTTAAAACAATTAAGACGCTTTGCATGAAAACAAAGTGTTTTGTAATTCATACCAAGCGCTATGGCTGCTTTAGCCATACTTCCAGATTCAGAGCAAACATCGATTATCCTCTTCTCGAAAGAAGAATCAAAGACATAACGAGCCATGCGATTAAGAGTATTTCACTCTTAATTACGACAATAAAACGAAAAATATCAAAGAACTAAGTCCGGCGTGTCTACCAATTCCACCATCCCGGCATTTACGAAAAAAAGCACCGTTGGTCGGTGCCTTTTTCGTGGAGCGAAAGACGGGGTTCGAACCCGCGACCTCGACCTTGGCAAGGTCGCGCTCTACCAGCTGAGCTACTTTCGCGTATTATAATTTTGCAACCCCCAGTATGTCGGCGAATTGTGGATGCAAAATTAGCGCTATTTCGACGCTTGTCAAGCCTTAGACCCAAAAAAATTTACATTTACTTCACGTCGATCGGGACGAAAAACTGATTACGAATGGGTTAGGGCGATCAGAAGAATAAAAAAACTGTTCAGACACACGCCCGATGTCCACATCATACGCATCGTGTGGCGGTAATCGGCTAGGCCGGGGTTATGCCACACCCGCCAGAACCAGCGCAGGAAGTACAGTACGGCGGGCAACAGAAACACCAGGTAGAGCCAAAAGTAGTAGCTACCCTGAAAATAGACATAAAAGGCTAGTAACGACAGACCATACATCACCACGGCGCAGATAAAGGTGCCCCGAACGCCGAGCAGCAGGCTGAGCGTCCGGTCGCCCCGACGAGCGTCTTCGCTATGCTGGTAGACCTGCGTAACTGGATACAGCGCCATCAGATTCAAAACGCCCAGCAATCCGCCCAGCAACAGTCGGGGTTCCAGTACCGCCGACAGCGGCAGGTTATTGATCGACACATAGGTCATGACATAGGTAATCCCGCCCTGCAACCCGCTGATGAGTAACCAGCTAAAGATCGGGTACTTTTTGAGCCGGATGCGGTCGTGGCTATATGCTTTGGTGATAAAGCCGTAGACAAGCAGGTAGACGACAAAGGCCCAGTTGACAAAAGCACCCAGAATCAACGCAACGATGTCGAGCACCCATGAGAGCCAGTACAGGCTGCTGGTAACGGGCGGGGGCGATTCAAGTCCGCCAATGGGCCCTTCATCTTTATCGAAATAGCTGTTATAAGCGTTGCTGGCCGGGTACAGCAGCAGATGAATGACCAGGCCTACGGCAACGATACGACCCAGGTGGAGGGTGGGCGACTGACTGACGGCGAACCAGAAGATGGGCAGCAGAAAAAACGAGAAAGGTACCCGCAGGTGCAGCCATAGGGTTCGGGCGTTCATGGTGTTTTGGTTAAAGTGCGCTCAATTTAAAGAACTTTCAGCTCAACGCGCAGTTATACGAGAACCCAGTTTTGTTCATACGTTTAGTCTCCGTGCTGGCGGAGCACCCACTCTATGAGACAGCATCGCAGCGGCTATATCAATAGCATCGGCACCGCCGTACCCGCCTATTCATCGACCCAACAGAAAGCGGCTGAGTTTATGGCCGATGTGCTGCAACTCGACGAGCGCGACAGCCGACGCCTTATGGCGCTTTATCGCCATACGCGTATCGACCAGCGCCATACCGTACTGGCCGATTACGTTCGGCCCAAAGACGAGTTTACCTTTTATGCCAACACGCCCGGTATGGAACCGTTTCCGACGGTAAGCCAGCGGATGGGCGTATATCGGCAGGAGGCTGTTCCCCTGGCTCTGAAAGCCATTCGGGACTGCTTCGCCAACTATGCCGACTTCGATCCGCAGACCATTACGCACCTGATCACGGTCAGCTGTACGGGGCTATACGCACCGGGACCCGATATCGAGATCATCGAAGCGCTGGGCCTGCCGAATACCACCCAGCGGCTCGCCATCAATTTCATGGGCTGTTACGGGGCCTTTAACGGCTTGAAAGCAGCCGATGCCATTGTCCGATCCGATGCCGACGCGCGGGTGCTGGTGGTGTGTGTAGAGCTGTGTACCATTCACTTCCAGAAAAAAACAGAAACCGACCATCTGCTTTCTAACGCGCTCTTTGCCGACGGGTCGGCGGCTGTGCTGGTTGAGAGCCGGCCCCGGCCCGAGCAGTCGTTCCGGCTGCGGTCGTTCTACTGCGACCTGCTCCCCGAAGGGAAACACGCAATGGCCTGGCATGTGAGCGACTTCGGCTTTGAGATGACGCTCACCGCCGAAGTACCGACGTTTATACAGCAGGGGATTGGTCAGCTGATGGAGCGCCTGCTCGACCAGTGTGGCCTTACCCTCGATGACATTGGGCATTACGCGCTCCATCCCGGCGGCCGGCGGATTCTGGAAGTTATCGAAGGTCAACTCGGCATAACCCCTTTCGACAACCGCCACGCCTACGAGGTGCTGCGTCAGAACGGGAATATGTCGTCGGCTACGGTTCTATTTGTGCTGAAAGAGGTATGGAACAAGTTGCAGCGCCGGCAGCTGACCGAACCGACATCGGCCGAGGAGACGGAACCTACGCTATCTCAGCCCGATAATATACTGAGTTGTGCGTTTGGCCCTGGTCTAACCCTCGAAGCGATGGTGCTGGAAGTGGTTATGGACGCACCGGTCTACGCTACGACAGCACCTTCCAGCGCATCAGCCCGAGTTTTGTGAGCATATAGAAGAGCGAGGTGCGCAGTACTCCCAAGCCATAGATCGATGAGCGCCGGAAATTGATGGACGATGCTTCTTCGAAATATTTGGTGGGGCATGTCACCTCACCAATATCGAAGCCTTTGTAGAAAATCTGCGCAATCATCTCATTGTCGAAGATGAAGTCGTCGGAGTTATGGGTGAAGTCGAGGCTGCGCAATACCTCACCCGAAAACGCCCGGTAGCCGGTGTGATACTCCGACAGTTTCTGATTCATGAGCAGGTTCTGCGTAAACGTCAGAAAGCGATTGGCAATGTATTTATACATGGGCATTCCGCCCTTGAGAGCCCCTTTACCCAAAATTCGGGAGCCAAACACAACCGGGTAAAGCCCATTGCCAATGATGGTGATCATAGCGGGCAGCAAGAGGGGCGTATACTGGTAATCAGGGTGCAGCATAATAACGATGTCGGCTCCCAGTTCAAGTGCCTGCGCATAACAGGTTTTCTGGTTACCACCATAGCCTTTGTTCCGATCATGTCGGATAACATGCCGGATTCCCAACTGGCGGGCAACCTCAACGGTATTATCCGGACTGGCGTCATCAACCAGAATGACGTCATCAACCAGATCGAATGGAATTTCACGGTAGGTACGCTCCAGCGTGAGGGCAGCCCGGTAGGCGGGCATCACTACAACGACTTTTTTACTATTAAACATGGGTCAAAACTAAGGCCTAAGACTCACTAAGCCAATATTATGCCGAACCAAGCGAAACCATTCGGCGTATTGATTATAGTTTTACCGAATTAAACTAACTTTTCCGGCAGGACAGGGTTAGACTCATGTTCTTGCCGATATGCTATGCTAACCAGCGAAACTACGTTCTTTCTGGCTTTTGCCGCTTTTGTGCTGATCGTAATGGCACTCGACCTCGGGGTGTTCTCCCGGCAAAAAAGCCACGTTGTCCATTTTAAAGAAGCCGCCACCTGGAGTGCCATCTGGGTAGCCTTGTCGGTCGGGTTTTATTTTCTGCTCAAAAATTATGGGTATCTCGTTCACGGCATCACCGATATGGCACGATTGCAGGAAGTACAGAACCTGTACGCCGACCACGTTGATCTGGTCCCCGGCGATTTTGCGGCCAGCCTGACCCGGTTTCAGAATAACATGGCCCTCGAATACATAACGGGCTACCTGGTCGAATACTCGCTCTCGGCCGACAACATCTTTGTCTTCATTCTGATATTCAGCTCATTCGGCGTTCGGGAGCGGTACTACAAGAAGATTCTGGTATGGGGTATTCTGGGCGCGATTGTCCTGCGCTTCGTCTTCATCTTCGTGGGGGCGGCTCTGTTGCAGCGTTTCGACTGGATTATCTACATTTTCGGCGCGTTCCTGGTTTATACCGGGCTTCAGCTTTTCTTCCAGAAAGACGAAGACGAAAAAATCGAGCCTAGTAAACACCCGGTTGTTCGGTTTGCGAGTAAGTACCTCAACGTGTACAAGCGTAACGTAACCGATAATTTCTTTGTGCGCCGGAAGTCGGATCGGAAGCTGTTCGTTACGCCCCTGTTCATTATTGTCATTGTGGTGGCGTTTACCGATCTGATCTTCGCCGTCGACTCGATCCCAGCTATTTTCTCGATCACTAAAGACCCATACATCGTCTTCTTCTCGAACGTGTTTGCGATTATGGGGCTTCGGTCCATGTTCTTCTTCCTATCAAGTATTATGAGTCAGTTCCGCTTTCTGAAAGTCGGCCTGGCAGTGCTGCTGACGTTCATCGGCCTGAAAATGTTGACCGAACACTGGCTCGAAGAGCTCGGTTTTCAGCCTGTTTATTCGCTTTACATTATCATTGCCATCCTGAGCATCAGCGTGCTGGCCTCCTGGCTCATTCCAGAGAAGAAAGAAGAGGTTGAACGCGTAAAAGAAGATGCCTGACCAGGCCGGTTTTCTAGTATAGCGTTCCTATACATCGCAGGACTTATCATAGCGCGCTATGGCAAGTCCTGCGATTGTGTTTAACCTTGTAAGGAATATGGTTCCGACCTTTCGTTCCGACATCCTGCGCGCCTACCGCCGACGCCTGGCTAACCTCAGCAGCCGTAATCGATCGATGCTGCTGACCGGTTTGCCAGCCGGTCAGTTCCTGGATCTGCACGAAGCCGACTTTGTGCTTAACAAGTCTTCGTTCACGATCGTGGCTGAGCTGATGGCCCGAAAAGCTGCGGTGCCGGTCTGCGACGTACTCGATGCCCGGCAGGAACGCAGCAACGAAGTAAGCCGGAAACTTCGGCGTATAGATCGCACGGCCCGGTTCATTGAGGAAGAACGTGGTACCGAAGACCTGTACGTAGGCTGGCCGTTTGTACAGGGCAAGTTTGGCGATGGCACGGTCGTTCATGGCCCCCTCCTCTTCTTCCCCGTGCGGATCGAACAGCGGGGCAAGGTCTGGACGCTCGTTCGCCGGGGCGACGAAGTAGCTTTTCTGAATCCGACCTTCGCCCTGGCCTATGGCCAGTTTAACCAGATTCGGCTACCCGATGAGGTCATTGAGAAAACAGCCGACGATTTCGACCGCGACCCGCTGGTGTTTCGTACGCAGCTGTACGAATGGCTTAAGGAGAGCCCGTTCGACATTCATTTCAACCAGGACTTGTTCACCGATCAACTCCGGTTTTTCAACAAACAAACTGCCAAAACGCTCGACCAGCTCGAACGCACGGGCGAGTTGAAGTTATACCCCGAAGCCGTACTGGGCATTTTTCCGCAGGCCGGGTCGTATCTCGTTCCCGATTATGACCAACTGATTCTGGAACAGAACAACGGGCCACGGGATGCGGGCATACCCATACCGTCGGCTTCTTCGCTGCTTCCCGAAAAACAGATACATACCCCATTGCCACTCGATGCGTCGCAGGAAGCGGCCCTGCGGGCGGTGAAAGCCGGGCAATCGCTGGTGGTGCAGGGGCCGCCAGGTACAGGAAAGTCGCAGCTGATCGCGAATCTGATGGCCGATGCGGCCGCGGGCGGCAAACGCGTACTGCTGGTTTGTCAGAAACGAGCCGCGCTCGATGTGGTTCAGGCGCGGTTACAGGACGTCGGCATTGGTACCTTCCTGGCCCTGATCCATGATTTTCAGGACGACCGCCGAGCCCTTTACGCTCAGATAGCCGGGCAAATCGAGCAACTAGATACGTATCGACAGCAGAATAACAGCCTGAATGCCGTGTTGCTGGAGCGTGATTTTGAGGTGGAGAGCCGCCGAATTGACGAAGCCGTTGCTGAACTCAGCGCGTTCAAGGAAGCCCTGTTCGATACGAGCCTGTTCGGTCTGTCGGCCAAAGAATTGTACCTGATCAGCGATACGTCGGGTCCAACCATTCAGGTCGACGATGTTTATCAACAATTCCACAAAACCAATGTGGATAACTTTGTCGAGCGACTACATGACTTTTCCGCTTATCAGCAACGGCTGCGCACTGATCACCCCTGGGCCGATCGCCAGTCAATGGCAGACTATACCACCGCCGACCAGCCCCGAATCGATCAGACGATTAGCCGCTGGGTACAAACCCGGACTAACGCCTACAAACTGACCACCGCCCAGCTGGGCAAACCGCTGACGCTGGCCGAACTCGCCGACTGGCACGCGCTCGACTGGTCGCTTACGGCGCTGCTGGCACTACTCGATACGCCCGACGCTGACAGCCAGTGGCGCCTGCTGCAGGTCCTGCGGGCGAACCCAGCCCATCCGGCCCTGGCAGTACCCGAAACGCGACTCACCGACCTCGCCGACACCTGGGCCGACACCGACAATCCCGAAACCTCCCTGCCCGTCGCCGAACTACGGCCCTTTCGGGCCATACTTACTGATGCGCTGGCCGCCCGCCCCTCCTGGATCCGGTGGAACTGGTGGCAGCTAACCCATCCCGGCAATCGCCAGCTCATGGCTGTTGCTGCTGCCAATCGGCTAACCCTAACCGAAGGCGATCTGACGAAGCTGGCCGCCCAGGTCGATACCCGCATCAGGCTGGAAGCCGTTCGATACGAAGCCGGGCCTCTATTGGCGGGTTTGCCGCTGTCTGATAAGCCCGACAGTCTGCGGCTCCTGCGCCGGGTTCGACCTATACTCGACCGGCTGGCCGACTTGCCGGTTTTGCGTTTGCTCTCCGAAGTTCATTGGCAAACCCATACGCAGTTCATCGACAGTGTTACGCGTTTGCTGACCCTGGCCCGGCAGGTCGACGCCGAGCAGATCAGCAGCCAGTCGTACCTGACCAGTACCCAGCTCGACCGCATCTGGTCCGATCCGGCTCAGGCCGACAGGCTGCGTCAGTCGCTCCGGCGCGACTTCGACTACCTGGTAGAAGCCGACCGAATACAGGCCAATTTTTCGGAAGCCGAGCGAATCCTGGTCGACCGCCTGACGCATACGGAACCGACCACCTGGACCGCTACTGTTCAGAACGCGCTTTATCTGGCCTGGATCGATGACCTTGAGCAGCAGTATCCCGTTTTGCGCATGGTTTCTTCGCTGCGGATGACCCAGCTCGAGCAGGCTCTGCAGACGAGTATCCATCGCAAACAGGCACTCAGCCAGGATACCCTGTTGGTCAAGCTTCGCGAACAGACGTACAAAAACCTGACTTTCAACCGGCTCAACAACGTAGTCACCTACCGCGACCTGCTGCATCAAACCACCAAGAAACGGAACATATGGCCCGTCCGTAAACTGATAGAACGCTTCGCCGACGAAGTATTCAGACTCGTTCCGTGCTGGCTGGCCTCCCCCGAAACGGTATCGGCCGTGTTTCCACTACGGGCAGACCTGTTCGATCTGGTGATCTTCGACGAAGCCTCGCAGTGCTTTGCCGAACAGGGTATTCCGGCCATGGCTCGAGGCAAACAGATCGTCGTAACCGGCGACAACCAGCAGCTACGCCCCAGCGACCTCTACCGGACTCGCCTGACCGACGAAGTCGACGAAGAAACTCCGGCCGAACTGGAGGTTGAATCCCTGCTTGAGCTGGCCTCACAACAGCTGCCGCAGCTATCGCTGACCGAACACTACCGGAGTCGTTCGCTCGATCTGATCACGTTCTCGAACACGCATTTCTACCAGGACAAACTTCAGCTTCTGCCTCACTTTGCCGACGTTAACCACCACACACCTGCCATACAATATCTGAACGTAGCGGGGGTATGGCAGCAAAATACCAATCTGGCCGAAGCCGAAGCGGTTCTGCAACTCCTCAATCAAATTGCGGCCGAACTGCCAGGCCGGTCGGTCGGCATTGTAACGTTCAACTACCAGCAACAGCAGTTGATTCAGGATCGACTTGACGAACGTACCACGGAGCAACCAGTCGGCCTGTTCGTTAAAAACATCGAAAACGTGCAGGGCGATGAACGCGATATTATTATTTTCTCAGTAGGATACGCCCCTGATGAACGCGGTCGTCTGACTATGCAGTTCGGAAGTCTCAACGCACGCGGGGGCGAAAACCGGCTCAACGTGGCCGTAACGCGGGCACGGGAGCGGGTCTATGTGGTAACGAGTCTGTGGCCGGATCAGCTCGCGGTCGAGAACGTCACCAACGAAGGCCCCCGGCTGCTGAAATCGTACCTACACTACGCACTTTCTGTCTCCCAGGGTCATTTCAAACCAAAGCCGTATCCTCGAACGGCTTCGCCAATAGGGGCGTTGCTTAACGATAAGCTGGCGGCCCAACGCCCCGACTGGCAACCCGAATTACCGTTTGCCGACTTAACGGTTAAAGTAGGCCAGATCTATCAATCACTTGTACTAACCGACGATAATGCCTATTACCAGCAGTCGCCCAAGCAGGCCCACGCCTATTTACCGGTTGCTTTGCAAAGCCGACAATGGCCGTTCAAACGAATCTGGAGCCGGGAGTTCTGGCGCGGCTTTGTCGATCCCATCTCTGGTCCTGATAATCGACAACCGGCCGATCCGCCCGGCTGATTTTTCCGAAGCCTGACCAGATCATCTCACTCATCCATAAACAAACGCCACCAGACCTGCTGCCTACAGCCATGAATTACACGACATATACCGCCGAAGACTTCCTGCTCGACGACCGGTTCCGGGCCTACTGCCAGCAACGAGATTCTGAGGCCGTTTTATTCTGGAAACGATGGCAACAGTCGAACCCACCGAATCTGGCGGCTTTTCGCGAGGCTGAGCGTTTGTATAGCCAGCCGCAACCCTCAACTAGTCATCAGCGGGCTTCCGCTCAGCCGCACCAGACGCCGTCTGGCCCGGTGTCTCGACGCTGGCTCGTGGTAGCGGCATTGGCGGCAGTCCTGGTATTGCTGGGCCTAGGGTACTGGTTCTGGCAACAGCAGTACGTGACCGAGGCAACGGCCTTTAATGAACGGCGAACCGTAACCTTACCCGACGGCTCAACAGTGGCGCTCAACAGCCACTCGACACTCCGATACCAGCGTAGCAACTTTACCGAGTTGACCCGCGCCGTAGAGCTGACAGGCGAAGGCTATTTTGATATTAAAACCGCCCGAAATGGAGCACCGTTTACCGTACGGACCGATGGCTCGTTTGATGTGCAGGCGCTGGGCACCACGTTTTCGGTACAAAACCGTCCGCATCAGCAGCGGGTAGTTCTGAATTCGGGACAAATACAGGTCAGCTTTCACGACGCGCGGCCTGCCGTGACACTGCAGCCTGGTCAGCTCCTGGAAACCAGTGTAGCAGATCCTCAGCCCCGTCAGCGAACAGTACGGCCAACCCTCTATAACGCCTGGACCCGCGATCAGCTGGTTTTCGAGAATGCCAGCCTGATCGAAGTCATATGGACGCTGGAAGAGCAGTTTGGCATTCCAGTACGGCTCGAAAATACCGTGCCTGGCAACCAAACGCTAACGGGTATTCTGCCCATCAGTGATCCGGAAACGGTTCTTCGATCTGTAGCCGAGCTCAGCCGGCTAAATATCCGGCAAACCGAGCATGGCTTCGTACTTCATCCGTAGCCACGATTCAGCCGCAGGACCATGAAAAAAGCCCGGAGTTGACGCTCCGGGCTTTCGTTTATTCATTCATCATCTGCACAAACTGATCAAACAGGTAACGCGAATCGTGCGGTCCAGGTGACGATTCGGGGTGGTACTGCACCGAGAAGGCGGGCTTATCCTTACGCCGGATTCCTTCAATGGTGTTGTCGTTCAGGTTGACGTGCGTCAGTTCAACGTTACTATGATCCAGCACTTCTTCGGCCCGAACCGCAAAACCGTGGTTCTGCGACGTTACTTCGCAACGGCCCGTGATCAGGTTTTTGACCGGGTGGTTGAGGCCCCGGTGGCCGTTGTGCATTTTATAGGTCGAGATACCGCTGGCCAGCGACAGGATCTGATGCCCCAGGCAAATACCGAATACGGGTTTCTCTTCATCCAGCACCTGCTTCACCGTTTCGACGGCATATGGCATAGCTGCCGGATCACCCGGACCGTTTGCGATGAAATAGCCATTGGGTCTCCAGGCCGCCAGTTCAGCGTATGGCGTCCGGGCAGGGAATACTTTCGTGAACACACCCCGCTCGTTGAAGTTGCTCAGGATGCTCCGTTTTACGCCCAGGTCAAGCACGGCCACCCGCAGCCGGGATTCCGGATCGCCCTGTTCGTACGACTCTCGTGTACTGACTTCCGACGATAATTCAAGTCCCTCCATATCGGGTACTTTGTGCAGTTCAGCCAATAGGGCCACCGGGTCCAGGATCTCCGACGAAATAATGCAGTTCATTACCCCTTTGGAGCGGATGTAGCGTACCAGCTGCCTCGTATCAACCCCGTGAATACCTACGATATTGGCCCGCTCGAAATAATCCTGCAACGATCCATCGGCGGTGTAGCGTGAGTGGATGTTTGAGAAGAAGTTGCAGACCATACCCCGGATCTTCACGCTACCCGACTCCTGTTCTGCATCGTGTAACACCCCGTAGTTACCAATATGCGACGTGGTATTGATAATCACTTGCCCATAATAGGAGGGGTCGGTGTAGATTTCCTGATAACCGGTCATGCCGGTGTTGAAGCAAATCTCGCCCCCGGCGGTTCCTTTCTTACCGAGTGCCAGGCCTCGATATACCGTGCCGTCCTGTAAAACCAGCAGGGCTTCGGGTTGCTGCGTATGTTTCATGAATGCGTTTTGGAATACAAAGGACTAAAAAAAAGGGTTAACCGATACCGGCTAACCCAATCTTATATTTCAGGCAGTGCGCCATCGGCTTTATTTCTTCTCGTCGTCGGTTGAAGCTTCAGGAGCAGCAGCGTCCGTTGCAGGCGTCTCATCAGCAGGTGCTTCTGTCGACGTTTCAGCTACGGGAGCGGCCTCAACTTCGGCAGCCGGAGCTGCTTCAGCGGTGGGTTGTTCCTCAACTACTTCGGCAGCAACGGGTGCGGCTTCGGCAGCGCCAGCAGCCTGGCGAGCTCCACCACCCCGACGGCTCCGACGCGTTTTGGTCGTAGCAGCCGCTTTCTCGGCAGCAGCAGCCAGCAGCGTTTCGTTGAAGTCGACGAGTTCAATCAGGCAGGTTTCAGCGTTGTCACCAGCCCGGTTGCCCAGCTTGATGATCCGTGTGTACCCACCCGGACGATCAGCGATCTTATCAGCTACCGTACCGAACAGTTCTTTAACCGTTTCTTTGTTCGTCAACGACTGAAACACCACCCGGCGGTTCTGGTTGTTGTCTTCTTTAGCCCGCGTCAGGATGGGCTCAACGAATTTGCGGAGTTCTTTTGCCTTGGCCAGCGTCGTTTCGATCCGCTTATGCAGGATCAGCGACGAAGCCATGTTCTGCAACATCGCTTCGCGGTGCGAGTGCGTCCGGCTGAGGTGATTATCTTTTTTACCGTGTCTCATTGTTATCTTGGCTTAGGGCTTGGGGCAAAGAGCATGGGGTAATTCGTCCCGATGTCCAAAGCCCTAGGCCCGAAATCTTAATCTTCGTCTAGTCTGTACTTAGCGACGTCCATACCGAACGTCAGGTTTTTCTCAGCAACCAGTTGCTCAAGCTCCGTCAATGATTTCTTACCGAAGTTGCGGAATTTCATCATATCTGAAATCTCAAGCCGAACCAGGTCACCCAACGTCCGAACGTCAGCTGACTTCAGGCAGTTGTAAGCCCGCACCGACAGGTCAAGATCAGCCAGCGAGGTCTTCAACAGCTTGCGCATGTGCAGTACTTCTTCGTCAACGACGTTTTCTTCTTCCGGCTTGGCCGTTTCGAAGGTCATCGTCTGATCCGAGAACAGCATAAAGTGCTGAATCAGGATGTAAGCAGCCCCTTTGAGTGCTTCTTCGGGGTGAATGGACCCATCGGTTTCGATGTCCAACAGTAGCCGCTCATAGTCGGTCTTTTGCTCAACCCGGGTGTTCTCAACGCTGTACTTTACATTCTTGATCGGTGTATAGATGGCATCGATCGGGATGTGACCAAACGGCAGTTCGTTGGCGCGTGGCTCATCGGCAGGAACGTAGCCCCGGCCTTTTTCAACGAAGATTTCCATCTCCAGATCCCGGGTATCATCGATATGGCAAATCTCCAGCTCGGGATTCAGCACTTCGAACGATGGCGAGAACTTCGATATATCACCAGCCTTCAGAACCGACTGCTTTTTGATATTAACCGTAATCTTGTTGTCGACCATGTCGTTGATCTTCTTGAAACGAACCATTTTCAGGTTCAGAATGATCTCCGTCACATCTTCAACGACGCCCTCAATGGACGAGAATTCGTGCAGCACACCGGGGAATTTTACGCTCGTAATAGCATACCCTTCCAGCGACGACAGCAGAATCCGCCGAAGCGCGTTACCGATTGTTACACCGTATCCTTTCTCAAGGGGTTTAAATTCAAATACCCCGTGAAAGTCGTCGGCTTTCTCCACGACGACTTTGTCGGGCATTTGGAACGCTAAAATGGACATACGTTTCGTATTGTTTACAGCAGTTCTCTGCCTTGGCGTGAAGACTCAAAAAGAGTTTTCAGTTTTTCGGTTGGATGGTTCCGGTCAAACGACCGCCTTTACGAGGTTCACAACCGAAAACTGCAAAACCGTAAACTATATATGAAGGCAGCAGAACCCCTTGGAGTTCTGCCAGCCCGATTACTTCGAATACAATTCGACGATGGCCTGCTCGTTGAAGTTCTCCGGAATCTGGTCGCGCTCAGGGTAGCTGATGAACTTACCCGTCATTTGCTGACCATCCCACTCTACCCAGTTGTACCGCTTGGTGTTGCGGGCCGACAGGCTCGAGGTAACGGCTTCCAGCGACTTCGATTTTTCCCGAACGCCGATCAGCTGACCTGGCTTGAGGGAATACGATGGGATATTGACTACTTCACCATCAACAATGATGTGCTTGTGCGACACCAGCTGACGAGCTGCCCGACGTGACGAAGCGATACCCATGCGGTAAACAGTGTTGTCGAGACGAGCTTCGCACAGTTTGAGCAGGTTTTCACCCGTAATGCCCTCCCGAACCTGAGCCCGGTGGAACAAGGCACGGAACTGGCGTTCCAGAATGCCATACGTGTATTTTACTTTTTGCTTTTCCAGCAACTGGAGTGCGTATTCAGACTGCTTCCGCTTACGACCCCGACCGTGCATCCCCGGTCCGTAATTCTTTTTCTGAAGCGCTTTGCTCGGTCCGAGAATCGGCTCACCGAACTTGCGCGAAACTTTGGCTTTTGGCCCTGTGTAACGTGCCATTCTTTAATGAATGAATAATTGTGAAACATTGGACAGACACAACCTAATGTCGCCTGCCCCTATTCATGTCATCCGCTATTATACGCGACGACGTTTTGGCGGCCGGCATCCATTGTGCGGCAGCGGGGTAATATCACGGATCGTAGTTACTTCGATACCCGAGTTCTGAATGGTACGGATAGCCGACTCACGGCCTGATCCCGGACCTTTCACGAATACTTCGGCTTTCCGCATACCCAGGTCGTGGGCAACGGCAGCACAGTTCTGAGCAGCCGTTTGGGCGGCATAGGGCGTGTTCTTCTTCGAACCACGGAATCCCATTTTACCAGCCGACGCCCAGGAAATAACCTGGCCGTTCATGTTAGTGATCGAAATAATAATGTTGTTGAACGTTGCCCGGATGTGTACCTGACCCACGGGTTCAACAATTACTACCCGCTTCTTCGCTTTGTCTTTGCGTTTTGCTTGAGCCATTGTTTTGAGGTAATCGTCAGTGTGTCACGGGATGTCATTACTTACCACCGGCTGATCAACAACCTAATGATGTCAAATGATCCAGCATGACCATGAGCGACCAGTTTATTACTTGGTTACTTTCTTCTTGTTAGCAACTGTCTTACGCTTGCCTTTGCGGGTACGCGAGTTATTCTTGGTGTGCTGACCCCGAACCGGCAGGCCCTTGCGGTGACGCAGACCCCGGTAGCAACCGATGTCCATCAGACGCTTGATGCTCAACTGAACTTCGGAGCGCAGTTGACCTTCAACTTTGTATTCGCTCGAGATGGCGTTACGCACTGCGCTCGCTTCATCGTCAGACCACTCACTGGCCTTCTTGTCGACACTGATACCAGCGTCGGTCAAGATCTTCTTCGCCCGACTACGACCAATGCCGTAGATATAAGTCAGCGCAATCTCACCGCGCTTCTTGTCCGGGATATCAACACCTGCAATACGTGCCATGCTTAGCCTTGTCTTTGTTTGTAACGGGGATTCTTTTTGTTGATCACGTACAGCTTGCCTTTCCGACGGATCACGATGCAGTCTTCACTGCGCTTCTTAATCGACGCTTTAACTTTCATGGTTTAAAAAGTTTTCGGTCTTTGGTTTCCGGTTTTCAAGACCTCGATTGGTAGCCAACCGAAACCTGTAAACCGAAAACTGTAAACTCATTTATACCGGTACACAATCCGCGCCTTACTCAAATCATAAGGCGACATTTCTAACTTTACGCGGTCTCCTGGCAAAATCTTGATGTAGTTCATCCGCATTTTGCCGGAGATGTGAGCGATTACCTCGTGCTTGTTGGCCAACTCGACCCGAAACATAGCATTTGATAATGCCTCCAAAATCACACCGTCCTGTTCTATAGAATTCTGCTTTGCCATGTCTGCTTTAAGCCGCTACTAAATCCTGTGTTTCAACCATCAGGCTCGTGTTGGCAGTGACGGCCTCGATGTACTCGAAGGTGGTCAAAATTTCAGCCTTCCCTTTCCGTACGGCAACCGTATGTTCAAAGTGGGCCGAAGGCTTCCGATCAATAGTCCGGATTGTCCAGCCATCTCTGTCCTGGGTGATGCCTTTCTTACCGAAGTTGATCATCGGTTCGATGGCCAGCACCATACCCTCACGTAGCCGTGGCCCTTGTCCGCGTTTACCGTAATTAGGAACCTCGGGGGCTTCGTGCAGATCCTGACCGACGCCGTGTCCTACCAACTCCCGAACAACAGAGTAGCCAAATTTCTCGGTATAGGTCTGAATCGCAAAACCGATATCCCCTACCCGATTACCTTCTACGGCTTTCTCAGCGCCAATGTATACCGACTCTTTGGTCCGGGCCAGTAGCCGACGTATCGCTGGGTTTACATCACCGACCGGGTAAGTATACGCACTATCGCTGTGGTAGCCGTTCAGCTTTACGCCACAATCGACCGAGATGATGTCGCCATCACGTAACTCATACCGACTAGGGAAACCGTGGACCACTACGTCGTTAACCGAAATGCAGAGGGAGGCCGGAAATTTATTGAATCCCAGAAAAGAAGGGATACCACCGTTGTCTCTAATAAACGTTTCAGCAACAACATCCAGTTCCTTTGTCGTGACCCCAGGCCGGATCAGCTTAGCCACTTCGGCATGCGCTTTTCCAAGTACCTGCGCGCTGATTTTGATGAGCGCGATTTCTTCATCGCTCCTCAGAAAAATCATCTTGTCTTTTTTATCAGAACCAGCCATTGTCTTTAGGCGATTGCTGCCGTCTCGCTTGTTGTCCGGCCCTGTACCCGACCCGACTTCATCAGGCCTTCGTACCGGCGCATTAACAGATAACTTTCCACTTGCTGCAGGGTATCCAGCACCACACCGACCATGATCAGCAACGACGTACCGCCGAAGAACTGAGCGAAGCCGCTTGTCATACCGAAGAGGTTAGCAATAGCGGGCAGAATAGCCACGATCGCCAGCATGATCCCCCCAGGCAGCGTGATCCGGTCCAGAACGGTTCCGATGTAGTCGGAGGTTTGGATACCAGGCTTAACGCCAGGGATAAACCCACCACTCCGCTTCATGTCATCTGCAATCTGGTTGGGATTAACTGAGATGGCCGTGTAGAAGAACGTGAAGACAATAATCAAAAGCGCAAAGAGTACATTGTACTGCCAGGATGTATAGCTAGCGAATGCATTCTGGACACTGGCAGCAAAATCGCTCTTATCTGCAAATAGCTGGGCAACGTATCCCGGAATGAACATCAGCGCCTGGGCAAAGATAATTGGCATAACACCGGCTGCGTTTAGCTTCAGAGGCAGATACTGCCGCTGACCACCCACAACTTTATTGCCGATAACCTGCTTGGCGTACTGAATCGGGATCCGCCGAACGGCCTGCGTCAATACAACAGCGCCCATGACAACGAAATACAGGGCAACCAGCTCAAGTACGAACAGAAGCACCCCTGATGATCCGCGCGACTGAGCTTCGCCGATGATAGCACCCGGAAGCCGCGACACGATACCAATCATGATAATCATAGATATACCATTACCGATACCCTTATCTGTGATCCGCTCACCGAGCCACATGCAGAAAATAGTACCTGAAGTCAGTATAAACAGCGACGAAATGGTAAACAGGCCCCGATCGATCAGAAGTGCTTCCTGCGGAATGGTTGTGTTTACATACGTAATCGCCTGAACCGCTGTTACACCGATGGTCAGTATGCGCGTGATTTGATTTAACCGTTTACGCCCCGACTCACCTTCCTTCTGCATCTTCTGGAAGTAAGGCAAAGCCAGCGTCAACAGCTGAATGGCGATCGATGCCGAAATGTACGGCATGATGCCCAATGCAAAAATCGACGCTTTACTGAACGCACCTCCTAAAAAGGTGTCTAACAAACCGAGCAGACCCTGGGGGTTCAGGTTCAGTTTGTTGGGGTCAACACCCGGCAACACAATAGCCGAACCAAGGCGAAACGCCGTGATGAAAAGCAATGTGTTGAGGATTCGACTCCGCAACTCGTCAATTGCAAAAATATTCTTAAACGTGGTGATGAGTCGGTTCATACAGGTACGGCGGCTGTTGCCGCGCTCACACGGTTAGTTCGCTGCTTCCTCTTTAGCTGGTTTTGTCGGCACAATGGCCTTGCCACCTGCTTTCTCAATGGCTTCTTTAGCGCTGGTAGAGAAGGCGTGCGCATGCACTTCAATGGCTGACGTAATTTCGCCCCGGCTCAGCACTTTGATCAGGTCTTTCTTGCTGACCAGACCGTGCGTTACCATGAAATCAAAATCAACGACCGTAACCTTAGTTTCGTCAACCAAAGCCTGGATCGAATCGAGATTGAGGGGTTTGTACTCAACGCGGTTGATGTTCTTGAAACCGAATTTCGGTACACGCCGTTGCAGCGGCATCTGACCACCTTCAAAGTGAATTTTACGGCTATAGCCCGAGCGCGACTGCGCTCCTTTGTGGCCACGGGTAGACGTACCGCCCATCCCCGAGCCTTGCCCGCGTCCGACTCGCTTGCGCTCTCTGACGGAACCTTTTGCCGGTCTAAGGTTGCTTAAGTTCATTGTGTTAGTAGTAAAAAGATGATTCTTTTGACCCTATGTCACAACGCAGACAGGAGTGTCGGCGCGGACAGAAAGCCAAAAGAATCGCAAAGATACTTAAATTTCTTCAACCCGCACTAAGTGTTGAACCTTGTTGATGGCTCCTTTCATTGCGTCGTTGAATTCAACTTCAACGCTACGGTTGATTTTGCCCAAGCCCAACGACTTGATGGCGTTTTTCTGCGTTTGCGGCCGCTTGATCGTGCTTCTGATCTGCGTGATGCGTACCCGTGCCATGTTGCTGTTGGTTAACCGTTAAATACTTTGGCTACGCTGATCTGGCGCTGGAACGCTACCTGGTGAGGCAGACGCATTTTCAGCAGTGCATCAAGCGTGGCTTTAACTACGTTGTGCGGGTTTGACGACCCCTTCGATTTTGCCAGGATGTCATGTACACCAGCTGACTCGAGAACGGCGCGCATAGCACCACCCGCGATCAGACCAGTACCAGGAGCGGCCGGTTTCAGGAGCACAAAGCCACCGCTGAACTTACCTTCCATTTCGTGAGGTACCGTACGCTTCAGGAGCGGCACTTGTACCAGGTTCTTCTTGGCGTCTTCTACACCTTTGGCAATGGCGTCCGTTACTTCATTGGCTTTGCCCAATCCGTAACCAACTACGCCGTTACCGTCGCCGACGACGACGATGGCCGAGAAACTAAACCGGCGACCACCTTTCACCACCTTCGCTACGCGGTTGATGGCCACCACCTTTTCTTTCAGGTCGGCTTCGTTAAATTTTGTCGGTCTTGCTGCGTTCGTGTTCATTGCTTCGCGCTATCGCTTAAAACTTGAGGCCACCCTCGCGGGCTGCATCGGCCAGTGCTTTTACTTTACCGTGGTACAGGTAGCCGTTACGGTCGAACACGACGGCGTCGATGTTCTTGGCAAGTGCTTTTTCGGCAAGCCGCTGTCCGACTTTTTTCGCCGTTTCGACAGTGTTACCTTCTGTCTCGCTTTTCAGTTCAACCGAGGAAGCGGAGGCCAGCGTGTTGCCGGCAACGTCATCGATCAGCTGAGCATAGATCGCTTTGTTCGAGCGAAACACTGACAAACGGGGGCGTTCTGCCGTACCCGACACCTTGGCCCGGATACCGAACTTAATCCGTTGTCTTCTTTCTTGTTTATTCGTTGCCATATTATTTGATTCCGACCAAATAGGCGATTTAAATTGTCATGTATGACCATTGGCAGCCGGTAATTGTCACGAACCGTAGTACTGTGTACCACAAGCCGGACAAGTAACGGCCAGCTAATGACTTATTTCTTAGACGAAGATTTACCAGCTTTCCGACGAACCTGCTCGCCAATGAAGCGGATACCTTTGCCTTTGTACGGTTCAACTTTACGCAGCGAGCGGATTTTGGCCGCTACATCGCCCAGAAGTTGTTTGTCCGATCCTTCCAGATATACTTTCGGGTTCTGACCTTTCTCCGTAACGGCTGTTACTTTCACCTCACTCGGCACGGCCACGTACACGTTGTGCGAGTAGCCCAGCTGCAGTTCGAGAATGTTATTGGCAACCGACGCTTTATAACCAACCCCGATCACCTCGAGATCCAGTTTAAAGCCTTCGCTTACGCCCGTAACCATGTTATTGACCAGCGAGCGGTACAGTCCGTGCAGCGCTTTGTGGCGCTTCTGCTCCGTAGGGCGTGACACCTGGATCTGACCATCTTCAACGGCTACCGAAATATCCGGGTCAATCGGTTGGGTCAGCGTTCCTTTAGGCCCTTTTACTGTTACGACGTTATCATCGTTCACAGTCAGCGTTACGTTGCTGGGCAGGGCAATGGGTTTCTTACCTATGCGTGACATCGTTCTATTTCGGATTAATACACGTAACACAATACTTCACCACCGACATTCAGCGTTTTGGCTTCTTTGTCGGTCATGAGCCCTTTTGAGGTCGACAGGATGGCAACACCCAGCCCGTTATAGATGCGCGGCAGATTGTCGGCACCCCGGTACTGACGCAGACCTGGACGGCTGATGCGCTGTAAATCAACGATCGCCGACTGTTTGGTCGTCGGGTTGTACTTCAGGGCGATTTTAATCGTTCCCTGCGGAGTGCTATCGTCGAACTTGTAGTTCTGGATATATCCTTTTTCGTACAGGATCTTCGTAATTTCTTTCTTTATGTTGGAAGCAGGGATTTCCACGACCCGGTGCTTCGCCCGGATAGCGTTTCTGACGCGAGTCAGATAATCTGCTATAGGATCTGTATTCATTCTTAGCGTTGCGTTACTTGCAAACCCCTGTTTCCGAAAGAGTTCGCAAAATTACGGAAACTGAATTACAAATGATAGTAGGGTCTGGAAACTACCAGCTTGCCTTGGTTACTCCCGGAATCTTGCCCGCCGATGCCATTTCCCGGAACGTTACCCGTGAAATACCAAATTTGCGCATATACCCCCGGGGCCGCCCCGTCAGTTTGCAGCGATTGTGCAACCGAACAGGTGATGCATTCTTGGGCAGTTTGTCTAAACCGATGTAATCGCCGGCGGCTTTCAGGGCTGCCCGCTTTGCAGCGTATTTGGCAACTAATGCCTCGCGTTTCCGCTCCCGTGCTTTTATTGATTCTTTTGCCATGTCGGTTGGTTATTATTTGCCACTCTTGGCGAACGGCATGCCCATTGCTTTCAACAGTTCGTAGCTCTCGTTATCCGTATTGGCAGTCGTCACGAAGGTGATGTCCATACCCGAAATCCGGGAAACCTTATCGATGCTGATCTCGGGGAAGATGATCTGCTCCTGCACGCCGAAGGTGTAGTTGCCACGACCGTCGAAGCCTTTGTCGCTGATGCCTTTGAAGTCACGAACGCGGGGCAACGAAACCGTTGTCAGGCGATCCAGGAATTCATACATCCGCTCGCCACGCAGGGTCACTTTCGCACCGATGGGCATTTTCTCCCGCAGTTTGAAGTTCGAGACGGCTTTCTTCGACAGGGTCGGGATAGCGCGCTGACCCGTGATCGTCGTCAGTTCGTCGACACCTACATCAACCAGCTTTTTGTCAGCGACGGCAGCTCCGATCCCTTTGTTGATGACAATTTTGCTCAGACGCGGTACTTGCATAACCGACTTATACTGAAACTTGTCTTTCAACTGAGGTACGACCTCGCTCAAATATTTTTCTTTCAGTCTTGGCGTTGCCATTTTCTTAGACCTTGCTTAGTGTTATTGCTTACGATACGAGTCCGGAATCAGGTTACCCGTCTTCTTCGAGTACCGCTGCAATTTGCCATTCTCGTTCAGTTTGCGGCCCGTGCGGGTCGGCTCGCCCGTAGCAGGATCAACCAGTTTCAGGTTACTGATGTGGATTGACCCTTCCGTTTTAACCAGGCTCCCCTGTGGGTTCGACGCAGTCGGCTTCATGTGTTTGGTGATCATGGCCACACCCTCAACCCGGGCGCGATCTTTCTCAACGATCACTTCTTTCACAACACCGCGCTGGCCCTTTGCGTTTCCACCGATAACCAGAACGGTATCGCCCGTCTGGATATGGAATTTATGTTTCGGCAGCGTTATTTTCTTTTCCATTGCTTAGATTACCTCCGGCGCTAACGATACAATCTTCATAAACTGTTTCTCGCGCAACTCACGGGCTACGGGTCCGAAGATACGGGTGCCGCGTGGCTCATCGTTGTTGTTGAGCAGTACGGCTGCGTTGTCTTCGAACCGGATGTACGATCCATCTTTCCGACGGATTTCTTTCTTGGTGCGAACTACAACGGCTTTCGAAACCGTACCCTTTTTCATATTGCTGGACGAGAGGGCCTGCTTCACCGTGACGACAATCTTGTCACCTACTGATGCATACCGTTTGCCCGTACCGCCCAGAACGCGGATAACCAGTACTTCTTTAGCACCTGAGTTATCGGCTACTCCTAATCTAGATTCTTGCTGTACCATGGCTTACTTCGCTTTTTCGATGATTTCGACTAAACGCCAACGTTTGTTTTTGCTCATCGGACGGGTTTCCATAACGCGGACGGTGTCGCCGATACCGCAGTCATTATTCTCGTCGTGAACCGTCAGTTTCTTTGTTTTTTTCTGAAACTTTCCGTACAGCGGGTGCTTTACTTTACGCTCGATCGCAACCGTGATCGTTTTCTGCATCTTGTTGCTCGTTACCCGCCCGATCCGCTCTTTACGAGCGTTCCGCTCTGTTGTCGACTCACCCGTTTTGGCGGGAGTAGCGACGGCCTGCGGCTGTTCTGTGGCTGCTACCACCGGGGCTTGTGCTTCCTCCTGTGGTGCTGGTGCTTGTTGCTCTTCCATCGTCGTGTCTTATTAGGCTTGCCGCGATTTAGCTGTCAGTTCGGTGTTCAGGCGAGCGATCCGCTTCCGGCTCTCGCGAATGCGCATGGGGTTCTCGATTGGAGACACGGCATGGGCAAACTTCAGTTTCAGCAAACGATTCTGTTCGGCACCGATCTCGGCACGAATTTCATCGACCGACAATCCTTTCAAATCTTCTTTTTTCATTTTGTTCGTCGCTTAGGGGGACTAGTCTTCGACTTGCTCCTGATAATCACGCCGGACAACAAACTTGGTCCGAACCGGTAATTTCTGAGCGGCCAGGCGGAGCGCTTCCATGCCTGTTGCCAGATCTACACCCGTCGTTTCGAACATGATCGTACCAGGCTTTACCACGGCAACCCAATACTCAGGGGCACCTTTACCTTTACCCATCCGTACTTCAGCCGGCTTTTTGGTAATCGGCTTATCGGGGAAAATGCGAATCCATACCTGACCTTCGCGTTTCATGGCCCGGGTTACGGAGATACGGGCGGCTTCAATCTGGCGGGCGGTGATACGACCCGGCTCCAGTGACTTAATACCGAACGTACCGAAGGCAATCTCATGGCCGCGCGATGCGATACCTGGAATCCTGCCTTTATGCTGCTTACGGAATTTAGTTCTTTTTGGCTGTAACATCTGTATAAGAAGTTTACAGTTTGCAGTTTTCCGTTTCCTGCCCGGGCTTCACAACCGCTGAACCGAAAACCGAAAACTGAAACTCATTTATCGTCTTGGACCTCCACCGCCCCGGTTACCGCCAGCACCCTGGCCACCGCCCCGGTTGTTACCACCACGGCCGCCACCCTGGCCACCGCGATTGTTACCACCCCGATCGTTGCCACCGCGGTCACCACGACCACGACCACCGCGGTCGTTGCCATCGCGGTCACCACGCGGACCCCGGCGATCACCACGGTCGTTGGCACCAGCAGCCCGCTCACCGGCCTGCGCCTGACTCATCATAGCGGCTGGCGACAGATCTCGCTTGCCGTAGACTTCACCTTTGAAGATCCAGACTTTGATACCAATCTTACCGTATACGGTCTGCGCTTCTGAGATAGCATAGTCGATATCGGCACGCAGGGTGTGAAGAGGTACACGACCTTCTTTGTACTGCTCCGAACGGGCAATTTCAGCACCACCCAGACGGCCCGATACTTTTACTTTGATACCCTGTGCTCCTACGCGGATGGCCGACTGGATAGCCTGCTTCATGGCGCGACGGAACGAGATACGAGCCTGCAGCTGCTGAGCAATCGCTTCACCAACCAGTTTGGCATCAATTTCGGGCCGTTTGATCTCGAAAATATTGATCTGTACGTCTTTGCCCGTGATGTTTTTCAGCTCTTCTTTGATCTTGTCAACTTCGCCACCGCCTTTACCAATCACAATACCCGGGCGGGCTGTGTGGATGGTCAGCGTTACGCGCTTCAGGGTACGCTCGATAACGACCCGCGCAATGGCGCCTTTCGGAATACGAGCCGCTACGTATTTCCGGATTTTCTCGTCTTCTACGAGTTTATCCGAAAACTCTTTGCCGCCGTACCAGCTTGATTCCCAGCCCCGAACAATACCAAGTCGTAGGCCAACTGGATTAATTTTTTGTCCCATTTCTTAGTTCTCGTTTTCTGGGGTTTGTGCTTCTGCCTGCTCTAACACCGGCTGGGCTGCGCTGTCGATCACAATGGTGATGTGGTTCGAGCGTTTCCGGATCCGGTGACCACGACCCTGCGGAGCCGGACGAAGACGCTTCAGCATCGGACCGCCGTCGACGAAGATCGTTTTTACATAGAGGTCGGCGTCTTCGATACGCTCGTCCTCGTTTTTCTGCTGCCAGTTGGCTACTGCCGACAGCAGCACCTTCTGTAGTATAGCGGCACTAGCCTGAGGCTGGTATTTTAACAGACCCAACGCCCGGCTTACGCGCTGACCCCGAATCAGGTCGGCGATCAACCGCATCTTACGGGGCGACGTGGGCACATCTTTAAGTCTTGCTACTGCTTCCATGTTTGTATGGCTTTGGGCCTGGGAGAAGGGGCGCTGGGGTAAGTTACCCGAGCCCGCTGCCCAAAACCCTATGCTAGTTTATCGTTTGCCCTTGTCTTTCTTCGCGGTGTGTCCCCGGAAGTTGCGGGTCGGCGAGAATTCGCCGAGCTTGTGTCCTACCATGTTCTCCGTGACATAGACCGGAATGAACTTGTTGCCGTTGTGAACAGCGAACGTGTGGCCAACGAAATCCGGCGAGATCATAGAACGACGCGACCAGGTTTTGATGACCGATTTCTTACCCGAATCGTTCTGCGCCTGGACTTTATTGTCTAGGCGAAAATCAATATATGGGCCTTTTTTGAGTGAACGTGCCATTGTTATCTGTTACTTTTTGCGTCGGCTAATAATCATGCTGTTCGAAGCCTTGTTCTTCTTGCGGGTCTTCTGACCTTTGGCCATCTGACCATTGCGCGAGCGTGGGTGACCACCCGAAGCCCGGCCTTCGCCACCACCCATGGGGTGATCGACAGGGTTCATCACGACGGCACGGGTACGGGGGCGAATGCCCAGCCAGCGGTTACGACCGGCTTTACCCATGACCACGTTCATGTGATCGGGGTTCGATACCGAACCAACCGTAGCCATACCTGCGCTCAGTACCCGGCGGGTTTCGCCCGAAGGCAACCGCAGGATAGCATACTTATCTTCACGACCAACTAACTGGGCATACGTACCAGCCGAGCGGGCCATCGAGCCCCCTTTACCGGGTGTCAGCTCAATATTGTGAACGATGGTACCGATTGGCATAGCGCTCAGCGGCAGTGCATTGCCCACGTCCGGCGTAGACCCTTCGCCCGACATGATTGTCTGACCAACGGTGATACCCTGAGGGGCAATAATGTAGCGTTTCTCGCCGTCAGCGTATTGTACCAGCGAGATACGGGCCGAGCGGTTGGGATCATACTCTACAGTCAAAACTTCGGCGGGCTGGCCGACTTTATCGCGCTTGAAGTCAATGATGCGGTAATGCCGCTTATGACCTCCACCAATGTAGCGCATAGTGCGGTGACCTTCGCTATTGCGGCCACCGGTTCTCTTCAGGGGCTCCAGCAGGCTTTTTTCCGGCTTGGAGGCTGTCAGTTCCGCAAAATCAGGTGCCACCCGGAAGCGGGTACCTGGCGTAACTGGTCTCATTTTTTTAACTCCCATGACTGATTAATTGGTAGGGCAATGCCCGGTTTACAGGTCAGCGTAGATATCGATTACTTCGCCTTCTGCCACCGTTACAATTGCCTTCTTGGTGGTTGGGGTCTTACCCGTTACAATGCGTCCGTTGATGTTCTTGCTCCGCTTCTTGCCGTACACACGCATGGTGTGAACCGAAGAAACATTAACACCGTACATCTTCTCGATGGCTTTGCCGATTTCGAGTTTGTTCGCTTTTAGTTCGACCTCAAAAGCATACTTCCCCTGCTTGTTCAGGTCCGTCATCTTTTCGGTGACGATTGGTCGTTTCAGTACGTTCATGAGTTTGCGTTGTCGAAGAGCGTTTGGATGGATGTCAGCGCTTCTTCGCTGATGAGCAGTTGATCAGCGTTCATCAGGTCATATGTATTTACCTGAGAAGCCGTCGTTACTTTCGTCTTCTGCACGTTCCGGCTCGACAGAACCACGTTCTGATTAACGTCAGGCAGAATCAGCAGCGTTTTGCGGCCGGCTACCTTGAGGTCATTCAGGAACTGGATGTAATCTTTCGTGCGGGGTGCTTCGAGCGTAAGGCTGTCAATAACCGAAATCTTGTCGGCCTGCGCTTTTACGGCAAATGCCGATTTGCGGGCCAGCGATTTCACTTTCTTGTTCAGCTTGAAGCTATAGTCGCGGGGACGGGGACCGAAGATTGTACCACCACCTACGAATACAGGCGATTTGGCACTACCGGCGCGGGCACCGCCCGTACCTTTTTGTTTCTTCAGTTTGCGGGTCGAGTGAGCATTTTCAGCACGCTCTTTCGCTTTGTGCGTACCCTGGCGCTGGTTGGCCAGATACTGTTTCACGTCGAGATAAATCGCGTGCTGATTGGGCTGGATACCGAAGACTTCTTCGGGCAGGGTAATTTTCTTGCCGGTGTCTTCGCCTTTGCTGTTATATACGATTACTTCCATGGCCTATTTCTCGATAATAACGTATGAATTCTTAGCCCCCGGAATAGAACCGCTTACAACGAGCAGGTTTTGCTCGGGCATTACACGCAACACACGCAGGTTTTGCACTTTCACGCGATTGCCACCCATGCGACCGGCCATGCGCAGGCCTTTGAATACCCGCGAGGGGAACGAACAGGCGCCAATCGAACCCGGGTGACGACCCCGGTTGTGCTGGCCGTGCGTCTGACCGCCTACCCCACCGAATCCATGACGTTTCACAACGCCTTGAAAACCGCGGCCTTTGGCGGTTCCGACTACGTCAACGAAATCAGCTTCGTTGAAAACGTCGGCTACCGTAAGTGTTGCTCCGAGGCTCAACTCCTGCTCGAATTCTTTGAATTCAACCAGTTTGCGCTTCGGGGTGGTACCAGCTTTCTTGAAGTGGCCCAGCTCCGGCTTGTTGGTGTGCTTTTCTTTACGCTCGCCATAACCCAGTTGCACAGCCGCGTAGCCGTCTTTCTCGACGCTACGAACTTGAGTTACGACACAGGGACCCGTCTCAATCACTGTACATGCCAGAGCCTGCCCGTCCGCATTGTACACGCTGGTCATCCCGATTTTCTTGCCAATTAAACCAGACATTTGTGTTTGTTTAAAGTAAGCAGGTAATTTAAGGTACTCGTTTCCAGACCCGGCGACTTGCCAAATCGGGCCGCAAAAGTAGGTAAATAATAGGATACTTCCTAGTATCTGCTTCGTTTTCAGGCCCTCAAACAACATGAAAAAAGGTCGGGCGCGCTGCACCTGACCTTAAACAGGCAGACAAGACCCCGCTATGCAAGGTTTGTTTGCCTAAAAGTCAGATGTGGTTTCTGCCAAAGCAGACCTTCACCCTCGTATGTTGTTGATTCGTGTGCCGAGTTTGGGAGTGCAAAAGTAGACAATTAGTCTGACAAACAGAAAAATATTCCAAAAATTTAATCGACTTTCTGACTGGGGTTAGCGAACCCGCCTTCCCCTGGCTCCTCCACGGTATTCAGCCTATTGGTCTATCGGAAGAAAAACCGCGACGGGCCTATCTCGGCCCGTACCGAATCAATCAGCGCGCCACCGGGCTGGTAACGTATTACGTACCCGGCCTGCTTGTAGGAAGGCGTTACCCCCGCGTAGATAATGCCCGTTTGCGGATCAACCCCCAACCCGCTGAACAGTCGCCCGATAAACGGACTCGTAGCCGGTATGCTGGCATCATCGATACCAAAACGGTAGGTTTCTCCTTTCTGCCGATAGTTATCAGACGCGTCGTAGAACGAGTTGACAAAATAGAACGTCTTCTTGTCCTGGCTCAGCGCGAACGAACCCGGTGTTTTGGGCGACCCGCCTACCCTGAGCCGCTTGTCGACAACTTTACTGGCTGTATTGACCCGCACCATTTCGTTGGTCTCCTGTACGTACGCCCACAGCCGTCCGTTTGCATCAACGTCAATGGGATTGGTGTTCACCCCTACATCGATACCGGGCTGTTTTAGTTCATCCGTTTCGGTATTAATCACGGTCAGGGCCCGGTCACCCCCGTCGCTGCCGACAAAAGCTTCACTGCCAACGACGGTAATACGGTTAGCGCCTTTAGGCAGCGTAATTTTTTTGGAAACCGTACGCGACGCCAGGTTCACCACCAGTACATAGCCGGGGCTGGCGAAGAAGTTAGCTCCGCTGCCTGTAGCTCCCCAGCAGGTGATGTAGGCTTTGTTGAGGCCTGCCCGGACAACGAAACGAGGATTCTCTACGTCGGGCGCTTTCAGGGTAGTCAGCGATTTGAACGTACCGATCTCGACAATCTCGACTTTGTCCTGCCCGGCGGTGCTGTTGTCGACCAGAATGATTCCTTTCCCGTCAATTTCTGTATAATCCTGCAAACCGCCGGTTAGCGTCCGCGCGTTGGCCGCGTTGAAGATGTCGGTGGCGGGGTTTGTACCATTGCGGGCCAGGAAAGTTATGGACCCATTATTATCCGTAAAATTTCCGGAGTTTAGGATATAAGCGCCCGTCTCGTAGGGAGACGGTGTCGGCTCGGTGGTGTTACAGCTCCAGAGGCCGACAGCCAACAGGCTAGCCGCGAGTACGTTGGTCAATTGATTAGTCATGAGAAACAAACGATGAATTAATAAGCAGGTTGATAGAAAAATTTCGGCCGGGCAGGGCGTTACGCTTTACGCTGAACAGCAGCGCGTCGAAGATATTGTTGGCCTGTCCCTGCACCCGAATCGATGCGGGGCCAATACGAACGGTACTTTCCAGCAGCACGTTGGTCAGGCTGACTCCGTCGAACGACTGGCTTTCGTCGAAGGTGATATACCGGCGCGAGGTAGCCTGAGTCTGTACGGTCAGGCGGGCGGAACCCCGGCCTACGTAGGCGTTGATGGTACCCGTATGAATAGGTACATAGGGTAGTTGCTTGTCGATCACATCCTGGGCGTAGGTGCTATAGGCCCGCTGCTGGGCCGAACGGGTGAGCGCATATCCTGCCCGGATTCCGGCCCGCCACCGATTATGGTCGTACGACAGTGAGGTGGTCAGTTCGGCTCCGCGGGCCACGACCAGTTGCAGATTCTCGACCCGGTAGCCATAATCCGGATTCCAGTACGACCAGTCATCGATTCGATTGCGGTACGCGGTTACATCGGCGGTCATACGCAGCTGATCAGTCAGGGTGGCGGTCAGGCTGAGGCCCGTTTCCAGGTTCAGCCCATTCTCGGGCCGCAGGTCCGGGTTGCCCAGCCCCGCCCAGTAGCGTTCGTTCAGCGTGGGTACGCGGTAACTGCGCCCGGCCGACGCTTTGGCAGTTAATGTGAGCAGATTATGACGTATGATCTGGTGTTCGGCTCCAAGCGATGGAGTCAGGGGTGGGTTGAAACGCGTTACGAAGGCCTGACGGATGGTGGCTGACACGAGCCAGCGAGTAGCCTGCATCCGCAGCAGCGCATACAGATCCTGCCGGTTTTCGGTGATCAGCTGCCCGCCGTAACCATCGGTATAGGTTCGGTAATGTGACCACTCGCCCCCTATACGCAGGTCGGTCAGTAAACCGGCCCGGCTCGGCCACAGCCGAAATTCCCGTTCTGCACGGCCCAGTAATCGGTCTGTACGGGTGCGGCTGGGCGTGCTGACGTTGCCCTTTGCATAATCGAACCGGTCGCGTATCCAGCCAAGCCGCAGGGTTGTTCTGTTGGCCTCGTAGGTAGCCAGCAACCGAGCCGACTGGGTTCGGGTGCGTTCGCGGGCAATAGTGTCCTGGGGCGTTACGACCAGATCATTGTCGGTCAGCCAGGTATTGACCGATACCTGCCGTCCGTTTCGATGGCGGAGGTACACGTCCTGAATAAAGCCCCGCTGCCCTGTTCGGGACTGCTCAACAAAATAATTGCGTCGCTCGGCGTACGGGTACTGATTGTTAAGCTGGCTGCGGTAGGCTAGTGTCTTGCCCGACAGTTGCCAGGCCCGGCCGGTCGGCGTACCATAGCGAAGCCCCAATTGTGTCTGATTGTTCTGGAAGCTGGCCAGCTGCTGTCCCAGCGATATGCCCAGCCCGGACCGCCAGTCGGGGCCGCTACTCAGTAGTACACTACCTCCAACGGCGTCTGAGCCCACTACGCTGGCCGACGAGCCGTACTGCACCGCCAGCCGGTCGAAACCCGCCACAGGCAGGGTCGAAAAATCGGTCTGGCCCAGGTTAGGCTGATTGATATTGATACCGTTCCAGAGTACGGCCGTATGGTTGGCCGAGGTACCCCGAAACGACACCGTAGCCAGCTGACCCGGTCCGTAATTTCGGAACGCCAGCGGGCTGTTGAACGCCAGCAGGTCGGTGAGCGCGCCGAACCGAAACTGGAGCAGCGTAGCCGAATCGATCCGCTGGAGCTTTTGCCCGGCCAGGAACCGCTCAGACGCGATCGCCCGTACCGTCACAGCTGACAGCACCCGGCCCGAATCTGCCGGAACCGAAACGAACTGGGCCATAGCGACCTGTCTGATCAGCAGACCGACAAGTACCAGCATAGCCCGCTCATGCAGGTTTTTTTTCACCAATACATCGAGAAAAAGTAGGCACCGCCCGTCAAAACGGACCGGCACGCGGTTGGGGCGTTTCCTCCGAACGCCAGAACAACGGATGGTCTTCGGCAGGTCTCCTGGCTTATTTCACCGGTTCGGGTCTTCCCATCTTCTCCCGGCTTCGGCAGTGACAGTGACCATGTGGATTGAACCGGTTCTCAGTGAAACGTACAGTTGCGGGGACAGCTCCGGTCTATAACCGGATTCCCTTTTAAGCCGTGAAAGCTGCTATGAAGCAGCATCAGGCACCGAAAACTCAAGCGTAAAGGTAGGTAATTTCCTTCCCGAATGCTACCGACGCTGCGCTGTTCTGACCCTGACGGGCCATTAGTTAGCATGTATCCCAAGGCACAGAACGTCACCGTCGTGGGGCTATGGCTCAGGTATACCTTATGTCAAATCAGACCATGGCCGCCAGGGTAACAGGTGTTATCACAAAAGCGGCCATGGTCTATCTCTAGCTGGCGTCTAATCAGAACCCTTCGGCTTTTATTTCTTTCTCGGTGATCGTCCCGTATTTTTTTACCTTTTCCCGAATGGCGTCGGCTTTACCGATCAGGACGAACTGCAGGTTGTTTTTGGGGAAATATTGATCGATGATCTGCCGGGTTTTAGCCACGGTCAGGCCATCGACGTTCTTCTGGAAATTATTGATAAACGACTCGTCGAAACCCAGGCTGAACATATCGGTCAGCAGGTTAGCCAGTTCGCTGGCCGATTCGTAGCGGGGCGGGAAGTCGGCTTTGACGTAATTCTTGGCCGATTCGAGTACCTTTTCGTCGATCCCGGTCCGGTGCAGACTGTCGAGTACGTGCAGCGCCAGATCGATGGCTTCGGTGGTTGTGCTGACTTTGGTAAACGTCGAGATGGCGAACGTACCGCTGTTGCGATAGGTACCAAAGCGGCTGCCGGCCCCGTAGGTAAGCCCCGAGTTAACCCGCAGCGCATCGTTCAGCCAGGACGTAAACCGACCGCCCAGAATGGTGTTGACAACAGTTACGGGAATAAAGTCGGGGTTGTTTTGCGTGATGCCTTTGCCTCCGATCAGAAACGTTGTTTCGCGGGCGTCGTCTTTGTTGATCAGCAGTACCCGGTTTTTGTCGAACGTTACCTGCGGCTCGGTTAGTTTGGGCGTGGTAGCAGCTGCGGTCTTCCAGTTCCCGAACAGGCTGGTGATTCTTTTTTTCATGTCGGCGGAGTTAAAATCGCCCACAATGGCAATAGCCGCCCGATCGGTCGTGTAGTTTTTCAGATAAAACTGACGAACGTCGCTGACGGTAATGGCCGACACCGCCGAGGGCGTTCCGGTAATGGGGTTGGCGTACGGGTGAGCGTCGTAGACAAAGCGATTGAAATAACTGTTTACCACGGCCCGCGGGCTTTCTTTCTGCTGGGTGAGCTGCAGCAACTGGCGCTGCTTATACTTGTCAAATTCCGCCTGATCGAACGTCGGCTTGGTAACGACATCCTGAATGATATCGAACAGCAGATCCTGATCTTTCACCGCAAACGAGGCCGATAGCTTGGCTACTTCCTTACCGGCATAGGTCTCGATACTGGCTCCAACGTATTCGGCTTTTTCTTCGAGTTGCGCTTTGGTGTATTTCGCGCTGCCGAACAGCAGGGCCTCGGCGGTCATGTTGGCCAGCCCGTAGCGGTTACCATCCTGCACCGCCCCGGCATCGAACACTACCGATACGTTGATGAGCGGCACTTCACGTTGCTCCATCAGGTAGACTGTAAGCCCGTTTTTAAGTTTGAGTTTCTGATACGGTGGCACTTTGAAGGTTTGCGCCTGGCTTATACCTGCCAGGAAGAGCGCCGTAATGAGCGTAAGAATTGTTTTCATGTCGATTTAGTTGGCGGCTCCTTTTTTGGTGGGTTCTGGCAGCAGGTAGCCGACGGTGCGGTTACGCGCGGTGAGGTAGGTTCTGGCAACGCGCTGTACGTCTTCCTTCGTCACTTTTTCGTAAAGTGACGGGGCTTCGTAGAGCTTTTTGTAATCGCCGAAGAACAGCTCGTAGGTACCGAGGGAGTTGGCTTTTCCGTTGATGGTTTCCATGGTTCGGTAAAACTCCATCAGCTTCTGGTTCTTCAGCTTCTGCAGCTCGGCGTCGGAGATTCCTTCGGCAATTACCTTATCGATCTGGTTCAGGATTGACCGCTCCAACTGCTCAGCCGATACGTTGCTGGCCGCAATGCCATAGATGTAAAACAGATTCGGGTCAAACGACTCGCCAAAGTTCGTAAACGCCCGCGATGCGATGGTCGAGTCCAGCACCAGCGCCTTCACCAGCCTTGACGAGTTGCCGGCGCTCAGCACCCCGCTCAGCAGATCAAGAGCATAATAATCGGGATGACGGGTGGCAGGGGTATGATAAGCCAGCAGGATGTTGGGGGTAGCTATGTCCTTGTAGGTCGTTACGCGCCGTTCGCCATTCTGGGGCGGCTCTACGGTACGGATGCTGTCGGGTAAGGGCTGGGCCGGGATGGGCTCAATGTACTGCTCAGCTAGTTTCCGTACCTGCGCGGCTGTAATATCACCCACCACGACGGCTACAGCGTTGTTGGGCGAGTAATAGGTTTTAAAATACCGCTCCAGATCGGCCTGTGTCCACTTTTTGATGTCCGACTCGAAGCCAATGACCGGAAACATATACGGATGCTCGACAAAGGCCACCGATTTTACCAGCTCGCTGATAACCCGGTAGTTGCTATTCTCCAGCCCTGTACTCCGCTCCGACAGCACGACACCCCGCTCGCTTTCTACCATTTTGGGGTCGATGGCCAGATCGCGGATGCGGTCGGCTTCGAGGTCGAAGATTGTTTCGAGGGCGCCACTCTGAAACCAGTCGGTATAGACCGTTGTGTTTTCGGTCGTGTAGGCGTTGTTGGAGCCGCCATTGGCTTCCATAACGCGGTCAAACTGCTTGGGGCCGTACTTCTTCGCACCGTTAAACATCATGTGCTCGAAAAAGTGCGACAGGCCCGTAATGCCGTGGACTTCGTTGCGGGCGCCCACCTTCCAGAACGTGTAAAAGTTGGCGTTGGGAATGGAGTGGTCTTCGAGAACCATAAATTTCATACCGTTCCGGAGCGTAAACGTCTTTACGTCTTCCGGCTTTGGTTTGTTCTGGGCATGTACGACAAGGCCTGCTGTGACCAGCAGTCCCGTCAGCAGCCTGATTCGGTAGTTCATGGGATGAATAATGAGTTGGGAGAATCGCTAAATTTAATGACCTTTCGTCCATGAATCAACCCTTATGGACCCTCAGCGGTCAATATGCCCTGGTAACGGGCGGCACCAAAGGTATCGGTGAGGCCATAGTCAACCAGTTTCTGAGTCTGGGGGCAGCCGTATTCATCGTAGCCCGCGACAATAGCTTACTGCAGGATCAGCTTGACACTTACCGCCAGCAGGGCCATACCGTGGCGGGTCTGGCAACCGACATTGGCCAGCCGGGTGCCGCTGCCGATGTTATAGCGGCCATCCAGGCCGAGTGGGGCCGGCTCGATATCGTGGTCAATAATGCCGGTACTAATATCCGCAAAGCCACCGCAGACTACAGCCCGACCGAGTATGAACACATTCTGAACACGAACCTCCGGTCGGCCTACGAACTTACGCAGGCGGCTTACCCGTTGCTACGCACCTCCGCCGTTGGAGGAAAGGTAGTCATGGTATCGTCGGTGTCGGCTCTTACCCACACCAGTAGCGGCTCGCTCTACGGCATGAGCAAAGCCGCTATGTTACAACTGACCCGAAACCTGGCCGTCGAGTGGGCGCCGGACCGCATCCGGATTAACGCCGTAGCGCCCTGGTATATACGTACCCCCCTGGCCGAACCGGTGTTGAGCAATCCCGACAAGTTAGCGAGCATCCTGGCCCGAACGCCCATGAACCGCGTCGGCGAGCCCGCCGAGGTAGCCTCGGCCGTGTCATTTCTGTGTATGCCCGCATCGGGCTATATAACGGGCCAGACCATTTCGGTCGATGGGGGGTTGCTGGCCTGGGGATATTAGGCCGGCCATATTTTTTTTCGAGGTACGCAACCATTCGTCAGTTTGTCCGTACAGACGAATGAACCGGTTCAACTGTTCATTTCTCACCCCCAAACACAGTTGATACAATGACCTTGTTTACCTTTTCGCGTCGGCTGCTGATGCTGACAGCGCTGTTCATCGTAAGCCTGACGAGCTGCAACGAGGAGAATCCTACCGTTGCCTCGCCGGATCTTGTACTGGCATCGACCACGCTGGGGAATGTGCTGGCGGGCGAAGGCGGCAAAACCCTTTATTTCTTCGCCAACGACGCCGACGGCAAAGCCAACTGCACCGGTAACTGCCTGACAAACTGGCCCATCTTTTACAAGGAAGCACCAGCCATTGCTACGGGCTTGAACCCAGCCGACTTCACCACGATTACCCGGGCCGACGGCACGAAACAAACCGCCTTCAAAGGATGGCCGCTCTACTATTATAAAAACGATGCCAAGGCGGGCGATGTCAACGGCGAAAACGTAGGTAACGTCTGGCAGGTGGCCAAACCAACGTATACGGTCCTGCTCGCATCCCGGCAGCTGGTGGGGCTGGACGGCAAAAACTACACCTTCGATCAGAAAGAAGGAATCGGCAACTCGTTATATTTGACAGACAATACAGGCCGCACTTTATACGCCTTCGCCAACGATAAGAAGAACACCAACCGGTATACCCAGGCCGATCTAAGCAACAACGCCACCTGGCCCATTGCCGAAGTATCCAGCCTGGGCGACATTCCCTCAGCGTTAAAAAAGAGCGATTTCGGGACGATTACAGCCGTGGGCAAAACGCAGCTTACCTACAAGGGGTGGCCGCTGTACTACTTCGGCAATGATCAGGGACAGCGCGGCAGTACTAAAGGGGTCAGCGTACCACGCCCCGGTGTCTGGCCCGTTGTTAACGCTACTACCCCCGAAGCGCCCTTGCCGTAATCAATTCTGTAGTAACGACAGGGCGTTGCCCGCGTAGCAGGCCCCTCCCCGTACCTCCGGCACCTGAACTAAACTGAATGTCCAACGCTCCCAACATACCGGCACTGTCTGATCTGCTGGCGGGTTGTCTCCGCAACCACCGGCAGAGTCAGGAGCTGTTATACCGACAGTTCTACGGGTATGCTATGAGCATCTGTCTGCGCTACTCGCCCACCCGCGAAGGCGCGCTGGAGGTAGTAAACGATGGCTTTCTGAAAGTATTTACCCGGCTGGATCAGTACGATTCGGCCCAACCGTTCAAGGGCTGGCTCCGGCGTATTCTGATCAACGCAGCCATCGACCATTATCGGCAGGAGGTGCGTCATCATTATCACGATACCATCGAGCAGGCTGAACCAACGGCGGTCAGCCCGTCGGCCGATGCCTTTAGCCTGCTCGCTCATGAAGACCTGCTGAAGCTGATTCAGCGGCTGTCGCCAGCTTACCGGCTGGTTTTTAACCTGTACGTCATGGACGGATTTACGCACGACGAAATTGCCGATCAGCTTGGCATTACGGTGGGTGCATCAAAATCGAACCTGGCCCGGGCGCGGGAAAACCTGCGCCAACTGCTGAAGCAATTAAACCACGATGAGTATGCAAGAGCTAACCGATGACCAATTGGACGGCCTCTTCAGAAAGTCGGCTGAAGAGTTCGATCCCCCATTCGATCCGGCGGCCTGGCAGGCCATGCGAAACCAGCTCGATACCCATGACCGAACGACGTCGGGGCCCGTACAACTGCGCGAACGACTCATTCGGTGGGGACTTCCGCTGGTATTACTCCTTATGCTGCTCCTGATAGGTGGTAGCTGGTACACCTCCCATAAAGAGTTCAGTCGTCGTACTACCCCCTCGCAATCGGGTCTGGCAACCACTGGCAACCACCCCCACCCCCTCAACCGGCGGGTCTGGGCACCGCTTGCGTTTGATCCGCTGACCAGTTCGGAACCAGAGCCTGCAACGGAGCGGCCCCTGGCCCGCGTAAAGGAGAACAAGAAGATAATACCCCTGGCAGCGGCTACGTCGGCCCGGATCAAAACCAAAGCCCTGTCAAACGGCCCCTCATCAACAAACAAACCTTTGCTGGAACCAGCTACCATACAACCTGTCGATGAAGCCGTTCCTGATCGGCCATCAGCCGTTAGCTCGAAGCCAGAACCGTTGCCCGGGCGCCCGGCTACGGAGCGATCGACCTCCGGCCGCTACCGGAGCCAGACGCGCCAGACAAGACGGCGGCTGACCAGCCCAGACAAGCCACTTACCAGCCGGACCGACCACCGTTCGCTGGCTTTGATTGGACTTACCGGTTCTGCCAATGGGTTTAAACCGGCCCGACAGCCATTCCGTATTGCCAACCCCGACTGGACCGCACCCGTGGCCGACGTCAGTTCGGCAGCAAGCCGGCCCGTGGAGACGGTTGACCAACCCCGGATGACTACCTCTTCGCCTTCATCGGTGAAGTGGCTGGCCATTCGACCGGGCCAGTGGCCGGACAAGTTAGCGTTTACTACCCGACCCGTAACGGCTCAGCCCGATACCGCTGCCCGGCAACAACCGACGTCATTGTCAGTACCGCGGGGCCTAAGCGTACGGTTTATGGTATCTCCGGATCTGAGCGCCGTTGGCTTACGCAATTTTGCGCGGCCGGGTACCAACATAGGGTTGGCGCTGGAGTACCGGCTTGCTTCGCGCTGGAGCCTTCAGGCTGGTGCGGTATGGAGCCGTAAAGTATACAACGCCCGCCCTACGGATTACGAATTACCAGCTCACTGGTACTCGAAAGTGAAGCCAACCGGCGTTAGTGGCGAGTGTTCGATGATCGACATTCCGGTGAACCTCCGCTACGATGTCATCAGCCGAACCCGTAGCAACGGACGTCCGCCCAGCCGCTGGTTCGTAAGCGGAGGAGTGACGAGCTATATTCTCCTAAACGAAGATTACACCTACAACTATGCCACGCCCAGCGATCCGGCCATCCGGTATTGGTCCCATACCGTAGATAGTACCACCCGGTATGGCCTCAGTCACCTCAACCTGTCAGTCGGGTACGAACGCGCGCTGAGCAGGCGGCTGTCGTGGCAGATCGAGCCGTTTATGAAAGTGCCACTCAAGAGCGTGGGATACTTTAAGATCAATTTGCTCAGTACCGGAGCGTTCCTCTCGCTTCGGTATAAACTGTAACATAAACCGCTGTTTCGGACCAGCTTTTCTGCCAGATCAACGCCGACAATTTCCTGATCCGGAGTCCGTTAATTCATGTAACTACATTATATTTTATCATCTATGCTAACCAAACCAACGAACGAAAACACGATGGACCGCGGTGAATTTATTCGCAGTCTTGGTCTGAGCAGCGCTGCGCTGATGTCATTCTATTGCCTGGGTACCCTTACGTCCTGCTCCGGTGGAGGTGACGATCCTGCACCCGGTGGCGGCACTACCACCCCGGTTACCTCGCCCGGCCTGACGGGCAATGCGGAGGCCAGCAAAGGTGCTATCAACTTTACGCTCGATCTGACCAGCACCGATTTCAGCAAGCTCAAAACGCAGGGCGAATTTGTTCGGGTAGGCGATGTGCTGGTGGCCAATACGAGTGGCAGTAAATACGTGGCGATTCAGCGGTTGTGTTCGCACGAGCGGCAGGATGCCGTTTCGTACCGGCTATCGTCCAACGACTTCGGCTGTAGCGTTCATGGCTCCGTCTTCGCGCTTGACGGCAGCGTGAAAGTAGCAGCCGGAGGTCCGAGCCAGCCCGCCATGAAACTGTATAAAACGGCGCTCAGCACCAACGGCAACTCGCTCCAGATAACCGCGTAATTCAGCTTTATCATCCTATATGACGTCCCTACGCCCACTTGCCTTTTTATCGCTGTTGCTGACGAGCCTGAGCCTGCTGGCGCAAACCCCGGCCACTGATACCACCTCCAGAAACGCCCCGGCCGCATCAGATACCTTGCCGGTACCCGCCGATGAGTCGGCCAATGCCCTGCTGGAGGGGCTGGCTGACGCCAACGAAACGCCTAGTCTGCTGCCGCAGAAAATGATTTTCACCCAGCGGGCATTTTGGGGGCCGAAGGGTTTGCTGCGCGTAACGAACATGGCTCCGCTCTCGTCAGCTGGGCGGGCTAAGGAACTCAAGATTCGGAGAACGATGCTGGTGGCGCACCAGATCGGCGGCTTTGTCACGCTGGCCGGCTTTGTGGCGCAGGGGCTTCTGGGCGCTAAACTCTATAACGCGAAGGGGCAGGAATACGCTGATACCAAAATCTGGCACGAGCGAATGGCCTCCTACATCAACGTTTCTTACGGCACTACGCTCGCTCTGTCGCTAACGGCCCCTCCGCCGGTGGTGGGCGCCAAACGAGGGCTGAGCTGGATCAGAGTCCATAAATACCTGGCCGTGGTTCACCTGGCCGGTATGGTAGCCACCAATGTGCTGGCCCAGAAAATCCAGACCGACAGTAGCCTCAAACCCGTTCACCGGGCAGCTGCCTATACGACATTTGGTGCTTACGCGGCTTCTATTGTGGCCCTAACGTTTTAGAAATTATGAACCGCATCCTACTCTGTTTATTCGTCCTGTGCGCGTGGGGCTTTGCCGGGCCGCTGGCCAAACGCAAACTCGTGGCCGACAAATCGCGGTCAACCGTGACTTACGCGGCCAAGCATCCGCTCCATAAATGGGAGGGCGTTAGTCATGACGTCAACTGCGCCATGATCTACAATGATGATACCAAAACACCAGAGAGTGTGGCCGTTTCGATCAAAGTAGCCTCGTTCGACAGTCAGAACAACAACCGCGATTCACACGCCATCGAAGTGCTTGAGGGGCTGAAGTATCCGAACGTTACGTTTGTCAGCTCGGGTATAAAAACCAACGAAGACGGCACGCTGAGCGCCAGAGGTAATCTGACTTTTCATGGGGTAGCGAAGCCGGTGAGCGTACAGGTCACCCGCAAAGAGGCTGGTGGCAAAATGACGCTGACGGGTGAATTTCCGGTCAGCCTGACCGAATACAATGTCGAGCGTCCGTCGCTGATGGGATTCAAGACCGACGATCTGATGACACTGCGGTTCGACCTAGTCTTTCCGCTATAAACACAACCTATCTGTCCCGTTTTGAGAGAGCCGCAAAAGCGGCTCTCTTGTTTTAGGGTAACGGGTTACGCACCGCCTTAGTAACTGATTCCTTCGTTGTACCGGAACAACACGTAGTTGGCGCCTTCCCGATAGCCGGGCACATCTTCGCGCTGCTGGCTGGCGTCCTTAAACTCGGCCCGTCCCGAAAGGACCAGAAATACCTGCAGCAGCCGGGCGTGAATGTGGGGTTGTATAATCCAGTCGAACGTACGGCTGCGCGTTACGATCAGTTCCGAGAACAGGTATTCGCCACCCGCCCGAGCCGTTGTTTCTCCGTAAATTCCGTCGTGCTGAGTAATGCGCATGGAAAAGCGTTTTGGCCTAAAGATGGCTATAAATACCTACATTGACCAGGAGCGGGGTAGTCAGACTTGTCCCGGTTCTGCCCGGTCCATCGGGTCTGCATGTTCGATTTATATCTAAAAAAAGCCGAAACGTATCCTGATGAGCCACCCTGTCGCCGGCAACTTTGCCAACTGTGTCAGTCATTATTTCGCTGTATTATTTTTCTCATAACCCTATGTATATAAACCCCTTTGCCCAATCAGAAAAATGGATGCGTAGTGTAGGGCTGCTGGCCTGCCTGATAGGTTGGGCAGGTGTGTTGCTGGCTCAACCGGCGGGCATGCCGCGCGGAGGTTCCACGGGTAGACCAAACACCCAATCCATTAGTCGAAAATGGCTCAATGTACCCTATGCGGCCAAATCGCCCGCTCAGCAGCTGGATATTTACCTGCCCGAAACCGGTGAAGGCCCCTTCCCGGTTATTGTTGCTATTCACGGGGGCGCGTTCAAACTGGGCGATAAAGCCGATGGACAGCTTACGCCCATGCTGGAAGGTCTCAAACGAGGCTATGCGGTGGTCAGCATTAACTACCGGCTAAGTGGAGAGGCCATCTTCCCGGCGCAAATTCAGGACGTAAAAAGAGCCATACGCTTCGTTCGGGCCAATGCCAGAACCTACAAACTGAACCCCGACAAGCTGGCTACCTGGGGCGGCTCGGCAGGTGGTCACCTGGCGGCTATGGCCGGAACAACCGGCACCCTCACGGACTTCGACGATCCAAGCGACCCGAACGTGGGGCAAAGTGCGCGGGTTCAGGCCGTTGTCGACTGGTTTGGCCCGGTCCAGTTTGATCAGATGGACGCTCAGTTCAGAGCCAGCGGCAAAGGACGGCCCGACCACGACGCGGCCAACTCACCTGAGTCAGAGCTGGTTGGCAAACCCATTCAGGAAGCCCATGATCTGGTCAAACGAGCCAGCCCTGCTATCTACATCAGCCCGGCATCCCCGCCCTTTTTTATTGAGCACGGCACCGAAGATCCGCTGGTGCCGACTGAGCAGTCAAAACTACTGGCAGCTGCGCTTCAGGACGTACTCGGCCCGGCCAGCGTATCGCTTACCCTGCTTGAAGGAGCGGGGCACGGTGGACCTCAGTTCAATACGCCCGAGAACCTGGCGAACGTATTTGCCTTTCTCGACAAGCACCTTAAGTAGTTTTCTGGATTTTTTGCTACTTTGAACTGACTTGTCTCCTACATATCCATGAAATCAAAAAACCTTGTCAGTCTGTCGGTTGCGGCCGTCTTTGCCGTTCTTTCCGTAACGGGTCTACTCATCTATCTGGGCCAGGGTAACCATACCATCGACCATACCCACGCCTGGTTTGGCATTCTGTTTTTCGGCGCGGCTGTTTTTCACATTATCAACAACTGGTCATCGATAAAAGGGTATTCGGTCAGCCGGCGCACCAATAGTATTCAGCGCGAGCTGATTATTCCGAGTCTGATTACGACTGTGTTCGTGGTCGGTATTGCGGCCGACTGGCCGGTGTTCAAAGACCTGGCCAACGCGGGGAAGAAAGCGTTCGGGCGGGGTAAACCCAAAAAAGAGGCTCTGTCGCAAACCACCGTCGACTCCATTGCCCGACGCCTGATTGCCGATCATAACAAGATCGACGCGCAAACCATCCGGTTCGATACGACGGCCGTACTGGGCGAGAACGTCATTGTGGCGCAGGGCACAGCCACGCGCGCCAAACCGGATACCACCACCTTCCGTTTCACTGATGTTCTCTCGCTGGAAGGCAAACAATGGAAAGTCGTGGCCGGTCAAACCGGGCCCCGCTACTAGTTAGTTGGGCCACCGGACCTCTTTCAGCGAAATGGATTTCGTATAAACGACCCGCCCCGCCCTGCCAGTGGATTCATTCCTGGCGGGGCGGGGCAGTCTATTCTATTCAGGAATAAACCCACTACGGGGGGCGGTCTGCCAGTGGGTTTACCTCTGCAGTACCATTCAGCCGGTTTTACTTAGATAGCAAGTTTACCCCTGGCAGTACCATTCGGTTTGATCGACCGTTTGATAGTAACCCCGCCAAGGGTGGCCCCACTGGCGGGGTTACTATCAAACGGTTGCTTACAATACCGTAATCAATCCTTTAATAACGGCACCCAGGCGAATCGCGTCCAGCACGCGGGCTTCAGAAGCACCGTGTTTGAGTACGCTCTCCTCGTGTGACCGAACGCACATTTCGCAGCCGTTCACGGCCGATACGACCAGGCTCATGAGTTCGAAAAACTCTTTACCTAATACTGGCGTCATCATGATGCTCATGCGGATACCCGCCTGGGCCGTGGTGTAATACTCCTTATCCATGAAGTGCCGGAACCGGTAGTACACGTTGTTCGTGCTCAGCAGCGATGTGCAGGCCAGCGTTTCGCTTAGCTCGGCGGCCGTGGCGCCTTCGGCTTCGGCGGCTTTGGTAAACGCGTCGATCAGCAGTTGCTGCTTTTCGTTGGCGGCCACCGACAGGGCCAGTAGCAACGCTTCTTTCTTGGTCAGGTTCTGGCTGTTGTTCAGCACATTGCCAACATTAATTTTCAGATCGCGTAGATACCGGTTGTCACCCAGCTGCTCCAGCACCGGGAAGTCAGCCGTTGTATCCATGCCCAGGTTGCTCAGCAGCGATTGGGCCGTGTCATTCAGTGTCGTTGTCATCGTGTAAATCGTATAAGCGTGCATAAGGATGATTGACCTCCTCATGCACGCTGGTTTATCGGACCGATCGCTTGTTCGTTAAGCGGCCAGGGTGGCTTCGCCTTTGGTCCAGTTGCAGGGGCAGAGCTCGTCGGTTTGCAGGGCGTCGAGTACGCGCAGTACTTCATTTACGTTACGACCTACAGACAGGTCGTTAACGGCCACCCACCGAACAATACCTTGCGGATCAACGATGTAGGTAACGCGGTAAGCTACTTTCTCGTTAGCTTCCAGAATACCCAGCTCATCGGCCAGCGACTTCGAGGTGTCGGCCAGCATCGGGAACTTCAGTCCGCGCAGGTCGTCATGGTTTTTGCGCCACGCCAAGTGAACGAACTCCGAATCGGTCGAGGCACCTACCAGCATGGTATCACGGTCTTCGAAGTCGTCAAATTTCTTGTTGAACTCAGCGATTTCGGTGGGGCAAACGAAGGTAAAGTCTTTCGGCCACCAGAACATAACGAGCCATTTGCCAGCCTGCCGGTGGTCGTCTGACGAGATTTCGTAAAACTCGTTGCCTTTATCGAGCGACACCACCGCCAACTTCTTGAACTCGGGAAATTCTGACCCTACCGAAACGATATGATTTTTCATGGACAAAACAGGTTGTATTCAATTGTAACGACTTACTTCTGTACAAAAATAGGCGTCTATATCTTATTAACTACTATCGATTTTATCAATGAGAAATAGATAAATTATATGCCTTGATTATTCTAATAACGAATTGCATTGTTCAGTATAGCACCAGCTCGAAACCTAACCAGCGCCTAACCGGATCTCCATATAATACAACTTTTGCCGTAATATCTCATTAAAGAAAAATTGCATCATAGTGCTATGACTCACAAAAAAACACCCGACTGCTCAGCCGGGTGTTATGCATAAAATCGACTGGTAACGGCTGGTTTATACGCTTACCAACTTTGGTTTCCGGAAGCCGCGCCAGGCCAGAATGGCGCTGATCAGAGTCAGCACGGCACTCAGCACGTATGGCGCACCAGGAAAGTAAACGGGTGCCTCGGTACTCGTAAAATACGAAAACAGGTTGGTCATAATCAGCGGGCCGAAAATCGACGTAGTACTAGTCAGACTGGTCAGCGCGCCCTGTACCTCGCCTTGTTCGTTGGCCGGTACCTGAGTCGATATAATCCCCTGCACCGAGGGGCCGGCAATGCCGCCCATGGCATAAATTGCCATAAACGCGAACATCATCCAGCTCTGGGTGGCAGCCGCAAAGAGGGCGAAACCCACCGCCGAAAACAGCAGCCCCACATAGACCGACCGCTCCTGACCCAGTTTGGGGATAATCACCCGCGTCAACCCACCCTGAACGATAGCAAACGCCAGCCCGATGGTAGCCAATGACCAGCCAACCATCTGCTCGTCCCAGCCGAATTTCTCGATGGTATAGAACGTCCAGGTGCCCTGTACCGAGAAACCGGCAATGTAGATCAGCACCAGCGAGGCCACCAGCCCCAGAATAACCGGATACCGACCCAGATTCAGTAGCGACCCGACCGGATTGGCCCGTCGCCAGTCGAACGGGCGTCGGTTTTCGGGAGCCAGCGATTCGGGCAGGATGAACAAGCCGTACAGGAAGTTGAGAAATGTAAGCCCCGCAGCGACGAAGAACGGCGTGCGCGACCCAAACTGGGCCAGCGTCCCCCCCAGCGCCGGGCCCAGGATGAAGCCAACCCCAAACGCAGCGCCTATCAGCCCGAAATTCTGCGCCCGCTTTTCGGGAGTGCTGATGTCGGCAATGTACGCGCTGGCCGTTGTGAAGCTAGCCCCCGTAACGCCCGCCAGCAGCCGCCCCAGGAACAACCACTCGATGGTCGGCGCAAACCCGGTCAGGACGTAATCGAGGCCGAAGCCAAACAGCGAAAACAGCAGCACCGGCCGGCGGCCATACTGATCGCTGAGCCCACCCAATACCGGCGAGAAAATGAACTGCATAGCCGCGTAGGCAAACGTCAGCCAGCCACCATACCGGGCTGCCTGGCTGATGTTGCCATCGATGAGCTGCTCAATCAGTTTCGGAACAACGGGAATAATGATACCTAGCCCCGTTACATCGATCAGGAGGGTGATAAAAATAAAGATGAGCGCCGGGCCGCGACGGTCAGATACAGCAGGATTGGCCATAATGATAAATGAAGAATGATGAACGATGAATGGGTAACCGCTCGCGCAATACCCATTCATCGTTCATCATTCTTCATTCTTTTTTTACGCGTATGTATTCAGCATCACTGGCATAACCAGCATCAGAATATCCTCGTTTTCTTCTTTGTCGGCAGGAATCAGCAGACCGGCCCGGTTGGGAGCCGACATTTCGAGCGAGATCATCTTGGCGCTCAGATTGCTCAGCACTTCAGACATCAGCTTGGCGTTGAAGCCGATTTCCATCGGTTCGCCATCGTAGTCGCAAAGCAGTTTCTCGTTGGCTTCGTTCGAGTAGTCGAGATCCTCGGCCGAGATGGTCAGCGAGTTGGTTTTGAGCGACAGCCGAATCTGGTGTGTAGTGCGGTTGGCATAGATCATAATTCGCTTCAGCGAGTTGAGCAGATCGGTCCGGCCAATGGTCATCACGTTGGGGTTGTTGGTCGGGATGGCGTTTTCGTAGTCGGGGAAACGCTCGTCGATCAGGCGGCAGATCAGCTGCGTAGGTCCAAACGTGAACGACGCGTTGGCCTGGCTGAATTCGGCTACCACCGGCACATTTTCCGGCAGCGAGGCTTTGAGCAGCTGCAGCGCCTTCCGCGGTACGATCAGCGACGCACTGGCTGCCGAGCCAAGGTCGGTCCGGCGGTAGCGGATCAGGCGGTGACCATCGGTAGCCACGAAGGTAGCATTGTCGGTCGACAGCTGCAGGTATACCCCCGTCATGGCCGGGCGCAGATCGTCGGTACTGGTAGCGAAGACGGTGTTGTTGATGGCGCTCAGCAGAATATCTGACGTCATATCGACCGACAGGGTCTTAGTCACGGTCGGCAGTTTGGGGAAGTCGATCGGGTTTTCGCCGGAGAGTTTGTAGCGACCGTTGTCGGTCAGGATTTCGGTGCCGAAGGTGTCGGTATCTATGTTGACTGTAACGGGCTGTTCGGGCAGACTACGCAGGGTATCGAGCAGCAGCTTGGCCGGAATGGCAATGGCGCCGTTCTCGCTGGCTTCGACCGGAATCTGGGTGGTCATGGTCGTTTGCAGGTCCGAAGCCGTAACGGTCAGCGTACCATCTTCAATGCGAAACAGGAAATTTTCAAGGATGGGAACGATGGGATTCGTGGCCACTACCCCGTTTATATGCTGAAGATTTTTAAGAAGGACGGACGAGGAAACGATAAATTTCATGGGCCTGTTGTTTAGGGGCGATTCATGATTCGATATATCTACAAAAGTAGCAAAAAATACTGAGACGGATGGAAACAGAACTGGTCAACCGAGTAGCCAATAGTGGCCTGGTAACGCTCGATCTGGAAGACTTTTATCACCCGGGCGAGCGCCTGATCTACGACCTGAAAGATAACCTCTACATGGGGCTTATTCTGAAAGAAAAGGACTTCCGCGCTTTCCTGAAAGAACACGACTGGAGCCAGTATGCTGGCAAAAACGTAGCGATCACCTGTACCGAAGATGCCATCGTTCCGACCTGGGCCTATATGCTGCTGACCTTACAGCTCCAGCCCTACGCCAATACAGTTGTATTCGGGTCGCTGGCCGATCTGGAGACAAAGCTGTATCTCGACGCCATTGCCCGGATCGACCCCGAGGCTTACCGCGATGCGCGCGTTGTGGTGAAGGGCTGCTCGAAAGTGCCGGTGCCTACGTCGGCCTACGTGGAGCTGACGCGAGTGTTGCGGCCGGTGGTGCAGAGTTTGCTCTTCGGCGAGCCCTGCAGCACGGTACCGCTCTACAAACGGTCGGTTCCCAAACCCGTCAGGTCCTGAGATGCCTGCTGGAGCCCGCAGCAAAAAAAGCCCCATTCGTTGACCGGATGGGGCTTTTTTGCCATTAAACAACAGGAATCAGCCGCCCGATCAAGTTTGGCTTTTTTTACTGCCTGATTTGTAACTATTTGCTATAAATTGACTTTTCCCAAACTTTTCACCCACGCTTTGTATGCAACTCGAAATCCGCAACCTTTCTAAAACCTATTCGAACGGGGTTCACGCGCTCAAAGATGTAACGCTAACCATTCCACAGGGCATGTTCGGGCTCCTGGGGCCTAACGGGGCCGGTAAGTCGAGCCTGATGCGTACCATCGCCACCCTTCAGGAAGCCGACAGCGGTAGCATTACACTGACCGATGTTGGCGGGGCCGACCTGAACGTGCTGACCCAGAAAGACGCTACCCGCCGGCTGCTGGGCTATCTGCCGCAGGAGTTTGGTGTTTATCCGCGCGTAACGGCCGAGGCCATGCTCGATCATATCGCTACGCTGAAAGGCATCGCCAACGGTCGCGAGCGGAAAGAGCTGGTGTCAGGTTTACTCCAGAAAGTGAACCTGCACGCCGTTCGGAAGAAGAACCTCGGTACGTTTTCGGGGGGTATGAAACAGCGCTTTGGCATTGCACAGGCCCTTATCGGTAACCCACGGCTCATCATTGTCGACGAACCCACGGCGGGCCTCGACCCGGCCGAGCGCAACCGCTTTCATAACCTGCTGGCCGAAATTGGGGAAAATACGGTAGTAATTCTGTCGACCCACATTGTTGAAGACGTCACGAACCTCTGTTCCGACATGGCCATTATCTGCCTCGGCGAGGTCGTCGCACAGGGAAATCCCAACGATCTGGTGGCCGATCTGCACGGTAAAGTCTGGCAGAAGTTTGTGGAGAAAACCGAGATCGATACCTACCGGACCATGCACCGCGTCATCTCGACCCAGCTGAAAGGCGGCAAAACCCGGCTACACGCCTACAGCGACGGGCCAATACCCGGTTTCGACGCCGTCATTCCCGACCTGGAAGACGTCTACTTCGCCAAAATCACAGAGCGTATGGAAGTCACGACGGTCTAACAGTGAACGACCGACCACGGCGAAAGAGCCGCGTGATAGACTTAGGTTTCTACTCTAACTCCCTTACGACTTATGTTTTTCGAAATATTCCGTTTTGAAGTGGCGTACCGGCTCAAACGACCGGCTACATACCTCTACGCCCTGATTTTATTCCTGTTCACGTTCCTGTTTGTCATTTACGGCAGCGGTCCGGCCTCCGAGAAAACCAACGTGAACTCGCCCTATGCCGTCAGCCAGTTCGTTGTGGTGCTGACGATCTTCGGTATGCTCATCGCGTCGGCCATTATGGGTGTGCCGGTCTACCGCGACATCGAACACAGCACCAAAAATTACTTCTTTAGCTTCCCCGTTACCGAGCGGGGCTATCTGCTGGGGCGGTTTTTCGGGTCGTTCGTCGTGCTGCTGGGGATCATGATCGTCGGATTGCTGGGCATTGCAGTGGGGTCGCTGCTGGGGCCGGTGTTCAACCTGGCCGACAACACCGAACGCTTCGGGCCCATCCGGTTCCGCGACTATGCCCACCCCTTCCTGCTGTTTGTCGTGCCGAATATGTTCCTGGTTGGCAGCATCTTCTTCGGGCTGGTTGCCTTTTCGCGGCAGGTTTTTACGACCTACGCAGCCAGCATTCTGTTGTTCATCGGGTACCTGCTGGGCAGCACCCTGGCCAGTGACCTCGACAACAAGCGGCTGGTCAACCTGCTCGATCCGTTCGGTTCCTACGCCTACGACAACGCTACCAAATACTGGTCGCCGATTGAACAGAACACACTCCTGGCACCCCTGGAAGGTGATCTGCTCACCAATCGGTTAATCTGGGGCGCCGTAGCGCTGCTGATCTTTGGCCTGACCCTGTTCAGATTCAGTTTCACCCGATTCCTGGCGGTTAAACTCGGCCGGAAACAAAAAGGGGCCGAAGAACCGGTACTGATCCCGTCGCTGGCCAGTCTACCCAAACCGACGCCTGTTTTCCAGACCAGCGCTTATGTTCGGCAGATGTTCAGGCAGGCCGGGCTGGAGTTTCGCAGCATTGTTCGTGATCCGTATTTCATAGCCATTCTGCTCGGTGCGGTGCTCTTCCTGTTCCTCGACGGCTGGTTCGGCTCGCAGATTTACGGAACACCCTCGCTACCCACGACCTACGCCATGCTAGAAGCTCGCAACGGCACCTTCTTTTTCTTCGTCCTGATCGTCCTGATTTTCTACACCGGCGAGGTTGTTCACCGCGACAAGTCGGTGCATTACGACACCATTGCCGATGCCCTGCCCGTACCCGACTGGATGAACTACGGCGCTAAGCTACTGTCGATGCTGTACGTCTGTTTGCTCCTATGCAGCCTGGTGCTGGTATCGGGGGTGCTGAACCAGACGGTAAAAGGGTATTTCAACTACGAATTTGGCCTGTATTTTCGCGACTTGCTCGCCATTGGCTTTACCCAGTATTTCCAGCTGGTGATGCTGGCCTTCTTTGTCCATACGCTCGTCAACCAGAAGTTCACGGGTCATATCGTTACGCTGGCCGTATACATCGTGATCTGGGCCGTGCCACAGTTTGCCGAATTCGGCTACCGGCTGGCTATCCCGTTTTCGGGGGGCGGGGTTACTATTTCGGATATGAACGGCTTCGGGCATTACCTGACCGGCCTGTTTGCCTTTCGGGCTTACTGGTATGCGTTCGGTGGCCTGTTGCTGGTGCTGGCGCTGTGGTTCTGGAACCGGGGCAGCGATACCGCCTTTAAAGCCCGCTGGCAGCTGGCCCGGCAGCGGATGGGTCGGGTGTCTATCGCCGTATTCGCCATCCTGCTGCTGGCCTTTGTCAGCATGGGCGCCTGGATCTATACGAACGTCAGCGTCAAAAACCGCTACTACTCGGCCGACGAAGGGCGGGAACGACTCGCCGGCTACGAGAAGAAGTACAGCAGATACCGCAACGCACTCCAGCCCAAGATCACCAGCGCCCGCGTAAACGTGGATATCTACCCCGACGATTTCAAAGCCGTAGCGGCTGGTCAGTTTGTGATCGTCAACAAGGGCGATCGGCCCATCGATTCACTGCACATCAGTATGGCGCCTGACAACTTTCACCGCAGTCTGACGCGCTTCACCATCAACGGCACAGCTCCCGGCAAGGTATTCAGCGACGAAGCGATGGGCTATACGATCTACCGGCTGAGCAAACCCCTCAACCCCGGCGACAGCGCCCGTATGGAGATGGCCGTAACGGGTCAGTATGTCGGGTTCGCTAACAGCGGCAACGACCGGGATATCCTGAGCAACGGCACCTTCTTCAACGTCGATATCCTGCCCGGCTTCGGCTATAACGGCGACGCCGAACTCAGCAGCGACAAGTATCGCAAGAAGTATGGTCTGCCCATCAAGGAATGGTCGCTACCCACCCAGACCGACCCGCGCGGCCTGCGCGATTTTCTGTTCACGACCGATGCTAACTGGGTTACCTTCGAGGGAACCATCTCCACAACTCCCGACCAGACGGCCATCATGCCCGGCGAGCTGCTGAAGACCTGGACAGCCAACGGCCCCGACGGTAAGCCGCGCAAGTATTTCAAGTATAAGCTACCTGGCTTCTCCGATTACTTTTTCAGCATGTGTTCGGCCCGCTACGGCGTCAAACGCGACAAATGGACTGGTCCCGACGGCCAGACGGTGGCGCTGGAGATCTACCACCAGCCCGGCCACGAGCGCAACCTCGACCGGTTTATGGCCAGCATGAAGGCATCGCTCAGCTACTACACGAAGAATTACGCGCCTTACCCGTATCCGGTGCTGCGGGTGCTGGAGTTCCCCCGCTATGCCTCGTTTGCGCAGTCGTTTCCGACTACGGTGCCGTATTCGGAAGAGTTTGGCTGGGTGGGCGACTTCCGCGACCCCGACAAGACCGACTACGCCTATTACGTAACCGCCCACGAAGTAGCCCACCAGTGGTGGGGTCACCAGATTATGCCAAGCCGCACCCGGGGCGCCAACCAGATTTCGGAGACCATGGCCGAATATTCGGCACTGATGGTGCTGAAACAACGATACGGAGCCGATGCCATGCCGAAGTTCCTCAAGTACGCCCTCGATCAGTACCTGCGCGGCCGATCGAACGAAGACAAGTTCGAAGCCAATATGCTCGACAACGATACCCGCAGCTATGTCTGGTACCAGAAGGGATCGATGTTGATGTATGCCCTGCAGGACTATATTGGCGAAGAGCGGGTCAATAAGGCGATGAACGACTACATGAAGGCCGCTCGTTTCCGGCAGGAAGCCCCCTTCACGACCTCGCTGGAGTGGTACGGATTCCTGAAGGCCGCTACGCCCGACTCGCTCCGGCCCTGGCTGACCGACAACTTCGAAAAACTGACGCTCTACGACAACCGCATCACCAAAGCCGAAGCCAAGGCCCTCGGCAACGACCGCTACCAGGTCCGGCTCTACATCCGTTCCGAAACGCAGTATTATGACAAGACCGGTAAAGAGGTTAGCAAAGGTAAAAACCCCGTCGTAGCCGATATTGCAGTACTGACTGCCGATAGCAAAAACAAAGATGGGCTGACTATCAAAGTGCCGTTGCTGATGCAGAAGCGCAGCATTCGGCCCGGCGAGCAGGTCATTGACGTAACCGTAAAAGGCAAACCAGTCAAAGCTGGTATAGACCCGTACAACAAACTCATCGACCGCGTATCCGACGACAATCTGGTGAATGTCGATCTGTTGTAACTTCCGGCTTTCCTGAACGAACTATGTATAGCCCCGGCCTGCACATACTGGCCCAGTTTACAGCGCCGGCATCGACCCTGACCGATGCCGGCAGCTGCAAACGGCACTTCGACCAGCTTGTCGACACGCTCGGCCTGGCCAACGTTGGCGAGGTGTACCACAGCTTCCCGAACGGCGGTTTTACGGTGACGATCTGCCTCACCGAGTCGCATATTGCGATGCATACCTGGCCCGAATACGGACTGGCTACCTTCGATGTGTTCCTATCCAACTACCGGCGCGATAACCAGGCGCGGGTCCGGCAGATCTACACCGAAACCCTGTCGTTCTTTCAGGGCATCGAGCAAACCAAAACCGAACTGCTCCGATGACCGATTCTGTACCGACTACGCCCCCATCGGCCACGCTGACCTGCCCGAATTGCCAGACGTCGATTACGTATTATGACGTTACGGGTAGCTCGTTCTACGCCTGCCCGGCCTGCGCTACCCTGTTCGAATACGAACACGAAGGACCAGCGCGTATTATCCATGCCTTCCAGAAACTACGTACGCAGCCGCTCATACCGATCGGCGCGTCGGGTACGCTGGGCGGCAACGCCTACCGCGTAGTCGGATTCATGCGTAAGACCGAAGCCGGCGCGTCGGCGGAGTGGAGCGAGTACGTGCTGTACAGCCCGGTGGTCGGCTATGCGCAACTGGCCGAATATAACGGCCACTGGCAGTTTATCCGGCCGGCCCCGCGAAATGACTATACCATCCTCAAAGAATCGGCCCGCTCCTGGACCGTCACCGACGACGATCGGGAATACCAGCTGTATCACCATTACCAACCCCGTTTGCTGGCGGCCGTTGGGGAGTTCGACTGGAATATCCGGGAAGACGAAGCGCTGACGATATACGAGTTCATCGCGCCCCCCTACCTGCTCTCCAGCGAGCAGAAGAACGAACAGGAAGCGAGCTGGTACCGGGCCGAGCACCGCTCCCGGCAGGCCATTGCCGACGCCTTCGGACTCGATAACGACCTACCGCAGCCGCTGGGCGTAGGCGCCATACAACCCTCACCCACCGAAGGCTTACTGCCTCCGCTCATATCGCTGACGATCGGAGCCTGCCTGGCCGTACTGCTGATTATGCTGATTTTTAACGGATTCCGATCATCACCTACGCTGATCGAGCAATCGTTTTTCAGCCAGCGCGACTCGACGAAAGGCAACGCCCTGCGCGAGTTTATCAGCCCCTCGTTTGCGGTAGAAGGCCCAACCGCCCTCGCTGTTCAGATGAACACAACCCTGACCAACCAGTGGGTCGAGCTGGCGGTACGGCTCGTCAACGACCAGACGGGCGACGCCTACGAGTTTGCCAAAAGCATTGAATACTACTCGGGGGTAAGCGGGGGCGAAAGCTGGACCGAAGGCCGTCAGAGCGAATCGGCCGTACTGTCGCGGGTACCGTCGGGGCGGTATCATCTGGAGGTGCAGCCCTATGCCGAAAACGCCATGCCCGCTCCGGTTCGCATCACGGTCAAACAGAATACTACCCTGCACTCCAACATTTTTCTGATACTGGCGGCTCTGCTGATCTACCCCATTATGAGCTACATCCGCCAAGCCAGTTTCGAACAACGGCGCTGGGCCGAGAGCGACTACGGCGCCATGGACGATTGATAAACCGATGAACCAATTCAAACCCGTTCGGCTCTACGGCCTGGTTGTACTCCTGGCGCTGGGCGTTTTCACCTGGGCTACCGTTACCGGCACCCGCCTGCTCGGCGACGATGATGAGTCGGTCGAGAAACGGCAGGGCTACCGCTCGGGCGGACGCTCGGGGGGCCGCGTTGGCCGCACTCATTTCTACCACAAATAACTGCTACCCTTATGGAATACCTGAACCCCAAACTGATCACGGCATCGGTGGTTTACTCCCTGATCGGCATCCTGATTCTGGTCGTCAGCTTTTACATCTTCGACAAGCTCACGCCCAAAACGCTCTGGAAAGAGATCATGGAGGAGCACAATACCGCGCTGGCTATTGTGGCGGCTGCGTTCATGCTGTCCGTAGCCCTGATCATCAGTTCGGCCATTCATGGTTAGCGAAGAACAACCCCGATCAGCGCGCGGCAACGCATCCCGGCCCGACCTGCTGCCGGTGCTGCTGCTGGTATCGGTGTTTGTAATTGCTACCTGCGGACTCATCTACGAGCTTATTGCCGGTACGCTGGCCAGCTACCTCCTGGGCGATTCCGTTACCCAGTTTTCGACCATCATCGGCACCTATCTGTTTGCGATGGGTATTGGCTCGTGGCTCTCAAAATACCTCGACGGCGCCCTGCTGAAGTGGTTTATCCGGATTGAGATACTGGTCGGTCTGGTCGGCGGCTGGTCGGCCCCGCTGCTATTCGTGCTGTTCGAATATGTGCAGTCGTTCCGGGTAGTTCTTTACGCGCTGGTGGGGCTGACGGGGATACTGGTCGGGCTGGAGATTCCGTTGCTCATGCGGATTCTGGAAGGCCGGTACGCGTTCAAGGATCTGGTCTCGCGCGTGTTCACCTTCGATTATATTGGGGCGCTGCTGGCGTCGCTGATTTTTCCGCTGGTGCTGGTGCCGCAGCTGGGCCTGGTGCGTACCTCGCTGTTTTTCGGACTGCTCAATCTGGCAGTGGCAGCTGTGGTACTGTACCGCTTTCAGGATACGCGACCCTACCGGCGCAGCTTCACCCTGACTATGATTGTCGCGTCGATGCTGATGCTGGCCGGGTTCTTGGGTGCCGACCGGATTATGACCTATACCGAAAGTCTGGCGTTTCAGGATAAGGTCATCTACAGCAAAACCACCCAGTATCAGCGAATTGTACTGACGCGTAATGCCCGCGAGTGGCGGCTGTTCCTGAACGGCAACCTGCAATTTTCGTCGGCCGACGAATACCGCTACCACGAAGCCCTCATTCACCCGGCCATGCAGCAGAATCCGGCAGCCCGGCGGGTGCTGGTGCTGGGCGGTGGCGATGGGCTGGCGGTACGGGAACTGCTGAAATACCCGCAACTCGATGCCATCCGGCTCGTTGACCTCGACCCCGGCATGACGCAGCTGTTTCAGCAGAACGAGATGCTGCTGGCGCTGAATCAGCGGTCGCTGCTGGCGCCGAAGGTGCAGGTACTCAATACCGATGCGTTTCTGTTCGTTCGGCAGGACACCAGCCGGTACGACCTGATCGTGGTCGACTTCCCCGACCCAGCCAACTATTCGATCGGGAAACTGTACAGCACCGCTTTCTACAGCGAACTGGACAAACTCCTGTCGGCAAACGGCGTCGTAGTGGTTCAGTCGACCTCACCCTACGTAGCCCGGCGCTCGTTCTGGTGCATTGCGCATACGCTCGAAGCCGTTGGGTTCCAGACCATGCCGTATCATGCGTACGTACCGTCGTTTGGCGAGTGGGGCTACGTGCTGGCTTCCCGCAACCGGCCGCTGACGTCGGTTCATCGCGCCGTCAGGCTACCAACCGGACTGCGCTATATCAACGCCCGAACGCTGGCCGACCTCACCCATTTCCCCACCGACATGGCCGAACTTCCTACCGATATCAACCGACTCAACAACCAGGCGCTGGTTCGTTATTTTGATGACGACTGGGGCCCCTACAGCCACTGAGCCGATGCCAACCCGCCGATTTTTTCTGCACCAGACGGGGCTTGGCCTGGCGGGTCTGCTGGCCGGGCCCTGGGCCCTGGAAAGCTGCCGGTCGACCACCGCGCCAATACCCATCAAGGGTCAGCTGCGTGGCGCCAACCAGGCCGTGGGTCACCTGCTGCGCGGAGGTACGGCCTTCCCGGCTCCAACTCACGAACAGCATCTCGATGTCCTGATCATAGGCGGTGGCATAGCCGGTTTGTCGGCCCGGCGGTGGCTGCATCGGCAGGGCCTGTCAAACACCTTACTGGTTGAACTCGACGAGCAAACCGGCGGCAACTCGAGCCATGGCCAGAACGCCGTATCGGCTTACCCCTGGGGAGCGCATTATCTGCCCGTACCCGACCCTCGCAACACCGAACTGATCGATTTCCTGCGCGAGGTCGGCACCATAACGGGACTTGCCGACCAGGGCCAGCCCATCTACAACGAATATCACCTCTGCCACGACCCGCAGGAACGGCTGCTCATAGACGGTCACTGGCAGGAAGGGCTGGTGCCGGAGCGGGGCGTTCCGGCCAGTGACCGGGCGCAACTGGCGCGCTTCTTTGCCCTCATCGACACCCTGAAACAGGCCACAGGGCAGGATGGTCGCGATGCCTTTGCCATTCCACTCGATCGCTCGTCGGCCGACCCGACCTTTCGGGCGCTGGACACTATCTCCTTTGCCGATTACCTCGACCAGCACGGGTACACCTCGCCCTATCTGCGCTGGTACCTGTCTTATGCGTGCCGCGACGACTACGGCGCCACCCCCGAAACGGTGTCGGCCTGGGCCGGGCTTCATTATTTTGCCGCCCGAAAAGGAAAGGGCCGTACACAAACGGGCGGCCTCGTTGCGGCCAGCGATGTGCTGACATGGCCCCAGGGAAACGGCTTTCTGCTCGACCACCTCCGCCAGTCCGTCGACAGCCCGCCTGAACAACCGAACCTACTAACCCATCATCTGGCCCATGCCATTCAGCCACACGAGCACGGGGTCCGGGTGCTGTGTTACAATGTGGCCGCCAAACGGACCATCGCTATTCAGGCGAAGGCGGTGCTGCTGGCCACTCCGCAGGTTGTAACGAAGTCACTGCTCAGGCCCCTGGCTCCCGACCGGGCCGCCTTCGCCGATCAGGTACACAGCGCACCCTGGCTGGTGGCTAACCTGACCGTTAACAGCCTGCCCCAGGGTGGCGGTATGCCCCTCTGCTGGGATAACGTCGGCTACAATACGGCCTCGGTGGGCTACATCACCGCCAACCATCAGGACGTGAGTGACCAGCCCAAACGGGTTATAACCCTCTACTGGCCCCTCACCGATGCCCCGCCCCACGAAGCCCGCCAACGCGCCTATCGGTTGACCTACGCAGACTGGGTTCATCGGGTGCTGACCGAGCTGGAGGCCCTGCACCCCGGTGTTACGCCCTCTGTTGAGCAAATCGATGTGCAGGTATGGGGTCATGGTATGGTAGCGCCTACCCCCGGCTTCGTCTGGGGTGAGGCCCGGCAGCAGGCTATGCGTTCGATCGGCAACCAGCTGTTTTTCGCCCATTCGGATCTGAGCGGGATATCTCTTTTCGAAGAAGCCTTTTATCAGGGCATCCGGGCCGCACGCGAAATAATTCAGGCACTGCACCCATCCACCCACCCCGTCTGACGGCCTATGCAACCCTGGATTCGTTCTCCGCGCTACGATGGTGTGTTCATCCTGATGCCGCCGTTTATAGCCCTGCTGATCGTGATGCTTCTGCCCGACCGCTACCGGACAACCGCCGACATGCCGGTACTGAGCTGGTTTTTGCTCGTCGTCCTGATCGATGTGGCGCATGTGTACAGCACCCTGTTTCGCACCTACTTCGACCGGGCGCGGTTTCGGCGGCAACGGTGGCTGTTCGTGGGGGTGCCGACCATCTGTTATCTCGTCGGAGTTGGGCTGCACAGCCTTGGCGCGGGGGTGTTCTGGCGGGCTCTGGCCTATCTGGCGGTTTTCCATTTTGTTCGGCAGCAGTACGGCTTTTTGCGGCTCTATGCGCGCAGCGAATCGAGTCGGTTTGCCTGGCTCGACACGATGACCATCTACGCGGCCACGCTCTATCCGCTGCTAATCTGGCACCTGACCCCCAATCGGAATTTTAACTGGTTTACCGACGGCGATTTCTGGCAGACCGACTGGCCGCTGGGTCGGCAGGTCGCCACGTTGCTATACGTGGGTCTGCTCGGCCTGTATCTGGCGAAAGAACTGGTCACGGGTTTTCGATACGGCACCGTTAACCGGCCACGCAACCTGCTGGTGCTCGGCACGGCCCTGTCGTGGTACGTCGGCATTGTTTATCTCAACGGCGATCTGGCGTTTACCCTGCTCAACGTCGTGTCGCACGGCATTCCGTATCTGGCGCTGATCTGGCTCACCAACCCGCCCGGGTTCAGGCGCCGACCCGCGCTGGCGCAGCGCGCATGGCTGCGGCTGGTCCTCTTTCTGGGCGTTATAATCGGGCTGGCGTACCTGGAAGAGGGCATCTGGGACGGTCTGGTCTGGCGCGAACACGGGGCCGTATTCGGCACCTTCCAGGCGCTGCCGACCGTTCAGAGCGAGTGGCTGCTCGCGTTACTGGTGCCGCTACTGGCCCTGCCACAGGCAACGCATTACGTACTGGACGGATTCATCTGGCGACGCGACGCCGGAACGGCTACCTGAGAAGCCAGTAAGTGTCGCTTTTTGTTCGTATTCGTATTAACCCGTACTTTGACTAGCATTAATCATTGACAGCCATGTTACGCTCTCTCGACATCCGAAACTACCGCAACCTGCGTCATCTGACCATCGGGAAGCTAGGCCGGGTAAACTTGCTGGTTGGCAAGAACAACACGGGTAAAACATCGGTACTGGAGGCAATTTACATATGGGCCAACTACGGGCGATTCCAGACTATATATGAGATCCTGGAAACCAGAGATGGCACATTTGAATCAACATCTGAAGAGCCGCAGCTACGGGCTCAGGCGCTGCTGGCATCCCTATTTACCAATCGCGTAAGCCGTACCAAAGAAGATTCAGCCCAGATTACCACTGAACGGAATGGTTCAAAAAGTCAGTTAACGCTTAGTTTGCGTTTGATGGAGCCAGCCCCTTCGGAAGTAGAGATAACGCCGACCAAGAAGCTGTTATTTTTTGAAGTAGACTCTGACGCAGATCACAACATTATACAGCCTTATCATATACTCGATGCCAAAACGCGAAGCGATTTTTCGTTTCTGCAGCCACGAGATATAAAAAACCAGTTTATTCGTTCGAACGAGATCAATGCTGTAAACGTAGGGCACTTATACGACGAAATTGCCACAACAGATTGGGAAGAAGAGGTTGTATACGCACTCAGGATCATAGACTCCAGAGTCAGCAAACTGAATTTCAGAACCGATATTATAAGCAACAAGCGCTACCCGATCGTACGCCTGGAAGATAGCAATCAGCAACTTCCTCTCCGTTCAATGGGCGATGGTATTAACCGGATTCTAACTATTATTCTCGCGATGGTTAATTGCGAGAATGGCTATTTATTCATAGATGAGTTTGAAAATGGCTTACATTATTCCGTTCAGGAGAAATTGTGGGAAGTCATTTTCCACCTGACTGAACGACTTAACATACAAGTGTTTGCGACCACGCACAGCAGTGATACAATAAGAGCATTCACGTCAATACTTGCCCAAAAAGGTAGCTCAGAAGAAGCGGGTAAGGTGATTCGTCTTCAACTTCACGAAGGTGAAGTTCGAGCTGTCGATTACTCACCTGAGGAATTGGGAACTGCCGTCGAATTCAATATCGAAGTGCGGTAATATGAGAATAGATGAGAAGTTCAACGCCAAGCTGCTAGTAGAGGGCAACGATGACCAACATGTTATCTGGGCTATTTGTGAAAAATACCAAGTTGCCGAATCGTTTGACGTAATTGATGCACAAAGCAACAGTCAAGTTCTCAGGCGACTGCCCGTCGATTTAAAACAAGAAGGAATCAAAACCGTTGGCGTTATTCTAGACGCTGACCAGGATTTGAGAAATCGTTGGCAAAGCTTAAGAACTAGTTTAGAGCGATTTGGCTATGAGCTTCCGGAGGAGCCAGAACCGCGTGGATTCGTTCAAAACTCAGGAAACCTCTATCCTAGAATTGGGATCTGGCTCATGCCCGATAATTTACAATCAGGCATGCTGGAGAATTTTATTACATCGCTGATTCCACCGGGGGACTTACTAAAACCCTACGTTCAGCAAGCACTGCTTGATATTGAGCGTCAATCCATAGAAAGTCGGTACAACCCAGAATACCACAGGGCCAAAGCATTTATTCATACCTGGCTGGCCTGGCAAAAAGATCCCGGTACACCGATGGGCCTGGCTATTACAAAAACTTATCTTGATCATAACGCCGAACTTTGTCAGCGTTTTGTGAACTGGCTGAACCGATTGTTCAGCACCCCATAACATGCTCGACTTTCGCCTGAACGTTTTTTATACCGTTGCCAAGCGGCTTAGCTTTACCAAAGCCGCGGCCGAGCTGTACGTAACGCAGCCCGCCGTGACCAAACACATTCAGGAGCTGGAACACCAGTTCGGTACGGCCCTGTTCGACCGGCGTGGTAATCAGATCAGCCTGACGGCCGCCGGAAGCCTGCTGCTACGTCATGCTGAAACCATTATGGCTACCTACCGACAGCTGGAGTTCGACATGAACGCGCTCAAAGGCGAACCGGGCGGGGCGCTTCGGCTGGGTGCCAGTACGACCGTAGCCCAGTATGTTATCCCACCTATTCTGGCTCGGTTTCACGAGCAGTCGGCCGATGTCAGTATTTCGCTGCTGAACGGCAATACCGAGCAGATTGAACAGGCGCTGCTCCGGAACGATATCGACCTGGGGCTGGTAGAAGGCCGAACCCACCATAGCGACATCCGCTACACGCCTTTCGTCAAAGATGAGCTGGTCCTGATCTGCCGCGCCGACCACCCGCTGGCCGACCGCGACGACATCTCCCTCGATGAACTGAGGGCCACCCCAATTTTACTGCGCGAACGCGGCTCAGGCTCGCTCGAAGTGATCGAACACGCGCTCCGGGGACAGGGCATCAAACTGACCGACCTGACCATCGAAATGCAGCTGGGCAGCACCGAGGGCATCAAGTCCTATCTCAGCTATTCGCGCTGCATCGCCTTTGTGTCGGTATTCGCGGTGCAGGAAGAGTTACGGGCCGGTACGCTCAAGATCGTTGACGTGCAGAACCTGACCATTAACCGCGAGTTCTACTCCATCCAGCTGCAGGGCGTTAGCGAAGGGCTGCCCGATACCTTTATGCGCTTTGCGCGCCAGCATTACAAACGCCGGGACTAGCCTCCCGACGGCCGACCGCTCATCCCTTGCTCTACCTGCCCTCGCTCCCTTTTTCGTAGTTTTACTTCCCAAACCCAATCATCATGCAAACGCATTCGTTACTTGCCCTGCTGACGGGCCTGTACGTCACTACCACCAGCGTAACGGCTCAGCCTCGCCCGGCCAAAGCACCACCTGCCAAAGCCAGAAACGCATCGTCTTCGGCCCTCCTCCCCGAACAACGGCTCCCCCGTACCGAACCCGAAACCCACCTCCGCTTCCTGGCTTCTGATGAATTACAGGGTCGGCGGACTGGCGAACCCGGTAACCGGATTGCGGCCCGCTACATTGCCGAGCAGTTTCGGCTGCTGGGCCTCAGGCCCGCCGGCGAAGGAAACGATTATTTCCAGCCTATTGCGTTCGACCGGGTCGGGTCGGCCACGATGGCTACACTGACGCTGGGGAAAGATACCCTCCGGCTCGGTAAAGATCTGGTCGTGATGGCTGGTGGGCCGTCTACCCTGTCGGGCGAGGTCGTTTACGTCGGTTATGGCCTAACCGATGCTGAAGATGGCTACAAGGGCCGCGACGTGAAAGGCCGTATTGTCGTGGCGCAGGGTGGCTCTCCGGAGGCTAAAGGACCGGGCGAAATCTTCCGGGCGTCGAACCGGAAGCGCCAGCTGGCCACCGAAAAAGGCGCAGCAGCCCTGATCGAGCTGTATGCCGAGTCTATTCCGTGGGGCTTCGTTAACCAGTATTTCAGCCGCGAACAGGTCAGCCTGCCCGCCCCGGCTGATGGGGGCGCGCCGGTGGCTCATCTGTGGGTCAACAATACCAACAATCAATTTAAACAATTGAAAGAGCCCGGCCAGTCGGTTACGCTGCGTACGTCGGGACGGCCCCGCTCAACGGCGCCGTCGGCCAACGTAGCCGGCATTATTGAAGGAACTGACCCCAAACTTAAAGACGAATACGTGGTTCTGTCAGCGCACTTCGACCATGTTGGCGTCGGTAAACAGGGCGGCAATCCCTATCAGCCATCGGACAGCATCTTCAACGGCGCGCGCGACAACGCTTTCGGTACGGTAGCCCTGCTGTCGGCGGCCAAGTCGCTGACCCAGCAACGGCCTAAGCGTTCTATCCTGGTACTGGCCCTGACGGGTGAAGAAGTTGGGTTACTCGGCAGCCGGTATTATGCCGAGCACCCGCTGGTACCGCTGAAACAGACGATCTTCGATCTTAATACCGATGGAGCAGGCTATAACGACACCACGCTCATTTCGGTCATCGGGCTGGAGCGAACCGGGGCCAAAGCCGAAATAGAAGCCGGGGCCAAAGCGTTTGGCCTTGGTATCTTTGCCGAACCCGCCCCCGAACAGGGCCTCTTCGACCGGTCCGACAACGTTAATTTTGCGGCCAAAGGCGTACCCGCTCCTGATATCGCACCGGGTTTTACGGCCTTCGACGCAGCCATCGGTAAATATTACCACCAGGCGATCGACAATCCTGACTCCATCGATTTCGGGTATCTGCATCGCTTTTGTCAGGCGTATGCACACATGGCCCGGCTGATTGCCGACCGCGCCACTCGCCCGCAATGGGTAGCGGGCGATAAGTATGAAGCCGCCGGAAAAGCCTTGTATGGTCAGTAAGCAAACTAATCAGGCTTCCCCGACGTTTATTCAGTACGAACGACATCCGACATGCTGCTCAAATATCTGTTCATCATCACCCTGATCATTCTGTTTGTACCGCCGGTGCGCCGGTTTGTGTTCTATCTGCTGGTTGGCCGGCAGCTGGTTAAGCAACAGAAGCAACACCCGAATAGCAACCGCCGGGAAGGCGATGTGCGCGTGGAAAACCGTCCAAAAGGCGATACGCGCTTTCAGGGGGGCGAGTATGTCGATTACGAAGAGATCAAATAACGTCTTGATACAACGCAGGAGGGGCGCATCGACTGGTTCGATGCGCCCCTCCTGCGTTTATAGCCAGCTACTCTACGGCATATTCTTTTCGGTATTTTACGGCCAGGCCCGTCATGCGGTAGCCGTTGGTGGTCTGCGAGGTAAAGTAGGTGTAGCGCACCCCCACCAGCGCATCGGCGCCGAGCTTCTTCGCATCCATGGTCATCCGGGCCAGCAACAGTTCTTTCTGCTGCATATCGTTACCCCGGCTCAGCATTCGCCGATTCTGGGTCTGCCGATCGGTCAGCGGCACCTCGCCAATGGATTCCAGCTCGCGGATGGGTTCAAACGATCGGTCGGGTTTCTGGTTGTCGTAGAAGACATCGACCGGGTAGTTCGGGTTATTCTGCAAATACACAATGGGCTGGAAACAGCCCGTTAACAGACCGCATACCCCCACGATTATCAATAAACAGCCCAGCGTTTTCATACCTTGGTTTCCAGTCGGTTGAGCAGATCGACAACCACGCGTGGATAATGTTCATGTTCCAGCTTCTGTACCTTATGTGCCACATCGTCGGGCGTGTCGGCGGGCTCTACCACACAACTGGCCTGAAAAATAATCTGGCCTTCGTCGTAGCGTTCGTTCACATAATGGATCGTGATGCCCGATTCGGTTTCGCCCGCAGCCACCACGGCTTCGTGCACGAAATGGCCGTACATGCCTTTACCGCCAAATTTGGGCAGCAACGCCGGGTGAATATTGACGATCCTGTCCGGAAACGCCTGGACTAGCCCGGCCGGCATCAGCCACATGAACCCCGCCAGCACGATGAGATCAATCTGTTGCTGTTGCAGCAGGGTCGTAATCCGCTCGCTGTCGTAGAATGTCGTGCGATCAAACAGCAGCACCGGAATATGCAACCGGCGCGCCCGCTCAATTACGCCCGCCCTGGGGTTGTTAGACAGAATGAGCGCCACATCAATATCGGCATAGGCCGCACAGTACTCGGCTATTTTCTCAGCATTGGAGCCGGAGCCGGACGCAAACAGAGCAATTCGTTTCAAGGTCGGTACGAGTTGGTAACGGAAGGTCGGTAACGCAGCTGAACGAACCGATACGCACGACAATCGGCTCAAACATACAACTTTTACCTATTTTTGTGGTGATTCGCCCCTATTCAATGCTGGCAACTAACCAACTTACGTTTGCCTACGGTTCGTCCAGGCAGTTCGTTTTCCCGGACGTTTACTGCGCCGACCGCGAAGCGCTCCTGATTCTCGGCCGCTCAGGCACGGGCAAAACCACGTTTCTGCACCTGCTGGCGCTGCTGCTTCGGCCCCAGAGCGGTTCGGTTACCATGAACCAGACCGACCTGACAAAGCTCAGTCCGGCCGAAACGGCGGCTTTCCGGGCCAGCCACGTGGGTATTGTCTACCAGAAACCGCATTTTGTCAGCTCGCTGTCCGTACTCGATAACCTGCTGCTGGCCAATTACCTGGCCGGAAAACCGCAGAACAAAGCCCGCGCCCGCGAGCTGGCCGGTCAGCTCGGCTTCGGTGATCATCTCAGCAAAAAAGCCAACCAGCTCAGTCAGGGTGAACAACAGCGCGTCAGCATCGCCCGCGCCGTGATGAATCAGCCCGGCGTCATACTGGCCGACGAACCCACCTCCAGCCTCGACGACGAAAATACGGCGCGGGTGGTTGACCTGCTTCGGCAGCAGTCAGAACAGATCGGGGCCAGCCTGATTGTGGTAACCCACGACCAGCGCCTGAAAGATGCATTTGCCAATCAGGTTCTTCTTTAATCCTAATGAAAAAAGCGTTCTGGCTCCTGTTGTTGCTTCCATTTTTATCAACGGCTCATGCCGACAACGACGCACGAGGCCCCGGCAAACCTGGCAAAAAGAAAGACTATCTCGTAACGCTCGAAACGCCCTACGGCCCCATGCAGCTCGTGCTGTATGACCAGACGCCGAAGCACAAGGAAAACTTTATCAAGCTCGTTGACCGGCGGTTTTACGACAGCCTGCTGTTTCACCGGGTTATCCAAAATTTCATGATTCAGGGGGGCGACCCGAACTCAAAAAACGCCAAACCTGGCGAACCGTTAGGTAATGGCGATGTAGGCTATACCGTTCCGGCCGAAATTTTTCCGAACTTGTTTCATAAGAAAGGCTCACTGGCCGCAGCCCGAGACAATAACCCCGCCAAAGCGTCGAGCGGATGCCAGTTTTACATCGTACAAGGCCGCGTCTGGCCCGACGATGAACTGCAGAAGCAGATCGAACGCAGCCGAAGCCGCGCGCCGGAGCGGGTAATGAGCGATGCGCAGAAGCAGACGTATAAAACCCTCGGCGGCAGCCCGCATCTGGACGGCAGCTATACGGTTTTCGGAGAAGTGATTCATGGGCTGGCCGTAGTCGACAGCATTGCGCGCCAACCCCGCAGCGCGCAGGACCGCCCTGTAACCGATGTGCGGATGCGGATGACCGGCGCGTGGGTCAAAAAAAAGAAGATTACCAAACAATACGGGTATCAATACTTATGACAAAAATCCTAATTACCGGCGCGAATGGGCTGCTGGGGCAGAAACTGGTGGGTTTACTGGCTCAACAACCCGACATTGAGCTGATTGCCACGGCCCGGGGGCAGAACCGGCTTCCGTTTACTGAAGGCTATACGTATCGCTCGATGGATATCACCGACCGGCAGCAGGTCCTCGACGTAATCAGCGATGTTCAGCCACAGGCGGTTATCCACGGAGCCGCCATGACCGATGTGGATAAATGTGAACTCGACAAGGAAGCCTGCTGGGCACAGAACGTTACGGCTACCGAATACATCGTTGACGCCTGCAAACAGACCGGCGCGTTCCTCTGCCACGTTTCGACTGACTTCATCTTCGACGGAGCCGATGGACCCTACGACGAATCGGCCGCGGCCAACCCAATCAGCTTCTACGGCTGGAGCAAGTATGCCGCTGAGAAAGTAGTACAGCACAGCGGCATCAGCTGGGGTATTGCCCGTACGGTGCTCGTTTATGGCATTGCGCACGACATGAGCCGGAGCAATATTATTCTCTGGGTCAAGAAATCGCTGGAAGACGGCAAAACCATTAAAGTCGTGACCGATCAGTTCCGCAGCCCGACCCTGGCCGAGGACCTGGCCAGCGGATGCGCGCTCATCGCCACCAGACAGGCCACCGGTATCTTCAACATTTCGGGCAAAGAAGTACTGACGCCCTACGAAATGGCCATCCGCACCGCCGATTATTTCGGGCTGGACAAGTCTCTGATTACCCAGGCTGATGCATCGACGTTTACACAGGTGGCCCGCCGGCCACCCCGCACCGGCTTCATTATCGATAAAGCCCGCACCGAATTAGGGTATGCTCCCCACTCGTTCGAGGAAGGTATTGCGACCCTGGCCAGCCAGCTCCAGCAGCCCGCATGACGATACAGCTGAAAGTGAAGCCCGGCAGCAAGGTTGATTCGCTGTTCTACGATGCGGCCGGACTCCTGCAGGTCAAGATCAAGGCACCGGCGCAGGATGGAAAAGCCAATGCGTACCTGGTCGAGTTTCTGGCCAGACAGTTGGGCATACCCAAAGCCAGTGTCACGATTACGGCGGGTTTCACCAGTCAGCACAAACGGGTCGATATCGACGCTCCGGCTGAGACCGTGGCGCGGTTTACCGATCGGATTGCCCGACCCTAGAGCAACCAGCAGCTGTCTTCACATATGCGTATAAACAGCAAAGCGCTCGACTCGGATTTGAGTCGGGCGCTTTGCTGTTTATACACTAAAAAAACTTACAGCGGGTTCTGAACAATGGCTTTGTTAGAATCCAGCTCCCGGCGCGGGAACAGAAACTCCCACTGAGGATCACCTGCTTTTACGTCGAAGATAACAGCTACTGCCGGGTTGTGGTTAGCTCCGTTCCGGTTCAGGGGCAGGTTCATCCGTTTCAGATCGGTAAACCGAACGCCTTCGCCCCACATCTCGATACGGCGGTGGAAAAGAATCTCGTCGATCAGCGCCGTACCGGTTTTGGTTGACCGAACATAGGCCGGATCACGCTTGCTGACCAAATCGAACAGAACTCCGGCGGCTTCGGCTGTTTTGCCCAGCCGCGCCTGTGCTTCGGCTTCGATCAGGTACATTTCAGCCGCCCGCATGTATGGAACATCGCCCATGGTGCTGGTCGATGGCGTACCCGGCAGCCGGAACTTCTGAGTCATGTATGCAACCCGCAAACCACCTGCCGGCACAACCGAGTTGGCCGCTGTCGGAGTTTTTACCCACATCTTCGACCGGACGTCCGTAGCCGGAATCTGATCATACACCAGGCTATTGATCAGTTTAGGCGTCACCCGAATATTGGTCGAGTTGAAGTTGCTGGAGATATAGGAGTGAAACGCCCCGAAAAATTCCGACTGATCTTCGATGTGGTCGAAGCCCCACATCCACTCCGGGTTGTTGATCTCAGAAAATCCTTCCTGATACTGCGCAATGCTCATCAGCGAAAACGACTTACGAGCCTCCGCGGCAAACCTGGCCGCATCGGCCCAGTTCTGCTGGGTGAGCGCCACACGGGCCTGAAACCCTTTGACCACCTCCAGATTGATGTGCGACTTGTAGGTACGGGTCGACGTTAGCAGGCCGGCCGCATCGACCAGATCCTTGTTGATCTGCGTGTAAACGTCTTCTACCGTGGCGCGGGGCAGTCCATCGGTTGTAGGCGTCAGCACGAGTGGAACACCCAGCTGGCTGTTCGGCTTAGCCGCCCCGTCGTACCGCTTGCCATAGAGCTGAACCAGGTTGAAGTACGAAAAGGCCCGCAGCGCCAGGGCTTCGCCTTTAACCTGATTCCGCTCGGCCTGCGAACCCGTAGCGTTGTCGATGTTGGCAATAGCCAGGTTCGCGTTACCGATGAGCCGGTAATACAGCTGATACGGGAAGCGGGTCATGGTATTGACATCAGACCGGTGGGCAATCCAGCGCTGCTCGCTCAGGTGCCAGTTGTTGGAGGTATTGCTCAGAATCAGATCTTCGCCCATGGCATCCAGAATGATCATCATGGCCGGATGACCGAAGTGCCCCTGCGAGTCCAGATACCGCAGCACCATGGCCCGGTAAATACCGTTGATAGCGGCCGATGCGTTTTTGGTCGTTGCGTAAATAGCCCCGGCATCGACGCTTCCCGTAGGCGAGGTTTCCAGATAGGATTCTTTACAGGAGGTAGCAAACAGGCCCATCCCAACGAGCACTGTCAAAACTATTTTTTTCATTAGTTGTCTGACGTTTAGAGCGAGAATGAAATACCCATAACCAGGCTTTTAGCCGGGCTGAACACGTTGGAGGTGGTACCGGCAAAGCTCTGCTGAACGTTCATGCCCTTACGAGCCGACAGCAGGAAGAAATTCTCGCCACTGATGTACACCTGCGCGTTTTGCACGAATATCCGGCGCGAGAGGGTGTTCGGAATCGAGTACCCGAGCGTTACCGACCGAATGTTGAGATAGCTGGCGTTGGTCAGCCACCGGTCAGAAGCCGCATCGAAGTCAGCCGTCCGGCCGTTGTCCATCCGAGGCACGTTGGTTACGTCGCCGGACGATTGCCAGCGGTTCAGAATGTCGACGTGTTTGGCACTACCGTAGCTACCCGATCCCATCAGAGCCGCGTAGGCCCCGTCGTAAATTTTACCACCAATCTGGTACACCAGCAGGCCCGACAGCGTCAATCCTTTGTAGTTGAACGAGTTGGTGATACCACCTGTCAGCTTGGGAATCGAGGTGCCGTTGTAGTGGAAACGGGCATTGTTGATGCTGGTCGTCACGGTATCGCCGGCTTCGGTAATACGCGAGTTGGCCGCTACGAAGGTATTGGCCCGGTACTGAGCTTCGCCCGTTGCGGGGTTCACCCCCATGTATTCACGAAGCCAGAAATCATAGATTGAATGACCAACGGACAGCTTTTTGGTGCCGTCAATGATCTCCGGAGTTTCGTCCGGCATCTTCGTGATCTGGTTTTTCAGGCGGGTCGCGTTCAGGTCGATGCGCCAGGAGAAGCCCTGGGTACGAACCGGCTCCAGGCCCAGTTCAAGTTCAACACCCCGGTTGTACATCGTACCGATGTTCCGCGTTACAGTCGTGATCCCCGTTGACAGCGGCAGCGGTACGGCAAAAATCAGGTTCGACGACTGGCGGTTGAAGTACTCGATCGTACCCGTAATCCGACCTTTGAACAGGCCAAACTCCAGCGCCACGTCTGATGAGTTGCTCGACTCCCACTCCAGATCCCGGTTGCCCAGGCTGGTCTGGAGCGAACCGGCTTCCAGCGCGTTGTTGTTGTTCAGCGCGAAAAGTGGCTGCCAGGCATAGTAGCTGATGGTATTGTTGGCAGCAAAGCTACCCGTATTACCACCGCCATCGTTACCCGTCTGTCCGTACGACGCGCGCAGCTTTAGCAGGCTGATGCTGGGAATGTTTTTCACGAAATCTTCCTGATCCAGCCGCCACGCGCCACTTACTGAATAAAATGTTCCCCAGCGGCTGTCGCGGTAGAACTTGCTCGTGCCGTCGCGCCGAACCGATGCCGATACGAAGTAACGCTGGTCATAGTCGTAGTTGAAACGCGAGAAGTACCCTTCTACCCGCCGAACGTTGTATACCGAGTTCAGGTTGGTCGTTGTGGTAAAGTTGACCAGTTCATAGTTGCCGTCCAGTACCTGCTGCGAGCGGGAGCCCGTCAGAAAGTTGTCGGTCACGCTGAAGTTTTCGTGGCCCAGCAACACGCCTACGGTATGCTTCCCAATCGACTTATCGTAGTTCAGCAACTGGTTCAGGTTATAGCCGCTGATGTTCTGAAACTCGTGCGTGGCCCGACCGGCCGGCGCCCCATCGCCAATTTCGGGGTTGCCGTAAGTCACGTTGTTGATGTTGGTAATGTCGGCTCCGAAGTTGGCCGTCAGTTTGAAGTCTTTCAGGAAGGTTACTTCGCCATAGGTCCGGCCGCTCAGCACGTTCCGGCGGAAGTAGTTCTGGTTCAACTCGGTTTCCGCAATGGCATGCCGACCAGCATATTGCGTACGGGAGGGTAGCCCCAGGGCGGTCAGGTTACCGTAGTCATAACGCCGGTTACCGTTGGGCAGGGTCAGAAACTGCCCCGGATTAGCCGGGTCGTAGGCATAGACCGGGTAGATCGGCCCCATGGTACGGGCAAAGAAGAATGGGTTAACGAACGACGTACTTCCGTCGGCATCGGCCTGGTTGGAGTTCGACACGGTAGCCGATAGGTTAGCACCGGTTCTGAACCAGGGTTTTATCTGCGAATTGATGTTGAGCCGGGCCGTATACCGTTCAAAGTCGGAGCGAATCAGGTAGCCTTTGTCGCTCAGGTACGAGAGCGACAGGAAATAATCCGTTTTGTTTTGTCCGCCCGCAAAGCTGAGGTTGTATTCATCCCGGTTGCCCTGGCGCATCAACGGCCTTGCCCAGTCCAGATCTTCGGCCGAATACAACAGACGCGCGTTCGGGTTGAGCTGCCCATCGACGCCAACCAGCTGATTGTCGGGTACGTTATAGATATTGTATCCAACCAGGCTGACCAGCCGGTTGCTGGCATCGGCATTGGCAGCCGACAAAGAAAGCGGGCTCGTAGCGCGATAGGCCAAACTGTTCCGGTACGATTCCCACATCAGCGGGTAGTACTCAGCCGGACCGACGCGCTCGTATTCGGGCAGGGCGCGGGTGTTGAGCCCTTTGGTATACCGGAACGAAATCGTGCTCTGGTCTTTAACGCCTTTTTTGGTCGTTATCACCACAACCCCGTTGGCGGCCCGGGCGCCATACAGCGCCGTTGAGGCCGCATCTTTCAGAATCGTGATGCTCTCAATATCGTTTGGGCTGATGTTGCTGATGTTAGCCGTAAAAGGAATACCGTCTACCACGTACAGCGGATCGTTACCCGACGAGTACGAGCCGAAGCCCCGAATCCGGATATCCGGCGCCGAACCGGGCTGGCCGCTACCGACCGTTGTCTGCACCCCGGCCGCGGCTCCGGCCAGCGCCTGCCCCACATTGGTTAGGGGGCGGGTTTTTAGATTCTCGGCCGAGATCGTACCGGCAGAACCCGTAAACGAAGCCCGCTTGGCCGTACCGAATGTCGTTACGATCACCTCGTCCAGATTAGTGGCATCGGCCTCCAGCCGAACCGAGATAGCCGACTGATTCCCTACCGCTACCTCCTGAGACTTGTAGCCTACGAAGCTGAACACAAGCCGGGTGCCGGGCGCTGCCTCGATCCGAAAATCGCCGTCGGCGTTGGTTGTCGTACCCCGGGTTGTGCCTTTGACCAGCACCGTAACCCCCGGTATAGTAGATCCATCATCGCCTGTTACCTTTCCGGTCACTACCTGACCCTGGGCCATAGCAGCCTGACTCAGTAGGACCACTATCAGAAGACAAATAAGTTGTAGAACTCTGTTCATGTTGATGGTTATGCGTTAAAAACAGTTTGCAATTTAATATGTTAATATGTCAACTAAGAAGTTTATGGAATAAAATTTGGCATTATTGGTTTTTATATAAGAATTATACCACTAATTGTTTATTTGACGATATATTATAAGTCGATCCAAATCATATAAATACTAGGATTAATACAAAAAGGGCGGTGACCATCCCCATTGGTATGATCATCGCCCTGACCGTTGCTGCCCGCAGGTAGCCGACAACATCGTTTGAATCAGTAGGGTTTATTGGTGTAAATTCAGCTTCATGCCCTCGTGCGAATCAACAAAGCCGAGCGACGCATAAAATCGTTTGGCATCATGCCGTTTCTTATCGGTAGTGAGCTGAAGCAGCCGGGCTCCCTTATCATTGGCACGCCGAATAATGTACTCAAACACGGTAGTGCCGATACCCTGCCCCCGGTACGCCGATTTGACCCGCACCGATTCTACCTGAGCCCGGGTACTCCCCTGGTGGGTCAGACACGGAATAAAACTGAGTTGAAACATAGCTACGATCTCGCCATTCTGTTCGGCAACCGTCAGTTCCTGGTTCGGATCGTTCGCAATGGCCCGGAACGCCCGGTAGTACGACTCGGGCAGAGGCAGCTGAAAAGGGTCTCTCGCAGCCCCCAGCGGATCGTCGGCCAGCAGCCCGACAATATCGATCAGGTCAGCTTCAGTTGCCAACCGGTATAGTAAATTCATAGCGGCAGAGAGTTAATAGATACGAGTCCGATTGGAACAGCACTAAATGCAACACCCGCTGCTGTGTTCCCACAACAACGGGTGCGCAATAAAATAGGTACCGACCAACGATCCAACGCCCTATACCGCATCGACGGGTTCCTCGGCTCGTACGGCCGCTTCCGGGCGGGGAATGTAGTGGCGGAAAAAGCTGAGGAGCATACGAGAACCAGTAAATTGTTTTGTATTGGAGCATTCAGCCCAAGTTATGATATAGCCTTCAAGCTAACAACAACCTACTTCTCATAGGTCGTTTACTTTTCCCCTCTCGCTGCACGTAGTCCTATCAACTACATACGGGCGTCATCCTTCCAATGTTTGGCAGAATTTTAAGGTATTTTCTTTACAAAATAATACCGAGTACGTTTAACCAACGTCGTTTTATTCCAGGTTGATTCATCGATTACATTACCCTCTGTATCATAAGTAAATAGCATTCGTCGATCAGAGGGAACTGCTTGCGGACGCCCGTTAGTAATGTGTTGATTTCTTTGATAATATTGTTTTTCTGTCAGTTGATTTTTTTCATTGTATCGATTTTTATAGACAAGTGTTTTTTGATCACCCATGACCTGGTATGTTTCTATCAAATTACCGCTATCATCATAACGATATTCATCGCTACTACCAGTATCGCCATCAATACTATACGTAGTAGAGCTAACGGCACGACCAGCGCTGTCATAGGCAAAAGTAGCACTCAAATAAAACCCACCCCGTTCTTCCGAATGATTGTAAAGCTTAATACGTTGGCCTTGTGAGTTAAAGACGCTCTTTTGATGAACCCATATTTTTTTATCAGGACTCAATTGCTGATAGTCGGTCTGATTACCATTTTTATCATAAGTATAGATAAATAATTGCAGCAAATTACTGTTTCCGTCGTATCCTGTTTCCTGAGTACACAGACCTTTATCATTATAATCGAATATACCCTTGTATCTCAGTTTGCCCATAGAGTCATATTGTCGCCTTTCAATTAAATTTCCCAGGTTATCGTAAAATTTGTGTTCTGTTAAACTGCTATCGTTAGTAGCAAGATCTATTCTGTAGGTCAATATTTGCTGAATACGATTTTTCTTTCGGGTTAATCGCTCGAATTCATATTTTTTCTCTTCATTTTGTGCTTTTAGCGCAAGGTTTGCTAAAAAAAAGATGGCGATGGTGAACTTGAGAATCATATGAGCTAACGGTGGGGTAATTGCCCAAATTTATTAAACCACACATTAAACTCAAATTACATCAACGGGTTATTCGGCTGTTTAATAGCAGTTCATTTAGTCTTTGTAATCTAGTCGTCAGACAGGCAAGGTAAGCGTTCACCTGATATTCATTTCGAGCACCAGCGGGTACTGTTTTGGGCGAAACACGTATCTTTAATAGAATTTTGAAAAAAATACGTATATGGGTAAAGTGAAGCTAACCCTGACTGTTGACGAACAGATAGTGGCCAATGCCAAACGGCTGGCCAAACAGCAGCACCAATCCTTATCGGCTATGATTGAGCAGCTTCTGACGTCGGCAGACGTTGGCATACCTGAATCAAGTCCGGCCAGTTCGAGCGCTCAGAGCCTACGGGGCATTGCCAAAAGCAGCCTGAGTCAGAAAACCGATAAGCAGATTCGGGACATGATGTACAGAGACCATTTCGGCCTATGACCATTTTTGCGGATACAAACGTGATTCTGGACTGGCTCCTAGACCGCGAAGATACCTTTGCCGACGAAGCGACCCGCCTGTTTCTAGCTGCCGAAGAAAACCGCCTGACTATTTACATCTCCGCCGGTTCGGTTTATACAGTGTCTTATGTATTGCACCGTGCCGGAAAACGAGGGCAAAAACAGCGAGACGCGCTACTGAGCTTTCTGGCTCTCGTACAAGTGGCGGGAGCTGATAAAAATACGTTTGCAACAGCCAGCCAATTGATGACCATCACAGACCTGGAAGACGGGTTTCAGTATCAAACCGCGCTGGATAATCGAGCCATCCAGTACTTTGTAACGGGTAACACCAAAGATTTTCGTCTGGCAGATCAGAGCCAATTACCTGTCGTAACACCCGCCGAGATGCTTACAAAATTGTCTCCTCCGTGAGCTTTGTTGCCAACCTTAAAAGCCGTCAATAGTAAACGTCTGGCGAATGCAGATTCATTATCCAGACTTTTAAAAACGTGCCCTCACTCTCCCTTTAGCATACCTGTGAGGCCTCAACTACTCTGGTTGATTACACCGCATCGACGGGTTCTTCGGCTCGTACGGCCGCTTCCGGGCGGGGGATGTAGTGGCGGAAAAAGCTGCTGATTTTCATCTGTAGTACACCAAAAACGGCCTCTTTGAAAATCTTGGACGACATTTTTGAGACGCCTTTGGTACGGTCGGTGAAAATAATGGGGACTTCGGTAATCCGGAATCCGTATTTCCAGCACGTAAATTTCATTTCGATCTGGAAAGCATAGCCCACAAATTTGATTGGGTTGTGCAGAATCACTTCCAGCACCTCGCGCCGATAGCAGACAAAACCGGCCGTGGGGTCCATAATCGACATGCCCGTCACGAACCGCACGTACACCCCGGCAAAATACGACATCAGCACCCGGCCCATGGGCCAGTTTACCACGTTTACGCCTTTGATGTACCGCGACCCGACTGCCACGTCGGCCCGCTTCGGCCCTTCATCCGCACAGGCGTGGTACAACCGGATCAGATCTTCGGGGTTGTGAGAGAAGTCGGCATCCATCTCGAACAGGTACTGATACCCCCGCGACAAGGCCCACTTAAACCCATCGATATAAGCTGTACCCAGGCCCAGTTTACCCCGCCGTTCGAGCAGGTGAAGCCGCTGCGCCGACCCGTTGGGAGGGAATTCTTCCTGTAAATCGCGAACACGGCGGGCCGTTCCGTCCGGCGAGCCATCGTCAACGATCAGGATGTCGAACGGCTCGGCCAGGCTGAACACTTTACGGATGATAGCCTCTATGTTCTCTATTTCATTATATGTGGGAATAACCACCAAACGTTCTTTCACGATGTCGAGCAGGTTAGTATGAGGGATCTATTACTACAACACGAAACCTATGCGTTTTTGTACAATTAAGCCATTAAAAATTGTTAATCAGCGATTTAGCACCAATTTCTTCGGCCAGGTTACGTGCTTTCTTCAAACAATCGGCCAGCGAGAGGCCACCGTACCAGTTGGCGCAGACCAACAGTTTATCCGCTTTAACCGCAGCTACCTGCTGCTGCACAGCTACAATCTGCCAGTCATACTGCGGAATGGCGCTCTCCCAGCGGTAAATGGCCCGAAATACGGGCTTTTCAGACCGAATCTTAAAGCTCTGGGCCAGCTCCTGGTGGACATTCCTGAAAATAACCTCGTCGGGCTGGCGGGCGTTATCGACCGCGGTCATACCACCCACAAACGTCGTAAACAGCACCTCATCGGCCGGGCATCGACCCGAGTCGGGTCCGGTACCGAACACCGAACTGCTCCAGATATGCCCGGCGGCAAACCGCTTCTCTACGGCGGGATTCAGCCCACCAAATCCGTTGAGAGGGTGCTGCACGTCAGCGCGTTTGTAAGCTGAATGAACCGCCGTCATGGGCGGATACCGAACCGCCTGCAAGGCCTGTGCCAACCCTTCGTAATAAGGCGCAACCAACCGCGCAGTCGCATTGGCCCCGACTGCCAGCACCAGTTGATCGACCTCGGTTATTCCCTGTACGCTGGTCACGCGCCAGCCGTTGCTCGTGCGGGTAAGCTGGCTGACCGGATCGTTGAGCGACAGCTTCGTTAAGCGGGCGGCCAGAGCGTCGGGCAGGGCCTGCATCCCGTTCCGGAAGCTGAACGACTGCCGCCGACCGGCCGCCGACTGGTTTTTGATCAACCCTTTCAGTACCGATCCATACTCACGCTCATAAGTCAGCAGCATCGGAAAGGTTTCGGATACCAGCAACTGATCCGGATCACCGGCATAGATACCGCTCACAAACGGCGCCAGCGCATAGTCGACCAGTTCGTCGGAGAACCTACGCCGGAAAAACTGACCCAGCGTTTCAGAACCGGTCGATCTGGTTTTGTTGAAAAGCTCCCGAACAATGGCCCATTTGGTACGCCAGCTGAAGAACGTACCGCCCAGCAGCGACGGCGGCCCCGACGGCAGCGCCCGGTACTGCCCATTGCGGTAAATGAAGCGGGCTTTACTGACGGGGTTGGCAAAGAGCAGCTCGGGGGTGAGGCCGAGTTCGTCGATCCAGGCCAGCAGCTCATCACCGCCCAGCAGTGAGTTGGGGCCCAGCTCGCGCAGGTACGACGCGTTGCCCACCAGCTCGCGCCTGGACCGGATGTAGCCCCCCGGCTCGGCCGAGGCTTCCCAGAGGTGATAGTCAACGCCCCGCTTCTGTAGTTCGTAGGCCAGGGTCAGCCCCGAAATACCCGCGCCAATGATACCGATTCTCATGAACGGGCAGGGGGCTTAACGGTTTCGGTTCGTTTCTGCAGTTTGCTGACCACTTCTTTATAGATCGCTTCCATATCGCGCGGGTGCGATGCGTAGTACTTGTAGCTTTGGTTGTAGGCCGATGTGTCGGTCTTGAACCGACGCAGAATCTGTTTCTCCAGCCGCTTGTAAACAATATTGGACGAGTCGGACGACGAGAACGCCATGCGACTTACGCGAGCTTCGGCCATGTGAATCTCGACCAGAATATCGGCCATCCGATCTTCATCGAGCAGGTTATCGGGCCGCTCATCGGCCGGCACTCCGCAGGCCATCATCCAGAAGGCCGTTAGCAACAGCACGCCCTGACGAACAACAGCAAATCGATTACGGCGCATAGAAAGAAAGATTACAGACTACTTTTGTAAGGCAGTCGCGGTGCACAAAGTTCGGGCATGGCTGTTAAAATACCCTAACACCTATCACCTATGGATGAATTTCTGGCCAGACTTCGTCATTTCGACATTCGGATCCGGAAAGCCGTCAACTCGCAGATGCGGGGCAGCTTCCGGTCGGTCTTCAAAGGGACCGGGCTGGAGTTTGCCGACCTGCGTCAGTATCAGTACGGCGACGATGTGCGCGCCATCGACTGGAACGTATCCTCAAAAGGCCACGGCACCTTCGTCAAGGTGTTTCGGGAAGAGAAAGACCAAACCGTTTTTTTTGTGGTCGATGTCAGCGCTTCGCAACAGGTCGGGCCGCACCACCGCGACAAACTCAAGACGACCAAGGAGGTATGTGGCGTGCTGGCCCTGTCGGCTATTCACGAAGCCAGCCATGTGGGCCTGTACTGCTTTTCGGATCAGAAAGAAAAATACATCAAACCCGGCAACGGACTAAAAACAGGCTATCAGCTCATTATGAGCCTGTTCAAGCTGCAACCCGAGTCGGGCCGGACAAGCATTGCCGATGCGCTGCTGTTCACACTCAACAGCCTCAAACGCCGGAGTGTGGTCATTCTGCTGTCTGATTTTATCGATCAGAGCTATGAACATAACCTGAAGGCACTGGCTAAGAAACACGATCTGGTCGTTATACACCTGTACGACCAGCGCGAGGTAAACCTGCCCCGGTTGGGCATCATTCCGGTATACGATACCGAAACCGGCCAAACGGTATGGGTCAACACTTCGTCGGTTTCGTTTCGGAGCAGCCTGCGCAACACGTTCCGGCAGAATCAGCTTCGGCTGGAGCGCCTTTGTAAACAATATAACGCCAACTACCTGGCCCTCGATTCGCAGGAAGACTTTGTTCCTAAACTCGTTGACCTGTTTCGCATTCGCAGAAAATAATGACTGGTTTCTGGGGCCTGCTCCGGCGGAGTGATGCGGCCATCGTTTTCATGCTCCTGCTGCTGGTGATCGACACCGGCGCCCAACCGCCCGCCCGGTCGCGGCTGACCGGTGCATTTCTGACCGACAGCATCGAGATCGGCCGGCCGTTCCGGTACGCGCTGACGTTCTATCACCGGCCAACCGTCGATGTGCTGTTTCCGGATACGGCCCGGCATTTCAGCCCTTTCCAGGTCCAGGACGTCGCTATATTTACGACCGAGACCACGGGCAGCGGCCCGACCGAGATCAGCCGCGATAGCGCCGTTTATACGCTGGTTTCGTTCAGAATCGACTCAGCCCAGCTCCTGCAGGTGCCCGTACGCCTGATCAATGCAACCGACTGCACGACCCTTTTTACGCAGACCGACACCGTTTTTCTGAAGTCGAAGCTCAAAGCCAGCCGCCCGGCCAGCCACACGCTGGCCAGCAGCACCCGCCTGGCGCCCCTGCGGCAACAGTTTAACTACCCTGTTCTGGGCCTTGTGCTGGCCATGGCAGGGCTGGCCGGCCTTCTGCTTTACGCCTTCTTCCGGCAACCCATCGAGCGTCAATACCGGCTTTACCGGCTCAACCGGCGCCACCTTCGCTTTCTGCGCGACTACAATCGCCTGAGCCGTAACATCACGCCGATAACCGCAGCCGACTCGGCCAACCAGGCCATCGTGCTCTGGAAAACCTATCTGACGTCGCTGGAACAACGGCCCTATGAGTCGATGACCACCTCAGAAATTGCCGAGCAAATTGCCAACGAACGCGTTACGGAAGCCCTTCGCGAAGCCGACCGGATGATTTATGGGGGGGCATTCTCGTCGCAGTCGCAGCCGGCCTTGCAGGTGTTGAGCGACATAGCCACTCAGGCGTATTACCGGCGCCGGATCACCTTGCAGTACCACAACCTGGTAACCCAGCCACTGACTTGATTTCTGACCTGACTCCCGACTATACCCCGCATGAAACCCTGGTACTCGCTCGACTGGCTTAGCCCGCTGCAATGGCAACAATACCGGTTCGCGTATCCGCTGGCCTTGTGGGGCATACCGGCGCTGGTGCTGCTGTTTCTGCTGCGCTATTACCTGCATCAGCAGGCTCAGCAACGGCTGAACATTTCGCTCGGTCCACTCTACGTTCCCCTCAGCGGAAACCGGCCGCAAGGGCTGGGTCAGTCGATACTGCGCCTGCTCCGGTACCTGTTGCCGCTGAGTGTTTTTGTCGGTGTTAGTTTTATCCTGATTGCGCTGGCCCGCCCGCAGATCGTGCGCGAACAACGGGAAGAAGATTCGGAAGGAATCGATATTATGCTCGCCATGGACGTCTCTGACTCGATGACCGAAACCGACCTCCCGCCCACCCGGCTGGCTGCGGCCCGACGGGTAGCGCAGTCGTTTGTAAATGGCCGCAAGAATGACCGGATCGGGCTGGTCGTTTTTGCGGGCGAAGCCTACTCCCTCTGTCCGCTCACGACCGACTACGCGCTGATTAAGCAGTATCTGAGCGAGCTGAACGCGCAGATGATCCGCACGTCCGGAACGGCCATTGGCGATGCGCTGGCCCGCTGTATTGTTCGGATGCGTGACCCGCTGGCGCCGGTTGCCGACACAACCCGACGCGATAGCCTGACAACCGCCAAAGAACGCAGCAAAGTCATTATTCTGCTGAGCGATGGCGACAACACGGCAGGAAACCTGGACCCGGTTACTGCCTCCCGGCTCGCCAGGGCTTTTTCCATAAAAATCTACACCATCGCCGTTGGCAGGCCGGTGGCCGCGCCCAACGAAGCCGCTACGGTTGATGAAGGCATTCTGAAAACCATTGCCACGACGGGGAGCGGCAGCTTTTACCGGGCTTCGGATGCGCGTCGGCTCCGGGCTATTTTTGCCGAAATTAACCGACTCGAACGCGCCCCGGTCCGCATCCGGGTGTATCAGGACGTGCAGGATTACTACCGGATTTACCTCTGCTGGGCCATTACCTGCCTGCTGTTTGGCCTGCTGCTGAAGAACACCATCTTCGGCAATGTACTCGAAGACTGACGCGGGCCTGAGCGGTCGCTACAGCTTTCGCTTCAGCCGAACGGTCTGGAGCCAGTCGTAAAGCCCCCAGTAGACCAGCACCGACGAGGCCGTACCGATCAGAGAGCCGACGAAAACGTCTTCGACAAAGTGCTGAAACAGGTACACCCGCGAATACCCCGTCAGAATACCCAGCAACAGAAAGAACCAGCCCCGGTTTTTGCGTCCGTCAATGAATGCCCATAACGAGAACACCGCAAAAGCCGATATCGTATGGCCCGAGGGGAAGCTGTTGTAGCTGTAAATATCCAGCCCTTCGATAAGGTGGTATTCGTTGATCGAGTGTTCGAAATAACGAAGCGGGCGGGGCGAGCCGGAGAAAACTACCGTCTTCAGAAACAGCGATGTCAGCGACGATACCGCAAAACTAGCCACTGCCAGCAGGCCAGTCCGCCAGTTGTAGATCAGCATGACGACGCAGGCGATCACGAAAAAAGCGCCATCGCCCAGGTAGGTGGCGTAGGTAAAAAACAGGTCCGCTTCGGGGCTGTTCCGGGCGTTGACCCATTGCATCAGCTGCGTCTGCGAATAGAGCAGCTGCAACGTACCCACGATCAGCAACACACCTCCGTAGGGAACAAAGAACCAGCGATTGTTGCGGAATAGAAGAAGCAAAGCGGGCATACTAACTTAATTGGCAGGCGTTGTCTTTTCGACCGTAATTCCTACACTCATGATGTTCAGCAGCGGGTCCTGCCGCATGTACTGCCGGATCTGCATGGTGTAGCGGCCGGGTTTGGGAAAACGGTAGTTGCGCTTCATCAGAAACTTATGATCGAACAGATCGCCGAGCCCGTCGCCGTTGGGTTTGCCGGTTTTGGGATCGAGCAGAATCAGCTCGTCGAGCCGCGACTCGATTTCCCGACCGCTGGCATCGCGCAGATACCGGGTCAGGTAAAGATTGTAATACCCGTAGGAAAGGCTGTTGCGCAGGTTGTAATAAATGTTGTAGGGTATGGTGGCGTCGTCGATCTCAAAGGTAAACGAGGGGGCATTCTTGACATACCATTTGCCGTCTTCAATGTCTTCATACGCGCTGTATACCGCATTGGTGTCGCAGCTGAAGGCCGCTAACGCCATGACAAACAAGACCATTACTTTTTTCATACCGGCTATATAATCCTTCACAAAGCTACGATGCCCCATCTGGCTTTTCAAACGCCGACAAAAGAGCAGGATTGTTTTTAAACTACATAAATAGTTTTAGGTTTGTACTATGGAAAAGTTAACCGCTAAGGAAGAAGAAGTTATGCAGGTACTGTGGCGCATGGAGCCCTGCTACGTGAAAGACATGGTGCCCAACTTCAGCAACCCGCCCCTGCACTATAATACCGTATCGACGATTGTACGTAACCTCGAGGAAAAGGGCTATGTAGGTCACCGGGCCTACGGCAACACCCACGAATATTACGCTGTCATCTCTAAAGAACAGTATCAGAACCGATTTGTGCTGACCAAAGTCGTGGGCGACTACTTCGACAATTCGTACAAGAACCTGGTTAGCTACTTTGCCCGGAACGAAAAAATTTCGGCCGACGAACTCCGGGAGATCCTGGCCATGATCGAGAAAAAAGACGAATAGCCGGGTTCGCGTCCGGTCCGACCAGCCTGACACGAGTGACAGCCCGCCACTTCTCCCACACCAATCTAATGGAAACGATGCACTATATCCTCCTGTCCAACGGACTACTGGTTGTGGTCAGTCTGGCCTTTTACGCGCTGCTCCGGCGCGAAACCCTGTTTGGGATCAACCGGGCCATTCTGTGGCTGGGTCTCGCAACGGCGCTGCTGCTCCCGCTCGCGGAGCTGCCCGACTGGCGACCGCAGCCCGTGCGTCACATGATGCAGCGAACGGCTCAGGCCATTGCGCCAACCCTGCTGGCTCCACCCGCCGACATTACCATCACCTATCCTAATGGGCAGACGTTCCGGTCTACGCTGCAGCCACCCACCCGGTCGGCCTGGCCGTGGCAGCAGTGCCTGGCCGGGCTGTACCTGGCGGGGGTACTGGTCTTACTGGTCCGATTTGGTATCCGGCTATGGACGCTTCGCCGGATTATCGGCCAGTCGGTTTGTGAGCCCTATACGGATTTCACGCTGGCGCGCAACGAGACCGTCACCTCGCCTTTTTCGTTCTTTGGCTGGGTGGTAATTAACCCGGCGCTCTACCCGCCCAATGTTCTTGAGCACATTCTGCGTCATGAGCGCGTACACAGCCGGGGGTGGCACAGTCTGGATACGGTCGCGGGCGAACTGGTTTGTATACTCTTCTGGTTCAACCCGGCTGCGTATCTGTTCCGGCACCTGCTGCACCAGACCCTCGAGTTTACGGCCGACCAAACCGTAGTAGCCGAGGGGGTCGATGAACGGGTTTATCAGTACAACCTGGTTACGGTAAGCCTGTCGGCCAGCCGCAGCCCGCTGGTTACGTCGTTCGGCCAGTCGGCCCTGCGACAGCGCATCTGCATGATAAACCGCCCCCGATCGGGACCGGCTGTCTGGGGCCGGTACATACTCTGGGGATTGCTGGTCAGTGCGGGTATACTGGCCTGCCGTCACCGCGATCAGGTCCAGGCGGATACGACCGGGTTTACGCCAAATCACCCCGGTAAGAGGCTACCCGCCACCAGTCCGACCCGGGCGCTGGTTGTTGAGCTGGAAGCCCGGGGCAGCTGGTACCAGCACATGGCCCTCTTCGATACCCGATCCGGCACCAAAACCATAGCCAGCGATCCGCTGGTGGTACAGATTCGGCAAAACAAACTCTCCGTTGCCAGCGACTTTCTGTACGCATCAGCCCTGTATATCAACGGAAAAGAAAGGCCGCTCGATTCGCTGAGCCAGATTGCGCCGGAATCGATCGGCGAGCTGTTTGTCATGCACCAGCTTGAGGGGCAGCCCGACGTCGATACGCAGGCCAAACCGTACCAGATCCTGCTTCAGACCGCCACGAAGCCGGTTCGGTTCACGGCGCAGCGGAACGAGTTTTTCGCGCTGTTACAGGCCGCAGCCATCTCGCAGCACCCCCGGGGCGAATCGTATATGTTTACCATGAATTCTTTGCTCGAAGCGACCTTTTTTCACAACAAAAACGCCCTGGTCGAACGCACGGCAGACGAGCACCTGAAGGTATACGACGAGTACAAAAATGACGTCGACGTATACATCAATAACCTGCCGGCCACCGTTGCCGATGTAGCCACGATACATGTGCGCGAGATAGCCAGGCTAGGCACGCGAGAGCGCCCCTATACAAGCTGGTTTCGCCCCGATCAGCCCGAGCGCCGGTTCGAGCTGCATATCAAAACCGCCCCCAAACGAGCCAAACGCGACAGTAGCTACTACGTATTCAGCCCGTTCTACACCGGCGACTTTTAGAGAGAACCCGCCCGGCATACGCCTTCATACATCTTTACATGAATTAGCAGACTAACGCGTCCAACTGGCCGTTTAGCGCTGTGAAATCGACTAATTTCTTTGCGAAATTTTGTCATTGTACGCGGCAGAATTCTTAATTCATGGCGCCTTTTCAACTATTCTTACACTTTTGTAAGCATATTGACATTTATTACTACAAACCCGGATAGATTCCCCTGACGGCAATCAAATCCGCGGCCTTGTACCCATCCAGCCTGGGTTCAATCCTACTCAACACGTCTGCGCATTTGTAGTTCTGTATCCATTCACTGGCTTGTTCTTTACCGGAGTATGTTCACCTCTTCATACCTACTCAATCATCCTGGACCATTTGCTCTCACGAACCCTGCAGAGCAGGCTTTTTCGGTCGATGTTTTAGCGAACGCAGCTCATGCCTTCAGTATGGGAATTGCCTGTACGCTTTTTCTGTTAGTCCTGTTTTACAGCTTTCTCTACCGCCACGATATTCTTTACCAGTGGTTCAATATGGCCAGCACGGCTTCGGTTGGCTTTTTTACCTTATCCTGGTATCAACTCCTCCAGCCCGACCTGTTCGATCATGCACTGTATGCGGTGCTATTTATTATCTTCGAGAAGATGATGATCATAGGGCTGGCCGGTAGTGTATACTACCTGCTGAACCGGAGCAAACTTCGACGGCTCACACACCTGACAGCAATCGGGGTAGCCGGTATTCTTGTTGGTCTGCTGGCAGTCTGGACAAAGCAACAGTGGCTCAGCTCGTTGTACAAAGGCATTTCGTCCGTTATTCTTTTCGACTCGTTCGTCATAGCGCTCCTGGCTGGCCGCAAGCAGCGCGACTACAGCGGCTATCTGGTGGCGGTAGCGTTATTAAGCGCCAGCATAGGCTCTACCCTGGTTGTTCTCAAGTTGAGCCAGCAGACTTCATTTACGATTTTCGCCCCGCTTCCGCCCAGCCTGATGCTGGCGAATCGGTTCGGTGGCTTTTTCGTTTTGCTTTTCCTGCTAGCCCGCCATAATTACCATACAGGCCGGCTGCTTCATCTGGCCCAGGCCGAGCTGGTTACGCTCTCCGACGAGAAACAAAGCATACTTGAACAGCAGAACGCCCGGCTTGAGCAACAGGTAGCCAAACGAACTACCGAGTTAAACCACTCCAACCAGGTGAAAGACCGCCTGTTTTCCATCATAAGTCACGAACTCCGAAGCCCCATCGCTTCGTTGAAAAGCATGCTGATCATGATGCAGCAACAGAGCCTGAGCAGGGCTCAGTTTACGGCCTTGCAGGCGCGGCTGGCTCAACACGTCGACCGGCTCTACGGCAACCTGGATAATCTGCTGTACTGGTCGCTCGGTCAGATGAACGAACTCAGATCACGGCCAGCCCCCCATCCGATACGCGATCTGGTCAACGACGTACTGGGCCTATTGCAGGAAATGGCCGCGAGTAAGCAGGTTGATTTTCAGGTCAATATACCGGCGCAAAACCGGGTCTGGGCCGACGAGCTTCAGCTGCGGGTCATTCTGCGCAACCTGGTTGATAACGCCATCAAATTTTCTGAGCCGTCGGGCATCGTAACCCTTAGCAGCTACCGGGAAGGCGAGCGCTGCTGGATTTGTGTTCAGGATACGGGGCAGGGCATGTCGATGGATCAGTTAGCCACTATGTTTGCCAATACTTCCTCATCGACAGGCACCGCGGGTGAGCGCGGCACGGGCTTGGGTCTGCGCCTGTCGAAAGAACTGACCGAGCGCAACCAGGGCCAAATGATCGTCTACAGCGAACCGGGTTCAGGTACCCTGGTCAAAATAAATCTGCCCGCGGCTGAGTCTCTCCCCAACAAAACGAACCGCCCCGGTAATGAACATACCCGGCAGACGTCCCAGATCCAGGTAAGCTAAAATACCCCGACCAGCGCCAGGCAGACGGGCTGTTCGGGGTATCTCAAAACAAACGGGTTGGGCTACTTCTCCCGCTCCGGATCTAAACTATGGCTTCGCCTAGGGCGTGATGGTTTCGATCGACCCGTCGGCCCGGCGGGGCAGCTCCCGGACTTTCACATTACGCAGGTGCGTTTTACCCGACAGTTCGACATCGTGGTAGAAGATGTACCACTTGCCGTTGAACTCCACAATGGAGTGGTGAGTTGTCCAGCCGGTTACGGGCTTCATGATAACACCCTGGTACGTGAACGGACCGTACGGCGTATCGCCCGTGGCATAGGCCAGAAAATGGGTGTCGCCGGTCGAGTACGAGAAGTAATATTTGTTCTTGTACTTATGCATCCAACCTCCTTCAAAGAACCGCCGGTCGTGATCACCACCGAGCAGCGGCTTCCCGTTCTGGTCCAGAATCTGCACATCTTTAAGGGGCTCATCCAGCGTAAGCATGTTTTTGCTCAGGCGGGCAACCTTAGCGCTCAGGGCCGGTTCGTTATCTTTCTTCAGATCGGTTTTGGAGCCGTTGGCCTCGTACTTACCCGTATGCCACCGTTGCAGCTGCCCGCCCCAGATACCCCCCAGATACATGTAGGAAGTACCGTCGGTATCGGTAAACACCGCCGGATCGATGCTGTAGGTACCCGCCATCGGCTGCGGCTCGGCTTTAAACGGACCCGTTGGCGACTTGCTGGTAGCTACACCAATCCGAAACACATCCTGCTTGTCCTTAACCGGAAAGTAAAGGTAATACGTCCCGTTTTTATAAGCCGCATCGGGTGCCCAGAGCTGCCGCCCCGCCCAGGGAATGTCTTTCAGATCGAGGGCGACGCCATGATCGGTCACTTTACCACCAATTTTATCCATTGATAAAATGTGGTAGTCGCGCATGTTGAAATGTCCGCCTTCGTCGTCTTCGGCTACGTTGGCTTCGATATCGTGTGAGGGATAGATATAGATCTTCCCGTTGAAGACGTGGGCCGAAGGGTCGGCAGTGAAAATATGGCTAACCAGCGGCTTCGGCGCGCTGGCCGACTGGCAGACCCCGGCACTGGCACCGGCTGCTACCAGAGCGGCCACCAGGAGTGACCGATTCATGACTAAGGATTGGACGAAATTTTTGGTTTGCATATCAGACTAATAGGGTTTACAGTAAACAAAAAGCGATCAGCACGATTCAGCCGGCGGGGTGCGTAACGACGAGGCCCGGACAACAAGCTCGTAATTGAGCAGAATCGTATTGGTGGTATTGATGCGCAGCAAGCCGTTCAGGTGGTTGATCAGGCTCTGGGCCGCTATTTCGCCCATTTCCTGACCGGGATAATGCACCGTTGTCAGGTTGGGCTCAATCACCTGCGAGACCGGGTCGTTGTTGAAACCAACCACGGCAATATCGCCGGGAATCGACAGTCCGTTGGCCTTCAGGGCGCCCATGCAGCTTACAGCGCAAAAATCGTTGGCCACAAAAAGTCCGTCGGGTGGCGATGCCATATGCTTGATATGATCGGCCAGCTGCAGGCCATCCTGCCGGGTCAGGTTGGTTAGCTGCACCAGCGCATCGTCGACGGCTAGCCCGTGATCCGTCAGGGCGAGCTTATAGCCTTTCAGCCGGTCTTCGTATACGTTCCGTTTTATGTTACCGGTCATGTGCATAATCCGGCGGCATCCCTGCTCAATGAGGTGACTCGTTGCATCGTAGCCCGCCTTCACATTGTCGATCACGATGTTGGTGCAGTTTTTCTGGGGCATGATCCGGTCGAACAGGATCATGGGGATGCCTTTCTGAAAAAAGGTATTGAAGTGATCGAGGTTTTCGGTATCGGCCGCCAGCGACACGAGCAGCCCGTCGACCCGGCTGTCGAACATCGTTTTGGCGTTCGCTATCTCTTTCCTGACCGACTCCAGCGACTGGCTGATGATCAGGTTGTAGTTGGCGTCGTTGGCTACTTTCTCCATACCAGCCAGCACCGTCGACATGAAGTAGCTATCGAGCCGGGGCACAATTACGCCGATCGTGCTGGTACGCTGGCGTCTCAAATTACTGGCAAACATATTGGAGCGGTAACCCATCTCCTTCGCCTTGCTGGCGATCATATGTTTGGTATTGCTATTAATAGCGGGATGATCATTCAGCGCCCGACTCACTGTAGCTGGTGATAACTGCAGCAGTCTGGCTATATCATAGATGGTTACATCTTTCTCCATGCTAAGCTTCCTTACCGGTGGTGGTAGGGCAAAATACGGCTTAATCCTGTAAACTACGTTTGCAATCGGTTGAATCAAACCAACTGTCTCTGTTATTCACGGCTTAAATATGAGTAAACGATCAGTAACAGTCTGCATTTATCAACTAATATCTAGCCAAAAGAAGGATAAAACTAGATTATTTACCGATACCTATTCCTTTCTCAGTAAGATTTTTCTCATAAAAAATTTTTATGCAACCGATTGCTTTGTTAGAGAAATAACAGGAATTTTATAACCAAAACACCTATGCCTTCTATAGCATAGGTTGCCTGCCACTTACATAGGTTTTCATTTCTATTGATTTACAATGACTTAATCGCTAATCAATTTGCCATCTGTGCTTCAATAGCCAGGTCGGGGTTGACCTGACCCGTACCGGTACTGCCCCCGCGCCGAGGCTCAGCTCCACATTCGGAAAAACCGCTCGCCGTGTAGCTCGACCGACGCCCAACCAGACAGGTCCTCACTGATAAGATAGTAGCAATTATAGGTTTACCGGACAGCCTCCTGCCACCTGGCGGGAAGGCTGTTTTTCACCTGAACTACCTGCTGAAGACTGCAACTGAAATTCAATCGGTTGAAAAGGGTAGAAGGCGTACACGGTCGTGTTTATCCGAATGTATACAAACCCCTTAACCTTTTTTCACCTATATGAAGCTGACAATTGTTACAGCCGCTTTAGTATGCCTCCTTGGGCGGGCGACAGCGTCGCTGGGGCAGCAGATTTCCCGCGAAGAGCTCATCTTCCTGACGCCCGACTGGAAAGGCGAGCGCTTCCCGGACGGACGCCCTAAAGTGCCGGATGCCATCCTGAAGCGAATGAAGCTGGTGACCCATGAAGAAGCCTGGGCTGTGCTTAAAAACGAAAACTACCGGTATCAGTTTACCGGCGACTGGCAAACCATTAACCCCGACAGCGTGCTGGTAGGCCGGGCGCTGACGGCCACATTTATGCCGGGCCGACCCGATGTACACCGCGTGACCGACGAAAAAGGGCATACCAAAGATGGACGCGTAAAGTCCCAGAACGCCTGGCCTATCGACATGCTGGTAAAAGGCGACGTGTACGTGGTTGATCAGTTTGGCATGCACGAAGACGGACCGACCATTGGTGACAATCTGGGCAACTCGATTTATGCCAAAACGGGCAACGGCATCGTTTACGAAGGCGCCGTTCGGGACGTAGCCGGGCTGAAGGAGATTGGCGGCTTTACGTCCTACTTCCGCAGCTATCACCCCTCCCACCACAACCCCGACGGAAACCTGAACACCACCCTGGTTGGCATCAACCGCCCTACCCGCATCGGCAAAGTCATGGTCATGCCCGGCGATGTGGTACTGGGCCGCGACGGCGGTGTCTGCTTCATTCCGCCCCACCTGGCCGAGAAGGTCGTAAAAACATCGGAGATCATCCGCCTGCGCGACATGTTCGGCCACCAACGCCTGCGCGAGCAGAAGTATACGCCCGGCCAGATCGACACCCGCTGGTCGGCCGAAATCGAGAAAGATTTTTCGCAGTGGCTCAACGCCCACGTGAACGAACTGCCCGTACCCAAAGAGCAGATTCAGGAGTATTTGAAAACCCGTACCTGGTAAACCGAACGCCTATCCCTTACCGAACCATGACTAAACCTACCTCCCGGCGTTCGTTTCTGACCAAGAGCGCCATCAGCACGGCCCTGGCCGCCACTTCTTTTTCAACCTTCGGCGAAGAACTCGAAACCGCCGTTCATAACGCTCCCCTTTCCTCGGCGCCGTCTGACCTGAAAATAACCGATATAAAATGCGGCTACACCCGAAACGGACACAGCCTCTTCGTGAAAGTGCATACCAACCAGGGCATCTGGGGCTGCGGTGAAGCCGTCGATGCCTCGGTCGGCACCTACCATCTGGTTAAAATGATGGGCCAGCGCATCAAAGGCAAAAGCCCGCTCAACGTGAACCGGCTGTTTGAAGACGTACGACGGTCGGGGTTCTTCGAAGGTGCGCAGGCCGGCATCTATATATCCGTTCTGTCGGCTATCGAAACGGCCCTGTGGGACCTTGTCGGTAAAGCCCTCGGCATGCCTGTTTACCAGCTGCTGGGCGGTAAGTTCCGCGACAAAATCCGGGTCTACTGCGATACGGGCGCCTACCGCGAAACCGATACCAGCCCCGACGCCTTCGGCCGAAGCGCCAAAAAAGCCGTCGACATGGGTTTTACGGCCGTTAAGTTCGACATCGACGAGCGAAACGATCCTAACAAGTACGACGCCTACAACTGGACCGCCAGCCAGGGCGAGCTGGAGCGGATGTACAACCAGATTGCCAGCGTCCGGAAAGCCGTTGGCCCGAAAGTCGACATCTGCGTCGACATGCACGGCCGGTACGACGTCACCACCGGTCGGCGCGTGGCAAAGATGATGGAACCGCTGAACCTGCTGTTTCTGGAAGAACCAATTCCGGCCGAGAACCCCGAAGCCTACCGCCAGATACGCGAAGCGTCGAACACGCCGATCTGCGCAGGCGAGAACCACTACCTAGCCCACGGGTTCCGGAAGCTGCTCGAAATCGGCGCCGTCGACATTATCATGCCCGATCTGCAAAAAGCAGGCGGTCTCGGCGAAGCGCAGCGGATTGCCAACCTGTCGAATCTGTATTACGTACCGTTTGCGCCCCACATGGTAGCCTCTTATCTGGGGGCCATGGCGTCGAGCCACGTGTGTGCGTCGGTACCGAACTTCCTGATTCTGGAGTGGCAGATTTATTTCCACGAGGAGCCAATGTTCAAGGAGGTCGTCACCTTCGACGGGCCGATGGTGAAAGACGGCTACATTCCGCTCTCCGAAAAGCCCGGCATCGGGGTCGAAATCAACGAAGAGGGTATGCGTAAATATGCCCCCAAAGACGTCCCGTTTTTTGTATAAGCCAGACCGAATGCCCATTTGACTTTGCTGCCTAAGATGACTTACCCAACGTTTCTTTCTTTTCAAAAACGAGTTCTGGCTTTCGCCTTCCTGGTGTTGGTCAGCGCATCGTCAGCCTGGGCCATCGATCCCGATTCATACGTCGCCAGTCGAAAAAGCAAGGGTTCCTTTGCGCTTTCGGCTGGCGGCCGGTCGGCTCCGCTCCTGACCAGCCCGACCGACTTTCCGGGGGTTGTTCGGGCCGTCAGGAACCTCCAGGCCGATATCCGGCAGGTGACCGGGGCCGAGCCAGCGCTGATGACCGGCAACCCGGCCTCCGCCAGCGAGCTGGTCTTGATTGGCACGCTCGGCAAGAGTCCGCTCATCGATCAGCTGGTCAAGGCCCGCAAGCTCGACGTGTCAGGTATTGTTGGCAAGTGGGAAACGTCGCTGACCCAGGTGATCGATAAACCCATGCCGGGTGTTGATCAGGCGCTGGTCATTGTCGGCAGCGACAAGCGCGGTACGATTTACGGGATCTACGACCTCTCGGCCCAGATCGGCGTATCGCCCTGGAACTGGTGGGCCGACGTACCGGCCGTCTCACAACCCAGTCTGTACGTCCTGCCGGGCCGCCATTCGCAGGGTACGCCCGCCGTCAAGTACCGCGGCATCTTCATCAACGATGAAGCGCCCGCCCTCTCGGGCTGGTCGAAAGAGAAGTTTGGCGGCTTTAACCACAAGTTCTACGAACACGTTTTCGAGCTGATTCTCCGGCTGAAAGGCAATTACCTCTGGCCCGCCATGTGGGGCAATGCGTTTTACGACGACGATGCCATGAACCCGAAGCTGGCCGACGAATACGGCGTCGTGATTGGCACCTCCCACCACGAACCACTCATGCGGGCCCATGACGAATGGCGACGCTATGGCCAGAAAACTCCCTGGAACTACCAGAAAAACGACTCGACCCTACGCGAATTCTGGCGTACCGGTATCCGGCGCATGGGCACCAACGAAAGCATCATAAGCGTGGGGATGCGGGGTGACGGCGACGAGCCGATGAGCCGCGAAAGCAACACCGCCCTCCTCGAACGGATTGTGGCCGACCAGCGGACCATCATCGGCGAGGTTACCGGCAAAGACCCGTCACAAACGCCCCAGCTCTGGGCCCTCTACAAAGAGGTGCAGGAATACTACGAAAAGGGCATGCGCGTACCCGACGATGTTACCCTGCTCCTCTGCGACGACAACTGGGGCAACATCCGTAAGCTACCGGCCGTAGGTACGCCCAAACGCAGCGGTGGCTACGGTATCTATTACCACTTCGACTACGTAGGTGGCCCGCGCAACTACAAGTGGCTCAACACCAACCCGATTGCGCGCACCTGGGAGCAGATGCACCTGGCCTACAAACACGGCGTCGACCGAATTTGGATTGTCAACGTGGGCGACATCAAACCGATGGAGTTTCCCATCGAGTTTTTCCTCGATTACGCCTGGAACCCGGACCGGTGGCCCGCCAGCAAACTCCCCGAGTATACCCGGCTCTGGGCCGAAAAACAGTTCGGTGCCAAACACGCGCCAGCTATCGCCCAGATCCTCACCCGCTACACCCAGTACAACGCCCGCCGGAAACCCGAACTCCTGTCGCCCACCACGTATAGCCTGACCAATTACCGGGAAGCCGAAACCGTAGTGGCCGACTACAACAACCTGCTGGCCGAGGCCGAACGCATCGGGCGGGAGCTACCGGCGACGCATCAGGATGCTTATTTCCAGCTCGTATTGCACCCCGTTAAAGCCTGCGCTACCGTAAACGAGATGTACGTGGCCGCCGGCCGGAACCAGTGGTATGCCAAACAGGGCCGGGCCGCTACCAACCAGCTGGCTCAGCAGGTTGAGCAGCTCTTTGAGCGCGACGCGCAGATCAGCCGCTTCTACAACGACACCCTGGCGGGGGGCAAGTGGAGCCACCTCATGGACCAGACCCACATCGGGTACACCTACTGGCAACAGCCCGAGAAAAACAAAATGCCCGCCGTTCAGACACTGACCCTGCCCCAGCCGGCCGACATGGGCGTAGCCATCGACGGGTCCGCTGCCTGGTGGCCAGCCGAGTCGGGGGAGGCCGTTCTGCCTGCTTTCGACGCTTTTCACCAGCAAACGTCGTACATCGATGTGTTCAACCGCGGCCAGACGCCGTTTGGGTATACCGCCGAAGCGGGGGCGCCCTGGCTGAAGCTGTCATCGTCGGCCGGCAGCGTCGATAAAGAAACCCGTCTGCTGGTCAGCATCGACTGGAAACGGGTACCAGTCGGCACCCAGCGCGCGCCCATTACGATCAGTGGGCCCGATGGCAAACGCATTACGGTACAGGCCATTGTTCATAATCCGGCCGGGCTGAAACCCGATGCCCTGGCGGGTTTTGTAGCCAGCAACGGCTACGAATCCCTCAATGCCGATCGGCCCACCCGCACCGTCGAAACAGGCTCCATCACCTGGCTACGCATCCCGGATATTGGCCGGACGGGATCGGGCATGACCATAGTACCAGTTACCGCAGCCAGTATCGACAAGCCCGCTGGTACATCGCCCCGGCTCGAATACCGGATTCATATCGCCGAAAGCGGCCCGGTTCAGGTACAGACCTACCTCTCGCCTACGCTTAACGTCAACGACAACAAAGGCCTGCGCTTCGCTATTTCGTTCGACGACGAAGCGCCCCAGCTGATTGATATCCACGCCAACGAAACCAACAGGGTATGGGAGCAGTCGGTAGCCAATAACGTGCGCCTGATCACCTCCCGCCATACAATTGACCAGCCCGGCGAACACGTGCTGAAGATCTGGATGGTTGACCCGGCGGTGGTTTTCCAGAAAGTCGTGATCGATCAGGGGGGCGTAAAACCCAGTTACCTCGGCCCACCCGAACACGTATCGCAAGCCCGACCCGGCGCCAACTAAACTTAATCGGGGCACCGGAACCGCCAGCGACAGTCATCTGCATAACCAGAAAGACCTTCCGCCCAATCCGATTCAGTGCCCGTGAACAGACGCATGATTGATCTTCCTAGCAGCCACCCCACCACCCGCGGTTTTCTGGACGAAAACTTCATCCTGGAAACCGAAACGGCCCGTTACCTCTACGCTGAGTTTGTACGAGACCTGCCGATCATTGACTACCATAACCACCTGTCGCCCGCCGAAGTGGCCCTCGACAAACGGTACGACAACATGACCGAGATATGGCTCCAGGGCGACCATTACAAATGGCGGGCCATGCGAGCCAATGGCGTTCCGGAAGCGCTCATCACGGGTAGCACAGACCCCTGGCGGTCTTTTAACGCCTGGGCCCATACGGTTCCGTATACGATGCGGAACCCGCTCTATCACTGGACGCATATGGAATTGAAAAAACCGTTTGGCATCAGCGATCTGCTCAACGAAGCCAGTGCCCGCTCTATCTACGACCAGTGTAACGAACAACTTCAGTCGCGATGGACGGCCCGCGCCCTGCTGAACGAGCATAAGGTGCAGGTCATCTGCACCACCGACGAACCAACCGACGACCTGCGTTACCATCGGCAGCTGGCCAGCGAAGGTACCGATCTGACCATGCTCCCGACGTTTCGGCCCGATGCGCTGTTTCCGGCAACGGGCCAGGCCTGGCGTACTCGCGTAGCAGAGCTGGCTACCGTCAGCGGTCTGGCTATTACGGATCTGGACTCGTTTCTGGAAGCGATGCAGCAACGGATCAATTTCTTCCACGAAACAGGTTGCCGGGCCGCCGACCACGGCCTGGCGCAAATGCCGCTGACAGCCAACCGCAGCAACCAGCTCGATACCGCTTTCCGACAGCTGCTGGCCGGCCAGACAAACGTTACGCCCGACCAGATCGATCAGCTGACGGGCTGCATCCTGCTCGAACTGTGTCGGATGTATCACCAGCGCGGCTGGGTGCAGCAGTTTCACCTGGGTGCGCTGCGTCAGATCAACACCCGGCTCACCAAACAGATTGGTATCAATATCGGGGTCGACTCCATCAACGATTTGCCGCAAACCGCCCGACTGGCCCGTTTCCTCGACACCCTCGACCAAACCGGGCAACTGACAAAAACGGTGCTATACAACCTGAACCCGGCCGATAACGAAACCTTCGCCACTATGATCGGAAACTTCCAGGGCGAGTCCACGCCGGGCGAGTCCACGCCGGGCAAAATGCAGTGGGGGTCGGCCTGGTGGTTTCTGGACCAGAAAGACGGAATGGAAACCCAGCTGAACATTCTCTCGAATATGGGATTGCTGGGCCGGTTTATCGGCATGGTGACCGATTCGCGAAGCCTGCTGTCGTTCTCGCGGCACGATTACTTCCGGCGTCTTCTCTGCAACATCATCGGCACCGATGTTGAGAAAGGCCTGCTGCCCAGAGACCTTACCTGGCTGGGGCAGATGACCGCCAACATTGCCTATCACAACGTTTCGACCTTTTTTGACTGGAAACACTAACCCGACCCCAGGAATGACCGGACAATCCTTACCCGCAACGACCTCTACCGTCGGCAAACGGAGCAACTACCGATGGATCATCGTAGCGCTGCTCTTTTTTGCCACGACCATTAACTACCTCGACCGGCAGGTTATCAGCCTGCTGAAGCCGATTCTCGAAAAAGAGTTTAGCTGGAGCGAGTCCGACTATGCCAATATCGTAACGGTATTTACATTTTTTTACGGGTCCAGTACGCTGCTGGCTGGCTACATCATTGACCGGATCGGCACGAAGCTGGGCTACATCGGCGCTATTCTGGTCTGGAGTCTGGCCGCTATGGGTCATGCGCTGGCGGGGGGCACACTGGGGTTCATGGTGGCCCGGGCGCTGCTGGGCATTGGCGAAGCGGGTAACTTCCCGGCCTCGATCAAGACTGTTGCCGAATGGTTTCCCAAGAAAGAACGGGCGCTGGCGGTGGGGGTGTTCAACGCCGGGGCCAACATTGGGGCTGTGGCCGCTCCGGCCGTTGTTCCCTGGCTGGCGCTGGTTGCTGGCTGGCAAATGGCCTTTATCGTTACGGGGGCTCTGGGCTTTGTCTGGATTGCGATCTGGTGGTTGTATTATGAGGTACCAGCGCAGCACAAACGGGTCAACGCGGCCGAGCTGGCCTACATCACCGACGAGCCCGTTGACCCAACCGTAGCGGGCGATGCGGCTGCCACCGACCTGATTGTTGATGCGCCGAAAGCCCCCTATGCCATCTTCTCAAACCGGGCAATCTGGGGGTTTATGGGCGGCAAACTCCTTACCGATCCGATCTGGTGGTTCTTTCTGTTCTGGCTACCCTCCTACCTGGCCAGCATCTATAACCTCGACCTCAAAAAGCTGGGCGGTCCGCTAATCATCATCTACCTGGCCGCAACGATCGGGAGCGTAGGCGGTGGCTGGCTCTCCTCGACGCTGATCCAGCAAGGCTGGAATCCGACCCGGGCGCGGCAGTACGCGATGGCTCTGTTTGCGATCTGCGTTACGCCGGTCATGCTCATCAGCCAGTTGAGCAGCATGTGGCCCGTTATTGCCATCCTGTCGCTGGCCGTGGCCGCCCACCAGGCCTGGTCGGCCAACATCTTTACCGTTGCTGCCGATCAGTTTCCGAAGCATGTGCTGAGCCGCGTAGTCGGATTCGGCACCATGGCCGGTACGCTGGGGGGCGCCATGTTTCCCCTGCTGGTTGGCCGGATTCTGGATCATTACAAAGCGCTGGGGCAGCTATCCGAAGGGTATTACGTTATTTTTTACATAGCCGGGCTGGCATATCTGGTAGCCTGGACCCTGCTTTACGTGTTCGTGTTCCGCCGGAAAGTGGCCACGACCTGATCGGCCTGCCGAGTCAGACCTGGCATCGGTCAGCCGGGTAACGTCCGGGATCAGTAAGCACGTCACGTGCTGGTTTACGTTTTTTTTAGCTATACGGAGGCCGCGTCGTCATGATCCGCCGGGGTGCTCTCTTTACAAAGTGTACATTTATGGGAATGTTACAAACCATGCGCTGGTTCGGGCCAAACGACCCGGTTTCATTGATGGATATCCGGCAGGCGGGTTGTGCGGGGGTAGTTACGGCCCTGCACCAGATTCCGGTCGGGGAAGTATGGCCAACAGCCGCCATTGAGCAGCGCAAACAATTGGTTGAAGCCGACAACGATCGGTATTCGGCCCTGCACTGGGCCGTTGTCGAGAGCCTGCCCGTTCACGAAGCCATCAAGAAAGGTCAGCCGGAGCGCGCGCAGTACATCGAGAATTACAAGGCATCGATCCGCAACCTGGCCGGCTGCGGCATCCGTACCGTTTGCTATAACTTCATGCCGGTCCTCGACTGGTCGCGCACGAACCTGAGCTACGAGATGCCCGACGGCTCGCGGGCGCTGCGGTTTGTGTGGGAAGATTTTGCGGTATTCGACCTCTGCATCCTGAAACGACCCGGCGCCGAAGCCGACTACGAACCCGAACTCATCGAGTCGGCCCACCGCGCCTTCGCGCAGATGACGCCCGACCGCGTGACCGAACTGGCCAACATCGTGCTGCTGGGTTTGCCCGGCTCCGAAGAGGCCTTTACCCTCGATACGTTTCAGGGCCTGCTCGACGAGTATGCCAGCATTGGCGATACCGAGCTGCGGAATAATCTGTATTACTTCATTCAGCAGGTCGCGCCGGTGGCCGAAAAGGCTGGCGTGAACCTCTGTGTCCACCCCGACGATCCGCCGATGCCGCTGCTGGGTCTGCCCCGCGTGGTCAGTACCGAATCGGATCTGGCCCGGCTGATGGAGGCCTGTCCGGTAACCGCCAACGGCATTACGTTTTGTACCGGCTCGCTGGGTATCCGCCCCGATAACGACCTGCCGGGCATGATCAACCGCTTCGGCAACCGGATTCATTTCATCCACCTCCGCACCACGAAACAGGAACGCACCGACGGCTGGCGCAACTTCCACGAAGCCGACCACCTGGCGGGCGATGTCGACATGTACGCCGTTGTCAAAGCCATTGTGCTGGAACAGCAACGCCGGGAACGGGTCGGTACGGGCGTAACAGCCATTCCGATGCGCCCCGATCATGGTCATCAGATGCTCGACGACCTGCACAAGAAAACGTATCCGGGCTATTCGGCCATTGGTCGGCTGCGCGGGCTCGCCGAACTGCGGGGGCTGGAGCTGGGCATCACCCGCAGCCTGGCCGACCAACCGGCTCAGGCATCGTACCGCCCGTATGCCGCTACCCGTTGAGCTGTCTGAAAAGCCTGCTCGCTGATAGAGCCATCAACATATCCAAACAGAACCGCTTTGCCGAAGCAAAGCCGCTTTATATGACGTATCTCAAACCGATTTTTGTGCTTGCTTGCCTGCTGCTGCTGATCAGTAGCCGGGCCCAGACCCCCACCAGCCTGCCGCCGGGCGGAGAGGATGGGTACCGGCTGTGGCTGAAGTACGACCTGATCGATGATGTTGCCAAACGGCAGGCGTATGCCCGCTCCGCTCAGTTCATTGCCCTGACCGGATCAGGACCGATTTTGCGGTCGGCGGCCGAAGAACTGCAGACCGGTTTACGCGGTCTGCTGGGCAAAACCGTTCCGATCATTAACAGCGCCGGTAGCCGAACGGGCGGCATCGTGCTACGCGCAGGCCCCCCAACCGCCACCCCACCCGCCAACCCCGAAGGTTACCAGATTGCCTCCGACCGCAACACCCTGACCATCTCCAGCCCAAGCGAGGCCGGTGTGCTCTACGGCGCCTTTGCCCTGCTGCGGCAAATGCAGACTCGCCAGCCGCTCGACGGACTATCCCTGGCGAGCAGCCCGAAAGTACAGTATCGGATGCTGAACCACTGGGATAACGTAGACGGCACCATCGAACGGGGCTACGCCGGTGGATCGCTCTGGAAATGGTACGAACTGCCCGAGCGGGTCGATCCGCGTTACCGGGATTATGCCCGGGCCAACGCATCGCTTGGCATCAACGGTACCGTGGTCAACAACGTCAACGCCAGCGCCCGGTTCATGACAGCCGAATACCTGCAGAAGGTAGCCGCACTGGCCGCTGTTTTCCGGCCCTATGGCATTCGGGTCTACCTCTCAGTTTATTTTGCGGCCCCCAAAACCCTGGGCAAGCTCAAAACATCGGACCCGCTCGACCCCGAGGTACGGAAATGGTGGAACGACAAGGTGAAAGAGATTTATCAGATTATTCCTGACTTCGGCGGTCTGCTGGTCAAGGCCAATTCAGAAGGCGAGCCGGGGCCACAGGACTACGGCCGTACGCATGCCGACGGAGCCAACATGCTGGCCGAAGCCATGAAACCCTACGATGGCGTCGTTATCTGGCGGGCGTTCGTTTATAAAGCCGATCCCAAAGCCGATCGGTTCAGAGCGGCCCACGAAGAGTTTACCCCCCTGGATGGCCAGTTCGACCCCAAGGTAATTGTTCAGGTCAAGAACGGCCCCATCGACTTTCAGCCGCGCGAGCCGTTCTCGCCCCTGTTCGGTAGCATGCCTAAAACACCACTGGGTATGGAATTCCAGCTCACCCAGGAATACCTCGGCTTTGCTACCCACCTGGTCTACGAAGCGCCCCTCTTTAAAGAATGTCTGGACGCTGATACCTACGCCAGTGGCAAAGGATCGACCGTGGCCAGGGTGATTGACGGCAGTCTGTACGGCTCCCGGAACGCCGGACCGTCCAGGACGCTGATGGCGGGGGTGGCTAATACCGGCTCGAACCTGAACTGGACGGGTCACCCCATGGCGCAGGCCAATTGGTACGCCTTTGGTCGGCTGGCCTGGGATCATACCCTCTCCGCCGAAGCCATTGCCCGCGAATGGATCGGCATGACGCTGACGCATAACCCACAGGCTACCAGCCGGATTGCGAACCTGATGCTCCGGTCGCGGGATATTTACGTCGATTACAACACCCCGATGGGGCTTAGCCGACCCTGGACAGGGGTTCATTTTGCGCCCGAGCCCTGGCAGGCCCGCAGCCCGCGCCCCGACTGGACAGCCGTTTATTACCACCGGGCCGACTCAGTGGGAGTCGGTTTCGATCGGACGGCCACCGGCAGCAACGCCCTGGCGCAGTACCGACCCGAGGTGCAACAGCAATGGAACAACCCCAACACTTGCCCGCTGCCGTATCTGCTCTGGTTCCACCACGTTCCCTGGACCAAAAAACTGTCGACCGGTCGTACGCTGTGGGATGAACTTTGCACCCGGTTCTACACCGGTGCCGACTCGGTACGCTGGATGCAGCAGGAATGGGCCGCGGTAAAGCCCGCCCTCAACCCGGCTCTGCATGCCGACGTGGCAGCCCGGTTGGTTACGCAGCACCGCGAAGCCATCTGGTGGCGCGATGCGTGGGTGCTTTACCTGCAAACCTTCGCCAAACAGCCTATTCCGGCTCCCTTCAAACAGCCCGAACGGACCCTCGACGAAGTTAAACAATCGGTCGAAACGTATCTGCTCCGGTAATACAGCACGAGTTTATACCAGTAGGGCGGCCCCGTGACCGGCTTACTCAATCCTAAACCCTTTTGATTATGACTCAGCCCGTTGAAAACTCGTTATCGAGACGAACATTTTTGAAGGCCAGCGCCCAGGCGACCCTGTCGACGGCCATCATCGGTGGCTTTCCAACTATTGTACCGGCTTCGGTACTGGGAAAAAACGCGCCAAGCAATCGGATTAACATCGGCGCCATTGGTACGGGTCGCATTTCGCGCGGCCACGATATGCCCGGCGTCTGGCAGTATGACAACGCGCTGATCATGGCCGTCTGCGACCTGGACAGCAAACGCGCTAACGAAGCCAAAACGCTCGTTAATGGCTTTTACACCAAAAAAACCGGCAAAGATTACGACGGCGTTCGGGTCTATACCGACTACCGTGAACTGCTGAATAACAAAGACATCGACGCCGTCTTGGTCAGCACCCCGGACCATTGGCACGCGCCTATCGTGATCGATGCCGTACGGGCGGGCAAGGATGTATACATGCAGAAACCCGCGTCGCTAACGATAGCCGAGGGTCGTATGATGGCCGATGCCGTTAAACAGTCGGGGCGTATTGTTCAGGTAGGCAGCCAGCAGCGCTCGTCGGAGCAGTTCCGGTATGCGGCCGAGCTGGTTCGCAACGGCCGCATCGGGCAGCTAAAAACGGTGTACGTCGGCCTCCCCGGCGACCCCGCGGGCGATGAGGAACCGCAGATGCCCGTTCCTAAAAACCTGAACTACGACATGTGGCTGGGTACCACGCCAGAAGTCTATTACACCGAAAAACGGGTTCATCCTCAGTCGGGATACGACCGACCAGGCTGGCTCCGCTGCGAACAGTTCGGCGCGGGCATGATTACCGGCTGGGGCTCCCACCACATCGACTGTGCGCACTGGGCCATGAATACCGAACATACCGGCCCGGTCGAGATCTGGGGCAAAGCCGATTTCCCGAAGAGCGGCCTCTGGGATGTTCATGGTATCTTCCGCACGGAGGCCCTGTACGAAAATGGCGTTCGCATGATCGTGAGCAACGAAATTCCCAACGGTATCCGGTTTGAAGGCACTGAAGGCTGGGTGTTCGTATCACGGGGCGACGGGTCGGTTACGGCCAGCGACCCGGTGGCGAAACAGAATGCGGCCAAAAAACTGGACGCCAGCGATCCTAAACTGCTGACGTCGGTCATTGGCCCCAACGAAACCCATCTGACCGTCAGCAAGGAGCACCACGGCAATTGGCTGGAGAGCGTTATCAGCCGAAAAGAACCCATCGCGCCGGCCGAAATCGGGCACCGCTCGTGTAGCGCCTGCCTGCTCCATCAGGCTGCCATGAAATTAAACCGCAAACTGTACTGGGACCCGAAAAAAGAACAGTTCAAAAACGACCCCGAAGCCAACAAAATGCTCTCTCGCACGCAGCGGGCCCCGTACGCCATCAAAGCATTGGCCAGTAACAAAGTCCGTTAACGCCCCGCCCATGAACCGAACCTTAGTGCTGGGCAGCCTGTGCGCGGCTGCCCTATTTGCCGCCTGTCAGTCATCACAGTCAACGGATAAAACCCGCAGCGATACGAACACCATACGACTGATTACCCTCGACCCCGGCCATTTTCACGCAGCCCTGGTTCAGAAAACCATGTACGAAGGCGTAGACTCGACCGTTCGCGTCTACGCCCCCGACAGCCAGGGAAACGGCCCGTCGGACCTGCAGCTGCACCTCGACAAAATTCAGGGGTACAACAGCCGCGCCGACAACCCGACCCGCTGGAAAGAAGACGTGTACCGCGGTTCTGACTTTCTGGCCAACATGCTCGCTACTCAGGCCACCCCCGGCGACGTAGTCGTGATGGCAGGCAACAACCGGCTAAAGACCGATTATATCGCGCAGACCGTTGGGGCGGGGTTCAACGTGCTGGCCGACAAGCCTATGGTCATCAGCGCGTCGAACTTCGACAAGCTGAAAGACGCCTTCGCCACGGCCGGGCAGAAAAACGTGCTGCTGTACGACATCATGACGGAGCGGTACGAGATCACGACCATGCTCCAGCGGGCGTTTTCGCAGCAGGCGGCTCTGTTCGGTACGCTGGAGAAAGGAACGCCCGCTAACCCGGCCGTCACCAAAGAAAGCGTCCATCACTTCTACAAGAACGTGTCGGGCAGTATTCTTACCCGGCCGGCCTGGTTCATGGACGTGGCGCAGCAGGGCGAAGGCATCGTTGATGTGACCACCCACCTGGTCGACCTGGTTCAGTGGGCCTGTTTCCCGGAACAGTCGCTCGATTACCAGAAAGACATCCGGCTTACCTCGGCCCGGCGCTGGACAACCGACATGACGCTGAGCCAGTTCAGGACCATCACCAAACAGGCCAGCTTCCCCGACTACCTGCGGAAGGATGTGGTCAAAGACAGTGTATTGCGGGTCTACAGCAATGGCGAGATCAACTACCAGCTCCGGGGCGTTCATGCCAAAGTATCGGTCACCTGGGCCTACAAAGCCCCCGAAGGCGCCGGCGATACCCACTATTCGATCATGCGCGGCAGCAAGGCCAACCTGATTATCCGGCAGGGCGCCGAACAGCAGTACAAGCCCACCCTCTACATTGAGCCCGTGGTCGGCAACAGCACCCTGGAGGCCTCCCTCAACAGCGTATTGCCAGCCATCCAGAAAGAATACCCTGGCGTCGACGTAAAAAAGACGGGCGCGGGCTGGGAGGTCATTATTCCGGAGAAATACAAGGAAGGTCACGAAGCCCACTTTGGCCGGGTCATGGAAAAATACCTGACCTACCTGAAAGCAGGATCGATGCCCGCCTGGGAAGTCCCCAACATGATCGCTAAATACTATACCACCACCCAGGCGCTCGAACTGGCCAAAAAAGCGCAGTAAGCGGATTGGCCTGCCGAACCTGGCAAGCCCAGAAACCCCACTCAGACCCAATGAATCAGATCCAGGATACCAACCGACGTTCTTTCCTGAAGGAGTCGCTGACGACCGCAGCTGGTCTCGTTACCGGCACTTCCCTGTCTGCGCAGACGCTGACAGCCTCGACCCAGCTGATCACCCTGTCGGCGCCCGCTATCATCACAACGCCGAAAGCACCACGAATCCGGTTTTCGGTCATCAAAATGAACCACGGCCATATTTACGGCCAGGTCGAAGCCGTTATCCGGGGCGGGGGTGAGCTGGTTTCGTTCTATGCGCCGGAGCCGGACCTGGCAGCCGCCTTTGCCAAACGCTATCCGAATGCCAAACAGGCCAGCGACGAAAGAGCCATTCTGGAAGACAACTCGATTCAGCTGATTCTTAGCTCGGCAATTCCGGAAGAACGCGCTCCGCTGGGTATTCAGGTGATGCGGCACGGGAAAGATTACATGGCCGACAAACCCGGTATCACCACCCTCGCGCAACTGGCCGAAGCGCGTAAGGTGCAGAAAGAAACCAAACGCATCTACTCGATCATGTACAGCGAACGGTTCGAGAACCGCGCTACCGTTAAAGCTGGCGAGCTGGTCAAAGCCGGTGCGATCGGTAATGTGGTGCAGACCATTGGCCTCGGCCCGCACCGGATGACCCCCAAGTCGCGGCCCGACTGGTTCTTCGACAAAAAGAAGTTCGGCGGAATTATCTGCGACATCGGCTCGCACCAGTTTGATCAGTTTCTGTTCTTCACCAACTCGACCAAAGCCGACATCGTTGCGTCGCAGGTGGGCAACGTACACCATCCGCAGTATCCGAAATTTGAAGATTTTGGCGACGTCATGCTGCGTGGCGATGGCGGAACGGGCTACATCCGGGTCGACTGGTTCACCCCCGACGGACTCAAATCCTGGGGCGATGGCCGCCTGACTATTCTCGGCACGGAAGGCTTCATCGAGATCCGGAAAAACATCGACCCGGCTGGTCGCGAGGGAGGCAACCACCTGTTTATAACCGATAAGAAAGAAACTCGCTACCTCGATTGCAGCAAAGAACCACTGCCCTACGGCGAGCAGCTCGTAAACGATATTCTGAACCGGACCGAAACCGCTATGTCGCAGGAACATTGTTTCCTGGCCACCGAACTGGCGCTCAACGCCCAGAAGCAGGCCCGGCCGCTTACCCTGAAAAAATAAACGCAGCACTGTGCTGCCTCAATGCCCCAGAACCATCAATTAATTAGCTGGTAGTAAAATGGATTCCCTCGTAGAGACACCCAATCAACAGGTTGCCGAGCCGGCCGCCGATACGTATATTCGCTTTGACCACGCGTTCTCCCTGGCCGGTAAGCTGGCCCTGATTACGGGCGGAGGCAGTGGCATTGGTTTCGATATTGCCCGCTGCATGGTCGACGCCGGTGCCACCGTGATCATCACCGGCCGCCGGGAGCAACCCCTCCGCGACGCCGTGGCCACCCTCACCGCCGACCGCCCTACCCCCGCAGCCTATTATGTAGTCAACGACGTGACCGAGCGCGAGCGGCTCGACGGACTGGTTGCGGACATCGAAACGACCTACGGGCCCATCGATGTCCTGGTCAACAACGCCGGTATCAACATGAAAAAACCAGCGTTGGAGGTTACGGACGCTGACTTTGACCGGATTGTTCATACTAACCTCAACTCGGTATTCTCACTGACCCGCGCGTGCGCCGGCCGGATGATCGAGCGCGGCACCGGCTCCATCATCATGATTTCGTCCATGGCGGCCTACTACGGCATTGACCGGGTTGTGGCTTACGCGGCTTCCAAGTCGGCGGTAGAGGGCATGGTTAAAGTGCTGGCGTCGGAGTTTTCGGGTAAAGGCGTTCGTGTCAATGCCATTGCGCCGGGCTTTATCGAGACGGCCATGAGTAAAACCGCTATGGGGGGCGACCCCGACCGCTTCGCCCGCGCCATGCGCCGGACCCCGATGGGTAAATTCGGTAAACCCGAAGATATTGGTTGGGCTGCCGTTTTTCTGGCATCCGACGCAGCCCGATATGTTACCGGAGCCTCGCTCCCCGTCGATGGTGGTAACTCAATCGGCTTCTGATGCCTTATCCTGACCAACCCGATTCGTTATTCTCTTTTAGCGCATTACCATGAAAAACTCAATTCGTTTGTCGGTACTGCTGGGCGGTATGACCCTGCTGGGCGCGGGCCTGTCATCACACGTTCAGGCGCCCGAGCCAACTCTTAAGGAGGCCTACAAAAAGTATTTCCCGATTGGCGTAGCCGTAGCTCCCCGCACCCTGACCGGCCCCGAAGCCGACCTGATCCGGCAGCAGTTCAACAGCGTTACCCCCGAGAATGCCATGAAGATGGGGCCTATCCACCCCGAAGAAAACCGGTACTTCTGGAAAGATGCCGACGCCATTGTCGACTTCGCCGTCCAGAACAAGATCAAAGTGCGGGGGCACACGCTGTGCTGGCATAACCAAACGCCCCGCTGGTTCTTTACCGACGCCGATGGGAAGCAGGTAAGCCGTGAGGTGTTGCTGGCTCGCCTGAAACAGCACATCAACGACGTTATGGGCCGCTACAAAGGTAAAATTTACGCCTGGGACGTCGTTAATGAAGCCGTGCCCGACACGGGTGCCAGCCTCTACCGGAAATCGAAGTTCTACGAGATTATTGGGGAAGATTATATCGCCAAAGCCTTTGAATATGCCCACGAAGCCGACCCCGGTGCCCAGCTGTTTTACAACGACTACAACACCGAAAACGCATCGAAACGGGATCGCATTTACCAGATTCTGAAGAAGCTAAAAGACAAAAAGGTGCCTATCGATGGGGTTGGTCTGCAGGGTCACTGGTCTATCTACGAGCCTACCCCCCAGGAGCTGGAAGAGTCGATCAATCGGTTTGCCAGCCTCGGCCTGAAGGTACAGGTTACCGAACTTGATATGTCAGTTTACCCGAAAGAGCACGAACGCCGGGCGCGGAAACCGACCGACGTCAGCGAGTTCACGCCCGAGATGGAGCAGAAACAGGTGGCGCAGTATAAGATGCTGTTCGACGTGTTCCGCAAGCACAAAAAGACGCTGACCGGCGTCACCTTCTGGAACCTGTCGGACAAGTACTCCTGGCTCGACAACTTTCCGGTACCAGGCCGTAAAGACCACCCGCTGCTGTTTGATGAAAATTACCAGCCCAAAAAAGCCTATCAGAGCGTCGTAACGTTTTAAACGTTCAAAACCTGGCGGGGTGGGATAAAAACAGCAGTAAGCGCCAGAATTATGTAGTTTGCAGCCGAACGCAGCGGTTTATCCCGCGTCGGTCCCGGATCAATGGTAGAACAGTATAAACAACAGCATCCGTATCTGGTAGCCCTCGACTCCATCATTTTTGGCTTCGACGGCGAAAGCCTGAAGGTGCTGCTGGTAAAACGGGGCCTGGAAGAACAAACCTGGTCGCTCATGGGTGGCTGGCTGCAACCCGACGAAAGTCTGGAGCAGGCAGCCACCCGTATTCTGTTCGAACTGACCGGCCTCACCAACGTCTACCTCGAACAGCTCAACGCTTTCGGCGATCCGCAGCGCGACCCGATTGTCCGGACCGTTTCAGTTGCTTATTTCTCGCTGGTCAAAGTAGCCGACTATGCGTCGAAGCTGACCGAAGCGTTTCAGGCGCGCTGGTTTTCGATCTACGACCTGCCGCCCCTCCTCTTCGATCATGGCGACATGGTCGACCTGGCCATTCGCCGATTGCGGTACAAAGCCGCCCTGCACCCCATCGGTTTCGAATTGCTGCCCGAGAAATTTACCATTCCCCAGCTCAAAAAGCTCTACGACGCGATCTACAACACCGAGTTCGACAAGCGTAACTTCAGCCGCAAAATCCTGTCGACCAACCTGCTGATCAAACTCGACGAAAAGCAGAAAGGATTCTCCAAACGGGGGGCGTTTTTCTACCAGGTCGACATGCCTCGCTACCAGCAGCTGACCCACTCCCTGCTGAACGTTATCCCCAGCCCCGACGCTATCAGCTGGTAACGCTATGGCGCCAGGTTTTCAGGATAATTTCCCTAAAAATTAATACCCGTCGTTTTGACATTTACATTTTAAGTGTCAATTTTACACTCAATAATCGGCAGGAAGACGAGTCCCTGCAAACGAGCTGATTATCAATAATAATTTCAACTAACCAGTAACCAACTCCAGAACCATGGCAAACGTCACACTGGGTGATCAGGAATACTTTAAAGGCATCGACGTCATTCCGTACGAAGGCGTTCAGTCGAAAAATCCGCTGGCTTTCAAATGGTACAACCCCGAGCTGATTGTTGGTGGCAAGTCGCTGCGCGATCACCTGCGGTTCGCTATCAGCTACTGGCATACCTTCACCGGAACCGGTGGCGATCCGTTCGGTCCGGGAACCCGCATTTTCCCGTGGGATCAGGATAGCGACGCCAACGTTCGGGCGCGGCTCAAGATGGATGCTGCGTTTGAGTTCATCACCAAAATCGGAGCGCCCTACTACTGCTTCCACGACATCGACCTGGTTGATGAAGGCGACTCGGCCAGCGAGTACGAAAAACGGCTGCAGACAATTGTCGAGTACGCCAAACAGAAACAACAGGCCAGTGGCGTAAAATTGCTGTGGGGAACGGCCAACGCTTTCTCGAACCCCCGCTACATGAACGGCGCATCAACCAACCCCGATTTTGCGGTGGTGGCTTATGCCGGTACGCAGGTTAAAAACGCGCTCGACGCTACCATTGCTCTGGGTGGCGAAAACTACGTATTCTGGGGAGGTCGCGAAGGCTACATGTCGCTGCTGAACACCAACATGAAGCGCGAGGTCGAGCACCTGGCCCAGTTCCTGACCATTTCCCGCGATTACGCCCGCAAGCAGGGCTTTACGGGAACGTTCTTCATTGAGCCGAAGCCGATGGAGCCTACCAAGCACCAATACGACTACGACGCGGCTACCGTCATTGGTTTCCTGCGTCAGTACGGGCTGGAAAACGATTTCAAACTGAACATCGAAGTCAACCACGCTACCCTGGCCGGTCATACATTTGACCACGAACTGCAGGTAGCCGCCGACGCCGACATGCTGGGCAGCATCGACGCGAACCGGGGCGATTACCAGAACGGCTGGGATACCGACCAGTTCCCGATCAACCTGTACGAACTGACCGAAGCCATGCTGGTTATTCAGCAGGCTGGTGGTATCAAGCCGGGCGGTATCAACTTCGACGCTAAAGTTCGCCGGAACTCGACCGACTTCGACGATCTGTTCATCGCTCACATCAGCGGTATGGATGCGTTTGCGCGGGCGTTTATCGTGGCCGACAAAATTCTGAAAGACTCTGATTATCTGGCATTCCGGAAAGAACGGTATGCATCGTTCGATCAGGGCAAGGGTCAGGAGTTCGAGCAGGGCAAGCTGACCCTCGAAGACCTGCGGAGCTATACGCTGGAGAACGGCGAACCCCAACTGCGCAGCGGCAAACAGGAGTGGCTGGAGAGCATCGTGAACCAGTACATTTAAGCACTCATATCCTCTTACTAACGACGAACCCCGGCTGTACTACAGCCGGGGTTCGTCGTTATTGCGCTTTACCGTTGGGAGCTGGCTTCGGCGCGCTGCCGTTACCGCCTTTCGGTTTTTTCTTTTTCTTTTTACTGGTTCGGGTAGCGTATTTGGCGTCCAGTTTCTGTAAATCACTGTTAAGCGCAGCCAGCGGCACAGCCTCTTTCTCGCCAACCGGCGTCAGGACATCGAATGACTCCGGGATAACACCCTTTTTGTTCAGCTCGACGATTTCCAGCACCCGCGCAATCGGCAGGGGGTGCCAGGTACTTTCGGCGCCATACCCAAACCACATCAGCTTCCGAAAAATGTCGGTTTTCTGCAACCAGGCCCGGCCTTTCTGCGTCTCCAGCGGTTTATCGATAGTCGGAATATCGCGCAGCGCATCCATGTAGGTATCCAGCTCGTAGTTCAGGCAACACTTCAGCCGGCCACACTGCCCCGACAGTTTAGCCGGATTCAGCGACAGGTTCTGGTACCGGGCCGCCGATGTAGCAATGTTCTTGAAATCGGTCAGCCAGGTTGAGCAGCACAGTTCACGACCGCAGGAGCCGATGCCCCCCAGCCGACCGGCTTCCTGACGCAGGCTGATCTGCCGCATCTCGATCCGGGCTTTGAACTCGCTGGCCAGCATTTTGATCAGCTCCCGAAAGTCGACCCGCTCTTCTGACGAATAGTAGAACGTAGCTTTCGTATTGTCGGACTGAAACTCAACATCCGACAGTTTCATGTTGAGCTTCAGTTCACGCACGATCTCGCGCGAGCGATACAGGGCGGGCAGGTCGCGCAGTACCGCCTGCTCGTGGCGATCCATATCCTTCGGTGTAGCGATCCGGTGAATAACGCGCGTGTCGTCGTTAATTTTGACGTTCCGCTTTTTTACCTGCAGGCGTACCAGTTCGCCCTGCATCGATACGGCGCCGATGTGGTAGCCCGACTGCATCTCCACCACCACGTAATCGCCGGTTGTCAGATCGAGCTGGTGAACGTTGCGGTAGTAGTCTTTACGGCCCCCTTTAAACTTTACTTCAACAACATCGTATTTTTTTGTGCCTGGCATGGCTACATCGCTCAGCCAGTCGAATGAATTCAGTTTGTTGCACCCTCCAGTGCTGCACCCACCGCTGCCGCAGCCTTTGGTAGCCGTTTTCTGCGGTTCCCCGCCCGGCCCCTCAGACGCACCACGCTGGGTTCCGCACCCACCGGTCGCACAGGATTTACAAGACATAATATATATAGTTTGCAGCGATGAGTACAGAGCCACCGGATGGCATGCTTACACCAACCCGCTCCGGCTCCGCATTCGTCGCTAGTCAGCGTACCGGATCAGGTCGAGCCCGATATCTTTCCGGTACTGTTTTCCCTCAAACTGCACCGTCCGGGCCGCTTCCTGCGACTTCCTGACGGCGTTTTCGAGCGAGTTGGCCTGGGCTGTCAGCGCCAGTACCCGCCCTCCGTTGGTCAGTACATGACCGTTTTGCGCCAGCGTCCCCGCATGGAACGCGGTTACATCATCTAAACGATCTAAGTCCGAAATGATTTTACCTTTCTGGTACTCGTCCGGATACCCTCCCGATACCACCACCGTTGTTACCGCCGTCTGGGGCGAGACCTGCAGGGTAATCTTGTCGAGATCGCCATCGGCCGTAGCGACCATCAACTCCACCAGATCCGTCTGGATGCGGGGCAGCACGACCTCCGTCTCCGGATCACCCATCCGGGCGTTGTATTCAATCACATAGGGTTCGCCGTTGACTTTGATCAGCCCGACAAAAATGAAGCCCTGATAGCGAATACCTTCGCGCTGCAAACCAGCCAGCGTTGGTTTCACGACCTTCTCTTCAACTTTCCGCAGGAATGACTCGTTGGCAAATACGACCGGCGAAACAGCTCCCATACCCCCCGTGTTAGGGCCCGTATCACCTTCACCGATGCGTTTGTAATCTTTGGCTTCGGGCAGAATTTTGTAGTTCGTTCCGTCTGTCAGTACGAACAGCGACAGCTCGATACCGCGCAGAAACTGCTCAACAACAACCTTGTTACCAGCCGCCCCGAATTTGCCGCCGAGCATATCGCGCAGGGTAGCCTGGGCTTCGGCTACCGTATCGGTAATGATGACTCCTTTGCCGGCTGCCAGCCCGTCGGCTTTCAGCACGATCGGTAATGTATGGGTTTCCAGATACGTCAGGCCAGCGTCGAGGGTTTCGGTCGTGAAGGTTTGGGAGGCCGCGGTTGGAATACCATGCCGGGCCATGAACGACTTCGAGAAGTCCTTACTGCCTTCCAGCTGAGCGCCTTCGGCATCGGGCCCTACAATCCGTAATCCGGCCAGATCAGGCTGTTGCCGCAGAAAATCGACGATGCCTTTCACCAGCGGCTCTTCCGGCCCAACGATGAGCAGGTCGATCTGATGGTCACGAATGGCGGCTGCAACGGCTTCAAAATCGCTGTAACCGATGGCCAGGTTGGTGGCTACCAGCGCCGTACCAGCATTTCCCGGCGCCACAAAAAGCGTATCACACAAAGGGCTTTGGGCCAGCTTCCATGCAAATGCATGTTCACGCCCGCCCGACCCAAGAATCAGAATATTCATTTATTGAAATGTATAATGAATAACGTATAATGATGAATAAAAGAAACAAGCAGGGCTCATTATACATTATTCATTTTTCATTATACATTAATTGGCAACTTCCGAGAGGAACTTGATGCGCATCAAACGCAGGTCCTGCTCGGTAAAATCGTCACCACCGAACTCGCGCATGGCAACGGCAATGTTATCGGTTTCGGCCCGCATGAAGTACTCGTATATTTCGTCCTGCCGGTCTTCATCCATGACCTGGTTGATGTAATAATCGAGGTTAAGCCGCGTACCGGAGTAGCAGATGTGCTCAATTTCTTCCATCAGGTCTTCCATCGAAAGCGATTTGGCTTCCGCAATTTCATCAAGGTCGACTTTGCGGTCGATCTGCTGAATGATAAAGATTTTTACTTTCGATTTGTTGACGGTCGACTTGATAACGACATCTTTAGCCGTCTCGATTTCGTTGTCCTCAACGTACTTGGTAATCAGTTCAATAAAAGGTCGGCCAAATTTCTGCACCTTCCCCATCCCGACGCCGTTAATCTGCGCCATCTCCTCGCGGGTAGTGGGGTAGGTCGTAGCCATCTCTTCCATAGACGGGTCCTGGAAAATGACGTACGGAGGCAGGTTCTTCTCTTTGGCTACTTTTTTCCGCAGCGCCTTCAGCAGACCGAGCAGCTCTTCATCGTAGGCGGCCCCGCCCGAGGTGGGTGTGGTTTCGGCCTCGTGATCTTCCTTTTCGGGTTCCTGCTGATCGTAATCGTGGTCTTTGGAAAGCGAAACCGGATACGGATCCTCGATGTAGTTGAGCCCGCGCTGGGTCAATTTCAGAATCCCGTAGTTGTCAACGTCTTTTTCAATATAGCCGTAGATCGTGATCTGTTTCAGCAGTGAACACCAGAAGTCTGGGTTCTCGTTGAACTCACGGCCTTTGCCATAAACTTCGAGCCGATCATGTTCGTAACTCGTTACGTACTGATTGCCCGTGGCGGTCAGCACATCGGCCAGGTGCGCCACGTCGAATCGCTGATCGGTTTGCAATACAGCCTGCAGCGCCAGAATTACCTCGTTCTGTACCTTGAATTTCTCGGTGGGTTTCATGCAGTTATCGCAGAAACCGCAGTCCTTATCCAGGAACTCACCAAAATAACCCAGCAACTGCCGACGGCGGCATACACCCAGATTGGCGTACGACACCATTTCGGTTAACAGGTGGCGGGCGTTATCGCGCTCGGTAACGGGCTTGTCTTTGTTAAACTTCTCCAGCTTAACGATATCGTCGTAGCTGTAGAACATCAGGCAGTTACCTTCCAGTCCGTCGCGGCCGGCCCGGCCTGTTTCCTGGTAGTAACCCTCCAGCGATTTGGGCGCGTCGTAGTGAATAACGAAGCGGACGTCGGGCTTATCGATACCCATCCCGAAGGCAATAGTAGCGCAGATGACGTCTACATCTTCGTTCAGGAAGGCATCCTGGTTGTTCATCCGCGTCTGCGGATCAAGACCGGCATGATACGGAAGCGCTTTTACGTCATTGACATTGAGCAGCTCGGCAATTTCTTCAACCGTTTTACGGCTAAGGCAATAGACGATTCCCGATTTTCCTTTGTGCTGCTTGATGTATTTGATCAGTTGCCGCTTGGCATCGGCCTTGGGCCGAATCTCGTAATACAGGTTCTTGCGGTTGAACGACGTCTTGTACAGATTGGCGTCTTCCATCTGCAGGTTTTTCTGGATATCCAGCTGCACTTTGGGCGTTGCCGTAGCCGTTAACGCGATGACGGGCAGGTTGCCAATGTTATCGACAATACCCCGAATCTTGCGGTACTCCGGCCGGAAGTCATGACCCCATTCTGATATACAGTGAGCCTCATCAATGGCGACAAACGAGATATTGGCTTTCTTCAAAAAATCCAAATTCTCTTCTTTCGTTAACGACTCCGGCGCTATATACAGGAGCTTCAGTGTACCATTGAGCGTATCTTTCTTTACCTTGTTCATTTCTGCTTTCGAGAGCGTCGAATTCAGAAACTGGGCATTTACACCAAAGGCATTCAGCTGGTCAACCTGATTCTTCATCAGGGCAATAAGGGGCGAAATAACGACAGCAGTACCCTCACTGACAATAGCGGGCAATTGATAACACAGCGACTTGCCCGCGCCGGTAGGCATAATAACGAACGTATTGCGACCCGCCAGAATACTATGGATTATAGCTTCCTGGTCGCCCCGGAACTGGCTGTAACCGAAAATCTCTTTAAGCCGTTCTTTGAGGGTCGTGTAAACCGTCTGATCAACCTGCATCATTCTACAAATCGTACAAAAGTTACTTCACTTTAGGTGCTTGCCGTATCTTTGCTTTATAAAGTTAGCGAATATACGCGGCAAACCATTCCTGATTGCCAAAACCCATGCTGAAAGTAATAAAAAATCATAAAAGCATAGCCCGTACTGTACTGCAGGCAGAGGCCGACGCAATTCGTGAAGCTATCGACCGGCTCGATGACCAGTTTGACGCGGCTGTTGAGGCTATTTTGGCCCTGACAGGCCGCGTTGTCGTGTCGGGCGTGGGGAAAAGTGCGCTGATCGGCCAGAAGATTGTGGCCACTATGAACTCGACGGGAACCCCTGCCCTGTTCATGCACGCTGCCGATGCCATTCACGGTGATCTGGGTATGATCCAGACGAACGACCTGGTATTGCTGATTTCGAAAAGTGGCAATACGGCCGAAATTAAAGGGCTGCTTCCTATGCTGCGCGATAAGGGAGTACGTATTATAGCGATGGTCAGTGAGCAGAATTCTACGCTGGCCCGTCAGGCCGACTACGTTCTTCACGCCCATGCTCCCGTCGAAGCCGATTCACTCAACCTGGCACCAACTACCAGTACTACGGTGGCGCTGGCCCTGGGCGACGCGCTGGCCGTCAGTCTGCTGGAGGCCCGTGGTTTTACCCGGCAGGATTTTGCCCGCTATCATCCAGGCGGTTCGCTGGGGAAGCGATTGTTTTTAAAAGTTGCGGATATTTTTCCCCAAAATGGCTGTCCACAGGTGAACGCCACCACCACAGTGCGGGATATTATTTTTGAAATATCCGCTAAACGACTGGGTGCTACGGCCGTAGTGGACGAAAACGGGCAACTAGCGGGGATTGTGACCGATGGCGACATTCGCCGGACGGCTTCAGCTCACGACGCGTTCTGGCAACTTACGGCGGCCGACATCATGACCCGGTCGCCAAAATGCATTGATCCCGACGCTTATGCCGTTGACGCGCTGCAAAGGATGCAGGAATATAACATTTCTCAGTTGGTAGTGACCCATAACGAGCGGGTTATGGGCTTTGTTCACCTCCATGATCTGCTGAAGGAGGGTATTGTCTAGCCATACAATGCCTATTCTGTTTAATCAAAATTTGCTATTGTTAAACAATATCCACAGTGTGTGTTCCACAAAATGTGGGAAAAAATCCACACTTTACAGGTTCACATATCAACGTATATACAATTGGCATCAAAATTAATTTTGCCTAACTGTTTGATTTTCAGAAGTATTTATCATTAAAGCAAAGTAGTTGAAGTATTTTAGCAAAGCTGGTTGCTTTTTTGTTTAATAGCTGTGTAAATTTGATTCAACAGAGATAAAACTTAAACAGCTATGACTGCGCTCGAATTCACTCATCATATTGGAAAAGTGTCCAAGTCGTTGCGCCCGTTCGCACTCCGGCTCACTAAAGACGTAGAAGATGCTAACGACCTGCTCCAGGATACGCTGCTGAAAGCTTTTACCAACCGTGACAAGTATACCGACGGAACCAACCTCAAAGCATGGCTTTATACTATCATGAAAAATACGTTCATCACTAACTACCAGCGGATGGTGCGTAAGAATACTTTCATTGATACAACTGACAATCTGCACTACATCAACTCGATGGAGAGCAGCACCGACAACCTGGCTTATTCGTCATTTGCGCAGGACGATATCAACCGGGCCGTCAACAGTCTCGACGATACATACCGGACCCCATTTATGATGCACTTCCGTGGTTTCAAGTACCACGAGATCGCTGCAAAACTGGACATTCCCATCGGTACCGTGAAAAACCGGATTCACATTGCCCGTAAGGAGTTGAAAGACCAGCTCAAAGTATACGCGCATTTTAACGCCTAATCGCGATACTTTTCAGACTTTGTCTCGTCTTAGAGACATTGATTGAGTAGTTTTTGGTTAAAAAAGAGGAAGGTTCAAAAAAGTTGGATGGGTTTCCGTCCAACTTTTTTTTGCTACAAGGAGTTGCGGATAGGTACTCAGCGTGGAAATGTGCAACTTGGCACCCGTTCGCTGGATCGCTTACTTACTCGCATTACTTACCAATGTCCCAACGCGTTCTTGTGCTGGGAGCCGGTTTTGCCGGACTCTCTGCCGCCACTAGCCTCGCCGATCAGGGTTACGACGTTACTATCCTCGAAAAGAACAGTATGCCAGGTGGCCGGGCGCGGCTATTCCAGGCAGAAGGCTACACCTTCGATATGGGTCCCAGCTGGTACTGGATGCCCGATGTATTCGATACCTATTTTGCCCGCTTCGGCAAACGAACAGCCGATTACTACAAACTCGTCCGGCTCGACCCATCTTACAAAGTCGTCTTCGGGCCCGACGAAGCGGTTGATCTGCCAGCCGGTCTGCCTAACCTGGAAGCCCTGTTTGAGCAGTTCGAACCCGGTAGCGGGCCCCGGCTCCGCGAGTTTCTGAGCCAGGCTTCCTATAAATACAAGGTTGGTATGCAGAACTTCGTCTGGAAACCCAGCCGGTCAGTTACCGAATTCCTCAGCCTCAAACTCCTCTACGACGTTACCCGGCTCGACGTATTTCAGTCCTTCGCCGTACACGCCCGTAAGTTTTTCTCGCACCCCCGTTTGCTTGAGATCGTCGAGTTTCCGGTGCTCTTTTTGGGGGCTACGCCGGAGAACACGCCCGCCATGTACAGTTTAATGAACTATGCCGAAATGGCGCTGGGCACCTGGTATCCGATGGGTGGCATGCACGAGATCGTAAAGGCCATGGTTAGCCTGGCGGAAGAAAAAGGAGTGAAAATCCTGCTCAATCAAACTGTCCGAAAAATTGACATAATCAACGGTCTGGCCAAACGAGTGGTAACCGATCAGGGTATATTTGAAACCGATGTGGTCGTGGCCGGTACGGATTACAACCACGTAGAAACAACCCTGGTTGATCCGGCCTATCGCAACTATGACGATGCCTACTGGCAAAAACGGGTCATGGCTCCGTCTTCATTGCTTTTCTACCTGGGAGTCAGCAAACGCATACCCAAGCTTGAACACCACAACCTGTTCTTCGACGAGGACTTCAAGCAACACGCCCACGAAATTTACGAGAACCCGCAATGGCCCAGTAAACCCCTCTTCTACGCGTCGGCCCCGTCGAAAACCGATCCCAGCGTAGCACCGGCTGGCTGCGAGAATCTTTTTCTGCTTATACCGGTAGCCCCCGACCTCACCGACGACGAAGCAACCCGGGCCCACTATTTCGAGATGATCATGGATCGGCTCGAAGCATATGTGGGCGAAGATATTCGGAATTACATCGTTTATAAGCGCAGTTATGCCCACAGCGACTTCAAAAGCGACTACAACGCATTCCGGGGTAATGCTTACGGACTGGCCAACACACTGAAGCAAACCGCACTTTTAAAGCCATCGCTCAAGAACAAACGGGTGAACAATTTGTTCTACACGGGTCAACTGACGGTACCGGGCCCTGGAGTTCCGCCGTCGCTCATTTCCGGCCTGGTCGTCGCCAATGAGGTTGCTAAAGAATTTTCATAACTTGTCAACCTAACCTTCCGCTCTGAACCCGTATGATGGCATTGTTCAATAAGACCGCACTGGAATGCAGCAAGCTGATCACTGAGCATTACAGTACGTCGTTTACCTTGGGGATCAAGACGCTTGACCGCAAGTTCCACATGCCCATCTACGCCATCTATGGGTTTGTACGCTATGCCGACGAGATCGTGGATACGTTCCATGACTACGACAAGAAGACCCTCCTTGACCGGTTCAAACACGACACGTACCAGGCCATTCAGGAAAAAATAAGCCTGAACCCTGTGCTGCAGTCCTTCCAGCTGGTGGTGCGCCAGTATAAAATTGAACACGAGCTGATCGATGCGTTTCTACGCAGTATGGAAATGGATCTGTATCAGCAGGAATACGACGCTGAAGGGTACAACGAATACATTTACGGCTCGGCCGAAGTAGTAGGGCTTATGTGCCTGCGTGTCTTCTGCGAAGGCAACTGCGACGATTTTGACCGCCTGCGCGAGCCCGCCCGCAAGCTGGGAGCCGCCTTTCAGAAAGTAAACTTCCTGCGCGATCTTAAGAGTGATTATGTAGACAGGGGCCGGACTTATTTTCCAGGTATCGACTTCACGCAGTTCGGTCGCGACGCCAAAGCGCTTATTGAGAACGACATCCAGCGCGATTTTGACGAAGCTTACGTGGGTATCCTGAATTTGCCACGTGGTGCGCGCATGGGGGTTCATCTGGCCTACACGTATTACCAGACGCTGTTCAATAAAATTAAGCAGTTGCCCGCTTCGACCATCCAGAATGAGCGGATTCGGGTGCCCAACCCGCAAAAATTGGCGCTGCTGGCCCAGACTTACCTGAAGTACCGACTGAATGTAATCTAAGGGCTTCGTCTGTTTTCGCTATCTTTGCCGGGAACTGCTTCTCTGTAATTATGGTAGCCGATGCGTCTCTTTCGCCGGAAATTCTTGCTCAGTACGAAGCCGTTGTCGGGCTGGAAGTACATTGCCAATTGCTGACCAACAGCAAAATCTTCGCAGCCGACGCCAACGCCTTCGGAGCTGACCCCAACACCCATATCAGTGTCATTACGCTGGCTCACCCCGGCACGCTACCCCGCCTGAACCGAAAGGCAGTCGAATATGCCGTGCGAATGGGATTGGCCTGCGGGAGTACCATCACCCGCCACAATATTTTTGCCCGGAAAAACTATTTCTATCCGGATCTTCCGAAAGGCTATCAGCTCTCTCAGGATAAAGGGCCCATCTGCGTAGGCGGGGGCATTCCGGTAAAAGCCAAAGACCCGGCTACCGGACAGCCATACGACACCACGATTCAGCTCCACCATATTCACCTCGAGGAAGACGCCGGAAAAAGTATTCACGACGCCGACCCAACGGCTACCTGCCTGGATTATAATCGCGCCGGCACGCCCCTGATCGAGATGGTGACCGAGCCCTGTATCCGCACGGCCGACGAAGCTGGCCAGTTTCTGACCGAAGTTCGCCGGTTAGTGCGCTACCTCGACATTTGCGATGGCAACATGGAAGAAGGCTCGCTGCGCTGCGACGTGAATGTTTCGATCAGGCCCCGGGGCGCTACGCACTTAGGCACGAAGGTTGAAGTAAAAAACCTGAACTCAATCCGAAACGTGATGCGGGCTGTTGATGCCGAATTTCGGCGGCAGGTCGAGGTCATCGAAGCAGGCGGGTATATTGGGCAGGAAACGCGCACGTTCGATGCCGCAACGGGCCGCAGCTACGCCATGCGCGAAAAAGAAACGATGAACGACTACCGCTACTTCCCGGACCCCGATCTCACCCCGGTCGTGATTCAGGATGCGTGGCTGGCCGACATTCAGGCTAACATGCCGATGTTACCCGCCGAGTGGTACCATAAATTGACTACCCAGTACAACTTACCGGACTATGACGCGGCCCTGCTGACCGACGCCAAAGAACTGGCCGAATATTACGAAGCCGTTTGTCAGCATACCAGCAATTATAAAGCCGCATCGAACTGGATCATGGGGCCGGTCAAGGGCCAGCTCACTGAAAAGACGCTGCGCGATCGGCAGTTTCCGGTGTCGGCGGTGCAGCTGGCAGCCCTGATCACCCTCATCGACAACGGCACCGTTAGCCAGACCGCAGCGCAGCAGGTGTTTGGGCTGATGCAGGAGCAACCCGGCGTACCACCCGCCGAACTGGCTCAACAGCATGGACTGGTACAGAATCGCAATACCGACGCCTTGAAAACGTTGGTAGAAGAGGTACTGGCAGCCTGGCCCGACAAAGTAGAGCAATACCAAAAAGGTAAGAAAAACCTGCTGGGTATGTTCGTTGGCGAAGTCATGAAAAAATCAAAAGGCTCGGCCGATCCGAAGCTAGTGAACGAGTTAGTAGTGAAGACATTACAAACAACATGAAAAAACTGCTTTTTGGCGTTGCAAGCCTATTGGCCCTGAGTACGGTTGCTTTCGCGCAACAAAAGTCGTTCACCGTTACGGGCAAGGTGAACAAAGCCGCCCCCGGTAGCTACGTGTATCTGGAAGCCAACAGCCAGCCTACCCGCAAGCTCGACTCGGCCAAAGTAGAGGCTGGGAACACGTTTACCATCACTCATCCCGTTGCCGACGGGGGCGAAGTGTTCGTGCTGAACACGGGCGGAGGTCAGAAAATGGCCCTGCTTGCCGAGGGTGGCGAAACCCTCAACGTGATTGCCGATGGGTACATGATGGATGCTAAAACGGGACAGAAGGGTAAAGCAACCGTTACCGGCTCCAAAAACATGGCGTATTACGATAAGCTGATGGCGCTTCGTACCGACATGGAAGCCAAAGTAGCTAACTGGAACAAGCAGGTAGCCGCAGCCACGGAGAAAAAAGACAACAAACGCATCGCTCAGATCGAGCAGGACTATACAGCCGCCGAGGCTGAGGTTGTTAATAAAGTGAAAGCCATGCTGCCCGAAATGGGCACGTCGCTCGTGTCGCTGTTTGCGCTGAACTTTATCAATATTGACACCGACTTTGCCACCTACGATGAGCTGGCCCAGCGGTTCGAAAAAGAGAATCCCAACAGCCCCCATGCCAAATCGCTCATTGGTCGCGTGGCCCGGATCAAAGGCCTGATGGTTGGTTCGCCAGCGCCCGAAATTGCCCTCAGTGACACGGCCGGTACCGTTGTTCCGCTGTCGTCACTACGGGGTAAGTACGTCCTGATCGATTTCTGGGCATCGTGGTGCGGGCCGTGCCGTAACGAAAACCCCAATGTAGTTCGGATGTACAACAAGTTCAAAGACAAAGGCTTCACAATCTACAGTGTTTCGCTCGATCAGGCCAAAGCCAACTGGACCCGCGCCATTCGGAACGATAACCTCACCTGGACCCACGTGTCGGACCTGAAGTTCTGGCAGTCGGCAGCCGCTCAGCAATATGGCGTACAGGCCATACCGGCCACGTTCCTGCTCGATAAAGACGGGAAAATTATTGCCAAGAACCTGCGCGGCCCGGCGCTGGAGCAGAAGCTCGAAGAAATTTTAAAATAAGCGAAACACGATATAGCCGGAAGATACCTCTTCCGGCTATATCGTGTTTTTACCCACCCTCCCTTCTTATGAAAATTGCGATTGTTGGCTGCGGCAACATGGGTATGGCTTTTGCCAAATCGTTTGTCCAGTATAATCTGGTCAGGCAGGACGATCTACTGCTGATCGAAAAAAGCGCCGACCGCTCGGAGGCCCTTCGCGCCGAGAAAGCAGGAGTGGTTGTTGACACGATCAGCCACCGCGTTGGCGAAGCCGACCTTATTATACTGTCGGTTAAACCACAGGATTTTAACGGCGTACACGAATCGCTGCGGGCCGTTATGCAACCAGGCCAGGTAGTGTTGTCTATCATGGCTGGTATTCCGATTGCGCAGATTCAGGAAAAGTTAAACCACTCGCTGGTCGTTCGGGCCATGCCCAACACGCCAGCCATGCTCGGTATGGGTATTACCGGCTTCACGGCCGCCAAAGAAGTGGACCTAACCAACCTGCGCCGGGTCGAAAACCTCATCAACGCCACCGGTCGCTCTATCTTTCTGGACGATGAAGCCATGCTCGATGCCGTAACAGCACTCAGCGGCTCGGGTCCGGCCTATTTCTATTACGTGGTCAAGGCGATGATTGAAGCGGGCAAACAAATGGGCTTCGATGATGCGGTAGCGGCTCTGCTGGTTAAACAGACCATGCTGGGCTCCTACCACCTGATAAACACCGCCGACAAATCGCTCGATGAACTAATCAAAGCGGTAGCATCTAAAGGGGGCACAACCGAGGCCGCTCTTCGGCAGTTTGAGCAGGGCGCTCTATCGGATACACTGGTTGCCGGCATCAAAGCCGCCCAGGTCCGGGCTACGGAGTTATCTAAAGGGTAGTTTTCACTATAACCGATGGGGGCCGTCCGGTAGACAACGATGTTCTACCGGACGGCCCCCATCGGTTGGTATAGCTTACAGGCCCGTGTACTGGAAGGGGGTAATGGCCCGTAGTTCGTTTTTGACCGATTCAGATACGTCCAGTTCGTCAATGAACTGCCAGATCGTTTGCTTGGTAATTTTCTCGTTCGTGCGGGTCAGGGCTTTCAGCGCTTCGTAGGGTTGCGGGTAGCCTTCGCGACGTAGCACGGTTTGGATGCCTTCGGCCACAACCGCCCAGTTATCATCGAGGTCGGCCTGCAGCGCGGCTTCATTCAGCTCCAGCTTATCCAGTCCTTTCAGCAGCGATTTCAGCGCAATGACCGAATGCGCAAACGGAACACCCAGGCTCCGCAAAACGGTCGAGTCGGTCAGATCGCGCTGAAGCCGCGAAATGGGTAGCTTGGCCGACAGGTGCTCCAGCAGGGCATTGGCAATACCCAGGTTACCTTCCGAGTTCTCGAAATCAATGGGGTTCACCTTGTGGGGCATGGCCGACGAGCCAACTTCTCCCTCTTTCAGCTTTTGTTTGAAGTAATTCATCGATACGTACGTCCAGATGTCGCGGTCTAGGTCGATCAGGATCGTATTGAGCCGCTTGTACGCATCCAGCGTAGCAGCCAGCATATCGTAATGCTCAATCTGGGTCGTAAACTGACTACGCACCATCCCCAGACTCTTGACGAAGGAGTCGCCAAACTCTTTCCAGTTCTCGTTTGGATACGCTACAGCATGGGCGTTGAAATTACCGGTAGCTCCGCCGAACTTGGCCGCCGTCGGGATAGCCGCCAGCAGGAGCAGCTGCTTTTCGATTCGCTCGACAAACACGCTCAGTTCTTTGCCCAGGCGCGTTGGGGAAGCTGGCTGCCCGTGTGTCCGGGCCAGCATGGGAATATGGGCCCACTGGTCGGCCAGTTGTTGCAGCCGCATGTATACCTGCCGATACAGGGGCGTTATCTCGGCATCCATGGCCTCAGACAGCGACAGCGGAATGGCCGTATTATTCACGTCCTGGGAGGTCAGGCCAAAGTGAATAAACTCCAGATACGGCTCAACGGGCGACCCTTTTAGTTTCTCCTTGATGAAGTATTCAACGGCCTTGACGTCGTGGTTGGTGGTTTTCTCGATGTCTTTGATCCGCTGCGCATCGGCCTCCGTGAACTGCTCGTACAAAGCCCGCAAAGCCTGAAAATGGGTCGCGTTGACCGCCGACAGTTGCGGAACAGGCCATTCGCAGAGGGCAATAAAGTACTCGACTTCAATGCGAATCCGATAGCGAATCAGGCCAAACTCCGAGAAATAGGGGGCCAGTGATTCGACCTGACGCCGATAGCGGCCATCAACGGGCGATATGGCCGTAAGTGCAGATAAATCCATACAGTTAGGTAAAACGCAAAGGTACAAACGGGCGGGTCAACCAGCGGCATGCCCGGTAGACTTTGCCGCTGGCTGACCCGCCCGTCTTATTTTTTAGAATGGATTCAGGTAAACCCCAATGCCGATCCATGAGGTCTGCTGCTGTTCGAACTGGCTGTAGGGCCGGAAACCCGAGTAGCCTTCGAGCAAAAACGTGAGGTTATTCTGCGTACGACCCACTTCTACGCCCACCCCGCCGTGTATACCCGGCCTGAAATCGGTCTGTTGCCAGAACTTGACATCGACGCCCCCGACCAGCCGGGCCAGTCGCTCAGACGGTTTCTTGTAGTACGCACCCAGCTGCGCACTGAGCCGCTCCCGCTCGCTGGTCTTACGCAGACCGATGCCCAGACCGCCGTAGAGCCGCCAGTTCTGTACCATCCGGCTGTAGGTCGCATCGACAACCTCATAATTCACCGAGTTGGGCGATGGTGCCGTGATCCGATTGCGGTAGATGTAATCGTCACCCAGGTGCGACGAGAGGTGATAGAACCGAAATCGGTAGTTATTTGCACCCCGCCGTACGTTGTAGATGATGCTGATCTTGTAATCATTGTTCATGATCTGCCGGCGCTGACGGCCTTTGTCGGCATCCCAGTATACTTCAAACTGGGTAAACGAAGCCAGATCCAGCACAATCTCCTCTGATCGGCCCGGCTCGGTAGTGCGCCGGTAAAACGGTTTCGCAAACCCGAACGCAAACGGAACAATGCTGCCTTTGTATCGACTCCCCTCCGTATAGTAAGCAGGCAATACGGAGCCGTAGGTTTGTGCTTCGAGCGGGTCGAGCAGGATGGGGTCGAACAGATGCCCTTTGGGCAAAAACTCATGTTTGGGCCGGCTCAGGCGGGGTTGCTCGGCATTTGCTGACGCCGGGGTTGCCGACACGCTGTCTATTACTGGCGCAGTGGCTTTTCGGCGTTCCCGTTTGGGCCGGGCAGGCCGGACTGCGGGTGGCGCTGGTTCAGCAGGCGTAACTACAACCGAGGCTGGCGGTGGCGTTACCACTGCCGGAGCAGGCTCGGGGGCGGGCGTTACGGCTGGTGCAGCCTCTTTCCGGCGTTGTTCCCGCCGTTCGCGCCGGCTGGGTTCAGCGGGTTTGGGCGCTGAGGCCGGAGCTATGGGTTGCGCATCAGCCTCCGGTTTGACAGGGTCGGCCGGTTTGGGCTTTTCGACGGGCGGTGCCGGACGGTCTTTTTCCGCTTTTTTTGCCTGTCGCTGCCGTTCTTTTTCGGCCTGTCGGGCTTCGTATTCGCGTTGTTTCTGCAGCCACTCGGCCCGGACCTGACGTTCGCGCTGAATTTCCCGTTCAATTTTTTCTTTTTGTCGTTGCTCGGCTGGCGTCAACGTTCGGGGGGCTGGCTGCTGCGCCAATACCAGCGATCCGGTCAGGAAGGTTAATAAAAGAGGCAATAAAGCGTGTTTCATGTTACTGCTTCAACTCCGCGTAGTTTTTGTAGAAGTACGGAATGGTTTCGATGCCTTTATAAAAATTGAACAGGCCGTAGCTTTCGTTGGGTGAATGGAGCGCATCGGTATCCAGACCAAACCCCATCAGAATAGATTTGATACCCAGTTCCCGCTCAAACAGGGCTACGATCGGAATACTGCCGCCCCCCCGCGTTGGAATTGGTTTCTTACCCCAGGCATCTTCGAACGCCCGGCTCGCGGCTTCGAATTCGACCGAGTCGACGGGGGTTACGTAGGGCAGCCCGCCATGATGGGGCGTTACCTTTACCGTCACGCCCGCCGGTGCAATGGCCGTAAAATGCCGGGTAAACAAATCTGTAATCTCCTCGGGTGTCTGGTTCGGAACCAGCCGCATGCTGATCTTGGCCGAGGCTTTGGAAGGTAGTACCGTTTTGGCACCTTCGCCCGTATAGCCGCCCCAGATGCCGTTGGCATCGAGCGTAGGCCGTATGCTGGTCCGCTCGTTGGTCGAGTAGCCGGTTTCGCCCATCACGTCGTTGATTCCCAGATCCTGCTTGTACTCGTCCAGGCTGAACGGTGCTTTAGCCAGCTCGGCCCGTTCGGCTTCGCTCAGATCAACTACCTTGTCGTAAAAACCAGGTATGGTAATGCGGCCCTGATCGTCGTGCAGACTCGCAATCATTTTAGCCAGTACGTTGATCGGATTAGCCACCCCTCCTCCGTACACACCCGAGTGCAGATCGCGGTTAGCGCCAGTCACCTCGACCTCTACGTACGATAAACCGCGGAGTCCGGTTTCGAGCGACGGCGTTTCGTTGGAGATAATACTCGTATCGGAGATCAGGATTACGTCGGCTTTGAGCAATTCCCGGTTCTCAGCCACAAAAGTGCCGAGGTGGTCGGAGCCGACTTCCTCTTCGCCCTCGATCATCACCTTTACGTTGCAGGGCAGCCCATCGGTAGCCAGCATGGCTTCCAGCGCCTTGATGTGCATGTAAAACTGTCCTTTGTCGTCGCAGGCACCCCGGGCATAAATCCGTTCGTTACGAATAGTCGGCTCGAATGGGGGCGTTTTCCAGAGTTCGTACGGATCGGCCGGCTGCACGTCGTAATGGCCATACACCAGCACCGTAGGGCGGGCCGGATCGACTAATTTCTGCGCAAAAACAATCGGGTGGCCCGCAGTTTCGTGCAGTTGGGCATCGTCCAGTCCGGCTGCGGTCAGCTTGTCGCGAACGAATTCGGCCGCCCGGCGAACGTCATTTTTGAAGGAAGAGTCGGCCGACACCGACGGAATACGCAGTAACTCGAGCAGTTCATCCAGGAATCGCTGCTTATTTTCGGCAAGGAAGTCTGTTAGCATAGGTCTTGTCTGGGTCTGGGACGATACGGCATCGGCGGTTCATCGGGTATCGGGGTACGCCTGCCCGGCCGGGTTTGATGCGATGCGCCAGCGGATTCGGTTAGCTATAAAATCGCCCCGAAGTTACGCAGTTTTCGCGCAACGACGGGGCGTCGATGAATGCAGTAAATAGCTTTATTGCGGATCACGTTTTTTACGCAGACGAATCAGAACCGTCCGGTTTTCCTGACCACGCAGCAGCCGGGCAATATTCTTCTGATGCGTCAAAACGACCATCAGAAAGATAATAAACCCGAATACGATAAGCAGCGGGCTTTCTTTCTGACCAAAAATGCGGAGCAGCAGCAGCACCGGAAACGCCAGCGCGGCCAGGATCGACCCCAGCGATACGTACTGCGACGCAATGACCACCAGCAGAAAAATACCGATGCAGACAGCCGCCATTTCGGGATGGATGGCCAGAATCATACCCAGCAGGGTAGCTACGCCTTTGCCCCCCTTAAACCCGGCAAACACCGGATAAAGGTGGCCGATTACGGCTACCAGACCAAAAACCAGTTCAAACGTTAGAATTTCGCGGTACGTGATCACGTCCAGGTACCAGAGCAGCATAGACAGCATAGCCGCCGTATAGCCTTTCAGAACGTCGACCAGCATGACAATGGTTCCGGCCCGTTTGCCAAGTACCCGAAACGTATTGGTAGCCCCGGCATTACCACTTCCTTTGGTGCGGATATCGATACCGAAAAAACCCTGACCATACCAGACGGCCGTTGGGATCGAACCGAGCAGATAAGCCAGAAGCACTGTCAAGCAGATAAGAAAAACGTTCATTGAAAGGATGTAAGTGAGACGTTATCGATATCGTTAGCTACGTAAGGAGGTTGTAACCAACAGCAGGAACCCCAAAACTACACGTAAATAACTAATCAGTCAAATTGACTACCCTATTGAACAACTTGACTAATGAATAAATTTCCAAATCATCCTATTTCCCGCCTACAACTACCTCACTCAGATGCGTATCCGTTAGATAAAGGTTTGCCATCTGTACAACATCCTCCGCCGAAACGGCCCGTAGGTTCTGAATGTAGGTGGTCAGGAAGTCGGCTGGCAGATCGTCGAGCAGAATTACTTTATACCGATCCGCAATCTCGAACGGCGTATTAAGCGATCCTACAAACTCGCCCGCCATAAAGTTCTTGACGGTCTCGAGTTCGTCGGCCTGTACCGGCTCGGTTTGTAAGATCCGAATCTCCTTCCGGATTTCATCCAGGGTTTGCTGCGTATTTTCTTTGTTGACGTCGGTTCCGATCAGGAAATACCCATCCCGCCGGAACGAGGGCATGTTCGACGAGATGCCGTAGGTAAAGCCCTTTTCTTCGCGGATGTTTTTCATCAGCCGCGAGCCGAAATAGCCACCCAGGATTTCGTTGGTGACCAGCATCCGGAAAAAATCCGGATGCGACCGTGTGAACAGCCGCCGACCAACCCGGATAGACGACTGTATGCTGTCAGGTTTCTCGGCCAGCGTCGCCAGCCCGTTGGCTTCAACGTTTTCAACGGGGACTATGGGCGCAGCGCCCGTCTGGATAGGTACCTGCCCCAGCTCCCGATTGATGAGCGCTACATCGAGCTCGGATACCTGGCCCGCTACCAGGATCTGGAATGGGCGGTTATGCAGGGCACGCTGGTAAAATTCGACAACCTGTTGCCGGGTCAGCGCTTCGATCTGGTCGGGCTGCTGACTGCGGCCGTAGGGGTGATCGAGGCCAAACAGCTTCTGCCGGAACAACACGCTGGCCAGATACGCATTTTTCTCGTAGTTGACCCGCAGGTTCTGCAGGGTTATATTCCGCAGATCGTCAAATTCTTTTTCCGGAAACGTCGGCTCCGTCAGCAGTTCACGTAGTAAGGGCAGTACGTCCGGCAGGAATTTGGTCAGGCAGTAAACGACTATGCTGGACCGGTCGGGACCACTGCTAAGCTCCAGAAAAGCCCCGTACCGGTCGAAGTACTCGCTAATCTGGGCCGACGAGCGGGTGCGCGTTCCTTCTGACAGCATTTTGACGGCGAAGAAGGCCGTAGCCGGCACCTGTTCGTACCACGTTCCCGCATCGAAAATGCACTCCAGCCGCAAAACGGGCTGATGATCTACATCAATCCGATGCAGCGGTACGGTATTATCCAGCGTATGGGTTTTGACGGCCGGGAGCCGTACTTCATGAATGGCCTGAAAAGCCGGTGACTGCGTTCTGTCTACCATGGTGTCAGAATAGCAAAAGAGTGAATGAGCAAAACGGGTTGCCAGGCTGGCTCCGTTGCTCATTCACTCTTTTGCAGTTATTCGTTAATAATCTTCGCTGGTGGTTTCGTCGTCGCTGAACAGGCGGTTGGCACTGTTGAAGTTGAACAGTAATGAGATCCGGAAGGTGTTGGTCAATGGGCTTGGGCTGCTCTGGCTTACGGGAAGCAGGTATGAGAAGTCGACACCGAAGCGCTGCTGCAATTTCAGGCCTAAGCCCGTTGTAATGTATTTACGGCCGCCTTTCACGTTCGATTCGTTGAAAAAGCCACCCCGTACCGCAAACTGTTCGTTATACCAGTACTCGACTCCGGTCGAAACAGTAAATTCCTTCAATTCTTCACTGAACCCACCCGGCGCGTCAGCAAACGAACCGAATACCGACTGGAAGTAGCCTTTGTTTGCATTCAGGTTTACCGGACGCCCGCCTACCAGCTGTATATCCGGCGTAGGCACCATCAATTTATTGACGTCGACTACAAAATTAAACTTGTTGTACTGGTCGACGTGGAATGTTAGGTTCGTTCCCAGGCGCAGGTTGGTCGGGATAAAGTAGCGCTCGTTGCCGCCGTAATTAATCCGGCCCCCCAGGTTGGAGATCATGGCTCCAAACGCCCAGCCGATGCCTTTGCCGGTTGCGTCGTCCCGCACTTCGTTCTGGTAATAGGCACCGATATCGGCAGCCGCTGTAGCACCCGGTTTCAGGCCCTGCAACGAGCTTCCGGCCGCCAGGTTCGAGTTCAGGTATTTGAGGTTTACGGCCAGCGAAAAATTCTGCGAAAGCCGCTGTCCGAACGAAGCCGTTACCGCATACTCACGCGAATTGAAGGTACCGGCAGCCACACCCGTTGCGGTGGTAAAGTCGACCGTACCGAGGTCGAAATAAAGCAGAGAACCGCCAATCACCGAGTTTTTACCCACTTTAGAGTAGCCGCTCAGGTTAGTATAGTACATATCGCCAATCAGATCGCGCAGCCAGGGCGTATACGAAATGGTAGCGCCTTTATCCTGTTTGGCAAAAACGAGTTTGGCAGGATTCCAGAAGATGGAGTTGGCATCGGGATCGCTGAGCGCTACCCCGGCTTCACCGAGCGCACCCGATCGGGCATCGGGCGTGAAATTCAGAAAAGGGACAGACGAGGTGGGAACTTGAAGTTGCTGGCCGTTTAGTATTGGAATGGTATTCTGCGCTGAACTAACGAAGGGAAGAAAGCTGCAAACGCCGAGAAAAACACGGGAAAAATTGAGTTTCATACTACAAGTTGTTGGTCAACGACAGCAACTGATTGGGGGAAGTGTGGCAGTCCTGTGCGGTCAAAATTACGATGAATCGTTGGATAAGAAAAAAACAGATAATCCCCTCTCTGGTAAATTACTTGGTTAATACCACTCGCCCGGTACCGGTTGCTGTTGTGCCATCTGTGGCGGCTCGTACCTGAATCCGAACCACATAGATTCCGTTGGGTAGCGACGCACCGCTATTCGACTGACCGTTCCAGGTACCGGCCTCTACCCGCCCGGGGCAGTCGGTGCACTGGCCCGTCTGCTGGGTTAACAGGTGTCCGTTCAGATCATAGATACTCAGTGTCCAGTCCAGCGGCTCGCCGGCGCGGTCGTGATCTGCCGTTAGCAGCGCTTGTGTTGTTACCGGGTTCGGACTGATCCGGATTTCACGGAGGGTCAGACCCGGTCGTTCAGAAACTACTAAGGTCAACGTGCCCTCGGTTGAATTATTGTTGATATCCCAGGCTTTGACCCGCAGCCCGTAGGTTCCGGGTAATACACCCCTGAACGTATGAACAACCTCTCCCTGCAGCCCGTCGGTGCCTGTAGCCACGTATTCACTGTTCAGTACAACCGGACTGTTATCGCCCAGTACCGCCGTCAGATCGTGCCCCAGACCTGATCGTGCAATATTTATGCCCTTGTTGTCCTGTAGACTGATACGCACCTGTATATCCGGCCCCGTCGCCTGCCAGCTCTCGCCCTGCCGCAGCCCGCCCACAACTGCCAAGGTAAGACTGGGCGGCTGATTATCAACACCATCAGCAATAATGCTGCCACCTATGCGCAGATTTTCGTAACTCCCGGTCGCATCAAATGCGCTGTCAGCGCGAACGGCATACATATACAGTTTGGCTTGGCCAACCGTATAGTCGATATCTTTGGGCACGGTGAAGCGGACCGTGAATCGCCCCTGCTGCACAGCCACCTGCCCCGAAAATACCGGATTCGTATACGCGCGGTAACTCATTTTAGGACTACCGGCTTCCTGCCCCAGGGTAGTCAGCAAGGCCGCCTTATCGAACAGGGTTAGCCGGGTTGTACCGGTAAAATCGGCCAGCCGCTGACCGTTCTGTCGAATTTCGCCGGTTAGCTCAACCGTTTCCAGTGCCCGTAAGGTGTCGAAGCGGGCGGTGGTCAGTGGTCTGCCGTTTACAGCGGTTAGCGTTGCCTGAGCCCGCGGGTAGGCTAGTCGCATCGATGGATCGCCCAGTAAAGCAAAGTTGCGGTTGATTGCCCCCGCCAGACTGGCGTTCTTGGTAAGCCGCATAACGTCGCCTAACCGGGGCATCTGCCCATTTATGGGGGTAAAAACGGTATTGTAAAACGCCTGATTCAGCAGCAGGTTCGTATTTGAATAGACGGGCCGGGTCGTGGTCAGCAGTCCGATGGCCCCACCCACCCGACTAAGCAACGACAGTTCGGCACCCGAATTCACACTGGGGTCATCGTACCGGCCAAACTGACACGTAGCGGTTACCCACAAGGGCAGTCGCCGGTTGCGCCAGCCCAGAATATCGGAGAGCGTAACGACCTTTTCATCGGCCAGGGTCAGTATATCGCCGTGACCGCTGTAGTTGATGATGAGCCGACCGTCTGCCATGGCCCGGCTTATGTGCTGGTTTACGACGGGGGCCCGCTGTCCGTCGGGGGTGACGATTTGTTGATAATTATCCAGATAAATACGTTCGGGCCTGAACGCGGGGGCTACCCGTTCAATCTGAGTGGCCAGTAGTTCGCCGTCGTTCTGGTGCAGGTTGTAATCACCATCATCGGCAATGAGCATAACCCGTGTTTGCCAGTCGCCAACCAGCGATTGGTCCGTTGCGTACCGAATCAACTTATCAACAACCGTCTGGGCTTCCTGCACCGACTTGACCGGTAGCCGGCCAATGCCTACGTCGAGCAAATGGTCTGCCGGGTCGAGCTCTCCCTGCCGGGGTTCTTTCCATTCACCCTCCGCGTCGTCCATGAACCCGTAGTAATCATCGGACGAGTAACTCAGTACCGGATGCAACGACTCGCGGCTTTCGTAGACCGGAACCATGTTGGCCTGCGCGGCCGGACTGGCTGCTTTGTTTATGTTCCGATAGTCGAAGGTAGCGTCGCCGAACAGCAGGAGGTATTTCAGCTGCCCCGGCTGTTGCCGGTAAAAATATCGAACGGCATCGCGAATGGCCGTCGGATCGGGTTGGCCGGAGCCAAATTCGTTATAAACCTGCTGCGTTGTGGCAACCAGGACCGATAATCGGTCGTTCTGCCGTCGGAATTCGGCCAGTCGGTTGGCCTGATCGCGCCAGGCCGCCGGGGTAATAATGAGAAGGTCCGGAGATGTCTGCCCACGCAGGTTCTGATTGGCTACAGGCACTACTGAAACAGGCGCCAGTAGCTGCGCATCCGTGAACAAGAAATAGTCGGCGGGCTGCGCAGCCCGCCACGTAGCTGCCTGGGTAGCAGACAGGGTATACAGCTGATTGGCGGGGGCCAGCGGCTGCGACACATCCCAGATCCGGAGCCCTGTGCTGGCCTGCTGCACCGCCACCGAGCCAGCCGGAAGCCGCCGTACCCACAGAGACTGTTCGTACTGCCGGAGTTCGCGTTGGGCTTCAACCGCCAGAAAATCCAGATACCCCTGGCCCGAGTTGTTACGGTTGTTGCGAAAAGTCATGCTTACCCTGACGGTGTTGTCTGTACTCGCCAGTCGGGTCAGAAACGTATCGGCACGAACAATACCCTGGTAGTCGTATTCGAAGCCCGACACATCGGGAATCGGGATCGTACCCACCAACTGGCTGTTCACATGAATCCGAAACAGCCTCGTCGATGTATCGCGCGCCATGGCCGATGCCCGCACCCGAATGGCCGATGACGCAAGCAGACCAGGCATGGTAAACGCTACGGTTCGGGTCGTATCGGTACTCAGAAAATCGCCCAGCCACGCCCGTCCGGAGCGCACCGACTGAACCTTGCGCAGTTCGGGTTCGTAGAACTGGTAGTCGGTGAAGGTGGTAACGGTTGGGGCGGCTAGTGACCCGGCCAGACGTTCGCTGATGCGCCGACCCGGCCCCAAGCCGATGTTCAGGAAATAAAACGTTGTATCGCTGTAGGGGTTGATTTGATGTACGAACCGCCTTGCAGTCGTATCGTACTGTATGGTATGCGGGCTTTGGCCAAAAAACAGAAGCGCGTCACCGGCATCGAACCGGCCATCGGCCTCGCCCGTTACGAGCACGGCATTTTCAACCAGATCAACCGCCCGGGGAGTTGAGTTAGCCTGCGGCAGGGGTGCTCCTCCATTTCCGTACAATCGGAGGTTACGCGGATTCGCCGTAGCGAAGGCCGGATTCAGCCGTACCAGGGTTTCCTGATTCAGACGGTATACGCCCGATTGGGTTACGCCAATTTTGAGCCAGTTTCCCTGCTGTAATACCGATTGCGCCCGCAGGTCAGGCACCGTACCGATCAGCACCAGTCCAGCCAATAGCCAGGCCCGCCCCGGCCCGATTAGCTCGTTCAGGGGGGCAGGGCGATACACAGTGCTGCTACTATATATCCATTTCAACAACGGCATGAGCCAGAATGGCATAGGATCGACCGGAGGATAGTTCTTTACAAACGACGCGGGTCCGGCGCATCGTGCCACGCTGATAGGTCTTTTTTGCAAACAGAAACAGGCTTCCCTCGGGTACGTCGCGCAGCAGTCGGGTGTTCGGGGTACTTGCAGACTGTGCTGGCTGATCGTACCGACGGAGGGCCGCCATCAGTACGGGGCTGGCGTAGGTGGTAGCAGCGGGTCGGCTCATATACTGCCGTAGGGGAACGAGCACATCGGCCGGAAAAACCGTTTGGTGCAGAAAAGGCTGCATGAGCCGCTGAAAGGCTTGTTGCCAGGCCGTTCCGTGGGGTGCCACCCGCCGTTTGTGCGTCTGGCTGACTACCGCATGAGCCACTTCATGCACGTACGTGATCAGGAAAGCATAGGGGTTGAGGTTAGCGTTGACCGTAATCTGCATACGGCCATCCGGCCAGCGTCGAAAATCGCCCAGTTTAGTCCGGCGGGGTTTGGTCACCCGAAACGCAAAGCCGTATTGCAGCTGCAACTGCCGACAGGGCAAAGCGGCTATAGGTGGTACATGATGGGTGAGCAGATCAGACACGTATAGAGTAAAAAAGCCCTATAAAAATAGGGCTTTTTTACTCTATACTCGAAAGCGACAGGCTTATTTCGCGCTGTCAGCAGCAACGGCAGCAGCGGTATCGGTAACGGCGGTAGCAGCCGAATCCGTAGCCATCGTGGTGGTGTCGGTAGACATGGTAGCCGTTGAATCAACAGCAGCTTCTTCCGTCTTAGGTTTGCTCTGGCAGGCAGCGAAGGTCAGCATGCTGCCGACAAACAGGAGTGCGAATACTTTTTTCATTTGTACTTTGGTGGTCTTTAATGGTTTCAGCCGCAAATATACTTTTTTTTAGTAAGATGCAAATAAATGTCCACCCTTTTAATATGATGAGCCACTGACCTTTGAAAAATCCTGTGCTGGATAAAACAAAAGGAAGAAATAGAATACAGATTATATAGACTTTAAATACAACTTTTCCTATTTCGCCGGTCTCGACCGAATCCGATCGTACATGCCAGTGCTCCTAAAGGTAAGCAGTTTGTGACCAAAGTAATTGGCCATGAAGCTAAGTCCCATGCCCACCACGTGCGAGGCCTTCTCACGGGCAAAAGGAGACAGATTAGGGAAGAAGGGGTTGGCGATGTAGGCTAGGGTAAACTTGGAAACCCCCACCTGCACAGCCAGCGCCACCAGGGCAATGATAAAGAACTTGATGGCCTCGCGACCCGTGTTCCCTGTTTTACCAGCCGAAAAAGCGAACCGCTTGGTGGGGATGAAACTGACAACTGTAGCCGTCAGATAGCCCAGAAACACACTGGTACCGAACTCGAAGTAATTCCGATAGAATATCTGGGACAGAAAGTTAACGGACGCACCCAGCAGAGCCGTTAGAAAGAACGAGAAGAAACTTCGGGAGACCTTGTATTTGGGCTGTTGTATACTACTCACGTTCACGGGCTTGCCAGTAGAAGCCAGCGTTAGTTTTAGCTTCTGCGGCAAAAATAGACAAATAAGGATGTAGTCGCTTACCGGTCACCCGATTAACTGAGTGAGCGGCTCCAAATCGTCAATCAAAACAAACCCTGCAGTAAGCCAGGCGCAATTCCCAGCACGAGCGTCAGTATGGTAGCCGCCAGCAGCACGTACCGATAGACCGGCGATACCCGAATTGGCTCCGTGGCGCCGTCGCGGAAGTACATCGCGATGATTACCCGGAAATAATAGTAGATACCTACAGCCGACATCAGCACCGCCACTACCAGCAGCCAGATCTGGCCCCGCTCTACCGCAGTGGAGAATATATAGAACTTACCCCAGAACCCGGCCGTCAGCGGAATACCGGCCAGTGACAGCATTGATACGGCCATGGCGAAGCCCAGCAACGGGTTCTGACGCGCCAGTCCATTGAAGTCATCGAAGCCTTCGTTCGCTACGCCCGTGCTCGACAGGGTTTGCGTACTGCGCTGCTGCGCGACCAGCAAGAGCACACCGAATGCCGAAATAGTGGCTACTGAATAGGCCAGCGAGTAAAACACAATGGCCTGTTTGGTCTGCGCGCCCAGAGCCGCCAGACCAATCAGCAGGTAACCCGCGTGGGAAATGCTGGAGTACGACATCATACGTTTGAAGCTGTTCTGGTACACCGCCGTTACGTTGCCCACAACCAGCGTAATAGCCGTGATAATAGCCAGTATGGTCCACCAGAAGGTATAAACTCCGCCGAACGAAATCGATAACAGTTTAAATAGAGCGGCAAAACCAGCCGTTTTTACCACCGTCGACATGAAGGCGGTGAAAATGGTGGGGGCTCCGTCGTATACGTCGGGTGTCCAGAAGTGAAACGGCGCGGCCGATACCTTGAACAGTAGTCCGATCAGCAGCATCAGCAGACCGACATACAGCAGCAAGGAAAGCCCCTGTTGCGGATTCACGGCATTTGCTGCAATACCGGCCAGGGTAAACGATCCCGTTGACCCGTAGAGCAGCGCCATCCCGAACAGCATGATTCCGGTCGTGAACGCACCCATCAGAAAGTACTTCAGCGCGGCCTCGTTTGACCGCAGATTGCGTTTGTCGCTACCCGTCAGGATGTACATGGCAATAGACAGCGTTTCGACACCCACAAACAGCATGATCAGATTCTCGAACGAAATCATCATGATAGCCCCCACCAGGGAGAACATAATGATACCGTAATACTCTGCCGGTTGCGCTTCCTCATCTTCGATAAACCGGGTCGACAGGGCGATGACCAGAAAAGCCGATCCCAGCACGATGGCAGTAAATACCATCGACAGGTTATCGGTACGCAGCATATCGTTGAAATACAGGTACGTCTTGTTCCAGTCGTAAAAGTTAGCGGCCAGCGCCACCAGCAGAAACAGCAGCGCTGCGGGTAACAGCAATGTCCGCGACTTTTGGAAGCCCAGGAAGAGCAGCCCAATACCAGAAACCGATAACAGAACGATGGGAAGCATATTAGTTTGGTTTTCAGTGTTCGGCGTTCGGTGTCCAGAACGTTGCCTGATCAGTAGCAACCGTTCGGGCCAGCCAGCCGAAACCGTTTGTAAGCTTTATTTCAGAGATACAGCCGAGGTACCGATGTATTTCATCAGGTTGACTACGGCAGGTTCAGTTACTTTGAGGAACGTTTGGGGGTAAATTCCCATCCAGAAGACCATAATCACCAGTGGCACAAACACCAGGCTCTCCGAACTGGTCAGGTCGGCAAACGTACCGGTACGTACCGATGTTGGGCCGAACATGCTCTTCTGAAACATCCGCAGCATGTACACCGCCCCGAAAATGATCGTGAAGCCAGCCGCCAGACCCAGATAGTGGTTGTATGTAAATACGCCATGCAGCAGCAGAAACTCGCCAATGAATCCGTTGGTCAGCGGCAACGCTACGCTTCCCAGCAGCATGATCATGAAGTAAACGGTCAGTTTCGGCGTTGTGCGGGTAATGCCGCCCAGCTGATCGAGCTGGCGGGTATTGGTCCGCGAGAAAATGACATCGGCCACGAAGAACATGCCCACTACGTTGACGCCGTGAGCCAGCATCTGAATCAGGGCACCCTGCATCCCGGTTTCGGTCTGCGAGAAAACACCAGCTGCCATCAGACCAACGTGCGAGAACGACGAGTAAGCAATGAGCCGTTTCATGTCGCGCTGGCGGATGGCGATAATCGATCCGTAAACGATACCGATCACAGACAGAATGATGGCCGTTTTCCCCCAGGTTTCGACGCCAAGCGGCACGATGGGCAGAATGAACCGAATCAGGCCATAAACGCCCATTTTCAGCATGATCCCGGCCAGCAGCATCGTAGCTGGCGTTGGCGACTCCACGTACGTATCGGGCTGCCAGGTATGAAACGGGAAAACCGGCATCTTGATAGCGAACGCAATAAAGAACGCCCAGAATACCCAGCCCTGGGCTGCGGGGGTTAATTTAAGCTGGTAGAAATCAGCAATGGCCGAGCTGTGGTGCCCATCGGTTACGGGTGTCTGATAATACAGGTACACCAGCGCAACAAGCATGAACAGACTGCCAAAGATTGTATAGACGAAGAACTTGAAGGTGACCGGCACGCGGTTCTCCCCACCCCACATAGCGGCCAGGAAGTAAATTGGAATCAGGGCCACTTCAAAGAAGAAGTAGAACAGGAAGCCATCGCGGGCCGTAAATACGCCCATCAGCGCAGCCTGCATAAACAGCATCAACGCGTAGAACAGCGCTGGACGGTCGTACTGCCGATTAAAGGTCGACAGTATAATAAACGGAACCAGCAACCCGGTCAGCAACACCAGCAAAACGCTGATGCCGTCGATACCGGCGCTGAAACGGATACCGAGTGAGTTGATCCAGGCATAGTCAAAACCAAACTGCGAACTGGCATCGGGCTGAAACTGCGCAAAAGCGGCAACGGCGCCAACCAGTTCAACCAGCGCGGCTACCAGCGCGACCTGTTTCACCCGTTCGCCTTTCACGATCAGAAGTAACGCAGCAGCAACGGCAGGGTAGAGAATCAGGAATAATGTGAGCATATCTCAGATTAGAATCGAACGAAAAAACGCAGCGCGAAGATGGCAACGATACTGACAACCATCGCCAGCACATAAAACCCGATCGAACCACTTTGCATCAGCCGCAACTGGGCCGAACTCTGCCGGACCAGCCAGGCCACTCCGTTGACAACACCATCGACCAGGCCTTCGCCGAAGCTGTAGAGCGCATCGCCCAGGCCACGAATGGGCCGAACGATGATGGTATCGTACAGCTCATCGATGTAGTATTTGTTGTAGACCACCTGCTCGGGCAATGAGCGCTCGGCCGTTTCGGGAGCCGGAACGGCCCGCCGGCTGACGTACATCACATACGCCACAACCAGCGCCAGCAACGCCACCCCCGCCGATACCGCCATGAGCGTATACTCGGTCGAGTGATCGAGTTCCAGCGTCAGCGCCGTTGGGTTTACCTCCCGCGAGAACATGAATACAGGATCGAGGAAACGGCTCAGCCAGCCCCCGCCCGGCAGGTTAAGCAACCCGCCCGCTGCCGATAGTATAGCCAGAAAAACAAGCGGAGCCGTCATTGTTGCCGGTGATTCGTGCAGATGATGCCGTTGCTCTTCGGTACCGCGGAATTCTCCGAAGAAGGTCAGGAACAGCAGGCGGAACATGTAGAACGACGTCAGTCCCGAACCCAGCACGCCCAGCGCCCACAGCACCTTGTTGTGTACGAACACGTGCGCTAGGATTTCATCTTTCGAGAAGAAGCCGGCAAACGGCGGTAAACCCGAAATAGCAATAGTCCCGATCAGGAAGGTGATGAACGTTATGGGCAGCGCTTTCCGCAGGCCACCCATTTTCCGGATATCCTGCTCATCAGACATGGCGTGGATAACACTCCCTGCACCCAGGAACAGCAGCGCTTTGAAGAAAGCATGGGTTACAACGTGGAACATGCCCGCCGTATAGGCCGTAGCACTCAGGCCCAGGAACATATAGCCCAGCTGCGATACCGTTGAGTAGGCCAGCACCTTTTTGATGTCGTTCTGCAACAGACCAATCGAAGCGGCCAGCAGAGCCGTAGCGATGGCGATACCGCCGATGATCTCGAGCGTCAGGGGGGCCAGCGTGTAGAGCACGTTCGAGCGAACGACCATGTAGATACCCGCCGTTACCATGGTTGCTGCGTGGATCAGAGCCGACACCGGCGTTGGACCAGCCATAGCATCGGGCAGCCAGGTGTAGAGCGGAATCTGTGCCGACTTACCCATGGCCCCCACGAACAGCAGGAGCGTGATGATCAGAATCGTGCTGTCGCCCACGGGTAGGCTCGTAGCCTGTTTGAAAATATCGATATACTCAACCGTACCGAAGGTGTTGATGAGCATGAAAATGCCCAGCAAAAAGCCCAGATCACCAATTCGGTTCATTACGAAGGCTTTGCGGGCTGCGTTATTGTAGCTCGTGTTGGTGTTCCAGAAGCCGATGAGCAGGTACGAGCACAACCCAACCCCTTCCCAGCCAATGAACATGATGACGTAGTTGGAACCCATCACCAGCAACAGCATGAAAAATACGAACAGGTTCAGGAAAGCCATGAACTTACCGAATCCTTCGTCGTGCTTCATGTAGCCGATGCTGTAGAGGTGAATCAGCGTACCAACTCCCGTTACGACCAGCAGCATCAGCAGGCTGAGCTGATCGATCTGGAACGAGAAGTTGATCTGAAGATCGCCCACGCTGATCCAGTTGAAGAGCGTAGCAACGAGCGGTCCGGCGTCATCGCGGAAGGCCGCCTGCCCTATAAAGGCACCGAACAGATAACCGGCGGTCAGGAACGAGGCCAGCGCGGCTCCAACCGCAATGGCCCCGGCAGCCCCTTTCGGAATATGCCGAAAACCGATACCGTTGATCAGAAAACCAATCAGCGGAAAGAGAGGTATTAACGCACAGAGTAGTTCAGGCTTCATAATGTAGTCAATAGTCAACAGGGGTCAGGCGTCGGGTAGTGAACCGGGTAGCCACGAAGGATCACCGGCGACGCCAGCCTTTTTCACCACTTTAACTTGTTCAGCAGCCCCACGTCGATAGAGCGGGTGTTGCGGTAAATCATGACAATAATAGCGAGCCCCACCGAGACCTCGGCGGCCGCAACAGCCATGATAAAAAAGACGAATACCTGCCCGGCCGAGTCGGAGCGGTACGAGGAGAAGGCGATCAGCAGCAGGTTCACTGCATTCAGCATAAGCTCGATCGACATGAAAATGATAATGGCATTGCGCCGGGTCAGCACACCGATGATACCGATCACGAACAGGGCCGTGCTGAGAATCAGATAATAGGTAAGCGGTATTTGCTGAATTACGTCCGGAATAAGTACGTCCTGCGTGGGTTGCATGGGATGCCGGTTAGTAGAAAGTGCCGCAAAGGTAAAGATTATTCGATATTGGTGGAACTCCCAATGAAGCAGTGAAACAGAAGTTTATACGCTATTCGTCGAACCTGACGGGCCGGGGGGCCTCTGCCGGTCTGTGATCAGCTACCGTTTCCCGTTCACATTGCTGAACATCCTGAGTTTTATTTCGGTCAGGCGTCGTTTGGTATCAAGCGGAAATTCGCCCTTCAGCATCCAGTCGTAGAAAGCTGGTTCTTTCTGCAAAACGTCCAGAACGGGCCGATCTTTGTGCTTGCCGAAGTTGAATACTTCAATGCCTTCGCTGTTGAGGACAATCCGTCCGGCCAGGTCTACGTTTCGGTTGGCGGTCAGGCTGTGAAGCATATCCATGTCATTGTCGAACACGACATCCTGCCCGCTATCGGTCCGGGCCACCCGTCCCGAGTACCGCTGTACCTGCGCGTTGAGCACCTCGAGCGTGGCGATGGTGTCTGCTTCGGCACCATGCGCGCCGATCAGGTCCTTGTCGCAATAGAATTTGTAGGCAGCCGTAAGATTACGAGGCTCCATGAGATGAAAAATCCGCTGCGCATCGACCAGCCGGCGGTTTTTGACATCGAAGTCTACACCAGCCCGCAAAAATTCTTCGACCAGCAGCGGCACATCGAACCGGTTGGAGTTGAAGCCAGCCAGGTCGCAGCCTTCCAGAAACTGGGCCAGCGTGCGCGCAACGGCTTTGAAAGGAGGGGCATCTTTGACGTCATCGTCGTAGATGCCATGAATCATACTGGTTTCGAGCGGGATCGGTATACCGGGGTTAACACGCTGCGTTTTGCTGACAACCTCGCCACCGGGTAATGCTTTAATGATGCATATGTCGATGATGCGGTCTTTGGCGGTATTGATACCGGTTGTTTCCAGATCGAAGAAAGCAAGCGGCTTACGAAGTACAAGTTGATGCGTCATAACCAAACCGATTCACGGTAAGGCTACAAAGGTAAGCCGATTGTCAGGCTTTTTTCAACTCACTGGTCCAGTTTACCCCGGCCCGGACCGACGCGACCGACGGCAACCGCCCCAGTTGCATCAGTTCCCGGATAATAGCTATATCGACGTCGCGTTTCAGCCCGGCCACGGCCAGAATCTGATCACCGGCGACGTAGAACGCCAGAAACGCGTCGTCTTTTTCGGGATCGCCGTCGTAGATGATGTCGTCAAACGAGTCGGCATGACCAATATAGTTAATTCGCTTTCCGTGTTGGTTAGTCCAAAAAAACGGGACTTGCTGGTAGGCCTGCTGTTGACCGGCCATGTTCAGACCGGCCACATACCCCTGCTGGCCCGCCACTTTCCAATGCTCGATGCGCTGTGCCCCGTCGCCGATCGGGTACACGGCCACGTCGCCGGCGGCATACAGGTCGGGCGCAATGCGGAGATACTCGTCGGTCCGTATTCCTCCATCGTCCTGCCGGTCTACGCCCCGCACAAACGCGGTCTGCGGCTTAACGCCCAGCCCTACCAACACTATGTCGGCTGCCAGCGACTCGCCCGATTTCAGCACAACCTCCCGAACCGTAGTGTCGCCGGTCAACTGCTCCACTTCAGTACCGAGGTGAAACCGGATGCCTGCCTCTTCGTGCCATCCCTGGATAACCCGGCCGATCGCTGGCCCGAGAATTTTCTGAAAAGGAATGGTATCCCGGCCAACCACATCGACTTCGCAGCCAAGTTTGCGCAGGCTCATGGCCGCTTCCAGCCCTATAAACGAACTGCCAATCACGACCACCCGTTTGCCGGGCTGCCCCGCATCCCGCAACAGCTGGCTGTCGTGCAGGCTCCGGAGGGTATAAACGCCCGCCAGCCCGGCGCCGGGTACCGGCAAGGGATTGGGAGAGCCGCCCGGGGCGAGCACTGCCTGCTGGTAAGTTAGCGTTTCGCCAGATGCCAGCTCTATGGTCTTGGTAGATGGGTCGAGCGAAACGACCCGCTGGCCGGTACGGATCTCGATATGATGCGTCTGGTAAAATTCGTCAGTCCGAAGCGGCATCCACTCGTCGGGTGCTTCGCCCTGGAGGTAATCTTTTGAGCAGTTGGGACGGTCGTAAGGGGCTTCCTCGCTGGCCGTCAGCATCACGATCCGGCCGGTGAAGCCGCCTTCGCGAAGCCCCTCGGCCGCAAACGCACCCGCTCCGCCACTACCCACAATGACGCAGGTGTCTGTCGATGCCGGATCGGGCTCAGCCATGGGGTTTTCTACGCTCTCGCTGTCGGTCGTGAGCTGAACGATGACCTGACCGTTCTCGATACGCACCGCATGTTTGGGCAGTCCGTTCAGGGCGGGGGCTTCGAGCCGGTGACCCGTACGAACGTCGAAGCAGGCGTTATGCCAGGGGCAGACCAGCCGGTTACCATGCAGCAACCCTTTCGCCAGCGGAGCCTGGTAATGAGTACATTGCGGATGCAGCGCGTGATACTCTCCATTCACACGGGCGAGTAAAACGGCTTTGTCGCCCACCTGAACTTCTCTCATGTCACCATCGGCCAGATCATCGACCCGGCATACTGCAGCTTCGGCGTAGTTGGTTGTCATATCCTGAACGTTTGCCCTAATAACTAGCTGTTAGTGCCGAATGGTTAAAAAAAAGTCGGTGCCGCTATAAGCGGCACCGACTTCAAACTATCGATTTGTGTGATTATTTTGAGGTGGCCATGACCATCCGTATATTCAGTTTAGCGCCCGTTTGCAGCACATCGACCAGATCCTGAACCGTTAGCGACTTATCGAACCGCACCACCACGGTTGGTTCGGCAATACCGGCCATGATCGTCTTCAACTCATTTTCGAGGTTGGCCGGATCAACTGGTTTTTTATCGATGTAATACTGTTTCTTGTCATCGACCGAGAGGGTTACCTGTTTCTTGCTGAGCTGCTGAGACGAAGCCGCCTTGGGCAGCATCAGCTTGATCACGTTTGGATTGGCAACCGTTGAAATGATCAGGAAGAACAACAGCAGAAAGAACATGATGTCGTTCAGCGACGAGGTTGCCACTTCGGCCGCAAACTTATTTTTTCGTCGGAGTTTCATACACGTAATGCCCGATCGGAAGAACTGGCGGTGAAAGAAGTTAGGTAGCCGCTGGTCCGTACCGAATCTGACGATTCGATGTGCCAGCCGGTGCTACGGATTAGCGCATCCGGGCGGTTTCGGCCGTAGGTTTCTGCAGAACCTCGATGAACTCGAAGGCGTTCATTTCGAGGGTGAGCGTAAACCGTTCGATCATCATGTTCAGCAGGTGATAGCCAGTGTAGGCAATTACCCCTACGATAAGACCGGCCCCCGAGGTAATCATTTTCTCGTACAGACCGCCGGCAATGATACCGACGCTGATGTTGTCGGAAAGGGAGATGTCGTAAAAAATCCGGATGATCCCCGAAATTGTTCCGATAAACCCGAGCATGGGCGCAATACCGGCAATGATACCCAGGTAGCCCATGTTCCGTTCCAGCCGGGCCAGTTCGATCTGCCCAACGGTTTCAACGGTGCTTTCGATCTCTTTGATCGGCGAGCCGATCCGGCCAATAGCTTTCTCGAACACACGCCCCATGGCAGTCCGCTGGTTACGGGCAAACGACTCGGCCGACTTCACATTCCCCTGCGCTACCATGTCGCGGATGTTGTCGATGAAATTGGAATCGGAGCGGGTCTGCGACCGAATAACGAAAAGCCGTTCGAAGATCAGGTACAACGCAGAGAAGAACAGGAACGCAATAGGAATCATGACCCAGCCGCCTTTGGCAACGAGATCGAATAATTGCAGACTTTGGGGTTGAGCAGCCGCCGAGGTGGCCGAGAGCGATGCGGCCGTGGTGTCAACAGCCGGAACCTGAAGCAGGAGCATACGGTCTTTGTGAGTAAGTGGATCAGACTGACCGGCAGTCGTTTCAGGAACAAACGCCCCGGTTTCGTCCAATATTGTTGTCAAAGATAACGAAGGCTGTAGAAAGTGGTTCAGCCTACAATAGACTTTGTCCGTTTTTCATCTATACGGACCAGAAACCGGGTCGAATAGCCACCGGTTTTACGGTGCTGCGCTGACCAGAACACCCCTGGCCGGGTTGTTGACCACGGCCAGGGTGTGCATGAGTCATTACGGCTTGATGAGTATCTTACCCCATCGCCCGGGCCGGTCGGCGTGGGCAACAGCTTCCGTAATCTGATCGAGTGAATAGGTCGCTTCGACGGGTAGCTGAATTGCACCCGATGATAGCAGCGAGATCACGTTCTGCGCCACCTCCTGCCGGGTCGCGCTGTCTACACGGCGCATCCAGTCCGTCAGCCAAAATCCTTTGATGGTCAGCTCGCGGAAGATCATTAACCCTACGCTGATAGTCGGGTCTTGCCCGCTGAGCAGGCCGTAAACCAGCATAGTTCCGCCTTTACCCAGGCAGGTCAGGGCCTGCGAGGCCGTATGACCACCGACCGCGTCGAGCACGCAGCTCACACCGGCGCCCCCGGTAATCTGTTTTACCCGGGCGGTCAGATCATCCGTTTCAGTATTGATTACTTCGGTCAGTCCCAGGGTTTTCAGCTCGTCGTTGAGGTCGTTACGCCGAACCGTACCAATGGTCTTTATACCCCGCATGGCGCAGAGCTGAATTACCATTTTACCGAACGCCGAACCGGCCGCCGTCAGCATCAGCCAGCCACCCTCGGCTACACCCGAGTCTTTTACCATAGCATAGGCCGTAAAGGGATTGACGAACAGCTGAGCCGCCACCTCGTCGGTCATGGCATCGGGCACCGGAATCAGGCTGCGCTGGTGTGCAATGGCATACTCGGCCCAGGTTCCGACGCCGGTAAAGCTAACCCGGACGCCGGTGCGCATCTGTACCCCTTCGCCGACGGCATCCACGACGCCCATCCCTTCAAAACCCGCCCCCGACGGCAGCTGTGGCCGAATGCCGTACAGGTTCTGTACGAACATGATATCGGACGGATTAATGGGGCTGGCAACGACCCGGATGCGTACTTCGTTGGGTCCAGGCTCAGGTATGGCGACGTCTGTAACGTTGAGAATATCGGCGGGCTTACCCGTTTGTTCGAATAGGATGCTTTTCATACGCCAAAAATATCACTTAATTCGCACAAACTATTCCTAAACTCAGTCGCCAGTCGGTACCAGCTCCTTGTTCATGAGTCTCCTGCTGTCGGCTCCCAACTACCGTCTGAATGACAACCTCTCCTTTTCTGGGTGAATTAATTGGCACGATGGTGCTTCTGCTGCTGGGCAACGGGGTCGTGGCCAATGTGGTTTTAAAACAAACAAAAGGAAATTCCTCGGGCTGGATCGTGATTACCGCAGGCTGGGCATTTGCCGTAACTATCGGCGTCTTTGTGGCCAAAGCCTTCGGCAGCGTCGATGCGCACCTGAACCCGGCCGTAACCGTTGCCTTTGCCGTAGCCACCAGTGATTACAGCCACGTATTGCCCTACATCTCGGCCCAGCTGATTGGTGCCTTTCTGGGCGCTACGCTGGTCTGGCTACAGTACCTGCCCCACTGGGCCACCACGCCCGACCCGTTCGACAAGCTGGCGTGTTTCGGTACGGGGCCGGCCATCCGGAGCCTGGGTGCCAACTTCTTCAGCGAAGCGCTCGGTACGCTGGTACTGATCCTCGGCCTGGCCGGTATTTCGTCCAAAAATCTGGGCGAGCTAGCTATTGGTGTCGGCCCTTATCTGGTAGGTGTACTGGTCTGGAGCCTTGGTCTGTCGCTGGGGGGTACAACGGGATACGCCATCAACCCCGCCCGCGATTTTGGGCCGCGCCTGGCGCATACCGTACTACCCGTGTCGGGAAAAGGCTCGTCAGACTGGGCCTATGCCTGGATTCCGGTGGCCGGACCGCTGGCGGGCGCTCTTCTCGGTGGCTTGCTGATCCGGTGGTACGCCCTGTAGCACCCGCATCTACCCTACCTGTCTTTTTTTTATCGTTGTAATCTCAGCCTTCTCATGCCTACCTACGTAGCCGCTATCGATCAGGGTACCACCAGCACCCGCTGCATTGTTTTCGACCGGCAGGGTCAGATCGTTTCGCTGGCCCAGAAAGAACATAAACAGATTTACCCGCAGCCTGGCTGGGTCGAACACAACCCGGAAGAAATCTGGCGAAACACGCTCGAAGTGGTGGCGCTGGCGCGGATCAAAGCTAAACTGTCGACGCAGGACATCGTGGCCGTGGGCATCACGAACCAGCGCGAAACCACCGTTGTCTGGAACCGCCGAACCGGCAAACCCTATCATAACGCCATTGTCTGGCAGGATACGCGCACCGGCGATCTGGTCAATCAGTATGCGGCTGCCAGCGAACTCGGTCAGGACCGGTTTCGTGAACAAACAGGCCTGCCACTGGCTACCTACTTCAGTGGCCTGAAGCTGAAGTGGCTGCTCGATCATGTGCCTGGTCTGCGGGACGATGCCGAGCGGGGCGACGCCCTTTTCGGCAACATGGACTCGTTTGTAGTCTGGAATCTGACGGGCGGGCCGCAGGGCGGGCTACACCTCACCGACGTTACCAACGCCAGCCGGACCCAGCTGATGAGCCTGCATACCCTGAACTGGGACGACGCCCTGCTCGACGCCTTCACGGTACCCCGCGCCATGTTACCCGACATCCGGCCCAGCAGCGCCGTGTATGGCACGGTGGCTTCGGAGGTCCTGCCGGGGGTTCCGATTGCGGGTATCCTGGGCGATCAGCAGGCGGCTCTGGTTGGGCAAACGTGCTATGAACCAGGGCAGGCCAAAAACACCTACGGCACCGGCTGCTTCCTGCTCATGAACACCGGCACCGAGCTACGCCCCTCTACCTGCGGCCTGCTGACTACGGTAGCCTATCAGTTTGAGAACCAGCCAACCCAGTACGCGCTCGAAGGTTCGGTTGCCATCACCGGCGCCCTGGTGCAGTGGCTGCGCGACAACCTCGGTATCATCAAGAAAAGTACAGATATCGAAGCCCTGGCCCGCTCGGTCGATGACAATGGCGGGGCTTATTTCGTACCGGCGTTCTCGGGCCTGTACGCTCCCCACTGGAAAGCCGATGCACGTGGCGTCATTGCCGGCCTGACGCGCTTCGTGACCAAAGGCCACCTGGCCCGGGCCGTGCTGGAAGCGACGGCCTATCAGACCGTCGACGTAGTGCGGGCTATGGAACAGGATGCGGGCGTGTCGCTCAAATCCCTGCGCGTGGATGGCGGAATGGTTGTCAACTCCCTGCTGATGCAGTTCCAGGCCGATGTCCTGAACGGCCCCGTCATCTGCCCACGCATGACCGAAACCACAGCCCTCGGAGCCGCCTATGCCGCTGGACTGGCCGTTGGGTATTGGAACGGACTCGATGATTTACGGCAGAACTGGGGCATTGCGCACACCTACGAAGCGACCATGGCCGACGACCAGCGTCGGAAACTCATGCGCGGCTGGCAGAAAGCCATCGAGCGGTCGTTCGGCTGGGAAGACCCCGCCTGACCAGCTCGCATCGGGTGCAGATACCCAGGGTATCTGCACCCGATGCGAAAAATTAATGCAGCGGCATACTTTTCACCTTTCCGTTCGACACGTCGTTGATGCCGTACTGGATCACAAAAGCGTTGGGGTCAAGTTCGTTGATGATGGCTTTGAGCCGTCCTATTTCCAGCCGGGTAATTACCGTATACAGCACGTCCTGCGCCTGTTCCCGTACGCCATGTTTGCCATAACCCTGATGGCCAGCCAGCACAGTAACCCCCCAGCCCATCTCGGCCAGCTGATCATGAATAAGCAGGTGCTGGGGCGAAACGATCATCACAGCCGTATACTCCTCGAGACCGTGCACCAGGAAATCGATCATCTTGGAAGCGGCAAAGTAGGTGATAATGGAGTAGAGCGCCTGCTCAATGGTCAGAAAGAAAGCGGCCAGGCCGAAGATTACCACGTTCATCAGCAAGATAACATCACTGATCTTCAACAAATTACTGGTTCTACTGATCAGTAAAGCCGCTATTTCGGTACCGTCCAGCACGGCCCCGCCCCGCATGGCCAGACCAATACCCAGCCCGATAAAGAAGCCGCCAAAGACAGATGTCAGCAGCAGGTCGGGGGTAACGTCGGGGTAGGGTACCACGGCCACGCACACCGCCAATCCGGCAATAGCTACGGCGCTTTTGATGGCAAAGGGACCACCGATCTGTCGGTAACCGAGCACGATAAAGGGTAAATTGATGGCTGGAATCAGCACCGCCAGCGGCAGGCTGAGTATATCGGCCAGTAACATGGAGACGCCCGTAACGCCCCCGTCAATGAAGCGGCTCGACAGCAGAAAGCCCTTGAGACCCATACCGGCACTCAAAATACCGGCTACAATCAGGATAAAATTTTTCACGGGTGCAAACCAGGCGGGGCGTTTTTTCATTGGTTAGTCAGCATTGTTCATCTTTAAAAGACCCGAACGCTTATTTAGGTTTGGGAATCAGGAGAAATAAGACAGGAACCGTAAACGTTTGTTTAGCATTGCACTTCTTATGAAACACCTTCGCTCCTGCTTATTGTTTGGGTTTCTGCTCGTACTGGCAGCCTGTGGTACCGATAGGTCTGATTCCTACGTACCCAAACCCAAAGGGTATCCCCGCATCGATCTGCCCGTTGCGCGTTATCAGCCGCTGCCGCCAGCCCACCCGTACCAGTTTGACTACAATAAAATAGCCCGGATTCTGCCCGATACGTTTGCCCGATCAGAACCACACTGGATATTTATTCATTACCCGGCTTTTCAGGCCAGTGTGCAGCTGACCTACAAACCGGTTGGCCATGACGTAAACCGCCTGCGGGCCATGCTCGAAGATTCGTACAAGCTGGCCGCGCGGCATAACATCAAAGCCTACGCCATTGAGCAGCGCAAGATCCGGCTCAAATCCGGCATGGAAGCCAGCCTGATCGATCTGTCGGGCGAGGTGCCGAGCCAGGTACAGTTTGTCGTTACCGATTCAACAACCCATTTCCTGCGGGGCGCGTTATACTTCAACACCGCTACCCAAAACGACTCGTTACAGCCCGTCATCCAGTATATTCGCAAGGACGTTCTGCACCTGCTGAATACCCTGAAATGGCGCTGACCGGGCTAACCAGCTGCGGTAATCGACACAACTATGAAACAACGGCTTGCTTTTCTTTTCTGCCTCCTCGTATCCGGGGTTATGGCCCAGACTACCAAACCAGCTTCAACGGCCAGGGTGGCTACCAAAACGCCCGGCCAACTGCTATACGAGCAACATTGCCTTACCTGCCACCAGGCCAACGGCTCAGGCGTACCGAACCTGAATCCGCCCCTGCGCAATACCGCCTGGGTCACGGGCGATAAAACCCGGCTCATCAACGTATTGCTGAACGGCTTACAGGGCCAGGAGATCGAAGGCGAGGTCTACGACAACGCGATGCCCGCCCACGATTTTCTGAGCGACCAGCAAATTGCCGATGTGCTGACTTACATCCGCAGCAGTTTCGGCAACAAGGCCGAGGCCGTAACTGCCGACCAGGTAAAAACCGTCCGGGCTAAAAAATAGGCGGCTTTTTCCGGTTGAGGGCACCTGCTCCACCGGGGTCGCTTACCGGGACTGAATCCGGGCGCGGTGCTGTATCCCCCAAATACAAAGTTCCTGAATGATACCGTCGAGCGAGCGGCCGTACTGGGTCAGCTCGTACTCGATCAGGACGGGTGTGCTGGCGTATACCTGACGTTTCACAAACTCGTTCATTTCCAGCTCTTTCAACTCTTTCGACAGCAGCTTAGGCGTAATGTCGCCGATAACTCGCTGCAGTTCACCAAATCGTTTGGGTCCCGCGTGCAGCGCAATAACGATGGGTAGCTTCCATTTTCCGCTGAGCACATACAGCGCGTCATGAACACCACCCAGCTTATGCTTGCATTCGGCCTGGCTAATCGTTTGTCCGTGTTCGGCTACCATAATCCTGGTTTTTAAGGCATGATCACTATCCCAAAGGATACCGGTATCCTTTGGGATAGTGCTATCTTTTGCATATCGGGCATACATAATTTTGCAGGCAAATAGTTTCAAACTTTTAAATATATAGATATGAATTTTGCCGATGCACTCCACTGGCGCTATGCCGTCAAGAATATGAACGGGCAGGTAGTAGCTCCGGAGAAAGTAAACGCCATTCTGGAAGCAATCCGGCTATCGGCCTCTTCGGTTGGCCTCCAGCCTTACGAAATCCTGGTGGTGTCAGACCCGGTCCTGAAAGCCAAAATACACGAACTGGCGTGTCCGCAGCCGCAGATCGTCGACGGATCGCACATCCTGATTTTTGCCTCGCAGCTGACGGTAAGCGCCGACCATATCGACACCTACATGCAGCGCATTGCGCAAACCCGCGCTATACCCGTCGAGTCGCTGAACGGCTTTTCCACGTCCATAAAAGGATCTCTGCTGACCCGAAGTGCCGATGAACTCAGGAACTGGACCGCTCGCCAGGCCTATATTGCGCTGGGCTTCGGACTGGTAGCGGCCGCCGTTGAAGAAGTGGACTCCTGCCCCATAGAAGGTTTCAACGCCACCGCCCTCGACGAATTGCTGGGCCTGCCCGGAAAGAACCTCACCAGCGTGTTGGTGATGGCACTCGGCTACCGCGACGAAGCCAAAGATTTTCTGGCTAAAGCACCGAAAGTACGTAAACCACACGAGGAGTTATTCACGGAACTGGTATAGCCTGCCCAGCCAAAACAGGTACGCTGAACGGCCGGGTGCTGGCATAGTTCGATCAGGGCACCCGGCTGTTTCAGGTTGCAGCCGACAGATAACGAAAAGTTACCTTGTAATAAATATAGTATAATAAAATCGTGGCGGTGTTGCGTTAGAGGGCTAAACGCACATCATGAAAAAAGCCCTGCTCCTTTGTTTTCTATGCCTGTGTGGTTCTTTGCAGGCTCAACAGCCATCAAAAACCGGCAACGCGTTTACGTCCGCTTACGCGAAAGGGAGCTGGTCAGTGGGTATACACGCGGGGTATTCAAAAGGTCTCATTCTGGAGAATAACAGTACAGCCCAGTTGTATGCCGGCTATTTCATTGCCAACCGGCTTCTGCTGGGACTGGGTGCGTCGGGCAGTCAGGAATGGTTCAGGTCGGTTCGCAGCCAAACCTATACGGTAGGGCCGATAGCTCGCTACCAGATCAGCCGCACCCGTTTTTCGCCATTTCTGACGGCCTCCTACCAGTTTGGGAGCCGATCGTTATCCGGGGGCGAGAGCCAGACCACAACGAGTATAGTCAACACCCCAAATGGTCCTGTAACCATAAATGGTACGGCCCGTATACGCGGAACAGGGGTATCCAGATCAGTAGGTGTTTTTTCGGGCGGAGCAGGGGTGAGTGCCGGTATAAGCGCCACACTCCGGATCGATCTGGCCCTCAGCTACCAGCAATGGCTGGATCAGCCGCTGATTCAGCCGCAACTGGGGATCAACTATCTCATCGGTAAGAAATACTAAATTCTCCTGAGAATAGCCTAGCTTGCCGGCCAACCCATCAGCCAGACACAGCGGCATAACCGTCTTGTATCGTTGACAGGTCTGAGTTTGGGATGTCTATTTACCAGCAAGCTGACATGGAAGCTCCAACTGAACAACCCGATCGGTCATCGCTGCCGCAAGAGCGGTTCGATGCAGCCAATGACTTTCTCGAAACCTGCGACCGTATGAGCACCGGCTACGAAAGCGGGTTCTACTGGGAGGATACCCAGCGAGCCCTGCGCATTGCGGCCGGTCTGGAAACCTGGCCGACTCAAACGCACTAGCCAGCCTTGGCCTATCAACGGCTTTCCTTCATAACACAGCCGCCTGGTTATCAATCAGGCGGCTGTGTTGTGAACGTAACTTCACATCGGTACCAGGCGGTTTTTACAGACGACCGAGGTCGTGCCGGAACCGCTGGATGAGTTCCAGCTCCCGCGCAGATGTGTTATTGTGCGCTTCGGCAATTTGCAGCAGGATCTTTACAAAGCGTTTTTCCATTGGCGCAGTCAGAAATTTTCGGTGGTTGACAAACCGCCGTAGCGCAAAATCATAGGCTTCCTCTACCGGAACGGCGCAGTTCTCCAGCAAAAAAAACGTGTGGAGCGCTAGCTCGCCGTAAGGTTGTTCGCCCAGCAGCTGACGGGCCAGCCTGGTTTCTTCGGGATCAATACGCCCGTCTACTTTGGCCAGCGCGTAAACAACGTTACCCAGGCCCAGGTACAGATCGGCGGGCGCAGCGGTCAGGGGCGCTGCTTTACTACCTACTTTGTTAGCTTCCATATGATTAAAGGTTTATGTGTTGTTTACTGAACGCTGCCTGCCGACAGCATCAGGGGGGAGTTACCGTTGGTGATAATCACTTTACTATTAGGCGAGGTCGACAGCTTGTTGAAGGCTTCGATGGCCTTGAACTGAATCAGCATGGGCGTTAGCCCTTCGTTGATAATCCGCTGAGCGTCGCGGGTGCCTTCGGCTTCGATGATTCGGCGCTGGGCCTCCTGCCGTTCTTTGTCCAGCACAAACTGCATGCGCTGCGCGTCCTGCTCAGCCGCGAGTTTGTCTTCAATGGCTTTGGTCAGGCCCGCGGGTAACGAAATGCTTTTGAGCAGCACCGACTCGATCAGAAAGCCCCGATCTTTGAGCTGGGTCATCATCACCTCCCGGATAGACCGTTCAATATCGGCCCGTTGTCCGGTATGCATATCCTTGGCGAAGTACCGCGACGATACATCCGCTACGGCCGAGCGAAACACGGGCAGTATGACCACTTCGGCGTAGTCGGGCCCGATCTGCTCCACGATCCGGGGCGCATAGCTCCCTTCGACGCGGTACAGAATCGACACTTCCGACTGTACCGTCAGGCCTTCTCTGGAAGGCAGCGGAGCACGCACTTCGAGATTGACGGTTCGCGTCGGAATTTTGATGACCCGCGTCAGAATCGGGTTAAAAAGCTGTACGCCTTCGGGCAGGGTTTGCGGGTTTATTTTCCCAAGCGTTCGTCTGACGCCCACTTCGCCCTGCCGGACGATGGCGCAACTGCTCAGGGTTAGTACCGCCAAGCCAATAGGCAGAATGATGGTCGGTTTCATGGCTGTTGTGATAAATTGATGGTCTGATTAGATGAATCGGCGCCTGCCGGATACACACGACCGAAAACAGCCGGTGGTCAGTCTCGGCTGGGTGCGTAGCGCACGCGGTCGGTTCGGGGCTCGAGCGACAGCCGGCGGTACACCTTGGCCAGCTGCTGATCTACTTCCAGCTTGGCGGCCAGCAACGAGTCGTACTGAATCAGCTGCGCATCGTATCGCTGCTGAATCAGCTGCGTTTCGGTACGCTGATGGGCCAGGCTGAGCAAAGAGATGCCACAGACGAGGCCGCTCAGCAGCATAAGCATCCGACGATAGACCCGATACATGCGCAACCGCGCCCGGAAATTGCGGCCAGAACGGCGCTTCGCTCTGCCTGGATTGGAGTAATCGAGAATGTATTGGTTCATGGCTACTAGCGGTCGGTTGCGGAAACAAAGGTCTCCAACCCGCTTTAGAGCCCCATTAACCCCGTGTTAGAAAGCCATTAGAAAGTAGGCAACACCCGCTTCAGGCGCGTGGGAGCATCAGCTGAAAGGTGGTGCCGCGCGCTGCGGTCGACTCGACCGTGATGCGGCCCCGGTGCAGCTGGATAATGCGCTGAGTCAGCGACAGACCAATGCCGTGGCCAGGTACAGCGCGGCCATTGGTACCCCGCCGGAAGGGTTTGAATATATCAGGCAGTTCGCTGGGGTCGATGGGAGTGCCCTGGTTCTGGACCGTCAGCTGGATCATGTGCCGGTCGGCCGTCAGCTGCACGTTCACCTCGTGGCTGGGCGAAAACTTGCCGCCGTTCTCCATCAGGTTGAACAGCGCCGTTCGGAGCAGGGGTTCGTTACCCGTTACCCAAAACCCATCGGTACCCGACGCGGCCGGCCCGGTAACGACCTGTACGCTGTAACCAGGCCGAAGCCGAAGCAACTCTTCCCTGACCTGTTCGGTCAGTTCGTCGAGTGCTACCGGGCCCGTCACCACCGCTTTTTCGTCCAGGCTGACATTAGCCAGTGCCAGCAGGCCGTTGGTCAGCTGGTTCAGATCACGCACGTCGTCTAGTACCGAGGCCACGGTTGTGCGCAACTCGGTCAGGTCATCATCGGCCAGCAGCGACACCTCAAGCTGTCCGGTAATGGCCGTCAGGGGCGTTCGCAGCTCGTGGGATGCGTGCGAGACAAAGGTACGCTGCTGCTGAAAGGCATCTTCGAGCCGGTCGAGCATCCGGTTGAAGCGATGGGCCAGTTGGGTAAGCTCATCGGGGTTGGGGCCTTCTTTCAGCCGCTGGTCCAGCTGCGAGGCCGTGATGGTATCGATGCGATCGATAATCCGGCGAATCGGCTGCAACGCCCGACCGGCATAGACCCGGCCCGCCCCAAATACGACGGCCGTGGCCAGCAGCCAGCCCACCGTCAGCAAACCGGCCAGATTCCGCTGCTTACTGACTCCGTACTTGTCTACGCCCGACGCCAGCACCACCAGCCGGTGGTAGCGGTCGTAATACCGGACACCCACCACTTCGCGCGGGCCTACCCGCCAGTAAAGGCTGTTGTGCAGCCGCACGTCGTCGAGTTGTTTTTTCGATACTGTCAGGTAGTCGGTTCCGCTTTCAAAAACGATCTGGTTCCGGTGGTTGTAAATTATAATTTCTTCATCGTTCAGAACGGTCATATGGTTCTTGTCCAGCAGCTTATACAGCTGCCGCCCCATCGTATCCGGCCCAAACAGCAGTTCGGCAGAGGTTCGTGCTTCGGCATGCAGGCGCTCGCGGAATTCGTTCTCCCGATGCCGTTCGGCAACCAGGTAGATCGTAGCGCAGAATACCAGCAGTAAGCCCGATACGATGGCCGTAAAAAGCAGCGTCAGTCGATTGCGGATGGTCATTGCGCAGTGATCATTTCTGTTTCAGCACGTAGCCCAGGCCGATTACGGTATGAATCAGTTTAACGGGGGCGTCTTTGTCGATTTTGTTGCGCAGGTAGTTGATATAGACATCGATCACGTTGGTACCCGTGTCGAAGTTGAGATCCCAGACCTGCGAGGCAATGTCGACCCGCGACACGACCCGGCCCTGGTTACGCATCAGGTACTCGAGCAGAGAAAATTCACGGGCGGTCAGATCGATACTTTGTCCCATACGACGGGCTACTTTCTCGCGCAGGTCCAGCTCAAGATCGGCCATCTTCAGTACGGCCTCGCTTTCGTCGGGGGGCGTGGCCCGGCGCAGCAAAGCCCGGATGCGGGCCAGCAACTCCAGAAAATCGAACGGTTTGACCAAATAATCGTCGGCCCCCGCTTCAAATCCCATCAGCTTGTCGGTCGTGGAGTCGAGTGCCGTCAGCATCAAAATGGGGAGCTGTGTATTTCGGGTACGGATATACTGCGCCAGTTCAACCCCGCTCAGCACCGGCAGATTGACATCCAGGATAACCAGATCAAAATGTTCGGCCCCGACCAGTCGCTTCCCCTCACGCCCATCGGCCGCCACAGTCACGCTGTACGACTGGGTTTCCAGGCCTTTTTTGAGAAAAAGCGCCACTTTCGTTTCGTCTTCGACAACGAGGATGTTGGGTTTCGACAGGCTCATAACCAATTCAGTTTGACGAGGTAAAGGTACTACCAAACCGGAATATGATAGTATTACTTTCAAAATATCCCACTTTACTCACCTGTCGCTTACCCCACCGAAAAAAATTTAACAAATATTCTACTAAATCCATGTTACATATCTCATAAATAGACGTCTTAGATAGGCAGTGACTGCAACTACCCATGTGGTAAGATTAGGCAACGCCACCAGCAGAACGCGTTTTCGGTTGCTACGAACCAGCCACGACGCATAGTTAACTGATAGTCAACTAGTCAATATCACTTTACACGGGTCATCTCCTCTCACGTACGGTTTTTACAGCCATGAATCTGCCTGTTTTCGTCATCCTCTCTATTCTGGGTCAGCTCATCATGACCGTTAGCTTCGCGCGGGAAGCGCTCACTACCGACCAGGGCACCTTTTGCCGGGTGAAGTGCGCCATTGCCGGTTTCCTGTACCTGTTCGTCGCTATTCTGCTTGCCTGGTTTCTAATTGAGACGCCCGTCCTGCCAACGGTCTGAACGGGCGCCAGGGCTGTTGGCAGGACGGGCCCAGGGTCGTAATGAGCCGGCAAAAGCCAGGGTTGAACCAGCTAGGTTTGAATAATACCCACTGAAAACGGTTTGGTGATGGGGGCCTGGTTGGCAGCCGCGATGCCTTCCGACAGAACCTGTCGGGTCTGGAGCGGGTCTATGACGGCATCGACCCAGAGCCGGGCGGCTGCGTAGTAGGGTGATAGCTGGGCATTGTACTGGTCGGTGATTTTGTCGAGTTGGGCCTGTTCCTGCTCCGGCGTGAGTGGCTGTCCTTTGGCTTTCTGCGCAGCCACCTGAATTTGCAGCAGGGTTTTGGCAGCCGATGCCCCGCTCATAACGGCCATCTGGGCGGTGGGCCAGGCTACCATCAGGCGTGGGTCATAGGCGCGCCCGCACATGGCGTAGTTACCCGCGCCGTAGCTGTTGCCGATCACTACCGTAAATTTCGGTACCACCGAGTTGGCCATAGCGCTGACCATCTTGGCCCCGTCTTTGATAATTCCGCCCTGCTCGGCCCGGCTGCCGACCATAAATCCCGACACATCCTGCAGAAACACCAGCGGAATCCGTTTCTGATTGCAGTTCATGATGAACCGGGCCGCTTTATCGGCTGCGTCGCCGTAGATAACGCCCCCCATCTGCATTTCTACGGGCTGGCTCTGCGCCCCGCCCTGACGCGGCACTTTAGCCTTCACCACCTTGCGCTGATTAGCCACAATTCCCACCGCCCAGCCATCGATACGCGCGTAGCCACACAGCAGCGACTGGCCGTAGGTTGGTTTATAAGCATCGAACTCCGACTTATCCACCAGTCTATCCACAATCTCGCGCATATCGTACGGTTTAACCCGGTCCGACGGCAGCAGCTGGTAAATATCGGCCGGCTCTTTGGCGGGCGGAGCCGATTCGATGCGATCGAAGCCGGCTGTTTCGCGCTGGCCTGTCCGGGACAGGATCCGTTTGATGGCATCGAGGCAACGCTGATCATCGGGATAGCGGTTGTCCACGACTCCCGAAATGTCGGTATGGGTTACGGCGCCACCGAGGGTTTCGGCATCCACATCTTCACCAATGCTGGCTTTTACGAGATAGGGTCCGGCCAGAAAAATAGAGCCAGTACCCTCCACGATGAGCGCTTCGTCGGACATGATCGGCAGGTAGGCGCCCCCCGCTACGCAGCTTCCCATAATGGCTGCCACCTGTAGTATCCCCATGGCCGAGAGCTGAGCATTGTTCCGGAACGTTCGGCCAAAGTGTTCTTTGTCGGCAAACACCTCGTCCTGCAGCGGCAGATAAACACCCGCACTGTCGACTAGGTAGATGATGGGTAGGTGGTTCTCCATCGCGATTTCCTGGGCGCGCAGGTTTTTCTTGGCCGTTATCGGAAACCAGGCCCCCGCCTTCACTGTAGCATCGTTGGCCACAATGACGCACTGGCGCCCCGAGATGTAGCCAATACCCACCACCACCCCTCCCGACGGGCAGCCGCCATGTTCGGCATACATGCCCTCGCCCCCAAACAAGCCGATCTCTACGAAGGGACGGTCAGAATCGGTCAGGTAATCGATGCGCTCGCGGGCGGTCAGTTTGCCCTTGCGGTGCTGGTCATCTATTTTCTTTTGTCCACCGCCCAGCTGGGTTTTGGTGGTGCGCTGCGTGAGTTCGTCGAGAAGGGTTTGCATGAATGAAGAGTAGGCCAGATCGGCTGTTAGAAAACCCTAAAGTAAGCGAGTTGTTGCCGTCTCCAACACCGGCGGTCCGTAACGATGTACGTTCAACAATAAGCCGAGCCGCCAGACCGACAAGCATCATATTTTGATTTTTGTAGATTTTTCAATATAAAATAATGAAATACAGATTAATTTCAGATTAAATTATCGACAATCAGTAAGTTTAGGAAAATTACAAAGGCCACCTCTCTGTGAGCCATTTATGACTTTTTATCCTCAATCTATACGTCCTATGAAGCCACCTTTCCTCTACGTTTTCTTATTGCTGTTTGTTAGCCAGTTTGTTTACAGTCAATCGCCAAAAACACCGGCAACGGTCTCCTTCGACCCGGCCACCTACGAGGGGCTGCGCTGGCGGGAGTTGGGTCCGTTTCGGGGTGGGCGCTCCTGTACCGTTACGGGCGTGAGCAGCAACCCTAATCTCTACTACATGGGCACCGTTGGCGGGGGCGTCTGGCGAACAACCGACGGCGGCCAAACCTGGGGAAACATCAGCGATGCCTACTTCGGCGGGAGCATTGGCGCGGTGGCCGTGGCCGAGAGCGACCCCAACGTGATCTACGTGGGCGAAGGCGAGCAGACCCTGCGCAACAACGTGGCTTCGGGTACGGGCATGTGGCGATCGACCGACGCCGGCACCAGCTGGAAACGCATCGGCCTGACTGACTCGAAACACATTGCCCGCATCCGTATTCACCCCAAAAACCCCGACCTGGTCTACGTAGCGGCTATGGGGAACCTCTGGAAACCCAATGAGATGCGGGGTATTTTCCGCAGCACCGACGGGGGGCAGACCTGGAAAAAAGTCCTGTACATCAACGATCAGGCGGGCGCTGCCGATCTGGTGCTCGACCCCAACAATCCACGCATCCTGTATGCCAGCACCTGGAATATGAAACGCAACGGCTACCGGATGGACAGTGGCGGGCCCGACTCCAAACTCTGGAAAAGTACCGACGGTGGCGAGACCTGGGAAAACCTCTCCGACAAGTCAGGTATGCCCTCGGGTATCAACGGCATCATCGGCGTAACGGTATCTCCCAAAAACTCCAGCCGGGTTTGGGCCATCATCGAAAACAAAGACGCTGGCGGGGTGTATCGGTCCGACGATGCCGGCAAAACCTGGGCCCGCATCAATCAGGACCGCGCTTTGCTACAACGGGCCTGGTACTACTGCCGTATCTATGCCGACTCGCAGAACGAGGATATTGTCTACGTCATGAACGTCAGCTACGGCGTATCGAAAGATGGCGGTAAAACCTTTGAGCTGAAAAACGCGCCCCACGGCGACCACCACGACCTCTGGATCGACCCGACCAACAACCAGCGCATGGCGATTGCCGACGACGGGGGTGCTCAGGTCTCGACCGACGGTGGCAACCACTGGACAACCTACCACAACCAGCCAACGGCGCAGTTCTACCGCGTTTCGACCGACAACCATTTCCCATACCGCATCTACGGCGCCCAGCAGGACAACTCCAGCGTCCGGATTTCGCACCGGACGGGCAGCGCTTCCGTGACCGAAAAAGACTGGGTAGCGCTGGCCATCGGCGAAAGTGCCCACCTGGCGCCCGACCCGCTCAACAGCGAGGTCGTTTTTGGGGGCGATTACAAAGGCTACATGACCATGCAGGATCTGGCTACCGGGCAGGAGCGGTCTACCAACGTACACCCCGACCTACCTGCCGGTTCGGGAGCCGACGCCATGAAATACCGCTTCAACTGGAATTACCCGGTCTTTTTCAGTCCGCACAACCCGAAGAAGCTGTACGCCGGCTCGAACCATCTGCACGTCAGCTATACGGGTGGTGAAAGCTGGGAGGTGATCAGTCCCGATCTGTCGCGGGGAGAGCCCGAGACCATCAAATCGTCGGGCGGGCCGATTACGCAGGACAACACGGGTGCCGAATACTACGCCAACGTGTTTGCCGCTACCGAGTCGCCCTATACCGAAGGCGAAATCTGGACGGGGTCCGACGACGGACTGATCCACGTCACCACAGATGGCGGCAAAACCTGGAAGAATGTTACCCCCTCCGTGTCGCCGAAGTACAACATGATGAATTCGGTGGAGGTCAATCCGTTCGTGAAAGGGGGCGCTTACGTGGCCGCTACCTCGTACAAGTTCGGCGATTACACGCCCTACATCTACAAAACGCTGGACTACGGCAAAACCTGGACGGTGATGACCAAAGGAATTCCCAAAGACGAGTTTGTTCGGGTGGTCCGGGCCGATCCGAAGCGGAAAGGATTGCTCTATGCCGGCACCGAGCGGGGCGTCTGGGTATCGTTCGACGATGGCGAGAGCTGGTCTAAACTTCAGCTCAACCTGCCTCCGGTACCCATCCATGACCTGGCCATCAAGAACGATAACCTCATTGCCGCCACCCACGGCCGTAGCTTCTGGCTGATCGATGACCTGACGCCCCTGCACCAGCTCAAGAGCGACCTGGCCACCAAAGAAGCCATTCTCTACCAGCCGATGCCTACCTACCGCATGGCCGGTACCAGCAAACGCGACGCGCAGCTCGAAGGCGAAAATCACCCCAACGGCGTCCTGATTCATTACTTCATCAAAAAAACTGACCCGGCTGCGGAGGTCAGGCTCGACATTCTCGAAAGCAACGGTACCCTGATCCGCTCGTTCAGCACGAAAGCGAAAGAAAAAGCCGACCTGCTGAAGGTCAAATCCGGGGGCGACCGTTTCGTGTGGGACATGCGCTACCCCGGCTATAAAACCTTTCCCGGCATGGTCTTCTACGGATCGCCTAACCTCGGCCCCAAAGCCGTTCCGGGCAATTATCAGGTCAGGTTAACGGTAAACGGGCAATCGCAGACCCAGCCGTTCGAGATTCTCAAAGATCCGCGCCTAAAAACGACACCAGCCGATTACCAGGCCCAGTTCGATTTCCTGATGAAAGTGCGGAACAAGGTAACGGAAGCCAACGAAGGCATCATCAACCTCCGGAAGATCAAGGAAGACCTGACTTATCTCAAAAACAAGATGGGTTCCGACGAGAAGAACAAAGACATAAACGACGTCATTAAGAAGTTTGAAGACGAGCTCAAGACCATTGAGAACGACATTCACCAGACCAAAAACATGAGTGTGCAGGACCCGCTCAACTATGGTATCAAGCTCAACAACCGGCTGGCGCACCTCATGAGTGAGCAGGCCCAGGGCGACTTCCGCCCAACCAAACAGGGCGAAGAGGTTCGTAGTCAGCTTACGCAGGAAGTAGACGCCCAGCTGGGGAAGCTCAAAATGACCATAGAAACCAACCTCATGCGCATTAACCAGATGGCAAAAGATAAGGGCGTTGTCCTGGTCAACTAACGGATTTCCGACCGTCCGCAAGACCATGGTCTTGCGGACGCTGTCATACCGTCGACCCCTACCGACGCTATATGGTAGAGATCCTGACGGGCCAAGGAATGGGCGGCATGATGGAACGGCCTTTGCTTTACTTTGTAGAATCGGCCTGGCTGGTGACGTCTGTTGTGCTGGCGGGCTGCGTCCCGGTGGCCGCGCCGGTTTTGTCTTTACGGCCGAAGAGCGAGAAATGAACGTAGCGCTTGGGGTTCTCGCGCAGGTCGGTCAGGAGTTTTTCGAGGCTGGCGGTCGTAGCGTTTACATTCCGGTAAAGTTGCTCGTCAGACGCCAGTTTACCCAGCGAACCTCGACCTTTGTTGATGTCGCCCAGAATCCGCTGCAGGTTGTCGACGGTTTTGTTCACGCTGCCGAGCGTCTGCTTTAGCTGCAGGCCCTGCAGCGAGTCGGCAAACGTATCGGCTTTAGCCAGAATAGGCTTAAGCTGGCGTTCCGTCTCGATCAGCGAAGCCGACAGCCTGTTCACATTGGCGAGTGTGGTTCGGAGGCCAGCGCGGTTTTCGGCAATGGTCAGATCGAGCGTACCAACGGCAGCATTGGCGCTGGCCAGTGTCTTGTTCAGCACAACGCCCGTCTGGTCAAACTGAGCCACTACCCGATTGAGCTGGTACGTCAGCGAGTCGACATTATTGAGCACCGGTAGGGTTTTTTCGCGAATAAGGGCTGTAAGGCCGGTTTCTTTGGTAGCAACCAGCTGACCGCCCTCTTCCAGCTGGGGCGTGCCGGGTTTAACGACCAGCCGAATCGATTTGCCGCCCAACAGCCCATCGTCGGCCAGAATAGCCTGCGAGCCCTGCGTAACCCGGATGTCGTTTTTCAGCTCCACCGTTACCAGTAGCTTATTACCCTGATCCTGAAGAATATCGATTGATTTGACCTGCCCGACCGACAACCCGTTGATCCGTACGGGATTGGAGGATGTCAGCCCGTCTACGTTGTCGTAGATAACCTGATAGGTCCGGTTATTGGAGAAGAAATCGGACCCTTTCAAGAACTCGAATCCGAAATAAAGCATCATCAGCGAGACGACAGCCAGTAAACCCACTTTTACTTCCTGCGATAGTTTCATGCGTGTGAAGAAGGTGAGCCGCCTTGCTCGGGGTACACCTGCCAATTAGACTTAACGTATAACCATCTTCGGCGCCTGTTTGTGCCCCTGAACGCCGAAAAAAGGACGAACGGCAATTTTACGCCATTCGTCCTGTGTCTTGTCAGGAGGCTTCCGCCCGGCTAACCGTTGGTTTACCCGTTCGCTTCAATTTCTTCTTTGTACTGCTCAAACGCCTTGTAGATCGCGTTGACCATGGTTTTCTGGCCTTCGTCCGACTTCAGATACAGCTCTTCGGCCGGGTTGGTCAGGTAGCCACTCTCGATCAGAACGCTGGGCATGGTGGTTTTCCAGAGTACAATAAACCCGGCCTGTTTTACGCCATTGCTTTTCCGGTCGGCATTACGCCGAAAACTGCGCTCTACCTTTTCGGCAAAGTTGATGCTGCTTTCCATGAACGCATGCTGGTAATTGGCCAGCATGATGGTGGCCAGGGGCGAGTTGGGGTTGAACCCTTTATAGGTCTGCTGGTAATTTTTTTCCTGCAGAATTACGGCGTTTTCGCGCCGGGCTACGTCGAGGTTACTCTGGGTTCGGTGCAGCCCCAGGGTGTAGGTTTCGGTGCCATAAACCCGGTTGCTGGATGGGCTGGCGTTGCAGTGAATGGAGATGAACAGGTCGGCCCGATTCCGGTTGGCAATAGCCCCCCGCTCGTATAAATCGACGAAGTGGTCCGAAACCCGGGTGTAGATAACGCGAACGTCTGGATGATTTGCTTTAATTTTCCGGCCTAATTGCAATATGAGTTCCAGGTTAATGGTTTTCTCCTTGGCATATCGGCCGTGCGTACCGGGGTCTTTACCACCATGACCGGCGTCGAGCACGATGGTGCGGAGCCGGTTGGGGGCGGCAGACTCCTCGCTGCTTTCCCGGCTGGTGCGAATGGTATCCTGATTCAGATCAGCCTGAACAACTTCCGGAGACACCACGGTCATGGCCAGAAGCGGCAGCGTTATCAGCAAACCGGTTGTCATTTTTCCGGGAGCCAGCAACAACGCCCGAACACCGGTTGATTTAATAATTTTTAACGGCTGAAAACGTTTCAAAGCGATAGTGGGATAATTGTTCGTGAATACCTTTGTAAGCCATAGGCTTAACGGCCTTTTGGCAAATGTAATTTTTTTGATAGAACTGAAAAAAGGATACTTTATTTTGCGGCCCCTTCCAGCACGTCCGGCATGGCTTCGAGCCGCACTTTGTTTACTCCTGCTCTTCGGCAGCTATGTAGCACTGGCCCAGGCAACAACCTCACCGCAGTCAACGTCGGTACAGCCCGATAAGGGTGGACTTCCGCCCGCAACGGTACCCGCCCAGCGCGTGCCGAACGCAGCCTCCGGCGTGCCGTCGGTCGCGAACCCGGCCACCCGCTCCAACAACCCGGCCTCCACCACATCGACCGGCGCGACAAACACTACGGCCACTACCCCAGCCTCCCAGACCAGCACCCGCGGACGCCTGCAACCCGGTCTTGTATCGCCCAGCACCGTTCGGCCCCAGCGCCGGGTGAGTGGTGACTCGCTGCGCGTAGCCGCCGGTGATACCGCCCTGTCCGATACGACCCAGGCCGATCAGTTCAGTACAACGGTCAAGTATCAGGCCAAAGACTCAACCATATACGCTGCCGATGGCCAGACGGTCGAGCTGTTCGGTGACGCCAGCGTTGAATACGGTGACATCTCGCTAAAAGCCGACTATATCCGTCTAAACTATCTTACTAACGAAGTATATGCCAAAGGTCGGTATGATTCGACAACAAAGAAGACAATTGGGAGACCCATTTTTCAGGATGGCGAAGGAAAATACGATACCAAAGAGATTCGCTACAACTTCAAAAGCAAGAAAGGGCGCATCCAGGGCGTCATCACGCAGCAGGGCGAGGGCAACATTCGGGGCACCACGGTAAAAAAAGACGCCGAAGATAACCTCTACATCGGCAAGGCGATCTACACCACCTGTAATCTGGCAACGCCCCACTTCCACATCAATGCCAGCAAACTGAAGGTAATTCATAACCGGCAGGTTGTGGCCGGGCCTTTCAACCTGGTCATCAACCAGATTCCGCTTCCGATCGGGCTGCCGTTCGGTTTTTTTCCGTTTCCGAAGCGAAAAGAAATCGGGGTATCGGGCGTTATCGTGCCGCAGTATGGCGAAGAACCCAACGGACGCGGTTTTTACCTGCGCGACGGCGGCTATTACTGGGCCGTGAGCGAGAACCTGGGGCTTCAGTTCAAAGGACAGATTTACTCGCGGGGAAGCTGGGGGCTGGGCGTCGCTTCGGCCTACAACAAACGGTATCGCTACAGCGGGGGCGTTGACCTGCGTTTTAACCGAAACCGCTCCGGCGACCGGGTCGATACCACCCAGACCCCGCGTAACGACTTTGCCTTTACCTGGTCACACTCGCCGGTACCACGCGGGCGGGGTAGTTTTTCGGCCAACGTAAACGTCAGCAGCAACAGCTACAACCAGTTCAACTCCTTCAACCAGCAGCAGTACATCTCCAACGTAGCGGGTTCGTCGGTCCAGTATAGCCGCACCTTCGGGCAGTTTGCACGGGCTGGGGCCAACGTCCGGGTGAACCAGCAGTTCGGACAGGTAAACCAGCGCACCGGCGTGCGCGAGAACGGCAAAACCGACGTGTCGTCAGATTTCAACTTCGGCATCAACCAGATCTCGCCCTTCGCCCTCAAAGGGGGCACAGGTCGCTGGTATGAGAGTTTCCGGGTCGGTCTCGACGTCAGCGGGTCCATCACGATCAACAACACCATCCGTCGGCAGGTCGACACTACGGGACTGGGTTTTCCGGTTATCACTGGCATCCCGACCATCAGCGCCATTGACCGGATTCTCGACAGCACCCGCCGGGCCAACAACATCCGGCTGGGCATCGTTGAGTCCGACCCGAACCTGATTGCCTTCAGTCTGGCTAACGCCGACCGAATCTGGGAAAACCGGGTTGTACAGGCCCGCTACAGCATTCCGATTTCGCTGCCTAACCTGAAGCTGTTCCGGTATATCAACCTGACGCCGGGCTTCGCCCTGCAGGGCGATATCTACAGCAAACGGCTCGATTATGTGTACGTTCAGGAAAACGATGCGGTTCGGATCGATACGGCCCGGGGCTTTTTTCCGTCGTATAACTTCTCGGTCAACGCCAGCATGAACACGCGCTTTTACGGCACGTATTTTATCCGGGGCAAACGCGTAGAGGCCATCCGCCATACGGTAGCTCCGTCTATATCGTTCAGCTACATACCCGACTTTACGAACCCTTCGTTCGGCCAGTTTCAGGTACTGCCGGCTGTAGGAAGCCTGGCCGCCCTGCCCGACTACCGCCGTACGCTTTCCCGGTTCAGGGGGCTGGGCGGCAGCGGTGGCAGCGGCAGTACCGAGTCGGCCTTTATTTCGTTCGGCATCGTGAACCAGCTGGAGATGAAAGTCAGAACGCGGGGCGATACGACGGGGCAGGACTTCAAGAAGGTACCGATCTTCGATAATATCAGCCTGACGGGCAGTTATAACATCCTGGCGCCCGACTACCAGCTTTCGCCCATTTCGGTCAACGCCAACACGCAGATTTTCAAGAACATCAGCTTCAACTTCTCGTCGACCTTCGACCCGTATGCCAACCGGGGCTATGGCGGCACTCCGCAGTATCTGCTCCAGGCCTACACGTTCGGGACCATACCCGTTCCGCCCCTGACCTATTCGCCCCTGATCCTGAACACGACCAAATACGTCGACCAGCAGTACGTCCGGGTGCCTAACCTGTATGCTTTTCAGGCCGGGCAGGGTTTACTGCGGCTCACCAACATACAGGCGTATCTGAGTGCTCGGTTCGCGCCCAAACAGGCCGACAAGCCCAAGACCAGCGCCAACGCCAGCGAGGCTCAGATGAAGGCCATCAACAACAACCCCGAGCTGTACGTCGACTTCAATATTCCGTGGTCGATCAACATGAGCTACACCTTCGGGCTTACCAAACTCACGCCGGAGCTGTCGCAGGTGGTTCAGGCGCTGACCCTGACGGGCGACCTGAGCCTGACGCCCAAGTGGAAAATAACGGTGCAGACGGGTTACGATTTCCAGTTCCGCAGCCCGACCCTTACGACCATCGGTATCAACCGCGACCTCCACTGCTGGGAAATGGCCTTCAACTGGACGCCCTACTCGGGCAGCAACATCCGGGCCGGTAACTATTCCTTCGACCTGCGCGCCCGCTCGTCCATCCTCCAGGAGCTGAAACTAAGCCGCCGTCGCAGCTTCTACGACCGGGGCGGGTTTTAACGAGTAAAACCGTACCTTTAAGAAAAAGAATGGCTATGGTACTGCTTCCCCATAAAGACCGACTGGCGGGTATTAAGCTACCGATGCGCATTATGACGCATGATGAGTTCTACCATTTTTGCCAGGACAATCCTGATTTCAAATTTGAGCGTGACGCAGATGGTACCATTATAACTATGGCATTAACCGGCGGTACAACGGGGCGTAGAAACACGGATCTTACAGTTGACCTCGGCCTTTGGAACCGATCGGCCAGGGCGGGTATTGTTTTTGACTCCTCAACCGGGTTTGCGCTACCCAACGGCGCTGACCGTTCGCCCGATGTTGCTTTTGTTTCCATAAATCGCTGGAACACGTTGACAGCCGAAGAGCAGACAAAACTTCCTCCGCTCTGTCCTGACTTTATTGTTGAACTGATGAGCGAGACAGACAATCTGCGTGAAGCCGTGGCTAAAATGCAGGAGTACATGGAAAATGGGTGCCAACTAGCCTGGCTCATTAATCCTAAAAATGAAGAAGTGCGCCTGTATCGGCCCGACGGTTCGGTACGGGTGGTTCAAGGGTTCGACAACACGCTCACCGGCGAGGACGTCCTGCCCGGCTTCTCCTTTGATCTACGTCTCCTTCGTTGACGTTACACCACGGCTTCTACAACTGGAGCGCGTTTTATCGTGAATGCGAGAAAGAGCGTTTAGGGACGCATCAATCTAGCACGCCTGTCAATCACTCAACAGAACGCCTATGTCTAGACGGCACTATTTCCAAATCGGCCGTTGACAAGCTGCTACTTTTAGATAGACTGCTTTATGAGCCGATCACTTCACCTAGTCATTTTTATTCTGGCGGTAGCCAGCCGACTATACGCTCAGCACGACACAGGTATAAACAAATCTCTTAAATCAGCTGTGGTTATTAAGATAACACCGTTACCCTTTCTGTTTGAAAGTGCTGTAGCTGGAACGCTGCAATTGACTAATGAATCCTTGTCGTTTATACCAAAAGAATGCACAGAAAGAGATAAAAAATTTTCTGCAATTTTTCCGTGTAATAACCACCTCATCAATACAATTCAGTTGAATTTCAGCGAACTATCTACTATTAGACGCCGTAATTACCTACTGATTTTCCCGAACAGAATTATAGTCAGAAAACCGAATGGAGAGACTTACCTATTTTTTACCTACAAACGAAAAAGAATAATTGATGCTTTCAAAAAGTATACGTTTGAGCATGCATCTGTTAGCATAAACGAACGATAACAAATGGCGGTAAAAAGGGTACTGACTCAGTTTATTACACAGGAGCCAGCAACTCGTCTGCAGAAACTATTTCCAAATTTCTCTACATACTATTTTTGTCATCCTGGCTACAGAAAAAATAACAAAATGCACTTATTGAGTTTACATGCCATCCATAATTCGCGGTAGGCTACATATCCATCATAGCTCGGGGACCGAAACCGGTGCGGGGACGGCACTGCTTTCGAGCAGCTTCTTAAACTGCCGGATATCTTCCTGAATCATCAGCCCAAAGGCTGGATTAAGCAGTTTGGCCACCGCTTCGCCCACAATGCCTTCGGGTGCGCGGTACTTGATAATGGCGTGTACCTGAGTGCCCTGCTGGCCGGGTGCATCCATAAACCATACCTCACCCGAATTATCGACGGTAGCACCGGGTACCGACCGCCAGACCAGACGGCTGTTTTCCTGCTCCTCCACAATTTCAGCATCCCATTCGACGGCTGGCAATGCTCGGGTTAGGGCGTTGCCGGTGCTCACTTTAGCCACCCAGTGCGACCGGAGGTTGTCGGTTTGAGTAACCGATTCGAGGTGCTGCATGAACAGCGGCAGATTCTCCAGCTGACGCCAGAAGCGGTACACTTCTGGCGGGGTTTGTTGATGGTAACGCTTTTGCTAATCTCGATCACGTCGGTTTCGGTCTTCTCGCCCGACGTATCGCGGCCAATAGCGCTGTTGACAGGGCAGTATCCGGTAGCGCCCCGATACGCTAGAACACCACCCAGCGCGGCTGTCAGCAACCCGCCCAGGCCTCCGCGTCGAAGACCTACAGTGAGCAGCAACGCACCGGCGCCGACCGACAAGTAACGCTCATTGGGTCCGACATTGATCAGGCTCGATCCGCTCGGAATCGGGTCGACAGGGGCTACATTGAGCACACCACTTCTTGCTAAATCCGTTGTTTTGGCCATGATAGTTAGGGAGCCAGTTTACTCTATTCTTCAACAAGAGTACTTAAATAATGTTAAGAAGAGCGGCTAAATATGAGCCTGAGGGATACCCAGATTACGGCGATGGGCGAAACAGCCCGGCAGGTGACACACGCTAAAATCCCGTATCTTGCCCGCCAGAGCCCTACGTAGAGACGCGATCCCTCGCGTCTCACACGCGTCAGCCACTGTTTCGCGGAAATATTGACTGGCGCACAGGAGACGCGATCGCACCGGCCCTCGCGTCTCTACGGGGGAGACAGTTTGGGGATATTTGTTCGTTACTCTAGTTGTATGAAATCCGCTTCGGTACAAACGCTTTTGATTGTGGCGGCTCTGGTAGCCGTCAATGTGCTGTCTGCTTTTGTGTTTTTCCGGCTCGATCTGACCGAAGAGAAACGGTATACCCTCTCCGACGCTACCCGCACGCTGCTGGCCGAACTCCCCGACGACATTCACGTCGACGTATACCTCACCGGCGATCTGCCACCCGCATTTAAGCGACTCGAAAACGCCGTACGCGAAACGCTGGACGAGTTTCAGGTCCAGGCGGGCAAAACCGTTACCTTCCGTTTCATCGACCCCGACGTAGTCACGAACGTCGACGAAAAGAACAAACTCATCGATCGGCTTCAGCAGCGCGGTCTTCTACCCACCAACCTGGTCGCCAACGAAGGCGGCAAGCGCACCGAGAAACTGGTTTTTCCGGGGGCCATCGTCTCCTACAAGGGTAAAGAAACGGCCGTACTGCTGCTCAAAGGCAACAAAGCGGCCTCGAAAGAAGACCAGCTGAACCAGTCGTACGAAGGGGTGGAATTTGAACTGGCGTCGGCCATCCGGAAGCTGACCCAGACCGAAGGCAACCGCCGGCGGGTGGGGCTGCTCTACAGCCATACGCAGGTGCCACCGTCACGTTTTGCCGACCTGCTGGCTTCCGTACAGCAGAGCTACGACCTGTTTTTTATCGATCTGAGCAAACCCGGCCCCATTACTGGCCTCGACGCGGTGCTGGTTCCCAAGCCCGACCGCCCCTTTTCCGACGACGAAATCTTTAAGCTTGACCAGTACGTGGTCAACGGCGGGCGGGCCTTGTTTTTTGTGGACGGCCAGCGCATCGACAGTGTCAGCAACGAAGGCAACTACGCCCAGCCGCTGAACCTCAACCTCGACGAGCTGTTTTTTCGCTGGGGTGTACGCGTCAACCGCGATGTGGTGAAAGATATGTATTGCGCCCCTATCCCGCTCAACGTGGGTAACCTCGGCGACAAACCCAATATTCAGCTGCTGCCCTGGCGATTTTTTCCGCTGCTGAACAACTTCGGCACCTCCGGCAATCCCATTGTCCGAAACCTCGATGCGGTGCTGGGCCGGTTCATCAGCACACTGGATACGGTACAGGCGCCGGGCATCCGCAAGATTCCGCTGCTGATGACCTCGCCTTACACGCAGGTGCTGAAAACCCCCGCACTGATCTCGTATAACGAAGCCCGGCAACAACCCGATCCGCAAACGTACACGGGTGGGGTTCGACTGGTGGGCTGCCTGCTCGAAGGCCGGTTCCAGTCTGTATACGCCAACCGGATTCTGCCGGGCGATGCGCGGGCGGCCGGGTTCAGGGCCAGTGGCGAGCCGAGTCGGGTGCTGATCTGCTCGGATGGCGACCTGGTCGTGAACGATGTCGACTACAAACGAAACACGCCCTATCCGCTCGGTTTCGACCGGTTCACGCGCAGCACGTTTGCCAATAAAGATTTCGCGCTCAACGCTATCGATTATCTGGTCGACCCGAACGGCGTCATCGCGGCCCGTACCCGGTCGGTGGCCCTGCGCCCACTCGATAAAATTCGGCTCAACGCGAACCGAACAGGCTGGCAGTTGCTGAACCTGCTGGGGCCGCTGGCGCTGGTCGGTCTGGTCGGCCTGGCCTGGCAGGTAGTTCGTCGACGTCGGTATACGCACTAATTCGCTATGGCAACCAACACCTTTCTGCTTTACGGCGCCAACGGCTATACGGCCCGGCTCATGCTCGACCGGCTTGCCGCCTTTGGCCTAAGGCCAGTCCTGGCAGGGCGTAGCGAAGCCAAACTCCGCCCCCTGGCCGAGCAGCATGGGCTCTCATACCGAGTAGCTGATCTCAGCGATGCCACATCCCTCGATGCGGTCTTAGCCGATATGCCGGTAGTCCTGCACTGTGCGGGGCCCTTCTCCCAAACGGCAGCTCCTATGCAGGAAGCCTGCCTGCGCACCGGAACCCATTACCTCGATATTACGGGCGAGGTGGCCGTATTCGAACACGGATTCACGCTGCACGCAGCGGCTTTAAAGCGCAATATTATGCTGATGTCGGGCGTGGGTTTCGACGTAGTACCGACCGACTGTATGGCGCGTTACCTGCACGAGCGGCTACCCGATGCTACCCACCTTCAGCTGGCTTTCGCCAATGCAGAGGGTGCCCTATCGCACGGTACGGCGCAAACGGCACTTGAAGGGCTGGGCGCGGGCGGTATGATTCGGCAAAACGGCCGACTCGTTCCGGTACCCTACGCCCACCAGACGCTGACTGTCGATTTCGGCAACGGTCAACCGCAGCCCTGCATGGCAATTCCGTGGGGCGACCTCTCGACGGCCTACCGTACGACCGGCATCCCAACTATCGAAACCTATATGGGCACCACAACCCAACAGATCCGGATAGCCCGGCTGGGGAATTACCTCGGCTGGCTCGTGCGCCTGCCGTGGGTTCAGTCGTTCCTGCGTCGGCAGATCACCAGCCGCGTCACCGGCCCCGACGAAACGGTTCGGCAGCGCGCCCGTACGCACGTCTGGGGCCGCGCTCGCAACGCACAGGGCCAGACCGTAGAAGCCCGGCAACATGGTCCCGAAGGCTATACGCTCACAGCCGATACCGCGCTGACGATTACCCGGCATGTTCTGAACGGAAACTGGCAGGCTGGCTATCAAACTCCCGCCGGGCTGTACGGAGCCGACCTGATTCTGAAAATACCCGGAACCTCACGCGAATAAGCCTACGTCTGTATGCACCACGGCCGCAGCCAGCTCCTAAACAGGATCTGGCTGCGGCCGCGCAAGTCACAAGTTCGTTTACTGAACCCGGTTCAGCTGCGGAGCGGGCTGCATGGCGTTGACAATGGGCCAGCCCACTACGGTGTCCACCGGAGCATCGGCCCCTTCGCCCTGGCTCAGGAATCCCCTGCAGGTAGCCCCCAAGGCAATACGGGTGCCAAATTCAGGCGCGAAGGTGCGGTCAGGTACATGCCGGAGTGCGGCAGCAATACAACCGTCTGATCGGAGCGACGACCGCAGGGACCAAAGTATGAATCCGCGCGAACCACAACTTGGTCCGGTTTTTAGGCCAAAGCCTCTTCTACGGTTGATTTGGCGTTGTGGTAGGCGCCTTTCACCGAATCGGTAACCGCGCCGATCGCGTTCTGCGCTGACCGGCTGGCCTTATGCGCTTTGTAACGGTACCGGGCTTTGTCGTACGAACTGACGGTTGGTACCGACAGCCGGTTACTGCGCGACAACAGCCAGATACCACCTACTACAGCGACCGCTACGCCCAGCGCAATAGCAATGGTTTGCTTCTGCTGTTGCTCGGCTTCGTCTTTCGGAGTCATGTCCCTGCGAACGCCAGCCGCCAGCAGCGGATCGGGCAATACGTGGGCCATGGCTACACGGGCCTTGTTCATCCAGCCCGCCACCACATGATCTTTACCAGCCATGAGGGCCTGATAGCCTTCTTTGGCGACCGCAGCCGGGTCGGCCGTTTTCTGCGGATCGGCGCCTTTTACATCGGCTGCGCCAGCCACGTTGAAGAAGTTGGTGTTCGTAGCACCCGGCATCAGCACCGTAACCGTTATGTTGGTGTCTTTCAGCTCATCCCGGATCGCTTCCGAGAACGACTTGATAAACGCTTTTGTGGCTCCGTAAACCGCCATCATCGGATTCGGGAAGACCGATACTTCAGACCCCAGCATCAGAATTTTGCCATCGTTGCGGCTCACCATGTCTTTCAGGTACAACTTGGTCAGGTGCATGAGCGCAATGGCGTTGACCTGCACCACGCTCAGCTCTTTCTGCAAATCGGTCTGGGTAGCAAACTGGCCATATTCACCGAATCCGGCATCGTTGACCAGCACGTCGATCTGAAGACCCTGTTCGCTGGTTTCGGCGTAGATCTCTTCCGGTGCGTTCGGATCAGCCAGGTCTTTCCGGATGATCGTAGCGGTGGTGCCGTACTGATTTTTGAAGTTGTAGGCTTGCTGCTGCAGCGTTTCTTCATCGCGCCCCACCAGCACCAGGTTATAACCATCTTTGGCAAAAAGTCGCGTCAGTTCACGGCCAATGCCGCTCGATGCGCCCGTAATCAGGACTGTTTTTCCATTTGTCTGTGTTTCCATAGTTGAGTGTAAGTAAGCGGACGCCCGGGCCACACCATTAGGACAAGCCGCCGTGACCCGAGTGATGTCCAGTCAGTATTAAGGCTTCAGAATTACTTTCGTACAGTCGTCTTCTTTCTTCTTGAAGATGTCGTAGGCGCGGGAAATCTCGGCCAGCGGCAGCACGTGCGATACGATATCGTCCAGCACCACTTTGCCCTGCACGACGAGATCGAGCAGATGATCGATATTCTTGTGCACCTGCGACTGTCCGTACCGAACCGTCAGCCCTTTGTCGAAAATACGGCCAACGGGGTAGTTATCAGTCGGCGAGCCGTATACGCCCACTACCGATACGATGCCCCCGCGCCGAACGGCCCGAAAACATTGCTCCAGCACGCTGGTCGTTCCTTTTTCGAGATTGATAACGGCTTTGGCTTTATCCAGTATCGTACGGTCGGCTTCCATACCGACGGCATCAACACAGAGGTCGGCCCCGCGGCCTTCGGTCATACTCCGAATCGCTTCGACTACGTCTACATCGCGGGGATTCAGCGTTTCTACGTTGTTGACCCGCCGGGCCCGCTCCAGCCGATAATCGACCGGATCGATGGCTATGACGCGGCCCGCGCCCTGTATCCAGGCCGATTTTTGAGCCATCAGCCCAACCGGACCCGACCCGAAAATCGCTACGGTTTCGCCCCCGCGCAGCTCGCCCCACTCGATAGAGCTCCAGCCGGTCGGGAAGATATCGGACAGAAACAGCACCTGCTCGTCTTTCAGCTCCTCGGGCACGTGGCGCAGACCATAATCAGCATACGGTACCCGAACGTATTCGGCCTGCCCGCCATTGTAGCCGCCGTAGAGGTCCGAGTAGCCGAACAGGCCGCCCCCCTTCTCGCTCAGCAGACCACCGTCGGGCCCGTAGAACTCGGGGTTCGAGTGTTCGCAGTGCATCTGCAGCTCATGCTGACAGAAATAACACTGGCCGCAGGCAATGGTGAACGGCACCACCACCCGATCGCCTTTTTTCAGGTTCGTAACCCCGGAACCAACTTCTTCAACGATACCCATGAACTCATGGCCAAGGACCTCGTTGCGAAGCTGGGGCAGAAACCCGTCGTAAATGTGAAGGTCAGAACCGCAGATGGCGGTAGACGTAACCCGCAGAATAACATCCCGCGATTCTTCGATTGTAGGGTCCTCCGTTGTTTCGTACCGGATGTCACCCATTTTGTGGAAGACTGCTGCTTTCATACCATAACGTTGTTGAATCGACCCGAACTGCTGATATCGAATCCAGGCCGGTTCATTGGCTAACAGCTCCCCTTGCTATTGGTTTATTTAATCTTTTAAGTGGACAGATATAGTAGATTAATAGCCAATTACCAACACCCCACCTGCCAATGCGCTATCGGGTATGCGAGCGGAGGAGTCCGGCGGGAACCATCAGCTCGCCGGTATGGAAATCGATCAGGCCGTTCTGCTCTTCTTCAATGTTGGTGGCCTGCGTGTACACATCGCCCGCAATGGCCCGCTGGCGTAATTCTTCCTTGAAAAGCTGGATGCGCTCGACCCGGTCGTCGGTATCGGTAGGGCCGCCGTAATTGACGAACCCAAAGCCACCCCACTCACTGACGACCAGCGGCACCTGCGTGCGATAAAAAAACGGATCGCCAACCACCAGCGGGAATGCGGCCACGCCTTCGGTATCGCCCCGGGTCAGCCGATCGAGCAGGTCGCGCCAGTGATTGATGTCGGGGGTGTACAAATGGGCCGTGAGCAGGTCTGACTTGAGCCGACCTTCACAGGAAATATGGTGCCAGCCGTCGTTGTCGATCACCAGAAACTGCGGGTGATGAATCAGCATGTAATGGTACAGATCGGTAATGTACTGCCGGGTTTCAATATTGGTCGCAATATCCTGCGCGCCCCAGTCTTCGTTGTACAGACTCCAGATAATGATTGACGGATGGGTTTCCATCAGGGCCAGCATACGCAGTAGCTCGGCCCGGTGGTTCTCGCGACTCCGGGCGGTTGAGGAGTGTGGGCTGGGCACCTCAACCCACAGCAGCAACCCCATCTGATCGGCCAGCGTGTACAGCCGCGGATCGATACCGGCAATATGTACCCGAACCAGGTTGCAGCCCAGCTCTTTCATGGCTGCAAAGTGCCGCTGCATCTCCTCAAAGGTGGCCGTGCCGGGCTGGTATAGAATCCCGTCGAGGTAGGTCGATTTGCCGTTCAGGTATACGCAGCAGCCCCGCGCTTCTACTTTCCGCAACCCGAAGTGAGTCTCGATCTGGTTGACGTAGCCACTGCTGTCGATGAGTTGCCCGACCAGCCGGTACAGGGTGGGCGACCCGGGCGACCACAATTCAGCGCCCGGCACCTCAATCACCAGCCGCTGCTGTTTCTGGCCCGCTTCGAGCCGGATCGGGAAGTCCGACGAGGCCATGGGTGGCTCGTCGGACTGCGCATCGGGACCGAACACCTGGAGCCGGATGATATAGTCGCCGGGGTCATGGATACGCGGAGTCACATTGACCCGCACGAGCTGATCTTCAATCACACTCACCACTCCCACCCGCGACCGCAGCCGGTTACGACCCACGGTTTCGATCCAGACGCTGCGTACGGCACCCGTATAGGTCTGGTACCAGATTCCCCCGCGCTTATAGACGTGCGACTCCTGCTTACCCCGCGGAATCTCGGCATCCATCGAGTCGGCAACGCGAACTGTCAGCCGGTTTACGGGCCGGAGCTGCTCGGTGCTCAGCTCGTACGAAAACGATGTGTACTCGCCATAGTGAATAGTTTCGTCTTCGATGGTCCGGAGCGGCAGGCCGTTCAGCCACACCCGCGTGTCGTATCCGCAGGCACCAAAAGTCAGCTGATAGATGGACCGGTCGGCCAATTCATCCGGAAGTTCGGGCAGGGTAAACTCGCGTTCGTACCAGACTACGACCGTATCCTGCCAGCCGGGCGATGGCATCTCTTTGGCTTCGGTCAGGTGGCTCTCCACCGATCCTGGCCAGTTCGCCGTTCGCTCATACGTATGGCCCAGGTACCAGTTGTCGGTCAGGCCCCGATCGTCGAGGTCATGTGCGAATGACCATTCGCCATCCAGCAGCAGGAAGGCATCGGACCGCTGTACGGCACGGGGCAAAACGCTGGGATCGGGCCGTACAGTAGTCTGCGACGGCGTTTCTTCCCGGCTTTCAGTCAGGCTATAGTTAAAGGGCGTTGCGTTCATAGGTCAGTAAACGACCCGACTCAGGCAGGGGTTTCGAAAATCTATCGTTTACTTTGATGGCTCGACCTATTCTGCCCTTCGTATGAACAAGCTCCGCGTCAACGGCCGTATCTGGCTCGAAACTACCTCCACCGATGGTACCGAACGGTTCATGGGTATTGGCCGACTCGAATTGCTGGGCCATATTCAACAAACCGGCTCCATCAACCAGGCCGCCAAAGCCATGCGTATGTCGTACAAACGGGCGTGGGAGCTGGTCCACTCGATGAACACCCAGGCCGATGCCCCGCTGGTTACGACCCAAACCGGTGGCGACAAAGGAGGGGGCGCCATTGTTACCACCGAAGGCGAAAAATACCTGGCTTACTACCAGGCCCTGCATGAGCGTTTCCAGCAGTTCCTGACCGACGAACTCAGCCGGCTTCCCAACGAATAGGCACAATCGGTCTTCACCGTGGTCTGTGTCCGGACTAGGACGCGTGGCCGGTCTGGACACGGACCACAACGGTAAATGCACTTTACTCTACAGCGGGCGGCTGCGGGAGACTTAGACAAAATGAATAAATCGATTGGGATGGAGGCAGCTTTGCCAGTAATCGATAATTAGTTTGAGCTGCTCCTGAAAGGCGCTGGCGCTGGGGGCTTTCTCGTAAAAACCCTGTACCATGGCAGCATAAGCCGCATTGACCGATTCTTCGCTGGCCGTTGTGGTCAGGTACACGAACGGAATCGCTTTCCGGCTCAGGTATTCGCTCTGGTTGATGCGCTGGCGCAGTTCGATGCCGTTCATGATCGGCATGTTAATATCGCACAACATCAGAAACGGCTGCTCGGTCGTAGATTCCAGGTAGTCAAGCGCTTCCTGACCATTACCGAAGAAACGAATTGGGTTGGCAACGCCCAGTTTGCGAATGGTATGTTCGATCATAAACTGATCGTCAGGGTCATCTTCAATGGAAATAATGGGGCCTTTCAGAGACATATTCGTAAATCAGGTCAACTATGACTATCTGACCAATTACAAAAATGAGTATTTGTCCTCAATTACCCAATAGCCTATAGACCCACTAATCCAAAATACCCCTACTCCTCGAAGAAAGTACCCATCACACCTGCCGTTTGCGGCTGATCGCTTTTACCCAATGAGCTGTCTCGTACAAAAACCCGCTAATTAGTCAGAAAGGCCAGCCGTACCGCATCAGCCTGAGCCATCGATGCGGAACGAACCGGCCTTCCTGAATACGACTATTTCTTCGCCGTATGCGTGACCCGCCAGACCTTACCTTTCACCGAATCGGTAATAAAGAGCGAACCATCGGGCCCCTGCGCCAGGCCGACCGGGCGGGCTTTGGCATCGCCGGGACTGGCCAGCTCGAGTTTACCGGCGTTGGCGTTCTTACCGGGTTGCCCCTGTTCGGCTACCCCGGCAAAGTTCTCGGCAAATACCTCATACGGGCCCGACGGACGACCATCTTTGCCAAACGGGATGAAAGCCACAAAGTAACCGCCCTGATTCAGCGGAGCCCGGTTCCACGACCCGTGGAAACAAACAAAGGCCCCGTTTTTGTAGCGGGCCGGGAAGGCGTTGCCAGTATAAAAAAGCAGATCATTGGGAGCCCAGTGTCCCGGAAACGCCATAATAGGCTTTTCTTTACCGGCGCAGCGGTCCTGTTTTTTGCCGTCGCCCCCGTATTCAGGAGCCAGTACTTTCTTATTCTGGTTCTGGTCGTTGTAGCAGTACGGCCAGCCGAAATCCGCCCCTTCCTTTACCATCAGAAATTCCTCGCTCGGCAGTTCGGCACTTTGCTCGTTGGTGTACATACCGGGATACAGCGTAGCCAGCATATCGCGGCCGTGCTGCAGCGCATAGAGTGTGTTGGTAGCGGTGTTCCAGTCGAGGGCTACGGCGTTGCGAATACCGGTGGCGTAGCGTTTACCGTCGGCCTGCCGCTGCCGGGGTTTGTTGGCATCGAAAACCCAGATACCGCCGTAGTTCTCCAGAATCGGGCAGGGGTCCTGCCCTTTGGAGCCCTGGGTTCGGTCTTTCTCCTGGCAGGCGTTTGAGGGTGCCCCGAAGTTGACATACAGCTTCCCGTCGGGCGATACCGCCAGTGATTTGCTGGCGTGCTGACGCTGCAGGGTCAAGCCCGTTACAATGGTTTCGGGCTGAGTAGTTGCCAGTACCCGGCCGTTGGTCAGCTTATACCGAAAAACAGCCGTATCGGCCGATGCGTAGAGGTAGCCGTTATAGATAGCGGCCCCCGTTCCCGGGTAGGTGCCGAACATGGAGGTCTGGTCGGCCTGACCGTCGCCATTGGTGTCGGAGAGCTGAACAATGCCCTTACCGTCTTTGAGCCGGTCGAGCTTCACAAATACCGTTCCGGTTGTAGGTTCTATCGCAATATGGCGGGCCTTTCCGAGGTTATCTGCATAGACCGTTGCCTGAAAACCACTCGTTAATTTTATACCTGCCGGATCGGCAGCCGCCGTTCGGGACGGAGCGGATTTTGCCGGTTTACGAGGAGAGCCGGTGTGGGCCAGCGCGGTGGTACCGACCAGCAGAGCCGCGGCCATTGTCAGTAAATAGGACGTCGTCATAGGAGTAATACGTAGTAAGCTCAGATACGTGGGGTAAACGGAGCGAGCTGGGCAAAAGTTTTCGTTGAAAGACAGGAAAAGTAGTGGTTTTTTGGCTTTTAGAGTACAATTTTGAGCATTTCCGCTTTGCTTTCCATATGACCTCATTTCCCCTATCTGTGAGTCGCCGGGTGGCGGCTCTCTTGCTGGGTGGGCTACTCTCGGGCCCGCTGTTTGCCCAGTCTGATCTGCCTGCGTTACCGATAGCTCAACTCAGCCGACCGGCGGGCTGGCAGCTGGCGGGTTCGGTAGGTACCAGCCCCGATGGCGCGTCGCTACAAACCAAATCGGGCAGCAGCCTGCTGGTAGGTTCCGGCGACCCGCTGGTACTGGCCACCCCTACCGACGATTTTCAGCTGCGCTTCGAGCTGCTGACGACCGTTGGCGCAGAGGTGTCGCTGCTGCTGCCAACCGGTCAAACGCTCGCCCTGAATCGGGTAGCCGATCTGGCCCGGCTCATGAAGGCGCCGGGGCTCTGGCAAAAAATAGAAGTCTGGTATAAAACCCCCAAAGGCAACAGCCCGGCGATTCTCGAAAAACTTATCATCAACGGCGTAACCGTACGTGAAGGCCAGACACTGGCTGGCAAAGCCGCGGGTACGGTAGCCGTTGTAAGCCCGAAAGGGTCGGTAGCCGTACGGAACGCGGGATACCGGGTGTTGTCGCCCCGCCGGGTGGCGCAGTGGAGCAGTCCGGTCAGCTATACCATCGTAGAAGGGCAGTACATCGACAACCGCGCCGAGGCCCGCACCCGAAAAGTATTTAAGCAGGATACGACCAGCACCATCAATTATGAGGTGTCGTATGGCCAGCCGCGTCAGTACACGATCTTTTTTGCCGGCAAGCTAACGGCCTTGCAGGCGGGCGACTACCAGTTTGAGCTGCATCAGGGCGGCCAGGGTGGCGTCTGGATCGATGGGAAAGAAATCATTCCCATCAGCCACCGCGAACTCGGCCAGCCCAGCGTAGGCAATGTAACCCTCAGCGCCGGTCCGCACGATGTGGAGGTATATTTCTCGCGCTCCTGGTTCCGGCCAGGGCTGGGTTTGTTTGTGTCGCAGGCCGGTACGCGTCCCCAGCCGCTCCACGCCCTGGCATCGCTCCCCGAACCGGACCCGGTTGGGGTTGTAAGTGTAAAACCCTCGACCCGCCCTGAGCTGATTCGTTCGTTCGTACAGGTACCGGGCGAGAATTACAAACGTACACACAGCCTGTCGGTAGGGTCGCCCGGTGGTTACCATTACACGCTCGATCTGAACCAGATGGCCCTGCTCCAGGCCTGGAAAGGCGATTTTGCCAACGCTACCGAAATGTGGTACGAGCGGGGCGAACCGCAACTCCTGAGTCCGCTGGGGCCCGTGGTCAGGCTACCGGCGCAAACCAGCCTGATGGTGCTGACCAACGACGCCACCCCCTGGCCCGACAGCCTGGGCGAGAACACCCTGCAATACAAAGGCTATACACTCGACAGTAACGGCTACCCAACAGTCGAGTATATGCTGGCTGGCACTACCGTGACCGACGCCGTTCGGCCCCGCCCGGAAAGCGTCGGAAGGAGCGGCCTCGACCGGACTCTGACCCTGAACGGATCGCCCGATGGCACTCCCTACTGCCGCATCGCAGCCGGGAAAACGATCGAGGAAGTCGGCAAGGGCCTGTATGCCATCGACGACTACAGCTATTACGTACAGTTCGACCCGAAAGCAAAAGCAAAGCTCCGGCAGAGCAATGGCAAACAGGAACTGCTGCTGCCGGTAGCGGTCAAAAACGGCGCCGGAACGGCCCAGTATTCGATTCTATTCTGATGAACACGTTAACCTGGGCTGATTTTGAGAAGGTAGAGATCCGCACCGGAACCGTAGTGGCGGTCGAGGCTTTTCCGCAGGCCCGCAAACCCGCCTACAAGCTAACCATCGATTTCGGCACGCTCGGCACCAAGCGGACCTCGGCGCAGCTGACCAGGCTGTATCAGCCAGCCGAGCTGATCGGTAAACAGCTCGTGGCCGTGGTGAACTTTCCGCCCAAGCAGATCGCCACCTTTATGAGCGAATGCCTGGTACTGGGTGCCGTAGCCGACGATGGCACCGTTACGCTCTTACAAACCGAACGACCTACAGAAAACGGATTACGCATTGCCTGATGTTTTGAAACAACCCCTGAACGGGACGAACCGCCCATTCAGGTCCAGAAGGCTGGCCGCTTAGCAAAACCATGAAAAAACTCATCACGCTCGTTACCCTTTCGTTGACCCTGCTCTACTCAGGCGCTTCCGGCCAGAACAGACCGGCTACGGAAGGTGACTATTACCGAATCATTACCCTCCCGATTCCGGAAGACATCAAGCTCGAAGTGGGCGGCCTGGCCCCCTTGCCCGACGGTCGGCTGGCGGCCTGTACCCGCCGGGGCGAGGTCTGGCTGATCGGCAATCCCTACATGCAGGGCAGCCGGGTGCCCACCTTCAAACGGTTTGCTACCGGCCTCCACGAGCCGCTGGGGCTGATGTGGCATCCTAAAGGCTATCTGCTCTGCACCCAGCGGGGCGAAGTCACCAAGCTGATCGATACCGATGGCGACGAGGTAGCCGACGAGTACAAGTCGTTCTACAAATGGCCCCTGTCGGGCAATTACCACGAGTACAGCTACGGCCCCGTGCTGCTGCCCGACGGCGATATGGTCATTACCCTCAACCTCGACTGGATCGGCTACGGAGCCAGCCTGGCCAAGTGGCGCGGCTGGATGCTGAAGCTGACCGAAACCGGCGAAATGACGCCCTGGGCTACGGGCATGCGCTCACCGGCTGGCTTCGGCGTCCTGCGCGACGGCAGCATTTTTTATACCGAAAACCAGGGCGACTGGGTCGGGTCGGGCCGGATGACGCACCTCACCAAGGGCGCGTTTGCGGGTAACCCGGCAGGCCTGCGCTGGACGAGCGAGCCGGGCTCTCCCCTGACGCTCAAACCAAGCGATGTACCGAGTACCGGTAAGCCCATGCACGAAGTAGCCAAGACCATCAAAGAGCTGAAAGTACCGGCCGTCTGGTTTCCGCACACGCTGATGGGCATCTCGACGTCAGATTTCAAGGAAGATACCACCAACGGAGCCTTCGGCCCGTTCAGCGGTCAGTTGTTCGTAGGTGATCAGGGCCATAGCAAGATCATGCGGGTGGCGCTGGAGAAAGTCAACGGTGAGTGGCAGGGTGCCTGTTTTCCGTTCCGCGAGGGTTTCCAGTCGGGCATTATCCGCACCGTATGGGGGCAGGATGGCTCAATGTTCGTAGGCATGACGAGCCGGGGCTGGGCCGCTACCGGCAAAGACCCGTATGGCATCCAGCGACTTGTCTGGACCGGCAAAACGCCCTTCGAGATGAAGACCATCCACTCGAAGCCCGATGGTTTTGAGGTGACGTTCACGCTGCCTGTCGACCGCAAGACCGCCGAAGACCCGGCCAGCTACAGCCTCAACAGCTTCACCTACCGCTACCATAAAACCTACGGCAGCCCCATCGAGGATGCGCGGCCCGTTCCGATCCGGGGCATCGTTGTGGCTCCGGATGGTATGAGCGCCCGCATTGTAGCCGATACGGCCCTGCGCGAAGGGTATATCCACGAAGTGAAGCTGGAAGGGGTTCGGTCGGCTTCGGGAAACCTGGCCTTACTGCACCCCACCGGCTATTATACGCTCAACGCCATTGCCCCCGGTGAGCGGGCTACGGTGGCAGCCCGCCCGGCTTCCGCCAGCCACGACCACAGCGCCATGATGGCCAGCACCGCCAAAGACGCCGGCATGGCCACCAAAGGTAAAAGTGCTAAACCCGCTGCCCCCAGCCGCACCACAGCCGGTCCGCAGCGCGTCAAACGCATCACGGAGCTACCCGCCGACTGGACCAACGGCCCCGACCAGACCCTGACGATCGGGACAAAGCCGGGCCTAAAGTTCGATACCGAGAAGCTGGAGGTAAAAGCCGGTAGCCGGGTAAAGCTGGTCTTCAACAACAACGACGACATGCTGCACAACTGCGTCATCACCAAACCCGGCGCGGCCAATGCCGTCGGCAACGCAGCCCTCCGGCTGAACCTGAACGGTCCTAAGATGAACTACGTGCCCAACTCGCCCGACGTGCTGTTCCACACGAACATTCTGCAGCCCGAGAGCAACGAAAGCATCTATTTTGTAGCGCCTACCGAGCCCGGCGATTATCAGTTCGTCTGCACCTTCCCCGGCCACTCGTCGCTGATGCAGGGCACCCTGAAAGTTGTCAAGTAGAGACGCGACCCCTCGCGTCTCATATGCGTCAGCAACGTTTCCCAACCGACAGCATCATCCGGTAGATGTGGCCTTGGCTGACGCGTATGAGACGCGAGGGGTCGCGTCTCTACCAATGGAAACGACGATCTGCCATGAACGCTCAGAAGATGACACTCACATACCGACTGATAGTAATCGCTTCCCTATTTCTCCTCGGCCACTTTACCTACGCCCAGCAACGCCGACGCGCCGATGACACGTCGCACTATCGCACGGCGCCGGTACCGGCCCACCTGATGCCGATCGAACGAGCGGCTGGGTCTTCGGCGCTGGGCAGCGTTTATTTTTACGGGGGCAAGAAACTATCGTCGCCCTACTCGCTGGAAATTCCGTTCTACGAACTCAACGACCCGACAGTTACGCATCATTTCCAGACCTTCCGGACAATGACGACGCTGGGGAGGCTGGTCGGTCTGGCCCCGCTGGTCTATGTGCTCATTCCCAAAAACCGCAATAACGGCACCTACTGGACGATATTTGGCAGTTCGGTCGTGGCGTCGCTGACGTTCAGTATTATCGGCAACAGCCAGGTCAACAAAGCCGTGACGCGGTACAATCAGATGCTCCTTCAGCCCCGGGTGGGCTTGTCAGTAGCTCCCGTTCCGCTAACGGGTCAGGGGGCCATAGGCGCAGGTATGGCCTGGTCGTTTTAACCCATTCGTGCCCTGATCCGTTATTCATCAGGAACGAACCGTGATTCTTATGGAGATTCTGATTACAGCGGCTGTTATCGGCTATATCATCTACCTCCGCTACTATGCTGATCTGCGTACCGAACCGGATAAAGAGCGGGAACGGCTGCAGCTTGGCATCCGCCTGTACGATACCGACCAGCTGGAAGCCGCTTACCAGTACTTCGACCAGGTTATTCAGGAGCGTCCGCAGTCGAGCATCGCCTACCTCTACCGCGCCCGGTGTCTGCTCAAGCTGGGCGATACCGACGCGGCTCTGCAGGATTTGAAAACCGGCAAAAGTTACGACAACACCGTAGTTGATATTCATACCGAAATTGGCCGTATTCTCTACGACCAGCAGGCCTATGCCGACGCATTCACCGAGTTTGACCAGGCCGTTTTTCACTCGCAGGGGCGCGAATCGATGCCCTACTACTGGCGCGGCCTGACCCGTCAGAAGCTGCACCAGCCTCAGGAAGCCGAACAGGATCTGGAGCAGGCTACCGCCCTCGAACAGCAACATGACCTTATGAATCCGCCCGCTTCAGCTACTTTCTTCGACAGGCGCTTGCTGATCAATGCGGCCTTTGTGCTGCTCCATAGTGTGGCGCTGCTGTATGTGATCAAAGAATCGACGGTAATTCACTGGCCCTATCTGATGGCGGCTATTTCGGCGGCCGCCATTGGCTTTGCCGAACCCCGCAAAGGCTGGTCGCTGGCGTTGCTGCAGGCGGCTTCGATCTGGCTCGGCTATACGTTCCTGACCGAAACACCCGCCAACGGGGGCGAGCGGGAGCTGGAAGCGTTCAATCTGTACGGCTCCATGGGGCTGACCTTTGTCGGGAGCTTTATCGGGAGCGTTTTAAAACGGTCGATGACACGGCGGTGAGCTATTTTTTGGTATTTTGCTTACCCAATCATCTGACCTATGAAAAACCGGTACATCGTTCTTGTTTGCCTTCTTTTCGTTTCCTTTTATCCTTCTTTTGCCCAAACTGTACTGGTCAACCGCGACCCCCAGATCGCCGACCTCATCGCCCAGGTATCGGCCGATAGCTTACGCGCGCACATCAATGGGCTGGTTAGCTTCGGCACCCGCCACACGCTGAGCACTACCTCCGACAAACAGAAAGGCATTGGTGCCGCCCGGCAGTGGATTCTGGGCAAGTTTCAGCAATACGCCAAACAATCGGGCGGACGGCTCACCGCGACGCTCGACACCTGGACGCTCCAGCCCGACGGACGACGAATCGACAAGCCAGCCGATATGGGCAATGTGATGGCTACGCTAAAAGGCACCGACCCTACCGATAACCGGGTATTTATTGTACAGGGGCATATGGACAGCCGCGTAACGGGCGTCATGAACCGAACCGCCGTAGCACCGGGTGCCAACGATGACGGCTCGGGCACAGCCGCGGTTATCGAGTTATGTCGCGTGCTGAGCCGCAGCCAGTTTCCGGCCACGATTATTTTCACCACCCTCACCGGCGAAGAACAGGGCCTCCTGGGTGCCGAACACCTGGCCGAGCGGGCCGTTCAGGAGAAGTGGAGCCTCGAAGCGGTGCTGAACAACGACATCATGGGCAGCAACCACAGCAACGAAACCAACATCATCGACAACACCCGGCTGCGCGTGTTCAGCGAAGGACTACCGGCCAGTGTGCTCAAAGACACGACCGGCCGCATTGCCCAGATCCGGAATTTCGGCAATGAGAACGACGGGCGCGCCCGAACCCTGGCCCGCTACGTGAAAGAACTCGGCGAGCGCTACGTAGAAAACCTGGAAGTCGTGCTGGTCTATCGCAACGACCGCTACCTGCGCGGGGGCGACCATACGCCTTACGTACAGCGTGGTTTTGCGGCCGTTCGCCTGACGGAAATGAACGAAAACTACAACCACCAGCATCAGGACCTACGCACCGAAAATGGGGTTGAGTTCGGCGACTACGCCAAGTTCATGGATTTCGACTACCTCCGGAAGAATACCGCTGTTAACCTGGCCACCCTGGCCAACCTCGCCAAAGCCCCCGCCGTTCCACAGGCCGTAACGATCGACGTACGCAATCTGACCAACAGCACGGCCCTGTACTGGCAGGCCCCTAAAATTGGCAAACCCAAAGGCTACTATGTCCTGATGCGCGAAACCTACTGGCCGTTCTGGCAGAAGAAGTTTTTCACGACCAAACTGGGCATGACCCTGCCTTACTCGAAAGACAACTACTACTTTGCGGTTCAGTCGGTTAGCGAAGACGGCAACGAAAGTCTGCCCGTTTTGCCCGTTCCAAACCTGCGGTAGTTTTTCCACCGTACGCCTATGTCTACCCTCTCCAAGCGACAGTTTCTGAAAACGATGGTTGGCGCAACGACGCTGATGGCCGGGCAATGGTCGGGTCTGACCGAAGCACTCGCATCAGCAGGGCAACAGTCCGCGGCTGAGCTGGCCCGCGACGACGATTTCTGGCTGAAGATCCGGTCGCTATATCCGGTTACGAACGAGTTTACCCAGCTCGAGAATGGCTATTACTCGCTGGCCGCCCGGCCCGTACTGGAGGGGTACCTGCAACACATCCAGCAGGTAAACGCGGTGTCGTCTTACTACATGCGGACGCGGCAGTTCAGCGATAAACGACTGGCTCAGGAACAGCTGGCTCAGCTGCTGGGCTGCTCGACCGATGAATTAATCATTACGCGCAACACCACCGAGTCGCTCGATACGGTTATTTCGGGGCTGACCTGGAAAGCCGGCGATGAGGTCGTCATGGCTCAGCAGGATTACGGCGCCATGCTCGATATGTTTCGGCAGCAGGCCCGGCGCTACGGCATGGTGAACCGGTTGGTTTCACTACCCAACCATCCTCAGTCTGACGACGAGCTGGTGCGTCTCTACGAACAGGCCATAACGCCCAAAACCCGGATGCTGATGGTTTGCCACCTGGTCAACATTACGGGGCAGATTCTGCCTGTCCGGAAAATTACCGAGATGGCCCATAAACACGGCGTTGAGGTTCTAGTCGACGGGGCGCATGCGTTCGCGCACCTGGCCTTCTCGATCGCCGATCTGGGTGGCTGCGATTATTACGCCAGCAGCCTGCACAAATGGCTCGGCACCCCCCTCGGCGCCGGTATTCTCTACGTGCGCCGGGATAAAATCGCCCCCGTATGGCCACTCTTCGCCGACAGCAGCGTACCCGATACCGACATTCGGAAACTCAACCATACCGGTACGCACCCCGTAGCCACTGACCTCGCCATTCAGGACGCGATTCGCTTTCATACCAGCATCGGTATCGACCGCAAGGAAGCCAGGCTCCGCTACCTGCAACGCTACTGGACCGATCAGGTACGCAAGCACCCAAACATCACCCTCAACACGCCCGAAGCCCCGGCCCGCTCCTGCGCCATTGCCAACGTGGGTATAGCCGGAAAAACGCCGGCCGAACTGGCGAAAGTACTTTTCGATCGGTACAGGATTTTTACCGTTGCCATCGATAACGCCAACGTACGGGGGGTTCGGGTAACGCCCCACCTCTATACCACGACTGCCGAGCTGGATACGTTTGTCCGGGCGCTGACCGAACTGGCGGGCTGATCGGGCTAGTGGTCACCAGCTCCCGTACTTCGCTCCCGGATCGTGCCGCACTCCTCCTCCAGCTTTTTTGTCTTCAGCAAACCAAACTGCTTCCGCTGGGCCTCGGTCAGGGTCGGGTATACGTTCTGACATAGGTAGGCCGACCTGTTTTTATCCTGGTCAATAAAGAAACACCAGTATTCGGGGTCGGTTCCGGCCTTCAGAATGCGATCGCCCAGCCTGATCCGGACCAGATCGCCCAGTATCGACATGCGTCCAAACGGCTTCGGCGCTCCTTGCTGAGCCAGCGTCGACAACTGCCCGGTCTGAAGGTCAATGACCCGAAGACTATCCCGGTACAGAACCAGCAGGTGAGAATCGGTTCGCCCGTCGGCGGCATAAAACAAGACATCGGAACGAGACGGGACCGATGGCAGCGACAGACTGACCAGACTGTCGGCCCGCATGTCGCGCAGCACGAGCTGACCATTTCGCTGCCGGAACAGGCCGTGCGATGCACCGATCAACACCGGCGAGACCAGCTCGGGCCAGGGCGTAAGCGTCCGCTGCCCCGCCAGATCGTAGCGCACGGGCTTCCCCGGAAACGAACGGGTCGTATAGATCAGCTGGCCCACTTCCGGATAAACCCAGTGCTGAGCCGCCTGAGGCACCCATAACGTACGCTGGTTCAGACGCAGGCTGATGACATGCAGGGCGCTGTTCATACCCTCCTTGCCGGGCTGCTGCGTATGAATCAGTACCGCCGACTCGTCGGGAGAAAAGGCCTGGATCGTGATAAGCTCGAACTGCCCCAGCCGCGGCCCCGCCGTACGCACTGTTCCCGGACCCAGGTCGTATACCACCAGCTGATCGTTTGTGACGACAGCCAGCCGATTGCCCCACATAGACAGCTGATAGGCCGCCACGCCGGTGAGCCGGTACCGCATGGCGTTATTATGAAGGTCATAGACCCACAAGCGATCCTGGCTACTGACCACCACCGACGGAGCGGCTCCGTTGACGAAGCTGACGCTGAACTCGGCCCGCGAAAAATCGGGCGAATCGACCGACAGGGCTTCCAGAAACTGACATACCTCATCGGTGGGCTTGCCGGTCAGCTGGTACAGATGCGCCTGCTGGTAGTTGTCGACCACCACGGCGTATCGACCATCGTCCGACAGGGCCGTAGCCGATGTGTGCGCAACCGCCATCGGAGCCAGCAGATTATCCTGTCCGGTTTTCAGATCGATAATCCGAAGCCGGTAGCCGGGCAACGTATCTTTCTGATAAACCGCCAGCGAGTGGCCAGCCAGCCGAAACGCAGCGGCCCGGGCCTTGTAAACGATCGTGTCGGGCCGACCGGGCCGCCGTTGTCGTACGTCGAGCGTTTCGTCGGCATAGAGCGTACCCACGTAAGCCCGACTGGCACTCATGCGCACATCCCGCCCTACATAAGCCGCAAACGGCCGCTGGCCGACACTATCGATTTCGTTCCAGAGCCGGAAGGCAACCCCATGACGCCCGCGTTCGTACTGCGGCAGGGCCGATGCATGGATAGCGCTGGCAAACAGACGCTTGTTTTCTTTCGAGGTCTTGTACCAGTACAGAAACGAAACCAACGCCCCTACCGACACCAGCGCGAAGAAATACGTCAGCCGTTTGTAGCGCCGACGGCTTAGGTTGGCCTGGCTGAGCAGGTCAGCATTGGCGGCCTGCAGGGCCATGATCCGGGTAAGCTGGGCGTCTTTTTCCCGCTCCAGCTGAATAGCCAGCTCTTTGGCCCGGGTTTCCCGTTGCAGCTTGATGGCCTGCTCGCGCAGTTCGCGGTCTTTACGGGCGCTTTCTTCGCGCAACTGCCGACGCTTAACGAGTGCTTCGCGCAGGCTGCGTACCTTCTCGACCGGTTCGACCAGCGAGTCGTGGCTGAGCTCGTAGGTTTCGCCAAGGTGGGTCGTTTCGCAGCGAATGAGCCGGGCCAGTTGCAGCTTCTGAATGATCTGTTTCTTGTGATCATCCGGAAAATCACCCAGCAAACGGAGCATTTTGGCTTTCGACAGCCCAACGCGCCGACCACCTTCTACCAGCTCGTTCTCGATGATGTGGCTGGCGGCAGCGCGTTCCGGGCCGTCGCCCACCGTACGGAGCTGGGTTCGGTAAAACTTGTCCAGGATTCGGTTGATCTCTTTCTCGCCCGAAATAACCGACCGGTCAACCAGGGCGGTGAAGGGTTCATTACGGGCCGCGCTTTCCCGAAACTCCTCTTTCAGCCGACTCTCCACATGCTGACAGACAATCTGCAGCTGCGATCCTTCGATCTCGCAGTTTTCGTTGCTGAGCGTACGGATAATCTCTTCACGAATCACCGGATCGAACGAAAAGGCAGGCGTAGCAAATGGCCCTTCGGCCTGGTCCAGCCGGGCGGGCAGGTCGATGGCATCGCGGGCGGCTTCTTCGCGCAGCGGCCCCAGCTCGTAGCGGTTGCGCAAAATCAGGGTGATGTACGGCTTCAGGCTGTGCATCTCGGCCAGCCGATCTGACCGGATCGCCATGATGCACTTCACAGCAGGCTGGCGGCTCCAGGCAATGGCCGAGGGGGTGCGGTCGGCGGCTGGCAGATCGAGCAGCCAGTTGATCACGCGGGCCGGGGCCTGGTCGTGCATCAGCTCGGCCAGCTGCGATGCAAACGCCTGCTGGTCGGCCAGCGGATAGGCAAAGAACTCTTCAAACTGATCGAAAACCAGGATCGGAACAAGACCATTCGGAAAGGGCCGGGCCCGTAGCTGCTCCCAAAGTTTCGGATTGGCGGCATCGAAGGGTATCGTAACGGCCGGTTCGGGCAGGCCCGCCTGCTGCCAGGCTACCGACCAGGATTCGGTCAGTATATCATGCAGGACCTGGAGCGGCACGTGTCCGCCCGACTCGGCGGTGTCTTTGGCATTCTCCTGCTGAAACCGCACCCGAATCGGGTAATATCCCAGCGGTGTCAGCTTCGGAAACAGACCCGCGCTCAGCAACGAGCTTTTACCGAGGCCCGACTTCGAGAACAGCACAACCACCTGCTCGGCCCGAACCAGCTGAAGCAGCTCGGCCGTTTCGCGGCCGCGTCCGAAAAAAATTCGGTGTTCGTCGGCCTCAAATGAGCACAGGCCCGGGTAACGGTCTTTGGTAGCGGGTCGGTCGGGATTCATGGCATCGGCAGCTGCTCGTATTCGGCCTGTAAGCTCCGCAGAAAGAGTCCCAGATCATCGTCGATGAAATAGCACTTGAATTCCTCTTCGAAAAACTCCCGGTTAAACTGTTTATAATCCAGCCCTTTCGGGAATATTGAAAACGCCCTGTCTTTCTGCTTGATCAGCTTCAGAACCGTCTGGAACACGATCTTGACGTACCACTGGTCGAAGTCGAACCCCAGAAACAGGTACGACTTCGGGCTATTCTCACCGGCCGTAAACTCTTCCATCACCTGCGGGTCGAGGGCCGGGTTTCGGTTCAGGATCCGGTTCGTAAAATCGAGCAGCTGGCTCTCGGTCAGAATCATGGACGGCCGGTCGCCAAACCACCCGAAAATATTGTAGAGCAGCAGCTGACCCGGCTCGAGCGGTCGCGGGCCCGCCGGTGGCAACCCGTCCTGGGCGTTGGCTAAGCTATAGTAGCGATGCACGCAGCGGCCCGGCGTCTGCTGATTCAGGAGCGTTGCCAGTTCGTTATCGGGGTTGGTGTTGATCACGATGCGGAACGGCAGCTGCGCCAGCTGTTCGTACAGGCGCGTGTCGGGCTGGCAGGTTTCGTAAAACTCCTGCGCCAGCTTGGCCTGCATACCCGGAATGTTCTGGGTCAGGTCGCTGTAGCGCTGCGCGATATAGGCCAGGTTAGACGCTTCGCGCTCGTCGTAATAGATATTTTGCTGCTGCATATCGCTGGCCAGCGCCTTGGCAAACGCCCGGTTGAAGGTAGTCGTCTGCAACGGCCCGCCATCGGCTTCCTGCACCTCGCAGAGCAGCGTTCCCGGCCCCAGAAACAACAGACAATGTCCATCCCGGATCGACTGGGCCAGCTTCCGGAGTCGCTCCGGAATACCCGTTTCCAGCTCGCGGAGCCAGTCGGGGTATTCGGTATCGTCGGGATGCTGGGTAGCCACCTGTTTGACCAGGGGCAGGAGCCGGTTGCTCTTTTCGGCCTTCAGAATGATCTTCTCCCACAGATCGATGGGGGGCGTTCCGTTGAAGGGAATACTCAGCGTGTTGATCCCAGCCACCGTGGCTACCTGCCGGGCTGCGTCGGGCTGCTGGTACTTCTGCGCCAGAGAAATTTTCAGCCGAAACCGTTCGCGGGGAGTCAGTGGCATACCGGTGTGGTTAAGCGATCAGCTGATCAAAGGCTTCTTTGACCCGCAGGCCGTTGATCCCCTGGTTACGAACAACGGTCTGGCTCGACTCGGGATCGACCAGCTCACCACCGGCATGGTGCAGTGCCACTACCTGCCAGGCCGAGTTGAATACGGGCGAGCCCGACGAACCAGGCAACGTATCGGTCAGGTACTGCACGACCTGTTCGTCGACGCCCGTTACCACGTTATGATACAGCGCAATCTGCTTAGGGCCGCCAGCCGGGTGCTGAATGATGTTGACAAAATCTTCTTTTTTAGCCGCCGTCGGGCTGAACGTCAGCGTTCCGTATTTAGCCGCCGGATTCCCTTTCACCTTTACGATCGTATAATCGAGCACAGCGGTTTCGGGCCGGTCGGTGCTGGTCGTAAAAGCCGCGTCGGGGTCGAGGCTGAACTCTTCTACTGGTGCATCCAGCCCCTGCAATGTCTTCTGGAAGTTGAACTGAAGCACCGACTGCCGAGCCGTGTCGATGCTGTCGATGACGTGATTATTGGTGATCACGTAATTATCGCCCACCAGAAAGCCGGTTCCCAGCCCGGCGGGGGTAACTACGCGAACTACGGCGCGGGCGCAAACGAGGCCCTGTTCGAGGAAGCTGATGGGCAGCAGCGTACTCTTGCTACCCATGATTTTCTCGAGTCGTTTCTCCTCTACCGGTGGCACGGCCGCTACGGCTACGGGCTTGGGGGGTTCAACGGGTACCTGCCCTTTTTTCAGGTTCTCCAAGATACCCTTCAGCGTTTCATCTTCGGCGCCCATCTCGTTGGGGCTGGTCACGACTTCGAGCAGGGCGATGATCTTGTTCCAGTTGTTAGCCGTTGTGCGCGCGTAGTCGAGAATGTTGAACCACATAACCGCCGGGTTGCCGGAAATGTCTATCTGCAGGGTGTTGTAGTTGGCCCGCTCCACAACCGCAATGGCTGCGTTCGGCTGCCGGTAAAGCCGGGCCAGCCGGTAGTTCAGTATAGTAAGGGTCTCGTTCCAGTTCATACAAGGGTAAGGTTATGGGCGTAAAAGATCGGGTTGCTCAGTGGTCAGTTTATCAATAAGTTCTTCCATTTTGCCGGGCGTATCCACGCACCAGTCGACCAGTTGAGCAATCTGGTCAGCGGGTACTGAGCTGGCAAAGGTGCCTGTTGGAAATCCCAGTTGGGTAGCCACCATGTTAATGTTGGCCGTATTGCGATACGAGCGCGATAGCAGGCTCAGGATGTCGGCGCCCCGGGTACCACCGAAATACGTTTCCCGAATATTTTCCTTAAGTAGTTCGAGGTGGAACTGGGCTCCGCTCCGGGCCTGCCGCAGTTGCAGGGGTGAGCTGTAGGCAGCATCGAAGAGTGGACTAACCGGGTCAGGGCTGATCAGATACCGACCGTTGTAGCCAAATCTGGTCCGGTACATCTCGAAGAAATCGGCCACCTGCTGGCGGCTATCCGTGGCCTGTACCGTACAAAACACATAATCGTACAGCAGCACGCCATCTTTTACGTACTCGATCAGCGAATAGGGTTGATAGTCCGGCGCATCTCGTTTACCGACCACCTGCACCTGCGACTCATCATCGATGCAGAGATACGCACGCGGAATATCTTTGACCGAGTCGAACCGTTGTTGCCACTCTTCCGTCATACGCTGCCACCAAACCTCGGTCAGGGTCAGAACCAGGCCTGGTTCCAGACTGAGCCGACGCCAGATGCGGTTCGATATGACCACCGGAATCCCGCCCGACACGTCGGTGTCGCGAACCAGACAGGCTACCCGCTGTCCGCCCGGATCGGGTGCCAGCAGGTTCGTTCCGATGCCACCCAACACGAACTGCGACTTCCCAAACGGGTCATAGATGGGTCGCCCGTCGGCCACCCTAACCCGGATTCGGGTGGCCTGCTCGCTCCAGAACAGACCCGGCACCCGCGGTACCCAGTCACTAAGCGTAAATTGATCCAGATTAACGGGCATATCGGCTGTGTTACCAGGATTAGCCAGCACGGTCCGCCAGAAATCAGACTCGTGCATAACGTTCATCACTGACTGGGCTCGCCCACCAGCCAGACTAGTGTCTAGCTGGTCAGCAACCGCATAATTTTCCAGCGTTTCAATCACGCGGGTGGCCTTATAGGCATCAGCAAACGACTGGGCGGGCGACAGAACAGGTGGCATAGGATTAGCGGGTTACGGACTGAATGAATGCCTTCAGCCGGAGCGAAGCTTCGGGAATGGCCAGCAGCGTATCGAGAAAGATCCGCTGTTCGGCCGGGCTAAGGTCGTCGGGCTGCTTTTCTTCGTTGTCCAGCAACTCCTGCAACCGGGGCGACAGCTGAATCAGTTGCTGCACTTCCGTTTCGAACATCATCTGTTCTTCTTCGTTCTCGGGCCGGGGCATGGTTTCGAGCGTCACAAAACCGGCCAGTATACTCAGTATGGGCCAGGCCACCACGTCGGCGGGGGTTTTGTGCAGTAGCGCAGCCGCGGGCGGTATAGCCAGCGCATCGGCAGCCTTCAGCACACCATTGCCGAAATACAATCGAACGTCGTTGTCGAAGCCGGGCGCAATCGCCTTGCGGGCCGACGTAAACAGGGCATGACGCGTAGCCTCTACCTGCTGCCAGCCGGGCAGGGCCGCCAGTTCATCGAAATACTTCAGCCGGTACAGCGCTGCCGCTGCCGCCACCTGGGGCGTAGCCGCCGACGTACCGGCCCCAGCCAGGCTGACCACATGGTCACAACCGATCTTGGCCCAGGGCACATTCGGCGTAAAAGCGGCAATCGATCGATCCATCAGCCGGCGCGGGCCGAAGTTACCCTGCATCAGGCTGACCGGCGCGTCGGGCTGGTAGTAGGGCGACCCATCGAAGGTAACTCCGCAGGCCGCCGTAACCCGGCCAAACCGGGCGGGGTATACCAGCGTACGGGGGGTGGCCCGCCCGAAGTTGTTACCAGCCGCCGACACGATGAAGATGCCTCGCTCGTACGCTTCATTCACGACATCAGCCCAGGCGTTGGAAGCCAGACCGCCCATACTCATTGTGACGACATGACAGCGGGTGACGGGGTCGTCGTGGAGCCGGATGATGTACTCCATAGCCTGAACAAACGCCCGGGACCGAAACAAAACGACACTCCTGGCTATCCGGATGGGAATGATCTCGATGTGTTCGGCCAGCCCCAGACTATCGTCAAAACCGGCCTCATCGAGTCGAATTCGCTTGCCGGCCAGGATAGACAGCGTACCGGTTCCGTGGCCGGGCTGGTTGGTAGCGCCCCCCGACCGCGGGTCAACGGCTGAGTCGGGCGCTTCGCCCTCAATGAAGTTGCGTTCCAGATCGTGCCGGATAATCGTATCCGGAAACGTATGGTGCGTAGGGTCGTAGCCCGTGTCGAGGTGAGCGATCCGTACCACCTGACCGGGTTGGGCGTTGATCTGGTCGCGGGCGGCTTTGAGCTGGGAGAAGTCGCTGCCGAGGTGCCAGATCCGTTTTTCGGCCCTCCCGTCGCGGGTGGGGTAGGTCCAGTGCGGATCGTAGTCGTTGTTACGGCTGCAGACATCGCCCAGGTCGCCGAACGATTCGAGTTGCAGCAGCCGGTCGTCGTAGGCCGGGTTCCGAAACGGATAGTGGTTGATGTAATCGGGTTCAGCAAAGGCCACGCTGGCCCGCTGGCGCGCCAGATGCGCCCGATCCCAGGGGCTGGTTGCGGGAGCCAGTTCGGCTGGAGTAAATCGTTCGGTAGCAGCCTCGGTCAGCAACGTAGCGGCATCGCCGTCAATAATGAGGCCATCCTGGTAAATTTTCATCGCACTTCGGGCAAATGGTGTGTGTGTGTTCATGAATATGGATGAAATGAAGCCAGAATTTTTGCCTTATTTAGTAAACGGTAAATAACAGATACAGAATAGGTTACGTATGCACCCGCTACTACTCATTAGTCGTCATTTGAGCCATAAATGGAAATATATTTCGCCATAATTTTTCGGCGGGCCGGGCCGCATATTGATTCTGGCTTACCGATGCATCAGTTGGCGGATAAACTGCGTACAGTAGGTATGGAAAGAAATTGGCCTTTCGCTAGTGTTGCGACGGGCTGTATTGATTTTTTTGTACTTTAGAGTCTCTTGTCTGTCTTTTCGATCAATCCATCAAAATGCATCTTCTATGAAGCGTTCCCTGTACGTGTTTTGTCTGCTCGGCCTCATTACGCTGTTAAATGCCTGTAAAAATGATGACCCGGCTCCGGTTTCACCCGTTGTTGGCCGGTGGGAGTTGAGCCGGGGACTGCTTAGTGGATTCCCTGCTTCCTCGAACATTAACGGAGCGGCTATCGACCTGTATTATTTCGAGTCGTTCGGCTCGACCATTGATGTCTACGCCGACAATACGTTCAATACCAACTATAAAAACGTTACGGTCGATGATGCTCCCGGAACCTGGACGTTTTCGAACAATAGCCTGGTCCTGAAATATGATACTGGCGAAGAGGAGACCTACACGTACTCGAAAAATAAGAACGTTGAAGAGCTGACGGCAACGAAACCCATTAGCTACACCCTGCCGGTCTCGACAACGGCAACGGCAGCGGGCCAGCTGACAACAGTATACAGAAAGTAGGCATACGCTCATAAACCCTATAAAAAAAGCGTCCTGACAGGTGTCAGGACGCTTTTTTTATAGAATTGGCTCATCCGGGCCGGGTTTCAGCAGCGCCGACAATCGTTTGGGCGCGACCTCCCGGTAGGCAGCCGACAGGGCGTCGAGCAGGGTTTCTTCGGCTACCTTGGCGAGGCTGACCAGAGTCCAGCCCTGGCGGCCCCACTTATTCGGTACGGGATAGATAACGGTCCGGTCGAAGGTCGAGAACAGGTCCTGATCCCGCTCCGACAGTTTGAGGCAGACCCGATTCTCTTTCTGGTTCAGGGTCACGACAATTTTCCTGGCGACCCGGAATGATCTTTTGTCGAAATGGGGTGTTTCTGTCATTTCGGGGAACGACAGGGCCATCTGCCGGAATCGTTCGATGGAAACCATATGATGCGTTTGCGGGTGATTTAACGCTAAGTACGGCAACCTTAGGCAACTTTAGCCACGGCCGACGAACAAAATACTTCACCCGGTCCTGGTGTTGCCCCATCAATCGACGGGGCAACCTGTCAAAAAATACCCCACCTGCCCCAAACCTCCGCGGGGCGGCATGTTACAATCCAACCCCCAACGCCTTCTTATCGACGTCCGCGACTTGCCGACAAAATCTCCTGTACGCTTGTCCACTGAATGGCAGAATAGCGGTCGTTGTCGAGCGGTTGATTCTGGGCGCCATCCGGAGTCAGGGCTACCGATGCATTTGCCCCCGAAACGTATAATCGAATCATGGATGAGTAATAGAAATAACGTTTGACCCTTTATATACTATCTGTTTCAGGGGTTACCCGCTTGCTAACGACAGGATGCACCCAGACCAACAGCCTCATCCCTCCCGGCCCGTTCTGGCGAACTGGTTGCTGGCCGTCTGCCTCGCCGTGCTGATGCAGGCAGCCAGCCTGGGCACTGCTTCGGCCCAGTCGACGGTAAAAGCCGTTTCGCTGTTCGATGGAAAGACCCTCAACGGCTGGAAAACCGTTGACCCCGCCCATGCCCGCCTGTGGTCCGTGGCCGACAGCGCTATCCGAAGCGGTGATGGCGTCAAAAAAATACCCGCCAATACGTATCTGCATACCATCAGCCAATACGGCGACTTTGAGTTTCGCTGCCTCTTTCGGCTGTCGGGCAATCCGGCAACGGGCATGATCAATAGCGGCATCCAATACCGATCGGTGCTGCAGGGCGACTCGATCGTTGGCTACCAGGCCGACATAGGCACCGGTTTCTGGGGCGACATCTATGACGAACATCGGCGGGGAAAACTCGTCAGTGGTGATCTAAGTACGCTGAAACATGTACTGAAGGAAGGCGGCTGGAACAGCTACATCATTCGTTGCCAGGGCAACCGGCACGAACTGTACATCAACGGTGTGAAAACCGCCGATTATACCGAAACCGACAGCCGGATTCCGCAACGCGGGGTCATTGCTGTTCAGATTCACAGTGGAGGAGCGGCTCAGGTCGAATTTCGCGACCTTACCCTGACCGAACTCTGACCGCCTGTAGTAACGCTGCTCCGTATCTGTTAGACGCGACATACCCCATGAACAAACTCACTATCCTGTTTCTCCTCACCGGCTCACTGCTCCTGACCAGGCCAGACAGCACGGCCCAGACCCCAGCCAGCAAGACCAGCCAGGACACCGAAAAAGTAGACCGCGACTACGCCCTCGAAGCCACCATGCTCGGCTATTTTGCCAAAGACGGCGCCCGCAACCCGACCCTGCGCGCCAACAAAGGCGACCGGGTCCGGATTACGATCACCAACGGTGAGCTGATGACGCACGATATCGCGCTGGAAAAACTCGGAATCAAAAGCAAAACCCTGCAGGAAAAAGGTACCAGCACCAGCATCACCTTCAGAGCCGACAAAAGCGATACCTATTTCTGCACCGTGCCGGGCCACCGCACGGCCGGTATGGTCGGTACGTTCGAGGTGGTTGAAGGCGCCATCGCTACCGCAACCGTGGCCGGTCAACTGCCGATGCGGAACGGCAAACCCATGAACCTGAATTTCGAGACCGGCACCCTGACCGACTGGACCGCCACCGGCGATGCCTTTACGAACGCCCTGGTTGATCAGGACCCGTCGCCGGTACACGAGAAAGACATGACCATCGGCTTTGGCGGCAAATACTTCCTGAGCAGTGGCGGCACGGTAAACGCGAAGCGGACCGGCACACTGACCTCGGCGCCATTTCGGGTCACGCAGCCCTTTGCGGCCTTCCGGGTGTCGGGTGGTGCGTTGCAGGATACACGGGTCGAGCTGGTACAGGCCGGTACGAACAAGGTAATTTTTCATAGCACCGGTCAGGGACGCGCCACGCTTCAGCCGGTTGTCGTCGACCTGCAGGCCTATCAGGATCAGGACATTTTTATCCGGATTATCGACAACGAGACCGGCATTTCGCAGATTCCGTATATCCCGCACGACAAGTGGGCGCATATCAACTTCGATGAGTTTCTGTTCTACCCGACCCGGCCGGTATTCGCCAACGAGCTGCAACAGAAAGACATCATCATTCTGCCGCCCCTCGATCCGGTGCTGAACGCCGGGCTGTCGGGTATCGAGGCTGCCAAAGCCATGAGCCTGCCCCAAGGCTTTCGGATTACCCTGGCCGCTGCGGAGCCGGACATTGTAAAACCAATCTGTTTTACGTTCGACCCGCGCGGTCGGCTGTGGGTGGTTGAGTCGCATACCTACCCCGTTCCGGCTCCCGAAGGCCAGGGACGCGACCGCATCCTTATTTTTGAAGATACCAACGGCGACGGTACACTCGACAAGAAAAAGGTCTTTGCCGAAGGCCTGAACCTGGTCAGTGGTATCGAAGTCGGGATGGGGGGCGTATGGCTTGGCGCGGCTCCTTATCTGTTGTTTATCCCGGCCGACTTCAAAAATGACAAGCCCGCCAGCCCTCCCCAGAAGATGCTCGATGGCTGGGGCACCGACGATACGCACGAGGTGCTCAACAGCCTGCGGTGGGGCCCCGATGGCTGGCTATACGGCACCCACGGCGTCTTTACGCACTCGAACGTCGGCAAGCCCGGCGCGCCCGATGCCGAACGAACCAAACTGAACGCCGGTGTATGGCGGTTTCACCCCACCACCCACCAGTTCGAACTATTTTCGGAAGGCACCAGCAACCCCTGGGGGCTCGACTTCAATGACTACGGACACGCCTTCGTTACGGCCTGCGTTATCCCGCATATGTACAACATGATTCAGGGCGGGCGCTACTTCCGTCAGGCTGGCAAGCATTTTAACCCGTACACCTACGACGACATCAAAACCCACGCCGACCACGTACACTGGGTGGGCGAACGGGGGCCCCATGCGGGTAACTTCCGGTCGGCCTCGGCCGGAGGTGGTCATGCGCATGCCGGTGCCATGATCTACCTGGGTGGCGAGAGCTGGCCCCGCGAATACCGCAACGACATTTTCATGAACAACATCAACGGGGCCCGGCTCAACCGCGATCATCCGGCCCGCGCCGGGTCGGGCTACGAGGTGAACCACCGCCCCGATTTCCTGGTCATGAACGACTCCTGGTCGCAGTGGCTGAACATGAAATACGACCCCAGCGGCTCGGTATGGGCTATCGACTGGTACGACAAAAACCAGTGCCACAGCCCCAACCCCGATGTGCATGATAAAACAATGGGTCGGATCTTCAAGATCACCCACCAGAACGACAAATGGGTACAGGTCGACCTGGCCAGTGCCTCCAGCCGTGAACTTGTCAGCTACCAGCTGCACCCGAATGAATGGTACGTACGGCAGGCCCGCACCCTGCTGCAGGAGCGCGGCCCCGACAAAAAAGTCCACAAAGCGCTGAAGGAAATCCTGACCAACAACCCCGACCCGACCCGAAAGCTCCGCGCGCTCTGGGCTCTGCACGTCACGAAAGGCCTGAGCGAAAAAGACCTGACGGCCTTGCTGGTGCACGAGAACGAATACATCCGAAGCTGGGCCATTCAGCTACTGGCCGAGAACAAAGCGGTTTCGCCCGATGTGCTGAAACAGTTAGCGGCTATGGCCCGGCAGGACAATTCAGCCCTGGTGCGGCTCTATCTCACCTCGGCTATGCTCCGGCTCGAACCGGCGAAGCGCTGGGAGGTGATGGATGCCCTCGTGCAGCGGGTAGAGGATAAAGATGACCACAACCTGCCGCTGATGGTCTGGTACGCGTCTGAACCGCTGGCGGCTCTCGATATGAAACGCGCCCTGGAGATGGCTCAGAAATCCAAAATGCCCAGGCAACTGACCTATACCGTTCAGCGTATAGCCGCCATCGGCACCGACGATGCGAAGAAGCTGCTCAAAGAACTGAACGACCGCCTGGGAAAACGGGATCACTCGCCCGAAAACCACGAACTCCAGACGCTGATCGCCAAAGCCCTGGAAGAATAGAGATACTCGCCGGTCCGTGGGGACACGGACCGGAAGCTCGAACCAATTACCCCCACAACGTCCTACGGCGTTATCGTTAAACAACCGGATCAACAGCCCGGCCGACTATGAAAAAGACCCTGATGACCGCGACACTCCTGCTCGGCTGGCTTACCGGCGCACAGGGCCAATCGAAATCACTGTTCAACGTACGCCGGCAGCAGGCCGCCAGCACAGCAACAACCTCACCCACACCGGCCAGGGCGGTTGTGCCGTCGGGCGACTTCCGAAAAACGACGCTCACCCGCGATTTTCTGTCGGAGGGCGTAGCCGTAGCCGACCTGAACAAAGACGGCCGGATGGACATTGTGGCGGGCTATTACTGGTTTGAAGCACCCAGCTGGACGCGTCACGAAATGGCCCCGTCCCGCGTTTTCGACCCGCGTAAAGAGTATAGCGAATCATTCCTGAACCTGGGCATGGACGTCAATCAGGATGGCTGGGACGACGTGGTCGTTGTCGATTTTCCGGGCAAGCCCGGCTTCTGGTTCGAGAACCCGCAGGGGAAAACCGGCGCCTGGCCCAGGCATATCCTAGCCGATTCAATGGGTATTGCCAACGAGTCGCCTGGCTTTATCGATATCGACGGCGACGGCCGTCTGGATATCCTGTGTGGCGACCGGGCCAAAAAACAGATCGTCTGGCTGAAAGCACCCGCCAAACCCGGCGAAACCGAGTGGAAACGGTTTGCGCTGAGCCAGGAGAACGTGCCCGGCACCGAGATTTTTTCGCACGGCATCGGCTATGGCGATGTCGATAAAGATGGGCTGAACGACGTTGTGGTGCGTGAGGGCTGGTATAAAGGCACTACCGATATAAAAGGAGGGAACTGGGTATTTCGCCCGGCCAATCTGGGCGAACCCTGCTCGCACATGCAGGTGCTGGACGTCAACGGCGACGGCCGGAACGATGTAGTCAGTGCGTCGGCCCATGCGCTGGGTATCTGGTGGCATGAGCAGATAATCGACGAGCAGGAGCAGATCAACTTCAAAACGCACCTGATGAGCAACACCACGTCCCAGACTCACTCGTCGATCATGGCCGATCTGAACGGCGACGGTCGCGCCGATTATATCACCGGCAAGCGTTTTCTGGCCCATAACGGCCGCGACCCCGGCGACGGTGATTCACCCATCCTGCTGTGGTTTGAGTTTACGCCCGGCCAGGCTCCCTATTACAAAGAGCACGTCATCGACACCGACTCCGGCGCGGGTCTCAACATTGTAGTGCAGGACATGAATGGTGATAAAAAGCCCGATATCATAATCGCTAATAAAAACGGGGTATTCCTGTTCGAGAACCGGACAAAGAAATAACGCTCTTCCCCGCGTTGGTTGTCTTCACTATACTTTCGCGTCTTCTTCTCTTTTTCCAGCCTTTGGCTTTTTGTTCGCGTCTTTGTCATCCCGACCGGGCAAAAAAGCCGCTGCGCCCATCCGGACGGACGGGCGCAGCGGCCAGGTAGGTTAGGTTAGTCGTTTTATTTATCAAGTACTACGGTTCCGCCAACTACGTAGGCGCCGGCTTCGGTAGCCAGCGAGTAGACGCGGTCAACAGTGCGTACGGCGGCTTCTGTCCGCACAACCCGGTACGCTTCGGCCCGACCATTTTCGGTCCGGTACAGCAACTCGCCGGTAGCTACCTCGCCCAGAGCTTTGCGGCCGGTAGCCGTCAGTACAGGGTGGTTCGCCGTGGCTTCGAACAGTACGGGCGCGGTGGGCTGCGCCTGCGTACCGGCCGTCAATTCAGCCGCCGGGGTCAGCCATACACCAGCGATGGTGAATGAACCGGCTTCGTGAACGGTGAGCTTCGTGACTCTGGTTGGCAGAACGGTTTTAGTGGCAGTTGCATAGCCCTGGATCACATCACCGGCCTGCAGGGTGCTGATTGGTTTCGAGCTGCCGTTGGCCAGCGTTACGGGTGCGTCGGCGGCAAAGCAAAAGTTATACTCGTCTTTTTTCTTGTCGCCCCCTTCTTCACTTTTGCCGCTGCCACCGGCCAGCAGGCCGGCCATCTCGCGCGACAGCACAAACGTCAGCGTCGACATCAGCCCGGGCTCTTTCTCCCCTACGTATTTCAGGTCGTCGATGTAGGCATCCCACGCTTTCCGATCGGCCGATGCGCCCGGAATAACGAACGACTTCACATCGCCTGATTTCTCGTTTTTGTAGATCGCCAGCAGCCCCAGCTCTTTGGTATCCTGGGCGGTAAAGACCTTGTAGAGATAGATTTTTCGGGTAATTCCATCGCTATAGGTAAAGACATAGGCCGGGCGCTCCTCGTAGCGGTCCAGGATAAATCCACCCGATTTGAAATAGGTGTCTTTATCGAGGTTCGCAATTTTGATGGCTTTGACCGCCGTAGCCTGGTCGGCGGTCATACCCATGCTGGTAGCTGTCGACTGCGCCCAGACGCGCTGGCTTAAGGTTTGCGTCGTAACGGCGCAGACAACGAAGAGCAGAATGGCAAATAGGTTAGTTTTCATAGTTGACTTGGTTGTTGGTTAGCCTACCCGGGCCGCAATGGCTTCTACCGTCCGGCGAGCCGATGTAAAGGCACCGGCCATCCAGGCGGTCAGGTAGGTTGTATGTTCACCGGCAAAATAGATGTTTCCATCGGGCTCCAGCAGGGCGGGGTAATATTTCCTGCGGGTAGCGTCGTCGTAGGTAGCCCAGCCACCAGCGCTATAGGGGAGCCGATGCCAGGCCAGCGAGAACGAATTCTCAAATTCGGCGGGGTACTGGGGGTGAATTTTACCGCCCTGCGCCAGTGCCAGTTTCTCCCGTTCGGCAACCGACATGGCGCCTACCGCTTCGGCCCGGCTGTAAAAATTGTAATAGCCGATCAGCACGCCCTTGCGCCCCTGGAACCCAAACGACGGATACCAGATCTGGTTGATGTCCATGTTGGTACGCGAAATGCCACCGTATATCCAGTCGTCTTCTTCCCAGAAACGCCGTTTGAATTGCAGCCCGATCTTGCCGGTTTTGATGTAGGGCACAAAATCGGCCGCACGCTTGACGGTGCCGGACAGATCGGACTCCAGATTTTTCAGCATCGGCAGCGGCAGCGTACAGACGCAAAATTCGGCGGCCAGCTCGGCGGGTTTCCCATTGCGCTGGTACACGACCCGCACGCCTGATTCGGTCTTGCGCAACTCGGTAACGGGTGCGTTGAATACGATTTTACCGGCCAGTTTCTTCTCCAGCGCTTTCGGAATAGCATCCATGCCGCCTACGGGCTGGAGCAGGGTGGTCTGTTGTTCGTAGATATAGTCGCCAACGTTGTAGAATACGGGCTGGTTGAATCCCGAACGCAACAGATCGGTCAAACCAAAGGGGTCGGTCAGCTCGCCGGGCGACTGCCCCGCACCGGGTTCGCGGCTGCTTTTGTAGCCGCGCCGGTTGGTGCCTTTGTACAGATGGGCGGTGTTGAGGTCGCCTTCGTTTTTCAGAAAATCGACCAGCTTCTCGATATCTTCTTTAGTCAGCTGCTGATCGAGAGCACTCTGATCCAGGGATTTGGCCAGCAGCTCGGCCGTATAGCCGCGCATATCGTTGTGATACTCTTTGATACGCAGCCGCCGGTTGGCGAGTGGGCCCGTGCCGCCGTCGTTGTAGAGATAGGCCGCTTCGTTATTGCCGTTAAAGATCTGAAGCGGCACTCCCAGCTCCCGGCAGTACTGCAGGGTCAGCTGGTGATGGTGCGGAATACGGGCCGCTCCGCCGTTGAAATAAAGTCCTTCTTCAAACTGGCAACTCTGTGGCGTACCTCCACCCAGCTCGGTCTCGGCAGTACCGCCCCGAACCGTCCAGACGCGCCCGCCCGAACGCCCCCGGGCCTCCAGCACGGTACATTCATAGCCTAACTTCCCAAGTTCATAGGCCGCGGCCATACCAGCCAGTCCGGCCCCCAGTACAACAACCTTACGCCCTTTTCCATCGCTGGTACGTCCGTTGGCAGGCAGGCTCAATGCCGAAGCGGGGGCTGGCTGCAGCAGACCCCATGCCAGTAAGCTAGCGTAACTGGCTGATGTTTGGTTAATAAAGTCACGACGAGTCATAGAACGGGGGAAGAGAGGAGCCGGGAGTGCTGAAGGAAGCGAGGAGGAGCGGATCTGCTGAACAATGTCCGGTGCCCCTTTCCTGCTCCTTCCTCCCAGACTCCTGTAGTTAACCTACTACTTTTTTGAAGCTGTCCATGAACATGGCCATTTCGTCCATAGTACCCACACTGACCCGGCAGTAGGGCTGGCCATTGAAATCACGCGTCTGGATACCGATGCCATTGGCAAACATCTGGCCTTCGAACGTTTTAGGTTTCATCCGGATGGGGAACAGGATGAAGTTGGCCGCTGACGGAATCACCTCGTAGCCCAGGGCGGTGAGGGCTTTGGTCGTGAAATCACGGGCTTTGGCGTTTTCGGCCCGGCAGTGATCCTGCCACGCTTTGTCCTGGTAGCTAGCAATACCGGCCATGAGGGTAGTGATACTGACCGCAAACTCGCCGTTGGTGTACGGCTTCAGCAGCTTCAGCATTTCCGGCTGCGCAATGGCATAGCCCAGTCGCAGACCGGCAAACCCGTGGATTTTTGAAAACGTACGGGCCAGAATAAGGTTCTGCCCTTCGGCCACCAGCTTACCCAGTTTGGGGCGGGCGGCCGGCTCGTAAAAGTCGATGTACGCTTCGTCGACGAAGACCGGCACTTTAGGGGATACCTCCTTACAGAAGGCTTCCAGATCGGCCGTTGGTACAACGGTACCGGTGGGGTTATTGGGGTTGACCAGATAAACCATTTTCACCTCGGGCGTCAGCTTCGACTTGATGGCATTGAGGTCATACTGATACTCTTTGGTCATCGGAATCGATACAATCTTGGCTCCCATGCGCTGCGCCCGTTCCAGCAGGTCGTCGTAAGTCATGGCGCTGGTTAGAATGGTGCCGCCCCCTTTGGCAAAGTGCGAAGCGGCTGCCATCAGAATGTCTGACGAACCCGGCGACATCATGATATGTCTGGCCGTTACGCCCTCGTCGGCCGCAATCAGGTTCTTTAGCTGGGCAAACTCCATCCAGGCGTATCGATTACCAAGCTCGCTGGCTTTGATGAGCGCTTCTTTAGCACTGGGTGCAATTCCCAGCGGGTTTTCATTGGCCAGCAGCCGGGCCCGCAGCTTGGGCATCGTATCGGGAGGAGACGTCAACGGAGCAAACTCATTGACGAAGACCGAATGGCCGGGCATACGCTGCACATCGGCTTTAGCAACGCGTAAACCAGCCGTAAGTCCGGCGGTTAATAACCCACTGGCACGCAGCCAGTCACGACGAGTTAGAGATGACGACATGATATCTGTTTTATTTTTTTCAGATAAAATTAGACAATCTCCCGAGGACTTCAAAGGCCGGACAGGAGTACTGCCAAAGGCCACGATATTAGGCAATAAACTAAAATAAACTATCGACTACAGGTGATTATTATTCGGCCTATTTAACTTTTCACAAAATATTATATTATTTTCTCAAACAAAGTCCATACAACCTAGCGGTGACACAATTCACTATTTAGTCACTGGGAGAAGTATATACAATTTACTCAACGGCAAAGCGAATCAGCCACTGGCCTACGGTCTGGCTGGTCAGGTCGAAGATCAGGTTGGGAAACAGCCCCAGCCCCAGCGCCAGCGCCCCCAACGGAACCAGCAGCAGCTTTTCGCGCAAAGTCAGATCAGTCAGGACCGATGCCATATCATGGCGGGACCAGGCCGCTCCGAAAAACATACGCTGTAACGTCCAGAGAAAATAGGCCGCGGCCAGCAGAATACCCGATGTACCCAACACGGTCAGCCAGCCCGGTATCCATTCGGACTGAAAACTGCCCATGAGCGTGAACAGCTCGCCCACAAAACCCGAAAAGCCGGGAAGCCCCAGCGACCCGAAAAAGGCAACCGCCGTCAGGATCGCAAACTGAGGCATCGGCTGCATCAGCCCCCGATACGAGTCGATTCGCCGGTCGTGGGTACGGTCGTAGAGTACCCCCGTCAGCAGGAACAACATGGCCGACAGCACCCCGTGGCTGACCATCTGGTAAACCGCTCCGTTGATACCCTCGGCCGTGAGCGAAGCCACCCCCAGCAGCACGAATCCCATGTGCGATACGGACGAGTAGGCAATCATTTTCTTCAGATCGGTCTGCGCCAGTGCGTTAAGCCCGCCATACACGATCGACAGCACCCCCAGCCCCGCCAGCCCGGTGGCGTATTCGGCAGCTCCGTCGGGAAAGAAATTCCAGGCGATTCGCAGGATGCCGTAGCCACCGATCTTGAGCAATACCCCCGCCAGCACCACCGAAATAGGCGTAGGCGCTTCCACGTGGGCGTCGGGCAGCCAGGTGTGCAGCGGTACGATCGGCAGCTTGACCGCAAAGCCAAGAAATACGGCCCAGAACGCCAGCATACGGGCTGGCATACCCAGCACGGTCGGCTCAGCGGCCGGATTCAGGAACGCATCGGGCAGGTAGTTACGGCCATCGGCCAGGTAACGCATATCGAAGGTGTGTACAATCTGGGCCGGGTTAAGCTGCCCCGCCTGTATGTGCGCCTGTAGCAGGCGGATCACCTCATCGGTCAGGGCCGAGGGGTCGGTGACGAAGCCGGCTGCCAGCGCCGTACTGACCGGATCCATGACCGACAGATACAGCCCGATCATGACCAGCAGAATCAGCAACGAGCCGAGCAGGGTGTAGAGAAAAAACTTGATCGACGCGTATTCGCGCCGGGGGCCGCCCCATAAGCCGATCAGAAAATACATCGGCAGGAGCATGAACTCGAAAAACAGGAAGAACAGGAAAAAGTCGAGCGCTACAAAGCAGCCCATCACCGTCCCCGTCAGCAGCAGATACAAGGCATAATAGGCTTTCTGTCGGTGCGTAACGGTCCAGGAAGAGACCACCCCCGCCAGCATCACCACCGCCGACAGCACCACCAGCGGCAGACTGATGCCGTCTACCCCCACCAGGTAATCGATGGATGCGATACCGAGCCGACCCAGCGGCAGCGTAATCCAGTCGGCCTGTTCGAGCAGCTGGTAACCGCCTGCCGACCGGTCGAAGGCGGCATAGGCCAGCCCCGCCAGCCCTACTTCGAGGATTGTAACGCCCAGCGCAACCCATCGGAAGGCGGCCGTCTGGCGTTCGGGCAATAGGGCCACCACGAGCGAACCCAGCAGCGGCAGAAATATAAGTAACGAAAGCAGCATGTCTAGCGCGGTCCAGAACCGCCAGTAATCATCCAGTTGCCCGAACGCTATGTTCGGTTATAGTATCCACCAAAGAACGATCAGCAGCCCTACAACGGCCACCGTAATGTACGACTGCACCCGGCCGTTCTGCACCGAGCGCGTCAACCGACCCAGCCGCCCCGCCAGCCAGGCCGCCCCGTTGACCAGCCCATCGACCCCGAACCGGTCAACGGCATGGACCAGATGCGCCAGCACAACGCCCCCTATCCCCGCGCCGTTTACGGCTCCGTCGACCAGACGCTGATCGGCTCGGTTGAGCAAGGTCGCGGCTTTGATGGCCGGTGTGATAATGTACCACTGGTACGCCCGGTCCAGAAAGCCGTACTGTACCGAGAGCTGTACATACAGCCGGGTTGGGTTAGGTTCCCGCAGCCGAACGCCGAACCAGCCGCCCAGTAGCACCAGCAATACCGAAACAGGGGGCAACCAGGGCAGTTCGGCTTCGGCAGGTAGGGGTAGTATACCGAAAACCCAGCTCCCATGCGCAGAAAAAGGATTGACCGAAAACCAGAAAGCCACGGATAGCAAGGCCAGTATGACCACCGGTACGCGCATCAGTCCGTCTGCTTCGTGTACGCCCGACAGCGGTGTGGCTTCGTGCTGGTACTGGCCCAGAAAAATCAGTCGCCACTGCCGCGCCATATACAGCGCCGTCAGTCCGGACGAGAGCAGCAACAGGACCGGAACACCAGCGGCCAGGGAGATACCCGCGGTTTCGGCCCAGGCGAAGGCTCCGCCCAGGATCGCTTCTTTCGACAGAAAGCCCGAGAAAAGTGGTACGCCCGCCAGCGCTGCGGCACAGACCGTATAGGCCACAAACGTAACCGGCAACGCCCGGCGCAGCCCACCCATCTGCCGCATATCCTGCGTATGCACAGCGTGAATAACCGACCCGGCACTCAGGAACAGCCCCGCCTTGAAGAACGCATGGGTCAGCAAATGAAACAGCGCCCCGCCCACATTCCCCATCCCCATGGCGGCCACCATCAGCCCCAGTTGCGATACGGTCGAGAAGGCCAGCACTTTCTTGATATCGGTCTGGAAGAGGGCCGAATAGCCCCCCCAGAAGGTAGTGATCGTGCCGATGAGCACAATAACAGCCCGCGCATCGGGCGATAGTAGCGGCTGAATACGAGCCAGCAGAAATACGCCGGCCGCCACCATTGTAGCCGCATGCAGTAGCGCCGACACCGGGGTTGGCCCCTCCATGGCGTCGGGTAGCCACGTCAGCAGCGGAAACTGGGCCGACTTACCCACGCAGCCCATGAACAGACACAACCCGACCGCCGTGGGGGCTACAGCGTAAAGATCGGTATGGTTCAGCTGCGCCAGATCGAGCGTATCGTAATAGTAATAGGTCAAAAAAATACCGATCAGCATGCCCATGTCACCAACCCGATTCATCAGGAACGCTTTCTTAGCGGCCTGACTCGCAGCGGGCCGGTCGGCATAGAAACCAATGAGCAGATACGACGCCAGCCCGACCAGCTCCCAGAAGGCGTACATCACCAGCAGGTTACCAGCCAGAACGATGCCCAGCATGGCGCCGATAAACAGTTGCAGGTAAGCAAAATAGCGCGATAGCCGGGGCTCATCGAGCAGATAAGACAGCGAGTACACCTGTACGAGCAGGGCTACCCCGTGTACAATAACCAGCATTAGCCCGGCCAGTCCATCGACCCGAAAGCCGATACCGAACGAAATTCCCGACAGCGTTGCCCAGTCCGCCTGTAAGGTAATCGGCTGCTCCGGGAGGCTCACCGCCAGCCCGATCGACCCAATCAGTCCCAGAGCCGTCAGCCCCACAGCCAATGGCCCCGCCAGGCGCCGGCTGGCCAGCGATACGGTCAGGAATCCGACAAAGGGCAGCAGTAACAGGCAAACAGCTAGTAACGATTGGAGCATTCCGAAGAAGGTTGGCGTCTCAGGCCGCAAATATCCCCATTCATCCATGGGAAACCAACTACCATCCAGCCGTTTTCAGCCAGCCAGTCAGGCTCAGGCGCTCGCGGGTGGCCGGCAGCACCTCATGTTCCAGCCTGGCACTCTCGAAACAAACCAGCCGCCCGCCGGTCGGGTTCACCCGGATCAGCTGTTCGCTTCCGTCGGCCCGGGGCAGATAAAGCGCCAGCTGGCCCCCATCAGTCTCCTGCCAGTCGGCGTTGAGGTAACAGATGACCGACAGCTTCCGGCGCGAATCGCTCCGAAACTGGTCGAGGTGGCGCTTGTAGAACGTACCCGGCGGATATAGGGCGTAGTGAAATTCGTAGTCGCGCAGGCCCAGAAAACAGGTTTGGTTAACGTACTGCATGAAGGTATTGACCCGACTCAGAAAGGCCGCTTCGTCCGGCGTTGCGGTGGCCTCGTCGATCCACAGAATCTCGTCGCCCCGGATGGCCGTCTGTACGGTGACCTGCTCATTACCGATACCCGCCACCCGAAACTGACCAGCCTGCCGCCGGTGATGCAGCTGCTGCGCCAGCGACGCGACTTCGTCGGCCGAAAGAAAATCATCGACAATACCGTATCCTTCGTTCAGTATGCCGTCGATGATGGATTCATACTGGTGAACAGGCAGTTCATTATCAGGCTGGTTCATAGGCATGTTCAGGTTGCGGCTCTTTATCACTACTGCCTCAGCTCGTTCAGCTCGTCGAGCTGAGCCGTCCGGAAATGACGATACACCTGCAGCACAATAGCCAGCGCTACCGCCGACTCCGCAGCCGCGACCACCATCACAAACAAAGCCAGCATCTGGCCCTGGATGCGGTCCGGATCGTACTGACTGAACGCAACCAGGTTGATATTGACGGCGTTGAGCATCAGCTCGATGCCCATCAGTACCACGATGGCGTGCCGTTTCAGCAACACTACGGCCAGGCCAATGCTGAATAGGGCGGCTCCAACGATCAGAAATAAATGGCTATCTACAGATTGCACGTTTACCGGGGTTAGCAGAAGTTGTCGGGATGAATGAGGCTTATCGGGTCAGTCGGTTACTCGCCAGAAAGGTAGCCCCAACCAGGGCCGCCAGCAGCAGAATACCAACGATTTCGAACGGAACAATGTACTCGGTCATAAGCTGACGGCCTACCGTCCTGATCGTACTTTCCCAGCCGACCGGTTGATTCAGAAGGGCAAATGAAGCCCGAGCCAGCAATGTATACAACGCCACAAAAACGCCCCCCGACACCAGCAACGCCATAACCCACGAGTTGCCGATTCGGTTGGGCGACGGAATCTGGTTGGGCCGCTGGCTGTCGGTATTCGTTCCCGAGCCAGCTTTGCTGGTCAGCATGACGCCAAAAATAACCAGCACCAGTACCCCACCTACATAGATCATGATCTGAGCCACGGCCAGAAAGTCGGCACTGGCCAGTACGAACAGGCCCGCCACCCCCAGCAAGGTCAGGAGCAGAAAAAAAGCCGCGTACATCACATTCCGGGTTAGCAGCACCGCCAGCGCACTGACCAGCGTAAGGGCGGCAAAACCATAAAAAGCAAGTTGAATCACAGGTTGTAGGCGGTTTGATCAGGTTACTCGGCTGCGTTTGGGTCCGACGCCGGTTTGTCGGCCGATGCATCCGGGGCAGGAGCCGCAGGTTTGGGCTTCATCGTCGGCCGGAAACCGGCCGGCTTCGGTGTAGGCGTTGCCGCAGAAGGCGCTTCGGCAGTCTTCGGTTCGGGCTCGGCGGGTTTTGGCTTCATCGTCGGTCGGAAAGCGGGGCGGGACGGGGGTGCGTCTGCTGGGTCGGGCTCTTTTTCCGGTTCCGCGGATGGTGGCGTTGCTGGCTCCGGGAGAACGGCGGGCTTCGGTTTCATCGTTGGTCGAAAACCAGCCGGTTTCGGACGTGCTTCGGGCGTATCGGGTGCTTTCTCGCTGTCTGCGGGCGCAGCCGGTTTCATCGTTGGCCGGAAAGCCGGACGAGGCTTTGGCGTATCGGTCGACTCAGGAACCGGCGCTGCGGACGGGGTCACAGCCGGTGCGGGCTCGGTCGTGACCGCACCGGTCGGCTTCATTGTCGGGCGGAAACCGGCTGGTTTTGGCTTCGGCAGGTCTTCCGGTGTCTTTTCCGGGCCGGGTTCGGCAGGTTTGGCCGCCGGTTTCATGGTCGGCCGGAAAGCCGGTTTAGGCGCCGGAGCAGGCGGAACGGGCAGACCCTCCGGCTCGGTGGCCGCGGGCTCGGCTTTTTCTTCGTCAGTAGGAGCGATTGGAGCGGGCGGCTCGGCGGGCTTCTGCGTAGGGCGGAATACAGGTCGTTTTTTGGCTTCTAACCCACCCTGTGCAATCTGCTGCATCTCGTCGGGAGTCGCATCGGTTGCGGGATGCGCAATAGCCCCATCGGTCGAGTTGGCGGTCGGGTCGGGAGCCGCGGGTTTGGCCGTCGGCCGAAATACGGGGCGTTTGGCCGCGGGTGCCGCTGCAGGGTCGCTGGCGGGAATCGGTTGAGCACGTTTGGCCGCAGCGGCCTGTTTGGCTTCTTCTTTCTCGCGGACAAACTGTTCATAAAGGGCGCGCTTTTCGTCGGCCTCTTCGGGGGTTAGCTCCGCGAAACTATAGGTGAGTTTACCCAGTTCGAATTCGCTGTAATCGAAGGCCTTATCCATCGTCAGGCACTCCGTTGGACATACAACGGTACAAAGGCCGCAATAGCAGCACTTGGCCATATCGATGTCGAACTTGGCGGCATACAGCCGGATCGGGGAGCCATCAGACGCGCGGCCTACTTCTTCCGTGGCTTTTATGGCGTCGATGGTAATGCAGTCGACGGGGCAGACTTTAGCGCATTTATCGCAAACGATACAGTCGTCGATCTCGTTGCGAAGCCGGTAGCGTCCGTTGTCGGGAATGGGCAACTGCTCGTGCGGATACTGCAGCGTTACAAGCCCATTCTGCTGATCGAAATAGTTGTCACTGGCAATGCCCTCCGGAGTTCGGCGGTGGTTTGCCTGGCGCAGGTGCCGCCACGTTAGGCTCAGTCCTTTCAGCGTTGTCCGAATCCCGGATTGTATATCCCTGATGTATGACATGAATGATTTAGTGAATGGGTGACTCCATGATTGAGCGCATCAGGTTGATAACTCACACAATCACCCATTCACAACTTATAAGGGTGGAAACCGGGCGGGGTCGGCTTCGCTCATGAGCGAATAAACGACCTCAATCACGTCGTCAACGCTGGGTTTCGAAAAATAATCCCCGTCGGAGCCGTAGGGTGGCCGGTGTGCTTTTGCCGATAAGGTACGTGGAGCCGAATCCAGATACCGATAGGCGCCCTGCTCGTCGACCACTTGCTGCATCATGAAAGCCGACGCGCCACCTGGCACGTCTTCATCAGCAAACACGACCCGGTTGGTTTTCGAAATGGACGCTACGATCGAATGATGAACGTCGAATGGCAGCAGCGTCTGCGCATCGATCACCTCCAGACTAATGCCCATGGCGGCCAGCTGCGTAGCGGCCTCCATCACAATCCGGCACATGGAACCATAGGTAACCAGCGTCACGTCAGTACCGGATCGTAATACCTCGGGCACGCCCAGCGGCAGCGAGAACTCAGTGAGGTTATCAGGCACCCGTTCCTTGAGCCGGTATCCGTTCAGGGATTCGATCAGCAGCGCCGGATCGTCACCTTTGATGAGGGTATTGTAGAAACCAACGGCCTGGGTCATGTTGCGGGGCACCAGCACGTGCATGCCGCGCAGGCTGCCGAGCATGGCACCCATAGGCGACCCCGAATGCCAGATGCCTTCTAGCCGATGACCGCGCGTCCGCACAATGACTGGCGCTTTCTGACCACCGCGGGTGCGGTACTGCAAGGTCGCCAGATCGTCGGTCAGGGTGGGCAGGGCGTAATAGATGTAATCGAAGTACTGAATCTCGACGATGGGTCGCAGCCCACGCATGGCCAGGCCAACGCCCTGCCCGATGATAGTCGTTTCGCGGATGCCGGTGTCAGTAATTCGAATCTCGCCGTATTTCTCCTGCAAGCCGGCAAACCCCTGGTTTACGTCGCCGATCTGCCCCACGTCTTCGCCCAGGGCTACTACGCGCGCATCGCGGCTGAACAGATTATCGAAATACCGCTGCATCAGCAGATAGCCGTCCACCACGGGGCTCTCGTCCGAATACCGGGCGGGCTCTCCCGTAATTCGCATCGGTGACTCGGGCGACTGGCTATATAGATGGGAGCTGAACCGTTCGGCGTTTTCGGCGTTGGTGCGGTCGAGCCAGGTCCGCAGGCCCTGCCGGGCCGTGCCGGTATCGGTGCGCAGCAGCCGGAGTGCCTTGCGAACAGCCGCTACCGAATCGCGCCGGAGCGGGGTGTTGGTCTTGCGCAACTCCTCGCGGATGGCCATAAGTTCAGCCGCTTTCGGATGGTTTCGGGCCGATCGCTGCAGCAGATCGAGGGCTTCGTCGTGGTCCGCTTTCATCGATTGCTGGTAGGCGTTCCAGGCCTCGATCCGGGCTTTTTTGGCTACCTCCCTGGCCTGGACCTCGATGGCATCGAGTTCATCGTTGGTAGCGTAGCCGTTTTCCAGAATCCACTGGCGGAACGTCAGATTACAATCGTGCTCGGCTTCCCACTTCAGCCGTTCTTTCGATTTGTACCGCTCGTGCGAACCCGAAGTCGAGTGGCCCTGCGGCTGAGTCAGTTCCTGCACATGAACCAGAACGGGTACGTGCTGTTCCCGGCAGATGCGGGCTGCCTGCTGGTAGGTTTCCAGCAGCGCCACATAATCCCAGCCTTTAACGGTAAAGATCTCGAAGCCTTTTTCATCGGCATGATCCCGCTGAAAACCGGCCATCGCCTTCGAGATACTTCCTTTGGTAGTCTGGTATTCAACGGGTACTGAAATACCGTATCCATCGTCCCAAACCGACATGAGCAGCGGTACCTGCAGCACCCCGGCGGCATTCATCGTCTCCCAGAACATACCCTGAGAGGTAGACGCATCGCCGATATTGGCATATACGATTTCGTTACCATGGTGCGAGAAGGCCGGCATGTCGTGCAGGGCCGGATTGTGCCGGAACAGCCGCGATGCGTACGCCAGACCCAGCGAACGGGGAATCTGCCCGGCCGTCGGTGCAATATCGCATACGGAATTATACTGGTCTGTCTGACTGCGCCAGAGGCCCTGCTCGTCGAGCCAGCGCGTGGCATAGTGGCCATTCATGGAGCGCCCGGCCGTGTTCGGATCGTGGGCAACGTCGGTATGGGCATAGAGCTGGGCAAAAAACTCCGTCCAGCGAAGCTCGCCCAAAGCGGCTACAAAAGTCTGGTCGCGGTAGTAGCCCGACCGGAAATCACCCCGGCTAAACGAGCGGGCCGCTGCCAGCTGGGCCAGTTCTTTCCCGTCACCGAAAATACCGAATTTGGCCCGCCCGCCCATAACATCGCGCCGACCTAACAGGCTAACCTGTCGGCTTTCGCAGGCCAGTCGATAGTCAGATAGGATTTTTTCACGACTTAGAATATCAGCCGAGCGGAGTTGTTCGTTTGCTATCACAGCAGAGCTACGGGTTGAAAAAGTCCGGAAATTAATTTATCAATGAAGTGCTACAGGGTGGTAACGTTCTACAACCATGTAAAGGTAAAAGTAAGATAAAAGTTAGCAGCTTTCAAAAAAACGATTTTCTCCGTTTCTTTGTTGACTCGACAGCGACCAACAAGAATTTGGCAAACTGTTTGCTCTGACAACATTTAATCGGCAAAGTATCTTAACAACCAAACCATAATTCCGTTTAGTCCAATGAAAAAGATTTTTTCACTTTTCGTAGCTTTATTTGTGCTGGTCGCAGTTAGTTACGCCCAAAAAGGAGTCATGAAGTTTGCTAAAGAAACGCATGACTTCGGCAAGATCGAGCAGGGCAAACCCGCTACGCACGTATTTGAGTTCAAGAATACAGGCACCGATCCGATCATTATCAACGACGCGCAGGCTTCCTGCGGCTGCACCAAGCCCAGCTTCTCGCGCGAGCCGGTGATGCCCGGCAAAACCGGCACGATCTCGGCTACGTACAATGCCGCTGCCGCTGGTCAGTTCACCAAAACGGTAACTGTAACGAGCAATGCTGAGTCAGGACAAACGGTTCTGTATCTGAAAGGCGAGGTTGTTTCACAAAAGGAAGCCGCTACCGCAGCCGCTCCGGCAACGGCCCCAGCTCAGAAAAGCGCTAAAAAAAGCACCAAGACTTCACGCTAACACGCTGAAGGGTTAATAGTGTGGTCAAGAAAGGCATCTGGTCGTTTACCGGATGCCTTTTTTCGTACCTTGGAGATAACTTGTACAAAGAGACCAGCCTGGAGCGGGGCTCTTTTTTCTGTTTACCTACTTCCCCACTGTTAACCGATATGACCCATGTTTCTACTGATCCTTGGTCTCCTGGTCCTGATTGCCGGCTTTGCCGTTAACACACCGGCTCTCTCTTTTTCGCGATATGCGCGCCCCCTCAAACTAATTGGCGGTATCCTGATTGTACTGGGTTTTATCACCGCCAGCATCCGGCAGATCAACGCGGGTCAGGTAGGAGTCATTACACTTTTTGGGAACGTTGACGACCGCGCTCTTCAGTCTGGCCTCAATTTTGTTAACCCCCTGGCCCGGGTCACCGAATACGATATCAAGACGCAGAACTACACCATGTCGGCCACCCACGACGAAGGGGAACGCCAGGGCGATGACGCCATCCGGGTATTGACGGCCGACGGACTGGAAGTCGTTATTGACCTGACGGTTCTGTACCGGGTGGTTGCCGCCGACGCCCCGAAAATTCATGCACTGATCGGTACGGATTATAGCGATAAGGTGGTTCGTCCCATCACCCGGACCCGCATCCGCGACAATGCCGTATATTACGACGCCGTGGCCCTGTACTCTACCCGGCGCGACGAGTTTCAAAACCGCATCTACAAAACCATAGAAGCCGATTTCCGGAAGCGCGGCCTGCTGCTGGAGCAGCTGCTGATTCGCAACATCGACCTGCCCGCATCGGTAAAAAAAACCATCGAATCAAAGATCAACGCCGAGCAGGACGCCCAGAAGATGCAGTTTGTGCTGGCTAAGGAGCGGCAGGAGGCCGAACGGAAACGGGTCGAAGCACAGGGTATTGCCGACTATCAGCGTATTCTCTCAACGGGACTCAGCGACCGGCAACTCCAGTACGAGCAAATCAAAGCCCAGCGTGAGCTGGCGGCTTCGCCCAACGCCAAAATCATCATTATGGGCGGGCGGGGTACTACACCATTACTTTTAACCGATAAATAAGCAGCTGTTCTGCCGTTACACTCCCCTATGCAAACTGCTCCTTCTTCGGCCCAAGAGCCAGCCCTGGCCCAACCTGCCCCAATCCGCCGACTGCTTTCCCTCGACGCCCTGCGTGGCTTCGACATGTTCTGGATTATGGGTGGTGAAGAAATTTTTCACGTCCTGGCCCGAACAACGGGCTGGGCCTGGGCCGTGCTCATGGCCGACCAGTTTACCCACGTTGCCTGGAACGGATACCGCCCCTACGACAATATTTTTCCGCTCTTTCTGTTTCTGGCAGGCGTATCGACGCCCTACTCGCTCGGGAGCCGACTGGCGCGCGGCCATAATCGGGCTGCGCTGGCGCGCAAAGTGATTCAACGAGGGCTTATTCTGGTTCTGCTGGGGGTTATTTACAACAATGGTCTGTTCGTGAAGCCGTTTGCCGAACTCCGTTTTCCGAGCGTGCTGGGCCGTATCGGGCTGGCGGGCATGTTCGCCCAGCTGATCTACCTCTACGTTCGTAGTGAGCGCAGCCGATACGCGCTGTTTGCCGGCATCCTGCTCGGTTACTGGGCCTGGCTGGTGCTTATCCCTGTACCGGGAGCCGGAGCAGCGGGTAGTCTAACTATGGAAGGCAGCTGGGTCGGCTACGTAGATCGGCTGCTGGTGCCCGGCCGACTTCATAAGGGCATTCATGATCCCGAGGGACTCCTGTCTACCCTGCCCGCCATCGGGACCGCTATGCTGGGCATATTTGCCGGCACTCTCCTCCACCGGCGCGACGTGGGCGACCGCTTCAAACTTCAACGACTCGTGCTGGCCGGGGTGATTTGCCTGGCGCTGGGCTGGCTTTGGAACCTCGTATTTCCGGTCAATAAAAACCTATGGACCAGCTCGTTCGTACTGGTGGCGGGCGGCTGGAGTTTTCTGATGCTGGCCCTTTTTTACTGGATCATCGACATACAGAACAGCCGTCGGTGGGCGTTTTTCTTCGTTGTTATCGGTACCAACTCAATCCTGATTTACCTGGCTGGCGAAGTGATTGATTTCGAGCACGCGGCTCATTATCTGTTTGGCGGATTGCTGGCTTTCTTCAGTGAGCCGGTTCGGGCGTTGGGTGGGGTATTGGCGTTTCTGGCTGTGAAATGGGGCTTTTTGTACGTGCTGTACCGCCAAAAATTGTTCTTACGGGTTTAATCGTATTGCCTAGCCTTTCATATACTCCCAAACATGTCGCCCCTTAGAAAGCAGCACTTTCTGTTAAACAACGATACGCCTAAAAGAATAACCCGTTGACGGGACTCGCGCTACCGACAGAATATGATATCCGCAAAGTGGGCTATTTAGCCAGGCCCATAGCAGTGAGCCAGGCCTGACAGGCACTGGGCCAGCTGTTGAGCGACCCAAACTTTTGCGTACGCAAACCGTACCCATGCCCCCCTTTCGGATACAGGTGCATTTCGACAGGTACGTTGTTTTTCAGGCAGGCCTGATAATACAGGATGCTGTTCTCCACAGGTACAGCCTTGTCGTCTTCTGAGTGTACCAGAAAGGTGGGGGGCGTTTGCGCCGATACCTGCAGCTCATTCGAGAAATCAGCGATCAGCTCGGGCGACGTTTTGAGGGTACCCAGCAGCTTATCGCGCGACCCCGTGTGTGCCTTCTCGCCGAATGTAATGACGGGGTATAACAAAATCGCAAAATTGGGTTGGGCCGCGTCTGGCTGAAGAGCAGAGCCCGATTTGGGCGGACGGTGGTAATGGGTCGACACGGTAGAGGCCAGATGACCGCCAGCCGAGAAACCCATAATGCCAATTTTAGCCGGATCGATTCCGTAACGACCTGCGTTTTGCCGAATCAGCGTCAGTCCCTGCAAGGCATCCAGCAGCGGTACCTCGTGCTGGTTGGTCATGATTTTTGGGTCAGGCAGCCGGTACTTCAACACGAACGCTGTGATTCCCATCTGGTTGAACCAGCGCGCTATATCCTCTCCTTCATGACTCGCAGCCAGAATGCTGTAACCGCCACCGGGGCAAACCATTACAGCCGCCCCCGTTGCTTTCTCTTTCGGCGGCAGGTAAGCCGTCAGCGTCGGAACGGACACGTTGCTGATCCGTAGAATTCCGTCCGTGGTTTCGGCTTTTTCGGTAATCGCCACGTTTGGAAGTGCATTCGGGATAGCCCCGTCAGGCCATAGTTTCAGTACTTCCTGCGAATGAGCTACGGAGCCCAGTACGGTGGTCATGACTACAGTAAGAAGAAAAGCGCGCATGTAAACAGAGGTAGGCCGGCAAACCAACAGGCACCTACACCGCTCCAAAGCGAATAGCCCGGGCGGCTCTACTCATATTTCTACCTCGCTATCAGTGGTTGGGGTCGCTTCTTTCGATCCGCTGTTCAGCACCTCGATCAGCTCCTTTACGCGGTAAACCGTTTTGTTATAGCGATTACCGAGAATTATGATGACGTATTCATCCTTAGGGCTGAACCAGAACATGGTGTTATACCCCTTCCACCAACCCGAATGATAGATGTATTCAGGTTTGTTCAGACCGTCGAGCATCATCCGGAAACCATAGCCGTAGTTCTTGGCGCCTTTCCGTTCAAAACTTCGCGGAATGAAGGCCTCAGCCAGCGTCTTTTTCTGAAGCAGACAGTCGCCGTTCAGCGCCCGGTACCATCGGAAGAGATCGCCCGTGGTCGAGTAGATCCCCTTATCCCCTACCACATCGTCGTAGTAATCTTTGGGAATCCGGCGGTTCCATTGGTAGCCCGCCGTTCGATGGTGATTGATGGAGTCGTTCTTGGTGGTGGCTACGAAAGTCTGGTGCATGCCCAGCGGCTCGAAGATATTTTTTCGGATAAACGCTTCGTAACTCTGCCCGGTCGCCTTCTCAATGATTGACGCCAATACCATGTAATTCGTGTTGCTATAGCTGAAGCCGCGACCCGGAATATTGTAAGCTTTGGGGGTCGGCTTCACCGTAGCGAACCAGTGCATAATGGTTGCGTTGGTCGGGTATGGCTTCTCTTTCTTGTAGAAGTTTACCTTCATACTATCGTCGAAAGCATAGGCGTAGTTGGGCAGCCCGCTCCGGTGGCTCAGCAACTCCCGTATGGTGATCCCGTGGTACGGAAAATCGGGGTAAAACTTCTGGATGGTGTCTTCGAGCGAGAGCTTACCGGCTTCGATGAGCTTCAGGGTACCGACCGCCGTAAAGGTTTTCGACAGCGAGGCCAGCTGGAATTTCGAATCCTCGACCAGGGTATCGCGCTGATTTCGCTCAAAATGACCCAGCCCAAAGCAGTTGCGGTACAGAACGATTCCTTTCTGCGCCACCAGCACATTGCCGTTGAGGCCTTCCCGAACCTTCTGCCGGAAAATGGCTTCTATCTGCTGCGACTTCTGCTCAGCGTTGATCTGCTGCCGAATAGCCTGTTGCTCGTCGGCTGAAACAACCTGTTCATCGGCACAGGAGCGCAGCGCACGCGCCGACTTATTCAATTCCTTCTGAGAATTCTGACCGCAGGAGAACCCGACAGTGACAAGAAACAAGATACTATACCCGATACGACTCATCCGCACCATCCTCACGCACTATTATAGGCTAATTACACAGACTAACTTGAGCAAAAATAGGGATTCTTACCAAAGCGAATTACTACACTTTGCTGGTCTGGCACAAATAATAAGCGAAAACTTACCAATGGCCTTGCCGGGGAACAACCTAGTTGCGGTAAAACAATCGCTTCACGGTCAATAAGAACTTCTGCCAGCCTGAGAATTGGCCGGCCGACTGAACAAACCCGACTTACGCAATCCGATGTAAGCGCCCACGCTGTTTGGCAACAAGCCACCCGAGTCGAGCGCCAACGAGCCATTCAGAGTGGTTCCGCCCAGTATGGTAAGGGGTACAGATGCCGTCAGCAACCCCGAAAACTGCGTGGGAAGCGTCAGGTAAGGCGACGGATAGGTGCCGGCATTGATGCTGTACGAAAGCCGGGTTGTTACATCTATCGTACCGAATAGCAGGGCGCTGAGCCCCAGATGGTAGGCGCTAACCCGGTTATTCACGATACCCGTACCTGTTGATAACGCCGGACGTGCTTCGTCAGCAGCTGTCAAAAACGGGGTACCAATCGTTCTTCTGAAGTAAACCCAGCCATCCTGAAACTGACTGTGGTTAAAGTAATTGTCCCGCCCTCGCCTACGGTCATCATCGATCACGAACTCATCTCCCCCCTGACTCCCCGTAAACAGATACTCGAACGTAATCTGCCGTAGCGAGAAAGTCCCCGCAGCCGGGCTGTTCCTGTTTTTGAACCGCAATCCGTTCAACCCATCCGCAATGTTGGTACCGTAAAACAGCGATCCATCATCGTACAGGAACTGGCGATATACGTATATATTCCAGCCGCCAATATCAGCATCGGCAGCCAGATCAATAGACCCCAGGTGGTTTCCGATCCGATTGTCTTCAAATGATGTAACTATATTGTCATTCTGAAAAGCTCCCCGTGTACCGATCACAACTGCCGGATAGTATTTTAGCGCAGAGGGTAATTGCCCATTGGCAGCTACGTTCGGATTGAGTACTCCCGGTGCGGCACGCCCTGCCCAGATTACCTGGTGGTTGAAGCCCGCATAGAGCCGAAACGGCCAGGTGGTTTTTCCTAACCGGCCGTACAGATACTTTTGATGCAGAAAGGAGCCTGTAATCTGGCGCCCCGTGTTCTCGAACCATCCATGCGAGTAGGCGCCCAGAAAGGAAATAATTCCTTTAGTGAAGGGAATACTGGTGAAGGTAGGAACGCCAATCTGAATTTTCGGAATGGGCAGGGCGTTGCCCGACCAGGCATAGGCACCCGTTGTCAGCAGCGTATCGACCAGTCCCACCAGTTCTCGTCGGCGGCCCGCATAGAATTCGAAAGCCCCCAGGCGGCCTTTTACGTAGGCTTCCGGTAGTAAAACCTGGTTAGAAGCACCGGCATTGGCAACGACATCAAGGCCATAGCCCCAGTCGATTTTGGGTCGGTAACCCGTGCTGTCAGCCACCCTGTAGTCCGACTTCAGGCCGACACTCAGGCGGGCGGTTGATCCATTCAGGGGTACTGTACCGTATTGATTAGCACGGAGCCAGAAAGGCGTCTGATCAGAAGCTACCAGTCCGCCCGCTTCCAGATGATAGGCATTTGTCCGTTGACGTTGAGCCTGCAGACTATGACTCATAGCGAGCCAGAGCCCCAGCAATAGCATACTGTTTATCCTCATAGATAAAAAAACGGCTCTGCGTTGCCAAAGCCGTTTTATTGAATGACGGGCTGGCTATTTACCACGCCCCTGGGCCATGACACGCAGGGTCTGCGCAATGATCCACATATCGAAGAAGAACGACCGACGCTCAGGATACAGTAAGTCGTACCGCAGTCGCTGAACCATCTCATCGATCGTAGCGGCATAGCCAAACTTAATTTGACCGATCGATGTAATACCGGGCTTCACTTTTAGCAGTGACCGGTACTCGGGAGCGACCTCAACAATCTGGTCGATAAAGAACTGCCGTTCGGGCCGTGGGCCAACGACCGACATGTCGCCTTTGAGCACATTGAAAAATTGCGGAATCTCGTCCAGACGCGTCTGGCGCATGAACCGCCCCCAGGGCGTAATACGACTGTCGGCCAGCCCACCCGACAACGAAGGACCAGCTTTCTCCGCGTTGACGTACATGCTGCGGAACTTAATGATTTTGAACGGCTTCCCACCGCGCCCAATCCGTTCCTGTGCATAAAAGATAGGGCCTTCCGATGTCAATTTCGTAATCAATGCCAGCACCAGGAATATCGGCATGCCTATCAAAAGTGCTCCCAGCGAGAAAGCAATATCGAACCCCCGCTTCAGGGTGTTAACCCTGAAGTCGGCCAGCATTTGCGACGACAGGTTCAGGACCGGCAGGAAATCATGGTATTCAACCGAAGCGCCCCGGGTCAGAAATCCGCGGAAATCTACCAGCAGTTTTACCTGATAGTTCTCGTCTTCGGCCTGATCCACGATTTCTTTCAACTTGTTATTATCAATATAGGGCATACAGCAGTAGACGCAGTCAATATTCTGTTCCTTGATATAACGGGCTAAATCACCATAGCCGCCAGTCAGCATCGCCTTGTTCTCATCAGTGGCATGATCGAAGTATCCCTGAAAACGAAACCCCATTTCGGGATGCATGGCGTAGAAACTCTGAATCGTACTGGCCAGCTTGCCATAGCCTACCACGATATACCGTCTGTTGTTGTATCCCCGCGCCCGGTACTCTTTCAAAAAGACCAGTCCACCAATCCGGAAAGCAGCCGCCATACTGGTAAAAAGCACGTACGTAATTAACAGATGCTCTCTGGAGTAGTAATATCCTTTTATAGCCACCCAACAGATGGAGATCACCGCAATATGCAGCGCCATCAGGAAGAGCAATTTCTTTATTAAATGGTCAGCCTTAAAAAGCTGACGAGGAAATGTATAGGGCTTGAACAGCAACACCTCAACCAGCCACACCAGATTGAACAGTACCCACAGCAGCGCATAAGGTGGTTCCGATACCGGCTCAACAGCTCTGAATTTTATCCAGTATGCCCCAACAAAAGCCGCGTTCAGGCTGAGAAAATCAGCAATTACGTGCAGTGGAAAGAACAATATGGAATAACGATGCCTCATACCTTTTTGCAAATCCAGATGGATGTTACTGACTCATCATATGGACTACCTACGCTAAAATAAGGCATTCGGTTGACCAACTGCTGCTAAATTATCCTACGGTTCCCGCAGACAGCCCGCAAATTACGAAGAAAAAGGGGGCAGCTACATACCATTTAGTAAAGGGATATGTGACCGGCAGATCGTTTAGGGAGCCGATGCCCATACTTTACGCAGGCTTAAAAATGTACCAACCCCATTTTTATATAATGTGCCACCATCTACAGCCACGCTGGCGGTTATATCCAGCCCGCCCGCTATGGCCAGTGGTACAACCATACCCAGATAACCGGAAAACTGCTTGCGAACCGGGTTGTATGGGTCATCGTAGGTGCCCAGATTACGGCTATACGACGCTTTGATCTGATACGAGACAGGCGCCTGCAGGGCCGATCCCTGCACGGGCAGCTCACCCGCCAGTCCCAGGTGCAGAACCGTTACCCGGTTGTTGACCGTAAAGGTGCCATACGGATACTCTCCGTTCGGACCCAGTGCCGGCGGAATAAAGGGCGTTCCAATCGTGTGTTGGCGGTAAGCCCAGCCGTCGCGAAATTGCTGGTGGTTAAAGTAATTGTCCTTGCCCCGCCGTTTGGGGTCTTCGAGCACGAATACAGGCCCGCCCTGGCTGGTCGTATTCAGCACTTCAAACAAAATATCGCGGACCAGCGCATGCGGATCGTTCCGGCGGATGCGTATCCCGTTCAGCCCATCGGCTACGTTAATGAGTGAGTAGATGGAGCCGTCTTCGATCAGACTCTGCCGATACATGAATAACGTATGCCGAACCAGGTCGATCTCAGCCGCTATGTCGATCGAGCCAACGTGGTTACCAACCCGATTGGTCTGGTCGAAGAATGTATATTTGGTCGTATCGGTCCGCCCTTTATTGATGCCGGTCACTACGTAAAAATAATCGATGGGACCCGACGGCAGTTTACCGCCTGCAGGTATGGTACCCGGTATACCGGTCGGGTCGGTTGCCTGCCCGCCCCAGACTACCTGGTGGTTGAAACCGCCATAAAACCGGAATACCTCATTGGTTCGGCCCAGCCGCAGGTATAGCGACTTCTGATGAAGCATGGTATTACGGATGTAGCCCGACGCGTTTAGGTAACCATGCGCATACGTACCCTGAATAGCCACCCACCCCTTTGTAAAGCCGATCGGGGTAAATACCGGAATGGCAATCTGAATCTTTGGAACCGGCATTGCATTGCCCGACCAGGCATAGGAACCCGTAGACAGGGTCGAATCGGCCAGCCCAAACCGTTCGCGACGGCGGCCCACGTAGGCTTCAAAAATACCCCGGCGTACTTTCAGGTAAGCTTCGGGCAGCAACACCGTCCGTTCGTAGGGTAATTTGTTCTGAGCCGCATTGGCCACTACATTGAGGCCGTACCCAAAGACGAATTTTTTGGGAGAAGAGTTGTATTCGGTGCTATCGTATTCGCTGTATATACCGGCCCTGACCGTAAATACGGGCGACTGATTCGGGACAATACCGAATTGATTGGCACGCAGCCAGAAGGGAGTAGCAGTCGACGACGACAGATACGTTCCTGCTTCAATAGAGTACTGGGTAGGCTGCCGAAGTGGCTGGGCTTGCAGGGTATAACAACCAGTACCCACACTAATTAATGCGTACAGAAGACATCTACAGGGAAAAATACGCATTTGAGAGGAAGTCTGATTCCAGAAAGAACATACAATAATAATGATTGAGCAGGGCCTTTATTGCCAGCCTGGTCAGGAATTGAGCCTAAGGCTGCGGACAAATATAGGTCATAAAGGCGAAGAGACCCACGTACCGTACGTGGGTCTCTTCGCCTTTATGACCTATGTATTATAGAGTTACTTCTTAATAATACGGCTTACAGCCCGCTGTTGGTTCGCTTCAACAATCGGCATGTACACCCCTGACGACAGGGAAGCGGGTTTCCACTCTACGCGGTGCTGACCCGCGGCCTGGGTTTCGTCCTGCAGTAGCTTCCCAACTACTTTCCCCTGCGCATCCGTTACCCACAGATTGACTTTACCGTCGGCAGGCAGGTAATATTCAATGGTCGTTACCTGATCGAACGGGTTGGGAAACGCGCTGAGCTTAAGCGGAAATTCCGACCGACCAGCCGACAGGGTTACGGGTTTTATGAAGGCCGTAAAGATGCTCCCCTGTCTAGCCTCGAAACCGGGCAGTAGCGTAACCGACCGGCCCGCCTGGTAGTCGACGCTAGATGCCGGACTAACCACATTAACGGCTTCAATAGTTTCAACAGCCTGTTCGAGATGCTGACTGCCGCGGTCGTAACTGATTTGAATACGGAGATGCTGGGTCGGCGCCTGGGCCAGACACCATACAGATGAGCAGCAGAGCAAGAAAGTGAGTAGTGCGCGCATCTTATTTGCGGGTTTTACCATGTATACGGCTGATGCGCTGCTCCAGTTGGCGGCTTTTCTTGGTCAAAGCGTCATTCTGCTTTTTCAATTCGATGACGTAGAGGGTTAGTTCTTCGACCTTCTCCAGCAGTTTGGCCTGCATCTGCCCTACATCGACGCCTTCTTTAACAACCTCCTCGGCCGATGGTACGCCGGGCAGATGTTTGTTCTGCTGTATGTACGTGTCCACTTCGTTAAGGCTACGGAGCCGGTAGCTGGCATCGAACACCCGATCAGACCAGTCGTTGGTGCTTTTAACCGCCACTTTCACTTTCTCGGTAAGTACACCATCGGCTACATAAAGCCGGTAGCCTGCTGGCGTTTTAGACACACCCGGCCCAATCACGACCCCACCGGTGTTCGTATTCACCAGGTTATCGCCGTCGGCAACCCAAGCCGTTTCTTCTGCGGCCATCCGGGCCGAACCACCTGCAGTTCCCAAAACAACATCGCCGTTGGTGTCTACAGTCAGAAACTTGGTGGTGTTCAGCGCCGTAGCCGGGCTGCTCGATTTGAGATTGGTCAACCGCAGGCCCGACGTGTTCGTACTCGCGCTGACCACTTCCAGTTTATTAGCGGGCGCTGAGGTTCCAATACCCACATTAACACCGCTCCCCAACACCATTGCGTTGCTGGTCGCCACTTGGGCATTAGTTCCGATAGCAATCGAATTGTTCAAATTCGATTGGCTTTGAATAGCCCCTGAGCCATCACCTATATACACATTCCCAATACCTCCTTGATTACTCTGGCCAGTCCTCCCCCCAATGAACACATTTTGTGTTCCACCGACGTTAGCCACACCTGATGCCAAACCGATGAAAACATTCTGTTCTCCCGTCGTATTATTTAATCCAGATCCGTTGCCAAGAAACACATTGTTGAAACCGGTTGTATTGTTTTGACCTGAGGAATTCCCCATGAATGTGTTATATCCACCAACCGTATTGGCGTATCCTGAATATGACCCAATAAATAAGTTACAAGTACCTGTGGTATTATTATATCCTGTACGTTGGCCGATAAAGACGTTATTAAAACCAGAGGTAATATTTGATCCAGCTGTGTACCCAAAACTAACGTTGTATGCACCTGTGCTATTACTTTGCCCTTGTCCTGCCTTATACCCTACATATACGTTGGCATATCCTTCTGTATTATTAGCGCCCGCTAATGAACCTATAACTACGCTTTCTCTCCCAGTAGTATTTCCCGCCCCAGCATCCGAACCAACGAATGTATTGTCTGCACCCGAAATGTTCGCATAACCGGCACCCGTTCCTAAAAATGCATTGTTATTACCTGACAAGTTGAAATAGCCGGATCTGTTCCCTACAAATACATTGCTGTAACCAGCTCCGTTTGTATAGCCAGAAGAAGAACCCAGGAAAGTATTATTATTACCCGTAGAATTACCAAAACCAGAACTGTATCCAACAAAGGAATTGCCTTGCCCAGAGGTATTCTGACTTCCAGCAGATGCCCCCATAAATACATTTTGGGTACCTGCCATGTTCTGGACGCCCGTTCCTCGTCCAATGAACAGATTGCTGGCGCCACTCATGTTTAGGTTACCGGCTCCCACTCCTACTAATGTGTTATCCGATCCAGGAGTTGCAGAAGAGGGAGTTGTAGAGACATAGTTAGTCTGCGAGTACGCATTGGCACTTACCAATACGGCTAAGCCCATTACCAAAAGTAGATTGTTCTTCATATTTAGGATAAAAACGTGGCACACCAAATAACCCTTAGTCTACAGCAATAATGATGCACAAACTAGGAAACAACAATTTTATTTCATTAGAAAAACCAAAACCCTGTAACTTGTCGGCTGTTAATGGCACTAAAGTAATACAAACAGCACTACGGCATAACTATTATAAGAAATATAATGGCAATCAATGTAAAAGATGCTCCATTCAACGCGAAGGGGGATGGTTCAGTTGACGACTCAGCGGCAATCCAACAAGCAATTAACTACGCAAAATCACTCACTAATGGCACCCCCTATAAGGCAACAGTTTACTTTCCTGCCGGCTTCTACCTTATTAGTACCTCGATCAACCTAACGAATGCCAGTGGGATATGGCTGGTTGGTGATGGGGGACCTTTTTTCAACACTAGTATAGTTGGAAATACTGGCAACAGGGCTATGTTTGACTTCAGTGGGTCTTCGTACTCTGGCTGCGAAAATTTCAGCTTTATCGCCTTTACCGGAGGCACAGCCAATAATCCCTCTACAATTGGAGTACAGTTCGCTTTAACAAATAATGGAGGCCTTAATTGTGGAATAAAGAAGTGCTACTTTCAGATGAATGATGTAGCATCATCCAATGGGAGTTTGGGTTCAATTGGCCTTTTGAATGTACGTAGCGAGGAATTTTACGTACACGAATGCTTGATCAGGGCAAATACCCCCCTGGTTTTAAGCTACTCATCTAACATTGCTTTAGTTAATGCAAACTATACAGCTGGAAGTGCTTACCAAACTTTAGCTGCTGGTACAGGATCCATGGGTGTAGTTAATATAATTAGTACCTCATTACAATCGCTAGAGCGAAGACAGCCTGCTTTAATACTTAATGGCACTAACAGTGTAAATTTTCAAGGATATCTAAGCAGGATTACTGCAACAACAGGATCTAACGAAACAGCTATACTCTGTGCAACATCCACTACTAATTTAAACATACAAGCTAACGTAGAATCCTTTTCAAGACTGGTTAAGGTAGCCGAGAACAGTGGATTCGAAAACTGCACTCTAGATCTCGTCGCTGCTAACGCCACATCGCCTTCTACTGAACTGATTGATGTCACTAACTGTATTATAGCCGGTTTGAAGGCTCGTGTTGCACAGCCTGTTGCCTCTGAGCGAAATCGTACAGTAATAACCCACTCGTACGGAAATGGAAACCAACAGGCAGCAGGTTATATCGTTAATAGCGAGATTACTTGCCTAACCACTCCAAGTAATACAAACATAATATCTGCAAACTTATTAAAAAGAGCAACCAATGTATCCTTCAACACGCCCCAACCTTTTGAAAAGCGTAGTGGGCGTATTCGACAGCTAACCAACAACGCTATAGTTGCCGGAGTAGTAGGGTCACTACAGACGATTACCATATTTCAGTTTCGGGATGCCAGACAAGCCACAGCACTTAACAACAGTGGTTTTTATCGTATATGGCTAGACGGTGTTATTAGAGCAGGTGGATACGGTTCAGGTAAAGCAGCAACATTGTGCTTCCAGGCACAACTGGTTGTTAACCAGCGCTATGATGGGGTCATTGATCCTACTTCTGTCACAATTATTACGTTGGATCAAAGTGTAAGCGACCCTGCCTACCTAAATATAAATGGTATGATACTGGACGTAACATTTGCTAACAATGTAGGCAGTGTAATCTTCACGCCTAGGGTTTCAGGAAGTGGGACAGGAGAACCTGTTTATTACGAAGGTTATGCAGAACTACAAAGTGACTTTTACATTAATGATCCTGTGCCCTTAATGTAATTTCTACTTCCAGAATGATTTATGCATACTGAAAAGTACCTTTAACCGTTTTGGCAGCTGCTGATAGTTAAAGCCAAGCTTGTAACCCGCAAATTTGGCGATTGTCCTCAACAACTGCATGGGCAGCTGCTGAAACGCTTTATTCTGAATAAGAAACTTACTTTCTTGCAACACATAACGTAGGCCTTCAGATTCTGCTCCGTTAAAATATTTAAGTACGTTATTTTGTTGCCGATGAAATACTCCTATATCAAAGTACCGCCCGAACTCTTCGCTTATTGAATAAGTATGTGAATGAAATACCTGCGCTTCCGCACAATATGAAATAGCATAGCCACTTAAAATAAATTTAGCGGCAACAGTAACATCTTCGCCCAGGATAGTATCATCAGGAAAAAGGCTGACCAACTCCATTAAATCCTTTTTATAAACGGCGAAAGAGTTAGAGCATGAGCATGTTTTAATACCTAATTTGCTAATTAGTGATTTATCTTTTAAAAGGCTTTCGGCCGGATAATTGGCAAGGCGGGCAAATCGACCGAATACATCTGTATCATCATAAGGTAACTGCCTCCCATATGCCATAGCTATTCGCTCATCTTTCTCAAGACAATTTACCAAGCGCTCCAACGTATACTGATCAGCAGGTAAGGCATCTTGGGTTAAAAACACAACAATGTTAGAAGAAGAGAGCTTAAGACCTAAATTTCGGGTGGCGCCGTGATTGAAACTAATTTTATCAATTGATGTATAAGGAATTGAGTTCTCTTTAAAATAGATTGCACTATCGTCTGTTGACTCAGAATCAATAATAATTAATTCATGCTCTAAAGTCTGTTTTTTCAACGCTGGAATTAATTTAGGCAAATAATGACCAGCATTGTAAGTAGGGATAACAACAGATACCATTAAGTCAACCTAGTTATAGAGATTAATCATTTTACAGACCTTCGAAGTACACACCATGCTAACAAAAAGCGATTTGTAAAACGCTGGAAATAGTTATAATTCGACTCTTCTCCAGTTTGCGATGCGTTCTCACCGTGCCTTACATACTTAATTAACGGCAAAGATATAAACTCTACACTACCTTTTAGCTCAACACATAGACCTATCCACCAATCGTGCATATGTATTTGGCTAGGAAATGGTAAGACATAGCCTAATACACTCCGTTTGAAGGCCATACAACACCCAACATAAGAGTTTTTGTAAAGATTATACCAAAACCCTGGTTTACTACCTCTATATTTAAAAAACGATGGTATTAGAGTTTGCAAATTAGCGTCTACCACCTCACAATCGCTCAAAACCAAATCCTTACTCTCAAGGCATTTGCGCATTATTTCTAGCTTATTTGGACACCATACGTCATCTTGATCTGCTAGAAATATGTAATCACCTGACGAGTGGCGAATAGAGTTTTCAAAATTAGACACAGGCCCTCTACTACTGGTATTTTGGATCACTATAATTCTACTATCATTGAATGACTGTATTATACTAGTAGTGTTATCAATAGAATTATCGTCAGATACAATTATTTCATCATTAGGCCCTAGCTGCTTTAATATGGAACGGAGCTGGGCTCTAATGTGTGCTGCTCCATTGTAAGTTGCTATACAGACACTAACTTTATTGTTACTCATGTAAAATTTGATATTAAATTGAAAAGCGTATTTTGGGCAACCTGATGGTAAAATACTTCACAGGTAAAAAGAAAATCATATATATGGCAATGGTACTCACATAAATTAATGTTGCAAATTCAATATCGGTTGATATATAAAAACAATTGACAGATACAGCGTAATTAATTGGCTCATGTCCCTTTATGTTTAAGTCTCTGAATTTTGCGGTTATATAAGCGGATAAGACGACATAAGGTAAAATGAGGTACTTACCTATTACTGCTACCTGTAAAGCTAATAAGAAATTAGGACCTACAGAATTAAGTGTATCATAGCCCTTGTCTAACTCATATAGCCGCCAACCCAAGCTTTTAGTAGGTATGCCAAAGAACCCAGTAACGAATATACCGAAGGTAGATTTAATATACTCAAATATTCCAGAGTCAATAAATCTATCAGCATCGTTAACTAGATACATTTCTAAACCATCACCAGCTGCTAATATCCGATTGATAATAGAGCCAAGACCCTGTTCTATCGATGACTCTTTGTCATACATTGCCGTCACAACAACAGCTAGCAATATACTTACCAAAACAGACAAAATTCCAATTAAATTAATCCTTCGCAAGTATTTGACACTTATATTAGCTGGATATTTATAGAGATATAACCCATATGAAATTAGCAGATTAATCATACTTGATCTTCCCCCTGATAAAATGTCAATAATTAGAATTACCAACAAAACAGCCAATAAAAATACTCTCGTTAAATTTTTCTTTCTAATAAGGGTGAAACTGTAATAGTAAAAAAAAGAAGTACCACCCAGTCGACATATATACTGTAACGGATTACGACCCTCTATTAATTTAAACCGAAACCAAAACCACTCAAGAAATGATTTATCATAAGCGTATAGGATAAAATCATATCTGCTATATAAGACCAATAATAAACTCACGAAATAGCTAACGTACAATCGATTTTTGTTTAGCTCTAAGTCAGGAAAATTTTCGTTTTTTCTATTTTTCAAAAAAATGTATAAGAAAGGCACATATATTATATATACTAATAAGAAAAACAAAGAATCAAAACTAAAATTATTAGTGTGTATGTACCCAATCAATAAGCTCAAAATACTAGCAATACTAATTAGATGCAACACCAAAGGATCGATCAAAGAGCCTATTTTTTTATAATATCTCCATATTAGTACTGTAGCCAGACTCATAAAGCTGGCAAACAATATATAAACATTATATTTTTCGTAATAGGTCATATTGGATAAAATATTTAATTTTAAGTAAGGCATTTAATAAAGAAGCTGTTCGCCTGTTAAAATACCTAGATCTAATTAAATTAGTCTCCTGCAAAGAAAGAGCAATGGCAGAACTTGCACCATTTGTATTACATTCTGATATATCTATATCAACCTTTGTTCTTTTTCTTTTATTTAAAAAAAGCCTTAAATTAAGTTCATAATCAGACATAATTTTAAGAGAATCATCATACTTGAAATCAGCGAATAACCTTTTATTATAAAATGCACTTTGATGATGAACTGTGTTATGGAGAAACGTTTTTAAATTAAAAGTAGAAATGTAAGCTTTGCCATTATTGAACACTACATTACCATACACTAAATCAGCATCTTCTGAGAGGATTGATGCTATTTTTGCCAAAACGCCATCTTTCAACCTGTCGTCAGACCCCAAGAAGAGTATCCATTCACCTGATGAAACATCGATACCTTTGTTCATTGCATCATAGATGCCATTATCTTTTTCGCTGCACCAATAACTAATACTATCTTGATATTTTTTTACAATATCCAAAGTCTGGTCTGAACTACCCCCATCAATAACGATGTATTCGTACAAACGAGAGTCTTGTTTAATAACACTTAAAATGCTGTCTTCCAGCGTATTAGCTGCATTGTGCGTTACAGTTATGATTGAAAATAAGGGCAATGCCATCCTCCAGTGAATTAACTATATAACAAATTTAATACTGAAATGTACATTAATCAAATTATTATATTTGCCTGCCATTAGGCCATAAGTAGCTCTAATCAACGCTTAATATCAATTTTTAACTATTATGAATGATTATAATCCTTTGATAAGTATAATTATTGCCGTTTATAATGGAGGTGCTTATTTAAAAGATGCTCTTGACAGTATAATTCAGCAAGAGTATAAAAATTTAGAGATACTAGTAATTGACGGAGGTTCAACAGACAATACGTTAGAAATAATCAATAGCTATAAGAAATTCATAAAATATACTATTTCTGAACGAGATAATGGTATCTACGATGCTTGGAACAAGGGCATTAGAGCTGCATCTGGCGAGTGGATCGCTTTTATCGGAGCCGATGACATTTTATATCCCCACGCTTACCAGGCGTATGTCTCACACATAGCAAATTTAGACGTCAAAAATACACTAGAGTTTGTCTCGTCACGTATTGACTTGGTTGACAATGACCTTAACAAAATAGAAACAGTTGGTTTACCTTGGAACTGGTACGATTTTAAGAAAAAAATGATTACTTGGCACGTAGGAACGCTCCACTCAAAAGCATTATTTGCTAAATACGGTTTATTTAACCCTAATTACAAAATCTCTGGTGACTACGAACTGCTGTTAAGACCAAAGAGAGATTTGATCGCTTCATATGTACCTGTTGTGACTGTCATGATGAGGAGTGGTGGAGTAAGCAATACACTTTTCTACAAGGCAATTGATGAAACTTATCGCGCCAAAATACAAAATGGCATCTTTAACCCTTATTTAGGAACTTTGTTGAAGTACAATAACAAAGTCAAACTTTTTGTCAAACTGTTCTTAATAAGGATAGGATTTGTTAAAAAACTATAAAATTAGAAAAAAAACTACTGCGATTATTATATAATCTATGGCTTAATTACATTATTCTTTTTTAATAGCTCAAACACTTGTATAGTTCGCTTCTGAACCCCCAAACTATCTAAATGATATACGGTATCAAAGAAATAGTTGTCTTCATATATTGATTGTTCTAAAGTACCAATAATAGGACAATGTAGTTTTGCTTTATATTGATTTTCTAAGTCGTGAAGTACAACTCTATTTCGAAGGTAAGCCGACTTATAAAACGCGGGAAAAATGAAATAAGATTTTGCCCCCTTTGATGCACAATAGGTTATAAAACAATTTAAAGTTTCAATTTCTTTTGAGTAATCTTGTAACGGAAAATTTATATTACCACTCACAACAGAAGGCTTTGGTTTACCATAATGTGAAATTACATCTCCCGCTTCGGTAAATGCTGAACGGTAGTAATAAGGATCTCTGCTTCTTCCAATAATTTTATAAAATGTACTACTTATATCTAACTGTAATTGAGCAAAAAAAAGCCTTATTTTATCCCCTAAAGTCAGATTTAGAAGGTTGTAGCTTGACGGATTATTGGATACAAGCTGGGCCATGAGTTTATTGTTTCCTTTACTAAGGAAGTGTTCTATAGATAAAATTAATATATCACCTTTACGTACATTTAGTTTGGCTTGATTTAAAGCGAAGTCTAGGCCTAGACCTGCGTGAAGTCCCATATTTACAACAGGGCGTTCAACCATTGTACTCAATAGCTTACTATTCAGTCCAAGCGCCAAATTAGAACCGCCAGCAAATATCACTTTAGGCGATTTTGTCCTTTTTAATACATTCTCTTTATCTACAGACGCTGATACGTAACTGTTCTCATCTACACTAAAAGAAGAAAGTGCAAATTTGATAATTGCAATAGTGGCAACACACAGCATAATAATAATTAGCGCTGAACGCACAGTCTTATTCATCTGGCTCATCAAAATTGAAAGTATATAAATTGCTCTTGCACATCAAACATTCCAAACAAAATAATAATCATCACTAGTGCGTAATATAGACCGATCTTAATTAAATATGGTTGTTCAAAATACCATTTTCTATTTTGTGTTTGCTGAATGTACTCTACAACTAGTAAAATTAGCAACGAACCAAAACCAATAATGTAATCATACATAGTTGAACCCAATACGCCTGGTTTCAGCATAGAAACGCTTGAAGGTATATTCACACACATATTCTCTATAACGTAAATCGCATCTTTTACTGTTTTAGCCCGAAAAAAAACCCATGCTAAACAGGTTAGTGAGAAAGTAGTACCAATTGTTAACCCAGAAAACAGTAAACTTTGCTTCCCAGTAAATAGAACACTAAAGATCTTTTCTCTTAACTCTTTGCTAGCGGCCTCAATAATTAAGTATACTCCATTCAACGCCCCCCAAATTATATATGTCCAGTTGGCACCATGCCAAAACCCACTAACTAAGAATGTCACAAATAAATTGAAATACCATCGCTCTCTAGAAACCCTATTTCCACCAAGAGGAATGTACAAATAATCTCTAAACCAAGTTGATAAGGAAATATGCCATCGTTTCCAAAATTCTGATATTGAAGATGAAAAATAAGGTGAGTCAAAATTTTTCATTAACCTAAATCCAATGGTACGAGCCGTACCTAAGGCAATATCTGAATATCCGGAGAAATCACAATATATTTGAAAAGCAAACAGTACAGTCGCAAAAATCAGAGGTAAACCTTTAAACTGAGTCGGATCATTGTATACGGTATTTATAATTACAGCAAAGCGGTCTGCAATAACTACTTTTTTAAATAAGCCCCAAATGATTAATTTTAGGCCGGTAGATATATTTTCGTACCTATATTCATGCCTTTCATAAAATTGGTATAATACGTTTTGCGGCCTTTCAATAGGGCCTGCTACCAGTTGAGGGTAAAACATTACATATAATGCATAAATTCCAAAATGTTTTTCGGGTTTTTGATTACCTCTATACACCTCTATTGTATAACTCATTGCTTGGAAAGTATGGAAAGATAATCCAATAGGCAATAGAATAGTCATTATTGGAAGCGCATAGCCAAGCCCCGATTCATTTAGCAATAAATTGACATTATCGACAAAAAAGTTATAATATTTAAATATAGCAAGTACACCTATATTGGCTACGAGACTGCAAACAAGGAGTACTTTTCTTAAATGACCACTTTCTTTCTCTATATATATTCCAGCGAAATAATCAATTACAATTGTTACACCTAAGATGACAATGTAAATAGGAACAAATGCCATATAAAAATAGCAGCTTCCTGTTAGTAACAATAGCCATCTGAAGCGTTGAGGGGTTACATAATATGCAAGCGTTATAATGAAAAAGAACGTAACAAAATGTAAAGAGTTAAACAACATCGCTTCAAATATCGATAAAATTTTATCCAGCTATCGAAAGATTTACCCCTTCCCGTTAAAGGTCCTTTATGCTATTTATAAAGGTGCGGAGGGCATTTTTGGATCTAAGGTACAATTATACGCTTTTATTACAATGTTGGTAGGGTACAATTATAACTATTTATTTTGCAGCCTATTGCTATCAGAAGATCAACGTAAGCTAAAATAATAGAAATTCTACATACCTTCTCTGACCATTGCCTACAGATACCACACCTCATAGTTAAAAAAGTATATTATTCTTAGAAAACACAGCCCTTGTAAAGCCTACCACTATTTATCGGTCAATAGTACTTTTGTAAGCATCCCCTGATGATATTCCAGTAAAAAGTAGAGTATTCTAATTAACTTTTCACAAAGAAGAAGGAAAACGAAAGCAAAACGAGTCAGTGAGGCTCAGATCGTAGCTATTCTTAAACAACAGCAGACGGGCCTGACCGTTGCCCAGATCATCCGCCAGCATGGCATCAGCGAAGTTACTTTCTACAACTGGAAAAGCAAGTACGGCAGTATGCAGGTGGCCGACCTAAAACGGCTGAAAGACCTCGAAGAAGACAACGGACGGATAAAGAAGATGTATGCCGAACTGAGTCTGGAGAACGAAGTCATTAAAGAGGCCTTCCAAAAAAGTGGTATGACCTGCTGACCGTCGTCAGTTGGCGCAGTCGATGGTTACAAGGCGTTTAGCCAGCGCCGGGCTTGCCGAGTGATGGGCCTAAACCGCCGTAGTTACGACCGATCCAGTAAGCGTTGACCCAACCAGCCCAGCCCGTCGAGCAGGCCATTGAAGCGCTGGCTCAGAAGCACCCCGGTTGGGGTTTCTGGAAAATCCTCTACCGTTTGTATCGACTCAACTATGGCTTCAACGGTAAACAGGTCTGGCGAGTTTACTGGCAGATGGGGCTAAATCTGCCAGACGTAAACGCAAACGATTGCCAGCCAGACTGCGGCACCCCTTAACTCAGCCAATGGCTGTGAATCAGGTCTGGTCACTGGACTCTATGAGTGATGCCTTACGCGATGGCCGACGCTTTCGGACTTTAAATGTATTAGACGATTACAATCGGCAGGCTTTAGGGTAGAAGTAGACTACTCTTTACCGGCTGGTCGGGTGGTTCGGCTGTTACAACGCTTGGTAGATGAGTATGATAATACCGCTAAACTCGCTTTGACAATGGGCCCAAGTTTATCAGCATTGCCCTGCGTGAATGGTGTGAGCAGAAGGCATTGATCTCCACTGATTCAGCCAGGCAAGCCTACCCAGAATGCCTACATTGAGCGATTTAATGGGAGTTTCCGGCGGGAGGTACTGGATGCGTATTGTTTTGCTACCTTATCTCAAGTGCGTGATATAGTCGATAGATGGTTAGACTATTATAACACCAAACGACCGAATCAGGCGTTGGGCTTTTTAACGCCAATTGAGTACAAACAAGTGGCTTAGGCTCTAACCGCAACTGGCATACTGAACAGGGAATAGCACATAAAACTTACTTGTACAACCTGATATATGTATGCATAACTATTCACTTTGGCATCACTAAGACTTTAATCTTATTAAGAATATTATAATATGAAATGTAACTTCTCATACTGAATAAGACCCCAAACAAAAGAGAAAAATATAAACCAACTTTCAAAACTAAATTATCAATAGAAAAACTAAAAAATATAAAAAATACGGCCAGTAACAGTGGCAATATAATACTTCTAAAAAACGAAAAATTTATTGACCGAAGCTTTCTGGCCATTCTATAATTAAGTAATAAAGTCAAACTAAAGCCAAGATTACCAAAACAAGCTCCAATAATTCCAAAATATTCCGTCAGCCCGTATATGAGTCCTAACGAAATAATACCTGAAAATAAGATTAAATTTGTTAAAAATCGCTCTTCTCCCGTAGCTAGTAGAGAAAAATAACCAACAGCATTAAAAGAGTAAGCGCAATAACAAATCGTGACTACTATCAACGCTTGCTTTATTAACATAGCTTCAGTATTTCCTATTTTGAAAAGCAAACTTGTTAATTCAGAGGAAAAGAAAACTATAAAGCTGCCAGCTAAAATTACTATAATTGTATTAATAGCGAACGATTTCGAAAGTATATCTTGAGTTCCTTTATCACCATTTATGTGATTCGCTGCCAGTACGGGTAATAATGGTTGTAATGGCATTGATGATATCACATTGATTTGATTGGCTACTGAAGTAAGAGCAGAATATACGCCTGCCCAAGCTGCTCCTAGACTACTAAGGACTATCAACCGGTCGAGCTGAGAAAATAGCGTTGTTCCTAACGCGGCAAGCCACATCCGAAACCCGTATTTACTTAAGTTAGTTAAATTAGTGTATGATACTTTCTGAAAATTGCTCAAATCTATTTTCTCCAGATGATAGCACATGAATAAATAAACAAATAACACTAGAGTAGATAAAGCAAGTAGTACCTGTTGCATAAGTATTATATCTTTAGATGTAGTACCTATGTACAAAGTAAATGCCATACTTAGTATTGTATATAAAGTAGATATCAGATTAACTTCTCCGTATAAACTATTTGCCTGAAGAATACCAATGAAAAATTGAATTAATATTCTAATACAAACTATCCCGGCGCTAATTTTCGTTGCTTCTAGGAGTATATATTTTTTCTGTAAACTTAAATTGTCAAAAATATCAATTACGAAGTCAGCACTAAAAAAGATTAGAGTACTTGAAATTGCCGCTAACCCAAACACATAGATAATAGCACTAGACAAATTAAATTTATCTTTGTGCTGAGAGCTGGCTATATCTTTCGACAGAAAAACAGTAATAGAAGATGAAACGCTCCATTCAGAAAAAAGTGTTATATTAAGTATAGCACTTACAGCAGCATATAATCCATAATATTCTATCCCCAAACTCCGTGTTAATAATGGGACACTTATTAAACCCAGGCCTAACCTAGTTAACCCACCAAGTGTATTATAAACACTACTTTTCCACATAAATATTATTAGCTGGTAATCATATTAATTATTTGTTTTTTTGGAGAGATTATAAGCCCAAGCAATTATTGTCTTTGTAAAAAATAGCTGTACAAGAATCATGATATACCAGAGGACACATACCCCAAAAATCAACCCGTCTGAATCCTTGACTTTTTAGAAATTCAGTAGATTCATTTGATTCTACATAATCTACGTTATCAATAATAATAACGCCTGTCGGGTTTAAAACACTAACTGAATTACTAACTGAATTATTGCGATAGATTCCATCTATTAAAATAATATCATACAGCTTACCTTTACTTTTAACTTCTAGTGAATAAGGAACCTCATCAGTAAACGACATAAAGGTAATGGCTGAGTAGTTTTCGGCTGTATCTACTTCTCTCAATGTCAACTTGGCGTTAGCTGGCATTTTAGGAGCTATTTCGTTAAACCAAGCTTTGTCATGTTCTACCGAGTCAATCTCTCCTACTCGTTGAGCAAACCACAATGTCGAATTTCCACTTCCGTATTCAAACATAGTTAGTGTTTGATTTAACCTTGGTTCTATGAAGTTAATAAAGGGATATGTTAACCAGGGAAGTGGCTCGCCTTTCTTTCCAACGGACTTTGCTTTATTAACACTTTTAAACCATCCCTGATCTCGCAAATAACTGTCTTTGCTGGAAACTAATCTGATAACACTTGCTATGTGCAGGCTAGTAGCAACATCCCAAAATATTTTCTTAAAAATGTTCAGCTTAGTTTTATCTGGAACATATTGCTTGATCATAGCTAAAGCAGGTTATTTATTGATTTTTTGCGATTTTTTTGCAGTTGACTCTCTTTAAACGAAACAAATGATGCTCAGTCTACTTTTGCCTCCTTCAAACTTCAATTCATAACTGGTTGTTTAACATTCGCGGTCAACAACATTTTCAGTGTAAATATAATTAATACAACGTGAATAGGAACTTTAAAGCTTACAAAGGACATCGTAACTTATCTGTGTTAAGCTACTGGGCTAGATGTCAGTCTTAGGATAGGGATTTTTTTTGACTTACCTACTTAAACTTAATACTTCATAACAGCGATTGAATAAAACAATGTATTGCTGTTGCAGCCTGCTCTCTATTCGTGTGAAAGTACAGGTAAGCAGTATTTTCAAAAAATATGAATGCACTGCTCGAAAGTAGACCGTATAAATTTTAAAATATATGATAGAACTACAGCCAGTACTATAAACAGTTTACTTCTACCTATCAGCAGAATAAATACGGCTTAAATAACCCTCCACCATCAGTTGACCTACTTCTTCCATCGAATGACGAGCCGACCAGCCTAAAAAGTCACGGGCTTTAGTCGGGTCGGCATGTCCTTCTGCTATATCAGTCGGACGAAAAAGAAATTTATCAGATCGTACATGGTTCTCCCAATCTAAACCAACTGCATCGAAAACAACTTGAATAAAATCTCGAAGCTTACTCGTCTTTCCAGTAGCTATGACATAATCATCTGCTTGTTCATGCTGAAGCATAATCCACATGGCTTCCACATAATCGGGTGCCCAGCCCCAGTCACGAGCAATATTAATATTCCCTAATGTCAGTATTTCCTTGCTTCCGTTGGCAATCCGGCAGGCAGTGGTAACAATCTTTTGTGTAACGAAACGCTCAGGTCGTAAGGGCGACTCGTGATTAAACAAGATACCAGTACTTGCCTGTATTTGGTACGCTTCTCGGTAATTGGACACTTGCCAAAAGGCAGCAGCTTTAGCTACTCCGTATGGACTACGAGGTCTGAATGGTGTTTTTTCGTCAGCGGCTTCGCTACCTGTGTCTCCGAAGCACTCACTGGATCCAGCATTGTAAAATCGGACAGGAAGGTTACTAAACCGGATAGCTTCAAGAAGGTTTAGCGTTCCTATACTAATGCTTTCTAAGGTCTCAACAGGTTGTTCAAATGACAAGCTCACCGAACTTTGCCCTGCTAAATTATAAATTTCATCGGGCTTGATCTTAAGTATGGTTTGAAGTACGCTCCTGAAGTCATTAATGTTGATGGAAACAACCTGAATGTCCTGCTGTATATTTAATAAAGCTAGGTTTTTGAATGAAGCCATCTGCGCATCCCTAGACCCGCCATACACCTCATAACCTTTCCCTAATAACATTTTAGCCAGATAAGCTCCATCCTGTCCGGTCACTCCGCATATTAATGCTTTTTTCATAAAGTACTTGAGAGTTGGCAGACGCAGTAAACAGGCTTTCTGACAGGCTATTTACCACTCTCTTATGCCCACATATTCTTTATGCTGTTTTACGCTTGGTTAAAAAGAATGCATACGCTAATCCGAACATTATACCCACGGCTATAAACCCAAGCATGATATTTAGACGTTTAGGGCCGCTTTTGAGTAGTGGAATACGAGCTGGCTCTAATACTTGAAAGACGGGGGCTTCTTCCTGCACTTTGATACGCGCCTGCTCCAATTGCTTGGATAAATCGTTGTAGACCGTCTGCGCTAGCAGGTAATCGGATTGCAGGCGCTGTTCTTGAATTTTAGCCGTTTCCAGAAACAGATTCCGATTACGGTCTCGATAGCTGGAAACAGATAACTCAGCAGCTTGGTAACGACGCTTAGCGTTATTGACTTGTTGAGTTAGAAACTGCACTTGCATCCGTGATTTACCTGTACGGTAATTTGTCACATAGTTAGTAAGATAATCTAATGTCCTTTGAGCGGTTGTGGCCGCGACAACGGGGTCTTGCATTTGCGATGTTATAGTAATAATGCCAGATTTTTTGTCGATAATGGCACTAACCCGCTTGCCAACCGCTTTATTCAAATCCTCCTGGTCCTTGGTTAACTGTAGCGTTTTTTTATCGCTTGAGAATGATGGGGGCAATGTTTCATCATTTCTACTCATTAGCCAGCCTAGCCAACTATGCGCCGATTGGTCCTTTAAGTATGTTTGAAGTAACATCGGCTTGCCACTCTCACGAGTAGTCACTGGTTGCTGAAGCAAATGTAGAGTAAAGGGGAGGCTTTGAACAATGTCAGGGTAAAGGTCGGGCCTGATTGCTTCAGAGTTACTATTTAGATTATCAAGGTCAAACCCGGCTAATCCTGCTAAAGATTTTAAATCCCCTAATCCACCTCCACTTCCGGCAGTTTTCAGCTCAGGCATTACGCGAACTGTTGCTGTGTACTCATTGGGCAGCGAAAAAGCATACAGCCCACCTATGACTAGGAACGAAAGCGCCCAGCGTAGAACTAGCCAACGGTTTCTCTTCAGAAATTTAACAATGTCACTTAGCCGAATCTCAATCTCGTCGGGGTCATGTTGTGGTGTTTCGTTGCGCTCGCGAATAGACTCCTGCGTCGTCATATAAATAGTCACATTAAAAAAAACGACTCAAAACGGTGATGACCAGCGTACCAACGATGGATAGAATACTGGCCCGCTCGACGCCAGACAGCCGGTTGGTATCCATCGGTCTGAAAGGAGCTACGATGGTAGAACCCGGTTCAACCCGGGGGCGCGACTTGAAAAATAGAAACGTACGCGTTCTGTCTTTTCGTCCATTCGGGTAGATAATGTAGGCCTTTCGCTGACGGGCGTTATCGGTGAAACCACCTGCCTCACTGATGTAGTCTTCAAAATCGTAATCTAATTTGAAGCTAACCACCGAGGGGTTTAGTACGGCCCCTTCTACGGCTACCACCTCAGACTGACGCGGAATGAAGAGGGTATCGCCGTCGTTGAGCAGCAGGTTTTCTTCGGCGCCTGGATCGTCGAGTATGTGACGTAGATCACTGCCTACTACCTGACCCTGTCGGCTGTAACGGGCACCGGCCATGTAAGCGCCTGGCTTTAACCCGCCGGCACGGGTAATCACGTCGGCAATGCGTTCCTGGCGGTTGAAAATGGCGTAGTTGCCGGGGTGCAACACCTCACCGAACACAAACACCTGCCGCTGGGCCTCGTAGTTCGGCGATGTACGTACGTAGACAATATCGAACGGCTGGAGCCGGAAGCCGGCAGCACTGTCGGAGGCAGAAGCCGGATTGGTTTCCAATGGGCTCATCTGCAGGTTCCGGTCGAGGGCAAACCGGTACATTTCGAGCGTGGTGGTGCGGATACCGGCCGAGTCCTGACGAATACGCCGGGCTACCTCAACCAGGTTGGGCTTGGCGCCTTCCTGAAAGCCACCCGCCCGCGCAATCAGGTCAGCCACACTCATGTTATTGACAAATTCGACCGTGTCAGGGCGGTTGACGGCCCCTTCAATCGTCACATAATAGGCTTCGCGCAGGTCCTGAATCGATAATACGGTCAGGCTGTCCTGGCGCAGGAGGGGAATGTCGGCGATTTCGCCCCGCATCAACCTCCCGAGATCGAAGGAAAGGTTTTCCCGATCCATGTCGGCCCGCTCGCGGATAATGGTGGCCCGGTTGGTGAAGGCATCTTTGCGTAATCCTTCGGCCCGGGTAATCAGTTGTTTTACGGTTTCCAGACCGGGTTCCAGGGCATAGTCGCCGGGGCGCATGACGGCTCCCGCTATCTGTACGCGGTTTTCGTACCGTTCCAGAATCTTACCGACAAAGTATTTATCGCCCCGTTGTGGTACGAAAGCGCCGATCTGGTCTTCGGTGATGGTGACGATCCGGCGCTCGCGGGCGGTGTTACGCCGGAGGGTGATGCTGGCCCGGTAGGCCTCGTCGCCAAAGCCCCCCGCAAAACTCAGTACGTTTTTGAGGGTTTCGCCCGGCAGCACCTCGAAAATGGCCGGTCGGCGTACCTCACCCGTCAGTTCAACGCGCGTTTCGTAGTCGGCCACCCGAATCACATCCTGATCGAGCAGCCGTATGTTGTCGCGCTGATCGGCCCGCAAAATAAAATCGTACAGGTCGATGGTACGAACCACGCGGTTGCCGCGAATGATGCTGATCTTCCGGAACGAGCCCGTCTCGGGATTAGGTCCGCCCGCCAGGTAGAGGGCGTTGAAAGCGGAGCCCAGCGACGAAATAGTATAAGTACCAGGCCGTACGACCTCGCCAACCAGTGTTACCCGGATGCTGCGGATGTTGCTCAGGGCTACGTTGGCGTAGGTTCCGCTACCCGGACTGCCCAGCCCCTGGTAGCCGCCCTTGCGCAGCCGGTCAATGATGCGCTGTTCAGCCTGCTCGATGGTCAGGCCACTGACAAAAATGGGCGGAATGTTCGGCACTTTTACAGTACCATCGGGCGTGATTTTCAGCCGGAAGCTGTCCGACGATGCACCCGAAATGTCGATGCTGATCTCATCGTCGGGGCCAACGATATAATTACGGGGGGTGGCAATACGCAGGTTGGGCTCGAACGACAAATTGGCATTCTCGAACAGCGATGCCCCAAAGACTTTGATTTTACGGCTGGTATCGGTACGCGCGGTGTACGGTAGCGAATCGATGACCCGGCGCGACAGCCCGTTCGGCAGGGTGCGGCCCAGGCTGGTATCAGCATAACTTTGTCCCCGGCCCCGGTTACTCTGCGACCGAAGCTCTGTAATACGACGACGCATCTTGGCGATATCGGTAAGTGTATACCCCTGCGACATGGCGGCCTGTTCGATCTGAGCTTCGCTTAATCCACTAGCCTGCGCCCGCCGGTAGAACTCTTCGACCTGTTCATCGCTCAGTTGATCGACTCTTGACCCGGCCTGCTGCGCGATGACCGGACTCATTCCTGTCAGGCTGAACAGGACAAAAACAAGGCAGAACAGGCAACGGAAGTGAGAATAACGTGACAATTTGTCCTTAGTACGCATGAATGGCGGCCGTTGGGCCAAAAATTGATTCACAAAAGTAATAGATTCCCGCTAAAACGGTATTCCCGTATAGTAAGGTAGCTAGCCTGAGTGTCACCAGTCTTGCAGTCCGGGGGTAATGCACTAAATTTGTAAAAAAAATCAGGTTTACTGGTCAACACCATGATCAGCAAATTCCGATAGCTCAGCGCTTCTACCTGACGAATATCGACTATCGACCATACGAGATGATCAATTTCATAGCCAAGTTATTTGGCACCAAATCGCAGCGCGACATCAAAGAGCTGCTGCCGTACGTAGAAAAAGTAAATGCTGAATTTGTTCGGTTGAAAGAACTGTCGAACGACGAGTTACGGCAGGTATCGGCCGACCTGAAAGCGCAGATTGCTGCAGAACTGGCCGATATCGACAGTCAACTGGCCGACCTGTCGGCCGCAGCCAGCAGCGTTGATGTCGACGTGAACGAGAAGGAGCGGATCTTTAACCGGATCGACAAACTCGAAGCAGACCGGAACGTAGAACTCGAACGGGTACTGCTCGACATTCTGCCCCGCGCGTTTGCCGTCGTGAAGGAAACCGCCCGCCGGTATACCGAGAACGACCAGCTGACCGTCACGGCTACGGACTTCGACCGGGAAATCGCCCTTCGGAAAAAGAACGTCGTCATTGATGGCGACAAAGCCCACTGGGCCAACCGCTGGGATGCAGCCGGTACGCCCATCAAGTGGGACATGGTTCACTACGATGTGCAGATCATCGGGGGCGTGGTGCTCCACCAGGGTAAAATTGCCGAGATGGCAACCGGTGAAGGTAAAACGCTGGTCGCTACGTTCCCGGCCTTTCTGAACGGACTGGCTGGTCGTGGCGTACATATCGTAACGGTCAACGACTACCTGGCCAAACGCGACTCGGAGTGGATGGCTCCGCTGTTCGAGTTTCATGGCCTGCGCGTCGACTGCATCGACAAACACCAGCCGAACTCCGACTTCCGGAAACAGGCGTATCTGGCCGATATTACCTACGGCACCAACAACGAATTCGGCTTCGACTACCTGCGCGATAACATGGCCCGCGAAACCGGCGAACTGGTACAGCGGAAACATCATTACGCCATGGTCGATGAGGTCGACTCCGTCCTGATCGATGACGCCCGTACCCCGCTGATCATTTCAGGGCCGATTCCGCGGGGCGACGAGCAGGATTATATTGAACTGAAGCCGCGCGTAGCCCGTGTGGTCGAAGCCCAGCGCAAACTGGTTTTCGATTTCCTGAACGATGCCAAGAAGAAAATTGCCGCCGGCGACGAAAAAGAAGGCGGTCTGTCGCTGTTCAGAGCGCATCGGGGCCTACCCAAACATAAGCCGCTCATCAAGTTCCTGAGCGAGACGGGGAATAAGGCGCTGCTGCAGAAAACCGAAGCCATCTATCTGGCCGAAAACCAGAAGCTGATGCCGGAAGCCGACGCACCGCTATATTTTACCATCGACGAGCGGCACAATAGCATTGACCTGACGGAGAAAGGGATCGACTACCTCACCGGCTCCGGCGAAGATCCGAACTTCTTCATCCTGCCCGATCTGTCCATTGACCTGAACGCCATCGACAAAAATCCGGAGCTGTCGGAACCCGAGAAAATTCTCGGCAAAGAAGCCGTTGTCCGCGATTATGCCGTCAAGACGCAACGGATCAACACGGTAAACCAGCTCCTGAAAGCCTATACGCTGTTCGAACGGGATACCGAATACGTCATCATGGACGGCAAGGTAAAAATCGTCGATGAGCAAACGGGCCGGATCATGGAAGGTCGCCGGTGGTCAGATGGTCTGCACCAGGCGGTCGAAGCCAAAGAAAACGTAAAGGTTGAAGACGCCACTCAGACCTACGCTACGGTAACCCTCCAGAACTACTTCCGGATGTACCACAAGCGGGCGGGTATGACCGGTACGGCCGAAACCGAAGCCTCTGAATTCTGGCAGATTTACAAAATGGACGTGGTCGTTATTCCGACAAACCGCCCCATCAGCCGCCAGGACGAAGAAGACAAGGTATACCGGTCGGTTCGGGAGAAGTATAATGCCGTCGTGGACGAAATCAACATGCTGGTCGAGAAAGGCCGGCCGGTGCTGGTGGGTACCACCTCGGTCGAAAACTCCGAGCTGTTGAGCCGCCTGCTGACGCTCCGCAAAATTCAGCACCAGGTTCTGAACGCCAAATACCACCAGCGGGAAGCCGAGATCGTAGCCTCGGCCGGTCAGCCGGGTACGGTTACGATTGCGACCAACATGGCGGGTCGGGGTACCGACATCAAGCTGACACCCGACTCGAAGTCGGCGGGTGGGCTGGCCATTATTGGTACCGAACGCCACGAGTCGCGCCGGGTTGACCGGCAGCTGCGCGGTCGGGCCGGTCGTCAGGGCGACCCCGGTACGTCGCAGTTCTTCGTATCGCTGGAAGATAGCCTGATGCGCCTGTTCGGTTCTGACCGGATTGCGAAGGTGATGGACCGGATGGGGCTGGAAGAGGGCGAAGTGATTCAGCACTCTATGATTACGAAGTCGATTGAACGGGCTCAGAAAAAAGTCGAAGAAAACAACTTCGGCATTCGGAAACGCCTGCTCGAGTACGACGACGTGATGAACTACCAGCGCGAGGCCATCTACAAACGCCGTCGGAACGCCCTCTTCGGCGATCGTCTGCCGCTCGACATTGCCAATACCATGTACGACGTGGTGGAAGAAACGGTCAATAATGCCGAAGGCAACTACGAAGAGATTAAACTGCAGCTCCTGACCACACTCGGCGTAACGCCCGAACTGAGCGCCGACGAGTTTGGCCGGATGAAGAAACCCGACCAGATCCGGCGCCTGTACGACGAAGCCGAAGCCCACTACCAGGCCAAAAACCAGGCTATTGCCGAAAAAGCACTGCCGGTTCTGACGCAGGTCCTGAACGAACAGGGCCACCAGATCAAAAATATCGTGGTTCCGTTCTCAGACGGGCTGCATGAACTGACGGTGGTAACTGATCTGCGCGAAGCGGTAGAAACAGGTGGTCGTCTGCTGGTGACGGAAATGGAAAAGGCCGTAACGCTGTCGGTGATCGACCAGGAATGGAAAGAGCACCTGCGCGAAATGGATGACCTGAAGCAATCGGTTCAGAACGCCGTATTCGAGCAGAAAGACCCGCTGCTGGTCTATAAGTTCGAGTCGGTCGAACTCTTCAAACGGTTCCTGAACAAGGTCAACTTCGACACGATCAGCTTCCTGGCCAAAGCCGATATTCCGGCGCAGGATGCCGCAGAGGTGCAGCAGGAAATCCGGCAGGCCCCGGCCCAGCGCCGACCCGAGCCCCAGCCGAAGCTGCAAACCAATATTGATGATTTTGACGACGACCACCTCGCTACGGGCCCCGAAGAGTACGCCCGCCGGATGGCCGAGAACAACGCCATGGGCGCCGGCGCGCCCCCCATGGCTCCGCGTCAGGAACCCATGCGGGTTGCCAAGCTCGACCGTAACGCCCGCGTGAACGTTCAATATGCCGACGGTTCCGTAAAACGGGATGTCAAGTTCAAAACAGTCGAGAACGATGTTATGAGTGGTAAAGCCATGCTGATCGACTAAGGTCAGCGACGCGCCCCGCCTGTCAACCCTCTGATTGGTGCCTGCCCGGTACTGATCAGAGGGTTGCTGCTTTTGGCTAAGATCGGTCCGGAGCCAGTCGGTAGCATCGCGAAAACGGCACGATTGATGCCCTGATTTCGTTATAAACGTACGCAGGCCTGAACCGCTGGCCTGCCGATCCGATGAACCCGATTCTGTACTTACGCTGGCTTTTTATTGGTCTGTTCCTGACGGCTTCGCAACCTGGCAGCGCGCCCATTCGCTTACTGCCGCAGTCGATTCCGTTTACGCCCAAAGAATTTTACATAGCCACCGTCACCGACCAGCGCGCTGACCGGGGGGCTATAGCCCGACTGGCCCTCAGGCCGGGGCAGGCACCCCAACCCGTCGATCTTGAGGGCGGTGTGGCAACCGGCATTCGTCAGTTTGTAAACCAAAGCCTGAAGCAGAACAAATCGCTTCGGCCGATCGCGATGCGAATTACCCAGCTCCGGCTTGCCGAAACGGCCGTGGGCAATCGGGTAACGGGTCAGTTCGTATTTGCCGCGGTTTTTGACCTGCTTGGTAAATCCGACGATGGCAGCGAGACCAGCACCCGCCTGACCGAATACCGGGGTAGTGCCAACTATACCCGCCCGCTAAGCCAGACAACCATCATCGAGCCCACCATCCGGCAGGCGGTTGTAGCCTCACTGCGTAGCCTGAACGATTACATGAACCGCGAATCCAGTCAGAACGAAAAGCTGGCCAAACGCCTGCGGGTCGTTTTTCTGGATGATAACCGGATTACCAACGACGATACCGTACAGTACAATCCAGAGCGTCCGCTGACCTGGGCCGACTTCCGGGCCGAACCGCGTCGGGGCAGCCACTACGCGGCCGAGGTCTTCACCAGTTTTGCCTACGAAGGTCGAAGCACCGTAAAAGATGGGGTCATCACCATTCAGCTGACCACCAAGGCCTATATGCTCAAGAACTCATCCTGGGGCCGGGCCGATGCCAAAAACGCGTATGCCCTCAACCACGAGCAGCGCCACTTCGACATCACCAGGCTCATTACGGAGCGATTCAAACAGAAGATTCATCCCGACAGCCTGACGCTCGACGATTACAACAGCATTATTCAATACCAGTTTCTGGAGTCGTTTCGGGAAATGAACCGGATGCAGGAGCAGTACGATGCCGAAACCAACCATAGCGTCAATCAACTGGCTCAGGAGCGCTGGAACCAGCAGATCGATGCCGAACTGCGTAAGTTTGGCGTGAAAAAGTGAAAAAGCCCCGCGTTTTTCTCGTCAGCACCGCCCACCCTGCCACCGATCCACGGATCGTCTTCAAACAATGTCCAACATTGGCCGATCGGTATGAGGTTTTTTGTGCCCTGCCACGGGCCGACCCGATGGTGTGCCCCGGCGTGCGGTTTATCCGGCTTCCGTACTTTCGGCGGGTAGTCTGGCGGGTCTTACTGACGAGCCCGCTGGTTTTGTGGCATAGTATCCGGCTGCGCCCCGCTCTGATTCATATCTATGTGCCCGAACTGCTGCCGATTGCGTTTGTCTGCCGGCTGTTGGGCATACGCGTTATCTATGAGGTGCAGGAAAACCTGCATAGGAAACTGCATGTCAGAACCCTGAACCGGGGAGCAGGTCTTGAGTTGGCCTTTCGCTGGTTCGATCGGCTGGCCCGCCGGTATCTGCATCTGATCTTTACCGAACATGGCTATCTGAATACCTATACCCGGCTTCATAAGCCTCATGTGGTTATCTACAACTACCCGCTGTTGTCGTTTCTGGAGCCTTTTCGGCAGCCATACCAGCCCAATCCGCACGAGCCGTCGTTGTTGCTGATCGGCCTGCTGAGTCCCGAACGCGCTTTCGATACCCTAATCGAGGCTTTGCTGCGGGTCGTGGTTCAGTACCCCCATCTGGAGGCCCATCTGTTCGGTAAACAGGCAATCTCGTCAACGTATATAGAGCAATTCGTATCTTTGTCGGCCATTCGGTCAAACGTGACGCTATATGGCTATACGGATCAGCGCCAGGCCCTGCTAAAGGCGACGGGTGCCACTGCCGGATTAGCCCTGCTCAAGCCCGTTGGCGACTATCCCGAGTCGTATCCAACCAAGCTGTTTGAGTACATGGCGCTGGGCTTGCCCGTGATCACCTCGGATTTTTCGCTGTACCGGGCCGTTGTCGAACGTCATGACTGCGGCTTGTGTGTATCGGCCGAAGAGCCCGCTGCCATTGCCCGGGCGCTGCTGTATCTGATAGAGCACCCAGCCCTGGCTAAAGCGATGGGAGAGCGAGGCCGACGAGCCGTCGAAACCCACTACTCGTGGGCTACCGAATCGACTAAACTGCTCGATTTTTACGAACTGGTGTTGAAAAAACACCGCAGTTAGATAATTTTTTGCCCGATAAACAAGACAAAACGAACACATTTTGGTATTGTTCTAATGACAAGTACCATGCTTTCCCGGAAGGATTTAACTTTCGGTCTGAATTACGGGTGGAAGTACTGAACGCCCTCTTTTTTTTGACCTGATGTACATTCATGCAGTAAGCCACTACCTACCTACAGCTGTAGTCGGCAACGAACACTTTACCCGACTCAACGGCCTGTCGAGCGACTGGATTATTGAGCGTACCGGCATCGAGGAGCGCCGGAAAGCGGCCCCGGGTGAGAATACCAACACGATGACCATCGACGCGATCCGGCGCCTGCAACCCAAAGCCGATCTCGCTACGGTTGATCTGATCGTTGGCGCTACCTACACGCCTTATGATACCATCGTATCGCTGGCCCACGAAGCCCAGCATATGTTGGGTATTGCCGATATACCGGTTATTTCGATCTCGACGGCCTGCTCGTCGTTGCTGAATGCGATCGAGGTGGTAGAAGGCTATTTTGCCCTGAATAAAGCCAGTCGGGCATTGGTGATCGTATCGGAGCACAACACGGCTTACAACAACGATGAAGATACGATTTCGGGGCATTTGTGGGGCGATGGCGCAGCCGCGCTGCTGATCACGAAAGAGCGGCAGAGCGACGACGATTTCGAGATTATGGGCCTGCTCACGGGCGGAGCCGCTCATACGCCCAAGGCCACCACGGGCGTGACGATGAGACCCAACGAAGGGGGCGTTGCCATGCCGTTTGGCCGCGATGTGTTCATCAATGCCTGCCAGTACATGCCCAAAGCGAGTCTGCAGGTTCTGGAGCGCTGCGGTCTCACCCTGGCCGACGTTGATTACGTGTTGCCCCACCAGGCCAACCTCCGCATTTCTCGTAATGTGATGAATACCCTGGGCCTGCCCGAAGAAAAACTGATCTCTAACATTCAGCGGCTCGGCAATACGGGCTGTGCGGGCTGCGCCATTGCGCTCTCCGAACAGTGGGACACCTTCCAGAAAGGCCAGCGCATCGTTATTACCGTATTCGGGGGCGGCTATTCGTTCGGCGCGATGCTTATTCAGAAATAGGCATTCAGGATCATGGAGCCGGGTATCTGCTGGTTATGTACCTGACGGCACATCACTGTTGCGGGTTCCGAAAGAGGCTACCGACGTTACGCTGTTACGGCCCTAATGTGCCGTGGCTACTTCCGGATCGACAATAAAACAGGGAGAAAAGAGAGTCGCTTCGACTGTTTCTTTTCTCCCTGTTCCATATCACCCTGTGCTCTTACTGCGCTTCTCCGCGCCAGGTGTTGTTGCGGCTATTGATGTCAGGCAGTTTCTGATCCGGGTCAACCACCACCGTTTTCAGGGGCGAGGTTGAGTTGTATTTGAACGTCCAGGTTCCGCCCCGCTGCCATACTTCGACCGGCAGGTTCACCCGGCTCTTCTTTCCGTTGGTTTCGGTCACTTCAACCGTAACAGGCATAGCCAGTTTCTCGAGGTTTTCGATCGAAATCAGCGATCCTTTCGTAGCCGATCCGTCTACGTACTTCACGTCCCGAACGGCCTGATCGAGTTTCCAGGTCTCGTAAAAGAAACCCCGCCAGAACCAGCCCAGGTCTTCGCCGGCGCCATCTTCCATACTCCGGAAGAAATCATAGGGCGTCGGGTGCTTGAAAGCCCAGCGGTTTACGTACTGCTTGAACGCATAATCGAACCGGTCAGGGCCCAGAATCACGTCCCGCAGTAGTTTGAGCCCCATACCGGGCTTGTAATACGCCAGAATACCCAGCGCGCGCGACTGCTGAACATCCGGAATAGTCATTACCGGCTCGGTCGGGTAAAACAGGGCTGGTGCAATGTCGTGCATAGTACCCCGCTCCCGATTATACTCTCCGTTATTAAAGTTGGCCGTCGACAGCGTATTGATGAAGGTGTTGAAGCCTTCGTCCATCCAGGGAAATTTACGTTCGTTATTACCCACAATCATCGGGAACCAGTTATGCCCGAATTCGTGGTCGGTTACGCCCCAGAGCGCATCTTTCTTGTCTTTGTGGTCGCAGAATACGATACCGGGATACTCCATACCGCCCACAATACCGGCCACGTTGGTAGCCACGGGGTAGCTGTACTCGTAGAGGTATTTGGAATAGAACTCGATGCAGCCTTTGACGTACTCGGTCGAGCGGCCCCAGGAGTCGTTGGTAGCGCTTTCGGCTGGGTATACCGACTGGGCCAGCGAAGCTTTACCACTGGGCAGGTTCATGCGTGCAGCATCCCAGACAAACGCTTTGGAGCTGGCAAAGGCCACGTCGCGGGTGTTCAGGCACCGGAACCGCCAGGTTAGCGTACCTGACTTCTTCGGCCGGGTGTTGGGGTCGTTCACTTCTTCCTTACTGCGGATCATCACCGTTTTATCACTTTTGGCAGCCTGAGCCAGCCGCCGGATCTGCTCGCCGGTCAGCACGTCGTTCGGGTTCAGCAGCTCGCCCGAACCGACTACGATGTGGTTCCAGGGCACGGTAACGCTGTACTCATAATCGCCGTAGTCGAGGTAAAACTCGCCCGCTCCCAGGTAGGGCAGCACGTTCCAGCCTTCGATATCATCGTATACACACATCCGTGGGTACCACTGGGCAATCTCATAAATCACCCCATCTTTCCGCCGGAGCTGCCCCATTCGGTCGGAGCCGTATTCCGGAATCTTGAATGAGTAGGCCACCTTCACCCGTACGACCCCATCGGTGGGTTTTACGGGTTCGGCCAGGCGCACCTGCATACGGGTATCGGTAATTTCGTAAGGCGTGGCCGCAAATTTGTTCTTACCCTGCTCTACCTGTACGCTCGTAATGGTCAGACCACCCGCAAAGCCCAGGTTGCCGAACCGCCCGCCCGTTGTGGGGGTGGTGCGGGCTGCCCGCGACGTATCGCTGAAGGCGTTCTGGTCGAGCTGAAGCCACAGGTACGCCAGCGACTCGGGCGAGTTGTTGCGGTAGGTGATGGTCACCTCGCCCGTAACGGTATTCTGCTGATCATCCAGGGTAACGTTGATCTGGTAATCGGACCGGTTTTGCCAGTACCGGGGGCCCGGCGCTCCGCTGCCCGTGCGGTAATCGTTACCGGGCTGCATGTTAAACAGCGGATGGAACAGGGCCAGCGGGTCATATTGCGAGCCAGCCGATCCTGAACCCGGCCGGGTCGATGAGGGTGTGGTTTGGGCAAAACCAGTCAGGCAAGCCATCCAGAGGCCCACCCCAAGAATGATTTTTTTCATGAACACGTGATGAAACAGAATTTTATACAAATAACGACAGAAAGCGGCTGTCGTTGTAAATCAAATCAAAGTTGATATATAGCTCACTGATCATCAGCACATAGCAAAACAAGCGCGCTTACCAGCTCAGTCCGTGATGGGCAATTAGAAAAACAAACAGGCCGATCCAGAGAATATCGACAAAGTGCCAGTAGAGGGTAATCAGCTGAAGCTTGAGCCGGTTGGGAGGGTTTACACTGTACACGAATGAATCGACGTAGGGACGGCGACGCAGGGCCTCGACCAGTACAATGACCAGAAAGATGAGACCGATCAGAATATGAAGCAGATGAATCCCGGAAATGATATAAACGAACCCACCAGCCGGGTTACCCGACAGGCCAACACCGGCCAAAATCATTTGCCGCCACCCCCACCCCTGTAGCAAAATGAAGAGCGTACCCAGCACCAGCGTACTGGCAATGTTGGTCCGGTAACTCTTAAACCGCTCGTGGCGGAAAGCGTGGTTGGCGTTGTTGAGCGTGAGGCTGCTCAACAGTATGGCTACCGTACTGATCAGAAAGACGTTGGGAAGCTTCACGTCGGTCCAGCCCGACCCGGCCCGACGAATGATGTAGGAAGCAAGCAGAATCGTGAAGAACATCACACTGCTGGCAATACCCAGCCATACCATAAAGCGGAACGGCTCCCGCCGTTTCGTCACAAAATTGCTCATGTCGTTCCGTTTTCAGCGTTCCGGTCGTTTTCTTCAGTTGGTTCGGATGCGTTCAGACCCGTACTCAAAAAACTACTTCTCTGTTCCGGCCTTTCCTTTCCAAACGCGGTACGTCCGGAATTGGTTTGGGATGACAATGGGCGCATCGAAAATCCCGTAAATAGTAGAGCCTGAACCACTCATGCTGGCGTAAACAGCCCCGGCTTCGTAAAGCTGCTGCTTTATGGCCGGCAGCTCCGGATACCTCGGAAAGAGGCTGTCTTCAAAATCGTTATGAATCGTTGCGCGCCAGGTACTGATAGGTTCCAGCAACTGATCGCGCAGGGCTACGTCGGGCTGATGGGGCCGTACGCCGGCATAGGCTTCGGCCGTAGAAATGGCCAGGTTGGGGTATACCAGCAACAGGTAGTAGCCCGTCAGGTCAAGGGCTATTTCGCTGAACACATCGCCCTTTTCGGTACAGTATACGGGTTTGTTGCGGATAAAGAAGGCGCAATCGCTTCCCAATTGCCGGGCGTAGTTTTCCAGCTGATCATCGGTTAGGTTTAACGCAAAGCGCTCGTTGAGGCTTTTCAGCACAAAGGCCGCGTCGGCCGAACCACCACCCAGTCCAGCTCCGATCGGGATAACTTTATGCAGATGCATCTGTACCGATGGTAACTCAGCATGATCAGCCCTGAGCAGATTATAGGCCCGCACGCACAGATTGGCGTCAGCACGGTCAGGCTCGTCGCCGGGAATGGTCAGGCCGCTGCTGGCAAATCCGAACTGGTCGGCCGGAATAATCTCCAGCACATCGGTCCAGCCAACGGGGTAAAAACACGACTGTAGGTTATGAAATCCGTCGGGCCGCTTACTGGTAATGCGCAGGCCGATATTGATTTTGGCGTTAGGGAACGTCAGCATCCGAACGAGAGCAGGAAATGAGCAGCGAATATGGCAGGCAGATCAGAGAGAATGGAATAACTGCCCTTATTTATTTGAAGTAGATGACAAACGAATGCATATATTCACATTTGTTATTTATTGTAAGAGCTTAGCTTACTAATACGGTATGAGAGCGTTTTTCTTCTTTTTGTTGATCAGTCTGGCCCTAGCGGCCTGTGTCGATACCGATACGTCCGTCACCTCGGCTGATCCGGACTGGCTCCGGCTTGAAATCCCCTCCGGCGGAGAAGCCAGGCAGGTAGCAGGCGGTCTGGATAGTACGCTATTCGTGGCAACCACGCTTGAGATTTACAAAACAAGCAATCGGGGTAAAAGCTGGGAGCTGATTCGCAGGCGTCATCATGGGCCGCAGGGGATCATTCTCAGGCAGGACACGCTCTGGAATGTAACAAACAGGGGCGGTCCCCCGCAGCAAACATTCGTGTATGACCGATATGCCGATTATACCGTTGATGGCGGCAAGACCTGGCAAAAGGATAAAAACCCAACTGAGCTACGCCTGCAAATTAACGCTGCCTCTGCTACCAACGGAACGGTCTACACCATCAGGGAGAACTCAACGCCTAAGACCGAAGACCCATCATCAGCCTACGTTAATCCGGCCGGTATTCTGAGGCAGACAGCTGGTCAAACGACTCTGCTTGCGCTTCCATTCAGGCATGGAATCAATGCCCTGCATCTCGATTCCAAAAGTCGCCTGTATGTGGCGGTATATGGTACTCATATCCCGGAAACGAACCGGATACTATCTTCCCCAACGGAGTCCCCGGCGGTTATCTATCTATCCCGGCGCCCGCAACCGTAACGCTTACTTGATCTCAACGACCCGGAATTCGGTTCGGCGGTTGCGCTGGTGTTCGGCTTCGGTGCAGATCACCTCGTCGGTACAGTTGTTGACCAGCTGGGTTTCGCCCATGCCGAGGGTGGTAATGCGCCGGCGGCTAATGCCCTTAGAAGCCAGATAATTGGCTACAGCTTTGGCGCGCTGCTCAGACAGGACCTGGTTACGGGCGGCTTCGCCCCGGCTGTCGGTATGCGAGCGAATTTCGATGATCAGCGATGGGTACTTACGCATCGTAGCCACCAGTTTTTCCAGCTCGCGGGTAGCATCGGCCCGCAGGCTCACACCCCCAAAATCGTAGTAGATATTGTCGATGGTAACTACGTCGCCCACGCTCAGCATCCGAAGATCGGCCGATACTTCTTTGGGTTTGGTTTTCTTCGGTATGCGTTTAATCCGGTTCGTGTTGGTGCCGAACGCGGCTTTTGAGGCAATCAGGGTGTAGTCGCAGCCTTCGACAATATCGAACAGATAGCGGCCGTCGGCGCCCGTAACATACTCGCGCTGGCTCCGGTCACACTCGTTCCGTAACCGAACGGTAACCCCCTCCAGCGGTCGGCGGTCGCGTTCGCTGACGACCATACCCCGCACCCGCGACCGGGTTAGCGGTTCGGCGGTATATTTATCAACGGGTCTGGCCGCAATGGTATCTATAATCACCGTTGGTTTGGTGATTCCCATCTCGATACGGCTGGGCTGATCGTCGGCCAGGTCGCGCGATGAGAAGCCGATCGTACTAGTGACATAGCCGTCGCGGCTGGCCTGGAACATAAAGTCGTTATTGGCTTCGAGACACAGGCGCACAAACCCACCGGCGTCGGTGATGAGGGTCTGGTCGGCCCGGCCTTCGCCCCGGGCTTTAACCAGCACACTCACACTGTCGAGCGGCTGATCCGTCTCGGTGTCGTAGAGTCGGATAGAGAGGTCGCGGCATTCGAACAGCGAGCTCTCGCGCACGAACCGGTAAATATCGTCGTTACCAGCCCGGCGGTTACTGCTGAAGTAGCCACCCTGCCGGTTGGCATCGGTAATGAGACCAAAATCATCCTGGGGTGAGTTGATCGGTTCGCCGAGTGCCTCAACGGCCTGTACGCTGCTCCCATTGGTTACGGTTGCGTAGAAAATATCGAGCCCGCCCCGTCCCCGGCGTCCGTCGGACGAGAAGTATAGGTTACCCGCATCGTCTACGAACGGAAAGAGCTCGTTGCCTTTGGTATTGATCGTTGGGCCCAGGTTAACCGGTCTGCCCCACTGCCCATTCTGGTAGCGGCTTACGTACAGATCGGTACCACCCGAGCCACCGGGCATGTCGGACGCAAAATATAGCAGCTGCCCGTCGCGGCTCAGCGTAGGGTGACCAACCGAATATTCATCGCTGTTGAAAGACAGCTCTTCGATGTCGGCCCAGGCACCGTTCTGCTGGCGGGCGGTGTAGAGCTTGAGTTTATTAACCCCTTCGGCGCTCTTCCGGGAGCGGCCGTCGTTATAGTTGTTGCGCGTAAAATAGATCCGGCTGCCATCGCGGGTAAAAGTAGCCGGGCCCTCGTGGTATTTTGTGTTCAGGGTTTTGCTGAACCGCTGCGAAGGACTAACCGGCCGCACGTCGTAGCCCAACCCCTGAGCAATGTTGACCCCGCCTTCAAAGCCGGTGATGATGCGCGAGTCGTTGGCCGTACCGGGCGTGTAATGATCCCGACCAACGCCACCGGTTCTGACCCGCTGGTTTTCGACTTTACTGGTGCTGCCATCGGCGTTGATGATGCTGGCTATCTTAAGCCCGTTTCGATTGGGCACGTAAAAGAGATCGAGATAACCCGAACCGCCCCCCTTGCCACTGGTTTCTATCGTTGAGCCACCCTTGGTACCCGACACGTAGACCAGCCCGTCCTGATAAAAGGCAGGGCTAAACTCCTCGCCCGACGAGTTCAGGTCCAGAAATTCGAGCCGGTATCGGATCGACTCATTCCGACCGCCAGCCTGCGCACCCAGGCCCACCGCTCCGGCATCGGCCCGGCGTTCCTGCATTTTCTCTTTCAGTTTCAGATATCGTTCATATTGCTGCTGAGACTCCTGAAATTTCCCATTCCCGGCCAGGGTCTGCGCGTATTGTAGGGTCTGCTGCGGATCGTCGCCGGTGCTGCTGTTGAGGGCTTCGCGGTAATATCGCTCTGCTTTGGGTCCATCGCCCACCTGCTGATAGGCATAGGCCAGCCGCCCCTGGGCCGTTGATTTCTGAGCCGGGGTAAGCTGGGTACCCTGGTCGGTTAAAATCTGCGTATAGGCATCAATAGCCCGGCCATACGCTTTGTAGTTGAGCAGGCGATCGGCTTGCCTCAACAACGAATCGACCTGTGCCCAGGCAGTCATACTGCTCAGCCACATACCTACGCCTACGATCCAACTAATCAGGTTCTTACTCATTGCTATTATTACTGGTCTGCCTGTCAAGTCTGGTAGATATACTTAATCGGCAAACAAATTTGCATACAAAACACGCCTGGAAAAAATTACCGCATCAGTGTTAGGACACGACTGAACTCCCTGCCGTCACTTAACTGCACCTGGTAATAATAGGTACCATCGGGCAGCCCCTGTCGGGCCGTAGCGGCAGGGCCCTGATTAGCAGTACCGTCCCAGTCGTTCTTATACTCGCTCTGACGATAAACGAGCTGACCCCATCGGTTATATATATCAAGTCGAATAGATACACCCGGCGGTACCTGCTGAATCACGAACCGGTCGTTGATTCCGTCGTTGTTGGGCGAAAAACCATCTGGAATAAACAAGGCAGTTGTTACTTCGCCGGGGGGGAGGCTGTGGACCGTTACCCGGGTTGGTTCGCTATTATCCGTGGGGTCCTGGTTATGATCCGGATCGGCTTCTACCCCGCTGGTCGACTGGTCACGGCAAACGGTACCGTTCAGATCGGTGGCCCAGGCGAGGGCGTGGTTGATAAAAGTGAGCGTCTGCGCCTGGTCTACGGCCAGCCGAATGGTAATCCACAGGTTGGCCCGGGCGGCTGGCAACAGCTGGTTACCGGCCCCTAACAGTGTCGTATCGGCTCCGCGCCCGGTATAGGCCGGGTTTAGCCGCAACCCAGCGTCGGCCCGAACGGTTACGGCCTCCAACCGGGCGCCAACTGCTCCGAACGCCGTCTCAAGGTTATTGGAAAGCTGTACGTGCTGAAGGGTGTTTCGGCCGCTGTTCACCACGCTGAGTCGGTATGTCAACTCGACCAGGCGACCTTTCCCACCCGTAAGCCAGAGGGGTTCGCTGACGGCCATACTTAATCCAATCAGTTCCGGATGCGGAGCCTGGGCCGTCAGTTGCGCAGAGGCTCCTACACAGGGGCCGTTGCCATCGGGATCAGGAGTCTGAACCGTAAAGGTGACCGTTCCGCGCTGCCGGTCCTGTTCCGACAGCAAATAGCGGGTGGCGGGCCCGGCATCCGTGAACAACCCTCCACCCGAACTTTGCCACTCGACCCGCTCGGCCGAGCCGCCCAGCTTGCTGCGCAGGGTTACAACCCCCGCCGACCAGTTGAGCGAGTCGATCCAGGCCCGTACGGTAGCCGGGCTGCTCAGGCAGGGCGGTATCGCATCGACACAGGCCGAAATCGATACCTGAACCGGTTTTGACTCGGTCAGGCAGCCGTTCTCATCCTGGCCGATTATATAATAGGTACCGGCCAGAACAGCCGTTGGCGCCTGTACGGCAGGCGCATCGGGCTGCGTGCCTTTCCGGAACGAATACCGTAACTGCTGACTGGCTGCGTCTGACTCGTGAATAGCTTTGGTAAGATCGGCCGTCATCAGCGGACAGCGATTGCCCAGGTTAGCCTGCAGGATCAGCGGTTTGTTGGATGGCTGCACCTCTACGCGCACTCCGGCCGAACTATCGCTCTGGCAGGTGCCAATCTGACAAACGGCTTTGTAGGTGTTCGATGCCACTGGCTTTACCCGGGTTGTGATACCCGTTGTGCCGTCTGACCAGCGAACCGTACCGAGGCATCCCGATGCGGTTAGCTGCACCGTCTGACCCAGGCAAACCGTCGATTTATCGATTGCTATAAGTGGTACGGCTGGTATAGCCACCTCAACCCCCGTTCGTCGGGATGCGCTGCTCAGACACTGGTTTTGTTCACAAACGGCCCGGAAGGCTGCGCTCTGGGTTAGCGCCGGCACATAGGTGGAGCCACTACCCAGTTCCGCATCGTCAGGGCCGAGCCACCGAACGGTTCCGGCACAGCCGCTGGCGGTGAGCGTAACCGGATCGCCCGGACAGATGCGGGTGGCCGAGGTTGTTACGACCGGCGTCGATGGTGTTTTGACGGTAACCAGATAGGGTTCCGAAAAACAGCTGATGCAGCCCGTCTTGAGTTGGCAGATAGCCATGTAGGTGGCCGACTGGGCCGGTCGAACCGTTAGGGTCGGGCCGGTATCACCCGTTGACCAGACGACCGTTCCTACGCAGCCTGTAGCGCTTAGTGTTACCGCTTCGTAGCGACACACAGACGCAGCCGAGCCAGTAAGTACGGGTGGCTCCGGGTGCCGACACGTATCGGCAGCAATAGGTTTGGCAGTAGCAGCTAAGGCCGACAAAACTGTCAGATAACTGCCTATAATCCACCCAATACCCCTACGAAAAGTAAAATGTAATTGTTTCGTCATACACTACAATCAGCCTGTGAGGGATCAGTCGAATATCATGCCAAGTCATCAATTGTAAGCGCCCTACCAAATCAGGTCACATAAACAAGTGAATAGTTGAACCAATGAGATGTTACCATGTTGAAATTTCGTTAACAAATCATTGCCCTCCCGTTTATCACAAACCATGCCAAGTATGGAAACAGAAATTGGCTCAGCAGCCCCCGACAGGGCAAAAAAAACCGGGCGGTATGCCTTCCTGAGAAGGATACCGCCCGGTGCTCGAATTCACTCCTGGTAAAATTACTTACGCGGGGGTGTTGTGGTTGTCGACGATGACGACGAGCGTGAGCTTCTGCTTTTCTTCCGGTTGGTATTGTTACCGGTCGAGCCGCTATTCATCCGATCGGTCGTGCCCGACTGCGAGTCGGTCGACATAGTCGAGCCGCTGTTCATCGTACCGGTACCGGTCGAGTAGGATCCTGAGTTAGAAGAGGTCGGCGGCTGATTGGTCGAACCTGAATTGTAAGTACCCGAACCGGTAGTTGTACCCGAGTTCATCGTGCCCGAGCCGGTTGTGGTACCCGAGCCCGTGGTTGTACCTGTGTTGGTTGAGGTTGGCGGTTGGGTCGAATACGTACCTGAGCCCGTTGTGGTGCCCGAGTTGTTCATCGTACCCGATCCGGTCGTTGTGCCAGCTCCGGTGGTCGTACCTGAATTATACGTGCCCGAACCGGTTGTACCCGAATTAGTGGTCGGCGGCTGGGTCTGATATGTACCCGAGTTAGTTCCGGTGTTCGTACCGCTGGAGTAGGTTCCCGTTCCGGTGGTTCCGCTGCCGGTCGTACCCGTCGAACCTGAACCTGTCGTTGAATTTGTGGTCTGTGCCGTTGCGTTGAGGGCCATGCCGGCTACCAGCATCCAACCCATTACTATTACCTTTTTCATAGTTGAGCAAAATTTTTGTTTATCAATTTACTTGACATTCACTAACATAACTTCCCCAAAAACCGAATTGTTTTGTTAGTCTGTCAAATAAATAGATTTTAATTTTTTTATTTCGTAAGGCATAAAAAAGCAGCGGGGTATGCACCCGCTGCTTTTTGCTTTTATTGGATCTGTGTCTTACAGATTACCTTTCTTCATTTCCTTCACGGCAAAGTCAGCCGCGCGGGCGGTCAGAGCCATATACGTCAGCGACGGGTTTACGCACGAAGCCGAGGTCATACAGGCACCGTCTGTGTTGAAAACGTTCTTGACGGTATGAATCTGGTTGTGCGCGTTCAGGACCGACGTTTTCGGATCGCGACCCATGCGGGCGGTACCCATTTCGTGGATACCGATACCTGGGTTTTTCGTCTTGTCGTTGTAAGCCGATATGTTTTTGAAACCAGCGGCTTCGAGCATCTCGGCCGCATCGTTCATCATGTCGATCCGCATTTTGTGCTCGTTATCGCCGTAGGCGGCATCGAACACGATTAATGGCAGACCCCACTTATCCTTTTTGTCAGGGCTCAGGGTCATACGGTTGTTGGGATCCGGCAGCATTTCGCCGAAACCACCCAGGCTCATTGACCATGGACCCGGCGTGGTCAGGCTTTCCTTGAAATCTGCACCGAAACCATCTACGCCGTTTCCGCGGTTCCAGCCACCGCGGCTGGCACCACCCTGGTAGCCGAAGCCCCGCAGGTAATCGCGTTTGTCGCCGGCCCAGTTCCGGTAGCGTGGAATATATACGCCATTGGCGCGACGGCCGTAGTAATACTGGTCTTCCATGCCCTCAAACATACCCGACGCACCCGCTGCCAGGTGGTGGTCCATGATGTTACGGCCCAGCTGGTCGGAGTCGTTACCCAGGCCATTCGGGAACCGACGCGATTTGGAGTTCATCAGGATCGACGTACTTGCAAAAGCCGACGCGTTCAGGAAGATAATCCGGGCAAAATACTCGCGGACTTCTTTGGTGTTCTGGTCGATGACCCGCACGCCCGTTGCCTTCCCTTTTTTCTCGTCATAGATCACTTCCGACACGATTGAATCGGGGCGCAGCGTCAGACGACCGGTCTTGAAAGCCGCCGGCAGGGTAGCCGACTGTGAGCTAAAGTAAGCGCCGTATGGGCAACCGCGCATACACTGGTTCCGGAACTGGCAGGCAGCCCGACCCAGGTCGTAGTGCAGCTGTTTGGGCTGGGTCAGGTGGGCCGTCCGGCCAATGGTCACCGTCCGTTTGCCAAACGCTTTCTCAATTCGCTTTTTGGCTTCTTTCTCGAGGCAGTTCAACTCCATCGGCGGCAGGAAGTTACCGTCGGGCAGTACGTCCAGACCATCTTTATTCCCCGAAATACCGGCAAACCCTTCTACGTAAGTATACCACGGCGCCAGATCCTCGTATCGGATGGGCCAGTCGATACCAACGCCTTCTTTCAGGTTGGCCATGAAATCTTCTTTGTTCCAGCGGTAGCTCTGGCGGCCCCACATCAGCGACCGGCCACCTACGTGATATCCGCGAATCCAGTCTACTTTACGGTTTTCTTTTTCGAGGTATGGGTTTTCCTTATCGTTCTCGAAGAAATGCCGGTGTTCCTCGTTGGCGGTATAGCCAGTACGCATGTTAGCCCAGTACTCTTCGGCCGCCATCGTGGTTACGCGACCCCGGTGCGGGAAATCCCAGGGGTTATTGGTAGCGGTAGGATAGCCTTCAATGTGCTTCACATCGCGACCGCGTTCCAGCAACAACACTTTCAGGCCTTTCTGGGTCAGCTCTTTAGCGGCCCAGCCACCCGATATGCCCGAACCTACAACGATAGCGTCGTAGGTCATATCTTTTTTTGCGTCAATAGTAAGGTTCATGATTCTCGAAATGGATGAGGAACGATGCGGCCTGACCGGGGCTCCTCAGCGGCAGCCTTCTTGCCCAAAATCGTTCACTGTGCGTTAAGTTAGATTAGATTGCCCAGGCTTTCTGACCCGCTTTGAGCGGTACACAACCATCGTACCGACCCGGCACGGCCACGTACTCAAGCGCCTGTGTTGCACCCACCTCCGAGGTGAAGTAGCCCGTCAGGGTCAGGTCTTTGATCATGGTGAAGAACGGCGTAGCGCTCTTACGTTTCTCGCCGGGCATCTGCACATCCTGCTGACCGCTGGCGTTCTGCGCCCTGGCAGCGGCCATGTCGGCCTTTTGCTGTTTGGCTTCGGCTTCGAGTTTTTTTACAATCTCGATACGCTGAGTCGGGTCAAGCTGTACGAAAGCCTTTCCGTAGGCATCCTGACTGAGTTTGTTGGTCCGGGCCAGGCCTTCCAGAAACGCTTTCTGGTCGGCTTCCTTGTAGCAGTCTTTCACGAGAATATCGATGATCTCGTTTACTTTGGCGGCTTTGGCTCCAGGCGTGCTAGTCGTCGGAATAATGGTATCGGCCAGTTCGGCCACGGTGGCATCCTGATCAGCCGTAAAGAAAACCGGTTTGTTGGTCAGGGCGCGCTGGGCAGCCGAGGCTTCGAGGGTGTCGGCCAATGCGGGTAACGACATGGTGGCTCCGGCCAGCGCGGCCACCCGCATGAGGGCGTCTCTTCTGTTCATCTGCGTAAAGCGAGTTAATCTTTCAACTAGAACGTTATTAGGAGCAACAAATATATAACAATCCGAGACTGGATTGTACGATTAGAGGATGAATTACTTACGGGTTTACCAGCTCGCGCAACAGATTGACGGGAGGCATGCCATGATCGAGCAACTGATCATGGAACGTCTTGAGCACGAATGAACTACCCTGTTTTTTCTTTACCTCCTCCCGCAGGGCCAGCAGCTGTAGTTTGCCCAGCGAGTATGACAGGTAACCCGGATCGAACGTACCCCGGCGGGCTTCTTCGTAAGCTGGTTTTTCTTCGTAATAGCAGTTGTCCATGATAAACCGGGTAGCCTGGGCCACGGTCCAGCCGTGCGTATGCAGCTGAATGGAGCAGACCAGCCGGCAGTAGCGCAGCATCGACTCCGACAGCTGAGCCATGCGGTATTTGGCCCGGGTTACGGCGTCGCCTTCCTGTCCAAAGCCCTCTTCCAGCATCATCTGCTCGGTATAGTGCGCCCACCCTTCTACAAAGGCATAGCTCGCAAACATCTTGCGGACGCGGCTCACCGGCGACGCATTGAGGTGCAGAAACTGAACGTAATGGCCCGGGTACGCTTCATGAACCGAAATCACCTCCGCCACATAACGGTTAAACAGGGTGAGCCATTCGGTCTGCTGGCGGGGCGTCCATTCTTTTTTGGGGAGGGTAATGTAGTAATAGGCTTCTGACGCGGCTGGACGCTCAAAAGGCCCCGGCGTGTTCATGGCCGCGGTAGAGCCGACCATAAATTCGGGGGTTTTGGTGATCGTTGCCCGCACCTCCGACGGAACGGTCACGATTTGCCGGTCAATCAGGAACTGCCGGATGGCTTCGCAGTGGTTGCGGGTAGCGGCCAGCAGACTATCGGCGGTGGGGTGCTCGGCCTGGATGGTTTTGAATACCTCCATGGGCGTTTTGCCCGGGTCGATAACGCGGGCGGCTGCGGCAAATTCAGCTTTCTCACGGGCCAGCTGATCCATACCCAGCTGCAGCAGGCTGTCGGGGTTGGCGGTGAGCCACTCGTTATACAGCAGCATCCTGCGGTAATTGTCGGCCCCGATGGCGAACGACCCATTGGCACCGGGCAGCACGGCCGTTTCGAGGTACGCGGCAAAGGCCTTCGTGGCGTCGGCACCCTGACTGAGGGCAGCTTTCAGGTCTGCCTGCACCGTTGCGTCTGCCACCGAGGCAAACGCCTTCGGAATATCGTTCTGCATGTAATCGGCGCTGCCGCGTAATCCTTCGATAGCCACCTCTACGTACTCGCGGGGTGGGTTTTTGCCCAGATTCTGCCGGGCCGCGGTAAAGTAGGCCGGAAGCTGGCGGGCAATGGCTACGACCGAGCGGGCCCGGTCGGCCGCCGGGGCAAAGTTGCGTTCGATGTAGGGACTGAGGTTAACCGAATACGTCATCGGGTCTTCGTACACCTTCATCGTTACGATGTCATGAATGCGGGATTTAATACTGGCTGTCAGCAGCTTATAATCGACTTTCTCATCGACCGACAGGCCCGTCGTATCCAGCCGGGCAAAGGTCGAATCGTACTGACGCAACTGCCGGAGCTGGCGGTCTATCGTCTCGGCCGTGGGGATGATCAGTTTTCCGTCGTATTCGTGGTAGCCCAGATAAACGGCCTCGCCCGGATTGCTGGCCAGGTAGGCATCCACGTACTCGTCGGCCAGTTTGCCGAAGGAAGCGTTACTAGAGTCGCTTGTCTGGCAGGCCAATAGGCCAAGGGCAGTCGTAAACAGAAGCAGGAATGGTCTGATCATAAGAGTAGCTGCGAACAGGTAGGTATGGCCGTAAAATAACTCATTTTCACGACGGCTCCCAGCGGTTCAGGCTTACTTCTTAGGCACGTACTGGTTGGCCCGCTCGTTCCGTTCGGCTTTGGTAACTAGTTCGGCAATACGCCGGTCACGGGTGGCGGTTGTTTTGGCGTTCAGCAGCCATTCCAGCAGGGCGCGTTTGGCTGAACGGGGAAACGCATCGAAGTAGGTCTTTGCGGTAGGATTGGCCTCCAGGGCCGTTTGCAGGTCGGGCGGGCAGATCAGGTCCTCGACCGCATCGAGGGCGGTCCAGGTGCCGGTCTGTTTGGCCAGATCGATCATGGCCTGGCCGGCTTCGGTTATCAGTCCGGCGGCCGTTAAAGCCGCTACCTTGTTCTTGTTGACCCGGCTCCAGTTGCTTTTGGGTTTCCGGCGCGCGAAGAACTGGAGGTAATACTGCTCATCGCCCCGGCCCGATGTACTGTCGATCCAGCCGTAACACAGCGCTTCGTCAACGGCCTGGTCGTAGGTGACGCTGGGAATACCGCTGCTTTTCTTGTAGATCTTCAGCCAGATGCTGGTTTCGGTGGCATGATGGTCGGCCAGCCACTGCCGCCAGTCGGCGCGGGTGGGCGCGTAGAAAGTAGGTAAGTCAGTGGCTGGCATAATGCATGGTCGGTTATAGGGCGGCTAACTCCTGTACGGCCAGCCAGCTCATCAGCCCGGCGCCGGTTTCAAGAGCGGATTCATCGATGTCGAAGGTAGGGGTATGAACACCCGACGTGATGCCCCGGGCTTCGTTGCGGGTGCCCAGTCGGTAGAAACACGAATCAACCACCTGCGAGTAGAACGCAAAGTCTTCGCCCGCCATCCACAGATCGAGGTCGACTACATTATCGGCCCCCATGTACTCGACGGCCTGCGCCCGCAGCCGCCGGGTCAGCTCGGGCTGGTTCTGCAAAAACGGATAGCCGTGTACGATGGTAAACTCGCACGAGCCGCCCATCGCGTCGGCAATACCTTCGGCCAGTTTGACCATGCGCCGTTTGCCCTCGGCCCGCCACTCTTCGTTCATGCAGCGAAACGTACCCTGAATCGTTACCTCGTTCGGAATCACGTTGGTGACCCCATCGGCAATGAACCGCCCGAACGATAACACGCTGGGGCTGGCCGGGGGGCGGTTCCGGCTGATCACCTGCTGGAGCGCCACGATGATGTGAGACGCAATCAGGACCGGATCGACGAGGTTGTCGGGCATGGCAGCATGGCCGCCTTTGCCGCGTACGGTCAGGTAGAGTTCGTCGGTGCTGGCCATGTACATGCCTTCGCGGAACCCGATTTTACCCACCGGAATATTGGGGGCTACGTGCTGACCGATCATGCTGACCGGGGCCGGATTCTCCAGCACCCCTTCCCGGATCATGAGCGAGGCACCACCCGGCGCTTTCTCTTCGCCGGGCTGAAAAACCAGCTTTACCGTTCCGTCGAACTGATCGCGTAAGACGTGCAGAATACGCGCCACGCCAAGCAGACTAGCCGTATGGGCATCGTGTCCACAGGCATGCATGACGCCCTCTACGGTCGATTTGTAGGCGACATCGTTGGCTTCGTGGATGGGCAGGGCGTCCATATCGGCCCGCAGCCCAACCACGCGCCGGGGCGATGCAGTATCGTTGCGGGTGCCTTCGATAATGGCCACCAGCCCCGTATCCGCTACGCCCTCCTGGGGCGTTATACCGATGGCTTTGAGCTGATCGGCTACGTACCGGGCGGTGTTGTGTTCATGAAACGACAGTTCAGGGTGCGCATGCAGATGCCGGCGGGTCTGAACGATATCGGCAGCGTATTGCCGGGCAAGCGTTTTGATGGAGTCGAGCATACGAAAGGCGGCCCGGGAGCCGCTTGACTACAGGTGACGGACGGGTAGCTCCCGCCCTATTGTGTGGTTATAAACTGATAATCGGTCAGGACCGTTTCCAGAAACGTCCGGCTCGACAGTGTACTGTCGATACCGGTTACGGCCTTGATCTTGTCGGCAGTACGGGCCAGCACGGATTCATCCCCCCGCAGCAGCACCTCCCGTATAATACGAACGTCGCGATCGGTCAGGAGTCGTACGTCCGGGAACTGCAGGCTGTAATTATCGGGCACGGGGCGGGTTAGCACGTCGGTCAGCGATACGGCGGGTTTGAGCCGAACCACCGAAGTTCCCGCGGCAATATCGCCCAGCCGCTGGCCTTTTCCGTTGATGCCGACTGTGATGATGGGGACGATGCCCAGCATAAAACTGCCCGACTCGATAATTCGCAGCAGCCACCGGAGCAGGTAAGCCCCCAGACCCGGCTGCGTTCCGTCGAGCATCACTACCCGAATACCGATGGCCAGCTTACCGACGCTGCGGCCGTTCAGAAAATACTCGCAGAGCAGGTCGTAGAAGACAACCGGCAGCAGCACCGCCACCACGTAAAATCGGCTGGTCTCGATCCCGACACCAGCCGGCACAGCCAGCACCAGCAGCCACCACCCAAAAAAGACCAGATAATCGATCAGCGTGGCTAAAATTCGTTCGCCAACGCTGGCAGGTTCGTACTCAACAACTACGTTTTGGGAGGTGCGAATAGTTACGGACATTGACAGGACTTTTGTTGGCAGGGAGCGATCACGGGCTGATCGTCAAAAATAGCATCCTTTCTTTGGTTCTTGATGAACAAATAGCCAATTTTCAGAACCTGACGACAAACCCGCACCCCATGCGCGAAGCCCTGTTCGTGAAACGCAATGCCAACAAATGGAAGGCCATTGAGGAGAACCCGACCCGCGACCCCGATGAACTGACGGCGCGCTTCGTAGAACTGACCGACGACCTCTCCTACGCCCGGACGTTCTACCCCGATGCCAACGTGACGCGCTACCTCAACGGGCTGGCCGCGCAGATGCACCGGGGGCTGATGCAGAACCGGCGCGACGACCGCAACCGCTTCCTCACGTTCTGGCAGTACGAATTACCGATGCTGTTCCGGCAGTCGCACCGGTTGCTGGCCGTATCGGCGGGGGTGTTTCTGATAGCGGGCCTGCTGGGCTGGGCATCGGCGGCCCATGACAACACCTTTGTGCGGCTGATTCTGGGCGATCAGTACGTGAATATGACCCTCGAGAACATCAAAAAGGGCGATCCGCTGGGCGTTTATAACAGCATGGACCAGGGCACCATGTTCATACAGATCACCCTGAATAACATCTATGTAGCGTTTCGAACGTTTATTTTTGGCCTGTTCGCGTCGTTCGGTACGGTGGCCATGCTGTTCTACAACGGGGTGATGCTGGGGTCGTTTCAATACTTTTTTTACGAACGCGGTCTGCTGCTCGACTCGATCCTGAAAATCTGGATTCACGGTACGCTCGAAATATCGGCGATCGTCATTGCTGGTTGTGCGGGCTTAACGGTGGGCAACAGCCTGCTCTTTCCGGGCACCTTCTCGCGGATCGTGTCATTCCGACGGGGCATCAAACAAGGGCTGACCATTGCGGTAGGGCTGGTTCCGATCTTCATCATGGCCGGGTTTCTGGAGAGTTTCATTACCCGGCTTACCCTGCCGCCGGTAGTCAGCGGCAGCATCATTCTCGCATCGGCTGCCTTTATTGTCTGGTATTTTATTCTCTATCCTATTCAACTTAACCGCCGTATAACCCCATGATCAACCTGTTTCAGCAACGCGACTTTGGCGATAAGCTCAATATTACCTTCAAATACGTGACCGATAATTTTCGGAGTCTGGGCCTGTCGCTGCTTTACATCGTAGGTCCGGTGGCGCTGCTGGCCGGTATCGCGTCGGGTATTCTGCAATCGAACCTTCTGGAGCTGGGTAACCTGGCTCGTGATGCAGATAGCGAGCCGGCAGATCCGTCGGCATTTTTCGAGGTATTTCAGCGCCTGTTTTCGCCCGCCTTCTGGTTAACAATCCTGTTTGGTATCCTGGCCGCACTCGCCGTCAGCCTGGTGAGCTACGCCCATATGAAACTCTACAATCGGAAAGATGGCGGATTTGTCACGGTGACCGACGTATGGGAAGAGATCCAGCCTATCATTGGCCGGGCGCTCATTATCACGATTCTGGGCAGTATCGTTACCGTCATCGGCTTTATGTTTTTCATTATACCCGGCATATACATCGCGGTGGTGCTGGTGCTGGCGCTGGCCATAACCACCTTCGAAGGTACCGACTTCGGGCAGACCTGGGACCGCTGCTTCAAGCTCATTCGCGACAAGTGGTGGTCTACCTTTGGCCTGGTCGTTGTCATGGGGATCATTTCCGGCATTATCGGGCTGCTGTTCTCCGTACCGGCCGGTGTGATCAACTTTCTGGTGGCAGCCAAACTCCTGCCCGATGCGTCGGGTGTCTGGCTCGTGCTGGGCAACGTGATCGGGACGGTTGGCGGTACGCTGCTGCGGGCACTGATCTACATCGCTATCGGTTTCCAGTACACCAACCTGGTTGAGCGGCAGGAAGGACGGGGGCTGCTGTCGGCCATTGACTCGATCGGAACCGCCCCCACCCAACCCCGCGCGCAGGACGAGGGGGAGTACTAATCAACGCATGCACCACAACGTACAAAAGCTGTTTCGCGCGTATCGGTGGGTCTGTCTGTATATCCTGCTGGGATGTCAGCTTTCAGCTAGCAGTCTGCTCTATGCCCAGCAGAAACCCGCGGCTACTACCGCCGTTGTCAGCGCGCCCGACGACCGGAGCCCGATCCGGCTTCGCCAACCCGATGCGGAGCGCCTGCGCGATCTGGAAACCAGCCGCGACTACCAGTACGGTACCGACGCTCCGCCCCCCGACAATCCGGTAGGTCGGTTTATCGCCTATATTTTCGGTAAACTGCGCGCTCTGCTGGCCAGCGAAGCCTATCAGAACGTGGGTCAGTACATTTTACTGGCGACCATTGCCGGTCTGGTCATCTACTGGCTCATGAAAGCCGAGGTGCTGGGGTTTTTGTTCGCGCAGCGGGCCCAGTCGGCCGGGCTGGATTATGAGAACCTGAGCGAGAACATTCACGAGATCAACTTCGACGAAGCCATCGACGAGGCCGCCCGGCAGCGTAACTACCGGCTGGCAACCCGGCTGCTGTATTTGCAGACCCTGAAACGCCTGACCGATACGGGTCAGATCAGCTACAAAGCCGATAAGACCAACCGACAGTACGTTCATGAACTGAGCGGCTCGCCCCGGCAGGCCGACTTCGACGAACTAACCCGCCAGTTCGAGTTTATCTGGTACGGCAACTTCCCGATCGATGAGTCCCGCTTTGCCGCCATCCAGGCCCGGTTCCGCCAGTTCATGAACTCGGTCGCCGTGAATTCGGTCGCCGGGAAGACCGCTCACTGAAAAACTTTTGATCTGTTTTGCGTAAACCCAATAAATACCTGCTTTTTCTGCTCGTCACGGTGATGGCTTATGCGCTCATTGAGTACTACCGCCCCCGCCCCATCGACTGGACACCAACTTACGAAAACGACGATCGGATTCCGTTCGGTACGCAGGCCCTGTTCGAGCTCTTGCCTTCGCTCATGCAGCAACCGGTCGTCAAAACGGTTCGACTACCAGTTTATAACTTCCTGACCGAGACCAGACCGGCGGGCCGCAGCAACTACGTATTCATCTGCCGCAGCTTCGAAGCCGACGCCAACGACCTCGGCCAGCTGTTCCGCTACGTGAAGCAGGGCAACAACTGCCTGATTTCGGCCTACGACATGCCCGACTCGCTGGGCAAAGCGCTGGGTTTCAAAGCCGACCTGCGCGCGCCCAACATGGCCGACTCCAGCCTACGCCAGAATTTTGTCAACCCGGCTCTCAAAAAAACCAACGGGTATCGGTTTTCACGCGACGATGGCCGGAATTACCTGCGTATCAACAAAGCCGGGGGTATTACCGTGCTGGGGCGCAACGCCCGCCAGGAGCCGGTCTTTATCCGGATACAGTACGGGAAAGGGTATTTTTTCATTCACAACCTGCCCCTGGCCTTTACCAACTATTACCTGCTCAACCACCCCTCGTCCGACTATGCCATCAAAGCCCTGTCGTACCTGCCTGCCTGGCCAACCTATTGGGATGAGTACCAGAAACAGGGCCGCTTCGATGAAGATCAGCAATCCATTCTGCGGTACATCTGGTCGCAGCCGGCGCTGACCTGGGCGTATTATCTGGTCGTGATCGGGTTGCTGCTCTACGTCATCTTTGCCGGCAAACGAACGCAGCGCATCATTCCGGTCATGGAGCCCCCCCGCAATACATCCCTCGATTTTGTGAAAGATGTGGGGCGATTGTATTTTCAGCAACGCGATCACGACAACATGGCCCGCAAGAAAGTCCAGTACTTCCTGACCGACCTGCGCGAACGCTACGGGCTGAACACCAATCAGCTCGACCACGAGTTTACCGAGACCCTGGCCCGTAAAAGCGGTTTACCCACCGATCAGACCGCTGAGCTGGTCCGGCTCCTGCGCAACGCCCAGAAAAGCGTTATGTTATCTGAATACGACCTGCTGACACTAAACAGTGCCATCGAAAAATTCAATCAAACTGTCTGAATGGAGTCTTTCAATTCCCGCATCGATCTTACCCCGCTTACCACCGCTGTTGATGCCATCCGGGCCGAAGTGGGCACCGTTATTGTGGGTCAGCACCAGACTATAGACCTGCTGCTGACCGCCCTGCTCGCCGACGGACACGTGCTGATCGAGGGCGTTCCCGGCGTGGCCAAAACCCTGACCGCCAAGCTACTGGCCAAAACGCTGTCGGTCGGCTTCAGCCGGATTCAGTTCACGCCCGACCTGATGCCTTCCGATGTGCTTGGAACGTCGATTTTCATGCCCAAAACCGGCGATTTTTCGTTTCGGCAGGGGCCCATTTTCGCCAACCTGGTGCTGATCGATGAAATTAACCGGGCTCCGGCCAAAACCCAGGCTGCCCTGTTCGAAGTGATGGAAGAGCGCCAGATCACCAACGATGGTACGACCTACCCGCTCGATGAGCCGTTTATGGTGCTGGCTACCCAGAACCCCATCGAACAGGAAGGCACCTACCGGCTTCCCGAAGCCCAGCTCGACCGGTTTCTGTTCAAAATTGTGGTTGGCTATCCCGACGCAGCCGCTGAAGTAGATATTCTGAAAGGCCATCACCAGCGCCGAAACCTGACCGATGCGGTACAGGCCGTTTCGGCGGTACTCAGCGCCGGCCAGCTGGCCTCGCTGCGCGCTCAGGTCCATCAGGTACATGTAGAAGACAAGCTTTTCGAGTATATAGCCCAGATTGTACAGGCCACCCGCGCCAACAAATCGCTGTATCTGGGGGCTTCGCCACGGGCATCGGTCGCCTTGTTGAACAGCGCGAAAGCACTGGCAACCCTGCGAGGCCGTGACTTTATCACCCCCGAAGATGTGCAGGAACTGGCGGCTCCCGTACTGCGCCACCGGATTCTGTTAACGCCCGAACGCGAGATGGAAGGCGGCACGGCCGATGACGTAATTGCCCAGCTGGTTCAGAAAATCGACGTACCCCGGTAGCCACTAGTGCGCCATGATAACTGCCCTATGGAAATTGATCGTAACGACCCGGGCGCTGGGCTGGGCCCTCTGGCTGGCCGCGCTTCAGGGTCTGTTGTGTAGCGGCCTGAAGGCCCAGCCAGTCAGCCAGCAGCAGCTCGCAGGCATCTGGATCGGCGTTCATTCCGAATGGGACACCGATTTTTTCTGTCCCCTGCCCACCTATCTGCAACTGGATACCGACGGTACCTACGCGCTCGGCCTGGTCGATGCGTCGGCCGCCCCTATCCGCTCGACCTGGGCCGTTCGGGACGATTCGGTACGACTCGACACCATTCGGTACGCCCCGGGCCTGGTGCGGGTCGTTGACCAGCAACTCCGGATCGGGCAGTATTACCCCCTGGTATTCCGGAAGTTTACGGATATCCCGCTCGACTCGGCCCGTACGGTACAGACTGTAGCCGGTCGGGTGTGGCAGTCCGACGGCCTGATCATAGCGCTGTATGCCAACGGGCGGGTGGCGCTCGAAGACCTCACCACCCGGCAGCGGTCTGTTCATTTCTGGCAGCTGGTCCGTTTCGGCTCATCGGTTTTTCTGGTTATTCAGGGCAATCAGTACGGGCGCGACGGAGGTTACAAGCCACTCTGGCAACTCACCCAGGCATCTTCCCAACAGTTGCAGGCCATCGGCTGGAATGGTCGGACGGTAGCTACCGAAACGTTTCGGTTCGTGAGCGCCCTCGCCCCGGGCGACTCCTGCCGCCCAGCCGTATTTCAACCCTGCGACAACTGCTTTACCCGCATGTGGCATATCACCCAGACGGGCCGTACCGCCGTAGGCCACAGCCTGTGGCAGGCGCTGAAAAAGCACTATCAGGTCAGAACGCAACCGGGTCAGTCGGGCCTGGTGCGGATTCAGTTCGTTATCAACTGCGCGGGCGAGCAGGGTTTGTTCGAGGTGGCGGGTTTCGACGAGGACTACTGCCCCCGTACGTTCGACTGTACCATTACGGATCAGTTACTGGCCCTTTGCCGACAGCATCTGCCCAGCGATATGCTGAGTTACGCCACCGATCAGATCGATACCTCTCCGCGCGATGCGGCCATTTCGCTCACCTTCCGGCTCAAAGATGGCCAACTAACCGATATGCTTCCATGACACAGCTGCGTCTGCTGCTACTGCTGCTTCCGGCCCTCGTCAGGGCGCAAACCGGCGAACAGGCGCTGAAGTCGTGTGCGTCGATGCTGGCCCTGAACCGGACCGTTCCGGCTCTGCATTTCTTCGCCCATAAACGCGAGCAGACCCGACAGGACAGCCTGCAGGCCAACGGGTTGGCATCCCGATTCCGGGGGCTGTGGTATATTCGTCAGCAGGACTATGAACAGGCCGCCGACTGGTTCGAGAAAACAGCCGCCCGCTTCCCTAAAGAGCAGGGAGCCATAGGCGAGTTTTACCTGTCGATGCTGGCCGATCCGGTTCGGGCGTTGCACCACCTCAACGCGTTCGATGCGCTGACCCCCACCTTCGATGATCACATCAACCACAATCCCGTCAGTTACCTGCGTGGGCTGGCCTACCGGCACCTGAGCGACCACGACCGGGCGCTGGAGCAGTTTTCGAAAGCAATCGATGCCCTTGAACAGAAACACGGAGCCGAATGGGTCAACTACCGGCAGTACGTGAGCCGGGCTGTAAGTTACCTGGCCACCAACCGGGCCGACAAAGCCCTGGCCGACCTGGATAAAGCCAATAAAAACTTTGGCCGGTCGGCGCTGGTCAACTACCACCGGGGCCGCGCCCTTCAGCAGCTCGGCCGCCTGACCGAAGCCCGAACGGCCTTTCAGGATGCCTTATTTTTCTATCGGGCCCTTCGCGTGGAACGCAGCCATCCACTGGAAGACGACTTCAACCCGCTCTACGAATCCGACATCGACGCGGCCCTGGCGGCTCTCAAACCCAAACCCTGATGACTTTTTTTCGCCCCCTCTTTGTCTCGACCCGGCTCTGGTTCACGCTCATCTCGTTTGTGCTGCTGTTCGTGGCAGCTTATGCCTTCCCATTCCTGTTCCCGCTCGTACAGGTCGGCGTCGTAGTATTCGTTGGGCTCACACTACTGGATGGCTGGCTGCTGTTCCGAAGCGAAGCGGGCCTGTTTGCCCGGCGTGAAGTTCCCGACCGGCTCAGCAACGGCGATCAGAACCCGCTCACGGTCTACCTCGAAAACCGATACGCATTTCGGGTCGATACCGAAGTGATCGACGAAATTCCCTTTCAGTTTCAGCGACGCGATGTGCTATTCCGGGCGCAGTTGCAACCCCGCGAAACCCGGGCTATCCGCTATGAACTACGTCCTACGCGCCGGGGTGAGTACAGCTTTGGCGCCGTCAACGTCTTTGTGCTGTCGCCACTGGGGTTACTGAAACGCCGGTACCAGTTTGAGCAGGGTAAGCTGGTAGCCGTTTATCCATCGTTTTTACAGATGCGGCAGTACGAGCTGCTGGCGGCCACGAACCGCCTGAACGAAGTAGGCGTGAAGCGAATACGCCGACTGGGACACAGCACCGAGTTTGAGCAGGTCCGGCCCTATACTACCGGCGACGATGTTCGGACGGTGAACTGGAAAGCCACCGCCCGGCGCAGCGATACGCGGGGGGCTTCGCTGCAGATCAACGCCTATCAGGATGAACGGTCGCAGCCGGTCTACTGCCTGATCGATAAAGGCCGGGTCATGCGGTCGCCTTTTGAAGGGCTGACTCTGCTCGATTACGCGATCAACGCCAGTCTGGTGCTCAGCAACATTGCCTTACTCAAACAGGACAGAGCGGGCCTTCTGACCTTCTCAAACCACGTGGGCCAGCTCCTGCCGGCCGACCGGCGGGCGGGCCAGCTGCTCAAGATCATGGAGGTATTATACCGCCAGAAAACCCGCTTTCAGGAAACCGATTACGAGAGTTTGTACGCTACCGTCCGCACCAACATCCGCCAGCGGAGCCTGTTGCTGTTATTTACCAACTTTGAAACGGTGAGTGGTATGCAGCGGCAGCTCCCCTACCTCCGCCGACTGGCTAAGGACCATCTGCTGCTGGTTATCTTCTTCGAAAATACCGAACTCCGCGCCCTGCTCGATCAGCCCGCCCCCGATACCGAAGCCATCTATCTGAAAACCATTGGGGAGAAATTTGCCTACGAGAAAAAGCAGATTGTAAGAGAATTGGGCCAGTACGGCATCCAGACCATTCTGACCAGTCCGCAGAACCTCACGGCCAACACCGTAAACAAGTACCTCGAGCTAAAAGCCCGTAACATGATCTGACATAGATAGGCATATACCGGCCAGACAAGGCCAATTTTCGGCGGGGCGACCTATTTACCGTTGCGTACTCCTTCCTGTCATTGCCCGGCGTCGCCCAAGCCGCCTTTGACCGATTCGTAATCTGACTTGATACGGCCCATTTCTTTAGCCAGAAACGCCTGAAGCTGAGTATTGAATTCGGCTTTGTCATCCTCGCTCAGGCCGGCGTACAACTCCTTAAGCTCCTGATTGATGGCGGCTCGCTCGGCATCGTCGGCCGCGTTGATGGACCGGATATGGTATCGGCGAAAATCGTACTGAGGCATGTATGGTTCTGTTCATTGGGGTGAAAATTCCCGGCACAAAGGTACGATAGCCGGTATAAAGCGAAAAAGGCCAGTCGAACGACCGGCCTTTTTCAGAAGAGTTTATCGCTTATGACTGCATCAGCGCTTCGTTATCTTTAAGCCGTGCTTTCTGAACCCGGCCCGACACCACGATACTAATCTCATACAGCAGCGCCAGCGGCAGGGCCACCAGAATCTGGCTGTACAAATCGGGCGATGGGGTAATAATCCCGGCAACGACCAGAATCACGATCCAGGAGTGACGACGATACTCACGCATGAAAGCGGGAGTCAGCACCCCCACTTTAGACAGTACGAAGGCCACGATAGGCATCTGAAAAATAAGGCCGCAACCCAGCGCCAGCGTCACGATTACACCAATATAGGACGTAATATCGATGTTGTTCTCAATTCGGTCTGACAGGGTGTAATTGACCAGGAAGTTGATGGCCAGGGGCGACACAATGAAATAGCCGAACAGCAGACCCATCGAAAACAGCAGCGACACGAAAAATACCGCTCCGCGAGCCGCCCGCTTCTCGGACTGACGAAGGCCCGGCTTAATAAACCGCCACACCTCCCAGAAGGCATACGGGAAGGCAAAGCTAAGTCCCACGAAGAACGACGACGTCAGCGACATGGTAAACTGATCCGATAAGCCCAGCGCCTGGAGTTTGAACGTCAGTTTCTTCACGCACAGATCGGCATACCCCGTATAATCGGCCAGCTTACACATCTGCCGGTAGGTCCAGAAATCGGTCTTGGCCGGTCCGAGCAGTACGTACTCGAAGATATCGTCAATAAAAATGAACGCCGTGACGGTAAACACCAGAATAGCCGCAGCGGCCCGGATAATGTGCCAGCGGAGTTCTTCCAGATGGTCCAGAAAAGACATCTCCTTGCCTTCGGTGTCGATGTCTTCGTCGGTCAGTTGATCGAGTGGCATATGCTTGGTTGAGCGATTGACTGAATGAGCGATTGAGTGATTATAACGGCAAGTTAGTCATCGCTCAATCACTCAATCACAATTAACTTTTGTAGAGCGGAAACGCTTTCATCCACTCGTTGATTTCTTCTTTAACGGTCAGCAGCGTTGCACTGTCCTCATGGTTCATCAGCACCCGGTCGATATATACGACAATCTGCTCCATGTCCGATTCTTTCAGACCGCGGGTTGTCATGGCCGCCGTACCGACGCGCATGCCCGAAGTAACCATCGGCGACTTATCGTCGAACGGAACCATGTTCTTGTTGATGGTAATGTCGGCTTTGATCAGCGTGTTTTCGGCCAGCTTACCCGTGAGGCCTTTGCTCCGCAGGTCGATCAGCATCAGGTGATTATCCGTGCCGCCCGAGATAATGGAGTAGCCACGATCGGTAAACGCTTTGGCCATGGCCTGCGCGTTGGCTTTCACCTGAACGGCATAGTCGTAGAAATCGTCGGTCAGGGCTTCGCCGAAGGCTACGGCTTTAGCAGCAATGATATGTTCGAGCGGACCGCCCTGCGTGCCGGGGAAAACGCCCGAATCGAGCAGCGACGACATCAGGCGGGTGTCGCCTTTGGGGGTTTTGATACCGAACGGGTTCTCAAAATCGTTCCGCATCAGAATTAGTCCGCCCCGGGTGCCGCGCAGGGTTTTGTGGGTGGTCGTCGTAACGATATGGGCATGCGCCAGCGGGTCGTTCAGCAGCCCTTTGGCAATCAGACCGGCGGGGTGCGACACGTCGGCGAGGAGCAGCGCGCCCACTTCGTCGGCAATGGCGCGGAGCCGGGCGTAATCCCAGTCGCGGCTGTAGGCCGATGCGCCACAGATGAGCAGTTTAGGCCGCTCCCGTTTGGCCGTTTCTTCAACCACGTCGTAATTGATAACGCCTGTTTCGCGCTCCACCCCGTAGAACGTAGGCCGGAAGTATTTTCCCGAAATATTGACCGGCGAACCGTGGGTCAGGTGACCGCCGTGGCTGAGGTCGAAACCCAGGATGGTATCGCCGGGCTGCAGACAGGCCAGGAATACGGCCATGTTGGCGTTGGCGCCCGAGTGTGGCTGCACGTTGGCCCAGGTAGCGCCGAACAGCTCTTTAGCGCGGTCGATAGCAATTTGCTCGACCTGATCGACTACCTCACAGCCCCCGTAATACCGTTTGCCGGGCAGGCCTTCGGCATACTTGTTGGTGAGCACGCTCCCGGCCGCTTCCATAACGGCAGGCGATACGAAATTTTCGGAAGCAATCAGTTCGATACCGGACTCCTGCCGGTGTTGTTCTTTAGCAATCAGGTCAAAAATCTGCGTGTCGCGGGCAGCGGTGGTTGCGGTCGTCATGCGCGTAAGTAGTTCAATGAGTTATCGGTCCGGTTGTTCGTCACGCTAAACCGACAAACAACTCCTTTTACAGGACAAAGGTACGGCGGAAAACGGTAGTCTGCCGAAGATTTTCACTTCCCGCGCGAGACGATCTGGTAGGTCAGGGGCGTCATACCCGTATGCTGCCGGAACTGCCGGTGAAAGTGGGATATATTGTTGAAACCGCTCTCTAGACCAGCCTGTCCAACGGGTATGTCGGCTTCGCTGAGCAGTTTACGGGCGTGGCTGATCCGGAGTTCGTTCAGGTACTCGACAAAGGGTTTGCGCGTTCGTCGTTTAAAGTACCGGCAGAAAGCTGCCGGCGCCATGCCGGCAACCGACGCAATCTGCTCGATCCGGATCTCATCCCGAAAATTGGCCAGGGTAAACTCCAGCACCCGCTTCATCCGCTCGGTCTCGCCCGCGCTGGGCGCCAGCCGATAGCCGTCGCTGGCCAGGGGCTGCGCGTCCGGATCGGTCGTAAGCTGGTTCAGCACCCGCAACAGGCTCATAAGCTGCTCCATCTGGGTCTGCGCAACCAGGTCTGTCAAGAGCGGGGCCAGCTGGGCGGCCCAGGTTTCGCTGAACCGCAGGCCGTGCTGACCCCGCCGGAGCAGCGCGCAGAGCGAATCGGCCTCGGGCAGATGAGCCAGCACCGTGTCGACCAGCGCAGCCCGAAACTGCACCACAATCGACTCGGCCCGCCGGTCGGAGCCGGATTCGTAAAAATCGGCATCGCACCGCCAGTAGTGCGGCAAATCCGGGCCGAGCAGCACCAGATCGCCCGGTCTGAACAACTCCACATGGTCGCCAACGAACCGGTGTCCGTAGCCACTGATAATATAGGTCAGCTCGTACTCCGGATGGTAATGCCAGGGCGCATCGAAATACGGAAGCCGGAACTGCCGAACCAGCAGCGAGCGCTGATCACCAATGGTTACTTTTTCGAATAACGCTTTCATAGTAGACAGTATACTAACTACAGGTATGCGATAGTAAGCACACGATGATCAAAATGCTACACAAATAGGTAAAACATGCTTCATCTACTCATTACCTCTCCCGCTACTTTTGTAGCTATTCTGATCAGCGAACCAGTTCGATATTCTTGTCTAAAACCCTTATGGAAGCGACTATCGACAAAACATCCCTGCTACAGGAGCTGGCGAGTCCGTATTCGGTCAGTCCCGAAGCCATTGCTTTCTACCGTCAGAACGGCTACGTGAAGCTCAAACAGGTGCTCAGTCCGGCCGTGCTGGCCTACTATGGCGACATCATCACCGAGCTGGTTTTTCGACTCAATACGCTCGATAAGCCAATGCACGAACGGACGACCTACGAGCGGGCTTTTCTGCAGATCATGAATCTCTGGCAGGAAGATGAGCAGGCCCGGGAGTTCGTTTTCTCGAAGCGCCTGGCCCAGCTGGCGGCTGATCTGATGGGCGTTGAGGGCGTCCGGCTGTACCACGACCAGGCACTGTATAAAGAGCCCTCGGGCGGCATCACGCCCTGGCATGCCGATCAGTTCTACTGGCCGCTGGCTTCACCGCATACCGTTACGGTCTGGATTCCGTTGCAGGCAACCCCGATGGAGATGGGTCCGCTGGCGTTTGCCGAAGGATCGCAGCATGTCGAGATTGGCCGCGACCTCGAAATCAGCGACGAGAGCGAGACGGTGCTGTCTGGCCTGCTTCAGCAGCAGAACTTCCCGCTCAACGACACGCCCTTCGAGCTGGGCGAGGTCAGCTACCATGCCGGCTGGACCTTTCACCGGGCCGGGCCGAACGTATCGGAATCGCCCCGGAAGGTGATGACCATGATTTATATGGACAAAAACCAGATTATCATGCCGCCCCGCAATCGGTATCAGGTAGCCGACCATGCGCGGTGGCTGGCTAATGTACCCGCTGGCAGCCATCCGCAGGATGAGCTGAACCCCGTTCTGTTCAGCTATTGATGTGGATTCATAGCTGATCGGTTAGTATACGTAAACACACCTAACTTTTCATTTCGTTGGTGCGCCCCGGCCGGTGTTGGGGCGCATTTTTTTTGGAGCCGCACAAATGGAAGTATTTTTGCGGGATTGCTGTTACCCCATCAAACCAACACTTACCCAAAGCGGTATGAAATCATTTGTTGCGCTCGTTGCCGGACTTTTGTTGTCCGTTGTCACGTTCGCCCAGCTTACCAAAGATCCCACGAAATGGTCGGTTTCGGTACCGAAGCAACCCGCGCAGGTGGGCGACGTCGTGGAAGTTCGCATCCGGGCCACCATTGCCGATAGCTGGCATATCTACTCGAACGACCTCGATCCGAACATCGGTCCGTTGCCGACGAGTTTCAAGTTTACTCCTTCCGATAGCTGGCAGCGCGTTGGCAATGTCGTACCGGTTGGGGTCGAAGAAGTGTTCGAAGAAGTCTGGGGCGCTAAAATCAGGCAGTTTTCGGGAACGGCGACCTTCGTTCAGAAAATCAAGGTGCTGAAACCCTCGGTCCAGTTCAGCGCTACCACCGAGTACATGGCCTGCTCCTCGAAAGACGGCACCTGCCTGCCCCCCGCCGAAGCCCAGCTAAGCACTCAGCTGACCGTGAGGGGTCCGGCTACTACGTCAGCTGAGGTAGCCGCTGTAAGCCCTGCCGCTACCTCATCCGTTACCACGTCGGCCGCTACCACGTCGGCCGTTACGCCCCCTGTTTCTGAAACCACTGTGGCCGCTACGACCCCGGACCCGGCCCTGACCGCGACCACCGGTACCAGCGCGCCCACCGTAGAACAGGCTGCTGACAAACCCGTCGATGCGCTCGATGCGGCTGCTCAGCCTGGCGAAACCACCGACACGTCCATGATGGGGTTCATTGTGGCGGCTTTTCTGTCGGGTCTGGTGGCGCTGCTGACGCCCTGCGTATTCCCGATCATTCCGATGACGGTTAGTTTTTTCACCAACCAATCGGGTGGTCGCTGGAAAGCGTTGCTGTTTGGGGCCTCGATTATTGGCATTTATGTGCTGATCGGTACGGTTGTGTCGCGCATCAACGGACCGGCCTTTGCCAATTTTGTGAGTACCCACTGGCTGCCCAACGTCCTGTTCTTCGCTATCTTCTTCGTATTCGGGCTTTCGTTTTTGGGTTTGTTCGAGATCGTTCTGCCCAGTTCGCTGGTCAACAGCGCCGATGCCCGGGCCGAGCGCGGTGGCCTGGCCGGCGTGTTTTTCATGGCCTTTACCCTGGTACTGGTTTCATTCTCCTGCACCGGCCCCATTGTGGGCAGCCTGCTCGTAGCATCGGCCGGGGGCGAAGTGGTGAAACCGATCATCGGCATGACCGCCTTCTCGTCGGCTTTTGCCATTCCGTTTACGCTGTTTGCGGCTTTTCCGCAGTGGCTCAAAAGTATGCCCAAATCGGGAGGCTGGCTCAACGGGGTTAAAGTGGTGCTGGGCTTCCTGGAGCTGGCGCTAGCGCTTAAGTTTCTGAGCATTGCCGATCAGGTCTACCACTGGGGACTGCTCGACCGGGAGATTTTTCTGGCGTTCTGGATCGTTATTTTCGCGCTGATCGGGTTTTACCTGCTGGGCAAGATCCGTTTGCCGCACGATAGCGAAGTCAAGAACGTCAGTATTCCCCGGCTGCTGCTGGCCATCCTGATCTTTGCCTTTGTCGTTTACATGATTCCGGGCCTGTGGGGTGCTCCGCTGCGGGCAATGTCGGGCTACCTGCCCCCCAAAACCAGCCAGGATTTCGACCTGAATGCCCGGTCGACGGGGGCCGCTGCGCCAGTCAACACGCTGGGCGAGGTGCCCAAATACAGCAACCTGTTCAAGCTGCCGCATCAGTTGCAGGGCTTTTTCGAGTACAGGCAGGCGCTGGCGTATGCCAAAAAAGTAAACAAACCGCTGTTCATCGACTTTACCGGTCATGGCTGCGTCAACTGCCGCGAAATGGAGGCCCGCGTCTGGTCAGACCCGGCGGTACTGTCGCGGTTGCAGAACGATTTTGTGGTGCTGGCGCTGTACGTAGATGATAAAACCGAGCTGCCAGAGTCAGATTGGTACACCTCTGCGTATGATCAGAAAGTAAAGAAAACCATCGGCGCCCAAAATGCTGATCTGCAGATTACCCGGTATAATAACAACGCCCAGCCCCATTACTGCCTGGTCGATGCCGACGGGAAACTGCTGGTAGCGCCGAAGAACTATGACCGCAGTATCGACACCTTTGTTGCCTTCCTGGACTCGGGAAAAGCGAAATTCAGCGCGCAGATTCAGTAAGCCTTTTATAAGCAGAACGCCCCGTCAGCTCATCTGACGGGGCGTTCTGCTTACTATATACCGGATTGGCTATACGGCGGCTTTGGCCGGGATGGCCTGCGCCTGTACCAGCTCCAGATCCGGTTTAGACTCGTCGGCAATGGCTACCCGACCGCGCTCTTTACGCACAATGCGCGAAAACAACGAAATCTCCTGATCGAACAGGAACCGGAAAAACAGCCGCACGTACGAGGTGTGGTACTTTAGCGTATCGTAATACTCGGGCGCATTTTTCTTGATCTCGGGCAGTCGGTTCCAGGGGATAGACGGGAAATCGTGGTGTTCGTTGTGAAAACCGACGTTCAGGTTAACCGTATTCAACTGGCCATAATAACTGTAGGTTTCCTGCTCTGGGTCGAGGGTCAGGTAATGCTCCTGAATCCAGCGGGCGCCCAGCGGGTGAAGTCCTACCGAAAAAAACAGGCACAGCACCAGAAAAGCCAGCGCTTTCCAGCCAAACAGGGTTACGATCAACACGTCGAAGGCTAGCTGAACGATGATGTTGGCAGCCACCCATTTGTCGATAACGGCCAGTTCGCGCATCCGAATGGTGCGGATACCCTGAAAAATCGGGAACATCAGCAGCCAGAACGCCTTACCAATGGCGTAGTTGTTAATAAGCTTAGCTTCGTACCAGTCGGGTAGGTCGGCGTCCAGCTCATGTACACCCTGAAACGCGTGGTGTTTGATATGAAAATTCTTGAACGAGAGCGCCGTGGGGAAAGCCGTGGGCAGGTTGGCAAAAATAGCAGCCCAGGCGTTGGCGGCCGGTTTGCGAAAAATCAGGTTATGAGCCGCTTCGTGGATGCAGACAAAGAGCGTATGCGCCGGAAAAGCGCCAATGAACCAGGCCGCTGCAATAACGACCCACCACGATTGGTCACGAACGAGCCAGGCCATAGCCGTCATCAGGGTTACACAGCCCACAATGACCCAGAATGTGGCCGGGTTTTTCTGACCGATCAGTTTCTTGATCTCGGGATGTGCTTTCAGGATTTGCCGGGTACGAATGCGGTGTGGCTCCGTAGTTGCGGAGCGAACAAAATCATTTACTCTTGCCATAGTTGATGTCGCCGGTACGCGTTCGGTAAGTAACGGATGGTAAAAATAGCATTTTGTCCCCGTTATTCGACGGGTTGTCTAGAAACCTACCGCATTTTTAACCAGATGCTAATGAGTTGGTTTCAGCGGGTCGCGCTGGGTTTAGAGCGCGGCCTATACAAGAAAAGCGGAGCCAGTAGCTCCGCCTTTACTTATTCAGGTTGATTCAACAAAATGGCTGTAACAAATGGCTGTGGCGTCGGTGCAGTGCGATGTCGTGAAGAGGCTATGTGGTGGGAACGGGCTAGGCCAACCCCACTGACTCGACACCTGCACCGACTCCACCTTAATAACCGATTGGAATAGAATAGCCTACCGACACCGCAACACCCCGGTTACGTACGTTTACGTTAACGACCGGCACCTGCACCTGCCGGGTAAAACCGTGTGTATAGCGGCCTTCAATGAAGAATTTACCGGCACCGGCATCCATAGCCAGGCCCAGACCACCTACCGCACCTACGTCCCAGCGGTTCAGCATGGAGCCATAGTTAACATCGACGTCGATCGGCTGGGTCGTGATGAGCGCCGTCCCCCGGGTCCGTACCCGTCCGTCGAGGGTGTAGCTAACGGCGGGGCCGGCAATGAAGTACGGCTGAACGGGGCCGTCGGTCAGGTTTACCTTGGCCAATAGCGGCACTTCCATCGTTTGGGTCTGGTAAGCAATGCGGGCTCCGACCGTCAGCGGAAAGCCGCCCAGGTTCAGATCGAAGCCTTCTTTAACCATAAATCCTTTCTGTACGTAGGCAATTTCGGGTCGGATTGAGACGCGCTCGCTGATGGGAAAATCGAGGAAGATAGCCCCCGTTGGGCCCGGCGATGGGTGAAAGTTCGGGGTAAAGCTGCCCAGAAACTCAGGTTTTGAGGCAAAAGCCCAGTTCGCACCGCCCCGGATGCCAACCTGAACCTGAGCTATAGTATCTTGAGCCCCTAGTAAGCCCAACGCAATGAGACCGGCAAGCACAATTCGTTTCATGACTGTAAGCGAAAAAAATGGTTAATGGTAAAGCTGAACGAGTTTGTGTAGAGTGTCGGCAATAGGCGTTGGGAGTAGCGGGGTTTGTTGCGTTGTTCGTGGGTTGGATAGAGACCGAGAAAAAAGGATTAATCCGGTCCGAATATTTTTATTCGGTCACTCGCTTCAGGCTTACCGACTCGGTCCTTTCGGGCCAGGAACCGTTGTATTTTTTCTTGAAAACATTGTAGTGATCTTTTATCTTTACTGATTACCGACACCTTTACCTGTGATGAAGTACGTTAAACCGACTAAATTCAGTTACCTGCCTGCGTTCCTGATGCCGCTGGATGTATTGGGACTGTTTGAATGTGACCCCTTTGGTAGTTCACTGTTAATCAGACGGATACTAATTGGTATAGTAGGTTGGCTAACGTATGCACGCTACACGGTGGTGAACCGGATTCAGATCGAAGGCACCGAACATCTCGAGAATCTGCCGATCAACAACGTTCTGTTTTTGTCTAATCACCAGACGTACTTTGCCGATGTGATTGCGTTTTTCCACGTCTTCTGCGCGGTGAAGTGGGGCTTTCAGAATACCCTGTTGCCGCCAGTTTACCTGCTGGGGCCCCGGGCGCGTCAGTATTACGTAGCTGCTTCAGAAACGATGCAGAAGGGGATTATACCGCGCATTTTTGCGGCTGGGGGCGCGCTGACCATCGAGCGGTCATGGCGGGCCGAGGGGCGTGAAGTACAGCGGTCGGTCGATACCTCCGCCAATGATAAAATTGCGAAAGCGCTGGCCCACGGCTGGGTCGTAAGCTTCCCGCAGGGCACAACCAGCCCGTTTGCGCCGATCCGTAAGGGAACGGGCCACCTCATCAAAAATAATGAACCGATTGTGGTGCCGGTTGTCATCAATGGCTTCCGACGGGCCTTCGACAAAAAAGGGCTGCGCTTCAAAAAACGAAACACTCTGCTGACGGTTCGCTTCAAAGCGCCCATGCAGATCAGCCCGGACGATAGCGTTGACGACATTGTTGCCAAAGTTCGTCAGGCTATCGAGCAGGAAACACCAGCCTGGGTAAAATAAGCCCGTACCCGGCACTCAGGGTGCCGTTACAGAAGCCAGCGGAAGAAGATGTAGAGGGTAAACGAAAGCAACACCGATACAGGCAGCGTCAGTACCCAGGCCAGGGCTATGTTACGAACCGTACCCGCCTGCAGGTTCTTTATCCCTTTGTTAGCCACCATACTACCGGCAATCCCCGACGACAGCACGTGGGTTGTACTGACGGGCAGCTTGAGCCACGAGGCCAGTCCGATCATGAACGCAGCCGTCAGCTCGGCCGAAGCGCCCTGGGCGTACGTCAGGTGCTGCTTCCCGATCTTCTCGCCCACCGTTACCACGATCCGACGCCAGCCGATCATTGTTCCCAGCCCCAGCGAAAGCGCAATCATCAGGATAACCCATAACGGAGCGTAATCGGTAAACCGACGCAGCCCGTTTTTCTCGCCCAGATTCTCTTTCAGGGTGGCCAGCTGGTTCGCACTCAGGTTGGCCCCTTCATCTTCGGCAATTTTGTTCATGTTGCTGTTGATCAGCAACAGATCACGCCGAACGTCGAGCCGTTTCTGCTGCGGAATGCCGTTCGTGACGCTATCGGTATTGACCAGCGTTTTTAACTCGGTCAGCTCGGTGCGGGTACGGGCCAGGCGGGCGCGGTTTACGGGAGCCAGCTGGTTCGAGTCAAGGGTCGCAATGGTCTGCTCGATCCGTTCGATGTTAGGCTGCAGCAGGCGCGGGTCGAGATCCGGCTTTACCGCAAACTGAAAAGGTACGATACCGATCAGAATGAGCATGATCAGGCCAACGCCTTTCTGACCGTCGTTGCTGCCGTGAAAGAAACTGACCAGCGAACAGGTAACGATCAGAATACCCCGAATCCACGACGGAGGAGGTGCGTTTTTCTTGGGTTCCTTAAAGAGCTGATCTTTGGTTTCTTCGGGCACGATCCGCCGGATCAGAAACATCAGCACAATAACCAAACTGAAACCCAGCAGGGGCGACAGCAGGAGTGCTTCACCCGTTTCAATGGCTTTTTCCCAGTTGACTGCCGATCCTGCCTTGTTGTCGGGCATGGTTGAGAAGGCCAGTCCCACGCCCAGAATCGAACCGATCAGGGTGTGGGAACTGGAGCTGGGCAAACCAAAGTACCAGGTACCCAGGTTCCAGACGATAGCACTCAGCAGTAACGCCAGCACCATGGCCACGCTATGGTACACATTCTGATCAACCAGCAGTTCGACCGGCAGTAGATTGACGATCCCCATGGCAACCCCGATACCGCCCAGCAGTACACCCGCAAAATTGCAGATACCCGACCAGACTACGGCAACGGTTGGTTTCAGAGAATTGGTATAGATAACGGTAGCTACCGCGTTGGCTGTATCGTGGAAGCCGTTGACAAATTCAAAAGCACAGGCAGCAAATAAGCTGATAAACAGGAGGATAAAAACATCCGTTTCTAATCCAAACATGGAGAGGGAATCTTCAGTGACAGGCCCACGACCAGATCGTAAGCCAATGATTGCCACAAAAGTAAGCTAAACACAGCGAAGCCATATTACCAAATTGTTAAGTAGAGACGCAACCCCTTGCGTCTCCTACGCGTCAGCAACCCCTCGCATCTCCTGCGCGTCAGTCCTCATTCGCAATATTACAAAACCAGCATAATAACTGACTCCGCCCGCTGGCCACGACGAACTGTCAGTAGCAAGTAGGCGGAGTCTATTAGCTGGGGTTCTATTGATGATGCGTGTGAGGGGCTGGCGCATGGGAGACGCAAAGGGGTGCGTCTCTACGTTACGATTTACCGGCCAGCTGGCCGCAGGCGGCATCGATGTCTTTGCCACGGCTACGGCGGACGTTGACGGTTACCCCTTTGTCTTCGAGGTAACCCGCAAACCGGTCCAGTGTCTGTGGATCGGTATTCTTGAAATTGGCTTCGGCAATGGGGTTGTATTCGATAATATTCACCTTGGCCGGCACGCGCTTGGTGAACTTCCAGAGTTCCTGGGCATCCTGCAGAGTGTCGTTGAAATTGTAGAAAAGGATGTATTCGAACGTGATCCGGGTGCCGGTCTTTTTGTAAAAGTAGCCCAGCGCATCGCCCAGGGCCTGGAGCGTGTTGCTCTCATTGATAGGCATGATGGTATCACGCTTCTGGTCGTTGGCTGCGTGTAGCGACAGTGCCAGGTTGAACTTCACTTGGTCGTCGCCCAGTTGCCGGATCATCTTGGCGATACCCGCCGTCGATACCGTAATGCGCTTCGGCGACATGCCCAGGCCGTCGGGCGAGGTGATCCGATCGACCGACTCCAGCACGTTTTTATAGTTCAGCAGCGGCTCGCCCATGCCCATATAAACGATGTTGGTCAGGGGTGAATCGTACGCTTCTTTTGCCTGCCGGTCGATGGCCACCACCTGATCGTAGATCTCAGCCGCGTCGAGGTTGCGCTTGCGATCCATGTAGCCGGTGGCGCAGAACTTACATGTCAGCGAACAGCCCACCTGGCTCGATACGCAGGCCGTCATCCTGTCCATGTCATCGGTGCGGAGGGCCGGAATCAGCACGCCTTCTACCAGATTTCCATCGAACAGCCGAAACGACGATTTAATCGTACCATCGTTACTGCGCTGCTGCTGGTCGACCGTGAGGGGCCTGATTTCGTAGTGGGTGTTCAGTAACTCCCGCGTCGATATCGACAGGTTCGTCATCTGCTCGAACGACTGCGCCGACTTTTTCCAGAGCCACTCGTGTATCTGTTTTGCCCTGAATCCCTGCTCGCCCTGTTGCACGAGCCACTCTTTCAGCTGAGCCGGGCTGGTCTTACGGATGTCTTGTTTCATAAGCTATCTGAGTGATTGAGCGAATTCGTTGTTGGTTGATTCCTGCCACCGGCCGGGCTCAGTCAATTAATTACTCAATCGATCACTAAACGTCTTTCCCGCTTCTAATCCTTTCGGTACCCAAACGGCGGCCTTGTCCATGATTTTAGGAGCAACGGGCACTACGTACGGATACAGGAAAGCATTCTGGGTATGTTTTGCGGGCATTTTGACGCCCATGTAGCTTAACAACCACAGAATCACACTAATTCCAAACAGCCACGTAAAAAGACCGACTGCCGCACCGGCCACACTGTCGAAGGTGCCAAGAATGGTGTACTTAAGCGACCGCCGAAGCGCGAAGCCCATCTGGTTGACCAGAAATATGGTCGGGAAAAAAATGACCGAGAACCCCAGCCAGGGCAGCAGCTTACGGGCCAGCTCGCGGCTGATGTACGGGCTCAGCAGATCGATTCCGAAAGCCAGGAACTTGAACCCTACAATCATGGCTACGATAAACGCAATGACCGCAACGACCTCAACCAGAAGCCCTTTGCGGTAGCCGTTGAACGCGCCCCAGGCCAGGGGTATAATCATGAACAGATCGAGAGCAGACATAGGGGCGTGGGGCAAAACGTGCGCAGGGCTGGCATAACAAGTCAGGAACCGGGTGTCGGGCTACGTACCCCACAACCCGGTCCCTGACACCCGGCTCTTACCCGCCTGCCAGCAGGGTACGAACCAGGGCCGAAATGGCTTTCCCGTCGGCCTGACCAGCCAGTTCTTTGGTAGCCACGCCCATAACCTTACCCATATCGGACGGTACCGAAGCGCCCAGCCGGGTCATGATGGCCTGTATCTTTTCTTTTAATTCATCCTCAGAGAGTTGCTTGGGCAGGTACTGTTCGATGACCGCAATTTCTACCTCTTCTACGGCCAGCAGATCGGCGCGGTTCTGCTGCCGGTAAATATCGGCCGAGTCTTTACGCTGCTTCACGGCCTTGGTCAGAATCCGGGTTTCATCTTCGGGCTTCAGCTCGCCAGTGCCGCCTTCTTTGGTTTCTTCGAGCAGAATCATCGATTTCACCGCGCGCAGGGCCCGCAGTTTGTCCTGATCTTTAGCCAGCATGGCCTGCTTGATATCGGCATCAATTTGTTGTTTGAGAGACATGATCGTATGGAGTGATTGTATGAATCAGTGAATGCGTGATTCAGACCTTTCAGCAATCGCTGAACCTTCAGCCTGGCCGCAAAGTTACGAAACCAGCAGAGCCATTCATTCAATTACTCATTCGCTCAATCGCTAATTCAAAAAAATGACTCGTCTCTCTGTCAACATCAATAAAATCGCGACGATCCGCAATGCGCGGGGCGGTACCAATCCGAACCTGGTACAGGTGGCCCTCGACTGCGAACGATTTGGCGCGCAGGGCATCACGGTGCACCCTCGCCCCGATGAGCGGCATATCCGCTACCAGGACGTACTCGATCTGCACGAGGTCGTTACCACCGAGTTCAATATCGAAGGCAACCCCGACCAGCGGTTTATCGAACTCGTGAAACGGGTAAAACCAGCTCAGGTAACCCTCGTTCCCGACGCCCCTGACGCCATTACCTCGAACGCAGGCTGGGATACCATCCGCCATGCCGATCACCTGCGGCAGCTGATCGATACCTTTAAAGCCGACGGCATTCGGGTGTCGATCTTTGTCGATGCCGACGAGCGGATGGTCGACGGAGCCAAAGCCGTGGGCACCGACCGGATCGAACTTTATACCGAACCGTACGCTACGCACTACGCGGCCGATCGCGAGGCCGCCATTGCGCCTTTTGTCCGGGCGGCTCAGCGGGCGCAGGAAGCGGGGCTGGGGCTGAACGCCGGCCACGACCTGAGCCTGGAGAATCTGCGCTTCTTTGCCGAGCGGGTCCCGGCTCTGCTCGAAGTCTCGATCGGCCACGCCCTGATCTGCGACGCGCTCTACTTCGGCCTCGAAAACACCATCCAGCTCTACAGACGGTGCCTGGAATAGACAGCCCGGTCTGTTGCTGTTTTTGCTCCGCCAGCCTATGCATCCGCTCCGCCAGTTTATTACCAGCTACACAGCGCTCAGCGAGAGCGACTGGCAATCCATTGAGCCGTGTCTGGTCAGGCAGGAGGTAGCCAAAGGCAACATTATCCTTACGGAAGGGCGTATTTGCCGCCATCTGTATTTTCTGGAGAGCGGGTTATTGCGGTTCTTTATCCTGAAAGACGGCAACGACATCACCAAGTACTTTACCGATGTGCCTTACGTCTTTACATCGCAGAAAAGCTTTACATCGCAGCAACCCGCCCGGGAAAGCATTGAGGCTCTCGAAAATAGCGTTGTCTGGCTCATGACGTATGATGACGCCAACCGGCTATTGAAGCTGGATGCCTGGAGCACGTTTATCAGGTTGCTCATTCAGGAAGTGCAGCACTATACAGAAGCTATACTGGAAGCGCTGCAGACCGAAACCGCCGAACGGCGGTATCAGCAATTACTGGTCGAACAGCCCCACCTTGTACAGCGGGTGCCACTCAAACATCTGGCATCTTATCTGGGCATTGCGCAGCCCTCGCTGAGTCGTATCCGAAAAAACATCCGGTGATATACCGAATTTAACATAGGTGAAAGGTTGCCGGGCCGCCGTGGTAGAGCTTTGCCGAAAACTCTACCGCTATGTCTTACTCCATTCTGCTATGGCTAATGCTGGCAGCGACTCAGGCGCTGGCCCAGTCTACCGATACGCATTTCAGTCACACAGTTATTACGTCGGCTTCACCGCAGGCCGTCTGGCATATCTGGACCGATGTACCAAACTGGCAAAGCTGGGACAAAGGGCTAAAAGCTGCCACCCTCAACGGACCCTTCGCAGTCGGCACCACTGGTGTTTTAACGCCGGACCGGGGCCCGAAATCGCCATTCATTCTCACCGAAGTGATTGACGGAAAATCGTACACGTTTCGGACAAAACTACCGCTCGGCGCTTTGTACGTGAAGCGGTCTCTGGGCGCGCAGAACGGACAGACCACGTTTACTCACGAGGTATGGTTTACCGGCGTAACAAAACACCTGTTCGGTCGGGTGTCCGGCCGAACCTACCGGGCGCTGTTACCAACCGTGATGCAAACGATCAAAACAAGGGCCGAACAATCTGATCCGTCTTTATGAATAGCCTGGCTCTAATGAAAGTCATGTACGCGGCCAATACGCTGGTAGCTGGCTGGATCAGCCTGACAAGCCTGTTCATGCCGCGCGTAGCACAGGCTACCGTGTTTAGCAACAGCATCGCCTATTCCGAGGCCATTCGGCTGGTAGGCGCCTTGTGGGGAGGCATTTTCGTTCTGTCGGCGCTGGGACTTTTCTTTCCGCAGTCGATGAGTCTGGTTCTTCTCTTTCAGTTCATCTACAAAACCTCGTGGCTGCTGGTTGCGGCTTTGCCGGCCTACCTGACGTCACAACCCTATCCAAAGGCTATGGCTGCTTTTTTTCTGGTCTGGGTGCTGGTGCTGCCCTTTGCTATTCCGTGGGGGTGGTTGTTCAGTCGCTAAACCCCGGCGCGCCGGGTAGCGGCCGGGAACCATAGCCAGCCGTTGGGGTTTATGCTACATCATGCAGCTTTCTGTCGATGCGTTTTTAGAACAGGCCCGGAACCTGCCCGTGATCGATGTGCGGTCGCCGGGCGAGTTTGCGCAGGCCCACATTCCGGGGGCGGTCAATATTCCGCTTTTTGACAACGACGAGCGGGCCCGCGTAGGTACCCGCTACAAACAGGCCGGAAAAGACCATGCGGTACTACTCGGGCTGGAACTGGTCGGTCCTAAACTGGCCGGATTCGTCAAACAATCCCGTAAGCTGACCAATAGCCACGGCGGCAACGTGCTGGTGCACTGCTGGCGGGGCGGCATGCGCAGCGGCTCGTTTGCCTGGCTGCTGCAAACGGCGGGTCTTAGCCCGGATACCCTGGCCGGCGGATACAAAGCCTACCGAAACGCCGTACTCACCGACCTGGCCCAGCCGCGCCAGCTGATCATCCTGGGCGGTAAAACCGGCAGCGGCAAAACCGACATCCTGAAAGAACTGGCCCGGCAGGGCGAACAGATCATTGACCTGGAAGGGCTGGCCCATCATAAAGGATCATCCTACGGCGCCATTGGGCAGTTGCCCCAGCCTTCGTCGGAGCAGTTCGAAAACCTGATCTACAACGACTGGCGACGGCTCGACCCCAACACCCGCATCTGGCTCGAAGATGAGAGCCGGAACGTGGGGACCTGCTTTGTTCCAATGCCGCTGTGGCAGCAGATGCGGCTGGCCCCGGTTGCCTTCGTCGACGTACCCAAGCCGGTCCGGATCGAGCGGCTGGTGCAGGAATATACCGGTATCGACCATCCCCTGCTGATCGAAGCCACCGAACGCATCCGCAAGCGGCTCGGCGGCAAAGTGACCAAAGACGCCCTCGACGCCCTGGCCCGGTACGACTACGCTACCGTGGCCGACCTGACGCTCGATTATTACGACAAGGCGTATCTGCACGGGCTTTCTCACCGCGACCCCGCCACGATTCATACCGTTCATGTGCTGGACAATGACCCGGCGCAGACCGCCCGGGAGCTCATCGACTGGGCCAACACACAGACCCGACAACCGACCCATCCATGATCAACTACCACAACCGACGGTTTCGCAGCGTATCGAACTCGCCCACCGGCGAGGTGTCGGGCGAAACCTTATTTCAGTACTTCCAACAGGATGACATTGTCTGGGCTACCTACCAGGGCGGGTCGATCCGGTTCGGCACGCTAACAGGCCTCGTCGGACCCGATGGCTCGCTGCGGTTTACGTACCAGCACGTCAACACCCAGAACGAGTTGATGACCGGCCATTGCGAATCGACCCCCGATCAGCTCCCCGACGGGCGGCTGCGGCTCAGCGAACGCTGGCAGTGGACCAGCGGCACCCACGCGACCGGCGAGTCGGTTATCGAAGAACTAGCGGACTGATCGTTGGCGGGCCAGACCGGCAACTCCCTCTTCCAGCAGCGATCTGTACAGGGGCTCTAACAAATACGGAGCAACCCAGGCGGGTTACTCCGTAAGGCACCATCTACTGTAAACGAACAGTTGCGTTTTACTCGTTCAGGTTTTTCAGGTAAGCGATGCTCAGCGGCACCTGCTTATCTTCCTGGTTGCTCTCGTCTTCGATATAGTAATGCCGGATGCCGACTTTTTTGGCCAGCTTCAGCACCTGAGGCATATCGACCTGGCCCTCGCCCAGTACCACATCGTTTTCGGGCGGGGTGCCGCCGGTCAGGTCGCCTTTGATACCTTTCTTGAGGTCTTTGAGGTGCATGAGTTTCCAGCGGCTGCCGTATTTGGTCAGCAGCTGTACCGGATCGGCCCCGCCGTGGGTGGCCCACAGAAGGTCCATCTCGAACGAAACATACTTCGGGTCGGTGTTTTTCACGATATAGTCGAAGAGCGTACCGTCCTGATACGGCTGAAACTCGTAGCCGTGGTTGTGGTAGCAGAAGATCAGTCCGTTATCGGCCAGGATCCTGCCCACCCGGTTGAAGTCCTGAACGGCTTGCTGCGCGTTTGCCAGCGTAAAATTGCCTTTCTCGTGCGGAATCCAGGCGACCATAACGAATGATGCGCCCAGCGCTTTGGCCCGTTTCACCACCTCTTCGGGTTCTTTAACGATCAGGTCGTAACTGGCGCCGGTCGAGGTCACTTTGATGCCCCGTTCGTCGAGCAGCTTTTTAAATTCCTCGGCCGACATACCTTTCGGTGGCCCACCTTCTATCTCCTTGAAACCGAGTGACTTGATCAGGTCCAGCGTACCGACTACATCTTTCGGAAACTGGTTACGGTACGTATACGTCTGGAGCCCCAGCGGAAAGGTGTACAGGGCCTTGCCCGACTGGGCCAGTGCGCTGGTCAGGCCGAGCCCGTTCAGGCCGAGCAACAAGGCCGCGGTTGCGAACAGCCGGCGTGTGGTTTTGTAAAGCATAAAAACGATTACAGGTTTTTCTTTTTAAGTTGATCAACGGCATAATTAGCCGCCCGCGCCGTAAACGCCATATAGGTGAGCGATGGGTTCTGGGTCGAGGTCGAGGTCATGCAGGCGCCGTCGGTGACGAACACGTTCTTGCAATGATGCAGCTGATTCCACTTGTTGAGGAGCGATGTTTTCGGGTCTTTGCCCATGCGAACACCGCCCATCTCGTGAATATCGGCCCCCGGATTAGAGTGGGTGTCAACGGCCTTGATGTTCCTGAATCCAGCCAGGGTGAACATCTCGGTCATCTGCGTCATAAAATCGACCACCATTTTGTCGTCGTTCTCTGACCAGCCTGCCGCCGTAATCAGTTGCGGAATACCGTATTTGTCGGTTCGGGTGGGGTCGAGCCGGACGTGGTTTTTCTCGAGCGGCACGGTTTCGCCCTGCATCCAGCCGCTGATGTGCCACGGGCCCAGCTTCGGGTTCAGTAGCCGTTCTTTGAGAGCAAGGCCCATGCCTTCCTGGTTCTGGCTCAGGTTCCGCCCCCCGCCAACGCCCGTAGCGTAGCCCCGCAGAAAATCCATTTCCTGCTTATAGAGGTTCCGGAAGCGCGGAATGTAGCCGTTGCTGGGGTTCCTGCCGTCGGTGGTTTTATCGGGGAAGCCGTCGTACTGGGCCGAGATCTTGCCCCGGTAATTGTGCCAGGCAATGTATTTTCCGAGCAGGCCACTGTCGTTGCCCAGTCCGTTCGGGAACCGGGTCGAAATGGAGTTCAGCAGAATCAGGTTGCTGTTCAGGGCTGAGCCGTTAACGAAGATAATGCGGGCGTAGAACTCCATCATCTGCAGCGTATTGGCGTCAACCACCCGCACGCCCGACGCACGGCCTTTTTTCTCGTCGTAGATAATCGAGTGCACGACCGAGTGGGGCCGGAGGGTCATCTTTCCGGTGCGCTCAGCCCATGGCAGCGTTGAAGCATTACTGCTGAAATACCCCCCGAACGGACAGCCCCGCACGCATAAAGTCCGGTGCTGACACTGCGCCCGCCCCTGGGCGGTGTGGATCGGCTGTGGTTTGGTAATGTGTGCGCATCGGCCCTGAATCAGCTGGCGGTCTTTGTAGTGCTGCGCAATGGTTCCCTGCAAGTGCGTTTCTACGCAGTTTAGCTCGATAGGCGGCAGAAACTCACCATCGGGCAGGTTGGGCAGACCATCTTTATTGCCGGATATCCCCGCAAACTTCTCTACATAGCTGTACCAGGGGGCCAGGTCGGCGTAGCGGATGGGCCAGTCAACGGCGAAACCATCACGGGCGGGCCCCTCGAAGTCGAAGTCGCTCCAGCGCTGGGTTTGCCGGGCCCACAACAGCGATTTGCCACCCACGTGGTAGCCGCGGGTCCAGGTAAACGGCTGCTCCTCAACAAACGGTTGCTCGTCGGGTTTGATGGCCCAGTGGACGGTATCTTCCCGCATGAACGAGCGTATGTTACCGTACTGAGCCCGCACCGCCAGCGGCAGCTGGCCGCGGTGTTCGAGTTCCCAGGGGTTCAGGTTGGCGGTTGGGTAGTCGGTCACGTGTTTGACATCCCGACCCCGTTCCAGCACCAGCGTCTTCAGGCCCTTGCCAGTCAATTCCTTGGCAGCCCAGCCTCCACTGATTCCCGAGCCGATGACAATAGCGTCATAGGTCATGGCCGGGGTAGCATCAATCGCAAAATTTGCCATGGTTGATCAACGGTTATCGGATAGCGACGGGAGCCGGTACGCAGCCGTAGTAGTGACCCGGTATCAGGGTATAGTTCAGGAATTTCGTCATCACGTACTCGGAGGTGGTATATCCCTGAACGGTCAGGTTTTTGACCAGCGCAAAAAACGCAGTGCGGTCCGGTTCGGCCGATTGCTCAACGGCCGTCAGCAGGGCGGTTCGCTGGCTGGCGTCGCAGTCCTGAAACGAGCGGCTATAGGTTGTCCGGGCAGCGCTCTCCAGAGCATCCAGGCCGGCGCTCAGACTTTGCTGCACCGCGGGTTCGTAACAGTCGGCGACCATTTTCTGCACGAAGTCAGAAACCCCCAGGTCTTTGGCACCGGGCGTATCGGAAGCGGGAATGAGTGTATCGACAAACCCGGTCAGAACAACCGCCTGTACCGGGGTCAGTAGCGGCTGCGCGGCCTGCACCGCAGCGGGTGTCCAGGCGTTGGCCCAGGCGGGTAATACCAGCAAACCGCCGGTGGCCAGCGCCATGTGCCGGAGTGCCACTCGTCTTTCCATACAACGCCACCGGCAAGGGTAAGGAGCCTTGCCGTGTTGTACAAAGTAGTCTATCTTACAGGCCTACTTATCGGCCCGGCACGCGGTTGGGCGTTGCCTGCCTTATCGTTTCTTCTTCGCGGTAGCGCTGGACCGTCTGATTACTTCGCGCTTCGGGAAAGCGATCCGCCAGACGGCGAGGGGTGTTTTCTGACTACCGAAACAGGTTTGGCAGATTATATTCTCCGTCGGTACGGCCGCATTGTATATAAAGAGCGTATCGGAAATTTTCTGAATATTCGATATCTGGGGCAGCTTCTGTTCAGCATTGTAGAGGTAAGCGTCCAGCACTTCGCGCTCTTTAGCGTTCAGTCGCTTGTTCTGCACATCGGCCGCGCTGAGCAGGCTAATCGTAACGCCATACCGCTCTTCAATGGCTCGGGTGCGCGGTAGGTTGGTCAGCTGGCAGAGGCTGGCCCGAGCGGCAGGCTGGGTAGCTTTCTGGAGTTCAGTGGCCAGTTCTTTCTGTACAACGGTACTGATTCGTTCGCCAAAGACATTGACCGTTTCAACCATGTCGGCGTTGGTAATGCGCTTTATTTTCTTGTCGGCCATTTCCTGCTTCAGCTCGTTGGTATACTTCACCCGTTCGGGATCGCAGGCAGACAGGCTACTCAACAAAAAAAGGCCGGTAAGTAAATGAGGGACGTTCATGGGGTTACGCTCGTTTATAGAGTCATAACACGTTCGATAGGTCAACGGTTGCAGCCAAGCCCATACGCCGGAATTTTCGTATTTTTGTCCGTATTTTATCTGTCATCCTCTGGTTACAGCCTGGCAACCCCTGCCTTGTTTTTGTGATCCCTGGTTATGACAACAATCAATCAATATGCTCGATCAGTTAGAAGCCATCAGCGAACGCTTCAATGAAGTAGCTCAGCAAATTGTGCAGCCCGAAGTCGTTTCGGACCAGAAGCGCTTTATGAAGCTGAGCAAAGAATATAAAGACCTCGAAAAAATTGTGACGCAGTACCGGGCTTACACCCAGCTGCTCGAGGAGATCGACAACGCCAAACAAATCGTTGCCACCGAGAAAGACGAAGAGTTCCGGGAGCTGGCCAAAGCCGAGCTGGACGAACTGCTGCCGCGCCGGGAGCCGCTGGAAGAACTGCTGAAGGAGATGCTGATTCCGAAAGACCCGAACGATAGCAAAAACGTGATTCTGGAGGTTCGGGGCGGTACCGGGGGCGATGAAGCCGCCATCTTTGCCGGCGATATTTTCCGGATGTACCAGCGTTTCTGCGAGAAAATGGGCTGGAAAATGACGCTCGTCGACTTCACCGAAGGCACATCGGGTGGTTATAAAGAAATCATTGTCGAGATCGAAGGCGAAGACGTATACGGTAAGCTCAAGTTCGAGTCGGGTGTGCATCGGGTGCAGCGCGTACCGGCTACCGAAACCCAGGGCCGTATCCATACCTCAGCCGCCAGCGTGGCCGTACTGCCCGAGGCCGAAGAGGTCGATATTGATCTGAACATGAACGACATTCGCAAGGACACATTCTGTTCGTCGGGCGCGGGTGGCCAGTCGGTAAACACGACTTACTCGGCGGTTCGGCTTACCCACATCCCAACGGGGCTGGTGGTGCAGTGTCAGGATGAACGCTCGCAGCTCAAAAACTTCGACAAGGCGCTGACCGTTCTGCGTTCACGTCTGTACGAGATCGAGTTACAGAAGCACAACGACGCGATTGCTTCGCAGCGCAAAACGATGGTCGGTAGTGGCGACCGCTCCGACAAAATCCGGACCTACAACTACCCGCAGAGCCGCGTCACCGATCACCGCATCGGCCTGACGGTTTATAACCTGCCCGCCGTCATGGATGGCGACATCGGCGAGTTTATCGAGCAGCTCCGCATCGCCGAGAACGCCGAACGGCTCAAGGAAGGCGCAACGGCGTAGCGGTTTCTCTGTACATTCGGGATCATCCACGGCCCGTCAGGGCCGCAACAGCGCAGCGTCGGTAGCGGACGGTAGCCTCGTTCGGGTATCGGGATTAGCGATGTGCCGTCAGGTACATCACAGCGCAGCGTCGGTAGCAATCGTTCGGGGTCCGCGAATACAATGTGCCGTAGGTACATAACAGGTTAGGTACCTACGGCACCTGTTCACATCCGGAGGGCTTTTCTCTACCGACGCTACGCTGTTTGGGCCCTGACGGGCCATGAATGATTCCGACCCAGATGGGGCTACCGTCCGCTACCGACGCGATGTTGTTTGGGTCCTGACGGGCCTGGTAAACATCCCGATTTTATAAAACAAACCCGATCGGCTCGTGAGCAGGTCGGGTTTGTTTTTGGAACTGTACCGGTCTATGCCTGTCAACTTCCTCGTTGAAAACAAAACGAATCGGAACGGAGTATCTAGTACAATGTATTCCAGACGATTTTTGCGCCGGAGAATACCATACCGAGCAACCAGACACTTCACATGAAAAAGAGCACCGCGAAACATATTGGCCGGATTTTGCTGGGAAGCAATCTGGTTTTTGCCGGCATCAGCCACCTCACCTTTGCCCGGAAAGACTTCCGCGCGCAGGTGCCGGATTGGGTGCCTTTACCCGTAGATGATACCGTAATTTATTCAGGACTGGCCGAAATTGCTCTCGGCACGAGCCTGATTCTGGCCAACGAACAGCAGCAGCAGACGGTAGGCCGGGTAGCAGCTGCTTTTTTTGCGGCTGTCTTTCCGGGCAATATATCCCAGTATGTGAACCGGCGCAGCGCGTTCGGCCTGGATACCGATCGGAAGCGGTTTGTCAGGCTCTTTTTTCAGCCGGTGCTGATCGCCTGGGCGCTGAAGAGTACCGACAACCAGTAGGTATTCTGCTAAAAACTGCCGTCGAATACGGCGCCCGTCTTCAGGTCTTTCAGAGACAGCGAATTGACCGTGCCGATACCGGCAAACCGAATCTTGACACCGTAGACCCGGCGCAGCGGCCTGGTATACCGGGCTTTGTAGACCTCCCGGTTGTTGATAAAAACCACGGCTTCTTTACCGATAACCCGCAACGTCAGCCAGCCGCCCGACCGCAGATCGGCGCCCAGAAAGCTCAGATCGTCCCGCTGTCCGTTTTTCAGAATATCGGAATTCTGAATGTTGATCCAGTGGGCACAACCAGGCCGCATCACCTCGAACATGTGTTGCGACGACTCCCCCCAGACCGTAAGGCCTACCTGCGAGCAGCGAACCCCCGCCCGGTCGGGCGACGATTGCACGTAGGTGGTTAGCTCGAAATTGTCGCCGTCGATGGCTGTAGCGTGGCTGTTGATGAACTCCATAAAAAAAGTGCGGTTCGTGTCGATGCCGGCATGAGCCGCCTGCCGGGCACTCACACTCCGCTTGCCGCTGATAAACAGGCCATCGACCTCGATGGGGTATACCCGGCTGGAGTCGTGCATCATGTTGGCCGTTACCGTCCAGCCCTTGGTTTTCAGGAAAATAGTGGCCGTATCGACATTGACCCCATCCTGCTGTAGAACGGCGAAGTAGCGCCCCGGCCGCTCATAGTAGTGGGTGTGCAGGCTGTCGCTGGCGTTGAGGGTTTCGCGTTTGCCGTCGCCAAACAGAACCGTATAGGTAGCCGACTCGGCAGCCCCCGCTTGCTGGAGCACAAAAACCGCCGAATGGGGATTCTCGCCCAGCGGATTCCGGCAGATAAGCCGGGCGGGCTCGGTGGCGACCGGCCGCGGACGTACGAACCAGAGCACCATCACGCTTCCGAGGATACCTAGCCCTGCCAGCCATGTCCACGACCAGCGCGTCGGTTTCCGGTTCGGAACAACCTCCGGTATCAGGTGCCTGGTCGGTTCGGGCGGGGCCTCGGGTTGTATAAGCTCAACCGAACGCCGGCTGATCTGCCGGGCTTCCCAGTCCTGTACGTCAACGAAATGATCCCAGTCCGGATGCCCGATGTAGGCCGCCAGGGCGTCGCGGGTGGCTTTCTGCGGGTAATAGCGCGCGTCGGTTTTGATTTTTCCGAAGATCCGCTTCAGGGTATTGGGGCTGATGCGTACGTGCGTTTGCCTGAAAAGGATATGACTCAGGTTCACGTAGTCGCTATTGGTCCAGGTCTCGCTGTTGGGTTTGCCGTAGGTTTCGCTCACCCGCCGACAACAGACCTCCAGAAACGCAAACGCGTTGGCTTTTCCAGGTTGTCCATTTTCCGTAATCATACAGGATAAATATCTGTTTATCAGCGAGTTATTTTGTCCATAATTTCGGCTAACAAAATGGGTAAGCTCAGCCCACCCTCTCCATATAATGCAAATTTACCTTTGTATACTCGTACTTGCTGCAACCCCTAAGCCGACCTAAGTAGTACGAAACTTATAAATATCTGAATATTATGCGACAAAAACGTGTACTGTACTGCGTCGTCTCACTGGGCCTATGGGTGCCGCTCCTGGCGCAGGCCCGCCCGGCGGGATCGCCTGCCACCCGCGAAGCTGCCCATCTCGTAACCGGGCTCCGTCCGATCGATACCAGCCCAACCCGGGAACCCGCCCAATCAGCCAGTACCCGTCGGCAACAGACCGATGACCGGATCATTACGGGTACCATCAGCGACGAAAAAGGAATAACGCTACCGGGCGTTAGTGTGCTGCTTAAAGGTACGCAGCGCGGAGCGGTAACCGACACCAAAGGTATGTTTCAGCTGGCAGTACCCGACGGAGCGGCCACGCTGGTGATCAGTTTTGTTGGCTATCTGAGCCAGGAAGTTGCCGTTGGTAGCCAGACAACGATTAGCATTCAACTCGCTCCCGACACCAAAGCACTGGAAGAAGTGGTAGTCGTCGGGTACGGTACCCAGCGGAGAATAGAAACCACCGGAGCCATTGCGTCGGTTAAAGCCGCCGACCTGCTGCAAACGCCCGTGGCCAACGTTGCTCAGGGCTTGCAGGCGCGGGTGGCGGGCGTGCAGATAACCCAGAACTCAGGCGCACCGGGCGGTAACGTCAGCGTCAGGATTCGGGGTACCAACTCGATCAACGGCAGCTCCGAGCCCCTCTATGTGATTGACGGAATTCAGATTGCCAACTCGGGCGGCATTACCGACGTAAGCCCGCTCTCGCAGATCAACCCGAACGATATTGAGTCGATCGAGGTACTGAAAGACGCATCGTCGACGGCCATTTACGGCGCCCGGGCGGCCAACGGCGTCGTGCTGATCACCACCAAACGGGGTAAAGACGGCGCCACGCGGGTCAGCTACGATGGCTACGCGGGCGTACAGCAGGTCAACAAAACCCTCGACGTACTGAACGCGCAGCAGTTTGCCCAGCTCGAGAACGAAGTCTACAAACGGCCTATCTACGCCAATCCCGGCAGCCTCGGCGAAGGTACCGACTGGCAGAATCTGATCTTCCGGCAGGCGCCCATCCAGAGTCACCAGCTTTCGGTCACGGGCGGCAATCAGAAAACCCAGCTAGCGCTGTCGCTGAATTACTTCGATCAGCAGGGCATCATCAAAAACTCAAGCTTTACGCGTTATTCGTTCCGCTCCAACCTCGACCACCGACTCACCGACCGCATCAGGATTGGCACCAGCCTGTATTACGGCTACTCGATCAACAACGGCGTCAACGTGGGCGGTACCGGTTCTGACGTGACCAGCAGCCGCGCGGGTGTGCTCGGTGCCGCTGTAGCTGCCCCGCCGACGCTAACCCCGTACCGGCCCGATGGCAGCGTTTTCCCGTTTCAGGACCAGATGAACGGACAGTATCAGGAAGTAACCAACCCGCTGAACTTTATCATTCCCATCAACCGGCAAACGACCCAGCGCATTCTGGCCAATGTATATATCGACGTTGCCCTATTCAAAGGGTTTACCTACCGCCCCAGCTTCAACGTCGACCTGGGCAACACGCTGGCGGAGTTCTACTCGCCCCTGTCGCTGCTGAGTCAGTCACAGCTGGCCTCGGGGGGCGGCAACGCGTCCAATACGACCTCCTTCGGGCGTACTCTCCTGCACGAAAGCATCTTTACCTACCGCACCCGCCTGGCGCAGGATCATACCCTGACCGCTACGGCCGTACTGGCTACCCAGGCCAACGTAGACCAACGCTATAACCAGACGGCCCAGAACTTCCCCAACGACATCACGACCAACAACTCCGTAGGGCTGGCCGTAACCCAGCGGATCAGCAGCGACAAGAGCAAATCGCGGCTCGACTCGTACCTGGGCCGGATCAACTACGGCTATAAGGACAAATACTTCCTCGATCTGACGGCCCGGGCCGATGGCTCCAGCAAATTTGGCGAGAACAACAAGTACGGTTTCTTTCCGGCCGTTGCCGCGGCCTGGCGCATCGTGGAAGAGCCGTTCATGAAGTCGGTGCCGGTTGTTTCTGACCTGAAACTGCGCGGCAGCTGGGGTATTACCGGCAACGCCGGCGCCATCGACCCCTACAAGTCACTGGCCACAGTAAGTGCTTCGGGGCTGAACTACAACTACAACCATAACCCGGTTACGGGCATTAACCCAACGGCCATTCCGAACCCCGACCTGCAATGGGAGCGCTCGACCCAGGTCGACATCGGCATCGACGTCAGCCTGTTCAACAACCGCCTGTCGCTGGTAGCCGATTACTACAACAAGCGCACGGATAACCTGCTGTTTGAGAAGGTACTGCCTATGTCGTCGGGTTACACGGCGCTGACCGGCAACTTCGGATCGATCCAGAACAAGGGGCTGGAACTGGCGCTCAACGGCCGGATTTTGCCGGGTGGGGGCCGGGGACTTCAGTGGGATGCGTCGGCCAACGTCACCTTCAACCAAAACGAGGTACTGGCCCTCGATGGGGTTCTGGACGAGCTGCCCCGCTCGGCGTTTGCGCTGCTTAAGGTCGGTTACCCCATGGGTCTGTACCGCACCTATATTTTCGATGGTATCAGCCAGACCGGCGAAACCATCGTGCCGGGCTACGACGGCCGGGTGGGTGGTCATAAGGTCAAAGACGTCAACGGCGATGGCACCATTACGGCTGCCGACCAGCTCATTGTCGGTAACGCCCAGCCAAAGGCTATCTTCGGTTTCTCGTCGTCGTTCCGGTACCGGGGTTTTGACCTGAACCTGTTCATGCAGGGCGTACAGGGCAACAAGCTGATGAACCTGTTCCGGTATACCTTCGAAACGGCGCTGGGTCAGCAGAATGTGCTGGCCGGTCTGGCCAACCGCTGGTCGGCAACGAATCCCAGTACCGAGTATGCCAGCGGATTTCAGGGCGGGCGGTTGCCTATTTCGGACCGGTACGTAGAAGATGCCTCGTTTGTACGGCTGAAAAATATCTCGCTCGGCTACACGCTGCCCCGGATCAAAGGCTTCAGCCAGATTCGGCTCTACGTCAGCGCCAACAACGTCTTTACGCTCACCAATTACACGGGTTTCGACCCGGAGGTAAACAACTTCGGCAACGCCACCACCCAGTTTATCGACAACGGTACCTACCCCATTGCCAAGTCGTATCTGGGCGGGTTGCAGGTCACGTTTTAACGAAGCTTTTCACCCGTTCATTCATTGTCCATGAAGAAACATATGCTACTGCTGCTGGCCCTGTCTGGCCTGACCGTCTCGTGCAGCAAACTGGAAGAATCGGTGTATTCGTCCATTTTCACGACCAACTTCTACAAAACGGCCTCCGACGCCGAAGCAGGCATTGCGTCGGTAGCGGGCTCGCTGATCAACCTCTACGGGTTTCCGCTCGTGGCGGTGTCGGATTTTGCCGCCGACCAGGCCTACCCGCGTGCCGTTGTGGGCCGCAACACTATCACCTTGTTTTCGTACGACCCCTATTACACGGCTCAGCGCAATTCGGGGCGTCACGAAACCGAGGGGCCGCAGGGTGTCTGGCGGTTTAGCTACAAAGGCATCGAGAACGCCAACTGGGTCATTGATCGGGTACCCACCATCCAGATGGATCCGCAACGCCGGACCGAGATCGTGGCCGAAGCCTATGCGCTGCGGGCCCTGTACCACTGGACGCTTACCAAAACCTTTAATGAGGTACCGGTAAAAACCCGCCCCAGCACCAGCGAAACCGAAGCCCTCGTCACCAAAAGCCCGCGGGCCGACGTGTACAAACAGATCTACAGCGATCTGGACCAGGCCATTGCCGGTTTGCCGTCGTATTCGGCCAGCCTGGTCAAAGGGCGGCCCTCCAAAGAAGCCATTCAGGGGCTGTATGCCAAGGTAGCGCTGTACAACGAAGACTGGCCCAAAGCCCTGCAGCTGGCGCAGGCCACCATCAACTCGGGCAAGTACGCGCTCCTGCCGAACGTGCTGGACGTGTTCGACGTAGACAAGGAAGACGCAGCCCGGATCGAGAACATGTGGGCCGTTGAGGCCGATCGGGTAACCCCCAGCCGCTGGCTCACCGTGATGGGTATTGCCGGCCCCCGCAACAGCTCCGGTCCCGATTATGCCAAAGTATCGTTCGGCTCCTGGTTTGCGTACCAATCGTTCTTCAACTCGTTTTCGCCCACCGACAAACGGCGTCAGCTGCTGGATACGACCTACCGCGACGTATCGGGCAAACTGGTGCCGCAGCGCGATATTACTCCGGTTACGCCCAAAGGAGTACTGATTCGCAAATACCGCGACCCCAACTCAATAGGCGAAGCCAACAACTGCAACTTCCCGATTATCCGTCTGGCCGATGTATACCTGGTGGCGGCCGAAGCCGAAGCCCGTCAGAACGGTGCCACCGCCCTGGCCTACGGATATATCAACACCGTTCGTCGGCGGGCGGGGCTGCCCGACCTGACGCCGGGCCTGAGTAAGGACGCCTTCGTTGCCGCCGTGTTACAGGAGCGCTCCTGGGAGTTGTTTGCCGAGGCCGACCGCTGGTTTGATCTGACCCGGACCAATACCTTCCTGACCGTGATACCCAAAGCTGTCAACGACGTCTACCCCACCCGGACACCCCAGCCCAAGCACCGCTACTATCCCATTCCGCTGGAAGAGATCCAGGCCAACCCCCGGCTAACTCAGAACGCGGGCTGGGAGTAGCTCCCGTTATCAAACGCTCATTCTCAACTTATTTTTCAATGAAACAGTATATTCTTTCGGCCTGCCTGGCTGGATGGCTGCTGATGCGCCCGGGCGTATCGCTGGCACAGCCCAAAAAACAGCCTTCATTCAGCGGCATCTACCCCCAGCTGGCCATGTATAACAACGAAGGCGAGTGCGGAACAGGAGCCGTTGTTCCCTGGGCAGGCCGGCTCTGGGTAATTACCTACGGCCCGCACCTACCGTTCGGCTCGTCGGACAAACTCTACGAAATAACCCCCGACCGGAAGCAGATTGTGCGGTCAGAAAGTATCGGCGGAACCCCCGCCAACCGGATGATCCACCCCGAGAGTAATCAACTTTTTATTGGCCCGTATGCCATAGACAGCAAAGCCCACGTTCGGGTTATTCCCTACAGCGCCATGCCGGGACGCCATACCGGTAATGCCCGCCACCTGACCGACCCGAAAGACAAGATCTACTACGCCACCATGGAAGAAGGCTTTTACGAAGTAGACGTAAACACCCTGACGCCAACCCTGCTGTACGAAGACGGAAACCTGAAGACCAAAAAAGAGTCGGACGAGTCGAATAACCTGCGAAACAACCTCCTGCCCGGCGCCCATGGCAAGGGTGCCTACTCGGGCCAGGGTGTACTGGTCTACTCGAACAACGGCGAGCCGGGTCCCAAAGCGCTGGCCCAGTTCGACGTAGATGCCGGCTCGCTTTCGGAGTGGAACGGTAAAGACTGGACCGTTGTCCGCCGGAATCAGTTCGTTGAGGTAACGGGCCCCGGGGGTCTTTACGGCAACAAAAACCCCGCTACCGACCCCATCTGGGCTACCGGCTGGGACCATAAGTCGGTGTTGCTGGGCGTACGGGACAGCCAGATCGGATGGCATTTTTTTCGTCTTCCCAAAGCCAGCCATGCCTACGACGGCGCCCACGGCTGGAACACCGAATGGCCCCGCATCCGCGATGTCGGCACGGCCGCTCAACCCGACTATCTGATGACCATGCACGGCATGTTCTGGCGGTTTCCGGGTACATTTAGCGCTACCAGCACGGCCGGCATCAGACCGCGTTCGGCGTATCTGAAAGTCATCGGCGACTACGCCCGCTGGAACGATCAGCTGGTGTTCGGCTGCGACGATTCGGCCCAGAAAGAGTTCCTGAACAAGCGGAAGACCAAAGGCAACCTCGAAGGCCCCGGCCAGTCGAACTCCAACCTCTGGTTTACGCCCCTGACCCTGCCCGATCAGCTCGGCCCCGCTACGGCCGAAGGCGCTGTCTGGCTGAACGAATCCGTCAAGGCCAACGAACCGTCGGAACCGTTTCTGTTTGCAGGCTGGGCCAACCGCTCGGCCTGGGTCCAGAATACCGGCGCCCAGCCGATACAGATCACCTTCGAGGTCGACAAAACCGGTCAGGGTACCTGGACACCCCTGCAAACCGTTACTGTTGGTGCCCGCCAGTCGGCCTACACCGCCTTTGGTACCGACGCCCCCGGCGAATGGATACGGGTCCGATCCGACAAAGCCACCACGCTGTCGGCACAGTTTACGTACTCGGCAACCGATACCCGCAATACCGCTCCCAGGGCGCTGTTTTCGGGACTCAGCTCCGTATCCAGCGCCAGTACGTCGGGCGGTTTGATGTACGGTCTGGGTAACAACCGGCGGGCGCTGGGCCTGGCTGCTCTGTCATACGAGGGTGGGCAGGCTACCGATGTCGGCTATTATGAACTGAATGCCAGTATGCAGCTCGTTCGGAAAGAAGACGCCGGGGTTCTGGACGTGATCAAGGATAAATTCGCCATTCCGAAGCAGGTAGTGACGATCGATGAGTCGAGCGTGCTGATCGTTGATGACAAAGGCCGTCGCTGGCGGCTTCCCCTGGGTCATGCGGCCTATACGCCCCTGACCAACCAGGCGGCCCTCCGCATCTGCCGGGAAGTATCGACCGAGCGCGACCTGCTCAACTGCCACGGCACCTTTTACGAATTACCCGCCGAAAATGCCGACGGCTACGCCAAGATGCGGCCGGTGGCGTCGCATACCCTGCGCATCAACGATTATGCTTCGTACCGGGGCCTGCTCGTTATGACGGGCATCGACCTGAAAGCGGCCGGCAAAAATCCGCACATCATCGTCTCGGACGATAAGAAAGCGGCCGTTTGGGCGGGGGCCATTGATGATCTCTGGCAACTGGGCAAACCCACCGGACAGGGTGGGCCCTGGAAGAACGCATCCGTAAAAGCCGACGAAGCCTCCGATCCGTACCTGATTGGTTTTTATGACCAGCGCAGCCTGCAGCTCTCCCACAAAGCGACCCAGCCCGTAACGATCACGGTCGAAGCCGATCCGGTCGGCACCGGGGTCTGGATGCCGTACAAGTCGTTTACTGTGGCGCCCGGCCAAACCGTCGATTATAAATTTCCGGCCGATTTCCAGGCTCGGTGGGTCCGGTTCAAAGCTGATAAAGCCTGCCAAGCAACCACCCTGCTCCAGTACCGCTAGAGTAGCCGTTTGCGCCAACGCATCGGCCGCGTACTATACAGTTGTAGGTACGCGGCCGATGCGTTAATGACTCGTTATCAACACGGAAAACGCTACAACCTGTCAGCCACCAAACGGGTCAGCCCTACTGTAGCTTAACCTTGAACCGACCATTCCGGAAGCGGGCTGTCGGGGCCGCGTCTGAGTAGGCAGGCCGCGTCGTGTCTCGAACCAGGGTAATCTCGAAGGTACCTTCAACTTCGGCCAGGACAGTATCATAGCGGGTTATGGCCAGCGTGCCGGACTGGGTTGGGCGGGGTTGATACTGATCCTGTATCACATCGCCCCCAATCAAGGTTATGTAACTGGCCCCAACCCGGCCTACAACGGCCGAAGAGCAGGGTTGCGACGGAGTAAAGGTATACTGCCCCACGGCCCGGGGGATACGGTTAAAATTCAGGCTCTGGGTTCCGCAATCGACGCAGAACGCCGGTGCCTGCACCCGCGCCCCTTTCGGATAGGGAGAGCTGCTTGTTATGGATATAGTGAAGGTATTAGCCGCGCAGGGTTCGTTCTGAACGTTCGCCTGCCAGGCCGTGGCCAGCCCGTCCCACGGCTGATCATTCAGCAAAGCACGGGTGTTTGCCCCGAGGTCCGGATTAGGGCCGTCTTTGCCGCACGACATAGCGCCCACCAATATACAACACACCAGTCTGTAGAGTCTCATAGCCCGGTCTTTATCGGAACAGACCCCAACCCGGTCAGAAACGTTGGAACCAGCAGGCGTATCACAAACAAAATCCGGCTCGGGCTGCGTTTGCCCAGACACTATTGACCGGTCACAACCCGATAACCGAACAGGCCCGGCCTGCCGGACAGCTAACCCGCTGAATGGCGTTGACTTACCGGCAACAAGCGCATTGATCCCGTCAGAACTGGAAGTAGATGAACGAACTGCTGCTTTTCTGGCTTAGCACCACCAGCAGTAAAAGCCCTGCCCAGCCTGCGCTCAGCACCCACCACGGCAACCGCTTTGCCTGCTCGGCCACCGACGTGTTCCGCATGAGCCAGTGGCAGCCGACCAGCCCGACCGTTACAACGCCGACCGTCAGCAGGGCGGTGTTGGTCAGCATAGGAGGCCCGTTGCTTATCAGTCCGAACATAGACAGCAGGAGCAGCATAGCCCCGTCGAAGGTAGGCGCCCGAAAAAAGACCCAGGTGATGTTAACCAGAAAGAGCGTCAGCAGTACCAGCCCGAAGCGGGCCAGCGGTGCAGCCAGCGAAGCCGGTACTACTGAAGCCCGGCTAATTACGGCTCCGTCGGCGATGGAGACGGCGGCCTGCCGGTTCGCAAGCCCCTGCCGGATCAGGCGTTCGGCGCACAGAAACAGCCCGTGTAAGGCGCCCCAGACCACAAACGTCCAGGAGGCTCCATGCCAGAGCCCGCCTATGAGCATCGTCACCATCAGATTCACATACGTCCGGACGGGGCCCTTCCGGTTGCCACCGAGCGGAATGTAGAGGTAGTCGCGGAGCCAGGTCGAGAGGGTAATATGCCACCGGCGCCAGAAGTCCTGAAACCCCATGGCCGCGTACGGATACCGGAAGTTGTCGGGCAGTACGAACCCCAGACAAAGCGATACCCCGATGGCGCAAGTCGAGTAGCCCGCAAAATCACAAAAAATCTGCGACGAAAAGGCCAGTACCCCCATCCAGGCATCGAGCGTCTGCACCGGAAACGGCAGCGAGAATATTAGATCAGCCGTATCGGCCAGCAGGCCATCGGCTACGGTCACTTTCATGAACAACCCCAGCGATAGCAGAAACAGCCCCCAGCTTAGTTGCTGAGCAGTGGCCCGGCGCGGGGTTTCGAACTGCGGAATCAGGTCTTCGGGCCGCACAATCGGGCCGGCCACCAGGTGCGGAAAAAAGGTAACGAACAGGGCAAAGTTCAGGAACGACGGCTCGGGCGCGAACTTACGACGGTACACATCGAGCGTGTAGGAAAGCGTGACGAAGGTATAAAACGAAATGCCGACCGGCAGAATGATATCGGGCTGGGCGGCCTGAAACGCAATCCCCATTGCCGACAGCAGGGCCGTAAAGTTGTCGAGCAGGAAACCGCCGTATTTGAAGTAGCTCAGCATACCGAGGTTCAGCACGAGGCTAACCGTCAGCAGGAGTTTTCGGCGCAGGGGGCGCTCTTCTTCCCCAATCAGGCGGGCCATGTAGAAGTCGACCACCGTTGAGAGCCACAGCAGCAGAATAAAGGGCGGGTTCCAGAGGGCGTAGAAGAGATAGCTGGCCAGCAGCAGGATTATTTTCTTCGTCCGCCAGGCCAGCGGCAGGCTATGCAGCCCCAGAACGACCGCGAAGAAGACGATGAATGTGTAGGAGTTGAAGACCATATCAGGAAGAGCGGCTGTGGATTAACGACAGGTAGGAATTGACTGGCTGAGCATGGCCGACAGCGGCTCGCCCAGCGGCCAGCCCGTTTTCCGGGCCACGATCGGAATCAGATCTTCGGTAAACTGAACGGCGTCGGCCGGGGTCAGGTGCGACCATTCGGGGCAGCTGAAACGGGTCAGGGCCGGGTAGTCTTCAAAATAGATGCCGGGCGCCTGGGTGTAGGCCAGCAGCCGATCCCAGTACTGAGCCCGCGGGTAGAGCTTGTTTTCGGCTGCCCGCATGACCCCATCCGATGGGGTTCGGAGAAACAGCACCTGCCCGCCCCGCGCCCGAATCTGCTTGACCGACCGTTTGGTCGCGTCCAAGATAGCCTGCAGGGCCGGGCCCGTAACGGCGTTCGGTGGACTATGGGCGCCCACATCCAGCCAGACGCCTTTTACTTTGTTCTGCAACGCCGTATCGGCCACGAACGCCGGGGTCATAATCGACTGCCGGTTCTGATCAACCACGAAGAACTCACGCGGAAACTGCGGCCCACTCCAGGTGCCGGGCCGGGCGGGCAGCGGCAGCAGGTTCAGCAACGGCCCCAGCGCCAGATTCCGGTCATCGAGGAAGAGCAGACCCGACTCGAGCAGCCGGTTAATCTGGAAGCTGGCCTGCTGCGACAGCGACCAGGTTGGGTAGGCCTTGACCCGTTTGATGGCATCTTTCTCCGGAAAAGACCCGTCTGGCGCGAAGAACAGCATTTCCGTCACGTCGATGATCAGGGTGCCTTTAAAATTCGGGTCGTTACCAAGGTCGGTCAGTACCGGGCGCGGAGAGGTGCCGTCCATCGACAGCTGGATGGGTTTTTCGCCGGTAATTCGTGCCCAGGTCCCCTGGTCGAGGTCGAATTTGATCCGCGACGAGCCGATCAGAACGGGGCGCGTGGGGCTGCTCTCGTACACCTGTCTGCGTTTGCTGGCCCACATGCTTTCATCGTCATTGTAGCCAATGGGCAGGTGCTGGCTCCGCCAGTATAGCTCCCAGCCAGCTACGAAAGCCAGCACCAGGCCGAGCGCCAGCCAGGCCGATTTTGCGTAATTAGGTGTGTTCATTGGAATGCATAGCCATGGTTCATCCCAACCCTCCCATCAGGCCGACGGGAGGATTGAGAAAAGAGGAAGGTAGAATAAAGTATATAGGAGAGAGAAGAATTAGCGCCTGGTGAGGCCGTCCATCGCCACGTCCTGACTGCCGTCGGCGTTGGTACGGATGCTGTAGCGGGTTGGGTAATAGCCCGGCGTCTCGAATTTGGCGGGCTGCCGGATGGCTTTGTCCAGATTCGGATTCGTTTTCAGGAAATCGAGGGTTACCATCTGCTCCCAGAATGTCACCTTGCCATCGTACGACCCGAATACGAACGTTTCGGTAAAGGGCTGGCCTTTGAACTCGGGGCTGGTAACGTCTGACCAGTGCGCGCCCATAGCCGGAACCCCGCCCGGCCCCTTCACGAAGTCGACGGGCAGATAGGCCGCAGCCGGTACGTTATCGAATTTGGCGGGGGCTTTATCGTAGGTCGGAATAGCCATCACTTCGTTCATCGGCTGTATATAGAAATGGAAGTCGAAGTGCGGCACCGTATAGATGCCCGCCGGTTCGTGTCCCTGCGGGTTCCAGTCGATCATCACGTGTTTGAAAGGCGTTTTTTCCGTTGCCTCATCGGGCAGCGCCAGCATGAACGCGCTGACGGTCTGGATGGATGGCATACTTTCCAGCGCTTCTTTGGTCATGGTGAACCCGATAGAAGCCGGATTACCCTGAGCATCGCGCGAAAGCCAGGTTCTGACTTTTCCTTTTCCCATCGCTATCGAAGGCCCGTAGACCCGATCGGGCAGGCTGTCGGTATCGCTTTTGCCGCAGCCCAGCAGTAGCGTAGCGGCTGATAAATAAAGGAGAATTTGTTTCATTGACGGGTTAAAAAAAGAGCGTTTCATGGCGAACTGATTAGGTCGGCAAGTAGCGCCCGGCGGCTCCAATCCGCTAACACCCTCGTAACATCTGCTAACACCCTCGTAACAATCCCCAAAAAAAGCCCGGAAAACCGGGCCTTCAACGCTATAAACAACCAGCTATCAGACCGTTGCCGCGCCGGGCTTGTGGTACTGGGAGGGCAGCACGCCGTACTTTTCCTGAAATACCCGGGCAAAGTAGGACAGGTTATCGAACCCCACGGCATACGCAACCTGGGTCACACTCTGATTGCCCTGCCGGAGCAACCGGGCAGCCTGGTCCAGCCGGATCTCCCGAATGAAGTGGGTTGCGGTTGAGTTTGTCAGGGCTTTGAGCTTACGATGCAGCTGCATCCGGCTTAGGTTGGCAGCCTCGGCCAGCGCTTCGACCGAGAAATCGGTATCGTCGAGGTGTTGCATGACCAGCGCCGTCAGCCGATCGATGAACCGTTGCTCGGCCGTGAGCGGAGCCAGTACGAGCAGGCTGGCGCTGGTCGTACTTAGCCGGGTAGCGAACCACTCATACAGCCGCTGCCGCTGCCGGATCAGATTTCGTACCCGCGTCTGGAGTTCGACCCGGTTGAAGGGCTTGGTCAGGTAGTCGTCGGCCCCGCGCTCGAACCCCTCGATGCGCTTTTCAACGGTAGACCGGGCCGTCAACATCACGACCGGAATGTGGCTGGTTGTTTCCTGGGTTTTCAGCGCCTGGCAAAAGCCGAAGCCGTCGAGCCGGGGCATCATCAGATCACAGATTACGAGGCTGGGTAACAAGGTCGTAGCTTTGTCGAGGCCGTCGTAGCCATCTTCCGCTTCGATGATCTGATACTGATCGTCAAACACGGAGCGGATATACGCCCGGATATCGGCATTGTCGTCGATGATGAGTAGACTGTCGGCCGACTCGCCCAGCGGAACAGCGGGCTCGGGCGGCACCGCCGTGGGTTCGGGTTCGGGCAACATCGCAACGGGCTGAGCCCCTGCCGACGTACCAGCCGACGGCAGGGGGAGCCAGACGGTAAACGTGGTACCGGCCCCGTGGGTACTGGCTACGTCGATGGTACCGCCCAGCACGTCTACCAGCTCGCTGACCAGCGCCAGCCCGATGCCTGTGCCTTCGTACAAGCGGTTGGCTTTCCCATCGGCCTGGTAAAACCGCTCAAAAATATGCGGGAGGTGATCGGGTGCAATGCCGATGCCCGTGTCGGCAACGGTAAGCTGCAGCCTGTCGGCCCGGGGTGGTTCGGGGTAGCTGACCGTCAGGCATACGTCCTGCCCGGCCGGCGTGAATTTCAGGGCGTTGGCCAGCAGGTTGGTAACAATCTTCTCGATCTTGTCAGCGTCGAAATCAGCCCAGTATTCGGTAGCGGTCTGGCGAAAGCTGAACCGGATCTGCCGATCCCTGGCCAGGGCGTCGAACGAATGAGCCAGCAGCTGAAAGAAAGCCGCTATGTCGCCCCGCTCGGGTTCAGGCCTGAACTGTCCTGCTTCCAGCTTACTCAGATCGAGCAACTGGTTAATCAGGCTCAACAGGCGGTGACTGCTTCGCTCCATCAGGGCTACCGTCTGCTGGGTCAGCGTCACCGTCGCCTCCGTCTGGAAACGCCGTTTCAGATCGGTGAGCGGCCCTAGAATCAGGGTAAGGGGAGTGCGAAACTCGTGTGAGATGGTCGTAAAGAAGCGGGTCTTCAGCGCATCCAGCTCGGCCAGCCGGGTAGCCTCCTGCTGCTCGAAGAGAAGCCGCTGCTGCAGTTTCCAGCGCTGGGTCTGAAACCGGTAAAGCTGCCAGCTCAGCAGACCCGCTGCCAGCGCGTACAGCAGATAAGCCCACCAGGTTCGGTAAACCGGCGGATGAATCCGAATCCGTAACGCGACCGGCTCGCTCCAGGTCTGCCCGTCGGCCGACCCCATAACCCGAAAAGTATAGTACCCGTCGGGCAACTGGGCGTAGTTGGCAAAGCGGGTTGTACCGGCTTCGACCCAGTCCTGATCGATACCTTCCATCCGGTACCGGTAGCGGTTTTTGGCCGAATTGGTAAAGTCCATGACCGAGAACTCGAGGGTAAGCAGGTTCTGGTTATGAGCCAGTTCGAGCCGGTCCGTATAGTCGATGGTCTGGGTCAGTATGGCCGTGGGATCGGCCACGGAAACGGCTTTGTTATTAATCCTAAGGCCGATGATATGAATCAGCGGCCGCTTTTGCGAGGTACCGGCCACCTCAGACGCCCGGAGTGTGGTGAGGCCATTCACCCCGCCGAAGAGCAGCTCACCCGTGGGTGACCTGACGTACGAGCTGGTGTTGAACTCATCGTCCTGCAGGCCATCGGCCTTGGTGTAGGTTTTGAACCGGAGGGTTTGCGGATCGAGCTGGGCCAGCCCCCGGTTCGTGCTCATCCAGAGCATCCCGAACTCGTCGGCCAGCAAACCGTACACGACCTTATTGGGCAGCCCCTGCTCTTCGGTGATGTGCATAAACTGCCCGGTTTGTTTGTCCAGCCGCTCCAATCCGCCCCCTTTGGTAGCTACCCACAAATAGCGATCGGGCTGGCGCGGGTCGTTGATAACGCTCAGCACAAAGTCGTTGCTCAGGCTATGCCGATCCTTTTTCGAGTTTTTATAGATTGAAAAAGTGGGTTTTGTCTGGTAATGCCGGGCTTTGACCAGCCCCTGCTGCGTGCCGATCCAGAGCGTGCCGGATTGATCCTCACAGAGCGAGTAGGTTTCTATTTCGGCCCCGCTGCGGGGTAATAGGCCCTGGTAGCTGAAGACGGTAAAGGTTTCGGTGACGGGGTTGAACCGCAGCAACTGCCCGTTGGTGCATCCAAGCCAGAGCTGGCCGTCTTTTGCTTCGATCGTCTGATTGCCGTAGAACCCGAAATCAGCCTGAGCGGGCAACGGGTACTTTTTGACCAGCTGCCAGTTGTACGAGAACCGGATCAGCGAGGCTTTGTGGGTCTGAAAGTTGACGTTCGACGCCCAGAAGTTCCCCTGACGATCCTGCATCAGGTAGCGTTGGCGCTTGTCGGCGGCTGGCAGACCCGCATCCAGAAACGGCAGCATCTGGTTCTTGGCCCGGTCCAGCCGGGCGTAGGCGTATGTATACCGCACGTAGGTACGCCCCTGCCGGTCAACGTAAAGACCGGATAACGACGTCCTGGGCAGATACGTTTGAAAAGACTTGATACGGGGGTTGAACTTCCGAAGCCCGTAGCCGCTGGTGCCGATCCAGATGTTATCGGTCCTGTCTTTCATCAGATTGGTGACCGAGTACAGATTGGGGGGTAACTGCGCAAAAGCTGTACGGGCGCTCAGACTGTCCTGCCCGAAAAGGGCGGCCGGCGACAGGATCCAGAGGTGATCGGTAGTGGCAACGGCCATCTGCAGCGAATCGATGGGGCGGAGCTTCACACTGAAGTAATCCTTTCCTGGCAGCCAGATCGTTTTGCGCTGCCCCCGGTACCACCCAACAATCCGGTCGCTGTAGGTCACGAACCGGAACTGGTGAGCCGGGTCCTCGTACATCGAGTGCATATCGACAGACGCCGGTTCAAACGACGGCAGTTTGGTTGCACCGGCCGGGCGCTGCCAGTTGATGGTGTAGATCGCATCCGACGTGCAAACAAAGGCCTCCCCGTTCGGGTGGAAACTGACATAGTTGGTGTTGTTCTTGGTGTTGATATCGGCCAGCGCCAGCGAAACAGGACTGATGCTGACCTGGCGGGTAACGTTAGGCCGGTCGGGGTAGTGCGCCTGGAGCGGGGCAGGCAGGCTGATTTTGAATACCTTATTCTTATCGGTTCCGACCCAGATGTTACCGGCGGGGTCTTCGGTCAGTAAACAGATTTCGTAGTTGCCCGCGTCGGGAGCCGCCTGATCGCTGATATCGATATGATAAAACCGCTGGGTTCGATCGTCGAAGAGGTTGAGCCCTTTGTTGACAGTACCCACCCAGAGCCGCTGGTGCCGGTCGATGAGCAGGGTCGAGCAGCTGTTGTCCGAAAGCGTAAAGTCGTTGTAGGGGTCGTGGGTAAACACCGTAAAATTATGCCCGTCGTACCGGTTGAGGCCGTCTTTAGTAGCAATCCAGATGAATCCCTTCCGGTCCTGCTTGAGGTCAAAGATCATACCCTGCGACAGACCGTCGGATATAGTCAGCTCCTGCCAACCTTTCGGTTGGCCAAAACTTAGCAGAGGAAGACAAACCAGTAGGTATAAGAAGCGCATTTTGAGCCGTTTAGCTGCCCAAAATACGTAAATCAGCCGTGCCTAGATCTGACTATTCCCAATTTTTCTATATGATTACTTCCGGAAAGGCTGACGTCTTATCAGCACCACCAACGTATAGACTCAACCGGTTCGAAGCTGACCCGTTCTGACCAGGCTGCCTCAGTCGACCAGGCTGAACAGGTGGTTCCAGCGGATTTTATGCCAGATGTCAGCCGGAACGGGGTCGATCGACATCCAGACCAGGACGGCTTTTCCGATCACGTGGTCGTCGGGTACGAAGCCCCAGAAGCGGGAATCTTCGGAGTTATGCCGATGGTCGCCCATCATGAAGTAGTAATCCTGCCGAAAGGTATAAGACGTCACGGTGCGTCCGTCAATGGTTACCGTGGCTGGGGTTAGCCGCACATTAGTCAGGCCTTCGTAGCGCTCGATAACGGGCCCGTAAACCGCAATGGTCTGCTTGTTGATGGGTACGGTCATGCCTTTCTTAGGTACCGTAAGCGGGCCGAAGTTGTCCAGATTCCACGGAAACACAGACGAGCCGTAGACACCAGGCTGTGCCCGACCCGGCTGTTCCAGCATCGGTTCGACGCTGCTTATCCAGCTAAACGTTTTAAACTGATTAATGATGGTTTCGCTGGCGTGAACCCGATACCCTACCAGCACCGGCCTCTTTGTCGCTTCGTCAACAGCTTCCAGCGGCTGCCAGTTGATAAAGGGCCCCTCCGCGGAGTTGAAATCGTTGACGATGCCATATTTTCGGAAGAAGCGCTCGTCGAGCACTTCGGTCGTTTTCAGAAAATAGCTTTGCTGCGCCTTCACCGGAACGGCCAGGGGGCTGTTGTTCACCAACACCTGCCCCGCCCGGATAGCCACGACATCGCCCGGAAGCGCCACGCATCGCTTGATAAAATTGGTTTTCAGATCGCTGGGATAGCCAGCCTCATCGGCCCGGGGCGCGGGGTAGTTGAAAACCACCACATCGCCCCTTTTTACGTGCGAAAAGCCCGGTAGCCGAAACGAAGGCAGTTGAATAGCGGTACTGAAAGCCAGCAGGTCGGTACCCCAAATTTTCTGGTGGGTGAGTGGTATCTGCAACGGTGTTTTGGGCGTCCGGGCTCCGTAGTGCAGTTTGCTCACGAACAGATAATCACCCACGAACAGGCTCTGCTCCATAGACGGCGTCGGAATGGCATACGCTTCGAAGGTCAGAAATCGAATTAGCGTAGCGGCCACCACGGCAAACAGGATCGAATCGGCCCATTCGCGGAGCGCAGATTTGGATGAGCTGGCCGGTTTTGCAGCCTTCGTTTTCTTGGTAAACATGATACGATTACTTTTTTCGGGTGAATGACCACTACCAACGCCCTGTGAGATAGTAGCTAAAAGGTAGTGTAAACCTCAACCGCTATACCTGCCTTTTACACAAACGGCTTTTTTGCCAGTTTAAATCACTCTGGGTTGACGTAAACTCAGGCAAAAGCCAGGCCCTGTCTGTGCCATCACAGCACAATGTCGGTAGCATCGTTCAGGATCGTCCATAGCCCGTTAGGGCCCAAACAGCGCAGCGTCGGCAGGGATTGACAGGCGCCCATCAATCCATGGCCCGTCAGGGCCAGAACAGCGTAGCGTCGGTAGAAATCGACAGGCACCCAGATCATCCATGGCCCGTTAGGGCCAGAACAGCGTAGCGTCGGTAGAAAACATCCCTCCAGGTGGGAACCAGGTGCCGTCAGGTACCTAACTCAACGGCACCTGGCTCTGGACGGGGTCCGCTCCCATGATGCTACCGATGCTATGCTGTGATGTACCTGACGGCACATTGTATTTGCTGACCCCGCTTCGCTACCCACGCTGCGCTGTAATGGCCCTGACGGGCCAGGGGCGATCCTGAACGATGCTACCAAAGCTCTGGCCCGTCAGGGCCATTACAGCGTATCGTCGGTAGAGAGGAACAAAAAAAGCGGGCTCTTTCGCTGAAAGAGCCCGCCTTGCATGATGTACCTACGCTGCTTATCCCTGAACGTTGTCGGAGGTCAGCTTGGCACCCAGATATTCCCGGTTCATGCGGGCAATATGGTCGAGCGAAATCGACTTGGGGCACTCGACCGAGCAGGCGCCGGTAAAGGAGCAGGCACCGAAACCTTCGGCATCCATCTGAGCCACCATACGCTCGGCCCGCTGCTGGCTCTCGGCCTTACCCTGCGGCAGAATAGCCAGCTGGGATACCTTAGCCGATACGAACAGCATAGCCGATGCGTTCTTGCAGGCCGCTACGCAGGCGCCACAGCCAATGCAGGCAGCGGCATCCATAGCCTCATCGGCCACTGTACGTGGAATCAGGATTTCGTTCGCGTCGCGCGCCGAGCCCGTGTTCACCGATACGTAACCACCGGCCTGAATAACCCGGTCAAACGCCGACCGGTCAACGATCAGGTCTTTGATAACCGGGAAGGCCCGCGCCCGCCATGGCTCAACCACAATGGTATCGCCATCGTTGAACGAACGCATGTGCAGCTGGCAGGTAGTGGCTCCCGTCTGCGGCCCGTGGGCGCGGCCGTTGATATACATCGAGCAAGAGCCACAGATACCTTCGCGGCAGTCGTGGTCAAACGCAACGATTTCTTCGCCCTTTTTGGTTAGCTCGCCGTTCAGCACGTCGAACATTTCCAGGAACGACATATCCGGCGAGATGTTATCGAGTTGGTACTCGACCAGCTTGCCCGGGGTATTATTATTTTTCTGTCTCCAGACTTTTAAGTTGATCTTCATTGTTTGATGGGTTTTGCGCGGTTCCCCGCCGGGATTTTCGGTTTATAGTTGTCGATGGGCCTTTGCCCGGGTTGGGCATGACCGGAAAACGAAAACCGAAAACCCATCACTTATTTATAGCTACGCTGCGTCAGCTTCACGTTTTCGAACTCCAGTATTTCTTTATGGAGCGTTTCGGGCTGGTTCTCGCCCTGGTATTCCCAGGCCGCTACGTAGGCAAAGTTAGCGTCGTCGCGCAGGGCCTCGCCGTCTTCGGTCTGGTGCTCCTCGCGGAAGTGACCACCGCAGGACTCTTCCCGGTTGAGCGCATCGTCGACCATCAACTCACCCAGCTCAATGAAATCGGCCACGCGACCGGCTCCTTCGAGCGACTGGTTCATCTCTTCGTTTTCGCCCATGATCCGCACGTTGCTCCAGAACTCGGCCTTCAGATCCTGAATCATCTTCTTGGCTTTTTTCAGCCCCTCGGCGTTGCGCGACATACCGCAGTAATCCCACATAATCAGACCCAGCTGCCGGTGGAACTCATCGACGGGCTTAGTACCCTTGATCGACAGCAGCCGCTGAATCTGGCTGGTTACGCGTTGTTCTGCTTCTTTAAACGCGGGTGCATCGACGGGCAGTTTGTCGGCCGGGCCAATGGTAGCCAGGTAATCACCTACCGTATACGGAATCACGAAGTACCCGTCGGCCAGCCCCTGCATCAGCGCCGAGGCCCCAAGGCGGTTGGCGCCGTGGTCCGAGAAGTTGGCTTCGCCGAGCGCGTACAGACCCGGAATGCTCGTCATCAGGTTGTAATCGACCCACAGGCCACCCATCGTGTAGTGAACAGCCGGGTAAATCATCATCGGCGTCTCGTACGGGTTGTCGTCAACGATCTTTTCGTACATCTCGAACAGGTTGCCGTACTTCGCTTCGATGGTTTTACGACCGTCGCGCTTGATGGCATCCGCAAAATCGAGATAAACCGCCAGCCCTGTTTTACTGACGCCACGACCTTCGTCACAAACGTATTTGGCGTTCCGGGACGCTACGTCGCGCGGAACCAGGTTACCGAACGATGGGTAGCGCCGTTCCAGGAAGTAGTCGCGGTCTTCTTCCTTGAGGTCGGTTGGTTTGAGCTGACCTTTCCGGATTTTTTCGGCGTCTTCCTTGGTTTTGGGCACCCATACGCGCCCGTCGTTCCGGAGCGACTCCGACATCAGCGTCAGCTTCGACTGGTAATCGCCTTTTACCGGAATACAGGTCGGGTGAATCTGGGTGAAGCAGGGGTTGGCAAACAGAGCTCCGTGTTTGTGAGCCCGCCAGGCCGCCGTCACGTTGGAGTTCATGGCGTTGGTCGAGAGGTAGAACACGTTGCCGTAGCCACCCGTACACAGCAGCACCGCATGGGCCGAGTGCGATTCTATTTTTCCCGTAATGAGGTTGCGGGTTACAATGCCGCGGGCTTTACCCCCTTCCACGACGATGTCGAGCAGTTCGGTACGGGTCAGCATTTTCACCTTACCGGTGGTCACCTGCCGACTCAGCGCCGAGTAAGCACCCAGCAGCAGTTGCTGACCGGTCTGGCCGCGGGCGTAGAACGTGCGCGATACCTGAGCTCCCCCGAACGAACGGTTTGCCAGCAGACCGCCGTACTCCCGCGCAAACGGAACTCCCTGCGCTACGCACTGGTCAATAATATTAACACTCACCTCAGCCAGGCGATACACATTGCCTTCGCGGGCGCGGTAGTCACCTCCTTTAATGGTGTCGTAGAACAGCCGGAAGACCGAGTCACCGTCGTTCTGATAATTTTTAGCTGCGTTGATACCACCCTGGGCGGCAATGGAGTGCGCCCGACGGGCGCTATCATGGAACGTAAGGGCTTTTACGTTATAGCCAAGCTCCGCCAGCGAGGCTGCGGCCGACGCACCGGCCAGCCCCGTACCAACTACAATGATATCGTACTTCCGCTTGTTCGCCGGGTTTACCAGCTTCAAGCCGAACTTATGCCGGGCCCACTTCTCGGCTAACGGCCCCTCGGGAATCTTTGAATCCAGCTTCATAGTCAGTTGTGATTAGGCGGTTGAGTAATAAAGTGACAGTAGGCCTAAGCCAACGATTCACTCAATCGCTCAACCATTGATTCACTCATTTTATAATATCCCGTGAACTTGCAAAAACACGTAAATCGGCATGGCCGCAAAAGCCGCCGGAATGATGAAGGCGAAGAAATACCGGCCTACCGTCTCGATAATGGGCGTGTACTTCGGGTGCCGAACTCCCAGCGACTGAAACCCACTCTGGAAACCATGGGCCAGGTGATAGCCCACCGCAACCATCGACAGTACATACAACAGCACGTACCACCACTCCGCGAACGCTACTTTCACAACGGCGTACAGATCTTTGTACTGCTTGCCGTCATACTCAGCCATCGGAACCGAGCCAAAGTGCATCTCATACCAGAACGTGCGCATGTGAATGATAATGAATACCAGCAGTACCGTGCCCAGAATACCCATGTTGCGCGATGCCCAGGGGCTATTGGCCTCTGGTTTACTGTAGGCGTACTTAACCGGCCGCGATGCTGAGTTATGCCGCGTCAGCACGAGCGCCATCAGGGCATGAACCAGAATGGAGGTGTAGAGCAGATACGAGACAGTAATGATGAGCGGATTGTGCGTCATGAAGTAGGTGTACTCGTTAAACGCCCGGCCGCCATCAGCCTTGAACAGCTGGAGATTACCAGCCATGTGTACAATGAGGAAAGTACTCAGAAACAGCCCCGTCAATGACATGATGACCTTGCGGCCGAGGGAGCTGGATAGTGTTTGTGTTACCCAAGCCATACGGTGAACGACACGAAAGAAGTAGTTGTAAACAAGTGAAAAATAGCCAGTTTCAATGGCGCATCAAAACTATATCACAAACGCGACGCAAACAAGATTTGTGCCCTGCAGACGCCGGTTTATGTCTAATTTATTGCCTATAAAAATTACACAAACGACGTGCGTCCCTAACCGGATGTCCAAAGTTTTTGTTTGCCGACCGAACCCCTTTACTTTGCTCCGACAAATGGCTTGGTGCCGTTTTATTCTTCTATGAAAGCATATGTTTTTCCCGGCCAGGGGTCGCAGTTCCGCGGCATGGGCCATGACCTTTATCAACAGTCAGAAGCGGCCCGGACCCTTTTCGACCAGGCCAACCAGATCCTCGGCTACGATCTGACCCGGATCATGTTTGAAGGAACCGACGAGGACCTTAAACAAACAATTTATACACAGCCCGCGGTTTTTCTGCATGGCGTCGTGCTGGCGCTCACCACCGACTCGTTTTCTCCCGATATGGTAGCGGGTCATTCGCTGGGCGAACTGTCGGCACTGACGGCGGCTGGCGTGCTGTCGTTCGAAGATGGGCTTCGATTGGCGTCGATCCGGGCAACGGCTATGCAGCGCGCCTGCGAGATTGCACCCTCGACCATGGCAGCGGTGCTTGGACTGGCCGACGATGCCATTGAGCGGATCTGCGCCGAAGTAACCGAAGAGATTGTGGTACCGGCCAATTATAATTGTCCCGGCCAGGTGGTGATCTCGGGGAGTCTGGCGGGGATCGAGCTGGCGGGTGAACGACTCAAGGCAGCCGGTGCCCGGCGGGTGTTACCACTGGCCGTAGGGGGTGCGTTTCACTCGCCTTTTATGGAACCCGCCCGCGACGAGTTTGCCCAGGCCGTTACCAGCATGACGTTTGCGCAGCCGCGTTGCCCGGTCTATCAGAACGTAGACGCCCGCCCCGCTACTGATCCGGCGCAAATCAAAGCCAACCTGATTGCTCAGCTCACCTCACCCGTTCGGTGGACCCAGTCCGTTGAGCAGATGGTAGCCGACGGCGCTACCGAATTTATCGAGAGCGGCCCGGGTAAAGTATTGCAGGGAATGGTCAAAAAAATAAGTCCGGCCGTAACAATCGACGGCTTATCGGTAGCCTGATCGGCTGATTATCAGCGCAGACAGGCTCGACACCCCGTTTGTGTCGCTTTTTTTTGAGAAATGGTTTTGCATTTACGCACAGAAATACGTTATCTTTGCACTCGCAAATGCAAAACAGCCCGATAGTATAAGGGTAGTACGACAGATTTTGGTTCTGTTTGTGGAGGTTCGAATCCTTCTCGGGCTACTTGCCGAAAGCCGCTTGATCTTCAGGCGGCTTTCGTGTTTTATAGCCATTTTAGAGGTCATTTATACGGTACAAATCTGCTTAGTAATTTTTTACCATTATATTTTGTTTTTTTTTGTTGTCTGCTTAAAAAATACTTTCCTTTGCTTATTATCAATTAAAAGTTACATCGAAGAGGTTTTCTTTCTATATCCGTCTCTTGGTTGTACAATCATTCGGCCCTTTGAATATACCGTAAAGGTCGTTTTGGACAACCGAAGCCAGCGTAAAGCGAGAGAATTAACGGCGTTAATTTGGTGTTTTAAGTGTATTGTAGTGACCCTTGTAGGGAATTATAGTCAAATAAGTGTAACTACTTGCTTGAATTATCATGAATGCAATTCTTATGGAGAAAGAAGAAAAGGTAAGGAGAAACCGAGCCAAAACCACCCAGCGCATTGTTGAAGCACTGGAAGAGGTTATTGCTGAGCGGGGTCTTGAAGGGGTTGGCGTAAACCGTGTAGCGGAAAAAGCCAACGTCAGCAAGGTCTTGATTTACCGGTACTTTGGCGGTATGGAAGGCCTGCTCGAATACTACGTGAAAATGGGAAAGCTGTTTCCGGTTTTCAATCCGGCAGTATTGGATCAGATTCGGCCGCTGCACGACTCGGATGTTGCCCGTATCTGGTACAGACAGGTAATCCAGACGTATCGGTATTTCAGAACCTTCAAAGCAGCCCGCGAAGTACTGAAAGCTACCGTTATTGAAAATGATTCCATTGCTGAAACAGCCGCCAAAGCGCAGGACGAAGAAATGACCCGGCTCGTAAGCCAGCTATCTTTCGTAAAAGGTGCTGACACCCAGGCTATATCAGCCGTTATTCTGGGAGCGATGACGTATCTGACGATCATGGCGCAGAACGACCGGACCATGGTCAGCATCGATCTGCGGAGCGAAGAAGGCTGGAAGCGGATCGAAAATGCCGTTAAAGCGATCTACATCGCCCTGAACAAAATGGCTATTCAGTCGAAAGACGTTGAACTCGAATTACAATCGGCTCATCTGCCGACTGCCCAATGGTAAAATCAGGATGCCCGTTATCAGTAACCAATTAGTAGTGCACGAAGACAGCCTCTGAATACACTACTAATTGCTGACTGATAACAGGAACTGCATCCTATACGCGCTTATTGAACCTGTACCGTTTTAGCCTGCGGCCCTACTCCTTTAATAGTCAGGGACTTCCACTTCTTCGGCAGTTTCGTCTTCAGCTGCGTAATCCCACTATCCGTGATATCGATCCCTCCGAATCCATTCAGAACCGCCTGTAACATACCTCCGGCCCCCGTTGCGAAATACGGGTTCGTGCCACCAGCGGTTTCAGCCAGCACCCCAAACGGTGGTACCTCATTGGGTTTGTAGCTCTTTACAAACCAGTCATACGCCTTGTCCGTATTGCCCAGCCGCGCATTCAGCGTGGCCAGTACCGACCAGCCCATAGCAGGCCCCTCCGGCGAATAGCGTGGTTCATAATAAGTCAGGTCTTTCCGGATCAGGGCCGGATCCGTTATGACCGTGAGCGGGTAAGCCAGCAGGTTTACATCAGCCTGTTTGATCGTGACGCCATCGTAGGTACGGTTTTCTTTGGTCGTGCCGTCCGGAAATTTCAGGATCGGGATGTTGTCGGCTACAGTTTTCCAGTCGGGATTGGGCGTTATTCCCAGCTCCTGAGCGGCCTGGCTGGCGTATTGCAGGGATGTTTTGGCCATCCCATTCGTGAAGGCGTTATCATCGATGTTTTCCTGCCATTCGTTGGCGCCGATTACGTTATTGATATGGTATTTGCCCGGCCCTTCGCGCTCGACCCGGCTCGCCCAGAAATCAGCTACTTCTTTCAGCATCGGGTAGCCACGGGTGCGCAGCCACTCCTTGTCTTTCGTAACCTGATAATATTTCCAGAAAGCCCAGCCCACACAGCCGGTGATGTGGTGCTGAAAGGGGCCCGTTAGGGCCCAGACGGGCGTTGCTTCCTGCCCGTCGGCGTCCGATTCCCACGGAAACATCACCCCGGCATAGCCGTGGCTGAAGGCGTTTTGTTTGGCCATCTGCATGCGTTCGAAGCGGTATTCGAGCAGGGAGCGGGCCATTTCGGGTTTCAGCGTCAGCAGGGGCGGGTACATCCATAACTCCGTGTCCCAGAATACGTGTCCGTTATAGCCCAGCCCCGACAAGCCCATGGGCGACAGACTGTAGGCCTGCCCTTCACGCGCAAACGAATACAGGTGGTACAGTGCCGACCGTACGGCCCGCTGCGCATCCGGATCGCCCTCAATGATAATATCGCTCCGCCACAGTTTGGCCCATTCGGCGTTGTGGCGCATCAGCAGCCGTTCGGTCCGTTCCAGCGCGGCAAAGATGGTCAGCCGTTCGGCTTCGTTGTGCGGATCGGCGGTATGGGCCGTCGACGATACCGAGCCAACAATGCTGAACCGGTACGTTTCGCCCGCTTTGAGCCGTTTTTTAAACTTGGCCAGGTGCATGTTGTAATCCCAGTCTTCGTGAATCACGTCCGGCTCCTGACCGTGTGGCTCGTCAAAAATGAAGCTGTTACTGGCAGCTACGGTATGCCGGCCCGACGGACTTTTGGCAACCGATGTCAGCAGACGGATGGTCACGTGCGACCGGTCGATCTCGGCGTAGAAATTCTTGACTTCTTTCAGGTTCTCGGGCGTTTCGATTACGCTCATCGGGCTGATTTCGCAGTCCTTACGGGCCGTAATTTCGACCATGGTCAGGGCCGAGTACGGCAGATGCCGCAGGGCCATGACCGTTTGCCGAACGCCAACCTTGTCTTTGTAGTCGAAGGTAGTGGTTAGGGCCGCTTTCTGCATGTCGAGCGTTTGCCGGTAATTGGCAATATCTTTTGGTCCGAGCCGCGAACCGTCAACATCGAGGTTCATGTTGACGAAGTTGAAGACCTTCAGGATGTTGGACACCCGGCCACGCCCGTAGGTATCAAAAGCCCCGTTCAGTACCACATCTTTCACTTTCATCGGCTCCGGCGACGAGACCAGACCGATCATGCCGTTGGCTACGGTAATGCCATAGTAATTGGCGGGGTTAATATTCTGACCAACAATCTGCCAGTCCGGGCTGGTCGTCTGACCAAACACGCCTTGTGACTGATTCCCAATAAGGAGAGCCAGCCCAACGCCATACATTAGTTTACGCATATTCATTACTAGTTGAAATATGGACTAAAAATAATGCAATTCGCGGGCATGTTCACATCCGGGTCAGTAGTTTTTCCGGTCGCCGGTTTATTCGGGGTTATAGGTCAGTTGCAATACCAGCGCCTGTTGTCCGTCGCGGTTGATCCGTTGCCAGCCCAGGGCTACCGGGAAATGCTTGCCCAGGTATACTTCCACTCCCAATACCAATTGGCCCAGGTCGTGACCGCCCGAAATCCAGTCGCCCAGCAGGTGAAATTTCTGGTAGAAGATACCGGCGTCGAAACCCGCCTGAAACCCCGCCCGGGGGCCGTCGCCCAGGTAGCGCGCGTTGGCGGTATAGCCCCCAAACGACCAGTTGTAGTGTTCATCGTGTAACGAACCGGCTACGTGCCCATAGAGGTAACCCACCCACTGCGCCGGTCGGTCGGGCGTCAGGTTGAAGCCGGTCTGCGCCCCAATGGCCAGCTCCAGCTGATCCGTAATATCGAAGGCTTTCTGCGTGTTCAGCAGCAACAGCGGACTATAGGCCTGCCCGGTGGTCGAGTCGTTCCGCATAAACCGATGTGCCGACGGTTTATAATCGAGGTTATAGAGATTGGCGCCGACCTCCCACTCACGCCCAAGTCCGAAGGAGACGGTTGTGCCCGACCGGATCGACTCGGCAATGGTAAACTGCTGCTGAACAGACAGCTCGTGCTTCTCGACAATATCGGACGACGGTACGTTGAAATACGTTTGCTGGGCCAGGGTCGGCAACGAGAGCGAAAGCAATACCAGCAATCCACTGAGTACACCAATTTTTTTCATAACGTCATGCATGTGAAAGGTCCTCAGCCTAAACTACGACTGAGGACCTTTCGCTTACATTGACCCGTAAATTGGAGCTAGCGGCCCGCTACGGCCGACTTCCGGGTATGCAGTTTCTGCAGCACCCACTGCCCTACTTTCTCGCCCTGCACCTGCCCGTTGTCCAGGGCAGCCCGGTAATGGATACCGCCGTAGAGCCGGCTGATGGAAGCTTCGTTAGCCGCGTCGCGGAACGACTTGAACGACCGAACGCCGTGACCATATTTAAATTCTGTCGAATCAACGAACGCAATACTGTCGCCAATGAGCGCAGTCATCACAGTAGCGGCCGCCGTCGAGATGACGCTGTGCCCGCTGGAGTATTCCGGGAACGGGGGCGTTTGCAGAAAAGGCGTCCATTTGGGGTCCATGTATTTGTTGATGACCGTTTCGGGGCGAACCATGTTGGAGCGGTATTTCTCGTCCCAGCACGAGATGAACCCGTCGGTCAGGGCAAACGATGTCAGGGCATACATCTCTACCGTCCGCATCAGATTCAGCTTCTGTTGCCGGGCCACGGTTTGCCCAATAGCCAGCCAGTGTCCACCGGGGGTCATTTTCTTAGAGGCATAGGATACGTGACCGGCCACGTTCATGACAAAGGCGTTATCGTCCCAGAAGTAGGCGATATCCTGCTTCTGCTTGTCCATGCTCTTCCCGATCGTATACACCTCCTGCAGCTCTTTGTCGTAGGGGCTGCCTTTGGTCAGGTTATAGGCGGGCGGGCGGGGCGGCATGAACTGATTACAGGTATCCATAGCCCAGCAGCGGAGTTTGTTCCACTGGGGTTCGGCGGCATCCATGTAGGCCGGGGGCGTGGGTACCCAGGTGCCATCCTGATTGGTTACGGTATGTTTGAACCCGCGGGTCTGCTTGTAATTATCCTTGGCCGCGTAGTCCAGCACGTGTTTGGCAACCGCTTCGCCATAGGCCATCGAGCGCTCGTAGACCTCGTCAGGTACCCCCGCCTTTTTGTACTGCTCGTAGAAAGACGGTTCAAACTCATCGTAGAACTCGACCGAAAACGTCAGCGCGCGGGCCACCGTCATAAACGCGCGGGCACTGGCCAGCGGAAAGCAATAGTCCTGACCGGGCGTGGGCACAGGACCGGCCTCGTAGCGTTTGAGTTTACCGCCCAGCGACTGATACTGCGCATCGAACGGCACGAGCGCTTCGTAACCCGCCAGGTTCGCGTAGGCATAGATCCGGCTGGCAACGGGGGGCGAGAATATATCGTGGATAATAACCTGCGTCAGCTTGTTGAGCGCGGTATTATAATACTCCGGATTGGCCGCTTTGGCATTATATTCAGCAGGCGTCGCTGGCTTCTGGCAGCCGGCAAACCCGACCAGCAACAGCGCCATCAGGAAACCTGATCGTAGCAATGTGTTCATTAGACAACAGATAGGTTAGTCAAGCAATTTCAATAGTTACGACTCGATTAGTACTTACAAAATTACGGGAAAATACCAGAGAAAAAGAAGATGAAGACCCGAAATACGTATAGAGCCAACCAAACCGATCGGGCTGATAGTCACGCAGGAACCCAGTCGAGACTACTCATCATACCCCCCAATGCCCAACCGCTCTTACACGGGGCAGCTCAGCCGTCTACCGCCCCTGTTCGGGCCAGAATCCCAGCAGGCCGGCGCCGTTGCGACTAACTACCAGCAGCGGCCCCCGGGCTGTACGAACGGGTCGAATATCCCGAATTTCGCCGTCGAGCAGAAACCCGCTCTCTACGGGCGACAGACTGCTGAAATGGCCTTTACCATCGTTTCGCAACACCAGTCCGCTGCTGGCATCGTAACGCCCCTGGTACATACTGGCACCGAAAAAGTTGCCGCCCCCCAGCAAATCGAGGTCGCCGTCGCCGTCAATGTCGATGGGCAGTAACGCGAAGAGTTTTGACACCTGCGCCTGCATCGGCAATTCACGAACGACAAAGGTACCGTTCTGATTTTCGAGATAAACCGAAGCGAACTGGTTAACGGTAAACGCACCGGTACCGCTTAGTTCGCTATCGGTCAGTACGTCGGTCAGGGGTTTGCCGGCAAACGATGCGTAGTTGGTGAAGCGCTTGTTGATGATACCCGGCATCTGCTTGCCCAGCTCGTCCTTGAAGGCCAGTGGATACCAGGTCGGCCCCCGGTTATAGGCCATGATCTGCTCGGTAGTCTGGTTATTGTCGAGGTCCCCGACCCAGAGTTTAAGAGCCGAGTCGGGCGTCTTGCGCAGTTTTGTGTTCGTACCCAGGTTAGCTGCCATCAGATCGAGATCACCGTCGCGGTCGAAGTCAGCGGCTACGATGCGCTGGTAGAATCCGTTGAGGGGCGTATCGCTGGCCGTGATCGTTTTCAACTCGTCGAACCGCCCGTTTCGGTTGGCGAAGATGCGTACCGGCATCCAGTCGCCGACCAGGATCAGGTCCACATCCCGGTCGTTGTCGTAATCGGCCCAGATAGCATCGGTAACCATACCGACCCGACGCAGGCCCGCAGCCCGTTTGTCGGTTTCGTCGGTAAACTGCCCTTTACCATTGTTGATGAGCAGATACGACCGGGGTGATTTCCCGTAGGCGTACCCGACGACCCGCCCGCCCACGAACAAATCGAGGTCACCATCACCGTCGACGTCAGCGGGCTTCACGCAGCTTTTGTTGTCGTACATGGGCGGCAGGGCCTGCGCGGCCCGGCTAAAGTGGCCTTGCCCGTCGTTCAGATAGAGCCGATCGAGGAGCGGCAAGTCCTGCCCGGAAAATTCGTTACCCGCCGAAACCACGTACAGGTCGAGGTCTTTATCCCCGTCGGCATCGAAGAAAACAGCGTCGACATCTTCGCAGGCGGCATCGGCGCCGAAAGCGGCCTGACTCATGGCCGCAAACCGGCCCGACGGCTGCTGCATCAGTAACTGACCGGCCTGGTTGCGGGCCCCACCGGCGTAGATATCGTCAAGCCCGTCGCCGTTCACGTCGCCCACCGCCAGCCGCGGCCCTTCGGTCGACAGTTTGAACGGCATCAGCGACTCCCGCACGAAGTCGTAGTACTGCTTATTTTCCTGATGCACGAACGGCAGCGCTGTCGTGTCGGCAACGGGGGTAAACAGGCGCGTGTCAACGGGAGTAGTGTAGCGGTAGCCGGTGGCATCGAGCCGGGCGTCGGTCTGGCGGAGCGTGAGCGTCTGGCCCGTCGGTACGTTTGTCCGGACTTCCATCTGCTGGTTTGGCCAGATCACGATCAGCGAGTCGATCCGGCGACGACTGCCCAGCCCAAACAGCAATTCGGGCGCTACCGCCGACTCGAATCCCCGCGTAGGCATCAGCTGCTGTACCTGCAGCGAATCCCGCTGCGCGGCCCCGCCGTATTTCAGCACCACTTTTGCGCCGACGCCGAACGTATTGGGGGCGTTGCCTTTCAGCCGGACAGTCAGGTGCTGCCGTTCCGGGAAGAGCCGGTCGGTCTCGTTGCGGTACAAACTGGCCGGGGCATCGATGTTATTCGTAATCAGATCGAGGTCGCCGTCATTGTCGAGGTCGGCGTAGGCGGCTCCGCACGAGACAGAAGGCTGGTCGAAGCCCCAGCTCAGCGACTTATCCTCGAACCGGCCGCTGGCCTGCCCCCGGTACAGGTAGTTACGCACGTTGCCTTCGGGCATTCGTTCGATGGCGCCGGTATTGCCAGCACCAACCTGGGTATAGGGCCCCGACTCGTCGGAGATGTATTTGACATAGTCGAGATCGTTGGGCCGACGCACGATGCCGTTGGCGATGAACAGATCTTTCAGCCCGTCGTTGTCGTAATCGGCCAGCAGGGGCGACCAGCTCCAGTCGGTAGCGGCTACGCCCGCCAGCAGCCCCACGTCCATGAACCGTTTGCCCGACTGACTCATCTGCAAACAGTTGCGGCTGTACTGATCCATATAGCCGTAGGTCAGCTTATACCGGTAGATATCGAGCGGATCTTCGCCCAGCGATGACTTTTCGACGGTTTCGTCGGCGGGGTACATATCGAGCGTGATCAGGTCGGGGTAGCCGTCGTTGTTGACATCGGCCGCATCGTTCCCCATCGAAAACCGGCTCGTATGGCCAAACGCCTGCCGAACGCTTTCGGTAAAACCGCCCCGCTGGTTATTGACATAATAGTAGTCGTCTTCGTGGAAATCGTTCGAGACGTAGATATCCTCCCAGCCGTCGTTGTTCAGATCGGCCACCGAAACGCCCAGGCCGTAGCCCATTTCGGCCCCGAAAATGCCGGCCTGCTCCGACACGTCAACGAAATAAGGCGACGCAGCTGACGACGGTTTCTGCCCCGATGACGGTTTGGGACCCTCATTCCGGAACAGGTAATCGCCTGCTTCGCGGTTGCGGATGGTGCGGATCGAGACGCGGTCGTAGCTGCGGGCGGTATGTACGGCGTGGTTGAGCAGGAAGCAGTCCAGATCGCCATCGTGGTCGTAATCGAAGAATGCAGCCTGGGTCGAGAAGCCCGCAAAGGCCAGCCCGTACTCGGCGGCCCGCTCGGTGAAGGTGCCGTTCCGGTTGTTGATATACAGCTCGTTCGTGCCCCGCAGCCCTTTGAACCGGCTCACCGCACAGACGTAGATATCGAGCCAGCCGTCGCCGTTCACATCGGCCATGGTAACGCCCGTTTGCCAGTCGGCCCGACCCGCCAGCCCGGCCTGTTCGGTAGCGTCGGCAAAGGTGAAGTTGCCTTTGTTCAGATACAGCTTGTTCGGCCCCTGGTTGGAAACGAAATACAGGTCGGTCAGGCCATCGTTGTTGAGGTCGCCGGCCGCTACGCCCCCGCCATTATAGAAATACAGGTAATCGAGAATAGACAGGCTATCGGTGTTGCGCAGCTGGTTAGTAAACGTGACGCCCGTCTGTTGAGCATCCTGCACCCGAAACAGCGGCTCTTCAGCCGGTTCGGACGAGCAACTGGCCAGGGTCATCAGCCACCCAATCCCGATCAGCCCCAGCAGATACCTCATGGTTTCGGACGGTTTTGGACCGCAAACACCTGCGCCCGGTCGTTATTCTTGGCCAGCACGATATACGACTGGCCGTTGGCGCCCCGGGCGGTCTGCATCCGGCGCACCTGCCCCCGTACAAAGAAGCCCGTTTGGGTCGGCTTCGCAGCGCGGAAGTTCAGTTTGCCGTCGCCGGTGAGTAATAGTCCGTAATTGGCGTCGTAGCGACCTATCTCGGGCAGCACGTCGAAAAAGTTACCGGCCAGCAGGATGTCCAGCTTGCCGTCGCCGTTGTAATCGCCGGTCTGGATGGCCTGAACGAGCGAGGTCTGCGCATCGATAGGGAGCGGCTTCAGAGTAAACTGGCCCTTGCCGTCGTTGATCAGGATCGAGGTCTCGGCGGTATGTACCGTCTGAACGGTCATGCCTTCGCGCTGCTGGCTCGAAAAAATATCCTCGAACCCGGCTTTGGCGTAGTCGGTATGCTTGATGTATTTCGTTTTGATGGATGGGATGCGTTTCTGCAGATCGGGTTTGAGTACCATCAGGCACTCGCGGCTCTGTCCGTCCAGGCCCTTCCGGTAGCAGGTCATCACCTGCTCATAGGCTCCGTTCCGGTCGAAGTCGTTGCCGTACAGATGCGCGGGCTCATCGGCCGAAGCGACCATCCGGCTGTTAAGGCCCAGGTTGCCCACAACGAAATCGAGGTCGCCATCGCCGTCGAGGTCGGCGGGCCGGATGGCGTTCCACCAGCCGCCCGATTTGTCCAGCGTTTCGGATGTCATTCGCTCAAACCCTTTGCCAGCCTTGTTTTTCAGGATGGTGATCGGCATCCAGTCGCCGACCAGTACCAGATCGGGAAACTTGTCACCGTCGACATCGGCCCAGACGGCATCTTTCACCATACCGATCTCGTTCGCAAACGGAATCAGCTCTTTAGTCGCGTTCCGGAACGCGCTGCCGCCCTTACCCGTCGACCGGTCGTTGATCAGCAGCAGCTGGTTCGGATGCTGGCCATAGCGCCCCGACACCATCCGACTGCCGACAAACAGATCCTGATCGCCGTCGCGGTCGAAGTCGGCCGCTACCACGCAGGAGTTGTTATCGCTGCTGCGAGGCATGGTACGATCCCAGGTGAAGCGGCCCTTGCCGTCGTTGATGAACAGCCGATCCTGCAGGAAGGTCGGGTCCTCGAACTCGTTGCCTCCGGTAGCCACGTACAGGTCGAGGTCTTTATCCCCGTCGGCATCGAAAAAGGTGGCGGCAATGTCTTCTGTATAAATAGCATCGAGCAGAAACGGCTGTTTCTCGGGCGCAAACCCGGCGCCGTTGGGCTGCTGGAGGTAAAGCGACCGGGGCATGTTGGCGGCCCCGCCCAGAAAGACATCGTCGAGCCCATCGCCGTTCACGTCGCCCACGGCCAGCGCCGGTCCTTCGCGCGAGAGCAGCTGCTTCATCAGCCCATCGCGGTTGTAGTCGACAAAATCGTTTTCGCGGTGAACATAATCCAGCTTCATGGGGGTCGTCACGTCGGTAAACAGGGTCGTGATACCGGCTGGAACCGCTGCCGTACCTGGTGCACGGAAGATAGCGACCTGGTCGGCGTTTTTGTGGGCCAGCGTCAGGGTTGCGTTGGCCGTTGGTCGGCTGATCCGCTGCTTTTTGTCGTCGGGCCAGATGACCGTTACCGAGTCGATGACCGGGTTGCTGCCCAGGCCAAACACCATTGTCAGGTCTACCGACGATTCGAAGCCCCGGTTCGGCATCTGCTGCAGGTACTGTACGTTACCCTGCTGATGTACGTATACTTTGGCCCCGATGGCGTTGAGGTTTTTGCCGTAGCCGTTCAGCTGCACCCGCAGAAAGTTGCGTTTGTGCAGCTCTACCGACCGGTTCTTATAGATCGACACCGGCGCGTTGTTGTTGTTGACAACCAGGTCCAGATCGCCATCGCCGTCGAGATCGCCATAGGCGGCCCCGTTCGAGAAATCGGGCTTACCCAGTCCCCAGTCGGCGGCTTTGTTTTCGTACTGCATACCATTGCCTTTGTTACGGAAGGCGTAGTTGGGCAGCGGAGTAGAAGGCATCCGGTCAACGTATTCTTTGTAGTCGAATTTTTTGGTGCCTTCGATCATGGTCTGCAAATCCGGGTTGTCGGCCAGAAAAGCGATAAAATCCTGATCGGTCAGGTCCTTCAGAATCCCGTTCGCGACGAAAATATCTTTCAGGCCGTCCATGTCCATGTCGAACAGCAGTGCCCCCCAGCTCCAGTCGGTAGCGCTGGCCCCCGCCATCCGGCCCACTTCCGAAAAGGTGTTGTTGCCGTTGTTGAGGTGCAGCATATTGCGCGGGTCCTGGTGGTAAAAATCGCGCGACTCTTTCAGCTGGGTTAGCTCGTAGCTATCGAACGAGGCCGTGGTTTTGAGCCGGTAATCATCGTCGGGCAGCATGTCCGTTACGAAGATGTCGAGCGTGCCATCGTTGTTGACATCGGCAATATCGGCGCCCATGGAGGTGGTGCTGATGTGCCCCATCTGGTTCTTGATATCCTCTTTGAAGGTGCCGTCGCGCTGGTTGATATACAGGTAGTCGCGCTCGTAGAAGTCGTTGGAGACGTAAATATCGGGCCAGTTGTCGTTGTTGACGTCGCCTACGGTAATGCCCAGTCCGAACCCGATCAGACTCCCGTAGATGCCCGCCTGCTCGCTCACGTCGACGAACAGGGGGCAAGCAGTACTTGTAGCACCGGCTTTTGCGGCCCCGCGCTCTACGGCCATGTTGCGGAAGAGTTTGTCGCCCCCGAGCCGATCGCGGATGTCACGGGTGTTGGCAAAGGCTAGCCGGTCCATGGGGGTAAAGCTGTTGTTAAGCAGGTACATATCGAGGTCACCGTCGCGGTCGTAGTCGAAGAAAGCCGCGTGGGTCGAGAACCCACCGTCGACGAGGCCGTATTCAGCCGCTTTTTCCACAAACGCGGGCATGGGCGGCCCGCTTTTACCGGCCCCGGCCGGGCGTATACCCTGGTTGATATAGAGCTGGTTACCGCGGGCATCGCGGCTACCGGAGTTACAGACGTAGATATCCATCAGGCCGTCGCCGTTCACGTCGGCAAAGGTGACGCCGGTTGACCAGAATTTTTTCCCGGTGATCCCGACCTTCTCCGTTACGTCTTCAAACTGCATACCGCCCTTGTTGAGGTAGAGTTTGTTGGCTTCGAAGTTAGACGTCAGAAACAGGTCGGGCAGGCCGTCATTGTTGACGTCGCCGATAGCTACGCCCCCGCCGTTGTAGAAATTCCGGTAGCGAAAGATGTTGAAGTCTTTGCGATCGAGGCTGCGGTTCACGAAATCGACGCCCGTTTGGGTAGCGGGCAGCGTTTCGAACAGCGGCTCTTCCTGGCTGCCGCAAGACCAAAGCGAAACGAGTATGGCGGCCATCAGGCCAGATTTGATCGTCATTGTCTTATACAGATACGGCTTTATAGGCATCAGCGCGTTGGGTTAAGCCCAAGCAGCGACTGCCCGCTCACGCCCATCATAATGGTGTTTCCTACTTTTTTCACGTCCCGCACATCGCCCCGCACAAACAGGCCCGTCTGCTCGGGCGTCATGGCCTCGAAGCGCCAGCCCCCCCGGTTGCTCAAGACGAGTCCATGGTTGGCATCGACCTTACCGATCCGCAACCGCAGCCGGGCGTTATTACCTACGAGCAGCAGATCGGTCGTTCCGTTTTTATCAAAATCACTGGCCAGAATTCCGTAAACGGGTGCGTACTGGGCCGCCAGTGGCAACGCGTGCGGTACAAGCGTTCCGTTGCTGTTCTCCAGCACCAGCGTCCGCAACTCGGTAATCTGTTTTTGCCGGGCCTGCTGGAGTTGCTGCTCGTCGAAACACTGCTCGAGCGTGGCGTCGGCATAGGCTTTGTAATTCGTGAACCGCTTCCGAAGCGAGGGCACCTGTTCGCAGATTTCGTCGCGCGAATAGGCCGGATACACTTTCCCCTGTACGGCATAACTCATGAAAAAGTCGAGCGTGCCGTTCTGGTCGAAATCGTCGTAGGTCAGCAGCGCCGGCTGGTCGCGGCTGGCCCGGAGCTGGGTGTTGAGGCCCAGGTTACCGACAATCAGATCGTCGTCGCCATCGCCGTCGAGGTCAGCTTTTTCGATGCGGCTCCACCAGCCTGTCAGGCTTTCGCTGGTCGAGGGGTTCTGTGGTTTGAGCATTCCCTGCTGGTTGAGCAGTACCGTAACGGGCATCCACTCGCCCACCACCACCAGGTCGGGCCAGCCGTTTTTGTCGAGATCCAGCACGGTGGCATCGGTCACCAAACCCAGCTTACCCAGGGCCCGGCGCGAGAAATTGGCCCGCCCGTCGTTGATGAGCAGGTAGCTTTCTTCGGCCGCCGGATAGCGGTATGGCACGATGGAACCGCCCACGAACAAATCCAGATCACCGTCGCGGTCAATGTCCAGAGCCTTCACACAGCTTCCGTTTTCAGTTTCGGCGGGCAGCGCTTTGGGCACGAACGTACCGCGGCTGTTGAGCCAGAGCTGGTCCTGTCGTTTGCTGGCATTGGGCAATCCGTACCCCCCGTTGACTACGTACAGATCGGGTTGTTTATCCCCGTCGAAGTCGGCCAACAGCGCATCGGCATTGGCTCCGTTGTCCGCGCCGGGCAGCGGGACGGGGCTAAACGTGCCGGGAGCCGTTTGCCGAAACAGCTGACCGGGTTGTCGGGCGCTGCCACCCGCAAATACATCCGCCAGGCCGTCGCCGTCGAGATCACCCACCGCCAGCCGGGGGCCAGGGCTGGTATACTGCATGGGCAGTAGAATCTGCCGGTCGAAGTCGTTGATGGAGTCGATTCGGTGGGTAAACGCGGGGGTGCTGGCTGGCCGGAACAGAGGCTTTACGGCGGGGGCTGCGGGAGTCCGAGCCAACACGGCCTGACGGTGCGTAACGGTCAGCATTTGATTGGGCGCCACCGCTGCCAGCGTCTGGGTTTTGCCGTCGGGCCAGCGAACCGTTACCGCCACCGGCTCCGGACCCGAGCCCAGCCCGAACAGCAGCTGATCATGGCTGCACGACTCGAAGCCGCGCGTAGGGTAAAATTCCTGCGTCTGGGTCTGGCCCCGCCCCCTTACCGTTACCGTTGTGCCGACGCCGAACGGGTTGCCGGCCGGACCCTCGAGCCGAAGTTTCAGGTAAGCGGTTTCGCCCGTTTCGCGGCTGCGGTTGCGGTAGATGCGGGCCGTTTCGTTCAGGTTGTTCGTGATGATGTCCAGATCGCCGTCGTTGTCGAGGTCGGCATAGGCACAGCCGTTCGAGATCGTTGGCTGGTCGAAGCCCCAGCTGGTCTGTTCATTCGTAAACGTCAGGTCGCGGTTATTGCGGAATATGTAGTTCCGGGTGGGCGTGGATGGCATCTGGCGGATCTGTTCCAGCACCGGCATACCCGCAGCCTGATCGGAGAATTTGATAAAGTCGGCGTCGGTAAAATCGCGCAGAATCCCGTTGCTGACAAATACGTCTTTGTAGCCATCCAGGTCGAAGTCGGCCAGCAGCACGCCCCAGCTCCAGTCGGTACCGGCCAGACCGGCCAGCTGACCCAGCTCGGCAAAGCGACCGTCGGCCTGCTGAATCTGGAGCATGTTGCGCATATTCTGGTGCCAGAAGCCGTTGCGGAGCTGGGCCTGGTATACGTTCCAGTTGTCGGGCCAGGGCAGGGTCTTTTGCCGGGCATTGCTTTCGGGCAGCATGTCCAGCGTCATAATGTCGGGGCGGGCGTCGTTATTAAGATCGGCTATATCGGCCCCCATAGCCGAGTAAGAAGTATGCTCTACCCGTTCGCGGAGTTCGTCGCGGAAAGCGGGACCATCTGACGCCGTACCCAGCTGGTTGATGTAGCAATAATCATCTTCTACGTAATCGTTGGTCACGTACAGGTCGGGCCAGCCATCTCCGTTTATATCCGACACCGAACAGCCCAGCCCGAACCCCAGCGGATTACCCTTGATACCGGCTGCTTCCGACACATCGACGAAGCGGGGCGCGGGGCCAGCAACGCCGGGAGTAGCCGCCGAACGGGACGGCTGCTTCGCTTCGCTTCGCTGCTCAACGCTCATGTTGCGGAAGAGCTTATCGCCGGCGTTGGGGTCGCGCTCGGCCCGCATGACAGCGGCTTCCTTACGCTGGTAGTTCTTGAGGTTATGGTTGATCAGGAAGCAGTCGAGGTCGCCGTCGCGGTCATAATCGAAGAAAGTGGCCTGAACAGAATAGCCCGCGTCGGCCAGCCCGTACTCGGCCGCGCGGTCGGTAAAGGTGAGGTCGTGGTTATTGATAAAGAGTTGATTCCGGCGCAGCGAATCGGGCCGTAGTCCCGAGTAGCAGACGTAGATATCGAGCCAACCATCGGCGTTGACATCGGCCAGGGTCACGCCCGTTTTCCAGCCGTTGGCCCGCCCGCCCACACCCGCTTTCTGAGTCAGGTCGTCGAATGTCAGCTCGTCCGTACCCGGCGAAGTCCGGTTTATGTACAGCGCATTGCTGACCTGGTTGCCGGTGAAGAAAAGATCGACCCGACCGTCGTTGTTGAGGTCGCCAGCCGCAACGCCCCCGCCATTATAGAAGTACTCGAACGCGAGCACGTTTTCCTGCTCGGTTTCGCGCAGCTGGTTGACAAACGTAACCCCCGTAGAGGCCGCTTCGGTTTTCTGAAAAAGAGGATCGTTGTTTCGGCACGCGGTCATGCCCAGCAGAACAGCCAGCCAAACGAACTTAGTCATACTATACTAACGAAATAGAACGGCCTGGCGTACGGACTCCATATCGCAAACCGGGTACTATAAATACGAACAGCCGCCCGATGGAGCGGCTGTTCGCGGGATCTGTCCAGACTAGTATCTGGCTTGCCAAACCTGGCTTAGTAGCCGAAGTTCTGCGTCAGGTTGGGGTTGGTATCAACAGCCTGCTGCGGAATGGGGTATACGACCCGGTGGTCCGGCGTTGTGGTGGGCTTCTGATCAAACGGAGCCGTAAACGTACCAAAGCGAATCATGTCGTTCCGGCGCCAGCCTTCCCAATACAACTCACGGCCGCGCTCGGCCAGCAGGTTCGCTTCGGTCACGGTGGTGAACGGCGTAGCGCCCCGAGCCGTGCGGATCTGGTTGACCAGGCTCAGGGCCGTAGCACCACCCGTCGGCGTACCGCCCCGCAGAATCGCTTCGGCTTTCATCAGCAGCACATCGGCATAGCGGAACAGCACGTAGTCGTTACCGGGGTTATCGGTATTTTCGGGGTTGGGCAGGTACTTGATAACCCGGATACCGGCTTTCTCATCCGAGTACAGCAGGTTCAGGTTGGGCGAGTAAACCAGCGGAGCACCCGCCCGGTCGGTCAGGGCCTTGCCGGTCTGGTCGTTTTGCTGACCGACCAGGAATCCTGCCCGCAGGCCGGTCCGGTTGGTCAGGCCCGTGATGGCAGCCCCCCGGCGCTGATCACCGGCTTCGAAGCTGTTGTAGAAATCGGCCAGCGTAGTGAAGCCGTTCCAGCCGCCCGGCGTCTGGTTGTAGTGCAGCGTCATGCGGTAGCGGTTCTGCGCCGATCCCTGCGACGTACCTACTTCGTTGGTGATCACGAAGATCAGCTCTTTCGAGAGGGTCGAGTTATCCCAGTGGAAGTTATCGAAGTACTTACCCGACGTAGTCAGCGAAAACGCACCCGATCCGATAATGGCATCGCAGTTGGCAATTACCGCGTTCATATCGGCCGGGGTAAACGTGTACGGACCGGCAGGCTGCTCCGGGTTCTGGGTAAATACAGCTTTGTTGAGCAGTACTTTAGCCAGCAGGAAACGGGCGCTGTTTTTGTTGGCGCGGCCCGGATCGCCCGTGGCGGGCAGACCGGCAATGGCCGCATTCAGGTCATCGATAATGAACTGGGTAGCCTCGGCCCGGGTCAGTACGCGCGGGTTTGAATCGAAGCTGGCGTTGGCTTCCCGGAACGGCACTTTACCGTACAGGTCGGCTACGTTGTACATGAAGAACGCCCGCAGGAACCGACCTTCGGCCAGTACGTTCGCATTGCTGCTGGCCGCAGCAATCAGTTCGGTAGCCCGGAATACGCCGGTGTTCAGGTTGTTCCAGGTGGCAATGATCTGGTTGTGGGTAGCATCCCAGGTGTGCTGGTGCAACCGGCGCCAGGTGCCGAAGTCGTCCCAGTCGGTACCGCGGGTGGGGCCCATCATTTCATCGGATGCGTGCTCGCCCAGGGCGTAGGTATTGGCCTGATCGGTCAGTCCGTTCACCTGCGCGTATACCCCGTTGAGCAGACCCGTCAGATTGCCCCCGGCAGCCGCACCGGCGGCCAGGTCGACCGGCTGGCCAACTACTTTATCGTCCAGATCCGTACAGCCCACAGCTGTTAACAGCAGCGCACCAACAACGGCAGAAGTAACGTGAATTGAAGTTTTCATTTGTTTGGTTCAGTTGTCTAATTACAAAGAAGTCAGGCTCATTTCTTGAACTATAGAAAGAAACCGTTTAACTAAATTGTTATAAACGAAACAGGTAAATCGATAGATCAGGCAGTCATTGAACAGTCAGCGACTGCCTGATCAGGTGTTACTTAGAATCCCGCACTCACGCCGAACGTAACGATACGCTGCGATGGGAAAGCGGTATAGTCGATACCCAGCGACGGGATACCATCAATCGACTTGTTCGTGTTCACCTCCGGATCAACCCCCGAGTAGCCCGTGATGAGCAGCAGGTTCTGGCCCGTCAGCGACACACGCAGGTTCCGGATCTGTTTGCTGGTCAGCGGTACGGTATAGCCAACGGTCAGGTTCGACAGGCGCGCAAACGAGCCTTTTTCCAGGAAGCGGGTCGATACCAGCGGTGGGTTCAATGCATTTTCGGCGCTGTTGGCCGCATCGACCGTTACGTTACGACCGTTGCGCAGGTTACCCTTGGTGAAAATGGCGTTGGCGGTGTTATTGTAGATGTAGTTACCCGACACGCCGTTCCAGAACATGCTGACGTTGAAATTGCCGAACGATACGTTGTTGGTCACCCCGAAGTTGAAGGTCGGGATGGCGCTGCCTACGTACTCCAGGTTCAGCGACGGATCGGTATAGGTAGCAAACCCGTTGCTGTCGTAGCCGGTGAAGGTCGGCATGAAGAACGAGAACAGCGGCCGGCCGTTCACGATCCGTTGGGCATAGGCACCCGACAGGCCCTGACCGTTGATAGCACCGGTGTTGTAGATACCCGAGAAATTGGTCACTTCGTTCTTCAGGAACGTAGCGTTACCCACAATGTCCCAGCGCACTTTGCTGCCGCGCAGAATGTCGTAGGCTACCTGAAGCTCGACCCCGCGGTTGATCACGTTGGCGTCGAGGTTGATCCAGCGCGCCCGGGCCGGTGCTGGCTGTGCGTAGAGGGCTTCGAACAGCAGATCGGTCGTATTCTTGTTGAAGTAATCGATCGTAGCGGTCAGGCGCCCCCCGAAGAAACCTAGGTCGGCACCGATACCGTACTGAGTCGTCGTTTCCCAGCGCAGGTTGTCGTTCGGGGTAATGTCACGAGCCGTACCCGAGCCGTTATTTACGAAGGTGTACAGGTTACGGGTACGGTTCGAGGGGAACTCCTGGTTACCCGTAATACCGTAGTTGGCCCGCAGCTTGATATCGACACCCAGATTTTTGGCGAACGCTTCGTCCGACACGCGCCAGGCTGCCGCCAGAGCCGGGAATACACCGTACTTATTGTTGGCGCCGAACTTGCTCGAACCATCGGCCCGCACCGTGGCGGTGATCAGGTACTTGTCGTTGATGTTGTAGTTCACCCGGCCAAATACCGACTGCAGTTCGCTCTGGCCCCGGTTCGAGCCAGCGGTGTAGGCTTTGTTGGTGCCGTTGTTGTTGGCACCACCAATGTTATTAGCGTAGGGGAACAGCTCGTCGGCATCCGGAATAAACAGGTTAGCCTGTACGAAGCTATACTGATCCTGAAACTTCTGGTATGAAAAACCACCTACGGCATCGAGGTTACCCACGCCTACTTTCCGGTTGAAATTCAGGGTATGCTCGATCAGCTGCGACGAGCGGTCGTTATTCTGGATCGTTGCCTGACCAGCGTTGTTGGTGATGGCAAAGCCCGGAATATTCCGGAAAATCGACGTACGACGCTCGGAGCTTGAGTTATCGATACCGAAGTTGATCTTATACGACAGACCGTCCAGAATTTTCCAGGTGGCGCTGATGCTGGCCAGCGTCCGGTTGGTACGGCCCTGATCGTCGATCAGATCGAGCAACGACACCGGGTTCCGGAAGGAGTTACCGTTCGGGCGGCCAAAGCTTGTGCTGGTCGGATCTTCGTTATACCCGTCGGGGTTGAAGAAACGGCCCTGCGAATCATAGATCGGATAGGTTGGGTTAGCCTGGATGGCCGAGCCGATGAGGTTACCTTCGAAACCTGCGTTGTCGCTGTTGGGTACGTATACGTCATTAACGTTCGAGGTAGTCAGCGCCAGGTCGATCACAACCTTATCGTCGAATAGCTCGTGCGAGGCATTGATACGGCCCGTCAGACGCTTCAGCGCCGATTTCTTGATAACGCCCTGCTGATCCGAATAGCCCAGCGAGAGGTTATACCGGGTGTTGTCGTTACCACCACCGTAGCTCATGTTGTAGTTCTGCGAGAACGAGGTGCGAAAAATCTGATCCTGCCAGTCGGTCGACGCACCGGCGTTAACGGCCGGCAACGACGCATCACCACCCGCCCGAGTTACAGCCGCAGCGTAGTCAGACGCGCTCAGCAGGTCGTACCGACGAAGCGTTCCGCCTACGCTGGTATTGGCCGACAGGTTGAATGTCTGCTGGCCCGATTTGCCCCGGCGGGTCGTGATCAGGACAACGCCATTCGCACCGCGCGAGCCGTAAATAGCCGCCGACGAAGCGTCTTTCAAGACCGAGATATTCTCGATATCGTCGGGGTTGAGGAAGTTCAGCGGGTTACGGGCCGATTGCGTACCGGCCCCGAAATCGCGGCCACCGCTAGAGGTTTCGCCCCCGTCGAGCGGGATACCATCAACGACGAAGAGCGGGTTGTTACCCGACCGGAGCGACGATGTACCCCGGATACGGATGTTCACCCCGGCACCGGGTTCACCGCTGGCGGGTGTGATCTGGATACCAGCCGCGCGGCCCTGGAGCAGTTGCTCAGGCGACGCAATCACCCCTTTGTTAAAATCTTTGGTACCGATGGCTACTACAGAACCGGTAGCATCTTTGGCGCGCTGGGTACCGTAACCCACCACGACCACCTCGTTCAGCGACTTGGTATCGTCCTGTAGCGTCAGGTTCACTTCGCTCCGGTTACCTACCGCAACCTCCTGTGTAGCGAACCCAATCGAGCTGAACACCAGCGTGGCTCCGCCGGGTACGTCAGACAGCCGATACGCGCCATCGCCATCGGTCGATGTGCCCCGGTTAGCGCCTTTAATTTGTACGGTTACACCGGGCAGGCCAATACCCGATTTGTCAACCACCTTACCCGTCAGGGTTGTGCCCTGCGCCCACGCCAGCTGGTTTCCCAGCAGTAGTACCATGGCCAGTAACGATAAAAAGCCGTAGCAAGCTTTCTTACGAAATGGCTGGGGTTGAGCGCTCCCAACCTGACCTACGTAACCGCCGAAACGGTCACCTGTGTAGGATTTGTCCATCATAGGTTTACAGTAAAATGTTTTGAATAATTAAAAATGGTTTTGGTTACTGGCCAGACGGACTGTCGGCTGTGGCAGCGAGGCCATCCTGCTTTCATAACATTGAATGATCATCATAACAGGGTACAGTCTGGGAGACTGGATTCAGATGGACAGACGTTCGTCAATAAACCACTAAATAAAGCTTTGCAATAGACATAGTATAGCCTATAGTCAAAGTATAATCTATAGCAAAAGTAGCTATCTTGATTTGACAAACGCAAATAGAGAATTGTTAAAATCGGTATACTATTGGTAAATATAGTACTATATTGGGGCAGTCAGCAATCTGTCGTTTTGTACTTTATAGTTAAAAAATCATAATCTTTTTGTCTGTTACTGAATAAGTTACCTACGTTATCGTTACGCCTTTTTCGTACGTTTTTACCTGATATACGGGTATCCGTATAGGATTAATTTAGGAAAAAAATTGCCAATTGTAGTAAAAAAAAGCTATCCGATGGCCTGCTCCAGTGGCGAAAAAACCCCCACAACCAACGGATTATAGTCTGATGTTTGCCAGGTTTACCCACCCAAATCGGCCTGTTTAAGCCGATTGCCAACCCACTGCCCCCCCTTCCTTTGAACTCTGCTACTGAACTTATCCGATGCAGTGGGTTATATGTCATCACAAAAACTATATACTTAAGTATATCTACATAAAAAATAGAATAATATTTTAATGGGAATTTATAGATACTCACCTTGACGTTTTGCAAAAAACACTACTTATTTGCAGCCCAATTGCTATTTAATGCTCAAATAATACCACTTTTTGGTAAGATTTAGGTAGATTGCATTGAAAGGCATAAACAGTAACCTGGTACTTATACTTAATTTATCAAAATCTATGATGCACAGTTACGCAGTGGCAAGCCGGATCAGCTGTTACCGACTTACTACTTTTGTGAGCAGGCTCCTGCTTACCACTCTATTTTTTGCTATAACAGTTAGCACATGGGCGCAGGATCGCCAGGTGTCGGGTGTGGTGAAGGACGCCAATGGAACGGCCATGCCGGGCGTAAGCATTGCGGTTAAAGGTTCCCAACGCGGGACCAACTCAGACGCGTCTGGTAACTACCGCATTGCCGTGCCGGATCGGGCCGTACTGGTCTTCAGTTTTGTCGGCTATGAATCGCGGGAAGTAACGGTGGGTAATCAGAGCGTTATTAACGTGTCGCTGACCGAAGATAATCAGACCCTGAACGAGGTCGTCGTTATCGGTTATGGTTCGGTGAAAAAGAAGGACGCTACAGGTGCGGTGAACGTAATTGGCACCAAAGACTTTAACAAAGGAATTATAACATCGCCTGAGCAACTCATGCAGGGTCGGGTACCCGGGGTGGCCATTACGCAAAACAGCGGGGAGCCCGGCGGTGGTATTAACATCCGTATCCGGGGTACCTCATCTGTACGGAACGGTAATAACCCACTCTTCGTCGTTGACGGCGTACCCCTCAGTGGTGACAATACCCAGTCGGATGGTCAGAACTCGGGGATCGGTAGCTCCTCGCCCCGTAACCCGCTCAACTTCCTGAACCCGGAAGATATTCAGAGCATCGACATCCTGAAAGATGCGTCGGCTACGGCCATCTACGGATCGCGCGGTGCCAACGGCGTTGTTCTGATCACGACAAAAAAAGGAAAGTCGGGCAAAGGCAGCCTCGAATATTCGCCTTCGTTCGGGATCAGCAACATTACCAAACGCTATGATTTGCTGAGCCCCGACGAGTATGCCAAACTGCAACCTTCTCAGGATCGGGGTGCACGCACCGACTGGCAGGACGTACTGTTCCGGACGGGTCTGACCAACCAGCATAACCTCGCCTACGGTGGCGGTGACGGAACGGGCAACTACCGCTTTTCGCTTGGCTACCTCGACCAGCAGGGTATCATGCAGAAAAGCTCCCTCAACCGCCTGAGCGCTACGTTCAATGGCAACAAGAAGTTCATCAATAACAAGCTGAACATCGGTATCCAGGCCACGGTATCGGAAACCCAGGATGGCAACGTCCCGGTTACCGACAACGCCGGCTACCAGGGTGACCTGCTGGCGGGTATTCTGAAATCGAACCCAACGCTGTCGGTTTACAATCCGGATGGCACGCTCTATCAGTCGAGCAACGTAGCCGAGCCGAACCCACAGGCCCTGCTCGACCTGTCGCGCGACAATACCAAAACACTGCGGTCACTGGGTAACCTCAATGCCGAATATGAAATCATAACCGGCTTGAAATTTAAGACGGTACTGGGTTTCGACAAGTCAATGTCGTCCCGGAAAGCAGCTTTCTCTAAAGATCTCGTCTATCAGGATATTCAGAACGTGGGTCGCCTGTTCCTGACCGACATTCAGATTAATAACAATCTGATGGAGAACTACTTCACCTACGACAAGGAGATCAACAAGAACATCAGCCTGAACGCGCTGCTGGGTTACTCGTACCAGAGCTTTGAGTATACCTTCCAACGGGCAACTGCAACCAATTTCCGGACAGGCAATCTGGATCTGATGATCAACAACGCGGCCTCTGCCGACAACTCGAAGGGCTTTGGTAGCCTGATTCAAAACACAGCCTACACCAAAGATGAACTGCAGTCGTACTTTGGCCGGGTAAACCTGACCATTGGCAAGCTGATCACGACGGCCACGCTGCGGGCCGATGGCTCGACCCGCTTTGGTGGCGGTAACAAATACGGTTATTTCCCTTCGGCGGCCGTTGCCTACCGGTTGGGCGAAGAGTCATTCATTCCGAAAGCGGTCTTCTCCGACCTGAAAGTTCGGTTAGGCTACGGCGTAACGGGTAACCAGTCGATTCCGCACAACCTCTACGATCAGCGTCAGCGGTTCAGCGACTGGGGTTTCAACGCATCGTCGGATAACATCAACGGCGGTGGCCTGAGTGACGTATCGTTTCCCAACCCGGATCTGAAATGGGAATCTACGGCCCAGTTCAACGCCGGTGTCGACTTCGGTATTGCCGGTAGCCGCGTAACGGGTTCGATCGATTTCTACCGGAAAGACACCAAAGACCTGCTGATTCAGGTTACATCGGCGCAACCAGCTCTGACGCCATTCGTCTGGAGAAACCTCGACGCCAACGTAATCAACAGCGGGGTTGAACTCGGCCTGAACGTCGGCATTGTCGACAAACCCAAGTTTGGCTGGGATGTACAGTTCAACGCAGCCTACAACAAGAACATCGTGAAAAATTACGGAGGTCTGATCAATACCGGCGGCATCAGCGGCCAGGGTCTGACGGGCGCTTTTGCCCAGCGGATCGCCAATGATCAGCCGTTGTTTGCGTTCTTCCTGCGCGAGTTTGGCGGTTACGATGAAGCAGGCAACACCATCTATACGGGTGGCGACGTGCAAAAGTTCATCGGCAAAAGCCCACTGCCGACCTTTACGGGTGGCCTGACCAACAACCTGCACTACGGCAACTGGAACCTGAGCTTCTTCTTCAACGGGGTATTTGGCAACTGGGTGTATAATAACAATGCCAACGCATTCTTCACCAAGGGTGCTTTCAACAACGGCCGCAACGTAACCCGCGATGTACCTAGCCTGAAAGAAGGACCCTTCAACGCACCTGACGTATCGACCCGCTTCCTCGAAAACGGATCGTTCGTTCGCCTGCAGAACCTGAGCCTGGGCTACCGTTTTAACACGGGTAACAAAACCCTCTCAAACCTGCGGCTGTTCCTGACCGGTCAGAACCTCTTCGTCATTACCAATTATACGGGCCAGGACCCTGAGGTAAATACCAACAAATCGCTGAACGGTGTACCATCGCTGGGTATCGATTACACAGCCTATCCCCGCGCTCGTACCTGGACTCTGGGTGCCAATATCGCATTCTAATTCAATCAATTAGTTTAAAAAAGACTCATGAATACGCATATAACAAGCAAGGTATTGAGTATGACCGCTGTACTGGCTGTGCTGTCGTCGTGCACAGACCTGAATGTGGTCGAGAAAGACTCGCTGGTCGTTAAGTCGGCCGGCGGGTTCAAATCCGTCGACGTAGCGCAGTCCCTCCAGGCGGTTTACAACGATCTGGGCAACCAGTTTTCCGATCAGGCTAATATATACGCCCTGGGTGAGCACACAACGGCCGAGATGATTCCGCCCACGCGCGGTGTCGACTGGGGCGATAATGGCGTATGGCGCACGCTCGATCAGCACACCTGGGATGCTACCCACTCCTGGAACCTGAACGCCTGGAATAACCTGAACTCGCAGGTGTTCAAGTGTACACAGATTCTGGCCTCCAGCCCAACGCCCGCGCAGGCTGCCCAGGCCAAGTTTCTCCGGGCCTGGAACATGTTCTACGTCATGGACTATTGGGGCCAGGTTCCGTTCCGCGAAGCTACTGAAGGGGTAAACGACAACCCGAAGGTGAAAAGCCGGTCTGAGGCTTTCGACTTTATTCTGAAAGACCTGACCGAAGCCCTCCCGGCACTGACCGAAGCCAACCCGGCTTCGTCCGACAACCCGACCGCTACGAAAGCTGCGGCCAACTACCTGCTGGCCAAACTGTACCTGAACAAAGCCGTGTTCAAATCTGCGAAAGCCGAAGGCCCCTATACGTTCGACAAAGCCGACATGGACAACGTGGTTAAGGCCGTTGACGCTATTACTGCCGCTGGCTTTAAGCTGAACCCCGATTATTTCAGCAACTTCACCAAAACGGCTGCCAACGAGATCATTCTGACCGGCGCGCAGGGATCTCCGCAGAACCGCTGGTATATGACGCTCCACTACGACCAGAACCCTTCGGGCTGGAACGGTTTTGCTACGCTGGCCGACTTCTACGACAAGTTCGAGACGAGCGATGTCCGGAAAGGTGTAGCGGCTAAGAGAGACGGGAAAGAGTTCTCAGGTATTGGCCGTGGCTTCCTGATCGGGCAGCAGTATAACGACAAGGGCGCGGCTATCGTCGACTCGCGCACGCAAAAGCCGCTGCAGTTCACCCGCGACGTAACGCTGGCCGGTACGCCGACCGACAAAGGAATCCGGGTTATTAAGTACCACCCGGCCGATGCCAACAAGTACATCATTGCCCGCTACGGCGATGCGTACCTAATGAAAGCCGAGGCCCTGCTTCGGTCGGGCAATGCAGCCGCGGCATTGGCGCAGGTAAACGACCTCCGCAAACTGCGGGGCGCGTCGGCGCTGACATCGCTGACCGAAGATGCCATGTTCGACGAGATCGGTCGAGAAACTTACTGGGAAGGCGGCAAGCGGACGGTAGAAGTTCGTTTCGGCAAATTCCTGACCGGCACCGGTGTTGACAACAAGAGCGCGCACACGGTACTGTTCCCCATTCCGTCTGACGCTACGGTGTCGAACCCGAACCTGAAACAGAACCCAGGCTATTGATTGACAGCCTGTTTATGCATCCCCAAAACGCCATTGGGCGTTTTGGGGATATTTTGTTCTGGTACTTCCGTATCCATCGTAACATGAAACTTTCTTTTCTGCTCATTGGCCTGTTATTCATATGGCTGGCGGGCTGCCGCCCAGAAGCCACTGTCGATGAGTTATATGCATCGCTTAAACCGGGTCAGGCCCGGGTTCGGATACAGCTCGATGGCGCCGATTTTTACCCGGCCGAGAGCCAGTTCAGCGGGCAGGTCGATGTGTATGATACGTTTATGCGGCTCAACCTCTTCGATCAGTTCGAAAGCAACATCATCGTGGCGTTCAGCGGCAGCGACTGGTACAAAGACAAACCCATCAAACGGCAGGTATTCCTCGACAACCAGGTGGCGGGCAGCGTGATGATCGGTCGGTTGATCGACAAAGCCAACCGGCGGGGCGAAGGCTACCTGATGACCGACGGCACGATTACCGTTGAAACCCTGACGGACGATAAACTGGTCATGCGCCTGACCGGCAAGGCGGGTAAGTATGAATTTCAGCGGGTACCTACCAAATGGATTACTGTTCAGGGGTTGATCGTAATCCGAAACCCCAGCCTCCGACTTCAGCACGTTACCCGAAAAGACGTGTTCTTCTGAGCCCTTTCCCCTTTTGACAGACACCGTAACGACGCAATCGCGTGGATTCAACCCTATTTCGACCGGCTTTGGTACCGGCTGTTGTACTCGCCCTGCTGACCAGCCTCTTCGCCTGCTCGAGCCCGGCCGACAAAGCCCTGTTCGAGCGGATGGATAACGACCGCATCGGCATCTCGTTTGAGAACAAGGTGGTCAACCGCGAAGATTTCAACATTTTTAACTACCGCAACTTTTACAATGGCGGGGGCGTAGCCGTGGGCGACCTTAATAATGATGGCCTGCCCGATGTTTACTTCACCGCCAACATGGGTACCAACAAACTGTACCTGAACCAGACCAAACCCGGTACGGGCAATTGGCAGTTTACTGATATTACCGACCGGGCAGGCGTAGGCAGTACGGGTAAATGGGGCACTGGCGTTGTTATGGTCGATATCAACGCCGACGGTTGGCTCGACATTTACGTCTGCTACGCGGGCTACCAGAAAGGCATTGGCCAACATAACGAACTCTACATCAACAACGGTCTGAAAAACGGCGTACCAACCTTTACCGAATCGGCCCGGCAGTACGGACTCGACGATAACGGCTATACTACCCACGCGGCCTTTTTCGACTACGACCGTGATGGCGATCTCGACTGCTATATTCTCAACAACAGCTTTATTCCGGTTAACACCCTCGACTTTGCCAACAACCGAACGCTACGGGCTAAAGACTGGCCCGTCAAGGATTTTCTGAAAGGCGGTGGTGACCGACTCCTGCGCAACATGACGGTAGAACGCGGGGGCGTAGGGGCGGTGAATAAACGGGGCAACTCACCCAATCTGTCTGCCCCAAACGCGCCCCTTTTTGTCGATGTCAGTGAAAAAACGGGTATTTACAGCAGCCTGATCGGGTTTGGGCTGGGCGTGACCATCGGCGATGTCAACAACGACAGCTGGCCCGACATATATATTTCCAACGACTTTTTTGAGAAAGATTACCTCTACATCAACAATCAGGACGGCACCTTCCGCGAAGACATCGAAAGCCGGATGAATCACCTCAGCATCGCGTCGATGGGCGCCGATCTGGGCGACATTAACAATGACGGCTATCCCGAACTGTTCACGACCGAGATGCTGCCCCGCGATGAATTCCGGAAGAAAACAACCTCCTCGTTCGAGAACCATTATCTCTTCAACCTCAAAAAAGAGCGCGGCTTTTACAACCAGTACCAGCAAAACTGCCTGCAGCTAAATAACCAGGACGGCACCTTCAGCGAGATTGCGTACTACGCCGACGTGGCTGCCAGCGACTGGAGCTGGGGCGCGCTGTTGTTCGACGCCGATAACGACGGCTACAACGACATCTACGTTTGCAACGGCATTTACCACGACGTTATCGACCAGGACTTTATCGATTTCTTCGCCAACGACCTGGCTCAGACCAAGGCTATGTCCGGCAAGAAGAAAGAGTTCGACGAGGTTGTGCGCCACATGCCCTCCACTCCTCTTCCGAATACCTTTTTTCATAACAACGGAAACCTGACGTTTACCGAAAATGCCCGGCAGATGGGCCTCGGCGACCCGTCGTTCTCGAACGGAGCCGCCTACGCCGATCTCGACAACGACGGTGACCTCGACCTGGTAGTCAATACCGTTAACCAGCCCTGCCTTATTTACCAGAACCACGCCGAGCGAAAAACCCCGACGCATCGCTATCTCAAAGTAAAACTCGTAGGCGAGGGCCTCAACACCTTTGCCATCGGCTCAACCATCGAACTGATGCACCGGGGGCAGGTTATCAGCCGCTACCTGGCACCGGCCCGCGGTTTTCAGTCCAGCACCGAATACGTGCAGACGCTGGGCCTCGGCACCATTGGCCAGCCCGACTCGCTCCGCATCCGGTGGTACGACGGTCGCGTCAGCCTGGTCAAAGCGCCTAAGCCCGACCAACTCCTTACCCTGTCCATTCGCGACGCCCAGAACCCGCCACCTGCCCAGCCCCAGCTCCCCGGCCCCGCGCTGCTCGAACGGGTCCAGTCGCCCTTCGTCGCGCACCGTGAAGACGCGTACGACGATTTTTACAACGAACGAAACATCCCCGCCCGGCTCTCGACCGAGGGTCCCAAAGCCGCCATCGGCGATGTTGACGGCGACGGGCGCGACGACCTCTATATCGGCGGAGCCAAAGGGCAGCCTGGTCAGCTTTACCGGCAGACCGCCAGCGGATTTCAGCCCTCATCCCAGGCCGTTTTTACCCGGCTTGCCTCCTTCGAAGATACGGCCCCCCAGTTCTTCGACGCCGACAACGACGACGATCTGGACCTCATCATCGGGAGCGGAGGCAACCAGGTTGCAGCTGGCTCGCCGGAGCTGATGAACCGTCTGTATATGAACGACGGCCACGGCCAGTTTACCCTGAACGGCCGGGCCCTGCCGCCAACCGGTATGAATACGAGCGTCATTGTCCCGGTGGACTATGACGCCGATGGCGACCTCGATCTCTTTGTCGGCAGCCGAAGCTACCCGCAGGAGTACGGGCTCACCCCACCGAGCTACCTCCTGCAAAACGACGGTGCGGGGTATTTCCAGGACGTATCGGCCCGGTATGCGCCAGCGTTTGCCTCGCTCGGTATGGTTCGTGACGCAGCCTGGACCGACGTTACGGGCGACAAACGGCCCGATCTGGTCGTGGCTGGCGACTGGATGGCTCCGAAGGTGTTTTCGGTCCAGGGCGGTATGTTTAAGGAAGTAGACACCGGACTCGATGCGTTTACCGGTTTCTGGGGCAGCCTCAAAGCCGCCGACATAGACAATGATGGCGATACGGATCTGGTACTTGGCAATCTGGGCCTGAACAGCGCCCTGCGCGGCACGCCCGACCAGCCACTAACTCTGTTTGTCAACGACTTCGATAAAAATGACCGGCTGGATAAGATCATGACCCGGACCAGCGCCGACCATCGGCTGATGCCGGTTTTTCTGAAGCGCGAAATGACCGACCAGTTTCCTTTTTTAAAACGCCAGATTTTGAAACATACCGACTACGCCCGCAAATCGATTCAGGACCTGTTTCCGGAGGAGGTGCTGCGGACCAGCCAGACACGAACGGTCAGCTACTGCCAGTCGGTCATTGCGGTCAATAACGGGGCCGGCCGGTTTACAGTCCGGGCGTTACCGGCGCCGGTGCAGCTGTCCTGCGTAAACGCCATAGCCTGGCAGGACGTAAACGCCGACGGCCTGAACGACCTGGTCCTGGGCGGCAACTTTACCCAGTTCATTCCGCAGTTCGGGCGGCTGGACGCCTGCCGGGGTCTGGTGCTGCTAAACCGTCGCCGGGGACAGTTCAGCGTAGTACCGACCCAGCAAAGCGGCTATCTGGAAACCGGGGAGGTCAAGCAAATCAGCTCATTACGCATCGGCCAGCAGTCACATTTGATTACCTTAGCCAACCAGTCGAAACCAACCCTGTACCGCATCAGAAAGTAGCGCTGCCGTAAACCATCATGGCTAACCTGAACACCACTGTTAACAAAACCCACCGGTACGATGCCATCGTGATCGGGTCCGGCATTAGCGGAGGCTGGGCCGCCAAAGAACTCTGCGAAAAAGGCCTTAATACGCTGGTGCTGGAGAAAGGTAGGCTCGTCAACCACATCGACGACTACCCGACCATGAACCACGATCACTGGGACTTTGCGCACCGGGGCAACCTGAGTCATCAGGACCAAACAGATTATTACGTGCAGATCCGCAGTGGGTTCGTGGGCGAAAGCACCAAACATTTCTTCACGAAAGATATAGACGACCCCTACGAAGAAGTGAGGCCCTTCGACTGGATACGGGGCAACCAGACCGGCGGTCGATCGCTGACCTGGGGCAAACACTGCTACCGATGGAGCGACCTCGACTTTACGGCCAACGCCCGCGAAGGTATTGCCATCGACTGGCCTATCCGCTACAAAGACCTTGAGCCCTGGTACACGTATGTCGAGAAATTTGTCGGCATCAGTGGCGAGAAGCTGGGCCTCGACCACCTCCCCGATGGCTATTTCCTACCACCGATGGAGCTGAACTGTATGGAGAATCACTTCAAACAGGAGGTCATGAAGAAATACAGCAACCGCCCCGTAACCATCGGGCGGGTGGCGCACCTGACCGACCCCCAGCCCTGGCATCAGGAGTTGGGCCGGGCCAAATGCCAGAATCGCAACCGCTGCGCGCGGGGCTGCCCCTACGGGGCTTACTTCAGCAGCAACGCGGCCACCCTGCCAGCCGCCAACCGAACCGGCCACTTCGCCATCAGACCCAACTCAGTAGTGCATTCCATCATTTTCGATGAAAAGGCAGGCAAAGCAACCGGCGTACGGGTAGTCGATCGCGAAACGAAAGAGATGACCGAGTTTTACGCAAAACTGATCTTCTGTTGCGCGTCATCGATGGCAACCACCCAGATCCTGCTCAATTCCAAATCTCGGCGTTTCCCCAATGGACTTGGCAACGACAGTGGCGAACTGGGGCACAATATCATGGACCACCATTATCATGTAGGTGCTGTAGGCAGCTACGACGGTTTTGAGGATCAATATTATAAAGGACGGCGGCCCGGCGGGTTGTTCATTCCGCGCTATGTCAACCTCGATGCAAAAACCAGAAACCCTAATTTCCTGCGCGGCTACGACTACCAGGGGGCCGGCGCCGGGCGCGACAACTGGGGCGCGGGTGTAAACCAGCCGGGCGTAGGAGCCTCTTTCAAAGACAGCCTCTTCAAACCCGGTGGCTGGGGTATGGGCCTGATGGGATTCGGCGAGGTACTGCCCGACCACAACAACAAAGTGACGCTGAGCCCGGACAAAAAAGACCAGTGGGGCCTGCCGACGCTGGTGTTCGATGCCGACTTTGGCACCAACGAACGGGCTATGCGCAAACAGATGATGGCCGATGCCGCCGAAATGCTCGAAGCCGCCGGTCTCAACAACATCAAAACCTTCGATCATTCGGGCGGTATGGGAGTAGGCGTTCACGAGATGGGGACGGCCCGCATGGGTCGCGACCCCAAAACGTCGATCCTAAACGGTAACAACCAGGTGTGGGGTTGCAGCAACGTGTTCGTGACCGATGGCGCCTGTATGACCTCTTCGTCCTGCGTAAATCCATCCATTACGTACATGGCACTGACGGCCCGGGCGGTTGATTTCGCCACCCGATCGCTAAACCGCAACGACTTATGACCCGCCGGGACCTACTCAAACAATCGGCTCTGTTCATGGGCTACTCCGTCTCGATTGGAGCGCTGAGCGAGCTGTTTACAGCCTGCTCAACACCCGTTTCCCTAAGCTGGAAACCGGTTTTTCTGACCGACACCCAGGCCAATACCATTGCCGAAATTGCCGAAACCATACTGCCCCGTACCGGCACGCCGGGTGCCAAAGACATTGGGGTACCGCAGTTTATCGACAAAATGCTGAACGACCTGCTGTCAGAAGAAGAGCAGGGTCGGTTCATCGACGGCCTGAACGCGCTGGACGAAGCCGCCGAAGAAGCCCACGGCACCTCGTTCGTTGAGGCCACCCCCGCCCAACGTGAAGCGCTGCTCCTCAAGCTGGACCATGAGGCCGCCAAAACCCCGCTCTCACTCTGGGGCATTACGCTCGAAGACAGCCCACCAACGGCCTTTTACCGCCAGCTGAAAGGGCTTACCCTGCTTGGCTACTTCACCAGCGAGCAGGTTGGCAAAAAAATGCTGAGTTACGATCCCCTACCGGGCAACTTCATTGCCTGTATGCCCCTGCCCGCGTCGGGTATGAATGCCTGGAATGAATAACCGCGTCCGTTCCCTCCTCACGGCGGCATCGGTGGCGCTGACTTTCTTCGCCTGCCAGAAACCCGACCGTCAGCCAGCTACCTTCCGGCTGCTCGACGCGGCCCGTACCGGCATTTCCTTCACGAACGAGCTGGTGCCAACCAACGAACTGAATATTTTCAGCTACATGTACTTCTACAACGGCAGTGGCGTAGGGGCGGGCGATTTCAACAACGACGGGCTGGTCGATCTGTGTTTTACGGCCAATAGCGGCCCCAATCGACTCTACCTCAACAAAGGCCAGCTCCAGTTTACCGACGTTACCGACCAGACCGGTATCAATGCGGGCAAAGGCTGGGCCAATGGCGTGTCGGTCGTTGACATCAACCAGGACGGGCTGCTCGATCTGTACATCAGCCAGGTCAGCGGCTATGGCGACTTCAAAGGGCACAACCGGCTCTTTGTCTGCCGCGAAATTACCAAAGCGGGCGTACCCGTATACGACGAACGCGCCAGCGAGTACGGACTCGATCTGGCGGGACTTGGCACCCAGGCGGCCTTCATCGACTACGATGGCGACGGCGATCTGGACATGTTTCAGCTTAACCACTCGCTGCACCAGAACGGCACCTTCGGCTTCCGGAGCGCGTTCCAGGGAAAAACCCACCCAACCGCCGGCGACCGGCTCTTTCGCAACATGAGCGTTGAGCAGGGAGCGGGTGGCCTGCCCCGCTTCGTAGAAGTAACGCAGGCGGCTGGTATTATCAGCGACGTGCTGGGCTACGGGCTGGGCGTGGGCACGGGCGATGTAAACTTCGATGGCTATCCGGATCTGTACATCGGGAACGACTTCCACGAAAACGACTATCTCTACATCAACCAGCCCGACCCCAAAACCGGATCGAGACGATTTCGGGAAGAGCTTGACCAGCAGATCCGACATACCAGTCAGTTCTCGATGGGCATCGACATTGCCGACATCAACAACGATGCGTTTCCGGAAATCATCTCGCTCGATATGCTTCCGTTCGACCGCGAGATTCTAAAACGGTCGGAGGGCGAAGACTCCTACAACATCTTCAAATACAAAATCAGACAGGGCTACAACTACCAGTTTGCACGCAACAACCTCCAGCTCAATAACAGAAACAATACCTTTTCGGAGATTGGCATGTATGCCGGCGTTCACGCTACCGACTGGTCATGGTCGCCCCTGTTCATGGATTTCGACAATGACGGACGCAAAGACCTGTTCATCTCGAACGGGATTCCGAAGCGCATGAACGACATTGACTACATCGCGTTTGTATCGAACGAGACCATACAGGCGCGCATGGACCGGAAAGAGTTTACCGAAAATGATCAGTCGCTGACCGACAAACTGCCCGAGATCAAGCTGCCCAACAAGTTTTTCCGCAACCAGCCCGACCTGCGTTTTCAGGACCTGGCCGCCACCATCGACAATGATAAACCTGCTTACTCGAACGGAGCCATCTACGCCGACCTCGACAACGACGGCGACCTCGACGTGGTTACCAACAACATCAACGACCACCCCTTCGTCTACGAAAACCTGTCCAGCACCTACGCCCCCGGCAATCAGTCGCTGACCATCCGGCTGACGGGCGCGGCTCCCAACCGCAACGCCATTGGCGCCAAGTGTCTGGTATACAGACAGGGCGAGGTGCTCAGCTACGAGAAATTTCCGGTGCGGGGCTTCCAGTCGAGTATGGAGGTGCCGCTCACGGTCGGGCTGGGTCGCCTGGCTACCGTCGATTCGGTACTGATTGTCTGGCCCGACAACCGCTACCAGCGCGTTAGTCCCGACAGCAGCCAGCGGGTTATCTCGCTCCGCTACCAGCCCGGCCTGCCCCGCTTCGACTACGCGGCTCACCGGCCCCGCCAGCCCCGGACAACGGCCTTTACGGATATTACCCGCCCGGCCAACCTGATTTATCAGCATCAGGAAAACAACTTCAACGAGTTCGACCGCGAAGCCCTGATTCCGCATATGATGTCGGCCGAAGGTCCCCCGCTGGCGGTGGCCGACGTGAACCACGACGGGCTCGAGGACTTATTTGCTGGGTCGGCGCGCGATGGCAAAAGCGCTCTGTTCGTGCAGCAACCCAACGGTACGTTTACCCGAACCCGCCAGCCGGCCCTTGAACGCGACAGCGTCTACGAAGATGTAGACGCCGTTTTCGCCGACGTCGACGGTGACGCGGACCCCGATCTGGTAGTGGCCAGCGGAGGCAACGAGTACCGGGGTACTTCCGAGTATACCCAGCCCCGCCTGTATCTGAACGACGGACGCGGGCAGTTCAGCCGCAAAGCCGACGCGTTTCCGGGTGTCTATCTCACGGCAGCCTGCGTACGGGCTACCGACCTCACCGGCGACGGCAGGCCGGAGCTGTTCATTGGCGGCCGAACCATTCCGTTCGAGTACGGCATGCCCCCCCGCTCCTATCTGCTTCGGAACGATGGCACCGGCCGCTTCACCGACATGACCGCCCGGCAGGCTCCGGAAGCCGCCACGATCGGGCTGGTGAAACAGGCCGAATGGGTCGATTTCGACGCCGATCGCGACCCCGACCTGCTGCTGACGCTGGAATGGGATGGCATCTGCCTGCTCGAAAACCAGCAGAGTCGCTTTACCAAACGGATGCTGACCGAGCGGAAAGGCTGGTGGAACTTCAGCCTGCCCCACGATTTCGACAACGACGGCGACCTCGACATACTGGTGGGCAACCTGGGGCTCAACAGCCGCCTGCGTGCCAGCATTGAGCAGCCCGTCCGGCTCTACGTGGGTGACTTTGACCATAACCAGAAAACGGATCAGCTACTGACCTACTACCTGGGCAACGAAGAGGTGCTGTTTGCCAACAAAGCCGAAACCGAGAAGCAGTTTCCGTTCATCAAGAAGAAGTTCATCTACGCCCGCGACTTTGCCCGAGCCAGCATCGCCGACCTGATCGGCGCCGATAACCTGGCCGACGCCCGCCAGCTCGAGGCCAACACCTTCCAGAATCTGATGCTGGTCAACGATGGCAACGGACGGTTCTCGGCTCAGCCGCTGCCGATGCTGGCCCAACTGGCACCCTACCAGGCAGCGGCCATCATCGATGCCAATGGCGATGCCTTACCCGATGTGCTCATGGGCGGCAATTTTTACGGCTGCAACATTCAGATGGGGCGCTACGATGCCGATTATGGCCTCGTGCTAATCAACAAAGGAAAGTGCCGGTTTGAGCCAACCCGACTAAACGGCCCACCCCTCACCGGGCAGGTCAGACACATACTGCCACTGCGAGTCGGGAACAGACCAGCCCTGGCTATTGCCCGTAATAACGACTCGCTGCTGCTGCTGCAACCGGTCCCAGCCCGGCCATCGGTCGGGCGGTAGTCCGTTTAGGGGCCGGGCTGGGTCAGTGATGTTCAGGCAGAGTAGCCTCGGTACGCACCATGGTAGCGGTCTGGTTTGCTGGCCAGGTAATCAACAGAACAATAATTGCCCCAATAACAACCCACGAATAAGGGGTAGGCAGGCTCGTTTTGGTGAGGGCGTGCAGGCAGACAGCCACCGCTATGGAGCGGGTTCGGGCTACGGCCGCGTTCAAACCATAGGCGCCAATCAGGATCATGCCCAGAAACGTAAGTGCGAAGTTCAGGTCCAGCAAGTCTTTATAGAACACAAAATGCCAGCCGAACCAGAGCAGCCCGCCCACTAAAGCCCTCGTTATGACGGGCAGCGGCAGCAGCGCTTCGTACAGGAACCCACGCCACCCCCATTCTTCGCCGGCGCAGTACACCAGTACCGACAGGGTGAACAGCAGGTGTCGGGTTAAAGAGTCGGCCGTGGCAGCATGGCCCATACTGGCCGCTATCAGCCAGCCCAGTGGCAAGAGGGCTGTCATCAGCCACGCCCGCAGCGGCTGTGCCCCCGCCCAGGATACTTGTCTGACCCGCCGAAATACGAGCAAACCGGCCAGCAACGGTCCCAGCGACACCGGAATACTGGTATCAATCATACGGGCGGCCCAGCTCCCGGCGGGCATCAGCACCCCGGCCAGGTAACTACCTCCCCAGGATATCAAACAGGCCAGGAGCCAGAACATACCGATGCGTTTCAAGTCAAGAGCACGGAGATCATTAGATAAATGAGCAGGATGGAGACTCATAGCGAGGGGGGTAGTAAGCATTGTACCAGTACATTAGAACGATAATCGACAAAATATAAGGTTTCCGGGTATACCGCGCAACCAGGCACCGGTTAACACTATCGGGCGAATAGGTTGTCAACGCCCAAACAACGCGCAGCCAGACCGTAAGCCTATGCCGAATCTGCTTCACCAGCCGATCTGTTGCGGTTCTTTTCCTTATCTTTACCGTCCGATTCCCGCTTCTATTTGCCTGCGATGCCCACAACAATTGACCAGCCGTTCGATGAGTTGAAGACCCGCCTGACGGGCGATTTCTTTACGGATACCACCCATCGAACGCTCTATGCCACCGACGCATCGGCCTACCGCGAGATGCCGACGGCCGTGGCAGTTCCCAAGACCATCGACGACCTCAAAACGCTCATCGCCTTCGCGCGTGAGCACAAGCTCTCGCTCATTCCGCGTACGGCGGGTACGTCGCTGGCGGGGCAGGTCGTTGGCGCCGGTATCGTGGTCGACGTATCGAAGCATTTTACGCAGATTCTGGAAGTGAACGCCGAAGAGCGCTGGGTACGCGTGCAGCCCGGCGTCGTGCGCGATGAGCTGAACCGGTTTCTGAAGCCCTACGGCCTGTATTTCGGTCCCGAAACCTCAACGGCCAACCGGGCCATGATTGGCGGTATGGTTGGCAACAACTCCTGCGGCTCCAACTCGGTCGTCTATCGCGATACGCGCAACCATACCCTGTCGGTGAAGGCGCTGCTGGCCGACGGCTCCGAAGCGGAGTTTGGCCCCATGAGCGGCTGGGACTTCACCAAACAGGTCAGCGCAGCCAGCCGCAAAAACGGGTCTGCTACCCTGGCCGATACCATCCTGCTCAAAACCAGCGCTATCCTCTCCGACCCGGCCAACCAGGACGAAATCCGGCGCAACTTCCCCAAACGTACCATCGAACGGCGCAACACCGGCTACGCCCTCGACGAGGTGCTGGAGATGGAACCGTTTACACCAACCGGCCCGCCGTTTAACCTGGCCAAGTTCATTGCCGGCTCCGAAGGTACGCTCTGTTTCCTGACCGAAATCAAGCTGAACCTGGTGCCGCTGCCACCCAAAGAAACCGGGCTGGTCTGCGTTCATTGCCACTCCATCGATGAGTCGCTGCGCGCTACGCTGGTGGCCCTGAACTACGGCCCCTACGCCGTTGAGCTCATCGACGATATTATTCTGGAACGGGCCGACGAGAACGCCGAGCAGCGGAAAAACTCGTTTTTCGTGCAGAAAACGCCAACCAACCATTTCCCCATCATTCTGGTCGTTGACCTCTCGCGCGATACCCGCGCCGAGATCGAGCAGCTGGCCGCGCAGATGGAAGCCGAGATGCGGGCGGCCGGACTAGGTTACCATTTCCCGCTCCTGTTCGGCGACGATACCAAAAAAATCTGGACGCTCCGCAAAGCCGGTCTGGGCCTGCTGGGCAACCTCCCCGGCGACGAAAAGGCGGTGGCGGTCATTGAAGATACGGCCGTTGACGTGCGCGACCTGCCCGACTACATCCGCGAGTTCAACGAGATTCTGCGGAAACACAACATGACGTCGGTTCACTACGCCCATGCCGGGTCGGGGGAGCTGCACCTGCGGCCAATCATCAACCTGAAAACCGCCGAAGGCCATCGGCAGTACCGACTCATTGCCGAAGAAATAGCCACGCTCGTCAAGAAATATAACGGCTCCCTCTCCGGCGAACACGGCGACGGGCGGCTGCGGGGGGAGTTTATTCCGCAGATGGTTGGGCCGCATAACTACGAGCTGATGCGGCAGATCAAGCACACCTGGGACCCCGACGGCATCTTCAACCCCGGCAAGATTGTAGAAACGCCCCCCATGGATACGTTTCTGCGCTACGAAGCCGGGCAGCAGACGCCCAGCTTCCAGACCTATTTCCGTTATCACAATCAGGACGTGCTGCAGCATGCCGAGCAGTGCAACGGCTCGGGCGACTGCCGCAAAACCCAATCGTCGGGCGGAACGATGTGCCCCAGCTACATGGCCACCCGCAACGAAAAAGACACCACGCGGGCGCGGGCCAACATCCTGCGCGAGATGCTGACCCACTCGCCGAAAGACAACCGCTTCGACCACGAAGAAATCAAGCAGGTATACGACCTCTGTCTGTCGTGCAAAGGCTGTAAGAACGAATGCCCGTCAAACGTAGACGTAGCCAAGCTGAAGGCCGAGTTTCTGCAGCATTACTACGACACCAACGGCGTACCGATCCGGTCGCGGCTGATTGCCAACTTCACCCGGCTGGCGGGGCTGGCCAGCTACGTACCCTGGGCCTGGAACGGGGTGCTGGGAACACCCGCTCTCCGGCGTATTGCCAACCGCATTGTCGGTTTCCACCCCGACCGGACCATGCCGCTGCTGGGAAAAACGACCGTGCGGGCCTGGAGCCAGCGCCAGGCCGTTGCCAAGCCCCAGGGGGCGGCTCCGCGGTTTTATCTCTTCTGCGACGAGTTTACGAACTATAACGATGTAGAGGTTGGCAAGAAAGCCATCGAACTGTTCCGACGGCTGGGCTACGAGGTGCTCATTCCCGAACATGGCGAAAGCGGCCGGGCGGCTCTGTCGAAGGGGATGCTGAAATACGCCAAAACCCTGGCCGAGCGTAATATCCGCGCCCTGAGCCAGCTCATCACCGCCGAAACCCCCCTGGTCGGGCTGGAACCATCGGCCATCCTGACCTTCCGCGACGAATACCCCGACCTGGTCGATGAATCGCTGGTGGCCGATGCGAAACGGATTGCCGAACACGCGCTGACGTTTGAGGAGTTCATAGCACGCGAGTCCGACGCGGGACGCATCCGCCCCGAGCAGTTCACCGACGAAACCCGGCTCATCAAGCTCCACGGCCACTGTCAGCAGAAAGCCGTATCGTCGCTGGTGCCGGGGAAGAAGTCGCTCTCGCTGCCTAAAAATTACACAGTACAGCTGATTCCGTCGGGCTGCTGCGGCATGGCGGGTTCGTTTGGCTACGAAGCCGAGCATTATGAGGTATCGATGAAGATCGGGGAGCTGGTGCTGTTCCCGACGGTTCGTCAGCAACCCGACGAGGTCATCATTGCCGCGCCGGGCACTTCCTGCCGCCACCAGATCCACGACGGCACCGGCCGAACCGCCCAACACCCCGCCGAAATTCTCTTCGACGCGCTGAAATAAAAAAGGTAGTGGTGGTACGACTTGCGGGTCATGCCATCACTACCGTCTTCAGTAAGCACCAGACTCTATTCCTCTTCTTCGCCTTCACCTTTCATCAGCTCGGCTTCGAGCAGGTAGGCTCCTTTAATCACGACTTTTGACAGATCGGCCGGCGTTATGACTTCGAGTCGGCCATTTTCGGCAATGCCCAGCCGTACCGGAATCCGTTTATAGGTTCGGGGTTCGCTGGTAGCTACGAAAACAAAACCGTTCTGCCCTTTCCGGACAACGGCATCTTCGGGCAGGGTCGTGGCCAGGCGCGCGCCCGTCAGGATACGGGCGTTCAGGAACATGCCGGGAATGAGCCGGGCCTCCTGCGCTTCGTTGTCGACATGCCCATGTACGGTAATGGTTCGGGCCTCGCCTTCGAACGCCTTTCCAACCAGATACACCCGACCGCGGAGGGTTCCCGACCCCAGTTTCGGATCGGCAAGCTCGATCACCTGTCCGTTCTTCACCTTGTAGGCATCGGCTTCGTAGACACTCAGTTCGAGGTGCTTGTGCGACTGGTCCATGACCTGAAACAACACATCGGCCGTAGCTACCTGCTGACCCAGATGCACGGAAGACACGGTGACGTATCCCGCCACCGGCGACGTTATCCGCATCACCGGCGACAACTTCCCCGACTGCAACGACTCGACCGACGTGCCCAGCGTGCGGAGCTTGAGCGCCAGCGAGCTGACCAGCGCCCGGTTGCTGCCGTAGTCGGCTTCGACCTGCTCCAGTCGCTTACGGGCGCCCACGTCTTCGCTGATCAGCGTCTGCTGCCGTTTCAGCTCGGCCTGCTGATAGGCTAACTGACTGACCGCCTGGAGGTAGTCCTGCTGCATTTGAATATAGTCGAGACTTTGCAGGGTGGCCAGGGTAGCCCCTTTCCCGACGCGCTGACCGGGTAATACATTTACGCTCTTGATCACCCCGCCAATCAGCGGACTGATCGACGCCATGTACTGCGGAGGCACGTCAACGGTTCCCGTCGTTTTCACCTCGTCGTTTATGGTTGTCTGGCTGGCCGGCCCCAGCTGCAGCCCTATGGCCTTCAGCTGGCCGGGGGTAAGCGTGATCTGGTCGGCGGGCCCGGCGGCAGGCGTTTCTTCGGCCGCACCCTCTTCGTTTTTTTGCGGGGTATTACAGGCCAGCAGGGCCAGGGTCGTATAGAAAATCAGGCTATATTTCATCAATATGGTCGTTAGTCGATGCCCAGCAGCTGCTCAGCCTGGATCACCACGGTGGTATAGTTAAACAAGGCGCTGAGGTACTGCTCTTCAATGGCAAACGCCTGCTGAATCGCCTGAAAAAACTCAACGTAATCGATTTCGCCCGCGCGGTAGCTGCGCAGGGCCGTCGATTGGATCAGCCGGGCCTGGGGCAGCGCGGCTTCGTCGAAATAAGCGAGCGAGGCCCGCAGCGTTTCGGCATTGCGCTGCAGAATAGCCAGCTGGCCCGTCAGCTGCGTTTGCGCGTACTGAAAGTTAGCGTCGGTCAGCTGCTCGTTGATGCGGGCGGCTGCAATCCGGGCTTTGGTGGCCTGTGCGAACAGTGGAAACGACAGCCCGGCCTGCAGCACGTTGAAACTCAGCTCCCGGTTGATCGACTGGTTGTAATAGCCGACCAGCAGATCGGGCTTGAGCCGCTGCCGCTCCAGGTAGGTCTGGTTGCGGCTGATGGTCCGCTCCTGTTGCAGAACTGCCAGCGCCGGGTTGGTATCGGCCACCGGCCCGGCATCGGCCGTAGCCAGTGGTGTTCCGGCGGGCAGGTCGCGCCGGAGGGCTATTGTCGTATCGATCGTTACCGGGTCGGGCGTGTTGATCAGCAGCTGCAATGCCCGGGCGTGGGCCTCTATGTCGGCCCGGAGGGTAAGCTGGCGCAGCCGCACGCTTTGCAGGCGCGTATCGGCCGATACCTGCTCGAGCCGATTGGTTTCGCCAGTTTTATACCGTACACCAGCCGCCCGGGCCGCATTCTGGAACAGGCTGTCCTGCCGGCGCAGCAGCGTGGCAAGCTGGTTATCGAACAGCAGCTGATAATAGGCCTGCTTCACACTGGCGGCCAGTTGCAGCCGCCGGAGAGCCAGCCGCCGTTCGGCCGCCGTGGCGGTGCTCTGGTACAACTGCCGCTGCGCCCGGTAGAACGACGGCAGCGCGAACGACTGCGTAACCCCCACAATGTAATCGGTTGGCTGAGCCTGGGTTTGCCCGACCTGAACCTCAACGCCGGTTTTGGCCGGGTCGAAGGCCGATCCGATCAGGGCCCGCTGGCTCTCGGCTTCGAGCGCACTACCGCGCAGCAGCAAACTCTGCCGACTGGCCGTCTCTACGGCCTGCCCCAGGTTGAGCCGGTTTGTCTGGCCGCTGGCCGAGGTAGCCAGGCCCAGGAGCAGCACCAGTCCCAGGGCGGTGGGCAAAGGTTTGGATAACGGATTCTGGCGTTTTCTTGTCCAACCCGCAACCAGGCTGTATAATACCGGCAGCACCACCAGCGTCAGCAGCGTAGCGGTAATCAGGCCACCGATCACGACCGTAGCCAGTGGCTTCTGCACCTCCGCCCCGGCCGATGTCGACAGCGCCATCGGCAGAAATCCCAGCGACGCTACGGCCGCCGTCATGATCACCGGCCGGAACCGGACCCGCAGCCCGTGCAGTATCCGGTCGTAGACGGTTTGGTCTCCCTGCTTTTCGAGCTCGTTCAGATAACCGATCAGCACGATTCCGTTCAGCACGGCCACCCCGAACAGCGCAATGAAGCCAACCCCCGCCGAAATGCTGAACGGCATATCGCGCAGCCACAACGCCAGCACGCCCCCCACAGCCGCCAGCGGAATGGAGCTAAAGATCAGCAGCGCATACGTCAGCGAGTTGAACGTGGCGAAAAGCAGCACAAAAATCAGGAACAGGGCCACAGGAACGGCAATGCTGAGCCGTTCTTTGGCTTTCTCAAGGTTTTCGAATGCCCCGCCATAGGTGTAGTAATAGCCGGGCGGGAGTTTGATTCGGGGTTCGATCTGGCTGCGGATGTCGTTGACCACGCTCTCCACATCACGGCCCCGGATACTGACCCCAATCGTGATGCGTCGTTTGGTGCCGTCGTGCGAAATCTGCGCCGGGGCCTGAATGTAGCTCACCGTGGCCACCTCACTCAACGGAACGCTTCCGCCCTGCGGCAGAGGAACGTACAGCCCGCTCAGGTCGGTCAGGCCCTGTCGGCTGGTGCTGGCCAGCCGCACCACCATATCGTACCGGCGCTCGCCTTCGTAAACCGGGCCAGTAATTTCGCCCGCAAAACCCGCCTTGATCAGCCGGTTCACGTCGGCCACCGCCAATCCGTACTGCACCAGCCGCGCGCGGTCGTACTGCACGTTGATCTGCGGCAGACCAACCGTCTGCTCGACCCGCAGCCCGGCCACGCCCGGCACCGCTTCGATGAGTCGACCGGCCGCGCTGGCCCGCTCGAACAGCGTTTGCAGATCGTCGCCGAAGATTTTGACGACAATGTCGGACTTAACGCCCGTAATCATTTCGTTGAAGCGCATCTGAATCGGTTGGGTAAACTCAACACTGGCCCCCGGCACTTCCTGCGCCAGCACCGCGCCCATTTTTTCGGCCATATCGTCGCGGTCGGTCGCGTTGGTCCAGTCGGCCCGGTCTTTCATCGTGAGCATGAGGTCTACCTGTTCAACGGGCATCGGGTCGGTCGGGATTTCGGAGGCTCCGATGCGTCCTACAATCTGTTTCAGTTCGTGAAAATGGGTACGGAGGGCTTTCTGCGCTTTGAGCGACGCGTCGATGGTAGCCGAGAGCGACGTGCCCGACGGCATCCGAAAGTCGATGGCCATATCGCCCTCGTCGAGCTGCGGGATAAACTCACCCCCCAGCTGCCCAAACAGCAGCATCACCCCGGCCAGCATCGCCAGCGCCACCGCTACCGTCGTTTTCCGCCAGCGCAGGGCCAGTCTGGCCAGAGGCTCATACTGTCGGTAGAGCCAGTCCATCAGCCGGTCCGACAGGGTACGGCGGGTGTCGAGCGTTTTGGGCAGCAGCAGGGCCGACATCATTGGCACATACGTCAGCGACAGCACCAGCGCAGCCAGGATGGCAAACCCTACCGTTTCGGCCATCGGGCGGAACATCTTACCCTCAATACCCGTCAGCGACAAAATCGGCAGGTATACGATCAGGATGATAATCTCGCCGAAGGCAGCCGACCGCCGAATAGCCGACGCCGACTCGAACACCGCTTCGTCCATTTCTAATTGCGTGAATGAGCGATTGGGTGACTGAGTGAGTGAAGAAGAGCTACCGGCCGAGCCAAGCTTTGAAAAGTGGTGAAGTACGGCTTCGACGATGATAATTGACCCGTCGACAATCAGGCCGAAGTCAATAGCGCCCAGGCTCATCAGGTTAGCCGACAAACCCAGCGTTTTCATCATGCCAAGCGTGAAGAGCATGGCCAGCGGAATAACCGACGCCACGATGAGCCCCGCCCGCCAGCTGCCCATTAGCAGCAGCAGCACCGTTACCACGATCAGCCCCCCTTCAACCAGGTTGCGGGTAACGGTAGTGATGGTTTTACCGATCAGTTTGGTCCGGTCGATGAACGGCACAATTTTGACGCCTTCCGGCAACGACGCCTGGATACGCCCGATGCGCTCTTTTACGCCCCGGATCGTCGTTTCGGAGTCGGCTCCTTTCAGCATCAGCACGATACCACCCACAGCCTCGCCGTTGCCGTTGCGGGTCAGCGCCCCGAACCGGACCGCATGCCCGAACCGAACCGTGGCCACGTTCCCGATCCGCACCGGCACCGATGTGCTGCCGGGGCCATCGTGGCTGGTACGGACAATGATGTTTTCTATGTCTTTCAGCGACGAGACGGCCCCTTCGCCCCGGATAAAATAGGCCTGGCTGTTGCGTTCGATGTACGACCCACCCGTGTTGGCGTTGTTGCGGGCCATGGCGTCGGCCAGTTCGGTGAGGGTGATGCCCGCAGCCCGCAGCCGGTCGGGATCAACGGCCACCTCGTACTGCTTCAGAAAGCCGCCGAAACTGCTGATCTCGATCACGCCCGGAATACCCGCCAGCTGGCGCTTTACGATCCAGTCCTGAATACTACGCAGCTCCGTCAGCGAATATTTGCCTTCGTAGCCCGGCTGCGGCACCAGCGTATACTGATAAATTTCGCCCAGCCCCGTAGTGATCGGCGCCAGGAACGGCCGCCCATAATCGGCCGGAATGTCTTTGAGCGCATTCTGCATCTGCTCCGACACCAGTTGCCGGGCTTCGAGCATGTCGGTTTCTTCGGTAAAAACGACCGTCAGCACCGACAGGCCGAGCTTGGACACTGACCGGATTTCCTCGACGTTCTGGAGGTTAGCCATGGCCAGTTCCAGCGGGGTGGTCACAAACCGCTCGGCCTCCTGAGCGGCCAGGGCCGGCGTTTGGGTGATAACAACGACCTGGTTGTTGGTTATATCGGGAACGGCGTCGATAGGCAGGTTCCAGGCCGAATAGCCGCCCCAGCCCACAAGCGCCAGCACGAAGGCGCCAATGACAAGTTTGTTCCGAATACTGAATCGGATGATAGCATCAAACATGAATACAGGAAAGACACAGACCGGCAGAACGGCCTGATGAACAAGCAGTACAGGTACGCAGGGAGACACAGCCATCGGTCAATACCGAGCGCCATGGCAACGACCGGCCGCATCAACACGACCGAAACCAAAGAAGCAGGATAAACAATACGGAGTCAGGCCAGCGCGCGTGGGGGCTGAAGCAGCGACGTAAACACCTGACGGGCATTCATCAGCCGCAGCCGGAACATCGCCACCGACAATCGTTCCAGTACAAACGGCTCGCTACAGGTCAGGAAAACGACGGGTACAAAATCGTAGGCCGATGCGCTCCCATCGAACGATGGCAGGCGGTTGTGGCTATGTTTAGGTGCTTTGCAGTGCTGCGAATCCGGCAGGTAGTGCTCGGTCAGGAACGACCAGAACGTCAGCGGTTGTCCTTCTTCCCGTTCGTGCTGATGATAATGAGTAAGCAATTCGGGCAGTCGAACCACCTGCTCGGCGCTCATTGGCGGCAGTAAACTCCCGGCAAAGAGCATGAGGGCCAGCGCAACTGACAAAAACTGCTTCATAGACAACGGCTTTTTATTCGCTGATTTTACGGCTAATTTAGCAAAGTTCTGTCCCGATAACGCCATTGATTATGAAATCGTTGTTCGTCCGGATGCTAGCCACGCTATTTGGAATAGGTCTATGGCTCTCGTTTCCGGGCTCAGCCGGGGCGCAGGACTTTCCGCAATCGTGGTACGGCCAGTGGCGCGGGCCGCTGCTCATCCGATCGGCCCAGGGCACCACCCAAACCGTAGCCATGCAGCTCGACATTGGTCCCATAGACGCCGATCGGGCTAGCTTTGTCATTACCTATACAACCGGTAACCAGATCGACACCCGCGCCTACGAGCTCATCACGATAGACGCCAAACGGGGCCAGTACGTAATCGATGAGAAAAATGGGGTTCGGATCAACCAATACCGGCTCGGCAATCGGCTGCTCTGCCAGTTCGACCTGGCAACCAACCGCCTGAAAACCGCCTACGAGCTGACCGGCCCCAACACGCTCACGTTCGAGGTGATGACCAGCGGCCCGTTATCCGGCAGCTCCGCCAGTGGGCCAGTACCGAGAGGGCAAGCTGCACCTTCGTCAGTTTCTAGCTATCCGGCCAACGGGTTTCAGCGGGCCGTGCTGCAACGGCAGTAGCGTTTGTCAGCTCAGAAGTGGTACGGAATCTGCGGACTCGGATGCGGCATCCGCCAATGGTCCGGATCTTCGTACTGGTACGCCTGATCGACCTGATTCAGCCGAACGGCGTATACAACTCTAATGCGTTTGTGGAGTGTTCAGGGCCACAGTCCTCAGTAGTCATACGGAGTAAAGGTAGCCCGGCTACAGTCGTCGACCAGTGTAAATAGAAGTTATGCTACAACATAATCACGTAATTGAAGGAACGTCTGTTTTTGCGAATGGCCATTCCTTCCGGAAGCGCGTCGACAGCAGAAAGGCCACTACACCCAACCCCATAACGATCAGCCCCGAACGCATGAAGGCCCAGCCGGTTGAATAGAAAATAAACAGCCAGACACCGATTGCCAGGAGTACCGGCAACGGGTAGAGCGGCATTCGAAACGGAAAATCCGCGGCCCGGCGCCCCCGTCTGCGGTGCAGCAGCAGCAACCCCACGGCCTGCCCCACGAACTGCACCACAATACGCATGGCCAGAATAGCTGTGATGACATCGCCCAGTCGGAACAGCAGGCTGAACACGAAACCCAGCCCCCCCAGCAACAAGAGCGACACGTAGGGAAACTGCCGCGTAGGATGCAGCCGGGCGAAGATTCGGAAAAACTGCCCATCGACGGCGGCCGCGTAGGGCACCCGCGAATACCCCAGCAGCACGGCAAACAGCGACGAAAACGCCACTATCAGCACCAGCACCGTAGCCAGCCGGGCCGCTCCGGACCCGTAAATTGTTTCAACGAAGGTACTCACGATGAAGGTGCTCTCCTGCGCCTGCCGCCAGGGCACCACGCTCACTACGCTGATGTTCATGAGCAGATACAGCAGAGCGATACCCACTACCGAAATAAACATACTGGCCGGAATATTTCGGGCTGGGCGCTGGATCTCACCACCGAGGTGACAGATATTGTAGTACCCCAGATAACAGTAGATGGTTTTGACCGAAGCCTGCCCCAGTCCGGCCGCCAGCAGCCCGCCACTCAGCGACCCCATGGCTCCGAACGTTTCGCTGAGTGGCACCCGGATATGGGTCAGCCCCCCCACAATGATCCAGCCAAGAGTGAGCAGCACAGCCCCCCACATAACCAGCCCGATCCGACCGACGGAGTCGATCTTGCGGTACAGCAGCGCAATGATCAGCAGCACGACGCCACCCGACACCACCCGATGCTGCCACTCGTTGAGCGGCACCAGATAGGATGCGTACTGCGCAAACCCGATGGCGCCGGACGCCACCACCAGCGGAGCCTGAATAAGCGTTTGCCAGACGTACAGGAACGAGAGCAGACGGCCCCAGCGCCGTTCGCCGTACGAAATCTTCAGGAAGTTATAGCTGCCACCCGCCTGGGGGAAGGCCGCACCCAGCTCGGCCCAGACAAAGGCATCGATCAGCGAAACGACCGCTCCCAGTACCCAGGCCCATAAAAACAGCGGACCGCCCAGCGTTTTTATGACCAGCGGCAGCACCACAAACGGTCCGATACCAACCATGTCGATCATGTTCAGCGCGGTACCCTGTACGAGCGTCAGCTGCCGGGGCAGCGCCCCCCCCGAATCGGGAGTAGGTATGGGACGAGAAGATTCAGAAGGCGTAGAATCGATCAATCCGGTAACGGATAAAAGAAGACAAAAGGATATCTACCGACCAACGGCTAAACCCGCCCCAAAAGTTCGCCGGTGGCGAGGCCGCTACCTCACTCGACTCCAGGCAGCCTGTTGATTAAAGAACAAATACTATAGACTAAGGTTAAATTAGATGAAACAGGTGTTTACGGTTTCGTTCTAACTCAATCGGTATGAAAAAGGCAATCATTCTCAGCGCAGCTCTGGCCATGGGCATAGCCCTCGACTCGGCCGGACAAAGCAAGTCTGGTAAAACGAGCAACGGCGGCATTGTATCGCAACAGGGCGGGGCCACCAAGCAGAGCAGCCAGTCGACTACGGCAACGGCAACGCCCGTTGAGGGTCTGGAGCGTCGGGGCAGTGGCAAAATGTCTTCGGGGGTCAGTCGCAACGGCAACACCAACTTATCGCCCAACCAACCCACCAATGCGCAGGGCAGTACCTCACAGGGCTCAGCCAGTGTACCATCGGGGGGCGGAGCGAAAGGTACGCGCGTAGCCGAATCGAAATTGAAAAGTTCGGCAACAGAAGCCAAGAGTACGAAAAACGGTACCGCTACCGATGGTGGACTAACCAGCGGAGGCACACCTACTTACGGCGGGGCTAAAGCCAGTTCAGCGTCGACCTCGGGGTCTACGGGCGGCTCGCAGCGGCCAACCTCGGCCGCTGGTGTGCAGAAAGAGGCCAAAACCAGCGATAAGAACGTCAGCACGAACGGGCCACAGCCCACCGGCGCAGGCAAACCCGGTACCCCCGCCGGTGCTGCCGCGGGTAAGAAAGCGGGTGGCAACAGCTACCCACAGGGCGGTAAAAATCAATAGACATTCTATTAAAAAAGCCGCTTCCCAGATTGGGAAGCGGCTTTTTTTAGTGTTTGAACAGCTTAGTTGAGCAGCTCGTCGAACGTCAGGCTCAGGTAGTAGGTCGACCCAACGTAGGGGTTACCATAGGCCTGGAAGTACGGCTTGCCGAACAGGTTGGTAGCTCCCAGTTTCACAATCGACTTGATCCGCTGTACTTTATAGTTCACCTGCGCATCGAGGTTGCTGATGGCTGGCACAATGGTGTTGGTATAGAGTGGAATACCGGTTTCCGATGGCTGCGCAAAGCCTTCCCAGGTAAACGAATCCTGGTGCTTGAAGGCTACTGCAAAGCCGATGTTCGAGCCACCGACCGGGCGTTTGTTGAAGCCAACGTTCCAGCGATATTTTGGCGTATTGAACGCAGCCGTCTGCAACTCGGGTGAGGGGGTAAAGTTATTGAGGGTGTTGTTCGCAATGTTACCCGTCAGGCCGTAGCCTTTCGGCAGGGAGTAGTTCAGCCCAATAGCCCAGCCAGACGCGGTAATTTTTTCACTGCTGTTGGCAGGCAGCGAATAGGCCTGCCGTGTGCCACCCCCTAATATGCCCGAAGCCGGAATAAGTCCGTTGGCAAACGCAGCCGTGGGTTGAACCAATATAACACTTCCAATAAAGTTGGTGTACACACTGTAGTAGTAATAAGCATCCACAAAAAGACGCTTGTTAAACACCCCCCGATACCCAATCTCGTAATTAGCCACACGCTCGGGCTTGAATTCCTTCCGCTGGTACGGCTTCAGATTACCAACTACCGTGTTTATAGCCTGGCCCTGTATGGCATTCTGAGCATTGGCAGTTACCTGAGCAGTCACTGCCTGCTGAATAATTGCCGGAGCTGCTGAAGCAGGGATCTGTCCAGCCGCTACACTAGCCGACACAGCAGCCGTAACCAGCGGCAAAATCTGGGCGGTCAGTGCGTTGATTACCTGATTCTGAAAATCCCTGTTTGTGGCCAGCGTTGTTATATCGCTGCTCAGTGTTCCTAAGTCAGAACGCGAGTAGGCGTTTTGCAGACCGTAGCGCGTATAGAACTCGGGCAGACCGCCAATCAGGCGGGCGTTAGGTACCAGCAGATCGATGTACTGATTCTGGGTAGTGGGAATCCGGAAACCGGTCTGGTACGACAGCCGGAAATTGTGCTCCCCAAACGTTGCCACGGCCGATACGCGGGGCGTAAACTGACCGGCAAAGTTCTGGTTCTTGTCGTAACGCAGCGATCCGGTCAGTTTCAGGTGCTCGCTGAACAACGATTTGCTCACCTGCGCGAACCCACCAAACTCCGTAATACCGATCCGACCCGTGCGGCCTTCTACGTTGTCGGCAAACAGGGTTCCTTCCGACCCCAGACTATACTGCCGCAGGTTACCCCCAATCAGCACATCGGCAAATTTGATCTGGTTTTTGAAGTTGTATAATCCTTCAACGTGGTACAGGTTCGACTTGTCCTGAAAGGCACCACCACCCTGGTTGATGGGCGTGTTGCGCACCCGCTCGTAGAGGGTGTTGTAGGCATCGGTACCCGGTAGCGGCCGCCCCTGATCAGCCACGCCCCGCGCCGTCAGGTGAGCCGCGTCATCGGCCTGACCCGCCGAACGAGCCTGCACGTACGCGCCAACGTACTGACCAAACCAGGTTGTGCTTGGCTTCCAGGCTTCGTTGAGGAAGATACTGGCCAGTCCGGCCGTATACGACTTACCCGACCGCTCCTGGGTAGTGTAGGCCCGCAGGGTAAAGTTGTCGCCCCGCAGTTCGAGTTTACCCTGCGCCAGGCTAAAATCACGCAGCGAGTACCGGCCGGTACCCGTATACACCGTTGTGCCGAAGCCGTAATTCACCTGCCCGATCAGCTCTACTTTATCGGTAAGGCGGTAATGAACAGCGCCGTTCACTTTCAGGCTTTTGGTGTTGTAGTCGACCAGATTTACCTCCGGATACCCCGTACGGCTCACGTTCCGGTCGGGCAACAGACCGAGGGCAGCGGCTGGCAATAGCCGAGCCGTCACCAGCGACTGTCCTACCGAACGCAGGTTAGCCTGGGCTTCGTCGCCGTAGGTGTTTGTACCGTCGTAGTTGATAGCCGTTCCGGGACCGCGGTTCGGGTCGGCATTGCCTTCTACTCCATTGAGCGGGTTCAGGTTAGTGTAGTTGTTGGCCTGCCAGTCCTGCGCTTTCAGGTAGGCCAGGTTTACCTTGAACGCCAGCTTGTTGTTAAAGGCTTTGGCGTACCGGATCGACGCGTCGTAGAAGCCGGTGTTCTGCGTTGTGCGGTTCGAGGCACTCATGATTCCGGTCTTTACGTTAGCGCTCAGGCCCTGATACAGGAACGGGCTTTTACTGTTCAGCAGAATCAGCCCCTGAATGGCATTAGGCCCATAGAGCGCCGAGGCCGCACCCGGCAAAATCTCGACACTCTCGATGTCCTGCTCCGGAATACCGGCAATATTGTCGACCGGGAAGTTCAGACCGGGGGCCGAGTTATCCATTCCATCAATCATCTGCACCGTACGCGGGTTACCCGTTGCGCCAAAACCGCGCATGTTGATTGATTTGAACAGCAGCCCCTGGGTAGCGATATCGACGCCTTTTACGTTGGACAGACCGTCGTAGAAGTTTGCCGAAGGGGTGCTCTGAATAGCCCGCAGATCCATTTTTTCGACCGATACCGGCGATTTCAACACGCTCTCCTCAACCCGCGATGCCGATACAACGACCTCCTGGCCCACCAGCACCTGCTCTTTCAGCGTGATGTTCAGGTTGGTTCGGTTCTCACTGATCGTGAACTCCTGCGACTGAAATCCGACGCCGGTGACCTGAATGACAAACGGGCGTTCGGTGTTGGTGGTCAGCGAGAAGTTTCCTTTTGTATCGGTAATTGTGCCGATTACCTTTCCTTTAACGGCGATGCTGATACCAGCAAGCGGTTCTTTCTGGGCGTCATCTGTTATTTTACCAGTAATCGTGCCCTGCGCCAGGGCGGCAATACTGGCTGAACAGATTACCCAAAGCACAAGCAATGAGTGGGCAATAAATTTGCTCATAGGAATTATAAAATAGACGTGGTTTATGAGATAACTGGCTAGTTTGTGCCGATAAAATTAAACATTAGCCTGAGTTTAGTACTAATTTTTCTTGCCATTTATAAATTTTTTCCCTGCTTTTGGCCGATTTGTCGTCATTTATCGATTTTAATTCACTAATTAGTCTACCATGAGTTACATATTTTCCAACTTAGATTGTTTATGGTTTTTAATTCACAGTAACTTAACAACCACACACCACGACTGGCGTAACACCGGACAGCAAACGCTCCGTATTAGTTTATGCATGGATTTAACGCCTGTTTCGGCTAGTCCGCCCCCCCCCATTTACGGCCAATGCCTTCCCACTCACCCTACTATCTATACGTATTATACGGACCGCTTTATACGCACTAACAGGATCAGGTAATTTATAACCATGGTCTGTGAGGACCCAGACCACCAAGGCGACAGCAACAAACCATCCGGATAAAAGACCTAGTACCATCCGGATAAAAGACGCAAAGGGTTGCGTCTCTACAACATGCCCATCACCGTGGTCCGTGGGGGCATGGACCACTACGCGTCAGCAACAAACCCTCCGGGCAGGAACCGCAACCGTCTGCCGAACCGGGCTTTGAGACCAGGGATGTGTAGCCTCATTCTTTGGGGCGGAAAAGTATAATACCCAACCGGTTGCCTTTTCGAATCAGGAATTTTTTCTCCCAGCCAATTGCTATGACAAACGAATCGAACCAGGACCGGCGTGGTTTCCTGAAAACATCGGGGCTACTGACAGGTGGCGCCCTGTTAAGCAGCCTTCCTTTTGGTGCTACGGCAGGTCCGGGCTACCATTTTTCAGTGAACGATACCATTAAGATTGCCCTGATCGGTTGCGGGGGCCGTGGTACCGGAGCAGCTCAACAGGCCCTGAGCACGAAACAGAACGTAAAAATCGTGGCCATGGCCGACGCCTATCGCGATCGGATCGACGACGCGTATAAGTCGCTTATGGAGCGGGGTGCCAAAGCCGCCGATGGTTCTCCTAGGGTAGAGGTGCCCGAGGATCATAAGTTTGTCGGCTTCGAGGCCTACAAGCAGGCGATCGCGCTGGCCGATGTGGTTATTCTGGCAACGCCACCGGGTTTCCGGCCCAGTCATTTCGAAGAAGCCGTTCGGCAGGGCAAGCACGTATTCATGGAGAAACCGGTAGCGACCGATGCGCCCGGAGTCCGGAAAGTGCTGGCCGCAGCGGAAGAGGCCAAGAAGAAAAAACTAAACGTTGTGGTTGGTCTACAGCGCCACTACCAGCCCGTTTACCGCGAAATGATCAAGCGTATTCACGACGGGGCGCTGGGCGACATTGTTGGTGGGCAGGTGTATTGGGTAAGTGGGGGCGTCTGGCAAAAGCCGCGTAAACCGAATCAGACCGAGATGGACTACCAGATGCGGAACTGGTATTACTTCAACTGGCTCTGTGGCGACCATATCAATGAGCAGCACATTCATAACATCGACGTAGCAAACTGGGTCAAACAGGGCTATCCGGTGTCGTGTCAGGGAACAGGCGGGCGGCAGGTTCGAAACGGGAAGGACTATGGCGAAATTTTCGACCATCACATCGTCGACTTCACCTATGCCGACGGCACCACCATCAACAGCCAGTGCCGTCATTACGAGGGCACCTACAGCATCGTTGACGAGAAATTCCTCGGCACCAAAGGAAAAATCGACACGTTTGGCCAAAAGAGCGCACTGCTACCCTACAAAGGAGCCCCCCTCTACGTTCATAACAGCAAAGCCGACGGCAACCCCTACCAGATCGAGCATGACGAACTGTTCGATGCCATTGCCAGGGGACAATACAAGTTTGCGGATGCCGAGAATGGCGCCAAAAGCACGATGACGGCCATCATGGGTCGCATGGCTACCTATTCGGGCAAGGTCGTGAAGTGGGACGAAGCGCTGAACTCGCAGATCGACCTCTTCCCGGCTACGCTTGCCTGGGACGCCATGCCGAAGAGCCTGCCCGATAAAGATGGGCTCTATCCCATTGCCGTACCGGGTAAGACGATTGCGGTCTAGGCCAACGGCCCGACGGCCGAAAACAGAAACGCCCGCTGCTGAATTACTTCGGCAGCGGGCGTTTTCGCAGGTATAAAATTTACTCGCCGATGAGAACCTTCTGGCTGAACTGCTGCCGAAAAGCCGGGCGGTTTACGGTCACGATAAAAAAGGCATCTTCGGTAGTCGGCGCGTTGATTTCGCGGCCGGCCAGCGTCTCTACTTTTTCATCGAACGACTGAAACGGCTTGCCAGACCGGCTGGTCATCTCAACCCGAACCACTTCATCGCGCGGGAAGCCCTTCAGGTACAACCGGAACTTGCCAATGGCGCTCGGGTTCGGATAGGCTACCACCCGAATCGACTTACCGGCCTCGTCGGCATCCAGCGCCAGACCCTCTGCGGTGTTTTTCACCAACAGCGGAACCAGCTGGCTGTTAACCCGCAGGTAGTCATTACCCCGTTGGTCGGCCATATAGCTCTGAAAATCGCCCCCCTTCATACCGGGTGCGCCCGAATTGGGGTCCGTGAGGTTGTCGAACAGGCGAACGTTGGCCACGTAGCCACTCTTCAGGATAAAATCGAACAGCACAAACTCTTCGCCAGCTACCAGGTCAACCTTACCACCCGGACTTGTAACGCCGTGAAAATCGAGCGCCTTTGCCGATTCAGGGCCACAAACGACCGAGTTATCGGCCCAGTCGCCCACATTAGTACTGCGCACCGCCAGCGGTTCGTTGGCGACCTCGGCCGGTAGTACCACCGATACCTGCGACGGCCCCCAGACAAAATTCTTTGCCGAAAAATCGGGCTTGGCCAGCACCTCGTAGCGATTCGACTCGGTGTTGAAGGCCAGTCGCAACTGCACCTGTGGCTGGGCCTCGGCGGCAATCATGGGGCCAGCCAGGCAAAAACTAGTGATCAGTGAATATAATGTTTTCATGTCTTTTCGAACGGGTTTATCGTAAACGACTTACCACCACCGGTACGCAGACAGCTGGCGGACAGCCACAAACCGTTATTGAAACGGCCGACGACCTTACCAGACAGCTGGCGGTTACCTGGTTGAGTGTGTTCACGCCATTAGCGACCAGATTAGCGATGCTCGCATCGTCGGTATAGGTTAATGCGTAGGCCATGTACGTACCGGCTGCCAGATCAGAGCTGTTAAACGAAGGCGAACTGGCCACTTTTACCAACTTCCCCCCCGCATCGGTCAAGACATAGCTGGTCTTGATGCCGGCGCCACTGCTGCCACCGGCTGCCTGCAGCGTGATGGTTTGCCCAACCTGATAATCGCAGGTAACCGGTCCCTGCACACAGGCTTTGAACACCAGTGCGTTTGACCAGTCCAGGCAACTCGCCGTTACAGCGCTCAGCGCGCTACCTACAGTCAGGTTGGTGGCAGCTCCCTCGAAGGTTACGGCCAGCGCCATGTAGGTAGCCGTACCGCTCAGACCCGTAAAGGTGGCGGTTGGGTTGATCTGCAAAATAGTACCATTGTTGCTGGCCAGCACATAACGCGTACTCACCGTGCCACCGCTGCTACCACCCGTACTAACCAGCATGACCGTAGAGGTAGTATAGTCGCAACTGGCTACGTCGGTCGGGCAGCCGTAGGTGTTGACGGGCGTACCGGCAGGCGTGCCTGGACATAGGTCATTGGCATCGTCTACCCCATCCGCGTCTGAATCTGCGATCCAGGTTCTGGTCAGTGACTCATTATCGTTCTCTAAACCGGAGGCCGTCACACGCTGACCGAGTGGCAGCACCACAACGGCCATGACGCTTAGCAGCCAGATATAAACTTGTTTCCTGAACATACATTTATTTGCTTAGGGTGGGTGCTGTCAACGTACAATTAGTACAGACCGTACCTCCATTGGCATAGTTCTGTATATAGAGGTTATTGGCCCCCAGTATATCGTTGGCCGAGTACATGGTATTGGCAAAATCGCCCCCCAGCATACCGGGCACGCTCGAATTCGGATCGACACCGTTGATGTAGAGCCGCAGGCCTGGCAAACAAACGCCCCCCGGCAGGGTAAAGTGAAACAGTAGTGTTTCCTGGTTCGCTGTCAGATCTACTTTCAGACCGGTAGAGCCAACACCGTGAAAATCGGACCCCTGTACATCGTAGGCCTGCGAGTTGTCTGTCCAGCCACCGGCGGCTACACTAGTGACAGTAAATGCCGCGTTGGCCAGGGACGAGGGCGTAACCACCGATACCTGCGCACTACCCCAGTTATACTGACTCTGGGTGAAATTGGGCCGGGCGTACACCTCGTAGCGGGCTTTGGGAATGTCGTACCGCAGTGTGTAATCAACCGTCTGGGCCATTCCGACTAAAGACAGGCTCAGCAGACAGATAGTCAGGAGAACTTTTTTCATGATCGTAAACAACAAATTGAGAGGTATAGGGAGCGTAGCTAAACGCTACGCTCCCGTTTATTGGAATTACGGAATCTGTTCCAGCATGAAATCGAAGTTGTACAACTGTCCGCTATTCATCTGGGCAGGGCTCTGACTGGGAGTTTCGGGGATATTGACCACCTGGTTTCGCTGTAAACTGACCAGGCGTTCCAATGCAAAATGACCAGGATATACGGCTGTAAATCAGTCCGTTGTTACCAATGCTTCTTTTATGTCCCTTGGTCAGTTATTCGCGAAATGCAGTGCTCTCAATGACTGAAATTACCACGCCATAGGCCCAACCAGATACCGATACTGGTTGAGACATGAGCAGAAGAGCTAAACAGCCATAGACACAGTAGGTCCAAAGTGCCATATGTCCATTTTGTAAAACGTCAGTAACCATGTTCATTTCTATGCTGTGTTTATACTTTTCACGTTTTCACTACCTGATGGGACTGGCTTGCCGGCTACCGAAGCCGCAGGGTTTATCTCTCCCGGATAACGGCTAAAAAAGCAGGCACTCGAAAAGGCCCGCTTCCTTCCTAACCCCACCTGACCAGATCTAACGGTATAGCATATACGCATCTCGCCCAATCCCAAAACTTTTCTGCTTTGAGTCTGTATGAACATAATGTTGTGGGGGTTACCCAGTCTGCTGGCTAATAGCTACGCCACTACCGGCATGGACGGAGTTAACATGAAAGAATGTTCATAAAAACCAGGTATTAACCCCAAGCGATCCTTATAAACTTGTTTGTCTTCTTTCCGCACATACAGTAAGCTAAACTATTGCCAACTGTGGCCTGAAGGGGGTTACAGCACTCATATGGGCACAAATACTATCTGAATAGCTTATTTTTTTATCCGAATATTAATTTTCTATGGATGAACATTCATCAGATCAGCTGCCAATCTGTAACCAATAAATACTTACGCCCAATTCCAGTATTTTTACACCAAATAATCTTTTACTAACTATGTAATTCAAATTACGGCTGTCGTAATTAAGTAGTTTTACTTGCCCATTTAGCACTATGCCATGATTTTTGCTAGCTCATGATTAACTAATCGTATTGTAGTCACATATCCGTAACCTGACTCACCCATGTACTGCTGCCTAATCGTTGACGATGACCCGGCTTTTTCTGAGCAGCTCATTACGTATCTGGCAAGAACAGCCCTTTTTTCAGCGCCCCTGGTTTGTCGTACAGCGGAAGAAGCCTTTTCTTTACTGAACACGAATCCGATCAACCTGCTTCTGCTGGATTATGAACTCCCAGACATGAATGGTCTCGACCTGCTGGCTTGCCTGCCGCAGCCTCCGCAGGTCATTATCACAACGGTTCATGTACAGCCGGCGGTGGCCTGTTTCGATATTGATGCGGTGGCCGATTTTATTACTAAACCGTACAGCTACCCACGATTCCTGCGCGCTATCCGTCGTGCGCTGGGGAGCCAGATTCAACCGTTAGCTACTACGACACCTGACAAACCGGCCGCTATCAACGACGACCGGTATATTTACTTCAAGTCCGGTCGGAAACTGAACCGCTTCGTGCTGGACGATATCGTGTATGCCGAAGCATACGGTGCCTATACAAAAATTCATACCCTGACGGGTTCGGTAGCCATTAACCAGCGGTTGGCCACGCTCCAGAATGAGCTGCCCGCCAACCGATTTCTGCGCGTTCATAAGTCGTTCATCATTAACGCCCTGCATCTGAGCAATCTGGAAACCCACCGCCTGCATGTTCTATCGCACAAAATTCCGATTGGTATCACCTACCGGCCGGCCGTGCTCCAGTTTATGCAGCAAGCCGGTATTACAGAAGCTATCAGCTAAGTTCGCCCCACCGCACCGACGACTATCCTCTCCTCTCTCCACCGACCATGAAACTGCTGTTCACGGGCATCGCCCTGCTCGTATTTCAGACTACCTGGGCGCAGTCTTACTCGATTGCCCAACTCCGCCAGCAGCTGACAGAGGCCAGGCACGATACCGTACGCATAAGACTGTATAACGAATTGGCCCAACTGTTCAATCAGCAAAAAACGCCCGACAGCGCCTATGTCATGGCTATGGCAGGCATTAAGCTAGCCCATCAACATAAACTGGCTCTAGAGGAAAGTCGGTTATACATGCATCTGGGTAACTATTATAAACGGTTGAATCAGTACAGGGAAGCCCGGGGCGCTTTTGCAACGGCGATTCAAATAGGGAAACAGACCGGCATCACCCCTCTCCAGTGTAAACTACTGTACCGGCTGGCCTGCGTATATGGTGATCTTGGGGAGTATCATAAACTTGTCGAAACCATTTCGGCTTCCCGTGATATGGCCGAGCAACTCAATGACAGCATTCAATTATTTTATGCCTATGATTTGCTCGCGTCAGTCAATTGGGATATAAACAATCGTCCGCTTGCTCTGCAGTATGTGCGCAAGCTTCACCAGCTAGCCAGACAAATGGTGGCTAATGATCCGGGCAAACAGAAATACATGTTGTTCGCCGAAGAAGTCTTAGCCGATTTATACGAAAAAAACGGACAGTATGCCAGAGCCTACCTTTACCGTAAGCGGGCCTTTTCTTACTACATCGCTCACAAAAGCGTTACGAATTTACCCGTGAGTGTTGTCATGGTTGCCAACAACCTGGTCAGGCAGCAACGGTCCAGAGAAGCAATTGCCCACCTGGATGAGTCGTTTCGGCGCGGGTATATTTCTCCTACTACGTCAACAAACGTCTTTGAGATTTATGCCCTGGCTTACCAGCAACTTGGCCAGTTTGACAAATCTCTATTCTATGCCCGGAAAGCCTATAAACTAGCTCTTCAAAAAAAGCATTCGAAGCACACCATATCCGCCCTGACGACACTCATCGAGCTGGAAGAATATAGGAAGCTGTACACCGATGCGCTAACGCACCTGCGCCAGCTCCATGAGATCAGGGATAGTTTGTTTACGCTTGAGAAAAGTAAGGCGATAGCGCAGGTCGAGGCCCGGTATCAACTCACTGAGCAGAAACAAACCATTGAGCTTCTGCGTAAAGATTCCGCCCTGCGAAAAATCAGTCTGGCCAAAAGTGAAAGTGAATTAACGAATCAGCAGCAGCGGCAAACCATACTGACCCTGTTTGCCTTGTTGTTGGTGGTGAGTGTGGCCTTCCTGTTCACTACCCTCCGGCGCGAAAAGACTAACGCTCGCCTGCTGGCGGCCCAGAAAGAGGATATTGAGGACAAGGCTAATCAGCTACAGGCCGCCAACGCGCTCAAAGATAACCTGTTCACGATTATTGGTCACGACCTGCGCAGCCCCATTGCCTCGCTAAAAGCCCAGCTTACGGGTATCAAAGAAGGATTCGTTTCGCCCGACGCGTTTAGCGCGCGCGTCAGCCTGCTCTCCCAGAAAGTGGACAGTGTCTATACTACCCTCGATAACCTGCTTCATTTTTCACTACTCCAGCAGAAAGGTCTGCATTCTAGGCTGACACAGGTCGAGCTGGCCGAAACCATCGAGTCGGTCGTTCAACTGTACGACGCCGAGATCAGAGCCAAACAACTGATTGTGCATAAAACATACAGCCCAGTGGTAGTCTGGGCCGATGAGCATCAGTTGCATATCATAGGGCGCAATATTCTGCAGAACGCTATTAAGTTTACCCCCGCTGGCGGGTCTATCCAGCTGATCACCCGGCGCCAGAACGACTACGCCGTACTGCTTATTAAAGACTCGGGTGTAGGTATGGAAACCAGCCAACCGGCCGACCAGGCCAACCGGCACCTCTCCAGGCGGGGTACGGCCGGCGAGCACGGTACGGGCCTGGGCCTACAAATCTGCCGGGAACTGGTTCAGCTTAACAAGGGCCAGCTTCACTTCGAAAGCACACCCGGCCAGGGCACCACGGTAACCGTTGGGTTTCCGGAATACCAGCAGGCTACTGTACCAACAGCCGTCCTTCTACAATAGCCAGCCTATATATTTAACTGGACAAATGGCCGACTGACGTTTTCTCCGTTATGGTACTTTTCTTGTCATACTGGCGAAGGCAGCCCCCCGATTACTCACCCATGCGATGCTTCCTTCGTCGGCATGACAAAAAAAAACAGGAGGAGCCGACAAACATAGCAGACCAGAGAACCAGCCACTCGAAAGACTGGTTTGACGCTGTCTGAGCGCCTTAACGACCCATACCCAGCTAACTACCGACCGCCTTGCGAGACAAGGGGCGGCTGTCTTTTTGCGTACATACTGGCCTATCCGCTCCATAGATGAGTTACGTAATGGCCCGGCTAACGTCTACAGTACCTTAAACGAGACCACCTTGTCGGGAAAGGCGTTTACGTTACTCTTTGTACATGCAAAACCAGCTCAATCAGGCTATGCCCTGGCCGTTCAGGCTTCCCCGCCGGATGCTTCTAAACGGTAACTTCTCGTCTTTATCTCCGTTCGACCAGCTCCGGCTGATCACCCTGCTGCATATTGGCTGGTACGGCATGGTCCTGCTCGGGCTCATCGTGTCAGTCAGCATGGCAAACGGCCAGTATGATCGGGCTCAGTATAACCTGATTGCCGTTCCAGCTTTTCTGGTGCCTACGCTCTGGCTGGCGTACCGACACAAGGTGCAACTAGCCTCCTGGTATCTGCTCATCGCCATGTACGTGACCACGATCTGGGGTATTTATGTTCGACTGATCGACAAAGCCGATGTACACGTCGAACTGCTCTTTATCATGATCGGTATTTTTTCGATCATCCTGATCAACAGCCGGGCGTCGCTGATTCTCTGCACTATACTGACCATAAGCTACTTAGCCGCCAGACTGATTACCTTTCAGCAGCTGCAACAACCGGTCGAAATGGGCCAGCTCATTACGGGTGTGGCCACCTTTATAGCGCTTATTTACGTTAGCTATACCGTCAAAAAAACGGCCATCCAGATTCAGCGAACCATAGCGGTTCAGAACCAGGCGCTCAGTGAGTTGAATACGATGAAAGATAACCTCTTCGCTATCATCGGTCATGACCTGCGGAGCCCGGTGGCCGGTCTGAAAACCCAGCTCATGGCCGTGAAGGCGGGCTACACCTCCGGCAATCAGTTTGCGCAACGCATCGATCAGCTGGCCCAGTCGGTCGATAGTGTTTACCTGACCCTCGATAACCTGCTCCACTGGGCCATGCTGCAGCGCGAACGGATCAACCCCAATCCCGTTTCCCTCGATCTGTCGAAAATTGCCGACCCCATACTGCTGTTGTATGTATCGGATATTCAGCGTAAGCAGCTTACGGTAACTACCCACCTCGATGCCGCTCCGGCGGCCGTTGACGAACACCAGCTCTCGATCGTTGTTCGAAACCTGATTCATAATGCCATCAAATTTACCCCCCCGGCCGGCTCTATTCACCTCTCGACGTCGACGAACAACGGGCAGGTCTCGCTGACGGTTCAGGATTCGGGCATTGGTATGCCCATACCGGACCAGGCCGAGTCCAGCGGGTCGGTCGTACAGAGTCGCGGCACATCGGGCGAACGGGGAACCGGGCTGGGCCTCCAAATCTGTCGGGAATTCATACGGCTCAACCAGGGCAACCTTCATATTCAGAGCGAACCCGGCAAGGGCTCAACGATAACGATTTCGTTCCGGCTAGATAAAAGCAAAAAGTCTGCCAATCGATCAAATTCGATAACCAAATTTGACCCGGTAGAATCTATCTGACCGGAAACCCGGCCGAACGCCAGTGCCGCTGCTGCCCATTCTTCATGTCGATCCGGTACAACTCCGTATCCGGAAACCGCTTCAGTAACCGACGGCTCCGGCGCCGACCGGCAACGCTGAATACTTTTGTGAGCGCATCGGCCCGCCAGCCGTCGGGCGCCAGCACGGTAGCCCGCACCGACTGCCGAATACCCAGCCCCGAGCGTGGGTTCATGATGTGGGAGTAGCGCCGGCCCCGGTAGTCGAAATGGCGATACAGGTCACCGGAGGTGGTAATGGCGGCCCGGCGTAGATCTATGGTTGTGGAGTCGACCCCAACCCGCCACGACCCCTCACCTGCTAGCACGTCGCCCCCCAGATCGAGCAGAAAAGCGGTCAGGCCCAGCCGACGCAGCAGCCCGGCGGCTTCGTCGATGGCAAACCCCTGCCCAATACCGCCCACGTCGAGCCGCATACCGGATCGGGTCAGGCGCACCGCCCGACGCCCACTATCCAGCTCCATATACCGATACCCCACCGCCCGGCGCGCCCGCCGGCGTTCAGCCCGGTTCGGCAGCGCCCGTTGCCGGACGGCCCGTCGCCAGAGCTGCGACAGTGGCCCGATGGTGGGGTCGTAGCGCCCGCCAGAGAGCCGGGCAATCAGCCGGGCTTTCCACAACACCCGAAACAGATCAGGCGATACGGGAACCCACTGGCCCGAGCCACTGGTACCGGACAGCCGGTTGATCTCCGACCCGTCGAGGTAATCGCTCATTACCTGATTCAGCGTATCCATCCGGGCACTCACGGCTGCGTTGGCGCGTTGTGCGGTCAGGCTGTCGGGCGCGTAAACAGTAAGCGTAAATTGCGTCCCCATCAGCCCCCGCCGAAACGTAAACCGCTCCGAACGAACTGGCTGGGCTAGCGAAGTATTAGCCAGAAACAGAACGAGCAAACCAAACAACCGCACCGAAAAAACCATTATTCTTAACATGAGGTCATAGCATAGCGTGAGCGGTAGGCAGTGGTGCCACCATTACCTACCGCTCACGCTATACTTACCCCTAATTACGATGTCGCATGATCACGATCCGCAATAAATTTATTCTGCTGGCCGCTGGCTTCTGGCTGGTCGGCATTTTGCTGGTGTTGCTGGGGGCCTACGGCAAAAGCGCGGGCTGGGAAGCCACTGGCCTCCTGCTCACGATTGGCGTCACGGCGCAGGCCATCGGATTCGGTTTCCTGGGCTATGTGCTGATGCAGGCCGTCTTCACCCGAAAGAAGTAACCCAAACATCCAAAATATTTACACCCGGGCGGCTTTGTTGCGGAGCATCATGTCGGCCAGCACCAGCGCAGCCATCGACTCAACGATAGGAACCGCCCGCGGCACGACGCAGGGGTCATGCCGACCTTTTCCCGATACCGTTACCGGCTGACCATGTACGTCTACACTGTCCTGGTCCTGCATAATCGTGGCAACGGGTTTGAAGGCCGTCCGGAAAAAGATATCCTCGCCGTTGCTGATTCCGCCCTGAACCCCGCCCGAATGGTTGGTTCGGGTGCGTACTGCGCCCCGGGCATCGGTATAAAATTCGTCATTATGCTGCGAACCGTATAGCTCGGCCCCGGCAAATCCGCTTCCGTATTCAAAGCCTTTCACGGCGTTGATGCTGAGCATGGCTTTTCCCAGTTCGGCATGAAGTTTGTCGAAGACCGGCTCACCCCAGCCCGCCGGAACACCCGTTACCACACAGTCGACCACGCCCCCGATCGAGTCGCCCCGCTTCCGGGTTTCGTCGATGTACTGAAACATCTGCTCCGCCACGGCCGGATCGGGGCAGCGCACGGCGTTCTCTTCGGCCAGCGCCAGGGTTAGCTCCTGATACGGCTTGTCGAGCTTCAGCGTACCGACCTGCGATACGTACGCCTGGATCTGCACCCCCTGCTGAGCAAGCAGCAGCTTGGCTACCGCACCGGCGGCTACGCGGGCGGCCGTTTCGCGGGCCGACGACCGCCCCCCCCCCCGATAATCGCGGGAGCCGTACTTGGTCTGGTAGGTGTAGTCGGCATGCGACGGCCGGAACTGTTCGGCAATATGCCCATAGTCTTTACTCCGCTGGTCGGTATTGCGAATGATCAGCGCAATGGGCGTTCCCTGCGTCTGTCCGTCAAATACGCCCGACAGCACCTCGAACTCATCGGCCTCGCGCCGTTGGGTCGTGATGCGCGACTGCCCGGGTTTGCGCCGGTCCAGTTCGTGCTGAATGAAATCGGTGTCGAAAGCCAGACCAGCCGGGCAGCCGTCGATAACGACGCCGATGGCGGGTCCGTGCGATTCGCCGAAAGTAGAAATCTTGAATAGGGTTCCGTAGGTACTGCTCATTTTCTAAAAAAGACAAAAATCATTCCCAGGAGCATCAACACAATCAACACGTTGGCGATGGCCCTGATCAACGCTGAGACCTGAATGGGTTGCTCTGTACTATCCAATACATCGATGCCCGCATATAACGACCGCTCACTGCTGTCATCCGTCGGCTGGTTAGCCGTGAGCGTGTCCATAGCCGCATTGGCCGTCGTGTTCAGCGACGCCTGCCCACCCACCAGCAACTGCAGTCGGGAGCGCAGGGTATCATAACGAGCCCGTTGCGGGTCGAAATATATCCATTGAAATTGGTTTGCCAGCGTAACGGACCCGTTTCGGTGGGGCACCAGAAAGTACGAGAACGATTTTCGGCCCGTAATCCGGTCGCCGGTCCGGTTGATGACATGCCGCGATTCGGGTGGAAACACCTCCAGCTCGGTCGGATTACCTGTCGTTGTCGGGTTGGGCAAGGTCGCTATGTTGCCTTCGCCGGCTATGGCAAAAGAATAGCGGACGCTCTGCCCCAGTCCAACCCGCTGTCGGCTCAACCCTTCTTCGAGCCGAAACAGACCAACCGGCACACGCCCCCGCAGCGGATGCGCCGGCAACGCCCGCACCTCTACCGCAACGGGTCGGCTGGTAAAAGAAACCGGCTCGGGCTGGGTAGTGGCCGGGCGAGTCTGCGTGAGCTGGAGGGTAACGGCAGGCACACGCAGCGGCCGGACAGCCAGCGGAAAAAACTCGGCCCGGTATAGCTGATATTGCCGGTATTTTTTCCCGGCTACCAGCACGGGCGAGGGCTTCAGGTCGGTTATGTTCCAGTTCTCCTCCCAGGCATTAACGGGTCTGATCTGCTTAATGATTGTCTGAAGCTGCTTGTCGAGGGCGGTGAAGCTCAACTCGTAGGGGTAGTTGTCAGCTACGAAAAACGACAATGTCATGCCGACCCCTTCGCCCGCGTAGATTGCCGATTTGCTGGTCTGGAGTTGCAGAAAAGCCGCGTTGCCCGAAGGCACCACTGGCGGGGGCAGCGGGTTCTGGAGCGATGACGAAACCACGAGTTCGGCCCCCTCCGATCGAACCGGCGTACCGTTTATGACAATCACAAACGGCGGCAGGCGATAGCGGCCGGGGGCGCGGGCCTGGTAATTCTGGGTAATAATCTGATTGGTAACGGACTTACCCCCCACTTCGGTCGTGGTTACGCTGGCCGAGGTTCCTTTTTTAACGAAACCCGCAATATCCGGAAACGTTAGTATCGGCCGGGTGTCGCTATTGGTAATAGTTACCGTGATGACAAATGGCCGTTCAATCGGAAAATTGGGTTGGCCCAATTCTATAACTGCTGCATTATCAATTTGTTGCCCAAACGACACTATTCGTAAACAAAAATATAATCCAAGAAATTTGCGGAATATTGCAAAGGACATAGCTATTTTTGGGCAACAAATTCGCGAACAAGCCGTTCCATTTTTAGTTAGATACGCGTACCAAGAACCTACAAACCTCTTTTTTCATTCATCGGCTCCTCTAACCAGAAAACGTTTAAACGTATGCTTTCCATGCTCGAGTACATCAAGACGATCCTTCAGAAGGTGAGTTTTGACAAAGCCCTGTTCGAGAAAGAGTTGGCGAAAGCCATTCAGATGCTGATTCCAGATGAAGTCAAACAGCTCAAACGCTGGTGTTATGCCCAATTTGGCAAAGTCTATCGCGCTGTACTGAATCGTTGCTTCGCCCGGGTTCGCTTTACCTGACGACTCTTTCTTTTTCCTGACCGCTCTTAGCCCCCGGCCACCAGGCCGGGGGTTTTTCATGTGTATCCAGTGCCTTACAAATCGACCTTATCCATCATGTCGGGTATCTGCACATCGGCAAACCCGGCGGCTTCGAGCTTTTCTTTCCAGACCAGCTGTTTGTCATACTCGCCATGGACCAGAAAAACGGTTTTGACCCGACCTGGGTCCTGGCAGCCCAGGAAGTCGAGCATCTCCCGGTAGTCGCCATGGGCCGAAAACGAGTCCATCACCTCAACCCGCGCGTTTACGGGGTAGCGTTCGCCGAAGATCGTTACCTCAGCATCGCCCCGCTTCAGCGCGCCACCCAGGCTGTTGGGCGATGCGTACCCAACCAGCAGAATGGTCGTATTCGGGTTCTCGATGTTGTTTTTGATGTGGTGTTTGATGCGCCCGGCTTCGGCCATACCCGAGGGAGCAATAATGATACACGGTTCCCGCTGGTCGTTGATGGCTTTCGATTCGTTGACGTCCGACACGTAATGCAGGTTTGGAAACTCAAACGCATCGCCGTCTTTCTTGATGTAAGCCAGAATCTCGGGGTTGAAATCGTCTTCGTGATTACGCATGACCTCGGTTGCTTTCACCGACATGGGACTATCGATGTAGACCGGCAGCCGCGGCAGCAGGCCTTCGCTCGATAGCTGGTCGAGGGCGTAAATCAACTCCTGCGTCCGGTCAACGGCGAAGGCCGGAATCAGAAGTTTACCCCGTTTTTTTACGCAGGTATCCTCTACAATGCGCAGCAGATGCGCTTTCATATCGGGCTCGGCTTCGTGAATGCGGTCGCCGTAGGTCGATTCGCAGAGGATGTAATCGGCCTGCGGAAACGGATCGGGCCGACGCAGGATTTTATCGTCAGGACGGCCAATGTCGCCACTGAAGAACAGGCGCTTTTCCTGTCCCTGCTCCCGAATGGTCAGGCTTACGGCCGCGCTGCCCAGCAGGTGGGCCGCATCGGTCAGCAGCCCCGTTACGGTATCGCCGATGGCAAAGGGCTGGCCGTACCGAACCGGCTGCATCTGGCTCAGGGACTGCTCAACGTCCTGCTCGTCGTAGAGGGCTTCGAGTTCGGGTTGCCCCCGCCGGGACCGACGTTTGTTGACCCGGTCGAGGTCGCGCTCCTGAATGCGGGCGCTGTCCATGAGCATCACATTGCAGAGATCGATGGTTGAGGCCGTCGTATAGATCGGTCCCCGGAAGCCCTGCTTAACGAGCCTGGGAATAAGACCGGTATGATCGATGTGGGCATGCGACAGGACCATATAATCGACGCGGGCGGGATCGAAGCCAAAAGTCTGGTTCAGCTCGTCGGTATTGATGCCCTGAAACAACCCGCAGTCGAGCAGAATCTGCACGCCACGGTCGGTCGTAATGAGATGTTTGCTGCCCGTCACAGTGCGGGCGGCACCGAAAAATTGAATGGTCATTGGCAGAACAGCCGGGTTTAGGTATCTTTCTTCGTGAATATGTCAAGGCTTAACGAAGCAGATCGACGCCCTAAGTTACGCCGTTGGGTGCAGGAAACAGCAAGACCCTGGCTGAAACGAGTCTGGCAACAGAGCTGGGTTCGGGTTGTGGTGGCTGGTATGCTGCTGGCTACCGGGCTCGACCTGGCCTTCCCGATCCGGACTACGGTTCCGTACGCCACCCTGATTACGGCCCGCGACGGGCAGATTCTGCACGCGTTCCTGAGTCGCGACGACAAGTGGCGGATGTATGCTGAACTGAACGAGATAACGCCCGCCCTGCGCGACGCCATCCTGTTCAAGGAAGACAATTACTTCCGGTTCCACCCGGGCTTTAACCCGGTTTCTATGCTGCGGGCGGCCGGGCGGAATCTTCTCAACGGCCGACGCACCTCCGGGGCTTCGACCATCACGATGCAGACCGTACGGCTGCTCGAGCCCCGCCCGCGCACCTACATTAGCAAGCTGATTGAGCTGTTAAGGGCCGTACAGCTGGAAATTCATTTGTCGAAAGACGAGATTCTGCAACTGTATCTGAACCTGATTCCCTACGGCGGCAACATCGAAGGGCTCAAATCGGCCTCGCTGCTGTACTTCGGCAAGCCGCCCGCCCTGCTGAGTCTGGCCGAACTGACCACGCTGACCATCATTCCGAACCGACCGTCGAGTCTGCGGCTCGGCCAGAATAACGCCCGGATCGTGCAGGAACGCAATCGCTGGCTGGGGCGCTTCCGGTCGGCGGGTCTGTACGATGACGCAACCATTGCCGATGCGCTGGCCGAACCACTCACGGCCTACCGGCGAGCCGCGCCCCAGCTGGCTCCGCATCTGGCGCGACGGCTCCGGGCCGAGTATCCGGAAATTCCTATTATTCGATCGAGCCTCCATCCGGCGGCCCAGGCTACGGCGGAGCGGATTGTTGCCAACTACGCCAACCGCATTCGGGCGCTGAATATTCATAACGCAGCCGTGCTGGTACTCGACAACCGAACCCACGAAACGGTAGCCTATATCGGCTCGGCCGACTTCGCCAATACCCTCGACGGGGGGCAGGTCGATGGGGTGCGGGCCGTACGGTCGCCGGGAAGCGCCCTCAAGCCGCTCCTGTACGGATTGGCCTTCGACGGGGGGCTAATCACACCCAAAACTAAACTAGCCGACGTGCCGACCAATTTTGGCGGCTATGCCCCCAGCAACTATGACCAGCGGTTCAACGGCCCCGTTACGGCCGAGTTTGCGCTGGCCAACTCGCTCAACATACCGGCCGTGGCGCTGCTGAATGACATCGGCACATCGACACTGGTAGCGACCATGCGCAAGGCAGGCTTCTCGACGGTGAAGAAGCAGGCCCGGGACCTTGGCCTGTCTATGATTCTGGGCGGCTGTGGCGTTACGCTCGACGAAATGACCCGGTTGTATGCGGGCTTTGCCAACGGGGGCGTGGTGACCGATGGGCGGCTAACCCCGGCCGTTGCGGGTCAGCAAACGGCCGGATCGCGGATTCTATCGGCCGAAGCGGCTTACCTGATTGGCCACACGCTTACCCAGATCACCCGGCCCGACCTGCCTAATAACTTCGACAACAGCTACCATCTGCCGCGGATTGCCTGGAAAACCGGCACCAGCTACGGCCGACGCGACGCCTGGAGTATCGGCTACAACCAGCGGTATACGATCGGCGTGTGGGTCGGTAACTTCTCGGGGGTGGGCGTTGCCGAACTGAGCGGGGCCAATACCGCTACTCCGCTGCTGTTTCAGCTCTTCAACGCCCTGGACTATAACGCCCCGAGCGGCTGGATACGGCCACCCCGTACGCTGGCCATGCGGCTGATCTGCCCCGAAACCGGCGATATTCCCGGCGACTCCTGCCTGAACCCCATTACCGACTATTACCTCATGGGGGTATCGCGGCACCGGTACTGCCAGCATCGCAAGCCAATCTGGACCAACCCGACGGGTACGCTGGCCTACTGTGCCCACTGCCGCCCCGACAGCGGAGCCGTTCGCCGGATGTATCCCAACCTGGCTCCGAACGTACTGGCTTTCTACCAGGCCCAGCGCATACCGGTGGCCCGTATACCGTCCCATAATCCGGCCTGCGAGCGGGTATTCGGGTCGGGTGGTCCGCTGATTACCAGCCCCAGCGAAGGCAGTGAATACTACATCAACCCCCGCCAGCCCGCCGAACTCGAGCTAAGCTGTCAGGCCCCCAACGATGTGGAAACCATTTTCTGGTACCTGAACGATAAGCTGTACCGCAAAGCCAGTCCGCAGGAAGCCGTATTTTTCAAACCCCGGCCGGGTGCGCTGAAGATTTCCTGCGCCGACGACCGCGGCCGACATACCGACCTGCGCATCCTGGTCAGGGCCGAATGAGGATTTATTCATTTTGCGTTTCCACAAATTCTTCACACTTTTCCGCCCTAAAAGCCAATATCTTCCTATGAAATCCCTTTTATCCGTTCTACTGGCGCTGCTACTGACTAGCGCTGCCTTTGCCCAAACCACCGCTACTGACCCGTTGCAGGACCCAACTGCCTTGACCAATGCGTTCTTCAAAGCCATGCTCGACGAAGACGGTACCATCAGTAAATACATGACTTCTGACTTCACCATTACTAGCTTCGACGGCGCAACGGTAGACGGTGATCTGCTGGCCCAGGGCGTGGGCGGGGGGTATGTCATCATCGAAACCGGTACGCTATCCAACCCCCGGACCCGCCAGTACAACAGCGATGCGGCCGTAACGACCGGCAGCTGGAAAGCCAAAGGCAGCATTCAGGGTCAGAACTTCGAGAATACCGTCTCATTCTCGGTCACGAGCGTAAAGCAGGGATCGACCTGGAAAATTGCCAACGTTCAGTTCACGGCCGCCAAATAGTGACTATCCCTGTTTGCCGGATACTCAATACCTGCGGCAACTTCTTTGAATTCAGTACCCACTCCGCGTAGTTAGAGTGGGTTTTTTCGTTCCCCATCGTACTCTTGTCCTGACTCCATGAAAATTCGTCGGTTACTCCCCGTTCCTTTTTTCTGTCTTCTTCTTGTTCAGTGCGCCCGGCTTTCGTTCAACGAGGTCAGCGTAGTAGGCCGCAACTTCGACGATGAAGTACAACAGACGCAGAACCTGACGTTTACCTTCAATAAAAACGTTGGCCCCACGGCCGCCCTCGACGAATGGGACTCAACCCAGTACGTGCGGTTCATTCCGGCCGTTCGGGGTAAGTTCAAGTGGGTGGCTCCCAACGAATTGATCTTCTCACCCGCTACCGCCTTCGACGCAGCCACCGACTACCGGGCCGAACTGACCGACCAGCTGCTAAACCAGGCGACCGACAAGGACCTGAAAGTCTCGGGCGAGGCCATGGCTTTTCATACGCCTTATCTGCAGCTGACCAGCACCGAAACCTGGTGGGCCAAAGCGCGCGAAACCGGACAGCCCGTTGCCCGTACCCGACTGAACTTCAACTACCCCGTTAGTGCAGGCGAAGTAGCCGGTAAAGTAACCGTCAGCACCGACAACAAAGCCCTCCCGACGCAGCTCAACGCCAGCGACGCCGGCAGCAGCGTTGTTATGACCCTCATGAACGCGCCCGCCGTCCGGAACGAGCAGCCGCTTCAACTGAAAGTCGACAAGGGGCTGAAAGTAGCCAGCACGGCTTATGTCAGTAAAGATGTTATTGACGAAACGGCCTCGTTGCCCGCCCAGACAAGCGTTGATGTGGTGGATGTTCAAACGCGTTTCGAAGCCAGCCGAACGGGCGGCCCGACAGGAGTTGTTCGGGTCATTACCACCCAGGAACTGCAACCGGCCGATGCGGGATCGGGCGGGCTGAGCCAATACTATACCATTCAGCCGCAGGTCGAAACAACGGCTGAACTGACTGAGAACGGCTTCGTTATCCGGGGCAATTTTACCGAAACCGACACGTATGTACTGACGCTGACCGATCAGATCCGCGGCACCCTGGGCACCCGGCTCAGCGAACCCGTTACCAAGGATCTGTTTTTCGGGAAGATGCCCGCCAGCATTGCGTTTGCCAGTCAGAAAGCGCTGTATTTGTCCTCGAAAGGGTCGCGAAACGTTGGACTGAATATCGTTAACGTGCCGAAGGTGCAGGTTAAAATTGCCAAACTGTACGAGAACAACCTGCTCAACTATTTCCGGTCGTACCGCTACGAACAATACGCCGAGAAAGGCGATGGCTCCTGGGGGCCAACCGGCAGTTACAGCTACAACGGCGACGACGAAAACGACCTCAGCCAGGTGCTGGTCAGCAAGACCATCGATACCGAAGACCTGCCCAAAGTGCGGGGCGTTTCGGCGCTGAACATTGCCCTGCCCGATCAGAACAACAACTTCAAGGGTGTTTATCTGGTATCGGTCGGCTCCAAAGACGAAGCCTATCTGCAAAGCACACAACTAGTTTCGGTATCGGATATTGGCCTGGTCGCTCACCAGACCGATACCGACGTGCTGGTATGGGCCAACTCTATCCGAACGACCGAACCGCTGCAGAATGTAGAAGTAACCCTTGTCAGCAGCAACAACCAGTCGGTCTACACACTCAATACCGACGGCAGCGGCTTTGCCCGGTTTGAGAAGGTAGACGAGAAAGCCCCCGGCTTCACGATCCGGATGATCACGGCCCGAACCGACAGCAAAGCAACTGACGGGGGCGATTTCAATTTCCTGTTCCTGCCCGATGCCCAGGTAGAAACGTCGCGCTTCGAAGTAGAAGGCAAACGCGACAACCCCTCGGGTTTCGACGCCTTCGTCTACGGCGACCGCGACATTTACCGCCCCGGCGAAACGATTCATATCAATACCCTGGTTCGGTCGCTGGCGTGGCAGAGCGTGGGCGAGATTCCGGTGCTGATCCGGCTGCTAGCGCCCAATGGCCGCGAGGTACGGGCGTTCCGTAAAACGACCAACGCCCAGGGCGCGGTGTCGACCGATATACCCCTCGACCCGGCCGCCGTCACGGGCAGCTATACCATCGAGATTCTAAACGCCAATAACGTACTGCTGACCGCCCAGCCCATCAGCGTCGAAGAGTTTGTACCCGACCGCATCAAGGTTGACGTGCTGACCGACCGCACCAACTATCAGTCAGGCCAGACCATTACGCTCTCGGCCACGGCCATGAACCTCTTTGGCCCGCCCGCCAGCGACCGATCGTACGAGATAGAACTTCAGCTCAAACGAAAAACCTTCGCGCCCAAAGGCTTCGACGATTATTCGTTTGCTATTCCCAGCGGGCAGGCGGGGGCGCCCGGCACGTTCCCGAAAGAGGTACGGCAGGGCAAAACCAACGCCAACGGGCAGGCCACCGAACGCTTTCAGATTCCGGCCACCTACCAGGATATTGGTCTGCTGGAGGGCAAGCTCTTCGTAACGGTATTCGACGAAAACGGGCGCCCCGTGAACCGGCTCCGGCGGTTCGAGGTACAGACCCAGCCGGTTCTTTTCGGCATTCGCCTGGCCGACTCGTACGTGACTACGAACACGCCCATGGCCGCCGAACTGGTAGCAGTCGATGCCAGCGGGTCGCTGCGTCCGTCGGTGTCGGCCAGCGTGGAAGTCGTTCGGTTCGATTACCAGACTGTTATCGAAAAGCAGGAAAACGATCAGATCAAATACACAACCAAAAAGCGCGAGAAGACGGTCTACACCAACACCCTGCTGTTCAAAGGGGGCAAAGCGTCGTTCCGCTATGTGCCAACGGTATCGGGCGAGTACGAGATACGAGTCCGACGACCGGGTGCGTCGGCCAGCGGGTACGCAGCCACGCCGGTCTACGCCTATGGCTATGGCAGCACCTCGGCCTCGTCGTTTGAGGTCAGTCAGGAAGGGCAGGTGCTAATGACCCTCGACAAACCCGCCTACCAGACCGGCGACAAAGCCAAAATTCTGTTCAAAGCCCCCTTCGACGGGAAGCTGCTGGTGACTATCGAGCGCAACCGGGTCATGGAGCAGCAGTGGTTGACAACCAAAGACAAATCAGCCGAGTGGAGCTTCTCCGTTGGTGCCGACCACCTGCCCAACGTGTACGTAACGGCCACGCTGATCCGGGCCATGGACAACACGAACTTACCGCTCACCGTAGCCCACGGCTTTGCACCGATCCCCGTAACAGACAACAGCACCCAGCTACCCGTTGCGATAACGGCCGCTACCCGGTCGCGCTCCAAAACGAAGCAGACCATCCGAATCAAAACAGCCCGCAACGCGCAGGTAACAGTAGCCGTTGTGGACGAAGGCATCCTGCAGCTGAAGAACTTTAAAACCCCCGATCCGCACGGGTTTTTCTACCAGAAACGCGCCCTTGAAGTCAGCAGCCACGACCTGTACGCCCTGCTCTACCCCGAATTATCCCTACGCTCGGCATCAAGCGTAGGGGGCGACGGCTACGATCTCGAACGGCGGGTCAACCCACTCAGCAACGGCCGGGTCAGGCTGGTGGCGCTCTGGAGCGGTATTCTGGAGACCGGCCTTGATGGTGAAGCCGAGTTTACGGTCGATGTACCCCAGTTTTCGGGCGATCTGCGGGTGATGGCCGTAGCGTACAAAGACAACGCCTTTGGCTCGGCCAATACCAACATGAAAGTGGCCGATCCGATCGTTATCAGCACCGGCTTACCGCGCTTTCTGACCCCCGGCGATCAGCTCGACCTGTCGGTCAACCTCAGCAACACGACCACGCAGCCCGCCGTCGTGACGGCCCGGCTCGGCCTGAGCGGCCCGCTCTCGGCCGACAGCCTCACCACCCGAAAACTGACTATTGCGCCGGGTCGCGAGAGCCGTCTGACGTTCGGGATCGCGGCTAAGCAGGCCATCGGTGCCGGAGCCGTAACGATTACCGTTACCGGGGTGGGGGCATCATTACGGGGAGAAACTTTTACCGAGAAAACCGACGTGACCGTACGGCCGGGCGCTTCGTTGCAGAAAACAAGCACGTCGGGGGCCATAGCCGCCGGCAAAACAGCCACCCTCAACCTGGCCGGCACCAATTTTCTGCCCGGTACGGCTCGGGCTAGCCTGACCCTGAGCCGGTCGCCGGTGGCGCAGTATGGCCGTGAACTGTCGTTCCTGCTGGGCTACCCGCATGGCTGTCTGGAACAAACCGTTTCAAAGGCCTTTCCGCAGCTTTACTTCGCTGACCTGACCAGGCAGGTAGCAACCAACACCTATTTTGTCCGCAACGGCGACAGCGACCTGAACCCGGCCACCAACGTACAGCAGGCGATTCAAAAGATCGGGAGTTTACAGGCCGCCAGCGGTGGGTTTTCGATGTGGCCCGGTATGGAAGGCACCAACGTAGACGCCTGGGCCACAGCCTATGCGCTGCATTTTCTGGTCGAAGCAGGTCAGGCGGGGTACGAAGTGCCGCCAGCGGTGACCAGCAAAGCTATCGACTACCTCACCAACCTGGCCAACCAGCCAGCCAAAGAAGAGCAGGTAACCTACGACGAAACCGGCGGCCGGACGGTTCGGTCGGTAACCAGCCGAACCAGTTTGTACAGCCTGTACGTACTGGCGCTGGCCGGCAAGCCCAACCGGTCGGCCATGAACTACCACAAACAGAACGCTGCTGCCCTCACTACCGACAGCCGCTACCTGCTGGCTTCGGCCTTCGTTCGTACCGGCGACACCCGATCAGCAGGGGCTCTGCTCCCCAAACGGTATACGGATACCATGACCGGCCGCGAAACCGGTGGCAGCTACGCATCTCCCCTGCGCAATCTGGCCCTGTCGCTCGATGCGCTCGTGGCTACGGATCGGGATAACCTTCAGATTCCGGCCCTGGCCCGTCAGCTGACAACAGCCCTCCGCCAAAGTCAGTACCTGAACACCCAGGAAGCGGCCTTTGCTTTTCTGGCGCTCGGCAAGCTGGCCCGGCAGAACGCGGGCAGTACCGCCACGGCTACCGTATCGGCAGGGGGTAACTCGCTGGGTACGTTAGCGGCCGACTACCTGAACCTCAAACGGGTACCGGTTGGTCGGCCTATCACCCTGAACGCCAAAGGTACCGGCAACGTATACTACTTCGCGGCCAGCGAAGGCGTACCGGCCTCGGGGCAGGTAACCGAAGAAGATAACGGTCTGCGCGTTCGGCGGACGTACCTCAACCGCGACGGCGCCCCTATCAGCGAAGTCCGGCAGAACGATCTGGTTGTTGTGCGGGTATCGGTGGCGAGTACCAGCGGGCTGGCCGTTGACAATGTAGTTGTGACCGACCTGCTGCCGGCCGGGCTGGAGGTAGAGAACCCGCGCTTGACCGAGCAGCGCGACCTGAGCTGGGTAAAAGGCGCCAGTACCCCGCAGCATTTCGACCTGCGCGACGACCGCATCAATTTCTACACAAAAGCAACCGGTACCGAACAGGTCTTCTATTACCTGGCCCGCGCCGTATCGAAAGGCCGGTTTGTGGTGGGTCCGGTTTCGGCAGATGCCATGTATAACCATGAGTATCGGAGCTATAACGGTGCGGGTACCCTAACCGTCAAATAAGCGCATTTCAGTTGACGAAACCCTTGGTTTGTGTACTGACTAGGGGGCTGCCGGTTGTGTTCGGTAGCCCCCGCTACAGTCGACGCCACGGGAACATACTCTACGTTTACCGTAGAGAAAAATCCTAACATTTATGTATGTGTGGGGGTTTATAGGTCTGCAAGCGGGTTGGTATGTTTTTTGACCTGTGTAGACTGATCTTACCAACAAAACTCAACGCAACGATATGAAACGAAGGACATGGGTAGTTGCCTCCCTGCTGGCTGCTACCGTAGGTTTATCTTCCTGCGCCACCGTAGAAGGGTGGCTTTATGGTGACTCGAACGCCAGCCGGCAGGAAATGGTACGCAATGACCGCAACGCCCGCGGCCGAACCGCCGACTACCGTCGGGACGAGGACGATCGCAACGATCGGCAAGCCGCCTACAACGACCGCAACCGTTCTAACCGTGACCGCGACGATGATCGCGACAACGACCGGGGCGAAGGTATCTTTAGTCGCAACCGGAACAACCGGAATGACGATCGGCTGAGCCAGAACGACTTCCGCAACAGCCGTTCGTACAACAACCGGTACCGCGATGCTGATAGTGACTACGACCGCCCGAGCCGTATGTCGGGAGGCAGCTCGTATAACAACCGCTATTCATCGGATGATCGGGACGATCGCAACAGTCAGTATAACGACCGCAACGACAGCCGATACGACAGCCGATACGACGACCGGGATGACGATCGGTATAACGATCGCAGCAGTCGGTACGATGATCGCGATAGCCGCCGGGATGATCGTGACCGATACAGCAGCCGTTCAGATAACGACAGCTACCGCTCGCGCGATGATCGGAACGCTTATAGCGACCGAGATCGTAGCCGGTATGATGACCGTGACCAGTACAGCGACCGCCGTTCAGACGATCGCTACGACGACCAGCGCAGTCGCGACCGTTACGATGACCGGGATAACCGCCGGGACGACCGCAACAACGATCGTTATAGCCGCCGGGATGACGAGCGAGATAATCGTCGGGACGATCGCGACAACCGTCGGGATGACGAACGTGACAGCCGCCGGGATGAGCGCGACAACGATCGGGATAACCGCGACGACCGGGATAGCCGCACTGGTATAGCCGGTATTTTCAGCGGTCGCAACGACCGTAACGACGCCGGAGATCGCGACGACAGCCGGACCAACAACCGCCGGGACGATCGCAATAACCGCGACCGGATGGACGATCGTTCGGACCGGGATACCGACCGCAACAGCCGCCGGAATCGCGACAACGACAGCGATTTTGAACGCGAACGGCGCGACCTGGCCAACCGAATTGACGAGCAGATGGACAAACTGGACGACCAGCTCGATGAAGCCAAAGAAGAAGTAAAAGGCGAAAGCAAGAAAGCGCGCAAGGAGCGGGAAGACCGCGTAAAAGACCTCGAAGACAAGCGCCGTCAACTAACCGATTCGTATTATAAAGTGCAGCGGGCGGGCGAAGACGACTTCAAGAAAGTAAAACGCGAGGTGAACCGCTCTGTCGACGACGTTGAAGAAGCGCTCGAAAAGCTGGTCGATAAAATGAAGAAGTAATCAACCAGAAACAACTCCGGAAGAAGCCGGCTCGCAGGAGTCGGCTTTTTTCGTTACAGGAACTACCTTTGCCGCATGGCTTTGATTAAACCTGTACGCGGTATAGAGCCGCAGGTCGGCAACAACTGCTGGTTTGCCGACAACGCCACCCTGATTGGTGACGTAACCATGGGAGATGACTGTACAGTCTGGTTCAACGCCGTTGTGCGGGGCGATGTCAACAGCATCCGCATTGGCAACCGGACCAATATTCAGGATGGAGCCGTCATCCACTGCACCTACCAGAAATACGCCACCACCATTGGTAACTCGGTCAGTATTGCCCATAACGCCGTTGTACACGGCTGCACGATCGAAGACCGGGTCCTGATCGGCATGGGAGCTATCGTCATGGACGGTGCGGTGGTCGGAACGGGCAGTATCATTGCGGCTGGTGCCATCGTCACCCAGCACACGGTTATTCCGCCCGGCTCCATTTATGCTGGTAATCCTGCCCGTTTTCTGAAAGCAGTTTCTACAGAACAGGCCGAGATTTTTGATCGCACCGCCAACAATTACGTCATGTACGCCGAGTGGTTTAAGTAAGTATGGACGAATTTTTCATCTACCTGCGCCTGGGTTTTGACCACATCACCGATCCCGGTGGTTATGACCACATTCTGTTCGTGATTGCACTCTGTACGGTTTATACCCTCCAGCAATGGCGGCAGGTACTGGTGCTGGTTACCGCCTTCACCATTGGTCACTCCATTACGCTGGCCCTGGCCACCTTACAGCTGATCGACTACAGCACGGCACTCATCGAGCTGCTGATTCCGGTTACGATCCTGATTACGGCTCTAACCAATCTATTTTATCAGGAACCCCGCTCCCGACTGCAGCCCACTGCCCAGTCGCCCAATCGCTACTGGCGGTATGGCCTGGCTCTGGTCTTTGGACTGATCCACGGCATGGGCTTCTCCAACTACCTGCGCAGCCTGCTCGGCCGCGAAGCCAGCATTGTTCAGCCGCTGCTGGCGTTTAACATCGGGCTGGAGCTTGGCCAGTTGCTCATCGTAACGCTCGTACTCGCCATTGCCTTTGTGGTGCTGGATATCCTTCGCCGGAGCCGACTCCGGTGGGTACTGGTCGTTTCAGGAATCGTGGCCGGCATGGCTATTTCGCTGATTCTGAACAATGAGTTAGTGGCGGGCAAGTAGTTGCGCGGCTGCTGAACGCCGTGATTATATACGGCTATATAGAAAAAGCGCAATGGGCATATTGCGCTTTTTCTATAATTTTACTCTCCTAATTCAAATTCTGATAAACTCACTTCATGCAAAAGATAATTTTGCTGGCGATCGGTGTTTCCATCGGATTCACAACGGCGCAGGCACAGGCGCCATCAGCGCCAACTCAGAACGCCAACACCCGTTTTGAGCAACTTGGGCCTATGCTGCCCACCCCCAATACCTTCCGTACCGCTTCAGGCGCTCCCGGCAAAGACTACTTCCAGAACCGCGCCGACTATGACATCAAAGCCGAACTCGACGACACCAAACAACGGATAACGGCTTCGGAGAACATCACGTATCAGAACAACTCGTCCGACGCTCTTCGCTACCTCTGGCTGCAGCTCGACCAGAACCTGTTCAAGCCCGATGCCGACGGCAACACCACTGAAACCAACAGCATCAACGCCGAACGGGGGGCGTCGCCCGGCCAGCTGGACCCCAGCGCTGCGCTGCGGAATAAAGAATACGGCTATAAAATCACATCGGTACGCGATGCGGCTGGTAAACCGCTGAAGTATACGATCAACCAGACCATGATGCGCATCGATCTGCCCACGCCCCTGGCGCCCGGCAAGTCGGTTTCGTTCGCAATCGACTGGAATTTCAACATCGTTGACGCCAAATCCGTTGGAGCCCGTTCGGGCTATGAGTTCTTCCCGAAAGACGGCAACTACGTATACGAGATAGCGCAATGGTTTCCGCGGCTTTGCGCTTACGACGACGCGAACGGCTGGCAGAACAAACAGTTTCTGGGGCAGGGTGAGTTTACCCTCATCTTCGGCAATTACAAAGTCGCCATCACCGTTCCGAACGATCACGTGGTGGGCGCCAGCGGTGAACTTCAGAACCCCTCGCAGGTACTGACCGCTACGCAGCTGAACCGATGGAACAGTGCCAAAGCCAAAGGTGACAAGCCCGGCGAAAATCCGGTACAAATCGTGACCCAGGCCGAAGCCGAAGCCGCCGAAAAAGCCGGGGTCGCGCACGACAAACCAACCGGTAAGAAAACCTGGATCTACAAAGCCAATAACGTACGCGATTTCGCCTTCGCAACCAGCCGTAAGTTCATCTGGGACGCCCTCCAGCCCAACGTAGGTGGCAAGCGCGTGTGGGCCATGTCGCTCTACCCCAAAGAAGCCAATCCGCTCTGGGGCCAGTACTCGACCCGGCTGGTGGCGCATACCCTGCGCTCCTACTCGCGCCGTACGTTCGACTATCCCTATCCCGTAGCCTACTCCGTACACGGCCCCATCGGCGGTATGGAGTACCCCATGATTTCGTTCAACGGCGCCCGTCCGCTGGCCGATGGTACCTACTCGCAGGGTACCAAAAACTTCCTGATTTCGGTGGTTATCCACGAAGTGGGACACAACTTCTTCCCCATGATCGTCAACTCCGACGAGCGCCAGTGGTCCTGGATGGATGAAGGGCTGAACAGCTTCCTCGAAGGGCTGGCGTGTCTGGAGTGGGACCCCGATTTTCCGGCCCGGGGTATCGAACCGCAGTACATTGTCCCCTACATGCAGCTCGACTCTACCCAACAGGTGCCCATCATGAGCAGCTCCGACAATATTCTGCCCAACACCTTTGGTCCCAACGCCTACAGCAAACCCGCCACGGCGCTTAACATCCTACGCGAGACGGTCATGGGCCGCGAACTCTTCGACTACGCCTTCAAGGAATATTCACGCCGATGGATGTTCAAATCGCCCACGCCCGCCGATTTTTTCCGGACCATGGAAGATGCCTCAGGTGTTGACCTCGACTGGTTCTGGAAAGGCTGGTTCTACGGCGTTCAGCCCGTCGATCAGTCGCTGGTGAAGGTAGACTGGTTTCAGCCCGCCAGCCAGAACCCCGAAGTGGCGAAGGCCGAAGCACGGGCGGCTGCCCAGCGCCGGGCCAATACCATCAGCAAACAGCGCGATGCGGCTACCAAAGACCAGACCGTGGTGGCTCAGGACAGCACCATGAGGGATTTCTACAACTCCTACGACCCCTACGCCGTTACCGACGAAGACAAGAAGAAGTATCAGGATTACCTGGCCACCCTCACCCCCGACGAGCAGAAACTGGCCGAAGCGGGCACCAACTTTTATACGCTCTCGCTGAAAAACAAGGGGGGCGTGCCCATGCCCGTGATCGTACGGATGCAGTTCGAAGACGGAACCGACTCGGTGGCCCGTTTCCCGGCCGAGATCTGGCGCTTCAACGATGTACAGATCAAAAAGGTCATTACCACCAGCAAAAAAGTGACCCAGTGGACGCTGGACCCTTATCGGGAAATTGCCGACATCAATACCGACGACAATAGCTTCCCGGCCCTGGCCGAGCCGAGCCGTTTCCAGCTGTTCAAGCAACAGCGGGGAGGGGGCGCAACCGCGCCGAACCCTATGCAGCAACAGCGCCAAAGCCAGTCGACACCCCCGCGTCCTGCCGTTCAGGGAAGCGGCCGAAACTAGAACCAAACAACCTGCAGCAAACTATGAGAAAAATCCTTCTTTCCTGCCTGGCCCTCTGGTCGGCAACCGTACTGGCGCAGCAACCCGCTCCGACACAGAACGCTAACTCGCGTTTTGAGCAGCTCGGGCCCATGCTCCCAACACCCAACACCTTCCGTACGGCAGCGGGCGCTCCCGGCAAAGATTACTTCCAGAACCGCGCCGACTACGACATCAAGGTCGAACTGGACGATGCGAATCAGAAGATCATCGGCTCTGAAACAGTTACGTATCACAACAACTCGACCGACGTACTGCCTTACATCTGGCTTCAGCTCGATCAGAACCTGTTTGCCAAAGGTTCGACCGGCAGCGTAACCCGCACCGGTGGCGTGAGCGAAAACGGCATGAGTTTCGCCCAGTTACAGAACCTGACCTCGGTGCGTGAGCGGAGCAACACCCAGGCCACCGACAAGTACGGCTACAAGATCACGGCCGTTACCGATGCCAAATCACGCACGCCCCTGAAGTACACGATCAACCAGACCATGATGCGTATCGACCTGCCGGCCCCCCTCAAGCCAGGCACGAGTTACTCATTCAACATTGACTGGAACTACTTCATTACGGAGTACTACGGCCGCAGTGGCTACGAGTTTTTCCCGAAAGACGGCAACTCTAACTACTTCATTGCCCACTGGTTTCCGCGTTTGTGCGCCTACAGCGACGTAAATGGCTGGCAGAACAAGCAGTTTCTAGGCCAGGGTGAGTTTACCCTCATCTTCGGGAACTACAAAGTAGCCATCACCGCCCCGGCCGATCACATCGTCGGCTCGACCGGCGAATGCCAGAACTACAAGCAAGTCCTGACGGCGGCTCAGCAAAAACGCATGGCCCAGGCCGCAAACTCGAAAACGCCGGTTGTCATCGTAACCCAGGCCGAAGCCGAAGCCGCCGAAAAAGCGAAACCAACCGACGTAAAAGCGAAGAAGACCTGGATTTACAAAGCCGACAACGTACGTGATTTTGCGTTTGCCAGCAGCCGTAAATTCATCTGGGACGCCATGCAAACCGACGTCTATGGCGACGGTCGTAAAATCTGGAGCATGTCGTTCTATTCGAAAGAAGGAAACCCGCTCTGGGGTCAGTACTCAACCCGCGTCGTAGAACATACGCTCAAATCGTACGGTAATCGCACGATCAAGTATCCGTACCCGGTGGCAATCTCGTGTCATGCTACGGCAGGTGGCGGCATGGAATACCCCATGATCTCGTTCAACGGCGGTCGGCCCGAGCCCGATGGCACGTACTCCGAGCGCACCAAAGCCGGTATGATTGGCGTAATTATTCACGAAGTGGGGCATAACTTCTTCCCCATGATCGTCAACTCCGACGAGCGCCAGTGGACCTGGATGGACGAAGGGTTGAACACGTTCTGTCAGTATCTGGCCGAAAAAGAATGGGATTATAACTTCCCGACAAGCCGGGGTGAGCCGCAACAGATCGTCGACTACATGAAGTCTGACAAGTCGGTACTGTCGCCCATCATGACCAGTTCCGACAACGTTATCAGCCTCGGGCCCAACGCCTATGCCAAGCCAGCTACGGCGCTCAACATCCTGCGCGAGACGGTCATGGGCCGCGAACTCTTCGACTACGCCTTCAAGGAATACGCACGCCGGTGGGCCTTCAAGAGCCCTGAGCCAGCTGATTTTTTCCGGACTATGGAAGATGCCTCGGGTGTTGACCTCGACTGGTTCTGGAAAGGCTGGTTCTACGGCGTTGAACCGGTTGATCAGGATTTGGTAGAGGTAGACTGGTTCCAGGTCGATAATCAGGACCCGGTTGTAGCCAAAGCAGCCGCTCGTGAAGCCGCCCAGCGCCGGGCCAACACCATCAGCAAACAGCGCGATGCGGCTACCAAAGACCAGACCGTGGTAGCTCAGGACAGCACCATGAAGGATTTCTACAACTCCTATGACCCCTACGCCGTTACCGATGCTGACAAAAAGAAGTATCAGGATTACCTGGCTACGCTGAGCGAGGACGAGCGCAAAACGCTCGAAACCAATACGAAGACCAACTTCTATACACTCTCGCTGAAAAACAAGGGGGGCGTGCCCATGCCTGTGATCGTACGGATGCAGTTCGAGGACGGCACCGACTCGGTGGCCCGTTTCCCGGCCGAGATCTGGCGCTTCAACGATGTACAAATCCGGAAAGTCGTTGCTACCAGCAAGAAAGTGACCCAGTGGACGCTGGACCCCTATCAGGAGATCGCCGACATTGATACCGAAAACAACTCGTTTCCGCGTTCGTCGCAACCGACCCGCTTTCAGCTGTTTAAGCAACAGCAACGGGGTGGAGGAGCGCCCCCGAACCCCATGCAGCAGCAACGGCGTACTACGCCACCACCTGCCGTACAGGGTACCGGTCGGAATGAGTAAAGCCTGAATAAAGCCAAATGCGCAATGGATATTGATGAGTATCGCTCAATATCCATTGCGCATTTGGCTTTATTAATTACCTTTGCAGACCTCATTCGGGATGTGGCGCAGCCTGGTAGCGTGCTTGCATGGGGTGCAAGAGGTCGTGGGTTCGAATCCCGCCATCCCGACTTAGTCAAAAGCCAATCGATCCGATTGGCTTTTTTTGTGTCCAGCCCCGTTCCGCCTTCTGCGTAACGTTCTCTAAGGTCAAAAAAAGGCACCCGTAGGTGCCTCTTTCACAATCTATAATAAACTTGACCAGGCTTACTCGGTACGCCCTGCCTGCACCGGTTCGTAATCGATCAGGTCGGTAGCCAGATTGGTCCCCTGCCATAACGACAACGCGGCATGAGCTACCAGCACAACCGACAGAAGTACGGCTACCAGTTTACCAATCAACGGTATAGACAGCCCCGGCAGTAGTGCCAAACCCATCAAGCCGGCAAAAACAATAAAAACAGTAATGGTGGTGGTGCGATAGCTGCTCATGGTCGTTTCCAATGAATGGTTTGGGAATGATGGGGAGAGTGAAACTCCTGTTTCTTTTGACGATACAAACATCTCGTTACCAGATTAAGATGACGTTTAGTTCGGGTTAAAGTAGGGTTAAAGTTGTTAGACTGCGCCGTTTGCAATTCGTCATCTGAGCCGGAGAGAATATCCACTTTTTACAGTCACAAACCTGCCTCCGGGCCATTGTGCCCGTTACAGACAACGCTTCTGCAAAAAAATATAGGGTACACCGTATGGATTCTGATACCAATACGCATCTAAAAGGCATAGCTCTGGCTGGACAAACGAGTAGGGAGCAGCAACCTTAACAATTATTTTATGAAGAGAGCCCCGCCCAAACCCGTTGAATGTAGCTCACTCATAGCCATACAATCGTACTTCGGACGGTTGAAAAACAAGGCTTTACCGCAGGAGAGGGTCATTCAGGAGCATTTGTAGTCAGTCGAATATATCCAAGTATTTGTTGATGGATTGCCATTAAAATGAAAATTTTGGATAATAGGAATGCGTTGTATTCATCGGAAAAACTATAGTTTTGTGGAGGTTTCGATCGCTTGCGGTCAAATTTTTGACTGACAAAACCCAAACAATCTAAAATTTTCACTTTTTTTACCGGGCAAACCAACTTTCAATTTTAACCCTACAGTCCAGTTCCAATGAAAACACAAACACCCTCTCCAGCACCAGCCAAAGCAGCTGCACCTAAGAAGAAGTCGGGCGGTCTGAATCCAGCACTCGTGATTCCGGTTCTGCTGTTGATCGGTATCCTGACGTACATGTTTGTCTTCGGCGATGGTAGCCACTTCCAGGAAGGCGACAATACGAAAGAGCCGCTCCCAGGCGATTACTTCGGGACCGTGTACAAAGGAGGCTTTATCGTGCCAATCCTGTTCACATGTTTCCTGACGGTGTTGGTGTTCTCGATTGAGCGCTTCATTACTATCGGCCGTGCCAATGGCTCAGGTTCGATTGATGACTTCGTTCGGAAGGTGAAGAGCCAACTCGACCGCAACGACGTATCGGGCGCTATTGCCGAGTGCGATCGTCAAAAAGGTTCGATCGGTAACGTAGTAAAAACTGCCCTGCTGAAATACCAGCAGCTGTCGACCGATACCGAACTGAACAAAGAACAAAAACTGGTTGCCCTGCAAAAAGAAGTAGAAGAAGCTACGACGCTTGAACTGCCCATGCTCGAGAAGAACCTGACGATCATTGCCACGCTGGCTTCGGTTTCGACGCTGATCGCCCTGCTCGGTACGGTACTTGGTATGATCCGCGCTTTCGCAGCTATGGGTGCTACCGGCCAGCCTGATACGGCCGCTCTGTCGACGGGTATCTCGGAAGCCCTTGTAAACACGGCTCTGGGTATCGGTACGGCGGCTATCGCTACGATCATGTACTCGTACTTCACCAGCCGGATCGACGTACTGACCTACAACATCGACGAGATCGGTCTGAGCATCCAACAGAATTTTGCAGCTCACTACTAGGCCATACGCGCTTAAGGTGACGTTTTCATTAGCCAGTCTGCCCAGCAGATTCGCAGAAACAGATTAAAACATGCCAGCAGTTAAAATCAAACGTGCTAGTTCTTCGGTGGACATGACGGCGATGACTGATGTGGCGTTCCTGTTGCTGACGTTCTTTATTCTGACTGCCCAGTTCCGGGCCCAGGATGCCGCCAGCATTGAAACCCCTTCGTCGATCTCCGGGATCAAAGTCCCTGATAAGAATATCATGACCATCGGCCTGGGTAAAGACGGCAAGGTTTATTTCGGTATCGACAACCAGCAGGAACGCATGGAAATGCTGGAGAATGTCGCGGCTGCCAAAGGCATTACCTTCTCGCCAAATGAGAAAAAAGAGTTTGCTCTGATGTCAAACTTCGGTATGCCCATCGCGCAGTTGAAGCAGTATCTGAACCTGTCGAAAGAACAGCAGGCAAAGATCAAGCAGCCAGGTATTCCGACCGATTCGACCGGTGCCGGTGCAAACAATGAACTGAAAGATTGGGTGTTCAACTCAAGAAAGGCCAATAACGACCTGCGGATCGCTCTGAAGGGGGATAACCTCGCCAAGTTTCCGGAGTTCAAGAATGTGTTGGCTACGCTCCAGGCGCAGAATATCAACAAATTCAACCTGATCACGGGCACGGAAGCGCCCCCGGCTGGTTGGAAGGCAGACTAACAACGTCTACAGTTTACGGTACCTGGCACATCGATAGCCAGGGCCGTAAGCTGTAAACCGAAAACCAAATAAGCCATGGCAGAAATTAACACTGGCGGTGGTGGTGGACATGATGGTGGTAAGGTACGGTCCAAGAAACAGTCGACCCGCGTTGATATGACGCCGATGGTTGACCTGGGCTTCCTGCTGATCACATTCTTCATCCTGGCTACCACCCTGAGCAAGCCATCTTCGATGACGCTCAACGTGCCAGATAAAACCAAACAAGAGGAAACGGAGCCTATCAAGGCTTCTAACGTAATGACCGTTTTCCTGGGCAAAGACAATAAGGCGCATTACATTTTCGGTAAAGCGGCTAACGAAGAACCAGAAGTAAAAACGGTTGGCTACGGGTATGAATTCCGGCAGGCCATTCAGGAAAATGCCCGCAAAGTAGGTGGAGACAAATTTGTCGTGGTTATCAAGCCAACCAAAGAGTCGACCTACAAAAACATGGTCGACGTACTGGATGAGATGGCCATTACGAAAACCAAACGGTATGCCCTGGTTGACCAGTTGACTCCGGATGAGAAAACCCTTCTCAAAGACAAAGTTAAAATAGACGCATAACACCATGGCAGAAACTCCCAAAAACGCAACACTGGATGATATAGTGTTTGCCAACCGGAACCAGGCGTATGGTGCGTACGATCTGCGGAAAGCATATCCGAAGACCGTTACCCGTGCGTTAATTATCGGTGGTGTGCTGTTTACGCTTGGCGTACTGGCCCCAACGATTATTACAGCCCTGACTCCGGAAGTTGAAGAACAGGCAATGGTTGAGGTGGACCTGATGAAGCTCCCCCCCCCACCCATTGACCCTAACGAACCTCCGCCACCGCCACCACCGCCGGTAGAAGTGCCGAAGGTGAACACGGTTAAATTCCTGCCGCCGGAAGTTAAGCCCGACGAGGAAGTCCCCGAAGAAACGCCACCGCCGGCCGTTGAAGAGCTGAAAGAAGCCGTAGCTGCCGAAAAAACCCAGGAAGGTGATCCCAACGCTGAAGAGGTAATTGCTGCCCCCGAAGCGAGTGCCGGTCCAACCAAGGTAGAGGTAGCCGTTGAAGCAGCCCCCAAAGAAGAAGAAATCTTTACGGTGGTTGAACAGCAGCCCGAATTTCAGGGTGGTATGGCCGCTCTTGGTCAGTTCCTGCAGAAAAACCTGCGATATCCGGCCGCGGCTCAGCGTGCAAACGTATCGGGTCGGGTATTCGTAAGCTTCGTTGTTAACACCGACGGTAGTATTCAGGATGTTCAGGTGCTGAAAGGGTTGGGCTTCGGTACCGACGAGGAAGCAACCCGCGTGGTAAAAAGCATGCCGAAATGGCGTCCCGGTAAACAGTCGGGTCGTCCGGTTCGGGTAAAGTATAACCTACCGATCAACTTCACGCTGGAATAAACCAACATGCGCGGACGAAATCGTGGTCTGGCGCAGCTAACACTGTACATCGCAGTGCTGGCTTCGCTGGCATACATGGGAGGAGGCATCGCACTGATAGCCTCCTCTCAGTCTTTTGGCGTGTTCCCCGAGCCGGGCCCTCTCCGGTACGGAATGGCCACACTGTTGCTTATCTATGGTATTTTCAGAGCCTATCGCGCCTATCAACGTTTTCAGGGACATGATTAAGCACCTTCTTTGGCTGGGCGGTTTCCTGACGATGCTGTTCGGCTGTACGAACGAAGCCACCAAGCTCGACAATCCGGCACGGGGCACCATTACCGTGGCGGCTGACGAATCGTTTCGCCCACTGGTTACGCAGCTTACTTCCGCCTACTCCGGAATCTACCCCGACGCGCATTTCAAAATCGTTTTCAGACCAGAGCAGGAAGCGATCAACATGATGCTCCGCGACAGCGCCCGGATTGCTTTTACCACCCGGACGCTAAAACCGAACGAGCGGGGCGTACTCAACCAACTAAAGATCAAGGGCAGTACGACCAAGATTGCCACCGACGGCGTAGCGCTAATCATCAACCGGGCCAATACCGATAGCCTGATAACCATGAACGAACTGCAACGTCTTTTCCTGGGTCAGATAAAAGATTGGTCGCAGCTGAAAGGCGGAAACCAGTCCAGCCCGATTACGCTGGTATTTGACAATAATAACTCCAGCAACCTGGCATCGGTACTGGCTAAATTTAACATAAGCGACGTAAGCAAACTGCGCATCTTTACGACCCGATCGAACCGGGAGGTCATCGATTTTGTTCGTAAAAATCCGTCGGCACTCGGTTTTATCGGTGTGAACTGGATCAGCGACGGCGACGAGCCCCTTACGGCCGAGTTATCGCGCGATCTGCGGGTTGTAGGAGTTTCTGACAAACCCAATCCTACGCAGCGGTCTGATTATTATCAGCCGTTTCAGGAAGATCTGGGTATGTTGCGCTACCCTCTCCGTCGGCCGGTTTACGTACTTAGCCGGGAAGCACATCCGGGTTTGGGCGGAGGCCTGATAAACTACGTGGCGCGGGATGCCGGTTCGCTGATCATTTACAAACTCGGACTTTGGCCTACGATCCCGTATAACCGCGAGATAAATCTGAAAAAGTCATAGTCGGAAAGCCTAAGGCGGGATGGCCTCAGGGGGCCCAGGTTGTAGGTTGAGAGATCGGCTTCTGGCGGGTCGATGTGGAAAATCACCCTTTTTATCATCAGCTGAAATAGTAGGTTTCACGAAAATGAAGCCAGTAAAAAACCAGCTGACCGGCACAGCTGCTCTGCACCTAAAAAGTGGATTTCTGGCTTCTGAGGCTATTGTTCTTAACGTTTAATCGGTAAGTAAAACCTTTTGCTCGGAAAACAGTCTATTGTTTGGCAACTCAACTAAATAGACAAACTAAGTCTAAGTTTTTCGGTTTGTGTGCAATTTTTTAGTTTTGCCTTATGTTAACTAAACACGAAGTACTTTTTCCCATTACCAACCTGAAATACATGATGAACACCCCAAAGAAACTGCTGTTCACCATCTTGTTCGCAGGAGCGTCCTTAACTGCTCCGGTGGTAGCGCAGGATGTTCAGACAGCGCTAAAGGACATAGAAGCTGACCGTTTTCCGAAGGCGGAACAAACGCTGACCCAACTGGCATCGAGTGCCCCTACGGCCGATAACCAGTTTTACCTCGGCTATTTTTACCTGCGTACCGGTCAGATTGATAAAGCAAAAGCTGCTTTCGAGAAAGGCGCAGCGGCCGACGGTAAAAACCAGCTCAATAATATTGGTCTGGCCGGGGTCGCGCTGGCGAAGAAAGACCGGGCAACGGCCAAAACGCTGATCGATAACGCTGTTTCGCAAACCAAAAGCAAGAACCAGGATGTTCTGATTCGTGCCGGCGAAATGTATACGCTTTCTGAAACCAATGATCCAGCCGAGGCTCTGCGTCTGCTGACCATTGCTGATGAGAAAGACAAAAAGAATGAGAACGCCGAGATCGAAATGCTGCTTGGCGACGCGTATTTCCTGAAAAATGACGGTGGTAACGCCATCACGAAATACGAGAACGCGTTGGCCGTTAGCCCCAACCTGGCTGAAGCCAACTACAAGATTGGTCGGCTTTACCTGCGCGGCAAAAACTATACCAAAGCTCAAGAGTATTTCAAACTGGCCATCCAGAATGATCCAGAGTTTGCGCCAACCTATCTGGCATATGCCGATGCGCTGGCTAACTCACGGGCCTATAAGAGTGCAGCCCAAAACTATGAGCTGTACGTACAGAAAAGCGGCACGAACGATCCCGAGCGCTTACTCGACGTAGCTCGTTACCGCTTCCTGGCTCAGGATTATCAGGGAGCTACCACCTACCTCGATCAGCTGAAGGGGAAAGTAAACAACCCGATCGCTGACCGGATGTACGGTTGGGCTTACTACGGTCTGAACCAGCCTCAGCAGTCGGTAGACGCGCTGAACCGGTTTATTTCGTCGGCTCCCAACAAAGTAATCTACGACGATTACAAATATCTGGGTCGTTCGTATGGCTTGCTGAACACTCCGGAAGCTGACTCGCTTAGCATTGTAAACCTGGAAAAAGCAGCTACTCAGGATACCACTGAGAACCTATACCGCGATATCGCCAAGAAATATTACGATATGAAGCGGTATGACAAAGCAGCTGATTACTACACCAAGACGATCCAGAACGACAAAAAGCCGCAGAACAATGATTACCTGTGGCTGGGTCTGGCTAACTACCAGTATGCTCCGCGCGTAGGTCGGGATAGCCTGGCAGCCCCGGTCGATTCGGCTGCTATTCCGCAGGTAAAACAGTCGTATTACCTGCGTGCTGATTCAGCCTTTGCTCAGATGTCGCAGAAGATCGAAGCAGACGGTAAGAAGTATCCGCTGGCTTATTACTACCGCGCTCAGTCGCTTTACTACGCCAACGCTTCCGATCCGATCAAGGCTGGCGAAGCAGCTACGCCGATCTACCAGAAGTTCATCGAGCAAGCCACTGCGCCTGACTCAACGGACAAAACGGATTACAAGCGTTACCTGATCACCGCCTACAAAGCACTGGCAGGCTTCAACATTGCCAAGAAGGATGATGCTAAAGCAAAAGAATATTTCGACAAGGTACTGGAGCTGAATCCGAATGATGCAGATGTTAAGAAGGCGCTGGAAGGACCTAAAGTAGCTCCGACGCCAACGACCCGACCGGGTGCAAAACCGGCTACGAAAGCACCGGCCAAGAAGAGTTCGGCCAGTAAGTAGTCCGCTTTCATACACAAAGAAAAAGGCGCAGGCAAGTTGTCTGCGCCTTTTTCTTTATCCAGAAAATAAATACCCTTAGCGCTGAAGCCTGTAGGTTATTATTTTCTAAGGGGCTATCGTAACTTTGCGGGCGCAATTTTTTACAGAACGACACTACCCCGTAAGGCCGTATGCTTAACCTTGTACTGTTTGGCCCACCGGGTGCCGGAAAAGGTACCCAAAGTGAGAAGTTAATTCAGAAATACAACTTAGTACATCTGTCTACAGGAGATCTTCTCCGCTCGCAGATTGCAGCCGGTACGGAGCTGGGCATGCGGGCCAAGCAGTTGATGGACCAGGGCCTGTTAGTACCAGACGAAGTGGTGATCGGCATGATCGACTATAAACTCCGGGAGAACCAGGAGGCCGCTGGCTTTATTTTCGACGGTTTTCCGAGAACGGTGCCGCAGGCGCAGGCACTTGACCAGTTACTGGCTCAGTACAATACGCAGATCACTACCATGATTGCGCTGGTCGTTGACGATGCCGAACTGATTCGTCGACTGCTGAAACGGGGCGAAACGTCAGGCAGACCCGACGATCGGGACGAAACAACCGCTCGCCGACGCGTTAGCGTATACAACAGCGAAACCGCACCCGTAGCCGATTATTATAATCAGCAACAGAAATACATAGCCGTTGACGGCATTGGTGAGATCGGCGAGATTTTCGAACTGATCTGCCAGAATATTGAAACAGCTGTTACAAAAACAGCGTGACCCCGCCAACCTGATCGGTCTTAAGTTCAGGAAAGCAATTCGTATGGCTTCATCAAACTTCATTGACTACGTTAAAATAAACTGCCGTTCAGGAGCAGGCGGTGCTGGTTCAGTTCATTTTCGGCGCGAAAAGCACGTTCCTAAAGGTGGTCCTGACGGGGGCGATGGGGGCCGTGGCGGGCACATTATCCTGAAAGGCAATGCACAACTCTGGACGTTGCTTCACCTTAAATACCGGAAACACGTCAAAGCCGAGAACGGCACAGCCGGCGAAGGTGGCCGTCGGAGCGGCCAGCAGGGCGAAGATGTTTTTCTGGAAGTACCGCTGGGTACCATTGCCCGCGATCCGGACACCGGCGAAAAGTTGGCCGAGATAACTGAAGATAGTCAGGAACTAATTCTGCTGCCGGGCGGCCGGGGTGGGTTGGGTAACGACCACTTTAAATCAGCTACCCAGCAAGCTCCGCACTATGCCCAGCCGGGCGAGGCCGGGCAGGAAGCCTGGGTGGTACTGGAACTGAAACTCCTGGCCGACGTAGGACTGGTAGGCTTTCCTAACGCCGGTAAGTCTACCCTTTTATCCGCTGTTTCGGCAGCCCGACCCGAAATTGCCGACTATCCATTTACAACGCTTGTCCCCAATTTGGGGGTCGTAGCATATAGAGACTTCAAATCATTCGTAATGGCCGACATTCCGGGCATTATTGAAGGAGCCTCACAGGGTAAAGGGCTGGGGCTGCGTTTCCTGCGTCACATCGAGCGAAACTCGATCCTGCTGTTTCTGGTACCGGCTACCAGCGACAACATTCGACAGGAGTATAATACGCTGCTCGATGAGCTACACGCCTACAATCCGGAGTTAATGGATAAAAAGCGGCTGCTGGCCATCACCAAAATTGATTTATTGGAAAATGAAGAAGCCCTGGCGCTTCTGAAAGAAGATTTACCGAAAAAAGTGCCGGTCACGTTCATATCCTCGGTTAGTCAGCGTGGCCTCACGGAGTTGAAAGATCTTATCTGGCAAAATCTGACAACGACAGCTGAAGCAACCTGATTTACTCTCAATCGATGTGGCGGGCTGCCAACCTGTCATTTAAACTACTTATGAAGAACTTATCCGTAGCGTTTGTTCTGACGGTTTGCCTGTTTATTCCGCTTGCAACGATAGCTCAGATTCAGATTTCGTTTCCGACCACACGGGCGGTGTTTCAGCGTAGTAACGCGAACCAGGCTACCATTCGGGTCTCAGGCTACTATACCGCTCCCATCACACGGGTAGAAGCCCGGCTGATTGCGCGGGATGGCGTTGGCAGCTCTACCGACTGGCGTATCATTCAGGGAAACCCAACGGGTGGCGTCTTTGCCGGTGATCTGTCCGGACAGGGGGGCTGGTACAACCTGGAAGTGCGCGGCATGAGTGGCGATCAGCAGGTAGGTACTGCGCAGGTTGAACGGGTAGGGATTGGAGAAGTATTTGTGATTGCGGGCCAGTCAAACGCGCAGGGGGTTCACCAGAGCGCCCCAAACCCCGGTAATGATCTGGTCAACTGTGTCAACTACCGCTATCCGGACAATGGCTTTCCGAACGACCCGCCTAAACCCGAATTCACGCGGCTGGATAACTCGCCAGGTTTTACCATTGCTCCGCGTGGTACGGGTAGCTGGTGCTGGGGCCAGCTGGGTGATATTCTGGTGAAACGGCTTCGGGTGCCGGTTATGTTCTTCAACGCAGCCTTTACCGGAACCGCCGTGCAGAATTGGAGCCAGAGCGCTCCCGACGGGGGTATCGCCTACGGTGTTTACAACGGTGATCCCTACCCGAACCGCCAGCCATATATTAACCTGAAAATTGCGCTTCAGTACTACGCCAACACGCTGGGTTGCCGGGCAGTACTATGGCATCAGGGCGAAGCTGACAACCTGATTAAGTCGCAGCAGAGCTTCTACGTGAGTCAGCTACAGATTGTGATTAGTCAGAGCCGTCAGGATTTTGGCCGAAACGTGCCCTGGATGGTGGCCCGGGCTACGTATGGCGATTACATCGGCTTGAGCAATCCGACCATCATTGGGGCTCAGAATCAGGTGATCGCATCAACAGCCAACGTATTTGCCGGACCCAACACGGATAACATTCAGGTACCTCGTCTGCGGCCCCCGCTTAACGACATCGAAGGTGTTCACTTCGACAATGACGGCCTGGTTGAGGTAGCCAATGCCTGGAATAATAGCATGACCGATGCGTTCTTTCAGCAGGCCAATCCCATCGGACCGGCCGCAGCCCCTACCCTGTCAGTAGCCTGCGCGTCGAACAACAATTTGACCGTAACGGTCAATGGCGATTTCCCGACTGTTCAGTGGACGTCGGGCGAAACCGGGCGTAGCATTACCCGGGGTGCGGGTCTGTATCAGGCAAAAATCAAAGACGCCCTGGGCAATACATTCTTTTCCGGACAGGTGCGCATATCCGATGCTCCCGTCGCAGCCGTTGCGGATAACCGACCGCCGTCCATCTGTATTGGCAGTAGTCTGGCGCTGACTTCCAATTACGACAATGTTACCTGGTTCAGAGGAGGAGACAATACCGGAACCACCAGCCGTACCTTCAGCACATCGACAGCCGGGGCATACTCGGTTCGCTATGCCGATGTGAGTGGCTGTACTTTTACCTCCAATACCATCAACCTGTCGGTTAATCCGCTCCCGGCAACGCCTACGGTAGCTAACGAACGACCTACCACGTTCTGTCAGGGCGACAATACCGTATTGCGGGCCAGCAGCGATAATGTTCAGTACAACTGGAGCTCCGGCCAGCGGGATAAAGCCATTACGGTAGGCACATCAGGCAACTATTTCCTGACCGTTACTGACCAGAACGGCTGTACCTCCTTCGCGTCGAATACCGTAGCGGTAACCGCCAATCCGGTACCTGCCAAACCGACCGTTGCAACCAACGGCCCGACCACGTTCTGCGCCGACCGAAACGTAACGCTGACGGCTCAGGAAAACACCGCCTATACCTGGAGCAACGGCCAGACAACCCGCGCCATTACGGTGAACCAGTCCGGCAATTACTCGCTACAGGTACGCAATCAGTTTGGCTGTGCTTCGGTCAACTCAGATGTGATCACCGTATCGGTTAACCCGCTACCGCCCACCCCAACGGTTACGGCGGCCGGCCCAACTACCTTCTGCGAAGGCAACCGGGTAACGCTAAACTCGACCAGCCCCTTCGACGTGGTATGGGCCAGCGGGCAAACCACTAAATCGATCACGGTCAATTCGAGTGGTAATTATGCCGTACAGGCCCGCGATCAGAACGGTTGCCTGTCGCCCTATTCGCCCATTATCGTTGTACGGGCCAACCCATTACCTGCTACGCCAACCATCCTGACCAATAAACCATCAACCATCTGCGAAGGTGACCGGATCACCCTGCGCGTCGATGGTCCTTTCACCGTTTTCTGGAGCACCGGCGATTCTACAGCCAGCATCACGACCAGCCAGCCCGGTGGTTATTCGGCTCGCGTACGGGACGTAAACGGCTGTGTATCGGCTCAGGCGGGTAGTCTGACCGTGGCTACCCGTCCGTTACCACCGGCGCCATCCGTCAATCAGATTGGTACCTACACCCTCGAAGCCGTAAGCTCGACCAACGGGACGGAGTTCCGCTGGCGCCGGAACGCTGATTCGCTGGCCGTACAGACGGGCATCATCAAAGCCAATCAGGCCGGCAACTACACCGCGCGGGCGTCGATCGTTTACTCAAACTCGCTAACCTGTTTCTCTGCACCGTCGGCTCCGCTATCGTTCACCATCGACCTCAGCAACGGGGGAGTTAGCATTTATCCTAACCCCAGCCCTGATAAGAGGGTGGTGCTCGAAACGCTGGAAAATCACTCCAACGTGTCAGTAACGGTGTACTCACTAACGGGGCAGATTATTTCGACGTATAGGGTTCCCCTGTTCGACGAGCGGAAGCAGCTCGAATTAACAGGTGTTCCATCGGGTAGCTACGTATTGCGCCTGCAGGCAGCCGACTTCGACATTTCAAAACGAATTATTCTGGGCTTGTAATATTATTGCCAAACTGACCGTTCAATCATTGAAATTAGCCTTATTTTTGCATTTTACCGGGATACGTATTTCCCGGAAGGCCATAGATTGAACAGGGTCTGATTTTTGCTGTGAATTGGCTGGTAAGTATATAGTCTAGCAAGTGAATAGCAGAAATGGCCGCTTACAGGCATCGAATGAACAAGCATTATTTTCTACAGAGATTACTAGTGAGGGGCAGTTTGATGCTGGCACTGGCGGGGCTACAGTGGATACCCACCTTTGGGCAGAGTATCAAAATCACCTATCCTGAGAGCCGGGCCGTTTTCCAGCGGGAGAACGATAACACAAGCACTATTTTTCTGTCGGGTAACTATTACCAGCCCGTCGACAGCGTTCAGGCGCGGGTTCAGGCCGAAGCGGCCGGGCAGGGGGTAAACACCGACTGGGTAACGATTCAACGAAACGTTCAGGGGGGACTGTTCCAGGGGGCTATCCGGGTGCGGGGCGGCTGGTACCGGCTCGAAGCGCAGGCTTTCTACAGAGGGGTGCTGGTTGGCTCCGACGTGGTTCGGAAGGTCGGCGTGGGCGAGGTGTTTATCATCACCGGCCAATCCAACGCCCAGGGCTTCCAGAACTTTGGCGCTACCGGCGCTTCAGACGACCGGGTTAACTGCGTTACCTACGATAACACAACGGCCAACTCGCTCAACGATCCGCCAGCGCCGACCTTTCAGCAATTGAGCGCCACCTCCCTTATCGGTCCCCGCGGCCAAAGTGCCTGGTGCTGGGGCGTACTCGGCGACCTGATTGCCCGACAGTATCAGGTTCCGGTCCTGTTCATCAATACTGCCTGGCAGGCTACCGTCATCAAAAACTGGCGCGAAAGTGCCGACGGGCAGATTACCAAAAACATTTTCGCGCTCGGAACACCCAACGAGAATTTTCCGCCGGGTATGCCCTATGCTAACCTGGTAATTGCTCTTCGTTATTACTGTTCGCTACAGGGCCTGCGGGCTGTACTCTGGCAGCAGGGCGAAAATGACAACGTGCCCCTGAACTCGACCCGACAGGCCTACGGTCGCGACATGCAGTATCTGGTCAACAAGACCCGCTCCGATACCGAGCGTTATCCGGCCTGGGTACTGGCCCGGTCTTCGTACAATACGGGTAAAGTCAGCCAGGACATTATCCAGGCGCAGAACGACGTTATCAACACCTTCAACAACAACGTATTTGCCGGGCCTTTTACAGATAATATTCAGGTCCCCCGGTACGAGGGCGAAGTACACTTCGGGGGCGATGGGCTCCGGCAACTGGGTCAGGCCTGGTTTGAAAGTCTGAACTCCGTATTCTTCGCCAGTTCAAGACCCCTCCCGCCACTCCCTCCGCCGGCCGCTACAGTCACCTGCGCCAGTAGCAACAACGCCCTGACCGTAACGCTGCCCAATCTATACCAGTCGTACAGCTGGAATACCGGCCAAACCGGCCGAACCATCAACGTGACGCAGCCGGGTCGCTATCGGGCAACGCTCAAAGACCGTAACGGCAATACCTACCTCTCACCGGTTATCGATGTGCAGGGAACCATCCAGCCGGGCACCCCAACCATCTCGGTGTCGGGGCAGGAAGGGCGGCCCGCCAGCAGTCAGCTGCAAGTCTGTACCGACTCGTCGTTAACACTCGTGGCCAATACCGCCACCAACAGCATGGCCGTCTGGAGCAATGGAGCCACCACCCCGACTATCCGTCTGACTCAGGCCGGCAACTATTCGCTACAGGCCGTCAACGTCTACGGCTGCCGCTCCGGCCAGTCGTCGTCCGTCAGCCTGACCGTACGGCAGAAGCCGGCCGTGCCTACCATCGAGCAAGTGGGGGCCTATACTCTGCAGGCAATATTGCCCGCGCCCACGGGGGGGCAGTCAGATCTGTTCGACTGGCGACGGGCCAACCAGCTTCTTCCTCAGAATACAGCGACCGTTAAAGTCGTTGTGTCGGCCGACTACGCTGTGCGGGCCCGGACCAACTACGTTCTGGGAACCAGTAATCTGACCTGCACTTCGGATTTCAGCGCGCCCAAGCCTTTTGTATTCGACCTGTCGAACGGCGGACTGACCGTTTACCCGAACCCATCGAGCGACGGTAAGGTAACGATCGAAACGGCCGAAAACCTGCGCAATGCAGATGTTCAGGTCTTCTCGCTGATGGGCCGTCGAATCTTCGGCACGGTTGTTCCTATACTCGATGAACGGAAATCCGTCGACTTATCGAGCCTGTCGCAGGGGGTTTATATCATCCGGGTCCGATCGGCGGGTTTCGACGTGTCGCAGCGGGTAATCATCAATCGATAAGCTGATCCTGTACAAATGCCGAAACGCCTTCCCTGACCGGAGGGCGTTTCGTGTTTCTTCACCGATCAGCGAAGCGCTGTAATTGCGTAAACAACGCTGGTGTCGTATCTTTGGAAGACTATTCGCTGCGGTTGTTGGCGGTTGTGAAGCACAACGCTTAATAGTTTTATCACTACCTTTGCAGGGTTCTCTATCAATAAATTATATGGATACAACCTACGTGCCTGCCGACTATCTGCCGGTGCTGATTCAGCTGGGCTTAGCCTTGGGATTTATCGTTACAACCATGATTGTAACGCACTCGATTGGCCCCAAGCGGAACAGTGTGAAAAAGGACGATCCGTTCGAGTGTGGTATTCCTGTTCAGGGAGATGCCCGCACGCCGATTTCCATCAAGTATTTCCTGATTGCCATCCTGTTCGTTCTGTTCGACGTGGAGGTAATCTTCCTCTACCCATGGGCCGTTAACTTCAAAGGGCTGGGCATGACCGGCTTCATTGAAATGGTTCTTTTTATGGGGCTGTTGCTGGCTGGTTTCTACTACATCATCCGAAAGGGTGTATTGAAGTGGGAATAAGGTCGATAAATGAATTTTCAAACATATTTATTCGTTGTTACAGTAACTAACTGCAACGTAATGTATGGCAACTGACATCAAATTGGCCGAGGCCCCGGCGAGTTACGACGGACCTGGATTTTCGGCTACTTCGTTCGATAAAATCATTGGTCTGGCCCGCGCCAATTCGCTCTGGCCGTTGCCGTTTGCGACCTCCTGCTGTGGCATCGAATTCATGTCGACCATGGCCTCGCATTATGATTTGGCCCGGTTCGGTTCGGAGCGGCCCAGCTTCTCGCCACGCCAGGCCGATATGCTGCTGGTAGCCGGCACAATTGCCAAGAAAATGGCACCTGTGGTGAAACAGGTTTATCTGCAGATGGCCGAACCACGCTGGGTTATTGCCATCGGTGCCTGTGCGTCGAGCGGTGGTATTTTTGATACCTACAGCGTACTGCAGGGTATCGACCGTATTATTCCCGTCGACGTGTACGTACCGGGCTGCCCCCCTCGCCCCGAACAGATTCTGGACGGCGTCATGCAGGTGCAGGAACTGGCCAAGAACGAATCGCTGCGTCGGCGAAATACTGAAGAGTACCAGAAATTGCTCAATTCGTATAGCATTCAATAAACAGCGCCCGATCGGGTTGTCGAGCTGCTCGGTGTGGTAGTACCACGCGCCGACTCTGCCACCAGCCCGGTTGTTCGCTCATTCACCCACTGCCAGAAATGCTGACCAACGAAGAAGTTGCGCAGACCATCATCAATCAATTTGGAGAAGCCGTCGGTGAATTCGACGATCCGTTCGACCTGTTAACCTTCACGGCCAGCCGCGACCAGATCGTTCCGTTGGTTCGGTTCCTGAACGAGCATACAACTTACCAGTTCAGCTTTCTGACCGACATCACGGCTATTCATTATCCTGACTCCGCCGGTCGGGAGTTTTGTGTTGTGTACCATCTGCATAGCCTCACCAACAACTTCCGGCTGCGAATCAAGGTCTATCTGGCCGAAGACGATATTCATATTCCCACGCTGACGCCCCTGTTTGCGAGCGCCAACTGGATGGAGCGCGAAACCTTCGATCTGTTCGGCGTCATTTTTGATGGTCACCCCGACCTGCGCCGGATTTTGAACATGGAGGAGATGGATTATCACCCTATGCGCAAGCAGTACCCGCTCGAGGACGCCACGCGCGAAGACAAGATTGACGCTTTGTTTGGACGATAACTACTGAGTGATTGAGTGGTTGAGTATGGAGTCGCGTTTGCCTCTCACTCAATCGCTCAATCGCCCACTCACTCAATCACACATGGTTTCTGAAGAACTAGATATAGCCAAGAAGAACCTGCCTGCCGAACAGGGACCGGTTCAATACGTCAACGAGTTGACTACGCTCAACCTCGGCCCAACGCACCCCGCTACCCACGGTATCTTCCAGAACGTGCTGCAGATGGACGGGGAGAAAATCGTATCGGGTGAACAGACGATTGGATACATTCACCGGGCGTTCGAGAAAATTGCCGAACGGCGACCCTTTTATCAGATCACGACCCTGACCGACCGGATGAACTACTGCTCGTCGCCCATTAACAACATGGGCTGGCACATGACGGTAGAGAAGCTGCTTGGCGTAGAAGTACCCAAGCGGGCTCAGTACATCCGGGTCATTATGATGGAGCTGGCACGCCTGGCCGACCACTTGATCTGCAACGGGATTCTGGGCGTTGATACGGGTGCGTTTACGGGCTTCCTGTACATCTATCAGGAGCGTGAAAACATCTACGAAATTTACGAAGAAGTTTGCGGAGCCCGCCTGACCACCAACATGGGTCGCATCGGCGGTATGGAGCGCGACCTGTCGCCTACCGCCATCCGTAAGATTAAAGAACTAATTCCGCGCTTTCGGAAAGTCCTGACCGAGTTCGAAAACCTCTTCAATCGCAACCGGATCTTTATGGACCGCGTCGTGGGCGTAGGTGGTATTACGGCCGAGCGTGCCCTGAGCTACGGTTTCACGGGCCCAAACCTGCGGGCAGCCGGGGTCGATTACGACGTGCGGGTCATGAATCCGTATTCGTCGTATCAGGATTTCGAGTTCGATATTCCGGTTGGTCAGAGTGGCGATACTTACGACCGGTTTATGGTTCGTAACGAAGAAATGTGGCAGAGTCTGCGCATTCTGGAGCAGGCCATCAACAACCTGCCCGAAGGTCCCCACTTTGCCGATGCTCCGCAGTACTACCTGCCGCCCAAGCAGGAAGTATATAAAAACATGGAAGCGCTCATTTATCACTTCAAGATCGTGATGGGCGAGATCGACGCCCCGGTGGGTGAAGTTTACCACGCCGTAGAAGGTGGTAACGGTGAGTTGGGTTTTTACCTCATCAGCGATGGGGGTCGCGCTCCGTACCGGCTGCACTTCCGCCGTCCGTGTTTCATTTATTACCAGGCCTATCCCGAAATGTGCAAAGGCCTTACTCTTTCCGACGCCATCGTAATCATGAGTAGCATGAACGTGATTGCGGGCGAGTTAGACGCTTAATTTACGGATACCTATGACAACCGAGAGCAAACCCACCATACAATTCACACCGGAGCGGCTGGCCAAGGTGCAGGAAATCATTGCCCGTTATCCCGAAGGAAAACAAAAATCAGCGCTGCTTCCCCTACTGCATCTGCTGCAGGAGCAGGAAGGCTGGACCAGCCCCGAAGGTATGGATTACGTGGCGAGTCTGCTCAACATCGAACCCATCGAAGTGTACGAGGTTGCGTCGTTCTATACGATGTACCACCTCCAGCCGGTTGGCAAGCACGTAATCGAATACTGCCGGACGGGGCCATGCTGCCTGATGGGGGGCGAAGAGGTCTACGCTCACCTGAAGCAACGGCTGGGCATCGATACCGGTCAGACTACTGTCGACGGGCAGTTTACCCTGAAAGAAGTAGAATGTCTGGCGGCCTGTGGCATGGGGCCGGTCTTCCAGATCCGGGAAAAATATTACATGCACCTGACCAACGAGCGCGTGGACGAAATCATTGACGAACTGTCGAAATAAAACCCACACATGGCTACCAAGATATTAACTGAACATATCAACGTTCCCGGCATCGAAACTTTCGATGTATACCGGAAGCAGGGCGGCTATACGGCCGTTGAAAAAGCGCTGAAGACGATGACACCGGAGGCTGTTGTCGAAGAAGTGAAAAAGGCGGGCGTTCGGGGTCGGGGCGGTGCAGGCTTCCCAATGGGTATGAAGTGGAGTTTTCTGGCTAAGCCGGAAGGCGTTCCGCGTTATCTCGTTTGTAACGCCGACGAGTCGGAGCCGGGTACCTTTAAGGATCACTACCTGATGAAGAACATCCCGCACCTGCTCATCGAGGGAATGATCATTTCGTCGTTTGCGCTCGGGGCCAACAAATCGTTCATCTACGTACGCGGGGAGCTGATGTACGTGATTCATATCCTCGAGAAAGCCATCGCCGAAGCAAAAGCGAAGGGATTTCTAGGTAAAAATATTTTGGGTAGTGGCTATGACCTTGAGCTGGTTGTTCAGCCCGGTGGTGGCGCTTACATCTGTGGCGAAGAGACCGCCCTGCTCGAATCGCTCGAAGGCAAACGGGGCAACCCGCGCAACAAACCGCCCTTCCCGGCCGTAAAAGGCCTGTATCAGTGTCCAACGGTGGTTAACAACGTAGAGTCGATTGCTACCACCGCCTGGATCGTCAACAACGGGGGCGACGCCTATGCCGGTATCGGCATTGGCCGCAGCACGGGCACCAAACTAATTTCGGCCTCGGGTCATATCAACAAGCCGGGCGTGTACGAAATCGAGCTGGGCGTTCCGGTCGAAGACTTTATCTATGCCGACGAATGGTGTGGCGGCATCCGGCCGGGCCATAAGTTTAAAGCCCTCGTTGCGGGTGGCTCATCAGTGCCGATTCTGCCCGCTAACCTCGCGCTGACCCTGGCCAACGGCGAAAAACGACTGATGTCGTATGAATCGCTGTCGGACGGTGGGTTTGCTACGGGTACTATGCTGGGCTCGGGCGGCTTCATCGTGTTCGACGAAACGTCCTGTATCGTGCGTAACACCTGGAATTTCTCCCGGTTCTACCATCACGAGTCGTGTGGTCAGTGCAGCCCCTGCCGCGAAGGCACCGGCTGGATGGAGAAGGTGTTGCACCGGATCGAACACGGTCACGGCCACCAGCACGACATCGACCTGCTGGTCGACGTAGCCAAAAAGATCGAAGGCAATACGATCTGCCCCCTCGGCGATGCAGCAGCCTGGCCAGTAGCCAGTGCTATCCGCCACTTCCGTGATGAATTTATGTGGCATATCACCAACCCGCAGGAGGCCACCCAGCCGGGTGCCGTTTATCGCGGAGACCTGGCCTTAGTTTAAACGAATACGGCAGAAAAGCCGTACTGTACTGATTGACCGGCGGCTTCAAAGCCGCATTACGATACATGGAAGAAACAAAGCCGCAACTGCTGAGAGTTACCATCGACGGTATTCAGGTCGAGGTAGAGCCGGGAACAACGATATTACAGGCCGCCCGCAAAATCGGCCCGGAAGTAGCGCCCCCCGCCATGTGCTATTACCAGCCGCTGAAAGGGAGTGGTGGTAAGTGCCGGGCCTGTCTGGTACGGGTGGCGGCCGGCTCGGAGAAAGATCCGCGGCCAATGCCCAAACTCGTAGCTTCCTGCCTGACCCCCGTTCAGGATGGTATGGTTGTCGAAAATACAACCAACCCGCAGGTCATTGATGCCCGGAATGGGGTTGTCGAGTTTCTGCTGCTGAACCACCCACTCGACTGCCCGGTTTGCGATCAGGCAGGCGAATGCGACCTGCAGAACTTTGCGTTCGACCACGGCAAGGCAACCACCCGCTACGAAGAAGACCGGCGGACGTTCGAGAAAAACGATCTGGGTCCGTATATCCAGCTGCACATGACGCGCTGCATCCTGTGCTATCGCTGCGTCTATACAGCCGATCAGATTACCAACAAGCGCGTACACGGGGTACTGAACCGGGGCGACGCGTCGGAAATCAGCACCTATATTGAAAAAGCCATCGACAACGACTTCTCCGGCAACGTGATCGACGTTTGTCCGGTAGGAGCGCTGACCGATAAAACGTACCGGTTCAAGAATCGGGTTTGGTTCACGAAGCCCGTTGACGCCCACCGCGATTGCCCAACCTGTTCGGGTAAGGTGACGCTCTGGTACCGGGGCGACGAGGTAATTCGGGTAACGGCCCGCAAAAACGAGTGGAGCGAAGTAACCGAGTTCATCTGCAACACCTGCCGGTTCGAAACCAAGAAAACCAGCGACTGGACCATTGAAGGCCCAACGAAGGTATCGCGGGCGTCGGTGATTTCGGCCAACAAGTACCGCGCCGATGCCATCAAACCCAGCTTTGGCCAGCGTCTGGCAGCCGCCGAATACAAACCGATCCACGACGAGCGCGACACTACGCAGCTGAGCATTCAGCAACTGCCGCCCGAGCGTTTCGCCAAGCTGCCATCCGCAGAGAGCTAATCTGTCAGAAAACTAACCAGATTGGGATTGCGGGTGTGGCCTTCCGTACGAACCGAGCCGACACGTAAACCAACCATTGAAACCTACTAAACATGGATTTAACCATATTATCGACCAAAGGGATTATTATCCTGGTCGTATTTGGGATAACGCTCCTCATTGCCATGTACTCGACGTATGCCGAGCGCAAGGTAGCGGCATTTCTGCAGGATCGGATCGGACCGAACCGGGCAGGGCCGTGGGGGTTGCTGCAACCGGTTGCCGATGCCGGTAAAATGTTCTTCAAAGAAGACTTTATTCCTTCGCAGGCCAGCAAGTGGCTGTTTATTCTGGGTCCCTGTCTGGCTATTCTGACGGCTCTGATGTCGAGCGCGGTTATTCCGTTTGGCGATACGATCCGGTTCAGCTGGGATAGCAAGAACTATGAAGTAGCGGTACAGGCCATAGAAATCAACATCGGTGTGCTGTACATCTTCGGGGTTGTATCGCTGGGCGTGTATGGCATCATGGTCGGTGGCTGGGCCTCGAACAACAAATTCTCCCTGCTGGGCGCTATCCGGGCGGCTTCGCAGAATATCAGCTATGAAATTGCGCTGGGTCTGTCGCTGATCGCCATCCTGATGATGACGGGTTCGCTGTCGCTGCGGGCCATTATCGATGAGCAGGCGTCCTTCTTCGAGTGGAATGTGTTTACGCAGCCACTGGGGTTCATTATTTTCCTGACCTGCGCCTTTGCCGAGTGTAACCGGACACCGTTCGACCTACCCGAGTGCGAAACCGAGCTGGTAGGCGGCTACCATACCGAATACAGCTCCATGAAACTGGGTTTCTACCTGTTCGCGGAGTACATTAACATGTTCGTATCGTCGGCCTTTATCTCGGCCCTGTATTTTGGTGGTTTCCACTATCCGTTCATGGATCTGGTTAGCGGAGCGCTCGAAAACTCGCTGGGCGCGGTAGCAGGTCATAACGTGGCTACCCTGATTGGCGTCGTGGTATTCTTCGGCAAGATTTTCTTCTTTATTTTCTTCTTCATGTGGGTTCGGTGGACGCTGCCGCGTTTCCGCTACGACCAGCTGATGAATCTGGGCTGGAAAACCTTTATTCCGCTGTCGATTCTGAACGTGGTCATCACGGGCGCCGGTCTGCTGTTCAACTTCAAATACTCGACCTGGCTTATTGCCATTGTCATGATCGTGCTGGCGGTGATGTCTTCTGCCCGCGCTCCCAAACGGACTGTTGTACCACAACAAACAGTTTAAACGATGCAACTCACGAATCGCTCAAAACAAGTCAGCAATAAGGAAATGACGCTGGCGGAAAAGATGTACCTACCGGCCGTTATTGGCGGGCTGGCCATCACGATCCGGCACTTCTTTCGCAAAAAGCCGACCATACAATACCCAGAGGTCAAGAAGTACCTTGGCCCCATTTACCGGGGTCACCACGTGCTGAAGCGCGATGAGCAGGGGCGCGAACGCTGCACTGCCTGTGGGCTCTGCGCGGTAGCCTGCCCGGCCGAAGCCATTTCGATGGTAGCTGCTGAGCGCAAAAAAGGCGAAGAGTCGCTGTACCGGGAAGAAAAGTACGCGGCCGTCTACGAGATCAACATGCTGCGCTGCATCTTCTGCGGCCTCTGCGAAGAAGCCTGCCCCAAACAAGCCGTTTACCTGCGGCACGATCGTATGGTGCCGGTTTTTCAGGAGCGTGACGAAGTTATCTACGGTAAAGATCGGCTGGTCGAGAAAATGGATGATCGATACGTTCGTATTGCCAGCTCAGAAGTACAGGCCACCCCAACCGAGCCGAGCCTGACCCGGGCCGCTACCTAGCGTTTGTCTGCGAGAATCATGCGTAGCCTGGTTGTGCTAACAGAAAAACAGGCTACGCATGACGATCTTCGATGACAATCTCCGACCATTAACGATTACACGTCCATGACTGAGACTATTACTTTTTTCAAGACACTTACGCCAACAGGCTACCTGTTTCTGGCGTTGACCGCCCTGACCCTGTTGAGTGCCATCAGCGTGGTTACGGCCCGTAACCCGATCTACAGCGTACTGGGACTGATTGCAACGTTCTTTTGTCTGTCGGGGCATTACATTCTGCTGAATGCTCAGTTTCTGGCAGCCGTCAACATCATCGTATACGCCGGGGCTATCATGGTTCTGTTCCTGTTTACGATTATGTTTTTGAATCTGCGGAAGGAAGACGAAGAATCGAAAACGAATCTGACCAAAATGGCGTCCGTTGTGGTAGGTGGCATACTCATGGTCATGCTCATTACCATCTTCAGAGCCAAGAGTGCACAGGTGCCGGTCGTGAACGCTACCACCTTCGACGCCAAAACGGGTCTGGTCGAGAATCTCGGTAACCTGCTCTACAGCGACTATATTTTGCCCTTTGAGCTGGCGTCAGTGCTGTTTCTGGTGGCTATGGTCGGCGCCGTTATGCTGGGCAAACGCGAAGCTGGCGACCGCCATTTCTAAACGATTACGCCTTTCATAAGCGCTAAAGCCACTCTTCAGGGAGTGGCTTTTTTTGTACCCGCTACGCCATCAGATCGGCGCCTGATCGAAACCTGGCCTAAACCGTATGCTTGCATAACAATTTTATGTAGGTTTGTAATTATTCCCCCAGGCAATTAGTTAATAGACTAGATGCCTGCTTAACCAGTAATCTAGACAAACATGGACGCATACATTGTTGCCGGATATCGCACAGCTGTGGGCAAAGCTCCGCGTGGTGGTCTCCGCTTAACTCGCCCCGACGACATGGCGGCTGAGGTTATCAAACATTTGCTGAGCCAGGTCCCCAATCTGGATCCGGCCCGCGTAGAAGACCTTATCGTTGGTAATGCCGTACCGGAAGCCGAGCAGGGCATGCAGATTGCGCGGTACATTGCGCTCCTGTCGTTACCCAAAAGTGTACCCGGCTTTACGATAAACCGCTATTGCGGTTCGGGGCTGGAGGCCATCGCGATTGCTTCCGCCAAGATCCACGCGGGTCTGGCCGACTGCATCATTGCGGGGGGTACGGAGTCAATGTCGCTGGTGCCGGTGATGGGCTGGAAAACCGCCCTCAACTACGAAATAGCCAAACAGAACCCTGATTACTATATTGGCATGGGCCTGACGGCTGAGCAGGTTGCGCAGCAATTTGGCATCAGCCGCGACGCTCAGGACGAATTTGCTTATGAGTCGCACCAGAAAGCGCTGGCAGCTCAGGCCGCTGGCAAATTCACCGATGAGATCGTACCCATCAAGGTCAGCGAAACTTATTTCGACGCGGACAGTAACAAAAAGAAGACCCGTGAGTGGACGGTAGCGCAGGACGAAGGTCCCCGTAAAGACACCAGTGCCGAAGGGCTGGCCAAGCTAAAGCCCGTCTTCGCGGCTGGTGGGTCTGTTACGGCTGGCAATTCTTCGCAAACCTCCGACGGAGCCGCTTTCGTACTGGTCATGTCCGAAAAGCTGGTAAATGAACTGGGGCTAAAACCGGTTGCGCGCATGATGTCGTACGCATCGGCCGGGGTCGAACCAAAAATTATGGGTATCGGTCCGGTAGCCGCTATTCCTATTGCGCTGAAAAAAGCCGGGCTCAAGCAGGACGACATTGAACTGATCGAGTTGAACGAAGCCTTCGCAGCTCAGTCGCTGGCCGTTATTCAGGAGCTTGACCTCGACCGCAGCCGGATCAATCCAAATGGAGGGGCCATTGCGCTCGGCCATGCCCTTGGCTCAACCGGAGCCCGACTGTCTGTGCAGCTACTGAATGAGATGCGTCGGCAGGATCAGACCTACGGCATGGTTTCGGCCTGTGTGGGTGGCGGACAGGGTGTGGCCGGCATTTTTGAGCGACTTAACTAAGCCGGCCCAACCGCGGTATACACATTGGAGACGAATTTTATGGAAGGCGGATCGCTGGGTCGGGTGATGCACCCGACCCAGCGATCCGCCTTCCGTATGCCAGCGTATTATTGTTTTTTCCGGATGATGAGCCGCTGGCCTACTTCTATGGAGTAGTTCTTCAGGTTGTTCCAGCGCATGAGATCGGGGATGGTTACGTTATTGATCAGAGCCACCCGGTACACCGTTTGTCCGGGCTTCACCACATGGTACGTCACTTTATCAGGCCGTTCTACAACGTAGGTATTCACGATGCGCTCCGGTGCGGGCCGGGGAGCCGGTGGCGTAACCGACGGACTTGCCCCCCGGGCGGGGGGTACCGCCACGGCCAGCTCCTGCCCAATCTCGAGCGGAATCTTTTCGGAGAGGTTATTCCAAAAGTACAATTGCTGGGGCGTCACCTTGTACATCTTCGCAATGCTGTAGTACGTCTGGCCCGCTTTTACAACGTGTATCCGAACCTTGTCCTGTGGCTGTTTGATAACGGGAGCTATCGTGGTCGGCACCGGCGTCGGTGTCCTGGCTATGGGTGTGGACACCCGCGGTGCCCCCGCTGAATCGGCAGCTGGCTGCCTACGGGGTACCTGCGTTACCGTAGGCGCTACTAACCCGGGCGGCTGGGCGGTTGTGTCCGCACGCACGGGCTCTTTTTTGGCTACCAGCGTATCGGCAACGGGGGCTGGCTCCGGTTCGGGAAGCGGCAGCGCCTGGTACTCGACCGGCTGGTTACTGGGTCGCTTCTTTTGCAGCCACAGAATACGACCGGCGCGTACCCGTTGCCTGGGTTCGAGCCGGTTGAACCGCAATAACGAGCTCAGCCGCACTCCATACATGTTCGACACATCGCGCAGGGTCTGGTTCTTCTGTACAACATGGAATGGTACTTTGGCCCGCTTTGCCTTTCGCTCCAGGTAATAGACCTGACCCGGCCAGATTACGTCCTGTTCGGCCAACTCATTGTAATCCAGAAATTTTTTCACCGACAGGTCGCCGTAGTAAGCCAGCGTGATTGCGTTCTCACAGGGTTGGGCCTGAACGCCCCGCATGTCGTTGATTTTGTAGAAAACGGCCGACGACCGCAGTCCTTCTTCCCGGTACGGCATTTTGAGTAACAGCGGGAATCCCACGTCTCTGAGCCCCCCCATTTGGCTGGCCGCCCCCGCCATCGACGCAGCCCGTACCAGCGGAAACTCGTCGGTCGTTAGCCGGATCAGCACCGGATAGTCGTCGCCCACGGGTACGGTCTGCTCTTTCAGCCATTTGTTGTAGGGCGAAAACCGGTCAATCCTGAGTTCCAGCTGTTTGGCGATGGTTGCCAGCGCTTTCCCACCGCTGTTCCGGTACGGATAAACGACAAACGAAGCCGCTGGTTTATAGATGGGCTCCTCATGCTCGATAGCTATCTTCCGGGCCAGAATTTTCCAGAGCAGTGGAGGGCTGCCTGGCTCAACCAGCAGCGTAGTAGTGTTATCAGAAACGGGCTCGCTGGTTGCAGCGCGAACGTACCGCAGCAGCAGCTGAACGGCATCGCCCCGACTCCGCTCCTGCAGACGCCTAATGTAGGTAGCAACAGCCTCGGTAGCCAGCATTGGGTGTAATCGGGTATCGACAGCGTTGTCGATGCGCAAGCCTAGCCGCCAGGCCTGCGCCGGCGATAGTGCCCAGTAAGCAGGTTCGGCAGGGCTAAAGGGCAGGGCCGCGTAGCGAAAATCGACGGCCAGATCGGCATCGTCCAGATACGGTTGCAGCAGCGGAGTCAACTGTCGGAGAGCATCAACATCCTGCTCCAGCTGGCTTCGATTGGCATAGATCTGCCGGATTTCCTGCTGAATCTGGTAGCGAACCGGTTCGCTTACGTAGATGGTAGCGCCACCAAAGCGAATCTCAGCAGGCACTTCGGGCAATGACTGGGCAACCACTAATTCACTACATGTAGCTACGACAAGAAAAACTCCTACTACTTTACTTACTGCCCAATGTCTAATCATAAAAAAGTTGATTAGGCGCTAATACCTAATAACTGTGGTAACATACTATTAGCCCTATCACTCAAATGTAATCAGTTTCACTATATCTTACCTGCATGTTAACAGGGCTACACAGCAGTATTTATTGAAAGGCCGGTACCCTCTTTTAGTAACAGAGCCAGATTTTGCAGGACTTTTTTGCGGCTTTTTTTGTTATTAGTATGCTTGCATACCATTAACAAACTTCTTTTCTTTGTACTAAATTAGTATGCAAGCATAACAACCCTATTAACTATGATTGCGACAGAGCCCAAAGCCTCTATAAAAGGTGGTGAGTTTTTGATTAAAGAAACCGATGCTGCCCAGGTATTCATTCCTGAAGAGTTTACCGAAGAGCAACAGATGATTGCGGCAACCTGCCACGAATTTCTGGAGCGCGAAATCTGGCCGCGGCTGAACGAGATCGATACCGCCAAATCACCGGAGTTGATTTCGTCGCTAATGGACAAAGCCGGTGAGCTGGGCTTGCTCGGTACGGGTGTGCCGGAAGAGTACGGCGGGTTCGGCATGAATTTCAACACCTCCATGCTGGTGGCTGAAGTAACCGGTGCGGGTCACTCGTTCTCGGTTGCCCTGTCGGCCCATACTGGTATCGGTACCCTCCCTATTGTCTACTACGGCAACGACGACCAGAAGTCGAAATACCTGCCCAAGCTGGCAACCGGCGAGTGGAAAGCCGCCTACTGCCTGACCGAGCCCGACTCGGGTTCAGATGCTAACTCGGGTAAGACCCGCGCGGTACTGAGCGAAGATGGTACGCATTATATCCTGAATGGCCAGAAAATGTGGATCACCAACGGCGGTTTTGCCGATGTCTACATCGTATTCGCCAAAATAGACGACAGCAGCGGGCAGCCAGACAAAAACCTGTCGGCTTTCATTGTCGAGAAGTCATTCGAGGGAATTACCATGAATGAGCCGGAGCATAAGATGGGAATCAAAGGCTCCGATACGCGCCAGATCTTCTTCAACGACACCAAAGTGCCGGTAGAGAACCTGCTGTCTGAGCGTGGAAACGGCTTCAAGATCGCCGTAAACATCCTCAATATCGGCCGAATCAAGCTGGGCGTTGCCGCCATTGGTGGGTCGAAAGAAGTGATCAACAATGCCATCCGGTACTCGAACGAGCGGAAGCAGTTTAAAACCCCTATTTCGCAGTTTGGCGCCATCAAGCATAAACTTGCCGAGATGGCTATCAAAGTATATGCATCCGAAACGGCCAGCTACCGCGCCGGCCAGAACATCGACGACCTGATCGAAGATTTGAAAGAGCAGGGTATGGACGATGCGTCGGCCAAGCTGAAGGCGCTGGAGCAGTTTGCCATTGAGTGTGCCATCATGAAAGTGCACGGCTCGGAAGTACTCGACTACGTGGTAGACGAAGGCGTACAGGTGTACGGAGGTATGGGTTACTCGGCCGACGCACCGATGGACCGGAGCTACCGCGACGCCCGCATCAACCGAATCTTTGAAGGCACGAACGAGATCAACCGGATGCTGGTGGTCGATATGCTGCTGAAGCGCGCCATGAAAGGTGAACTCGACCTGATGGGACCGGCTATGGCCGTTGCCAAAGAGATTATGTCGATTCCGGATTTCAACGCGGAAGAAGAAGAAGGGCTGTTCATTGCCGAGAAGAAAGTACTTCGGAACCTCAAGAAAGCAGCCCTGATGGTAGCCGGTGCCGCCGTACAGAAATTTATGGCTACCCTCTCCAACGAGCAGGAAATCCTGATGAACGTAGCGGACATGGCCATCGAAATCTACGTGGCCGAGTCGGTGCTGCTACGGATCGAGAAGCTGATCGGTACCAAAGGAGAAGCCGCCGTTGACCTTCAGAAACAAATGGCGCTGGTCTACCTCCACGAAGCCGTTGAGAAAGTAAACAACGCTGGCCGGGCTGCCATTACGTCCTTCGCCGAAGGCGACGAGCTGCGCGGTATGCTGATGGGACTGAAACGGTTCACCAAAATCGAGCCGATGAATCTTAAAGACGCCCGCCGTCAGATTGCCGACGCCATGATTGCCGAAAACAAGTATATCTTCTAGGTCTGACCGCTCTTTTTACGGATCGTTCGGTCATACCGTTTACCACCAAAAAGTCGCTTCCCAGGCAGGGAAGCGACTTTTTTTGTTCGTCGCCGAGCCTACTGACATAGGGCTGTCACTGGTCAGTCCGATCTTTGTTCCAGTCATTTACTAAACACAGATACACATGACAACTGACGTACTTATTCCCGAAAAAGCCCTCGCCGAAAGTAATGTTGTTCCGTTCACCGCCCTCACCGTTGGGTTACGCGCCACCCTGCTCACAGCGGCCGATCGGGGCGGAGCAGCTACCCAGCAGTTGCTGTCCGAAGCCGCCCGGCTGGGCCTCGATATGACCCAGCCCCTTCAGTGGATGTATACCGGTGTCAATGGCGACGAAACCAACGAATTCGATCTGGAGATTGCGTTGCCCATCGGGTCAGCGGCTCCGGTTCTGCCCAACCATCCGTTTCAGATCAAAACGTTCCCCGCTTTTCACTGCCTGCATTACACTTACACTGGCCCCTGGAGCGAGTTTATGCCAGTGTATGACGCACTCTTCGCGCAGGTAGAGGCCGGCAATTACCGCCACAATCAGTGCGTTCGGGAGGTCTACAGCGTTGTAAATCTGGAAGCACCTGACCAGTGCGTTACCGATATTCAGATCGGCCTGATTAAGTAACCGGGCTGGTCGATACCTGTTGATAGAAAAGAGCTGTATACACGGGTAAAGTGCCCGTATACAGCTCTTTTTGTAGTATGAAAACACCGACTCCACTCTCGCGCCGAACCTTCCTCAACACCCTGGGCGCATCGGCCATTACGCTTCCTGCTCTGACCGACGTCCTGGGTCGGCCCATCACGGCCTCGGGCAATCAGGATCGCAAACTGGGTATTGCGCTCGTTGGCCTGGGCAGTTACAGCAAAAACCAGCTGGCTCCGGCTTTGCAGCAGACCAAACACTGCCGCCTGGCGGGCATCGTGACGGGTACGCCCGCCAAAGCCGAGGAATGGATGCAGAAGTACAACATTCCGAAGGCCAACGTGTACGACTACAAAACCTTCGACCGGATTGCCGATAACAAAGACATCGATGTCATCTACGTTGTACTCCCCAACTCGATGCACGCCGAGTTTGTCATTCGCGCAGCCCAGGCCGGCAAGCACGTCATCTGCGAAAAGCCCATGGCCATCACCGAAAAGGATTGTCAGTCGATGATTGATGCCTGCAAAAAGGCCAATAAACAACTGGCTATCGGCTATCGGCTGCATTACGAACCCTTCACAAAAGAGGTAATGCGGCTGGGCCAGGAGAAAGTATTCGGCCAGGTCAAGTTTATCGAGAGCAGCGATGCGTTCCGGATTGGCGACCCAACCCAGTGGCGGATGAAGAAATCGATGGCGGGTGGCGGGCCGCTGATGGACGTAGGCATTTACGCCGTTCAGGGCGCGCGCTACGTAACGGGCGAAGAACCGGTTTCGGTTACCGCCCAGTTTTCGCCGAAAACCGAACCGCAAAAGTTCAAGGACGTAGAAGAGACCCTGTTCTGGCAGTTCCGGTTTCCCAGCGGGGCCGTCAGCAACTCGACAACCAGCTACACGGCAGGTGTGGAGCGGCTCTACGCATCCTGTGAAAAAGGCTGGTTCGAACTGTCGCCCGCTTTCGGCTACGGTCCCCTCAAAGGCCGCACCAGTAAAGGCCCCATCGAACAGCCCGTTGTGAACCACCAGGCCATGCACATGGACGGTGTCTGCAAAGACCTGCTCGACGGCAAGACCCTACCCAGCCACATCACGGGCGAAGAAGGCAAACGCGACGTTCGGCTGCTCCAGGCCATTTATCGCGCAGCCGAAACCGGCAAAACGATCTCCCTATAAGGCCCATATGACCTGATTTCCCGCTGTCGCCGTAGAAGCGGGTCAGACCGAAAGCCGTATCTTTGTAGCCTTGTATCTCCGGTAGCATCCTGCTGCCGGAGATAAGGCTCTTATGACAGACGTAGTAATTATTGGGGGCGGCATTGTGGGGCTGGCTACCGCCCTGCAAATCAAACAGCAGCGGCCCGGCCTGAGCGTTGTCCTCATCGAAAAAGAACCCGCCGTAGCCCGTCACCAGACCGGCCACAACTCGGGCGTCATTCACTCCGGGCTATACTACAAGCCCGGCTCGCTCAAAGCCACCAACTGTATCCGTGGGTATCAAATGCTGCTCGACTTCTGCCAGGCCGAAGGCGTACCCTACGAGCTGTGCGGCAAAATTGTGGTAGCTACCAAACCTGAAGAACTGCCTCAGCTCGATATTCTGTTCGAACGGGGGCAGCTGAACGGGCTGACAAACATCCGCAAGATCTCCGCCGGAGAAATGCGCGACATTGAGCCGCACGTAGCCGGCATAGCGGGCATTGCTGTACCGTATACCGGCATCATCGACTATACCCAGGTCTGCGAGAAGCTGGCCGAAAAATTTCAGCAGCTGGGGGGTGAACTACGCCTGAATGAGCGCGTTGAGCAGGTGACACCGGGTACCAGCCTGAGCATCGTGGTGACCAACCGAAGCCGCTATGAAACCAAACTCGTTGTGAACTGCGCCGGTCTCTACTCCGACAAAATTGCCCAGCTGACGCAGCGCGACCCCGTCGACGTTCGGATTGTGCCGTTCCGGGGTGAGTACTTCAAACTCAAACCGCATAAGGAACACCTGGTTAAACACCTGATTTACCCGGTTCCCGACCCGAACTTCCCATTTCTGGGCGTTCACTTTACTCGCATGGTTCACGGGGGCGTTGAAGCCGGTCCGAATGCGGTGCTGGCGTTCCGGCGAGAGGGCTATACCAAGTCCGACGTGAATCTGAAAGAGCTGTACGAAACCCTGTCGTGGCCCGGTTTTCAGAAAGTAGCCGCCAAATACTGGCAAACGGGTCTGGGCGAAATGTACCGCTCGTTCTCGAAGGCGGCTTTCACCAAAGCACTACAGGCGCTGATTCCGGCCATTCAGGAAGACGACCTTGAAGAAGGCGGAGCGGGCGTACGCGCGCAGGCCTGCGACCGCTCCGGCGGGCTGCTCGACGATTTCGCGATTCTGGAGACCGACAAGGCCATAAACGTGGTCAATGCCCCATCGCCGGCGGCCACCTCGTCGCTCTCGATCGGGCAAACCATTTCGGAAAAAGTGTTGAGCCGATTCTGAGCAAACAATAGCCGCCGGGCGGTGTTTTCTGGTTGTACCTTTCACGAAACTGGACGTAATCATGAACGCCATCAATCCCATCGAAGCCCTTGAAACACCATCTGATCTGGCCGAATCAGGCCGGGAGAAGGTTGCCGAAGCGCTCAACCGGCTGGTAGCCGATTCGTTTGCGCTTTACATCAAAACCAAAAACTACCACTGGCACGTATCGGGTCGCCATTTCCGCGATTATCACCTGCTGCTCGACGAACAGGCCGACCAGATTTTTGCCACGATCGACCCGCTGGCCGAGCGCGTCCGCAAGATCGGTGCCAACACCATCCGCTCGGTAGCCCATATTGCCCAGCTCCAGCGCGTTAAGGACAATGACGATGATTTCGTTGCGCCGAAAGATATGCTGCTCGACCTCATTGCCGAAAACAAAAAGATGGCCGGCAACATGCGCGACACCCACAAACTGGCCGACGAAGCCGAGGATGTAGCTACGGCCAGCCTGCTCGAGAACTTTATCGACGAGACCGAACGCCGGACGTGGTTCCTCTTCGAAACCACCCGCGACCTGAACTAATTTATCATTGCCCTGGTCAGTTTACGGGCTGGCGCGTATATTGGCCAGCCGCGGCCCGTATCGCGACCCGTAAACTGACCATTTATTTCCTATATCCCCACCATGAAAGTTCGTCCTTCTGCGTTGATCTGGCGCTATTTCGAGAACCAGACCGAAGTCCTGCTCATGCGCTACCAATATGGCGGGCAGGATGTTTTTGCGCTGCCCGGCGGCAACTGCGACCGGGGCGAAACCCTGCCCGAAACCGTTACCCGCGAACTCCGCGAAGAACTGGGTGTCTCTGTCGACATTGGCGAGATGATTCTGGCAGGCGAGATGCTGCTGACCGAGCGCAGCGACGATGTGCTGCACGTGGTTTTTGCGGCCCGAAACCTGCAGGGCGAACCCACGCTCAACCCCGCCGAAACGACCGCGCTCGAGCTGGTCTGGGCGCCCGTTGTCGGCCTCGATCAGCTGAACCTATACCCCAACATCGGCGCTAAAATTCAGCCCTGGTTCAGTACTGCAACCTATCTGGGCTATGTGGGTCGGATTGAGCAGCGGTATTTCGGATAAGGCTCCCTCCTGCCATGGCCACGGTGCTGGCCAGCAATCCCCACATCATGGGTGAATAATCCGTCTTGAGCCAGATACAGCCCAGCCACACTACCAGCCCCACGGCCATGGACCACAGGCAGCCGGTCAGGTTGGCGCGTTTCCAGTAAATACCGGCCGTAAGCGGTACGAAGAGTGACACCAGGCTGAACGCCGACGATTCGCCGACGAGATCAAAAATATTGGTGTCGCGGGCGGTGCTCATGACGACACAGATGATAGTAATCACCACGATAGCCCATCGAATGACGCGTAGCAGCGCCTGATCGGACAGGTCGGGCCGGAAGAACTTGACAATATTTTCGCCGAAGACGGTAGCCGGCGCCAAAATGGCCCCGCTCGACACGCTCAGGATGGCCGACGATACCGCTCCGAAAAACAGAATCTGTAACGGCAGGCTCCCGTGCTGCATCACCATGTTCGGAATAATCAACTGATTATCGCCGGGCAGGTTCGGGTGGAGAATTTTGGCACTCAACGCGATGAACAGCGGCAGCATCGCAATGGTCAGATACAGGCCCGACGCCAGGTACGACGCCCGAACGGACGTATCTTCCGTTTTTGCAGCCATAACCCGCTGAAAAATATCCTGCTGTGGTATACTGCCCAGCCCGATGGTGAACCAGGCTGCCAGGTACTCGACCCAGCCTTTCAGTGTCGGATGAGGCAGGAACCGGAAAAAGCCCGGCCGCGTCCGTTGCTGAATGGTTTCCCAACCGCCCACTTCCTGCCAGAGAATGACGCCCAGCACGGCCAGTGCCACCACGATGATCAGGTTATGGAAAAAGTCGGTTACGGAGATAGACCACATGCCGCCCAGCAGCGTATAGACCATAACGACCAGCGCGCTGAACAGAATACAATACTCGCGGGGCACATCGGTTACGACGCTCAGCACAATACCGATGGCAATCAGCTGAGCCGCAATCCAGCTGAAGTAGGACGGAATCATCATGACAGCCGACAGCAGCTCGGCCGGTCGGCCGAACCGAATCCGGAAGTAGTCGCAGAACGTGGTAATGCCCATCCGGTAGAGCGGGCGCGTGAAAAAGGCGCCTACCAGAAACAGACACAGGGCCGACCCGAACGGCTCTTCAATAACGGCCTGAACGCCCCCCTCTACAAACATGGCCGGAGCACCCATGAGCGTCTCGGACCCAAACCAGGTAGCAAACGTTACCGAAGCGGCCAGCACCAGCGGCAACCGCCGACCGGCCAGCACAAAATCCTGCGAGGTTGTTACGCGCCGGGATGCCCATACGCCAACGCCAATATTAGAGAGCAGGTAGAGCGCAATACAAAGCAGCAGCATGGATAACGGAGTAATTATAAAACCACAGCCTGCACAAGGATAAAGACCTTTGTGCAGGCTGTGGTTATCAATACATATGGGCTATTAGAGCTTGAGCGTAGCGGGCAGGTACTTGGCAATCAGATCCTCGTAATACGGCTTCAACTCGCTGACAACCGGTGGCTTCGGACTTTTCGAGTACAGATCGTACGGGTTGAACTTCCGTACCCACTCAAACATCTTGTGGTCGTGCTCATCCATGAGGTGATTATACGCTTCTTCGCGATGCTGGGCGTAGAACGAGTGGTAGCGCATCATATAGAGCGCAGGCTCGGGCATATAGTCCTTCATCATCTGATACAGGTACTCGTCATGGCCCCACGACATATGTACGTTACGAAGGCCGCAGTTGGGCTCGTATACGCCATATTTGGTATTGTAACGCTCGTCGCGGCTGTCAGGATTGTTGGCAAAGTATTCGGGGTAAACCACCCGGTCTGAGTGAGCGCAGCCCACCGGGAACGTATCGCCCACCACGGCCCACTGCGGTTCGCCAAACAGGCAAAGTACTTTACCCATGTCGTGCAGAAAGCCCGTCAGCACAAACCAGTCGGGATGCCCATCGGCCCGGATGGCTTCGGCGGTCTGGAGCAAGTGTTGGAGCTGATCCAGGTCGGTATCCGGATCCGAATCATCGACAAGCGTATTGAGGAACTCCATGGCTCCCCAAACCGGCAGCTCTTTTTTATCAAACGACAGAAACTCACGCTCTTTTTTCAGCACGAAATCATACGTCTGGTAGGTATGATTCAGCCGGTAGAACTCCCGCACTGTATCCCGCTCAGGATTATCATAGTTGCGGTAGTCTTCTTTGGCTTTATGTTCCGGTTCAGGATAGCGTGTCAGCAGGTCGTCTTCCCACTGATCGAGGCTGGCAAGGGGGCTCGGGTTGGCGTCGTTAAGAGCTGTCATGGCAAACGAGTTGATTTACAGCCGTGAATGTACAAAAAAATGCCATGCCACAGAACGGCCTCGTCGGCTCACCCCAGAGAAATCTATGGGACGAGCCGACGAGGCCGTTCTGTGGGTAATTACTTTATCGTACTGAAGTCGAACGTGTCGAGGAAAGCCGTTGTGAACTGACCGGATTTAAAGCCGGGATCGTCCATCAGCTTGATATGAAACGGAATGGTTGTCTTGATACCTTCGATCACAAACTCCTGCAACGCCCGTTTCATCCGGGTAATCACTTCCTCACGCGACTGACCCGAAACGATGAGCTTGGCGATCATCGAGTCGTAGTTCGGCGGAATGGTGTAGCCCGCATACACGTGGCTGTCGACACGGACACCGTGACCGCCCGGCAGGTGCAGCACCGTAATCTTGCCCGGCGACGGACGGAAGCCATTGGTGGGGTCTTCGGCGTTGATGCGGCACTCCATGGCGTAGAGCTTCGGCGTATAGTTCCGGCCCGAAATCTCAGCCCCGGCTGCTACCTTGATCTGTTCTTTGATCAGGTCGAAATCCGTTACTTCTTCCGTAATCGGGTGCTCTACCTGAATACGGGTGTTCATCTCCATGAAGTAGAACTTCCCGTACTTGTCGACCAGAAACTCGATGGTACCGGCGCCTTCGTAGCCAATGGCCTGCGCACCCTTGATGGCCGCTTCGCCCATTTCCTGACGCAGCGCATCCGATACAATCGGCGACGGCGTTTCTTCAACCAGTTTCTGATGCCGGCGCTGGATGGAACAATCGCGCTCCGACAGGTGGCAAACCGTGCCGTACTGGTCGCCAACGATCTGAATTTCGATATGTCGTGGTTCTTCTACGAACTTCTCCAGATACAGACCATCGTTACCAAAGGCGGCACCAGCTTCCGTACGGGCGTCATTCCACGCTTTTTCGAACTCGTCTTCTGACCGGATGATCCGCATACCACGTCCGCCACCACCGGCGGTTGCTTTGATGATAACGGGATACCCCATTTCGGCCGACAGGGCTTTGCCTTCTTCGATGGATTCGAGCAGGCCTTCCGAGCCCGGAATAACCGGCACACCGGCTGCGCGCATGGTGGCTTTAGCCGTGGCTTTGTCGCCCATGCCGTTGATCTGCTCAGCCGTAGCCCCAATAAACTTGATGCCGTAATCGGCGCAGATCTGAGAGAATTCGGCGTTTTCGGACAAAAATCCGTAGCCGGGGTGAATGGCGTCGGCGCCGGTTACTTCGGCCGCCGATATAATGCTTGGTATGCTGAGGTATGACTGCCGACTGGGGGGCGGGCCGATGCATACAGCCTCATCGGCAAAGCGCACGTGCAGGCTGTCACGGTCGGCCGTTGAGTAAACGGCTACTGTCCGGATGCCCATTTCGCGGCAGGTCCGGATGATCCGCAACGCAATCTCGCCCCGGTTGGCAATGAGTATTTTCTTAAACATATAAATTGAGTGACTGAGCGATTGAGTGATTGCGGGATACGATGTACCGTTTCACGCAACCATGTAATCACCCAATCACTAATTAAATGGGTTCGACAAGGAACAGCGGCTGGTCGTACTCGACCGGCGTGGCATTTTCAACCAGTACCTTCACAATCCGGCCCGATACTTCAGACTCGATTTCGTTGAAGAGCTTCATGGCCTCGATAATGCAGACCACCTTACCCTCCGAAACGTTATCGCCGACTTCAACGAAAGAGGGTGTTTCGGGGCTCGACGACCGGTAGAACGTACCGATCATGGGAGACTTGATGGTCACATAATTCGACGTGCTGGCCGGTGCTGCGCTGGGCTGGCTGGCAGTTACCGCAGGCGCAGGCGCTGACACCGCTGGAGCCGGAACCGGCACCGGAGCCGGAACCGGCGCTACAGTAGTGGGCGATAGCTGCGCAACGGGCGAGGCCGTGCCATAGCGTTTCACGCTGATTTTCAGATCAGTCGTTTCGATGTTAACCTCGTCTAAACCCGACTGCGAGATGAAGTCGATTAGTTGCTGAATGTCCTGGGTGCTCATGCTAGTAATGATGAATGATGAACGATGAGTGATGAGTGAGTTATCGAAACAACGACGAACAGGTAAGTCCTGAACCATCGGGGGTCATTCACCATTCATCCTTCCAAACCTTATTTCACTCGTTCTACGTAATCTCTCGTGCGTGTGTCGACCCGAATTTTCTGCCCCGAATCGATAAACAGCGGCACCATGATTTTAGCGCCCGATTCGACCTCGACCCGTTTTTTAGGGCTGTTGGCCGTATCGCCTTTGATACCAGGCTCGGCGTAGGTCACTTCCAGTTCAACGAACGGGGGCAGTTCGCACGACAGCGGAGTTTCTGTATCGGCATTGATTACGATTTCCACTTCCTGCCCTTCTTTCATCAGATCGGCCCCATCAACCAGTTTTTCGTCCAGGTTGATCTGGTCAAACGTTTCCTGGTCCATGAAGTTGAAGCCGGCTTCGTCTTTGTAAAGGTACTGGAACTTCCGGCGTTCTACCCGAACCGGATAGATGGTAACACCCGAGTTGAAGGTGTTATCGATAACCCGGCCCGTTGTCAGGCTTTTGAGCTTGGTACGCACAAACGCTGCGCCCTTACCCGGCTTGACGTGCTGGAATTCTGTTATCTGAAAAAGATCGTTGTTGTAGTTGATGACCAATCCGTTGCGGATATCTGCAGTTGTTGCCATTACTCACTTATGGTTTTCTATTTACTGGGTTCGGTTTCGATAAAGGAAGTGCGTCTACACATCAAACCGAAAACCGAAAACTCTTTACTCACTTAATACGCCCACTTTACGTAAGCGGCTCCCCAGGTGAAGCCACCGCCAAAGGCCGCCAGCACCAGGTTATCGCCTTTTTTGAGCTGCGATTCGTAATCGTGCAGGCACAGCGGAATGGTAGCCGCGGTCGTATTGCCGTACTTGTGAATATTCATCATAACCCGGTCGGCTTCGATACCCATCCGGTTCGCGGTAGCGTCGATGATGCGTTTGTTGGCCTGGTGCGGCACCAGCCAGGCCACGTCAGAGCCCGCCAGGTGGTTCCGCTCCATGATTTCGGCCGATACATCGGCCATATTTTTCACGGCAAACTTAAACACCGACGGACCGTCCTGGTACACGTAGTGCCAGCGTTTCTCAACGGTTTCGTGGGTGGGTGGATAACGACTTCCGCCGGCTTTCTGGAAGAGGTGGTTCTGCCCCACGCCGTCGGACCGGATAATGGAGTCGAGGACGCCAAACCCATCGGTATTGGGCTCCAGCAAAACCGCACCGGCTCCGTCGCCGAAGAGGATACAGGTTGTTCGATCGGTATAGTCGGTAATTGCCGACATTTTATCCGCCCCTACAATGACGACTTTTTTGTATTTGCCGGTTTCGATAAACTGCGTGCCGATGGTCAGCGCGTAGAGGAAGCCCGAACAGGCGGCCTGTATGTCGAAACTACCTACGTTCCGGATACCAACCATATCGCAGATCAGGTTGGCCGTACACGGAAATACGTAGTCGGGGGTGGTGGTAGCGCAGATCAGCAGGTCAATCTCTTCGGGTCGGGTATTTGTCTTCTCGAGCAGGCCTGCCACCGCTTTGGCTCCCATATGCGACGAGCCCATGCCCTCCCCTTTCAGGATATGCCGTTCTTTGATGCCCGTACGGCTGGTGATCCACTCGTCGTTGGTATCCACCATACGCTCCAACTCAGCGTTGGTCAGCACATAGTCAGGAACGTAACCGTGAATTCCAGTGATGGCAGCTTTAGTCATAAGTTGGTGGTAATTCGGAGCAGTAGTCGGTTATGGGGCTCCCTTTTACGAAGGGTCCGCTTAACAAACGGCTGTCAACTCAGTGCTTGTGCAATTTTGGTGTACGCATCAGACTCAACCTGCCGGATTGCCAGTCCAATCATATTTTTGATAGCCAGGGGCGACGAGATGCCGTGGGCAATGATCACGTTGCCGTTTACGCCCAGAATTGGGCTACCCCCTACGGACTCATAATTGGTTTTATCGATAAACTCATCGCTGATACCGCGCCGGGCCGCCATCGAGTAAAACGACTCACCCAGTTTGAACATGGTATTGCCCGTAAAGCCATCGGTGACGATAACGTCGGTTTTACCCGCGAAGAAATCGCCCCCTTCCATATTACCGATAAAATTGATCCGGCGGTTGTCTTTCAGGAGCTGGTGGGCGGCCTGGGCAACCAGAGAACCTTTCTGCTCTTCGTGGCCGATGTTCATCAGCGCCACCCGGGGCCGGTCGATACCGAACGTATGCTGCGCGTAAAGCGAGCCGATTTCGCCGAACTGGGCCAGCATTTCGGGTTTGCAGTCGGCGTTGGCGCCAATGTCCAGAATAACGGCATGACCGCCGGTTATCTGGGGCACGAAGCCGGCAATACAGGGCCTCAGTACGCCTTCTATCGCTTTGATACTGAACAGGGCGCCAACGTGCATGGCACCTGTATTCCCGGCGCTGCAGAAAGCCTGTACCTGCTTGTCTTTCAAAAGCTTAAACCCAACTCCGATGCTGGAATTGGGTTTCTGGGAGAGCGCCTTGGTGGGGTGCTCGCTCATTTCGATTACGTCGTCGGCATTGACCAATTCGATTCGGGCACGGGCGCCAGCGGTGCCCTTGTACACGAACGGTTCCAGTATGGCTTGCTTGCCAATCAGGACAATAGCAACGCTTTCCGGCAATTCAGCAGCGGCTAGCAACACTCCATCCACAATCGCTTCCGGAGCGAAATCGCCACCCATTGCGTCCACTGCAATTTTCATTGACTCGGTCTGTTCAATAACTTACCCAGCTACGCCGGTTAAAAAAAATACGCGTAAAAATAGGCAGGCTACGGGCAATAAAAAAGTATTTCGCGTTCATCTTCAGGAAGACGGCAACGAAATACTTTCTATAAAATGCTGATAATTAAGCCGTTTTGGCGTAATTCTCGATAATCATCTGCCCTTTGTAAAACAGGTTACCCTCGAAAACGTGAGCGTGGTGACGCTCGTGAACTTCGCCAGTCTGGGCGTCGGTCGAGAGGGTTACGGCCGTAGCCTTGTAGTGCGTTCTGCGCTTATCGCGCCGGGTGCTGGAGTGGCGTCGTTTGGGATGTGCCATGTTTTCTGAATTCTATGTTCTAAAGTTGTCTGGTCGTATTTTGTCGAGTTGGCAGCGCCGGAGACAACCAGTATACCCGGAGCGCCCTGCACGCTGTACTTCGTTAATTATCGCTCAACTTGCGCAAGGCAGCCCAGCGGGGGTCAATCGTATCGGGCTGATCGTCCTGATTAGCCTCGGGTTCTGCATCTGACCGATAAACAAGTTTACCCGTCGATTCATCGTCCTCCTCGTCTTCGTTCCGAAACCGGGGGTGAAGGCGTTTCATGGGCAATGAAAGAGTCAGAAAATCAAATATGTACCGGGCCACGTTGATGGTCGCCGTGTTCCGTTCAATCAGTTCAATTTCATCGCTCAGCTCCTCGTTGTGATCACCGAACTTAAGCAGCATCGTTTGCCGGGTATCGACCGGCTGATCATATTCGTCGAGGCTACGATCGCAAACTTGCTCGACCGTGCCGGTACTGTGAAAATCGAGACGGATCATCGTTTCCGACTTATCCAGAACCAGATGCGTCTGTATGTTCCCTTTCTCGATCAAGTCCTGCTCCAGCGCAGCAAAAAACGCATTGTCCGACGCGAAGTCGTACTCATGCCGTTTGTTTTCTAATCCAGCAATATGGATATCGTATGCGCGTAATACGTTCACCTTTCTCTCTCCTCTTAAAACAGGACCGCAAAGGTACGAAACGTTTGTCAATCAGGAAAGTGCTAGCTAAAAAAGTAAAACAGGCTGATTTTTATTCACTTGATTCCCCGCCCGAACCAGCCCCGGCGCGGTCATCTCTGGCCCGTGGCCAGCTGTTACACACGCAGATTGTAGAACAGCGCGCCCAAATGCTAGTTTATCTGGAAACAGTGCTAACTTTAACCAGTACGATTATGGCCCAGTACCAGCTTATCGAAAAACACGACATCGAACACCACAACGAATATTTTGAAGTGCGGACTACGCAGACCGACAATCCGCGCAGCCTGTTTTTTATTACCAACGAAGAAAATCTGGAAGATACGGCCGCCAGCATCATTACAGACCACCTGCCCGATGCCAAACACTGGACCGTTATCCCCCACCGCAAAGACCGCGATAATCTTATGTATGATACACAGTAGTGAATGATGAATGATGAATAACCAGACTGATTTATAATTTATCGTTTATCATTCATCATTAAAAACACTATTCCTTTCCCGCCCGCCCGATGGAACCTTTATTTGCTACTGACCAGACGAAAGCGCTGGTGCCCCGCATCCGGGAGTTCGTACTGAATGAGCTGGTACCGCTCGAAACGAGTGAACACCTGACCGGAAATTTCTCGAAAGTGGCCGCTATTCTCGATCAGAAGCGGGAGCTGGTTCGCAAGGCCGGTCTGTGGGGCCTGCAACACAGTCTCGACGAAGGCGGGCTGGGGCTGTCGCTCTGCGAGTTTGGCCAGGTCAGCGAGGCCCTGGCCTGGTCGCCGTTTGGGCATTATACCTTCAACTGCCAGGCGCCCGACATCGGCAACATGGAGCTGATGCACAAGTACGCGCCCGAGCCTCTGAAACGGCTGTACCTCGAACCCCTGCGCGATGGGCATATCCGCTCGTGTTTTTCGATGACCGAACCAGAGTTTGCCGGGTCGAACCCCACCCGGATGGGAACAACGGCCGTTCGGCAGGGCGACGACTGGGTCATCAACGGGCATAAGTGGTTTACGAGCTCGGCCGATGGGTCGGCGTTTGCGGTGGTGATGGCCGTTACCAACCCCGACGCGGCTCCGCACCGCCGGGCCAGCATGATTCTGGTCCCGACCGACACGCCTGGTTTTGAACTGGTTCGCAACATCAGCATCATGGGCGACGGCTCCGACCACTGGGGCAGCCATGCCGAAGTGCGCTACACCGACGTGCGGGTGCCAGCAACTAACCTGATCGGGGGCGAAGGTATGGGCTTCGTGCTGGCGCAGGAACGGCTGGGTCCGGGCCGGATTCACCACTGCATGCGCTGGATTGGTATCAGCGAGCGCTGCTTCGACCTGATGTGTCGGCGGGCCGCTACCCGCGAGATGGAAGATGGGGTGATGCTGGGCGAGAAGCAGTTTGTGCAGGGTTGGATTGCCGAAAGTCGCGCGCAGATCGACGCGGCCCGGCTCATGGTGCTGCGAACGGCACAGAACATCGACCAGTTTGGGGCGGCTGCGGTGCGCAATCAGATATCGGCAATCAAATTCTTTGTAGCCGACATCATGCTGAACGTGGTCGATCGGGCCATACAGACCTACGGCGCCATGGGCATCACCGACGATGTGCTGCTTCCCTGGTATTATCGCCACGAACGCGGAGCCCGGATCTACGATGGGGCCGACGAAGTGCACAAAACCGCCCTGGCCCGGAGTATCCTGAAGGAGTATGGCCTCGACACCAAACGTAATAAACCCGCAGACCTGGCAACCGCCCGCGCCTAGCGTTCCGTTTTTTTCTGCATGACGATCATCCAACCCGATACGCCGACCAGCACCCGCCCCGGCGAAGAACTCGACAGGGCAGCTCTGCAGGCTTACCTGTCTGACCAGATCCCCGCCCTTGGTACCATTACCAGCATTGCCCAGTTTCCCGGCGGCTACTCGAACCTGACCTACCTGCTGACCACCAGCAAACGGGAGTACATTCTACGGCGCCCGCCGTTCGGGGCCAAAGACATTAAGGGTGGCCACGACATGGGCCGCGAATACCGGGTGCTGACTATTCTGCAGCAGTCGGGCTACAAACCGATTCCGGGGCCCGTCGTTTTCTGCGACGACGAGTCGATTCTGGGTTGTTCGTTTTACATCATGGAACGGGTGCAGGGGGTGATTCTCCGCGCCCAGACGGCGCCAAAACTCGGCATTCCGGCCGATGTGATGCAGCGACTGTCTCTGGCTCTGGTCGATAGCCTCGTCGATCTGCATGCGATTTCCCTATACTCTACTGACCCGACGCGGCTGGGCCTTATTCAACTGGGCAAACCCGAAGGCTACGTACAGCGGCAGGTGGCGGGCTGGCACAGGCGCTACGGAGCCGCTCAAACCGACGTGATTCCGGATATGGACGCGCTGGCCCGCTACCTGACCGACCAGCTCCCGCCCGACAACCCGAATCCGACCCTGCTCCACAACGACTTCAAGTACGATAATGTAGTCCTGAACCCCGACAACCTGCCCGACATCCGCGCCGTACTCGATTGGGAGATGTGCACCGTAGGCGACCCGCTGATGGATGTAGGCACGTCGCTTTCCTACTGGGCCGAACCGACCGACGATCCGTTCCGCAAAACGTTCAACCTGACCTGGCTGCCCGGCAATCTTACCCGCCAGGCGTTTGCCGAGCGGTACGCCGAGCGGAGCGGTCGACCCATCGACAATCTACTTTACTATTACGTATTCGGCCTGTTCAAAAACGCGGTCGTTATTCAGCAGATCTACGGTCGCTACCGGAAAGGACTGACGCAGGACCCGCGCTTTGCGGGTTTGCTGGCGGGCGTACAGGCGCTGGCCCGGGCGGGCGTACGGGCGCTGGAAGCCGGCCGAATCTAGTGTGCCTTCGTCCCCCACGGTTTACCAGCGTGTAGGGCTGTTTCTTAAACCGGCATAGTTCTTGCGATAATTCTGATTACTCTCAAAATCAGATTAGTATGAAGACCGTGCGGTTTATTGTTAAGCTCGTGGTGGCCATTCTGCACATCACCCTAACGCTGGTGCTGGCCATCGGCTTTCTGGCGTTCATCATTCCCGGTGTTCTGGCTCAGCAGTCGCTGAAATCGTAGGGTGCTGACGGGCGAGGGGCGCGATATTGTTGCATCTCTACACCGTGGTCCGTGTCCGCACGGGCCATTTGACTGGATAAGTTGTTGCTGACGCGTATGAGACGCGAAGGCCGGGTCGCCGGGCGGTCTCGTCTCTACCGGCGGACGGCGCTTTCGGTGACTTTGGTGGAACGGCTACGGACGGCTGAAGCTACGAAGAATCCGGTGGCCTGGCGGCCATTCGGGTTAGTGTTCACAATATTGGTCGGTACGTTGGCGGGCGGGGTGGCAAACAGACCGCCATTGGTAATCTGCTGGCTGAACTGCTGCCAGAACTCATACGCTTCGACCGTCAGCGACTGTAGCTCGACCTTGACCGAATCATTCAGCGCGTACAGGCTATCCGGGTTGATCGACTGCCGGAACGGGCGGATGAATACCAGCCCATCGGTATCGGCGCTGCCCGAGAACGACGCATCCTTTAGGGTAATGATGTCGCGGGGTTTGTTAGCCAGCACGCCGTTTCGGTAGTATTTCACCCGATAGTAGTCCGTAGCGCCCCGAAAATCGCGGGCAAAAAACTCGGCCTGGTACCCTTCTGTGGCCGACAGGGGATTAATCTTCTCTTTCCGGAAAATAATCGAGTCGATTGCCGGCACCCGGTTCATCCGTGAGCTGGCGGTGTAGGTATCGCCTTGATAGGTAATCGACAGCCGATACGTTCGGCCGATGCGGCCCAGCGTGTCTTTGGCCGCCGGTGTCCAGGTGTAATACCCGTCGTTGTCGGGATCGGTAAAGGCGTAGGTCTTTCCGGTATTGTCGGTCACGACCACCGTTGCACCCGCAGCTACCGGCGGAGCACTGTTATCGAAATAACCGGCCGTTTGGGTAAGCCGGATGGTCTGCGGGCCGGGCTGGTCGGTTAGTGTACCGTCTACAGACAGCTGGGCCGGACCCGTATCGAGCCGGGCATCGATAACCGTTTCGCAGCTGGCCAGCGTGATACCGGCCAGTATCGTGAGGATGTAGTAACGTGTGTGTGTCATAATAGAGCGCCAGTTTCGGAGAGCTGGCCGGTAAAACGCGTTTTTGCCGAACCAGCCGGAGCCGGTTCGGCACCACCCTAGAATTTGAAGTTATAGGTCACCGATGGAATGGCCGTGGCAAATACCGAATACCGGATAGCCTGCGTCAGGCGCGGGTTATCGGCATCGGGCTGGAAGAACACCGAAAATGGATTCTTGCGGGCGTAGACGTTATAGACCGAGAAAACCCAGTTGTCGGTTTTTCGTTTGCCGGGCCGTTGCCGCCCCTGCAGCGTGGCTGCCAGATCGAGCCGGTGGTAGGGCGGAATACGGTAGTTGTTGCGGCCCGAAATGACCTGTCCCGTAAAGCCACCAAACTCAAACCGGTTGGTCGGGAAGGTAGCGGGCGTTCCGCTGGCCAGGGTAAACGTAGCCGAGAAATTCCAGCGTTTCGCCTGGGGCGGATCGACAAGCAGTACCGTTGTGAGCGTGTGGGGCTTATCGAAACGGGTCGGGAACCAGGTGCCACTGTTGATACCGGCTACCTGCCGCTCGGTGCGGGCCAGCGTATAGCTCACCCAGCCGTTTACCGTTCCGCGGTTGCGCTTAATGTAAAACTCAGCCCCGTAGGCCCGGCCTTTCCCACTGAGCAGATCGCCTTCCAGAAACTTGTTCAGAATCAGATTAGCCCCGTCGATGTAATCGATCTGGTTTTGCAGCCACTTGTAGTACACCTCTACCGACGCTTCGAACTCACTGCCCGACCCGTTCGAGCGGCCAAAGTTTTTAAAGAATCCACCCGCAATCTGGTCGCCGATCTGCGGTTTGATGTTGTTGGTCGATGGGGTCCAGATGTCGAGCGGGGTCGATGCCGTCGTGTTCGAGATCAGGTGAATGTACTGCGCCAGCCGGTTGTAGCTGAGTTTGAGCGAGCTGTTATTGCCCAGTTCGTACTTGGCCGAAAAACGCGGTTCCCAATTGCCGTAGGTCTGAATGGTTTCGCCCCGTTTGTACTGTATGGTCGTAATGGGAAAGCGGCTCGTGCCCAGCGGTACATCAGTCGTGAACGCATAGGCATCGCCGGGTCCGATGTAGTTGAAGAGCGAATACCGGAGGCCGTATTGCAGTTGAAGTTTGGGCGATACCTGCTGCTCATTGCCGATGTAAACCGCGTTTTCGAGCGCGTACTTACTGGTGAGCCCGAAGGTACGAACGTCGCCCGAGCTGGCGGCCGTAGCCGTTCCGGGCTGGAAATCGTGCAGAATACTCTGGCCACCGAACGTAATGGTGCTTTTGCCCAGAAACAGCGTAAAATCGGGTTTGATGCTGTAGTCGACAATGCGCGAATCGGTCCGGAAATAGTCGTTGGCGTTTTCGGGACGGCGTTTCAGGTCGGAGTCGAGCGAGTAGTCGTAGTTGCTGTAATAGGCCGTGGTGTTGAGAAACAGCTTGTCGCTGAAAACGTGGTTCCAGCGGGCCGAGGCTGTGGCGTTACCCCAGTTAAACCCGAAATCGGCCCCGAACACATCGCGCCCGAAATAGCCCGACAAAAACACCGTGTTCTTGTCGTTGAAGCGATAGTTGGCTTTGGCCGTCAGGTCGTAGAAATAAAATTTGGCTCCTTTCAGATCGCTGTTCAGAAACGGCTGGGCCAGAATATCGGCGTACGACCGGCGCCCCGCCACGATGAACGACCCTTTGCCTTTGAAGAGGGGCCGCTCATACGACAACCGGCTGAAGATAAGCCCGATACCGCCGTTCAGCTCCGGTTTCTTGGCGTTTCCTTCTTTGAGCCTGACGTCGAGGATAGACGACACACGACCGCCGTACAGGGCCGGTATGCCACCCTTTACGAGCTTCACATCTTTTACCGCATCGGGGTTGAAGACCGAGAAGAAGCCGAACAGGTGGCTGGAATTATAAACCGGCGCTTCGTCGAGCAACACCAGGTTCTGATCGATACTACCTCCGCGCACGTTGAAGCCTGTAGCGCCTTCGCCCACGGTCGATACGCCGGGCAGTAGCTGAATGCTCCGTACCACATCGACTTCGCCCAGCAGCGCCGGAATCCGCTGAAGGGTCTTCACATCGATGCGGTTGACGCTCATCTCGATGTTTTTGACGTTATCATCGTCGCGTTTGGTCGATACAACCACCTCCTGCAGCTGCCGACCTTCTTCTTTCAGCTCCAGGTCGAGCCGGATATTCTGGTCGGTCAGCGTCAGGGTTTTGTTTTGTTTCTCGTAGCCAACGTAGGTGATAACCAGGTTGTAGGTACCGGCCGGCACCGTAACGGCGTAGAAGCCGTAGCTGTTGGTTACGGCCCCCGTAGCGGTTTCTTTGACGTAAACCGATACGCCGATCAGGCCTTCTCCGTTCGATGCATCTTTTATGTAGCCGCTAATTGTGAATTTGTCCTGACTGGCCGCTCGAGGACTGGCGTTCTGATCAACCTGGGCCTGCGCATGTACGGTGGGTATGAGCAGAACAGCCAGGCATAACAGCCTGATTAATACAGTTTGTTTCATGGTGGTCGTGAGATTGGCCTACCTGCAGGTTAGCAGACTAGGCGTATCCGTTGATGACAACGCAAAAGTAGACCCCCATAAGTTCGGACTAACCGAAAAATAGACAAAGCCGTCTTTTTAGAGGGTGAACGGCACGCTGGTTCGTATGAAGCATCTGTATATATACTCAGCCCGTAATCAGTTACCGGCGTCCTGTTTCTCGATTTTGCGGATCAGGGCAGCGGCTTCTTTGGCGGTTTCCTGCGGAAATTCGGTCGGCAGGTTCTCCAGCAGGTCGGCTACAATATGCCCGATAATGATCTGCTGGTTGAGCCGGTCGTCGCTGGGTATCACGTACCAGGGATTGTTACGGGTAGCCGTGGCGTTGATGGTATCGGCATAGGCGCGTTCGTAGTCGGGCCAGAACCTGCGCTCTTCCAAGTCGTTCTCCGAGAACTTCCATTGCTTTTCGGCATCCCTCAGCCGCGCGATGAGCCGCTGGCCCTGCTCTTCTTTCGACACGTGCAGATACAGCTTCACGATCGGGAATCCGTTCCGAAACAGGTAGTCCTCGAAATGCACGATGTCGGCAAACCGCTGTTTCCAGAGGTCGGTATCGCTTTTGGGCAGCAGGTTAGCCGGAATGTACCCTTCGCGCAGGCGCTCGGGATGCACCCGCATGGCCAGCACCTCTTCGTAATAGGACCGGTTAAAGATGCCGATAAAGCCCCGCTCGGGCAGCTCCTGCCAGAACCGCCACAAAAAGTCGTGCTTCATATCTTCTTCGGCCGGTTTCTTGAAGGGGGCAATCTTGAACCGCGATGGGTTCACTCCCCGGAACACCCGCCGGATACTGCTGTCTTTACCCGCTGCGTCCATGGCCTGAAAAACAACCAGCAGGCCGTATTCGCCGTGGGCGTGCATTCGGTTCTGGGCCTGGTCGATGCGCTCGGCCAGACGGGCCAGCTGCTCATCGCGGTCGGCCTCGTCGGTGTAAAGCGGGTCAGTCCGGGTAGGAACGTCTGGCGAGAATGTCTGGCGACCGTCGTAGCGGAACTGCCTGATGTTGAGTTTTTTCATGGCTGTAGGCGGCTCCTCCGGTTGGTAATAGCCGCGTTTTACTGACCCCGAATAACGGGGATCAGTTTCTGTAGTTCCTCAAACCGCTTTTTGTCGGGCTTGGGCTCTTTGATCGGTAATTTTTTCAGTTCTTCGATGATGATCCGGCCTACCAGGAGCCGCATATTTTTCTTATCATCGGCCGGAATAACGAACCAGGGCGCGTGTTGGGTAGCCGTTTCGTTGATCGCTTCTTCGTAGGCCTGCTGGTATTCGTCCCAGTAGCCGCGCTCTTTCACGTCGCCCTCGTCGAACTTCCAGTTTTTTTCGGCGTCTTCGATGCGGGCAATAAGCCGGTCGGCCTGTTCGTCTTTCGATACGTGCAGGTAAAACTTGAGCGTAACGAAGCCATTGTGATGCAGGAACTTCTCAACGTCGCGGATGCCTTCGTAGCGGTTTTTGAAGAGTTTGTCGAGGTCTTTGGTTTCCGATTCGGGCAGGCGCTGGATCTCGGTCAGGATCTCGGGGTGTACTTTTGTCACGAGCACTTCTTCGTAGTAAGACCGGTTGAAGATGCCGATCGTACCGCGCTCGGGCAGCTCGCGCCAGCTGCGCCACAGCCAGTCGTGATCGAGCTCCTGCTCAGTAGGACGCTTGAAGGAATAGACCCGTACGCCCGTTGGGTTGGTGCCGGTAAATACGTGCTGGATGGTTCCGTCTTTACCGGCCGCATCCAGCGCCTGGAAAACCACTACCAGGCCGTAATGATTGTGGGCGTACATCTTCTCCTGCCACGAGTCGATTTCGGCGGCCTGTTCGCTCCGCCTGCTTTCATAATCGTCTTTATCGGCGTACAAATCGTCAACTTTCGTAGGGGCTTTTTTGATCTTGAACGGCTGGGAGCCATCGTAGCGGAAACGGTCGAGGTCGAAGTCTTTCACGGCAAACTTTACGGGAAGCAGTTACGTTATGAAGATGGTGCTGACAAACTCAGCCTACTTCAATAACCTCTATTCGACCGAATGGTTGCGATCTCCCTTTGTCGGCGCCTGACTGCCTTCTCGATAGCCTTGCTTTCGGCCACCGGACTATTGGCGCAGGCGCAACCGGCCGTTGCGAAAAAATCGATTGTTATGACCACAAGCCAATCAGCAAACGTTGAAAAAGCAACCTTCGGAACAGGCTGCTTCTGGTGTACTGAGGCCCTGTACGAATCGCTCGACGGCGTCTATGACGCGGTATCGGGCTACGAAGGCGGCCAGAAACCCAACCCGACCTATAAAGAGGTATGTACCGGTACAACGGGTCATGCCGAATGCGTAGAGGTCACCTACGACCCAGCCAAAATTACGTACCAGGAGCTACTCGAAGCTTTTTTCCGCAGCCACGACCCAACTACGCTCAACCGCCAGGGCGCCGATGTTGGCACGCAGTATCGGTCGGTTATTTTTTACCACAACGAGGAGCAGAAACGCCTGGCCGAAACGGCTAAAGACGAGCTTAATAAAGCGGGCGCGTATAACAACCCCATTGTGACGGAGATCAGCCCGGCCACCACGTTCTACGAAGCCGAAGCGTATCACCAGAGTTATTTTGCCAACAACCCCGAGCAAGGCTACTGCGCGTTCGTCATTGCGCCTAAGCTCGACAAGTTTAGAAAAGTATTTAAGGAGAAACTGAAAACAGAAGCTGCTCATTAAGCACCTTCCTCTCCTCCAGAGAAAGCCCCGGACTCGGGGCTTTTTTTATATATCACTAAGTAAAAATACGCACTCAGACACCACAGGCCGGGTAGTTAACAAAAAAGCAGACTAACATAATCAGTCTGCTTTCCAATTCTATCCACACCATTGGGGTATGAAGACCCCTTTGATACTGTACACAAGCGATTATTTGTCAAAATTGTTCGATGTTGACCCCATTAGCTCTATAAAAATGCAATATTGACTCACTTAAACCCCTGTCTTAAGGCCTTTCCAGCTGAGTAATAAGTAAGTAATCACACCAGTATCGAGAAGATCAGGCGGGCAGGTACACGTGGAATATCGATCCTACGCCTGGCTGGCTGCTGGCGGTTATGTAGCCACCGTGGTTGGTGACGACTTTCTGGCAAATAGCCAGTCCGACTCCCGTACCTGCATAATCCTGCTTGCTGTGGAGTCGCTGAAATACCTGGAAGATCCGGTCGGTATATTTGTCGTCGAAGCCGATGCCATTATCAGAAATGGTAATCCAGCAGTACACGTCCGACGCCCGGGCCGGGTGAACGGAGGGAGGCAGCTCGGCCGCCTGTACGGACCGGGCGGCAATAGACACCTCCGGACGGACGGACGGGCGCCGGAACTTGAGCGCGTTGCTGAGCAGGTTCTGAAACAGCTGCCCCAGCTGCGTTTCGTCACCTTCTACGACCGGTAAATCACCTACCCGTATCTGCGCGCCACTATCTTCGATGGTGATCGACAGCGTATCCAGCGTTTGCCGGACAATCTCCTGAAGCGACACCCGATTAAGCGTAGCCTGCCGGGTAGCAATCCGCGAAAAGCTCAGCAAATCCCGAATCAGCCGGGACATCCGGTCACCCGAGCGGGTGAGTCGCTCCAGCAGGTCGACCCCGTCGTCGCCCAGCCTGTCGCCGTAGCGCTCCTGCAGGATAGACGAGAACGACTGGATCTTACGCAGCGGTTCCTGCAAATCGTGCGACGCGATATAGGCAAACTGTTCCAGGTTTTCGTTCGACCGGCTCAGGTCCTGGTTGGCTTCGTTGAGCGCCCGGGTGCGCTGCTTTACCCGCTCGTCCAGTTCCTGAGACAGGGCCCGGTAGCGCTCCTGCCCCTGCTCAATGACCTGGCGGGCCAGCACCTGATCCGTTACGTCGATGACGACGCCCATAACGCCGGTAATTTCGCCGTCGACCTCCCGGAGTGGGTAACAAAGATAGTCGAAGTACAGCCGCTGCCGCTGCCCACCGCGCATCAGCTCAACGGGGGCGGCCTGCTGCACGTACGGTACACCCGTGGTAGCCACCTGCCCGAGCAGTTTATCGAACCCCTGGCCTTCCAGGTCGGGCAGGGCGGTGATGAGTGGTTTGCCAATAATCTGATCGAGCGGCCGGTCGACCAGGGCCGCAAAGGCCTCGTTGGCCATTCGGAACACGAAATCGGGTTCGCGCCCTACGATCGACAACACAACCGGCGCCTGTTCAAAGATTTGCTGCAGGCGTATTTCGTTGGCCTCCAGCTGCTGGCGCGCCCAGATCGTCTCGCTGACATCCTGAACGATACCGGCAAACCGAATAATGCGCCCCAGCGAATCGGTTACGGTTCTGCCTTTGGCCTGTACCCATCGGTACCCTCCGGTTTCGGTCTGCGTCCGGAAGGTAATGTTATGTGCACCGGTACCCTGCGGATCGAGCGCCTGTCTGTTGGCTAGTCGAACCGACTCCCGGTCGGCCGGATGAACACGCTCAAGCAGGGTATCGGCCGTGATAGTCGCATCGGGAGGCAGGCCGAACAACTGCTTGCATATACCCGACCACTGGGCCTGATGCGTGTCGAAGTTATAATCCCAGGTACCGACCTGAGCGGCTTCCAGAGCCGCTTTCAACTGCTCGATTTCCAGAGCATTTTCAGGCTCTAACGGTTGGCTCTCGTTACTCATATTCCCACCGGCTCATTCCATCCGGATCATCTGACAGCTAATGTAACACAATCAGACCAAGCGACTCTATAGTTAAAATAGATTTTAACTATACGATTAACCTTCCCCCGTACCGTAACGGATTATACCGGCAGAAAAACACTGAAGATAGCGCTCTGGCCGGGTTCACTGGCGGCCCTAATGGCCCCGCCACGGCTGGCAGCCCCTTTTTCGCAGATGGCCAGTCCTGTGCCCGTACCGGCGCAGCCGCGCCTGGTATGCAGCCGCTGAAACACCTGAAAATACGATTCAGGTACTTTTCATCGAATCCAATGCCGTTATCGACCACATCGATTCGATAGTAGTTGCTGGCCAGCCGCGCCGGTTTAACAGAGGGCAGCAGCCCGAACGCCGACAGCGTCTCCGGCCAAACATCGACCTGGGGTACGCGTCCGGGCTAGGTAAACTTGAGCGCATGCTGAGCCCTGACCAGATCGTCGGGATACCGCGAACGGCCTGTTCGCAGGATAGTGAATCCGTATTTGTTACGCCAAGCAGACGCCAGGCACCAGGCTATTTTGGCGGATCTTACCGATCAGGGTACATTCATTCAGAGACCGTTTTCAGATCTGTCTTTTCTCGTTCTATCGTGACCCTATCTGCAAAGACGACTTACAAAAACAACAAAATTACTGATCCTCACTATTTTAATTGGCAGTTAATTTGCTCATTACAATTTACGTACACATTTGCGTAACTAAACATACCTGTCATGAATCACTTTGCAACTTCTAAGCCTTCTGCTGATTTTCATGATTTACTGGCCACCTATGTGGAACAGGTGCGTCTGGCTTATCAACTTCCCAAACAATCGGCGCTACTGCCTTCTCTACAGGCACGAAACAAGTCAGGTAAACAACTGAATACCAAACGAAAGATAAATTAAGCTCGTTATCGGCAGTCCCTTTCCGGTCTAGCCATACTATGTCTTTACTGGCCTGTCCGGCTCATTCTGACTAACTGGCCAGCTGTAAAGCTGTACGGCTCATCGTAGCAAGATTAGTTTCTATCAATAGTCATACCGTTTACTAGTATAACCACCAGGTTACCCACCGTTCAATTAATTTACCAATCTGGCAATCCCGAGAGCCAGCGACCTTAGCGCTTAACAACAACAGCCCTGGTTGTAATCGGTTGTACCTATCGTTCACGAATCAACCAATCAGGCTGCTAACTCGCTGCTGGTATGAATGGGTTGCCGAAGACGACGGGATTCCGGCTCATAAGCTGTCTGATAGCTATGAACGTTGGGTATTGGCAGGGTACCACGCCCCAAACGGACCGGCACAAACCCGCTTTGCGACCGGCTACCGCTACGGCAACCGTGTTGATCTGCGAAAGTCGCAGCGCCTATGCCTACCACAGTCACGAGTGCCACGGCCTGGCCCGCTGCCGATCAACCATAAGCCGGGTCAGTACAGGCAGCGCCCGCAGCCTTGGCTACAAACCCTGCCGGATTTGCTACTGAGATAGATGGTTTATACTCTATTTTTACCAGAATTAGTGACAATGTACACCATATTCTTATGTTGGAAATTCCTGTTCTCGATATCTCGGACTGGTCTTTTAAACCTTGGTATCATACTAAGGGAACTAGAGAGAAACTGATTGTTGAAGACAATCTTGGAAGAGAATACTACTTTAAGACATCATTGGAGAAGCCAGACAGATGTTATCCTTTTGAATTCTGGTCAGAAATTATAGCTAGTCATTTAGGATTGATGCTTGACGTTCCTGTATTAGAATATAATGTTGCAATTCGGGGTAATATGATCGGCTGTATCTCTGCATCAATGGTTAAAAACAATCAGCAACTTATAGAAGGCATACAATATATACAGGCATTTGATAAAAATTTCAATCCTGAAGAAAAGACATCTAGGAAGCGGTATTCTTTTCAGCTAATTGAAAAATCTTTACAGTACTCAGGCTTATCTATCTTCATGAAGGAAATTATTAAAATAATAATTTTCGATTCAATCATTGGCAATACAGATAGACATCAAGAAAATTGGGGTGTATTAATAGAGTATGTTTCCACAGATACCTATAATTCTTCTGAAATTGTTAGACATGATTACAGCAAGCGATTGTCACTAATAAGCAAAAATTGGGGCTATAGACTTCAAGAAACGCAAGAATACAAAGCGTATCAGGACCTATCATTTAAAAATATACAAAAATTTGCCCCTATATATGATAGTGGAAGCAGTCTAGGACGAGAGCTAGATGACAAAGCGGTTTATACTCTATCAACAGATAGTACCAAACTTCAACGATACATACTTAAAGGAAAGTGTGAAATTAGATGGCATAGAGATCAATTAAACCATAAAGATTTAGTTCATCGAATATTAACAGAAACGGACTATGCCGACTCCATCAATACTGTAAGATCTGTAGTAAACAGATACAGCGAAAAGAACTTTAGACACTTTCTATCATTATTAGATAAGAATATTCCTGCTAACTTTGCCCAAGTAAAGGTTCCAGAGAATCGTAAAGAATTCATTGCTAGGCTAGTATCTGCTAGAATAGATTATTTAAAAACACTACTATGAGCACCGCTTCGAGACACATATACCTGAGTTGGAGAAAAGGGCGATCCTCAAGGAGACATATTGTAGGGTTATTGACAGATTCATATGATAACCAGGTCAGGTTTTCCTATTTGCAAGATGGTGTTAATGGAGCAAAACAAGACGGGTTTCAAGGCTATACTGAATTCAAAGATTATACTAAAGAGTATAAGCATAACGTATTAGAAGTATTTGCACAGCGCCTAACTCCAGCAGTACGCTTAAAATCTTCGCACACTTCCATATTCTGGGCCATTCCTGAAGATAAAATATTAGATACATGGTCTATTTTAGCATACACTCAAGGATTACTGTCTACCGATAATTTTGAATTACTTGCAGATTTTGAACCTTACAAAGGTTTGTCATTCATTTCTGATTTAGCGGGACTTTCACACATTGAAATTCCCATTAATTTACTAAATGTAGGTGATGTTTTGAGATGGGAATTTGATCTTGAAAATAAGTTTGACGACAAAGCTATCTCTGTATATAAATCTAACACTAAAATTGGTTATATAAAAAAGGTGCACTGTAATCTATTTCATAAATGGGATTCTAGGAATATAGAAATAAGTACACATGCAATAGAAAAAAACGGTTCTATTAAAAACGTATTTATCAAAATACATTTAGCATGATACTGTAAAAACAGTTTAATACTTTTAGCCCATTAAACTGTTTTCACTTAATCACATTTCATTATATACGCGTGTTTATTTTACTTTACCATAAGAAAACTTTATTTGCGCTCGATTAAATTTTTCCTTGTAAAACATTATTGATCCGTGAGTAAGTCCATTACTTTTCTGCTTTGTTTTTCATGGCTAACTACAAACAAGCAGACTACGAAGCTTTACGGCATCGCTGCGTCGAACTCAAACAAGCAGGTTGGAAACAGATTGACATTGCTCGGGCGTTCGGTCTGACACCCGCTTGGGTTAGTCAGACGCTCAAAACCTTTCGCCAACAGGGGGAGGCAGGACTGATGACTGGTAAACGAACTGGAGCCCCACCCAGGCTGACGATGGAGCAACTTGATGAGCTAACCACGGAGTTGGCTAAAGGCGCTCAGCATCACGGCTTTTCAGGTCAGGTCTGGACCCGCCCGCGCATCAACCAAGTTATTGACAAACTCTTTGGAGTCAACTACGATCCCTCTCAGATCGGTCGCCTGCTCAAGAAAGTGGGCTGGAGTCGTCAGAAACCCGCCCGGCAAGCTCGGCAACAAGATCAACGAGCTGTTGCCAACTGGCAAGAAGAACGCTTACCCGCCCTCAAAAAAAGCCCAAGATGAAGGGCGGACAATTCTTTACGTAGATGAAGCCGCCTGTTATTTGTTGCCTTTTGTGGCCCATAGTTGGGCTCCCCGGGGCCAAACACCCCTGTTGGTCGAGCAGGCTGGACGGGCACACCTCAATCTGATTGCTGCCATTGCGCCTAATGGACGATTGTATCTGGCAGGCCAAGATGTTCCCTTTGATAGCGAAGACATTAACTGGTTCTTAAGTAAGCTCTGCTGGCATTACCGACGTCAAAACCTACTCGTGATCTGGGATGGAGCGGCCATCCATCGCTCGCAGTCAGTTAGAAACTGGCTCCACCGCCGACCCGGTCGAGTCCATCTAGAGCGTTTACCCGCTTACAGTCCTGTACTTAATCCGCCGGGCCGCCGGGGCGGTGGAATTAGTGTGGAGTCAACTTAAACGAGCCCTGAAAAATCAGGTCTTTACGAGCCTAGAATCGCTCCAAACTTCCATATTGAAAGAAGTTAATTACTTACAGGCGGATCGCAAACGAATCTGTTGTTTCTTCCAAAAAAAGGAAGTTGCCTTCTTCATGGACTAATTCACGGATCTATAATTGTGAATAGGTGCTTTCAGGCCGGGAGGTACAGGCTGAATGTAGCGCCCTGGCCCAGTTTGCTGGTAGCGGTAAGACCTCCCCCGTGGTTTTCGGCCACTTGCTGGCAAATGGCCAGTCCAACGCCCGTACCCGGAAATTCGCTCTTGCTGTGGAGCCGCTGAAATACCTGAAAAATGCGATCCAGGTACTTCTCATCGAACCCGATACCCTGGTCAGTCACGCTGATCCGATGAAAACGCCCGGCTTCGCTGGCTACGCTGATCGTGGCTGGTAGCTCGCTCACCTCACAAATGCCATACGCTATCTGTACGCTGGGGGCGCGATTGGCGGGGGTAAATTTGAGCGCGTTACTGAGCAGGTTCTGAAACAACTGTTCCAGCTGCGACTGGTCGCCGTTGATTATCGGCAGCGGGTCGATCTGGATGCTGGCGCTTCGCTCGTCGATGGTTACCTGTAGGGTGTTAAGCACCGTACTGATGACCTCGTTTAGCGAAACCGTTTCCAACACCCGCTTGCGGGTCGTAATGCGCGAGTAGGTCAGCAGATCGTGGATCAGGGTAGACATCCGCGAACCGGCCGCAGCCATACGCTGAAGCAAATCTTTTACCTCGTCACTCAGCTCGGTCTGGTAGTGTTCGGTCAGCAACGAAGAAAACGATTGAATTTTGCGGAGCGGCTCCTGCAGGTCGTGGCTGGCTACGTAGGCAAACTGCTGGAGGTTGTCGTTCGAGCGTTTCAGCTCCTGGTTGATGTGGTGTAACTCCTGAGTTCGTTCCTGCACGCGCACCTCCAGCTCAGCCGCCAAATTCCGGTAGCGACTCTCGCTCTGCTCAATCTGCTGCCGGGCCATCACGCGTTCCGTTACATCGACCGCCATATTCAGAATGGCATAAACGCGGCCATCGAGGTCGGTCAGTGGCTGGTAAACGAAGTTGAACCAGAACGTCTGCAACTGACCACCAACAATCAGGTCGGCCGGCTGCTCGTTGGTACGGTAAAGCTGACCGGTCTGAAACACGTTATTCAGCAGCGGAATAAACGGCTGGCCTTCCAGCTCAGGCAACGCTGTAGCCAGTTTCTGCCCGATTACAGCCGGGGTTTTACCCCAGATTCGAATCATCGACTCGTTGGCAACCGATATGATCAGGTCTTCGGATTCATAGACCGCTACCGCAAAAGGAGCCAGCTCAACAATATTCCGAAAACGGGCCTCGCTGTCTTCCAGCCGACGCCGGTCCTGTAGCTGCTGCGTAATCTCCAGGCTGAAATCAACGATGCTGACGCTGCCGTCGGGCTCCTGAACAGGTTCAAAACTGGCGTAGAAATAAGCCGTCTCCAGCTGCCCGTTGCGTTCGAGCATGACCGGTAGTTCCGGCGCCACAAACCGCTGCCCCGTCTGGCGCACGGTATCAAAAATAGCCTTCAATCCCTGCTCCGACAGTTCCGGCAGCGCTTCGAGCAAAGGCCTGTTTTTCAGCTGACCCGATGGGCGACCCGCCATCTGAGCCAGCTGCTCGTTAACCAGCTCGAACGTAAAGTCGGGCCCGCTCAGTAGTCCCAGTCCGATAGGCGCGTGCTTCAGGATGGTTTGCAATCGGTCCTCGCTTCGTTGCAGGGCCTCCCGATCCAGGATCTGCGAGGTTACGTCCTGTACGATACCACTCATCCGATAGGCGATCTGCTCGGCGTTGAAGTAAGCCTTTCCCTGACAGTGAAGCCAGCGTAGCTGACCATCGTTGGCCGCCACGGTACGAAACCGGACATCGTACTGCCCCCCCGAGTCGGGGTTTATGGCCCGCGTCAGCGCGTCACGAAGCCGGGGCAGATCATCGGGATGAACCTGATTCAGCACATGCTCGTACGGCACCAGATCATCGCCCGAGAAGCCGTAGAGGGCCTTACATCGTTCGTCCCAGCGAACCCGTTCGCGGATCGGGTCCCAGTCCCAGGTACCTACACCAGCAGCCTGTAAGGCAAAGCTCAATCGCTCATTCTCAGTTAGTGAATCAGGATTAAAAAATTCAGTATCGCTGGCCATAACGTGTAGATATACTAGTCGCTAAATTATACAGATTTAGTCATATAACTAAGGCCAGACCTGTGACTGGTCTGGCCCGAAGCAGTTTTGGGCTTCATGTATCGAACCAGATTCAGGCCGAAGAGTTCGGATCAGATCAATAGCGAGCCGATTGGGTCAGAAACCTATTGACAGGGTCTCGGTTAAGCTGGCTGGCTACCTATAGCCAGCGTCCCCTGCCCGGTTTGGTAGTGCCCTAAGGCGTGATTCGGTAAAGGCAGCCGTAAACCTGCCGGCAAACGGCTGCCTCGTAAACGACTTCCTGTCGATATGGTTCAGGCTGGTCAGTAATCTGTTCGTAGCTACCCCGTAGTTTCCCGCTGTCGGCCGCGTATTTCCCTGCCGGGTTCAGAACGGATTAACCCGGAATTATTCATGTAGCCTAACTTTCTTCAGTACAGGGATATAGGGACCTTTGAGCGCATAGAAAGGAAGGAACTACAACCTAATCATCTGATTAAAAGCCACTTCATATATTACTCTGTTCGTCTATTCGTTTACTCAACACTGTTTGCGCTTAGGGTACACATTTGGGCATCGTACCGATAAATAAGTGGCTCGCAGGCTGGTTTGTTAGCTGATAGAAATGCCCATTACTTTGCCCTCGAATTCTACTTTAAATCAGATTTGTGACATGAAAAAATTCAACTTATTAATGCTGCTGGTCATTGGCTTGCTGGCGGGCACCCAGTCGTATGCACAAATGGCCATTGATAAAGGGACTAAGTTTGTTAACCTCGGCATTGGCGTTGGTGGCTACGGCTATTTCAATGGAAGCGGTATCGGCTTAAACGCCGGACTTGACGTAGGCATAATGAAGAACATCACAGTTGGCGGGGTATTAGGTTACCGAAGCTACGGTAGTGGTGTGAACTCGTTCGATATTGGCGCTCGGGGGTCTTACCACTTCAACGAGCTGTTGAGCCTGTCTACCGACAAAGCTGATCTGTATGCTGGCCTGGGCCTGTCCTTTTACCGGCTTTCCTATGGTGACACCTATCTGCGGTCGGTCGGAATAGATCCCACTTATACAACGGTTTATGTGCCAATCCACATAGGAGGCCGTTATTTCTTTACTGAGTCATTGGGAGGCTTTGCCGAGTTGGGTTCCAGCCTGGCTACGCTAAAACTCGGCGTAACGCTCAAGCTGTAACACAGTCTGTTTCCAACAAAAAACGGCTCCCTGACATCAGGGAGCCGTTTTTTGTTGGTCGTGCGGTTATTTACCAGCCACTTCCTTCAGCGTTGTTATGCCCATATTCCAGAGGATGAACGAATAGATATCGGCCGTTGTCTCGATGTTCTTTTTGGTGTTGCTGGCCCCGTGCCCGGAGTTAACATCGACCCGGATCAGCACCGGGTTGGTGCCTTTGTACACCTCCTGCAGGGTAGCCGCGTATTTGAACGAATGGGCCGGCACAACCCGGTCGTCGTGATCGGCGGTGGTGATCAGGGTAGCGGGGTAGTTAAGGCCCGGCTTCAGGTTGTGCAGGGGCGAGTAGGCATACAGCGCCTTGAACTCGTCGGCATTGTCGGCGCTGCCGTAGTCGGCAATCCAGTTCCAGCCAATGGTGAACTTATGGAAACGAAGCATGTCCATAACGCCCACCTGCGGAATAGCCACCCGGAACAGCTCGGGCCGCTGGTTCATAACAGCCCCGACCAGCAAACCGCCGTTCGAGCCGCCCTGGATAGCCAGCCGGGCCGGGCTGGTGTATTTCTGGGCAATTAGGTACTCGGCTGCGCCGATGAAATCGTCGAACACGTTCTGCTTCTTTAGCTTCATCCCCTGCTCGTGCCAGGTTTCGCCGTATTCGGAGCCGCCCCGCAGGTTAACCTGCACGTAAATACCGCCCTGCTCGAGAAACGGAATCCGGAGCGGGTTGAAGCCGGGAGGCAGGCTGATGTTGAACCCACCGTAGCCGTACAGTAGCGTTGGGTTGGTACCGTCCAGCTGCAGGCCCTTACGATAGGTCAGGAACATCGGCACCCGCGTACCGTCTTTGCTGGTGAAAAACACCTGTTTGGTTTCGTAGTCGGTCGGTTTGAAATCTACTTCCGGCGCCCGGAACACCGTACTTTTCCGGCTGGCCAGATCGTAGCGGTAGATCGTTGGCGGGAAGGTAAACGACGTAAAGGTGTAGAACACGAACGAGTCGTCTTTCTCGCCCCCGAACCCATCGGCCGAGCCGAGCGTAGGCAGCTTGATTTCGTTTTCAAGTTTGCCCTGGTAGCTGTATACGTATACCCGCGAGGTAACGTCTTTCGAATATTCGGCGAAGAGTTTACCACCAGCCGTCCGGGCGCTGACGAGCGGTTCGGGCTTTTCAGGCAGCACCGGCGTCCACGTCTTCGATGCGGTGCTGTAGCGCATGATTTTATTGTTGGGCGCGTCGGCGTTGGTTTCTATGAGCAGGTCGGCCCCGTCGTTGTCGAGTACGCTGTAGGTGAAGTTGGTCACCTCCCCAATCACCGGCACAAAGCCCGTGGTTTTGGCTCGGGCGTCCATCACCAGGAGCGCGTTGCCGTCTTTTCCTTTACCGCGGTCGCTTATCGTCAGCAGCGCAAATCGCTCGTCGTCGGTGGTGCCGACAATATGAAACCGCTGCGGATTGGCAGCATCTTCGTAGACCAGCCGGTCGGCGCTTTGGGGCGTGTTGAGGGTGTGAAAGAAGACCTGATGGTTTTCGTTCTTAGCCGCCAGCGCCGACCCCTCGGGTTTGGGATAGCGGCTGTAATAGAAGCCATTGCCCTGCCAGGCGGCCCCCGATACTTTTACCCACTCGAGGGTTTCGGGCAGGTAGGTTTTGGTCGCCAGATCCATGATGCGGTATTCCTGCCAGTCGGAACCACCCTTCGACGTACCAACAACCGCGTAGGCGCCATCTTTCGAGAGCGAGAACGCGCCCAGCCGGGTTGTACCATCGGTCGAGAGTTTATTCGGGTCGATGACCACTTCGGGCTTACCGTCGAGGCCCCGCTGCCGGTACAGCACCGCCTGGTTCTGCAGGCCGTCGTTCTTGGAAAAGTAATACCAGTCGCCCTTGCGGCTGGGGGCCGAGTATTTGGGGTAGTTGTAGACCTGCTCTAGGCGGGTCTGAAACTGCCGGCGATACGGGATCTGGGCGAGGTAGTCGAAGGTAACTTTGTTCTGGGCCGTCACCCAGGCCGCTGTTTCTGCCGAGCGGTCGTCTTCGAGCCACCGGTACGGGTCGGCTACTGATGTGCCGTGATACGTATCGGCCTGGTCGGATTTTCGGGTAGCCGGATACGATAAAGACGGGTTTGTCTGGGCCTGAGCGGCCGATGAGCTGAGCATAAGCAATACGGAAAGCGAAGCAGGAAGGCGCATGATGAAGTATTGATGAATACCAGCGACAAATATAGCTTATAAGTCCAGGCTGGCGCTTCGCAAGGACGATGGTATCAATACATTCGTTTTTGTTTGTATCCTCTTGCAATTACGATAAATACTTATCTCATTTACTAAGAATTACTCATCTCCTCCTTCCTCATGTTACGATTATCGGCTGGCACTCTGATTGGCCTGATGTACCTATGGTGCGTCCTGACGGGTCAGGTGTTGGCACAGGCGGCAGGCGGAACCAATCAGGTTCATTTTCGGGTCGACCATATCAGTGTCGACGACGGGCTGACTCAGGGCTCAGTGTATTACATGCTCAAGGACAGCCGGGGGTTTTTATGGCTCGGCACCCAGGACGGTCTGAACCGCTACGACGGACATCGCTTCCGAACCTACCGTCCCGCCCTCGACGAGCGCGGCACCCCGCTGCCCGGCACCCTGCGCGGAGTCAATATCTTCGGCATCATCGAAGCCCCCAACGGCGACCTGTGGGTTGGTACCGAAGCCGGCCTGAACCGCTACGACCGGCGCTGCGACCGGTTCGAGTTCATGAATTCGCCGGGCAAACAGCTCATCGCCAGCCGTACCCTGCCTTTTTTTGTCGACACCACCAGCCTGCTGTACCTCAGCGACCGCGAGGGGCTGGTGCATTTCGATTACCAGACCCGGCAGCGAACGGTGCTGGACCCCAGCCTGCATCCGACCAAAGAGTATGATCTGCAAAGCTCAACCGTTCGCACACCCGAGGGCGACATCTGGCTGCACGAACCCAAAGGCCTGCTCCGCTACAACCTGCGAACCCGCTTGTATACGCGCTATTTCAGCGACCGCCCCGGCAATAAACTCGGGTCTGTACAGGCCGTTTTCTCTTTTCTGATCGACAAAGACAGCGTAGCCTGGATCGGAACCGCCCAGGGGCTGATTCGACTCGACTACCGGCATAATACGTTCCAGACCTACGAAACGGCAGGTGCCAAACCGATCAGTGCCATCTACAGCATCAGCGCCGATCAGCGGGGGCGGCTCTGGCTTGGTACCCAGCGCGATGGTGTGCTGTATTTCGACAAGCGGTCGCGGTTGTTTGGCCGGGTGAACGGTTCGCTCGACAACGCCCGCCCGCTCACCGATTTCAAGATCACCAAACTGTACGTCGACGATCTCGGCATCGTCTGGGCCAATGTCGACCCAGACGGGCTGGCGCGTATCGTTCCCGATGCGTTTCAGTTCAGCGGCCTGATCAAACGGCTGGCCGTACCTACCCTTCCCCCCGATCAGACTCTGAGCAACTACACGATCCGGGGGTTCCTGGAAGAACGCTTCGACCGGCTCTGGATCGCTACCGAAAACGGCATCGAGGTACTCAATCCACAAACGAACCGCATTGTTCAACGCTATCTGACCAATATAGGCCGGAACGATCTGCCGGTAAACACCTTCGTAAAATGCCTCTACCGCGACCCGCAACGCCGGATCTGGGTAGGCACCACCGGTGGCGTGATGGCCTATAAACCCCAGAGCCAGACCTTTGACCCGATCCGGTTCGAACCGACAACGAGCCTGGTAGCCGGCAACTACGCCCGAAACCTGGTCAGCGTGGCCGACTCCCTGCTGATTGCCGCTACCGAAGACGGCATGTACGCGCTCAACACCATCCGGAAACGCTGGAGCCGGGTAACTCACCTGGCCGGGCAAAACATCTTTAGCTTCTGGTACGATGCGCCAGTGCGCCAGCTCTGGATCGGTACGTACCTCAACGGTTATTTCTGCTACCAGCTCCCGTCGGCAAAACCCGGTGCCGGACCGGTCAACCCGCTGGCCTGGCGACTGATCCGGACTGGTCTGAACGGCTATACTATTCTGCACATCCGGCCCGGTCCGAACGGCAAAACCCTCTGGCTGGCGTCTGACCGGGGGCTCGTAGCGCTCAAGCCCCATACGGGCCGTTTTCAGCTGTATGCCGAACCGCAGGGGCTGGCTAACTCATTCGTGTATGGCTCCCTGACCGATGTTCAGAATCACATCTGGCTCAGCACCAACCGGGGGCTGTCGCGGATCGATCCGGCTACGCAGACCGTCAAGAACTTTACGCCCGCCGACGGCATTCAGGGCTATGAGTTCAACGGAAACGCGTTCGTACGCGCGGCCAACGGCGACATGTATTTTGGTGGGGTCAACGGCTTCAACCGCTTTCAGCCCGATCTGTTTCGCAGCAGTTTTTTCAATCCACTGGTTCATATTTATTCGTTTTCCGTCAACGAAATGCCCCTGGCTGCTTACGCCTATGTGGATGAAGTAAACCGGATTGACCTGACCCACGATCAGAACACTCTCTCGCTGGAGTTTGCCGCGCTCGACTACGTCAGCAACGGCCGCAACACCTACCAGTACCAGCTGAGTGGATACGATGAAAAATGGGTATCGGCGGGCGAGCGCAACTACGTCCGGTATGCCAACCTGCCCCCCGGCGACTATACCTTTCAGGTGAAAGCCGCCAACCGCGACGGCCACTGGAGCAACCACGTCCGGAAACTGGCCATTCACATCAGCCCTCCTTTCTGGCTACGGTGGCCATTCGTGCTGCTGATGAGCCTGCTGGCCGCGCTGCTGATGCTGGGCTGGATTCGACGGCGCGAAAACGCCATCCGCACCCAGCAGGCCGAACGGCTCCGGCTGGCGTACGATATTCAGGAACAGGTTAAGAAAGATATTGCCCGCGACCTGCACGACGAGATCGGCACCCGGCTGGCTACGATCAAACTGTACACGACCCAGCTTACGCAGCAGGTCGGCGAAACGCCGGGTATCTTATCCCTGAAAACCACCATTTTCAGCCTGATCAACGACACCATCGGCGACATTCGGAACCTGCTTCGCAAGCTGAATCCGAAAACCCTGGAGCAACATGGTTACCTGCCTGCTATAGAGGAGTTGATCAACCGGATCAACGCCAGTGGTATCGTACAGGCGCAGCTCCTGCTCGATCCGTCGACGGATGGCTCCCGCCCCAATGCGGTACTAACCAACCGGTTGCCGACCGACGTAGAAGTGATGTTATACCGAATTACGCAGGAGCTGCTCAGCAACTCGCTCAAGCACGCCAATGCCCGCTACATTGCGCTGCGGGTCCATCAGTCGCAGCACATGGTGACACTGGTTTATACAGACGACGGCAACGGGTTCGATTACGACGCCATCCAGCAGAAAGGAAACGGCCTGGGTTTGGGCAGTATTGAGTCGAGGGTGGCGCTTCTGAACGGGAAGATTGACTGGCAGACGCAGCCGGGCAAGGGCCTCAGCGTAACCATTACGATTCCGATCGGGGCCTTACCCAGTCGGCGACTCTACCAAACGCTGATTAACTTATCGGGGCTGGAAAATTAGGTTTACTTCACCCGCGGAATCAGGCCGTTTTTGTCGTGCTGAAGCAGCATCTCGAACAGCAGTACCGTGGCAGCCGCATCGCCCTGGGCGCGGTGGCGGCCGTTGAGCGGAATCTCCAGCGCCTGACAGAGTTTGCCGAGGCTGTAGGAAGCGTGGCCGGGAATCAGTTTGCGGCTGGTCCGAACGGTGCAGAGCGTACGCCGGAAATAATCGTACCCCAGCCAGCTCAGCTCTTTTTTGATAAAATTGAAATCGAAGGAGACATTGTGAGCCACAAACACGGCGTCCTGCGTGATGCGGAGCACGTCGGCAGCCACATCGGCAAAGACCGGAGCGTCGGCAACCATTTCGTCAGAAATACCGGTCAGGTGACGAATAAACGGCGGAATCGGGCAGCCGGGGTTCAGCAACGAGTGAAATGAATCAACTACCTGCTGGCCATCGTGGCGAAAGATCGCGATTTCAGTAAGTCGGGACGGTCCGTTTATACCCCCGGTGGTTTCAACGTCGACAATGCAATACACGGGTTAAAGATAGGCTTTTTTCGCGAAACAAGGATCGCTCAGCTCAGCTACCCGTGGCGGTGTCTTCACACCTTAGCGCGATGCCTGCAGGGGGCGGGTTTTGAGAGCGGGCTTGTCGAGGCCGGGGCGGACAACGACGCCATCGCGGATAAGCCGGAGGGTGTAGTCGAGGATGTAATCCCGGTTAGTCATCAGGTCGTCGTAGGAGCGGGTTACTACAAAATCGGGCTCTACGGTAAAGCCATTGGCCCGGCCGGGGTCAACAGCATGGTACAGCTTTTTGAGCGGAATACGAACCTGTATGCGTGAATTGGGTAGCGTAACGGTTTTGAAATGGCCCGCAAAATCACCCCAGTAGGCGCTGCCGCTGGCCTCCCCGACAAACGTACCCAGACCGGCATCCAGCGTTTTGGCCAGCACCGAGGTCGTGGCCGAGAACGATGCACCGTTCATCAGGAAATAGAGGTTGCCGCGAAAAGCCAGCCGCTGGCGGGGCCGGAACCGCTTGTGGCCCGACCGGCTGGCAAAACCACCCCGCTTATCCTGACGGTAGCGCAGGCTGAAGTTCAGCGCCGACAGCGGATTCCAGCGGGTAACGAGTTCGGCACGGGCCGCCCGCTTCATTTCTTCGTGCTGCATAATGGTAAACGGCTTCGGCATCCAGTAGCGCAGCAACCGGGCCGAGTTCAGCACGATGCCTCCGCCGTTGCCCTGCATATCGACGATCAGGTTCTGCACATTATCCTTCCGCAGCTGCCGAAACGCTTTTTTCAGCTCGCGGTTAAACGCCAGCTGCAGCGGGTCCGTTTTTTTCAGGCCCATGAACGTCGACACACGCAGTACGGCCGTCTGGGTCAGGGTGTCAACGATGCGGACGGACAGGTTGGGCCGGTTGCTGATCTCGTGGCGGTAGCGTTTGTGGAGTACAGCCCGGAAGCCGTTCAGCGTGGGGCAGCGCAGGCTGGTATGCCGGATCAGGGTATCGTCGGGAAAGCGGTAGGCGATCCGGATGGAATCGGCCGAACCGTACCAGGCCGCGTAATAGTCGGCAAACTGTACCAGACTCCACTGTCGGCGACCGGTCAGGTTATCGCCGTCGGAGCCGGAATGGTCGGCATTCATCAGCTCCCGGTGCAGATCAGCCACGGGCCGGCCGTTGATGGTGAGCAGTTCGGTACCGCGCCGAAGCGTGGTATCGGGCGATACGTTATGGCTGATGAAATACTGATCGCCAACGGGCCGGATGTAGAATGGAATGAACCGGGTTGAGCGGCCAATGTATGCTTTGCGGTGGTTGAGGTTGGTATGCCCGTCTTTGATGGCCGTAACGAGCGGACTAACGTGCCGGTAGAACGCCAGATAGTCCATGGGGTCGGTCAGGCGGTTATAGAGCGAATCGTACAACTGCTCCATGCGGGCTTCGGACGTGTAATACCCCATGCCGGGATGCAGCATATCGAGCTTCCGCTTCAGAAACGTCAGGTCAGCGTGGGTTTGCGCGGGGGTTAGTAGCTGGGCGGGGGCCGTCAGGCGGCCAAATACAACAAGTACGCTTACAATCAGAATAACTCGGCCAATCTTCATCACTTGCAGTCACGGTATAAACTGACCCTCACAAGCCAGGCGTTATTTGTAAGGTGAAGATAAAATCAACCACAACTAATTGCAAGCATTTTTGTTCAAAACCCTATTAAAATTTTGTATCCGATAGATTAGGCAGAAATAAACGCAGCAGACCGTACAGCAGGAGCCCGACTGGCCCGAGCAGAAAACAGAAAAACAGGCAGGGAATCAGCCACCCGTGCGCGATGCCCCGCTCCTGCCCGTCACGCAGCACGTAGCTCCCCGCCACCAGATCGAAAGCCAGGTAGTGAATCCAGCTGGCCAGCACAGCCTCTTTGGCGCCCGTAAACAACGCCTGCACCCCGGCCAGCGTCGAAAACGCCTGCAGATCGAAGCCCGGCCCGCCACCGGCCGGGGGCGAACTGTTGAACAGCCAGTAGATATACATGACCCCGAGCGTCATCGGAATGGGTAGCATCCGCGCCAGCATCTGGGTAACGCGCCAGCGGGGCGCAACGATCATCAGAACCCACTGGGGCAGCACCAGCAGATTCGCATATTGAAAAGCAGCTTCGGGGGTCATAGACGGGCTTGGTTTTGGTTCAGTGAAGCTAAACAAATTAGCCATACAGATGCTTGTATCAGGCCCGGCAGTATGAATACTAAACCAGCCATCAACGTCCTCTGGCTCAAGCGCGACCTGCGCCTGCGCGACCACGCTCCGCTGGCGGCCGCCCTCTCGGCCAACCGCCCGCTGCTGGCGCTGTACTGCTTTGAGCCAACGGTCATGGCCGACCCCAACTACGACGAGCGCCACTGGCGGTTTGTCTACGAATGCCTGACCGACCTGAATCAGCAGCTACGGGCCTGGCAGCCGACCCCGGCGGCTCCACTCGTTCACGAATGGCTTCCCTTCACGTTCGATGACGAACTGGCCGGGGCCGTAGAAGCCGGTCCGCCCCAACTCTGGGTTTTCTTTCGCGATGCGCCCGATGTGCTGCGGGCGTTGCTGACCCACTATCGGATCGAGACGCTTTTTTCGCACGAGGAAACCGGCCTGCGGGTTACCTACGAGCGCGACAAAGCCATTACGGCGCTGTGTGGGCAGCACGGCATCCGCTGGCAGGAGTTTCCCAGCAATGGTGTTATCCGCCCTCTGCGCAACCGCGAAAGCTGGGCCGACGACTGGCAGCGAACCATGCGCGCCCCCCAGCAACAGCCCGACCTTAGCCGCTGGCAACCGGCCCGGCTGTCGGTCGACTGGTACAATGCCGAGCGGGGCCCGTCTCTTCCCGATGCCTGGAGTCAGCCCAACCCGCTGTTCCAGCCCGGTGGTGAACATAACGCGCACCGCTACCTGAACAGCTTCCTCAACGACCGGATTACCCAATACGCCCGTTCCATCTCGAAACCCCTCGACAGCCGTCGGGGCTGCAGTCGGCTGTCGCCGTATATAGCCTGGGGTTGTCTGAGTATCCGGCAGGTATTTCAGGCGCAGCTGGCGGCCGCCAAACAGCCACCGGTGCCCGGTCTGGGCCGACAGTACGGGGCGTTTGCGTCGCGGCTGCGATGGCACTGTCATTTTATTCAGAAGTTCGAAAGCGAGGACCGGATCGAGTTCGAGAACGTGAACCGGGCGTTCGATGCCATTCGGAAGAACAGCAATCCAGCCCATTACGCAGCCTGGCGCGATGGCCGTACAGGCTACCCGCTGGTCGATGCCTGCATGCGGTGCCTGGCTGCTACGGGCTACATTAATTTCCGGATGCGGGCCATGCTAACGTCGTTTTTGACTCATCATCTGCTGCAGCACTGGCAGGAAGGCGGATGGCATCTGGCCCGACTCTACACCGACTTCGAGCCGGGTATTCACTACGCCCAGATTCAGATGCAGGCGGGCATGACCGGCACCAATACGGTTCGGATTTACAACCCCGTCAAACAATCGCAGGATCACGACCCGGAGGGTGTGTTCATTAAACAGTGGGTACCCGAACTGGCCAACTGCCCGGTGGCCTACATCCACGAACCCTGGACCATGCCGTTGCTGGAGCAGACCATGTACCATTTCCAGGTCGGCGTCGATTACCCCGCTCCGATCGTCAACATCGCTGAAACCGCCCGCCACGCCCGCACCGAGCTACACCAGCCCCGCCAGACCGACATCGGTAAAGCCGAGCAGGCCCGCATCCTGAAAACCCACAGCATTCCGAAACCACCGGCCGCGCCGAAGCCCAAAAAGTCCCGCTCTTCCGCTGGCAAGCAAGCCCGTAAACCATCGGCCCAGCCGCCAGTGCCCAACCTTCTTAGCGCAGCAGCGCCTGCACCGTCGGCCGATACCGGCGCGTCTGGATACAATTGATCAGGAACGTGTTCAGATTCTTCTGCAGCAGCGCATTTTCGCTGGGTGTCAGGTTGTTGAAAAACACGACCAGCTCTGATCGGTTACCGGCTTTATCGGTAGCGTAGAGCGCATTGGTCAGCACAAAGGCCGTGGAGCCTCCCTTCATGCCAATATGTTCGTAGACCTGCCGGTTACCGGGGTTGACCGCAAACGGCCATTCCATTATCTGATCGAGCAGCGCCTGCACCGCGGGCTCGAAATAAACCCGGCGATTGAGTTTCTGCATAATGGAGGTGTACTCGCGGGCGGTCGAGGCCGTGAGTCGGTCAGACCACGCTTTCTGCAACTCCAGATCAGGAAAGATAAACTGCTTCCGGAGCGAGCTGTCGGCATCAGCTTTGAGTTGTGCGTGCAGGGTCATACTCTGCGCTTCGTAGTCACGGCTCTTCATGGCGCGCAGCCGCGCCAGCGTAGCGGCCTTGTCGGTAGTGGAGTACAGCAGCAGCGGGGCTACCATCGGCAGAACCGGCTCGTGTTTGGGCAGCTTCAGGCTGCGCCGGTTAGCATTGACGGCCCTGAAGCCGAGCCGGTCGGAGAGGTACTCGGTATTGGCGTTACTGCTGTACCGGATCATGCCTTTAGCCGCGTCGAGCAGCGTGACCCGACCGTTCTGTATCGCCTGCCGGGCCGTCAGTTCTGCTTTCCAGGCGGGTTGAGCGCCCCCATCGGTATTGGGCAGGTAATACCGGTCGATATCGCTCAGCAGGACCAGCTCATCGGCGCGTATTTTTCCGGCGGCTGCCTGCCAGGCAAATTCGATAGCCACCATGATTTTGACGGTGCTGGCCAGTGGAAACAGCTGATCGGCCCGCAGGCTCACCAGTGTGGTATCGTTGCGCACCAGCATCACCGCCGACCGCTCCGGATTGGCCCGGATAAACGCCACCACCGGGTCGTCGGCGACGGGTTGGGGCTGGGCGGGCGGGTAGCTGCCCAGCAGCCAGACGAGCGGTACAAGCAAACTGATCATAGTGAATGCGGGAGACGGGTATGTGCTGGGCAAAGATATCAGCTCTGTCAATCGACTCTTCTTCCATCGGATAACCGGTGTCAGGTCAGGATTTACGGAAAAAGCCCCTCTACCAACAGCGGGCCTTAGGGCCCGCTCCCATAAGAAACGGCGGCCCCTCATAACGAACATCTGCTTCGTACAGTAGTCAGTATACCAAAGGGCAGGCTAACCGGCTTGCCTTTTTTTGTTACTTTGAGGTATGAATTATATAGAACTGCAACTGACGGTTTCGCCCGACTATACCGACATCCTGACCGCCGAGCTGGCCGAGCTGGGATATGAATCATTCGTAGAAACCGACGAGGGGCTGAATGCCTACATTACCGAAGATGAATTTACCGAAACACCGGTTGGGGAAATAGTCGCAAAATACGCCGATCAAACGGCAATAGCCTATACGTTCAGTTCGTTAGAAAAACGAAACTGGAACGCCGAGTGGGAGCGCGATTACGAGCCGATAGAAGTTGCTGACCAGGTTCGGGTCCGGGCGTCCTTTCATTCATTGGACGCCCGGTTTCGTTACGACATCGTGATCAACCCCAAAATGTCGTTCGGAACGGGCCACCACGAAACCACGGCCATGATGCTCCAGCAGCAACTCAGCCTTGATTTTGTCGGGAAAACCGTCCTCGATGTCGGCAGCGGCACGGGCATTCTGGCTATTCTGGCGGCCAAAATGGGCGCCCGGTCGGCCTTGGCGTTCGACATTGAAGAATGGGCCGTTGAAAACGCCCGCGAGAACGCCCAGCTGAACGACTGTCCGCAGGTTACCGTGTTTCAGGGAACCATTGCCGACGTTGACCCTACCCATCGCTACGAGATTATTTTGGCTAACATCAACCGCAATGTGCTGCTGGCTGAAATACCGACCTACGTACAGCGGCTAACCCCCGGCGGGCACCTGCTGGTCAGCGGTTTTTACGAACATGACGCCCCTGATATCGAGCAGAAAGCCCATGAAACGAATTTAATCACAAAAGATCGGCTCGTTAAAAATCAATGGACCTGTCTGTCGTTTTATAAACAGTGAACAAAAGTCGTGCTGACGCACGACTAGTCCATGGGCGCCACGAACCGCCGTGAAGAACAGATTCATAGAGACATCGATACACAGTACGCTGGACCGGCACCGGTCTTATAGATGATGAAACGCTGCGTTTACCTTATTCTGCTTCTGACCGCACCCCTGGCTACGTTTGCCCAGGCCGTGCGTATTTCCGACAAGCCCGATCAGTTCATGACCGACGTACAGAAACTGATGGCCACGGGCGGACCGGCAGCCGTACGCGCGGGCACGAACCTGCAAACGCTCTGGTCCGAAAACCGACTGTCGGCGGGTCAGCAGGAACGGGTCATGGCCCTTAGCCGCCGGATGAATCAGAAACGATTACAGGCCGCTACCCACTTTGCGCCGTTCTACGACGCCCTCTATCATGCCGTTTATACCCAGCAGCCCGCCCTGTCGGCCAGCGGTATCGACGGTATGCTGACGGTGGTCGAAAAACTGTTCGAGACAACTGACACCCGCACCCTGGCCCGTACCCTCGAAACCACCCGCCGGTTTCTGGAACGGCGCGAACTCTACAGCGGCAACGTCAATAAGCTGGCTACCCAGGGCGGCACCTTCCAGTTTCGGTACATAGACAGCGCTCCCGTCAGCACCACCTCGGGCGCCCCGGCCACGCCGGCCGACTCGCTGGCCCTGGCGCAGGCAGCCGCCGAGCGGTCAAGGTTCGACGGCTGGGACGATCCCATCTCGCCCGATTCTACCCAGCCGCGTCAGCTGGGGCCGCGGTATATTCCGCAGCGCCGACCCATTCCGACCGTATCGGGAGCGGTCATCACCCTCACGGGCGCGTCGCTGGCGATGATTGCCAATGGTGATTCGGCGGTGCTGGCCAACACCAGTGGTGACCTGCTGCTGAAAGAAGGTATTTTTGTCGGCAAAGGGGGCAAGTTCAGCTGGGAAACGGCCGGGCGGCCCGACATCTTCGTCACCCTGGCCGACTATTCGCTGGTGGCCATGAACCCGCGCCTGCAGGCCGACGACGTTACGCTGACCTACGAGCAGGCGAAACCAATCAAAGGCACATTTGAGTATGTCAGCAAAAAACGCAGCGGTCCGGCGGTGTACCCGCGTTTCCTGTCGTGGGAAAACAACGTGACTATTCCCGGTCTCGGCACCGACATCGACTACCGGGGCGGGCTGGCGCTGGCCGGAGCCCAGATGGTCGGCTCGTCGGCCAGCGGACAACCGGCGCTGCTGATCGTTAAACACAATGGCAAGCCCGCCTTCAAAGCCAGCAGCCGCCGGTTCGACTTCCGCGACTCGACCATTACGGCCCAGGCCGCTGCGTTTGTGGGCTATATCGAGACTGACTCCATCACGCACCCGGCCGTCCAGTTTCGTTTCGACAAAACGCAGCGGGTGGCCTGGCTGAACCGGCCCGACCGTACCGAGTACATGCGCGTACCCTACGCCGACTCGTACCATAAATTCTATATCCAGCCCGAGGTGATGCGCTGGGACGTGCTGCGCCGGAAAGTCGACTTTTACCAGGTCGGTGCCAAACGCGAGGTGCCCGTCCGGTTCGAATCGTTCGATTACTTTCAGCCCCAGCGCTATGCCGACCTGACCCTCGATTACGGTTTCCACCCGCTGCAGATCGTGGCGAACTACGTGTCGACCAAAAAACAGCAGAGCTTCTTCGACGACGATATCATTCAGTTTGCCAAAGGGAACCCCAAAGCCAGTCCGACGGCCCTGCGGGGGGCACTGAACCGGATGGTGCTGGAAGACTACCTCGACCGCGACGCCAGCGGTATGCTCCGGCTGAGTCGGAAGGGCGTGCTATACGTGCTGGCCTACACCAACAAACGCGACTACGACAACTTCCAGATCCAGTCGACCTTTGCCTCGAACGACAGCACCAAAAACGCCACCATCAACCTCGACGACAAGATCATGACCATTCGGGGGGTCGACCGCTTCACCCTGTCCGACTCGCTGAAGATTTTCGGGGTTCCGTCCGACAAAACTATCCGCGTGGGCAAAGGCCGGGCCTTCACGCTCAACGGCCAGCTCAAAGCCGGTACACTGCGCTACGCGGGTCGCGACATGCGGTTCGACTACGACAAGTTTGCCATGAACCTCAACAAGATCGACTCCATCACGTTCTCGTCGCAGAAACTGGCGGCTCAGGGCAAAGACGGCGAAGTAGGGGGCGATATCAAGTACGAGAATCCGGGCACGGTATTTCTGGGCAGCGCCGAAAACAAATCGGGCAAGATCAAAGGCAAGAAAACCACCCAGCGACTCGTGATGCCGCAGGGTATGACGGTCTATTTCGATCAGCCGGTGCGGGGTAATCTGGTCTATAACCGGAAAGTTTATTTCAAAATACCAGCCATTGACAACGACAGCATCGGCAAGGGCGACATTTCTTTCATGGGTACGTTCTACTCCGACGGCATCTTTCCGCCCTTCAAAGCCGAGCTGAAAACCATGCCCGACAATACGCTGGGCTTCGTTCAGAAACCACCCGCCACAGGCTATCCGGTCTACGGCAGCAAATCGACCGTAAAGCTCACCAGCGATATCGTCATGGACAAGAGCGGACTTCGCGCCGAGGGTGTGCTCAATCATTTGACGGCCAGCCTCAACACCCAGGGCATTCTGTTCATGACCGACTCGCTGCTGGCGTCGGGCGAGAAAGGCGAGGTTAAGGAAGGGCTGGTTGGTAAAGCCTACTTTCCGCAGGTGCAGCTCAATAACTTCAGCCTCAAATGGTGGCCTAAAGCCGACAGCATGGTCATCACGACCCAGAAGAACAACTTCAATTTCTACGGCGCCACTACCAATCTGGACGGTAGCCTCGTGATGCGGTCGGTGGGTCTGTTCGGCAACGGCACCCTGCGCCGGAAAGACTCCGAAGCCATCTCGAACAGCATCAAATTCAACAAAGAAGGGTTCATTGCCGACAACGCCAAATTCACGATCACCTCAGACAAGGAAGGCAACAAACCCATTCTGGTCGGCAACAGCGTAGACGTGGATTTCAACCAGACAAAGGGCCTTGTTGGGCTGGCCATCAACAAACAGCAACAGAGCATCAGCGACACGCTCAGTTCGAGCATCGAGTTTCCGTTTGCAGCCTACAAGACCAGCATCAACAAGGCGCAGTGGAACATCAACGGCAAAACCATTGCCATGAAAGCTGGTCCCACGGCCGGCGACGTGAAAAGTTCGGTCTTTACCGCCACCGGCGACGAGCAGGAAGGGCTGACCTTTAACGGTGCCGCGGCCCTCTACGACGTGGAGAAGATGGTGCTCAACATCAGCGGGGTGCCGTACGTTACCTCGGCCGACGCCCGTATTTACCCCGACAAAGGGCTGGTCACCATCCGGCGCAACGGCGAAATGCTGGCCCTCAAAAACGCCCGGCTCGAGCTGGATACGGTCAGCCTGTTCCACAAACTCAAGAACGGCAATATCCAGATCGTGTCGCGAACGCGCTTTGCGGGCGATGCCAGCTATCAGTTTGCTACGATGAAGGGCGATACGGCCATTATCAAAATGCAAAGCTTCGAGCTGAAGGAGGCCCCGGCCGTGGCCGGTGCTTCATTGACGGCCGACACCAAAAAACCGGCGCGCGGTAAACGAAACGCAGCCAGCACCAAAGCGGCCGCGACCTACTTTACGGTAGCGCGCGCCGAAGTCGACGAAGACGATAACCTGCAGCTGGCGCCCAAAATGCTGTACAAGGGGCTGATCACGATGCAGGCTCCTGAAAAAGATCTGGCGCTGGACGGCTATATCAAACCGGCCCTCAAAAAGCGAAAAAATCTGGTGGGCGACTGGCTGCCTTTCAAGGAAAAAGTAGCCGAGCGACTGGAGATCAAGGTCGATAAAAACCTGAAGAACGAAGGTGGGCAACCGCTCGTGGCCGGTATTCATTTCAGCGTGGGCGGTACCCTCTACCCCACCTTCCTCTCGCCCAAAGAAGACAACCGCGACCAGGATCTGTTTGCCGCCACCGGGGTGATGCGCTACGACGAAAAAGACAAGCTCTACCGGATTACCTCGGGTAGCCCCGACGAAGCCCAGGCCGTTGCCGACAGCACCAGCGACGAGGTAGAGAACGCCTTTACCTTCAACGATGCCCGTGGCCTGATGACCTACAAAGGCAAGCTGAACCTGCTCAACACCAGCCCGGCGCCCTACCTGCTGGCGGCCGGGTCGGCGCGGGTCAACATCGACAGTGCGCTCTATCGGTTCAATACCCTGCTGGCATTCACTTTCCCCATTCCCGAAACCGTGAGCAGCTCTATTGCGAGCAAGCTGATCACGACCAACCAGGACGAAAAAAACGACGAAGCTGCCGACGATGACCTGAACCGGCTGTCGGACAAGCTACTGCCGCTCATTGGCCAGCCCGCCGTCGATGCCTACCGGACCAAAGCCCAGAACCAGCACGTGCCGCTCAACCAGGCCTCGTCTAAACTGAACGCCATGCTCGTGCTGGCCAACGCCAACCTGCGCTGGTCCGATAAGTTCAACGCGTTCTACAGCATTGGCCGACTGGGTGTGTCGAATATGATGAGCGCCGACATTAACGCCCAGATGGACGGGTTTGTCGAAATCCGCAAGGGAGCCGCCGGCGACGAAGCCAGTATCTACCTCGAAGCCTCGCCCGATGTTTGGGTCTTCTACGACTATAAACCCGGCAACGGCCCGTCGGCACCGGGTCAGCTGGCCATCGTAACGTCGGAGCAGGAAATCAACGACCGGCTGCTGGCGGGTTCAAAAAATAGCAGTAAGGCCGCGCTGGAGCTGGTTCCGGCTACCGTTGATGAGAAGGAGCTGTTCGTTGACCGCTACCTCGACCAGTACAAGACCCGGCCCAAAGCAGCCCCCCGCCCGAAAACCCAGCCGAAAGCCGCCACCCCAACCATTGCCGCCACGCCCGCCGTCGATCCGAACGACGAAACGGTAGAGCCCGCAGCCGAACCGGAAGTCGCACCGGCCGCTACCAAACCCGGCACAAAAGCGAAGGCGGCAACCAAAAAGGGAAAAGCCGGGGCCTTACCGCCCGCAGCCAAGCCCGCGCCCAAAGTGGCGAAAGAGACGCCGAAGCCTGCCGAGAAGAAGAAAGACAAAGAAGACGAACGCGAAGGTTTCTAACAGCAACAGCCCATCTGCACCGTGCGGATGGGCTGTCTGGTTAAGGGAGAGGAAGGTAAGAGGTATTATCGGTTGCCCGGCCGGGCCGGTTGGGTTACTCTCGTTTAGTTCATAGCGATCCGGCGGGTGCTTTCCGTGGGCTGGGCCGTGGCAATCGTCAGGGCGTGGCTCGTCGTCTCTACCCCGTTGCTGATCAGCAAGGTGTACGAGCCGTCGGGCAGACTACTCACGTCCAAACGACGACGTACCTGCTGCTGGCGCTTGCCCACCTGCTCCTGGTAGACCTCCTGACCCTGGCTGTTGACCAGCCGGATGGTGACTTTGCCTCCCAGCTGCTTGTCCAGGCCGATCTGCACTTTGCCTTCGGCTGTGGTGTAGACCCCGCTCTGGTAGCTGGCTACGTTGGCGGGGCGGGTAGGGCGGGTGATGGGGTTGGCGCTGGCCGGAGCCACACTGGCAACGGTGAGAGACAGGGCAAGGGCGAAGGCGGTGATGAGCGTTTTCATGACTAGTGGTGTTTATGAGGTTGGTGATTTGTGGCTGTTTTGATGAATCAAAGGTCGCCACCACCCCGCCCCGGCTCTGTCACAAATGAGTCAACTCCTGCCACTTTTGGGAAATAACCGAAAACCACAGCCGAATTGCTGGTTCAATACCGGTCTCAGCCTTGATCCGGCGACCCGTCTAAGCCCTTATTCATAGCTGCTTGGGTTAGCGACGTTTAGTAAACTGGTAGCCAATCATAGCGCGCACGCCTTCATACCCCGTGTTGAAAGAAAACGATTGATTCTGGGCAGCTATAGCCCGATTGAGAGAGGTCATGGTTTGCTCCCATGTCGTTGTCAGACTCCAGCGATCGAGCCGTATAGCCATCCCGGCCGCATAGGCTAACGAAAACCGGTTTAAACTTTCGAAAACAGCCCTGCGGTACGGATCAGCAACGTTTTGATCCCGCGAACCATACCAATTCAACGAAGGCGTAAGCCCACCAAAAACGTCCAGGTGCAGAGCCGATCTGTTGCCAACCTGAAACCCGGCGTATACCGGCAGCTCTATCTGACGAAGCCCCAGCCCAACCCCCGGTATCGCTTCGTCGGGAGCAGGCAGATCAGGACGTGTATCCGTAAACTGGACGCCCATATGCTGATTTGAGAATCGTAGACCGGCCTGCCCGAAGAAAGCGCCAGCCGTTGAAAACCGAGCATTTGTTCCAATTGAAAAACCCGTGGGATCTACCGGCTTCAAGACGGTCAGCTTATACCGATGCAGCTGACTGCTACCGTACTGTCTGTAGCCAAATCCGCCAACCTCGGCGGCTATACCAATGCGCTGCGCCCGGGCAAATACGGGTAGCAGGAGCAACAAAATCAACCAGAATCGAGTCATAGCGGTCTTTTACTGACGTTTTATTCCCAACCTGCTTTGCCCATCCCCGCAAGTGCAGTTCGTCTAATGGGGGAAGCCCGGAGTCTGGTCCGGCTGGGTGCTGTCTGTGATGGGTTGTTCAACGAACTACGGTTTCGGCCGCAACAGTGATTACAAAGCCGACTGCTTCAGCGTTACTGCCATGTTGTTGTACCGCAGAAGCCCCTTCCATTTTCCAGTCAGCCTATACCGTTGACCTGTTGTCGTATTCTCTACCATTCCGTCGAATGAACAGGTAAGTTGGTACGCATCGATCTGACGACTGATATCAATGCGGGATCGGGGCGGAACGTTTATATCTATCGTACGGCCAGGGTCAGACACATACGGTTTTTGCTGCCGGGTAGTACTGAGCGGATACGTCTCGACCGTGTGGCCGAATAAACCATTGCCGTACCAGTGCTGCGGTACGCTTACGGCGAACGTGCTCAGGTCGATTTCTTCGGGTAACCGAACGGAGGAATCGATCATGAAATGGGATGTTTTAACCAATTCGCCAGGCTCTTCTTTAATCGACTGGGTAACCAGGCTGACTCCCGGATTCTGCACGCTTGCGCCTGTAAGCTGTATCGTTGTCGTATCAACATAATCGCCCTTGTCCAGAAAATACCGGATGTTCGTAAGCACGTACCGATGCGGGGTAGAGGCACCGGGAGCAACCGGTTCGGGTCTGGTGCAGCTACTCAGAAGAGCAGCAACGATCACAATCAAAAGCGGGTAGCAGCGCTGATGCGTTTGAGTCGACCTGATAACCATGTATGTCTATTGGATTGATAAAGTTAATTAAGCGCAAGAATCATACTTTATACTGGCTTTACCCAACAGGCGGGCAATAACCAGTGCTTTCTGTATGGCCGCGCTCCCATCAAAAAAGCGGTGCCAGCTTTTACTGACACCGCCTGGGTAAGTTGATGAGTACGTAATCAAACCGCCCGCTTAATTCATGGCGATCCGGCGGGTGCTTTCCGTGGGCTGGGCCGTGGCAATCGTCAGGGCGTGGCTCGTCGTCTCCACCCCGTTGCTGATCAGCAAGGTGTACGAGCCGTCGGGCAGATGGCTTACGTCCAAACGACGACGTACCTGCTGCTGGCGCTTGCCCACCTGCTCCTGATAGACCTCCTGACCCTGGCTGTTGACCAGCCGGATGGTGACTTTGCCTCCCGACTGCTTGTCCAGACCGATCTGCACTTTGCCTTCGGCTGTGGTGTAGACCCCGCTCTGGTAGCTGGCCACGCTGGCGGGGCGGGTAGGGCGGGTGATGGGGTTGGCGCTGGCCGGAGCGACACTGGCAACGGTGAGAGACAGGGCAAGGGCGAAGGCGGTGATGAGCGTTTTCATGACTAGTGGTGTTTATGAGGTTGGTGATTTGTGTCCGTTTTGATGAATCAAAGGTCGCCACCACCCCGCCCCCACGCTGTCACAAATGGGTCAATCCCTGCCACTTTTGGGAAACGAAGACCATACAGGCCCGTTCCGGGTCGATTCGCCGGTTTTTTACCGCCATTTTACGTCTACTGTGATCACTGTTCAGTCAATTGGTACTGCCCAAAAAAAGCCTGTACTTGTCATAAGCACAGGCTTTTTTCCGTTTCGGGTGGGTCGTCCTAGCTTAGTTTGCCCGGAGTCGGGTTCGGCAGGGGTTTGATGAAGATAGTCAGCCAGGTCCGGCGCGCCATCCGGAAGAAATAAGGCGTCAGTATAATCAGCGTAGGCACCAGCCCGACGAGGTAGTAGTTCAGATCGATTTTCAACCCGATTACGACAATAAAAAAGGTTAGTAGGGTCCAGATCGTGAAGAACGCGTAACTCACGAACATGGAGGCCCAGTAAAACCCCGGCTCAGGCATGAAATTCGTTCCGCAGTGCGGACAGTGGTCGTGCATCTGGTCAAAATGCCGGCTGAAGGCACTCTTCGTCACGAAGAAATCGCCCTCATGGCAACGCGGACATTTATTGAACAAAATACTGGTTAATCGGCTATCGGAAGACATGGCTATTGGCGTAGTTAGCGAGGCTGTCAGAGCGGTTATGGGCTCTTAATCAACCCCTATTGATAAGACAAAGGTACGCCCGCCCCTGGCCCGATGCCATGACAAATTAGCCCGGTTATGGTACAAATCAACGATGCTGGCGTATTGCCTGCCGGAACTCGGCGGGGGTCAGTCCGGCCTGCTTCCGAAAAAACCGGACGAAATACGACCCATCGTCGAAGCCGAGCTGGTACCCGATTTCCTTGACCGACCGGGTCGTATGCGTCAGCAGACGCTGGGCCTCGATCAGCAGGCGGTCGTAGAGTAGCTGACTGGCCGTTTTGTTCAGTACCTTTTTACAGATATGGTTGAGGTAGTTGGGGCTGACTCCCATCTGGTCGGCATAGGCGCTGACTTCGCGGGTACGGACAAACTGCGCTTCCAACAGCTCTTCATACTGCCGGATTCGGTCGTAGAGGTGCCCTTCTGTTCCGCTCAGCTGCTGGCCGTAAAGCCGGTTGGCCGACTCGAGCAGGATATGAACAAACGACAGAAATACCTCGGCCTGATGAGCCCGGCGCTGTTCGTATTCCTGATAGGCATAGGCAAACAATTCACTGAACAGAGCCGCCTGCTGACCAACCTCCAGCAGGGGCAGATGCTGGTAAGAATGATAAAACGGATATTGATAGAGCCGGTTTCCGAAGCGGGCCCGGAAAAAGCCCGGCTCGAAAAACAGGTTGAAACCCCGAATATCGGCCGACAGCTGCCAGCTATGCACCTGGCCCGGCGTCAGGAAGTACAGCTGGTGTCCGGTAACAGGATAGGTTTTGAAGTCGATCGTATGGGTGCCGCTGCCCTGGCTGATCCACATCAGCAGGTAGAACGTATGCGAATGCGGCTTGTCGATGCCTTTGAACTCCTGAACCAGTTTTTCGAGCCGGGTCATGTAGAAGAGCGTGTCAGGCTCATGACGCGGAAACGACTGAAGTTGATAAACAGGTACCGATGCAGACATGACAGACCGGGCGGGCCGGGGGTTACTGACCGTAGTAAAACTGGTGCTCTAACGTCCAGGGATCGTTGGGCGTCAGGCGAATAGAGCGGGCAGCAATCCGGCCAGCGGCATCGTAATCCAGTTTATATTCGCGCCGATACACCCCAAACTGGCCTTTGGTTTCGACCAGGTTACTGGCATAGCCCATATTAGACGGATCGAGGCCCGGAAAGTACAGCCCCGCGTAAGGATTGAGCTTATCGTCGTAAGTATACTCGGTAGCGTCGTCGAGCGTGCCCTGCCGGCTGAAGCGTTTGGTGCTGGCTGGCTTTCCCTGACTCCAGGTGGTTATTTGATAGCTGCTGTCGGCCAGGGTTGTCCGGCGGTTTGTCGCTACGCTGCCTGCTGCGTTGTACTGGTATTCGTCGACCTGTATAAGCCGATACAGCCCCTCGCCGTCTTTCAGCCGCTGGTAGTGCAGCACCTGACCGATCTGGTTTGCGCCGTTGTAGCGGTAGCGGATCACGTTCTGCGAATAGCTGGCGGGGCTCAGAGCCGACTGATTGGTGGCCCAATACACCTGAGCCAGCCGGTTTTGCTGGTAGACGCCCAGGTAGTACTCGTACCCAAAGACGGTGGGTTCCAGGCTGGCCAGCAGCCGCCCCTGCGCGTCGTAGGTGAATGTTTTCCGGGTCGGCTGGGTTCCGCGACTTACGGCAATGGGTTTGTTGGCCGGGCCACGGCCGTTGACGGCAATCTGGGTCACATCAGGGCGCTCGAACCGGGCCAGGGTGTCGGGCCTGGCAGTTAGTTCGGTAGCGGCAATGGCAACTGGCTGATCGGCTTCGGGCACCGAGCAGCTGGTCAAACCCAGCAGAATCACGGGCCACATAAGCACCTTACTGATTGTTGGTTGCATAGATACGTTGAGTCATGAAACGATAAAGCGATACGGATAGAACTACTGTGTTGCTAAAATCACAATAGCTGTCCTATCTACTAAACAGCAAAGAAAGTAAATCGGTTGATTATTCCGTGGTTGGCGCGGTAGTTTATAAAACAGGTCAGCCCCAGATACAGCCGTTGCGTTGGCTATATCCGGGGCTGATTCCGTGTTCAGGAAAGTGGATGGTAGAAGCGGAGCCGCGTCTGTTATTTAGTTCATGGCGATCCGGCGGGTGCTTTCCGTGGGCTGGGCCGTGGCAATCGTCAGGGCGTGGCTCGTCGTCTCCACCCCGTTGCTGATCAGCAAGGTGTACGAGCCGTCGGGCAGACGGCTCACGTCCAAACGACGACGTACCTGCTGCTGGCGCTTGCCTACCTGCTCCTGATAGACCTCCTGACCCTGGCTGTTGACCAGCCGGATGGTGACTTTGCCTCCCGACTGCTTGTCCAGACCGATCTGCACTTTGCCTTCGGCTGTGGTGTAGACCCCGCTCTGGTAGCTGGCCACGTTGGCGGGGCGGGTAGGGCGGGTGATGGGGTTGGCGCTGGCCGGAGCGACACTGGCAACGGTGAGAGACAGGGCAAGGGCGAAGGCGGTGATGAGCGTTTTCATGACTAGCGGTGTTTATGAGGTTGGTGATTTGTGTCCGTTTTGATGAATCAAAGGTCGCCACCACCCCGCCCCCACGCTGTCACAAATGGGTCAATCCCTGCCACTTTTGGGAAAACTACCCCATACACCCGCCTGAAGGCGCCAACCAGCCCCGAAAAAGCCGCGTTGGTCTGCCCCGCCCGCAACAAATGGCCCCTGCCCGTTGTAGTGCCGTATACCGCCTGGCTACGAAGTTGCGAAACGGACGACGGCGGCTGTACTACATGGCTATACTGCCTATTAGTTTATACAACAACCGGTGCAGCTGCTGCGCTTCCTCCAGCGAAATGCCCAAGTTACTCGTCAGTCGACTGAGTACTTTAGGAGCTTCGGTGGCCAGCTGTTGCCCTTTGGGCGTAAGCGAAATAATCACGCTCCGTTCGTCTTCCTGAGAGCGAACCCGATCTATCAGGCCCGTGGCCTGCATCCGCTTGAGCAGCGGGGTCAAGGTGTTGGACTGTAAATGCAGCTTTTCTGACAGTAGCTTCAGATTGACCCGGTCCGTTTCCCACAGGATCAGCAGAACCAGGTACTGCGGATAGGTCAGTCCCAGCTCATCCAGAACCGGCTGGTAGCACTGGGTCACGAGCCGGGATGCCGCGTAGAGGGGAAAACACAACTGGTTTTCCAGCTTGAGCGATTCATTCATGAGTACAGCGCTGGATTTACATTTAGTTAGTAGCGGGCCATCTTGGTTGATCGCCCGCCCTGGGCTGGCTGTCTTTTTCTACGGACCGCCGTCACTCCGCAGCTGCTGTTTGTCGATGCCGCCAGTAGGAAAGGCCACCCGTTGACCACAGCGCCCATAAAATTAATACCGGCTGGAAGAAAAGCCGAATGAGCCGGGCCTGATCGGAGTCGAGACCAAACGCATTCGTTCCATTCACGTACTGGGCAATGTTACCCGGAAAAATGAGCACATAGAAGAGCGCCAGCGCCAGACCAACGTTAACTTTCTGTTTGGTCCAGAAGACCATCGCCAGGCCGAGGGCTATTTCAACCAGACCCGACAACAGCACGACACTATCTTTGCTGAAGGGAAGCCAGCCGGGCACCTGCGCCTGAAACTCAGCCCGCTGAAATGTCAGATGACCAATACCGGCCAGCAGCATAAAAATTCCCAGCAGGATTCGGAAGCCATTTTGCAGCGCACTCGTTTTACTTGTTTTCATGGTGGCAGGGCTAGGTTGAGCAGCCAGCGCCCCGCATCAGCTACGGGACGCTGGCTATGATTAGATGATCTGTAATTGAACGTCGATATTGCCCCGGGTGGCGTTTGAATAGGGGCAAACCAGGTGCGTCTTTTCGACCAGTTGCCGGGCCTGCTCTTTGTCGATGCCCGGAATCGTAACGGCCAGCGCCACCTGCAAGCCGTATCCACCCTGACCATTCGGAATCAGGCCTACCGTTGCCTTTACGCTGGACGGAGCCTCCGGTTTCACCTTAGCCTGCCCCATGACCAGGTTCAGGGCACTGTCAAAACAGGCCGCGTAGCCGGCTGCAAACAGCTGCTCGGGGTTGGTATGTCCACCGGCTCCACCCAGTTCCTTTGGTGTACGAACCTGTAGATCAAGAATGCCATCTTCACTTTGTACGTGCCCGTTCCGACCGCCGGATACATGCACGCTCGTTTCATACAACGCGTTCATAATTTTATATCGCTAAAGATTATATCGTTTACGATACAAATGTAACAACGGCCGTCTTCCAATCCAAACCTGTTTTTTTACGGATCATGGTTATGTACCCGTAGTAGCGGCTCAACCTGCTGGTCTACTGCGTATTTTTGAGACGAACTGCCCTCTTCCTGCTGCTGTGAAAGCCCTCTGGCACGACCTGCGCCACTACCTCCGCACCGACTACCGGCCCGATCTGTACGGCGCTACGGCGGTCTGGCTACTGCTGCTACTCGCCGTCAACTACACCCTCGATTTCGAAGACTCGTACATCGACATCTACCAGGGACGGCCCATATGGCCGGTGCTCTACGCTGGTCTCTACGCGCTCTGCTATTACGGCAGTGTCTGGCTCTGGACCCATTTCCACCAACGCACCGACCTCTGGCGAAGCCGCGATTTCTGGCTACGCAGCAGCACAGCACTGGTCTGCTACTCGATCTATTCGGGTTTCTACGGGCACGTGGCGCTGAGCCGACAGCTATTCGGGGGCGAGGTATTCGTTTTTCTGTACTACTGCCTCCACAACCTGCAATCGGTGCTGACCATCGTGCTGCCGCTGTACGTTTTTTACCAGCTGGTCGACCAGCGTCTGAACCCGTCGGCTTTCTATGGCATGGCCCCCAAGCGTAAGGGACTGGCCCTGTACGCGCTGCTGCTGGCGCTGATGGTACCGCTGATCACGCTGGCGTCGTTCCAGCCCGATTTTCTGGCCTCTTACCCCACCTATCACGACACCGGTGCCAACGCGTTTTTCGGGGTACCGGAATGGGTTACGGCGCTCGTCTACGAGTTCTGCTACGGCTGGGACTTCGTACCGACCGAGCTGCTGTTCCGCGGGTTTCTGGTCATCGGCATGAGCCGGGTCATGCGCGGGCCCGTATTGCCGATGGTGGTCTGGTACTGCGCCATCCACTTCGGCCGGCCGCTGGGCGAAGCAGTTTCATCCATCTTCGGGGGTTACCTGCTGGGCGTACTGGCGCTGAGCACCCGCAGCATCTGGGGCGGTCTGCTCATCCATATCGGCATTGCCTGGGGTATGGAACTGGCCGCTTTTCTGCAAAAGACCGGGCGCTGACGAGCAGGCGGTGGCCTTTACCGAAGCAAGGGAGATACGCGGGTGCCGATCAGGTCGATAGCGTTCATGAGCTGCTGATGGCTCAGCCCGGCATTGTCCATCTGGAACGTAACCCGCGAGATACCACCCAGCGCTTCGCTGTGCCGGAGAATTTTCTGCGCCACTTCTTCCGGACCGCCTACCAGCAGCGCCCCGCGTTCGCTGTTCATGGCGTCGAAATGCGCACGGGTAACGGGTGGCCAGCCGCGCTCTTTGCCGATACGGGTGAATGTTTCGGCATAGCCCGGGTAAAAATCGGCAATGGCTTCCTGCGTCGTGTTGCCTACGTACCCAATCGAATGCAGCCCCACCTGCAACCGCTCCGGCGCATGACCCGCCCGCCGTCCGGCTTCACGGTACAGGTCGACCAGGGGCCGGAACCGGTGCGTTTCGCCACCAATAACGGCTACCATAAGCGGCAGACCGAGCACCCCCGCCCGAACAAACGACTGGGGCGTGCCGCCCACGCCGATCCAGATCGGGAGCGGGCTCTGCAACGGCCGGGGGTAGATACCCTGTCCGGTCAGGGCCGGCCGGTACTGACCCGACCAGTGTACGGCTTCGTTATCGCGGATGGTGAGCAACAGATCGAGTTTTTCGGTGAAGAGTGCGTCGTAGTCGTGCAGATTCAGGCCAAAGAGCGGAAACGATTCGGTAAAGGAGCCCCGCCCCACAACGAGTTCGGCGCGCCCTCTGGAGATCAGATCGAGGGTAGCAAACTGCTGAAAGACCCGCACCGGATCGGCCGCGCTCAGGACCGTTACCGCGCTCGTCAGCCGGATCTGATGGGTACGGGCAGCCGCAGCCGCCAGAATGAGCGTAGGCGCCGAGTCTAGAAACTCCGGCCGGTGGTGCTCGCCAATACCGAACACATCCAGCCCCGCCTGGTCGGCCCGTTCGATCCGGTCAATCAACTGATTCAGAGCCTCCGAATCATTGGATACGGGGCGGTTACCGGCCTGCTGAAACGCAGCCGCAAAGCTATCTATACCTACCTGCATACGACAGATTGAAAATAAGCTGTTATTTTCAGCTTGTCTGGGTAATGCTTTCGCCGGATTTGTAGTTCATTCGGCAGGAGGGTTACGGTCTGTTCGTTACTTTTGACGCCCATGTTAGATCTGATTATTGACGCCCGCCCCGCTTCGCTCGGAAATGGGTTTACCGTAAAGCGCATTCTGCCCTACCGCCTGCGCCGTATGCTGGGGCCATTTATCTTCATGGACCATGGCGGGCCGGTCAGCTTCAGCCCCGAGCAGGCACCCAGCATGGACGTGCTGCCCCACCCCCACATCGGTTTATCGACGGTTAGTTACCTCTTCGACGGGCAGGTTACCCACCGCGATAGTCTGGGTGTGCAGCAGATCATCCGGCCGGGCGAAGTCAACTGGATGACGGCGGGCCGGGGTATTGCCCATTCCGAACGGTTCGAAGACCCGGCCACGCTGGCGGGTGGTTCGCTCGAAATGATACAGACCTGGGTGGCCCTGCCCGAAGCTGATGAAGAAAGCGCGCCCACGTTCGAGAATTACCAGCCCGAGCAGCTGCCAATTTTTACCGATACGGGCGTCTGGCTCCGGCTTATTGCGGGCGATGCCTTCGGACTCAAAAACGGAGTCAAAACCCATTCGCCCCTGTTTTATGCCCACGTTGTTCTGCAACCGGGGGCGCGTTTTGGCCTGCCGGTGGGCTTTCCTGAGCGGGGCGCTTACGTGGCGAAGGGAAGCGTGGAGGTAAACGGCCACACGTACAGCGCCGGGCAACTGCTGGTGTTTACCCGCGGCATCGACCCGATTCTGGTGGCGAAAGAAACTTGTACGCTCATGCTGCTGGGGGGCGAACCGCTGGGCGAGCGCTATATCTGGTGGAACTTCGTCTCGTCGCGGCTCGACCGGATCGAGCAGGCCAAAGCCGACTGGCAGGCGGGTCGTATTGCGCTGCCCCCCAACGACAATGCCGAGTTTGTGCCGCTGCCCCAGGACAAGTCAAGGCCCGCCGGTACGCCCCCTCCGCAACCGCTATCCTGAGTAACGGTCTGGCTACTGATGACCACACATACTGACTCAGTAAGAAATCGCTACCGTAGATCCGGGGTATCTGTTCTGTTCAACTTCCTGCAAAAGAAAATGCGCCAGATCGGTCCGGGAGAGATCTTTGTCGTCCGAAAAATTTCGGTTCACAGCCACCCGATACTGACCCGTTAGCGGCCCATTGGTAAGGTAAGGCGGCCGAACGATGGTATAGGCTAATCCGCTCGAGGTCACTTTCTTCTCCAGCTGGGCCATATCTTCGTACATCTTCTTCAAAAAAAGGGGCTTGAGGAGATACCTGAAGAAAAAGTTATCGTTTTCCTGTGGTTCTACGCCTGATGAAGTAACGACCAGGAGCCGTTGAACGCTGGTTTTCGCCATCGCTTCTATAACATTTCCGCCCCCAACCGAATACAGCCCCCCTGGCTTTCGGGCTTGCCAGAGTCCTGCAATGCCAAAGGCAGAAACAACCACTTCTACGCCCTGAAACAAAGCCGTTAATGAAGAAACGTTGAAAACATTACCAGCCATTATCTCCAGATTGGGGCTGTTTATGGAAAGCGCCAGTGGATTGCGAGCCAACGCTTTAACTTCATGGCCATTGGCCAGCGCTTGGTCTATAAAGGCAAGGCCGGTACCTCCGGTTGAGCCTAACAGTGCTATTTTCATCTGATCAATACGGTTTGATCAGCCAACAAGCATTGCTACAAGTTTGTTCTATTTGCTACAATATTGTTATAAATGAAAGATAATACAGCGTTAATTATTGATTTGCTGACTCATTGGCAGGTTTATACACAGAGTGATGCCCAGCCGACGTTAGCTTCATTCAGCAGATGGCTATACGAAAAAGCCAGTACGCCCAGCGAGGTTTCTCTTTATCAGAACGATATACAGCAATTCATCCCCGAAGCCGATCAGAACGACTTACTGAATGCGGAGATCAGCATGTTATGGGGCCAGATTGACAACTACAGAGCACTCCTTTTCAAGCATATCCTGAAAGAGCTCGATATAAACGGCATCGATGAATATACGCTCCTGTTATTTGTTGAATTGCACCAGAATCCCAGCAAGAAAGAATATGTACAGAGATCGCTGCTCGAGCCTACGACCTCTTTCGAAATGATCAGACGATTACAGCGCAAAGGGCTGCTGGCCGAAGCACAGAATCCAAAAGACCGGCGAAGTGCGCTTATGACTATTACACCCGAAGGGGCCAACCGGCTGAAGCAGGCCAAACAACGGCTGGTCAGGGTAAATCAGCTCCTATATACCAGCCTGAATCCAGTTGACAAACCGGCCCTGCTCGCTACCCTCCAGCGCATGATCACCGACGTGAGTCATGCGCTGGAGATAACCCTGAGCAGTGGAAAATAAGACATCTTACGGCCCCTACTCGACCTACGGCTGCGCCAGCCCCAAATCGAGCAGGGTTCGCTTGATGGCCGCAATCCGCTGCTGGCGTTGCAGCACATGGGGCGGAGCGACTCGCTCCAGGCAGTCGGTCAGGCGGCAGCGCTCGCAGGATTCGTTCACTTCCCGACGATTGAGGGCCGGATCGTTCAGAAACCGGATACGCGCCCGCGAACTTTCATCGACCAGTACGCCCAGCGCTACGCTGTGGTTCAGGTGCCGGATAGGGGTCAGCGGCCGGGTGAACGACATGATCAGGTACGTATTCTGCGAGTCGATGTAATCAGACAACTGCGCCCGTACCAGGGGCGTCTGGTAGGCCCTGGCCCGCAGCACCTCTTCCAGCTCGTGCAGACTCGTCAGCGACACCCAGCGCCGGCAGTAATGCTCGTCGGTAGTGCCGTGCGGATTGTGCAGCCGCGACAGGTGAATCTCGCGGGTCAGGTTCACCACGGGGCTGTTGGTTTCCTGCTCAAACCGCAGAAAAACCAGCTGATCGACCCCGAAGTAATGCGGCAGCAGGTTGCTCATCCGCAGCAGGAGCGTTTCGGGCGTGGCCTGAAACTGGTCGAGCATAGCCGTCAGAGCCGCCGAAGCCTCCGCCCAGGTCGACAGATTCAGTAACTCGTCGAGCCGGGCGCGCAGAGCCTCCCGCCGAATCAGAATGGCCCCGGCAAAGTACGACGCCTGAAAGTTGTTCAGCACCTGCTCAAACGAGTTCACCTCCACCCAGGTCGACGTGAGGGGACGGGCCGTCAGGTTCATGTACTGAAAGGCCAGCTCGCGGCCCAGTGTAAACGCCCGCTGATCAGTAGTGAGGGTCTGGTTCAGCAGCAACCGTTTTTCGTGCGGTATATAGACCGACCGGAGCCGCGTCAGGGCGGGCTGGGTTTTCTCGTTAAACAGCTCGATATGATAGCCGTAGTGGTTGCTGAGGTAGTCGCTCAGGAACGTATCGCTCACGATAACCTCTGTTGGCAACCCGCTCTCGCGCAGAAAGGCATCGGCCGCTTCTTCAATGTCGGCGAAGTAATTATCATGCATCTCCTGGTAGGTTCGCATGACGGTGAAGTAAAAATGAGGCAGGTCTACGTTGTAGTTCCGGGCCATTTCGACCACAGTGCTGATAAAAGCACTCAGCTTAACGGGAGCCTCCGACAGCAGCTCCAGCAGATCGCCCGGCTCCACGCCGAACATGTTCAGAGGCAGTTCGGTCAGTAGATTGGAGCGGAGCAACTGGTAAATAGGCTCCATTTTTTTATTGAGCTGAAGCGATACCAGCGACTCATAGGTCGTATCCATCGCTTTGGCCAGCCCAATGATCTTCTCGGTTTTGGGGTATTTCTTCCCTTTTTCGATCTCGTTGATATATGACTGAGATACACCTGCCCGCTCAGCCAATTCAAACTGCGTCAGCGATTTATCGAGCCGCATCTGCCGAAGTTTCAGCCCGAAAAGCAACCGTATGTTGCTGGAATTAAGGTCCATTCGCTCAAAAGTTGAAGGAATAAAGGTACGGATTTGCTGATTTATAGCAAGTTTTCAAGATTTAGCGATAAATCGCTTGTTTGATGTATTATCGCAAAATATATTTGACACACTTCATCACATTGTCTCAAAACATCACCAAAAACCAGTCATCTATGGAAGCTTTACTCGTGCCCCCAGTAGCGTTTGCCAGTGATCATTCATGGCTCCGTTTACCTACCGACGTTCACCTGCTCGAAGATCTCGCTCCTGATGACCTGGTCGCCGAAATTCTGGCTAACGGCGAGGGGCAGCTAGCCGACACCGGCGCACTGGTTTGCCAGACCGGCCGTTTTACCGGCCGTACCCCCAAAGATCGGTACATTGTCCGCGACGCTCAGACGACGGATACCATCGATTGGGGCGACGTTAACCAGCCGTTCTGCGCCGATGCCTTTGATCAGTTGCAGGAGCGGATGCTGGCCAGCCTCAGCGGTAGAAAGGTATACACCCGCTACGCCCGGGCCGGTGCGCTGCCCGACTACAGCGTTCGGCTGCGCATCATTACTACACTGGCCTGGCACAATCTGTTCAGTTATAACATGTTTCTGCGGCCAGACGCCAGCGAACCGACTAACGGCCCCGTTGACTTCACCATTATTGTGGACCCGGCATTTACGGCCAGCCCGGCCATCGACGGCACCCGCAACGCCAACTTCACCATCCTGAACCTGTCGAAAGGGGTTATCCTGATTGGCGGTACGGGCTATGCCGGCGAGATCAAGAAGAGCGTTTTTTCGGCACTCAACTACAGCCTGCCGCTGCAGCACGGCGTACTACCCATGCACTGCGCGGCCAATATTGGCAAAAATGGCGATACGGCCCTGTTTTTCGGCCTGTCGGGAACGGGAAAAACAACCCTTTCGGCCGACCCGACCCGCCACCTCATCGGCGACGATGAACACGGCTGGGCTGATAACGGACCAGACGAACCGGCCATTTTCAACTTCGAAGGCGGCTGCTACGCCAAGGTCATTAACCTGACTCGCGAGAACGAACCCGAGATTTATGACGCTATCCGGCCGGGGGCTATCCTGGAAAATATTCGCTTCGTTCCCGGTACTAACACCGTTAACTACGCCGACGGCTCGGTTACCGAGAATACGCGCTGCTCGTACCCGATCGATCACATCCGCAACGCCCGGCAGCCCGCGGTTGGGCCCGCCCCCAAACATATATTCTTCCTGTCGGCCGACGCGTTTGGGGTGTTGCCTCCGCTGTCGCGGTTAACGCCCCAGCAGGCGCTCGACTTCTTCCTGCTGGGCTATACGGCAAAAGTGGCCGGTACCGAACAGGGTGTCAGCAGCCCTACGGCGACCTTCTCACCCTGTTTTGGGGCCGCTTTTCTGCCCCTGCCCGCCCGGCAGTACGCAACCCTCCTGAAGCAACGCATCGAACAGTACGGTACGCAGGTCTGGCTGGTCAACACGGGCTGGAAAGGGGGCGGCTTTGGCGTTGGGAAACGAATGGCCCTGTCTCACACCCGCGCCATGATCCAGGCGGCCCTGACCGGCGCGCTCGACGATGTTCCGTTCGGCCAACATGCCGAATTTGGCCTGTCTATTCCTAAACGCTGCCCCGGCGTGCCGACGGAGTTACTCAACCCAATCGATACCTGGCCGTACAAAGGCATGTACACGGCCGCAGCCAAACGGCTCGCCAATGCCTTCGCCGAGAAGCTGAAAGAAATCTAACCGTTCGCGGTATAGATGCCGGGGCCATGATCTGACGCCGGCATCTATACCACTTTTTCCGTTGACCGTAACGAAACCTTGCTGGTAACAGACGCATAACCCTATTACAACATGACGGTTCAACACACGCTTAACGGCTCGGATACAGCCGCGTTCGGGTTGCCCATTGGCATTACCCTCGACCGGTTCATCAAACGGCAGCAAAGTCAGTTTCCATCGGCCGTGGGCGACCTCTCCCAACTCCTGCGCGACATTGCGCTGGCCAGCAAGATCGTAAACCGCGAGATAAACCGGGCCGGACTGTCGGGGCTGGCCGGTACGGCGGGTAGCACCAATGTGCAGGGGGAGATGCAGCAGAAGCTCGACCTGGCGGCTCATATCCGTTTCGTACGGGCCTTCAACAACGGGGGCGAAGTGGCGGGCATTGTTTCGGAAGAAGAGGAAGAGATCATCCATACCGAATACCCGAACGGCAAATACGTAGTGGCGCTCGACCCGCTCGATGGCTCGTCGAACTTCGACACCAATGTATCGGTCGGCACCATTTTTTCGGTCTACCGGCGGGTAACGCCCGTTGGCAGTCAGCCCACCGAAGCCGATTTCCTGCAGGGTGGTCGGCGGCAGGTAGCGGCCGGGTATGTGCTTTACGGCCCTTCGACCATGCTGGTGTTTACGACCGGCAACGGCGTCAATGGCTTCACCTACGACCCGTCGCTGGGCGAGTTCATGCTGTCGCACCCCCTTATTCAGTGCCCGGCCGAGGGACGAATATACTCCTGCAACGAAGGCTATTTTTCGACCTACGACGAGTCGGTACGCGCCTACCTGAACCGGTGTCGGGATCGGGGTTGCTCGGCGCGTTACATCGGCGCGTTCGTAGCTGACTTTCACCGCAACCTGCTCAAGGGTGGTATTTATCTGTACCCCGGCACGAGTACCCAGCCCGACGGCAAAATCCGGCTTTTGTACGAAGCCTACCCGATGGCCTGGCTGGCTGAACAGGCGAACGGACAGGCTATTTCGGTCAGCCAGCCCATCCTCGATGTCCGGCCCGACGCGCTGCACGCTCGTACGCCCGTTTTTGCGGGGTCCACGCAGATGGTAGCCGAGCTGGCCGGGCTAGTGAGCAATCAGAATCTGCCGGGTCAGCACCGCATCGCCCAGGTTGAGCTGTAGCCGGTAAAGGCCGGTTGGCAGCGAACTCAGGTCGATCTGGCGGTTGAGCGACGTACCGGACGCGGGCAGCGTGGTACGCCATACCAGTCGACCGGTCAGGTCGGTGACGCGCAGCTCGGCCCGGCCAATGGGTTTGTGGTAGTCAGCCCGAACGGTGAGCAGGCCACTGGTCAGGGGGTTCGGGAAAACCGTAACCGAGGCCGCGCTGATGGGTTCGTTACCCAGCACGATAGGCGGGGGCGGCACCTGAATGCGCAGGTTGTCGATGGCCCAGCCCCAGCCATAGTTGATCCGATCAATAAACAGCCTGAACCGGATCAGGATCGTCTCGCCCGCCCGGAACCCGCCCGCCCCGATCAGCGGAATGGTCCGGCGTTTGTAAAGCGCGGGCAACCCGACCGTGTTCGAATTTCGCTCGCCAATCAGGGTACCGTCGACCAGGCTGCGGTTATAGGCCGCCAGCCAGTCGGTCTGGTCGAGGGCGTTATAGCCATCGACCAGCGGTCGCCAGCTGCGGCCGTTATCGGCCGAGCCTTCAACGATGGCATAGTCATTAAAGCCAGGCTCGCCAAACTGGGTGGCATAGTCGGCGGGTTGAATCAGCGCAATCTCATCGAAGCGGATCACCGCACTGTCGGGGTTGGCGGCAATGCGGATCGGGACCAGCAGCGTGGCTTCGGCCTGGGTGCGACCCAGATAATCGGCGCCGTTGCGATAGGGGTGATCGGAGTGCAGCGCCGGATCGCTGAATCCCGCGGGCTGGTTCAGATTCAGGCCCGCCGTGGCGAAATCGCTGGCTACCGTAGCCGCTTCCTGAAAAGACGTCACGTACCGATCTCGCGCTGGCTGCGGAGCTACGACCCGTAGTTTATACGTACCCGAGGCCGGGCTGTAACCCAGGTTCCGGTTTCGGGAGCCATCGCGGGCCACAATCCGGTACGTAATTCGGTCGCCGGCTTTAAGCGAATTGGCCGGAAAACTGAGCCGACTCGTGTAGAGGCTATCGTATCTAACACCGTTAATCGTGGCGGGGCGGAGCGGTAGCGGCAGGTTGGGCTGCGCCACCCCGTTGATCTGGTACTCGACAAATGCGGATTCGACTCCCGTAATGCGGTCGTCGGCAATCAGGGCGCTGATGGGCAGGCTATCGGCTACGGCGGTGTTCAGAATCAGGTGTTTCGAGGGGCTGTAGCGGATCGTAGGCGGTACCAGGTCGGGGCCAGCCAGCACCCGGTAGAGCGCCTGCGCCCCCGCCGGTAACTTGCCGGGGTTGGTAAACGTCCGGCCCGACACATCCTGCGCCGACAGGTAGTACCAGACTTCGCCCTGGGCCTGGGCGGCCGGGAGTGTGGCTCTGAACTCGCCCGTTGTGCCAACCTGCGTCATAGGTACGGCCGTTACAGCCGTGTCGCCGGGCGCCGGTCGGGATTTCCGGTAGAACAGCCGTACGGAATTGGGTGCGTAGGCCGTATCGCTGACAATACGGGCGCTGAAGACCAGATCTTTGGGATCTTCGCTATTATCGAGCGGGGTATGCAGCACCGAGGTTGTTTTCCACTCCAGATCGGCCAGGGTGGTGAGGGTAATCTGGCCCGGGCTGTGGGTAGCCTGACCCAGCTTCAGCCGAGGCCGCATGAGCCGGTTGAGGCTATCGTTGCTGTAGCTGTCTTCATTCAGGTGGTAGAGGCTGACGGCGCGGTCGAACGGGCTCTGGGCCGACAGTCGCGGCAACCGACGGCCAAACTGACGAACCAGCTGCGGTCCGTTCAGAAACAGGTTGTTATTGGTCAGAAACGAACCCAGCGCAACCGACCCGCCCGGCATCGAACTCATGTCGGCCACCGGTCGTACGGCCGGGCCATTGTCGATCCCGTTTATGATCAGGTGATCGTAGACCGAGGGAAGGCCCGCCGAGTAGTACCCCACGCTGTTGACCACATCGAAGAAACCAATGAACCCCAGCCCATGCGCTATTTCGTGTAGCGCAGCCGTAACGAGATCGGGCTGGTTGGGGGGTGTTTTGCCATCGGTGCCGTAGTACCACTCGTTGTTGCGGTTAAACTGCGCTACGATATCGGGTTCGCTATCACTGTTAAGCGCCCGGCGGGCCACTTTTTCGGCCAGCGCCACGGGGTAATACCCGTATCCTTTCTGCACCCCGTCAGCACCGGCCCGGTAGCTGGATGGCCCGGCCGCGCCCAGCACACCCGGCTCCTGGCTGATCCAGCTGGCCTGAATCCGGATTGGTACGGGCGAGGCAATCTGCGTAGCCCAGATGTCAACAGCGTACTGAAACGCCCGTTGGGCTTCGGGGGTGAAATTTCGATAATCGACGATAAACTGCGCCGTTGGAGCCGCCTGCCGACCGTTCGACGCTTGGCGGGCGCGGAGAAAAGCCTCGGGGGGCGGCACCGAGCCCGACCCGTTCTGCCCCGACAGGTAACAGACCACCCGGGGGGCCGTAACCGCACCGGCATCCGATGTCCGTAGCTGCCGCACAAACGCCTGGTACGGGATCGACGGATCTGGCGGAGTAGCGCCTGCCGACTGTGCCGACGCCTGGAAAGGACAGAATAAACCAATCAGCAACAGAACGCCGACTGGCGCGGTTACTGGTTTCCATTGGAACATAAGCGTGAGTAGAGGGAGCACAAAGCGGGTTGAATATAGCGGACAAATCCCGCAAAGCAGGCATCAGCCCCTCTACTCCGCCGTTTACCTTATCTTACGACACCTCGGCCGAGCGCTTCAGTACCAGCGCCACCGAGTTCAGACAGTAGCGCATGCCCGTTGGCGGAGGCCCGTCGTTGAAGACGTGACCCAGATGCGCATCGCACACATTGCAAAGCACTTCGACCCGGATCATGCCGTGGCTGAAGTCTTTCTCCAGCCGGATGCGCTCGGCCTCGATGGGCTCGGTAAAGCTGGGCCAGCCCGTGCCCGACTCGAACTTGGTGGTCGACTCGAACAACTCCGTGCCGCAGCAAACGCAGGCATACAGGCCGGGGTCGTGGGCTTCGCAGTACTCGCCCGTAAACGGACGTTCGGTGCCTTTGGTACGGGTAACGCGGTATTGCTCCGGCGTCAGTTGCTGCCGCCATTCGTCGTCGGTCTTGATGACTTTCTGAATCATGTTTGCTCTGGTTTGTTGAATTATGGGTACAAACCAATAACCGAAAGGGGTCTGATTTGTGTTCATACGGTCGTAAATTTGCCCTATTACTCGCATGACGACCCGCCAGATACTTCAGCAATTTTGGGGATACGACACCTTCCGGCCGTTGCAGGAAGAGGTTGTCGACACCGTGCTGGCCCGGCAGGACGCGCTGGTCCTGATGCCGACCGGAGGTGGCAAATCGATCTGTTTCCAGGTGCCGACGCTGGCCATGAAAGGCGTTTGTATTGTGGTCACGCCCCTGATTGCGCTCATGAAAGACCAGGTCGAGCAGTTACGCCGACGGGGTATTCCGGCCGCGGCCATCTACTCGGGCATGCATTACCGCGAGATCGATACGGTGCTCGACAACTGCATCTACGGCAATACCAAGTTTTTGTACCTGTCGCCCGAACGGCTCCGGACGGAGATCGTGATCGAGCGCGCCAAACAGATGACGGTCTGCCTGCTGGCGGTCGACGAAGCCCACTGCATATCGGCCTGGGGCTACGACTTCCGGCCCCCTTACCTGCAAATTGCCGAGTTCCGCGACCTACTGCCCGACACGCCCATCATTGCCCTGACGGCGTCGGCCACCCCCGACGTGCAGACCGATATTGTCGAGAAATTGGCCCTGCGCGAGCCCCGCGTGTTTCGGCAAACCTTTGCCCGGCCCAACCTGTCGTATTCGGCCCTGTCTGAAGAAAACAAGGAAGACCGGCTGATTCGGGTGCTGGAGCGGGTGCCGGGCTGCGCCATCGTCTACGTCAGAAGCCGGCGGCAAACCCAGCAGATTGCGCAGCTGCTGCAACGCCAGAACATCTCCGCCGATTTTTACCATGCCGGGCTGACCACCCAGCAACGGACCGACAAGCAGGACGCCTGGATTCAGGACCGGACCCGGGTTATGGTAGCAACTAACGCTTTCGGGATGGGCATTGACAAACCGAACGTTCGGCTGGTGGTTCACCTCGACGTACCCGACTCGCTCGAAGCCTACTACCAGGAAGCGGGCCGCGCCGGACGCGATGGGCAGAAAGCCTATGCCCTGATGCTCTACACCCAGAATGATCTGGAGAACCTGCGCTTTCGTACCGAGCAGCTGTATCAGCCGGTCGAGATGCTGCGCCGGGTGTATCAGGCGCTGGCCAATTACACGGCCGTGCCGGTTGGCGGGGGCGAGTTTGCCAGCTACGATTTCGACCTGGCAACCTTTACCAATACGTTCAGCCTCCCTCCGCAGGAAACCCATTACGCGCTCAAGCAGCTCCAGCTGGAAGGGTTCATTCAGCTGAACGAAAACTATTTCCATCCGTCGCGGCTAACGCTGTCGCTGGATAACCGGCAGCTGTACGAGTTTCAGGTGCTGAACCCCCGCTTCGATTCGTTTATCAAACTGCTGCTTCGGCTGTATGGGGGCGAGCTGTTTACGGATTTCATCACGATTTCGGAAACCACCCTGGCCCGCGCTTTCCTGATCGACCAGCGCGAGATTGAGGCCCTGCTGACCCAGCTCGACCAGCGGGGGGTTGTTATTTACGAGAAGCAGAAAGATAAGCCCCAGCTCACGTTCCTGACGCCCCGCCACCACGCCCCCGACCTCCCAGTCAACGTACCCGAGCTGAACCGGCGCAAAGAACTGGCGCTCCGCAAAGTACAGGCCGCTACGATCTATGCCGAACACCCAACCCAGTGCCGCACGCGCCTGCTGCAGGCCTATTTCGGCGAAAAAACCGGCGACGCCTGCGGCATCTGCGACAACTGCATCCGGAAGAAAAAGAAAGCCAATACCGCCACCACCGCCGTCCGCGACCAGGTCCGCGACTATGTGGCGCTGGCCAACGGACCGGGCATATCGCCCAAACAGCTGGCCCACTATTTCGCCCAGACTGACGCCGACACCCTGGCCCAGACCATCCGGCAGATGCTGGCCGAAGAAGAAATTGCCTATACCAAAAGCGGCAACCTAACCCTCAAAAGCCAATAACCCCAGCCAGCGCGTCACTCCTGCCCCGCACAAACTTACCGTGATCCGTGCGGTTGGTCACCGTGATCCGTGGGGACACCGGGACGCGTAGTCGGACTACTCACGCTATAGCAACAGTTGACTATCCACCAGCTCTTCGACCTCAGCGAAGGTAAACGGATCTGGGTGGGCCTTCTGGAAATGTAGCCGATTAGCCGACGCTCGATAGGGCGCTAAACCTTTTGTAGGTTTATCTAGTCAATAGGTTAACTGCCAGCGATCCCTGATCAGGCAGATGACCAACGAAACAGACAATCACATGATACGAATAGCGCTTATAACCTTGTCTTTGAGTAGCTTATCCGCAGCCGCACTGGCCCAGGGCAACTCTTCACTGGTACAGGCAGGTATGGAACTGATCAGTGCGTATACCCTCAACGACGCCCAGGTAGCCTCGGTGGCCAAACAGGCGGTTCAGCAGATGGATGCCAAATATCCGGTGGCAGCCGCCAACGATCCGTATACCCTGCGGCTGAACCGCATCGTGGCCAGACATAAGAAAGTAGGCAACATGCCTATCAATTATAAGGTCTATAAAACCGCCGATGTCAACGCGTTTGCCACGGCCGATGGCAGTGTGCGCGTCTTTAAGGGATTGATGGATCTGATGACCGACAACGAAGTGCTGGCCGTCATCGGGCACGAAATCGGCCACGTCGCCAACCGCGACTCGCGCGATGCGATGAAAGCCGCGCTCAAACGCTCGGCCATCCGCAACGTAGGCGCTTCGCAGTCGGGCGTAATTGGTCAGATATCGCGGTCGCAGCTGGCCGGGATGACCGACTACATTGTCGGAGCCTCGTTCAGCCGTAAACAGGAAACCGAAGCCGACGACTACAGCTATGCTTTCCTGAAACGAAACGGTTACAGCGTAATGGCGCTGGCTTCATCGTTCGAGAAGCTGGCTCAGCAGGGCGGCAGCGGAGGCCCCGCCTTTCTGTCGAGTCACCCCGATAGCAAAGCCCGCGCCCAGCGCATCCGCGACCGGGCCCGCAGCGAGGGAATTGCCCGCTAGGCATTCCTGCCAATTCATAAAGCCCGATCTCGTTCGTGGCCCCTGCTGACCCCCGTGGTCCGGCAGGGGCCTTATTTTTTTGTGGCTGACTGGCTCAACAAAATATTGGCACACTCAGTTACTTACCCATGCCACAGCGGCATTTCTACTCAACGACTTATGGAAACAACCGAATTCCGGCCCACATCAGAGGAAATTCCAGGCCAAAAATTACCCTATCCGGCTCGTCAGTCCGACATGGACCCGGCGCCCGACTCCGACCTGTCAAACTACAAACCCGCTGGTAAACTTACCGATCAGGTGGCCCTCATTACGGGTGCCGACTCCGGCATTGGCCGGGCCGTAGCCCTGGCTTTCGCGATGGAGGGCGCCAGCGTGGCGATCGTCTACAACGAAAATACCGACGACGCGAAGTACACCCAGCGGATGGTCGAAAGTAAAGGCCGCCCCTGCCTGGTTATTCAGGCCGACGTGCGCCAGAAAGCCGCCTGCGAAGACGCCGTACGGCAAACGGTCGAGCGATTTGGCAAACTGAACGTACTGGTCAACAATGCGGCTTACCAGATGGCGCAGCAGAAACTGACCGACATCAGCGAAGAGCAGCTCCGCCGTACGTTCGACACCAACATTCTGGCTTATTTCTTCATGGCCCAGGCCGCCCTGCCGCACCTCCAGAAAGGCGATGCAATCATCAACACCGGCAGTATTGTAGGCATCGTCGGCAACAAGATCCTGGTCGATTATACGGCTACCAAGGCCGCGATTCACGCGTTTACCAAATCACTGGCGCTGCAACTGGGCGACCAGGGTATCCGCGTCAACTGCGTAGCACCCGGCCCCGTCTGGACACCCAACATTCCGGGAACGATGCCTATCGACGAGGTGAATAACTTCGGTCATGAAGTAGCCCTGGCCCGGCCCGGTCAGCCCGAAGAGCTGGCACCGGCCTATGTGCTGCTGGCTTCGTCAGATGGCTCGTTCATGACCGGCAGCATCGTTGAAGTTACGGGCGGAAAGCTCGGCTAAGCTACTCAAAACCAAACGCTCTTATGTCCCACCCAGCCAACACCGTTCGATCGTTGTTACAAACTGACCTGGTTACCGCGCCAACCCGAGAGGCACTGAACGGCCGGTTGAACGCACCACCGCGCCGACCCACGTTTTTCTCCGCCGATGAGTTTGCCCTGCTGCAGGCCGTATGTGATCGACTGGTTCCGCAGGAGGGACGGGAGCCGTCGCAACGCATCGACATCGCCAGCGGTATCGACCTGCGGTTATCCGAGAACAAGTCGAACGGCTGGCGGTACGATGACATGCCTCCCGATGGCGAAGCATATCGGCTGGGGTTGCGGGGGTTCGATGAAAGCGCGCAGGCCTGGTTCGGGCAGTCCTTCCGGGATCTCTCGCCCGAACAGCAGGACGAGGTGCTAACGGCCGTACAGGCGCTGGAAGCCCCCGGCTCTACCTGGGATATACTGCCTGCTGATCATTTTTTCGAGGAGTTGCTGGCCGAAGCCGTCGAGAACTACTACAGCCATCCTCTCGCTCAGGAAGAGATCGGCTACGTTGGTATGGCCGACGCCCCCGGCTGGCAACGGATTGGGCTCAATAACCTCGAAGATCGCGAAAAGCAAACCGATGCCTCAGCCTGAACGCTTGCCTGTCGGTCACCATATTCCGTGCGCTCGGCGCTTTCGCCGTGGTCCGTGGCAACAACAACCCGACAGGCAGAATCAATGCAACTGTAAATCAACCACAAACGCATACTTTACAGGAATACATTAGCCACCACATGACCACTACTCATGATATTGTCGACGCCGTCGTGATTGGAACCGGGGCGGGTGGCGCTCCGTTGCTGGCCCGGCTCGCCAGGGCTGGCCTGCGCGTCGTTGCGCTCGAAGCGGGCCGACACTGGAACCCGAAACTGGATTTTGCGACCGACGAGCGGGCGCAGGATAAGCTCTTCTGGAACGATGAGCGACTGAGTGCCGGCCAGGACGCGCTGGCGTTCGGCAACAACAACTCCGGTACCGGCGTGGGCGGCTCTACGCTGCATTATACCGCCTACACCCCCCGCGCCCAGCCCGATGATCTCCGCATCCGAACCGAGTTTGGCGTGGGCGAAGACTGGCCCATCGACTTTGCCGACCTGGCCTCGTATTACGAAGAGGTCGAACAGTTTCTGGGCGTGTCGGGCCCTTCGCCTTACCCGTGGGGGCCAACCCGCAACCGGGGGTATGCCTTAGGGCCACTGCCCGTCAACGGCGCCGGTCAGCTGATGGAGCGGGGATGCCGGACGCTGGGTATCCGAACCTCGCCAGCGGCCAATGCAGCGCTTTCAGTCGGATATTATCAGGAAGGCGTTGGTCACCGGCCGGGCTGTACGAACCGGGGTTTCTGCCAGGCGGGCTGTACCGTGGGTGCCAAAGCAAGTATGGACGTGACCTATATTCCGCTGGCCATCCACTACGGGGCCGAAGTCAGGCCGGAGTGTTTTGTCACGCAACTCGTCCGTAACGCGTCGGGCCGAATCAGCGAGGTAGTTTATATCCGCAACGGGCAGGAAGAGCGGCAACGGTGCCATAACGTGTTCCTCTGCGCCGGGGCCATCGAAACGCCCCGATTGTTGCTGCTCAACGGCATCGGCAACAGCAGCGGGCAGGTTGGCCGCAATCTGATGGCCCATACCGCCCTGCAACTCTGGGGCGAGTTCGACGAAGACATTCGGCCCTATAAAGGCATTCCCGGCGCTATTATCTCCGAAGATACCCACCGCCCCACCAACGCCGACTTTGTGGGTGGTTACCTCCTCCAATCAATCGGTGTGATGCCCGTAACGTACCTCAGCCAGATGGCACGGGGACGCGGGCTATGGGGATCGGCGCTGAAACAGGCGGCTTCGGCCTACAACCACGTGGCGGGTATCAACATTCTGGGCGACTGCCTGCCCTACGAGCATAACTACCTCGAGCTATCCGACGAAACCGACAGCCGCGGCCTGCCCAAGCCACGCATTTTTTTCTCGAACGGCGAGAGCGAAGAACGCATGACGGCCCATGCCGATCAGCTCATGCGACAGATCTGGGACGCGGCCGGCGCCCGTAACGTCTGGACCTTTCCGCGCAATGCGCATATCATCGGCACCTGTCGGATGGGCAACGACCCCGATACCGCCGTGGTAAACGCCGATGGCCGGTCGTTCGACATTCCGAATCTGTACATCAGCGATAATTCTACATTCCCGAGCGCACTCAGTGTCAACCCGGCTTTGACGATCATGTCGCTGGCCCTGCGTACCGCCGATAAATTTTTAACGAGCCAGCGAAGAACGGCCTGATCGGTCGGCAGATGCCTGCTCTCTTATTTTTTGCACGTATGAGTTTTCTGGATAACATAAAAAAGCGCTTCGGCGACGGCAATTACGACGGTGATGAGTTCGGCGGAGCGGGTGGCCACGATGGCAGCGGACTTCCTGACGGAAACCCGGGCAACTTCATGTTCGCTACCGGCATCGAATGTTCGTACCCGACCATCAAAAACGGCACCGTTCGGCGCGATCAGCTGCGCGAGTGCGGCCACTACGACAGGTACAAAGAAGACCTGGGGCTGGTGAAAGAAATGGGGCTGAACGTACTGCGCTACGGCCTGCCCTACTACAGCATGCACAAAGGCCCCGGCCAGTTCGACTGGGAGTTTGCCGATCTGGCGATGGCCGAAATCAAGCGACTCGGTATCACGCCGATTCTGGACCTGATGCACTTCGGCGTTCCGGACTGGATCGGCGATTTTCAGAATCCCGAGCTTCCGGTTCATTTTTCCGATTTCTGCGCGGCCGTTGCCGAACGCTACCCCTGGGTGCGCTACTATACGCCCGTCAACGAGATCTACGTGACGGCCCGGATCAGCGGCAAAGACGGCGTCTGGAACGAGCAGCTAAAAACCGACCGGGGCTTTGTTACGGCGCTGAAACACTGCGTAGCTGCCAGCATCATGGGTAATCAGCAGATTGCCAAGCGCCGGAACGACTGTGTCATCGTGCAGAGCGAAAGCGCTGAATACATCCACGAACTCTGCGCCACGCCCTCGGCCGCTACGCAGCTCGACAACGAACTGCGGTTCCTGTCGCTGGATCTGCTCTACGCCAATCCGCCCTCGACCACCGTGGGCATGTACATGATGGATAACGGCCTCACCCGCGACGAGTACAACTGGTTCATGGCCGGCAAACCGCCGGGTTACCAGATCATGGGCAACGACTACTACGGCCGAAACGAGCGCATCAAACTGCCCGACGGTCGGGTCGAAACGTCGATGGACGTACTGGGCTGGTACGAAATCACCCGCGACTACTACGAGCGGTACCACATGCCCGTGATGCATACTGAAACCAACGTCTTCGAAGCGGATCAGGCGCCCATATGGCTTTACAAACAGTGGGTCAGCATCATGCGCATGCGTCGCGACGGGGTTCCGGTGCTCGGTTTTACCTGGTACAGCCTCATCGATCAGATCGACTGGGATTCGCAGCTGGGCGAGCTGAACAACCACGTCAACGAGTGTGGCCTGTTCGATCTTGACCGGAAGCCCCGGCCCGTTGCCGAAGCCTACAAGAGCCTGCTGAAAGAGTTTGGCCAGATCACCATCGTTCCCTACGGCGAAATTCTGGAGGTGACCGACCGGCCCGCCCGCTTAAAAGTACCTGTCTGATGCGCCACCCCGTCAATTCTATCTACCTGAACGTTCGCGAGCAGGGTCAGGGCAGCCTGACCCTGCTGTTCATGCATTACTTCGGTGGCTCATCGATGGAGTGGCAGCGGGTCATGAATCAACTGGCCGACCGTTACCACTGCGTAGCCCTCGACCTGCGCGGTCACGGTCACTCCGACGCGCCCGGAACGGGGTATTCGGTAGACGACATGGCCGATGACGTAGAGGAGCTGGTTAGCACAATGGGCATAGGCCCCTACGTACTGGTCGGGCATTCGATGAGCGGCAAGGTAGCCCTGGCCGTAGCCGCCCGGCAGCCTGCCAGCCTGCGTCAGCTAATACTGGTATCGCCCTCGCCCCCCTGCCCCGAACCCATTCCCGACGACGAACGGCAGAAACTCCTGACCGGACACGGCCAGCGGGCATCGGCCGAGAAGACACTCAAGAACATTACCGAAATAGCCGTTTCGGGCGATGCGAGCGAGCAGATCATTACCGATGACCTCCGCACCGCCCAACCGGCCTGGGACGCCTGGCTGCAACACGGCAGCAACGAAGACATTACGGATCGGATGCGCCACATCGCGGTTCCGGTCGCCATCATCGTTGGGTCAGAAGACCGCGCACTCCCGCCCGACGTACAGGAAACCATGGTAAAGCCGTACCTGCCGCAGGCCACCATCACCCGCTGCGACGGGGCCGGCCACCTCCTGCCCTGGGAAATACCCGACCAGTTAGCGGCTTTTATCGCAAAAAAAGTTACCGAATAATTTTCGCAAGAATAGGTAATGTATTTACCTTTGTGGCCCATTCGGGGTGTAGCGCAGCCTGGTAGCGCGCTACGTTCGGGACGTAGAGGTCGTGGGTTCGAATCCCGCCACCCCGACAAATAAACGAAGCGTTGCCTGACAGCGCGCTACGTTGGGGATGTAGAGGTTGTGGCCGGGGGCGCGTTCGCCTTCGAATCACGCAGGGCCATTCAGGCCACCCCGACAAATAAACGAAGCGCAGCCTGGTGGCACGCTACGAAAACGACATAACAATTGTGAACAAGGCATCTGTAAGCATGATTTGGTGGTGGCACTCTTCCTATCCGGGATGAGGGTTGCCCCTATGCTGTTCATAAACGAACATACACAAGGCTCACCGTCATCCCGGTGAGCCTTATTTTTTTGTCCTAATCGCTAACGAATCACTCTTAACAACGCTACAATGACCCTTTCCGCCCCGCCAGCAACTACCTACCGTGTAGTGACCCGATACAAGCGGATGCTGGCCGACATCATTACCCCCGTCAGCATCTACCTCCGTATCCGCGATCGGTTTCTGAACAGCATCCTGCTCGAAAGTTCCGACTACCACGGGAACGACAACTCCTTCTCCTACATCGCCTTCGACCCGGTAGCGCGGTTCTCGTACGAAGGGCAGCAGCTGACGGTTCAGCTCCCCGGCCAGTCGGAGCAGGTTCGTACGGTCGAGTCGGCCGACATGCTCACGGCCCTGCAGCAGTTCAAAGACAGCTTTCAGCATGAGAAGCTGCCGTTTTCGTTCATCACCAATGGGCTGTTCGGCTACTTCGGTTACCCGGCCGTACAAAGTTTCGAAGACATCCGGCTACAGGCCCCCGTTCCGGCCGAAAACCAGATTCCGGCGGCCGTTTTTGCGGTGTATCGGTACGTTATCGCCATCAACCATTTCAAAGACGAGCTATACCTTTTCGAACACAGCTACCTGCAGGCTAACGAAGCAGAACCCGAGACCTCTACCCTCAACGACATCGGCGACCTGATTACGGGCCGCAACTACCCAACCTATTCGTTTAGCCCGGCCGGGCCCGAACAGTCTAACTTTACGGACGATGAGTTCCGGGGCGTGGTGCAGAAAGGGAAAGACCACTGCCAGCGGGGCGACGTGTTCCAGATCGTACTGTCGCGCCGGTTCGAGATGCCGTTCGTGGGCGATGAGTTCAACGTGTACCGGTCGCTGCGGTCGCTCAACCCCTCGCCGTATCTGTTTTACTTCGACTACGGCAACTACAAACTCTTCGGTTCATCGCCCGAGTCGCAGATTGTGGTGAAAGACCGCAAAGCCACCATCTACCCCATTGCCGGCACCTTCCGGCGCACCGGCGACGATGCGCACGATGCGGAACTGGCTCAGAAACTCTACGACGACCCCAAAGAATCGGCCGAGCACGTGATGCTGGTCGACCTGGCCCGTAACGACCTTAGCCGCAACTGCGACGTGGTAAAAGTCGAAACCTTCAAGGAGGTTCAGTACTACTCCCACGTCATCCACCTCGTCTCGAAAGTAGTCGGCGACCTGACCGAAACGGCCGACCCGCTACAGATCGTGGCCGAAACCTTCCCCGCCGGTACGCTCTCGGGCGCGCCGAAACACATGGCCATGCGGCTCATCGACCGCTACGAAAACCTGAGCCGGTCGTTCTATTCGGGCAGCATCGGCTACATGGGTTTCGACGGTGAGTTCAACCATTGTATCATGATCCGCACGTTCATGAGCAAAGACAATACGCTCTATTACCAGGCGGGGGCCGGTGTGGTGGCCAAGTCAGTCGTAGAGAGCGAAGTGCAGGAAGTACACAACAAACTGGCTGCCCTCCGGATGGCCATCGAACAGGCAAAATCCTTATGAAACTCTTAGTTTTGGATAATTACGACTCGTTCACCTACAACCTGGTTTACATCCTGCGGGAACTGGGATACCGGCCCGATGTGGTCAGGAACGACAAACTGACCGTTGAGGCTGTTGGTCAGTACGACAAAATCATGCTCTCGCCGGGGCCGGGTATCCCGTCCGAAGCGGGTATCATGCAGGACCTGGTTCGGGAACACGGCCCTACGAAAAGCATCCTGGGCATCTGCCTGGGCCACCAGGGCATCGGCGAAGTGTATGGCGCCACGCTCGAAAACCTGGGCGACGTGCTGCATGGCGTGGCGCACCGGGCCACCGTGACCGACACCGCCGAACGACTCTTTGCCGGCATCCCCGCCGAGCTGACCGTAGGCCGCTACCATTCCTGGACGGTTGTTCCGGCGTCGATGCCCGCCGACCTGCGCACCACCGCCATCGACGAAAACGGCCGCGTTATGGCTCTGGCCCACACGCGCTACGACGTACGGGGTCTACAGTTTCATCCCGAATCGGTACTGACCGAAAACGGCGTAAAAATGATCCAGAACTGGCTAACCCATTGAGCGAATGACCAATTGAGTGAATGGGCGAATAAGCCAGCGACCAAACACTCATTCACTAATTGAAAAATGAAAGCAATTCTCAATCACCTGTTCGAGTACAAAACGCTCTCGAAAGATCAGGCCCGGCAAACCCTGATCGGTATCAGCCGGGGCGACTATAATACGGCTCAGATAGCCTCCTTTCTGACCGTTTACATGATGCGGAGCCTGCGCGTGGAAGAACTCGAAGGCTTCCGCGACGCCATGCTGGAACTCTGCCTGCCGGTCGACCTGGCAGCCTATGACCCCATGGACCTCTGCGGCACCGGGGGCGACGGTAAGGACACCTTCAACATCTCGACCCTGTCGGCCTTCGTAGTGGCAGGAGCCGGGCAGCGGGTGGCCAAACACGGGAACCACGGCGTTTCGTCGCTGGTCGGGTCATCGACTGTGCTGGAGCGGCTGGGTTACCGGTTTACCAACGACGTTGGCGAGCTGGAGCGCAAGATCGAGACGGCCGGTATCTGTTTCCTGCACGCTCCGCTGTTTCACCCCGCCATGAAAAACGTAGGCCCTATCCGGAAAGACCTGGGCGTAAAAACCTTTTTCAACGTGCTCGGTCCGATGGTGAATCCGGCCAAACCCCAAAAACAGCTCGTAGGGGTGTTTAGTCTTGAATTGGCTCGACTTTATGCGTACCTTTATCAGCAATCGGGTAAGCAGTTTACGATCCTTCACGCCCTCGACGGGTACGACGAGATTTCGCTGACGGGAGCGTTCAAGATGATAAGTAACCAGGCCGAGCAGGTACTGGAACCCGAACACCTGGGAATGAACACGTTGACCCCGGAATCGCTGGCGGGCGGACATACCCTCGACGAGTCGGCCCAGATCTTTCTGGATGTGCTCGACAACAAGGGTACAGCGGCTCAGAACCAAGCCGTTCTGGCCAACTCGGCGATAGCGTTGCTCACCGCCGGTAAGGCCAGCTCCCGCGAGGAGGGCGTCCTGATGGCCCGCGAATCGCTGGAGAGTGGCCGGGCCCGGCAGGCGTTTGACCGGCTGATTGCGTAGAACCAGTATATAGGGTCGTGGAGCCGGGAGGTTTTCACGACGAACGAATAGTTTTCGATAGCAGAACCAGAATAGTAATACGAACGAGTTACTTAGCCTAGCGGCTGGACAGACCGGGAGGTCTGCCTGTTTATGAGATGACAATTCTTGACGAAATCATTGCCCAGAAACGAATCGAAGTAGCCCAGCGGCAGGCCGAAACACCCCGGTCGGCGCTGGAACAGATGCCTGACTTCAAACGCCCCACGCTGTCGGCGCGCGATGCGGTACAGGACTTTCGATCAACCGGCATCATTGCCGAATTCAAACGCCGGTCTCCCTCTAAAGGCCTCATCAACGGTACTGCCGACGTGGCCACCACCACCCGGGGCTATGTACAGGCAGGCGCAGCGGTACTGAGCGTACTGACCGACGAGCCGTTTTTTGGCGGTACGCCCGCCGACCTGCAGGCCGCCCGGGCCGCCAACCCCGGCACGCCCATTCTTCGCAAAGACTTTATTGTCGATACTTACCAGCTCCTCGAAGCCAAAGCCTGGGGAGCCGACCTGGTCCTGCTGATCGCGGCCTGCCTGACGCCCGACGAGGTATCTACCCTCAGCATGCAGGCGCAGGATCTGGGTTTACAGGTATTGCTGGAAGTACACGACGAAGACGAGCTGGACCGTTCGCTGACGCATACCGTCGATCTGGTAGGCGTCAACAATCGAAACCTGAAAACCTTCGAGACATCGGTCGAGACCTCGCTGCGGCTCGTGGAACGGATTCCGGATACGTTCGCCAAAATCACCGAAAGTGGCCTGCACGATGCTCAAACCATGCGAACGCTGTTCCGGGCCGGGTTCGACGGATTCCTGATCGGCGAAGCTTTTATGAAAACCACGGACCCGGCGGCTGCGCTGGCCACACTTATTCATCAATATACGTTAACGTCTGCTGTACCCATCTAACTCGTTTCTACCATGAAAATCAAAGTGTGCGGTCTGCGCGATGCCGACAATCTCCGTGAGGTTGCCGCCCTTGGTCCCGACTTTATCGGGTTTATTTTCTACGATCAGTCGCCCCGCTTCGTGGGCGATACGCTGGACGAGACGGTGGTGAAAGAACTGCCCCGCTCGATCCGGAAAGTAGGCGTCTTTGTCAACGCCAGTCCGGACTTCATTCTGCGAACGGTTAAGAAATATGACTTCCAGTACGTACAGCTCCACGGCAACGAAACGCCGGAGTACTGCCGGAGCCTGCGCAACCGGGGCATCAGCCTGATCAAGGCTTTTCGGGTCGATGGGTCGTTCAACTTCTCGATGCTGAACAACTACAAAGCCCAGTGCGACTTTTTTCTGTTCGATGCCAAAGGCGATCAGCCCGGCGGCAACGGACATACCTTCGACTGGAGTATCCTGAGCCGCTACGACAACGAAAAGCCGTTTTTCATCAGCGGAGGCATCGGCCTGCACAACCTCGACCAGCTGGATGCGCTGAAAGGCATGAAGCTGTACGGTGTTGATGTCAATAGCCAGGTTGAAATCGCCCCCGGCATCAAAGACGTGGCGCAGGTAAAAGAACTGATTGACCGGCTAAGACCCGTAGAGGAAGAAGTTTAGCGCTACCCAATGCCGACAAAAGTATATTTGCCGGCATGAACGAACCCGCCTATCCGTTTAGCAGCCGTAACCAGGGGCTCTATTACAGCTTCTACAGTGTAAGTGACAGTAAAATTGTTACAAAGCTTGTCATCTACTCCCCTATCAGTAGCTCCGTTTATAATCTTGCCCTTGTAGATGTGCAGGCTGACGGGAGCCTCGCCGATGATGTTACGACTAATAATCAGGATATAAATCAGGTGATGGCCACCGTTATTCAAACCATGCTGGCCTTTTCAGACCAGTATCCAGACAAACTGATTTATGTCCAGGGGAGTGATGATAAGCGAACTCGTCTTTATCGGATTCTGATAACAAGAGAACTCGATGAGGCTCAGCGGTTGTTCACCATTTATGGAAAACGGAACGACCAGCAATACGAACCTTTCGTCAAAGGACATCAGTACGTTGGTTTTCTGTTTCAACGAAATCAATAGGCTTATGAAAACGTCTGAGGAAACAACAGCAGAGAAATTCTCTGTACCACCCATTCCTGATAAGCTTCACCCTACCGTACAAGCCTTTGTCGACAAAAAGGTGGAGCAGGCTCGGGAAAGCCTGAAAGAGGCTGACCTGTCGGCCATTCTCCGCGACCGCCAGGGCAACCAGTAGCCAGAAAACGTAAGCCACTCCGGGCCTCCTCAACCGCATAGACCACATGGCCGATTATCGGCCTTCACCCGCAGGAGCCCGCTAATTTTAGTCAACGATGCAATCTACCCTCGAACCGCAAACCTCGTTTGCCGTTACTGATAAAGGTTTTTACGGCCGCTTCGGCGGGGCGTTCATTCCGGAAATGCTCTACCCGAACGTTGAAGAACTGCGGCAGAGCTACCTGCAGATCATGGCCGATCCCGCATTTCAGGCCGAATTTCAGCAGTTACTCGAAGATTACGTGGGTCGCCCAACGCCCCTGTTTCTGGCCAGGCGGCTGTCGGAGCAGGTCGGCGCTACGGTTTACCTCAAACGCGAAGACCTTTGCCATACGGGCGCTCACAAGATCAACAATACCATTGGGCAGATCCTGGTGGCGCAGCGGCTCGGCAAAAAACGAATCGTGGCCGAAACCGGGGCCGGTCAGCATGGCGTGGCAACGGCAACGGTCTGCGCGCTGATGGGGCTGGAATGCATCGTTTACATGGGCAGCATCGACATGGAGCGGCAAAAACCGAACGTTGACCGGATGCGGATGCTGGGCGCCGAAGTGCGGCCTGCTACCTCGGGGAGCCAGACGCTCAAAGATGCGACCAACGAGGCCATGCGCCACTGGATCAACAACCCCGTCGATACCCATTACATCATCGGCTCGGTCGTTGGCCCCCACCCGTACCCCGATATGGTTGCGCGCTTTCAGTCGGTTATCTCGGAAGAGATCCGGAAGCAGCTGTTTGCCAAAACGGGTCGTGAGAATCCCGATTATGTAGTGGCCTGCGTAGGGGGCGGCAGCAATGCAGCTGGCGCGTTCTACCACTTCCTGAACGAACCGGCCGTACGGCTGGTAGCTACCGAAGCCGCCGGACTGGGCGTATCGTCGGGCCATTCGGCTGCGACCACAGCGCTCGGCAAACCGGGCGTACTGCACGGCAGCCGGACCATTCTGATGCAAACCGAAGACGGACAGGTTACCGAACCCTATTCCATTTCGGCGGGGCTCGACTATCCTGGCATTGGCCCGCTCCACGCTCACCTGTTCGACACGGGCCGGGGCGATTTCTACGCCATTACCGACGATGACGCCATGCAGGCTGGCTTCAACCTCAGCAAACTCGAAGGCATCATTCCCGCCATCGAAACCGCCCACGCGCTGGCAGCCCTTCCCAAAATGGGCCTTACCCCCACCGACGTGGTCGTGGTTTGCCTGTCGGGCCGGGGCGACAAAGACCTGAGCACCTATTCGAAATATTTGTGAGTTGGCTTTGTCTGCCCAAACCCTGTCCGTGGTCGCAGACCCAGACAGTGGTTTGGGCAGACAAAACCAAAGCCCCGGCCCGGGTCTGCGACTACGGGCCGGGAAAAGCCCCACACAGGCGACTGTACCTGACCGCTTCGCCCGCCTACTGATGACTGTTTAACGACTTGCCATGACCAGTTCCATTACCCGAAACCGGATAACCGACCTCTTTGCCCAGAAAGGCGACCGACTGCTGAACGTTTATTTTACCGCTGGCTTCCCCAACCTCGACGATACCCTGACCATACTGCGCGGCTTGCAGGCTGCCGGCGTCGATCTGGTCGAGATTGGCATGCCCTATTCCGACCCCGTTGCCGATGGCGAAACCATCCAGCAGAGCAACGGGAAAGCGCTTGAGAACGGCATGTCGCTCAGGACGTTGTTCGCGCAGCTGGCCAGTTGCCGCCAGGAGATTTCGGTGCCCATTCTGCTCATGGGCTACATTAACCCGGTGCTTCAGTTTGGGGTCGAGAACTTCTGCCAGCAATGCCGCGCGGTAGGTGTCGATGGTGTTATCCTGCCCGACCTGCCGCTCGACCTGTTTCTGGCCGAATATGCCGAGACCTTCCGAGCCTACGGTATTCTGAACGTGAATCTGATTACGCCCCAGACTTCAGATGAGCGCATCCGGCACATCGACGCCGAATCTGACGGGTTTATCTACATGGTCTCCTCAGCCAGCATTACGGGCTCGACCAAAGGCATCAGTGAACCGATGCGGGCCTATTTTGACCGGATTCGCGCCATGCAGCTGCGCAACCCCCGCCTGATCGGATTCGGGATCAACGACCACGAGACCTTCGATACGGCTTGTCAGTACGCCAACGGCGCCATTGTGGGGAGTGCCTTTATTCGCCATCTGCAGGATCATGGCACCTCACCCGAGAGCATCCGTGCCTTTGTAGGGACGATTCGATCCTAAGCCCCTACCTTTGCAGTATGAATTCCGACATTAACTTCGACAAATCGACCGATGGGCTGATTCCGGCCGTGATTCAGGATGCCGATACGGGTAACGTACTCATGCTGGGCTACATGAACCGCGAGGCTTACGAAAAGACCCTGGCCGAGCAGGTCGTTACGTTTTTCAGCCGCAGCAAACAACGGCTCTGGACCAAAGGCGAAACGTCGAATAACTTTCTGCACGTGCGGGAGATACGGATCGACTGCGACGGCGATACGCTCCTGATCAAGGTTCACCCCGCCGGGCCAACCTGCCACACGGGTGCCGACACCTGCTTTGATGAAGTCAACAAAGGGCAGGGCCAGTTTCTCAATTACCTGCAGCACATCATCCACGACCGGAAAGTCAATCCGGCCGATGGGTCGTATACGGCGTCGCTGTTCCGAAAAGGCGTCAACAAGATTGCGCAAAAGGTAGGCGAAGAGGCTGTAGAGCTGGTCATTGAGGCTAAAGACAATAACGACCACCTCTTCAAGGGCGAAGCGGCCGATCTGCTCTTCCATTTTCTGGTGCTGCTGGAACAGAAAAACATAGACCTCGACGATATCATTGCCGTGCTGCAAAGTCGTCACGTTAAACAATAGTTTTCCGTTGTCGGTTAAAATTTGCAGTTTCGACTTTCCGAAACGAATAACCGATCACTGAAAACTTTCCACTATGGGTCTCATCATTCGCATCCTTATCAGCGCCGTAGCTGTTTACGTCGCCAGTATGTTCATTCCGGGCATCACCGTATCGGGCGGGCCAGCTACCTACCTGATCGTGGCCATTGTACTGGGTTTCCTGAACGCCTTTATCAAGCCGATCCTGACGGTTCTTACCATTCCCATTACGATTCTGACCCTGGGTCTGTTTCTGCTGGTGCTGAACGTGCTGATGGTTTATCTGACGGCCTACCTGGTTCCGGGCTTTGCCGTGAGTGGTTTCATAGCCGCACTGCTGTTCAGTATTGTCGTCTCCATCATTACGGCCCTCATCGACGCCATCGTATAAACTGACCGGCGGTTCGATTGCCATCCAGCTGACTCGCCGACGCCAATTCATTTAGTATCCTGATCGCCCCTGCCAGCACCTAAGCCCGGCAGGGGCGATCTGCTATCAGCCCATAGCGATAGGAACCATATACAGCCCCAGCGGGGCTAAATCTTGAATGGCATTGGTTGCGGCTATGGACATGTCGCCCCGCTGGAGCCAGGCGTGATTTCTTTACCAGGTCATGGTTTTTGTGTAGGTTAGGGTACGATTCCTGAACCAACCATGACCGATGATAAAAAGCCGTACGACGTACTTGTCGTGGGAGCGGGTTATGCGGGTCTGACCGCGGCCTATGAACTCATTAAAGCCGGCAAAACCGTGCTGCTGCTCGAAGCCCGCGACCGGGTAGGCGGTCGGGTGCATACGCAACGCTTCGATGACGGCTCGTACGTCGACCTGGGCGGGGCCTGGGTTGGTCCAACGCAGGATCGGCTGTATGCGCTGGGCCGCACGTTCAGCGTCGACACGTTCCCCACTTACGATACCGGCAAAAGCACCCAGTATTTTCGGGGAAAGGTCAAACGCTACAAAGGCCTCATTCCACCCCTGCCGCTGTTTTCGCTGCTGAGTCTGGACGCGGCCATCAAACGAATCAATAAACTCTCGAAAACGGTTGACCTCGCCGAACCCTGGAACACGCCCAATGCCCGCCAGCTCGACAGCCAGACGCTGGCCGACTGGATGAACGGGCAGATGGGCTACGAAACGGCCCGCCAGTTCTTCACCATTGCCGTAGGCGCCATCTGGGCCGCCGATCCGGCTGATTTCTCGCTGTTACATGCGCTGTTTTACATCCGGTCGGGTCGGGATCTGGATACGCTCATGAACGTAAAGAACGGCGCGCAGGCGGAGCGGTTTGTGGGGGGCGCGCAGACCATTGCCGACCGGATGGCCGCTACCTTCGCCGACCGGATCGTGTTCAACGCCCCCGTACGAACCATCAACCAGACCGACGCACAAGTAGAGGTCACCACCGACACGACTACGTACAGGGCCAGCCGGGTTGTTGTCGCCATTCCGCCCGCGTTACAGGCCGACATCCGGTTCGAGCCCGCCCTGCCGCCCCAGCGACAGCAGCTGATGACGCAGCTGCCGATGGGAGCCGTCTGGAAATGTTACGCCATCTACGACCGGCCGTTCTGGCGCGACCAGGGCCTGAACGGCCTGGCCGCTACCCCCGACGGACCCATCAGCGTTACCTTCGATAACTCGCCCAGGGATGGCAGCCAGGGTATACTGATGGGGTTTGTGCTGGGTAGTAAAGCCCGGGACTTCTCGCTGCTGTCGGACAACGAACGGCGAGCATCAGCCCTGCAGTCGTTTGCGACGTTTTTCGGCCCGGAAGCCGCCCGCCCGCGCCGGTACCTCGACCATTCGTTTCTGAACGAAGCCTGGAGCAAAGGCTGCTACGCGGCCGTGCCGCAGCCCGGTTTCTGGACCAGCGCGGGCCCGGCCCTGCGGCAACCCGTCGGGCGAATCCACTGGGCCGGCACCGAGACGTCCGATGTCTGGAACGGCTATATCGAGGGGGCCGTACGCTCCGGCGAGCGCGTGGCCCGCGAGGTTACGGACTGACGGCTTTTACGAACCGGCTCAGTCAGGGATAAACGTAAACTCCGGATAGCCGTACAGTTCGCTTTTCACATTCTGTACAGCGTCGGGAAACAGCGCCGGGGCCGTTAGCCGGTAGCAGGCATTATAAACCAGAATACTGCCTTTGGTAAACGGCATGAACTCGCCACCCCCCGTTTTGTAGGCCGCTCCGTATTTCTTGTTGGTGCCGCCCGACTGGCTGTTGATGCTGATTACGTATTTCTTGTTGGCAACCAGGGCCAGCGATTCGATGTCGGCCATGGTCAGTTTGTCGGGGGCGGTTTGTTCTACAGTCTTTTGCCGTACCGATTGTTTGGTATCAAAATCCCAGATGATGACGCGATACGTGCCGGGCTCGGGCATTTTGCTACCTACCTGGGTAAGCCTCCCCGCCACCGACGAGCTGAATACAACCCCCAGTTCCCATGGGCCGGAAGTACGTACGCTGGGAGTTAGGGTACTCTCAGCACTCATAAAGCTGGTCAGTGCCTGTTCGGATGGCTTTACCGTTTCTTTGTCGCCACAGTTGGTCAGGCCCGTTGCCATCAGCAACGCCAGCCCGGTAGTCAGTATAGTTTTCATCGTTCAGCTATGTTAATCTGAACCCTTAGTCGAAGCCAGCCCGCCCGGGCTAACAGCCGAAACGGCCCATTGAGCGAACGGTCATCGGCGCGATCCTAGTCACCAAACAGGGTTAGCTGACCACTGCCCGTGGTTTCTTCCGTATTCAGCCCCGAGAGCGACACCCCCAGCAACCGAATTCCCTGGCTAACGGGCAGAACGCTCTGCAAGAGCTCACCCGCCACCTGCGCCAGCACCGCCTGCGACGGAACGGCCGATAACAGCGTGCGGCTGCGGGTAATCTGCCGGAAGTCGGCAAACTTAATCTTGACCGTGACGGTGCGCCCCCGGATACCCCGGCCCTGGCAGTACTGCCAGACCTCCTCGGCCAGGGGGTGCAGGCCGTCCAGCAGCTCGGGTACCTCATGCAAATCCGTCTCGAAGGTATTCTCGGACCCAACCGACTTCCGGACCCGGTCGGGGTTGACGGGCCGGTCGTCGATGCCGCGCGCAATCTGGTAGTAGTACTGGCCCGCCTTGCCGAAGTGGCGCTGCAAAAACGCCACCGACTGCTGGCGGAGGTCGAGCCCGGTGAAGATGCCCAATGCGTTCATTTTTTGCGCCGTCACGCGACCGATCCCGTGAAACTGCCCGACCAGCAGGGTTTCAACGAAGCGGGGGCCATCGGCGGGTTTGATCACAAACAGCCCGTCGGGTTTCTGATGATCGGATGCCAGCTTGGCCAGGAACTTGTTATACGACACCCCGGCCGAGGCCGTCAGTCCGGTGGTTTCGCGGATTTTTGCTTTGATCTGCCGGGCCATGTCCGTTGCCGACGGCAGGCCAGCCCGATTTTCGGTTACGTCGAGGTAGGCTTCATCGAGCGAGAGCGGTTCGATTAGGGGTGTATAGTCCGCAAACACCGCCCGGATCTGGGCCGATACGGCCTTATACACCTCGAACCGGGGCTTGACGAAGATTAGCTCCGGACACTGCCGGATGGCCGTTACCGACGCCATGGCCGACCTGACTCCATATACGCGGGCTTCGTAACTGGCCGCGGCCACCACACCCCGCGCCCGCGAACCCCCTACCGCCACCGGTTTACCCCGTAATTCGGGATTGTCGCGCTGCTCGACCGACGCGTAGAAGGCATCCATATCGATATGGATAATCCGGCGAATGGCGGGCTGTTCGGGTTGAGCAGGCATCCGACAAATTTACACATTTTACCGCGCCAAACCCGGCCCCAGGCCCCGCAGCTTCCGCGGCAAAAATGGCCTGAACAGCCGTTGAACGCTGTTAACCGCCTGCTCAGGCCACCGCTTCTCAACGCCCGGCGGGGGCGGGTACATGCACGCGCGTACCGACCGACCGAGCCGCGAGCTCGGGTGCGTAGAAACACTGGATCGTAGCAACCCCACTCGCATAATCGCCGGTATGCACCACCCGCAGGCCATACTCGAACACGTGGGTACCGACCGGCAGCTGGTCCAGGTAGAAGTCCGTGCTGGCGTCGCGGGGGGCTTCGTAGTAACCCAGTCCATTCTGATACCGGTAGCCCGACAAAACGGCCCCGGCGCCGTCGGCCGCTGGTTCAAAACCCGACGCGCGGCTGTCTTTCAGGTGTACATACTGCATGTCCCGATCGGTACGCACTTCGAGCCGAACCCGCAGCCGATCGCCGGGTTTCAGGGCGGTTTTGTCGGTGACGAGCGTGCTGACGGGGCCAGCCGGGCTGTCGCGTTCCAGAAACAGCTGCTTCGTTACGGTCAGGTTGCCCATGGCCGTTTTGATGGCCGACGAGGGCGTTACGCGGTCAAGGGGTTCGAAGTGCTGGTAATAGATACCGCCCCAGGCCGGGCCGCTGCCGGTTTTGCTGACGGTGACTACGCCCAGCTCCGGTTTGATCTCGGCGGGCTGGTACGTTACTTTCTGGTAGCCTACCGGGCCCGCTGCGGCCACATCGACCGGTCGGCCACCCACCCGCAGCTCCGTTGTGGCCTGAGTGTTCAGCCAGTCATCACCGTTGAGCAACAGCGCATAAATAGCCTCGGTGGTGGCTTTGGTACTTGGCCAGGCCTGCGTCCGTTTCTGGCTCAGCAGCCATTGCTTCATGGCATTAACCGATTTGGTATCGTTCAGAATTTCCTGAAACGCTTCGATCAGCAATGCCTGCGTTTCGATGGGAGCCTGCTGCCAGGCATAGCCCGGTTTGTTGGCGGGCCAGTACATACCCAGCTCGTCGGACTGCGCAGCCCGTTCGCCGAGCGACTTCAGGATAGCTACCGGGGTTTGACGATCGCCCAGCCGGTACAGGGCCAGCGCCGTCAGGGCCTGCTCCTGAATACCCATTGTTGACCAGTTTTTCGTGATGTGGTTCTGAATATAGTCCCGAACGGCTTTGTCGGCTATGGGCTGAGCCGGGTAGAACGACCGGGCATAGAGGTACTGAACAGCCCAGAACGTATCGTAACCAGCCTGTTTCCGCTGTTTGTGCATCTGCACCCACTGCCGGGCGGTTTCATCGACAAAGGGCAGGGCTCGCGTTTGCAGCCCGGTAGCCAGCTGCTGCTGACTTTCGGGCAGGGTTACCCCCAGTCGGGTCAGGTGGCCGAAGCCCGCCAGCAGATGCAGCGAAACGGTTCGGTCGATGGGCATACCCGCAAACCAGACGAAGCCGCCGTTCGCGGCCTGTAACAACTGAAGTTTCCGCAGGGCCTGTTCCTGCCCGGCCAGCAGATTGTCTGCCTGCAAAAACCGGCCGATCTGCGCCTGTTGGCGGGTCTGGTCGCGGGCATCGCGTCGCCAGGGGGTTTCGTCGAGGGTGACGCTTTTCAGCTCGGAGTTCGTTTCGAGCGGGTTGGCCGGTGCTTTTTTGGCCCAGGCGTCGGCTACGGCCCGAATCTCGGGGCGGGCGCTGACGATGCGGCTGGCCAGCGCATTGGCGTAGAACCGGCTGAACAGCTGCTCGGCACACTCGTACGGAAATTCGTTCAGGTACGGCAAACTTTGCAGGGCGGTCCAGACCGGGTTGCTGGTCAGCTCAACCGTCAGCCGCTCGGCCGACAGCGGCAACTCGGGCGACTGACTGGCCAGTGCATTCAGCCGTACTTCTTTTTTGCCTCCTCCGTTCACGTAGAACGGCTGGCTGTCCAACACGAGCATCCGGTTGGGCAGCACGGGAACGGTTCGCTCTTCGGCATCGGTAAAGTCGCCGGCCGAAGCCGATTTGCGGATCGTTACGTTCTCCAGCCCGGGAGGCACGATGACCGTCCAGGCTACGGCTGCGCTCAGTCCTTTAGCGGCCGTAAACGCCTGATTGGGCGAAACCCGGCCCGGCCCGAAGAGGGCGGTGGTGAGCGACTGGCCGGTAACGGGGTCGATGGCGTCGATCCGGGCCGTGCCGCTGAGCGATTTGTCGGACAGGTTGTTGACGCGGGCAGTTAGCCGGAGCGTGTCGCCTTCGCGCAGGAAGCGGGGCAGGTTACCCGTGATCATCAGCTCTTTCTGCGTCACGACGGTACGCTCGAACGAGCCGGTTTTCAGGTCGGGCGTATGCGCAAACGCCAGCAGCCGCCAGCGCGTGAGGGCTTCGGGCATGGTGAAGCTGAGCAGCACCCGACCCTGCGCATCGGTCTGTAGTTTGGGGAAGAAGAACGCAGTTTCGCTGAAGTTACGGCGCGGTGAAACCGACGGGCTGGTGGTAGTCGATGTCGGCCTTTCGGCGGCTATCGCTTCGCGTAACTCCACCACATTATCACTGGCCTCTTCCATCGTCGCTACCTTAGCCACGGCTCCGCTTAACGACTTGCGGGGTGCCGCTGCCCGGAGAACACCCGCCCCGCCCCGGCCGTAGCCTGCGGATATACCCTCCTGCAATGTCCGCAACGAAGGCAACCTGTCTCCGCCGAAGCTGGCCAGCGCGTCATACCGGCGGCCGATCGGCTGCCGGTCCCGGTAGTTATACCAAAACAGATTGCTCGTAACAGTTTTGAAGTTGGCTGGCATCCACTGTAAACCACCGTCATGGAAAAGGATCGGGTTTTCCGGACCACTGGGCCAGTTGAGCGGCACAAACGCATCCAGCGATGCGTCATACAAAGTAGCCACCAGTTCTGACAGCACCTGTTCGTTACCCGGCCCGCTGACCCGGAGCGTCCATTGCTCGGCCTGCCCGGGTTTAAGCAAATCGCGGAACGTCAGGGTTTCGATCCGCAGCGTTCGGTCGGGTTTCGACAGGGTGATGGGTTTGGCTACGTCCAGCTTGCGGCCGTCCTGCACTTTTGTAAACCATACGGAAATTCCGTTCTGGTAGTCGCTGATGATGGGCACCTCGACCCGGGTGGGTTCGTCGGTCAGTTTGATCCAGCGCTCCTCCCGAATTACTCCCCTGTTTGCTACCCGCATCAGCACCGGGCCGGGGCCTCCCCCCAGCAGAAAAGCAACCGACTGACCGGGTTTGCCTTCAGTGTTCAGCGCCTTCACCCAGCCGTCGGGCCGGGCCATAACGAACGGCTGGGCCTCGGTTGTAATGGTAACGTACTGCGTCAGGGTAGTGCTCTCGCCAGCCGCATCGGTCACGCGGAGGTCGGCGGCATAGATACCGGCCGGATAGCGGCTCAGGGCCAGCTTCAGCGTGTCGGTCTGGTTGATCGACACCGTCTCGACGGCAGCGCCTTTGGGCCAGTTGGTCAGCTTGTCTTCATCGGCATAGACATCCGTAGGAAACAGTTTTTTAAAGGCCTCCCGGCTCAGCGCATATCGGTCGGGCGCTTCCCACAGGCGTTTGCGCAGGGCTTGCCGGGGCGGAGTCAGGGGCGACAGGGTTAGCTGACCGCTTACGGGTACGCGCTCGCCCCCGGCGTTGGTCACGCGGATGGATACGGACTGGTCGCGGTTGTCGAGCTGCGGGGGCAGGTTGAGCGTAGCCGTCAGGGCCGAGTACCCAATCGAGAGGCTTTGCTGGGTCGAACGGGTTTCGCCGGTCGCGTCAGTTACGTCAATGATGACGACGAAGTTGAAAGTCGGATTGGTCTGTCGATCGATGAGCGAGTCGGGCTGAGCCACGAACGTGAGCGACACCGCGCCGGTAGCATCGGTCGTGAGCGTACCGTTGGCAATTTCGGTTTCGGGCCCGACCGGCAGGCCCTGACGACCCGTCGGTATGTAGTTGCTCCACTCCCACCAGATCCAGCGCGGTTTGAGCTGGCGCGTAATCCGGTAGCGTACCGAAGCGCCGTCGACGACTGCCCCCGCAAAGGTTTTAGCCGTAGCCGTTACCGATACTGGCTGCCCCAGTTTATAACTGCCTTTCAGCGGGGCGGCTTTTACCTCGAACGTGGGGCGTTTATATTCTTCGACCCGAACGCTGGTCTGGCTGTTTTCGATCCGGATGCTCATGTCGCCCGTCAGCCGACCGGTTGGGGCCGTAAACTGACCATCTACCGTACCGAAGGCGTTGCTGGTCAGCGTCAGGGAGGATACCGTTTCGCCATTTACATCGACCAGCGTGGCCTGCGTTTGCGTACCTGCCGCTACCCGGTAGTCATCGGTTTTGCCTTTGTACAGCACGCCCTTGAAAAAGATCGGCTGCCCAGGCCGGTAGATGGCCCGGTCGGTGAAGAGCAGCGCCCGGATCTCGTCCTCGCCGGTGTTCGATTCGGTCCGCTGGTAGCCGGGCCAGTATATGGGTTCGGTATCGATGGTATCGAGTCGGGTAACGATCCGGAACCGGTAACTACGATTGCCCTGTACAACCTTGTCAGGTACCACCAGCCCGCCCGTAGCGTCGGTGCGCATGGTGTTGAGCCGCCGATGCTCCTGGTAATTGTTGACATAGACCTGCTCGAACAGCTCGACCCGCGCGTTGGGCAGGGGCTGGCCCGTTTGCCGGTTCAGCACATACAGCTTGGGGTCACGCGTGTAATGATTGTCGAGATCATCGGACTGGCCCGACCCAACGGGTTTAACCGGCACCGGCCGATGCCCGATCAGGTACCCGATATGCGTCACGTGAAGCCGCGTGTAGGTCAGCACCTCAGTAGCCTCCGACATATCGGGTTTGTTGGCAATCAGCACCACATAATGCCCCAGCGGCAGGGCAGGCAGGGCTATTTCGGTCCGGTGTGACTGCAGATCGCCATCGTCGGGCAGGCTGACCGAGCCCTGGAGTAAAACGGGCCGTTTCAGATACTGCCGCGCCAACCCTTTGCCATCGTCGGGATTCTGCCGACGGTCGACCCGGTTCTGATCATCGACACTGGTTTTAATCAGGCGGTAGTAGAGGGTCGGCACGTTCTGGTACGTGACCGACGCCCGGATGGGTTTGTTGGGCGCGTTGCCTTCTTCGACCTGTACAGTGACCAGCGGGGTTCTGAACCGGTCGAGCAGCTGCCGCAGGTTAGTGGTCTCGGGCGTAGTCTGGGGGAATCGTTTGAGCAGATCGGCCGCCAGATCAGCCGCCCGCCGTCGCCAGCCACCGGCTGGGCGCTGGTTGCTCAGTTCGCTCCATAACGTGACCAGCGCCAGCCCATAGAACGGCTCGGCTGGCTGGTTACGAATGGATTTGAGCCGCTGCTCCAGCGCCTGCTGGTAGCGCAAATCTTTGTTGGGCAGGATGCTGTACTGATGCACGAACGCCAGCCGGTCGGCATCGAGCACCGCCAGCGGCAACGGATTGGTATCGGCCTCATGAAACGCCATCAGACGCTGATAAAGCTGCAACGCCCGGAATCGGAGCGAGAGCGTATCGGAGCTGGTGAGCGGTGTTTTCAGAAACGTGGCCGCATCGGCCAGGTAAGCCGGTTGGTCCAGCGCGAACCGGTTGGCAGGCCGGATGATGTCGGGTTCTGTGTTCCGGTAAAAAGTCAGCGCCCGATGCGCCAGAAAGTCGTAAAGCGTTGGCCGCAGCAGCCGCGACTCCGCATCGCCTTTCTCAATAATTAGATCGAAAGCGGAAACGGGCGTTTTCCGGAGCAGATCGAGCGGCTTCAGCGAGGCTTCGTAGGCGGTGACGGATTCGGCCACCAGTCGGCGCAGATCCCAGGTACGGGGGTCGGCCGAGGCCCGATCGTCGGTTCGGCGGCTCTGGAACTTCCAGCGGTTTTGCTCATAGTACTGCCAGTACGTTTCGGCCAGAATGGACTGGAGCACATTGCGGGCGGGCGCGGGCGACTCGGCCACATCGCGCCGGAGCGACTCGATCAGTTCGGCATGGACATCTTCGGTCGAGTAGGGCTGGTGGGCCAGTCGGTACATAGCCGCTTTTACCACCTGCGGGTGGTTTCGGTCGGCTTTGGCGCGGGTATAAATCCGGTTAACGATCTCGAGTGCCGATTGGGGCAAGCCTTTTTTCAGGAGTGAATCGGCCTGTTTCCAGTCCTGGGTAAAGGTCGGATCGGGTCTATTTTTCTGAGCAACGGCCGATAGGGCGGTCAGCAACAGCAGTACGGTGAAGAAACGGTTCATAGTTTGTTGGCCTGTGGGATTCGTACCCGATGAGATGAAGGTACGCGGACATTTCCACACGCGGTGTAGCTAGGATACCGTTTCGAGCCAAAGGGTTTAATCAGCTATTGCTTTACCACCCGCCGAACCTCCGTCCGGTCGCCTACCCGGATCCGGAGCAGGTAAACCCCCGTCGGGAATGGGCTCAGATCGACCTCGCGCGAGAAAGCCCCAAACGAGCGCCCCGCCGACTCATCCAGCACCGGCCGCCCCGATGCGTCGATCAGCTGGAGCGTTACGGCCGGGCCGCCCTCCCACTGGCCGCTGATGCGCAGGTAGCTGCTAGTCGGATTCGGGTAGACCGATACCGAGAGCGGAAGCGCCGGTTCGCTGGCGGTCAGGATGGTTACCGTAATGACAGCCGTGCCGCTGGCGATACCCGTACCGCACTGACCGTTCGAAACCCCCGCCAGCCAGTACGTAACCGTGGTATCGGGCCGAATGCGAATGCGGTAGGGCGACTGACTGGTCGTAAGGGTCTGGTTGCCGCCCGGCCCGCTCACCGTAAAACTCCAGGGGGCGCTGCCGGTCAACGCCACGCTCACCTCCGCCGAGTCTCCTTTGATGACACTGGCCGTGCCGGTCATCGATGCGGTGGGCAGAGCCCGAACTACCAGCCTGGGGCCAGTGTTGACCAGCGTCAGCGCTGGCGAGGTAGCTTCGACATGCAGCGAGTACGAGCCCGCTTTCTGCACCCTCGGAATCGGCAGCGTCAGCTGGCCCTGAACGGCCGTTGTTTCGGATAGCCGGGTCAGCTGGCCGGTACTGTCGCGCAGGGAGAACACAAACCGGTTATCGGCCGCCAGCTCCCCTACCCGCTCATACCCGACGGTCCAGGAACTACCGGCGCACAGCAGGCTATCGGTAGCGGTCAGCCCCCGCAGCCCGGGTTTGTAGCTCACCCGTACCTGTCCCGTGGCGGTACCGTATCCGCAGACGTTGTATACGCGCTGAATGGTAAACGTACTGGCGGCCGTGGTGCTGGCGGGCGCCACAAACAGGCTCCCGTTGGCAAACCCGTCGAGCAGCTGATTATCGCTCAGCCGTACCGAAAACACATCCCGGGCTTTACTGGCCACTTTCAGTTCGGCGCTGGTCTGATTGGGTTCCAGCTGAACGGCGGTCTGGCCGTCGGGCGTGGTCAGGGTAACGTTGGGCGCGCTTCGAACGGTTATCGGGTTGGCTGTGGGCAGGCTGGTCAGCGTCAGGCTACTGGTTTTGGCAACCACACGCAGAAACAGGTTTTTCCCGATCATGGCGGTATCTACCGTTACCCGCAGGCCGGGCAGCAAACCGGCCGTTGGCAGGTCGCGGTAGGTTCCGGTGGCGCTGTCGGTAGCGGCCTGTACAACCAGCGTGGCGCTGTCCGGAACGCGCCCTGCCGTTATGATCGGGACGGGTAGTTCGTTACCGATGCAGGCGTAGCTGTTTATCGTTCCCATCTGCATCAGAAACGGCTGTACGGTCAGGGATACGGTATTGCTGGCTGGCGCGGTACTACAGCCGTCGGTCAGGGTTTTGAGGTAATATGTGGCCGATGTCTGCGGAAACCGCTTCAGCGATACGAAGGTGGCGTTGGTCTGGCCTTTGGTGCCGTCGGAGAGTTCATAGCGGAACGGCGGCTGCCCCTGGAAGCCAAGCACCAGCTCGGCCGATGCGCCCGGCAGCACTACGGTTGTAACGCCGTCGGTATAACCCGCCCGTCGATCGTCGGGGGTGATAGCCAGCGTTGCCTTTGGGGCAAACTCAGATACGTAGAAGCCCGTCTCGTTGCTGACCACGCCCGAGTCGGTAGCTACCAGCCGTAACTTATAGAAACTGGCCTCCTGCGGCACCCGGAACTGAAGCGTATCGGCCGCCGTACGAACCGTATCGACATAGTTACCGTAGAATGTACCCAGGCCGTCCGACAGTTCGAGCCGGAACCGGTTAGCGGCCGTATAGGTGCCCGACAGACCGAAACTTACCCGCAGCAGGCTCCCCGGGCAGTAAAGACTGTCGGGTCGTTTCAGGTACAGCACCCGCTGGTCCGGCTGGCGAACGTTGATCGTTACCTGCCCCTCGGTGGTGCCGACGCCACAGCTGTTGCGAACAGACCGAACGGTATAGGTCGTAGTTTTGTCGACAAACAGGTCGAAACGGGCTACCTGGGAATAGAAATCCTCGTCGGTTTTGACGCGTCGGGTGGTACCGTCGGACAGGGTGATCTCGTAATCGCGTCCGCCCGTTACCGTAACCTGGAAGTTAATGCCCTGGGGTTTGTCCAGCTCGGTACTGAAATTGGCCGGTAGGATGGCTCTGGGCACCGTACCGACATGAACCCGCCGGTTATGAACAACGCCGAACTGCGCCTGTTCGGCCCGGTCAGGGTAGCGAACCTGCACCGCATAAACGCCCGAATAGATATCGCCCTGCCCCGGGCCGGGCAGCACCACCGTCATAACCCGGTTCTGGATGCTGAGCACCGTTCCGTAGCCGGTATATGAGCCTAGGTTACCGGTAGCGCTGGTGGGTGGCCCGATCAAAAACGCCCAGGCCGCCGGATTAGTCCCGAGCGCAGCCGAGTCGACCGACAGATACGCCCGGATGGTATCGCCCCCGCAAAACCGGTAGCTCGACAGCGAGTCGATCCGTACACTGGGTTGCACCGTAACCACCGCTGAGCCGCTGATAGTCCCCGCCGTGCCGCAGCCCGAAGCCAGACCGGTAACCCGGTAGGTGGTGGTCGTGTCGGGAAACAGGCTAACCGGTCGGAATATGGTCCGTTCCAGCCCCTCGGTCGGTACCTGACTTCCATCGCTCAGGTTGATAGCGATGGGACCAATGCCGGTTACGTCGAGCGTAACAACGGCCGGTTCGCCCCGGCGGATGGTCGTTGATCCGCGCAGGTTGACAATCGGCAACGGGTTGATGTTGATAGCCCCCGCGTAGGTGCCAGCTGCATTTGCCGACCGTAGCCGCAGCCGGTACGAACCCGGTACCAGCGTATCCGGTACGGTTAGCCGGAGCGGGCTGGCGGTACCGCTTACGGGAATACTCACGACGGTCGTGCTACGCCGGTTGATGAGGTCAGCCGTAACGACGCCGGTAGCGGAGAGCGGTTTTTCGGCCGAGAAATAAATCTGTAGGGAACCGCCGGGGCAGAGTGCCTGGGTCGATAGCTGGGTAATCAACAGGCCGGTCGTGTCGGCGACTGGCTTGACAAGACTGTCCTGTGGCGCGGCCATGGTTATAGGTTTAACCACGCCAGTCGCTTGTATCGAGAGGTTTACTCGCTGCAGCCCGGGCGTCGAAGCCGCCGAATGAGCCTGTGTGTTAGCACACAGCAACCCAACCAGCAACCACAGTCCGCTGCCAACTTGTAAAAAATTTTTCATTTTGAATAAAGCGAATACCTATAAAAGGATTTTACACCAAATATTACACCAAAAAGTAACTTGGAGCAATATATTATGATAAAATATCCATTAAGGTAACACCCTAGTCAAAATCGACACGCTATTCCGAAATGTACCTGAGTAACCGGTAGATCAAATGTACAGCCCGGCCGGTCCTGATCTGCCAGACCGGCCGAACCACAACAACTATTGCTTAAGCAGAAAGGCCGTTAGGTCAGCCAGTTGCTGATTGGAAAGGCCCATCGCTTTGGGGTCGGGCATGAGGCTCGTCTTATACTGTCGGCGCGAGTAGACCTGATCGGTTGGAACCGTATGTTTTTGTCCCGTCACCCCCTTCACGACAACCGACTGCTGCCCATCGCTCACCAGAAACCCGTAGTAGGTCTGCCCTTTTTTGGTCGTGATGAGCCAGGGTTCGTAGCCAAAGGCAATCCCGGCGCTGGGGTTCACGATGGCGTCGAGCAGGGCATTTTTGTCGAATTTCTGATGAATCTGGGTAAGTTCGGGCCCCACATCGTTGCCCTGCTGCTTGTAGCGATGGCAGGTTGAGCAGTTGTTTTTGAAAACCGTCAGCCCGGATCTGGCGTCGCCGGTCAGCATGGCGATCTGGGTAATCGACTCGCTACTGGCCGGACTGGCCGACGGCGCACTAGCCACCGACGAAGCCGCACTGGCGGTCTCTGCGGGGGCGGCTGGTTTGGGCGCGGACCGGCGGCTGAAGTATTCCTTCGCCATGGTTCGCACACTCTGGTCGGGATTTTTCAGGATGGCATCGGCTACGTAGGTACGCAGGTTGTCGGGCAATTTTTTGTCAGCGGCCAGACCAACCAGTATCTGCCCACCGGCCGCCGTACGGGCCATTTCCATCGCTACTTTCCGCTTTTCGGCATCGCTCTTGTACTCGTCCAGCAGAATTTGCCGCTTGGCCAGCATCTTTTGTTCATCGGCCGATAGTTTCACCGGCATCACCTCATCCCAGTTCAGCAGCGAGGCCCAGTCGTTACCGCGCCGGAAGCCCGTCCAGTAGCGGGCCTGGTCGGCCACGTCTTTCTCCGGCGATTTGATCAGCTCAACCATGGTCAGGGCAGCCGACCTGTCGTTAATGAACCCGAGTGCCGTAATGGCCTGCCGCCGGGCGTCGGCGGTGAGCGTCTGGGCTTCGGCGCGTTTTTTCAGCAGGGGAACCGCCGAGGCCGGATGCAGCTCCCAGACGAGGCTGGCTACGCGCTGATCCCACTGGGTAGGGTCTGGGGGCAGGGTCGGACGCAGATCGGCGAAGAGGGCTTCTTCTTTTCCGCCAGCGGCTATGCCGAGGGCATGCAGGTAGTAACGATCCTGCCCGTCGTAGCCTTTGACCAGGTTCAGGAGTATGAAGCGGCAATCGGTATAGGGTACATCCCGGATGGCAATGGCCACCTCGCGCCGAACAGCCGCGCTGGGGTCGAGCGACAGGTTACCCAACAGCGGCAGCAACGCCCGCTGCGAGGTAGTCAGGCCCGGGTTGGACCTGGAGTTTTCGGGGGTGATGCTGCGCAGGGCCCGGATGGCGGCTATCCGCATGGGTGCATCGGCAGCTTTGAGGAGCCGTTCAACTTCGAATTGGCCTTCGGAGCCCAGGTGCGCCATCATAAAAATTGCCCGCGCCCGATGGTATGGATTGCCCGACGACAGCAGAGCTTTTACCGGTTCGATCACATCGTCGCCCTGTTGTTTGAGCGCTTCGAAACCGAGCATCCGTACGTTCACGGCCGGGCTGAGCAGCGCGGCAATCTGCCCCTGGGTGGTGCGTAAATCGAGCCGGGGCGCTCTCAGCCGACGCCCGCGCGGAGTTATCCGGTAGATACGCCCGTAGCCCTGCTGGTCCTGCATCTGGTGACCACCCACAACGGGGTCGTACCAGTCGGCAATGTAAAGAGCCCCGTCGGTACCTACGGCAATGTCGCTGGGGCGGAACCACTTGCGGGTATCGCTGGTCTTATCGTTCCATTTGTAATTCTCGTCTACTTTGGGAAAGGTGCTGATGAAGTCGGTGCGGGGCAGGCGGTACCCGGCTCCCCAGACGTCGGGTTTGTAGCTGAATATCACGTTCCGGCCCGCTTCGGCGCTCAGCAACATGCCCCGGTAGGCAGGCCCCAGTTCGTCGCCTTCGTACACAACCACCCCCGTGGGCGAACCCGCGCCGGTAATATCGCCTACGGGCATCACGCCGGGGTCGTCCTGGTGCCAGTGGGCGGTCTGGATCGACTGATCGGGGCGCTGATCGCCCTGCCAGTAGCGGGTGCCGTCGCTGCTGAAGTAGCCCGCGTTGCCTCCTTCCATCAGCCAGCTCGTTCGGCAGGCCACCACCTGGTCGTCGTTATCGTTCTGCCACATGTTGCCGTACGAGTCGAGGGCGGTTTCGTAGTTGTTGCGGAAATTATGACCCATCACCTTCAGGCCCGACCCATCGGGGTTGATACGCATGGCCAGCCCACCCACCCAGACGCGGCCATCGTCGCTAATCTGATTACCGTGGTTGATTTTGTTGTAGGGCGTACCGCCAACATAAAGGCTTCCCGAGCGGAGTGTCCAGCCGTCTTTGTCGGTGACCACGTGCGGCCCGGCATTGCCCGTGTTGAAGTAGTACTTACCATCGGGGCCGGCTACCAGGGCGTGGAGCGCATGGTCATGATCGAGGCCACCGAAACCGGTCAGCAGCACCTCTTTGCGGTCGGGCTTATCGTCGCCGTTTTCGTCGGTATATACCACCAGGCTGGGCGCGCAGGAAACGATAACCTTGTTGCCGATAACCGCAATGCCGAGGGGCGATACCAGGTCCGGATCAGTAACGAACACCTTACTCGCGTCGGCCTTGCCGTCGCCATTGGTATCTTCCAGGATGATGACGCGCTCGCCTTCCGGGTGGTTCAGGCGCTGGTCGGCCTTGTTGTTGAACTTCCGGTAGTTGACCGCTTCCGTAACCCACACCCGGCCCCGGGCGTCAATGTCCATATTGGTCGGGTTGTAAAACATCGGCGATTCGGCCCACAGCGTCGCTTCGAGGTCGTCGGGCAAATACAGGCGGCTCGAATCGTCGCCTACCACAACGCTGTGCTGTCGGCTGGGTTCGGCCGATGGAACCGCAGTCGTCGTTAATTTCGGCTGAACAACCGGCGTCGCTACGGTCAGCAAACTCGCAACCAGCACAACCGGAAAAAGAGATTCGGAAAACGTTATTTTCATACGTACGTTAAGATTCAAATCAAGGAACCGCGACCGCCCTACATGCGCATCACCCTGAACCATCTGGACAGGTAGATACGCGACCGCACTGGCGCCCCGGCCATCGCGTCTCCTATGCGCCAGCCATACCATCCGGCCAAGAGACGCGATGGGTCGCGTCTCTACAACTAGCCAAACAGGGTTCGGACGGTTCGGTTGTTTTCGATGTAGCTGGCCAGAATCGGTTGCCCTTTCGGTACGGCTCCTTCGATCTGAAGCCAGCCCGTGTAGCCGATCTCATCGAGCGTCTGGCGAACCCTGGCCAGGTCGATTTTGCCTTTGCCCAGCAGGAAGCCGTTCTCTTTCAGGTGTACTTCGCAGATCAGGTCGGTACCCAGTTCGCGCATCTCCCTGAAAATGTCGTAGCCCTCTACCGTTGCGTTGCAGACATCGTAATACACTTTTACTGCCGGTGAACCCACGGCTTCGATCAGCGCCCGATGATCCGGCGCCGACAGCCACGACTCAATGCCCAGCGTTACACCTGCTTTCTCTGCCTTGGGAGCTACTGCTTTCAATTTATCGATAACTACCTGTTGACCTTTTTTGTCATTACGCAGATCATTATTCGAGAAAAAAGCCAATAATACGGTTTTGACCCCCAGCGCCCGGGCCACGTCGATACTATCCTGCACCCAAATGTCGGTTCGGGGATCTGACTTGTACGGAATAGTGTTCAGTAGACCAATGGCCAGCCCGCCAAAACCGACACCAGCCTGCCGGGCAGCTTCTTTATAGGCCTGCAGAACCTCGGGTTTGCGGAGATGTTCATGGTCGGTGGCCATGTTGAGGCTGACCTGCACGCCGTCGAGACCGATCTGACGAGCTACGGCGAAGGCCTCGATCGACCCCGGCGGACCGATGGACCAGTCGCAGGCACCAATGTTGAAGCGGCTGGCAGCGGTTGTTGCCAGCGCAGGCCAGGACAGCGCAGCTACGCCGAGGCCCAGAGAATAACGCAGTGCATCACGACGATTCATGAAGAATAAGGCATATAGGGTAAGGGTTTCAAATATACATAGTTCCGTCAATCTGCCTGACAGACAGCCACTGCTCGCCAGGCGCGATGGGTATATAAGGGATCAGGGTGACCAACTTACCGCTTTGACAGGAAGACAAAAAATTTTACCTGACTTCCAACCGTTTGCTAAAGCAGCGGGTCTTTGGAATTGTCAGCGTTGATATGCAGGATGAATATGCATTAGTCGAAGGGTGCCGTCGGCAGGACCGGATTGTACAGCGACAGCTCTATGAGCGGTTTGCCGGGAAGCTCTTTGTCGTGTGCAAACGGTACGTCAAGGACCCTGACGAGGCCGAAGACGTGTTGCAGGATGCGTTCGTGAAAGTGTTTCGGCACATCGACTCGTTCCGGTTCGAGTGTCCGCTGGAGGCCTGGCTGAAGCGGATCGTCATCAATACGGCGCTTAAGCACATCCGGAAACAAAAACCCTGGGAGCATGCGGCCGACGTGCAGGAGCTGGCTCCTGTTTTACCCCAGGCCGACCAGAGTCTGCCGACACTGAACTATAAATACCTGCTGGAACTGATTCAGGAACTGCCGCCGGGCTGCCGGACGGTGTTCAATTTGTACGCCATTGAGGGTTATAATCATCCGGAGATTGCCGACATGCTCGACATTGCCGAGGGAACCTCAAAATCACAGTACGCACGGGCCCGGAGCCTTCTTCAACAGAAACTACAACAGGATGGCCGAACCGCCGAAGGCCGGCCAATCTGAATGAACAACAGCATAGAGAATGAGTGACGAACGAAACATACCGGACGATCTGTGGCGGAAGGTGTTCGACGAGGCCGACGACGCACCCCCACCCCGCGTGTGGGATGCTATCGAACGGCGTTTGGACGAGTCCGATACAACCGGCATCGTCCCACTCTGGGGGGCGGGACCGGCCCTGTCGCGTCCCTTTGGCTGGGCCGCTGGCCTGGCAGCCGCCGTGGCGCTGGTATTGGTGGGCTGGTGGGTCATACCTACCGGGCAGAGCAGCGAGTCCGTCGCCACCCGTCAGTCGGCGGCTCCGGCTACCCCGACGGCGCAGCCCAACCGCCAGCAGCCGGGTCAGCCTTCCGGTATCGGTTCGGCAACAGACGGTATTGCATCGACCAGCGCGCCAGCCAGTTCGCCAGTCGGGGCCGACCAGCCCGGGGCCGACCAACCTACCTTATCAGCCGCGTCTGAACCGGCCCCAACAGGATCGATCGGCGGTCGTCGATTATCCCGTCAGATGCCGACGCTGGCGCTGAAGAGACCGCAGCGATTTGCTCGGTCTACCCGGTTAGCATCAGGCGTTTCCGTAGCGGAGACGGACAGTCCGGAGTTGGCGGCAGGGCAAGCAACTACCGGCACTACCCCACCGGCTCTGGCCCTGACAGCCAGTCCGATGCCCGCCAACGCGGTTGACCGTCAGTCTACCATCCAGTCCGCAAATCCCGCATCGGCTGACCAGCTGGCTTCGGCGAATTACGATCGGCTCGAAGGCCGGGGGCTGAAGCTCCGCGGCCCGGGCGCGATTCAACGAATTGTCTGGTTCCGGCCCGCCGACCCGGCCGACGACAGGCCGCTCGAGCAAACCACGAAACGGGCGGAGCGGTCGTTATGGGCGTCGGTCAGTGTGATGCCGGGCGCGTTCGACCCGGCCGTATCGACGCAGATTCCGTCGGTTGTGCGGATGTCGGGTGTGGCTGCCAGCGCAACCTCGCCAACGGTATCGAGCCGGGCCAACTTCTCGATTGCCTACCAGGCTGCGGCCGGGCTTCAGCTCACCGAACACTGGTCGCTGGAGTCGGGCGTGGGGTACCTGGCCGGTCGGTCGACGGTCGACAGCCCCCGCCCCGCTAACGTCTATAGTTTACAGATGGTTAACAACACCAGCAGTGCGGCCACCGTAGTCGGTACCAGCTCGCTCTACACCGATCTGCTGCGGAGTCAGCTGGGCCAGCCCTCGGCCACCAAGAATGGCAGCACCGCCCAGTTTGCCTATGACAATCTGATGAGCGCCAACCGGGCCGCCGATCCGAATAACTACGATATCCGCAACAGCCAGGCCGTTACCAACGACTATCAGTACATTCAGGTTCCGATGCAGGTCGGTTACCAGCTTCGGCCGCGCAAACGGCTGAGCATGGCCCTGCTGGGTGGTCTGCTCACCAACATCTTTGTTCGGAACACCGTAGCCGACGAACTGGTTATAACGGCAAAAGACGGCCTGTACCGACCCGTATCGCTGGCGGCCACGATGGGAGCCCGGTTCCGCTACCGCCCGTCGCAGCGCTGGTCGGCCTCGGTGGCGGGGGTTTATCAGCCCTCGCTGAGCCCCGGTACGCCCGTCGACTCACCCATACAGACCCGGCCAACCTCGACTGGTATGACGTTTGGTGTCGATTATCATTTCTGAACTGAGCCATGATCAAGCTACTTGTAACCGCGTTTATATCGGCGCTCCTGTTCGGTCAGTGTTCGAGCGTAGCGGAGCAGCCGCTTAGCGAAACAGCCCCAATCATGATCCGGACAGGCACCTCGTTCGGCATGTGCGTAGGCAACAGCTGCCGCAAAGAGTATGTCTTCAACGGCACCAGCGTTACCCTTACCCAGGGCGGAACCCGTTCGCAAACCCAGACGCCCGACAAAACCTGCGAACGAACCATCAGCGCGGCCGACTGGACCAGCCTGCGCGCGGCTGCGGCTGACCTCGATGCGTTTCGTAAACAGCCGAACGTGATCGGCTGCCCCGATTGCGCCGACGGCGGGGCCGAGTACATCGAGCTGGAACAAAACGACAGTCGCCATCGCGTTACCTTTCCGTTTGGCAAGACCATTCCGGGGTTCGAGCCGCTGGTCAACGCCCTCCGACAGCAACGCGAGGCTTTCGGCGACTGCCCGTAAGTATGAACCTGGCCGGTATCGGGTTGATCAGTATATGACCAGATGCCTGCCCCTAACCCCTGTTAGCTATGAAAACGACCTCATTCTCAACACTTGCCCTGGCCACGGCTGGCTTTGTGCTGCTGGGGATTGGCTGTACCGATTCAACGCTGGCCCCCGATACCCAAAATCAGACTGGCCAGCTGAAAGTGCCGGCCGCCTTTGCCGATCAAACAAACCGCTTTGCCTTCGATTTTGCCAAACGCGTAAGCCTGAAAGAAGGAACCGCCACCAATACGTTCGTATCGCCACTAAGCCTGCACATGGCCCTGGGTATGATTCTGAACGGCGCCAACGGGCAAACGGCTCAGGAAATCCAGAAAACGCTGAACCTCGACGCTCAGACGCTCAGCGAGGCCAACGCTACCTACCAGAACCTGATGGAAAACCTACCCACCGTTGACCCCAAGGTGACGCTGGCGCTGGCCAACTCGGTCTGGAGCCGCAACACCTTTCCCGTCGAACCCTCGTTTCAAAACCTGCTGAAGCAGTCGTTCAGGGCCGAAGCTCAGGTCGAAGACTTTACCAGTCCGGCTACCGTGGGTAAGATCAACGGCTGGGCCAGTCAGAAAACCAACGGCCGGATTCCGAAGGTGATCGACCAGATTTCGGATCAGGACGTGCTGTTTCTGATGAATGCGCTGTACTTCAAAGGCGACTGGAAAACGGAGTTCAAGCCGGACCAGACCATCGATGCGCCCTTTACGCTGGCATCGGGCGGTCAGCGCACCGTTCGGATGATGCGGCTTAACACCAACCTGCGCCGGGCCTTCAAACCAACCTACACGGCGTTTGAGCTGCCCTACGGCGCCGGCAATTACGCCATGACGGTTTTGCTACCCAGTCAGAACACCTCTGCCGATGCCCTGATTCAGTCGCTGAACGGCGCCAGCTGGACCAGCCTCCAGAGCGAACTGACCAGCGGCACTATCGACATTGGTCTGCCTAAATTCACCCTCAGCTATGAAATCAAGCTGAACGATGTCTTGACGGGGATGGGTATGCCAACCGCCTTTACGGATCGGGCCGATTTTACGAAGATAAACGCCAATGGCGGGCTGCTGCTGAGCTTTGTTAAACAGAATACGTTTGTGGCGGTTGATGAAAAAGGCACAGAAGCCGCAGCCGTCACGACCGGTGGCATCTCGGTCACGTCAGCGCCCCTGTCGTATCTTTGCGACCGGCCGTTCGTATTCGTCATTCACGAGAAAACGAGCGGCACCGTACTCTTTGTCGGTAAAATCGCCGACCCGACCCAAACGGCTCCCTAACCGGGGGCTTACTGCATGAAATCGCTTATCCTTCTGTCGTTAACCTGGCTGCTGATCGGCGCCTGCCAACGGGGTGAACACGTACTGCCCGAGAACGTGGCCCAGCTGGTAGGAACCTGGCAACTCCGCGAACCGGCGTCGCCCTACCCGGTAACGTTGCAGCTGGCGCTCGATACAGCCAACCCACCCGACGATGTAACCCCGTTCATAACAAGTGGTAAGTCGGCGATTAACACCTACAACGGTCGAATGTCGGCTGCGCTGGACGGGATGATGATCGTTACGCGGCTGAGTACTACCGAAATGGCAGGTTCGGCCGATGCCATGCAGTTTGAAGACGTGTATTTCAAGAACCTGAAGTCCGTAGTTCGTTTCGACATCACCAGCACCAACCGGCTCCGGCTGTACTTCGGTACTCCGCAGCCGGGCGTGCTGGAGTTTGACAAAACACAATAGCCATGAAAGCGCTGGTATTCGTATGCCTCGCTGCTCTGACCATGTCATTTTCGGGCTGTGAGGGCAACAAAGACACCGTATTTCCCGCCAACGCGGAGCAGCTGACCGGAAACTGGACGCTGATCGAGGCCGATTATCCGGTAACGCTCCTGATCGAGCGCGGTCTGCAAACCTGGGAACGGGAGCCCGACAAGGCGTTCCGGCTGTCGGGCGAGTCGTCGGTTAACCTGTATACGACAACTCTGACGTATAAAGACCCCGCTGCTGCCGACATAACGATAGGTCCCGTGTCCAGCACCAAACGCGCCGGACCACCCGAAGCACTGGCGTTCGAGCTAACCTATTTCAACCGGCTGCAGGCAGTTACGCGCTATGAACTGACCAGCCAGAACCGGCTGCGGCTGTTCTATACGCAGGAAAACGGAAGTGGGGTACTGGTATTCGAAAAACGCTGATCGGTATGAAACAGACACGCCTGATTCTGTTCCTGTTTCTGCTCGGTACGCTCCTGGCCTGTACGCAGACGAAGAGCGCTGACCCGATTGATAGCCAGCTGCCGGGTACCTGGACGCTGGTTCGGACTACCTATGGCTTAACCCAGTTGAGTGTTACTCCCGCGCAGACCGGACGCTCCGAAACGCTGACCTTTAATGCCGATGGTACCTATCGGCGGGTAATCAGCGGCACCAGTCCGCAACCCGAGCAAAGCGGTCGGTATTATACGGGCAGCAACCCTGGCAGCACCGCCGAAAAACAGGCAATTTTTTATCCGGACGAACAGACCGCCCAGCCCTACTCATTCCGGGATGGCCATCTGTTTCTGTACGAACGACAGCCGATAGGCGCTACCATAGCCGACGGCTCGACCTACGAGTTTAAACGACAATGATTTCTGTACTTTTTGTGTAAGATTACGATTGCCCGGCCGTAGTAAAGACAGCCGGGCAATTTATTTTCCAGTCGGTTCCAACGGTTCTATTGGGTTCAGAGTCATGGGGGTTATAAACCTGATATCCATCCCTTCTATGAAACCGAAACCTTTACTCTTCCTGTTGATCCTGCCCTGGCTGGCCATGACCAGCTGCACCGACAACTGCCGCGAAACCCGCACTTACCGGCGCTACACTCCCGTTTCGTTTACCGGCACCCAGATTCGACAGGGCGTTGGCGTCGAAGCGGCCCGCGCGCTGGTCAAGCCCGGCAAAATCTACACGAAAGATGGCTACCTGTTCATCAACGAGCTGAAAGAGGGTATCCACCTCATCGACAACCGTAACCCATCGGCTCCCAAAACGGTCGCGTTTCTGCGCGTGCCGGGCAACGGCGACATCGCCATCCGGGACAACATACTCTACGCCGACAGCTACATGGACTTGGTCACGTTCGACATCAGCAACCTGGCCGCTATCCGGCCCGTTACGCGCCTGGCCAATGTGTTTCCGAGCGGCATGTTTGAGGGTGGCTACTGGTCGTATAACAGCCAGAACGATATGGTTTACGACCAGCGAGTAGACTACGTAACCGAAACCATTTCGACCAACTGCGAAGAAGAGCCTACGCCTAACGGATTCTGGCGCGGATGGGGATGGCCTGTCATGTTGTTTGCGCAGACGGCCAGCTTCGATGCTACCAAAGCCGCCAATCCCTCCAACGGTGTAGCCGGCTCGATGGCGCGGTTTGCCCTCTACGACAACTACCTCTACGCGGTCAGCAACTCCGATATGCAGCTGTTCAATATCCAGAACCCGGCCGAGCCAAAACTGGGCCATAAAATTCAGATGGGCTGGGGTATCGAAACCATCTTCCCCTATAAAGACAAGCTGTTCATTGGCTCGCAGTCGGGCATGTATATCTACGACAATGCCAACCCCGAAAAGCCGGTTCAGTTGTCGGTCTTTCAGCACGCCCGCGTCTGCGATCCGGTGGTCGTGAACGATAACATTGCCTACGTGACGCTGCGCTCGGGCACCACCTGCCAGGGATTCACCAACCAGCTCGACGTCGTCGACATTTCGAACCTGACCAACCCGCGTCTGATCAAAAGTTACCCCATGCGCAATCCGCACGGACTGGGTATCGATTACCCGAACCTGTTCATCTGCGAAGGTGCGTACGGCCTCAAATCGTTCAACGCCAGCGATCCGCTCGCCATTGACCGCAACCAGCTTCAACACCTGGAGGGCATGAACGCCTACGACGTAATCCCGATGGGCGGGGTGTCGGCCAGCAAATCGCTGCTGATGATTGGTAAAGACGGCTTCTATCAGTACGATTATAGCAACCCGCGCCAGCTGCGGCTGCTGAGCCGGATTCCGGTTAGCGCTCCCTCCTATTACTAACCCCATCCCACCATGAAATTCATTACAGGCATAGGCCTGGCGGGTCTGATCGGGCTGCTGGGTGCTCCGGCAGCGGCCCAGATCGATCTACCCCGCCGACCGTTTGTCAATTATACCGAGCTGGGCGGCCTGTTTGGGCGGGTAGCCTACACCCAGACAGCCACTGGTCCCGACGTAACGGTCGAGAATAAAGTCAGCTTCACGGCGCAGACGTTTAACGGTGTTCAGCTAACCAGACAGCTGGCCGTTGGTGGCGTGGTTGGCATCGACTGGTACCGGGCGGCTCTGCTGATGCCCGTTGGGGCCGGTATCCGGTTCGATTTTGTCCGGCATCCGCGCAAAAACGTACGCCTGTTCGGTATGGCCGATGCGGGCTACGGATTCGCGTGGCTGCACCAGGGGTCTACGGGCTACGAGACCGAAGGAGGGCTGATGCTCAATCCCGGCCTGGGCCTGCGTCTGGGCAGACCAGCCAATTCGGCCTTTATTTTGACCGTTGGCTATAAACGTCAGTATGTTTTTGTGCAGAAGCCGATTAGCGGTGACGTAATCAGCCGGAATGAGTCCAGATTGTATAATCGCCTGACCATTCGGGCCGGTGTGTCATTTTAAAGAAACAATATCTGTAACTATGCGTTGCTTTACATAGTTGCCAGCAACTAGCATCACTACTCGACGAATATGAAGAAGTTTATTATGGCAGTATGTGGCCTCGCGCTCTTCGCTACAGGTTACCAGTATACGCGCCGACAGGCGGCTTTTATGGCCGCTCACACCAATCCGATTCAGGCTACGTATAATGACGTCAGCTCGACAACGGCCCCGCCCGATCAGTTACGGAATACGCTGACCTTCCGGCTCATCAAACCGTCTTGAATGGCTGTTGAGGAGGTCAGGAATAAACCCACTCACGCATCAGATTTTCGGCTTCCATGCCTCCAAAGAGGATAAAACCGGCTTTCAACACGTCGGCAGTGGTCAACCATTTCCTCCGAGGTATGGAGCTTAAGAGGCTAAAAAGAACGCCTTTGGAAGAATACAGTCATTGGCGAACCTACATAATCAGCTACATAAAAAAGGGAGAACCACAGTGGTTCTCCCTTTTTTATGTAGGAATGGCTTGATGACTTAGGCCATGGCAAACTTGTTCTGATTCCGTTTGCGCTCGTTCTCGTCCAGGAAGATCTTGCGTATCCGCATCGACTTCGGCGTAACTTCCAGATACTCGTCTTTCTGAATGTACTCCATCGACTCTTCCAGCGACAGGGCGATTTTCGGCGCAATCTTCACGTTCGTATCCGAACCCGACGCGCGCATGTTGGTCAGCTGCTTGGCGGTTTGTACGTTCACCACGATGTCGTTCTGGCGGTTGTGTTCGCCGATCACCATACCGGTATAAACTTCGTCGCCCGGCTCGATGAAGAACACACCCCGATCCTGGAGTTTGTCGATCGAATAAGCCGTAGCGGTGCCGCTGGTCATCGAAATCAGCGAGCCATTGATCCGCTCGGGAATAGGTCCTTTGAACTCCTGGTATTCCTTGAACCGGTGCGACATAACGGCTTCCCCGTAAGTAGCGGTCAGCACGTTGGAACGCAGTCCGATCAGCCCCCGCGACGGGATATCGAACTCTAGGTGTTGCAGGTCGCCCTTCGGCTCCATGATCAGCAGTTCGCCTTTCCGTTGCGTAGCCAGCTCAATTACTTTACCGGCGGTTTCTTCGGGAACGTCAACGACCAGCGTCTCGATCGGCTCCAGTTTCTGACCGTTTTCGTCTTCTTTGTACAGCACCTGTGGCTGACCGACCTGTAGTTCGTATCCTTCGCGACGCATGGTCTCGATCAGGACTGACAGGTGAAGAATACCCCGGCCATAAACCAGGAAGCGGTCTTCACTGTCGGTGGGTTCAACGCGCAGGGCCAGGTTTTTCTCGATCTCTTTGTACAGGCGGTCACGCAGGTGACGCGAGGTCACGAACTTACCTTCCTTACCGAAGAAGGGCGAGTTGTTGATCGTGAAGAGCATGTTCATCGTCGGCTCATCGACCGAGATTCGATCCAGCGCTTCGGGGTTTTCGATATCGGTCAGCGTATCGCCAATCTCGAACTCTTCCAGACCCGTTACGGCGCAGATGTCTCCGCAGGCTACTTCGGCTACTTTCAGTTTACCAAGTCCTTCAAACGTCTGAAGTTCTTTGATTTTCACTTTCTTGATCGAGCCGTCTGCTTTTGCCAGGGCCATGTTGGCGCCTTCTTTCAGCGTACCGCGATGCACCCGGCCGATGGCAATCCGACCTACGAAGGCTGAATAGTCGAGCGAGGTAATCTGCATCTGGGGCAGCCCTTCGTTCATCGGTGCTGCCGGAATGGTATCAACGATGGTGTCGAGCAGGTAGGTAATATTGTCGGTCGGTGTTTTCCAGTCCGGTCCCATCCAGCCCTGTTTCGACGAGCCGTAAACGGTCGGGAAGTCGAGCTGGTCTTCGGTAGCGCCCAGGTTGAACATCAGGTCGAACACCTGCTCGTGAACCTCGTCGGGCCGGCAGTTTTCTTTGTCGACTTTGTTAACGATCACGATTGGTTTGAGACCAAGCGCCAGCGCCTTGCCCAGCACGAAGCGGGTTTGCGGCATCGGCCCTTCAAAGGCATCGACCAGCAGACAAACGCCGTCGGCCATTTTCAGCACGCGCTCTACCTCACCGCCGAAATCGCTGTGGCCCGGGGTATCGATAATGTTGATCTTAACGTCTTTGTACCGCACCGATACGTTCTTGGAAACGATGGTGATACCCCGTTCGCGTTCGAGATCGTTGTTATCGAGAATCAGGTCGCCAAATTCCTGATTGTCCCGAAAGAGCTTCGACGCATGAATAATTTTGTCGACCAGTGTCGTTTTGCCGTGGTCAACGTGGGCAATGATGGCTATATTGCGGATGGATTGCATACTCCTCTGTTTCAAACCGCAAAGATACGAAAAAGTAAGCTGAGAAACAGATTTTTACAATTTATTAATGTCATTTGAGCGGATAAGGGCCTGTCTCTCTTTTTATTGTTCTATTTTACTATTTTTCTAGATTATACCAGTACGTCAGCTCCGGGCAGGTAAGCCAGTATCATCGCCTGGGCACCAGCTGATCCTGTTCCGGGGGCAGGTTGGGCCGCCGAACCGTTAATCACATCAACCAGCCCCATCTGGCCAGTCGGCAGCCGCTGGTTGACTCCAAACGCCCGGAACTTACGGAGCAGGCGCGGTAGCCTCGATAAGCTTTTCACGAAGCAGATCATCCAGAAACTGCGTTAACTCCTGCTGACACACCACCGCATCGACTTCGAACTCATCGAGCAGTTTTTGTCGGATCTGCCCGACCGTCATTCCCTTGCTGGCCTGAAGCAGCGACCAGATAAACCCACCCATTTCGTTCAGCTCGTAATACATACCGGCCTCGTACTGCAAAACAATGGTTTCTTCGCCAAGAACAGACGATGACTGGCTCGACACGAGTTGAACAGGGGTATCAGACTGTAAGAACATGTTCGTAAAGAAGCGGGAAAGTTCAGGTGGGTTGCGGCCGGTTATAGGGCTATCCAAATGAGCCGAAACCATCGACATTGGACCCTACTTTTAGGGTCAGTTTTTTGACACTCCCCAGCGTTTTCAGCCTGGGTGTTTTGTACACTTTTTTGGGCGACGCGCCGGGCGTCCGGGTCTCTTTTGGGTGCATATAGCTATAAGTGGCTGATAAACCTCATTTTCTGTACTCGTTCAGCGCGCCGGTGATGATGTACAGCATCGCTGGCGGGGTTGCCGCCGGATCATTCGGGCTATTCAGAAAACGATCAGCTTTGGCAGGCGGGTAGGCGAGTACCGTGCCGATCCGGACGCAACAGCACTGAGACGGCCAGATGAGCGGTAAGTTTCCCGTTGGGCTCAGTTTCTGTTAACCGATATGAGATGAATTCACCGGCGGGTTGTGGGTTCGTAACGCTCATCCCGTCTAACCAATGCGGCTACCCGGCGCCGGCGTTTGACAAGCTGCGTAAGGGGGGCAAATTGCTTTACGGGTCGGCAAAAGCAGGAAACATAGGGCTCTGAATTGAGGTTAGCTTACTAAGTTTGTCCCGTCAATGGACTGGTGGCAGCGATAAACAGGGTGAAGAGACGGCCCCTGTCACTCACAATCTAATGTTTATCGGCACCACAACGGGCTTAGTTAGCCTGACTAGTAATGATTTATAACCGAGTGCTAATGACTTTTTTTCGTTCGTTCACTTGTCTTCTCCCGCTTCGTTATGGCAAGTGAGCTTTTTAACCGCCGGGATGTTCTAGCGTATTTTATTGTGGCGGCTATCGGAGCCACGGTGCAGCTGCTGGCGGGCAGTTTATTGCAGGAGTGGTTTCGGGTCAGTTACCGCGAGGCCCTGTTTATTGGCTACATCGTCGCTTTTCTGGTCGGGTTTGTGCTCACCAAGCTGTTTGCCTTCAACGCCCGCAACTCGGCCCAGACTCAGCGCGAAGCCATCAAGTTCACGATGGTTTCTATCGTTTCCTGCCTGATTACCGTTTACGGGGCGTCCTGGCTCTACGACTTTTCGGTCAGCCGGGCAGAGCCGTTCACCCTCCTGATTCCGTTTTCGGTGAAAGCCGTCAACCTGAATAAACTGGGTTCGCAGGTCTTTGGGATGGGGCTCAGCTTTATCAGCAACTACATCCTGCACAAACGATTTACGTTTCGCGACACGGGCTTTTACGACAAGCTGAAAGCGCTGCTGAATCTGTAGTTAGCACAATTTTTCTTTCATTCCAACCTGTCTTCCTATCAGGATAGGCTAACCGATTGTCGGGGCTGCCCGAATTTGTAGTGGCTGTCGTAGCCCAGGCCCAGGCCAACGCTGGAGAGTTTGTTCTGATCGGCAATGTCGGCCTTTGGAAACAGCTGACCGAAGGCTGCCTGCACCGACCGAACTTCGGTAGAGCCGCCGGTGAGGATAACCAAATCGATATCGGCCGCCCCCACACCAGCCTGCTGCAAACACGCCCGGGCCGAATCCATAATCTGCTCAACCTGTTCGTCGATAGCCTCTTCAAACAGGCTTCGACCAATGGGTAATACAAAATCCGGCTCGATAAAATCGAAGTGGGCCTGGTGAGACGGCTCGTCCGACAGGGCAATTTTAGCGTCTTCGGCGGCCGCCAGCAGCATATGTCCCGTTTCCTGCTCGAGTACCGATACCAGCCGCCGGTAACGTGGCTTATCGTGCGACTCATGGAGCAGCTGCCGCGTCTGCATCAATACTTTAGGGGTATAGAGGAAGTTTACCTTACTCCACTCGGCCAGATCATGAAACGGCTTGAGCGGCACCTCCAGGTGTTTGGTGCCGTAGGTAGTGCGGTACCCCAGCTCGGGCATGATCCCCGCCAGGCTCAGCGCTTTATCGAAATCGTTGCCCCCAATCCGAACGCCGGTATTAGCCAGAATATCGGACGACCGGTCGGGCTTATGAATGTACTGCTTCGATAGCCGAATTACCGTAAAATCAGACGTACCTCCGCCCAGGTCGGCAACGATGGCTAGTTTCTCTCCGCTGATCCGGACTTCGTGAGCAAAGGCAGCCGCAATTGGTTCGTACTGAAAATCAATATGTCTGAATCCGATCCGGCGGGCAATAATTTCCAGTTCGGCCTGCGCCTGGGTATCGGCCGAGGGGTCGTTATCGACAAAGTGAACGGGACGACCCATCACCACATTTTCGATACTGCTGCCCGCCTGGGCGTCGGCCTTATCTTTCAAATGCCGGAGAAAAGCGGTGATGATAATGCTGAAATTCATGGGCGTGCCGTTGACCTGCGTACCCTGTTTCATGAGCGACGTGCCCAGCACCCGTTTCAGACTTCGCATAAACCGGCCGTCCTGCCGGTCGAAGAAGGCGTTGACAGCGGCCCGCCCATACAGCGCCCGGTTGTCGGTGCGCCGAAAAAAAATAGCACTCGGAATAGTTAGGTGTGATCCTTCGACCGGTACCAGAGTGATTGTACCGCCCTGGTCGATGGCGATGGTTGAGTTGGAGGTACCAAAATCGATTCCGCAGGAAATTGCTGTCATTCGTTTACGCTAAACGCCTTTTCAGATAACTGGCCCGTTTTGTTCTGCTTACCCGATTGGGCAAGCTTAAAATTAACCACTACGCGCCAAAGTCAGCGTGCTGGTCAGAAGAATTACCACGGGGCAGTGGTTCAGCACAGCCGCTACTGACTAAGACTTAGCACTTTAGGCAAAAGAGCTGGCCAGAAGACGTTCGGCTTCGGGTACCAATGCTGTAGCGGGCAATGGGCCTGCCGGAGGCCGACAGGCGGGGAGAAGGGCGCTTTGAACGGGTAAAAAAAGACGAATGAACACAACTCATCCGGGTTAACGTCCGGCTAACACCGGATCCACGGCATAATCCGCTAGCCTGGATACGGCTAGTGGTTAGGGCATCCGCAGGGGTTTTTCTTGCGAAACAGACCCGTATTGAACAGGCCGCCCCGTTTGGGTTTATAGCCTTTACGCTTGCGTTTGAAGATGGCCGCTTCGGTAGTGACCTTACCAGCCGAGGCCCTGGTTTCGAGCGGGACCTCCACCAAAATAACCGAAGCCACCAGGGCTATCAATAACGTTGTCTTCTTCATAGTATCAACCTGTTTTGTCAGTAACGAAATTAGGAGCATATTAGTCCTGAATGATAACGTAAATTTATGATTCACAAGCCACATGGATCCAACTTATCTGTTCGTCTACGGCACGTTGCGCCCCGGTTTCAACAACCCGTTTGCCCAGCTCCTGCGCGCATCGGCCCAGTACATTGGTGATGGCACTCTGCCCGGACGGCTCTTCGACCTCGGTCAGTACCCGGGTGTTGTTCACGATCCCAGCGGCCCCGCCCTGGTTCGGGGCTCTGTCTATGACTTCGGCAAAAATAAGACCATACTCGACCAGCTCGACCATTATGAGGGCGTCAGCAACCCGCCCGACCCCGCCGATGAGTACAGGCGGGGCGTTGTTACGGTGGTCTGCAACGGTACTCTCCTCGACTGCTGGGTGTATCTGTACAACTGGCCCGTTGACAAGGCCCGTCTGGTTGCGTCAGGCACCTACAACATGAACGAATAAAACAGGCAATGGGCCAGCTGCCGCAGTACGGGGGCCGTCTGAGCCTGCGCTACCGGGTGTTTCTGGCTAAGCTGGTACCAGAACGGCGGCAGGCAACTGGCACGTGCGTTCATACCGTCATCGGGCCCGGTCGTTACGTAGCGCGTATCGACACCCGCTATCGACACCCGAACGAAACACATAGGGCAGGGTTCGGCAGAGGTGTAGAGCCGAAGCTGCTCGGTATAGATGGTGGTGCCGCCCCCGGTGAAGTTTCCTTTCGACTGGTATTTTCGGAATTGGGGTAGGGTTTCAAAATCGGTCAGCAGCGCCATCTCCCCGTGCAGGTCTGACCGACCGGTCTGGCGTTGCCGGTTGTAGGCGCCATGCAGAATATGCCCCCGGCCGTCGACCAGTACCGCCCCGATGCCGTACCCGCCGGCCAAAACGCCTTTCAGGGCCCAGTCGACAGCGGCTTTGGCATACCGATCTTCTGGATAAGCCGCGTCGGGCTGGTAACGATCCAGGTAGTTTTTGATTTTCCGGAAAATGATAGCTTTGGTATCGGCAGGGGTGATGCCGCAGGGGAGGGCCGTCAGTTCCGCCATCAGGGCGGCCCGGCTGGCCGGGGTTGCGTTTTCGATGCGCCCGGTATCGGCCCTGGCCCGGGGGGTTTGGGGGTGGTCAGCCAGCGCCACATCGGCCAGTACCCACATAAGTAGTTGACATAGAGCCGTAAACAGAAGCAGGTATTTGTGTTTCATGGGTCTGAAACTACAAAAAAATACCGACCCCGCGGGGGTCGGTACTGGCCATTGTCAGGCACTATCTATGCTTACCTGGGTCCGCGTGAGCGACCGTATGCGTTTCCGTTACTCCGGTAGCCATTGTTGCCCCGGTAGCCGTTATTGCTCCGGGCGTTGGGGCTATATGAGGGCCGGCTGTTGTAATACCGGCCGCGAGGCACCACGTAGGTCCGGCGTTGTACGATCACCGGCGGACGGCGGTAGTAGCCGGGCGGGTAGGGGCGAACCCCGTAATAAGGCCCGTACCCATAGCCATAGTTAGGAGCAGGAGCCGTGCGAACGCCAACATACGAGGGACCACAGCTAGCCATCACCACGACCAGCATCAGGGCCGTTAGCAGTGGCATGGGTTTTATCGTGTTCATAGTCGAGTGCGTTTAGTGTTCAACCTTTACCTGTTAGACAACCGAACCGGCGAAAGGTTTACTCTATCTTTAAAAAACAAACCCCGGAGTCGTTTAGTGCCCCGGGGTTTGCGCAGATGGGTTACAGCCTCTTAGGCCTTCAGTTTATCTTTCAGGTAACCTAGGGCCAGCTTGTAGGCATCGGCAGTGGCTTCTTTGTCGTAAACGGGGTTACTGGGGTTAGCAAAGCCGTGGCCCGCGTCGTACATCTTGACGGTTACTTTTTCGCCAGCCTTTTGCATGTTCTCTTCGAACTGCTTCACCGACTCAGGCGAGATGCCTTTGTCACGGCTGCCGAAAATACCCAGTACGTCGGTTTGAAGGGTTTTGAGCTTCTCTACATCCTGCTCTGGCCGGCCGTAGTACATAACGCACCCTTTGGCCTGTTTGCCTGCCAGCATAGCCGACTGCAGCGAGAGCATACCGCCGAAGCACCAGCCTACCGACGCAAATTCCGCCTTCGGACCGGCATACGCAATAGCTCCTTTCATGATGCTCGTCAGCCGGTTTTTGTCGGCTCCCTGCATCAGTTTACCGGCCTCAGCCGGCTCGGTGGCCACTTTCCCGTCGTACATGTCGACGGCCAGCACGTTCACATCGCTCAGGTCGTTGTAGAATTTCTCGGCTTCCTGCTTGATATTATCGTTCAGGCCCCACCACTCCTGATACACCAGCAGCCACTTGTTCGAGGCTTTCTTTGACTTGAGCAGGAATCCATTGGCCGACTGGCCGTCGGGCGTCGAGAATTTGATCATCTCCCCCGCGCCGGTATAGGTAAAGGGTAGGGGAGCCCGGTGGAGTTGCTGGAAAGCCGGATCAGCCGCCATAGCCGACATGTCGTTTCCACCATGGCAAACCGGGATTCGGGTTTCTTCGCGCTTCGTTGGCGACAGCATCGAGAAGAAAGAGGTCAACAGCGTGATGCCGGTAATGATAATTGTTTTCATGGAGTGTTTTGATTGGGATGAATCAGGAACGTAACGAAACGAGCAAGGTCGTGGTTTTAGCCATCAGGCTTTGGTAAGCTCAAAAATGGTGATTTCGGGCAAAATACCGACCCGGCCGGGGTAACCAATATAACCGAAACCCCGGTTTACATACAGCCGCTGATTGCCTTCCTGATACAGACCGGCCCACTGCTTGTAAAAATACTGCGCCGGGCTCCACCGTACGTCGCCAAGGTCAACACCGAACTGGGCGCCGTGGGTGTGGCCGCTGAACTGCACGTCGATATCGGGATACTGGGGGCGTACCTGGGCATCCCAGTGCGTCGGGTCGTGGGAGAGGAGCAGTTTGACCGGCGCATCGGCGGTTCCCTGGTACGCTTTGGCCAGATTGCCCGCCCGTAGTGCGGCTGGCCCAAATCCCAGGTTCTGCACCCCGATGAGCGCCAGCTGATCGCCGTTTTGTTCGAGCATTCGGTGTTCGTCCAGCAGGATGTTCCAGCCCATCTGTTTATGAGCGGCAATGACGTTCAGTACGTTCTGGCGTTCGGCCTGCGCACTTGGCCACTGTACATACTTACCGTAATCGTGATTACCCAGGGTCGAGTAAACACCCAGCGGGGCCTTCACCTTGTCGAAAATCGTAATGAACTCGTTGACTTCGTCGGCATGGCTATTGACCAGATCGCCCGTGAAGAATACGACATCCGGCTTTTCGCGCAGCAGCATATCGACCCCGCCCCGAACGGCCGTCCGGTTAAAGAAACTTCCCGAATGGATATCGGACAGCTGTGCAATGGTCATGCCATGGAAGCCCGACGGCAGGTTTTTGAGCGGCAACTTCACTCGTCGGATGCGGTAGTCGTGTGCGCCGGACAGGATTCCCCAGGAAAAGCCCACCAGCGGTACCGCGCCGACCACGAGGGCCGTTTTCATCAGAAAATCGGACCGGGAAATAGTGTCGGTAGGGGGTATGGTCTGGCGGGTAGGATCTACGACCGTTTCACGCACTTCCGGCTTGTAGAACAGCGACACGACCCAGCGAAAGAACCGCCCGATATCGTCGATGAACAGAATCAGAACGGCGAAGATTTTGGAAAAGTACGGAATAGCGATGGTAGCCCAGAGAAACGTGCGCGTGTTCTTACCGAACGAGTCGGGTGGCAGGTACTGCATGGCTACGTAGATCAGCAGCGACAGGCCCGTGAAGCCCCAGTACGCCATGGCGATGATACGCTGTGTGTTCTCAGTCGTTGATCGGCTGAGGGTTTTGACAGCCTGCCAGACATACCAGTCAATCAGCAGCATTATGGCAGGCAGAACAAAAAAGAAGGCAGTGCGATTCATGAAGAAAACCAGTGAGGGATTGCCTTTGGCTAACGGAATAGGGGTCTGTAAAGTTTTACATCCATTTCTCTGATGTTGTGATGTATTCCGGTATGCTCCGGCCGACCGTTTTTCGATACCCGGTTTGAAAACCGGGCCTATTCATTCGTCGCCGTTGATTAGACCTCCTTATTCATTATGATCATGAATAGTATGCCCCGGCCTGAAGGCCGGGGCATACTATTCATTGATCGCCGTTGATTAGACCACCTCATTCATTATGATCATGAATTGCCCTGGCCTTCAGGCCGGGAAAAATCAGAAAATCGGGGCATACCGTATCACGGCATCATTTTACGAATTCAATGATGTGTTCCGATTTGTATTCGCTCTTTTCGGGTTTGATATTTTTCACGAACAGGCGGGCACGCTGGCCCAGGCGCAGGCAGGTATGCTTGTTGGCAACATCGTCGGGGGTGTTCATGGGCTGGAGAGACGGGTACCAGAGGAAATAGCCGGGTTTGTCGAGCAGCAGTTTGGGCTTCGACCAGGCCTGCGATTGCATGGCTTCGCCCAGGTCTTTGTGTGGATTGAACGAAATATGGATGCTACTCCCCGCCCAGGACGAGCCCGTTACCTTACCCATCAGCATGACCCAGCCATTCAGATAGGTGTTCCAGCTCACCGACGGCCCCCAGTGAAAACCACCCGTTGGCGAAGAGGCTGCACCGCCACCCGCATCGCGCGGAATCTGTAGAGCCGCAATAGGCGCTCCAATGCCGTTGTGGGGGGCGTTAAACCCCTTACCGTCCCAGCGTCGGGCTTTACCAACCGGATTATCGAGATCGCTCAGCCGGATACGAGCCACGCTGATGCACTGGCCACTCCATTCTTTCTGCGCGTCGTAGGCTTTCTCTTCGTACTGACCGGGATAGCCGTACTCGCCGTAGAACAGGTACAGATAGTCTCCGCTAGCCACCGCCGACGGGTCGCCGACGCCCCCCGCAAACGTTTTGGAGGTGTTGTGCGGCTTCAGGATCAGCCGAGGTTGCAGATCTTCAATGAAAATACCTTTGTTCTCCCAGGCTTTACCCCCGTTTGTCGATTTCATGATGCCGATCCGGCAAACCGCGGCCGGCGAGGTGGGTCCCGTCAGGCCCTGCGGCCATTTTTTGTCGATATATCCTTCGCCCGTTGCAGAATCGTAGGGGAGGGTGGCCGGGTAATTTTCGTTGTGGTAAACAGCGTAGAGCGTCCTACCCGACTTGTCGGTTGGGTCCTGGTAGACCGTCTCGAACCAGACTGCTCCGTGTAGACCGGGCGTACCAACGGGTACGTTTTTAGGCATGGCAGGCTCGGTAAAATCACTGGCTTTACTCGCAAAAGCCTCTTCGGCATGTTTCCCGTCGGCGTATTTCAGGTCGCGGGCATTGCCCCAGAGCGGATCTTCGCCGTACTTTCCCGGAAAGATTCGGAACGTATCGCCTACCCAGGCTTCGGCCATATTGCAGTCGACGAACGAGTTGAACAGGACTTTTTGGGCGGGTATCAGCTTATACGTGGGCGGGGCAACAGCCGTGTTGGCCGTTTCCTGGTTGCCCGAGCAGCCGATCAGGCTCAGACTGGTTAACGCCAGCAGGCCCAGCGTGGTAGTTAGGTGGTTTGTTGTTCTCATACTGGCTGATAAAGAGTTGGCTGGTAAGTTCTCTACTTTTCAGTCCACACAAAAGCCGCGCCCAACCCGGGCGCGGCTTCGTAAGCAACTAGTCAGCTCAGTAAACGCGGCCGGCTCAGTCCTGAAGCGCCAGCTCCGGTACTTCGTATTCGACCAGCATCTCCGTTTTCGGGTTAGCCGTTTGTTGCTCATTGAAAGGCAGGAGCAGGTACCGGCGGAAGTAGCGACTCATCCGGCGAAGCGCCAGTAATGCATCCAGCCGGATGTAGGTCAGGCCGGTGTTAACTACGTTGTCGTCCTCATCATCGCCGTCTTTTATGGCCACACCCCCTTCGCGCAGGCACTGGACCAGCAAGGGAACAGACGGCAGGAAAGGCGCCTTGAACGTTGCCGGATACCGCGCGGCCAGCGTTTTGGCAACCCGCTGGTAATACTCCTGCAGCAGCAACACTACCCCCGCCGTTACGGGCGACGCCTGGCTGGTTCCATGCTGAATGGAGAACGCCGTATCGGAGGTGATTCCCGACGAAGTAATCGGCGCTCCCGGCGCGAAAATGTCCGTACGGCAGGCAGCGTGGCTGGTTTCGTGCAGACGCTGGGTAAACGGCGTCAGGCGACCCGGGCCCGTCGAAAACGCTTTGGCCCCGCTGAGGTAGCTGAAAGCGCCTTCATTAGCGTCATAAACGGCTCCAACGCTGATGGCTTCGCGGCAGATGCCGGGGTAACCCATACCCTGCTTGCTGTTATGTTTGAAGAAATCGTTACCGGCGGCAATCACCACAGCGACCCGTTTGGCCGACAGTTTCTTGATCAGATCTCGCACGCTATCGGCCGCAAACGCATCATCGTTCGGGTAGTTACCCGAATCGCCCAGCGACAGATTCACGACCGATATCTTGTGCGCTACGTGGTTATCCAGCACCCACTGAAGCGCATCTCTCACCGCCGTAAAGGAACCGCCACCGGTGTTCGACAAGACCTTGAGCGGCACAATGTTCGCTCCGGGGGCAATGCCGATGTTGATCTTGTTGGCCACGATGATACCGCCTACGTTGGTGCCGTGTCCGTTGCCATCGCTGGCGTTGTTGACGTTGCCCCCATTATCAGCCGTGAAGTTCCGCTGTGCCACGACCTTACCGGCAAAATCGACATGGGTCGTGCGGAGACCGGTATCCAGTACGGCGGCCGTCAGATTTTTACCGCTCACGTTGAACGAACTGCGCGCCGTAGTGGCCTGAATGAATGAGCTGGTCTGGATCAGTTCCAGCATAACATCGACCTGCTGGGGCCGTTCGACCGGGGCGATGGGTTGAGGTTGTCCGTTTAATGGATTCATTGGTTTACGAGGGTTTAGGAAGTGATTATTCCGATGAAAAAGTAGGGGAGATACCCAACCGTCCGAAGCGGGTTAGTTGGTTTAGTCGATTTGTCGGAAAAAGCGTCGGGTCCGGAAACAGGCAACCTGATTTTTTGTCAACTTGAGCGCTCCAACCCGTATAGCCAGTCTTATGCAGCCATTTTCTGCCCAAAAAATTTCGGATACCATCCAGGTCGATGGTGATCTGAGCAAAGCCGTCTGGCAAAACGCCACCTGGAGCCCTCGTTTTGTCGACATGGTAACGGGCGGCCAGACGCTGTACAACACGCAGGCCTCTATCCTCTGGAACGATACCCATCTGTACATCGCCTTCCGGGCCGAAGAACCGAACGTCGAAGCTCACCTGACCGAACGCGATTCGATCATTTTCCTCGAAAGCGACCTCGAACTCTTCATCGACGGGGGCGACTGCTATTATGAGCTGGAGGTAAACGCCCGCAATACGATCTACGAAGTATTTTTTATCTGGAAAGATGCCTACCAGCGCGGCAGCCGGTTCGACGTACCCCAGTTCGATGTGTTTCACCCGCAGGCGCTGACGTTTGGGGGCGATTATGACCGCAGTGGCGCATCGTTCTGGTACGGCACCCACCCGCGCGGCCTGCGGTGGGCCTTTCTGAATTACGACCTGCCGGGCCTCGAAACGGCCGTACAGATCGACGGTACCCTGAACGATGCCAGTGACGTAGATCAGGGATGGAGCCTCGAAATCGCCATTCCGTGGGCTAGTCTGACCTGGCTGGCCAACGGCCGGAGCCTGCCCCCTCGGCCCGGTGACCTATGGCGTATGTTTCTGGGCCGGTTTCAGAAGATTATGGTTTCGGGTACCGAGCTACAGCCCCACCCGGCTATGGTCATGAGCCCACACGGCCAGTACGATACCCACCAGCCCGATAAATGGAGCCAGATTATTTTTAAGGAATAAGACAGCTATTGATTGATAAGCTTGTAATCTCCAGCCAGCCCCTATGTTCAGATTTTACCAGCCGCGACTGAGTTATCCGCCCTGCAAAAGCTGAACGGAAAGAACGTAACTCACTTTGTGTTTAACTCGCTTTTGTCAATATTCGCTTTCCGAGTCAAACCAATCATTTGCTATGTCCACTACAACCAATTATTCAACCTTCACCACCGACGAACTGCTGGCCGAGCAGGCAAAGATCAAAAAACAGCGAACGTTTTGGGCTTTCGTTCTGGGCGCGTTTCTGGGTGTTCTCTTTTGGGCAGCTATAAGCGGGGCGTCTCTGATGAAGCTGCTGGTGCTGTTTGTCGCCTTTGGCATACTGGGAAGTGGTGGCAAAAAGAACGAAGACAAGTACAAAGCCATTCAGGCCGAAATCAGTAGCCGTAACCTTCAGGCATAACTATCGGTTGCCTTTCATCGTCACGTCCGGGCCGCTTCGACAGCCTTATACGCTAAATTGTTTGTTCCCTGAATGCTATAAACGAAGCATGGACGCCGGTTGCCCGCGTCCATGCTTCGTTTAGACTCTTATGGTATTGTTTAGCAGCCGCTTAGGATACCAGCTCTTCGGCTGGCTTCTGTTGCTGCTGCATCTCCAGCGCAGGGTCTTTCTTACCGAACCACTTCATCCGGATGCGCTCGTTGACCCAGTACATACAGGGTACAATGACCAGCGTCAGAATCGTTGAGAACGTAAGTCCGTAAATAATCGTCCAGGCCAGGATGTTCCAGAACACGGCGCTGTCACCACCAATGATGATGTTTGGAGCCAGGTCGCGGAACAGACCCACGAAATCGACGGTAAGACCGGTTGCCAGCGGAATCAGACCCAGTACAGCCGCCGATGCCGTGAGCAATACCGGCGTCAGACGCGTGGCTCCACCCTCGATGATAGCTTCCCGAAGCGGTACGCCCCGGCCTCGTAATTCATCGATAAACTCGATGAGCAGAATCCCGTTTTTCACCACGATACCCGCCAGCGCAATGATCCCTACGCCCGACATGATCACCGAGAAGGTTTTGCCCGTAGCCATGAAGCCCAGCAGTACCCCAATCAGCGACAGCAGAATGGTGAAGAAGATGATCAGCGGTTTCACGACCGAGTTAAACTGCGTGGAAAGGATCAGATAGATCAGCAGAATAGCCACGCCAAAGGCCGTAACGAGGAACGTAGCCGACTCCTGCTGGTCTTCCTGCTCACCACCCAGCTTCACCGAATACCCGTTCGGAATCTCCATCTGGTTAATAACCTGCTGAATCTGTCCGTTGATGACGTTGGCATTGGCGCCCGGCACCACATCGGAACTCAGCGTAACGAGCCGCTCCTGATTTTTCCGGTTAATCTGGCTGAACGTGGTCGAGTAGCTGATGTCGGCTACGGATGAGATCGGCACCTGACGCAGCTGACCGCCCAGATTCATATCGCGGTAAACGATGTTCAGACTCAGCAGCTGCTCAATCTGGCTCCGGTCGTTCTGCTTCAGCCGGACCATAATCGGGTACTCGTCTTTGGCATCGCGGAACTTCGATATTTCCGAGCCAAACAGGGCCGTACGGATCGAAAACGCCACCTGCTGAGCCGAAATACCTTCGCGCTGAGCCTTCTCCTTGTTGATATTGATAACGATTTCGGGCTTGTTGGTGATCAGGTCCGATTTCAGCTGGTCGATTCCTTCGATACCAGCCTGCTGAATATTTTGACGAACCGCTTTCTCCAGTTTGGTGAGTTCGGCAAACTCTTCGCCCGCAATCTCGATTGATATGGCTTTACCCGTTGGCGGGCCGTTGGCTTCGCGCTCAACCGATATTTCGGTACCCGGAATGCCCTGTACGGCCGCCCGGATCTTTTCCAGAATCTCGGCCGACGAACGACCACCCCGATCCTGCCCCTTCACAAACGCCACCGTTACTTTCGACTTCTGGGGCGTAGCGTTTCGATCAGGGTTGAACGGGTCGCCCGCGTTCTTACCCACGTTGGCAATGACCGAGTTCACCATATCTTCCGCTTTCTCATCCTTGAGGACTTTGAACACCCGTTGCTCAATGACCCGGGTTACCGAGTCGGTTACGCGGGCATCGGTCCCTACCGGCATCACGTTATAGACATAGGCATAGTCAGGATCACCGCTGGGGAAGAAGATCACCTTAGGCTGCACAATGCCCATCAGCACGAACGTCACAATCAACAACACGAACATACTGCCGATGGCAACTACCGGCCGCCAGCCTGTCAGCACCCACGAGATCAGCCGGCGGTACCCGCGCATTAGCTTGGGCAGCCATTTGTTCTGGAAGGGCACGATAATGCGTGGCGTCAGTATGTAATGGTTGAATACGTACAGGATGATAAACAGCACGAAAAGATTACCGATACCCCGGTCAATGACGTATCCTACGCCAGCCAGCGCGGTCATGATCATCAGCGGACGCTTGATCGTGTCGAAGCTGGTATCGGTTTCGTCGCCATGCTCCTCGTCGTGACGCTTCATGAACGATACCGCAAAGACGGGGTTCATGACGTAAGCCACAAACAGCGAAGCAAACAGGGTCAGAATCAGCGTCAGGGGCAGAAATTTCATGAACTCACCCACAATACCGGGCCAGAACAGCAGCGGGAAGAACGGGGCAATGGTCGTCAGCGTACCCGACAGTACCGGCACGAATACTTCGCCGGCCGCGGCTTTTACAGATTGTTTGATATCCCAGTCCTTATGCTGGTTGAACAGCCGGTGGGTGTTTTCGATCACCACAATAGCATCATCCACGACCAGCCCCAGACCCAGCAGGAAGGCAAACAGCACGATGGTGTTCAGCGTAAACGCAGCGCCCACAACCGGCCCAACGACCGGCATCAGTACGAAGGCCACCAGCGCTGACAGTGGCACCGACAAGCCCACGAAAATAGCGTCGCGGATACCCATGAAGAACATCAGAACCAGCACTACAAAAATGAACCCGAGTACAACGGTGTTGACCAGGTCATTGATCTCGGCCCGCGTCCGCTCCGACTGGTCGGCGGTAACGGTTACGTCGAGCCCCGGCGGGAAACGGTCTTCCTCAAACTCATCGATCGTGGCTTCGATCCGGTCCGAAGCGGCAATCAGGTTGGCCCCCGCCCGTTTGATCACGTTCAGCGTCACGACCGATTTGCCGCTCAGCCGGGCAAAATCCTGCTGCTCCTCGAACGAGTCGCGGACGTCGGCTACGTCGCCCAGGCGGATGGTAGCCCCTGTGGCGGTCCGGATTTGCAGGTTCTGCAGTGCCTGAACGTCAGAAAACTCGCCTTTTACGCGCAGCGTGCGCCGAACCCCTTCCAGGTTCAGTTCTCCGCCCGATACGTTTACGTTTTCACCCTGTACGGCCTGCTGAATATCAGTAAAGGCCAGACCCGCCGACTGCATTCGGGGCAGATCAACATTGATCTGAATTTCGCGCTTCAAGGCACCCACAATATCGACCCGGCTAATTTCGGGCATGGCCTCGATGGCGTCCTGCATGTCCTCGGCATAGGTCTTCAGCTGGTTCAGCGAGAAGTTACCGGCCAGGTTGATGTTCATAATCGGAAACTCCGAGAAGTTCACATCCTGCGCCGTTGGGCCGTCGTCCATCTTCTGGGGCAGGTCGCGCCGGGCTTTGTCGATGGCGTCGCGGACTCGTTGCAGAGCCTCGGCCGTTTCAACGTCGGGGTTGAACTCTACCGTGATCAGGGAAAAATCCTGCAAGGCGTTCGATTTCAGGCGTTTTACGCCCGAAATAGACTTGATCTGCTTCTCGATCGGTTTATTGATCGTATTCTCGATATCGGCCGGTGCCGTTCCGAAATAAGCCGTCGTCACGATGATCGTCGGCACTTTAATGTCCGGAAACTGCTCCTTGGGCAGGTTATTGTATACCAGCAAGCCGCCCAGGGTAATGATGACGGTAAAGATGTAGATAGCCGTTCGGTTCTCTACGCACCAGTTCGTGAAACCGAGTGTTTTTATGTGTTCTGCTTTCATCGAGAAATCAGTTTTTGGTTTTTCAGGCAGCGTGATGGGCGTTACCCCGTATTGACGCCCGAAAATCCATTAGTAGTTGATCGGTGTGCCGTCGGTCAGTTCCTGGTAGCCCTGGGTAACCAACTGGTCGCCGGGTTTCAGGCCTGCGATAATCTCAATCTGCCCGCCGTAGCTCTGACCCGGCGTAATTTTCCGCGACTTGGCCACTTTCTTGCCGCCTTCGTTCACGGCCACGTAGACCAGCTGACCCGATTCGGTGTTCTGAATCAGGTTTTGATTGATGACCAGCGCGTCGGCTTTGTTTACGTCATTGATCTTGATCTGCGCCAGCATGTTCGGTTTCAGCGACCGGTCCGATGGCAGCGGAGCTTCAATGGTAAACGTCCGGCTCAGCGGATCAACCGTTGTCGACACGAAATTGACGCGGGTTTTCAACTCCCGGTTCACGTCGGGGAAGCGTACAATGACCTCATCTCCCTTCTTCACACTACCCGCGTAGGTGTCGGCCACGTTGGCTTTCACCTTCAGCTGCGACAGGTTTACGATCTGAAACATGGGCATACCCGGCGCTGCCGATGACCCCACCTTGGCCAGTACTTTATCAACGACCCCTGAGATGGGCGCCGTTACGTTCGACTGGCTCAGCTGCGAGTTCAGGGTAGCCAGCCGACGCTCCAGCGACTCTTTGTTGTTTTTGGCCTGCAGGTACTGAATTTCGGTGCCGATCTGCTGTTTCCAGAGGTTGGCCTGCTTTTCGAAGACCGTGTTGGCCAGCGACAACTGGGTTTTTATCTCTTCGAGCGAGGTCCGCAGAATCTGATCGTCGAGCCGCGCCAGCACCTGGCCAGCCCGCACCGATGAGCCTTCTACCACATAAACCGCCGTTACCGCCCCGCCCGACTTGGGCGACACCTGTACGTTGTTTTTAGCGTCGATTGTACCCTGAAGTTCTACGTACCGCCGGAACGTACTGGCCGTTATCGGCGATACCACGACGTCTTTTACCCGGGCTTCTTCTTTCTTCTTCGGATCGAGTTTGGCCACTTCGCCTTCCAGCGTTTTGATCTGGGTGGCCAGTTCGGCCTGCTTGGCTTTCAGCTCGCTCAGCTCGGCGCGTTTGCCTTCCAGGTCGTTTTTCTTTTCTCCCCCACAAGCCATCAGCAAACTCGTGGTCAGGGCAATAGCGTAATATGCTTTCATGATTCGGTGTTGTTTGTCTTTAATTGCCTGTATACAGCTTACCCGTTGCTTTGTCGTAGTCAACTTTGGCCAGCATGAAATCCAGCAGCGATGCGAAGTAGTTGGTCTGCGCTTCGCGCGATGACGATTCGGCGTTCAGCACCTCAATATTCGACCCAACGCCTTCTTTGTACTTGATTCGGGTAACGCGCAGAATTTCCTGGGCCAGATCGAGGTTCCGCTTCTGCGTCCGGAGGGTCTGCAGGCTATTCTGAATCGTAATCTGCGACTGCCGGATCTGCAGGTCGATCGAGTTTTTCAGCAGGTTGCTACCCAGGCGGGCCTTATCGAGGGCAATCTTCCTCTGCTGGGCGGCATAGCGTTTCTGAAATCCGTCAAATACCGGCACCTGAATCTGCAGGTTGATAGCCGCCGAATTGAACCAGGTCGTCGTAAAAAAATCGCCCAGGTTATTCCGACCGTTGTTGTGACCATACGTTGCCGACGCCACCACCCGCGGAAAATACTGCTTGGCAATACTCTGGTAATCGAGGTCGGCCAGGGTGATCTGACTTTGCAGCACTGAGAACTCGACCCGCTGGCTGTAATCGAACTCCGGCGTAAACGCAACCGACCGTTCGAGCTGGTCGGGGTTGAGGTCCTGAATTTTGTCGGTCAGCACCACCACATCGTTCGTACCCAGGCCCATCTGAAATTTGAGCAGGTAATAGCTCAGCCCGATCAGGTTCTGAACGTTCTGCCGCTCAGCCTTCAGGTTGTTCGATTGTACTTCCAGACGGTCGACATCGATTTTCTCCACGAACCCCTGTTTATTCAGGGCCTGTGTTTCCTTGTAAAGCGAGTCGATGCGGCTGATGTTGTAATCGAGCAGCTTGATACGCTCTTCGCTGACCAATACATTATAATAGGCTTTGGCCACCTGCTCAGCCACGTTGATTTTGGAGGCCGTCACGTTTTTCTGACTCAGCTCCCGCAGGGTGGCCGCTGCTTTCAGCCCAATTTTATACGAAGCATCGAACAGGAGCTGGTTGACCGTTGCCTGTACGTTACCCTGAAAGTTTACCCCGAACGGGATCGCCGTTACAGCTGCATCTTCGGGCTGGGTGCCACTGCCCGCCGTTGTCGACGAGGGCGCCCCGAAACCACCCGCTGGTAAGATAAAGCGCTGAATAATGGCATTATACGTCAGTAAGCTTCCTATACTGACCTGCGGTAACGTGGTCGACTTTACTTCTTTGATCCGGGATTCGGCAGACGCGGCATCCAGACGCGATGTTTGCACATTGATGTTGGCCGAGGTGGCAAACTGAATGGCTTCCTGCAGCGAGAACTCTTGTCGCTGGGGCTGCTGGGCCCATACCAGGCTGGTACTACTCAGTAGGGAGAGTAGCCAGACCGCTAGTATCCGCCTTGTGTTCCTGAACGTCATGATTGTATAGATTGACATACTGATTGTAGATGGTGAAGCCCTGTTCCGTAAGCATCCCCCTAACGAAGTGATGGATCAGCTCCCGCTGCACGTCGATCATGGAATACTCAGTGGTTGGAAAAAAATCGTTATTGAACGCCAGCTCGATTTGCTCAACTCGCATCCGGGCCAGAATAGCCGGATTGATATCGGGTCTGTATAAACCGAGCGAGATTCCTTTTTGTATATTTTCAAGAATCGATTTCAATATATGCCGATCCATGTGCTCGCGGAAAAGCGTAAATGCTTGCGGATAATGACGCTTCACGTCCATCACCAGATTAGGACTAACCTGATCCTGGTGTTTATGCATCATTTCCAGCACAATCAACATTTCTTCTATCGGATTGCTGGTTTCCGAGACTACACACTGCATTTCCGTAACGTCGGTACTGATTTTGTCCTGAATGACCTGGTACAGAATCTGTTCTTTGTCACTGAAATGCTGATAGATCGTCTTTTTGGAGATACCCAGCTGCCGGGCAATGTCGTCCATTGTTACCGAGCGCACCCCGTATCGCCAGAATAGCCGTTCGGCCTCCGATAAAATCCGTTCCTTCATATTGGAATTGTACTTTATCGGGTAAAACCGCGGAAACTCCGCAAAGGTTCGGAGTTTCCATTATATATTTTCAGATAAAATGATGAACGGCCAAAATACGCGTGCGAACCAACGTAAACGCCCGACGAAACCGAAATTTCGCCGGGCGTTAGTGGCTTACCTTAACTGACTTACTGCACCCCGTCGAGCACCAGCACCCAATCCTGACCATAGCCGGAAGCGGGCGGGGCAAACCGTTGCTGACCCGTGTTGGTTATGGTGCTGTGCTCTTTTATTTCTCCGGTACGCGGGTTTAGCCAGGCCGTTTTTACCTTCGAGCCGCTGATTTTGCCCAGGTTGACCGTAAACGGTTTTCCGGCCGCTGTATATACGAACGCATAAGCCCGGCCCCGCGTGGCCTGTATCCGCTCGGCGGGCGGGTAGTTATTCTCGACAATCAGCGACTGATCAGGCACGCGCTCCAGCATTGGCCGCGACTCCATCAGCTGCCGGACAAATTTCATCTGGTTGGCAGCGGGCAGCTCGAGGGCCTCTGACCAGGGCATACGCGCTCCGTTGACCGACTCCCGACCCGGCGCGTACATTTGCCAGATATCGTGGCAACCGTAGGTATGGCCGTGGGCCCCGGCAAACAAATCGAGGTAAGCATACTTCCGGACGTCGTAGGCGTTGGACAGGCCGAGGTCTTTGGCGTTGAAGCAGACTGGATGATCTTCGTAGATGGGTTCGGCATCCATCGTGGGCCGAACGGGGGTTTTGTTGTACGACACGCTGATATGATCGTACATGGGCGTGTCGCGGCAGTGTCCGTTCTGGTGCATGTTGAAATCCAGCCAGGTGTCGTTGCCGAACCATTCGGTGGCTCCGCCTTTGAGTCCGTTCGGCTGCGGGTGATAGCTGATCAGGGCTTTGTCGGCTCCGCTAACCCCCGTTTCGATACCGCCGGCCATAGCCTGCCAGACCGCCACATCCTGCGAGTTGGCGCGGGGGTTTCGGTCGCCCCCGATAATCCAGATAATGTTTGGCCGGTTTTTGTACCGGTTGCCGATCCACTGCCCGTAGGTTCTGGCGTTGCCGACTGTAAAGATTTCGGGACCTTTACCCCAGCTGCTTTTGAAGAGTTTGTCGCCCCAGGTAGGCAGAAGGCTAATAACGATACCGTACTCGGCGGCTTTGTCGATCACGTAATCGACGTGTTTGAAGTACGCTTCGTTTGGCTTCGTAGGGTCGTTGTTAAGCAGGGGTTTATCACCGTTGGCGTTGGGTGTATCCAGGCCATCCAGCTCAGCCAGAGCAACGGCCTGAACGACCGTAAACCCCTGCTCGGCCCGGCGTTTCAGATACTGGTCCGCTTCGGCGCGGTTGAGTCGGTGAAACAACTCCCAGGCCGTATCGCCCAGGTAGAAGAACGGTGTACCATCCGCATGAACCAGGTAACGCCGGTTCTCCGACACCCTGAGCGGTCCACTCGAGAAGGGCTGCTGACCAAAGGCCAGCCCACTAACCAACAGTACGATAATAAGAGTAAGGGCTCTTTTCATGAAAAGTTATAATTACGGGTTTAGGCTACACCCAGTTGGCTGGCCCAGCGACGACAAGGCACGACCAGCCACCGCATCGCAACTCGGCTTCGGGATCGATGCAGCCAGGTTGCGTAGAGTAAAAGGAAGGTTTCTGACCAACTTACTACCGAGCTGTTCTGCCAGGATCAGCAGCGGGGTGGCCGGTGGGGAGAAGCATCAGAGCGGGTTGGTGTCGCCTGTTTCGAAGAACCGGACCTCGGCCTTTACCTCACTTAATAAATCGCGGGTCCGTTCGGCGCGGGCGTCGGTAACGAAGATCTGCCCAAACGCACCTTCGTCCATCCGGGCAATCAGTTTGCCGATGCGCTGGTCGTCGAGTTTGTCGAAGATATCATCCAGCAGCAGGATAGGCTTAATGCTTTTGACCGATTCGAGCCAGTCGAACTGAGCCAGTTTCAGCGCAATCACGAAGGTCTTCTGCTGCCCCTGCGAACCGAACTTTTTCAGCGGTACATCGCCGATCAGGAAATTGTAGTCGTCTTTATGTATGCCCATTGTAGTCCGTTGCAGTACCGTATCGCGCCGTCGAAAATGGCGGAACTCCTCGGCAAACCCCGGATTGCTCACCTCCGATTCGTAGACGATATTGACTACTTCGCGCTCGTTGCTGAGGTACGCATAATGCGACTGAAAAAAGGGGAGGTACTCGGCGATGAACTGCTGCCGCCGGTCGTGAATCCGCTGACCGATAACAAGCAGCGGCTCGTCGTACGTATCCAGCATGTCGTTGTCGACCTGATTCCGCTCGGCAAACAGTTTGAGCAGGCTGTTACGTTGTTTGAGTACGTGCTGGTAGGTCAGATAATCCTGCAGATAATCGGCGTCGAGCTGCGACAGAACCCCGTCGAAAAAATGGCGCCGGTCTTCGGAATGTTCGCGCACCAGATCGGTATCGTTCGGCGCAATCAGAACAACCGGGAAGCGGCCAATGTGGTCACTGATTCGTTCGTACGGCTTTTTGTCAGCCATGACTACCTTTCGCTGGCCGCGTTGCAGACTAATCGTGATCTGGGCGTGGTGATGTTCGGTTTCCTGGAAAACCCCGTCGATGATAAAATAATCGGCCCCGTGCAGTATGCTGAACGCGTCCTGATTCTGAAAGGCACTTTTGCTCAACGACAGGAAATAGACCGCATCGAGCAGATTCGTTTTTCCGCTGCCGTTTGGCCCAACAATTACGTTTACCTGCCGCCCAAACGCATATCGCCCGTCTTCATAATTCTTAAAATTGGTCAGGCTCAGCTTTTCGAGGTGCATAGGTGGTGTATAACGCGGGAATGCGTAATTTCGCGGTCAATTGTCGGTTTAACGCATAACTGTAAGCCGTCGATATTGGCAACAAAGATACGGTCGCTTTGTTAGGTTAATAAACCCAGAGTGAGCCGCTATCGGCGTCTGCCCATTTCAATAGAACTCATTTCTCATGGCAAGCGTAAAAGACAAAAACCCAGCCGCAGCCAGTCAGCCCAAGAATGGGAAGGCCCCGGCCCCGGCCAAAACGCAGCACCCAAAAGAGCGTTACCTGTATTGGTACGAATCGATGCAGCTGCAACGCAAGTTTGAAGAAAAAGCCGGGCAGCTCTACGGGCAGCAGAAAATCCGGGGTTTTTGCCACTTATACATTGGGCAGGAAGCCGGCTCATCGGGCTCGTACACCGCGCTTACAAAAGACGACAAATGGATCACAGCCTACCGCGACCACGGTATCCCGCTGGCGCTCGGCTCTGATCCAAAAGCCGTCATGGCCGAGCTGTTTGCCAAACAAACGGGCTCTTCGAAAGGGAAAGGCGGCTCGATGCACATCTTCGATAAATCGGTCAACTTCATGGGTGGCCACGGGATCGTTGGTGCGCAGATACCAATGGGCGCCGGCATCGCCTTTGCCGAGAAGTACAACAAGACGTCTAACCTCTGTATCTGTTTCATGGGCGACGGAGCCGTTCGGCAGGGAGCACTGCACGAAGCGTTCAACATGGCCATGCTCTGGAAACTACCCGTCATCTTCGTGGTAGAAAACAACGGTTATGCCATGGGTACCTCCGTAGCCCGCACCTCGAACGTAACGGAGCTGTATACCCTCGGCGAATCGTATGACATGCCCGCCGAACCGGTCGACGCGATGGACGTTGAAGCCGTTCATGACGCCGTGAGCCGCGCAGCTGATCGCGCCCGGTCGGGAGAAGGGCCTACCTTCCTTGAGTTCCGGACCTACCGCTACCGGGGCCACTCGATGTCCGATCCGCAGAAGTACCGCTCTAAAGAAGAAGTAGAACAGTACAAACAGCGCGATCCGATCGAAATGGTGAAGAGCCGCATCCTCGAGCAGAAACTGGCAACCGAAGACGATCTGGCCGCCATCGACCAGAAAATTAAAGGTATTGTCGATGAGTCGGTTAAGTTTGCCGAAGAGTCGCCGTACCCGCCAGCTGAAGAAGCTTATAAAGACGTCTACGTTCAGAAAGATTACCCATTCCTTATGGAGTAATCCATGCTGATTTTCATTTTTAAGCCCGGCTTTTATGAGTCGGGCTTTTTTTGTTGAACAAATTCTAAAAATTAAATGTATATACATCAAATACATCTACACGTATTAAACAAAGACGCTCACAATTAACTTTTTGCACTATGGAAACCCTTATCAATGGCCTGCACCACGTAACGACGCTGGCTGGCGACACGCAACGCAACGTTGATTTTTATACCGACATCATGGGCCTGCGGCTGATCAAGAAAACGGTCAACTTCGATGCGCCTGATGTGTACCATCTCTACTACGGGGACGAAGCCGGATCGCCCGGTACCATTCTGACGTTTTTTCCCTACGGCAGCGGATTACCCCGTGGCCGGAAAGGCGTAGGTCAGCTGACGTACACCGCGTTTTCGGTACCTACCGCTTCGTTGCAGTACTGGATGGATCGGCTCAACGAGCGCAGTATTCCCTACGCAGGACCCTACAAACGCTTTTCCGAATCGGTTCTTCGGTTTGAGGATGGCGACGGGGCTGGTATCGAACTCGTTTTCAACAACGAAGATCAGCGCCCGGGCTGGGACAATAAACACATCCCGGCCGAGTACGCCGTTCGTGGTTTTCATACCGTTACGCTGAACGAGCAAAACCCCGACCGGACTATCAAACTGCTGACCGATACCATGCAGCATACGCTGGTAGGGGAGGAGCAGGGCCGCTTCCGCTTCAAAGCCGGTACTGGCGGCCCCGGCAACTATGTCGATGTGCAGGTATCGCCGGGTGATGTCAGGGCACTGCAGGGTGCCGGTTCGGTTCACCACGTAGCTTTCTCGACCGATACGGACGAGACCCAGCTGGCTATCCGCGATGAGCTGATGCGGGCCGGTTTTCAGCCAACTACGGTCCTGGACCGGAATTATTTTCATAGCATTTATTTCCGCGAGCCGGGCGGTATCCTGTTTGAGATTGCGACCAACCCGCCGGGCTTCACCGTCGACGAACCCCTCGCGGAGTTGGGTCAAAACCTGAAACTGCCCGCTCAGTACGAAGCCCGCCGGGCCACCCTGGAACAGGCGTTGCCCCCCATCGTTGTCCGGTAAATGATCAGTGCCCGGACGCAGCTGCTCATTAAGTCAGCAGCTGCGTCCGGGGCCATAAACAGGTTCTTCTATGATACACAACCCGAATAATATAGTGACGGCTGGCAAGCCGCTCGAAGAAGCCAGCAAAGTGATGATCATGGTACACGGTCGGGGCGGCTCAGCGCGGGACATACTATCATTGTCGGAGTATATCAAGGCCGATGATTTTGCGTTCGTTGCTCCCGAGGCTAACGGCCGTACCTGGTATCCGTACTCGTTTTTGCGGCCCATGGCCGAGAACGAGCCTTACCTGTCGTCGGCGCTCGATGTACTAACCAGTTTGCGCGCGCGGCTACAGTCCGATTTTAATTTTAAACTCCCCCAGATTTACTGGTTTGGCTTCTCGCAGGGGGCTTGTCTCATGCTGGAATACGTTGCCCGAAACGCGACCGAGTACGGGGGTATTTTTGGTCTGAGCGGTGGCCTGATCGGCCCCGACGGGACGCCCCGCCAGTACGAAGGATCGTTTGGCAATACGCCCGTTTTTCTGGGTTGCAGTGATGTCGATTCGCACGTTCCGAAAGAACGCGTACTCGAAAGCGAGCGTGTTTTTTCGGAGATGGGCGCGTCTGTTACGGCCAGACTTTACCCGAATTTTGCACACTCGATCAACGAAGATGAGCTAAACTTTGTTAATTTGCTTATAACCGGGGGCGCCTAAGAAGCCCATCCCACAACCGGTTTGCAATTAACAGCAATGCTTATGAGCCAGTATATGGTTGAATTTGACCTCCCGGCTGTTATGGATGAAGAGTTTACAAACCGGATTCCAGCTCAGCGGCTTAAGGTAGAAGAATTAATGGAGCGAGGCTTTCTGTTGTCTTACTCGCTCTCGGTCGATCGCCAAAAACTCTGGTGCATTTTTAAGGCCGATTCTGAGCTGGAAGTGATGGAATCGATCTCCGAATTTCCGCTCGTCAAGTACATGACACCTCTTATTACCGAGCTCATGTTTCACAACATGGTGGCGGCTCGGATCCCGCTGTTTTCGCTGAATTAACCCGTGAAAAACCCTCTCTCGAAGAGGGTTTTTTTATAGATTAAAATTGTACTTTTGCGGGTATGGTATACCCTAATATGCATAAGTAACCAGGGTTTAACTGGTTACATACGTTTATAACTTGCTGATTTTCAATTTTCACGTGGAACAGTTTCTATAGACTAACCACCCCTTATTTTTAGTAGAATTACATGAGTCCGAACATACTAATCAGCCAGTCAGAAGCCGATCTGAAGCCCCTATTCGGGAGCGATTTTATCGCCCATATTGACGGGGCAAAAACGCTTAGCCTGAGACAGTTTTACGAGGCCATGGCTCACGTACTGGAGATCCCTGATTTCGGTTTCAGCCTCGACGATCTGAGCGATTCGCTGAACGATTTGCACTGGCTGGAAGACGAACGAATTGTTCTTTATATCACCGATACAAATAGCTTTATCAGCAAAGAACGTGACCCCGCCAAGATGGCCAGTGTTCTGAACATGCTTGATGCAACGGCCGAGGATTGGAAATGGGTCGATGATGAAGAAACCGACGACAAGAAGGAAATCATCATTGTTTTTGAGGACAGTGAGCGCATCCAGAAACTATTGCAAAAAGAGCAGATCGACTACAAACGGATTGCCGACTTAAACTAGGTTCCGCCTGTAACAAATCGCCGAAACGTGCTGTTATGCTACCGTGCCGCCGGAACATTCTTCCAGCGGCTTTTCGTGTTTGACAATACAACCTGCTGGTACGTTTGAAACCTAACGAATTGCTTGGCTTATATGCCGACGATAGCTTCATAAAATTACTGGCCGAACCCTTTGGCCGGAAACCTGACGGCGAACCCCAACGCCTTCAGATTAAAGGAATGGCAGGTAGCCTGGATGCCGTGTTGGCCTCGGCCGTGTTCAGGTCGGTGGGCGGTAATCATCTCTACATTCTGACCGATCGCGACGAAGCCGCTTACTTCTTCAACGATATCCAGAACCTGCTTGAGCGCGATGTACTTCTGTTCCCGATGTCGTACAAAAAGCCGTACCAGTACGAGGAGATTGAAAACGCTAACGTACTGATGCGGGCCGAAGTCCTGAACAAGCTGAACCCCGCTCCGAAAGATGGGCTGCTGATGGTAACGTATCCCGAAGCGCTGTTTGAAAAAGTAATCAACAAGCGTTCGTTACAGGCCAATACACTAACCATCCGGGTAGGCGAGAAGCTGGACACTAACTTCGTTGCGGAACTGCTGCAGAATTACGAGTTTGAGAAAACAGATTTCGTCTACGAAGCCGGTCAGTTTTCGGTACGAGGTGGTATTATCGACGTATTCTCGTTTGCCAGTGAGTTTCCCTATCGCATCGACTTGTTCGGCGACGAGGTAGAGAGCATCCGGCAGTTTAACCCCGAAACGCAGCTCTCGACCGAGGCCGTTGAGTTCATCAACATTATCCCGAACATCCAGACCAAGCTCGTTGAGGAAACCCGCGAGCCTTTCTTCAACTTCCTGCCCGCAGCCACAACCGTTTGGGCCAAAGACATCGAGTTCACCCTCGACATCGTCGAAAAGTGCTACGAAAAAGCCGAACAAAGTTTTGAGTCGACGGTAGCAAGCAGTGGCGGCATTCAAATCGTGTCCGATCCGGGTGAACTGTTCGAGACCCGGCGGTCGTTTCTGAACGAGTTGAAACGGTTTCGGACGGTTGAGTTTGGCCGTAAATTCTACTTCAAAACCGAAGGCCGGCAGCAGTACCCCTCCAAGCCGCAGCCATCATTCAACAAAGATTTCAAACGGCTGGTCGATACACTGGGCGACAATCAGGCTAAGGGATATACCAACGTCATCGCGGCTGAGTCGTTTAAGCAACTCGACCGGCTCCGCACTATATTCGAAGAGCTGGATCCGTTTGTCAAGTTTCAGCCGCTGAACATTGGGCTGCGCGAAGGTTTTCTGGACGATGCGCTGAAGATTGCGGTCTTCACCGATCATCAGATTTTTGACCGGTATTACAAGTACCGGGTACAGGATAAATTCTCAAAATCGAAGGCGCTGACCCTGCGCGAACTGAAAACGCTGCAACCCGGGGATTACGTAACCCACGTCGATCACGGCATTGGCCGGTTTGCCGGTTTGGAGAAAGTGGACAATGCCGGCAACGAGCAAGAGGCCATACGTTTGATTTACCGCGATAATGACATGCTGCTGGTCAGTATCCACAGTTTGCACAAGATCGCCAAATACAGCGGCCGTGAGGGCACTCCACCGACTATGAGCAAGCTGGGCTCGCAGGAGTGGGAGCAGAAGAAGTCCCGCATTCGTAAGCAAGTCAAGGACATTGCGCGCGAGCTGATTGCCCTCTACGCCAAACGCCGAACCGCACCGGGTTATGCCTATAGCCGCGACAGTTTTCTGCAGGCCGAACTTGAGTCGTCATTCCTGTATGAAGACACGCCCGATCAGGCTAAAGCTACCAACGACGTTAAAGACGATATGGAACGGCCGCACCCCATGGACCGGCTCGTTTGTGGCGACGTGGGTTTCGGCAAAACGGAGATCGCGATACGGGCGGCCTTCAAGGCCGTTACCGACAACAAACAGGTAGCCGTGCTGGTCCCGACCACAATCCTGGCGATGCAACATTTCAAGACCTTCAGCGAACGCATGGCCGACTTCCCCGTGAAGATCGAGTACATTAACCGCTTTCGGTCGGCGGCCAAGGTAAAAGAGATTCTGAAAGATGTAGCCGCGGGCGAGATCGGCATTCTGATCGGTACCCACCGGATCGTCAACAAGGATATTAAGTTCAAAGATCTGGGTCTGCTGGTGATCGATGAAGAGCAGAAGTTTGGCGTGAAAACCAAAGACCGGCTTAAGGAAATGCGCGTGGAGGTCGACGTACTTACGCTGACAGCAACGCCCATACCCCGAACCCTGCACTTCTCATTGATGGGCGCCCGTGACCTGTCGGTCATCGCTACGCCCCCGCCCAACCGACAGCCCGTAACCACCGAAGTACACGCTTTCAACGAAGCCACCATTCGCGATGCGGTCAGTTACGAGATCCGGCGGGGCGGGCAGGTGTTCTTCGTTCACAACCGGGTCAATGATATTGAGTCGATCGGAAACCTGATCATGCGGCTGGTTCCTGAAGCACGGATCGGCGTGGCGCATGGCCAGATGGAAGGCGACAAACTGGAACGAGTCATGACGCGCTTCATCGAAGGCGAGTACGACGTGCTCGTATCGACCAACATCATCGAATCAGGCCTCGACATATCGAACGCCAACACGATTCTGATCAACAATGCGCATTACTTCGGCTTGTCGGATCTTCACCAGATGCGGGGCCGCGTGGGTCGGTCCAACCGGAAAGCGTTCTGTTATCTGCTGACTCCACCTCCTTCGGTGCTCACCGCCGATGCCCGGAAACGGCTTCAGACGCTGGAGGACTTCTCAGACCTGGGCGAAGGCTTCAAGATTGCCATGCGCGATCTCGACATCCGCGGAGCCGGTAACCTCCTGGGAGCCGAGCAGAGCGGCTTCGTAAACGATTTGGGTTTCGAGATGTACCACAAAGTGCTGGATGAAGCCGTACAGGAGCTGCGCGAGAACGAATTCCGGGATCTGTTCGAGACCAAACCCGGCGACCTCAAGCTGGCCCTGCCCGACACCGTTATAGAAACCGACCTGACGGTCGTTATTCCTGAACGGTATGTTCAAAACATATCAGAGCGGCTTGCGTTGTACACCCGGCTGGATACCCTTCAGAGTCCGGACGAACTGCTGGCGTTCCGTCAGGAAATACTCGATCGGTTTGGGCCATTACCCGAAGAAGTCGAGAACCTGATCAAGATGGTGAACGTACGGTGGAAAGCCGAGCGCTTGTACCTTGAAAAACTGACGCTTAAGAATACTATTCTGAAAGGATACTTCGTTTCTAACGGGAATGATGCCTTCTTTACCGGCGACCAATTTGGCAAGGTAATTGACTACATCAAGCGAAACCCAGCCCAATGTTCTCTGAAAGAGTCAAAAGGCCGCCCAATTTTCACCCATACGGACGTTCACTCGGTCGAACAGCTGGATGAAATTTTAGGGGCAATGTCGATTTAATACCCAACTTTGTATCTACGTTTTACACAAAATACAGCAATGATTCAGAAGTATCACCTGCAACGAGTGGCTTACGTGCTACTGGCTACGGCGGCACTGGCATCCTGTAAGTCCAAGCATCCGACCAGCGTACAACCCGGCAAGAAAAGTACGGCGACAGGAATTGCTTACAACCAGAAGGATGGCTTCCAGGTAAAGAAATTTGCGGGGCAGAAAGCAGGCCCGAACCTCGTCTTCATTGAAGGTGGTCGGTTCACGATGGGGGCGCTGGAAGAAGACGTGATGAACACCCGCGATAACCGCGAGCGTACGGTGTCGATCCAGTCGTTTTATATGGATGAAACCGAGATTGCCAACGTTCACTACCTCGAGTACCTGAACGCCATCTCGCGCGACTCGTCAGAGGAAGTAGTGCGGGCTGCCTTGCCCGACACAACGGTTTGGGCCAATCCCCTGTCGTTCAACGACTCATACGTTACCCAGTACCTGCGCTACCCGGCTTTCCGATACTACCCGGTCGTTGGTGTTTCCTGGGTTCAGGCCAGCGACTACGCCCGGTGGCGGACCGACGCGGTTAACAATGAGTTAGCCAAAGGCGGTGGTGATAAAAAGAAAAAAGGGGGTGGCTTTTCGCTCAAGCGTAAATCGAAAAAAGAAGCGGCTGAACCCGCCCTGGCCGAAGCCACTTCAGCCGCTCCGACCAAACCAAGTCTGGAAAGTGGTATGATCCTGCCCGATTACCGGTTGCCAACAGAGGCTGAGTGGGAATATGCCGCTAAAGCGCTCATCGGTACCCAGTACATGGATGAGAACCAGATTAACCAGCGTATTTACCCCTGGGATGGTTCATCGGTGCGGAACCCCAAGAAAGGGCGTAAACAGGGTCAGATGCTGGCCAACTTCAAACGCGGTCGGGGTGACTATGCCGGTATTGCCGGTCGTTCGAACGATGGCGCCATCATTACCGCCGAGATCTACGCGTATCCAGCCAACGATTTTGGTCTGTATAACATGGCCGGTAACGTAAATGAGTGGGTGTATGACGTATACCGCCCGCTGTCGTACGAAGATGTAAATGACCTGAACCCCATCCGGCGGAACGGGTACCTTGATGACGCCAAGAATTATGATAAGAAAGGCAACAATAGCCTGATTGACGATAAGCTTCGGGTCTACAAAGGCGGCTCCTGGAACGACGTAGCGTACTGGCTCTCGCCCGGTACACGCCGGTTCCTGGATCAGGATTCAGCCACGGCTATGATTGGTTTCCGCTGCGCCATGATCGGCGTTGGTCGTAACAAATAAGCCACCCGCATCGCCTTCCGGAAGCGGCTACTCCAGCGGGGTAGCCGCTTTTTTGTTAGCGTGTAGCCGCCAGCGTTAGCACACTAACTGACGCACAACCCGCCTGTAGCAACGCAACGGCACAGGCCTCCAGCGTGGCGCCCGTAGTCAGCACGTCGTCGATAAGCGCCACCCGGAGCCCCTGCAGGCCGACGCCCTGCCGAACGGCAAATTCGTTTTTCACATTCTCCCAGCGCTCGATCCGATTCTTTCGGGTTTGCGAACTACGAAACCGTTTCCTCATCAGTACATCCGCCTGCATCGGTACAGCCAGTGCTTCGGAGAGACCGGCTGCAATCCATTCGGCCTGGTTGAACCCCCGTTGTTGCATCCGCGCTTTAGACATCGGCACGCTGATCAGCAGGTCGAGTTCGGGCAGCTGACTTCCTTCCCGTTTCAGCAATTCACCGTACCAGAGCGCCATTTCGCGGGCCGCTTCCTTTTGGCCTTTGTATTTAATACGATGGATTAATTTTTGCACGATTCCACCCTTAGAGAAGTGCAGGTAGGAGGCCACGAACTCGATAGGTACTTTGCCGGCAAACTTATTCAGGATGTGATCTTCGTCGGCCCGGCGGTGTTGCCCCGTCTCCGGCAGGTTGATCCGGCAGCGCGTGCAAAGGATTTTTTCGTTGGCCGTCAACGATCGCGTACAGCCCAGACACAGGGTTGGAAAAAGCAGGTCGGTAAAGTCGGAAAGGGCTATGCGAATAAACCTAAACACAGTGACTGTTCGTTAGTTAGCTAAAAATAGTGTAATTTAGAGAGAACAATAAACAGGCAAGTCCCGTGAATGAAAAAGATGTAGATAAGCAGTGGGAAGGCTTGCTCGATCAGCTACAGCTACTTGTTGGCAAACGGCCTGCAGACCTGAATGCGGTGTTATTTCTGATCGGCGTACAGGAGTTGGGAAAAGGCCCGATTCGTTTCTCCAAGGAAGCCAAACAGGACCTGATGCACATTGCGGTTTGCAAAGTGCTAAGCCAGTCAGGGTACTATACGTTTGATGGTCTGGACAAAGATGGCTGGCCTCAGTGGACCCTCGCTAAGCCCGTTCCCCCCGGCGATTTGCTAACCCAGGAAACGTTTTTAAAGGAACACGTTATTGAATACTTCCAGTCAGCGCTGGTATAACGACTCAACATGTATTCATATGCAATCGATAAACGCTTACACCACGCTGATTCAGCGCATTGATGAGTACAAGAAACGGTATTTCCTGAATCAGCTGGTTAAGGGGAGTTTACTCTTCGTAGCGCTGATGGGGAGTGGCTACCTCCTGATCAACACGGCCGAGTTTATTGGCCGGTTTAACTCTGTGGGTCGGGGAGCCTTATTCTTCGGCTTCATCCTGATGGCTCTTGTCAGTTTGTATCTGCTGATTGTACGGCCTTTGATGAGCCTTTATGGACTCAACAAACCGCTCAGTAACGATGAAGCCGCCCGGCAGATCGGTACCTTTTTTCCGGAAGTAGGGGATAAGCTCCTGAACACACTGCAGCTTCAGCGGATCTCGTCCGACCAGAGTGATCTGTTACAGGCCAGCCTGAACCAGCGGTCTCAACAGCTGTTGATTAACCGTTTTGCGAACGCCATTCAGATCAGTCGTAACCGGCAGTTTCTAAAATATGCCATTCCGCCACTGGCGTTGATTCTGCTGATTCTGATCGTAAATCCAGCTTTTTTTACGAAGTCATCGACCCGGCTGGTCAACTATAATAAAGAGTTTGTTGAAGAGGCCCCGTTCCAGTTTGTCGTCGAGAACAAATCGCTGAAAGCCTTCCGTAACGAAGATTTCCCGTTATCCGTCAAGCTTACCGGCAGCGCCATTCCGCAGGCTGTTTATGTAGTTACGAACGGTACCCGGTTCAAGCTCGACCAGTCGGGCGATCGGTTCACCTATACCTTCGATAATCTGCAACGCGATCTGGATTTTCATCTGGAAGCCGCTGGTTATAACTCGTCAGCTTATACGGTTGCTCTGATTGACCGGCCTGCTGTATTGTCGTTTAATGTCAAGCTCGATTATCCGGCTTATCTGAACAAGCCTGGCGAACAGCTCGCCAACGTAGGAAACCTGCTCGTTCCGCAGGGAACGGTAGTCAACTGGGAGTTTATCGCTGACCACACCGACTCGCTGCAGCTTCGATTTAATACCGACAAACAACCGATACCGACTCGCTTAATTGATGACAATACCTTTGTCGTCAATCGGCGGTTGATGCAGAATACGGTCTACACGGTTTCCTTACGAAACAGTCAGATTTCGGCGCCTTCGTCAATCCAGTATAACGTACAGGTAATCCCGGATCGCTTCCCCCAAATATCCGTCGATCGGATTCAGGACACGGTAACCTACAATTATATTGCTCTGTCCGGGCTGGTTTCAGATGATTACGGATTCTCAAAACTGAGGCTGAACTATACTATTAAACGTGGCGATAAATCGTCGCCCACGTATACCAAAGACATCCCAATCAATCGGTCTACCACCTCGCAGAATTTTGTTTACAACTGGTCCCTGGACAGCCTGAAACTGGGACAGGAAGACCGACTGGAGTACTTTGTTCAGGTATGGGATAATGATGGCGTAAATGGCCCCAAATCAAGCCGTTCCAATCAGCTCAATTTCGTTATCCCATCACAGGCCGAGATTCAGAAACAGGTTGATAAATCGGCCGAGAAAACAGAGTCTGACATTAACAACGCGCTCAGCAAAACCCAGGCTATCAAGAAAGAGCTAAGCCAGATGGAGGAGCGGATGCGCACCAAAAAATCGTCTGATTTTCAGGATAAAAAACAACTTCAGGACGTACTCCAAAAGCGGGAAGAACTGCTGCGGGAAGTACAGAAACTACAGGAGCAGTTCCAGAAGACGAACGAAACCCAGCAGCGATTTGCTGAAAAAAATCAGGCTGTCCAAGAGAAACTAGATCAACTTCAGAAGCTGTTCAACGAGCTGCTCGACCCGGAATCGAAGCAACTTTATGAACAGCTCAAGCAACTATTGGAGCGTAAACAGGATGAGAAAGCTTCTGAGCTACTTGACCGGCTAAGCCGAAAAGAGAAGAATATGGAGCGCGACCTCGACCGTGCGTTGAAGCTGTTCAAGCAGATGCAGCTTGAACAGAAAGTCAACAACGTAGCGGAAAACCTGGAGAAGCAAGCTGAGAAACTAGAGAAGCAGGCCCAGGAAGACGCTAAGAAAGACGAAACCACACAGGAGCAGCAGAAGGAGTTGGAGAAGTCACAGGAGGACTTCAAAAACACGGAAGAGCAACTGAAAGAGATTCAGAAACAGGCTGAAAAAGATGAGCTTACTAAGCCTGAGATGTCTGAGCAGGAGCAAAAGGAGATTGAAAAAGCTCTGGAAGAAGCGATGAAACAGATGAAGCAGAATCAGGGCAAAAAGTCAGCTTCATCGAAAAGTAAGGCGGCTAAGTCTATGCGTTCTATGAGCAAGAGCATGAAAGAGTCGATGGAGTCGGCTGAGATGGAACAGCTTCAGGAGAACATGGATGACCTGCGGAATATCCTCGAAAACCTCATTACCCTCTCCTTCGGCCAGGAGCGGGTGATGAAAGATTTTAAGGGAATGAGCTTGCAGGACCCTCGCGTTACCAAGCTGTCGCAGGAACAATTGAAGCTGCAGGACGATGCCAAAATCATTGAAGATAGTCTCAACGCGCTGGCTAGTCGGGTCGTTCAGATTCAGTCTTTTGTTACACGGGAGCTGACCAATATGAAATTTTATATGGACGAAAGCACCCAACAGTTGAAGGAACGCCGGCTAAGCATGGCCGCTTCTAAACAGCAGTTTGCCATGACGTCTATTAATAATCTGGCGTTGATGTTGAGTGATGTGCTGAAGAATATGCAGCAGCAGATGAACGCCATGGCTATGCCCGGGTCAGGTTCGGGTGGTAAAAAAGGGAAAAATCCGAAGGACGGTGAAGGCATGAGCGAGATGCAGCGGAAGCTCAATGACCAAATGAAACAACTCCAGAAAGGCGGTCAGTCGGGGAGGGGACTCTCCGAAGAGTTATCGCGAATGGCGGCTCAGCAGGCAATGATTCGGAATATGCTGAAAAAGATGGAAGAGAATGCCAAAGGCACTGAGGTTGGTAAACAGCAGCAGAAGCAGGTCAATGAGTTAATGGAGAAAATGGATGAAACTGAAACAGATCTGGTCAACAAGCGGATCAATCAGAACACCATTAATCGGCAGAACGAAATCATGACCCGTTTGCTTGAGTCTGAAAAAGCGCTGAAACAGCAGGAGGAAGATCCGAAGCGGCAGGCAGAGACGGCTAAATCATTGAAAAAAAGCACTCCTTCTTTTTTCGATACTACGTCACTGCAAACGAAAGCGAAGCAAGTAGAAGTGCTGCGTTCCGTTTCTCCTAATTATAATCTCTTTTATAAAAAAGAGGCAAACCAGTATCTGCAACGAGTAAACAAGTAAATTTTCCAGCCAATTATATTCAACCGTACCTGTGGCACAAACAGGTACGGTTTTTTGTTACCCACACATCCGTATAATTTTGGTGTAAAGTTTGGGCACCAGCCAATTTTGTGAAAAGTTTCCACGTGAAACATTTTTTAAAATCTAACAAAGAATGCACGCTTCGTACGATGTTATAGTTGTGGGCGCTGGACATGCCGGTTGTGAAGCAGCACACGCTGCGGCTACGATGGGCTCGCGTGTGTTGCTGATCACCATGAATATGCAGACCATCGCTCAAATGTCCTGCAACCCGGCCATGGGCGGAGTTGCCAAAGGGCAAATTGTGCGTGAAGTGGATGCACTCGGTGGTATGTCTGGTATCATCAGCGACAAAAGCATGATTCAGTTTAGAATGCTGAATCGCTCAAAAGGCCCTGCCATGTGGAGTCCGCGCTGCCAGAGTGACCGAAATATGTTTGCCTGGGAGTGGCGCAAAACGCTCGAAAGCAATATCAATGTTGATTTTTGGCAAGACATGGTGAATGAAGTTCTTGTCAAAGACAACCGAATTGTAGGGGTAAAAACTGGATTAGGCGTCGAGTTTACAGCCAAATCGGTCGTACTAACGAACGGTACATTTTTGAACGGGCGGATGTTTATTGGCGAGAAAGTATTTGGTGGAGGCAGAACAGCCGAGCGTTCAGCAACCGGACTTACCGAGCAATTGACTCAGTTGGGCTTCGAAGCAGGTCGAATGAAAACCGGAACGCCCCCCCGAGTCGACGGCAGGAGCCTGAACTATGACTTGATGGAAGAGCAACTTGGCGACGAAAAACCAGGCAAATTTTCCTACACGTCGACGCCCACATTAACCAAGCAACGCAGCTGCTGGATCACGTACACAAATCAGGATGTACATGATGAGTTGAAAACAGGCTTCGAACAATCGCCTATGTTCACCGGTCGTATCAAGGGCTTAGGCCCCCGATACTGCCCGTCAATTGAAGACAAAATCAACCGGTTTGCCGACAAAGACCGGCATCAGATTTTCGTAGAACCGGAAGGCTGGGACACCGTGGAAGTATATGTGAATGGATTCTCCACATCATTACCGGAAACGGTACAGTATGATGCTCTACGAAAAATTCCGGGTTTCGAACAAGTGCGCATGTTCAGGCCGGGCTACGCCGTTGAGTACGACTACTTTCCGCCGACACAATTAAAGCCAACGCTTGAAACGCGGCTTGTGCAAAACCTCTTCTTTGCCGGCCAGATTAACGGAACAACTGGCTACGAAGAAGCGGCTTGTCAAGGTCTGATGGCAGGCATAAATGCACATAGAAATGCGCATGAAGAAGCGGAATTCACCATCAAACGCTCTGAAGGATATATTGGCGTACTAATCGATGATCTGATCACGAAAGGGACGGAAGAACCATATCGTATGTTTACGTCAAGGGCTGAATACCGAACGCTGCTTCGGCAGGATAACGCCGACATTCGCCTGACCGAGAAAGGATATGCGATCGGGCTAGCCTCGCAGGATCGCTATGATTCGATGGTTAGCAAGCGAACAGAAGTAGCTACGCTGACGGAAGCCATACGTAAAGTAAAGCTTAAACCAGAGGATGTAAATGGCTGGCTGGAGACGAAAGGCAGCTCGCCCTTGCGGGAAAAAAGTAGTCTGTATACCTTACTGAAGCGCCCCGAAATTGAGCAGGAAGATGTCATTTCTTTATTTTCTCAGATCACTGACCTACCCAGGGTAGGGGAGGAGTCACTGGAACAGACCGTCATCGAGATTAAGTACGAGGATTATCTGAACCGGGAAAAACAGAATGCCGAGAAGCTCGACAAATGGGAAAATCTGTCAATCAACCCTGCTTTCGACTACGATCAGTTAAAGGCTCTGTCCTTTGAAGGGAAGGAAAAGTTGAAGCGTTTACGCCCATCTACCATTGGACAGGCATCGCGCATTAGCGGAGTGAGCCCATCCGATGTATCTATATTACTGGTATATATGGGTCGATAATAACCACAGGCTCCGGATATAGCATGTATTCGGAGCCTCATTGTATCTACTTTTTTCTGTTTATCATTTTGGAGACTGTAACAACCTGCCCCGTTTGTGGCAATTCTCAGTTTAAGCCTTTTCTGGTTTGTAAAGATTATCTGGTAAGTCAGCAGGAGTTTACCATTCAGCAGTGCCAGTCGTGCAATTTCCGCCTTACAAATCCGCGCCCGGATCAGTTGTCGATCGGAGCCTATTATAAATCGGATCAGTACGTGTCTCATAATGATCAGGGAGGAGGTTTAATCAATTCGGTATATCGCTTTGTACGAACAATCACATTAAAACAAAAGCTTCAATTAATCACAACATTGACTGGAGGAACCGGAAAATTACTGGATATTGGTTGTGGTACCGGTGCTTTTCTGGATGTGAGTCAACAGGCAGGCTGGACAATAAAAGGAGTTGAGCCTGACCCGGATGCACGCGCCATAGCCAGCCACAAAACAAAAATTTCTATCCAGCCCGATCTGGCGGCAATCGATCAGGAGCAGGTAGACATGATTACGATGTGGCATGTCCTCGAACATGTACCCACGTTAAACGAGACAATAGAGCAGATTCATTCCCGACTGGCCCCCAACGGTACATTGCTTATTGCTGTACCGAACAGCGACTCCTACGACGCCAGTTATTATAAGCAGTACTGGGCTGCCTATGATGTTCCCAGACATCTTTACCATTTCACGCCCGATACAATAGAGAGGCTGTTTAATAAGCATGGGTTCAACCTGACCGGCAAACGCCCCATGATCTTCGATGCCTTTTACATTGCCATGCTGAGCAGCCGGTATAGAAGCGGCCAGACACATTTTGTGGAGAGTCTACGGATCGGCCTTGTCTCCAATATGAAGAGCGGACGAAAGGGCCACTCGTCCAGTCAGATATACATATTCAAAAAGGCATAATAGTTGTTGATAAGATCATTAAGGGCTCGTCTGTCAGCAGGGGTGGAAAACAGGTCTATTCTAAATTAAAAAAGTGAAACTTTTCTGTGAATATCTGTGTGCATAACTCTGCCCTGTGTGTGGGAAACAGGTTGATAAGGAACCGGAGCCGTGTGGACTAGTAGATGAGTAATTCACATTCGAAAATCGGGCAGCTGCCAATGTGGAAATACGGCAACATATCTACCACCTATGTCCTGTCTTTTCCTCACTCCACTCTGTGCATAAAAATTATACACAAATTCACAAAGAGATTTCAAACATTTTGTGGATAAAATGTTATTTACTTACTAATCAATGGATTTAATGTTGATAACTGGAAAGTGTTAAGTGGATTACCTACCTTTCTTATCCACACCCGAGCGGGCAAGAAGTGGACAAATTATTTATACACTTATCAACACCCTTAATAAGAGTAATAACGTTTTCTTAAAAAGACTTTTTATATAAAATGTTAATAAGGTCTAACGTTGTTGTGCTGATTTGGCTGCTGGCTATATGCGTGGCTAAAGGACAGGGGGGAGGCATGCTGGCTGACGAGTACTTCAAAGCCGGTGAGTTCGAGAAAGCGGCCAACGAGTATGGCAAGCTGTTGAAAAACGATGTAAGCTGGTCTCGGCTGTCGCGCTATGTATACAGCCTGCAGAAAAGCAACAAAGCAGATGACGCGCTGAAGTATCTGCGCAAGCAGCAGCGGAGTGATGAAGCCAACCGGTCTTACTACGATCTGCTAATCGGCCAGGCGGCCGCCCAGCAGGGCGATACGGTGCAGGCCGCCAAACAGTACACCGCGGCTCTCCAGTCCAGCAAAGGGTCGACTATCAAACTGGAAAAGCTGGCAACTGCCTTCTCAGAGGCCGGAGAGACCCGCTGGGCGCTTCGTTCGCTCGAAACGGCCCGAGAGGTCAGCAAAGACCCAACGGCGTACAGCGAAGAACTTATAGCCCTCTACCGGGCAACGGGACAAACCGAAAAAACCGTAGAGGAAATTATTACCACGAGCAAACAGCCCGAGAAGAAAGAAATGGTGCTGGCGGCTTTGCAGCCTTACCTGAACACCAAAGAAGAGCCAATCATAGAAAAAGCGCTGTACAGTCGGATTCAGCAGGAACCCAATGAACTGGCATATAACGAGCTTTTAATATGGTACTTCGTCCAGAAACAGAAGTTCAGCCGAGCCCTGCTTCAGGAAAAAGCTACCGATAAACGAATGAAGCTGAACGGCAGCCGGGTTTACGATCTGGGAATGCTGGCGCTGAACAATAAAGAACATAAATCAGCGGCCGATGCGTTTGAATACATTACCCAGACCTATCCACAGGGGCAGCTCTACCCGTTTGCCCGTCGATTGGTGATCAACGCCCGCGAAGAGCAGGTAAAAAATACATACCCAATCGACAGAGCTGAAATCCGTAAGTTGATAGGCGACTACCAGCGAATGCTCCAGGAAATCGGTACCAACGTAAAAACGCTCGAAGCTCTGCGAAGCACCGCCAACCTATACGGGAACTACCTGGACAGCAAAGACACCGCCCTGACGGTGCTTGACCTAGCCATTGATTTGGGGAAAACTGACCGAAATTTTGTGGATAAGTGCAAGCTGGACAAGGGTGATATTTATTTGTTGAAAGGAGAACCCTGGGAGTCCACCTTGTTGTACTCGCAGGTGGAGAAGTCGCAGAAAGAAGAACTGCTCGGATACGAAGCTAAACTTAAAAATGCCAAGCTACACTATTACAAAGGTGATTTTGCCGTATCGAAAGATATTTTAGACGTATTGAAACTGGCCACATCCCGCGAGATAGCCAATGACGCAGAACAGCTTAGCCTGTTGATTGTGGATAACACGGGTATGGATAGCACAGAAGCTGCCATGCGTGAGTATGCCGCTGTTGACTTGCTGTTATTTCAGAACAAAACCGACGAAGCTGTGGATAAACTCAACCAGATGTGGAAAAAATATGAACAACACAGTCTGGCCGATGAAGTACTCTGGCTCCGTGCCAATACCTACTTGAAACAGGGCAAACACACGGAAGCATTGGACGATCTGAAAAAGATAACCGCTTCGTTTTCAACGGATATACTCGGCGACGATGCTTTGTATACTCAAGGCAAGATCTATGAAGAGCGGCTGAAAGATAAACAGGCTGCTATGGAAGCATACCAGAAACTACTGACCCAGTATCCCGGAAGCATTTACGGAGCAGACTCCCGTAAACGATTCCGGCTATTGCGTGGCGATGTAATTAACTAGTAAGTTTGAAGAAGCGACTCTTTGAACGCATCATACTCAGCCGGAATGCGGATGCTCTGTTTGGGGCGGTCAGCCAGAATTGCCAGCCGGTTAGGAACTTCTACTGACTTACCCAATACCTCTTCGACAAGAGGCTTGAATTTTGCAGGATGAGCCGTTGCCAGCGCAATGCCATAAACGTCTTTCTTCGACTCATCTAGGTAAGCCTCAAGGCCCATGATGCCGATCGCCGTGTGGGGGCAAGCCACATAGCCATACAAGTCGTCGATTCGTTTCATACCGGCCTGGGTTTCTGCATCATCGTAGAAAAAACCAGATACGTTATCCACAAACCGGTCATAGTTATCCCCATACAAGTGAGCTAGGCGGGGGAAGTTACTGGGATTACCCACATCCATAGCATTCGATAGCGTAGCTACCGATGGTTTAGGGCTATAGGCTCCGGTCTTGAGGTAGGTAGGTACAATATCGTTAAGATTGGTTGCCGCAACGAAGTGTGCGACGGGTAAGCCCATTTGTTGCACCATAGCACCGGCGCTGAGATTGCCAAAATTGCCACTAGGCGTAGAAAAAACGATTGGTTTATTGGCCTTCCGCACCTGGCCATACGCACTAACGTAATAAAAGCCCTGGGGTATCAGTCGGAATATATTGATGGAGTTAGCCGATGATAATGATAGGCTTGCATTGAGCTCGGCGTCCACAAACGCTTGCTTAACTATAGCCTGACAATCGTCAAACGAACCATCTACTTCAAACGCCTGGATATTACCGCCCAGGGTAGTCAACTGTTTTTCCTGCAAATCACTAACGCGTCCGCTCGGGTACAATATAGACACCCGAACCCCTGGTACGTTATGAAAGCCCATCGCGACAGCGCCACCGGTATCACCTGAGGTAGCGACGAGAATATTCACTTCCTGCTCATTCCGATCAGAATAATAAGACATCAGAGCCGCCATATAGCGGGCACCAACATCTTTGAAGGCAAGAGAAGGACCATGAAAAAGCTCAAGCACGGAAACTTTACCAGGCTCCAGGTCAACTACGGGAGTCTCAAACGGAAACGCTTTATGAGTTAATTCTTCCAGATCAGCCTTACTGATTTCATCGCCGAAGAGGGCTTTACTAAGGGTAAAACCAATATCGGCTAACGACTCTCCGGCTATACCATCAAAAAACGCTCTGCCCAGAACAGGCAGGGGAGTTGGCATGTACAGCCCCCGATCAGCGGGCATGCTGTTAAAAAGAGCCTGTTCGGCCGACACAGTAACCTGTGGATTGTTGGTGCTGTAGAAACGCATACGAAATAAGGATACCGAAAGACAAAGTACGGCAAATCAGCTCAATGAAAGGAGAAGGTGAACTTGAAATGTGGAAAACTGGCGTTCATTGTGGATAAGTTTGGGTTTTTGTAGCTTTGTACCCTATAAAACGCTTCAAAACAAACCGGTAGACCCATTTTTCGTGTTCAAGACGTCTACCAGAACTCACGCATACATATGTCTTTCGGACAGTCAAATGTGCCAATGCCGGTAAATGAGCCGGTAAAAGAATACCGTCCGGGATCGCCCGAGCGAAATGCAGTAAAACAGGCGATTGCCGACTTTCGTGCTCAAGAGACGGATATACCCATGTATATAGGCGGGCAGGAAGTTCGTACCAGCCGTACGATACGGGTTGCTCCGCCCCATGATCACAAGCACACGCTGGGTTATTTTCACGAGGGTGATGCCGAACATGTCCACCAGGCTATCGAGGCAGCGTTAGCGGCCAAAGAGGCCTGGGCGAATCTGAGCTGGGAACAGCGGTCCAGTGTTTTTTTGAAAGCTGCTGAGCTTATTGCCGGACCATACCGAGCCCGAATCAATGCCGCAACCATGCTGGGTCAATCCAAGAATGCGTACCAAGCAGAAATAGATTCTGCCTGCGAGCTAATTGATTTCTTGCGATTCAACGTCCACTACGCCGAAGAGATCTACCGGCAGCAGCCAAACTCATCGGCCGGAGTCTGGAACAGACTCGAGTATCGTCCGCTGGAAGGGTTCGTCTTTGCATTGACTCCCTTCAATTTCACTGCCATCGCTGGTAACCTGCCTACATCGGCAGCATTGATGGGTAATACTGTAGTATGGAAGCCGGCCTATACACAAGTGCTATCGGCAAAAGTGATCATGGAAGTGCTGGAAGAAGCCGGTCTGCCTGCAGGGGTGATTAACCTGATTTACGTAGATGGACCTGTAGCCGGAGAGATTATTTTCAACCACCCTGACTTTGCTGGTATCCATTTCACGGGAAGTACCGCCGTATTTCAGCAAATCTGGAAGACAATTGGTGAGAACATTAGCAAATACAAATCATATCCGCGCATAGTGGGCGAAACAGGCGGAAAAGACTTTGTATTGGTACACGAGTCGGCACATGTCGATGAGGTGGCTACGGGTCTGGTTAGGGGTGCTTTTGAGTATCAGGGACAAAAATGCTCTGCAGCTTCCAGGGCTTATATTCCGTCTTCATTGTGGCCAGCAGTAGAAACGAAGATTAAATCGTTTCTGGCGGAGATGAAAATGGGTGGTACAGAAGATTTTGGCAACTTCATTAACGCCGTAATCGACGACCGGTCTTTCAGGAAGATCACGGCCTACATTGATGAAGCAAAGCAAAACGCCCAGGTGTCTGTAGTAGCGGGTGGCGCGTATGACGATTCGATAGGTTATTTCATAGAGCCAACTGTATTGCGTGTCAACAACCCAACTTACCGAACCATGTGCGAAGAGATATTCGGTCCCGTACTATCCATATACGTGTATGAACCGGCCGACTTTGACGAAATTCTCAAGCTCGTTGATCGTACCTCACCTTACGCTTTGACCGGATCTATTTTCGCCAAGGACAAATACGTTATTGAACGGGTCGCCCAGGCGCTGCAAAATGCAGCTGGTAACTTTTATATCAACGACAAACCAACAGGAGCGGTAGTGGGTCAACAACCCTTCGGAGGAGCCCGTGCATCGGGAACAAATGACAAAGCCGGATCAGCTTTAAATTTATTTCGATGGGTATCGGCACGTACGATAAAGGAAACCTACGTGAGTCCCAGGCACTTCGGGTATCCGTTTTTGGAAAGCTGAAAAAAAACAGAAAAAAGTTTGAAGCAAGTCTTGCGTAACGCAAATCAAACTGCTACCTTTGCAGTCCCAAATCAATAAGGAAGGCCGACAACGGTTGGCCTCAATCACCCCCGAAAGGGATGTGAGACAGTTCTTTGACGTATTGATATCAATAGGTTAGCACCAAATAAGGCTAATGACAACGTATCTGATTTATCAGGTACACACTAATTTACGATGGAGAGTTTGATCCTGGCTCAGGATGAACGCTAGCGGCAGGCCTAATACATGCAAGTCGAGCGGGTAGCAATACCAGCGGCAAACGGGTGCGTAACGCGTAAGCAACCTGCCCTCAACTGGGGGATAGCCCTGCGAAAGCGGGGGTAAACCCGCATAGTCCCTTGGAGTCACCTGACTTTTTGGGTAAACATTTATGGGTTGAGGAGGGGCTTGCGTCTGATTAGCTAGTTGGGGGGGTAACGGCCCACCAAGGCGATGATCAGTAGGGGTTCTGAGAGGATTGGCCCCCACACGGGTACTGAGAGACGGACCCGACTCCTACGGGAGGCAGCAGTAGGGAATATTGGGCAATGGAGGCAAC
>NZ_SWJG01000023.1 GCF_005870035.1 Spirosoma lacussanchae | reverse complement strand
CATGGGAGTTGGGGGGACCTGAAGTTCGGGGTGACAACCGGACAAGGGTAAACTCGGCGACTGGGGCTAAGTCGTAACAAGGTAGCCGTACCGGAAGGTGCGGCTGGAACACCTCCTTTCTGGAGCCACTTGGTCTAACCATTGATATCAATACGCAAAGCACTGGGCTTGTAGCTCAGGTGGTTAGAGCGCTACACTGATAATGTAGAGGTCCGTGGTTCGAGTCCACGCAGGCCCACCGTCAGTTCGGCAGTTGCTGATTAACAACTGAAAACTGATTAACATACCTGGGGGATTAGCTCAGCTGGCTAGAGCACCTGCTTTGCAAGCAGGGGGTCAACGGTTCGAATCCGTTATTCTCCACATGAACCAAACGTGGTTCATACGTTCTTTGACTTACAGGAAGAAAGAGAGTAGTCTGCAACGCGTATAGCGCTGTTGTATAGACATCAGGCATTAATAATTTAACAGGCGAATGCGTGAGCATACGCAGCAAAAGGGCGCCTGGGGGATGCCTAAGGCTTCTGACGGCGATGAAGGACGTGGCAAGCGACGAAACACGGTGGGGACCCGCTGGCAGGGGCTGATCCACTGGTATCCGAATGGGGCAACCCCCTTAGTTGAAGACTAA
>NZ_SWJG01000022.1 GCF_005870035.1 Spirosoma lacussanchae | reverse complement strand
GCAATCGCTCCGGCGACCCGGTTCGCCTTTTTTACCGCTTCAGCGCAAACGAAAACATGATCTTCGCCCTATCGTCAACGCTCTGCTCTGGCAACTCCGCACGGGCTGTCAATGGCGCAATCTGCCATTCGAGCACCTGCCCTGGCAGACCATCTGCTACTACTTCCACCGCTGGAAGCTGGATGGAACCATTGAGAAACTTAATGCTGCCTTGAATCAAGCCGACCGAATCCGAGCTGGCCAGGAAGCGTCACCTTCGCTACTTTGCATTGATTCACAATCGGTTAAGCTAGCCCCAATGGGCAGCGTGGCACGCGGCATGGATGGCCACAAGGCCGTTAATGGGCGCAAGCGGCAGTGGGTGGTTGATGCGCAGGGGCGACTTTGGGTAGCGGACGTACACGCGGCCAATGAGGCTGACGGCCCAGGGGCAGTTGCCTTGATTGGTGACGTGCTATGGCGGTGCGGTGAACGATTAGAAGTGATCTGTGGCGACCAGGCCGCATCGGCGGTCCGATTACAATGGCGTATTCAAAGAAGCGTTGGCTGGATGGAGCATTGAGTTCGAGAAAGCATCCCGTCCCGAATCGGCCCGTGGCTTTGTTCCTATCGCCAAACGATGGGTCGTAGAACGATCGATCGCGTGGACCAATTTTTTTCGTCGGCTAGTAAAGGATTATGAGTACACCACATCTTCTTCGGTATGCTGGCTGTACTTGGCCAACATCCAGCTTATGTTGCAGCGTGTATAAGTCATAAACCAAATATAATTCCAAAACACTTTCTAA
>NZ_SWJG01000021.1 GCF_005870035.1 Spirosoma lacussanchae | reverse complement strand
TGGACCTGCTACATTTGACTGGACATTAAGTTAAGTGTGATCTAACTTAGTGAACCATGAAAACCAGCAGAAGACAGTACGACGAGGAGTTCAAACGGATGGCCGTCGAGCTCTCCCTAGCTAAAGATTCACTCAAAACTACCGCTGAAGAACTCGGTATTACTCCCCAGATCCTGACCAGGTGGCGTCGAGAACGCCTATCCACTCAGAAAGCGAATGCTAGTGGACGAGTGGGAAGCAGCCAGGAACAGCAAGAAATTCTGCGGTTGAAAAAAGAACTTAAGCAGGCTGAACTAGAACGCGATATCCTAAAAAAGGCGGTCAGCATCTTCTCCAGGAGCGACGGGACATTTTTCAATTCATGAAAGCACATCAGGCTGTTTTCCCCGTTGAGACGATGTGTAAAGTCCTGAATGTAAGTCGCAGTGGGTATTATTATTGGTTAGCCCAACGGCCCACTAAACGAGCCAGTGAAAATCAAACTATCACTCGATTAATTAGTAGCTTATTCACCGCTAGTAAAGGCCGGTATGGGAGTCCAAAAATCACGCGCGATCTGAAAGCCCAAGGCGTAAATGTATCCCGGCCCCGCGTCGCCAGGCTGATGAAGCAGGCTAACCTGAAAAGTGTTGTTCAAAAGAAATACGTAGTGACGACCACCGATTCTAGACATGACTACCCAGTGGCCGAAAATCATCTAAACCGTCAGTTCAATCCCCTTAAGCCAAGTCAAGCTTGGGTGTCTGATCTGACTTATATCCGAACCGGTGAAGGCTGGCTGTATTTGACGATTGTCATGGATCTGTATGATCGCAGAATAATTGGCTGGTCATTGAGTGCCTCAATGAAAGCGGCTGAGACGACCGTTCCGGCTTGGCAGATGGCCATTAAAAACCGCCCTATTGAAGGGAAACTCATTTTCCATTCAGATCGGGGCGTTCAGTATGCCTGTCATGCATTTACGAGCCTGCTGAAAAAATACCCAATGGTTTTGCAGAGCATGAGTGGGAAGGGAAATTGTTGGGATAACGCAGTAGCCGAAAGTTTTTTCAAGACACTGAAGTCAGAGATGGTCTATCAGCAAGTTTTTCAAAGCCGATCAGTAGCTAAGCAGGCCATCTTTGAATATATAGAGATTTGGTATAACCGGCAACGCAGGCATTCGGCGCTAGGCTATCTTTCCCCTTTTGACTATTACAGTGGGCAGTGCCAACAAGTTGCTTAAAAGTTTGTCCAGTGTTTTGTTGCAAGTCCA
>NZ_SWJG01000020.1 GCF_005870035.1 Spirosoma lacussanchae | reverse complement strand
GGGGGGCTGCCCACATTCGTACGAAATGTTCCATCAAGAAACCTACATACATCAGCTAGCTTTCTGGCTGGCACGTATGTAGGCATACAGCGTGGGCTTACTAATAGCTAACAGCTCGCAAATCTTTTTGACGGAGGTTTTCTTGGCTTCGTAGAGTTGAACAGCTAATGCCTGTTTATCCGCATTCAGAATTTGGGGCCGACCGCCTAAGCGGCCTCGCGCCCGAGCAGCCGATAATCCTGTCATCGTTCGCTCCTGAATCAAGTTGCGCTCAAACTCAGCTAATGCCCCAAACAGGTGGAAGACTAATTTACCCGTTGAAGTCGAGGTATCAATCGACTCGTGTAAGCTTTTCAAGGCCACACCCTGACTATCCAGGTAAGCGACCCACTCGATGAGGTCTTTCAACGAGCGACCTAACCGATCCAACCGCCAGACCACCAATGTGTCGCCAGATCGCAAAAGTTTCTTAACCTCGTTTAAACCTGACCGTTCAGCCACCGTCCCACTAATCTTGTCGGTCAATACCTTTTCACAGCCAGCGGCTCGTAGTAAATCCTCCTGAGCATCCAAAAGCTGGTCGTGGGTCGAAACTCGGGCGTAGCCAATTAGCATAATAGTAAAAAAACTTGATTCGTCATCAAGATACTTGACGTTGATTCATTGACCAAGTTTTTTGCCTATTTTGGGTCACTTTTACGCCTATTTCCCGGTTAATGGCCGATAGGCAAACAAACCCTCCTTTTCTTTACGCTTCCTTATGGCCCGCTTAGAGGTTTTAGATGCCATAGCCCGGCAGGAATTTGAGCGGCCACCCCGATTTCAGCGACAACAGCAAGACTATTTTTTTGCTATACCAGACTGGCTAAGGTCACAGGTAAATGGACTCGATAGGCCGGTTAACCGAGCAGGCTTTCTATTACAGTGGGGATACTTCAAAGCAACAGGCAGGTTCTTCAAAACGCTGACATTCAACCCAAGTGATATTATTTTCGTAGCCCGCCAACTTGGACTCAACCCACTCGATCTTGATTTTATAACCTACCGACGCAACACGTTAGGTCGTCATCGACAACTCATCCGCGAAGCCCTGGGCGTTGCCCCTTTTATGGGAGCTCGTAAAATGATCGTACAACAGGAAGCTCGGTATTTGGTCGGGCGACAGGTTCACCCCGAACGGGTCTTTTGGAATGTCTGCGCTTTCACCCGGATGCATCGGATTGAAGTGCCCACGTATTTCGCGCTTTGTGAGTTGATTAGTGAGGCTATCCGCGATGTCGAGCAACGGCTCGATCAAACCCTGGTTGAGACGATTACCCCTGAACAGATACTTGTGCTCGATGAGCTGTTCGACAAACTCCCACCCGATGCCTCCGGTCGTAGCATTCACCAACTGGCCCGGCTCAAAAATGCCCAGGAACTGATGCGCCTGAGTGTGATTCGCCATAATATGAGTTTGGTCAAAGACCTCAAAAAACGGTACCAGGTTCTGTTGCCTTTGCTGACAAAGCTTGATTTATCCGAGGAAATGATCGAATACTATGCTGAGTATGTACTCCGGGCCGATGTGTTTCAGGTCAAGCGAAGACTACGTAAGCACCTGATTTTGTGTTGCTTTATTTCCTATCAGTATTTTCACCTGAGCGATATATTGCTCCAAACTTTTATGCAAGCTACTACCTTGGCCATTAGCCAGGCTGAGGAAAAACGGGATGCCCGCCTATTGGCCATACAGGCCGAAAATATAGTTAACGTCGAAGCCATCTTCGCCAGTTATTTGACTCAGGCCGGTTTTGTCCAGCAGATGCAGGCCATTGCGTTTTCGTTTGATCAGACACAGGAGGAAAAATATGCGGGCTGGATGAAATTGATGAAAGCTGATACGCTCGATGCGTTTCTCAAACTGGTACCATCGGTTGAACACTTACACAAGCAGGCGGTCAAACACCAGCAGGGGGCTTTTCTGCATCAGGCTCTGGGCGAGCAGTCACGTGCGTTGATGAATCGCATTGCTGACTTACTGCGCCACCTGGAGTTCCGTGGGCAACATCCCCATAATCTGGTTATGAAGGCACTGGCGTTCTACCAGCAGAAGGCAGGAAACATCAGCCAACTGAGTAAACCGGCTGATCTGCCCGTCGATTTTCTGACGCGTGATGAGCGGCAGGCTGTACTCCAGCCCATCGTTGATCTGGCTCTGTACCGGGTACTCTTGGCGCAATATGTGATGGAGGAATTGAAAGGTGGCCGCATTACGGTTCGCACTTCTCATTCCTACAAGGCATTTGAAGACTATCTGATCGACGAACAAACCTGGGAAACCCAGCAGCAAACCTTATTGGAACGGGCCGGATTACGGGAGTTGGAGAGCTGGCCCACTGTGCGCGCTGACCTCGAAACCCGGTTTAAAGAGCAGATGGCTCAAACGCTGAATGCTATAAATGACGGCGAAAACCTGTTTGTACGAAAGCGCAAGAAAGGTGGCTTACGGTTTGTCACCCCTAAAAAGCACCCCCAATCAACCCCGTACGATGTATATCCCAAAGACTTTTACGTGTCTATTTTTGAGGTACTTCACACCGTTGACCGATATACCCAGTTTACCGGTGCGCTTACCCATCGGATGGAACACAATCACCAACCGGTACTACCCATAACGGTTAATCTGGCCACACTGATCGGTTGGGGTTGTAACCTGGGGCTGCACCATATGGCGAAAACATCCGCCGTGCCGCTGAACGAATTGGAACGGGCCACGAACTGGTATTTCTCCTCGCAAAACCTACTACTGGCCAACGACCGGGTTACGGCCCTGATGCACCAGTTACCCGTTTCTTCGTTGCTGCGGGAAGAGGAAACGGTTTATCGTTCAGCCTCGGATGGTCAGAAATATATCCTGGCCCTGGACTCGATTCACGCCAACTATTCGGCCAAATATTTCGGCAAGGATAAGGGGGTGACCATTTACAGTTTCATCAGTGATAACTACCCTATCTTCTACACAACGGTCTTTTCATCAGGTGATTACGAGGCTTGGTATGTACTGGATGGCTTATTACACAATGCGTCAACAATGCCTCAGGAGCAAACCCATTCAACGGACACCCATGGAGTGACCGATCTGAACTTTGCTGTGACGTACTTATTGGGAATGGTGTTTCAGCCGCGCATCAAAGACTTTCATGTGGCCACCCTGTATGGGATGCCGGATATGCCAATCCAGCCCCAGGACGGGTACGCTTTTAAAACGGGCGGGTTGGTCAATCCGGGTCTGATCGCCCAACAGTGGGATACAATCAAACGCTTCTTAGCGACCATAAAACTGAATCATGCGCTGCCTTCAACGCTCCTAAGAAGACTCACTTCGTATGCCAGTCATCATCCGCTTTATCTGGCCCTGCGCGAGTTAGGTCGGATTGTACGGACGACCTTCCTGTTTCAATACATGCACGAAGAAGAAACCCGTCGTCGGGTCAACCATCAGTTAACCAAAATAGAGAATATGCATCAGCTGGCGGCTGAATTGAACTTGGGCAAAAACGGTTTAGTGCGGTATGCCACCAAGGAAGACCTACTCGTGATGGCTCGCAGTAAGCAGTTGCTAATCAATGCGATGACGTGCTGGAATATGTTGCATATCTCTCAAAAACTCCAGGAATTGAATCCCCTTGAGCGCAGTCAACTGTTAAGCGGTCTGCCTGATACAGCTCCGCTGAGTTGGAAACATATCAATTTTCAAGGCGAATATGACTTTTCGGAAGGCACGTTACGAAATTTGGTCAGTCTAGAATTGGGTCAACTCTTAAAGGAGGAAGCAAAACCAGTTTGATGGAACATTTCGTACGAATGTGGGCAGCCCCCC
>NZ_SWJG01000002.1 GCF_005870035.1 Spirosoma lacussanchae | reverse complement strand
TCTTTAGCTAGGGAGAGCTCGACGGCCATCCGTTTGAACTCCTCGTCGTACTGTCTTCTGCTGGTTTTCATGGTTCACTAAGTTAGATCACACTTAACTTAATGTCCAGTCAAATGTAGCAGGTCCAACTGATCAAAGTAGTCAGGAGTTGTACTTTTTTTTGAGTTATTGTACAATCTTGCTTATGATAACTAGAGCGCAAAATGGCCCTAGTTTACCCGCTCGATCCGGACGCAGTTGACGTAGACTTCGACCCATTCCAAAAGCTTGTAAATCGCAGTCGGATAAACGCTATTGTTCTGCAAATTCCCTCCCCAAAGTGAGATGAGTGTGCGTTCAAGGCTTTGCTTCAATGAACAAACGATAAGGGTTGATCTGATTTTAAGACTCGTAACTTGCAGGCTAATCTACCTAATCGACAATGAAACTTCTCTTTCCCTTGTTGCTGGCTTGCTTATTGCTAACTTCATCTCTCTTTGCCCAGGACGCTCCGAAGCGAGAAATTGGCTTGCGACTCACCGACTTCAGCAGCTTTGGGCTCGTCTACAAAAAACAACTTCAGGAAAATACTTTCCGCCGGTATCGGCTGGCCTTTGGCAACTTGAGTGCCAACTTTATTCAAAATAACAACCTGATCGGCTTCTCCGTGGGGGGAGCTGCGGGCAAAGAAAAGCGTAGGACTATTACTGATAAACTCCAGTTTGTTTATGGCACTGAACTGATTGCCAGTCTGAGCTTGAACTCCTCCAACACAGGCAGTTTGACGGTGAGTGATGGCAATGGAGCCAGCACCACCTACACAGGCTCCAGTTTGCTCATTGTCACGCCTTCTGTCGGCGTAGGCTTTGTTCTAGGTGCACAGTACAATCTGAATGCCAGGTGGTATGTCAGCGCCGAGCTGATTCCCGCGATCACGGCTAGTGGTTCATTTGGTAGTGGCACAGCTTTGTATCGTTTCCAAGCTGGCTTCAACTCGTCGAGTGCTGGCTTGACAGGCGCTTACCGGTTTTAACCTTAGGGCTGGAATCGATGTTAAAGCACGCTGAACCTTTGCCAGGAACGATAGGAGTTTAGCGTGCTGGAGAGGGCGTATGCTGTTAACTAGACTTAAACTCACCCCATTAAACGCTGCTTTACAAGAATAGAATAATCGATAAATAATTGATCAACATAATACTGTGTTTTCTTTCCCTTTCAAACGTACAATCGTGCCGGTTTTCAGAGCTTGTATGCGGCTCACCCCTCGGAAAATTCCCTCTACATATGTGTACCCGTCAAGGCCTGTAGCAAACGTTACAAGCCTTTTTTGGCCTATTCAACTAAAAATATAGTTTTAACAAGGCAAATTTTTACTTCCTCTTTCTTGGTAAGAAAGTAGCAATGAAAACCGCCCGGATCTACCCCACCCCAGGCACGTTGCTGACACCTACTTTTCTGGATTGATGCAGCCTCCACAGCCGATTTGACCGAGCTACCTCCCACCCAGTGTGGGCTTTTTTGACATATAAAAATGGGGCACCACTAATTTTTCAGAATATAAATTAGATGAAGCTAGAAAGGCAGCCTAATGGGACTGCCTTTCTAGCTTCATCTAATTGCGCTCTTACCGTCCGGCTTTATTATTGCGCCCGGACATTCAGGTACTGAACTTCACTAATTTGTCCACCGTCACAATAGCTGGTGATCGTTACCTTGATAGTCCCATAACCCTGGTTCGAACTCCACTGAACCCCCACAAAGGTACCCCCTGTTATCGTCGTTTGCCCGTTAGAAAATGTTCCTGACAAGGAATAATTGGGGTAACCCGAAGGAATAACTTCCCATTTAATTGTAACACTACCTTCAATATTCTCGTACGAGCCAGCTACGCCGTACATGGCATACTGACCTGGTGACACATTATCAGCGCCTGATATCGTAAAATAAGGCTTGCCCAACTTACTCAGATCAAACCAACCAAACGCATCAGACTGTCTAGACTCGGTTACGCCTGTATCATGGCACTGGCTTGTGACGCGCATCCCGAGTGTGCTGACATTATTTTGAGTTATTAAATTACCAGGTATATCAAAGTAGTCACCGCTACCAATATTCTCATAGATGACGTTATTTAAATCATCATTGGCCGATATTTTCCAGATGAACTGAGTAGGTCCGTTCGTACCGTAGCCAATTGCCGTATATCGTAGTCCCGCTCCCGGTACGTAGCAGCGGTAAGGGAAAGAAACCGTTGTAGGCGCATCGCATTTGGCTAGCTCCTGCTGATCGCACTGACAGGACGTAAAGGCCTGTATGGTTCCGTAAGCAGCGCCGATGATGGCGCCGATCGCTGAGCCTTTCACCAATATTGTAGCCCCGGATTTTACAATGGCTTCTACGCCACCAATGGCATTGCCCGTGGAGGATAACCCGCTGATGGTTCCCACGTAGCAATACAATTTAGCCCAAAATCCGCAAGCAGAGGTCGAGCGTGCTTTTGGTTCAGAAACGCCTTCTGATGCAGGCGCCTGTTCCAACCGAAAGAGTAAGCCATATTTAACGGTCGATCGTTGATTAAGGACCTCACTTTTCTCGGAGGGGGTCAGGACGTTATCCTGCACGATCTCCTTCTCGCGCTGCGCAAACCAGTCCCAGGCACTTTGCATATCTGGTTGCGTAGCTAGCAGCTCGAGAAGCGAACGCTGCTGTTCCTTGATGATTTGCCCCTGTCGCTGGGTATAGCTCTTCTGCGCTACCAAGTCATCAATTATTTGGTCGTGAGTCCAGTGGTTGGCCTTGATCTTTGCCTGATAGGCGTCAAACTTAGCCTTGAACCCGGCTCGTTGATCGGCCGGTAAGTAGGTCAACGGATCAATAGTTGCCGAGTAATACTTGATGTGCCTCAACAGGACCTGACCGTGGGTGTTGAAATTAAAGCCAGTTGTATCTCTGGCTCGGGCGTAGGCGTTATTTCTGGTTAGGATATCATCTAAGGTTGTAAAACCATTGAGATTGACGGGTGCTGACCCCTGCTTGATTTTACCAGGAGCGAGTGAATTTATTTCCGTATTACAGGAGAGCGGTAACAGGATACATAGCAATACCCATACCGTTGACAGTAAAGACAAATTTTTCATGATCTTGATGAGTTTAGAATTGAGCACTTGGCACTATTGTCAAGAATCCCAGGTGATGTTTCCCAGGCTGAGTAGCGCAGACCAGATCAATGAGTAGCCGTAACAGCTTATTGTAAGGTGCTTGAAATCGAGATATGACTTGGGTGTATAACAAGTCAATCTCTAGCTTTTACATATGTTGATGATTTACCAGTGAAACGTTGAACCCCATCTCTAATCGTCAAACTATTGCCAGGCTGTTTCCCTGCTAAACTACAACCGAATCGATTGTTTGAGTAACTTATTAACCCAATTATAGGATTAATTATAAATTTGTTTGAACTTATTTTATTCAATATGTGGTGTAGTAACGCCCCTGCTCGTTACTTGAATACTGGTTTTAAATCGAACAATTGAAAGAATGTATGTACTTACATGATTTTGAACTAAGTTTATTTATACACAAAAAATTCTTTAAAAATTCTAATTTTAATATCTGTTATTCATTTAATACCAAATCGATTTGCTAGTTTTTGCCACCTACTAGTATTCGGACCACGGAAGGCTGGTGGCGTATTTATAAGCTCCCAATTATTCCAGATTGGTTTTCATGTGTCTTAATCTTTAAATCTCCATAAGCGGTGTGGTAGAGTTACCCTGGCCAGTCGACAGCCCGTCGTCAAACTAAAAGGGCATCATCCAAAATCTTATTGCGCATCCAAACCTGGTAACTGACGGATTAACTCTGGCTCACCTTCAGCCTTGATCCACTTAACGGTAGACTGCCTTAAAAAACATCCCAAATCGATTGACACTATGTTTTTACTATGCTATACGATCTGGGCGTAATAAATGAATACCAGTTCCAGCTAATGAACACTGCATGTAGGGAATGAAAACCTATTTTTTTATATTTTACTTGTATTACATAATTTAACTCTTTAGTATCGCTGCCGTAATCAATTAAGTACATGACGGCATTGCGTAGACAAGAAAGGCTAAGCGTATATGACTTCGCCAGGGCAACTGTAGAGACCCAGCTGCGCATCCCCTTTTTCCAGAGTCTGGTCCAAGCTGGTTTTCCGAGTCCGGCCGAAAACTACGTGGAGCGCGTGTGCGATCTCAACGACCTCTGCATCAGCAATGCCGAAGCCACTTATTTTGTCCGTGTAGCATCGGATTCTATGATCGGCGACCGCATCGATCGGGACGACGTGCTGGTGGTCGACTGCTCGCGGGAGCCCGTTGATGGGAAAATCGTAGTCGTCTGGCTGAACGGTGATCATGTCGTGAAACGCATCCACTATGCCGGCGAACTGATTGTACTCATGTCGTCCAACCCGAAATATGACCCCATCTACGTTCATCCCGGCGATGATTTTCGGGTGTTCGGCGTCGTCACGTTCGTTATTCAAAAACCGGTATGATCGGACTCGTCGACGCGAACAATTTCTACGTCAGCTGCCAGCGCAGTTTTGACCCCAGGCTGAACGGTAAAGCCGTCGTCGTGCTGTCGAACAATGACGGTTGCGTAGTGGCCCGATCCAACGAAGCCAAAGCCCTGGGCATCAAAATGGGGGTTCCTTTCTTCCAGCTGGAGGAGCTGCGGCAACAGCACGACCTGACGGTGTTCTCGTCCAACTATACGTTATACGGTGATATGTCGGCTCGACTAATAGCACTACTCGGGCGGTTCGTCGAGGAGGTAGAAGTGTACAGCATCGACGAAGCGTTCCTCAACCTGAGCGGCTACGAACAACTGTACCCGAATCTAACTGAACTGGCCCAAACCATCCGATCAACCAGTAACCAGTGGTTACGTATTCCGGTGTCAGTAGGCCTGGCGCCAACGAAGACGCTGGCGAAAGTAGCCAACTGGTATGCCAAGCGGGAGCCTGGCCATAACGGGGTATTCATGCTCGATACAAAAGCTGCCATTGATGATGCGCTGCAGACCTTCGACGTAGCGGATCTGTGGGGCATCGGCTGGCGGTATGCGGGCATGCTGAAGCGCAACGGCATCCGCACCGCTGCTCAGTTTGCGGCCCTGCCCGATGACTGGATCAACGCAAAGCTGACAGTCAACGGACTCCGCCTGGCGTATGAGCTGCGGGGCACCCCCTGCAAGCTGCTGGAGCTGGAGCACCAGCCGAAACAAACGATTTGTACGGCTCCCAGCTTCGGCAAGCTGATTCCTGATCTGGCCACCATCACGGAAGCGCTGACCACGCACGTCGGCCGCGCGGCCGAGAAACTCCGCAAACAGGAGTCAGCCGCCGGTGCGTTGAGCATCTTTCTGCATACGAATCGGTTTAGGAAAACGCCTGGTAACGGTCTACCCGCCAAACAGTACGCCGATAGCCGAACGGTTATCCTGCCTCATGCCACCAGCAGCACGCCCGAGCTGGTCCGCTACGCGCAGGCGGCCCTGCAGGCGATCTACGCCTTTGGGTACGAGTATCAGAAAGTGGGCGTGATTCTGTCGGGCCTCGTTCCGGCTGGCCACCAGCAACAGGCACTATTTTCTGATGCGCCTGATCAGCGGCTGGCCAGCTTATCAAAAGTTGTAGACAAGATCAATCACCGGCACGGCCGCGACAAGGTGAGACTGGCCGATGCGGGCTACAATCCGGAGTGGCATCACAAACGGCAGTGGATATCGCCAAATTACACGACGAGATGGAGGGAGATCCTGAGCGTTCGTTAAACTGCATCATTCGAGAATATCCAACCGAAGTTTTCTACAGCAATAGCAGCCCTGGCCTTCTTTCGTTTGACTAACCGTTTACGGATAACATCAGCCAGATTGTTGACAACTGGCATAAACGGGGCCCATTCTAACTGATCATAAACAGCGGGTTTCTCCGGCACCGCAAAGCCAGTCGGTACAAAGCCATAACAGGCGTAAACCTGATATCTGAGTATTGCCTTAAATTCTTCGTGAGTGTCCGTCAGCTTAGCCAGAAAAACCGGGGTTACACAGATATTAGCCAGTGATGTATAGTAATCAGGCTCATTGATCGAATAGACATGATTGAACTGTACATCTTTACACTGTCCATACGTCAGTGAATGTGTCCAAAGAAAGGCGTCTTGACAATTGTATTGTCACATAACACCAATTTTTTGTCTGCCAGAACACTACCACGCTGAGAGACAGCCGTTGCGCGGATTATTGGAAACAGAGCCCTGTTTCCTATTTGAGCAACTGTTTCTGGATGCGCGAAGAGCGTTAAACTGGCTAATGCCTGAGCGACACCCCCATACGTTTTCTCCAATACTGATTCAAGGGCGGAAAAGCCACTAAAATTAAAATCCTGAAGTATTTTCATTTTAATTCATTCAGGCGTTCATCCGGCTACGAAACGATACAGTAACACCTGTAACTAACCCTTTCGTCAGTTGGCCGGGATCAGTGTCTACACCAACGCATTACAAGTCCCCCTCCCGAAACAGCATAAGACGATGTCTTAACAAAGGTATAGCTTCTTCTAACCAGAAATTAGCACTCACAACACCGCTGCTCATGCCACCAAACTCGTAGCGGGAAACCTGCTGTTCCTGACCGACCCGATACGGCAGTATGCAGGAAATCATTGGTGATAGGTACATCCGCGTTTCGGGCATCCCGATACGCCGTGCGTAGTTTATCCCGTAGCCGCTCCAATGACTCGTTGGCCTGTTGGTAGCCAGGCATCGACCTACGGAATTTTTGGGCCTCCTGATTCCAGTCCGACGGCTTGCACTTCTCGCCGGTTGACAGTACGAGAGTACTCCCATTATGGTTAAATTCCAGGAATATCGGTGCAAAGCCCGACCGGTCCTGCTTGCTGATTTTCTGCTTAAAGTAGATTTCGTTCATTGGTCGGATCGTTGGTCGGAAACTGTACGTAGTATATACCAACAAGTCATGTAGTGAACATAGACCCAGGAAACGAAAAAAAGCGCAAATCAGCTTGATTTGCGCTTTTTTCTACAACTTGTGTAGCGTAAGTTGTGACCGATACGGGAATCGAACCCGTGTTACCGCCGTGAAAGGGCGATGTCCTAACCGCTAGACGAATCGGCCGTCTTTGTGAAAGACCCAACGCTTGAGTTTTCAGCCGCTGCGTTGTCGAATCGTGGTGCAAAAGTACGGCAGCGATCTTAAAATGCAATAGCAGGAGTCAAAATTTTTTCAAAAAACCGCTTCCTGAACGTTTTACTCCTATTTTTGAGGAGGTTAGCCTTTCAATTTTTTTTCACCTTCATGAAACACGTTTTAGTACTTGCCCTGTGGCTGGCAGCTGCCTTGTCGGTATCAGCCCAGACCACAGCCCCCACCGCTTCATCACCTGCCTCCTCCCGCATCGACTCACCCGCTCAGTTCCTGGGCTATAAAGTCGGGGATCGGTTCACGCCACATCATCGCGTGCTGGCCTACGCCGAACAGGTAGCCCGGCAGGCCCCCAACCGGGTTCGCCTAATTCCGTACGGTACCACCTACGAAGGTCGTCAGCTGATGGTCGTAGCCATTGCGTCGGAGGCCAACCTGAGCCGGCTCGATGAAATCCGGACCAATAACCTCAAACGCATTGGCATGCTGGAGGGTAGTCCATCCAGCGCTGCCCAGCCCGCCATCGCCTGGTTGAGCTACAACGTTCACGGCAACGAAGCCGTAAGCTCCGAAGCGTTTATGGATGTGCTGTACCAGCTGCTGGACCCCGCCAATCCTGTTTCGCAGAAAGTGATGAACGCAACGGTAGTCATCCTCGATCCGGGTCTCAACCCCGACGGCCACGATCGGTATGTGAACTGGTACAACCAGATGATGGGCCGCGCGGCTGACCCAACCCCCGCAGCCCGCGAACACAACGAGCCCTGGCCCGGTGGTCGCTATACCCATTACCTGTTTGACCCCAACCGCGACTGGGCCTGGCAAACGCAGGAAATTACGCAACAGCGGATGGCACTGTACCAGCAATGGATGCCCCACCTGCACGGCGACTTCCACGAAATGGGCGTCGAGAGCCCGTATTACTTTGCGCCTTCGGCCAAACCTTATCACGAGGACATCACCAAGTTCCAGCGCGATTTCCAGCAGACAATCGGCCAGTATTGCAGCCGCTATTTTGACCGCAACGGCTGGCTCTACTACACCCGCGAGCGGTTCGACCTCTTCTACCCCAGCTACGGCGACACCTACCCTACCTACAACGGCGCCATTGGCATGACCTACGAACAGGGCGGCAGCGGTCGGGCCGGTCTGTCCATCGAAAAAGCCGACGGCGATACCCTTACCCTGCGGCAACGCATCGATCACCACGTAACGGCCAGCATCGCTACCCTCGAGTCCGTAGCCGACCGCGCTCCGGATGTGGTTAAGGAGTTCGGTCAGTTCTTCGACAACGCCCGCAATAAGCCCATTGGCGCTTATAAAAGCTATGTCATCAAAGCCAACGGCGACGCGGGTCGGCTGAAGGCCCTCCAGCAGCTGCTCGACCGGAACAAGATCAGCTATGGGTATGCCGGTAAAGCCCAGACCCTCCCCGGCTTTAACTACACGAGCCAGAAGAACGAGAAAAGCGTTTCGATCGCTCCCGAAGATGTAGTCATCAGCGCCTATCAGCCCAAATCGACCCTGCTGAAAATCCTGTTCGAGCCCAACTCGGCCCTCGAAGATTCGGCCACCTACGACATCACGGCCTGGTCAATGCCCTACGCGTTCGGCCTGCAGACGTACGGCCTGACCACCCGCCTGACTCCATCGGCCACGGCGCCTGCGGCAGCTGCCGCCCCAGCGCTATCGACCACGAAGCCTTATGCCTACGTCGTTCGCTGGCAGTCGATGCCCGCGGTACAGATGCTGGCGGGGCTGCTGAAACAGAAAATACGGGTGCGGGCGGCCGAAAAGCCGTTCGAGCTGGAAGGCAAAACGTACCCCTCTGGTACGCTCATTGTGACCCGGGCTGGCAACGAACGTTTCGGCGACCGGCTGGATGCCCTGGTTCGCGCCGAAGCCACCCGCACCGGTGCCGACCTGACACCCGTACAAACAGGTTTTGTCACGAAAGGATCTGATTTTGGCTCTGACTTCGTAACCGCCCTGAAGGCTCCGCGCGTAGCCGTAGTCGTGGGCGATGGCACCCTCCCACCGGCTGCGGGTGAGGTATGGCATTACTTCGATCAGGAGCTCAATTACCCCATCTCGGTTATCGACGCCAACGCACTCGGCAGCGTTGACTGGAATAAGCTCGACGTGCTGATTCTGCCGACGAATTACAATTACGGCCGGTTCCTCAACGATCGTGTGCTGGCCGCTGTCAAAGGCTGGATTCAGTCGGGGGGTAAGCTCATTGCGCTCGAGCGGGCTACCGCTTTCCTGGCCGGTAAAGACGGGTTTGACCTGAAAGAAAAAGAAGACAAGGCGGCTAAAGACAAAGAGAAAAAAGGCAATGCCGCCGACTCGCTCAAACTTTACGGCGACCGCGAACGGACCGCTATTTCGGACGAGACACCGGGCAGTATCTACCGCGTCAATATCGACTCGTCTCACCCGCTGGGCTTTGGCCTGACCAACGGGTATTACACGCTGGTGCAGAACGCCTATAATTTCGATTTTCTGAAAGATGGCTGGAACGTGGGCTATCTCAAATCAGACAACTACGTGGCTGGTTTTTCGGGTAAGAACGCGAAGGAAAAACTCAAAAATACCCTGCTGATGGGCGTCCAGAATTACGGACGTGGCAGCGTGGTTTACCTGGCCGATGACCCACTCTTCCGGGGTTTCTGGTATAACGGGAAGCTGCTCTTCGGCAACGCGGTATTTATGGTTGGCAACTAATACGGTGTAAACCAGCTAGGCAGGACGCAACGGCCCCCGGGTCGTTGCGTCTTTGTATTACCTATCCGGTATAATTAGTCAACCCGGTACTTCTTCATCCATATACGCCAATCCCATTGATTAGTGCGACCTCTACTGCTTTCGTTAATCCCCCTGCTGCTCAGCGTTCCTCTGCTGGCACAGAAAAAGAATGAGTCATACCAGCTTCACATCAGCCGGGCCGCTTCGCCGGTGGTGGTCGATGGTCAGGTCGATGAACCCGCCTGGCAGGACGCCGAGGTAGCCGATAATTTCTGGATGGTGCTGCCTATGGATACCAGTCGGGCACAGGTTCAAACCGAGGTGCGTATGACCTACGATGACCGAAATTTGTATCTGAGTGCCGTTTGTCACCACGGTAACCGGTCGGGGCCTTACATTGTCGAGTCGCTCCGGCGCGACTGGAACTTCGGCCGCAATGACAACTTTATCTTTTTCATGGATACCTTCGACGACCAGACCAACGGGTTCACCTTCGGCACCAACGCCGTTGGAGCGCAGTGGGATGGGCTCCTGTACGAAGGTAGCAAAGCCAACCTGAGCTGGGATAACAAGTGGACATCGTCGGTCCGTAACTATCCGGACCGGTATGTGCTGGAAATGGCGATTCCGTTCAAAACTATTCGTTATAAACAGGGCATCACCCGCTGGGGCATCAACTTCAGCCGCCAGGACCTTAAAACGACCGAGAAGTCGGCCTGGGCACCCGTTCAGCGGCAGTTCCCGACGGCATCGCTGGCTTATACGGGCGTACTCGTCTGGGACCAGCCTCCCCCAAACCCCGGTCCTAATATTTCCATCATTCCGTACATGCTGGCGGGCCTGACGCGCGATTACGAACGCAGCATACCGACCACGGGCCGCTTCGATGCCGGGCTGGATGCCAAAGTAGCCGTTACCTCCTCGCTGAATCTGGACCTGACGGTCAACCCTGACTTCTCGCAGGTTGACGTTGACCAGCAGGTGACCAACCTCGACCGCTTCGAGCTGTTCTTTCCGGAACGGCGGCAGTTTTTTCTTGAAAACGGCGATCAGTTCACCAACTTCGGTTACGCGACCATACGTCCGTTCTTCAGCCGGAGAATCGGGCTGGGCGGGGTTCCAATCCGGTTCGGAGCCCGTTTGAGCGGCAAGCTCAACAAAGACTGGCGACTGGGGCTGATGGACATGCAGACGGGACGGGTAGATGACCTGGCCCTGCCCGCGCAGAACTTTGCCGTACTAGCCCTGCAACGGCGCATCTTTGCCCGCTCGAACATCGGCGTTCTGTTTGTCAATAAGCAATCGCTGAACTACCAGCCCGTTGCCGATGTCCCGGCCTACTCCCGGTATAATCGGAATCTGGGCGTCGAGTACAACCTGGCGTCATCCAATAACCTGTGGTCGGGGAAAGCCCTATTCCTGAAATCGTTTCAGCCGGGGGCTTCGGGCAGCGATGCCGTCTATGCCGGTAATCTCCAGTACAACAGCCGGCAGTGGCTCATTGGCGGTCAGCTCGAAGCAGTAGGTAAAAATTATACGGCCGAAGCGGGCTATGTGCCACGCCGGGGGTATCAGCGGGCTACCGGCACTGTTGGCTACACCTTCTTCCCCAGCGGCAGCCAGGTGCTGAGCCATGGCCCCCAGGTTCAGTCTACCCATTTTTTCGATCCGGAAGGGCGTAAAAGTGACAGTGAAAGCCTGCTGAGTTACCTGATCACGTTCCGCAGCCGGGCCACGCTGACGGGCTGGGTAGCCACTGACTTCGTACGGCTGCTGAGTCCGTTCGATCCGACAAACACTAACCGCGCAACGCTGAATACCGGCACTGAACACCGCTGGAATGCCTGGGGCACCCAGTTTATCTCAAAACCTCAGAGTTTATTCACGTACGGGTTCACGTCCCGATACGGCGGCTATTACGCCAACGGCACCCGCCTGAACCTGACCGCCGATGCCGGTTACCGGTTTCAGCCCTATGTCAGTCTGGCGGTAAGCGCCAGCTACAACGATATCCGGCTACCCCAGCCCTGGGGCCAGACAACGTTCTGGCTGGTTGGTCCGCGGTTCGATGTAACGATGACCAACACCCTATACTTGACTACGTTCGTGCAGTACAACGAGCAGCAGCAGAATATGAACGTAAACGCCCGGGTTCAGTGGCGGTACAAGCCAGCCTCTGATTTTTTCCTGGTTTACACCGACAACTACCTGCCCGGTGCCGCTCAGATTGGGCAGGATGTGCCCGGCCTGTTCTCGGTCAGAAACCGGGCGCTGGTGCTCAAATGGACATACTGGTGGAACATCTGATCCGGCGTAGTCGAACAAACGCGGGTGGGGCTGGTTAGATGAAAACGGGCCGGCTGGCCCTTTAACATCTATACAGTACTGACAGTCAACGTTCATGAAAACTCTGCTCCGTTTCTTCCCCATGGCCGCTGTGGCCTTGCTGCTCACTTTCTCGCTGACCAGTTGTGAACTCGTTGGTGATATTTTTAAAGCCGGTGCCTATACAGGCATTATAGGCGTAGTTATTGTACTTGTTCTGATCATCTGGCTGGTATCCAAACTCTTCGGGGGCGGCCGGCGCAACGTTTAAATCGCCTTTCTGGTCATCCAGCTGAACCTGCATGGTTTGGCTGGATGACTGTTACCCGCACCAGCTACCAGATGCAGGTGTGGTCCGTAAACAACAGGAGCGCCAGACCTGGCGGGTCCGGCGCTCCTGGCTTATCAGTCTGACTGTTTATTGGGTTACCAGTTCCAGCAGCCCATCGCGTTGCAGTACGGCCCGCTGGCGTTCGCTCAGCTCATCGGAAGCACGCATGAGGGGTAGACGAACCTCGGCCGAAATCAGCCCCATGATCTCCAGGATACTCTTTACCCCAACGGGGTTGCCTTCTTCGTAGAGCAGCGGATCAATACGCAGGAAATGGCCAAGTTCTTTCTGGGCCAATGCAAAGTCGCCCTGTAGGGCCGCATCAATCATGGCTGAGAACTTCGCCGGAAACGCATTGGCGATGACCGACATGACGCCTACGCCACCAATGCTGATAATCGGAACACCCTGCACATCGTCGCCCGAAATGAGCAGAAAATCGTCGGGTTTATCACGCACGATCTCCATACACTGTTCAATCACGCAGGAGGCTTCTTTCACCCCGATGATGTTGGGGTGCTGCGCCAGTTCGCAGATCGTTTCTGCCGTCATGTTGATGCCCGTCCGGAACGGAATATTATAGAGAATAACCGGAACCGGGCTGGCATCGGCCACGCGCGTAAAGTGCTCGATGACGCCCCGTTTGCCAGGTTTGTTGTAATACGGGCAAACCGACAGGATAGCATCGACCCCTTCAAAATCGATGGATTTCATACCCGATACCACATCGGCCGTCACGTTACCACCGACCCCGAATACGATGGGCAGGTGACGGGGGTTGTTTTCTTTAAGGTATTGAAGCAGCTGGGCTTTCTCCTGCTTGGTCACCGTTGGCGACTCGCCGGTAGTGCCCTGCAGGACGATATACCGGACGCCCCCGTCGGAGACATGCCGGATGATGCGGCCGAAGCCGTCGAAGTCAATGGAATGATCAGCGTTGAAGGGCGTCACAATGGCGACGCCAACGCCGTGAAATTGAGTGGTCATGATGTGCCGCACGGACTAATTTGACAACAAAGTTACAGGAAATTAAGCGGGAAATAGCTAGTAAACAGCTATACGTTCAGCATAGCACTAAACTCATCTTCACTGATCATGCTCACCCCCAGTTGCTGGGCCTTGCTGACTTTGGAGGGGCCGGCATTCTCGCCCACAATCAGATAGTTGAGTTTTTTAGAGACCCCGCTGAGCAGCTTACCACCATGGGCAGCTATTTCGGCTTCGAGTTGCTCGCGGCTATAGTTGGCAAAGGTGCCGGTGTACAGAAATGTTTTGCCCGCCAGTGTATCACTCAGGGCCTCGACTACCTTACGTTCGCCGACCATAGTTAATCCGGCTGCCCGCAGCCGTTCTACATAAAGCCGGTTGTCAGCTTCCGAGAACCACTCAACCAGACTCTGGGCAATTCGCGGACCGACGTCCGGCACATTGGCCAGGGTTTCGAGCGAGGCAGTCATCAGCTCATCGATGTTGCCAAAATAGTCGGACAGGCGTTCGGCAGTCGTGTTGCCTACGTACCGGATACCCAGCGCAAACAGCACGTTGGCAAACGACTGTCCTTTGGATCGGTCAATGGCGGTCAGGATATTATCGACGGTTTTCTGACCAAACTTCACCACCCGCACCTTTCCGGTTTCTTCCGGGCCGCTGTCGGCGGGGTACGCTTTTTCGAGGCCCAGCAGGTCGGCGTTGGTCAGGTCGTAGAGATCGGCGGGGGTCTGCACCAGTCCCCGCTCAATCAGCAGCTGTATTTTCCCTTCGCCCAGGCTTTCGATGTTCATGGCCCGGCGCTGGATAAAGTGCTCAAAACGCGCCTGCCGCTGCGGAGGACAGCCGTTGGTATTGGTACAATAAAAATGAGCCTCTCCCTCGCGCCTGACCAGCGGGGTGCCGCAGGCGGGACATTCGGTTGGGTAACTGATAGGCTCGGTTTGCCCGGTTCGTTTGCTCAGGTCAACGCCCGTTACCTTCGGAATAATCTCGCCCCCTTTTTCGATGAAGACCGTATCATGCAGCATGACCCCCAGCCGGGCAATTTCGTTGGCGTTATGCAGCGAGGCCCGCTTGACAACGGTACCGGCCAGCAGCACCGGGGTTAGCAGGGCGACCGGGGTAACCGCTCCCGTTCGACCCACCTGGTAGTTGATGGCATTCAGGGTAGTGCTGGCCGCCATGGCTTTGTATTTGAAGGCAATGGCCCAGCGCGGGCTTTTGGCCGTATACCCCAGCTCCTGCTGCTGGTCATACCGGTTCACCTTAATCACGATTCCGTCGGTGCCGAGGGGCAGATCAAATCGTTTGGTTTCCCACTCGTTGATGTACAGCATCACCTCGCGGATGTCGGCGCATTTTTTCCAGGTAGGCGATACGTTGAACCCCCACGCCTTCATGGCCACCAGGCTTTCTTCGTGGGTTTTGAAGAGCGACGTACCATCGGGAGCCGGTTCGGATAAAAATGAATACAGATAGCAGTCGAGCCGGCGTTTGGCTACGGCCGTTGAGTCCTGTTGCTTGAAGGTTCCCGAGGCTGCGTTGCGTGGGTTAGCCAGCAGCGGCTCGCCAATGTCCTCGCGTTCTTTGTTGATGCGCTCAAACTCGGCCAGTGGCAAAAATCCCTCGCCCCGCACCTCAAACAGAGCCGGTGGGTTCAGCGCAGCCGGAATTCGCAACGGCACCGTACGAATGGTCCGGATGTTATGGGTAATATCGTCGCCCCGCACCCCATCGCCCCGGGTGGCGCCCTGCACCAGCACCCCGTTTTCATAGGTCAGGCTGAGGGCCACACCGTCGAATTTCAATTCGCAGATATACTCGACATCAGCCCCGTCGAGCCCCTTCCTGACGCGGGTATCGAACTCGACCAGCTCTTCCTCCGAATAAGTGTTACCCAGCGACAGCATAGGAAAACGGTGGTATACGGTAGCAAAATCCTTGCTTACGGTACCGCCTACCCGCTGAGTAGGACTGTCGGCCTGCCGGTATTCGGGGTACTGTTTTTCGAGGTTGGTCAGCTCGTCCAGCAGCTTATCGAAGGTAAAATCGTCGACCTCCGACGTGCTATTTTGATAGTATTGATAGTTGTAGTGATTCAGTTGTTCTGTTAATTCGGCAATTCGTTGCTGGGGTGTCATAAGGCAGTAGGCAGTTTGTAGCCAATCACTCAAAACCCGATAGGTTTTAAGCCGGCAATATGGGTATTGTTTCTTCGTTCGGCCAAAAAAAAGTACTTTTACGAGACAAAAATAGTGGTATGTCACAGCCTCTCATCGCCCCTTCTCTACTCGCAGCCGACTTTGCCAATCTGCAACGTGACCTGAACCTGATCAACCGCAGTGAGGCCGATTATCTGCACTTCGATGTGATGGATGGCGAGTTTGTTCCCAATATCTCATTTGGTTTCCCCCTTCTGGAAGCAGCCCGCACACACTGCCAGAAGCCCCTGGACGTTCATCTGATGATTGTTCAGCCCGACCGGTATATCGATGCATTTGCCGACGGGGGGGCAGCCATTATCCACGTTCACCATGAAGCCTGTACCCACCTCCATCGTACGCTGACGCACATTCGTGAGCGCGGTTGCCAGGCGGGCGTAGCGCTGAACCCCCACACGCCCGTCGAAGGTCTGATCGATGTGCTGGAGCTGATTGATGTGGTGCTGATCATGTCGGTCAATCCGGGCTTTGGCGGGCAGGCGTTTATTCCGCATACTCTCCCCAAAATAACCCGGCTCAAACAAATGCTGACGGCTAACCAATCGGCTGCGCTGATCGAAGTAGATGGCGGAGTAGGGGTGGGTAATGCTGCGGCTTTACTCCAGGCCGGGGCCGATATCCTGGTAGCAGGGAACTCGGTGTTTCGGGCTGCCGATCCGATCGAAGCGGTTCAGCAGCTAAAAAACAGCCATCGGCCAACGATGGCCTGAGTGCGACAAACAACCCCGTAACGTAGCGCGCTTTACGGCGACCTAACAACAGAACTGTTTATGAAGAAAACCCATCTGGCCGTTGCCCTTAGTTTGTTGACCCTGGCAACGGCCTGCCGCAATGAACAAAAACAAGCTGAAACCACGACAACTTCTACCAGCGCGTCAGCCCCTGAGTCGACTCCTCCGCCGGCTCCCGACTGGGCCAGAAACGCTACCATATACGAAGTAAATACCCGTCAGTTCTCTCCCGAAGGCAATTTCAAAGCCGTTGAAGCCCAGCTCCCCCGCCTGAAAGAACTGGGTGTCGATATTATCTGGCTCATGCCCATCTACCCGATCAGCCAGAAAAATAAAAAAGGCACGCTGGGTAGCCCCTACGCCGTTGCCGACTACAAGGCCGTTAACCCCGCCTACGGAACCCTCGCCGATTTCAAAGCCCTGGTCAACCGGGCTCACGCGCTCGGCCTGCGGGTCATCCTGGACTGGGTACCGAACCATACCGGCTGGGACCATGTCTGGACCCAGCAGCATCCGGACTGGTACACGCAGGTCAACGGAAAAATGATTGCACCTATCGATCCGAAAACGAAAAAACCGACCGACTGGACCGATGTCGTTGACCTCAACTACGACAACCCGGACATGCGCCGGGGTATGATCGAAGCCATGCAGTACTGGATCAAGGAATGTGATATTGACGGGTACCGCTGCGATGTGGCCGGTTTTGTACCGAACGACTTCTGGGCCGAGCTTCGCCCCCAGCTGGATAAAATCAAGCCCGTTTTCATGCTGGCCGAATGGGAAGATGAACCGGATCACTTCAAGAGTTGCTTCAACATGAATTACGGCTGGAGCATGCATACCATGATGAAGGCAGTGGCCAAAGGCGCGCGTACGGCCGACAAGATCGATTCGCTGCGGCTGGCCAACCAGAAACGGTTTCCGGCCTGGTATTACCAGATGCTGTTCACCCAGAACCACGACGAGAACAGCTGGAACGGAACCCTGGCCGAGTCGTTCGGTCCCGCGGCCAATGCGTTCATCGTTCTTAGCAGCACGCTGGAAGGGATGCCACTGGTCTACAACGGCATGGAGTCGAACCTGAATAAGCGGCTGGCTTTTTTTGAGAAAGACTCAATACCCTGGGGCAACTACAGCAAGAGTGATTTTATCAAGGCGCTGCTTACACTTAAACACCGGAATACGGCCCTGTGGAACGGACCAGCCGGTGGGAAACTGGTAAAAATCCAGACCGATCACGACGATAAGGTCTATGCCTTTTACCGCCAGCGGGACAACGATCGGGTGGTGGTGCTGCTCAACCTGAGCAACCAGCCACAGGAAGTACGCCTTAACGGGTCGGGATTCGAAGGCACCTACACCGAAGTCTTTCAGCATCAGCCCGTAACGCTGCAACCCGCCATGAGTGTTGCCATGAAACCCTGGGAGTATCGGGTAATGACTAATTAAGTTTGCTATTTTTGAGTATTGGCTGACGTATGGTACGGAACGACACCCTGAAACTGGCCCTGCCAACGGCGGTTCGGGGGTTGCCGATCAGCTGTTTTTATTCAATATAGACTTCACATGTGTACGCAGCGTCTTCTGACCCTGATTGGTGGTTTGCTAAGCCTTACCCTGGCGGGTTCGGCACAAACCGCCAGCCGGGGCACGCTACAATGGGCCAGCCGCGTGGTAGGTGTTTCGTCAGAAAAGAAAAGCGAAACGACCGGCGACCAGTTTAAGGCATCACAGGCGCTGGGGCGTCCTAACAAACCGCTGCAACTGGGAGCCACCCCCTGCGCCTGGGCTCCGTTCTATCCAGATGGAACCACCGACGAGTGGGTGCAGGTTGGGTTCGACAAACCCATCCGCGCCCGCCAGATCGTCGTTGCCGAGAATATCAATCCTGGCGCCGTGGTTCGGGTCATTGTGCTGGATGAAAACAAACAGGAACATGTGGTGTACCAGAATGCGGGAAACCAGCCGCGTCAGGACCCGCTGCTGCGTATCTTCCCGACTAACCCTACCTATGTGTGTCATCAGATCAAAGTGGTCATCAACGGGGCGGCCCTGAAAGGCATGAACCAGATCGATGCCATCGGCATTTCAGAAGATACCAGCCCCGTTACCGTTGGCATCAATGTGTCGGCCAATACGCCTAAGGAAATTCAGAAAGAAAACCTCGGTAAAACCGTCAACTCGCCGGGGCAGGAAGTAGCTCCTGTGATCTCACCCGATGGGCGTACGCTGTATTTTACGCGGGGGTTGAACAAAGCCAACATCGGGGGAGCGGAGCATCAGGACGTCTGGTACTCAACACTCGCGTCGGCCAGTGGTGGCAATCCCGCCAGCTGGAACGAGGCTATTAACATGGGCTCCCCGATCAATAACGCGGGCGACAATGCCATCAGCGGCATGGCTCCCGACGGGCGAACAGCCTACCTCATCAATGTATACCAGCCCAACGGTTCTATGTCGTTCGGCATCTCCAGGTCAATCCGGACCAAGGCAGGCTGGTCGCAACCGGTTGAGTGTAAAATCGCCAACAACTACAATCTGCACGAAGATAACCAGCTGGAGTTCTGCGTCTCGCCCGACGGGCAGGCCATCATTCTGGCCGTACAGCGGAAGGACACTCGTGGCAACCGGGACCTATATGTGTCGCTGCAACTACCCGACAAGACCTGGGCAGAGCCCGTCTCGCTGGGTGGCGTCGTCAATACCGCCGATGCGGAGAGTTCGCCTTTTCTGGCCGCCGATGGGCGTACACTCTATTTCACGTCTATGGGGCACCCCGGTTTCGGCAATGGCGACATCTTCGTATCGCGCCGGCTCGATGACTCATGGGGCAACTGGAGCGAACCCGAAAATCTGGGTCCAGCTATCAACACGCCCGAATGGGACGGCTATTTCACCATTCCGGCCTCGGGCGATTTTGCCTACCTGAGCTCGCGGGCGGGCTCTATGGGCGAAGACGATATCTTCCGGCTCAAGCTCTACCCGGCCATCAAACCCGACCCCGTGGCCATTGTATCGGGACAGGTGCTCGACGCCCAAAGCAAAAAGCCCGTTGCGTCGGAGGTCATCTCGGGCATTTTCAACGAAAACAAGGCCGTCAGCAAGGTAGATTACAACCCGGAGACCGGTGAGTACAAGCTCATTCTGCCCACCCAGAAAACTTATAACCTGACCGCCAGCCGCGAAGGCTATTTCCCCACGACCGAAACCCTGGATTTGAGCAAAGACAAACGGTTCCGCGACATTCGGCGCAACCTGTACCTGGTTAAGATCGAGCCGGGCCAGAAAATTATCATGCGCGATGTGCTGTTTCAGCAGAGTGAGTTTGCGCTCCTGCCGGGCGCCAGCGTGGAGCTGGACCGAGTGGTAGCCATGCTGGAAAAATACCCCGCCATGGAGCTGCTCGTTGAAGGGCATACCGATAACCAGGGCGAATGGGAACCCAATATGAAGCTGTCGCAGGACCGCGTTCGGGTGGTGAAAGAATACCTGACGGGCAAGGGCATTGTCGAAAGCCGGATTCAAACCAAAGCCTGGGGACCCAGCAAACCGATTGCCAGTAACGAGACCGAAGAAAAGCGGAAACAGAACCGGCGGGTAGAATTCACCATCCTTAAATTGTAAAAGCGATAGGTACGGACTTACTTTTGCGCTAATATGCTGCAATCACCCGCTACTAACCGCACAATGAACGAATCCCGTTCGGGTTTACTTGCTTCGCTCAGTCGGTCACAATGGACCATTTATCTGATTCTGCTCCTGGCGCTGGGCCTTCGGCTGTATAAGTCCAGTGTACACGGTCTTTACCTCGACGAGAAGTTCACGCTGGTCAACACCCAGGGCGTTTCGCTGGAAGGCGCCAACCAGCGCGATGTGTTCCATACACCCGGTAAAGTGTATTTTACCCCCCAGGAGTTCTGGAAGCCTAAACAGCTCAACGATTACATCCGGGCTATCATTCAGACCGATATTGGTAACAGTGCCTCTCACTACGCGCTGCTCTGGGCCTGGATCGAAGTGTTTGGTCTAAGCGATCTGTCGATCCGGATGCCGTCTATCATTTTCAGTACCCTGATCGTTGGTTTACTGTTTCTCCTGGTCAGACGTTACCTGAAATCCCAGCCGCTGGCCCTGATTGTAGCTGCGCTGGCGGCTGTAGAGCCATTTTTCATCGCCTACAGTCATATGGCCCGTAACTACTGCATGACCATTTTTCTGTGTCTGCTGGGCACCTGGCTGTTTTTACGTATTCTCGACAAACGCGCGGAGGGCAGGCAGCCCATCGGCTTGTATATAGGCTATGGCCTGTCGTTTGCGCTGGCGACGCTGGGCCACTACCTGGCCTTCACCGTCTTTCTTTGCCACGGCATCTATCTGCTGCTCTTCAACCGGGATCTGAAGACCTACATCGGCTTTGGGCTGAGTACGGTGGGCGGGGCTGTCGGCCTGATTTTACCCTGGTTCGTATATGGGGGAGGTAAGTACACCCTCTTTACGCTGGCGTACCAGGCCAAGCTATACGGCGGGCTGGCCCTGACGAACCCGTACAATAACGGATTCGGAATCATTTTACCGGCTACGCTGGCCAATATTGTGAAAAAGTCGATACCGGTCTGGGCCGATCTGTTCATGATCTCGAACGGCCTTTCGGCCGAGACGCTGGCGTTCCGCAACCTGGTCATCGCCGTTGGTTTTGGCCTGATTGCTCTGCTGGTGGTCGTTCGATTCGGTCAGAAAAATCAGCCACCCGCCTGGGTGAAAGTCGCGGTGCCGATACTGCTGGTTGCCGGTATGGCCCTGTACACGATCCAGTCGGCCCGGCTGGTGGTGGCGGCTGCCCTACCCCTGCTCTATTACCTGCTTTACCAGGCCTTTGTGGCCCATAACGACCGGTCCGAACGGCGTTTCCTGTATCTGATGGTTCTCTGTAGCACCATTCCGACGCTGGTTCTGATCGCCTTTGCTGTTCGAAACGGACATACCTACGGCATCACCCAGCGCTACTCGGGCTTTTCGTTCCCCTATGCGCTGACCCTGGTAGGGCTTATTATCCAGCAGCTGTTCCGGCAGCCCGCCTACCTACGGCTGACGCTGGGGGCGATCCTGCTCGTACAGGCTTATTTCATCGGCGATCTGCTGTACCGGATCTACGAGGATCAGGCGCCCAAATACACCTACTACGGTCGTTACCGGATCGAAAACCCGTACAACACAGCCGCCCAGCGAATCATCAGCCAGTATGCGCCTGGCGATACGGTGCTGTATCCCTCGGCGCGTACCAACCCCCGCGATGAAATCGAAAAGACGTATACGACGCACTCGATCATCGACGCCCAGTATACGAACCTGTATCTGCCCAAAGACGCTACGTACTATCAGCGGATGGATACAACCCAGACCGACCGGATCATCCTGATCAAAGGAAAAACCGGCCAGCGCATTACGATCTACGATTTCGAAGGCACCAAGTATCGCTACTAGCGTCTGGCTTCGAACCGACCGCACAACCAGTACCGGGCCGACGCTGACGGCCAGTCCACCAAAATCAATACGGCATGATTTCCCGCTCGCAACCCACTTACGCTCCCCCGTCGCGCTCAACACGAACCGCAGCCGGAGGAGAGGCTGCACTGGGCTGGGTACTGCTGGCCGTGCCGCTGCTGGTTTTTGGCTGGATATGGCAGCAGTATGCCATCAATATACCCAAGTGGGACGACCACGCGTTGCGGGCGTTTCTGTTCAACACCGATCAGGAAACAACCCTCTCCGGAAAGCTTTACCAGCTCTTCAGGCAGCATAACGAGCACCGGATTGTCTATGACCGTATGGTTACCCTGCTCGACTACTGGCTGACTGGCAAGCTCAACTACGTGCATCTGATGGCCATTGGCAACCTCAGTCTGGTTGGCTTGCTGGCCGTCTTTTGCGCCGTTCTGGGTCGCAGCGCCGGAGCTGCCAGCCGCAACACTGGCCTCTACGCCGTGCCAGTAGCACTGGTGCTCTTCAACCTGTCGCAGTGGGAAAATATGTACTGGGGCATGGCTGCTCTCCAGAATTTCTCGGTTGTCCTGTGGGTGCTGGCTGCTTTCTACTGGCTGGCCTACACGGACCGGTGGGGGCTGGCTGTTGGAGCCGCTGTACTCGCAACCCTTACCAGCGGCAATGGCCTGCTCGTCTGGCCAATTGGATTTGCGCTACTCCTGCTCCGCAGCGCCGAAGTGCAGGCAGGGACCAGCCGAACATCGTATCGGCCCCTGCTGGGCTGGACCTGCTGTGCGCTGCTGGTCATAGGCCTATATTTCGTTGGCTTCGAGAAGCCGGGTGGAGCACATGCCATCCGGCCGGGCGTTACTGACCTGATCAAAGGCTGGTTTGCCGTGATCGGTGCTGCCGGGGAGGCTTTACCCATCGGGAGGCCGCTGACAAACAGTACAGCACTGGGCGGGCTTATGGCCGTACTGACGCTGGGTATAGTAGGAACGGGTCTGTTTATGAACCAGCGCAGCCTTGGCCGGGTGTGGCAGCAGGTCAGACACCCCAATCGGGCGGGCGGCCTGGCCACGATGCCGGCCATTGCTTTGTTTTTCTGGGGGAGCGCGGCCTTCCTGCTGGGTACGGCGGCTGTGGTAGCTTACGCCCGGACTGGCTTCGGTGCGGATCTGCTCATCACCAGCCGCTACAAAATTTACTCGCTTACCTTGCTGGCCCTGCTGTACAGCTATGCCGTGGCCAACCTTCCCGGTCGGTTGGGTCAGTGGGTCGGGCTGGCCGGCGGAGCAGGCGGTCTGGTCCTGGCTTGGCTGTCGTATTTTTCGTTCCTCGACGAGACGATCTGGTGGCGGCACTGGCTCACGACTAACCAGTTCAACTGGCACTATACGACCCGTCGGCCCGTTGCTCAGCTCGATGCCGTAACGGCCCGCTACACCGACCCCGCGCCTGCTTTTTACGACACCGCCCTGCCCGTTATATTCGGCGCGAGTCGGCCGGGTAATCTGAAGATGACGGTTCAACCCAATCCAGCCGGGTTCACGATACTGGAAACAGAGCTCCCCCCCCAGGGCCTGCGCGATGCGGGAGCTTATGTGCTGGCCCGGTCTGATCAACGCCGGTATCTCTTTCCTGTCTGGCAGAACAAACGGTCGGCAGGCGGGGCCCGTCTGCTGCCGGACCGGCAGTTTACCACCGGCTTTCGGGCCGACGTGCTGATGGCCGAACTGGCTGCCGGCACGTATCAGCTAAGCATGCTGGTTGTTCCGGACGGCCCGGCAACACCTTATCTCATCAACACTGGCCAAACCGTTACGTCAGCGGGACAACCCGCCGATACAACCGAAAAAAACTGGTAGATTCAATTATCACTGTATGCAGTCCAATCAAACCCTGACCCCATCCGCTACCCGCCCGACTCTGAACCATCTGCTCCAGCTGGATGGAGTCCGGTTTATCGCCGTAGCGCTGGTTCTGTTCGATCACTGGATGGCAGGCCGGGTTGAGCTACCGCTGGGCGCGCTGGGCGTCACGATCTTCTTTGTGCTGAGTGGTTTTCTGATCACGCGGATTCTGCTCTCCAGCAAAGACAAGCTGAGTGATCAGCCCGGACGAGGATTTTCCAAGTACATGAAGGTCTTCTACATTCGCCGAACGCTGCGCATTTTTCCGGTCTATTACATCACGCTGTTTGTGCTGTATCTGGTCAACGAGCCCCCCGTCCGGCGTACCTTCGCCTGGCTGGCCCTCTATGCGACCAACCTCTATATGGCCTACTTCTCGACCTGGATGGGCACCGTCGATCACCTGTGGTCGCTGGCCGTTGAAGAGCAGGTTTATCTGTTCTTTCCGCTGCTGCTGTTCGTCGTACCCCGCCGGTGGGTGCCGCTAACGGCTACGCTGATGATTATCGGGGCGGTCTGCCTACGTTATGTCATCTTTCGCGCCCGTATGCCGTGGTTTATCGGATACGTAACCATGCCAGCCTGCCTGGATTCGTTTGGGCTGGGCGCTATTATGGCATTCTGGTGGCTCTATCAGCGCGAGCGTTTTAACCAGGTTTTCCGGTCTTCGGGCTGGGTCTGGGCCAGTGTCGGGTTGTTCATCATCGTACTGGTAGCCACCAAGCTGCTCCCCGCCATTCCGGACCCGCGCGGCTGGACTGGCCACCACAACATCATGTCCGATGTCTGGGAGCGGCTGGCGGCTTCGCTGGTTGGTTTTTTCCTGATTGGTCGGGCAGTGATGGGCTTCACCAACCCCATCATGAAATGGCTGCTCGAAAACCCCGTAAGTCAGTATCTCGGCCGGATCAGCTATGGCCTGTACCTCTTCCATAACTTTGTTTTCAACGTCTACCACACTCAGCCAACCCATTTTTCGCTCCGGGCCTGGCGCCGGCTTACAGACATTGCCCCTGTTCTGGATAGTACCTATGTGTTTCAGTTTTCGTTTTTCCTGCTGCTGACAGTAGGGCTGGCCACCGTTTCGTGGTATTTGATCGAAAAACCGATCAATAACCTGAAAGATCGTTTTTCCTATTGAGCACCCGGATGAGTCCACTCGATAATCTACTAGACGGTTCGTCAGACTCCCGGCAACAATTTCTTATATTTGCGATGTTTAGGATGTATGTAGTGACTCTTCATCACTATACACCGTTCAGTATACATTCATCACTATATACCCCTGCATGAGTCTCCTCTTGTCAATAGTAATGCCGGCCTACAACGAAGAAGAAGTCATCGAAGTTGTTGTCCGGCAATGGACAGACATGCTGGCCCGTCGATTCCCTACCGAGAACACGCGCCTGATTGTTGTTAATGACGGCTCCCGAGATAACACTGGGGCTATTCTGGACCAGATCAAAGAACGTTACCCTAAACTGATGGTCGTTCATCAGGCCAACGGCGGTCATGGTAATGCCGTGGTAAACGGGTACCGGCAAGCCGTTGCGCTCGATTCCGAATACGTTTTTCAGACCGACAGTGATGATCAGTTCGTCACCGAAGACTTTGAAAAACTATGGGCCCGGCGGAACGACTCACCGTTTATTCTTGGATACCGCGAAGAACGTTACGATGCGTTTGCGCGGCTGATCATCACCCGGATTCTGCGATTCAGTATCGCTTTTATCTACGGAACCTACATTATGGATAGCAATATACCGTTCCGTCTGATTCGGGGTTCGTTCCTGCGTCGACTGCTGGCTCAGCTGCCAACGCCAACGCCCTTCGCCCCCAACATTTTCCTGGCCGTTATGGCCAAGAAAGCCGGGTACAACACCTTCGATATTCCCATTACCCACAAAGAGCGGCAAACCGGTACAGTGTCGATTCTGAAGTGGAAGCTGCTGAAAGTTTGTATGCAGAGTTTTAAAGAACTGGCGCAGTTCCGGTTCGACCTGGGCAGTAAAGTTAAAGCCCTCAAATCACCAGAGCCAGTAGCCGCCTGAAACCAAGCTTACCTTATCCGGTAGTCCCGGTCGTTGGCGTGTCCTTACGGGGCCGTTGCGCCCGGACCACTGGATTGAGTTGGCCAACAACGTCATCATGAACTACAAATATGTCATTATCGGTTCGGGCCCTACTGGTCTGGGAGCCGCGTATCGCCTGAAAGAACTGGGCATCACCGACTTTATTGTCCTGGAAAAAGAAAACCGAATCGGGGGTCTGTCGAAAAGCTTTGTCGATGAACAGGGCTTTACCTGGGATGTGGGTGGCCACGTTCAGTTTTCCCACTATAAGTACTTCGACGACCTGATGCTCAAAGCACTGGGCGAAGATGGCTGGCTCAGTCACCAGCGCGAATCGTGGGTCTGGATCGAGAACCGGTTTGTTCCCTACCCGTTCCAGAACAACATCAAATACCTGTCGCCCGAAACGATGTGGAAATGCCTGGAAGGGATTATCCACAACTACAAATTCCCGAACAATCAGAAGCCGGCCAACTTCCGCGAGTGGATTCTGGCTACGTTCGGACAGGGGCTGGCCGACACCTTCATGTTCCCCTATAACTTCAAAGTGTGGGCCTACCCACCGGAAGATATGAACGCGGTTTGGGTGGGCGAGCGCGTAGCTGTTACCGATCTGCAGCGGGTTACGAAAAACATCATCTTCAATCAGGATGATTTTTCGTGGGGGCCCAACAGCACCTTCAAATTTCCGAAACAAGGCGGTACGGGTGGTATCTGGGAAGCCGTGGGCGACCTGGTTGGCCGCGAATACGTGAAGCTGAACTGCACGGTTGAGAAAGTAATTGGCCCCGAAAAGAAAATCGTGCTGGCCGATGGCTCTACCATTCAGTACGAACACCTGATGAGCACCATGCCGCTCGACCTCTTTACCCAGCGGGTCGAAGGGCTGGACCCGGAAACGGTACAAACCGCCCAGGGTCTGAAACACTCGTCGACCAACGTGGTGGGTATCGGCCTGAAAGGTAAACCGAAGCCAAGCCTCGAAACGATGTGCTGGATGTATTTCCCGGAAGCCAACAGCCCGTATTACCGGGTAACGGTATTCTCGAACTACAGCCCCAACAACGTACCCGATATCAACCAGCACTGGTCGCTGATGACCGAGACCAGCGAATCGTCGGCGAAACCCGTCAATCGCGAAACGTTGATCGATGATACCATCCGCGCCCTGGTTGAAGATCAGCTGATCGAGTCGGCCGACGATGTTATTTCGACTTTCCACATGGCGTTCGATTACGGCTACCCGACCCCTTCGGTCGAGCGCGACGGGATTCTGAAAGCTGTTTTGCCGAAACTGGAACCGTTCGGTATTTATTCGCGGGGCCGTTTTGGCGCCTGGAAATACGAGGTCAGCAACCAGGATCACTCGCTGATGCAGGGGGTCGAATGGGCCAACCGCGTTGCTGCCAACGTGCCGGAGCTGACCCTGCCGTTCCCCGAAACCGCCAACGCGATGTGGGGTAAATAAACCCGAATGAGTACACCGACGGGGCCACCCGGCCGTTGTGAGTGCGGAAAGTCGTAAGTAGTATGCCTACTTTGGCGATCTTTATCACTTATAACGACCAGCTGGCCCCGTCTCGTTTTTGCGTATCTCTATTTATTCTATGAACCGTAACGTCTGGTTAGGTATTGGTGTAGTGGTGCTGCTGATCGGTGGCTGGCTCGGCTACCGTCATTACCGGGCCAACGACCGCAGTATTGATGCGTTCATCCCACCGGGCGCGCTGATGATGCTGGCCAGTGATCGCCTGCAGGATACGGTGTCGGCCCAGGCTTTACGGAATGAGATCGCCCTGCGGCAGCTACCCGTTTTTGACGAAGCCCGTCAGCGACTCGACCGGTTCCTATACGCTACCGCCGACACGGCCACGGTGTTGCGGTTTATCTCGGGTAGGAACGTCCGGTATTCCCTGCATACCGTATCCAGAACAACCCTCGACTATATCTTCTATATCCCCCTGACAGAAAATGATCAGTCGTTTCTGCAGCGACTCACCAACCCCGATCCCCGCCAGTACCGGGTTCTTAACCACACGTTCTCGGGGGAGAAAATATTTGACCTAGTCTCGCGGGCGAATGAGCCGGTCGGTTCGTTTATCCTGACCGACGACTTTCTGGTTGGCAGCGTCTCCGGCATCCTGGTCGAGAACGTAGCGCGGCAGATGCATCGTCCGCTCAAACTGGCCGCAAACGGTTCGATTATCCGGGTTGAAGGGAAAGTCGATGCCGACCATCCCGCCGGGGTCAGCGTTCGGCCGGAGGTGCTGCAGGGCCTGTTCAGCGATGTAAGTTCGCTGGTCCGGCTTTTCCTGCCCGAGTCGTTAACCTTACAGTTTCGGCCATCGGCGTCACGGACCCACCTAATCGGGTCCGCCGTCGATGAGATCGGCGCCCGGCGTGATGTAGCAGCCCTTTTCCAGGACCAGACGCCCCAGCGCATTGCCCGGCCCGACCTGATTCCACAGACAACGGCCAGCCTGTACCATATCGGTATCAGCGATGCCGCGCGCTTTGGCCGATCTCTGAGCCAGCTGCTGGGGTCGGCTTCCAGCGACTTCCTGCGCGACCGCTTCGATCAGATTCAACCAGATACCAAACCGTTTTATCAGGCGCTGGACCGGGATGTGCTTCTCTGCCGCATGGAGTCGGCCACAGGCACACAGCGGCAGGTGCTCATTTTACCCGGTCGGGATGGCAAACAACTCGTCAGCGCGTATCAACGCATTGCCTACCGCGCCGGTGCTACCGCCCCCGCTCCCCTGCGAAGCTTTCTGGGCCACAAAACGCTGTTGCTGAACGTTCCCGAGCTACCTGCGTCTTTATTCAGCAGCCTGTTTACCGGCTTTCCGCAAAGCTGGATCACCCAACACGGCTCGGCCCTCATTGTGGCCAACAGCGAAGAAGCCCTGCAGGATTATCTACAGCAGGTCCAACGAAAAGCGGTCTGGTCGGCCGACGATCGTCAGGCCGAATTTCTGAACGGCACCCTGCGTCCGGCCAATTTTACCGCCTTCGTTCGACTCAACCGGGCCCATACGACCGTACCGACAACCTGGCCGTTAGCCTGGCAAAATCTCCTCGACCAGCCTGACCCCGCCACGGGTAGCCCCGCCCTGGCCAACCTGGAGAACATGGCTTACCAGGCCAGCTACGGCAATGAAAATATTCAGTCGACGGTAATTCTCGGTCGCACGACCCGCCGGGCCAGCCGGGCCGTTCTGAACAAGCTGCTGCTCCGTAAACGTACCGAGCTGGCCGCTCCGCTCGTGGCGGCTCCTTTTACAACAGGTAGCCTGAGTGATGGAACGGCCCCGTTCTACGCCCAGCAGGCCGATGCGCAGCTGAGCCTGATCACCCCCAACAGCGATGGGACCATACAGAGCAGCACCGACGGGCCGATTCGCAGCAACGCACTGGCCGTTGATTTTCTGGATAATGGGTGGTTGCAGTACCTGTTTATGACCGACCGGACGCTGTACATCGCCGACCCTGGCCAAAAGCCGAGCAGTACGGGTGCCGTATCGCTCCAGCAGATACCACTCCCCGCTGGTCTTGATCCAACTTATCTGGTACGCCCCCGGGGTAGCCAGCAACGCAGCATCGTTGCGCTCGCTACTCATCCGAACGGGCAGGTCTACGGGCTGGATCGTCAGCGAAAAGCCTTTGTTAAACTCATGAGTGCTCCCCGGAAGGGGCCGTTGCTGCTGCCGTTCCAGATTATAGTTACCCCTAGTGGTATGGATATTCTGGCCACACAGGCCGACGGTACGCTTAACTACTGGCACGAAAACGGTACACAGCACCCTCATTTTCCGGTTAAGGTTGAGCGGCAGACCGAAGACGAACCCGACGTGCGCTTTGCCGGTCCCGCTCTGATTCCGCCTGGTCAGTCGACGTTACAGACCATCACCGACGAAGGTCAGCTGCTGACCCTGCTCACCAATGGTACCGTAACCAAACGAACGCAATTGTACCGGCCCGTCCGCAGCGGCTCGTTCCGGCTGCTTCCCGACGAAGAACAGACAAACTGGCTGGTGCTGCGCTCAACCGATACCGAGGTGGCCATACTGGACCAGAAAGGTGAGCGTCGGTTCGAGATCCGGGCGCTTCAGTCGGGTCGTAACCGCATTCGGTACCACCGGCTGGGCGCGGGGGTCGAGCTTGTCAGTATCAAGTCGGGCAGTTTCACCACCTTATACGATCTCAACGGACGCATTGTGGGTGATCGACCTATCCCAAGCGATTTTCCGGTAGTTTTGCAGTTCGATGAGAGATCGAATGAGTTATACGTCCTGAGCAGCGTTCAGCGCGTCGTCAACCTTTATTCGATCCGGGTCCGATAATTTATTTCTCCATGCGTTTTCTTCGCTACGCTGTTTTAGTAATTGCCGGTATATTCTGGCTGTGTGGCCTGTCGGCTACGGTATCGCACTGGTTATACGAAGCCGGGGTCATTGCCGACGATTACCGCTATGGCGACCTGTACCGGTTGTCAGCCCTGCCGCAGTTCAAACAGGAACAACCCTCCTGTACACCCTCCAACCGCGACAGCGACACCGCATCAACTCACCTGTACATTATCGGCGACAGTTTTTCGGAACCGCAGCGTATTACCAAAGATGATTTTCGGGTCAGCCATTACCAGCGGGTACACTGGTACAACAAGCAACGGGCCCAGCTGGACACCAGCAAACGCAACGTGTTACTGATCGAAACCATTGAGCGCCATTTTCGGGACCATGTGACCCAGCCCGTGCGTGAGCTGGTCGTCGATGCCGACACCAACCAGTCGCGGCTGCCACCGCCAACGCTCTGGGAGCGCATCAAAACGGATATTCACTGGAGCGATGTGGAACAACGGCTCGAAACAGCCCTGTTCAGTCATCAGTGGGCCTTCTGGTTCAAGGAGCTAAAAGCCACGCTGACCCTGCGCTGGTTTGACCGGGCCAATGAGGGGGTTAGTCTGTCGAGGAACAGACAACACATCTTTCTGAACTCCGACACCGATACCAGCAGCGTACTATCGTCCTACTCGCCCCTGACCAGCGCTCAGGTCGATGCCTATGTCGATAGCCTCAACGCAACGGCAGACTACTATAAGCAGCAGGGCTTCGATGCCGTATATCTGTCGATCATTCCCAACAAAGCGAGTATCCTGGAACCAAACCGGTACGCCTATAATCACCTGATCGAACGTATTCAGCAGCATCCGAAGCTGGCCGTCCCGACCATCGATGTATACAGTCCCTTTAGCCAGGCCCCTGCCTCACCCTATCTGAAGAGCGACACGCACTGGGATTGTGAAGGGCGGGCTATCTGGCTGCGGCTGGTTCGGGAGAAAATAGGCATCTAACCACTGACCGATGAATGAACTTTCGCTTACGGGTGTTGACCATCCGGCCGTTGCTGCCGACGACGTAGAAACCCTGGCCGACTGGTACTGCGCAGTGCTGGGCTATACGAAGTGGTTCCGCCACTGGAAAGCCGACGCGGGCCGGCCGGTCTGGATGCTACAGGCGCCTGATAATACCCTGCTCGAGATCATGCCAAAGGATGACACGACCCGGTCCCCCCGCACCACCTGGACACCCGGCTGGTCGCATCTGGCCTTGCGGGTTGCCGACATCGATCGGGCCATCGCCTATCTCGACCAGCAGGGCGTTCGCTGGGATGGCGAGCGGGTTGAGGCTATTGGCGGAGGCCAGGTCCGTAGTTTCTTCGATCCGGAGGGGAATATGCTTCAAATTCTGCAACGACCACCCGCCGACAGCTAACCGAACCAGCCTCCGCCGGTACTTAGTCTTTCAGATTTTTGAGGTAGGCAATACTTTGGGGGACCTGGGTGGCAATGCTGGGGCTTTCGTCTTCAATGTAATAATGCTGAACACCGGCTTTGCGGGCTGCCTTCAGCACAGCCGCCAGGTCGATCTGGCCCGTTCCCAGCGCCACGTCATTCTCGACGGGAGTCCCCCCCGACAGGTTGCCGGTAACGCCTTTGCGCAGATCCTTCAGGTGCATGAGTTTGAAGCGTTTGCCGTATTTGTTAAGCAGGGCCACAGGATCCTGGCCCGGAAAAAACGTCCAGAGAATATCCATCTCGAAGCTTACGTACTTAGGGTCGGTCTGCTGAACAATGTAGTCGAAGAGGGTGCCATCCTGATACGGCTGGAACTCGAAGCCGTGGTTATGGTAGCAGAACGTAATGCCATAGTCGTCGTTCAGGCGTTTGCCAATCTGGTTGAAATCCGCCACGGTTTTTTTGGCCATGTCGATGGTAAAGGGTCCATCGTGCGGAATCCAGGCAACCCGTACAAATTTGGCGCCCAGGGTTTTGGCGTTTTGGCCCACTTCCTGCGTCTTGTTCAGCGCATCCGGGTAGCTAACCCCGAACGAGGAGCACTTCATACCGCGTTCGTCGAGAAGCTTACGTAATTCAGCTGCGGTTTTCCCAAACAAGTTCGAGAATTCCATATCTGTTATACCCAGTGCTTTGATGGTATCAAGAGTTGCAGCCACATTTTTCGAGAAGCTGTTGCGATAGGTATACGACACCATACCCGGCGCCTGGGGGAATACTTTTTTCTGGGCCTGCACTACCGATGCCAGTAGCAAAAAGGCGAGGAGCAATGTGTTTGTCTTCACGAATCCAGCTTGATTAAAATAGACGATTAGCTCTTCGTGAGCCGTCGGCTTACGGAGCGTTTTGTGATTTCAAGCGAAAATCGCGCTGAATTTACCCATGCCGCCAGTCTTGATTTTCAAAAACTCCACTCCCGCATTCGGGTAAGTATTTATAAAGAAAACGGTCTGAATCCTGTATGACTCAGACCGCCAGCGAAGAACGCAGCGACTCGCCCGTGTGCCTTCCGGCCCTTATAAAGTTGAGGCAACGGACCCGGCCGCCGGTTGCCGATCTTTGTATGTACCGGTAGCCAGCCGCTGCAGAGTATGATAGCACAGATACGAACCCACCCCGACGGCTACAAAGAGCAGAATTGGTGCCCAGTAGACAACAGGCTTTCCAATGGCCTGAATGGAATACGTAGCCCCCAGCAGGTCGAAGAATAAACCAGCATAGGCCCACTCTTTAAGCCTGGGAAAACCAGGCACGAGGATGGCTACAACCCCCAGCAGCTTAGCCCAGCCCAGAAACGGAATCAGATAGACGGGATACCCCATCTCACGAAAGCCCTGAACCGACATGGGGTCGACCATGATATTAGGAATGGCGGAGCCCAGCATCACAAAGGCGAACAAACCGGTGAAGATCCAGTACATGATTTTTGTCTTTTTCGTAGCCATGTTTACCTGTCGTTTGGTTGATCAATCAGGTAAATATACCGCTCGGCACCCGGCCCAACGGGGGGTAAACGGGGCAATTTTGGGGGGTGATCAGGCCATCTTTTCCCATAGCAGCCCCTGGACGAAGCCAAAGAGGTAAAGCTGGCGCCTGCAAGAACGGCCACCAACCCGCCTATCTACAGGCGGGTTAGTGGCCGTTTCAAGACAACAGAAAGACAGGAACCTAGCGGGGGGCAGTTTTGTCGGTCTGCTGACTTAGCCTTTGGTAGTACTCATGCCCAGCTCGTTTATACTGTTGAAAGAGCCGTTCAAACTCGTCCGTCGGTAACCCCTGCGGTTCCCCGGCTTCGGGCAGCTTGTTATTTTCGGCAGACCAGTTTTTGCCTAAAAGCGATTTTCGTAAAAAAGGGATCGTCTGCTCGGGCGTAGTCTGGGGCTGACTTTTGCTGACTGGCTGACGGCCGAGCCTGATGGTACAGGTAACTCGCTTAAAGGCTTCCGATTCATCAATATATTGCATAGGAGTCTGGAATTATCAGTCATACAAAAAAGCGCTGGCAGTTTGTTGATGTGTAGTAGTCCAGCGGTTCTGTAGACAGACTTAAATAATAAACAAATATTGTTTTTTGTTCACAATGGATATTAACGCATTTCGGCCACAGTTTTCCTCATTTCAGCCATTTTAGTTCTTTAAAGGTATTTTTTCACAAAAAAAGCCCCAGTTCATGGGGCTTTTGACAGAAATCAGTGACCTGTTGGCTTCGTCACTGACCGATTGCAACTTTGACGTTAGGCGTAACATCGAACCTCCATCAGGCTGGCTGGGGCAGTGCCGTTCGTGGCTTTCAGGTGAATGGTTAGACTACTGGTCACAACCGGCTGATCGAATCGGATAACGGTATGGGTTTGATGGTTGGCCGTCTCATGCCAGATTCGCTCCTGCCTGTCGTTACACAGTATAAACTCCCGCACGCAGAAAGGCGAAGCCGTTTCGGGATGAATCATAATAACCGACTCCAGCGGGTGATCATAATCGGTATCAAAAAAGAGATCGACGCGGGCAATACGCTGCGTCGTGGGCCAGCTCAGGGTTACAGTCGGGTTAGGATCGGCCGGATCGGCCACGTAGGCGTTAGGCTGGCGGGTGGGCCGCTGAATGCCGTTGCGTATGTTCCCGGCTCCGAATAGCCGGATGGGCGTATCCAGCGCCAGTGCCATATTATACCCCAGCGGACGCCGTTCAGGGCACCAGAATTCGAACGTATCGACTCCGATATCTTCCGTTGGCTCCTGCTTGCCGTAGTTAGACACCGCGGGATTGATCTTGTTGAAAACCGACAATACGCCCGTTACCCGAAACAGACTGTACTGGAGCTGAACGGATTTGTTTTTGAGAAACATGACAAACACGTAGCACGGCTCCTCAACATGGGCCTGGAAGTGCAGGTCCAGGGCCTGACGTCCTTTTTGCAGCGGAATGCGAAGCGTTTTCAGGGTCACATCGGGCGTATGGTTATCGACCTTGCTGCTTCGCCGTAGCTCAACTGTCAGTTCTGTCTCTTCATCGGCCACTACCCAGGCCGTCAGACCGGGAACGGGACCGGCCGGCAGCGGCAGCATCTGCGCGGCCGATTGGGCCAGCGGCAGCAGAGGACCATCGGGCGGAAAGGCCGCCAGCCGGTATTCACTCGACGCCCGGAGCGTAGCCTGCTGAACCAGATCCTCCGGATCTTTCAACCGAAAGCCCGGAATATGATGCCCTGTTTTCAACAGTTCCATCTGTAGAGACGCAACACCTTGCGTCTCTGGCGCGTCAGCTGAAACCGGCTGGCGCACATGAGACGCAAAGTGTTGCGTCTCTACGGGGGTTACTAACTGGCGGGGTAATAGGGTATGCCGTGTACAAAGCGCGGCTGCCATGCCGACGGCCTGGCCTACGTGAGCGCTTGTTCCCATCACCCGCGACGATCCGAAGGCTACATGGGTAGCGCTGATAATACGCCCGGCCAGGAAAAGATTGGTGATGTTACGGCTGTACAGACAGCGGTACGGAATCTGGTATATACCCTTGCTATGCCACTGGTTGCAGCCCGGCTTTTCGGAGAATACGCCGTCGGCCGGGTGCAGATCGATCGACCAGCCTCCGAACGCGACCGCATCGGCATGGGTACGCTGCTCGACGATATCCTGTTGTGTCAGCAGGTAGTCGCCCTCGAACCGGCGGCTTTCGCGCTTACCGGGAATATGGCCGACCCACTCGAGCGTCATCGTTTCGGCTTCCGGAAACAGGCCGGAGTTTTTGATGTGGTTCCAGACGCCGTATACGACTTTCCACAGCTCCCACTTAATGGCTTCCGTGTCGTGAACGGTATCGAGCCGCCCCCCGTATTCAATCCACCAGAGCTGGCAGCCGTACTCCTGGGCGTTGAACCGGCGATAGCGCGGAATTTTAGTGATGTCATCGAGCGCATAGGCCGGTGGGACAAACCGGACGGGCCTGCCGGTATCTTTGGTGTAGAAATAAAGCGAGTGGCCCAGCAACTCACCGTACTCGGCCGTCGGGGCAAACTTCTCCCCAAACTCCTCGCGCGACTCCGCCCCCATCCGAAAGGCGGCTCCGGCCTGAAACGCCACAATCCCATCGCCCGAGGCATCGCAGAACAAAGGAGCCGACAGCTCGTAGAGGGTACTGTTCTGACTACAGAAGCCTTTTAGCCCGCTGATCGTGTCGGCACTGGCCTTTTCTACCTCGTATACCGCCGTATTCAGCAACAGCCGGATGTTGGGCTCGTTCATTACTTTTTCGAGCAGGATGGTATCGAAGATGAGCGGGTTCCCTTCGGGATTTCTATACAGGTTTTCAACCAGCAGTTCGTCGATAACGCCCCCTTCGCGGGCCCAGCGGTTGTTGTTGCCCATGTGCGATGTAGCGCCCAGTACCCACAGCCGAACTTCGCTCGAAGCATTCCCACCCAGCACGGGCCTGTCCTGCACTAAAATGACCTGAATCCCAGCCCGGGCGGCCGTAATGGCGCAACAGGTGCCGGATAAGCCACCACCCGTTACGATCAGATCGGCCTGGTGTCGAACGGTTTTGAGGGATCGTTTATCGGTTGCTTGTTCGCGTATCATTCGTTAAGTCAATAGATTGAAAAAGAACAGAAAAGCCCGTCGGTTTCAGGACGGCTACGTTGAGTGTTCGGTCGAAACCACGAACAGGCACCGTCAGATCGACGTGCTGACCGGGCTGCAACGGCGGAATAAGCAGATTGGCATCGGCGGCCTGCAATCGATAATTCTGAAGCGCGTAGGCCGGAAAATCAGCGCGGGCCACCACCCGGAGCTGCAACGTATGAAGCCCTTCGGGGCCCGGGGTGAAGCTTAGTTTCTGAATGGTCAGCGGGGCCATCTCGCGCTGATGGGCCGCATACAGCAGGCGTTTTGTCCGCTCCGGCCCTACCAGGCCCCAGGGTCGGTATCCGTTCGGGTTCGTACCCAGATGCCGGCTCTGGTAATCGTTGAATGACCACCACGATGCGCCGATGACATACGGCCGTTTTCTAATCTCGGCCATAACCTCTTCCAGATGAGTCACCTGACCGACTTCTCCGGTTTCCGTATCGGCCCGGCGGCCCCACTCGCTGATGAATATGGGTTTATCGGGATAGAGCCGGTGAATGTGGTCGAGAACGACGGCATGGTTGCCATACGTATTGGTCGACACGAAATCGCAGTACTGACTGGCCTCGCCATCGGCGGTCTTGGGTAATATGTTCAACCGCATGGAAGCAAACGTGTAGAGCCGGGTCGGGTCGAGCTGCCGGGCGTACTGAATCATATCATTGGTCCAGCGTTGTCCCGAAGGCGTTTCGGAGAGGTACTCATTCCCTACGCTGTACGCAATGACGCTGGGGTGGTTCCAGTCGCGCTCGGCCATCTCGCGAAACTGCTGCCGGAACTTGGCCCGAATGGTATCGTTATCCATCTGGCGGGGTGTCAGTTGCCAGTTGCCGGCTTCCGTGATGATAAGCATCCCATGCCGGTCGGCCCAATCGTAGACCGTTTCAGAAGGGGTGTAGTGGGTCAGGCGGTGCAGCTCCATGCCGGCTTCTTTCATAAGCCGAAGATCTTTCTCGACCAGCCAGTCGGGCTCCATCGACCCCAGGGTCGGATAATCGACGACCCGGTTCCCGCCCGCCACCCGGATGGGTTTACCGTTCAGCAGCAGCTGACCATTCCGAGCCTCTACCTTGCGTATTCCGAAAGGCGTATGGGCCGTATCCGACCCGCTGATCACCTGCAGGTCGTAGAGGGTGGGTTGATCGACGCTCCATAGTTTCACATCGGGCCCTTTCAGCAAGACTGTTGCTTCCAGCACACCCGTCTGGTTCGGGGCAATGGTGCCCGTCGTGGTTTTCCAGCTGAGTGCCAGCGGCCGTTCACCCTGCCGGACCTGTAGCTGCATACCGGGCGAGACGGCCTGTCCGGACGTATTGCGCAGGCGGGTCCTGACGGTTAGCACGGCCGTCCCTTTCGCCAGATCGGGGTTTGTTTCAACTTTGATATTGTCGACATACACGGCGGGTTCAACGGTCAGGTAGACCGGGCGGATTAGTCCGCCGTAGTTCATCCAGCCCGGAAATGGGTCGTTGGGCTGGTTGTTGTCTTTGGCGCCCGGTATGCTGCCCGGCAACCAGGTATTGTTGTTGACCGAAATGGCCAGCAGATTATCGGTACCGTCTGTCTTCAGAAAGTCCGTAACATCGAGTCGACAGGGGGTATACCCGCCTTCGTGCGCCCCTACTTTCCGGTTGTTGAGGTAAACGGTGGTGGCATAATAGGCGCCATCGAGATGCAGCAGCACACGCTTCCCTCCGGCGGGCCGCCACGGAAACGCCCGGCGATACCAGACCGTACCGGTATAAAACTGATACCGGGGGTCAACGGAAAAACAGTGCGGAACGGAGACTTTATCGAATCGACTGGCGGGCACCTTGTTGGAGTACCATTCGCCTGCTTCGCCCACCCCGGCAGGATCGAGCGCAAACTGCCAGTCGGCTCCGTGTAAGCGTATGGCTTTCGGCTCGCGAATGGTGTGCTGAGCCTGTACCAGGATACTGCCGGCGATACCTAGTACCGTGAGCAGGTATTTCATAACGTAATGCATAAGGGCTGTTTAGGGACGTTGCTGTATGGGTTATACATTGGTGAGGGTGCTGGGGGTGTCCGGTACGGGCGGGTCAGACGCCAGCACCTGAACCCGTCGGGAAGCCTGCCAGGGAATGAGGGCGGCCAGTAAGATTACCACGGCAATACCCGCCGTAGTAGCCGCTCCTGACGTGGCCAGAAAACTCAAGCCCAATAGCATTAACGAGGTAAACACCAGTGAGCCGGCTATCACCTGCAGCCCAAACCGGTTCTGCTGCCGAATGGCCTGCGCTTCTTCGGGCTGGTCGGGTTCGAGCAGGGCCCGATCCTGTTTCTGGGCGCGCGCCAGCCGGTAGCTCAGGTACTCGTCGGCCGGGGCGGCTGACTGCCGGGCTTTCCAGACCTCGTAGATCAATAGCAGCAGCAGCGGTAATCCGACACCAACGGCCGTTTCCCAGGACCGGGACAGCCTGTAATCCAGCAGCCAGGGCGAAAGCACCTTGAAAAACAGATTGACAAAAAGGCCAATACTGGTGATCCAGAGGGTTGCGCGGCTGGTCAGTCGCTTCGAGAACAGCGCCCAGAGCGGGGGCGCCAGCAACGGCCCGCCCGAAATGGCCGAGATGCTCAGCACCACCTCCACAATTCCGCCCGCAGCCGGCACCAGCAGCGCAATTCCGATCATGCCCAGCCCAAACACCCACGACGAGCCACGGGCTACCCGAATAAGTTGCCTGTCGGAAGCATTGGGCCTGATGAGCCCCTTATAAATGTCGTTGGTAAACACGGCCGACACCACGTTGAGCGCCGTGTTGGCGCTGGCGGAGGTCGAAAAGTACATGCCCGTGAGCATGAGCCCCAGCAGCCCCGGCGGGAGCACCAGCTGACAGATTTTGAGATACGCATTTTCGGTGTCGAGTCCGACCAGCGACGGGTTGATCGCTTTGTAGATCATAGGCGGCAGCATCCAGATAATGGGGCTGATGAGGTACAGACCCGCAAACAGAAACGCTACCTTCCGGGCTGACTTCGGGCTATCGACGCTGGTGTAACGCTGCACGAACGTCCAGTTGCCACCGATGTAGGCAATGTGATAGAAGACAAACGCCAGAATAAACCCAATGGTGTATTCGCCGTTGAGCAGGTTGAAGAAATCGTCGGGAACGCCCTGGGTGAAGCCCGTCAGCCCCCCCACCCGATCCAGCGACAGGGGCAGCAGGATAAACACGGCCGCCGACAGCACCACGAACTGCAGAATATCGGTTACCATGACTGCCCATAGCCCGCCCACGGCGGTGTAGGCAATCATGAAGATACCGAGCCCGATCGTACAGGGCACCAGCGGCAGATTCAGCGAGGAGCTAACCAGCCTGGCTACCGGATACAGCACCGAGCCTTTGATAAATACCGATACCAGGGTAAAAATGAAGATGTAGACTTTCTGTACCGTAAGTCCGAGCCGCTCCCGGATAAACTCGGCGGCCGTCAGCGCACCGGCCCGTTTCCAGCGCGGAGCCAGGTAAAGCCCTGTCACCAGCGCCCCGATGCACATAGTCCACTGAATGGTAATCGCCACCCAGCCGTACTTGTAGGCAATAGAACCCCAGGCCACGAACGTTCCCGCCGAGAAGAAGCTCATAAACAGCGATAGCCCTCCAATAAACCAGGGTACGGCTTCGCCCCCCGCAAAAAACGATTTCAGGTTACGCCCCGTCCGGGCAAATAACATCCCGATTCCCAGCACAAACGCAGAGAAAATGACAATAACGGCGGTATCAATGGTTGTATTCATAGACTATTGAGGAAATGAGCAATTGGCGGTTGAGTGGCAGTTAGTTTACCCTGGTTCACCCTACTGCCAGTCAAACTGCCAGACGTCGATCCCGAAGGGAGGCAGGGTCAGGCTAGGCCGCTGTGCATCCAGATTTTTCTGATTGATCAAACTCCTCAGTCGCCCCGCTCCGGCCCGGATACCAGCCGGTTGCAGCCGTACGGTTGTCGTGGTGGCCTGCGCGTGGCTGTTCAGCAGTACGATAAACAGTTTTTTCTGATCGGGCGATACCGCCGTTATGTAATCGATGTTGGGGTCGGCGGGGGTTACCAGCTCGTTGCGAATGAGCAGACTGGCCGGCTGACCGTAAATCAGGCCAGGCGCAAACCCATAGGTCTGGTGCGGTCCTACCTTGGGCGTGACGAACCCACGCGGAAACGACACCTTACCACCCGACCGCAGCTCGGCTTCGGCCATCAGGTAGTCGGTGATCCACCCGATCTGCCACCACGCATGGTGCGGATACGGCCCCGCGCCCCGGTTCATGGTATGCCAGTAATAAGAGGCCACACTGGTTTTCTCATCCACAAACGCATGGCGCCCAATGGCCGCCGAACGTGCCATATCGGCAAAAATCGGCTCTTTGGTCAGGCCATACATCCGCACGAACAACCCGGCATGGCTAGCCAGCTGAATGGGACCATGCCGGTTGGCCGATCCGAAAATACCACCGTGCTCGAAGCTGAGACCCGACTGCGTAATTTCCCAATCCTGACGGCTGGTACCGTTCACCTGTTTGGTGGCCTGGCTTACGATCGGGTGGGTATAGATCGAAGTCGTATAGAGTCTGGCGGTCCTGATGGCCGCGTCTTTATAGCGCTGATCTTTGGTGAGGTCGTACAGGTCCAGCAACGCCTGGGCCGCCTGCCCGGTTGCAAAGTCGGGCGCGTAGCGGGCATCGCCACATACGCCCAGAAAATGCCCTTTATCGACGGCATTGGTCAGGAACCAGTCGGCGCCTTTCCGGGCGGCCCGCAGGTACTTTTCGTCGCGCAACAGCCGGTACGCGACAATGAGTCCGTAGAACGTGGGGCGAACGTCCGGAATATCGAGGAATACTTCCTGGTCGGTAGCTTTGTCATAGGCCACCGCCCAGTTACCCGCCGGCTTTTGCCAGACCAGCAGCCGGTCAGCACCCAGCCGAAGCCGGGTTTTCAGGTCGGCATTATCCGGTTCGAAGAGCAGCATATTGCCAATATCGAGCATGGTATAATACGTCAGGCCAATGGGTTCGACCACGGGTCCCCACTCCTCCACGAACTTTTTGGATTTGGCCAGGTAATACTGCCCTTCTACCGCTCCCTTAAAAAAATCGTCGTTGGTTTCCTGCTGCGCCAGCTTGAAATTCAGCGCGTAGGGTAAAACGTTCTGGGTAAGCAAGGGGTCCTGGGTAGCCCCGGCCAGCATCCACATGGCGCCGTAGTCGGAGTTTTTCATGGCGTCTTTGTTGGAGCCGACCACCCCACCCAGATACGACTGCGCGCCGATTTTTTTACCTTCAAACTCTTCAACATTCCACAGCGACGTTTTAGGGTTGGTCAGGTACTGGTGCATCTGATGAACGCGATCTGTCAACGACTGCTTGTTTTGCCGCAGCGCTACCGACTCGCCGAAACGAAAGACGTCATAAACGGCATGGTTCAGCATCTTGTACCAGTCGCCATCGAGCAGGCTGATCCGCACCGAGTATGTAAAGACCTCCCCGGCTTTACGCTCCGATTTCGGCTCGCCCAGCACCGGAAAATACAGGGTCGGGCTCAGTTGCGAGCGCCGGTTTTTGTGAGACAAACCAATATTCCAGTCTTCCTGGGTAATTTTATCGACGGCCCAGGGATCGCGGCCCAGCGACGGATCGGGAATGACAGCCAGGGTCTGACCGCTTTTCGTGCTGACCATCGGGCATAAGGTACTGGCACACCGCTCCCGGTAGATGACGGGTAGGTCGGGAACCCCCTGCCCGTAGGCGTAGGCCCGCACAAAATCACGCTGGATGGCATCGCCCTGACAGTAGCCCGGAACCGCAGCCCAGCGCATATCCGTTTCGGCAACGGTAGCCACTGTAGGGCTGGCCGACGAGTAGAAGCCTGGCTTTTTTACCGTAACCGTTTGGCTGACAAGCAGGTCAGACGGGTGTCGGGCATCGATCGACCAGTCCGACACGATGGTGGCTACCTCGGTTTCGTGCCGGAACCGAATGCGGTTCGGGCCTGACTGACTCGCTTCCTGCGGGAAGAAGTGATAAGCCGTACCGGCGGTATTAAGTCCCACGCTGTTGGTCGTCTGGCGCCACTGGTCACGCTGATAATGATAGGCCTCGCCCGGAAACACCTGGCCCGTGTTGTCAGTAAAGGTTCGTTCCGGTTCGGCAGCGGGTTTACTGGCCGTATAGAGCAGGGTAAACTCGCCCGACGGATTTGCCACCGGTTTCCACTGGCTGGCCTGCCTGACCGACAGCTCGGCCAGCTGATAGCCGCTGGCACCCGCCCGCCAGCGAAGCCGAATCTGCTCGTTGCCCAGCGCTATCGACTTAGCCGACTGCGCCCAGGCTACGGTTGCCGGCAGCAGCCCGACCAGCAGCCAAAGGCCCCGGCGTACGTACGCCCTGCTCGTCCGGTTTCTGATCATCTGATTAGTGATTGTGTTCATTTCCAGTCGGGGTTCTGCTCCAGTTTCGGGTTTGCATTCAGTTCGTCGAGCGGTATCGGAAAATACCGGTTTCGGGCCTGTACAGGGCGTGTTGGGTAAACGTTGTTAACGGCTTTGGGCACCTCGGTCAGGTACTTGCCCGTACGGGTCAGGTCATACCAGCGGTCACCTTCGGCAAAAAACTCCCACGACCGCTCCTGTATGACAGCATCAATGAACGCATCTTTACTCAAACCGGTCCGCAAATCATCCAACCCGGCCCGTCTCCGAACCACGTTGATGAACCCGTAAGCCAGCGCGGTGGGCCCGTTCTGACGCGCTTCGGCTTCGGCAGCAACCAGATACACATCGGGCAACCTAAGAATCGGGATGTTGGGCAGGTTGCCCACCGTCGAAACGGGGTCCTGGTATTTTTTAATGAGTACCCCCTGGGTCGTGATCGGGGTGATACTACGCTGCGGCACCACCCGATTGCTCCGGTCCACGTAGCTCGTGTCGAGTAACTGCCGCCGTTTGTCTTTCGGGTCGAACGAGTTGAAGAACGACTGGTAGGCAAACATGGACCCAAATGAGGCCCGTGAGTACTCGGCACCGGCGCTGTTTGGCGGTCCACAGAGACCCGACAGCTGATGGCCCCGGCTGGGGCTGAAGCCGCCTTCTGACTCATATGCCCAGATATTCTCGACCCGAGCCAGATCTTCGCGGTCGTAGCGGTACACGTCACGTACATCGGGCATGAGCGAGTATTTGCCGGCGTTGATCACCTCCTGTGCTTTTTGCAGCGCCCTTGCCCAGTCTTCGTTATATAGTGCTACTTTGGCGTACAGGGCATTCACCGCTTCTTTAGAGGGGCGCCCTTTCTCGACCGTCGGCCCGGATACCAGTCCGGCCGCCACGGCCTGATCGAGATCACTGTAAATCTGTTTGTAGACATCGGCCCGGGCGCTTTTGCCTACTATCGCTTCGGTCTGATCGACACTGGCATTGATTTTGACCGGCACATCTCCAAAATTTTTGGTCAGTGTCCAGTGGTAAAACGCCCGCAGAAAATAGGCTTCGCCCACGATCTGCGCCCGGCGGGTGGCGTCCATGCTGGCACTGGGCACCTTTTCGATGATCCAGTTGGCCTTTTCGATACCGTCGTAGCAGGAGGTCCAGATCTGTTGCGGAGCTTCGTTTAACCGGCCGGCGGTGCGCTGGGTCGTGTAGTTGGGATCGTACGAAAACAGCGTGAGCGTGTTGCGCCCTACCACCGCCCGCGGGTAGCACTGATCGGCGCTGAAGTCCGAAACGATTGTCAGTGCCGGCCCCACACACATATCGGCAATGGGGTCATATACCGCAATCAGGCCCTTTTCGGCGTCAGCTGCGGTTTTGTAGAAAGCTTCGGTATAAATCGAGGAGTAGATTGTTTCCTCCAGCTCACACGAGCTAAGCGTCAGCACAAAGGCCAGTATAGGAATAAGTGTCTTTCTCATGGCAGAAAATAGATTGAGGGATTGTGCAGCTCAGCCATCGGGCGACGTTCGCTCAATGGCTCAGTCTCTAATTAGAATGTGACCTGCAGACCGCCGAGGAAGGAACGGGCCGGTGGGTAGACCAGATTGTCGACACCGATGACGGTATTGCTGCCCGCGTAGGTGTTTACCTCCGGATCGAAGCCAGTATAACTCGTCAGGGTAAAGAGGTTATTGGCGCTGCCATAAATCCGGATGCGTTCGATTCCTTTCACCCTGGGCAGGGTGTAGCCGAGCGTAATATTCTTGCAGCGTATGTACGAACCGTCTTCTACGAACCGATCACTCACGGGCAGACGGCTGCCCTGGGCCGCACTGGCAAACTCGTTGTTCGGGTTCGTGGGCGACCAGCGGTTGGCCACGCCTTTCAGCAGGTTTCGCTGCCCCAGCGGAGTCTCGAAGGCAAAGCGGGCCTGGTTGAAAATATCGTTGCCCTGCGTACCAGACAGAAACGCACCCAGGTCGAAGTTCCGGTAGGCCAGGTTGGTAGAGAACCCGAAGATAAACGATGGGTTGGGGTTACCCGTGATGGTCTGATCAGCGGCCGTAATGGTGCCGTCGCCATTCAGGTCTTTCACTTTATGACCACCCAGACGCCCGTCATACCCCGGCAGAATGGTTTCGCCGGTCTGGTTGATACCGTCGAACACGTAGGTTTTGAACAGGCCCAGTGGCTGTCCGACGCCCAGAATGCTGTACGTGGTTACGAACCGCTCCCGGGTGGTGCCGCCATCCAGATCCAGTATTTTGTTCCGGTTCACGGTCGCGTTGGCCGACACATCCCAGCGTAAAGCGCCCTGCAGGATGCGCGCATTGGTGGCCACTTCAACACCCCGGTTCTGAAGCCCCGCAAAATTACCCGTGATGCTCCCGTATCCCGATGACAGCGGCAGGGTCTTTATGTACAACAGATCGCGGGTATTTTTATCGTAAACATCGACAACCAGACTCAGTCGGTTGTTGAACAGGCTGACATCCAGCCCAATGTTTGTCTGAGCCGATTTCTCCCAGCGCAGGTCAGGGTTGGCAATGCCCGAGGGGTTGATACCGGTCAGGTACACATGGTTGAACTGATAGTCGCTGCCCGACGAGGCCACGGTAGCCAGCGACTGGTACGGGTTGATGCCGCCCGCGTTGCCGGTGATGCCCCAGCTCGCGCGCAGTTTCAGATCGGTCAGCCAGCTTACGTTCTTCAGGAAAGGTTCTTCGATCAGGCGCCAGGCCGCCGATACCGCCGGGAAAAAACCGTATTTGTGGTTGGCGCCAAACTTGCTCGATCCATCGGCCCGGGCCGTCAGGTCTACAAAATACTTGTCCTTATAGCCATAGTTGACCCGCCCCAGGTAAGAGTCGAGCCGCTCTTTGCTGCGGCCGCTGCTTACCGTTCGGGCCAGCGCCAGCTGCAGGGCTTCGTTACGGGTAGCATCGTTAGGAAAACCGGTGGCATTGATCGTGTTCGAGTTCGACAGGTTGTTCTGGGTCGCAAATACGCCTGTAAACTTCAGGCTGTGCTGACTGGCCAGGGTAGCCACGTAGGTCAGTATACTTTCGTGCAGCAGAACGGTGCTGTTTGCGTTTACTTTAGAGCCGGAACCCGAATTGTCGTTCAGGTCGTTTCGGGAAATAATGGACCGGGGCGAATACGTATCGCGCAGGCTGCTTTGCAGATCTACGTTGAACGACGCGCGATAGGTTAGCCCCTTGATCAGGCTGGCTTCGCCGTAAAAATTGGCCAGCGTACGCCGAATGCCGATCTGGTTGGTGATCGAGGCCAGACCCAGCGGGTTGGCTACTTCGCGGTACTGGCCGTTACCCTGTTCGCCGAACGGAAAAATGCTGCCATCGTCGCGGTAGGCCCGCAGCGTTGGCGGAGCCCCAACAGCCGCCCCCAGAATACTGCTCGTCACCACATCGCCATCGCCCAGGCTGGTAGCCCCGTAAGGGACGTTTTTGCTCTGCGAATAACTTCCCAGAATACTGGCGCCCATTTTGACCCGCTCGCTGATGCGATGGTCGAGGTTGACGCGCATGGAGTAGCGCCTGAAGCCCGAGTTGATGACGATGCCATCCTGCGAGAAATAGTTGCCCGACACGGCCAGCTGCGTTTTCTCCGAGCCGCCGTTGATACTGAGCTGATGATTCTGAATCGGGGCCGACTGAAACACCAGGTTCTGCCAGTTTACCCCCTCGCCGAGACTGCCGGGGTTAGGATAGAAATTGTTCTTGAACACCTCGTTTTCGAGCTGGGCAAACTCGGCGGCATTCAGTACTGGCAGCGTTTTGGCCACCTGCTGGGTACCGTAATAGCCATCGTAGGTAACCCGGGTTACGCCGGCCCTACCCCGTTTGGTTGTGATCAGGACCACCCCGTTGGCGGCCCGTGAGCCGTAAATGGCCGTTGCCGACGCGTCTTTCAGCACCTCAACCGACTCGATATCGCTCGGGTTGATGGTCGACAGCGGGCTTACGTCGGTAATTCCTCCTCCATTTGAAATCTGAATCCCATCCACGATATATAGCGGCTCCGATGTGCCGTTGATGGAGTTGGTACCCCGAATCCTGACGCTGATGTTGCCACCCGGTGCGCCCGAGTTCTGGCTGATCTGCACCCCCGATACCCGCGCCTGCAGGCCCTGGGCTACGTTCGACACGGGTGTTTGTACCAGGTCGGCCGATTTTACCGAGGCAATAGACCCCGTTGTTTCGATTTTCCGCTGCGTACCGTAGCCCACAACGACGACTTCACTCAGCGACCGGTCGTCGGTCTGTAAGATGACATCGATGCTGCTGCGGTTGCCAATGGGTACGTCCTGCGGCTGGTAGCCGATGTACGAGAACGCCAGTGTGCTGTTCGGCCCCGGTACTGACAACGAGTAACGACCATCAGCATTCGTAGTGGTACCCTGCTGGGTTCCTTTCACAACCACGTTGACACCCGGCAGCGCGATGCCATCGGGCCCGGTAACCTGACCGTTAACCAAGCGGTTCTGCGCCAGGGCGGTCGCTACTGTACAGGCAATCAGCAGCCACAGACAGCCCATAAAACGTATTATTTTCTCCATGAGGTGAATATAGGAATAGTTAAATTTTTTACTGTTTTTAAATTGAAGAAGCTATAGACTGCACAGACTAGACAAAAAGCCGTTTGCGAAGCAGTTTGGCCATTCCTTACCTACGACTCCTTCTAATTTCACCCCATTACTAGCTTTTGTCAAGGAATATTTTGATTATTTTTTTGGGAACATTCCCAATTGCTGTTGGGAATGTTCCCAAAAAAAGTTGTACGTTTAAGCAGATATAAGTATCACACAACCCGCTTTATCAGAAAAATACAATTTTATGCAACAACACCTCCCTACTATAGTCGACATTGCCCAACAGCTGGGCATCTCCAAATCGACGGTTTCGCGGGCGCTCACGGGGCATCCCAACGTAAATAGCAAAACCCGTCAGCGCGTGCTCGACCTGGCCGAACAGCTCGACTACCAGCGGAACCAGCTGGCTATCTCCCTGCTGACCAGCCAGACTCGCACGATTGGCATCATCGTACCCGAATTTTTGAGTTTTTTCTTTCCGAAGGTGATCATCGGGGCGCAGGAGGTGCTGGCCGAAGCGGGCTACAACGTGGTAATCTGCCATTCCAATGAATCGTACGAAACGGAAGTTACCAACGCCCGGGCACTGATGGCCAGCCGGGTCGATGGGCTGCTGGTGTCGCATACGAAAGACACCCGTAATTTTGACCACTTCCGGATTTTTCAACGCAAGGGTATCCCGGTCGTCTTTTTCAACCGGGTTTGTGAGGACATGAGCGTGTCGAAGGTTACCGTCGACGATTACGAAGGGGCTTTCCGGGCTGTTGAACACCTGATTCAGACCGGCCGACGCCGGATTGCGCACCTGGCCGGCCCCGACAGCCTTCCCAACAGCCGCCACCGTCTGAATGGCTACCGCGATGCCCTGCGCCACTACCAGATTCCGGAAGAAGCCGAACTGGTCATTTCCTATGATCTAACCCTCGAGAAGGCCAATATCTACGTAAATCATCTGCTCAACCTGCCCCAACCGCCCGACGCACTTTTTGCCGTGAACGACCCTACCGCCATCGAGGCCCTTAAAGTCATAAAAGGCCGGGGGCTGCGTGTTCCCGATGATATTGCCATCGTCGGGTTTAGCAACGACCCGGCTTCAGCTCTGGTAGAACCCGGTTTGACTACCGTAGCCCAGCCCGTCAGCGAGATTGGTCAGCAGTCGGCGCGGCTGCTGCTCCGGCAACTGGCTACCGAAGCAGCAGCCGCGCCCGAAACGGTTATCCTACCTACCGAACTGATCATTCGTAGTTCGACCGTTGGGTGATCTACGCCAGTAGCGCTGTTCGGCAAGCCGGGGCAGTAGCAGCTGGCAGCGCAGGCCCCATTGTTAGTTGAGGGCGTAGCCGGTTCGGAGCGACGATGCGCGCACGACCAACTGCGTTTCCATAATCTTGGTCTCGCGCGGCACGGTAGCGTCGGTCGTCTCGATCTGGCGGAGCAGCAATCGAACGGTTTCGGCGGCCATTTCCTGGATGGGCTGGCTGATGCTACTGAGCGTGGGCGAAAAAAAGGCAGACACCGGCTCGTTATTAAAGCTGACAATTGCCACATCGTCAGGAATCGACAAGCCTTTCTGTTTCATAGCATATATGGCCGGGTAAGCCACCCGGTCGCTGATGGTCACAACGCCATCAGGCGGACTGGGCAGGCTCATCATGGCCAGCGTCTGCACGATGGTATTCTCCTGGGTATAATCGCAGTGAAGGACATACGGACCACCCGCAACGACCCCGTGTTTGGCTGCGGCATCGCGGTAGCCATCAACCCGCTGGTTGCTCAGCAGCAGATGCGCCGGGCCAGCCAGAAACCCGATTCGCCGACACCCCTGCTCAATCAGGTGTTCGGTAGCCTTGAAGGAAGCCGCGTAGTTGTCGACAATGACTTTCGACGCGTCGATATTATCGGCATAGCGGTCGAAAAGCACGAGAGGCACGTTTTTACGAACCAGCCGGTCAACGTGGGCGTAATTGTCAGTATCGCGCGACAACGAAATGATCAGCCCCTCTACCTGGCTGCGAAGCAGGTTTTGAATATTGGTTGTTTCGCGCAGGTACGATTCGTTGGTCTGGGCCACCAGTACACTATACCCCGCCTGCAGCGCGGCTTCTTCGATGCTATTGAGCATGGCCGAAAAGTAGTGGTAGCTCAGGTTCGGCATGATCACGCCAATGGTACGGGTTCGGCTCTTGACCAGGTTTTTAGCAACCTGGTTGGGCTGATAATCAAGCTCCTGAGCCAGCCGGATTACCGCAGAGCGCGTATCAGGGTGAATTTCCGGCATACCCCGCAATGCCCGCGAAACGGTTGAAATTGAGATATTCAACGAGCGGGCAATGTCCTTGATCGTAACGGGAGCGGTTTTCATGGGTGTAATCTACTAAATCAATCGTGCTTTCTCTCCAAGCGGCTGATTCAGGTACGCAGCTCGGGGATAAGCAGGCTTTTTTCAGGTAAAGAAGCATTGGTTTGCTGCTTTACTACGCGTATTGGTACTTTTCATCCTCAATTTTTCTTCCCGTACGCAATTTCCCGTGGTTAGCTGCCTGTTTTTCGGCTGGCCGATTAACTGTATCAACAGTATGAAAACACCCTATTCTCTGATAAACCGGGTGGGGCGGGTCGCCCTGCTGCTCTTCGTCTTGCCTGGCAGTTTGGCCTTTATACCAAACCCGCTATCAGCCCAGTCGGCCAGTCGATCAGCGACGTCGGGGCAGGTCCGGATCACGAACCCGGGTACCACCCCCTGGACCCAGGCTGTACTCGAGATTCCGTGGTCCGTTGTGCAGCAAGCCTATCCCGCCGTAGATACCAGCCAGTTGCAGGTCTTACAGACATCGACGGGTGAGCCGGTGCCGTATCAATTGGAACGGCGGGGTCAGAAAACCGTACAGAACCTGCTGGTGCAGCTGACGGTAGCGCCCAAACAAACCATCCGGCTAACCTTGCGGAAGGGGCAACCAGCTCCCGTTGTCCCAAAAACCTACTGCCGTTTCGTACCGGAGCGATACGATGATTTTGCCTGGGAAAACGACCGGATCGCCTTCCGGATCTACGGCAAATCCCTGAACGGCCGGTCCGACAACGCCTACGGCACCGATGTATGGGCCAAACGAACCAGCCAGCTGGTGATTAACGACTGGTATAAAAGCGGAGATTACCACAAAGACCACGGCCAGGGTCTCGATTATTATCAGGTGGGGCTGACCCTGGGCGCAGGCGACGTAGGCATATGGCTGGGCGACTCCATCAACTACATCCACAATTACACCAGCTGGCAAGTACTGGACAACGGGCCGCTCCGGTCTACCTTCCGGGTTCGTTTTTCGCCCTATCAGTTTGGGCCCATAACGGTCAACACCAGCAAAACGTTTTCGCTGGATGCGGGCTCGCAGCTCAGCCGGATCGAGGTACAGCTGGCCCACACGCATTCGCAGCCCTTGCCGATCGTGGCTGGTATTACCCTCCGGCCAGAGCCGCGCCAGGTACGCTTCGACAGGAGCTCAGGAATTATGAGCTACTGGGAGCCCGCACACGGGAACGACGGTACCCTGGGCATAGGCTGCGTTTTTCCCGAACCGATGGCGACCATGCGTCAGCAGCGCAATCACGCGCTGGCCGGCACAGCCGTACCGTCGGACAAACCCTTCGTCTACTACAGCGGAGCCGCCTGGGATAAAGCCGGACAGATTACTTCGGCAGACGCCTGGTTTGCCTACCTGCAATCATACGCCAACCAACTGCGCCAGCCGCTGGTCATTTCGGCCGAAACTAGCGGTGGTTCGGCTCCCCGAAAAGGCCGGTAACCGGGCTTTTCTGACCTGGGTCTGCACCAGCGGCTATAAAACAGCGAGTCCCGGTTTTGTCAGTAACATTGCTGACAAAACCGGGACTCGTTCATTCAGGACAGTTTATTCGTCCGAACTCACCTTGGGCTTGCGGCCCCGGGGCTTACCGGTATACTCGGTTTTGGCCCCTGGTTGCTCGAACTCAAGCTCGTATCCCGTCACATCTCCTTCATAATCAAAAGGCTGAATGGTAAAGTTGTACTTTGTATTTGCGTAATCGACCCCCTTTTTCTGCAAGATTACACCCAGAGGAATAGAATAACTTTTAGCTCCTTCAACCAATTCGAAAGCATCGGACTCACTCGCCGAACCCGGAATCAGGTACAGCGATTTCAACTTACGCTTTCCTTCCTGAGTACCAATTTTAAACCGGGTTACCTGCGGATCCAGACCCAGCTGTTCAACCGTCTTGTGTGGAAATACAAGCTTGCCCGCTGCCGAAATATAACCTGTCAGCTTAGGTGCTTTAGCTACACTTTTTTTAGCAGGCTGGCTGTTATCCTGAGGAGAGAAAAATTCAATTGATTTTGCTTTCATTGCGACAGAATTAGTGTTTTATCAGTATATCAGTGCAAACGTAATCAATTATTAATAAGTAGCCTTATCCAATCACCCTTAAAATTTTTTAATCTTATTTTTTTCTTTATTTCTTACACATCGGTTCTAAAGTATCAATCTATACAGGTGTATTAATTTCAGCAAATGGGGCGATTGCGTCAATAACAAACTAAACGATGCGACTTCTACCGCCTGCCGTTTATCGAACTAAACCGTTTTACTTTTCAATTTATTCGCCTAATTTAAACAACTATAATTGCCTAAAGCTACCTAAACAAGATTACTCGGTTACTTATATTGAACTGTGTAAAGATGCTTTATGCACGGTTAAAGAACCGGACATTTACCGGCCAATCGAACAAATTGAAATGCGGTCATGTACAAAAAAAATAGCACGCTAACCAGGTTGCTCCGGTAATTAAATGCACCATAGGTTTCAAAAACGCGGTCCTTGCTACGCCAGCAGGTGCTCTTTCTAAACAAAAAAAAACAACGTTCGCTGGCGGATGCGACTACTACGCCCATCACCTGCCAGTCGGGAGTATGACATACCTGGCTGATCTTTCCGCAATTAATTCGTCACAACAAAGTCTATCTAAAGAATATACTTTATTGTAAATTCCTGTTTTCCTGAAATATAATCTTCCTTAACAACAACTAATTATTTTCCAGTTAGCAACCGGGTTACGCATAAGTCATGAATCAGGTCAGGACTTTTTCTACCATTCCACAACTGAGTTAAAAACGGTAGAGATGTCTGAAGTCAGGCGAATGACCCTTTCTAATAAGCTAACTTCTTCGCCAACCGATAACGTCAGCCATCAACGCTGCCGAACTAAAACTGAGAACGACGTACGTGAATAGTTATGCTTCTTTTCTGGGTACGTTTTTTGGTTCGACGGCCTTGTCGGTGCCATGAGTATGACGCGATGTTTTAGCAGTCATATCATACAGTCGACCATTCGCAGTCAAGCTCTAAAGACAATTTAATCAGGCTGATGCCCCTGCGGGTTAGCCTGTTGCTCATCGATCTAAAAACTGTACTTCTAAAAAATAGACGGATTTTTCGCGAAAACAGGCGAATAAATAAATGGTATCAATCCGGTATCGACTGAGAATCGGCTTGACTATTTTGAGGCTGGCACCAAATTTCACGGAGCGCACCCGATTGCCTGAAAACCGGTAAACCAACCCGACTCTTCGCTTTATCAATCTGTCACCTTTTCGGCTTCGCTAATCAGCCGAAGCCCAACCCCTACCCGCATGAAACGAAGAACGTTTATCCGAACAACCAGCCTGCTGGGTGGTGCCTATGCCCTGTCGGGGCCGTCAGTACTGGCCACGGGAGCGCCCCTTACCGAACCGCTCTGGCTCGACGGGCCGATGCGGTGGGCACAGCTGGCTTTCGTTGAGCGCGACCCTGGCCACTACGATCCGGATTTCTGGCTCCGCTACTTTAAACGCATCCATGCCGATGGAGCCTTGCTGAGCGCCGGGGGCGTTGTCGCATTTTACCCGACTCAGATACCGCTGCATCATCGGAGCGATTTTCTGGGCGATACCGACACGCTCGGCTACCTGGTTGAAGGCTGTAAGAAACAGGGTATGAAGATCATGCTCCGGACCGATCCGCACGCGGCCCGGCAGGACGTACACGACGCCCACCCCGACTGGATTGCCGTAACGGCCGATGGCCAGCAGCGTCGGCACTGGGCTAACCCCGACCTGTGGGTAACCTGCGCGCTGGGACCGTACAACTTCGAGTTTATGACCCGGGTCAATACTGAGATCATGCAGCGGTACCAGCCCGAAGGCATCTTCTCCAACCGCTGGGCGGGCCATGACATATGCTACTGCGAGCATTGTACCCGACAGTTCAAACAGGCCACGGGACTGGCCTTGCCGACAAAGATCGACCGGCTCGAACCAACCTACCGGAAGTGGGCCGGGTGGCGTATGACCCGGCTACGGGCGCTGTGGATGCACTGGGACTCGGAAATCCGGAAACAGCGCCCGGCCTCCCGCTTTATTCCCAATGGGTTTCCGGACAAGGTAATGACCGGTAAAGAAGCCGATCTTTTCTTCGCCGATCAGCAGGCCCGGCGCGGTTTAATGGCGCCCTGGGCCAATGGCAAAGGCGCCAAGGAATTACGCGCTACGCTTGGTATGAAACCGCTCATCGGCATTTTCAGCGTCGGCATCGAAGAAGAATTCCGGTGGAAAGACTCGGTACAGAGCGACGCCGAGATCCGTATCTGGGTAGCCGAAGGAACGGCCAACGGCATGCGCCCCTGCTTCGTCAAATTCGGGGGCGATATTTACGACAAACGCTGGATGGAAGCCGTAGCCCGCCTGTACGAAGGCTATCATAAAAACGAGTCTTACCTGCGAAACACAGCGTCGATGGCACGCGTGGGGGTGGTCTATTCCGAACAGACCGACCGTAATTACGGCGGCAAACCCTGGCAGCAGAAAGGCAGTGACCACCTCGACGGTATGTATCAGGCCCTGGTCGAGAGCCGCGTCCCATTCGATATGGTCAACGACCAGCTGCTTACGCCCCGCGATCTGGAGCGATTCAGGCTATTGATCCTGCCCAACACGGCAGCGCTGTCCGATGCCCAGTGTCAGCAGCTGCGGGCTTTCGTTGACGCGGGCGGTAGCCTGATTGCCACCTTCGAGACCTCATTATATACCGAAGACGGTCAGCAGCGGCCCGACTTCGGACTGGCGAGCCTCTTCGGTGTGTCCTACGCCAGTCAGGTAGAAGGCCCCCTCCGCAACAGCTACCTGCAGCTGCGCCACACCCCCGCCGACCGCCAGAGCCAGGCCATCCTGAAGGGCCTGACCGATACGCCCCGGATTATCAATGCCATTCACCGGGTAAAGGTCACCCCAACGATGCCCTTCCCCAGTCCGGTAACCCTCATTCCGACCTATCCGGACCTGCCGATGGAAGACGTTTACCCACGGGTGTCCGAAACCGATACGCGCGAGCTGTACCTGCGCCAGATTGGCCCGTCGCGGGTGGCCTACCTGCCCGGCGACCTGGATCGATCGTTCTGGCAGCTGCTCAACACCGATCATGGCCAGCTGCTCGGCAACGTCATTCGCTGGGCGCTCGGCGAAGAGCCCATTGTGACCGTAACCGGACCGGGCGTGCTCGACATCAACGTATGGCGGCAACGAACATCGATGACCGTTCATCTCGTTAACCTGACCAATCCGATGATGCTGAAAGGCCCCTTTCGCGAACTGATTCCGGTGGCCGCACAGGTAGCTGTTCAGGTTCCGGCAGGCTCTACGGTGACGGGCGTAAAACTGCTCATGAGCGGCCAGATACCGGCCTTCACCCGCCAAAACAACCAGATTCTCGTCACCGTACCCAGTATCCTCGACCACGAGATCGTTGCCCTCGACCTGGTGTAGCCAGGCCCCTTGCTACCCACTTCGACTCAACAACCCGCAACGAAGTTTTTCTACCGCTTAACCAACGCCTGCCCATGGTCTGGAAACAAGTTACCGATCCGTTCAACAACATTATTCTGTCCGTTCTGGTCGCAGCCATCCCGATTCTGTTCATTTTCTGGGCACTGATCATTCGCCGGATGAAAGGGTATCAGGCCAGCCTCATCGCCACGGGTCTGGCTTTACTGCTGGCCATCGGCCTATATGGCATGCCGGCCGGACTGGCGTTACTGTCCGTTGCCCATGGGGCGTTGTACGGGCTGTTTCCGATCTGCTGGCTGGTAATCATGGCCGTTTTTCTGTTCAACATCACCGTAGCCAGCGGCCAGTTCGAGATCATCAAACACGTTATGGCTTCGATTACCGCCGACCGTCGGTTACAGGCCCTGTTAATTGCGTTTTCGTTCGGTTCGTTTCTAGAAGGCACCGCCGGATTCGGGGCGCCCGTGGCCATTACGGCGGCTATGCTGGTGGGGCTGGGGTTCAACCCGCTCTACGCATCGGGTATCTGCCTGATTGCCAATACGGCCCCCGTTGCGTTTGGGTCTATCGGGATTCCCATCACGGTGGCCTCGCAGGTGTCGGGTATCCCGGAGTTACCCATTTCGCAGATGGTGGGCCGCACCCTCCCGATTCTGTCGGCGCTCCTGCCGTTTTATCTGGTAAGCATCATTGCCGGGGTGCGGAAAGCCCGCGAAATTACCCCGGCCCTGCTGGTATCCGGCTTATCGTTCGCGCTGCTGCAATATGCATCGTCCAACTTCCTGGGGCCGGCCCTGCCCGACGTCATTGCGGGCCTGGGTTCTATCCTGAGCCTGATGGTATTTCTGCGGTTCTGGAAGCCCAAAACGATCTGGCGCTTCGACAACGAACCGCCCCCCACTCAGACCACAACCATCCACTATTCGGGCGGGCAGATCATTCGGGCGTGGTCGCCGTTTATCGTACTGACCGTACTCATCATTGCCTGGGGACTTCAGCCGATCAAAGAGGTGCTGAACGCAACCGGTCAGGTACAGTTCGAATTTCCGGGTCTTCATAATGCCATTCAAAGCGAAAGCGGAGCCCTGCTACCCAAGCTATTCAAGCTTAATTATCTGTCGGCGGCTGGTACGGCTATCCTGCTGGCGGCTCTCATTGCGCTGCCACTGGTTGGCTTACCCTACCGGCAGGGACTAACGATTTTTGGCGCCACGCTTAGCCAGCTGAAATTCCCGATCCTGACGGTAGCGGCCGTGCTGGGGTTTGCGTACATCCTCAACGATTCGGGCATTACCCTCACGCTGGCGCGGGTGCTGGCCAGCACAGGCGTTCTGTTTCCATTCTTTGCGCCGGTGCTGGGCTGGCTGGGCGTGTTTATCACCGGTTCAGACACCTCGGCCAATGCGCTCTTCAGTAAACTCCAGTATGCTACGGCCGAATCGATCGGGGTCGATCCGGTCGTGACGGTGGGGGCTAACGTATCGGGCGGGGTTGTTGGTAAAATGATCTCTCCGCAGTCTATCGCCGTGGCTGCGGCTGCCGGCAACCTGGTTGGTCATGAGTCGCAGCTGTTCCGATTTACGGTCAAACACAGCTTTTTCATGCTGCTCTTCATCTGTTTCATCACCCTGGCGCAGGCCTATCTGATCAGCTGGATTATTCCGACCTATGAGCTGACCGACGTAAAAAATACCCCGACTCCGCCCAATCCAACGAATGGCTACCCGTATCTTGTCGGCCTGGCGGTTCTGTTGGCCGGGCTGGTATCGGTTATTCTGCGGACGGCCAAACCAGCGGCCCCGGCCAGTGCATCGACGGAAAACTAGCAACGAGAAATCAACTACGTACTATGAAGATTGTCGTACTCGATGGGTATACATTAAATCCGGGCGATTTGTCCTGGGAAGGGCTCGAGAAACTGGGCGAGGTAACAGTATATGACCGAACCTCTGCGGATCAGGTGCTGGAACGCGCCCAGGATGCCGACATTCTCCTAACCAACAAAACGCCCCTGGGCGAAACCGTGCTGAAGCAGCTGCCCGCCCTCCGGTACATTGGCGTGCTGGCTACGGGCTATAATATTGTCGACGTACAGACCGCCACCGAAAAGGGGGTCGTGGTGACCAACGTACCGGGCTACGGAACGGCGTCGGTGGTGCAGCTGACCTTTGCGCTGCTGCTCGAGCTAACCCTGCACGTTCAGCGCCACAGCGATTCGGTACGAGACGGCAAGTGGGCCCGCTCGGCCGATTTCTCGTTCTGGGACTATCCGCTGATCGAACTGGCCGGTAAAACGATGGGTATCATCGGGTTCGGAAGCATTGGCGAAAAAGTAGCCGATGTAGCCACGGCCTTCGGCATGACCGTTATCGGCTCCAAACGCCACCGGACAGACCAGTCGCACCGCCCTAATTTTCGATGGGCCGACATTCCGGACTTGCTGGAGCAGGCCGACGTAGTCAGTATTCATACGCCCCTCGTTCCGGAAACCAAAGGCCTGATCGACCGCCAGAACCTGGCCCGCATGAAGTCTACGGCCTTTCTGCTCAACACCTCCCGAGGGCCTGTCGTCGTTGAACAGGACCTGGCCGACGCCCTCAACGAAGGTGTCATTGCCGGGGCCGGTATCGACGTCCTGTCGACCGAACCACCCGCGGCCGATAACCCGCTGTTCAGCGCCAAAAACTGTCTCATCACGCCCCACATCGCCTGGGCTACCCAGGAAGCCCGCGCCCGACTAATGGAGATTGCGGTCAATAATCTGGCGGCTTTTCAGACCGGAAATCCGGTTAACCAGGTACGTTCCTGAACAGGCCGCTGGCCCTTATAGCCTATGCATATTCTCATTGCGCCTAACGCGTTCAAGCACAGCCTGAACGCACCGGAAGTGGCCCTGGCTATTCAGAACGGCCTGTTACAGAGTCGTCTCGACTGCGTCTGTACCTGCTTCCCGATTGGCGATGGGGGTGACGGAACGGGGTCGCTGCTGGTAGACCAGCGTCGGGGAAAGCGGATGCCAGCCACGGTTGCTGATCCGTTCGGTCGGCCCATTACGTCGTCGTTCGGGCTGGTTGACGAGGGCCAGACAGCCATTATCGAAATGGCCGATGCCTCGGGGCTACGCCTGCTGCCAACTCACGAGCTGAACCCGCTGCGGGCTACATCGTTCGGTACGGGTGAGCTGATCCGACACGCGCTCGACGAAGGCGCCACCCGGTTCGTGCTGGCGGTTGGCGGGTCGGCCACGGTCGATGGTGGCACCGGCATCCTGCGCGCGCTGGGCGTCCGGTTTCTCGACGCCACCGGTGCGGAACTGACCACGCCCGACCAGCTGACCGCCCTCGCTCACGTCGACACGGCCGGGCTTGACCCCAGGCTCCTGACCAGCGACCTGGCCATTCTTTGCGATGTCGACAATACGCTGGTCGGACCGGCGGGAGCAGCCGCGGTGTTTGGCCCCCAGAAAGGCGCCACGCCAGCCGATGTGCAGCGTCTCGACGCAGGCCTGGCCCGCCTGGCCGAAGTGGCCCGGCAGCAAACGGGAGTCGACATGGCTGCGGTCAGGCATGGCGGAGCGGCCGGGGGGGTAGCTGCTGGCTTGCACACCTTTCTGCGCGCCAGCCTCGTCAACGGTATCGATTTTTTTCTGACGTTCACCGGCTTCGACCGCTTTCTGGAAAAAGCGGATCTGGTCATTACCGGCGAAGGGAGTATCGACGAGCAGACCCTGCACGGCAAAGGGCCCTACGGGGTGGCGTTCCGGGCCAAACAGCAGCAGCTGCCCGTTATCGGGCTGGCCGGCCGGATTCCGCTGCAGCCCAGTGAAGCCCTTGGCCAGTACTTTGATACGCTGCTCGCCATCGGTCACGAACCCACCGACCTGCCTGCCGCCTTCCTGCATACCGAAATAAATCTGACGCGTACTGCCCGGCAACTGGGGAATATGCTGGCTGCTCACGGGCCGGTATCGTCGCCCTAAAAACATACGGGAACAGAAAGCCGCTGTAAGCAGACCCTCCGTTCCCGTCTCCCGGCGTTCGGTCGAACTAGCCCAACCGAAACACAGGCGATTGGTGGCGCTCGACGCGGATCGTTTTGACCACGACCTCGTCGCCGATGGTTACCTCGATGTGGTACGTACCTTCGGTAATTTGCGTCAGATCGAACGTCTGATGAATTCCCTTCCGAAGGCCCACCCGGCTGGTATACAGCGTGCCTTTGCGGTCGAAGAGTTTGATGACAGCGCTGCCATCGTGCTGACCAACCGACAGTTTAAGCTTGCCGGCTTCGGTTAACCAGATCGCCATCTTGTTGGTTACGACATAGGTTGCCGTTTCCCGGGACAGGGTTTTGTCGTCGGTGTTAGGGGCCGTGCCGAGTGTGCAGGCGAGAGCAAGGGCAAAGAAAGTGTTCATCGGTAGTTGTTGTTTAGAGGATGTTTCAGCCGCCGAATCCGTTTCGCCGGTCTGATGGATCAAAGATGGCAGATGCCCGCTCCCAACCACAATCGCTACCCGCTGGGATGCCGCTACTACTGGTTGAAGCCGACGAAAACAGGCCTGAACTGTAACCAGCCCCCTCTGTTCAGGCGGCCCTACCCGGTCATTCGATTCCAAGCCGTTGTGCGCTCTGGAGCGCGGGCGGTTTTCATTCAGCGGCTACGAAAAACCCCTGCGGATCGGGAAGCTGTAACGCCGATGCCGCAGGGGTACGAAAAGAGCAGGGCCGCTTACTGGGCCTGCCAGGTCATCACCATCTTCATGTCGGTACCGTCGCCCGATTCGGTGGCAATGGTTGCTTTCAGCTGGCTCCCCGACACGTCGAGCACCTTCCATTCGGTTACGTCGGTGGCATCGCCATTGGCAACGATTCGCAGGATTCGGGTTTGTGGGTTGTACGTCCAGGTACTCGGGCCGTAGTTCGTGGGGCTGTCGTCGCCGGTATTCGGGCAAACCTTGGCGCCCTCGCTGCCCGACAGTTTCCCGTTCTTTTCAAAGATGATGGTGTTGTCGCGGGCGCAGTCGTCCATGAACTTCAGCAGATCGCTATCCAGCTTACCGTCCCCGTCGAGGTCGATAGCCGGGTCGAAATTCAGAGCCACCAGACGCAGGTTTTTCCCTGCGCAGGCCAGCGTAGACCCGCTACCACCATCGGGCGTAACGGCCTCTTCGGCATCTTTTTTACAGGAAGCGGTCAGGAGCAACAGGCCAAACAGGGCGGTTTTGAGGGTAAAGAGGAAGGTTGACGTTTTCATTAGTCCAGTTGTTTTTGGTTTTGGTTAGTCAGCCCATCGGCGAACTGACGATGCAAAGATGGCCCTGGCTCTACCCCAACCGGAACTGCCAGCCGCATGAACCGGCATAAGTTGCGGATGAACCCGCACAAGCTCCCGTTCAACTGGCCAGATCCCGTCTATATGGCTAAAAACAGGCTTTTTCCGCGCGGCTTCGCCCGCTTTACCGCTTCATCTGCGAAAAGTACCCGTTGACTTACCTAAAATGACAGTTGATGCATACGACCATCGACAAGGGCTACCGGCAGGTGGTAGGTTTGTGCCAGCATTGCCGCTCCGACGGCTTTCACAAACCTCTTTTCAACCGCCAAACAAACAAATACTCATGATTATCTCCTGTACCCGTATTGCCCTGTTCGCCCTTATGGCCGTGACCCTCGGCACCGCCGGACCAGCCCTGGCGCAGCAACCCGCCCGCAAAGCCACCCCTGCCAAACCGACCGTCACCACCCGCCCTGCGTCGACAGCGCCACGCACCGCAGCTGCCCAGCCGGTGGCCTCGACCCAAAAACCGGTAGTTACCCAGACCAGTGCCCCCGCTGCCCAGGCTACTGCGGCACCAGCCCCGAAAACCAGCCCCTCGGTAGCTCCGCGTCCGGCCGCTTCGGCGCAGCTGGCCCGTCAGAAATACCTGAACCTGGGCATCGGCCTGGCCGCTTACTACGGTGGCGGCTTACCTCTGGGGGCTTCGTTTGAAGTCGACATGAAAAACAATATATCGGTCGGCGGCTCCGTCGATTACCTGCGCTACGGTTATAACTCGGGGGGCTATAAGTGGAACTACACCTTCATCTACGCCGGTGCGCGGGCTTCGTACCACCTGGGAGAGCTGCTGAGCGTAGAAAATGACAAGTTCGACCCGTACGTTGGCGCTACGCTGGGCTTCCGATACGCCGGCTACCGCGATAATTACGGCTACAACGATTACGTAAGTCCGTACAATAGCGGTCTGTTTCTGGGCGTACACCTGGGAAGCCGCTATATGTTCAGCGATAAAGTGGGTGGTTTTGCCGAAGTTGGCTACGGTGTGTCAGCACTACGCCTGGGAGTTACCGCCAAGTTTTAATCGATTCTCATACCCACCCGACAGGACCGGCCCGAACAGAGCCGGTCTTTATCATTCTGGCTGTCGGTCTGGGGCGCATCGAAGCGGCAGGTATCTGAACAGTTTAGCCTGTACGTATGTATATAGGTAGACAATGGTAACTACCCCATCCATGATCAGCCGCATACGCCAGAAAGAAGCAGTAGCCGTACGCGGTTGGTACCCCCTACTCTTTACGGGCCTTTTACTGCTGCTGGCAACCACCGGCTTTGCCCAGCGGCAGCGATTGCTGGATCGTAATGCCATCGGCTGGTACGTGTATAACGGCGATTATAACCTGACCAGGAAGTGGGGTATCCATGCCGAATATCAGTGGCGCCGGATCGATCTGATCCGTAGCTGGCAGCAGTCGCTGGCGCGGCTTGGCGTCACCTACGCCCTGTCGGACCGGGTGTCGCTGGCGGGGGGCTACACGTATTTTGTGACCTTTCCCTTCGGCGACTACCCACAGGCCGACCTGGGCATCCCCTATCCCGAACACCGGACTTACCAGGATATCGAACTTCAGGACACCTACGGACGACTTACGCTGAGCCACCGGTTCCGGCTCGAACAGCGCTGGCTGGCCGAACAGGCCGAAACCGCGTCGGCCGAGGGGCCCGTCGGCCGCATCATCAGCTGGACTTTTCAGAACCGGGCTCGCTACCAGGTTTCGGGCGATCTGGCGCTGGATGGCCCCACCATCGACGATCAGGAGTTTTACCTGAATTTCTTCGACGAACTGTTCATTGGCTTCGGCCGAAACGTGGGCGAGAATGTCTTCAACCAGAACCGAATTTCGGGCGGACTGGGCTATCAGTTCAAAAACGGGTTTCAGCTGGAACTGAACTACCTCAACCAGATTCTCCAGCATGCCGAACTAGATGCGGCTTCGGGTCAGTCGGTGTTTGAAATCAACAACGGCTTCCGGCTCAACCTCAACCATACTTTCGACTTCAGCCGGAAGTAGGTACTCTTTCTCTGTTCTCCCAGCGAATGTGGTCAATCGGGCCATAAAGCCCTTATTGATCGGCAGGTTACTGACAGCCCTCACTCAGGGCTTCGGCAAGTTGACGGTCTAGCTTTACAAGTTGGCACCAACTTGCAACGACACCCTACGGCCGAGTTTCCACTCGTCACGCTCCGCAGCTATGCATCGGAAGCGTTAACCACCCAACTTCTGCGGTTATGGCCACCTCTGGTGGCCCCTTCACACTTCGCCAGTTCAGCCTCCCTTTCAACCGCTTCAGGACGCTCATCTGTCGGTTGGCCCATCTGTCACTTCGCTGGGCCACAGCGCCCTGCCAACTTTGTATCACCGGCCGGCCACAAACGAACCAGACGGCCCCAATCCTCTTTTTACAACCGCTTCGGCGACAACCCAAAACACAACAATACCGATGAAACGTCTACTCCATTTCCGACTGGTCTGGCTGGCTCTCTTGTTGAGCGCCACGCTGGTTACCGCCTGTAAAAAAGACAATGTCGTTCCGCAGCCCACCGACCTGTCTGACCGCGTAGCGGGCACCTATACGTATTCTGAGCTAAGTTCAAACGGCCAGACACTTCCCGCCGACGAAACCAATCTGCGCGGAACGGTAACCATTAGCCGCCAGACCGCCACCACCGTACGCATCGCCTTTGCTATATCGCTCCGGAACGGCAACCCCTTTCTGAACGACGTGCTGAACGACGTAACCGTTCGGGAAAATGGCAACGCCTTCACCTACGAATACAGCGGTCAGACGTTTGCCCAGGGCAAAGCCAACCAATTCGTGGTCAACGGCCGCGACACCGCCAACAATCCGTTTACGCTCACCGCTACCAAATAACCCGAATCTTCCTCTTTTCCTTAATCTCATGAAATCACCCAGAAACTACCTGCTCCTGCTGCTGACAGCGCTTACGCTGGGCAGCTCGTTAACCAGTTGCGCTACCGTATTTGGCGGACGCGTCACCGAATCGCAAAAACGCAGACCCATGCCGGGCGAACCCCAGCGCCGGGTACGGGCGGGCGCGCTGGTTGCCGATATTCTGCTGTTCCCGCTAATCAGCATTCCGGTCGATTTCGCCACCGGAGCCATCTATAAGCCTAAGCCAGCCGTTGCTCGGCAGGCCCCACCATCACAACCCGTGGCAACGACCACTCATCGACGAAACTAAGTTAGGTTAGGTTAACGCTCAGAATCCCCGGCGCACTTGTGTCGGGGATTTTTGTTACTGCCTTCAGCCAGGCGGAGAGGGCATTTGACTGGCATAAACACCATAATAAACGTCAGCTTAGTATAAACACTTAAACTTTCCTTTTAATTAATTGTAATATTAGGGTCTGTTTCTAGAGAGAATACCTACACATGTCTGATTCATCGGCCCCCAGTACCTTATCGGATGATGTGCTGTGGGAGAAGCTACGAACGGGAGATAAGCAAGCGTTGGGTTTACTGGCGGAGCGGCACTACCGCGCCCTATTTCATTACGGCACCAAATTAACGACCAATCACGCCCTCATTCAGGACTGTATTCAGGACCTGTTTCTGACCGTGTGGGAAAAGCAGCAGACCATTCCGGCGCTGCATTCGGTCAAGGCTTATCTCTTTGTTTCACTGCGTAATAACGTCTTGCGCCAGGTAAAACAAAACGGCACCAACACCGATGTGGATACCGACCTGATGGTTACCGACTGGCTCGCCAACCCCGAAACGCTCTACGTACAGGCCGAACACGAACAATCGCTGCACGAGAGCCTCCGCCAGGCGCTCGAACGGCTCCCCAAACGGCAGCGCGAGGCCATTTACCTCCGCTATTACGAAAACCTGAGCTACGAAGAGATCGCAACGGCCATGGGGCTCAGCCGGCAGGTCGTGGCCAACTACCTCCAGCATGCCCTGCACAACCTCCGCGACCACTGGCAGGACCTCTCTTACGCCCTGTTTTTGCTGTCGTTCCTGCTATAAATTTTATTTTTTTACAAAATTTTCATACCCGGCGATTACTTTTTCGGCCCGGCCGACTCCTCGTGCTACAAGCGGCACCGAAGCCCCTTGAATAGACCGGATAACGGCCTTGACTCCGCAGGATTTCATTGACAACGAATCGTTTCGCCGGTGGGTATTCGCTAACCCACCCGACGAAGCCGCGTACTGGCCGCTTTACCTGGCCCAGCACCCCGAGCAGCAGGAAAGTGCCGACCTGGCGCGAACCTTCCTGCTCACGGCCCGGGGCGAGCTCCCCCCGGTAACCGACCAGCAGATCAGCGACGCCGTAGGTCAGCTTCTGTCGGCGGCCCCATCCCAGCGCCCGACAGTGATCCGCTCGCTAACGGGCTGGTCAGGCTGGCAGCCGCTCCGGGTGGCCGCTTCGGTTGCGCTGCTGCTGACGGCAGGCGGGCTGGGCTGGTGGTACTGGCAGCAGCAAACGCAGCCGATAACCAGCCAGACGGCGCAGGTGACACCCCGGGCCGATGCCCTGATTGAGATCAGCAACACGCAGGCGGCTCCCCGGCTGGTGAAGCTGGCCGATGGGAGTCTGGTCGTTCTGCAGCAACACGCCCGCGTTCGGTATCCAACCCGGTTCAACGGTTCCCGGCGCGACGTTTACCTAACCGGGAAGGCCTTTTTTGAAGTGGTCCGCAACCCCCAGCAACCGTTTCGGGTGTTTGCCCGCGAGTTAACGACCGAAGTGCTTGGTACCAGCTTTCTGATCAGTGCCCCCGAAACGGGCGGCACGGTCAATGTAGTGGTCAAAACCGGGAAGGTGACCGTATCGACGAACCCGGACTTCGCCAGTCGGTCGACCCGCCACCGGCCCCAGCCAGCTGCTGTTGTGCTGTTACCCAACCAGCAGGCTACGTTCTCGACCGATGATGCGCGCCTGGTAAAGAGCGACGTGAATCGGGCTATGGCGACTACGCTTCCGGCCACCACCCAGGCCTTTTCGTTCCGGCGCACGCCCCTGCCAATCGTGCTCGACGCATTGGCCAAAGCCTATGGCATCGCTATCCAGTACGATCGGGAATCGCTGTCGGGTTGTACGCTCACCGCCCGGCTCGACGATCCGTCGCTGCTGGCCCGGCTCGACATCATTGCCGCCAGTACCGGCTCGACCTACGCCCTCCAGGACGGCCAGCTCGTTGTTCAGTCGGCGGGCTGTCGATGACCTTGTCTTTTCTTTTCACCCCGTACTCAACTCCATCCATGAAGCAACCGCTACTCCATCGCTCCTGTCACCGCTGGCTCATGCGACTCACCCTGCTGCCGTTTCTCTTACTCACCAGCCTTGTAGGCACCCTGCTGGCCGAACCCGTTCGCGGCCAGAACCCGCTGAAGCGTACGGTTAGCCTGTCGATGGCCAACCAGCCGATCGAGACCATACTGGAGCGGCTCGAAAAGGTAGTCGACGTTCAGTTTGCCTATAGCTACGAACTGATCCGGGCCGACCGGCGGGCCAGCCTGAACGCCCGGAACGAGCGGCTCGAAAAGGTCCTGAACGACCTGCTCAACCCGCTGCAGATCGACTATGCCGTAACGGGCAGCCGACTGATCATCCTGCGCCCGAAAGCGGGTGAGGCCGTACTGGCACCCGCCACGGACTTCCGGGCTTCGGTAGCCCCCGACGCTCCCGCTTCGGTCGACCGAACCATTACGGGTACGGTCGTTGACGCCAACAACCAACCGATACCAGGGGTTAACCTGGTTGTCAAAGGCACCCGAACCGGTACCAGCACCGATGCTCAGGGCAACTTCCGGATTGCGGTGGCCGACGATCAGGCCGTTCTTCAGTTTTCGTCGGTGGGTTATCTGGGCCAGGAGGTTTCGGTAGGCAGCCGCAGTACCCTGACCGTTACGCTGGTTGAAGACAACAAATCACTCTCAGAAGTGGTGGTGGTCGGCTACGGCACCCAGAAAAAGTCGGACCTGACGGGTGCGGTATCGACGGTAACGGCCAAGGATATTGACCGGCTACCGGTAGCGGGTATCGACCAGGCGCTGCAGGGAAAATCGTCAGGCGTACGGGTTACCCAGGCCACGGGCGCACCGGGCGAGGGCGTAGCTGTACGGATTCGGGGGGTCGGCACGATCAACGACAACAGTCCGCTTTTCATCATTGACGGGGTGCCAACAAAAGATGCGTTCAGCGTGCTGAATCCGGCCGATATCGAAAGCATGTCGGTGCTGAAAGATGCATCATCGGCTGCGATCTACGGCGCACGGGCGGCCAACGGGGTTATCGTTGTTACGACCAAACGGGGTAAAACCGGCGCTCCCCGGGTCATGTTCAACGCCTACTCGGGGATTCAGCAGCACGGTCGGCTGATTCCGATGGCCAACGCACAGGAATACATCAGCATTTACAACGAAGCGGCCACCAACGACAACGCCACGATCACCAACCCCAGCCTGCAACGGCCCCTGATTCCGACCTCGCTCCAGGTACCCGATACCGACTGGCAGCGGGCGATCTTCCGCCCCGCCCCCATCCAGAACTACCAGCTGTCGATCAGCGGAGGCACCGAACGCTCCCACTACCTGCTGTCGGGCAATTACTTCGACCAGCAGGGTATCATTCTTAACTCCGGCTACAAACGCTACGCCCTCCGCACCAGCGTCGACACCGAGATTGCCCGCAAAGTCAGGATCGGCACCAACCTGAACATTACTTATTCGCAACGGTCCATTGTCGGCAGCTCGGGCGATGGCTACGGCGGCAACGGGGGCAGCATTGTCCGGTATGCCCTGTTCCATACGCCCGCCACCCCGATCTATGACCAGAACGGCGACTATGCCGACCTGCCCCAGTTCCCGGCTTTCTTCGGCGATGGCTACAACCCGGTGGGTCTGGCCGAGAAACAGGACAACAAGGAACAGCAGTACCGGGTTTTCGGCGATATTTTCGGCGAGTGGCAGATACTGAAAAACCTGCGGTTCCGGACGGCCGGCGGACTCGACCTCAACATCGTTAACCGCAAAACTTTCAACGAAAACTGGGGCACCAACAACCGCATCAACAGCCCCTCTACGCTGGTAAACCGGTTCAGCCCGGCCAGCACCGTGACCTGGAACAACACGTTTAACTACAACCTGACCCTGGGTACCGACCATCAGATCAACGCCCTGGCCGGCACCGAAGCCATCCGCAGCGTCAGCCGCGACATTGGCGGCTCGGACCGTAACTTCATTGACCAGGTCGCCAACCTGCGTTACCTCGGACAGGGCGCCGACATTACCGGCCGGCAGTCGTTCGAAGGGGATTCACGCTGGGCCCTGTTCTCGCTCTTCGGCCGGGTTAACTACGCCTACAAAGACAAATACCTGGCGTCGGTCAACGTTCGGCGCGACGGCTCGTCGCGCTTTTCGCCCAGCAACCGCTACGCCAATTTTTACTCGGGCTCGGTTGGCTGGAACATTGATCGGGAGGCCTTTTTTCAACCCCTCGCCCAAACGATCTCTCAGTTAAAAGTACGGGCCAGCATCGGCCAGCTGGGTAACCAGGACATTGGTAACTACCCGTACGCGTCGCTCATTGGTAGCGGCTTCAACTACGTGCTGGGCGCCAGTCCGCAGCCGGTGGCCGGGTATGCCGTCGTGAGCCGGGGCAATACGAACGTGAAATGGGAGTCCTCGACCCAGGCGGATATTGGTCTGGAAATCGGGGTACTTCAGAACAAGCTTCAGCTTACGGCCGATTATTTCGTAAAGCAGACGTCCGACATCCTGGTGCCGATACCAGTGCCGCGCTCGGGAGGCAGCGCGGCCGCTCCTTACGTCAACGCCGGCAAGGTAGAAAACCGGGGGCTGGAGCTGGACCTGATCTACCGCGACAAGAAAGGCGATTTCTCGTATGACATTACGGCCAACGCGTCGTTCATCCGCAACCGGGTTCTCTCGCTCAGCGATGGGCGCCCTATTCCCGGTGGCCGGATCGACAATGGGGTGTTTGCTACGCTAACCGAGCCGGGCCATCCGATCGGGTCTTTTTACCTGCTTCAACAGGACGGCATTTTCCAGAACGAAGGGCAGATTTTCACCAGCGCTTTCCAGGGCAATACCATCCGCCCCGGCGACGTCCGGTTCGTGGACACCAACGGCGACGGGCTCATCACCCAGCTCGACCGGTCGCACGTGGGTAGCCCGATTCCGACGCTGACCTACGGGCTGACGGCCAACCTGCAATGGAAAAACTTCGACCTGTCGGCCTTTTTTCAGGGCGTATCGGGCAATAAGATTTATTACCAGGTGGCGACCGACATCGAAGGGTTTTACCGGGCCTTCAACGTCACCAAACGCGTTGTCGACGGTCGGTGGCGGGGCGAGGGAACCAGCAACAGCCAGCCGCGTGTGTCGTGGAGCGGATCGGCCAACAACAAGCAGCCCTCCACCCGTTTTCTGGAAGATGGCGCCTACACCCGCCTGAAAAATCTCCAGATTGGCTATAACCTGCCCGCCACGCTCGCCAAAAAGTTTGGATCGACCGGGCTTCGGGTTTATCTGAGCGGACAGAATCTGTTCACCCTGACGAAGTACCCCGGCCTGGACCCCGAACAGCAGAGCAGCGACAACCTCAACAATGAACAGTTCCGGGGCGACGTAGCCGTAGGAATCGACTGGGGCACCTACCCCAGCGCCCGCATCTACACGGCTGGATTAACGGTTAGTTTTTAGCGCCATTCGTTATGAAAAAGAAGACGATACTTGTTGCCACGGCCCTGCTGATTACGGCCAGCAGCTGCTCCAATTTCCTGAACGAAGAGGTGCGGGCGGCCTATTCGGAGGAAACCTTTTATAAAACCCAGGCCCAGGCCCTGCAGGCCCTCAATGCTGCTTACCAGACGCTGACCTTTGCGTCGGACAACAACCGGCTGTGGGTATTCGGCGACGTAGCCTCTGACGATGCGGCCAAGGGGGGCGACCCCGGCGACCAGGCCGACATCGGTCTGATCGATGACTTCACGGTATTTCCCAACAACGGACCCGTCGAATCGCAGTGGGGGGTTCTGTACGAAGGCATCAGCCGCTGCAACCGGGTTATCCAGCAGGTACCGACCATCGGGATGGCGGCCGAACTGAAGGCCCGGATTGTGGGCGAAGCCCGGTTCCTGCGGGCGCTGAATTACTTCTACCTGGTCAACATCTACGGGCCGGTACCGGTCCTGCTGGAGCCTAAAAATGCCGACCAGCTTCAGATCGAACAGTCGCCGGTAGCCCAGGTGTATACGACGGCTATCGAACCCGATCTGCAGGAAGCCATCCGGAGCCTGCCCGCTGCGTATACCGGCGCCGACCTTGGCCGGGCTACCCGAGGAGCCGCACAGGCCCTGCTCGCCAAGGCCTATCTGTTTCAGGGCAAGTGGCAGCAGGCGGCCGAAACCGCCGGGCAGGTCGTCAGTAGCGGCACCTACGAGCTGCTGCCGGTCTACAGCCAGAATTTTGACCAGGCGCATAAAAACAGTTCGGAAACGGTTTTTGCCGTACAACACCTGACCGGGCAGGTTCCCTTTACCGGCAACCGGCTAAACCAGTGGTTTGCCCCGCGCAGCAGCGAGAACGGCTATTTCTTCAACGTGCCGACCCAGAGCTTTGTCGACGCTTTCGAGAAAACGAGTGCGGGCGTGGTCGACCCCCGGCTCGACTATACCGTAGCGCGCGCGGGTCAGCCCTGGATCGACGGCACCGCCTACGATCCGCAATGGTCGCCCACGGGTTATCTTAACAAAAAACACGTGCAGCCGGTAACGGAAGTCCCGAGAAGCACTAAAGGCGACGGCAACCTCAACTACGTGACGATTCGTTATGCCGAGGTGCTGCTGATTCAGGCCGAAGCGCTGAACGAAGCCGGTCGGTCGGCCGATGCGCTGGTGCCGCTGAACCGGGTCCGGAAACGCGCCCGTGAAAGCTACCTCTACGACACCCGGCTAAGCACTACCAACCCGGCCGTACCGGCGGGTCTGCTGCCCGACATCACGACGACGAGCCAGACCAGCCTGCGCGATATTATCCGGCGCGAACGCCGGGTCGAGCTGGGCTTCGAGTTTCATCGCTACTTCGACCTGATCCGCTATGGCAAAGACTACGCCCAGGCCGCCCTGCGCGACAAACCATCATTCAGCTACGACACCGACCGGTATTTCCCGATTCCGCAGAGCGAACGGGATACCAACAAAAAGCTTCGATTTTAACCCTGTTTCATTTTTTCAGTAATCCTAAAAATCCCAATGCACGTATGAGAAACGTCACGACCAGTACCCCTGTGCTTCGCAGTCTGCTGATGCTTTGCCTGCTGTTTACCCTGTTTCAGGCCTGTAAGAAAGACGACGGTCCGGATGTGGCCCCGGTCGACAAGGCCGCTCTCAGGGCCCGGCTCGACAGCGCCAACACCCTGCATAACAACGCGGTAGAAGGCACCGCCATCGGCCGGTACGAAGTAGGCTCAAAAGCCGTTTTCAAGACCGCCATCGATGCCGCCACGACGGTAAGCAACGACAACAACGCCACGCAAACGGCCGTTAACAACGCCAACGTAAACCTGGGTCAGGCCATCACCACCTTCCGCAGCAAGCAGGTAGCCGAAATCGCCCCCGATAAACTCGTGCTGCACATGCTGTTCAACGGCAACGCCAACGACGCGTCGGGAAAAGGGTTTAACGGTACGCTGAAAACGGGTGGTGCACAGTGGGGCGCGGGCCTGCCGGTGCTGACGGCCGACCGGTTCGGTAATGCCAACCGGGCTTATTACTTCGACAAGGGCGGCAACATCGAGATTCCGTACAACTCGGTGCTGAACCCCTCGAAAGAGATTACGATCAGCATGTGGATCAAGCGCGACACCACCCGGGCCAGCAACTACCTGCTGGCGCTGAACCGCTGGAACGGCTACAAAATCCAGTTGCAGGAAGCTAACAAGGTGTTCTTCACGGTGAAGACCACGACTGGGCCCAAAGACAAGGATAACGAGTCGGTTACGCTGGCCCGCAACAAGTGGTACCACATTGCCACCACCTACAAGTCGGGGGAGATGAATTTTTACATCGATGGAACGCTGGTCAAAAGCTGGACCGACGTAACGGGCGATCTGGCTCCTGTGAAAAGCACGATCAACATGACCATCGGTCAGGATCTGCCTACGAGCCTGTACCAGAACAACGAGAAAGACGATGCAGACGGCAACAACTTTAACGGACCGTGGGGCGGCTACTACACCGGGGCGATGGACGACGTTCGTATCTACAACGCCGTGCTGACCAGTACCCAGATTACCTCGCTGTATAACGCCGAGAAGAGTCAATAGTACTGTTTATGTCCGGCCGGGGCGGTGCATTAATAAAAGGAGCACCGCCCTGACTGGGCTTTGTTTAGCTTTGAGTATGCAAAAAACTGGATGGTTGATTAGTGCGTTGTGGCTGCTGGCCAGCGGATGCCGACAGGAGCAGGCCTCGCGACCGCTGCTGTTCTGGTGTTCCAACAATGCCGCTGAAATTACCTTCGCGCGGGAGTTCACGGATCGCTGGCAACGCACCCGCCCCGACAAACCCCTGCGCTACCAGCCCATTCCGGAAGGGCAGTCGAGCGAAGAAATCATTCTGGCCTCGGTAGTGGGCAAAACAACGCCCGACATCTACGCCAACATGTGGCAGGGCAGCGTGGAGATGTACGCCAAAGCCGGGGTACTCGTGCCGCTCGACACCATCAGCGGGTTTATGTCGTTCCTGCGCGCCCGCTGCGACACGGCCGTGATTCGGGAAATTACCTCCTCGGACGGCCATATTTACCAGGTTCCCTGGAAGGTGAACCCGATCATGACCCTCTGCAACACACGGCAGGTCAAAGGACCGGGTTTACAACCCCCACCCTATACCTATTCGAGCTACCTGAACGCGGGCCAGCAGCTCAAAAAGGATGCAGACCAGGACGGCTATACGGATCAATGGCTGGGTTACACGGAGGTGAAGGTGATCTGGTACCAGCGCTTTTTCAACTTCTACCCGCTCTACCTGGCCGCGTCGAACGGTGCTCCACTCATCAAAAACAACCGGGCTGCGTTTAACAACCGCCACGCGGTGGGCGTCTTCCGGTTTTTACAACAGCTTTACCGCAACGGCTACTTCTCGAAAGAACGCCTGTCGGCCACGCGCGACCCTTTCCTCGACCAGCGCATCGCAACCTCATTTACGGGTCCCTGGCAGGTGGGCTTTCTGGAGAAATACAAAGACACCAGCCTCCAGTACGACACCTGGCCAATGCCCGTTCCCGACACCCATACCGGCCCGGCCTATACCTACGGCGACCCCAAAAACATTGTCATTTTCAATACCTGCCCCGACCCCACAGCTGCCTGGGCGTTTATCAAAACCCTCGTCGATAAGCCCGGCGACCTGCGGCTGATGGAACTGACGGGCCAGTTCCCGAACCGGCTCAACGTAGACACCGACCCGTACTTTCAACCGTTTTTGCAGAAGAACCCGAAACTGATTCCCTTTGCCCGGCAGTCGCGCTACATCCGGGGCGTCGATAACAGCGAAGTCATCGTCGAAGTGTTCGACATCATCTCGCAGGAGTACGAAGCCTGTGTCGTTTACGACCGCAAAACCCCCGAAGCCGCCATCCGCGATGCCGCCGAAGCCGTTGACGTTTTATTAAGGAGCGAACCGGCCAATGAGTGAATTTGTGAGTGAGTTAGTGAAGGTCTTAACAGGTGAACCACTCAATCGCTCAATCACTAACTCACTCAATAAAAATAGCTTATGAAAAAACAGATCCCTTACTGGCTGGTTTCGCCTTACCTGCTGTACTTCGCGGTTTTCGTGGCGTTTCCGGTAGCGTTCTCGGTGGTGCTGACGTTCCATAGCTGGAATATTATTTCGCCTATGAAGTTTGTTGGGCTCGATAATTACCAGCGGTTGTTCAGTGACCGGCTGTTCTGGCAGGCCATCTACAACACACTTCGCTTCCTGCTGGTGCATATTCCGTTGCAGATTGTGGTGGCGCTGGCACTGGCCGAGTTTCTCAACCAGAAAATACGGGGACAGGCTTTCTTTCGGGGGGCGTTTTTTCTGCCGGTCATTGTATCGGGCGTGGTCGTGACGATTCTCTGGCAACAGCTGCTGGGTTTCAATGCGGGTATCCTGAACCGGGGCCTGACGGCGCTGTCGCTCCCCCGCGTGGCCTGGCTCGAAGAACCCGGTATCGCCATGTACGCCATAGCGCTGATGGCCACCTGGAAAAACGTAGGGCTGTACGTGATTCTGTTCCTGGTTGGCCTGCAAACCGTACCGGTTCAGTACTACGAAGCCGCCGACATGGAAGGCGCTACCGCCTGGCAGAAGTTTCGTTACATCACCCTACCCATGATCAACCCCACTATTTTTATGGTCGTCGTGCTGTCGACAATCGGTGGATTTTCGCTGTTTATCGAACCCTACATCATGACCGAAGGCGGACCACTGAACAGTACCCTGTCGGCCGTCATGTATATCTATAAACAGGCGTTTCAGTACTACCACATGGGCTACTCGGCCACGCTCGGCTTCTTCTTCGCCCTGCTGATCCTGGGCGTCGTAGCCATCCAGAAACGTTATGTCGAACAGGAAAATTAACCTTTTTATTAAGTGATTCTTATTGAGTGAGTTAGCGATTGAGTGATTGAGCGACGCCCGGAATCATTCACCATCCATACAATCACTAACCCACTCAATCACCAATCACTAACTCACTCAATCACCAATCACTAACTCACTCAATCACTAATCACTAACCCACTCAATCACCCCATAAAAAGCCCATGAAACTACTCCGCTACGCGCTACTCCTCCTGGCGGCTTTGTCGTTCATTTATCCGTTTGTCTGGATGATCAGCGCGTCGCTTTCGTCGGAGCAGGGGATTGGGTCGCTGACGTTACTACCGGTTGGCCTGACGATCAGCAACTACACAACTGTTTTTGAGCGCATACCGCTGGGCCGGGCCTTCCTGAACAGTTTGTTCGTGGCACTCGTGACAACGGGTCTGGTGCTGGTGCTGGGGGCCATGGTCGGCTACGCGCTGGCCCGGTTGCGCTTCCGGGGGCGTGATCTGATCTTTTACCTGATCATTTTCACGATGACGCTGCCCTTTCAGATCACGCTCATTCCCAATTACATCACGATGGTAAAGCTGGGTTGGGTCGATACCTATTTTGCGCTGATTGTTCCTTTCGTTATGAACTCGCTGGCGGTCCTGCTCTTCCGGCAGGCGTTTGCCAGCCTGCCCCAGGCGCTGATCGATGCCGCCCGGATAGATGGCTGTGGCGAGCTGCGGATCATTTTCCAGATCCTGCTGCCCAACATCGTTCCGACCGTGCTGACCATCACGATTCTGACCTTCATGGGCCTCTGGAACGAAGCGCTATGGCCCCTGATCGTTATCCGCGACGAGTCGACGATGACCATGCCGCAGATGGTGACGCTCTTCTCGGTCGGGGGGCGTGCCGACGCGCAGCTGGGGGTAAAAATTGCGGCAGCGGTCATGCTGGCCCTCCCTATCCTTGTCGTGTACCTGTTTTTCCAGAAACATTTTATCCGAAGCATGGCCTCGTCGGGCCTGAAAGATTAAGCTTTATTCCCCTCAACGTATGACCCAGGCAACCCGTACCGCCATTCGTTTTTCGGCTAATCCCGAGCGAGTCATTGCCCGCTACCTCACCCTGCACGGCCCCCACCGCGTGCTGCACATCTGCGAACGGATCGCCCGATTTTCAGAGGCCGAGGTCGACACGATGCTGGCCGAGGCCCGGCGGCAGTTTGGCGAACGCCACCGGAACCTCGACGCGGCTTTCGAGCGAAACTACCAGCGGGCCGTCGAAACAATGGCGCAACCGCCCTCCGAGTTTTCAGCCAACCGCCGGTTGCTGCTCGGCGCCTGCCTGACCATGGAGTATTCGACCCAGTCGGCAGCTTTGTTCAATCCCTCTATCGTGCCCCACCCCGATCAGTCGGGTCTGGAGCCTGGTACGCTTCGGTTCGTTATGAGTTTACGCGCCACCGGCGAAGGGCATATTTCGTCCATCGAGTTCCGGACCGGTACCGTCAACCAGGCCGGTCTGATCCACCTCGACGAAGCGGATCGATACGCCACCAGTTCCGAAAAAGACTGGCGCAAAACCTACACCCGCGCGTTTGTCCGGCATCGGCTCGCCTACTTCCCCCATTCCGACGAACGCGTGCTGGAGCAGCTGCCCGACGAGTTCGATCTGCAACAGGCCACCCAATGTCTGAACGAGCTAACAGCAACCCCGCCCGTCGACCCGGCCGTACAGACGACGAAGAAAGCGATCCTGACCATGCTGGACACCAACTACGATGTAGTGACCGATGCCGACGCCCCGCTGCACGAGCGGATTATCTTCCCCAATGCCAAAGGCGAAAGCAAGGGCATGGAAGACGTCCGGTTCGTGAAATTCCGCGACGACGACGGGGCCGAGCGCTACTACAGTTCCTACACGGCCTACGACGGCGAAACCATCAAAACCCAGCTGATGGAAACAAACGACTTTGTCCGATTCAGCGTCCGGACCCTGTACGGCGAGGCCATTCAGGACAAAGGCATGGCGTTGTTTCCGGAGAAGATAAACGGGCAGTATGTGATGATCAGCCGACAGGGGGGCGAGTACATAAACATCATGTTCTCCGACGACCTGTATGTCTGGAATAGCTTTCAAACGCTGCTGGAGCCGGCTTTCCCCTGGGAGGTCGTTCAGCTGGGCAACTGCGGGTCACCCCTTAAAACCGATCAGGGCTGGCTGCTGCTCACCCATGGCGTTGGACCGGTCCGTCGCTACGTCATCTCGGCCGTGTTGCTCGATCTCAACGACCCGACCCGCGTTCTGGCCCGGCTGCCGGAACCGCTTATCTACCCGCTCGAATCGGAACGGGAAGGCTACGTGCCCAACGTAGTTTACACCTGCGGCTGGCTCGACCACGGCGACCTGATCGTTATTCCTTATGCCATGTCGGACTCGGCCTGCGGGATCATTACCGTGTCGAAACAGGAATTACTTCACGACCTTTTAACCGCTCCTGCGTTATGAAAATCTACCAACGACTGCTCTGGCTACTCCTGCTTCAGTTCCCGCTGCTGTCGGTTTCGTGCCATAAAAATCAACCCAGCCAGCCCGCGCCCGATAGTGGCCGCCTGGTCAACACGACCCACCTCGACCAGCTCTATCAGGTCGTCAAACTAAACGGCGCCGATGTGGGCCTGATCAATATTTACAGTGAGTATCCGGATTACAAATGGGTAGCCGACGACGACGAAGGAGCCGCCTGTATCGACGACATAGCCCGGACGGTGGTGTTCCTGGCCCACGAACCCGATCTGGCTACCAACTCGGCCAAGCAGGACAAACTGCGCAAATTAACCGAATTTGTGTTGCAGATGCAGGCCAGCGACGGCGGCAGCGGAGCCGGCTATTTCTACAATTTCATCTTCGGCAACGGGGCCATCAACAGGACTGGTGTGACCAGCATCAACCAGCCCAACTGGTGGTCGTGGCGGGCCCTCTGGAGCCTGACCGAAGTGTATCCGTATTACAAAACGGCCGATCCAGCCCTGGCCACCCGGCTCCAGACCGCCAGCCAGCGGCTCGTGAGCAACATGATCCGCGATTTTGGGAGTAAAGCCCGTACCTATACGTTTCCGGGCGGGCTCAAAATACCGGGCTGGCTACCGTTTGGCTCCGGTTCGGATCAGGCGGCCGTGATGATCCTCGGCCTGCTGAACTACCAGCAGCAAACGCCGGACGGGCAAGTGCAAAAACTCATCGAAACCCTGGCCGATGGCATTGTACAGATGCAGTTCGGTGCGGCTAACCAGCCACCGTACGGCGCCATTTTGAGTTTCGACAACAGCTGGCACGCCTACGGCAGCGATCAGTCCTACGCCCTGCTGCGGGCGGGCAAGGCCCTGAACCGGCCCGACTGGATTACCGTTGCCCGGCGCGAAGTGGATACCTTTTATCCTTTTTTGCTCAACGAAGGGTTTCTGGAATCGTTTACCGTAAGTGAACAGGGAGCTGCGCTGGCTATTGGCCGGAAATCGCGTTTTTCGCAGATTGCGTACGGCGTACGACCCATGGTCTGGGCTACCCTCGAACTCTACGATCAGACCCGCGATGCCCGCTACCTCACCCTGGCGGGACAGCTGGCGGGCTGGTTTCTGGGTAATAACCCCGCCAAAGCCATTATGTACGACAGCGCGTCGGGTTTGGGCTATGACGGCATTAGCTCAGACACGCAGATCAACAAAAATTCGGGAGCCGAATCGACAATCGAATCCCTAATGGCTTTCCAGCGGCTGGAAAAATACCCCGACGCCGTTACGCAGGCCAATAAATACCGGTAAGTATGGCAGAAGTTAAACTGGTGCATGTGGCCAAAGCCTATGAAAACGGCCCGCGCGTGATTCGGAATGCAACCATTACCGTACAGGACCGCGAGTTTCTGGTACTGGTTGGTCCCTCCGGCTGCGGCAAATCGACGTTGCTCCGCATGATTGCGGGTCTGGAAGATATTACCGACGGCGACCTGCTGATTGATGGGAAACGCATGAACGACGTGCCGCCCAAAGACCGCGACATTGCCATGGTCTTTCAGAACTACGCCCTCTACCCCCATATGACCGTCTATGAAAACATGGCGTTTGGGCTGAAGCTGGCCGGTTTGCCCAAAGATGACATCCGGCAGCGGGTCAGCCGGGCGGCCCAGTTGCTGGAAATCGATGCGCTGCTAGACCGGAAACCCAAGGACATGTCGGGGGGGCAGCGGCAGCGGGTGGCCATCGGCCGGGCTATTGTCCGCAACCCGAAAGTCTTTCTGTTCGATGAACCGCTGAGCAACCTCGACGCCAAACTACGCGTACAGACCCGGATCGAACTCCAGAAGCTCCACCGCGAGCTGAACGCCACCATTATCTACGTTACCCACGACCAGGTTGAAGCCATGACCCTCGGCGACCGGATTGTGGTGCTGCGCGATGGCGATGTGGTGCAGCAGGATACGCCCATCAACCTCTACAACCAGCCCGCCACGCAGTTCGTAGCGGGGTTCATCGGTACCCCCCCCATGAACTTCGTGCCCGGTCGGCTCAGCGAAACGGGGCCGCTGTACTTTACCAGCACAGGGGGACAGGTACAGATCGACCTCAGTAACAGCCAGCCCGCAGCCCGGTTACAGGCCCATCGCGGCAAACCCGTTACATTCGGCATCCGGGCCGAACACCTGAGTGAGCAGCCACCGGCCGCGCAGTCCGTTCACGAGCAGGCCCTCGCGGTAGAAGCCGTCGAAAATATGGGCAACGAAACGCTGGTCTACTGCCCCATCGATACCGGTCAGCTGATTGCACGGCTACCAGCGGGATATGTAGCCAGCTTTGGGCAACCGATCCGGCTATTCTGGAATCTGGACAAAGCCCATTTTTTCGACGCCCAGACCGGGCAGGCCATCTAACCGGCTCAGAACGCGACCGCTTTCAGCCGCAGACCGGTTTCTTCGGGTAGTCCAAAGATCAGGTTCATATTTTGTACGGCCTGGCCCGAAGCGCCTTTGGTGAGGTTGTCGATAATGCTGGTGATGAGCAGCTGCCCGTCGTGCACTTCCAGGTGCAGCAGGCATTTGTTGGTATTGACAACCTGCTTCAGATCGATTGGCATGTGGCTCAGGTGCGTGAACGGATGATCTTCGTAGTAACGCTGATAGAGGTCTTTAGCCTCGTCGATCGTGCCGGTGAAGGGCGTATAGACGTTGGCCATGATACCCCGGGTGTAATCGCCCCGGTAGGGTACGAAGTTGATGGCCTTCCCAAAATCTGGATCGAGCTGGGTCAGACTCTGGCGAATCTCGGCCAGGTGCTGGTGGGTAAACGCCTTGTAGATCGACACGTTGTTGTTACGCCAGGTAAAGCCAGTAGTAGGTACCAGGGCCTGACCAGCTCCGGTACTGCCCGTAATGGCACTAACGTGTATGTCGCCCTGTAGCAGGCCCGCCTTGGCCAGCGGCAGCAGGGCCAGCTGAATACTGGTGGCGAAACAGCCGGGGTTGGCAATCCGGGTAGCCTCGGCAATCCGGTCGCGGTTCAGCTCGGGCAGGCCATAAACGAAATCATCGTGTTCGTCGCGAAAGTCGGCGCTCAGATCAATTATGGCCACATCGTCGGAGATATCATGTTCGGCCATGAACGTATGCGACGCCCCATGGCCTGAGCACAGAAAAATCACATCCAGATCGAGTTCGTCGTCGGCATCGGCGGGGGCGCTGAACTCCAGATCGGTATCGCCCAGCAGGTCGGAATGGATTGTCCAGACAGGTTTACCGGCCTGGCTGTTGCTCTGCACAAACGAGACATTAACAAAAGGGTGATTGATCAGCAAACGGAGCAGTTCGCCCCCGGTATAGCCGGCTCCGCCGATGATACCTACCTGAATTTTATCGTTCATAATGGAATACGGGTTAAAGCCCCCGACCTGCAACGGTCACGTGAACCGGTGGCGGCCAGGCCAGCGATCGGGTTGGGTACAGTCTGCCCCGCTGCGCAGACGCTCACCGCCTGACTGAGCGGTTGAAGCAGCTACACAGCGGGGCCATGAATCGTTCCGGACCTTATGGATTACTGATTGCTGATTTTCTCATAAATCATCACCTGGTTCGAGGCCACTTTAGAGAAGCCCCGCACGTCGTCGCCGGTCCAGGCGTTGTTCATCTCGCCGTAGGAGCCAAACTTGGCCGACATCAGGTCATAATCCGATTCGATGCCCAGCACCTGGAAACGGTAGGGAGCCAGCAGCACATGCACTTTTCCCGTCACGTGGCCCTGCGTGTCGGCCAGGAATGTTTCGGTATTGCGCATAACGGGGTCCATAAACTGACCTTCGTGGAGCATAGTGCCGTACCAGTTAGCCAGCTGGTCTTTCCAGTACAGCTGCCACTTGGTCAGCACGTGTTTTTCGAGTGTATGATGCGCTTTGATCAGGATCAGCGGAGCCGGGGCCTCGAAACCGACCCGGCCCTTGATGCCGATGATCGTATCGCCCACGTGAATGTCGCGCCCGATGCCAAACGGACCAGCCAGTTCGGTTAACCGGCGGATGGCATCGACCGGGTTAGCGAACGACTCATCGCCCGTTGTAGCCCCGGAAATGCCTTTGATTTCGCCGTGTTCGAACGTCAGGGTAATGGTTTCGGGCTCGGTTTTGGTAACGGGGGTTGGCCAGGCCGATTCGGGCAGGAACTGGCTCGATGTCAGCGTTTCTTTACCGCCTACCGACGTGCCCCACAGGCCTTTGTTGATCGAATAGGCTGCTTTATGCCACTCCTGCTCTACGCCTTTGTTTTTCAGGTACTCAATTTCGGCCTCGCGCGAGAGCCGCAGGTCGCGAATGGGGGTAATGATTTCGGCTTCGGGCGCTATAATCCGGAACGCCATATCGAACCGCACCTGGTCGTTACCGGCGCCGGTGCTGCCGTGCGCAATGGCGGTAGCGCCGATCTCGCGGGCGTATTCTGCCGCGGCAATGGCCTGAAAAATACGTTCAGCACTGACGCAGAGCGGATACGTGTTGTTTTTCAACACATTGCCGTATACCAGAAATTTGAGGCACTGCTGGTAGTAGTCGTCCGTTTTCGAGATCGTCACGTGCGATTTTACCCCGAGCGAATAAGCCCGTTCTTCGATAGCACGAAGTTCGTCGTCGGAGAAACCGCCCGTATCGACCAGGACCGAATGGACTTCCATCCCCCGATCTTCGGACAGATACTTAACACAGAAGGAGGTATCGAGACCTCCGCTAAAGGCAAGAACTACTTTTTGTTGGGACATTAGCTAGGAAACACCGGACACACGCCCGCCGTCGGAATGGTTTTGGCGGGGCAAATATCGGGCTTGTTCCGTTAAGTTGCGCGAATGAATTGCGCAACCTCACAGCAAAACCAGCAAACTACCCGGTAGTATCCGCACTTCGGCTTGCGCGTCCGGTATGGTAATCGGCTCCCCGTCGGCATGAATGAGCAGCGGCCCCCGATGCGTCTGTAGGTCAACGCGTACCGACGCTTTTGTTACGGCGCGTCCCTGCCAGTACGGCGACAGATTCAGGCTTTTGTTGAACAGTCGCCAGGTGAGCAGCGGCCCCATCTGAGCCGGGAAAGGCCTTATTTCGCACTGTTCCAGCTTCCCGTCGGCAATATTAGCTGTTGGCGCCACCCAGGCGTTGTTACCAAACTGACCCGCATTGGCAAAACTGAGCGAAAACAGTCGGCGCTCTTCTCCGTCGATCCAGTACCGGTCGGGCTGATACGACCAGAACGATCGAAAGGCGGTACGGATGTAGGTTGGTAACCCCCGCACCGGCTGCAGGGCAAACTGATGGGCCACATAGGCTTCGAACCCCAACCCGGCGGTACAGAAAAAAGCGTGTTCGTTGATTTCGCCACTGTCGATAACCACCGGACGACCCGCCAGCGCCCGGTCAATGGCTTTTAGCGGGTGCAGGGGCAAACCGAGATGGCGTGCCAGTCCGTTTCCAGAACCCATCGGCACAATACCCAGCACCGAGGCCGACCGGCGCAGGGCCCGGGCCGTTTCGTTGATGGTACCATCGCCCCCAACGGCCAGCACCCGGCTGACGCCCCGCGCAACGGCCGCTGTTGCCAGTTCGGTGGCATGACCGGGATACTCGGTAAAGATAGCCTCCGGGGCAAACCCCATCCCCTCGGCCCGTTGCAGGAAGGTGTCGCGCAGGCGGGTTTTCTGCGCGATCGACAGGGTTCCCGAAAGCGGATTAATTATGGCCAGAACGGCCGACAGCTGGGCCATCAGGAAAAGAAAACGAACAGCAGCATGATGAATAGAACAATAAACACGTAGTACCAACCATCCGAGAAGATGTAGGGTTTGTACTCGTTATAAAACTTACGGACGCGGTTCATAGTAGGTGGAGTACGGGATCGGTTTACGGATAGGTACGGGTTCGTCGGGCCGTCTCCGTATGACTTGGCTCGGTAGCTGCTGTCGTCGGAAGACGGCCCGTTGACAAAAGTTAGATAGCCTGCCCGCCATTTACGGCCAGCACATGCCCATTGACAAACGAAGCCTCGTCAGATGCCAGGTACAGGTACGCATAGGCAATATCGTCGGGTTTACCGATGCGCCGGACCGGCACGGTAGCTACGGCGGCATTCCGGACTTCTTCCGGCATCGCATCGGTCATGGCGGTCTGGATAAAGCCGGGCGCTACCGCATTGGCAGTAATGCCTTTCGGCCCGAGTTCCTTGGCCCACGACCGAACCATGCCAATGATACCGGCTTTGGCAGCAGCGTAGTTTGTTTGACCAAATGCACCATGTACGCCGTTGATGGATGAGGTACAGATGATCCGGCCGTACTTACGCTCTACCATGTAAGGGGCCACCACTTTGGTGCAGTTGAAAACGCCCGTCAGGTTCACATCGATCACCTGCTGCCATTCAATAAACGACATTTTCAGCAGGGTTTTGTCGCGCGTGATTCCGGCGTTGTTGATCAGAATATCGATCTGCCCGTATCGGTCAACTACCTCGCGGGTAGCGGCTTCGATGGTGGGTACGTCGGTGGTGCTGACCTTCATGAAGTCGCATCGGTATCCCTGGTCGCGCAGGGTTTGCGCCGTTGCCTCCCCCTCGTCGAGCAGATCCCAGATGATCACCGTAGCGCCTTCCCGGCAAAAAACCTCCGCAGCGCCCTGCCCAATACCCCGGGCCGCACCGGTTATAATGGCTACTTTATTTTGCAATCGCATGGGTTATCTATTTTCTAATCTCTCCGGTTTCCCGGCAAATGCCGGGGAACCATTTTTCATCCTGTGCTGCCCGGCATGAATGCCGGACCTATTCATGTTTCTCCCTCAATCCAGGTTCTCACCCATTCTACCTATGAATAGCCCTGGCATTTATGCCAGGGGACCATTTTTCATCATCTGCTGACCGACACTCTTGGAAATCAATTCATCACAACGACCGCTTTGCCAACAACCCGGCGCTTGAGGAGGTCGCGCAGGGCTTTGGGAGAGTCGGCGAGCGAATAGGTGTTATGAATGTGCTGGCTTAGCTGGCCCGCTGAAATCCAGTCGAGGATCTGGCGAAAATTCTGCAGGCTGGTTTTGGGTTCGCGCTGGGCGAAAGCACCCCAGAACACACCGATAATAGAGGCTCCTTTTAGCAAAGCCAGGTTGAGTGGAATACTGGGTATGTCACCACCGGCAAACCCCACAACCAGGTACCGGCCTTTCCAGGCCAGCGACCGAAGGGCGGGTTCGGCGTAGCGGTCGCCGACGGGGTCGTAAACAACATCAACGCCTTTCCCATCGGTCAGCTCTTTGATACGGTCGCGCAGCGTTTCGGTCGTATAATTAATGGTCTCGGCAGCACCCAGGCGTCGGCATACCTCCAGCTTTTTATCGCTCGATGCGGCCGCAATAACGCGGGCGCCCATCAGCACGCCCAGTTGAACCGCTGCCAGCCCTACCCCCCCGGCAGCGCCCAGAACCAGTAGGGTCTCGCCCGGTTGCAGCGAAGCGCGGTCTTTCAGAGCGTGGTACGACGTTCCGTAGGTGTACATGGTGGAAGCCGCCGTTACAAAATCCATATCCGGCAGCATGGGAAGCGTCGTGGCAGCATTGGCAGCAACCTGCTCGGCAAACCCACCGTATCCCGTCAGCGAAAACACCCGGTCGCCGACCCGAAGGTGGTTCACCCCCTCCCCCACTTCGGTGATGATACCCGCCACCTCGCCACCCGGCGAAAAGGGCATCGGCGGTTTAATCTGGTATTTTCCTTCGATAATGAGTGTATCGGGGAAGTTGACCCCGCAGGCTTCGACCTGAATAACGACCTGACCAGCGCCCGCTTTGGGCAAAGCCACATCGGTTAGAACGAGTTGTTCGGGCGGGCCGTATTGTTCGCACAGAATGGCTTTCATAAACATAAAGGTTCGTGTACAAACCTAGCACTATTGCCGTAGTTTTACCAGAAAACCAATTGTTACATGCAACGACTGATCGCCTTCGCCCTGCTCCTGCTGGTAATCGTACCGGCCTACAGCCAGTCAGCCCGCAACACATCGGCAGCCAGGACGCTGGCAGCTGACCGGCGAGCCATTCTCCTCATCCTGAAACGTCAGACTGAAGACTGGAACGCCGGGCGAGTCGAAAAATTCATGAACGGCTACTGGCCTTCCGACTCACTTACGTTTATCGGCAAAGCCGGAGTTACCTATGGGTATCAGGCTACTCTGGCCAACTACAGGAAGCGTTACCCGGACCGGCAGTCGATGGGAACCCTCAAATTCGATATTCTGCAGCTGGATATGCCATCGCCCAACGTGGCCTACGTCATTGGCCGCTGGCACCTGACCCGCCCCACCGTGGGCAACCTCGACGGTCATTTTACCCTGCTCTGGCGCAAGATCAAAAAGCGCTGGGTGATCGTCAGCGACCACTCGAGCTAATTCAGCAAGTGAACGTTCTTCATTCGTTCACTCGCTCGTTCTTACGCTCTTTAATAAGTTCGGTCGGTTCTTTGGCCGACAGACGCTCGCGGAGTTCGGTGACGGGGCGCTCGAAGTACTTAAACAACAGCGTCGACAGAAACAGGACCAGCCCCCAGAACAGAAATACCTTCATCCAGGCCGTTTCGAACGAGGAGGTCGGAATCCGCTCGAGAAAGCTGATCATGATGGGCGTCAGGTTCAGCAGATACATAGAGTACGATATAAGACTGATGTGCGTGATGGCCTGCGCAATCCCGAACCGCGCCCAAAGCCCCGACGCGGCCCGCCAGCCATCCATATACGGCATCAGCAGCGCCATACTCAGCCCGATGACCGGAAAATAAAAGGTCCGTTTGTAGAACACATAGGCAGGCTGTACGCCCCATTCACCGTAGTACCCTATCAAAAAGACTGACGAAGTAAAAGCAGTAAGGCCGGTCAGCACCAGACCGATTACGAACAGCCGCTGCCGGAGCCGCTCATCGGTCCAGCGGGTCGGGAAATAGTGCTTGGCATAGGCCGCCAGCACGCCGTACGAGATCGCATCCAGCCGCGTCAGTACAATACCGCGAAACCCAAGCTCACCGGCCGGCAGCGGCACCTGTGCCGACAGCACCAGCCGACACAGATTAGTACCCAGAATAACCGTCAGGATGGCCGCCAGTACGATACGCTGCCGTGGCCAGGAAGCTGGCAGCAGAGTCTGCATCAGCCACAGAATCAGGGGCAGGGTTATATACGACCACTCTTCGATTGCCAGACTCCAGGTTTCGGTAAAAAAGTCGGGTACGTAGGTGGTGAAGTTTTGTAGAAAGAAAAAATACCGAATCAGCGTATCGCGCTGAGGCAGCGAATGATGGACGCCAGCCCGATAGGCCCGTAACAGCGACAGACCAATCAGGCCCAGCAAGACCAGGTAATAGTTGGGTAACGTACGGAACCACCGACGTGTCCAGAAATTAAGCAGCAGGCCTGCATCGAAATGACTTTTCTTTTCGTACGAACGAATCAGGATTCCACCAATCAGAAAGCCACTCAGTACAAAAAACAGTTCAACTCCATCGGGTAGCAGATGATGCCAGAACGCTCCATTATAATACTCCTTCAGCGCAACGGTGGCGTGGGCATCTACCACAATCAGGATAGCAGCCGCCCGCATCACGTCCAGACCAAACACCCGTTTGGCAGGCGATACACCCAGCGAAAACAATTGATTCAGCATAACAGACGCGAAGGTAGGACGTATTGCACAATGAATAATGGACGGTAGATAATGATTTGCGACCGCTAACACGGAACTTTGCCCGCTATCAACCTCGGGATATATACGCCCTGACGTTCAATATATAGTTATATGGAATTTACCCTCGACGCTGTTCACCGCTACGCTTTCCGGTTTTCGCAAGCCGACGTTATCGATTTTGCCCGGGTTACCGGCGACAACAACCCCCTTCACCTCGACGCTGATTTTGCCGCGACAACCCCGTTCAAGCGCCCCATTATTCATGGCATGCTGGGAGCCAGTGTATTTACGAAAGTGCTGGGCACCGAGTTTCCCGGTTACGGTTCCGTTTACCTGGGTCAGACACTCGAGTTCCTGCGCCCCATGTTCGTCGACACCGATTACGAAGCCACCTTCACGGTTCAGTCGATGGATACGGTCAAACACACCGCACAGATCCTGGGCGAAATTCGGGATGTGCAAACCAAAAAAGTGACCACCCGAGGCATCGCCACCCTCATGCACCGCGAAAAAATATAAACGCTGAAATCCGGTTGACAGACTTTTCTGCTCAGCCTCCCATCCTACCTCGCCAACCCCACCTCCCACCGTGGTCCGTGGGGGCACGGACTACATGCGCGACAGCAACGAATCTTCTCACAGGTGGATCGAATTCTTTGCCGTGATCCGTGAGGACACGGACCACGATAACGCACGACGATAAGCCGGTAAAAAAAAACCCGCCGGGCCAGAAGCCGGGCGGGGATAGATTGGTTTGGCCAAAACGGCCGAATGCGCTATCAGTTAGACAGGCTGTCCGGTTGATTTACGCTTTCTCGGCTTTGTTCTTGGTGTCCTGAACTTCCGAGCGAATGGTCTGCGCCAGTGTCTTCAGATCCTGCATTCCTTTACGAACACGAGTACCGGCGGCCTGGTTATTTTTTTCGTAGAACTTCTCGAAATCACCTTCCAGCGACATAACCAGATTCTTTACTTCATCGAAGCGTGCCATAGCGATGCGTATGGGTTTAAGTGTGAAAAATGCCCAAATCCCGCTAAAAACGCGGTTTTTCGGCTGAAATTTAGTGATTCTCCTATACAGCGCAATAGGCGAGCCAAAAAATTAGTTGAAAAATGCAACTTTTCGCCAAAAAACCTTATTCAGATGCCGCTTCGGCTGACATTTCGACCGTTTTTGGGGCCGTAATCGTTGAATTTTGACGATAGAGGCCATTCTTGAGCTTCTCGCCCATTTTAGAGAAAGCATCCAGCGTATAGTTCACATCATCCAGGGTATGAGCCGCCGTTGGAATGATACGCAACATGATCGTTCCTTTGGGTACAACCGGATACACAACGATTGAACAGAACACACCCATATTCTCGCGCAGGTCCATGGTCAGGGCAGCCACTTCGGCCACGCCCCCTTCAATGTTTTGCAGGAATACCGGTGTTACCGGCGACTGTGTATCGCCAATATCGAAACCGCGCTCCCGCAGTCCGTTCTGCAGGGCCCGAACGTTGGTCCACAGTTTATCGCGCAGCTCCGACGACCGCCGTACCATCTCCAGCCGCTTCAGGCCACCAACTACGTAAGGCATCGGCAGCGCTTTAGCGTACGTCTGCGACCGCATGTTGTATTTGAGGTACATGATGATGTCGTGGTCGGCGGCAATGAACGCACCGATCGCTGCCATCGACTTGGCAAACGTCGAGAAATACAGGTCGATACCAGCCTGGCAACCGAGCATTTCACCAACACCCGCACCCGTTTCGCCCATAGTGCCAAAACCGTGTGCATCGTCGACCAGCAGCCGGAACTCGTATTTTTCTTTCAGGGCTACGATCTTGTCCAGGCTCCCTACCTTACCCGACATCCCAAAAACGCCTTCGGTAACGACCAGAATGCTGCCGCCCGTTTCGGCTACGCGCCGGGTAGCCCGCTGGAGGTTTTTCTCCAGACTGGCCATGTCGTTATGGTTGAACTTATAGTAGTCGCCCATCTTCGCCTTGTGGAGCCGGATACCGTCGATCAGGCAGGCGTGACTTTCGGCATCGTAAACAATGATATCCCGATGGTCGACCACGGCTTCGATAGCCGACATAACGCCCTGATACCCGTAGTTGAGCAGGAAAGCATCTTCTTTGCCGACAAACTCCGCCAGTTCTTTTTCAAATTGCTCGTGCAGGTCTGAGTTACCGGACATCATGCGGGCGCCCATCGGATAAGCCAGCCCCCACTGCGCCGTGGCATCAGCATCAGCTTCACGAATTTCAGGGTGGTTGGCCAACCCCAGGTAGTTATTCAAACTCCAGTTCAGTACCTCTTTTCCCCGAAAGCGCATCCGGGGGCCCAACTCACCTTCTAGTTTAGGAAATGCAAAATAGTGGTGGCCATTAAACTCCCGTGCCGGCGAGCCGATTGGGCCTAGATTGGTGCGCAGTTTCTCGAATAAATCCACTTTTTACTGTCGTTTTATGGGTTAAACCCTTGTTTTTAAAGCCATAAGTGCAAAAGTACGGTTATCTTTTTCTCGGACAAAATTGCACCTCATAAATTCGATTTTGACCGATCCGGTTCGCCGTCGGTATGCATTTGTTGGTAGCGTGTTCACCCTTTGCCCATCTTTGCGTAAATCTGCGTCTGGAAAAGCCGCCTGAGCGGTTCCTTTATCAACATACGTAATGCCAGCCATCCATAAACTCCTGGTCGCCAACCGGGGCGAAATTGCCCTTCGGATCATGCGTACCGCCCGCGAAATGGGCATACAAACCGTTGCGATTTATTCAGAAGCTGACCGCAACGCCCTTCATGTCCGCTACGCCGACGAAGCCGTTTGCGTAGGTCCGGCCCCCTCTTCCGAATCGTACCTGCGAGCCGACACCATCATTGACGCCTGTAAGCGGCTCAACGTCGATGCCATCCACCCCGGCTATGGCTTCCTCTCCGAAAACGCGGCTTTTGCCCGACAGGTGCGGGAAGCCGGTCTGATCTTCGTCGGCCCCTCACCGGAAAGCATCGAGGTCATGGGCAGCAAGCTGGCCGCCAAAGCCGCCGTGGCCGGGTATGATATCCCGATGGTTCCCGGCACGCCCAGTGCCATTACCGACCGGGCCGAAGCCAAGGCCATTTCGGCGCAGATTGGTTATCCGGTACTGATCAAAGCCTCGGCCGGGGGCGGGGGCAAAGGCATGCGGGTCGTTGAAAACGATGCCGAATTCGACGAGCAGATGGACCGCGCTGTCAGCGAAGCCATTTCGGCCTTCGGCGACGGGTCGGTGTTCATCGAGAAGTACGTAACCTCGCCCCGGCACGTCGAAATTCAGGTCCTGGGCGACCAGCACGGCAACATCATTCACCTCTTCGAACGCGAATGCTCCGTACAGCGACGCCATCAGAAAGTCGTTGAAGAAGCACCCTCGGCGATCCTGACGCCCGACATCCGCGACGCCATGGGCCGGGCGGCTGTCGATGTAGCCCGGGCCTGCGGCTACTACGGAGCCGGTACGGTTGAGTTCATCGTCAATGATCAGCTCGATTTCTATTTTCTGGAAATGAACACGCGCCTTCAGGTCGAGCACCCCGTTACCGAACAGATTACGGGCGTCGATCTGGTGAAACAGATGATCTACATTGCCGAAGGAAAACCCCTTACCATCCGGCAGGAAGATCTGCACATCAAAGGGCACGCGATTGAAGTACGGGTCTATGCCGAAGACCCGACCAATAATTTTCTGCCCGACGTGGGCACACTCGACACCTACGTTCGTCCCCAGGGAAACGGGGTGCGGGTCGACGATGGGTTTGAGCAGGGGATGGCTATCCCGATTTATTACGATCCGATGATTGCTAAGCTCGTTACCTACGGCGACAGCCGCGACGAGGCCATCCAGAAAATGATCCGGGCAATTGACGAATACCAGATTTCGGGGGTTCAGACGACACTCCCGTTTGGCCGGTTCGTGATGGAGCATGAGGCCTTCCGGTCGGGTCAGTTTGATACCGGCTTTGTTGCCAGCTACTTCAAACCGGACATGCTGACAACTGCCAGCCCGGACCCCAACGAAACCCGCGTGGCGGCTGTGCTGGCGGCCTGGCTGCTGGAAACAACCACCCCCAGACGTAGCGAAGCCGTTAGTAGCGTGCCGATAGCGTCGAAAAGTAAATGGAAAACCAACCGAATCGGGTAATCTGACAGCATTAGGGATTTAGCTCCTTTAACAACCGCCCCAGTGTCGTTCTCGACAGCTGAAAGGAGTAGGTTCCTTCAACGGGTAGGCCGGGGGTAGCTATGGCCTCCTGTACCTGGGTAACGTATCGCCCGCGACGGCCTGCCTCCAGTAGGGTAGTCATGGTGGCCGGGTCGAATATCAGCTCGTTCGGAATCAGCGCGTACAGGTCGTGCGGCATAAAATAAAACGTCAGCACCAGGCTTGGTTCGGCAGCTTCAGCCCCTACTGGCTGGCTGCTCAGCGAAGCCTGTTCAGCCGGTTGCGGGCGGGTGAGCTGGTTCAGTCTGTTCAGCAACCGCCCAATGGCTATGTTCATTTCGCGGGTGCCACTACCATAGGTGGCTAGTGTCCGGGTGAGCGCTTTGAAGACGGTAGCTTTCCCATCGGGCCAGCTGGATGCGGGTTCGTCGGCGCTGGGCAGGCTATTTATGATTACGTCGACGGCTTCGTACCGCTTGTCGAAGGCCAGTTGCAGGCCTTCCCGAATCGGAATTGGGTTTCTGACCCCACCATCGGCCCAAAAATCGTCAGCCCCCGCTTCATTTCTGGTGATATAAGGCGACATAAATACGGGCTGGTTGGCCGATGCCCAGGTCCAGTTTACCATTTCTTCATAATCGGGATGCTGGCTGGCCGACTTATAGGCCGCTTCGAGGGTTCGGAGGTTCACCACTGACACCGTAAAGTCAAGGCCCAGCGGACTGGTACGGATCTGAGCATAATCGGCTGGCGTAACGAACGTACGGATCAGATTCCGGAGGTTTTCGGTCGTCCCCAACGAAGGTTTGTTGAATCGGCACAGGGCATTCAGCAGTCGAATGCCCCCTCGCTTGTTGAACGGGTTAACGGTAAAAATATCTTTTTGCGTTACGGACGTATAGGCCCGGTTAAGCACATCGTATTTACGAAGCAGGATCAATGGAGCCATCAGACTACCGGTACTTGTGCCAACTACGTGCGCATACCGTTTTCCGGTCGAATCCAGAAAATTAGCGATTCCAACACCCCAGGCCCCCCGCGCCCCACCACCCGACACCACGAGCAAACGTTTGGGAGGTGGGTCGGTCTGAGCCATAACGGTAGACAACAACGGTAAACAAAGAGCGGACAGGAGTAAAAGTTTCATGATTAGACAAGGTTGATTTAGCAGTGACAAGCGGATAAGTTACTGATAATCTGAGCAAAGGCAATCCGTTAGGCATTAGTCGCAAGGAGTCGATTTTGGGGAAACCAGCCGAAGGGTGTAATTTTCGGACCATCGTTTTTCTGCGTTTATGACAACCATCCGCCAGCTGACCGCTTATCTGGAAAGTATTGCCCCCCTGGCCTATCAGGAATCCTATGATAATGCCGGTCTGATTGTAGGTGATCCCAACACGCCCATTACCGGCGTGCTGGTTACCCTCGACACCACCGAAGCCGTTATCGACGAAGCCGTAGCCAGGGGCTGTAACCTGGTGGTGGCACACCACCCCATCGTTTTCCGGGGACTGAAAAAACTCAATGGCAAAAATTACGTAGAACGAACGGTCATCAAAGCCATAAAAAACGAGGTGGCCATCTACGCCAGCCATACCAACCTGGACAATGTGGCGGGGGGTGTCAATGCAAAAATTGCCGAAAAGCTGGGCTTGCAGGAGGTGCAGATTCTGGCGCCCAAAGCGCAGACGCTCAGCAAACTCGTCGTCTACACCCCCGACGCCGACCTGCCGGCCGTCTTGCAGGCCGTGTATGAGGCCGGAGCGGGCCGCATCGGGGCCTATGACCATTGTTCGTTTCGGATGGGCGGAACGGGAACGTTCAGACCCCTGAACGGATCCAATCCGGTTGTGGGTACGGTAGACCGCGATGAAACCGTACAGGAGCAACGGCTTGAAGTGCTGCTGCCGACCCATCTGGAAGGCGCTATTGTAGCAGCCATGAAACAGGCGCATTCGTACGAAGTGCCAGCCTATGATCTCTATGCCCTCACGAACAGTAATCAGACCGTCGGGTCCGGCGCCGTGGGCAACTTGCCAGCGCCAATGTCAGGCGCGAACTGGCTCATGTATCTGAAAGAAACGATGCAGTTACCCCTCATCCGCCATACCGCCCTCCCCGACCGCCCTATACGGCGTATTGCCGTTTGTGGCGGAGCGGGTAGCTTTTTACTGGCCGATGCCCTGCGCGCCGGCGCCGATGCCTTTGTTACAGCTGACTATAAGTATCACGAGTTCTTCGACGCCGAAGGTCGCCTAATCATCTGCGACATTGGCCATTATGAAAGCGAAGTCTGTACGAAAGAGTTGATCGGCGGGCTTTTGGCAAAAAAATTCACTACTTTTGCGGTAATTTTATCCGGAATAGACACGAATCCGGTACAATACTTCACGTAGCACTAAATACATTCCGAATGGAACTGACGATTGCGCAAAAACTAGACGCTCTTCTGAAACTGCAATCCTTTGACTCTCAACTCGACGAACTCATAAAAATCCGGGGAGGTTTGCCCGAAGAGGTGCGCGATCTGGAAGACGATATTGCCGGTTTCGAGACGCGGATCGGGAAGTTCCAGGCCGAAATCAAAACGCTGGACGAAGAAATCGAGCGGAACCGGGTTGCCAAAAAAGACGCCGAGAAACTGATCACCAAATACAAGGATCAGCAGATGAACGTCCGCAACAACCGGGAGTTTGATGCGATCTCGAAAGAAATCGAACTGCAGTCGCTCGAGATCGAGCTGGCCGATAAACGCATCAGCGAAGCTCAGTTTCGGGTTCGGGGCAAAGAAGAGGAGATCAAGACGACCCAGGAAGCCCTGAACGAACGGAAAGAAGACCTGAAAGCCAAAAAGCAGGAGCTCGATCAGATTACCTCCGAGAGCCAGGAAGAGGAGAAAGAACTGATCCGGCAGCGCGACCAGCAGGCAACGACCATTGAGCCGCGGCTGCTGAACTCGTACAACAAAATTCGTGGTAACGCCCTCAACGGCCTGGCCGTAGTGATGGTGAAACGCGGAGCCTGTGGTGGCTGCTTCAACGTAGTACCGCCCCAGCGCCAGGCCGACATCAAAGACAAGAAAAAAATCATCGTTTGCGAACACTGCGGACGGATTTTCGCCGACGTAGAAGGCGTTCCCGAGCCGGCCGTAGTAGGCCGCGGACGATAAGTACAGCCTACCCCGATGCAACGGATCGACACAGATTTCTCACCAGGAACCCTGTGTCGATCCGTTGTTTTTTGGGTACTTGTTTGGCTGGTGGCCCCCGTGCAGGCGCAGGATTTTGTCTGGACACCCGGGCTTCAGCGGGCCTATGCCGATCTGCAGAAAGCCAACGTCCAGCCCGCCCGGCAACTACTGGCCCGCGAGCCAACTCATAACGGCATTCGTATTTTCGTCGACGATTACGCCGACATGCTCACGCTGGTCACCTCCGACGATGATCAGCTGTTTGCCACCTGGAGCGACCGCGAAGCCGAACGGCTCGACGGCCTGCAGTCGCTGGATGATACATCGCCCTGGCAACGGGTGCTTCAGGCCGAGGTGCGGCTCCACTGGGCGTTTGTCAAGCTGAAGTTTGGCAAAGAGATGAGCGCCAGCTGGGATGTCGTCCGTGCGTATAAACTGCTGGCCGATAATCAAAAACGATTCCCGGACTTTTTGCCCACCTATAAGTCGCTGGGAACCCTGCACATCATGATCGGCTCCGTACCGGAAAGCTATAGCTGGGTAGCCAGTCTGCTCGGCCTGCGGGGTACTATTCAGCAGGGGCAGCAGGAGATCAGTCGGGCGCAGCGCGATCCCGTATTTGGTCTGGAGGCCCGGCTGATCGATCTGATGGTACGGGCCTATGTACTCCGCTTCACCGAAGCCGATAGCCAGACGCTACATCAACTGGTTCGGGCCAACCCGGATAATCTGCTGCTCCATTTTTTCGGAGCCACGATAGAGCAGAAGAACGGCCATAGCGAGCAGGCACTGACGTATCTGAACGCCCGCCCTACGGCTGCGTCGTACCAGCCCATTCCCGTTATCGACAATATTTTGGGCGACATCTACCTGCAAAAAGGGCAGTACGTTACCGCTAAACGCCATTTTCAGCGATTTCTGTCGACCTATCGGGGGCGTAATTTCCTGAAGGACTCGTATTACAAACTGTTTCTCTGCCAGTGGCTGGCCAACGAACCCGACGCCAGCGCCCGACCGTTGCTCGTGCAGGTTACCCGCGTGGGTCGACAGGCTGTTGAGTCGGACAAAGCCGCCCAGCGGTTGGCCGAACAGTATCTGAAACACAGCCCCTCTGCCCAGCAGAAAGTACTGATGCGGGCGCGGCTGGCGGCTGATGGCGGCTACACGGATAGCGCATTAGCCTACCTCCGGCCCTATACCGAAGGGCTTTTTCCGGCGCTGGCCGAACAGATCGAGTACAATTACCGGCTGGGTCGCATCTACCAGCGCCGGAACGCGCCCGACACAGCGGCTCCCTATCTGAGCCGGGCGCTGACCCTGTCCGATAGCCCGGCAGCCCGGCAGCAGAATCTTTCGTTCGGAGCCTCCTCGGCGCTTCAGCTGGGCTATATCTACCAACAAAAGAACGACCGGACTCGCGCCCGGTCGTTCTTCGAAAAAGCGTTGTCATTTAAGCGCCATGAGTACAAAAACAGCGTCGACAACAAAGCGAAAGCGGCCCTGAGCGGGCTGTAGGGCGTTTGTTTTCGGGCTAGTTGTTGCTACGTTGCGTGACGTTTAGTCGAGTGCCGCTACACCTGGCAGGGTTTTGCCTTCCATGTACTCGAGCAGGGCACCACCGCCGGTAGAGACGTAGCTCACCCGGTCGCCGTAGCCTGCCTGATTGACGGCCGAAGCCGAATCACCACCGCCAATGAGCGAGAAAGCACCGTTTTCTTCGGTAGCTTTTACCACCGCTTCGGCAATGGCGTTTGTACCCGTAGCGAAATTTTCGAACTCGAATACGCCCATAGGTCCGTTCCAAAGAATGGTTTTTGAAGCCAGCACGACCTCCGTAAACAGTTTCACCGTTTCCGGGCCAATGTCGAGGCCTTCCCAGCCATCAGGAATTTGGCCGGTACGTACCACCTGCCGATTGGCGTCGTTCGAGAAATCATCGGCGCAGACGTTATCGACAGGCATGTAAATTTTGACGCCTTTCTGCTCTGCCTTCTTCAGCAGCTCCAGCGCCAGCTCCTGCTTGTCAGCTTCGAGCAGCGACTTACCGATCTGACCACCTTGCGCTTTGGTAAAGGTATAGGTCATTCCCCCGCCAATAATCAGGTTGTCGACGGTGTCGAGTAGTTTCTCGATAATCAGAATCTTGTCCGAAATTTTGGCACCACCCATAATAGCGGTAAAAGGCCGTTCGGCTTCGCCCAGCACTTTTTTGGCGTTGACCAGCTCGGCTTCCATGACGTAACCAGCCACGCGATCGGTAAAGAACTGGCCCATCACGGCGGTGCTGGCATGGGCGCGGTGAGCGGTACCGAAGGCATCGTTTACCCAGACATCGCCGAGTTTTGCCAGCTTTTCGGCAAAGGCCACATCGCCTTTTTCCTCTTCCTTGTAAAAACGCAGATTTTCGAGCAGCAGAATCTCGCCCGGTTGCAGCGCTGCCGCCAAATCTGCAGCCGTCTGGCCAATGCAGTCGTCGGCAAACTTGACCTCCCGCCCAAACGCTTCATTCAGCGCAGGGAGGATGTGTTTCAACGAATATTTTTCTTCCGGACCACCCTTCGGCCGGCCCAGGTGCGACATCAGAATGGCCGAACCGCCGTCGTTCACGATTTTCATCACGGTCGGAATCGTTGCCTTAATGCGGGTATCGTCGGTGATGTGATATTCTTTGTCGAGCGGAACGTTAAAATCGACACGAACGAGAGCTTTTTTACCAGCGAAGTTGTAGGAATCTACGGTTTTCATGCGCGGGAACACGTGGTTTGGTTTACGGGACCAAACTTAGGGAATTACGCCGGATGAATTGTCATAAAACCACCTGGATACCCCGCAGCCAGCCCCGGCAATGAGCGGTTACCAGACTGGCCAGCTCGATAAAGTTAAAACAGGCCGACTGATTCGGCCATGTACGGGCTAGTTTTACAGGTTGCAGCGCAGCGCCCAATACAACGGCCTCTATGGTCAGCCAGCAGCTACGTCAGTTCCTTCCGAACGCGCTCGAGCAGAGCCTTTGTCGCTTTTATGCCTTCGCTACTCGACAAATAGCTTCCTGTGGGATTATACATGTGCATCAATCCACCTTCGTACTCAATGCCCACATAACCATTGAAACCAGCCTCTTTGATGATTTTGAACATCCGCATAAAATCCGTTTCGGTTTCGTTACCGGCCGCGTCGAACTTGTGCGTTTTGGCACTGATGCCTTTCACGTAGGGCATCATTTTTTTTACCCCTTCGTAGCGGTCATATTCTTTGAGGCATTTGGTGGCCATTATGCCCTTGATGTCGTTGGTTTCGGGCTTGCTACGCTGCACACAGAAATTGCCGAAGTCGGGCAGCAGGCCCATGTTGGGCATATTCACCTGTTTCAGCACACCCACCAGCCAATCAATGTTGGTCGAGTTGCCAAAATGGTTTTCGACAATCACGGTCATGTTCTGTCTGGACGCGTGTTCGAGCAGGCTGTGATAGCCCTCGGCGGCCGCTTTGGCGGCTTCGTCGGCGGGGTCGTCAGGTGCGCCGGACAGGGCTTTGCTGCTGTCGCCCAGATTGACCCGAATGGTGCTACATCCGAGTGCTTTGGCCGCATCCAGCCAGGGGCGGTGTGCTTCCACGGCCTGCTTCCGTTTGCCGGCATCCAGATCAGCCAGATTAGCACCATCGACCATAATCAGGTTGTTTTTCATGCCCAGATCGTCGGTCCGCTGTTTCAGATCTTTCAGATAAGCCGCGTCGGTATGCTTGTTGTTGAAGAACATCGACACGTATTCGAGCACGTTGACACCAAACTCGTTTTTGGCTTTGGCCGGAAAGTCGAGGTTAGTCATTTTGCCCGAGAACAGCTCGGGAGCAAAAGAGAATTCGGCCAGCGAAATCTCAAATGTAAGCCCCTGACGAGTTGCCGCCGGGAGGGTTGAAGCAGCAAACGTTGAGGATGGCAGCACGGCGGCTGCGCTCAGGCCAGCGGCCGACAGGCCCAGTTGGTTCAGGAATTGGCGACGAGTTTGCATAGGAGAAGTTTGGTCAATAGCGACCCAGTACAGGCAGAGATGATTAACTTGTTTATGAACTTGGTGAATCAGTTTGCGCTGGTGACGCAATTCATAGCAACGGGGCAGGGCTACAATGAGCGTTCTGCTGTGGCAATCAGGCTTAGTTGAGCAGTTGGACGGTAACCGGAACAAACAGTGCTCCTCTCAATCCTTTGTCATGTTTAAAGACAAAATATAGATCGTGCATCCCGGTTGTGGGCGCGATTTGGGCTTTAACCACAGTAGGCTTGAAAGCATCGTTCGCGTTTGTCACTTTGCCCTCCGTAGGCTCAATCTCTTCGGTTTGGCCCAGCAGCTGCCCGGTCGGAGAATCGATATGCACCTCGATGCGTCCACCCACGGCGTTCAGGGTCTGTTTGGGAGCGGCCACCGAAAACTCCATCGCCCGGACTCCACTCAGATCCAGCTGGTTAAATTGTACATACGTGTTGGAGGCCATGACAATCACGACAGGCATCTGCCCTACTTTATAGAGCATCGTCCCTTTGGATTGACTGTCGCTGCCCCCAAACGCCAGAACCGGGTTCCGCAACACCAGTGCCTGCTCGGTAGTCTGTGCCGGCAATCCGTTGGCCCCTTTGTCTGTGTATGATGCCCGCAACACCAGATTGCCCTTCTGGTCTTTGGCAGGCGTAACGCTGCCTTTAGTAGGAAGTAACGGAGCCTCGGCTGGCTTGTCGGACAGGGCTAGAATGTATTTAACCATTTCTTGCGCGTCCGCTGTGCCAAGCTGTGGGTGAGCGGTCATGATGGCATCGCCCCATACGCCCCCACCGCCATTGATAATCTTATTCGACAGGCTGGCCACCGCATTAGCATCGCTGCGGTAGCGTTTGGCTACGTCCAGAAAGGCCGGCCCGACTGATTTTTTATCGGTAAAGTGGCAGGCTTTGCAGTCGCTCTTCTCCATCAGCACTTTCCCGGTGCCCAGGTATGTTGCCTCCGAAAATTTATGGCCCGCCGGGTCAGCGTTGGGTGCGGAGCCAGCGTCCTGATACGTCGCCCGTACCACGACCTGTTTCGGCAGAATTTTCCCCGTCGACAGGCTACCATCTTCCTTGTCGGTCACGCTGGCCTGATAGGCAATGGCTTCGCCGGGGAAGTAAAAGCTCCGGTTGCCTTTGGTCAGATTGAGTGTTACAACCGGCGGCTGGTTACCGGCCATAATGTTCAGCTCGCGGGAGTCCGACGCGCCCTGAGCATCGGTAACGGTCAGGATCACTTTATACTGGCCTGGCTTCCGGAACGTAAACGACGGATTGGCGTCGTTGAGCACGGTAGGCTGCCCACTTCCCTTCGCGTAGATTTTCCACTGATAGGTCAACGCGTCGTTGTCGAAATCTTTTGTTCCGGCCGACGATAGACTTACGCTTAGCGGCACAGCGCCGGCGATCTGGCTGGCAGCTACCTGCACAGCGGGTTTGCGGTTACCGCCGTTGTATTCAATGCGCACTAGCCGCGAGTCGTCGTTCTGGGTAAACCAACCCGTGCCGTATTCCAGCACATACAGATCACCATTGGGGCCAAAGGCCATATCGATCGGGTGACTGAAAGGCATGTTCGGCAGGAAACGCTCCAGATTGGACAGTTTGCCGTTGTCGTCAACATTGACGGTCAGAATCATGTCGCGCATCCACTCGAACAGAAACACCTTGCCGTCGTAGTAGTCTGGAAAAGCGCGTTTAGCCGCTTTGAAATCGTCTTTATAGTAAGTCGGGCCTGCCATAGCGCTGCGCCCACCTGTACCCATGATCGGGAACTTTTTGGTTTCGGAAGCCGGGTACGAAATCAGCGCCGGTTGAGCGGGTGGCAACTCACGCATACCCGTGTTGTTCGGCGAATCATTGATCGGACGGGCCGGGTCAAACTTCGCCCCGCTTTTATTCGTTGCGAAGTCAACATCGTGATACGCTTTGTTGTCGCCCACAAAATAAGGCCAGCCAAAATTTCCCGGCCGACGAGCCACGTTGTACTCATCCTCAGCCATTGGGCCTACGCTTGCCGAATCGGTACCAGCATCGGGCCCCACATCGCCCCAATAAACATATCCGGTGTGCTTGTCGACCGAAATCCGGTATGGGTTTCGGTGACCCATGGTGTAGATTTCGGGGCGGGTGCCGGGCGTACCTTTTGGAAACAGGTTACCATCGGGAATGGTGTATGTGCCGTCGGCTTCGGGATGGATACGCAGTATTTTACCTCGCAGGTCGTTCGTGTTGCCCGACGACTTTTGCGCATCCCACGGACTACGGCCTTCCCGTTCATCAATGGGCGCGTATAGCGTAGCGCGAGGACTGGTGTTATCGCCAGTAGAAAGGTACAGGTTGCCATCGCGGTCCCAGTCGATGGAGCCGCCCGTGTGGCAGCATTGTTCGCGCTGAACGGGTACTTCCAGAATCACTTTCCTGGACGAAAGCACTAGTTCATCGCCTTTCAGTTCATAGCGGGTCAGACTATTTTTGGGTTCAGTACCGGCTGGTGAGTAGTATAGATACACCCAATGGTTCTGGGTAAAATTCGGGTCGATGTTCACGCCCAAAAGCCCGTCTTCTGCTTCCGTTTCAGTGCCTTCTTTGTCTTTATACTTCGTACTGACGGGGATGGTTGCAATGGTTTTCAGTTGCTTCGTTGCTGGCGAATACAACCGAACGGCGCCATGCCGTTCTACCAGCAGCACCCGCTCGTCGGGCAGAATAGCCATTTCGAGCGGCTCGTTCAGTTTTTCGGCCAGCACCACTTTAGAAAAGCGGTTTTCTTCGGGTGGCACTGTGGTTGGTTTATCACCGGGTGCATTGAGCGGTCGGCTCGAATAAGACCATAATCCGAAAGCCAGTCCACCCAGAATAACCATCATGTTGTGTGGCCTGTTAGAGAGAGTAGAGTGTTTCATCGCCAGTGTGTATTATTGACACAATGATACTTGATTCTTATCAATGTGTAAAAAATACACACTAAAAATATTTTTATCTTCCTATGGCAGAGTCCAAAAGCGAACTCCTACTGAATTTAATTAAGGAGTACATCACCCAGACGCTCCCCTCCGTTTCACTGGACCTGGTCATTTTTGGCTTTCACGATGGGCAGCTGAAAATACTGCTGATGCGCCTGCTACATACCGAACACTGGTGCCTGCCGGGTGGCCGCATCTACCAGGAAGAAGATCTGGAAGCAGCTGCCTATCGGAGTTTGCAGGAGCGAACGGGTTTGCACGAACTTTTTTTGCAGCAATTCTACACCTTTGGCGATGTGGCCCGCTATCGACATTACACCAATCGGGAGGCCATAGCCAAGTTGGGCTTACCGGATTGGTTTACGAAGGATGTGAATCTAATTAGCCGGGATGTTTCGGTTGGGTATTACGCGCTGGTTGAGTTTACCAGAGCCAGTCCGACACCTGATCTATTTGCCGATGAATGCCGGTGGTGGAATATTGACGAGGTACCTACCCTGCTGTTCGACCACAACCGGATGATTCAGGTAGCCTTGAAAACACTGCGTCGTCAGCTTAGCTACCAGCCCATTGGCTATAACCTACTGCCCGACAAGTTTACGATGCCCCAGCTTCAACAACTCTACGAGACTATCCTGGGACAATCGATGGATCGCCGGAATTTTCAAAAGCGAATCCTGAGCTACGACATTCTGGAACGACTGGAAAAACTTCAGAACGGAAAAGCACACAAAGCTCCTTATCTGTACCGGTTCAATATGGACCAGTATCAGAAAGCATTAGAAGAAGAACGGTTTCTGTTTTAGCCCGTACATCCGGAGAATAATACGCATTTCTCCACCTGGTTCCCTGACTAATGGCGCCTGCCGAGGAGATTGTAATGAATATACGTGCCAGTAATTCGTTCATGGCGTTCTCCACTTCTCATTTACTGGACTGGCTACCCAAGCTATGGTACTTCGTTCAGAATGCATAAGCCACATTAACTCAAAACCACTCATTGCCAGCGATTAATCCAGTTTTCGAACTATAGTAAAATTTCCTTACTATGCTCCTTTGACAATATGTTACCACTGGCTAGTTCGGATAACTGGCTATACCATCTCTTTACCTTAACAGATACCCCATAATGAAAGCGTCAAGACGTAACTTTTTGCATTCAATGGGCGTTGGCGTGGCCGGTTTGGGCGTAACGCACGAATCGGCGGCTACCGCTGCGTTTCCTCCTAAAAAGAGTAAGCCTGCTGGCGACGATCAGATTTTATTTGTAGGCGACAACATCGCCATTGCCGACACCCAGTACGGTAAAGTTCGGGGCTTTATACTGCGCGGCATTCATCAGTTTCTGGGTATTCCTTATGGGGCCGACACGTCGGGCAACAACCGGTTTATGCCCCCGCAAAAGCCTACCGCCTGGACCGATGTACGGCCAACACTTTGGTGGGGAAACTCCGCTCCGCAGATCATGGAAAAACGGTACGCCAACGTATATGCCTCGTTTGTCGACCACTGGAACTACGACGACGTATCGGAAGACTGTCTGAAAATCAACGTCTGGACACCAGCGCTGGACAGTCAGAAACGCCCTGTGGTGGTCTGGCTGCACGGCGGTGGTTTTACCAATGGCAACGGCATCGAGCAGGATGGCTACCACGGTGAAAACCTGGCCCGGCTGGGTAACGTTGTGTTCTGTTCACTGAATCATCGGCTTGGCCCACTGGGTTATACCCACCTGAAAGCGGCTGGTGGCCATGAGGCTTCGGGCAACGTGGGCAATCTGGACATGATAGCCGCGCTCGAATGGGTAAAGAACAACATTGCCAACTTCGGGGGCGATCCGAACAATGTAACGATTATCGGGCAGTCGGGCGGGGGTGCCAAAGTAACGACGCTGATGAATATGCCTTCGGCAAAGGGGCTTTTTCACAAGGCCGTTGCGCTAAGCGGCAGCTCACTGGCCGGTACCAACAAGGAATACGCCGAGAAGTTAGGCCTGAAGGTGATGGAAGAGGCTGGCCTTAAACCGGGCGAAGTCGACAAGCTCCAGCAGATTCCCTGGCGGCAGTACATTGATATTGCCAACCGGGCTGCCGAAAAAATGGCCGATGAAGCCCGGCGACTTAACATGCCACGGGGTGGCTATTCGCCTGTCGCCGATGGAGTTTCTATGGATGGCGGTGCATTCTTCAGCGATCCGAACCATTTTTCGGCTGACATCCCAATGATTATTTGTTCGACCTTCCACGAGCAGAGCCCCAGTCGTACCGATGCTTCGCTGGAATCGATCTCGCTGGCCGAGGTAAAGGAGAAGATTAAACCCCGCTTCGGCGAAAAATCAGGCGAGGTGGTTGAGGCTTACGCGAAGAATTTCCCGAAAGCTCGTCCCATTGAAATCTGGGCGCTGATCGTTTCGAACCGGAAAAACGCCATTGCCACCGCCAACGCGAAGGCCGCTCAGCAGAAAGCACCTGTATACCTGGCCTGGTTTGGCTGGCAACCGCCACTCTTCGACGGCCGGATGCGGGCCTTCCACTGCGATGATATCTGTTTCTGGTTCTACAACACCGACCTGATGCTTACGCACACGGGTGGCGGCAAGCGGCCCAGGGCGCTGTCGGAGAAAATGGCCGCTTCGTTCGTCAACTTCATGAAAACAGGAACCCCAAACGGCGGTGGCCTGCCCACCTGGAAACCTTATACCAGCCAAAACGGCGAAACCATGGTTCTGGACGATGCCCCGGTGCTGGTCAACGATCCCGACCGTGAAGCCCGCAAGGCGCTGGTGTAATTCAGTTTATCAATGGTTCCCTAGCAGAGAACCATTGATAAACATCTGTATATCAGATTTATGCATAGCAAATTACCATTGACCTGGCTCGACTTCTTTCGCTTATCAGCTCTTCCAACGCTTACCCGTGCAAATGCGTCAGATAGGTAAGGGTGAAGTTCAGTCTCTGCGCCGATCATTACGGCTACAATGGCCACATTCAGACCGAAGTCGGATGTGCTTAGAATACGGTATAGACAGACCTGCACTGCATTGGCTCACGTGCCCAATGCTTAGTTGCTGGCCAGGTGAATCGATTTAATAACTCCCTTCTCCTCCGCTCCCACCAAAATTACCACCACCGAACCGGACGCCTTCTTTAGGTCCCTGCTGCGCGTTGGCTGATGCCTGAATGGCCGTTATCGTGTCAGCATGGCCCAGAATACCCGCGGGCGAGTCGTCGTCGGGAGTATCCGAGAAGCGCCCCCGGGTTTGGTCGGCCGGGCGGCTCTGCAGATACCGGATACAGGCTACAGCGATTCCGATCAGCGCCAGTCCGCCGAGCGTCAGCGCGGTATTGAACGATACGATCGCGGCATATTCGTGTAGCGTAGCCACGGCCGCAACGAGCCCCAGCGCCCCCATCGACAGCAGAATTCGATTGCGCGTCCGCAGTCCGTAGCCGAAGCAGGCGCCCGGTATCAGAAAGGTCAGCAGCCAGAACAGGGCCGGTAGACCAATCTCGGGCGCTTCGGCAAAACGGGGCCGGTCGGGCGTAGGCTCCAGCAACAGGCCGTTCAGTTCGCGCACCACAAAATAATTACCGCTGGCGATCAGCACCACCAGCGACAGCGACTCCATCAGGTTGATCGGATCGGCATAATAGGTTTGTGCTTTGGTCAGGGTGCCGCCCGGCCCGCCAACCAGCCAGCGACCGCGCGACAGGCCATATAACCCGCCCGACACGGCCATCATCACGAACGGCAGCGCATCGTTGCCCCAGCTGAACGCCAGCATGCCGTTGAACACAAAGGTGTAGAACGTAGCCAGCGACAGAAAGGCCAGTATGGTATCGCCGTAGTACCAAAGCGCCACCAGCAGGATCGGCAACGCGGCCAGGCAGTAGGTAGACAGCCGTAAATTTTCGGGCAGAAACATCAGCAGCCCCAGCACCAGAAAGCCAGCGGTCAGTACCGCCACGGCATTATCGACGCCGTTCCTGTAGAGCAGCCGCCGGTTGATCAGCTGTTGCCCCAGCCCGCCCAGACCCAGACTGAACACGACACTCACCGTACCGAAGGAGGTTCGCTCGTCGAGAAGACCCGACACCAGCGTTGTTGTCAGTAAAAACGTACCCAGTATCGCCAGCGTAGTGAACAGAAACAGGCCTACCTCCAGAATACCGTTCGTTTGCCGGAATCCCTGTGGGTAGTTTTGCTGTACGGTGCGGATCTGCGCGTCGGTCAGCAGGCCGCGTTTGTGCCACCGTTCGGCCTGTCGGACCAGCTCCCGGTTATAAATCCATTCGTCGTTATACGCTTTCATTCGTCGTTTTCCGATTAGGCAACTGGCTAAGCAGGTACGCTACAAAGCCAATGCCGGTCAGGATAAAATACCAGTAGTAACTGCTGGCGGCTGTAAAATCCAAGTAATGAAACACCAGGTAGGTAATACCGATGTAGCCGTAAATGGCACTCATCAGGATAAATAATACCAGCCCGCTGTCGACAGCCCGTTTGCGCCGGGCAAACTGGTCGAAGGCGACGCAGGTTCCGATCAGGACCAACCCGAACAGCGGGCGAACGGACTCAAAATTGAAGAGCCCGCCCAGCAGCGCCACCAGCAACAGATTACCCGCAATGGTCAGGTAGGTGTACGTGAAGTGAGGCTTGATGCGCCGACGCTCCAGCAGCAGCGCGGCCCCGATCAGCACCAGCGCCAGCACGATGGCAGAATACACCGTTTTCTGATCGAAGAAGTTGGTTTTGACATACAGCTCGAGCGGCCGTATGGTGACGCCTACCCACGAGATGAGTGCCGTAAGCGCCATACTCAATACCCCCCGGTGGTCGAATCGGTAGGCCAGGGGCAAAAACAGAACCGCCGGCAACAGGGTGACCAGCCCGTATCGGGTACCGAAAATAGTGTAGGCATACTGGGCATAACCCTCCAGCGTAAGAAACAGAAGACAGCCCAGCAACAAGGCATAATCGCCAAACGATGAGCGGCTTCGGGCTGGCTCGAACATCCAGTCGGGCCGGTGGCGCCAGGCAAAAAAGAAGCAGGCTCCGCAGCCAGCCGCCATAGCCAGCAGCAGCGCTCCATGACCAATCTGATCGAAGTTATCGTATACCAGCAAGCCCAGCCCGGAACTCAGCAGCAGGATACCACCATACAGCAGCGAACGCAGTTCCCAGTGCAGCGAAAGGGGTTTTTCGCGCTCAAACCGATCGATCGTTGCTGCTTGCTGGGCCGATAGAATACCTTGCTTTACGAACTCATTCAGGCTGTCGGTTGGGGACATATCCAGCGTTTTTTTTGTTGTCTATATGGTCAGCACGGCTCCGCCGGGCGGCTTCAAAACTGGTCTTCCGATAATAGCTACCGGGAAGCCAAATTACTAACCCCTGGCATGGTCGGACGACAGAAAGTTATTCTTACCCCCCGGTATTACCTCGACAATTTCCGCTACGTGCTGGACTTTGTTAAACGGCTGTACGGGGGCTTGCTTAACGAGGCCGAGTGGGATTTTATCCGCCGGTTCGAAGCCCTCGGGCTCGACGCCCAGTGTGTATACGTACGACTCAGTAACCGAAAAGGACTCTTTTTTCGTGTCAACAAACTGCAGTATGCCGAAATTACCGACTTACCGGCAGCCATTGGCGAACTCCTGACAGCTGGCTTTATCGAACGTTTGTCGCCACACCACGAAGGCATGGGCGACGATGCCCTGGGCGTTTTCACTAAACCCGAACTCCTGGATCTGCTCCCACTCTCACCGGAAGAGGTACGCCCGCTCAACAAGGAAAAGAAGGAAGGGGTGGTTCGGTATGCATTACATGAACTCGATTTCGGCGAAATAGTCACCAGCCTGACCACCCACGAAACGGTTATCCGGATGAATTTCGAAGCCGAGGGGATGATGGTCAAGTACTTGTTCTTCGGCAACCGGGGCGGCAGCATGACTGATTTTGTGGTCCGCGATCTGGGCATGGTCAACTTCGAGCGCTACGACGACAGCAAAATGACGGCCCGCTTTCGTACCCGCAAAGAGGTAGAAGACAAACTGATGATCTCGCTGACGAACGAGGAATTTTACGAACTAAAAACCAGCGAAACGCCCGCCGAAGATATTTACAACTGGTTTCTGAACTGGAACGAAACCCGGCCTGAGCTGACCGAAATTGCCATTCCGGGCTATCAGAAACTGGTTTGTAAGGTAGGTGGCTACCTCGAACGGCAGAAATTACCCGAGCAGGCCCTGGCTGTTTACGAACTGAGTGACCGCGTGCCGGCCCGCGAACGACGCGTCCGGCTGCTGTTCCGCAACGGCGCCGTCGACGAAGCGCTGGCCCTTTGCGACGAAATCGCCGTAGCGCCCCTGAATGCCGAAGAACGCTATTTTGCGAACGACTTCCGCGAGAAAATCCTGAGCGTTGGCGAGAAAAAGCGCCCCCGCAAGGCCACTACCCGTTTCCTGTCCGACGCCGAAAGCCTGAACATACCAGCCGCGTACCGGCATCATGTAGAGGCTGGCGTGATGAATTATTACCTCGAGTCGGGCTACGATGCGGCTTTTACCGAGAACTATCCCTGGCGTGGGCTATTTGGGCTAGTGTTCTGGGATATCATCTACGACGCCAACGTATCGGCCATTCATCACCCACTGCAGCGCGCGCCGTCGGACTTTTACCTGCCCGATTTTTATCTGAAACGCGAAGAACTGCTCAAAAAGCGCCTGGCCGAACTAACCACCCGCGACGACTGGCGACGGCATACGGGCCGTATGTTCAACGCCAAGTACGGCATCACCAACGTACTCGTCGACTGGTCGGACGAGCTACTGACGCTGGTTCAGCGCATCATCGACTTACTCGACCTGGAACAGCTCCGGCTCATTCTGCTCGAAATGGCCCGAAATGTTCGCGAACATACGCGTGGCTTTCCCGATCTGCTGATCTGGAACCAGTCCGGTCACTACGAGTTCGTGGAAGTTAAATCACCCACCGACCACCTCGGCCCTCAGCAACTACACTGGCTCGAATTTTTCCAGACAATCGGCGTTCACGGCAAGGTCGTGCGGGTTATCTGGGAGCTGTAAGACAAGACCCCACCGGGTCACGACGGCCGGTACCATCGTTTGGCCAAAACCCTGACGCATTTACTTCCTGCGGCTACGCAGACCTGCTAGCAGGGGGTTTAGAAACGGGCTGATGCCTTTATAGTCGAGCAGGGCGGGCGGAGCGGTTTCCAGCACGGCGGCCAGGTTCTGAGCCGCATCAGGTCGCTCGGCCAGTTCGCGGTCGAGTCGGTTCTGGTAGGTATGGATGCCGAACAGCACCGCGCCGGATCGCTGAAGCCGGGTAAGGGTTTGCCGCTCGATACGGACAAAAAGCTGTTGAGCTATGGTATCGGGGGTCAGTTCAGGAAGCCGTTCGGCCAGCAGCCGATCAAGCGCGGGCGTATGCTGGCTGGTCATGTCGAGCTGATCGCTGAGTTTGAGGCTCCAGTTGAGCCGCCAGACGGGTCGGCCGGCGGGTAGCCGCTCCATCAGGACCGACGCAGCCCGCATCATCGGCTCGACAATGGGGTTGATGGGCGCGTGAATGGCCCAGAAGGGTAATCCCAGCTTATCGTCCAGACACCAGCCGTTGCCGAAGCACAACTGCCCCGCCACGAGCCGAACGCCCTCTCCCGATAACACCAGCAGATCTTCGGCCACCTGCCGACCTACCCAGTCGAGTGGTTCCTGCGGAAGCGTGGTGGCATCGCCGAATGTAAACGTGTATGCTTCATTCAGCCGGTGGTTTTGCCAATGCCATTCGTTCCCCTGCTGCTGCAGCGTAAAGGCGTCGGGGGTCCGGCGGGCGGCTTGCTGCAGCACCAGCGCCAGTACGTCCCACTGCGCCGTCTCGTGGCCCGGCTGCGACTGGTAGTAATAGCCCGGCTGCCCGGTTAGCAACTGGCGTTTCAGCAGTACTTCAGTCAGGTAGTGATCATCTACGTCGACCAGTGGATCGGCGTCGGTCAGCAGGCGGGTGCCAATCTTATCATTGAACTGCGGGCCAAACGGAAAGTACGGGAGCATAGGCAGGTAGCTGAACAGGCGTTACGGTTGCCAGCGTTCATATGGCCAGCAAAGGTAACGCCTGCTCGCACTCTACCCGACGGGCTAGTTCAGCCAGCCCCCCGAAAAACCGGCTTTCACCAGCCCACGCCGGATGTGCGGATTTTTTTTCATCAGGTTCCAGACAAATTCTGTACGCAGGTTTTCGGCCATAAGCAGAATAGGGCCCTGGTCAATACCCAGGTAGTCGACATCGAACCAACCCGTTTGGGTAGAACCGTTGGCAAAAGCCGACGGGTAGCGGTACGTTGGGTTGAAGGCATCGCGGAAGCCGTAGGGGCCGTAAAGCTTATCTCCGTATTTCGTTTTCATGGCCCGCAGCGCTGGCAGGCAGATTTCAGGCGCGAACGCCATTGAACCGCCGGCCGCCGTAGGCGCAATGGTGCCGTCGTCTACGATCTGGGTCGATGCGGCTCCCCGGGCGCGGTACGAAAAGAATGTTCGGCCTGCCACCGTAGTATCTTTTGGTCCGTCGCAGGCCGTCAGTCCCCAGATGGTGGGGCCGTAATCCTGCCAGTTGGCCGGGTTGTTCAGGCAGTAGGCCCGGTTAGCATAGGTAGCCCGGCGCGAGTTTTCGGCGTAGTCGATGCCTTTGCCGCGCATGTACTCGTCGCGGATGCCCCGAAAGTCGATCCAGACGTGCGAATACTGGTGGCCAAACAGCGGGTCGAAATTGACATGCGACTGGTCATAAAACGTAGCCCACGGATACGACTTTGTCCAGGCGGCCCAGGCGTCGGTTCCGACCGGGTGCGTAGGTGACCCCAGCGCCAGCACGTATAGCAGCATGGCTTCGTTGTAGCCTGTCCAGTCGTTTTTGATGAAGCCCGTTTCGGGGTGCCAGCCCATGGACACAAACGGTTTGGATTCAGGGCCGTTCCGGCCCTGAATCCAGGTCCAGTCGACCCGGGCGTAGATCTGCTCGGCCAGCTGGCGGATTTCCGTTTCGACGGGCGTGTTCTGATCAAAGTAGGACTGAGCACTCAGGATACCACCCAGCAGCAAGGCCGTATCGATCGTCGACAGCTCAACCTGCCGGAATCGCTCCCCGGTTTTCATGTCCAGAAAGTGGTAGAAAAACCCTTTGTATCCCGCTACACCCGTTGCTTTTTCTGACTGGGGTGCGCTGGCAAAAAACCGGAGCGTGCGTACGGTGCGGTCGGCGGCCTGCTGGCGGGTGACGTACCCTCGCTCGACCCCAACCAGATACGACGTCAGCCCAAAACCTACGGCAGCCACACTGCTGAACGACGGAGTTGGCGCCCGGTCGGGCACAAGGCCGTTTTCGGAGTTGGCCGTTTCCCAGAAATACCGGAACGTGTCGCGCTGAAGACTGTCGAGAAACGACTGGTCCGACGCAGTCAGCCCCGCCGGTTTAGGAACGGGCGCAACGGGCTGTGTTCGGGGCTGGCAACAAACGATGGAAAGCGATCCGCACAGCGTCAGGATCGTAAGGATGTGTTTCATAACGTTTTGTCTATGGTACCAGGCTCGTTTTGGAGCGGGTAAAAAAGGCCCGCGAGGTCGGTTTATCCATCCTCACGGGCCCGCAATGCAATTCCGGTCTGCTTAGTAGCCGGGGTTCTGGGTCAGCGCGCCCCCGCTCAACTGAATCTGGTTCTGCGGAATGGGAAAGAGTTCGTGCTTACCCACCACAAAATTTTTGCCCTGGGCCCGCATCACGTCGGCGGCCCGCCCCTGGCGCACCAGGTCGAACCAGCGGTCATGCTCAAAGGCCAGTTCCAGACGCCGTTCGTTCCAGATGGCCGTTCGGAGGGCCGCCTGCGCCGTGGTGGTTATATTGGGGACTACCCCGGTCGCACCGCCCCGCGCCCGCGCCCGAACCAGGTTGAGCGATGTCAGCGCCTTGGCCGACTGGCCGAGTTCGTTGGCGGCTTCGGCATTCATAAGCAGCACCTCGGCATACCGCAGTATCCGAATATTCTTGTTGGTTTCCCAGTTGTCGCCGTTATACGACTCGCGGGTGCGGCTGATATACGCCTTGAAATTGTACCGGGGATTTTCGGCATTGGCGCTTACCACCTGTCCGTCCCAGAGTGTAGTGCCGCGCCGGATTATGGTTCCGTCTTTGCGGGTATCGCCCACGCTGTAGGCCTTTTCAAGGTCTTCGGTCGGCACGTTGAAACCCCAGCCCCAGCCACCGTCGCCCCGGGCGCCCTGGCTTTCAAAATACCCCTGCACCCCCCGGTTGGGCGTCGTTCCTTTACCCTGAATCTCGAAAACCGACTCCGGCCCGTTTTCCGACGACTCGCGCCAGATCTCACCGTAGTTCGGCAACAGGGAATACTGGCCCGATGCGATGATCTCGTCGGTCAGTTGCTGCACCACATTCCATTTTTTCTGGTACATCGACACTTTAGCCAGCAGCGCTTTAGCGGCTCCTTTGCTGGCCCGGCCCAGATCGGCGGTACCATACTGCGTTTTTTCGGGCAGATTTGTGACGGCCGTTTGCAAATCACTTTCAATCAGGGCGTAGACCTGTTCACGTGTGGCCCTGACCCGCCCCTGCTGAATATCGGTTGGGTTGGTCGGGTCAGCGACTGTGGTTATCAGCGGCACGCCCCCAAAACAGCGGACCAGATTGAAGTAAAAATAGGCCCGCAGAAAACTAGCCTCGCCGATGAGCCGGTTTTTGAGCGTATCGCCAATCGTCAGGGCCGGCAGGTTTGTCAATGCCTGGTTGGCCCGGGCAACGCCCTCGTACTGCCCTACCCATACTTCGTTGAACGACAGGCTCGATGGCGTAAAGGTCAGGTTGTCGAGCTGGTCTTTATCGGTACCCGTATCGCCCGGCGAGCTACCTTTTTCGGCATCGTCGGAGGTCATACTCGTTACCCCATTCCAGGAGAACGAATGGAAATTCCAGTCGAGCATCTTGGCGTAAACGGCGTTGACGAGAGTGGTAGCCGCGTTGGGGTTACTCGAGAAGAAGTCGGTGGGGGTTTGCTGCCCCTGCGGTGGTACGTCCAGAAAATTCTGGCACGAGGTTACCAGTGAAAGCCCGCCTACCAGGGCTATGGCCATTGATTTATGAATCCGTTTCATGTCTGTTGAGTGCTTAGCTTAAAATCCAAGATTGATACCGACCAAATAGGCTGACGTGACGGGATACGCATTCAGCTCGATACCCGAGTTGAGCGGTCCGCCGGGCAGCTCGGGCGAATAGCCCGAAAACGATTTGATGGTCAATGCGTTCTGCGCCGTCACGTATAGTCGGGCGCGGTTAAGTTTCGCCTTCGATACCAGCGTTTTGGGCAGCGTATAACCCAGCGTTACGTTGTTGATCCGAAAAAACGAGCCGGACTCAACGTAGTAGGTCGACGAGACCGGTACGGCATTGCTGGCGCGGGGCTCAGTATTGCTGGGGTTAGTGGGCGTCCAGCGATCAGCCCGCGAGGCTTCGATATTTTCGTTACCGAACCGCTGCGCTTTCTTGCCGTTGTAGACCTGGTTACCGAAGTTGGCGTACCAGTCCGTCGAGAAGTCGATGCTGCGGTAGGTAAACCCGCCGTTGACGCCGAAATACAGCCTGGGCTGGTACGACCCAACGAAGACGCGGTCTTCGTCATCGATACTGCCGTCTCCGTTCTGATCGACGTACCGGAAATCGCCGGGTTTGGTGCCTTCAATCTTGGCCGCCGTGTTGTTGACCTGCTCCTGCGTCTGAAAAATACCATCCGTTTGCCATACCCAGAACGAACCTACGGGTTGCCCCACGGCGGTGCGGGTCGTAAACTGACCGTTGCCGATGCCACCGTCGTTGATGGGCAGACCACCCTGCACATCTTCGAGCCGGTTGCGGTTCATGGTCACGTTAGCCCCGATATTGTACTGGAAGCTGGTATTTACCGAGTTGCGCCAGTTCAGACCGAATTCCACTCCTTTGTTCAGTACCGTGGCCGCATTGGTCAGGTACGACCCGTCCAGGTCGCCGAAAATAGCGTCGATGGGCCGCAGGAACAATGCGTCACGGGTACGTTTCTGATAGTAGGCTATCTCACCGCTCAGCCGGTTCTTGGCCAGCGCAAACTCCAGCCCGACGTCGGTACCGGTCGTAATCTCCCAGCGCAGATTGGGATCGATCAGGTTCGTGATGGTACGGCCCTGTTGCGAACTCTGGTCGGGTCCGAACGCATAATCGAGTCCGCTGGCAATGGTGTACTGGAACGCACTGGCCGGAATGCGGTCGTTACCCGTCTGCCCCCAGCTGACGCGGGCTTTCAGCACGTCGAACGGCGTTTTGCCCCGCATGAACGATTCTTCACTGATCACCCAGCCGGCCCCAATAGAGGGAAAGAAACCCCAGCGATTACTGGTCGGGAATTTGCTCGATCCGTCATAGCGGGCCGTAGCCGTAAGCAGGTACCGGTCAGCGAAGTTGTAGTTGACCCGACCAATGTACGACTGGCGGGTTTCGAGGGTTCCGGTCTGTTCGTTGGTGGCCGTTGAGGCATTCCCCGTGTTTAGATAAAAGTAGTTCGACTGGGGCGGCACATCCTGCCGGGCACTCCGCAGCACATCCCCCTGAAACCGTTCGTTCACGAAACCGGCCAAGACTTTTACCGTATGGCGTTCGGCAAAGGTATTGGCGTATTCGGCCGTGTTGGTCCAGAGCCAGCGCGCGTTGTTCGACCGCCCCACCGTCAGGGTGCTGACCGCATTCTGCTGGTTAGCCGACACCCGGTACACGGGCGAGTAGTTGTACGACCGCAGCACGTTCGACTCGATACCGAAGTTGGAAATAACGGTGATGTGCTTGGCAATGGTCAGGTTCGCGAAAAACGACCCCTGCAAACGCAGCCCCTTTGCCTCGAAGTTGGTGTAGTCGAGCTGTGCAATGGGGTTGGCGACGTTGTTCCGGGCCGTGAAACCGTAGGTCCCGTCCGGATTGTAAACCGGTACCAGCGGGGCCTGCCGGTAGGCGTTCGTGAAGGCCGAATACACCGAGCCGCTGCCCCGAACGGGCGAGGTCGTGCTGATGTTGTCGGTGGTTTCGAGCAGGGCGCTGCCCGCGTCGGCCAGTACCGAATTGCTGTTGGCCAGGCTCAGGTTATGGCCCAGTTTCAGGGCTGGCGACAGGGTATAGTCGTTGTTCAGACGCAGTACCAGCCGGTTGTAGTCATTCCGGCGCAGAATCCCTTTTTCGTTGAAATAGCTGGCGCTGAAGAGATAGGTCGTTTTCTCGGTGCCGCCACTGACCGACAGGGCGTGGTTATGCTGGATACCCGTGCGGGTAATTTCGCGAAACCAGTCGGTATTGGCCGTAATGGCAGCCGGATCGAACGGAAGCGGATCGGTCTGGCTGTCGTAGCGAACGGCTTCGTTGTTATACTGCGCAAACAACTGTGCATCAGCCATCTTGACCCGGCTGGCTGGCGTACGAATCCCCACGTAGCCATCGTAAGTGACCTGCGGAGCCCCCGACCGACCGCGCCGTGTGGTGATCAGCACCACGCCGTTGGCGGCCCGAACCCCGTAAATGGCGGTGGCGGATGCGTCCTTCAGGATATCGACCGAAGTGATGTCGGAAGTGTTGATGTTCCGGATGTCTTCAGTAATGATCCCATCAACGACGTACAGCGGATCGGCCCCGCCCAGCAGCGTACCCGTACCCCGAATCCGGACAACGGGCGCCTGTCCGGGGGCACCGGAGTTGATAACCTGTACGCCCGCTACCTTGCTCTGGAGGGCCTGCGTTGCCGACAGAACAGGTTGCCGAACCAGCTCTTCGCCTTTTACCTGCGCAACGGCGCCTGTTACGTCAATCTTTCGCTGGGTACCGTAGCCCACCACCACGACTTCTTCGAGCGCTTTGGCATCATCGGCCAGTTCAACGTTGATCTGGGTCTGATTGCCCACCGTCACCTCCTGCGGCTTCATACCGATCATGCTGAACTGCAGCACAGCGCCCTGCCCCGCCGACAGCGTGTAGGCGCCGTTGGCATCCGTGGCGGTACCGGTGGTGGTGCCTTTGATGATGACGCTCACCCCCGGCAACCCCTGTTTGTCACTTTGCGACGTGACTCGTCCGGTAATTTGTTGATTCTGGGCGTGGGCCAGTCCACAGACGGCTATCCACACCAGGAGAAGTGTATAACGTATTCTACACATGGATCGTTGAGTTTTAGGTTCTACAGAGCAAATATACAACTGACTCCTACGTCCGTACTATTTAATCTTTACAGAACCATACTCAACCGCCATAATTCCCTTTTTTCAGGTCGATAGGCCCGACCTGATCCGGCCCGACACTTACACCCGCCCCAGCCGCAGAAACACCGGAAACTGAACTTCCCGCTCCCCCGCCCCCCAAACGGGTTTGAGTGTTTCGCCCAGGTGAATGACCGGATCTTCTTCGTTCTCGTGAATGTACTGACGTACAGCCGACCACGTTCGGAGGTAATTCAGGAACCGATCCAGCGTCCAGCTCCGCCGGATGATGAACGACACCTGCTGCCGATCGGCAAACGGGAATGGCAGCGTGGCGTAGGCATTATCGATGTAGGCGCGCTGCGGGTCCCAGTACGGACCGACCCGGTTGCGGTAAAAATCAACCAGAACGGCATCAAGTTCCTCTCCCAGCACAACCAGACCATACCCCCACTCGGCCAGTACAGCACCCGGTTTAGCTACCCGCCTGACCTCCCGGTGGAAAGCCTCTACGTCGAACCAGTGCAGGGCCTGGGCTACCGTGACGAGATCGAACGTATGATCGGCGAAAGGCGTTTGTTCGGCCGTGCAGAGTTGATAGTGTATGGCCGGGTGCTGTACGGCCTGCGCCAACTGGGCTTCGCTGATATCGGTAGCGTCGACACGCGAAAACACCTCAGCCAGGGCGCCCGCCACCTGTCCGTTGCCCGTGGCACAATCCCAGGCCTTTTGTCGGTCTGTGACGAATGAGAGCACGAAATCGAATAACTCGGCCGGATAATCAATCCGATACTGAGCGTATAGGCCGGCATGCCCGGAGAAACGGTCGATGGGTGTCATTGAAAAAAATGTGTTTTTATTTTAAACGATTTAAAGAAACTATTGTCTGACAATTGTTTTAGTAGGAAAATCCCAAGCCTCGATTGGCTTATCATCTGGAAGCCTCTATTTTTGTGAGGCTTGCCTATAGCCTGCTATTCTTTTTTCCAATTAATCGCTTACCCGGTTCACATGAAAAAATTGTTTGGTACCCTCCTCGCTACGACCGCTTTGACCGTAGCTGCATTCAACGTTAACGCACAGGCACCAACAGCCGATATTCCGGCAGATATGAATGCGCTGATGAGCAAATATACCTGCATTGCCTGCCACCGCCCCAACCAGCGGCTGGTAGGTCCGGCATACGTTGATGTGGCCAAGAAAAACTATTCGAATGAGAAGATTGTGGACCTGATCTACAATCCCGTTCCTACCAACTGGCCGGGCTACCCTCCCATGGCTGCTATGAAGCAGGTTCCCAAGGAAGATGCGATGAAACTGGCCGTCTGGATCAACTCGCTCGATGATACGGGCAAGAAAACCAGCACCAAAAAGTCGACCACGACCAAAAAGACGACAACCAAGAAATCGTAGGTTGTAAACGGCGCAAAAAAAACGCGATGGATCTCTCCATCGCGTTTTTTTTGCGCCCGAAGCATCAGATCTGTTTCTGGAACAGATCGAGCCGGTAGGTATCGGCCCGCTGGTTCAGCAGATGAGTCAGGGGCTGGTCAGCGCCGGCAATAGCCATAAAATGGTCATGAACCTGATCGCCCGTCAGCGGATAATCAGGAACAAAGGGCGTCCAGTGTACGAGCAGCAGGTGCCCACCGGGCGAGAGGGTGTCGATCATTCGCTGCCGCGCCCGGGTCAGGTCATCGAGCGAGAGGTAATAGCCCACCTCCGACAGCAGAATCAGATCGAACGGCCCGTCCGGAAACTGGTCCGGAATGACCATCTGTTCGATACTGACATGTGTATAGGGAGCCAGTCGCTGCCGGGCCGTTTTCAGCGGCAGTTCACTGGCATCGACCGACAGCAGCTGCTCACAACGGCGGGCCAGCATCTCACTCAACACCCCGATCGAGCAGCCTATTTCAAATCCGTTGTGATAGTGCGCATTGGGCAGAGCGGCTATGGTTGCTTCGTATTTAGCCCGTTCGTAGGGGCTTGTTGCAAACGCCCACGGGTCGTCGCTGGCGCGGTATACATCGTCGAAGTAGGTTGCCGGAAGGGTGTTCGTGGCCACGTTGAGCAGGTTATCTGATTGCTGATGATGTCAATACTGTAAGAAAGCCCAAAACAGGCAGATTGTTTGGTCCGATAAGCGTTGTTGCAGCAGCCCGTTCGTACCCGCAGTCGTTCAGCAAATCAGTCAAGAGCCAGACCAGCTTATCGCCCGGTGCGGTTCGGTAATCGTTCAACTAACGGACTGGCAGCGCTTACTTCGACGTACCGGAGATGGGCACCAGCTGGGCCGACAGATCGGGCGTTTTCATGTCTTTGTCGAACGGGAACATGGGCCGTCGAATGCGTTTGTAGGGAAGCCGGGCTAGGTCCTGATTGACGCCACCCGGTGTCAGGGCCATAATCCAGCCCTGCTGCATGGCATAGAGCTCGGGTTCGAGATAGCCAATCTTGACCACAACGATATTGGCTTCGCGGGGCTTCAGGCCGAGCCGGGTAAAATCGATCTCCTTATGGTAGGGTTTCCGTTTCTGAGTGACGATGACGTAGATACTGCCCACTTTGACGACAACTTCCACTTCCGCATCCTTATCCCCACGAACAATTGAGGTTACCGTCCCTCGGAGCTTGACGGGTGGCGCAAACCGCGCATCGACCCGCGCGCCCGCCGTTCCGTCTACCAGACCACCCACCCCAGCTACGATGGCCTTTTTCACCAGGTCCGCATCGGGAATCGACGCGTAAATCAGTGACGGGCCGTTGGCTTTCTGAAATTCGGGTCGGGCCAGGAGCTGGGTGAGTGTCCAGGTTACGTCGCCCGCTCCACCCGCCGTCGGGTTATCGCCCGTATCGCTGATGAAGAACGGATGTTTAGGGCTGGCCAGCGCGTCGGCCAGGCATTTTTCCAGCGAACCGGTAGGGGCTACGAAGTCGAACTGATGCCGAACACCCCAAAAGTTACGGGCCAGTTTCTCAGCCGCCTGGGTTACGGCGGCCTTATCGTCGCCGGTAACCATCACCACCGCCTGATTACGGGGTTCATCGGCCCAGGCGTAGCCAATCCAGATAGCGGCATCAACAATGCCGGGCTGCTTCGAGGCTGGTTCTACCTGCTGATATAGGCTCCGGCCCGGCTCTATACGGGTACTGGTTTTCTCGCCCGGCAGCAGGATCGGCACGGGTATCCAGGCTTTGTAGGCGGGTTTGCCCTTCCCGCTTTTGATGCGCTCCAGCAGGTTAACCACGGCCCGCTCTTTGGTTTGCATGGCGTCTTCGTGCGGAGCCATCCGGTAGCAGGTCATCAGGTCTGTCTGCTGAGCCAGTCGCCACGACACGTTGCCATGCAGATCCATAGACGTTGAAACAAGTGTTTTGTAGCCAATCACCTGGCGGATACGAGTCAGAAAATCCCCTTCCGGATCGTCGAGTCCGACTACACTCATAGCGCCATGGATGTCGAAATAAAGTCCATCATAAGGGCCATACTTCTTCAGTGAATCGAGGGTTTTGGTCACCAGCGACTCGTAGGCCTCCCGCGTTACGGCTCCGCCCGGCAGCGACTTGCCAACAACGGTGGGCAACCAGAGCGCCTGTTTGCGCAGGGGCGATACCGGCATCATGAACGGATAGGCATTGAACACCTCCGGGCCATACCGTGCATGGAACGCTTCTTCGTGGGTCAGCGCCGGCGAAAAGGTGCTCGACTCAATGCCCAGACCGGCAATGGCAATGCGGGGTAGTTTGGCGGGTCCGGGCTGCCCCGTCGATTGAGTCAGCCCGTTGGTACTAACAAAAAACCAGATGACAAATCCTGCGAGAAGCTGTTTCATGGCCCCAAGTTAAACGATACGGCCTGCTTTCCGAAGGCACCCTATACTTTAAGCAGGCCCGGCCAGGGAAGAACAGGTATGAACAAAGCGGCCCGTTCGGGTAGTTTATAGGTACAACAACCCAAACAAACAGTACCTGTATCATGATTGAGTCAATCACAGACACATACACCTTAAACAACGGTACCCTCATTCCGGGCGTTGGCTTCGGAACCTGGCAAACACCCGATGGCGATACCGCCATCTCGGCCGTCAAAGCCGCTCTCGAAGCCGGTTATCGACACATTGACACGGCAGCAGTCTATGGCAACGAAACCAGCATTGGAACCGCCCTGGCCGAGTCGGGCGTCGACAGGACGGAACTATTCATCACCAGTAAGCTATGGAATACGGAGCGCGGCTACGATAAAACCATGAAGGCGTTCGAGAAAACGCTCAGCGACCTGCAGCTCGACTACCTCGACCTATACCTGATTCACTGGCCCGCCAATGCGCGCCGGTTTTCTGACTGGCAGGCCATTAACGCCGACACCTGGCGGGCGTTTGAGCAGCTGCACAAAGACGGCCGGATCAAAGCCATCGGCACCAGTAACTTCCTGCCCCACCACCTGGACGCGCTGATGGACAAAGCCGATGTGATACCAGCCATCAACCAGATCGAATACCACCCGGGGCAGAGACAGGCCGAAACAGTAGATTTCTGCCGACAGCATAACATCCTGATCGAAGCCTGGGGACCACTGGGTACCGGCAAAATGCTCGGCAACGAAACGCTGGCTGAAATAGCCGGTAACTACAACAAGTCGGTAGCCCAGTTGTGTATTCGCTGGTGCCTGCAGAACGGAACCCTCCCCCTGCCCAAATCAGTGACGCCGGAGCGCATCAAAGCCAATACAGACGTTTTCGACTTTACCATCAGCGAAGCCGACATGCAAGCCATCAACAACCTGCCCTACATCGGTGGATCGGGCCTGAACCCCGACGAGATCGATTTTTAACGACAGTATAATCAGTCGGGGTGGTTTAGCGTAGAAGCTAATTGCTACGCTAAACCACCCCGACTGATTACTTTATTCAGGATTACTCCTTTTGGATGGCTTCCAGAAACAGCTCCCGCGGAGCGTTGAAATGAGCTAACAGCTCCGGCGACAGGTAAAACGCGGTGGGGTCATCGTCGATCATCCGCGTCACCTGCGAGCGATGGGCCGCAATGGCTTCGTCGCGCTGGGCCATGACCAAGCCAATCGGAACCTGCCAAACCCGCATTTCTTCGGGGCCGGGCATATCGCGCTCGTCGCCCAGTTCCCAGAGCCAGATCAGGTATTCGAGCACCCGTGGCTGGTAAGGCAGGCCCGCCAGTACGGCATTGAGTATCTGCCACGACGCCCGATGGTCGGGGTGGGGATCACGGCGCCAGGGCACAAACACCGTAGCGGGATTGACATCAATCAGTAGCTGACGCATCTGCGCAACCGCGTCCGGGAAGCTGGCCTGGGCCGGTATAGGCACCTGCCGGTCTTTCAGCCGCATGAACAGGGCGTTACTAACCGGTACATGCAGTTGGGTTAAGGCTTCAAGCGCTTCGGCTTCCCGAACCTGGCGCAGTCGGTCGGCGGGGTAGCTGGGCGAGTTGGGATGCGACATGGTGCCATCACTCACAAACAGCACATACACCTCGTACCCCCGCTGCCGTAATAAGGCAATGGTTCCTCCGCAGCCCAGCGATTCATCGTCCGGGTGGGGAGCAATGATCAGCGCGTTGCCAATCGGGTGCAGGTCAGCCAGATCGATGGGGTGAGCGCGTTCGTCCAGCACGTGTTTTTTATCCATGCCAGAGCTCATGAGCGGGGGTGGTATTGTGCAGCACGTACCGGCCAATGTCGACCAGGGTAGCATCGGGGGCGGGCTGGCGCAGGTAAAACGTCAGGTCGCGGTGAATCCGCTCGAAGGGCAATGGTCGCATCAGACCCCGGGCTCCTACCGAGCGTTCGGCCAAAGTCATCACGCGCAGGCAGATTTCTTCGATAGCGGTCCGGGTCATGTTGGCATAGGCTACCAGTCGCCCGGCTTCCTCGTCCCGCCCCAGCCAGTCGTCGGCTCGGGCGCCCGCTGCGTTTATCCACTGATTACCCGATTCGATCAAATAGGCCATCTCGGCGAGCCGGGCCTGCTGAAACGGATCGTCGGTGCGATTCATTGAATTCAGGAAAGTACGCGTGGCTTCATACAGGGCTTCGGCACCACCGAGCTGTACAGCTGCAAACCGAATAGCGCCCCCGCTGAAGTGCGGCTGCCGGAAGTAATCGCCGGGCTGGCCGAGCAGGTCGCTCTCATCCAACTCTACGCCCGTAAAGTCGAGTTTGTAACTTACTGATGCCCGCATACCCAGGGGTTGCCAGAACTGATCGTCTTGCGGAATGGCTTTAACCCGTTCGGTCGGGATGATGCACATCTGCCAGCCAGACCGACCCTGCCCGACCAGCTCACCTGTTACCAATGGTCGCTGAATCCAGCCCGAGCCCGAGCCGAATGTTTTGGACCCTTCCAGCTCATACCGCCCTCCACCCAGCGCATGGATACGTACGCCGTCACCCGCCTGGGTGTTCCAGACGCTGAAGAGCCGGTTGGCCTGTTCTACGTCGGCATACCACCGCTGTTTCTGCTCCGGATTGGCATACTCGACTATCAGTTGTAAGGCGTTAATATGCCCTTCGTAGACCCGCCCTACGGCCAAATTACCGGCGCCGATGCGTTTCAGCAGCTGGAGCAACCGGGCCGTGTTGGCCTGTTGGGGATCGAGGGGATGGCCGGGCAGGGTAACGGCCAGCAAACCGGCCTCGGCCAGCCACGAAAAAGCAGCCTCCGGAAAGGCATCGTCACGATCGGTCTGAGCGGCCTGATCGGCTATGCGCTGGATAAGCTGGTGCAGCTGCCCGGCATCAGGCATCGTCGGCGCCGTAGGTCTGTGGCTGTCGGTCTGAACTACTGTCATAGCCAGACAAGGCCCGGTTCGAGCCAAATGTTTAGTATGCTTTCCCTTTCAAACCACTATCTTATCGAGAGGTCCGTCGGGATGGCTCCCCGATCTTCATCCATAATATGCCGGAAAACTGCTGGGCACGCCCGTTTTTTTCGTACCTTTGCGGGAAATTTGTCCAGCATCAATGGCTTCGTTTAATCCGGTTAAGATTTTTTCGGGCAGTCAATCCACCTATCTGGCTGAGAAAATTGCACATTATTATGGCAAAGATCTTGGCGGCTACACCTGTCGGCGATTCAGCGATGGCGAAATGTCGCCCAGTTTCGAAGAGTCGGTTCGGGGGTGCGACGTTTTCCTGATCCAGTCGACACCCCCTCCGGGCGATAACCTGATGGAACTGCTGCTGATGGTCGATGCCGCCCGGCGCGCATCGGCACACTATGTCACGGTGGTCATTCCGTATTTCGGCTATGCCCGTCAGGACCGGAAAGACCGGCCCCGCGTTGCCATAGCCGCCAAACTAATGGCTAACATGCTGGCCGCATCGGGTGCCGACCGCCTGATGACGATCGACCTGCACGCCGGACAGATTCAGGGTTTCTTCGACTTCCCGGTCGATCATCTGGAAGGAACGTCGGTGTTTGTGCCTTATATCAAGAGTCTGAACCTCGACAATCTGGTCATTGCCTCGCCGGACGTGGGTGGCGCCAACCGCGCCCGTACGTTCGCCAAGCATTTCAACGCCGATATTGTACTGTGCGACAAACACCGCAAACGGGCCAACGAAATCGCGTCGATGCAGGTCATCGGCGATGTAGAAGGGGCCAATGTTGTATTGGTTGATGACCTGATCGACACGGGCGGCACTATGGCCAAAGCGGCTCAGATTATCCTGGAGAAGGGCGCTCAGTCGGTGCGGGCGGTTTGTACCCACCCGGTTATGTCGGGCAAAGCCCACGAAAACATAGCCGGCTCGGTACTCGATGAACTGGTTGTTGCCGATACATTACCGTTGCGACAGCCGAACAGTAAAATTAAGGTGCTATCCGTGGCCGAGCTATTCGCCAAAGCCATCGGCCGCATCCGTGATCACGAATCTATTAGTTCTTTGTTTATTAGATATTGAGTGATCGAGTGAATAAGTGATTGAGCGTTGTTTTGCCAGTCACCCAATCACTCAATCACTTATTCACTCAGTTAAATTTTACCAGTATGAAACAAATCGAGATTGTAGGGTATCAACGAGCGAATCTCGGCCGTGCGGAATCACAAGCGATTCGGGCCGAGGGCAACGTTCCGTGCGTATTGTATGGTGGAGAGAGCCAGGTACATTTCTATGCACCGGCTATTCTGTTCCGCAAGTTGCTCTATACGCCCAATGTATTTGAGGTGCTGCTGAACATCGAAGGTACTGAGTACCGGGCGGTTCTGCAGGAGGCTCAATTTCACCCGGTAAGTGATGTGCTGCTGCACGTCGACTTCCTGGAAGTAATGCCGGGCAAACCCGTTAAACTGGCCGTACCCGTTCGTCTGGTCGGTACAGCACCGGGTGTGCAAAAAGGTGGTAAGCTGGTAACCCGCGTTCGGAAACTGCGCGTGAAAGGCACCATCGAAAACATTCCTGAATTTATCGACGTGGACGTAACCGGCCTCGATCTGGGTAAATCAGTTCGTGTGGGTCAGATTCCGGTTTCGAACATCGAAATGCTCGAACAGGCGTCGAACCCCGTTGCCAGTATCGAAATCCCACGCGCACTGCGGGGTACGGTTGGCAAATAAGCCGATTGGCAAGTCGTTCAGTAAAACTAATAGATTAGCAAAAAGCCCACTCACCCGAGTGGGCTTTTTGCGTATTTTGCCCGCTCATCAACTTCCGTTCATTACATATGAAGACCATTCTAGTGGTAGGCCTGGGTAAAGTTGGCTCGCTGGTCGGTACGCTGCTCAACAAGCGGTTTACCGTAACGGGTCTCGATCGGCAGGCACCCGCCGAAGCTGTCCCTTTTCCGGTAGTAACGGGCGACGTTACCGACGAGGCTACCTTGAGCGACACCGTCAGCGGTTTCGATGCCGTGGTATCGTGCCTGCCGTATAACCTGAACCTCCCGATTGCCCGTGCTGCCTACGAGGCCGGCATTCATTATTTCGACCTCACCGAAGACGTGCCCACGACGACCGCAATCCGGGAGATGGCTAAAACGGCACGGGGCGTTATGGCCCCCCAATGCGGTCTGGCTCCGGGCCTGATCGGTATCGTTGGGGCTGACCTGGCCAACCGGTTCGATAGGCTCCGCGATATCGAATTACGCGTGGGGGCGCTCCCCCGCTATCCAAACGGCCTGCTGGGTTACTCGTTTACGTGGTCGCCGGCCGGCGTCATCAACGAATACCTGAACGACTGCGAGGTCATTGCCAACGGACAGGTGAAGATGGTACCGGCCCTCGATGGCATCGAGCAGATCAACATTGAAGGGCAGGAGTTCGAAGCCTTCAGCACCTCGGGCGGACTGGGTACCATGTGCGAAACCTACGCCGGTCGGGTCGACACGCTCAACTACAAAACCATCCGCTACCCGGGCCATTGCCGGCTGATGCGGTTTTTGCTGTATGAACTGATCCTGAAAGATCAGCGCGCCCTGGTCGAGAAAGTGCTTACCGAAGCCAAGCCACCCGTACAGGACGATGTGGTATACGTATATGCCGTTGTTGAGGGCTGGAAAAACGGGCAGCTCGCCCGCGAAGAGTTCTACCGCGCCTACCATCCCCGTCTGATCGACGGCCATTCGTGGCGGGCCATTTCCTGGACCACAGCGGGTTCGGTAGCTGCCGTGGTTGAGCTGGTGGCGGATGGGCTGCTTCCCCAGGCTGGCTTTATCAGGCAGGAAGATATTTCTTTCGCCGATTTTCTCGAAACCCGTAATGGACAGTTCTTCCGGCAGGAAACAAGCATACCGGCTTAACTCATATACCCGTTGCCGTGAAAGCACGGCAACGGGTTGGTTCTGACGCTAACCCCAGCGGGGCCTATCATTCAGGCCGACACAGGCTGATAGCAGGGAAAGTGGGCGTCGAGAAGATTGGTACGCGCTTTGGTTGACAGATTGATGACGTCGAACCGGCGGGTGGCGCTGAACGACCCCATGTCCGTATCGCTGTTGATCAGAATGGCCCCCATCAAAATCACATACTGGCAGTTGTAACTGGTTTTGGCCACCAGCTCCCCAATTCGGTCGTCGATAGCCTCGTAAATGACTTCGGTAGCTTCGTACAGCGGAACCGGCGCTGTGATGATTCGCTGTTTATGGTTTAGCAGAATCTGCTCAATGGTGTTCATCTGGTAGTCAATATCCCGTACCTCGCCTGCTACAATCGAATCGTTTAGGAGCCGGTTCAGTGCGCCTTTGGCGGCTCCGCAGCAGCTTGATACCTTAGCTTGCCCAAACCGATAAATCTGGCCAACCGTGCCGTCTTTGGAGATCCCGATATGGGGACCTTAGTAGACAAAAACGGCTCCGTTATCCGGAACGTGGCTGGCAAAAGCGCCCATACCAGTCAGGCCGGTAAACGGAAAGCCGTCTAGCCCGCCCATTTTAAACGGTCCCAGAAACTCATGCGTCCGGGCCGGATACTGAATACTGTTGACATCATCGCTGCATATGCTGTCGGCCATCATAATCTGGGCAGGCTCCAGATCCAGTTCATCCTCCACAAAATCGATAAGCCGATTAACGGTATCAATAGTGGTCATTGCATTCGGGTAATGTTGACGAATGATCGCTAATTTCTCTCGTTTCTTCATGACGGTTTTCGCTAGTTAAGCAGCTGATTGACAGAGACCTTTACCTCGCTAAAATAAACGAAAAATGGCCAGTCTCTTTACGACACTGGCCATTTTTCGTTTGCATCAGGTACGGTGACAGTATGGGAACATCTCTGAGCCTGTCGCCCCTGCCGGGGCCCGGTGCAGGATGGGCTTATTTCTTCGTCACCCGAATGGAGATACGGCGGTTTTGAGCGCGGCCCTCTTCGGTGTCGTTGCTGGCAACCGGGTGCTCCTGCCCATACCCTTCCGACTCCAGCCGATCGGCGGCAATACCCAGCGCCGTCAGTTCTTTCTTTACCGACTGGGCGCGGTCGCCCGACAGTTTGAGGTTGGCGTCGGCGTTACCCGTATTGTCGGTATACCCGCCCAGCTTCACGCTGACGTTCGGATAGGCTTTCAGAATTTCGGCAATATTCTTCAGCTGCTCCTGCGACTCAGGCTTCAGGGTAGCACTGCCCGTCTCGAACGTCAGCCGGTCAAAATCGAACCAGGTCGTTTTGTCGATGGGTTTGTCGGATTTGATGAAGTTCAGCAGACTGGCTTCGATCCCATCTACGTCGACGCCTGTCAGCAATACACCACCATCGAGGGTCAGGTCGGTTGGGGTGAAGTTGGGGGTGGCCACGTTGGCGTTGTCGGCCGAAGTCGACTTTTCCAGATCGACACCTTCCACACCGCCAACGGCTTCGATCCCTTCACGGGCATGGCCCGGCTGATCCGACGATTTGATGGCGATATAGGGCGCAATGACCAGAGATACAATCGACATCAGCTTGATGAGGATATTCATGGACGGGCCCGACGTATCTTTGAACGGGTCACCCACGGTATCGCCCGTTACCGAGGCCTTGTGCGGCTCCGATTTTTTGTAGAACGTCTCGCCGTTGATAAGCACCCCTTTTTCGAACGACTTCTTGGCGTTATCCCAGGCCCCACCGGCGTTGTTCATAAAAATACCCATCAGTACGCCCGATACCGTTACGCCGGCCAGCAAACCGCCCAGCACTTCGGGCCCGAAGATGAACCCGACAACGACCGGCACCGTCAGCGCAATAGCCCCCGGCAGTACCATCTCCCGGATAGACGCCTGGGTCGAGATAGCCACGCATTTTTCGTATTCCGGCTTACCCGTTCCTTCCATAATACCCGGAATTTCGCGGAACTGACGACGCACCTCTTCGACCATTGACATGGCCGCCCGACCCACAGCCGCAATGGCCAGCGAGGAGAAAATATACGGAATCATGCCGCCTACGAACAGACCGGCCAGCACGTCGGCCTTGTAAATATCGATGGCCGAAATACCCGATATGCCGACAAAAGCAGCAAACAGCGCCAGTGCCGTCAGCGCTGCGGAGGCAATGGCAAATCCTTTACCGGTAGCTGCGGTGGTGTTACCAACCGCATCCAGAATATCCGTACGGCCCCGCACCTCTTCGGGCAGGTAACTCATTTCGGCGATCCCACCGGCATTATCGGCGATGGGGCCGAACGCATCGATCGCCAGCTGCATAGCGGTAGTGGCCATCATACCGGCCGCCGAGATGGCCACTCCGTACAGACCCGCAAAATGATAGGACGTATAGATACCAGCCGCCAGTACCAGAATGGGTAATACCGTCGATTCCATGCCGACCGACAGGCCCCCGATGATATTGGTAGCCGCGCCCGTTGCCGACTGCCGGATAATGGATAGCACTGGCCGACGGCCCATGGCGGTGTAATACTCGGTGATGGTCGACATCAGCGCCCCCACGATCAGGCCCGTCAGAATAGCGTAGAACACGTCCATGCGGGTGAACTCGACCCCCCGAATCTGCATCGTTACGTCGGGAAGAATAGCGCTCACCAGAAAGTACGAAGCCACTACGGTCAGGATAATCGACCCCCAGTTGCCCAGGTTCAGCGCCCCCTGTACGTTGCCGTTATCGTCTTTCACCCGCACCAGGTAGCAAGCCAGGATGGAGAAAATCAGACCCATGCCCGCAATCAGAACCGGCAGTACGATAGGCGCGTGGCCCATAATCGGGTCGTTCGGAATAATAATTTCGCGACCCAGTACCATCGTAGCCAGAATCGTGGCAACGTATGATCCGAACAGGTCAGCGCCCATACCGGCCACGTCACCTACGTTATCGCCTACGTTATCGGCAATGGTAGCCGGGTTGCGCGGATCATCTTCGGGAATGCCGGCTTCTACTTTACCCACCAGGTCGGCCCCTACGTCTGCCGCTTTGGTATAAATTCCGCCAGCCACCCGGGCAAAGAGCGCAATAGATTCAGCGCCGAGCGAGAAACCCGCCAGCACTTCGAGCGCGCGCTCCATCGGGATGCCATTGACCGGCAATACGCCATTGACCGACTCGGCCCCGGCTACGAAGAAATTATAGAGAATGATGAACAGCACACTAAGCCCTAAAACGGCCAGACCGGCTACCCCGATCCCCATAACGGACCCGCCCGTAAAGGATACATCGAGGGCGCGTGTCAGGCTGGTACGGGCGGCATGGGCCGTGCGGACGTTGGCTTTGGTGGCTATTTTCATGCCGATGTACCCGGCCAGCGCCGAGGTGAACGCCCCAAAGGCGAAAGCAATGCCGATACTCCAGTGTGAATTTTCGACCAGCGAGCCTGACCAGGATAAGAGAACGGCTACAATCAGGCCGAAGATGATCAGAACGCGCCACTCGGCTTTTAGAAAGGCGATAGCACCATCTGCAATGTACCCTGAGATTTCCTGCATTCGAGCGTCACCGGCGTCCTGCCGGGAGACCCATACGAATTTGGCAAACATCACCGCCAGGCCCACCAGACCCAGAAAAGGGACGATGTAAAGACTATTATTCATGCGACTTTGTATAGAGTTTAGAAAAAATAGGACTGCGCGCAAAGATAAAGTTTGCCTCTTCATTACCTAGCGAAGCAACGCCAATACTTGCCTTTTTCTGAGGAAAATTGCGTTTTTTCCAAGTGATGTGGGTTTAACGCCTGAAGAGCCGGTATAAAGTGACCTGCCAATAGTAATCTGTGTGTTAGCTGTTTATTTTTGCTTTTTCAGAAAACCTCCCCCGCTGTGCGTCCTGTTGTCTACCTGATTACCCTATACGCAGCGTTTGCTGCCGCCATCACCTCCGCTCAGGTTCCTTACGGTCCTATAAAGCCAACCCCTCCGGGTGAGATTCTGTCGAACCTGAAAAAGCTGAATGTACTCGGCTCCGTCCTGTATATAGCGGCCCATCCTGACGATGAAAATACCCTGTTTCTGGCGTACCTGTCAAAAGAACGGCTCCTGCGCACAGGCTACCTTTCGCTGACCCGTGGCGACGGTGGCCAAAATCTGATCGGTGCCGAACAGGGCGAAAACATCGGTATCATCCGCACCCAGGAGTTGCTGGCTGCCCGGCGCATAGACGGCCCCGACCAGTTCTTCAGCCGGGCCTATGACTTCGGCTTTTCAAAATCGACCGATGAGGCTGTACGCACCTGGGGGCAGGACAAAGTGCTGGCCGATGTGGTCTGGATGATTCGTACCTACCAGCCCGATGTAATTATTACCCGTTTCCCGCCCGATGCCCGCGCCGGTCACGGCCATCATAGTGCTTCGGGTTTTCTGGCCGAAGAAGCGTTCAAGATATCCGGCAACCCCGCCCGGTTTCCAGAACAACTGGCCTATGTAAAACCCTGGCAGGCCAAACGTATTCTCTGGAATGTGTTTATCCCGGGTCAGTTTCTGAGCAACCGCAAACCCGACGAAGCCGGTAACCTGATTGGACTGGAAACCGGGCTCTACAATCCGCTGCTGGGAAAATCGTATGGCGAGATAGCCGCCGAAAGCCGCAGCCAGCACAAAAGCCAGGGCTTTGGGGTTCCGGCCAGCCGCGGAGCCAAGGTAGACTACCTGCTGCTGAAAAACGGTGACCCGGTCCAGAACGACCCTTTTGAGGGCATCGACATGAGCTGGAAACGGGTGCCCGGTGGCGAAGCCATTCAACCGCAGGTCGACCAGTTGATCAGCAGCTTTTCGTCCGATCAACCAGCCAGACTGGTCAGCGGCCTGGTACGCCTGTACGGCGCCATCAGCCGGTTGGACACGACCAACCTCTACGTCCGCACGAAGCGGCAGGAGGTGCAGACCCTGATTCAGCAATGCCTGGGCCTGTGGTTCGAAACCAACCCAGCCAACTATGCCGCCACACCCGGCGAAACCATTAAGCTGACGACCACCGTAGTGGGCCGGTCCGACAGCCCGGTGCGGCTGGTCAATGTCCGGTATTCGACCGGCAAGGACAGTACGCTGAATGTGCTGCTCAAACCCAATGATCAGCTAACCCTGCCTACTAGCTTGACCATCCCGAAAACGCAGAAAATCTCGCAACCCTACTGGCTCGAAAAACCCATTGAGAAAGGTCTCTTTCAGGTCGATAATCAGGCCCTGATCGGTTTGCCCGAAAACCCGGCGGCTTTGTCGGCGGCCTATACCATTGAGATTGACGGCCAGCGGTTTACTTACCGCCGTCCGGTTGTCTATAAATCGACCGATCCGGTTGAGGGGGAAGTTTACCGACCGTTTATTATTCAGCCCGATGTAACGGCTAATCTCTCCGAGCGCGTCTTTACCTTTGCCGATACCAAATCAAAAACGGCCGAAGTCATTTTGAAAGCCGGGCGGGCTAACGTGTCGGGTACGCTCCGGCTCAACGTGCCCGCTGGCTGGCGGGTAGAACCGGCTTCACTGCCGTTCTCCCTGGCCAATACCGGCGATGAACAGCGCCTGACGTTTACCGTATCGCCAGCAGCAACCGCTCAGAACGGGCTGCTCCGGGCCACGATGACAACCAGCAACGGCAGCACCTTTACGACCGGGCTGCGGACCATTGCCTACAAACACATACCGACGCAGACGCTCTTCCCGCCGGCCGAAGCCAAACTGGTGAAGCTGGATGTGAACGTGCTGGCCAAGAACATAGGCTACATCGTCGGCGCGGGAGATGAAGTGCCCGCGGCCCTGCAACAGATGGGGTGCCGGGTTACCCAGTTGGGGCCCGCCGAGCTCAGCCGCGACCTGTCGGGCTACGACGCTATCATAGCCGGAGTCCGGGCCTACAACACCAACGACTGGCTCGGTATCTACCAGAAAAAACTTATGGATTACGTCAGCAACGGCGGCACTATGATCGTACAGTATGTGACCCCGGGCGGGTTTGTCAACAATGGCGGTATCAAAGTAGCTCAGCTGGGCCCTTATCCGTTCACGATTGGTCGCGATCGGGTTACGGAAGAAGATGCGCCCATGACCTTCCTGAACCCGAAACACCCGCTCCTGAATAGACCCAATAAAATTACCGACGCTGATTTTGCGGGTTGGGTGCAGGAACGCGGCATCTACTTCGCTCAGGACTGGGACAAAGCGTACGAACCGATTTTCTCGGCCCATGACCAGAACGAAGCCGACAAGAAGGGTAGCCTGATCTACGCCCGATACGGCAAAGGTCATTACATGTATACGGGACTGGTTTTTTTCCGGGAGTTGCCCGCGGGTGTACCGGGCGCCTACCGGCTGTTCGCGAACCTGATCTCGGTCGGCAAATAGCCCGACTATCAACTGGCCTGACCAAAATTGTCAGGCCAGTTGCCGTAACCGCAGGTGCTGAAGCAACATAATGGTTTTTCCATCTTTGATCTCGCCCGTTCCGATCATGGCCATGGCCTGACTGAGTGGCAGCTCCAGTATATCGATCTCCTCTTCATCGATTCCGCCACCGGCTTCTCGTTCGGTGTCGGCCGTGTATTCAGCCAGGTAGAAAAACAGCTTTTCGGTGACTGAGCCGGGACTCATATACGCTTCCATCACTTTCTCGACCGCCTGCAGCCGATAGCCGGTCTCTTCTTCCGTTTCGCGAAGAATAGCCGTTTGCGGATCGTCGTTGTCCAGCAGGCCGGCGCAGGTCTCGATCAGCATACCAGCCAGTGGGCCACCGGTATCATTGCCATTGACGTAGGTTGGTAGCCGAAACTGGCGGGTCAGGATAACGGTGTCGGTTTCGGGGTTGTGCAACAATATGGTCGCGCCGTTGCCACGATCATAGGCTTCGCGTTGCTGCGTAGTCCATTGTCCGTTTTTCCCCAAATAATCGAAGGTGTATCGTCTTAATACATACCAGTTGTCAGACAGCAGTTTTTCGTCGGTTATGCGAATACGTTCAGCCACCATTTGTTTATTTATGTTTGAAATTGTTTATTTTTGAACAAAAGAAGAGAAATGATATGAATTTTCAAAATCGCAAACGGCTCATTGTACAAACGGTAGAGGAACGCGGCTCGGTAGAGGTGCAGGAACTGGCTGAGTTGTTGCACACCTCTGAGATGACAGTTCGGCGCGATTTGGTGCAGCTGGCGGCCCAGGGGCTGGTCTACCGGACGCGGGGCGGGGCCATGAAGGTGAGTGCGGTTACCGATGCCTTTCGGTTTGAAAACAAAGCCGCCGTTAATGCTGACCAGAAAGATTATATCTGCCAGCTGGCCGCTCAAACCATTCAGGAAGGCGACATACTTTTCATGGATTGTGGCAGTACCGTTTTCCGGTTATGCCCGTTTATTCGCAACCGGCGTATTACGGTCATCACCAATTCGCTGCCGGTTGTTGCCGAGTTGATAAACAGTTCGGTATCGGTAAACCTGGTGGGGGGCGAAGTGGACAAAGACCGGCAGGCAGTACATGGCCTTATTGCCGAGGAGCACATAGCCCGCTACCGGGCCAACCGGGCCTTCATTGGCGTTGATGGCATTTCACTACGCAAAGGACTGACAGCCAACAGCGAACGAGAAGCCAGCACCGCCGTAGCCATGGCCCGGCAGGCCGAAACAACGTACCTGCTGTGTCACTCCGCTAAATTGGAAACCGAGAAATACCTCTATTTTGCGCCTTTAACCCTGTTCGACATCCTGATTACGGACAATGAAGCCCGACCCGATGTCGTTGACGCCTACCGGCAGGCGGGGGTTACTGTGATGAACTAACCCATGTGGCAGATCTGGATTGATACAGGCGGAACCTTTACCGATGGGCTCGGCCTGGCCCCCAACGGCGTTTTACACCGCACAAAAGTGCTCAGCAGTAGCCGACTTCGGGCCCAGCTGATTCATGATCGGCTAACCGCGTCATGGCTGACTGCCCCCCTCTTCGACGGGTACCAGCTCCGGCTCATCGAAACGGGCGAAACATTTACGGTGGCATCGCTGAACGCCGACGGGCAGTTAGTCGTAAACGCCCCAACCGGCCCCGTAGACGGCTCGGCGCTACTTCGGGCGCGGGGGCTGGACCGGCTAACGGTAGAACTGTTCACGAACGAAGAAGCCCCGGTACTCGCCACCCGGCTGCTGACCCAAACCCCGCTCCAGCAGCCTTTTCCGGCCCTGGACATGCGGCTGGGTACCACCCGGGGCACCAATGCGCTACTCGAGCGAAAAGGCGCCCGGGTTGCGTTGCTGATCACCAAAGGCTTTCGGGATTTGCTCCGAATCGGTACCCAGCAGCGACCCAACCTGTTTCAGCTGGCTATACCACCCGCCGAGGTGCTGTATGAAGAGGTATTCGAAGTTGACGAACGCATGGCTGCCGACGGCCAGGTACTGACGTCACTGGCCGGGCCTGCGCTCGCGACACTCATCGATCAGCTCCGGCAGATCAAACCCGAGGCCGTGGCGATCTCGCTGCTGAATGCCTATCGGAATCCGGCGCATGAGCAGCAGCTACGCGAGACACTACTGGCCGAAGGGTTTCCTGTCATCACCCTCTCCACCGACGTATCGACCGCCCCCGGCTACGTTTCCCGCACCCAGACCGCCGTCATCGACGCGTATCTGACTCCGGTGCTGCGGTCATACCTAAACAACGTACAGACGCAGTTGGGTAACGGCACAGCGGGCAAACAGCCCGTGCGGGTTATGACCAGTGCGGGTGGGCTAGTGCGGGCGGATCTGTTCCGGCCCAAAGACAGCCTGCTCAGCGGCCCTGCGGGTGGTGTCATTGGCGCAGCGGCTGTAGCCAACAGCCTGATGCAACCCGGCACCCTAACCCTCGACATGGGTGGCACCAGCACCGATGTAGCCAGGATTCAGCAAACCCCCGACTATCGTTATTCGACTCCCATCGGCCCGTTTGACCTGCAGCTTCCGTCGCTGTCGATCGAAACCGTGGCGGCCGGCGGAGGCTCCATCTGCTGGTTTGACGGCGCTCAGCTGCGCGTAGGGCCACAGAGCGCCGGTGCCAACCCCGGTCCGGCCTGTTACGGAGCTACCTCCCCGTCGGCCCCGGCGCTGTTGACCATTACGGATGTCAACTTGCTGCTGGGCAAACTTCATCCCAGCCAGTTCGGCATTCCGGTCTTCCCCGAGAAAGCACAGGATGCCCTGCAGACCATAAGCCTTCAAATTGAGTCGAAGACCGGCACCCAACCCGATCCGGCTACCCTGCTGCGCGGATTCGAACGCATTGCGAACGAAACGATGGCGGGGGCTATCCGCAAAATTTCGGTAGCCAAAGGGTTTGATCCTGCCCACTATAGCCTGCTGGTCTTCGGCGGAGCCGGCGGACTCCACGGCTGTGCCATCGCCCGGCTTCTGGGTATGGAACGAATTATACTTCCTTTCGACGGGGGGCTGCTCAGTGCCTATGGGATCGGTCAGGCTCGTATCGAACGAATGGCTGCCCGGTCGGTGCTTCAGCCGCTTCATCAGGTTAGCGACCAGCTACCGACCATCGCCAGCGAGCTGGTTGAGCAGGCTACCCGGGCCCTGCGGCAGGACATAGCCGCGGATGCTGCTATCAGAACCGACTCCGTGAACGTATTTCTTCGGCTCCAGGGGCAGGAGGCCAGCCTGGAAATACCCTTCAGCGATAACCTGGCCGACGATTTCCGAACCAGGTACCAGCAACTCTACGGGCACTATCCCGGCACCAGCACCGGCCAGCCCCGCCCGATCGACGTAGAAAGTCTACGGGTTGTTGTCAGTACAATCAGCCCTGAGGTTCCGGAGAACGGGCCGCCGGTCAGCCATCGGCATGCTGTTTCGTCGTTCGAGACGGATACCTACCCGGCCTATGACTGGACCCGCTTGCGGGAAGGCGACACCTTCCGTGGCCCGGCCTTGCTGCTGAATACCACCTCCTCGGCCTTCGTTGAACCCGGCTGGCGTGTAGTGATCCAGGCTGACCAGAATGCGCTTATTAACTACATTGCCGACTACGATTCTCCGGATGATTTCCAGTCCGGGCCAATTTCGACGGACGAAGCGGAGCAGGCCGACGTTATTCAGCTGGAGCTATTCACCCAGCGTTTTCGGGCTATTGCCGAAGAGATGGGCGCGCAGCTCCAGCGTACTGCGTTCTCAACCAATGTAAAAGAACGACTCGATTTTTCGTGCGCCCTGCTCGACGCCCGGGCCGAGCTGGTAGCCAACGCTCCCCATATTCCGGTTCATCTGGGCAGTCTGGGCGTATGCGCGCGGCTTTGCCTCGATAAACTCCCCCTGGCTCCGGGCGATGTCATTATCACCAACCACCCGAAATACGGCGGTTCCCATCTGCCCGATGTCACCCTCCTGCAGGGCGTATTTACGGACGACGCGCAGCTGATCGGCTACGTCATCAACCGGGCTCACCACGCCGAAATAGGCGGCAAAGTGCCGGGATCGATGCCCCCCGATGCTACCCGGCTGGCCGAGGAAGGGGTCGTACTGGAGCCCCAGTATGTTGTTAAAGCAGGTCAGTTTTTGTGGGATGGCGATGCGGGAACGGGCTTACAGGCACGGTTCACGCAGGCGCCCTACCCCACCCGCTCCCTGGCCGAGAACCGCGCCGATATAGAAGCCGCCCTGGCCTCGCTGCGGGCGGGCGAAACGGCTCTGCGCACCCTCGTCCGGCAATACGGTCTGGCTACGGTTCAGCAGTATATGACCCAGCTGAAGAACTCCGCTACCGCAATCATCACAACTGTACTGCATCGCTTCGACGGGCAGACCTTCGCGGCCGACGAATCACTCGACGACGGGCATACGATTCGGGTGAGTCTGACCATAGCCAATGGGCGTATCACCATCGACTTTTCGGGCACTTCGGCCGTACACCCCCATAATCTGAACGCCAACGTTTCGATTCTGCACAGCGCCATTCTGTATGTGCTCCGGTTGTGGGTAGGGACCGACGCTACCGTCAGTGATATACCGCTCAACGAAGGGCTGATGGCACCCGTGGATTTGGTTCTGCCCGAATCCTCATTCCTGAACCCAGTCTTTCCCAACCATGAAACGGAATGTCCGGCCGTGGTGGGCGGCAATACCGAGGTGAGCCAGCGGCTGGTCGATACGCTGCTGAAGGCCTTGGGACTGGCGGCCTGCAGTCAGGGGACCATGAACAATTTTCTGTTCGGCACCGCCACGATGGGCTATTACGAAACCATTGGCGGAGGCACGGGAGCGACGCCGGGCGCTGACGGGCGTTCGGCGGTTCATCAGCACATGACTAACACTAAACTGACCGACCCCGAAGAACTGGAACGACGCTACCCCGTCCGGCTCCACCAGTTCGGCATACGCCCCGGCTCGGGCGGCAGCGGCCAGTGGCGCGGTGGCGATGGCATTGTTCGTGAGATCGAGTTTCTGGAACCAGCCCAGGCTACCCTGCTGAGTCAGCACCGGCTGATGGCGCCCTATGGCTTAGGGGGCGGCCAGCCCGGTGCGGTAGGCCGGCAAACCCTGCTCCGGCAGGATGGCAGCGAAGAAGACATGCCTGGCATTTTCACCCGACCCATGCAGGCTGGCGAACGCATCCGCATCGAAACCCCCGGCGGTGGCGGAGTCGGGTAAATCCGGATGGGCCGCCCCTTTTCACCCTAATATCCCGCCAGACCATAGATAGAAAAACCTAACTGCCTGCCCGGCATTACCTTACTTAACTGACAACCAGCACCTTGAAAAGGTTACTCAGCTTTTTAGGGGCATCGACTGGGCTTACAGGCGGGAAACCGGTTATCGTTTATTGCTTATGTTTTCAACCAGACGAAATTTCTTATCGTCGCTCACGGCACTTACCGGCGCGACGTTGCTCCCCGATATCAAGCCAGCGGAAGGGCATTCGGCTGCGCCGGAGCGCCAGCCTCTTTCCTGCAACGCCTATACCTGGAGCACCTTTTACGGGCGTGAGCAGAAAGACTGGATGGCCGACCCCGACGCGTCGCTGAGCGAGTATGTAAAGACCGGACTAACCGCCTACGAACCGTCGTTTACCAGCGTCGATGAGGTGAAAAAGCTGGCGCCTTACCTGACTAAGTACAAGCTGACGATGCCATCTCTGTACGTCAACAGCTCGCTGCACCAACCCGACGAGGCCCCAAAATCTATCGCGTCGGTACTGGCCATTGCTGAGGCCGTGAAGCCCCTGGGCTCGCGGGTGATCGTTACCAACCCCAACCCCATCCGCTGGGGCACCAAAGACGACAAGACCGATGAACAACTGGCCGAACAGGTCAAAAATCTCGACCGGCTCGGGGCTGAACTCCGCCAGCGGGGGATGACCCTTGCCTATCATACCCATGCGCCCGAACACCGGCAGGCGGCCCGTGAATTTCATCATATGCTACTGGGCTCCGATCCTAAAAATGTGTCGCTCTGCCTGGACGCCCACTGGGTATACCGGGGGTCGGGCAATTCGCAGATAGCCCTGTTCGACGTGGTCCGGCTTTACGGTAACCGCATCGTTGAGGTACACATCCGCCAGTCGAAAAACGGCGTCTGGCAGGAGTCTTTTTCCGACGGCGACATCGACTACCGGCGACTGACCAGCGCCCTGAAAGCGCACAACCGCAGGCCGCTGCTGGTGCTGGAGCAATGTCTCGAAGAAGGCTCTCCGAATACAATGGGAGCAGTTGAAGCCCAGAAACGCAACATCGCTTATTCGAACGAAGTCTTCGCCGGACTCATCTGAGTTCATCAGTCGGTATTGGCAACAATTTCTGTGTGGTCGGGTTATACTTCCAATACATACACACTCCATGTTATGACTACCGATCTGAACAAACCGGAAACCCAACAGAAAGAGCCGAAGAACATTCAACCGAATATCGGTCTGGAGAAAGACTCGCTCAAAAAAGCGAATGAACTGCTCAATGCCTACCTGGCCGACCTGCACGTTCTCTATATTAAAACCCGTAAATATCACTGGAACGTAGCGGGTCCGAGCTTTAAGGAATACCACGAGTTTTTCGAAGAGCAATATAAAGCGCTCGAAGAAATGATCGACGAGGTTGCCGAACGCATCCGTACCCTGGGTGGTAAGCCACTCTCCACTATGGCTGAATTCATCAAAGGCACCAGCCTGGAAGAAGACACCAGTGGTGAGATAAAAACCCGCGATATGTTCGATCGGCTGCTGGCCGATCACGAGCAGATTACCCGAGAACTGCGCGAAGACGTTGACACCTGCGACGAAGACCTGAACGACGCCGGTACGGCCGACTTCCTGACCGGTATGATGGAGGCCCACGAGAAAATGGCGTGGATGCTTCGGAAGTACTTGTCCTAACTGGACGATGAACGATAAATGATGAATAATGGATTGTAGTTTTTTTCGGCTACATTCATCGTTCATCATTTATCATTTGTAGACGTGCCTAAATCGCTCTCCCTCCGCGCTGGTCTTGGCAGCGTGCTTTTCTGGTCGGTTATCTCGGCGGCTTTCATCGGTCCCGGCACCGTTACGACCTGCGCCATGGCTGGCTCCGGCTTCGGCCTTCGGCTGCTCTGGGCGCTGACCTTCTCCACCCTCGGTACTATTTTGTTGCAGGAAGCCGCGGCTCGGGTAACCATAGCTTCCGGCTTGAGTCTGGGCGAACTGTTGACACAAACCTACGGCTCCCGGGTACGCGGGCTGATGACGGTACTGTTTGGGGCCGTCGCGCTGGGTTGCGCAGCCTATCAGGCCGGTAATATTTTGGGAGCAGTATCCGGCCTGGCGCTACTAACGGGTGTGCCGAGTCAGGTGTTAACGGTAGGAGTCGGTATTGTCTGCGTGGGCCTATTGTGGCAAGGCTCTACCCGCCTTATTGCAAACCTCCTGGGGCTGATTGTCTTTGCCATGGGGCTTTGCTTCGCCTATGTAGCGGTCAGCGTGGCGCCTAATACGATGGAATTAACCAAAGCCCTTTTTATTCCTGCCTTGCCCGACGGGTCTACCGTACTGGTCATTGGGTTAATCGGCACTACCATTGTTCCCTATAATCTGTTTTTAGGCTCGGGCATCGGGCAGGGTCAATCGCTGACCGAAATGCGGTTTGGTATTGCATTGGCTGTCCTGATCGGTGGCTTCATCTCCATGGCAATTCTGGTTTCGGGCATGCTCGTTACGGGCGATTTCTCCTTTCAAACGTTTGAACAGACATTGTCCGCTCGCCTGGGAAGCTGGGCAGGTGCGCTGTTCGGCTTCGGGCTTTTTGCCGCTGGTTTTACGTCGGCCCTGACCGCCCCCCTGGCCGCTGCCGTTACGGGTCGAAGTATGCTGGGCTGGTCTGAACAATCCGGCCGCTACCGGGCAACCTGGCTTATCGTAATGGCCGTAGGGCTGACGTTTGGCCTGCTCGGCGTGAAACCCATTCCGGTAATCATTCTGGCGCAGGCGGCCAACGGCCTGCTGCTTCCGCTGGTGACCGTCTTTTTGTTACTGGCCGTCAACAACAAAACCCTTTTACCGGCTCAATACCGCAACCGGCCCTGGCAGAATGTAGCCATGCTGCTGGTTGTGGCGCTTACGACCTTTCTGGGTTTACGTAATGTATGGCTGGCCATAGAGGCCGGGCAGTTCTAGCGCAGTTCATCTGCCTGACCTGACCTCCTCCTGTCGGGTAACGGACAGATACACAGTCGGTAAAAAACCGGGGTTTACTGGATACATAGAAAGCCAGCCGCTAATTACCTTTACGCTAACAAGCAAATAGCCTCTTACCCTGACGGTTATGAACGCATCTGTTTACGTTAAATGGAGTTTACTCACGGCCGTTGTGCTGCACACAATGAGTAGCTGTGCGCCTACCATAACGACCTACCAGCTGGAACCCGCTTCGGGCGATATCACTACTATTGACGGTCGGCCCGTTACCAAGGCGGAAGATAACGGCGTAGGGGTTGTGGCGTCGTTCGAACGCGAAGACCTGGAGTATGCCGTACTCGATATTGAAATTAAGAACCGAACCGACCACCCGATCAGCATCAACCCTGCCGATTTTCGGTTTGTGGCCTTAGGCCCGCACCAGGACACCCTGCCCGATCCGCACAGCACCGGCCTGCCCCTCGCCCAATCAGCCGCCGACCCAACTTATGAAGCCAGTCGGATCGGTATCAAACGCAAACAGGAAGAAAAACGGCTGAAACGGGCCAAGATCATGAATACCGTGCTGCTCGTAGCCGCAGTTGCCTCGGATGTATCGTCCTCAACGAATCGAAACCGAACTTCGTACCGGGAATGGGTGAATAACCGGGTTACGCATGATTTCATGTACCAGGGCATAGCCGCCAAGCGCGCCATCGATTACGGCACCTTCGCCAACCGAATGCAACGCTACGATTACGAAGAATACCGCTGGCGCGAACTAGCCCTTAGAGCCAATACGCTTGAGCCCAACGAGTCGATACGCGGATTTGTATACTTGCCCAAAGTAGCCTCAGCCAACTACATAGCGCTCAGCTATACCCTGCCCGAACAGGCTACCGTACCGCTGCTCTTCAAACAGGGCTTCATAACGGAAAAGAAAAAACGCCGGCGCTAGCCAAACCTACCACTCGTCGTCGTCATCGTCGAACGCCTGGCGGGCGCGCTGCAACTCCTGTAACGCCTTCTGGTTATTCTGTACCTCTGCCAGCCTGATCCCTTTTTGGTAAAGTTCGGCCGCCTTATCGCGCTCATCCAGCTCGGCATACAAAGCGGCTACGTGGTAATACGTCGGCAGATAATCAGGATGATCGCTCAGGAGTTGGTCGAAATAAACCCGTGCCTGCTCGGGCTGACTGTTCATGTATTCCATGGCCAGCGCATAAACATTGAACGGCTCTCCGGGTTCTTCCTGTACAAATCGAATTAATTGTTGGATACGCTCGTTATTCATTGAGGCAAGAAAATTAGTATGCATGCATACTTTCTATAGGCGTATGATTACTTTTGCGCCGTAAAAGTAATGGTTAGTTTTCCGTTGTCTGCTGCCAACCGGCAGAAAGCAGGCTTCGAAAAACCGATCATCAGTCACTATATCAACCAAAACCGCATAGCCAATGAAGATTTTAGTGTGTGTGACGAGTGTGCCCGACACCACCACCAAAATTGCCTTTACGGACAATAACACCAGGCTCAACAAAGCGGGTGTAACGTTCATCACCGGCCCTTACGACGATTACGCACTGGCGCGGGCCGTTGAGCTAAAAGAAAAACTAGGTGCCAGCGTAACGGTCCTGAACGTAGGCGAAGCCGACGCCGAACCCGTCATCCGCAAATGTCTGGCTATCGGCGCCGACGATGCGATCCGGGTTAATGCCGAACCAACCGACGCTTATTTTGTAGCGGAACAGATTGCGGCCATTGCCAAAGATGCGCAGTACGATCTGATCCTGATGGGCCGCGAATCAATCGATTACAATGGCGGTCAGGTACACGGTATTGTTGGCGAGATGCTTGGCATTCCGTCTATCTCACCGGTTATGCTTCTGGATATCGCCGGCGACACGGCTCAGATCACCCGCGAAATTGAGGGTGGCAAAGAAGAGCTGGAGGCTAAGCTTCCGTTGGTTTTAGGTTGCCAGGAGCCGATTGCCGAATGGAAGATTCCGAACATGCGTGGTATCATGACCGCCCGGACTAAGCCGCTGAAGATTGTAGAACCAACCGGCACAGACAAACTGACCGCCGTCGGTAGCTACGAACTCCCCGCTCCCCGTGGCAGCGTGAAAATGATCAAGGCCGAAGAAGCCGAAACCCTGATCCAGCTCCTGCGCACCGAAGCTAAAGTTATCTGATCAAAGCTGTTTTCACCGGGTGGTTCCTGGACCTCGTCCGACGAACCGCGTGTCGAAAACCATAAACCGAAACCTCGTATATGTCTGTTCTCATATTTGCCGAATTAGACGAAGGCAAACTCAAGAAATCTTCACAGGAAGCAATTTTTTACGGCGCCAAGGTCGCGGCAATGCTCGGCACATCGGCCACCGCTATTGTAATTGGCCAGGCCGACGACAGCGAGCTGGCTTCGGCCGGTCGTTTTGGCGCCACCAAGGTGCTCCACGCGGCCGACGGCAAGCTTAACGAACCCAACGGCATGGCCTACGCTACCGTTGTTTCGGCCGCAGCGCAGCAGGAAAGCAGTAAAGTAGTTGTACTCGCCAAATCATCCCTGGCCGATGCGATGACGGCGCGGCTGGCCGGCAAACTCAAGGCGGGTCTGGCGGCCAATGTGATCGAATTACCCGACCTGTCGGCTGGCTTTCGGGTCAAAAGCAGCATTTATACTGGTAAAGCCTTTGCCTATAATGATCTGAAAGCCGACGTAAAAATTCTGGCTATTAAGAAAAACACCATTACGCCGGAAGAAAGTGAGGCAACGGCCTCCGTAGAGACTTTTTCGCCCACCCTTAACGAGAACGATTTCGTAATCACCGTTAAGAAAACGGAAAAAGCCACTGGCGATGTCCTGTTGCCCGAAGCCGATCTGGTTGTTTCGGCCGGTCGCGGTCTGAAAGGTCCCGAAAACTGGGCCATTGTAGAAGACCTGGCTAAGGCGCTGGGAGCCGCAACGGCCTGCTCGAAGCCGGTGTCGGATCTGGACTGGCGCCCTCACCATGAGCACGTTGGGCAAACCGGAATCAAAGTAAGCCCAAATTTGTACATAGCCGCCGGAATTTCAGGCGCTATACAACATCTGGCTGGCGTAAACTCCTCAAAGGTAATTGTTGTTATCAATAAAGACCCCGAGGCTCCGTTCTTCAAGTCGGCCGATTATGGTATCGTTGGCGACGTGTTCGACGTATTACCGCGGCTTACGAAGGCAGTGCAGGGGCTGTAACCGATCGGGAGTAGCAACAGAGCCACCCCGCTTGTCGTATAGATGACTAATTTCATAAATCGGTAGGCACGCAGACGCTTACTTATTATGCACCAGGTGGCCCTGTTACTACTTTTGATTAAATTCGCGCTGTGGATAAGATTAAGCTGGAAATACTAGGACTATCGCCCAGTCAGTCGCAGTCGGGTTCGTTTGCGCTGGTACTGGGAGAAGAATATGGCAACCGCCGGTTGCCAATCATCATTGGCATGTTTGAGGCCCAGGCAATCGCCATTGAGATTGAAAAAATCGTTCCGAATCGGCCGATGACGCACGACCTGTTCAAGCAGTTTGCGGAGCAGTTTCGGTTTACGGTTCGCGAGATCGTAATTTCGGATTTGCGCGAAGGCATCTTTTTCGCCAAAATCGTCTGTTTCGATGGCGTTCGCGAAACGGTCATCGATGCTCGCCCATCCGATGCTATTGCCATCGGCATTCGGTTCGATGTACCCATCTACACGAACGAGTCGATCTTGTCCGAAGCAGGAATCACCGCAAGTGGCAGCGACGAAGAGGAAGAGCAGGAAGAACTGGTTCGCTCGACACCTAACCGACCCTCGTCACGCTCTTTCGGTGATCAGCTGAAAAATGCGTCGTCGGAAGAATTGCAGAAGATGCTCGAAGAAGCGCTTGGCAACGAGGAATACGAGCGAGCTGCCAAGATTCGTGACGAGATGAGCAAACGCAACTAAATCATTTATTTTCAGCATATGTATACGCAAAAGCCATTCCCGTCGGGGAGTGGCTTTTGCGCTTATTTCTTCTTACGTTTTCTCACGACCAGCTCCCGATACCCAAACGCAGGGTCGGGCTCACGCGTATAGGTGATCTCAGGCATGACGCCAATCAACAATTCGGCGGTGGTGTATATGGTACAGCCGTCCAGCAGATGACCGCCCAGCGTACGCCCTGTCGAGTCGGAAACTGACAGATGGATGTGACTCCCATTGGCGGAAAGAGTACCAACCAGCGATACGATTTCGAAGTGCCCATGCCATGTACTGGGTCCTTCCTGATTGGCCAGCCGCAGCGTCACGTCAGTCAAACTGCCCACACAGGTCAGTATAGCCCCCGCCCCGATTCGCTGTTGCTGCACCACTTTTTCCAGTTCTTTTTTCAGATCCTGACCCGGCCTGAGCCGGAATGAATACGTGTGCATGGCCGCACCAACGGGCGTCGGTTGGGCGTGTGTATTGTCCGGAAGCATGACCAGAAGGGGTAAAATCAGCAATAAAAAAGCCTGCATTGGTGTTATGAAATTAGTGATACTGACTGAGGAATGCGAACATACACAACCTGGTTTCGGCAGAAAATTACCCTGCTGTTCCCCTCTTTGCAAGCCTGTTTCTGCCTGCTTTTCTTCACCGCCTTTTCAGCGCCAAACGAATCGGCAGTTCAACTATCAACATTGACAGCCGATATACCGCGCCCATCGAAATTTGTTACCGTCGATTATGGCGTAATTGACGCTTACGCCCGCAAGACACCAGAATCGGCAACCCGAAACCTGAATACGCTCAGCGATTATCTGACAGCGCCCGCCCGCAGCGAACTGGCCAAGGCCCGCTCGGTCTACGCCTGGATTACGTCGCATGTGCAGTATGACGAGGATGCCTATAGCGGTCAGCGTTACTCCTCCGAGACCGAGTATGCCGGCCGTGTGCTCCGGAGCCGGAAGACCGTCTGTACGGGCTTTGCCCTGCTTTACAAACACCTGCTCAACCGGGCCGGCATTGAGGTCGTAAACGTCAAGGGGTACTCTCGTACCAACGATAGTGAGGCCGGCCAGCCGATTCGTTATATTGATCATGAATGGAACGCGGTCCGGCTCGATGGTGATTGGTATCTGGTCGATATTGCCTGGGCCCAAACAACGGCAAAAGGTGGTCAGCCCAACGACTTTTATTTTCTTACGGAGCCCGTTGCATTCGGCGCCAACCATTTCCCGGCCGACCAGCGCTGGCAGCTTCTCGACAAGCCATTCAGTAAAGCACAGTTTGACCAATTTCCCAAGATCTACGATGCCTACTTCCGACTTGGATTCGACGACAACTTTCCCAAAACAGGTCTAATCCGGTCGACCAACGCGGTTACTCTCACGCTTCAAACCAGCCAGCCCGTTGAGTTTATTTGCTCGCTGGGCCGGCAAAACGGCTCTACTACGAGCCATGTTCCGATCAGCATCCAGCTGACGGCTGATGGCTATCGGTTAACAGTGCCAATCAAACAGCGCGGCACCCATACGTTACATGTGTATGCTAAACCTAAAGGTGCCCGCACCGAACGCTACAAATCCTACGAAGCTATTTCTGCTTTTACCGTAGTCTATTAATAACCTTTTTCCCCCTGCCTGATCGACACCTAACAAAAAAACCGGAAGCGTTGGCTCCCGGTTTTTTTGTTGGGTTTTCTGTGCTTATTCTACACCGAACATCACATCCGAACGACGGCCACTGTTGCCACCCCGGCGACGTGGTGTCTGCTTACGAGGTGCAGGCGGTGCCAGCAGTTTCGTACGCTCAGCGTCGGTCAGCGGTTTCAGATCAGTGATCGAGTATGTGTTGTCGCTGATGATCGTATTGAAGCTTCCCACCTGCTGCTCAGGCTGACCGTTGATCGGCAGCTTGGTGACAGTGAACACAGCGCGGAAGTACGATACCTGCGGACGAACTCGACGACCTTTGTAGCGGATACCACCGTTGTTTTCGATGTTGCTCTTCTCAGTCTGCAGCGTTGTAGCCAGATTGCCTGGAATGTCGCGCAGGTTCAGGATCACCGTGTTGGTGTCGAACTCAACTTCACCCGTAGCCAGACGGCGGTTCAGGCTTCTGTAGAACAGACGGTTCTTCTTGATCGTCTTACCGGTGATCTCACCGTTACAGTAACAGATACTGGTGAAGTCACGTGAGCCAGGCGTTCTGTAGAATACTTCCAGGCGCTCCAGACGGTGACGGAAACGAGACTCTTTGTCGATAGGGACACGTACGTTGGCGAAGCTTGTCGTAGCCACTTCGCTCATGCAGGAGCCACATTTGGCCGACTGGCGGCTGTGTACCGTTACGTAGTAGAAGCCACGGTTCAGCTGACCGTTCGTGAAGTACTGAGCGGGGAATGTCAGCGTGGTATCGGTGGTGTTCTCTAGCTGCGCGATCACCTGATCAGCACCCGGAGCACCCGCTACTACTGAATCGGCACGGTAGTACAGACGAGCGGTGAAGGTTTCGTTCTTCGGATTCGGAGTCGTGCTGCGCCAGCTGATAACCGGGGCGGCTGCCGATGGATTAACAGGCTGATCCGTGTACGAGAGCGATACGCCTTTGAGCGACTGACCATTGAACTGAACGCTCAGCTGCGGAATAGAATCGCAGGTTGGGCAGACAGTTGGTGCTTTCGGGATCAGCTTCTTCTGAACGAATCCTTTGCGAACAGCTACACCAGCACTAAAGCCACCATGTTGACGACGGAACTCCAGCAGTTGATCCTGGATACCGTTTACAATGATGTAGTTCAGACGGGTGAAGAAGCCCTGGCCCTGGATACCGATGTTCCAGTTGTTTCTGCCCACCGGGAAGAAAACGCCCAGCGATCCGATCACGCCCGGATGATACAGCCGGTAGCTTGGGTTTACAGTCCGAAGCAGAGCACCACCTTCTACGAACGAAGGAATGTTCGTTGGGAGCGATCCACCCTGCGACGGGATGAAAGCCGCGATCGTTGCGGCTTCGGTACGGAACAGACCACCCCGTACGCCAGCCTCAATAAAGGTGGTAGCATCTGGGTTACGACGGCTGCGAGCTACGGTGAAGGTCAGGACCGGACCGACAGTCAGGAACATGTCTTCCGAAGCACGCTGACGAATGGTTACCTGATCCCGGTTAACGCCCCGCACGGCAGCAAGGCCGTACAGATAATCCCGATAAACACCGCGCGTAATGTAATTCTGATAACCCAGTGCAGCGCCAACACCGAACCGTAAACGACGGGTTGCAGGTGTCAGGAAGTAATCAATGTTACCCGTGATGTTGAAGCCAGCACCATTGTACAGGGTGTTGTCACGACGGGTAGGACCAAACGTGTTTTCCCAGGTACCGCAATAGGCGAAGTTGGGACCGGCAAACAGTCCGATCCGCCAGGGCGACAGGCGCCGTACGAGTACAAACGTTTGGAACGTGGTGTCGCAATCGTCAAGCTCTGCCACATCGCTCGCCTGCGCTTTGAAGTCGTCCCGACGTAACGTATCGGTATAAACTCCTTTGCCTAGTCGATAAATGTTTTCGCGGGAGTAAGCTCGGTTGGGAGTTGTTGAACTCGGTACGGCGTCCCGACGGACTGTGTCTGCCTCTTGAGCAAGACCGACAGAAGGCATTGCAAAACCTAGCAACACGAGTCCAGCCAGCATCCGCATGGGGTGTTGTTGGATAAATGTTCGCATACTTATTGAGTTAATTTTGACGCAATGTTTCAAACTAAACTGTAATTCTCCCAAACGCGGCTACGGAAACTTAGGGAACGGCCTATCCACTGTTAAGGTGTTTTTTTTTACTTTTTAGCCAATCTGTTATGCCTTAGCCGCCTATCGGTTAACCTGACAATTCTTCTTGACTAGTTTCCCAAGTAAAATGTTTTCAAAATTTCGGCATCCCTGTAAAGATACCGTGCCTTTGACAACGCTGCTCCCGTCCGATTGTAACCCGATTGGGTTTGTGGTTGTATGCCGGATGGGTATGCTTACCATCCTCAAACAGCCCTCCAATGGTGAATTTTGGTGCAATGTTAATGGGTTATTACAAAAGTCAATTCATCTGGCTACTTTTTTTTCATCTTTCGAATAAAGTAACCTTTAAAATCATCCAATTTGCGTGAGGCTGACGGCGAGATTTCTGCTCATAACCGCTCCAAACCCCATTTAGCGACTAGAATCGATATGTTTTGCCGATCTCTATGAGCAAATTTATCAGTGGTCAATTATAAGTATTGTGTATTGATTAAAAAATCAGATCAGGTCGTTTTCGCAAATAGTTATGATTTTTCTACTGTAATTCCAATTTACCCTTCTGCTACGACTGGCATACTAAACACATTGGTGATTAATGGTCCCTAATTCGTCCGTGACCGCTCGCTTCATCTGAAGCATTCGCCGATAATGGGGCTTCATCTGGCTATAGGTAAGGTGAGTTTCGCCGACGGATTTGTAGCCATGTTTTTTGTAAAAAGCGATAGCATTTACGTTGCTGTCCATTACGTGTAACCAGGTATAATTCCGGCCATAATGTTGGGCGGTTGCGTGCGCATAATTCATGAGCCGTGTTCCAAGACCTAAGCCGGTAAACTCGTTTAAAAAATAGAGTCGTTCGACCTGTAATCCCCCTGGCTCATTAGCAAGATCGTTGTTGAGCTTCATCTTCATATACCCAACCGGTTTTCCGTCTACGCACGCATAATAAAACAGAACGCCAGGCTCAACAATCTCTTTCCTAAGCTGATCTGTATTATAGGTATGTTCCTGGTACCAGACCCCGTTATCGTACCATAAATGCTGGTAGTGTTGCGGGTAAATAGTCAGGCATAAAGCCGACAGCTCAGCAGCCTGATCGGCCCGTATCGGCGCACTGATTTCTGTATACTCCCTGCTGCGGTTCACTGACGTCCTTTCATAAATTCGCCGGTAGCTGACTTCAGCAGACCGGCAAATGAGTTCAGACAAAAGAGTACCCCTCTGTCAACAAGTGCTTTAGCCTGATCACCGGTAGCCGCCGTGGTACCTACAATTAAACCCGCTTTCCGGATTCGATCAACTACGCTACCAATCGTGCGCTTAACCTCGTCATGTCCGGGCCCATCGTAATACCCCATGCTCATCGCCAGATCACGGGGGCCTATCACGAACCCGTCTACTCCTTCTACAGCCAGCAGCTCATCAAGATTATTGATAGCTTCGCGGTCTTCAATCTGCGGCAAAACCAAGGTCTGCTCATTCGAAAACTGAACGAACTCTCCCTGGTTCATATCCCCCAGCAGATAGTCTGCCGCCCGAACAGGAGCCACTCCCCGATTACCCAACGGTGGAAATTTTACCGCCCTAACGAGCGCTTCCAGTTCCGCTACGGTGCGAACCCCCGGCATCATGATTCCTTGCACTCCAGTATCCAGGTACTGCCCGATGAGCTTGGCGTCATTGCTTCGCACCCGGGCCAGTGGCGTAATACCACTCGTTTCGCAGGCACGCACAATGTCCTGAACCTGGGCTGTTGTAACGGGGCTGTGCTCACCGTCGATCATATAGAAATCCAGACCCGAAAAGCCACACAGTTCTGCTACGGTTGGATCGGTCGTGTTCGACAGCACGCCCAGGACAGGCAGGTTGTTTTTGAGTCGGGTTTTAACAATGTTTGGCTTCATGAAGCAGGAAAAAGAGACCGGTGACAGATCCGAAGGACTGGCTATATAGGTAAACTGACAAAGTAAAGGAGTTTTGATGGCTAAACTATCCACCATCGTCCGGGGCTGGCTAGTCAGTACAGCGCCGGAGTTTGACTACAGCCAACGAAGCTAACAGCCTCCTGGCTTCCTGTATTTGTAAGAGTGGCTGACAATCAACCCGCCGGAGGGTGGTAGAAACAGCTGCCCCTGGTTGTGGAGAACGACCGGCCTCAGTGCAAAAAAAGGGCTGATAATTTTCGGATAGAAAACAACCAGCCCTTTTTTCCACACATTATATATGACTTTTTACGCCGTCACTTTAAACTCAGACGTCAGGTGGAACTGAATGTCGGGGTTATTTTGCTGATTCATCCGCAACATCCAGTCAGACTCGGCTAGAAATACAGGATTCTGATCTTTATCGTAAGCAATCTGGTTGCCTTTGAGCCGGATAAACTCGTTGAGCTTAGCGGAGTTTTCAGCCGTTATCCAGCAGGCTTTGGTATAGTTGAGTGGCACCCAGCGACATTTAGCACCGTATTCGTTCTCCAGACGGTACTGAATAACTTCAAACTGGAGTTCTCCGACTGTCCCTACAATTTTACGGTTGCCCAACTCCAGATTAAACAGCTGCGCAACGCCCTCGTCGGTCAACTGCTGAATGCCTTTGTCCAGTTGCTTGGACTTCATAGGGTCCAGGTTGACCAGTTCTTTGAAGATCTCGGGTGAGAAGCTGGGAATACCCTGAAATTGCAACTCCTCACCTTCGGTCAGCGTATCCCCGATTTTAAACGTTCCCGTATCGTACAGGCCCACCACGTCGCCGGGGAACCCTTCTTCGACTACGCTCTTGCTATCTGCCATGAAGCTGAACGGACTGGCAAAGCGAACGTTCTTATCGAGCCGGGTATGGTGGTAAAACTTACCCCGCTCAAAAACGCCCGAGCAGATGCGCAGGAAAGCAATACGATCACGATGGCGTGGATCGAGGTTAGCGTGGATTTTAAAAATGAACCCGCTGAAATTCTTTTCGTCCGGCAGCACTTCGCGTTTGTCGGTGGGCCGGGCAATGGGTTCGGGAGAGATATGGCAGAACCCTTCCAGCAGCTCTTTAACCCCGAAATTATTAACGGCCGAACCAAAAAATACGGGAGCCAGCTTACCGTCCAGATAAGCCTGCCGATCAAACGAGTCATATACCCCTTCGATCAGCTCTACATCTTCGCGCAGTTGAGCGGCATCCCGATCGCCCACCTTCTGATCCAGTAGGCTGTCGGCGAGTTCGATGGGCAGTACATCGTCCTCGACCTTTGTTTTATTGACTTTAAAGAAATATAATTTTTTCTCGATTAGGCTATATACCCCCTTAAAGTCGGACCCCATATTGACAGGCCATGTCATTGGTCGTACCCGAATGTTGAGCTTCTCTTCCAGTTCGTCGAGCAGATCGAACGGATTACGGCCTTCCCGATCCAGCTTATTGATGAAAATAATAACCGGTGTGTCGCGCATCCGGCACACTTCCATCAGCCGTTCTGTTTGCTCCTCTACCCCTTTTACGCAGTCGATAACCAGAATAACGCTATCAACCGCCGTCAGGGTCCGGTAGGTGTCTTCGGCAAAATCTTTGTGGCCAGGGGTATCAAGAATATTTATTTTCAGATTGTCGTATTCAAACGTCATCACCGACGTAGCAACCGAGATACCCCGCTGCTTTTCGATCTCCATGAAGTCTGACGTAGCCGACTTTTTGATTTTATTGGATTTAACGGCCCCCGCCGTCTGAATAGCTCCGCCAAACAGCAGCAGCTTTTCAGTCAGCGTGGTCTTGCCAGCATCCGGGTGACTTATGATGGCGAACGTCCGCCGACGGGCGGTTTCAGCCTGAACAGTAGTTTGCATTATTCTCAGAATCAGACTACAAAGATACAGAATAGAATGGGGAATGAGTACCGGGCGACCTCAACCGAGGGCAGGTTGTCTCCGACGCATTCGGTTATCCGATTACAGGAAAGCCCAGGCCAGCAACGCCCAGCCCGCAATCATCAAAACCCCGCCAATGGGCGTGATAGCCCCCAGCCAGGTAATGCCGGTTGCGCACAGTATATATAACGAGCCCGAAAAAATTAGCGTTCCGCCCAGAAATGAGTTCCCGGCCCAGCCCAGCCACTTGACCGTGGCCGGATTGCTACCAAAAACATGCATCAACAGGCCTACCAGTACCAGCGCCAGCGCGTGGTAAAACTGGTACTTTACGGCCGTTTCGAAGGTGTCGAGCCGCCCCGAAGCGGTCAGTGTTGCGCGCAGAGCGTGAGCCCCAAAGGCGCCAAGTGCAACGCCCAGTAAGCCCAGTATGGCTCCGGATAAGATAAAGAATTTCATAGGATTGAAGCCGAATGTCCACATTCGGCGCTTGCTTAACGAGTGGTAAAGACAGACGTGGACATCTGAGGTTATCGGCTTCCAAAAATAGCACTGCCGACCCGAACTAAGGTGCTGCCTTCCTCGACCGCAATTCTGTAATCACCGCTCATGCCCATCGACAATTCGCGAAACGCGAGCATGGGTCGGTGTAGGGTAGCCAGGTTATCATAGAGCGTTTTCAGGCCGCGGAACTCCCTCCGAATCTGTTCCTGGTCGTCCGTGTTGGTCGCCAGCCCCATCAGTCCTATGATGCGAACGTTTGGCAGCGCATCAAGTTCCGGACTATTCAGCAAAATGGCGGCTTCGTCGGGCAGGAGGCCAAACTTGGTCTCTTCGTCGGCAATATAGATCTGGAGCAGGCACTCTATTACCCGGTTGTACCTGGCGGCCTGTTTGTTTACTTCCTGTAATAACTTCAGGCTATCGATCGAATGAATCAGCGTCACGAACGGAGCTATGTACTTTACTTTATTGGTTTGCAGGTGTCCGATCAGGTGCCACTCTACATCGGCCGGAAGCTGGGGTTGTTTATCAGCCATTTCCTGCACTCTGTTTTCACCAAACAGGCGGCACCCGGCCTCGTAGGCCTCGGCTAACATACTGACAGGTTTAGTTTTGGTGACCGCAATCAGGCGGGCGCGGCCCTGTAAATCAGTTTCTATCTGGCGAATATTTTCAGCAATCATAGGGAGCTGGCCGGCTGTTTTATAACAGCCGTTTATTAAGATTGTGCAAAGATAGGTTTGAGAACTACGCAGAAACGCGTAGTTTTTCGCCGTGAACCGTCGAATCGTACAATAAGTGACCCAATCAGTTTGTTTTGGTCAAGAATCAACCTAACCTCTCGGCTTACGAATGACACCCATGGAACCCCGACCCCAACCGAAGAATAACAGCCGTAGCTTTCTGCTTGCTGCCCTCTTAATTCTGGCAGCTCTCAACGTTTTATTACTTTACTTCTGGTACCAGGAACGGCAGGACAACAAAACGAAAGACGCTACCATTGCCGCCAAAACCGAAGAGGTGCTGGTTACCAAAACTAAGCTCGATTCGATCTCGGCTCAACTGGACGCCAAGATTGCCGAAATTCAGCAATTGGGCGGCAGCGTAGACTCACTCCTGAAAGTAAAGGAACAACTGGAGGTCGACAAGAAAGAACTACGTAATGTCAACTCATTCGACAGCCGTAAGTACGATCAGAAGATCAAGAACTACCAGGCCATTCTGGCCCAGAAGGATCAGGAAATTGCCCGGCTGAAAGAAGAAAACGGTGTACTCACCCAACAGAACGAAACCCTGGCTCAGGAAAACTCGGGCCTGAAAGCCGAACGCCAGACGCTAAGTGATTCGGTGGCAGCTGTGGTATCAAAAAATCAGGAATTAAGCGAGAAAGTAACCATTGCTGCGGCCCTGCGCGCGGAGAACGTCACCGTCAGTGCCATCAATACCCGCGGTAAGGAACGCGACGGCGACAGCTTCAAGGCCCGGCGCATCGATAAGGTAAAGGTCGTGGTTCGGCTGGCTCCGAACGGATTAGCCAAACAGGATGAGAAAGACCTGTATATGCGTATACTCGACCCGGCCGGAGCTGTCATCGCCGACATGGCAACGGGGTCGGGCGAGTTTACCTACAACGGCCAGGGCGTCATCTACACGGCCATGCAACGGTTTAGCTTCGATAACACCCGCCAGCAGGTCACGTTCGTATACGGGCGCGGTGGTCAGCGTTTCAACGAAGGCAAGCATACGATCGAAATTTATTGTGAAGGATTCCGCATTGGCGAAGGCTCGTTCACTGTGCGGTAATTCCTGAGCAGATAGGTTATAAGCGAGTGCGATTGGCGGGGCTGGTCGCACTCGTTTCGTTTATACTGATATTTTCTGGCCGTTCTCTTTCGTGATTCGGTGATTTTTCATACCTTTGCGCCCTCATTTCAAACCAATTACGTACAATGTTTCCTAATAACTACGAAACGGTGTTCATTTTAACTCCCGTTTTATCTGAGATTCAGATGAAGGACGCCGTTGACAAGTTCCGCAAAGTGCTGACCGATAATGGGGCGGAGCTCGTTCACGAAGAGAATATGGGCCTGCGCAAGCTTGCCTATCCGATCCAGCACAAGAACACGGGCTACTATCAGCTTTTCGAGTTCAAAGCACCCGGCACGATCATCGAGAAACTCAACACCGAGTATCTCCGCGATGAGCGCATCATCCGTCACCTGACGGTTTCGCTCGACAAACACGCTGTGGCCTACAACGACCGCAAGCGGAATGGACTGGTGGGAAAGAAAAAACAAACCGAAAACGCTGAGAGCAAGTAATCATGAGCCTGCAAAACGAATCAGTCTCGAAAACCGAGAACCGCAAAAAGTACGACCGCTTCAAGAAAGCCGGCATCAAATATATTGACTACAAAGACGGCAACTTCCTGCTGAAACTGCTTAACGAGCAGGGCAAAATTCTGCCCCGCCGGTTAACTGGTACCAGCCTGAAAAATCAGCGCAAAGTTGCTCAGGCCGTTAAGCGTGCTCGTCATCTAGCCATCCTGCCGTACGTCGGCGATTCATTAAAATAGTTTACGGTTTTCGGTTTACGGCTTCCTGCCTATCAGCACTCCGTAAACTTATAAACTGTTAACCGAAAACTTTTTTCATAAATGGACATCATCCTAAAAACCGACATCGCCGGTCTGGGCTATAAAAATGACACCGTAACGGTGAAGCCAGGCTACGGCCGCAACTACCTGATTCCGCAGGGGTATGCGATCATGGCAACTGACTCGAACAAGAAGATCGTTGCTGAAAACATCCGTCAGGCAGCTCACAAAGCGGAGAAAATCAAGAACGACGCCCAGTCACTGGCCGACAACATTGGAGACCTAACGCTGACCATTCCTGCCAAAGCAGGGGAAAGCGGCAAAATCTTCGGACGTGTAACCAACACCCAGGTAGCTGACGCGCTGCGTGAGAAAGGCTTTGACATCGATCGTAAGAAGATTGCGGTTGACGATGTGAAGACCCTGGGATCGTACGAAGCCGTTCTCGACCTGCACAAAGAGGTGAAGCACACGGTAAAATTTGAGGTAGTATCGGCTGAATAAGCAACTACACAATCTCCAGAAAAGGCCCGGCATGTGTCGGGCCTTTTCTGTTTAGTTCAGGCTCGTTTGCTCAATGAGTCCGTAATACAGTTCGAGCGGGGCCTTACTGTTTTGAAAAGCCTGCTGAATCTCGTCAAACGCTTTACCGTTTTTGAATCGAATATGCCGCCAGTCGTCGGGAACTAGTAGCTTCAGGGTCTCACATAAAGTTAGTTGACCCGCATTCTGATAGTACGCCAGCTTATTTTTCTCGGCAACCGTTCGATACAGTATATCCCGGGCCCGAACCGACAGCGTCAAGTCCCGCAGCCGAAGCTTGGGAAGCTGGTCTATGAAACGCTGCCGACGGTCAATTTCTTCATGAGCCTGTTCAATGAGTTGGTATAAAGAATCGAAACTAAGGGCTTTGACGCGTTTATCGAGTGACATGCTGGCAGGAAAAGCGGAGTAATTAAGTTGCTCAAATATATAAATCGTAAACCAAAAAGAAACTTTATCTTCGTTTGCACAATAAACATTAACCAATCCAACCGGGTCTGGCATCACTGCTGTGCATTGGCATCTGCTCTTTCTCCCTGACGAACGTGCCTGAAGTGAAGTAACATCATGTCAAAAATTTGTTTACGCACATAATGTATCCTTCCTGACGGTGAGGCATTTACCACCTAATAATTAGCCTGTTCCGCGGACCTAATCAACCCCGTTTATTGTTAATTTAGTATGCATTTTCACACTGAATTAACGCCGGAGCCAATTCCGTATTCGATCGGCCTAACCAGCCGGATTGTAACCCTGGGCTCCTGTTTTGCCGAGGTCATGGGACGCCGACTGGCCGATCATAAGCTGACAGTGCTCAATAATCCATTTGGTACGCTGTTCAATCCGGTATCGCTGGTGAAGCTGGTCAGCCTGGCACTGGATGACGAAACTCCTGATGACACTCGCTATGTTAACCGGGATGGCGTGTGGTTCCACTACGATTTTCATTCTTCGCTATGGGCCCGGAGTCTGCCTGAACTACGAGCGTCCTTACAGAACGTACTTGCCGAAACGGGCGCTTTTCTTCGCACGGCAGACTACCTGCTACTAACCCTTGGTTCAGCCCTGGTTTATCGACACCTCGAAACCAGTCAGGTTGTAGCCAGTTGCCACAAAATGCCCGGGGCTTTGTTTCAAAAATATATGTATTCGTACGAGTACATGTTGGATGATATGAAACGGCTGCTCAAGCGATTGCACCGGGTCAACCCGCACCTTAAGGTCATTCTGACGGTTAGTCCGGTTCGTCATACGCGCGACACGCTTCCCTTAAATTCGGCAAGCAAGGCGACCCTGCGGGTAGTTGCTCACGAGCTGACGCTCTGGCACGACTGGGTTCAGTACTTCCCGGCTTACGAGATTATGCTGGACGATCTGCGCGACTATCGCTTCTACGAATCGGATCTGATTCACCCTAACTCCCAGGCTCACGACTATATTTTCGAAAAGTTTGCCGCAAGCGCCTTCGATGACGAACTTCGCACCTTCGTTGCCGACTGGAAAGCGGTCTCAACTTCCCTGGCGCACCGCCCACTTTATGGCACGGATTCATCCGCTTATCAGCAGTTTCTGATCCGCTTGCAGGAAAAGCTCGAAAAGCTGTCCGGGTATGTTGATGTTTCAACGGAACTGGCAGAAGTACAAAGCCGTTTAACAAGGCAGAAGAACCAGGATTTGGAACCGGGAGAGAAGCAATCTGCCTAGTATCTGCCCTGCCGTTCGCCCTCCTCCAGAAAAATATGTCTGACTACCGATTACATAAGGAAGCCGTTCTACGCGCGCTCAGTACTGTTGAAGAACCGGATCTGAAGCGGGATATCGTATCGCTCGGAATGGTTAAAGAAATAACGCTCGGGATCGACTCGGTGCGCTTTACCGTTGTGCTGACCACCCCGGCCTGTCCGCTGAAAGAAGTGATTCGCAAGCGCTGCGAAGACGCCATCCATTCGCACATAGGTCCTGACATAACCGTTACGATTGATATGACATCAGACGTGACGTCAACGCGGATGAACGCACCCACTTTACCGGGCGTTAAAAACATCATTGCAGTATCGTCGGGCAAAGGGGGCGTGGGCAAGTCGACGGTAACAGCTAATTTGGCGATTGCGCTGCATAAATCGGGGGCTAAAGTAGGGATTATCGATGCGGACATCTACGGCCCTTCTATTCCGACCATGTTTGGTGCCGAGGAGATGCAGCCGCGAATTTTCCAGGTAGACGGGCAAACCCGCATGGAACCGATCCGCCAGTTTGGTATCAAGCTGTTATCGATGGGCTTTCTGGTTGCGCCCGGACAGGCTATTATCTGGCGCGGTACCATGGCCGGCCGGGCGTTGCAGCAGTTCTTTTCGGATGCAGACTGGGGTGAACTCGATTACCTGCTGATCGACCTGCCGCCGGGAACGGGCGACATTCATCTGACACTCGTACAGACCGTTCCGGTAACCGGAGCAATCATCGTTACGACCCCGCAGAAGGTAGCGCTGGCCGATGCCACAAAGGGCTTGGCCATGTTTCAGCAGCCGCAAATCAACGTGCCGATTCTGGGGGTTATCGAAAATATGTCATTCTTCACCCCGGCCGAATTACCCGACCACCAGTACTTTATTTTTGGCAAAGGCGGGGGTCGCCAGCTGGCCGAGCAGTTCAGCGTTCCGTTGCTGGGGCAGATTCCGCTCGTGCAAAGCATCCGCGAAGCCGGCGATGAGGGCAGGCCAGCCATCAGTATTGGCGAACCTATTGCCTCCGAAGCGTTCCAGGCTACGGCCGAAGCGCTGGCCCAACAGGTAGCCATCCGCAACGCAACGGTCGACCGAACAAAGCGGGTGGAAGTTGCATAAAACCCCGACACCCTGTAACTTTACCGTAAATGCAGAATTTCATGGAGACGGCAGTCAACAACGACCATTTGATTGAGAAAATAGAACGTGCGCTGGACAGCATGCGCCCTTATCTGGCTGCAGACGGCGGCAACGTGAAAGTCCTCGAGGTTACCGACGACAAAGTGGTGCGTCTGGAACTGATAGGTGCCTGTGGTTCATGCCCAATGTCGGCCATGACGTTCAAAGGTGGTCTGGAAGAAGCCATTCTGAGAGCCGTGCCGGAAATCACGAAAGTAGAAGCCATCAACATTACCCCCGCTTTTTAACTGAGCCGGTTTAGCCAGATTCAGGTCAGTACTTGCTGGACCTGCCCGATCTTATACGGTACCGGTCTTTAGGAATACATCAGCCGCTTGTTTTAAACAGGCGGCTTTTTTGTTTCTTTGTGGGTAGCAATATCCCTCAAATCTGTGAAAATAGGCATTTTCTTCGGTGGTCCGGCGCGGGAGCGCGAAGTATCGTTTGCTGGTGGACGTACCGCGCTGGCAAATCTGGACAAAGGGCTTTTTGAGCCAGTACTCGTATTTGTCGATGGTCGAGGCCGCTTTCGGCTGGTTCAACCCGAGTTTTTACAATCGCCTTCGCTGCGCGATACGCTGCCTGCCGACAGTTCGGGGTTTTCCGTCTATGACGAATCGCTCAGTCCGGATGCCCTGGAGGCCACGCTGCCCGAACTACGGCCAGAACAGTTCAACATCCATTTCGATCTGGCATTCCTGGCCATGCACGGCCCCGATTGTGAAGACGGAGCGATTCAGGGATTGCTCGAATGGTACAAAATGCCGTATACGGGTCCTGGTCTGGTTGGCTCAGCGGTAGGCATCAATAAAATTCTTCAGAATGAATTGATTGCGCTGGCCAATGGGCAACAGAAAAAAACGGCGACCATCAGCCGGGATGCCTACGAACGGGCCGATAAAGCGCAGTTTTTCCAGTCCCTGACCGAGCATCTGGGCTTGCCCATTGTCGTGAAAGCCCCCCACCAGGGCTCCAGCATTGGTGTTGCCATTGTACGGGAAGCCGATCTGACCCAGTTCTGCCGGGCTGTTGAACAATGCTTTTTCACCATGACCGTACAGCCCGATGGCTGGTCGAAGCTCAGCGCCTGGGGTGAGTTGTCGGCCGATGAAAAGCGGGAGCTGGCGCAGCGCATGGTCAGCCTCGACGCAGGTATCAGCTTTCCGGTGGTTGTGGAGCAGACGGGGCAGGTCATTACCCACCCAGCCCAGTTGATTGAAGTGCTTGACGAACGGCAGGGACAGCCTACCCGACTGGCTTCGGTCAATGCCGAAGACGAAGTTCTCTTCGAGGAGTTTATCCGTGGACAGGAGTTCTCCTGTGGCGTTATCCAGGACGATGATCAGATGGCCATTGCCCTGCCCCCTACCGAGATTTACAACGCGGAAGCCTTCGACTTCGAAACCAAATACAAAACCAACGTAGCCAAAAAGCGGATTCCGGTCGGTACGAGTCTCGAAAACAATCGTAAGATCCAGCTCGCCGTTGCCGAAGTCTTTACCAAGCTGGGCATCAACGTCTACTCGCGCATCGACGGGTTCCTGACGCCCGACAACCGGGTGCTGCTCCACGACCCCAACACCATTCCGGGCATGTCGCCGACCTCCCTGATCTTCAAACAAATGGCGGAGATCGGGCTGAACCTGGCTAACTCGCTGACCTACCTGATTCGCCAGTCGCTCCGCGAGCGCATTCGGACGGGTAAGGACACCTACCGGCTCAAAAGCCTCCTGGCAAACCTAGACGCCCAGCTGGCCGACCGGAAAACAAACCCACTACCCGAGCGGGTTATTTCATTTGGCGAAAGTGACGAGTCGTTTGCCAACGCCAAGCAGCAGTATCATGAACTGGCAGCCAGTGGTACGGTGCGGCCAGTACTGCAATACATCAAAAATAAAACCGAGAGCCACGAGGTCCCGGTCTATTGCTTATTCAGGGAGACGATTGCGGAACTGGAAGCGGCCCTGAACGAACCCCGCCATCCGTTGCTGATCGAAACAACCGAACGTACGGCTCATATCACTTCCCGGTACATATAAGCCTATTTATACGGTCGGGCAGGCGAATGCATCTGTTCGCCTGCCCGACCGGCGTTATTACCAGCGGTACGACAGCGTAGTCGAGAACATACGGGGAGCAATCGGATTCACACTGTTGTCATCGTGAATCTGGTAACTCAGCACGTTGAGCAGGTTAGACAACTTAGCCCGAATCGAGAACTGCGTCAGCGAATAGCCAACCGATGCGTCGAGCTGCGTATAGGCGGCTACCGGAATCAAACGATAGGTGTCGTTATTCACCGTCAGACGGGTTGACCGACCGGCCACGCGCTCACCCATATAAAAGGCGGTAAATCCGGCGTTCAGCCCTTTGGCCCAGCCCGCCCGCTGGACGGTGTAATAGACACTGGCGTTGGCGGTGTGGTTGGGGTTATACCGGAGCAGGCTGCCAACAATGTAGATATTACTGGCGGTGTATTTGGTCTGGTTGTAGCTGTAGCCGCCCAGCAGGGAAAAACCACCCATCTGTTTAGTTTTAAGATCAACTTCAACACCCCGGCTCGTTACCTCACCGGCCAGTTCTCTGATGGTGCTGTTGGTATTTCCGTTGGCCAGGCTGGTTTGCGCCAGATTACTATTCTTGATCTGATAAACAGTTACGTTGGCTGACAGGAATCCATTCAGCAGATCGTTTTTCATACCGGCTTCGTACTGATCGATGAATGACGGCGGAAGCGCATTACCAGCTACGTCAACTCCCGTGTTAGTGTTGAACGAATTGGCATAACTGACAAACAGCGACGTGGTCGGGATAGGTTGATACACGAGTCCAAGACGTGGTGTAATGGCTCCGTCGAAGGTGGTAACGGCGGTCGTTTTGTTGTCGGCATACGTCAGCACCTGGCTGCCGGTCTGCTGATAGCTGTAGCGGAGACCAGCCAGCAGCTTAATTTTAGTAGAGAAGGCAATCAGATCCTGTGCATATACGCCAACCCGATTGATGGGGGCCTGCGTCAGGCTACGAAGGGTCAGCGTAGGGATGTCCGTACGCTGGCGGTACTGGTTCAGGTTGTAGATATTGATGGTGTCATAAACGGCCAGCGGATTGAAAGCGGTGGTGTTAGTCCGATACTGGTCGGCATCAGCACCAAGAAGTACGGTGTGTTTAATGGCACCAGTAGTGACCTGGCCGGTAAGATCGATTTGACCAATCCAGTAGGTTTCGGCTACTTGTGATCGTTGCAGGCCCCGTATCCAGCGGCCATCCGTACGAATAAACTGACCGCCATTAGGGCGCTGGCTGGCAAACTGTTCACTGTTGTATCGCTGCCCGGAGGCCAGTGCCCGAACCTGCCAATTCTGGCTAATCTGGTGCGTCAGGGTAGCTGTAGCACTCCGCTGCTCAATCCGGTTGTAGCCCCAGCGCACGCCCAGGAACCGGTTTCGTGGGATGTCGGCAATCGTGTAGTTAACTGCGCCCGTACCGAAGTCGGCGGTGCGGTCATCATACAGATAGTCACCTTCAAGCAACAAACTCGTCCTGGGAGCCAGGTTGATGAGTAATGACGGATTTACGTAGAACCGCTTACTCTTCACCTCGTCCCGGAAACTGTTACCCTGTTCATAGGTGGTGTTGAGCCGATACGCGACCCGCTCACCTTTTCCGATACCGCCGTATACGTCAACGATAGGCTTCACAAAGCCAAAGCTGCCTACACGCACCGAGGCTGAACCGCCCGACTGAAACTGAGGCTTTTTGGTAACCAGATTGATAATACCGCCAGCCGCTACGTTCCCGAACAGAATGGCACCGCTGCCTTTCAGGACTTCTACCCGCTCCAGGGCGCTGATCTCCGGCATGGCTGCATTATTGAAGCGCGCGCCGTTCTTGAAAGTGTTACTGCTGTTGAACGCAAACCCGCGGCCTGCCAGTTCTTCCTGAGTCCCCCCGGCCGTACCCATCACATAAACGCCGTTGGTGTTCATCAGCACATCGCTCAGGCGCAGCGTCTGCTGGCGTTCGAGTACCTCGCGTTCTACCACCGCCACCGCCTGAGGCAGGTCGAGCGGACGGATGGCCACTTTGCCAACGCTGACGGGCTTCTGATTGTCACTTTTAAAACCCTTTACCTGCACTTCGTTCAACTGGCTGGCCGTTTCGGCCAGCGCAAACTGAATGTCGGCCGACTGACCAGCCGTTACTGTCACGGATTGCTCCTGGGGCTGAAGTCCAACAAACGTAGCAACCAAGGTGTACTCGCCCGCCGGCAGATGACGCAGGATGAAATTACCTTCTTCGGTAGATACAGTCCCCTTGTTGGTTCCTTTCACCGAGATACTGACAAAAGGAGCAGGCTTCCGATCGCTGGTGTATATACGACCACGCACCGATCCCGCCGGAACAGGAGGCCCATCTTCTGCCAGAACAAGTTGCAAACTGAGTACAACCGTTAAAACGAGGGTTAAAAAAGAGGCAGGTAAAACGTACAAGCTCATGTAATTTTTATTTAGATCAATTCTTTACAGCACAAAGGTGGTACTTATTTAGAATTCATCCAAACAACTAGAAAACAAAAAACAGACTTGGCTATAGCATTTTCTAGAATGTCTATTCTATTGAATAAATTTATTAAGTCATTACCTATGAGCCAGTTCAAGCTCAGTCTCTACATATTCAAGCAGGTCGCCGGGTTGACAGTCAAGCGCCTTGCAAAGCGCTTCCAGCGTTTCAAATCGTATGGCTTTTGCTTTGCCCGTTTTTAGAATAGACAAGTTAGCCAGGGTAATACCGACCCGGCCGGCCAGCTCGGTCAGCGACATTTTGCGTCGGGCCATCATAACATCGACGTTAACGATTATAGGCATATTGCTGTCAGATGGTTAATTCATGTTCCTGCCTGAGCTGAAGACCATAGGTAAAAACATGAGCTAGTGTAAGTATCACGGCTCCTATGAATAAGGTTGCACTCCCGGCCGGCCAGCCCCAGACAAGGCGTACCGTCGGGCTCATGACTAATCCATAGTCGAGAAGGGTAGTACGCACATACCAGAACTTAAGCACGTGGATAGTGAACTCAGACAGGCCATACCCCATGAACAACCACCCGATGGTGGTTAACCGGCTAACCTGCTGCGGCTCAAAATACCCTCTCTGCGTAAGGCCATCGAACAGACGTTTACCCATGTACGTAATGACCACAGCCAGGACAATCGTAAGCAACGGATACACAATAGTCAGCAGGATTACCGGCAACGGTAATGTCGTGAAGTCAGCCCAGTTCCTCCACCTGTATTCCAGGTAATGCATGGAGGAGGCTGAAGGCGCTTTCGAGATATAAACGGCCGATGTACTATCTACTCTGACAGGCAAAGGCGTTTTTAGAAAGGTAGCCCATTTTGTAAAGTGGGCATGCGGCCAGTCCGGGTTAACCGTAGCATTTATCTCTAGATAAGAAGACATCCAGCTATTCGGTTCCTCATCGCTCCGCTGCTGTTCTGGCAGAGGTAACTGCGTTTTAGGTAACGGCTGGCCCTGACCAGCCTCCGGCTCCCCCAGCTTCTGCACCCTGACACCAGACGAGGTTGGATGGGTTGACCGAATGAACAAAACAATTCCTACCGGTGTCAACACAAACAGAAACAGCAACTCCCCATAAAACAGAATTGTAAGAAACCGTTGCAGGAACCTGATTAATCGACTTGCTTTCATCAGAGCGAAACAGATTAAACTGACAGACAATGATCAATAAATATTTATTCCAAATCAATAAATATTTATCATAAAACACAATAGTTAATGAAATCCTTAGCGTAACCTACCTATCGGATTTGCGGGGTAGCGGTGTAATCGTAATTTTGGCCACAAATAATTGACTCTTACGATCAACCTTCAATATGACAGCACAAACCCTTGATTCAGCTACTCAGCAGCGTGTAGAGCAATGGCTCGGCGGCAATTACGATGCCGACACCAAAGAAGCAATTCAGCACCTGCTCGATGCGGGTAACTTCAATGAACTTACCGATTCGTTCTACCGGGATCTGGAATTTGGTACGGGTGGTTTACGGGGCGTACTAGGTGTGGGGTCAAACCGCATGAACCGATACACCGTAGGGGCAGCTACGCAGGGGCTTTGCAACTATATCAATCGGTACGCCGAAGCGGCCGCTTTTCCCGGCCAGGACCTCAGTGTCGCCATCGCTCACGACAGCCGTCGGATGAGTCCGGAGTTTGCCCGGCTGGTAGCCGATATTTTTTCGGCCAATGGCATCAAGGTCTATCTCTTCAGCGCCCTGCGCCCTACCCCTGAACTCTCCTTTGCCATCCGGCAGTTGGGTTGCCAGAGTGGCATTGTCGTTACGGCCTCCCACAATCCACCCGAATATAACGGCTATAAGGTTTACTGGAACGACGGTGCTCAGGTGGTAGCCCCCCATGATAAAGCGATCATTGCCGAAGTTAACAAGATCACCTCAGTCGATGATATTAAGTTTGACGGGGTTCCGGAACGCATCCAGCTGATCGACGAAGAAATCGATGCGCCCTACATTGAGCGGGTAAAGTCGAATGCGGTTAACCCGGATGTGATTAAGCGGCAGGCCGACCTGAACATTGTCTTTACGCCTATTCACGGTACAGGAATCACGCTGGTTCCGCGGGCGCTGGAGGCTCTGGGTTTTACCAACGTGCATATCGTTAACGAACAGGCAACGCCAGACGGTAATTTCCCGACGGTAAAGTCGCCAAACCCCGAAGAGCGGGCCGCTATGCAACTGGCTCTGGATATGGCCCTGGCCATCAATGCGGATCTGGTGATTGCAACCGACCCCGACGCTGACCGGGTTGGGGCCGGGGCGCGCAATCACCATGGCGAGTTTGAGCTGCTGAACGGCAACCAGATGGCCAGCCTGATCATCTACTACCTGCTGAATGCCTGGCGCGATGCCGGCAAGCTGACGGGTAAAGAGTTCGTTGCCAAGACGATCGTTACAACCGATCTGATTGACAGGATGTGCGAACGCTACGGAGTGAACTGCTACAACACTCTTACCGGCTTCAAATACATCGCCGAAGTCATCCGCGAACTGGAAGGCAAGGAACAGTTTATTGGTGGCGGTGAAGAAAGCTATGGCTACCTGATCGGCGATTTTGTTCGGGACAAAGATGCGGTGGCTAGTTGCGCCATGATTGCCGAACTGACAGCGTATGCGAAAGATCGTGGGCAGAGCCTGTTCGATATGCTGATGGCCATGTATCAGGAGAACGGGTTTTTCTACGAAGCCCTCGTTTCTATCACCAAGAAGGGAAAGAGTGGCGCTGAAGAAATTCAGGAAATGATGGCTGGTTTCCGGGCTAATCCGCCCAAAGAGATTGCCGGATCGCCGGTTGTTCGGATCGACGACTACAAGGCCCTCACCCAAACCGACGCCCAGGGGCAGTCGACATCCATCGAAGCGGGTAAAATGGGTATTGAATCCTCGAACGTGCTTCAGTTCTTTACCGCCGATGGCACTAAGGTATCGGCACGGCCTAGTGGTACGGAGCCTAAAATCAAGTTTTACGTTTCTGTTAACGAACCACTCGAAAGTAAAGAAGCCTTTGACGATACCTATGCTCAGCTAAAAGCTAAAGTACAGCGCGTCATTGACGATCTGAATCTGAAGTAGCAAGTAGTTTTGCTGGCAATCAGCAGGTTAGTTACTAAGTAATACCTAGGTAGCCCCGGAAGAGCAGACTGCAAGACAGTCAGGCTTTTTCGGGGCTATGTTATTTTTAAAATAAATTAAAAAGGGTTAATTAGAAATGTGCACTTACTCTCTTTCTCTGATAGTATAAATCTATTTTTTTATTTACATTTTTCTTACCTACTACTATTTCTTATGAAAAACACTCTACAAAAATCGCATCGTGCTTTGCCCATGTTGCTGCTGGGCTGGCTACTGTGCGTCGGTGTAATGGCCCAGGATCGGCGGGTCACAGGCCGGGTTAACGATGAAACCGGAACAGGCCTGCCCGGCGTAAGCGTCGTGGTGAAAGGCAGCCAGCAGGGTACTACCACCGATGCCAACGGTGCATACAGCCTAGCAGTCAATAATGCCAATGCCACCCTTGTTTTCTCGTTTGTTGGTTACCAATCGAAAGAAGTGGTGGTTAATAATCAGTCAACTATCAACATCTCGCTGCAGGCCGACAATAAAACGCTGGACGAGATTGTCGTAATCGGTTATGGTACGACTCGCAAATCTGACTTAACCGGTTCGGTCGCTACTGTTAAACAGGCACAGCTTCAGGAGCGGCCTGCTCCTTCGCTTAACCAGGCTCTCCAGGGCCGGTTGCCGGGTGTACAGGTCAACAACAACTCAGGACGGCCGGGTGGGCGCACTACGGTCCGGATTCGGGGTTTCAGCTCGATTAACACCTCGAACAACCCACTCTACGTGATCGACGGCGTCATTCTGCCACAGGGTACCCAGAACCAGTTCAGCAACGCCATCGACTATATCAACCCAAACGACATCGTGTCGGTTGAAGTTTTAAAAGATGCCTCATCGACGGCCATTTACGGCGCGCGGGGTGCGAACGGTGTCATTCTGGTGACCACCAAAAAAGGCAAAGCTGGTGAAGGCACCGTAACCTACGACGCCCAGTTCAGTGTCAACACGATTGGTCCTAACCGGCCTCGCGTACTGAACGCCCGTGAATATCTGGCTACGGAAGACTTAGCTTACGCCAACATTGCCAAGTATGACCCTGCTGGGTGGGCCGCCGGCCGATATACGGACCTGGATCCAGTTGCTCGTCGGCGGACGTTTAGTGCGGCCCACCCGGGTGTTTTCGACGCCAATCTGAACCCGCTTTACGACACGGACTGGTTTAAAGAAACCACGCAGAATAAACTGTCGCAAAACCACCAGCTAAACTTCAGTGGCGGCAGCGAACGTACTCAATACTCGCTATCGCTGGGCTTCCGCGACGACCAGGGTCTGATCAAAACGTCGTACCTAAAACGTTACTCGGGTCGTTTCACCATAGACGATCAAATCAAGAAATGGCTGAAAGTAGGCGGTACGCTGGCCTATAACAACCAGTCCGAAAACATTGTGGACCAAAACGACGCCGTTGCGCGGCAAATCGTGGAAGATTTTCCGTTTCTGCCCGTTACTTACCCCGACAATGGGGCGTACGCCAGTAACCGCGATTATCCGAGAGCTGAGGGTTCGTTTAGTTCGTACGCCCGCCTGATGGGCCGCCGGTACATTCTGAACACGCAGACCTCGCAGGGTAGTTTGTACGCAAATGTCGCCCTGGCCAAAGGATTGGAATTCCGATCGGTTCTGGGTATTAATATTGTTACGCAGGAGCAGAACAACTCAGAAAGCCGGACGCTGAACATTGGCGGCAGCGGAACCGGGGAAGCTCGTAACCAAAAAGAAACGTTCTGGTCGTTATCAAACACCCTGAATTACAACCGTCAGTTCGGCCAGGATCATTCCTTCCAGGGCCTGTTGGGTATCGAGTGGCAGGAAAACCGGTTTTTCAGAGTCGCGGCTTTGGTGAACGGCTTCTCTACCGATTACTTCGGTTACAACAACTTAGGTGCGGGTGCCATAAACCCCCGTGTTGAGTCAGATGCATCACGGTTCGCCTTCAACTCATACTTCGGACGGCTTAACTACGGGTATAAAGAGAAATACCTGTTTACCCTGACCGGACGGGCCGACGGGTCGTCGCGCTTCGGTGTAAACAACAAGTTTGCTTTTTTCCCGTCGGCGGCTTTGGCCTGGCGCGTGTCGGAAGAACCTTTCCTGAAAACCAACCCGATCATCTCGAACCTGAAGGTGCGAACCAGTTACGGACTGACCGGTAACGCCGAAATTCCGAACTACCAGTCGCTGGCTACGCTAAGCTCGACCTACGCAACCATTTATGGCGACACCCGGTACTCCGGAACGGGCGTCAACCGTCTGGCCAATCCTGATTTGCGCTGGGAAAAAACCGCCCAGTACGACGCAGGCGTGGAACTGGGCCTGTTTAAAGGCCGGATCAGTTTAGAAGCTGACTTCTACTACCGGAAAACAACCGACATGCTGCTTGATGCACCGGTTCCGCGCACCAGCGGTTATGCAACCATCCGTCAGAATGTAGGATCCATGCAAAACCAGGGCGTTGAGTTAGGCTTGAATACGGTCAACATCAGCCGGGGCGATTTTACCTGGAATACCAACTTCAACATTTCGTTCAACCGCAACAAGGTCTTGTCGCTGGCTACGCCGTCGGATATCTTCAACGTGGGTGGTCCGAATTTCACCAACCCGACCAACGTCATCCGCGTGGGTGAGCCGGTGGGGGCTTTCTGGGGTCTGACCCGCCTGGGCACCTGGAGCGAAGCCGAACGCGAAGAAGCCAGTAAGTTCAGAAGCTACCGCAATAACCTGACCATCTTACCCGGCGACATCAAGTACCTGGACGTAAACGGCGACTACGCCATTACGGACGCTGACCGGAGCATCATCGGCAATGGTAGCCCGAAAGGCTGGGGTGCACTGAACAACAACTTCCGGTTCAAAAACTTCGACGCCACACTTGAGCTGCAGTTTATGTATGGTAACGACGTTATGCTGATGAACCTACACGCCAGCGAAGACCGTCAGGCACTGGCCAACAGTTACACATCCGTACTGAACGCCTGGACACCACAGAACCAGAACACGCCTATTGCCGAAATTCGGGAAACCCGTGCAGGCTACGTTACAAACGTAGATAGTCACTGGATCAAGAACGGTTCGTTCCTGCGGGGTCGGAACATACTGCTTGGCTACACGCTGCCAGCTCAAGTAACGAACCGACTAAAGATCAGCCGGCTGCGGTTCTACGGCACGGTGCAAAACTTCTTCCTGCTGGTGGAGGACCCCATCATCGGCGATCCTGAAGTGACGCCCACCAACCAGGGGACCGGTAACAGTGCCTTCTCGCAGGGTATGATCTGGCACAACTATCCGAAACCAACTACTTACATGGTAGGTCTACAAATCGGCTTGTAAACGTAAAAAAGCGTCTGGTGGTCGTGGTCTCTTGCGAAATAAGTAGCGACCTGTACCAGACAAACCACTAAAATTTCAACAATTACCATGCGTAATACATTACTAAAAAACCTAGGTAAGGTGCTGTTGTGCGGCACCATTCTGCTCGGTCCGGTTGGCTGTTCTGACTTCCTGGAAGAACAACCACCCTCTAACCTAACCGCCGACAATTTCTTCCAGATTCCCGATCACGCTGAAGCCGGGTTGGCGGCAGTCTACGCCGATACGCGATTCTTTGGCGGTGATGCCGGTATTTTTTCAACCAACTGGCAGTTGCTGGAAGCCATGACGGGCACGTCTACAACGGAGACCGCTCAGAACTCTGATCTTAACAACCTGTACAGTTTAGCCCACGACGGCAACACGGCCCACGTTAACAACTGGTGGAACGGAGCGTACCGGCTTATTGCCAACGCGAACTTAGTGCTCGACCGGGTACCGGCTATCACACCAATGGACGAAGCGCAGAAAAAGAAAATTCTGGGCGAAGCGCGGTTCCTGCGGGCCTGGGCGTACTTCATGATCGTGCGGTTGTGGGGCGATGTACCCCTCATCACCACTCCGCAAACGGCTACATCCGAGAATTTTCGGCCCGAACGTGCTCCGAAAGAAAGCGTGTATAATCTGATTGTCGAAGACTTGCTGGCTGCCGAAGCCGCTGGCCTGGCCTGGACGGACGTAAGCGGTCGGGTTAATCTGGCTGCCGTCAAAACGCAGTTAGCCAAAGTATATCTGACGATGGCTGGCTTCCCCCTGAACAAAGGCGCATCGCACTACAAACTAGCGGCCGACAAAGCACTGGAAGTAATCACCTACGCTAATGCCAATCCATCGGCGATTAATCTGTTCACGAGCTACGAAGATGTACACCGCGAAAGCACCGAGAACCGCCTGGAGCACCTGTTTATGCTCCAATGCAACACGCTCGTAACAGGATCGAACGGCTTGCCAGGGGCAAACAATCCGATGGACAACTTCTACGGCAACTTCAAGCCGATCAACTTCAACGGTCCCACCGGTACGGGTAGTTCGATTCCAACACTGTCGTTCTACAATTCCTACGAAACGGGCGACCGTCGGACCAAAGATCAGGAAGGGTATTTTTACACGACCTACTTCACCAACGGTACCGGTGCTCGGTTCGAGTTAGGTCGTCCTTACGTGTTCAAGCACTTTAACCGCACCTCCAATGGTACACAGGGCGTGCCTGGCACGCGCCAAAACAACCTCAATGTGCCCCTCATCCGCTACGCCGAAACGCTGCTGATTTTTGCCGAAGCACAGAACGAAGTCGGTGGCCCTACGCAGGCCACCATCGACGCCTTGAAGCGCATCCGCGACCGGGCGCAACTGACCACACCCGCTACGTTCACGCAGGCTAGTTTCCGGGAAGCTGTCTGGCGGGAGCGCTGGTACGAGTTCTGCTACGAACAGATTACCTGGTTTGACATGGTACGGCTGCGGAAGGTGTTCAACGAAACCACAAAAGGCTTCGATAACTTTGTGGGCCACATCAATCTGAGCACCAATAAGGCATTAGAGGAAAAACACCTGCTGTTGCCCTTGCCCCGCCAGGAAATGCTGAACAACCCAAATCTGAAACCACAAAATCCAGGTTATCCGAATTAAGTACTGGTTTAGCGGTAATAGAGTAACCAGGTAATTGGCTGGGCTGTTGTAAGGCTACTATCAATCAACACCTAATTCCCAATTACTCAATTTTAAACGCCCCATCGGCTATTGGCTGGTGGGGCGTTTCTTGTATCAATAGGCTGAAAACGTCGCGTTCAGAGAATTATCTGCTGGTAAGTAAAGCCTATGGTTTGCCCACTTTTGCATGTATATACCTAAATCCTGGTCTGATGAAAACTCTGTCAACCGCCAACCGCCGGACGTTCCTGAAGCAGGCCACCGGACTGGCAGCTTTCTATATTGTTCCGCGCCATGTACTTGGCCGCGGATTTGTAGCACCCAGCGACCAGATTACCATCGGGTTTATTGGGCTGGGCCGACAAAGCAACGGCTTGCGCGGTCAGTTCCTGAAAAACGGCGGTCGCGTTATTGCCGCCTGCGACGTTGATGCCAGCAAAGTAGGCCCCTTTGCCGACGCGGTTAATACGCACTATGCAGCGCAGGCAGATAAAGCCGCCTACCAGGGTTGCGAGCGATACGACGATTATCGAAAACTGCTTGACAATAAAAGCATTGATGCGGTTGTCATTGCCACACCCGATCATTGGCATAGCGTCATCGCGATTCAGTCAACCCGGGCCGGTAAAGACATCTATTGCGAAAAACCACTCTCGCTGACAGTAAAAGAAGGCCGTGATATGGTCAAGGCTACGCGTCGGCATAAACGCATATTCCAGACCGGAAGTATGCAGCGATCATGGCCCGAGTTCCGGCAGGCCGTCGAACTGGTCCGGGGTGGATTCATCGGCGACGTCAAAACCGTAAACATTAACGTTGGCGGCCCACCGCGGCCATGGGACCTGGAAGCACAGCCACTTCCAGCTGGCGTGAACTGGGATGCCTGGCTTGGCCCAAATACAGTAACCCGTCCATACAACGGCGTGCTGCTACCGACGCCCAATGATAAGTTCTGGGGAAAATGGCGCGACATTGATGAGTTTGGCGGGGGCGGCATGACCGATTGGGGTGCTCATATGTTCGATATTGCGCAATGGGGTCTTGGCATGGACAATTCAGGGCCTGAGCAGCTTACCCCCCCTACCGACGGTAGTGGTAAAGGACTGGTCTATCAGTACGCCAATGGGGTTATTATGAATCACCAACCGGTTGAGGGCAGGCAGTATTGTCACTTCATCGGTACCGAAGGCGAAGTGAAAGTTAGCCGTGGCGAGTTGATAACAACGCCGGCCGGCCTGAAAGATAAAGTAATAGCCGAGTCGGATCGCCACGTTTACTTCAGCGAAAACCACTACAAAGATTTTCTCGACGCCATCAAAACCCGCAAAGCCCCCATTTGCGACGTAGAAGTGGGTCATCGTACAGCCTCGGTCTGCACAATCGGCAACATTGCCTACCGGCTCAAGCGTCCCTTACGCTGGAATCCTGACAAAGAAACCTTTCAAAACGACCCGGAAGCTAACCAACTTCTCAGTAGACCCATGCGAAAAGAGTGGTCCGTCTAAAATTCCGTATCTTTGCGGGCCGATAAGCAGGACGCGACCATGATAACGCATTTCCATCGACTCGACGAACTTGACGCCGTTGCCCACCAGCTGCTTGCCGAAGGGCGAACCCAGTCGGTCTGGCTGTTTGAGGGTGAGATGGGCGCGGGAAAAACGACACTCATCAAGGCCTTGTGCCGAGCCCTGGGCGTCGTTAGCATGGTCCAGAGTCCGACGTTTGCCATTGTAAACGAATACACAACCCACGAAGGCCATTCCATTTACCATTTCGATTGTTACCGGCTCCGGAACGAAGCCGAAGCATTGGATATTGGTATTGAAGAATACTTCGATTCGGGCAGCTACTGCTTCGTCGAGTGGCCAGAACAGATTCCATCGCTCTGGCCCGCAACCTATTACAAGGTCCATATTTCGGCCGACTTAGACGGTCGCCGGACGGTTGAAACGCAGTCGGTTTACTAGTACTCAGCTGTTGATAGAGAGTTGTTCGTTTCTGAGGATAGCCGCTATCGATCAATGCCTGACTACTGAAAACTAAAAAAAGGTGACTGGATTCGAAGAACTGGCCAAACAAACGGCCCTATATCCCAAAGAAGCTCCGCTGGCCCTGAAGACCAGCAGAAACAGCCTGCTGATCGGTCTGCCCAAGGAAGTGTCGCTTCAGGAAAACCGGATTGCGCTGACGCCCGAAGCCGTGGCCATTCTGGTGCGTAACGGCCACAATGTTATCGTTGAGCGGGGAGCCGGTGAAAAAGCCAAGTTCTCCGACACCGAATATAGCGAAGCAGGCGCGCAGATTGCCCAGTCGGCCCAGGAGGTATACGAAGCCAACCTGATCTTGAAGATTGAACCGCTCGTTTACAGCGAATTTGACCATGTCCGATCAGGGAGCACGGTTATTTCGGCACTCAACCTGCCGGCTCACGAACGCGGCTACTTCGAAAAAATCAACGAAAAGAGCATCACCGCCATCGGGTACGAGTTCATTCAGGACAAGGCCGGTAATATGCCGGTGATCCGGTCGATGAGCGAAATAGCGGGCAGTGCCGTGATGCTCATCGCGGGCGAATACCTAAGCAATGCCGATAATGGCCGGGGCATTATCCTGGGCGGTATAACAGGCGTTCCGCCGACCAAAGTGGTTATGCTGGGCGCGGGTACCGTTACCGAATACGCCGTTCGGGCCGCCCTGGGTATGGGGGCCGATATCAAAGTATTCGACAAACATCTCTACAAACTTCAGCGGCTCAAATATTCGGTTGGTCAGCATGTCTATACGTCCATCATCGACTCTGACACAATGGCCGAGGCTATTCAGCGGGCCGATGTGGTCATTGGCGCCATGCGGGCCGAAGACGGACTCAGTCCGGTGGTGGTTACCGAAGAGATGATCGGTCGGATGAAACCGGACTCGGTTATTATTGACGTATCCATCGACCAGGGGGGCAACTTTGAAACCTCCCGCATGACAACCCATAAGCAGCCGACCTTCAAGCATATGGGCGTCATTCATTATTGCGTACCCAACATTGCGGCCCGGGTTGCCTATACAGCCAGTATGGCACTGAGTAACATCTTCTTACCCTTCCTGCTGGAGACTGGAACCACCGGCGGCATCGAACAGATGATGTATACGAACCGCTGGTTCATGAAAGGTGTTTATGCTCATAAAGGCACGCTTACCAACCTCTACATTGCCCGCAAGTTCAACATGCGCTTCAAAGATCTGCAATTGTTGCTGGCGGCCCGGTTCTAGGTCGAAATGTGTTAATGCTTCGGCGTTTTGCTGATGTATAAACGGTATCCATTCTCATGATCAACCACAGCAACGAAAACACCCTGCTCGACGATGCCAACTCGCCCGAGATCAACAAACAGTTGATGGGGCAGATTTCGTCAGATTTTGTCAAAGTAGCCGACCCACTCAAGGAAGCCTCCTATCAGATTCGGCAGCGGGGTTTTTCTGACTATCCCGTCTTTGTAGCGTCGCGCCGGGAAGTACCCGTAGGACAGCTTCTGATCGGTATCGGCGAACTGGAGAATCAATGGTCGTACAAAGCCAGTTTCCTGGATGAATTTGTTCAGCGTGGACTGATTGGCCCTGAGTCGGTAGACCTCTGGAAAGAGAACTACAAAAAGCCCGACGAATACAGCTGTCTGTTCGTGGTTCACGGCGATTTTGCCGGGTTTGTGTACATTCCCTATCCGGAAGATTAGCCGCTGACAGCCAGACTACCCAGCCTCTGCCAGACTGAATTTTGTGCGTAAAAAGCCAGGCCAGATCGAGATCGGCCTGGCTTTTTACTGGGCCCTGCAATAATACTTTTTCGGGAATAGCCGGGTCGTGATTCAGGCGGCTTTATTCGGGCGGATTGGCAAAACTTTCTGCCCAGCATACCGGCAAAACAAGATAACTTAGATAACAGAAAAGGGCTTAGAACAGGCCTGAGAGGCCATTATTGGCACTTGTGCTTACTTTTTTGTATTTTATGAAAATCTTAGCGATTTGACTAGGAAAAAGCTCTTATTTTTTGTATTTTTACAATCTGTAAAGCGCCCTTATACGGGCCGTTTCCTGATCCCCAAACAGCAAATTTTCTGACACTATTCAATTCTGATATGACCAGCGAAACCATCGAAGCAGAATCACCTATTGAGACCGCACCCAACAGCAGTTATGGTGCCGATAACATTACCGTTCTGGAAGGTCTGGAAGCCGTTCGTAAACGCCCGGCCATGTACATCGGCGATGTGGGTATTCGCGGTTTACACCACCTCATCTGGGAGGTCGTTGATAACTCCATAGACGAAGCTTTGGCGGGTCACTGCGACAAGATTACGGTTACGATCAATCCCGACAATTCCATTACCGTACAGGACAACGGCCGGGGCATCCCGACTGGCATTAACACGAAGATGGGCAAGTCAGCCCTCGAAGTGGTAATGACCGTTCTGCACGCCGGTGGTAAGTTTGATAAAGATACGTACAAGGTATCGGGTGGTCTGCACGGCGTGGGCGTTTCCTGCGTGAACGCCCTTTCGACAGACCTTCGCGTAGAAGTGCACCGCGACGGCAAGATCTTCGAACAGGAGTATAAAATAGGCGTTCCTCAGTATGACGTGCGCGTTATTGGCGAAGCCGACGATCATGGCACAACGGTTCACTTCAAACCTGACCCGACCATCTTCACCGAAACCGTTTACAAGTATGACACCGTAGCCAGCCGCCTGCGTGAACTGGCGTACCTCAACAAAGGCATTCATATTTTTCTGAATGACCTGCGCGAGCTGGACGAAGCCGGCCAACCTGTCAACAAAGACGACTTTTATTCGCAGGGAGGCCTGGTTGAGTTTGTAGAGTACCTGGACCAGACCCGCCCCTCGCTGGATGGGATGAAGCCTATCTACATGGAGTCGGACAAAGGATCGACCCCCGTGCAGGTTGCGCTCGTGTACAACTACGAAGCCGGTGAGAACGTCCTGTCCTATGTCAACAACATCAGTACCATTGAGGGCGGTACCCACGTACAGGGTTTCCGTTCGGCTTTAACGCGGGTACTGAAAAACTATGCCGACAAAAACCCCGGTGTTCTTCCCAAGAACGTAGGTAAAGTAACCTTCAGTGGCGAAGATTTCCGCAAAGGACTGACGGCCGTTGTGTCGGTAAAAGTACAGGAGCCTCAGTTTGAAGGACAGACCAAAACCAAACTGGGTAACCAGGAGGTGGTAAGTGCTGTCAGCCAGGCTATGGCCGACCTGCTGGAGACGTGGCTCGAAGAAAACCCGAACACGGCCAAAGGCATTGTGAAGAAAGTGCTGGTGTCAGCCCAGGCGCGCATCGCGGCCGATCTGGCTTACAAGCGCATCATGACCGAGCGCAAAGACTTCATGGGTGGTATGGGGCTGCCGGGCAAACTGGCCGACTGTTCCGATACGGATCCCGAGAAGTGCGAGCTCTATCTGGTAGAGGGTGACTCGGCGGGCGGTACCGCCAAACAGGGTCGTAACCGGGCTTTCCAGGCCATTCTGCCGCTACGCGGTAAAATCCTGAACGTTGAGAAAGCGCTCGAACACCGGATTTACGAAAACGAAGAAATCAAGAATATCTGGACCGCCCTCGGCGTGCGGCTCGAGAAGAAAGATGATGAGACGGTAATGAATCTGGAAAAGCTTCGTTATCACAAGATCATCATCATGACCGATGCCGACGTTGATGGTAGCCACATCCGGACGCTTATTCTAACCCTGTTCTACCGGAACATGAAAGCGCTCATCGACAATGGATACATTTACATTGCGCAGCCGCCCCTGTATCTGGTCAAAAAAGGGAAAGAAGAGCGGTATTGCTGGACCGAAGCCCAACGCGAAGCAGCCGTAAAAGAACTGGCCGGCACCGGTCGGGAAGAAAACGTTGGCGTTCAGCGCTACAAAGGACTGGGCGAAATGAACGCCGAGCAGCTCTGGAGCACCACCATGAACCCCGATACGCGTAGCCTGAAAGTAGTTACCGTTGAATCGGCGGCCGATGCTGACCACGTGTTTTCGACGCTGATGGGCGACGAGGTGGCTCCACGGCGAGAGTTTATCGAACGAAACGCGAAGTACGCCCGAATCGATGTTTAACCGAATGATAACATAAAGCGGGCTTTGGGGCCCGCTTTTTTGTTGTATTTGTACGTACGAAATGAACTGAGTATGCGTAACCCCCTTAACTCAAACCGAACGATGCTGGGCACTCTGGTTTCCAGATTTACCCAGCAGCGGAACCCGGACAAGACCTCCCAGACCAGCGATAAAATGGCAAAGGTTAGCGAAAAAGTCAGCAGTGTAATCGATCAGAGCAATTACCTCAGTCGCGATCTTAGCTGGCTCAAATTTAACGAGCGGGTGCTGGACCAGGCCCGCAATGATAGCCGTACGCTGCTGGAACGTCTTAAGTTTCTGGCTATTTCAGCCTCGAACCTCGATGAGTTCTTCATGATCCGCGTCGGTAGTTTGTACAACTACCTAGATTATCAGAAACAACGCGTCGATTATTCGGGCCTGCGGGAAGTCCCGTTCCGGAAGGCACTGATGACCACGGCCCAGCAGTTTTGTCATGACCAGCAGGATGTATTCGTCAACAACCTGCTGCCGCTGTTTGCCGAAAATGACATGCAACTGGTGGCGTTCGATGCGCTGTTGCCCGACGAACAGCAGGAGGCCAACAACTACTTTGACCGAACCATTTTCCCTACGCTGACTCCGATGCTTTACGACTACACGCACACGTTTCCGGTGCTGTTGGCGAAAGTGCTAATCTTTGGCGTGGTAACTCAAAACCCCGACGGAGCCAACCTGCAAAGTCTGCGGTCAGAAGATGAAGAAGATCGTCAGCGGCTGTCGTTTGTGCAGATACCTGCCAACCTGCCCCGTTTCATGTCGTTCGAGCGGGATGAGAAAATCCTGTTTCTGCCCATTGAGGAAGTCGTTCGCCACAATATCAAAAAGCTGTATCGTAACGTAGAAATATCTTCCGTAAGTCTGTTCAGGATTACCCGGAACGGCGATTTTACGCTGGAAGAAAACGACGATGATGAAGTAGACTTCATTGACGAGGTGCGTCAGAAAATCAAGAACAGGCGACTGGGGCGGGTTACCCGGGTTGAAATTGAAGCCGGGGCGATCAGCAAAGATGGCGTCTCGGCTTCGGCCTCGCCCTGGATGATCAATCTGCTAAAAAAACGCTGGGAAATAGACGATCTGAATATTTTCGAGTCGCGTACGCTGCTCGACTTTTCGGCCTTCTGGCAAATTATCGGTCTGCCCGATTTTAAGGACGACATGCCCCCGCCCCACCCGCCCGTTCCTCCGCTGGGCTTGGGCCGGGATAAAACCGACAACATTTTTGACCTGATCAAGCAGCGCGACCTGTTGTTGCACCACCCCTATAATAACTTCGAGCCCGTCCTGCAGTTGCTCGAGCAGGCCGCCGAAGACCCGAATGTACTGGCTATTAAAATTACCGTTTATCGGCTGGCCAAACGCTCACGGATTACCGAAGCACTGCTGAAAGCCGCCGAAAACGGGAAACACGTATCGGTACTGTTTGAGGTGAAAGCCCGATTCGATGAAGAAAATAACATTCGCGAAGCACAGCGCCTTCAGAAAGCAGGTTGTTTTGTCATTTACGGCATTAGCCGCTACAAGACACATACCAAACTGCTACTGGTTGTTCGGAGCGAAGGTAGCCGGGTTGTACGCTATGCCCACATGGCTACCGGCAATTACAATGAAGACACATCTAAACTATATACCGATATTGGTCTTTTAACTACCAATGAAGTATATACGCAGGACATAGCCGAGTTCTTCAACGTCATTACAGGTCACTCCCTGCCCAACGAATACCAATATCTGATTACCGCTCCGCGCGACATGCGGGAGCAACTTCTGCGCCTGATCCGCCTGGAAGCCGAAAATGCGCGCCGTGGCTTACCCAGCGGCATCTGTATAAAAGTAAATTCGCTGGAAGACAAAGGGGTGATCGACGAACTTTATAATGCTTCCGAAGCCGGCGTACCCATACGGCTTATTGTCCGGAGCATCTGTTGTCTCCGCCCCAAACGCGCGGGTCTGAGCGACAACATTACCGTTCGGTCAATTGTAGGCGATTATCTGGAGCACACTCGTATTTACTACTTCCATAACAACGGCGATCCGAAAGTATACGGGGGCAGCGCCGACGTTATGGTCCGCAGTTTTGACCGACGCATAGAATCGCTGTTCTTCCTGGCCGACCAGCGGGTTAAACAACTGGCGGTGCTCATTCTGGATTACAACCTGCAGGACAATGTAAACGCCTACGAACTAAACGAAGACGGCTCATTTACGAAGTGTGAAGTCCCCGCCGGAAGCGAACCGTTCAATATGCACAAGCGCTTTTTTGACGTGACAGAAAAGCAGGTGACCGAAGCGCATCTTTTCGACCCAGAAATTAAACCGGCCGAAGTTGCCCAGATTGAAGAAGAATATCAGGAGGGTGCCGAGCGAGCGATAGCTGACATTTAATCAGCTACTTAGAGATAACCGTAAAAGCCGACAGGATTTATATATTCCTGTCGGCTTTCATTTGTTTACAGGGTTGATTTTCTGCACTCGTTCCTGCCTTTTTCTTTCTATCTTCGCCATCTTAACTGCAACTGTGTATTTAACCGAATGGATCGTTTTACCGGCCTGATTGGCATCGTTTTAATTCTGGGCATTGCCTACGCTCTCTCCGACAATCGTAAAGCTATCAATTATCGTACTGTTGGCGTAGGACTGGGTCTGCAGTTTGGCCTTGCCGTATTTGTCCTGAAAACCGACATTGGTCAACAGCTCTTTCAGGGCCTGGGCTATTACGTAGATCGCCTGCTTCAAAAGGCCAATAAAGGAGCCGAGTTTGTTTTTTCATCGCTTGTCAGAACTGACGTACTGACCCGGGCATTCGGGCCAGGTAATGACTTTATTTTCTTTTTCAAGGTCATACCAACGATCATCTTTGTGGCAGTACTGGTCAATATTTTTTACCACCTCGGCATCATGCAGCGCGTAGTGGCCGTTATGGCCCGGGCTATGAAGTGGCTCATGGGGGTTAGCGGAGCCGAAGCCCTCTCTAACGTTGCCAGCACGTTTGTCGGTCAGGTAGAAGCCCAGATTATGATTAAGCCGTATCTCAACGGCATGACCAACTCCGAGCTACTGGCCAGCATGACAGGCTCGTTTGCCTGCATTGCTGGTGGTGTACTGGCGGTCTATATATCGCTGGGCGTACCGGCTCCCTATTTGCTGGCCGCCAGCATTATGGCCGCGCCGGGCGCGCTGGTCATCAGCAAAATCGTTATGCCCGAAACGCAGATGTCCGAAACCCAGGGCACCGTTAAGGTCGAGATCAAAAAAGCGCACGCCAACCTGCTCGACGCTATTGCCGCCGGAGCCAGTGAAGGCCTGAAAGTTGGGTTTAACGTCATAGCCATGCTGATTGGCTTCATTGCCCTCATCGCCCTGATCGACAGTCTCTTGTTTCGGCTGGGCTTTTATGTATTCAGCATCGACAACCTGAGCCTGAATTTTCTGCTCGGAAAACTTTTCTCCCTGTTTGCCTGGGCAATGGGCGTGCCGGCCAAGGATATCGAAGCGGCTGGCGCCCTGATGGGTACCAAAATGGTTGTCAACGAGTTTGTTGCTTACCTGGACCTGGTCAAGATCAAACAGACGCTCGACCCCAAAACCATAGCGATTGTCAGCTTCGCCCTGTGCGGATTTGCCAACTTCAGCTCGATTGCCATTCAGGTGGGGGGTATCGGCGAGCTGGCGCCCAACCGCCGGAGCGATCTGGCCCGGCTCGGCTTCAAAGCGCTGATCTGCGGCACACTAGCCAGCTACATGTCTGCCACCCTGGCCGGACTCCTATTGTAACAGAAACGAAAGGACTTACTGACCCAGCGTTTTCAGCATGTTGATGTGCGAACTGAGGGCCTGCTGAAAAGAAGGCTTATTATTGTAGGGGATCCCATACTCTTCGGCCGTTTGTTGCACAATTGGAGAAAGCGCCCGGTAGTGAATATGCGAGATATTGGGGAAAAGGTGATGCTCGACCTGAAAGTCAAGCCCGCCAATATACCACGACAGCAGCGCCGGACAGGAGAAATTTGCCGTCGTATACATCTGATGAATTGCCCAGGTGTTGTATACGCATCCGCTCTCGTCCGGCTCCGGCTGGCAAGCTCCCTCCACGACGTGCGCCAGCTGGAAAATCGTGCTCAGGACAAGCCCGGCGGTAAAATGCATGATGGCAAATCCAAGTAGCCACTGACCAAATGTCAGATCGGTAACCGCCAGCGGCAAAACAGCAATGAATAGTACGTATAACAGTTTACTGGTAATTAGCGTCAGGATGTTACGTCGGGTAAAGGGCTTCACAAGTTTCTGATTACCCGAGTGGTTGTACTTGTAGGCCGACCGGAAATCTTTCACGAAAAACGAGAACGTCATCAGCCCATACAGCATGAAAGCGTAGATATGCTGGTACCGATGAATCTTCCAGCGCCGGTCCCCCTGCGATAAGCGCAGTAGAAACTTACCCGTAATGTCCTCATCGACATCGTGGATGTTGGTGTAGGTATGGTGCAGGGTATTGTGCTGCACTTTCCAGTTCAGCACATTACCACCGAGCAAGTACAGGCAGGAACTGAAGAATGTATTCACCCAGGGAATGCTGGAAAATGAGCCATGGTTGGCATCATGCATCACCGACATGCCTACGCCAGCCGTTCCCAATCCCATCAGTATAGCCAGACACAGATCGATGCCGGGTGAGAACTGGTTGCTGAGTATCAATCCATAGGGCACCAGCAGCAACCCTAACATAAAAATGCCCTTCCAAACCAGGAGTTGATCACCCTGCTTGAGAAGAGCTTTTTCCTTAAAATACTGGTCTATTCGCTCACGTAATACCGGAAAGAAAAGAGACTTATCCTTATTTACGAACCTGATTGTCTCTTTCCTCATAGGCCTACCTGCACCTGTATTATAGTAACAGTCTTTTTATAACTAAACGCCAAAACGAAGAATTCTGTATTTAATTAGTAGACTATTAATAAGGTCATATACCACTTATAAGATTTTACCGCTTCGTTCACCATCGTTAAAGCCGGCTTTACCGCCATTTTGTTTTCCTGAGCAATCCGCCCCCGTACAGTGTGAAAGCGAATATACGGTGGTATTAGTGGATCATTGCCTGCTAGAAGGCTGAAGACCAGCCAATTGCCTTATATCAAGAGAATATTGTAATTTGCCCCATCCAATACGAACAATTGCGTCGCCCGGGCGCAGTTATAACTCACGAGTATGATTCAGACCAAACTCATTCCCCGAACAGCTGAGGCCATCGAGCCTCCTATGCTGATCAAAAACCTCCTGGCTCAGTCGCTGAAATACGAACCACACCGCGAAATTATTTACCGCGACCTCTTCCGGATGAACTATGTTGAGTTTAACCGGCGGGTTCGTCAGCTGGCCAACGTATTGACCGAGCGCGGCATAGGCCCCGGCGATACAGTGGCGGTATTTGACTGGGATAGTCACCGCTACCTCGAATGTTTTTTTGGAGTGACCAGCCTCGGGGCCGTCCTGCATACGGTTAACGTTCGGCTATCGCCCGCGCAGATTCTTTACACGATGAATCACGCGCAGGACAAAGCGGTACTCATTCATGAGGATTTCCTGCCAATTCTGAACGCCGTCCGCGACCAGCTAACCACGGTAGACGAGTTTATACTCTTGAGCGATAAGGTCTACACCGGCGAAGACCCAGCCATTCCGGATGGCTTCTCGGGTGAGTATGAGCAATTGCTCAAGTCGGCGTCCGATGCGTATACCTTTCCGGATTTTGATGAAAATACCTGGGCGACTACTTTCTACACGACCGGCACGACGGGTAATCCCAAGGGCGTATACTTTTCGCACCGTCAGCTGTTCATGCATACCATGGGCCTAATGACTTATCTATGCGGCTACCAGGCGGTACCTTTTTCATCAGTCCAGGACGTATACATGCCGATTACGCCCATGTTCCACGTCCATGCCTGGGGGTTTCCATTCCTGGCCACGATGCTCTCAACCAAACAGATCTACCCCGGGCGTTACGAACCAGAGATGCTGCTCAAGCTCCTGTTGAAAGAAGGGGTTACCATGTCACACTGTGTGCCTACCATCCTGAATATGCTGGTCAACAGTCCCGTAGCCAAACAGGTTGACCTCAGCCGCTGGAAAGTAATCATTGGGGGCTCAGCGCTGACAAAGGGCCTGGCCAAAGCAGCACTCGACCTCGGCATTCAGGTGTATCAGGGCTATGGCATGTCAGAAACGGCGCCTGTCATGTCAATAACCCACCTGAACGATACGGAACGTCAGCTGCCTATCGATCAGCAGGTCGACCTACGCACTCGTGCGGGACGGATAGCGCCCTTCATTGAGATGCGGCTGATGGACGATAACGGCAACTTTGTACCACACGATGGGCACTCCATTGGCGAAGTTGTGGCTCGTGGGCCGTGGCTTACCCAGGGGTATTACGAAGACTTCGAACGTGGCTCAGAACTTTGGAAAGGCGGCTGGCTTCACACTGGCGACGTGGCCAGCTTAACCCCCGACAACTGGCTTCAGATAGCCGATCGTACCAAAGATGTGATCAAGACCGGGGGCGAATGGGTTTCTTCGCTCGATATTGAAGACTTGTTATCGCAGGTTGAGGGCGTTGCCGAAGCGGCAGTAGTAGGCTTTCCCGACGAGCGCTGGGGTGAGCGGCCTCACGCACTCATCGTACAGAAGCCAGACGCCGGCCTTACAGTAGCCGGAATAAAAGCGAGCTTACAGGCTAAAATTGATCAGGGACATCTCAACAAGTGGTACCTGCCCGACCAGATCGTGTTTGTACCGGAAATCCCCAAAACCAGCGTTGGCAAAATTGATAAGAAGCGGATCAGAAGCGAGATGAAAACCCTTATTTTAGGGTAAAATCGGCACTTATCCCATTATGACGCGTATAGGCCTCCTTTCAGATACTCACTCTTATCTGGACCCAAAGCTGTTCGACCATTTCAACGATTGCGATGAAATATGGCATGCGGGCGATGTTGGGGCCATGACTGTTGTCGATGAACTACGCGCCTTCAGGCCCCTGCGCGTTGTGTGCGGCAACATAGATCAGGAGAGTAGCGACCTCCAGGCACACCAGCGGTTTACGCTGGAAGGTTTGGACATATGGATTACTCACATTGGTGGTACGCCCCCCAAGTACAACCCAATCGTTCGCCCCAACCTGCAGATAACGCCACCGGACATCTTTATCTGCGGCCATTCTCACATCCTGAAGGTAACGCGCGATCCGGGTTTAAACAACCTGTTGTTCATTAATCCGGGAGCCGCTGGCAAGACCGGATTCCACCTCGTCAGAACGGCCATTCGATTCACGCTTGACACGGGTCGGATCAGCGATATGCAGGTCATCGAACTAGGTAAAAAATAAAACGGGTGGGAGACCAATCTCCCACCCGTTTTGTATAAGGTATCATAGCTTATAATGGCAACGATTCCGGCTGCGTTTCAGCAGGTTTGGCTTCGGGACCAATTTCCTCCTTGATCTCTTCAGCCGTCTTTTTGTTCTTGTAAGCCTGGTAAACGGTTTCCCGTTCAAAGGGTCGCTTACCAATCAGACGAACCAGATCATTTTGGTACAGAATTTCTTTCTCAAGAAGTTCTTTTGCAATGACCTCGAGTGCCTCCCGTTTGTCGGTGAGCAGATCTTTGGTCCGGCTGTAAGCGATGTCTACAATCTTACGCACCTCTTCATCGATATACTTAGCCGTTTCTTCCGAATATGGCTTGTTGAAGCTGTAGTCTGACTGCTTGGAGTCGTAGAACGATACGTTACCGATTTTGTCGTTCATGCCGTACATGGTCACCATGCTGTAAGCCAGTTTGGTGATCCGCTCCAGGTCGCTCAAGGCGCCGGTCGATACTTTGCCAAAGATCAAATCTTCAGCGGCCCGACCACCCAGAGCCATGCACATTTCGTCCATGAGTTGTTCTGTCCGGTACAGATACTGCTCACGGGGCAGGTATTGGGCGTATCCCAGCGCAGCTACGCCACGCGGCACAATGGTAACCTTAACGAGCGGATCGGCATGTTCGAGGAACCAGCCAGCCACGGCGTGACCTGCTTCGTGATAGGCAACGATTTCTTTCTCCTCGGGCGAAATCAGCTTGTTTTTCTTTTCAAGACCACCAATGACGCGGTCCATCGCGTCCTGGAAGTCTTTCATATCCACCGCTTCCTTATCGCTCCGGGCAGCAATCAGAGCCGCTTCGTTACAAACATTGGCAATCTCAGCACCAGCGAAGCCGGGGGTCTGAGCGGCCAGTTCTTTCGGATCAACGTCAGCAGCCAGTTTGATTGGCTTCAGGTGCACCCGGAAAATGGCTTCACGACCAACAATATCGGGTTTGTCGATGCTGATCTGGCGGTCGAAACGACCAGGACGCTGCAGGGCCGAATCAAGTACATCAGGGCGGTTGGTAGCGGCCAGGATAATGATGCCTGAATCTGTGGCGAAACCATCCATCTCTACCAGCAGTGAGTTCAGCGTGTTTTCACGTTCGTCGTTGGCGCCGGGCATAGACCCGCGGCCCCGCGAACGACCTACCGCATCGATCTCATCAATGAAGATGATACAGGGCGCTTTCTCTTTAGCCTGCTTGAACAGGTCGCGCACCCGGGCAGCTCCTACCCCGACAAACATCTCAACAAAGTCGGAACCAGACAGGGAGAAGAATGGCACACCTGCCTCACCAGCCACGGCTTTAGCCAGCAACGTTTTGCCGGTACCCGGAGGGCCGATCAGCAGCGCGCCTTTCGGAATTTTAGCGCCGAGTTTGGTGAATTTGGTCGGGTTTTTCAGGTAATCGACAATCTCCTTAATCTCTTCTTTGGCTTCATCAAGGCCAGCTACATCATTGAATGTAATCTTGACCTTGTTGTCAGCGTCGAACAACGCGGCTTTCGACTTACCGATGTTGAAGATCTGCCCGCCTGGCCCACCAGCGCCTGACATCCGGCCCAGCAGGAAATACATAGCCAGAATCATGACGATCAGGAAGCCCCAGGTGCTGATTATACTGCCGATATCGCTTCGCTGCTCAAAGCGGTACTCGATTTTTTCATTATCGGGCACCCCCTGCTGAATGGTATCAAGGTCTTTCTTGAATGTTTCTCCAGACGCAACCTGGAACTGAAAATGCGGCCCCTGGTTGGTACCGAAGTACGGCTTATCGGCAAACAGTCCCCGGTATTTGGGGCTTTGTGCAGCTTGCTGGGAGAGCGTTACTTCGGCAATCTTGTCGTTTACGACCACTACTTCGGAGACTTCGCGGTCTTTCACCATGCGCTCAAACCGCTTCTGAGAAATCTCACGAGTGGCGGAACTGCGGTTAAAGAACGTTATCCCCAAGATAGCGGCAATCAATAGAGCGACAATCCATCCCTGGAAGTTGGGCTTGCGCGGCCCTCCCCGGGGTACTAACGGATTTCTATTATTGTTTTCTGCCATTTCCTCAGGTTGTACAAACGGATTTCAAAGGGTAACACCGTTTTAATGACTAATGTTTCTACCTTAAAACGGTTAGGACAAACGGTTTATATGCCCTACAAGCGGCCCCGAAACGGTAGTGAGTTTATTTCGGTCAGCAACTTTTCACTCAGGCCGCTTCCGAAAATGCGTTATCATCAATCAGCTGTATCTCGGCGTCGCCCCAGAGCTGCTCCAGGTCATAGAAGGAACGTCGATCTTTCTTAAAAACGTGTGCCACTACGTCTACATAATCCAGCAAAATCCACTCGCGGTTCAGTTTCCCTTCCCGATGCCACGGATCCTGATGGCTGGCTTTATAGACTTCTTCTTCAATAGACGTTGAGATGGCATCGATCTGGGTATCGGAAGTCCCCGAACACAGGACGAAGTAGTCACAAATAGCGTTTTTCACATTTCGCAGGTCCATTACAACAATGTCCTGCCCTTTCTTTTCCTGCATGCCTCTGACCACAAAATCGCGGATCTGTTCAGGCGTAAAATCATTGCTTGGCTTAATTCTCATGCTTTCGGTTTAACATTGCACGATAAGCTAATCAGCGGGTACTTTATCGATAAAACAGTGAGCGTAGCCCACAGCACCATGTATTAGCTTCCTACTACTAAACTAAACAAAGATTTGTACAAAATCCATCCCAAAACGCATTTTGTCGGGCAAATTTACCAATACCTGCCAAGCTGTCAGTCTACGAACGACGAAGCGTCTGCTTTACTCGCTCATTCCGACGTTGTTGAAGGACTTCTCATCGCAACTGACAATCAGACGGATGGTCGGGGGCAGCGCGGTAACACCTGGGAAGCTCAGCCAGCCCAGAACCTGACCTTCTCTTTGCTGTTTAAACCCACTTTTTTAACCGCGACCGAGCAGTTCTGGCTTAATATGGCCGTATCGCTGGGCGTTCATGACACGATAGCTCCCCTGGTACATGAAGACTGTCGGGTCAAATGGCCCAACGACCTGTATATAGGCTTCCGCAAGACAGGAGGCATCCTGATCGAGAATACGCTCCAGGGTTATAACCTGGCCTGGTCGGTAGTGGGCATCGGTCTCAATGTGAACCAAACCGAGTTCAGTTATTCAACCGCAACCTCGCTCCAGCAGGAAGCACCCTTACCCAACGGTTACGATCGGGCTGGACTTCTGGCTATACTGTGCGAAAAACTCGAAAAGCGGTATCTCCAGCTGCGCGCTGGTCAACGTCAGGTGCTGAAGTCTGACTACATGCAGACGCTGTACCGGTATCAGCAGGAAACCCGCTTCAGCACAGAGGACCGGACGTTTATGGGTATGATTGTCGATGTCGACGAGACGGGCAGGCTGGTAGTTGCCGAAGCCGGACGAACCCATCGCTTCGGCTTTAAGGAGGTGTCGTTTGTACCTATGACCAGCGAGTAGCTGCTTGTTTACTCGCTGGTCATGACAAATCGACGGGTTACCGGATTCCTTCGCCTACCGGATCGCCGATGCAGCCGCTTGGCTCAAGAACGCCCAGTAAAGCGGTTATTGTAGGGGCAATGTCGTGGATATGGGTCCGCCGGAACGTCTGACCCGGACGAACGCCCCACCCGTACAACAGGAAAGGCACGTGTGTGTCGTAATTATAAACCGTTCCGTGGGTTGTGCCGCGGTTGCGCCCTTCAAACCAGCCCGCCTGCTGCATCACGTATATATCTCCGCTACGATTGGGAAAATACACGTTACGGAATAGATTGGTCTGAATATCGGGCAGCGATTCCGCATGCAGATTGTGTAGGTTGATTACGTTCACAACCCCGCGCTGTTTGAGCAGTACGCTACTGATCAGTTCATACACTTCCTGAATCGCAATTTTCTTCTCTACTAGCAGTGGATGATTCAGGTAGATTTGCTGATTGAAATAGGTTAGCATCCACTTCCCTGGTCCATACGCCTTTTCGAGAGCGGCTTTAACGGCATCGCTTACTTCTCCATAGGATTTTACATCGGCCGGAATGCGGTACTGCTGGGAGAAACCCGGCACATCGGCAGCGCCATGATCAGCAGATAAAAACGCCAGCCACTCCCCTTTGCCAACGGTAGCATCGAGCTGGGTAAACAGTTCGGTCAGCTGCCGGTCGAGCCGTAGGTAGTTATCTTCGGTTTCAATCGCATGGGTCCCGAAAGCGTGGCCGATGTAATCCGGCGAGGAGAAGCTAACACACAGCATATCCGTCACGCCACTCTGACCCAGCTTTTCGCCTTTGAGAGCCGCCAGCGCAAACTCTTTTGTCAGCTGATCACCATACGGGCTGGTGCGCAGCACTTCGTATTTGCTGCTGCCCGCCTGCACAACGAACTCATGCGGAAAAACCGATTTGGATTCGCCCGGCAGGGTTGCCTCGTAGGCCTCGTCATCAACGGTACTCTCCGTATACTGGTCCAGCGGTAATAAGAGCTCCCACTTCTGGCCGATATAAGTCTCGGGCAGCTTCCGGTCGTTGAACTCCTGAACCCAGCGGGGTAACTCTTTCTGATAAAAAGTACTGCTGATGAACTTACCGTCTTTCGAGTCGAACCAATAGGCTCCGTTGGCCGCGTGGCCAGCAGGCAGAATAGCGCCCCGATCTTTGAGCGCTATACCCACTACCTTGGACCGGCCATCAGTAGCCAGCTTAAGCTGATCGCCAATGGTGGTAACGAGCATGTTGCGGGGCGACATCTTGCCGGCTGTACCTGTGTTTCCGACCGTGTTGACACTGGTATCTTCGGCGCAGTATACCATCCGACCCAGGTTGCGATCGTAAAAATCGTTACCCACAATGCCGTTCAGCGCAGGGGCAGAGCCGGTATAAATAGCCGCATGCCCGGGTCCGGTATAGGTGGCCGCGTAGTGGTAATGATTATTACGGGCATTGAACCCTTCGTCCATCATCCGACGAAAGCCTCCTTTCCCAAATTTGTCATAGTACCGGTACAGGTAGTCATACCGCATCTGGTCAACCACAATACCGACCACCAGCTTTGGTCGTTTCAGGGGCTGACCGTCGGCGTTGGCTGCCGCCGGCGAAATAACTTTACGAGGACTTGTAGAGCGTTTTGGTTGAGATGGCGTTTGAGCAAAGACCGTTACCGTAGTCAGTATCCACCCCAGGAAAGTAAGCAGGCGCATGAAGCCGTATTGTTTATAGGTTCTTGAAACTACCAACAAACATACGAACAAAAGACGGGGTCGCCGTTTATACAGCGTAAACGGAATGTTATCAGCCAGCGCCGTAACAACCGCGTTTAACTTCTGCCTATCGTCAGCCAGGGCCGGATATACTGATCGAACGGATACTATCACCAGTAACCGGCAATGCTACAAACTTTTTCTAACATTGGCCGCCTTATTGCGTTGCTGTACTGGATATAACCCGGGAGCACCTGCTCTCCTACCCCCTATGATTCAACTAACCAACCCGGCCACGTTCTGGCTCACCGGGCTCTTTTTTTTCCTGGCTATATTCGGGCGGTATGTCTTGTTCTCCCTTGCGTTCTGGTGGCTCTTTAACGTATCCATGAAAGAGCAGTTTGCCAGCCGTGCCGTACAGACCCGGCCCCGGAAGAACGGGCAGGATCGGCGGGAGATTGGGTGGTCACTGCTCACCTCACTCATTTTCACGGCCATTGCGCTCGCCGTCATGCTGGCCTATCAGGCTGGGTATACGCAAATTTACACTCGCCTGACCCATTACCCGCTTATCTGGTATCCGGCCAGCATTATTCTGACTTTATTTCTGCACGAGACATATTACTACTGGCTCCATCGGTGGATGCACCGGCCGGGTGTTTACCGCTGGGTACATAAGACCCATCACGACAGTATCACTACATCACCCTGGACTGCCTTTTCCTTTCACCCGCTCGAAAGTACGCTACAGGCTATCGTGATTCCGGTGTTGCTATTCGTGTTTCCGCTTCACGTATCGGCCGTGGGGATTATCCTGATGATCATGACCGTATCGAGTGCCATAAATCACCTAAATACCGAGATTTATCCCCGCGATTTCAATCAGCACTGGCTGGGCCGCTGGCTGATCGGGGCCACGCACCACAGCCTGCACCATGCCCAGTTCCGCTTCAACTACGGCCTTTATTTTACCTTCTGGGATAAATGGATGCGTACGGAGAGTCCGGACTTTCACCGTCTGTTTGGCGAGAAAACGAAGCCGAGGCTGACCAGCAAGCAGGAAGTGGTTCATCAGGAATCCTGACTCATCACTTGCTGCGTTCGATCGTATACTGAACCAGTTGATGTAAGGATTGCCGGTACAACGAGTCGGGAAACGAATTCAGCAGCTGCTGTGCTTCGGCCACGTATTGATTCATCGCTTCGGTGGCGTATTCGATACCGCCCGACTGCTTAACGAACTGGATCACCTCATCTACCTTTCTGGGGTTTTCGCTCTCATTCTTGATAATGTTGATGATCCGGCGCTTTTGCAGAAAACCCGCCCGGTTGAGCGCATAGATGAGCGGCAGCGTCATCTTCTTCTCTTTGATGTCGATACCCAGCGGTTTGCCTACTTCTGCCGTACCATAGTCGAACAGATCATCTTTGATCTGAAAAGCAATGCCGACTTTTTCTCCGAATGCACGGGCTTGTTCGATACGGTCTTTATCGACCCCGGCCGAACGGGCACCTACGGCGCAGCAGGCGGCAATTAGTGACGCCGTTTTCTGACGGATTATTTCGTAGTATACATCCTCAGTGATATCGAGCCGACGGGCTTTCTCGATCTGTAGCAACTCGCCCTCGCTCAACTCCCGCACGGCCGTTGAAACGATCTGTAACAGCTCGAAATCGCCGTTATCGACCGATAGCAGTAACCCTCTGGAAAGCAAATAATCACCGACCAGTACGGCTACTTTATTTTTCCAGAGCGCATTGATGGAAAAGAAGCCACGCCGGTAGTTCGACTCATCGACAACATCATCGTGAACGAGGGTAGCCGTATGCAGCAGCTCAATCAGCGACGCCCCGCGGTAGGTCGATTCGGTAATTTCGCCACAGACCCCGGCCGTCAGAAAGACAAACATGGGCCGTAGTTGCTTGCCTTTCCGTTTCACGATGTAGTTCATGATCTGGTCGAGCAGCATGACATCGCTCTTCATCAAGTCCCGGAACTTGTGCTCGAACAGTTTCATTTCGGCAGCAATCGGAGCTTGGATGTCGGCGACGGTGAGGGGCATCTTCGATGAGTAGTAGGCAGTTCTTACGTAAACAGTTGGCAGACCGTAACTGGATCAGCTGGTTACAAAGCCTGCTGCGAACTGCTTACTGCCAACTAAATTTCCGGCAAGTATAGTAAGGAAAGCGGAGACGGGGAAAAACAAGCATAAAAACGCAATCGGGTAAACGCAGAATACAGGGTAGCTCGTTTTGATTGTGGTCTAAAAATCATCAATTTACCCGCCCTGATTTCTTCCATTCATCTGCATATGGTCAATAATCCAACGCCCCCTACTCCGACCCATAGTCCAGCTTTTTCAAACCCCAGACACAAAGCGCTAGTGCTGGGTGGTGGTTCGCTCAAAGGCGCCTTTCAGGTAGGAGCCGTCATGGCGCTGTTTGAGTCGGGCTTTGTACCAGATCAGCTCTATGGTATCTCGGTAGGCAGTCTGAATGCGGCTTTCCTGGCTAACGAAGCGGCTCATCAGCACACCAGTACGGGGCAGGTCGACTGGCCCAAAGCGGGTAAGGCGCTCATCGAATTCTGGATCCGACACATTACCAAACCCGACGATGTAGCCGTAATTCGCTCCCGATTTGTGATGGGTTATAATACGCTGCTAAGCCGATTTGACGGCCTGCTCGACAACTCCCCCATTCAGAACCTCATCCGGAGCCACCTCGATCTGGAAGCGCTCAAAACCGGCCCTATCAAAATAAAGGTGGGGGCTGTCGATATTATTGAAGGCGACATGCGCTACGCCGACGCCAGCGACCCGAATTTCCTGGATTATATCTACGCCAGCAGCTCATTGCCTTTCCTGATGCCAGCCATCCAGATCGGGGGCGACCATCGTCGGGCGTTTCTGGATGGGGGCTTACGCGAGGTGGCTCCGCTCCGGGTAGCTATTGAAGACGGGGCGGGCGAGATTGCCTGCGTAGCCTGCCATGCCAAACGCATCTATAACGAAAAGTTTAATTACCGTAATCTGCTCAATCTGATGGATCGGGTGAAAGACATTACGGTCAATCAGCTCGTCAACAACGACATCGCCTGGGCCGAACGTTATGCCGAGCGGGAACATCTGCACGGGCGCCAGCTCCACCTGACCATTATCCGACCTACCGAGCCACTTCATCTGAACATGATGAAATTCACCTCCGACGACATAGGGCGGCTCATTGTCATGGGTTATCAGGCCGGTACAGATATCATGAAGCTCAGAAAAAGTAATGATCAGGCAGCCGTTTTGCCTTAGTTGTAGTTCGTTACTATAAGCGTAAAATAAATAGAGTCCCTCACCAGGTCGGTGAGGGACTCTATTTATGCAGGGTAATCAATCCGATTAGTTGAAGATATAACGTAGACCCAGTTGCGCCTGCCAGCGGTTAGCAATGGCCGAACCCGCCTGGAACGTAGACGTGCGGGGAACCCGGTTAGCCGAATCAAAATAAGGGAACTGGAACACCGGGCGACCCGTAGCGGTTGCGCCTGTGTTGTCGTAACCAACGAAGTTGATCGGTGTAGCCGTAGTAGCAAACTGAGCGTTACCCCATTCCGAGTTGATCAGGTTGCCTACGTTGAATACGTCGAGCGACACCTGGAATGCGTGGCGAGTCTGACCAAAGTTCAACGAAAACTCCTGAAGTACTTTAAGGTCCAGACGGCTAACGAATGGTGTTTGGGCACCGTTCCGCTCAGCATACTGGCCACGGCGGGTGCTCAGGTAGGGATCCTGATCAATGAAACGGTTGAGATCGGCCCACTGCTGATCTGCCGTATAAACCGTAGCTGATGCGCCTGTACCGACGGTAATATTCCGAAGTTGAATATCAGCCTGCGTACGGGGAATAAAGATCAGGTCATTGGTCAGCTGAGCATCACCATTCAGGTCACCTGAGTAAGCATATGAGTAGCGGTTTCCTGATGAACCGTTATAGAAGAGCGAAATGGTCGTAGCAGCATGCTTGTTCAGATAATCGAAGCGGTAAGCCGCCACACCGATGATACGATGTGGCTGCAGAAAGCTCGAATACGATAACACGTTTGCGTTAGGATCTCCCGATATTGAACGATCGCGCCAGATCGACTGAGCAATGGAGCCACCGTCGTTAACCGAACGAGAGTCCGTGTAGGAGTAAGCTGCTTTTGCATAAAAACCATTGGCAAACTGCTTCTGAATTTCAGCCGTCAGGTTATAAGAATACCCCTGATTCGTGTTACGCATCAGAATGGCATCCGTAATGTTCGGGTTGGCCGCCGATACTGCAGTGCCTGAAAGCGTAGCTCCTGTTGTGGGGTTCTGGCCATAAATCCGGTTGTAGGCCACTGCTGGGAAACCAGCCGCGTTGTTGGCGTAATAGATGGGGCGGTTATCACCACCATCGGGCCCACGCAGGTTCTGGGTCGAGTTGGGTAGGTTTACGTTCTGATGATAAACCGCATTCAGGTCTTTGGTGTAAATTCCTTCCAGGGTCAGAATGTACCCTTTGCCCAGGTTACGGTCGATACCCAAGTTAGCCCGGAATACTTGCGGGAACTTGAAGTTCGGGTCCGTAATAGCAATATTGTATTGCGTGTTGGCAGCCGCGTTAGCCGGGCGATACCGGTTAACATCGGGGTTGAAAGGACGGGCCAAATCACCCGTAGCGGGTGGGTTGTTAATTTGCGAAGAACCAAACAATACCCCGTTGTTACTGGCCTGGTTTGAGATCCACACATAGGGTACACGGCCGGTGAAGATACCAGCGCCACCGCGCACCTGGGTGGTTTTGTCGTCTTTAACATCCCAGTTGAAACCTAAGCGGGGAGAGAACAGTACAGACGCCTTTGGAAACTCAGATGTGTTTAGCCGAACACCCTCCCTGAAACCAGTTAATGCAGCCAAGTTCTCGTTTTGCTGAATCTCAGTCGGGATCGTAGGCACATCAGCGCGCAGACCCAGCGTGAATTTCAGATTACGGGCAGCCTGGTATTCATCCTGGGCATACACACTGTACTGAGCCGCTTTGATGTCGGCAAAGGGGAACGCACCACCAGGCAGGGCTGAATACTGAATCTGGAAGCGGGTTGGCTGCGAAATGGCTGTACCACCAGCGATTGGTGTTTGAGTCGCATTGCTGATAAAGGCATCAACGCTGGCAAACTGATATTGACCCTGATAGTTCGGGGCAAACCCGTTTCTGAAGCTGTAGAATTCGTTATACGTACCCAGCGTAAAGGTGTGCTTACCGGCAAAAATGCTGAAGTTGTCCGAAATCTGGAATACGTTCGAATTCAGAATGTTATTAAACGTAAACGGCTCATAACCGAAAGCCGTCAGCTGCTGACCGGCTCCGTTGCCGATATCTACCAGCGGGAAGTCCTGCGGCAGATAAGGGGTTTCCCGGAAATCACGGAAAGCCGAGTAACCAATTTGGAATGTGTTGGCAAATTTGCTGCCAAAGGTGCTGTTCAGTTCACCAATTACCGACTGCAGGTTATTGTTGATCCGGTAGAACGAAGCCAGATAAGGAAGTGCGTTGGCATTAGGCCCACGGCCCTGTGGCAAAGCCCCCGATGTTGATGGCGTAATATCAGAGTACGATGTAAGGAAATTGTACTTGATATTCAGCTTATGATTCTGCGAAATATTCCAGTCTAAACGAGCTGTTCCCTTATCGCTATTGGAAGGCAGCGTGTATCCCTCATAAGGGCCAGGGTTAAATCCGTACTGCTGCTGAATAAAAGCTGACAGACGATCCAGATCAGCGGCTGAGGCTCTCGAAACGTTGGCTCCTGTCAGACCAGGCCGCGACGCTACCCAGTTACCAGGAACACCATCATTCCGGCGCTCGCGCTCATAGTTGACGAACAGGAACAATTTGTTCTTGATAATCGGACCACCTAACCGGAAACCAACGTTGTTCAGGTTGAAGGCGTTGATTGGCTGTTCCACTCCATTCAGTTTCTTACCTACAAACGATTGGTCACGGACATAATAGTAAACCGAACCCTGAATCTGGTTGGAACCGCTTCGCGTAACCGCATTGATACCGGCACCGGTAAACGCACCCTGACGAACATCGTAAGGAGCAATAGCTACCTGAAGCTGATCAATAGCATCGATAGAGATAGGCTGAGCACCTGCCTGTCCACCAACCGTCGACGATAGACCAAAGGCGTTGTTGAAGATAGCTCCATCAACTGTAAAATTGTTAAAGCCTGAGTTCCGGCCTGCAAAGCTCAACCCATTGGCACGGGCATCCAGACGCGTAAAGTCGGCAAACGAGCGGTTCAGCGTTGGTAATGTCGTAATCTGCGTGTTGGTAATCCCCGTAGCAGCACCCGTTCTGTTGTTGTTAATTACAGAACTCCGCGAAGACGTTACAACAACTTCTGATAGCTGTTTACCCGCTTCTACCAGCTTTACGTTAGCGTTGGCGGCAGAACCGAGGTTAGCGTACAGGTTTTCTACCTTATTGTCCTGATACCCAACATACGTGAATGTTAAGGTATACGGCCCGCCAATACGCACAGCAGGAAACGTATACTGTCCTTGCGCGTTCGTCGTTGTTCCGTATTGGGTGCCTGACGGGGTGTGAACGGCAATGACCGTTGCACCCGGCAAGCCTTCATTACTGGCGTCGGTAACAGCCCCGCTGATAGACGAGGTGGTTACACCTTGGGCAAAAACTCCGCTACCGCTGAGTAAGGCGAATAGCATACTGCAGAACAACGGAAACGCTGTCCTGAATTGCAGTAGTTTTCTGTACATAGAAGTGTTTGATTTGGTTTGTAGTTCTGCGAAGCGCATACGGTTAGGTTAAGCTTCAATTCGGCCGCAAAGATGGCATAATTTCTCTCGGGTTACAAAGCAAGCCTTCTTCAAAAAGTACCAACTTAAGTTATTATATAGGCCAGCATCACGGAATAAGCCAAAAAGGGTCGCTTTACGTTCTATTCGCCTGTGTTAAGTTTTTGTTAAGTCCATCTAATCAGTTTGGTACTCTTCTGACCAATTTCGAACCAACCTTTCTATTCAGGCGTATTACTATCGATTTAGTTGCCATTAAGTAGTCCGTTCCGACTTAGTTTTGTCCCTGCTATGACCCCAATTGACACAACAGCCGTTAAGCTTACTCAGTATAGTCACGGCGCTGGCTGCGGCTGTAAAATCTCCCCCAAAATTCTTGACAAAATCCTGCATACCAACGCCACGGCCTCGCAGCCCCAGTATAGTCAGCTGCTCGTGGGTAATGACTCGCGCGATGATGCAGCTGTTATGGATATGGGCAATGGAGAAGCCATTATCAGCACCACCGATTTCTTTATGCCCATCGTAGATGATGCGTTCGATTTTGGTCGTATTGCCTCTGCCAACGCCATCAGCGATGTCTACGCCATGGGCGGTGAACCGATCATGGCTATCGCCATTCTCGGCTGGCCCATCGATAAACTGCCGCCGGAGGTAGCCGGTCAGGTGCTCGAAGGGTCGCGGGCAATCTGCCGCGAAGCCGGTATACCCCTGGCCGGGGGCCACAGCATCGACTCACCTGAGCCTATTTTTGGCCTGGCCGTAACGGGAAAAGTCCGCATCGACCACCTGAAACAAAACAATACAGCAACTGCCGGCTGCAAACTTTATCTAACGAAACCGCTGGGCGTTGGCATCCTGACCACAGCGCAGAAAAAAGGCATCCTAAAGCCTGAACATGCTGATCTTGCCCCGGCTCAGATGGCCAGATTGAACAGTTTCGGAGCCGAACTGGGGCGCCTGCCCTATGTTAAGGCCCTGACCGACGTAACAGGCTTCGGTTTACTGGGACATCTGACCGAAATGGCCGAAGGGTCTGGCCTGACGGCTCTTGTTGCGTTCGATGCCGTTCCTAGACTGCCGGTCGTTGACGAGTATCTGGCTCAGAAAAGCTTTCCGGGCGGCACCGTTCGCAACTGGGACAGTTACGGACACAAAATCAGCGACTTGACCGAAACACAGCGGTATGTACTGGCCGATCCGCAAACGTCGGGAGGCCTACTCATTGCCGTTGACCCGAACAGCACAGTAGAATTCGAACGCGTAGCCCGGGAAAACGGCTTTACTTTGCAGTCATTTGGCGAGCTGGTTGACCAGCGCGACAAAGTTGTTTATGTACACTAGACCGCAGTGGCGTGGCAAATTAGTTGATACTGCTTCATCACTCACTCGTTACTGGAATGAAACTATTTTTCCGTCAGGTCGGCGATACAGGCCCGGCTATCGTTATCCTTCATGGCATCTTCGGCTCGTCTGATAACTGGCTGACCGTAAGCAAGACCATAGCAGCTCAGGGATATCGGGTGTTTGCTCTTGATCAACGTAACCATGGCCAGTCGCCCCGGGCCGATGAGCAGGACTATCAAAACATGGCCGCCGACCTGCGCGCCTTTCTGATCGACCAAAACCTGACGGATGCTATCCTGCTGGGCCACTCCATGGGTGGTAAAACGGTGATGCAGTATGCCATGAGCTACCCGAGTGACGGTAAGCCGGGTTCGTACCGCAAACTCGTTGTGGTTGATATAGCGCCCAAGTTCTATCCCGTTCATCACAGCGATATTATCCGGGGTCTGAAAGCCATTGACCTGCTTGGTCTGAAAAGCCGTAACGAAGCCGATACAATTCTGAGTCAGTACGAACCCGCTCTTTCAGTGCGGCAGTTTCTGCTCAAAAACCTGTACCGGAATGAACAGGGACAATTCGACTGGCGGCTCAATCTCCCTATCATTGAGCGGGAGTTGCATGGTGTGGGCGAAGAGCTAACCAACCCCCGAATCGTCACGGAGCCGACGCTGTTTATCCGCGGTAGTGAGTCGCCCTATATCCTGGATGATGACGTACCTTCTATCAGACGCATTTTTCCGAATGCACGGATCGAAACCATTCCGGGAGCCGGCCACTGGGTGCAGGCCGAGAAACCAGCGGAGTTCGTTGACACGCTGCTCCGTTTTTTACAAGCCTGACCAACCCCCTGCTCTTCTTCAGGGTATTGTATACAAAACCGAATCCCAGTTGCCGGATGCCGACGCTTTATCTTATACCGACGCTTCTTGCCGATGACACGGCGGCTGAGGTTCTCCCCCCCTACGTCCGTGAGGTGATCGAAAAAACCGACGCTTACTTTGTAGAGAACATACGCACAGCCCGCCGGTTCATCAGTGGTCTGAAAACCAGCCGGATCATTGACGAAACAACGTTCTTCGACCTCGATAAGGATACCCCCCCGACGGATACCCGCCGGCAGATCCAGGAACTGATGGAACGCAAACGAAACGCCGGGGTGCTGTCGGAGGCAGGCTGCCCGGGCGTAGCCGATCCGGGTTCTGTGGTCGTTGGCATGGCTCATGCGTTGGGCTGGCGGGTCGAGCCACTTGTAGGCCCATCCAGCCTGCTGCTGGCCCTTATGGCGTCGGGCCTGAACGGGCAGTCGTTCGTATTTCAGGGGTATCTGCCGATCGAAAAGGCAGACCGGGTCCGGACCATCCGGCATCTGGAAAAAGAAGCCCAGCAACGGCAGCAGACCCAGATTTTCATCGAAACACCTTACCGAAACGATGCGCTTATGGCCGATGTGCTGGCCAGCTGCCAGGGGAACACGCGCCTATGCGTAGCCTGTAACCTGACCGCCCCCGATGCCTTCGTCCGGACCCTGACCATCCGCGAATGGAAATCGCAGGTACCCGATCTGCGCAAAAAACCAACGGTGTTCCTACTTTTGTAGCGCAAAGGCGGAGCTGACTCCGCCCGTTTTTATTCATCAGCGCGGGCTTTCCCACCTGGCAGACTATCTGCATCGTTTATGATCCAAGCCTTTGAGTTTTCTCCCTTTCAGGAGAATACCTACGTTATTGCTGACGAGACATCGGGCGATGCCATCGTGATTGATCCTGGTTGTTACGAGCAGGCCGAGAAGGAAGCCCTAAGCCAGTTTCTCGACGCCCGCAAGCTTACGCTGAAATACATCCTGCTCACCCATGCTCATCTCGATCATGTGTTCGGGCTGGCTTATCTGAAGCGCCGGTACGGGGTTCCGGCCTATCTGCACGAGCGCGAACAGGTCATTTATGCCGATGTACCAACCCGTTGTGCGCTGTATGGTCTGCGCGGCTACGAGCACAGCGAGATCGATGCCTGGCTGAAAGAAGGCGATCAGTTTCAGATTGGCAGTCTGACACTCGACGTTCTTTTTACGCCGGGACATGCACCGGGGCATGTTGCGTTTGTTAACCATGCCGATCGGTATATAGTCGGGGGCGATGTCTTGTTTCGGGGGAGCGTTGGTCGCACCGACTTTCCGTACTGCAACCATAATGACTTGCTCAACAGCATCAGAACCAAGTTCTTTACCCTGCCTGACGACTATACGGTCTACGCGGGCCATATGGACCCCACTACCATTGGCCATGAAAAACGGACTAATCCCTTTGTAAAAATCAACTAGCCAGCCTGGCGGTCGGTCAACTCCCGAGGGCTAACTGTTATCCAGCCTCTTTTAACCCGCCTGCTGACCAGCGAACCGATCCGTTCGTTCATCCATGAAAGCCCTTCTCAAACATATTCCAAACGCCATGACCTGCGGTAACCTGCTCTGCGGGTGCATTGGTATGGTCATGGCCCTGCGGGGACAGCTCGAACTGGCGGCCTGGCTGATCGGGCTGGCGGCCATCCTCGATTTTGGCGATGGGTTCGTTGCCCGACTCGTTGATGTTTCGGGGCCTTTTGGCAAGGAACTCGACTCCCTGGCCGATGTCGTTACGTTTGGCGTATTACCCGCTACCCTCGTTTTTCAGCTTTGCTGGTTTCAGCAACTGGGTTCAATCTCGTACGCAGCCTTCCTGATTGCCGTACTGTCGGCGCTCAGGCTTGCCAACTTCAACATCGATACCCGCCAGTCCGAATCGTTCATCGGGCTGCCTGTCCCGGCAAATGCTATGCTGATTGCGGCTTTTCCGCTCATGGGCCGGTATCAACCCCAGTTCGACGCTATATGGCAGAATGATATTGCGCTGGGTATGATGATCGCCTTTTCGTTCATGCTGGTATCCGACCTGCCTTTGTTCGCGCTGAAGTTTAAATCATTTGGCTGGGCCGAAAATCGGGCGAAATTTCTTTTCCTGATCGCATCCGCGCTGCTACTGCTATTTTTGCAGTTTGCAGCCATTCCGCTCGTTATCTTACTGTACATCGTTGTTTCACTTTTTACCAATGACCGAACCCGTGATCGGGTCACGAAGTAACTCTTGCGTGAGCCGTTCACTTGTTCACTCTTTACCATGAAATACATAGCCGAGATCAACATCATGACTCGTCCGGAGATTCTGGACCCGCAGGGGAAAGCCGTACAATTAGGGCTGCACAATCTTCAGATGGATACAATAGATAACGTTCGGATCGGAAAGCACATCCGGCTCCAGGTCGACGCCGAAACGGAAGAGAAAGCCCGGGAAACCGTTGATGCCGCCTGTCGCCAGCTGTTGGCTAACCTGATCATGGAAGACTATTCGTTTGAGCTTCGGGTCGCCTGACCTCCAGACGCAACGGGTTTTATGGGGCTACAAGGTTTAGTACCTTTGCCCCTGTTTTAGCGTCTGCGGTCGCAGACATCAACGAATGAATACACTTCACTCAAAAATTACGGGTTTAGGCTACTACGTGCCCGAAACGATTGTCAAAAACGACGATCTCAAGCAGTACATGGACACGTCTGATACCTGGATTCAGGAGCGGACAGGCATAAAACAACGGCGCTGGTTCACGTACGGCAAGGATACCAATGCCAGTATGGCCACGGCTGCGTCACGCATGGCTCTCGACAGGGCCGGTCTGGATGCGTCGGCGGTTGACCTTATCGTATACGCAACTCTTTCGCCGGATTATTACTTCCCCGGTTCCGCTTTTCTCATGCAGCGTGAACTGGGCCTGGAGGGGGTAGCCGTTATCGATATCCGTCAGCAGTGTTCGGGTTTCGTGTACGCGCTCTCCATTGCCGATCAGTTCATCAAAACCGGCATGTACAAAACCGCCCTGGTAATCGGGTCAGAAATACAGTCGACCCTGATGGACAAAACCACCGAAGGGCGGGGTGTAGCAGTAATTTTTGGGGACGGGGCAGGAGCAGCGGTAGTTCAGGCTACGACCGACCCCAGCCACCGGATTCTGTCGACTCACTTGCATGCTGATGGTCGCTTCGCCGAAGAACTTTACCTGAAAGATCCCGGCAGCAGCCGACCCAATCATTTTATCACCCCGGAGACGGCAACCGAGAGCGGCAGCAGTGTTGTCATGAATGGCAACGCCGTCTTCAAACATGCGGTGGTTCGGTTTATGGAGGTGATCAATGAAAGCCTTACCGCCAATGGGTACCAGCCCGACGACCTGTCGCTGCTGGTGCCGCACCAGGCCAATATTCGCATTTCGAACTACGTTCAGCAGCAGATGGGCCTGCCCGACGAGAAAGTTTTCAATAACATTCAGTACTACGGTAACACAACGGCGGCTTCGATACCAATTGCCCTAACCGAGGCCTTCGACCAGGGACGGGTTAAGTCCGGCGACCTGATCTGTCTGGCCGCTTTCGGAAGTGGCTTTACCTGGGCCTCAGCCCTCATACGCTGGTAATAAAAAAGGTCGTATCGCACAGTTCAGCGATACGACCTTTTTTGTACTGTCCTGACCAGGCCTAATACGTGCCTACAGATAGCATGACCAGCGTACAGGCGTGCAACGGCTCAATCCCCTCCTGTTTCAACATCTGCTCAAACTCGGGGTTTTCTGCGCCCGGGTTAAAAATGACGCGCCGGGGCTTAAGCTGCCGGATGTACTCATAGTAATCGGGCTGATTACGCGCCCCGACATACATCGTCACGGTATCTATATCCTGAAGCGCCGGGCGACCAGTCTGAATAGGCTGATTGTCTATAGTTCCCTTTCGTAAACCGATCAATTCGACAGTATGTCCGTACCGCATCAGGCTACGGGCTGCCCGGTTTGAATACCGGTCTGTCTGCTCACTGGCTCCAATCACCAGCGTCTTTTTCGTGGCTGCGTCCATCTTTCTGTATACCAAGTAGCCTATATAACCCTGCGATTTAGAGCGAGGTTCAGGATTCTCCCTAGCAATTCATTTACTTTGTTGATAGTTTTGCTAACAGAATGACGGTATACACTATCTATATTTCCGTTGAGTACGCAAGCAACTCTACTTACCAAAACCACTATTTTGTTGATTTTCAACAATTTTGTAGAAAAACCGCCCAACCATTTTGTTTCATTTCTGTTATACATTAGTTAAACAGAAAGTGGTACATTCGTATTGGTTTTCTGTCCGTAAACGTCCAATTACTACCAGTTATGAACGATAAAAGAGGCCAGGATTATTGGAATGAGAAGTGGGTCACGATACCGTTCGAAGATGTCGAAAATCCTCCTCGATACGACGTATCAAACTACGGCAGATTGCGTAGCTACCAGTCAGATGCATCGGGGAAGCGAACCGGCGCCGGAGCTGGTAAGGAAGGAAAGCTTATCAAGGGCTCGGTCATCCAGGGCTATAAGTCACTTAATATACGAACTGAAGGAAAAACGCTTAACCGGTATATCCACAAACTGGTAGCCGAATATTTCATTGTTCGCGAGCGGGCCGACCAAACGTTTGTGATTCACCTTGATCATGATAAGCTCAACAATTATTATCAGAACCTGCGCTGGGTTACCAAAGACGAGATGGTCGAACACAACCGGGAAAATCCGAATGTGAAAAACCGCCCAACTGTTCGTAATGCCCGAAATTACAAGCTGACAGAAAGTAAGGTCAAGATTATCAAGAAGCTGTTGCGGAATGATAAGAATCGATTGAAAATGATTGCCAAGCAGTTTGGCATAACCCATACGCAACTTAATCGTATCCGGTCGGGGGAAAACTGGCGCCACGTTTCTATTGAAGATGATGTGCCCGCCGTAACCTCCAGCGACCGTTCATGACTAGTTGCAGCTGATTTTATTTGAGTGATGTTTGAGACAATGAGTTACAGCCGGTTGGGTATCCTGACCGGCTGACTATTTTTATAGCCTCAACGGTTTTTATCTTTCAGCTCACCGGCTGATTGATAGAAGGTAAGGCCACGCTGGCTAGTGGTAGCGATACAAAGAATGAGGTACCTACACCTTCGGTGGTTTCGAACCATATACTGCCGCCCGCGTGTTCAACTCCTCGTTTGGCAATGGCCAGTCCCAGCCCGGAGCCGCCCCGCTTCGTACTAAAATTAGGCAGGAACACCTTGGTATGAATGGCTTCCGGAATACCAGCTCCGTTATCGTGAATCTCTATTTGTACCTCGTCATCGTTAGTGTACAGCCGCAGATCCAGCACCGGTTTACGGTCGAGCGGCACAGACTGAATGCCGTTAATGATCAGATTAGTCAGTATCCGACCAATCAGCTGTCGATCACCAATGGCCATTACGGGCCCGTTAACGACCTGTCGCCGAAGCGTGATCCGCTGGTCGTCGGCGTACAGATCAGCTGCCTTGTTGAGCACTGCCGTTACTTCAAATGTTTCATTGATAGGCAACGGCATTTTGGCAAAGTCGGAGAAGGACGTAGCAATATCACTCAGGTTATCAATCTGGTCCAGGAGCGAATCGAACGTACGCTGAATAACCCGCCTGGTAGCCGACTCGTTGGCACCCAGTGAACCGTCGCTCCCGTTGGTATTGGGGAAAGTGCGCTGCAGGTGTTGCAGCGTCAGTTTCATCGGCGTGAGCGGGTTTTTGATTTCATGCGCAACCTGTTTGGCCATCTCGCGCCAGGCCGATTGTTTTTCATTCTGAGCCAGCGCCTGTTTGCTTTCTTCGAGCTTAACCAGCATCCGGTTGTATTCCCGGATCAGCAGCCCGATTTCGTCGTCAGAACGCCACGGAAGCGGATCGTTTGGCCGGTCGAGGTTCGTCTTGCGGATTTTCTGAGTCAGGAGTCGCAGCGGTTTGGTCAGTACATGCGAAGCGAAATAAGAGAGAACCAGGAAGAAGAGAAACAAGGCCGTAAAGATGCTCAGCGCCGAAGCGATCACTTCAATAATCTGCCGATCGAGCTCCGGGCGGGCGTAGAAATAAGGGATACTCAACACCCCCAACAACTTACCGTCGTAGGACTTTATTCCCGCATAGGCGGTACGATAGTGTTTGGTACCCAACGATTCGTCGAGCAGAATCTGGTTTTCTTTCTCCTCAATTACGCGAATGTAAGCTTTCGGGTTGATCTGTTTCGACAAGTACCCATTCGCATACATCAGCGGCCGGGTCGAGGTGTAGAGCCGCCCCTGCGTATCGAACAGGTTTATGTCAATATCCGCATCACGGGCAATCTTACTCAACTCCTCTTCCATAGACGCCTTGCTGCGTTTGTTAGCAACCAGGTGCTCATCCAGATACGTCACAAAATTAGCCGCAATGTTGCGGGTATTGCTGATGTACGTACTCTCCTGGTTCGTGATGTAGTTGGAGCTGATTACACTCAGGATAATAATGATCACCAGCAAGAGCGGCAGGAAAAAGGCCACATTCAGCAGGATCTGAATACGGGTCGAGTAGTTGATGCTGAACTGGGTAAAGCTGTAGTTGATCGCATAGGCTACAATAACCGCAATCACAGTCAGTACCAGCAACAGGTACAGGAACGAAAAGTTGGAGAAGATATTCCGAAACGGATACTCGTCCGACGATACCACCAGCAGCCGACCGTCGCGCCCCCGCAGGGCTACGTGCTGATACTGGTTGGTTGCCACCCCTTCGGTATACAAGCGGGGATCATTGAGCAGCGATGCCGGCATTTTCCGCTCGTAGTTGTAGCTGCCCGTACTGTATAAGAGCCGGTACTGGGGTAGCCCGGTCGAATCTGTTTTCTTAATACGGTCGAAAAATCCGTAACTGTAATCCTGCTCGTCGGGATCTTTCGTAAACTTCGTATCGACGAGCAGTTCAGGATAAACACTTTTCACGCGTTCGTTGCGGAGTCGCATATCCAGGACAATATACCCAACAGAATCGCGGGGAGCGGCTTTGACTCCTTCGTCCATGTAGAGGGAGCGTCCGAGCTGCCGAACCGTCATGAAGCATAGATACTGCTTCAGGAACTGATTGTCGGCTTCGTTAACAAAGTAGATACCGGCGTAATTGGTACGGTAGGCAGGTTTCCGATAACGAGTCGTCAGGTCGGCGAGCGATACCGCGTTCGGACTCACATCGAGCGGACGACCATCGGCTTTAAAGGAAAAAACCTCAATATCGTATTTGTCGAAATACTTGTCCAGGTGAAGGGTTTTTATCCGTTGCTGAATGCGTTCACGAACCAGCAGCGTGTCTGACCGGAGAGCGTGTTCAATTTCAGTATCGCGCACCACTGACTCCAGCGCTTTGCTCATCAGAAATTCGCCGAACTCATCGTTTTCAGCCAGTAACTGCGCAGCAAAAGCCCGTTCATGAACCAGCTGTTTCCGAATCTCCTGGGTGTACACCACATAAGCGGTAGTAACCGCGCAGACGAAAGCGGCCAGAAAAAGATAAATTGATGTTTTATAGCGGAAGGTGTAAAGCGTACGGGGAAACTTGCCTACGTAAATCAGCATGAAGTACAACCCGTTAACTCCATAAATAGTAATCAACGGCCAGTTGAGCAGGTAAGCCAGCAGCGCCGTAACCAGGGTTCCCAGCAGAATGAGGAGTATCCCCCGCCCTACCCGCGCAAGCCGGTTATAGCGAAGGAAAAGACTGGCCAGTAGATGAACCAGCAGGAAATAAACGAACGACACCCCAATGAACACCAACAGACACATTACCTTCAAAAAGGAAAAGTGGATGTTCAGGGTTATGTCCAGGGTAAACTGCGACTTTTCGTAAATATTATTCAGCTCGCTGTAGCAGAACGCAAAGACAACATAACTCGCTATGACGCAGCCGACAGAAACAATGGCCTTACCCCAGTCCGGTAACCGCAGAAGGGCAGTATAAGTAGCAGAACGGAAGTAGTAGTTTACCCAATACAGCGCCAGAATAGCCACCACCAGCACGTTCAGCAACAGATCGCCTAAGGACGGCACCAGGACCGATGATGCGTAGAACTTAGGATTGAACAGGTCGGATTCGATGAACAGAAACGGTACACCGAAATACAACATCAGCGCCCGCAACAGGAGTAAGTAGGCTGCCAGCCAGGCAAATCCAAGTTCATACAGCCTGCGCTGCCGAAGCCCCAGGATGACCTGTAGTATATAAAGTCCTAGAAAAATGATGCCAATCGTTGCCAGAATGATGGTATTGACCGGCGTAGAATGGTTTCGGTATACATCGACCCTGGGCGGTTCAACCGAAAACAGAAAGACCGACGCATTGTCATAAATAGCCTGGTACGGCTGCCGACGCTCGGCACTAACCGACTTTGGATCCAGAGCGAACAGGCTGGCGCTGTAGCCCGATTTTAGATAGGCGTTGGTATTGCGGTAATACCGATAAACGTTTACAAGCGAAAATACATCATTAACAACCGAGCCTGACAGAACCCGTCTGTGACTAACCAGATAACGCCCCTGCTCAAAATCGACCAGTTTAGGGTCCCTGACGTCCTGGATTCGTTTGTAATCGGGGATAAACCGATGATCGGACCAATAGAACAATTGTCCGTTACGAAAAACATAGAAAGGGTATCGGGTAGTCAGATTGAGGTTGGCAAACGGGGCTTGGGGTTGCTGGCCCAGCAGGGTAGCAATACGGTCGAGCTCTTCCGTGCTGACGGCCATCTCTTCCTTCACCCGCTGCTGTACCGTACTCAGATACTGTTCGTCCGTAGCAGCCGGTGCGTTTCGCTCGAGCAGGAAATAGCATAGTACCGACAACCCGACGGCCAGCACCGCCAAAATAAGGAAAATATGTTGCTCGATACGCTTCACTCGATTCGGTACGTTTTTACAAGCTGACTAGACCTAAAATCATGCCAAGTTTTTATCTTCTGGGGTAGTTCTGAATATCTAGTTTTCAATCTTTGAAAACAATATACTTAGTAGTTCCCTCAAACTACTTATTGCTATCGATCTTATCGACAGTAAAACCGCCCGTTTCGTAGCCGATTTCGACGCCTAATACGTAAAGTAAATGCTTGCGGTCAATAATGATGCGCACCCCACTGACGTTATACACTTCGTCGGCCGGTCCGGGCAGGTCGAAACCCAGTAGCCAGGACGCTCCGCAGCCTCCACCGCGGACCCCCACCCGCAGGCCATAGGTTTCCGGAATTTTATTTGCCTGAAGCGTATCGATTATTTGTTGACGCGCTTCTGTTTTCACAAAAACAGGATTGTCTAGTAATGACATATGGTACTAACGAGTCACAGATTCTGATATTTTATGGGTAGATATCAACAAAAAGCATCAATTTAAAGACTTATCTATCAATGGCCTGCTTGCCAAATTTACTTGTTTTGACGCAAATAACCTGTACCAATTTATGAACTTAGTGAGTGATTTTTTGAAGCTGATCATTCCGGCCGGACTTGTTTTGTACGGTATGTATCTGACGGTTAAACTGCTGCTGGAACGCGAAGCCGATCGCCATCGCTACGATACTAAAAATCGCTATACAGAAGCGGTAGTTCCCATTCGGTTGCAGGCTTACGAGCGAATGACGCTGTTCCTGGAGCGGATCAGCCCCAACAATCTGTTACTCAGACTGGGAGGCAGCTCTACCACCGTGCTTGATTTTCAGCAGCGACTCCTTCAGGAAATCCGGGATGAATACAATCATAACCTGTCGCAGCAGGTATACATGAGTCAGGCCGTGTGGGATCAGATTCAGGCTGCCATGAATGATGTGATGACCCTAATCAACCAGGCATCCGGCGACACCCGCCCCGACGCACCGGCGCTCGAACTGTCAAAACGGATTTTTGAACGGATCATTCAGAAAGAAAAGCAGCCCACGGCTGATGCGATCAAAAGCCTGAAAGATGAAATTCAGGGTATGTTCATGTAACGGTAACGGCCGCCATTCCTCAGCTCGCTTGTTCATACCGGACTTTCAGGCACCGAATACCTCGCTGGCCAGCCGGAAAGCATCCTGCAACGCTACCTCATCGATAGCGGGCTTCAGTTCCTCGTCGGCACGCAGTACAGCAAGGATGTCTTCGGTGGGCAAGTTACCTGTAAGGCTTTCTGCTGCCATTGGGCACCCACCGTAACCGCACAGCGCTCCATCAATCCGGCGCACGCCCGCCCGCAGAGCCGCCTGCACTTTTGCGGGTGCCTGACCCGGTAGCGCATGGAGATGTGCTCCGAACTCCAGCTGCGGAAACGTCTTGATCAGATGGGTAAACAGCTGCTCGATGGCTTCGGGAGTCGACGTACCTACCGTATCCGACGGAGCCACGATACGGATACCCAGTTCGGCCAGTTGCCCGGTAAATGAGCCTACCCGTTCCGGGCTGTAGGGGTCGCCGTACGGATTGCCGAAGCCCATGGACAGGTAAACGACCAGCTGTTTGTCGGTAGCCTTGCAGAGCGTCTGTATCTGAGCCACTTCGGCAAAAGCCTGCCCGATGGATTTGTTGGTGTTACGCTGCTGAAACGTCTCCGATACCGACAACGGGAAACCGATATAACGGATTGATGAAAAGCCAGCCGCCTGCTCAGCACCGCGCAGGTTAGCAACAATAGCCAGTAGCTGGGTGCGGCTTTGGGTTAGATCCAACCCTGCCAATACCTCGGCCGTATCCCGCATTTGCGGAATGGCTTTGGGCGAAACAAAACTGCCAAAATCGAGCGTGTCGAAGCCTACCCGCAGCAGGGTGTTCAGGTAGCGTATTTTCAGCTCGGTCGGCACGAAATGAGCCAGCCCCTGCATGGCATCGCGAGGACATTCAATCAGTTTCATCGTCGGAGGGGTTGGCGGGTTAACCAGGCCAGACTACCCATGGCCAGCGCACAGATCAGTAACCCACCGGCCTCGCGGGCCAGTTCAACATTCAGGCTTCGCATACCCACCTCGCTGAACATAAATCCTTCAAAAACGGGGGGGCGCTGATACCAGGCAGCTACGAGATACAGTAGAGCCATTCCGACAAAAAACCACCAGCGCGCCACACCCGCATAGGCCATAAAGCAGGCTACCGCAGCGGCTCCGTAAATAGGCACCCACACTTCTGGGTCGGGGTCGTTATACTGAAAGGCCGCAAACAGCAGAAAAAGCAGACCAAAAGTAACCGCAAGTATTTTTCGCATAGGTTTATAAACTACATTCCGGAGAACAGAAACGGTTCAGCCTCGTGGTTTCTACTTGATTTTACTGGCAATACTGCGCCAGCGCATTGGCCGCGTCAGCATAGCCAAGCGTCTGAGCCTGTTTCAGACTCAGGCAGGCCGCGTCGCGCTGATTTTGCAGAAGCTGGGCAATGCCCAGTCCGTAAAACGCTTTCCCAAACCGCGGGTCAGCCTGAACCGCCTGTTTGAAGTCGGCCACCGCCCCGTCCAGATCCTTCTGCTGATACCGCAAGTTGCCCCGGTTGTAGAGCGCCAGTGCGTTTCGGTTATCCAGCGTAATAGCCTGCGAGAAATCATTCATGGCTGGTTGCAGCTGGCCCTGCTGGGCAAATAACTGACCCCGGTTCAGAAAAATTTCGGAGCGGGTTCGCTGGCTGGTATCGGGCGCCAGGCGGATGGCATCCGAATAGTCTTTCAACGCACCACCCAAATCATTCTGGGCTACTTTCAGCAAAGCGCGGTTGTAATATGGCCGGTAATAGTCGGGCTTGAGCCGGATCGCCTGATCATAATCGAGGGTCGCATTGGCGTATTCTTTCAGTTCAAAGTAGGCCACGCCCCGCGAATTGAAGGCTTCTACATTATCATTGTCGGCTTCGACGGCCTGATTCAGCGACTGAACGGCTTCCCGAAACTTGCCGTCGCGCAGGTAAGCCCGCCCCTGTTCTACGTACTGGTCGCCCGAGTTGCAGGCGCTCAGTATCAGTAGTAAATAAGCCGAAATAAGGCCCAGCCGGTAGGTCTGTGATCTCATAATATATAGGTTGTCGTGTAGCCCGATGACGGGTTTTTCAGGCGATTTATAAACCGTCTGTAGAGTTAGTATGAAATTTAGGACAACAAAGGTACGGGCGAAATTTGGTCGTTTGCCTAACAAATGCTTAACTTTGCATCGGCAAATCGGTGCTACCAGCTCCTGCTGAATCCCCCAGGTCTTGACCGAAGCAAGGGTAGGTGGTCGTAGCGGTGAGACATTGGTTTGCCATTTTTTGTTTCCGGCCAGCATGGACCTGATCTCTTCCCTAACCGACTCTTTTCGCAGCCTTTTCCACGACGAACCACGGTTGTTTTGTTCCCCCGGTCGCGTCAACCTCATTGGTGAACATACCGATTACAACGAAGGCTTTGTGCTTCCGGCTGCTATCGATAAAGCCATTTATCTGGCTATTGGACCTCGTTCCGATAACAAACTACATATCGTTGCCCATGATCTGGGCAAAACTTACCAGGGCTCCCTCGATCAACTCGAAAAGACCGACACCTGGGCCGATTATCTGCTCGGGGTTCTGGCTCAGCTCAAACAGGCAGGACACTCGTTTGGCGGTCTCAACTGCCTGTTTGGCGGCACCATACCGATGGGTTCAGGTCTATCCTCGTCGGCTGCGCTGGAGAACGCCGTCGGCTTCGCTGTCAATGAACTGTATGGACTAGGCCTTTCCCGAATCGATCTGGTCAGACTCTCGCAACGCGCCGAAAACGAGTTCGTAGGCGCTAAAGTGGGCGTAATGGATATGTTTGCCAGTATGATGAGCAAAGCCGGACACGTCATCAAGCTGGACTGCCGGTCGCTCGATTATGCGTATGCTCCCTTACAGATGGAAGGCATCCGGATTGTGCTTTGCGACTCCCGGGTCAAACACTCACTGGTGAGTTCAGAGTACAACACCCGCCGGGCCGAGTGCGAAGCTGGTGTTCGTTTGTTGCAAGCCTTTTACCCCTCCATCAGTAGTCTGCGCGACGTAACGATGGCTATGCTGGATGAGCATGTAAAAAACACAAATCCCCACCTGTACCGCCGGTGCGCCTATGTGGTGCAGGAAAACCAACGACTCCTCGACGGGGTGACGGCACTGGAATCGGGCGATGTAGCGGCTTTTGGGCAGTACATGTACGGTTCACATGAAGGGCTGAGCCGCTGGTATGAAGTAAGCTGCCCCGAACTCGATATTCTGGTCGATATTGCCCGTCAACAGCCCGGTGTACTGGGTGCCCGTATGATGGGGGGCGGCTTCGGAGGCTGTACAATCAATCTGGTGCAGGAAGACGCACTAAGCGCTTTTTCGGAGCACATTACAAAAGAATATTTCGCCCGAACGGGTAAAGATACTTACCTTCACACCTGCAAAATACAGGACGGAACGAAGGAGTTGAACTAGTATTCCCTCAAAAAACGATTACAAAAACATGAAATTCTTCATTGATACGGCAAACCTCGCCGACATTCGCGAAGCTCAGGAAATGGGCATTCTTGATGGTGTAACCACCAACCCATCCCTGATGGCCAAAGAAGGCATCACCGGTAAAGATAACGTCATGCGTCACTACAAGCAAATCTGCGATATCGTAGAAGGCGATGTCAGCGCAGAGGTGATCTCGGTGAAATACGAAGAGATGATCAAAGAAGGTGACGAACTGGCCGAACTCGATGAGAATATCGTTGTCAAAATCCCCATGACAGCCGATGGTGTTAAAGCTATCAAATACTTCTCCGAAAAAGGAATCCGTACCAACTGTACGCTGATTTTCTCGGCTGGTCAGGCGCTGGTAGCTGCCAAAGCCGGTGCCTCGTTCGTATCTCCTTTCGTTGGTCGTCTGGATGACATCTCGACCGACGGTATGGCGCTGATCGAGCAGATCGTTACGATCTTCACCAACTACGGCATTACTACCGAAGTACTGGCCGCTTCAGTACGCCACCCGATGCACATCATCCAGTGCGCCGAAATCGGTGCTGACGTGATGACGGCTCCGCTTAGCGCCATCAAAGCGCTGCTGAATCACCCCCTTACCGACAGCGGCCTGGCTAAATTCCTGGCTGACCACGAAAAAGCAAATCTGCCGGTTAAACAATAAGAACAGACGCCAGCAGTTAGCAGTAGACGGGCCCGTTTACCGCTAACTGCTGGTGGTCTATTGTCCCTGCTACGTATTATGTTTTCCTCCGAGCCTGTGCTGACACTCGACAATGCTGATATTTTTCAGGGCCAGAAATTAGTACTGGGTGACGTTTCCTTTCAGGTTCATAAGGGAGAATTTGTTTACCTCATCGGCCGCACCGGTAGCGGTAAATCATCCTTGCTGAAGACGCTGTATGCCGACCTCTGGCTCCAGCATGGCAAAGGGCAGGTAGCTGGCTTCACCCTGAACGCCCTTAAACCCCGCGACGTACCACAACTGCGTCGGAAGATCGGGATCGTCTTTCAGGACTTCCAGCTGTTTTTCGATCGCTCTGTAGAGGATAATCTGAAATTTGTGCTCAAAGCCACCGGCTGGAAAGACAAAACCAGTATGAACAACCGCATTGCGGACGTGCTGATGCAGGTTGGACTAGGAACGGCTCAGAAAAAAATGCCGCACCAGTTATCGGGGGGCGAACAGCAGCGGGTTGTAATTGCCCGCGCCATGCTAAACGAACCACAGATTCTGATTGCCGACGAACCAACCGGGAACCTTGATCCGGCCGTCTCCGACCAGATTATGAAGGTTTTCCAGGCCATTAACAATGCCGGAACCGCCATTCTCATGGCTACTCATAACTACGACCTGCTCCACAAATACCCCGCCCGCGTGCTGCGCTGCCAGGATGGTCAGGTCGTTGAACTGAAAGGCTAGTTCAATTTCATTTTCGGGAAAGTCCGTTTATCATTCTGCACAGCGGCTACACTGATAGTATCTGTTGTCGATACAGCTGCCACGCGCCCGTATGCATACGTTACCTGTCATTGCCAGGGTAAGGCAGCCGGGCACGAACCGGTGTTCAACAAAAGAGGTGTAGCCGGTAAAAGCCGCCAGCGACCTTCACGAACTACACCTCTCCTAGTGCTGGTAAAATCCACTTATTTCGCCTTCATGTAGGCAAACGGAATAATCATTTCCTCGAGCGAAATTCCGCCGTGCTGGAAGGTATTCCGGTAGTGGTTCACGTAGTAGTTGTAATTATTCGGGTATGCGAAGAAGTAATCCTCGAGCGTGAACACATAAGCCGTAGAGACGTGCGGCTTGGGCAGGAAGAGCCGCTCCGGCTTACGTCCCACAAACAGGTGATTCTCTTCGAAACCAAGGTTCTTACCCTGTTTGTAGCGCAGGTTGGTATTGGTTTCGCGATACCCCACAATCTTGGCGGGCTTCTGCACGCGAATCATGCCGTGGTCAGTCGTTACGATAAGGCGACCACCCTTGGCCGCAATCTTCTGGACAAACTCCAGCAGGGGCGAATGCAGGAACCAGGACCGGGTAATGCTCCGGTAGGCCGACTCATCAGGCGCCAGCTCCTTAATCATAGCCATATCCGTACGGGCGTGGCTCAGCATATCGACGAAGTTATAAACAACCACGTTCAGCTGGTTCTGAAGTAAGTTGTTGAAGTTGTCGACCAGCGATTTACCCTGGTTAACGTTCAGAATTTTATGGTAAGACATCTTCACATCCAGCCGGCTCTGGGTCAGCTGCCGACGCAGGAACTCGTCTTCGTGGTTATTAAGGCCTTCGTCTTCGTTATCGTCATTAACCCACAGGTCCGGGTGTTTCCGTTCCATCTCGCTCGGCATCATGCCGGAGAAAATAGCATTCCGGGCAAATCCTGTCGTTGTGGGCAGAATGGAATAATACGACGACTCCTCTTCTACCGAGAAGTAGTCGGCCAGGAGTGGCTCAATAGCCTTCCACTGATCGTACCGCAAGTTATCAATCAGAATAAAGAAAAGCGGAGGCTGGTTGCCGCTCTGATCGACCAGCGGGAACACTTTCTTACGCATCAGCTGGTGCGACATGACAGGGCTGTCGGCTTTCGGATCGTTCAGCCAGTCTTCGTAATTATCCATCACGAACTTACAGAACGTAGCATTGGCTTCGCTCTTCTGCATGTTCATCACCTCCGACATACTTTTGTCCTGTGAGCTATCCAGCTCCAGTTCCCAGTATATCAGCTTTTTATATACATCGGACCACTCGCTATGATCCATGCGGTCATTATACTGCATGGAGATATTCCGGAAGTCCTGCTGGTAGCCGATGTTGGTCCGCTCGGTAACGAGCCGTTTGTTATCCAGTATTTTCTTAACCGATAGCAGGATCTGGTTGGGGTTGAGAGGCTTGATAAGATAATCGGCAATTTTAGAGCCGATGGCCTCCTCCATGATGTGCTCTTCCTCGCTTTTGGTGATCATCACAACCGGCAGGTTAGGCCGCATCTGTTTGATCTGCGATAACGTCTCGAGCCCCGTCATACCGGGCATCATTTCGTCGAGGAACACAACATCGTAATTACTCTGTTCAACCTGATCGAGCGCGTCGGCTCCGCTATTGACCGATGTAACGTCATAGCCTTTGTTTTTCAGGAAAAGGATGTGGGGCTTGAGAAGATCAATCTCATCGTCGGCCCAGAGTATCGAATAGTTTTGCATAGGCATTAGTTGACTAAAAACACGGATCAGCGGCTTGGTTTTCGGCTGGTCCTGTCAGAAAATCGGCGTACCGATTGGTACAATTCTAAACGTCAAACGTCCAGTTCTGTTTGGGTGGTTCGTTATTTATAGCCGGATTCCGGTATTTAACAACAATTAACACCCCCCACCATTACCGATTGATAAACGGAAATAGTCCTAAAATCCGTTTGTCGGTAAACACCGCCGTATTTTTACATTAATTTTACCAACGTTACCGTCTTGTCTTGCAGCCAGGCAGCGGGCACAGCCCAACCCATGAAGAAACATATTGTAGTAACCGCTTCCGCTTTGTTGCTTGGCGGGGCTTTGTTTAGTTCAGCATCACTTGCCAGCTCTTCGGAGCCCATGCTGACCGACTCGGTCGGTGTCGAAAAAAAGGACGGTAAACGCTTCATTCTCCACCGTGTTGACGAAGGCCAGACGCTGTTTGCAATTGCCCGTCGGTACGGGCGATCGGTAGCTGAAATCAAGGCGGCTAACCCGGACATGACCGATGCCGTCCGCTACGATCAGCTCGTCCGGATTCCGCTCCCCGACGGCGCCCTTAGCCGAAAGCAGGAAAAAGCAATCGACAAGGCCATCAAAAAAGAAGAGAAAGAACAGAAACGGGTAGCAAAAGCCGAGCCAGACGTTAATAAAGACGCTAAGCGCACCGACGACCCGGCCCGCTCGGGAATTCACGTGGTAGAGCCCGGTCAGACCCTCTACAGCCTGGCCGTTCGCTATGGCGTGTCGCAGGACGACCTGCGCCGTTGGAACAGCCTCAGTGCCAATAACGTACTAATCGGACAGGCGCTGATCGTGTCAGAGAAGGCCTATCAGGCTCGTAATCCAGCCGGTCCTGTTCCGACCGTAGCCGTCAAAACGCCCGACACGCCGGCCCGGACGCCCGCGCGTACCGCCGATACCCGCAAGCCAGAACCCGCCCGTACCGATCCCCCCAGAAACGATTCGCCCAAAGAGGATAAACAACGGACCGAGCACGCCCCCCCGGTAGCCCGTACCGAACGTACTACTCCAACCCCCGCAGCCGAACCACGCCGGACTGATACCCCGCCTACGCCAGCTGCCAAACCCGCCGAAGCCGAGGTTGAACTGCCCCGCCCGGGCAACGACGCGCCCATGCCTACCCGGGGCCGTCGTCTGTCAGACAGTGGCGTTGCCGAAATTATTGAAGGCGACGGATCGGGCAAGTACCTGGCCCTTCACCGAACAGCCCCGATCGGCACGCTGGTCCAGGTACGCAACCTGTTCAACAACCAGAGTTTGTGGGTTAAAGTGATTGGCAGGCTGCCCGACACCGGCGTCAACGACAAAATTCTGATAAAGCTCTCGGCGCAGGCCTTCGCGAAACTTTCGCCGGAGGACCGACGTTTTCGGGCTGAGGTGAGTTATATTGTTCGGTAGATACCGAGTTATGGAAAAAGAAACCAAAGAGGAACGAATTGCCCGGCGCCATCGGGAACGCGATGAGCAGATGAAGGGAACCGTAGGCTATCAGACCTTCAACGTGATGTTCGTCATGGCTTATCCGTTCATTGCCGTATTTACGTTTGTGATGTCTACGCTGCTGGCCTTGTTCTCGGGGGTTTCGCGGGCTATGGCGTGGGTGGTGAGCGGGGGAAAAAGCCGATGACCCGTATAACGCAGGCCTCGACATCCGCTGATTCAGCTTTGTTGAAAGATTTTTTAGATGCGAAGGCCGATCAGTACAATCGGCCTTCGTTCATTGAACGCGACCCAATCAGCATTCCACACCGGTTTTCGCGTCGGCAGGACATTGAAATTATGGGGTTCTGGGCGGCCGTTCTGGCCTGGGGGCAGCGACCGGTCATCCTGAAAAAAGCCAATGAGTTGATCGACCTCATGGACGGTTCGCCCTATGACTTTGTCCGTTCCCATCAGGAGAGTGATCTTACCCGGTTTCTGGCGTTTAAACACCGTACCTTCAACGCAACCGACGCGCTTTACTTCCTGCACTTTTTCCGGACCTATTACCAGGAAAACGACTCGCTGGAAGATGCCTTTGTGACCGACTCCACCTCAACGACCGGCAACACGGTCGAGTCGGCGCTGGTTGCCTTTCACGACCGGTTCTGCTGCGATCCGTTCTTTCCTGACCGGACCCGTAAACACATTGCGACGCCCGCCCGCAACTCCTCCTGCAAACGGCTGCTGATGTTTCTGCGCTGGATGGTCAGACGGGATGACCGGGGTGTAGATTTTGGCCTCTGGACGCGGTTGAGGCCGGAGCAGCTGGTGATGCCGATCGATGTCCACGTAAACCGGGTAGCCCGGTCGTTAGGCCTGCTTAACCGACCCCAGACCGACTGGAAAGCGGCCATCGAATTAACCGATGCGCTTCGCCAGTTCGACCCAGCCGATCCTGTCCGTTATGATTTCGCGTTGTTCGGCCTGGGCGTCGAAGGCGAAATGTAATTCATCTTCGACACACCTCCCAGCAATGTACGGCCTTCGGTAGGTTATCGGATCAGCTTCGGTCATGCCCGGCACATAATTCCAATCCGGCTGGATGGTTCAAACCGCCTGGCGACTCAGAGCTTCACCGACCGAAGCCGCAGGCTATTTGTCACGACCGACACCGAGCTGAGGGCCATGGCTCCTCCCGCAATCATTGGACTCAGCAGGAATCCGAACGACGGATAAAGTACCCCGGCTGCGATCGGGATACCGATCAGGTTGTAGATAAAGGCCCAAAACAGGTTCTGCCGAATGGTCTGTACCGTTTTTTTCGACAGCCGAAGCGCCTTCGGAACGCTGTTCAGATCGGAGGTGATGAGCGTCATCCGAGCCACGTCCATCGCAATGTCAGACCCTTTGCCCATGGCGATGCTCACATCGGCCCGGGCCAGGGCCTCGGAGTCGTTGATCCCATCGCCAACCATCGCTACAACACAGCCCTGCTTCTGTAAGTCCGTGATAAAAGCGGCTTTCTCCGCGGGCAGAACCCCGGCTTTGTAGCTACGTAGACCTACCTGACGGGCAACAGCCCCGGCCGTATAGCTGGTGTCGCCCGTGAGCATATACACGGCTATACCCCGCTGTTGAAGCGTTTCGATAGCCTGCTTCGACGTTGCCTTAATGGGATCGGCAATGGCGATGATGGCCAGGAGCTGGCAACTGGCGGCACTTGTTCGCCCGAAGAAGACGACCGTTTTAGCCTGCGCCTGTAGCTGTTCAGCCTGCTGTTGCTGATCGTCATGAAGGTCAATACCGTACTCAGCCAGCAGGTTCTGGTTACCAATCAGGTAAGTGGCATCGTCATACTGACTGATCACACCTTTTCCGGTTATGCTGTTGAAGCTACCAGCCGGAGTGGACACTACAGCCGGGGTTTTCAGGTATTCGGTAACGGCCGTTGCCAGCGGATGTTCTGACTGCGACTCCAGCTGATACAAAATCCTTTCTTCGCGTTGTTGATCCGCATCAGGCGCCAGCCAGACCAGGTCAGTTACCAGCGGTTTCCCTTCTGTAATTGTACCCGTCTTGTCGAGCACGACCGCGTTGACCCGACGACCCATTTCGAGGCTACCGGCATCTTTGATGAGAATATTGTTCTCGGCTCCCTTCCCAACACCAACCATAATAGCCGTAGGAGTGGCCAGACCCAGTGCGCATGGACAGGCGATGACCAGTACCGTTACGGCGGTCAGCAGCGCCGTTGTGAACGAATCGCCGGTGGGGGCTACCGTATCACCCAGGGTCAACCAGAACACAAAGGTCAGTACCGAAATGGCGATGACAATCGGTACAAAAATGCCCGCAATTCGGTCGACCAGCTGCTGAACGGGCGCTTTACTACCCTGCGCATCCTGCACCGCCCGGATAATCTGGGCCAGCACCGTATCAGCCCCTACTTTTTCGGCGCAGAACCGAAAACTGCCTTTCTGATTGATGGTTCCGGCGAAGACCCTGGCCCCTACCCGTTTTTCAACCGGTATTGGCTCTCCCGAAATCATACTCTCGTCGACGAACGACCCGCCCGACTCGACCTGCCCATCGACCGGAATGCGCTCACCCGGCCGCACAATGAGTACATGCCCGACCCGCACCTGCGCAATCGGTAGTTCATAGTCACCCGTTTCGTCGGCTACCAGAACGGTTTTTGGTTGCAGGCCCATTAGTTTCCGGATGGCCGACGAGGTACTCGACTTAGCCCGCTCTTCGAGTAACTTACCCAGCAGAATAAAGACGATAACCACAGCAGCGGCTTCGAAGTACACGTGCGGATGCAGGCCGCGCCGGTGCCAGAAATCGGGGTAGAGTGTATTGAAAGCGCTGAACACAAACGCAATACCGGTGCTCAGCGCTACCAGTGTATCCATATTGGCTTTGCCATGACGGGCCTGGCGCCAGGCATTGACGAAGAACGACCGGCCAAAGCCAAAGACAACCGGCGCCGACAACGCCATCATGATATAATTACCCCAGGCCCAGTCCATGAAAAGCATACCAATGATCACGACGGGAGCCGCCAGCGCTGAAGCCCAGATAGTACGCTCTTTGAGTGCCTGATAGTGTTTCTGCTGCGCTTCATCCTGGACCTGCTGGGCGCTTTCGGGGTCTTCGGCGTCGATAACGATATCGTAGCCCACAGCCCGGACAGCCGTTTGCAGGCCGTCGGGGGTAACGACCTGCGGGTCGAACTCTACCCAGGCATTCTGGTTGGCATAGTTCACCCCGGCATCACGTACGCCCGCCGTATGTTTCAGCGTCGACTCAACGCTAACCGCGCAGGCCGCGCAGCTCATCTCCAGCACCGGAAACGTTTTCCGAACTGATGCTGCTGACCGGGCCGATGGAGCTGGACGTACATTCATAACTTGGGGGTTGAAGTTACCGCGACAGCGGTCGGGGGTGATCAGGCTAGCGGCTCCGCTTTGTAGCCAGCCTTCTCAATGGCCTGCGTAACGGCGGCATCACTGGTCGTTGTGTCAACGGTGAGCACCCGGTTGGGGCTTTGCAGATCGACCTGCCAGGCGTTTTCACCAACGGCCTCGTTGAGGAAAGGCGTAACCGCGGCCACGCAGTTTGCGCATTTTATATTGGTTTTGAATTGCTTCGCGTCCATGATGTTGTGGTTTGTTATCGATAAACTGACTGACACAAATTTCCGCTTTTGCGGACTCGTTCCTGTACAGAATTTACGCCCACCCGTGCAGCTTTCCGGTGCCGCTGTTTATACAACCCAAGTCAGTCCGCCCTTAGTTCATGCGGAGATGCCCCGGGTTCTGAGCCGTTATGGTCAACAACGTAAGTGATCGACAGGCAGGTTTTCTGATCATTATTCCTCTCACCGGCTGGCCGGACTCGTCATTATCAATCTCTATAGAAGTCACTTAATCTACAGAGACCATTTATTTCATCGCTTTTGTGCTCATTCGCAAAAGATAGTTGCTTACTTTTGGCGAGATTGGTGTATAGAATGGAACAGGTATCAAAAGCAACCGAATGGGGGTGGGAGCTCAACAGTCAAACCAGCTGGTGGGACTGGAAAGTAAAGGAGCTTTGGGAGTATCGTAATCTTTGGCTTCGTCTGATTCGAAAAGACTTTCTACTCAACTATCAGCAAACCCTGCTCGGGCCCTTATGGATTCTTTTCCAGCCTATTTTGACTCTGGTCACCTACATTCTGGTATTCAATAAGCTAATCGGCATTTCAACCGGCAACGTTCCCCCCGTCTTGTTCTACCTGATTGGCATTGCCTTGTGGACCTTCTTCAGCGAGAGCTTTATTGCTATTTCCTTTACATTCATCCACTACGAGCGCATTTTTCAGAAGGTGTACTTTCCGCGGCTTATCATCCCCCTTTCCATATTGAGCGCCAACGTCATCCGTCTACTATTGCAGCTTTCGTTGTTGACGATCATAACGGTTGGGTACTGGCTACTTTATCGTAACCCGGTCATGATGAACAGCTGGATGCTGGCCCTACCTATCGCCATTCTGTTGATTGGCGTCAACGGCCTGTCAACCGGCCTGCTCTTTGCCGTACTGACGGCTCATTACCGCGATTTAACGAACGTAGCCAGCATTGGTATCCGGCTGATGATGTTTGTCACCCCGGTTATCTACCCCATGGCGGTTGTACCCGAACGATTTCGGCAGGTTGCCGCCCTGAATCCGCTATCGCCCCTCTTTGAGGTATGTCGGTTCGCTTTGTTTGGCGAAGGTACCTTTACCCCCACTCAACTGGCGTATAGCCTTTTCGTTACGCTGCTTCTGTTCGTCGGCTCCATGATGCTCTTTCATAAGCGGGTCGATAAACTAATGGATGTCATTTAAAGCCGGGATAATGTCAGAGACAATCATACAGATAGAAAACGTTTCCAAGTACTACCGGCTAGGCACCATCGGAACCGGCTCTTTCCGACAGGATCTTCAACGCTGGTGGACAACCCGCGTTCGGCGACGGGAAGATTCGTTTTTCGGCGACAACACGCCCCTTCCGTCCTCATCGGCCATTCTGGCGCTGGATGATGTTAGCTTCGACATCAGGCAGGGGGAGGTCTGGGGCCTGGTTGGGGCCAATGGAGCCGGTAAGTCGACCTTGTTGAAAATCATATCCCGGATTACCCGGCCCAGCCAGGGAGTTATTCGCGGCAAGGGCACCATCAGCAGCCTGCTCGAAGTCGGCACCGGGTTTCATATGGAGCTGACGGGCCGTGAAAATATTTACATCAGCGGCAATATGCTCGGCATGAGCAAAGCCGACATCCAGCATAAGTTCGACGAAATCGTTGCCTTCTCGGGCATTGAGCGATTCATCGACACGCCTGCCAAGCGCTACTCGTCGGGCATGTATATGCGGCTGGCCTTTGCCGTAGCCGCTCATTTGGAACCCGACATCCTGATTGTGGACGAAGTACTGGCCGTTGGCGACGCCAGTTTTCAGAAGAAATGCCTCGGAAAGATGCAGGAAGTGGCTCAGGACAAAGGCCGTACCATTCTGTTCGTCAGCCATAACATGCAGGCTGTTAATAACCTATGTCAGAAATCGGTCTGGCTGGAACACGGACGCGTGCGCGAGCTGGGAGAGACCCGCACGGTTGTTACCAACTTTTTGGCTACCTACCAGCAAAACACGCTTCAAAAAACCTGGGATACACCCGAGAATGCGCCCGGCAATCAGCAGGTCCGCTTCAGATCCATTGAGCTAATACCAGAATCGGATGACCCCCAGCGCCTGATCAATGTAACGACGCCCCTGCGGGTTAGTTTCTCGATCTGGAACTTTGAACCGGAGACCTGGATTAACGCTTCCCTGCAGCTTTATACAAACCTGGGCGAATGCGTGTTTGAACTGCCAACGGCCAGCCTGTACTGCGCAAAAGGCGTATTGGAAGGAGCGTGCACCATTCCGGGTCATTTCCTGAATGATGGCGTTTATTACCTGTCTATCCGAATCCTGAAAGATGCCAGCTCTGTCCTGTTCGATTTCCAGCAGTGCCTGTCTTTCGAGGTTGAGGATTACCGGGAAAATACGGCGTGGTTCGGAAAATGGCCGGGGGTGATTCGGCCGACTTTTCCGTTTGCCTGGCGACAGGTGGCTACAGAAACCGCTCATTCACTCTAAATCCGGCCTGTCAGTGAATAAGCCTTTGGTTTCGATCATTATCCCCTGCTACAACCAGGGCCGATACCTACAGCAAGCGATTAACAGTGCAGCGCGCCAGACCTACACCCCGTTCGAGATTGTAGTGATCGACGATGGTTCAACCGATGAAACGAAAGCCGTTGCTTTACAGAACCCGTGGGTGCGCTACGTTTATCAGGACAATCAGGGCTTGTCGGCGGCTCGTAATACAGGCATAGACCACAGCCAGGGCGACTACCTGGTTTTTCTGGATGCAGACGACCTCCTGCTGCCGGGTGCCCTGTCGTATAACGTACAACAGCTCTTTCAACACCCGACGGCTGCCTTCGTTTCGGGGGCCCATATCGGTGTCGATGAGCAGCTGACCATTCTCTGGACAACCAAACGTGTGGTGCGGGCCAACCACTACCGCAACTTCCTGCGGATCAATTACATTGGTATGCACGCAACGGTCATGTACCGACGGTGGGTCTTTACATCGGTCCGTTTCGATACGTCGCTCAGCGCCTGTGAAGATTACGATCTGTACCTGACCATCTCCGCTGTGCACCCCGTACATCACCATACGGAAGTGATAGCCGCTTACCGCCGGCACCAGACCAATATGTCGTCTAATATACTGGTCATGCTGTCAACGGTACTCTCGGTGTTGCAGCGTCAGGAAAAAACACTCCGGACGGCGGAGGATCAGCAGGCTTACCAGGACGGGGTCAGCAACTGGCGCTCGCTCTACGGCAACCAGATGTACGTTCAGCTGATCAACTACCACGCCCTGCTCGATGATAAAATCCGAATCCGTTACGAGCAGCTGCTTCGCCAGTACCAGCCCAACCTCTTCCTTCGTTACCGACTACTTGAAAAATATATGCCCCTCAGGCCTCTCCTCAAACGTATCGCATCATCGTATCCGCTGCGCTGGGTATACAGAACCCCGTTCCTGAAAAAGTACAGCCCGCCGGTAGGATCTATTCATATTGGCGATCTGAAACGCACCAGCCCCATCAGTACTAGTTTTGGGTACGATCGGGGCGGGCCTGTTGACCGGTATTATATCGAACGTTTTCTTCAGCAGCAGGCTGCATCGATACAGGGACGGGTGCTGGAGATCGGTGACAACGAATATACCCTTCGGTTCGGCGGGAGCCAGGTCGCTGAAAGCGACGTGCTTCACGTACATGCCGATGCTCCCCAGGCCACCCTTGTTGGCGACCTCACCCATCTCCCGCAGGTACCCGATCATACCTTCGACTGCATCGTACTTACCCAGACCCTTCACCTGATCTATGACTTTAAGAGTGCCCTGCAAACCTGCTATCGTATCCTAAAACCAGGCGGAGTTCTGTTGATGACCTCACCGGGCATAAGCCCTATTGACCACGGCGAATGGAAAGAGACCTGGTACTGGTCCTTCAATGAACTGTCGCTCAGAAAAACCCTGTCAGAGCATTTCCCGATCAATGAGGTCGAGGTAGACGCCTTCGGTAATGTACTAGTTGCCACGGCTTTTCTGTATGGCCTCGGAATCAGCGAGTTGGATCAGGAGCAGCTGAACACAAGCGATCCGCACTATCCCGTCATCATTACCGCCAAAGCCCGTAAACTGTCATGACGTCACTGCCAGACTGGGTTCGCCGACTCAAACAATCAGTCAGCCCTTCCGCGCTGGTACTTATGTATCATCGGATAGCCGAAGTTGATATTGACCCCTGGGACCTGTGCGTCAGTCCAACCCATTTTGAGCAGCACCTGCAAACCCTGCAAAAGAACTACCCAATCCTGTCGGTCAACGAGCTGGCTGATCAGCTACAGACCGGACAGCTAACCAAACAGGCTATCGTTCTTACGTTTGACGACGGCTATGCAGACAATTTTACGATAGCCAGGCCGATGCTGGAGAAGTATGGCATACCGGCGTCGTTCTTCCTGACGACCCAGCCTCTTCTCGACCAGCAGAGGTTTTGGTGGGATGACCTGCAACAGATTATATGCCAGACACCCCTTCTACCTGACCGGCTTTCCTTACCGATCGCCGATGACAATCTGGAGTTTGAGTTGCTCACGGAAGCGCGGCTTACCACGGCCCTCCGAACCAGCCTCAGCACATGGAAAGCCCACCTGGCTCCCCCCTCCAGACGGGCCATGCTGTATCAGCATATCTGGGAGAAGCTAAAGCCCTTACCCCACCACCTTCAGCAACAGACACTACATGCATTGCGTTGCTGGAGCGGGGCTGAATCTATGGCAACACCTTGCCCATCTGTTATGACGGTAGCCCAGGTTCGTGAACTCAGCCAGCATTCGCTGATAGACGTAGGGGGCCATACGATTTCCCATCCCGCCCTGGCCAATCATAGCCGGGCGGTGCAGCAACACGAGGTTGCGGGCGGCAAAAGCCAGCTGGACGAACTGTGCCGGCGTTCGCTGACCTCCTTTGCCTACCCCTACGGCAACTACAACCAAACGACCCGTCAGGTAGTAGAGCAGGCGGGTTTTTCCATTGCGTTTACTACCAGGGCCGTAGCGACAACCCGCCACACCGACCGCTATCAGATTGGTCGGCTTCAGATACCGGATTGTACAGGCCCCCAGCTACAGAAACAAATAAACAAGCTGCTGTAAAGTCCGCTCACCCGGCTGGCGGCAGATCAACTACCACGCACACAGCATTATGAATAAAAAAGTACTTATTGCCGGCTGGTTTAGCTTTGAACATGGCCACCCCACAGCTGGCGATATCATGGCGCTGAACAGCACTACGGCATGGGTAGAAGAAGCAGGCTTACCCTACGACGTCGCCTTCGACCCGCCGTTCACGGGCGGTGTGAACTGGCGAACGGTTGAGCCAACCTGGTATTCACATGTTGTGTTTGTGTGCGGCCCTTTTGAACAGGGCAACTACGAAGCCGATTTCCTGAGCCGCTTTACAAACTGTCGGTTAATTGGCCTCAATTTATCGATGCTGGTTCCGCTGAATCGATGGAACCCATTCGACCTGTTGCTGGAGCGGAACAGTACAGCTACCGTACGACCCGACATCGTTTTCCTGGCCCGGGAGCCTCTCGTACCTGTTATCGGTATTTGTTTGGTAGAGCCTTATCCAGGAGCGCTGGATGCAGTAGCGAATCAGGCCATTAATCGGTTGATCAGCACGCGCCACGTGGCCGTTGTCTACATAGATACCCGGCTCGACACAAACAGCACTCATCTCCGAACACCAGCGGAGGTAGAATCGCTTATTGCGCGAGTAGATGTGCTTGTTACCACTCGGCTTCACGGAATGGTTATGGCGCTGAAAAACAACGTGCCGGTGCTGGCTATCGACCCGGAAGCGGGTGGCGCTAAAATTGTGGCGCAGGCACAGAAAATAGGCTGGCCCGTCGTGTTTCAGGCTGACGCACTGGATGACCATGAATTAAATAATGCGTTCGATTATTGTTTGACTGAACAGGCGCGCAAAAAAGCACTGGCGTGTAAACATCAGGCTATAGAAATGGCGGAGCAAATTCATGCTGAACTCGTATTGGCATTGACCCATTCAGAGAGCCTCGAAAATACGTACAGATCCAGAATAAACAATCCGGAAAATAACGCCTGGACAAAAGGCTTACTATCAAAGCAGAAAACAGAACCGTACTGGTTAAGAAAAGCAAAAGCTGATATCAAGAAAACAGCAAAAGCTGTCTTATACTGGTCGTTACCAACCCCATTTTATAACAGTATTGCCCGGACTAAAAACCCCTTCCGATAACGAAATACGTTATTTAATTCTACCGACCCACAAACTACAAAAAACAAGATTTCTGCGCCGTATAAAGGCGAACTAAAAGCCAGAATAGTGTCTAGAAAACTATTGCTTTATCAGCTTATTAACTGAATAAATCATTTTCCAGCTGACAGGATAACGAAGAAGCCCGTTACTCAAATGTCTAAACCCATTGCGAACCAGCACGCAACGCTATCACTATGCCGTGAGACCACAGTCTATCGTAAAATAGTAACCGTATATAGTTTTACACAGGCCAACTTTTACCTATGTTTGTGTTCACTAATTTCACAGAAAGGATCTAATAATACACACATTCCAAGTTTTTCCCACAAAACCAAAGTATTTATATATTGATTCTGTAAAAATATAATTCATTATGCAATAATATTCGCAATAAGCTTTCAAAAGATGATATTTTATAACTTTTTCTACAATTAAGTACTTATCAATTTTACTGTATTTATTTTCGCTGACACTTTCGAATATGATAGTCTTGTATTATTATTGCATGAATATATACTCCATTATATGAGTAGACCATTTTAGTATCTGCGACTTGCAAACTGTTGCTGCTTAGCCGTTCCACCACATACCTTGTCCACGCAAACACCAATGCTTACTCTTCATTCATCCAAAGACGCGCTCTGGCCTAAAGGGCCGGCATTTGCTCTAGGGAATAGGCTCTTTCGCCCTATTTTGAAACGTCGTTGCTTTTCCTCTCAATACCTGCATATCCGTTAACACCTGGCTCTTTTCTTCGCGATGGTCAATCATCCCTTACTTATGTCAGTTACAGTCTGCCCTGTCTAAAGCCTGAATGTATTAGCACGGCATACCCATACTTACGGGAACTCCTTTGTCTTCCTCGCGGATAAATTTTTGTTCTCTTCCTCAATCAGTTAGCTTGTGAATACCCTTCTTTCACATCGTATTCTGTTGGAGCCACCCGTAATCAGTCCTGTTTCCGACACGGAATCAAGGCCTCTCTGGTCAGTTATGATTCCCGTATACAACTGCATGTCTTATTTACAGCAGACCTTGCAGAGTGTACTGATCCAGGCTCCGGGCCCTGATCAGATGCAGATTGAAGTAATAGATGACGCCAGTACAGACGGTGACGTTGCCGGTCTGGTCGCAGCCATAGGCAAGGGACGAGTACAGTATTTCCGACAGGACAGGAATGTGGGTAGCCTTCGCAACTTCGAAACCTGCCTCAACCGCTCCCGTGGCCAACGAATTCACCTCCTTCATGGCGATGATTATATACAGGGTGGCTATTACGAGGCCATGAACCGGCTGTTTGACTCCTATCCGGACATAGGGGCGGCTTTTTGTCGACAAAGTCACGTAGATGAAAAGGGCTATGTACTGGGAACAACTCCCAGCGAAGCCAATAAAGATGGCATTCTGAAAAACTGGTTGTTTCGCATTGCAGCGATGCAGCGAATTCAGTACTGCAGTATCTCCGTAAAACGTAACGTATACGAACACTTGGGTGGTTTTTTTGGCGTTACCTACGGCGAAGACTGGGAAATGTGGATACGAATAGCGCATAAATATTCTATTGCGTATACGCCAGCTATTTTAGCTACCTATCGACAACATCCAGCCTCTATCTCGGGTCAGTCGTTAGCAACAGGCCAGAATTTGCGGGATCTAAAATGGGTAATCGATACAGTACAACATTATTTACCTCCCGGAAGCCGCCGGCAGCTGCGAACTGCTTCTTTAAAAAACTGTGCGCATGGCAGCTTAGGTACAGCCCATTACATCTGGCGAAAAGCGCGCAACAAACAAGTGGTAGAAGCACAAATCCGGGGGTCTTTATCGCTCCATAGGGACATTATTTTGTACGCAAAAATTGTATTTCTTTATAGCAGAATGCTATTAAATAGTTGATGAAAGACGGTGTATCTATTATTGTCTGTACGTACAACGGAGCAAGCCGTTTGGCGCCAACTTTGCTTCATATTGCCAAACAAAAAACACCTGATACATTAAAGTGGGAAGTAATATTAATCGATAATAAATCAACAGATAATTCGGCATCCATTGCCAAGGAGCTATGGAATTCATACGATTGTGATGTCGATTTCCGCATCGTTCATCAACCAATACAGGGCCTGAGCTTTGCGCGTGATATGGGGTTTCAGGAAGCGCGCTATGAATACATACTCATGTGCGATGATGACAACTGGCTCAACGACGATTACGTTGAAACAGCCTACTCCATCATGAACAGCTACCCTACTGTTGGCATTCTGGGCGGCCACGGAAACCTGGTTTACGAAACGTCGCCACCAGACTGGGTTACCAATTACCCCATACATGCTTCGGGGAGCCAGGTGTATAAATTTAACCTGGTGAGGTCTTACGGCATCTACGGAGCGGGGTGCGTATTACGAAAATCAGCCTATCAAACACTCAAAGAGTCAGGGTTCGAGTTCACACTAACCGACCGGCTGGGGTCTGAGCTGAGCAGTGGAGGTGATATTGAACTGTGTTATGCCATCGCGCTGGCCGGTTATGCCGTTTATTATGACCACCGACTTCAGTTCCAGCACTTTATCCCCTACAAACGAACTACCTGGGAGTATTGTATCAAATACGTTAATGATTCTTCCCTTTCGCACATTGTACTGGAACCATTCAAGATTCTGCTCATCATAAAAACACAAAGCCTGGCTACGTTCAGACTCGTTTTGCTCATCAACTTTATCCTACGTGTTTTGCACCTTGCCTTTTACCTGACTAAAAGAATGGCGTTGAGATGTGTAGGAGTTGACACAAAAATTATCGATTTGAAGGTTGCCACCCTGAAAGCTAAACTATCTACCTACAAACACCATTCGGTGATGGTTAGCAACTTTCGTAAACTGGCGGCCATTCAGCAACAGTTCAGCCTGAACAGGTAACTTTGAGCAGCTGGCTAATAGCTTTTTATTCGCTCCGCAGACTTCTGACCGGGTTCAGCAGGGCCGCTTTGACGCTCTGGAAACTAACCGTCAGCAAGGCGATGCCTATCGACAGAACGGCCGCCAGCGCAAAAACCCACCAATGAAGAACGGTGTGGTAGGCAAACCCGCTCAGCCATTGGCTCATTGCCCAGCCCGCTATAGGCGATGCAATCAGGATGGCAATCCCAACCAGCTTCAGAAAATCCTGCGACAACAATGCCACCAGACTGGAGACCGAAGCACCCAGCACTTTCCGGATGCCAATCTCTTTGGTCCGCTGCTCAGCCATAAACATCGACAGACCAAACAAACCCATACACGAAATCAGGATAGCCACCCCGGCAAACACGCTGAACAGCAGTTGCTGGGTTTGCTCGCGGGCGTACAGACGGTCAAAGCGCTCGTCGAGAAACTGGTAATCGAAAGGGCGCTCGGGGAAGAACTGTTTCCAGACCGCTTCGACCCGGGCTACGGCTGTTGGCATGTGCCCGGTGAGGGGCACCGATATCCAGTTCAGATTACTGCGGGTCATAATCATGGCAATGGCCGATACGTTCTGGTGCAGCGATTCGAAGTGGTAATCCTCCGTCACGCCGATGATCTGCCCCTGGCTGGGGCCGTACCGGAACGATTTGCCGATAGCCTGGTCGGGTGTCCAGCCCATCAGCCGAACGGCCGTTTCGTTCAGAATCACCATGGCCGTATCGGTTGGGAACGAGCGGGAGAAATTACGCCCGGCGGCCATACCGATCCGATACGCCGGGATAAAGTCGTAATCGACCCGCAGCGAACGCAGGTTGATCGTCACCGGAGCCAGGGTATCCCCTTTTTCATACGAGGCATCGTAGGAGTCGAGCAGACGCCCCGACGGAATCCGCGACGACCGCCCGATTTCACCCACTACACCGGCCCGCTTCAGCTCCTGTTTCAACGTCTCATAACTCGTCGTCGAATCGCCGATGTCGGGCAGGAGAAGCATCTGGTCTTTCTGATAACCCAGCCGGTAGGTCTGTATGTAGTTCATCTGGTTGTAGACCACGGCCGTGCAGATAATAAGCGCCACAGCAATAGCAAACTGCGTCACTACCAGGGTTTGCCGTAACCGGCCCGTCCGAATGGCTGACGTGACCTGCCCTTTCAGCACCCCCAGCGGCCGGAATGAAGTCAGAAAAAAGGCCGGATAACTGCCGGCTACCAGGCCCGTCAGTATGGTGATACCAAGCAGTATACTCACGAACACCGGGTCGACAAGCTGCCTGACCGACAGTTGCTTGTGGGTAAAATCGTTCAGCACGGGCAGGCCGATCAGCACCAGAACCAGCGCGATACCCAGCGCAAACACGACAACCAGTATCGACTCACTCAGAAACTGGGCAATAAGCTGGGTACGCAACGCCCCTACCACCTTGCGCATGCCCACTTCACGAGCCCGACTGGCCGAACGGGCCGTTGCCAGGTTCATATAGTTGATGCAGGCGATGAGCAGAATAAACAACCCGATGGCCGAAAACAGGTAGATATACCGAATGTCGCCGGTGGGTTCAACTTCGGAATCGGTATGTGAATACAGGTGAATATCGGTAATCGGCTGTAGCGTCAGCACCGACCATTTCGAGGGCTTAATGCCCCCCTCCTGCGGCACGTGTTTGTCCTGAAAAGCGCCCATGGCTGCCTGCATCCGCTGAGGGTCGGCCCCCTCCCGAAGCAGGGCGTAGGTATTGAACGCATTATTACTCCAGTTGGTCCGCAGCCCGTCGGCCCCATATACCCGCGGGTCGTTCAGCGTAGAAAAGGAAATCAGAAAGCTCGGATGAAAATGGGCCTGGTTGGGCAGGGGTTCAAACACACCCGTCACGGTCAGATCGTACTGGTTGTCGAGCCGCACCGTTTTACCAATGGGGTTCTCCGTACCAAAGTACTTCGCTGCCATAGGCCGGGAAAACATAATCGAAAACGGGTTAGCCAGCGCCTGATCCGGATTACCGCTCAGCAGCTGAAAGCTCAGCACCCTGAACAGGTTACCCTCGGCGAAAAAAAGGTCCTGCTCGTTGAACGAATGCTCACCGTATCGGACGAGGCCGTTGTTTTCGAGTGTCCGCACCGCCTGCTCCACCTCTGGAAAATCCTGCTTCAGCAACGGCCCGAAGGGCGGGGCCAGCTGAGCTAGCTTAAGCGTGGGTATTCCTTCCGAAGACAGGAACGTACGCGAGATCCGATACACCCGGTCGGCCCGGGCGTTGTAGCGATCATAGCTCAGCTCATCGCGAACGTAGAGGGCGATCAGCAGAAAGCAGGCCAGCCCAATAGCCACCCCGGCAATGTTGATGAAACTGAACCCCTTATGCTTCGACAGGTTGCGAAAAGCAATCTTGATGTAATTGCGTATCATAGATTAATGACGGCTAAACGGTTTACCTCATTACGATCCTGTCAGCAGCTGACGCTGAATAGCCATATCTCCCTTTCGCATGAAGGCAATCGGCACAAACGTATCCGTAGGAGCGCCGATGTAGTAGAGCGACCAGTCCTGATCATACTGCGAAATCATCTGGCGCAGACACTCGACCCGATCAAAGGTGGGAACGGTACAGTCGCCCCAGTAGAAAAGCTCGACGCGATAGTGCAGTTCGTGCTTCTTGCCGTTAATTGTTACGTCGATCTCAATGTCTTGTTTGCCGGGGGTTGAGGGAATAGGAATAGCGATATGTGCCATAGATACAGACGAGTTGGCAACAGAATATGTCTATCAGTATAAGCTACTCGTCAGCCACGGGGCCAACAAGCCTGTAATCCCCAAACAGCGTACCACATTTGCAAATCACTGATTATCAAACATATAAATCAGATCAAAAGCCAGTAGTGTCCGTTAACGGACGCGGGCCGTTCAGTTACGGACATGGCTGGCCGGCCACACGTAAGATTGTGACAATCAGTGGGTGGTGTGTTGCGTTAGCATACGTTTTTACTAAAATGTCGAACAATCTGGGTACGTTCAGATTTATTAATCTGTACAGACTGTCCCTCATTCTATGCCGTTCCTGATTACGCAAGAACCATTTGGTCCACTGGCGACCGACTCCCAGCCGCTCACTGAATATCTGCTGGAACATACCGAAACCGGTGAATTTGTTTCGATCATCCCGGCCTATGGAGGGATTCTTCGGCGTCTTGTGCTCCGGAAGGGAAATGATTTGTATGCCCTGTTGAAAGGTCCCGAATCACCACAGGCGCTCCTGGCCGATGAGACTTATGCCAGTGCGTTCCTGTTTCCGTTTGCCAGCCGCATCCGACACGGTATCTACTCGTTTGAGGGGCAGGACTACGCCCTGAAAATGAACGAGGTTAGCCGCGACAATGCGCTGCACGGCTTTGTACACGGCCGCGAGTTCACGGTTGTCGACCAGGACACCAGCCCGACTCATGCCCAGCTGACCATCCGTTATACCTATGAAGGCGACACGGTTGGCTACCCGTTTCCGTTTACCATGACGGTCACGTATGAGCTGGTTCAGGGCGATCAGCTCCGGCTTGGCAGTAACTATACTCAGGACCGGATGTGTGCGCTGCGGGTCAGCTACGAGATTATCAATACGGGGACTACGGCCTGTCCGGCTGCCTTTGGCTGGCACCCTTACTTCATGTTCTCCGAAGAATCGGTCGATAACATGACCTTGTCACTGCCGGCCCGTACGCCGATCGTACTCGATGGCAACATGATCCCCAACGGGCGGCTCGGCCTGCTGAACGCGGAGACTATCCCCCTGAAAGATGTTCAGCTCGATAGCCCGTTTGCCATCGAGCCAACCGGCATACCCGCCGAAGGCGGACCTTTCGCCGAAACCATGCTTACCTCCCTTCGCACGGGCGTTCGGCTGATTGTAGGTCAGCAGACCGGCCCCGGAAAACTTAATTACCTGGTCTGTTACACCCCCGGCCGACGCGACAGCGTGGCGATTGAACCCCAGACCAGCAACGTAAACGCGTTCAACAACGGAGAAGGACTTGCCGTGCTGGACCCCGGCGATGCGCTGTCGGGCTCCATGTGGGTGCGACTCGATTAATCAGCTTAGCGGCTAACTTCCTGCGCGAAACACAACCCGGTGAGCAGGCCTACTTCTCACCCGGGTGGTACGTCTTTTCGACGTGTTGCTGCACCTCTTCCGGGTAGAACCATACATCCTTGAACTGACCTTCGCAGTAAAGCGGGGCCTGGTCGGTGAAGTGGGTTTCGCCGGGGCGGCTGCTTTGGCCACCCGTAACTACGGAACGGGCTTTTACCCGCTTGCCAAACTCCACGACAGCCACAAAGCTGTTGCCTACGCTGCCGTACCGCTTTTTGGTACCGGGATAGGTACGGGCCGCAAAAGCCGCCAGCGACCCCCAGGCCGACGAGGTAAAGCCAACCGGAATGCTGGGCTTCAAATCGTCATACGATTCCTGGGTTTTACCCGTCAGGCGCTGGTAGCGGTTGATGTCGCCCCAGGGCGTTTTCCAGCTGCCAAAGTCGCGCGTGAGGTCTTTGAGTACGTCGGCCAGGGCCGTTACCTTTTCCTGGGGCGTAGTGGCTTTGATAGTGAAAGCACTCAGGCTCAGGTTATCGAACCGCTGGTCACCAGCCGCCCGGCTCCGGGCCAGCCGCTGAATTTTCTCGCCCCACAGTATAGCCAGGGTCTGACCAACCGAAGCTGTTCCGTACGATCGGTTCCAGTCTTTGAGTACCTGAACGGCATCGGCCAGATCTTTCGACTGATTTACGGCATCGCCCGAAACGCTCTGGTAGGCCGTAAACAGGGGAGGCAGGAGATCGTCGAAAGCCACCAGATGCGGGTCGTTGGCGGCCGCGATCAGTGTGTCGAGTGTATAAAGCGATTTACGACTCAGCACACGAACGGCATTGATACCCCGGTAGTTTTCGGCATCGGGGGCCATATAAGCCGGAAATTTGGTCTTGTCGGGGCTGCTGCTACCCGATACCGTGAAGGGGGTAGCGTTGCAGTTCTGAATCCAGCCGCTGGCCGGGTTACGGACCTGCACAATCTCATCGACCGAGTGCAGCCCTTTCCAGTCGGTGGCGGGATTGCTGCCATCAACGGGCTGTTCCCAGTCGAACCGGGTATCCCGGCGGGGCATAAAATTACCATGCCAGTACGCAATGGTGCCGTCGCGATCGGCGAAGATGGTATTGTTCGATGCGTTCCCGTTCAGCTTCATCACCTCTTTGTAGCTGGCATAGCCCGTTGCTTTCGTGCGCAGATACGACTGCGACAGCGCATTAAGGGGTGTATTCATCATGTTGATGGCAATCCATTTTCCATCCTTCTCCCCGGCAATGGGGCCGTGCTGGGTGAAATACATGGTGAAATCTCTGTACTGCATGCCTGTACCCGACTTGTAGGGCAGCCGCACTTGCTGCGTCCGCACCGGCTTCAGGGCATTCCCGTATTTGTAGTACAAGCCATTCCCTTTTTTCTCAATCGTTTCCAGGTATTCGTCCATCGAGTCGGCGTAGCTGGTCGTGTGCATCCAGCCGCAGTTTTCGTTGAAGCCCTGATAAATAAAGAACTGACCCCAGGTTACGGCTCCGTACGCGTTTAGCCCGGCCTGGCTGATCATGTGCACCTCCGACCGGAAATAGAACGAGGTATGCGGGTTTATCAGCAGCAGCGCATTGCCGGTGGCGCTCCGGGCGGGGGCAATGGCAAAGCCGTTCGAGCCAATGGATTCGCGTTCGTAATGATCGAAGCGGGGGTTCCAGGATGTCGACTTCCGCTGCTCGTAAAATGCTTTCAGTCGCTCGGTCGATACCACGCTGATATTGCCGCCAATACTACCTTCGCTGAACATGAGCGGCATCCAGGGTTGAAAACGGGTCAGCAGACGAGGCTTGACGTCGGGATGGGTATAGAGGTAATAGTTGGCTCCATCGGCAAACGCATCGAGTAACTGCTTCATCCAGACCGGGCTTTTTTTGTAAATAGCGATGGCCTGGGTAGTGTCCATGAACAACCGCGCCCGCAGATCGTGGTATAGCGCCGACTCCCCTTCCACTTCGGCCAGCCGACCTATTGAGGTAATGTAGTTTTCCTCGACCCGGCCAAAATCATCTTCGCACTGGGTAAACAGCAGCCCGAATACGACGTCGGCATCCGTTTTACCGTAAATATGCGGAACACCCCAGGTGTCGCGGGTAATGGTAACCTGTTTGGCGCGCTGCTGCCAGCGTGCCAGCTCGGCTTTGGTAAACGACTGGGCGTGAAGTACGGTAGAACTCAGAACGATGATCAGGCTTCCGGCGAAGCTGACCCAGGTTGATCGAAAGTAACACATCAGGTTGGTAGTAGTTAGGTATTTGGCAGCTCCAAGCTAACCGATTCCGGACAAACAGTAAAACGTACAAGTTTCTATCTACTTCGCCAGGACCGGAAACTGGCTGGGCGCCACCCGATGCTGGGTGGCCTGTTCGTAGCTGTACGTTAGCCGGATCAGAGTGGGCTCGGCAAAGATTCGGCCCAGGAACTGAATGCCGGCTGGTAAGGTACCCGTGGTGTAACCCATAGGAATGGTGAAGGCAGGCAAACCCGTTGCGGGGGCAATAAGCTGGCTATTGTCTCCTTTATAACCGGCCGCATCGCCTACCCGCGCGGGTGGGTAATTCCAGGTCGGGTAAATCAGGGCATCGAGCTGCTGGCGGTCCATCGCGGTCTCGACGGCGCTTCGGTAGGCAATCCGGAGCGGGTCGGTGAAAGCGTCACCGCAGGGAATTTCAGGATGTACCGGCCGCCCCGATCGGGTTTGCTGGGTCAGGAGCCGGTTGCGCACGAGGTCCGAGTAGCCGCCTACCCGGATGATGTCTTCCAGCGTTTTGAGCGTGTCCCGCTTAACGAAGGTCCGTAGATAGGTTTCTATATCGGTTCGGAAATCGGCGCACCACTGGTTAGCCCGCAGCGAGTCCAGATTCGGTATAGTGACGTCGACGACCTGCGCCCCTGCCTGAACGAGATCAGCTATGGCCTGCTCAAAGAGCTGTTTGATTTCCGGATCGATATTCTTGTCCACCAGCTGGCGCATCACCCCGACTCGGGCGCCCAGAAGACCATCCGCCTGCATAAACTGCGTGTAGTTGTCAGGAATTTTGCCCTGGCTGTGTTTCGTGATGGGATCGCGGGGGTCGTAGCCCGCCGTGACGGCCAGCACCTTTACGGCATCCTCAACCGTTCGGCACATCGGACCGCCTACGTCATTGCGGGTATAGAGCGGAATGATACCGTACCGGCTCACCAGCCCCAGCGACGTCCGAAACCCGACCAGTGCGTTGTGCGACGCGGGCCCGCGAATGGAATTGCCCGTATCGGAACCCAGCCCGATCATTCCCAGATTAGCCGCCACAGCAGCCGCCGTTCCTCCGCTCGACCCGGCCGGCACGTGGGCCAGGTTGTACGGATTTAGCGTTTCGCCCCCGATCGAGCTCTGCGAATGCATAGGGGTAAACGCCCACTCGGCCATGTTCGACTTGGCCAGTACAATGGCTCCGGCGTCGCGCAGTTTCTGCACTTGCCAGGCATCTTCGGTCGGCACGAATCCTTTCAGGGCTACGGAGCCGCCGGTGGTTTGCAGTCCCTTTGTGTTGAAATTATCTTTAACGACGACCGGAATACCATGCAGTGGCCGCAGCTTACCGGTTTTCCGAAATTCGGCATCCAGCGCCCGGGCGGTAGCCATCGCTTCGGGATTGGTAAGGATGATTGAATTGAGTTTGGTAGGCTGGTCGTAGGCGTCAATCCGATCCAGGTAGGCTTTTACCAACTGTTCACTCGTCAGCGAGCCCGTCCGAAACGCCCGGTGAACATCCGCAATGGTTGCTTCCGGCAGTTTAAATTCAGCTCCGGGCACTTGTTTACCCTTCCGTTGCCCCTGAGCAACCGGATTCATCAATAAGCTTACCAGAAGAGCTGGCAGGACAATGCGTACTGAATGCAGCAGACGTAGAGATGATCGCATATGGGGAGACTGGGCGAACCATATAATCGTATGGTAAAATTAGGGTTAGTAACCATAACCCCGCCACCCCTGCGCGATAAAAGCGGTATTTATTTCGCTCATTGACCTATAGACGGAATAAATAGCCTAGAAACCCTCTGCGTATTTCAACCAACTACTCTTCTGCCAGAGCCACAGGAAAACCGCAGGTCACCCGACCAAAAAACCGTTGCCGCCGAAATAGGATGCGGCTTCTGGATTTCCGGCGCGGATGGGATCGGTTGACCCCACCCGCGCCGGAAGAAACCTTTTACTCCGCCGTTGTCGGATCGATAATGGTCTTTACTTCGTTGACGGCGTTGGCGGGAAAGCCGCCCTGTTCGGCATGTTCCCGAACCATTGCTTCATTGGGAGCGATGTAGACGCAGTAAATTTTATCGCCCGTTACGTAGCTCTGCAGCCACTGAATCTGCGGTCCCATGGTGCTGAGCACCCCACACGAGGTCTGGGAAATTCCTTTCAGCTGATCGGCTGATAACGTGCCGGCGCCCGGAATGTCTCGTTCTATTACATACTTCGGCATTGCGTGAACGGTTTAGCGAGGTGTTTACGGACCTTGGGTCGATGGCTCAGGCCTCTTCGTGAATCAGCGACTTGAGCCCTTCGGCCAGTTCGGGCGTTACCGTTACGCCGTGTACGCTGCTGGCATGTTCAGCGGCCTGGGCCAGAATTTCCTCGTCAGTTTCGGCGTGGATTTGGGCGTTGCAGTCGAAACCGGCATCGCGGCAGTTAAGCGTTTTCATGGGTGTCTGGAGATTAAGGTAAACGAATCGTTTCGGGTGTCAATCCCTGCGTACAAAGCGCGGGGGACTGACACCCAAAATACGGGTTTGTAACCCATGTACCCTATCTAACTTATCAAAAGGTCGTTGAGCAGACCGCCCCTACCGTTTACTAACAATACGCTGACCTTCAGCTACTAATGCATGAGTAGTCTTTCATTTTACGACTATTCAGGCACGGCCTTATCCTTCTACGTAATTCATATCTTTGCTGAAGGTTTCTTCCAGAAAATTCAGGGCCACCAGCGAACACAGCACCACTACCCCACCGATCAGCAACGGGCCGTTGGTAAGCCCCAGCGATGGCTTCAGCGACACAAACAGCCAGGTAAGCGGCACCGTAGCTCCGCGCACGAAATTAGGAACCGACGTAGCCACTGTAGCCCGCAGGTTTGTGCCGAAAAGCTCAGCCGCCAGCACGATGAACAGCGTCCAGTAGCCATTACAGAACCCCAGGCCAACACAGATCAGATAAAACTGGCTGGTCTGGCTGATGGGAGCCAGCAGGTACACCAGCATCATGGCAAACGACAGGAGAATAAAAATCCGGATGGCTTTTTTGCGGCTCTGCAGGCGCTGGCTCAGCAACCCACTCACAATGTCGCCCACCGATTGACCGGCAAAGGCCAGCATCACCGCTTTACCCGCAATGATGGGTTCGGCCAGACCGGCGTGGCGCCCGAACTCGGGCGAAAACGTAATCAGAATCCCGACCACGAACCATAAGGGGATGCCCATCACGATGGCCAGGGCGTACTTGCGCAGACTCGGCAGATGGGTAATCAGCTTCAGAAAGTTACCCCGCTCGACCGGCTTCGATTTAAGCGTTTCAAACAGGCCTGATTCAAATACGTTGACGCGCATCACGAGCAGCAGCAATCCCAGCCCGCCACCCACAAAATAGGACATTCGCCAGGCAAACAGATCGGCCACGAAATAGGCCGTAATGGCCCCCAGCACTCCCATCGTTGCCACCAGAATAGACCCATAGCCCCGCAGCTGTTTAGGCAGAATTTCGGCAACGAGGGTGATACCAGCCCCCAGCTCGCCCGCCAGACCAACCCCGGCTATAAACCGCAGCAGGGCATACTGGTTCAGGTCCGTAACTATACCGTTAGCGATATTGGCCAGCGAATACAGCAGGATAGACCCGAACAGGACCGACAGTCGGCCCCGCTTGTCGCCCAGCACACCCCACAGCACGCCACCTACCAATAGCCCTGCCAGCTGCATATTGAGCAGAAAAACGCCTTCGGGCAGCAGTTGGTCCTCCGTTACACCCAGCGCTTTGAGACTCGGCACCCGTACTACGCTGAACAGAAACAAATCATACATATCGACAAAATAGCCGAGCGCAGCCACCAGTACAGGAAGCTGGAGCAGATGCTGCCGCGTCGATTTGGGCGCGGCCGTGACTGGAGAATCGGGTAAAGTCATGGGGTTTCGGAGTCGTTAGGGACATCCCCGTCTGTCGATCAGGCGCTGCTGGCGCTGACCGGCAGACGGGGTTCCGTGAAACTAGACGGTGGTAGGTATTACGTACGGGGCCCTGTATTTGCGGGTGAGCATGGCATTGGCCTGTTTGTCGCCAACGAATACTTCTTTCTGCGGATCGAAGTCTAGGGTACGCCCCAGCCGGTAGGCAATGTTGCCCAGATGCGCCAGCGAAGAGGCCAGGTGCGCCGTTTCAACGGGACCGTTGAGCATTTTTTTGTCGCGGGCGCGGGCGGCATCGACGAAGTTTTTATAGTGATCGCCCCCGGCGTTGCGGGCGGGGCCGGGCTCCCGGTTGCGCCCCAGGTAGGTTTTGTAGTCGGCGTAGCCGTTGATGACCATGTAGCCTTTGTCGCCGTAGAAGATGTTGCCGACTTCTACACCGTCCTCTTTGTTGGTCATCCAGGGGCGTACCTCAAACTCAATGATCTTACCCTGCTTCGGGTAGTGATAGGTAGAGGTAAGCACCTCGGGGGTTTCCTTGCAGTCGTTCCACAAAAATTTACCGCCGGCCGAGGTGATCTTTTCGGGCAGCCCCACGTCGAGTCCCCACATGCAAAGATCCGTTTCGTGAATGCCCTGATTACCGATGTCGCCGTTGCCGTAATCCCAGAACCAGTGCCAGTTGTAGTGAACGTAGTTTTTGCTGAACTCCCTTGTCTGAGCCGGTCCCTGCCACAGATCCCAGTCCAGCCCCTGCGGCACGGGCGAGTTACCCAGATTACCGATATCGGCCCGCCATTTATACACGGTGCCGCGCGCCATGTAGACTTTCCCGATAAGCCCATCGCGCAGGTGCTGTATGGCTTCCTGAATAGCTGCCGAACTTCGCAGCTGTACGCCATGCTGTACGATGCGGTTGTATTTGGTAGCGGCTTCGATCAGTTTCCGGCCCTCAAACAAATTGTGGCAGCCTGGCTTTTCGACGTACACGTCCTTTCCGGCCTGGCAGGCCCAGATAGCCGCCAGCGCGTGCCAGTGGTTGGGCGTGGCAATGCTGACGGCGTCTATATCCTTGTCGTCGTAGACTTTGCGCAGGTCCTGCTCGGTTTTCAGCCTCCGTTTGTATTTGGCCTCAAAATCGGCCGCTCCTTGTTGCAGCACCACATTGTCAACATCGCACAGGGTGGCTACCTCTACGTTGTCGAGCTTCGAGAATCCGGCAATATGGTCTTTACCGCGCCCGTTGATACCGATAACGGCTACCCGCAACCGGTCATTGGCGCCGAAGGCTCGGCTTGGAATAATGGTAGGCAGCCCCAGCACCGCCGAGCCGGCCACGGCGGTCTGGATGAACTTACGTCGGGAATAAGAGGGATTGGTCATGATCAGGGGGTTTAGGAAAACAGGTTGGTATTGAGCAGTCAAAAGGTTATTTGTCTATCCTCGTCCATCAGCCTACAGTCGGGCCAGCGTCAGCCCGCCGTCAACCATAAACACCTGGCCGGTTGAGTACGGAAACCCACCGTCAGCAATGGCCGCTACGGCCCGCCCCACATCGTCGGGCAGTCCCCAGCGGGGTTGTACGGTTAGTCCGCTGGCAATCAGTGTATCGTAGCGCTCCGCCACACCGGCGGTCATGTCGGTTTTTATAACCCCCGGCCTCACCTCGTAGACCGGAATACCAAACTCACCCAGCCGCACCGCAAACAGCTGCGTAGCCATACTCAGGCCCGCTTTTGAGATGCAGTAATCGCCCCGGTTAACCGACGCCACGGTGGCCGACACGGACGACACGGTAATGATGCTGGCCTGAAAATCGGCCATCGCGTTTTTTTGGGCGATCAGCCAGTTCGCTACGGTCTGCGTCAGAAAATAAGCACCTTTCAGGTTGATGTTCAGCACCTGGTCGAAGCTCGCTTCGGTAGCCTCCAGCACGTCGGCCCGAATGCTGGGGGCTATACCGGCATTGTTGACCAGCAGGTTCAGCTGCCCGAAGTGCGTCCTGATTCGGTCTATCATACCAGCCCGGGCGTCGGCATCGGCAATGCTACCCTGGCAGTAGATCACCTCCGTACCGAACTGCCGCAACTGATCGAGCACCGCCCCTACCGACGACTCGTCGCGTATGCCGTTGATGGCCAGATCGAAGCCCTTTCTGGCCAGGTGTTCGGCAATGCCCAGCCCAATGCCCCGGCTACTTCCGGTGACGAATGCAACCCGTTTTACCATGCTTCCTTGATAGCTTTCAGCGTTCCGGCTTCGGGCAATTTTTTATACAGCGTATCCAGCGGGTAACAGCCCGACACGAGCCCGTTGCGGGGCGCCGTCGTACAGTCGGAAAACGTCCGGCAAATCTGGTTGCGGACCAGCGGCCTGCCTGCTACCAGATCGGCGGGCATGGTCGGGTATGACAACACCATCCGTCCGAAGCCAACGCTGTCGGCCATGCCGGTTCGTAGTACGTGCTGCGCTACGTTGGGTAGCCACTCCTGCAGATACGAATAGCCAGACCCGATAATGACCAGCTCCGGAAACGCCTGTTTCAATTCGGCTGTCACGTCGATCTGCCGCTTCACGCCCCGCAGCGGATCTTCGGGCGGCAGGTAACCGTCGGAGGGCGGAAACAGGGCCGGGCGCATCAGGTGCGGGTTGTAGTAAGGGCTTCCCCCCGTTATACAAACCAGCTGAATCCCCAGCGACTGCGCCAGCGCCAGAAACGCCTTCGGTTCAGCCAGGTCAATGTCAAGACCCGACGAATGCCCCCCAAACGCGAACGGATACGCATCCGTTTTCTCGGGTTCGCCCACCTCGTTCACGCCTTTTTTGAACGGTAACAGATCGAACGCACTCAGCCGGACGGCCATTTCCAGGCCCGGCGCAGCCTGCTGAATACCGGCAACGATGGAGCGCAGGAAGCGGGTCCGGTTCTCGAAACTGCCACCGTATCTGCCGGGTCGGTTTACGGCGCTCAGGAACTCATGACCCAGGTAGCCGTGGCAGTGCTTGATATCGACAAAATCGTACCCCGCCCGCTGGGCCAGTACAGCCGCAGCGACATAGTGGTTGATGATTCTGTCGATAGCCTCGTCGGTCAGGGTTGGGTAGTCAGGTTCCATCCCGAACTTCTGATTGAGGTAGGGATGCGCATACAGTATTTTCGATTCGAATTTTTTATGACTGTTCGGCTTGCAGAACCGGCCTGAATGGGTGAGTTGGAGCCCGATCAGGAGGTCATCGGTACGCCCGAACCGCTGGTTATGGGTATCGAGAATCAGTTGACGCAGCTGGATAAATTCATCCAGATTGTCGGAATTGATGACCAGCTGGTTGGGGTTGGCTTTCCCTTCATGACAGACCGCCACGGCTTCGCAGCCAAACAGTAGCTTGGCTCCACTCTCGGCAAACTTCAGCCAGCGCCTTCGGGTGAAGTCCGTCGGTTTTCCGTCGGGGGTGCCGTCCCAGCCTTCCATGGGTAAAATACACAGACGATTACCAATGGTCTTACCCGACCGTAGTAGAATGGACTCGGTAAACGGACTTTCCGATGGCGGCAGCAATTCCTCATCGAAGGCCAGATCGATACCACCCGTTTGCAGGTAACCGCCCAGATCGGAGGCCGTTTTGAGCTGGGCCATTCGGGTGTATTTCGGTTTGTATTTTCCGCTCATACTAGCTGTTCGTGGTTGACAATCTGGCTGAAAAAGGTGTAGTAGGGTGCTCCGTCTATGATCCGCTGAAGGTAGAGGGCCACCTCCCGCAGATGGTAATCGCCCCACATGCTCGACTCCCCACAGGGAACGCTACGCCCTTCGGGAATGTAGTCCCAGCCGTTGGGCCGGTGGTAGACCGAGTGCAGCAATAGGCCCTGATGCGCCGGGTCGGTGCTGAGGTAAGGCTCGTCGAGCAGCGTATCCAGGACGGTCAGGCCAGCCTGCCAATAGCGTTGACCCGCTTCAGCATCGGCAGGTTGCGGCTTGCTGATGAGGTAGTTCCCCAGCCGCAGCAGGCCCTGGGCAGCAATGGCCGCTGCCGAGCTATCGACAGGTTCGTACTGGTTATAGGGGTTGGCGGGTTGGTTAAGGTAATCACCCAGTTTATGCAGATTGGGGGCCCCCGTATCCCAATACGGCACGCCGTCGGTAGGGGTGTTATTAATGTAGAAGTCGCAGGTAGCGCGGGCGGCCCGGCTCATCATGGCTTCGAGGGCATCGCGACCGCCCAGCGGAGCCAGTTCATCGTCAGGAATTGCAGACAGTGCTTCGAGTTCTTCGGCAAAGCCGCACATGGCCCAGGCCAGGCCACGGGTCCAGGTGCTGAACCCGGTATAGCCCTGCTGTGAGTTCGGGCAGCGGTAGTTGCCATCGGTAACGTTGAAGATACTTTCGTGGGCCGTGCGTCCCCAAACGTCGTACGAATCGCGTCCTTCTCCGTAGTAAACGGCGTAGTCGGCCGTAGCCCGGATGTGGAGTAGCGCCCGCTCCAGCAGGTTGATTACCCGATCACCTTCGCCCTGAAAGGTGTGCCCCAGCAAATGACTGACCACCAGCGACCGGCACGATCGAATGGTATCGACAAAAAGAGAATGCGGCCCGTTGAAGGAGTGGATAAACCCGGCCGGGGTGCTGGCTGAGGTGCCTTTGATCGTTGTCCAGCGGTTGGCCTGGACCGCTCCTGAAATTTTAAGAGCCAGTTCATACGTGTTTTTCTCCCATTCGTTGAACGGAATCCGGCCCTCGTTCATGAGCCGAAGCAGGTTACCGTAGGTGCTGACGTTGTTGAATCCGTGATCGTGTACGCCCACATGGCTTATGTGCGGGGCCATAGCCGTCAGCGTCTTCTGGCGACCAGCCGCCAGGAACCCGGGCGCATCCGTTGCGTCGAACTGCAGAATGGTCGAGCCGTACTGAAAACCCTGTGTCCACTCGGTCCAGCCGCGGGTGGTGTAACGTCCCTGTACGGTAAAAACGGGTGATCCTTTGCTGGGGTCGTAGCCTTGCTCAATCAGGTTAATTTTCTGGGCCGAGATGTCCCAGAACTGCCGGAGCTTTGTGGACAGGTCAGCCGGTGTACGCGACCAATTAAGTTGAACCATACTGGTTGAAGTAATGCAAATTTTTGTTAGCCTTGCTGTTCAAGGCTGAAACCCAGCATTCGTCCAGATTCTACTTCTGCGTCACATGTTAACCCCTACCCCTATGAAAAAAACCGCTTTACTCGTCGGCTTGCTTTTTGTTTTGTTCACTAGCGCTATGGCCCAAACGTTTCGGGGTCTCGACAAATCGCCGATGGACATGGCCTATTATCCGGACGATTACGCCCATGACCGCAAATTTGCACCGGCTAAAATTGGCACCGACAAAGCGATGGTCCGGGTCACGTACAGTCGCCCGGCCAAAAACGGACGTGAGCTATTCGGCAAGCTGGCCCCGTTCGGAAAAGTATGGCGGGTCGGTGCCAACGAAGCGCCGGAAATCAAATTTTATGGGGATGTAACGATTGGGAACAAGAAAATTCCGGCGGGTACGTACGCGCTGCTGGCCATCCCGAACGAAACAGAATGGACCATCATCATCAGCTCCGACCTTGATCAGTGGGGCGCCTACAGTTACAACCCGGCGCTGGATGTAGCCCGCGTAACGGTGCCAGTGCAGAAAAGCGACACCACCCTGGAAAATTTCTCGATTCAGTTCGCGAAGAAAGACCCTAAATCGGCTATGATGTACATGGGCTGGGATACCACCGTGGTCGCTGTACCCATGTCATTTTGACGATACCGTTGAGCCGTTGTAAAAATAAGACCCGGCCTGTCAGTGGTCGCAGACCCCGACAGTGCCTCGCCCCTAATTCCTCTATTTGATCGTAGGACCTGGCTGTGTCTCAGCAAAAGGTGTCGTTATCGAGAAGTGGTTACCGCTTTTTCTTACCGGAGTAATGCCCCGGAAACTTCGGTTTGCCGGTGTTTTCCTTTTTGGCACTACCCAGCAGCCGATCAGCCAGATCGGGCCGGTTAAGTTTGTTGAGCCGGTTACGAATCCAGTCTTTGTATTCTGGTTTGTACCAGAAAAAATACTTGTTCTGCGCCTGCTTTTCTTCCCGCGTTTTCGCCGTCTTTACGGGCTTCAGCGTATAGGGGTGAACCCCCGAGTAATAGATAACTTCGGCTACGGTCATCGGCGTAGGCGTAAAGTCCTGTACCTGTTCGAGCTGAAAGCCCAGGTCTTTGGTTTCGGCAGCCAGGTTGGCCATGTCCTGCTCTTCGCAGCCGGGGTGCGACGAAATAAAGTACGGGATCAGAGGCTGTTTGAGATTATACTTCTCCTGTATCTTATCGTACTTCTGTTTGAACAGCTTGAAATACTTGAACGATGGTTTACGCATTACCCGCAGCGTGTCGTCCGACGTATGCTCAGGGGCTACTTTCAGCCGACCCGATACATGGCGCGTCACCAGCTGCTCCATATATTCGTCGTGATTACCGTCGGCGTTGTTCTTGTTGAAATCGTCGACCAGCAAATCGTACCGGACTCCCGAACCTACAAAGGCTTTCTTGATATTTGGGTTGGCGTCTACTTTACGATAAATCTCGGTAAGCGGCTTGTGCGAGGTATCAAGGTTGGAGCAGATAACGGGGTGGATACAGCTCGGGCTCTGGCAACGGGCGCAGATCGACTCGTCTTTCCCCTTCATCTTATACATGTTGGCCGACGGCCCGCCCAGATCCGAGATATAGCCCTTGAACTCGGGGTGCTTCGTAATTTCGTCCACCTCTTTCAGGACCGAGGCTTCGCTCCGCGAGGCTACGAACTTACCCTGGTGGGCCGAAATAGTACAGAAGCTGCATCCGCCGAAACACCCCCGGTGCATGTTGACCGAGAACTTGATCATTTCGTAGGCCGGAATGGGGCCTCGCTTTTTGTACTTCGGGTGGGGCAGGCGCGTATACGGCAGGTCGAACGATTTATCGATCTCGGCCTCATCCATGGTCTTGAAAGGCGGGTTGATGACCAGCACTTTGTCACCCACCTGCTGAAGAATCCGGTTAGCCTGCCATTTATTAGACTCTACTTCAACAATTTTGAAGTTAGCCGCATACTTGATCTTATCGGCCAGGCACAGCTCATGGCTCGCCAGCTCGACCGACTCCCAGTTGTTGTAATCGCGTAGTTCGGTGTCGGCATCGTGCAGGAAAGCGACCTGGTTGATGTTGCGCATCGACGTAAACGGAACCCCCTGCCGAACCAGTTTCAGGATCTCCCGCAGGGGTTGCTCGCCCATGCCGTAAACGAGCATATCGGCGCCTGCATCGACCAGGATCGACGGCATCAGCCGATCCTGCCAGTAGTCGTAATGGGTAACCCGACGCAACGAAGCCTCGATACCGCCCAGCAGCACCGGCACGTCGGGATACAGCTCTTTCAGAATTTTGGTGTATACGATGGTGGCGTAATCGGGACGGAAACCCGCTTCGCCACCGGGCGTGTAGGAATCGTTGGAGCGCAGACGTTTGTTGGCCGTATAGTGGTTCACCATCGAGTCCATACAACCCGCCGTTACGCCGAAGAAGTATTTGGGCCGGCCAAACTTTTTGAAGTCGCGCAGGTCGTCTTTCCAGTTGGGCTGGGCAATGATGGCTACCCGAAATCCTTCGCTCTCCATGATACGGCCGATTACAGCGGTTCCGAAGGCGGGGTGGTCTACGTAGGCATCTCCCGACACCAGCACGATATCAACTTCGTCCCAGCCTCTTTTCTCGACTTCTTTCATCGTCAGAGGCAACCAGTCTGTAAGGGGTCTTTCAATCATCAGTACGCGAGCTTATCTAGTCTGAAAAACATCGAATTTACGAAATAATTCAATGAACGTTCATGAATTATGGGGCTGCTGCTCAACGTATAGCGGTCAGGATTGCTTATTTCCGGCGTATGCTGACCACAAACCCGCCCCCGGTGGCCAGCTTCAGACTGCGTATATCGGCAGCGCAGTCGGGCCAGTTTTTGACAAAAAAAACCGCCCTGTTGCCGCTATGGTACACACCCTCAGCCATATGTCAGACCAGACTCACGCGTACCCCATCGGCCTCATCGCTGGTCAACCAGCGCACTGATGTAGGCAGGCACTTCGGGCTCACCGGCGAAGAAAGCCCCCTTCTTTCCCTGCGTCAGTGCCCAGCGGTGTATCCACGAAATACCCGCATTCCCCACGTAGCGATCGGTTGACCGGTAGGCTTCGTCCTCCAGGACTCTATCGAGCGACACAAACCGGTACCCATCCGTCTGAAGTTGGGCCAGAAGTTTGCCCAGGTAGAACGAGTTGATGGTATTGGCATGGGTCAGCAGCACATGCCGGATCGGGCGGCTGAACAGCGAGTCAGCCTGCGCTTCGTAGTAACGCACCGTTGCCACCATATAGGTCACGTATTCACTACCGATACGGCTGGCCAGCGCGGTGTCGTTGCGCAACAACGCTTTGTCGTACGCAGCCGAAAACAGGTAATCTGAATTATCGATCGATACCGGCGCTTCCTGATAGCCCCGCGCTGACAGGAACTGACGAAGCGAGTCCTGCTTACCGGCCGAGTTGCCCCGGTGCAGAAACGGATGCCGAAAATACCGAAACCGTTTGCCGGCCTGTTCGACCAGGGGCTTTACAAAAGCTTCCCCGCCCAGCACATCCTGCTGGTAGGCAACCGCCGAAATGGCATTGTAGCCTTTGTGGGCCAGGGTATGGTTGCCCAGCTCCATACCGGCGTTCAGCCACTGGGTCAGTAGGTTGATCTGGCGCTGATCAACCTGCCCGCCCGTCAGCAGCTGCTGCCCAACCACAAATCCAAGGGCGGGCACGTTATACTGCCGAAGCTGCGTCAGCAACCGACGCGTGAGCGAGTCCTTACCGCCCGGGGTCCGATAGACGCTGGAGACGGTGGGCAGATCGTCGATGGTAATACAGATTTCTTTCTGGGCCCGGAGGGGGCTGGCCAGGCTGACAGCCAATAGCAGGAAAAAAAACGACCGATGCATGTAGACAAATAAGTAACAAGGGGGGTCAGTCTACCTTGAGCTGAACACTTTTGCCCAGATAAACACCCTGCGGAAGATCAACGATGAACAAGGTACTGTTCTGCCCCTCATTGACCAGCGTTGTAAAATGATCTCCTTTCGCTTTGTAGACACCCGTCACCGACAGCAGGATACGGCTCAGCATTCTCGACGGATCGGCCAGGGTCAGTTCACTCAGGCGGCCGTTCTTCATTGTCAGCATGGCCATACCCTGGCTGTCCATCTGCACGCTGACGCCCTTCTCAACCTCTATGGTGCCGGCTTTGTAGAATGCCAGCTGACTGATTCCCAGCTGACCGTGTCGAACGGCCTGCAAGTCAGGCGTGTTGGCCAGAATCTCGATGGAGCGATTGGAACGGCTGGTTTCGCTCAACTGCTGCTCCGACACATCTGGTACCACGATGTACTGATACGAAGCACCACTGGGTTTGTTGCCATGATTGAACCAGAGCGAAAACACATCCTCCCGAATCAGGTCTTTACTGATATTCTTCTGGTCGGTAATGTCTGACCAGCGTCCCGTTTCGGTCTGGTTAGACAGGCCAACCGTGGCGGGTTCCGGAAATATATAGCCGATCCGGTCGTGGTGAACCCATTTTACCTTGTCGAGGGTTCGGCTGCCTTTGGGTACAGTGGTCAGCTTACCGTCCTGCATCAGACGCACATCGCTCCGCATCATGACCTGGTTCAGGCTGGTCACTACCGGCAGGTTGGGTTTCGAGTTGATATCGGTGCCGAGGCAAACGTACTCCTCGTCAAAGAAGAACCACGACTTTTTGGCCTCCAGGCCGTCGTGAGGGCTCTTGAAATCAAACGCTACGGCCCCGTACATACCGTCTGTAACGGCGCCTACAAAATCGGTCAGCCCGTCTTTCTGAATCTCGTCGGGGCCGGGTAGCTGGGCCTTCTGCATGATGGTGGTCCCCGAAATTTTCTGCCAGTTGTAAACGGGCCAGATGTTGTGGTACTCATCCCCTTTCAGCATGAGGTAATTGGTACCGTCGGCGCGGTGGTGGGTCGTTTTGCCCGGTCCGTTATACGGTTCTTCCATATTCCGGTTGCGGGTCGAAAACATCCGGACGGTGGTGTAGAAGCGGGGGCGCTGAAAAACGAAGTGTTCCGATTGCCAGAAGAATTTCGCGAAAGATGCGGTAGGTTTGGCTTCGCCCTTGCGGAGCCGAATAATCTCGTCCAGCTCGGCTTTCCGATAGTCGGTACTCACCAGTAGCCGTTCGATTTCGAGGGTTCCTTTGGGGGTAAACGTAGCGCCCCGTTCGGAGATACTCCGGTTCTTGACGCTGATGTCGTCGTAAACGCCGTATACCATCTGTTTGTAGATCCCGTCGAGGTAATAATCTACGAGCTGGTTGATCTTCTCTTTGGCGAACGCATATTTGGTACCCGCCACGTAGAACGACCACTCCCCATAGGCGTTGGCGTATTTCCCGTATCCGTACGACGAGGTGTTGTTGACCCGGTCGACCCGGTGATGGAAGCTGTAGTCATGCTGCATACCCCGCTCGCCGGTGGCAAACTTCAGCTCACCCTCAATGATTTTGATGATGGTATCAAATTCCTGGTAGTTATTCTGAACGAGCAGATTTTTGGCCAGAATGCCCGCAATAACGATCCGGTCACCACTGGGCCGGGCTCCCGACGCGTTCATGTTGGCCCGCCCAATCATGGGCTGTGCTTTGGCAACCAGTTCTTTCGGCAACTCATCGGCCATGACCAGCATCAGGTTACCCAGATTGGTGGGGGTGGTAATCTGATTGTCGTGCCAGTTATCGCCAACGAAATCGTTTTTGACCCAGTACGCCAGTCCCTGGCTGATGCGGTCTTTGAGTGCTTTGCTGCGGTAAAACTTCGACGATTTGTTTTTATACGCTTTGGCCATGTAGACCAGATCGCGCGTGTGGCCCCCGTGTGGGAAGCTGGCCGTTCGGCTCAGGTCGGCATAGTTGATGTTTTGAAAGCTGCCGTCTTCGTTCATCCGGGCCAGGATGGCGTCTACCTGGGAGTCGATAATGGGAGTCGCCATCAGATCGGCAACAATACGCTCCCTGATTAGTTTCACGTCGCTCTGGGCCAGGCAAAACGAGGCCCACAGAGCCAGTACAGGAACAAGCAACAGACGTTGAGTTCTGGATTTCATAAAGAGTCAGCTAGAAGATTCGGGTTTGGTTGCTTCATAAAGCTGACTTGTACCGGTTTCTATTGATAGACCAGCGACTTAACGTACACAATCGCTTAACGCCCGCACTGACTAATAGTCGCTGTACGTGTCACTAACAAAACAACCGGCAATATACCTTTTCAAACAGGTCTTTAATTTACGCTCAATCTAGCTAACCCTTCCTCTGTAGATCGCGCAAAAATTATATACCCGTTTTTATTACTTTCCAAAATAAATGCCTGCAAACTTTTGCTTGTATACTGCTCAAAGTTTTTACTATAACCATCCAAAGTTTACAAGTTGATAATTTCTAAAGTATTTCACCAGCTATTTTGGTTTTTAAATCAAAAAACTCAGATATTATCTGGCTAATTATGACAACAGCAGCGTCAAATTCCTGATACTATAAATTACCTGCTAAATCAACGCCATCTTCTGCCGTTTTCATCATAGATCTTCAGAAATTAACTAGGCAATCTGCAACACATTTAAAGGGTGCATTTTTATCTCCATAGCCTCAAATTTCACACTACTTTTTTGCCACTGAATTGGTAACACAACAGGCCCTACCCAGAAACCGCTCAACAGCTTCCAAACGACTGATACAACCACAAGCCCAACTGTTATCTGACGAGCCGGTTTACCTCATTCTGGTCAGGCATCGTCTACGGCCAATCTCACCCCCTGTCTTGTTGGGGGCCGATCAGCCGCAGCAGAGCCGGGCCGCTGGTGGCGTATTGGTTTTCACTATCGTTTCGTATAAAGCTGAATCTGTTTGGTTCGGGCGCTGATCCCCACTGCCATATAGGTAGGCCGGGCCTGTAGCACATGCCGCCCCGATACGACCAGTCCTTTGAACCGCCTGACCCACGCATCTACGTCTTCGGGTTTGTAATATTTGGCGTTCCCGAACACACCAGCCGGTTTTAACCCGAAAGCTTCCCGCAGCCGGTCGAAAGCAAGGGGCGTAATGTTGTGCTTCATGCAAATCAGTGGCTTGCTCAACAGGCCCGACGTCGATATGGCTTTAGGTGGTTGGGCCGGTTCGGCCTTGAGCCGACTCAGGGCTTCCTGATGGAGCCGATCCAGGTCATGTTCGTCGCAGGTGAAGAACCGGAACCGGACAAAGTTTACGCCTGCAATCCGGTGCTCCAGCAGCCGCGATCTCAGATTTAGCGTCTGACCAACGTAGACGACTTCGTTGTTGACATCGATCAGATAATAGATGCAGGGCTGCGGTTTGCGGAGCGTTTCGCCCGCCAGAATCTGCCCAAAATTGATGCTTTTTTCGGTTGTTTTTTCGCTGATTTTCATGTGTTAAATATACTACTAACAATACTTATATACAACAAAAAATACATATATTTTTTTACCTTTGTTTCATGGCAGGACGACGAGAAAAAAAGAACACCATTCAGGGAAAATGGCTCAAGGAAGCCCTGGCCGCGCAGGAGATGACGGTCTACCGATTAGCGAAAGAATTAGGCTATAGCCGAGAGAAATTTTACCGACATATTGGCAACAAAACCTACCTCAGCAGCGAATCACTGGCCGAGATAGCTACCAAATTTCCGACGATGAATATGCGCTACGTATTAACGGGAGAAGGGAAACCAGTTATACCTCAGCAAAATAAATAGGCTTATACAATTCTTATTAGCTTATTTTTTTTCAAAAAAATGTAGCATACTTTTCCTTAGTAATTCGGCTTGAATAACCAATTTAATCTACAGTATTTTACAAACAAATTGGCAATAAAAGGCAAAAAAAGACGGGTTTGCCAACGTATCGACTAATCTGGTTCGATACGTTGGCAAACCCGCTCTACCAGCTACTGGTGCTTTACAGCTCGAAGGTAATGCCTTGCGCCAGCGGCATGGTCGTGCCGTAGTTGATGGTGTTGGTCTGTCGACGCATGTACGCTTTCCACGCATCGGAACCCGACTCGCGGCCTCCACCGGTTTCTTTCTCGCCCCCAAACGCTCCGCCGATCTCGGCTCCTGATGTGCCGATATTCACGTTGGCAATCCCACAATCGGACCCTACCATTGACAGAAACCGCTCGGCTTCGCGCATGTTGAGGGTAAAAATAGACGACGACAGCCCCTGGGGTACGCCGTTCTGCTGCGCAATAGCGTCATCGAGGGTCGTATAGCTGAGCAGGTACAGAATAGGAGCAAAGGTTTCGCGCTGCACGACTGGCCATTCGTTTTCGGCTTCGGCAATACAGGGGCGCACGTAACAGCCCGACTCGAAACCCAGCCCATCCAGTACGCCCGGCTCAACAACGAAACGGCCGCCCAACTCGCGGATCTCCCTGACCGTAGCCTGGTAGGCCGCCACGGCCTGCTTGTCGATCAGCGGCCCGACATGGAACGACTCATCCAGCGGATTACCGATCCGTAGTTGCGCATACGCATTTTTGAGCCGGTTCTTCACGTCGTCGTAAATACTTTCCTGCACAATCAGTCGGCGGGTTGTGGTACAGCGCTGCCCGGCCGTACCAACCGCCCCGAACACGATGGCCGGAATAGCCATATCCAGATCGGCATGGTCGGAGACAATAATAGCGTTGTTGCCACCCAGCTCGAGCAGGCTCTTCCCCAGCCGGCCCGCTACCGTTTCAGCCACGGCCTTACCCATCCGGGTGCTGCCCGTAGCCGAGACCAGCGCCACCCGAGGGTCGCGCGCCAGCCATTCGCCCGCATCCCGGCCACCCGTTACCAGACACGACACTCCCTCGGGTACATCGTTATTACGCAGCACGTCACCAATGATCTGCTGGCAGGCCAGTGCGGTTAACGGTGTTTTTTCGGACGGTTTCCAGACGCAGACATCGCCACATACCCAGGCCAGCATGGCATTCCAGGACCAGACCGCCACGGGAAAATTAAAGGCAGAAATGATTCCGACAATGCCCAGCGGGTGCCACTGCTCCAGCATCCGGTGGGCCGGGCGCTCCGAATGCATCGACAGGCCGTACAACTGCCGCGACTGACCCACGGCAAAATCGCAGATATCGATAATTTCCTGTACTTCGCCGAGGCCTTCCTGGAGCGATTTGCCCATTTCATAACTAACCAGCGTTCCGAGGTCGCGTTTGTACCGCCGGAACTGGTCGCCCATCTGCCGGACAATATCGCCCCGGCGCGGTGCCGGTACCTGCCGCCACTCGGCAAAAGCGGCCTGGGCGGTCTGGATGACACGGTCGTAGTCGGCCCGGGTGGAGAGGTGAACGCGGGCAATCAGCTGACCATCGGCCGGCGAGTACGAGTCGATGGTTTTGCCAGTATGATCCCGCTCGGCTGTACCAGGCCAGAACGCCTGGCCAGTACTGGTGCCGGGTTTTACCGGCTGAGTGGGTAAGGGAAGAATAGACTGCATAAACGGTTGTCTGTGATGAGTTATTGATGGGGCAAAGCTATTGGCCTTTGCGGAAACCGCAGCCAGCCCCCGGCAAACTTTTTGCATCCATTCCGGTTAAAACATCGACATAAGCATTACTCAACAATCCCGAAACGTTATGAAACCCGTACAAACCTTTGGCCTGTCGGCGCTTGTTTTCGCGCTGGCCGCTACCGCCGGACAGAGTCAGAATACACCTACCGGAGCCGCTACGTCGACTACCTATCCGCAAGGTGCCGTGGTTCCGGATTCTACCCCCGCATCGAGCAACAGCCGGACACAGAAACGGGCGGCCCGCCGGAACCGGGTCAATCAGAACAGCCGCGACAATAGTTCCCAGCCCAATACTAACACGAGCCCGCAGGATGCGCAATACCGCCAGAGTTCATCCAGCAGCGGTACGAGCATCAACAACAGCAATACAACGAACTATAATACCAACAACGCGGTCAATGCGCCGACGGGTGCTGGCAGCAACCCCAACACGGCTAACCCCAGTTCAACCTCTACCACCCCGCCCGGCAACGATGGTTCTGATAATTCGGCCCGTCGCTCATCGGTGGGGGGATCATCATCGGCAGGAGTAACAGCCGTGGCTAACGCCCAGACCAGCAAAACACCCGCTGTTAAAGCCGGCAGCACCGAGCGGAACACCAGCATCGGTGATTTTGTAGCCTCGTCGCCCAACTATACGACCCTGCAGAACGCGCTGCAATCGGCCGAAATGGACGTAGCGCTGAAAGGGAACGGCCCCTATACAGTATTTGCTCCCTCCAATGAAGCTTTCAAACGACTGCCGACAGCGGTGCAGGCTGGCTTGCTGGAGGGCAGCAACCGGGAGGCTTTGAAGCAGTTGCTGGCCTATCATGTGGTGCCAGAAAACATAGATGCACAGGAGCTGAACCGGCGCATCAAAGCGGGTAATGGCAAAGCGATGCTGCAGACGATGGCTGGTGTTGCTCTGACTGCGCAGGCCACCAACGGCGGGGTAACTCTAACCGACGAACAGGGCCATTCGGTACGCGTGAGCCAGACGGACCTGTTTCAGGTAAACGGCGTTGTACACGGTATCGATTCGGTTCTGATGAACAAAACGAGTGCCTCGGCGTTCCAGTAATACCTGTTTTATGGAACGCAGCAGCATGGTCAGTTTGCACAAATGGGCAAACTGACCACTTCATTCGTTATATTGTCGTACTTTTTGCCTTTGTGTAGACAGTACTAACATGATCAAAGGTTATCTAAGCGATAAGAACGGGCCCGTCATCTGTTCGTTTTATTTTCCGCTATATTTGGCTCAATTAACTCTGTTTGCGTGAAACGCCAGTCTTCTTTAGTCTCCGAAAGTGTACTGCTCGAAAAACTGATCCGGCGTGACCAGCAGGCTTTTCAGTGGCTTTACGATCAGTATTCGGCTGCTCTGTACGGTGTGGTGTTACGTATTGTGCGTGACGATGAGCAGGCCCAGGATTTGTTGCAGGATATATTCGTTAAAATATGGAAAAACCTGGATGCGTATGATGCCACCAAGGGGCGTCTGTTTACCTGGATGCTTAACGTGTCCAGAAACACAGCCATTGATGCACTACGCGCGCGCAAGACTCAACCATCCGGCGCAATCCGAACCGACGAAGAGAGCGTACATATAGTTGACCGCCAGCATCACACGGAACAGCCCAACCCTGACCACATTGGCGTTCAGGAGGTTGTAAACCGGTTGCGGCCTGACCGGAAACAGTTAATCGATTTGGTTTATTTTGGCGGCTACACCCACGAAGAGGCCGCTGAAGAACTGAATTTACCACTGGGTACGGTGAAAACCAGGATACGGGCCGCGTTGCAGGAATTAAAGCAACTATTCAAGTCATGAATGTAACAGAATATATAGCGTCGGGTATTTTAGAATCGTACGTCCTGGGAGCGGTGAGCGATCAGGAACGGCGCGAGGTCGAATGCCTATCTTCTATCTATCCTGAAATCCGGCAGGAGCTTGACCACCTGTCCACGGCTCTCGAACAGTACGCACAGGCCTATAGTGTTGAACCACCAGCCTCCGTTAAAGAGAATTTACTGAAGCAGCTCGATTTTGAGAAGCCCGTTGTCCCGGCCGTTGTTCGCCCCCTGCCCGTTGATCCCTGGAAGAACGGAAGCCCTACCTTCCGGACAACCTGGCTCGTAGCCGCATCAGTCGGCATTTTAGTGTTAGGCTTCGCTTTTTTTTTGGTCTCCCAGCTGCGTACGAACCAGCAGACAGTCGCTTCGTTACGAACGGCTAATGACTCGCTCAAGTCAGAAGTTCAGCAATTACACACCCAGCAATCGCTGGCCGAACAGTCGCTGGCGCTATTGAGCAAACCCGGCATGCGGGCCATCGAACTGCGCGGCAACGACAAAGCGCCCAGCGGCCGTATGCTGGTTTTCTGGAACGCCAAAACCCGCGAGGTAGCGGTTGAGGTGCAATCCCTGCCCCCGCTCCGCCCCGATCAGCAGTACCAGCTGTGGTCGCTGGCGGGTGGCCAGCCAATCGACGCGGGTGTCTTCGAAGCGGGCAGTACCAACCTCGCCATCCAGCGCCTGAACCGCACCATCGATCGGGCCGACGCCTTTGCGGTAACCGTTGAGAAGCGCGGTGGCAGCCCTACCCCTACGCTCTCAACCCTCCTGGCGATGTCGCCGGTCGATGCCTGAACGTTCGTCAGATTTCCCTTGTTTTAACAGTGTGCAGCCGGGTTGGCTACGACTCCAGGGCGTACTTTTTTTGCGTGCATACCTAACCGGTTCGTTGACGAACTGCGGCAATTCTCAGCCTGTACATCTACCCCAATCACTTACAGATAACCCATGAAATACCTACTGATTCTGTTTATCCCGGTTCTCCTTTGGTCGGTCTATAGCGCAGCCAGCCCGTCGGTTGCTCCGGGTGTGGTACCAGCCTCATTGCAGACCAACAAACCTACCCCCCAGCCCGGCGAGCGAAAAGTGGTAAAAACCAATGCCGAATGGAAAAAGATACTTACTCCCGATCAGTACGCCGTATTGCGCGAACACGGCACCGAACGAGCTTTCACCAGCCCGCTGAACGACAACCACGAGCACGGCGTATTCCGTTGTGCCGGCTGCCGTAATCCCCTGTTTGCGTCCGATACCAAGTTCGATTCCGGAACGGGCTGGCCCAGCTTCTATAAACCGATCAGCAAAAACGCCGTTACCGAAGAGGCTGACAAAAGCTACGGCATGGTCCGTACCGAAATCCAGTGTTCGGTGTGTGGCGGGCACCTTGGACACGTTTTCAACGACGGCCCCAAACCCACCGGTCTTCGGTATTGCATGAACGGTGTGGCAATGATTTTCGAGAAAAAATAGACGTCAGCACGTCTCCGTAATCAGGTTACTAAGCCAGTCGGTGTGCATTGTCAGCCGACTGGCTTAGTCATTAAAAAACGAGTCATAACCAGCCGGATTGCGCAAACGGACCTGTTTTGGTATATCAGATCGGGCAAAAATCCGTTATATTTGACGCCCACTGAATCAACGCCGGAGTGCGTTTTTAGCGATTCAGGGGCCGACCCCAAAGCCGACGAGTCCGGGCAGTAATGTCTTCCCAAGGCGAGCCTTTTCTGTTCCGGACCTAACCGAGCATTACTGAATAAAACGCATGAGTGAAGACAGGGAGCGATTCCGCGCTATCCGACACGCTTTTGGCGCATTCCGGCGACGAATTCGACAACGTCGGACGCAGTTTGGCAGTGTGAGACGAGGAGTTAGTCAAACTATTTATAAGCAAACAACCCGCCTGGCGGGCGAAGAACGGGTTAATTCATGGACCCAGACCTACCGGGATTATCGGGAGCGGTTCCGCTCCTTTGTTCATCAGTACATTGATCCCGACGCCTGGTATTACCCGTACCTCAAAAACGGCATTCGCTGGACCCTGATCAGCGCCCTGATGCTGGGGGTGTACGTGTTCATCATCAACTACAATTTTCTGTACCTGACCGGCGAGATGCCGAGCGTAACCGAGCTCGCAAACCCGAAGCTGAACCAGGCTTCCGAGATTTATTCGCAGGATGGCGTGATGATCGGTAAATTCTATGCCGAAAATCGAACTCCCATTAAGTACCAGAACATCCCGAAACCACTTATCGACGCGCTGATTGCGACCGAAGATGCCCGGTTCTACGATCATGGCGGCATTGATCCGCGGGCCATTGGCCGGGCGCTGATTAGCCTGGGGCGCGACGGGGGCGGTTCTACCATTACCCAGCAGCTGGCTAAAAACCTGTTTAAGACCCGGCGCAAATCGAATTCGGGCCTGCTAACCCGCATTCCGTTTATCCGTAAAATAGTTTACAAATCGAAGGAGTGGCTGATGGCGCTCAAACTGGAGCAGAACTTCTCCAAAGAAGAGATCATCACCTATTATTTCAACACGGTCGACTTTGGCAGCAATGCGTTCGGATTGAAAACAGCCGCCCGAACGTTTTTCAACAAAGCCCCCGACAGCCTAAACATCCAGGAAGGCGCCGTGCTGGTTGGCTTACAGAAAGCAACGACCAACTACAACCCGCTCCGAAATCCGAAACGGTCGAAAGAGCGCCGGAACATCGTGCTTGGCCAGATGGCCAAATACAAATTTCTGACCCGTCAACAGGCCGACTCGATCAGCGCGCTACCCCTCCTGACTGAGTATACCCCCGAAAACCCCTACTCCGGCCCGGCTAGTTACCTCAAGAACGCCGTACTCGATTACGTGAAAAAATGGGCCGAAGAAAATGAAAACGGGTATGACCTGTATACCGATGGCCTGCGGATCGTTACGACCATCGACTCGCGCATGCAGACCTATGCTGAAGAAGCCACCAGCGAAAAGATGAAAGCGCTGCAACGGACCTTCGACAATCACTGGCGCGGCCGAAATCCCTGGACCGATGAAGATGGCAATGAACTGCCGGGATTCATCGATTCGGTAGCCCGCCGTACGGAGCGCTACAAAGTGCTGGCCAAACGGTTTCCGCTCGACCCCGATTCGGTCACTTATTACATGAAGGTCAAGAAATACAAGATGCGGGTGTTCAGCTGGAACAGCAAACGCGGGTACGACTCAACCGAAATGACGCCCTACGATTCTATCTCGTACTACAAGCGGTTTCTGCAATCGGGGATGGTAGCCATGGACCCGCATACGGGCTACATTCGGGCCTGGGTAGGCGGGCTGAACTATGATTATTTTAAGTACGACCACGTCAAGCAGGGCAAGCGGCAACCAGGCTCTACTTTTAAACCGTTTGTCTACACGACCGCTATCGACGATACGCTGATCAACCTCGGTCCCTGCGACCGTATTCAGGACCGGCCGTTCCGAAAGACGTACCGCGAAAACGGCGAAGAAAAAGTCTGGGAACCCCGCAACTCAACGGGCTATTACACCTATTCAGAGATGACTTTGCGCCGGGCTATGGCCCGTTCGGTGAACTCCATTACGGCTAAACTCACCGACGACGTGGGGCCTGAGCGGGTCGTTGAGTACGCCCACCGGATGGGAATTAAGAGTAAGCTGGCGGCCGTTCCGTCCGTTGGGCTGGGGTCGTCGGATGTGTCGCTGTATGAGTTGGTAGGCGCTTACTGTACGTTTATCAACGACGGAGAGGCTATCGAACCCATGATTGTGCAGCGCATCGAAGACCGCGACGGGGTTGTGATCGAAACGTTCCAGACCCAGCGACGGCAGGCCATCAGTCCTGAAACGGCGTTTCTGATGCGGTATATGCTTCAGGGCGGCCTGCAGGAACCCGGCGGTACCTCCCAGAATCTGTGGTCATTTAACCTGTTCAAAAACCGCCACGAAATGGGTGGCAAAACCGGAACCACATCCAATAACTCAGATGGCTGGTTTGTTGGCGTATCGGACAAACTGGTCGTTGGCGCCTGGGTCGGTGGTGATGATCGAAGTATTCACTTCCGCTCAACCGATCTCGGCGAAGGGGCCAAAACAGCGCTGCCACTGGTTGGTCGGTTCCTGGAAAAGGTGTATGCCGATAACAAGTTCCGGAATCTGCAGGGGCCTTTTGCCAAACCAGCCGTGCCAATCACTAAGGATTACCAGAACTGCTACTCGTACGAAGACGAAAGCGCTGCCGAATCGGACTCGACCGGTGTATCGGGCGAATCGGACTCGACCTTCGTTCCGGCTCCCCCCGCTCCTGACGCCACTACCCCTCCCGATACAAGCGGGACCCCCTAACTAACCAGCTGGTAAATTTCTCCACCGACCGCCGAACCGCATCACCCGTGCGACTTCGGCGGTCGATTTCGTTTGCGGCCATATCACTGACTATCAGGACGTAGCCTCTCCTCTACATCTTTCTTAAAATATGCCAAGTTATTATCTTGGCCACGAAAGCCGGACCCAAACCGTCAACGACGATGTGCTATACCCTGAATCTTGTCAGGCGGGCCTTAGCTCGCTATCGAGCGCTGCTGATGCTTCTCACCGTTTTTACAGGACCGCAGCTGGCCGGAGCACAGTCGCCCCAGTTGGTGGTGCAAACGGGCCGTACAGGTACCGTAGTTGCCCAGAGCACCTACCAGCACATGCTGGCTACCCTGGATAATGACCAGGCAGTACAGCTCTGGGATCTGACAACCCGCAAACTCTTGTTTAGTCTACAACTGCCCAAAGCTGGTGGCGCTGGCTACAGGCGCCCGATGGCTTTTAGTGCCAATGGGGAGTGGCTGGCCGTTTCGGTAAGTCAGCAGATTTATGTGATTGATGTAGCCAAGGCAAAACTAGTTCAAACCCTCTATCCACCCGAGCCCGACCTCATCAGCGAATCGCTGGCCGAGATTCGGTCACTGGCTTTTACCCCAGATAATCAGCTGGTATTTTCTTTAGCTCTAATTCGTAAAGCCTACCGGGCAAACTGGCAGCAGAGCCCAACTCCTACGCTATGGTTTGACCTGCCACCCTCTTTCGGGGAGTTCGGCTTCGGCTTCCGACTCCTGTCGGAAGCGGGCCGGGTACTCATTGAGCATGAGCCTGTTAGAAACAAGCAAACCGTAACGATCTGGGAGGTACCGACGCGTCAGTCCGTCTGGTCGCAATCCGGTCAGGTTGTGGCTCATCAGCATCATTCCTTCTGGTATAGAACCGACTCGACACTTTTTTTCCGGGCCGACACCGCCGGTCATACCCAGCAGTCATTTACTTTACCTATTGGCCATGACGTTTATTTTTCAATGGATAGCAGCCTAACCCGGCTCGCCGTAGGCAATGCTGTTTTACGAAGTGATCCAGCACAAAAGTTCAGACTTTTCGACATGACAACCGGCAGCCTGATCCAGAGTTTTGGTCGCAAAAGCAAATTCAGTACTACATTCGACAATCTGATCCTCTCGCCATCGGGTAGCACACTCGCTATTCATAGTTTTACCGATACAGAACTTTATGACAGCACCGGACGGTTTGTTACCGAACTGAGCGGAGATGGTGTTCAGCAACTGGCTCTGACTCACTTTCCGCAAAACAGCCCAACGCTGCTAACCAGAAATGGGCAGGCCGTACAGGGTGGTGGTTTATTTTTTGCATCCGCCAATCTGTGGGATCTGACCACACTGCGGCCACAGGTACTGGATGCTGCTTACCTCCCCGTAACAACCGCTACTGTTGTTACCAAAACCGATCTGGCCACAATCCTCAATGACTCTATAGTTGTATATGACGTCAAAGACTGGCGTAATGCCCGTAAACGATGGGCTTATAGCCTCAACACGAAGCTGAAACCAGGTTTTGGTACCGCAGTCTATTACGAACGCCTGTTTTACCTGCCCAGGCACGCCGAGTGGCTGGTGGCGGTTTCCTATCTGCACGCCCCTGGCCTGCCTGTACTGCGTATTGACGCATCGACGGGTGCGTTACGCGCCCGGCTAGCTTTACCCAAAAAACATAACATCCGCGTCTTTGCGGTCAGCCCCGACGAAAAATGGCTGGTACTGATGGGCTTCTCAACCGAGTCTAATACAGACAAACTATCGGTTCTGAATCTTGAAACAGGACAACTGGTTGCGTCTCAATCCGACGCTCATCGTATTACTGACATTGCGTTTATAAACGATGGGCAATTTGTAAGTGCCGGGGCCGACTCTTCCGTGGTTGTCTGGCAGGTATCATCGCTCAGTCCGGCTAAGCAGGTTCGTTTGGATGGCAGCGTCCAGGCGCTTGCCTTTGATACCACCCTCCGACGCCTTAGCTGCGGTCTGACCAATGGCACACTGGTTTTCGTCGAAGCTGGCACGCTACGGGAGCTGGCCCGGCATCCTAACTGCTTTTCCGGCCAGTTAGTGCAACATCCGAACCGTTCGCTGCTGGCTGTACCAAACGGAGGTCAGGTACAGCTTTTCAATACCAAAACATTAGCTAAAGCCTTGACGCTGATGAATTTTGACCCGTATCATCGTTTTGTACCGCAAACAGACGATCGACTCGTTCCGTTACCTTCTTATTTAACCAGAAGCTTGGCCATGGAACCGGTCGGAATAGCCTATACGCCCGACGGCTATTACATGGCCACGCCCGGTCTGGGTAATCGTGTGGTTTTCAGGGTAGGTAATCATGCCATACCGTTCGAGCAGCTGGATGTGCTTTATAACCGGCCCGATCGTGTGCTCGACCAAACCGGATTTGGCCAGCCTGTGCTGGTTAAAGCCTATCAGCAGGCTTATGAACGACGCACACGACGACTAGGGCAGCTGGCCAGAAACCTGGCCTCAGACGAGCCGCGTCCGGAGCTGACTATTGTCAACATAAACCAGATACCAACAGTCACTCAACAACACCATATCAGCCTACAGCTGAAAGCCTCTACTCGTTTCGGCCGGTTACACAAGCTATTGGTCTGGGTTAACGACGTACCCCTGTTTGGGACCAAAGGCAAACCGCTGTCCGGTACTAACCGTCTGGACGACTCAGTACAGATACCGCTGATCGCCGGTCAGAATACAATTCAGATAGCCTGTCAGCTCACCAATGGCCTCGAAAGTTTACGTCAGACCGTAGTTATTACCTGTACTGACAGCTTGAAATCACAAGTTCACTTTATAGGGATTGGGGTTGACCATTACCGGAACAATCGGTATGATTTACGATATGCAGCTAAAGATATTCGTGATCTGACCACAGCCATCCAGCGTCAGTATCCAGGTGCTAGCATAGATACGCTGCTCAATGAGCAGGTTACTCGAAAGGCAGTTAAGCAGTTGAAAAAACGACTCCTTCAAACAAAGACGAACGATATAGTTATGATGTCTGTAAACGGACATGGGCTACTCTCAGACAGCCTTGACTTCTACATAGCTACGCACGATATTGACTTCACGCATCCCGAACGCCAGGGTATTTCGTACGATGACCTTGAGCAGTTGCTAGACAGTATACCGGCCCGCCAGAAGCTCCTCATGCTTGATGCCTGCCACGCAGGCGAAGTAGACAAAGAAGTTGGCAAAGCCGTTTCTGGCTCTTTTCAGCCAGGTATTCAGGAGCGGGGCGTAGGCGTTGAAGTAGGCGATGCGCCCAACGCATTGGGTTTGCAGAACTCGTTCGAACTGATGCAGCAGTTGTTTACCGACGTGACCAGAACCAGCGGTACTCATGTTATTGCAGCCTCGGGTGGTAAAGAATATGCACTCGAAAATGACACCTGGCACAACGGCGTCTTTACCTATTGCATTCTGAACGGTCTCTTTGCCGATGCATACGCATCACCACGAGCGGCTACCCGTCAGTATGACGAAGTTACCGTGTCAGACCTGCGCGATTATGTCGTCTATGAGGTCAGTCGACTTACCAGCGGTCGACAACACCCTACGGTTCGGCAGCAGAATGCCTCCCAGAATATAGTACTTTGGCGTAAACGCAATTGAGTGCTAACGGTAGCAATTTTTGCCAATCGGCTAGTCACCCGAGCCAACCGCGTACCGCAAGCAGTTCCGCGGAACACAAAAAAACCCGACTCCTTATCAGTCGGAGTCGGGCAAACGTTGAACGGGTGTGAATAAAATCGGAAAGCCTCAGATTATCACAAAACAGGATCAGGACGGTGTGCTTACGACATAGGCTCAATGGCGTAGAGCAGAACCGTTGTGTTTGTGTTACATTTGATTATTCCCGGAGAACAGAAAAAGTAACAGGCCCCCATGAAAAAATGGCCACTTTTTGCATGAAGTCTCTCAACCTTAGAGCTAACCTTCTCATTGTCAGTGCTTTTTTCTTTTTGAATTTTTTCACAAAACTGCCCGAGCCATCAAACCAGGCCCAGCGAGTTTATGCCAATTTGCTGCGGGCAATGGGCAACCCACCCCATCCGCCGGTACTCCGTCGGCTGCCGCGGGGGTCGGCGCAGCAGGGCGGTTCGCTGGTTTACCGGCCTGGAACGCCGGCCCACATCGACCTTAGCGACGATGTGCTGGATCTGTGCCGTACGTTCGGCCCTGATGCCGATGCGGCCCTGGCCTGTTTGCTGGGCCACGAGCTGGCGCATTTCCAGTACCGGCATGGCCAAAAGCAAGGCTTCTTCTCGCCGGTTGTTATGCCTAACGGAACCGCTTATTCGTCAGAAAACCTGGAAGCGCTGGCCGACCGATCGGGTGTCTTTCTGGCCTATCTAGCCGGGTACGATGCGTTTACGATTGCGCCGGCGGTGTACAGAAAACTGTACGATACCTTTCGGCTACCTAACCAGATACCGGGCTACCCCAGCCGCAGCCAGCGGTTGCAGATGGTAAGCGACACCACGGCTCGCGTACGCGAACTGGCCCATTATTTCGAACTGGGTGAAATTCATTACCTCCTGCTCGACTACGCAGCGGCTGGCCAGGCTTTTTCAACGCTGATAGCCCGATACCCCACGGCTACGATTCTGAATAACCTGGGGGCCATCAAGCTCAACCAGGCACTGACTCAGATGACGTCCGCCCGGGATGATCCGCGCTTGCGGTTTGCTTTTCCGGTCGAGTTTGATGCCGACAACCGACTGCTGGCCAATCCGCGCCGGGGTGAGCCGGTACCGTACCGCCCGCTGCTGGCCGACGCCCGGCATCTGTTCAGTACCGCCCTGGCCCGACAGCCTAATTACCAGGCCGCCACCCTCAATCTGGCACTTACCTTTTATCTGCTGAACGAAACCGAAAAAGCGTACCAAACCCTGATGTCGAGTCGCACCGCCAGTAGGCCCCTGTCGGCTAATGCCTTGCTGCTACTGGCCGTCATTGAGGCCGACCGCAGCAAACCCGCCGAGGCTCAGCGGCTGTTTCGCCAGGCAGCAGCGCAGGGCGCTTTTCGAGCCACCGACAATATGCGGCTCTACGAAGAGTCACAAAAACCAGGCTGGCAACGCTACTGGAACCGGCTGGTGGCCAGCCGTCAGTCGACCCAAACCGCTGGCAGGCCCTCACCGGTCGATCGGCTCCGCCCGGCTCCCCGGTTGCCGCTACAGCCGCTCCCCTCCGGCGGACGGTATGCCCGCACCGATTCACTGACGCTGTACGAACTATCTATTGAAGAAAATAACAAACCACGGTGGTACCGCGTGGTTAAAAGCAATCGGCTGGATCTGGCCGACTTACCGATTGGCAGCCCTCGTTCGCGCCTGTCGGCCTACGGCCCACCTTCGGCCGACGTAGCCGGTGCGCGCGGAAGCCGATTCTGCGGATACCGCCGGGGCAACAGTCGCCTGTTTCTGGAATACAGGAACGAGCAGCTGGTGAGCTGGCTGGCCGTAACCCCTATTTGATCGGTACCAGCGGTTTACGCCCACCGTACGTATCGCGATCGAGCCGGTACGTGAGGCCCTGTGGGTCGGTCAGCAAAAAGCCGCCCTGCTGCGGATCATCGCGCAGCTGCCACCGGGCCTCGGTAACAGGCAGCTCCGTCAGGTACAGATGCAGCCCGTCCGGATCGCTGCTGTATTCGCCGGAAGCCGGGCCGTCGTTGCTGAAAGTCACCAGAAAAGTGGTCAGCTTATCGGGCGCCGGGGTACCATCTACCCCAAAGCCGCGCTGCGCATAGGGAATCTGAACCGAGAGCGTGTCCGGTCCGGACAGATACCGGAATCCCAGCCAGCCGAGTCCTGCTACCAGCACCAGCATAGCCACCGCCCGCAACCAGGTTTGCTGCCACCACGGGCGTAGCGGCCGGGACCGCCCCGTAACCGACGAGGCAGGCGTTGTTAGCCCTTCGCTGATCAGCCGATCAACCAGGTCGTAATCCTTGCTGGTCTGCTCCCGGTCAAACTGCTGATTAAGGGCAGACTGCATGAGCACATCGGCCCTGAAATCGGCATCGTCGGTCATTTTCTGCCTAACGGCCTGCCGCCCCGACTCATCGAGTTGTCCGGCCAGATACGCGTCAATAATGGCCCATTTGTTCTGGTCGGTAATCATAATGCTGCGTTCTTCATTTTTTCTGTCAAACAATCCCGCAACCGGCTACGGCTTTCGTTCAGCCGAACGCTGGCCGTGTGCGCATTGGTATAGCCTGCTTTGGCGGCAATTTCGGTCATATCCAGATCATCGAAGACCGCCTGTACCTCGTCCATTGACATAGTTCTCAGCTCCTGCTCACTCCAGTATTTGTACCGCAGGCGAAACAATAGCTGACGAGCCGCACCGAGTCGGCTAAAACAATCGGCCAGCCAGGTTCGGAACGTCGAAACATCAATTTGGATGGTGCCGGAACGGCCGTCGGCTGTCGTCACCGGCAGGTCAATGCTGATCGGTTCATCATCGGCGGTTGTCAGGGGCCAGGTCATAGTACCCATATCGGCCTCATCGACAGTAAGAAATGTGGTTTCCAGCCAGTTCGTTTGCTCAACCGGGTCAGTGCGTTCCTGCCGAAGCTGATGCAGGGCTTTGAAGCGGGCAATGCTGATCAGGCAGGTCGACAACAGCGCTTCGACCGGCTTTCTGTCGGCCAGGTTGGTGAAGAAGGCAGCAAACGAGTCATTGAGTACTTCGTCGGCAACGTCGGTCGTCCGGAACCGGAACTGGGCCAGGTAGCGGGCTACGGCATCCCGGTTTTCAGCCATGATTTGGCTCATCGCTGACGTTTGCTGAGTTGGGCTTCCCTGCGCGGCCAGCCAGCTCAGGACCTGCTCGCGGGTAACGCGCCGGGCAAACAGGGATAAGTTCAGTCGTTGTTTTGTTGCCTTCCGTCGAATGATCAGGCAGGTGGCCAGTGTCTGACGAAGAATAGCCGCAGCAGCCTGGCCGGGCAGATGGGCAAATTCATTGGCCAGCGTTTGAGTAACAACGGGCGCAATCTGACGAACAAAGGCTTCGTCGGAAGGTACAGATGTGGACATCAGGTGTGGAACAGTAGGCGACTGTCCAAAGCTACTAAAAAAACCGCCATACTACACTCCCGTAGTATGGCGGCTGTCGTCAACTAGCTTCCGCCTGGAGGTTTTGTTGGTTTTTCTGGGGGGTCTTCGTTGGAAGTCGTTGTTCTGACGGCTGGTTTAGCCTCACCCGGAGCGGGGTCAACCGCAACGGATTCGCAGGCACCCATGGCCAGCATCAACACGACCCCGAACATACCCACCCAACCCGAAGCCGAAGCCAATGGTTGTTTGTTCATGTCATTACCCTTGCGGGCGTTTTGGGGTTTGTTGAAGGCTGGCTCCGGGGACGTCCGCTGAAAAGCTTTCGGAGCTGGCTTTCGAGAGTAGATTGCAGGGGCCGGAAAAAAATCACACCCCCCACTCACTATTTCCGTTACTTTTCCGGCAAAAGGAGAATATCCCAGTAAACAGTCACCCTACCGCATGTCGAGTGCCGATCAGACTTTATACGAAGCCATGTGCTCCGACGACCAACGTCGGGTTGAGTGGGCTACCCACCAGCTAACCCATAGAGTCAAAGCGGTCATTCGTCGGCATGTGCTGGACAACTCGGGCAGTGAAGAAGATGCCGCTGACCTCATCCAGGAAACGGTACTGGCGGTATGGGCTCAGCTGCGCTCGGGCCAGTACCAGCCCCGGGCAGAAGCAACGCTGGATGCGTACCTGTATGGGGTGATGCGCAACAAATGGCTCAAGGTCCTCAAGAGTCGGAGTCGGGTGGGGATGATAAGCCGACTCGACGATCTGACCGAAGAGCCCACGGCCGAGGATGAACCCGAACGGCTGACTCAACTCCAGCAGGCCTTCAGCCAGTTGGGCGAAACCTGCCGGGAGTTGCTGCAGCTGTTTTACTGGGACGATCTATCGTTCGATGAGATTGCTCACCGGGTCAACGCATCGGCCAAAGCGGCCAAGGTGCGTAAGTATCGGTGCATGCTGCACCTGGGAGCGCTGCTACGGGGTGAAAAGCAGGACGGAAACGAATAAAAAGGCGGAAAACCCGTAATCGATGAAGTACTTCAGTGCTAATGATCTGAACCAGCTAGTATCTATCCAACATGCGACCAACTAATCAACTTGAACAATGGGAGTGGATTGAAGCCTACCACCGGGGTACGCTATCCGCCGACGAACGACTTATTTTCGAGCAGGAACTCAAACGCGACCCTGATTTCAGCCGGGAGTGTGCTCAGCTGCTGGCAGCTGATAAAGCGCTGCGTGAACTGGCCCTGGCCGAAACGGTCCGGAACGCCGTTCGTTCCGAACTGGCTGCGCCCCCTAAACCCATCCAGCGTCTGCGGCTCGGGCGGGGCAGGCTGGCCAGTGTGCTGGTAGCCTGCGTCCTGCTGGTCATCGGCTACCTGACTTTCAGCCGGGTCGATCTGGAAAGCTACCGCCAGGACGTGACCCTGACGCAGCGCTACCGCGAATCGGAAGACGATATTGCCGGGCCTGACCTTACACCCCAGCAGCGGACTTTTTACCGCGAGTTCTTCGATGCGCAGGCGTATCTGGCCAATGGCCAGCCCCAACTTGCTATCGCTAATCTGGAAAAGCTGGCGCGGGTAGACAATCTCCGCCCCTATTTCAAACAGGCCGTACAGTGGCACCTGCTGAATGCCTACCTGCTCAACCGGCAACCCGACAACGCCGACGCCACGTTCCAGCTGCTCGACCAGAGCGGCCAGTCCGTTTATCCCATCAGTACATCGGATCGCTGGAAAGTGTGGTGGCAGATCCGCTGGCAGAAACTCGGCCGATCAGCGTGAACGACGCCAACGGTACCGGATGTAGCCAGCGATAGCCAGTAGACCGGTACCCAGACCAGCCAGCCAGCCGGTTGGCCAGGGACCGGGAACCGGGAAAACGGGCTGGTTAGTCCCCATCAGGACCAGATGCGCCCAGAAGTGGGGCGGGCTGAACGCCCCACCGGACGATTGCTGCTCAATGAATCGCAACTTGGCCCGCTGCAGGGCTACGTCGGTTGGCAGGCCCGACGCCAGTTCTTCGTACAGCAGTTGCGAGAGCAGGGCCGTAGTACCGTCATGCGCATTCCAGAGTGAGGTGATAACCTGCGGACAGCCCGCCGATGCAAACGCCCGGCTCAGACTTAGGAGGCCCTCGCCCCCGTGCAGACTACCACTACCGGTTCGGCAGGCAGACAGCACAGCCAGCCGGATATGGCGCAGGTCCAGCAGACCCAACTCGTGGGCGTACAGCCGGTGGGACGAATCCTGCGGAAAAAACGCGATGTACGAATCGCCGGGGTCGTTGTCACTGGCCCGGGCGTGAGTGGCCAGGTGAAGGACCTGATGGTCGGGGAATAGTGACAGAAAGGTGGCTTTGCTGGCATTGGCAGCCGTTGAGCGCGTGCCGACAGCAGACCCGATCTCGGCTTCCGACCGGTCGAGAGATTGATATCCCCGTTGTTGAATAAGGCTGAGCGTAGCCTGATCGACGGCAAAAGGAGCCATACTGAGTACATCAGGCGAGCCGTCGGGGCGCTGGCGGGGGCTTCTGACATAGCTGTCCATCGAATAAGCGTAGGTGATGGCCGCATGCCGGAGCAGGTAGTCGTCGGGACGCTGGCCCGTTTCCAGCACTTCGAAAGGCAGGTAATGCAGGGGGCCATCCCGCACAATAACCAGCCGTCGGACGTCGGCCAGGTCGGCCCAGACCGGCCCCAGCACCCGGTCAAACAGAGCCCGGGCAGCAGTATGTCCCGTATACTGAAACGGATCGGGGTTTCGGTAGGCTTCATGTCGGACGGTTTCGGCCAGCTGGTTTAGCTGGGTACTGCTGATCGGGAGCGGCACTACCCGAATCTGGTTTTTCTTTACGACCGTCAGTAGCAGCGAGTCAGACGTCAGGCTGTACTGTAAAAAAGCCATGTTCGGGGCGAGTTGCTGTTGCAGGCGGCTCAGATTGTCAGTTCCCAGCCAGACCGATGTATAAGGCCGGAGCTTTTGGTACGCCCGGTTCCAGACCAGTTCGGCATTGACCAGTTCCGCATTGACAGCCACGATTCCGGCCCCTGACGAATGCGCCACGTCTCGTTCGGCCCAAGCCGTTTTGGCTGCAGCCAGCCGGTTTTTAGCCCGCTGTACCTCTTCGAGTAGATAACCCGGCACCCCCGCATAGTCGCGCTGCAAGGCCTGCAGGGTTTCGCGCAGCACGGCCGCGCTGCCTTGCTCCTGCCGGCGTAACAGTGCGGCCAGGGTGGCCTTGTCGGGCCGTTGCCGGTACTGCGCATACGCTACCGCTACCGCTTCCCGGTAAGCCGGACGAAGCTTTTCCTGCACGAACAGCTTAGTCAGTTCGGCACTGTAGGATGCCTGCAGCAAATCACTCAGGGCAAAGGCCCGGTCATAGGTGAGGCTGGCCAGCTGCAGCGAGTTAGGCATCGTTTTAGCAGCATACAGCAGGTGGGCTTTCCAGCAGAGCGACTCGAACAGATCAGGGCCGTTCAGGAAATCGGCCAGGGCTGGGTTTTGCGCCGGATCGGTAGCCCGAAAGCGCAGACTGTTGGCCTGCATAGCCTGCTGAATAAACGTTAGCGCCCCCGATATGTCCTGCTGCAGCCAGGCAATCCGGCTCAGCGCCATCAGTCCCCGCCACCCGACCCGGCTCGACCCGCCCAGCCGCTGTCCTGTGGCAACAGAGCGGGCAAAAAAAGTTCGGGCGCGGCCTAACTGCTGCTGCTGCTCCCAGTACTTACCCAACGACTGATCGAGGTAAGCAGACAGTTCGGCGCCGTCGGTACCGGCCTGCTTCACCAGCCGCTCCGTTTCGCGTATGAACACCCAGACCGAATCGGTCCGTTGCCGCTGTAGCCGACACTCAATCAGGCCCAGCAATAGCCAGCCCCGATTCAGGTCGGGCGTTTTATAGTGATGGACCGATGCGGTGTAGAGCGAGTCGGCCCGGGCAAGCTGCCCCAGTTGCCGGTAAAAAAGCGCGAACTGATTCTCGGCAATAGCCTGCCGGGCCGGGGTGGTGTGGCGAGCCAGGAGTAACAACCGCTTCTGGAAACACCGCTCGGCCTGTCGGTAGTCGCCCTGCTCTACGGAAGCAGTACCCCGATTGCCCCAGTAGGCAGCCACATAGGTGCGGGCCTCACGCTCCAGCGCCGGGCGAACCAGCAGCAGCGAATCGGCGCGTTGCCAGAACCAGCGCAGCGAGTCGGGACGGTTTCGCTGGTGGTACATTTCGCCCAGACTGGCCCATAGTTTGAAGCGGGTACTATCGGCCAGCGGAGTCAGCGACAGACCCGCCCGGCAAACAGTGGTAGCCCGGCGATAGTCATCGTTTACGTAATAGACCGTAGCCTCGTCGACCAGACCATTGGCCGCCAGGTCGAATTTGCCCTGCTGCCGGGCCAGCTTCTGAAGCTGACCAAACAACCGCAGGGCTTCGGCAGGCTGCTGTCGATAGATAGCATTAGCCTGCTGCCGCAAACTGTCGGCCGACTGACCATATCCAGCTATCGGCCCCAGGCATAGCAGTATGAGGACGTACCACGCCCAGCCAGAACCGCTGCTAGTCATAAACGTACACAAACCAATATAAAGAGAGGCTGTTCCCGTCGGTGAAATTAAGCAATAGTCCAGTAAGCTGCATACCCCGCAGCCAATCGCTACTGTTATAAATAGTTAATCTACATAAATACCAGCCTGTATCCACCCACCCCATCAACGCCGGACGACCCGCTTATCGGACAGGCAGAGCAGGTCACAAACAGTCGCGCACAGATAGTAATTATAAATTATATAGTAAGCATGATTAATGCATTAACTATCAATCGTATAGCTGTTACTTTTTTATCGAATCCGGCATTTACAGACAGAAATACAACGTTTACTCAATTCACCAATCTGTTTTTGCATTCTTATCTGATTACATGCTTCTTACGTCCGGTAACTCCCATTTCTATCTATCACCTCTTATTTAGTTCATCCCATGAAAGCACAATTCGCTTTTATTGCCTGCCTGCTGATCGCTCTGGTCGGCACCACCACCGTTGCGCAGGACAAGCCCGACAAAAATGTAACCGTAACGGGCAAGGCTGTCCCGAAAACGCGGGGCGCCAATCCTAACATCAAAAAAGATGTGCCCACCACAGACGTACCGGTTCCCAAACCTGCCAAAACCCGCGGGGCCTTATGCCGGGTTAAGTTCGATAACTATACCGGCCTCTACATCAAGATTTACGTCGATGGTGACTACAAAGGCACGCTGGCCCCCTGGGACGACGGCACGGTAACGGTTGGATCTGGTTATACCACCATTTACTGCGTCTCTACGGGCGGCACCCGCGAGTGGAGCGCGTCGGGCGACTGCCGCGAAAATTACGTCTACACCCTACGCTAGCATCAGCCAGCGCAGTACGCACGATTTTCTGTCGGGAAGGGGCCTGCCTCCTTCCCGATCCTCCTGTACCGCTCATCTCAATCCGTATGAATCTCCACCCGAACCGCATCGTGCGAGCAGGCTGGGCGGCTTTGGTCGGCCTGCTGCTCCTGGTAACTCCCCTGTTTGCGCAAACCAAACGAGCCCTCGTCATTGCTATCGGCAACTACCCGGGAGCCAGTGGCTGGCAGTCGATCAGCTCGGCCAACGACATACCGCTCATCCGGGCGGCACTGACCTACCAGAAATTCACCGAGGTAACGGTGCTGCAGGATGACAAAGCGACCAAAACCGGTATCATAAACGCCCTCAACACGCTGATTGGTCAGTGTCGGCCCGGCGATCAGGTCATTATTCATTTTTCGAGCCACGGACAGCAGATTTCCGACGACTCGAACGACGAACTCGACGGGTACGACGAAGCGATTGTCTGTTACGGAGCCCCGGCCAGCGCCACTGCCAAACCAAACTACGATGGTGGCCAGCACCTGCGCGACGACGAACTTAACGAGCTCATAGAAAAACTCCGCAGCAAACTGGGGGCTTCGGGCGATATCCTGCTCATTGCCGACGCCTGCCATTCCGGTACCATCAGCCGGGGTGGTATCGCCAAAATACGCGGCAACAGCCAACCGTTCAACCTGCCCGGCAAAGCACCCCAGGCCCGGCCAGCTCGGGGTCGTGCGGTGGCCAAACCGTTTCTGGCGCCTTCTCCAGCCCGGGGTGGCGTGGCGACCGGTCTGGCGCCTTACGTAGTGATTTCGGCCGCCAAAGCCGGTGAACTCAATTACGAATACATACTACCCGATGGGAGCGACAAAGGAGTTGGTTCGCTTTCTTACGTGATCAATAAGGTACTGCGTAGCGTTAATCCCAACGAAACCTACCGCCTGCTGTTCAACCGAATCGTTGCCGAAATGAAACTAGTGGCTCCGCAGCAAACCCCGGAGATCGACGGCGACTACGACCGCCAACTGTTTGGGGGCAAAGCGGTGCAACAAGCTCCTTACTACCCCATTCAGCAACTCACCGACAGCGGAAAACAGCTCATCATTGCGGCCGGCCGGCTGGAAACGGTTAACATCGATACCCAGGTGCGGGTTTGCCCGGCCGGTACGACTGACCCCATGCAGGCTAGTTCGTTTCTGTCCGGCACCGTAGTTCAGGCGGGTATGTTTTCGGCCACCATCCGACTCGAAAAGCCACTCCCGGCCGATCAGCAACTTAAGCAGTGGGTGTTCGTGACCGAACGTTCGTTTGGCGACCTGTCCGTAGCACTCAGTCTGGACAGCCTCCCCAACGGCCCGCTGCGCACGGCCGCCGAAAACGTTCTTAAGGCGTTACCCCTCGTTAAGCTGACGTCCGTCAAAGCTTCTGAGCTGTACCTGTCCCAGCTCGACTCGGCGGGGGGCAGCTACGCACTGGTTCGTAAAACAACCGATGGGTTTGTTGTCGGTAAGCCCATACCCGTGAGCCGGCCGACCGACGGCGAGACGATCAGCCTGCGGGTCCAGAACTACGCACAAGGTAAATTCCTGCAAACCTACAACCCAAGCTACCCCGGTATCAGCCTCAGGCTGGAGCTTATTCCCAGCAAGCCCGGAGGCCGCGACGCCACCGATACCCTGAACCGGGCTGACTTTTTACAGAACGGATTGATGATGTTTTCACCGAAGGACAAAGCATCTGTCAAAATCACCAATACCGGCTCCCTGCGCGTCTATTTCAGCCTGATCGATATCCAGCCCGACGGTGTTGTAAGCGTCGTGTTTCCAACCAAAGAAACATCCGTCAATCACGACCTGCCCGAGAATTATGTAATTGAGCCGGGCAAAACGCTCATCATTCCGCGCCGGCTGGACTTTTCGCCCCCCTTTGGTACCGAGACATTTAAAGTACTGGCCGCGCTGGAAAAGTTTGACCTGCGCAATGTTGTCGGCCTGCGCAGCCTCGATCAGGGCACCCGCGGTCTGAGCAATACCCTTGAAAAAGTATTTGGTATAGCCCAGCTCGTCATGCGCGGTACCGAAGGCGAGGGAACCCTTCCCGAAACGGCCGTTGGCTCCTTTTCATACCCTTTTCTGATTGTTCCAACCCGCCCGCAATAAGCATTGCCTGACCCGTATGTATCGTCTTTCTCTCTTTCTTGCTCTGCTCATACTGTCGGCCCAGACCCGGGCCCAAAGCTCGTCTGACGTGCTGGAAGACGCGTTGTCGGGGGTTGTTACCGTAGCCGTCTACCAGACGGCCGGTGTCAGTGTTCGGCCCCTGGGCGTGCGGGGCAAGACCGTAAATCCCGAACAGGCCTACGCCAAAGCCCTGAGTCTGACCGGCGCCAAAAGCAGCGGGTCGGGCTTTGTCATCGAGTTGAATGGCCAGAAATACGTACTTACCAACGCGCACGTTGTTGAGTCAGCCACCGACGCGACCGGCAGCCTGGCCGTTTTTTCGATCAACCAGCAGAAATACCCGGTCCGGGTTGTAGGGGGCGATGCACTCTACGATTTTGCGGTACTGGCGTTCACGACTCCGCCCGGCCCCGAGTTGACCGCGCTTCCTCTTCGGTCGGCCCCCGCCCGGATCGGCGAGCGCGTTTACGCCATCGGCAACCCGCAGGGCGAGTATCCATACACCGTCACCGACGGCATCATAAGCGCCAAAAACCGGATGCGTGGTGGCCTGACGGGCAAGTTTGGCTTCTTACAGACAACGGCAACCGTCATATGGGGCAATAGTGGCGGCCCCCTGGTCGACGAGCGGGGCGCCGTGTTGGGCATCAACTCGCAGATTGCCTTCGCCAATGGCCCCAACGGGTCATCAGTATGGCTCTCCCAGATCAATTTCGCCCTGGAAACCTCCGTTGTGCTGCGCCTGCTGAACGACGTGCTGACTAACGACGGGCTGGTCAGGCGGGCGTATCTGGGCCTCGAATTCTCGGAAACGACCCGCATCAGCGACGACGACGAGCGCCCCCAGGCCGCCCCCAGCAAACCCGTACCGGTTTTATCAGGCATGCTGCCCGACTCGCCGGGCAAAGACCTACTCAAAGGCTATATTGGCCAGACCGTTACGGCCATCAATGGTGAAGAGGTCCGCAACGTGCAGGAAGTACTGGGCATCCTGGAAACCCTACGCCCAGGCAGTATGGTCGCCCTGACGTTTGGCCATGGCCCATCGGCCACTACGGTTTCCGTGATAAGCGGCACGCTGACGCCTGTTGAACTGGAGTCGGTGGCCCGCTATGTACTGACATCGAACCGGCTGGCGCTGACAGAGTCCCCCGATGGGATCGCCATTCGTTTTATGCAGGATAACAACACGTATGAACTTGACCGGGAGCGCCGGTACCAGAAAACCCCGGCTGGTTTCGGGCAGAAGCAGATAGTCAGTCCGTCGGCCAATACGCCCAGGACCGTCACGTACCGGGTTGTGGCAGCGGGGATTCAGTCAGAGCGGGGCAGTAAACTCTGGCGGGTAAGCAAACTCAGCTACCTCGGTGCCGTTTGTCGGCTGATGGGGCTATCGGGTGTGGTAGATATGGCCGTGGCAGACCCCGACAATCCTGACGACGTTCGTTTTACCCGACACATGCTATCGGGCGAGCAGGACGTGATCAAAGCCTGTTTGTGGTACTGATTCCGGCCCATTTCTGATCAGGTTCCTACCCAACAAGGATCAGGATCGCGGCTGACTCAGGTCAGTACCGGAGCAGGCCCGCCCATGTTGTTTTGTGGTGTCATACAAACCCAACAACAACCATGGCAACGCTCTCACACGCCCCCACTGCAACATCCTCTTCATCGGCTACCACCTGGCTCGCGTCTTATCGGCATTTTGTGGCCAGCAACGAGTTTTATCGGGTTGGCTGGGCCGCTGCGGCTCTCATGATTCAGGGCTGTATTCTCTCGCCTGCCCTCCTGCTGACCATGTTCTATTTCGGCGGGGGCGACTGGCAGTTGCTGGTCAGCAACCTCAGCTTTCTGCTGGTACTGGTCCCTATTTTGTCGGCAATGCCGGTCAAATACATCCTGCCTGCCTTCGCATTCAGTTTCGTACTGCATGTAGCCATTATTCTGATCAACGTACTGTAGGTCAGCTAACCGCTTCGGTATGAAAACCATCGTTGTGGCTACCGACTTTTCGGCGGGCGCCAATCGGGCAGCCCATGTTGCCGCCCAGTTGGCCCGCGCCCAGGATGCTTCGCTGGTCCTGGTTCACGTGTTCCATTTCTGGCCGGCCAATCCGCCCGAGCTGAACGGCGACTTTCCGTTGAGTGCTACGGCTATGCGGGACGAAGGCCAGCGGGCCATCAGTCAGCTGGCCCACGAATTACACAGCCAGTACGGGGCCGGCTTGTTCATCCGATCCCTGGTTCGGGAGGGCTACGTAATCCCGACTATTCAGGAAACAACCCGGCATGAGAAAGCAGATCTGCTGGTCATGTCTACAGTAGGGTCGGCTCCGCAGAGTGCGCAGCTTATGGGTAGTATCGCCAGCGCCATGGTATCCGAAACAAACGTCCCGCTGCTACTGATTCCGCCCGCGGCAGGCTACGCTGCCATTAAGAACATTGTACTGGCTGTTGACCTGAACAGCCCCCCCGATGCAATCGTCCTCGAGACGGCCCTCCGCTTTGTTCGTCAGTTCGACAGTGTGGTCAATGTCTTGTCGATCCACGAAAGGCCGTCGGACGAAACGGTCAGGAGCCGGGCCGAGCACCTCCGCCGACTGATAGCGTCGGTGCCCCACACGCTGACCATTTTGCCGGGTGATGCCGTTTATGAAACGCTGCTCACCTTTGCCCATGCCAACAAGGCCGATCTGATTATGATGTTGCCGCAGCCGCATAACTGGTTTATACGACTCTTCAGCGAGGGCAATACCGAACGTATGGCTCGGCTTACCGATATCCCGTTGCTGGCTGTCGTTTAACAGTCGGCCTTTATACAACAGACCCGGCACCTGTCTTTTCAGCCTTAGGTGCCGGGTCTGTTGTACACGGCTGTATGCTCTGCGGGTTCGCCAGGAGACTATTCACCTGCCCATACCACGACGGTATCAGACCCGGTGCCGTATATTCAAATCAGATTCAGCCCCATCAGCTCGGCCAGGAACGCATGGCAGCGGTTTTTGAGCTGGATATATTCCGATGACAGACTAGTCAGCAGCGTAGGGCTGGAAACGGGTAGTCCATACCGCGGATCGGTGCAGGCGGCTGTTGGGCCCGTTGCCGATGCGCAGCGGTCGCCGGAGCAGACCACATCGGCACGCAGGTGATGAATACGGTGTTTGAGTCGGCTGAGTGCCTGGGCATAGTCGGCCGAGTAATCCCGCAGGCTCCGGTAGTTATCGTTGGGCAGGTCAGACAAAAGTGTCAACAGCTGATCGATTTCCTGTTCGCTTTCCACCAGGGAGGCCGCCCAGTTTTGATGCTGGCTGCGACAGGTTTGCAGGGACTTGATCGTGTTGTTCATACGTAAGCGGAGCGAATGATTTTTGTAAAATTGATAGCTCCTCCCGATACCGCGACTGATCGAAGTCAGTCCCCAACCTGATAAAAATCAGCTTCTCGTTTATCCGCCCTATCAACAAACTATGGACGACTCGGTTGACTGAACAGGCTACTACATGCTGGCGGGTGTTTACTGGATAAAAAGGTACAAATACTGGTTACGGCAGACATCAGCCTCAGATCTCCAGTAGCTGCTGGGTCGTTTCGGCCAGCCGGGCAGCCTCGGTGGTAGTTCCTTCCTGGCGCCATAGTTCGATGCCCTGCCGAACGAGGATGAACGCAGGCAGTTTTTCGACGTCGAAACTACGCATGACTTCAGGGTGAGCGGTTTCATCGATCTTAAGCACCCGTACGGCATCGCCCAGCATCGTCTGCAACGAATCAGCGAGCACCGTCAGCGACACCCGCTGCTGACGACTTTCGGCATCCGAAGGCATAAAAATCAATAAAACCGCTGTTTTAGCGGGGACCAGAAACGGTCGTGTATCGCTTGATTGCATAATCGATGAATAAACTATATCCACCTGTTTGTCCAAAAAAACAGAAAGTGTGCCGTCCCGTAAAGATCAATCCCGGCTGGCACATCTGTACTGACAAAAATCAGCCAGCCACCTGATGTATCCCCAGGGAAATACCATCAGGACGACCCAGTCACAATCCAAGGCGTCATTCTGTTGAGTCAATACGTCCCGAAGGTCACCCCCCGGCCCCGACTTACGGCTGAAGAAAATCACCCCCCGGGCTGATTCTTGCCCCGGCAATCGGCCCGGGGCAGCGTTGACAGAAGCCGCTGGCGTCCCGCTCAGACTTTTTGAGCCACGCCCCGGCTGGTGCTGACTGTATCCTGTATGGCCAGCACCAGCTGGGTTCCCAGCCGGGCTATCGACACCTGACAGACCTGCACAGCCCTAACCATATCGAACGAGGAGGTAAAGGTTTGCGGTTCGGCTCGTTCATAACCAGCCGTGCATCGACAGAGAAACCCCGGTTCCCTGGCAGCGGCAACTACGTTTGTCAGGAGCTGCCCCACCAGATCAGGGCGCCCAAGCCAGTTCGCCAGCCGGGCGTTTGCCTGATCGATTCGGAAGTCGACAATTCGAGACGACAGGTCTGACGAACTACGAATGGGCTGCAGTGCCGCCACGCCAGCGGGTACGCGCAGGAGTACATCCTGAACCTGTATACCCGGCTGGTGAATAATGTCGCGTAGTTTCCGGCGAACGGTACTGTCGGCATACCGAACCAGGATTCCGCCATCGACGGGAACCACAGTGATATCGCGCCAGCAGTCATACTCCGGGTAATAATGCTCGCCCGTGTAGGGCTGATTGGTTTCATAAACCGCTACGTACTGATGAAACATGCCATTGATACCCGTTGCGGGGTACAGCTGCCATAAGGTGCGGCCCAGCAACTCCTCCCGGCTGAACCCGCTCATCCGCAGACCAGCCTCGTTGATCAGGGTGAAGCGAAAATCGCTGATTCGGCCGTCGGCATCACGAACGACATCCAGCACGGAAATGCCCGTATTATCGGCATCGAAGGCCTGCTGCAACACCGCTTTCAGCCGGGCGGCTTCGGCTTCGGCCCGGCGTTGGGTCATGTCTACATACGATACCATGAGGTAGTCATCGACCCGCACTACCGTCATGTCGAGCCAGGCCAGCCGGTTGGTACCGGGCCAGCTGATCCGAGTGGTAAAATGAGCTCCCCGCCCCGTTTCAATCACCGGCCGAAACTGCGCCATCAGTTCCGTCCGGACCAGTTCAGAAAACAAGCTGCTGAACGGTTGCCACAGCAGCTCATTGGCCGGTTGCCCCATGTCCTGCTCCGCTACGGCGTTGACCATAGTCAGCCGCAGATCCGTCAGCGCCCCACTGGCATTACGAATTATCTGATACAAAAAGACACCATCCTGCGCCACGCTCAGTACGCGCTGTAACAGGGCAGGTGCCAGTTGCTGGGTAGAATGCATTGTTTTTACACGTTAGGATAAAGAACAAGGGCGGATTAAGCCGTACACACTAACGAAACAACGTTACCGCATGTTTTAATATAGTAACAAAGAAAACTAAAATCCCCACCCGAACTGGTCCAGGCTGGTTAAGCAATCGATGATACGCGGATCACCTTACTTAGTTATTATTACTCAACACTCACCGGTCCACGTGAAGTGATGGTGTTAACCCAGATTGATTCGTCGAATTCACTTCATTCTCATAAAGGTAGGCGCCAGAATAATTGCTGAAGCGCTCCTTTGAGGCATTGGCTCAATCTAACTTACCATTTGGTAACAAATTTCACAATCAATTACATACTAATAAATACTTAGTACAACAAACTGCTTAAAGTCAGGCTAGACAGTGAGGATGGTCAGGGCTTAGGTGTCGAACTAATCTCAATTTTGGTACATCAACTTAGCCAGTCGCCTGCTCATGACTATCGCCTTTTACAGCGCCCAACCTTTCGATCAACGCTGGTTCGACGAACTGCGCGGTCACCATCAGATCACCTACATACCCGAAGCGCTGACCCTCGAAACGGCGTCGAAAGCCGCTGGTCACCAGGCCGTATGTGCCTTCGTCAACGACGACCTGAGCCGCCCCGTTCTGCAACAGCTGCGGGGGCTGGGCATTGGTGTACTGGGTATGCGGTGCGTCGGGCTGGACAACGTTGACCAGCACGCCCTCTGCGATCTGGACATGACCCTCCTGCACATTCCGGGCTACTCCCCGTTTTCGGTGGCCGAACAGGCCGTAGGTTTACTTCTCGGGCTGATCCGGCACCTGCCCGAAGCCCACAACCGGGTCATTACCGGTAATTTTTTGATCAACGGGCTGGTTGGTACCGACCTGCACGGTAAAACGGTGGGGGTTATAGGCACCGGCCGAATTGGCAAAGCCTTCCTGCATATCATGCAGGGCTTCGGCTGTCAGGTACTGGCCTATGATATCGGCCCGGACCGCCGACTGCTGGAGTCGGGTGTCGTTTACGTGCCCCTCCGGGAGCTGCTCCAGCAGGCCGACATCGTCTCCATGCACTGCGCGCTAACGCCCCTGACAACCTACTTGATCAACGCCAAAACGCTGTCGCTGCTGAAGCCGGGGGCTTTTCTGATAAATACCGGACGCGGCAAACTGGTTCATACTGAAGCCCTGCTCAACGCCCTGGATGCGGGTCAGCTGGCGGGCTACGCGGCAGATGTATACGAAGGCGAACGCACGTATTTCCATTACAACCATGCCGATCAACCCATTACCGATGCCCTGCTGAATCGCTTACGAACGCACCCCCGGGTACTGCTGACCGCTCACCAGGGATTCCTGACCGACGAGGCCCTGCGACAAATTGCCCGCAGCATGCTTAACCAGTTCAGCTTTTACGACAACCAGCAAACGGCCCTGATTACTAAGGCATCGATGTGCTGAACGGATGTTCTTCAACCGGTAAAACGGTACCCTGCCATGCTACACGACCTCTCTCCCGAACTGACCGAACACCTGCTAAGTACGCAGTTCTTTGGTCGCATTGGCTGCACTGCCGACGGGCAGGTGCTGGTTTTACCCGTTGCGTACCTCTACGACGGCAATGCCATCTACGGTCATACCCGCGAGGGCACCAAAACCCGTATGCTGCGCCAGAACCCCACGGTATGTTTCGAAGTCGATGAAGCATGCAGCCCGACCTCCTGGCGGAGCGTAGTGGTACAAGGCGTGTATGAAGAACTAACCGGCGACGATCGGATCTATGCCGAACAGCGCCTGGGCCCCGGCCGGGTAGCGCCCCGCAGCGACGTGATTTCATCCACGGGCGAGGTGCCCCAGCCTCCACCGCCGGTTGTTTACCGCATCCGGATTCTCAGCAAGACTGGCCGGAGCGAAATTAAAGAGTAATTCGTCCTGACGCCTTACGCCTTATGAAAACGCTCGATACCCTCTTCCTGGTTGCCTATTTCGTCGTCAATGGGTTTGCGGTTGTGCAGGTCATTGGTAGTTACCGGTGGCCTACCGTGACGCGCCTGGTGTTCTGTCTGCTGTTTCTGGCAGCCGCCCTGGTCAATACCCGAACCGCACTCAACACGCCCTGGGTCTACCAGAACTATACCGATTACGCCATTCCGCTCTACAGCCGGTTTATTCTGGGCGGGTTCGAGCCGATCATCACGCCTATGGTACTGAGTATTGCGGTCGGGCAGGTGGGCATAGCGGCCTCGATGTTTATGAAGCGACGCTGGTTCCGGCTGGGTTGCGCAGGTGGTATTGTTTTCTGCCTGGCCATCTCTCCGCTGGGTCTGGGCGCGGCCTTTCCGGCTACCCTGCTTATGGCCCTGGCTTTCTACCGGCTGCTTAGCCATGACAAACGAGAACCCGCTGCCCGCCCCGATCATCGCCCGGTGAAATTGCCCCGGACAACGGTGGTAGGCCTGGTCAGCATGCACGTACTCTGGACAACACAAAGCAAGAAATAATGAGATCAGACCTGATCGATAAGTGGCTGCGGTTGTGGTTATCGGCTGGTATAATCCGCCCCCGGCAGCGTTGCCGATCAGGTCTGTCTCCAGGTAAACCCTTCCGTATAGGGGGTTAGTTGGTTGCAAAGAAGAGAGCAGTGTAATAGATAACCCCGTAGTGATATTCGCTACGGGGTTTTTGTTGGCGGCAATACCGCGCTACAAAGGCAGTCGCCACCAGCCGTACACATCACGATAAACCCGAATGGCGTTGCTCTCATCGATATCGAGTACGTTGTAGACGACAATAACCGGCACCGGCTCAGGGAACCGTATGCTTTTCGGACTGGCGTTGGTAGGGCAGCTGCTCAGGAACGACGGGCCGAACCGTGTATAGCCGAGCAGCAGATTGGCCAGTTGTATGGGCTTCTCGACCCGGACGCAGCCGTGGCTCAGGCTCCGATTCGACCGGGTGAAGAGCGGACGGGCGTTGGTATCGTGGAGGTAAATGTCATACGGGTTATCGAGGTTGAACTTCAGCAGCCCCAGCGCGTTATCGCAGCCGGTCGATTGGCGAAGGCGGTACGGAAACGGCCTGGCCGACCAGTTCACCACAGCCGGATCAACCACCCGCCCGCTGGCGTCGATGACCTGGAGCTTTAAGGCATCCAGCGTGGCGGCCGGATTTTTCCGTATAGCGGGCAGCATCTCGTTTATCATGATGGAGCGCGGCACGTTCCAGTACGGGTAAACCACCACGCTGCTGATCTCGGCCGTAAAGCTGGGGGTTGGCGTGGCGGGTTTACCCACGACAACCCGGCTGTGGAGTAGCGTTTGCCCGGCCGAATCGATGACCCGAAGCGTAGCCGACGGCACGTTCACCACCACTCGTCTGGAAGCCGAAAATCGGTTCAGCCAGCGGTAGGTGTTCAGCGTTTCCCGAACCTGCTCCAGCGTGAGCGAGTCGGCCATGTAATCGTCGATCAGGCAACGCTGGCAGTACTCTTTCAGCTGCCGATAAGCCGGGTCATGCGACTCGAGCGAATCGAGTAGCGGGCACCAGTCGGCACCGGTCCGAAACTGCTCTGTCAGGCGGCTGATCCGGCTGGTATCGATTCGTTCGGCCACCCCCTGGTAGCCCAGCCGGCGAGGGCGACGGCCATACACGATCTGAGTAAAATAGCGGGTCAGGCAGGCTTCGTCGGGCTCAGCACACAGGCTGTCGACACCAATGGTCTGGCCATACTGCCGCAGCCGCAACCAGTCGCCGGCTACCTGAGCGCGGGCCGTACCAGTGGCCAGGGCTATCCATACAACACACCAGAGATAATGCATATCCGTATTTTCGGTTGGGGAGAAGAGAGTCGTTCAGCTGCTGACGACCCTACTGGCCGGGGCGGGTTTACGACGCCAGCAAAAATGCGGATTACCGGTCGGGTGCCCGGTGACTGAGTTCAGGAGCGGCTCTGAAGTCTATCAGCGCTCGGGCTGATACCCGTCATACCCCGACCGGGCCAGTCCGGCCAACTTTGTTGAGTCAATTCTTTCATTGACGCCCCGGACATGACCTTTGAACCATCCTCCCATCTACTGGCCTTTGTGTTGCCCGTCTCGTTCCGCAAAGGTGACGTCATCTTCAGCACCGCCACTACTGACGAGGAAGTTCGGGTAGCCATCACCCCTACCGATCACCCCCGGCACGTAGTTTCAACGGCTCAGCTGTCGAGGGGACGCTGGCGGGCGCGGCTCAACTGGTCCGATGGCCGTCAGCAGTATCTGGAAGAAAAGGAAATTTTTGTCGATTAACCGGATCGCGCATGAAAACGCAACGCTTCATTCTGACCTATACGGGCCGGGGCACCATGCCCACTACCGACCTTGCCTTTCTGAACGAACATGTTCCGGTACTGGACCATAGCCGCCGGAGTCTGCTGGTAGAAGACGCACCGGAGCACATCCGGCACCTGCTGCGGTCAATGCCCCGCTGGCAGTACCGACCCGAACGCATGTACCAGCCCGTACGGCAGGTCGGCTCGCTGATTGCCTCGCCAGCGGTACGCCGGATTGTGATCATGGCGTTAGTGCTGGCCCTTTTCAGTTCGTTTCCCCTTTCCTGTATGAACTAACCGGGGTGTAACCCATGAAAAAAATCCTTTTGCTGACCGACTTCTCGGAAGCGTCTCGCCAGGCTCTTACCTATGCCCGCGCCTTCTTTGGCGACACCGTCGCTGATTTTCATTTGCTCTGCGCGCACCCGGTCGAACCCGACAGTTTTTACGGCACCAAACACGTATCGACAACCGCCCGTGCGGCCTTTGCCGACGCCTTGTACGATCTGGTGGCCAGCCTGCGCCGGGAAGCCGCCAACGACTGGCATACGTTCCGGTCGTCGGCCTGTCCGGGTCCCCTCCTCGATGCGGTCAACGAAGCTTTATCCAACGAAACTTACGATTACGTTGTCATTGGGGCCAAGAAAGATGGGACCAATGAGCTGTTCGGCAATACCGCCACTACGCTTGTCCGGTACCTGAACGCGAACCTGCTGGTGGTGCCGGTCGACTCACAGATCAGACCCATCCGCCGGGTCGTATTAGCTACGGACTTTGCCAGCCTGACAGACTGCAAACTGCTTTGTCCCGTTAAAGATATCGTTACGCTGAAAGGAGCGACCCTGACCCTGCTGACCATTGACACCCCGCACAAACAGGTAGTCACCACCGATCAGGAGCTACGTATCCGGCAGTTTCTGACGCCCGTTGAGCCACGCACGGCCCGGCTGGAAGCGCCTACCGCCAGGCAGGGTATCGATGCCTACGTAGCCGGCCATCCAATCGACCTGCTGATTAGCATTCCCAAACACAAAGGCTGGACCGACATTCTGGCCAGTAACAGCGTAACCCGATCGCTGGTCTTTGCGCCAGCCGTACCCACGCTGACCCTCTACGACAGTGGGAGCCGCGATAAGCCACAGGCCATCGACGACCTCTCCAACCTGGATTACGCCCTCTAACGACAAGCCGATCCACTCACCTTTCCGCACAACCATGTATAAGATCCTGTTATTAACCGATTTTTCGGCGGCCTCACGCCATGCCATCGCCTTTACGCAGGCGCTGTTTGCCGACACGGCGGCCAGTTTTTCGCTCCTGCACGCACTCCCGCTCGAACCGGACCTGAGCCATAACGCGGCTTTTCTGCTGGCCGAGCAGCGCGAGTCCGCCGAACAAGCGTTACACGACTTACAGCAGGCACTCACGCAACCAGCCGTACCGAGCTACCACACCTACCAGAAGCTGGTGGCGCTGGGCGGGCCGGTAGGCGTTGTGGAACAGCTGCTGGCCGATGAACCGTTCGATCTCGTCGTGGCCGGTGCGACGGGGGCCGGGTTCAGCGAGTTTATCGGCAACGTCGCTACCGGGCTGGTTCGGCATGCCGCCACCAACGTGCTGGTCGTCCCCCTGTCGGCCCCTATTCGTCCGGTCGAACAGGTCGTGCTGGCCACCGACTACCGCTCCGTCAACGATGCCGAATCGCTCCGGTTCCTGACCGATCTGGCGGCCCGGAAAGCAGCCGCGCTTACCTTGCTGACCATCGAGAATCCTGCCACGCCCGACAGCCACAGCAGTGAGGTAAACCGCCGGTATGTCGAAAAAGCCCTGGAGAACCTGTCTACTCTTCGCTATACCATTCACGACGACGACGTGCGCCACGGCATCTACGCCTACCTCGACGCCCATGCCGTTGATCTGCTGGTGATGCTTCCGCACCACAAAACCATACTGGATGTGCTGCTGACCAACAGCCTAACGCGGTCGATGGCCTACCACCCCCGGGTACCCCTCCTCACCCTGTACGATACGGTTACCGTGAGTGCGGGCGATGTGACCCAACCAGCAATATCAGCTCAGCCGTCGAGTCTGGACAGCCTGTCCGTTACTACCTATCGCTAACCGAACCCGCGTATGAAACCAGAAAAATATCGCCAGTTAACCGAGGCTCACCTCCTGCACCGCATCTGGCGCAACGAACTCGAACTGGCCCTGCAGGAAGTTAACTTTTGGGAAGAGCTGCTAGGAACGCTGAATGAGATCACCGTTGCCGGCGCCGAAGCCGACACGACCTGGACGGCCGAACTCAGCCAGCTCCACCACTTTCGCCGACTGAGTAAACGGCTACTGCAGGACATCGACACCCTGGAAAGTGAGGTCGCCAAAGGCGTACGGCTGGGTCGCATTCTCGACGCCGAAACCCGGCTCGACCATCAGTATCTGCGTACCGAGATGGATAGTTTCCACACCGACTTCCGGACGTTCAAGACTGACATACGGCGCTATATGACTGAGCTGCCCGCCTTTCAATAACCAATCAACGATTTGGGACAGAAAAAGAGGTCTTTGACTTCTTTTTCTGTCCCAAATCGTTGCTACGGGTGACCCTTATACTTCCTGCGACAACTGCATTTGACGTTGTTGATTGATCCAGTCCAGAAGCCGGTCGGCATCGGCCCGGTGGAACAGCTCCGTACCGGGGTTCATCGTAGCAGCCGTTCCGCAGGCCACGCCCTGACGGAGTGCGTCGGCATAAGATTTCCCCTGGGCCAGTGCGTGAACCATGCCGCCCACCAGACTGTCGCCCGCCCCAACCGTACTCATCTTTTTGACGGGCGGGGCCTGCACAAACTCATGCCCGTCGGCGGTGACCATCAGTGCCCCGCGCGGCCCCAGTGATACCACCACCACTTCGCAGTTTCCTTCGTTGATCAGGTTCATGGCCGCCTGGTTGATTTCGTCCGTTTCGAGTCGATCGACGCCCACCAGCCGCGCCAGCTCGCCTAGGTTCGGCTTGATCAGAAATACTCCTTCGTCCAGAGCCACCCGCAGGGGTTCTCCCGAGGTGTCGAGCACCACCCTGATGGCGCGCGATTTAGCGAACCGGGCCAGGGTGGCATACAATTCGGTCGGCGAACCAGGCGGCAGGCTGCCACTGACGACCAGATAGTCGATGGGTTCGGACAGAGCTTGCACGTGGGCCAGGCAGGCGCTGACTTCGCCACCCGTCAGTACAGGCCCCGGCGTCCCAAACCGAAACTGCTGGTTGGTGGCGGTTTCGGCCACCACAAAGCACTCGCGGCTCGGCTCCTGAATACCGATGATCTGGTATGGAATACCTTCCTGTTCCACCAGCTCCTGCAATCGAATACCGGTAGCGCCACCGGAGGTGAAGACCGCCAGCGACTGGCCACCCAGGCGACGGATTGCTTTCGATACGTTAATGCCGCCCCCGCCAGCATCGTAGCTGGGTTGGGAGCAGTGCAGCTTCTGTTCGGGGATCAACCGATCAACGGTCATGCTGATGTCTACCGCCGGGTTGAGTGTGAGGGTAATAATCATAGCAAATGGGTCTGTATGCGTAAAATTAGCCCGCTGTACCTGCCCATCCCATGAGACCCGTCAGCCCCGTCATTGATCAGCCTTAGCCCATTTTTCAGCGGCTGGCCAGCAGCGCATGAGCCTGCTGGGTCATGCCCCGCCGGGCCAGAAACAGCGCCAGTCCATCGCGGAACAGCACGTTAGCCGGGGCCAGCCGGTACGCCTGAAAATAGGCCCGGTACGCTTCCGGATAAAACCGGTTTCCTTCGTACAGGGTAGCTCTGACAAAGGCGGCCAGGGCCGCACTGCTCTGCATTTCCTGGTCCAGGGCTACCAGTTTCGTTTCCAGCGTACGCAACGCATCGGGTTTAGGCAGCGAGAACGTATACCGGGCGCAGTTGGGCTTACCAACCGGATAAACCGACCAGTAATAGGTTACCTCTTTCTCGATAAAAGGTTTGTCGAGCGCAAAAGCCAGGGTAGTATCGGCGGTTTCGGTCGTGAAAAGGGTATTGGCTTTTTCGTCATAGTTGTCATAGATGGCCAGGGTGTAGCGCCGGGCCGTCGGGTCGTGCTTCCAGGCAAACTGCATCGACGTATCGGTTGCCAGCACCGCGCCATAGTCGGGCGTCAGCATGAGCGGGGTGGTACAGCCCCGACTCACCACCCCTTTCCGCTTCATATACCCCTGCGCATACGAGTCGATCGTTTCGTGATGGTGGGTCAGGTTTCGCCACAGATACCGGAAATAGTCGGCCAGCGCCAGTCCGACCCCGTCGCTGGCCGACGACTGCAGCAGGGTAGTTACGGTGAACTCACCCGGCCGGTTGCGGATCACGACAGGCGCTTTGCCGGGTTGTTCCAGTACCAGGATACTCTGTTCGTTCAGCTTTATGGTATACGCAGCCGCCAGCGCCGGGTTCTGACTGGCCGGGCCGATGGGTACCCAGGGCGAGCGGGCTGATGTCCGATACGAAACGGGGCCATCGGCATAAAGTACCCGACTCGCTATGGGCGCATTTTGTTTCGTGGACTGAGCCGAAAGGGCCGCCGGACTTAGCAGGACGACCAGCAGGAAGAGGTTCTTAATGGTGTGCATGACTATCGTCGAAATAGGTTGTATACGGAATGCGTTTGGGAAGCCAGGATTGTTTGGTCAGCCAGCGGGCAAACCCTTCGTAGAAATACAGCACATCAACAGCCAGGGCCATCGGAGCCAGCAACGGCAGGGTGTTCATTTCGATATGCCCGAACCGGAACAGCAACAGCGCCACCAGCACGATCAGCGCTGCGGTGATGAACTGTACGGTCTTGAAAACAAGATGAAACCAGATATGATACCGCTGAAATTGCCAGGCGAAAAACATCATCAGCACCCAGCAGAGCGGGAACGATACCAGCCAGAGTACCCAGTCGGGAATTTTCCGCAGATGGGTACCGTCCAGCAGCATTGCCAGGATATTGGCGTGAATCTCCAGCCCGGTCAAACGAGTACCGTCGCCCAGCGGCACCTGATGAACATCTTCCGATACGTACGGGTCGGCCGCGCCCGCCATCGACCCCAGCAGGACGATTTTGTTGCGCAGCTCGGGCAACCGGGCGCTGCCGGGGGCCAGATCCGTACTGTCGAACCGGCTAAACAGCCGCTGGTCCTGCTGGTACAGAATCCAGTCGGGTTCGTTGGCCTTCATAGCGGCCCGGTGGTTACCGTACTGCTGCCAGGTAGCCGGCGCCACGATCGACACGATCCGGGCGGCAAACGACAGCGTATCGCCGGGGGCGTCGCCCAGGGGTGGCAGAGCAGGCAGGTGATGACGCACCATCCCGTCCGACTCTTCGGCTACGAAATTGGTATAGCCCGTGGGTCCCAGCCGGAACGGCGCGTCAGACTCGTGGAGCTCACTTCGGGAATGGCCCGCTTCCCCCTCCATAGACAGCCACGAGGCCATAACCAGCTTACGCTGTTGTTGAAGCTGGGCCAGCGCCCGTTGCAGACTGGTATCCGAAGGGGCTTTTTTCTGGTCGAATACCACATCGACGGCTACCAAACGAGGGTTCTGTCGCTCAATAGCAGTCAGCATGGCGGCAATTCCGGACCGGTTGGCTTTGCCGATATCGACCAGGCAGATTGACGAAGACGAAGGCCCCAGCGGGGCGCGGGTCTGGCCATGAATGTGATTGTCGAACTCCAGCCCGACATGATGCAGTGCGCTATGAACGGGGTCCAGAAACCCAACGGAGAAAACAACCAGTTTGAGCAGTCCGCATACCAGAAAAACGGCGATGGTAGCGCCGAGCGAATCAACCAGGAGAGATCGGGACATAATAGAAGTTAATAACGAAGGTTGGTGTAGAAGCCTTTGGCATCGCCCTTGACCGACTCAATTTCGGCCAGGAGCTGCGAGATGCGGATCTCAAGTTCGATGCGGATGCGCTGGATGCGTTCCGTTCGTTCGCGTGGTTTAAATTTACCACTGGCCACATCGTTGATTTGCCTGAGGGTTTCGTTGAAGGGCAGCAGAAAGGTTCGATGCATCTGATCGAGCGACCGGCTGAAAAACTGATCGGCGTCGGCATTCAGCTTTTCATTGCCCCACAGGCTGCGAATCCGCTGTTTGAAGGGCTCTTTATTCAGCAGCAGCTTTTCGTAGGCTTCGTTGGTTCTCTGGATCTGCTGATCGAGCCGGATAAGATCAGTACGGCTCTCAAAGGCCCGTTCCCCAAAGTTTTTGAAGGCCGTTACTTCATTGTAAACCTGCTCCAGGTAGGTGTCGGTCTGTCCCGTCAGCTCGTTGTATAACACCGCCCGCCGGTCGGCCAGCGACAGCGGAGCCGCCACCTCGTCGGTGCCCCGGCTCACGCCCGTGCTTCCTTCAACGGGGACGGCTGTCAGGGTAAACGTAATATGATCGCCCACCAGCTCAGGAACGTCGTCGGTCACGTGCCAGACGATCTGCCGATCGGGTCCATCCTGAGCCCTTACCCGTCCCACGCCATTTCCCTCCGTGTGGTTCAGGGCAATGGTTTGCGTACCGTTCTGACAAATGGCCTTGACCAGAAACTGCTGGCTGGGCCGGGTGCCGGTCAGCTGATATTGAATCACGACATCAGACCCGAAGGCCTCGTGGCGCAGGTTCTCGATTTTCTGACCGGCTCCTACCATCGGTAGTAATACCAGTCCAAGTAGTCTGCCTACCATTTAGTAAAGTTGCGATTATGTGTGGATTATTCGCCGTCTAATTAGGTACATTTCCTCCAGTAAATCAACCCATTACCAGGTTCTTACATGCGTTTTACGATTTTTACCCTGCTTTTGACCCTTAATTTACTCAGTGGTGGCGGTGCCTGTGCCCAGCTCATTCAGGCTACGTCGGCACCCGGATCGTACCGGATTCGGGGTGGCTCGGCGCAGGCCGCCCGGGTCGACTACGCCCTGCTGATTGCCAACGATACCTTTACCGATCCGGCCTACCGCCCCCTCACCAACCCCACCTTCGATGCCCGCGAAATCGAAGCCGTGCTGCGCGATAAGTTCGGCTTCCGCACCACGCTGCTCGCCAACGTTACCAAAGACAGCTGTGTCCGGCAGATCCGGCGGCTGGCCAGCCAGTCGTACGGGCCTTACGATCAGCTCTTCATTTTCTTTGCCGGTCATGGCGATTTCGACCCCGTATTGCAGCAGGGATACGCCGTTATGACCAATTCAAAAGCCGGTGACGATGGCTATACCAACCATCTGTCTTTTGCCTACCTGCAGGACTTACTCGCCAAATTCCGCTGCCGCCATGTGCTGCTCACCCTCGACGTGTGCTACGGAGGAACGTTCGATAGCTATTTCGCCACTCAAAACCCCAACGAGCTAAAACGCGATGGGCCTGAGCGCGGAGTCCGGGCCGATGTAGAAGAACTGGGCGGACAAACGCCGTTTATTCTCACCAAACTCAAACCCCAGACCCGTAAATACCTGACGTCGGGCGGTAAAGAAACCGTGGCCGACGGCGAGAAAGGAAAACACTCCCCTTTCGCCCGGTTTTTTCTTCAGAAGCTGAACGAGGCCGCCGGCAGCGACTACCGCATTCTGCCCGCTTCTGACCTGAAATCCTACATCGAACGTCAGAGTGCAATCACCCGTATAGGAGCCAGTGTGAAAATGGGCTCCTTCGGCTCTGACGAGTCCAATAGTGAATTCTTGTTCATTGCCAGATAGTTGACCACTCTTTATCCCAACGAGAAAGATCAGTATGTATTAATTGTATTGCATTTCAGCTTATCACACCCTCCTCCGCACCATGAACCGTTTCGTATGGTTACTCGTACTGGCTATCGGCCTGCTCAGCACCTGCCAGGAAAAAAAGTACCCGCCCCAGCTGACCGCCGTTAGTCCCACGGCCGCGCCCATCGGCGCCGACATCACCCTCTCGGGCACCCAGTTTGGCGATGACCCTACCGTCACCATGGCTGGCCAGACCGTACCGACCAAAACCCGCGCCGACAACGCCATCACGCTCACCCTGCCCCGGCTACCCGTCGGAGCCACCACGATTCGGGTTCAGAACGCCGACGGCACTTCCGCCCCCCTGCCCTTTACCGTACTCCAGCCCCTGCCGTTCGTCTCCGGCTTCAGCCCATCGTCGGGTCAGGCCGGCAGTGAAGTGCTCATCAGCGGCACCTTCCTGAACGATGTCACGGACGTGCGTTTCGGAAACGGAACTTCTTCGGCGGCTGCCTTTCAGACATCGGGCAACTCGTTGCGGGTGGTCGTACCGGCCAATGCGGTTACGGGGAGCATCTGCCTGCGCAACAGCGGGGGGCAGTTCTGCAGCCTCTCCGTTTTTACCGTCACGGTTCCGCAGCCAGCCCCCACGATAACCAGCGTTTCGCCCGAAAAAGGATGCGCCGGCACCGAGATCAGTATTAGAGGCCAGAACCTGCAAAACATCACCGCGATCAGGTTCGGGAACCAGACGGTTCCGATTAAGAGCAATACCAGTAATGTAGTCAGTGTCATTACGCCGGAGTTCGGGTCTGTTCAAACCGTAGCGATTACGATACAGACCGCGGGCGGACTATCGAACGAAGGTCGGTTTACGGGCGCTCCGCAGGCAACCATTAGCCAGACACCCGTTCCGAATGGATTGATTCCCGGCGGGCCGCTCACCCTGCGCGGCACTCACTTTTCGTCGGTGACGGGCATTGATTTCATGAACGACAATGGAGAAGTTACCGCCACGGTGAATGCCGCCAGCTTTTTATCGAACGAGTCGGGCAGCTGTATGATCAAAGTCCCGGTCGAGGCCACAGCAACGTCGATCCGGGTGAATAACGAGTTCGGTCATGGCAAGCCTTACAGCATCAGTAAGCTGTCGGGCAGCGATGCCATCAATACCGGTAATGTTGCCACCAATGTTGGGTCTATAACGACGGGGGTCATTTCTGACGGTTGTGATCCGGCTTCGTTTTTTTACTGTTCGCCCAACCGCGGCTACGAAATCGGCTTCAAATATTTCTCCTCCCGCTGCAACACGAAGGGTTACGTGACCGAGCAGCTGGAAGGGCGTTTGTTCGAAACCTACGTAGCGTATCGGTACACGACCGGTGCGGCCCTGATCGCCACCGACGATCTACTGAAACTGGAACGCAACAGCCAGAATACGGCCTATACGGGTGCGGTGATCATCATTGCGGGGAACAACGGCAAACCCGTCACCTACGTCGGGAATATGACAAAAGCCGGCGACATCTACGCCTATTCGGTACTGAACGGCGCCCTCTTCAAGATGTGCAAGAAAGACCTAAAGTATTTCTCCTACCCAACCCCCACGATTTGTAGTGACTGTAAGTAATGCTTTTACGTCCACGTAACGACTACTATTCTTCTACCGGCCATGAATAAGTCAATCCCACACCTGCTGGTTAACCTACTGATCCTATTCTGCATAGTCTCCTGCAAAGAAAAAAAGTACCCGCCCCAGCTGACCGCCGTCAGTCCCACGGCCGCGCCCATCGGCGCCGACATCACCCTCTCGGGCACCCAGTTTGGCGATGACCCTACCGTCACCATGGCTGGCCAGACCGTACCGACCAAAACCCGCGCCGACAACGCCATCACGCTCACCCTGCCCCGGCTACCCGTCGGAGCCACCACGATTCGGGTTCAGAACGCCGACGGCACTTCCGCCCCCCTGCCTTTTACCGTACTCCAGCCCTTGCCCCAGCTCAGCAGCGTCGAACCCGCCAACGGACTGCCGGCAACGACTGTCCGCATCCGGGGCGACTTCCTCGATCAACTCAAAGCCGTTCGGTTTGGCAACACCACCGCCGAGCTGGTCGGCACCGGGTCGGCCACCGAAATCAGCGTTAAGGTGCCTTCGCTCAGCCGCGGCCCGGTAACGATTAGTGTCGAAACAGCCGGTGGCACCGGCCAGGCTAACTTCATCGTGGCCGCCACGCCCGAGATAACCGGCTTTACGCCCAAACGAGCCATTGTAGGCCAGGAAATCACCCTCTCTGGCAAAAACTTACTCGATGGTGTGGTGAGCCTTAATGGACAGCCCATTGATAGGACCAAAACGTCCGTTCAGGATAATCAGATCCGCTTCAGCCTGCCCCCTGCCGCCAGCTCGGGCCGACTGACGGTGACGGTATTCGACAAGCTCAGCGCCACCACGCCCGATAGCCTGATCATTATTCCGCCCCCGCTCATCGACGCCACCGGCCTCAGCCTGACCGAGGGCATCCGGGGCGACAAACTCACCCTAACGGGCCGGAACCTGCTCGACGTAACCAGCGTCAGCTTCGGCGGCACGCCCGCTACCGGCCTGCGCGTCCTCAGCAACAGCCAGATCGAACTGACCGTACCCGAGCGCAGCCAGTCGGGCGAGACCCCGCTGACCGTTACCTCGCCCGGCGGCACGACCGAAGCTCCTCAGAAGTTTCTTATGCTGCTGGCGCCGGCCGAGCTGACGGCTGATCCCGACCGTCAGGGTCGTGGTAAAGACATCACCGTACGGGGCCGAAACCTGCATCGCATCACCCAGGCCAGCCTCAATGGCAAAGCCGCTACCATCACCGGCCGCACCGAAGGCAGTGAACTCAAATTAACCATTCCCACCGACGCCACCACCGGCCGACTTACCCTGACCAACCGGGCCGGCAGTGGCACGTCGGGTCGAAATATGACGGTCGTTCTTAAACCCGTACTCACTGAGTTGACCCCCACCCGCGCCCCTGTCGGCGGGCTGGTGACGATACGGGGTAATTACCTGCTCGGGGCCCGCGTCTTTTTTGCCACCGATCAAACCCCTACGGCCGTAGCCCTGGAGAAAAACGAAGATGACGAGATCAGTTTCCGCGTGCCCGCCTACGCCAAAGACGGGGCTATTCGGGTCTGGAACAACGAATCGGGCGAGTATACCGACACCCCCGTTTTCAACGTCATCCTCTCCCCGGGCGTTACCAGCGTCGTGTCGGAATACAACAACAACGAAGGCTTCGTCGGCGAGAAAGTAATGTTGTCGGGTCAGAACTTCGACGAGTGCGTGGTGCGTTTTGAGGGGTCTTCCCAGAACGCCGAAAACGTTGAGACACCTACCCGGGCCCGGCTCGTCGTCCGGATTCCGCCCGACGCCCGTACGGGAAAAATCCGCGTGTTCAATACCCGATACAGCACCGAGAGCCCCACCGAGTTCCAGATTATCGGCAAGCCCAACATTACCGACATCAACCCGAACCGGGCCAGGGCCGGTCAGTCGCTGATCATCAAAGGAACCAGCCTTAAGCGGATCGACGAAGTTAAAATAGGTGGGCAGGCGGTAGCGAAATCGGCCTTCAGCGAAAATATCGAGGGTACCCAGCTCACCATAACCGTACCCGATGCCGCCCTGCGCGGGCGTGTTTATGCCCACAACAAAGCCGGTAGCGATGAACATGCCGGCGAAAACTTTACCATCGTTCGCAAGCCCCGCATCGACGACTTCAGTCCCAGGCGGCAGGTGGTTGGCGGGCTGGTCACCATTCGGGGCGATTACCTCTACGGGGCCAGGGTTTCCTTTGGCGGGCGGGAGGCCACCGAATACCCCAAGATCAACTTCGATGATGAGATTATTGCCAAAGTGCCCGATGGAGCCAGCGACGGTGCCATTCGGGTCACTAACCTCGTTGATGCCGAACAGCGCGACGGGTTCAGCGTGGTGCGGGCGCCGGTCATCAGCGGGTTTAGCCCCGCCAATGGAAGCCGTGGCGCCGAGGTAACCATTACGGGTCAGTACCTGGATGTAGTGACAGAGGTAAAGTTCAGCGGAGGAGGATCGGCACCGGCCCAGATTCTGGACAAGAACAGCGGTTCGGTACGGGTGCGGGTACCCGACAACGCCGTTACCGGTACGATCTGTTTGAACGGCGAAGCGGGCCAGCGTTGTAGCGGCAGCAATTTTACGGTAAACCTACCTCCCGTACTAAGCAATCTAAGCCGCGACAAAGGCGTACCCGGTCTGGAGTTAACCTTATCGGGCAGTAATCTGAGGGGCGTTCAGGAAGTGAAGTTTGGCAACCAGACCGCTACCATTCGGCGGGGCGACGAGAATCAGGTGGTTGTGGTTGTTCCGGACTTCAACAGTGTACAGTCAGTTGCCGTGACGCTGCGTACTGACGCCGGCTGGTCAAATGGCCTCGGGTTTACCGGCGCGCCCCAGTCAGTTATTACGGAAGTAAGGCCGAACGCATTGATTGGTAATGCCACGGTAACGTTTAAAGGAGCCAACTTTTATTACGTCACGCACGTACGGTTACCCAATGGGGTAGAGATACCCGGCGATCGGTTTATTGACCGGGGCAACAACCAGATCACGATCCGGGTACCTCCTAATACGCCCGCCGGCGATGTCAGAATCATTACCGAATACGGCGAAGGACGCGGTCTATCCGTGAGTAATGTGCTACCCGGCAGTTCACTTACTCAGGATAACATAGCCACAAGCGTAGGGGATATTGTAACCTATACAATAGCTGACGACTGCTCCCCTACTTCATTCCATTACTGTCTGAATAACCGGGCCTTTAATTTCAAGAAATACTCTTCCCGGTGTAATCGGATCTACTTCACTCACGAAACAATTGGCGGAGCTACCTATGAAGTATACACAGACGTCCAGTTCCCTACCATTCGATTAAAGCTGGAATTGAACGGGCAAGGCAACGCCTACACAGGCTTCGTCTTTTTTGACGACAACGGCACCCGGTATGCAGGTAGCTTGCTGAAGAATGGGGATATTCTCTTGTATGCACTTAATACTGGATCAGAAGTCAGGCTTGTCAAAAAACGCTACTGCTTCGGCAACGGTAGTTGTGAGAACTGCATTAATTAATACCCTGGTCCGGCAAGTGGCGACTCACCCTTCGCGCTCCATCTTACAGCTAATGAAGGTATGACTACTGCTTAACTGGAATAGCCTACCAAACTTAGTATACCAATGACCCGCTTTTTCTGTATAACGATTCTGCTTCTGCTGGGCGTAAGTCAACTCATTTACGCCCAGCAAACCCGTACTCAGAAACTCGATTCGCTCTACAACGATCCGTTTTTCTACTCGACCGTATCGGCCATCATCCTGCCCAAAGGATTTGTTGAGGTCAATAATTTCGGCAGCCTGTTCACCACCAACGAGCTGTTCACGTCCGATGCCAAGCGGCAGAATCTGAACGCCCGGCTGAGCCAGTTTGTCAACCTCCTGCAAATCAGTTACGGCACCTCGGCCAGCAGCCGCTTCAACGTTGGGGTCGATCTGCAGTACTCCTCCCTGCGGGTCGATATTGACCCGCAGGCTTCGCCGTTCAGGGTCTTCGGCCGCGATTCGGCCCTGATCAACGATCAGGCGTTTACCCACGTGGGGCTGCGCTTTCGCTGGAAACCCGTGGCTCGTAACCGAAAGCTGCTGGTTCAGGGATCGGTCTACCAGCCCATTTACAAACCCGACGAAAACCTGACCAGTCTCCGGATGCAGGTCGTTTACGTGTTTGAACTGAGCCGACGGCTGTTTTTATACGCTCAGCCGGGTCTGACCTACAATATTCCCAAAAAGTCGATTTCGGGTAGCGTGGCCATTCCGCTAACGGCCCTGTTCCAGTTTCAGCTTACGCCCCGGCTGGGGCTGATGGGCCTCATGAATCATTCGATTGGTCTGGCCAGAAACGCCGAGCGCGTGTTCAGCCAGACCAGCCGCGGTTCGCAGGTGGGTACGGGGGTGCAGTTTCAACCCTTGTTGCGGCTGGGTATTACGGGGTTTGTAACGCAGTACCTGGCCGGTAAGAATACCGGTGTTTACCGAACCGCCAACCTGGGCCTGCGGGTTATACTCTGACCAGGCCAACCCAATTTGCGGCCCAGCTTTATCGCCGTTGCCCAAACACGAACGAAACCCCAACCTGATACCCCAGCGCGTATCGATTAACGGTCAGCAGGCTCGTTGAGCTGTATTTGTCACCCACGGCCAGCCCTTTGCTGAGCCGGGTGGTGCGCCCGGTAAAGATTCCCGCGTTCAGGCAGATCACATTGGTACCACCCAGCGCGAGCGATGGCCCAATAAGAAATCCAACCGCCTTCGCATCGCTGAGTGGTACGGCGGCTCCGAGGTGAGCCCCTAGCCGGGTGGTACTCGCTGAGCGCTTGAATACGTGAAAAAGGCCAGTGATAGCCGGCGAAAACCGGTCGAGGTCGGTAGCGCTGATTTTTCCATCAATCAGTCCATACGCCTGGGGCGGCTGACTGTAGCCCATAAATGACAAACCAAAGCTGGTGACAAGCTGTACCCGCCCCGGGGCATCGATCTGGAAATGTTCCGACCGGGTCAGCTTCCGCTTGTCAGGAACGGTGGTATCGTAAAACTGAATCAGCAGAGCCTCACTGCCCTTGTTGACCGTGGCGTTGCAGGAAGCCGTAAAGGTGTTTTGCCGCAGGGTCGAGTAATGCGTCACCACCTCGTACAAGGTCGCGGTGAGTTGGTCGGCCAGCTCATCGGTAATCGTTTTTTCGTAAATCCGGGCCGACTCGGCAATGGCGAACGAGTTGAACGAGGGTGCATCCGTATCGCCCCGCGACACCGGCTGACGGGTAGCCTGGCGTTTAAACAGGGTAAGTACGTATTTCATATACTCCGCGTTTTCGAGGGCGAGTTGCCGAAACACCTGGCGGGCGGTATTCCCGTCGGTCAGGAGCGGCAGCGCGGTAGGCGTCAGTTGCCGGACCAGTTCGTCGGCCTGTCGGGTCAATTCTGTTTTGGGAAGGGTCGTGTTATAACGCAGTCCCCGGAGCCGGGTCTGGATCGAGCGCCAGCGTTCGGCTTCGGTCAGCCGGTCGCGCAACTGACTTTCCAGATCTACCAGACTGGCGCTGGCGAGCAGATCAGCCGTTGACAAGTCGATCTGCATGGGCGCGTAGATGAGTGAGCTACCCGCTTTTTCGCCCCGGGCTTTGGGGGTTAACAGGTTTCGCAGATCGAGACCCATGCCGGGAACGAGTACGCCGGAGATACGGGAGAAGAAATCGCTGATACCCGTTGCGACTACCGAGTCGGCACGGGCACCCCGCCGGATGCTGACTTCCGGCTGAATGACCTCCACGTTGCAGTTCACAACAGATACGGAAACGGGCGTCTCCTGCCGAACGCGGATGTTTCGGCCGGTACCCCGCAGCGTATCGCCCGCTGGCCGAACGTATACCCAGCTCGTTCGGTCGGGGTGCAGGTAATCATAGGTAATCCGAATGCCGGCCGTCTGTGCCACAGCATCAGCGCAACTACTCAACAACACCAACAGAGCAACTAGTAAACAATTGATTCTCATACAAATGGGCCATATTTTCTGTAAGTAAAATAATTTACAGAAAACATGACCCATACGAATACCTGTTGCCAGGTATCTATTTATTATTCGTTACTTTCTGGTAGCCTGTCGGATGGCCTCGGTTTCGGCCGGGTCGTAGGGGGTACCGTCCTGTTTGTATACTTCATGGAACCACACGGATGGTTCGCGACCGTTTACGTACGGTTTCTGCCAGCTGTCCCAGGGCAAAAAGGTCTGGGTTTTACCCGCTACGAAACCCCAGTTGATCATCCCCACTTTGGCCTGTTTCGCAATGGGCAGATGGGTTTGAAACTTACTATCGACACCCCGCGCCATATACTCGGTACAGATAACGGGACGACCCATTTTCTGCAGAACCGGGAGTAGTTTCGTCAGGGCATCGGCCGTCGAGTACTGGTGAAAGGTGATGATGTCCGAGTTCTCGAACTGTACCTTTTCCATCGGCGTCCATTTGGCCGGGTTGCTCCAGTCGTGTCCATCCCATAAAATCCAGGGCCCCGATGTGAGCGGCTGCGTAGCCCCGGCCGCCCGGCACCACTGAAATACCTGGGGCAGCAGTCGGGTAATGATCCCGATTTTGCGGCTGTTCTCGAGTTCGATCTTCTTCTCGTTCCGGCCGTAGTTATTGTCGTTGGCGTTGTCGGGCTCGTTCCAGGTATCCCAGGCCAGAATCCGCTTATCATTTTTGAACGCGCCCACTATGCCTTTCACGTAGGCTTCGAGCCGCGGATGCTGCGACACATCGGTCAGCGCATCGGCACCGGGGCTTTGTACCCAGCCCGAATTGTGAATACCCGGCACCGGCTCGCGCTGTTTGCCGAGCTTCGGATACGGGTCCCAGCACGAATCGAACAGCACCAGCATGGGCCGGATCTTGTGTTTGGCGCAGATACCCAGAAACTGATCGAGCCGTTTTTTGAAGCCTTCGGCATCCTGCTGCCAGAGCAGATCATGCAGGAAGACCCGCATGGTGTTCATTCCGATCCCTTCGGCCATAGCCAGCTCTTTATCGATGGTAGCCGGGTCAAAGGTTTCGGCCTGAAACATCTCCAGTTCGTTGATCGCATTGGCAGGCACGTAATTGGCACCCACCAGAAACGGTTCTTTGGCGTACCAGGCATTGGCTTTGGCCGCCGACCACCGACCGGGCGCGCTCGTTTCCTGCCCGTACGCCAGAACCGATATGAATAGTAATAAGAGGACTGATACTTGTCGCATGAATTAGTTTACCGGGTTAAAAGATCACATCATCTGTAAAAGACAGACGAGGCTGCAATTGGGCCTTTGCTATCGGATAAATTTTACCGTCGCCACCTGATCGTAGGGACGGTACTTCTAGTTTGCCACCGAAAAACGGTATTCGGTCGTTTGTTTGTAGGTCTGGCCGGGGCGCAGAATGGTATTCGGATACGTTGGGTGGTTGGGCGAGTCCGGGTAGTGCTGGGCTTCGAGAGCAAAGGCATCGCGGTAGTTGATAGGTTTACCGTATTTACCGATATCGCTTCCTTGGAAGAAGTTACCGCCGTAAAACTGAACGGCCGGCTCGGTAGTCAGCACTTCCATTTTGATGCCCGATTGATCACCGGTGATCTCCACCCCTTTTGTCAGGCCGGTGCTTCCTTTTTTGTTCAGCACGAAGTTATGGTCGTAGCCGCTACCGAACGTCAGCTGCTCATTTTTCTCGTTCACCCGCGCCCCGATGGCCGTTGGCTTCCGGAAGTCAAATGGCGTACCCGCCACCGGAGCGGGCTCTCCCTGCGGAATCAGGCCTTTATCGACCACTGAATAGCGGTCTGCATCGATCATCAGCACGTGGTTGTTGATGGTGCCACTGCCCTCGCCGTTGAGGTTGAAAAAGCCGTGGCTCGTCGGGTTATAGGGCGTGGCTTTATCGGTCGTTGCGGTGTAGTCGATACGCAGGCCGTTGTCGGTCAGGGTGTAGACTACGCTGGTCGTAACGGTACCCGGAAAACCGCCTTCCCCGTCTTTCGATACGTACGTCAGCTTCAGGCTGGTATCGCCCGACTGGCTGGCCGTCCAGACCTGGTTGTGGAAGCCGCTCGGGCCGCCGTGGAGGGTGTTGCCGTTGTTGTTCAGCTCCGTCTTATACGTTTTGCCATCGAGGGTAAACGTACCTTTGCCGATGCGGTTACCAAACCGGCCAACAATGGGGCCGAAGAATGCCCCGCCCTCGCTCTGATAGTCCTTCGCCGACGCGAACCCGGGCGCCACGTCTACCAGCTTGCCCGCTTTGTCGGGAACCAGTAGCCCAACCAGCCGGGCTCCGTAATTGGTGATGGCCACCTGCATGGTTTTGTTTTTCAGCGTATAGAGCTGAATTGCTTTGCCGTCTTTCTCCCCCGCAAAGGCCTTGGCATCGGGTAGTTTGTAGACAACAGCCGCCGAAGAAGACGCCGTATCGGCATCGGGCGATCCGGCTGCGGGGGTATTGGCCAGTTCCGTATCGGCTTCTTTGGTTTTTGTCGACGACTGGCAACTGGCCTGCACCAGCAGGGCGGCCACCAGCGCCGGAAGAATGAGGGTTCTCATAGGTTATAGGCGTAAAATATGGGTAAGATATTTCAGGGGCATGACGCCCCTGTGGGGTTAAAAGCAGCAGCGGGTCTTATTCTCCCGGAACAGGCATAGGTATCTTAGGCATTGGCTTCCCAAAATTGGGCGAGCCGTCGGCATTCCAGGTAAACGGCTGAATGTGGGGGGCGCGTTTGTTACCGCAGCCATCCGTAGCCGACGGATTGGCGTGATAAATCATCCAGTGCTGAACGGGCTCTCCATTACGGCCTGCGGTCTGAAAAAAACCACCGTGTCCCGGTGCCCAGACGCCATTTTCGGGCGCCTGAACAAACACCGGCTGTGGGCTCTTCTGCCAGCTTTTGGGGTCGAGCAGATCGCCCTGGCCAGTGTAGGTCAGCAGCCCCAGGCAATAGTCGAGCCAGCAGGCGTTGGCTGAGTAGACCAGAAACAGTTTACCGTCGTGCTGCAGAAACTCCGGTCCTTCGTTGACGTAGATTTTGGGTACTTCCCCATTTTTCTGCCAGGCCTGCGGTACATCGCCATGGCGCTCCCAGGGCAGTTCGGGCTGCGAAATCCGGACCCGGTCGCCGTCGAGTGTCCAGGGGTTTTTGAGTTTGGCGATGTATATGTCCTGCTGACCGTTAGTAGGCCCCTCCCAACCCGACCAGGCCGCATACAGCTGGCCCTTAAACTCCACCACCGACATATCGATTTCCCAATGGTCGCCCGGATCGCCGATCTTGCCTTTCATCACCCACTCGCCCGCGAACGGGTCCGGGGAGTCATTCTCGATGACCCAGACCCGATGGCTCAGGTTATTGGCCGAGTCGGCCGAGAAATAAACGTACCAGCGTTCCTGCCCCCGGTCATTTTTGAGCGCGTGGATTTCGGGGGCCCAAAGCTCTTTTGAGTACGGCTGGCCCGGCGGAGGGGTATAGATAACTTTTTTTTCGGCCGTTGCCAGGTCGGCTATGTTGCGGGTACGCCAGAGGGTCAGGTTTGCGCCGGTGGTGTTCATGTAATAATACCAGCCGTCTTTTTGCAGTACCCAAGGATCGGGGCCCGACGGTTTGATCGGATTGGTGAACGTACGCTGCGCATGAGCGCTACACAGACCGGCCAGCAGCATAGCCGACAGCAGCCACCACGTACGAACGGATGCGGTGATTAGACTAATCATAGTTTATCGGTTCAGGGAGAAAGGAATAGAATAAGAATACGCTGTACATACATCCCCATTGTACCGCAGCGCCACCTCGATCAGCCGCTTTTTATCGGCCGACAGAAGAAGCTGCGATGAATAGTTGGGGCACGGATTATCATAGGCCTTCGGCACGGGAACCGGCGCGGGCGTTTCGGTCCAGGGGCCAGCCCCCGCCGGGTTGCTCACCATCAGCACCGTTCCGTTGGCGGGGGCTGGCTTATTGGCCGCATCGAGCAGCAACTGGCCAACCACGAGTAAACGCCCGTCGGGCAGGGTGGTAAAGGAGGGCGCATGCGCCAGGTGATGCCCTTCCAGCGATTCGATGCGGGTGCCGGGCTGGGCCGGGTTACCCCAATTCAGCCCGTCGCGCGAAAACCGGATGAACACGTCGCAGCCCATGCCGCAGATTTCATAAACCATGACGTAACGAGCGGGCCAGGCATACCCGGCCGCCAGTTTTCGGACAATGGCCATGCCGGGGCGCATCGGTTTGCCGGGCTGATCCGGTATGGCGACGTCGCGGACTTCAGGACCCCAGGTTCGGCCCCCGTCGGTCGAGACTTTATGGGCCAGGAGCTGATTAAACCCCTCGGCGCGGTGTTCTTCGGTCGAGTAATAGGCTACCAGATTCCCGTTGGCGTCGACGGTAAACTCGGGCTCCCACAGGCCGACCTTTCCGGTAGCCAGCGTCGAGTGAAAACGCCAGGTTTTACCCCCGTCGATGCTGCGGTGAATATTGATCGACGAGCGGCAGCGCGGGTCGCGGGAACACCCCATAGACGGCGCCCAGAAAAGCGTACCGGGGGCTACCGTACCGAGTTTCTGCGGCACCTCCCACAGGCCGCTGCAGCAATGGTTGGTATCCGTCGTATCGCGGAGATCGGCCAGGGGTTTCCACGAACGCCCTTCGTCGGCACTCGTGAAGAGCATGGCGCCGTTCCCATCGGTATCGAATGAGGCCAGCAACTGTCCGGGTCGGTTGGGTTTGTGCTGAAGCCGAATCACCCGTGGGTAGTAGGCCCGCCGTTCTGTGACTGGCTTCGGCTCATCGGGGGGCGCGGGCTCTACCAGGCCACCCAACACCAGCGACACAGCCAGCAGCAGCCAGTTGCCACCTCTAAAAGCGTTCATGAATCTGGAATAAGGGTCTGTAGGTTAAAGAACCAAATGGCTTGTTTTAACCCTCTGACTCGGCAATAATCGACCCGGCGAGGCATCAGTACGTGCGTAACACCTTGAGCCGGTGGTTATTATTGATCCGCAGGCGGGGGGAACTCAGGCGGTTAAAAATAACCCCCGCCACCGCCATGCCCCCCGCAACGGGTAGCACCGACTGGGCCCGAAAGTTGTTATTGACCACGCTCGACAGCAGGTAAACACCCCCCGCAATAGGCAGCAGCCGACCAGCCGCGGTGATAAACGGTATGCGTCGGTCAACGTATATTTTCTGCACCTCACCGAGCCGAAACGCCACCGGTTCGTCGCGGTTCATGACCTCGTTGGCCATCAGCACCACAAACGTACTGTCCGTTACCTCGTAGAGCGTTTCCCTGAATTTCTGACCCCGCGCTCTGAACCGAATCTCGTCGCCCTCAAAGAACCGGTATCGCCGGAAACCGCCCAGCGTCGGGTTCACGTCCAACGCCAGGTACCGCGACGGTCGAAGCCGGGCCGCAAAGGCCCCGCCACGCCGTTCGAGTAGCTGTTCGGTAGTCAGGGTATCGCGGGGTTGAGCAACGGAGTCGGTGAGGGCGACTAAGCCAAAAACCCAAAACATCAGCAATCGAGCAGAGCGCCACGTCATACAGTAAACAGGTTGTCCTGTCTGCAATAACGCAAAAGGGCCAGGCAAAGTCAGCTATTTTTTATTTTTTAAGAAACCCGCGGCACCATACTGATACCGGAACAGGCATAAAAAAACCGGCCAGAGACCGGTTTTACAAGGACGCAGATGCCTTAATTATTTTTGTCTTTTATCGAGTCCCGAACGGCTTCCCGATAATCTTTCCGGGCCGAATCCAGCTCAGCCTGCTCGTCGCGCACTTCGGCGGTGTCGCCTTCCTGCTGTGCTTCGATGACGTCTTCTTTAGCGTCCTGCACCTCTTCGGCTTTGTTTTCTTTCTTCGAATCGCAGCTCATCTGCGTGGTGGCGCAGACAACGGCAAGAGCAAGTGCAGTAGCAAATGATTTGATCTTCATACGTTTAAACTTGAGTTGTAATAGACGTTTCATCCGGGCTATTCCGGACTTAATGGGTTAGAACGGGAATCGGTGCCGATTGTTCCGGACACCTACTTAACGGTATGCAGGCTGGTACGCCCGGCCCTTTTGGCTACTTTTGCGCCCATGATTACTGCCAACCAACTTCGTAAGTTTACCGAACAGATATTTATAGCCATCGGCTGCTCAGAGGCCGATGCCCGCCTGGCCGCTGACGTGCTCGTCTCGGCTGACCTGCGCGGGGTAGATTCGCACGGCGTAGCTCGCCTGCCGGGTTACGTACGGCTCTACGACGTCGGCCGGCTCAATCCACAACCGCACATTCGGATCGTTCACGAAACGCCGTCGACGGCCGTTGTCGACGGCGACCGAGGCCTGGGGCTGGTAGTAGGGCCGTGGGCTATGCAGGTTGCCATCGACAAAGCCCGCACGGCCGGAACGGGCTGGGTAGCGGTTCGTAATTCCAATCATTTCGGCATAGCGGGTTACCATGCCCTGCTGGCCGCCGACCATGACATGATCGGACAGGCTATGACCCACGCGGCTCCGCTCGTGGCGCCTACGTTCTCGCTCGAAAAAATGCTGGGGACCAACCCCATCGCGGTGGCCATACCAGCCGCTACCGAGCCAACCTTTCTGGCCGATTTTGCCAGTACGGCCGTAGCCTACGGGAAGCTCGAAATTCTGCAGCGCAAAGGCCAGGATATTCCGCTGGGCTGGGCGCAGGATGCCAGCGGCCAGCCCACTGCTGACGCCAATGCCATTCGGAACGGTGGCGCCCTGCTGCCCCTCGGCACCGACCGCGAACACGGTAGCCACAAAGGATACGGGCTGGGCGCCGTTGTCGATATTTTTTCAGGTGTGCTGTCGGGCGCCAACTACGGACCATGGGTTCCTCCGTTTGCAACGGCGGGGTTCATGCAGGCCAATGAAGGCGTCGGCGACGGTACAGGCCACTTCTTCGGGGCCATGCGTATCGATGCGTTCCGGCCAGCCAGTGAGTTCAAAACCCACATGGACACCTGGATTCAGCGATTCCGTCAGGCCCAGGCGGTAGAAGGCAAGCGGGTATTGATCCCCGGCGATCCCGAGCGCGAGATGGAAGCCGAGCGGCTCTCGAACGGCATCCCCCTGCTCGACCCGGTCATCCAGAGCCTGACGGAGTTGGGCGACCGGTTTGGTGTATTTTTTTCTCCGGCATAAATGCCGGCGCTAGTCATGAACAGAACAGCGACGGCCCCCGACCACGACGAACCATGATTTGCCCCGGCATTCATGCCGGGGAACACTGAATTAATAACCCCGGCATAAATGCCGGCGCTAGTCATGAACAGAACAGCGACGGCCCCCGACCACGACGAACCATCAATAGCGCCGGCATTCATGCCGGCGCTATGAAAACCAACACATGACCACCCCGGCATAAATGCCGGAGCTAGTCATGGACACAATAGCGACGGACCTCGACCATGACAAACCATGATTGGCCCTGGCATTACTGCCGGGGAACATTATAAAAATTTCCGGCATCAATACCGGAGACACTTTAGATTGTATCAACCATCAACTCATTTCCTATGCAGTTCCGAACCCTGGGAAAAACCGGATTTTCTATTTCTGAAATCAGTTTAGGCACCTGGCAGGTCGGTGGCAAATGGGGCGACCCGTTCAGCCACGAGAATGCCGATCGAATCCTGAACGCGGCCGCCGATGCCGGTATTAATCTTATCGATACGGCCGATGTTTACGGCGATGGCGAAAGCGAAAAAGCCGTTGGCCGACTTGTACGGTCGCGGTCGGAGCGGATCTACGTGGCCACCAAGTGCGGACGTCGGCTACAACCCCACATCAACGAAGCGTACCAGCCCGCTGCCCTGCGGAAGTTTGTCGACGATAGCCTGCGTAATATGGGCCTGGAAACCCTCGACCTGATCCAACTCCACTGCCCGCCAACCGATGTTTATTACCGGCCGGAGTTGTTTGAGGTGTTTGATCGGCTAAAAGAAGAAGGTAAAATTCAGAACCTGGGCGTCAGCGTCGAGAAAGTAGAAGAAGCGCTGAAAGCCATCGAGTACCCCAACGTCACGACCGTCCAGATCATCTTCAACATGTTCCGGCAACGGCCCGCTGAACTGTTTTTCACCGAAGCCAAACGGCGTAACATAGGCGTTATCGTTCGGGTACCGCTGGCGAGTGGCCTGCTGACGGGCAAGTTTGACCAAAATACCACCTTCTCCCAGGACGATCACCGCACCTTCAACCGGCAGGGCGACGCGTTCGACAAAGGGGAAACGTTCTCGGGGGTAGATTACGAGACCGGCCTGGCCGCGGTCGACGAGCTGAAGACCGTATTCCCAAATGGACTCGCCGTCGACGCCCTGCGCTGGATTCTCACCTTCGATGCCGTTAGCTGCGTCATTCCCGGCGCGTCGAAACCGGAGCACCTGATCGCCAATGTGCAGGCAGCCGATCGGCCGGCCCCGTCGCCGGAACAACTGGCCGCCGTCAGCAGAATCTACGACGAACGAATCAAAAACCCCGTTCATTATCTCTGGTAAACAGCTCATCAGCATAACCCGCGAGAGTTCCGGTATAGGTCCGGCAGAAAACCTGTACCGGAACCCCTGCGGATCAGCGCCCCAGGAAAATCCGGAAGCCCACATTGAGTCCGATCGTGCCCGGTTCCCGATAACCGGTCGAGACCAGGCTGGTATTGACTACGTTGTTTTTGCGGTAGCCAAGCGATGCGTCGAGGCTGACGGTATTGTTGATGAAATAGGCCGCGCCTATCGATCCGCCGTAGGCAAACGAACCCTGTTTGTACCGGTTTTCACTAACTCCGTTGACATTACGGGTCCGGTACCATTGCTGTGTATAGCCAATCGTAGCATCAATGAACGGACGAAGCCTGGCTGAGCCAACGTAATAGCGCACAAAAGGAGCCAGACCGAGCTGCGTATTTGTTATACTATACTCAGTATTACCGACTGTCGCAAACCGCGTCTGGTAATGCTGGTAGTTAACCGGTACAGAGAGGCCTATAACCAGATTGTTAGCGACGAAGTACCCGGCCGATGGCGACACCGACATGGAAAAATTAGTTATCCGGTACGGTTTCTCGCCGGGCGAATAGGAGATGTTCCCAACCTGGGCGCCAACAGTCCAGCGTCCTTTTTCCGTTTGGGCCGTAGCCGCTGATACACCCAGTACCAGCAGCATTAATGAACAGACTACGTTTTTCATACACTAGAGATTGACTGATGATGGGCACAAGAATACAGGCAAAATTTGCTTGATCTATCGAATTAACATTATTTAATATATTCAGATAGTCTGTACTATGAGCAGTAAAAATTTGCACAAAACCAGCACGACTTAGAGTTCGTTTGGCGATGCGAACGGTTTGCCATATATTGTTGCTTTACTAATCAAAAACCCGCCATGCAGGAACAATCGCAGACGCTCAATGGCATGACCCAATCGCAGGGGCAGACATCAGCCAACTTCTCGTTTTCGGATTACCAGACCGAGAATTTCTTTGACGAAATGTTTGAACGCGACGAGCTGGTGCGGGCTGGTTACCTACCGTTTCAACAACGCGTTGAACAACTATCGCGCGAAGACATCATTGGTCGTCAGCATGCCGCCGAACGGGCGCTGATGAGCATGGGCATTACCTTCAACGTCTATTCAGAAGGCGAAGGCACCGAACGGATCATGCCCATCGACATTATCCCGCGCGTGATCGAATCGGCCGAGTGGGATCGGCTCGAAGCGGGGCTCATCCAGCGAATTAAAGCCCTCAACCTGTTTCTGGATGATGTCTATAACGAACAGCGCATCCTGAACGACGGGGTTGTACCGCGCGATCTGATCGAATCGAGCAAGTCGTTTCTGCCACCCTGCCTGGGCGTAAAGCCACCTAAAGGCATCTGGTGTCATATAACCGGCACCGACCTGATCCGGGGCGAAGACGGGCAGATGATGGTACTGGAAGACAACCTCCGCTGTCCGTCGGGGGTGTCATACATGCTCGAAAACCGCGAGCTGACCAAGCAGACTTTTCCCGAAGTGCTGGCCCAGACGGGCGTTCGGCCCGTATCCGATTATCCGATGCGGCTCCTCCAGATGCTGCAGTACATTGCCGACCGCCCCAATCCGACGGTGGTTGTACTAACACCGGGTATATATAACTCGGCCTATTTCGAGCATTCATACCTGGCTCAGCAGATGGGCGTTGAACTGGTCGAAGCGCGCGACCTGGTCGTATCGGGCGGGTACGTGAAAATGCGGACTACCAAAGGATTCCAGATCGTTGACGTCATCTACCGCCGGATCGATGATACGTTCCTCGACCCCAAAGCGTTTAATCCCGACTCGATGATTGGCATACCGGGTATTTTCGAGGTGTACAAAAAAGGCCGCATTGCGCTGGCCAACGCGCCCGGTACCGGCGTGGCCGACGACAAGGTGATCTACGCCTACGTACCCCGCATCATTCAGTACTACCTCGGCGAGGAACCTATCATCCCCAATGTACGGACCTACATCTGTCGCGAAGAAGAAGACTGCCAGTATGTGCTGGACAATATCGAACAGCTTGTTGTCAAAGAAGCGAACGAAGCAGGTGGCTACGGCATGCTGATCGGCCCCAAGGCCACCAAAGAAGACCACGAGCTGTTTCGCCAGAAAATCAGAGAAAACCCGCGTAACTACATTGCCCAGCCAACCATTTCTCTGTCCCGGGTTCCCTGTCTGGTGGGCGATCATGCCGAAGGTCGTCACGTCGACCTGCGCCCGTATATCCTTTACGGCGACGGCGTCAACGTGATTCCCGGGGGGCTTACCCGCGTGGCACTTCGGAAGGGGTCGCTCGTGGTTAACTCCTCTCAGGGCGGGGGCGGCAAAGATACCTGGGTCCTCTATTAGGCCACACGTTATGAGTGAACAGCGATGCGTGAGTACCGAATGATCGTACTTTTGCCCCGGCGATCCCGTTCGTTCGTTTATACGGGTATCGCTCGTCACTCATAACGTCTCTTGTCTTGCCTGATTTATCGATCATCATTGTCAATTATAAAACTCCCCGGCTCATCATAGATTGTTTGCAGTCGGTGTATCGCCATACTAGTGGCATTACGTTCGAGGTCATTGTGGTCGATAACCAGTCGGGCGATGATAGTCAGGCGCAGGTACAGGCCGTTTTTCCGCAGGTGCGCTGGTATGATATGGGCTACAATGCTGGCTTTGCCCGGGCCAACAACCTCGGTATTCGTCAGGCCACAGGCCGTACCGTGCTGCTCCTGAACTCGGACACCCTGCTGATCGACAACCTGCTGGAACGCTGCGTCCGGGTGCTTGACCAACAACCCGACGTGGCAGCTGTTGGCGCTCACCAGCTCGGCCGCGACCGGCAGCTTCGACCCAACCTGTACACCACCTTCGGGCAGATGCGCCGGGCTTTTTACATTATTCCCCCGACTCAGGCGGCCGAAAGCTGGCTGAAGCGACGACTGCCCGACCCCTCGTTCAGTGACCCGGCCCAGGTAGAATGGATTTCGGGGGCTTTCCTGATGACCCGGCCCAACACGATTGCCCGGGCGGGCGGGCTCGACGAATCCTTTTTCATGTATGGTGAAGATGTGGAGTGGGGCTACCGGCTGGGCAAACAGGGCCGCCTGCTGCTGTTACCGGACTCAGCGTTCGTTCATCTGGAGTACGGCAGCAGTACCGATCACCAGCAGCACGTGGTCACCCATATTAACCGGTTCAAACCGCAGGTGCAGGTATCGCAGCTCCTGTGGGTTCGGAAACAGTACGGCCCGGGCGCGTATCTCGTGCTGATTCTGCACTATATAACTCTGATTCCTATCATCTTTCTGGGCAAAATTGCGATCAACCTACGCCAGCGCCGACCCCTGCTCGCCGACCTCGGTAATCAACGGGCGTTTGCGCGGCAGGTCGGCGTTTTCTTACGGTTCTTTTGGTCAACGCTGCTTAACAAGCCGGGGTTTTATAAAGTTTAACGGATGAAGTTGAAATCGGGGATATACCCGTTCGTATACCGTCTCCGCGCAGCCTTCATTCTTTGCCCGTAGAAAAGCAGTAATTTCAGCCGAATATTTACACTTTCGGCTGAAGAATTCGTTGTAAGTGAAATGGAATAATTCTATGCGCTTCTTATACTCGATTGGGCTGTTTGCCCTTTTTTTGGGCGCCGTCCTCTGGCCCACCGTTAGCCAGGCTACGCACGTGCGGGCTGGGGAAATCACTACCAGGCGGATTTCGCAGACCACACTCACCTACGAAATTACCTTCACGGCCTACTACGACGAAACACCAGCCGGAGCCGGGGCCGCTGCCCAGGGAGAACGGTATACTATCTGCTTCGGCGATGGCACCTTTCAGGAAGTTCAGCGCCTGCCCCGCGTCTTTATCAATAACCGAACCTCATCGATCAACACCTATCGGGTCGTTCACACCTACCCGGCGGCTAACCCCTATACCATCTCCGTAACGGTACCCAACCGGAACCGGGATACCAAAAACCTACCCCCCGCCAGCCAGTCGGATCAGATTCGCTTTTTCGTGTCGAGCACTATTCTGATTACCCCCAACCTGGGTCTCAACTCGACGCCGATCATGCTCAACCCACCCCTCGATTCGGCCCGGGTGGGTCAGCGCTTCTGCCACAACCCGGCCGCCTTCGATGCCGACGGCGACAGCCTGGCCTATCGGCTGAGCGTACCGCAGGAAGGGCTGCAGGATGCCGGTTGCCGCGGTCGGTTTATCCCGGCCTACCAGGACCCGACCCGTTTCAGCCGCACCTCCGAGACGGGTGGCACCCCCACCTTCCAGATCGACGCCCGCACGGGCGAGCTCTGCTGGGACGCCCCCGGCGAAGAAGGCCAGTTCAACTTCGCTTTCATCGTTGAAGAGTGGCGCAACGGCGTGCTCATCGGCGAGACCACCCGCGACATGCAGATCATCGTGGTCGACAATCCCAACCGGCGCCCCCGCATCAACCCCCTGCCCGACCTTTGCGTAGAAGCAGGCACGCTGATCAACCAGCCCGTGACGGCCACCGACCCCGATGGCCAGCGGGTCATCATCACCGCCTTTGGGGGTGTTTTCAACGTGGGCCAGGACGGTCGTCCGCTGGCTCCCGGCGAACTCATCGCTCCGCAGTATGCCCAGCTCATTCCGGCCAACACGGCCCTGGCACAACCCGCCACGGTCAACTTCCGCTGGCAAACCAACTGCAACCAGATTCGGGAAGCGCCCTATGACGTCACCTTCAAGGTCAACGACGTGCCGCCCCGAGGCACCAACTCGCTGGTGTCGTTTCAGACCCTGCGGATTCAGATCGTAGGGCCATCGGTCAAAAACCTCACCGCCCGACCCACCGCCACCGCTACCGGACGAGCCATTCAGCTCAACTGGGACCCCTATACCTGTGGTCCTCCGGGTACACAGCTGATCATATATCGCAAAGAGGGTTGCGAAAATATTCAGATTCCGCCCTGTAGCACCGGGCTGGCAGCCAGCACCGGCTATCGCGAAATTATCCGGGTACCCATCACGGCTACGTCGTATGTCGACACCAGCGCCCTGCGCCGGGGTGTCAGCTACTCGTACCGGCTGGTAGCCGAGTACCCCGACCGCAATGGCGAGTTCATCAATGGCGGTCAGAGTATAGCCTCCAACCAAGCCTGCCTCGAGCTGCCCCTGCTGGCCCCCGTCATGACCCAGGTCACCGTCGACTCCACCCGAGAATCCAACGGGCAGATCACCGTCCGATGGAGCCGACCCATCGGACTCAACCCCGGCGACCTGCCAGGACCCTACCAGTACCGGCTCCAGCGCGCCACCGGACTCGATGGACAGGACTTCGCCACCATCGCCACCATCAACACCAGCCTGCTGCCCAACCCCGACACCGTCTTTGTCGACCGGGGGACAACCAGCGCCCCCCTCAACACCCAGGCCAACCCCTACCGATACCGCGTCGAGTTCTTCTACACCAGCGCCACCGGACAGCTCACCCGGCTCGACGTCACCGAAGCAGCCTCCAGCGTGCGGCTCACCACCCGGCCCGCCAACCGACAGGTCAGCCTCAGCTGGCAGGCCAACACCCCCTGGGCCAACACCAGCCAGACTCACCTGATCTTCCGCAGCCGGTCGGGACCCAACGGCCCCTTCAACCAGATCGCCGAGGTCAGCGTTCAGGGGCCCGACTCGTTCACCTACGTCGATGACGGCACTGACCGGCTCACCGCCGATGGCAACACCAGCCGGACCCTCTCGGCCGACTCCAGCTACTGCTACCGGGTGATGACCCGGGGCCGCTACGCCGACGCCCGCCTGGCCAGTCTGGGCCTGCTGATCAACTACAGCCAGATCAGCTGCGCCACCCCCGCCGACACCACCCGACCCTGCCCCCCCAGCCTGCGGCTCGACAGCCTGGACTGCGCCAGCCTGAGCCCCGAGAGCTTCTGCAACCAGACCAGCTTCACCAACCAGCTGGCCTGGACACCCACCCAGGGACCCACCTGCGACCCCAACATCGCGTCCTACCGCATCTACTACGCCCGCTACCAGCCCGACACGCTGGGCCTGCTGACCAGCGTGCCGGCCCCTACTACCAGCTTCAGCCACAGCAGCCTGACGACGGTGGCGGGCTGCTACTACGTGACGGCCGTCAGCCAGCGGGGCCTCGAGAGCCGCCCCTCCAACCTGGTCTGCAACCAGGCCTGCCCCTACTTTGCCCTGCCCAACGTGTTCACCCCCAACGGGGATGGCAAAAACGACACCTTCCGGCCGATGCGCTGCGAGCGGTTCGTGGAGCGGGTGGAACTGGTGGTCTACAACCGGTGGGGGGCAAAGGTCTTCGAGAGCAGCGGGCCGACGGTGAACTGGGACGGTCGGACCAGCGATGGTCAGGAGCTGCCCAGCGGTCTGTACTACTACCAGGCGACGGTGTACTATGCGGTGTTGGAGCGCAACGCGGCCCCGTCGGTGATCAAGGGCTGGGTGCAGATCATCCGGGGCGGGGGGGCCTGACTCCAACCGACCCCATATAGAAAAGCGAAGGGGGCTGATGCGTTTGTTATAACGCATCAGCCCCCTTCGCTGTATTCGACTGATTACTTCATGTTGTGGTACACGGTCTGAACGTCGTCATCTTCTTCGATACGTTCGATCAGCTTCTCTACGTCGGCGGCTTCCTCGTCGGAGAGTTCTTTATAGTCGTTGGCGATGCGTTCAAACTCGGCGCCTTTGATCTCGAACCCTTTTTCTTCCAGGTATTTCTGGATAGCGCCAAAGGCCGTGAATTCGCCGTAAATAACAATCTGGTTGGTGTCTTCGTCGAGTTCGAGTTCGTCGCCACCGTAATCGATAATGTCGAGTTCGAGTTCGTCCATATCGACCCCGTCGGCCGGGATGCGGAATACCGATTTACGATCGAACATAAAATCGAGCATTCCCTGCGTACCGAGGCTACCACCCAGCTTGTTGAGGTAGCTGCGGATATTGGCCACCGTCCGGTTGTGGTTGTCGGTGGCGGTTTCGATGACCAGCGCTACGCCGTGGGGCGCATAGGCTTCATATACGATTTCTTTGTAATCTTCCTGATCCTTCGATGTCGCTTTTTTGATGGCCCGCTCCACATTCTCCTTGGGCATGTTGGCGGCCTTGGCGTTCTGGATAATGGCCCGCAGGCGCCCGTTGGTGTCCGGGTCGGCCCCCCCGCTTTTTACGGCGATCACAATGTCTTTACCAATTCGGGTGAAGGTCTTGGCCATCTGCCCCCACCGCTTCATTTTCCGGGCTTTCCGGTATTCAAACGCGCGTCCCATTTTGTTGAAAAAATGATGAGTGATTAGTGATGAGTTACTGCTGGTATGACGGACTTACACGACCTGATCGTCGCTTACGGCTACCAGCTCGTCGCTGAATATATCGACCTGCCCCCGAACCATATCCTCAAAGGTTTCGCGCTGACGAACCAGATGCGGCTTGCCGTCGTACACCATGACTTCGGCGGGCCGTTCGCGCAGGTTATAATTGGAGGCCATGCTAAATCCGTAAGCCCCTGCGTTCTCGAGCGACAGCACATCGCCGGGCCGCACTTCGGGCAGCTGCCGATCCAGCGCGAAGGTGTCGGTTTCGCAGATGTAGCCCACTACGTCGTAGAGCCGCTCGGCGCCGGCTGGGTTCGAGACGTTCAGGATATGGTGGTAGGCTTCGTACATCATGGGCCGAATCAGGTGGTTCAGGCCGGAGTTTACCTGCACAAAGGTGCGGGTGGGGTTTTCTTTGACGACGTTGACCCCGACCAGCAGATGGCCGCTTTCGCTGACCAGCAGTTTGCCGGGCTCAAAACACAGCTCCACCTCACGACCATACCGGTCGCAGAATGATCGGAAAGCGGCCGATACCTTGGCGCCCAGATCGTTCAGGTTGGTGTAGTAATCACCTTCGCGGTAGGCCACTTTAAAGCCACTGCCGAAGTCGATGAACTGCAGGTTCGGATAGTCGCCCGCCATATCGAACAGCACGTCGGCAATTTTCAGGAACGTATTGCTGTCCTTGAAATCCGAACCGGTATGGATGTGCAGCCCGACGACCGGAATCTGATACTGCTCTACCAGGGCCAGAATCTGGTCGCGGTACTGGTTGGGAATACCGAATTTCGAGTTTTCGTGGCCGGTCTGGATCTTGAACGTTCCGCCTTCGGCAATGCTGGGATTGATCCGCAGCGCCACCGGATACCGGCTGCCGTACGTCTGCCCGATCTGCTCGAGCAGCGGCAGACTGTCAGCATTCAGCTGCAGGCCCATTTCCAGTGCCTTCTGAATTTCGGGCCAGGCGTTACCGCTGGGGGTGTACATGATCTGACCGGGCTCAAAGCCCGCCAGCAAGGCCAGCCGCGCTTCGTTAACCGACACGACCTCAATGTCGATGCCCTGCTTCTGCATCAGCTTGAGGATGCTCAGATTGGTCAGGGCTTTGGCAGCGTACTTAATCTTCAGGTTGACCCCCTGAAACGCCGACCGGAGCGAGCCGATTTTTTCGATAATTTTGTTGGCGTCGTAGACGTATAGCGGCAGGCCGAACTCGTCGGCGATGTCCAGTACATCAACACCCTGAATTTGATAGCGGTAGTCTGACAGTTGCATAATCGGAAAACGAACCGCAAAATTACTTGATCTTTCCCCCATGTACAAAATTCACTGTAGGCTCCTGCTCGTCATTCTGCTCCAGAGTGCCCTGCTGGCAACCGCCCAGGTCGCCGTCACCTCCCGAACGAGCAAGACCGGCAGCCCCCGGCGGGCCGCCCCGACTACCCTCCTGCAGTCGGGCCCCATGGTTGGCTACTCCGACAGCCGGGAAGTAGCCCTCTGGGTACAGACCAACAAACCGGCCCGGGTGCAGATACGCTACCATGAAGCTGGCAAACCCAGTCCGGCTTACCTGACCAGCGAGGTACAAACCCACGAGAAAACGGCTTTTACAGCCCACCTGCTCGCCAACCAGGTGGAACCCGGAAAAAAGTACGCGTACGAACTACTGATCGGGGGCCAGAAGGTGAGCCTGCCCTACCCGACAACGTTCCAAACCCAAAACCTATGGCAGTGGCGGACGGACCCACCGGCCTTCCGGTTCGGCGTCGGAAGCTGCACCTACGTCAACGAGACAGCCGTTGACCGGCCCGGTACACCCTACGGTAACGGTTACGAAATCTTTACGGCCCTCAACGCCCAAAAGCCCGACTTTATGCTCTGGACCGGCGACAATACCTACACCCGCGAGGTAGACTGGAACAGCCGGACGGGCGTACTGCGTCGCTACACACACACGCGCTCGCTCCCCCAGATGCAGCCGCTGCTGGCCAGCACCCATAACTACGCCATCTGGGACGATCACGATTACGGCCCCGACGACTCGGACCGGGCCTACTGGCTCAAACCCGTTACCCTCGAAGCGTTCAAGCTATTCTGGAGCAATCCAAATTATATCTTCGACGAAGGCTGTACCGGCACCTTCACCTGGAACGACTGCCAGTTTTTCCTGCTCGACGACCGCACCTTCCGGGCACCCGACGCCATGCCCGACGGGCCCGAAAAAACGTATTTCGGCGAGAAACAGATGCGCTGGCTTATCGATGCCCTGCGCTTCAGCAAGGCAACGTTCAAGTTCATCATTACAGGCGGGCAGATCGTAAACCCCTCGGCTATTTTCGAAAACTACGCCGTTTACGGCACCGAACGCGAGCGGCTGTTCACCGCCATTACCGAAGCCCGAATTCCGGGCGTGCTGTTCATCACCGGCGACCGGCATCATACTATTCTTCAGAAACTCGACCGGTCCGGCACCTATCCGCTCTACGATCTGACCGTTTCGCCCCTGACGTCGGGCCCGGCCAAACCGCGCCCCGAAGAACTTAAACAATCGACCGTTATTGACGGAACCCTCGTCACCGACCGTAACTTCGGCCTGCTGAGCGTTAGCGGTCCGCTCAACGATCGCGTACTCAACATTAAAGTCTACGACCAGAAAGGCATTCAGCGCTGGACCAGAGACCTGCGTGCCGCTGAGTTAAAATAAAGCCGGTTTTCCCTTTTGTTCAGAACGCGGAGACTTCTGGCTCCCCGACTACCATAAATCTCAGTTGAAATAATCCATCGAATGACCCTACAAACCTTACCAACCCACGACCTGCTCTCTCAGCACACAGCCGAATACATGGCGGCCCTGATCAACCAAAAACCCGACGCGCTGATCTGCGTAGCCTCCGGAGACACACCCATCGAAACCTATCGCCGGTTTGTAGAACTGGTCAGAGCCGGCAAAACCGACGTTAGCCGCTGCATGTTCATCGGCCTCGACGAGTGGGTTGGCTTTGCCCCCGACGACGTGGGCAGCTGCTCCTACTACATCTTCCGGGATTTGTTCGAACCCCTCGCCCTGCGGCCCGACCAGATTTGGGTGTTCGATGCCAAGTCGGACGATCTGGCAGCGGAGTGCCGCCTGACAGACGAACTGATCGATCAGCGGGGCGGGCTGGACCTCTTGCTGGTTGGCATGGGTATGAACGGCCATATTGCCCTGAACGAACCCGGCACGCCCTTCACGAATGGCTGCCACGTGAGCCAGCTCGCGGAGAGTACCATTACGGTGGGCCAGAAATACTTCGAAAAAGAAACCGTACTGACGCAGGGCATTACGCTGGGCCTGCGGCACCTGACCGGCGCAAAAGAGGTTATCCTGCTGGTTAGTGGCGAGAAAAAAGCACCCGTACTGCGCGATGCCCTCACCGGCCCCGTTACCGAGCAGCTACCCGCCAGCCTTATTCAGACCCACGCGAACGCCCACGTCTGGGTCGACGAAGCCGCCGGCCAGCTGGTTCAGGACGTGTAATTGCCTGTTTGACCACAACCCCGACTGGTTTCACAACCGTTCGGGGTTCACCATAAATCGTTTGCTGTGTCTCGCACGCCTTCCTACCGCACCGAAATACTGGCCGGGGTTTCTACCTTTCTGGCTACGATGTACATCATTATTGTAAACCCGTCTATCTTAAGCCAGGCGGGTTTACCGTTCAGCGGGGTGCTGACGGCAACGGTACTGCTGTCGTTCTTCTGTAGTCTGATGATGGGGCTCTACGCCCGCAATCCGATTGTGGTAGCGCCGGGTATGGGGCTGAACGCGTTCTTCACGTTTACAGCCGTGAAAGGTATGGGCATCCGGCCCGAGGTGGCCCTGGGTGCGGTCTTCTGGGCGGGTATCCTGTTCCTGCTGCTCTCCCTGCTCAACGTTCGGTCCGCCATTGTTCGCATTATTCCGTTACCGATCCGCTATGCCGTATCGGCCGGTATCGGGCTGTTCATTACACTGATCGGCTTCGAAAACGCCCGCTTCATCATTGCGAATCCGGCCACGCTGGTGGGCATCGCCAGCCTGTCGGACCCTATTGTGCTGACGTTCGTATTCGGCTTGCTGCTGACCGCCGTTCTGGTGGTGCGCGACGTACCGGGGGCCATCATCATCGGCATTGTGCTAACGACCCTGGCAGCCTGGCCCATCGGCCGGTACTGGGGCGATGCATCGGCCATCAACTTCGGGCAGCGAACACTCGTTAATTTTCAGGGCCTGATAGCCGCTCCCGACTTCTCCCTGCTCGGTAAGCTCGATCTGGCCGGGTCGTTTAGCTGGGCGTTGTGGCCCGTTATCTTTGCCTTTGCGTTCACCGACCTGTTCGATAGCCTTAGCACCTTTGTGGGCGTGGCGGAAGCGGGCGGCATACAGGACGAAAACGGACAACCCCGAAACCTGAACCGGTCGCTGCTCACCGATGCGGTCTCTACAACCCTGGCGGGCCTGCTCGGTACCAGCCCCGGTACAGCCTATATCGAGTCGGCGGTGGGTATCGCGCAGGGCGGCCGCACAGGGCTAACGGCCATTGTGGCGGGCTGCTGTTTTCTGCCATTCCTGTTCCTGTCGCCCCTGCTGTCGGTCATTCCAGCCATTGCTACGGCCCCCGCGCTGGTACTAGTGGGCGCGTTCATGATGAAGCCCATCACCCGGATCAACTGGGGCCAGCTCGACGATGCGCTACCGGCTTTTCTGGCCCTCGTTCTGATTCCGTTCAGTTACTCGATTACGCAGGGACTGATCTGGGGGTTTCTGGCCTGGACAGTCATTAAAGTAGCCGTGGGCAAACGACGCGACGTACCACTGGGTCTGTGGATCGTAGACGTCTTCTGCGTACTGGCGCTGTTTTCGGGCCATTGATCGTACTTTTGACGTACCGAACAAGCGCTCAGGCAGGTACGCCGGCTTATACATACCTGTATCAATACACTCATGAAATACCTGATTGGTCTACTCTTCATCTCCCACATCGCCTTTTCTCAACAGTATAAAACCAGACCCGTTACGGGCTTGCTAGGCGCTTTCGGCGCTGAAGTGGCCCTAGTCAAACAATCGCTGAAAAACCCAAAAACGGTCCTTGTCGACGGCGTATCGTTCACCACCGGCCGTATTGGCAAACAGCAGGTGGTTGTGGCCGAAACCGGCATTGGCAAAGTCAACGCAGCCATGACCACGACCCTGATGCTGAACCACTTCCGACCGGAGCGGGTTCTGTTCACCGGTATTGCCGGCGGTACCAACCCCGACCTGCAACCCGGCGACATTGTGATTGCCCGGCAAACGGCTCACCACGATTACCAGTCGATCACGATGGACCGGAAACCAACCAGGCAGACCTATTCGCTGTCGGGCAAGGTGAACCCGGCTTTTTTCCTGGCCGATTCGGTCATGCTCAGCCGCGCCCAAACCACGGCCCGGTCGGTGGCGTTCGAGCCGATTCCGCTGACGACGCGCCCGCCAACGGTTATCACCGGGATTGTTGTCACCGGCGATCAATTCATTTCATCGGCCGAGAAGGTAACGCAGCTCCGTCAGGCGTTCAATGCCGACGCTACGGAGATGGAAGGAGCCGCCGTGGCGCAGGTATGCTACCAGATGCAGGTGCCCCACCTGGTGATCCGCAGCCTGAGCGATCGCGCCGACGACAACGCCCGGAACGACATGCTGTCGTTTTACCAGACGGCCGCCCGCAACTCGGCCAAGCTGGTGCTGGCCATCGTAGAAGGTCTGTAAACGGCCTGGGTGCGGTCCGGAACGCCGAATCTTGCTAAAACAGTCGCTGTCGATTGGGGGTTAGTTGACTAGATTGCTTCCCGACAACTCAATCGTATGCCATTGACCACTATCCCCGATTCATTCGCAAACCCGTTCAAATCATTCTGGTGGGCGGGTTTTGAATGTACGGACCAACTCAACTGCTTCGGCAATCGGGTCGACTTTTTACCGCTGACGGGACACCTCCAGTTCCTGCGCGACGACTACCAGCGGCTTGGTCCGTTTAACATCCGGACGGTACGCGAGGGAATTCGCTGGAGCCAGGTGGAGCGAACGGCCTACCAGTACGACTGGAGCGTCGTAGAAGCCATGATGACCGAAGGCCACCGCCAGGGTATTCAGCAGGTCTGGGATCTTTGCCATTTCGGGTATCCCGATGACCTGACGCCCCTGCATCCGATGTTTGCCCGGCGGTTTGCGCACCTGTGTCGCGCATTCGTTCGTTTTTATCGCGACCGTTACCCCGACGACATCCTGATTGTGACCCCCATCAATGAAGTCAGCTTCATGTCGTGGCTCGGGGGCGATGCCTGCGGTACATCGCCCTACTGCACCAAACAGGGCTGGGAGGTAAAAGTGGGGCTGATGCGGGCTTATATCGAGGGGGTTGCGGCCATGCGCGAGATCGATCCCGGCATCCGTATTCTGACCACGGAGCCACTGGTTCAGATTGTCCCTCCGCTTCAGGCTACCGAACAGCAGATCATTGATGCCGCCATTGCCGACGACAACCAGTTTCAGTCGGTCGATATGCTGGCGGGGCGGCTTACCCCCGAACTGGGCGGCTCACCCGATTATCTCGACATACTGGGCTTCAACTATTACTACAATAACCAGTGGGTACTGGGCTTTCTGGATTTTCTGCCCTGGGCCGATGCCGTACCCGACCCGCGCTGGGTGGAGCCCCGGCGGCTACTGATGAAAGCGTACCGCCGTTACCAGCGGCCCATTGTCCTGACCGAAACCAGCCATCCCGGTATTGACCGGCCCCACTGGATTGAGATGATTGGTCGGGAGTGCGCGGCCGTGATCGAAGCAGGGGTACCACTCTGGGGCGCCTGCCTCTACCCCATCATCGACCGGCCCGACTGGGACCACCTTGACCACTGGCACCATTCGGGCCTGTGGGATGCCGATCTGACAACCGTGCCCCCCGGCCGGGTGCTGGCAGAACCCTATGCCGATGCGCTTCTGCGCGCCCAGGCCACCGTAGCAGCCGCTCAGCCCGCGCTGATAAATACTGTCTGATTTACCGTTACATGCCAAAAAGTCCGGCGTCTCAGCGCATCGGTTAACAAAGGGGCCGGGCTGACCGCCATCGGAAACAACTATACAAGCCTATCGAACGCCGGTCCGGGCCGGCCACATCCGTTCCTTCAACCATCTATGCGCTATCTACTCTCTCTATTCGCTACCGCTTTGCTTTTTACGGGTACGCTGGCTCAGTCCCTCAGGCCCGGTTTCGATAAAGCCGAGTATATCGAACTGCTGAAAGTTTCAGCCCAGTTTGGCGATTCTTCCTATACCAGCAAATTCCCCGCCCCACAGCACTACAAACTAGCGTACCGATCGCCGGTCGTTGGCCTTCAGAACCGTTGGGACCTTTGGACAAACCCGTCCACTGCGGTACTGAGCATTCGGGGCACAACTACCAGCAGCGTGAGCTGGCTGGCCAATTTCTACGCGGCTATGGTACCAGCCAGGGGCGAACTTCAACTATCGGCCGGCGAGACGTTTACGTATGAGCTGGCGTCGAACCCCAAAGCAGCCGTTCACGTCGGCTGGCTGGTTGCTACGGCATTTCTGGCGAAGGATATGCTACCTAAAGTCGACTCCTGCTACCGGAAAGGCATCAAAAATATACTGATCGTAGGACATAGCCAGGGCGGAGGTATTGGCTTTCTGCTGACAGCCTATCTTTATAATTTGCAAAAGCGCGGCCAGCTGCCAGCCGACATTCGGTTCAAAACGTATTGCAGCGCTGGCCCTAAACCAGGCAATTTGTTTTTTGCCTACGAATACGAAGCCCTGACCCAAAACGGCTGGGCGTATAACGTCGTCAACTCGGCCGACTGGGTACCCGAAGTGCCGATATCGATCCAGACCATTAACGATTTCAACGTCACAAACCCGTTTCGGAACGCCCCGGCTGCCATCAAAAAGCAGAAGTTGGCTCAACGTATCGTGCTGAACTATGTATACAAACAGCTTAGCAAGCCGACCCTGACCGCACAGCGTAATTATCAGAAATTTCTGGGGCAGTTCACCTCCCGATCGGTACAGAAAAACTTACCCGGTTTCCAATCGCCCGCCTACTACAGCAGTAATAACTACGTACGCACGGGGACAACTATCGTACTGCTGGCCGACAATGATTATTACGCCAAATACCCGGATAGCGAAAAGGAAGTATTTATTCACCACTTTCATCAGCCCTATTTGTACCTGACCAACAAACTGCCTTAAAGGTACAGCGGGGCCATTTTCTGCCAATCGTCGACCTGGTGGGCCCGCCCGTCCCAGACGTACAGTTCGTGCGAAACCTGCTTATCGGCCAGCGCCTGGCTGAGCGCCATGTTACTACCCAGAAAAGGGTCGTCGGCGCCAATGGTGAGCGTGATCTGCATCCGACGGAGCTGAGTCAGCAGCTGCTCATCGGTCAGATTGGGCAGAAAATGGTTGGGGCTATGAAAGTAGATGTCGTCGTCATAGTAATCATCAAACAACCCCCTGAACTCGGCCACCGGTGACGAGAGGTCGTATCGCCCGCTGAACGCTACCACCTTGCCGAACCACTGCGGATGCCGGAACGCCGTATTGACCGCGTGGTAAGCTCCCAGGCTACACCCATGCGCAATCATAAACGGCTGCGGATTTTTGAGTCGCGAGAATACCAGCACTTCATTCAGAATATACTGTTCGTACTGATTATGTCGCCGGATGCGATCGTGGGGCGGTACATACCGGTTGTAGATGCTTTCCCGGTCAACGCTGTCGACGCAGAAAAGCTGAAGCCAGCCGTTATCGAGCCGATCGGCCAGGGCGTTGACCAGTCCAAAATTTTCGTATTCATAGAACCGGCCACGTCGGGTCGGAAACACGAGTACACGAGCGCCTGCGTGGCCAAAGACCAGCAGCTCCATATCGCGGTTCAGGTTCGGACTAAACCATTTGTGATACTCGCGGTGCATAACGGTAGTAACAGGGACTGGCGAAGTTGCAACGTTTCTACCTGACTAACCTACTCGTTGAGTAAACAAATCGTTAAAAGTTATCCATATGCGCCTGAACCGCTGTTTTCCAGACCTGATAGCCATTCGGGCTGAGGTGTAGACCGTCGCTTTCAAAGTATTCGCGGGCGGGCCGACCGTCGGCGCCCAGCAGCGGATCGGTTGTATTGATCAGCCGGGCGTTCGGCATCCGGCCAATCTCGTCGGCAATCAGCTGATTGGCCCAGCGAATCTGTCCGACCAGGTTCCAGCGCGACGGGCTAATCTTAATACTCAGAAACGTCAGCGGCACATCGGGCAGGTAGCGACGCAGTTTCTCGGCAAAGGCGCAGAAAAACAGGTACACCTCTTCCGGATGGCGGCCATCGCCCAGATCGTTATCCCCCGCGTAGAATACAATAGAGCGGGGATTGGCGGGTACGACCAGCCGGTCGAAGAACCAGGTGCAGGCCGCCAGTGTAGAACCTCCAAAGCCCAGATTGAGCAAGTCCAGCTCCGGAAAATCATCAGCTAGTGTTTTCCAGAGCCGGATGGAGGAGCTACCGTAAAAAACAACCGGCCTGTTACCCGCCGGTTGCTCACGATTATTTTTTTCGAGTTCGCGTACTTCGTTTTCGTACCAGGTCATACAGGTCTTTACTTACATCCGGCTCGTTTTGTTTGCCCGATGGCTGATCTTATGAGCCTACGCGCTGGCCAGGCCAAGCATAAGACCGCGTAGTTCGGCCAGCCCCCGCAGCCGTCCAATAGCCGTATAGCCTGGGTTTATCTTCTTCGTCGACTGCAGATCGTCGAGCATCCGGTGCCCATGGTCGGGTCGGAATGGCATCCGCAGGTACCCATCATCGGGCAACGAGGCCTCGCTGACCCGGCGTTTGTTCTCGGCCAGCAACGCCCGCATGACCCCCACCATCGGCACATCACCTTCGAGGTGGTTGGCTTCGTAGAACGAGCCGTCGGGTTCACGCTGGGTGCTGCGCAGGTGAATGAAATGAATACTGGGCGCCAGCCGTTCTACCATACCTACCAGGTCATTATCCGGACGAACACCGTAGCTGCCGGTGCAAAAACAAAGGCCGTTGGCGGGCGAGTCGACAGCGGCCAGCAACGCCCGGGCGTCGGCTTCGGTGCTGACCACGCGCGGCAGCCCCAGAATCGGATAGGGCGGATCATCGGGATGAATGGCCAGCCGGACTCCCGCCGATTCGGCAACGGGTACGATCTCCCGCAGAAAGGCGTACAGATTCTGGCGCAGTTCTTGGTCTCCTACATCGGCATAGGTAGACAGTGCGTCGCGGAACTGCTCAACGGTATAGCTTTCTTCGGAGCCGGGCAGGCCCGCAATGATGGTACGGGTCAGTCGTTTAACCTGCGCGTCGGTCATGGCGTCGAGCTGACGGCGGGCGCGCTGTTTCTGCTCGTCGGTATAGAGGTACTCGGCACCCGGCCGCTGCAGGATAAACAGTTCAAAAGCCGCAAATTCGGTAGCGTCGAAGCGCAGACCCGTCGATCCGTCGACCATCGGAAAGTCGAGGTCAGTACGGGTCCAGTCGAGTACCGGCATGAAGTTATAGCAGACCGTATCGATACCCGCCTGGGCCAGGTTGACGATCGATTCTTTGTAGTTCTCGATATGCAGCCGAAAATCGCCGGTGCGGGTTTTTATGCTTTCATGAACCGGAATACTTTCCACAACCGACCAGGTCAGTCCCGTTGCTTCGATCATTGCTTTTCGGTTCAGCACCTCGGCCAGCGGCCATACCTCCCCGTTCTTGATATGATGGAGCGCCGTTACGATTCCCGTGGCACCGGCTTGTCGGACGTCATTCAGCGATACGGGGTCGGCGGGGCCGAACCACCGCCAGGTTTGTTCAAGCATGGTTGATTTGATGGGTCATTCGCCCAAACGGATTGATAAAATAGGATAAGGATCACAACTCGATGGCTGTTATCAGGTAAAAAAGGCCCTGCCCGCGCTTTTCTCCCCAACTAAGCTCTTTCTATTTTGCAAACGACCACCACTTCCGGCCGCTTCCGCTGGCGTATCGTAGCGCTCCTTTTTCTGGCAACAACCATCAACTACGTAGACAGGCAGGTCTTGTCGTTCACCATGACCGACGAAGTATTTCGCAAAGAAATGCTCGATCTGGCTCCCGATGCGGTGCTGACTAAAGAAGCAACGGACCGGTTTAAAGTGCTCTACGGCGATGTTGACGCGGCCTTCAAATTTGCCTATGCCATTGGTTTTCTGCTGGTGGGCTGGCTCATTGACCGGATCGGTACCAAGCGTGGGTTCGCGCTGGGCATTACCGTCTGGAGCATTGCGGGGGTGCTAACCGCTTTTGTGAACAACATGGTAGGGCTACGCTGGGCACGGGCGCTGCTGGGACTGGGCGAAGCGGCCAATTTCCCGTCGTCGATCAAAACCATTGCCGAGTGGTTTCCCCGGCGCGAACGGTCGTTTGCCAACGGTCTGTTCAACGCCGGGGCCAACGTAGGTATAATTCTGACGGCCATTGCCGTGCCGTACCTGATTCTGGAATACGGCTGGCGATCATCGTTTCTGGTCACGGGTATCCTGGGTTTTGGCCTGCTGGTGTTGTGGTGGCTTACGTACAGCAAACCCGAAACGAATCCTAAACTCTCGGCCGACGAACTGGCTTACATCCGCAGCGACCAGGAGAAAGTAACACCTCTGAAAATATCCTGGGGGCGGCTGCTGGGCTACAAACAAACCTGGGCTTTTGCGGTGGGCAAGTTCATGGCCGACCCCATCTGGTGGTTTTACATGTCGTGGCTCCCCGATTTTTTCAACTCGAACGATGCCCTCGACCAGAAACTCGATCTCAAAAGCTTTGGCGTTCCGTTCCTGATCATCTACGTCGTATCTGACGCGGGCAGTATTTTCTTCGGCTGGCTCACCACCCAGCTCATGAACCGGGGCTGGACGGCCAACCGGGCCCGCAAAACGACCATGCTCATCTGTGCGCTCTGCGTTGTACCCATCTTTTTTGCGGCCCAGACCAGCAGCCTGACCGTGGCCATTGCGCTAATTGCCCTGGCAACGGCCGCGCATCAGGGCTGGTCTGCCAATATGTATACCTTTGCATCGGACCTGTTTCCCCGCAACGTGGTGGCTTCGGTCACCGGGATCGGGGGGATGTTCGGCGCCGTTGGCGGTATTCTGCTGGCCTTGCTGGCCGGCCGGATCATAACCGCGTTTGGCTACTTGCCCATGTTCATCATTGCCAGTTGCGCGTACCTGATTGCGCTGGCTATTATCCACCTGGTACTGCCCAAAATGGAGCCGGTAAAGGCCGAAGAACTAACGCAGGAACTGGTATAACCTATCTATGAAAATTATTACGTTTGGCGAAGTCATGCTTCGGCTGAGTCCACCGGGTGTGGAACGCTTTGTGCAGACCGACGTCCTCGACATGCATTTTGGCGGCACTGAAGCCAATGTTGCCGTTTCTCTGGCCCAGTTCGGGCTCGATGCCAGCCACGTGACCCGCTTTCCTGACCACGCCCTCGGGCGGGCCGCAGCGGGCTACCTGCGCCGGTATAATGTCGGCACGCAGTACATCCGCTACGGCGACGGACGCCTGGGGCTTTATTTCCTGGAGACGGGAGCTGGCAGCCGGGCCAGCCAGATCATCTACGACCGGGTCGATTCGGCTTTTACCCGCATTCAGGCTGACGAGATTGACTGGGAAACAGTACTGACCGGGGCGGCCTGGTTCCACTGGACGGGCATCACCCCCGCCCTGTCGCAGGGAGCGGCCGACTGTCTGCTGGCCGGTATCCAGACCGCCAACCGGCTGGGGGTTCCGGTCTCGGGCGATATCGTTTATCGCAGCAACCTCTGGCAGTATGGCCGTACGCCCCAGGAAATCATGCCTGCTCTGACCGAGGGCTGTACGCTGGTGCTGGGCAGCAAAGCCTTGTTTTCAGAACTGTACGGAGTCGTTGGCAGCACGTTTACCGAAGCCGGACGGGCGCTGATGGAGCGCTTTCCGCGGGTCAAATACGTAACCGATACCAAGCGCACGTCGCTCAGTGCCTCCCACAACCGGCTGTCGGCCAAACTCTACGATGGCGAAACCGTGTTCAAGTCCCGTACGTATAGCATGAATCCCATCGTTGACCGAATCGGTACCGGCGATGCCTACATGGCCGGGCTGATTTACGGGCTGGTTTCGTTCAACGATTTGCAGCGCGCGGTCGAGTTCGGCGCTGCCGCGTCGGCCCTGAAACATACCATTCCGGGCGATGTCAACCTGGCTACTGTGGCCGAGGTAGAAACCCTCGAACGGGGCGATAGCTCCGGTAAACTGAAGCGGTAATTCCGCCGTAAACACTTTTTGTTCCTATGGCTCGTCTGTCCCGACTGTCTGTCTATCAAACCATACGCGAGGTACCGCTGGTGCCCGTTTTTTATCATCCTGACCCCGAGGTCTGCGCGGGCGTACTCACCGCCTGCTACCGGGGCGGCATCCGGGCCTTTGAGTTTACGAACCGGGGCGATTTTGCGCACGAACGCTTTGCGGAACTGAGCCGGCTCTGCGCCCGCGAGTTCCCCGACATGGCACTGGGGGCCGGAACACTGGTCGATGCGCCCACCGCTGCGTTGTATCTGCAGCTGGGGGCCGACTTCGTGGTAGGACCCAATTTCATCGAAGACATAGCCCGCGTCTGCAATCGCCGAAAGGTTGCCTATATGCCCGGCTGCGCTACCCTGACCGAAATTACCACGGCCCACGAGTGGGGCGTTGAGTTTGTCAAAATTTTTCCGGGCGACGTGCTGGGACCGGGATTCGTAAAAAGCCTGCGCGGGCCCCTGCCGTATACCAACGCCATGGTGACGGGGGGCGTTGAGCCGAACCGGGAAAGCCTGACCAAATGGTTCAGCGCCGGTGTGGTAGCGGTAGGCATAGGCTCCCAGCTTTTCCCTAAAGAACGACTCGATAATCGTGCGTTTGATCAAATAGAAGCCACTGTTAGCGACCTGGTTCGTATTATTGCCGAAATAAAATGACGCCCATTGACACTATGCCCCGACTAAACCGTATTTCTCACCCGGCACCTACTCATCCCGAAAAAATTCTGCAGTTTGGCACCGGCGTGCTGCTTCGCGGTTTACCCGACTATCTGGTCCAGAAAGCCAATGAAGCGGGCCAGTTCAATGGCTCCATTGTAGTCGTTAAATCGACGGGTAGCCAGACCGACGAATTTACCGGACAGGATAACCTGTATACGGTAGCCGTCAGGGGCGTTCAGCAAGGCCAGAACGTGGCCGAAACTACCGTTATCTCCGCCATTAGCCGGGTGCTGGCCGCTCCAACGCAGTGGGACGAGGTGCTGCGCCTGGCCCGGAATCCAGCCTTGCAGATCATTATATCGAATACCACCGAAGTCGGTCTGAACTACGTGGAAGAAAGCATTTTTCAGCGCCCCCCCGAGTCGTTTCCGGCCAAGCTGACGGCATTCCTGTACGAGCGGTTCCGCAGCGTGGGTGGCTCGAAAGCCAAAGGACTGGTTGTTATTCCGACCGAGCTGGTTACCGACAATGGCCTCAAACTGCGCGAGGCCGTTGAAAAACTGGCAACGTTCAACGAACTCGGCAAGCTCTTCACCAAATGGCTTAAGTTTCACGTCCGGTTCTGCAATTCGCTGGTAGACCGGATCGTTACCCGCCCGACCGACGAGGCCAGGCAGGCGCTGGAGGCCGAAACAGGGTATGAAGATGAGCTGCTGACGTTCACCGAACCTTACCACCTCTGGGCCATCGAAGGCGACGACCGGGTGCGGCAGATGCTGAGCTTTGCCAGCGATGCAACGCCCCAGATCATCATCGATGAAGACATTAACTTCTACAAAGAGCGGAAACTGCGGGTACTGAACGGAACCCACACGCTTACCATGCCGCTGGGATATCTGCTGGGTCTGGAAACCGTGGCCGACGAGATGCAGCATGCCGATATGAGCCGGTTTGTTGAGTCGCTGATGCTCGACGAGATCGTTCCGACTGTACCCAACTACGGCACGCCCGGCATGGACAAAGCCGCCATCCGGCAGTTTGCCCTCGACGTACTGGACCGGTTCCGCAACCCCTATCTCGATCACCTGCTGCTGAATATTTCGTTGCAGGAGACCGCCAAGATGCAGGCCCGTAACGTAGCCACGCTGCAGCGCTATTACGACCAGTTTAATGCCGTACCGAAACATATGGCGCTGGGCTTTGCGGCTTATCTGCTCTTCATGAAAGCAGTTAGGGAAGAAGAAGGACAGTTCATTGGCGAAGTTACCGCCAGCGGGGGCGTTATTTCGTATCCGATCCGGGATGAAAAAGCGGCTTATTTCTACGGCGACTGGCAAACGGTCGATGTCAAAGAGGCCAGCACCGTACATACCTTCGTCAAGAGCGTGCTGTCTGACGTAACCATCTGGCAGGCCGACCTCAGTACACTACCCGGCTTTGTCGACGCCGTTGCCGAGAACCTGAACCAGCTGCTGAACGAAGGAGCCGAAGCCACGCTACGCCAGCACATGGCCGCCTGACCCGGTTCCAGCGTCGGCCTGTATCGGTGTGATAATCAATCTTTCCGGCTGATTATCACACCGATTTTTTAGTTTTATGGGTGGTTGCCAGCATTGGTCGTTTATTGACCAAATAGCCAGCCAACCGATCAGACTATGAGCTGCCCACGAAGCCGGTATTTGTTTTTTCTGCTATTCCCATTCGCAGCCAGCGCCCAGCGCCCGGTCGCCCCAGCGCAGCTTCCCCATCCCACCGAAACGCGGCAAGCCTATCAGGCCAGCCTGACCCAGTTCCGGCAGGGCCACCCGACCCGATTTGCGGTGCCTGACCTGTCTTTTTTTCTCTTCGGCATGGGCGACCGGCTCAAGCTCATCTACCGCAGCGGGCGGCTCCTCAACGCGCTCACCGGTAATATCGAAGAGCAATGGACGGTAAAAAAAGAGGTTATCGTTCCGTCAGAATACACGGTTCATCTCGACCTGGCCGACGAACCGGGGCAGCCCCCCCGGTCTGTTCAGATTCGGGAAGACGAACAGGGCGTCTGGGTACTACAACCCGGTAAACGCCCGCGGCTGATTCCCGGTACGCGCCGACCGCTGACGCTACCCCGCTTTGCCAACCAACCGTTCGGGCCCGTTCTGCGGGTGCTGCACCACGAAGTGCTGATCAACATCAGCGCTGGTCGTCCCCTGCCCAACTTTATGGTCTATACCAGACCCCGGTATCGGGATGCGGCCCTGATGGCTATGGTCCTGCGCGAAACCGGCAACCTGGGCCTGATACGCGACTGGATCATGGCCCTGCGCGACCCGCTCGATCGCTACCAGGATATGACCGGCGCCGATAACCTGGGGCAGGTTCTGTTTCTGGTGTCGCTGGTGTCGGACAAAACCCATCCGGTTGTGGCCGTGGCGCTCGACTCGGCCCGGCGAGCCATACCGACCCCGGCCGAACATGGCGTTTATCAGACTACCTGGATGAACTTCGGCCTGGCATCCCTTGGCCTGCCCAACCCCTATCCGGTGCCCAGACAGACCGACAGCTACGCATCGCTGTGCTGGTGGGCCCGGACCGATGAGCCGGTGCCGGGTCCGCCGGTTTCAGCCGCCGACCGGGAGCGCTATCCTTACCTGGCCTGGGCCAGCGATCATGTCAGAAGTCGCACCGGCAATCGGCAAAAACTGGCACCCGTCGGTACTGCCGACTACCCGCTGAGCTGGGAAGCGCAAACCCGCGACGCCCATTATCCGGGGTTGACCGTATTGGACAAGGGGCTCGTGAAACAGAAACTGGCGGTTCTTAACGCCTGGCAGGCCGCCGAAATGTTTCTGGCTATTACGCAGCCGTAGGCCAGTCACGTGCCGCCGTATCCCAGCCCCGACGGGGATTGGATAGTGGGTTGGTCGGGCAGGCTGACCTTCCAGTACTTACCTTTGCGGTCATGAATTACGTTTTTTTACTCCTTGCTTTCCTGACCGGACTCGCCATAACGGTTCAGGCGGGCGTAAATGCCAATCTGAGGCAGGCCATTACCAATCCGTTACTGGCCGCTGCCATCTCGTTCGGAACCGGGTTCGTGTCCCTGCTGCTGGTGCTGTTGACAACGAGTTCGTCGGCCCCTTCCATCGATACGTTCCGGCAAATAAGCTGGTGGAAATGGACGGGTGGCTTTATCGGAGCCATTTACGTATCGACGGTTATTGCCAGCGTTCCCAAAATAGGCTCTGGCAACCTGGTCAGCCTGAGCGTTGCGGGACAACTGCTGGCCGCGGTTGTGCTGGATCACTACGGACTGCTTGGCTTCACCCTCCACCCCGCCAACGGCTGGCGTTTGCTGGGGCTGGTCTTGATCATGGCTGGGGTCCTCCTGGTCGTTCGCAATTAGGCACACGGCCCTGACCACGGGTCGGCGTGTCCTTTCTTGCTGGCGGGTGCGAGCTTCTAAACGGAGGTCTGTACGGTGTATACCACTTTATCGATTATACCTATAGAAAACAAACCTATTAAGCCTCATTGATTATCTTGCAGGATAAACCGACACGTAATTAATGACCGGCGAGCAAAAGCCTTCTAGTCGATACGATACCCTTGCCCTGGACCGATTACAGTTTGCCCTGCAAGCCGCCCATGTTGGAACCTGGGATATTGATCTGATCAGTCAGCAGGTCTGGTGGGACGATCATTGCCAGGAACTCTTCGGTATTTCGGGATCGAATCAGATACCCTTCGCCCAGGTTTTTACAATGATACACCCGGCCGATCGGCTGCGGGTTGAGCAGGCCGTTCAGCGGGCTATCGGCCAGGAAGAAAATGGCAGGTACGATATTATGCACCGCGCCAACAGCGTGGATGGCAGCGAGCGCTGGCTACACTGCCGGGGTAAAGCCTTTGTAAACGAGCAGGGGCTGCCTTACCGGCTGGCGGGCACGGCAGTCGACGTTACCGAGCAGGTAATGGCCCGCCAGCAGGTGGATGCCAGCGAAGCCAGGCTTCGTTTTATCGTGGCGTCGGCCCCGATAGCGGTGGGCTTATTCGTTGGCGAAGAGCTGGTCATCGATCTGCCCAATCAGACGTTTATCGATATTGTCGGCAAGGGCTCGGATATTTCGGGCAAGCCTCTCCGGGCGGTGATGCCTGAGCTGGAAAGCCAGCCTATCCTGCAGATACTTTCCGACGTTTACGCTACCGGCAAACCGTACCAGAGTTTCGGGACGCCGGTTGATGTGGTGCAGCAGGGGGTGCTTCGGCATAACTTTTACGACATTACCTATACGCCCATCCAGAATGCCGTTGGTCATACTTACGCGGTGCTGAACATATCGGTCGATGTAACGGAACAGGTGCGCGCCCGCCAGAAGATTGCCGAAGCCGAAGAGCGCTTTCGGGGCGCGATCGAACTGGCCGAGCTAGGCACCTGGGAGGTCGATCTGCCTACCGCCGAGTTCCGTTTTTCTGACCGGCTAAAAGCATGGTACGGGCTGCAGCCCCACGAATCTGTATCGGGAGAGCATGTTTATCTGGCCGTTCGGGAAGCGGACCGGGCCCGGCTCTGGGCGGCTGCTTCCGACATCATCAGCCAGGCATCGCCCAACCGTCAGTACGATGTTGAGTATACTATCGATGCCGCCCGCACGGGCCGCGAACGAATTTTACGGGCGCAGGGAAACGTGTTTGTCGATGCCAGCGGACGGCCTACCCGCATCAGCGGTACCGTACAGGACGTAACCGAACAGCGCTGGGTGCAGCTGGCCCTGGAACGGGAAGTGCAGGAACGGACCGAAGAGCTGGCGGTCATGAACCGGGAACTCATGGCCACCAACGAAGAATTTATGGTCGTCAATCACGCGCTCGAAGAAGCCAACAACGACCTGATCCGGTCTAATCAGAACCTGGAGCAGTTTGCCTACATTGCGTCTCACGACCTGCAGGAACCGTTGCGCAAAATCCAGCAGTTTGGCGATTTGCTCAAGATCCGCTACGCTGACTCGGCGGGCGACGAACTCGACTTTCTGAATCGAATGCAGTCGGCGGCCGGTCGCATGTCGATCCTGATCCGGGATCTGCTGGCATTCTCCCGCATATCGACCCGGCAGGCCTCGCTAACCCCGGTGGCGCTCAGGCAGGCGGTTGACCAGGCTCTGGATAACTTATTGGTATCCATTGCTGAAACGAAAGCGCAGATAGATGTTCACGACTTACCAGTTATCCTGGGCGATGCCCTGCAGCTGAGTCAGCTCTTTCAGAACCTGTTGTCTAACGCCATCAAATTCGGCCGACCGGGGGTTACGCCACACGTGGTGATCAGCAGCCACCTGGTACAGGCCGGTGAACTCCCCTCCTCGATCAAGCCAACCCGACTGGCATCAGCCTACCATCGGGTTGAAGTGGCTGACAACGGCATTGGGTTCGACGAAAAATATACCGACCGCATTTTTCAGGTGTTTCAGCGACTGCATGGCAAAAACGAATTTGCGGGAACCGGGGTGGGACTGGCCATCTGTGAAAAGGTAGCCGTCAACCACGGAGGAGGCATTACCGCCAGCAGCCAGTCGGGGCAGGGAGCCACGTTTGCGGTTTACCTGCCCGTCAGTGAATGAACCGGAGGCTGATCTTTTGTTATTAACTACTTATTACTTGCGTTTTGGGCGCTACTCAACAAACATCGGAAAATAGCCTCATCGAAGCGTCAGCTTTGTCCACGTCGCCCGTAGCGCTGTTGCAGGGAATCCTGAACGCATCGCCGGGCTGCGTGGCCTATTACGAGCCGGTTCGCTCATCCGGCAACGAACCGGGGCAGGTCATCGATTTTGTATACCGGGTGGTCAATACCCGGCTGTGTAGCCTGATTGGTCGGCCCATCGATCAGCTCATTGGCCAGCAAATGACCGAACTATCGCCAACGGTTAAAACCAACGGTCTTTTTGCGCGATACGTCCGCGTGCTGGAAACCGGACAGGCCGATAGCTTTGAATCGGCCTACCTGACCGACGGCACCGAAGGCTGGTACATGATCACCGCCGAACCGCTGGCCGGTGGTCTCGTTGTCTCGCTGATCGACATTACCGATCGGAAACAGGCCGAACTCCACGCCCGCCGGCAGGCCGACGAACTGCGGGCTACGCTGGATGCGTCGCTGAATAGTATCCTGCTGATGCGGGCCATGCGGGATGCGACCGGTCAGATCATCGACTTTCGGATGGAAACTGCCAACAAATCGGTGGTTAACAGCCTCTTTAAGCAACCCGAAGAGCTGGTTGGCCAAACGCTGCTATCCATCTTCCCGGGTAATATAGACTCGGGTTTCTTCGCCTTATACGCCCGGGTGGCCGATACGGGCCATTCTGAGCAGGCCGAGTATTATTACCAGGATAAGAACGGATTTCGGGGCTGGTTCGAGGTATCGGCCGTTCGGCAGGAAACCGACCTGATTGTCCTGACCTTCAACAACGTGACCGCCCAACAGGAAGCCCGCCTGGCTCAGGAAGGCCAGACGCAGGTACTACAGGCTATTCTCGACCATTCGCAAACGGCCATTTCGTTGCACGAACCGGTTCGGAATGAGCAGGGGCAGATCATCGATTTTCGCCCTGTCCTGGCCAACCGGCAGGCCCTGCTGAGTATGGCCCCCCTGACCGACGTGATTCCACAGCAATCGGTTGCCAACGCCCAGCAAACCGATGAGTTTGCCCGCTACGTACGAGTCATCGAAACAGGTCAGCCCGATTCGTTCGAAGTAGCTTACAACAACCGGTATTACGCCATTACCATTGCCGGCGCCGACGGGGGCGTGGTCACCTCGGCCGTCGACGTGACCAACGACCGGCAGTACCGTTTCGAGCTTGAGGCCGTTAACCGGACGTTGCAGCAATCGAACGAAAGTCTGCAATCCTTTGCCTACGTAGCCAGTCACGACCTGCAGGAGCCGCTGCGCCGGATCCAGGCCTTCAGCGATATTCTCCAGAACCAGTTTGAAGACAACCTGTCGGAAGGCGAACGCGACATGGCCCGGCGCATTCAGAAGTCGGCCAACCGTATGCAGCTGTTGATCAAGGACCTGCTGGCCTATTCGCAGGTAGCTGCCCACCGGGACCCCTACACTGCCGTTGACCTGAACCACGTCCTGGACGATGTTGTCAGCGACCTGGACGTGTCGATTGCGGAGAAGAAAGCCACCGTTCAGGTGAACCCGCTCCCTACCGTTCAGGGGAGCGCGTCGCGCCTGCGGCAGCTGATGCAGAACCTGGTATCAAACGCCCTGAAGTTCAGACGACCTAATGTAGCGCCTTCTGTTCAGATCGACGCCCGACCGGCCCAGCCCGGCGAGTTGCCCGAAAGCCTGCCCAACAACGTAGCTTTCTGGCTCATCAGCGTAACAGACAACGGCATTGGGTTCGACGAGAAGTACAAGGATCGCATCTTCCAGCCTTTTCAGCGGCTTCATAATGTAGCGACCTATAGCGGAACGGGCATTGGACTGGCCATTTGCCAGCGCGTTGCCGAAAGCCACGGCGGAGCCATCGACGTCAGCAGCCGCCCCAATGAAGGCACCACCTTCAGGCTGTTTATTCCCGTTTCCTAAGCCGACGGGTTGGCCTCGGTGAGGTAAGCCTGCGCCCGGGTTTGCGGGAACAGCGTCTGATAGACCAAAAAGGCCTGGCGGGCACCTTCCACTACGTCGGCCGGTTCCGCGTCGGCAGTGGTCAGGAACGTCCCGAACGACCGCCAGCGCTGCCCCGTGTCGGCGCCATAGCCGCGGTAAAAACGCGCGTTCGCCAGCAGGGTGTCGAGAAACGGACTCTGGCGCAGCAGGTTCCAGACGGTTTTGCCACCCAGCATAGACCCCTCGCCAACGTAGGCAGCCCCCAGCAGCCGGGCGGGTGACCAGTTTGCAAACAGGGACGTAGACACCGCATCTGCCGACAGCCCCGTTTGGGCCAGATCGTTCAGGAGCCAGGGGGTTTTTCGGCGCGTGTCGGGTTCGTAGTCCTGAAAGAAAGCTGTATGCCCATCGATAGCCCGCTCCAGCGACCCGTGAAACTGCGCGTGCATCAACAGCAGGTGACGGTACTGTTCGACCGAGAGCGTACCGGCCCGCAGCGCATCCGTGTACAGCAGCTGTTCGGTCTGCTCGTGGAGCGGCCGGGTCTCCTGCCGTAGTTGTTCATGAAGTGTAGTCATTGATTTCCGAGTCGGGTGTTGTCATTCAGCCAGAACTCGCAGAGCCGCTGCAACATCATGCCCGTTGCCTGATAGCTGCCTGGTTTTACGAGATAGGCATTGATCCCCGCGGCATACGCCTGTTCAATATCTTTGGGGTTATCGGAGGTACTGAACGCAACGATAGGTAGCCAGCGGGTTCGTTCTTCGGCCCGAATCACCTCCAGCACGTCGATGCCGCTCATACCATCCAGATTCAGGTCCAGCAACAGCAGCTTAGGCAACGAAACGTCCTGATTGGGATGGTCGACAGAATGCCCCAACAGGTACTCCAGCGCTTCCGAGCCACTGTTCAGTATGGTGTAGCTGACCGGCAGGTTAAGCTTCCTGATCAATCGACAGAAAATGTCAGCATCATCTATATTGTCTTCTACATATAAAATATCAGTCATGATGTACGCTAGCCTGATCGATTGGAAACGAAACAAAAAACGCAGCGCCCCGATTGGGTTCGCTATGATACCAGATTTTTCCGCCATGCCGGTTGATAATCCGCTTGACAATGGCTAATCCGACCCCCGTTCCTTTGAAAGGGCGGGCATTTTCCAATCGTTTGAACAAATCGAACATCTTACCGGCCCCTTTCATATCGAAGCCAATACCGTTATCCGTTACTGAATAAATTACATCGTCGGCCGTTTGCTGACCGGTTATCACAACCTTCCCTTCGGAAGCCGAGCGGGTATACTTGGCCGCGTTGGCCATCAGGTTCGTAAACAGCTGCCGCACCATGACCGGATCGGCATGGAGGGCCGGAGCCGCGTCAATATCGAGTGTCAGCACCCGATCTTTTTCGGTAATCAGAATCTCTTCCCGAATCGTTTGCAGGAGTTGCTCCATATCAATCGGCTGGGCGTTGATTTCGGTGCGTCCCATCCGCGAATAGAACAGGATATGCCGGATCAGCGCCCGCATGCGGTCCGTAGAATCCACGATTTTCTGGAACAGCACCTGCGCGTCGGGGTTCAGCTCCGCACCGTGTTCTTCCTGCAGGATTTCGGCATAGCAGCGGATCGACGACAGGGGCGTACGCAGGTCGTGCGAAACGGTATAGCTGAATGCATCCAGCTCTTCATAGGCCGCCTGGAGCCGCTGGTTGAGCAAACGGATTTCGTTGGCCTGGCGGGTAACCACCTGCAACACATCTTCCCGGAGCTTTACGGCCGCCGACACTTCGGTCTCTGTCCAGGACTCCGAGGTATTATGAACCAGTTCGGTCCAGGCTTCAAAGCTTTTGCGCGGGCTGATGCGAGCCTGTCCGTTACCGCTCACCGTCACCGGTTTCTCGGGATTACCGGCCCAGGTTACCTGCTGCACCTGCTCCGGCTTGAACCAGATCAGGTATTCGTTCAGCTCCCTCGACAGAACGACGGCCAGTATACCCGCCCCCGTTTCGCGAAAGGCTTCGGCAGCCGGGTAGAGCCGCGGCAGCTGGTTGGTTTCGATGATCGAGTCGGTGGTCGAGGTCCTGAGCCAGTCGGCCAGGCCCTGCATATCGGCTTCGCCGGGCGTTTCACCCAGCGGGTATTGTTTGTTGTTGAAGAGCAGCACCGCCCCCGTTGCCCGGGTCAGATCCAGCGCCGTTACCGAACGTCGGGTCAGGGCCTGTACAATGTCGCCGTCGAGGAGGAGCTGCTCGTGTAGTTTTTTTCCGTTTTCCCGGCTCAGCAACAGCTGCGCCTGGTCTTCTTCGTCTTTCCGGAACTCCAGCGCAGCCGACAGCAGCTGGCTCACGAACCGGGCCGACTGCCGGGCCCCGTAGCCTACAAACCGGGGCGAGTAATGGTGACACGACATCAGGCCCCACAGTTCGCCCCGGTACAGCAGCGAAATGCTCATCGACGCCTGCACGCCCATGTTCTTCAGGTACTCGATATGCACCGGCGATACGGCCCGCAGCGACGAATGGGTCAGGTCGAGCGGCTGATCATCGGGCCAGCCGGGTTGCGACAGTATAGGAGCGGGTGTGCTGCCAACATCGGCAATGAGCCGGACCAGGTTGGCCTTGTAGAGCTCGCGCGCCTGCCGGGGAATATCGGATGCCGGGTAGTGCAGCCCCAGAAACGGTTCCAGATGCGGTTCTTTTTCTTCGGCAATGACCTGCCCGTGCCAGTCGTCGGCAAAGCGGTAAACCATGACCCGGTCGAAGCCGATGATGGTTTTGACCCGTCGGGCGGTGTTTTGCAGCAACTCGACCAGCTGCCGGCTCGATTGCATTTCGGTCAGCGCTTCGGCAATCAGCCGCTGGTTGAGCGAAATCTGCTCCGGCTCCTGAACGGGCTCCCACTCAAGCAGCAACAGGCCGTTATACTCGTGGACGATCAGGTTCCAGGGGTGGCCGTTGATCCGCACCGCCTGCGGATTGATGGTATCCCAGGAGTGATTGCGCTGCCCTACGTTCAGCAACTCGACCAGGGTACTGGCGGGCAGGTCGGTCTGGGCCAGCAGCACCTCGATCGACTGGCCAAGTACGTCGGCTACCGGCTGGTTGATCAGATTGGGCAGGTTGGCGCTCGCGTGTACAACCACGTAGGTGTCGGGCCGCAGCGCCACCAGATAGCCGTGTGACTGGATATGGCCTAAGATATGAATGGGTTCCTGCTCGCAGTTCGTCAGGTCAACGTTGAAATGAGTCATTCTGTGTAAAAGCGGCATTTTTTGCCCGATCAACTACCAGACAGTCGATCCTTGCTGATGGCATTAAAAGCATTACGATAGGCAATATACGTCATACATGCCATATATACCAACAAGTCTACACTTACTAACTACCAGGAAAGCACTACAGTCTCCATTAGCCCGAATAATTTTACCCATCGGCCCGGTTGATCGCTCGAATGCAATACGCTGGAAAAGACACTTTGGCTCGGAATTGGAGCCAATACAGTGGCTTACAGGGTCTCTGACCGCTTACGCTCGGCGATATATCGGCGGCATCTCACAAGGAATCAGATGGGATTAGCCTCTCTACAACCGACCTGCTTTACGATTAGAAAATACTTAGAAATGAAGGGATTACAAAACTCGCCAGCTTAGCAACCAGTTGTGCAGGCTGAGAAGACACAATGGGTGTGTTCCGAACAACAACTAAACTTTACGTTATGGAAAACATGGAAAATCTGTTCAGCTATACATCCGTACAGTTCGACATTGTGCGCAATGTGTTGACCCTAGGTGTTGGTGCACAGCTAGCTGGGCTCGTTTATTTCCTTACAACGGCCAAAGAAAGCTCTCCCCGGTATCGACTCTCATCGACCTTATCTGCCGTAGTTATGGTTTCGGCTGCATTGATTCTAACCAATCAGCAGTTCAACTGGTCAGAAGCTTTTACCTGGGATGGCAACCGCTGGAATCCCTCGACCGCCACCTTCTCGAACGGATACCGCTACGTAAATTGGTCCATCGATGTGCCTATGCTGCTCACCCAATTGCTGGTTGTACTGGGCGTAGCGGGCAAATCATTCCGACGCACGTTTATCGGCTTCGTAGTGGGTGGTTTATTAATGATTTATACAGGCTATGTTGGTCAGTTTTACGAAACAACCAGTATCTCTACCATGCACATATGGGGGGCTATCAGTACTGTGTTCATGATTTATATCTGTTATCTGGTTGGCAATACGATTTTCAGAGCAGCTAGAACGATGCCGGGCAATACTGGCCATATGGCCCGAGCCATATTCTGGCTGCTGATCATCTCATGGACGCTGTATCCTATTGCCTACGCTATGCCCTGGCTATCGCCAACGCCTAATGGTATGGTAGCCCGGCAGGTCCTGTATACCTTGGCCGACATTACTTCTAAAGTAATATATGGGGTTATGCTGAGTCAGCTGGCCACCAAACTGAGTGCTCTGGAAGGCTACCAGCCCGCCCTTGATGCCACTACCAGTGCAGCCTATGAAACTATACAACCACTCCGTAACGGTGGTACCGCTCAGCCGACTAAACAAGTCGGCTATTAATCATACATCCCTTTAAAAGCCGGCTCCTTTCTAAAGCGGCTTACCGCACAGGTTGTTCACGCATTGGCGCGTGAACAACCAATCCTTTGCGAATTGATTAGTATAGCATGGCTGCATTTTCTTTTGTCCGTCCCCGCCTGATCCACAGACCAGCCAGCCTACTGATTGCCTTTGGCATTATTCTGACGGGCTGGCAACAATTAGTAGGATCGATACCCGATTGGGCTCAGTGGTTTGTTTTTGGCAGCTTGTTTATCGGCGCAGGCATACCGCATGGGGCGCTTGACCATCTGATCAGTCGCCAAACGGCTTTACGAACAGGGCATCATTTTTCGTGGTTCCGGTTCCTGACCAGATATTTGCTGCTTATGGCAGCTTACGGATTGCTGTGGGTATTTTTTCCGTCGTTCAGTCTCTTGCTTTTTCTGGCAGGGTCGGCCTGGCACTTCGGCGAAACAGACCTAGAGAACGTTCCCAACACCCGGCTCTGGACGTTGACCCGATTTGCTATGGGGGGCTTTGTTATTGGCTTCATCCTGCTCACGCACGCCACAGAAGTTACTCCTATTCTGGAGCGGATTACGTATCATCATGCCATGACGCTATCAGTCTGGAACTGGGCTATACACTCTGCCCCCCAGTTATGGCCATTCGGGGTTATACTAACCGGCGGATTGTTCATGCTGGCTCATAAGCAAGAACCTGTACTGATCAATTGGATTCGGCTGAGCCAGATGACCATAGTGCTGGCCCTGGGCTGCTGGCTACCCTTATTAATTTCCTTTGCGTTGTATTTTGGCGGCTGGCATGCGCTTAGCTCCTTTCAATCTATTTATATATACCTGAAACATAACCAGCCGAATCGGTTAACTGCCTCTCAGCTCTGGATAAAGTCGTTGCCCTTCACAGTCCTTTCTTTGCTCGGGCTGGCCATTTTCACGGGCTGGTGGTACAGTAACGCGTATCAACAAGACCCCTTACCCGTACTGTTCATCTTTTTGTCCATCATAACGCTGCCTCACCTGTACGCACTACATGGAATGAATACATTGATGAACAAGTAATTACATGCGTGAGGTTACCATTATAAAATCCTTAGAGAAAAATTACAAAAACCTTATAATCAACTTATTATAAATCAATTCATAGCTGTATCGGGTTCATTTATAAAGGCTGTTACCTCATACAGCCACATCACACCCGGCCCCATAGGCCACCTAAACAGACAAACATATGGACGTAGTACGTGCCGAAAAGGAAACTATACTCAAACTGGCCGACCAGAGTCATGAGCAATGTATCTCTATCTTTATACCCACTCACATCAGGGGCAAAGAAGTCAACGAACGGCAGGATCAGATCGCGTTCAAAACCCACAGCCAGACCATCCGGCGGGCCCTCGAACAGCAGTCGCTGCGCAGCCATGACATCGACGAGCTGATGCAGCCGCTGGAAGCCCTGCTCGACAACACCCAGTTCTGGCGACACCAGCGCGAAGGTCTGGCGGTATTCCGTAACCCCGATTACTTCGCCGTTTTTCAAAGTCCGCTTCCGCTGGAGAACAGCTGCCATCTGGACTCCAGCTTCCGGGTGCGGCCGTTGCTGACGTTTGCCGAGCCCTTCCCAATTTACTACGTCCTTCAGATTGGCAAAAATGGTGTGGCGCTCTACCAGGCAGATCCTTTCTCTATTTCCCAGGTCGATACCAGCGAGGTAATGCCCCTGGGTCTGAGCGACATTACCCAGTATTATGATTTCGAAGAGGAGTTGCAGGGACGTTCGGCTGGGCGCAGTGGCATGACTGCCATGTATACCAGCGACGATCTGGACAATAAACAAAAAGACCATTTGCTGGCCGACTACTTCCGGCTTATCGACGAGGGCGTTATCAAGCTGATGGGCACCAGAAATGTACCGCTGCTTCTGGCGTCGGTGGCCTATTACCAGCCTATTTACCGGCAGATCAACTCGTATCCGCACCTCAGAAAAGAAGGACTAACCGGTAACTTCGACCACGTTCAGCCGGGCGACATTCATCAGATGGCCAACGAACTGCTTATTGATGAATTTCGGCAAAACCGTCAGCTACGCATCGAACAGTATCAGAACAGCAGCAGTGGATCACTGGTATCGAGCGATCTGCGGCAGATGCTGGAAGCAGCCGTAACGGGCCGGATCGATGTACTCTTCATACAGCCTGACGCCGAAGTATGGGGGCATTTCGACGAAACCACCCTGGCCACCACGATTCATGACGAACGCCAGTCAGACGATCAGTCACTGGTTGACCGGGTGGCGCTACTGACGCTTCGCCATGGCGGAGAGGTATATATGGTCGATGACATGACCAGTGTAGACCCTCAGGGGTCGGGTTCCGTAGCGGCTCTATTCCGCTTTTAACAGTCAGTTCATTATCTTACTTATTAAGTCAAACCAGTATGGAATATACAGTTGATAACATCAAGATAGATTTGCAAACGGTCGGCTTCAGCGAAACCCCCGAGTTGCTGAACCAGGTAGAAAACGAACTTCGGCGGGTCATGCGATTTCGGCAGGATATCGTAGCGGCTGATTTCTACCTCCGCGAAGAAGGCCGCAACCCAACCAATAATAAGACGGTTCGGTGGCGGCTAGGCATTCCCGGAAACGATTTATTTGCAGAAGGGGTAGGTCCATCCTGGGCAGCCGGCCTGCGCGATGCCAGCGATAAATTACGCCGGCAGTTTGTTGACTAGGTAACCCGCGTTACCAGCGGCAATTAATTCCCAACTAAAGCCCGGCGGGGACAACAGCGTTGTCAGGTGCGCCCGTCCTAACGATAACCACCCGGCAACTGACTGATGAAATGCGAATTATCAGTCAGTTGCCGGGTGGTTCGTTTATTTATTAGCCCGGCTGCCGGGCTCTCCTTTCGTGTCTTTTTTCTCTTTGCTGAGCAGGAACCAGCCGTAGCCGTACCCATCGAGCCGAACTGAATAGGGTGTTACCTCGACTACGGGATCGGCAGTTGTTTTGAGCAGGCTGGTCAGCGTACGGCCAGTCAGTTCTGCGGGCAGTTGGGCTTCCTGCGGATTCGTACTCAGGTTATGCACCATCAGCAGAGAGCGTCCTTCCCACTCGTACCGGATAGCCAGCAGACCCGACGAGTTCAGATCAACCAGCGACCAGTTGCCCAGCCCGATACCGGGGTATTTTTTGCGCAACTCCCGAAACCTGCGAATCTGGTTCAGCAGTGAGTTCGGTTCCTGAAGCTGGCGGGCCACGTTCACCTGCGAATACGCATAAGCCCCTTTGCTGATAACCGGACGAACCGTTTTGGCGGCTCCGGAGAATCCGCCCTGTCGCGCACCCGACCATTGCATGGGCGTGCGGACCGAATTTCGCTCTTTTAGTGTCAGGTCGTCGCCCATACCAATTTCTTCGCCATACCGAAGTACGGGGGTTCCCGGTAGTGAAAACAGGAGGCTGTAGGCCAGCGATATGAGTTTGGGGTCCTGTAACATCGGCGCCAGCCGCCGACGAATGCCGCGGTCGTAGAGCTGCATACTCGTGTCGGGGCCGAATTTTTTGTAGACCTCCGCCCTGTCCCGGCTACTGAGCCGCCCCAGGTCGATCTCATCATGATTACGCAGGAAGTTGGCCCACTGCGCCGTAACGGGTATACCCTGCGTAGCTTCCAGGGCTTTGACCAGGGGCCTGGCATCGCCGGTGGCCATGGCGTAGAACAGATGCTGGTTGGCAAAGAAGTTAAACATCATCTGAAGCCCTCCGCCTTCGGCACCGAAGTATTGCTTGTTTTCTTTCGGCTCCACGTTGATCTCGCCCAGCAGAACCGCGTCAGCTTTGTGCCACTGAACAAACTGCCGCAGCTGCGGAATCATTTCGTACTGGTGTTTCGGGTTGGTCATACCCGTTTCGGGAATCTCGATGAAGAACGGAACCGCGTCGAGCCGGAAGCCGGCAATACCCTGCTTGAGCCAGTGCCGGATCACGTTGCGCAGTTCAGTTTGTACGGCCGGATTCTGCGCATTCAGGTCAGGCTGAAACCGATAGAACCGGTGGTGGAAATATTCACCCGCCAGCGAATCGTAACTCCAGGTTTCGGTCTGTACACCCGGAAAAACCATGCCCTTATTCCAGTCCTTAGGCCGTTCCTTCGACCAGACGTACCACGACCGGTACGGCGAATCTTTACGGCGCCGGGCCTCTTCGAACCACGGATGCTCGTTGGAGGTATGGTTGATAACGAGGTCCATCATGACCCGGATATTACGGCGGCTGGCCTGCTGCATGAACGACTGGAAGTCGCGCTCGGTGCCCAGGCGCTTATCAATGCGGTAAAAATCGGCTACGTCGTAGCCGTCGTCTTTATTGGGCGTTGGCTGAAAAGGCGACAGCCAGATTACGTCGACACCCAGGTTCTTCAGATAATCGAGCTGCTGGGTCAGGCCGTTGAAATCGCCGATACCGTCGTTGTCTGAGTCTTTGAACACGTCAACATCGAGGTTGTAAACGAGGCTGTTTTTGTACCAAAGCTCGTTCAGAAAATCGGTCGGCACCGGAATGGGCTGCGCCCGTACCGACAGCGACGCCAATACGCCCGCCAACAGGCCGGCGCCTAGTCTCAATCTGCTCATACAGGTATGGAAAACGATGTACCAAGTAAACCCTATTGAGCCGATAAGGTTAAACTACTTTGTCTAGCTGATTACTATATCAATCCAAACATTTCAATTTTGACCGGGTTGACAGCTATAGTAATCAGACCAATGACCCGTAAACAACTTCTGCTCTTATGAACCGATCGTCTTTGTTTATACCCAACCAGTCGCTCATCCGCCGGGACTTTATCCGGCAGCTGGGCGCAGCGGCTGTGGCTCTCCCCAGCCTGGCGAGTCTGCAAGCCTGCGGAGGCAGCTCGAATAACGAAACGGCAGGCACCGATGCCGCTGGTTCAGGCCGAACCGAGTCGGGCCGCAAACTGGGCATTGCGCTGGTCGGGCTGGGCAAGTACAGCGAGGGCGAACTGGCCCCGGCCCTGCAGGAAACGGAGTACTGCCGGCTGGCAGGGATTGTGTCGGGTACGCCCGAAAAAATAGACAAATGGAAACGGAAGTACGACATTCCCGACCAGAACGCCTATACCTACAAAACCTTCGACCAGATTGCCGACAACCCCGAAATCGACATCGTTTACGTGGTGTTGCCGAACGCGCTGCATGCCGAATATGTCATTCGGGCGGCCCAGGCCGGTAAGCACGTCATCTGCGAAAAGCCGATGGCCACCACGGCCGAAGATTGTCAGAAGATGATCGATGCCTGTAAGAAAGCAGGCAAGAAACTCTCGATTGGTTACCGGCTTCATTTTGAGCCCCACAACCTGGAAATGATGCGCCTGGGCCAGAAAGAGACTTACGGGAAGGTTAACCGGATCATGGCCGAAAACGGGCAGAAGCAGGGCAACGATACCCCCTGGCGGCTGGGTAAAGGCCTGGCGGGTGGTGGTCCTCTGCCCGATGTTGGCGTCTACTGCATTCAGGGCGCCATCTATACCAAGGGGCAGGTACCTATTTCGGTTACGGCTAAATTCCACCCCGTAACAGATAAGGAAAAATTCAACGAGGTAGAAGAAGGAATCGACTTCCAGTTGACATTTGCCGACGGATCCGTTGCCGACTGCCGAACCAGCTACAACGACAAGTACAACAAATTACGGGCCGAAGCCGCCAACGGCTGGTTCGAACTGGACCCGGCCTATCAGTACGATGGGCTCAAAGGTGAAACCAGCCGGGGTAAGATGGATATCGAAAACGTGAACCAGCAGGCCCGCCAGATGGACGCCTTTGCCGATTGCATTCTCAACAACAAAGAAACCACCGTTCCGGGTGAGATGGGGATGCGGGACGTTCAGCTGATCGAAGCCATCTACCGAGCGGCCGAAACCGGCAGGCCCGTCTCAACCGCGGACGTACGCAAGGTGCTGGACTCGACTGCCGTTGCCAGTCGGTAGGCCCTTTCTGTTCTAACCCGGCAAGGCCCTGTCACGTTGGGGCTTTTGTCCGTATCTTCAGGCCATCATCTGGCAAACGCATGTCTGTACACTATCGGTTTTACCCATCGCTGCTCAACGTTTTCTCGCGCTACATCCGCGGTGGTAATCTCTCGGCCCAGGCGTTGATTGACAGCATCAACCGGGTGCCGACACCTACCACCGACGCCCAGGAGCGGGGCACTTCGTTCGAGGAAGCCATTGTCAAGGGAACCAATGAAGAGCGCTTCGACCCGGATATTGTTCGGCGGGTTCGTAAGCTGCTGCCCCGCCCCATCGTCGACACGCAGGTCTTTTGCCAATGGCAGATCGACGACGTTTTGTTCTACGGCTATGTCGACCTCATTGGTACGTTCAAGGCAGTTGATCTGAAAACAACGGGCTCGTACCAGAAAGACCGCTATCTGTTCAACCACCAGAACCTGTACCTGCATGCACTGAAGCGAAAAGGCATCCGGCTCATGGAATACGTCATCACGGATTTTAACGACGTGTATGTAGAAAGCTACAGCCTGACCCACCCCATTGACCGGCAGCTGGAAGAGATCAGGCTATTCAAAGCGTTTGTGGAGGAACACCGCCCGCTCATTACCGATAAAAAGATATTTGTGGCCCCCGGCGAGGACCCGGCAGCCCAGCGCCGAGGCTGAGCCAGCCGAAACGCCTACCTTTGCGGCCATGCTGCAACGTACAATTCGTCTGTATCGTAATGCCTACCAGGGTCTCTCGCCATCGGTCTGGCTCCTGGCGGGTGTGATGCTCATCAACCGCTGCGGCACCATGGTGCTGCCTTTCCTGACACTATATCTGACCCAGCACCTGCATTTTTCCGTCACCAATGCCGGTATTATCATGGCCGTGTACGGCGTGGGCGCTTTTGTCGGCACGTTTCTGGGCGGGCGGCTTACCGATCGATACGGCTTTTATTACGTGCAGCTGATCAGCCTGCTGTCGGGGGGTGTTTTTCTGCTGCTGCTTCAGTTCGTGACCGAGTTTTACACCCTGTGCGGCAGTGTTTTTGTCTTCACCCTGCTGGGCGACACCTTCCGGCCGGCGAACCAGGCAGCCGTGGCTCATTATGCCGGCGCCGACACCCGTACCCGGGCTTTCTCGCTCAACCGGCTGGCCATCAATCTCGGCTGGGCGGTGGGGGGCGGTCTTGGCGGCTGGCTCGCCAGTGTCGACTATAGCCTGCTGTTCTGGGTAGACGGGCTGACCTGCGTGGCTGCTGGTATCGTGTTAGGCTCTTTTCTGCCCAAACCCGCATCGGACCAGCCGCTGCCGCGCCCCACGGCCGGCAGCCACCTGCCAAACAGACCGACGACCGGGCACCAACCCACGCAGTCGCCGTACCGCGACCGGCTTTTTATCGGCTTTGTGGTCTGTTCGGCCCTGTATCTGATGGTGTTCATGCAGCTGTTCACCCTTGTACCGCTGTTTTTCAAGCAGGAGCTGAATCTGACCGAGCGTACGATCGGCAGCTTTATGGCGCTGAACGGCCTGGTGATCGTTGCCGTAGAGATGGCGCTGGTCTATGGTCTTGAGCAACGGCAGGTTCCCAAACCCCGGCTCATTGGCACGGGGGTCGTATTGGGCGCGCTGTCGTACGCGCTGCTGTCGCTGGCCGGGCTACCGGGCTTCACCGGGCTGAGCGTTGCCTTTTCGTTTATCATGCTGGTCACCATCAGCGAGATGCTGGCCATTCCGTTTATGCAGTCCTTCACGGTAGAGCGGGCCAGCCCGGCCACGCGGGGGCAGTACCTGGCCCTGTATGCCATGGGCGGGGCTTTTGCGCAGACCACCTCGCCCGCGTTCGGCTCACTGATGGTAACCTATGTCGGCTTTGCCAGCCACTGGCTAATCATGGCCAGCATCGCGCTCCTGTCGGCAACCGGCTTCTGGTGGTTTGGAAAACAACTCCGTATCCAGCCAGCCCGGCAGCCGATTCCTGACAAGGTAACGGGCTGATCAGCCCCGCACGGGCCACTGGAAGGTCGACGTCAGCTTTACCCGCTGGCCGGTATCGCCCGACTTACGCGCGGCTTCGATGATATCGAGAACGTGCAGGGCGTGTTCGGGTCGGATAAATGGTTCTTTGCCGGTAGCCAGACATTCGGCCACTACCGACGCCCCCATTTCCCAGACATAACCGGCCCGGTCGGTGGCGTATCGCTGCCCCTTTTCGTCGTCCAGCGTGGCCAGATCAACGCCAAACGGAGCCCAGTCATAACCGATCAGCGCCAGGTTTCCTTTAGTGCCCCAGACCGAAATGGTCGGTTTCTCCTGCCCCTTTCCTTCGTGTCCGTAGGGATCAAAATAGTTGAATCCGCACTGCACGTGCGACAGCGTACCATTAGCGTGTTCCATGAGGACCATGGCATTATCCTCGGCAACTACGGCGATGGGACCTTTGTTACCGGTATTGCGCGTGGGGGTTACGATGCTGGTCATGGCCATCACCGAACGGGCCGGACCCAGCAGCCCCGTCAGGGTGGCGATGTTGTAGACACCCAGATCGGGCAGACTACCGCCCCCCTTCTCGAAAAAAAACGCCGACCAGTCGGGGCCGAGGTGGCCGTAATGCGCGTGGGCGGCCGACACCCGCCCCAGTTTGCCCTCCTGAATAGCCTGCGCCATAAACGCAAACTGCGGACTTTGCACCACTGCCGGAGCGCCCCAGATCCGGAGCTTCTTATGAATGGCCAGCGTGAGCAGTTCACGACCTTCGCGGTAGCTATTGGCCATCGGCTTTTCACTCCATACGTGTTTGCCAGCCAGCAGGGCCTGCCGGTTCAGCCGACCGTGTTCCTGCATATTGGTCAGGTTGACCAGCAGGTCGAAGGGCGGCCCGGCCAGAAGCGCATCGATGTGCGGATAATGGTTCGGGATGGCGTATTTCGTGGCGGCCTGCTGCGCGCGCTCCGGCAGAATATCGCAGGTGCTCACCAGCGTAACGAACGGCGACTTGCTCAGGTGCGGCAGGTACATATTCGAGACACTACCGCAGCCGATGACGGCAACACGTACTTTTTTATCGTCGGTTACACGGGCAGCCGACTGGGGGGCAGCCAAAGCCGGGGTCAGGGCCGTGGTGGTGGTCAGGGCAGTGACCTGGGCCAGAAACGTCTGGCGGGTTATTTTTCTGGTCATGGGTGCTTACGTTGTACTCAGTAGCCGGAAAAGCCGGTTCTTCCTCCGATCTAACCACGCGCCACCCGCACAAACGCCCCGGTCCGTTTGTACCTTTGTGCCCGTACATGGCTTATCCGGGCAGGCGGGTTCCAAACCAGCCGGTTGCCCGATCACACTTTTTACGCTGTCACCACCTTGAAACTCTGGCAAAAAGAAGGCGTCAGTACCGCTGACCAAATCGAACGCTTCACCGTTGGACGCGATCGGGAGATGGACCTGTTCCTGGCTCCGTTCGACGTGTTGGGAAATCTGGCTCATGCGCAGATGCTTGAGACCATCCATCTACTGACCCGCTCCGAACTGGACGATATCAGCCGGGAGTTGAAACAGATCTACGCGCAGATACAGGCCGGTACGTTCGTCATCGAAGAAGGCGTTGAAGACGTTCATTCGCAGGTTGAACTGCTGCTGACCCGGGCGCTGGGCGACGTAGGCAAGAAAATTCACTCGGGTCGGTCGCGGAATGACCAGGTGCTGGTCGACCTCAAATTATTTACCCGCGATCGGCTCTGGGCCGTTGCCGACAGCGTTCAGCGGGTGTTCGACCGGCTCGTCAGTCGTTCGGAGCAACACAAAGATGATCTGCTGCCGGGCTATACGCACCTCCAGATTGCCATGCCGTCGTCGTTTGGCCTGTGGTTTGGTGCCTATGCCGAAGGGCTGGCCGACGATATGCTAACCCTGCAGACTGCCTACCGGCTGGCCAACCGAAATCCACTGGGCTCCGGCGCTGGCTATGGCTCTTCGTTCCCGCTCAACCGCTCACTAACCACCGAGCTGCTCGGGTTCGAAGGCATGCATGTCAACGTGGTTTACGCGCAGATGAGCCGGGGTAAAACCGAGCAGACGGCCCTTGCGGCCCTGGCTGCGGTGGCCGCTACCCTCTCGCGCATGGCTATGGACATCTGCCTCTACAACAGCCAGAACTTCGGTTTCCTGACGCTGCCCGACGCGCTCACGACGGGCAGCAGCATTATGCCCCACAAGAAAAACCCCGATGTGGCCGAGCTGCTCCGGGCCAAGACCAACCGGCTGAAAGCGCTGCCGATGGAGGTAACGCTCGTGCTGAGCAACCTCCCCTCCGGCTACCACCGCGATATGCAGATTCTGAAAGAAGTGCTGATGCCCGCCTTCGACGAACTGCTCGACTGCCTGTCAATTACCGAATTCATGCTCGAGCACCTGCAGGTAAAGCCCAGCCTGCTCAATGATGCGAAGTACGATCTGCTCTTCAGCGTAGAGCGGGTCAACGAACTCGTGCTTCAGGGTGTACCGTTCCGGGAAGCGTACCGGATCGTGGGTCAGGAAATTGCCCAGCACACTTACGAGCCACCCCGCCAGCTGCACCACACCCACGAAGGCAGCATCGGAAACCTCGGCACCGACCTGATCGTAGCTCATATGCAGGCCGCCCGCGCCGGCTTCGGCGCCGAACAGGCCCAGCAGGCAATCGCCCGGCTCCTGGCCTAACTAACCAAACGACGCGACCGGGATTCGGTCGCGTCGTTTGGTTTATACTATCCATGCCAGCCCACACACAGGCCAGCTTAGCGGCTTAGCTCATAGGCTACCAGTTTGTTTTTCATAAACGTCGGCACGATCAGCAGCCTCCGACCAGGAATGTAGTCGATGTCGGCCGCGTTCATACCTTCTTTGCGCGTATCGAGCAGCTGTTGTTTGGCACCTTTGGCGTCGACGTGAAACACCTGGCCGGTCCAGTCCGACACCAGGTAGTTTCCTTTACCTTCGGGCACGATGCCGTCGGTCCGGTCCATCCCTTCGGCTATAGTCGTCATGGTTTTGGTATTGATGTCTACGGTTCGCAGTGCCCCGGTTTTCGTGCAGCCGATCAGGAGTTTATCCTTTCCCACGGCCAGGACGCCATTGGGTTTGTTGAGCTGCTCGCCTTCCATCCAGACCTCCCACTTATCCTCTTTCAGCCGGTAGATCTTGTCGCTGCGGCTGTCTGAGACGTAGATGGTCCCATCTTTAGCTACTGTCACATCGTTCAGAAACGCGGTTTTCTGGTCAACGGCATCGTATGTTTTCTCGGCCTGCCCCGTTTCGGTGTTGATGACGACGAGCCGGTATACATCCGTAACGTAGAGCCGGCTTTTGTACAGACCCATGCCTTTGGGCGCGTTCAGGCCCGATGTCCAGTGCAGGTTCTCGATCTTCCCATCGAGGGACACCTTCGAGATAAACCCGGTTCCATCGAGCGCGTCGGACTTACCGTCGATGTTCGTCACATACAGGGTGTTCTGCCCATCATAAAGAACCGATTCGGGTACGCGCAGGGTGGTATCCGTTTCCCAGACTTTGACCAGCTTCCGGGGTTTGGGGGCGGTGGCCGGAATCAGGGCGGAAGCGCCAATTCCCAACAGAACAAGTAATGAACAGCTGACGATGTTTTTCATACAGACGAGTTTATACCGGTTGATCTATTTTTTAATGTATATGTTTGAATTGAACAATTTCGCTTTGAATCTGGGCTCAGGCGCCGGTACGGATAGAAACGCTGGTAGTATTTCAACATGATCGAAATACAGGCATCTTTTTGGCTAAACATTCTCTAAATGAGCGCGTTTACAAACTCGCGTACAAAAGATACTGACACAACTAATCTCCTTGCAGCATGAACTCGTATCAACCAATGACCTTCCAGTCATCCGATCAGACTATGGCCATACCGGCCGTACCCCTGAAAGAAAGCATCCGTGACATGATCCGGTTGCAGAAAGACTACCAGCTCTCGGACGAATTGTTCTGGGAAATTTTCAATACGCGGGTTCTGCTCAACGAATCCATCGATGTGAACGCGTTTATTCATGAACTGAATGCGCCAACTGTACGCGCATAACTTATTGCCTATCATGCACCAACTAAGCAGGCTCAGGCCTGAGTACCGCCAGTAACCCGGCTGATCTGCCCGCTACAGGGACATGGTCAGCCGGTTTTTTTAGTTCAGCTTTACCGCAAAGAGAGCCTTCGAGCGTACAAAAATATAGCTGACTACCACCAGCGTTACCACCCCGCCCAGCAGTACCGACGGCACCGTGCCGAACAGCCGGGCCGCGACCCCCGATTCAAAAGCGCCGATCTCATTCGACGTACTGACAAAGATGCCATTCACGGCCGCTACCCGACCCCGCAGGTGATCGGGTGGAAAAATCTGCATGATCGTTTGCCGGATAATGACACTCACACTGTCGAACGCGCCCGTCAGCCCCAGCATCAGTAGCGACAGGTAAAAATTAGTCGACAGCGCAAAAATGATCGTGGCGATCCCGAAACCGGCTACGGCCAGCAGCATGTTGCGCCAGGCATTATGGATGGGCGGGTACCGGGTCATGAACGCCAGCGTCAGCACGGCCCCTATACTCGGGGCGGCCCGCAGAAAGCCAAGCCCTTCGGCGCCGACCCGCAGAATATCTTCGGCAAATACCGGCAAAATGGCCACGACTCCACCAAACAGTACCGAAAACAGGTCGAGCGAAATCGCATAGAGCACGATGGGCGTGTCGAATACGAACCGGAAGCCTTCTTTCAGGCTTTCGCGGAAACCGGCCTGGGGAGCCTCGTTGACCGGCACCGGTTTGCGACTCACCAGCGAGATCAGCCAAAAACAGAGTACCAGCAGGCCGATGACCACCAGCAGTGTATTATCGAACCCCAGCCCGCTGTAGAGAAAACCCGCCACGCCCGGCCCGACAATCGCACCCGTTTGCCAGAACGAACTACTCCAGGTGGCCGAGTTGGCATATAATTCACGCGGTACCAGAAACGGCTTCAGCGACGAACTGGCCGGCGAATAAAATCCCTTGGCAGTGCCGATCAGCATCAATACCCCATAAATCGTGGCCAGCCGTACCGTTTGCGGCAGCTTAGCCACCACCGCCGGCTGAAACGTGAGGTACAGGATAATAGACCCCAGAATAATTACCGCCAGACTCCATTGCAGAATCCGCTTCTTGTCGCGCCGGTCGGCCAGGTGCCCGCCAAAGAGCGACAGAATAATGAACGGGACGGCCTCAGCCAGCCCCACCAGCCCCAGCGCCAGCGGATCATGGGTTATTTTATAGAGTTCGTACCCCAGAACCACTTCCTGAATCAGCAGCGTAGCCGTGATCAGGAAACTATTCATCACAAAATAACGGAAGTCAGGGATGCGTAGCGACGCGTAGGTATCAGTAGCCGGAGAAGGGGGTATCATTCGTCATGAACGTTTGAGAAATAACCGGATATTCGCCAAAAAATTCCGGCCCGGACCGTTAAATCTAGCTTATCTCATGCGTACCCGCCTAAAAATCTGCTGCATCAGCAGCGTTGACGAAGCCCAACTGGCCATTCGACTGGGTGCCGATGCACTCGGTCTGGTAGGCCGTATGCCCAGCGGCCCCGGTGTGGTAGCCGATGAACTGGCCGCTGCCGTTGTTCGGGCCACGCCCCCGCCTGTGGCCACGTTCATGCTCACCAGCGAACAGACGGTAGCCGATATACTGGCCCATCAGCAGCGCGTAGGTGCCAACACCATCCAGCTCGTCGATGCCGTACCAGCCGGCACCTACGCCCGGCTTCGGGACGCGTTGCCCGCGGTTAAACTGGTTCAGGTCATTCACGTGATCGATGAGCAAAACATAGCCGAAGCCTTAGCCGCTGTTGAGGCCGGGGCCGATGCCCTGCTCTTGGACTCGGGAAATCCGAACCTGGCCGTTAAGGAACTGGGAGGCACCGGCCGGCAGCACAACTGGCTGATCAGCCGGCAGATTGTGGCGCAGTCGTCGGTACCGGTCTTTCTGGCGGGCGGCCTGCACGCCGGTAATGTCCGTCAGGCGATTGAGCAGGTGCAGCCGTTTGGACTCGACATTTGCAGCGGAGTGCGTACCAACGGTCATCTCGACGAGCAAAAGCTGGCCGCGTTTCTGGCCGCTCTCGGGTAATCACAAACTAATCGTTGAGTATAAAAAAAGCCCGCATCGATCGATACGGGCTTTCGGTTAAAAACGCCTGTTGTCCTTAGGCGATGGCGATTTCTTTCACCAGTTTTTCTTCTTTCACTTCTACTTTCGGCAGCGTTACGGTCAGAATACCGTCGGTGTAGGAAGCAGCGATCTGGTCGGCATTAACGGTTTTGGGCAGACGGAAACCGCGCTCAAAAGCGTTCACGCCAAACTCATGATGCGTAAAGGTCTCGGCGGTTTCGGTCGCTTCGGGCTTGTACGCGATGGTGAGGATGTTATTCTCTACGTTTATTTTCAAATCTTCTTTCTTCAGACCGGGGGTAGCTAGCGCCAGCGTGAAGCCGGTTTCCGTCTCTTTCACGTTAGCGGCTGGTACGTTTGGCTTGGTGTTGTAAAAACGCGTTACAGCCGGACGAACGTAAAAAGGATTGAAGAATGAAGGAGTGCGGTTATATCGAACTAAGGTTGCCATTGCTTTATCTAGTTGCTGTTGATTGTTCATTGTCAAACACGACCTCCTTAGTTCAAATCCTGTACCAGGGCAAAAATACAGCCATTTTGGCCGTATTCAACAAAATTCGATATAAAAAGCAGACAAATTGTCACAACACGCTCTATTATCTGAGTATAAACTGTCAGTCAACAGACAGGTAGGTAGCCTGGTACTGCCAGACTACCTACCTGTCTGTTAGAAACATAAAAGCCTGTTTTTCATATAGATTAACTACCTTTTAAATCACTGACGTAGACGGTAAATTAAACAGGCAGTGGCTTTGCTTAGCCGGTCTAAAGGTCTATTTTTAGCGTCCAATACTGAATTAGCATACCGCTCACCACCAGTCACTTTGTACTCTCTACCCATGAAACGACATCTCCTGTCGGTAACGGCACTTTTGTGTGTCAGCCTAACTCAACCCGTCTTTTCTCAGCAAACCGCCGTTGATTTTTTTGAAAGTGGTGTCTCGAAAAGTAAATCCGGCGATTACACGGGAGCACTACAGGCCTTCAGTATGGCCATCACCATGAACCCCGACAATGCGGCCAGTTATTACAACCGGGGTGTGGCCAAAGCCAGCCTGAAAGATCATCGGGGTGCCGTACTCGACTACGACCGGGCCATTGAGCTGAACGGAAAAGACGCGCTGGCCTACCTTAGCCGCGGTATCAGCAAAAGCAAACAGGATGACCACCGGGGGGCGCTCCTCGACTACAGCCGCTCCATCGAACTGAACCCTGACGATCCGCAGACGTATTACAATCGGGGCCTGAGCCGTAGCCACATCGACCAGTACAGCGGAGCCCTGGTCGACTTCAACAAGGCGATTGAACTCGATCCGGCTAACGTGCAAACTTATTATGTGCGCGGCATTACCAAACAGAAGCTCAACGACTATGCGGGTAGCCTACCCGATTTCACCAAAGTGATTGAGTTAAACCCCAAACGCTCACAGGCCTACGCCGGCCGGGGCATATCGAAGGCCGAACTAAACGATTACACGGGTGCCGTTACTGATCTCAATAAGGCCATTGAATTGAACGCCGAAGATGGCGAATCTCATTTTTACCGTGGTTTCGCCAAAGGCAAGCTCGACGATTACAAAGGCGCCCTGACCGATTATAACCGGGCCATCGCGCTGAAAGCCGATAATTACGCAGCCTATTACGGACGGGGGTTCTGCCGCAGTAAGCTCGGCGATCAGAAAGGCGCCATCCAGGATTTTAACCAGGCCATCGAGATCAACAACAGCAATACCGAGGCCAAAGTCGTTTACAGCGGCCGGATTAACCGCGCCACCCTCGACAACCTGCGCAACGTGGTGCAGGAACGTAACAAAATCAACGAACTGGGCAGCGAACGCGCCGAGGCCTATTTCAGCCGGGCCGTTAGCAAGAGCAAACAGGGCGACCCCAAAGCCGCGCTGCTCGATCTTAACAAAGCCATCGAGCTAAACCCAACCTACGCCGAGGCCTACTTTACCCGCGGCATGATCCGATCGGCCCAGGGCGACCAGCGGGCCGCTATCATGGACTGCAACAGCGCCATTAAGCTCAATCCGCGCTATGCCGAAGTCTATTACGTCCGGGGTATCATCAAGCACAGCCTCGGCGACGAAAATGGTGGCTGCCTCGATCTCTCCAAAGCGGGCGAGCTGGGCTACAACCCGTCGTATAAAGTCATCAGCGATTACTGCAACTAAGCGTCCGTACGCTACCGGAACGCAACAGCCACACGCCGATCAGGGTCGGGTGTGGCTGTTTTTTGTAAAAACCGAAAAGATACGAGAGGCTGAGACCGTATTAAAGACAAACAACCGGTACGAATGGGTATCTTAGCCGTCCTGCCGATAGCCGGACGGCATCTGCCTGCTCAATCAATTCATAATAACGTATATCTTTTTCAGAAAAACCACTATGGAAGCGTAATGTAGAGAAGCTGTCATTTGTACCTGTTACACCAGCACTTACCTGGTAACAACTTAGTATGAAAGTCAGAACTACATTAACCGCTATTCTGGTACTGCTTGGCCTCTATAATGCAACTGCACAATCAGAAATCACCCTGGCAGGTACCTGGCAACTCCGGCTGGACCCGACCGATGAAGGCATACGCCGACATTGGTGGTCAGAACCCTTCCCCGACACCATCCACCTGCCCGGCTCGTTGACAGAACACGGCAAGGGCAACAAAGTAACCCTGCAAACGCCCTGGACCGGCGATGTGGTCGACAGCACCTACTTTTTTGAGAAGAAGTACCAATCTTTCAGAGAGGGCGATCTCAAGATTCCGTTCTGGCTGAAACCGACCAGCTATTACGCAGGACCTGCCTGGTATCGGAGGCAGATTGATGTACCCGCCAGCTGGAAAAAGCAGCGGATTGTGCTTAATCTGGAGCGTTGCCACTGGAAAACCATGGTTTTTGTGAACGGGCTGTTTGCCGGTAGCCAGAACAGCCTCGTTGCTGCTCACCAGTTCGACCTTACCAATCTGATCGAGGCCGGCCGGAAAAATACCATCACCATACGCGTCGATAACAACACCCAGGTGTACATTGGGCAAAACTCCCATAGCATTTCTGATCATACGCAAACCAACTGGAACGGACTCGTCGGCAACCTGTCTCTGCGGTCGGGTAGTCTCACTGCGCTGGACGAGGTTCAGGTATACCCGAATATCTCTCAGAAACAGGTACGGGTAACGGTGAGCTTCAGCCAACCTCGTAACCAGATATTTACGGGCAAACTACTGGTGGAGGTCCGGCCGCTGCAGAATAGTCGGGCGACTTTTCCGCAGCAGGTAAAGGCAATCAAACTTACGGCCGAGAATACAACTCTCGAAACGACCTATTCTATACCATCTCCTCAGCTCTGGGATGAATTTTCGCCGAACCGCTACGAACTTTCGCTGGTGGTCATTGGCGACAAGGCAGATACGGTATCCCGGAAAAAGATAACCTTCGGCATGCGTGAGATAGGCACGAAAGGAACCCGGATAACTATCAATGGGCGCCCTGTTTTCCTGCGGGGCGACGTAGACTGCGCTGCATTCCCGTTAACGGGCTATCCGCCAACGAGCTACAAACACTGGGAAAAAATCATGCGAACGCTGAAAGAGCATGGTCTGAACCACTTGCGTTTTCACTCTTGGTGCCCACCGGAGGCCGCTTTTCAGGTGGCCGATGAACTGGGTTTGTACTTATACGTAGAAAGCCCATCCTGGGCTAATCAGGGGAGTACCGTTGGCGCTGGGGGTCTGGTCGACGACTTTATCTACCAGGAGTCGGAACGGATGCTGAAAGCGTATGGAAATCACCCCTCGTTCTGTATGATGTCGTACGGTAATGAGCCTGCAGGTGTTAACCAGAGCCATTTTCTGGGCAAATGGGTACTTCACTTCAAAGCCAAAGATACCCGACGCCTGTATACGAGCGGGGCTGGGTGGCCTATGCTACCCGAGAACCAGTTTCATATCCATTCAGATGCCCGAATTCAGCGGTGGGGAGAAGGGCTAACCAGCATCATCAACCAGGACAAGCCAAGAACCGACTACGACTGGCGTACCATCATCAGGCCGTCTAAAGTGCCTTATGTCAGCCACGAAATCGGACAATGGTGTGTGTATCCCAACTTCGATGAAATGGCCAAATACACCGGGGTGCTAAAACCAACCAACTTTGAGATTTTCCGGCAAACGCTTCAGGACCAGGGAATGGGCGATCAGGCTCATGACTTCCTGATGGCCTCGGGTCGGCTCCAGACCCTTTGCTACAAAGCCGATATTGAAGCGGCCCTTCGAACTCCTGGTTTTGGCGGTTTCCAGCTGCTGGGCCTCCACGATTTTCCGGGGCAGGGAACGGCACTAGTGGGCGCGTTAGATGTTTTTTATGAACCTAAGCCCTACACCTCGAAAAGCGAATACAGCCAGTTCTGTAACGCAACGGTACTGCTGGCCCGGCTCGATAAACTTGTCTTTCAGACCAATGAATCCGTCAGAGCCGCTATCGAGATCGCTCACTTTGGCGCTCGGGAACTCACCAACCAGACCGTGAACTGGTCCGTTACCGATGAGGAATCGAAGGTGCTATTCCGGGGTAAACTCACCAAAGAACGGATCAATATCGACAATGCTCAGCCGGTTGGTCTAGTCAATTTCGATCTGTCTTCTATCAAAGAACCGACCCGCCTTACCCTGAATGTACAACTGGGCAACTCAGACGTTAAAAATAGCTGGCACCTCTGGGTCTATCCGGCCGATCTGAAGGTTGATTCTGCCGTAGGCAATGTAGTGATGGCTCACGCATTGACAGACGATGTCGTTCGGCAACTGGAACAGGGAGCGACCGTTTTACTGCTTCCTTACGGCCGGATTGCGCCCGACAAAGGGGCACAGGTGAAGATCGGCTTTTCGACGGTTTTCTGGAACACCTCCTGGACCATGGGGCAACCTCCCCATACCCTCGGCCTGGTTTGTAACCCCAAACACCCGGCACTGGCCCACTTTCCAACCGAGTCATTCAGCGATTACCAGTGGCATGATGTAGTCAGCCACGCTCAACCCATGATTCTGAATGACTTTCCCAAGTCATTCAGACCGGTGATTCAGCCTATTGATACCTGGTTCGAAAACCGGCGGCTGGCCCTGGCTTTTGAAGGAAAAGTGGGGAAAGGAAAATTACTGGTCTGCAGTGTTGATCTGGAAACGGACCTGGACAACCGGCCTTCTACCCGGCAGTTGAAATACAGTTTGCTTCGGTATATGAACAGCGATCGGTTCAACCCTGAACAGGCGCTGGATACACCACTTGTTCGGCAGTTGCTCACCCATTCAGACACGGGCCAGCGGTAAGTTATGTCTCCCATAAAAAAATCCGGGCGTTAGCACATCTACGCCCGGATTTTTTTATGGCCATCGATCTACAAAAGCCCGGATGTCCAGCCCCCGGCTGTCTTTCGGTTCGACCTACCCGCATTCAGTTACCCAATGATAGATCAGCGAGCTCAGAAATCACGCTGATCAGCCATACTTCTGCATCTCACAAAGACCTTGCTCCTGTTATCCTCTATCGGAACATTCATGGGGAGACGTTTACGAGCGTGTATCTATTGTATACGAACCAGCCTTGCCAAACGCCATATGGAGCACCGGTATCGATAGCGCTCCCTGCACAGAATACGCCGAAACAGCCTGCTCACTATGCTAACGGGCAACTTTTGATAGCTCGTTGTGTACACGGCCATTTACGCTAATTTTAACTGGCCGGGCAGTAGGGGAAGTAACCCGGTAGCTGATAATCCGGCCGTTCTTCCAGGAAAAATCGACCGTAAAATTACCACGGGCTTTGAGTCCTTTGACGGCCCCCTCCCCTTTCCAGCCATCGGGAACAGCCGGTAGCAGCTCGATGTATCCCTCGTGACTCTGAATCAGCATTTCAGCAATGCCTGCTGTGCCCCCAAAATTGCCGTCGATCTGAAAAGGGGGACCAGCACAGAGCAGGTTCGGATATACCCCTCCCCCTGCCCCGTTGTTCATGAACGTTTTTCGGGTCAGCGAGAGAAAATCCTTAAGTAGTTTATACGCTCGGTTGCCATCTTTCAGACGCGTCCAGAACAGAATTTTGTACGCCTTTGACCAGCCAGGACTGTCATCACCCCGGACGTCAAGCGTTTTTCTGGCGGCCTGGGCCAGAGCTGGTGTACCAGCGGGGGTTATGAGCGAGGCCGGATAGAGGCCGTATAAATGAGACACATGCCGGTGTGTAGGCTCGGTTTCGCGGTACTCTTCCAGCCACTCCATCAGCCGGCCATCTTTTGCGATCTGCCCGACGGGGGGAATATCATTCAGGAGCGTCTGGACTTTTTTTCGAAATTCAGAATCGACATTCAGCTCTTCTGAGGCTGTTATCAGATTGGTAAACAACTCTCGAACGATCTGATTATCGATGGTCGGACCCATACAAATAGTAGCCCGTTTGCCATTGGGCAGGATGAACGTATTCTCAGGAGAAACCGACGGGGCTGTTACCTGCCAACCTGTTTTGGGGTCTTTTATAAGCACGCTAGCATAAAACATAGCCGCGCCCTTCAGTACCGGATAAATCTGACGTAAGTAATTTTTGTCGTTGGTGAAGGCATAATGATCCCACAGGTTATTACACAACCAGCCCGAGCCCGCATTGGTAATACCCCAGGAAGCATCTTCGCCCGGTTCGGTAAAGCCCCAGATGTTGGTGATGACGTGAGCAACCCATCCGTCGGCCTGATAATAAGCCCGAGCCGTTTTTTCGCCCGGCTTCACCAGATCAGTCACCAGGTCCACCAGCGGCAGATTAAGCTCCGATAAATTAGTAACCTCTACCGGCCAATGATTCATCTGAACGTTTACATCCAGGTGATAGTCGCCATTCCAGGGGGTTTGAATCTGGTTGGCCCAAAGCCCCTGCAGGTTAGGAGGCAATAGGCCGACCCGCGTGGAACTAATGCTCAGATACCGGCCAAATTGAAAAAACAAGGTGTTTAACCCGAGGTCGGCTTCCGGCTGCCGCTGAAATTCGAGCAGACGGGCGTCGGTAGGTAGATCATCCCGGTGGGTTGTTCCCAATCGGAAGCTTACGCGGTTAAACAGCTTCTGATAGGCAAGCAGGTGGTTGCTGCGCTGAACAGCGTAGGGTTTGCGGTTGGCCTCATCCAGGCGCAGCCGGGTCTGCTGCTCGAAGTCAGGATTTCGAAAATCGGTTCCGGCCGACACAAACAGGATCAATTCGGTAGCATGGCGAACAATGATCTTATCATCACTGACCTCTAATGTGCCATCCCGGTTAATTCCTTTCAGCTGCGTGAGGTACCGCATACCGTTGCCGTCGGTACCGTTGTCGAGCTGTCCGCTCATACTGAGCCGATCACCCTCCCGATAAACCCGAAACCGTTCAGGCCGATCAATGGCTATATCACACGAAAGCGCTCCTTTCGTATGGGACGTAATGCGTACCAGCGCCACATCGTTGTCAAAGCTCGTTATGTATTCACGGGTGTAGGTCACTCCATCAAGGGTATAGGTGCAGGTCGACAAGGCCTGGTCGAGTGACAACTCCCGCCGGTACTGGGTCGGACGGCTGGTCGCGGTATCGCCCTTTTTGTAGTGATAAGTCAGATGGAGATTGCCGAGCACCTGGTAACAGCCAAAAGGCACTTTTGCGCCATTGCCGTGGCCTGATCCTTTGCCTGTAGCGACGAAATCTCGGTTAATCAGACTCTGGGCCTCGTCGTTTTTGCCTTCGAGGAGGAGGCTCCTGATTTTAGGCAGGCTTTTGTGGGCCTCGTAATTATTAGCATCCTGCGGGCCTCCAGACCATAACGTAATGTCGTTCAACACGATGGTTTCCCGGAACACGCCCCCATCGGGCATCATACCCAGGCGGCCGTTGCCCAATGGGAGTGTCTCCTCCCATTGCCGGGCAGGTGTATCAAACCAAAGACGTAGCGGATACCGTTGAGCCTGTCCCAGGCTAAGCCCTAAAAGAAAAAACAAACCCGTTAAAAGAGCGTATGCTTTATGTTGCTGCATATCAGTAGTAGATGAATGAACGGAATAAAGGGTAGCCGGAACGCAGACGCCAGCAACCTGCCACAGCTGCAGTTAGTTGCCCGAAGCTAAAACCAGCGCTTACGGAACAGGCCACGCATCGGTCCTGAACATAGCCAGCGGAAGTCCCTGCCGACTGAAAACGGCCGAACGCGTAGTATCAGAAAAACCGTACCGCACGGCTACCGGCTGTCTTACCTGAGGACTGCTTACCCGGATTGTATTTCCTTCCAGGCGAACCCGGGCCGAATAAAAAACCTGATCAGCTCCGGCGATCGTAAAGCCGCAAGCCCGGTCAGCAGCCAGGACCAGTCCCTCTTCAGCCTGGTCGAAAAAGAGTCTTATCTGATCGTTCTCGACGACATGGCTGGCGTACACTGGCGATCTAAACGCCAGATTCGGCTGCCCATACGTATCGCTTAAGGCGTACCTGGCCAGTCGAATGGCTACGTCTTTCTTGTTCTGAGGGTGTATGTCGCTGACATTGTCGACCAGATCATCAATAACCACCATTCCGGTTTTGGGTATACGCGAACAATGTGCCTGCGCTTCCCGCAGGAGCGTACCAGCCAGCGGTGACTCGTACCCGCTGTAGGGCGCAATCTGCACGTAATAAACCGGCAGGTTGGTTTGCCACGCCCCACGCCAGGCCTTGATCAGGGTTGTAAACAAGCGTTCATAAGCTCCCGGGCTACTGACGTTACTTTCTCCCTGGTACCATAGTACGCCAGCCATTGCGTACTGCCGAAGCGGATGAATCATGGCGTTATAAGCCAACCCCGGTTGCACGGGCCAGTAGTCCATATTGTCCTTTTGCCGACCAGCAGCCGACCGAAGTACAGAATCCTCCTGAATCAGTGATGCTGGTGTCCAGACTTCGGCCGGTGTACCGCCCCAGTTGGCATTGATAAGCCCAACCGCCGAGTGAAGTGTATACTGAAGTTTCTCACCAAAAAAATACCCGATAGCGCTAAACTGCTTCATTGTCTCGGGGGTGCAGACGACCCAGCGGGCACGCGTATCTTCCTGGGGCGTTTCGGCAGTTGTTTTGGGTACGTAAAAGAACCGGATGCGATCGTTACTGGCTTTGGGGGCAGCCTCTATGGCTTGCTGAATGCCATGCCGCGCCCCCCATTCCATATTACTTTGCCCCCCGCACAGCCATACTTCTCCTAACAGTACATCGTTCAGCACCACTGTATTTCTCCCCGAAATAGTAATCTGGTAAGCTCCCTGTACGGCCGGGGTTTCGAGCTTAAGCTGCCACGTGGCGGTATTTTTCCCCGTTGTTCGGTAAACGGTTGTGTCCCAGCCTACCCTAACGGTAATCTTCTCGGCGGGCTCGCACCAGCCCCACAAGGTTACGGTACTCTTCTGCTGTAGCACCATGTGATCGCTTAGAATGGCTGGCAAACGAACGTCGGCACGAACAGCCCGGGGCAACAAGTTCAGCCAGACCAGGAGTCCCAGTTGCGTCAGCAATGCATATCTAATTAGCACGTAAATCATTAGAGCGTGGCAGTTACAGGTTTGTTGGCAGGTTTATCAGGGTGAGCCAGCACGAGGTATCCATTTGTTCCGTAGAAAACGAGATACAGGTAGCAGATGACCGGCACAGCAAACGCTACACGAATGCCGTAAGCATCTGATAGCAGCCCCATCAGTGGCGGAACAATAGCTCCTCCCACAATACTCATGATAAGCAGCGAAGACCCCAGTTTGGTGTATGGACCCAGCTCGCTGATACTAAGTGTGAAAAGAATTGGGTAAACGACAGACGTAAACAGCCCGACTGATGCCAGTGCCAGCAAAGCCAGCCAGCCCGTTGTCATGATGCCCAGCCCTACCAGCCCCGCGGCCGAAAGTGAACAGAATGTCAACAGCATAGGGGGCCGTACCTGCTGCAACAGCCAAGAACCCAGCAATCGGCCCAGTAGCACCAGCGCCATGAACAGGGAAATAAAAAAGGCGGCTTTTTGCTCGGTAAGACCGGGCAGCTGCTGCGTTTTGGCATACCGAATCAGGAAGCTGACAATACCTACTTCGGCACCCAGGTAGCAGAAGACACCGATGGCTCCCAGACGCGTATGCCGAAACCTCAGGAGCCGCCGGATTTGCAGGTTATGTTGATTGGTTTGAGAAACAGCGGGTAGGCGGATAAAATAGAGGCTCAGGGTAGCCAGACTGAAAAAGACCCCCAGGATCAGGTAAGGCGCTTTTACCAGTCCGGACTCGTACTCAAGAAAAGCCACCAAATCTTGCTGAGTACGGACTAATCCCGCTGCCGGTATATCGTCGGCAGAAAGTAGTAGACCTGCGCCCAGCAGAGGACCTAAGGTAGCCCCAAACGACCCCACAGCCGATGCCAGACTCAGTCGACTGGGTGCATCGTCGGGTTTCCCCAGGATAGACACATAGGGCGTAGCTGTAACTTCAAGAAAAGTAAATCCAGTGGCCATGACAAATAAAGCGCCCAGAAACAGCGGGTAAAGACGGGTTTCGGCGGCCGGATAAAACAAAAAAGCACCTAAAGCGGCCAGAGACAGTCCCATTAGCATACCTGCTTTGTACGAATACCGACGGAGAAACTCGCCTACCGGGATAGCCATCAGAAAATACGCTCCGAAAAAAGCCGACTGCACCAGCGACGACTCAAAATCAGTAAGCTGGCAGGCTCTCTTCAGGTGCGGAATCAATATGTCATTGATGTTCCGGCAAAGATTCCAGACAAACATCAAGCCCATCACAACAAGTAACGGCACAACGTTGGACGTCAATTTCATTGGTATATGCATCAAAAAAACAGGCTGTGTAAACCCGCTATCAGTGTACAGGCAGGTGACGGTCACCCCGAGTCAGGGCAGCCGCCGAAGCCGCGTTTTTCAGGTTGGAATCCTCACCGGCGGTAGCCCAATTCAGCCCCGCCCCCCACGGGCAGCAAACAGCCGGTAATAAAACGGGCCGCCTTTGAGACCAGAAAAACCGCAGCGTCGGCAATAACATCCGCTTCGGGACAATAGCCCAGAGGGTGTATTTGATCCAGATACGATTCGATATGCTGCGAGTCCCGCTGTTGAGAGGCCCACTCGCGCAGCATCGGCGTCCATACACCCGCCGGGCAAATTGCGTTGACCCGAATACCCAACGGAGCGTAATCGAGCGCCATTGATTTCGTCAATGCATTAACGCCCCCTTTCGTAACCGTGTAGGCAGCATGATCTGACTGACCTAGTTCCCCTACCAAACTGCTTGTATTTAGAATACACCCCTTCGTGGCTTTTAGGGCATCAAGGCCGTATAAGGTGGTCCAGTAAATACTCTTCAGATTAACCGACATGAGCGCGTCCCACTCGTCCTCTGTTGTTTCGTGAAGCGGCTTGGCCGGGTTAGCTATCCCCGCGTTGTTATGAATTACATGGATCTGCTGAAACCGGTTCAGGGCCGTTTTAATCGCTTGTTTAACGGCCGCTCCGCTCTGCACATCTCCCACAAACCCGGCGTGCCCATCGCCCAACTGGCTTAGTAGCGCGTGAAGAGCATTTTTGTCACGATCCATGATAAATAACGAAGCGCCTGCCCGCACATATGCTTCTGCACAGGCGGCTCCGATTCCCGAAGCCCCCCCCGTTACAAATACTACCTGACCCTGTAAAGACGTCATCTGCTCTAATCAATTAAATCGCTGCTACTCCCGAACTCCTGCGGTACCTGGTAGTATCCGTCAGTGATTGTGGCCGGATGAACAAAGTGGTTGCGCAAATGCGGTATGTGCTCCAGAAACAGATTTTCATGGCCCATCCCTACGTGATTGAACAAGACCAGGTGTTGATGAATTTGTCCCATATCGCCAACGTGCGGCACCACAGGAACACCATATTGCCGGGCCAGCAGACTGATCGTAAGAAACTCAGAGACCCCGCCTACCCGGACAACATCTACCTGACAGAAAGCCATAGCACCAGCCTGCAGGAAATTCTTAAAAATAACTTTGTTAGGAATATGCTCTCCCGCTGCGATTTTGAACGGGTTCAGCACTTCGGCAATCGTTTTATGAGCCAGCAAATCATCCGGATGGGTAGGCTCCTCAATCCAGTAGGGCATAATGTTTTTCAACTCCTGACAGATACTGAGGGCCTGTGGCAGATGCCAGCGCTGATTAGCATCCAGCATAACGGTTGTCTGTTCGCCAACCGTGTTTCGAACCAGCTGAGCTCGGCGAATATCCCGTTTTGGATCATCAGAGCCTACTTTTAGTTTTAAGGCTGTAAACCCCCGATCAAGTGATCGATGGGCGTTTTCGACAAGGCGTTCGTCCGAAAAATTGAACCAGCCGACCGACGTGTCATACCCTTTGTAGCCCCTGGTAAAAACATCCATCCGGCCAGGTCGGCTGCTGGCGGCTCCCTCCAGCAGCTCAATCGCCTGCTCCCGCGTCAGGACATCTTCCAGGTAACTCAGGTCCAGCGTATTTACCAGTGATTCTGCTGGCAGATCCAGTAATAGCTTCCACAGTGGCACCTGCCGGCTTTTGGCCCACAGATCAAAGCAGGCGTTTACAATCGCTGCCAGCGCCAGATGCACTACGCCCTTGTGTGGACCCAGCCAGCGCATAGACGGCGAGTCGGCCAACGATCGGTATACCTGGCCGAAATCAGCCATTAACTCCTCGATTTCTCTGCCAACCAGACTTTCGGAGAGGTATTCAATTGCTTTACAAACCAGATCATTACCGGCTCCCAATGTAAAGGCCAGCCCAACGCCCTTCCATGGCGAATCCGTCTGAAGTAGACAAACGGCGTAGGCATACTGCGGATTTCGGTGAACGGCATCCGTACCAGCTCCGTCCGTCAGGATAAATCGGCGATCCTGCGTTTTGATTGATTGTATCGTTACGCCATTCGACTGAAAAGGAGCCGTACCAAAAGAAGAATTCAAATACGTATGTTCCATTAAATTATGTCTAAAAGATCAGCACCAGCTGCAGAAATCAGAACAACTGTTTCCGATATTCTTTCGGCGTAACTCCTTTTATACGTTTAAATAATTTATTGAAGTGAGTCAAATTATTGAAGCCGCATTCATTCGCAATCAGTTCGATATTTTCATTACGTTCAAGCATCTGTTTACAGGCCTGGGCAATTCGTAACTCGTTAACGAATTCAATAAATGTTTTCTGGGTTCGACTTTTAAAATAGCGGCAAAACGAAAACTCATTCATATTAGCTACAGAGGCCACTTCTTTCAACGAAATTTCGCGCCGGTAATTCAGGAAAATAAACTTAAATAGCTTATCCATCCGTGGATTGTCATTTCCGGGGTAGCTATTCACGTAGTTGGCACTTGCCAGCAACCGAAACTCTGTGGCATATATCATATTATGAATCAGCTTCATGAAGGCAACAACCTGAGCCAGTCCCTCATGCCTGAATGTTTCATCCAGCTGCTCCAGGATAGATGTCCTACATTTTCCGCTGTAGATTATTCCCCGTTGGGCAGTTGACAACCAACTCTCTACAACCTGCTTATTACCATACGCGGCCATTGTTTCGATGAGCCTGTCGGGAAAAATATACATGGCCAGCGAGTGAGCATGAAACTCGCCACTTCCCTGAAAATACTTTTTCTCATTATGCCACACATGCGGAACATCTGAACCAAGAAAAACCAGTTCGCCATCCTCAAAAGGCTCAACACTATCGCCAACGATTCGTTGACCAGAACTTTGTACAACATATACCAACTGGCACTCCCGATGAAAATGGAAGTCTGTCGAGAAAAATGGTTTAACAATCTCTTTGACCAGAAACACCTGATTCGCAGAAATCTTGTCGTTAACAATAGCCTGAACAGCTTTCATACAATAGCCTGAGGGGCAGGGTAACTAATAATTATAAAAACAATACTCAGCTTATTCGTCCCGAATATCGACTCCATCCATTGCGGAACGAACCGACTTAATAACCTGCATTTTGAACCAACTCTTTATTTCGATCGAGTTCAGTTTGGGGAAACGGCAATACGTAATTCTTCTCCCCGAATTTTAGTGAAACATTGGCCGGATTTTTTAGCGCTGCGAATCTAGTTTCGATTGTTTTCCAGCGCTTCAGGTCAGCATAGCGAAGCCCTTCGAGTGCTAATTCGACCCGGCGCTCATGCCGAATCAACTCTCTTACTTTTTCCTTCGTATTGTAGCGTTGCCGATTTACCGGAGGCATCTTCACGTCGGGCCGGGCTCTGATCTGATCCAGCGCGGCATAGATGGTAGCATCGGGGCCCGATACCTCATTTTTGGCTTCAGCATACATCAGCAGGACGTCTGCATAGCGTAGATGAATACAATGCTGGTCGGTCTGGTTAGCTTTGGTGTAGCCGAACGGAAGTCGCGAAAAGTCAATGTATTTCTTCATCATGTACGGTGTCTGCGGAGCATCCGAATACTGAAACTCGGTTCCGTCCGGGTTGATGAACTTTTCGCCGGGAACCCGTATGGTTACCGCAAGACGCGGATCACGATTAGCGCCGGGGTTGGCAGGGTCGTAGCCAGAGCCAGGTTCCGAGATCAGCATGCCGTTTTTCATTTCGTACTCTTCTGCCAGATTGGAGTACACGTTAATAGCCCCAAACCAGCCAAGTTCGATGTCCAGCCCTGCAAAATCGCCATGATAACTGTTAGGAGCCAGAAACCGGGTGGAGAACATAATTTCAGGACTACCGATCTGGGTAGCCGTTAGAAAAAGACCTTTATAGCTCGGAGCCAGCGAAAACGTTCCTTTGTCTATGATCTCTTTAGCCAATGTAGCCGCTTCGGCCCACTTTTCCTGCCCAAGTAGAACCCGCGTTTTGAGGCCCATTGCACTTCCTTTAACGGCGTGGCCTTCAAACTTGGCCTCAGGCAAATGGGTGATTGCAAAATCAAGGTCTTCTTCAATGAACGTCAGAACCTCCTGCCTGGAACTTTGCTTGATCTTGGCAGCATCAACACTGGACGGGATTGTTTTATAAATGATTACTCCCCCAAAAGCCGTGACAAGATCATAGTAAAATAAGGCCCGTAGAAACCGGACTTCTCCCTTCACTATATTTTTTCGTGCCTCCGAAATTGGCGCCTTATCAACATTGTCCAGAAAATAATTACAGGAGGCTATGCCCTGATACGGCACGTTATAGAAGGCACTGCTTACGTTCGTGTTGTTAACGATACCGAGCGTCAGATTCTGAAAGTTATACGCGTTGAACCGATCATAGGCATTATCGGAGTAACAATCGAGCCAGGGGCGCCGGTAGCCAAAGAAGCCCCCCCTCAACCGGCTGTAGACACCGGTCAACGCCATATTGACATCGGCTTCCGTTTTCCAGAACGTCTGGCTGGAAATGCTGTCCAGCGGATTTTTCTCCAAAAAATCTTCCTGGCACCCACCTAGTAAGAGCAGGGCAACTCCAATCAGTCCTACTCGAAAAAAGTTTTTCATGAATCGATAGTTAAAGGTTAGAATCTGATCGTTAGCCCACCGGTTAGGGTACGAAGCTGAGGAAACTGAGAAAAACTGCCTCCGCCGGCCCGCTCGGGATCAGCGCCTTCGTATTTGGTGAAGGTTAACAGGTTATCGCCCGACACGTAAAACGTGAGCCCTTTAGCATGAATGCGGTCCAGGATCTGCTGAGGAACTTTATACGAGAGGTAGATATTCTTGAGCCGCAGGTAGGAAGCATCCTGCAGGAAGAAAGTCGACGGGTACCCATTGACGCCCGGATAGTTGGCATCAGCCAGGTAAACAGCCGGCAGTGTGTTGCTGGGGTTGTCGGGTGTCCAGGCATTTACGTACTTGGCTGGTGGCGGACTTCCCTGTCTGAATGGTTCAACGCCCCATCCGGTTACGTACAGATTACGGCCTTCCACGCCCTGAAAGAATGCGGTTAAGCTCAGCCCTTTCCACCCCATATTCAGATTGAAAGAATAGGTGTATTTAGGAAACGGGTTGATACTGATCCGATCGTCAGGCCCAACGGTGCCATCGCCATTCTGGTCCTTTATTTTCAGATCGCCGGGTCTTAGCCTGCCCGAGTTAGGCTGTCTGGCCCAACCATCTATTTCGGCCTGATTTTGAAAGATACCAGCCCATTCATGGATATACAGTGAGTTATAGGGTAGGCCTACCTCGAAAACACCCCGGATTGGAGCCAGTACCCGCGTTACCTGATTTCGGTAAGCCGACAGTAGGCCACTGGCTCCGTAGGTGAAATTACCAAGACGGTTTTGATGCCTGATTTCAAACTCCCATCCTTTATTAACCATAGCCCCTGCGTTGGTGATGGGGGCGTTCAGCCCAACACTGGCCGGCACGTCCTGCCGCTGGGCCAGTATACCCGATGTTTCTTTGTGGTACCAGTCGGCCGTAAAGCCGAGCTTACCGCCAAACACGTCCAGATCTACCCCAACATCGGTAATTCTGGTCTGTTCCCACCGCAGGTTTGGGTCCGTTAATCGAGTCAGGATGGCTCCCTGGTCTAAGGCCGCCCCAAACGGATAAGCGGTTAAGCTCAGAATATCCTGGTATGGATAGTTCCCAATCTCCTGATTACCCAGCGTTCCTACAGAAGCCCTAAGTTTCAGATTAGTCAACCAGGTGGCTTTGTTCTTCAGAAAGGTTTCTTCACTGATCCGCCAGCCGGCCGAGAAAGCAGAAAACAGCCCCCACCGATTTGCCAGCCCTACTCTAGATGTACCGTCGTAGCGGGCGTTCACCTCCAGCAGATATCTGTCCAGGTATGTATAGTTCAATCGTCCGAAAACAGATTGCAGCGCCCACTCCGTTGTGTTTCCGCCCGTACTTTGCCCCTGAGCCGCTCCCGCATTTAGTTCAATAAGGGTTGTGTTGGGAAAGTTACGCCGGGCTCCGCTCAGAGACGGGCTCGTGTTGTTCTGCTGCTCGTAGCCCGCCAACGCATTGAGTCGATGATCACGGCCCAGTTTGGTATCATACTGCAACGTAGAATAAAACGTCCTGGTCAGGCTCTGCGAAAACTGCTGATTGACGCCCTGAAAACCCGGACTCGAATCATCAGCATACGGGTACTCTCCCTGAGCGTTAGGCTGATAATAGTACGACGGAATAGCAAACTGATGATTCCGGTAGTCCTGGTTGAAATAGGTAAACGCACCTTTGAGTTGCCAGAGTAGCCCTTTGGCTACATTGACATTGGCATAAGCCTGCGCGTTTACATTGTAATTTTTGGTGTATTGACCACCATTATCAATTACCGACTGGTATCCACGCTGTCCGGCGGCTTCCCCCCGGTAGGCCGATGTAGCCAGGCGCCCCGTCCCATCGGGCAGGTAAGGGCCTGACGTGGGTGCCGAACGATACACCAGCAACACCAGATTGTCATTCGTCAGCCAGGGTTCGACTATATTCTGATAGGAGAAATTGACATTGGTGCCGACCAGTACCCGTTTGTTTACCTGAGACGTATAATCCAGTAACGCGTTGTATCGCTTGTAGTCATTCCGGGCCAGTATACCCTTCTGATCCAGAAAGTTCAGGGAAATATTGAACGTAGATTTGTCGGTACCTCCCGAAAACCCAAGATGGTGATTGACAATCGGTGCTTTCCGGAATGCATAGTCTAACCAGTTGAAGTTGGGATATTTTACCCGGTCGGCAGCGTTTCTATAGGCGTCAATCTGAGCCTGCGTGTAAAAGGCGGGTTGACCAACCCGGATGTGTGCCTGGTTTCTCAGCTCCATGTACTGTGCGGAGTTGTAAATCAGGTCAGGCAGACGCGTTGCTTCACTGGAGCTATAATTCATGCCGTATTCCAGCGTACTCTGGCCACTTTTCCCTTTTTTGGTCGTCACCAGAATAACCCCGTTCGCAGCCCGGGCGCCATAGATAGCCGCCGAAGCCGCATCTTTCAGCACGCTGACCTCGGCAATATCTTCCGGAGATAGATTATTGATTGACCCAATCACGCCATCAACCAGCACTAGCGGAGCCGATGAAGCGCCAAAAGACCCCAGGCCCCGAATAGACAGGCTCGCATTATCGCGCCCCGGCTGTCCTGTTCCCTGTACGACATCCAAACCCGGCACACGCCCCTGAAGCAGGTTTTGTATATTCGGAGAAGGCCGTTTGGTCAGTTCAGGGCCAGCTACTGTAGCCACAGAACCCGTCAGATTGATTTTACGCTGTGTGCCATAACCGACAATGACGACCTCCTCCAGATTGGATTCGGCGGCAGCAAGCCGCACCGTAAGCTGGCTCCGTCCATTTATCTGAATACGCTGCGTCACATACCCAATATAACTAAACACCAAGGTGGCCGTTGGACTCACGTTCAGTTTAAAATTGCCATCTGTGTCCGTTGTTGTTCCTTTATTTGTCGCTCCTTCAATAAGAATACTGACACCGGGCAACGTAACTCCGGTAGAGTCTGATACGTTACCTGATACACTGACTAGGCCCTGAGCAAACGTGTTGGTGGAACTGATCAAACCGAAAACAATGAGGAACAGGCTCGTCCATATACACCCTGGCGAGAAACCAACCCGTTGAAATCGTAGTATTTTCTTCATAAAGAGTTAGGCTTATATTGTTAAAAAAGAACACGATAAATAGAAATCGTACAAAATTAACTTACCTCAATATCCTATTTAGCTATATAATTGACTTTTTATAGTGTAATATTGACTTTGTAAAATGTTAAAAATTTTGTTATGCATTTTTTAGACACGTACGCAACCATTTTTCAACATACAAGCGAATATGAATTACTTCAACTTATATGAAAAGGTTAGATATCAACTAAATAGAATGAATTAATTTAGTCAGCTTGTCAGGACACAAAAATTATTGACCTAACAGGCAGCGATAGCAGGAATTTCTTTTTCGAACTATTACAAACAGAATTTATCGTGTAAAATAGACTGAGCCAGCATCTCCCTATATATTTAAAAAACTGTCTGCACTATACTATAAAAACTAATGAATAATAGCGTCTGATTAAACTAATATGCATAGACCAAAGGCATCATAAAAATTTACAAATCAAATAGGTGTTCTATAAACTTAATCCACTTACTATCGCATAATTTATTGCCATCAATTTTTATATCTACATAGTGCTTTAAGAAAGTATACAGATAGAAATTCAAAAAAAATTATACCTGTATTTATAACTCTGCACGTTCAAACGGAGTCATCTATGAAGTAAAAATAAACATTCATTATGGAACTCATAACATCAATTGTACCGTTTCTTCTTGGCTCTGCGGCCTGTAAGCATGATTCTGACAGTGTCACTCCACAGAATTCTACCACACTCTCTGTAAAAAAGGGAGCCACATTCTATCTAACTTTGCTAGTGCAATATTCGAATGGTTCCACAGGATTTATATGGAATTTGGTAAATGCAGGCGACGACACGGCCCGCAACATGAATAACATGAATACGGTTGTCAACCCTCAAAATTCAGCTGTGTGGGGAAACCAGGTATGGAACTACACGGCGCTGGCCAAAGGGACAACTACGCTGGAGTTTCATTTCGCGAGGCCTACAGTCCTAAGCGAAGCCACGGATAAAAAAACGTACAAAATTACGGTGACTGACTAACCAGTAGCGAGAATTGCCAAAACCGACTTTGCCTTATTCTCGGTATCCAGTTTGGCCTGATGACAGCCAGATTGTGAACGATACAGCAAACACAACAAAGACTAATGGCAGCATCTCAGGTTTCTTTGCCTGAGCTATCGACCTATCTAATGAAGCACCAGGTGCCCGTCTGGTGCTTTTTTTTGTCCGCCCAATGTATCATCAGTATCCAAGGTCATCGATCGCTATATGACTTTCATGGTCAATATAAACGAAACGAGCGGCTGCCCGAAACAGACAGCCGCTCGCCTGGAAGATCCGCTCCTGCCTTTGTTATTCGAAGCGCAGGTGCTTTACCGAATCGCCGGACATTTCGAGTTCGAGCAGGGAGTCGATGCCAATGTCGAGGTGTTTGGTAACGAACTGTCCCGTAACCCGTTTGTCACTCTCTTCGGTTTTTACCCCTTCGGGCACGAGCGGGTTGTCAGACACCAGCAACAGTGCGCCATGCGGAATGGAATTCGCAAAGCCAACGGTAAAGATCGTAGCCGTTTCCATATCGATCGCCATAGCCCGGGTCTCGCGCAGGTACTCTTTAAACACTTCGTCGTGCTCCCAGATGCGCCGGTTCGTGGTATAGACCGTACCCGTCCAATAGTCGAGTTCGTGCTTCTTGATCATCGATGACACCGCCCGCTGCAATCGGAACGAGGGCAGGGCCGGAATCTCCGGACGCATATAATCATTGCTGGTTCCTTCGCCCCGGATGGCCGCGATGGGCAGCACCAGATCGCCAATCTGGGTCTTTTTCAGCCCTCCGCATTTGCCCAGGAACAGAACCGCCTTGGGCCGGATGGCCGACAACAGATCCATGACGGTAGCGGCCATAGCGCTACCCATACCGAAGTTGATGATGGTGATGTTGTTGGCCGTAGCGGTTTGCATGGCCCGGCCCAACCCAAAAATTTCGGCGTTGAACTTCTCCGCGAACAGCTCTACATAATTAATAAAGTTGGTCAGCAGGACGTATTCGCCAAATTGCTCGATGGGGGTTCCGGTATACCGGGGCAGCCAGTTATTGACAATCTCTTCTTTCGTTTTCATCTATACAAAGTGGGAGTAATGAAAGCAGCGAACTACAGCGGGAGTGGTCCAGATTGAGGACGTAATATTCCCGGTTGTCGATGTTTTTCTCTGTATTTTTGGGGTATGCTTGCGTTGAACCTGCCCCCTTTTGATCACAAAACTAAGCAAGTCGAAGGGAAACCGTATATTTTCGACTTACTACGCCGGAAGTATGTTCGGCTCTCGCCCGAGGAGTGGGTTCGGCAACACATTGTCAATCTGCTGCTGACGCATTACGCCTACCCGAAAGCCCTCATCCGAACCGAAGGCGGGCTGACGCTCAACCAGACGCAGAAACGGACCGACGTCGTGGCCTTCGACCGGCAGGGCCAGCCGTTTCTGGTCGTTGAATGTAAAGCGCCCCACGTGCCGCTGACCCAGGCTGTTTTTGACCAGATTACCCGCTACAACCATATTCACCGGGCGCCGTATATCGTTGTTTCCAACGGGCTGACCCACTACTGCTGCTGCATTGACCACGACACGGCCGAAATCCGTTTTCTCGACGATTTTCCGGCGTTCGGCGCCTAGCAAAACGCCCCGGTACCGTTCGGGACCAGGGCGTTCGTAGTCTCAGATAAAGGGGGCGAAGCTACTGATTCATAACGGCCGTGAGCGTACCACTACCAGCCCGCAACCGCGCCACCCGGATTCCCGATAGTCGCTTATGATACAGCACGTAGTCACTCAGCGGCTGGGTGGTAATCATGACCTGGCCCTGCTCCGACGACGCGTGCAGGAGGTGAATACGACCGTTGGGCTGACGGACGGCCAGTCCAACGTGTTTCATATCGAGACCGGGACGGGCCGCAGTCAGCATCACAATGTCACCCTCGCGCAGCTGGCTCTCGGCCTGCCGGATAATCTTTTTGGGGATGAACGCAAACGACTGCTGGTTCAGCTCGGCTTCGGTCAGCGCCACCTGCCGGTATACCGCCGGATCGCGCAGGGCCGGGTACCGGTACGTAGCAGTTGTCATGTATGACACTGGTTTGGCCACCGACATAGCCCCCGGCAGTTCGCGGGAAACGTCGGTCAGCAAGCCCTTTCGTTCGTTGTCGCGGAGCCAGTCCGAAAAATAATGAAGTCGGCTGGCATACCCGTCTATGCGGCCATTGCGGTAGCGCAGCTGGGTCAGATACTGCTGAAAGCTGCGTTCCAGCTGCGCGGGCGTCGCTTTTGCCGACAGTTCGAAGCGCGCCAGTGAAAGCGCCAGCACCGTTTCGAGGTAGGTCGTACAGTCGAAGGCGTCTACATTGACAACCAGCTGCTCGGTCGCGTTCAGGTCGAGCGTATTGGCTACGTACGGCTTACCGATCAGTTGCTTCCCGACCTGCACGGCCGTTTCGGCGGGTGTTTTTCCGCCGGCACTCGCCCACTGACTCAGCTTCACGGCTGTCGGTTCCTGAGCCAGCGAAGCCGTAGCTATGGTTAAAAGTACTCCCAGGGTAAACCTTTTTTTCATAGATTGAGATAACAAGTGCTTGCGTCGTATGGACGACGCAAGCCGGATAAAGTACCGATTTGTCAGGCTTTAATTTCCAGCACCCGAACACTGCGGGGTGGTAATGACAACGAAACCCCTTCTCGCCCAGCAACCTCAACCTGCGTATCGCTCAGGAAAATATCGGTGAACTGGTAAGTCCGCATGGGATCCAGCCCCAGGGTAGCGAACGCATGGTCCGGCAGCTGAACGGTGGTTTCGTAGGTTGTATGCGCCGAGAAATTACAGACGATCAGCAGTTTCTGCCGATCCGTATAGCGCAGGTAACTGTACAGCTGATGGGCGTCGTAGCCCCTGCTCTGGCCGTTGTCGTTCGCCCACTGAAGGTCGTAGAAATAGCCGTTCTGGATGGCGTCGGACCCGTTGACGAGGTGGTTGAGCTGCTGGTAAAACGCCCGCAACTGCCGCTGTTCGTCGGAGAGTCCCCCACCGTCGTAACGGCCCTGCTCGCCGGGCTGCGCGTTGAGCCAGCCCTGCCATTCGGGAATGCCCCAGTAGTCGAAGATGGTCGTGCGGCCGTCGTCGCCACTGAATCCTTCGCTACCCTCGGCCCGAACCCCTACTTCCTGCCCGAAATACAGCAGAAACGGCCCGGTATGCATGGTAGCAGCCAGGGTCATGGCCGGCACAGCCGCCCAGGGGGTATTGGCAAAAAACCGCGAGGCAATGCGTTGCTCGTCGTGCGTTTCCAGAAAGCGGAGCATGTGCTGGGCGTAATCGCCCGACTGCTGCTGCCACACCCGCGTTAGGTCGTAGCAGGAGCCGTGGCCTTCCATCAACGCCCGCAGTGCATCGTACAGCCCCACCTTATCGTAGAGATAATCAAACCCACCGTCGAAAATGAAGGGCCGGTACAGGTGCGGCTCGTAAATCTCGGCAATGAAAATAAGCCGCGGATACCGTTGCTTCACCCGTCCGATCGCCCACCGCCAGAACTCGACCGGCACCAGCTGGGCCATGTCGCACCGGAACCCATCGACGCCTTTGTCGGCCCAGAACAGCAGGATGTCGAGCATCTGCTGCCAGGTGGCCGGTATCGGATCGAAATGACGGCTGCCGTCGAAGACGTTGATCCCGTAGTTGATCTTTATAGTCTCATACCAGTCGTTGCTATCGGGTGTAGCCGTAATGGAGCCCGATCCGGTAACCTTGGCCGGGTATTCGTGCAGCGATGTGGGGCGGTTGGTATCCCCGGCCGGGGCTACAAAGGTCTGACCGGGCAGGTAATAAAAATTATTATCGGGCGCAAAGCCAACCGTTGTGTCGTCCTGCTCGCCCAGGTCGACCACGCCCGCCGGTTTGGCGTCGGACTGGTACTGCCGGGCCACGTGGTTCGGTACGAAGTCGATGATGACCCGCAGTCCGTGCGCATGAGAACGCTCAACCAACGCGTCAAATTCGGCCATCCGATTCGGTACCTCAACGGCCAGATCAGGGTTGACATCGTAATAATCGCTGACCGCGTAGGGAGAGCCAGCACGGCCTTTAACCACGGCCGGATCATGAGGCTGAATCCCGTAAGCTGAGTAATCGGTTTGAGTAGCGTGTTCGAGTATACCCGTATACCAGACGTGCGAGGCCCCAAACTGCCGAATACTCCGCAACGCTGCGTCGTTGATGTCGGCGAATGTTCCAGACCCGTTCTCCGATTTGTCGCCATGGGGGCGGTTGGTGGTATTCGTGTTACCGAACAGCCGGGTAAAAATCTGGTAGATAATAAGTTTGTCCATTACGGGGACAACGGACGTCGTATTCATGAACGAGGTTACGGCTGTTTACAATTTATAATGCAAAGCTATGGCCTTTTTCGCCGAAAATCTTGGGTTATTTTTGCCAATGAATAGCCCCCTCGGTATGCAGGCAGGCCGCGAACGGGGGCAACCAAACCGGCGCCCGTCGGTCAGATCGCCTGCTACGCCTGGTTCGGCCTTATTTTCATTCAGCATAACCACTACATGAAACGATCTTTGTTTACACTCATCTGCGCCCTGGCCGCTACGCTGGCGGCTTTTGCCCAGACCGCTCAGATCCAGCGGCTGAACCCAACCAACTGGTGGGTGGGCCTGAAAAACCCGAAGCTGCAACTGCTGGTCTACGGTCCCAACGCCGGTACGCTGACCTATACCGTCAACTACCCCGGGGTTAAACTGGTCAAAGCCCACACTGTTGAGAACCCCAACTACGCCTTTCTCGACCTAGCCATTGCCCCGACGGCCCGCCCCGGCACACTGAAACTGGTTGGCAAGCGCGGCACACAGACGCTGACCCAGCCCTTTGAACTGAAAGCCCGCAACCGCGAGCCGAAAGCCCAGGGCGTAACGGCCGCCGACTTCATCTACCTGGCCATGCCCGACCGTTTTGCCAACGGCGACCCCAGCAACGACAAATTTGACGACCTGGCCGACCCCAACGCCGACCGGGCCAATCCGGTTTACCGCCACGGGGGCGACCTGGCCGGAGCTGCCCAGCATCTCGACTACCTGAAAGACCTCGGCGTAACGGCCATCTGGTTTACCCCCGTATTGGAAAACAACCAGCCACTCACGAACGAAGGCGGGCTGATGCGGTCGGCCTACCATGGGTACGGGTTTACGGATCACTACGCCATTGACCGGCGCGTGGGTGGCAACGAAGGGTATAAGGAATTTGTACGGAAAGCCCATGCCGCCGGCCTCAAGGTCGTTCAGGACGCCGTGTATAACCACGTCGGTATCAACCACTGGTTCCTGAAAGATATGCCGATGAAAGACTGGCTCCACCAATGGCCTACCTACACCAATACGTCGTACAAATACCAGCCCATTACCGACCCACACGGCGCCGAAAGCGACCGGCGCGTTTCGCTCGACGGCTGGTTCGTACCGCACCTGCCCGACCTCAACCAGAGCAATCCGTTTCTGGCCAACTTCCTGATTCAGCACGCGATCTGGTCGGTCGAAGAATTTGGGGTCGATGCCTGGCGGGTCGACACGTACATGTACAACGACCAGCCATTCATGAACCGCTGCAACGCGGCCCTGCTGGAGCAATACCCGAACATCCACATCTTTGGCGAATCGTGGGTCAACAATGTAGTCGATCAGGCCTATTACACCCGCAACAAAATTGATTTTCCGTTCAAATCGAACCAGCCGGGCGGCCTCGATTTTGTGGTGTATTCGGCCATGCTCGACGCGCTGAAGCAGAATTTCAGCTGGGACGATGGCGTCAACCGGTTTTACCAGGCGCTGGCGCAGGATGCCGTTTATGCAGACCCCAGCAAGCTCGTTACGTTCCTCGACAATCACGATACCGACCGCTACCTGTCGGTCATCGGTGAAGACATCAGTAAATACAAGATGGGGCTTACCTGGCTGCTGACCACACGTGGCATACCCAGCATGTACTACGGCACGGAAATTCTGATGAAGAATTTCAAGAACCCGTCCGACGCCGAAGTACGGCGCGATTTTCCGGGCGGTTTTCCGGGCGACAAGGAGAACAAGTTCACGGCTGCCGGTCGCGACAAACGCGAGAACGACGCGTTTGATTTCGTGCGCAAGCTGGCCACTTACCGCAAGGCCACCCCAGCCCTGCATGCCGGTAAGCTGATGCAGTATCTGCCGCAGGACGGTACGTATGTGTATTTCCGGTACGATGCCAACAAAACCGTGATGGTAGCCAGCAACACCAACGACAAAGAGATTTCGCTCGATACCGCCCGGTTTGCCGAACGCATGGCCGGATTCCGGTCGGCCCGTAACGTGCTGACCGACGAAACCCTGTCAGACCTGAAACTGATCAAACTACCGGCCAAAACGGCCGTTGTGCTGGAGCTGAAGAAATAGTTAGGCTTATGATTGGTTGTCATGCTGACGAAGGAAGCGGATTCGGGGCTATTACCTGAGATGCTTCGGCACCGGCCACCCGGCTTCGTCAGCATGACAAACATGGCTGCACCTTTTATACCTCTGTAGGCAGTAAGCGTCTATGGCAGCGCACAGCCTTGTCGCAGAAGTCTACGCTTTCGTTAAAAGGCCGTACTTTTACGGCTTACTACAACCTGAAACGCTATGCCCATCAAGGCTTTTTTATTCGATCTCGACGGCGTCATTGTCGACACGGCCGTGTACCACTATCAGGCCTGGAAACGGCTCGCCAACGAACTGGGTTTCGACATTTCGGAAGAGTTTAACGAGCGGCTCAAGGGCGTCAGCCGGACCGAGTCGCTGGATATTATACTGGCCCACGGTGGCCTGACCTTACCCGATGAGGAAAAACTGGAACTGGCATCCCAGAAAAATAACTGGTATCTGGATCTGGTCAGCCGCATGACCGCCGAAGATATACTGCCCGGCGTGGCTACGTTTTTCTCGCAGGTACGCAAAGCGGGCCTGCAAACGGCACTGGGATCGGTCAGTAAAAACGCTCCGCTCATTCTGGAGCGCATCGGCATGTCAGACGTGTTCGACGCGGTCATCGACGGGAACAAGATCAGCAAGGGCAAACCCGACCCGGAAGTGTTTACCAGGGGTGCGGCCGAACTGGAGGTCCGGCCGGCCGAATGCGTGGTTTTTGAAGACGCCGTTGCCGGCGTGGAAGCAGGCAAACGGGGCGGTATGTTCGTGGTTGGTCTGGGGTCGCCGGAGGTACTGGCCCAGGCCGATCTGGTAGCCCCCTCGCTCGACGTACTGACGGTCGATGAGGTGCTGGCCAAAGCCAATGCGCGGCCGTAAATCGCTAGCGCTCGGCTACGCCTTTGCTGGTCGGCGTGGGCGTTTTGAGCAATTCGGTACCGGCCCAGCTTAGCCGGGCCACGCTCCCCCGCGAATCGAGTATGAACCCTACGGCGTCGGTTCCTTCCCAGAAGTTGCTGTAGGTCAGCCGGAACGTGTCATAATGCCAGTGATCGAGCCGACCGGCCATCACATCGTTCGCCGAAAAGACGAGCTTATCATCCTGCACGCTCACGTTGACCTTGCCATAGAGCGGGTCCGTATACTGCCCGGCATAGGCCGTGAGCGGCAGCGATGGTTTTGTGTTCCTGACGCGCAGGCTGTCGACCCGGCGCTCGGCTGCTTTCCGGCGCAGCTGTATATCGCTGTATAGCTTGTAGAGGTCGGCGTTCCAGTCGCGACTGATTCCCAACGCAAACTGATCGAAGGCGCGGTACATGAGCGCGTGGCGCAGTTCGGCATGATCGAGGTTACCCTGTATATAAACAGCCAGTTTCTGGTCAGGAAGCTGGGCATGCATGGCGACCATGCCCGTCAGACTCCCGGTATGGAAGTTGACCCTATGGCCCCGGTAGTCGTGCTGGAACCAACCCAGGGCGTAGGTTTTCCAGGTCGGTTTGGTCAGCACCTGCGAGGGGTAAAACTGGGCATCGGTCACGATTACCTGCGGCTTGAACAGCTCGGCCCAGGTGGCGGGTTTGAGGAGCTGCCTGGATTCAGCATTTCCGGACCGATACCGGCCGGAATCGAGCATACACTGCATCCAGAGGGCCAGATCGTCGGAACATGACCAGACCGACCCGGCTGGCCCTACCGCGTCGACGGCGCCCTCTTCGCGTTTGTTTTTAACAACCCGAACTGTATCGTTCACCGCTACGTGTGGCCAGGCCCGGTTGGGATCGGTTACTTCCCGAAACAGTGCTTTAGTACGGGTCATACCCAGCGGTTCGAAAATACGCTGTCGGATAAACGTTTCCCAGGGCTGCCCGCTCACTTTCTCCACCACTTTGCCGGCCGCCAGATACATGATGTTCTGGTAGATGAACCCTGACCGCAGCGAGTATACCGGTTTGACCAGCCGCATCCGATTCAGAATCTCGTCGGAGGGAATCTGCATGATAGTCCAGAGCAGGTCGGCATTGCCAACGCCGGTGTTATGGGTCAGCAGATCGCGCACCCGCAACTCGCGCGTAACGGCCGGATCGTACAGCTGGAAATTGGGCAGGTAAGTAAGTACCGGATCGTCCCAGTGGAGTTTACCTTCGTCGACGAGCATACCGAGACAAGCCGCTGTCATGGCTTTGGTGGTCGACGCCATGGCAAAGAGCGTCTGCGTATTGACAGGCTCCGCTTTGTTGAGCTCCCGAACGCCGTAGCCTTTCTTGAGCACCACCTTCCCGTCTTTTACCACCGTAACGGTGAGGCCCGGAACGTGCCAGTCGCGCACGGCCTGCTGTACATAAGCGTCGTACGCTACGGCCGGGTCGGCCTGCCGGGTTTTTGACTGGGCCATCAGGCAGTGGCTGCTGATGAGGAGGGCACACAACAGGGCGAATTTCATAGGGGGAAGATTGAAGAGCCAATATACACATGGATCGGCCAGTATTTTACGGATTGGCACCAATCATCTGCGCCGGGCCATTAGCTTTGCTTTTCATCCTGTTTCTGCCCAATACATCCTGACAATGATTCACCTGTACAGTCAACGAACCTTGCTGCTGGCGGCCCTGAGTGCCTGTCTAAGCCTGGCCAATCCGTCCGGCACCCATGCTCAGTCAAAAGCCCGCCCTGCTTCGCCCGCCGGAGCCGCTGCCATCCGCGAAGCAGACATCAAACGCGACCTGTTTGCCCTGGGGGGCGATCACTTTCGGGGTCGAGAGGCCGGCTCGCTCGATGAGCTGAAAGCCTCGGTCTGGATTGCCGAACAACTCCGCGCCATGGGCCTGCAACCCGCCGGCGATGACGGTACGTTTTTTCAGTTCTTTCACATCCAGCGCACCCGCATTACCGAAACCAGCCGGCTCGCCATTGGTAGTCGACAGCTCACCCACGGCCAGGATGCCTTTCTGCTGGCGCCGGCCATTGCCTCGGTCGACGCGCCCCTCGTCTTCATCGGTACGGGTTCGCCGGGCGAGATGGCCAATGTCGATATTAAAGGCAAAGCCGTAGCGATCCTGTTTTCGGGAACCGGCCCGGCCGAGCTGAGCTACCGTCGGTTTTTGTTCGGTACCATGACCCGGCGGGCGGCCGAACTCGTGAAGGCGGGTGCCGTGGCGGTGGTATGGGTATCTAACGAGCAGGCTCAGTCATATTTCGAGCGCTGGACAACGGGGCTGGAACGCGGTCGCTACGACCTGCCGGGCGGCCCTAACACGCGCATATTTACCCAGGCGCCAACGGTCTGGTTACCGGCCAGTGCCATCGACTGGATCAAACAACCCAACCAGCAGTTTACCAACGTGGTCAACGTAGAGAGTTTCAGCTACCCGTCGGTCAACATTGTCGCCAAAGTAGCCGGTACCGATCCTGCGCTGACGAAGGAGCACATCCTGTTCAGCACCCATCAGGACCATGATGGCGTTCGGCGGGCGGTAGCGGGCGATTCGATCTGGAACGGTGCCGACGACAATGCCAGCGGCTGCGTTGCCACGATGGCCATTGCCAGAGCGTTTGTCAAACAACCCGCCAAACGGTCGGCGCTGTTTGTGTTCCACGGCGCCGAAGAGCGGGGGCTGCTCGGTTCGCGCTATTACGTGGACAAGCCTACCGTGCCGCGCGGGTCGATCGTGGCGGTACTGAACGCCGAAATGATCGGCCGTAATGCGCCCGACAGCGCCTGTATCCTGGGTCAGCAGCCACCCCACCGCAACTCGACCGACCTGGTCAGTGCGGCTCTGGCCGCCAACCAGGCCAATACCCGGTTCAAGCTCGACACGCTATGGGACAAACCGGAGCACCCCGAAGGCTGGTATTTTCGGAGTGATCACCTGCCCTACGCCCGGGCCAACATCCCCGCCATTGCGTTTACGAGCCTGCTTCACCCCGACTATCATACCCCCAAAGACGAACCCGAGCGCATCGACACCGGCAAAGTGACCAACATAGCCCGCTGGATGTACCTCACCGGCTGGGACATTGCCAACCGCCCAACCCGCGTCAGGCTCGACCCGAACTTCAAACTGGAACGATAAACGGCTCCCTACCAATCTTTCTCTACGTGCATGACGCATCTCTATTCCCGCCCACTGGTTGCCGCATTGCTGGTATGGCTGGTGATTGCCTGCCAGCGACCCATTTCATCTTCGGCAGTATACTATCCGCCCAAAGGCGATAACTGGGCCACGATAACCCCCGAAAAAGCGGGCATGAATCCCGCGTTACTCGACGCAGCTGTGGCCTTCGCCAAAACCCAGGAAACCACTCAGATGAAACCGGATTTCTCGACCCAGGAAGAGATTTTCGGGAAGCTCCTCGGACCAATGCCTACCAGCCGGGCGGCCACGAACGGCATCATTCTCCGCCACGGCTACATCGTAGCCGAATGGGGCGACACCCGAAGCGTTGACCCAACCTACAGCGTAGCCAAGAGCGTTCTGTCGACGGTGGTGGGCATCAGCCACGAGCGGGGCATGATCCCGAACGTTTTCGAGCCGGTCTCGACGCTGATTCACGATGGCGGCTATGATTCGGAACAGAACCGGGCCGTAACCTGGGAGCAGCACCTGCGGCAAACGACCGAGTGGGAAGGCAGTCTGTGGGGTAAAAACAGCGATTTTGTCGGCAAAGAAGCGTTCGGGCGCGGAGAACGTAAGCCCCGCACCTTGCAAAAACCCGGCACCTATTACGAATACAACGACGTACGGATCAACCGCATGGCGCTGTCGCTGCTGCGGCTCTGGAAAAAACCGATCCCTGAGGTAGTACGCGATGAGATCATGAATCCCATCGGCGCGTCGGACACCTGGCAGTACATACCCTATCCCACGGCCGTAGCCGACGTAGATGGCAAACCCATGCCCTCGGTGAGTGGCGGTACGCGCTGGGGGGGTGGCCTACGCATCAGCGCCCGCGACCTGGCCCGGTTTGGCTACCTCTACGGGCGGCAGGGACGCTGGCAGAACCGGCAGATCATTTCGGCCGACTGGGTCAGGCAGGCGACTACCGGCAACGCCGTTGGCCCCGACTACGGCTACCTGTGGTGGCTGAATACGGGCAACGCAGCCGGTGGCAAAAAGCCCTGGCCCGACGCACCGACCAGCAGCTTTGCCGCCCTTGGCGCGGGGTCGAACACCGTCTGGGTCGACCCCGAACACGATATCGTTATTGTGTGGCGCTGGCATAACGGCAATCCGAACGAGCTGATCAAACGGGTACTGGCCGCGGTACAGCCGTAACGGTATAATCAGCGGATTATCGACGTAAATAGCTGGCCACCAGAAAATCGTCCGGGCGTATTTGCTGCTTCAGCGCCCACTGGCGGCCGATATCGACGCGGGCGCGGTTGAGTTGACGCACTACCCGTTTTCGGTAAATGTTCAGACAACGCCCCGGCAGTTTTTCTTCGTAGATCAGCTGGTTGGTTTCATCGTAGAAGCGCACGATCGTATAGGGCGATGGCTTGCGGTTGGTTTCGGTCATCCAGAAAATGCCCGACGATTCGGCCGGTGCGGCATAGCCCGCCAGTCGGTTTTTATTCGCATACGAGCCTGCGGTCAGGGTCTGCGCGTAGCCAGTCAGACTCAGGCTGGTCAGCAATAGACAGAGGAGTGTGATTTTACCAGTCATAGATGTAACGAGTAATCCTTGTGCCGACCGTGCCACGGTCGGCACAAGGAATTTGGAGGTTTAGGAATAGCTATCTGATCAACTCAGCATCCCTTTGTCGTTACCGAAGCGGTTGGGGGTAACACAACCGGTACCCGTATTGAGCGAACGGTCATAGAGAACCCTTTTTGTGCATTTTACTGGCATACAAGTGGTTCGGAACCCCTATACGCACGAAATTTTCAATCATTAAGTCAGCATGCATACTATCTTTGACAGCTGATTCATCAGCAAGCCTGCGCTTACCCGCCTGACATTAACCGATTACTTATGACCACAATAGCCGAACGCGAACGTCTGTACGAACGAGCCGATAACAAAGGGTGGAAAAAATGGGGACCGTATTTATCCGAGCGGGCCTGGGGTAGTGTCCGTGAAGACTACAGCCCCTATGGCGACGCCTGGAACTACGTAACCCACGACATGGCCCGCTCCCGCGCCTACCGCTGGGGCGAAGAAGGCATCGGCGGCATTTCCGATAACAAAGGTCATATTTGCTTCGCCCTGGCGTTCTGGAATCATAAAGACAATATCCTCAAAGAACGGCTGTTTGGCCTGTCGGGGCCCGAAGGCAACCACGGCGAAGACGTTAAGGAGCTGTATTATTACCTCGACAGCACCCCTACCCACTCCTACATGAAGATGCTTTACAAGTATCCGCAGCAGGAGTTTCCGTACAACCGCCTGGTCATCGAAACCGCCCGCCGAAACCGACAGCAGCCCGAATATGAACTGATCGATACCGGCGTTTTTGAACAGGATGAATACTTCGATATTTTCATCGAATACGCCAAAGCCGATCAGAACGACTGGCTGGTAAAAATTACGGCCCATAACCGCTCGGCCCAGACGGCTCCGCTGACGATGCTGCCCACGATCTGGTTCCGTAACACCTGGTCTTGGGGCTACGAGCAGTACAACGCCCGGCCCATGATGAACGGGATCGCCAACAACCAGATCGAGGTGAACCACAAGCAGTTGGGAAAATACAAACTCTACTGCGAAGACGCCGACGCGCTGCTGTTTTGCGACAACGACACCAATACCGAGCGACTCTACGGCCGGCCCAATGTGGCCAAATATCCCAAAGACGGGATCAACAATTACATTACGTCGGGCGGGAAGAAGAACTTTATCAACCCCAACCAGATTGGCACGAAAGCGTCGGCTCAGTATACCCGGCAGATACCGCCCGGCGAGAGCATCAGCGTTCGGCTGCGCTTCAGCGATCAGACGCTGATGGGCCAGCCCTTTGCCGACTTCGACGACATCTGGAACCAGCGCCTGGCCGAAGCCGATGCGTTTTATGCCAGCCTGCAAACCAATGTAACCGACTCCGAACTGCTTACGATTCAGCGGCAGGCCTATGCCGGTATGCTCTGGAACAAGCAGTTTTATTACTACAACGTCAACGAGTGGCTCAAGGGCGATCCCAAGATGCCGGTACCGTTTCAGGGGCGGGTCTATGCGCGCAACGAGAGCTGGCGGCATATGTACACAGCCAATATCCTGAGTATGCCCGACAAGTGGGAATACCCCTGGTTTGCGGCCTGGGATCTGGCGTTTCATACGCTCACCCTGGCGCGGCTCGACCCCGACTTTGCCAAACGGCAGCTGGCCGTTATCCTGCGGGAGTACTACATGCACCCCAACGGCCAGATACCCGCCTACGAATGGAACTTCAGCGACGTGAACCCGCCGGTTCATGCCTGGGCTACCTGGAAGGTGTACGAGATTGACCGGGAGCAGAACGGCACCGGCGATGTGGCCTTTCTGGAACGGGTGTTCCATAAGCTGCTGCTCAACTTTACGTGGTGGGTGAACCGCAAAGACGTTGAAGGCAACAACATTTTTGGGGGCGGCTTCCTCGGTCTCGACAATATCGGGGTCTTTGACCGGAGCCAGCCGCTGCCCATGGGTGGGCGCATCGAGCAGGCCGACGGTACGGGCTGGATGGCCATGTATACCCTGAACATGCTGCGGATCGCCTGCGAAATCTCCCTGACGCGCCCCAGCTATCAGGACATGGCCAGCAAGTTCTTCGAGCACTTCCTGCACATAGCGTCGGCCATGAATAACCTCGGCAAGCAGAACATCAGCCTCTGGGACGAGGTCGATCAGTTCTACTACGATGTGCTTCACACGCCCGATAACAATGCCCGTCTGCTCAAGATTCGCTCGATGGTGGGGCTGATTCCGTTGTTTGCGGTCGAGATTCTGGACGAGGAACTGCTCTCCAAACTCCCCGACTTCAAACGACGGGTCGAATGGGTACTGACCAACCGCCCCGACCTGGCCTCGCTGGTGTCGCGCTGGCACGAGCCGGGTAAGGGCGAAACCCACCTGCTGAGCCTGCTGCGCGGCCACCGGATGAAGATGATCATGAAGCGGATGTTCGACGAAACGGAGTTCCTGTCCGACTTTGGCATTCGCGCCCTGTCGAAATTTCACGAACAGACGCCGTATCAGTTCGAGCTGAACAGCGAGATATTCCAGGTGCGGTACTCGCCGGCCGAGTCGGAAATGAGCATGTTTGGGGGTAACTCCAACTGGCGCGGGCCGGTCTGGTTTCCACTTAACTTCCTGCTCATCGACTCCCTGCAGAAGTTCTACCAGTATTACGGCGACGACTTCGAGGTCGAATACCCCACTAATTCGGGGCAGGTGATGAGCATCAAGGAAGCGTCTGTTCAGGTAGCCGAGCGGTTGATCAACCTCTTCCGGCGCGGAGCCGACGGCCGTATTCCGGCCTACGGCTTCGATAAGAAACTACAGACCGACCCGCATTTCGATAAGCTTTACCTGTTCTTTGAATATTTCCACGGCGACGTTGGAGCGGGTCTGGGCGCTAACCACCAGACCGGCTGGACGGGTCTGGTAGCCGATCTGATTGAGTACTGGTACAAATACCAGAGTGAAACGGTTGCTGTGCCCGCTACCAAATAAGCAGACTACCAGACAAGCCAGCCCGGCATGGACGTAGAAAAGGTCTTTACCGTGCAGTGAAGACCTTTTCTACGTCCATGCTTGAGGCATTCGGCGCCCCTTCTGTACTCGAGTAATCAGGACCACTGGCTTAACCAGTCTACCACTAACATGTGCCTATTGATCAAAAATACCGCATCGCTACTCATAGGCAGTAGCCGGTATCCGAAAAAATGGCCACATTTAAGCATGCGCCCGACTCCTCTCCCAGGCTCTTAGGGGGCTAGGAGTGAAATCCGGCGGGCCAAACGATTTCTGGCAGGCCATGCGTAACAGTCTTACCATCAACTTTTTAACTCGCATTACGCTACAGCGGGTTCAAGCAGCCGAATCAGGCCTTTTTCGGCGTCCATCTCGGCGTTGATCCCAATTGGTACGGTAAACTTGTCGGTAATATGCCCGATCATGGCGCCGGCAAAAGCCGGAATGTTTAGCGGTCCAATATGTTCGATCAGCACGTCTTCGAGCGTCAGTGAACCGTACCCCCCGCTACCGGGACCGCAACGCGTACACTTGCCGAACACGAGCCCTGACAGTTGGTTGAGCACCCCGGCCAGCTTCAGATGGGTCAGCATTCGGTCAACACTGTAGATATCCTCGCTGACGTCTTCGATGAATAGAATTTTATTACGCCAGTCGGGCACGTAAACCGAACCCAGCAAATGGCAGAGCACCGTCAGATTGCCACCCACCAGCGGACCACGCGCCGTACCGGGCCGAATCGTCCAGATGCGGTCGTCGGTCTGGGCCAGCGTATCACCCTTGTCGGTCGGATTTTCATACATAACCGGTTCGCCTTCCATAATCACGCGCCGAAACCGCTCTACGGTATACGAATTCCAGGTGGCCGAGCCTACCGGGCCATGGATGGTAGCTAATCCGGTTTTAGTATGAATGCCCAGCAGGAGGGCCGTAATATCGCTGTAGCCAATGAGTAGTTTGGGGTTTCGGCGAATCAGTTCGTAGTCGAGCAGCGGCAGCAACCGGGCGCAGCCCCAGCCTCCGTGCATGGCCATGACCATCTGGATATCCGGGTCAGCAAACATGGCATTCACGTCGGCGGCCCGGTCGGCATCGCGCCCGGCCAGATAGCCGTAGCGGTCGTAAAAGTGCGGAGCCAGCCTGGTTTTCAGCCCCATCGCCACCAGCGACTCCTGCGTAACCTGCACCTCTTCGCGGCTGTAGGCCGGCGCTGCCGGACAAACCAAACCCACCGTATCGCCGGGCTTGAGCCGGGCCGGTTTTACAGTAGCCAGTGGTTTTTGATCGTAGGTAGCAAAGGGCGCAAGCGCGGTAGTTTTGAGCAGAGAACGGCGGGTCAGCATGGCAGAAAGTCGTTTGCGAAAATCGGTGTATAATACTAGCGAAAAATAGTACATGAGCGCATATACGGGTGCTTGTAGCTGCCCGCTAACAGGTTACGGCGAGACAATTTATCCGCCATACGCTGGTAGTACTTGCTGGATCTGCCGGGCGCAGGTGTTAAAAAATCGTAACGGCGCAACGCATCGCCCCCTGCGGGTATCCTGCTGGTAACCAAACCCCATACCCAATGGCTCATGTCAACAGGCTCCTGATTATCATTATCCTCGTGCTCGCCCAGCCCTTGGCCGCTGCTGCGGTTACAAGCCCTACGAGTACACCGTGTGCCCCACCCGATTACAGGATATATCACCGCAGCATTGCCCGCATCCACGACCTGATTGCCAGCCAGCAGTACGACCAGGCGTTGGCAGCCTACAAAAACGTATTTACCAGTTATGATTTCATCTTCCTGCGGGACTATAAAGTAGCGGCTCAACTGGCTTTGTATCTGGGCAGGCCCAGTGAGGCTCTAGGCTTCGTTCGCAAGGGCTTCGCTGCGGGCATGACCCCCCGACAGGTCCGCAAGCATGCCTTTCTCAAAAAGCTTATCGGCCAGCCCGACTGGAAAAAGCTCAAAAAGCAGTATCCTGCACAGCGGGCAATCTATCAGCAACGCATAAACCCGGCGGTTCGAGACGAGGTGCAGGCCATGTTTCGCAAGGATCAGTGGAAAGCGCTGGGTGCCCTGTTTACCTTCAGTTCTCAGCGACAGGACCGCTATGCCGAAAAGCGGTTTGCCCCGCATAGCCAAATCCAGCTGGCGAGGCTTACTGAGATTCTGAAAACACACGGCTATCCGGGCGAGAAGCTGATTGGTAATGCCAGTTGGGGAGCCGTTATTTTCAGCCACCACAATTCCATCAGCCAGCGCCATGCCCTTGAAGATACACTCTATCCGGCACTTAGACCTGATCTCCTGAACGCACTAGTACAGGGACAGATATCGCCCTACGAACTGGCTCTCATCGATGACTGGTACGTAGCCGTCAAAAGCGGTCGCCAGGAAAAACGCTATGGCTACATTGACGATGCTCTGACAGAAGCCGAACGAAACAAAGCCAACGAGTGGCGCGATGAGATTGGCCTTAGCCGGGTTGAAACAATCAACGCCCTCATGGACAGACAGCAGCAAACCGGCCTGAACTTTCATCTTCCATTCCGCCAACCCGCTAAAACACGCATCCGGCCTGACAGTCTGTGACTCTGTATAGCTACATGACGGCCTGAGACCGGTGTGGGTAATATGACTACCCGGATTATTCCACGCTCGTGCCGCTAAATCGGTCATTCTACTGATTAAACCAATTATTTACGACCCACTGGTTCATATCGAACTGGTTATCGACGAACCTGTCTCATAAAGCCATTACTGCAAAACAATCACACATACAGGCAGTTTATAATATAAACAAAACACAATCAGCGTTATGAAAATTGCCGTAGAAAAAGGACAGGATAAACCACTGCTGGCCGACGGGCACCACAGCGTTACGATCACGCACATCGACGAGGGCACCAGCGAGAACAAAGGAGTGCCTTTCTTTGCCGCCCGCTTTGAAAATGAAGATGGGTATGTTTCGCACCGGTTTTACCAGTCACAGGCGGGTATGGCCAGTATTGTCGGCCTGTTCGAGCAGGCGGGTATAGCCGTAGAAGAAGGCAAGGAGCTGGACACGAAACAGCTGATTGGCAAACAGGTAGACATTGAAGTCGGCGAACGGTCGTATACGGACCCCGAAACCGGCAACGAGCGCACCCTGAAACAGGCGATGAATTTTCTGGTGAGCTAAACCAGGTTGCGCCAGCTGCTTTCGGGTGGCTGGCGCGACCAGTTAGTCAGAAAACCAACCTGTTGTTCGGTCCTATCGTCGGATCAGGTACCTTAGCCGTTCATTTTTTACTCCTTACGTTATGAAACCTGTGTCCGGCCTTCGCTATTGCCTCCTCCTATTGACCTGCCTGCTCTGGAACTGCAAAAGCGACGACCCCGCCCCCACCCCGTTTCAGGCTACTGATTTTGAAGTTATTATCAATACAACAACCCAGTCAGGAAGCGACTACCGGGTCAACTACGATATCGTCAACAAAACGACCCGCCGGTACGCAGCCCCCAGCGACCAGCTGTTTAACGTTGTTTTCACGGCCAAAGCAGCCGATGGCTCGACCTATACCGAGCAGGAAGGCGTACCCGAACTGGATGCCAGCTCCCGACAGTCGCGGGTAACGCTGGTCAGCACGACCGGCAAGCAAACCACCATAACGGCCGAGGTGCTCAAGGCTCCCTAGGATCTACTTTTTATACGCAAACCGCATCAGATACCCTTTCTTGCCATCGCCTTCGCTCGCGATGAATAGATCGCCGTTGGGGGCAAAACAGATGCCTTCCGGCTGGCGAAACCGCTTCGGGTCGAGCGACTCCGAGTAGGTGATTTTGGCCTGTCGGTTCGTAATAACCAGCCGCTTCCCAGCCGAGGTCAGGATATACCACTCGCCCGTTATGGGGTGAACAGCAATACCCGAAGGCTTATAGGTTTTCGGATCGATACCCGCGCCGTTCAACTGCTCGTCATTTAGCTGCATATCCTTAAATACCGCCCGGTTCAGCAGATCGAACGAGTAAACGGCTTTATCGCTCGACGCACTCCCCCCGTTCTTGACGGCCAGCAGCAGCCGTTTGGTCTTAGGATCATAGCCCAACCCTTCTACTTCAGTTTTGGCGGGCAGGTCGGTTTTGGTGCGGCCAATCTGCGTCGACTCCGGCTTGAACCGGAATAGGTTGCCGTTGCTTTCGAGTACATAGACCTCGCCGTTCACGTATTCGATTCCTTCAAAATCGCCGTATCCGCCGAAGCCAAAGTCTTTGACTACTTTCTTTTTGCGGCTATCGTAGACGTACACGACCGCTTCTTCATCCTGCACGCAGAGTAGCTGGCCATCCTTATAATACGTCAGGCCCGATATCTCTTCCAGCGCTTTGGGCAACGTAACATCATCGTCGGGCGATTGTAGGTCGTAGGGAAGTTTGAAGGGGGCCGCTATGGTTGCGGACTCGGGTTGGTTATCCGTTTTGGTCGACGAGGTGCCGCAGCCAGCCAGCCCAAGCATCATTCCCAACAAAAAGCGATTCATACAGGATGCAGGTTTGGCGCAAAGGTACATGCCTAACCGATTTGAACACCGATCGGCTGCCCAACCGCCGTTTTTTTAACATGATGATATGGTACTGTTTTACTCGGAACGCTGAATCTCAGGCCCGTCGGGCAAAAACCGGCGTTCATCCACATTGCTTTTGTGGGCTGATTCGGACAGCCCACCTTTGTCTCAGTCAAACGAACCAAACAAATACGAACCATGAAAAAAGTATTCGTTTTGATGCTGGGACTGGTAGCCGGTACCGCATCATTTGCCCAAACCACGGCCGACAAAGCGCCTGTCACCTATGTATCCGTCACCACTGATAAAAAGATTCAACTCGTCGTTGGCCGCGAAGAGGCCACCGCTACGGTGAGCCTCCGCGATGAGCAGGGCCGCATCCTGTATGCGCAGAATGTAAACCTGCGCGATGGCCTCCATCAATATTTCAACATTGCCGAACTGGCCAACGGAACCTACCAACTGGCCGTTCGTGTCGGTAAAGAGCAGATCGTGAAAACGTTTGTTGTGGGCGAACAGCCCGCTCAGAAGGTGGTTGCTTTTGAGTCGTGATCCAAAATTCGTCACCCAACCGACCGAAACCGGCATTCCGCCGGTTTCTTTTTTTGTAGCGTAGATAGGATGTGTAGATTTGTTATATGACCACCGTACCGACAACATACCGCCTGACCAACCGGCAAAAATGGCAGCTTGCCCTGAGCGTGTTTGTTGTCTACTGGCCCCTGCGGCTTTACGTCAATATCTCGAACCCCAGCTGGGCCCTGCGGGCGTCGCGGCTGCCGTTCTTCGTTCTCGAGATTCTGCTGTCATTGTTCTTTTTCTTTCTCTGGATCAGCATTACCGAGTGGATACAGCGACGGCTTTTCAGCTGGTTTGGTGACGGGTTTCTGCTGGAGTTCAAAATTCCAGCTCAGCTGGCTACGCTGCTCATTGCCAGCGTCATAGCCCTCTCGTTTAACTATGGCTTTTACACCATCTGGCGCACACTGAATAGCTTCATTGAAGAGCGGTTTCCGGCCTACCGCGCCCAGCGCCCCCCTAAGCCATATACTCCGCTCGATGCAGCCGTCTGGCGGCAGGGACGTGAACAGCGGGCCCGGGCCAATAACAGCCTCACCGTTCTGGCGCTGCTGTCGGCATTTTACCTGGCTGCCAACCGGCGTACCAACCGTCGGCTCGAACTGATTCAGGTGCGTGCCGAGCGACTTGAGAAAGAAGCGGTACAGGCCCAGTTTACGGCCCTGAAGAGCCAGGTCAATCCGCACTTCCTGTTCAACAGCCTCAGTATTCTATCGTCGCTGGTTCATGCCGACGCCGACCTGTCTGAGCGGTTTATCGACCAGCTCTCGAGGGCGTATCGGTATATTCTGGAGCAGAAAGATAACGAGAGCGTATCGCTCAAAACCGAGCTGGAGTTCATTCAGGCCTACCGCTTTCTGCTCAACATCCGCTTCGAAAACAAATTCGATGTTATCATCAACGTACCCGAAGCCGATCAGGTCCGGTACGCCATTGCTCCGCTCACCCTGCAACTCCTGGTTGAAAACGCCGTAAAGCACAACCGGATGTCGGCCAAAGAACCCCTGCAGGTGCAGATCTTCCTGGAAGACGACAGCCTGGTTGTGCAGAACAACCGGCAACTGCGTCCCCAATCCGAGGTGTCGACCGGTGTGGGTCTACAGAATATTGTCAACCGATATACGCTGCTTACCGACCGGCCAGTGCACGTCAGTGAGAACGAATCGGCTTTTATTGTCAAAATACCGCTACTCGGCGAACGGGTACCGGCATAGTTTCCCTACGGGTCTTTGTTTACGGTAGTTCGTCGGCTGGCTCTGCTGCTTCGATTATGAATGTGTTGATTATTGAAGATGAGAACCTCACCGCCAAACGGCTGGAGGGCATGTTGCAGAAATACGATCCCGGTATACAGGTGCTGACGGCCATTCCGTCGGTGAGCGAAGCCGTGGCGTGGTTCAAACAGCCAGCCCGCCCCAGTGTCGATCTGGTTTTCATGGACATCCACCTCGAAGATGACCTGGGATTCCGCATCTTCGAGCAGGCCAATCTGACTACGCCGGTAGTCTTTACCACCGCCTATGATGAGTACATGATCCAGGCGTTTAAGGTGAACAGCATCGATTACCTGCTTAAGCCCATCAACTACAACGAGCTGGTAGCGGCCATTGAAAAATTCAAAGCGCTGAAAAAGCAGTTCGGCTCGGCGAGTGCATCGACTCCCGACCTCGAAACCCTACTGAGCCTGATCGGCGGCCCCCGCCAAACCGATTATAAGGACCGATTCATGATTACGGTGGGCACTAAGATCCGAAGCATCGAAACAACCGATGTCGCGTATTTCTACCTCGAAGAGCGGGTGGTTTTTCTGGTCACCAAAGACGGACTCAACCTGCCTATTGATTATAGCCTCGACAAGCTGACACAACTGCTGAACCCCCGGCAGTTTTTCCGGATCAGCCGGCAGTTTCTGGTCTCCTTGTCTGCTATCCAGACCATCCATACCTATTCGGCGGGCAAACTGAAACTCGATCTGATGCCCAAATCGCGGCAGGAGGTGTTTGTCAGTGGCGACCGGATGACCGAGTTTAAGGAATGGTTGGGGAAGTAGGATCAGCCAGCCGGTCCAGTTCGCTGCGTAACACGGGTAACGCCTGCTCCAGCCCGGCTTTGAAGTGATTCCAGCGGCTGATAACCTCCTCTGGCTCGGGTGCTGCCTTGGCGGACTGCTCCAGCTGGCGCAACTCCATTTCCAGCGACGTCAGCCCGACCATACCCACCCAGGGCACAATCTTATGGGCCACATCGGCCACGCCAACCCAGTTTTGCTGCTCCATACCGGCTTCCAGCTGGTCAAAATCCGGTATGACCTCATCGAGAAACAGATGAAGCACACTCACAATCTGCCCTCGGCTTCCGCCATGCAGCCGGTCTAGTCGTGAGTAATCAATGGCGGGGGCGGTTAGTGGCATGGTAGTTGGACGAGCAAACGGTGGTGACCAGGCCCAGCGATGTGTTACCGCTGGGTATATCGGGCAATTTTTTCGAATAAATCGTCGGGGTTGAACGGTTTGGTGACGTAATCGTTCATCCCGATCGCGAAGGCGCGGTCCTGGTTGCTGAACGGAGCCGATCCGGTCAGGGCCAGAACCGGTACAATCGGATTCAGCCGCCGAATGGCCTCAGTAGCCAGATACCCATCCAGAACCGGCATTTCCAGATCCATCAGTACAATGTCGTACGTACCGGCGCTGAATTTGTCGATGGCGATCTGTCCGTTTTCTGCGGTATCGACCAGAATTCCCCACTTCTGCATAAAGCGCTGCGCCATTTTAAGATTGATCGGGTAATCATCGACCAGTAACAGCCGGATACCGGCCAGTGGCTGATCACTGCCATCGGCCGGCGTCGGTTTTTGCGAAGAGGACAGGCTATCCACGGTATATATCGGTTTATCAATCAGGTGTGCGGTATCCATAATCAGCTGTAAACACAGCTTGAATCAGGTCCTGCAACAAATATAAGTTAGTTTACCATTTCTTAACTAAGGCAATTAAAATTTTACTTTTTAGGAAAATTAGAGTTTTTAAGCGGTGTATTTTTGATCCAGCCTGCGCAAACGCCCCCCCCCCTCGGCTGGTTCGGCCACAGCTGGGTGGCAACCGTGGCGGGCGCCGAGGCTGTGCCTTTCTACAGGATGTTTATCGGCCCGAATCCGGTTAATCGGGTTTGTACCCGTACCTTTGCCAGATGACCTGCTCGTTTATGGCCGGTCTTTGACACTGGTACACTATGCAACATTCCGATCAGCCGCGTCGACGCGGTCAGCGCACCGACCAGCAGCTCACGGTTCAGGCTCCGGCCCAACTGATGGCTTTCCTGATTGACAAGCTGCCGCACAAGAATCGTAACAATATCAAATCGCTGCTGAGTAATAAACAGATTCTGGTCGACGGGCGGGTTTATACCCAGTTCAACCACCCGCTGCAACCCGGCCAGATCGTTACCGTAGCGGGCAACCGGGCGCCCGAGACAACCCAATACAGAGGCCTGACTATCCTGTACGAAGACCCACACCTGATTGTGATCAACAAACAGGCGGGCCTGTTATCGATGGGTACCAGTAAGGAGCGCGACCGTACGGCCTACAGCATGTTGAGCGACTTCACCAAAAAAGAAGACCCGAAGAACAAGATTTTTATCATCCACCGGCTCGACCGCGAGACATCGGGAGTGATGATGTTTGCCCGGAGCGAGAAGGTACAGAAGCTGATGCAGGAATCGTGGAACGATACCACCAAGCAGCGGACCTACGTGGCGCTGGTAGAGGGCGTACCGGAACCGCCTGCCGATACCATCACCTCCTACCTGCGCGAAAGCAAGGCCCTGATCGTATATTCCAGCCAGAACCCCGAATACGGGCAGCTGGCCGTCACGAACTATACCGTGTTGAAGGCCGCCAACGGATACGCTCTGCTTCATCTGGAGCTGGAAACCGGACGCAAGAACCAGATTCGGGTACACATGCAGGATATTGGTCACCCCATTGCGGGCGACAGTAAATACGGCGCCACGTCTGACCCGATCGGGCGCCTGGGGCTGCACGCCGAGATGCTGGCTTTTGAACACCCCATCACGGGCGAGGCCATGCGGTTCGACGCGCCGGTGCCCAAATCGTTTCTGAGCGTATTGAAACAGTCAGAATAATCCATGCTACGGACCCGTTTCTTAGCGGGTCCGTAGTTGGCGTTTAAAGGCATTCAGCACCCGGGCCAGGGTCAGCGTATCGCCAAAGGCCTGCCGGACAATCTTCAGCGAAGCGCCTTTGCTCACGCCCGACTCGCGCGGGTGGTATCTGGACTCTACCTGCCGAACGGTATGCCCCGTAACGAGCAGCTTCGCGCATAGTTCACTCTCTACCAGAGAGCTCTCCAGCTCGACCTTCAGCGCCTGAACGGCCTGGGTCTTGTAAATCTTGACCCAGTTTACATCTTTCAGGTCAAAGCTGAGCAGAAACCGGTTCACGAGCCGGTTGGCATACGAGAGCGCGTTCCGGAGCATGGTATAGGTTGTATTCTCGAGCCGGTAAAACGACACGAACGACCGGTCCGGCACGTTCATATGCGGAATCAGTTCATCGGTATCAAACTGACCATCGGCCGGAACCGCCGTCAGGTTTTCGTACCGCGCATGGGCGTATCCTGTCCGCAGCGCATGGCCAATACCCCGATTGACCGGATGTATCAACGGCCGGATTACGGCGTATTCCGCGGCCAGCTCCCGTACCACATCGGCCGAGCCATCCGAACTGCCGTCGTCGACCAGCAAAATTTCATACAGGCCGGGTTTGTACTGCTCAAACGTCTGAATCAGCTTGGTAACGACTTTCCGAACGGTGCCTACTTCGTTGTAACAAAAGACGACTATACTCCAGGTTTGGTCCATCAATAGCGGTTGATCACGTCAATAACCTGATTAACTTCTTCGTCGGTCAGTTCGGCAAACATCGGTAGTGATACACAGTGTTCGGCCAGGTATTCGGCATGGGGGAAATCGCCTGTGTGATACCCGAGCGATTGGTAAGCCTTCTGCAGGTGGCAGGGCACGGGGTAATGTAATCCGGCTACGATGTTGTTTTCTTCCAGATAGCGCAGGAAGTCGGCCCGGTTCTCGACCGTAACGACAAAGAGGTGATAAACGGACTCGGCAAAGGCGGGTTGCTGCTGCATCCGTACGCCCGGGTTGGTGATTTCCTGCTGGTAGCGGGCGGCAATAGCCTGCCGACGGGCGTTCCACTGGTCGATATACCGTAGCTTAATGCTCAGGATAGCGCCCTGAAGCCCATCCATCCGCATGTTATACCCAATCTCGTCGTGGTAGTACCGCGTCTGCGAGCCGTGGTTGCGCAGGCTCAGCACATGGTCGTAATAGGGTCGGTGGTTGGTCGTTATCCCTCCTGCTTCGCCATAGGCGCCCAGGTTTTTTCCGGGATAAAAGCTGAAGCAGGCCATTTCGCCAAAGCCCCCCACCCGCGTACCGTTATAACGAGCGCCGTGGGCCTGGGCGGCATCTTCGATAAAACGCAGGTTGTGCTGTTCGGCTACGGCCTGAACGGCCGCAATATCGAAGGGTTGCCCGTACAAGTGTACGCCCGCAATCACTTTGGTCCGCTCGGTAATCCGTTCGGCAATTTTCGACGCGTCGATTTCCCAGGTGTTCGGGTCGCAGTCGACAAATACGGGGGTAGCACCCACGTGCGACGCGCCCCAGGCCGTAGCAATGAACGTATTGGCGGGAATGATGACTTCATCGCCGGGGCCAACGCCCAGTGCCAGCATGGCCAGCTGCAGGGCCGTGGTTCCGTTATTGACACCCATGGCATGGGAGGTGTCACAGTAATCGGCAAAGGCCCGTTCGAACGTCGCTACGTAAGGACCGCCGGAGAACGCGTTTGATTCAAAAACTTCTTCGGTTACTTTGAGCACCTCGTCTTTCAACTGGTGATACTGTTTCCGGAGATCAAGAAAAGGAATTTTTTGGGTGGCTACCATCTGGTTAGTTGAGTTGGATCGATGGAAATTAGGAATTCACAGACTTAAGAACACGGGCTGGGTTACCCGCCACGATGGTGTTGGGCGCAACGGATTTAGTCACGACCGAACCGGCGCCGACAATGGCTCCTTCGCCAATAGTGACCCCGCACAGAATCGTGACGCTCGACCCGATCGACGCGCCTTTTTTCACCCAGGTTTCTTCCATGGTCCAGTCGGCATCGGTCTGTATCGAACCGTCGGGGTTGGTAGCACGGGGGAAACGGTCATTGATAAACGTCACGTTATGCCCGAGAAATACGTTATCCTCGATATGGACGCCTTCGCAGATAAAACTATGGCTCGATATTTTACAGTTCTTGCCAATGGTAGCGCCCCGCTGAATTTCAACGAACGTGCCGATCTTGGACCCATCGTCGATCGTACAATGGTAGGCGTTTACAAAATCGTATATCTTGACGCCTTCGCCAACCTGCACCTGATTCAGCGAGCGTTTGGGCGAGTCTTCTGTCAGTGTAGTCATGTTACAGTTTAATTTCTTTCCCGTTTTGTTTGATCGACATTTCGGCGGCTTCGAGTACGCGGACGACCTCCAGGCCTTTGTGTCCATCTACTAACGGTTGTTGCCCGTGCAGGATTGCCCCCACGAAGTCGGCCGCCATATCGGCCAGCGCTTCCTTCGGCGACACTTTCGGGATAAACACATCGCCGGTTCGATAGTCGACCTGCTTGCGGTGTTTTTCCTGTTCCGACTCGTTGAGCTGGTAGCCCGTGTCGTAAATCCGGATTTTATCGGTTGGCTCCACATCGTCGTAAAGCACCATTTTCCGGTCACCCCCGATCAGGATCCGGCGTACCTTCAGCGGAGAAATCCAGGAGCAGGTAAAGTGAGCGATAAAATCGGACTGGTAATGCAGCGTCAGATAAGCAATATTTTCGATGCTATTGATGGCGTGGGCTTTACCGGTTGCCGTCAGGCTGTAGGGCTTCTCGCTGACCAGATGGAACAGAATCGAGATATCGTGCGGAGCCAGGTCCCAGATCACGTTGACATCGGACTGAAACAGGCCCAGGTTGATTCGGGTAGAGTCGAAATACTGGAGCTTGCCAAACTCGCCCGATTCGCAGAGCGATTTGATTTTCTGCACCGATCCCGTGTATAGAAACGTATGATCGACCATAACGACCAGGTTCCGCTGAGCCGCCAGCTCGATCAGCTCTTCGGCTTCGGCAACGCTGGCCGTAAACGGTTTCTCGACCAGTACATGCTTCCCCGCCAGCAGCGCCTGTTTAGCGAGTGTGTAATGCGAGAAGACGGGTGTGGCCAGCACGACTGCGTCGATAGCCGGATCGGCCAGCAGGTCGGCATAATCGTGGGTGCCGCTTACCGTTGGGTAGCTCTGCCGGGCTACGGCCAGCCGCTCGGCCCGCGGATCGCAGACGGTTTTAACGGTGCACTCTTTGGCGTTCATGAAGTTACGAAGCAGATTGACTCCCCAATATCCGTAACCGACCAGGCCAACTTGTATCATTCGATGTGACAATAAATAAGGTTAATAGGCTGCTCTTTTCGGCAGGCAGCGCTGCGTTATTTGCTCATCCCGATGAGCCGGGCTGCCTTGAACTGGATGGCCAACAGCCAGATTAAACAACCAACAATGACGACCTCCAGCACGTATTCGGCCACAGCCTTTACGGTGGTTAGATCGCTTAACGAACCGAACAACGGCATATCCATGCTCCACCAGAGGGGTGGCTGAACAACAACCGCCACGTTGAACAAAAGCAGGAACAGCAACTGGTTCCGGCTGGTCAGTGCAACAACGCCGAACAGCATGGGCATGATGTAGATATATGCGTAGTTGGCCAGCGAACTTTGCTGAACAATCATCATAAACGCGTACGTGCTGACCCATAAGGTTACAAAACCAGCCTCAAACCGCTGTCGGTTTCGGTAAGCCACGTAGCAGCCTACCGCCAGGATAGACACCAGCCCCACCCAGTTGAGCGATTTCTGACCCAGCGGGATAACAGGTCCCAGCAACGGCCGCAGAACGGTCCAGATATTCGGCGTCCGCGGATCGTTGGCCTGCTGAACGGGCTCCAGAAACTCAAGCCCCGCCAAACCATACATAATAGCTAGAGCTGGTAAACCAACTAGCAATAATCCGGCCACATACCGCAGCTTATTACGAACCAGAAAAAACACTGGTATGAGGGTCAGCACCAGAATCGCTTTGGTTACGACCATACCCAAACCCAGGACCAAGCCCACGGCCAGATCGTCCTGACGGCGACGCCAGGCCATCAGCGCCCATACGCCAAAGAGCCACATCAGTTCATCTTCCTGCCCGCTCAGCACCGATAGTACCATCGAGATGGGCAGCAGCAGGTACAGGATGGCTTTCTGGAACGGCTCGTCGGCCGGGCCCGGCAGGCTGCGGTAGTAGCGGAAGGTCAGCGCCAGCGTCAGCCCCTCCAGCAAAATCAGCAGCAGGGTAATAGCTTCCGGGCTGTACCAGATCAGCAGGGGGAGGGCGGTCAGATAAGCAAATAAAGGCGAGTAGGCCGAATCGAAATCGCGGTAAACGACCTTCATCTCGAGCGCTTCTTTCGAGGCCTCAAAAAACATGGGCACATCCGAACGTGCATTGTAGCCCAGCACGATGTACAACCCAATAAACGGAACGATGCGGAGCAGAAAGAAGGCAATACCCAAAGCGAGGGGCTGGCGGTTATAGGCGGGCGTAAGTGCCTGACGGTAATACCAGAACAGAACAAGCAACACGGATAACAGGAACGCAATAGCCGCTTTAGGAATGACTGACGACGGGAAATCTGGCATTGGTGGTTTGCTTGTACGCAACAAAACTAAGATAAAAGTACAGATCCATGACGAATTAATTATCTACCGTATGTTGTGTAAACGGTAGCGGTCTGGTTTGGCCGCTTTTCGTTCCCGGAGTCAATCCCTGCTTTCGGCACCCAAAAATCGGCATTCGGCCAAATTGATTTCCCGCCTAGAAAGGCTGTCATCACCTTTGGGGCATCAGTCCGATCACCAGATATACAACCCCATGAAAACGTTATTACTTGTTTTATACATCGCTTCGGCAACGGCCGCGCTGGCTCAGGTTCCCAGCGGAACAGGGCCGGGCAGTCCTGGCGGATTCGGCCGACCTGCCGATGAACGAACTCAGCGCCCTGCAGCTACCATTTCGGAATCTGATCCACTGCCCCGCGGCAACGGTAAAATTGTGGGTCTGCTCATGGACTCTACCACCAGCAAACCCGTTGAGTTTGCAACCATAGCCGTACTCAGCGCCCAGACCAACAAACCCGTTGACGGAACCACCACCGACGAAAAAGGCCGGTTCGCCCTGACCAAGCTGGCTCCCGGTCAGTACCGGCTTCAGTACTCCTTTATTGGTTACCGGGATAAACGGTCTGCGCTCATCACCGTTGAACGGGGTACCGACCTCAACCTGGGCATCATCAATATGGCCCCCGACATCCGCACGCTCAGCGAAGTAAACGTGGTAGGCCAGGCGGCCATGATCGAAGAAAAAGTAGACCGGCTCGTCTACAACGCCGATAAAGATATTACGGCCAAAGGGGGCGACGCCAGCGACGTGATGCGTAAGGTGCCCATGCTTTCGGTCGATCTGGATGGCAACGTGAGCCTGCGCGGCAGCAGCAACGTAACCGTACTGATCAACAACAAACCCAGCACGATCGTGGCCAGCAGCGTAGCCGATGCCCTCAAGCAGATTCCGGCCGATATGATCAAAACCGTAGAGGTCATTACCAGCCCCTCGGCCAAATACGACGCGGAAGGATCGGCGGGTATCATCAACATTGTGACCAAGAAAACGACGCTGCAGGGGGCTACCCTGAACGTCGACGGGGGCGTTGGTAACCGGGGAGCGCTGCTCGGCCTGAACGGCAACTACCGCACCGGCAAGATGGGCTTTTCGCTGAGTGGCTTTGGCCGGGCCGAGTATAATGTGCGTGGCGCCTTCAGCAACGACCAGACAACGGCTTCGCCTAATGGCACCATCCGTACGTTGCAGAGTGCCAGCACGCAGAACCAGCGCATCTTCGGCAACTATCAGCTGGGCTGGGATTACGACATTAACAAGAATACATCCCTGACAGCCAGCGTTCGCTACGGAGCCCGTAACGGACTGACGAGCCAGAACAACCTGCTTACCCAAACCTTTCTGCCCAGCGGTTTCTTCCCGATTAATAATCTGCGGAACGTAGACAGTAAAGATCTGTCGGGTACGGTCGATGCCAACGTAACGTATACCCGTACGTACAAGCCCCAGCAGGAGCTGAGCATCCTGGCCCTATACAGCCGGAACAATCGGACCAACAACTTCGTTGCAGACATCCTGAGCGGAGCCGACTTCCAGACCATTACGGCTCGCCAGCGGAACGACAACCAGAGCTACAACCAGGAATCGACCCTTCAGATCGACTACCAGGTGCCGGTCGGCAAAAACCAGCTCTTCGAACTCGGCGGCAAAGGTATTTTCCGGCAGGTCAACAGCGATTTCCAGTATCTGATTGCCGACGGACCTGACGCACCTTACGAGACGGACAACAGCCGTCGGGCCAACACCCTCTTCTACGATCAGCAAATTGCCGCGTCGTATCTGTCGTATACTTTGACGACCAAGAGCAAATTTACGATCAAAGCCGGGGCTCGTTATGAATATACCTTCATCGGCGCCCGGTTCAGCAACGAGCAGGGCGCCCCAGCCGCGTCGATCCCCGACTATGGCAATCTGGTTCCGAGCATTAACATCTCAAAGAACCTGGGCGGTGGTAAAATTATCAAGCTGGCCTACAACCGCCGAATTCAGCGGCCGGGCATTCAGTTCCTGAACCCGAACGTGAACACGGCCAATCCGACCAATATCACCACGGGTAACCCCTACCTCTCGCCCGAGCTGACCGACAACATCGAGCTGGGTACCAGTGCCAACATCAAAGGCATTTACCTGAACGCAACGGTTTTTGCCCGGCGTACCAATAACGAGATTACCGCCGTTCGGGATACGTCTACCCAGAGTTTCGGCGATCCGACTAACCCCGTTTTCCAGCAGGTCATTCGGACCGGCTACCAGAACGTCGGGCGGCAGGATGCCTTCGGTCTCAACCTGTTCGGCAACGCTACGTTGTTTTCGAAGTGGCAGCTTGGTGGCGGTGTCGATGTGTTCCATGTCAGCCTGACCAACAACAACAGCAACCCCATCTACGCAGCCTCTAACTCGGGCTGGATCGTGAGCGGTCGTCTGATGACCAGCCTGACCCTGAAGGGCGGCTGGGGGCTACAGGCCTTCGGCGGTATGCGGGGTCGGCAGGTGCAGCTCCAGGGCTACCAAAGCACCATGTATTTCTATAACGTAGGGGTCCGTAAAGATTTCAACCAGAAAAAGGCCAGCATCGGACTGGCTGCCGAAAACTTCCTGAACCATCCATTCGTACAGACCTCTGAACTGCGCTCGCCCATCCTGACGCAGAACAGCACCAACAGCTTCTACAACGCCGGGGTTCGGTTGACGTTCAGCTACAAAATTGGTAAAATGAGCTTCGACGCCCCGCAGAAACGTCGGCGGTCGATCGACAACGACGACATAAAAAGTGGCGAAGGGGGCGGCAACGACGGTCCGCAACAGGGCGGACCGGCCGGTGGCGGAGGGGGCGGTCGTCCAAGAAATTAGTGGATACAGGCCCGTATCGTTCAGCGCTGGCTAACGTACTCAGTACAAGCAATTAATTAGATAGGTTGACGGTAATCCCTTCTGCGCTGCGGGGGGGATTCCTTTTTTTTAGCCTGTTTGCGCGAAAGTTGCCGGGTCAATACTTGCGCAACATACCGGAAAGCACTACTTTTGCCCCACAATTCAGGAGACGCCAGTGTCGGATAGCGGTCGATTCCGCCTGATTTGTAATCAGGATGCGCAAGCGCGTCGGGGGTTCGAATCCCTCCACTGGCTCAAAAAAAGCACGTACAGCCTGGGCTGTACGTGCTTTTTTTATGTTCGCTCCGCCAGCGCGGGCGGTACCTGAAAGCTGCCTTTGTATACGGTATTCGGCCGCGTTATAGTGTCGTTGCCGGTTTGAGCAATTGCTTCCTGATTTTATCAGCCGCCGATAGATCCGTCAAGGTAATGTTCATCCGGTGGCGCATGGTGGGCGAAGCCGTCAAGATTTCCGTTGCCATCTGAATCAGCAGGGCGGCCGTTGCCGATCCGTTGGCTTTTCGGCGCGTGGGCCGCGCTGAAGTCGTAGCCGCACTGTGATGCATAGGTTTGCTGGCCGTGTAAGTCGATTCCATGTGTATGTTCTCTCGCAGTTGTTGTCTACTTAAGAACAAAATCCAGTCAAAATTCGTCCCATTTCTATTCAGCCTCTCATACAGCACAACCAATTGATTATCAAACTAATATATTCATATTTTTTCAAATTTCAGTAACAACAGGCCTACCCGGTAGAATGACCATTTTCATAGTATAGCCCGCAACAGCTCTGAGGAAAAGTTTACATAATTATGGACTCGCCAAACCATTCTGCCTGCCTGCTGTTTGACTTTACCAAACGGACTGGTTTGAGGACATACATTCAATACAGATAAACATGCGTCATACAGCGTGGATGTTTTTGCTGATTGCCATCGGGCTTTTGGGCTTTTGTGGCTACTGTACGGCCCTGCTGGATTGGGTGCAGGACGTTCGGACCGGCGCGTACATATTGAATTATCCGGAAGCGGTTCTGGAAACTTCGGCCCTGATTATGTATACGTATCTGTCGATTCGATTTTTTAGAAGCAAGCTATTTTCCTGATCGGTATGATACATCCGAATTTTAATGCCAGCTGCTGATAACCGGTTCAGGGCCAGTCAGTCAGTTTTCGCAGGATAAGTAAATGAATTTGTTCATATTGCAGCCATCTTCTATCAAGCAACTTGACTAGATTGGCCACACTCAACGTTACCATCACTATGCGCAACACTACCAATTAGCTGAAACCCGATTCACCGGTTTCAATCAGGCAATTTTTCAGGTGGGATACCGTATTATCCTACATGACTCGTTGTGCCTTCCGGTTTGGCGTACCGACACCAACCCTTCGGCAATCCACTTCGTACTCTAGGCAGCCAGGCTGTCCGGTTCGCCTGCGTGTGTATGACGCTTTTGTTTCATACAGCAAGCTATCCAGCCAATCGATCTGGATACTCCTGATCGGTTTCTTTTACGCCATGGCTGTGCTGGAAGTAGATCCTGGCGATCTGGGCGATGACTTTGGCGATGTGTACGACACCCATCTGTCAGTCACGTCAGAAAAGTCTCTTAAAGTTGTACCTGCCTTCTTCCCGGCTCCAGCAGCGTCAGATCAACCAGCTAGCCTCGTACGTCATTTGCCGATCGTGCAGGTTCCGGTTGTGTTTACTATCTACCAGCAATATCTGGTCCCCTGCCCGGCGTATTCATCTTCGCCATGCGGTCTGGCGTATATAGCCCAGATACGTCGACGCATCCTTATCTTAAAGCAGGCGCTTATGCGTCGACTGCGATACCGTTTCCCCTCTTCTGAACCGCAGGTAACCAGCACCTCCCACGGGGTAGTCTGGTACGGTTATACGTGTGATAACGTATATACCTATTCGTTCGTTCTTGCAAAATAAGTAACGACAGGTGACAAACATCCACTTTTAATTTATTAACGATGCCATTTTAGGGCCATACGTTAACTTAAACTTTTCAGTATCAGCACCGGCAGGTACTGTCACTAGTATGATTACTCAACGACATAAAAAGTATTCGCCTAAGCGCTTGACGTCGCGCCTTATGGCATATGGCCTTTTCGGACTACTTATGCCTGCCGATGTGGCGTCGGCTCACGGCCCCGATTCGTTACGACTTCCCCGGACGTTACCAACCTGGGCGCCCGTAATTCCCGTCGATTTAACGGGGAAACGGTCTACCCGGGTCAGCGTCGAAGCGGGCGGTTTTGTCTCATCGTCCGGCCTTACCCCGTTCTGGCTACAAACCAATCAGTTTGGCGTTGTTCCGGCCACGGCTCCGTCGGGCCTGCTGCGGGTCGGTATGCAGCAGACGTACCGGCAGGGAGCCAGCCCACGCAAAACCGATTGGGGTTACGGACTGGAAATAGCAGGGCAGGCGGGGTCGAGCCAGGGGGTGATTCTGGCCGAAGCTTACCTAAAGGCTCGACTGGGGGTGTTTGAAGTGTTTGGCGGACGGCGGAAACAAATAGTGGGTCTGGTGGAGAGCCCTCTCTCCTCGGGTTCTTTTATCTGGTCAGGCAATGCCTTACCCCTCCCCCGGGTGCAGGTTGGTATTCCTGACTACGCCCCTCTGGGCTTTACCGGAAACTGGCTGGCCGTAAAGGGCTTCTTTGCCCACGGCTGGTTTGGCGATGGGCGCTACGTACAGCGTTCGTATCTGCATCAGAAGGCGATCTTCCTGCGGTTGGGAAAAGACAGATCGCGGGTTCGGCTATACGGTGCCTTCAACCACCAGTCGCAGTGGGCCGGCTACGCCCCCTTCCTGGAGATGGATCCTGCCACGTCGTTCGGGGGTCAAATTGCCAATAGCCTCGATGCTTATCTCAACGTGGTTGTGCCGATGAAGACCGATGCCCTCAAGAACCTGTCGAAGTTTACCACCTACGATCAGAACCGGGTAGGCGACCATCGGGGAGCAGCCGAGCTGGCTCTGGAAGTAAAGGCCGGTAAGTGGTCCATACTGGCTTATCAGCAGCATTTCTACGAGCGGGGTCGTAAACTGCTCAACTTCCGCAATATTGAAGATGGTTTGTACGGGCTGCGGCTGCTAAACACCCGTAAGCAAGCCGCTGTTCAGGAATTCATCGTTGAGTTGTTCAACTCAGGAAACCAGGGCTACATGCAGTTCGGTCAGCATCTGGGCGGAGAACACGAAGAGTATTTTCTCAATGGTCAATACCCCGACAGCTGGTCGTACCGCGGCCGAACGATGGGTACCGCTTTCATCAGCCAGGCCCGCGATACGAACCCCGCCCTGCCCCGGCTTACGTTTGAAGGAACAACAGCCGATAACCAGCTTATCCAGGGTATTCACGGCATCAACAACAACCGCGTGTGGGCGCTGTATACGGGTATAAGCGGGAACCTGGGCGCACGCTGGGGCTACGTCGCCAAAGCGTCGTTCAGCCGGAACTACGGCACGCTTCACCTGCCCTTCCCGGCCGAAACGAACCAGCTCTCAACCATGGCTTCGCTGACCAAATCTATACGCTGGTTGAGCGGGTCGACCATGCTGCTGTCGGTTGGCTACGATCAGGGCAAGCTTTTAGCGAATCCGGTGCAGTACGGAGGATATCTCGGCTTACGAAAAGAATGGAGAATCCGCTCATGAAACACAACCTGCGCACGTCTATCTATACCTGGCTACTGCTCATGGCTGGCAGTTTGCTGAGTCACTGGCTCTATTACGACCTGATCAGCAACTGGTTCCAGACCCTCGGCAGACTGTACACCCAATCCGCTGACGGGCTGCGACTCAGCTGGCTATCGATCGGGCTGGCCCTGTGGCTGTGGGGCGGGCTGTCCTTCTGCAGAACAAAGTTCAGTCTTTACAAGGCCAAGACCCAGTAATCAACGGCAATTCAGTACGTACCTATTAGTTCATTTTTTTTCACTCAACACCAGCTATTCACATGATTTCTGCCTCAGCACCCAACGCCATCAAATTACCCAGTATCTCCGATCCGGTTGCTATCGACTTCATCACCTACCTGGAAGGGTACGGCAATTACACCCGGGTTTACCAGCAGGCCAAGTCGACACCCCTCGTCATCAGCCAGACCCTCAAATGGTTTGAAGATCAGCTCCCTGCCTTCATTCGCACGCATAAATCGATGATGGTTAACCCGAGTTACGTAGCCAACATCAGCCAGGGCGATGATGCGCGCACTATACGCCTGAAACTGGTCGACGGCTCCTGGATATCGGTGTCGCGTCGGCGGGCCGACCTCGTGCGCGGTAAGCTGACAACCCTCCGGCGCTAACGGCACCTGATTGAACCAGGGCAGCTGATTCAATAACCCGCTTCGTTTCGGCTGAAAACAAATATCCCCGGCACTGTTGGGTGCCGGGGATTACGGTGGATTACGAAATGAGGTCGCTTATTTGCTGGCTACCAGCTTCATCTCAACCGTGAAATCGTCATAGATAGCTTTGTCGCCAATGTTCTCGAAGAACGATTTCGACCCGTAACGGATGTCATACTTCGTACGGTCGAGCGTGGCTTTGCCGTTAGCCTCGATGGTGTTGCCGTTCATTTTAACCGTAGCCGGGAACGTCACGGCATTCGTAATGCCTTTGATGGTCATGTTACCGGTGATGTCGTAGGCGTTGGCCCCCTTCGGCGTCACTTTTGTGATTTTGAAGGTAGAAGTCGGAAATTTCGCCGTGTTGAAGAAATCTTCCGACTTCATGTGGCCGATGAACTTAGCGTTGTAACCAGGGTCGGTCAGGTCGGTACAGGTGATGCTGTTCATGTCGAAGTTGAACGTACCGCCTGTGATTTTGCCGCCATCAACGGTGAACGCACCGTTTTCCAGCTTAACCGCACCCGAGTGCTCACCGGTTACTTTCTTGCCATTCCAGTTCAGCACGCTTTTCTGGGTATCTACCTTAAACGTAGCAGGGGCTTTTTTAACGGGACCAACAAAGGCCGAGGTGGCAGCAACTACCGCAACGGCAACCATACCTGTCAGAAATTGACGAGTTTTCATAGAGATCACTTGTGTTAACTTGGTTGTATACTTGAATTGAAGGAAATACGTGTCAGGACCGCATTCGGTCCAGGAGATCGCTCAGCAGCACCGCTTCGTCTTCGGTTAGCTTGCACCGCTGGCTCTCGTCCCATTCAGTTAAATGCGCATCGATCCGTTTCAGGAGCGCCAGCCCCTGTTCAGTGATGACTACGTCTACAGCACGGCGGTCGCTCGGACATTCCGTCCGGAGTACGAGCCGCTTCAGCACCAGCTTATCGACCAGGCGCGATGCGTTCGACATCTTGTCGAGCATACGCTCCGTAATGTCGCTCACCTTGACCGGGTTAGGATGCTGACCGCGCAGGATACGCAGCACGTTGTATTGCTGCAACGTCAGACCAAACGGTTTTAATATACGGGTCTGGTTGTCAGCAATCCAGTTGCTGGTATAGATCAGATTCACCATCACCCGATGATAGGGTGTTTTAAACGGCGTTGTTTGTTTAATGTCGGTTTCAATTGACATGATGCAAATATAGTGCAATTACATTTAATGTAACAACATTAAATACAAAAAGTTTTTTTATCGATACGGTACGATTTGAGGAGCCGACAGGTCAAAGTCGCGGAACCGGAGCGCTGGCACCCCTTCAAAAGCCTGGCGGAAAGGCTGCCGGTTGTTCGGAATGTTGGGATAGTACGATAGCCGAATCTGGAAACTGGTAAACGTCAGGTTCTCGTTTCGGAGCCGGAAACCCAGGCCATACCCCTGGTACAAAGGGCCCCGCAGTAGCGAACGCCCCGGAAAACTGACCAGACCCAGATTGGCAAATGTGATAAACGCCACCCGAAAACCAATGACGCTGATGCGCGAGAAAAGAATGTTCTCGTAGTTGATCAGCATTCGTTTGGTGCCGCGCAGCGCATCGCTGTTGATTCCGATTCCGTCGGTATTGATTCCGCTTCCCGAACTGCTCAGCGATATGTACTCATTCTGAAACCGCCCGATGCCGGTCGTGAACCGGGTGTTGAAGAAATGTCGGGCGTTACCCCAGCGGGTTGCCAGCAACGGACTGAAATAGTTCGACTCCAGCGATACCACTCCCTGCTCAATACCCTGGCTCCGCGCGTAGCCGCCCAGGTTGACCAACCCATAGAGGTAACCGAGCCGTTTGACATACTGCCCGTGGGAGAAGTTGATACCGGTATACAGGCGTTTGCCCAGTTCGGCATTGTCGTACCCAATAATACCAGCCAGGGTTCCTCCTACGGGTACGTCTTCCGTTCGGCCGAAGCCGTAGATCAGCACGTCGCGGACGTACTTCCGGCGCGACACGCCGACGCTGAACAGGGTTGTGCGGCTGTTCTGATAAATCTGGTTCGTATCGGCCGTTACAGTGGGACGGTTGACGTACTCGTAGTTGGTGTTGCGCAGGGCCACAATCAGTCGGGTACGGCCTACCTCGTCGGGGTTCTGTGGCCCGTAGAACAGGCGGAACGACCGGCCAATCCAGACATCGGAATAATTATACCGCAGGGGAACCAGCAGGACGCTGTCGTTGCGGTCTACGATCCGGCTGTTGATCTGGGTGTGGTTGAGTTCGATCGATCCGGCGTATTTGGTATCGGGCGTCAGAAAGGGTCTGAACAAGCGTACGGCCGCCTGCTTCAGATCACGCAGGTACAGAAATTCGGCCTGGGCGGTCAGAAACGTTTTTCCGATGAACGGCACTGTGTAACGCCCACGGTACTCCAGCTTTTGGCGGGGATCCCGGCCAGCGTAGGCGACCTGGGCAAAAAACTGGTGACCCAGCCCTCTGAAATTACGCTGCTCAAAACCGACGTTGAAATTGTCGAGCCCCCCTACTCCACCCGTGGGCAGCAGCGACCAGACATCCTGAGTGATCACGTACACATCCACAAACTGACGGCTTCCCTCCCGGGGTAACACCAGAATCCGGGCATCGTGAAAAATACCCGAAGCGGTTGTCCGGAGCAGCCGTTCGTTATCGCGCAGCACGTTGGGATCAACGGCATCGCCTTCTTTGAACAGCAGGTACGATCGGCGGATAACGTTCTCACGGGTGTTGGTATGCAGTCGGTTGGCGGTTCGTTCGAGCCAGTTGCCGGGCTGTCGCAGCGTATCGTAGACCGACTGCCCGAATACACCCAGCCGCCGAATGTAGATGTCGCCGATAATCCGTCCCGCAAAGGGCAGGAACGGGTTTTCTTCGATCTGGTTGACCTCCCCGGTTCTTGACCGGCTGTTATAAACATCCCGAAAAACGGCATCGTAGAGCTGACGCGTGAGCCGACGCTTATACATACTTGTCTTGAGCCGGGTGTAGAAAACGCTGTCCCGCTGCTGCAGAATACTGTCGGCCATGACCATGGATCGGGTCGTTGCCAGCGAGTCGGCCGCCAGCACCCGTTTTGATTTCTGGCGGGTGCTGTCGATCTGCGCCTGTACGCTCAGGATACATCCGCACCAAAACAGCCCTGCCAGCCAGTATCGGCAGACCCGGAGGTAACTGTTTGCAACGGTGTTTTTCATGATGTTGAGGTACGTACAGTCTTTGGATAAAACCGCTCAGCTCTGGTTTAACGATGCATTGATCAGTATAGTAACGATTTTACGCGTCAATGATCTTAACGAGCCAGTAATCCCGCTGCCGCTCGGGGCCAAACTGGAAGTAGTGAAACCCGAATCGCTCGAATCCCATCCGCTGGTAGAAGCCCAGGGCCCGTTCGTTGCGCTCCCAAACGCCCAGCCACACCGCTTTGTAGCCCTGCTGCCGGGCCCAGTCGAGGCAGTAGTTCATCAGCAGGCGGCCCTGCCCCTGCCCGATCTGGCTGTTTAACAAATAGATCCGCTGAATCTCGACGGCCTGACCACGACTCCGGTACGGCAGGGGCATTCGGCGCGGGGGTGCATGTCGACGCAGTTTGGCGAAACCCACCGCGGAGCCATCCTGATCGGCGATGAAAAAAACCGACCGTTTATCGTTCAGTTCCGTGGCCAGCGTTTCGGGCGTCAGGGCTGACTGGATATAGGCGTCAACGACCGGCGCCGGGTTATGGGGCGGTCCAAAGGCTTCGCACATGGTAACGGCCGAGAGGTCAGCCAATAGAGCCGCGTCGGCAGCTGTAGCAGGACGGATAAACACGTCAGATAGGGTTTAGTGCGTATGATTTACGAATTTTGTCGATAAAAATAGCCATAATCACCTTGATGCGTCTACGCTATCCGCTGGTGCTGGCGTCGGGTTCGCCCCGTCGAAAGCAACTTATGACCGATGCCGGTTTTTCCTTTACGATCGAAACCCGTCCTACCGATGAGGTCTTTCCCGACACGATGCCGGCCAACGAGGTCGCCGAATACCTGGCCCGTCAGAAAGCAGAACAGTTTCTGCCGGACCTTGGCAACCGGCTCGTACTCTGCGCCGACACGGTCGTTATTCTGGACGGCCAGATCCTGAACAAACCCCAGGACGAAGCCGATGCCCGCCGTATGCTAAGCGCCCTCTCCGGACAGACCCACCGCGTCCGAACGGGTGTGGCCATCCTGAGTCCAGACGGGTTCGACTCATTTACGGACGAAACGACGGTTCAGTTTGCCGCCCTCACCGATGCCGAAATCAGCTACTACATCGACGTTTGCCAGCCCTTCGACAAAGCCGGGGCCTATGGAGCGCAGGACTTCATCGGCCTGGTCGGTATCGAGCGGCTCGACGGGTCGTTTTATACGGTAATGGGGTTGCCAACGCATCGCGTTTATCAGGCGCTGAAAGCGTTCATGATCTAAGCCCTACTCAACTACGACGTCGCGCTCCAGCGGCAGGGCATCGACCAGACCGGTACTCTGGAGCTGTTGATAGACCAGCCGATACCGACCGGCGGGCAGGGTTGACGGTATCGGAAACAGAACGGATGAGTCGGCCTGCGGCACCACCGTGTACTGATCGGCCGGGTTGGTCAGCGAAATGAACCGGAGCTGCGGCCTGACCGGACTGCTGGCAGCTGCTGCCACCTCGGCCACGGAGGTCTGGATAGCGTATGTTTTGCCGCGCCAAACAACCAGCGGTGTCGTAAACGGGGCGCTGGGCGTTAATAGCTGCCCGGCCGACGCAGCCGTTCCCGACTCAGCTATCCGCTGGATAAACAGCGTTCGGGCATCGCGGATAACAACGAGCCGGACCAGGGTGGCCGTCGGCTGATCGTCCTGAAAAAGCTGTGCGTAGTAATAACCGGGTTTCAGCTGGGGCGGGGTCCTGAACGCAGCGGCCGTTCGGCGAAAACCACTTACAACCAGCGGAGCCTGAAAGGTCTCGCCCGCAGCGTTGGTAAGCTTCAGACTAAGCCGACTGTCTTCGTATAGATTATAGCCTGTCAGAACAAACGATGCGCTATCGACCAGCACGGGGCTGGCCTCGGCCGACAGCCACACCCGGCCCTTCCGTACCGTCAGGGTCTGGGGTAGCGTAGCCGTGCGGCCATTTTCTTTGCGTACCGACACCGTATACTCGCCCGGATCGACAACATTATGCTCAACCAGCAGCGATAGCACCACAGCGCCATCGGTCTGTCGGGTCGACTGGCAGGTGCTGCCGGGACACAGGAAAAACTCACGTCGGCGGGCGGTTGCTACGTTGGTCAGCGTCAGGAAACCACAAGCGACACTATCCCGAAAATTATAGATCGGGAAACACAGGCTCGACGGCTCGGCTTCCATGCTCACCTCGCGGGGGCCCGTATAGGGAGCAAAGGCCATATCGCCGGCGGCTCTGGTCACAAACTGATAGGTAGCTGCTTTTTTGGTATCGCTCACGATCCGGAGCGTCTGCGTATCGAGCAGCCACTGATTTTTGTCATTGCTGAACAGCGACGAGTTGCCGTAATCGACGGTGGTGTTGGGCGTGAGCTGCAGGATCGGCACCACCCCCGTAGCGCTCAGACTAGCGGGAATCGTGACCACCACCCGGCGCAGATTCTGATCGATGCGGATATGGTCGGCCGGAATACCAGCCAGGGTCAGCCCGAGGAGCCGGGGCTCGCCGTTCGGCCCAAATCCAGGGTCTGGCGCTACGGCATCGGGCCCACAGCGGCTGAGCAGAATCAGCAGCAGCCCGGCCAGCAGGCCATGCAGCCAACGTAACGGTCGAGTCGGGTGGCCGTAAAACGTCCGTCCCATGGTAGTTTTCTTTTTATGCAATAGGATGATTTTTTCGGATAAAACCAAGTTTTCCTGAGCGTATAGTAGCATCAGGCCGCGTGGTATTTCCGTAAGTTTGCTTTACGTATTACCAGCTAACCCATGCAAACACTTCTTCACACGTTTATTTTTTCAATTTGTCTCTTCCTGACGGCACAGGCTCAGGTAGTTACCACCCAGCCCGCTTTTCCAACAGCCGACGCCGAGGTTACCCTGACCATCGATCTGAAATTAGCCACCGATAGCCGCGCCAAAGCCCTGCTCGGCAAAACGGACGACGTTTACCTCTGGTCAGGGGCAGGCACCTCCGAAACAGGCAATGCATTTGAATTTCAGCCAGCGGGCCAGACCAACTTCAGTGCCCCCTTCGCCCCCGGCAAAATGACCGCCCTCGGTAATGACCGCTGGCAGATCAAACTCGTACCGCGTACTTATTTCGGCGTTCCTTCGGGTCGCCCCATCCGGAAAATGGGCCTGCTGCTCAAAAGTGGCAACGGCCAGGCTCAGACCGAAGACCTGCAGGTCATTATTTATGATGACAGCTTCAACCTGTCGCGGCTCTCGCCCAACCAGAAAAACTTCTACGTCGACGCCAACCTTGACCTGCTCGTTCGGTACAAAACCTCCCGGCAGGCTACCTTCTCCCTGACCCTCGACGGTCAGCCCACACCCGCGCTCCCCACGGGCGACTCGGTACGAACCACGCTGAACGCCGGTACCCAGGCCGGCGTTCGTCGGATGGCCGTTCTGCGCGCCACCGCCACGGCTACCTCGGCCGAGTCGGCGGCCGATACGTTCTACTTTACCGTAAAGCCCCAGCCGACTATTGCCGCGCTCCCCTCGGGCCTGCAGGATGGCATCAACTATACAGCCGCCAACCGGGGCGAGACCAAAGTGACGCTGGTGCTGTACGCGCCGAAGAAAAGCTTTGTTTACCTGCTCGGCGAGTTCAACGACTGGACCATCAGCCCGGCTTACCTGATGAACCGCACCCCCGACGGCAACCGCTACTGGCTCGAGGTGTCGAACCTGCCCACCGGCGAAACCTCGTTTCAGTACCTGGTCGACGGCACCATCCCCGTGGGCGATCCGTATGCCGATAAGGTGCTGGATCGGAACAACGACCGGTTTATTACCCCGGCTACCTATCCCAACCTGAAACCCTTTCCCGAAAAAGCGCAGGGCAATGTCGTGTCGGTACTGCAGCCCGCCCAGGCTCCGTTTACCTTCACCACTAATTTTCAGCGGCCTGCCGTCAACACCCTGGTTGTTTACGAACTGCTCGTGCGCGACTTTTCGGCCAGTCAGACCTTCAAAGCCGTACAGGACAGCCTGCCTTACCTGAAACGGCTGGGTATCAACACCATTGAACTGATGCCGATCATGGAGTTCTCGGGCAACAACTCCTGGGGCTACAACCCCATCTATTACTTTGCCCCTGACAAAGCGTACGGCACCAAAAATGACCTGAAGCGGCTCATCGACGAAGCCCATAAACAGGGCATTGCGGTGGTGCTGGATATGGTGCTAAACCAGGCCGACTACGAGTTTCCGTACGTAAAAATGTACTGGGATGGCAACCGCCCCTCGGCCGACAGCCCCTTTTTCAACCAGCAGGCCACCCACCCCTTCAGCGTTTTCTTCGACTTCAACCACGAGAGCGCCGATACCAAAGCCTTCGTAGACCGGGTGTGCCGGTACTGGTTGCAGGACTATCGGTTCGATGGCTTCCGGTTCGACCTCTCCAAAGGATTCACGCAGAAAAACACGGGCGACAACGTCGGGGCCTGGGGGGCGTATGATGCCAGCCGGGTGGCCATCTGGAAACGAATCTATGATCAGATTCGCGCCGTTGACCCAACGGCCTACGTCATTCTTGAACACTTTGCCGAAAACACTGAAGAACGCGAACTGGCCGACTATGGCATGCTCTTCTGGGGCAACCACAACGGCGACTACCGGAGTGCGGCCCGCTCGGGGCAGGGTAATCTGTCGGGGATATCGTACCAGCAGCGCAACTTCCGGTCGCCGAACCTGATTGGCTATGCTGAAAGCCACGACGAAGAACGACTCATGTACGACCTGCGCCAGAATGGCCAGACCCAGGGCACCTATTCCATCAAAAACCTGCCCACCGCCCTCGACCGCTCCAAGCTGGCTGCGGCCTTCCTGCTAACCGTACCCGGCCCGAAAATGCTGTGGCAGTTTGGCGAGCTGGGCTACGATGCGTCCATCAACACCTGTCCCAACGGCTCCATCAGCGATGGCTGTCGCACCGATCCTAAACCCGTTCGGTGGAACTATTACCAGGAAGCCGATCGGCGGAAACTATATAATGTCTACGCCGAGCTGATCAAACTCAAAACCACCGTGCCGGCCTTTGCCAGTACCGACTTCTCCACCGATTTTGCCAACCCGGTTAAGCGGCTGACCCTGCGTAGCTCGTCGGGAACAGTTTTCCTGCTCGGCAACTTCGATACGCGCGCGCAAACGGTCAACGCCGGTTTCCCCTCGGCGGGTACCTGGTATCACTACTTCACCGGCCAACCGGTAACGATTACCGATGCCGAGCAATCCGTTACGCTGGAACCCGGCGCGTTTCATCTGTACACGACCAGCCGTCTGCCCACCCCACCGGCCGGGCTCGTCCCGTTCGCACTGGTTCCCAGCCCCGTAACGGCCAACGAACCCGACGCGTCGGGACAGATTACGGTCTCGCCGAACCCGGTCGACAACCAGATGGTTATTGACGTGACGAGTTCGTACAAAGGTTTGATAGAATTTAACCTCCTCAATGCGGGTGGCCGGTCAATCCAGACCGTGCGAAGCCAGAAGTCTGCCAGCCAGCTTCGGCAGTCGCTGGATCTGCACACCCTCCCCGCTGGCTCTTACCTGCTCCGTGTGCAGCAGGGCGACCGGCAACGAACCGTTACGGTATTGAAACGGTAAAAGAACGTCCTTTTCCGGGTTAGGCCCGTCATCGGGTGGCCCGGGCAGGACGGTATAACAGTCTATTACATGACCCGATTTGGTCTTTTTCTGGCGTGCTGGATGCTGGCTCTTACGGCGTCGGCTCAGGTTCGGGTAGAGGTGTCGGAGTATCCGGCGCTATCGCCAACGGCATCGGGCCTGTTCATTGCCGGCGATTTCAACAACTGGAACCCCGGCGACCCCCGCTTTGCGCTCCGTCGGCAGAACAACGGTACCTACGCCATCACCTTACCCGATACGCTGCGCCGGTTCGAGTACAAGTTTACCCAGGGTAACTGGTCGCTGACCGAGGGCGACAGCGAAGGCCGGGCCGTGGCCAACCGGATTTTTGAACGAACGCAGTCAGGCCCGGCTTTTATCCGGGTACGTATTGCAGGCTGGGAACAGAAACCCATGTACCGCTTTGTGGTAACGGGAGTACCAGCCAACACTCCGGAAGACGCCACGCTATACATTACCGGTTCGTTCAACCGCTGGAATCCGCACGATGCGCGTTATAAACTCCAGCGGCAAGCCGACGGCACCTTCCGCGTCACGGTCTACAGCGACGCCCCCCTGCTCGAGTACAAATTTACGCGGGGCAGTTGGGATGCGGTAGAAGGACGCGAATCGGGAAAATCGCGACCAAACCGAGCGGTAACCCGCACCGAAACCGGCAACCAGGACATTGAGGTTACGATTCAGAGCTGGGAAGACCTCACCAGCACATTCCAGTTTTACTCAGTATACGACCTGCTGATGCTATTTTCGTGTTTTCAGGGGCTATTGCTGCTTATTGCCATTCCGAGTATTCAAAACTACAACCGCGTTGCCAATCGCTGGCTGGTGGTCCTGATCGGCAGTTCATCGCTGTTCATTCTGCTGAAGGTTATCAGTGGCTACCGCGATGTGGCGCAGGCCTATACCAAACTCCTGCTGGTGCCGGACTTTATCTGGTTTCTGTACGCTCCGCTGTTCTATTTCTACATCCGCCGACTCCTGTTCGATGCGGGGCTGCCCAACCGGCGCTGGGCCTATCACTTTATTCCGGTGGCCATTCAGTTTCTGGCGTACCTGCCCTACTTCCTAATGGAGAGCAAAACCTTTCAGCTCCGGATTGTCAACCAGGACCCGGTGCTGCGGGGGCTGTTTCTGGTTACGGGTTTTCTCGCGCTGGTTTTCAACGCGGTTTACTGGCTGAGCTGCCGCCGAACCATCCGGGCCTACAAAACTCATTACCAGACCAGCGTATCGTACGAGCAAAACCTCGAATATTTAAACACGGTACTTATCATTCAGGCCGTTTGCCTGACTCTGTGGACCTTCCTGTACGGGTTGGTGCTGGTCAGCCGGCTAATGCCGTTCGATGTGCTGGTGCTGGCCGAAGGGAGCGTAGATACCATCTGGCTGGCCTTCTCGACCATCATTTATTTTCTGGGCTACGTGGCCGTTCATCAGCCGGAGATCTTCAAGATGCCCCAGCCCCGGCTGGCCGACGCGCCCCCCATCAGCTTTTTCGAGGACGTAGTACATCCCCTGCCCGAGCCCGCTGCTGAGCCCGCCGTCGGACAGGATAGTCTGCCGATACCCGTAGCCGCTGTCGATGCAGACCAGCGGCCTGGCTCCCATAAGCCCGCTTCGGCGTTCGATCTTCCTAAATACCGCGATACGCTGGAAACCTACATGCGAGACCATAAGCCCTACACGAATCCGAACCTGACCATCCATGAGCTGGCCAGCGGCCTGAAAATTCCTCCGCATGTGCTGTCAAAAGTCATCAATGAAGGCTTCGGCAAGAACTTCTTCGACTTCGTCAACCAATACCGGGTAGAGGAGTTCAAGCAACGAATGGACGACCCACGCAGTCGTCAGCACACCCTGCTCAGCCTGGCGTTTGAGGTAGGGTTCAACTCCAAATCGGCCTTCAATCGGGCCTTTAAAAAGCTAACCCACCAAACGCCGAAAGACTATTTTCAGATGGCCAGCGAAGAGCAGCCTCTGTAATACAAATCAGATCAATATTGCCCAATTTTATCGGCTGACTGTTCTATCGACGTGCCATTTTACAAAAATGGCACGTTATTTTTTTCATATATAATTAATTGATATACAGTATATTATAAATAATTTTAAAGTTTTTTAACACATTCCGAAAGTGGAACGACAGCGGGAAGAGGCAATGGTACTTTTGTCAGATAAAGTTGACTGAAACAGCTGCTTTGGTCAATAAATCAAGTGTATTAAACCATTGTAAATCAACCCAATGATGAAACTCTTTTCACAAAGGTTTCGACGGGATGCTCCATCAGCTTCGCTTTGGCGGCTGGTAGTCATCGCGCTGTTATCCATCGGCATTCACGCATCAGTACTCGCACAGGGGGTAACCCTAACGGGGGTTGTTAAGGAGGCCGACGGTGCCCCGCTCCCTGGGGTTACGGTACAGGTAAAAGGCACCAACCGGGGTACGCAGACCAATGCCGATGGCTCTTATCAGCTAACCAACGTACCAGAGGGCGCAGCCCTGATCTTCAGCTTTATCGGAAAAACCCCGCAGGAGGTACTGGTCGGTAACCGCACCGCCGTCGACGTGGTCCTGGCCGACGATTCCAAATCGCTGCAGGAAGTCGTCGTGGTGGGCTATGGTACCCAGCGCCGGAAAGACCTGACCGGCGCCATTACCTCTATCTCGGCCGAAGAATTTCAGAAAGGCAACATTGTCAATCCCGAACAGCTCGTGGCAGGTAAACTGGCCGGGGTGAGCATTACGCCCCCCAGCGGTCAGCCGGGCGGGGGGAGCACTATCCGCATCCGGGGCGGTTCGTCGCTGAACGCGAGCAACGATCCGCTCGTGGTCATTGACGGCGTACCGGTCGATAACACCAACATCAGTGGAGCGTCAAACGCCCTGAGCCTGATCAACCCGCAGGATATCGAAACCTTTACGGTCCTGAAAGATGCATCGGCAGCGGCTATCTACGGCGCCCGCGCAGCCAACGGGGTTATTCTGATCACGACCAAAAAAGGACGGCAGGGCGACCAGCTTCGGGTGAGCGTGAGCGCGCTCGGTTCTGTATCGCAGCTGGTTAAGCAGGTGCCGGTGCTGTCGGCCGACCAGTTCCGCGATGTCATCGGCCAGACCGGTAATGCCGCCCAGCAGGCGCTGCTCGGCACCGCCAACACCAACTGGCAGGATCAGATCTACCAGACCGCCCTCAGTGGCGACTACAACGCATCGGTTACCGGCTCGGTAAAAAACATGCCGTTCCGGGCTTCGTTTGGTTACCTGAACCAGAATGGTATCCTGAAAACTTCCAATTTCGAGCGTTTTTCGGGATCGCTGGGTCTGTCGCCCCGCTTCTTCAACAACCACCTGCGCGTAGACGTCAATCTGAAAGGGTCGATCATCAACAACGTATTTGCCGATCAGGGGGCCATTGGAGCGGCCGTGGCGTTTGACCCCACGCAGCCCGTTTATAGTGGTCAGGACACCTACGGCGGTTTCTTCGAGTGGCTCGACCCGGCTACGGGCCGCCCCAATACCCAGGCCACCCGCAACCCGCTGGGTCTGCTCATGCAGAAGCAGGACCTGACTACGGTAAAACGGAGCATCGGTAACGTTCAGTTCGACTATAAATTCCACTTCCTGCCCGAGCTGCGCGCCAACCTGAACCTGGGCTACGACCTCTCCTCGTCGACGGGAACGATTTTCGTACCGGCCAACGCAGCCCTGCAGTTCAACCGGGGTGGTCAGAGCAGCCAATCGGCGCAGACCCGCGATAACAAAACCCTGGAGTTTTACCTGAACTACGTCAAAGACCTGCGTAGCGTGTCGAGCCGGGTCGATGTAACGGCCGGGTATTCGTACCAGGATTTCATCCGCAGGAGCCCAAGCTTTCCGGAGCTGACGGCCAACGGCACGGAGTTTACGCCCGCCGGCGTTCCGTTCGAGACCCAGTATACGCTACTGGCCTTTTTCGGACGGGCCAACTACACCTTTAAGGATCGCTACACGCTGACGGCCACCCTGCGCCGGGATGCAACCTCGCGATTCAGCCCCGAAACGCGCTGGGGCTGGTTCCCATCGGCGGGTTTTGCCTGGAACATTAAAGAAGAGTCGTTCCTGCAGGGCGCCAAAGCCCTGTCGGCGCTGAAGTTACGCATCGGTTACGGCGTTACGGGTCAGCAGGATCTGCCCTCGGGCCTGAGCGACTACCCGTACCTGCCGCGCTACACCCTCAGCGACCTGACGGCTCAGTATCAGTTCGGCAATTCGTTTTACCGGACGCTGCGGGCCGAAGGGTATGACGCCAACCTGAAGTGGGAAGAAACCCAGGCGCTCAACGCAGCCATCGACTACGCCTTCTTCGACGGCCGGATCTCGGGTAGTATCGACGTCTATCAGAAGAAAACCAAAGACCTGCTGGCTACCATTCCTGTACCGGCTGGCTCGAACCTGACCAACCAGATCCTGACCAACGTGGGTAATCTGGAAAACAAGGGGGTAGAATTCACGATCAATACCAACCCCGTTCGGAACGAGCGCCATAACCTCGACGTAGGCTTCAACATCACCTACAACCAGAACAAGATCACCAACCTGAGCAAAGTACCAAGCCCGAACGATCCGGGTGTGCTGGTCGGTGGCATCACGGGCGGAACCGGCAACACGGTACAGATTCAGACTGTAGGCTTCCCGACCAACTCGTTCTTTGTGTATCAGCAGGTGTACGACGCGTCGGGCAAACCGCTGGAAGGCGTTTATGTAGACCGCGGCCGCAATGGCGAAACCACCGGCGACGGTAAGATCACCATCGACGACCGGTACCGCTATCAGTCGGCCAACCCAAAGATATTCCTTGGCTTTACGAGCCAGTACACCTACGGCAAATTCAGCGCGGGTTTTGTGCTGCGGGGCAACATCGGCAACTACGTGTATAACAACGTTCGCTCGAACTACGGCGCCTACCGAAACTTCACCAACGCGCTGGGCTTCAATGCCAACGGCTCACCGAACGTGCTCGAAACCGGCTTTATCAACAATCAGTATTTCTCGGACTACTACGTCGAGAACGGCTCGTTCCTGCGGATGGACAACCTCAACCTGGGTTACAACTTCGGTAAGGTGACTAACCGCCCCGGCAAAGGCATGAACCTGCGGCTGTCGGCTACGGCGCAGAACGTCTTCGTGATCACCAACTACTCGGGTCTAGATCCGGAAGTGTCGGGTGGTATCGACAACAACCTGTACCCCCGCCCCCGCATCATCTCGGCTGGTCTCAATCTCGATTTCTAATCCACAGCCGACGGCTTGCACTCAATCCGTCGGCTGTACTACAGAGCTATGAACGTACTTACATCCATCACAAAAACCGGTGTTCTGGCCGCTTTGCTGCTCACGGCAGCCTCCTGCCTACAGGACCTCGACCGGCAACCGGTCTACGACGTCACTTCGGCGTCGGTATATAAAGACCCCGCCAACTACAAGCAGGTACTGGCCAAACTCTACGCCGTTCTGGCCGTGAGCGGTCAGCAGGGCCCGGCGGGCAAACCCGATATCGCCGGCATTGACGAAGGCTTCTCCAACTACCTGCGTCAATACTGGAAAGCCCAGGAGCTGACGACCGATGAAGCCGTTATCGGCTGGAACGACGGGTCGCTCCCCGACTACCACAACATGAACTGGTCGTCGAGTAATGAGTTCATCACGGCCATGTACAACCGGATTTTCTACATGGTCACCGCGACCAATGAGTTCATCCGCGAAACCACCGACGCTAAACTGGCCGAACGGGGCATTACGGGCCAGGGCGCTACCGACGCCAGAACGTTCCGGGCCGAAGCTCGCTTTCTGCGAGCCCTAGCCTATACGCACGCCATCGACCTGTTCGGCAGCGTACCGTTCGTGACCGAAACCGATGCGGTTGGGTCGTTCCAGCCGCGCCAGATCAGCCGGGCCGAGCTGTTCACCTATGTTGAAACCGAGCTGAAAGCCATCGAAGAAGAGATGGCCGCGCCCCGTGCTGCGGAATACGGCCGGGCCGATCGGGCTGCGGCCTGGACCCTATTGGCTAAACTGTACCTGAATGCGCAGGTCTATACCGGCACCGCCCGCTATACCGACGCCGTGACGTATGCCAACAAGGTGATCCAGTCGAACGCCTACGCCCTCGACGCCGATTACAACAAGCTCTTTCTGGCCGATAATGGCAACTCACGCGAGATCATCCTGCCCGTCACCTTCGACGGCACCCGGACCAAAACCTACGGAGGTATGACATTCTTGGTGCACGCGGCTGTCGGCGGCAAAATGAGCCCGGCCAGCTTCGGTATCAACAGCGGCTGGGCCGGTCTGCGTACCACCAAAGGACTGGTCAACTCGTTTGCCGACCCCTCGGGCCGGACCGATACGCGGGCGCTGTTCTTTACCGATGGTCAGAATCTGGAGATCAACGAGGTGCTGAACAAGTTTGAAGACGGCTATGCCATTACCAAATTCAAAAACGTAACCTCCGCCGGCCAGCCCGGCTCTGACGTTGAAGGAAACTTCCCCGATACGGATTTTCCGCTCTTCCGGCTGGCCGATGTCTATCTGATGTACGCCGAAGCGGTACTACGGGGCGGTACGGGGGGCGACGCGGCTACGGCGCTGACTTATGTGAACCTGCTTCGTCAACGGGCTTACAAGGGCACGACGGGCAACATCACAGCCTCGGCGCTGACTCTCGACTTCATCCTGTCGGAGCGCGCCCGTGAACTGTATTGGGAAGGCCACCGCCGAACCGACCTCATCCGCTACGGCCGCTTCACCGAAGCTACGTACCTCTGGCCGTTTAAAGGAGGTGTAAAAGCCGGACGGGCCGTCGAGTCGTTCCGTACTGTTTTCCCGCTGCCCGCGGCCGATCTTATTGCCAATCCAAATCTGAAACAGAACACAGGATACTAAACCAGTATATGGTCATCGATTCGGGTGATACACATAACCCGAATCGATGACCATATACTGATAATCAGTTATTTTTATGAAAACACGGTTTTACAATCTGCTCGTCATGAGCATGGCGTTACTGACGCTGGGAGCGTGCGAGAAAGAAGACGTACGGGCCGTTCTGAACCCCGATTCAGCTCCCGTAGTGACGCTCTCCTCGCAGACGGTCGTGCTGACAAAAGAAAACGCCGACCAGGACGCGCTGACCGTATCGTGGGCAAAACCCGATTACGGCTTCAATGCCCCGGCGGCCTATACCATCCTGATGGATAAAAAAGGGGGCAACTTCACCAACGCCATTACGGTATCGACGGGTAGCGAGCTTCGAAAAACCTTTAAAGCGTCAGAGCTGAACCCGATGTTGCTGAAGCTGGGGCTGGTAGCCGGTACGGCCGCCGATATCGACCTGAAAGTACAGTCGGACCTGGGTCCCGGCGCGGTGCTGATGTCGGCCGTGAGCAGCGTAAAGGCAACGCCTTACCTGGACAAGCTGGACCTGAGCAGCACCTGGGGGCTGGTTGGCAGCGCTACCGCCAACAGCTGGGATGGCCCCGATCAGCCCTTCTACAAGACCGACCAGAACAACGTTTTTGTGGCCTATGTAACCCTGACCGATGGCGAGATCAAGATACGTCAGGATAACAAATGGGACGTAAATTACGGCGGCACCGGCGGCACGCTGAAAGCCGGGGGCGACAATATCGTCGTGAAAGCAGGTAACTACCGCGTCACGATCAACATGACCACGCTGACCTATGCCCTTGAGCCGTTCTCGTGGGGTATTGTAGGCAGTGCCGCTCCCAACGGCTGGGACGGCCCCGATGCGCCTTTCGTCTACGACCCTTCGACCGACCAATGGCGGGCGGTGGTAACGCTCAAGGATGGCGACATCAAGTTCCGCCAGAACAACGCCTGGACCGTAAACTACGGGGGCGCGGCCGGTACGCTGAAAGAGGGGGGCGATAATATTGCCGTTAAGGCAGGCACCTACCTCGTAACCGCCGATTTCAAACCGACGGGTCTCAAATACACCATCGAACCCTTTAACGCCTGGGGTCTGGTCGGCAGCGCGGCCCCCAAAGGCTGGGACGGTCCGGATACTCAGTTTCAGCCCAGCTTTGTGGAAGAAGGTATCTGGACGCTCAGCAAGGTGACGCTGAAAGATGGCGAGATCAAATTCCGTCAGAACAACAAATGGGACGAGAACCTGGGCGACAGTAACGCCGACGGCGTCCTGGAAAAAGGGGGTGGTAACATCACCGTGAAAGCCGGTATCTACGACATCCAGCTCGACCTGACCAACGCCAGCCGACAGACCTACAAGCTGACAAAAAAATAACCCCACATAGCGGTTTGCCGTTATACTATCGCCTTTGTTCGTGATGTTCCCAGTGGTACGGACCGGATAAGGGCGATACTTTTGTTTGCACATGACCGAAGCGTTACTCCACCATCGTTTGACCCACGCCCGCCCCATCGGACATACCGGCGTCCATTACGAAATCTTTGTCCGTTCCTTTGCCGACTCCAACGGCGATGGGATCGGCGATCTTAACGGCGTTACCAACAATCTGGGTTATTTACAGGATCTGGGCGTATCGGCCATCTGGCTCATGCCCATCAGCCCCTCGCCCAGCTACCATAAATACGACGTTACGGACTATTACGGCATCGATCCGGAATACGGCACGATGGATGATTTTCGGCGGCTCATCGCCGAAGCGCACAAACGAAACATTGCCGTACTGATCGATCTGGTGCTGCACCACACCAGCACCCAGCACCACTGGTTTCAGGAAGCCCGCAAAGGACCTGACAATCCCTACTGGCCCTACTACAAATGGCTCACGCCGGCCGAGATCAAAGCCCGCAACCTGGCCACCCGCGACATTACGGCCGACTCGGGCGAACGCAACCCCTGGCATGCGGTACCGGGCGCGGCTTACCCCGAACGGTATTATGGCATGTTCTGGCAGGGCATGCCCGATCTGAATTTTGAGCACCGGCCCCTGCGCGAAGAAGTGTTCCGCATTGGTCGATACTGGCTTACCGAGGTGGGTGTCGACGGGTTTCGGCTCGATGCGGCCCGCCACCTGTACCGCGAATTCGAAGAACCGAAAAATCACCAGTTCTGGGAAGAGTTTCGTCGGGAGATGACCGCCGTGAAGCCAGATATGCACCTCATCGGCGAAGTATGGACCCGCCCCGAACGGGTAGCGCCTTACTACCGCGGTCTGCACGCCACGTTCAACTTCGATTTTGCGCTCTCACTGGCCGAAGTTATCCGGCAGGAAGACGATACCGAAGACCTGATCGAATTTCTGGACCACGTACAGGGTGCTTACGAACACGTCAGCCGCGACTTCATCGACGCGCTGATCCTGTCGAACCACGACCAGGAACGCATCGGCAGCACCCTGCGGGCCAATACGAACCACCTGAAAGTGGCCGCTAATCTGCTGCTCACCCTGCCCGGTAATCCGTACCTGTACTACGGCGAAGAAATTGGGATGCTGGGCCGCAAGCCCGACGAATTCATCCGCGAGCCATTTCTGTGGAACACCCGCGATCTCGACAAACAACGCACCTACTGGCAACGCGGCCGCTACAGCACCAGCAAAGCCATAAAGCCCCTGGCCCGTCAGCAAACCGACGCCGACTCGCTGTTCTGCCACTACAAACGGCTGATACAGTATCGAAACACCCACGCTATACTCAACGACAACCTGAGTCGGCTGGAGCAGACCGGAATCCGGCAACGGGGCGTCGTGGCGTTTATCCGCAAGTCGGCTACGGGCGGGCGGGTATTGCTGGTACATAACCTGACAGCGAATCCCATCGAAGTGGTATTCTCGCCCGACGAAGAATGGTGCCGCTGTATTGTTTTTGCAACCCGCGAGGAAGCCTCCTTCAACGACGACCGGGTGCGGGTGCCGGGGTATAGCTGTGTGGTGGTGGAATAAGTTAAAAAACTTACATTTACCTTATTCCTGTTCTACCAGGTACCTTTCTGTTATGCAGATAACCAAACCGTCTCGCAGGCCAGGGGCCCTTTCTCAACGTCGCCGTAAAGCAACACCAGAGCAGTACTTCGCTTTTGAAGCACGATCTGTGCGCAAACACGAGTACATCGACGGAGAAATTCGCCTTATGCCCTACACGTCCGAAAATCACGGCCTGATTGTGGCCAACCTGATTGCTTTGTTGCACAATGCGCTCAAGGGAAGTGGTTGCCGCGTTTATCCCAGCGACCGAATGCTGTACGTACCCCCAACGGGTAATTATTACTATCCCGATGTGATGGTGGTTTGTGGCGAATCGCTCTTCCCCCAATTTAAACCCCGCATGGTCGCCACGCTAAACCCAACCGTGTTGATTGAAGTACTTTCGGAAAGTACCGGTGAATATGACGAGACGATGAAATGGTACAACTACAAGCAAATTGATACGCTACAACAGTACGTTCGCGTATCACAGGACCAAGTCCGACTTGACCTCTACACTCGTGTCGGCATTACCAATGACTGGCTCAACACGTTTGCGGAACAACTAGATCAAACTGTGACAATTGGCGGCTGTGAAATCAGGGTGAGCGAGGTATACGAGCACGTTGTCACGAACCGGATTTAGCCCCAGGTTGCTACGAGGTCAGATGGTGGATTGGCTTACCCGGGCTCTGGCGAAATATGTTTAGAACGCCTTTGCGCTTATCTTTGCCCAATTTTAGCCGCTTCATTACCCCTCATGGCCCAATCCCTCAGCGTCCGCCATCTGGTGGGCATCAAAGACCTGACCGAGTCCGACATCAACCTGATCCTCGAAACGGCCGGCCAGTTCAAGGAAGTCATTAACCGTCCGATCAAGAAAGTGCCGTCCCTGCGTGACGTAACGATCGCCAACGTTTTTTTCGAAAACTCGACCCGAACCCGGCTGTCGTTCGAACTGGCCGAAAAGCGGCTCTCGGCCGATGTAGTTAACTTCTCGGCTTCGGGAAGTTCGGTCAAGAAAGGCGAAACCCTGCTCGATACGGTCAACAACATTCTGGCCATGAAAGTCGATATGGTCGTGATGCGCCATAGCAGTCCCGGGGCGCCCCATTACCTGACCAAACACATCAAAGCCAACGTGGTCAATGCCGGCGACGGTACCCACGAACACCCCACCCAGGCCCTGCTCGACTCGTTCTCGATCCGCGAGAAACTCGGCGACGTAGCCGGCAAACGCATTGCCATCATCGGCGACATTACCCACTCGCGGGTTGCCCTGTCGAACATCTTCTGTTTGCAGAAGCAGGGCGCCGAAGTTATGGTATGCGGCCCTAAAACCCTGATCCCTAAGTATATCGAAAGCCTGGGCGTACGCGTTGGGCATGACGTACGAGCCGCGCTGAACTGGTGCGACGTGGCCAATGTATTGCGGATTCAGCTGGAGCGGCAGCAGATCAAATACTTCCCATCCCTGCGCGAGTATTCACTGTACTACGGAATCTCCAGACAGATGCTCGACGACCTGGACCGACCCATCGTGCTGATGCACCCGGGCCCTATAAACCGGGGGGTTGAACTCACCTCCGACGCAGCTGACTCACCCCACTCCATCATTCTCGATCAGGTCGAAAACGGTGTGGCGGTACGGATGGCGGTGCTGTATTTACTGGCTCAGTTGTAAGTCTGGCGGTATTTCTTCCTATTTTGTAGCAGCAACCGCGCGGCCTGACTGGTCGCGCGGTTGCTGCTACCCCTCTTTCTACCCTTTCATTTGCCCCCTGCCCATGCGCTCCCCACAACTACCTACCCGCTTACCGACCGTGTTATACGCCGTCCTGTTGATGCTGTCTTCCCTGGCCGCCCGGGCGCAGGAAGATATTTATAAACAGCTGCAGGCGGTGGCCATCATTGAGCCTAAAGTCATGATGCCCATGCGCGACGGGGTTCGGCTGGCTACGGACATTTACCGCCCCAAAACCGATAAGCCCGTCCCGATTATTTTCTCCAAAACCCCTTACAATTTTAACGGCTGGGGCGACGGCGAGCAGCGGCAGAACTCATATCAGGCTGCTCTCGATGCCGTAAAACATGGCTATGCCTACGTGGTACAGAACGAGCGGGGTAAGTTCTTCTCCGAAGGCGACTGGGATATTCTGGGGCCACCCACCACCGACGGCTACGATGCCTTCGCCTGGATGAGCAAACAACCCTGGTCGAACGGAAAGATCGGTACGCTGGGCTGCTCATCAACGGCCGAGTGGCAGATGGCCGTTGCGGCTCTGGCTCACCCCGCCCACGCGGCTATGGTGCCTATGGGCTTTGGCGCCGGTGTGGGTCGTGTCGGCCCATTTACGGAACAGGGTAACTGGTATCGGGGCGGGGCGCAGCAGATGCTGTTCACTACCTGGCTCTACGGCACCCAGACCGATGCGGCCCGGCCAACTTTTCCTAAAACAGCCAGCAGCGAAGACCTGGCTCGGGTGTCGCGGTTTTACGACATGGCCCCCGAAATGCCGAAAGTAGACTGGGCGCAGGGGCTGAAGCACCTGCCCGTACAGGACATCATCAGAAACGCCAACGGTCAGAAAGGCATCTACGAGAAGATGATTGTCAGGAAGCCCAACGACCCGGCCTGGTATACGGGCGGTCTTTATCACGACAACATGCCGTTCAACGTACCGAGTTACTGGTTTGCGTCCTGGTACGATGTCTCGACGGGTCCTAACTTGGCGCTGTTTAATCACGTCCGGCAGAACGCCGTAGACCCCAAAGTTCGCGACGCTCAGTACCTTGTCATTGCCCCTACCCTGCACTGCGCCTATAAACGCGCCACCGCCAACACGATCGTGGGCGAGCGGAGCGTAGGCGATGCCCGGCTCGACTACGACGCCCTCACGTACGGCTGGTTCGACTACTGGCTCAAGGGCGAAGCCAACGACGTACTCAAAACAACGCCCCGCGTTCGGTATTATACCATGGGATCGAACAAATGGCAGACATCCGACACCTGGCCACCCGCCAACGCCACCCCGACCACCTATTACCTGACCAGTGGCGGACGGGCCAATAGTCTGTACGGTGATGGCAAACTGACCACTACGCCCCCCGGCAAAACCGATAAGCCCGACCTCTTCGCCTACGATCCGGCTTATCCGGTACCTTCGTACGGCGGTAACGTTTGCTGTACCGGCAATGCCGTACAGGGCGGTGCCTTCGACCAGCACCAGATGGAAACGCGACAGGACATTCTGGTCTATACCACCGAGCCCTTTGCCGACGGTGTCGAGCTGAGCGGCTCCATCGAAACAACCCTGTACGTAGCCTCCGACGCAAAAGATACCGACTTCACCGTGAAACTGATCGACGTATATCCCGATGGGAAAGCGTATAACCTGGACGAAACGATCCTGCGCGCCCGGTACCGCGAGGGGTTCGACAAAGAGGTCTTTATGGAGAAGGGGAAAGTGTATAAACTCACCCTCAGCCCCATGGCCACCAGTAACTTCTTCGCGCCCGGCCACCGGATACGGATCGAAGTGTCGAGCAGTAATTTTCCCCGTTTCGATCGGAATATGAACACGGGAGGCAACAATTACGACGAGACCAAAGGGGTTGTGGCCCACAATCAGGTCTTCCACTCAGCCCAGTACCCGTCGCAGATCAAGCTACCTCTGGTAAAGAAGTAAAGACGCAATGGGTTGCGTCTTGCGTCTCCTGTCCGGACGGGTTAAAGTGCCCTCTGTAGATAGCAATGCTGACGCACGCGTGGTCCGACTACGCGTCCCGTTGCGGATACGGACCACGGTGACGGAACCCTGTCATATTTATATACCGACGGGTTCTCGGATGCCGAACAAATCGCGAAACTGCGCTGTTCTTAAAACATACCCCTGCCCTAGCCAGGCCACTGACCGGGGCAGCCTACAGCAGGTGAAAACCAGTACGCCGGTATAGCCGCGTCGCTACATAAACAACAGACGAATGAAAGGCTTTCAGTTTTCCGACTACATACCCCCCGAGCAGAAAGAAGGCTCTAAATTCGATCAGCTCCTCAACATATTCCAGCAACTGCTGCTGCTGACCTCCGGCGACGTCGAACAGGCCATGTCGTGGATGAGCCAGCTCGACCGCCAATACGGCCTGACCGACGATAAATATGGTATTGGCAACTTCTTCGAGGACCTCAAGGAAAAGGGCTATCTGACCGAAGATAACCAGGAAGGCCGGATTGTAATGACCCCCAAGAGCGAGCAAACCATCCGGCGGTCGGCGCTCGAAGAAATTTTTGGCAAGCTGAAACGGTCTAAGTCGGGAGGCAATCACAAAACCCCCTTTACCGGTACCGGCGACGAGCTGAGCAGCGACCTGCGGACCTACCAGTTTGGTGACACGCTCGAACAGATTTCGATGACCGAGTCGATTAAAAATGCGCAGATCAACAGTGGCGTTGAGGAGTTTACGCTCATGGAACGCGATCTGGAGGTCACCGAGAAAGAGCAGAAAACCCAGACCTCGACCGTGCTGATGATCGACATCAGCCACTCGATGATTCTGTACGGCGAAGACCGCATCACGCCCGCCAAAAAGGTGGCGCTGGCCCTGGTCGAGCTGGTCAAGATGAAGTATCCGAAAGACACCCTCGATATAGTGGTGTTTGGCAACGACGCCTGGCAGATTCAGGCCAAGGACCTGCCCTACCTGGAGGTTGGCCCCTACCACACCAACACCGTGGCCGGACTCGAACTGTCAATGGACCTGCTGCGTCGGCGGAAAAACAAGAACAAGCAGATTTTTATGATTACCGATGGTAAACCGACCTGTTTAAAGGAAGGCATCAAATATTATAAAAACTCGTTTGGGCTGGATCGGAAAGTGGTAAGCAAAACCCTGACCCTGGCCGCGCAATGCCGTCGGCTGGAGATTCCGATCACCACGTTCATGATTGCCAGCGACCCCTACCTGAAGCAGTTTGTGCAGGAGTTTACGAAAGTGAACAACGGCCGGGCCTACTACAGCGGCCTACAGGGGCTGGGCAACATGATGTTCGAGGATTTTCAGCGCAACCGCCGGAAAAACATTAAATAAGGACTGGCTGGTGCGCGAATCCGACACCAGAACAACTTCAATTGCATGACTAGTGTACTTAAAGTCGGGACATTCATCCCGACTTTGTTTTTGCTCCTGAGCATGACACTGACCGCTTCGGGTCAGCCGTTACCCGACCTGCTGACGGCCTATCTGCAACAACTACCTGCATCGGCGCGGGTGAGCGTGGCGGTCGAATCGCTGGCCGACAGTTCGGTTTCGTACGCGCGCCGGGCCGACGAGCGGGTACCCTCGGCGAGCGTGATTAAGCTACCGATCCTGCTCGAAGCGATGGAGCGCGTCAAAGCCGGTACGCTCGATCTGGACGAAATCCACATCCTGACCGACGCCGAAAAAGTGGGGGGCGACGGTGTGCTTAAAACCTATTCACATCGCAGTCGCATTGCCTACCGCGACCTGCTCCGGCTCATGATGGTGTACAGCGACAATACAGCCACCAATATTTTCATTAACGAACTGGGTATGGACGCCATCAACGCCCGCATCCGCGCGGTCGGTCTCCCGAAGAGCCAGCTGAACCGGGTCATGATGGATACCCTGGCCGCCCGGCAGGGGCGCGATAACTACGTAACCTGCTTCGAGATGAACAGGCTGCTGAAGAAAATCTACCGTCGTCAGGTCGCCACACCCGAGCTGTGTGAGCAGATGCTGACCCTGCTGAAGCAGAACGAAGATACCCTTACCATACCCCGGCTGCTGCCACCGGGTACCGTAGTTGCCCATAAAACCGGTACCCTGTCCTACATCCGGGCCGACGTCGGTATCGTATACGCCCGCCAGCCGTTTCTGTTGTCGATCTTTGTAGAAGGGCTGCCAACGGCCGACGCCGAGCGGACTATTGCCGAGACCGCCCGGATTTGTTTCACTTACTTCTCCAGGCCATGACGACTTTCGCCGACCGGGCTATTCCGTATTACCACACACTGGCCGCTCCGACCAATTTGCCGCCCGGCCTTGGGGTTATGAATCCGTATCAGGAACCAGCCGTACAGGCCATTGTCAGCGAGTTTTATGGCAAATTCTATAGCGACACGAGCCCGCGGGTGTTTGTTCTCGGCATCAACCCCGGTCGGTTTGGCGCGGGCGTGACGGGTATATCCTTCACCACCCCTCAGAATCTAGATCGGTACTGCGGCATTGTCAACAACCTGCTCGATACCGGTCCGTCGCGTCGGCCGGAACTATCGAGCCGGTTCATTTATCAGGTTGTTGAGGCTTTCGGGGGCGCGCGCAATTTCTACGGCCGGTTTTTCCTGACGTCGCTCTTCCCACTGGCCCTCACCAAAGACGGGAAAAACTACAATTTTTACGACGACCGCCTGACCACCGATGCCCTGTGGCCCGCCATTACCGGAACCGTTCGAACCCAGACCGGCTTCGGCTACGATCGGCGCGTAGCGGTCTGTCTGGGGCGTAAGAACGAAACCTACCTCCGCCGACTCAATGACCAGCAGGGCTTTTTCGACCGGATCGTCACCCTCGACCACCCGCGGTACATTTTGCAGTACCAGGCCAAAAGCGTGGCAACGTACCTCGACCAGTACATCACCACGCTTCACGATTGTCTGGATACGGACTAACCCGCCTACCTCGTCATTTCGATGGTTGTGGTATACGTTTTCAGCCCGTCGCCGTAGTCTTCCTGAGCCGAGGTCGATAGTTTGAGGGTGTTGCCGCTCTGGGCCACGTCGTAGACTTCCGATCCGCTGTTGTCCGTCAGGGTCAGCTTAGTACCCTCCAGTTTCCAGGTCGAGTTGTCTTCGATCTCGGCCAGGTCGCCTGTTGCCGACGTACATTTCTGCCCGTCTTTAGATGTAATCCTGCCATTGCTGTTGAACGTGATCGTAGTCGTGGTCAGGCAGGTGACGATATCGGCGCCGAGACCGTTGGGCAAGGCGTTCAGATAAGCAATCAGGTCCGTTACTTTTTGACCGGTACCCAGCAGGTCGGCTCCCGGGCTGATCTTGAGACCGGAGATCCGCCAGGTGCCTTCAATGGCGTTGGGGGTTACCGCATCATCGCTATCTTTCTTACAGCTACCGAACCAGAACGGTATGGCCAGCATGAGCGCCCAGGCCAGCAGCCGGGCTGTCAATACATTCTTCATGGGTGTAGTCAACTAATTTGGTTTCAGACCAAAGTTGAGCGGCTGCCTCATTTAGACACGAAGTAGTTGAGGAAACGGCAGCAAATCGTTCGTAAGCGGTCGTCCCCGCCCGAAAAGTATAAACCCCTTTATTGCCCCTTTCTGATTAAAAGCCTGTTTCCCATGATCCGTATCCTGCTCGTTTCACTGCTCGTCAGTTTATCCATCGTTACGGCCCCGGCCCAGTCTGTCTACCAGCCGTCGGCCGAGAACCTGGCCGCTCGAAAAGCCTTTCAGGACGACAAATTCGGCCTTTTTATTCACTGGGGTGTTTACAGCCTCCTGGCCGATGGTGAGTGGATCATGAACCAGCGGCAGATTCCGGCTAAAGACTACGAAAAGCTGCCGACCTTCTTCAACCCGGTCGATTTCAACGCGAAAGAATGGGTCAGCATGGCCAAAAACGCCGGTATGAAGTACATCACCATCACCAGCAAACACCACGATGGTTTTGCGATGTACGACTCAAAGGTGTCGGATTATGATATCGTAGATCGGACGCCCTACAAAAAAGACGTACTGAAGATGCTGGCCGACGAGTGTCAGGCACAGGGCATCAAACTCTTCTTTTACCACTCGCACCTCGACTGGCACCACCCCGACTACTACCCACGCGGCCGGACTGGGCAAAAAACCGGCCGACCCGAAAGTGGTGATTTTGAGAAGTACCTCACCTATATGGACACCCAGCTGACCGAACTGCTGACAAATTACGGACCCATTGCCGGCATCTGGTTCGACGGCTGGTGGGATCAGTCGGCCGACGATGCGGGCCACGTAGGGAAAACGGCTCCTGCCAACAAAAACGGCATCGACTGGAAACTGGACCGCACCTACTCACTTATCCATAAACTCCAGCCAGCCGCCCTGATCGGCAACAACCACCACGTAGCCCCCTTCCCCGGCGAAGATTTTCAGATGTTTGAGAAAGATCTGCCGGGTGGCAAATCGACCGGGTTCAACGAAGCGCAGACCATTGGCCAACTCCCGCTCGAAACCTGCGAGACCATGAACGGCTCGTGGGGCTTCAACATCAAAGACAATCGCTACAAGAGCACTAAAGACCTGGTTCATTACCTGGTGAAAGCCGCCGGTCATAACGCCAACTTTTTGCTGAACGTAGGGCCGATGCCCAACGGCAAGGTGCAGCCTGAATTTGTCAAATCGCTGGCCGAAATGGGTCAGTGGATGCAGAAAAACGGCGAAACGATCTACGGCACCCGGGGCGGACCGATCGAGGCCCGTAATTGGGGGGTTACGACGGCGAAAGGCAACAAAGTCTACGTTCACATCCTCGACTGGGCCGACCGGCAACTGACGCTGCCCGCCCTGCCGGGTAAGGTAAGCGCAGCCCGGCTGTTTGCCGACAAAAGTCCCGTCAAAATCACCCAGTCGGCCGAGGGTGTAGTGCTGACCATGGCGGCACCCCCAGCGGCCGATATGCTGGACACGATCATTGAACTGGATATGGCGCCGGCTACCGCTAAGAAGTAAGATTTTGGCAGATGCCAAAACTCTGCGTTCTTTGCGTAGCGCTGCACTAGTTGCCTCAGGTTGGTGACCAGCTCGGCTTACTCTGCTCCTATGCTCATCACGACTACGTCAAACATCGAAGGTAAGCACATTACCAAGTACATCGGTCTGGTTAATGGGGAAGCCATTATCGGTGCCAACATTGTCAAAGACTTTTTCGCCAGCATCCGCGATGTGGTTGGCGGTCGGTCAGGCGCCTACGAACAGGGCCTGCGCGAAGCCAAAAGTATTGCCATCAAAGAGATGGTTGATCAGGCTACCCGGCTCGGCGCCACCGCCATCATCGGTGTCGATCTGGACTACGAGACCATCGACGGCTCGATGCTTATGGTCAGCGCCAACGGCACGGCGGTCGTAACGGACTAAGCTTACCCATAGCCTGTTCCGAACACCAGTTGCTCCGCATGGCAGCTTCTGGCGTTGGCGGGTTCTGTTGTAAAAACGGGACGGTCCACCTAGAAGAGGGGTATCCATAAACAAAAACGGGCTTTTCAGCCCGTTTTTGTTTAGTTCGTATGACTGGCAGATCGGTTAATACCGGTCGTCGTCCTCTTCTTCATCTTCGTCGTCTTCGCCAAACTTATTGCCGGGGCTGAACATAGACCCGAGCAGATCTTTGAACGATTGACCCGTGTCCATCGCTTTTTTGCCGACGAGCGAATGCTCGGCGAGTCCGTGCAGGGCAAACTCCATCATGAACAGTTTTTCGGGCTTGCTCAGCCGCGACTGAAACTGATCGACCACGTCGTCGAGGCCATCGATGGTGCGGAGCCGGGCTTCGTAATCGCGGTTGGTCAGGTCGTTGAGGATGTCCATTGTATTGCCATCGCCAAACCAGTCGGTGATCTTTTTATAGGGATTACCGCGCTTGTCTTTCTTGGCTTTTTCCGGATTGGGGAAGTACTGCAGAAACTGGTTCCGGATGGCTTTTCCGATCAGGTTCTGGGCCACAATGACGGGGCCCTCTACCTCGCCTTCGTAAACGAGTTCGACTTTACCGCAGATAGCCGGCACAACGCCATACAGATCGGCAATGCGCACGTAGGTTTCCTTTTCCCCGTTCAGCAACGCCCGGCGTTCTGCCGCCGACAGCAGGTTTTCGTAAGCCGAGATGGTCATCCGGGCCGACACTCCGCTTTTGGCATCGACGTATTCGCTTTCCCGGGCTTCGAGCGCAATCTGCTCAATCAGGTCGGCAATGATGTCGTTGGTTTTGACCATGCCTTTCTGCTCGGTCTTGACCACGGCTTCCTGCATCGTGATTTTCTTCCCGATCTCGATCGATTTGGGATAGTGGGTCACGATCTGGCTGTCGATCCGGTCTTTCAGCGGGGTTACAATGCTGCCCCGGTTCGTATAATCCTCAGGGTTAGCCGTGAAGACGAACTGAATATCGAGAGGCAACCGAAGTTTGAAACCCCGAATCTGGATGTCGCCTTCCTGAAGAATGTTGAAGAGTGAAACCTGAATACGGGCCTGCAGATCGGGCAGTTCGTTGATGACGAATATGCACCGGTGCGACCGTGGAATCAGCCCAAAGTGAATGGTTCGCTCGTCGGAATACGGTAGTTTCAGCGTGGCGGCTTTGATAGGGTCAACATCCCCGATCAGGTCGGCCACCGACACATCGGGCGTGGCCAGTTTCTCCGTATAGCGATCGTTGCGGTGCAGCCAGGCAATCGGCGTGTTATCACCCTTCTCCGCAATCAGATCAAGTGCGTACCGCGACAGGGGCTCGAGCGGATCGTCGTTCAGCTCAGAACCGGCCACAAACGGAATGTACTCATCGAGCAGATTCACCATCAGGCGGGCAATCCGGGTTTTGGCCTGTCCGCGTAACCCGAGCAGGTTGATGTGGTGCATCGACAGAATAGCCCGCTCAACGTCAGGAATGACGGTGTCTTCGTACCCCCATATTCCTGGAAACACCACTTCTTTATCCTTGATGCGTTGAATCAGGTTATCGCGCAGTTCCTGCTTGATGGATCGGGATTCGTAGCCGGCGGCTTTCAGCTCGCCCAGGGTCGTAATTTTGGTTAAATTAGATGATTTCAGGCTGCGATAGTTCATCGGGAGTTAATGATAATGTAGCATGAATAATGGGAATGTACAGACCAGATGCGGGAGTCACTCTACATCATTCACTATCTACTAATCCTAACAGGCATTCGAATGAAATGGTTTTTAGACGTCAAAAATGGCTAATTTTACAGACCTTGTGCCAGGCAGGAGCCGCTTTATCGTCTATGAAATCAGCTTTATCCCACGTCATCCTTTCCTGTTTTACCCTCGCGATGGTAGCGGGTTGTCGCGTCCAGAGCAATCCACCGGAGCTTACCGGCCTGACGCCACGCCAGGCTTACGTGGGCGAAGAAGCGGTTTTGAAGGGATACCAGTTCGGCACTGATCCGGCGGTATTGTTCAGCAACAGCGAAGCCTCGCTGGCTGCGTCCATCCTCAGCCATGACGACAATACCATTCGGGTCCGGATTCCGTTGATCGCGCCCGGCCCCGCCCGGGTGCAGGTACGCACCGACGAAGGTCTGTCGGACCCGTTACCTTTCATTGTACAACAACCATCGCCGAGTGTAGCCACGATAACCCCCGGCAATGGCCTGCCCGGCACCGCTGTTGTCATTGCCGGTAACTACCTGAACCAGCTTATTCGGGTGCGTTTCAGCGAAGCGGGGGCTGTTATCAAAGACAGTTCTGCTCAGAAGCTGACCGTTACCGTACCCACCAACGCACCCCGAGGGCCCCTGTCGATCATCATCGAAACCGCCGGAGGGCAAACTACCTTTCCGTTTATCGTAGCGGGCACGCCCACCATCACGGCCGTCAGCCCGATCTCGGTACGGGCCGGGGGCGACCTGCTCATTCAGGGAACAAACCTGACCGACGGCGTCGTACGGGTGAACGGACTGGCTATCTTCCGGGAGCAAACGACCGTTAAAGACACAGAAATACGAGCCAGAATCCCCGACAACGCCACGTCCGGGCCCGTTACAGTCACGGTATTTGACAAGCTCGTAGCGACCAGCCCACAGCCGGTTCAGGTTGTTCGGCAACCGGTGTTGGCTAACCTGAGCAGCCGTGAGGGTATTCAGGGCGACAGGGTTTTGCTCAACGGCTTCAATCTGAGTACCGTGTCAGGCGTGCTGTTCAACGCGACTCCGGCGTCCTTCCGGGTAATCAGCGATACACAGCTTGAGGCAACGGTTCCCGCCCTGCCTGCTCCTGCATCAGTAACGGTTACGCTCAGCAGTGTGGGGGGCAGTTTTGCCGAAAACAACGCTTTCTTTTTCTACACGATTCCGGGTGCCATCACCGTCAACCCGGCCCGCCAGCTCCGCGAACGGGCCATTACGATTACCGGCCCCAATCTGCATCGCATTCAGGAAGTTCGCGTCAGCGGGCAGCCAGTTCCGGTTACGGGCCGGGTGGAAGGATCCGAGCTGACGGTCAACGTGCCCAGTAATGCGGTTAGCGGCCCCGTTACCGTAACCAACCGCGCCGGTACCGCCACCACTGCCCGGCCACTGGTCGTCGTACAGAAACCGGTTATAACCGACATTATTCCAAAGATTGCCCGACCGGGCGAGCGCGTCGTGCTGCGGGGCGACTTCCTGCTGAATGCGCAGATTGTCTTTACCGGCTCCACCGCCCCGGCCGCCGATGGAGGCCGGAATGAGGATACGGAACGCTGGGTGCTGGTACCGACCGATGCACAGACCGGCCCACTCCGGATTACCAACGCCACCAACGACCCAACCACAACGGAGTCATTCACCGTGCTTCGGGTCGTTACCAACGTCGATTTTTCGCCCAAGACGGCTAAAGTTGGCGATGAGCTGGTCATCACGGGTACCAACCTGGCCTCTGTACAGGATGTTCGGTTTAACAACGGAGCGCTGGCGGCCACCCGGTTCACACTGAGCAACAACACGCTGCGGGTTACGGTACCAACCGGTGCCCTGACCGGCCAGATCTGCCTCGTCAACGGGGCCGGCACCACCTGTACCAGCGCCAACTTCACAATCAGCCGGTAGGTTTTCAGGAGCAGGCTCGCGCCGGGCATCTTACGCCTTCATCTGCCTGATCTGCCGTACCAGCACCTCGTTGATACGCACGTAGCTTTCGTGGGTCCAGCCCGCTACGTGCGGGGTCAGTACAACCCGATCCGACTGGCGGAGATAATCGAAGGCGGTTTGCTGGTCGGGTGTGAGCCTGGCCAGCTTTTCATTTTCGAGCACGTCGAGACAAGCCCCACGAACCTTACCCTGTTCCAGTCCCCGTACCAGTGCCGACAGCGATGTAATTTCGCCCCGGGCAATGTTGATCAGGTAGAAGGGCCTGCTCATCTGGCTGATGAAGGAGTCGTTGACCAGCTGGCGCGTATCGGGAGTCAGCGGGATGTGCAGACTCAGCACGTCGGCATCGGCCATGATCTGTTCCAGCGAGGCTTCCTGGGCGTACGCATCGCCGTAGTGGGTGCGGTATTTATCATAGGCCAGCACCCGGCAGCCGAACCCACTCAGCCGCCGGGCCGTGGCACTGCCGTTGTTGCCGTACCCGATAATGCCGACGGTCAGGCTTCCCAGCTCGTAGCCCCGGTTTCCTTCCCGGTCCCAGATCCCCTGCCGAACTTCGCGGTCGGCCTTCAGAATGTTCGCCAGTAAACCAAGCAGCATCCCAACGGCCTGTTCGGCCACGGCGTCGCGGTTGCCTTCGCCCGCGTGAAATACCTGAATGCCCCGACGTTCGGTTTCGTCGAGATCAATCAGGTCCAGGCCCGCGCCAGCCCGCCCGATGAACCTCAGCCGGGGGGACTGGCTCAGCAGATCGGCATCGACGGTGGTTTTACTGCGGATGATTAACCCGTCGAATGGAGTGAGGACACTGATCAGCTCGGCGCGGGTGATGTTGGGCTGGTAGTCGAACGCAAACCCCGCATCGGTAAGCATTGTAAACAGCGACGGGTGCATCTCGTCGGCAATCAGAATGGAAGGCGTGTTCTGGGACATCCGTAGGCTTTTCGTAACTTGCGAATCAATTTCCTCACGACCCCTGTTTCTCCGGAGATGGCAACGGCTAAAACCGGCTACCTGTTCTTGCTCCGCAGCGGACCAGAGAGGGTAATGAGGAATTTTGGCGAAACTAACGAAAGTGCATGGAACAACGCCAATCCGACGAACTGAATGAAGGTCGCCCCGAGCCAACGCCCGGCCCGCAACCTGTACATACGCCCCAGGATCAGACCGAGTCAGCTACCGCAGCCCGGCAGATTACCATCAGCCAGCCGAACAAAGAAGACCGGCGCGAGAACCGGCCACCCAACCGGGGTAACCGACCCGAGCGCGCCGGTAACCCCAACCAACCCGCAGCGCGGCAGCAGTCTCCCAACGGACCGCGTCAGAACGGCACCGGTCAGCCCGGTAACCGGCCAAACAACCGACCCGAGCGCGACCCCGCTTCGGCCGAAGCGACGCCCGGTTCGAAACCGGGTGGGCAACCCAACAATCGGCAGGGCGGCCGTGACAACCGCAACGAACCGCGTAACGACCGCGACCGGAACAACGGCGGACGCGAGCGGGAAGCCCCCCTCCGCGAAGCCGACGACCAGGCCGACCGCGATACGGGGCTGGGCGAAGGCGCCGGCCGCTCCCGCGATGAGCGGCTCGTGATCGGTATCAGCCTCGGCGATTATAACGGGATAGGCCCTGAAGTTATCCTGAAGGCGCTCCAGTACAACCGGCTCCAGAAGCTCTGCACCCCCGTCATCTACGGGTCTATGCGAGTGCTGAACCGCTACCGGAACCTGATCGACCTGAAAGACTGGAACCTCAACGGGACCCAGACCATCGGTCAGATCAGCCACAAACTGACCAACGTCATTACCTGCTGGCCCGACCAGAATCAGGATATTCAGCCCGGGCAGGTAACCCCGGAAGCCGGTCAGGCTGCGCTGGCCTGTCTGCAGCGTGCCGTCGATGATCTGAAAGCCGGTAAACTCGATGCCCTGGTTACGGCACCGATCAACAAATACAATATCCAGTCGGAGGAGTTTAAATTTCCGGGTCATACCGAGTACCTCGCCGAGCAATTCGGCGTGCAGGATAACCTGATGTTCATGGTCAGTCCAACGCTCCGTGTGGGTGTGGTAACGGGCCATGTGCCGCTGGGCCGGGTGCGGCAAAACGTCACCCGCGACCGTATTGCCCAGAAGCTAACCCTGATGATGCGATCGCTGAAACAGGATTTTGGCATCGACAAACCCAAAATTGCGGTGCTGGGTCTCAACCCCCACGCGGGCGAAGAAGGACTGCTGGGTAACGAAGAGCAGGATATCATCAAACCCCTGCTGGCCGAATGGCGCAACAAAGGGCAGCTGGTATTTGGCCCCTACCCGGCCGATGGCTTCTTCGGCACCCGTAGCTACACCAAATTTGACGCCGTGCTGGCCATGTACCACGATCAGGGTCTGATTCCGTTCAAAGCCATTGCATTCGAGGAAGGGGTCAATTTTACGGCGGGTATGCCCGTTGTTCGCACCTCACCCGACCACGGTACCGCTTATGATATTGCCGGCAAGAACCTGGCCGACGAAACCTCTATGCTCCAGGCGATCTACACAGCCATTGATGTAGCCCGCCAACGGAAAGAGTTTCTGGAACTGGAAGCCGGGGCACTCAAATAACGACACTCATCAGGAACGATATTCGGGCTGCGGTTTTCAGTTTTCGGGAGCCAACACCGGGGTTACACCGTACCGACAATAAACTGACAACCGAATAAACGATACATAGTATGCTTAAATCAATGACCGGCTTCGGCAACGCAACCGTAGAAGCCGGTGGCCTGTCGGTAACGGCAGAGGTCAAGACCCTCAACTCGAAGTTTCTGGACATCTACTGCCGTATACCCCGGCAGTTTTCCGACAAGGAGATCGAACTGCGTGCCCTGCTTACCCAGCAGCTGGAGCGCGGCAAAGTGGAGCTGTCGGTCAACCTGGCCCGTACGAGCGCAGTGCGGCCGGGCGTCACCATCAACCGCCCCCTGGTCCTGGCTTATGTGAGCGATATCAAGGAAACGGCCAACAGCATGCTGATGAGCGTATCGGATAGCGATGTGCTGCAACTGGCGCTGCAGCAACCGAATGCCTACCTGACCGAGTCGGCCGACCCCGGCGCCGACGCTTCAGAGTATGCCACCGTTCGGGCCGCCGTTGAAGAAGCCGTTCGGCGCTGTAACGAATTCCGGCAGCAGGACGGGGCCGTACTCGAAGGTAAATTTCAGGAGTATATCCAGACCATCAGCGACCGGCTGGCCGATATCGAAGAGCAGGACGTCCGCCGAATTCCGGCCGTACGCGACCGTATGCGCAACAGTGTCAGCGAGCTGCTCAACAGCGACACCTTCGACCAGAACCGGTTCGAGCAGGAGCTGGTCTATTACGTGGAGAAGTTCGATATATCGGAAGAGAAAGTCCGGCTCAAGAACCACCTCGGCTATTTCCTGGAAGTGCTGGCTACGGAAGAAGCCAACGGCAAAAAACTAAACTTCATTTCGCAGGAAATCGGCCGCGAAATCAATACCATCGGCTCCAAAGCCAACGACGCATCTATTCAGCGCTTCGTTGTTCAGATGAAAGACGAGCTGGAGAAGATCAAAGAGCAGACCATGAACGTCATTTAGGGTGCTACAACCAGCGTATAGCCCGGTTTCATAGCCTCGAACGGAACAACGCGCCCGTTGAAGCGAAGCTCGCTGGCACGGGTCCAGCCGTTGCATGGGCTGTTGTCGACGTATGTCTTCAGCTGTATGACCCCCAGACGACTGGCCCCGTTGCCCAGCCAGAAGCGGGTTGTGTCGCCCGTTTCCCGGCTAATGGTCAGCGCGTCATAACTGCTTACGGCAGTGGTGGCTGGGTTTACCCGGGCATCAGGCAGGCTCACCCATTGCCCGTTGTGGTAATACCCAATGCCTACATTGGCCGCCATGGCGGCTGTAATCAGGGGCGATCCGGCCGCATCGGTCAAAAAAACCTGTACCGGCTGGGGTGAACTCTGGCAGTCGACAGCATCGGAACAGGCCGCCAGCAGGGTAGCCCCACCCAGCAGCAGCATTCGGACAAGAAAGGTCATACATGAAAAAGAGGGTACAATCGCAAACAAGATACCTGTTCTGTTGATTAAAGTCTATCCGGGCGACATCAAGGAGCCTGGTAATACCAATCTCGCCAGCCTGTTTCCCCAAACCAGCTGGACTACGAATCGACCTTATGGCTGCTTTATCCCTCCCGTTCTACGAAAACCACGACACATTGACCCTGGCTCAGCGCCTGCTTGGCTGCGAGCTAGTACATGACTCGCCAGCGGGCCGAACAGCGGGTATCATCGTCGAAACGGAAGGCTACCTCACCGGCGATCCGGCCTGTCATGCCTACCGGCGTGCTACCAAACGCAACGCAGCCATGTTTGGCCCGGCCGGCACGCTGTATGTCTACCAGATATACAACCATTATCACTGCATCAACGTCGTAACGGGGCCTGAGGGAGTGGGTGAAGCTGTACTGATCCGTGCGCTGCAACCCACCGACGGCATGGAGCTGATGGAGGCCCGCCGAAACGAAGCATTTACAATCGGGTTTGAACGCTACCGCAACAACACCATCGACGCCAGCACCCCCGAAGGATTCCGAAACCTCTGCAACGGTCCCGGTAAGCTGGTCATTGCTATGGGCATCAGTCGGCCCGATCATAACTTCTCGTCGCTGGTTTCGGGGCCGGTGTCCATACAAGAGCCTGTTCTAACCGATTTCGAGATGATCACGACCACCCGAATCGGCATCAAATTCGGCGCCGATCTCCCCTACAGGTATTACATAAAAGACAGCCGCTTCGTCAGCAAAAAGTAGTCGTTGTCGTGTCGCGTATCGTCAACCAACCGACGTATTGAAGCGCCGGTTAGCGAAGTGACCGTCTTTGGCCTGACCGCCCAGCTTGGCAGGACATTGTCCGGTCAGTACTTACCGCCTGGTTGTCAATACCGTCTGCCCGCCCGGGTAAAGCACATCGGCGTTGTCCTCGGCCGTAATAAAAACGTTGTCGGGTTTTGTGGTCTCGGTGGTGGTCAGCCGGGCTTTGAGGGTTTTCGATACAGGTCGTATCTGGCCCAGTTTTTTGGCGGCATCCCGACCTGATTCCATCCAGACGACATAGGTATCTCGGGGCGGGTCGAGCCGCTTTGACTCGGCCAGATTCCGGACGCTTACGTCGACGACGAAGTTCTTGTTTTTATCTTTTTTCACTCTGACCTCTCCGGTAGCTGCCGGCACGATCTGTGACGGTACAAAGTTCATTTTCGGCGTGCACGAACTGATCGCGACAAGCAGGAAAAGTACGAAGGCAATAACGTTGATCGTTTTCATAACGGGATACTGGTTAATTAGAATTCTAACCAATAGTATTGTAGAGATGTTTTCCCTCCTTTCCTATACCCCTTGGCTACGCTGCATCCTGCTGGCTGGCCTTTGCCTGCTGATTTTGCCGAACGCGGGTTTCGGCGCCCGCGTCGACACGGTCGATGTGCCCAGCGCCCGCATGAACCGTACGCTACGGGCCGCCGTTATCTTACCCGACCGTTATGATAAAGCCAAAAAACGCGACAGGCGGCCCTTTCCGGTCCTGTATCTGCTCCATGGCGGTACCGGTAGTTTTCGCGACTGGCTCACTAAAACGCCCGACCGTACTCTACTACACCGCTTGTCGGATCAGTATAACCTCATCATCGTTACGCCCGACGGTGACCCAACCAGCTATTATTTTGATAGTCCGCTGATTAAAACCAGCCAGTTTGAGACGTTTATTTCGACCGAGCTGATCGAAAAAATAGACGCCACTTACCGCACCATCCGCGACCGGAAAGGCCGGGTTATTGCGGGTCTGTCGATGGGTGGGCACGGTGCTATGTTCATCGCCAGCCGTCATCCCGACCTGTATGCCGCTGCGGGCAGCATGAGTGGCGTCATGAATATCAACACCGCCACCTGGAAGGTAGCACCCGACTTTGCCCAATCCCGCGCTGCTAATTTCGCCATGCTGCTGGGGCCGCCAGCGGCCGGTAACTCGCCGTATCCGGGCTATACAATGGTTACGCTGGCCGACCGGCTTAAGGCAAACAACCTTCCGTTGATCTTCGATATTGGCGTCGATGATTTCCTGATTGAAACAAATCGGGAACTCCACCGGCTGCTGCTGGCCAATCAGACGCCCCACGAATATATTGAACGCCCGGGGGCGCACACCTGGCCGTACTGGCAACAGGCACTCCCCTACCAGGTTCTGTTTTTCAGCCAGATTCTCAAGGCCAACCAGGCCGCTATTCCTTAACCGATCCTATGAAAATCACTTCTTTTTTTCTCTGCCTGGCGGCCCTGACTCTCCTGGCCCGACCCGGAGCAGGCCAGTCGTCTATCCTATCCGTAACCGGTGGCCGAATTAGCGGAACCTCGAACGAAAAAGGCGATGTGCGTATCTACAGAGGCATTCCTTTCGCGGCCCCGCCCGTTGGAAACCTCCGCTGGAAAGCTCCTCAGCCGGTTGTCCCCTGGTCGGGCGTTCGGGCCTGCGACGCCTTCGGGCCTAGTCCCATGCAGGGTTCCCCGGCCCCGTTTAGCATGTGGAGCGCCGAATTCCTGATTCCGAAAGAACCGATCAGCGAAGATTGCCTCTATCTGAACGTCTGGACAGCGGCCCGATCGGCCACCGAGAAGCGACCAGTTCTGGTCTGGATCTACGGCGGGGGCTTCAACAGCGGAGGTAGCGCCGTACCCATCTACGACGGGGAGGCAACGGCTCAGAAAGGAATCGTGTTTGTTAGCATTAACTACCGCGTTGGGGCGTTTGGGTTCATGGCGCACCCCGAACTGACCCGTGAGTCGGGAACAAACGCTTCGGGAAACTACGGCCTGCTCGACCAGATTGCGGCTTTGCAGTGGGTCAGACAGAACATTGCCGCTTTTGGCGGAGACCCGGCCAACGTAACCATTGCCGGCCAGTCGGCCGGGTCGATGAGCGTCAACTGCCTGGTGGCCTCGCCCCTGGCCAAAAACCTCTTCAATAAAGCCATTGCCCAGAGCGGAGCCGGTGTAGGCCGCGCCTATATTGCCCTGAAAACGGCGGAAGAAACGGGGGTGAAGATCATGCAGACGCTGGGCGCTGCGTCGCTGGCGGAGCTGCGGGCTACCCCAGCCGCCGAGATTCAGCAAAAGGCGCAGGGGGTACGCGGCCCTATCATTGACGGCTACGTGCTGCCCACATCGGTTGGCGAGCTCGTAACAGCCGGCCGTCAGGCCAACGTAAGCCTGCTGACGGGCTGGAACGAAGACGAAGGCCTGCTTCCCGGCCCCATCAAAACCGCCGTCGAGTTCCGTAAACAAACCGAACAACGGTACGGTCCCGACGCCACAACGCTCCTTCGGTACTACCCCGCCGATACCGATGCCGAAGCCGATCAGTCGCAGCGGAACCTGGGGCGTGATCTGACCTTCGGGATGCAGAACTACAGCTGGGCCATGCTGGAGAGCGGGCAGGGCAAAACCGTGTATATATACAGGTTTCGGCGGAAACTACCGGCTACGGGGCAGTATGCCAGTTACGGTGCGTTTCATACCGGCGAAGTGGCCTACGCCTACGATAACCTCCGGTATATCGATCATCAGCTGCGACCGCTAAACGCTACCGATGCCGACCTGGCCCGCATCATGGCGGCCTACTGGGCCAACTTCATCAAGACCGGCAACCCCAATGGTCGGGGCTTACCGCAGTGGCCGGCTTTTTCCCCCACCGACAAACAGACCATGATCCTGGACATGCCGGCAAAAGCCCAGCCGATGCCCGATGCCGCTGCCCTCGACTTTCTGTCCGGGCTGGTCGGCAGGCAACCCTGATTGCCGTTGCCAGCCCGTCAGGAGACCGTCTTGCCGTACGCCAGCGATGGCGTGCCCAGTCCGTATTCGTTCTGCAGCACCTGATAGGCACGCTCTTCTTCGGCATCATACATGCTTTTGTCGAAGAGCGACTGGTGGCCCGAACTAACGGCGCTGGCCCATCCGTGCTGCGCGTACGGATCGTACTCGAAGTTGGTGGCCCGCAGTCCCATCTCGCTGATCTGCCGGAACCATTTGGTGCCCGTATCGACCCCGTCGGTTATGCCCAGTGGATAGGCCGGTCCGTACGGCATCGTAACCCGGCGCGCCAGGGGCATGTTGATCAGCGCCGTAAACTCGTTGAGTCGGCATTCGGGCAGGGGCCAGGAATGGTCGGCGCAGATGATCTTCTGGAAGGGGGTTTTACGGACGTTTCCGTAGGTCTGGTAGAGCTGCTCGATTTCGGCGTAGTCGGGCTGGTACTGGTCGTACATACCGCCCCAGCATTTCTGCGCTTTGTAGGCCGGACAGTTCCAGCACTGACCTACTTTCCCAATACCTACCGCATCGCCTATACGCTCGAGGTACGCGCCTACAATATCGTCCCGGTAGAGAACATCGTTGTGAGTCAGCAACAGGTACGACTTATCGGTTTTCTCCCAGGCATACTGATACCGAACGGCATGTCGGAAGGCCGGCAAAGCCAAGAGATGGCGTTTGTAGCTCTTCGTAATGTCTTCGTACCACAAAAAAAACCGGGGTGTATAGTATACCGTATTGTAGTCCAGAAGCAGTTGATGCAGTAAAGTAAGGTCGCTTCCGTTGGGTTGTTTGCGTTCTTCTGTAATGTATATTTTATCGATCCACTGACCGGAATACCGCATCAGCGATAGTAACGTGACGGCGGTCTGATATGGCTTTCCATATACGCTGACGGCAACGTCGACAAGAGGACGGGCTTGCATTAAGAGTAGCTGAGGAGTTGGACATCTGTTTTACCGGGTTCATCTAGAGTTTCATAACGCGTTGAGCCACACCAAATTCTTCAACTTTCCCTCTGGAATATGTATACCAACTACCCAAAAAAGAGGAGGCCCAGATACCGTATAGTAGAGATAAAGCTGTATGCTACTTATAAATTTATCATGTAACTTTTGGGGAAATAAAGATAAAAACAGTTTTCGTAATTTATTCATTCATGTACAAATATTTTTACTAAGCGGCTAATACCTACTCCCTGCTCAGGTAGTTAACCAGCTCGTCGATTGAGCGTATACCCAGTTGCTGCGTTTGTTCCCGACGCATCATCAGGCAGTAACTGTTGTTGAATCCGAGCGGACGTTGCCAGACCAGGCCGTACTGCCGCGCAAAGGCGTTTTTCACGTATCGGTATACCGTGTCAGCCTGCATCGGCAGGGTCTGAAGGATAGCAGTGGGCGGTTGCAGTATTACCAGCAGCCCCGTTCCGGTATATTCAGGGTAAAAATCGATGGCCCCTGTCCGCAGGGCGTCGAAGCAGATCTGGGTGCCGCCCAGGCCTGTGCGCGTGGCAACCCGCAGGTGCGTATGCCCCTCAATCAGCTGCCGGTAAATCTCCGACAGGATATACTGCTCGGTAAACAGCTTCGAGCCCATTACCACAGTTTCGGTCCGGTTGCCGGGGGGGCTTGCTTTGTAGAGCCCCGTCTGCTTCAGAAAACGGGTAGCGATCTGTTTGGGCGACTGGTGTAAAAAATCGGCCTGGTAGTTCAGCGCGGTCATTACCGAATCGGTCAGTTTACCCGCCAGCCGGTCGAGGGTCGGGCCCAGGTCGGGGTGGCGGTCGAGGGCAGCCTGCCGAACAACGAGAGCGGCATCGTAGGGCGGAAACGCATGTCGGTTATCGGCCAGTACCACCAGATCGAAAGCCCGGATGCGGCCATCGGTCGAGTATCCGCTGATGATGTCGACCTGCTGGTTATGAATGGCTTCGTACATCAGATTCTGGTCGATTAGTCGCGGGCGCAGCCGGAGGCCGTACGTTTTCTGAAGGCCGGGATACCCATCGGCGCGCCCGTAGAACTCGTGCGCAAAGCCAGCGGTCAGCTTATCGCCCCGCATTGGCAGCAGGTAAAACCCCGACAGAATCGGTACCAGCACCACGAACGCCAGTGTCCCGACGCGCAGTTTCCGGCCACTGAGCCGCTGCAGCGCGGCCAGCCCCAGGTCGAACCCGATGGCCAGCAAAGCCGCCGGTATGGCCCCGGCCAGAATCATATTGGTGTTACTCAGCGCAATACCGCTGAAGATAAATTCGCCCAGCCCGCCAGCCGCTACGTAAGCCGCCAGCGTAGCCACGCCGACATTGATAACCGTAGCCGTACGCACGCCTGCAAAGATGACCGGCAGCGCCAGCGGCAGCTCTACTTGGGTCAGAATCTGCCGGCTGGTCATACCAACACCCCGGGCTGCTTCGCGAACCGTAGGGTTGACCTCCGTAATGCCTACGTACGTATTTCGGATAATGGGAAGCAACGCGTATAGAAACAGCGCCACCAGCGCCGGGCCAACGCCGATTCCCAGCAGCGGAATCAGGAACCCCAGCAAGGCCACGCTCGGTACGGTTTGCAGCACCCCCGCCACGCCCAGTATACCACTGGCCAGCCGCGGCCGACGGGCAATCAGAATACCGAGCGGAATACCCACCACCAGTGCCAGCAGCAGCGACACGAAGGTCAGCCCAATGTGGGTCAGGGTTTGTTCGAAGAGCTTGTCGGCGTTCTGGCGTAAAAAATCGAGCATGGGTCAAACGTCTAGGAAATCGCGGACAAAATCGTTGGCAGGCTGGTTCGTCAGGTCGCCGGGCCGACCGATCTGCACAATACGGCCCTGGTGCATGAGCGCGATACGATCGGCCAGCTCGAGAGCCTCGGCCACGTCGTGGGTTACGAGCACCACCGTTGTTTCCTGCAACTCACTGAGGCCAAACAGCTCGCGCCGGACGTGACGACGGGTAAACGGGTCCAGCGCCCCGAACGGCTCATCCATCAGAACCACCGGGGGCCGGGTCGCCAGCGCCCGCGCGAGGCCAACCCGCTGTCGCTGCCCTCCGCTCAGGTCGGCCGGGTAGCGGTTCAGGACGGCTTCAGGCAGCTGTAGTTTACGGATCAGTTCGTGTGTGCGTTCCCGGATGCGGGCGGGTTCCCAGCCAAGTAGGTTTGGGACGGTAGCGATAGCCTCGGCCACGGTATAGTGCGGAAACAGCCCCCCATCCTGGATAACGTAGCCGATGCGTCGGCGCAGCGTGGGCGCATCCTGTTGCCGCACGTCGGTTCCATCCAGCCGAATCTGGCCACTGTCGGGTTCGATGAGCCGGTTCAGCATTTTCAGCGTCGTGGTCTTACCGGAACCACTGGTTCCCAGCAACACCAGCGTCTCGCCCGGTGCTACGCTAAACGAAACGTTATCCACGACCGTCGTAGGACCGTAGCGTTTGCTGAGATTCTCAACCCAAATCATAAATGCCCATCTGTTTACCAAGAGGTAAAGTTACAGGGAACGGCCAGCCTCCAACACCTCATTACCGTGAATTTGTCGACCCACCCGATGATGGTACTCTTCTCGACCCGCACCGATTGCCGCTGCGCATAAGGGTGAACAAACCCCGCAAAAACGCCGTTTCCCCCCGGTCTAACCAGAGCGGGGGGAAACGGCGCCACAACTACCGGCCAGGGCCGGCTTATTTTAGAATCTGCACGCTGATGACGGAATTATCGTAAACCCGGTGGGTGGCTTTTTTGAAATCCTTTTCCTCAGCTTTGAAGATGTTATCGACGTAGGTCTGCGGATTGCGGTCAATGAGCGGAAACCACGTACTCTGCACCTGAATCATCATCCGGTGGCCTTTTTTGAACGTATGCAGGACGTCCTGCAACCGGAAAGTCACGTCGGTTATTTCGCCGGGCTTAAACGGTTCAGGCTTCTCGAAACTATTGCGGAAACGCCCGCGCATGGCTTCTGACCGAACCATCTGCTGGTAGTTACCCAGGGTAATATTTTTGTTCGGCATGTAGGGGTGGTTGGGCTCATTGGGCGGGTACACGTCAATCAGTTTCACAACCCAGTCGGCATCGGTACCGGTGGTGCTCACTTTCAGTTTGGCCATGATTTCGCCCCCCAGCGTCAGGTCTTCGGTCAGTACATCGGTCTGGAACGTCAGCACATCGGGCCGCCGGCCCGCAAACCGCTGATCTTCCGACATGTAGTTAAACGGCGTAAAGCCCTGCGTTGTCGTAATATCTTCGGTATAGGGCACCGGTTTCATGGGGTCCGATACAAACTCCGTAAAGCCATTACCGCTCGGATCGGCCGAGCCCATGATCTTGTTCGAAGCCAGCCTACCGTCCGAATTCAGGAAATACTCGTTGGTCTGGGCGTCGGCAGCGGGCCATTTGTCGAAGGTGCGCCACTCGTTACGACCGGTATTGAAGAGGTACGCTTCGGGCAGGCCGGTTTTGCCATCGCCCGCTCCTTTCAGGAAATGGCTAAAGAACTTTGCTTCAATGTTGCGCTGGTAGAAGGTAGCGATGCTATCACCAAAATAGACGTTCGAATGCAGCGTATGCCCCGTCTCGCGCGACCACCGCCCGTGCCCGAACGGACCCATAACCAGGGTATTGTAGGCCCCCGGTGTGTTTTTTTCGATGGTTTTGTAGATGTTGAGCGGGCCGTAGAGGTCTTCGGCATCGAACCAGCCCCCCACCGTCATCACGGCCGGTCGGGTGTTTTTCAGATGCGGCAGGATACTGCGCTTCTGCCAGAACGCATCGTAGTTGGGGTGCTCAACGGTTTCCTGCCAGAAGAAGTTGTCCTTGTAGTATTTCTGGGCATTTTTCAGCGGACCCAGATCATACTGAAACTGAAACCCATCGGTGGTGCCGGTCTTGATAAACGAGTCGTTATACCAGGCCGTGGTGGTTGGTGCCGGATGCTGCACGCCGAATACCGGGTAAGTAAACAGATACGCCTGAATGAACGCGCCGTTGTGGTGAAAATCATCGAAGAAAAAGTCCGACACGGGGGCCTGGGGCGAGGCTGCTTTCAGGGCCGGGTGCGCATCGGGTAATGACGCTGCGGTGTAGAAACCGGGGTAGCTGATACCCCACTGGCCCACCCGACCGTTGTTGTTCGGCACGTTCTTCAACAACCACTCGATGGTGTCGTAGGTATCGGAACTCTCGTCGGGTGCTCCGGCGGTAGTGGCTGCGGGCTGTGCTTTCTTACGCCCTTTCGTAGCAGCGGGTGCCGGATCGGGCAGGTTGGGGGTCATATTGGTCCAGGTTCCTTCCGAGGCCCAGCGCCCCCGCACATCCTGATAAACGAAAATGTACTTGTCGCGCATCAGCGTTCCCGATGGGCCTACGGCAGCCGGGTACGCATCAGGCCCATAGGGCGCCACGCTGTAGCAGGTGCGCTGTATCAGAAACGGGTACTTGTTGGTAGCCGACGCATCTTTGGGCACATACACGTTGGTGTGCAGTTTGGTACCATCGCGCATAGGAATCTTGTACTCGAACTTCTGGTAATTATCGCGGACAAAATTACCGGTTGCGGTTGTCTGGGCAGACGTGGCGGCATAAGGACCGATGAGCGCCAGCAGGCTGTAAAGCCATTTTTTCATGGGGTTGACGGGGTTAACGATGAACAACCGTAAAGATACAGATTCGGTCGGCATCGCGACTTCATGACCGTAGCCGTTGCGCGTCGGCCCGGCCACACCCCATCTCTAATCGGTTTCTAACATGGGGTTAATCCGGCTCTAAACCGGGACCCGCACCTTTGTTTCACGCAAAGCAACAAGGCTAACACGAGCCGGCTGTCTGTTCTGTTTCATTTACCAACAATCGACATGCAATCCCTTCCGACACTACCTGCCGATGGATCGGCCCCTATCCAGGAAATCACCGAAACCATCACCCACAATGACCGGCTGGCCACCTTGTATCTGGGTCTGGGCAATGCCGTCTATGCGCTCACCAAAGTAGATGGCCGTATCCAGCGTGAAGAGTCCGACACGGTACAGCAGATTCTGGCCAGTCTGCCCCAGGGACATCTGGCGCTGCAGGCCTTTTCGGTGCTCGACAGCTGCGACGTACCGGTCGAAGCCGCCTACGCCTTTGCCATGCGCCGGTTCTCCGACAATCGGAAAGCGCTGAACGAGGCCTTAAAAAAGCAGTTTGTCAGCCTGCTCCTGCAAGTTGCTGAAGCCCATGATAGCCTGTCGACCAAAGAGCAGGAGTTCATCAAGCGGTTTCGGCGCGACCTCCGACGGTTTTGACCGGCCGCTTTCCAATCAATTGTGTATCAACCATGAAAACCATAAAATTTCTCCTGCTGCTGGTATTCCTGACCAGCCCCATTTTCATATTCTCCAACTTCCGTCCGTCGGCCAATGGGTCGTTCGGGGCCGCTGTAGAAACGGAACCCGAGCGGGTACGGGTGCTGATCGATAAACCTGCCAACAGCCTGCTGACGGTTCAGATAACGGATCAGGACGGCTGGCCCCTGTACGCCAGCACGCTTGACAAACAGCAGACTTCCAGCCCGTTTACGTTCAACCTGAGCGGCCTGCCCGACGGGCAGTACCAACTCCGGCTGTCGAATGGCAAACGAACGAAGATTAGCCAGATTCAGCTGGTATCGCCCGACAATCCCACCGACCAGCGGCAGGTGCTGATCCAGCCCATTAACTAAGCCGCAACGCGCCAACCGGTCTGTTATGGACTGGTTGGCGCGTTGTATTAGGGGAATAAAGATTCTTATTTCTGATTGGCCGCGTACCACTCGCGGAAACTCTGTTTCGGTGGCTCGGGCATTTCGCGGGCAATGGCCCAGGGGTTGATGGTACCGTTGTGCGTCAACGCGGAGGGCGTGCTGGCCAGCATCCGGCGCGCCACCCGTCCGAGCCGGGCGTAGAGCCGGGGGCGGGCCAGCACTTTGGCCAGGAGCTGCATACCAACCCGTTTGCCGGCTGGCATCGCTTTCTGGCCGCCAATGATCTGCCGCCATTTATAGAGCTGAACGTGAATGTCGATTTTAACCGGACAAACGTCGGAGCACGAACCGCAGAGCGTACTGGCAAACGGCAGGGTACTGTGTTTTTTCAGATCGACATTCGGCGACAGAATCGACCCGATCGGGCCCGGTACTGTATAGTCATAACTATGGCCGCCACTCCGCCGGTAAACCGGGCAGGTGTTCATACAGGCTCCGCACCGGATGCACTTCAACGACGCCCGGAAGTCCGGTCGGCCTAGTTGCTCTACCCGCCCGTTATCCACGATAATGACGTGCAGTTCCTGGCCGGGGCGAGGTCGGTGAAAATGGCTGGTGTAGGTCGTTGACAGCTGCCCCGTGGCCGAACGGGCCAGCAGACGCGTGTATACGCCGAGGTGGTCGAGCCGGGGAATCATCTTCTCGATGCCCATGCTGGCAATATGAACCGGGGCCAGCGTAACGCCCAGGTCGGCATTACCCTCGTTGGTACATACGACAAACCCACCCGTTTCAGCAATGGCGAAGTTAACCCCCGACAGTGCTACGTCAGCCGCCACAAAATGCCCGCGCAGGTGCTGACGGGCGGTTTCGGTCAGAAACTGCGGATCGCTGGCACCCTCGGGCGTACCGAGGTGCTTGTGAAAAATCTGACCCACATCCTCTTTCTTAAGATGGATGGCAGGCAGTACGATATGGCTCGGCGGCTCGTCGTTGAACTGAATAATCCGTTCGCCCAGGTCGGTATCGACCACCTCTATTCCTTCTTTGATCAGGAACGGGTTCAGATGACACTCTTCGGTCAGCATGGATTTGCTCTTGACCAGGCGCTTTCCGTTATGCTGCCGAATGATCTGCAACACGATCTCATTGTGTTCCTGCGCATTGGCTGCCCAGTGAACCCGAATTCCGTTGGCCGTTGCGTTCCGTTCAAACTCCTCTAGGTACTCGTCTAACCGGCTGAGCGTATGATTCTTGATCTGCGAAGCCAGCTCGCGCAGCTCCTCCCATTCAGGCAGCGAATAGGCCATGCGATCGCGTTTCTGGCGTACGAACCAGAGCGCGCCATCGTGCCAGGTGGTGCGGTCAACATCGGCCGTAAATCGTTTGGCTGCCTGCGCGTGCGTCATGTGAGTAAGGTTCTGCAAAAAGATAGTTTCGCTGATTCGGTACAGCCTGAGCCTCTGCAACATGGGCTCGGCTTACCCAAAATTACGGCAAAGCAACCGCATTTCCCGGCCTGATTTCCTGCCATGTGTCCAGAGCAGAAATGATCCGACATTCATTGCAATACCACACTGACAACATTTGGAGATAGGTACCTGTTTATAGAGCCCCTATAGCGTTGTAGGTGCGGTATGTCAATAGCCTCCAGGACCGAAACCTGACACGAAGCCCCGGCGGGGCGGCCGGTCAATACATCACCGATCAGGTAGTGGCCGTTAATATTTCGGCGATATGCATCACCCGCAAAGGAAGCTTCTGACGCCGGACGATACCTTCCAAGTGCATCAGGCAGGACACATCGCCACCGGTAATCACCTGGGCTCCGTTTTTGACATGATCTGCCACCCGATCCTGCCCCATCCGGGCCGACACGGCCGCTTCTGACACACAGAAAGCTCCTCCAAAACCGCAGCATTCGTCATACCGATCCAGCTCGACCAGTTCCAGCCTCCGAACCTGCTTCAGCAACCGGCTCAGATGACCATCGCGACTCGGCGACATCTCCGAATCACTGGCCAGACGCAGGCCCCGCTGGCCGTGGCAACTCTGGTGCAGACCTACCCGATACGGAAATTCAGCGTCGACACTCGTGACGCCGAGCACCTCGGTCAGGAACTGCACCAGTTCATACGTACGCTCCCGAACGTGCTTTACGGCGGGCGTCTGCTCAATGATGTTGAAATGCTTGCGGACGTGATACACGCAGCTGCCCGATGGCGCCACGATGTAATCAAAGTCGGCGAAGGTCCGTACGTAGTTGTGGTAGACCGGAATCGAATCGGCTTCGCAACCCGCGTTGGCCATAGGTTGCCCACAGCAGGTCTGCTCCATGGGGAAGACAGCCTGCACCCCCAGCCGCTCCAGAAGTTGCAGCGTGGCAATGCCTACCTGCGGGTAGAACTGGTCAACGTAGCAGGGAATAAATAAAGCAACGTTCATACCGTAGTGCCGAACCTCCGGGCCCGGAAGAAATCGTTTGGTGCGACCGAACCCGGCAGGCCAGCCTTACAGACTAAAAATTTTGTTCATCAACAGCCACTTCTCCCCGGGCTGCGCCATGGGCAGCGCCTGCTGGTAGGTCCACATGAGGTCTTCCCACTTCTGTACGCTGGGGTTAGCCGCATCGGCTGCGGCTTTGGCATCGAACGAGAACGATTCGTTGGTTTCCATCAGCATGAACAGCCGGTTTCCGACCCGGTAGATCTCCATGGCCGTAATGCCCGACTCGCGGATACTGGCTTCAATATCGGGCCAGATTCGTTCGTGGTAGCGTTCGTATTCGGCAATCAGCGCCGGGTCATCTTTCAGGTCGAGAGCAAGGGCGTATCGCATGGCCACTAAACGATGGGGGCGTGTTCAACCTCCGACGCCCGCGCCTGATACCCCTGGAGAGCGTAGAAAACGATGTACGAAAAACAAACCAGCGGCACGATGAGCGCGTAAACGGCTCCTTTGGCAAACAGCGCCCCGGCAACCAGCGGCAGCAGCGCCCCGCCCACAATGCTCATGATCACGAGCGACGACGCAATTTTCGACTCGGCTCCCAGGTTCTTGGTAGCCAGCGCGAAGATGGTCGGAAACATGATACTCTGAAAGAAATACGTGAAACTCAGCGCAATAACAGCCGTTAGCCCACCCGACACCATAGCCAGAATGACCATCAGCACCGAACCCGCCGAGAACAGGGCCAGCACCTGGTTGGGTCGGATGCGCGTCATCATCGATGTGCCGACGAACCGGCCGAGCATGAATAGCAGCAAGGCAAACGACGCGTGAAAACCGGCCACCTGAGTCGGCGACAGATCACCCGATGCGCCCCCGGTCAGGGCGTTGATGCCGTTCATGTAGCCTTCGGCCAGCGCCCAGTGCCCATCGCGGGAGAAGTCCAGTTTCAGATCGACGAAATAGCCCCAGAGTGTAGCCTGAGCGCCTACGTTTACGAACTGGGCAATGACGCCCAGCGCCAGCTGCCGATGCCGCAGTACGCTGAAAATCGGAATCTTACCAGCCGCCTGCTCTTCTTCAGCACCGACCTCCGGCATTTTTGTGATTGCAAACAGAATGGTGACGAGCGCAATGATCAGCCCGATGGCCAGATAGGGACCCTGCACCGAGAGCGCTTCCTGCACCCGAATGGCTTCGGCCTGGGCCGAGTCCATGGCGGTGAGCATTTCGGGGGTGTACTCCGTTTTCGAGAAGATGAATAGCGCCCCGATGATCGGTCCCAGAATGATGCTGATGCCGTTGAACGACTGCGAAAAATTAAGCCGCCACTCCGCCTTGGTCGGATCGCCGAGTACGGTTACGTAGAGATTGGCTGCCGTTTCGAGAAAGGCAATTCCGCAGGCCATGGTAAACAGGGCGAACAGGAAAAAACCGTATACCCGTACCTCGGCGGCCGGGTAGAACAGAAAGGCTCCACCCCCGTAGAGCAGCAGGCCGAACAGGATACCCCGCTTATAACCAAATCGGCGCATGACATAACCGGCGGGTAAGGCCATGAAGAAATAGCCGAGGTAGAAGGCGAAATCGACAATGCCGGCCTGAAAGCGGTTCAGATCGAGCGCAATCTGAAACTGCTTGATCAGCGATCCGTTGAGACTGTTGGCCAGGCCCCACAGGAAAAACAAACTGGTGACCAGCGCAAACGCAATTTTGTAATTACCGGTAGCCTGACCAGGTTTCAGGGTAACGTTTTCGGTTGAAGGTCCGAGTGCCATTGGGTAGGGTTTAGAAATACAGAAAGCAGGAACGCCGACCCGAAGCGAGAGCCGCCCAAAGCCGACAGAGACTGTCAAATATAGGTTGGTTTTTGAAAACCGCCGTGGCTCGGCCGTTAGTCGGTGATGGCCCGGTCGAGGTGCGTATAGCCACCGTCGACGTGGATGAGCTGGCCGGTGGTGTGGCTCGACCGGTCCGAAAGCAGGAACGCCACCGCGTTGGCAATTTCTTCGGTGGTTGTCATCCGTCGCTCCAGCGGAATCTTCGAAACGATCTGCTGCAGCTTCTTATCCGGATCGGGCAGGGTTTTGATCCAGTTGGCGTACAGAGGTGTCCAGCTTTCGGCTACAACGACGCAGTTGACCCGAATGCCGTAGGGAAGCAGCTCAACGGCCCATTCGCGGGTGAGCGCGTTTCGGCCACCGTTGGCAGCGGCATAGGCCGAGGTGCCCCCCTGCCCCGTCTCCGCCACCTTTGAGCCAATATTGACAATGGCTCCTTTCGAGGCTTTCAGCGCGGGCAGCGCGTGATGAACAATCAGATAATAGTGGACCAGGTTGCTGTGGAGCGATTTCATAAAAGCCTCGTACGAGCCGTTCTCCAGACTGACGCCGTCGTTGACCCCGGCGTTGTTGACAACCCCATCGATCCGGCCATACTGAGTCAGAACCTGCTCTACCGCCCGCTGACAGTCATCGGGTCGGCTGAGTTCGGCCGCAACCTGATGGGCCTGACCGCCATCGGCCCGCAGGGCGTCTACCATCTTGAGGTTGTCGGCTTCGTTGCGGCCAACGATGACCGGAATGGCGCCTTCGGCCGCCAGCACCCGGCTAATGCCTTCACCAATCCCTTTCGCCCCGCCCGTAACGAGGATGATTTTATCCTGAAGATTTAGGTTCATTACCAAAATGAATTAACAGTCATTCGTGGTCATTAAGTAGCGATTGCCCGTAAACTACTGAATGAGCACGAATGACTGTCCCGGTCAACCGGGGAGTGTCCGGCGCCGTCAGGGTACGTACGTTTCCAGCACGGTCATGTCGCCGTCGGGAACGAGCGTAACGTTCCGGACCGAGGCCGGAATCAGTACACACTGCCCCATTTTGAGCGAAACGCTGTAGCCACCGGGTGCGTTGACGGTCAGCCCGCCCGATACACAGATCAGGACAACGAACGAGTCGAGGTGGGTATAGTCGTGTTCGACTTCCTGACTGAAATTGAGCACGTTTGTGACAAAATAGTCGCTTTTAACGGCGTTGACGCTCTCGTTCTGCTTGCGTTCGTAGGCGGTCTTGTACTGGTCGTAATGGCGGTAGTCGATGGCATCGACGGCGAGTTCGGTATGGAGTTCCCGTTTCTGGCCGGTTGTCGCGTCGACCCGGTCAAAGTCGTAGATGCGGTAGGTTGTATCGGACGTTTGCTGAATTTCGGCCAGTAGCAATCCTTTCCCGATGTAGTGGACCCGGCCCGCGGGCAGAAAAAACACGTCGCCGGCCTGGGCTTCTTCAATATTCAGCAGATCCTGAATGGTATTATCGGCAACGGCTTTTACGTATTCGTCCTTGTTGACCTCCCGGTTAAAACCCGAGTTGAGCCTGGCCCCTTCGTCGGCCTGGATGATGTACCACATTTCGGTTTTGCCGTAGCCACTCCCGCGCTGCTCAGCCAGCTTATCGTCGGGGTGTACCTGAATAGACAGGTCGTCGTTGGCGTCGATGAATTTGATCAGCAACGGAAAGCGGTCGCCGTACTGTTCGTATACGCGCTGCCCCACCAGTTCTCCTTTATACTGCTGCACCAGTTCACGCAGCGATTTTCCTTTCAGCGCGCCCTCCCGAACGACCGATACGTTGCCTTCAACGTCAGACACCTCCCAGGTTTCTCCGCAGTTGGGCAGGGGCGAAAAGTCTTTCCCCAAAACCGTTTTAATTTTCTGGCCACCCCAGATTTTGTCTTTGAAAATAGTTTCGAACGTAAGCGGATACATATAAATAAGCTATGATTAACGATACATAGTGCGCCAAACCCCGTCAGGAGACCGGCTGGCCATCGGACTACCGTTTCTGAGGCCGGGTTTGGCATCAATAACGGACCGGCAAGGTACGGGGTTTGTCGATTCAATGGAAGACGGGCAACTTCAGGGTTAAAAGAATTAGAGAATAGCTACTTTATGATCTTTATTTTATTAATTTGCCGAGGAATAATTAGCCAAAATCAAGATTTTAAATGTTTGTTTAAAAAAACTATTCAATCTTATTGCGCGTTGTTTGACTAACACATACTTTTGACTGCCCAATGAAAAAAGCAATGAATTGTTTCTCATCCCAGTCTACCGAAGAGCGTATCAAGGAAGCTGCCCGGCAGGTGTTCCTGGAGAAGGGATTCGACGGGGCCACTTCGCGCGATATTGCCGAAGCCGCCGGGATCAACATTGCTCTGACCAACTATTACTTCCGAAGCAAGGAAAAGCTGTTTGTCACCATTTTTGAGGAGATTACCGAGTTCTTCTTTACGGGAATGTCGGCCATTTTGAGCAAGCCGATCAGCCTGCGCGAGAAAATTGCCGAGCTGATTGAGCATGACTTCCGGATGCTGCGCGAAAACCCCCGCCTGATTAACTTCATTCTCAACGAAGTACATCGGAACCCGGAGCGAATGGGCAAGATGATTGGCCTGCAGAAAGTGCTCCACCACTCGATGCTCGACGAACAGGTTCAGCAAGAAGTGAGACAGGGGACCATTCGACCCATCAGTTCCATGCACCTCATGACCATGATGGTGTCTAATATCCATTTCCTGTTCGTGAGCAAACCCATGACCACGCAAATCTGGAACATGACCGAAGACGAGTTTACGAAGTTTGCCGATGCGCACAAGAACCTCGTTATCGACATGGTAACCAATTACTTATTCGAATCAGAAAAGGCCTAGCCTTTTTTTTGCCCTAATTTTAAACAAACTTTTAAAACGATTAATTATACGCCATGTTTAAAACAAAATCAAAATCCCGATCCCGACGGCTGACCCGGTGGTGGCTCCCCGTTGCGCTGCTGGCCGCTGGCTCGTCCGTTCGGGCCCAGGAATACACGCTCGATCAGCTCCTGGCCAAAGCGCAGACCAACAGCTTTTCGGTTCAGTCGGCGCGGCTCGACGAGGTTAGAACAGAGGCCCGGATTGCCGAAGTGAAAGCAGGTGCCCGCCCCCAGGTGAACCTGGCTGGCGACTACAAACGGTATCTGAAAATTCCGGGGCAGGTCGTGCCCGCGTCGGCCTTTGGCGGCCCGGACGGTACGTATCAGGTGCTGGCGTTTGGGTTACCCTACAATCTGTCGACAACTGTACAGGCCGTTCAGCCGCTGTACAATCAGTCGCTGCTGATAGCCACCAAAGCCGCCAAAGCCAGCCGCGACCTGTCGGCCCTGCAAACCCAGAAAGTCAGAGAAGATGTGGCCTACAACGTGTCGGCTACCTACTATAATCTGCAGACAACGGCCCAGCAGATTGCGTTTCTTCGGAGCAACGTTACGGCTACCGAGCGCCTGATTGGTATTACCGATCTGCTTCGCCAGAACCAGCTGGCCAAAGGCGTCGATGTGGACCGGCTGCGGCTGAGCCGCACCTCCTCTCAGACGCAGATCGAGTCACTGCAGGCTACGTATAATCAGCTGCTCAACACGCTCAAGTTCCTGGCGGGGATTCCACAAACCGACTCGCTCACGATTCGCACCACTATTGACGAAACCACCCCTGTTGCACCCGCCAACGAATACACCATCAACCGAACCGACCTGCAACTGCTCGATCAGCAGCGAACGCTGAACAGTCTGGAGCAGCAGAATATCAAGTCGGGCTTCGTGCCGACCCTGACAGCCTACGGCGTTGCCAACAGTACGGTTTTTGCGGTGGGGGGCGATAACTCCTACCTCAAAAACGTACCGGGCTACTGGGTCGGTCTTCAGCTCAACTGGAACCTGTTCGACGGATTGGCCCGCAAGGCCCAGCTTAGCCAGAAACGCATTGACAGTCAGCAGCTGGATGTTCAGTCGCGGCAGGTGCGGGAATCGATCTCGATGGAGATTGCCAACGCCCGCAACCAGTTTCTGGTTCAGCAGCAGAACCTGAGCACCACCCGCAGTCAGGTAACCTTGGCCGAGCGGGTCTACGCCCAGACCCAACTCCAGTTTAAGGAAGGCACCGTCGACATTACGGACGTGGTGCAGGCCGAAAACACCCTCCGCGACGCGCAGAACAACTACCTAAACACCCTGGTCAGGCTCCGCACGGCCGAGCTGGACTGGAAAAAAGCAACCGGCAGCCTCGTCAGCCGATAAGCCGGACCCAGTTTCTCACTCACCCGTTTTTCAGCACGCGCTCCTGCTTATACCGGCAGTATGACCAGCACCGCCCAGTGGCTGCGCCTGCCCTACCATCAATTACCACAATCCAAACACGAAACAGGTTATGAAACGCATACTAACCGTACTGGCCCTCATCTCTACGCTGGGCCTGACTGCCTGGACGCTCCTCAACAACAAAGAGGCTGTAGAAGCCAGGGTCTACAAACCCAATCCCGATCAGAAAGTGGGCGTCCGCGCTGCTACTGCTGAGCTGCGAAATCTGGCGCAAGCCAGCGAATTTCTGGGCTCGTTTTCGCCCAACCGCACCATCGAAATCCGCCCGCAGGCGGGTGGTCAGATCGTTCAGCTCCCTATTGAGGAAGGGCAGACGATAGGCGCCGGCCGACTCATTGCCAAGCTGGACGACGAACAGATCCGGTACCAGATCGAAGCCTTACAGGTAACCCTCGAAGGATATCAGAACGACCTCAAACGGTACGAAACCCTGGTGAAAGGCGACGCAACGCCAGCCATCAATCTGGAACGCACTCAGCTCAGCATCCGGGCCACCCAGGCGCAGATTAAGCAACTTCAGAAGCAACTGGCCAACACCACCGTTACGGCTCCTTTTGCCGGTATCGTGACGGAGAAAATGGCCGAGCGCGGTTCGGTTGTCTCGGTAGGTGCCCCAATTGCCAAAGTAACGGACATCTCCAGCCTGAAGCTGGTCGTCGATGTACCCGAGAAATCGATCAATCAGTTCCGGGTGGGCCAGTCGATAGCCATCGAAACGGAGGTCTATCCCCAGGTTCGGTTTACGGGCCGGGTCTCGATGATCAGCGCCGAAGGGGATGCGGCCCATAATTACCCCGTCGAAATTACCGTACGCAACTCAGCCGCCCATCCGCTGCGGGCGGGCATGTACGGCGCCATAGCCAACACCAGCCAGCTCAAAAACCAGACGCTGGCCATACCCCGCCAGGCGATTGTCGGGTCGGAGAAGCAGCCCCAGGTGTACGTGATCGAAGGCGGCAGGGCGGTACTGAAGCCGGTAAAAATTGGCGCTACAACCAATGACTACTACGAAATCATCAGCGGCCTCGCGGCTGGCAGTCAGGTAGTTACCAGTGGTCAGATCAATCTCCAGAACGGTACGCCGGTAGTGGTTCAATAACGTAGCGGGCACCCACAGCGCATTCATGCCCTGGCCCTTTCACTCTTCCATCTACGATCATGAATTTCGTTGAAACGATCATCAAACGCCCCTCGCTCATTATCGTGCTGTTCGCGGTACTGACCATTGGTGGCCTGTTCTCCTATAATCTGCTGAGCTACGAGTTACTGCCCGAATTTTCGGTACCAACCATTACGGTGACGACCGTTTACCCCGGCGCGGCCCCTTCGGAAGTAGAAACCGAGGTCAGCAAGAAAATTGAAGATGCCGTATCGGGGCTCGACAACCTCGACGAAGTGACGGCCAAGTCATTCGAGAATGCGTCGGTCCTGATCGTGCAGTTCAAACCCGGTACGGACATCGACGCAGCCATGCAGGATGCCCAGCGCGAGATCGACAAAATGGTCAGTGACCTGCCCGACGATGCCCAGCAGCCCTCGCTGTCGAAGATATCGCCCAGCGATCAGCCCATCATGCAGCTCCTGGCCACCTCGTCGCAGCCGAACGCGGTGTTCTACCAGCAGATGGAAGACCGGTACCTGCCCGTACTGCAACAGATCAAAGGCGTTGCCGACATCGCGATGGTGGGGGGCGACAAGCGGGAAATCCGCGTGAACGTCGATGACGACAAGCTCAACTACTACGGGTTGTCCCTGCTGCAGGTCACCCAGGCTATCAACCAGGCGAACCTCGATTTTCCGACCGGTAAAGTAAAAAACACCACCGAAAACATGACCCTGCGGCTGGCGGGCAAGTTCACCTCACTGGACGACGTTCGGAAGCTGGTTGTGACCACACACGGCCCCGGCGGCAGCCCCATCCGCGTCGGCGATGTAGCCAACGTAACTGACGGACTCACCGAACCCAGCAGCATCAGCCGCTACAACGGTCAGAACGGGATCGGTCTGTTCATCAAGAAACAGTCTGACGCCAACGCCGTCGAAATCAGCCGCGCCGTGCAGGAGAAACTGGCGCAGATCGAAAAGGACAACAAGGCCGACAACGTTCATTTCGCCATTGCCTACGACAGCAGTGTGTTCACCCTGGCCTCGGTAGAAGCCGTTACGCACGATCTGTTTCTGGCCATTGGTCTGGTGGCGGTGGTGATGCTGCTGTTCCTGCACAGCATCCGGAATGCCTTCATCGTCATGGTCTCGGTACCGGCTTCGCTGATTTCGGCCTTCCTGTTCATGTACGTCATGGGCTACTCGCTCAACCTGATGACCCTGCTGGCCCTGTCGCTGGTAATCGGTATCCTGGTCGATGACTCGATCGTGGTGCTGGAGAACATCCAGCGACACCTCGAAATGAACGGCCCAACGGGTCGGAAGAATCGCTGGCAGGCCACGCTCGACGGTATGAAGGAGATTGGCTTTGCGGCCGTAGCCATTACGCTCGTTATCGTGGTGGTGTTTGTGCCGATTACGCTGGTCAACTCGGTCATTGCCGATTTGCTGCGGCAGTTTTCGCTGACCGTAGCCTTCGCCACGATGGTCAGTCTGCTGGCCAGCTTCACCCTGACGCCCTGGCTGACGTCGCGGCTGGCCAAACTCGAGCACCTGAACCCTAAAAACCCCTTCCAGGCGTTTCTGCTCTGGTTTGAACGGGGCCTGATGGCCCTGACGGCCTGGTATCACCGGTCGCTCGACTGGGTGCTGAGTCATAAGCTGGCCTTCACGGGCATCCTGATCGCCATTTTTGCCTTCACGGGCTGGGTGATGAGTCTGGGTATCATCGGGTCGGAGTTCGTAGCCGAAGGTGATCAGGGCAAGTTTCTGCTTACCATGAAACTCGATAAGAGCGCGTCGCTGCAACAGAACAACCTGACCGCACGATCGATCGAAGATTACCTGCGCAAAAAGCCCGAGGTACAGACCATTTTTGCCAACGTAGGGGGTGCCAGCACCGGCCTCAACAGCACCGGACAGGGCGAAACCAACCGCAGCGAGCTGACGGTACAGCTGGCCCCCGCCAGCGAAAGGCCCGGTCAGCAGCCTACCGAAGCGTATATGATTGCGGTTCGGCAGGAACTTGCCCAGCGGTTTCCGGCCATCGAATTCAACTCATCGGTGGTGGGTATCGTTAACTCCGGTACGGCACCCATCGAAATTTTCCTCAGTGGCGACGATGTGAATCAGAACCTGGCCGCTGCCGAAGACCTGGCCAACCGGCTCCGCCGAACCCCCGGCGCCAACGACGTGAACGTATCCGTAGAATCGGGCAATCCCGAAGTACGGGTCGACATCGACCGCGAAAAAATGGCCAGGCTGGGGCTGAACATTCAGACCGTTGGCGCCACCCTGCAGAACGCCTTCGCGGGTAACGACGACTCCCGCTTCCGGGACGGTGGCGAAGATTACGACATCCGCATCATGCTGGACGCTTTCGACCGCAAGAACCCCGACGACGTGAAGCGCATCAACTTCTACAGCCCCACGGCCAACCGAACGGTGCGGCTGGCTGAGTTTGCCAACGTATCACTCAGCAACGGTCCTTCGCTGCTGGAACGCAAAAACCGCCGGTCGTCCGTAACGGTAACGGCCAACACCCTCGGCACGGGATCGGGCACGCTCACGAGCGTCATCCAGGCCGACCTGGCCAAAAATCCGCTACCCGCCGGGGTAACGATCAGCTGGGGGGGCGATGCCAAGAACCAGAGCGAAGGCTTCGGATCGCTGGGGATCGCGATGCTGGCTGCGCTGCTGCTGGTGTATTTCATCATGGTGTTGCTTTACGATAGCTTCATCTACCCGCTGGTGGTTATGTTCTCGGTGCCGGTGGCGGTAGTAGGCGCATTGCTGGCCCTGGCGCTCACCTCGTCTGACATCGGCATTTTTGCCATGCTGGGGATGCTGATGCTGATTGGACTGGTCATTAAAAATGCCATTCTGATCGTCGACTTTGCCAACCAGCAGAAAGCGCAGGGCGTACCCTTCCGACAGGCCATCCTGCACGCGGGCGAAGAACGGCTGCGGCCCATTCTGATGACGACCATCGCCATGGTTATCGGTATGATTCCCATTGCCACCGCCAGCGGAGCCGGGGCCGAGTGGAAAAACTCGCTGGCCTGGGTACTGATCGGCGGCCTAACCAGCTCCATGGTGTTGACTGTCTTTCTGGTACCAATGATCTACTACCTCGTTGACCGGACGCAGCAGTGGTTCAGCACCCGCTTCAGCCCATCGAAGAAGAGCGAGCCCGCTGCTGAAGCACTGGTTTCCTGACCGTATCGACCTTGTTCGGACTATGCCAGACGGGTATAGTCCGAACTCATTCCTACTCACTTCCAAACAACCCAACGCATGACATCGCAGCAAATCAACAATCAGCTTGTTACCATCCTGACCAACACCGGTATCAGCACCACCGCCCTGACCGACCAGGCTCATTTCAGCCGCGACCTGGGCTTCGACTCGCTCGACATTACCGATTTATTACTCCAGGTAGAATCCGGTTTCAGCATACGGATTCCGGACGAAGACTGGTGGCAGCTCCAGACGCTCGGCCAGTTGAAAGATTACCTGAGAAATCAACTAACGTTTGGTGAAACGCAGCTCTTATAAAGCGTGTTAATCAGATGACCGCCATACACGACCATCCGTTAAACTGTCCTTGCCGGCCAACCGGCGGCAAGGACAGCCTTTTCCATCAACTCATATGGAAACGCTTATTGAAGAACCTATACGAAGGGAGCAGTTGCTCCGGTACCAGCTGTCATTCCGTCCGTTTCTCCGCTACCTGAACGCCCAGCGTCAGGCTGCCGGCTCGGGCAGCATGGCCCGGCTGTACACCTACCTCATTGAGCAGTTTGAGCCGGTAGCCGCCCTCACGAGTCAGTCGCTCGACGCGCTGCCGGCCGCTACGCTCAGCAACTACTTTCAGCTGGCTACCACGGCGGTTCTGCCGCTGGCCGATTCCAGCCAGTCTATTCCGTACGCCTTTGGGCTTCCGATGCCCCTACGGCTTTTTCACCATTCGCCCGCGCTGGAACGGCTGATCAGCCAGTTTCCTCAGCTGCTGGTCACCCCGCCCGTTCATGACGACCCGGCCAGCAAACAGCGGTTCCTGTACCGGCTTATCCTTGAGAAATGTTACGACGTATCAATGCCGTACAGCCCCGGTCTGTCGTTCGGGTTTCAGCAGGAAGTAAGCGGCCTGACAAAATATTACCAGCTGGACGTCAACGTCTCGTTCATTGAGCCATATGCTACCGGTGAGCTGCCCCCTCTTCAGCCCGCCTGGATCGAGTTTGCCCGGGGTAGTGCGCCCCTGCCCGCCCAGGTCGAGCCGCTGCCGCTGGAGCAATTCACCTTCGAAGGTTTTTCTTTTTTCCGGGTCGAAGACGTAACCGAAGCCGAGTCCATTCAGCAGCTGCGCGACGTTTTTGTGCACCTTACCTCAGCCACCGAGCCCGAGTCCTACACCCACTTCGAGACGGCCCTGCGCAACCTTTGCGGCCAGCCCGGCCTCGAAATCGGGTTGCTGCCGCTGCCCAAAGTGAACGGAAAGCCGGTCGTTTTGCCCGACAACCACGAGCGGAGCGTCTTTCTGCGATTCTCGGGCCTCCGCATGGACGACTGCGATGAACTCATGACCCAGACGATGGTCAGCGAGCTGAGCGGCAACCCCTGTCCGCACCTGGTCACCGACCTGACTGCACTCCCCAAACCGGCTTATCAGCTACTGGTCAGCAAAGGGTTCCGCAGCTTCCTGCTGTACCCGATCGTGGTTGGCGGTGAGATGCTGGGGGTTCTGGAGATGGGAAGCCGGCAACCCAACGCATTCGACGAGACCATACTGGGCCATATCGAGCGGGTGCTGCCGCTGATTCAGGAACTCATCCGCTACCAGCTTCAGCAGTTTCAGGACCGGCTGGAGACATATATCCGAACCAAATTCACGTCCCTGCAACCGGCCGTTGAGTGGAAGTTTTACGAAACCGCCTGGGCCGAGATGAGCCAGCCCTCCACCGACCCGGCCCACACAAGCCCGTTGCCGATCCGTTTTCCGCAAGTTTACCCGTTCTACGGGGCCGTCGACATCCGAAATTCATCTAACGAGCGGCAGAAAGCCATTCGCCAGGATTTGCTGAATCAGTTAAGCCTGATCGAAGAGATTTTATATCAGGTTCGGCAACCGGCCGTTGGCGACCGTCACAACAATCTGATGCTGAGCAGTTACCAATGGCAAACTCACCTCACCAACGGACTTACGCCCGACCAGGAGCAAAGCATCACGCTGTTTTTTCAGGACGAAGTGGCCCCGTATTTGCAGCGGCTGCAAACCGAACAGTCGGCCCTGACGGCAGCCATTAGTCAGTACTTTGCGCAGATCGACCCAAAAACCGGGTTCGTGAATCAGGCGCTGTCGGCCTATGAACAAACCATGGACCGGCTGAATACCGTTGTCAACAACTACATCAACCAGGAAGAAAAAGAACTACAGGCGCTGTTTCCCCACTATTTTGAGCGGTATCGCACCGACGGCACCGAGTATAGCATCTACGCCGGCCAGTCGATTGCGCCCGGCACCAGCTTCCCCGAAACGGTTCGGCAGCAGCTCTACCAGTGGCAGCTGAAGTCGATGGTCGATATGGCGCGGCTTACTTATCAGCTGCGTCCCGAACTTCCGTTGCCGCTACAGACCACCCAGCTGATTCTGGCGCATACCCAGGCCGTAGACATCAGCTTCCGGCGCGACGAACGCCGGTTCGATGTAGAAGGCTCTTACAGCATCCGGTATGAGGTACTGAAAAAACGCATCGACAAGGTAAACATCCGCAACACGAACGAACGGCTCACCCAGCCCGACACCATTGCGCTGGTATACACCTACTCCGACGAGATCACCGAATACCTGCCGTTTATTGCCGAACTCCAGCGGCAGGGCAAGCTGAAGCCGGGCCTCGACTACGTTGATCTGGAACCAGTACAGGGGGTTGCTACACTGAAAGCCCTCCGGGTAACCATCCAGTATCCTGACTGACCGTCACCCCACCGGCATGAAATCACTACACAACATAGCCTGCGGGCTGGCCGTACTGATTGGTCTGATCTGCGGCTACCCACGGGCACTGGCCCAGACGGCCCCGCCCGACTCGGTTCGGCACCGGATTATCCTGATTGGCGATGCCGGTCGGCTTCGGCAGCAGCGCAACCCGGTTGTCGACGCTGTAACGGCCCGTTACGACCTCAACAACGCCCGTACCACCCTGTTGTACCTGGGCGATAACGTATACCCCCGCGGACTGCCCGACGAAAGCAGCCCCGACTACAGCGCCCAGACCGAGGTGTTGCGGTACCAGGCCCAACCCGGCAAACAGAGCCGCATTCTCTTCATACCCGGCAATCACGACTGGGGCAAAGGCAAACCCGACGGCTGGGAACGGATCCGGCAGCAGGGCCGCTGGATCGACAGCCTGAAGGCGCCCAATATCCGCCTGCTGCCCGCCGACGGTTGTCCGGGTCCGGAAGAAATACACCTCAGCGACCGGCTGGTGCTCGTCATTCTCGATACGCAATGGTGGCTCCACCCCTACGACAAGCCCGGCACCGATGCCGACTGCGCCTGCAAAACCCAGGACGAGGTGCTGGTACGTTTACGCGACATTGCATACCGCAACCAGGGAAAAGGACTTATTCTGGCTACGCACCACCCGTTTCGGAGTTACGGCATTCACGGCGGCTACTACACGGCCCGGCAGCACCTTTTCCCGCTGACCGATTTTGCCCCCCGGCTCTACGTACCCCTGCCCGGCATAGGGTCGCTGTATCCGCTGGTGCGGGGGGTGTTCGGCAACATTCAGGACCTGCCCAACCCAACCTACCGGCAGATGGTCCGCGCCATCGAAACCACGCTGGCCCAGGCACCGAATGTTGTGTTTGTGTCGGGTCATGATCACTCCATTCAGCACATCGTCGACGGCGCCCGAAACTACATTGTAAGCGGGTCAGGCATTAACCGGGAACGGGTGAAGTCCGGGAAACTGGCCCGGTTTGTCAGCCCGGACTGGGGATACGTGGTGCTCGATGAGCTGACCAGCGGCCACCTCAACGCCACCTTTTACACCGTAGACGAAGCCGCCACGGCTACCCAGGTCCATGCGGCCCCGATCTTCGGCCAGCTCCCGACCGGTGATTCGACCCGGACGGGATCGGCTCGTTCCACCCGCTGGCCCGACAGCGTTACGGTAGCCATAGCCCCGGCCTACGACAGCGTAGGTGGCGTTCATCGGTTGTTGCTGGGCAACAACTACCGCCAGACCTGGGCCACCCCGGTTACCTTTCCGGTCTTTGACCTGACCCGTACCCTGGGCGGCTTCACCATACTCCAGCGGGGGGGTGGCATGCAGACCAAATCGCTGCGACTGGCGAATGTCGATGGGCGCGAATGGGTATTGCGGAGTATTCAGAAAGACCCGACCGGTGCCCTGCCGGTGGCCCTGCGCCAGACCATTGCGAAAGACGTATTGCAGGATGAAATATCGGCCGGGTTTCCGTTTGCGCCACTGGCCGTCGCTTCTCTGGCCGAAGCCGCCGGGGTTCCCCACGCAACGCCCCGCCTGGTTTACGTACCCGACGACCCCGCTCTGGGCATCTACCAGGCCGATTTCGGGCAGTCGGTAGCGCTGCTGGAAGAGCGTAATCCGGTCGACGGCAAGTCGGTCAGCACCGCCAAAGTCCTCGAAGCCCTGGCCGACGATAACGATAACCGCGTAGACCAGCGGGCCGTACTCCGGGCCCGGATGCTGGATCTGCTGATCGGCGACTGGGACCGGCACGAAGACCAGTGGCGGTGGGGCTCCCGCAAAACGACCGGTGGCAAAACATACTACCCCATCCCCCGCGACCGCGACCAGGCGTTTTTCAGAGCCGGCGGTCTGTTGCCCTCGGTGGCGGCCCTGCCGTGGCTACAACCCAAATTTCAGGGATTTGCACCAAAGCTGGGCAACATAAACGGGCTGATGATGAACGCCCGCTACTTCGACCGGTTGTTCCTGCAGGAACTCTCCACGCGAGACTGGATCGACGAGATTACGAATCTGCAAACCATGCTGACCGACAGTGTGCTGCGCCAGGCCATCGGCCAGCTCCCCGAAGCGGTTCGGCAGCAGTCGGGCGAACGGCTGTTCGAGACGCTGCGGGCTCGTCGCGGCTGGCTGCTGCGCGAGGGGCTAACCTATTACCGGTTTCTGGCCAAAACCGTAGACATACCCGGTTCCGACAAAGCCGAGCTGTTCCGCGTCGACCATCGGGACGACGACCATGTGGCGGTTTCGGTGTACAAGATCGGCAAAGACGGGGCCGACGCCCGGCGTCTGTACTACCGCGTTTTCGACACGTCGGTTACGCGCGAGATCCGGCTGTACGGACAGAAAGGCAACGACCGCTTCGAGGTCGGCGGGACGCAGAACGCTAACGTAACCATCCGACTCATTGGCGGCAAAGGCAACGACGTCTTCACCGTTACGGGCTCACCCGGCAAACCGTTCATCTACGACCGGACAACCGAAGCCAACACCCTGCCGGAGCCCGGCCTGGCCCGGCTGCGGCCCGGCACCGACAAAGCTGTTAACCAATTTGATCCGCATGCCTTCACCTACGACCGGCTGGCCCCGCTGCTGTCGGCAGGCTATAACCTGGACGACGGCCTGCTGCTCGGTGCGGGGGTGCAATGGAAAACCCACGGTTTCCGGAAAGCCCCGTTTGCGACCGACAACCGGCTCCTGATCAGCCGGGCGCTCGCCACAAACGCCGTATCACTCCGGTACAGCGGCACCTTTACCGACGTAATCGGCCGAAACGACCTCGTTGTCAACGCCGTGGCGAAGGCACCTACCAACGTTTCCAACTTCTTCGGCCCCGGCAACGAGTCGGCCTACGACCAGACCCGCCGGATCAGGTACTACCGCACTCGCTATAACCTCATCACGGCGTCGGCCCAGCTCAGGCACACGCTGGGTACGCACGCCAGTATATCGGCGGGGCCCGTCTTTCAGTATTTTAGCCTCGACCTGGCCGACAACCGGGGGCGGTTTATCGAGCGTTATCTGGCCGATCAGGGAACGGCGGCTTTTCTACAGCGGGAAAGTTATGGCGGGGTGCAGGCCGGTATTGCCCTCGATACACGCACTAGCCCAACGCAGCCGATTGGGGGCGTTTACTGGCATACCACCCTGCTGGGGCTACAGGGTTTCGGGCAGCAGGCCAATCACCTTACGCAGCTTCAGTCGGCTTTTCATCTGTACACGCGCCTGGACCCAGCCGGGCGGCTGGTGCTGGCCCACCGGATCGGGGGCGGCCTGACGTACGGCAACCCGGCCTTCTACCAGCTGCTGTACCTGGGCGGCCAGGATAACCTACGTGGTTTCCGAAACTTCCGTTTTGCGGGTAACCACATGCTTTACCACAGCCTTGAAGCCCGGCTCAGGCTATTCAGCTTTCAGTCGTTCCTGTTTCCGGGCCAGGTCGGGCTTACGGCTTTTCACGACATCGGTCGGGTATGGCTCACCGGCGAGTCGTCGCACCGCTGGCATAACGGCTACGGGGGCGGTCTGTACGTGACCCCGGCCAGTCTGCTGGTCATAACGGCGCAGGTCGGCTTGTCGACCGAGGGCGTGTTGCCGTACGTTTCTATGGGTTTCCGATTCTAATCTTTCGTCCAATCCCGCTGCCCTATGCAGGCCATTAACCTTCACCACCTGACAACCTACGTGCACCGCTTTTTTCAGGAGCACCCCCGCCCCGAACTGGTTTACCACAATCTGGATCATACCAAAGCGGTGGTCAAGGCCGTCGATGAGCTGGCGCAGCACGCCAGCCTGACCGAATCCGATTACCAGGCCGTAATGGCCGCGGCCTGGTTCCACGATCTGGGCTACCTGACGGGCCCACCCGAGCAGCACGAAACCGCCAGCGCCGACCTGGCCGCGGCCTACCTGCGGGAAGCCGGGGCCGACGCCGACTTTATTGACCGGGTGCAGCGGTGCATTCTGGCAACCCAAATGCCGCAATCGCCCCAAACGCTGCCCGAAGAAATCCTGTGCGACGCCGATCTGTACCACCTGGGCTCCGACGCCTATAAAGACCGGCAGAAACGGCTTAGAAAAGAGCTGGAGCAGCTGAGCGGACAGCCGATTTCGGGCAGCGACTGGCGGCAACAGAACATAACCCTGCTCGAACAGCATCGGTATTTTACCCCGTATGCACAGCGCCACCTGCAGAAAGGCCAGGCCGAGAACCTGGAACGGATGCGCGACAAACAAGCCGAAAAGGCAGCCATCTCCCCAGCCAGTGCGGTTACGGAAGCCCAGCCGGAGCCAGCCGCTCCGGCCAGTGAACCCGAAAAAGGTCGAAAAAAAGACAAGGAAAATCGCCCGGACCGCGGGATAGAGACCATGTTCCGGACCACCTCGACCAATCACCTGCGGCTGAGCGAAATTGCCGATAGCAAGGCCAACATCATGATTTCCGTCAACTCTATTATGGTGTCCGTACTGGTGTCGGTCCTGCCCCGCCGAATTGAAGAAAACCCGAGCCTGATGGTACCCACGGCGCTGTTCCTGACCACGGCTATCCTGACGATCATCTTCGCTATCCTGGCCACCCGCCCCAACGTTACCCAGGGCACGTTCTCGCACGAAGACATTCAGCAGCGAAAAGGAAACCTTCTTTTTTTCGGCAACTTCCACCAGATGAGCCTGAGCGAGTACGAGTGGGGCATCAGTGAGTTGATGCGCGACAGCACCTATCTCTACAGCTCCATGACGCGCGATATTTATTACCTGGGCAGGGTCCTGGGCAAGAAATACAAACTGCTCCGGGTGGCCTACAACATCTTTATGTTTGGCTTTGTCGTATCAGTGCTGGCCTTCCTCGGCGTCTTTTTCTACTCCGGCAAATAAAAACGCTCAACCATAAAGTGCCCCGACGCAGCCAGACTCCACCCATCTGCGTCTGTAAGCAGTACAGAAGCCCTGACAAACCCCTCCGGGATGACCTGTCCATAGCCAGCCCGATACAACCCTGCCTGCTCATCTCAGCTCCGGCAGGAGCGACATGTAAAAAGCCCCATGCGCTGCACGGGGCCTGTTCGTTGTCGATCACTAGCCAGCCAATAACCAGGCCGCTGCTGATTATTTCTGGCTGATCTCCGCTTCGCTGGCCGATGCCTTGTACACACCAACTTCGGCCAGTTCAACGGGGCCGCCGAGGCTCGTAAACGAGAACCGCAACCGCGAGGAACGCACCGCCGGAAACCGCAGCAGCCGCTTGTGGCCCACGGTGGTGAACGATTGCAGCGGCTGCCACGCACGGCCATCCCAGTACTCGACCCGCCCGCCCGATACGCGCTGCCCGCTGGCAATGTTTTCCTGAATGGAAATCCGGTCGAACAACGGCTCGCCGGTCAGGTCAACCGTCAGCGACTGGCTGGCGGGCAGTGCCACGAACGTGTTCAGCTTTCTGTCGTTTAGTTTCGGATTTTTCGCCACGAGGTTGGTCCGGAAGGTTTCGTTCAGAATGGTGCGGAACGCTTTCAGACTGGCCACGTCCGAATCAGACAGGAGCCCGTCGCGGTTGGGCGGCACGTTGAGCAGCAGCAGGCTGTTCCGCCCGACGGACTGGTAATACAGATTCACCAGATTGGCCCCCGAGCGGACTTTGCTATCTTCGGCAGGGTGATAGAACCAGCCGGGCCGGATGCTCACGTCGGTCTCGGCCGGAATCCAGCGCTTACCCGCCGGGTCGCCCGTGTTCAGGTATTTCGAGTCGGCCACGCCCGGCGCCATGCCATCGGTATTGATCATCGACCAGCAGGTTTCGCCCGCGTTACCGGCCTCGTTGCCGACCCAGCGCACATCGGGCCCGGCATCGGAAAACATAACCGCGTTGGGCTGCAGCTCGCGAACCAGCGCCCAGTAGCCGTCAAAATCATAGGTCATGTCTTTGGCATTCTCGCCCTTGGCCCCATCGAACCATACCTCCGACACCTCGCCGTAGTTGGTCAGCAGTTCGCGCAGTTGCGCCTTGTAATAGTCGTTGTAAGCGGCCGTGCCGTAGCGTGGCTCGTGCCGATCCCAGGGCGACAGGTAGACGCCAAATTTCAACCCGAACTCGCGGCAGGCATCGGCTACCTCCCGAACGACATCCCCTTTACCGCCCTTCCACGGACTGCTCTTTACCGAATGGTCGGTTAGTTTGGTTGGCCACAGGCAGAAGCCATCGTGGTGTTTGGCGGTAATGATGGCCATTTTGAATCCCGCATCGCGCAGGGCCCGCACCCACTGCCGGGCGTCGAGTTGGGTCGGGTTAAAAATAGCCGGGCTTTCGGTACCATCGCCCCACTCTTTATCGGTAAACGTGTTGACCGTAAAGTGCAGGAACGCCGTGGTTTCCAGTTGTTGCCAGTTTAGCTGGCGGGGGGTTGGTTTGGGTTGGGCCAGGCCGACCGTACCCGAAAGAAGGCTCGCCAGCAGGAGAGCGGTTACGTACGTCAATTTCATGCAGGGAAACAATCAGTAGTCAATAGTCCTGCAAAGAAGCCAATAAATCGGAATGAGTGCTGGTGAATCTGCTCAATTTCTGCAAACGCCCTCGTACCGCCCGTACAGGCTACCGGGATAACTTTCTGGCGACCCGCCCGGGGTGCTACTGGTTTTTTTTCGCCGATAGCCCAACCGTTTGCCGAACAACCTGCATGCTAGCGGCCTGCCGTTGCCGCACGAAGGCCATGGCTTTGTTCACCCTGGCTTTTGCGGCCGGATAGTCGCGGTGAATAGCCAGCAACTCAGCACTCAGGGCTTCGGCGGGTGTCTGATCGATCTCGAACAGCCAGTTACCCAGGCCAATATCGCGGAACATCCAGCCTTTGCGGCCGTGGGTCAGGGGCCGTGCATGAACCACGGGCACGCCCAGCGCCAGCCCCATGATGAGCGAATGCGGCTCGATACCGAACATGGAATGGGCGCGGGCATAGACCGACATGGCTTCGTCCGCATTCCAGTAGGTATCGCGCCAGACTACCTGCCGCTGAATATCGGCAGGTAGCTGGTCGTATACGCCGGTTTTGGCCTGCGCCACTTCCTTACTCACTTCGGGCGCCAGCAGCACCTTCAGGCCCGTTTCTCTGACCCAGGTCGAGATGAGCTCCCGTACTTTGGCCAGCCGCTGCCGGTCCTGTTCCTGCTGGGCGGGGGTTGGCTGCGCCGGGTTCAGCGGACTCCCTTTGCTTTTATCGTACAGGTGCGGGGTGTTGGTTCGGATCACGACGGTCAGGAATTTCTGATCCTCCAGCCCATTCTTTTTCAGGAAAGCCACCCCTTTCTCTTCATCGCGGACGTTGATGCCGAAGCAGCCGTCGGGGCCGAACTCCAGCTTGCCGGGCCGGAACGCATGCTCGCTCAGGAACACCCGGGATTCATCGTCGCGGCAGTAGATAAATGCGGCCCGGCTCAGCACGTCTTTAAAGACAGGCATGGCCGGATGCGCGAACTTATCGAACGACTGCCCATACAAGCCGAACGGAATGCCCCGGTCGAGGCAGTAATAAAAGGGCGTCAGGCCCGCCATGGTAGTCCCCCATTCGTAGCCGAACAGCCCGTAGTTATAGACCATGCCCGAGTTGACTATGTACAGGCTGGCCCGGTCGAACGCTTCTTTCAGCTCTCCCTCAAAGGGCTTATCGCGGTCGTAGAAGGCCCCACGCACGATTTTTACCTTTGGAAAATTTCGGGTAATAACCTTTTCCGTTTCGGGCCGCGGGTCCTGGTGCCACAGCAGAATCTCGGCTTCGGGGACGTACCGTTCCAGCAGACGCAGCGTTCCGGGAGTGTGGCCCTGATCGCCGATGTTGGCATCGTTCCAGGAAGACCGGAGCAGAATAACCGGGTTCCTGGGGGGCGCAACGGCTGGCCGATCGGCCACCCCTGGCAGGGCCTCGGCAGGCAGTACCGCCGTTGCCGACGACAGCGCCGATAGTTTGATAAAGTCGCGTCTTGTTGTCATAGCTTAACTGGCAATCAGAGCCTTCCGGACTACACTCATGGTTTCCTGCTGGCGTTTCTGTACAAATTTCTGAGCCTGCGCTACGGTCTTCCGGGCGGCTTCGGGGTCCTGGGCCATCTTCAGCACCGTTGGTACAATACGGGCCACGTCGGCTGGCGTATCCATATCGAACAGCCACTGATCCAGACCAATATCGCGCCACATGAAGCCTTTGCTCGTCTGCTCCTCAAAGCGACAAACGATAGCCGGTATACCGTTGGCTATGCACATAATCGGCGAATGCATCTCCAGGCCGAACAAGCCCGCCGACCGCCGATAGGTGCTGACGGCCTCGTCGGTCAGCCAGTACCGATCGCGCCAGACTACCCGGGCTTTCACATCATCGGGCAGCGGGTCGTAGAGCATCTCTTTGCCGATTCTGACCTGGGTTTCGTTTTCCGGCACCAGCAGTACCTTCATGGGCGTTTGCCGTACAACGGCTATGATGGCCTCCCGAATGGGCGCGTTATCGTGCTCTTTCATCTGTTCGTTACGGGCGTGTTTGGCCGGATTGACGGCCTGCTTTTTCTGCGGCAGCTCCCACCAGGGCGAGAACCGGAGCTGCGGAATGGCACACAGAAACCGGCCGTCTTCCAGCCCATGCTGCCCAAGAAACGACACGGCCGCTTCGTCGTTTTTCACATCGACCGCAAAAGCACCGTCGGGGCAAAACGCCATCACCGGGTTGGTGACCCCGGCTTTCCGGGCAAAATCAAGCGAGACTGAATCGCGGAAATACGCAAATCGAGCCTGGTTCAGCAGTTCCACATCCAGCGGGCTGACCGTTTGCCGGTCGGCAGGCAGGCCGTAGATGCCGGGGAACGTGATGCCATAAATACCATAAGGCTTGCCGGTCTCCCGACGCCAGCGGTCCAGGTCAGGACGCGCCACCAGCGAGGGGCCAGAGCCATGTAACAGAAAGCTACAGTCGGCAAACGCCCGGGCCACATCGGCCGGTGTCTGTACGATCGTCACCCGGGGAAACCGCTTCCGCAGCATCTCCTCCACGCCGTTGTCGACATGCATGGGCCACAGCCGCACCGGCACGTCGGGCAGGTGTTTTTCGAGTAGCGCCAGCACACCCGGCGTGTGGCCAATGTCGCCAATGTTTTCGGTCTGCCACGACGACCGGAGCAGTATCGTTTTTTTATCGGCCAGCCGGGCCAGCGCGGGCAGGCTCGTCAGCAATCCGGCCAGGGCGGGCGTTTGCCGCAGAAACGTACGACGGGTTTCCATCTATTGACTAGGCTGTTTTTTTCAGAAGTCCCATAGTTTCGCGCTGCCGCTGCTCAACGAACCGACGTCCCTGAGCGGCTTTGGCCCGGGCCGCTTTGGGGTCTTTGGCCATGGCCAGCACCGTGGGCACGTAACGGCTGATATCCTGCTCGTTGTCCATATCGAATAGCCAGTCGCCCAGACCAATATCGCGCCACATGAAGCCTTTGCTTGTCTGTTCGGCAAACCGACCAACCACGGCCGGAATGCCGTTACCGATACACATGATGGGCGAGTGCATCTCCAGGCCGAACAAGCCCGCCGACCGCCGATAGGTGCTGACGGCCTCGTCGGTCAGCCAGTACCGATCGCGCCAGACCACCCGCGGCTTCACATCGTCGGGCAGCTTATCGAACAGGATTTCCTTGCCCAGCTTCACCTGCGTTTCGTCTTCGGGGCAGATCAGTATGTTCATGGGCGTTTGCCGCACAACGGCTATGATGGCCTCCCGAAGCGGAGCGTTGTCGTGTTCTTTCATCGCCTGGTTGCGCGCGTCGCGGGTGGCATCGAACGGCGTCTTTTTGCTGGGTATCTCCCAGTAGGGCGTGAACCGGGTCCGCGGAATCACGCACATAAACTTACCATCTTCCAGCCCATGCTGCTTCATGAAAGCCAGTGCGGCCTGATCGTTCTGCAGATCGACGGCAAAGGCGCCATCGGGGCAAAATTCCATCACGGGGCTGGTTACGCCATTGGCTTTGGCAAAAGCCAGCGACACCGAATCGCGGAAGAGTGCAAACCTGGCGTTGCTCAACAGCTCCACATCCAGTGGGTTGGCCGTTACGCTGGCATTGGGATCGGGGCTGTACACGCCGGGGAAGGTGATGCCGTAGATACCATACGGCTTACCGGTTTCTTTGTGCCAGCGCTCCACATCCTTACGCGCTACCAGCGAAGGACCCGAACCATGGAGCAGAAACGCGCATTCGTTCAGCGCCCGCGCCTGCTCATCCGGGGTCTTGAGGATCGCGACCTTCGGAAACCGACGGCGCAGCAGCTCGTCGACCCCGTTCCCGACGCTGGAGGGCCACAGCCGCACCTCAACATCGGGCAGGTATTTCTCCAGCAGGGCCAGCACACCCGGCGTATGGCCAATGTCGCCAATATTGACTGTTTGCCAGGACGACCGGAGCACGATCGATTTTTTAGCGGCTGGCTGCGCCAGGGCGGGTATACTCATCAGCAACCCCATCAGCGACGGAGCCTGCTTTAGAAACTCTCTTCGATTGGTCATAAACGAGGGTACGGTTAATAGCCCGGGTTCTGGGCCAGATTGGGGTTAGCGTCCCGGTCCGACTGCGGAATGGGCAGCAGCACATGAAAGGGCTGAATAGCGGCATTTCTATTGAAGCTGTTCTCAGCCTTGACGGCCTCAAGCAGGCGACCCGTCCGGATCAGATCGAACCGGCGGCTCCCTTCAAACGTCAGCTCCAGCCGCCGTTCCAACCATACGGCTTCCTGAAACTGCTGGTAGCTGAGGCCACTCAGCGGACTCAGGCCCGCCCGGGTCCGTACCCGGTTCAGTGCGGCAAACGCATCGGCTGTTGGGCCGTTGTTGGCTTCGTTGAGCGCTTCGGCGTACATCAGCAGTACATCGGCATACCGCAGAATGGGAATGCTGGTCCCTTCGCCCCCGTTGGTTTTAGCCGTTTTGTCCCACAGTTTCTGGAAAGCGACCGCTTTGGTCGGGTCTGGATCGGTTATGGACAGACTGGTCGTAACCCCGTTGAAGACATAAGACGTCAGGAAGGTAACCGCCTTGCGCTGGTCGGCGCTGGTGTAGGCGTTAAACAGGCTCGCCGTTGGCCGTGCAATACCCGATCCGCCACCGGGGTAGATGGGGCCCGATCGTACACCGAAACCCCGGCCCAGCCCGTGGCCCCGCACATCGGTCAGGTACTGTACCTCGATGATATTTTCTTTACCACCCCGGGCCGTCAGGGCGAAGGCTTCGGCAAACGTGGCATACAGGTCATAGACGCCCAGATCGATTACTTCTTTCGCTTTGGCAGCGGCCTGCGCCCAGTAAGGCGAGTTTTTGGTAGTGCCAGCCCGGGTCAGGTAGACCTTGGCGAGCATACCTTTTGCCGCGCCCTGCGTCATCCGACCCGATTCGCTGGCCGGGTACGATTTGGGTAAATCCGCTTCGGCTTCTTTCAGGTCGGTTTCGATCTGTTCGTAGATTTTGGCTACGGGATCCCGCGGTACCGCCAGCCCCTCCAGCGAAGTTGTTTCCTTCGTGACCAACGGCACATCACCGTAGAGCCTGACGAGGTTGAAGTAGTGAATAGCGCGCAGGCATTTGGCTTCGGCTACGTACCGTTTTTTGAGCGCTTCGTCCATCGAAATACCCGGCACCCGGGCAATGACAATATTGGCGCGGTTGATCCCTGAATAAGCGCCACCGAACCCGCCGATCAGGGTATTGGTCGATACGATGTTGTAGCGCCAGAGCAGCGGCCGATCGGCCGACCCGGTCAGAAACGGCACCCCGTCGTCGGTAGTCGTCACGTCGACGCTGTGTTCGATGGGAGCGTTCAGGGAAGCGTAACACGCGCCCAGGGCCGCCCGTGCATCATCGGCGGTTTTGAAGTAGGTAGCGTCGGTCAGGTTGGTAACCGGCACCAGATTGAGTTGATTTTCGCACCCCAGCGTCACCAGGGCCAGCAACGGAAGTATGTACTTGATGTTCATGGGTCAGGCGATGGGTTTAGAAAGAAAGGTTCAGACCAGCCAGTACGGTCTTAGCCGTTGGATAAGCCCCGTAGTCCAGCCCCTGGCTGAGCGATGAGCTGCCATACCGGTTCACTTCGGGATCGTAGCCAGTGTAGTTCGTGAAGGTGAACAGGTTCTGAGCCGTCACGTACACCCTGGCGGTGCTGACCGACAGGCGGTCGAGCAGGTTTTTAGGCAGGTTATATCCCAGCGAGATATTCTTGACGCGCAGGTACGAGCCGTCTTCTACCTGGAAACTGGACAGAATCCGCGACCCACCGGCAGCATTGGCACGGGGAATGGTGTTACTGGGGTTAGTGGGCGTCCAGCGGTCCAGCACCCGCGCCGACTGGTTGTTACCGCCCGTCAGGTTGATGAGGTCGAAGGTGCCGTAATTCAGAATGCTGTTGCCCGATACGCCCTGAATAAAAATATTCAGGTCAAACCCCCGGTAGGAAAAGGTGTTGTTAAACCCGCCAAACAGTTTCGGGTTGGCATTGCCGATTACATCCCGGTCGAGGTCGTTGATGGTTCCGTCGCCGTTCAGGTCTTTGTAGCGCAGATCACCAGGCCGGGCCGTTTTCTGAGCCGATGCGTCGACTTCGGACTGATTTTGAAAAATACCGTCGGTTACGCGCCCGTAGAAGTTACCCAGCGGACTCCCTACGCGCAGCAGAATCGGGTTGATGGTGGTGGCGAAGATGACCGCATCGGTTCCCGTGGTGAACTCCTGCCGCCCGTCCAGCGTCAGAATTTTGTTCCGGTTCAGGGTTACGTTGAAGTCCGATGTCCACCGAAAACCACCCCGTGCCGAGTTGCTGTTGATATTGACGGTATTCAGCGCCAGCTCGAACCCTTTGTTCTCAACGCTGCCGATGTTTTTTAGGGTCGAGCTGAAACCCGAGGAGGTAGGTACGCCCACGAAGAACAGCAGGTCAGCGGTTTTTTTGATGTAATAATCGGCCGTGAACTGAATCCGGTTGTTCAGGATGCCGATGTCAAGGCCCGCGTCGAACTGGGCGCTGCGTTCCCAGCGCAGGTCGGGGTTAGCAATACCGGCCGTAGTGGCACCGGAGTTGAGTACACCTCCCAGTACGTGGGGGCTGTTACCGATGTTGGCCAGGTACTGATAGTTCCCGATTTCCTGGTTGCCCGACAGCCCGTAACTGACCCGCAGCTTGGTATCTGACAGCAGGTTCTGATTCTTCATCCACTTCTCGTTAGCCAGTTTCCAGGCAAAAGCGCCCGACGGGAAGAAGCCAAACTTATTATTGGTACCAAAGCGCGACGAGCCGTCCCGACGGGCGGTGAAGGTCAGCAGGAAGCGGTCGTCGAAGCCGTAGTTGACGCGGGCCAGGTACGAAATCAGCCGCCAGTCATTGGCTCCGCTGCGGGGCGCCAACAGCGACGAACCCGCGGCCAGGTTGTTGTATAGTGCAAAGTCGTTCGGGAACGTATTGGCTCTGGCCGTTACGTTTTCGGTCGCCAGCCCCTGAATGGTATACCCCAGCAGCGCGCTTACCGTATGACGGGTGGTCAGTTGCCGGGTATAATTCATCATATTCTCGTTGAGCCAGCCGATGCTCTGCATCGCGTCGACCTGGGCCGAACCACCCGAGCTGGACCCGTCCAGCACCAGCCGCGAGCTGTAGCTGTTGCCCTTTGTCGCTTGCAGATCGGCCCCAAAGCTGGTTCTGACAGTCAGTCCCTCCGTAATTTTATAATCGACGAAGGAGTTGGCCAGCAGACGAATCAGCGAGTTGAGGCTTCGAATTTCGTTGGCAATGGCAACCGGGTTGTCGACGCCGTATCCGTTCAGGGTGCCCAGGTTCCGGAAGTACGTACCGTCGGGGTTATAGACCGGAAACGTAGGCGAGTTACTCAGCGATGCACTCGTTACCCCACCGCCCGCGTTGCCGTCTACTTCGGTCCGGGCACTCCGGCCGGTCGTGTAGGCTCCCTGCACGGTAAGCCCCACCCGCAGCCGCGACGATACATCATTGTCGAGGTTGGCGCGCAGGCTGTACCGTTTGAAGTTCGAGTTGATGATGATCCCCTGCTGATCGAAATACCCGAATGACACCGCGTAGCGCGACTTTTCGGAGCCGCCCGATACGCCGAGCTGGTGGTTCTGGATGGGCGCGTTACGGAGTATTTCGTTCTGCCAGTTGGTGCCTTCGCCCAGGCTGGCCGGTAAGGGCCGGTCGGTGGTGCTGCCGTCGAAATAAGGGCGCCCGCCGTTGTTGGTCTGCGCTTCGTTGACAAATTCGGCAAACTGCCGGGCGTTGAGCAGCGGTATGGTTCGCCGGGCCGACTGCGACCCGTAATACATCTCGTAACTCACCACCGACTTACCCGCCCGGCCGCGTTTGGTCGTTACGAGCACCACCCCGTTCGAGCCCCGCGAGCCGTAAATAGCCGTAGCACTGGCATCTTTCAGGACTTCGATTGATTCGATGTCGTTCGGGTTGATGGAGTTGAGGCCCGTTGTCGGAAACCCGTCGATCACGTAGAGCGGGTCGTTGCTGGCGTTGACGGAGCCCGACCCGCGAATCCGGATCGTGGCCGCTCCGCCGGGCCGGGCCGAGTTCTGCACGACCTGTACCCCGGCGGCCCGCCCCTGCAGCGCCCGGTCGAACGCCACGATGGGTGTCGCCTTGATGTCGGTTTCTCCCACCCGGGCCACCGCCCCGGTCAGGTCCGACTTCTTAACGGTTCCGTAGCCGACCACCACTATCTCGCTCAGGGTTTTGTCGTCTACCTTCAGCGTCACGGCCAGCGTGGTCCGGCTTCCGACTGGTATTTCCTGGGGCAGATACCCTACATAGCTGAACACCAGCACAGCCTCGGGGCCCGGAACGCTGATGCGGTAATTGCCGTTCTGGTCGGTCGACGTACCCCGCACGGAGCCTTTCACCACAACGCTGACGCCCGGCAGGCCGGCACCAGTCTCGTCGGATACCGTACCACTCACCGTTTCATCGGCCACGTCGACCGTGGTCGGGCCGGCCGATACGCTGGCGGTACGCTGGGCAGTGGCCGATTCGGTACCAGCGGGAGCAGCCGTACCGGGTTCAGAAAATCGGCTATTGCTCCCCAGGTCGGGCCGGGCGGGCGGTTTGGCCAGTACGACATAGGATGTTCGGTTAATTTTTTTGTAGCGCAGCCCATGGGGGCTCAGGATGGCCGTCAGGGCTTTTTCGAGTGAAGGTTCGGCCGCAAACTGACTGGGCGAAACCAGCAGGTTATCCACCGTTTTCAGCTCAAACAGAATATCGACCTGGTATTTACTTTTCAACTCGGTCAGGACTTCTTTCAGCTGGCGCGACGCGTTGCCTCTGGGCATTTGCCCCGGCCCCGGCTGCGTTTGCCGGGCTATGGCCAGCGCCTGCGACCAGCCCGGTTGCGGCCCAAAAAGCAAAGCGGTTAGCAGCAACCCCCAGCAGGAGGCTTTGGGTAGTCGGTAATTCATAGGAAGTAAGGGTTAGCGGAATGACTGCTTAGCGGGTCGACAGGCGCACATGATTACCCTGTCGCACCACATTGATATCGAGTAGTTCGGAAATCGTTTGCAGGAGCTGATCGACGTTATCGGCCCGGAACGACCCCATCAGCACGCGGTTGGCCAGCGCCTTATCCCGGATTTCTACCTCCAGACCGTAGCTTTCACGCAGCATGTAAGCCACCTCCTGCAGCGTTGTTTCGTCAAATACAAATCGTTTATCTTCCCAGCCGGGATACAGCTGCGGCTGGTCGAGGGCCTGGTGGGTCAGGCGGTTTCGGCGGTCGAGGGTCACCTGGTCGCCGGGCTTCATGAGCAGTTGTTTCGGCTGGTTCCGGTCGGCGTAGTGGACCTGCACCTTTCCTTTCCGAAGCACGACTTTGGCCCCCCGCTCGCGGGTGTAGACGCTGAACTCGGTGCCCAGCACCACCACGTCGAGCCGCTGGTCCGTTCTGACCACGAACCGCCGGTGGTCGGGCAGGTGCTTCACCGCAAAACTGGCCTCGCCCCGCAGCCACACCTCCCGCGACTGGTTGCCAAAGCCCCAGCGCGGCACCTGCAGCGTAGTGTTGGCGTTGAGCGTTACCCGGCTCCCGTCGGCCAGCCGGACCGTCGAAATCTCGCCGTAGTCGGTGCGGTAGGTCTGATACCGAAGCAGATCCCGAAACAGCCAGCCCCCCAGGCCCAGCAACAGCACCACCGACGCAGCCATCAGCCAGGTCCAGCCGTAACGCCGTTCCTGTGCCGGCCGACGGGTATCAACTGGTGCCGGAGCCGGCTCGTCGGTATGCGGATTACTGGCCAGGAAGCGGCTGTATTGCTGCAGGGCAACTTCCGTCTGAGCCACGTACTGCGGACCATTGTTTTCCCACTCCTCCAGCCAGACGTAGTACTGCTCTTCGTTGGCCCGCGTCCGCAGCCACTGCTCGATCAACTGCCGTTGCAGGGGCGACGTTTTTCGGGCAAAGTGGTCGAAAATCAGTTCTTTGTTTATTTCTGATTTCATAGCGATGACAGGCGTTTACAGACAAGACACGTTTTTGGCAGAATCACCTTACTGCTGGTCGAAGAATCTGGCCAGAACGGCGGGCAGCGTCAGCATCAGCCAGTGGTTTTTCAGCCCTTTCCGCACCAGAGCCAGGGCCTTGACGATGTGAACCTCTACGGTCTTGATGGATATGCCGAGTTCATCGGCCACCTCCTGATACCGTTTTCCTTCGAAGCGATTCAGCAGAAAGACCTTCCGGCACTGGGGCGGCAGTTGCTCAACAAGTTCTTCGACCTGCTGAAGCACCTCGTCATACTGCATGATCTGATCGGGACGCTGTTCGATACCACCGTCTGTATGGCGGGCTTCGTCGAGATCGTCGAGCTGCTGAAACTCCAGGCGCAGGTAATTATAGGCTTCGTTCCGAACGCTCCGGAACAGATAAAACCGGTACGAGGAGGTCACGGTAGCATAGGCTCTGGTTTTCCAGAACCGGCAGAACACCTCACTGACCAGATCTTCGGCAACCTCCCGCGAGTATACGAAGCGCACCGCATGGCTGCACAGCGCCTTGTGATACCGACGGAACAGCAGTTCGCAGCCCCGGCTGGGGTCCTGCTCCATAATACGGCGCAGAAACAGCTCGGAGTCCGGGTTCTCCGGCCCCTCGTTTTCCGGCCTGCCTACAGGCGTTGCCCGAAGTGGCAACACCCGCAGGCGGAGCGAGTCATCGGCATAGTCGTCTGGCAGGCGCTCTGGCATAATCTTCGGTTCAGACAAAATTTTCTAAAAAATATACTCGAACCTCTCTATAAGACCAGACAACAATTCCGGCATATCACCTTACTCAGCCCTTCTTTTTTTTGAATTATTTTTTCGGACCCTGCTTCCCGCCTACTCAGGCAGCACCGATGGCATGGCGTCGGCGGGGCGGCTTCCCCAGTTTAGGTTCGGTCGAGCGCCCATGATCAGGTTCAACTCCCCGCCCGCCAGCAGTTCAGCGTGGGTGAGGTAGGTGCGCGCAAACGGTTTGCCATTGAGCGTAGCCGACTGGATGTATACGTTGGCAGGGCTATTGTTCCGGGCGCGGATGGTGAACGGCTTCCCGGCGCCAGACCGGATCGTAACGGCATCGAGCGCCGGACTGCCCAGCACGTAATAAGGCGTTCCGGGACAAACCGGGTATAGGCCCGCCATGCTGAACACCAGCCAGGCCGACATCTGGCCGCCGTCTTCGTTGCCGCTCAGCCCGCCGGGACCCGTACTGTACTCATCGGCGATGAGCTGCCGAACCCGCGCCTGGGTCTTGTAGGGCGCACCGGCGCAGGCATACAGATACGCAATCTGATTGTTGGGTTCGTTGCCGTGCCAGTAGTGCCCGCCATTAAACAGGGTATCCAGCTTGGCCACCAGTCGGTCGCGCCCACCAACGAGTCGGGCCAGTCCCGGTACGTCCTGCGGTACGAAAAACGTGTACTGCGCTGGCGAACCTTCGGTAATGAACGACGCTCGTAGCGCAAACGGATCGAAGCGGTCAATCCAGCGGCCGTCAGCGTAGCGGCCCCGCACGTAGCCCGTGGCGGGGTCCAGTACGTTGCGGTAGTTGCGGGCGCGGCTGGATAGGGTAGCCGCATCGGCGGTTTTGTTTAGTGCTGTGGCCAGCTGAGCCAGGCAGAAATCATCGTAGGCGTATTCGAGGGTCCGCGATACCTGCTCCCGCTTGTGAAATGCCTGCCAGACCGAATCTTCGAGCGGAATGTAGTTATAGGTCAGGTACGAGTTCATGGCCCGTCGCCCTTTCCCAGCTTCGTAGCTCGTCCGGTCGCTGTTGGCCTCGAACGCATTCCGGCGCAGGTACCGATAGGCCGTATTGACGTCGAAATTCCGGACGCCTTTCACGTAGGCGTCTGCAAAGGCCGATTGGGCATGGTCGCCGATCATGGCTGCGGTATAGCTGTTCCAGCAGGGGAAAATCGGCATCCAGCCCCCCTGTTCCGCTTTTTTCACGAGCGACTGCATGAGGTGTCCCGACCGTTGTGGATTCAGCAGGGTCTGCAGCGGCTGGCAGGCCCTAAAGGTATCCCACAGGCTGAAATCGCAGTAGTAGTCGAATCCGTCGGCTTTATGAATGGTTGTATCGTCGGCAAAACCGGGGTATGACCCATCCACGTCGGAGAAGATGCGGGGCGTCAGGTTAGCGTGATACAAGGCTGTGTAAAACAGCGTCTTGTCGGCGTCGCGGCCGGTGGCCTGCATCCGGCCCAGTTCGGCATTCCAGGCGGCTTCGGTCTGCTGCCGGACGCGCGCCAGATTCCAGTCCGGAATTTCCTGGCGGAGGTTGGCCCGCGCCCCGGCTTCGCTCACGAACGAGGTGCCGACCCGCACCCGCACTACCTCGCCCGGCTTCAGGTTCCAGCGGACATACGCCCCCACCGATTCACGTTTGCCGGTGCCTTTGGCCTGCTTCGCGCCCTCGGTCGGCTCGTAGTTGATCCAGGTGCCGAACGACGCCAGCGGCCGGTCGAACTGCACCACAAAATGCCCGCTGAAACCCGCCGACTGTCCCGATCCCTGGTAAATCCGGTGGGCGGGGTTGTAGCCAACAATTTCGTTCCGCTCGGGGTGAATCTCGACATAGCCTTCGCCCTCGTCGCTGTTGGGCTCGATCAGCAGCCCACTTTCTCCACCTTTCTCGTAGGTAAACTGCAGGACCCCGGCCCGCGTATGCGCCGACAGTTCGGCCCGGATACCGGAATCGACCAGCCGAACATCATAATAGGCCGGGGTTACGATTTCTGCCGCATGATCGAAGCGCGAGCCGCGTTCGGCGGGGCGCAGGATCAGCGGTCCCGACAGCGGCATGATTGTCAGCGAGCCGTAGTCCTGTACGCAGCTGCCGTTGAGCCAGTGGGTGCCCCGAAATCCGTTGATTTTAGGGTCGTTATAATAATAGGGCGCCAGACATTTGGTTTCGGTGGCCTGGGTCTGCGGGGTCCAGGTCGTCATGGCATGGGGCCGTCCAATGGCGGGAATAATCTGCCCTTTCAGCTCGCTGCCGGCTTCGCTGTGTTTTTTGGCCGTAGGCGTCTGGCTGGGGGCCGATCCAATCAGGGGATTAACATACGCGACCGGCGATTTGACCAATCCGGGTTTGGGTTGTCCCAGCAGTGGACCGGCCAGCAAGAACAGCAAAAAAAATAGACGCATATTGATCGAACTCAGGCTTTCTGTTACCCTAGAAGCACGATCGACCGCAAAACATAATCATCAACGGCCTAAAATTATCCGATCGGCGGCCGCAGACAGGGTCGTCTGCCCGGAGGACCATTGCCTAAGAAATACGGGCAGACGACCGCCCAATCGACCAGGCAGACGGGTTAACGAAGACCCTATAGACGCAGTAAGCGTTGGGGTCTGTTTTATGCACAACGAATACAATCGCTTCCGAAAAATCATTCTCTGTCTTTGCTGGCTTTTGTCAGCTATACCGGCCATCGCTCAATCCGTTCGGGGCCGGGTTACCGATGCCGGTACGGGAACTGCCCTGCCGGGCGCGTCGGTGCTAGTCGTCAGCCAGAATAGTGGCACCAGCACCGATGCCGACGGCAATTACACCCTAACGCTGACACCGGGCAGCTATTCACTCCGCTTCAGTCTGGTTGGTTATACCACCCAGACCCTGTCGGTACAGGTAACGGATGGAGCCACCCTCACCACCGATGTGCAGCTGACCGAAAGCCTAGCCAGCCTTAGCGAAGTAGTGGTTGTCGGCTCGCGCTCTACCCAGGCCCGGACCAGCACCCAGACGGTAGCACCGATTGACGTAATTCAGTCACGAGACCTAATTGCTACGGGTCAGATCGACATTAGCCAACAGCTGAACTTCGTGGCGCCGTCGTTCAACTCATCGAGACAAACGGTTTCTGACGGTACCGACCATATCGACCCGGCCACGCTGCGGGGCCTCGGTCCGGATCAGGTGCTGGTGCTGCTGAATGGAAAACGACGGCACAACCAGGCACTGATCAACCTCAACGGCACCATTGGGCGTGGCTCGGTCGGAACCGATCTGAATGCCATTCCGTCTTCGGCTATTGAGCGGGTCGAGGTGCTGCGCGACGGGGCGTCTTCGCAATACGGGTCTGACGCCATTGCGGGCGTCATCAACCTCCGGCTGAAGGAACAGCCGGGTACTACCATCAACACCCAGCTTGGCCAACAGTACGAAGGAGACGGGCAGGTGGCCCAGGTAGGGATCAACCACGGCATTAAACTACCCAATAACGGGTTTCTAAGCCTGACCGGCGAATTACGCCACCGGGGATCAACCAACCGGGCGGGCGATTATACGGGGCCGGTCTATGTAAACTGGAACGCGGGTCGGCAAACGGGCGAGACCGATGCGGCTTACGTGGCCCGGCGGCAGGCCCTCTACCAGCAGGACCAGGCGCTGATCAGACAGAACGGCTTCGACCTGTCCGATAACCTTCAGGTCGGTAACGCCCGGGTGCAGAATGCCGGCTTTTTCCTGAATGCGCGCGCTCCCATCCGGGGTACCAACGCCAGCTTCTACGCCACCGGTGGCCTCAACTACCGGCGAGGGCTGGCTGCGGGTTTTTACCGTTACCCCTACCAGACCACCCAGGTCATCCGCGAGCTGTATCCGAACGGGTTCCTGCCCAATATCCAGTCGACCATCAACGACCAGTCGATGCTCGTTGGCATCAACGGCGAAACGCGGGGCTGGCGCTGGGACATCAGCAACGTCTACGGCGGCAACGCATTCCGGTTCGACGTTACGAACTCCAACAATGCATCACTGGCCTACCTCGGCCCGACCAACAACCCGACCGCCTTTTACGCCGGAACCCTATCGTTCTACCAAAACACCGCCGATGCAGGCGCGGCCAAGGACTTTGGCAAACAGCTGGGTCTGACCTCCTTCAACGTGGCAGCCGGCCTCACGTATCGCAACGGTCAGTACCGCATTCGGCCCGGCGAAGCGGCTTCTTATCTGAACTTCAGCCCGCAATCGGGGCAGGTAGGCGGCTCGCAGGTGTTTCCGGGATACCAGCCTGCCAATGCTGTCAATGCCCACCGGCAGGTGTACGGCGCTTACCTGGACGTGGAGTCGGATGTGACGCAGCGGCTGCTGCTCAACGCAGCCGGTCGGTACGAATACTACAGCGACTTCGGCGGGAATGTGGCCGGAAAACTGGCTGCTCGTTACCGCTTCGGCGAAGCGTTCTCGTTACGGGGGTCGGTGAGCAACGGCTTCCGGGCTCCGTCGCTGCACCAGCGTTATTTCAGCGCCATCAGTACGGTCTTTGTCTCAACGGGACAGGGTCTTGAGCCACGCCAGACCGGCACCTTTCGGAACGACAGTCCCATTGCCCAGGCGTTTGGCGTGCCTTCACTCGAAGCCGAACGGTCCGTCAACTATAGCATCGGCATCACATCGCGGCCCCTGACTAACGTTAGCCTTACAGTCGATGCGTATCAGATCACCATCCGCGACCGTATCATCTACAGCAATCAGTTTTCGCGCGGCACGTCGGGGGCGGGCCTGATCGTAACCCAGATCCTGAACGGTGCCGGGCAGACCGACGTCAACAGTGCCCAGTTCTTTACTAACGCCGTTAACACCCAGACGCAGGGCATCGATGTGGTACTGGCTACCAACCCCCGCCTATCGGCCGGTACGCTGGATGTGACGCTGGCAGCCAATTTCAACCAGACTAAGCTAATCGGTGCCGTTCAGCGACCGGCCAATCTGCCTACCGATGCCGCGCTGGGCAACTTCCTGTTCAACCGGCAGGATAGTGCCCGGCTGGCCGTGGCGCAGCCCCGCAGTAAACTCCAGCTAACGCTGAACTACCGCCTTCGCAAATTCGGGGCAGTCGCCCGCGTGTCGCGCTTCGGCACCGTTGAATCCTACGACCCAGCCAACCCGGCGCTGGACGAGACCTTCAGTCCGCGCTTCGTGACCGATCTGAACGTCTCATATCGTCTGCTGACCAACCTGACCATAACGGTGGGAGCCAACAACCTGTTCGACGTATACCCCGATCCGCTGCGGGCAACCGCCTATCCCACCCCCGAGCGGTACGGGACGGCTGTACAGGACAACAGCTCCAACGGTCGCTTCATCTACGGCCGTACCGCCACCCAGTTTGGTTTTAACGGCGGCTATTATTTCGTGAACCTGTCGGCCAGTTTCTAGCCGGGTAGTTACAAGCGATGCCCCCGCCGACGAGACAATGGGTCTCCGGCGGGGGCATCGGCATTATGGGCAGAAATAGGTTATGGCTTGAGTTTGATCACCTCCGAGCCGGCCAGCAGGAACGCACCAGTGCCGTATACTTCCCAGCTGTCTTCGCTAAAGTTCCGGCGCGGATCGGCACCGATGGGCTGCACCCACCCCACCCGCCCTTCCGGCGACACGAGTTTTGTCAGGGCTATCCATGCTTTCTCGACGGCGGGCTGGTACGTCTTTTTGGGCAGAACCCCCTGGTTGATACCCCAGGCCAGCGCGTAGCAGTCGAAACCCGATCCGCTGGCTTCACCACCCGGATACGAAGCCGGGTCGAGCAGGCTGGCCCGCCAGAGCCCATCGGCCTGCTGAAGCGCCAGCAGCCGTTCGCTCATCTGCCGGTACAGGCTCAGGTAAAACGGGCGGCTGGGGTGTTTGGCGGGCAATTCCTGCAGGACACGTACTAACCCGCCCATGACCCAGCCATTGCCCCGAGACCAGAAGATCTTCTGGCCATTGGCTTCTTTTTTGCCGTTCCCGCTGGCATCGATCAGGTAACCGGCGTCGCGGGCGAAAAGGTGTTCCTGCGGGTTGTAGAGCAGGTCATAGGTTTGCTTGAAGAGCGAGTCAGAAAATGCGTTGTACGACGGGTCGTTCAGGGTTTTGCTCAGCTGGGCCAGCACGGGTGGCGCCATAAACAGCGCATCGCACCACCACCAGGTCAGGTTGTGTTTAGCCAGCTCGTTACCCGGCATCGTCCGCAGCTTTTGTACGGTATCGATCGTGGGCTGAATCATGCGCCGGTCTTTCCGCAACCGGTACAGGTTGATGTACGTCTGGCAGATGGCGATATCGTCGGCATGGTCGTACCGCCGGCCGGGCTGCCATTTCATCCGCTCGCCCATGGCCAGCAGGGAGTCGAGAATCTCGGGCGATTTGGTGGTTTCGTAGGCGGCAAAAACACCGGCATAAAACGCGCCGTTGGTCCAGTCGGTCGGGCTATGCTTGGGGTGCTGAAGCTGCCATTTCGTCGCTTTCTGAAGTACGTCGCGGATGTAGGCGGGTGAAAAAACGGCGTCGCGGGCTGCGGGGCCGGGCTTGTGAGCGGGTCGGGTCGGGGGTTCGGCAAGGGCCGTTCCCAGCACGAATGACAGGCCCAGAACGGGCAGCCACCGACGGCACTGGCTTAGTAGATTAATCATTGTATCAGCATTCGGTACGCTCAGCAAAGAAGCCCTCAGGGCCGGGCCTACTCATAAACAGCCCCTTTACGGCCTCTCATAAAACCCGGAGCCCCTGTCAGCGCTGACAGGGGCTCCGGGCTGCGTGGTTAATAGCCGGGATTCTGGCTGATCTTGCTGGGGTTGATATCGATCTGACTCTGTGGAACCGGGAAGACCAGGTTATTTTGTGTCAGGTTCGTTTTGATACCGATGGCCGCGGCTTTGGCCTGTAATACCGGCAGCGCCCGCCCCGTACGCACCAGATCGAACCACCGATGCCCTTCAAAAGCCAGTTCGACCCGGCGTTCCTGCTCCAGCGCCAGCCGCATATCGGCCTGCGACAGACCCGTTTTGTCGGCCAGCCCAACCCGTTTCCGAACGCGGTTCAGCAGCGGCAGGGCTTCGGCGGTGCGGCCAGTTTCGTTCAGGGCTTCGGCGTAGAGCAGCAGCACGTCGGCATAGCGCAGCACGTAGAAATTATCTTCGGCGTCGCCGTTGACCGTGGGGGCGTCGAGGTACTTGCGAATGTAGTAGTAGTCGATGCGGGTGCCGCTGCTGTTAACATAGCTGGTAGCGAACGAAGCGGCTTTACGGGGGTCATTGGCTTCAAACGCTTGCTCCAGATCGGGCGTTGGCCGGTTATTGCCGCCCCCGCCAAACTGAATAACGGCGTTGCCCGAGTTCTCGGGTGCGTAGGTATTGCCGAAGTTACTCCCCTCGCCCAGCGACCCTTTCTTGTACTGCACCTCGAAGATCGATTCGCGGCTGTTCTTGTTGGCGGGCCTGAACAGATCGGCGTAGACGGGCAGCAGATCATAGGTGTTGGCATCCACCACTTCTTTCAGCTTGGTGGCCGCTTCGGCGTATTTGCGCTGAGTCATGTAGACCTTTCCCAGCAACGACTTAGCCGCTCCGCGGGTGGCCCGCCCTATGTCGGCGCCGGTATACCGCTCCGGCAGAGCCGCTTCCGCATCGGTCAGGTCTTTGGTGATCTGCGCGTACACATCGGCCACCGGCGACCGCCCATATTCGTAGCCCTGCGTGGGGTCGGTAATTTCGGTCAGCACAAGTGGCAGATCGCCAAAGGTACGCACCAGGTTGAAGTACATCAGCGCCCGCAGGAACTTGGCTTCGCCCACCAGCCGTCTTTTTAGGGTCTCGTCCATGGTTACGCCCGCAATTCGGTCAATAACCACGTTTGTCCGGTAGATGCCCCGGTAGCCATCGTTCCAGCGGGTGACCAGAAACGGATTGGTTGTCCGCAGGTAAAACTTATCGAACTCGTCCTGATCCGTTACGGAACCCGACAGAACCGGGGTGGTATCGTCGGACGGGATTTCGGAGAACACGTAGTTCTGCCCGTACTGACCCGCAAACTGCAGCGCTCCGTAGGCCCCGTTCAGGGTAATGATCATGTCAGACTGCGTTTTGAAAAACGAAGCCGTGTTGGCCTGCGCAATGGGCGCCAGATCCAGAAACTGTTCGCGGCAGGACGCCAGGCTCAGGCTGAGCAGACTGGCCAGGATATATGTTTTTTTCATGGAAGTCGTGTCTAAGAGTCAAGCGTTAAAAGCCCAGATTGATACCCGCGGTATAGGTCCGCGCCAGCGGGTATGAACCGTAATCGACGCCCCCCGTCAGCGGCCCTTCGTAGCCGCTCACTTCGGGATTGTAGCCCAGGTATTTGCTGACTGTCAGCACATTCTGCGCACCGACGTAAACGCGCAGCGTCTGCATCTTAAACCGGTTGGCCAGCGCTTTGGGGAGGTTGTAGCCCAGCGTGATGTTCCGGATGCGGAGGTAACTGGCGCTTTCGATCCAGCGGGTAGATACTTGGTTGTTGTTGCCCGTAGACCGGCTGTTGGCGCGGGGCGTTACCCCATCACCCGGATTCTGGGGCGACCGCCAGCGGTTCAGCACCGTGGTGAGCTGATTCGCGTTTCCTTCCAGATTCTCGAAAAACCGGCGCGACAGGTTCAGGATTTCGCCCCCCTGCACCCCCTGCACCACAATACCCAGGTCGAGTCCCTTAAACGAGAAACTGTTGGTGAAACCGTACACGAAGTCGGGCTGGTTATTGCCGATCAGCGTGCGGTCGTCGGCGTTGATACGACCGTCTTTGTTCACGTCTTCATACTTCACATCGCCGGGGCGGCTGTCAGCAAAGCGCGGGTAGCTGTCCAGATCCGCCTGATCCCGGAATACGCCCAGCTGCCGGTAACCGTAGAAACTGCCCAGCGGCTCGCCAATGACCGAGATGTTGGTTTCGCCGATGCCCGAGCCACTCCGGACGGGGTCGCCCGTGGGTCCGAGGGCCAGCACTTTGTTGCGGTTAAACGAGAAGTTCAGATCGGTGGTCCAGGTAAAGGCGCCAGTCAGGTTGCGGCTCGACAGGCTGAACTCCATGCCCTTGTTCTCCACTTTGCCAATATTCCGCACCGCCGAGGTAAAGCCCGTCAGCGAAGGCACCTGTACCGACAGCAGCAGATCGGTCGTGATGCGTTTGTAATAATCGACTGTCAGAAACAAACGGTTCTGGAACAGGCCGATGTCGGCCCCGACATCCGTTTGCCGACTCTTTTCCCAGGTTAGGCTTTCGTTACCAATCGTACTGGTAGCCAGGCCGTTGACCAGGGCATTATTGAACACGTAGTTATCTTTGGTCAGCACACCAATGGCCGGGTAGTTGTTGGGACGACCGTCGGAGCCCAGGAACGCGTTGTTACCCGACAAGCCGTAGCTGGCCCGCAGTTTGAGTTCCGAGATGACCGGTATGCTTTTCATGAACGGCTCTTCGGTTACGCGCCAGCCCACCGACGCCGATGGGAAGGTACCATACCGGTTGTTGGCTCCAAACCGCGAGGAGCCGTCGCGCCGGATCGATACGTTGAACAGGTACCGGTCCAGTAACGCGTAGTTGAAGCGGGCGAAGTACGACGCCATCGTCCACTGATCGCGGAAGGAAAGCCCGCCCGTAATCACCCCCGCGTTGATGGTGCGGACGGCGTCGTTGGGGAAGTTGTTGGCCGTTACGCGGTTTTCTTCGTAGTCGTTCCGCTGGGCTTCCATACCGATGAGGGCTTCGGCATGGTGTTTGGTCCCGATGTCGAGGGTGTAGTTCAGCGTGTGGTTGGTTACCCAGTTGATATTCTGCGAGGTGAACGACGTACCGTTGTTGGCGTTGGGGGGCAGGAGCTGGTTGAGCGGAATGGCCGACGTCTGGAACTGGTTCTGGCGGAACGACGACACATCGCCCCCGATGGTGCCGCGGTAGCGCAGCGATTTCCAGATGCTCAGTTCGGCATAGGCGTTACCCAGCAGCCGGAGCGTATTGGCTTTGTCGTCGCGCTCGGTGATGTTGGCTACGGGGTTCGTTATGCCGGGATAATCGTACGGAGCTGCGATAGACGCCTGCGAGTTGTAGGTGACGCCATCGGCCTGGTAGATAGGCAGAATGGGCATGGCCGACAGAGCCGCGTTGATGACGCCGTTGTTGGCCCAGTGCCCATCAGAATTGACCCGATTTTCGAGTGTATACGATGGGCTGAAACTGAGTCCTACTTTCAGCTTCGACGACAGCTGCGCATCAATGTTCGACCGGACGGTGTAGCGGTTCAGATCCGACCCGCGAATGATACCCTGCTGGGTCAGGTAGTTGCCCGACACGAAATACTGCACCCGATCGGTTCCGCCCGACGCCGACACCTGGTAGTTGCTGATAGGCGCGCGCCGAAAAATCAGGTCCTGGTAGTCGTAATACGTCAGACTGGCCGGATTGTCGAAGTTATAACCGGCAATTTCGCCCCGCGGGTACCGGTACCGCTGGCCGGAGGCCCGCTGGCTGTTGGGGTCGTTGATCGATGCGCCCGGCACCCGTTCCAGATAAGCCGTATTCGAGGCTTCTTTCGAGTATTCGGCAAACTGCTGCGCGTTGAGTAGCTCTACCTTCTTGCTCACCTCCTGAACACCCGTGTAATAATCGACATTGATGCGGGGCTGGCCCGACTTACCGCGCTTGGTGGTTACGAGGACGACGCCGTTAGCCCCCCGCGATCCGAAAATAGCCGTGGCCGATGCATCTTTCAGCACGTCGATTTTCTCGATATCATTCGGGTTGAGGAGGTTCAGCCCACCCGCATTGGTCTGGGTACCGGAGTTGATCGGCTGGCCGTCGATAACGACCAGTGGCCCGTTACCCGCGCTGATGGAACCCAGTCCACGTACTTTTATAGACGGCGCATTACCCGGCGCGCCCGTGTTCTGCTGCACGAGCACGCCCGGCAGCCGACCCGTCAGTCCTTCAACCACGTTGGTAACGGGCTGGTCACGGATGGTCTGGGTGTTGATAGACGCGATCGACCCCGTCAGCTCGCGCCGGTTCTGGGTGCCGTAGCCCACCACCACAATTTCGCTCAGGGTTTTATCATCGACGGCCATAGTCACGTTGACGGTGCTGCGATTACCCACAGCGACCTCCTGGGTAACGTAGCCAATAAAGGAGAGCACCAGCGTAATAGCGCCATCGGGCGCGCTAACCCGATAATTACCTTCGCCATCGGTGGTAGTGCCCCGGCTGGTTCCTTTTACGACTACGCTAACCCCGGGTAAACCCGCGCCGGTGGCCCCGTCGGTTACCCGACCGCTGATGGTCTGGTCGGCCACGGCGGTCCGCTGTAGCGTATTCGTCAGCGGTGCCGATGGGTCCATTTCCAGCCGCTGCCCGCTGGCCAGCGCCGTAGTCGGCAAGGTCGTTATCTCACTCGCTTCGGATACTTTCCGGGCTTTGGTCTCGGCCAGCACCAGATACACGCCGGTTTTCACCTTTTTATAGCGAAGCCCCTGTGGCCGCAGTACGTTGGTCAGATTCCGCTCCAGCGATGCGCCAGGGTCAATAACGCCAGGCAGTATGCGCTGGTCGCTGACGAGCCGGTCTTCGAACAGGATATCGACCTGGTAGCGCACCTTGAGCTGGTTCAGTACATCGCGCAGCTGGATGGTCTGCGGAGGAGCCAGCTGGTAGGTTGCTTTGGGCAGCGACCGGGCCGTTGCCATAAACTGGGCCAGTCCGGGATAGCCGCTGAGCAGCAGCATTCCCACCAGCCCGACCGATGATAAACGTATAGCCATCATGTAGTACAGGATTTAGTAGATAACAGGCAATTAATCAGTGAACAGAACGCGGTCATTGTCGCGGATGTAGTTGATCTGGAGCAGCTCAGCCACCAGCGCCAGCACCTCATTTGCATCCCGCGCCGGAAACGAGCCCGACACGGTTCGGCTGGCCAGCTGAGTATCTTTGATGGTGACGGTCAGTCCGTAGTTTTCGTGCAGTATATCGGCGATCTCGCGCAGAGAGGTCTGCTCAAACGAAAATCGGTGTCGTTTCCAGGCCGCCAGCGCTTCCGGATGCCGGACGGGCGCAATGGCCAGCCGACCGGTTGGGCCGAGGGTGGCCAGATCGCCGGGGCGCATCGTCAGCGAAGGCCGGTTCTGCTGCTGCCGGAGACTGAGCGCCACCCGACCCGAGTGTAGCACCACACGCGTACTTCGCTCGCGGCTCAGGACGGTAAACTGCGTACCCAGCACCGTTACGACCAGCCCTTTGGGCGTTTGTACCACAAACCGCTGGTGATCGGGCAGGTGTCGAACCGCAAAGTCAGCCTCTCCGGTGAGCTCGACCGTGCGCGGGCCTGCCCCAAAAATGCTCGGCCCGAAGGTCACTCTCGGAAACCGCAGCGACGAATTGGCGTTCAGGGTCACGACCGAGCCGTCGGGGAGGGTCAGGGTCTTGATTTCGCCAAAGCCGGTTTGCTCTGTCCGGTACAGGAGCTGGTCACGCAGCAGCCAGCCGCTGAGCCCGACGACTACGCAAACGGAAGCCGCTACGGCCCATACCCGACCTAAACCACGACTCATCCGCTCCCAGACGGGAACCGACCCGGCGGGAGTACGGATCGGAGTTGCGGAGGTGGCCAGGCTAACCCGCTGCGCCAGCTGGTCAAAGGCAGGCTGCCAGTTGGTACCCGCCTGCAGGTGTTTCAGTTCCCATTCGTGCAGCCATTGGTAATACTGCTCGCGGTTACCGGCTTCGGCCAGCCAGGTCTCTACCGATTTTTTCTGGAGTGGACTGACCCGACCCGAGAAGTAATCGAACAGCACCTCTTTAGTTATGATGTCTTCCATACATGAGCCTTTCTTGATTGGACACGCAACCCGGCGTTTACCCTTAGTAGAGCCATGCGGCCAGGAGCAGGCCCGCCGACAGAAATACGCGCCGGAGCTGCTGCAATGCCCGGGCCATGTGGGCCTCTACCGTTTTGAGGGCCAGGCCCAGTTCATCGGCGATTTCCTGATTTTTCCGATTTTCGAACCGGCTCATCAGAAACACCCGCTGACACTGGGGCGGCAGCGCATGAATCACCTGCTCAACCCGCTGAAAGGTTTCGTCATACTCGATCAGCGTCTGGGGGGTTTCGGTCTGGCCGGTGTCGTCGAGGGCGTCGAGCGAAGCGGGGGTTCGGGTGCCGGTCAGCTCGTCGCGGAGGTAGTTGTGGGCGCGGTGGCGAACGGCCGCGTAGAGATAGGTGCGATAGGTATGCTGAACGGACGCGTAACTACCCGTTTTCCAGAGCTGGTAAAATACTTCACCCACAATATCTTCGGCCACTTCGCGGGTGTAGACGAACCGCAGCGCATGGCTGCACAGGGCCTGATAATACAACCGGAACAGAGCTTCGAACCCCTGCCGGGGCGATTCGGCAAAGGCGAGCCGAACAAAATATTCGTTGTCCCGCACGGGTACCGGTCCATTCGCTGGCCCGGCGGGCTGGGGTGAACGGGCCGGGGCCGGTCCTGTTTGTTCGTCGAGTCCGGTCATAGAGTAGTGAGTCAAGTACCAGAATGACACCAATCAGCTGGCTTACCCTTAGCGCACCCTATCGTTTCAATGAAATATTTTCTCTAATTTTTACTAAAAAGTGGGTCAACTCACCCTGCCTGACGCTCAGTGGCTTTGTACCGATCAGGCCGATTACCTGCTCACAAACGTCTGCCCCCCCTTACCTATCCCAAGGTTTATTTGCGGGGCGGGCACTGGGCCAGCAGCCAGGTTGCCAGCTCTTTACCGGCCCGGAAATTCTGGTATTCGTTCGGAATGCGCCGACCATCGGTGTATTCGTTGTACAGCCACGGATCGCCCACCACGAATACGGTGCCTTTCCCCACTTTCGCCGTCGCCATGATGACCCGGCCTTTCGCGTCGGTCAGGGCGGGCTGGGCCGGGCGGGTCAATGTCAGGGGCGATAGTTCTTTGATGTAGATGGTCCGCGTTGTGCTGAATATAGGACCACCGGCCGGAATAGTCAGTTTGCCCCCCTCCCATTGGGTTCCCTGCACCGGGTTTACCAGCTCGCTACCGAAGCGAACGCCGAAGCGGCCAGCCAGTTCGTTAACGTGAGGAATCTCGCAGTTGGCGGTGTCGTTGGCCATCAGCACAAGGACCCCACCCGCCCGCACCCAGTCCTCGATGGACTTGCTGTCAGTCGGCTGAATATAGCGGGGAGCAGCCGTTTCTTTGGGTGTGTCGGGATCAACGATGATGTACACATCGATGTTTTTGAGGCTCTGGGCCGTGGGCGCCGTGGGTACGGCAACCGTTTTAGCACCCAGTTCGCGGAAGGTATTGCCCCAGAGCCAGAAGCCCGAATGCATACGGTCTTCCCAGGTGTAGTGGAACGGTTCGCGTTCGGGCGCTCCGGGACCGGCATCGCTCTTGCGGAATTCGTGGTTGAAATAGTAATCCAGTCCTACGGTACGCCCCCGGCCAACCGCCGGTTCATTGGCTATTTCCATTTCGACACTGGCCATAATAAAGGGCCCGACGCCTTTGAGGTCGTTCTTTTTGATGGGTTCGCTCAGGTAATACGCGTAGCTGCCATCGCGGTAGGGATTACCGCCCAGCCCGCCTACGCTCACCGTTCCGTTCAGATGCGGCAGTCCGTTGGCGTCGATCTCGATAAAGGTCTTCTGGATACCGGCATAACCACGCCGGGCGTTGTCGAGCAGAGGAGTGGGCAGGTAGCCCATCCGTACGCCTTTGGCCAGGGCGTATACGAACATGCACGACGCCGACGCTTCGGGATAGTTGCCCTTACGGCTGGCCTGATCGGGTATCTGATACCAGCAGCCAGTGGCTTTATCCTGGTAGCGCACCACGATGGGCATCAGGCGCTGCAGATACCCCACAAGATCGGCCCGGCGCGGATGATCCTGCGGGAAATAATCGAGAACATCGACCAGCGCCATGGCGTACCAGCCGATTGACCGCCCCCAGAAGTTGGGCGACACCCCGGTTTTGGGATTGGCCCATTTCTGCTGGCGACTCTCGTCGTAGCCGTGGTACAGCAAACCGGTTTTCGAGTCGAGCAGATTCTTCTCGATCAGGGCGAATTGCAGAGCGATATCGTCGAAGTTCTTGGGTTGCCGGTAGAGGGCGCTGTACTCGGCGTAAAAAGGTTCGGCCATGTACAGACCGTCGAGCCACATCTGATTCGGGTACCGCTGTTTGTGCCAGAAGCCCCGCGCCTGGGTGCGCGGCTGGCGGGTCAGCTGAGCCCGGAGGGTATCGGCCGCCCGCCGAAACTTCTCGCGGCCCGCTTCGGTCTGCTGCGCCAGCGTGAGCAGGGTCCGGCCGGGGGTAATATTGTCGAGGTTGTACTCGTCCATCCGGAACGTACGGATGCGGCCATCGGCACTGATGAACCGGTTCATGTCGCGCAGGATATAGGCATAATAACGACCGTCGCCGGTGCGTTGCCAGACTCGTTCGAGGGCTTTCAGCACCAGTCCCTGCTCGTAATCCCAGCGGGCGGGGTTCCCTTCTTTGGTAACGATAGAGTCGCGGTGGATGGTCATAACTGTTTCGGCCATGCGCTCAGACATCGGTTTGGGCTGAGCCATAAGCCCGTAACAGCTACTTACGAGCAGTATACAAGTCAGGTAGACAGGTCGACAGATGGGCATTGGTTTTGGGGGTATATAGCCTCAAAAGCGACTACCCCCTCCATTCTTACCTAACCCGTTACGGGCTGGAACGTATTATAACACCTGCTCAAGCATACGAATGTAGCCGTCTACGCCTTCGGTAATTTCCCGGAGGTAGATGAACTCATCGGCCGAGTGCGACCGTCCTGAATGGCCGGGGCCACACTTCAGCGAGGGGCAGTTCAGCACCGCCTGATCCGATGTGGTAGGTGAGCCGTAGGTATGTCGACCTAGCGCCAGCCCAGCCCGCACGATGGGGTGATCGGCCGGGATGCTCGACGGTTTGAGCCGGATCGAGCGCGGCTTTACCTCCGACTGAATACTCGTGCGGATGGTATCGATGACCTCTTCGAGCGTATACTGCTCCGTAACGCGCACATCGACCGTAAACGTACAGACATCGGGCACTACGTTATGCTGGCTGCCAGCCTGGATAATCGTCACCGACAGTTTGATGGGGCCCAGCGTTGGCGACTCCTTCGGGAACTGGTAGGTTGTGAGCCAGTTGATGTCCTGTATGGCTTTGTAGATGGCATTCTCCCCTTCGTTCCGGGCCGCGTGACCGCTGACACCGTGGGCGGTACAGTCGAGCACAAGCAGGCCTTTTTCGGCAATAGCCAGCTGCATCTCGGTCGGCTCGCCTACAATGGCGAAGCTGATCGGCGGCAGATGCGGCAACAGCAGTTCCAGCCCGTTGCGCCCCGAAATCTCTTCTTCGGCACTGGCCGCCATCACGACGTTGTGGCTCAGGTCGGGCCGGTCGTAGAAGTATACGAACGCGGCCATCAGCGATACCAGGCAGCCGCCGGCATCGTTGCTTCCCAGCCCGAACAGCTTCCCATCGCGCTCGACGGGTGTAAAGGGGTCGAGTGTCCAGGACGGATTGGGCTTCACCGTATCGTGGTGTGAGTTGAGCAGTACCGTTGGTTTGGCCGGGTCGAAGAACCGGTTTTTGGCCCAGATATTATTCTCCAGCCGCTCGTACGGAATCTGTTTTTCCCGAAAAAAGGCTTCGATCAGCGCAGCCGTCTGCTGCTCCTCCCGACTGAACGAAGGGGTAGCAATCAGGCGTTTCAGTAGGGCGAGCGCATCGGCCGTGAGGGTAGTTTGCAGCGGAGTCGTGTCTGAGAAAACGTTCATATACCTGGGCGTTACGGCCCAAAGATACGACCAAAGCCCCGAAAAGCGGACGATTTGGGGCCAGCCAGCACCTTTACCGGATAACCGCCTTGATGACAACGGGCTGGTGATCGGACGGGTACCGCTGTTGATTGGCGTCAGTCAGAACGGCATAACTGAGCACATCGATGTCTTTACTGACGAAGATATAATCGATCCGGTCTTTCATGGGCGCGTCGAACGCAAAGGCATTGAACGTGCCGACTGGCCCGTAAGGCGGGGTAGCCGTTACCCGGTAGGCGTCGTTCAGCCGGGTTTGCATGGTCTGGATCTGCTCCGTATCGGGAGTCGAGTTGAAATCACCCGTACAGATGACGGGGGCGTTTTTGGCGATCTCGCCGATTTTCTGAACCAGGAGCTTCCCCGACTGCCGGCGGGCTTCAACCCCCTGGTGATCGAAGTGGACGTTGAACACGTAAAATTCTTTCCGGCTCCGCTGATCCCTGAGTTTAGCCCACGAGCAGATACGGTTGCAGCAGGTAGCATCCCAGCCCAGCGATGGCTTATCCGGCGTTTGACTCAGCCAGAAATCGCCCGATTGCAGTACAGAAAAGCGGTCTTTGCGGTAAAAGATAGCCGAATGTTCTCCGCCTTCTTTGCCATCGTCACGGCCTTTGCCGATGCGGGCAAAGCCGGGCATCTGGCTCAGGTCGTTCAGCTGATTCAGCAACCCCTCCTGCGTGCCCATAATGTCGAACTCATGGTAACGAATCAGAGCCTTCACGTTTTCTCTGCGATTGGGCCAGGCGTTGGGGCCGTCTTTAGGGGTGTCGTATCGGATGTTGTAGGTAGCTACACGGATGGGGTCCATTTTCTGGCCCAACAGGCTGGCCGGGAGCAGGACGGAAAGCAGAAACGACAGAATCAGTACACGCATGACAGAAAGAGTAACGTTGACAAAAGAAAGATACACAGCGCTTATAATCAGAAATATCGATCAGGCCTCATAGAACGGCACGTTCCGCTCGCGCAGAAACGCTTTGATAACGTCGACGTGAACACACTGACCCACGTTCAGAAAGGGATAGTTGGAAACGCGGCTCCGGCGGCCATTAACCATGACTTCGCGGTCTTCGATGTCGAAACCCAGGTGCAGGTGCCGTGTGGCCGACTGCATTCCGTAAATCAGCCCGTTTGTATCAAAAAGCGGCCCACCGCTTTGCCCGCGCAGGCCAGGGGTACTCATTTCAATGCCTACAATACCCGTACTGTCGCTTAGCAGGCGGGTAATAATACCATCGATCGGAAAGCGGGGCGACGTTACTTTACCCTCCGCCGTCCACTCGATGTCGTCTTTGGCAGCGTTGTACCAGTAATTGGTGAACTCAGGAAACGGATAACCCAGGCGGCATAAGCTGCGGCCAGGCTTTACGCGGCTGGTGTCTCGCAGGAAAGTAGCGTGGGATTGATAAAGCAGCCGATTGTAGCCCTTGAAACGCAACAGGGCCAGATCCTGCGTCGGGTGCATCTCGATGGTCACCTCGGAGAACAGATCGACGCAGCCCACGAAGCTGTTACGCACCCGAATAATGGTGTCGGGCTGTAACTTGAATTTTTCTTCAAGCTGGCTGATGCGTTGGGCCGCATCCCGTTCGCGGAGTACCGACCGTCGCTCACCCTGAAAATTCAGAAAATTGCGGTAGATAGCGTCAGTTTTGGTAACCAGTTCGGCGACGTGCTTGCAGGTAACAGCGCAGCCGTATTCGTTCACAAAAAAAAGGGTGGCAGTCCCCGGAATCACTTCATCATGCCCATACAGGCGCACAATCGAGTGCAACGGGCGGGTAAACGGATCAACGCGATCAATAGCGTCAACAAACATACAATCAGGCGGTCAGGTCGGTGAGTTGGTCAATTCGTTCTCCAACGACGATACGGACGAACGAATCAGGGGGCAAGTTACTAAATACCCGCCGACTCAGCGACCTGATCGGCCTGCTTACTGTTTCACTTTTACTTTCACTTCGGCAGGCACTACGGCCCCACCGGCGCTGGCACTATCGGGAGGAGCCTGCTGCGAAACGCCGGGGTTCGATGAATTAAGCGTATCGCCCTGCCGACCAAATACGGAGCTATCCGAACCGGAAGCCGTATCCGTCGTCATGGTTTCTGCGCTGCTTTCCTTATTGCTGCCGGAGCAGTTCCAGAGGCTCAGGCTGGCACCGGCCAGCAGGCCCACCAGCAAAAATCGCCGGGTCAGTTGATTCAGGTTGTTCGTCATTGCTTTTCGGTTGTTGAGTAATTATTACTTGTTTGTTGTCGAATCGCGGATACCGAGCGCACCCGGGGCCGTTGAATCAGTGGTTTGCCCGTTGGCATCCTGAATACTCTGCCGCGTAGCCGCCGACGCATCCTCGGACCGGTCTGACTCGACCTGCGATGTTGAATCGGTACTGATGCCGTCGGCGCTGTTCTGATTCTGACTGAATTTCTGAACAATGAGCGCAATGACCAGAATAGCCATGGCGACCATGGCCCAGCGCAGCCACCGGACGTTTTCGCGTCGGCGATCGCCTTCGGCACTTTTCGGAATGTTGGGGTTGACAATGGTGCCGCTGAAGTTGTCGGTTCCCTGAACCTCGGTCTGCGGTCCGGCGGGGGTCTGTAACTCGTCGAACCCGAGCAGGCTGGATACCGCATCGAGGCCGTCGGGCATGGCCTTCCTGAACTCGCTGGCCTGGCCCAGCAACAGGGTTTGCAGGCTATGGGCCGTGAGGCCATTTTCCTGCTCCTGCCGTCCCAGAACACCCATGAGTACCGCGCCGGATAGCCCCAGCACGGTATTGACCGACTGGGGTTTTGCCCCGCTATAGGTACTCAGCAACTCCGAAGAACGCCCTAATTTATCGTCGAAGATCTGTTGCAGAAAACCGTTTCCCGCCCCGGCAACCGCCTGGGTTTCGGCTTCGGTGTCAAGTGCCTGACTGACGTCGAATGGTGTGTTGCCGTAGTCGCCCTTGTCCAGAAAGCTAAGGATGGACGACGATCCGCCGGTCGACTGTATCCGCCGGGTCAGTCCGCCCAGCAGGGTGGGCAGTGCGCCGTTAACGGCTTTGTGTATGGTGGCTGGCGACTCGTTCAGCTCAGCACCAAGCCGGTCGATAACACCGGGTGTGAACTGCTCCCTGAGAAGCGCTAATAAATGGACGGCCATGTTTCATAACGTTGGTTGACAACGGTTAAACCGGCCCGTTGGGGGTAATGTTTATGACAACGTTTCGGCAGGCGTGTACGGTCACAGCCAGCCGACCAACCCTACACGCCCACCGAAACGTTGGACTTTTGCCTCTATCAGGCCTACAGTTGCGGAATCCGCAGCACCTGGTCCGGATAGATCAGGTCAGGATCTTTCAGCATAGGCTTGTTAGCCTCGAAGATGATTCCATATTTCGTAGCATCGCCGTAAACTTCCTTAGCGATTTTAGACAGACTGTCGCCCGATTTTACCGTGTAGAACTTACCGGCCGGTGTTGGCTCGACAACGTCCAGCTGGTTGTCAACGGCCGATACGCCTTCTACGTTACCGACGGCCAGCGCAATTTTCTCCGCGTCCTCCTGCGACTTCACCGAACCGCTCAGGATAACCGTATCGCCTTTGGTCTTCACGGTAAGGGCGTTATAAGCCAGTCCCAGCTGTTTGACATGGTCGAGCAGGGCCTGCGCCCGTAGTGGCTCAACCTTTTCGGCCTGTGCCGGATCGGCCGGGGCAGCTACCTGCTCCTTGTTAAAAATCTTTTCCCCAACCCCCTTGAAAAATGATAAGAGACCCATGAGTTAATAGTTGTTTGAATGAAACATGTACACTTAACGGCTGGCAAGTAAGTGAACCTTTATCATTCAAACAACCCGCTGGTTTTATGTTTGTTTCAGTTTGTACCCCCGAAATAATACTAGTATTTATACCTTATAGGCAAACTTCAGGCGCATAATCGGGTTTTATCATCGTTTTATACCCAATATATTATCATCTATTAGAGCACCCATTTTTGTAAACGCACAATGAAGCAAGTTCAATTAACTGCCCTGGTTTTATTAATCGGCTCAACCCTGGCTATGGGCCAGCAAAAACTGGAAGGCGGGATAAAAGGTGGCCCCACCTTTACGCATGGGTACACGACCATACCTTCCATTCCCCTGTCGGCCAACGTAGCTATCCCGCAGCTCGACAACAAAAGCAACGGAATTGGTACCGGTTATTCGTTCGGGATTTGGGGTCGTCAGAATTTTGACCGGTTTTACGTTCAGGTTGAGGTCGACTACAACCAGTTTATACTGAAGCAGAAAGCAAACCTGACAATTCCGGCCGGGCTGGCCGCTGTCTTATCGGGGCTTTCACTGCCGCCGGCGGTACCGGCTCAGACCCCCGCTACGGTCAACATAACCTCCACGTCGACGCTGGAGTCGTTCAACATACCGATCCTGTTTGGGAAACGATGGAGCGACGGAAAAGTACGGGCGTTTGTAGGCCCCAACCTGTTGTTTACCCGCAAAGCCGAAGCCAAGCGCAACACAACTGCCACTATAGCGGGCTTGACGTTCAACGCTCCGGAAACAACTTCTGACCTGAAGAATCCGAATCCGCAAAACCCGTCGGAGCGCGCGCTGGAGGTGAAATCGTTTACCTATGCGGCAGAGGTCGGCGTAGGATATACGTTTCTCAATCGGCTCGACCTGGACGCGCGCTATGCCCTGCCAGTTGGCGGTGTGTATAAAGACAAGAATATCAAAGGATACCTGGGTATAGCAACGCTGAGCCTGGGTTTGCGGCTATTCTAACCAAATCAGGCCTGCCCACGCGGTGTGGACAGGCCTGACTTACTGACGCTCTTCGACAAGGGCAAAGCCCTGCCCAACGGGACGAAGCCGGTACCGGAGCATACGAATACCCCCGGTTGGCTCAGCGTTGGCGTCGCCAAACTGATAAACCGGGTATTTACGGCATAGTATGCCCCGCTCAATCCATAAACTGTCGTGACCCATATACCCATCGGCTACGGGCAGACGCCAGTTTACGAGTGTCACGTCTGCTTTACGCTCGGGTAAGAACTGCCAGCCATACACCCGGCCAAACGAGCCGCTCCCGTTACTACTGCTATAAATATACAGTTCAGGAAAGCGATTATTGTCCAGGTCAGCTACCTCGGCCCCCGTAATGGCGCCGTCTATGCGTATCCGAAAGTTTGTCAGCAATAACTGCCCGCGGAATGCCTTGATAGCAACCTCGCGTACAGCCCCACTATCGGGTGCATCGACCGTGAACGTGTACACGTTGAATCGAAGTGACTGGCTGAACGAATTTCTTGGTTCGGGCTGAAGTGGTGGCCGGCCCGTTCCCAAAGCGAGCGAAGACTTACCGGAAGCTGACAGCAGAGCCCAACAGGCCATGCTAACAATACCGCCAATAAGTCCCCATAGTTTACCGCTCATCAACTTCGTTCGCTTGTAGTTTCCTAGCAATAACGAATCGAAGCACAATTTAGTTGATTGCCTACGGCTCCAGGAACACCTCGCCTACGCTGGTTAACTGATAAAGGGTGGGAAGCACTTTCAACCCTCTGGCGGTCAGGTTGTACTCAACGCGAGGTGGTACTTCATTAAATGATTTCTTCTCTAAAACACCAAGTTCAATCAATGCTTTCAGTTCCTGAATTAAAACTTTTTCACTAATGTCAGGAATCATTCGCCGGAGTTCGCCGTATCGCCGAGTCTCCGTGCCTAGTTGAAAATGATGAAGAGTCGCCATTTCCCACAAATGATATCCAGTGTTTTCTTTAAAGCTGATTGAGTAGAGGGAGTTAAAGTCTGCTTGAGGTTTTGGTCGTCCATAATGACTGCTTGTACTAACCTAATAGTTCGTAACGTACTGATTAAAAGGGAATTGCGTCCATATGAGCAAAGATATATATTTGTTTGAGAAGAATTACACAAACACTCTATAGGTTAAGATTTTTAAGCTTTTTATTCGGCGAGATAACACAATGATTACGAACGTATTTTTTATTTCTGCTACCTACAGCGTTCGGAATGCCCTACTCGCTCCTATCTATACGTCTGATGTATTCTGGTCAACCAGTGCTGTTTATCAATACTCTACAAACTCTATAAAATTAGTAATTTTATAATTACATACATCCATCTGCATCATTTTTTTTATGAGATTCGGGCTCGATGGCCATAGCGTGGCACAGCGGTGTATTTTTGCCAGTCAGATGGCTACCCAAAAAACAGTACTTGTCATTGCAGGCCCCACCGCGGTTGGTAAAACGGCTCTTTGCGTACAGCTGGCCAAAGCGCTCGCTACCGATGTGGTGTCTGCCGACTCGCGGCAGCTGTATCGGGAACTAAGCATCGGCACGGCCAAACCAACGTCGGCCGAACAGCAGGATGTTCCTCATCACTTCATCAGCTCTCACTCCGTTACCGATCCTGTCAACGCGGGTCGTTACGAACGCGAATGCCTGGCTGTGCTGGCTACTCTTTTTCAGAAAAAGGACGTGGTTATTTTAACGGGCGGAACGGGTCTGTACATCAACGCCGTCTGCTTCGGGCTTGACGATATGCCTACGGTCGATCCGGCCCTGAGGCAACAGTTGTTCACCCGCCTGCAAACCGAAGGACTGGCCGCGCTGCAGACCCAACTCCGGGACCTCGACCCGCTGTATGCCCAAACGGCCGACCTGCAAAATCCGGTACGGGTAACGCGGGCGCTGGAGGTATGCCTGGCAACCGGGCAACCGTATTCGTCGTTTCGGCGTCAGCAGGTAGCCGATCGCCCGTTTCGTACGGTTCTGGTTGCACTCGACCGTCCGCGCGATGAATTGTATGCCCGGATCGACGATCGCATGGATGCTATGCTCGCTAACGGCCTGCTCGACGAGGTGCAGTCGCTGCTGCCCTATCGCGATCTGCCCGCCCTGCATACCGTTGGGTACCAAGAGGTTTTCCCGTATCTGGATGGCACCTACGATTACGATGAGATGGTGCGCCTGCTGAAACGCAACTCCCGGCGGTACGCCAAGCGGCAACTCACCTGGTTCAGGAACCAGGGGAACTACCAGCAGGTTTCCGTAGCCAGCGAGTCACCAACCGACGCGCTGGCTATTATTCTTGACAGGCTCAACGAACTCCAATAACCGGCTCTTTACTGGGCCCGGTAAGCGAGCATCCCTCCGGTCACGTTGCGGACGTTGGTAAAGCCGTTTTCTTCTAGGTACTGCTGCGCTCGCGCACTCCGCGCGCCAGACCGGCAGTGGACAATCACTTCTTCATCCTGCAAACCGTCGAGTTCATCGATCCGGTAGGGCAACTCACCCAACGGAATCAGGGTAGCGCCAATATTATCGGCTTCGTATTCGTTCGGCTCCCGAACATCGAACAGATTCAGCTTTTCGCCTTTGTCGAGCCGTTCTTTCAGCTCCTGTACTGTAATATCCATGGGTATACTGGTTAGTGGTCTTACTGTTGCACAATCAGCTTCTGCACTACGGTTCGCTGCCCGTCCGACAAGCGAATCAGGTATAGTCCGGCAGTCAGGTGGCCGATATCCAGCGTTTGCTGACCGCGGCTAGGTTCAACAACAACCAGCAAACGACCGCTCGGGTTCAGTATCTCGAGCCGCCTGAGCTGCGTATGATCCCAGCGAATCAGGCCCGTGGTGGGGTTGGGATATACGCTCAGCGATGAAGCTGGTATGGGCTCGGGCAGGGCCGTTACCACCGTATCGGGTCGACCGCCCATAACGGGCCGGATCATAAAGGCGCCCTGTACATCGAGTGCCGACGATTGCTGATTCTGGGCCCAGCTGGTTCCGCCGTTGTAAAAGATCTGACTCCCGAACAGACTGCCTTTATCAAACCCTATCCGGAGCTGGGTGGTATCACTGGCCGTAATTTGCTGATAACCAACATAAAAGGTATCAGTGACCGATATACCCCGATCGAACGGAAACGTGACGAATCCGTTGCGGGTTGTGGGATACTGGGTCGCAAACGACTTGCGGTAGATTACCTGGCCGGGAAGGCCATTACGGTTGTTGTAGATATTGATGGTAAAAGGCTGACCGCTCTGGTTAATCCGGATCGGCACCAGGCACATCCGGACACCGGCAATCACATCGGGTTTGTTCAGGATAAACCGAACGGCTACCTGCTCGCGGGGGCCGATCTGCCGGGCAAACTCCCAACTTCCGTCATCGTAGGCATAATAATCGTCGAGCGTAGCCACGGCCGATAGGGTATCGTTCCGTCGCAGGTTAACCCCCGGTATAGACGGGTTCTGGTCATCGGTCGTGAGCAGATCGAAGGTATAACGCAGGGAAGCCCGTGTAGCCGATCCAAATCCGCCAGCAAGTCTGGGAACAGCGCGCTTCCGCTGCGAACTCAGCGCCTGAATCAATTCAGAAGCGGTTGAGGGGTCGTTCTGCAGCACCTGCCCCGTCAGCTCGTCGCGAATGCTGAAGCGGAGGGTAGTAAAATTAAACGTATTGAACAGATTGTTGATATCGGTCGTGACCGAGTCGGCCACTTCGCCGGCTGGATTCACGGCATACTGCGCCAGCGGCATAGCCGTGTACCGACGCAGTAGCGGGCTGATCGCCTGCCGCATCGCCACGTCTTTCACGAACCGATCGGCGCGGGTGCGGCCCCGGTTCAGGTACACATAATCAACGTTCCAGGTATCGAAAGGCCCCGATGCCCGACCGTAGGACCGGAACCGAAACGCAAAGCCCGCGTGGAAGTAACGGGTATCGCGAACGGGGACAAACACCTGCGGAAAGTTATTGTTGGGCGCTCCGCCCTCGACCCGCCAGACGGTTTGCCAGGCACCGGTCCGGTCCAGAAACTGAAGCGTCAGCGAATCACCGGGATCGGGCGACTCGCCCAGTCCCCGAATCTGCCAGTAAAAACTCAGGTAAACCGAGTCGGCCGCCGACAGACCCGCCAGCGTCACGGGCCGCGACTGCAGGGTATCTGTGTAGCCCTGCGCCAGCTGGTTGTTCTGTACGTACTGCTGATTGTTTGCCCGCAGTCCATCGAACGTAGCCACCCCTACCGTAGGGTGGTTTATTGCCATAGTATTATTGATATAAACCCCGCTCCCGGGTTCCCATCGGGCGGGGGCGGGCCGGTCACGACCAGCCTGGGCCGAGCTGGTTGAAAAGTCGTCGAAAAAGGGCAGCGACAGCGGGGTCTGCGCCCAGGTGACCGTGACCATCAGGCTACTGATTATCAGCAGAACGATACACCGTAAACGTCGGCCGGGCGCGTAGTTTGGCTGATCTGGTAAAGCAATTCCCATGTAGTCTCTATACCGGACACGGTTTATTGATCCGGCTCAATTGGCCCCACAATCCAGAGGTCCATTGTTTCGCCAACGCGGATTCGTTCGCCCGACCGGGCTTCGGGTCGCTGCCGAACTACCGTGCCAACTTCCTTCTCGGGATCGTCAACGGAAATTTTCGTGCCAACTTTAAGGTTTGACCCAACAATAGCCGCTTCGGCTTCGTCGAGAGGTAATCCTACAACGTCGGGAATGGCGAACATCGTATTGCCCAGCCCATCGCCAATTTCCAGATCGATGCGCGCGCCTTTCGGTACGGGCGTTCCGGGTACTATTTCCTTGCCGTTATAGAGCTGCCGCAGTACCGCATTTTTTGCCACATCGGGCCGGTACGTTTTCTCCCCTTCTTCAAGACCCATCGATTTCAGCATCAGTACCGCACTCCGGTCAATCATATCGACCAGTTTCGGCATGGGTACCATTGGCGCTACCCGTTTGGTGATGGTGACGTAGATCTTTCGGCCTTCCTTTACTTTAGCGTTGGCGCGCGGATACTGCTGGATAACGGTCAGCGGCTGGGCTCCGGCCACGAAGGTACAGTCACTAACTTCGTAGCGCAGGTCGCGGTCGTTCAGGATATTCTGCATTTCATCGAGACTCAGCCGCGTAACGTCGGGTACGGTTATGGTCTGACCATGGTTGGTCGTGAAGGGCAGATAAATAAAGAAGAACCCCAGAAAAAGCGCAGCAAACAGGGCCAGAATGATGCCAACGTGAACCAGCAGGTCGGTTACTGATCGGGTGCTGATTTTTGTCATTTGTAAAAGTAGGGCGTCAGCGGGTGAGGTATACGGCTACAGGCCTGCCTGCAAAAGTAACAGAATCTCAGACCGGCTGCCGGTAACCGGTCAGCATTTTTTTAATGTACTTCCCCACAATATCGAACTCCAGATTAACCACATCACCGGGTTTCAGATCCCGGAACGTAGTGTGCTCGTAGGTGTATGGGATGATGGTTACCCGAAATCGGTCGGCTTCCGAATTGAAAACGGTTAAACTGACTCCGTTGATACATATCGATCCTTTTTCGACCGTTACGTTGTCGGCCACGCCGGGATCGTACTGAAAATCATACAGCCAGCTGCCGCTCAGGTCCTGCACGCTGGTGCAAATGCCGGTCTGATCGACATGGCCCTGTACGATATGACCGTCGAACCGGCCATTGGCGGGCATACACCGCTCCAGATTAACGCGGTTGCCCACGTCCAGCCCCCCCAGATTTGATTTGCGCAGCGTTTCATCGACCGCCGTAACGCTGTATCGGCCGTCGGCCACGCTCGTGACCGTCAGGCATACGCCATTATGGCTAACGCTCTGATCGATCGTCAGTTCGGAAGCCAGTGATGACTCGATGTGAAAGGTAATATTGGTGCCTTCGAAGACACGTTCGGCGACAAGGCCCGTCGTTTCAACAATTCCAGTGAACATGATTCTTATGTAGGATCGCTCACTGAAAACAGCGAACTGCCAAAGGGGGTTCGGCTAATCAGTTTTTGTTCGGTATGGGCAACCCGATAGAGCGTCTCGTTAACCAGGTTACCGGGCAGATACACGTCGGAGGTGGGTTCGTCCGGGCTGCGCCACCCCAGTCGGAGCTGTAGCCGCTGCCATTGTCTGACCAGCAGGATCAGGGGCGATAGCAGCAGGCTCCAGTAGGTTGTATACCGGAGTCGCAGGCCGGCCATCGGGAATAACCGCTCCAGATCGGCCCGAACAAACCGGCGTGTGCTGCCCACGGCCAGGTCGTGCTGCCCCCGAAACACGTCGAACGCATTATTATTGCTGATCAGCACCCCACCCGGCCGCAACCGACGACGCAACTCGGTAAGCAGCCGAACCAGCGCCGGATCGTCGAAGTAACAGAATACATCGTTACAAACGATAGCATCATAAGTCTGATCGGGCGCGTAGCCCGCCAAATCGTTCAGATCGAGCAAGGATGCGTTTAGCCCGCGCTCGTGGCAAAACGCCACCGCATCGGCCGAGCCGTCGACCCCCCGCAAGTCGGTATACCCCTGCCGACGCAGGAAATCGAGCATACCGCCCGTGCCGCAGCCAGCATCCAAAATAACCATGTCCCGGCGGCTACCGAACTGCTGACGCAGGGTACGGCCAACGGATTCGTGCAGAATGCGGTACCACCACAACTGCTGCTCGATCCGGAACATCTTTTCATACTCTTCTGAGCGACCAATCATAGGTAAAGCAGACAGTGGAAAAAGAGAAAAGGCAACAGCGCCAGCAGGGATGAGCGCGACGCGGGCGCGTCATCTGTCTGCGCTTTTTTCTCGACATAGGGCGGCAGGCCACTGTAAGCCATGAATAACTTACCAACGTATTCGCCCAGTACGCCCAGGCATAAGAGAAGCAGGCCCAGACCGGTACCCATCGCCCAGCCCACTACGCCCCAGCCCTGCAGCTGCAGCAATCCCAGCGCCCAGCCCAGCCCGCTCCCAGCCCCGATCAGCAGCCCCAGTCCGAACAGCGCAGCCCCCAGCATCGTAAATCCCCGGATGGGCCAGAGTGAATAGCCGATGAACACGTTCAGAAACAACCCGATCAGCTTGCGAACCGTGTAGTTGGAGCGCCCCTCTGCGCGGGCATTGTGCGGCACAACCACGCTGCCTACATGTCGGGTTACCCGGAATATCAGCCCATCGATGTACGGATACGGGCCACGGTACCGAATAATTTCATCGACCACTTCGCGCCGAATCAGCTTAAAGCTCGACAGGTACAGATCCCGGGGTTTACCGAGCGAGTAGGTAGTCAGTGTGTTCACCAGCCAGCTTCCCCAGTTTCGGAACCAGTGGTGTTTTTTCTGATCATACCGGCTATACACCACATCGTACTGACCGGCTTCGGCCGTCTCCAGCAGGGTCAGGATCGTTTCGGGCGGATTCTGAAAATCATCGTCGATGATAACTATGTACTGTCCCCGGGCATGGTTGAGCCCACAAAGCACGGCGTTGAACTCCCCAAAGTTTCGACGCAGCGAAATAAACTGTACCTGAGGATGGGCTTCGGCCAGTTGCTGACAAACCGCTTCGGACCGATCCACACTACCGTCGTTGACCAGTACTACTTCGTAGGGCCAGGCGGCCAGACAGTCGTGCAGACGGGCAATCAGCGGTCCAATGGTTCGCTCGCTGTTGTAGACCGGAATAACCACGGAAAGATGCATAAGCCAGTAAGTACAAGGGAAACGGGTTCCTGTTACCCTTGCTGTTTGTTAATAACGTCGACAATATAGGAAACGTCGGCTTCGGTCATGGCCGGGTTGAGAGGCAGGCTTATCACCTCCCGATGCAACCGCTCGGAGATCGGCAGCGACCGATGCGACTCCGACGCATACGCCCCCTGCTGATGCGGTGGGATCGGATAATGGACGTCGGTTCCTATGCCGTGCGCGTTCAGATACGCCCGCAGGTCATCACGACGGGGGTGCCTGATCACGAACAGATGCCACACGTCCTGATCGATCTGGTCGGCCGGGGGCAGCGTTACGGCCGGGTTGGTGATGCCAGCCAGATACAGCCGCGCCAGCGCCCGGCGACAGTCATTATCGGCGTCGAGTCCCGGGAGTTTGGCTGATAACACGGCCGCCTGCAACTCGTCGAGCCGACTGTTGTGGCCGATCATATCGTTGACATACTTCTTCGCCGAGCCGTAGTTCCGCAGCGCCCGCAGCCGGTCGGCCAGTTCATCGTCATTGGTGGTTATTGCGCCGGCATCGCCCAAAGCGCCCAGGTTCTTGCTCGGGTAGAAACTCCAGCCAGCCGCATCGCCCAGATTGCCCGCTCGTTGGCCCCTGTCGAGCGCCCCGTGGGCCTGGGCAGCATCTTCCAGTACCTTCAGTCCATACTGAGCCGCCAGTGTTCTGAGGGCCGACATGTTGCAGCACCGACCATACAGATGAACGGGGAGAATAGCCCGGGTTTGGGGGGTTATCAACGGCTTTACAGCCGCCGGATCGAGGAGGCAGGTAGCCGGATCGGGTTCAGCCCAAACCGGCACCAGCCCGGCCAGCGTCACGCTCAGCACCGATGCGATGTAGGCGTTGGCCGGTACGATGACCTCACTACCCGGCGGGAAATCCCAGGCTTTCAGTACCAGCGTAAGTGCATCCAGTCCATTACCAACTCCTATACAATGCCGGGTACCGCAGTAAGCGGCAAAGGCCTGCTCGAACCGGCCTACTTCGCGTCCCAGAATGTACCAGCCCGACAACAAAACTCGTTCAGTAGCTTCGCGCAGGGCTGGTTGATAGGGTTTGTTGATGCGTTCTAAATCCAGAAACGGGATCATTCCGACTCAGCCAGCACCGACTGCGTAACGTTCAGATTGTCGGCATACGGTTCGTATATATAGTCATCTTTATCGTACCGTTGGTTAGAGACCACCAGCAGGATGGCATTGTCGGTGAACTCGTCCATGGTGTGCCAGTCTTCCGGATGCAGCACCAGACACTGCCGGGGGTCATTCAATGTAAAGTACTGTTCCTCCTGACCGTTGTTGGTATAGATCCGGCAACTGCCACTCACACAGATCAGGGCATTCCAGGCCAGATGATGCCGGTGTCCGGCCCGGGCGTGTTGACCAGCCTGATAAATGTAAAAGACCCGTTCTATGGTACCAGGTATAATTCCCTCAAAAACGGTTAGATTACCTTTGTCAGATGCAAAGGTTTTGAGTTCGTACAATTGGGGCATTTTGTAATGTTTTAGTTTATTGGGCCATGATACGTTTCATCAGGACCAGAAGGTTATGCTGACTTTCAAAGGTTAAATATATTAAAAACGGATTAAAACCATGATAAGTCAATAAGAAGTCAGCAGGGACTGTGGTATCCATTTCTTAATAGTAACAGACAAACATCTTAAATTATCAAATTTTTAGTTTATGAAAACTACTCAGTTGCTGTGGATAGGACTTTGCTTTTTGGGAGCAATACTACTCTATCTGGCTTTGTCAGACAACGGCACGGGCGTAAACTCGTCTTATTCATCGGCCACAGTTGATCCGGTTTTGTACAAAAAGGAAGTAGAATCCGACAGAACCAAGAAAAACGAATACATGCGTACCAACGCGGAGTCGCCTATTTCGGACAAAACAAAGTTTACGGGATTGTTATATTTTCCGCCCGACCCGGCGTATCGCGTGCAGGCCCGGCTCGAACCATTTGCCGATAAAACCCAAAAAATTATCGTACGGATGAGTGATGGCAGCGAGGAAGTCTACAGCAAGTACGCCCATGCGGTCTTCAGCCTACAGGACGAAGCCTGCCGACTGCTGATCGTTCAGGCCACCGATGGTACGTATTCAATCCTGTTCCGCGATGCCACCTCCAGTAAGGAAACCTACGGCGGTGGGCGCTATCTCGATCTTGAAGCCGACGCCCTGACCGGCACCCAGACCGTAATCGACTTCAATACGGCTTATAACCCATACTGCGCCTATAACCCTAGTTACGCCTGCCCTATTCCGCCCGCCGAGAATACCCTATCCGTGGCCGTAAAGGCCGGAGAGCGGTATCAGGAACACGACTAAGCCCGCCATACTCTTCTGCTTTTTTTGCCAACTGCCTACTGCCCACTGCGTACAGGCAGTTATCTTTGCACCATTTTTAGCCTGAATTTGTCCCTCCATGGAAGTTTCCTATAAATGGCTGCAAGCGTACATTGACTTGCCCGAATCGCCCGAAGAAGTTGGCAAACGACTGACGGCTACGGGTTTAGAAGTAGAGGGCATTGAGACTATCAATGCCATACCGGGTGGCCTTACCGGGGTAGTCATTGGCCAGGTACTGACCTGTACCAAACACCCCGACGCCGATAAGCTCAACCTCACAACAGTCGATGTGGGCGCGGCCGAGCCGTTACCTATCGTATGCGGAGCGCCCAACGTAGCCGCGGGTCAGAAAGTGGTGGTAGCTCTGGTGGGAACCACTCTGTACCCCCGCTCGGCAGACGGTAGCCCGGCAGAACCCTTTCAGATCAAGAAGGCCAAAATTCGGGGAGCCGTCTCCGAAGGCATGATCTGCGCTGAGGATGAGATCGGGCTGGGTCAGTCGCATGCCGGCATTATGGTGCTCGACACCGATTTGCCGAACGGTACGCCAGCGGCCCGGTATTTTAACCTCGAAGCCGACTACCAGATTGCCATCGGCCTGACGCCCAACCGGATCGATGCAGCCTCCCATTTTGGCGTAGCGCGCGACCTGAAAGCGGCCCTCAACCGGCCGCTTCGCCTGCCGTCTGTCGATGCCTTTACAGTGCATAGCACCGACTTCACCCTCGACGTACGGGTAGAGGATACCGAGGCCTGCCCGCGCTATACGGGACTGACAATAAGCGGTCTTACCGTTCAGGAGTCGCCCCAGTGGTTGAAGCAGCGGCTAATTGCTATCGGCCTGAAGCCGATCAACAACATTGTCGACATCACCAATTTCGTCTGCCACGACCTTGGCCAGCCCCTGCATGCCTTCGATGCCGACCAGATTGCAGGCAACCAGGTTGTGGTCAAAACGTTACCCGAAGGCACATCCTTCGTTACCCTCGACGGGGTTGAGCGTAAGCTGTCGGCCACCGATCTGATGATCTGTGATGCCGAGAAACCTATGTGCATTGCGGGTGTATTTGGCGGTCAGCAGTCGGGTGTCACCAGTCAGACTACCCGTATCTTCCTCGAATCGGCGTATTTCTCCCCTACGTCGGTGCGCAAAACGGCCCAGTACCACGGGCTGAAAACGGATGCTTCGTTTCGGTTTGAGCGGGGTACCGACCCCAACATGCCGGTATTCGCGCTGCAGCGGGCCGCGCTGCTGATTCAGGAAGTAGCCGGTCCGGACGCCCGGGTCACGTCAGCCATTACCGATCTGTATCCGTCGCCGATCGACCCCTTCCGGGTGCTGGTTCGGTACCGGAACATTGACCGGCTCATCGGTATCCGCATCGACCACACAGAGATTCACCGGATTCTGAACGCGCTCGACATCACGGCCGATGAGCAGACCAGCGAGAGCTTCGTAGCGGTTGTGCCACCCTATCGCGTCGACGTCACCCGCGAAGCCGATGTTATCGAAGAGATCCTGCGCATTTACGGCCTGGATAACGTACCGCTGTCGCCGGTGCTGGCCGCCGACTCGCTTTCGGAGTTTCCTAAAACCGACCCCGACCAGTGGCAGAACCGGATTGGGCAGCTCCTGGCGGCCAACGGTTTTTATGAGATACTGACCCTGTCGCTCACCCGGCCCGCTTACCATGACGCCATCCGCCAGACACTACCCGGCGCTGACGTAACCCTGCTCAACCCCCTGAGCGATGATCTGTCGGTGATGCGGCAAACGCTGTTGTTCTCGGCCCTCGAAACGCTCGTCTACAACATCAACCGTCGGCAACGCGATCTGAAAACATTCGAGTTTGGCAAGGTCTATCACAAAGCCACCGCCGACGACGGCAGCGTGAAATACGTTGAACGGATGCGGCTGAGCCTGGCGCTGGTCGGTAACCAGCAGGCCGAGAGCTGGCGCCAGAAGAACCAGCCCGTCGAGTACCACGATCTGGCAACGGCTGTACAGCGGGTTCTTAACCTGTTCCGGGTCAAATCGGTCGATACCCAGCCGGCCGACCCGACCTTGTTTCAGTACGGGCTAACTTACCTGGTCAATAAAAAGCCGCTGGTTAGTCTGGGATTGGTACAGCCTAAACTTACGAAGCTGGTCGACCTGAAGCAGCCGGTTTTCTACGCCGACTTTGACTGGAGCGCCCTGCTGAAGCTGGCGGGCAGCAAGACCCGCTACGAGGAGGTATCCCGGTTTCCGGAAGTTCGGCGCGACCTCTCGCTGGTGATCGACAAGGCCGTTACGTTCGAGCAGATCAGCCGACTGGCGAGTCAGACCGAGCGGAAGTTGCTGCGGTCGCTCAACGTGTTCGACACCTACGAGGGGGCTAACCTGGGGGCTGACAAGAAATCGTACTCCGTTAGTTTTATTCTACAGGACGCTACCCAGACCTTAACTGACGGCGCCATTGATAAAACGATGCAACGGCTTATAACCGCTTTTGAGCGGGATCTGGGTGCCGTTATCCGGAAATAAAAGCAACGTAGTCGCTTCCTTCACGCCTAACCCCTGCAATGACCGTGGCCAGTGAGCATCAGATCATCGCCCTCGTTGAACAACTGACTCATAAGGTTCAGTTGCTGAAGGGTTTACTGGATAATGGCAAGCAGGAAATTAAGCGACTGGAGCAGGAAAATATAACGCTGAACGAGCGCCTTAAGGAGCAACAATCGCTCGTTAAAGAGTTACAGAAAAAACAAGTTAATTCTGAAAAAAAGACGCCAAAGTCAAAAGATTTTGGTAAACTTGTACAAAACAATCTGTCTGGAACAGATACGAATGCCGCGTTAAAAAAGCAGCTCGACGAGTATATCCGGGAATTAGATCGGTGTATTGCTCATTTGAGTAGTTTGTCATAAACCCAAATTAGCTCCGGGGTTTTGGCCCCGCCTGAGCCGACCGCAGCGATGGAAGAATTGCCAGTTCGCGTAAAAATAGCCGACCGAACCTACAAGCTGTTTGTAGAGCCGGAGTCGGAAGCTATCGTGCGCGAAGCCGCCAAGCTGATTCAGGAAGAACTGAAACAATACCGGGAAATGGGCATCAATGAAACTCAGGACGCCCTGGCTAGGATCGCCTTCGATTGCTTAGTGACTAAGCTCAGAGGAGAACGACATATGCAACGCTTACAGCAAATGGTATTTGACAAAATAACTCAATTAGATCAGGTCGTTACACCGGCCATAACAACATAAAGAAGACCAGCGGGCTACCCCACCCCAAACGCCGAGTTAAGATTGAAGGCACTCGTATCGGGACAGGTTGATGGTTATTTGTTCAACCCTAACGATATCAGTCCAATGAACACAACAAACTGGCTAATGCTCTTTCTTGACAATATTGTCATGATCGGCATTGGCATATACGTGGGCCGCAAGCTCTTGTCCCGCGTGTCATCAAAACGTCAGAAAGAAGCAGAAGATCAGGCTGTCATTATCCTGAAAAATGCAGAAGCTCAGGCCGAAACGATTAAGAAAGATCGCATACTGGAGGCCAAGGAAAAGTACCTGAAATTAAAAGCCGAATTTGAGGAGACGACCAATCAGAAACGAAATATACTTCAGCAGAACGAGAACAAACTCAAGCAACGCGAGCAGCAGCTCAACCAGCAGGCCGAACAGCAACGCACCCGCGATGGCGAGCTGAACCAGCAGCGTAACGAGTTAAACCAACAGAAGAACAGCCTTCAGCAGCAAATCGATGCGCTCAACCGCCGTCGGGAAGAGGTAGACCGCCGGCAGCAGGAAGCCGACCGGATGCTGGCCGACCAGGTAGCCCAGCTCGAAAAAATAGCCGGTCTCTCGGCCGACCAGGCGCGGGAGCAACTGATCGATACCCTCAAGGCCGAAGCCGAAACCCGGGCAAGCTCCTATATCAAAAACATCGTTGAAGAAGCAAAACTGACGGCTACCAAAGAAGCCAAAAAGGTAGTCATCGAAACCATTCAGCGCACCGCTACCGAACACGCTATCGAGAACTGCGTATCGGTCTTCAACATCGAATCTGACGACGTAAAAGGTAAGGTAATCGGTCGGGAAGGCCGTAACATCCGCGCGCTCGAAGCCGCTACCGGCGTCGAAATCATCGTAGACGACACCCCCGAAGCCATTATTATCTCGGGGTTTGACCCGGTTCGTCGCGAAATTGCCCGCCTGAGCCTTCACCGGCTCGTGCAGGACGGCCGGATTCACCCCGCCCGTATCGAAGAGATCGTGGCCAAAACCCGCAAGAACATCGAAGATGAAATTGTGGAGATCGGCGAACGAACCGTTATCGACCTCGGCATTCATGGCCTGCACCCCGAACTGATCAAGATGGTAGGGCGCATGCGTTTCCGGTCGTCGTACGGCCAGAACCTGCTTCAGCACAGCCGCGAAGTAGCCAAGCTCTGCGCTACGATGGCCGCCGAACTGGGCCTGAACGCCAAACTGGCCAAACGGGCCGGTCTGCTCCACGACATTGGTAAAGTCTGGCCCGAAGAAGCCGAACTGCCCCACGCGATCCTGGGCATGGAGCTGGCCAAGAAATACAAGGAGAACCCGGAGGTAATCAACGCCATTGGGGCTCACCACGACGAGATCGAAATGACGAGCATGATCTCTCCCATCGTGCAGGTGTGTGATGCGGTTTCTGGATCGCGTCCGGGCGCCCGTCGCGAGATGATGGAGTCGTACATCAAACGGTTAAAGGAACTGGAAGAGCTGGCTGGCAACTTCCCCGGCGTTACTAAATGCTACGCCATTCAGGCCGGGCGCGAGTTGCGGATCATGGTCGATGCCGACCATGTATCGGACGAGCGCGCGGGGGTACTGAGTTACGAAATTTCGCAGAAGATCGAAAAGGAAATGCAGTACCCGGGTCAGATCAAAGTAACGGTCATTCGCGAAATGCGGGCCGTAGCCTACGCCAAGTAAGATACCCTTCGTGAATACTGTCTGATGGACAGTGAGTAATGAGAGCCACCAGCCTCATTATTTACTGTCCATTATTCATTATCCATTTTTCCGTTTACATTTAGGCCGTATGGATTTTCTGACAACGGTTCTTTTGCTGCTCGTTGGAGCAGGCGGAGGGGTAGCGCTGGCCAACGCCCTCCGTACCCGCGCTGGCATTACCGATATCCAGCGTGATTCGGTGCTCCTGCTGGAACGCATCGAAAAAGTATGTAAGGTCGTTATGGCCGAGGGGTATTTCTCGGAGATCTACAATTATCAGGATCAAAAGAAAATCCTGTATCTGCTGAACGACCCCAAGAAAGCCATGATCATCGCCAAGTCGAAGGTACTGGTTGGGTTCGATTTTGCGAAAGTACGCTTCCGCCTGCCCGAAACCGGCGAGAAAAAGCTCGTCATCGAATCCTTCCCGGAACCGGAGGTCCTGTCCATCGATACCGATTATAAGTTCTACGACATTCAGGCCGGTTATCTGAATCATTTCAACAGCGCCGATTACACCAAGATCCTCGACGATGCCAAGCAGGCCATGAACGAGCGGGCTATGCAGAGCGACCTGCCCAAGATTGCCAACAATCAGATTCAGTACATGATGTACCAGCTGGCCTCATCGATGGGGTGGCAGCTTCAGCTGCCCGAAGCCGATCAGCGCCGGCTGGATGCGCTGAAAGCCAGGGCCGAAGAACCCGCACCCACACACAAACAACTACCCGGCGGCTCATAACTTTCTGCCGTTGCCGTCGTTGTTGTGCTGTATCTGCTCAATAAACGGTTCTATGCGCGTCCTTTACCTGTTTATTCTACTCCCTTTTCTGGCAATGGGCCAGATTCCCGAAGAGGCCTCCTGCCAGGCGGGCAAGGTGCGTTACTTTGGGCGGTTGGCCACCAACGCCCGGGCGCGGGTCGCTTACCCGGGCGACGCCACCATCGATATTACCTATTACGGTCTCGACCTGCGCCTGACCCATACGCCCAATTACCTGCGCGGGTCCGCTACCATCCGGCTCAAAAGCACCGCTGCCAGCCTGAATCAGTTTTTTCTGGACATCAAACCCCAGCTCACCGTCGATTCGGTGACCAGCGCGGGCCGTCGGCTCAGCTTTACGCGATCTACGGATCGGGTCACCATCACGAGTCCGCAACCCCTTAGTCTGGGGCAGGCGCTTAGCCTTACCGTATACTATCAGGGCAACCCCGCCAGCCAGAGCGGGTTCGGCAGTTTTGCCTTTTCGGCCCACGGCCCCAACAACGCGCCCGTTATCTGGAGTCTGAGCGAGCCCTACGGTGCCAGCGACTGGTTCCCCTGCAAAGATACGCCCGCCGACAAAGCAGACTCCTCGGCCGTCAGCATCACCGCCGACAAGCGATTTGTTTCGGTATCGAACGGCCTCCTGCTCGGCACCACCGACAACCCCGACAGCACCCGCACCTACCGCTGGCGCAACAGCTACCCCATCGCCCAGTACCTGATTTCACTGGCCATGACCGACTATACGCGCTACGACACGCCCTTTACCTATCAGGGGCAGACCTTGCCCGTTACGCATTACATCTACCCGGAAACCCTGCCCAGCATCCGAACCAACCTTGACCGGACCACCGATATGTTGCGCGTGTTTTCGGAACTGTTCGGCCCTTATCCGTTCCTGCGGGAGAAATATGGGCATGCCCAGTTCGGCTGGGGGGGCGGCATGGAGCATCAGACCCTTTCATCGATGGGGGCCTGGAGTACCAGCATTATTGCCCACGAACTGGCTCACCAGTGGTTTGGCGACAAGATCACCTGTCGCGACTGGCAAAGTATCTGGCTGAACGAAGGCTTTGCCTCCTACGCCGAAGCCCTTTATGCCGAAGCCAGCGGTGGGCGCAGTTCGTACACCACGGCGATGAACAACTTCCTGCGCGGTGCCCGCAACGCCCGGGGAAGCCTCTATGTCCAGGATATTTCATCGGTGGACAATATTTTCGACGGCAACCGAACGTATTCGAAAGGAGCCACCGTTCTGCACATGCTTCGGTGGGTCCTGGGCGACGATCGTTTTTTTCGCACGCTCCGTGCGTATGCAGCCGCCCCTAACCTGGCGTATAACACGGCCGTAACAGAAGATTTTCAGGCAATAGCCCAGCAGGTTTCGGGACAGAATCTGGATTATTTCTTCAGGCAGTGGATTTTTGGCGAAGGCTACCCCACCTACCGCGCTACGGTCAGTGCGGGCACCTCCGCCAGCACCATAACCGTACGGCTGGAGCAGCGCAACACCACCGCCACCAACCCCGCTTCGTTTACCATGCCGGTACAGATGCGCATTCAGTCGGCCGCGGGCGATACTACGGTTACGGTATTGAACGACCGGGCCGACCAGACCTATACGCTGCCTACCCGTGGGGCGGTTACAGGTGTGGTTGTAGACCCCGATAACTGGCTGCTAAAGTCAACGGAGGCCACGGTGCTTCCCAATCTGGTTACGGCCCTTCCGGAACCGGCTATTTCGGACCTGCGCGTTTACCCCAACCCTACCTCCGAATTGCTCACCGTCGATTTTGCCACCTCGGTTGCCGGGCCGGTTACGTTATCCCTGACAAACCTGCTCGGCCAGCTTGTACGGACCACGCCAACCGAGCGGTTACCGTCGGGCGTTCATAGCCGGGCCATTGGCGTACGGGGCCTGTCGGCGGGGTCGTATACGATTCAGATAACCACCGAAGCGGGTAGCCAGAGCCGGGTAGTTCTGATTCGTTAAGCGCTTTCCTGACTATGAAAAAGCTGTTGTTTATTTTTCTGATTACGACCGGTACCGTACTCGGTCAGGATAAGCTTGGGATTAGCCGGTTCAATCACCTGGCGCTGCATGTGAAAGACATTCCGGCCAGTGCCACGTTTTATCGGGAGGTGCTGGGCCTGAAACCGGTGCCTGTTCCGGACAACCTGAAAGCTACCCGGGCCTGGTTCGATTTGGGCAACGGTCAGATGATTCACCTGCTCGACGGCCGCACCGAAACCATCACCCACGATCGGAACGGTAGCCACTTCGCCCTGTTTGTCGATAACATTGGTCAGTCCGAAGCTTTTCTGAAGGCCAAAAACATAACCTACCACCGGCAGGTCCGCTTCGACGGCGTGGTTCAGCTTTACTTTGCCGACCCGGACGGCTACCTGTTCGAACTGAACGAAGGCAAAAAACCAACAACGGGCTACTAATACAAACAAAGGGGATGCTGATGAGTCAGCATCCCCTTCTCGTGCTTTACTTCTTCACCAGCTTTCTGGTATAAACCCTGCCGCCGGCTTCGATCCGGACTATGTAAACCCCCGATGGCCAGGCCGACAGATCAATGTCGGCGTTAACAGCCGAGAGCAGGCGGGTGTCGTTCCATTGGTGAATGGTCCGGCCCTGCTGATCAACAATAGCACCGCTGACCAACGTCGGACGGGGTAGTGTCAGGGTGAGCCGGGTTGGCCCGTCGGATGGGTTGGGCATCACGAACAGACCGGCGTCTGACTGACCAAATTCCAGTGCCGGGAGTCGGCCCGCCCCAGCCCGCAGCGTTGTACTCAGCGTGATTCGGCAGTTTTCCGGTGTACCCGACCCAACCGTAACTGAATAGACCCCAGCCTGAGTAGCTGTCAGGGAGCGCCCGGCTACGCCGGTCACTACAGCCCCGTCTTTAGCCCAGGCATAGGTCGGATACTGGTAATTGGCGCTGGTAGCAGTGAGCGTCACTGACTGGCCCGCCGTTATCGCCGAACTGCTGGCCGCCAGAGTGGCCATCGGTGCCGGATACACCGGAATAAGCACATCGTCGGAGAGTACCTTGCGCCCGTCGGCATCGGTAATTTCGGCAGTGTAGGATGTATAGTCCGGGTTCACTACCGCCGTTTGGGAGGTAACAGCAGTGTAGGTCGGATTCAGCCCCGACAGCGTCGACACTACCTGCCCGCGTACCAGCCACCGAACCGTGTAGGGCGCTTTGCCACCGGTTACTGTAGTGGACAGAGAGACCGGGCTACCCGCACAGACTCCTTTTCGATCATAGACCGAGCTGGCATCGGCGTTAAACCCCACCGCAGCGGCATCGACCGTCAGCGTAGAAACGGCCGTGCTGGTTGCATAGTCGGTCACTTTCAGGCTGTAGGTTCCCAGCTCGCTGTCTTTAATACTGACATTGCTCAGCTCGATACCTTTACCGGCCGCGTACACCTGCCCGCCCGGAATTGGTTTCACCGCGCCGTCGGGAGCGGTATACTCCCATACGCTGTTGTAGTAAGGGGTCGTGCCGTTAACGTTGAACGGATAGCCACCCGATACGGTAGCCACCAGATAGGCTCCTCCCCCGCTGAAAGGAGAACTCCGGCGCTGTATCTGTACTTTGGGCAGGTCGTTATACACCTGAAAGGTGCTGTTGGCAGAGCATCCGTCGGCCACGCCCCGCAGGCTGAGCTGGTAGATGCCCGGCTGCCGTACCCGTATCGAATCGACCAGACCCGACTGAAGTACGACCGTACTATCGCGCACCCACTGGAGCGTATGGTAATAGATTTGGCTGATATCGCCCCGGTAGCCAGTGGTGCTGGCCTGCCGTTTCAGGGTCATGAGACTATCCTTACCGGGCGCCAGTACGATAACCCGACTGTTCCAGTTGTTAAGCCGGTCGCGGCTGGTGGTGGTCGGGAAAGCCGTAATCAGGCATTGGCGGGGTGACGCAGCCGCATCAATGGCCAGCAGGTTATCGCCATTGTATCGCTTCCCGATCTGAATGCCGTTAATGGTACCCAGCACACTGCTCACGAACTCATTGTTGACCTGAACGGAGGTTATTTCTCCATAATTTCGAACGTCGGCCAGCCGCCGGATGCTATCGGTTGGGGCCGACGTAAGTTTCAGGATCGTTCCACCCAGCCCGTACAGCGTCCCATTGCGCGACACTACCGTACCTACCCCACCCGGGTAATTATTGATCTGACCAACCCGCACAGTGCCTGCCGCGGTGCTGTCCAGCTGCCAGACGTCGACCTTATACCCGATCACCTTGCGGTCTTTATCGTAGTTTGAGACATAACCGACGCCGAACAGTCCCGCATCGGTCGGGTATATGGCCGGACCAAAATCGTAAGCCCCTACCGACTTGATAACCTGTTTGGTACGTCCATCGGTCAGCCATACCGTATAAGGGTCTTTGGTTCCCTTACGGCTTACGATCATCCACTTGCCGCCCGTACCAGCGCCCTTCCCGTCGGGCCTGAGGGACTGGACTGACCACTGCGAAAGATTATCGTCCAGTACCTGCAGCGCTCCGGTACGATTGTCGAGCGCCGAAATAGTATATCGGTTGAACGGACCACCGGTAGAGTCGGCCGTTTGCGTAATAATAAGCTTACTGGCAGGGCCTTCGTAGAAGGTATAGAACCGTTCGTCACCTTTGGTATAACCCTGGGCAGACAGCTGATTAAATTCATAGCGCTTCACCAACCGGATGCTGTCCGTAGCCGGATCGGCCCGCCAGATCTCGTAATAGCCTTTACCGGTGGCGGGTGAGTTGGGCAGGTCATACACAAGAAACAGGGCCTGTCTATCAGTTGTATTCATCGCGTAGGCATACTGGCTACGGCTTCCACTGGTCGGCCGGGGCAATACCATTTGCCGCAGTACGTTCGGCTTACCGGCCCCATTGGTGCGGAAAATAGTAAAACTACTCTGCTTCGTATCGCTTTTGTACGTGTTGTAGATAACCCCCCGGGCGCTGGCTGACACCAGATCCGGATATTCAGTACTGCCGGTAATCAACGGTACAGTAGCCGCCGTTCCGTTATCCTGAAGCAGCGAGTAGTAGGGCCTTCCCTTGTCATAGATAGACGACAGCGTATAGATCTGGTTGTTCTGCACCAGCGTTTCATTCAGGCTGTTGGCCCGGTACTTAACAGCCTGATAGTTTATTTCGCGGGTGCCGGCTGCGGTACCGTCGGTTTCCCAGGCTACATTATTGACACTGTTGGAAGAAAACAGCAGCTTGTTCTGATTGGCCGTAAATCGACCGCTAAAGAAACCACTGCCCGTACTCCCTCCATTGACGCCCCCCAGATAGCCCCCGTTTCCGACCAGAATATCGTACTGGCTGCCGGTGCTGATCGGCCCGGGAATCAGATCGACCACCAGGCGGGTGCCTGCCTCGGTACCATCTGACCGCCAGAGTTCAACCCCACTCACGCCGTCGTCGGCCCAGAAGTAAAGTATATTGTTGAGTACAAATGGACGGAAGGCTCTCAGGCTGTTCTTCAGCTTGGTCAGGCTGATATCGTAGCGTCCTGCCGTGCTGTTGTAGTCGGCATAGTAGTAAAAGGTTGAGTCCGAGATAAACGCACTCGACTTACCCGCCCGGATATCTTTTACGAGTTGGGTACCGGCAGTAGTCCCATTGGTTCGCCAAAGTTCGTATCCGGTTTTGCCGTCGTCGGCCAGGTAATAGATAAACCCGTTGACGGATACGGCGCCCTGAAACGGCACAATGACGTCGGCTTTCGTCATCAGCGAATCGACCCGCTGTGCGTGGGCCCATGCGATAGCCAGCCAAACAAAAGCCGCTGTGAGCAGCAAACAACGTCGTGTACGTTGGTATAGGTTTTCCATAAAAGCTTGGTATAGATAGAATGAATACCGGCGTGAGTCACCGCGATTCTCGGCTTAATATACACACAAGCAAAGAACTGTACGGTAGCCAATTACGCCTGACTTTCGATTAATTTACCAGACGGCTATCTACCCTCCGTTCAATAAAAAAAGCGTAATCAATCCCCATTCGTCACGCCCTGCGACCGTTTTCTTACATGGACTGCTTTGTTGATTGTACGGTCGGTAGCGGTTGTTTATCTTTAAGAAGAAAATTATACGAAATCAGTAAAACTAGTAGTTGTGCTGATACGTACCTCTCTTGACGACCAACCGTAACCTTCATGACTCAATCAATCTTTACCTCTAAAACGGCCCTGCCCGATCTGCCCGATGCCCGCGGCTTCGATCGCTCTACTCCCGACGAAAAAGCGGATATCTGGCAGCAGGTGCTCAATCATTCTGTAGAAGGACTGGTTGGTCTGGTGGCGGTCCGGAGTGGCGATTCAGATCAGGGAGCCATTGTTAACTTTCGCTACAAATTCATTAACCAGATTGCCCTGCGCGATACGTTCCGGCGTCATCCTGAGCAACTTCACGACATCACGGGGCGGCTGCTAACCGACTTTTTCCCCTCCATTCGCGATACGGCTCTCTTTCATACCTACGTTCAAGTCATCGAGACCGGCAAACCGCAACGGGTTGAGCAACATTATAACGTAGACCACCGCGACATCTGGGTCATTCAGTCGGTAGCTCCCTTCGGGCAGGATGGGGTTATGCTTTCGTATTCCGAAACCAGCGATCTTCACCAGGCGGCCCGGCGCCTGTCACGCCAGACCAACCTGCTCAATGGCGTGCTGAACTCGTCGCCCCATGGCATCGTGGTGTTTGAAACCATTCGCGATGGCCTCGGTCAGCTAACGGGCTTTCACATTACGCTGGTCAATCAGATGTTCGAGCTGCAGACCGGTCGTACCAGCAGTTACTTTGTCGGGCTTTCGCTCAATGACATATACCCCATCGGCCCGGGGCGGGTCGAGCAGCTGAAACGGCTGCTGGAAACCGGCCAGCCGATTCATTTCGATGAGTTCATTCCGGCGCTCGGCCGCTGGTTCAACCTCACCCTAACCCGGCTGAACGACGGATTTGTAGCTACAGTTCAGGACATTACGACCGAAAAGCAGGTTCAGCAGCAACTCGAAGAAACCGTCCAGGAGCTTCACCGATCAAACCGAAATCTGGAGCAGTTTGCGTACGTTGCCAGCCACGACCTACAGGAACCACTCCGGAAAATCGTTGCGTTTGGCGATGTGCTGAACAGCCAGTTTGCCAGCCAGATGAGCGAGCCAGCCAGCGATTTGATTCGGCGGATGCAGCGTTCAGCTGGCCGGATGCGTTCGCTGGTACAGGACCTGCTGACCTATGCCCGCCTGTCGGGGAGCCGCGACACGTTCGGGCTGGTTGACCTCAACCAGCTGCTGGCTTCGGTCATGGATGACCTCGAAATAACCATTCAGGAACGAAACACCCGGGTAGACATCGGCATGCTGCCGGCGGTCTGGGGCGACGCGGCTCTGCTCTGGCAGTTGTTTCAGAACCTGATGAGTAACGCGCTGAAGTTTCAGAAGCCCGGTCAGCATCTCAGCGGACCGTTGCCTCACGTACGGGTACAGGGTCGGGTTGCCACAGATACTGAGTTGCCCGCCGGGCTGTCCGCTACAGATGTGTCGCAGTCGGGTCGGCGGTATGCCATCATTGAAGTGATCGATAACGGCATTGGATTTGACGAGCGCTACCTTGACCGTATTTTTACCATTTTTCAGCGCCTGCACGGTAATCTGCACTTTGGCGGTACGGGGGTGGGTCTGGCCATCTGCAAAAAAGTTATCGATCTGCACGGGGGCACCATCACCGCCTTAAGCCGTGAGGGTGAAGGGGCCACGTTTGTGCTGTATTTACCTATGCAGTAACCTCTTCATTCCATTCCATCACTATTCGTGGCGTGGCCCCAACATTTTGGGTGTAGCCGGGTTCATAATATACGCTCGTACAACACACTTGTGCGCACATCGGGCTGTATCCCCAATCCTCTACAAACGTTTATGGAAGTAATTAACTCAGCGTCCTCATCACGTGAAATAAGCCCCAAGCACAACCAACCGGTTAACTCACTTCAGTCGCCTGTTCTGCCCGAAACCGGCGATGTCCGCGATCTGGTTTGCTTTTCACATTTGCGGTGGAACTTCGTATACCAGCGCCCGCAGCATCTACTCAGCCGGGCCACCCAGCATTACCGGGTTTGGTTTATTGAAGAGCCAATTTATGATAACGGCGGTCTGCGCATGAGCGTATGCCAGCAGGATGACCGGCTCCACGTGCTGGTGCCGCACCTGCCCCACGGAACTACCCCCGCCGATGCGCTCCGTTTGCAACGGCAGCTGGTTGATCAGTTCCTGGCCGACGAACGCATTGCCGACTTCATTGCCTGGTATTACACGCCCATGGCCCTGCTGTTCAGCGATCACCTTCAGCCACAGCTGACTGTATACGACTGCATGGACGAACTGTCGGCTTTCTGGGGCGCTCCCCCTCAGCTGCTTGAGCAGGAAAAGCGGCTTTTGCAGCGGGCGGGCGTTGTCTTTACCGGCGGCTACAGCCTGTACGAAGCCAAGCAGCATCGGCACCCGAAGGTGTTTGCGTTTCCGAGCAGTATTGATTTCTCGCATTTTTCAACGGCGCGTCAGAATCAGACCGACCCGGCCGATCAGCAGGCTATTCCTCATCCGCGCATCGGATTCAGCGGAGTCATTGACGAACGGTTCGACTATGAACTGATCGGCGAGGTGGCCCGTCGTCGGCCCGACTGGCATTTTGTCCTGATTGGACCGGTCGTAAAAATCGATCCGGCCCTGCTGCCTAAAAGTGACAATGTTCACTACCTGGGCATGAAAGCCTATAAAGAATTGCCGACCTATTTCAGCAACTGGGACGTAGCCATGCTGCCCTTCGCGCTGAATGAATCGACCCGGTATATTAGCCCTACGAAAACGCCCGAGTACCTGGCGGCTGGCCTGCCGGTGGTGTCTACCCCCATCCGCGATGTTGTCCGAACGTACGGCACCGAAGATTTTGTCCTGATTGCTGAGTCGGCCGATGCCTTTGAACAGGCTATCGAGCTGGCCCTGGCGGGCAAACATCCCGGCGACTGGTCGGCTATCGACACCTTCCTGATCGAGAACTCCTGGAACCGGACCTGGAACGATATGCACCGGCTCATGGTCGCCGAAATGAACGTAGCGGTAGAACAGTAAATTGGGTCGTGGGGCAGTGGTTGACCAGCCGCTGCCCCACGATTAACCCCTCGGTTCAACCAGCACCACGTCTTCTTTTTCGACAACAACCTGCCCTTCGGCCAGTCCTTTGGGTTTTCTGACGTACTTTTTCGGCGTTACAATAACCGGACACAGGCTATCGGTCCGGCGTTTTGAATACCAGGCGGCCAGCTCGGCCGCCCGTTCGATGACCGTTTTCGGAAAGGGTTTCCCGGCCCGGTACTTGATCAGCACGTGCGAGCCCGATACATCCCGGGCGTGGAGCCACAGGTCGTCTTTATACGAGAATTTCTGGGTGAGCAGATCGTTGTTTTTGGCATTGCGGCCAATCAAGATTCGAAACCCTTCTACCATAACTTCCTTAAAGAGCGGAGCCGCTTCGTCGTCGACGGCACCCGTTTCCGAAGCCATCAGGTGATGCTGCTTGATAAAGCGACGCAATTCTTTCAGCGTTCTGATGTCGGTCAGCGTCTGTTTGTACTGATCGATCCGAACCAGCTCGGCCTCCCGATCGGCCACCTGCCCCGTCAGGTGTTCTTCCTCTATTTTCTCATTTTTAGCTTTCCGGTAGAAATTTTCGGCGTTCTTCTGCGGGCTCAGGTCGGGCTTGAGTTTAAGCGTAACCGGCTGGTCGCGGTAAAAATCGTATAAGGTTATCCGTTCGGGCGACCGGCCGCCCTGCCCCTCCGGAATGTCATGCAGATTGGCCATCAGGATATGCCCCATTTCCTCGTGCGACACACCTTCCTCGCGCGCAATGAGTCGCTGCATGGTAGCCTCAATCTGCGCAGCGGCCCGGCGCCGTCGTTTGTCCAGCAGCCGCAGCAACTCGGCTTTCTCCCGCTCAAAGGTGTTAAGTCCGTTATAGGCAATAAAAAACCGATTGGCGGCTTCGATCGGATTGTCGAAGACCCGCACGGGAACCTCCGGGTCCGACCCGTTGATGGGCAGTAAACTCAAGGCCGGTTTGTAGTTGAACCGGGTCAGGTAGTAGTGTGGCTCGCTCAGTTCCCGTACCGTTTCCTGAACCAGCGCCCACAGGCGGTCGGGCTCCGTGGCGCTCTCGATCCCCAACCGCTGCTGCTGTTGACCGATGTAGTCATTGACCACCTTGCCAAACGTAGGAAACAACTTACGATACTCATACCCCGCCCGCTCAAATGCTTCGTACGACTGATCGATAGGTCGGTCCATAGCACTGAGCAGCAACTGGTTATCGGTAGCCAGGTTCTGATTAAACAGATCGACCACCTCGTTTCCCTGAAAAGCCAGCAGGTTGGGGCGGTTACCAAAAAATTTGAACAGCAGGGTGAAGTCATCTTCGAGCCGGATGGCCAGGCAGCGTTCGTTAAGAAACGATGTCACGGCTACCACTGCCCGCCCGGCGCCTTCCTCACCCACCAGCGACTCGAACAGGTTGACGCTGTTGGTACGGGCCCGCTGTACTGTTTCGGGAAAGAGCAGTCCCGAAAAGTCGGGGCGGAGCGTTGCCTTGATGAAGAACGGCTTGTAGTAGTTGATCTTACCCCGCGCCTGCGCAAACACCAGTACCAGTTCATCACGATCCTGGCTGAAGCATTCCATGAATTTCAGCCCCATCAAGTGCGGCTCGAGCGCAGGCGCAAGCTGACGCAGAAAATAATAGTTTGTATGCATTACTGTGTGAAGATACAGGATAGGTGTACAAGCCTATCCGATAACCTACCGTTTGCCCTCATTTTATCGCTATTTCTGCGGGCTGTCGTATATACACTTATAAAGCCAGACGTTTCTCCTTGATACATACCTAATTCGCAGGCCATCACCGGTTTTTCGCATCCAATTTTCTCATCCCGTATACATCGACCGAGTACGCCTGGCTAAGTGTCTCAAAAAAGTCCAATAAATGCTTCTGTAAGTAAACAAGCAGTCTGGCGATAGCGCCTGCCGACATTAATTTTTTTTTCTTTTTTCATCACGAATCACAATTATACACTAAATACCTGGTTTTTGTAGGTATATATACTTAGAAATTGTACTCTAACAAGTTAGATAGCGTCAAATTTCTATTTTTATGGCTTTGCAATATGATTTAACAGATATAATATTTGTGAGATTTACAGCCCAACCAAATTAATCACACAAATAATCCAATCTCGTTAACCTCATGAAGACAAGGCTACTCAGGTTTTTACAGCCTGCACTCCTGAGCGCATTTATGCTGCTCTGCGTTCTGAGCGTGCAAGCTCAGGACCGTCGGCTTACCGGCGTAATCACTAGTGCAGAAGGTGCTGTACCTGGTGTCAATGTGGTGCTGAAAGGTACGCAAACCGGTACCGCTACCGACGCTGAAGGCAAGTTCTCGATCAATGTTCAGGGGTCTAATCCAGTACTGGTCGTTTCGGCCATTGGGTACAAAACCCAGGAAGTCCCCGTAGGCAATCAGAGTACCATCAATATCACCCTGGCCGAAGACGCTACGGCCCTCCAGGAAGTGGTCGTAACGGGTTACTCGACCGAAAACCGTCGTGACGTAACCGGTGCCGTTTCAACGGTAAAGCCTGCCCAGCTGCGGGTTGTTCCGTCGACCAACGTCGAGCAGCAGTTACAGGGCCGCGTGGCCGGGGTAACCGTTATCACCAACGGACAGCCGGGAACGAGCAGCCAGATTCGGGTGCGGGGCTTCGGCTCGTTCGGTGGTAACCAGCCGCTTTATGTGGTGGATGGCGTACCTACCCAGACCGCGCAGTTCATCGCTCCTGACGACATCGAAACCACAACCGTGCTGAAAGATGCGGCCTCGGCGTCGATTTACGGGGCCCGGGCCGCTGCCGGCGTTATCGTTCTGACCACCAAGAAAGGACAGCGCCGTGCGCAGAAGCTGAGCGTAAGCTACGACGGGTTGTTCGGCGCTACCGATCCCGGCAAAAGCCTGCCTATCCTGAATCCGCAGGAGCAGGCCGACTGGACCTGGCAGGCGCGTCGGAACGACATTTTTCAGGCCGGTGGCACAGCAGGCCCCAACAGCTTTACGGGTATTGCCAACGGCCAGTACGGATCGGGCCAGACCCCCGTTCTCCCCGACTATCTCCTGGTAGGCAATACGGTAGGCGTGGTTGGCTCGGTTGATCTGGAAGCCGAACGGCTCAAGTACAATACCGACCCCAACAACACCTACCTGGTTATTCCGGCTAATAAAGCAGGCACTGACTGGTACCGGGAAATTACCCGGGTAGCTCCGCTGCAGCGGCATACACTGGGTTTCCAGGGCGGTACCGAATACAGCCGGTATTACCTGAGCCTTGGCGTACAGAATCAGGCGGGTATCATCACCAATAACAACTTCTCGCGCTACACCTTCCGGGCCAATACCGAATTTGACGTTACCAAGAAAATCCGGTTTGGCGAGAACCTGCAGTTTGCCTATGTATCGGCTACTGGCTTACAGGGTGGTACAGGCAGCTCGCTCGGCAACAACACCAACAACAACTCCAGCGTAGCGTCAGACGAAAACGACGTGCTGCTGGCGTTCCGGATGCCTCCCATCATTCCGGTATACAACTCGTTTGGTGGGTATGCTGGTACCAAAGCGCCTGGCTTCAACAACCCGCGCAACCCCGTTGCCAACCGCCAGAGCTCAGCCGACAACCTGAACTATACCTTGTTTGGCTTCGGTAATGCCTACCTCGAGTACGACGTGATTCCGGCGTTGACACTCCGCAGCAGCCTGGGTGGTACGTACTTTGCCAATTACAACAACTTCTACAGCCGCGCCCAGTACGAGAACTCCGAGAACAACACCAACTACACCTACGGCGAAGGCGCCAATACGGGTCTGGCCTGGACGTTCACCAACACGGCTCAGTACAAGAAGACGTTCGGCATCCACGACATCAGCGCGCTGGCCGGCGTCGAAGCCCTGAATACAGGAAGTGGCCGGGGCATCAACGGTACCGGTATCAACCCGTCAACCACGGACCCGAACTACGTGACCCTCAGCACCACAACGCCGGGTTCGTCGCGACTGGTAAACAGCTACTACGGCCTGGGTAACAACTTCTACTCGCTCTTCGGTCAGGTTCGGTACACCTACAACGACAAGTACATTCTGACGGGCGTTGTTCGTCGCGACGGGTCCTCGCAATTTGGTGCCTCGAACCGCTATGGCGTATTCCCGGCCTTCTCGGCCGCCTGGCGTATTTCGTCGGAAGAGTTCCTGAAGAGCATGCCGTGGATATCGGACCTGAAAATCCGGGGTGGCTATGGGCTTATGGGTAACTCCAACTTCCTGAGCTCGACCAACCAGTATAGCCTCTACGCGTCGAACCCCGGCAACGGCTACGACATCAACGGCGGTAACACGGCCATTGCGCCCGGCTTCTACCGGAGCCAGATTGGCAACCCGAATGCCAAATGGGAAACCAGTATCTCGTCGAACATCGGTATCGACGGCGCGTTCTTCAACAACAAACTGGAAGTTGTGCTCGACGTATGGCGGAAAGATACCAAGGATCTGCTGTATCAGCTGGCGCTGCCCGGCGTTGTGGGAACACTGGCCAGCGCTCCGTTCCTGAACCTGGCCGGTATGCGGAACCAGGGTATCGACCTGCTGATCACGAACCGCGGCACTATTTCGGGCGACCTCAGCTATGAGGTTACCGGTATCGGTAGCATCCTGGACAACAAAATTACGGCCATCGACCCGTCGGTTCCTTACTTCACCGGTGGTGGTACCCGTCTGCCGGCGGTAGTGCGGAACCAGCCCGGCCACGCGCTGTCGTCGTTCTATGGATACAAAGTGATTGGCCTGTTCCAAAGCCGCGAAGATGTGTCGGGTTCGCCCACGCAGAGTGGGGCGGCTCCGGGTCGCTTCAAATATGCCGACACCGACGGCAACGGCACCATCGATGATAACGACCGGCAGTTCCTGGGCAGCCCGATTCCGAAGTTTACCGGTAGTATCACCCTGACCCTAAAGTACAGAGGGTTCGACCTGAATACCAACCTGTATGCGTCGCTGGGTAACCAGATCTTTAACAACGCCCGCTGGTTCACCGATTTCTATCCGTCGTTTACGGGAGCCGCCGTTAGTGCGCGGGTGAAAGATTCGTGGACGCCACAGAACACGAACACCACGATCCCCATTTTTGAGTCGGCCTCTAACTTCAGCACCAACACGCAGATCAACTCCTACTACGTGGAGAACGGATCGTACGCCCGGATGCAGTACCTCACGGTTGGCTACACGTTCCCGAACGCGCTGCTCGACCGGATCAACCTGAGCCGCCTGCGGTTGTCGCTGTCGGCTACCAACCTGTTCACCGCTACGAAATACACCGGTCTCGACCCGGCCGTAGGTGGCTCGGCTGATACCAACTTCGGTATCGACGTTGGTAACTACCCGGTTACCCGTGGCTACAACGTTGGACTAAGCTTTGGTTTCTAACCCTAACAGAGTCATGACAGGCGGAATTGGCCCCGCCATACCGCCTGTCAGCTTATAAACGTCTGTAAAATCTGATCATGAAAAAGCCGATTATAAAAGGAATAACCCTAACGGCCATGCTATCGCTGGTCACCTTCGCCTGTAGCGACAAATTTCTGGACCTGTCCCCCACCGGCACGTTGCGCGGTGGAGACAGCCAGCTCTTTAGCAAAGCCGGTATTGAAAGTACACTCATCTCCACCTACGCTCAGCTGAACGGACGCGGTTTTTCGCGGGCAGCCAGCTCGTTTAACTGGGTACGCGGCAGCGTATCGGGGGGCGATGCCAACAAAGGCTCCAACCCCGGCGATGCGGGCGGTAACAGTAACTTCACCACCTTCCAGCGGTTCGAGCTGCTGCCTACCAACGGCGACGTAAACGACAAATGGCGGGGTATGTACGAAGGAATCAGCCGGGCCAACGCCGTACTGCGCGCCATTCCGCAGGCCGCAGCCGATGTGTCGGACGACGACAAAAAACGGATCTCGGCCGAAGCGCGCTTCCTGCGGGCCCACTATTATTTTGAGCTGAAGCGGTCGTTCAACATGGTACCGTACATCGACGAAACCGTCGATTACGGATCAGGTATCGAGAAAGTACCGAACAACACCGATATCTGGCCCAAGATTGAAGAGGATCTCAAGTACGCCCAGACAAACCTGCCCGCTACCCAAAGTGCGGCTGGCCGGGCTAATAAGTGGGCCGCTACCGCCTACCTGGCCAAAGCCTATCTGTACCAGAAAAAATATACCGAAGCCAAGCCCCTGTTCGATCAGGTTATTGCCGAGGGCGTAACGGCCAGAGGAACCAAGTATGATCTGGCCGCTAACTATACCGATGTGTTCAACGCAGCCACGGAAAACAACGCCGAATCGATCTTTGCCACCCAGGCAGCCGCCAACACCGGTTCGGTAAGTAACTCGGCGCAGGAGCTGGACCTTAACTTCCCCTACAACACGGGATCGAACGGTCCGGCGGGCTGCTGCGGGTTCTTTGCCCCTAGCTTCGAACTGGCGAACTCGTTCCGGGTAAACGCCAACGGGCTGCCGCTGCTGGACGGGTCGTACAACACCGGTGCCAATCAGCTGAAGAATGACCAGGGTATCGACTCCAAAACGCCTTTCACCCCCGACGCTGGCCCTGTTGATCCACGGCTCGACTGGTCGATCGGGCGCCGGGGTATCCCCTACCTCGACTGGTCAATCCACCCCGGTCTTGACTGGATTCGCGATCAGAGCTTTGCGGGGCCATACTCGCCCAAGAAGTTTATCTTCTACAAATCGCAGGACAAAACCCTGACCGACGTAAGCTCCTGGACTAATGGCTATTCGGCCATCAACTACAACATCATCCGCTTTGCCGACGTACTGCTGATGGCCGCTGAAGTTGAAATTGAAGTTGGGAGTCTGGAAACCGCCCGTACCTATATAAACCGGGTTCGGACACGGGCTGCCAATCGTACGACCTGGGTAAAAGCACCGGATGGCACCAATGCCGCTAATTACGTGATCAGCAACTATACGACCCCATTTGCCAGCAAAGAAGCCGCTCGTACGGCCGTTCAGTTTGAGCGCAAACTGGAGCTGTCGGGCGAAGGCCACCGTTTCTACGACCTCGTTCGCTGGGGGAATGCCGCTCAGGTGCTGAATGCCTTCATTGCCTACGAAAGCCAGCGGCTGCCAACGGGCTACGCCGGTGCCAGATTTACGGCGGGTAAAGATGAATACATGCCAATTCCGCAGACCCAGATCGACTACCAGGGCCGCGACGTGCTGAAACAAAACCCGAACTATTAAGTAACGGATAGTTCCCGTGCATCAAGACGCCCCCGCTGATAGTCAGCGGGGGCGTCTTCGTATAAACAATACCCACTCGGGTCGGGTTATTATCCTACTAAACAACTCGACTAACAACATGGCTAACAACAAAACCACCGACCAGCCCGGCTCGAATGACAAACGGCCGCATGGCGAGCATACGCGCAACCACGAGGCCCGCGACACGAGCGGCCTGCGCCCCAACGCCGAGCAGACAATGACTAATTCCAATAAAAGTAAGCAGGGACCCGAAGACGAGCACGACCCGGCGCTGCATGGCAAATCAAAAGCCGAACTGGCCGAAGAACGGGGTGGCCACGGTCACTCTGGTCACAGCGGCAGCCGCAATGGCAGTAGAAAGTAAGCGATAATGAGTTATGCATGATGGTGACCAACACGTGTCGAGTGGAGGGCGCTCACCATGCATAACTCATCAATCGTTACCGATGGACTTTTCCCGACTCAGGGCCGAACTCAGGCAGGAACATAAGGATATTTTGGCCTACTGGCAGCGCTACGCGCCCGATCCGGTCAACGGCGGTTTCTACGGCCGGGTCGATTATCAGAACCGCCCCGATCCTGATGCGGATAAAGGCATTGTGCTGAACAGCCGAATTCTCTGGACGTTTTCGGCCGCGCTGATCCACACGCAGCACGACGATTACCGCCCCATTGCCGACCAGGCCTTTCAGTACATCAGGCAGCATTTTGTCGATCCACAATACGGCGGAGTGTATTGGTCGGTTACCGCCAAAGGCCAGCCAAAACAACCGATCAAGCAGCTATATGGGCAGGCATTCACGCTCTACGGGCTAAGTGAGTACGCCCGCGCTACCGGCTCCGCGCCTGCCCTGGTACTGGCTAAAGAGATTTTCCAGACTATGGTCCGCCACGCCTATGATCCGAAGAAAGGCGGTTTTCGCGAAGCCTTTGCCCGCAACTGGTCAGCTACTACGGATTACATTCTCAGCAAGTCCGACAGGCAGGAAACCAAGACCATGAATACGCACCTTCATATTCTGGAGTCGTTCACGGCCCTGTACCGCGTCTGGCCCGACAAGACCGTAGCCGATCAGATACGGGGTATGCTGGCCGTATTCACGAACCATATCGTTGACCCCAGAACGTACCGCATGAACCTGTTCATGGACGACAACTGGCAGGTACGCCGAACCGCCGTTTCGTATGGTCACGACATCGAAGCTTCCTGGCTCCTCCCCGAAGCCGCTGACGTGCTGGCCGCCAGAAATCCCGCCGATAAACCGCTTCAACGACAAATCCGGGCTCTGGGTATAAACATGGCCCGCGCAGCTACCGATGGCTACGCGGCTGACGGAGGCATGAACTACGAATACGAGCCCGACACCCGGCACCTCAACCAGGAGCGCTCGTGGTGGGTGATGGCCGAAGCCATGGTTGGCTTCCTGAACGCTTATCAGCTCACCAGTGAGAAGCCCTTTCTCGATAAATCGATAGCCAGCTGGGAGTTTACCAAGAAATACCTGCTTGACACTAAAAACGGCGAATGGTTCATGGGCGTTGACGCGAACCACAAGGTGCTCGGAAACGACAAGATCAGCATGTGGAAATGTCCGTATCACAACAGCCGGGCCTGCCTGGAAATGCTGGACCGGCTGGAGCACCTGCGCTAGCGAATCAGTACCGGTACGATACCGTCAGGGTACCCCGCGCTCCGTTGCCTTTGATGTAGTCAGCGTCGCGGGCTGCCCACTGCGAAATGGCGGGAAAGTAATCCTTGTTCAGCATATTCTCGACGCCCAGTGCCAGCGACCAGGCGGGGGTAAACTGATACGACCCGCTCAGGTTCACAAGCGTGTAGGCCCGCACCGGCGCCTGCGCATAGGCATAAACGCCACTCGCATTCGGCCGGAACCGATCACGGCTTCCGGCGGTCAGCGTACTGACCGACAGCGTCCACGCTGCGCTCGGCTGCAGCCGAATATAGGCCGTGGTTTTGGGCGATGCGATCCGGTCGTTACCCAGGTAGGTTTCGTAGTCGCCGTCGGCATTGCCGTCCGACTTTCCTTCAATGTAGGCGTAGCTGCCGCCAATGGCCAGCCAGCGCAGGGGTGTGACATCTAGCGCGGCTTCGTAACCGCTCACCCGTTCCGGTGCCCGGATAATCTCGAACACCCCCGAGGGCAGCTGGCGGTACGACGCTCCCAGTTCTGAGCTGCTCTGGTACGCATTCAGCTCATACGAGACATAACGCCCCAGTTGCCCGGCAATGCCCGCTTCGTAGTTGTTGACAATAATGGGCTTCGTTTCCAGCTGGCTCACCACCGACCGCTGCGATGTGCGGAGAATACGGCCCAGCTCGTTGATCGAGAATGCCTGCGAGAAACTGACGAACGGCTGTAGCGCCTTCAGCCCCGAGTACCGCAACCCTACGTTACCTACCAGCGCGTTATAGGTTAGGTCGCCCCCCTGCACGGCCAGGCCACCGTCGTATTTTTTGGTCGTAGCGTTGTACGTTTTGAGGGTGGTAAAGTCGGACACCCGAACGGCTATGTTTTCGTACCGGATACCGGCTTTGAGCGTCAGCTGATCGAAGAAGTCTGTTTTTAGCTGGGCGTAAGGAGCCAGGTTGCGCATGCGCATGTCGGGTGTCCAGAACCGGCCGTCTTCCAGCTTTTGAGCCGTCTGGTCGTTGAGCGCGTCGAGTCCGTATACCAGATTACCGCTTACAGCGCTCCCCAGCCGGTACGGCGTGTACAGATTCAGCCGGACGCCGTTCTTGTTAGACACCACGTTCGACTGACCGCCATTTTCGAAGAACTCAGCCTCGTACCCGTATACCGTCCGGAAGCTCTGCAGATACGCCACCACCTCCAGACCCGTCTTGCCGATCAGCTCGTTGTACATGTACCGAACGGTGGCGTTGTGGTTATAAGGGGTTCCCTGCGGCCGGCCCGGTACCGATTCGGTGGGGACGCCAATGGTAGGTGTAACCCCAAACTTGCCGAGCTGCTCTCTGTATTTCAGCTTCGACTCACTCCCGAAGTAGTTATACATCACCTCAACCCGCTGCCGGTCCGACAGGCGGTAGCCCACTTTGGCCAGCAGGTTGTAGCTGTTCATCTGGCCCAGGTTGTAGAACGGCGAAATAACCGCGCCCGTGGCATCCTTGAAAAGGCCCGTGCGCTCAACGGTTCCGTTCAGCACGTAATCGATCCGGTTTGTTTTTCCGGAGAACTGCTGACTCAGCCGCCAGCCCTGCGTATCGGTAGCGTTGCTGAGGCCGCTGGTCAGGCCTACCCAGGTCTGCCCCGAGAACGGTTTGTTACCGGCCGGATTCTTCGTAATGTAGTTGATAATGCCACCGTCGGCCCCGTTTCCGTAAATAGCCGTTGCTCCCTTGATGACTTCAACCCGTTCCAGCGCCGACGGATCGATGGTGCGAATATCGCGCCCTCCGTTACGCAGTGGCGTCGACTGCGGCACCCCGTCAATCAGTACCAGTACCTGCCGGCCCCGCAGCGTCTGCCCCGTATTGCTGGTCCGGTTGGTGAAATAACCAAAGCCCGGCACCGTATTCATCAGCACATTGGTAATGTTTGTATTGATATTCAGCTGTTCGGCAATCTGCCGGGGCGTCACGATACTCACCGCCGACGGGACCTTACTCAGACTCTCGGCCTGCCGACTGGCCGTTACGACCACTTCATTCAGCGCACGGGCGTTTGCTTTCAGGGTTATGACTACGTCTGGTGCTGGTTGCGCGTCAACCTGAACCACCTGCTCGATGGGGTCGAACCCTACCGCCGATACAACCAGCGTTTGCGACCCTACTGGCAGTGAACCCAGCTGGAACGTACCCGTCTCATCAGCCGTTGTACCTTGAGGATACCCTTTGAGACTAATTGACACAAAAGCAGCTGGCTGACCATCGGCGCTGACGACGCGGCCACGAATGGTACCGGTAGCAACCGGCTGTGCACGACTGTTGAACGACAGAAATAGAATAGAAAAAAGAACGAATACGTTTCTCATGAAGCGAATGATGTCGACCGGCAGGCAGGTTGGGCAAGCCATCCCAAAGGCGGCTTACTGATCAACAAATCCCTGGAGCGCCCCCTGTACAACATCGGTTATCCAGGGGTCTGATCCGATAGACGATTGGTGAATTATACGGCAAACCTAAGGCCTGTTTAGAATCGATCCAAACAACTTTCCAAGTAATTTAAAATAAGTCTAAACAATTCAGGGCAAATCGACGGCGGGTGGGCAACAGAAAAGCCCCTCCGATTGCTCAGAGGGGCTCTAATACGTTTATAGCGTTGTCGGTAATAAATACCGGCAGTTGTGCCTTAGTAAAATTACTTCGCGCTATCCGACGACATGGTCGAAGCAGAATCGGTAGCCATGGTCGAATCCGTAGCCATCGTAGATGACGAATCAGACATCATGGTCGACGTGCTGTCGGTTGTCGTCGTTTCGGTTTCGGTCTTTTTCGAGCTGCAAGAAGTAGCCAGGGCGATCATAGCCATGAAAAAGAAGGCAGATTTCGTGATTGCTTTCATAGTTTTGGAATGTTTTTGTTTACAGATGAAAAATGAATGAATGTCAACGTTAATACCCTACCGGGTAAAAGGTAACCCAACTTTTTTTTATTTTTTTTTGGGTTACGTCTCCAGCGTTTCCCGTATTAAGTAATGAACCAACGCGATGAAGGAAAGCAGGCAGCCTGCCTTGACTGATGACGAATTGCTGACGGGCCTGGCCAATGGGTCTGATCATGCGCTGACTCAGTTATATCGACGGTATTTTCCGATGGTACTACATTTGGTTACGACCAACAGTGGTACTGACGACGATGCCAAGGATATTTATCAGGAAGCGCTTGTGGTGCTGTATGAGAAAGTTCGTTCCGGTTCGCTGGAGTTGCACTGCCAACTGAAAACGTATCTGTATTCGGTATGCAGACGACTGTGGCTGAAGCAGTTGACCCAGCAGAGCCGCTACATGGTACGCGATGTTGACGCAGCCGCAACGGACCAGCAGGCCGTTAATCAGGTAGATGATGATCTGACTGATCACGAAGAGCGAAACCGTCAGTTCGATCTGATGGCCGACTCGCTCGACCGGCTCGGTGAACCCTGTCGAACGTTGCTGGACGATTTTTACATCCAGCACCTGAGTATGCAGGATATCACCGAAAAATTTGGCTATACCAACGCCGACAACGCCAAAACGCAGAAGTACAAGTGTCTGATGCGGCTGAAACGGCTGTTTTTTTCGGAGTACAAAGTATAGGGTTACCTCTGCGGAAACCCTGTCAATTGATCATCCATCCCATCCGACTCGAACGAGTCTGCACAACAAATATGGATATGAACGAACATAATGACATTGAAAACGCGCTGCGGGCCTATGGCGACCGCATCCGGTTTCGGCGCAGACTGGCGGCTATCCATGCCGACATGAACCTCGACGACGTACGTGAAGAGGTCCGTATGTACCGTTCAGACGCCACTCAGTCGGGTCAGATCCGCATGTTGTGGCGTACGTATCGCACTACGCTGGCCGTTGCCGCATCGGTAGCCGTCATTACCACGTTTGGCTCTATTTTCCTGTATCGGGCCTATCAGCAGAGCCACAAGCAGCAGGAGCAGCAGTACAGTCAGCTCAGCAAGGAGATCCAGGCGGTAAAGTCGTCGCAGCGGAAACTCATCAATGATTTCACGGGACGGAGTCGTTCGCTAAGCGTCAACCCGGCTCAGATTGCCGGTTCCGGTTTTTTGCTGACCCCCGATGGCTACTTCGTCACTAACAATCACATTGTTCGGGATGCGGACTCGGTCTATGTGCAGAGTGCCAAAGGCGAGGTATACAAAGCCCGGATCGTTCATACCGATCAGGTCCACGATCTGGCTATTCTGCAACTGTGCGACGATACAGCGTTCCGAACCATGCCACCGGTTCCCTATAGTTTCGAGTCACATACGTCCGATCTGGGCGAACGCGTTTTCACCTTAGGCTATCCCCGCGAAGAGATTGTCTACGGCGAAGGCTATTTAAGTTCGGGAACCGGCTTCCGGGGCGATTCAACGGCCTATCAGGTAGCTATCGGCGTGAACCCCGGCAACTCAGGCGGCCCTTTGCTCGATGAAAAAGGCAATGTGATCGGCATAATTAGCGGTAAACAGACTACGTCTGAGGGCGTTAGCTTCGCCGTGAAGACGTCTTACCTGCTCGAAACCATCAACAGCATTCCGGCCGACTCGTTGAAGGGTCTGCCGCTGCGGCTAAGCCGGAAGAATACGTTGGTTCGTCTGCCCCGCAAACAGCAGATCAAACGGATGCAGGAGTACGTCTATCAGGTAAAAGTGTTCAAACATTAGTCGGCTAACGTAGTTGTATACGTAGTATAAACACTCGACAACTATGAAAAAGCTCACTATGCTGGCCTTTGCGCTGGTACTCACAATGGCTGCTGCTTCGGCGCAGGACACGAAGGAAAACGCAAAAGAAACGGCTCGTCAGGCTGGCCGCACGGTAGATGCAGCCGGCGATAAAGCCGCCCGCGAAACGCGCAAAGCTGGTCGCAAAATTGACAGAGCTGCCAAAAACACTAAAGAAGACGTGAAAGATGGCACCAACAAAGCCATGGATAAAACAGAGCGCAAGCTGAAAAAAGCCGAGCGCAAACTGGATAATTCGAAATAATACGCTTTTAGCACATACGAAGGCGTTGGGGCATGGCTCCGACGCCTTTGCTTTTTGCGGATCGCTCCGTTGCCTGCTACCTGTATATCTCTTTACTTTGACCTCATGAACTCAACCGTATCTGTACTGCTGTTCGGTATTACCCGCGATCTGACTGGTCAGTCGGCCCTCTCTATACCCATCCAGAACGAAACCCGTGTTGGCGATCTGCTCGATCAGGTTCGGCAGCAGTACCCGGCCCTGGCAGGTGTGCGATCCTTACTGGTTGCCGTAAATGGCGAATACGCCGAAGTAGACCAGACGTTAACCAGTAAAGATGAAATTGCGCTGATTCCACCCGTGAGTGGCGGCTAAATACTATGATTGCTCTGACCACCGACCCCATTGATGTGGCTTCAGCCTTGAAATACCTGCAATCGTCGCAGGCGGGCGCCATTGATCTTTTTCTGGGTGTAGTCCGCGATAATACGCAGGACCGCCCCGTTGACCGGCTCGAATACGAAGCCTACGACCGGATGGCTATCAGCGAGATGCAGAAGATAGCCGACGAGGCCCACCAGCGCTGGTCAATCCTTCGCTACACCATCATTCACCGGAAAGGCACGCTACTCACCGGCGAGATAGCCGTACTCATCGGCGTCACCACCGCCCACCGGGCCGACGCCTTTGAAGCCTGTCGATATATAATCGACACCATCAAGCAAACCGTGCCCATCTGGAAAAAAGAAGTATTCACCGATGGCGAGGTATGGGTAAACGCCCATCCATAAACCACCGGCTCCTTACAGACCTTCGGTTTACAAACGGGCGTTTGCTTATTTGAACGAACCAGGCGGAACGTTATCGCCTGTTGCTGCGAAATGGCTGATCAACCGGTACCCGAACAGGTACGAGCTGGCGCTGCTGTGCGTTCGGCATAATTACCGGCCGAAAGATCCGGTCAGCCAGATGGCTCCAGTTGACCACTTGCATGTATTGACTAATCTGCTTGAGTGCGTTGTACATATGGGGAACAAGTTAACTGGTAAGAAGTTGTCTATCAGCCAGAAATGCAACCACCCGGGCTTGGCCTGCCGCCAAATTACCAGGGGTAACACCGACTCGTTCTGGTTGTATATGTAGTAAACGAATTTGTAGGCAAAATGCTTTAAAATTCCTGCTATTCATTTATTCAACCGCCAAACTGATGCTATAAGCTCCGTAGGTAAAGCCTGTTTGACCTATTTCCCCAACAAAATCCAGCCATTATTTTCGAAGGCAGCGCTACTGCTTAACGCAAACTTTATGGCCTTATCGGTACACTGTTCTGGCAGTGTATGGCTCGATCTAATATCCGTACTATTACTCATACCCTGTACCCTTCCTGACGTCTGTTGGAAAATTTTACCTGGTAGAGTTCACCTCATAATTGAGTAAAAATACCCACACTTATAGATGCCAGTAAGTATACTCAATTATCTAAATACTTATTAATCAATGCATTGTTTACTAAGCTGGGTTGCTGGCATAGTTTTTCCCCTGATGTGTCGTGGTTACAGTAGTAAACTTTAATACGTCACCATCATGTTATTTGAAAGAAGAAAGCACCCGCAGGACTACATCACAGACCAGACTTTTCTGGCCGGGGTCCTGACAGGGCTGGTCACTGGCCTAGCAATCGGCGTTCTGTTCGCTCCTCGATCAGGCAAAAAGCTGCGTAAGCAAATCGTGAATTCGCTAAGCGATCAGAGTTGGGATGCCTTGCGCCAATGGAATAAAACAAAGGAACAGGCCCGGGAAACCGTAGACACTATCAAGTCGAACGTAGGTTACGTTACCGACAAAGCAAAAAATACTGCCGAACACCTGGCCGATGATGTTCGTTCGGGTGTCGATCGTCTGAAGGATGCCACCCGGATCGGATAACACAGTTCGGCTATTCTGATTTACTCAACAAGTATGAAAGAATCCCCGGCTCAGACTGAATCGGGGATTCGCTTTTCCGCCAGGCCTCAGGGGCATTACCTGAACCGGACAGGCCCCCATGAGCTCTATCTCCATTCGATTTTACACCACAACTCAACGTTTATCTACCAACACAATGGAACGCGAATTTTCCTACTCGACAGATCCAGTCCACGGACGGGTCAATCTTATGAAACGAATTTCCTGGAGCGCTGTCTTCGCTGGCGTACTAGTGGCTATTGTCAGTCAGATGCTGCTGACTTTGCTGGGGCTCGGTATTGGCCTAAGCACCATTGACCCGGTTTCAGAACGCAATCCCGCTGCCGGACTCGGAACCGGCAGCGCTGTATGGTACATCATCAGCAGCCTGCTTTCTTTGTTTATGGGCGGATGGATCGCCGGCCGACTAGCCAGCACACCCCGTCTGTTCGATGGTGTTATTCATGGCGTACTGACCTGGTGTCTGGCCACACTAATCACGATCTATTTCCTGACCACGACCATCGGTAGTCTCATTGGCGGGGCTAGTCGGTTGGTAGGCAGTCTGGTAAGAACGGCCGGAACGGCGGTTGCTGCAGCTGCCCCGAGCATCGGTAACGCCGTAGAGGGTGAGCTGAAGAATAACGGAATCGACCTCAAAAACCTGGATCTGGGTGACCTGAAAAAAGAAGCTGAGCGACTGTTGCGACAAACCGGCGATGCCAATCTGAACCCCGCTACGCTGGAACGCAACGTAGAGCAGGCAGGTCAGCAGGCAAAAACGGCCGCTGGCCGGGCCGCGACTGACCCGACAGCAGCCGACGATATTGCCGGAGGATTATTTGACCGGCTGTTCAAACAAGGGCAGACTACGGTAAACAGCGTTGACCGGGAAGATGCGGTAAATGTGGTTATGAAGCGCACCGGAAAAAGTCGGGCCGAATCGGAACAGATTGTCGACAACTGGATCAGTGCCTACCAACAGGCAGTTGCCAAACTACAGCAAACTCAGAAAGAGGCAGAAGCCACCGCCCGCAAGGCCGCCGATGCCACGGCTTCGGCCGCATCCAAAGCAGCTATCTTTGGCTTCCTCGGCTTGTTGATCGGGGTCGTAGCGGCCGGCTACGGCGCCAAGATAGGCACCGACTCTAAATACAACCTGAGTTCACTGGATCGCCCAATGGGGTCTGTCCGCTAAGTATTCCACCCACTACACGCCAGGCCGGGGATCTGCTTTCAGAGCGGATACCCGGCTTTTTGGTATCACTTTAAAACTACGGAGCTTGTAGTTTACCCCCGTAGGATACCGTTCGTTTTGCGCGAGCTATCAGGCCATGTATGGAACGGGTTCAGTAGAAGCTATTCTAATTATCCTTACGATGTGACGCTCCGTTACAGACTACATATAATCTGATGATCTCCTCTGCTTTTTCCAGACGACTGAACATAGCTATGCTGGCTACCCTGGCCATGTTAAGCCTGTGGCTGCTGCTCGACTCTACGCTGACGGCTACGATCTGGGACGGCATGACCATCAGTCAGTCGGCCGTACAGGTAGAGTATTGCGAGTTTAACCACCCGCATCGCGTTTTCCACCAGCCGATCAATACCTACTCGAACCTGGCCTACCTGTTCTTTGGCGTTTTTATTCTGCTCGTGGCTTATCAGGACCAGCAAAACCAAGGGCTTCCGGCTACCAACCGGATGGCTGATTTTCCGCTGTTGTCGGGCCTGATGGGCGCCTGCTTTGTTTATTTATGCCTGGGCAGTGCCTTTTTTCACGCTTCGCTGACCTACGTTGGCCAACGGGTAGACATGAACGCTACCTATAGCATCCTGCTCACCCTGGTGGGTATTACGATCTATCACGTTTTCCATAAACTACAGCTGACGCTGGCTCAGCAACGACTCTGGGTTGTGGTATTGCTGGCGTTGATTGGCCTGTGGGCTCCCCTGGCGCTCCTGGTACCCAGTTCCCGACTGGTACCAGCGTTGATTCTGCTCCTGAACGTGGGCATGCTGGTGAACTACATTCAGTTCAGGTCCCGGCGTTCTATCGGGCTGGTACTGCTCAGCTTCGTGCTGATTGTGCTGGCGATATACATCCGGACGATGGATGTACGAAAAATCAACTGCGACCCGTATTCGTATTATCAGGGACACGCGTTATGGCACGTCCTGACGGCCCTGAGCAGTTTTTGCAGCTACTGTTTCTTTCGATTCGATAAAGCTTCGAACCCTGACCGGCCCTAGTACCAGAGCTGGCGTTTTCTATGCGCAGCTACCCGGCTTTTATACCGCCAGCACTTCCTTAACGGCCTCTTTGGCCTGCCACCAGCCCAACCCTGGCGGAACGAGCGTATCGACAGGTCGACCAAGAGCCAGCTGGCGCACCATGTCGGTTAGCTCGGTAGGTTCCGGGCGCCCGCTGCTCAGGTCGAAGACGCCGGGTTCATGGCGGTTTTCGACCCGGGTTAGCAGATTGTGCCAGTCATAAAGGCCCAGTAGCGCCCAGGCCGTAACCGCCCGGATATCGGCCCCCGCCCGCCGGGCTGCTTCGGCCTGTTGCCATACTTCGCCCAGCCAGCGTTGTTGCTCATCGACGGTACAGCCCAGATGGGCTTCGGTAACGGCAATCGGTAGTCGATACCGTTCCCAGGCCTGACAGAGCAAGGCAGCAATGCCCAGTCGCTGCGCCGGGTTGGCGCGGACAATCTCGGTATCGGCGTATCGATGACGTCCATTACTACCATGGGTCCAGGCCCCATGACGAGTCAGATCCTCGTCCAGGTAGCGTTCGCTGGTGACGTAATGATTAATACCCAGTAAGGAGGGCGGACAGGGGTTTTCAACGTGAAACCACAAGTCGCGTTCCGACGCGCCCGATCTCCGCAGATAGCTCCACAAGGCATGGCCAGGTCTAACGAGGCCGCTAAGCAAATCCCAGGTTAACCAGCGCCTTTCGTTCTCAAAATCAGCCTGATAGTGTAAGGCCGGAGTACTATGAGTATAGCCCAGATCATCGGTCTGAACGAGCTGGGCAGCGGGTTGAACAGCCCGAATCTGAGCCATAGCCAGCACAGTGGCGCGTAACTGCCTTAACAGAATAGCGACAAACTGTTTGTCCGATCGGCCGTGTGGATACCATATGCCGTATAAGCCCGAGAAGCGGGCCGTGGTAAGTGGTTCGTTGACGGGCGTGTAGGCTTGTACCCAGGGGTACCGCTCAGCCACCTGCCGGGCATACCGGGAGAGCTCCCGGTCGAAACCGGGCGTATCGAACGTGGCGTAACGCGGTCCGCAGCCGTGGTGAACCAGACCCACTATGGGGCGTATCCCCAGCGCCCTTAGTCGGTTCAGCCGCTCGTCGGGCCAGCGCCAATCCAGAGCGTCGGGACGGTCGGGGGCCGTGCGTTCCCAGAGTACAGGGTAGCGCAGCGTCCGAATGCCCAGCTCAGCTACCGTATCCAGATCCGAAAGCCGGTCGTGGTGACCGCTGCGGCTGATCTGATCCTGATATACGTTGCCGACCCGATTGACGGTGCATTCTATTCCGCCCCAAAGGGCTACTTTGCCCAAAGCTGGGGTAACGTCCACCGTCTTTTTCTGTATCCGTATACTCATCTGATTGTGTATAACAAACCGCTCCGTCCATTCGAATGGCCGCGACAGGGATTGATCTTTGGCAGCATTGCCTATCTGTATCGAATCCAGTCACTCGGTTCTGTAGTGGCAACTCTTCAATTGTCAGGAAGCCCCTGAATCAGCGGCTGTCCGGTGAGGCAACGGTCCTTTTCCGTACCGGATTGCCGATCGCGGGTTCTGGTTAATCGACAGCAACGACGCTACCAGGAGCCTGGCCAAGTACTGCCCCCTCACCAAATGTTTCTGATGGCCATATATAGTACTAGTTTCGGCACAGTTTGTTACAGATGCCGCCCGGCAGAGTTACTTTTCAAGTCTATCATTCCTGTACAGCAGCTGCCTGTAAAGGCCCCCGCTGAGTATCGTCTCCTTGCCCGCGCTACGCACAGAAGGCTGAAAAATAAGTGTAGAGCAGAGTTACTGATAGAGCCACCGGGCTACCCATCGTACGTAGCGTGGCATGATGACGAACGTCATTAGCCCTACCAGTACCATACTTGTTACCAGCGGTTTAATCAAGGGAGCCGACGAAGCAGGAAGGGCCGACAAAAAAGGCGAAAGCAGCCAGGGAATAAGAATGGATAAGGGAAAAATAGCTGACCATGTCAGCAGAAACTGCTTGTAGGCAGGAGCCGCTTTTCGGGAAGCTGGTGGGGTGAACCAGAACTCTAGCCCTGTTTTCACATCTATCTTTTCGTCGGCGTGCAGCAAAGGCCGCACCTTCCTGATCATTTGCCGGCGGATGTCCGACTCCAGCCAGTTGTGCAGGTCAGCTTCGGAGGAAAAATGAAGAACAATCGTGTATTCGTCGTTCTCGCCATGGGGTCGGATTACATTCACCCCCCGATGCCCCGCAGCCTGTTGCGCCAGCGGCACCATTTCCTTCAGCCAGTTTTCATAAGCGTGAATCTGCTGTTTAATGGGCCGCTGGAGAATAATCGTCGTCACGGCGCTGTCAATTTCGATCGGCATACTGGCTGACATGGCGAAAGTCACTTGGTTATACAATCTGACAGAGATGGACAGTAAAGCATCCATAACCCGTTATCCGGCGTACAGCAAAATACCTTCGTGTACAACGCGGCTCTTCGTTTTACTGTCTATAACTAACCTGGTAATGAGCAAACGTGTTCCTGCGGGTTGTCAGGCTTGTTCTATAGTTATATGCGGAAAATCAGCCGTAATGAATTGTGTGTGACCACTAAGCCAGGATGGGCTTACCCCTCCTGACCAACCCGTACCCAACGCCAACCAGCAGATTAACAACCGATTATCGTATCAATTACATAAAGTTTACCTTATACGACCGAGGTTCGTTATATTTACCTGAATATAACGAACTTCACTACGTTTACCCGACCTGTCATGCGCATTGTTCTCCTTTTATGGCTGATGGGCCTGCTTCCCTTTGTTGAGCTACGGGCTCAGACCGTTACTGTTTCGGGCGAAGTAAGCAAAAACCTAACCCTCGACGAAGCCAGTTTAAGGGCTATGCCGCACACTGACGTGGTTACCACCGACCGCGATGGCCAGGAACACCGCTATGCCGGGGTGCCCCTGATCGATTTGCTCCGCCAGGCTGGAGTGACGCTGGGCGCTGAGCTTCGCGGCAAAAACCTGACTAAATACGTCGTTGTGAAAGCTACCGATGGCTACGAAGTAGTATTTGCCCTGCCAGAAATTGACCCGGACTTTACCACACGTACCATTTTGCTGGCTGATCGCGTCGATGGCAAACCCCTACCGGCGGGTATTGGCCCGTATCGAATCGTGGTGCCGGGCGAGAAAAAACCAACCCGCTGGGTTCGGGCGGTAAACGCTATCGAGGTACGGGCTGCTCAATAGGCCGACTGGCTTTGCCTGCTTTCTGTTCCTGACGGGCAGAGCCGATCGGCCTGCTGAGCAGTCTGTTACTGCGGACTGGCCTGCATCAGTTTGAGTGCCTCTTCGTCTTTATACCTGACAATCTGCTCTTTCAATTGGGCTTTGAGCGTAGCCGTCACGCTCTCGTAGCCTTTCTGGCCGTAGAGGTTTTTAAGATTCTGGGGATCTTTCTGAATATCGTATAGCTCCCAGAAATCATCCGGGCCGTAGAAGCGGGCCAGGGTGTACTGATTCGTGCGCAATCCGAAATGGGGCGATACCCGGTGCGGCTGCGGATACTCGTAATAATGGTAGTACGCCTGGTTTCGCCAGTTTTTCTGGCCTCCGGTCAACAGCGGCATAAACGATTCACCCTGGATATAGGCCGGAACACGGGTGCCGGTCAGGCTAAGCAGCGTGGGCGCCCAGTCGACGTTCGATACGATCTGCCGAACCTGGCTGCCGGGTTTGATAACCCCCGGATACCGAATCACGAAAGGCGTTTTCAGCGATTCTTCGTAGATCCACCGCTTGTCGAACCACCCGTGTTCTCCCAGATAAAAACCCTGATCAGACGTGTAAACGACTATCGTATTTTTGGCCAGGCCACTTTTATCCAGATAATCGAGCAGCTTACCGATATTCCGGTCGAGCGAGTTGGCCGTCGACAGATAATCTTTCAGGTACCGCTGGTATTTCCATTCGGCCAGGGCTTTACCTGTCAGCTTTTTCTCTTCAAACTCGCGGCTGATTTTCTGGTAATAGCCGGAGAATACCTTCTTCTGCTCCGGGCTGAGCCGTCGGTAGGCGCCCTCCCGAACGTAGGTGTCCAGCTGCTTTTCCTGCTCGGGCGTCGGTTGATTCGATCCGTACAGGGCTTTCCGGAACTTGGCCTTTTCCTGATCGACGGTAGCCTCGTTGATTTCATAGGCAACGTTCACTTTCAGGTCGGCCATGAGACTCATCGTCTTATCGATACTCATTTCCTGCTTCTGAGCCGCCAGCCGGCCTTCGTAGTTGTCATAAAACGTGGCCGGTATCGGGAACGTCACCTTGTCATAAGCCCCCAGATCCTCCAGCGCGGGCATCCACTCGCGGTGGGTTGCCTTATGACCAACTACCAGGAAAAAAGGCTTCTTCGTATCCCGCCGGTCCAGCCAGTCTGTCGACAAGGTCGTTACAACATCGGTAACGTAGCCCGGGTAGCGTTTTGTCTCGTTGCGGGAGTTGACAAAATCCGAGTTGTAATAACTGCCATGCCCCGGCAGTATATTGAGGTAGTCGAACCCATGGGGCAGGCTACCCAGGTGCATTTTGCCAATCCAGGCGGTCTGGTAACCGTTTTTCTGCAGCTCCTCCGTAAATACCGGCTGGGTAATATCGAAGACTTTCTCGTTGAATTTGTAGCCATTCCGGTGCGAATACTGACCGGTCAATAAAGTAGCCCGGCTGGGGCCGCAGATGGAATTAGCCACCACATTGTTGTACAGAATGGCTCCCTCCCGGGCAATCCGGTCAATATGGGGCGTTCTGGCCAGTTTACTGCCGTAGGCGCTGATAGCCTGGGACGTATGGTCGTCAGAAATAATAAAGACGACATTGGGGCGCTGCGGCCCGGCCTGTTCCGGCAGGCGGTTATCCAGCTGAATAGACATATAGCTGGGAATGGCCAGCAGTGCGGCCAGGGCAGCGGCTACCGGTACGGAGCGAAAAAGCGTCTTTCTGTTCATAGGGTCAACGGTTATGGCTGCGCTATCGATACCGGCCTGAACCAGCTCGTAAACACCACCGAAGCGATTATCTGGATGTTACGCACCGGAAGCCGAGGTTGTTACTCCCGCTCGTTACTTCTCCTTTGCCCCGGCTCCCGGCTTTGTATCGAATACAATATTGATCACTGCACAGAAACGAACCACCCCGCTGTACCCGCTTTATAGCGCCAGGCTCGTCAGGATCGTAGCTATCAGTGGGGCCCTGCGGATTCTGAGCGGGCGACGCAGCGTAGTAATCAGGTCGGTAAAAGTCCTGGCACCACTCCCACACATTACCGTCCATGTCGTACAGCCCGTACGGGTTAGGCGGGAACGTTTTGACCGGAGCGGCTTCGGTATACCCGTCTTCTTTCGTGTTTTTCTGCGGAAAATTGCCCTGGTAGATGTTGGCCATCCATTTGCCCGCTGGTTTCAGCTCGTCGCCCCAGTAGTAGGTAGACGGCTTTTTGCCACCCCGTGCAGCCAGTTCCCATTCGGCTTCAGTAGGCAGTCGCTTGCCCGCCCATTGCGCGTAGGCGGCCGCATCTTCGTAGCTGACGTGTACAACCGGCTCGTTGTCGCGCCCCTTTAGGGAACTACCCGGCCCCTTCGGATGCCGCCAGCTCGCACCGCCTACGTACCGCCACCACTGCAGCGGATTGGTGAGGGATACGGCCTGGGCGGGGGGCGTAAACACCGCAGAACCGGACACCAGCTGATCGGCGGGAACGTCCGGAAAATCGACTGGCTTCAGCGGCCGCTCGGCTACGGTGACATAGCCTGTCTTGCTGACGAAGCGGGCAAACTCGGCATTGGTAACTTCGTGCTCGTCCATCCAGAAACCAGCAACGGTCACGTTGTGAACGGGCCGGGCATCGGCAAACTCGTCGGAGCCCATCAGAAACGTAGTGCCGGGTATCCAGACCATCCCGTCGGGGTGGTCCGCACCGGCCGCCTGACGAATCTCGGAAGGTTTTTCGCTGGCGCGGCCGGGCGAAGCGTTCGTGGCCGAGTCCGACGTAGACTGGCATCCTGCCAGGGCGATGCTCCCCCAACCGATCAGTACCGAGGCTACGCGCGTAACGGTCAGCACGCCCCGACATCGTAACGCTGGGTGAACGGAGCAATCAATAAGGCGGCTAATTTTAGGGATCATAGCTGCGTCTGGCCAGTGGCTTACTGGTTAAAGTTAGCGACATCGGCTAAACTACTAGTCCAGATGGGCTGGTAATAACGGACGGATTTTGTCCTTGTAGGAAAGTATGTTCAATTTCTATACTACTTTAGTCTACTACACCCCTACCCCATGAATCTCCCCAACGAACCGGGTCTCCCGAACCGACGAACCTTCCTGACCAGCGTTACGGCGCTGGCAGCAACGCCACTTCTGTCGGCTTTACCACGCGTCAGCCCGGCTCATTCGCCCGGTCAAACCAACGCAGCTTATACCGTTCAGCAGGTTATTGATCTCATTTTGCGGGAGATTCCGGGGGCGCCCTTCGCCAAAACGGTCGATCAGCTGCGGGTCGGTAGTCCCGACCAGCCGGTAACGGGTATCGTTACGACCATGTTTCCCACCCTGGAGGTCATCGAGAAGACGGTGAAAGCCGGCGCTAACTTCATTATTGCCCACGAAACCCCGTTTTACAACAACGAAGATCAGACCGACTGGCTGCAGCAGGACGATGCCTATCGGTACAAAGTAGACCTGCTGACGAAGCACAAGATTGCCCTGTGGCGATTCCATGACTACTGGCACGCCCACAAACCCGACGGTATCCTGTTCGGTAACCTGCTCAGGCTCGGCTGGGACAAACTCTACGACAGCGCAAATCCCCGCATCATTACCCTGCCCCAGGCCATACCTCTGCGGTCGATCGTTCAGCAGGTGAAACAAAAGCTGGATATCCCCTCCGTACGGGTGGTGGGCCGGTTGCAACAGCCTTGCCGCAGTCTGTACCTGGCGTTTGGCTATATGGACAGCAAGCGTCAGATAGCCGCCATTCAGGAATACAAACCGGATGTGATCCTGAGCGGTGAAACCAGAGAATGGGAAACGGTGGAGCGGGTCAGAGACGGCCTGTTGATGGGCCAGAAAACATCGCTGGTCGTGCTTAGCCACGCCGTCAGCGAAGAAGCCGGCATGGCCTACGCAGCCAGCTGGCTGACGCCCAAACTGGCGGGCCTGCGGGTTACCCACATACCCAGCGGAAGCCCGTTTCAGTTACTCTGACTGCCTGACCGGGAGTTAACAACCTACTGACCACATACTGGCGAGCCGGTTATAGTTGCGCCCACGCCCGTTTGCTGACCGGTCATTGGCGGGTTTTGCCTTGAAAGCACCATCTATCAGTCCATACCGAATAACGTCCCTGCCAAGTCTGCCCCAACGGTGTCTGATGGCCTAAGAACCCTCAGATAAAACTCAGCGCGCGATGGCGCTGGGCGGGTTCTGACGGTGCCGCGCCTACTGGCCTACGGGTCATAACTGTTTTTTTTTTCGGGCTCATGTTGCACGACAAAAAATACTATTAACTTTGAACCACAAAGTACTTTATATGGCACAGCATCAAGAGCAACTCGCAGCTTTGCAGGAGATCCGCAGCCTGATGGAACGCTCCTCGCGCTTCACGTCCCTGAGTGGGTTCTCCGGCATTATAGTCGGTCTGCTGGCCCTGGTCGGGCTGGGCGTCGTATACGGAATCCTGAACCAGCAGTACGTATCCTATTCGGCTGTCTGTCAGGGTCAGCTTCCGGCAGCAACCGGCCCGCTTCTGATGCTGACGGCGTTGGCAACGCTGGTGCTGGCCCTTGGCTCGGTAGTCTTTTTCAGCTGGCTGAAGGCGCAGAAAGCCGGACAGTCCGTCTGGCAGCAGCCGGGTCAGCGGGTTTTTGGCAACCTGTTCATTCCGCTGGTCGCGGGCGGGGTGTTTTGCGGGGTTTTGCTCTACCATCAAATTCTTTACCTGATAGCACCGGCGATGCTTATCTTTTACGGACTCGCGCTGATCAACAGCAGCAAGTATACCTTTATTGATATCCGCTACCTGGGCCTGGGGCAAATCGCCCTCGGGTTGCTGGCCAGCTTTCAGGTCGAGTATGGCCTGCTGGCCTGGGGAGCTGGCTTTGGAGGGCTGAACATCCTCTACGGTACGCTGATGTACTACAAGTACGAAAAAGAGCTGTAAAGACCTGTATCAAGCCATCGAACGCCCTGACCAGCAACGTGTGAAGGAGTATATAAACCATATCAACAAAGACTTCGAGAGTCGGTTCCGGCTGGGCATCATGTCGGTGCTGATGGTCTCAGATCCTGTCAGCTTTACCTTTCTGAGAGAAAGCCTGCACCTGACCGATGGTAACCTCGCCAGCCATTTGCGGGCCCTCGAAGAAGCCGGATATCTGCGGGTCGAGAAGCAGTTTGTGGGGCGTAAGCCGAATACCGTTTACCGGGCCACGCTGGCAGGAACCGAGGCCTTCAGAAGCCACCTGAACGCGCTGGAACGACTAGTTCTGAATACCAAAACCGATTAATTTTTTCCCTTTTAACTTTGAACTACAAAGTACTTTATCATTTCATTCATTATCGACATGCGTGACGAAATCCTGTTGAACCTGCAGAATCCCGGCCAGCTTGAGAAGTTGTACCGGGCCAACAAACCAACTTTCAAAACGGCCTTTAACAGCCTGTATCCCCAGTTGCCGAACAACCCTGTGGCCGAGAGCTGGTACCACCGACTCAACTACGGTCAGGACGAGTCTGTCTGGGGCACTCGCAATGACCGCATCGTTGTGGTTGGAGCGTCGCTACTGGCGGCCTTGCTGGCCAAGCTGCCGCCCCTGCTGTCGCTGGATATGGAGTTCTTTTACACCCGCAACATAGGCTTCATCGTTTTCCCTATTCTGATGGCCTATTTTGGCTGGAAAAACAACCTTTCCCGCCAGACCGGGCTGTGGCTTGCCGGGCTCGTTCTGATTGCCATCGGGTTCATCAATGCACTGCCTCAAACCAACACCAGCGACACCCTGATTCTGGCCTGTATCCATTTGCCCCTATGGCTCTGGTCGCTGCTGGGGTTCACCTTTGGCGGGGGGCGGTTAACGAGCGGAATCAACTGGCTGGGTTTTCTGCGATATAACGGAGAGCTGGCCGTGATGATCGCCCTGCTGCTGATTACCGGCGGGCTAACCACGGGGCTAACCATTGGGCTGTTCAAGTTGATCGGGTGGGACATCGAGCGGATGTACTTCGAGTACGTGGTCGTTTGCGGATTGGCTGCCGTACCAATCGTGGCTACGTTTATCACCCAGTCTCAGCCGGCTCTGGTCGGCCGGGTTTCGCCCGTGATTGCGAACCTGTTCAGCCCCGTTGCGCTGGTTATGCTGGTGGTTTATCTGGTGGCTACGGTTGTCTCGGGCAAAGACCCGTATCACGATCGGGAGTTTCTTCTTCTCTTCAACGCGCTACTGATCGGCGTTATGGCGCTGATTTTCTTTTCGGTAGCCGAGGCCACACCCGCCAGCAAGAGCCCGGCTCAGCTTCTTATTCTCTTTCTGCTGTCGGCGGTGACCATCCTCGTAAACGGCATCGCCCTGTCGGCGGTCCTGTTCCGGATTGCCGAATGGGGCGTAACACCGAACCGGATCGCCGTACTGGGCGCCAACCTGCTCATGATTACCCATCTGATTTATGTCGCGTTCAGGCTCCTTGGCGCCGTAACCCGCCGGACCGACCTCTCGCTGGTAGGTCAGTCGATGGGCCTATTTCTGCCAATCTACAGCCTATGGACCGGCATCGTGACCTTCCTGTTTCCGCTGCTCTTCGGGTTTAAATAAGACATCGACCCGGCCAGGTGCCACAGACACTTCCCTGACGGTCACAGGCTCCGTGGCCGTCAGGAAAACTTATATCCGATCGGCCAGAAAATAAATAAGGACGCCTATGCCGATCAATATCCAGCCGATTAGTCGTAACGTTCGGTTCCTGTTATAGGGATTCATCATCAATCTGTATCGCCTGCTACCCTCTTTTTTATTCGGAAGCAGGCCATGCTGTCAAGCCGAACATCTATCGTGAAAGACCAACCCTTACTTGATAAAATAGCCCTGGTTACCGGGGCATCCCGGGGAATCGGGCAGGAAATAGCCCTGCGTCTGGCATCGGCGGGAGCCACGGTGGTTGTCAATTACAAAAGCAGCCGACAGGAAGCCGAATCGATTGCCTCGCGAATCACGGCAGCCGGCGGCAAAGCACTGGCCCTCCGGGCCGACGTATCGGACGAGACCGACGTGCGGAATCTTTTTGACCAGATCAGCGACCAGGCTGGCCCCGTAACCATTCTGGTCAACAACGCAGGCATCAACCCGACCAGGCCGTTGCTGGACCTGACCCTGGCCGATTTTCAGCAGTCGCTGACGGTTAACCTCACCTCGGCTTTCCTGACAACTCAGGCGGCCCTGCCAGCCATGATTGAGCAGCGTTTTGGCCGCATCATCAACATCTCCTCGGTAGCGGCTCAGCTGGGGGGCGTGGTGGGTCCCCATTACGCAGCAGCCAAAGCCGGTATGCTTGGCCTGACGCATGCCTATGCGGGGATGCTGGCCCAGTACGGGGGCATAACCGCCAACACCATAGCCCCCGCCCTGATTGAGACCGACATGATCAAAAACAACCCCGCCATCAAACCCACGATCATCCCGCTGGGGCGCTTTGGCCAGCCCGATGAAATTGCGGACGTGGCGCTGCTGCTGGCCACCAATGGCTACATAAACGGGCAAACCATCAATGTCAATGGCGGCTGGTACATGAGCTAGTACTGTTACGGGACTAGTCTTTCGGGCAGCGTCAGGGCAGCGAAAACACGACATACCCGCCCTGGGGAGCCGATGTGGCGTCGTCGGGGCGCCCTTCGGCCCGGCCCCACCGGAGCGGGGTGGTAGCGGGCACCACCAGATACTGCCGTCCGTTCACCGCGTACATCGACGGTAGCCCTTCGGTTCCGGTGGGTAGCTGCCCGGCCCATAGCTCCTTACCAGTGTCAGCGTCCAGCGCGTAGATCTTTCCATCCCGGGCCGTACAGAAAAGCAGTCCGGTCGAGGTGACGATCATCCCGTGGCGCTGTGAACGCAGCAGACCCGTGTTTTCTGTGGCGCCCTGTTCGGCCACCTCTTTGTCGCGGCCGATGGGTATTCGCCATTTGATGACGCCTTCGTTGAGGTCATACGCAATGATAGACGACCAGGGCGGGCTGATAATATAGGGCGAGCCAAGGCCCCAGCCCGGCGGAACGAAGTAGCGGGTTTTAGGAGCGCTGGCACCCGCCGGGTAGGGTGCCCCGTACGAGTTGAACCCCATCCGGGAAGCCGCCCGGGCCGATTCGGCAATGTCACGCAGTTGCTGCCCACCCGGTGCTCCGCCCGAGGCAACGACTGGTCCGCTGAGCGGTTCGAGCTTGCGGTTCCCACCCGGCCGGGCCATACGCGGATCGCCACCAGTCTGGCTGGTCAGAAACGTGTATAGCTTGCGGAGGGTGCTTTCGTCGAGGTGCGGAAAAGCGGGCATCTCCCCTTTCCCGGCCACTACGACCTGCTGAAACTTGTCAAAGTTGAGTCTCGTCGCCACATCCAGCAACTGCGGCCCCACCAGCCCCTTCCGGTCGGCGCCGTGGCAAACCTGGCAGTTTTTGGTATACAGCTCCTGCCCCATCTCGGTCAGCGCCACCGATGCCGACTCATCCTGCCCAGGTAAATCCCGCTTTTCTATCTTGCCGTATACCGAAGGCCAGTCGATACTACGCACGTATACCAGGCCCCGGGCGGGGTTGGCGGCTGTACTCCCCCAACTGGCTCCGCCTACGGCACCCGGTATTGACAGGGTTTCGCGGGTCATAGACAGGGGCGTATACAGGCCCGTACCCATGCTGTCGATGCGCTGCTTCCAGTCGGCCCGTTCCTTGTCGGTGAGCAGGTAGGGGTTAAGGTCTTTGGCGGTCATGTTCTGCCGGCCAAATGGGGGCAGCACCGTTGGGTAGGGCTGCGTAGGCCACGACTGCTCACCGGGAACCGTACTGGCCGGCACCGGGCGCTCTTCGATGGGCCAGAGTGGTTCGCCGGTTACCCGGTTAAACGCGAACAGAAATCCGTTTTTGCCGGCAACGGCCACCGCATCGATTCGTTTGCCTTTGTGAGTTACGGTGATCAGCTGCGGAGCCGCCGACAGGTCATAGTCCCAGAGGTCATGGTGAACCAGCTGAAAATGCCACAACCGTTTGCCGGTGCGGGTATCCAGGGCCAGAATGCAGTTACCATACAGGTTACTGCCAATGCGGTCGCCCCCGTAGTAGTCGTAGGTGGGCGAACCCAGCGGGAAGTAGGCAATGTGTCGTTTGGCATCGACGGATATTTCGCCCCAGGTATTGACGCCCCCGATGTATGTATAGGCGTCTTTGGGCCAGGTATCGTAACCATACTCACCCGGATGGGGAATGGTATGGAACGTCCAGGCGCGTTTGCCCGTAACGACATTAAAGGCTCGCAGATGCCCCGGCGACGAAATGTAGTTTTCGCCCGTAGCCGAGCCCAGCAGGATCAGATCGTCCACTATCTTGCCGGGCGTACCGGACTGAACCCGAACAATCGTTTTGGGGTCGCGCCCGAGTCCTTCGCGCAGATCGACCAGGCCGTTCTGGCCGAAGCTCAGGATCGATTTGCCGGTGCTGGCGTCGATGGCCTGGAGGTAATTGTTCATCTGGAATAGCAACCGCCGGTCTTTACCATCTTTGCTCTGCCAGTAGTTGATGCCCCGGATAGCCATACCCTGGAGATGGGCATGAATCCAGATTTCCTTACCCGTTGTTGCATCCAGCGCCACCAGCGAATTATCCTTGGCCAGCACGTACATGGTATTGCCGACAATGAGGGGATTGAACTGGTAAACGTTCTTATCGTTTGTCGGATAAAACCAGGCGACTTTGAGCTGGCTGACGTTGGCTTTGGTGATGCCGGTCAGGGCCACAAACTTCGACTGGTCGGGGCCACCGCCATAGTCTTTCCAGGTTGTGTGCTGGTCATCCGGCTCGTCGGCCGCGGTAAAGGGCAAGTCCTGCCGGGTTAGCAACGCGCTACAGGCCACCCAGGCGATCAGTAACAACCCACACCAGATCACAGGCTGGTATGGTACTCGTATTTTTGATGAAAACGTTTTCATGAGTTAGGGGCAGTTAGGTACCTTTCGGAGCAAGGGGCACGCGGTAGGGAAGCAGCGGAACCGGGTCGTTCCGGGGCGTGGTCAATCCGGAAAATCGACAGCCTCGAACATCTGGTAATTATCTATACTGGTAGCGGGGGCAAAAAAGCAGATCACCTTCATCTCCACATCGCCGGTGTTTTTGAGCATGTGGACTTTGCCCTGCTCGAAGAGAATGGCCGACCCCGCCCGCACGCTGCCGACCTCGCTCTCGATCATTACTTTTCCCGAGCCGCTGATGATGTAGATCAGCTCTTCGCTGTTGGGATGCGAGTGGGCGGGTCGTACGGCTTCGCCCGGCAGTACCCGAATGACGCATACCGACAGGTTCTGAGCGGGCAGTGAATCGTCGCTGGCCAGCCAGCGCATGAATCGTCCCGGATGTTCGTTTTCCGGTACGTCGTCTTCGTGAAGTATGGTCATTGGGATACGTGGTTTAGGATATCTGCGATTCGGTGACTCAGGTGTTCGGCATCCAGCCCGTAATGAGCTGCCAGCTCGGTATACGTACCCGAATGGATGTAGTGGAGGCCTTCGCGGCTGGCCGTATTGATGGGGTACAGGCGCTGGGTGTTCAGCTCGGACTCGCGCTCGAAGAGCACCTTTCTGAAGTTGGTCCAGAGGTAGCCGTTGTTCTGCTCGGCAATAAAGACAGGGGTTCCGGCGCGGTACAGGGCCACGATGGTGTCGGGATCAATCGACGGCATGTCGACTACGTTAACAGCCAGACCCTTACCAGCCAGTGCATCGGCCGCGTCGAGGGCTTCGTAAACGCCACGACCGCTCGTGACAATGGTTGCCCGGGCCGCATCGGTCTGCCTTACCGGATAGGCCCGGCCAAACTCGAACTGGAAATCCGCTTCATACAGGGCCGACGCTGGCGCCCGCAGCGTGCGCATGTACACGATTCCCTTGTTGCCTTCGGCAATCCATTTCAGCACGCCGAGCAGTTGCTGCGGGCAGGACACGTTGATAATCCTGACGTAGGCGGCTTCGTTGAGCAGCAGCGCGTCATCGTTCCCCATGTGCGTGGCTCCATTCGACTGGGTTTCCAGATCGGCCGCCGTAGCCACCATGGTCAGGTCGATACCGTGGCCTTCGGATAGCCAGCCACCGGCCGCAATTACCTCCAGCCGTTCCTGATGTCCCACGGCAATCCGGCGGAGTACTTTCCAGTCGTAGAACGGGCAGAACGTGCTGATCCAGGCGTTAGCACCCAGTATGGCAAAGGCTTCGCCAATCAGCATCATGTTGGCCTCGGCCACGCCCACGTTCAGCGCCCGGCCTTTATCGACAAAGCCAACCCCGGCCTGCAACCCGCTGGTCGACGCCAGATCCGAGTCGACGGACACGACCCGCTCGTCCTGAGCGAAGGCGTTCATGGCCTGCTCGATTACCTTGTGCGCCCCGTAGGCTTTCCCTTTTTCGAGCTTGGGCAGCCGTTGCGGATCGTACTGCACCCGTTTGTCGCGGACCGGCGCTTTTCGGGGTTTCACCGAGGCTGGTACTGACGCCACGCCCACCACCCGGCCTTCTGCCTGAGTCAGCGTAAACCCCATGGCCAGGGCCTGCTTCCCGAGCAGGGAGACGATATCGACCGAGGACTCATCGGCCGATAGCTGGTCGAAAAACTGACAGAATTCCCGCTCGGCAGCCACCCGTCGCTGGGTCTGCATCCCCGACTCCTGCCGCAGCAGATCATCAGCAATGGACACCTTATGGTTGGTCATGTACTCCGAAAAACCGCCGTAGCCCTTTGTTGACTTGCAGATAATTACCGTGGGCCGACCATCGCGCGGGCCGTACTTAAACGCCTGCAGGGCCGCGTAAACGGTATGGTACTTGGTGGCATCGACCTCCAGCACCCGCCAGCCAAAGGAAGCGAAACTACCGGCCAGCCCCTGGTACGGAAAGTGAAGCACATTGACCGTATCCAGCTGACCGCCGTTGTTATCGACCAGCACGCAGAGGTTATCCAGTCGCTTGAACCCGGCATACATTACGCTTTCCCAGATCGACCCTTCCTGCAGTTCGCCGTCGCCGGTTACGGCATACACGTCGAACCGGGGCGATCGCTGACCGGCGATGGCGAAGCCCTGCGCCACGCCCATTCCCTGCCCCATAGGACCGGTAGCCACGTGAACACCCGGCAGCAGCGGACCGGGGTGACCATTGAGCAGGCTGGTGATCGAACGTGAATTATCCAGCATGGCCGGATCGATGTAGCCCAGGTCGGCATAGATCGACGCCAGGGTGGCTACGGCATGCCCCTTGCTGAGCACAAACATATCCTGATCCGGGGCCGTCGGTTCTTCGATATTGAGGTCGATAATACCCCCGTAGAACAGGCTGACCATGGGGATCGTAGCGGAAAAGGCGCCCCCGATATGAATCGCCTTATCCACCGCATGAGCACACTGATACAGGCTCAGTAACCGGATATCCGCGTCCTTAATGGCCAATAGCTGGACAATGCCCCGGTCGGCCAGGGCTTTCTTGTCTTCCAGATAAATCAAGGTAATAAGTTGGTTAGTAAGTCCTCAGAACGGTTTACAACGTGTTGGCACCTGCCAGCGCAGACGCGCGGTTCTCCCGCTACAAAATAGACCAGCCGCCATCGACAAAGTAGGTGGCCCCCGTCACGAACGAAGCCTCGTCCGACGCCAGAAAATACATGACGTTGGCCACCTCGGCGGGTTTGCCCATGCGGTTCAGCACACTCTTTGCGTTCAGAAACTGTTCGGTACCCGCCGGATCGGGTGAGTCGTTGATCGACCCGCGCAGCAGCGGGGTGTCGATGGCTCCCGGCGCTACGCAGTTGACCCGGATCTGCTCGCTGGCCAGGTCGTAGGCCATGCTCCGCGTCAGGGTGTCGATGGCCCCTTTGGATGATGAATATGCCGCCCGTTCGCCTACAGCCCTGTAGCCCAGAATGGATCCGGTGTTGATCACATTGCCCCCACCCTGCTCGATCATCATCGGTACAAAGGCGTTGCTCATGTAATAAATGCCTTTGAGGTTGATATCGTAGGTGCGGCTCCAGTCGGCCTCGCTGCACTGTAGAATACTACCCCGAATTTCGAGTCCGGCATTGTTGATCAGCACATCGGCCCGGCCAAACCGCTCGCGGGTTTGCTGAGCCGCCTGCTTCACCTGCTCGTTATCCGATATGTCGCACTGGCAGAACAGGGCCTCAACGCCCATCTCACGGATCTGTTGTTTAGCCTGTTCGCCCTTCTGCGCGTCGATGTCGATCAGTACGATGTTGTACCCGTTGCTGGCAAACTTAACCCCTGCGGCCAGCCCCAGTCCCGATGCGCCCCCACTAACAACCATGACTTTCCTACTCATATAGCTCGTTGTTAAAATCGTCTGTGTTAATTCATTCCATTGGGCTTCGTCGCTACCTTGATAGCGCCGTCTTTCCGGTTTTCGTAGGTATCCAGCGCGGTTCTGAAATCGGTCAGTGCGTAGCGGTGGGTCATCAGCGGACTCAGGTCGATCCGGTTGTTGATCAGCAGCTCGATCGTTGGCTGGGCCGTATTCGGGTTGGCGCGGTTGCCGACCAGTTCGACTTCATCCAGTACCATCCGCTTGATGGGGATCGACGGGTCTGCGTGCGGAATCCCGATCACCGACACCACGCCCCCTTTGGCAGCGGCCAGACAGGCCTGGGTCAGCGACTGCGCCGTACCCGCGCACTCCAGCACCGCCGGAACGCCCCGCCCGCTGGTCAGCTCGCGTACGGTCGTGACGACGTCGCCCTCTTTGTAATCGATCGGTATAGCGCCCAGCTCCTGCGCTTTGGCGAGCCGCTCACCGCTGCCGGCCGCGTATATACGGGCTGCCCCCAGCGCCTTCGCACAGAGGACGGCCATGAGCCCCTGCGGGCCGGTACCGATGATCAGGATGTCATCGCCGGGCTGCATACGCGACCGCTTCACGGTATACAGCGCAATGCTGAGCGGGTCTACGCAGGCCGCATACTCCAGCGACATGGCATCCGGAATTTTAAAGATGCTTTTCACGGACGTACGCATGTACTGCGCATAAGCCCCCGGCGTATAATGGCCGTACTGCCGGTGCCCCCGCTCTTCGTGGCCGTAGTTGAGGCAGATGTTGTAGCGACCTTTCAGGCACATCTCACAGTAGCCGCAGCCGCAATGCGAAATACCACACACCCGGTCGCCCTCGCGCCAGCCCAGGCTGGCCGCCCGGGGGCCGGTTTGCACCACGGTTCCTGACCATTCGTGACCGGGTATGAACGGAAACCTGGTAGGCCAGAAGTTAGGGAAGTCGCCCGCTACGATATGCGGATCGGTACCGCAGATATAGGTTGTGTCAACCTGGCAGATCACTTCGTCGGTATCCGGCACTGGCACCGGCACGGTCTCTATAGCAAAATCGCGGACACCGTTGAGAACCAGCGCATCCATGTATTGAGGTAAACTCATAATCAATCGATTAGCTTTTTATAGTTGAGATTCGGGCACGATAGCGACGCCCCGGAACGGCGAGCCGGAACCCCCTTTAATTTTGAGCGGCAGGCCCACGAACCAGAACGAATGGGCAGGAATCAGGTCGACCTGCGCCAGGTTTTCGATGTTCAGGATTTCGCGTTCGCGGCATACGATATGGGCAGGCTGCTCCCTGACAACGGCCACTTCATGATGGCTGTCGATACTGGGCGCGTCGGCCCCTACGCTGATGGCGCCCAGGTCGTTGAGGTATTCGATGGCGCTACGATCGAGGCCGGGGTAGCCCCGGATGTAGTCGAACGGCTGTTTCCACTTTTTGTACCAGCCCGTATGGTAGAGCACCACCGACTGGGGTTTAATCGTAACCCCGGTTTTGTCCAGAGCCTCGTCAATATCGGCCCGGGTGATGTAGCTGGCCGGCTCCTTATGCGAAAAGTCGAACCAGACGCCGGGGGCCATGAACCACTCCAGCGGCAGCTGATCAACGGAGCGCGCGTCGGGTTCGTTGACCACGTGGTTGATGGCATCGACGTGGGTATTGGAATGGTCGCAGAGGGTGAACCCGACTACCTTGTACGAATAAGGTGGTTTGGTGAGTCCCATCTTCTGGGTTTCTTCGTGCGACAGGTGATTCCAGATCAGGGTGCGCTGGTGACCGATGAAGGTAGGGTCTTCGGTACTGATGGTGTGGCTGAGGTCCGTTACGACACAGTCGATGCCCAGAAAGTTGATCCGGGTCTGGAGGCTGAAAGGCGGGCAGAAGGCTTTTTGCAAGGTTGACATACGTTTTGATTCGCTAAGGATGAGGAGTAAAACCGCTCAGAACCGACCTGTACCGCTAGAACTTACGCGACCATTCTTTCGGCCACCGCTCCACAACGACTTTGGTTTGGGTGAAAAACTCGACCGCGTGCCGACCCTGCCCGTGCAGATCACCGAAGAAGCTTTCGTTCCAGCCGCTGAAGGGAAACTGCGCCATGGGGGCCGCTACCCCGATGTTGATACCGATGTTACCGGCCATGGCCTGACTCCGGAACTTGCGGGCGTTGGCTCCGCTGCTGGTGAACAGGCAGGCCATGTTACCGTACCGGCCGCTGTTGATGAAGGTCAGGGCTTCGTCTACCGTACCGAGTTCGATAAGGCTCATAACGGGGCCAAAAATCTCGGTGCGGATCACCTCGCCATCGAGCGGCAGGCCTTCCAGAATGGTTGGCCTGATGAAGTTGCCCTGCTCAAAACCACTGATGGCAGGCTTGCGGCCATCCAGCAGTAGCCGCCCCCCTTCCTGAATGCCTTTATCGATCAGGTGTTCGATCCGCGACCGGCTGTCTGGCGTAATAACCGGCCCCATCTCGACTGATTCGTCCAGGCCGAAGCCGGTCGTTCGGGATTTGGCCGACTCGTACAAGGCTTCTTTGATGACGCCCTGATCGCCCACGGTGATGATGTTGGACGCGGCCAGGCAGCGCTGACCCGCGCAGCCGAACACGCTGTCGGTGATAATTTTGACGGACATGTCCAGATCGGCATCGGGCAATACCACCACCGGATTTTTGGCTCCTCCCTGGGCCTGAACGCGTTTTCCGTTGGCGGCCCCTTTGGCGTAGATGTATCTGGCGATCTGCGTAGAGCCCACAAAACTGATGGCCTTAACGTCAGGGTGTTCCAGCAGGGCATCTACCGTTTCTTTACCACCGTGTACCAGATTGATGACCCCCTCGGGCAGATCCAGCTGATCGATGAGCTCGAACACCTTCAGCATGGTCAGCGGCACTTTTTCCGATGGTTTTATAATGAAGGTGTTTCCGCAGGCGATGGCGTAGGGCAGAAACCAGAATGGAATCATGCCCGGGAAGTTGAACGGCGCAATGCAGGCGCAGACGCCCAGCGGCTGACGGATCATGAACTCATCGATGCCCGGCGCGATATTTTCCGAGAACTCGCTCTGCATCAGCACCGGCATGCCGCAGGCCACCTCCACGTTCTCGATGGCCCGCTGAATTTCGCCCCTCGACTCGGCCAGGGTTTTGCCGCATTCGAGCGTAATGGTTCGGGCAATCTCCTCGGCGTGGGTTTCGAGCAGCTGCTTCAGTTTGTACAGCGGCTGTACCCGCTTCATGACGGGGACCTCGCGCCAGGCCGCAAACGCTCCGGCGGCTGCCGCTACCGCACTGGCCACATCGGTGGCCGTATGGCTCCCCAGCGGGACAGCGCCAATCACTTCCTGCGAGGCCGGGTTGATCACAGCCACCGTATTCTCTTCCTTACTTTTTGTCCACGTACCGCCGATATAATTCGCTAGAACTTCCATAAACCAGGGGAAAACAAATCTTGATTAACGCGTTTTTGACTGCCAGACGCTGGCGTATGTCGACTAGACTGCGAACTTGTATCCCAGCTTTTTAAGGTAATCCCGAGATACTTTGGCCGACTCGAATTCTGTCATCGGCATCTTATTTTTCCGGTCCGAATCGAGTTCGAACATGATCATGCCGGCCATGTCTTTCTTGCGGGGTTCGAGCATATCGAGGATTTTTTTCAGGTTTACGGTCCCGGCGCCCAGGGGCGCGTAGCCGAGGTAGCCGTTGTCGTTACCGCCCGAAAAATCTTTCAGGTGAACGTGCTGAACGAGCGGCAGAAAATCCTGTACGATCTTGACCGGGTCGCTGCCCCCTTTGGCCAGTTGCCCCACATCCGGTCCGAACTTCATGTAATTCGTGTCCAGATTTTCCATGATGAAGTAAACCTCTTCGCGGGTTTCGATGGGCGTACCCGTATGCGGATGGAGCGCGCAGACCAGCCCCATGTCGGTGACTACTTTGGCATACTCGTTCATGGAGTCGACCAGGTTCTTCTTGTGCTCCTTGTAGTCGTAGCCGTCGCGTTTGATACTGGTGGGGCAGTATTCGACTACTTTGCCGCCGTTTTCTTTCAGCAACTGCGCCCAGCGTTCCAGCTTTTTCCGTTCGCCCGGCCGTTTGGCGGGGTCCAGAACGTCGGTCATGCAGAAGGCCGAGATGATGGGAACGCCGTATTTCTGAACGACCTTACCGAATCCGCCCCGCTTTTCTTCCCATTCCTGAATGACCTGTCCGAAGGTCTCGAACGAATGGTAGCCCAGTTTCGCCATGTCGCTGAGCGAGGCTTCGAGGTTATCCGCGCCGTATCCCCACAGGATGAACGTGGCACCGATTTCGTTTTTTCTGGCGAGTTCTTCCCTGGCCAGGGTGGGCAGGGCCAGCGAGGCCGCGCCGGCCATACCGGCCGCTTTGATAAAATCCCTTCGGGTTAATGGCGTATGCATAGATTTCAGGCTGTTATTTAGAAAATGTGCAGACGGCGGCCCCGGCAACCAGCAGAAGCGCACCCACTACTTTCATGGCAGAAATGGGCTCTACCGGCGACCCCAGCGCGCCAAAGTGAGACAGGACCAGGCCGGTAACCACCTGACCGGCAATCATCAGAACGAAGGCGGTAGCGGCCCCCACTTTAGGGACCGTCCAGGCAATACCGAACACCAGTGCGGCTCCCATGACGCCCGCCGTGAGCAGCCAGACCGGCACCTCGCGCAGCCGGGAAAACGCTTCGGTATCGCCGGACGAAAAACCGATCGCCAGGGCGGTAAGGGCACCGATGCCCCAGAAAATGGCATTGCCCACTTTAGGATTTCGGATAATGGCGCCCACCTGGGCGTTCATAGTCAGGTGCAGCGACAGGATGACCCCGATGAAGAGCATCAATACGATCAAATACAGTTTCATGAGTAATGGCTTAGGGATTAGGATTGAGGAGTAGGGATTGAAAGCCAGCATAATTATCTGGCCGTGAGGCTTATTTTGACCGGGACGGCTGTTTTTGGGGTTTGCGGCCAGTGGGGGTATTCCAGAAAATGAAGGTGCCCCGGTTGGTTGAGGTGACGATATCGATGGCGCCGTCTTTGTTGATATCGACCGCGGTTACCTCAGAGCCCGCCCCCGATCGATTATGGATCAGTTCGGGCACGAACTCGGCCCCGCCGGGCGCTTTCGGATTCCGGACGGTTCGGTACCAGTACAGCACCGGCGCGCCGTACGAGTCCGGATCGTACATGTTATCGAGGTGGGTGAAGTAGCGCTTGCCAACGATGAAATCGCGAATGCCATCGCCGTCAACATCGGCATAGGTGGCGCCGTGGGGTTGCGAAAAGGTCACGTTTCCGGCGCTCTTTGTCGAGTAATCGTCGCTGATCATATGGCGGGTAAACGAGATCGCACCAGCCCTGTCGCGCACCTGCTCGAACCAGGCCAGGCCAAAGCCATGTACGTTGAGGTTGGTGATCACATCGTTCAGTCCGTCGCCATTGGCGTCGAACACGGCCATCAGCGTACCGCCGATGTTGCTGCCGCGGTTGCCGTAGCGACCGAACGCGTAGGGATGGTACGCCCAGAGGGTTTCCGGCGTCTTCCGGTCGGGTTGCTCCCACCAGCCGTAGGCATTCAGGATGTCGAGTCGGCCGTCGCCGTTGATATCGCCGGTTCCGATGCCGTGGGCCAGCGCGTAGCCTTTGTCCGAAATAATGAATTCTTTCCAGGGTTTGGTCGGGTCGGCTCCGTCGGGCTTTGCATACCGCAGGGAGCCGCTGGCCGCATACACCAGTTCGGGCTGGCCGTCTTTATCAATATCGACCAGATCGGTGATTTCGCTCTGTACAGACGGCAGAATATCGTAGCTTTTCCAGCGCCGGGACTCGCCTTTCGGATTGATCAGCACACTGGCCCCCGACGGGCTGATGAGCACATCGGGCCAGCCGTCGCCGTTGAAGTCGTGCGTAAACTGCACATGGGTGCGGGTAAACTCCCTGGACGGGCTCACTGCAATAGCCGGAAAAATTTCCCGATGCGTCGTGTAGTCAGGCCCGTAATAGATGTAGGGGCCCGCTACTACGTCCATGATACCGTCTTTGTTAAAATCGGCGGCATCGGCGCCCCACGAATAGTACATATCACTGATGCACTGGACAGTAAAACGGGAAGACGATTTTTCGGCCGGGTTCACACGCATGGCAATGTCCTTGACCATGATGTCCTTGAAGCGAACCTCGCCCGAACCGCCCGCGTAAAGCGCAATGGGGCCATACTCATCCGTTGCCGAATCGCCATCTACGGCCCCACCGATCTCGGCGCCATCGTTCAGGAAATTGCGGATGACGTTCAGCTCGACAAACGTTTCGACCATATTCCAGTCGTCGGCGCGGAAGTCGGTATTGGGGCGGGCCAGCGGCAGGTTGGCGGGGGTAGCGGGGCGGGGTGGCATAGCCCGGCGGGCGTTGGCCTGGGCGTCGTTCTTCGGGGGGGCCAGCCGGTAGTAGATGCCGCCCGCATACCGCAACTTTTCGCGCTCGGTTATGTTGCCCTGCGCATCGATGGATACCGCATAAGGAGCCACTTCGTCTTTGTTGAGGGTCAGGAAAATACCCTTCATGCCCCGATCGGTTTTCTGCATCCGCAACAGCACCCCCGTTTCGGCCGAGGGGCTGCACTTGAATAGCGCATGAAGACCGACATCCTGATACGACCGGTTCAGCACAAGCCAGCTCCCTCCGGAATTAGGCGCTAACCGCGCAACGATCTCGCCGTTCTGAGCCTGCCAGTCGGCCTGCCCAACCACCTGAAACGACTTGATATCGGAGGCCCTGACTATGAGGTCTGGCACAAACGTCTGACCGAACGACGGCTTTTCAGCTGCCGGCATGGTCTGACCCAACAAGCTGGCAGACACCGTGATACACGCACATATGCTTACGAACAGCCGCATAAGAAAGAGTAGGTTAAACCAGGCCGGCGCACTGGCCCGTGGGAGTAATGAGAAGCAGGCAGCCGGGCGGGGGTCAGTCACCCACAGCCCGTTTATAGGAGCCTGGTGACTGACTTCGGGCGACCGGTCTGGTTTGAGGAAGGCATAGTTTACCCAACCCACGCCCGTCTGGTACGATGACATGGCCTGCGTTTAGTAGCCCGGATTCTGCTTGATTTTGCCGCCACTCAAATTGATTTCGAGCTGCGGAATCGGGAATATTTCGTTAATACCGTCGCGGAAGCCAGCTCCTTTGGCGGTTTTGTATTTTTCGCCGTAGGCCCGCAGCACTTTCCCGGCCCGACCCTGGCGGACCAGCTCGAAGAAGCGCTCATACTCCTGCCCGAACTCGACCCGCTGCTCCTGCCAGATTCGTTCGCGAAGTGCGGCTTTATCGGTCACGGTTACATCGGGCAGCACCCCCGTTTTTCCCTGCCGGGCGCGTGCCCGAACCTGATTCAGAGCGTTCAGGGCAGCGGTTGTGTTTCCGTTCTCGTTGGCCGCTTCGGCGTACCACAGCAGCACTTTTCCCAGCCGCATGTAGATATCGTCTCGACCCGCCTGCAGCGACCCGGCAATGCGCTCATATTCGGGCACGTACACTTTTTTGTTCAGGTAGCCGGTGCTACTGTTGCCTACGTTGGCCACAAGCCCGTCGGGCATGACATCGCCCGTTTTGTATACCGATTGTTCCAGGCGGGGGTCGCCGGGCTCGAAAGCGCTGACAAAATCAGCAGTAGGGTTATTGAAGCCCCAGCCATTACGGGCGCGGCTCGCCATCACGATGTTGATCTGATTATTGGCAGGCTGCGCGCCCTGATCGTTCAGGAACTGTACCTGAAAAATGTGCTCCCGGCTGGTTTCACCGGCCCGCAGAAACATACCCATGTAATCGGCATGCAACGCGTACTCGCCCGACTTGATCACCTTGTCGAACCATTCTTCGGCCTTGGCGAAATTATTCATATACAGATACACCTTACCCAGGTAAGCCTGCGCGGCCCCTTTGGTAGCCCGACCCCGGTCGGCAGCCGGGTACTTACTGGCCAGCGGGAGTACTTCTGCGGCTTCTTCCAGGTCTTTGATAATCTGGGCGTAGACCTGCTGTTTGGGCGTTCGCTCCATGTCGTAGGTATTCTGCGAAGCCGTCAGTACCAGCGGCACATCCCCGAAGGTTTTGACCAGGTTGATGTAGTACCAGGCCCGCAGGAACTTGGCTTCGGCCAGGTACTGGTTTTTGAGGGCCGCGTCCATCTGGATGTTCGGTACGTTGTCCAGCACCAGGTTGGCCCGCCGTATACCGATGTACTCGGTCGACCAGGCGAAGCGGGCGGCATCGTTGTCCGACTGAATGTTAAACAGGGAAATTTGCTGCGCATACAGCTGATCGGACCCCGATTCGCCCCCTTTTTCGGTATCGTCAGACGCTACGTTGGCCAGCACCCAGTGCATATAGCCGGTTCCTACGTAGGTGCAGCACCAGTTGTTACCGGCCAGGGGGGTGTAGGCAGCGGTTACGGCCCGGCGGGCATCGTCGGCAGTGATGTAGGCGCTGGAGGCACTGATCTGCGCCAGGGGTTCTTTATCCAGTACGCTCTTGCAGCCCTGTGAGGTGAACCAGCAAAAACAGGTTAATAAGACGTATGATAGTAGCTTCATGGCTAATGGGTCTTGGGTTTAAGGAGCGCTTTCGGGCAGCGCATTTGCTGTAGCGCCGGAAAGCGCTGTCGACAATATCAAAGGCCAATGTTGACGCCCAGGGTATAGATCCGGGGCAGCGGGTAGTTCGTCTCGTCGATACCGATATAGAGGGGGCTGTTGCCACGGTTGCTGCCCAGCTCAGGATCGAATCCGGGATATTTGGTGAAGGTCAGCGCGTTCTGGACCGACGCATATACACGCAGACTCCGCAGATTCACCACGCTCTTCGGAATGCGATAGCCGATCTGAATGTTCCGCAGCCGCAGATACGATCCGTCTTCGATGTAGTATTCCGACGAGCGCATGTTGTTGTTCGGGTCGTTGGTATTCAGGCGGGGCACCGTATTGCTGGTGTTCGGGCCGGTCCAGCGGTTTTCCCAGACGTTCATGGTGTAGTTAAAGAAGTTGGCGCCTTCCATTCTGAATTTCAGACCCATGAATATGTCGTTGCCGTAGGTACCCTGAAACTGCATCCGGAAGTCGAGGTTCTTGAACGACGCGTAGGAGGTCAGCCCGTAGGTGAACTTGGGCCAGGGATTGCCGATTACGGTCTGGTCATTGGCGTTAATGACTCCGTTGCCGTCCAGGTCCACGAAGCGGATGTCGCCGGGCGCGGTTCCGGTGCTCTGGAACGCGTGGGCCGCAATTTCTTCGCGGCTCTGGAAGAGGCCGTTGGTCCGCCAGCCCCAGAATGAAGCAATGGGGCTCCCTACCTGCGTAACGTTTACCAGACCGACAAAGCTGATGAACTGGTTGATGGCCGTTCCGGAGTTGCTCAGCGCGTTTACGCGGTTCTGGTTGAAGGCAATATTACCCGACACGCCGTAGTTGAAACCACCGGGAATGCTGTTGTTCCGGTCATAGCCCAGCGATAGCTCAACCCCTTTATTGGTGACGCTGCCTCCGTTTACGTAAGGCGCGTTCTGAATGCCGGAGTAGCTGACAACCGGTACCTGCAGGAGCATGTCGGTCGTTTTCTTGTTGTATACGTCGACCGAAGCCGTAACCCGGTTGTTGAAGCCGGTAAAGTCGACTCCTATGTTGGTTTCTTTGGTCGACTCCCACCGGAGGTCCGGGTTACCCATGCTGGTAACGGCCTGGCCGCGTACCACCGTCTGCGGGTTGCCGAAGGTGTAGTTGATGTTGGGCGTAACCAGCTCCGTAAAGGCGTAGTTGGGTAATGAGTTCTGGTTGCCCAACGACCCCCAGCCGCCCCGCAGCATCAGGTTATTCACCCAGGTGACCTCTTTCAGGAAAGGCTCTTCGGACAGTTTCCAGCCCAGCGAAAACGAGGGAAAATACCCGAATTTGTTGTTCTCTCCGAAGCGCGACGACCCATCGGCCCGGAAGTTCACCGTCGTGAAATATTTGCTTTTGTAGTTGTAGTTGATCCGGCCGAGGTACGATAAGATCCCCCAGGCACCGGCGTCGCCCTCTACCCGGTTGCTTTGGGTCGACAGGTTGAGGTAACGCAGATTCGGATTCAGGGTCGCGTTCAGGGGCAGTCCGGCCGCGTAGGCCAGTATACCCTGCGTGTAGGATTCCTGAACGGTTACCCCGCCCAGAACGTCGAACGTATGATCACCAATGTTTTTCTGATAGGTCAGCGTGTTTACCCAGCTGTATTCACGAAAACGGCTGGTACTTTCAGTGAGGTTGGCTACATCGTTGAAGTTACTGGTAGAGATACGATACGCGGGGTTGAACACCGAGTTCTCCGAATAGCCAATGTTGAAGTTATACTGAGAGCGGAAGGTCAGCCCCTCCAGCGGAATGATCTCCGCGTATACATTGCCATTGATGACGGGTCGCCGGGTATTGTTGTTGGTGTAATTGATACTGGCCAGTGGGTTACCAGAGTTCAGCGAGGTTGGCGAATAACCCCAGTTACCATCGGGCATCCTGACCGGAATTTCGGGATTGGCCGTCAGCGTACTGCCCAGTATCGACCCGAAGTTGAACTCCGATATTTGCTTATACTGCGCCAGGCTACCCGACAGGTTCTGACCGACCCGCAGATACCGGTTAATCGTATGCGACGAGTTGATCCGCAGGTTGGCGCGGTTGAAACCCGATCCTTTTATAATGCCCTCCTGGTTGATGTATCCCCCCGAAAAGAAGAACTTGCTATTCTCGTTTCCCCCGCTGGCCGACAGGCTCACGTCGGTCATGGGTGCCACCTGAAATACCTCTTTCTGCCAGTTGGTACCCTCGCCCAGGGCCGACGGATTCGGGTAGAGCGGCTGCTGGCCCGCGTTGACCAGGCCTTCGTTATAGAGCGTTGCGTACTGAAACGCGTTGGTAACGGGGAAGTATTTCCGAATTTGCTGTACCCCCTGCGACAGGCTGACATCCAGCTGAGATTTGCCCGCCCGGCCTTGCTTGGTAGTGATCAGAATCACGCCGTTGGCGCCCTGAGCTCCGTAAATAGCGGCTGCGCTGGCACTTTTCAGCACCTGAATACTCTCAATCTGGTCCGGTACCAGATCGAGCGGGTTGCTGTTCAGGTTGCCGTCTACGACGTAGAGCGGGTCCGAGTTGTTAACAGTACCCGTACCCCGAACGCGGATCAGCAGACCGGAACCGGGAGCGCCTGAGTTTTGGGTTACCTGTAAACCGGCCACCTTCCCCTGCAATGCCTGACCAATCTGAACCACCGGCTCATCCTGAATTTCCTTGGCACTGATCGACCCAACGGCGCCTGTGATGTCACTGCGTTTCTGGGTACCATAGCCCACAACCACGACTTCGTTGATCAGCTTGAGATCGGTTTTGAGCTGTACATTGACAACGCTGCGGTTGTTGACCGCAATCTCCTGGGGCAGGTAGCCGACAAACGAAAAAATAAGAACGGCCGCGCTGTTAGGCGAGTTACCTTCGCTGATTCTGAACGTATAATTGCCCTGCACATCGGTGGCGGTACCTTTCTGGGTCCCTTTTAGCAGGATGTTGACCCCCGGCAGCGCTCCCCCGCTCTCGTCGGTAACCCGCCCGGAAACGACCTGATCGGCCACTTTCAGGCTCAGTGTGCCGGCTTTGCCTGACTGCGCGTCGGCCTCCAGTTGATGGCCGGCCATTGCCGTAGCCGTAACATGATCGGTCAGGCCGGGGATAGCCGATGAGCTGTTCGAAACGCTTTTCCTACGATCCCGCTTCTCGTCCAGAATCAGGTACGAGCCTTCTTTCACCTTCTTGTAGCGCAGATGCGTCGGCTTCAGAATGGCGTTGAGGTTCTGCTCCAGCGGCAGGCTGTAGTTGATGCTGATGACCGGCGTAGTCACGTTTTCGACAACCCCGCCCTCAAAAATGATGTCGACCTGGTAGCGGTACTTAAGTTCCTGAAGAATATCCTTCAGTTTGCGCATTTCCGACGTGGTGAGCTTGGGATTAATCACCTGGCGGCTGGAAGCAAAGGTCTGAGACCAGGCGGGCTGACTCATACAGGAAACAGAAAGCAATAGCAATCCTGCCCTCGCGAGTGGAGAGATTTTTTTCATGAATGAATAGGGCTTAGAAAGGATTAATTAATCGACTTCACTCAAACGCACTGTATTCCCGTCGCGGGTGACTTTAAGATCAAAGATTTCGGCAACGAGCTCCAGCAATTCATCGACATTATCGGCCCGGAACGAGCCTACCAGCGTTCGCTGGGCAATCGCACTGTCAGATATGGTTACCGACAGTCCGTAATTTTCGGTCAATAGCTGCCCAAACGCCTGTAAACTCATATTATCAAAAACGAACCGGCGCTCTTTCCACTGTTCGTACACCTGCGGTTTGATCTGGTGCTGAATCTGCGGTCGGTTCGGCTGCTCAAGCGATACGAGGTCGCCAGGTTTGAGAAAAATCTGATTCTGCGTTTTTCCCAGATTGCAGTTGACCTGAACTTTGCCTTTCCGCAGCATGACATTGGCGCGGTACGAGCGGGTATTTACGGTAAACTCCGTGCCGTGAACAACTACGTCGAAGCTCTTATCGGTCTTAACCTGGAACTTCAGGTTATTGTCGGTATGGGTAACGACAAAACCAGCTTCACCTTTCAGCCATACCTCCCGGCTTCGTTCGCTAAACCCGAATCGGGGCACGCGCAGCAGCGAATTAGCCTGTAAGAAAACCCGGCTCCCGTCTGACAGCAGCACCGGTTTCGTTTCGCCATATACCGTCTGGTATGTTTTGTATAAGATCGTTTCCTGATACTGCCAGCCTAAAAAAAGCCCGCCAACCAGTACGGATGCGGCAGCCAGCCACCCCCAGGGCGACCTTGCCCCCCGCCGTTGCGCCACGCCCTCAAGCGGCCTGAGCTTGCCGGCATCAACATCGGCCGACCCGGATGGCACCCTGTTCATGTGGTCGACAAATCGTTGCAACGGTTCCTCAAGTGCTGGCAGATACGAGGCATTCTGCTGTTCCCATTCTGACAACCAGGCATAGAATTGCTCCCTGTTTGCTTCGCTGCCCAGCCACTCTTCGATCTGCCGTTTCTGCAGGGGCGTCGTCTTATCAGCGAAGTGGTCGAAAAGAAGTTGTTTGTCTATAGCCGGAAGCATATGTTGAATCTCTATCTGAATATGTGGACAAATTGCCTGGAAAAACTACGTACTGTACCCGCCAATAAATTTATCAGCACAGCCAGCTTTCCAGCCAGGTGATCAGGGCAACAACCAGCCACTGGTCTTTTAGCCCCGACCGCAGCGTTGACAGCGCCTTGGCAATGTATACCTCAACGGTACGCACCGACAGCTTCAGCTCCTGGGCGATATCTTTCGCTTTCCGGCTTTCGAACCGGAACATGATAAACACCTTGCGACATTGCGGGGGCAGCTCAGCCACCATCTTATCAATGCGGTGGTAGAGTTCCTCGTACCGCATGATCGACTCGGGCAGATCACCCAGGGGGGCCTCCTGCTTCTCGGCCGACTCAAGCGAACAAAGTTTTTTATGCTCGTTGGCCAGGTAGTTGTACGATCGATTCCGGACAGACCGAAACAGATAGGCCCGGTACGACTGACGCACCGATAGGTAGGCCTGGGTGTCCCAGAACGTATAAAATACATCGGCAACCAGATCCTCGGCTACCTCTTTAGAATAAACGAACCGGCTGGCGTGGGTGCACATGGGCCGGTAATAATGCCGAAAAAGCAGTTCGCAGCCCTTTTTCGGATCAGTCTCGAACACCTTCCGGATAAACAGCTCCGTATCAACGGGATGTTTCACTAACTCATCCGGGGTTTCGTTGGCGGTCAGGTCACTAACTATATTGAAAGGTCTTTGAAAAGCACTGGTTGAGAGCGTCAAAGGAGCAACTGTCTCCATAAGTTAGCTATGATTAAGTTAGTTTTTCGGCCACCTAACTATAAGACAAAAAAGCCGCTGGAACTACGTAGCTAATTTCTAATTTTTTCCAGAAAAATTTGGACAAATTCTCTTTACGGCAGGAATGACTACGTCCTATCATGCAACCGAAGCAACTATAGGTCTTCATGTAGCGTATTGCCCGACCGCCAGGCAGTAGTTAGACCTTTTTGGAGCAGTTGGTTAACATAGGCCGGGCACAGTACAGAAAATAGTAGCTTCGTTTGTATAGCCCACCGTACAGACCTAGTCTCCTTCAATGACCTGGCTACAGTGGCTAACCTAAACATAACTAGGCATTTACCAACCAGATACCGAATCAACATCTGGTACGGAAGCATATATATGAAATAAACTTGTTATTAAGATTCCATATCGTATGTTGAAAAACCTCGCTATCCGGATAATCTTATACTTAATAATGATATAAAAATACTTTTACTTTGTATTTGCGGAATTTGCCTCCACACTCAATAACAGGTAAACAGAGCCAGTTAAGGTCACTGTTCTTGTCTGTCTCGATTGCTACGAAACAACCGATACAGAGTACATGAAAGGCAGGTTCCGTCTCCAAACCCACATACTTAACCAACTCGGCCCACCTGACCCGTTTGTACGGACAGGCAGATACATAAACCAACTGGAAGCACGAACTGAACCTGTACAGTACAACTCAATTTTCATCATACAACTGAAAGCGGGAAATTTACCCGTTCAGTTGGCGTAAGGGATCTCTAAACATTCATGCTAGCCAATACCGACGACAAAGACTTGTGGCAATTATATCGTGAAGGCGATAGGCTGGCATTAGGTAGACTAGCCGAGCGCTACTATCGCGTGCTGAGACACTATGGGCTCAAGTTCATGGTCGATGAGGTCGTTGTTGAAGACTGCATACAGGAGCTTTTCTTACAACTTTGGCAAAACCGTCTGCAAATCGGCAATACCGAGTCGGTCAAACATTATCTGCTTAAAGCACTCCGCAATCATATCATCCAGCATATCAGAACCCAGAAACGGATATCGTACGAAGAACTGGACTGGGATACGTCTGTAGCAGAAGAGGCCGATTCAGAGTCATTGCTGATTCATCAGGAATCATTGAACCTGCTGACCAAACGTGTTCAAAACCAGCTGGACCTGCTCCCGGCGCGGGAGCGCGAGGTGCTCTACCTTCGCTTCTACGAAAATTTATCGGTACCCGAAATTGCTGAGGTCATGCAGGTAAACCGGCAGTCGGTTTCCAATCTTCTCCAAAAAGCGCTTGGCAAACTCCGAAAACGCTGGCTCGTACACGCCCTTCTGATTTGTTGGATTTTTTTTCAAAAAAATTTGCTTTGAGAAGGGTATGAGCGGCCGAACTCTTCGTACTATCAAGGAATATAGTAGAATAGTTCAATGAGCCTGCCAACCCAGAACCTGATAACCGTAGACGACTTTTTGCAGAGCGAGGACTTTCGCGTCTGGATGCGGGAAAGACGACCCGAGGATCAGCTTCGCTGGAAAATCTGGCTGGCCGAACATCCTGATCGCCAGGAAGTCTATGAGCAGGCCGTGGCTACCTTTCTGGTTTTGCAGGGCACACAGCCTGCTATTTCCGACAAAGCCGTAAAAGACCGCGTGGAGCGGGTGATTCAGCAACTGCCTCCCGCAACGCCCACGATCCGGCCGTTTGGCAACTGGCAGTGGGGCCGGTGGGTGGCCGCGGCTACGGTGGCCGGCCTGATCGGCTGGTGGCAACTCGGCTTCCCCCTTTTCGATCCGCTGTCGGTAGCCAATACCCCGTCCAAACAGGCCCCGAAACAGGACGCCTGGAAACTGGTGAAGAACTCGACCGGTCAGGCGCTGGTCGTGATTTTGCCCGACAGCTCGTCGGTATTGCTATCTACGGGTAGCCAGCTGCGCTACCGCAAACAGAACAGCGGTTCGGTGCGGGAAGTGTACCTGCAGGGAGAGGGCTTCTTCGAGGTTACCAAAAATCCGGCAAAACCTTTTATCGTCTATGCGCCTAATTTAACCACCAAAGTACTGGGAACCAGCTTTCAGGTGCGTGCTTTCAGGCCGGGGGCGGCCTCCTTTGTAAAGGTAAAAACCGGCCGGGTGACCGTCACATCTACCTCCACGCCTACCGAAACGATCCTGCTCACCGCCAACGAAGAGGCTAACCTCAAAACCAACCATGAGCATTTTGTAAAGCACGAAACGCTGTTGGCCGACAATACAGACCGCATCCTTAAACAGCAATTTACCTTCGAGTACACCCCGGTGCATGAGATTCTGAACCGGCTCGAAGAGAGCTATAACATGCCTATTCAGTACGACCGGGCTGCGCTTAGTAACTGTACGTTTACGGGGCAGCTCAACGACGTACCCTTTCTGGAGAAAATACGACTTCTGTGCCTGGCCACTGAATCTACCTTCGACGTGACGGACAACCTGGTAATCATCCATAGTCGCGGTTGTAAATGAGTAATTCATTCACCATTAATTAGCCCAAAACCAATGCAATAAATCTATCTATCACCTTGCAGGGTGGTGGTATTCAGACACTTCCACTTGCCTGCCCGTAAATGTGTAAAAAAGACACATTTCAACGCCTTCCAGGGCATTTTCATCTCATGCAACAACTTTAAAAGCACAAAAACATGCATAACTGGTTGAACAGCCGCCAGGGTTGGGTCAGGCTAATGAAAGTTTCGAGCCTGCAAATTCTGCTGGCGCTCAATATTGTCAACATAAGCTTCGCGGTTAAAGGCAAGGCACAGGAGATTCTGAACCGGCGCGTTACCCTGAGCATCCAGAACCAGGATGTGGAAGAGGTAATCCGGCGGATTCAGGAACAGACAAAAATCCAGTTTCTGTTCAGTCGGGAAGTGATTCAGTCGAAACGAAAACTGAGCTACCAGGCCAAAAATGAACAGCTCCAGCAGGTACTGAACCGCTTGCTGACTCCACTCAATTTAAGTTATGAAGTTGCCGGTCAGCAGATCGTTATCAAGCGAATCGCGACCGCCCCCGTTCTTCCCCAGAACGCCCCCCGCGAATCCTCGATGGAAACCAGTCAGGATATACAGATCACGGGCCGGGTTGTTGACGAAAAAGGCGAAGGACTGCCCGGCGTCAACATCCAGATCAAATCGACAACGCGCGGCACTACCACCGACGAACGTGGTAATTACCGGCTGGCCGTTCCGGATGCCAACGCCGTGCTGGTATTCTCGCTGGTGGGCTTCACCGCCCGGGAGGTTACCGTTGGCTCACAGAGCGCCATTAACGTTACGATGGCGCCTGATAACAAAACGCTGGATGAAGTGGTAGTCGTCGGCTACGGTACGCAGCGCAAACGCGACGTTACGGGCTCCGTTGTTTCGGTCAATGAAGCTACCCTACGTGAAGTACCGGCTCCTAACCTGGTTAACCAGCTGAAAGGCCGGGCCGCCGGGGTAACGATTGTCAGCAACGGCTCCACGCCCGGTAGCCAGGGTTCTATTCGTATCCGGGGTAACCGGACGCTGACCACCTCGAATGGCGATGGACTCGATGGTCCGCTGGTCGTGGTCGACGGGATACCGTATGGCGGGCTGAACGATATCAACCCCGACGACATTGCCAACCTCGAAATCCTGAAAGATGCATCGGCTACCGCCATTTACGGATCGCGGGGCGCGGGCGGGGTTATCCTGATCACCACCAAGCGGGGTAAAATCGGGAAACCGGTTTTCACCTACGACGGCTACCACGGCGTAACGACCATCATGGACAAATACAACGTCATGAATGGACAGGAGTACGCTCAATTCAAGAGCGACGCGACCAAATATAACCGCACCGCTCCGGGAACCACGGCCTACCCGCTGACAATCAAGGAGCAGGAAGCGCTGGCGGCCGGCGTTTCGACCGACTGGCAGGATTTGATTTACAAGCCCGGCTTCAACACCAACCACCAGCTGGGGATGCAGGGCGGTACTGAAAACACCCAGTACTCTCTGGGCCTCGGTTATTTTAACGAGACGGGTATTATTCCCAGCCAGAAATTCGAACGCTATACCATCCGGGCTACCATCGATCAGCGGCTTGGAAAAAGCATCAAGATTGGTTTGAATACCCTTAATACACTTACCTACACCAATACACCGGGTGGAGGTGGTGTACCGGGTGGTTTGGTTCGGCTAACTCCGCTGGCCTCTCCCTATAATGCGGATGGAACCGTAAACCTCTTCCCTTCGGAAGGGTCTATCGATGCGGCTAATATAAATCCGCTGACGATCATCACGAAAAGAGACGCCTATCTGGGACGGACCCGGTCGTTGAGAACGTTTAATAGTCTGTATGGGGAGGTGAACATCCTGCCCGGTCTGCGGTACCGGTTCAATGCCGGTCTGAACTTTAGCCAGTCTAACTACAATGGCTACAATGGCCCGCTTACCTATTTCAATCAGGCTCAGGTTCAGTCGTCGTCCAACGCCGAGATCAGCAACACTGAGTTCTGGGATATCAACATTCAGCATCTGCTGTATTACGATAAAACCTTTGGTAAGCACAAACTGGGCGTAACGGGTCTGTACGAAATCACCAAAAACCACTCGCTGGGAAGCCGGTTTACGGTAACGGGGGTACCAGCCGATTACATCAAAACGTCTAACTTCTCGCTGGCGTCGGGGCAGCCCGTGGCCAACTCCGATTTTGGCAACTCGTTCTCCGAAACCGGGTTGATCTCGTACATGGGTCGGGCCAACTACAGCTACAACGACCGCTACCTGTTAACCCTGACCCTGCGTCGCGACGGATCATCGACCCTGTCGCCTGCTAACCGGTACTTCAACTACCCGGCCATTGGCGCGGGCTGGAACGTGATCGAAGAGGGCTTCATGAAAAGCGTTCCTGCCATCTCGAACCTGAAGCTACGCGGTGGCTGGGGTATCTCCGGTAACCGGAACGTAGGCGCTTATGCTACCCTGGGCGCCTTATCGGCAGGCTACTATAACTTCGGCCTGGGTACGGCCGGTCAGCAGCTGGCCTATACCGTTACCAGCCTGCCCGCCACCAACCTGGGCTGGCAGTCGACATCGCAGGTCGACATCGGGATTGACTTTGGCTTCCTGAATAACCGGATCACCGGTACGGTTGACTGGTATCTCCAGAAAACCAAAGACATCCTGCTGTCTGTTCCGCTGCCACCCAGCAACGGGGCCGGATCGACCCTGCAGAACCTGGGCCGCACAGAAGGTCGGGGTTTAGAAACATCGCTGACGTTTGATATTTTCAGAAAGCCCGGCGGATTCAACTGGAGTGCCGATGTGATTTACTTCTTCAACCGGGAAAAAATCACCCAGCTCACCAAGCCAACCGAACTGTCAAATATTGGTGCCGGCTGGTTTGTAGGACAGCCTCTTTCCGTCATTTATGATTACAAGAAGATTGGCATCTGGCAGACGGCCGATCAGGAAAGTGGCGCGCTGGCCCGGCAAACTACGCCGGTGCAGTTTCCTGGACAGATCAGGGTTGAAGACATAAACGGTGATAACCGCATCGACCCGGCCGACCGGCAGATTCTGGGCAACTTCCAGCCCAAGTGGGAAGGCGGCATTACGAACCGGTTCACCTTCAAGAACTTCGACGCGTCGATCGTCACCTTTGCCCGGATGGGTATGAAAGTAGTCGTTCCGTATCTGACGGGTAACTCGACGGGTTCGGGCGGGTTCGCCTTCTTCAACCAGGGCCGCGTAAACCAGGTAAAAACTGACTACTGGACGGATACCAACCCAACCAACGCCTTCCCGGCTCCTGACGCGGGCCAGGCCGTAGCCTGGTTTGGATCAACGCTGGGCTATTATGACGGATCATTCGTTAAGATCAGAAGTATTAACCTGGGCTATACCTTCACCAGCCAGTTGCTCAAGAAGGTGGGCGCCAGTTCGGCCCGGCTTTACGTTAACGCAACCAACCCGCTCATCCTGTATTCGCCTTTAGTACGCGACAACCTGGCTATCGATCCGGAAGGAAACAGCTACGCTACGGGCCAGTCAACGCTGAGCGCACAGGGAGCCGATCGGGCCACGCCGGAGCGCCAGATTGCGGTTAACCTGAACAACCCACCTATCCGGCAACTCACAGTCGGCGTAAATCTCAAATTCTAATCATTGACACTCCTATGAAATCGATAAAAGTTGGAGCCCTGCTTGGCCTTATGGCTTTATTAAGTACAGGGTGCGAAGAGATTCTGGAAGAGAATCCGCAGTCGCAGATTGTTCCTTCTTACTTCAACAGCCCGTCGGGTGTGCTGGGTGGTATTGCCGGGGTCTACAACGACATCCGGTCGCAGTGGGGTACTGAAGGGTTTACCGTTGAAATGCAGGCTGGCACCGATGATTTTCTGCAGGGAGCCAGCTCAGGCGGAGGCCCCGCCTACACCTATAACGGCCTGAACGGCAGTAACTTTGGCTCGGCCTGGGGCATAGCTTTTCAGGACATCAACACCCTGAATGGCGTACTCCAATATGGGGCTACTATCGATTTACCGGAGGCTACCCGCAAGCAATACCTGGCCCAGGCCAAGTTTCTGCGCGGATTCTGGTACTTCTATCTGGTACAGACCTGGGGCGATGTACCCCTCAGCACCACGTTTATTACGGTGCCTTCGCAGGCCGCTTCCCGTCAGCCAGCCGCCGAGGTGTACGCCCAGGTCATCAAAGACCTGACCGAAGCCGCGGCCGACCTGCCCAACACACCAACGGCGCCGTTCCTGGGTAAAGCCGCCACCAAACCCGTGGCGCAACTACTGCTGGCCAAGGCGTATCTGACTCGTGGCTGGCTCAATAATACGGCGGCCGACTTCACCCAGGCAGCTACTATCTGCGCCGATATCATTGCCAACAAAGCCACTTATGGGCTCGACCTCTGGGCCGACTATGGCGATGCGTTTGTGCCGGCCAATGACTACGGTAAAGAAACCATGTTTGTGAGCGACCACGTGCTCGATCCAAAGTTTGGGTACTATCAGGTAGGCGCGGGGGCCAGTGGCGGAGCCGCCCAAAACCTGACGCCCTGGTTTACGACCTGGAACTACCCCAACAACAGCGGTGTCAACTCGTTTATCAATGCCGCCGGCACGCTGGTCAACAGTGGTACCTCCGGCATGATTCGGGACTCTCAGTACGGACGGCCGTATGTTCGGATGCGGCCCAACACCGACAGGCTGAAAACGGGGCCTAACACGGGTAAGAGCTATTTCCTCGACCAGGCTTTCACGAACCGGAACATCGATACCCGCTTTGCCAATTCGTTCACGACGGTATACATCGCCAACACATCGGTCACCAACACCCCTACAGCCGCCAACAACAGACGGGGTATTGGCTATACAACCGTGGTTGGTGCCGATACGGCCGTGTGGCTGCCGGATTTTGAGGTGGCGGGGGCTCCCCAGTTTGTCGGCACCAGGCCCTTCAAAGGCATCGTTGTACCGCCCAGCCTGTGGAACAACGGTATTTTCCCGGCGCTGAAGAAGTTTATGGACCCCAGCCGCGGGGCTAACTTCAACGATCCCTCGACCCGTCCTGTTGTTTTATATCGCTTCTCGGATGTGTACCTAACGGGGGCCGAAGCCTATCTCAAAGCCAATGATCCTACCCGGGCAGCCGCTCTGATTAATGTAGTACGGCAGCGGGCAGCCTTTAAAAAGACCAACACAGCCGCCCAGAACGCAGCTGCAGCTACGGCCCTGACCATCACCCCCGCTGACGTAACGGTCGATTTCATCCTGGATGAACGCAGCCGGGAGTTCTTCGGTGAATGGCAACGGTGGCATGATTTGGTCCGGACCCGTTCGCTGGTGCGCCGGGTGCAGGCCTGGAATCCCGAAGCGGCAGCCAACATTAAGGACTACCATATGCTGCGGCCAATTCCCCAGACACAGATAGACCGGGTTGTTGAAGGACCTAAGTTCCCCCAAAATCCTGGTTACTAAATTCTTATAAGTAGCAGTAGTATCAGATGGAAGAGGCTATTTTAGTCCTCTTTCATCTTGTTTTTAGGTAGTTGGTTTGTCGTTTTTGCCGGTAACTTTGGCAGACCGCATTCCTTCAGTTTGCAACCGGGGCCATCGAATCCGCCCCTTTTAGCACGTTTTAGATGAGACACTTTCTTTGCTTGCTTCTGCTGGTCGTACCGATCCAGGTTTTTTCGCAGACCAGCTCAGAGCTGAAACTCTGGTACAACAAGCCATCGGGCCAGACCTGGGAAAATGCCTTGCCAGTCGGTAATGGCCGTCTGGGCGCTATGGTCTATGGCAACGTAGCCCGGGAAACCATACAACTCAATGAGCACACGGTCTGGAGCGGAAGCCCCAACCGCAACGACAACCCCGATGCGCTGGCGGCTTTGCCAGAGGTTCGTCGGTTGATCTTTGAGGGTAAGCAGAAAGAAGCAGAGCAGCTGGCTAACAAAGCGATAATTACCAAAAAGTCGCACGGACAAATGTTTCAGCCGGTAGGGAGTTTTCATCTGACATTCGACGGACACGACCAGTACACCAATTATTACCGGGATCTGGATATAGCCAGAGCCGTTGCCAGCACATCCTATACGGTCAACGGGGTAACCTACACCCGCGAAGTGCTGGCTTCGTTCCCCGATCAGGTGCTTGTTATGCGGCTGACCGCCAGCCAACCGGGCCGGCTGTCGTTTTCCGCTTCTTACTCCACTCCACAAGTTAACGCGAAGATTACCGTTAACGCAGCCCGCGACCTGACCATTGCCGGCCTCACATCGGACCACGATGGGGTCAAAGGCATGGTCAGGTTCAAAGGCATTGCCCGAATAAAAACCGAAGGCGGCTCGCTCGCAGCCACCGACACCTCGCTGACGGTGCAGGGTGCCAATGCTGCCACCATTTATCTGTCAGTAGCCACCAACTTCAACAACTACAAAGACCTCAGTGGCGACGAAAACGCCCGGGCAGAAACATACCTCAACAAAGCCTACCCCAAATCCTACGCGGCTATTCTGACACCACACGTGGCCGCTTACCAACAATACTTCAACCGAGTGGGGCTGAACCTCGGGTCAACCGAGGCCGCCAATCGGCCAACCGACGAACGACTAACGAATTTCCGATCAGTCAATGACCCCCAACTCGTCACGCTCTATTACCAATACGGCCGTTACCTGCTGATTTCATCATCGCAGCCTACGGGTCAGCCCGCTAACCTGCAAGGCATCTGGAACAACAGGATGCGGCCACCCTGGGACAGCAAGTACACGATCAACATCAACGCCCAGATGAATTACTGGCCCGCCGAGAAAACCAACCTGGCCGAGCTACACGAGCCGTTTTTACGGATGGTACGCGACATGTCGGAGACTGGTCAGGAAACGGCGCGGGTCATGTACGGGGCCCGCGGCTGGATGGCTCACCACAACACCGACATCTGGCGGGCAACGGGCGCCATCGACGGAGCGCTCTGGGGCATGTGGGTGGCCGGGGGCGGCTGGACCAGCCAGCATCTGTGGGAGCACTACCAGTACAGTGGCGACAGGAAATTCCTGGCCTCGGCCTATCCTGTCCTGAAAGGAGCCGCCCAGTTTTACGTCGATTACCTGGTCGAGCACCCTAAATACAAGTGGCTGGTAGTAACACCAGGCACATCGCCCGAAAACGCACCGCAGGCCCACGGTGGTTCATCGCTGGACGCTGGCACGACGATGGACAATCAGATTGCGTTCGACGTTTTCACGACCACCATCCGGGCAGCCGAACTGTTGAAGCAGGATGCCGCCTTTGTCGACACGCTGAAGCAGATGCGGAGCAAGCTTCCGCCTATGCACATCGGCAGGCACGGCCAATTGCAGGAGTGGCTGGAAGACATCGACGACCCCAACGACAAACACCGCCATATTTCGCATCTATACGGTCTGTTTCCATCCAATCAGATTTCGGCTTCCCGCACGCCCGGCCTGTACAATGCGGCCAAAACAACCCTGATTCATCGGGGCGATGTATCGACGGGCTGGAGTATGGGCTGGAAAGTAAACTGGTGGGCGCGCTTGCAGGATGGCAACCATGCCTACACGCTAATTCAGAACCAGCTCACACCACTCGGTGCCAACAAGGAAGCTGGAGGTGGCGGTACCTATAACAACCTGTTCGATGCGCATCCGCCCTTTCAGATCGATGGCAACTTTGGTTGTACATCAGGCATCACCGAAATGCTCGTACAAAGTGCGGATGGAGCCATTCACCTGCTCCCCGCCCTGCCCGACGTATGGCCAACCGGTAGCATCAAAGGCATACGGGCCATTGGTGGCTTCGAGGTAGTGAATATGGAATGGAAGAACGGCAAACTGACAAAGCTTGCTATAAAGTCGAACCTCGGCGGCAACCTGCGCGTACGCACGCCCAACACCCTGAAAGCGGGCAAAGGCGTAGCGTTAAAACAGGCATCAGGTCCGAATAGCAACCCATTTTACGCCGTCGAAACCACCCCAGCGCCCATTATCGCTACCAACGCTAATCTGACGGCTCCCGTCCTGAAAGAAACCATGCTGTACGATATAGCCACTCAGCCGGGGAAAGTGTATTCGCTGGTGGGGCAGTAATGTGTTTTTGTTTTTTATCATCCCTCCTGCCGCACCAGCAGACTGGTCGGGATGACATAAAAAGCGAACAACAAAACAGTCATTAAAAACGTGAAAATCAAATTATTGATGAAAAGACATATTGCCTCTTTTGCCCTGATTCTATGCTGTTTTATTTTCAGCCACATCGCATCGGCGCAGACCACCCTGACCAACCCCGTCCTGACCGGTTTTTACCCCGATCCGAGCATTGTTCGGGTGGGGCCTGATTATTATTCGGTGCATTCTACGTTTTCGTATTTCCCGGGTTTGCCCATCATGCACAGCCGCGACCTAAAAAACTGGAAGCAAATCGGCAATGTGATCAATCGTCCTTCGCAAATGGAGTTCATGGGTGAGCGGATGACGCGCGGGCTGTTTGCCCCGGCCATCGCGTACTACAAAGGGACGTACTACGTGACCTGTACGGATATTGACCATGATGGAAATTTCGTTGTGACATCCAAAAATCCGGCGGGCCCGTACAGCAATCCGGTGAAAATCCCGCAGGTCCGCGGTATTGACCCCTCCATCTATTTCGATGAAGAAACCGACAAAGCCTACATCATCTACAACAGCGATGCGCCCGACCGCAAACCGCTGTACTCGGGCCACCGCACCATCCGAATGTACGAGTTCGATTATAAGAATTTGACCGTTGTCGGCGAAGAAAAACAATTGGTGAATGGTGGTGTAGACCTTTCTAAAAAACCCGTCTGGATCGAAGGGCCTCATATTTTAAAGCGTAATGGCTGGTATATTCTGTATGCGGCCGAAGGCGGAACCTCCGTGAATCACTCGCAGGTGGCCCTGCGCAGCCGGGATGTCTGGGGCCCTTATGTGCCGTTTGAAGGCAATCCGGTGCTGACGCAACGAGGCTTACCAGCCGACCGACCCAACCCGATCACGTCGGCTGGGCACGCTCAGTTTATTGAAGGTCCCGATGGTAACTGGTATTCAATCTTCCTGGCAGTGCGTCCCTACGAAGGCGATTATTACAACACGGGCCGCGAAATGTTCATCGCTCCACTAACGTGGGTAAACGATTGGCCGATGATCGAACACGGCGAAAAAGCCATTGAATACCAATACAAAACCAACATCAAAGAAGTAAAACAGAAAGGGGCTTTGCCGCAAAGCGGGAACTTCGCGTATACGATGACGTTCGACAAAGGGCTCGATCTGTCGATGCTTTTTTTGAGAACCGTTGATAGCAGTTCGTTTAAAACGTCGAAGGCGAATGGACTGACGCTTACACTCAAACCGGAAACAATTTCAGAAGCCGGCAATCCATCGTTTGTGGGCAAGCGGCAGCAACATTTGTACAGCACCGCCGAAACCGAACTAAGTTTCTCCCCTAAGTCAGACAACGAGAAAGCGGGTTTGGTGATTTTTCAGGACGAACGTCATTTTTACTTCGCGGCCAAATCAAAAAAAGAAGGTAAAGACGTGATTCAGCTGTTCAAGAGCAAAGACAAAGCCCTGGAGTTGGTAACAGAAGTGCCTTTGACATCATCTGCTGCGAAGGTGAATGTCAAAATACAGTCGGAAGGTGCCTTGTACAGTTTCTACTACTCAACCGACGGGAAAAACTGGACCTTGTTAAAAGATCAGGTTGACGGCAAGTTTTTGAGCACCAAAGCAGCGAACAGCTTCATTGGCTGCGTGTACGGCCTGTATGCGACGTCATCGGGCGAAAAATCCGACAATTCGGCTTCGTTCAAGTACCTGACCTACAAAGGCGACGATCCGATGTACAAGAAGTAGCTTGTCATCAGGCTGGGATGACAAAAAACAACACAACGTTACCCTTGAAAAAAAACCTACTCCATATCGCGCTTCTTCTGCTCAGCGTTTCCGCTCTGGCGCAGATGCAGCCGTTTGCTTTGCAGGATGTGAAGCTGACGGGCGGGCCTTTTAAAAATGCGCAGGATGTTGACCAGAAGTACATTCTGGCTCTGAACCCGGATAAACTGCTGGCTCCATACCTGATTGATGCCGGTTTGCCGGTAAAAGCACCGCGCTATGGCAACTGGGAGAGTTCGGGGCTGGATGGGCACATTGGTGGGCACTACCTGTCGGCGCTGGCCATGCTGCATGCCTCGACCGGGGATGCCGAACTGAAAAAACGACTCGATTACATGGTCGATCAACTGGCGCAGTGTCAGGCGAAGAATGGCAATGGGTACGTCGGCGGCATTCCGCAGGGCAAGGTGTTCTGGGAGCGGATTCACAAAGGCGACATCGATGGCAGCAGCTTCGGGCTGAACAACACCTGGGTGCCGCTCTATAACATTCACAAGCTGTTTGCCGGCCTGCGCGATGCCTATGAGTACACCGGAAACAAGCAGGCCAAACAAGTGCTGATTGGTCTCGGTGACTGGTTTGTTGAGCTGATCAAGCCCCTGTCCGACGAGCAGATTCAGCAGGTGTTGCGCACCGAACATGGCGGCATCAACGAGACCTTCGCCGACCTGTACATCCTCACTAAAGACCAGAAATACCTCGAAACGGCGCAGCGGATTTCGCACCGGGCCATTCTGGAACCGCTGATGGCGAAACAGGATAAGCTAACCGGATTGCACGCCAACACCCAGATTCCGAAGGTGATCGGGTTCGAGAAGATCGCTACGCTGACCGGTCAGGAAGACTGGTCAGAAGCGGCCCGGTATTTCTGGCAAAACGTGTCTCAGACGCGTAGTGTGGCTTTCGGCGGCAACAGCGTGCGCGAGCATTTCAACCCGACAACGGATTTCAGCCAGGTGCTAAAATCGAATCAGGGGCCGGAAACCTGTAACTCGTTTAATATGCTGCGACTGAGCAAAGCCCTGTTTCTGGATAAGAACGACGTCAGCTACGTTGATTTCTACGAACGGACGCTCTATAACCACATTCTATCGAGCCAACACCCGGAAAAAGGCGGCTTTGTCTATTTCACCCCCATCCGGCCTAACCATTACCGGGTGTATTCGCAGCCCGAAACCAGCATGTGGTGTTGCGTGGGGTCGGGCATCGAGAACCACACCAAGTACGGCGAACTCATCTACAGCCACTCGACTAATGACCTGTTTGTGAACCTGTTCATTCCATCGACAGTGAACTGGACCGATAAATCCGTCAAGCTGATCCAGCGCACCGACTTTCCCTATCAGAACCAATCTGATCTAGTCATCGAGACAACAAAACCACAGGAGTTTTCATTGAATATCCGCTATCCGAAATGGGCCGAAAACCTGGTCGTTCTGGTAAATGGCAAAGCACAGGCGGTCGATGCGAAACCGGCCAGCTACGTAGCCGTTCGTCGAAAATGGAAGTCGGGCGATAAAGTGACGGTTCGTTTCAATACCTCGACACGGCTGGAGTATCTGCCCGATGGGTCGAACTGGGCGGCCTTCGTGAACGGTCCTATTGTGCTGGCCGCCAAGACGTCGACCGCCGACCTGACGGGTATTTTTGCCGACGATAGCCGGATGGGCCACGAAACAAAAGGGAAACTGTACCCGATCACCAATGCCTACGCGCTCGTGGGCGATCCGACCACCTACCTGGGGCAGATCAAACCGACCAGTAAACTCCGCTTCAGCCTGGATTCGCTGACCCTTCAACCGTTCTACGAGGTACACGACGCCCGGTACCAGATGTATTTCCAGACGTTTACCAAGGCGGCCTACGATGAGCAGAAAGCCCGGTTGAAACAACAGGAAGCCGAAGCACTCGCCCTTGAAGCTATCACGGTCGACAAGGTAAACTGCGGGGAACAGCAGCCCGAAGTCGATCACCAGTATACAGGTGAAAAGAGTGATTCGGGCTATGACGACGAGCGGTTCTGGCGACGTACCCGATCCTCGATCAGCTACCAGTTGCAAAACAAAAACCGGGCGGGTAAGTACATCGACATTCGTGCTTTAGACACTATAAAGCCGGAGACAGTACGCTTTCTGATCAACGAAAAACCAGCCGAGATTCTTTCTGCCGACGGAAAAACGATCCGATTAAACGCAAATGATACTGAAGCGATTACGATAAAAATTATAGCTACCACCGGGACGAATACTCCGCGTTTCCACCAAATCAGACTCATAACGAACTAACCATGTTTCTTTTCAAAAAGAATAAAACAACGATGCTTGCCCGTAAATGTGTCAAAATAACACTATTCATAATTGGATGTGCTTTACCATCCTTTGGGCAATCCAACTTTACCAGCAAAACCATCGGCGTGGGAGTTGTCGTTGCCGACATTGAGCGTTCGGTTGACTTCTATGTCAATGGCATCGGCATGGTCAAAACCGGCAGCTTCACTATCAATGAAGACTTCGGCAAACGCTCCGGCCTGACTAATGGTGTAGCCACGAACGTAACCATCCTGAAACTCGAAAACAGCCCCGAAGCCACCGACTGGAAGCTGATGAGCTTCGGCAAAAAAGCGTCGCATCCGAAGCCCACCTACATCCAGGACGATACGGGTATGCAGTACATCACCATTCAGGTGAAAGCCCTCCAGCCCATCATCGACCGGTTGACACAGATGAAGGTGAAGTTTCTGGGCAGCACGCCCACACCCCTGAACGCCAAAGCGCACTTCGTTTTCGTGCAGGATCCCGACGGCAATTTTATCGAGTTGATCGGGCCGTTGCAGTAGCTCTTTTTGTCATCCCGAAGAATGACAAACCACTGACATAAACAGTACAACAGCAAAAAGCCATTGTAGAATGCTTACTATCAACCAATTGTATCAAAAAATACTGCTTCGATCGTTGACGATGGTGTTGCTGCTAACGCAGACTATGGTAATTGCTCAAACGGCCCAAAACCCGGTGATTTTTGCCGACGTGCCCGACATGGCCATGATTCGCGTAGGCAACACCTACTACATGAGCAGCACGACCATGCACCTGAGTCCGGGTTTGCCGATTATGAAATCGAACGACCTGATCAACTGGCAACTGGTCGGCTACGCGTACGATACGCTGACAACGGTAGACGCGATGAGCCTGAACAACGGCAACAGCACCTACGGGCGCGGCTCGTGGGCCAGCAGTCTGCGTTACCACAACGGACTTTACTACGCGACGACCTTCGCCCAGACCAGCGGCCGAACTCACATCTACACCACGAAAAATATCGAAAAAGGCCCCTGGAAAGAGGTGTCGTTCAAGCCGTCGTACCACGACCACAGCCTGTTTTTCGACGATGATGGACGAACATACCTGATCTACGGCGCGGGTAAACTCCGACTGGTTGAACTTACCGCTGATGCTACCGGGGTGAAGCCCGGCACCACCGAGCAGGTCATCATTGAAAACGCCAGCACGCCATCGGGTACGGGTGGTGGCCTTCCTGCAGAGGGGTCGCAGTTGTTCAAAGTAAACGGCAAATACTACCTCTTCAATATTTCGTGGCCACGTGGCGGCATGCGGACAGTCATCATCCACCGGGCCGACAAGATTACCGGTCCGTGGGAAGGGCGCGTGGCGTTGCAGGATCTGGGCGTGGCGCAGGGCGGATTGATCGACACCCCCGACGGAAAGTGGTTTTCGTACCTGTTCCGCGACTTCGGCGGAGTAGGCCGCATTCCGTATCTGGTACCTGTCGAATGGAAAGACGGCTGGCCGGTATTGGGCGAAAACGGCAAAGTGCCCCAAACGCTCAACCTGCCCGCCAGCAAGGGCCTGATTCCCGGCATCGTGAACTCCGACGAGTTTACCCGCAAAAAAGGCGACCCCGCGCTGCCGCTGGTGTGGCAGTGGAACCACAACCCCGACAATAGCCTCTGGTCCGTCTCGGAGCGAAAAGGGTTTCTGCGCCTGAAAACCGGCCGTACCGATACCTCCTTCGTGATGGCCCGCAACACCCTCACCCAGCGGACCATTGGCCCCGAATCGACCGGGTCGACAATGCTTGATGTGTCGAATCTGAAAGATGGTGATTTTGCCGGGCTGAGTCTACTGCAAAAGAACTATGGGCTGGTGGGCGTAAAAATGGAGAACGGTGCGAAAGCCATTGTGATGGTCAGTGCCAGTTCGGGCAAGCCAGTAGAGGTACAGCGCGTGCCGCTGGGCCAGAAAACGGTCTATCTAAAGGCTGAATGCGATTTCCGCGACCGCAAAGACACTGCTCATTTCTTCTATAGCCTCGACGGCAAGACCTGGACGGCCATTGGCGACCCGTTGAAAATGCCGTACACCATTCCGCACTTTATGGGCTATCGATTCGGGCTGTTCAACTACGCCACCTCACAAACGGGCGGCTTTGCCGACTTCGATTACTTCCGGATCAGCGACAAGCTGGGCCAAAAGCAATAACCCACTCCCCTCTCCTGCCTACCTAAACCCTTACCATGAAAAAAACACTGACCTATCCAGGCCTTCGGGCAACGGGCCTGTTCCTGCTTCTTTTGACCACGACAGCCGCCTTTTGTCAGAAGACCAAACTGAATGATGCGGAATATTTCGAAACGCCGGGGCTCAACGTACTGGTTTTCAGCAGCCAGTACAACGGGATGTTCTTCGACGAAAAAACGGCCGGCATCGAGATGATTCACCACGGCGTCCGTACCTCGACGGGCGGAGCGGTGCGCCTGCAGCACACACCCGAACAATGGGACCTGGTGCCAAAAATGACGTCGCGCAAAGTAGATAAAGCAAACAATAGCATCGAAGTGGGCCTACGCTATCAGGAAGTCGATTTCGACTCGCGGGTGGTGGTCAGCGCCAAAGGCAACGGGTTCGAAATCAGCGTGTACCTCGACAAACCACTACCCGCAAAAGTGGTTGGCAAAGCTGGCTTTAACCTGGAGTTTGTGCCGTCTGCTTACTTTGAGAAGTCGTATATGGCCGACGGTAGGCCAGGTACGTTCCCACTGTATCCGGCCAGCAACACTAAAACAGAGCCGCTCTCCGAGAAGATTCAGCAGTTCGGCATCCACAATACCTTCGAGGAGCGGGGCAAGCCCGAATTTATCGTACCGGCACCGCTGACGTCGGGCAAAAGCATGGTGCTGGCCCCCGATGATCCCGAACACATGGTCAGCATCCAGTCGGAAACGGAGTTGATGCTGTTCGACGGGCGGAATCTGGCCCAGAACGGCTGGTTTATTGTACGCAGTCTGCTACCCGCCGGAAAAACCGGCAAGGTGCTGACCTGGTACCTGGAACCCAATGTGATCCCCAACTGGAAACGCGCCCCCGTGATTGAATTCTCGCAGGTAGGCTATAACCCGGGGCAGGAAAAAGTAGCGGTGATTGAGTTGGATCAGACGGATCAGGCGCTGAAAACGGCGTCGCTGGTTCAGGTGATGGCCGATGGCAAACAGGTCGAGAAGCTGAAGGGCGCCGTGACGCCCTGGGGCAAATTTCTGCGCTACAACTACGCCCGATTCGACTTCAGCTCGGTCAAAGAGCCAGGCGTATACTTTATCCGGTACGGCGATCAGAAGACCAATATCTTCCCCATTGCGGCCGATGTATACGAAAAGACCTGGCACCCAACGCTCGATGTCTGGTTTCCGGTGCAGATGGACCACATGACGGTAAACGAAGCGTATCGCGTATGGCACGGGGCTCCGTTCAAAGACGATGCGTTACAGGCGCCACTTAACCAGCAGCACTTTGACGGCTACTCGATGGGCGACAAAACTGATACGAAGTATAAACCGCTGGAGCGAATTCCGGGACTGGGCGTAGGCGGCTGGTTCGACGCGGGTGATTTCGATATTCAGACCGGCTCCCACAACACCACGATCCTGAACTTCGTGGATGCCTGGGAAAAGCTGAAACTGACCCGCGACGAAACCCGCATCGATCAGGCCAGGCAATATGTCGATATCCACCGACCCGACGGCAAACCGGATCTTCTTCAGCAGATCGAACACGGCACGCTGAATCTGGTGGCGCAGGTCAAGAACATCGGCCATCCCGTTCGGGGCATCATTGTACCCAATCTGCACCAATACCACCACCTCGGCGACGCGAATACCGAAACCGACAACCTGCCCTACAACCCGAACCTGAAACCCTACGAGTCGGACGGAAAATCGAGCGGTACCATGGACGACCGCTGGGCCTTCACCACCCGCTCGGCTTTTCTGGACTATAACACGGCCGCAGCGCTGGCAGCCGCCAGCCGGGCACTGAAAGGCTTCAACGATACCTTATCGACGCAGGCACTGACATACGCCAAAAAATTGTGGGACGAAAACGACGGCAAAGTCAACACCGACACCTCCCGCTTTGCCATGTTCCGCCGGAATACCGAAATGGCCGCGGCATTGCAGCTATTCATTACTACCAAAGACGACCGCTACGCCAAAAAATTCAACGACGCAATATGGCCCGCCCTCGACCGGAATGTTGGGCTGGGCCTGACGGCGGCTCTGCAAGCGTATCCGTTTATGGACAAGGCCTACCAGACCAGGCTGAAAGACTATGTGGTCAAGTTCAGGGCGGCAAACGATGAGCTTACCAAACAGAATCCATACGGCGTTCCGGCGGGTACGCGGGGCGGCTGGGGCAGCAACCAGCAGGTAATCAGCTGGGCCATCACCAACTACCACGCCAACCGGCATTTTCCGGACATCATCAGCCCGGAATATGTCTTCAGAGGACTAAACTACATTTTCGGCTGCCACCCGTATCACAATCTCTCATTCGTGTCGGCGGTGGGTACGCGATCCAAGAAGATTACCTACGGCAGCAACCGCGCTGACTTCAGCTACATCGCCGGTGGGGTAGTTCCCGGCATTATGGTGCTGAAGCCCGACTTTCCGGAGAACCGCGAGGACTGGCCGTTTCTGTGGGGCGAAAACGAAGTGATCATCGACATCTGCTCGGCCTATATTCTGCTGGCCAGCGCGGCTAATGAATTAGTTAAAAAGTAACGTAACCCGTTATGAAACACCTTATTTTCCTGTTGCCGCTCTGGATTTGTGCGTATGCAGGTCATGCGCAAACGCCAAATTCGGTCGTGAGCAGCCCAGACGGCAAATTGCAGGTAACCCTATCGCTGGATAATGGGAAGCCAGTTTACAGTGTGTCGCTGAACGGCAACCCATTTGTCGTAAAATCCCCCCTTGGTTTGAAAACGAATGTGGGCGACTTTACGGAAGGACTCTCCGTTGGTAAAGCATTGGCGATCAGCAAGCTTGACAACACCTACGAGTTGCCGAACATCAAGCGGAGTAAGGTGCATTACGTGGCCAACGAAGGCGTCATGTCATACTCGAAAAACAATGCTGCGGCCATCGACATTACGTTCCGGGTCAGTAATAACGATGTGGCGTTCCGGTACAGAGTATATCCGCAAAAGGCGTCGCGGTCCTGCGTAATTGACGAAGAAAAAACGGGCTTTACGTTTCCGGCCGGTACCACCACGTTTCTGTCGGCGCAAAGCAAAGCGATGGTGGGTTTCGCCCGGACCATGCCCAGCTACGAAATTCCGTATACGGTCGACGACACCCTGGGCGAAAACGGCCGGGGCAATGGCTACACCTTTCCCTGCCTGTTCAAGGTCAATACCAACGGCTGGGTACTGGTCTCTGAAACGGGCGTCGACAGTCGCTACTGTGGCAGCCGCCTGATTGGCCATACCGACGGCTTGTATACCATCGGCTTCCCGATGCCCGACGAAAACAACGGCATTGGCACTTCGGCACCGGGTATTCCACTACCCGGCGAGACGCCCTGGCGCACGATCACCGTCGGCCAAACGCTGGCTCCCATCGTTGAAACCACCGTGCCCTTCGATGTCGTTGAACCGCGTTACGAGGGGTCTCAGCAATACGAATACACAAAGGGAAGCTGGAGCTGGATCATTGGCATGGACAGCCGAACGGTGTATGACGAACAGATTCGCTACATCAATTTTAGCGCGGCTATGGGCTACAAAACCGTGTTGGTCGACGCCCTCTGGGACACACAGATCGGACGGGATAAAATAGCCGAACTGGCCAGGTACGGAGCCAGCAAAGGTGTTAGCCTGTATTTGTGGTACAACTCAAACGGCTACTGGAACGACGCTCCGCAGGGGCCACGCGGTATTATGGACAATACCATTGCCCGTCGGAAGGAGATGGCCTGGCTGAAGAAAATCGGCGTAAAGGGAATCAAGGTCGATTTCTTTGGCGGTGACAAGCAGGAGACGATGAAGTTGTACGAAGACATTCTGTACGACGCCAACGACTTCGGCATCCTGTGCATTTTTCACGGCTCGACACTCCCCCGCGGCTGGGAGCGGATGTACCCCAACTACGCAGCCAGCGAAGCCGTACTGGCCAGCGAGAACCTGGCTTTTTCGCAGGGAAGTAATGACAGAGAAGCGTTTAACGCCACGCTGCACCCGTTTATCCGCAACACGGTGGGTAGCATGGACTTTGGCGGCAGTGCGCTGAACAAATTTTACAACGCCAGCAACACGCCCAACCGGGGGTCGAAACGGGTTACATCCGACGTGTACGCGCTGGCCACGGCGGTCCTGTTTCAGAGTGGCGTTCAGCATTTTGCGCTGGCACCGAACAACCTCACCGATGCGCCGGACTGGGCTATCGACTTCATGAAAACCGTGCCCACCACCTGGGACGACGTGCGCTTCATCGATGGCTATCCGGGCAAGTACGTTGTCCTGGCTCGTCGGCAGGGCACGAAATGGTACGTAGCCGGGATAAACGCCCAGAAAGAACCCCTCAAGCTGAAACTGAAATTATCCATGATTGCCGCCGGTGCCGAGTATAAGCTCTACAGCGACGATGCGCAATTGACCGGCAGGGTGAGCACCGCCAAACTACCAAAAAATGGGGAAGTAGACTGGGTAATCCCGACAAACGGGGCCGCCCTTCTAGTGAATTGATGGAAAGTGAGTACGGCTACTTTTCCCGAGAGCCGGTGTACAAATAAGTAGCGAAAATTGGTAGTTGAATGAATCCCCAAAAAACATATATACGGCTAGCCATCCTGGCACTTTCTATAACCTGTGGTTCCCTGTTGGCGCAGCGTACCACAGGCGATAAATCATTTTATAACGAAGTAAAGACGTATGTCAACCCCGTTTTGCCCGGCGATCACCCGGACCCGACGATGTTGCGCGTGGGTGACGATTTTTACCATTGCGGGTCGAGCTTTCATTTCACGCCCTACCTGCCCATCTACCATTCCAAAGACATGGTGCATTGGGAGGTAATCAGCCGCGTGGTGCCACCCACAGCCAGTTTCGTGACCGACCGGCCCTCGGCGGGCATCTGGCAGGGAGCCATCACCTATTTCTACGGCTCGTACTGGATCTATTTCTCGGCCAACGGGCAGTGGTTCTCTAAAGCCAGCAACCCAAAAGGGCCGTGGTCGGAGCCGGTGCGGGTAAAGGGCGACCCAAAAACGGGACCGCTGGGTTACGACAATTCGATTTTCGTCGACGATGATGGCAAGCCGTACATGGTCATCAAGAACGGCCAGAAAACCAACCGCATTCAGGAGCTGGGCCGAGACGGGCAGCTAACGTCGTCGGTCATTGATCTCGACTGGGTCAACGCTAAACTCCAATACAGCTGGGCTGAGGGGCCGGTGATGTGCAAGCGCAACGGCTACTACTATTATTTCCCGGCGGGCGACGTGTCGGGCGGGCAGTACGCCATGCGCGGTAAAGCGCTCACCGCCGACTCGACCCAGTGGGAACGCCTGGGGGAGTTCTTTAAACCCATCACCGATCCCAAAACGGGCTTTCGTCGACCAAACCATATTTCGGCCCCCATTCAACTGGCCGATGGCACCTGGTGGACCGTGGGCCAGAGCTACGAAAAGCCGCTTCAGGGAGCCGACTGGTCGGGCATGGGCCGGCAGACGAGCCTGTATCAGGTGATCTGGGAAGGTGATCGGCCATGGGGTCTGGCACCTACCACGCAGCCGGTGATAAAGCCCAACCTGCCCCAATCCGGCATTCTGTGGCGTAGCGCGCAGTCTGACCAGTTCGATAGCGAAACGCTGTCGATGAACTGGCATTTCCTGAATAAACGGGCGGCTACTCGGTATTCGCTGTCGGCCCGGAAAGGCTGGGTACGTCTCTCGCCCGACACGGCCCGCGTGCACCTGATGCAAAAGGAGACGGACCACTATTATTCCGCCGTTACCCGCGTTGACCTCAATGCCGAAGATGCCGCTACAAAAGCCGGCCTATACCTGACCAACGGGAATCAGAACGTGTTTGTGCAACTTTATAGTGGCTTCGACAACGGCAAAAAACTCGTCTTCAAACTCGATACGGCCATGCGTACGGCTCCTAATTTGATCGGTAACGTGGTTTGGCTGAAAGTGGAGCGGAATGAACACCAGTTGACTGGCTACTACAGCCGTGACGGAAAGAAATGGACAGCCATGGGCGCGCCCATCAGCGCGGTGAGTCTGGATAAAGCCCAGCCTAATTTCAATTCGTGGGTGGGCACCAGCGTGGGCCTGTTTGCCGAGGGTAAACCCGCCGACTTTGATTTCTTCATCGGCAAAGATGGCTTTTCAAGCCTCCCCGCTGTGGGATACAGCAATTACTACGGCATCGAAAAAGTAGACAAAGCGGCCGAAGCGGCCGTCACCAACGACTCCGATCAGGGCGGCTGGTTCATGCTGTCGGGCGTTGATCTGGGCACTGGAAAAGACGCGGCCAAACAGATTCAGGTCCAGCTAACGGCCGCAACGTCAGGTACGCTGGAAGTGTGGCTCGACGATCTAACCACGGGGAAAAAGATGGCTGGTATTCCGTTCAAATCAACCGGAGGAAAGGCAACCTGGAAAACGGTAAGCCAATCCGTCAAAGGCATCACCGGCCATCACGACGTGTTCGTAAAGTTTCCGGCCGGACAGGCCAGGGTGGCGACAATTAAAACTATTCAATTTCAAAAGTAGCCGGGCCTCTACCAATAACGACACCTCCTAAACCGACTAAATTGATGAAAAAGCGAACTGGTATTTTCCTGTTGATCGGGCTCTTTCTGCTGAGCCTGAACGCCGTGGCGCAGGACAAGAACTTTTACATTTTCCTCTGTTTCGGGCAATCGAACATGGAGGGTAACGCCCGAATTGAAGCGCAGGATACCGTCAATGTGAACCCCCGTTTTCAGGTGATGGAAGCGGTAGACTGTCCGGCCATCAACCGGACGAAAGGCAACTGGTACACCGCCAAACCGCCCCTCTGCCGCTGCCGGACGGGCCTTACCCCTGCCGATTATTTTGGTCGTGAACTGGTAGCTAACCTGCCCTCAACAGTCCGCATTGGCGTAATCAACGTGGCGGTGGGCGGCTGTAAGATCGAGTTGTTCGACAAGGATCAGTATATGTCCTACACCACCAACGTACCCGGCTGGATGAAAAACTTTATCGGGGAATACGGCGGAAATCCGTACGGTCGGCTGGTCGAGATGGCGAAGCTGGCGCAGAAAGACGGGGTGATCAAAGGCATTTTGCTGCATCAGGGTGAGTCGAACACGGGCGATACCCTGTGGACCAAAAAGGTCAAGGTCGTGTACGACAACCTGATGAATGACCTGGACCTGAAGCCCAAAAAAGTGCCGCTGCTGGCCGGTGAAACGGTCAACGCCGACCAGAATGGCAAATGTGCGAGCATGAATAAGATCATTGCCACGCTCCCGCAAACGATCAAAAATGCCCACGTGATCTCATCGGCAGGCTGCACAGATTCGGCCGACGACCTGCACTTCAATGCCGCCGGTTATCGGGAATTGGGCAAACGGTACGCCATGCAGATGCTATCGTTGCTGGGGTATAAGCCAATGGCGACGAATTAGTATGATTCAACGCTGTTTGTCATCCCGACGGAGGACCGGGCCGCCGGGATGACAAAAAATCAATGAATACCACAAGTCATCAGGATAAACCCCCACCCAGATGAAACCCTTTCGTTTAATCATGACATTGCCCCTAGCCGCGTTAACTGGTTGGCTAGTAGTTGCATCGTTTGCCGCACAAGCCCAGGAAATCATTCCCCTGTATGCCACTGTAGTGCCCAACTCAAAAGCGTCCGATGTGCAGGAGTCGGGGATGGAATCGGGCGTGATCAGGGGGGTCACAAAACCCACGCTGGAGTATTTCAAACCGGCCACAGACAAAGCGTCCGGCGCGGCAGTCATCATCATTCCCGGCGGGGGATATGGCGTGGTGGTCTACAAAGGCGAGGGCGTCAATACGGCAAAAGCGCTGGCCGAAAAAGGCATAGCCGCATTTGTGCTGAAGTACCGCTTGCCCAGCGACGCCATTATGCCCGACAAGAAAATCGGGCCGTTGCAGGATGCGCAACAAGCCATCAAACTCGTCAGGGAGAATGCGGCCAACTGGGGAATCGACCCCGCAAAGGTAGGCATCATGGGTTTTTCGGCGGGTGGGCATCTGGCCTCGACGGCCGCCACGCATTTCGAGAAAGCGTATGTCGACAACGCCAGTAACACCAGCCTGCGCCCTGATTTTCAGATTCTGGTTTATCCCGTTATCAGCATGCGCGACAGCCTGACGCACGGCGGCTCCCACGACGCCCTGCTGGGCAAAAACGCATCGCGACAGGACGTGGAGCTGTTCTCCAACGAGCTGCAGGTACGTGCCAACACGCCCCCAACGTACCTGACCCACGCGGCCGACGATAAGCTGGTCGACGTTGACAATAGCATCGCCTATTTTGAAACCCTGCGACGCCAAAAAGTACCCGTCGAAATGCACGTCTACCCCAAAGGCGACCACGGTTTCATTTTTCGTCACCCCGGCTGGATGGACCCGCTGTTCGCGTGGATGAAAGCCAATAACTGGCTCACTAGCAATTGAGTTTACCTGCCAATTTTATGAAGTCTGGGTGCTGTCTCGCTGTACGAACTCCACACAAAACAGGCCCTGTCATTTCTTTATTACTTGACCATGAATCGTATCATCGTCCTTTCTCTTCTACTGCTTTGCTATCGGGTCGCTCCCGCGCAACAGTCGCCCGTTTCTATTCAGGTGGACGCGGCAAAACCTGTGGGCGAGATGAAACCGTTCTGGGCCTTTTTCGGGTATGATGAGCCCAATTACACAACCCGAAAAGATGGCCAGAAACTCCTGAGCGAGCTACAGCAGCTAAGCCCTGTTCCGGTGTATGTCAGAGCGCACAACCTGCTGACCTCCAAAGGTGAAAGCTCCGGACCCGATCTCAAATGGGGGTTCACCGATGCCTATAAAGAAGACGCCAACGGCAAGCCCGTCTACAACTGGGTAACAGTCGACAGCATTGTGGATACCTACGTCAAACGGGGCATGAAGCCACTGATGGAGATCGGGTTCATGCCGAAAGATCTGTCGTCGAAACCCGAACCATACGCCCATACCTGGAGCAAAAACGGTACCATCTGGACGGGCTGGACGTACCCACCCAAAGACTACGACAAATGGCGCGAACTGGTATACCAGTGGGGCAAGCATTCCATTGACCGTTACGGCAAAAAAGAAGTAAGCTCGTGGCTGTGGGAAGTCTGGAACGAGCCGGACATTGGCTACTGGTCAGGTACCTTCGACGAGTACTGCAAAACTTACGACTATGCTGCCGACGGCCTGAAACGGGCCTGTCCCGAATGTACCATCGGCGGGCCGCACACCACCAGTCCGCGCAGCGACAAAGCGTACAGCTATCTGACGCGTTTCATCGAGCATTGCCTGCGGGGCAAAAACTACGCGACGGGCCAAACCGGTACACCGTTGCAATACATCGGCTTTCACGCCAAGGGCAGTCCGGAAATTGTCGACGGGCACATCCGCATGAACATGGGTGTGCAGCTGAAAGACGTGCAACGGGCGTTTGAAGCAGTCAACTCCTTTCCCGAACTCAAAAATATCCCCATCATCATCGGCGAATGCGACCCCGAAGGTTGTGCCGCCTGCTCCGCCACGCGTGACCCCAAATACGGGTATCGCAATGGCACTATGTATTCGAGTTACACGGCCTCTTCATTTGCGCGCATCTACGAACTGATGGACCAGTACAACGTAAACCTGCGCGGGGCCGTGAGCTGGTCGTTCGAGTTTGAAGATCAGCCCTGGTTTGCTGGTTTCCGCGACCTGGCCACGCATGGCGTCGACAAGCCGGTATTGAACGTTTTTCGGATGTTCGGCAAGATGAACGGCCAGCGGCTGGCTGTCCAAACGGGCAATGGGCTGAAGGCGAGCGACATCATCGCCAACGGTGTCAGGGCCGGTAACGACGTGAACGCCATCGCCAGCAAAGGCCCGAACTCGGTTTGTGTGATGGTCTGGAATTACCACGACGACAACGTATCTGGCCCGGCGGCTCCGGTAGAGCTGACCGTGAGCGGCCTCGGCAAAAACAAGGTGCAGGTGCGCCATTACCGGGTAGATGATCGACATAGTAACTCGTTTGAGGCCTGGAAGTCGATGGGCAGTCCGCAGCAGGTGTCGGCCGATCAATACAAGGCGCTGGAAACGGCCGGACAGCTACAGGAACTGACGCCCCCGAGTTCGAAAGCCATCGCTAACGGAAAAACAACGCTAACCTTCGACCTGCCCCGGCAGGGCGTATCCTTCGTTGAATTGACTTGGTAACGTGTAACACATGAAACCAACCGATGCCTACAGCCATTTTCGTACAACTGGCGCTGGGTAAGAGAATCTGATCGGCTTCCGCTACCTGCCCGCCCAGAACTAGCGGGAAGAAGCGAGTATCATAACCCGTTATCAGGTTGAGGTATCTACCGATAACACAACCTGGAAGCGGGTTAGTGAAGGCGAATTTTCCAACATTAAAAACAGTCCGGTCTGGCAAACCAAGTCATTTGAGCCAGTCCGCGCCCGATACGTCAAACTGCGTGCGCTGAAAAACACGCAGGAGGGGTCAGCTTCAGGCTATGCTGAAATTGATGTCATTACGCAGTGAGTGCAGTTTATTAACCTGTTTTTGTTATCCCGGCGGCTGCGTCGGGATAACAGAAAATAACTACTAAACCCTTACTAAAATGAACCAACAACTAACCCGTCAATTATGGCTACTAATAGCCCTGATTAGCTTGTACGCCGGGGCATTGGCTCAGCCACCCGGAGGAGCAGTCGTGGTATCACCCCAGGTGAATGCCGACAATACGGTCACGTTTCGGTTGCAGGCTCCCACAGCAAAAGACGTGAAGCTAAATGCTCAGTTCGAGAAGGCTCCCGTCGCCATGACCAAAGATGCGCAGGGCGTCTGGAGCGTGACAGTCGGCCCCGTGAAGCCGGATATGTACCCGTATTTGTTTGTGGTGGACGGCATTTCGGTAGCGGACCCCAAAAACTCAGCCATCTTCCCGAACGAAGGGTTTCAGAACAGCGTGGTCGAGATAACCGGCGCTACGCCACTCGTGCACACCCTTCAGAACGTACCCCACGGCACGTTGTCGTACCGCTATTACACCTCGCCCGAACTGGGGCAGCGGCCCGTGGTGGTATATACCCCACCCGGCTATGAAACCGATCCGAAAACAACATACCCGGTGTTGTATCTTCTCCACGGCACCACGGATCTGGAAGAAACCTGGACCAAAGTGGGCCGCGCCAACATCATTCTGGACAACCTCATTGCGCAGCGCAAAGCCAAACCGATGATCATCGTCATGCCCTACGGACGCGCGTATCCCGTCATCAGTAAATCATCGGGAAGCCTCCGGAACTGGGACAATCTACAGGAGTTCAAGAAAGATTTTCTGGGTAACCTGCTTCCGTTCGTCGAGAAAAACTATCGGGTGAAAAAAGACAAGGACAGCCGGGCCATTGCCGGTTTTTCGGGTGGCGGTGGCGAGACGCTTTTCCTCGGCCTGAACAACCCCGACCTGTTTAGCTGGGTGTGCGGCTTCGCACCAGGAATGCTGAAAGAAGAGTTCGACCGCAACAACGCCACGGCGTTTGCTAACCCCGCTCTTACCAACCAGCGGCTGAAACTGTTCTGGATCGGCGTCGGGAAGGAGGATATGCTGTACCCGGTCATCAATGACTATCTGAAGGTGCTCGATGAGAAAAAGATCAAGCACGAAACGCTGATTTCGGACGGGGGCCATACCTGGATGAACTGCAAACTCTACCTGTCGACCATCGCCCAGAAATTATTTCAGTAACCCATTGACGAGTTCTAAAACCGTGGTCTGTGTCCTCACAGACTACAGAAAAGAAAAAATACCTAAACACGTAACAACCCATGAATCAACAACAAATCCGCCAATTCTGGCTCCTGGTAGTCCTGATTGGCCTGCATGCCGGGGCTTTGGCCCAGCCGCCCCGCGGGCCGCTGGTAGTATCGCCCCAGGTGAACGCCGACAAGACCGTTACCTTCCGCTACCAGGCCCCGCAGGCTAAAGTGGTGGAACTGAGCGCGCAGTTTGAAAAAGCGCCCGTTGCCATGACCAAAGACGCCCAGGGTATCTGGAGCGTAACGGTCGGTCCCGTCAAACCCGATATTTACCCGTACAACTTTCGGGTAGATGGCGTATCGGTGATGGACCCCGCCAACGTCGCGTTTTTCCCCAACGAACGGTTCAAGGCCAGTCTGGTCGACGTGCCCGGCGATCAGCCGCTAATTCACGCCCTGCGCGACGTGCCGCACGGGTCGATCAGTTACGACTATTACCCGTCCATGGAAGGCACAACGGGCTCGCTGGTGATCTATACGCCACCGGGCTATGACCAGTCGCCGTCGAAGAAGTATCCGGTCTATTACCTCATCAGTGGCACAACGGATACGGAAGAGACCTTTTTTAAAGTAGGCAAGACCAACCTGATTCTGGACAATCTGCTGGCCGAAGGCAAGGTGAAGCCCATGATTGTTGTGATGCCTTACGGCAACATTGCGGCCCGCGTAGCCGAGCAAAAAGGGGGCGCCAAACCCGCCGACCCAACCGTTCGCGATGGGGCTGATGCAGTGAAACGAGCCAACGATTTCACGACGGACCTGGTGAGTAATGTTATTCCGTACGTGGAGAAAAGTTACCGGGCCATTCCCAACCGGGAGAACCGGGCCATTGGCGGGTTTTCGCGCGGGGGCGGGCAAACGCTCCGGGCGGCTTTCAACAACATGGATAAGTTCGCCTGGGTATGCGCATACAGTTCGTACCTGTCGCCCCAGGAGATGGACGGCAATTTCAGCCAGATCGTGAACAAACCCGACCAGACCAACAAACAACTCAAGCTGCTGTGGGTAAGCGTCGGCAGCGACGATTTTCTGTACAAGGGCACGGTCGAATTTATGGACTACCTGAAGGCAAAGAAGGTGAATTACAAAAGCCTGATCACCGACGGCGGTCACACCTGGATGAATGTAAAGACGTACGTTGCCGCCACCACGCCACTGCTATTCCACTAATAGACATCCACGCTCATGAAACGCATTCTCTGTTTACTCCTAGCCGTTCTATTGTCAGGAATTTCGGCTTTGGCTCAGCAACGTCCGCCGGCCATCAGTTCACCCGATGTGCATAAAGATCACAGCATCACATTCCGGTATTTTTCCCGAAACGCAAAAAAGGTAATGGTTTCCGGCGAGTTTTTGAAAACACCCGTCGCCATGACCAAAGACACCTCGGGCATCTGGAGCGTGACGGTGCCGCCGGTAAAGCCGGATATTTACCCGTACAGCTTCACGGTCGACAGCGTACAAATAGCCGACCCCAGCAACACTTACATCTTCGCTAATGAGCGCTTCAAACGCAGCATTGTCGACGTACCCGGCGATCAGCCGCTGGTGCATTCGCTGCAGAACGTACCCCACGGCAAAATCAGCTACCGGTATTACAAATCCGGTACGCTGGGAACCACGCGGCAGTTGCTGGTCTACACCCCGCCCGGCTTCAACCCGAATGGCAAGACCAGATACCCGGTGCTGTACCTGATTCACGGCGGTTCCGATACCGAAGAAACCTGGACCAAAGTGGGCCGCGCCAACCTGATTGCCGACAACCTCATTGCGCAGGGCAAAGCCAAACCGATGCTGATCGTGATGCCCTACGGTAACGTTCGGCCGGCCCCGATGGCTGATTTTACCAAAGACATGGTGAACGACATTGTGCCGTTTGTAGAGGCCAATTACCCCGTCATCAAGGAAAGCACCGGCCGGGCGGTGGCAGGCTTTTCGGTCGGTGGCGGACAGACGCTGAACATCGGCCTGACCAACCCCTCCACCTTCGCCTACGTCTGTTCGTACGCACCCTACACGGCCACCGACGAGTTCAAGGCAAACTTTACGAACTGGACACCGGACGCCAACAAGCTCAACAGTCAGTTGAAACTGTTCACCATCAGCGTCGGCACGGAAGACTTTCTGTATGAGCCGGTGAAGCAGAACATCGCCATGTTTACCGACAGGAAAATCAACGTAAAACCGCTGATCGTACCGGGTGGGCATACCTGGATGAACTGCAAACTGTACCTGGCCGATACGTTACCGCAGTTGTTCAAATGATTTTGTGTGTACAAACCCAATATTCTCCTAACATAAACCTATACCCCAATGACCATCAAACCAATTGCTGCATTCGTGGTAGCCACGATGATGAGCGTTAGCTGCTTCGCGCAGACAATCCAGGAGGATTTCAAACCCTCCTCACTGAATCAACCGGGGCAGGAGTACCCACAGGTGAACTCGCAGGGCTACGCCCGATTCCGGATCCATGCCCCCAACGCCGACAGCGTCCGGGTGAGCCTGGGTTTGGGTGGCCGGGGCGGTACCATCCTGACCAAAGGAGCCGACGGCTACTGGACCGGAACCACCGCAGGCCCTATGGATGAGGGATTCCATTACTACAATGTGACTATCGACGGCGGGAAGTTCAACGACCCCGGCGCCAAGAACTACTACGGCTCCGTTCGCTGGGAAAGTGGCATCGAAATACCGGCCCACGATCAGGATTTCTACGCCCTGAAAGACGTACCCCACGGCAACGTTCAGCAGATACTGTTCCCGTCAAAAAGCACGGGCGCACCCCGTCGGGCGTTTGTATACACGCCACCGGGCTACGAGAAAGAGAAGTCGAAGAAGTATCCGGTGCTGTACCTGCAACACGGCTGGGGTGAAGACGAAACGGCCTGGAGCAATCAGGGACACGCGAACCTGATCATGGATAATCTGATCGCCGAAGGCAAAATCAAGCCGTTTCTGATTGTGATGACCTACGGCATGACCAATGAAGTGAAATTTGGCAAGATACGGGAGTTCAAGATCGACCCCTTCCAGACGGTGCTTACTGAGGAGTTGATACCCTACGTTGACGCCAATTTCCGCACAATGGCTAACCGGGATAACCGGGCGATGGCGGGCCTCTCGATGGGCGGTATGGAAACCAAGATGATTACTCTCAACAAGCCCGAGGTGTTCGGTTATTACGGTCTGCTCAGCGGTGGTGTTTACGCACCGGACGATCTTAAGGACAAAGCCAAACCGAAGCTGGTGTTTATCAGCTGCGGCAGCAAAGAGCGGCCCGATGGCGTGAAGAAAGCCGCCGAGGATCTGAAAGCCGCCGGGTACAACGCCGTTTCGTACGTATCCGACAAAACCGCCCACGAGTTTCAGACCTGGCGCCGAAGCCTGCATGAGATGGCCCCGATGCTGTTTAAGTAAGCCATTCTCTTCTGTCATCGCGCGTTTTTGTCATCCCGGTGTCAGGACCGGGCCGCCGGGATGACAAAAACGCGCGATGAGCAAAGGCTCATAATAGCCTCATCACTAATAGCTTACTCAACCTAGTTTATGGTACAATCAATACGAATGAACGGAAAGCGCCGAATCAGTTTTTGTCTGATCATGACGATGCTATGTATCGGACAGGGTGTCGTGTCGGGGCAAAGTAAAAAGACAAGTAAGCCCAACTACCGCAATCTGTTTCGCGAAGCAGGCTACAAACAGGCCGACATCGACGCGAAACTGGCGAAAGCGTATCACGACATCTTCGAAGGCCCCAACAAGGTCTACTTTGAAGTTGGAGATACGATGGCGTATGTGTCGGACGTGAAGAACAAAGACGCCCGAACCGAAGGCTTGTCGTACGGCATGATGGTAGCCGTTCAGCTGGATAAAAAAGACGTCTTCGACCGAATCTGGCGGTGGTCTAAGAAGTACCTGCAACACCAGAGCGGCCCACGCGAAGGCTATTTTGCCTGGAGCATCAACCCGCAGACGATGAAGAAAAACGCCGAAGGGTCGGCCTCCGACGGCGAGTTGTACTACATCACCAGTCTGCTGTTTGCGGCCAATAAATGGGGCAACAACACCGGCATCAACTACTACGGCGAGGCCCGGCGGATATTGGATGCGATGTGGAAGAAAGATGGCACCGGCAACATCTACAACCTGATCAACACCGACGCCAAGCAGATCTCATTCGTCCCCGAAGGGAACAACTACAAATGGACCGACCCATCGTATCACCTACCCGCCTTCTACGATGCCTGGGTGCTGTACGCCAAAGACGGTCACGAAGCGTTTTACAAGGAATGTGCCGACACGTCGCGCGTATTCCTGCACCGGGCCTGCCACCCTGTTACGGGTCTCAACGCCGACTACACAGAGTTCAGCGGCAAACCACACGACACCCGCTGGTCGCCCTCGGCCTTCCGGTACGATTCGTGGCGGGTGCCCATGAACATAGCCATGGATTATACCTGGTCGGGAAAAGATAAAGCCTGGCAGGAAGATTACGCCAAACGGTTTCAGGGCTTCCTGCGCTCGAAAGGCATGGACACCTACGAGGATCAGTTCAACCTGGACGGTTCGCGGCCCGAGTTCATTTTGCAGGCCGGGCCGGTGAAGAAACTCCGCCACTCGCTCGGGTTGGTGTCGACGGCCGCAACGCTCTCGCTGATCAACAACGAAAAGAACAGCCGTGATTTTGTGGATGCCCTCTGGAACGCCAAACTCGAGCCGTTCGACGATGGCTACTTCGACCCGTATTATGATGGACTATTGTATCTGTTCAGTCTGATGCATTTGAGTGGAAACTATCAAATGATCACGCCAGCGACCCGTTAGGCAAGCCACGGCATTACCAACCAGCCGTTTAAGACAACCCATATTTCTCTGTAAAGCGAGTTACCAATCCCGTAGGGGTTCAACAGCGCAGCATTGGTAGAAAATTGGCGCACCCAAATCACCAGCGTGCCGTTGGTACGCGACATCCGAGCGGGTTGCGTACCAACGGCACGCTGTAAATGAACGGGACGATATCGGTTTTCTTTCTACCGACGCTGCGCTGTTAAGCCCCTAACGGAGCTCCGGCCCTAAACTATTAATCACCAACCCTTTACCACGAAATAATATGAAGGCATTATTCACCTTATTCATCGGAGCATTGACCCTGATGGGACCGGCTCTGGCCCAGACCGGGGGCGTACCGGCCTCGACCAACATTCCGGGGCAGAAGTATCCCCAGATATTACCTGACAACCGGGTGGTGTTTCGCGTGAAAGCACCGGACGCCCGCAAGCTCCAAATTGACCTGATGAAGAAGTACGACATGGTGAAAGACACCAGCGGCTTCTGGACCGTCACGACGGACCCCGTCGGTGAAGGGTTTCACTACTACTCGCTCATTGCCGACGGTATTGCCATCTGCGATCCGGCCAGCCAGACCTTTTACGGCATGGGACGTATGGCCAGCGGTATTGATATTCCCGACAAGGACATGGACTATTACCAGCCCAAAAATGTGCCGCATGGTCAGGTGCGTTCGGTCAATTACTACGCTGACATGACCAGAGCCTGGCGCCGGGCTAATGTCTACACGCCCCCCGGCTACGACGAAAACCCGAAGAAGCGCTACCCCGTGCTGTACTTACAGCACGGCTCGGGCGAAGACGAAACCGGCTGGCCCACGCAGGGCAAAATGGACTTTATTCTCGACAACCTGATCGCCGAAGGCAAAGCCACACCCATGATCGTGGTGATGGAACGCGGCTATGCCACCGACCCCACCAGGCCCGCCAGCACAACCAATGGCATGGCCCCTAATGTATTTCCTGAACTATTGGTAAAAGAGGTAATCCCGATGATCGACAAGTCGTTCCGGACGCTGACCGACCGCGATAACCGGGCCATGGCGGGTCTGTCGATGGGCGGTTTCCAGACGTTCCAGACTACCATGACCAACCTCGACAAGTTTGCCTACATCGGCGGCTTCAGCGGAGCGGGTCGGTTGCAGCCGGGCGCCGACGTCAAACAGCTTTACGACGGCGCTTTGGCCGATGCCGATGCGTTCAACAAGAAAATGAAGGTGGTGTATGTAAGCATTGGCACCAAAGAACCGGAGCGCATGTATGCGGGCGTGAAAGGCTTTCATGAAGCGCTCGACAAAGCAGGGATCAGGCATGTGTATTACGAATCGCCGGGTACATTGCACGAGTGGCAAACCTGGCGTCGGTCGCTGCGGCAGTACGCCAGTTTGATTTTTAAAAAATGAGCCTTTTGTTGTTGTGATTCCCAAGCACGAGGGATGACAAAACCAGTAATAACAAATAAATCACCGACCTATATCAAAAACGATATAACAGATGAAACGATTCGTCGCATTAGTAGCTGTTCTGGGAATGCTATACAGCAACAGCTACGCCCAAAAAATTGAGAAAGAAATGCCGAAGGGCTTCGATCAGGTCCGTTCGGGAACTGCCACGGGTAAGCTGGATTCGATCAGCTATCCGTCGAAAACCGTGGGCACAACGCGCAAAGCGCTGGTCTACACCCCGCCGGGATTCTCGAAGAAGACAAAATACCCGGTGCTATATCTGCTGCATGGCATCGGTGGCGATGAAAAAGAATGGCTGAAGGGGGGTAATCCGCAGGTAATTCTGGACAATCTGTACGCCGAAAACAAACTCCAGCCCATGATCGTGGTGATGCCCAACGGCCGCGCCATGAAAGACGACCGGGCGGTAGGAAATATCTTCGACAAAGACAAGGTAGAGGCCTTCGCTACATTCGAGAAAGACCTGCTGAACGACCTCATTCCGTTTATCGAAAAGAAGTACCCCACCCTGACCGACCGGGAACACCGCGCCATTGCCGGACTGTCGATGGGGGGCGGCCAATCGCTGAATTTCGGACTGGGCAATCTGAACAGGTTCGCCTGGGTCGGTGGTTTTTCGTCGGCTCCCAATACCAAACGCCCCGAAGAACTGGTTCCCGATCCCGAAGCCGCTAAAAAGCAATTGAAACTGCTCTGGATTTCGTGCGGAGACGCCGACGGGCTGATCTCGTTTAGCAAACGTACCCACGACTATCTGTACCAGCACAGCGTTCCGCATATCTACTACGTGGAGCCGGGTGGGCACGATTTCAAAGTCTGGAAAAACGGCCTGTACATGTTCTCGCAGTTTCTGTTCAAGCCCGTCGATAATGCCTCACTGACCCAATACAGCGTGTTGGGAACGCCGGCTTCGACCAATATCCGTAACGCCAAATACCCGCAGATTCTGCCCGACAATCGGGTCGTGTTTCGCGTCAAAGCGCCCGACGCCCAGAAAGTACAGGTCGACCTGGGTAAGAAGTACGATATGGTGAAAGACACAGCCGGTTTCTGGACCGCCACCACCGACTCCATCAGTCGGGGCTTTCATTATTACTCGCTGCTGATCGACGGCGTAGCCATTGCCGACCCAGCCAGCGAAAGTTTCTACGGCATGAGCCGCATGGCCAGTGGCATTGAGATACCTGACAGAGACGGAGCCTTTTACGCCCTGAAAGACGTACCCCACGGCGACATTCGCATCAAGCGCTACCTCTCGAAAGCCACCAACAGCTGGCGAGAAATGTATGTGTATACCCCGCCCGGCTACGACCAATCGACCGACAAATACCCGGTGCTGTACCTGCTGCACGGCGGAGGTGAAGATCAGCGCGGCTGGGCCACGCAGGGCAAAACGGACCTGATTCTCGACAACCTGATCGCCGAAGGAAAAGCCAAACCGATGATCATCGCCATGCTCGACGGCAACGTGAGCGCCGGTGGCCTGGCCGGTTTCAACGAAAACGTGCTGAAGGCCTTTGAAAACGAACTGAAGCTGGGCGCCATTCCCTTTGTGGAAAGCAACTTCCGGGTCGAGGCCGATGCCAAAAGCCGGGCGCTGGCGGGCCTGTCGATGGGCGGGTTGCAGACGCTGTACGCGGGCATCAAAAACACGCCGATGTTCTCGAGTCTGGGCGTGTTCAGTTCGGGCTGGTTTGCCAACAACCCCAAGCTGTCCGACCCGCAGTATGCGTTCATGAAAGATAACGCGTCGACCATTAACTCGAACCTAAAGAACCTGTGGATTTCGATGGGTGGTAAAGAAGACATTGCCTGGCAGAACTGCCAGACCATGATGAAGAAATTCGACGAGATGGGTATCAAGTACAACTACAGCGAATACGCCGGTGGGCATACCTGGCCCGTCTGGCGGCACGATTTAATGCTGTTCAGCCAGGTGCTGTTTAAATAGCCGAATTCCGGTTTGCGTCGGGATGCTCCGGTGTATAGCACCCCGACGCAAACCGGAATTCGTATACAACATTCAGGAATTCGATGTACCACTTGCCTGCACACAGGCCTGACCTTTGTCTCATTGATCAACCAAAACAAATTGAACCATGAGCAAGGTAATTTTAATCACAGGTGCGTCGTCGGGTATGGGTAAAGAAACTGCTAAAACGTTAATCGCCGAAGGACACAAAGTATATGTGGCGGCCCGGCGAATTGATCAGATGCAGGACCTTCAACTGGCAGGAGGCATTGCCCTGCAACTGGATGTTACCGACGAGGAAAACATTCAGCAGGTGGTCGATACCATCATCGGACGGGAAGGAAAAATCGATGTGCTGTTTAACAATGCCGGATACGCCATTTACGGATCAGTCGAGGAAATTCCGATTCAGGAGGCCCGGCGGCAGTTTGAGGTGAATGTGTTTGGGCTAGCCAGCTTAACCCAGAAAGTGATTCCCTTCATGCGCGAAGCCCGATCCGGCACCATTATCAACACCTCCTCGATGGGCGGTAAAATGTACACACCGATGGGTGCCTGGTATCACGCGTCAAAGCACGCCATCGAGGGCTGGAGTGATTGCCTGCGTCTGGAGTTGAGCCAGTTTAACATCCACGTCGTCATCCTGGAACCTGGTCTGATTGCCACCGAGTTTGGTGACGTGATGAGTGGTCCTATGGTGGCCCGGTCTGGCAGCGGTCCGTATGCCAATATCGTGAAAGGGGTTGCCAGTGCAGCTTCGATGGCGATGTCGCCAGCCTCGGTGATTGCGAAAACGGTGTCAGCCATTGTCAGGAGCCGGAAGCCAAAAACGCGCTATCGGGTGGGTAATCTGGCCAAGCCGATGGTCTGGATGCGGGTTAATCTGGGGGACCGACTGTTCGATAAAATCATTATGAGTCAGGTAAAATAAGCAAATCGTATGGCAGCCGTTCATCATATTGAAACCATCAGCGAGCTGAATCAACTCTTCAGCCAGGACAAGCCCCGGCATCCTCTGGTATCGATTATTGACTTTACCCGCGCCGACATCAATGCGCAGGACGGGGTGCTGATGACTTCTGGTTTCTACTCCGTCATGTTCAAGAATTACTGTGTGGGCGACGTAAAATATGGCAGAAAGCAGATCGATTTTCAGGAAGGAACCTTATTCTGCATTGCGCCCCGGCAGGCCGTAACGATTGAGGATGATCGACGCGAACCAGATGATCGGATCGGCTGGGGTTTATTCTTTCACCCCGACCTGATCCGGGGTACTTCGCTGGCCAGTAAAATAAAAGAGTACTCTTTTTTTTCGTATGAAGTCAGCGAAGCCCTGCACTTGTCCGATAAAGAGAAACAGACCTTACGTACCTGCATTCAGACTATCGATCAGGAACTGAGCGAAAATATTGACCGGCACAGTCAGACGCTGCTTGTCTCAACCATTGAACTGCTGCTGAACTACTGCTCACGGTATTACGACCGTCAGTTCATCACCCGAAAGTCGGCGAACAGCGATTTGCTGATCCGGTTCGATCAGGTATTAAAAGCGTATTTTGACGACAAACAGCTCCGAACAAAAGGCTTGCCTACCGTGGGGTATTTAGCGGAACAACTGGCACTCTCCGCCCATTATCTGAGCGATTTGCTGAAGAAAGAAACTGGCCAAAATGCGCAGGATCATATTCACGCGTACCTGATTGAAGAAGCCAAAACGAAGCTGCTCGGCTCACGAGCCAGCGTGAGCGAAATAGCCTATCAATTAGGATTCGAGTATCCGCAGTATTTCAGCAAGTTGTTCAAAGCGAAAACAGGCATGACGCCTGCTACCTATCGAACATCAGCTACTGCATAGGTAACAACTGACTCTCAATAACTGGTAAGAAACCCTTAACAACGTACACAACTTTAAACGGTATAAACCTCATGCAGCTCAACAGACATGTCTTTACCACCAGCACGGCCGCACTCTTGCTGGCAACCCTTATCCTGCCCTTTAAATCGGCATCGGCCCAAACCATTCCCTCGCTGAAAGACGCCTTCAGGAAAGATTTCGGCATCGGCACCTGCCTCAACAACGCGCAGATCGACGAACGGGACCCCAAAACGACAGAATTTATTGCACGTCAGTTCAACATGGCCACGCCCGAGAACATCATGAAGTCGGCGCTGCTTCATCCAAAGTGGGATACCTACAACTTCGAGATGGCCGACAAGCTGGTGGCATTTGGCAAAAAGCACAACATCAAAATCAACGGACACACGCTGGTTTGGCACAGCCAGTTGCCCCCGTTCATCAGGGGCATCAAAAGCCCGGATTCGATCCGGACGTTCTTCACCGATCATATCAAAACGGTGGCCGGGCGTTACGAGGGTAAAGTCTTTTCGTGGGATGTCGTCAACGAAGCCCTGAACGAAGACGGCTCCCTGCGGAAATCGGTCTTCCTGCAGCACCTCGGCGACGATTACATAACGGAAGCGTTCCGGCTGGCGCAACAGGCGGCTCCCAAAACGGAATTGTACTACAACGATTACAACAACGAGCAACCCAAGAAGCGGGCGGGCTGTATCGACATCATCAAAAAGATCAAAGCCGCCGGGGTGCGCATCGATGGCGTGGGCATACAGGGGCACTGGCATGTCGGCAAAGTACCCTTCGCCGACATCGAAGAAAGCATTCTGCAATACGCAGCGTTGGGCGTAAAAGTGATGTTTACGGAGCTAGATATTGAAGTACTGCCGCGCAACTTTCAGGGAGCCGACGTGGGGCAGCGAATGACCGCCAACGAGCAATCCAATCCCTACGTGAACGGACTCCCCGACGCGGTGCAGCAACAGCTAGCCGCCGATTACGAGAATCTGTTCAAACTCTTTCTCAAGCACAAAGACAAAGTCACCCGCGTCACGTTCTGGGGCGTCAACGACGGCGATAGCTGGCTGAACGGCTGGCCCATCCGCGGCCGGACCAATTACCCGCTGCTATTCGACCGCAACAACCAGCCCAAGCCCGCTTTCGAGAAAGTAATTGCGTTGAAGAAATAGAAGCAGCCAGCCAGCACCCATCTGACAGGGTGCTGGCTATAACCTAGACCGGGCGGCCCAGTTTCTGAAGCAGCCGAAAATGAGATACCAGCGCCGACCCAAAGCTATGGTTTTCCAGGTAGGGTAATCCGAACTCCTGCGCCGTATTCTTTACAATGGCCGTAATAGCCGGGTAGTGAATATGGCACACCTTCGGAAACAAATGGTGCTCGATCTGCCGGTTGAGGCCGCCACAGAAGAAAGCCGCGGTTCGGCTGCGGGGTGCAAAGTTGGCCGTCGTCTGCAACTGGTGTATCGCCCAGGCGTTCTGTACTGTACCGCTTTCGTCGGGCTGCGGAAACGTAGTACCCTCTACTGCGTGAGCCAGCTGAAAAACAAGCCCCAGCACCAGTCCTTCGACCAGGTGCATGACCACAAACCCGATCAGCAGTTGCCACCAGGTGATGTCAAGCACCAGCATGGGCAGCACCAGGAAAAAGAAGTAGTAACAGGCTTTTGAAAAGAACAGCCGGACATACTCCCGGCGCGGATGCGCCGAGTTGTCATGCTGACCGATTTGCTTCTTGAAGAACTTGACGTAATCTTTCCGAAATACCCACGACAGCGACGCCAGCGCGTAAAGTGGGAACGTATACCAATGCTGATACCGATGCCACGGATGCAACGCTTCCTGCACGTCGAGCCGAACAAGTCCCGGAGCTACTTCAATATCTTCGTCGTGACCCGGAATATTGGTATAGGTATGGTGAACCACATTGTGGGTTATGGTCCAGACGTATGGATTGGCGCCCAGCAGATAGAAGCTGTTACCCAGTATTCTGTTTACCCACCGGCGTGATGAAAAAGCCCCATGCAGCGCATCGTGCGATACGTTGAACCCGATAAAGGCCGCAAACATACCCAACAGCATAGCCAGCCCCAGCATGGCCCACGGGCCAAACTGATTCGACAGGATAAGACCATACAGGCTGACGTACCCAATCAGGAAGAAGCTGGCCTTAGCCCACATGGCTCCGTTGGCGTGGGGCGACAAAGCCTGTTCGGCGAAGTAAGCGTCGACCCGTTTTCGGACCGTGGGGAAAAAGGCTGACTTGTTTTTATTAACGAATTTCAATTGGGCAGACATAGTTGGATGCTTATTGGATGAGTTGACCGATGAGCTGAATCTGCCTTAATATGGGCAGCGCCATCCGTCCTTGTGGGGTTAGCGAATACTCTACTCGTGGCGGAATCTCGGCATATGCTTCACGTTTCATGATACCCAGCGCAACCAGTGCCTTCAACTCACTGGCCAGCACTTTCTCGCTTACCTCGGGCAACAAATCACTTAGTTGACTGTAACGAAGCGTTTGCTCGTTGAGCAGCAAAATGATATACAGGCGCCATTTGCCACATATAACTGACAACGCACTGGTGATCAGGAGCAGGTCCGGCTCCGGCGGCAGCTCAGAGCGGTCGCTTGACATAACGGGTTAAGGTTGGCAGACTATCAGACTAAACGGGAACGCATCGGTTGGGGCACGTACCTGACTACTAACGTCAATATACCGGCAGCGTATGGGGGAAAGTCGATCACGCTGTCACTGAAAAACCCAAAGACCGAATGAGGGGAGGGAAAACGAAAAGCGATTGTAGTATCCCAGTCACTATACTGTACGAAACCAACTTACGGAGCAGTAAGTTCCTAACTTAGTATACTATTATAGTAGACTAGCAAGTATTACTTTAGCTGGTACGTACCCACAATGGGGTAATGATCCGAATAGCTGACGTAGTTGAGCGTCTCAAAGTTAAGGATGTGCAGTTCAGGATCATAAAACTGGTGATCGATTCGGATAAAGCCCGGTAGCCGGTTGTAGGTAAAACCAAAACCACGCCCGCTGGTTTCGAAACTGTTGGGTAACGTTTGCCGCATCCGTTCGTAGACAACACTGTAAGGCGTGTCATTATGATCGCCGGTCACCACAACCGGATAGCGACTGTTCCTGATATATTCTTCTACCCGCCGGACCTGCTCCCGCCGGCTAATAAATCCGGATCGCAGCGCGCTTAGCACCCCCCGCGTTTCGTGTTTCACGCCGGTCAGCTCGTCCTGGCGTAACACTTTACCCACCCGGATTCCCATAGACTTAAGGTGTACGTTGATGACGCATATGGTATCTGTACCGATCTTAATATTGGCCCATACGATACCATTGAAGCCACTGAATGGTTCGCGGCCCGAGGATACAATAGGATAGGTCGAGAAAATAGCCGCACCGATGGGCCCATTCCGGGCGGTGGCCAGTTCAGGATGCAGCAGTACGGAGTATACATAGCCGCTCTGCCGGAACCGGCTAACCAGATCGTAATCCTTCAGGGCTACTGAATTATAAAACTCCTGCAAACACTTGATAGGGGCCTCGTAGCGTAGCACATAATTAGCCATCCGGCGTACCTTCGGCGAACTTTCCGGGTAGTTTACCTGATCATCGGTATAGCCAAACCCCTGCACGTTATAACTGAAGACTCGGAACGGAACAGTACTGCCGGTCGGCTCAATGGGACTGTTCCAGACAAAGGTGCGCGGCCCGAACAGGATCATGCCGATAACAAGTACCAGCCCCGACAGCCAGCTCCGCCAGGGACGACTCGTGAGCCAGAAAAAAACGAACAGCAGATTAAAGACCCACGCAACCGGTATCGAGATCATGATCATGCCCGATAACCAGTGTTCAGTCGGCATCGACTGCAGCAGCCAGTAAGCAAGGGCGGTGTATAGAACGAGAAGTAAGTTAAGCGACCACAACAGCGAGCGAAAAAAAAAGGCAATAAATCGGCTAACCTGTGTTCGAACCGTCATGGTGTCTGATCATTGAGCTGGACGATGCTCCTCAAAAGCCCAAAAGTACGGTATAATGGCCGAAACGCCCACAAACCCAGCCCAATCGGCACTTGCGAACCCCACAAAAAAATACTATCTTTGCACCAGAAATGATATTTAGTGTTAATGAAAAAAGGGAGTCGCACTCCCTTTTTTGTTAGCCCTACAGTATGGACGACAAAACGCGATTAACCGAATTACTGCAGCCGTACCTGAACAACGGCCAGTTTTACCTTGTTGATCTTCAGGTAGTTGGCCGCCAGGGTGGCCGCATCAAGGTAACCATTTTACTCGATAGCGACGAGGGGATTACCATAGATCAGTGTGCTGACATCAGTCGTCGGCTGGGTGGCGAGATGGACGAAGCCAACTTCTTCGGCGATTCGCCCTTCACGCTCGAAGTTTCGTCGCCAGGGGTTGACTTTCCGCTGGCGTTTCCGCGTCAGTACGTGCGTAACATCGGTCGGCAACTAGCGGTGGTGCTAACCGATGGCAGCCTGCACCGCGGCAAACTCGAGGCCGCCGATGAGCAGCAGATTGTGCTGAATATCGTCCCCGAGAAACGGTCAAAAACCAAACAGAAGAAAGACGCTGAAGCTGGTATCGATGTGTTGAGTGGCCCAACCACCCTCCCCTACGACCAGATAAAAAAAGCAACCGTAGAAATATCGTTCAATTAAGTTACAGACTGCTGCTTTCAGGGAACGACAAGTCCGTTCTGACTTTACTCGCTGACTGCCTGCCCGGGGTAGACCACCAATACAGAAACTGAAACAGAAAAACTGCACACGAAGAAAATGACCAGTGGATTATTAATCGAATCGTTTGCCGATTTCGCCCGGTCGAAGAACATTGACCGGCCCACCATGATCGCTATTCTGGAAGAAGTCTTCCGGACAATGATTCGTAAGAAATACGGCACCGACGAAAACTTCGACGTCATCATCAACGCCGAAAGTGGCGATCTGGAGATGTGGCGCACCCGCGAAATTGTCGACGATGACTCCGAAGACATCTGGGATTATGATAAAATCCCCCTTGCCGAAGCCCGCAAAATTCAGGACGACTTCGAAGTAGGCGAACAGGTTGCCGAAGAGGTAAAACTGGAAGACTTTGGCCGCCGGGTTGTTCAGACAGCCCGCCAGACCCTGATTCAGCGTATCAAGGATATGGAGAAAGAACTCCTGTATCAGAAATACAAAGATCAGGTAGGCGATCTGGTCAGCGCTGAAGTGTATCAGCTGCTGAAACACGAAATCATCCTGGTCGATTCGGAGAACAACGAATTGAGCCTGCCCCGTACCGAACAGATTCCTAAAGATCGGTACCGGAAAGGAGAAGCCGTTAAAGCTGTGATCAAGAGCGTCGAGATGCTGAACGGTACGCCCAAAATCATGCTGTCGCGCACGTCGCCGGTCTTCCTGGAGCGCCTGTTCGAGATTGAAGTTCCCGAAATTTACGATGGCCTGATCTCCATCCGTAAAATTGTTCGCGAACCGGGCGAGCGAGCTAAAGTAGCCGTTGAATCGTACGATGATCGCATCGATCCGGTGGGTGCCTGCGTAGGTATGAAAGGCTCCCGGATTCACGGCATCGTTCGTGAGCTGGGTAACGAAAACATTGACGTTATCAACTATACCGAAAACCTCGAGCTACTCATCAGCCGCGCCCTGAGCCCGGCCAAGATCAGCTCGATGCAGATCGACCGCGAAACCAAACGGGTGTCGGTATTCCTTAAACCCGATCAGGTATCTTTGGCCATAGGTAAAGGCGGACAGAACATCAAGCTGGCCGGCCGGCTGGTCGACATGGAAATCGACGTATTCCGCGACAACGAAGGCCAGGAAGACGACGAAGACGTTGACCTGATGGAATTCTCCGATGAGATCGACGAGTGGATGATCGATGAGCTGCGTAAGGTGGGTCTCGATACCGCCAAGAGCGTACTGGCCCTCAGCCGGGAAGAACTCGTTCGGCGGACCGATCTGGAAGAGGATACCGTTGAAGAAATCCTCAATATCCTCAAGCAGGAGTTTGAGTAAGACCGGCGGGCAGCGTAACCGATGAAGAATGGACAATTAACAACCTGACCAGGTGTTCATTCTTCACTTTTCACGCGGCATTATTGAAAGAAGGGATTTTAATTGCTGTAACTGTTGTTCATACCATATCAACAACCATTAAATTTGCCGAATATAGACCGAACGTATGGCAGAAGAAAAGTCAATGCGCCTGAGCCAAGTGGCAAAAATTCTCAACAAAGGGCTTTCCTCTGTTGCGAATAGTCTGTCTGCCAAAGGGTTTAAGGTCGAAATTAATCCTAACACCAAAATCAACATGGAACAGTTGGAGGTGTTAGCGAAGGAGTATAAATCAACGGAACTCCTGAACGGAGCTCGCCGGACCGAACCGTCGGTTGCGGTCGCCGAGCCACCGCGTCGTCGGGAGGAAGATTTCCTACCGGCCTACCGTCGTGATGACGCAGGTCGCCCCCTTGCCGAAGCCAAGCCTGAAGCGCCTAAACCCGCACCGGCCGAGCCCAAACCAGCCCCCCAGACCGCTCAGACGGGTTTGCCGGGCCTGAAAGTTGTTGGCAAGATTGATCTAAATGCCAGACCGGCTGCCACACCTGCCCCCGAAGCCAAAGCGCCGGTGGAAGAGAAGCCCGTCGAAGCACCAAAACCGGTTCCCGCTCCGGCTCCGGTAACACCACCCAAAGTGGAAGCTCCGGTTGAGAAGCCGGTTCAGCCAGAACCGGTGAAGGCTCCGGTCGAAGCACCGAAGCCGGCTCCCGCTCCGGTAGTGGCTAAAGAAGAACCCGCTCCGGCAGCTGCTCCTGTAGAGCCAAAGCCCGAAGCACCTAAACCAGTACAGGCCGCACCCGTTCCGGCTGCGCCAGTAGCGCAACCAGAACCACCAAAAGTGGAAGCACCCAAGCCTGTTCCTGCAGCAGCTCCGGCGCCCGCCCAGCCCCGTGCTGAAGAACGGCCGGCCGCTGCTCAGGCACCAGCCACGCCACCGCCCGCCCCAGCCCCGGCCGAGAGTGAGCCGGCACCAACCGAGACAATCCGGGCAGCCGGTAGTCACCAGTTGGGCGGTCTGAAAATTCTGGGTAAAATCGAACTGCCGGTCAATAACCCCCGTCAGGGTGGTGGTGGCAGCAACGCCGATAAAAAGAAACGCAAACGGATTCGAGGTGGTCGCGAAGGCGCCGTTGGTGGAACAAACCAACAGGGTCAGGGCGGCAACGGACAACCGCAGGGTCAAGGCAATAACAATCGTCCGCAGGGCGACCGCGGTCCGGCAAACCGGGCGCAGGGCGACCGGCCACAAGGCGATCGGAACCAGCCGCGCGATGGAAATCGTACACCGGCCCAGGGCGATCGGACGGCAACCAACAATCCGGCACCAGCTGGTGGCAACCAGGCTAATACCGGCAACAACGCCAACCGGGGCGGCAACAATGCCAACCGGGGTGGTAACAATGCCAACCGGGGCGGTAACAACGCCAACCGGGGTGGTAACAACCGTCGTGAAGCCCCCTCACAGGCCGATGTACGGAAGTCGATCCAGCAGACCAACGCCCGGATGCAGGGCAACCAGCCCAACCGGGGTGCAGATCGTCGGCGCGACCGCCGGAACCAGCGCGAAGAAGATCGTCGCCTGCTGAACGAACAGGAGGAACTCGAAGCAAAAATCCTGAAGGTAACCGAGTTCGTGTCGGCCAACGACCTGGCTTCGCTGATGAACGTTTCCATCAATGAGGTGATCTCGGTCTGCCTGAACCTGGGTATGTTCGTCTCGATCAACCAGCGACTCGATGCGGAAGCCATCACGGTTATCGCCGATGAGTTTGGGTATGACGTACAGTTTGTATCGGCCGAAGATGAAACCGAAGCGGGTATTGATGTAGAAGGCGACGAGCCGGACGATCTACAGCACCGGGCACCGATCGTTACGATCATGGGACACGTCGACCACGGTAAAACATCGCTGCTCGACTACATCCGACGGGCCAAGGTAGCGGCTGGTGAAGCCGGTGGTATTACGCAGCACATTGGTGCCTACAGCGTACGGACCAACGACGACCGGGCCATTACGTTCCTCGATACCCCGGGTCACGAAGCCTTTACGGCCATGCGGGCCCGCGGTGCAAAAGTAACCGACGTTGTTATCATCGTAATCGCGGCCGACGATAGCGTGATGCCCCAAACCCGCGAGGCTATCAACCACGCGCAGGTGGCTGGCGTACCGATTGTCTTTGCGTTCTCGAAAGTAGATAAACCAGGTGCCGATGCCGAGAAGATTCGTTCTGAGCTAGCGTCTATGAACCTCCTTGTCGAAGAATGGGGTGGTAAATACCAGGCCCAGGAAATTTCGTCGAAGTCGGGCATGGGCGTTGACGAGCTGCTTGAGAAAGTACTGCTCGAAGCTGAATTGCTCGAACTTAAAGCAAACCCCGACCGCCGGGCGCTGGGTACCGTTATTGAAGCCTCGCTCGATAAAGGACGTGGTTATGTATCAACGGTACTGGTCGAAAACGGAACGCTCCGTCAGGGAGACATCATGCTGGTAGGCGCTCATTACGGACGCATCCGGGCCATGACGAACGACCGGGGCGAACGGATCAAAGAAGCAGGTCCGGCCCAGCCGGTCCAGATTCTGGGTCTGCCGGGTGCTCCGCAGGCTGGCGATAAGTTTAACGTGATGGAAACGGAGCGCGAAGCCCGTGAAATTGCGAACAAACGCGAACAGCTGCTCCGCGAACAAACGCTCCGTACCCGCAAGCACATCACTCTCGAAGAAATTGGCCGCCGTAAAGCGATCGGCACTTTCAAAGAGCTGAACGTGATTGTGAAAGGCGACGTAGATGGTTCGGTGGAAGCTCTGTCGGATTCGCTGCTTCAACTGTCCACCGAAGAAGTCCAGGTGAACATCATCCACAAAGCAGTTGGTCAGATTTCTGAATCGGACATTCTGCTGGCTTCGGCCTCGGATGCGGTCATCGTTGGTTTCCAGGTGCGGCCATCGGCCCCGGCCCGGAAACTGGCCGAACAGGAGCAAATCGAAATTCGTCTGTACTCGATTATCTACGACGCCATCAACGAGGTGAAAGATGCCATGGAAGGCCTGCTGGCACCCACCGTTGAAGAAGTAATTGTCGGTAATATCGAAGTACGCGAGGTGTTCAAGATCAGTAAGATCGGTACAGTAGCCGGTTGTTACGTGACCGAAGGCAACATCAAACGGAACAACAAGATCCGGCTTATCCGCGACTTCATCGTGGTACACACGGGCGAAATCAGCGCCCTCAAGCGTTTCAAAGATGACGTCAACGAGGTGAAGTTCGGGTACGAATGTGGCTTGAGCATCAAAAATTTCAACGACATTGAAGTGGGTGATATCATCGAAAGCTTCGAATTGAAAGAGGTAAAACGGACGCTCTAACCGGCGCTGTCGGGCGGTACGAATTAATCGTGCACCCCGTATAGTAATCTGAGCCCCGATTGTGCTACAATCGGGGCTTTTTTGTGCTTTCGCCCGACCAGAAAACTCAGTATACCCGGCAGAAAGTACATGAATCAGCGTTTTTGGGGGTGATCCCCCCGCGCGGATGATAAACTGGTATAATCTGTGTACGATAGATAGGTGTTGCACCGGGCGGGTCAGGGTTTTACCAAGTCATAATCCCTGACTATCTTAGGGCACCTACAAACCAAAGTCCCGCGCCAGGTCGTTATTTACCAGATGAATTTCCTGTATCCCTCGTTCCTGTTCGGCCTGCTGGCCGTGTCGGTTCCCATTGCCATACACCTGTTTAACTTCCGTCGGACACGCCGGGTGTTTTTCACCAATGTTGCTTTGCTACGGACAGTCCAGACCGAGACCAAATCGTTTCGGCGGTTGAAGCACTGGCTTATTCTGGCGGCTCGCTGTTTGTTTCTGGCGTGCTTGGTACTGGCCTTCGCGCAGCCATTCATCCCGAGCAAAAATCAGCTGGGTTTGTCGCGACAGGGCGTCACGAGTCTGTACATTGACAACTCGTATAGCATGCAGAACGAGCGGAACGAAAAACGGTATCTGGATATAGCCATTGGCCGACTGGATGAACTCCTGACCCTGTTCCGCAACGCAACGTCGCTGCAGCTGCTGACCAACGACTTTTCGGCCGCCGAACAGCAGGCAGGCTCTGCTGAAGCCATTCGCGACCGGGTTACTTCGGTTCGCTTTGCCCACACGCCCCGAAGCCTCGAAACCGTATACCGGCGGCAGCGCAACCTGCTCAGCAGCCTGAACCCGGCCGGCCGTAACCAGCTCTTCTGGTTTTCCGATTTTCAGAAAAGCACGGTAGGTGACCTGACCCGGCTGAAGCTGGACACTACGGACCGGCTCTTCATTGTGCCGCTCGACGCGCAACCTACCCGAAACGTATACGTTGATTCGGTATGGCTCAGCACGCCGTTCATTCGTGAGATGCAGAACAATAGCCTGAACGTGAAGCTGACCAACGGCGGCCGCGAGAACGTGAAGAACCTGCCGGTTCGGCTGTATCTCGACGATACACAGACCTCAACGGCCTCGGCCGTGCTCCCTCCCGGTGGCTCGGCCACGGTGTCTCTCAACTTTAATGTAACCACCAAAGGCTACCACCGCGGCCGGATCGTATTCGAAGATTTCCCGATTACGTTCGACAACCAGTATTTTTTCGTCATAGAAGCCTCGCCGGCCGTTCGGGTACTGCATCTGTTCGAGCAGAAGAGCCCGAAAGATTACGTAGACGCAGTGTATTCAGACGATAGCCTGTTTGTACGGCGCAGCTTCAGCGCGCTGAACTTTGATGTGGGGCAACTACGCGAAACGGATCTGGTTGTGCTGGAGGGCGTATCGCAGGTTTCGGGTACGCTCCGGTCCGAGCTGGAACGATTTGTTAAGCAGGGAGGCAGCCTGGCCGTCATTCCGCCCGCCACCCCCGATGCGTCGACCTATGGGCCGTTCCTAAGCAGCCTGGGTGTAAATGGCGTAAGTACCCTGCCGGCAGAGCAGGCGTCGCGCCCCGTTGCTGACCCCGACCGGCGCAATCCGTTTTTCCAGGATGTCTTTCAGCAAAGCTACCAGTCCGAGCCGCTGAACATGCCCTCGGCTGCTCCGGTTTGGCGCTGGAGTGCCGGCGAGCGTTTGCTTACCCTCCGCGACGGGAGCCCGATGCTCACCCAGACCCGGTCAGGGCAGGGCAGCGTATACGTACTGGGCACGCCCCTGGCGGCCGACTATGGCAACCTGGCCGAGCATGCGCTGTTCGTTCCAATCATGTACAAGATGGCGGCTCTAAGCGTTCGCTCCCAGCGAACCGCCTATTCGTTCGATGAAAACCTGCTGGCGGTACCGATCAGCAATCCAGCGGAACGAGCCGTTTACAAACTGAAGCGCGACAAGCTGGAGATTATTCCGATTCAGCGCGTTGTCGGGAATCAGCTGCTGCTCGAAATGCCTAAGAGCAATGAACTGGCAACTGGTCAGGAGGTTGAAGCCGGGTATTATGAGTTGCAGAACAGCGCGGGTAAGACCGAGCGGCTGCTGGCCTTTAACCACGGAAACGCCGAGTCGGCCATGGACTTCTACTCGGCCGATGAGCTGCGTCGGGTATTCGCCAGCCAGCCCAATGTAGAAGTATTCGACAGCATACAGGATGGCGACTTCGTCCAGGTGCTGGAGCAGGAAAACCTCGGCAAAAGCCTCTGGAAGTACTTTCTGCTGGCCGCCCTGGGTTTCCTGCTGCTTGAAGTTGGTCTGGTTCGGTTCATGAAAGGATAGCCTGGCTTCGACCGGCTAACTGGTGCCCGCTTTTATCGTTTCCGTTCGTATTCGACGAAATCAAAAGCCGCTTCGTGCCGCTCATCGGCCGGATGCGGCACCCGACTCACTTCGGTCCAGTCACGCCGATCGAATGTTGGAAAGTAGGCATCTCCGTCGAACTCCTTGTGAATTTCGGTCAGGTAAAGCGTAGTAGCCACCGGCAACGCCATGGTGTATATTTCGGCCCCGCCAATAACAAATAGCTCATTATCGTTCAGCGACTTCGCTATAGCCAGCGCGTCGTCGAGCGTATGTACAACCGTTGTGCCGGCGGCCTGAAAGTCGGTATTACGGGTAAGTATGATATTGGTCCGGTTGGGTAGCGGTTTACCGAGGGCCTCGAGGGTTTTGCGACCCATGATGATGGGGTGATGGCTGGTTTTTCGTTTGAAAAACGCAAAGTCATCGGGCAGGTGCCAGGGCATATCAGGCTGGCCCTGGCTGTTGTTAATACCGATGACACCATTTTGTGCTACGGCGGCAATAAGACTAATCTTCATACTCCCTGGTTTCTAACGTTTGTTGCGGGCTGACCGCTGGTGCAATGGCACCGGCCACTGGGCTCATAGATACGCAAAAGGCGCACGTACGTATCGGTCCCGTACTCATAAAAGGCGATTGCCGCGTAAAAACTCGTCGGTAGTCATGCGCCGTTTGCCCTCGGCCTGTAATAAATCGACAGAGAGCCACTGATCAGCCGCCCGCACCAGAATCTGTTTTTTGTGGTCGGTATACGCCTGACCCGGTTCGGCAACAAAGGGCGACTCGTTGGCAATGGAAACAGCATAGACTTTGAAAAACTTCTCGTTGATCGTTGTCCAGGCGGCTGGGTAAGGCGACAGGCCTCTTACAAAATTACGAATGTCCCGGGCGGGTTGATTCCAGTTGATTTCGGTGGTTTCGCGACTGAGTTTGGGAGCTGATTTCAGATCATCGGCTGCGGGTTGCGGATGGCGCGGGTAATCACCGGCTTCGATAGCCCGCACCGTCTGTACGACCAGGCTAGCCCCCCGTTCCATGAGTCGGTCGTGCAGCGAACCAGCCGTATCGTCCGGATAGATCGGTTCCCGATCCTGAAAAATCATCTGTCCGGTATCGATTTCTTTTTCGATGAAAAACGTGGTGACCCCCGTTTCGGTATCGCCGTTGATAATGGCCCAGTTGATAGGTGCCGCGCCCCGATACTGCGGCAGCAGCGACCCGTGCAGATTGAACGTACCGATCGTTGGCATCGACCAGACCACCTCGGGCAGCATCCGAAAAGCAACGACAACGAATAGATCGGCGTTATAAGCCTGCAGGGCGGCCAGAAAAGCCGGGTCACGCAGTTTTTCGGGCTGAAGAACAGGTAAACTGGCCGCTTCAGCCGCTTTTTTAACGGGCGACGGCGACAGTTGCAGCCCGCGGCCCGAGGGGCGGTCGGGGGCAGTTACCACAGCGACTACGGTACAACCCGCGCCTAACAGTCGCTGCAGACTGGTAACGGCAAAGTCGGGCGTACCCATAAAAACAATACGAAGCGGTTGCGTCATGAACGGTCAGTCAGTTTTTAGCAGGCGGGCCGGTATGCTGTTGATATAGCCCGGAAGTATTCTTAATTTTGTGAAACAGATGTCCTGCTCCTGGCAGGCGTCGCGTCAGAACGTGATCGGCCGACAGCGGCCCTACCCATGCGACGAACAGATAAACACATATTCGAACCGCTCGCTTCGGACTCCCGACGGCGACACTGACGCGGCTGCAAAGAAAACCAATTTGGATGCAGAACGGTCGGCGTACCGTTCTTTTTGTTTTTAGTAGCGGCCCCAAACCATTGTGAAACTCGAGTAACGCGTATCGTATTTATTATGGGAAAGATTTCATATTACACCGAAGAAGGGCTCAACCGGCTTAAGGCTGAGCTAAATGATCTGAAGACCAAAGGCCGGGCCGAAATTGCCCGTCAGATTGCCGAAGCCCGCGACAAAGGCGACCTCAGCGAAAACGCGGAGTATGACGCAGCCAAAGATGCGCAGGGTCTTCATGAGCTGAAAATATCGAAACTTGAAGAAGTCCTGTCGAACGCCCGTATCCTCGATGAGTCGACTATCGACGCATCGCAGGTATCGGTGCTGTCGAAGGTAAAAATCAAAAACAAGAAAAACGGGGCTGAGATGTTGTACACGCTGGTCTCCGAAGAAGAGGCCGACCTGAAAGCGGGCCGTATTTCGGTCGGTTCGCCCATCGGCAAAGGCCTGCTCGGCAAGCGCGTCGGCGATATTGCCGAAATTAAAGTACCAGCCGGCGTGATGGAATTTGAAGTTGTTGAAATAGCCCGATAATCCGGTTTTTCGATATACGGTTTTCAGGCAGGCGACTAGCTGTAGAGCGCCCACCTGGAAACCGTATACCAAATACCAAATTCTTATTGATATGACTATCTTCTCCCGGATTGTGGCTGGCGAGATTCCCGCCCACAAGATTGCCGAAACCGATGATTACCTGGCGTTTCTGGATGCGTTTCCGACCACAACGGGTCACACGCTGGTGATCCCCAAAAAAGAGGTCGACTATCTGTTTGACCTGGAAGATGAGTTATACATGGGCCTGATGGCCTTTGCCAAACGCATAGCCCCCGCCATTGAAAAAGCCATTCTCTGCAAGCGCATCGGCGTTGCGGTAGTTGGACTGGAGGTGCCTCACGCGCACGTTCATCTGATTCCGTTGAATTCCATGGCCGACATGAACTTCAGTAACAAGATGAAGCCGAGCCAGGAAGAACTGGCCGAAACGGCCGCCCTCATCCGTCAGCATCTGTCGCTGTAGACGCAGCCGCTGGTTCAGGGAAGTACCCGACCAGCAACGTGGGCTTCGTCATCTTCGCCATTCTCATACCCGTTATTGGGCGTCGAGTCAGCATCGGCCGGCCCTGTCAGTGTGGCTTTTATCATCAGAAGGCCGGGGGCGACAGCCCGCAACGGAACGGTTCGACCCAGACTTTGGCCTGGTGCCAGATTGACAGGGTCAGAAAGCAGTTCTGTGCCTGTCAATACCCAGCCCGGCGTCGGTATAAACTGAGCATTTGTCGGCAACTGGCAGCGCAGCTGTACGGCTTCAGCACGTACACCCCCATCGTTACGAATAGTCACTGTGACCTGTAACACCTGATTCTGTTCCAGTACTTGTTTGTCCAGCGCCATGTGTACGCTTAGATCGGGCCGGGAAGAATCGGGAGAGGGTTGATTGGGCAAAACGGCTGGCAACGGCTGGGCAACCGGATTATCCGATGCATAGAGAGCCCCATTGTCAGGACAGGTCCGAAAGTCGACGGTGGCGTTGTCATCCTCTCCATCGGCCGTACCGGTGTCTGGCTCACTGTCTGGATCGGTTACCGCGGCTTTCAGAATCTGCGCAGCATTTCGGTACTGACCCGGCCGCGCCACCCGTGCCCAGTAGGAAAGCAAACGTATGGTGTAGGGCGAAAGCGACTGCACGGTAGCCTGAATGCCCCCAGGTACCTGCTGAAAAACAGTACTCCGACTAAACACCAGTCCGGCAGGTAAGCGGTTATTTACTACAACCGATTGGGCAGCGGCCGGCCCCTGGTTCTCCACGGCAATAGTGAACTGAACCTCCTCCCCTACGGCCGGGGTCCGTTGCTGAACGGTCATGGCCAGGCTCAGATCGGCCTGCGGATACACACGCCGACGAAAACGTACCCGGCTAATAGCCTGTCTACCCCGTTCGAGTACGTAGAGTGTTGTTCCGACCAGCGCGGCATCGACCGGCAGGTTGAAACCTTCCGCTACCCGGCTAACCTGCATTCGGTAATTATCCACAGTCGGGTCGTACTGAAGCCGAATCGAACTCAGATCCAGCCCGCGCCCGTTGGTATAGCCCAGTACGAATCCTGAACCGGTGAAATCGGCCAGACTGCTATCAGCGTCGAATACCAGCCCCAGGGGCGATGCATGGGGCGTAAAGCTGGAGATTTCATTCGATGGTACGGCCTGGCGGGTTGCCGGATCGATCACAAACCAGGCGTCGGGTCCGGTATTGACGATAGCTGCCGTGAACGGACCGGCAGGCCGGGGCGGATAGGCCGGGTCCGTACGAAAGCCCTCGGTTCGGTAACCGGCCGAAAGCAACGGGTCGGTATCCGGGTTGTAGTCAGGAAACTGCTGCGGTGTTTCGTTTCCACCTATGAGCCAGGGGAAGCCATAATGCCGACCGGGCCGCAGCCAGTTTAATTCTTCAGGATCAGACCGATTGCCCGCGTTCTCGGCCCCGAACAGACGGCCTTCGCTGTTGAAGGCCATGTCAAATGTGTTGCGAACACCCTCGCAGAACAGGAGTCCCGACTGCCGAACGGCTTCCTCATTGTTGGGCAGAAACAGATTTTCTGCCGCCAGCGGTAACCGAAAAATACGGGCTGTCAACGCGGTCTCACGCAGGTTGAGGAAACGACCGCCGGCATCCTGTACTTCGCCATGATCCGTTCGGGAGCCACTGGCAATGTAGACCGAATCCTGACCAGGCGACACACAAACACCATTGAACGCATGATCGAAGGCGGTGTTTGAATTAGCGTATGGCGCCGTTTCAAGCAAGGTCGACCACTGCCGGGAGCCATCAGCCTTAAGACGCCCCTTGGCCACGCGGCCCACCCCTTCGTACGGAAACCGGCGAATTCCGACCAGAATCAGCGTACTATCGGAAAAGGCCATGCCCTGCAGGTAATCGATGCCATGCTGAGCTACACCGGCTACAGGCACCTCGTCAGGCAGCCCTCCGGCATGGGTCGGTCTGAGTTGAAACACATTTCCCTCCGTATCGGCATAGAACAGTGTACGCGAAACCGGATCCTGTACCAGCCGAACCCCCGCCCTCGACAGGAGCATATATGTATCGACAGTTACATTGGGATGCAGTGATCTGGGTTGAGCAACGGCCAGGTTCTGACTCGCAATCGCTGCCAGAACGAACAGCCAGCCGGCTCCACCCTTTATACCAATACCTTGTGCCATTTAGTAGTCAATACGTAGGCCCGCTTACAGGAGCAAATGTCGTGACGGCTTCCCGATCCGCATAGCTTCATAGAACTATTTAATCTACCGAATTACTAACAAATTAACGGTGCAGGTATACGGCAAGTCCAGATGGCGCCGGGCTTATTTAAGCTTCTGTTGCAGAGTTTTCATCTCCGTAACGGGCGAGGCTCGTTCGTACAGAACGTTATATACAGCCTCTACAATAGGCATATCGACCTGGTACTGTTGGTTGATAGCGTGAATGCTTTTAACGGCATAATACCCTTCGGCAATCATGTTCATTTCGGCCTGGGCCGACTGGATGGTGTATCCCCGGCCAATGAGCGTACCGAAGGTGCGGTTGCGGCTGAAGGGCGAATAGGCCGTAACGAGCAGATCGCCCAGATAGGCCGAGCCGCTGAGGTCGCGGTGCTGCGGGTATACGGCATCGACAAACCGCTTAATTTCCTGCATAGCGTTGGAGACCAGTACGGCCTGAAAATTATCGCCGTAGCCAATACCGCGCGTAATACCCGACGCCAGCGCGATAATATTTTTCATGACGGCACTGTATTCGATGCCGTAGATATCGGCCAGGGGCGATGCCTGGACAAAGCGGCAGGTCAGCAGTCGGGCTACTTCATCGGCGCAGTCGAGGTCGGTAGAGCCGATGGTCAGGTAGGACTGCTTTTCGAGGGCTACTTCTTCGGCATGACACGGCCCGGCAATAACCGCCATCCGGCTGGTTGGCACGCCATACTGATCGCTGACCCAGTCGGTTACGAGCTGGTTTTTCTCGGGAATCATACCCTTGATCGCTGAGATAACGCATTTTCCGGTAAAGTCGCGGGTTTCCAGTCCGCCCAGCGCGTCGCCTACGAAAGCCGCCGGTACGGCCAGGATGATATAATCGCTGTCTTTAAACGCTTCCCGTATTTTGGTGCAGATTTTTACTTTGCGCGGGTTGATCTGGACATCGCTGAGGTAACTCTTGTTGTGATGAAACTGCCGGATGTGGTCGGCATCGGCTTTACTCCGGAGCCACCATTTGATAAGCACATTGTTTTCGGACAGGATCTTGATGAGCGCCGTAGCCCAGCTTCCCCCACCCACCATCGTTATACGGGTTGGTTGTTGAGATTTCATTGGGTAAAGCTAGGAAAAAGCTCGTCTGGTTCAATAAAATGGCGTTTATCACCCCGCCCCGCCCTGTGCCGATGCATAAATGGCATCGATAACCGTCATCAGCCGGGCCCCCTCTTCGCCGGTGCAGATGGTAGAGGGTTTGCCGGCGCAGGCATCCAGAAACGCAACGGTATTTTTCAGCTGGATATCGACTTCATCCAAATATGGAAACGTGATGTCGGCCAGCTCGCCAGCCACCTCGGTATGCAGCACAAACGGGAACAGCTGCGCTCCGCCCTGGCTGCCGAATACCTCCAGATTCCGGTCTACATCGACCTGGTTGTTGAGCGCAAACGTGGCCGACAGCATAATTGAGGCCTTATTTGGGAACGACAGGTACGCCATACCAGCATCTTCTACCTCGAACGTTTGGGGGTTCCAGGTGCCCTTCAGCCCCTTGCCACCCGCTTTGCCAATAAAATCGTAGGTATTGCCAACCACCCGGTCGGGCAGTTCGTAGTCGAAAGCCATCAGGGCCAGATCGAGCACGTGAACCCCCAGGTCCATCAGCGCCCCGCCCCCCTGCATTTCTTTGTTGGTGAAGTAGCCCCAGCCCGGAATTCCCCGCCGACGCAGGAAGTTGGCTTTGATGTGGTAAATAGCCCCCAGCCGCCCCTCCGCCTTGCAGCGCATCAGCAGTTGCCACTCGGGCGTTTGCCGAAGCTGGAAGTTGTAGCCCAGCACCAGCCCTTTTTCCGTAGCCAGTTCGGCCATGTCGCGGGCTTCCTGCGCCGTTAGCGCCGGTGGTTTTTCGCAGAAAACGTGGCATCCCCACGATAGCGCCTGCCTGGTATACGGGTAATGAAATTTGTTGGGTGTACAGATCACCACCAGGTTCGGCTGGCACTCCTGGTACATAGCTTCGGCATCGGCAAACGCGTACGGAATGGCGTGTTTGTCGGCCAGCGCACGAGCTTTGGTCTGGTCGCGGCTGCAAACGGCTACGATCTCAACCCGATCTGAACAGGCTTTCAGGGCAGGAATGTGGTTCGTATCGGCAATACTGCCTCCGCCAATAATGGCTACACGAAAAGCGGGCATAGGAAGACGGCTTGGGGTTGGGTCAGAACAGAGCGGTAAATATCACAGATTCGGGCTATCATTCCTCGCTCCTCTTTACCGGCAACTCAAAGGCTTACCGCTAACTAACTGGCATACAGCACAATTACTCGTCTTTGTTCTAGCTTTGTTTTCTCTCAAGCCTTTTGCCGTACCATGGAACTGTTCTTACTGCTCATCCTTACGCTTACCGCTTTCCTTTTATACAGCCGCTTTGGCTCCGTAAAACAACTGCTCGAGCAGCAGCGTACCGATATGGGCCAGCTGCGGGCAGAATTGCTTCGGCTGCGCGACGAGATTCGGGGCACTGCCGGCGAGACAGGTTCGGCGCTGATCAGCCCGGCCCGCCCAACGCCCCCCGTAGCGGCCCCCCTTGCTCGGCCCGTTGCCGAGCCGGTGCCGCCCGTGGCAGTACCTCAACCGGTACCGACTCCCGAACCAGTCTCGCAGCCCGTTACTAAATCCGCTCCGCAGCCAGCCCCCGTCCGCTTGGCAGTACCGCCCGCGGTTCGGCAACCGGTCCCGCCCCGCCCGTCGCTCATCCGCCGGTTTCTGACCGACAATCCGGACCTGGAAAAATTCATTGGCGAAAACCTCATCAACAAAATCGGCATTGCCATTCTGGTGCTGGGCATTGGCTATTTTGTGAAGTACGCCATCGATCAGCAGTGGCTCAGCGAAGCCGGACGAGTAGCGATCGGGATAACGGCGGGCGCTCTGCTGCTTGGCATGGCCCACCGGCTTCGGAAGACGTTTACAGCCTTTAGTTCGGTGCTGGTCGGCGGTGGTCTGACGGTTCTTTACTTTACGATTGCTATTGCCTTTCATTACTATAACCTGTTTAGCCAGACCGGCGCGTTCGCGATTATGGTTGTCATAACGGGTTTCGGGGTGCTGCTGACGCTGGCCTACAATCGGGTCGAGCTGGGCATTATGACACTGCTCGGCGGTTTTGCGACTCCCTTTATGGTCAGCTCGGGCGAAGGAAACTACATCGTACTGTTTACTTATATCCTGATTCTCGACGTAGGCATGCTGGTTCTGTCTTACTTCAGAAAATGGCTGCAGGTTCACCTGCTGTCCTATGTATGTACGGTTCTGCTGTATGGTTTCTGGCTGTCGGGCAGCGTGGTAGACCAGCCCAGCGCGCCTTATATCGGCGCCTGGGTGTTTGCCAGTTTGTTTTATGCGCTGTTTCTAACCATGAATTTGCTGCACAACCTGAAAGAGAAAACGCCATTTACCCGGGTCGATATCAGCCTGCTGCTGAGTAACACGGCGCTCTACTATAGCGCGGGCATGATCACCCTTGCTCACATCGACGGTGGACGCTGGCAGGGAGCCTTTACAGCTGGACTGGCGGTTGTCAACCTGGCGCTGGCCCGGTTTCTCTCCCGCCAGTCGGGCGTTGATCGTACCCTGCTCTATTTGCTGATCGGCCTGGTGGTAACCTTCGGCAGTCTGGCGATACCGGTTCAGTTAGAAGGTAACTACATTACCATGTTCTGGGCGCTGGAGGCCGTTCTGCTCCTGTGGTTATCGCAGAAATCCGGTCTTCGGTTCATGGCTACCAGTGCCGTACTGGTTACCGGACTGATGCTCATCAGCCTATGGATGGACTGGGAATCGATGTACGGCGACGGGGCCGTTCAATGGCTGCCTGTTATCCTCAACAAAGCCGTTATTACCAGCCTGGTGGCCATTGGGGGTCTGGTCGGCTCCCGTCAGTTACTGAATCGGCAGGAAGCGCCTATTCCTTTCTGGCCCGCCAGTCTGGGCATCAGCCGGTATCGCCAGTTCCTGAGCTATGTCCTCCTGATTACGATCTACCTGGCCGGTGCTCTGGAAACGAACTATCAGGCTATTAACCAGTATAGCTTCGGCCCCAACCGACTTGTTATTCTGGGTGCCTACAACATGCTGTTCGCGGGTGTTGTGCTAGCGCTGGCCTACCGGTCGGGTATGCAGAGCTGGCTACGCCAGGCCGCCGGCCTAGGGCTAGTGGCCCTGCTTCTGTACGTCTTTGTGTTCGCAGCAGCCCCGCTGAGCGTGCTGGCTGACCATTATTATGGGACAAGCCCATCGCTGGCAGGTTTTGGCTGGCATTACCTCAGCCTGGCCTCGCTGGCCGGTATATTGATCCTGCTTCAGCGAATTATTGCCCGGCTCGACCCGTTGCCGGCCGCTGTTGCCCGGTACTGGCCGTGGGTACTGGGGTTCGTGGTGGTGTATACGGCCAGCTGGGAGCTGTACAACCATGTTGTGTTCAGCCGTTTTCCGGGGGTGGCTATCGCCCAAACCAGCGGGCAGAAAGTCCTTTCCTACGACCAGTTCGACGCCGTTCTTCAACAGGTGACCACGGTTGGGCTGCCCATTCTGTGGGGCATTTGCGCCTTCGTGTTTATGTGGCTGGGGCTGTCGCGCAAAAACCGGAGCTACCGGATTCTGTCGCTGGCCTTGTTTGCGCTGACCCTGCTCAAGCTGTTCCTGTACGACATGCGCGATATTTCGGAAGGAGGCCGGGTAGCCGCATTTATCATTCTGGGTGTGCTGCTGCTCATAATCTCGTTCATGTACCAGCGCATCAAAAAACTGCTCAGTGCCGACCAGCCCGATACGCCCGTTCTATGAGAAGATTAATTTGTATGTGCGCTGTGCTGTGTTTACTCATACGACTCAGCGTGGCGCAGTCGTACCGGTACCGGGCCGATCTGCAGCCGGTACGGCAGTCGGGCTTCCACCGGATTATGCTCCCACCAGCCGTAGTGGGCCAGCTTAACAACACACTGGGCGACATCCGGCTGGTCGACAAGCAAGGCCGGGAAGTTCCATACCGGCTCCGCCAATCGGGAGTAGGCCCGGCCAGCCGGTTCGTGGCTTACCCGATCATCAGCCGGAACAGCGTACCGGACCGGCATACGACGCTGGTTGTTCAGCCACCCAACCGGAAACCGATTCAATCGCTGACCCTGTTGGTCAAAAATGCGCGTCTTCAGAAACAGGCCCGACTCAGCGGCAGTAACGACAACCGGCAGTGGTTTGGCCTGCGGGAAAACATCGTGCTCGAATCGCCTGACAGTAAAGACCATACATCCGGTCACCTGCAGCTGGACTTTCCGCTGAGCGACTACCGGTTTTATCGGCTCGACCTGGCCGATTCGCTGACGGCGCCATTGAACATTCTCCAGATTGGTGGGTATCAGCCGGTAGTCGTAACCCCATCGTATACGCCGATCAAGGGCCTGCGGCAGCAGCAGCTAGCCGTCAAAACGACAACCCATACCGATATACGGCTGACTTTTCCGGCCCCGGCCCGGATTGACCGACTCGTTATTCCGATCGATAGGCCCGCCCGGTTTGAGCGCCGGGCCGAACTCGGCCTGATCAGCCGGCGGAGGGGCCGTCGTCGGCGGGTCGAGACGGAATTTGAGGTACTCCGGTCATTCACGCTCCGCTCCGGCGACAGTGCGGTGGTGCTACTTTCGGGTCTGCGTACACCCAGCCTGCATCTGATCATTCACAACGGAGACAGCCCCCCTTTACAGCCTGGGCGTATTCGGGCGTACCAGCGCACGACCTGGCTCACGGCCGATCTGAACGCCGGTACGCCCTACGCGTTGCTCCTAGGCAACGAGCAGCTGTCAGCGCCCCAATACGATCTGACAGCGTTCAGCAATCCGCTTCCCGATGCGTTACCGATCATCAACCTGGCTCCACTCAGCCCGACGAATACCGACACGATCAGTGATGCAGGTTCGATCGATAACAGGTGGTTCATCTGGCCCGCGCTCGGCCTGGCCCTGCTGATCATGGCCATTCAATCGTACCGACTGATCAAGGAGATGCAACGCCCCGTTTCCTGAACCCGTCAACCAGCACCTTTATGGGATAACCGTAACTGATCGATGCACCGGTGTTTCGACGGGGGTCGACACGCTGATTTCACGAATAACCACGTCGAGTCCGTTTGATAGTTTGAGGGTATAGGTTCCCGAGGCTAGTTCGCTCAGATCCAGTTGCAGGCGAGTTTTGGTTTCGGTCTGGAGCATAGTCCGGTTGAAGCAGGCATTCCCTTTCTGATCCAGCAGCTGGATCGACACCTCGCCCCCCAGTTCTTTATCGATGTTCACCACCAATTTGCCACGTATAGACACGTAGGCCCCCATCTGATAGTGGGCTAGTTTGGTTGGTCGGTCGCGCCGGGGCAGCGGGGCGGCCATGGTCAGGTTGACCAGTAAGGTCAGAAGCAGTGTTGTTGCAAGCCTGTTCATAGTAGTAAGAGGTTAGTTGTTTTGTGCTTAGTCGCGTGATAAAGACACGCAGCAAACCAAACGTTACGCCTATCTGGACAAATGGCTCATTTTGTCCATAAGTGGCAGCAACTGCCCCCGGTATCCGGGCTGGTTATAAACGCCAAAACGCCCGACAGAACAGCGTCGGGCGTTTTGGCATCACACAGTCAGAAGCCGATTACTCTTCTTTTTCTTCTGTCTTTTTCTTGGCTTTATTCGGATCACGTTTCGTCACCAGCTCGCCGTCTTTCAGCTTTTTGGATACCGCAATGAACGGACCGGAAATGATCTGCTCGCCCGGCTTCAGTCCCGATATCACTTCGATATTCTCAAAATCGCTGATCCCGGTTTTCACCTCGCGCTGCACGGCCTTACCGCCGACGTTTACAAACACCAGCTCCTTCACCGCTTCCTTCTTTTCGACCTGACCGGCGGGCTTCTCATCAACTGTGCCGCTGGGTCGATCAGTCTGTTCCGGCGTCTCTACCTCCGCACCGCGCGTCGTTACCGCTGCAATCGGCACCGCCAGCACGCCCGATTTTCGGTCGGTAATTACCTCCACCGAAGCCGTCATGCCTGGTTTGAAAGGATATCCTTTCTTGTCTTTCTGGGCCAGCAGGTCGGCATACGAGCTGTTGAGAATCTTGATTTTGACTTCAAACTCCGTTACGGCATCCGACGATAGCGCTGCGGCTGTAGCTCCCGACGAACTCGTAAGTCCGTTGGCCGTATTGGCAATTTCGTAGACAACCCCTTTGAACTTACGACCCGCCGTGGTGTACGAATCCACTTCAATGTCGGCCGTATCGCCCAGGTTCACCCGGACAATGTCGTTTTCGTTGACGTTCACGCGCACTTCCATATTCTGGAGGTTTGCGATACGCATAATTTCGGTACCGGCCATCTGCGATGTACCAACCACGCGCTCGCCCAGCTCAACGTTCAGTTTGGAAACCGTGCCGTTTACGGGGGCGTAGATGGTTGTTTTGCGCAGGTTTTCGGTAGCATCCCGCAGGCTCGCTTCGGCACTTTGAATGCTGAACTGAGCGGCCCGTACGTTTGCTTTTGCCGCTTCAACTTCCTGCTGGGCTACGTTGTAGTTGGCCTCGCTGGTTTCCAGATCGGCCGAAGAAATCACTTTATCCGCAAACAGTTTCCGGTTCCGGTCATAATCGGCCTTAGCCCGGATCATCCGCGCACTCGATTGTGATACTGATGCTTTCGACTGCTCCAGCTGTGCCCGGCTCTGGTTCACCGTGGCCCGCGCCCGCGCCAGCAGCGACTCGTAGTTGTCGGGCCGGATACGAACCAGCAGCTGACCCGCCTTGACCGGATCACCTTCGTTTACGTACAGGCCAATAATTTCGCCTGATACGTCGGGGCTGATTTTCACCTCTACCTGAGGCTGAACCCGGCCCGACGCACTGACGCGCTCGGTAATATTGGTCCGTTTAACCGTTGCAAAGTCTACTTCGGTCATCTTGGGCTTCCCGATCATGCCAGCCTGCTTGGCGGCTACGAGACCTCCCACGAGTAGCACAACGAGTCCACCCAATATCCACCAGATGCGGTTCGATTTCTTCTTCATAGTTCATTATTGAGTGATCGAGCGATGCGTGATTCGGCGCCTTCTGAGCCAGCCGCTCCATCACAGATTCACCTAATTACTTATTAAAACGTAAGCGGTTTATTCTGATAAAAGTCTAATATCTTGGTTCGGAATACGTAATCGTACTTGGCCTGCACCAGGCTGGCGCGCGCCCGGTCGAGGTTACTCTTTGCAATGTTATAATCTACGGCATTGATGGCCCCGGCATTGAACCGGTTTTCCGACGCCCGGAAGGCCTGCTCAAACGCCGTTACCTGCGTCAGGGTAGCCCGGTACCGGTTGCCCGATGCTACTAAGTTAGCGTAGGCATTTTCAATATTCTGCCGCAGCGCCAGCCGGGTGTTGTCGGCCTGCAACTCAGAGTTCTGCCGGTTAAGCGTAGCCAGCTGCACCCGGGTGCGGGCCTGATACCGGTTAAAGATCGGCACCTGAAGCGTAAGACCCAGCGACCGGTTCTGGTTGTTTTTGAACTGCTCGGCGAAGTTAAAATTCTCGAACGAGTAATTCGGCTGATCGATCAGAATCGTTTGCTGTATGCCGTTGATCGTAATCGTTTGCGGAATCTGCGTAACGCCATTCTCGATCCGACGCTGGGCACCGAAGTTGGAGTACAGGGTCGTTATACCGCCGTTCAGGGTCAGCAGCGGCATGTAGTTGCCCCGGGCTACCCGAACCCCTACCTCATCGCTCCGCACCCGCAGGTCGGCGGCCCGCACATCGGGCATGTTATTGGTCGCAATGTCGTAGACCTGCTGGGGCGACGCATCATAATCGGCTACGTTCGGATCGGGCAGCGACACGGGCTGCACACTGATGGCCTGATTGCCAAACAGGTTCATGGCCTGAAGCAGGGCTACCTTAGCCAGATCGATGTTGTTCTGTGCGTTTACGATGGCCAGATCGTCAGTAGCCCGCTGAGCCTGCAAATCGAACAGGGCCGACTCGGCCGCAGCGCCGGCATTGACCAGTTTCTGCGTCCGCTCGTACTGCGACCGGCTCACATCGGCCTGCCGCTGGGCAATGGCCAGCTGCTCCTGCCCCGTCAGTACGTTCAGGTAGTTCTGCACCACCAGCAGGATGACGTTGTTCTGAGTGGCCAGCAGGTTCTGTTCGTTCGACTGAACCAGCAGCGCATTCTGCCGGATGGTGTTTTGCAGAATACCGCCGTTATAAACCGTTACCGACGAAGTCAGCTGAAAGTTGTTCGACAAAATGGAGCGCTCAACAAACTGGTTGGTTACGGGGTTTACGTTAAAACCCGAGCTGAAGTTCTGGGTAGCAAATCCGTTCAGGTTAGGCAGCCGGTTGAGCTTGGACTGTTGCAGCTGAACATTGCTGTTGTTCACCTGAAGCTGGCTTTGCCGAACAGTGATGTTATTTTTCAGCGCAATTTCGATGCACTGCTGCAGGCTGAGCTGCTGCGACGGAGCGATGGCTGCGTCGCCCGTTGCGGGCGAAACGGCCGCTGGTGGATTGGTGGTCGACTGAGCCAGACTGGTCAGCGCGCTCCAGCCAAAACAACACCCCATTACTCCGATTCGTAGAAAGCGCATGCGTCTTGTATTCATTGTGTTTGATGATTCAATGTTACAAACTTACCTTCGGCGCAGCTATCGTTTTAGGATAAACGGCGCAAACCAAGCATGTTTCTGGTTTATAATTCGGATTTACTCGCTGAAGATGCCTTTCAACTGACGGCCAACGACCGGGCATTTCAATATGGTGACGGTCTTTTTGAGACCATTCGTTACGAAGCCGGGCAACTCTGGTTCTGGGAGGATCACCTCAGCCGATTAACAGCAGGCATGGCCGCGCTCCACCTGTTGGCACCGGCTGCGGCCTGGTCAGAGACGCTGCAGCAGCGTGTTCTGGCCCTGCTGGCGGCCAACGGGCTGACGCAGGCCTGCGCCCGGATCAGAGTTCAGGTCTGGCGGCAGACCGGAGGCCTCTATACGCCCACAACCAACCAGTATAACCTGCTGATAACAGCCCGGCCCGGTCAGCCATTTGCTATAACCAATCAGACAAAAATAGGTATTTATCCAGATATACAATTAGCATATTCTCCCATTTCAGGCTACAAAACCGCCAATGCGTTACCGTATGTACTGGCGGGGTTATTTAAGCAAGAGCAAGGCTACCAGGACGCCATTCTGCTCGACCAGCAGGGTCATTTGGCAGAGTGCGTAGCGTCTAACCTGTTCTGGTTTCAACAGGCTGTGCTGCATACCCCGTCGCTACAGACCGGCTGCATCAACGGTATTGCCCGGCGCCAGCTGCTGCGGGCCTTTCCCATCGTTCGGGAGGGGTTTTTCCTGCCCGCCAGCCTGGACGAAGCGGAGTTGCTGTTTACTGCCAACGTTATGGGTATCCAGGTGTATAAAGGGCAGCTGAGCGAAACGCTTCAGGCCAGGCTCCTGACCCTGTTCAGCCCGGCCTGATAACTACCCGCTCACAGGGTAGTACCAACAGCCGGCTGGCCGCTCTCTTCGAGCCATCCGTCTTTCAGCCGCACGATGCGAGACCCGTATTCGGCGTTCAGCTCGGAGTGTGTCACCTGCACGATGGTAACCCCGTCTTTCTGGTTCAACTCCCGAAACAGTTCCATAATATCGCGGGCCTGATCGGAATGCAGGTTGCCGGTAGGCTCGTCGGCAAAGATGACGCTCGGCTGGGCCGCCAGCGCCCGCGCAATACCGACCAGCTGCTGCTGCCCGCCCGACAGCTGAGCCGGGAACAGATCTTTTTTGGCCACCATATTGAACCGGTCGAGCAGCTCAGCCACCCGACTTTTACGCTCCGAGCTGCCTACGCCTTTGTACAGCAGCGGGGTTTCAATATTTTCATAGACCGTCAGTTCGTCAATCAGGTGATAGGCCTGAAACACAAAGCCGATCTGCGTTCGGTGGAGTTCGGTCCGGCGTTTTTCGCTCAGTTTCTGAACGGGCTGATCGGCAAACAGATACTCCCCTTCCGATGGTTCTTCGAGCAGGCCCAGAATATGGAGCAGCGTACTTTTACCCGATCCGCTCGGCCCCATGATCGACACAAACTCGCCCTGCGCGATGCTAAGATTGATAGTCCGCAGTACATAAACCCGACCAAATCCGGCCGGATAGTATTTCGACACGTTGCGAAGTTGAATCATAATCGATTTATTTTGAGTTACTTCAGTCGCGCTGATATTCCGTAATTTGCGGGCCGCGGCTGCAGCCCGGCGCTCTGACCCCGACACCCTGTTCAAGCGCCGTGCCAGCTTCCTTTTCTGGTTGTCTGTCAGTTAATTACCTAAAATAAAACCACTATGACGTCCGATAGCGGACAGGAATTCCTCTAAAACCGGACACTTTTTTTTGGGCTTCATGCAACAATAAGCCATTAACTCGCATCTTGTATCAAATCATTAACTTGTTTCAGCCATGAAAATACTTACTGTGCTGCTGGTTCTCTTTACGGCGAGTCTGAGTACGACCAGCCGTGACTGGAAAAAAGACCGGCCTATATCGAGCTTTACGAAACTAAGCGTTTCGAGTGGCATTGACGTCTATCTGACGCAGGGCAACAGCGAAAGGCTGACGATCGAATCCAAAGGGGTTGACGAAGAAGACGTGAAGTCGGAGGTTCGCAACGGCACCCTCCGGCTGTACATCGAGCGCAAAGGAGGAAACTGGGGGTTCAACTTCGGGCGTGACCGCTACGTCAAGGCTTACCTGACGTTCAAACAACTGACCGATCTGCAGGCATCGGGGGGCGCCGATATACTGGGCCAGGGAACGCTCTCGTTCAACGATCTGAACATCGACGCATCGGGTGGGGCTGATATTAAGCTGAGCCTGAAAGCAAACGACCTGAATGCGTCGGCCTCGGGCGGAGCTGATCTGCTCATCGAAGGGTCGGCCCAGGTACTCAACGCCAGCGGCTCGGGCGGGGCCGACCTCGACGCCCGCAAGCTGGTTGTCGAAGTTGGCAATGCGGTCTCGTCGGGTGGGTCTGACGTCTACATCAACGCCACCCGCGAGTTAAGTCTGAAAGCCTCGGGCGGCTCTGATATTTACTACTACGGCTCGGCCCGGGTGCTGGGCAAGAGCGAGTCGGGCGGGTCTGATATTACAAAAAGAAACTAAACAGCCGACCAGCTGACCACGATGCGACCGGGCGTTTGTAATAAACGACCCGGTCGTACTGCGTTTGTACGATGGCCAGCGTGGTGGCCCGGCCTGCACTGGTGTGGGTAGTGAGGTAGGTCCGGGCTTCGTCATAGGTATCGAAGCCCGTCAGATGGGTACGTTTTTCGGTATGCTGACACGCGATATAGCGGGGCGCCGGCGACGTTGCCAGCAGCCCGGTAACGCAGAAATCATGGTTCAGGACGCCCATAGTGATGCTTCGCAAAGGGTACGAACTTTATCGCGCGACCGTTTCAGGCGCATTTTCACGGCACTTTCTTTCAGGTTCAGCTTCTTGGCAATCTGAAGCACATCCAGCCCTTCCTGATACTTCATCCGCAGAATCAGCGCTTCCTGCGGAGCAATGGATTCCATGGCTTTGGCCAGCTGCTGCAGGTTATTTTCTGCACTGTCACTATCGGCCGACTGCGCTACAGCGTATTCGGTTTCCTGATCCAGATCGGTTGTGGCCAGCCGGTTCGACCGCTTGATCTGATCGATGCAGTAGTTGTAAGAGATCGAATAAAGCCAGGTTGAAAACGACGACCGCTCCTGAAAACGATCCAGGTGAGCAAACATGCGCAGGAAAATATCATGAGTAAAATCCTGAGCCTGCTCCGAATTTTTTGTCATTGAATAACATCTGTTGTATACCTTGCGTACATATCGGTTATACAACAGCTCAAAACACTCGTTAGGGTTAGTATTACGGTACTGACGAATAACTTCTTCGTCATTCAATGCTGGTTTCATACGTTTGAAAATGGTAGAAGTTTTGGCGTAGTTGACTTAAGTACTATTTTGTTCTTTGATGACCCAAATTTGATCTTACTGTTATAGTTTGTGGCCAATTATTCGATGAACTGTACCGTTTTGCCGATTTTTGGAAAACCTAAGTCGATATTCCATTATGATTTGTAATTATTTCATCTAATAATTTTATAATTTGTTACCCATATTGGTATATTGCCAAGGTTTTAATCTCACTGCTTGTACATGAAAGGAATTGTATTTACGGAGCTTTTAGAAATGGTTGAGGACCAGTATGGTTACGCGCTGGTAGACACCATATTGGACCAAAGTAATCTTCCTTCCGGAGGCATTTATACGGCTATTGGGACGTATGATCATGCCGAGATGGTTACTTTGCTGCACAGTCTCAGCCAGCATACAACAACCCCCGTTCATGAGCTGCTGCGGGCCTACGGCCGGTATATGTTTGGTTCCTTTACCCGCAACTACTACCAGTTTATCGAGCGGTCTACCTCTGCTTTTAGTTTACTAAACTCCATTCAGCATTACATACATGTTGAAGTGAGAAAGCTATATCCGGATGCGGAGCTACCCCACTTCGCCATGGAGCAGCCTTCAGAAAACCACCTGAAGATGTATTACCAGTCAGAGCGGAAACTATCTGATTTCGCCTATGGTCTGATCGAAGGGTGCCTGGCTCATTATGGAGAAACGGCCACCATCCGGAAAACGGAGTTGACCGCCGATGGCAGCCAGGTTTTGTTCGACATCGTGAAAGACTAAGCGTATGCCCGACAACGACATAGACCTGATCAAAAGGCGGTTGGCGCGGGAAAAAGCAGCCCGCTTACAGGCAGAGGCCATACTTGAAAAAAAAGCACTGGCCCTCTACAATGCCAACAACCAGCTCCAGCACCTTAACGACCACCTCGAACAGCAGGTGCGCGACAAGCTGGGCGAGCTGGAGCAAAGCGAACAACGCTATCGGCAACTGATCGAATCGGTACAGGACATCATCTACAAAATTTCGCCCAGGGGGTATTTCACGTTCGTTAGTCCGGTAGTTGAGAAATCGCTCGGCTATACGGAAGCGGAATTTGTCGGTACGCATTTTACGCGCTTCGTCGATGACGACTACCGCAAACCCCTGACCGATTTTTACCTGGCCATGATGACCGAAGGCCAGGACAGTACCTACAACGAGTTTCCGATCCGGTCAAAAGACGGTCGCCACGTCTGGATTGGTCAGACCGTACGGCCGATTACCGTCGATGGTCAGATTGTAGAACTGGTAGCCGTGGCCCGTGACGTGTCGGACCGCAAACTGGCCGAACAGGAGCTGGCCAAAGCCCGTCAGGTAGCCGAAGAAGCCCAACGGGCCGAAAAGCAGTTTCTGACCAACATGAGCCATGAGATCAGAACGCCCCTCAACGCCATTATCGGAATGTCGCACCTGCTGTTCGATACACAGCCGACCCGCCAGCAACGCGAGTACATCGATATCCTGAAAACATCGGCCGACTTTCTGCACAGCCTGATTTCCGATCTGCTCGACATGACCAAAATTGAAGCAGGCCGCATTGAAGTGAGTCCGCGCCCCTTCGACCTGGCGGGGCTGCTGCGGGCAACCCAGAAGGTGTTCGAGATCAAACTGCATAACCGCCCCGTTACCATCGACGTGATGCACGACGCCCGTATTTCGGGCGATTTTATCGGCGACGATGTCATGCTGAACCAGATTCTGATGAACCTGATCGGCAACGCCGAAAAATTCACGGAAGAAGGCAGTATTCAGATCACCGCCCGGATTGTACAGGAGGACGACAACCGCTGCTGGATCGAGTTTAGCGTGACCGATACGGGCGTCGGTATTCCAGAAGATAAACAGGGTCTGATTTTCAAGAAATTCAGACAAGTAAATCCGCAGGGACACAAGTACAAAGGAACCGGTCTCGGCCTGGCTATCACCAAAGAGCTGGTTGAGATTCAGGAAGGAACCATCAGCGTCAGAAGCCAGAACGGACAGGGAAGTACCTTTACGTTCAAATTACCCTACGTCCGCGCTACGGCCACGACCGACAACCGGGATGCTGGCAACCCTGTTCTGAAGACAGTGGGTAAACTGCCCGTCAGCCACGTTATGGTCGTTGAAGACAACCTGATGAACCAGACCTATATCGGCAGTCTGCTCACCAAGTGGAAGATTCCGTTCACGCTGGCGTCGGACGGGAAAAAAGCCGTTGAGGAAGCCAAACAGCAGCGGTTCGACATGATCCTGATGGATATTCAGATGCCGATTATGGACGGCTACGAAGCCACTGTGGCCATCCGGAGCACCCACAACCCCAACCAGCACATACCCATCATCGCCCTGACAGCCTCCGCCATGCTCGATCACAAAAGCCTGGCAATGGAAGTAGGAATGAACGATTTCCTGACCAAGCCTTTCGAGCCAAGTCAGCTGCTGAACATACTGGAGCGATACGCCCCAACGGCCGCGTCGGAAGCCGCCCCCCGTAAAACAGACCCTTCGGTTAAGCCGAAACCCACCTTACCAGCCGATGATGTTCTGGACCGGCAGCGACTGTTTGAACTATACGGTTCGGATAAAGAGCATGCCGCCGAGATGTTCGCCACGTTTCTGGACGATGTGGTGCCTGAACTACTCCAGTTACCGGACCTTTGTACCGACCAGAACTGGTCGATGCTGGCTTCTATGGCCCATAAGCTGAAGCCAACGCTGGGTATGGTGGGCCTGTCGAGACTGGAAGATGAACTGCGCCAGATTGAACGGAGCCTGGGTCAGAACGCAGACAAAGAGCCGCTGGTGCAACGTTGTCAGGCGCTGGTCGAAGAGGTTACAGACCTGCTGCCGGTCTTACGGAACGAGATAAAAACGCTTTCTCCAAAAGCTTAATCGATGAGCTTGACATGTATCATTGTAGATGACGAGCTGATGGCGCGGAACGCGTTGCAGCGCATGTGCGAACAGCACGAGGCCCTGAGTGTGGTGGGTACCTTTGCCAGCGCAGCACCAGCGCTGAATTACCTGGCCGAACACAGCGTTGACCTGATCTGGCTCGATGTCGAAATGCCGGACCTGTCGGGCTTCGGACTGCTCGAGCAACTGTCGTCTATTCCGCTGGTGGTGCTCACCACCAGTAAGACCGAGTATGCCTACGATGCGTACCAGTATCAGGTAACCGACTACCTGAAGAAGCCAATTACCCTGCCCCGGTTTAAAATTGCCGTTGAGCGGGCGCTGGAACTGGGGGCGCGTAATCGGCCGACGGTATCGCAGGATCGGCAGGAAATTTACATCAAAACCGACGGGCGCTATATCCGGCTCCCGTTCGACACCATCGCTTATATTGAGAATATGGGCGACTACGTCAAGATCTTCACCACGACACAAACCTATATTGTGTACGCTACCATGAAGTATATCGAGGAGAAGCTGGGCCCACAGTTTCTGCGGGTTCATCGATCGTATATCGTTCACCTCGGCAAGATCGTGGATATCGAAGAGAATACGCTGGTTATTCAAAACAAGGTAATTCCAATCAGTCGGGCCAACAAGTCCGAACTGATGAACCGGCTGAACCTGTTATGACTGATCAACGACGCCTGCCGACTCCATTAAACTCAATATACTTACGATGAATACTTTCTCCGTTCACGATCCGGCTCACTCCCGTGGTCCTGACCTTGCCCCGGCAACGGTCTCTGCCATTCAGGATGAGCTGGCTGCCATGCCACTCCTGACAGCCCCCGAAAAGGTGCTTGTCAAGGATGTATGGAATAAATTCCTGGCTTTTCAGGATATGCTGGTTGAGTTGTTCTTCGAGCGGCTCCTGCACGAGAACCCCGACCTGGCCGAACGGCTGGGCGATTCGGTCGATCTGGTTCCGGGTTATTTCGCGCAGCTGTTCGACCAGAGCGTGCGGCAGCTGATTCCGCAAACCGAGCGTATTCTGCGGGAAAGTTACCGGGGTGTATACCCATCCCAACCGGCTCACCATCAATCAATCGACCAGCAGATAGCGCTCCTGACCGATCTGGGTATGCGCCCCGTTCACTGGATCTCGGCCCGCCGGGTGTGGATGTGGACCATCGCTCAGGTGCCACACCTTGAAGATTACGATCGGGATAATATAGCCAAGGGCAACGAGTCGGCCTTCTACCGCTTTTTCTCGCTCCAGCTGCTGCCCACTGCTTTTGACGTGGATCGGGCCTATGCCAGCATGCTGACGCCGGACATGGTGCAGGTCATGCGGAAAAGCTGCGAGATTATGGCGGCCAACGCACTGGCCACCGGTACGGAGTTTTATCAGGAGCTGTTTCAGACCCAGCCCGAGCTACTCCCCTACTTCGGCCGTACCGACGTTGACGGGCTGGCCGAACACCTGATGCATACGCTGGTGTTTCTGACGCGCTCGCTCGAAGCAGGCCGTGATGTAGCTACGGAACTCCGCGACCTGGGCCGTACCCACCTGCGGGCCGGCATTCCGCCGGAGGCCTATCCTAAACTGGTGGCCCCCATGCTGGCGGTCATGAAACGGCATCTGCCCAACTTCTCCGCCGAGCAGGAGAAGGCCTGGTCGATGCTCCTCATCCGGGTGAGCCATGTGCTGCAACAGCCCATGATCAGCGTACAGCGGCTACTGGCCTCAGCCCGCGAGTTTATTGACCAGCTGGCCACCGAGCTGGAGTGGACCCAGGCCGATCGGATTCGGCGTTGGGGCGAAGTGGAACGGGAAATCAAGGCGACAGGTACCTATACGCAGACCTACGACGAACTGTCATACGGCGCACAGCTGGCCTGGCGAAACGCCACCAAATGCATTGGGCGCATCTCGTGGCGGAACATGCTGGTTCGGGATATGCGGCACGTGAACGACCCCGACGCGATGTTCCGCGAGTGCGTTGAACACATGCGGCTGGCTACCAACGGCGGCATCATCCAGACGGTAATGACCGTTTTCCGCCCCAAAAAACCGGCCGAACGCTGGGGACCGCGCATCTGGAACAGCCAGTACGTCCGGTTTGCGGCTTACGAACAACCCGACGGATCGATACTGGGCGACCCCGCCAACCTGAAACTCACTCAGGCCATTGTCCGGCAGGGCTGGACACCCCCGGCCGAAAAAACCGCCTTCGACTACCTGCCACTGGTCATTGACGTACCGGGGCAGCAGCCGCGTCTGTATTCGTTTCAACCCGACGATGTGCTGCGGGTAACGCTCGAACACCCGCAGTACCCGGCGTTTGATGCCCTCAACCTGCAATGGTGTGCGGTGCCGGCCATTACCAACTTCCGGCTCGACATCGGGGGCGTTCAGTACGGTTGTGTGCCGTTCAACGGCTGGTTTATGGAAACCGAAATTGCCCGCAACCTCTGGGAAGAAGGCCGCTACAACCTGGCCGAACCCATTGCCCGCAGCTTCAACCTGGACACCTCCAGCGCACTCTGGCACGACCGCGCCTTTCTGGAGCTGAATGTAGCCGTACTGCACTCCTTCACCAAAGCCCGGGTTACGCTGGTCGATCACCAGACGGCCGCCCGCCAGTTTATGACCCACGATCAGCGCGAAAAACGAGCCGGTCGCGAGTGTCCTGCCCAGTGGTCGTGGGTGGTGCCGTCGGCTGGCGGCAGTACGACGCCCGTCTGGCACCACGAAATGCGGGATTTTTACCTGAACCCCAGCTTTCACTACGCGGCCGACCGCTGGTCAGTTATTGATGATCAGTACGTCATGGCTGATGATCAGGTGATGGCCTCGACACCGGTTGCGCAGCGGCTGCTCATCCTGTACGGATCGGAAACCGGCACGTCTGAAAGCTACGCCCACCAAACCGCCCGCCGGCTGAGTCGATATCATCCGCGGGTTATGGCGCTCGACGAATACGATCTGGCGCAACTCCCTCAGGAACAGTGGCTTCTGATTATCTCATCCACGTTCCGAAAAGGGGAACTACCAGCCAACGCTCAGCACTTTTACGCCCAGATCAGACAGTTGCCCGATGGAGCCTTCAACAAACTTCATTTCGCGGTACTGGCCCTGGGCAATACCGTTTACCCGCACTTCTGCGCAGCTGGTATCATGCTGGACCAGCAGCTGGCCCGGCTGGGCGCTAACCGGGCAGCCGCCCTGCACAAAGCCGACGAAATCAACGGCCAGGCCGCTACCTTCCGGCAGTGGCTGGGTCTGGTAGCCCGCTTGCTGGGCGAAGATCCGAGCCGATCGACCGAGGAGCAGACCAGCCAGGCCGACTGGAAACTTCAGGTGTCGTTTGTTGATGCGGAGCAGGTCGATACCGCCGAGACGGATAAGCGGCTCCATCGCCACCCCGGCGTCGACGTGCCCGTAATCACCAACCGCGAGCTGCTCAAAGAGGTGATTGTAGGCAGCCGGTCAACCCGATTCATCGCGTTCGATATTTCAGAGACCGGCCTTACCTACGAAACCGGCGATCACGTTGTCATTTACCCACACAATCCACCCGACCTGGTGGAGCGGATTTGCCATCAGATCAACATAGACGCCGACGCCTATTTTTATACCTCTCTGACAACCCCGGAAGGAGCCGACGTCCTGGGCGATCATACGTACCCGGCTCCGGTGCGGGTAGGCGACGTGCTGACCAAAGACCTCGATCTGTCGCTCCGCGAACCCTACGACGAGCTTGTCGATGCCCTGCTGGCGGCTGCCCAGGACCCGGCCGAACGCGCCATGCTGGAGAGCTGGAGCGAACTGCTGAACCGCGACGAGTATGACCCCGATGGGCAGGCCCTCAAAAAACACATTACCGACGCATTTATGAGCGTCTGCGATTTGCTGGATGCGTTTCCGTCGGCAGCGCTCACATTCGGTCAGCTCATTGAGCTGCTACCCCGCCAGCGCCCCCGCCTGTATTCGATCTCATCCTGCTCGCTGGTGTACCCGACTGAGATCCACGTTACGGTTGGCGTTGTGCAGATCACCACCGATGAAGGCTATACGCGACCGGGTCTGTGCTCTAACTATCTGGCCCGGCTAACCACGGGTGATCATGTCAGGCTATCGGTACGCACCTCCAACTTCCGCCCCCCGCGCGATCCGCAGGCGCCAATGCTCATGGTCGGACCCGGAACGGGCCTGTCGCCCCTGGTTGGTTTTCTGCAGCACCGCGAAGTACAGCTTCGTATGCTCCGGCAGGCGCAGCAGTCGGCCAGCGGCCATGCTCTGTCCGATGCGCCGTCGGCTACGCTCAACTACCCCGTAAGCCCGCTGCTGAAAGCCATGAACGGCCGACCCAAAACCGGCTGGAGTTCGGCCCGGCCGGGCGAAACACGCCTGTTTTTCGGCTGCCGCAACCTGAACGACTACCTCTACCAGCAGGAACTGGAAACCTGGCACGAAGAAGGCATCCTGACCCACCTCGACGTTGCCTTTTCCCGGCTGGGCGAAGACCGCATCTACGTGCAGGATCTGATGGGACGGCAGGGAGCCGCCATCTGGGAGGTGCTGTCGCAGCCCGATTGTCACTATTATGTCTGCGGAGACGCCAAGATGGCCGACGACGTATTTGCCGTTCTGCTCAATGTGGCCCGCACGTATGGCGGTCTGTCGGCTACCGAAGCGGTCGAGTTTTTCAGGACCATGCAGCACGAAAACCGTTTCTTCATGGACGTCTGGGGGGTATTGCTCAACTTCAAACAGTCGATGGCCGAAGTGCAGGCCGCCAAGTATACGCAGGGAGAACGCTGGTTAATGGATCGAATCGGGTAATTTTGCCCACTCATTCATCCGTTCACGCTCTTGACACCGACTCTCGGAATTCTGGGCGGAGGGCAGCTGGGCCTTATGCTCCTGCAAGCCGCCATTGACTGGAACCTGCGTGTGCACGTGCTCGACCCCGACGCCGACGCACCCTGCCGCCATTTGTGTACTCAATTCAACACCGGCTCCCTGACCGACTACGATACCGTGTATCAGTTCGGCCAGGGAGTCGATGTGCTGACGATTGAGATTGAGCGCGTTAATGTAGACGCACTCGAAGCCCTCGAACGCGAAGGAAAGCGCGTATACCCCCAGCCCGCCGTTATCCGCGTTATTCAGGATAAACGACTTCAGAAGCAGTTCTACCGCGACAATAACCTGCCCACGGCCGACTTTATCCTGACCGACAACCGCGCTGACGCCATCCGGCAGATCAACCAGAACCCGGCGTTACTGCCCGCCTTTCATAAACTCGGCCGCGACGGGTACGACGGGCGGGGCGTTCAGCGAATCGCTACCGCAGCCGACGCCGACAAAGCCTTCGACGCGCCGGGCGTACTCGAAAAAGCGGTCGACTTCGAGAAAGAGCTGGCCGTTATCGTGGCCCGTAACGAAGGGGGCGACGTGCAGACGTTCCCGACCGTAGAGATGGTTTTTCATCCGGAGCTGAACCTGGTCGAGTACCTCTTCGCCCCCGCCGAAATTACCGCCGACATAGACCGGCAGGCGCAGGCCATAGCCCGCCAGACGGCCGATGCGTTTGGCATTGTCGGGCTGCTGGCCGTTGAGCTGTTTCTCGACAAAGCCGGTAACGTACTCATCAATGAAGTAGCGCCCCGGCCCCACAACAGTGGTCATCATACCATCCGGGCCAACGTAACCTCCCAGTTTGAACAACACTGGCGGGCCATCCTGAACTACCCCCTGGGCAACACCGACGCCTACCAGCCAGCCGCCATGCTCAACCTGCTGGGCGAAGACGGGCATACCGGCCCGGCGCGCTACGAAGGACTCGAAACGCTGCTGACCATGCCGGGGGTGTTCCCCTTCTTTTACGGCAAAGCCATTACCAAGCCATTCCGGAAGATGGGCCACGTTACGGTTATGGACACCGACATGGATGCCCTTCGCAAGAAAGTATCGGCTGTAAAAACGGGAATCCGGGTAGTGACCTAGGCTACCCGATTGGTCAGCGTTCCGATTCCGTCAATGGTGATACGAACCTCATCCTGACTGGCCAGGGTAAAATCATCGGGCGGAACGATACCGGTGCCGGTCATGAGGTAGCAACCGTTCGGAAACGAGCACTCCCGAAACAGAAACGAAACCAGTTCGTTATGCTGACGCTTCATCTGGCTGATGGCAATGCGGTTGCTGAAAACAGGCTGACCCGCCCGGAGAATATCCAGCTGTATCTGCGCATCGGGCGCGATGGGCGATTCGGGCACGTACAAACAAGGCCCGAGAGCCGCGCTGCCGTCGTAGGTTTTGGCCTGCGGCAGGTAAAGCGGATTTTCGCCCTCAATGCTGCGTGAACTCATGTCGTTACCGCAGGTGTAACCAACAATCTTACCCAACGAGGTCATAAACAGGGTCAGTTCGGGCTCCGGCACATTCCAGGTCGAATCGGCCCGAATCCGGACGGCGTCGCCCGGTCCAACGACCCGCTCGGCCGTGGATTTAAAAAAGAGTTCGGGCCGCTCAGCGTCGTAAACGCGGTCGTAGAAATTATCGCCCCCCGATTTTTTCGACTCTTCCATCCGGGCGTCGCGGCTCCGCAGGTAGGTTACGCCCGAAGCCCATACTTCCTGCCGGCCGATGGGAGCCAGCAGGTCGATTTCGGCCCACTGTTGGTACTCGTCAGATGGCGTGTTCTGGGTGGTGTACTGGCGCAGTATGGTATGGAGGTCATCCTGATTGACGAGTTCGTCCCAGTCCGTAACGGGGAGGTGATAATACTGCTGCTGATCACTCAGAACGATACCGGAGCGGGTTTTATACAGATGCATAGGAACGCTAAAACTAGATCGTGATAATAGTACAGTGAATAAATGCCAGGCGGGCGTAGAATTACTGACGTCGGCTGCTTTTTTTGCTGCATTCGTTGTTAACCAGGTATACGGTTCCCTTTCCTTGAGTCCTGATGCTGCAGAAAACCCGGGGCATTGCCCTTAGCTACATCCGCTACCGCGAAACGTCGATCATTGCCCGCGTTTACACCGAAGAATTCGGTTTGCAAAGCTACATTGTGAACGGCGTACGGTCGGCCAAGAGCAAAAATAACCGCATTGCCCTCTTTCAGCCGCTAACGTTACTGGATATGGTCGTCTATTACAAGAACGACCGCGATCTGCATCGGCTTTCGGAGGTAAAAACGCTGCATCCGTTTCAGAGCCTGCCGTTCGAGGTGACCAAATCGACCATTGCACTCTTCGTTACGGAGATGCTCAATAAGGTCCTGAAAGAAGAGGCCGGCAGCCCAGTGCTGTTCCGGTTTCTGCTCGACTCGGTCCTGTTTCTGGAAGAAGCCCGGTCCAACTACGAAAATTTCCACCTGATCTTCCTGCTCAAACTGTCGTTTTTCCTGGGTTTCGGTCCCGAAGGCGCGCGCGAGTTCGAAGACCAGCTGCGCGAGAACTCCTACCCCTTCTTACCCGATGCGGCTGTTGAGGAAGCGCTGAACACCATGCTTCGGAAACCCTTTGGCACGCCTATCTCGCTGACCCGAACGGCCCGAAACGAATTGGCTAATGCGCTGGTTGCGTACTACCAGATCCATATCGATACGGTTGGCGACGTAAAATCACTACCCGTCCTGCGCGAGGTACTTGGCTGATGATCATAGCTTTACGGACGTAACTTTCACGACACCGGCTCCGTCCAGCACATCGCCCGGCTGCAGGCCCGACAGGTCAATGCTCAGATCAGTGCCCACCCGTTTCCAGGGCAGTTTTTTGGCCGAACCCAGCAGTGTAACGGTCGACGTTTCGGTCATGAGTACATTCTGAAGGGTTAGCTGCGGCACGTAACGGGGCACGATGGCATAGAGGGTATTGGCTTTTCGGGTAAAAAAGGCGTTGATATGCGCTTTCCCGCCCGGTTGCGGTTTGGTCAGCTCGCTTACGTCATAGCTGGTCTGGTAGCCTCCTTCCTTGACGTCGGGTCGCTGACCAGCGCTCCACTGACGCGGCACTGTCCAAGCTTCCGCGTCGAATATGGCTTCGCCATTCCGATCCAGCCAGTCCCCCAGTTGCCTCAACCGGTCTTCCATCAGGTCAGGAATGCGCCCGTCGGCGGTAGGGCCGATGTCGAGCAGCAGGTTACCGCCCCTCGATACAATATCAGCCAGAATCAGTACGAGGTCGGCTCCGCTTTTGTAGTCGGTAACGGTTTCCATGCGGTTGTACCCGAACGACTGCCCCATACCCCGGTTCTCTTCCCACACCACACTGGCATCCATACCCGACCCGTATTCGGAGGTGAAGTACGTGCTCCGATGCACCTTCCGGGTGTTCTTGCCCCAGCGGTCGTTGACCACTACTTCGTTCTTCACCGGCGATTCGTTATAGAGCCAGGCCAGCAGGTCGGGGCTTCGCCACTGCGTATCGGTCAGGTCCCACTCGCCATCCGAGAAGATAACAGACGGCTTGTAGCGCGTTACCACATCCTTAAACTGCGGAAACAGGTGTTCGTTGACAAACCGGCTTTTGTCGGCCTGCAGCCATACCGGGTTGTACCATTCATACAGCGAATAATAAATGCCCATCTTTAGCCCGGCTTTCCGAACCGAATTGCTCAGATCGCCGAGCAGGTCACGCTTAGGCCCGACCGAAACCGCATTCCAGGGCCGACCCCACGACCGATCGGCTTCGGCGCTGGGCCAAAGGGTAAAGCCTTCGTGGTGTTTGCTGGTCAGCACCACGTACCGCGCGCCCGATTTCCTGAACACCTCGGCCCAGTGGTCCGGCTCGAACAGCTCCGCCCGAAACTGGGGGGCAAACTCCTTATAGTCGAAGCTGGCTCCGTAATTCTTCGCGTGGAACGCTTTCACCTCCTTGTGGCTGTGCCGGTCGGTCTCCATCAGATTACTCCAGTACCATTCAGAATACCCGTCGGGCCGAACGGGCGCATAAGCCGGCACAGAATACGTGCCCCAGTGGATAAAGATGCCAAACTTGGCTTTCCGGAACCAATCGGGAATAGGCCGCTGGTCGAGCGACGCCCAGTTGGGTTGGTAAGGTTGGGCATGAACGGGCGAACCGGTTCGGATAAACAGAGTGATCAGCAGCAGAAAGGCCGTGTGCGCAGCTTTAATCGATTGCATGAATAGAGAGAAAAGGGTGGGTCATGAAAAGGTTAGAAATACTGACTAATACTGCTTTTAGGGGCACTACCACCTGCAGGCCAACCTAACCATACACTCCCATGAATGGCCAGTCTCTCAAACTCTTCTGGCGACGAACCGCTCAGCGAAAGAGTCATTTTTTTATCAATCTGTTCGGACTGTCGGTAGCCATTGCGGCCACGACTCTTATTTTTTTGTGGGTAAACCACGAAATCAGCTTCGACCGGCATTTCAGCAACGCCGACAATATTTACCGTGTCTATCCGGAAATCAGCGTCAATGGTAAAGATTTCAGCAATGCCATGGCCCCGCCCCCACTGATGCGCGTTCTCACCCGCGACTTTCCGGAAGTTATGGCCAGCACACGTATCTGGAGTTACCCGAACAAACTGGTTAGCTACGAGCAGGAAGGCCACGAAACGAAGGCTTTCAACGAGAAACGACTGTATCAGGCTGACTCCACATTCTTCGATCTATTCAACATCCGGATGCTCCAGGGCGATGCCAGAAAAGCCCTGACGGTACCCTTCAAAATGGTCATCACCGAAGAAACGGCCATTCGGTATTTTGGCGAAGCCGTTTACCGCTCGGGCAAAGCCCTGGGTAAAAGTCTGTCCATCACTTTCTTCGGCAAAAAATACGACTGCGAAGTAACGGGCATCACCGAAAACGTACCGGCCAACTCGCATTTCCACTACGACCTCATCCTGTCTAACGTCACCGATCCCTGGTGTAACTCCAACGTCTGGGTCGACAACACCTATTACACCTACGTGTTGCTACGCCCCGGCAGCAATCCCAAAGCACTGGAGGCTAAGCTGCCTTCGCTCATCCGCACCCACCTGAACCCGCAGCTACAGGTAAATTTCGGGGTCAGTTACGATGCTCTCCGGAAGCGGGGCGAGTACTGGGACTACAAACTATTGCCGCTGACCGACATCCACCTGGGCTCTAACTTTGCCCGGGAGCTGGAGCCCAATGGCAACCGGAACAATGTTACGTTGCTGATGGCGGTTGCCTTTTTCATGCTGCTCATTGCCTGTATCAACTACACCAACCTGACCATGGCAGGGGCTATCGAGCGCTCGCGGGAGGTCGGTGTGCGGAAGGTGCTGGGATCGACGGTCGGGCAGCTGCGCGCCCAGTTTTTTACGGAGTCGGCGCTGATGAGCGGGTTGGCGCTGGTGCTGGCCACCCTACTGATCATGCTGCTGCTGAACCCGTTTACCGAGATACTGGGCGCTTCTTTACCAACTAACCCATTGCGTGAGGGTACCACATGGCTCCTGCTGGGAGGCATTTTTAGCCTGGTAACGCTATTGGGTGGCGCTTATCCGGCTTACTACCTGTCTACGTTTACGACCACACTGGCCCTGAAGGGGAAAGTTAGCCCCCGCTCAGGCACGGTAAGCTTTCAGGGGGTTTTGGTAACCGCCCAGTTTGCTATTTCCATCACCCTGGCCATCTGCTCTCTGGTTGTCTATCGGCAACTGAATCTACTTCGATCACAGTCAGCTGGTTTTCAGAAAGACAACGTGATCATGGTGGCCGACCCTTCTGTCAAGCTGCGCGATCAGTCGGAGGTGTTCATACAGGAACTTTCCCGTTTTCCGGGTATCAACAGTGCCAGCGTCTGCTCCGACTATCCGGGCAGCGGCAGTTACTCGTTTCCCATCGCGGCCCGGCGCAAAGGCGAATCAGCGGATCAGCTCCTATATAATTTCACCGCGGGATACGATTTTCTGAAGACCTTTTCGATCAACCTGCTGGAGGGACGCGATTTTGCGAAGACGTTCGACGATGCCAGCCCCAAACGGGTTATCCTTAACGAAACGGCAGTCCGGATGCTGGGGCTGAAAACACCCATTCATGCTCAGATCGTCACCAAAAACCTGAATGTACTTAAACTGGAAGAGCAAACCTACGAGGTGATTGGGGTAGTAAAAGACTTCAACTTCGAGTCGCTGCACAAAGCCATTCTGCCGATGGCTATTTTTCTCGATCAGAACGGTTCGTACATATCCATCCGGGTTAAGCCCGGCAATCCGGATCAGCACCTGGCCGCTATCCGGCAGGTATGGGAGAAACGGCTGCCCGGTATCCCGTTTGAGTATTCGTTTCTGGATTCTCAGCTGGATACGCTCTACAAAACCGAACGTAGCCTGAGCCAGGTGCTGGCTATACTGACTGGTCTTACCATTCTGGTAGCCGCGGTGGGTCTCTTCGGGCTAACCCTGCTGATGGTGCAGCGCCGAACCAAGGAAATCGGCATTCGAAAGGTGATCGGAGCGAGTTTAGCGGATGTGCTGCTGACGCTGAACCGCGATTATATCCGCTGGATGGGTGCTGCGTTCCTGATCGCCTGCCCAATGGCCTGGTTCGCTATGAACCGCTGGCTCCAGCATTTTGCCTATCAGGCCACGATCCCCTGGTGGTTGTTTGCCGCAACGGGCATACTCGCCCTGGGTATTGCCCTGCTAACCGCCAGCTTTCAAACGATCCGGGCCGCCCTGCAGAACCCCGTAAACTCGCTGCGTAACGAATAAACCCCACAGACGACGGCTATATCTTCCGCTTCAGTTCGAAGTGCTGACCCAGGTAGAGCCGCCGTACCTGCTCATCGCTGGCCAGTTCTTCGGCGGAGCCTTGTTTCAGGATTTTTCCTTCGAACAGCAGATAGGCCCGGTCGGTGATCGACAGGGTTTCGTTTACGTTGTGGTCGGTAATGAGAATGCCAATGTTGCGGTGCTTGAGCTTGGCCACAATGCTCTGGATATCTTCAACGGCAATAGGGTCAACGCCCGCAAATGGCTCATCGAGCAGGATAAACTTAGGATCAACAGCCAGCGCGCGGGCAATTTCGGTGCGCCGACGCTCACCACCTGATAGCACCTTGCCCTTACTTTTCCGAACGTGCGTCAGGCTGAACTCGTCCAGCAGCTCCTCAACCTTATCGCGCTGCTGTTTCTTGGGCAGGTCGGTCATTTCGAGCACCGCCAGCACGTTTTCCTCGACCGATAGATCCCGGAATACCGAAGCCTCCTGCGCCAGATAACCCAGTCCAAGCCGGGCGCGTTTGTACATGGGCAGGTCCGTTACGTCGATATCGTCGATAAAGACCTTGCCGCTGTTGGGTTTTACCAGCCCCACCGCCATGTAGAACGACGTTGTTTTACCGGCTCCGTTGGGTCCCAGCAGACCGACGATCTCACCCTGGGCCACCTGGTACGACACGTTGTTGTTCACAAACCGCGCCCCGTATTTTTTAACTAAATTTTCGGTTCTAAGAATCATTGACTTAATCGGTATGGAGTACGCCGGCCTGTAGCTTGCTCCCTAAAGTGGGCTGGCACCTCGGGGGAAACCAGTATGGTTCAACGTCGTTCTGTCTTGCCGGCGGTCGTAATGCTGACTTAGCTCACGAACACCGAATATCTTTCAGCATCAGCTGGGTCGATATGTTGCCGTTATATACGTTCTGCTCAACATGGTAGCAGATCGAAAACGGACTACCCGCCCGCAGGTGCCCGGCCATGTGGGCCATACCGAAACCGACGGCTGTCAGCGTTGGGCTCGGCCGGTGAGTGGTCCGCTGCCGCACCTGAATTTTCAGGTGTTTCTCTTTCATGATCGTCGGCTCGCTGGCCAGATACACCTCCTCGGTCATGAACGTTGGCTGCATATTGTGCGGCCCGAACGGCCCCATCTGCCTCAGTATCCGGACAAACTTGGCGTCGATCTCGCTGAAGTCCATGGGCAGATCGATGTCGATCAGGGGCGTCAGATGCTCTTCTTTGATCTTACGCGCCACCACTTCTTCAAACTTCTGCCGAAAGGCGTCAATCTTGTCTTCGGCCATGGTCATGCCGGCGGCAAACGTATGTCCCCCAAACTGCTCGAGCAGGTCAGCACACTCTTCAATGGCTTCGTACACATCGAACCCCGGCACCGACCGGGCCGAACCGGCCGCTTTATCGTTGGAGCGCGTCAGGATAATGGTGGGGCGGTGAAAATGCTCGATACACCGCGACGCCACAATCCCAATTACACCCTTATGCCAGCTGGCATCGAACAGGACGGTACTTTTGGCGTTGGTCAGCGCTTCGCTCCGCCGGATCATTTCCAGTGCCTGCTCGGTCATGCTGCTGTCAAATTGCCTCCGGTCGTTGTTGTGTTTGTTGATGGCCATCGCAAACGCATCTGCTTCCTCGTCATCTTCGGCCAGTAACAACTGTACGGCTGCTTTGGCGTGCTGGATGCGTCCGGCGGCATTGATCCGCGGCCCAATCCCGAACACCACGTTCGTAATATCCAGCTCGCTCCGGAAGCCTGCTATATTGATTAACGCTTTCAGCCCGGTTCGGGGTGCTGCGTTAAGATATTTTAACCCATAGTAGGCCATTACCCGGTTCTCGCCCGTAATGGGTACAATGTCTGACGCGATGCTGACCGCTACCAGATCGAGATGCGGAAACAGGTCGGTGAGCGGGATCTGGCGGCACTGGCAAAACGCCTGCAACAATTTGAAGCCGACGCCACAGCCGCTCAGTTCTTTGTAGGGATAGTCGCAGTCGTCGCGTTTCGGATCGAGTACAGCAGCCGCAGCCGGAATCTCGCTACCCGGCCGGTGGTGATCACAGATGATAAAGTCGACACCCAGCGCTGTAGCATGAGCCACCCGATCAACCGATTTGATGCCACAGTCGAGCGCAATGATCAGTGTAAATCCGTTCTCGGCTGCCCATTCGACGCCCTGCTGCGAAATGCCGTAGCCTTCCTTATAGCGATCCGGAATGTAGTAGTCGATAGCCGAATGGTACTGTTTCAGAAAGCCATAGACCAGCGCAACCGAGGTGGTACCATCTACATCGTAATCGCCATAGATCAGAATTTTCTCCGGCTGTTCCGGATCCATAGCCCGATCCAGACGACTGATGGCCCGATCCATATCGCGCATTAGAAAAGGATCGTGTAAGTGATTAATTTCAGGCCTGAAAAAGGCCCGGGCCTCCTCGTAGGTATGCACACCCCGCTGCACCAGCAAAGCCGCCAGAAACGGACTAACCCCCAACGACGCCGTCAATGACTCAATAGCAGTCTGTTGTGGAACAGCATCGGGAAAGGGTTTCCTAATCCATCGTTTGGCGGGTGGTGTCGACTGGGCTATCATAAATGCAAAATAAATCCGTTTTTAGAGAAACTTCGTGTCTATGCTTCTTTTGCTATCGTTCATCAACCTGTTTTTCACCGGTTTTCAGTCCGCATCCCCACCCGCCAAAGTAGGTTTAACGATTGATATTCAGAATATCCGCAAAAAGCAGGGCGCTGTGTACATAGCCCTGTTCGAGCCCGGCAAAACATTTCCTGAAGGTAACCCGATGGAAGGCCGGAAACTCGACGTAACCGGCAGCAGCGTAAAAGCCACTTTTTCGGTAGAGCCCGGCGAATATGCGGTGGCGGTGTACCACGACGAAAACGGCAACGGAAAAATGGACAAACGGGTATTCGGCATTCCCAAAGAACCGTATGGCTTCAGTAATAATTTCCGGCCGGTAATGTCGGCTCCAAAATTCGGCGACTGCCGCTTCAGCGTTAACGAGAGCGGCAAGGCAATCAGCATCCGGTTAGAGTAACTGTTCCTTCCGCATCCGGTTCAGCGAGACCGTCGGCCTCAATCATTTTACTGGCCAGCCCCGCAGGCCCTGTCGACGCGCGCCCGTGTCAGTTTATAGCTTACTGACCCATACATAGTATAGCCACTATGATTGCGGGGTTACAGGTTTTTGATGAAGGCTTCGAGGGCGTTGAGGTGGTCCTGAAAAGCCTGGCGGCCGGTGTCGGTGGCTGCGTAGGTGGTGTTTGGCTTTCGACCCACAAACTGCTTGGATACAGTAACATACCCCGACTCTTCCAACGCCCGCAAATGCGTTGCCAGGTTGCCGTCGGTAAGACCGAGCAACTCCTTCAGCGCGTTAAAACTCATGGAGTCATTTACCATCAGTACTGACATGATATTCAGACGCGCTTTGCTCTCGAAGGCTTTGTTAAATTGAGCGAGCAGATCGATCATGCCGTATTTCGTTCATATTTATAATACATGGTGAGGCCGTAGACAATGTGCAGCACACCAAACCCGATGGCCCACGCCAGCAGGTTATAGCCGGGCCAGACTAACGCCAGCAACCCCAGCCCAATTTCGCAATAGCCCAGCGATTCTACATCCCGGACGGTGTACCGACTGCCGTTCAGCAGGGCCAGGCCGTAAAAGATCAGCGTAGCCGGAAAGGCCAGCCAGATGAGCTTGTGCATCAGCAGAACCAGGCAAAATAAGCCCCCCGTAGCCAGCGGAACCAGCATAGCCCACAGTAACCGCCGTGAGCTGGCATTCCAGACGCGTTGCTCCTGCCGGCGGGCTTTCCGAACGGTAAAGTAGGTTCCTGACAGCAAGGCCAGTACCAGCACCGCTACCGCCACCTGCACCAGAAACGGCACGAGGGCTGCGCGGGTCGTATCGGTATTCGGACCGGCGGGCAGATAGCCTAATGCACTGACCCAGTCGGCGCGAAGTCGTGTGTAGACAACGGCTGCCCCGGCCAGCGCCACCACCCCCGCCGATACGCCCGACAGCCCGCTCAGGGACAGGAATTTGGACGACCGTTCCATCAGGCTGCGGATCTCTGTCAGCGTCTGCAGATGTTCGTGAGATTCGTACATAAGATCGTGTTCAATTTAAAGGAGTCAACCGGGCCTCAACGGCTGGGTTGGCTGGTCAACGGTTTAGTTACTCATGAAACGCTCGAGCAGGTGTCCGCCCAGAATCAGAACGCCGACTACCACCGCCGTGATGGCCAGTATCAGGACCGCGCCCGACGAAAGATCCTTGACGGCTTTGATCTGCGGATGATAGCCCGGCGATACCAGATCGCACAACTTCTCGATGGCGGTATTGACGGCTTCAGCGGCCCAGACCAGACCGATCTGCGTTACTATAATGGCCCACTCCGTCCGGCTGAGCTGCAGCCACAGGCCCGCGCCGACCACCAGCCCCGCCAGGAGCAGATGGACCCGGGCGTTGTTTTCGAAACGGAACAGATCCAGGATGCCCTGCCCTGCAAATCGAAAGCTGCGTACTACCTTCTGCCAGTCGATCATTCGGCAAACATACAGTTGAAACAGGGTAGATAGCTGCCAGGCGGGGCAAAACTGCGGCCATACGGGCGCAAAACAGACTCCTTACCGCCGGGCGTCTTCTACATACCAGTAAAATGCAACATAGACGACCACCAGCACAAATCCGTACGATACCGTCATTTTGAGGCTCAGATGGTCCTGGTACACCCTGGTCAGCGCCCGCGTCAGAGCAAGGGGGCTAGTTAGAACGTCCCAGCTGTTCCAGCGGCCAAACCGACCCAGGTATATGCCCAGTCCCGACAAGACCTGACTGCCCAGCATGAGTCCCCAGGTTGGCCACATGCCCGCCAGGGGGCGCACGATCCGATGCACAATCAGTGTCGAGTAGAGGCCGGCCAGCAACCCGGTCTGGGCAAAGAGAAACAGGGTCATCGTGTCGAACCAGAGCAGGGGCGGCTTAATATGCTGAATATGGAAGAGGTCGGTGATGATGTAAGGCGCATTGGGCAGAAACGCGAGCCATACGGCCAGGCTGCCCAGTAACAACCACCGGTTCAGGAACCCCGCCGTGCGCAGGTCGCGGAGGACCAGCACTACACCCAGCGGGAAAAAGGCCAGAAACAAATTCCGGATGAGCACGATAAAAAACCACCAGTTTCCTGTCAGAAGCCCCCGCATCGTGACCAGACTCAGACCCGCCAGGATTAAACCAGCCAGCGCCGTTAACCCTTTCCCGGGCCTGGTCTGTCCTGGCTGGCTGACCAGCGTCTGAGCAAATGGAGTAAGTAAATGTTGCATAAAACGTAAAGTACTTTGTTTGTCAAAGTAACGATGCCACTTTTTAATTTCCAACGTTTTTTCAGGAAATCATTTGAATGCTCTCGACTGCACTATAATCCTGGGAGGGGGGCAATTGATACCGCCGGTCCAGACGCCTGTCGGTATGATTATTTATCGAAAAAATAAGTTGAAACGCAGCTGCGTGGTTATATTCAAGTGGCTGACTGCTAATTAGTTGACTTATCTGTTGAGTTGTTAACAGAAGGGCTAATCAAGTTTATATATTGTTCGCTGACATAACACTCGTACATCATGCAGGTTTGGAACGCCGACTCAGCCCGCCATCTGCTGGCCCGTTGTCTGTTCGGTTACACCCGGGCCGATCTGGCCAAAGCGCTGTCGTACCCATCGGCGGCTGACTTTGTGAGCCAGGAGCTTCTGGCCGATCGGCCGCAGCCTGCTCCTCCCGCGAGCTGGGTAACCGAGCGCCCCGTGGCCAACGACACCATGCGGGGCGTTCGTTATACCGAACTGACCAGCTGGTGGCTGAATCGGATGCTGACCGAAGGCACCAGCCTGCGCGAAAAAATGGTGCTGTTCTGGCATAATCATTTCGTGTCGGACCGGGCCAAGGTAGAGTATCCGCAGTACATGTACCAGCAGAATGCTTTGTTCCGGCAGCATGTGTTTGGCGATTTTCGCCAGTTTACGAAAGAGGTCAGCGTCAACCCGGCCATGCTCATCTACCTGGATGGTCGGCAGAACAATAAAAACGCCCCGAACGAAAACTACGCCCGCGAGCTGATGGAGCTGTTTACCATGGGCATCGGTAACTACACCGAAACAGATGTGAAGCAGGCAGCCCTAGCCCTGACGGGGTGGCGGGTCGATGGATTGACGGCCGTGTTCAGCAAAGCCAATTTTGCCGACGTCAGTAAAACCCTGCTGGGCCGAACCGGTAACTTCACCTATGCCGATGTGGTGGATATCATCCTGAGCAAAGACGTCGTTGCCGAATTCATCTGCCGGAAGCTGTACCGGGAGTTTGTGTACTACAAGCCTAATGAGATGTTCGTTGGGCAAATGGCTGATGTGTTCCGGAAGGCCAGCTACAGCATCCGGGCTGTTTTGCAGTTTCTCTTTACCGCCGATGAGTTCTACCGGCCCGAGTACCGGGGGGCTAAAATAAAGAGTCCGACCGAGTTGATGGTTGGTGCGCTGAAAGGCCTGGGCGTTACCGCCCCGGATCTGGTTTATCTGGGTGACATGGGCCGGGTGCTGCAACAGTACCTGTTCTATCCGCCCGACGTAGCCGGATGGCCCGGTCAGCGCGACTGGATCAGCTCCAACACCTACCCGGCCCGGGGGGGCTATTCCGATTCGCTGATCAACGGCCGCAAGAGCAATGGACAAACCCTGCCGTTCAGGGTAAACCCGCTTGATTTTGCCCGTTCGTTCAGCAGCTCCGAAAATGCGCCCCAGTTCGTTAAAGACGTGCTTCGTGTGCTGCTGGCGGTCGACCCACCAGCCAGCCGGGAGAAACTGCTGCTGGATACGCTGCTCGACGGTACGGTGGTTACCAACTGGTCGACCAATACGCCCAATGCCGACGCCCGCATTCAAAAGTTTCTGAAAGCGCTGATGCGTCTTCCTGAATTTCAACTAACCTGATCGAGATACGCGCTTGACACACGGATCCGGTATCACACCCTACTACTCTCTATTCTGATGAACCGTCATGATTTTCTTCGCCAGATGAGCCTGCTGATGGGCGGTGTCGCGGTTGGCGTACAGGGCATTCCGGTGCGGGCTTCTGCCTACAATCCGTGGCTGGTCAACGGCTCCGCGCCTGCCGATACCATTCTGGTGCTGGTTCAGTTGCAGGGAGGAAACGACGGGCTCAACACGGTGGTACCGTTCGAAAACGATATCTATTACCAGAAACGGCCTGCCATTGCCATTGCAAAAGATAGCGTGCTGAAGCTGACCGACCAGCTGGGCCTGAATCCGGCGCTGGCCGGTTTTCGGGACCTGTACCATAACGCGCAGCTGACCATTGTTCAGAACGTAGGCTATGAGTCGCCCAATCGGTCCCATTTTCGATCGACGGATATCTGGTTGTCGGGGTCCGACGCCAATGTACAGGAAGAGGAGGGATGGGTAGGGCGCTATCTCCAGAAAAAGTTTCCGGCTTACCCCGTTACCCTGCCCCTGCAGCCAATGGCCATACAGCTCGGTTCCGTTGAGTCGATGCTGCTGCAAAGTAACGTTGGGTCAATGGGTACCGTTTTTGACAATCCGGATGCGTTTTATCAGCTCGTGAAGGGGACCAGCCACGATGCCGGTGCGCTTCAGAATACGCTGGCGGGCGATGAGCTTCGGTTTTTGAACCAGGTGGCTGCCCAGTCGATCCGGTATTCGGACGTGATCAAGCAAAAAGCCGATGCAGGAAAAAACACTGTCACCTATCCCAATACCAATCTGGCTAAGCAACTCGCTATCGTGGCCGACCTGATTTCGGGCGGGCTGACGACCCCCGTTTACCTGACCACGCTGAACGGGTTCGATACGCACGCCAACCAGGTTACGGCCGGCAACCCAACCGCAGGCCTGCACGCCACCCTGCTTCAAACCGTATCTGAAGCCATAAGCGCGTTTCAGAAAGACCTCACTCGTCAGAATCTGGCCGACCGGGTTACCATTATGACGTTTTCGGAGTTTGGCCGCCGGTTAAACCAGAACGGCACTACTGGCACGGACCACGGTACCGCGGCTCCGTTGTTTGTTATCGGCAAAACCGTACGCGGAGGTATTATCGGAAGCGCGCCCAGCCTGGGCGACCTGGACCCGAGTGGCGATATCCGGTTCAAAAACGACTTCCGGCAGGTGTACGCCAGCGTGTTGCAGGACCATTTGGGCGTCAGTGCCGACACCTCCCAACAGCTGCTAGGGCGTTCGTTTGAGACGCTCCCGATCTTCCGTCAGACATCGGCCCTTGAGGTGACCTCGGGTTCGTTTGCACTCGGACAAAATGCGCCGAACCCGTTTGCCGACACGACAGAAATTCAATTTACGCTCAAAAAAGCCCAGTATGCCCGCCTGACGGTATTTGACCTCCAGGGCCGCCCCCTCCAGGTTCTGCGCGACGGTTTTTACGATGCCGGCAATTACGTCGTGCCGCTGAATGGTACCGGACTGGTGGCGGGACACTACCTCTACAGCCTGCACACCGACTCGGGGCAGGCCGTGATGCGCATGGTTAAGACATAAGCCGGGACTAAGTCAGCCGATCTGCTCGTATCTTTGTTGTTTGTCATGGCATTCGGGCGGGTCCGGTAACAGGGAGTCAGGGTCGGGTGTCGGTTCATACACAACATGAAGCCATTTCACGAATTACCCCCGCGTCGTCAGGAGCAGCTGATGGCCTTCGATCGGTTGCTGACTATCATGGACGAGCTGCGGGAGCAGTGCCCCTGGGACCGGAAACAGACGCTCGAAAGCCTGCGCCACCTCACCATCGAAGAAACCTACGAACTGTCAGACGCTATTTTGGAGAACGACCTCCCCGAGATCCGGAAAGAACTGGGCGACATTCAGCTTCACCTGGTTTTCTACGCCCGAATTGCCTCCGAACTGGGTCGGTTCGACATGGCCGACGTGCTGAACAGCATCTGCGAAAAACTCATTCGCCGGCATCCGCATATCTACCCCGATGCCGCAGGTGGTACGGTGGTGGCCGAAACCGAAGAGCAGGTAAAAGCCAACTGGGAGCAGCTCAAGCTCAAAGAGGGCAATAAATCGGTCCTGGGTGGCGTACCGGGCTCGCTGCCTGCGCTGGTAAAAGCTATGCGTATTCAGGAGAAAGCCCGCGGAGCCGGCTTTGACTGGGAAGAACGGCAGCAGGTCTGGGAAAAAGTAGAAGAAGAAATGCAGGAATTTAAAGCCGAATTCAACGGCGATACCGGCGAGGCTATCGACAGCCAGCGGGCCGAAGGTGAATTTGGCGATCTGCTGTTTTCGCTGGTCAACTACGCCCGCTTTATCGACATAAATCCGGAGACCGCGCTGGAGCGTACAAACAAAAAATTCATCAAACGATTTCAGTACCTGGAAGAGCGCGCCCGCGCCAATGGTAAGGCGCTGGCCGACATGACCCTGGCCGAAATGGATGTATACTGGAACGAAGCAAAAACCGTCTGATGCGTATTGCCTTTATTACTGACCCGCATATTGGTGCCGAGGGCGAAAAACCAATGGGTGTCGACGTTCGGCAGAACTTCTTACAGGCCCTGGCTCATCTGGAACACATACGTCCCAACGGACTGGTTATCGGCGGAGACATCTGTTACCAGGCCGGTGATCGGGAGACCTACACCTGGGTGAAAGAATTGCTCAGCGGTTTACCGTTTCCGCATTATATCATTTCGGGTAACCATGACGATTCGGTGCTGATGGCAGAGGTATTTGGCCGGTCCAATTTTCTGACCGGGTCCGAACTCTACTACGCGCTGCCGCTGGAAGGGCACCCGGCCCTGTTTCTGGATTCATCGAAAGGCCAGTTTTCGGCTAAGCAGTGGGCCTGGCTGCGGGAGTACCTGCTGGCCCTGCGTGATAACAACGTGCTGGTATTCATGCATCACCCGCCCCTGCCCGCCGACGTAGCGTTCATGGACGCGCATCACCCGTTTTTACAGACTGAGCAGTTTCTGTCGCTGGTGCGTGAACTTCCTTGCCACGTTACGGTTGTGTGCGGCCATTATCATGTCGACAAAGTCGTACAGCGGGGTAACCTGCTGACGCTCTTATCGCCGTCTACCTATTACCAGATGAAGCAGGACAGCGACGGTTTCGCCGTTGATCATTACCGAGTAGGTGTTCGCGAGATCAACCTCGATACCCATGGCACCACCAGCACTGTGCATTATATTGGCTAAACAACCGGCCGCTGACGGGGCCGCGTCGTGCTTTTGCGCAAAACGGTCCTGCCAGCGGCCGGGTAGAACAGGCGATTACCGCGACGAATAGTTCGGCGCTTCTTTCTGAATCTGGATATCGTGCGGATGGCTTTCGCGCGATCCTGCGGTCGTAATCTTCACGAATTTGGCCTGCTGGAGCGCCGGAATGTCCTTGGCTCCGCAGTAGCCCATACCGGCTTTCAGGCCACCCACCATCTGATAGATGATCTCGGCTACCTTGCCTTTGAACGGTACGCGGCCTACAATGCCTTCGGGTACGAGTTTCTTGATGTCGTCTTCGGCATCCTGGAAGTAGCGGTCCTTTGAGCCATCTTCCATGGCCTCTACCGACCCCATGCCCCGGTAGGTTTTGAACCGGCGTCCTTCGTAAAGCACTACCTCGCCGGGAGCCTCTTCGGTACCGGCCAGCAGCGAGCCGATCATGACCGTGCTGGCACCGCCTGCCAGCGCCTTGGTGATGTCGCCCGAGAAACGGATTCCCCCGTCGGCAATGACCGGAACGCCCGTGCCCTGCAGCGCCTTGGCCGATTCGTAAACGGCCGTCAGCTGGGGCATCCCAATACCGGCAATGATGCGGGTGGTGCAGATACTACCGGGTCCTACGCCTACTTTAACGGCATCGGCCCCTGCGTCGGCCAGGGCTTTCGCCCCTTCGCCGGTGGCTACGTTGCCGGCAATAACTTCCAGGTTGGGGAACTGCAGCTTGATATTGCGTACGGCATCGAGCACACCTTTCGAGTGACCGTGGGCCGTATCGACGCTGATCACGTCGACGCCCGCCTTCACGAGCGCTTCGATGCGCCGGGTCAGGTCGGGGGTTACGCCAACGGCAGCGCCGACGCGCAGGCGCCCCAGACTGTCTTTGCAGGCGTTAGGGTGGCTTTTTCGCTTCAGGATGTCTTTGTACGTAATGAGGCCAACGAGTTTGTAATCTTCGTTGACGATGGGCAGCTTTTCAATTTTGTATTCCTGTAAAATGCTCTCGGCGTCTTCGAGCGAGAGTCCGGCTTTAGCCGTAATCAGGTTCTGCCGTGTCATGATTTCGGTAACGGGCCGGGCCAGGTTACGCTGAAACCGCAGATCGCGGTTGGTCAGGATACCGACCAGTTTGCCCGCTTCGTCAACAACCGGTATGCCACCGATTTTGAACTCACGCATGATTTTGTGGGCATCGGCCAGGGTGGCGCTTTCGGGCAGGGTGATCGGGTCAATGATCATACCGCTTTCGGAGCGTTTCACCTTCCGTACCTGGTCGGCCTGAGCCTCTACGCTCATGTTTTTGTGGATGATGCCAATGCCGCCTTCCTGGGCCATCGCAATCGCCAGCGACGATTCAGTAACCGTGTCCATAGCCGCCGAGATGAGCGGAATGTTGAGCTGGATGTTGCGGGTAAGCTGGGTGACGGTCGTCGTATCGCGCGGTAGAACCTCCGAATAGGCAGGTAAAAGCAGAACGTCGTCGTAGGTGAGAGCTTCGTAAAGAAACTTACTGGAGTCTAAGCTCATGGCAAATAAGCAGGTGGTGTTATTTGCCAGACAAAACTACGGATTTTTTCAATGCGTTCGGCTAAACGGGCAATAATTCACGAGATTAAACGCAAGTACTGATTTTGACAGGTTTATACTGGACAGTAGACAAACCGACTACGGGAGCAATGGGGTATTGACTGTACGGCATCGGAAAATGGAGTCTACCGAACCTCGGGATTGTGTAGTGCCGTATTTGATTACGTATAAGTATTTTTTTGCCTAGTTGACTCGTAAGGCCTTGCCCGATCGCGTAACGACAGTATATCGAGATCGGACCGCTGCCGCGGGCGGTCGCGGCAGCGGACGGCCGCCGATGCGGGAGAGTGTAAGCCAGACTTATGCTTGACAGTGGTTTTTTTACAACAGTGTTACACAGGCAAAGAGAGTATTGACTTTACCTGTGTAACACTGTTTTTTGAATTGTTAGATGGTATGGCTTCACCTAAATGCACTTATATAACGTCAAAATTAAGGTAACGATTTGTCGCCTGAACTCAGAGAATCGCTGAGAACTATATGTTGATTCCTGGGATAGGAATCTGAGTTTGAGCCCAGCTATAATTGATATGATCAAAATAAGTTGGCGGTTGTTCCTTGAAAAGACGATTTAAGTGATGGTAAGCTAGGGTGCTTTGCAAGATTATTGATGGCGTGGAACCAACTGGCTTTTTAACCAATCGTCGCTTATTTTCACAAGTACAAATCGTTGACTATCAGCATGGCTACTAAAGGGCAACTCCTGGATATGACTCCCGTCGGTATGAAGTTCACCGTCCTACAAGCCAGTGCTGACACCTTGGGTAAGTCTTTAAACCTTCACTGGGAATTGTTGCCGGGTTGTAACATGAAGGACCCCTTAGTGCATGCCCACCCCGATGCCATTGAAACCTATGAGGTGCTGGAGGGAGATATGGAATTCTATATCCATGATCGGTGGATTGCCGCCAGAGAGGGGGATCAACTCTCGGTTCCCAAGGGGGTAACCCACTGTTTCCGCAACCCGACCGATAAGGTAGTACGCGTCTTAAACACCCATCAGCCAGCCTTGAAAATGGAAAACTATTTTGAGGATGTCTGTAAAGTACTTGACAAGCTTACCGACCAGCGTCGAAACCGTTTTCGGATGAATCTACGAACGATGCTCTATATGAGTGTGCTGATGAATAAGTATCGAGCCGAAATTATTGCTAAAAATCCGCCGGATGGGGCCATCAAAGCGCTGGGTTGGGTAGCCAAGTTTTTGGGGATACGGTATTAAAAGGTTGAGTAATCAGGCCCTTATTAGTAGACTTCATTATAGCAGCGTTAAGCTCAGCAACTAAAAACTTCACCGTCTCACGAATCACTCCTAATTGAGACGAAGAATCTATTCCGCATATAGGCTTCGGCATTCTGGCGTTTAGTAAGAGGCTTTTAGAGCCGTAACGGTTTGTCGATACAGTCTATATTGTTCTTTTGTATCATTTAATGGGATACGGGGCTCAGTTGCATTTGGGTAGCTAAAAACATACTTTCGCTCCCCCTCCTGAAATCCCGCTCATGTCCACGACCAATCCATTAGGCCGGGCCCCAATCAAGGCCCTGTTTTTTCAGTATTATGGGCCGGCGCTGATTAGTATGCTCTCCTCGACGGCTCATCAGGTCATCAACGGTATTATCATAGGCCAACAAGTAGGCAAGGAAGGATTAGCCGCGGTTGGGCTCTACGGTCCCGTCATTATTGTACTCGTCTCCCTAACCCTACCCATCATGATCGGCGGGGGGGTGCTGATTGGAAAAAGCTTGGGAGCCGCTAACTACCAAAAAGCACAACAGGTATTTCAGTTCGCTACCACATTGGTCCTGCTGCTGGGGGGAATGCTGGCCTTAACCGCTCCTCTGGTAGCCAAACCGCTAGCCCAATTCCTGGCTGGCAGTGGCAATACGGCTTTAGCCCGTAACACGGCCAACTACGCTTTCTGGCAACTCATCAGTCTACCCTTCTTCTTTCTGGGCATGATATGGGGCAACTTCGTACGCGCCGACAACGCCCCCAAAGTATCTAGAAATGCCTCTATCCTGGCCGCTGGGGTTAATGTTGTCCTGGACTTGATACTGATCGTCGGCTTTCATAAAGGGGTAGAAGGCGCATCAATGGCTACCGCGATGGCTTTCGTTTGTGGCCCTATCTACTTATTCGTTTATATGCTTAAGGGCACTACCCACTACAGCATTCCATCGTTTCGCTTCAGCCTTAGACTCGATGAATGGCGTGATTATATCAAGATAGGTCTACCTTCGTTTGCCTCCGAAATTGCCTTCTCATCGGGTCTGCTGCTCATCAATCAAAAGCTGATTAAATATGGTTCTACGGCCATTGCCGCCTTCGGCTTAATCAATTATTTAAGCTTTATTCTCGTACGATTATTCACAGCGGCTATGATTGCGGCCCTGCCCATCATGTCCTTCAATATTGGCGCTCGGCAGCCTCATCGGGTCCTGGAAACGCTTCGCTTTTCCTTACTCTATACGCTGGCATTGGGTGTACTGATCGCAGCATTGGGTTTTCTAGTACCGGATCAACTCGTCACCTTATTTTCTGGTGATCAATCAGCTCAGTATCATCAAGTGGCGAGCCAAGCGATGAGCTTGTATTTTCTGCTGTTCTTGGCCGCTGGCCCCAACTATCTTTTGGCCGCTTACTTGCAAAGCACCGGTAAACCAACTTTATCAATCTTGATCAACTGTTTGAAGGGTTTTGTGCTGGTCGTCCTTTGTCTAGGGGTGTTGCCTGATCGGTTGGGCTTAAGCGGGGTGTGGCTATCACGCTCCCTGGCCGAAATCCTAACGTTGCTGCTAGTGAGTCTGTACACGTTGTATTACCGAAGCAAGTATTACGCTGAAAGCACTCTATTACCCGCTGCTTAAGGCTAAACAATCTCGGGTGGCTAAAGCGAATCACTAATAGCATTAGCTACCGACTTGTCCCATTCTTACAAAAGGCTCGCACGTGAGACGAAGAAACGTACATGAATAGGCTCGTGCCGGAGATGACGAGGTATCGATGTATCTGCCTAATCAATCGGGCGTTTAGTGAATCAACTTCTATCATTAAACGAACTGCTTCTTCTATTAAAAAGGGACTGGACTCAATCCAAGTCCGGAAGAATTGATTCCGATTGGTATCCTTCCGTAGACGAGCAAATCTAACTCAACGAATGGTAATCACGACCCGTCGGTTTTTGCTCCGCTCGCCTTCGGTCATGTTGTCGCCGAGCGGCTGGGTACTGCCAAACCCTTCGGTGGTTATCCGTTCATCAGCGACCCCTCGCCGGATCAGGTACGTTGCTACCACTTTCGCCCGCTGCTCGGATAAGGCCCAATTCAGCCGGGGATCACCCACATTGTCCGTGTGGCCGGCAATGTGGATGTGCCAGTGCGGATTGTCGTTCAGGGCTTGAACCAGCTGGGTTAATTCCATCGATGCCTCAGTCAGCAATACGTAGCTACTTTGTTCAAACTGCACCGTCTGTAAAATAAAGGCAACGCCGATGCTGATAGCCGGTTGCGGTTCGGCATCCACACGACGGATGGGCAAAGATACGGCGGTTAATGAATCAGTAGCCGTTATGACTCTCGGGGGTACTGGTGCCGGGATTAGCTTCGTCTCAGCGGTCTTTCGTTTTTTGAGTAGTGTCGGTTTAGCCAGCGTTGACACAACGGCTGGTGGCTTGGTAATGGGTGTAGTTACCCCTTTAGGAGCTTCCCTCAGTAGGGGAGCTTTTTGAAAAAAATACTGCGCGGGTATGAATTCTCCACTCTCGACGAACGGATTCAGGGTGGATTGGGGCGTTGGCGGGGGCTTCCAGTAGAGGTAAATTTCGCCCCATTCGATGGCATTGAAATAATCAACCCGCAGATCGTAATACTGGCCGGCTTTCAGCGCGATGGTACCATTATAACGTTTATAGGCGTTTAGCTGCCAGGAATCCAGCACGAGCTTGTTGCCCACCCAAACCCGGATGCCATCATTCACTTTCGCAAAAAACTCATACTCCCCCGTCGTGGGAGCCAGCAGTTTACCCGTCCAGCGAATCGAATAGTAGGAGCGGGAAAGACCCTCTCCCGGACTCCGTTTGTCCCAGTTGAAACTGATCGCTGGATCGATTCGGGAGAAAGCTTTCTGCTCAAAATTTGTTCCGACGTAGTAATCACCTCTCAATCCTGACTGAGCCCATGCCTGTTGTGCCAGCAGACTAAGCAGCATGTACCGAAGAACTATGAGTGGTTTCATAAACAGATTTCTACAGCAATCGTATCCGTGACCAGAACTTAGCGTACACTAGGTTTCAAGCTGCATTTCCGGACTCATGATCATTCCAGACAGCCTACCGAGCCGGTTTAGACCAATTAAGGGGTTAGAGTAAGCCGTAGCGTTTCCTGCCTCTCCAGTTGCTGGAGGATAGCTGGCTTCTCGAGCAAGGCCTCCCGAAGTTTTTTCTCAGACATGCGTTTCCAGCTATCACCATTGTGCTTATGACCCGGTTGACTTGCATTTCCGTAGCTGAGCGATACCTGCGCTCGCGGCTTTTCACCAAACTCCGTAATGGCGACATAGGTATCGCCAGCAACAGCCCGATTGATTTGTGGTTGACTGCGGTCCGGGACAAAATGAATGGTTCGGTAGATGCCATATTGTTCGGAGCCACCATTGGCTGGGTAATCTTTTCCGGCTGGCCCGAATCGGTTTATGTCTCCCCAAGCAATATCCAAACGGCCGTATTTTTTAAGTACCTGATTGGCGGCATTACGCAGTAGGTCAACTGCTTTTTTAGGGTCTTTTAAGCCATCGGGTGTACTGACAGGACGCCCAGCATCCCAGCCAATGGCAACCATTCCCGGATTGAACTGATCAAACCAGGACGTAAATAAAACAGCCCCCCGGCTATCCCCATTGGTCGTTTTGTCCCAAGCTTTCAATACTGAAGCCGCCTGCTGGATTAAAGAATCAGGGTATTGCTCCGTGGCTGCCAGTAGGTCATCCAAGAATCGATCAGCGGCTTCCAGACCCGTGTTCAGTTTGTAACCCGCCAATTCCCCGAAGCTAATCGCTGCATCGTCTTTCACTAAATTAATTGACCGCTGGGGGCGGAGCCGTAAGGGAATCACTGGCGACATATATGAGGGAAAGGGCCCTGGATTTACTACACTAGGAAACGTGCAGCTCCAGGGGGCATCGTTGGCATTCTGTACAAAACCGGATGCTGGGTTTAAAACGCGGGGTAGATCTTGATAGGGATGTGTTTTCGTCCAGATGTATTTCGAGCTAGCCCCGTCGATAGCTCCCTGCCAGAAAGGCCAGTCACCTTCACTACGGACAGGAACATTCCCATTAAACAAATACAGAATGTTTCCAGTCTTATCAGCATAAATGATGTTAAACATGGGCAGCTGCATGCGCTGAACAGCCGTTTCAAAGTCCGCCAGATTTTTCGCTTTAGCCATTGCATGATGCTGGGCAGCAATGCCCGGATTCGTTAGCCCAGCAAATCGGAAGGCATATGTTTTCCCATCTTTGGTCTGCATGACCGGCCCATGCTGGCTGTAGCGGTAGGTAATCGACTGCGGCTTGAGTTGTCCATCGGGTTGGCGGACCTGGAGCGTAACGACTTTTGTTTCAAAGGCTTGTTTCGAACCGTCCAGCCTATAGCCATCATCCTGCAACGTGAGCGCATACCGGTCTGCCGCATCGATGGTATTGACGGTATGTGTCCAACCAAGCTGCTCATTAAAGGCAATGTTGAGCACGGGTTGACCCACTAGGGATGCTCCGTAGGCCATAAAAGCAGGGCCGTTCAGATGTGCTTCAAAAAACAGAAAGAAGTTTTCCCAGGGCAGGTGCGGATTGGCCATCAGCATCGCTTTCTTTGAGGCTGACTTAATGGGGGCAATGGCGTAGGCGTTTGAACCGGGCAGCATGACCCGGGCTGCTCCCGCTTCTGATCCGCCGATAAATTCCAGACAAATCACGCGAGTAATATGCGCCAGGACATCCTGGGGCGTTATGGGTAACACTTGTTTGAACTCGTCCCCGATAGCTTCAGGGTGCGCTTTGGCGTAGGCATTTAAACCCCTGACGAAACTGTCCAGACAGGGCTTATAATCGCTTGGCTGTTGGGTATAGTGTTTCTTCGCTTGTTCAGCGACACCAAATAAGGTCACGATCTTATCCGAATCTAGAAAAGAAGGTCCCCAATACTCGGCAGCCCGCCCTCTGGCCTGACCGTAGAGCCGAAGCAGCAGGTTGGCGTGATTCTCCATTTGGGCGTAGCCAAAGCCATAATACATGGCTTCTACCGTTTGCCCATATACGTGAGGCACGCCCGCCGTATCCCATAAAATCTCGACGGTCGAAGCGGCAGAATTACCTGTCTTTACCGTCTTATACGTGGTCGGTTGGGCCGTAGCCATCAGACTCATCAGCAAAAAGCAAACGATACTATAGTTCATATACAGGAAAGGGAATAGATAGATAAGAAGCCGAAGGGAGGTTGATGATCAACAGTCAACCAATTAGAAGAAATCGGATCAGTCGCTTTTTAGATAGCGAATTGGGTTGTCCCGAACCGCTTTCAGCGCTTGCCGCGAGACGGTCAGGCCCGTAATAAGACCGGTTAACAGGAGCGTACAGGCTAGCAACCAGCCATTGACCGAGATTCGGTGGGTGTATTGCTGTAACCAATTCGATAATAGCCAGACTCCCACGGGTGCCGCTACTGAAAAGCCCAGGCCCAATAACTTACCGAATTCTTGCCCCAGCAGCCAAACCAGTTGTCCGGTCCTGGCGCCTAGTACCCGACGAACACCAATTTCTTTGGCTTTCGTCTCGGTCAGGAAGGTAACCAGCCCATACAAGCCCAGGCAACTTAATCCAATGGCAACCAGCGCAAAGGCTTGGACAAAAGCGGCCAATAATCGCTCAAGTTCGGTAAAGCTTTCCAGGAGATCGGTAACGGTCTCGGCATGGTAAACCTGATTTGGTAGCACCCGATCCCAGACCTGTTGGATGGCCCGGCGAGTCTGACCGGAATGAGTTGGAGTCAACCGAAGCATGGCTACCCGGCTATGGAGACCGTCATTGACTAAGGTGATGGGTAAAATGGGCTGGTGTAAATCGCCACTGCGAAAATCCCGCACCACGCCGACAATAACCCGTTCAACATCTTTCACCCGAATGGATTTCCCCACAATCGCCGTTGGCGAGGAAACCCCTAACTGCCTGACCATTGTTTCATTCACCAGCACATCGCGGCCAGTGGTGTCGGTGGAGCGGACGTTTTGACCCGCCACCAGTGATAAAGCAAAAACCGACAAGTAATTAGCGTCAATTGCCCGAACGCGCGTTTCAAACGGTTCCGGCCCGGTAGCGGAATGATAGCTAAACGGACTGGGCCGATTATAAGGGGAAGCAGGCGGGTCACTGCCGAATGCCACCTGCTCGACGCCTGGAATTTGTCCCCACTGCTCGCGTAGGGTCGAGAGGGGGGCAGGACTATGTTGGGGTAGAAAAACGGCGAGGGTCGATGCCGGTTGAAAGCCCCACGGAACTTGCTGCATGTGTCGGAGTTGCAATGTGATGACGAGCACACTCAGAATGAAAAATTGCATTAACACGAATTGCCCCCAAATGAGCCCCTGCCGAACCGTCAGTTTACCAGCCAGCCGAGTTGTCAATTGGCTGGCCAATGCGTTGGCTGGATTGAAACGGGCCAAAACGAACGCTGGATATAAACCTGAGAGCAAAACAACCCCAATGAGTAATCCCAGAAACCAGCCTACTGCCCGAGGCTGAGTTACATCGAGAATAGACAGATTCGGTCGGAGCATATCGGCGCTCGCGGCTAGTGTGCGGTTAATGAACGGTAAACACAGTTGAGTGAACAGCAGGGCAACCAGCATCGCCCCAATTACCAGAAGGGCCGTTTCCAGCATAAGTTGACCCATCAATTGCCCCTGCGTACTCCCCATCACTTTGCGAACCCCGACTTCCCGGACTCGTTTTAAGGCTCTGGCTGTAGACAGATTAATAAAGTTGATGCAACCTGCCAGCACGAGTAGCACACCGACCCCTAGTAAGGCATAGAGGACTGGCCGGGGGGCCATACCACTACGTTCGTGATTGAGTTCGGCCAGCGGTAAAACCTGGTAGTCGTAATGTTGGGCTTCTTTAGCGGGTAGATTCTTACGTCGAATGAGGGGTAAACTTTGATAGAGAAGGATTGGGTCGGTTCCTTCCCGAAGTCGCACAAAGCACATGGCCTGTAAGCCTTTCCAGTCGTTTAAAGCGGTTGGGCCTTCCAATACGGGAATGGTAGCGTAAGACACAAAGGCATCATACCGAAGTTGGGTGTTCGTGGGTGGATCTTTAACAATACCCGTTACGGTTAGGTCGGTGCGGTTATCCAGTCGTAGCGTACGTCCTATAGCCGAGGCTGAGTCGAAAAATTTACGCGCGTATCGTTCACTGAGTACAATCGTGTTGGGAGCTGCCAAAGCTGTTTTACGATTGCCGCTAACCCACTCTACGCCAAATAAATCAAAATACTGAGGCTCAGTAAAACAGACGTTACGGGCTTCTGCAAATTTTTTAATCCAGCCGCCTTTGCCGTTCGGGACACTCAACGTACGACCGAAAAAAGTCTCCAGCCGTGCCGCATTCTCAACAAATGCATAATTCCGCCGAAGCACTTCGGCCAACGGGCGAGGGGCTGCATCGGTGGGCACAGTCCTCTCCCCTTTAATATCGGTCACTAGCCAATAGGTACGATCTAAATGAGGGTGGTAGCGATCAAAACTGAACAGGTAATTGACGACTAGAAAAATGACTAAACCACTCGTTAAGCCTACCGACAACCCTAGTAGGCTAATCAAGTTGACATGCCAATGCTGCCACAGGTGACGCCTGGCCACTGTGAGGTAGTGAATAATCATCAGGAAAGGATTTTAAGGCAAATGGCCAGCTGACAGCTAAGCGAAGGATTAAGCAGTTAGCGGCCGTTTTGATTTGCGAAGCTTATTGGTCAGCCATCCTCCAAGGAGTAGTATACCCGCTAATCCTGCTGCACCCCAGGCCGTTCGAAAAGCGGCCATCGGGATGGCCAAGGGGCGGCTAACGACAAGTAGAAAACCGATTAACAGCAGAAACGTGAGGATGCTGGAGAGTTGCATAAACTGAAAGGGCCTGGTGGTCGGACGCCGTTTCATGCGGAACCTGGCTCTTGATGTTTTAGGCATTCCTAATGAATGCTTTGGGCCCAATTCCTGGTGATACACTTGTTTCAACTGAGCGATGACCTGCGAATTAGCCTGCTGCATAACCTGCTCCGACGCAACAGTGAACGTTTGCCCTTGATCCATTCGCTGTTCAATTAGGGAGGCTATATGATCCAGGAGTTCAGCTTCTAGCGCCAGATGAGGGCCGGTTCGCTGAAGCTGCTGGGTGATTTGGTCAAGTTGGGTGCGTGACAGTTTGTTCATAACTAAGCGTAGGGTTAAAGGGGAATAGAGTTCGCATTATTGGCCAAAGGCTACATCGGGCGCGGGGTTGATGATCAATCGCACAAGTTGGATAAATCGCTCAAATTCACCCGCCTTCCGAACCGCAGTTTCACTCCCTGCTGGTGTGAGTTGATAGTATTTCCGCAATCGTCCGTCCACCTCCAGACTTTGCGTTATTAGTAAGCCTTCATCTTCCAACTTATGGAGTAGCGGATAAAGTGCGCCAAACGTAAGCGTGATTCCTCCGCCTGTCCGCTCTTCAACAGCCTGCGTAATTTCATACCCATACATCTGCCCCTGTTGAGCCAGTAATTGAAGAACAAGGGTTTTCAGTGTTCCTCGTAAAAATTCCTGATTACCTGATTCCATTGGCTGTAGTTAATCGTTAATTTAATTTTCAAACAAAAATATATAAGAAAACTATATATACAATCAATAGAATAAAATTTGCTTCTGGCGAGGAGAATACTTGTAGCAGAATCAATCCAGCAATGGTACCGGATAGAGAGAAGGTAGTGACCGCATGTATAGCGTTCCCCAATAGTTGGACAGGATTTCAGTGTTTTCAAACTTGACGTGCCAAGCCTGAGAATTGTACTTTCCCCTCCCCTCTCCCATCAGCCACGTACCACCTGGCCGGGGTTTAGTAGCCCAATGATTGGTACCTCCGCTCGTGATCGTAGAAACAAAAGTACTCCGTCAGGCCTTCATATGAGCTGTGTCCATCAGTGTAGGCTCTCAGATAAAGATCGGGGCCGCCCGTGCGGCTCATACTCAATGGTTCGCCAAAACCGCTCGATGAAAATACTGTCCAAAGCCCGCCCTTTGAAGTCCATACTTACAAATATCTCATTATCTGTCAATGGATTGACAAAATTATGACTGGTGAACTGACTGCCCTGAACTGTGTTGAAGATGGTTGGCTTACCCTACTTCGAGAGTGCTTCTTCCTGCGCATCGACACAAAATCGTCCAGCAGCGTGTTGCTCAATCGCCAGCTTAGAATGTAACGACTGAACCAGTCAATGATCGCGCAGAGGTAGAGAAACCTGTTCGCCATCGGCACGTCGGTGATGTCGCCGGGCCGCCTGTGCGGTTGATCAGACCTGATTGGGCCATTCAATGGCCAGTCCTCTTAGCAGATCAGGATAGATGAAGTGGCCTTGCTGCGGCTTGGACAGGTTGGGTTTTGGCTCCTTCGAGAGCTTCCAGGACGGCCTTGGTCTTGAAGGCAGCGTCGTGAACACGACGGGGATATTTGGTCATAATAGGACATTTGTAGTCAAACCCTTGACGGCTTAAGTTAAACTACCTGTCCAGCTTTTTTGGGAGCTCGATAAACGATGGTTAAACAGATTGAAATTGAAGGAAATGCCATTAACGACATTGCCTCCTTTTACGAGGAGATCAACCGAGTCTTTGTGGGAGTCGAAAGCTGGCAGATCGGTCAGAGCCTCGACGCGTTTGATGATTTACTGTATGGGGGCTACGGTGCCCTACAAGGAGCCGAGTCGGTTGAGCTTGTCTGGTACCATATGGACCACAGCCGGAATGCTTTGGGGTATCATACTACCCGTGCTTACTATTTGGAGAAGCTGCAGCCTGGCTCGCCCTACAACAAAAAGCTATTTAAAGAAAAGTTGGAAGCGCTGGAGAAGGGCACTGGCAAAACGTATTTTGACACGGTAATGGCCATACTTGCCGAGCATCCAAGCATTCGAGTGATTAGTGAATAAAATTTTTGGGTTGGGCAAGACTTCAGCTGAAAGATGATCTTCTCCCTGATCTGAAGCCATGGGTATCAATTTTCAAAAAAGGCTCCTTCCTGAGACGAATAACTAATCCTGTTTCACTCTTAGCTACGCGCGATAGTTGTTTTTTCCTATCTTAACTCTTGAGGAGTAAGCAGATCGATAAAAAGACCGAAACCATGAAAACCTATAAATCGAAAATAGGACTTGAGCTCGCGATTCCCTTGTCCGGTTTATTCGTTGGATTGGGTAGCCTGATGATCTACAAAGGGATTTACCCAGGAGTAGCCATTGTGCTAGTGATTTTCCTACTGATCCTACACTTGTTTAGCACCACACGCTATAAACTCGACAAAAACACCCTCCATATTCAAGCCGGTTTTTTCTTTCACCAGAAGCTACCCATTACGTCTATCAAAAAAATCATCGAAACCCGAAACCCCATCAGCTCCCCCGCCCTTTCGCTGGATCGCCTGGAAATAGTTTATAATCGATTCGATAGTGTACTCATTTCACCTACTGACAAGATGGACTTCATCGCTGAATTACTCCATCGAAAGCCGGACATTGAAGTTGGGCTAAAAAGAAGCGTCTGAGTTCATGTCCTCAGGCAAAAGCTTAGGGTAACTTCATCGGTAGGCGCTTTCGCCTACCTGAGGCAAGTGAGCGTTCATGGCTCTGCTCACAAAACGGGTGTTTCGAGAGAACAGATGATAGCAGGCTACTTAATGAGACCGATAGCTAATTAAGCAAACAAAAACGTTTAACATATGGTGTAGGCCCTCCATTTATTGGTTAATAAGAAGCACCCGTCTTCTTAGTGTATGAACAACATGCCCCCAAAGGCTTCTTCTTACTCAGCCGGTGACCAGTGGGCCGACGAACTACCAGAGATTCAAAAACTGCTCAGAGCGACACTGGATGCGTCTATGGACATGATTCAGGTCTTCCAGGCCATTCGTAATGAGCAGGGCCACATTATTGATTTTACCTGGCTACTCAACAACCATGCGGCCGAAAAAGTCTACGGCGATGTAGTGGGTAAAAGTCTCTTGCAACGCCAACCCGGCGTGGTAGAAGAAGGCATTTTTGAGATTTTCAAACAAGTAGTGGACACGGGTGAGCCCCAGCACTACGAAAAGCATTACGTTCACGAGCAGTTCAATGGCTGGTTCCATCAATCGGTGGTCAAGCTCAATGATGGCGTAGCCACCACCACCGCCAACATTACCAGCCGCAAAACAGCCGAGCAGCAGCTTCAGCAGAGCCGGGCATTCTTGCAATCGGTGATTGATAGCTCCCTGGATATTATTCAGGTCTTCAAAGCGGTACGGGGTGAGGCTGGCCAGATCCTGGATTTTGTCTGGGTTATGAACAACCAGAAAGCCGTTGCCCAAAATGGGGAGGTCATCGGCAAAAGTCTGTTGGAATTGAACCCTGGCGTGGTTCAGGCGGGCATTTTTGACCACATGGTCGAGGTGGCCCAAACCGGAGTGGCTTATGAGCATGAACAGTACTACAACCACGAGCAGTTTGATGGCTGGTTCTACCTGGCCCTGGTGAAGACCGATGATGGCGTGGCCATGACAACGCGCGACATTAGCCGCCAGAAACGAGCCGAGGGGGAAGTGCTTCGGCTGAAGGAAGAAATAGCCAGAAAGGCTACCGATAAATACCGCATCCTGTTCGAGACCATTGACGAAGGGTTCTGTGTGCAGGAACTGCTCTTCGACCAACACGGGGAGGTCGACGATCTGATTTACCACGAAGCAAATCAGGCCTTCGAGCGGCACACGGGTTTTGCTGACATAAACGGCAAACGAGCGAGCGAGGTGTTTCCCCATATTGAGCCCAACTGGTTCGGGGCCCTCCAGCGCGTGTATCAAACGGGCGTTGCCCAACGGACGGAAGGCTACAACGTAGACACACAGCGCTGGCTCACGGCCCATTATTCGCCAGTCGGTGGCGCAGGCAGCCCCTTCATCGCGGCTGTTTTTCAGGATATCACCGAGCGCAAACGCCGGGAACAACAGCAGGCCTATCTTTTAGACCTGAATGATGTCCTTCGTTCTATGGCTGATCCGATAGCCATTCAACGGGCGGCCATGCGCATCCTCGGGGAGCACTTAGGGGTTGACCGGGCCATCTATGCGGAGGTGAACCTGGATGAAGACTGGTTTGACGCAACCGATACGTATACCCGTAAATCCGTTCAACCCGTAACGGGGCGTTTTCCCTTTACGGCATTTGGTCCTGCCGGCGAACTACTCAAAAAAGGGGAGAGCCTGGTCATTGATGATGTCCGTACAGAGGTCGATGAGGATGCACAAAAAGCGTTTTACTCGATCGATGTGCTAGCCGTTGTTGCCGTACCGCTGGTTAAAAACGGGAAGCTAGTGGCCGATCTCTCTGTTCACCAAACAACGCCACGCCATTGGCAGGACCACGAAGTTGGGCTCTTACAGGAAACGGCCGAACGCACCTGGGCAGCCGTGGAACGAGCCAAGGCCGAAGCCGCCCTGCGTGAAAGCGAAGAAAAATTCCGCACGGTTTTCCAGTCGATTGACGAGGGCGTCAGCACGCTCGAAGCCATCTTCGACGAGGAGGGCAAGGCGGTCGATTACCGCTATCTCGAAAACAATCCGGTGGTGAAGACCATCTTCGGATTTGAATGGCCGGTGGGCAAAACCGTCCGTGAGTTTCTGCCTACCGTTGAACCGTATTGGATTGAAACCATCTGCGGGGTTGCCCGCACCGGCGAGCGGGTGCGCACCGAATACCCGGTCGAGAGTCTGCAGCGCTGGATCAGCGCACACTTTTCGCGCATCGGTGGTGAAGGCAGCCGCCAAGTCGTTGCCGTCTATGAAGACATCACCGAGCGCAAGGCCCGCGAGCGCCAGCAAACGTTCCTGCTCCGGTTTTCGGATAGTTTGCGGATACAGCCCAACCCGGATGCCCTCGCCAACCGGGCTCTTCAACTGCTGGCCGAGCAGTTAGAGCTGGATCGCTGTTACATCGGTGTCTATCAGCCGGCCCAGGATCGGGCCGACATCACTCACCAGGTGGGGAACACCCGGGTGCCGCCCATGCCTGATACCATTTGCCTGTCCGACTTTCCCCAAGCCCTGCGCATCTCCTTCGAGCGTACGCTGGTGATTGACGACTTTTCCCAGACGGAAGGCCTATCCGATACCGATAAGCGAAACATCGGCACCCTCGGCCTGCGGGCACTCGTAGCCGCTACTTTGCGCAAAGGCGAGAACAACCCATACTGGGCGATTGTGGCGGTTTCGGCCGTTCCCCGGCGCTGGACCCCCAACGAGATTCAACTGATCGAGGAGGTAACCGAACGTACCTGGGCTGCCCTGGAACGAGCAAGAGTTGAAGAGGCCATGCAAGAATCCGAAAAACGGCTTCGGCTGGTCATTGAAGCCACCGAACTGGCCACCTGGGAGTGGAACCTGGAAACTAACCAGGTGTATTGGAACGAGCAGCACTTTAAGCTATTTGGCATGACACCCGGTCCTAATCCCGTAAGCCCGGATGACTTCATGCGCCATGTTCATCCCCACGAACGGTCATTGCCGAGCGGGGCGTTTATGATACGGAGTTCTGTGCCGTGCTGGAAGACGGTTCCCAACGCTGGATGAGCGGCTACGGGCGCATCACCGAAGAGCGGGATAGTCAGCCAGTTCGTATGAGTGGGGTCATGTTCGATGTGGATGAGCGACGACGGGCCGACGATGCGCTTCGCTTAGCGGATCGCCGAAAAGACGAATTTCTGGCCATGCTGGCCCACGAACTGCGTAATCCCATGGCCACCATCCGATCCGGTCTGAACATCCTGACCTTGACCACCGCCGGGGATGAGACTACCCATTCGACGGTGGCCATGATGAATCGTCAGACGGCTCATCTGGTGCGCATGGTGGACGACCTGCTGGATGTGAGTCGCATCAGCCGGGGTAAGATCGAGCTGAAAAAGAGTCGGGTCAATCTAGTCGAGTTGGTTCGCCAGGCTCGGCAGAGTATAGCCGCTGAGTTTGAGCTGCAAGGAAAGGTTCTTCATATCCACTTGCCCAGCACACCGGTTGACCTGGAAGGAGATGCCACCCGGCTGATCCAGGTGGTGGCTAATCTGCTGACCAATGGCCTGCGCTATACCGGTGAGGATGGCCAGGTATGGGTGAGTCTCATTCACCAACACCAGGAAGCCATTCTTCAGGTGCGGGATAATGGCATCGGTTTAGCGAAGGATCAGCAATCGGCCATCTTTGAGCTGTTTGTGCAGGTGGACAACTCGGTGGCTCGCTCAAAAGGCGGCTTAGGCCTGGGCCTGACATTGGTGAAGCAATTAGTCGAGATGCATGGGGGACGGGTGGACGTTTACAGTGAAGGGCTGGGCAAAGGCAGCACTTTCACGGTTCATTTACCAACGCTCACCACCGCTGCAGAGTCCAGCCCAATGCCGGCTCCCCAGACGACAGACTCAGCCGCAGCGAGCCGTATTCTGGTCATTGATGATAACGCGGATGCAGCGCTGATGATGACCATGCTGCTCAAGCTGAAAGGGTATGAAGCCTATAGCCGAACCAGCGGTCAGGCGGGTCTGGAAGCCGCCGAACGCTTACAGCCAGCGGCTATTCTGCTGGATATTGGGATGCCGGAGCTGGATGGGTATGCCACGTGTCGGCTGATCCGTGAGCAAGCCTGGGGCCAGGGTTTGGCCGTGATTGCCTTGACGGGCTACGGCCAGCAGGAAGATCGGCAGCGAACCCGGGAAGCGGGCTTTGATGGGCATCTGGTGAAGCCAGTGGATGTGGACGAGCTGACAAACCTGCTCACCGCCCTACTGGGCAAGACCCCATCGGGGTAGTAGGACGTAGCGGGGCGTTGCCAGCACACACCAACCCCTACGCGTACCTCTTCCTACTCAGGATGGCCATAAAAAAGGTGAAAAATAGGCCGGCCAACTTTTCAAACGGGTATTTACTCCGTAAGCGAACCAATCCGATGGCTAAAAAATCTTCTCCCCCACCCATGCGGCAATTGACCGACTATCTCTACGCCCGGCGCGAAGCTATTCTTACCACATGGCGGACCCGGTGTTCGGTCGATATCGACTTACTCACCCGCACGAGCTTTTCACGCGAAGAATTCAATGATCAGATGCCGGTTCTACTTGACATTCTGGCTCAGCGACTGCTGGAACAAGAGGTCAAAACCGACCCCGTAGAGCTGGCGGGTCAGCATGGGCTACACCGCTGGCAACGCGGCTATTCCTTTCAGGAGCTGCTCCAGGAGTTGAATCACTTTTACCTCACCCTGACGGAGGAAATCTATCAGTATCTGCAGCTTTATCCCGACACACCCGCTTCGGTGATTGCCCTCGTCAATCAGCACCTGGTTCGTCTGGCTACCGAAGTCAACGCCGGCAGTATTATCTACTACGACAGCTTACGCCAAACTAGTGCCGCTGAGCAGGCCCAAAGCCTGCAACTGGCGCTGGACCACCTCCAGCAGCTAACCCACCGACGCAGTGAACACCTCCGCGAAATGACTCATGATCTACGGGGCAACTTCGGCTTGGTCTCCGGAGCAGCCAGTTTGCTCAAGATGCCCCTCAAGGAGGGGGAACGCCAGCAATTTCTGGATATGTTGAGCCGTAACGTGGGTAAGGCGGTATCGCTGCTGGAACAACTGACTAATTATGCTCGTCTGGAGGCTGACCAGGACCCGTTGACCATCAAAGCCTTTGATGCTGCCCAGTTGGTACGGGACCTGGTAAAAGGAGCCCAGGGTTTGGCCAATGAGCGCCATATAGTGCTTAGGGCAAATGGTCCTGATCAGCTGCTGGTGAAAAGTGACCCCGCCAAAGTGCAACATATGGTTCAAAACTTGCTGATCAACGCCCTGAACTACTCGACCAATGGCTGGATCAATGTGTCATGGGCTGCGGAAAACGATACGCGCTGGCTCGTCAGTGTGCAGGATACGGGTTCCGGTTTACGTGAGGGGCCGGTGGCGCTGCTGGCCGAGCAGCTAAAGCCACACCCGGAGCCGACCCGCGTTCATCAATCAGAAAGCCTGGCTGATTATGCCTCGGAACGTGTCCCGGCCACGCAGGCGGGCCAAGGAACAACGACAACGCGTCAAGCCCATAGTGAGGGGATCGGCTTGTTTGTGGTGAAGCGACTGAGCCAGTTGCTCAAGGCCGGTATGGATATCGAAACGACACCTGGTCGTGGCACGCTGATTCGGATTCGACTGCTGACTGACCAGACGAAATCGGAACAAGCGGGTAAAGCCGACCAGGGAGCTAGTGGGTAGTGAGGGTGGCGAGGTGAGCGAATAGCCCTACCCTCTACCCACTCAGATGCTGGTCATAACCAATTCATGCCTGAACGGAATGCTTTTGCCGGCAATACCATCATCCGTGGTAGGCTTTAGTTGGTTTGTCTTACAAATCACTCCCCAACGTGAGATAAATAGGAATTAATGCGCCTGCTTATCAAACAAAACAGTTAGTATACTAATAGATCGATACAGTTTTTCGTCACACGAACATACTTCAGGCGTCGAATAGCTACAGAAAATAACGAATAACAAACACACCTACTCTGTTAAATGATTGTTTGAACGATCTATTGACCTTCACAACAAACAAAATGTGACCTTCACAACAAACCTCCCCGCTGCTTTACCTCCCAATTTTGCCCCTGTATTTAAAACAGGAGACAATGACTAATCAAACCGTATTGGTAACCGGGGGCACCGGATTCGTGGGGGTTCACACAATTTTGAGACTGCTCCAAAAAGGCTACACTGTCAAAACGACCGTCCGTTCGTTGGCTAAAAAAGAGGCTATCGTTCAGGCTCTGAATGAATCCGGCATCGTCGATCTGGACCAATTGTCTTATGTGGAAGCCGACCTGACCGCCGATGAGGGTTGGGAGGATGCGGCCCGGGGATGCACCTATGTGTTGCACGTAGCCTCTCCCTTTCCATTAGTGCCGCCTGAAGACGAGAACGAACTCATCATACCGGCTCGTGATGGTTCGCTGAGGGTCTTGAAAGCGGCCCGGAAAGCGGACGTCAAACGGGTGGTGATGACCTCTTCGTTTGCTGCGATTGGCTACAGTATCGATCCCAGCGGGCATACATTTACGGAGAACGACTGGACTGACGAAAACGCCCAGGTTCAAGCCTACATCAGGTCCAAAACGATAGCAGAAAAAGCGGCCTGGAATTTTATTCGGGATCAGGGAGAGGGGTTAGAACTGACGGTGATCAATCCGGTAGGCATTTTTGGTCCCATTATTGGCGGGATTTTTCCGGCTTCGTATGAGGGCGTGATTAAAGCACTCGTTGACGGTACGGTTACCGAAAGCCCCCAATTTACCTTTGGCGTGGTTGACGTACGTGATGTAGCCGATATTCATATCAAAGCAATGGTACTACCCGAAGCCAAAGGCCAGCGCTTTCTGGCTACCTCAGATAGTGTGGTTAGTTTTTATGACGTGGCCCAGCTTATCAAAAAAGAACGTACCCAAAAAGCCGGGATGATAGCTGAGTTGAAGCCTATTGATTCAACCTATTACATAAACATGTCTAATCAAAAAGCGAAAGACATGTTAGACAGGTACCCACGAAGCAAAGAAGAGGCTATTTTGGCCAGCCTGGATAGTGAGATTCCAGCGTAACTTTATGGGCTATTGTCAGACTTCAAAAAATGACTACCTATCAAATCCATTCCTGTCATTTAGGACCTGAACTTTCACCAGAGCAGTTTATTTCAGACCATTATTTTATGTTCCTGCTGAAGGGATCGATGAAAGCGTATGACGGCAAAAAACAGTATGGTATGCAATCAGGCGATTGCTTTATTGCCCGAAAAAATCATTTGATTCGCTATACCAAGTTCAAGGATGATGATCAGTTTATTAAGATCATCATTACGTTGGACGAGCCATTCTTGAAACGCTTTATCGAACGACATGCTTACCCGTCAGGCCCCTCAACCTACGGCGATTCCTTCCTGTTTGTCAACCCGAATCCATTCATTAAGCAGTATATTCAATCGCTGGAGCCGTATTACTCCAGCGATTCAGAGCTGGACCAAACGTTTGCCGATATTAAACGGGAAGAACTTTTGCTGATTCTGTTAAGGTCACAACCCGAATTGGCGTCGATCTTTTTCAATTTTAGCGTCCCCCACAAAATTGATTTAGAAGAGTACATGCAGCAAAATTTTCGGTTCGATATCAGTCTGGAGCGATTTGCCTTTCTGACCGGACGAAGCGTTTCATTGTTCAAACGGGATTTCAAAAGAACCTTTGGCATGACACCCGGAAGCTGGCTGCTGAAGAAACGATTGGACGAGGCTTATTTCCAGCTCAGCAGCCAACATCAGAAACCAAGCACCGTCTATCTGGAAGTCGGTTTCGAAGACTTGTCTCATTTCTCCTTTGTTTTTAAAAAGACCTTCGGAAAAACGCCTTCTGAAGTGGCGACAAGCAGCAAGGCACAAGGCAGCAGATAGTTTATAACCAGCTCGTTGCAAATGACCTTCTCAATAGCGATTTGTCGTCATTGTAGTGGCGAACAAACGTGACGCGTTCTGAGCAAAAGAGTATTGGGAAATTTTACATGCGTTGGCTAGTTAGTCAGTCTTGAGGGCATTCGATGGAAGACGGCGAGCTGTTGTTGCGTAATAATACGGAGGGATTTACACCATACTGTTTCTTAAATGCGATGGAAAAATGAGACAGGTTTTCAAAGCCGGTTTCTAAATAAACGTCGGATGGCTTTCTCTTTTTCTGGGCAATGAGAAAGTAAGCCATTTCCAGCTTCTTTTTTTGCAGCCATCGCTCAGGGGTTGATCGAAAGATGACCGCGAAGTCGCGTTTGAACGCCGAAAGACTCCGGCCAGTCAGTTTCGCAAATTGGGCCAGGGGTACGTTGTATGAAAAATGCCGATTCATATACGCTTCTAGGTACAGCTTATGCGGTTCGCTGAAATCGAATAAAAAATTTTTCAGCGAAGCCTTACGTAATAATAACTCGATGGCCTCCATTGTTTTTATGTGCGCAAGGGCCGGAGTCAGTTTTTCGGGCTGCGCAAAGTAGGGCATTAGCGAATCGAAGTAGCTTTTCATAACTGGATCTACGTCCATGATCACATTCAATTCGCCAACGTACGGACTGTCTGACACAACGCCATAATCTGCGCTGAATTTCTGTAGCGTTTTTTGATCCAAACAAATGCTGATGGAAGAAAACGTGTGGGTATCGCCCACCTTCTTCACCGCTTTTACCAACTGATTTTTCCGGATCAAGCCCAGTGTCCCTGCGGGATGTGAAACAATGCCCTGCTGCGAAAACAATTCTGAGCTCCCCGAAACAATCAGTACCAGCCAATGCTCGGATACAAAAGGGTCATGGCCGAATTCATCTTTTGTACAGGCGTACAAGACGATATGTTGCTGGGGTTGCTGTTGCATAGCCGTCGGGAATTAGCCTTTTGTTTGACTCAAGATTACCTTTTGAAACAAGGTATCTGGCAAAATTTTCCGCAGAAAAAGGATTGGTTTTGCGCCATAGCCGCCGACATATCGCGTTCTAGGTCGTTTCGCTTCAATGCCTTCTTTGATCAATTTTGCAATAACGATTGGTTCCGGGAGAGCCAGGTTCGTGGTGGCTTTCTGTGTGGAGGCCACCATGTCTTTGTAGGCTGTATGTCCTGAGACAGCGGTCATTTTTTCATTGGAAATGTCAGCCCACTCGGACTTGATTCCACCCGGTTCAATAACAATGACGTCAATTCCGAACTGGTTTACTTCCATGCATAAGCTGTCACTTAATGCCTCCAAGGCAAACTTACTGGCATGATACCAACCGGCCAGCGGAAAGGCAACTTTGCCGCCTATGGACGAAATATTTACAATTTTGCCCCATTTATTAGCCCGCATTGCTGGTAAAACCAATTGAGTCAACCGCATGGCCCCAAACAAATTAACATCTAACTGATAACGGGCATCCTCAATGGATAGATCTTCTACCGCCCCACTCGAACCGAAGCCGGCGTTATTGACCAGAATATCAATTGTTCCGGCCTCTTTGGTAATTTGTTGCACACAGTTAACGATGCTTTCCTCAGCAGTTACGTCCAATGCAATTGGCTTGATGCCGTAACTGCTGAGATCGTGCATTTTCTCGGTTCTGCGTGCCGCCCCGTAGACGTTGTACCCGTTCTGGGCGAGTAAAATAGCCGTTGCTTTGCCAATTCCTGCCGAAGCCCTGTAATCAAAACTGTCTTTGCCATAGTTGTAATTGTTTATGAAGCAAAGTTAGCGTACGCTCCGGGGCAAGGTTTTGCTGAAAAGTCCAAATTAGTTTGCCGAGAAGTTCATTGTACGTTTGCTCCTGTGGTTTAGGAGGAGTTCTTTTAAGGAGACCTCAGTGCTGAACCTTCGACTGTACAGAAAGGTGGTTTTGCTTTCTACTGACAATTTGTTTTTGCTCTTTCAAAATAAAAGTAAGTATAGGACAGTAAGCCTGTTACTACACCAGACGGTCTTATTCCAATCTCTTGAAACACGCTAGTTATGTTGTTTACCTGGTGATAAGTGGCGGTTTTCTGGCTATGAATTCGGTGTCTTAACCCCCTGAATGACTGCATAAAAGCACAATTTTTTCAGTACCCAGTGCCGTTTTGAAAAAAATGCCAGGTAGAACCGACAGTCCGTTTTTACGGACTGTAAAAAAGAAAGGATTAGTATTGATCCCTTTTGACAAAATAGTGTTCTACCAACTGCTCTTTAGAAGTTGTTTGGGAATTGTTAAAGGCTGAGCGTCGGGCCATTTTTGTATCGACCAGGATGCAAAGCAATGACCAAACAGTAGAAGCCACTGACCGACGCTCAGTGGGATGCAATCGCTCCGGCGACCCGGTTCGCCTTTTTTACCGCTTCAGCGCAAACGAAAACATGATCTTCGCCCTATCGTCAACGCTCTGCTCTGGCAACTCCGCACGGGCTGTCAATGGCGCAATCTGCCATTCGAGCACCTGCCCTGGCAGACCATCTGCTACTACTTCCACCGCTGGAAGCTGGATGGAACCATTGAGAAACTTAATGCTGCCTTGAATCAAGCCGACCGAATCCGAGCTGGCCAGGAAGCGTCACCTTCGCTACTTTGCATTGATTCACAATCGGTTAAGCTAGCCCCAATGGGCAGCGTGGCACGCGGCATGGATGGCCACAAGGCCGTTAATGGGCGCAAGCGGCAGTGGGTGGTTGATGCGCAGGGGCGACTTTGGGTAGCGGACGTACACGCGGCCAATGAGG
>NZ_SWJG01000019.1:0-2500 GCF_005870035.1 Spirosoma lacussanchae | reverse complement strand
AGAGGGGGTGAGAGTCCCGTAGTGGTCAGGGCGCTGGTGGGTTGGGGATCCTGAGTAGGGGGGAACCGGAGAAATTCCCTCTGAAGCAGCCGGCACCATCCGGTAAGGCTAAATACGTTCAGAAGACCGATAGTGCAGAGTACCGTGAGGGAAAGGTGAAAAGTACGGGGTGTACCCGGGTGAAATAGAACCTGAAACCAGGCGCTTACAAGCGGTCGGAGCCCTCGTGACGGGGGTGACGGCGTGCCTTTTGCATAATGAGCCTACGAGTAACCGTTGCTGGCGAGGTTAAGTGTGTGGACACACGCAGCCGAAGCGAAAGCGAGTCTGAACAGGGCGTGCAGTCAGCAGGGGTTGACGCGAAACTTGGTGATCTACCCGTGGCCAGGCTGAAGGGGTGGTAACACACCGTGGAGGGCCGAACCGATAAGCGTTGAAAAGCTTCCGGATGAGCTGCGGGTAGGGGTGAAAGGCCAATCAAACTGAGAAATAGCTCGTACTCTCCGAAATGTTTTTAGGAACAGCGTTCCGTGTTACCGTCTGTGAGGTAGAGCGACCAAGAGGATGCGGGGGAGTCACATCCTACCAACTTCTATTGAACTCCGAATGCGCAGAGGGGTGCGGGGCAGTGAGGGGCAGGGTGCTAAGGTCCTGCTCCGAGAGGGGAACAACCCAGACCACCAGCTAAGGTCCCCAAGTGAATACTAAGTTGAACAAAGGCGGTCCGGCTGCTGAGACAGCCAGGAGGTTGGCTTGGAAGCAGCCATTCCTTTAAAGAGTGCGTAACAGCTCACTGGTCGAGCGGGGCGGGCGTCGATAATAACCGGGCATCAAGTATTTCACCGAAGCTGTGGACATACACTTGGAGTGTATTGTGGTAGGAGAGCATTCTGTGGGGGGTGAAGCTGGGGCGTGAGCCACTGGTGGACCGCACAGAAACGCAAATGTAGGCATAAGTAACGAGAATGAGGATGCGAACTCCTCACACCGAAAAGCTAAGGTTTCCTCCGCGATGGCAGTCATCGGAGGGTTAGTCGGGGTCTAAGGGGCAGCCGAATGGCGGGCTCTGAGGGGAAGTGGGTTAATAGTCCCACACTATCCATGCAGGTAGTCTCATGACGGAGTGCCGGGGGTGTTGGGTCCTGACGGAATAGGGCGCTGAGTGGCGGCTTCGGCCAACACGAAACACTGAAGGGGCTTCCAAGAAAAGTGAGGGTGCGTCAAGCGTATGGATACCCGTACCGTAAACCGACACAGGTAGCTGGGAAGAATATTCTAAGGTGCGCGAAAGAATCATGGTTAAGGAACTCGGCAAGATGACCCTGTAACTTCGGGATAAGGGGGGCCTACCCAGCAATGGGAGGCTGCAGAGAAGAGGCCCAGGCGACTGTTTACCAAAAACACAGGACTCTGCCAAAATGAAAGTTGACGCATAGGGTCTGACACCTGCCCGGTGCTGGAAGGTTAAGGGGGGAGCTTAGGGGTAACCCGACGGTTTGAACTGAAGCCCCAGTAAACGGCGGCCGTAACTATAACGGTCCTAAGGTAGCGAAATTCCTTGTCGGGTAAGTTCCGACCTGCACGAATGGTGTAACGATCTGGGCACTGTCTCAACCATGAGTTCGGTGAAATTGTAGTAGCGGTGAAGATGCCGCTTACCCGCCACGGGACGAAAAGACCCCGTGCACCTTTACTACAGCTTACTATGGGTTGCTGGTCAGGCATGTGTAGGATAGGCGGGAGGAGTTGAAGGGGCGTCGCCAGGCGTCGTGGATCCAACCTTGAAATACCGCCCTTGGCTGACTGGTGATCTAACCTCCTGGTGGGGGACAGTAGTTGGTGGGTAGTTTGACTGGGGTGGTCACCTCCGAAAGGGTAACGGAGGTTTCCCAAGGTTGGCTCATGCCGGACGGTAATCGGCAGGGGAGTGCAATAGCAGAAGCCAGCTTGACAGTGAGGCAAACAGGCCGATCTGGGACGAAAGTCGGGTATAGTGATCCGGTGGTTCCGCATGGAAGGGCCATCGCTCAAAGGATAAAAGGTACGCCGGGGATAACAGGCTGATCTCCCCCAAGAGCTCACATCGACGGGGAGGTTTGGCACCTCGATGTCGGCTCGTCACATCCTGGGGCTGGAGAAGGTTCCAAGGGTTCGGCTGTTCGCCGATTAAAGTGGCACGCGAGCTGGGTTCAGAACGTCGTGAGACAGTTCGGTCTCTATCTGTGGTGGGCGTTGGATGACTGAGGGGATCTGTCCTTAGTACGAGAGGACCGGGATGGACCAACCGCTGGCGGATCGGTTGTCTGGCCGCAGGCACGGCCGAGTAGCTACGTTGGGAATGGATAAGCGCTGAAGGCATCTAAGTGCGAAACCGGCCCCGAGATGAGTCATCCGGTATAAAGGGGCGTTGGAGACGACGACGTTGATAGGCGGCAGGTGTAGGCACAGAGATGTGTTGAGCTGAGCCGTACTAATGGCCCCGGACGCGTGTGCTTCGCTT
>NZ_SWJG01000018.1 GCF_005870035.1 Spirosoma lacussanchae | reverse complement strand
TCTGATGGCTACTACCGAGGATATACTTAACCTCAAGGTCGTTCGCATCCGCGACGATACGACCCAGCAGATTCACATCCGCTCGATTCCCCTGGGCGTGACGGTCGAAAAGGGGCAAAAGATCAATAAGGTCGTGGCCGACCTGTGGATCAACTTCACGCCCTACCTCGACGAAGACGGCCGCGACTACAGCCAGCTGCCCGTCTGTGGCGGCACAACCGGGGGCGCGGTGCTGTACTTTGGTCGGCACTTCGAGGAGGTGGCCGACGTGGTGCTGCAACCCCGCTCGGTCTTCCGGGTGGCGACCAACTCGCCCCAGAATGTCGTCGAGGGCGGAGCCCCCGCGCAGCTGCTGTTTGAACAGCAGTACTCCGACGACAGCTGGAAGCCCTACACCGGTGCATTCACCGCTGAGTTCTACGGCTCGGGGCCGTCTTCGTCGTCTACGGTCACGCCGGGCGGGCTGATCACCGTACCCGCCAATACGATCCCGCAGACGATCACCTTCGAGGTGAAGGTGGTCTTCCCGGGGGGCTACGTCCTGATTCCCAAGCTAACGGCCCTCAACGATGCCAACAACGCCCCGCCAAAAGTAACCGGCACGATCGCCGATTGGCTGGTCAACACGGCGGGGGTGGCCAGCAAAGTGCTGCCGGCGGGCGTCGTGACCGACGAAGGCGATACGCTGAGCGTAACGGCCGAGAAAGTGATCGATGCGGTGACGGGTGAGCCGCTGCCGGCCGGACTGACCTTCGACAACGCCCTGCCCGGTCGTTTCGAGCTGAGTGCTGAATTTGGTAACGCGCAGTTTCCCATCCGGGTGTTCTATACCGATACGGCCGGCCAGCGGGTGCACGTCGATTTCCTTTTGACGGTCGTTCGCTCGGTCGCCGTCGAGATTCTGTACCCGACGTTCAGCGACGACTTCTCCGACAACGGCATCGGCATTGGCTACGTGGGCGTGGGGGCCGGCAGCTGGTCGGAGAGTTCGGCCCGGCTCTGCCAGACGAGCGACGCTACCGGTCTGGATCAGTACGCGCAGATCATGACCGAAAACGGCTCGATCAACGAGCTGGGGGCCTACCGGGTGATGGCCAAACTGCGCCCCGGTCAGCTCAACACCGACAGCCGAATCGGGGTCGGCCTGCAGTTCAGTGCCGAGGGCGTGCCGGGTCCCTGCTTCATGATCCGCGATGCGACGTCGGTTCATTTCCTCTACAACGGCGTGGGCGTCGGCCCCGCTGCGGCCTACGCGGTGACTACCAACAGCTGGTACTGGCTGAAAATGGAAGCGCTGGGAGCGGGCTCCACCCAGACGGTGCGGGGTAAGATCTGGCGCGAAAACGAAGCCGAGCCGCAGGCCTGGACACTGGAGTGGACCGGCATCCCGAAAAAAGTGGGGTATCCGGCCCTGCTGGGGGGTGGCAACTTCAACGGCTCGGGACCCTCGAAAGTCTGCTTCGACGAGTGGCACACCTGGATCTATCAGCCGGGACTGGCGACGGTATACCGGCGCTTTACGTCGCCCAACCTGAGCTACTACCTGGAAGGCTACGATCTGGGTGACAGCTCGCCCTACGCGGTGCAGTGGCGCCATAAGGTCAACAGTGGCAACTGGAACGCCTGGGGACCGGCCGGGCCGCCCAGCTGGGGGCTGCACGTCAACGCGGTCATGTCGCCCAGCGGCCTGGGTACCATCTACAGCAACTTCGGCCCGGCCGGTACCGTCGTACAGACCGAACTGCGCCTGGTCGAGTACGCCACCGGCACGCCGGTCGCTGGCTCGACGCTTTCATTCAGCTACACCATCCCGGCGTCGAATACCGACCTGGTACAAGTCCATCCCTAATCATGGCGAACTACGTAGAAATTACCAACACGGTAGCCGACGTGACGGGCTGGCCGGTCAATACCACCCGCTACCTGCGCTACACCAGCGGCACCTGTCAGGAGCAGGAAGCGCTGATCCGGGCGATGTGGTCGGCCGGCCAGTACGCGCAGGTCGTGGCCATGACCACGCTGGTCCGCCCCGATGCCGACAGCAACAAACGCTGGAGCGAGCGGGGCTGCTCGAACAGCGACGTCATTACCGACTGGCAGCCCGACACGGTCAACTACCCACCCGACGGCTACGTCGAGAACGACACCCCTCCGCCGTCGGGTGGCTCGTCGGCGGGTTTCGATACCACCTACGCGTTCAGCCTGTCGGGCAGTGATGCCGGGGGGCGGGCGTTCGTGAGCGTACCGGCTCCGAAGGTATTGCCCATTGCCCAGGCCAAACCGCGGCCGACAGGTAACAGCTACCTGTTTCCGGTGCAGACCGCGCTGAATACCGTGCTGCACAAGCGGCACCCGCCGTTTACCACGCATCCTAAAAAAGTGCTGATTTATCCCGGTCGGCTCTATACCGATCCGGATGCGAACGATCTGATCGGGCGGGGCTGGACGCATACCTCGGAATCGGCCAAACAGGAAGACGTCAACGGGCCGTACCCGAGCCAGTTCAAGCGGGCGCTGGAGATGCCCAACTACCCGGCCGCACAACAGGCGGCATCGATGATCGGACCCAGCGACCCGCGCTATCAGCAGCTCATGGACTGGGCAACCCAGAAGATTCTGATCACCGACGAATCGGCCTGTCAGCTCTACGCCCAGTTTTTCTGGCAGACGTTCCGGCAAGCCGACTGGTGGGGTGGAGGGGTCGAGTTTTTCTCGGTCAATCAGGAGGTATTCACCCCCCGGCCGAATACGGGGGTTGGCGATTACGCCCAGTGGTACCGGCAGGTGGGGTGGCTCAGTCAGGGCATCATCAATGCCGCGGCCGCGGACGGCTTCTCGATCAAAACGTGCCTGACCGATCACGGCAACCTGTGCACCGTCGGGCCGTACTTTCATGACGACACGGCGGCTGGCGTTGCGGTCGATCCCGACCCGACAATCCCGAGGTACATGCACTTCTCGACCATCGACGAACCGTTTCGGGGCAGCTCGCAAACGGCTCCGCTGGGTGAAAACTCGGTGCTGGCCAGCCTGGTGAAACAAGGAAAGGCGTACGTGGGGGTGGGCTCCTACCAGCAGCATACCTGGGACAATCAGAGCCTGTTCCAGAAGAATCCGGATGGCAGCTACAAAGTCGAGAACGGCGAGCTGGTCTGGCGAACCGACCGGCGCATGACTACCATTGCCAGCCAGTCCTGCCAGCTCTACGAAGACGACACCCGGATCGCCATGTTGAAAATCTATGGACGGTTTGCCCGTTACACGGCGAACATGTGGTTTCGCGCTGGCTGCAAACACCTGCCCTGGTCGGACGATCGGCAGGCGGGCTGGGAGGGCATGCTGGGCCAGAGCAGTCAGTTCCGCGTCGACGGCGAATCCGAGTCGGGTCTATCGGCCGGGTTTACCCAGGAACAGATTCAAGAGATCAACCGGCGTCCATTGAACCCCGACTGGACCGAAGCTATTGGCATGGCGGATTACCTGTTCACGGATTACCTCCGGGGATGGATGCAGACGCAGTTTCCGACCGCACTGGGCGCTGCGGTGACCAATGACAGCACCAGCCGGGCGAGCCTGGAAATCTACCAGAAGGCGTTCCAGCGGGCCAGTCAGCTCAACTGGATCAACGACACCCGCTGGCAGCTGGTGCAGCCCAAGTTTTTCATTTTCAAGCAGGGATCACAAGGGCCTGCGGACCCGTTTGAGGCCTTCTACCGCAAGCCCATCATCGTGGGCGGGCTGGCCACCTACCAGGGCGAGATCACGCTCTGGCTCTACGGCTGGTGGCCCTGTCAGGACGTCGACAAGACGACGACCGTCACGGTCTGGGCCGATGTGGGCGGCATTCAGTCCCCGAGCTACCCGATTCAGCTGGTGGGCCGCACGGCCTTTCTCGATCACTGGGCGCTGCCCTCGGCCGTGCAGGGCATCAAGCCCGAACACCTGTATTTCCAATTCGTCGATTTTCTGGGCCAAAAGCACACCTGGCGGGGTGACTATCGCCTGGCTCGTATCACCAACCATCCAACCCCGCCGAATCCGGCTTAGTTATGAAACAGATCCTGAGTATCGTTCTGGTTTTTTTCGCCCTGCTGGCCCAGGCGCAGGGCGTCGAGTACGGCACCTTCAAGCTTAATGGCGTCTCGTCGCGGGGCAAGGCCGTGCGCGATCGGGCCATCTACCCACCCACGCCAACGGGCAACGCGGCCTTCAAAGCAGCCGTCGAAACGGGCGTGCTGTCGCTCACGGTGCTGAACAGCAGCGGACAGCTGGTGCGGGTTATTCCGGCCCGCGTCAGCCAACCCACTACGGGGGTGCCCAACTGGATCACCGGCATGCGCTACAGCCATACCGGGAGCCGGTTGACCATGGAAGCGGCCGGCAACGTGGGGCAGCTCAAATTCGAGCGCCAGGACGGCCAGCCCTTCACGACGACCAACCCCGACAACGTCACCATCGTGTCGGGGCGCTTCTATTCGCCGGGCATCTTGCAGGGGCAGGGCTACTACGACAAGCAGTGGGCGCTGAACCTGCCCGTAACGCCCATGAGGGTGACGGCCCAGCAGGCGGGGGGCACGGCCAGCTACGCCTACCAGTTTACCCCGACCTCGGGCGCGGATCGAATCGTGCTGTCGGGGGCCTCCTCCTCGCCCCCGGTCTGCACCACCTGCTCGGGACCCACGACGCCGACCTGCACGACCTGCGTACCGGGCACGATCGCGTTCAATTTCCAGCCCATCACCACGAACGTCAACTACTGGCCCGAGGTGGACGAGACGCGCTGGGAGCGGCTGAATAATCAGCCGATCGGCCGGAAAATCTACCTGCAGAACGAGTTCATTAAAATTGGTTTCTGGGAAAAAGCGGGGGGCGCGGCCTGTGAGCTGTATGATTTGAAAGGCCCCACGCC
>NZ_SWJG01000017.1 GCF_005870035.1 Spirosoma lacussanchae | reverse complement strand
TCAAGGCGAATATGACTTTTCGGAAGGCACGTTACGAAATTTGGTCAGTCTAGAATTGGGTCAACTCTTAAAGGAGGAAGCAAAACCAGTTTGATGGAACATTTCGTACGAATGTGGGCAGCCCCCCATCAAAGGCTTTTCCCCTGTTGAATAAGTTGACTCTTCTTATCTTCACTATAGGCTATGCCGAGCAAGCGATTAAGTATTTTTTTTAAGTAATTACAGATAGAGTTAAACAACCAATCTACTCGTTGAAGCTATGGAGCAGGAACAAAACGCCTTCTTAAAAAATTACTCCTTACCAGAACGAGGGGCTTACTTGGGGGCATTGGCAACAATGGCTTTGGCAGATGGCAACGTTTCAGTGGAAGAAACCGACTTCCTCAATTTAATGAGTGAAGCGGCTGAGTTACCTCAAACTATGCAGCAGGAGGTTCAACAGATTGCCCATAATCCTTCCCAGGTGAGCCTACAAAAGTGTCTCGATGTGTTGAAGGGAAGCCAACTCCGTTTTTCGTTCATAACCGACCTGATTGCTTTCGCAAGAGTCGATGGCGGGCTTTCGGCTCCCGAGCAGCAACACATCCAGCAGATGTCAGCCTACTTGGGTGTTAGTGAGCAACAGTTCAGTATCCTTAACGAGTTTGTTGACCAAGCGGGACAGGCCCAGCAACAGGGAGAAGACCCAACCTCCCCCTCGTTCTTAACCAAAACTGGCTTTGATAATCTGTTCAAAAAAGCAAATATATCGCCCCAAATGGTCCAGGGGATGCTGGGGGTCTTAGCGCCCCTTGTCATTGGCAAAATGATCAGTGGTGGCCATCAACGAGGGCGCAACGGGGGATTAGGTAGCTTGTTGGGCGGACTAGTAGGGGGTAATCTAAACCCGACCGGCGGTGGCTTAGGATCATTTACTTCCATTTTAGGTAATTTGAGTGGCCGCTCGAAGCACAGCCGTATGAGTTCGGGCGGGCTGGGTGACCTGTTGAAAAATTTGGTAGGCGGCAAACGGCATCATTGAGACACTTAGAAGATGCTCCAACTTTTTGCTGCCCTTTGAGTTACTTCTGAGAGTGTACCTCAAAACCCCAATTCTTATGACAACTGACCATCCTCAGGAGCACCAGAAAGCCGCCGAAAACCATAAAAAGGCAGCCGAGTATTTTCAGCAGGCCGCTGATAATCATCGCGCAGCAGCCGAACACTTGGCCGCTGGCGATCACCAGAAAGCGGCTCATCATGGCTATACGGCTTTCGGACTCAGCACCCACGCCCATCACCATGCCGAAGAAGCGGCCCTGCACCACTCCCATGAGCATGGGAGCAAGGAGCCACTGCATGAGCACGAGTAGAGCAGCCAAGTTGAATTCACACTTAGCTTAAACAAGTTTAGTGGATTCGAGTTGGTTGGATACTGATTCACTCAATGGACTGAAACACTTTTTAGCCAACCACTTCTCCAAAGGAGTGGTTGGCTTTTTTACGGCCTTTATTTAACTCAACCCAGTTATAGGTCCTGTAGGCCTACTTTAAATAGTGCTTTGCTTCCTGGCTTAGAATCGGATATTCAGCCAAATCAAGCACCTTCTTGTAGTGCAGCCGGGCCTGTTTTAGCTGGCCAGTCTGGACCGCTACCCGTGCCCGAATTGTGTATGCCCACGCTTGCCACGCTTCGTCTTTAGGTGGATTTTGGAGCAGTTGCTGAGCGAGGGTATCGGCTTCAAGGGTGGCTCCCTGGCTTAACCGTAACCGGGCTTTCAGAACTAAGCCAACCTGTCGGTAAACGGGTTGCGGGTTTTTCAGCAGGTTATCAATTAACAAGGACGCAGAAGCTGGACGTTGGGCATTTAAAAGCATTTCGGCATAGCGAGCGGAGAAAAATGGGTTGTCAGGGTATTGCTTCGCTAATTGTGCTAAGTAGGGCAGGGCTTCCGGAGCGCGGTTCTCATAATCAGCCAGGATATGTGTCAGATAAAGGGTGGCTTCGACGCGGGAGAAAAGCGACTGCTGGATGGCCAGTACTAACTGGTTCATCCCCTTTTGTTTGTCACCTGAACGCATAAACCAGACCAGCGGCTTATAGGCCGGGTGTAATTGGGGATATTCTTCCCGGTAGTAATCATACAGACCGGACGAGAAATAAAAGTCAGGATACTGCTGACGATACGCCCGCCCCTTTTGCAGATACGCATATGCATTTTTGGCATACGCCACAGATTTAAGCATTTGACGGTCATAGTAGGCCATACGGGTCAGCATCGCTTCGGCCGTGAAGTAGGTGAACATCAACTCCGGATCATCGGCGTGTCGGTCAAGCCCTTGGGCAGCATTAGCCGCCGTTTTTTCGAGTAGGGTGACCAGTTGGTTGCGTAACCCTTGGTCGGTACGGGCTGGGAACCACTGCCAGTGTAACCGAACGGCTCGGAGCAGGTCAACGCCCGGATGGTTCGCTGTACGCTGATCTAATTGGTTGAGTAATGTATTCGTCTGGGCCGGTTGATTGTTATAAATAGCTTGAAGTGTCTGATTGACCAATCCCTGATGAACCGACATAGATTCTGTCCCGGATGATTGAGCAAAAGAGCTATTCGACCAGATGAGTAGGCTAATGACTCCGACAATGTAGTGGCTTCCCATCAGAAAACGCGCTGAGCAGTTGAATGAAAACGGGGCGTATCCTTGTTTGTCACTGGACGGTGACGGCTACGTCGGGTTAGCTTTCGCTTGACCCAAGGATATACGTGATAGGCAGCCTCCGCTGACAGTAGGCCAATCCCGGCTCCAACCAGTACGTCAGAAATCCAGTGTTTATCATTGACCATGCGCAGGTAGCCTGTTGTGCCCGCCATGGCATAACCAGCAACCGGAATAAGCACACTGGTATGACTAAATTCACGATCGAGGATGCCCGCCCCGGCAAAGGCAAAAGAAGCGTGCCCCGATGGAAACGACTGCCGATCAGAATCATCCGGACGAAGGTAGCCGGTCGTAAATTTGAGTCCATAGGTAACGATGCCCGTTAGTGCACTAGCCGTTAACCACAAGCCAGCTCGATCAAAGGGTGTTGAGCGACCTTTCACGCCAGCCGCTGTTAAACCAGCCAGTAGCGCAGATGGCCCCACGGCCAGATAGTTATCAATAGAGGTTCGATAGCCATTACTATAGTTCAGAATACTAGTTCGTACCCCAAATCGATTAAAGGCGTGATTCCCGGAGAGTGTATAAAGGCCTGTTCCAATAAAGGCCGATGGAACGGCCAGTCGGGCGATGGACAGCCGTGGTGTGGTTCGTATGGTGTCTGGTTGGGCGGGAGCCTGAGCAGCCCAGCCCGCCAAAACGATTAACCAGATTAATCGCCACAGTAAGCTATGGCTATGCCTAGTCATGCACATTATCTTCGTAGGTAAATCTATTCTAAAAAGCACCGGCCATATTTGAAATAAACGGGTCATAGCGGCATCTTTGTAAGCGCCGACCCACAGAAATATGGATGGGGTACTAAATCAGCAGAAGTGACTCCGGACAGACTCGAACTGTCGTCTATTAACGATGGTCAATGGCTCTACCAGTTGAGCTACAGAGTCAGCAAAGAGAGTTTTTCAATGTTTATTCCCAAGGTGTTCAACGGGCGGCAATATGGGGCTAATTCCCGGAAAAGTCTCTTAACATAAGATAGATTATATAACAACTCCCCCTAAAGTACAATTTACGACGGGGCAAAAAAGGGGATAAATCAGGCCTGACGGTTGTAGTAGCTCAACACCAATAGAAGCTGAACTAGGAAGCAACCAAAGCCAATGGCTGCGGCATAGTCTGGATAGAGCGATCCGACTTTAAGCGAGGCAAGGAAAACAACCAACATCAAAGCGGCCATTACCAGGCGGCTACGATCAAATGGCTTGGGAAAATTTTGATGCATGGTCTGGTTAGGGTGGAAAAACCTACTGATTACATGCCCATTCCTAAGCCGCGATTCTGTTTGCGTTCGTGCTGTAGGCTCAACTCCCGCTGCTGACTTAATTCGATCTTCTTGGCTTGCTCGATCTGTAAACGCAATTCTTCCGCCCGGCGTAGATCGGCGGCTAACTGCTGCTGGCGCTCCTGTTGCGTATCGCGTAATTCCAGCGTCATAGTGGCCCGTTCCTGGACGCTGCCATTGCTCATGGTGTTCTGATAGCGAAAACTCTCCTCCAGCTCTCGACGGTAAGCCAATTGGGTATCAAAGGCTCGCTCGCAGCTCTGTTTGAACTCGACCCGATTAAACTGGCCGAACTTGTGGCCATGCTCAGCACTCTTGCCCTGGCCGCGATGGTTGGTCAATGGACTCAGTAACCGTTGGTTTTGCATGTCTTTGCGGCTGACAATGATCTGCACGTGCATTTGGTGGCCCGCTTTGGCTTCGCCCCGCTGGCTCAAGCCCTGCTTTACTTCCGGATCGGTCCACTTGTAGCCCCGGTTGTACTCGACTTTGCCGTACCACTTCACATCCTCCGGCCCTAACCCTTTTTGAAAGTTGGCCGCGTATTCAGCCATGACCCCACGAGCGTACTCTTTGAGCTTCTGGGGGTCGTTGCCGATGTGCTGTAGCTCTTTCTGGGACGGGCTAATGTTGACCAGGTAGAACTTGGCTTCACTCTGTTTGAGCTTGGCCGTGTTCGAGTCGATGCCCTGCCGCACTTCGTAGGGGCGCAGATCGTCTCGCCCCTGGTTGAACCATAACTCGGCTTTGTGCTCCGGTTTGAGATTGTTTTCTTTCTCCAGATAGTCGACAAGCTGGCCACAACTGCCGGCATTGCTGCCGCTGCTGCTGGCTGTGATATTGATATGCGGCATAGGTGAAAAGGGAAAAGAGACTCACAAAGTGTCGATCTGATTACGGATATGGTCCTGCAAATCCTTAACCGCTCGCCCATTAGTCAGGGCGTTTAAGGCTTCCCGTTGCTGAATATAGGTGTCCAACAAGCTGCGAAATCTGGCTTTTAAGGCGTTTTTAGACGCGCGGTGTGATTTGGCCTCACTTTGATACGTTTGTGCCTCTGAGAGCAAATCTCGCAGCGTAGCGGCCATTCCCTTGTACTTCTCTTCTAAATCTGTCTGTTTCTTGAGCAAAGCCGCATTTTCGGCCTTGCGCTCGTTTTGCGATTTGAGGTAAAAGCCGTGAATATAATTTTCCTCGTCAAAGCTGAATAAAGCCGCGAATTGGTCTTGCAAGGTGGTCAGGCTGCGCTTCAACTCGCGCCCATCAGCCATCATAGGTGTTAAGGCTTCCTTCTCCTGGGTTTTGATGAACGAGATGATTCGATTGATGCCCTGACCCAGTTCTTTCTTGAGTAATTCGTCGTTCAGATCGGCGGGATCTTTCTGGGATTTGTAGAAATAGTCCACCATCTGCCCAAAGAGCTCCTGTTTACTGCGGCCTAGTTTATCACTTAACTTGCTGAATTTCAGATCAGTATCGCCACCGAAGCGGACTGACTTGTTTGCTTTTGCTTCCATAATTAAGCGTATGAATATACTAAAAGTGGCTTCTAAATGCTAAAATAAGGTTTTTTTAGCGTAAAATATACTTTTTGCTTACTAACTAATAGTAACTATTTTTACTAACTAATTGATTTACAGGCTAGTGACCTCGTAGAGCAAGTGAGAATTATCGCGTAGCGTAATTCCCGCTTGCTCTTTATAAGACCGCTTCGCGCTTTGTTTTTTCGTCGCTTCGCGCTTTGTTTTTTGTTATTTTTTTTCCCCTCCGTTCTGTTTCCCCTTTCCAACTATTTTTATCGTTACCCCTTTTTTACTTTCTAAAACCGTACCTGTCAAACCACTTCCTGGCGGCTTTTCCTCGCGTGTGTACGTGCGTGATCGCGCGCGAGACAAGTGATTGTGTATTTCAAATATCACTTGTTAAACACTTGAAGGGAAAAATAGAGCTTATAACTACCAGATTTACAAACAGTTATAGTGTGGATAACTTTAATAAAGTGAGGTTTAATCGGTAATAAAGTGAGGTTTAATCGGTAAGGTGGCCTTAATAAAGTGAGGTTTAATCGGTAAAGTGGCCTTAATAAAGTGAGGTTTAATCGGTAAAAAAATGAAGTTGTTTATTATTATTGATTTTTTAATCTCACTTTTTATATTTGCTTCAAAATCAGCAGTAATGGCTAAAACAGTGGAGATATGGCAGGATAACGCATTAACCGTAGCCCGCTATGAAATGAGTGAAGCAGAAAAAAATATTCTGTACATGGTAGTGGCCAATGTCAAAAAAGAGGATGCCCCGACGAAGATGTATCAGGTATCAGTTAAAGAAATGGCTGAAATTACTGGATCGAAGGAGTTGATGTTTGAGACATACAAGCAAGCTACTCGAAAACTACTTACACGGGTGTTTGAAACGACACTTCCCAATGGGGACTTGTTACAAGCCACCTTTATCTCTTCAGCTTTGTATAAGAAGGGTACAGGAATCATTGAAATAGAGCTTTCTCAACGGGTCCGTCCCTTTTATGTAGACTTGAATCAACGATTTACTAAGATTCAATTGGCTGCGGCTATATCACTCAATTCAGCTTATGCGAAGCGAGTTTACGAGCTATTGTGCATGTATAAAAACATGAAAGACAAGACGTTTCGGCGTAATCTGGTCGAGCTTAAAACCATACTTGGGATTATTGACCCAAAAACGGGCAAAGACAGTTATTCAAGTTGGACATGGTTTCAAAGAAACATATTGGACGTGGCCACAAGGGAAATTAATGGCCATACGGACATCACGTTTACCTACAAACCGATTCTTGGCGACCGGCCAGGGCGAGGACGGAAACCCGTTGAGCAGGTCGAATTTGAAGTCTTTTACTCGATTAAATCGCAGCCTGAACCAGTAACGCCCCTACTCGAACGGCTCATTAAACAGTTCCGGCTCCGACCCGATCAGGCCGCTAAGGTGTTGGAAATGCACTCGATTGAGGTAATCAACCGCCAACTGTATGACATTCACACCAAAGCCAGCGACGGCAAAGTGAAGAATTTGGGCAGCTATACGGCCAAAGTATTTGGGCTGGAAACCACGAAAGAGAAGGGAAAATAGCACCGTGCAGGAAACGGAATGCTGTTCAAATAAAGTCTATCTGACTTAACTAAAAAATTTGTAGGTAAAACGGATGTTATCCTGATAGTAGACTATACGCAGTAGAAAAGAAAAGCGTTGCGTGGTAGCCTAAAAAAATTGTCTTCAATAGTAAAGAAGGGCTATTATGCATCATCAAAGGGGGGCTGCCCACATTCGTACGAAATGTTCCATCAAGAAACCTACATACATCAGCTAGCTTTCTGGCTGGCACGTATGTAGGCATACAGCGTGGGCTTACTAATAGCTAACAGCTCGCAAATCTT
>NZ_SWJG01000016.1 GCF_005870035.1 Spirosoma lacussanchae | reverse complement strand
AAGGCGAATATGACTTTTCGGAAGGCACGTTACGAAATTTGGTCAGTCTAGAATTGGGTCAACTCTTAAAGGAGGAAGCAAAACCAGTTTGATGGAACATTTCGTACGAATGTGGGCAGCCCCCCTAAAACGGATGAATACACCGGGCCAGCGGCCAAGCGTCGTTATCCTGGATGAAGCCCCCACGCTGTTTATTCCCAACTTTCAGCAGTTGCCCGCCACCGGGCGCAGTAACAAGATAGCCACCGTTTACGCCGTTCAGGACATTTCCCAAATGGTGGGGGCTTTTGGCCGGGAGACCAGCGAAATGATTTTAGGCTCGTTATCAAACCAGTTCTTTGGCCGCTCGACCACGCCCGAAGTAGCCGAACGGGTCAGCCGAATGTTTGGCCGCTATGACCAGGAGTACACCGGGCGCAGCGTGAGCCACAGCGATAACGGCACCAGCTTCAGCCAGAGCCGGAACGTGCAGCAGCGCGACCGTTTGGAGGCTCAGGCCGTAATGAGATTTGAACAAGGCGAGTTTGCGGGCATTCTGGCCGAAGGGAGCCACGCCGAATTTAGGCGGTACTTTGCCGCCCCTACCAGCCAGGGGCAGCCCATTCAGCCCTTTAAGCGGGTAAGCGAGACCGACACCCGCCAGCAGTTCAGCCGCATCAAAGAGCAGGTTAACCAGGTGTTAGCCAGTGTTCCACCGCAGGAAGCCCCCGCCGACGCAGGCCACAACCGGGAGCAGAACGAGCGCAAGGCACCCCCCGCCCAACCGGACGGACGAGCGACCGCAGCCGCCAACGGCCCTACTACCGCAGCCGAACCGGTGCGCCGGAGCGACGGCCCGACCAAACCAACGCCCAGGCTGTTACCACCCGCCCAACCGGAGCCGGAGGACTGGCAAAACTTTATGTAAGACTTAACCTATGAGAACCCCCACAGGACGAAATAACGGGCTTTTTTGGCTGTTAGCTCTGCTTCTATTGGCAGGCCGCAGCCCCGCCCAAAGTGTACAAATACGGGTAGGCGTTCAAAGTGTATTTGCCCCTAATGGCCCCTTACCCAACTTTGCCGGAGGGCAAACCGGCGCACTATTACCGCAGGTACAATTTAGCCCAACGCCCGGTTATGGAATCAGCATAGTTAGGCCCCTGCAAATTGGAACCATCCAGGTACAGCCGGAAATCAAATTATCACTTTACCGGATTGGTTATAAACTGGTTTGGACACGAGCCGATCAAACCGTTTACGGTACTCAATCCAACGTCAATACAACCCCTGCCGTTGAGTTTCTTTTGCCCTTACGGGAGCAGTTGACTATTGGTAAAAACGCGGTTAGTCTATTGTTGGGGCCGTATGTACAGCTTCGGGGCAGTCATTATATTGAAACGAGCCAGGGAAGCCCAAACACCATATTTCCGGCGTATGAGCGCGAACGGTACGGCATTGAGGACAAATACCGTAGCAGTTTTGGGATAGCGACCGGCGTACAACTGAACCGCCAACGGTTCGACGTTCGGTTACTGGCTCAGTTCGGCAAAACGGCCTTGTTTAGTTCGACATGGCAGAAGTATAACAGTTGCCTTGTATCTCTGTCAGCCGGGTACGCCATTGGCGCGAGATAGCTTAGCGTAATTCTTTGTCCAAAAGCTAAGGGCCAATTTTGCAAGTGCCGCTTGCAAAATTGGCCGCTGCCTTCGGCGACCCGTTAGCGGGGAGCAGGCCGACAAGTGAAGCGGGGGAAGGAAAACCAAACAATCTTTGGAGAGCCAGCCCCATTGAGGGCCGGACATGGCCGGGAGCCGGGCCAGATCAGGCGCGAACCCCGCCCGCAGCTCGTCCATTTTGGACGCAGCTACAAAATATTATTCGGTTTCCCTGTTACTGTAATTCTGGACTTCACATTATAGTAACAAGGAGCGATTGACTGAATTTTCAAAAATGCTTATATTTAAGCTCACTAAACACGAATACTACCATGAGCAAGAAAGGTGGCTCTACAAACAATTCAGGGCAGAGTACGCCCAAAGTTGCTACGTTGGCGAGTAAGGTTTTACAAAACCCGAATTCCAGCAAGGTAAGCAAGACGCTGGCAGCGTCGGTACTGAGTCAGGCACCCAATAAGCCGAAAGGAAAATAATAAGCCTGAAAGGAGAAAAGTACAACGCCCGGCCCCTCTTGCAAGAGGGGCCGGGCGTTGTACTTTTTAGAGAGTGGTTTTATAAGTGATGTTATGTTATTCGGTTATTCCTCGAAACATGACACAACGACAGACTAAGCCCAAACTCTGAAAAATGCAACGAGCATAGAAGCGCAGAACAAAACCGAAGTTTTGTTTACACGTCTTAAAAGCCAGGTCGCCGAGCCACGCCCACCGCTTCCATAAATCGGGATAGCTTCACAAGGTAGCGTTGTATAACTACCTGTTCTTTTTCTTCATAGCCGGTTTCAGTCTCTATCTGGAATCGGATTCTGTATTCGTAATCAGGCAGCACCTCCAATACTTCCGCTAAGTAGAAATCTTTGCGTTTAACATCATTGAAAACGCATAGCTGCCCCTGTGTTAGCCGTAGCCGGTCGCCAGTGAGAGGTTCCATAGAGTTGATTTTTAGGGCGTTAAAATACTGACAACAAAACTAAGATTTTGTTAGCAGTTGCGACTAACGAGGAAAAAGACGTAGTTTACAGCCATAACAAAACGTCGTACTTTACTGCAATGGCTACCCAAGACGACATAACAAAACCAAAGTTAAGTTTTGCAGCCCTTGACGTGGCCGCAGCAGAGCCGGAGCCAGAGGGGAAAAAAGGCAAGGGGGGCAGACCCCGACGCGCCCCGGACGTGGGTTTATGGACAGTTCGCGGGGTTGACCTCGAAACCCGTACCGCCATCGAGAAGGCCGCGCAGCGTAGCGGTAAGACAATAGGCCAGTACGTAAACGAGGATTTACGCCAGTACGCCCAGGAGCAAATAAAGAAAGGCAGTCAGCCCCCCATGCGTCAGGAAGATATACGCACCGAGTTAGACGACATTAAAGGCATGATTACCAAACTTGCCGAGCGAATGCCAGCGCAGGAGAAACGGGGATTTTTTCAACGCTTATTTGGTGCATGAAATTAATTGAGTCAATCCCATGACAATTTTATTTAACATTCACTAACACAGCAGTATGTCAAAAATTATATCTGATGCAGCGATTAAAAGGCGCACATATTGGGTCAATGAAATCAAGAATTTAAGCGGCAACTTCAGCAACGATTATGATCGGTTGGAGAAAGAGCTAACAGCCGAGTTGAGTAGTGCAGGAATAAGCGCACTGATAGACCATCTTCGTCTATGTGGAAATATTCCAGAATCGTACAAACACGATTCAAGCGAGGAGAAGCTATATTCTAAATACACAGATTGCCTTCTTTCGTTGGCATTTAATGCTATTGGATTCAGAAGTTTAGTAATGACCGAGCGAGGAGATGCCGCTGACGTAGAAGTATTTGGGAATGGCTATGATTTTGTAGCTGATGCCAAGGCGTTTCGTCTTAGCCGAACTGCCAAAAATCAGAAAGACTTTAAGATAGAGGCAATGCACGGATGGAAAAGGGGTAAGTCAAACGCTATGGTTGTTTGTCCTATCTATCAACTGCCGAACACGTCAAGCCAAATTTACCAAAGTGCAACAAGTCGAGATGTCTGTGTTTTCACGTACTCCCATCTTGCTTTGCTGCTTTGTTACTCGCAAACCGCTGGTAGTCAGAAAGTACAGCAGATGATTGGTAGAATTTTTAAGGTTATACCAGCACTCAACCCGTCTAAAAGTGCAACAGCATATTGGTTAGCTGTAAATCAAACCATGCTTAATTTTTCTACAGACGTGGCTAATCTATGGAGTGTCGAGAAGGCGGCTTCTATAGAGAGCGTTGCTATAGCTAAAGAGGAAGATTTACGCTTTTTGTCTGACCAAAGAGCATTAATCATGAGCATGGATCATCAACAAGCACTAAGGGCTTTGATTCAGATGAGTAAAATTGATGAGAAAATAAGTATCATCAACGGAGTTAGAGACAGCGGAATATTTACCATAAAATGACTTTGTAATGAGTGTGAGCGCGTATCGAAATAGTATCATTGAGGGTAATTGTGTGGATGTAATGCGGGGTTTTGAATCTGATATGATAGACCTAACTATTACATCACCGCCTTATGATGATTTAAGGAACTACAAAGGATTTACCTTCCCTTTCAATGACATTGCGAATGAACTTTATAGGATTACCAAACCTGGTGGAGTTGTGGTGTGGGTTGTGAATGATGCAACAATACAGGGTAGTGAATCAGGAACAAGCTTTAAACAAGCTCTGTACTTTAGAGAAGTAGGCTTCAATCTTCACGATACAATGATTTTCAAAAAGAGAAATCCAATTCCTCAGATATACCGAAAAAGGTACAATAACGAATTCGAGTTTATGTTTGTCTTGAGCAAAGGCCAAGTCAAAACCCATAATCCTATAATGGTTGATTGTGCCCATGCCGGTTTAGAATTGAATGGAACTACATATAAGAACTATTCTAAGAATGACCAGACACGGGAAAAATTAGCCAATCCTGTTAAGGACAAAAAGATTAAGGGGAATATTTGGGAATATGTTGTAGGAAAAAGACAAGAGGATCAGGAAGCAAAAGGGCATCCCGCCCCTTTTCCTTGTGAACTTGTCAGAGATCACGTAAAATCATGGTCAAACAAAGGCGACCTTATATTTGACCCAATGTGTGGCAGTGGGACTACTTGTAGGGTGGCCAATGAATTAGAGAGAGCTTATATCGGAATAGACATAAGCCCTGACTACGTTGCATTAGCTAAACAAAGAATTGTCAATAATGAGTACCAATCAAGATTGAGCTTTGTTGACTGACTTAACGGGTAACGGGGTTTTCCCTGTTACCCGTTAACATTTAATGCCGCTTGAACCTCCTGCTTTAGTCGTTCCTGAGCAGCCTTACCCATTCGGACAAACACCGCGTTACAGTACTTCACCCGGTCGTTTATGCGGTCGTCGGTGTTTTCCTTTAACTGCCAGTCATACAGCAGCTTATTAGCCGCTTTGGTGCCTATATCTTCCAGATACAGGGCTATATTCTTATCTGTTACCTTCCATTCCCGCAGACTGGCCACCACCTTAGACACTACCGCATTTTGCAGCCAGAACTCCGGTATCTTACCGTCCTGCTTACGTTTGAGGGTGAACCTAAAGCCGGTTATCTTCTTACGGCCCCGCGTTAGTCGGTCAGTTTCGTACACCGGCTCATAGTCAAATGCCAGAGCAGTACCAGCCAACTCCTCTAACGGCTCCGTGATGGTGTACTTAACTAAGTCTTTGGTTAGTGGGTACTTTATCTTTGGGTTTCCGTTTTTGTCTCGCTTGACCCTACCCCGCTTATCCTTCTCTTGGGTGCAGTCCATAAGTTGGCGGTACTGTTCAACCGTCGGACACCATAGACCCGTATCCCGGAAGGCGGACAAGATTTCAAAGAAGCGCATCGAGTACCAGCTTTTTAACCCCATGTAGTTGTTAAGTTGATAGGTCGAGTAGTGGGCGATCTGGACAAAGTACGGTTCTAACTGTGGGTTCAGCAGTACCGTAATGATTCCATCTTTGTACCCTACGGCCCTTTCTTTGGTGGAGTCGAGCAGGTGCCGGGCAAACCATTCTTTTCCGTCCAAGCTCTCAAATTCCCATATAGCCGCCAACAGTTCAAGTAAAGCACCCTGAATCTCCTTATAGGCGGTTTCCTTCGTAATACCTGCTTCAGTAACGATGTCCACGATACGGAACTGATAGTAGGGGCGTAGCTTAAAATCATCGTCCCGTATCTGGTCAATAACGCGGGCCATGATGCGTTTAGCGGCCACGCTCATACGTCCCTGACGGGCAAACGTTACGTTCCAATGCTGCTTAACTAAGTCTTTATGTTTCGGCTCATAGGTCAGGCCGAGCGGTAAAACTAACTGAGTACTTCGTTTGTCTTGTCCCTCCATCTCTCTACACGGTTAAATAGAAAACGGCAGCAAGCTAATAAAAGGAGATATAATATACAACTCCTAAAAATCGGGGGTATTTCTCCTTTTATTGCTTATCTGAGTGGGGGTATATCTCCTTTTATTCGGCCTGCCAAGTGGGGGTATATCTCCTTTTATTCGGATTCACACCTTATATAGTATTTAACTATAAAGGAAATCTCCTACTATGATAGTTGTCGGGCCGCGCGTTGCTAAAAAGGTGGTGGATAAAGTGAAAAACTAATCCTGACGGTCAGGAATTGGGAAGGAAAAAACAAAAAACAAATAAGACCGCGCGTTACTAAAAATTTCAAAGAGGGCGGCAACTATAAATTTAGTTATCAACATTTTCTATCTACCTTCCCTATCTGTTTAGTAATTTAGAGGTATGATTTTAGTACGTGAGAGCGAACAGGCGGAAGGGGCCGCAGTATCGGCCAGCCTACCGCGCACTAACCCCCGGAGCCTGCTGCAAGTGGTCAGCCGATACCGGGAGATACTAACCAGTGTAACCCAACGAGCCGCCCAGGAGGACGCGCCCACCGTGGCCAGCTTCTTAGGATTGAGCCTGACCAACTACTATACCAAGCGACGCGGAGAGCGACCGTTTAACTATGCTGATGTTTGCCGATTGGTCGAACGCTACGGCGATGAGCAAGACCGGGCCGACCTACAAACGTTTCTCAACGTCCGCGACGGGTTATATAGTCAGTTGCAAAACTCCCCTATTCCTCTGGTTAGGTTCCGCCGGTTGTTGGGCCTGCAACACTACCGGGATTTAGCCCGGCGCAGGGAACACCCCGACACTTGGCGATTAGCCGACTTAGAAAAGATAGGGCAATTCCTGGCGCAGGTTGGGCAGGTGTGAACCATACCAATCATACCACCAGTACCAGCCATACCACAACGGCCACACTTTGTACACCGGGTACAACTGATACAACCAGTACACCCGATGCAACTAAGGCAACCGGCGTACCTGAGTTGGTTTTTCTTCCCTTCTACCCCTTGCGCGGTGCGGTCTGATAGCCCCCCTACGGTGGGCAGGCTGGCGCGTTCGTAGAAGCGAGCCGGAACGGTATTCGCTTCGCTCATACCGTTCTTCGGCCCGCCCTACGGGGTTGATAATCAAACACATAAGCATAAACAAAAACTATAACCAAACGGGAAAGAGACGTATTTAGCAGTTAACCCATTGATAAACAGCGTGATTTTTCCGTATTGGTGTCCGTGACCCATGAGCAGAACCCTAAAAAGTATTGATGTTGACCCGGAGTTATACGAGGACTTTAAGAAGCTGGCTAAGTCCTACGGCATGACTAACAAAGACCTGTTCGGGGCAATGGTGCGGTATTTCAACGCCACCAAAGCCGACCCCAGAGACCCCAAAGCCGACAATCCAACCGACGCAATCAAGGCGTTAGACAAACGGTTAATCGGCTTCATCCGGGAGCAGGAAAAGAAGATACTGCGCCCCCTGTCGGACGACGTGCAGGTACTTACCAAACTACTGCAAGAGGACGTACCGAGGAAAATAGGGCAATCGCAAATCCGAACAATCAGCAGTGCCTTAAAGCCCGAACTCCTGACCGACCGCTTTAAGGCGGCTGTTGCAGGCATGAACAACCCGCAACCCGTTCCGCCCAAACCGGACGCGGCCCGACCGGGAACCACGCCCCCGATTAACCCTAACAAATGATAGTCGGATTGTAGCGTATGGTGGTAAAAGTTAGTGGCGGGAGTGCGGGCAGTTGTGGCGGTTTGGTGAACTACTTAGAGAAGCAGGAGCGCGGCCAGTGGTTCAGCCAGGAGCGCGACGGAATGCGGGCGAACGAGGTAACGCCCACCATCGACGGGAACAAACGGAATTTGGGCCGCGACGACGAGAAGTTTTACCAAATCATCATTGGCCCCAGCAAGGAAGAATTAAAGCACATCGGCGACGATCCGGCGAAGCTGCGCGACTATACCCGCGACGTGATGAACGAGTACGCCCGAAATTTTGGAAAGGGGATAGAAGGGAAAGACCTGGTTTGGTTTGCCAAAATCGAGAAGGAGCGCACCCACACCCACCAGGACCGGGCCGTACAGACGGGCGAAGAATGGAAGGGAAAAAAGAAGGAGGGCGAACAGACCCACGTTCACGTTATCGTTAGCCGGACGGAGAACCTAAGCCAGTTTAAAGCGCAGCAGCAGGCCGGGCAGATGGAGCGGAAACACCCGCTTAAACTCAGTCCGGCGACGAATCACCGGGCCACCGAGAAAGGAGCCGTAAAAGGGGGATTCGACCGTACCAACTTCATCCGGGCCAGTGAGCGACAGTTTGACCAGAAATTCAGCTACGAACGCAAGCCAACCGAAACGTTTGAGTACAGCCGTAACCAGCAACACGGAACCCAGGCCGAACGGGTAGCCGAAAAGTTGGCTGTGATTCGGGCCGAGAGCCACCGCCAGGAGCAGGAGCGAGCGGCCCAACGCCAGGCCGCAGAACAGCGAGCCGCCGAGCAGCAGAAGGCGAAAGAGCAAGGACAAAACCAGCAACAACGGACCAAAGGGGAAGAAAAGACACAAGAGCCGCAGCAGCGACCGCAGCAGACCCCGCCAGACGTGGCCCGGCCCCAACAACAACGACAGCAGGAGCCGCCCGAAATCAAACGACGCGGCCCCCGTCTGTAATGACTTATCCAACAATGAAAGACGACAAATTAAGTGGCTATATCGCGTTAGGCGGCTTAGGGCTGTTTATCTATACGCTTTCCACCAAAACGCCCGCCACCTGGCACGGCGGAGACCTGTTTATTTTAACTCTAATCGCCAGTCTGTTAACTCCTTCGCTGTTAGGCTGGCTTCGCGTTTTCGGCTTAGGCCGGGTGAGTGACTGGGCGTTAGATGCTATCGGGTATTATGAGGAGCAGCAGTTTAAAAGCTGGATGCTCTGGAATAAGATTTGGGTGCGTTCGCTGCCCTGGTGGTTGGCGTTCTTTCTGGTGAAAAAGTACACCGGGTGGGGCAGTCTTGTATTTATGGCGTATGCGGGTTGGGCCATCTTCCGCCATTACCGCCGAAACGCCCCGCAGACCATCAACATAGACCCTAAACAGGGCGGATTTGTGTTCCAGACTGGCGACGGGCCTATCTGGTTAGCCAACCCCTACCGGGGAACGTTTATCAACGGCGGCCCCGGCAGTGGTAAAAGTAAATCACTCGTCGAGCCGATTATTCAACAGGCCGGAGCGCAGGGCTTAACGGGTTTAGTGTATGATTTCAAATTTCCCACGCTCGCCCAGGACGTGGCCGGCAGTTATGTCGGCACGGACGTAACGCCGTATTACGTCAACTTCACCGACGTAAGCCGCAGCCACCGGATTAACCCCGTAGCCCCCCGGTTACTATCAAACGTTAGCCACGCCCGCGAAGCGGCCCTAACCGTCCTAAGCAACTTAGACGTAAAAGCAGCCCAACAGCGTAGTTTCTGGATTCAGTCGGCGGAAGTGCTGTTAACGGGTAGTATCTGGTATTTGCGGAACAACCACCCGCAGTACTGCACCCTGCCCCACGCGGTTTCTTTGCTCCTGGAGAGCGACCCCCGCAGGCTGATCGAGGTACTACGGCAGGACGACGAAGTACGGCCCATCATTGCCAGCGTGAGCAGTGGGGCCGGGAGTGATAACCAGTTAGCGGGCGTGTTCTCAACCGTACAAAACTATCTGTCCGCTTTGGTCAGTCCCGCGATTTATTGGGTATTATCGGGCGACGACGTGCCGTTTGATTTGAACAGCCCGCAGAAGCCCGCTATTTTGACCGTAGGCAACGACCCGACGTTAACCGGGACATTCTCCCCGCTGATCTCGTTAATCGTCTCTACGGCCCTAAAACGGGGGGCTGCCCACATTCGTACGAAATGTTCCATCAAGAAACCTACATACATCAGCTAGCTTTCTGGCTGGCACGTATGTAGGCATACAGCGTGGGCTTACTAATAGCTAACAGCTCGCAAATCTT
>NZ_SWJG01000015.1 GCF_005870035.1 Spirosoma lacussanchae | reverse complement strand
TGGTATAACCGGCAACGCAGGCATTCGGCGCTAGGCTATCTTTCCCCTTTTGACTATTACAGTGGGCAGTGCCAACAAGTTGCTTAAAAGTTTGTCCAGTGTTTTGTTGCAAGTCCATATTGCCAATCTGACTTTGAAGCAGGGAGTAACAAAATCTAGCCTATAAAACCGAAACAAAACTCTTACAAAGAGCCTAACTTATTGTTGGCAGTTCGTATGGTTGCAAAATTATTGGGAGAGAAATAATAACAGGCATGAAAGGAAAGCCACTGGCTCCCCCAGCTACACTCTCAAGTTGTTCTTCGTTCAACTCTACATCTTCCGTATTTTGTTTAGCGGGAATGTTGATGTATGCTGTAGCTTCGTCGGTTTGGTCACGTACTACAAGTCTCTTACCTTCGGGCAGGCTTAACTTTTGGCCGGTTAGCTTTTCGATGGCAGCTACAGGGTTGGCTACTAGCTCCTCCTTAAATTGGGCATCTTCCCAAGCTCTTTGTACAATCTGAGCGTACAGTTTTTGTTCTTTTGTGAACTCCATTGTTTTACTTGTTTTGGTTTATTATTTATTTAAATTAAATGGTAATACAATCTTTAAGGTTGGGAAATAAGCTAACCACAAAATTTCCCCAAATTTGGTGCCCGCCACCGGCTACGGCTTCGAGCTGCTCTTCGCTTAGTTCCATATTCTCGATCTCGGGCTCGGCGGGAATGTTTACGTATATTTTTGACTTATCAGTTTGGTCATTAACGACAAGGGTTTTTCCTTCTGGTATCGCTACTTTAACGCCCGTCAATTTCTCTATTGCTTTTATCGGGTCAGTCAGGAGCTCTTTCCTGTAATTGACATCCTCCCAAGCTTTGGAAATAATTTTTTCTATAATTTCCTGTTTTCGCTGTTCCATATCTTTATTTATATAATATAAAGAAGTATTATAGTTATCTTAAAATTTGTCAGAGCTACTGACAATCTCCTTATTGTTCACGCTTAGCCTATGATAGCAAGTAGACTATTTTTCAAAAAAAAGATAAATGTATATGGCCAAGCCAAAATTGGTAGATGTTGTTGAAATTAATCGATAGCCCTGAGCCGTGTACTCATCAAGCTTAGCCTGAATCTCTTCCTTCGACTTCTTTACGATGTGCTCTGCATCGAGCGTTAATTTTGAATAATAGATCAGGGATTCTACCTTACACTCTTTCATTATTTTGTAGATAAATCTTCAGTTAACAGTATTCTGGCGTCTATTAAAACAGCCTATTTAGCTAAAACAGAAATTCTGTAACTACTTTATATAAGATAACCCCAAGTGCCGCGTACAAAGCTATTTTCCAGGTATCCTTTCTTTTTTCTTCTCTGCTCTTTTCCATGATCACGCTAGTTCATATACAAACTTTTTCTCCACGAAGTACATACCCATATCCCCTTTTCCTTTGGCATGAACCTGCCCTCTGTATTCGAACGAGAAACATTCTTCGTCCTTGATCAGATCGTATAGGGTCTCGCTTATATTAACCTTCCCGACCAGCCCACTGCTTTCCATTCGGCTGGCGGTGTTTACGGTATCGCCCCACACATCGTACTGGAACTTTTTGACCCCTACGATACCAGCCACAATAGGTCCGGCATGGATGCCCAGGCGCATGTCAAAGGCAGGACGACCCTGGGCGCGGTTTTCAGCGGCTCGCTGTATCATGAATGTCTGCATCTCCAGGCCGGCCAGGACAATGTTCTTCAGCGCCCGTTCGTCCGTATGTGGAATGCCGCCGGCTGCCATGTAGGCATCACCAATGGTTTTAATTTTTTCGATCTGATATTTACCGGCAATTAGGTCAAACGCTTTGAAGCAGGTATGAATCTCTTCGACCAGGCTTTGCGGAGACATCTGCTCGGCGGTCTGCGTAAAGGACTTGAAATCCGTGAACAGGATCGAAACCAGGTTATATTCGCGGGCATCGACATGCCCTTTTTCTTTCAGCTCCTCCGCAATCTCTTCGGGCAAAATGTTCAGCAGCAAAGCCTCAGAGCGATCTTTCTCGATTTTCAGTGCCGCTCTTGATTTCCTGACGTAGTTAAGCTGAGCCCATAAACCAGCCGCCACCAGGAGAATCAAACCCAACGACAGGATAATCATATTCCGTTGCTTTTCCTGCCGCTCTACTTCCTCTTTATGCTTCAACTGAATGGCATGCTCTTTTCTGACATAGGCAATACTATCGACCAGCTGCTGCTTCTGAAACTCCATGCCCATGACTTTATTGGCCGTTTCTGACAGGTTTAAGCTATCTTCCAGCGTGTTAGCCTGCTCAAAATAGTGCAATGCCTGCCGGTCATTTCCTAACGCCTTGTACGATTGGTACAGACAATCGCATCCCCGTTTTTTCAGTGAGACAGACCCTATTTCTCGCGCCAGTCGTAAACCCTCCTGGCATTTGTTTACCGCGTCAGTAACTTTTGCCGACCGATGCAAAATACTGCCAATAGCGATCTGCGATTCTGCCTGGCTCTGCAGGCTGCCTATCTGTTTAGAATAGATCAGACAGCGCGTGTAATAGGGTAAAGCTCGTTTATAATCTGACTGCGCATAGAATAAATCACCCAAGCTATTCAATGCCAGTATCTGTAACTGCTTATCCTTTTTTTTGTCGGCAATTTGTAACGATTCGTTAAAACTTTGAAATGCGTTATCGTACTTGCCCTGTTTCAAATAAATATTACCGATAGCATCCTGTATCTGGGCAATTCTTTCCTGGTTGCCTCCTCGTTTGTAAACAGCATAAGCCTGAGTAAAATACTTCATAGCGTTGCTGTAATCCTTCGCTTTAGTGTAAATTAAGCCGATGTTATTGGTAGCGGCTGTTAAATTATCGGTGTCTCCAATTTCTTTAAATATGATTGCCGCCTGCCGAAAATGCTCCAGTGCTTTAAGGTAATTTCCCTGGCTATTGTATACGCTACCAATATTATTCAGCGTTGAAGCAACTCCTTTTCTATAGTGTATCTTTTTAAAGGTTTCAGCCCCTTTTTTGAAAGCCGCAACTGCTTTTGAGAAATCACCCTGGTAATAGTAGGTTATTGCCATGTAGTTAAAACAATCCCCTACTTTCTTTCCATCACCGATGGTCTGGTAAAGTTTTTGGCTTTTTTCGAACAGTATCAGTGATTGTTGATAGGCCTGCGTATCCTGAAAGTGAACCCCCTGGTTAAAAAGGCTATCAGCTATCTTCCTGTTAATGGCCTTAGTTACACTGGCTGGTTTACTTGTGGTCTGTGTTGATGTGGTCTGTGCATACAACCTGTTCTCTATCCCTGTCGATAGAAGAACCCCCAGCAATATGCACATCCACGACTTCATCATCCTCTAATAATAAAACCCCCATCTGTTCCACCCGATATAATATCCAGCTGCTCGTCGTTCAGCTCCATGTCCTCTACTGGCTCGGCCGGAAAAATGGCAGCTTTAGTAGACGAATTCACTTGATCAGCAACGATCACCTTGTTGTTTTCCTGGTTGTTCTGTAGTTCCATGACTTTGTCTGTTTTGATTGGTTTTTCAGAACAAAATTGCCTACGCATTTACTGATAAAACTGACAAAAAAACCGACAAAACCGCAATTATGCTCCCTGTTCCGCTCCATTTCAGGACAACCTCCCCCGCTCTTGGTACGGGGGAGTACGTATGCCCGCCTGGTTCGTTTTAGTATGGATCACTTTGAATCATTTCCGGTGTAGCTACGGTGCTACGCCCCGGCTTCCTAGTACTATGAGTATAAGTAGTACGCGTCTGTATAAATTCTTAGCTTTTAGTTGTGTTCTGTTGCCCTGATGACATTGTAAAGGTCTTAGTCAAAGGCAGATATATCAATAACTCGAGGTTATACTTTAGTCATTCAGGTTATAAGCGCAGGGCCCTGTCAGGCTGCCTCGTCGTAATGCTGCAACGGCTCGTCGGCGGGCAGATCCAGGCCGTCGAACAGATCGCCGGCCGATACCATCCAGTTGTCATCAAATGAGCCAATCTCGTCGGCCATCGAGTCGATGTCGTTATTAATCCACACCTCAAAAGAGAACTCAGACGTGATGCGCTTTTTCATGATCTTATTTGTTTAGAGAGTCATTGTGCCTTTGTTTTTGTGATTGATTTGTTGATTCAAAGTTGCGACCTAACCCGTCGGGCTTCAATAACCGGCCGTTATAGCTTAATCCGTTTGGGCAAACTTTATTCGATTTGGTTATAAAGCCCATAAAAAAAGCCACGAAACGCATCGTCCCGTGGCTTTTCGTGAGCGGATCACGTAGTATACTATAGTTTCTGCCGTGCCCAGACCGAATCGTAATGTTTGGCCAGGCAGTAATATAGTACAAGCTCGTAGGCCCGCTGTTTGGACGGAAACAGCCGGTTCACCACCATATGAATCAGGCTGCTCAGCATAGAGTGCAACGTTTGCGGATTGTACTCATAAGCGGCCACCAGCTTTTGCAACAGTTCGGTTTGCCGGCAGTGCCATTGGTTATGTTCGTCGGCCAGCGGAAAATCGGCCGATAGGGCATGCTCCAGGAGCGAGCGGTAGGTGCGGTATTTTTCGTTCAGTTGCCGACGCAGCGCCGACTCGCCCCCGAACTCCAGAAAGAAGCTTTCTTTAAGCCGGCTCATGATGGCCAGGCACCCGTCGGGCAAGAGGCCTGCCCCGGCCAGGAGCTGATTAATTTTACGGATGGCAAACGCAAAGCGCAGGTTTTCGTCGAAGGCATCGCCGGTGCGCGCCATGAAGGCCAGCGTCGACAGGCTGTCGCAGTGAAACAGCGTTTCGCACAGGCCGATGTGTTCCATACCATACCGCTCCAGTTCGCGCTGGTAGGTGTCGATCTGAACGCGGTGTACGATACCCGCTTCTATAGATTCGGCCAGCGCCTTTTCTACCATACGTACCACCTGATGGTAAAATTCAAGGTGCGCGTTGCCCCGAAACCGAAGCCGCAGGTGGGGGTCGGTATCTTTATAGCGCACGAAGAAAAACTCCTGGATGATCTGCGTTTTCAGCAGCTGCTGCACAACGGGGTAAATGGTTTGCAGCAGCAGGGCGTCGGATGTTTTTTCGCCCGTGTACACTTTCAGGTAGAACCACTCGCTGCCTACTGAAAATTTGCGCTGGGGCAGGTGTGTATTTGTCTGACTCAGACCGGGTAGCGACGGGGCGGCTTTGTTATGAAACGGAATAATGATTTCGTGCGTGAAGTGCTCACGTTTGTTGATCAGCGGGCAGCGGTCGGGCTGGGTCAGGCATTCGACCAGCCGAATCTGCGTTTGTTTTTTGATTTCGTCGATGAGCAGGTTGAGCGACGCCGGTACGTGCAGCGCTATGTACAGTTCATTATCGCCCTGAGCCAGCATAAACTGATCGGGCAGGCCAACGGCTGTTAGCTGAGCTACCAACCGCAGCGGATTGTCGGGCGTCAGGTCACGACATTGAATCTGCCAGGTAGCCCGGCTTATCAGGATGTTGCGGTATCTGACGCGGGGCAGGTAAGCCTGGGTTCGCAAAACGCCCCAGTTCCAGACCACGTTCAGGTGCATATCCTGCGCCTGTAAATCGCAGAGAAACCGGTAAATGGGCAGGCCCTGGCTAAAATTATGCGCGTTGGTCAGCCGCGGCACCACGCGCTGGTTCAGGCGTTTGGAACGCAGCACAACCCGATTGTTGCGCACCGATACCATCAGGTCGGATAACGGAATCTGATGATCAGGCGCCACCGACGACTGGCCCATATACGGAATTTCGTACTGGTAGAGCGTAGGCCGGATCAGGATATTACCCACCCGGTTTTCGGGCAGGTGCACAATTTCGGCCATGATCACGTTGGGGTGATGCTCTTCTTCGGCGGTAGCGCAACTCCGGATGTGTTCGGCTAGCTGGGGGTCGCCTTCGCCAAAGCGGCTCATGAGGTTAATGGCCGACGGTCCTTTGCAGGCCAGCAGATTGAACAGAAAATCGCCTTCGTCGAGTGCCCGGGCCGAGCGGGCCAGCAGCGACCCAAAGGCGTAAAAGCTGCCCGGCAACGGTGCCGACGCGGCTTGCTGGCTACTGATGTAGGTTAGATCGTCGTCGGTCAGGATAATTTCGTCCTGTTTGGTTCGCAGGGTTTCGGCGTATTTGTCCATGACCAGCGTCTGCCACCAGTCCCAGGCGGTGGTCTGGGCCACTGCAGCACTGGCAAAGGTAAGGTCGTCGATGAGCGGGGCGTAGCCTACACCCAGCATGGAACTGTGGCCGTAGCCGATACCGAACTCGCTGTCGAGCGCCAGCGCCAGCGGTACCTCTTCGTCTTCGTACCGATTATAAAACAGCCGTTTGAACTCGTCGAGATTGGGGCAGACGAAGGGCTGGTTCAGGGCCATCAGTTTCTCCAGCGGGCGCTGCAGGTGCTGCATGGCGCGTTCGCTCAACTGCAGGCCTGGCGTATCGAAAAACGTGTCGACCTGTACAACATCGGCAGTGGGTACGGCAATGGACCGATCCAGAAACCACTGCCGAACCTGCGTATACGCCACGAGCCGGTCGGGCTGCTGCAACTGATGCTGAAGCTGGCGCAGATCGCTGGCCCAGCCATCGGCATTCTCCAGCGAAGCAATTTGCTCGGTCAGCCGGTCGAGGTAGTGCAGGCCAGTTACGGTAGGTTCGATCTCGAAGATGAGCAGCTGCCCTTCAATCAGTTGTTCAACAAAGTCGATGGCTTCTTCGGCCTGGGCATCCCGTTCGATCAGCAGCGCGGCCAGTTCCTGGATGGTGGCGCCGGTACGGGCGGCTTTGAGAACAAGGGTCAAGTACTGATCGGCCTCGACAACGCTGATAAAGTAGTTCCGGTTACTGGCTTCGCGCTGTTGTTCGACATAACGAAGCGACGAGCCAACCGGGTAGAGCGATGAGTTAGGAAAAAGGCGTAGCTGCGTCCGAATGGTGGGCTGGCTCGTGAGCCACTCCCGAATGCCCAGCAGGCAATCCATATCAACACGGGTGTGGGTACGCAGCGATTGGGCCGGAGCGGCCTGAAATTGGGTGTATTCGCCAAACTGACCCGTCGTGCATCCTGCAAACATACCGTAGGGTGTAGCGCGGCTACACATCCGAATCAGGTACTTATGTAAGGTAGCCAGCAGTTTATCCTGCTCGGGCAGGACCTCGCCCGCCAGCCAGCGCCGGAATCGTTCGTAGAGGGTTGGCGACGCAGCCAGGATAGCCTCCTGCGCCAGCGGATCCTGATAATGTTGCCGTAAAAGTTCTTCGAGGGGGTGGGAACTCAGCTGCTGGTAAAACTGAATTAGCCGGTCGAGGGAATAAAGGGGCCGACGTATCAAAAAAAAACGGCTTAGCTGGATCATTCGGGAAGTATATCGACGTGGAGGAACTTACTAAGATAGTGAGCCCTGCCAGGGGTGTCAACAAAACCCGCTTTTTTTCGACTAATTACCCGAATAAATTATTGTTACTAAACAGATCGGAACGTATTTAGGATCATTTTCGTGTAACTACATCTTTATCCAAACACAGCTACATAGCGCTCCATACTCATCGCGAACCGGTCAAATGAATACGGTTCGGTCAGGAAATCAAAGGGATGCAGGTTCAGATAGCTGAACAGATGAGCTGGATAGGGCGAGGTAACAATAACCGCCGGATGCTGGCGAAGGGCGGCCAGAAACGGCTCCGGCACATCCTCGTCAGGGGCCGACAACCGCAAAAAAACCAGCGTACACTCCCTGGACCGGATGCAGGCGAGCGCATCTTCAGTAAACGCACCAGTCTGGCCGAAACATAGCCAGCCAGTGCGCTGAAGATAGTGAGCAAGCTGGCTTCGGCTTACTCTCGAATAGTTAAGGGTGAGATAGGTTTGCAAGAGGTGCTAGTCGCCAATAGTCAGGAAATCACAAATTCGGCTCGACTTACCTGTGTTTGAATTAGTCACACCAGCGGGCGTCAGGCACACAATGCGCTCTTTCTTCAGCGTAAGGCGGGGCGATACGGTAGCTGTTTGATTTTTCATGGTAATAGGCGTTAGAAGGTTGGTTTAGAAGTTAGCAAGAAACAACTGTCGCTGGTGACCAGTGGCCGTTGACAGGATAAACATAGCAGATGACCCTAGCCCGCAGCAAGTTGTTTAGATCGATTTCGGTCACTTTTCGACTAATAGCCGACTTTTTTCGATGAATGATTGCCCACCAGAAACCAGGTGTTGTTATACCGCCGGTTAGCGAGTCATCTCCTGAATGGGTTCCAGGTCGATAACGAGCTGAACCCGGTACACATCGGCCGCTGGCGTAATCGTCAGCGTGTGTTTATGGGCATATAAGGCCTCCAGCCGACGGCGCACATTTATCAGCCCTACCCCACCCGATTTAGCCCTGGTGCCAGCGGTACCTCGTCGGGGCGCCACGCTGTTGACTACGCTAAACGTTAGCCGGTGTTCGACTACGGTGGCGTCTACCCGTACGTACGCGTTGGACATGCCTCCTTTTATGCCATGCTTGAAGGCGTTCTCCACGAAGGCGATCAGCAGCAGCGGGGCAACCTGACACCCCCCGGCATCACCCTGCTGCTGGTAGTCGATTGTAATGGGCTGATCGGCCAGACGATTGCGCTCCAGGTTGAGGTAGTTCTGAATATACGCCAGCTCTTTGTCGAGGGCAATGCGGGGCTGGTCGGTTTCGTAGAGGTTGTAGCGCATCAGCTCGGCGAGTTGCAGCACGAGGTTGGCTGCGGGCTCATCGGTATCGAAGATGCGGGCGTAAATGCTGTTGAGGGTATTGAACAGAAAGTGCGGGTTGACCTGGGCCTTCAAAAAATTCAGCTCCAGGGCAAGTTTATCGCGTTCGGCCAGAACCAGTCGTCGCTGGTAACCGATAATGTCCCGAAAGGCTTTGAAGGTCAGTAGCGCAATGGGGATGCTAAACCCGTAAAACAGATTCCATAAAGCAACCCGCAGGCTGGTAAAGCAGCCCAGCCAGCCAGCTTCCTGAACCATGGCGTTTATTTTGGTTGCATAGGTTGGTTTTCCGTCCGGCCGTACTTTATCACTGATCGCGTCCAGATAGTGAAATAACTCACTATTGATCTGGTACATGACAAAGAAAACCACAAGGATGACGGTAGCCAGACGCAGGTACCTCTGAGAGTAAATGAAGGCCGGAAATACGTAGTACCCCAGCAGGTAATACAGCCCGACTGTTTCCAGAAAATCAACGACCGAAGCCGTACGAACCACTCGCTCATTGTCTTCGAAAATCCGGCTGCCGGTGCTGTCGATAAGCACAACGTATACGACCAGCCACATCAGCAGATGGCCCAGCACCCGAAACAGGCGTCGGTTTGGCCGATACACCGTGTCGAGTAGCTGACGCACTGGCCGACCAGCAGACCCTGGCGTATTTGTAAACGGATTTGTCACATTACCTGGCAACTAGAAACGTATACGTTGGGGCTATAGCATATTCTTTTTCAGCTCATTCATAACCGTTTCGCGGTAGGTAACGCCAATGACTACTTTCTTGCCATCAAGTGTAGTAATCTGATTACCGTCAATTTCTTTGATGGCCTGCCGACGCACAATAAACGAGCGGTTGACGCGCAAAAACTGGGAAGGCGGCAACATGTCTTCCAGCTTGGTCATGGTCATGTGCGTGACCAGCACACGGCCGGTCAGGTGCAGCTTCAGATAATCTTTCATGCCTTCGGCAAAGACAATATCTTCGGGAGCTACCCGCACCAGTTTCTTGTCTTCCTTGATCAGGAAGTAGGGTACATTCTCGCGCGGGTCGGCCGGGGCCTGCGCAGGCTGGCTAACCGGCGACGCTACGGGCGCGGCAGCACCGGTGTTCGGCACAAAGCCCAACCGTTTAACAACGCGGTTGATAGCTTCCAGAAATTTGTCGAAGCCAACGGGTTTCAGCAGATAATGCGTGACCGAATCGAAGTCGTAGGTTTCGGCCGCAAACTGGGGCGAGGCCGTGACCATAATCACCATCGGATGCGGCTGCGGCAGTGACTTCAGAAACTGAACCCCGGTCATATCGGGCATCTCCACATCCAGAAACAAAATAGCAGGTTTCAGCGCCTGCACCTTCTCTAGTCCCTCAAACGGGTCGAAGCTCTGGCCCAGCAATGCCAGGTACGGCATCCGACTGATGTACTTCGACATAATCACGTGTGCCGGCGACTCATCGTCGACCAGATAGCAGGTCAGGATTTCATTCATAGCACCGGCAATATATTCATTAGCCTGCTTCGATACACAATTGGTCGATGAAGCAGACCAATTGGTCGAAATAAGTTTATGTCAGCTAGCGCCTGCGTTTGTTTTGTACTGTTCAAGTGCTACCAAAACCTCAAATCAGAAAGTCATGAACCCAATTGCTCTCAAGATCCGCAAACTACGGGAGATTCACGGCTACCCGCAGGAATACGTTGCTTTTCAGCTTGGTGTCAGCCAGGCCGCTTATAGTAAGAAAGAAACCGGGCGTACGGAATTGTCGCTGACGGTACTGCAGCAGGTATCGCAATTGTACGGCATTAGCCTGATCGATCTGCTGAACCTCACCACGCAGGATTTGATTATCATGGCCATTCGCCAACAGTAGCCGCTCCGTCAATTCATCAGCAAACCGGAGGTTTTACTTACTACCAAACCCTGACAGTGGTAAACAACCAATACCTGACTGAAAACCAGTGTAGACTGCTGATAGAACACTGGCGCACTGCCCACAACCTGAGTCACGGACAACCACAGCCGCTGTACGAATAAATCTGGACTGGCGTGAACACGCCGACGGTGAAGAACAACACTGGATACCCCAAAACCGGTCCATCCAACAAATGACTACCGGGCAATTGAGTAAATAAATCAGTCGTTGGCTATTAGTTGACAATAGCCAACGACTGCTGCTTAATTCAGGCCAAAGGCCGATAGCTTCACAAACTCGCTGACACGCTCGTCGATTTCGTCCTGCGTCAGGTTCATGATCCGCTCAGCCCCGAATTTCTCGACGCAGAACGACGCCATGGCCGACCCGTAGATGATGGCCCGCTTCATGTTGTCGAACGATATATCATCGGTTTTGGCCAGGTAACCGATAAATCCACCCGCAAACGTATCGCCGGCACCGGTCGGGTCAAAGACCGATTCGAGCGGCAACGCCGGCGCGAAGAAGATCCGGTCTTCCTGGAATAGCAGCGCACCGTGTTCGCCTTTCTTGATGATGACCGTCTGGGGCCCCATCGTGCGGATTTTGGCAGCCGCCTTCACCAGCGAGTATTCTTTGGTCAGCTGTCGCGCTTCTTCGTCATTTACCACCAGCACATCGACCAGCTTCAGGAGCGCCATCAGGTCCGGGTTGGCAATCTCGATCCAGAGGTTCATGGTGTCTAGGACGATCAGTTTGGGGCGGGTGTTCAGCCGCTCGATAACCGTTTTCTGAATAGCCGGGGCCGTGTTGCCCAACATCAGGTACTGACAATCCTGGTACGAATCCGGAACAACCGGATCGAAGTTCTCCATCACGTTCAGCTGCACCTCAACGGTGTCCCGGGTGTTCATATCGTTATGATACTTGCCCGACCAGAAAAACGTTTTCTCACCGGCCCGCACCTGCAATCCATCGGTATTGACGCCGTGGCTGTTCAGATCGCGGATCATCGACTCCGGAAAATCATCGCCTACCACAGCAACGAGGTTGTTGTTCTTCGTAAAATACGAAGCCGACAGGGTAATATAGGTAGCGGCACCGCCGATGATCTTGTCGGTTTTGCCAAAGGGCGTTTCCAGCGCGTCGAAGGCTACGGAACCGATGGTTAATAAGCTCATTGTTTATCTTTTTTGGTTTACAGTTTTTCGGTATTCTGGTTGCGGTTTTCGATCCCCACCGTGGTCCGACTACGCGTCAGCACACCGTTATTCGTTTTATCTTTCCTTCTTCCGGCCGATAACGGGGCAGCGTTTGAACGGCTTCGTCCGATCGAACAGGTAGCGGTAGGTAACGTGCGTCTTAACGATCGTTGACCCGAGCTGGCTCACAAACCGGACCATAATTGGGTTGAAATCGCCTACCCAGTTCATCTCCAGCGTGTCGTACTGGAAATTTGGATTGTGGTCGGCTTCGTGCGGCATCCGGAGCGCAATGGCCGCTTCGAGTCCTTTACCCTGATGCGCGGGCGCTACGCCAAACACGACTCCAAACGCCTTACGGTTGGTTTTGCGCAACACGTGCCACAAAAAGGTCAGTTTGCCGAGTAAATTCAGTTTGCCGTTTACGTGCTTAAAAATCTGGTTCAACTCGGGTAGGCAAACAAAGAAAGCCACCGGTTCGCCTTGATAATAAGCAAAATAGATGATTTTCTCGTCGATAACCGGCTTCAGCTTTTGCATCAGCACCTGCGCCTGCTCGGCCGACATTTCCTTCACGCCCGAGTGCCCGCCCCAGGCTGCATTATAAATATGCCGAAACTGCTCGGCCGCAGCCGGCAGCTGCTTCTTATCAATGGTCCGGAACGAGTAGTCGGGGTTCTCGTAGATACGCTGTGCCCGGTCTTTAACCGACTGCGACATTTCGGTCAGCCGGGCCCAGGTAGTTGGAATGCCGAAGGTGAATTGTTTGAAGTAATCCTGAAAGCCGTAAGCCTCGAAGAAACCGATGTAGTAGGGTTTGGTATACGGCATGCAGTAGTTGGGCTCGCGGTCGAACCCGTCGACCAGCAAGCCCCACCACCGGTCGCGGTCGCCGAAGTTGATCGGGCCGTCCATGGCTTCCATACCACGACTCTGGAGCCAGGCTTTGGCCGCGTCGAACAGCCGAAACGCAGCCGCCTGATCGTCTATGCATTCAAAAAACCCCATGCCGCCGGTGGGCTGGTCGTTATCCAGGCTGGCAATGGCATGATCAATGAAGACCGCCACGCGCCCCATGGTTTCGTTACGGTCGCTGAGCAGCAGATACCGTATGCATTCGCCCTGCTCGAACCGCTTGTTCCGCTTCGGGTCAAAAACCTCCTCAACATCGGCGTTGAGCGGCCGTATCCAGTTGGGATCGGCCTTGTATAAACGAACCGGAAACTGAATAAACTCCTTTTGGTATTGCGGATTGGTGCCTACGTCTACGATCTGCATTCCTGATCAACTCGTGGTTACTGACGAACGGATAGCGGCAAGCCCAGGCCTGAGCCCGTTTTCGTTACCACGTGTACGCTGGTCATGTCAAGTAGGCAAAGATAGCGAGTTTGGCCCGGTCCGTCATTTTCCGGGTAACAATGCGTAGCTTTGTCTACTATAAACGAGTCGTTCAGCTGTTCCGAACGCAACCGGTTTCGAACAGCCGAGCAAGCCCATTACCATGACGCAGCCGCTCAAGCTATACAATACGCTTTCCCGCCGAAAAGAACTGTTTGAACCGCTTAATCCGCCCTACGTGGGCATGTACGTCTGCGGACCAACAGTGTACAATTACGTTCACCTGGGCAACGTTCGTACGTTCCTCACCTTCGACACCCTTTACCGCTACCTGACCTTTATCGGGTATAAAGTGCGGTACGTCCGTAATCTGACCGACGTAGGTCACCTGGTCGGCGACGGCGACGAAGGCGAAGACAAAATCGGGCGCATGGCCAAACTGGAAAAAGTAGAACCGATGGAGATTGTACAGCGGTTTACCAACGATTTCCACACGGTGATGGCCCAGTTCAACACCATTCCGCCCAGCATCGAGCCGACGGCCACGGGCCACATGGTAGAGCAGATCGAAGCCGTACAGACACTACTGGCCAAAGAACTGGCCTACGAATCGAACGGGTCGGTCTACTTCGACATTGATAAATACAACCAGCAGGGCGGCAACTACGGAAAACTGTCGGGCCGGATTCTGGACGACCTGCTGAACGAAACCCGCGAGCTCGACGGCCAGTCGGAGAAGCGTAACCCCCTCGATTTTGCCATCTGGAAACGGGCCTCGCCCGAGCACATCATGCGCTGGAATTCACCCTGGGGCGAAGGCTTTCCGGGCTGGCACCTCGAATGTACCTGCATGAGCACCAAATACCTCGGCAAACAGTTCGATATTCACGGGGGCGGCATGGACCTCAAGTTTCCGCACCACGAATGCGAAATTGCTCAAGGCGACGGACTTACCGGCCACGACCCCGTTCGGTACTGGATGCACTCCAACATGCTGACCGTTAACGGTCAGAAAATGAGCAAGTCGCTGGGGAACTCGTTCCTGCCGGCCGAGCTGTTTGCCGGGAGTCACTACCTACTCGAGCAGGCGTATAGCCCCATGACCGTACGCTTCTTTATGTTGCAGTCGCACTACCGCAGCACCCTCGATTTCTCGAACGACGCCCTCAAGGCCGCTCAGAAAGGGTACCGGCGGCTCGCCAATGGACTGCGGGTGGTCAAAACTATGAGCTACCGGCCCGACGAGAGCGTATCGGCCGATGTGGCCAAACAGGAAGATGTCCGCAAAGCCGTTCAGCAGTTTTACGAAGCCATGAACGACGACCTCAACACCGCCGTAGCCATTGCGCAGGTGTTTACCCTGCTCAAATACGTGAATATGCTGTATCTGAACCAGCTTCAGCCAGCCGCGCTGGGCGACGATGTATTTACGCTGCTGAAAGAGTCGTTCAGCAGCTTCATGCAGGATGTATTGGGCCTGAAAGAAGAAGGCAGCGACAACCAGCCCGTGCTGGAAGGCCTGCTGACCCTCTACCGCGAATACAAGGAACAGCGCCAATACGACAAAGTAGACCAGATTCGTTCGTACTTCAAAGCGCAGGGACTGGCCATCAAAGACATGAAACACCAGATCGACTGGGCATACGAAGAGTAATTACCTGTATGAGCAGATTCTTTTTTAGTATCCTCGCCACGGCGCTTGTTATGGCCGCCTGTAAAGAAAAACCCAGGCAAAGCGACGCTACCCAGCCTGCGGATCAACCGGTACAGGTAACGGCTCCGCCGTTCAACGCCGACTCGGCCTATACCTACATTGACCGGCAGGTAGCTTTCGGGCCGCGGGTTCCGAACACGCCGGCCCACGTGGCTACCGGCAATTACCTGGTTGCTAAACTGAAGCAGTTCGGATGCGAAGTAACGGAGCAGAACTTTGTGGCCACCACCTGGGACGGCAAGAAGCTGAACGCCCGTAACATCATCGGCACTATCAACCCCCAGGCTACCAAGCGCATCGTGCTGGCCAGCCACTGGGATTCGCGCCCCCAGGCCGATCAGGACCCCGATAAGGCTGACCAGTCTAAGCCCGTAACGGCTGCTAACGATGGCGCCAGTGGCGTAGGCGTGCTGCTGGAGTTGGCCCGCACCATTCAGCAGGCCCAGAAAAAGCCCGGGGTTGGTATCGACATTATCTTCTTCGACGCCGAAGACTGGGGTAACTCCGAGAAAGCCGCCAACGATTTTGAACCGGCAACCGGCAATCAGTACGACTACATTGGCTTCTGCCTGGGTTCGCGCTACTGGGCCAAAAACCTGCATAAACCCGGCTATACGGCTTACTTCGGTATTCTGCTCGATATGGTTGGCGCCAAAGGGGCCACCTTCGCCAAAGAAGGCCTTTCGATGCAGTTTGCGCCCAGCGTGGTGAATAAGGTCTGGCAAACCGCCAGCGCGGCCGGCTACAGCCAGTACTTCATCGATCAGCCCGGCGGTCAGATTACTGACGATCACCTGGCTCCCAATACCATTGCCAAAATTCCGATGATTGATATCATTCATACCAACGCCGGTACAGGAGGCTTTTTCCCGGCCTGGCATACGGCCGACGATACCATGAGCAACATCGACCGGGGTACCCTCAAAGCCGTTGGTCAAACGCTGCTCCAGGTCGTATATAATGAATAAGCGGGCTATGAATACGAACCTGTTTGAAGCAGGCCGTCGATTGGTAGGTGGCCTGTTTGTCGTTTGCTGGAGCCTGAGCCTGCTGGCCTGCGGTACAGTCCCGGATCAGTTCGGCAAACTCAACCTAAAAAAATGGCGGGGCGACCGCGGAGGCTGCATGGGCACCCGCTCCGCCCTGGAGGCCGATTTCAGAGCTGAGATTCCGAATCTGAAGGGCAAAACAGCCAATACTATCGGCGAATGGCTCGGCCGACCCGATGCCAATATCCTGGCCGATCGGAACCAGAAATTCTACGTTTACTACCTCGAAAGAGGCCCTCAGTGCGATAAAGTCGGGGCCAAATCGAGCAGCCGCTCGGTAGCGATTCGGATGAGCGCCATTGGCTTGGCTACCGAAATCACCTTCCAGAACGGATTGCCGTAGGTTACCGGCCCTCCGGGGCTATAAATAGAATTTTTTACGCTCGATCATCTCCCCTACTACATCGGGTACCATATACCGGATGGATCGGTTGGCGCGGATACTTTCGCGGATAAACGTGGCTGAGATGTCGAGCAGGGGCGCTTCGACCAGCCGGACATTCGGGTGGGTTTTGAACGCACTCTCTGCCGCACGCGGTCGTTGATACACATATAGACCGTAATACTCCAGAATGGCTTCGTGGTTTTTCCAGTTGGCAAACTGCTCCAGATTGTCTTCACCCATGATGAGCCGGAATATGTGCTGCGGATATTTTTCCGACAGTCGCACAAGCGTATCGATCGTATAGCTCGGCTTGGGCATCGAGAATTCAATATCGGTTGCTTTCAGTCGGCTGTTATCGGCTATGGCCCGCTCAACCATGTCCATCCGGTCAAACTCATGCAGGAGACTTTTGGTCTTCTTGAATGGATTCTGGGGCGACACCACGAACCAGACCTGATCCAGGTCGGTTGAGGTTGCCATAGTATCGGCAATAATGAGGTGTCCGACATGAATCGGATTAAACGAGCCGAAAAAAAGACCTACGTTCAAGAGTACGCGTGTGTTTATGACGGTGGGGTATGTACGCACCGAAACATCAGTGGACTACCCCAACCCGTTTATCTTACAGAATCGACGCTTTGGGCGGAACCTTGTCGTCGTTGACGAAGTCATTAACCAGTTTCTGCGCTTTGTTAAGCGACGTTTCCAGATCGTCATTGACCAGAATCACATCAAACTCGTTCTGAAAGCTCATTTCGAAGTGCACTTTGAACAGGCGCTTCGACAGACTTTCTTCCGTTTCGGAACCGCGGCCAATCAGGCGCTGACGCAGAGTTTCTTCGTCGGGTACTTTCACGAACACGGCCAGGGCTTTGTCGCCGTAATATTCTTTAAGCTTCAACCCACCTTTTACATCGACATCGAAGAGTACGTGTTTGCCGCTGGCCCATACGCGTTCGATTTCTGATTTCAGCGTGCCGTAGAACGCACCGACGTACACTTCTTCCCATTCTACAAACTCATGATTATCTATTTTCTGCTTGAAATCTTCAGGCGTCAGAAAGTAATAATCCTGACCGTTTTGTTCCGAACGGCCTCTGCGGTCGCGGGTACAGGCTGAAATAGAAAAACCGAGATTGTTATTCTCGGCCAGCAGATGCTTGACGATGGTTGTCTTACCAGAACCTGAAGGAGCCGAAAAAATGATGAGTTTCCCGTTCAATGTGTGTTGGTGGTTTACCGGTTATAAAGAAAATCGGGGTAACCAAGGTGGCGCTTGCCAGATCCTTAATTACCCCAATTCGTGTAATGTCTTTCTTAACTAAACGTCAGAATCTTGGCTTTGATCGTTGCCACCAACTGATCGGGGCAACACCGTTTTTCCATGCGTTTGGTCAACAACTCTTTTACTTCTTTTTCGAGGTGGTACATCTCGATGCAGGGTTTGCATGATTCGAGATTGACCTTCAGTCGGGCGAGCTGCTGTTCGGTAGCTTCCCCATCCAGAATCAGCTGGATCATCTTCAAGCAGTCTGCCTGATGACTGCAATGTTCTTTCATCGCAGGCTCTGCGCTGGATGAAGATGACGATGGCAAAGACGTTTGCATTGGAAAAATTTTATTTATTCCAAGAATAATAATACGTTAAGTTATCAGCAGAACCAAAATACAGATAGAAAAAGTTCGGTTTATTCGTCAGTTTCTTCGTTATATCCCATTGATGCTGCGTAATCCCGTAGTTTCTCTTTCAGGAGGTTACGGGCACGGTGCAACCGGGAGCGAACGGTACCGATCGGGATGTCCAGAATCTTAGCCATCTCTTCGTAAGTAAACCCTTCGATATCACAAAGGATAATTACCGTTCTGAAATCAACCGGCAACGCGTTAAGCGCTGTGGCCACTTCATCACCAATCAGATCTGAGACTGATTCAGCCCGCAGATCAACCGTATGCTCAGTTTCGGCATCTTCTGAATTATAGGTCGTTTCAACGTCCTGATAATCTACTTTAGCCGGCTCTTTGCTTTTCTTACGATAATCGTTGATGAAACTGTTCTTCAGTATTCGAAACAGCCATGCTTTAGCGTTGGTTCCCTGCTCAAACGACGAAATAAAGCGGAAAGCCTTTAAATACGTATCCTGCACGAGGTCGTTGGCATCATCCTCGTCAGTTGTCAGGCGGAAAGCAAAGTTGTACATGGAGTCAATGTGGGGCATGAACTCCTTGTTAAATACCTGATACTTCTGCTCGTCGGTATATCGGCGGGCAGGGGCATCAGCCGAGGGCTGCTCAGTAGAACCGCCATCGGGTGTTAGTTGATCGTCGTCGCGAGTTGGCGTATCTGACATAACTTCGGGTATGGTCGCCATAAAAGTAAGCGTTTATTGCCGTTTGCAAGCGGCAGACTTCAACGAATTCCTGAATCAACTGAGACCAATCCGCTGAGTATGATCAAAGGTTGACTGCAAAAACCAATCCTTTGTTCAAAAAAAAGGTTTAAAATCAATGGCTTATGCCGAATTGTCAGTGAACGTTTCTAAATCGGCGAATGTTAAAGCCGGTCCCTGATTAATCACGGATGATTAGTCAGGAACCGGCTTTAAGAAACAGACGCTGTCAGGCCGTAATAGACGAAAAGTAACGTTTCAGCCACGAATCGGCCGCCCTGATCTGCCAGTCTGTCAAAAATTCAGCTTTCGTTTTCACCAGTGTGTTAAAAACCGGCGTGTCAGGCTGGATCGTCCCATTGGCCACCGCGGCTTTGATGGCGGGCAAGGCAAACGTGCCCACCGCCCCGTCAGCCTGCCGGATGGCAGCCGAGCGGTCAAAGAAATCGACCGATAATTGCTGGCCAATTTCGCGCAGGGTCCGGACCGATGCATCGATCGAGCAACCACTGGGCAGGTTAAATCCTTCATCGACACCCACGACCACAAACCGGTTTTCGACGACCTGGGCCGAAGCCAGCAGAGGTTGGCCGTGCGCGGCCCAGTCGCTAAGCGCTGGTTTCAGCCGCTGTTCGATAGCCAGTACATCAGCGTCCGAAAGTGGCCGGCTGGCCTGGTAAACCCAGACACGGGCACCATCGGGCAAGGTTTTAAAATCGGTATACATAAGTTGAATGATAGATGTACAATGAAGAATGATAAACGATGAATGGACTGATCAACTGGCGGCCGCATTCATCGTTTATCATTCTTCATTCGTTTACAGCCCTTCGCGCTGAGCAATTAGCTCCGCGATATCGTAGACCCGAACGCTGTCTTCGCGGTTCTGGTTCTTAACCCCGTCAGACATCATGGTCATGCAAAACGGGCACGAAACCGCGATGGTATCGGCACCAGTGGCCAACGCTTCCTGAACCCGCTCTACGTTTACATCTTTATGGCCAGGTTCGGGTTCTTTGAAGTATTGGCCGCCACCGGCTCCGCAACAAAGACCATTGGCCCGCACGCGCTTCATCTCAACCAGATCGGCGTCCAGAGCCGCCAGCACGTCACGCGGGGCTTCGTAGATTTTGTTGGCCCGACCCAGGTAGCATGAATCGTGAAAGGTGATTTTACGGCCTTTGAACGACTGCCCGTCTTTCACCCGTACGCGCCCTTCGTTGATCAGGCCCTGCAGAAACTGCGAGTGATGAATCACTTCGTAGTTGCCGCCCAGCTCCGGATATTCGTTCTTGATGGTGTTGAAGCAGTGCGGACAGGCCGTCACTATCTTTTTCACATTATAGCCGTTCAGGACCTGGATATTGGCCATGGCCTGCATCTGAAACAGGAACTCATTACCCGCCCGCCGGGCCGGATCGCCGGTACAGGCTTCTTCGGGACCCAGCACGGCGAACTTGATGCCTACATGGTTCAGGATGCGGACAAAAGCGATAGTCACGCGCTTATAGCGATCATCGAACGAGCCCGCACAGCCCACCCAAAACAGCACTTCCGGCTCTTCGCCAGCCGCAGCCATCTCGGCCATTGTCGGTACACTATATGTTTTCTCAGTTGTCATTGCAGCAGGTAGTTTTTGAGTGTTCGGTTTGCAGTGGCTCATCGTATGTCTCATCCGGACAAAGTCTCACGGACCAGCGGGAGACGCGCACTACGGCAAACCGAAAAGGCGTACTTAATTTATTTCGTTACAGACTCGTTAACCTGATCGGCCCAGTTGAACCGGTCGCTGGGCGAAAACTTCCAGGGAGCCATGTTGTTCTCGATGTTGCTGAACATCGCGTTCCAGGAAGCAGGCGCCTGCGACTCTTCCATTACCCGATACCGCCGTAACTGAAGAATAATATCAAGCGGGTTGATATTGATAGGGCAGGCGTTAATACAGGCCTGGCAGGTTGTGCAGGCGTTGAGCTCCTCGGCTGTGATGTAATCGTTCAGCAGCGATTTGTCATCCTTATAGTCGTCGCCGTGGGTTTGCCAGCCGCGCTGAATCTCTTCAAGCCGGTCGCGGGTGTCCATCATGATTTTGCGGGGCGACAGCTTCTTACCGGTGATATTGGCCGGACAGGCTGCCGTACAGCGACCACATTCGGTACAACTGTAGGCGTTCATAAGGTTTATCCATTTCAGGTCATGGACATCTTTGGCGCCAAAGCGACCAACTTCCGCCGGCTGCTGTCCATTATCATTCTCCTGCGAGCCATCGGCCTCAGTCGTAAGCGGTAAACCCAGTGCCAGCTGCACCTCCTTGGTGATCTCGGGCATATTCTGCATTTCGCCTTTTGGTTGCAGATCGGAGAAGTAAACGTTCGGAAAGCCCAGCGCAATGTGCAGGTGTTTCGAGTAAGTTACGTATACCGCAAAGGCCAGGATGCCGAGAATATGCAGCCACCACGCCCCGCGTTCGTAAGCCACTAGGGCTGTATCGCTAAACCCGGCAAACAGCGGCTTCAGATACTGGCTGATAATGAAGTCCGGCACAACGCCCTGCAGCTCGCCATAGTGCCCCACCCCCCGGTCGCGCAGCACGCTATCTGACGCATTCCAGGTCAGAAACGCAATCATCAGTACGATCTCGGCTGTCAGGATAATGGTAGCATCAGGAACCGACCAGCCGCGTAGCTCCCGATGCCGACTGGCCTGCAGGCGGCTTACCCGCGCCACAAACCGACGCGTCAGAAATACCACACAAACGGCCAGCACGCCGAAAGCCAGTACTTCGAACACATCGATCAGGATTGGGTAAACGGGCGTGATATACGGCGCAAACAGCCGGTGCGTACCCAGCACCCCGTCCAGAATGATCTCCAGAATCTCAAGGTTTATGATGACGAACCCGGCGTAGATGACAAAGTGCATGATGCCCACCAGCAGATTGGTGAACATCTTTTTCTGCCCAAAGGCAACCAGTAACATGGTTTTCCAACGTTCGGCAGCGTTGTCAGTGCGGTCTTCGGGCCGACCGAGGTTGATTGCGCGGGCTATAAGCTTCACGCGTTTGGTTATGTACCAGGCCGTAACTGCCAGGGCGGCTACGAACAAAATTTGCTGAATTATTTCCATGTGTATTTCAGAGCAACCTCGCCTGATAGTCAGCAATCTAACTATTCCACCAGGACGTACTTAAAAAATATTCCGTTACAAGTATTGCAAAAGGCCGACAAACCCGTACTTTTGCACCCACGTTTCGCAGTTCAGCGCAACCCGGTGATGTAGCTCAGTTGGTAGAGCAAAGGACTGAAAATCCTTGTGTCGGCGGTTCGATTCCGTCCATCACCACACTCAAAAGCCTTTCCATTATTGGGAAGGCTTTTTTTGTTGTCACTCCCTCCTCCGATCTCTCAAAAAAACAGTATGCGTGCATACCATTTTCTGGCTTAGCAAAGATACGACTTTCTAAAAGCCTAACAAGTGAAAGAAAGGGATGTTTTGACTAATTCGAAGATAAAAGAGGGCAATTCTTACCGCAACTCCTTAGTAGCCAACCCTTACGGCTTACTGCTGACCGTACCGAGCGCGGTATTCATCTCAATTCCGATTGCCTGCATGAGCTGACTGGCGTTGAAACTCTCGCAGATTCCATCCCGTAGCGTATAGTCGAAGATGAGCTTTCCGTCCTGAATATCGGACTGAAAATGGTAGTTGCTTACGAACCCGGCCGCATCGGTGAGCTGCCCTAGCTCCAGATCATGCGTCGATACGAACCCGAATGCGCTGGTGCGGTGGAGTTGACGAATGAGCGCTTCGGCCCCGCGGTGCCGGTCGGCAGAGTTGGTACCTTTTAGAATTTCGTCGAGGAAATACAGGACCGGCGTCCCCGAAGACTGCTGCGTAAGCCGGATCAGCGTCTGCAACCGGATTAGTTCTGCATAGAAGGATGAGGTGCTTTCTTCGAGCGAGTCCTGCGTGCGCATGCTGGTAAACACCCGCACGACCGAAACCGTAAACGAGTCGGCGCTCACGACCGCGCCCGCCAGCGCCAGCACGACGTTAGCCCCTATCGTACGCAGAAAGGTACTCTTTCCCGACATGTTCGATCCTGTTATGAGCACCGTTTTTCCGGAACCCGCCAGCGCCAGCGAATTGGGAACGCTCCGGTCAGGAGGCAGCAGCGGGTGGGCGGCTCGGGTCAGTCTGAGCGTGGCGTCTCCGTCTGCTATGTCGGGGGTAGTGTAGGCTGGATGCGCGTAAGCAAATCCGGCCAGGCTGCTGATCGCTTCCAGCTCGCCCAGTGCTTCGAACCACCGTCCCAGATTGGGGCCATACTGCGCCTGCCAGGCCGACAATCGGAACAAGTAATGAATATCCCACAGGCTTGCTATCCCGAAGAGCAGGTAGAAGTACGGATTACGCCGAAAATTTAGCCCTTCGGTCAGCCGGGCCAGCTGACCAATCGCCTGCGAAGCCCGGTTTCCGTTGGTGCTCAGTGCCTGCCGGATAGCCGCTATCCGGACTGCCTGGCCGGGAGCCTGCTCAGCCTGCTCAAACAGCTGTTGAAACGACCGGAGCGCCACCGAGAGCGCAAACGTTTGCTCACTTACGTCTTTTGCCTGTGCCGATAACTGACTCAACACAAGGCTATGTACCGCCAGCGCAGCCAGAACGGATAAACCAGGCAGGTAACCCAGCAGCCAGGCAACAAACAAGGCGGCCGTTATACTCGGCAGCAGAAACCGAACAAGCGCCAGATAGCCGGGTAACGAAGGCCCTTTACCGGCTCCCCATTGAATCAGCGTTTCGGGCGAGCGGCCAATGGTTTCTTCCAGATCGGCCAGCGCTTCGAACTGCTGCCGCCAATCGATCTCTGCCCGCAGATCGGCAGTAGCCTGCTGGCGGAGCCGAATAACGTCGGCGGGGGCGGGGTTTTGCAGCCAGGCTGCCAGTTTCTGCCGACCTTCGTGGGTATGGGTCCGGTTCAGCAGCCGGAACAGCGAGTGCTTACCGAAAATATCGAGGTCGTGTGTGTACGGATGGGTTGTGTTCGCAAAGGTGTCGCCGGTGTCGGTGCGCAGGTATTGACGATCGAGCCGGGCCAGCTCGTCCTGATTGATGAACGCTTTTTTGCGGGCCAGATCCCGGTCGTGACGAACGGCATGATGTCGCTTGAGCAGAATCATAAATCCGGCCAGCCCAACGACCAGCACCACCACCGCAGCGGCTGCCTGATCGGCCCTGGCCAGCACCCAAACGGCTACTACGGTGCTGATAAACCAAATAAGCCGCCCGATAGCCAGCTGATTATACTGGCGCTGGGCGGCTTGCTGAACCTGTATAAAGTCCTGTTGTCGCTTGCTAAATGTATTCCTGGGCATTCGGTAACACGACCGTTGGGCCGCTGTTTCTCCACTGATTACGGATCTGAGCCCGCCTTATTTGTTGCAATCCTGACACACGCCCTGAATGAGCAGATTCATCTCTTTCCGATCGTAGCCCGTTGGGAGCGACACGGTCGGAATCCGGACTTCGTTAAGGCAGGTCGTTTGTCCGCAGGCTTCGCACTTGAAATGAACGTGGTCGTGGTGGTGATGACCATCGGCGCAGGCATCCCGGCAGAGGGCGTATTTGGTTCCTCCCTCGTCATCGAGCACCTTGTGGATAAGGCCAGCGTCGACGAACGTCCGTAGGGTACGGTATACCGTTACGCGGTCGTGATCCGGGCCGAGCCCGTTTTCTACGTCATTATGGGCCAGCGCATGACCAGCGTTCAGAAACAGATTGAGCACCTGTTCGCGGCCCGTGGTGTGGCGTAGGTTAAACACTTTTAAGGTTTGCGCGGCATTCATGGCGTTAGGTGAAGAGACTGAATACGAGTAAATGAAGCAAGTCTACAGCGTGTAAACAATCCGGTTACCGTATTCATTCATTAGTCATTATCGAGCACCTCGAACTGCAATTTAACCAGGTTTGCGTAGATACCGTCTTCGTAGGCAGCCAGTTCATCGTGGGTGCCCTGCTCGGCCACCTGGCCTTCGCGCATGACGTAGATCCGGTCTACTTTGCGAATAGTGGCCAGCCGGTGGGCAATGATGATGGTCGTGCGGTTCTGCATCAGTTCATCGAGGGCTTCCTGCACGAGCCGCTCCGATTCGGCGTCGAGCGAGCTTGTTGCTTCGTCGAGGATCAGGATGGCCGGATTTTTCAGGATGGCCCGGGCAATGGCAATCCGTTGCCGCTGCCCGCCCGAGAGCTTAACGCCCCGCTCGCCCACAACCGTCTGCAAACCCTCCGGAAAGGATTCGATAAAATCGAGCGCGTTGGCTTTGCGGGCGGCTTCCCGTACTTCGGCTTCGGTAGCGCCGGGCTTCCCGTACTGAATATTTTCGAGGATGGTACCGCCAAAGAGCATGACTTCCTGCGGCACAACGGCAATATTTCGGCGCAGTTCGGTGATGTTGAAGTTACTCAAATCCCGGCCGTCGACGGTGATTTGCCCGCTGCCGACCTGGTAGTAGCGCATCAGCAGCTGCACAATGGTCGACTTACCGGCCCCACTCTGCCCCACCAGCGCAATTTTACGACCGGCGGCCACATCGATCGAGATGCCTTTCAGCACCGCTACATCCGTACGGGATGGATACGAGAACCGAACATCTTTGAACTGTACGTGACCATGTACCGGCACAAACAGTGGTAACTCCTCGTGCGGGTCTACCTCCGACTCCTCTTCCAGAATCTCCAGAATCCGGTCCGAAGCCCCGATGGTTCGCTGCACCTGCGCGTACATATCACCGATGCCCGCTACCGAGCCGCCGATGAAAGCCGTGTAGAAGATAAACGTCAGCAGGTCGGCAAACGGAATTTCGCCCGACTGTACCAGGCTACCGCCGTACCAGACGATACCCATGATACCACCGAACATAGCGAAGATGACAAACGAAACGAATACGCCCCGGAAACGCGCGGTACGCAAGGCCGTGCCGACCATCTTCTGCAGGGCGGCCCCGTAACGGCCAATTTCGATGCGCTCGTTGGTGAACGCCTTCACGATGTTGATCGATTGCAGCGTTTCCTCAACGATGACACTGGCTGCGGCCAGCTGATCCTGCGCTTCTTTCGATAGTTTACGGATATACCGGCCAAAAATCATGGCCGCTACGATGATGACCGGGAAGGTGGCCAGCATGAAGAGCGTCAGTTTCCAGGACACGTACAGGATAAACAGCGTACCGCCTACCAGCGTAGCCACCTGCCGGAACAATTCGGCCAGGGTGATAGACAACACATCCTGAAGTTGCGACACGTCGGCCGAGATCCGGCTTGTCAGCTCGCCAACGCGCCGTTTTTCGAAGAACGGAATCGGCAGCGTCACGATCTTGCTGTACACCTCGCGCCGAACGTCGGCCATCGACCGCTCGCTGACCTGCGCGAAGAAATAAATCCGGAAGAACGAGAAGATGGCCTGCAACACCAGAATGGCGCCGAAGATCAAAATGACCTGCCCGAGCGTAAAGGCCGACTTGCCCTGAATAACGCTCGTTACCTGCCCGATCAGGGCCGGAAAACTCAGCGTGGTCAGGGTCGATAACACCAGGAAGATGAACCCCATGGCAAACTGCGCCCGGTACGGCCGTACGAACCGAAACACCCGCAGGGCTTTCTGGAGGCTTTCCCGGTTCACTTTTTTCTTGTCTTCTTCGTTGGCGTCCTCGCCAAAGTTTCGTCCGCGTTTTGCCATTATAAAAACGGTTTACGGTATTCGGTTTATGGTATTCGGCACCAGCCCGATCGTTTGCCGGTATGCCAGCCACCTGCTCCACTAAACCGCCAGCCGATTACTCTTTTTGTCCTTTATAGCCAGACTGTTCAAACAGCTGGCGGGCATCGGCGTTGCGCATCAGTTCGGCAATGCCAACGCTAGTGTGTTCATCGTGATACTGCCCTACGATGCGCCAGCCCAGCCAGCGCCCGATAGCACCCGGACAGCCCTGCCCGATTTCGGCCGTAAAGGGCCGTTCGTTCAAATATCGCTGTTTTATGGCCGGATTAGTCTGGTAAAGCAGTTGATTATCGATAAAATGTCCCCAGACAATATCCTGCGCGTTAAACGTTTCGGTCAGTTGTTTGTCAGAATAGCCAATGACCAGACTATCGGCCACATCGGGCAGCATGGTTTTGGTGAATACGTACCCTTTGCCATAGTATACCATATCGGCCAGCATAGTCTGGTCGGCCCGGTTGGTGGCGTTGTATTTGTCAGAAATGGCAAAGACAATGGCCGGTACGATATAGTCTTTTTGATAACGTCGTAAAATGTAGGCCGGAAATTGTGGACCCTGGGGTCGATAGGTTGCGGTTGGCCCCGCGAAGTAGTCGATCCCGATCACGATCAGGCTATCGGTAACGACCAGGTCGGGGCCCATGAAGCCGGTTACGAGGGTAACCACTTTGGGGTTCCGGAAATCGGGAAAGTCTTTGCGTATATTCGTGAAGGCTTCGGCCAGCTGGTTTTGCAGGTCGGTCATGTCGCCGAACTCCTGCTGAACCTGCTTATTGAGTTCGTTCAGGGCGGGGTTGGCGATCCGGTTGCTCAATTCGCGGACCAGCGCTGTATCAGTTGTGGTCTCATTCGCGTTAAAGTACAATTGAGCCACCGCCGGGTTGCGATTCAGAAAAGCCCGGATACTATCGGGCAATGGACTGGAAAACAATTGCCGGTCGAGCCGAACTAGCGTAACTTCTTCGTTTTTAGTACACGAAGTCAGATAAACTAAACAAAAAAGCCCGATGAGGGCTGCCCAGTATCGCATCAAAATCGTTTGTTTTCTTTATTGAAAACGTGCAAAATTATGAAAAAAGTTGCAGGGATCAGCCTGATTTTGACGCTGCTGGTAGCTACCACCTTCGGTCAGTCCGTATCGCGCCAGAACATTACCCGGCCCCGAGACAGTTTCTCGAAAGAATCGGACAAGCGATTCCGCAAGATTCTCGGCGATCAGTATGACGAGCGTACGCAGCGCAGCCGGTCCGACAACGAAGAAGCCTACGACGAAGAACGTCGCCGACGCCGGAAACGAAAGCAGCAGTCAGCCGAGTACGACGGCACCGGCCCCGACTACGCCCGGCCCAATAAACTGATCGAGATGAGCATTCGATTTGCGCCCTCGCTCAATCTGAACACGGCCGAAGGGCAGGGCAGCTATGCCGGCTTTCTCGATAATGGTATCGGCGCCCGGATGAGCGTTGGTCCTTCTCTCGATTATTTTTTCTTCAAAGACCGGTACGCGTTCAGCAGTGGCTTGTGGTATACCATTAAACGGTCTGGTTTTCAGATGCCGGGCTCCTTCGGCGAGTCTCGCTTCACACCGGGTGCGCCCTACAAAGAGTCTCTCTATAACCTCCAGTATCTGCAGGTGCCGGTATCGGTAAAAATGTTCGCCAACAACATTGCGCCCAGTATCCGACTATACGTACAGACGGGCGGGCTGCTGAGCCTGAAAGTAGCCGAGCGCGCCTTGCAAACCGAACGCAACGGCTTATACCAGGCCGAAAGCGGTGGAGACCGGCGGCAGTACGGCTTCGGCGATGTTGAGCTGCTGCTCGGCACCGGAGTCCAGTACAAAATCAACGATACCAATGCGTTTAACCTGGGCGTCAGCTACCAGCGTGGTTTGTTCGACGTAGCACGGGGTAGCCAGCTTACGTCCAAAAATCGGGTCGTTTCGCTCGATTTGGGCTTTAAGTTCTAAACCGGCGTTGATTCGTAACGCGGGTTTTACAACCTCATTTCGATGCCGTTGGCGCGCAGATAGGTTTTGAGAGCCGGAATCTCGATCTCTTTGAAGTGAAAAATACTGGCTGCCAGGCCGGCATCGGCTTTGCCCGTGGTAAACACATCGACGAAGTGATCCATCGTACCGGCCCCACCCGAGGCAATAACCGGAATGTTGGCCGCGCCCGAGATCTGCGCCGTCAGTTCGAGCGCGAAACCGGCTTTGGTTCCGTCGGTATCCATAGACGTCAGCAGAATCTCCCCCGCCCCCCGCTCCTCTACTTCTCTGGCCCAGGCCAGGGTGCGCAACTCGGTGGGCTTGCGCCCGCCGTGAGTGTGTACGATATGATCGTAGGACGATGAGCCAGATCCGCTGGTAGCAGGCTCTTCGCCGACTTCGATCCAGCGGGTGTCGATGGCAACAACGATACACTGGCTCCCAAACTCCAGCGCGAGCTCATCGACCAGGGCCGGGTTCCGGACGGCCGACGAGTTGATCGAGATTTTGTCGGCTCCGGCGTTGAGGAGGGCCGATACATCGGCAACTGACGAAATACCGCCCCCCACCGTAAAGGGAATATTGATGGTATGCGCCACGTTCCGAACCAGCTCGATCAGTGTCTTGCGGCCGTCTACGGTGGCAGTAATGTCCAGAAAAACCAATTCGTCGGCGCCCTGTTCGGCATATACGGCCGCTAAAGCTACCGGATCGCCAGCGTCGCGGAGGTTAACGAAGTTGGTTCCTTTAACAGTGCGCCCGTCTTTGATGTCGAGGCAGGGAATAATGCGTTTGGTCAGCATGCGTTAGTACGTTTCGATCAGCTTGCGCTGCATAAAGAAGTCAGGTTGGTCGATCACTCTAAAGCCAAATTGTTCGTAGAGCGAGTGCGCATCGCGGGTAGCGAGCATCCATCGGCGCAGGCCCTGCAGTTCGGGCCAGTCCGATATGGTCTGAACGAGCCATTTCGACAGCCCTTTGCCCCGGTGTTCGGACAGTATAAACACGTCTGATAGGTAAGCGAACGTAGCCTGATCGGTAATTACCCGCGCAAAACCGACCTGCTGCTCATGCTGGTAAACGCCGAAACACAACGAATTGGCAATGGACCGCTCCACAATATCGAACGGTATGTTTTTGGCCCAGTACGATTGCTGGCTCAGAAACTCCCGGATCAGCGGCACGTTCAGCCGGCTTTTGTCGGTGCTGATGGTATAGTCAGTTATCATACAGTAACCAGATTTTGGGGTATATCGACAGCGCAAAGAGACGACGTTGGCGTATCAAAAAGGGTAAAGATTCGTTTCAGCAGCGAAATCACTTTCTGCAACTCTACTACCCGTGGCGTAACACGGGCGTAACCGACCGGACAATGGTAGGTATAACTCCTGCGGGTATCGGCCGATACGATATCGAACCGATAGTTGACCCCATCGCTCATGATAGCCCGTGGTTCTGTCTTTTTCGCCCTGATGGTAACGCCACTGTCCGAGTATACACTTACCCTCACAGCGGTGTCGCGCAGGGTCGGTTTAGGATTGATGTTGTCTTTCAGAAGCGACTGATCTGGTAAAGTGAGCAGGTCATCGGCCAACAACTGCTGCCAGACAAGGGTATCTGCAACCTGCTTATGGACAAGCCGACGGGCTTTTTTGATCGTATTCTGGCGCCACTGTAAAGCGTAGTGTGACAAAAACAAGCCCGTCTCTTTCTTATCGATGACATAAAGCTCGTCCGCATCGCCGTACGTAAGCGATTCATTTATCCAGATACGCACCTGATACTCGGCCGGTTTCAACCTCAAATCGCGTAATCTCACTTGTTGGGCTAAATGCTCAAACCGGGCCGATTCCTTGGCAGAATCGTCGACAAAGCCCCTGGCCCAGCCCGTCTGGCCGATAAGAAGGAGTAAGCCTATATGTATGACCTGGCGCATAATCGGTACGGTTAAAGGCCGCTGAACAGCATCAGCTCTTTCAGCGTAACCCGCCCTTCGTAGATCGCTTTACCAACGATGACACCAAACAGGTTCATATCGGCCAGCGTTTCGATGTCCTGCATATTGCTGACGCCCCCGCTGGCAATGATATTCAGTTCCGGTGCCCGATCCTGCAGGTTCCGGTACAGATCGAACGATGGCCCCTGCAATAATCCGTCTTTCGACACATCGGTGCTAATCACATACTTAACCCCTTTATCCACATAGTTATCCACAAAATCGTAGACCCAGAGCTCGGTACCTTCTTCCCAGCCACTGACGGCGATTTTCTCGTGTTTGGCGTCGGCACCCAGGATGATTCTGTCGGCGCCGAAGCGGCTCAGCCAGCGCTCAAACACGTCGGGTTGCTTTACAGCAATGCTACCGCCCGTTACCTGTTTGGCGCCACACTCAAACGCCACCCGCAAGTCGTCGTCCGACTGTACGCCCCCGCCAAAATCAATGTGAAGCCGGGTTTTGGCCGCAATCTGTTCCAGTACTTTCCAGTTGATAACCCGCTTTTCGCGGGCTCCGTCCAGATCTACCAGGTGCAGGCGCGTCAGGCCGGCATCTTCAAACTGCTGGGCCACCTCCAGCGGACGGGCGTTGTATTCTTTCTTCTGGCGATAATCGCCCTGGGTGAGCCGAACGGCTTTACCATCAATGAGGTCAATTGCGGGAATGATATACATCAATTTGGAGGAAAGAAGAAGGACGTAAGAAAAAGATACCATATCGACCGAATGTTCGGCTTAGAATTGGCAACGGTAGCCAGAGTGAATGTAAAAAGCCTCTTGTCAGCTTTCTTTGCAAACCGTAAATCATTCGTTGTATCTCCTGAACATTGGCGATGAGTTTTTCTACCTCTGCCTGATGAACGAACTGAAGATCACAAGCCAAAATAAGTTGTGTTTCCACTTCGTAAGCCGAGGATAAACTTATCGCCAAAAACCGAACAAAATCTTTATCAGATCGTCCAGAACCTTCGGCAATGTTGGATGGTATCGACACTGCAGCGCGTCTTAGCTGTGACGTCAACCCAAACCGCTCACTGGCGGGAAAACGAGCCGTGAGACCATAAATATCTTTTACAAGTCCGCGGGCTAACTGCCAAACTTTTAGTTCTCTAAAGTTGTGTGCTTCCATGGTTTTAGATAAAAAGAATAAGACATAAAAAGAGCGTAAAAAGAACATCTTTCTTCTACTATCTTTTTTCTTTCTTCTATAACCTGAGAAAGTTCTCCAGAATCCGCTGCCCAACGTCGCCACTGATTTCGGCGTGGAACTGGGCCGCGTAAAAGTTGTCGCGATGCAGCATGGCACTGAACGGGCGAACGTAGTCGCAGACGGCCGTTGTTTCGGCACATACATCGGCCGCATAGCTATGCACGAAATAGACATAGGCGTTGTCGGCCAGACCGTTCGTGAGCGGGCCGCGCATCGAGTGAATGTTATTCCAGCCCGTATGCGGCACTTTGAAGCCGGGTTCGGCCGGAAATCGGCGCACGTCGATATCAAAAATGCCCATGCAGGTCGTATTGTTCTCTTCGGAATAACGGCACATGAGCTGCATACCTACACAGGTGCCCAGCACGGGCTGTTTCAGCGACGGAATCAGCTGGTCGAGGCCCCGCTGCCGCAGGTAAGCCATGGCGGTACTGGCCTCGCCTACCCCCGGAAAAATAACCTTATCGGCCGATCGAATCTCGGCCTCGTCGTCGGTCAGCAGGTAAGGCGCCCCCAGCCGATCGAGCGCAAACATGACCGACTGCACGTTGCCGGCGTTGTATTTTACGATAACAGTTTTCATGGCAGCCCCTGGTAATGAGTAATGGATAATGAACAATGGAAAATAAACAGCTGCTACCTGATTATTCATTGTGCATTATTCATTATCCATTAAAAAAAGCCCGGTTCTTGGATCAGAACCGGGCTTTGTGTGTATCTGTATGAACAATCAGTCAAAACAAATCACAAAAACAGTAGCACCCCGTTCTGCGGCTATGGCCGAACGTGATGGTGGTGCGAACGCGCTGTCTTCGTGGTAATCATAGAGCAAATATACTTCATTTCCGGCGCACAAAGCAAACAATAGCGTGGTTTGCCCGCTGCTGGTTAGTTGGTCAGGATAGCCAGCCAGGTCGTGACGCCCTCTACATAGTTGCCAACCCGCAGGTTCTCGTTGGCCGCGTGCTGGTTGTTATCGAGGTTGACCATCGGTACGTGGATGGCAGGTATGTTGAGCGTTCGCAGAAACGGCACGATCGGCACCGACCCGCCCGTCATCCGGATCTTCACGGGTTCGCGTCCGAATGCCCGTACCATAGCCCGGGTTAGCCAGACATCTTCCGGAATACCGATCTCGGTGCGGAATGGCAGCATTTCTCCGCTGGCTTTCAGCTGAATTAGTTTCGGGTACTGCATGCGTTCGGCTTCGGTTGGTTCATGGTCCAGCACCCGAAATCCCTTCCCTTCGATGTACGTACGAATCAGCGATACCAGCCGGGCCGGGTCGGTTTCGGGTACCAGCCGCAGGTCCAGCTCGGCAATGGCCCGGTCCGGAATAACCGTGCCGGCCTGCTTGCCTACGTAGGCACTTTGCAGACCCCGGATGTTCAGCGATGGGTATTGCAGCGCTTCCTGGTAGTTACGCCCCACCCGGTCGGGCGCGGCTATGCCCACGGTTTTAGCAATCTGCGCCGGATCGTCAGGCACCGCGGCCAGTAGTTTAGCGGCTTTTTCGTCGATCGTAATGCCGTCGTAATAACCAGGAATGGTTACGCGTCCGTCGTCGTCTTTCATACCCGCCAGCAACTGAACCAGCCGGAGAGCCGGGTTGGGCGCGTAGTTGCCGTAATGACCACTATGCTGCGGGCCGCGCGGTCCGAAGGTGGTCAGCGTAACGGTTGTGATACCCCGGCAGCCGTAAATCAGGGTGGGCAGGTTAGACAGGTGCCGCCCACCGTCCATTACCAGCAACAGATCGGCGGCCAGTTTTTCTTTGTTAGCCAGTACGGTGCTGGCCAGGTGCGGAGAACCGATTTCCTCCTCGCTGTCCAGAATCACTTTCAGGTTATAGCGCTGGGGTATTTTTTCTTTCTCGAGAGCGGTCAGGGCCGCCAGCAGCATGGCAATGGGCCCTTTATCGTCGGACGATGACCGGCCGAAAATGCGCCAGTCGGGGTTGTAGTTCGTCTGGAGTTTACTCCAGTCTATGGGCGCCCAGCTGCCGTCCTCGCCGAGTTCTTTCAGCACAGGCCGGTAGGGATCGGCTTGCTGCCATTGGCTCGGCACAACGGGTTGCCCGTCGAAATGCATGTAGAGCAGTAGTGTTTTCGGATTGCTGGCGGGGCTGGCGGTACGGGTAGCGGGCGCTTTTTTCTCGGCCAGTACCAGCGGATTGGTGGGGGTTGTCAGGGTAGACACCTGGAAGCCGCGTTGCTCGAAAGCCCGCCGGAGCCAGTCGATGTTGGGCTGCATCTGCCCCTCGATGTGAGCGTTGTTGGGGATACTCAGCAACGCATCCAGCTCAGAAAACGAAGCCCGAACGTGCTTTTGGGTAATGGCCTGCAACTGAGCCGTCGTCAGCGTTTGGGCGAAAGCACCCGAACAAGCCAGCGCGATTGATAGAAGTAACACCTGTTTCATTCGGGAAAATACGAAGCGTTTCCCAAATCTGGCTGCCTCTATGCTCTAAACGCCCGTTCATGCTCAGTTAGTTACCACACCTGCCCGGTCTGGCTACCTAAAACAAACTACCCTGCACCACTTTTGGCTGCAGCACGGGCTCTTTCAGGTTCAGTCCGCAATGCTGATTCAGCTGACGGGTCCAGTACAGAATCAGTTCGGGCGCGGTATCGTTGTCGGCCCCGCCGTGCACAAAGATATAGGCCGTTTGCAGCCCCTTGTCGAACCAGGCTTTGAGCCGCTGTACCCAGGCGTCGACCCGGCTATAGTCGGTGGGGTGACCTTCGTTGGCAATAAAGCGGAGTGTCAGGACCGGGCTGCTCAGGCCCATGTGCAGAACGTCGCGCCGACCGGCTACGTCGGTCATAACCACGTGTCGGCGCAGCAGGTAAAGCTGTTCGAGCGTCTGGTTCCAGGTTGCCGTTCGGAACCAGTCCGGATGGCGGCACTCCACCGCCACATCGAGTTCGTCAGGCAGGCTTTTCAGATAAGCTTCCAGCACCGGCCATTTTTCCGGTCCAAACGAGGGCGGCAGTTGCAGAAACGGCATACCCAAAAACTCCTCGAGGCCAAGTACCGCGTTGACGAACTCGTCGGTCAGCGCTTCGGTGGCCACCAGCTGCCGCTCATGGCTGATGACTTGCGGAAATTTTGGGCAGTAGGTAAACCCGGGGGTAGCTTCCTGTTTCCACTTCCCGATCATACCTGCCGTCGGAATCTGGTAATGGGTCAGGTTTAGCTCAATGGTGTTGAACTGCCGGGTATAGTGGTGCAGGTAGTCGCGTTCTTTGGTGGTAGAGGGATATACTTTGCCCACGTAGTCTTTATTGGCCCAGATTGGTCCGCCAATATAAACCTGCGGGCGCGGACTAGGCTCTACGGCAGCCCAGATGCGGGCGTTGAACGCAGCCCCCGGCGGAAGCGAAAAATTAACCGCGTCGAGGTTATGTACCTTTCCAAATTCCATACGTATTCTAATGAAGTGTAGCCTTGAAACTGACCAGGCCCGGGTTTCGTTTTTTAGCCCTGTTCAATTTAGCTAATTTTGTGCTTCTGCCTACCAGATCGGCTAGTATCCGGCCTAACCACAGGTGCAGTTGGTCTGGATTGCGCTTACTCCGAATGACTTATGATCGCCAAGACATACAATCCTAAAGACATCGAAGAAAAATGGTATCAATATTGGCTTGATAACCAATTTTTCAAGTCTACGCCAGACGAGCGGGAGCCGTATACCATTGTTATTCCGCCCCCAAACGTGACGGGTGTCCTGCATATGGGCCACATGCTCAACAACACGATTCAGGATGTCCTGATCCGGAAGGCGCGTATGGAGGGCAAAAACGCCTGCTGGGTGCCCGGTACCGACCATGCCAGTATCGCCACCGAAGCTAAAGTGGTAGCGATGCTCAAAGAGCGTGGCATTAACAAACACGATCTGACCCGCGAGCAGTTTCTGGAATACGCCTGGGAATGGACCCACAAATACGGTGGTATCATTCTTCAGCAACTCCGTAAACTGGGTGCATCGTGCGACTGGGACCGGACGCGCTTCACGATGGAGCCGGCGCTCTACGATGAGGTCATCGATACGTTTGTAGACCTGCACGAGAAAGGTAAAATCTACCGGGGTGTTCGTATGGTTAACTGGGACCCCCAGGGACTCACGGCCGTATCGGACGAGGAAGTTATCACGAAGGAAGTTCAACAGAAACTGGTTTATATCCGCTATGATATTGTCGGCAGCAACGGCCAGGACTCTATCACGATTGCCACCGTTCGGCCCGAGACCATCATGGCCGACGCGGCAATCTGCGTAAACCCCAACGACGAGCGCTACAAACACCTCCACGGTAAAAAAGCCATTATTCCGCTCATCAACCGGGAAATTCCGATCATCACGGATGAGTACGTAACGATGGATTTTGGAACGGGCGGCCTGAAGGTAACCCCGGCCCACGACCCGAATGACTATGCCCTGGGTATCAAATACAACCTGCCCGTACTGGACATTCTGAACGACGACGGCACCCTGAACGAGAAAGCTCAGATTCTGGTTGGCCAGGATCGTTTTGCGGCCCGGAAAGCCATTATCAAACTCCTCGAAGAGTCTGGTAATCTGGAGAAAACCGAAGACTACAAGTCGAATGTAGGCACCTCCGAGCGGACCGGCGCCGTTATTGAGCCGAAATTGTCGTTGCAGTGGTTCCTAAAGATGGACGAGATCGCGAAGCCAGCCCTCGAGAGCGTGCTGTCCGATACGGTTCAGCTCAACCCAGCCAAGTTCAAGAATATGTACCGGTCCTGGATGGAAAACCCACACGACTGGTGTATCAGCCGCCAGCTGTGGTGGGGACAACGGATTCCGGCTTTCTACCTCCAAGACGGCACCTATGTTGTGGCCCGCAACAAGCACGAAGCGCTGGAAAAGGTACAGCACGAGCGACTCCTGTTTGCTATGACCGAGGCTGACCTGACACAGGATGAAGATGTGCTGGACACCTGGTTTTCGTCGTGGTTATGGCCCATGTCGGTGTTTAAACCATCCGGCAATTCCGACGAACCTAAGGCCGGCCCGAACGATCTGGACTACTATTACCCGACTAATACGCTCGTTACCGGCTTTGACATTATCTTCTTCTGGGTTGCCCGGATGATCATGGCGGGCTATGAGTTCAAAGGCGAACGTCCTTTCAAAGACGTGTATTTCACGGGTATGGTCCGCGACAAACTCGGCCGCAAAATGTCAAAACAGCTGGGTAACTCGCCCGATCCGCTCGACCTGATCGATCAGTTTGGTGCCGATGGAGTCCGGACGGGTATGCTTTTCAGTTCAGCCGCTGGCAACGACCTGCTGTTCGACGAGAAGCTGGTTGAACAGGGTCGTAACTTCAGCAACAAAATCTGGAACGCCTTCCGGTTGGTAAAAGGATGGACAGTCGTAGAGACGCAATCCGTTGCGTCTCATTCGCGCCAGCCAGATTCGGCCGATCAGGAGACGCAACGGATTGCATCTCTACCCATCCAATGGTTTGAGGCCAAGCTGAGCGCCACGCTGACTCAGATCGAAGACGATTTCAGCAAGTTCCGAATTTCTGACGCCCTGCAGGCCATATATAAGCTGATCTGGGACGATTTCTGCTCGCAGTACCTCGAACTCATCAAACCGGCATTCGACGTATCTACGGGCACTGCAACGCCCATAGACGCCCCTACGTACAACGCTACGATCGATTTCTTTGAGCGGCTCATGCAACTGGCCCATCCGTTCATGCCGTTCATAACCGAAGAAATCTGGCAGGAAATCAGAGAACGGAAACCCGGCGACAGCATATGCGTAGCCAGCTTTCCGAAGGCCGGTACGGTCGACGCGCAGATTCTGTCTGATTTCGAAACGCTGTTCGAGATTATTACGAACGTCCGAAACATTCGGAATACAAAACAGATTTCTCCTAAAACTGAACTACCGCTGGCCATCAAGACAGCCGCGCCGGCCCGGTTTGCGTCTCTCGAGCCCCTGATTCAGAAAATGGCGAATGTATCGGCTATTAGCTATCTGGATGAATCAGCCGAAGGACGCTCGGCCGATTCGGTCTCGTTCCTGCTGAAGAGCGATGAGTTTTTCGTCAACATTGCCGGCGAGATCGACATGGAGCAGGAAGCAGAAGCCGCCCGCAAGGAGCTTGACTACCTGACGGGTTTCCGCGAATCGATTTTGAAGAAGCTGTCTAACGAGAAATTCGTGGCCAATGCCAAACCCGAAGTCGTTGACCGCGAGCGGCAGAAACTAGCCGATGCCGACGCAAAAATTCAGGCGCTGGAGCAGCGGCTGCGTGATCTGGTGGCGTAGATAATGTGTTGACTCCGGCCCGGCACCCGTTCTGTAAGTGTCGGGCTGGAGTTCATAGTATAAGTTTACCAGACATTGTTCGGGTAATACTTCAAATAAATAAAAGAATAGTTGTATAATTAACCCATCAACAACGAACAGCGCAATGATGAACAAGTGCATTTTCTTAGATCGTGACGGCGTATTGAATGAAGACAGAACCGACTACGTTTATCGGGTCGAAGACTTCATCATACCCGAAGGCGTTCCGGAAGCACTGCGTTCGCTCAAAGCAGCCGGTTATCTGCTCATTGTAATTACCAACCAGGCCGGCATTGCTAAGGGACTCTACACGCGCGATGATGTGATGGCCTGTTACAATTACCTCCAGGAGCGCTGTGATCATCTCATCGACGATATTTATTACAGCCCCCATCATCCGAGTTACGACTCTGAATCGCTGACCCGCAAGCCTGGTTCTCTGTTGCTCGAAAAAGCCATGGCCAAGTATGACATCACTCCCGACGAATCGTGGATGATTGGGGATGCCTTACGCGACATGCAGGCCGGTCGCCGGGTAGGAGTACGCACCGTCCGTATTGCCCATTCGCCCGAGCTGACCCCCGAATGCGACGGCTGCGCGCCTAACCTGCTGGAGGCTTCGCGCTTCGTCCTTGAGGTAGCCCACAAAAGCAATACCGCCAACCAGGCAGCCTAGGCTATCTGATTGGCGGCAAATCGACAGTTTCTTGTCCCTACGCTCGTACCTGCTGTGTCGACGCGGGCTTCTGCACGCTTCCGTAGGCAGGACAGTTGGCTTTCCGCGCACACGATCCCAGCGATACTGTCGCTAGCAGAGCGCCCAAAATCAGTAGTTTTTTCATGAATAAGATGGTCGTTTGAATCTCTATTGCGGTCAGATGATAAACGAAATTACGCATCTGAATCGTACAAAAAACGTACCACGCCGGCCGGTAGAAACGAATCAGTTTCGTTTCTACCGGCCTATCGGTTAGGTATCGTCTCGCACGAGTTCAGCTTCTTCTTCGCGTTCTTCGGCGGCTTCTGTGGCTTCCAGCTCGGTCATACCCGGTTCGGCACCGCCGTAACCCAGTATTTTCAGCATTACCTCACTGTTTTGCTCCGGTGCAAACAGGCGAGTCCGTAGGTTGCCCTCGTCGTCTTTGTCGACAATGACGTGCTGCGGGGCCGGAATGAGGCAGTGCTGAATACCACCGTAGCCGCCCAGCGACTCCTGATAAGCGCCCGTATGGAAAAGACCGATATACTGGTCTTCGGCATCCTGATCAAAAATGGGCAGGTACAGGTCAGCGCTGTGAGTTTCGGTATTATAAAAGTCGTGAGAGTCGCAGGTCAGACCACCGAGGTTTACTTTCTGGTACGGGTTGTCCCAGTTGTTGACCGACAGCATAATGTATTTCTGCCCCAGGCCCCACGAATCGGGCAGTTGGGTAATGAACGAACCATCGATCATGTACCACAACTCTTTGTCATTCTGGAGCTTCTGATCGATCACTTTATAAATAACGGCACCGCTTTCGCCGACGGTATAGGAACCAAATTCGGTGAAAATATTCGGAACCGGTACGTTATTCTTGTTACAGATCCACTGAATACTTTCCACGATCTGATCGATCATGGCCTGGTAGTCATACGTGAACTGAAACGAAGTCTGGATAGGCATGCCACCCCCAATATCAACGGAATCGAGGTCTGGACACATCTTTCGTAACTCGCAGTATTTGTACATGAACCGGCTCAGCTCACTCCAGTAATACGCGCTGTCTTTAATGCCCGTATTGATGAAGAAGTGAAGCATTTTCAGCTTGAACCGCTCGTTAGTCGCGATTTTGCTACGGTACAGTTCGTTCACATCGCTGTAGCGAATGCCTAGCCGCGAGGTGTAAAAGGCGAAGTTCGGCTCCTCGTCTGTAGCGATCCGGATCCCGAAGTTGACGGTTTCGGCCGTAACCGAGTTCTCGTAGGCTTCGATCTCTTTCAGATTGTCGAGAACGGGAATACAGTTCGTGAATCCTTCGTTCAGTAGTTCGCTGATGTACTGCGTATAGAGCGGCCGCTTATAACCATTACAAATGATATACGTGTTCTTACTCACCTTGCCAGCTTTGTAGAGTTCCCGAATTATGGGAACATCATAGGCCGAAGACGTTTCGAGATGGACGTTATTTTTGAGAACCTCGTCGAGTACAAATCGGAAATGGGATGACTTCGTGCAGTAGCAGTACGTATAGTTACCCTTGTAGTTATACCGCTTCATGGCGTTCTTGAACAGCAGCTTGGCGTGTTCAATATGCTCCGTGATTTTAGGCAGGTAGGTCAGCTTAAGGGGCGTACCGTACTCTTTGACTATGTCCATCAAGGGGACATTATTGAACATCAGTTGGTTGTTCTCAACATTGAACTCCCGCGTAGGGAACTCAAATGTCTGATCAATGAGGTCATAGTATGTCTTCATCCCTCCGGTTATCGCATAAAATGGGCTGTCCGCTGAAGCGGTTTGTGGTTCAAAAAACAGGCGCGAAAATGGCCACTAAAAATGGGGTTTCCAAGACCAGTACGCGTGCAAGATAGTCAACGAAAAATGCGGGGGTTTGATTCGACACAGGCCCAAAATTAATGATTGCGCAATATGCGACCGCCTTCTGCCCGGCTACAAAGTGGTTTAATAACAACAGGTCAGCAAATTCGTTTTTCCATAATCACACCGATGCCCGTCGGTACCCATACCGAGTATTGACATCGAAAAAACGTACTTTTGCCTGTTTACCGACCGTTATACGGAATGTCTAAATCAATACACTTTATTTCGATTGGTGGCAGCGCCATGCATAACCTCGCGCTGGCACTTCATCAACAGGGCTATATCGTTACCGGCTCCGACGACGAGATTTACGAACCATCCCGCTCCCGACTGCAGCAACAGGGTCTGTTACCAGCCACAATTGGCTGGTTTCCGGAAAAAATCCATGCTGAACTGGAAGCCGTTATTGTTGGTATGCACGCCAGGAAAGACAACCCGGAACTGGTCAGGGCGCAGGAACTGGGGTTACCCATCTTTTCTTACCCGGAATACATTTACCAGCAAAGCAAGCAGAAACAGCGGGTGGTCATTGCGGGCAGCCATGGCAAAACAACCATAACGTCGATCGTTATGCACGTACTGAAGTATCATAACCGGCAGTTCGATTACCTGGTAGGTGCTCAGCTCAATGGTTTCGAAACGATGGCCAAACTTTCTGCGGATGCTCCTCTTATTGTAATTGAGGGCGATGAATATGCATCATCACCGGTCGATTCTCAACCCAAATTTCTGCATTACCATCCCCACATCGCACTGATCAGTGGTATTGCCTGGGATCATGTCAATCTGTACCCAACCTGGGAGCTGTACGTCGATCAATTCGAAATGCTGGCTGAAGCCATGCCTAAGGGTGGTATTCTCATTTTTGATGAGTCTGACGACATGCTCGACGTTATCGGTCAGAAGGAGCGGGCCGATGTTAACGAAATTCCTTACCAGGCCCATCCGCATACGATCGTCGACGGAGCAACCTTTCTGATTACCCGACAGAGCAAGCAAATTCCGGTGCAGATTTTCGGCGAGCATAACATGAGGAATCTGTCTGGTGCCTTGACGGTACTGGATCAGATTGGTATTACAGACGACCAGTTCTACGAAGCGATTTCTTCGTTTAAAGGTGCGGCTCACCGACTCGAGAAGGTTGCCCAGAACGGTACACGAATTGTTTTCCGCGACTTTGCTCATTCGCCTTCCAAAGTAGAAGCAACTACAGAAGCAGTAAAGCAACAGTTCCCCAGTAAACGCCTGCTAGCCGCTTTTGAACTGCATACGTACAGCAGCCTCAACAAAACGTTTTTAAGCCAGTACAAAGGAAGTCTGGACTCCGCAGATACAGCCGTTGTCTATTTTGACGTCAACACATTTGCCATCAAGCAGCTTTCGCCCATCAGTCCTGACGACGTAAAGATTGCTTTTGAACGGCCTGATCTGACTGTACTAACCGACCCGGCTGATCTTGAGGCTTACCTTTCCAGTCAGCGTGATAAGGCCGATGCTTTCTTGTTCATGAGTTCGGGTACGTTCGGAGGAGTCAACCTCGAAACTCTTTCGGATCAGCTTATTTAACCGTTATACTATCAACTCTTAATGGGCTGGACGCAGATGCAGCCCTCTTATTTTATGCACAGTATCGTCGTTTATTGCGGCTCTAGCCCTGGAGCAAACTCAGTTTATAAAGAAGTTGCCATTGAATTGGGTGAGAAGCTGGCGGCTTTCAACATTAGGCTCATTTATGGCGGTGGGGGCTTTGGTCTGATGGGTAATGTGGCCGATGCAGTCATGCAGAATGGCGGAGAAGTGACGGGCGTGATACCAAATTTCCTCGCAGAGCTCGAAGTGGCGCACAACACCCTCACCGAACTACACTTTGTAGAGACCATGCACGAACGCAAGTTCAAGATGGTTCAGCTAGCCAAAGGCGTCATCACGCTCCCGGGTGGCTATGGCACCTTCGACGAGTTGTTCGAGATACTGGCCTGGCGTCAGCTGAAGTTATATGACGGCCCGATTGTCGTCATAAACGTGAACGGTTACTATGATCTGATGCTACAGCAACTTGATCGCTGCGTTACCGATGGCTTCTTGAAGGCAGAAAACAGAGACTTGCTACTGATTGCCGAATCGGTTGACGACGCTCTACGACAAATAAAGGAGTTTTGGGACCAGGTTTATTAATTAGCTCATCGCTGCATAAGCAAAAAGCCGTTACCCGGAATCGGATAACGGCTTTTGCCTTCAATAACAGCAGGTGGCACCTTCCTACTCTCCCACTTGTGACAGCAGTACCATCGGCAGTACGGGGCTTAACGGCTCTGTTCGGAATGGAAGAGGTGTTCACCCGCCTTACCAGCACCAACCTGCTTGTTGCTTGTCGACCGCAGCCGCTACTAGGCTTGACTGTGATCTAATGATTTATTCTTTACCCTACAGGAAGAAGAGACAGTCTAAAACGCCCAGAGAGACTTTTATACAAAACGATCAGGTTATCAATAATTTCAGACCAAGCGAAGCACACGCGTCCGGGGCCATTAGTACGGCTCAGCTCAACACATCTCTGTGCCTACACCTGCCGCCTATCAACGTCGTCGTCTCCAACGCCCCTTTATACCGGATGACTCATC
>NZ_SWJG01000014.1 GCF_005870035.1 Spirosoma lacussanchae | reverse complement strand
AGTACAGCACCGCGCCCCCGGTTGTGCCGCCACAGACGGGCAGCTGGCTGTAGTCGCGGCCGTCTTCGTCGAGGTAGGGCGTGAAGTTGATCCACAGGTCGGCCACGACCTTATTGATCTTTTGCCCTTTTTCGACCGTCACGCCCAGGGGAATCGAGCGGATGTGAATCTGCTGGGTCGTATCGTCGCGGATGCGAACGACCTTGAGGTTAAGTATATCCTCGGTAGTAGCCATCAGAGTAGGTTGTTAATAAAATTCCTGACTGGCACGGCGATCAAATCGCGGGCCTGTCCGGTTGGGTCGCTGTAGGGGTGTACGTTGTCAGGCATAAAAAAGCGGAGCGCCTTCATGTCGGTTGATGTGCTACCCGGCTCCCGGCTTTCGGCGTCAGCAGCGTGTAAATTCCAGGGGGCCTGGCTCCATTTGCTCGCCGTGTTGGGAATGGTGCGCTGTGAGAACGGCACGTACTCCCAGAGTTTTAGGATCGGGATTTGTTGGTAGGCGGCTACGGCGGTTTGCCCGAGTGCTACGCGCGTATCAAGCTGGTTTTCGTAGTGGCCCTCGATGGCTACTTTCTGACTCGGCTTGTAGTAGCGAATCACGTCCAGCAGGTAGTTCATCGCCCCGGTAAACGTGTTGCGGCTAAAGCCGGTGGCTGGGTCACGGGCGGCAATGGCGACATACTCCGCTTCGGTTTCATTCGTAAAGCGGTCGTTATAGCCGTGTGAAATGATGATCAAGTCAACCTCGGGCTGTTCCCCCGTCAAGTAGGGCACTAGCCGTGCCTCGAAGGAACACGACCGGATAAATTCAGCTTCTTCGCTGGTAAAACTCGTGGGGGCAGTAGCTGCGTCAATAAACTGCGTCCGGTACGTAGACCAGTTAGCGAGTAAGTCAAGTTTCTCCGCAGTAGTGTGCATCAGCGAATAGGCACAGTTCTTCCAGTACATGCCCGCCCGTGACCCGTTTTTGTCGAATATCCGTAGCGACGAGCTGGGCACGGCGCAGTTGATAAGGTATGCGCCGAGCTCAGCGCACGCCTTTTCGGCGTAGCCCGAATCGGCGGGAATAGAAGTGCCCATTAAGAGAATGCGCTTCAGAGTGGCGTAGGTGGAGATTTGTAGATTCATAGAGGTACGGCGTCCAAAAGGCGTGTAGCTGGTTGGCACGCTGCCTCCTTCGACGATTTGGAATGTAGTTTTGGTAGAGGTTTCGAGCGTGGGCCGAATGAAGACCGTCGCGGCCGACGTGGTAAAGCTGTTGGTGGAACGGGTGTGGCTCACCCCGCCTACAGGTGCGCCCAGCTCGTCGAAAAAGGCGACAAACTGTTTATGCGTGGCGGTATAGGTCGTGCTGGGCTCGACGCGCTGGAACGGGCCAATCGTATAGCCCGCCATATCGTGTTCTACGCCCGAATCGTCGATATATTTGCCGTCTTCGTTACCATCAGCCAGCCGGTCGTATAGGTTGGGGTTGGCAATCAGGTAGCGGTTTATATCGTCGGCTTTGATTTGGGCATCTTTTGCGGTATTGAGCGCCTGGGTGCCCTGGGGGGTTACGCCCTGAAGCGTGGGGACGGACTCGCTGTAACCGGGATAACTCGTGCCGGTATTGACCTGAAAGTTGTCGCTCTCGCTGATGGCTACCGTGCAGAGGATATACACCGTGTTCGCGGGAACGGTAAAATAGGTGTCATCCCGTACCACATTCGCCCCGCCGATGCACTGATCGAGGGCGTTGAAATACGCGATGAACTGTTTGTAGTTAGCGTTGTAGGTCTGCCCCGGCGTAACCGTAATTGGGTGGGAAATCAGGTAGGCCGCGTCGCTAGCCACCTGACCCGTATTGGTAATATATTTGCCGGTCTGGTTGCGGACATCGTCCTTATTAAACAGATTGGTAGCGGGCGTAATCAGTGCGGCCAGATCGCCGGTCTGCCGACTGAGCGCCGATTGCGTTACCTGGGCGATATTCAGCGCCTGGGCACTCTGGGGGGTGGTACCCTGAAAGATGGGCAGGGCGGAGGCTTCCGGTTTGTCGACGTTGCCTTTAACCAGCCGGAACGTGTTGATCTGGTCGGCCGGTACGGTACACAGGATATAGGCCACGCCAGCGGGGACGGTGAAAGCGTCGTCGTCCCGCAGGTAGTCCGCCCCGTTGCCGACCGGCAGATCCCGGGCCGAAAAAAAGGCCACGTACTGTTTGCTGCTGGGATGATACCGCTGGCCGGGGGTTACCGGGATCGGGTGCGAAATCTGGTAGCTGGCATTGCCGGTGACTTTCCCTTTGTTGTCGATGAATGCGCCGGGCTGGTTGCGGCTGTCGTCCTTACGAAACAGGTTTTCGCCGGGCACGATGAAATTAGCCAGGTCACCCGCGGCCCGGCGGGCGGTCGAGGCAATCTGCGCCTGCTGGGGCGTTTCGCCCAGAAAAACCCGCTTAAAGGGTTGCCAGTCGAGATTGACCGCACCGGGGGTAACCTGAAACTGATTGACCAGATCCGCCGGGATGGTCATCCGCATGAAGGCCACGCCAGCGGGTGTGGTGAAGGTGGCATTGGGCCGGGCGTGGTCTTCGCCCCCGATGGGCTTGCCGGCCCGGTTAAAATACGTGACGTACTGGCCGGGCACGTTTGGCGTCCAGGTCGTTAACGGCGTTACCGGAATGCGGTGGGATAAAACGTACGCCTGGTTGGCTGTAAGCTCGCCCTTGGTATTCATGTAAAAGCCCGGCTGGTTGAATGGGCTGTCCTTGTCGAACCAGTTGATGTCGGGTCGAACAAAATCGGTACGCTCCCAGGTGACCGCCCCGATCTGAATCTGAGCTGTCGCAATAGAGTCCTCCAGAATGGTCAGGATTGGCAGGTTGTAGCAGCGCGGATCGTCGAGTACGGTATACGTACCCCCGGTGCCTCCGCCCGTTCCGCTGCCGGTAGGGGCATCGGTATTGGTGAGGTAAAACTCGTTGGTTGTCGGGTCACGAACCAGTTTAAGCGTTTGGTCGACTTTGGCGTCACTGGTCAGGACAATCGGTACATTGTCCAGCCTGGCCAGGACGTAATTGAGGGTTGCGGGCGAAATGGCAGCAAACTCCTGCGTACCTGCCAGCGCTTCGGTTGGGGTCGCGTAGCGGGTTAGCCCCTCATTCTCTTCGCTGGCCGACTGGTATTCGGTCGGAGCCGGGCTATCTGCGCCCGATGATTCGTTTTGTAGCTTAAAATAGTCCGACAGATCAATCGAACCCAGCAGGACATCCCGATCGTTGTAAAACGACAACACACCACTAGCGTCGCAGGTAACGGCGCTTGCGTCAATAATGGCATCGACGGTGGCGTTATACCGATTCCGGAAACCGGTTTCAAGACTGTCTGTAGATTGGATGCGCTGGACTGCGGGCATGACTTAGAGAAAGTCACCAAATCGACAGCCTTCAATCCAGGTGTCGATCGTACTGCCGGGGGCGCTCTCGAACGCGTCGAAAACGTAGGCAGCATAGAACTCGCAGCCCCTTTGGGAGTTCACTGGCAGCGAAGATACATATTTTTTGATTCCGGTCAATATGGTTTTGCCGCTGGCGGGCGTGTGCCGAATTTCCGTGGGGAAAAACGCCGTATCCGGCTCACCGTCCCGGCCCGCCAGGGTGATGTAGCCCAGATGCAATTCCGGATCAGGATGCGCCATACGCAGGGCGGCTTTTAAATACAGCATCTGTTCCAGAGCCAGCTGCGTTTCAATGCTGATCGTCTCCGCTTCCCAGAGGGGTGGCAGTACGGCCGTCAGAGCAGCCACGTACAAATCATCCGTATGCACGACGGTTTGGCGGCTGTCAATATCCTGATCACCCGGGGCGTTGTCGGCCAGCCGGGTACGTAGGCCCTGGTTGTTTTTGGCGAAACTAAACGTTAGTTTCTCCGAGCCGTTGACGTGGATAAACGAGCCGGCCAGATACCGGGCGTGTCGCATCAAATTAAACCGCGGTGCCAGGCGCAGGTTGTAGGTCGTATCCGGGTCCAGGATACCCCGAACGTCCGCGTAGTCTTCGGCCCGTTCCGCCCGGAATATACCGGTTTGTCCGATTGACAGGGTAGCTGTTTTGGTTTCCGGAAAGACTTCGCGGTTGAGCGTATACAACATGGCGGGCTTCACGACCGGTAAGCGAATGACGCCGGTACTCGGTATCGTTACGATGCTGGAGCGTTCGGCGGCTTCGATGCGAAACAGCCCAACGTTTTTTTCGTTGAGCCCAGCCCCCGCAATCTGGATGGTTACGCCTTTGGCCAGCCAGGTCGGAGCCGCTGCCAGATCGATCAACAAACTGGCTTTGCCCCGGCTAAACACGAACTGAACCGTCAGGGTGGCCGATACGGCACTCGTCAGCGGGCCCGACTGATCGACGGCAATAATAAACGTGTCGTCATCGTAGGTCGTTGAGTCCTGGGGCGTTTTGGTAAACTGGTTGCGCCGGGTCATTTCGATGGCGTAGCCGCTGGCTACAAAATCGCTTTCCTGTTCATACGCTACCCCTTCCCGTACCGGCGTGGCGTATTCCTGACGAACGTTGAACTCGTCGAGTACCTGCGGCCCCTCATCCGGAAACTTCCGGTATCCGATGTTGATTCTGGGGTGGAGCCGGTTGGTGTCGATCTTACGGTCAATGACGGTATACGACTCGATCCGGAGCAGTTCGACGTTGCGGTAGAAATACGCAATCGGCTCCACTACCAGCACGTCGCCGGTATCGGTCGGCCGGTATCCGATACCGATGGCGTCGATAGCCTGTAAACTCGTCAGGCAATCCTGCAGGGAAAGCGTCAGGGGTCGCTGCGTAAAGCCGCGCAGGCCAAACCCGTTAGTCAGCATCCGATGACTACCACCCCCGTCGACGGGCTGATTACCCCCCGCCAGTGAATAATACGCCGACTGAACCGCGTTCGCCCGGCCCGTTATGCCCGCTACCAGTTGGCGCAGGACGTCTTTGATCGGATAGGCCGGGGCCGTCGAGGTGGGGGCGGTGGTAACGGCCGTCAGGGTCAGGGTGGCATTGTTGGCGGTCAGCCGGACATCCGTACCCCGCCAGTTGGACCGGTTGGGGCTGATTTCGAGTAGGCCGTAGATGGAAATAGGCGTACCGGCTGAAACAGGGACGCCTGGCAGATCAAGCGTAGCCGAAATGCGCTGGGCACCCATGAACCGGCTGTTGGTCCGGCCGCTGCGGACGGTGCCGATCGGATACGTTACGTTACCCGCTACCAATACGCATTTGACCGACCAGCTGCCGACGTCGGGCGGGTTTAAGGAAATACCGGCCTTCTGCAGCCGACAATCGACCTGAAAATCTACCGTTACCTGAACGCGCAACGCCCCTTCTTCTTTGGCAATCAGGATGGGGGCCGGTTTATCAACCGATATACCCGTCATTGATCCAGAAAAGTCTTTTACCTCATCCGGAACCGGTTCTGAAAACGGGAGACTCAGGTAAAACGTCCGGTATACGTTGGTACCGGCTAGTCCCGTCAGCGGGTTACCACCCTGCAGAATTGACCCGCCGGTATTGACGAAGGGCAGCCAGTCGGTATCAACGGGCTGAACGGGTGGTTTGGTCGTCGTCGTCTGTTTGATGCTCTGCGCGTGTAGCATCAGATTGGCGGGCAGCGGGGGCGTAATGGGCTGGGGTAAACCGCCCTCGGTCTTAATCGATTCGCGGGCTGTCATGCTGATTTTACTGTCCCAATACGGCTGTATGTCGGGATGCATAGACAGGACTTCGGCGGCAATGCTCAATTCGCCCCCGACCACGTTTTTCGTGCCCATTTTGAGTTTCAGCGTCTGCATGGGCAGATCGACGCCCGAATCAGCCAGCCCCCAGCGTAGCAGCACCGTAGCGGCAACGCCATTGGCCAGATACGCCTGTTCGATGAAGTCAATGGCTTCTACCTGACGAAAGCGCAGCAGGGCTTCGTCGCCGGTAAACTCGAAGGTAAACCCATGCCAGACCGGATCACGCTGCAGCACCCATTCGGCCGCGTCCCAGCCAACGGGTTCCTGAATAACCAGTTCGTCCGCCCCGTAGATGAGCCGGAAGTAAACGGACGCGGAAGAAATACGATAGTCGGGTACGTCGGAACCGTTGACGTAGTTGGCCAGATTGTAATTGGCAGAAATGGGCATAGCCAGAACAGGCTAACGGGCCCGGCCACACTGCCCCTTAGCTGGCGGGTAGCGTAAAGATAGCAAAAAGGGCTTAATCGGATTATAGCCCTAGCATTGCCGCCCGATTGCCGGCCAATGGCTACCTTCTGATAAAAATTTGTGGTATATCTGTCACAATTACACAACAAGGAAATGTGATATTTTTCTTACCACTTGCTTATCTTTTGATTGTCTAATATTGTCTTTACTATTCTTTAAACCTATGTTCTAAACAAAACAAGTATTCAGCCATATCGGAATAATACAAACCATAGCAACCACATACGCGGTTCTACGTGCGTGAGATTAGAATTATGCAAACCAAATCATTTCAAATGTCGTTAGTTTTGTACAGTTTTGGTTTATCAAAGTAAACCAATCAGGACACAACACCAGGCAAGAAACCATGAAAAGTAACACCATTTCCGCTGAAATTGCCCGGCAGGATGGCCGGCTGATTTCGGCCAGCATCATCATGCCGACCTGGCATCACCGGGCCGAGGATGGTAAGCTGTACGCCCAAATCCCGTTCTTAGGACTGGAAACCTACGGCCGTAACGAGGAACGACTGAACGAGGCTATCAAGGAAGCCTTCATCTGTTTTTGTTTGTTGTCAGAGCGAAGTGGTAGAGGAGTAGAAGAAGAGCTGATAGCCATGGGCTGGCAACTGGACGAACCAACCAGTGAAGGCCATGCCGTATTGGTGGCCAAACCGGCCGACGAACTGTATGACCGGGTTCTGCAAACCGGCGACGAGCGGGCTTATCTCGTTGATATGACCGCCTACCATGACCAACTAAATTATTTAGTAGCCGCCTAGCATGACTGACGAGTTTTATCCCACCGTGAGTGTTGAGTTTATCCGCGAGTTGATTGAGAACAGTGGATACATGGTAGATACAGTACAGGCTGGCCCGTCTGTAGCCTACATGCTTAGAGGTCAACGAGATGTTGGTAAACGCACCATACTAATAAGCCTTGAAGAAGACACCGTTAATTACGACTACGCCGTTTCCATCGCTTATCGAACCAAGACACTCACCCCCCTGATGGAGTGGCTGGAGCAGAATAGAAACTGGAAAAGTGGGGGCTATTTTCAATAACTTTGTTTTGGGGTAAACTAAAGGCCCGACCGTGATGGTCGGGCCTTTAGTTTACTTTACTTACCCTTACACTGCCAGCTTTTACGGGTCTCGACTTCGACGCCCGCCTGTAGGGATTACGCGGCCGCTGGCAACTGCTTCGGTTGCTGCTTAAACAAGTAATGAAGCATGGCCCTACCCCGCTGGGTCCAAACCATATTCATCGTTGTATGGCGCTTCCCCGTCGAATCGTGGTAGGTGTGGGTTCGCATCTGGGCATAGCCTTTCCCCTGATACTTACTGGTCAACACCCAAACCCCGTCTACTTTCCACTGAATACCCCGCTCTTTGAGCAGTTTATTGAACGCCATAGCCGAATACCCCAGTTCAGACGCAATTACCGTCGTCACTACGCAATCGTTGGTGTCCAGCACCTCGTCAACGTATTCGACTTTGGGGCGGGCCGTGGCCAGTTCGCGTTCTAAGGCTTCTTTCTCTTCTTCGATCTGCAAAACCATCAGCGCCAGTTCTTTCCGGCTGAGTTGGGCGGGTTGCGCTGGAGCCTGGGCAATGGTCGTTACCTGTCGCAGTGCCTTTTCGCAATCGATGAAGTATTGACGGGCCTGTTTGCCTTTCTCGTTCCGCTCGACCATCGATAGTTCTTTAGCCATATCGAGCGTCAGGGCGTAGTCGGTTTCGGGCCTACCCCCTTTTTCTAAATTTTTAGAAAAACCCTCCATACCATCGTTTTCTAAATTTTTAGAAAGCGGTGCATTCTCAGCACCCTCACCCCTTTTACTCAAATTTGAGTAAAACCCATCAACCTCTACATAATCAATTCCTTGCTGAAATCCATAGTGAATAACCCTGCGCTTGATCCAGTCGTTAAAACGAGCCTTAACTTCGAGGAAGTCGTATAGCTCCCGAGCCGATACAACCTGCAAACCTTGTTCGTTGGTTGTGATTTTGATCAGGTCGTTCATTTCTCAGTCTGGTTGGCGGCCTGTTGGATGAAACCCGAAAGCAACTCGTCAAGTAACTCGTAAGCGTACATAGTACCTTCGAGCGAGAACGGCGATAACGTTTGATCAATGCCGACCGGCACAAACGCACAAACCCAGGTACGCAGAGCGCGTCGGTAATTCTCGACCGTGAGGGGGTCGCTGAAGTTATCCTGGATTAACTGAGACAGATTAACCGGCAGTCCGGTTACGTGGACATTGATACCAGCCCCGGCAGGCATGGTAGATTGGAAATTAGACATGGTATTCTAGCAGTTTTGCCCTATACAGCCTTGGGCGTTGGACATAGAAAAAGCGGTACGCTGTACTACCTGCTGCTAGAATACCGTTACCGGACGTTCCTACATGCCATTACAACATGTAGACAGGGTACAGCGCACCGCCAATTATGGCAATAGGCCGATGTATAGGCATAAAAAAAGCCCTACAATATGTGAGGGCGGCTGACGCCGTCCGGTATTCGTATTCTAGCGTTTCAAAGGTCGGAAACCTTTTCAACACTTGCAAATAGGCCGTTTTCCAATACTGTAGGACAAATATAGGCAAACAATCAAATGGTAAAAGACCGTCAATCAAATGTTGTAGACAAATCGGCCCTGAATTGATTATACGGGCATTTGTTAATCAACAGTATTAGCATCATCAATCAATTGGTAATTGAAAAACAATCAGAAATATTACCGTTTGCTTGCAAAAATATTTTCGAAACGGGCAAAATATTTTGAGAACGGTAAAAAATAGGCAGTCGGTTACTTTATTTGGGAATAAATAAACCATGCCATGCCCGCAATAGAAAAATTCAACAACGTAGCAGATATCCTGAAAAGTCTGGAGCTAGTAGGGGTCGGCCAATTGAGAAAATGGAGGAAAGATGAAATAGGCTGGATTTCCAGTACCGATTACTATGAATTTGGCGAACCGGACGCTTACGGCATGAAGGATAACGTTGCTATATATCTGCAGTCTAAAGACGAGTCGTATATAGAAGATGTACGGCTGAATATGAATCAGCGCAACAAGAATCACATAGAGGAGTCCTATCAATTTTACTTAAAAAAAGTTGATCTGGTTTTTCGGGCATTAGAGCTGAATGTTCCGGAAGGCATAAATGACCGAATAAAACAGAAGGAAAATTTTATCTATGAAACGGACAGGTATATCATAGAGACAAACATTACACCCGACCCGCGAACCGATTACTACCGACTGATTATCAAAACAAAATAAACCACATCATGAAATATTTTACTGCACTAGCTCTATTTCTATTTACGCTGTCATGTTCTACCGATTCCAAGCCAGTCGAGCAACGCCAATCCAAATGGACGCCCGATCAGATCAAAAGTGTAGCTGACGACTATAAGGGTACGGACTTCGAGCGGTTCCAGGTTCAGAATTTGGCCTATAAGCAACAGTACGACATGGCCCCGTCAGAATTTGCGGAGAATATCAAAAGTGGCGAGGTTGCCCGAATGATTGAGGATTCAACCATGAAAGACGCCTATCAATACGGGTTTGATATTGACAGGATTGCAGGAAAGACGCCCAAGCAAATTGCCGCCATGTTTGGCAAGCCTACCAGTTCGGAAACTACCAACCCATCCCGAACGCCCTGCCCCTGCCCCAAAAAAGAATATTTGTCTGGCATTGTGGAGATTGTCTACATGAATAATAAGGCCGACTGGATAACCATAAACCTAAATGGTTCTGGAAACGTAACCTCAAAGGAATACGAAATCCAGAACCATGATAGTTACTACTACATCAAAGCGTTTACCTACTAACTTTTCTTTCTGGGTAAGCTGAAGTAATTGTTCAGCAGTTCGGTGCGCTGGTGTCCCCTACGCTCGAATAGGCGCTTACCCTGAGCATCTTCATGATGTTCGTGTACTGGTAGCTGACCGATGGCCGATATAAAGGCTTCGGTCAGTTCTGCTTTTGTGGGGCCGGTAGGCACAACAGCAGGCACGTGTAAACCACCGCCTGGAGCCTGCCGGACTTCCTGAGCAATTTCCTGATTGGTTGCCAGTATGTGTTTGGACTGCTGATGGTTGTATACCTTATCGTGCCGGTTCAGATATGTAATCTGTTTTTCGGCGGCTAATCGATACGAAGTTTTGCCCCCCTTCTTTGACTCGATCAACTCGTAACCGCGTTCCCCTACCCACGCCGGGCCTTCTGGAGCGTCTGACGTTCCTTTCCAGAACTCAGGCAGTGGCTTAGCCAGCACGGCGGCTATTTGAAGTGCCCCGATTGCCCCTACTAGTATTGCCAACGGCAGATTGGCTCCAGCTTCGGCAATACCTTTGGCAATAGAGATGGAAATAGAGAACAAGGCTTTTTGACGTTCCGCAATAGCTTCCCGGCGTCGAATATCTTTTTGCCTGGCTGCGTATTTGGCTTCGATCTCCTTTTTGCTCCGGTCGGTGCCGTCGGACATTTCTATTTCCTGCGCCTTCTGCTTTTCAAGGGCTTCGAGTTCAGCACTGCGATTGGCTGAGCTGATCTCAAAGAATGTATTTACTCCCTGCACCAGCGTTTCAAGGGCGGCATCACGGATTTTAGCCATTTCCTTTTGATGCTCTTCCTCAATCTGCTTTTTAGTTTTTGCCGTGTTCTCCGTCAGCTTTATATCCCGGTCGCTACGGGCTTTTTGCTGGGCTTCTTCTTCGTCGGCTATTCGCTTTTTTTCATCGGCCAACGCCTGTTCTATTTCGGCTTCTGTTTTGCCCTGTGAACGCAGCAGATCTTCCAGCGAAGCCATACGTTGCCGGGTTGCCTGCTCAACTGTTTCAGAACTGGCAATGGTTGCATTGGCTACGTCGTTCAGGTATCGTTCCGTTAGATTGCCTAGACGTTTAGCTCCTTCAGCTTCGGTAATTTGCCGTTTCTGAACGGCGGTCTCAATAGTAGACTGCTCATCTATGTACGCCTTTTCGAGCTGGGTTAGCCGCTCGGACAACAATCGGCCCGATATGCTTTTGTCGGCATCGGCGGCCTGTTTGAAGGCTTCGAGAGACTTTTTAAACGCGTCATCTTCGATCTTTCTCCGCTTCTCGGCGTTCTCGCTGGCAACCTCATTAAGCCGGGTTTCGGTTTCTGTGTAATCGGCTGTTTTTCGCTTACCGTAGGCTTTGAGTAGTCGCTGTTCGGCATGAATGCCCTTTTGCTGAACCTGAGCCCGCTGGTTAACGTAATCCGATTCAGTCATTAGCCCCTTTTTATACACAACATCAAGGGCCGACAACTCTTTTTCAGTGGCCGCTCTGGTATTCTCCAGCGACTTGGCTAATCGGGCTTCCCGCTCCCGTTCCCGCTTATCCCGGTCTTTTTCGTATTTCGCCCTGGCTTCTTCGGCCTTACGCGTAGCCTCATTCTTTTTGTTCTCCGCTTCTATCTCTTTCCGATAGGCATCAAGGGCAGAGTTGTCCTCTCCCGGCTTTGGTGTTGCTTTTACCCGCTTCGACGCATCGAATATATCCCTTGTGGCTCCAATGGGATTGGCAATGAAACTGGCCAGGGTTTGTAATAGCTTGCCCTCTTCTTTGAGCTGTCGAAGTCCCTTGGTAAACCGGCCAACGTATTCAGCCCCTTTGTTAAACAGCCCTAGTACAGCATTCAGCGAGGGCAACAATAACTGGTACAGATCCGTTGCAATCCCTTTGATATTGTCTTTGAAGGTAGACCAACGGCCATTGAGCGACTGGGATGCCTTGTCGGTTGCGCCGATAACCCCCGGCATCTTGCCGATAGAAATCAGAAAGTCAGATATCGCCCGGTCGGTATTGGCTACCGTTGTACGAACCCCGTTGTACGTGAATGTGACCTTATCACCGTTCTTCTGGGCATCAATAGAGAACTCTTTCAGCCGTTCAAATTCGCCCCGCTGAGCATCGGCAATGGCTTCAACGTAATCGGTAATGGTTTTTTTCTTGCTGAGGGCTATATCTGACAGGGAAACCAGTTGGTCTTTAGTCGCAATAATGCCAATGCCGGCCAACCGGGTAAAGGCTTCGGTTACCTGATCGACTTCGAGCCGACTACTGGCGGCAAAGTCACGAATCAGCGCCCCGGCCTCAATGGCAGCGGCCTTATTGTTGCGTAAGCTATTTTCGAGTAAGTTGTCTAGATCTTCTGCAGCGGCTCCCACCTCAACAATCTGGGTACCCAGCGTAATTAATGCACCAACAGCGGCCCCAGCACCGGTAGCCACACCCAGACCCGATAGCGTGTTTAACAAACCTCCCAGCCCCTTGTCTTTGGGGTAATTACCGACGTTTCGCCCGAACTGGCCTAGTCCGGCATCGATCTTTTTTAGGGCAGCGTCGGCCTGGGTGATTCGAGCCGCCAGCGCAACAGCCGCCTTGTTGTTGCGATTCAGTTTACCCGTATTGGAGTCGAACGCATCATCCAGTGACTTCAACTCTTTTCGGGCGTCGGCTAATTCTTTCTGAAGTTTGTTGTACGTGCCAGTTACCTCACGGTTATTCTGACCTACTACCGTAGTGGCCTTGCTCAGTTTGGTAAGCTGAGTTTGCAGGGCAACTAATTCGGCATGTAGTCGCTTCTTCTGGGCAATCTCTTTGGCTGTACTGCCCTGTATGGCCGCTTCTTCCTTCAGTATTTGCTCCTGACGGGCATATATTGACCCCAGCACCTTATCAAGTTGCTCCTGAGCCTTCGTAACACCATCTATAGCGGCCCGCTGGTCTTTGAGCTGAGGTACCTGTCTTTCTATCTGCTCTCCAATTTGCTGCTGTTTACGCGAGTCGCCGGACGCCTGAAGGAATTTGTTCTGATTGTCAATCATGGCCGCGTACAGCGTTTTGTACGAAGCCAATAATTGTTCGTTGAGCCGTTTCACATCGGCCGCAAAATCGGCGTACTCGGCTTTGGTTTCGGCAACGGCCCTTTTATAGCCGTCGAGGTCGATTAACTCCTGGTATTCTATACGGTTTGGCATAATCCTACGGCATTAGGGGGCTGGAAAACGACTGATCGACGAGGGTAAACGTGACGGGTTGCAAGGAGCCGCGCCCCGGCTGGGTAGCCACGTGGGTTTGTACGCTGACGGGTACGCCGTTGCAGCCGATGGTGGTATGAAGCAGGGCCATTTCCAGCGCTTCAATTTGAATGCTGTCGAGCGGTTCGGTTCGAAACGACAGCAGCCGGTCGGCCGCCTGGTGATACGGCCGGATTCGTCCCGTTGTCACTTCTCTATACGTAGTCTGATCGACCTGATACGGCGTATCAATCAGCCGTGCCCGTAGGCGTAGTGATTGGGTTGAGCCGGGGTCTAAAAACGGGTAGCGGACGCCCTGCAGAATCCGCGTGTTGGCTACGTCCAGATAAATACTGTACTGGATAGCATCAACCTGGGTCAGCACCTCAATCAGCGACGACACCAGCGTTAAAGCCGGGCTGGGATACACCAGCTGCCAGCGGTACAAACCCGGCGGCACGGCCGGACAGACCAGACTGCCATACGTGTCATAGGTGTTGCCCGACGTGTTGAACGTGCGGGGGATGGCAAATACGGTGCTGGTGGTATTGTAGACGGTACCGGTTAGCTCACTGACCAGCTTGACGGCTGGCACGCCGTTGTTGGGCCGACCTTCGATCAGATTGACGTAGGCCATGGTTGACGCCCCGGCATAGGTGACACTGGCGGCCTGGGGCAGACAGCCGAACTCGGACAGGGGCAGCGGAAACGGGAGGGGGTTGCTTTGGGTCGGGTTGAACCAGGCCAGCAGGTTGGGGCGATTGACGCGCAGCATCGATCATGGTACTTACTTCGCTGGCAGCCCCTTTGCAGCCCCTAAAGATACTATTTTTTACTGCTCAGCGCATCGAGCCGGGCGTATAGTCCAAACTCGGTCAGTCGCTCCGGATGCTGAACGCCCCGCTCCTCTAAGGCCAGCAGTAACGATTCAAACGCTTTGCGGTCGGACAGGATCGGGTTTTCGCTGTTGCCGGGGTCGAGAACGGCGGGCCGGGCGGCTTGCTGGAGTGAGGTTTGAATAGCTGACAGGCGGGCGGCTGCTTCGGGCGTTTCGCTCAGGGCGTCATCGATCAGGGCGTTTACGTAGTCAGCGTAGCTTAAACTTCCGTCTCGTTTAAAGCGAGGGAAATACGATTCTCGTTGAAAATCGAGTTTTTTTTTACCGCGTCGACAATCTCGTGGCACTCTGCGTAGGTGGGTTTGATCGTCTCCAGCAGCTGTTTCAAGCCCTCTGCTGTAATGTCGTCAACGGGTTTGCCATCGGCTTCACCCAGCAACACGCCGAACGCCAGCGCGTCGGGTTCGTAGCCTTCCTGTATGGCCGATACAGACAAATACAGGTTTTGCAGACCAGTAGCTACGCTGGCACTGTCACCCGCCAGATTGTACTGCATCAGGGCGCCCAGCGTCTGGGTCAGCTGATCGGGCGTCAATGAGAGTTCGGACGCTTCCGACAGGTAGCGCGTCAGGTACGGCCGACGACCGACGGGAAATTCTTCGAAGTCGTTGTAATACTTAACGACGTGGCCGGATTGCAGGGTTTTGGTTTGCATGGGTTATTCTTCAGTTCGGGTAATAACAACGGACAGCACAAACGCCGACAGCATGGCCGACGCCAGCGCCCCGGCTACGTAGTGTAAGAAATTCAGGTCAGTCAAGGCCTTTAGCGACACCAGCGACAGCCAGAACGATAGACAGAAGTAACAGGACGCTTCGGGCATCCAGGCTTTTCGGTATACGCTGTACCAGTCCAGCACATCCCACTTTTTCAGCGTAAAGAGTACCGCCGAAACGGTCAGCGAGGTCAGAATAACAGCGTCTAACATACAGTACGGCGCGTGTTAGATGCCCAGCCCCGAATCAGATAGTTGTCCGACATGCTCTCTTTAACCTGATCCTGATTCTTCCGGAAATACCCTACAAAATCAATTATATCCTGATGGGTATAAAGCGGTTGTTTCTCAATCCACGCGTGTAGTTGCCGGTTCCATCTGGCATCTACCAATGCGTTATGCTCCCCTTCCGGATCGGGACAAACCTTCTGCTTCCACTCTTTGGTCAGGCCGCGTTCGTCCATCATCTGTTTCAGGTCGCGGCAATACATGGGAAAGCCGGTGGGCAGTTCGCTCATGTTGCCGAATAGCGAACAGAATAGCACCCAATCGTAATCGGCGTAGTACGCATAGAACTCAACGCTATTAGCCTTAAGCCACCAGTCAATGTCTTCATCGGCGCGGCTCAGTCCATCCCCGGCCGCTACCGCTGGCCAGTAAACGAAGTTGCGTATCTCATCGGCAATCTGCTTATTGGTTTTCCCTGTCCAGTTCAGCAGGGTTCGCATGCACTTTTTGGTAAAGTCTCCAAACAGCGAATAGTGGTGGGTTTTCGCGTAAGTGGATTGTCCCTGGCACATCTCCACATGCAAGGGCTTTAGTACATTTTCACGTACCCAGTCATCGGCCCATGCCTTATCCAAATCAAATTCTTTACTGATGGCGTAATACGTGCGGCCGGTATCATCGACCAATCCTATGCTGATCAAGTCAATGAAGTGACGGCTTTTGCCGAATAGCGGCTTTCTGAAGCCAGCATAAAACTCGGTATCCAGGAATATTTTCATGATCGGTTAGCAGTTTGTAACAGGTAGCGTAATGAGACAATCCACCCGAACGCCCGCAAACGGGTGCATCAGGTAGGGATGGTTTTGAAAGTCGTAGTCAATGCCGCGAAACACATTAGCCGCCTGCTGATCTTCTACGCCGGTTATGACCAGCGGGTACTGAGCCGCCAGCCGGATTTGCAGCTGTTCTATAACCCAGTCGGTCGGCTGGCCTTTCGTGGTGTCGTACCAGCCGATAAGGGCAACCGGGTATTCCATAAACAGCGTCGTAGCGCCGGGTTCGTAGGGTTGCGGCTTGCCGGGGCCGGTCGTGATGCCAAACAGCAGACCCCCCGCTACCTCATCAGGCAGTACAGGCAGGTTGGAGCGTTTGGCCGTGTCGTATGTCAGTGGCAACCGGCGGGGGCGGTCCTTGTCGATCTGATCGGGTTTGCCGATACCCTTCACGGTTTCGACTTTCAGCCGACCGTAGACACGACCGACGGGAAACAGGTCAGACAATGACTGATTGAGTTGTAGCAGGTAGTCAGATAGGGTCATTAGAATATATCAGTGGGTTGAATGCGGAGCAAGCGAATCAGCCAGTAGCTACCGAAAAGCCGGATAAAGTCGCGCCGATGATCATCGAAGTAGTTAGGCACTCGGTCGTACTGGTCGGGCAATATCTCTTTGATGAGGTAATACGAATGATACAGGTATTCGCTGCCCCATGTATTGTCCTGATACTTACCATTGGACAGTCGGTTAATTACGTGTAAGCAAAAGGTGTCGTCACGCCGATCAATGGCAAACACAAGGGCAATCCGTTTGGTGTTGTCCAGAAAATATTCGTGAACGCTGTTGCGGTGGCACTGGTAGTTATAGCGCATTTCTCCGCAGACAAACCGCTCATCGGCAAGGCGCGAAAAGTTGCGGGTAAAATGCCTGCGTAAGCGCTCTTGGATGGTATGTATATACCATTTTCTCATAGTGATTGGCGTAAATGGTTAATCAGCGCGTCGGCCAGAAATCCGGCTACCCGCTGTTGATCGGCTTCGGAAATGCCCAGGATGTCCGGCCCGTAGCGATTCGTCAGCTTTTCGGTTTTCTCATCCGTCGCGCTGATGCTGAAGCCGGAACCAAACGGATCGGTGTAGATTGAGCCGCGAAACGCACCGGTATCAAGTAAATCGACGGGCCTAAGCCGCCCTTTGTACTTGACCGACGAATACTGACCCAGTGATTTGCCGTTGCTGTCGAGACCCTTGTCGAGCTGATCCCGGTTCAGGTCGGTAATCACCGTTTCGTTACGCTCAATAGTCGAATCCAGCACCCGTTCGAGGGGAATGCTGGCCAGTTGGTCGAGTTGAGCGAGGGCAGCTGTCATTATTTGCTGATAAATCGATTGCCGATGATCAACAGAATATCAAGGGCTATCATAATCATGGCTAGTAGGCACAGGAAAATGCCCATACCCGGAATAAACTGCTTTATTGGATAGCTTTTTTTTTCGGAAAAAACCTTTTCGCGCATGATGCCCGATGCGTAGCTATTGGGTAGCAGATCGTAGTACCAGATGGCTAAAATGAGCCGGTAAAACAGGATCGGTGCCAGATAGAACAAGATTATCAGTTCGCCCGTTGTCATAGCCCGTATACCGTTTTACGTTTTACCCGGCCAACGTCCTGCGTATCGGGCAGGCATTTAGCCGACAGGCCCGACAGGTCAATGTCGAGGGCCGCAGTCAGTTTGTCCAGCTTGGCTTCTTCACCGTTCTTCAGCGCGTACATAGCCCGGTCGCGGGTCTGTTGCTCGACGGTCGTAATCTGGGGGCTGAACGCGATCCGGTTCAGCAGTTTGACGACGGCTTGCTGCAAGATGGCTTCAGCCAGTACCGACTGCTGATCGATCACCAAATTGGTGATGTCGCAACCGATCGAAAACGCCAGATTCAGCCCAAAGTTTTGATCTGACACGTTATCGACTTCGCCAAAGGGTTCGTCCTGCTGAAACGCAGATAGCGACACGTGCGGGCTCCAGCGCAGCCAGCGGCTGTTATTTTCGGGTTCGCAGGGGGCGCAGCGTACCTTACCGACGGGTTTAGCCCGGCGAATGGCCCGAACGCTGCCTAAATCCAACTGATGATAACCAATGTAGTACGTGGTATAGCCCGACAGCGTTTTCTTAAGATCCACCCACTGCATCCGGCTCCCGGTGGTAGTCGTCACGTTCTGCGTAAACAGGGCCGTGTTGTCCAAACTGTCGCCGTACACAGAAATAGGCAGGCTCGTAACAGCGGCCGACAGCTGCAACCCCAGCTTTTCGAGTCGAATGGCGTAGTACGGATCGGACACCACGACTTTCAGCCCGACGAACCGCCCGGCGGGCGTAATCAGATCGGTGACCATGCCGCCCCCGTCGTACAGCTCGATCGTAGGCAATACGGTTTTGCCCTCGATGCGCGTGAGTTTACGCACCCGAATGGCCGACAGCACTGACGCGACGGAATCGGTCAGCGTCTGATTGATCAACGCGCTGAGCCGGTCAGTATCGCCTTGCGTGTCGAGCGACAGAGCCGCGTAGTACAGCGTCCGGGCGTCCATGAGCGGGTGGGCCGTGTCAAGAAACAGACCCGACCGGGATTCGGTCAGGTCCGCGTCTAACGTACCGTAGTCGCTGTTGCCGTGGTCCCGGTAGCCGATCAACCCGGTCAGCTGCTCCTGTATGCGTGTGAGATTGTACATGATGCTCGTAAAAAAAGGCCCGGCCAACGCGAGCCGGGCCTTTGACCAACCATTTAACCCAAAACTACTACATGAAAGACTAGTTGAACGGCGTCGTTTTCAGGCTGATGACCTTTAAACTGTCGCTGGTCGTAACGCCCACAATCCGGACTTTAGACACCGGACCCGACCAGACGGCCCGGCCGCTGGCTTTGTCGACCAGGGTAGCTTCTGCACCCGTACCGGTGCCGCGTGTGCGTACCCGTAAATCATTCTTGCGAACGACAATAGAGACTTTAGCGACCGAATCCGCTACCTCGACCGTGTTGGTCGTGTAGGTGATCTTGTTGGCGCTGGGAATGATGGTCTGGGCCTGAACGCTGATAGCCGCCAGCAGCAACCCCACACACAAAAACAGGTATCGTTTCATTGATTGACAATCAGTAAATAGGTGAGAAAAGGCCAGTAGCCTACTCGCGTAAGCTACTGGCGGTTACGTGCGGGTATCAAATACCTAGGCAGCGGGGGCCAGGTTGTATTTGATGATCGGGCTTTCGCCTTCGACCGACGAATACGATTTGACCATTGAAGTATCGACGGTGTATTCGTATTTGTCGTAGTACACCGGCTCAACCGCTCCGTTGTAGCCGACCGTCTGCTCAGCGCAAGCGGCCTGGTAGTGTACCGACGCGTCGAAGTAGTTGAACATCGGGTCGCGCTCCGAAAACCAGAAGTCTTTCTGCGGCTCAAACACCACGTTGTTAGCCGCGTTGGGGCTCAGCCAGTGGTAGATACCGACGGCGCCCGGCGTAAACATGTAGTGCGTCTCGGCGTAGCCAGCATCCGGAACCAGGAAGTTGGTTGGATACATCGTAGCGCCCCCGGTCAGCAGCATAGCCTGGTTGACGGCGTTACCCGCTCCATTCATGCCCATCAAACGCTGGGTGACCATGGCGGCCCCGTTCGTTACGTCCAGAAAATCAGTACCGGCATTGAGGATGTTGCGTCCCAGTACGTAGTTGTACGCTGCGTAGAACGGGGCACCCTGAACGCCCGTATAAGCCGCACCCGACTTGGTGAAGTAGGCCTGCGTCGATGCGTCGTCAACCAAGGCGGTCGATTTGTTAGCGGCCAGGAACGACAGACAGTTTGTCTCCATGAACTCGTACCACTTGTGCCAGGCGAAATACAGCGCCGTGGTCAGCAGCTCGTTGTAGCGGATGTAGTTCTGATCGAGCAAAGCACGCGGTACTTTGATCTCAAAACCCTTCACGCTGAAGGTCAGCGCTACGGCGTCGGTCGTCGGCTCCTGACCACCGATTACGCAGGTACGCCCGTCTTTCAGGGTGATGCTCATGCGTTTGATCACCGGGATCTTAAACGGACGCTCGAAGGAACGTTTTTCGCGGCTTACGTCACCCTGCGAGAGCAGGAACGGAGACGAAGCAATGTAGGCAGCCAGCGCACCGTACTTGTCCTTACGGAACTCGAAGCGCGTTGACTCTTCGCTAAACCGGATGATCGCATCGGTATACGCGGTAGGCAGGTAATTGGGTAATCCAGCGGGCATTAGTGACAGGTGAATTAGGGGCTTTTCTGGATTCTGGACTACCCCTTAGCCGAATCAGTAAAGCGGGTGAATACGGAAATCAAATCAAAAACCGGTAAGCCGTCCCATGGCCGACCGGGCAACAGTATTTACTTAAAAAGGTTTTGTATGAACTTAACTGAACCTTCTATCATAAGCCACACACCGAAAGCGACGCAACCCAGATTGAAGCAGGGCACTAAGCTACCGGCCAACATGGCCGATCTACCGGTAAGTGGTCCCAGCTTCAGACCGGCGAACATACCGGACGGGCAGGCTATGCCGGGTATAAGCATCAACAATGCCGGCACGAAGTAGACGTAGGACAAAAGAGTCAGTGCGTTCATGGTTATTCGGTCAATGCATATTCTTTCACCAGCCGGGCGTACTCTTTAGCGTAATCGGGTCCGGTCTGGCCGTTTGCCTTTTCCAGCGCTATCTGCTGGGCTTCGGCTTTGTTTTTGGGTACGGGTCCGGCGCCCGGTACTGGCGCGGCTGCTTTTGCGTTCGGCCCCGTTGCTGGTGGCGTCGCTACTTTCAAGAATGCTTTGAATGTGCTGGCCAGATGGTCAAATGCTTTTACCGGCTCGTTCGTGGTGGCATCAACGATGTCGACGTACTTGCTGGGGTCGGCCGGGTCCTGCTTCTGAAAGATCACCTGACGGCCTTCGACCCGGTGAGGCATCAGCAGGGCCTTGTTCAGGAGTAGCTCGCGCTGCATTTCCAGTGCTTCACCCTCCAGATTAAAATTCATGCTACCCAGCGCTCCGGATAAGGCTATTTCAGCAATGGCCCGGTTGGACTGCTGAACCGTTTCGCGTTTCCCGTTTTCGGCGGCCTCCTTAACGGCCCGCTGAGCATAGTCAAAATACTTTTCATCCGGCGACAGCTTGGGTATACCAGTCGCTTTGAAAATGTCTTCCTCGGTTTTCAGCGCAAATTCAGACGTCTTTTTGCCGATGGCTTCTGACTCTACCGTTTTACGCAGCGCCTGTTCTTCTTCAGCCGTATAGACTTTAAAACCCAGGGCCGACAAGCGGGCGCGGGCTTCGGTAGCATCAAAACCGGTCGGTGCCGGTTGTTGAACGGGTGGCTGAGCCACGGCAACAGGTTGAGGAACCGGTATTTCATTCGGCATCTGTCCGACTGGGGTAGCTACAGTACTCATGCAATGAATGGGCTTTTTTATTGTGAGTTTGCTAACAAATATATTGATTCATTAACAAACTCACAAAATACATAGCTTATTCTTCGATAGGCTCTATTACGAGTCCCAGCACCTCAGCGACGGTACGGCCGCTGTCGTCCTGCGGGTGGGGGCTGGTCAACCGGCGGTACTCATCTTCCGAGTAAATCTGTACCTGCTCATCGACCTTCTTAGCGTCGCCAAAGCCGTCGTTTACCATCCGGTACTGGTTGACGGTAATCTGTTTAGGCTGGGCAGCAATGGCGGCTGCGGCTTTCTCCGCGTTCTGATCGGCCAGGGCTTTGGCTACCTGCTGGGCAACGATCTCGTTCAGCTGAGAAACGGGAACCATCTGCTCAGACGGCACTGGCTGGTTCTGTGCTGCTGGTTCGACCGGCGGAGTCAGTGGCAGTTGGTCTTGGTTGTTCTGTTTTGACATTGTTGTATAGGTACGTTTTGATTCGTTCGATTTTCTGACTGTAGGGCAGCGCTGAACCGATTTCCACGATGTCAGCGCCAAACTCCCGTTCGCATTGTTTGATCAGCTGGTTGAACTGCGCCTTAACGGCTACGTCCTGCTGACTCGTCAGGCCCATCATCAATAGGCCTTTGGCGTCCGATAAACTCATCTCCGGCATCGGCTCCAGATCCAATAGAATCTGGCTACGGGTAGCGTCACCCCCACTACGCAGCCGAAAGGCCTGGATGCGTTCGACCTTTTCCAGTAGAATGGTCTGGGGCGCTCCAGCCTGTTTGGCGCTGGCCAGTCCGTCCCACATTTCGGCTTCGGTCTGTAAATAAAACTCGGTACCAAAGCTGTGAGCAACCGACACAACCGCGCTAATCCCGTAGCGCAGTTGCCCGATGGTCAGCACTCCCCACTGACGGGCGGCTGACAAATGGCGGCTGATGTAACGCAGCACGTTTTCTTTGCTGGCAAACGTGCCGGTGGCCTGCTTCTCGTTGACCGCCTTGTCCATCAGGGCTGATTCGCCCCCGGCTCCGGTCAGGTACTGGACCAGCTGCCGGTACATCTTGTCGCGGTTCTCGTCCTGAAACGTCAGGCTATCCGTTGATGGCTCGACAATACCGACGGGTGCCACGATCTGATCGGTACCGGGCGGTAGTTCATACACATCCCCCGGCCCGACCCATGAACTGGCGGCTGGCGTTTCGGGCTTCTGGCAGTTGTCCGGATAGCCAGCATCCGGCGTACCGTCGGCGTTACGCGGCTGATAGGGTGCCGATGTGGCCGCTTCTGACGTGCTGGCCGTTGTCCAGTAAATGGGAAACGCGCCGTACAACTTAAACAGGTCGTACGCAACGTGCCAGAAACAGTAGTCTTCCAGATCGCTCAGCACCTCATCAATCAGCGAGTGAGACGCAACCGCATGATCTTTTACCCGCTCGTCCCAGAGCATTCGCGCCGGGCAGCGTCCCAGATAATGGGGAAAGACTTCTACCGTCCAGTTGTCCGACTCAGCGGCTTTGCTGTACACCCGGTAGGCGTTGTCGTCAATGACGATCATGCGCCCGTCGGCTGTCTTGTAAGCGATATGCTCACACGTGCCATCGTCGCGCAGCTCAATACTCTGAATAGCGGTCAGGTTCACCCGCGTGAGATACGGTGCGGGTAATCCATCGTCGCCGGGTTTAATGTCGACAACCAGAATATCGTTGTGACTCTCCACCAGCGCGGCAATGGCTTCATCCGGCCAGAACATCACTTCCCCCGACGTCTGCAGATACTCGATCAGTTCGGCGTCGATGCCGTCGCGGCCCTGAATGACCAGGCTGGGGTTCACCGCGTCAAACAGTTTCATCCAACCGTCCTGAACCTCTGATAGTAGTTTGGTCGTGGGAACGGGAAAAGGAAACCGGGCGCGGAATGCGGCCTGTTTGTCAGTCGCCTGCAGAAAACCGAATACCCACTTCAGATACGTTTCGAAATACCGACTATCCAGCCGATTGCGAACCGTCAGGCCGTGGAACTGAACCCGTTCCTGCCACGCGATTGCTTCGGCCAGTTGGGGTTTGTTTTTCGGGCTGCTGAGCAGGCTTAGGGCGTCGTCGTCGGAGAGAATCATCTTGAAACGTGTAGGGCGAATCGGCGGGAAGTGAATACGCGGTCAAAGACGGGTTGCGGGCTTGCAGGCGCAATATGTTTTCCGCCTGTTCGGGTGAGAAGGTTTTCACCCCCTCACCCGATACCAGTAGCTTAACCACGTCTTACGACTGGGCTAGGTTCAGAACGTCGTAGGGCAGATTAACCACCTTGTAGCCTTTCGACCAGCCAAACGGCAGCGTAAACGAAAACGGCGTTTTGTTGATGCGGTTGAGCCCTTCGCTCGTCACATCACCCAGGACCTGGTTGAAAATGTCGAAGCCTTTGCCGTTGGATTTCAGAATAGCCTGGCCGTACTGGTTGAAGAAAACAACCTGCAGGGCTTCGCCGTGTAGCAGCTGCATGGCGTCGGCCGTTTCGGTGCTGATACTATCGAACATCAGCTGCACCCGGGCCACGTTACCGCCCGCGACGTAGCCGACGCCGAAGGTCGTGCTGTTGTCGTTTTCGCCTTCAAGAATCGGGTCGAGCTGGGGCAGGGTAAGACCGGCAAACAGGGGCGTCAGTACGCCCTTACCTGAATCGGTATCCGCGAGTACGGCGGTCAGCGTCGCCTCGGTCGCAATGGACGAAACACCAGCGGTGAAGGTAAAGAGGGCACCGGCAGACCGGCGAATGAGCAGCGCTCGAACAATTTGCCCGAAGTTGACCGGGCAGGCCGTGGCGGGAATCGTGGTCAGCGCCGTCGGCAGGGGGCATGTATTGAAAGCCATTGCTACGATATAGCAGGAAACACGCAGCGTACAGCCCCTTTGCAGCCGGTGTCGGAGTGACACAAAGATAAACAGTTTTTGAAAAATGCAATAGGTTACCGTTGCCGGTTTTTCAGCGTGGTAATCAGCTGCGGTTTGCCGTACTTGGTATAGACCCCGCCCCGTACGGCGTCGATGGCATGGTTGTAGGCGTCAATCGGTTCGTTGGTGGCAACGTCGCCCATCATGATGTACTGGTAGTTGTTTTTTTCTTTAATGATGTTGCGGCTGCGTTTGGTGACGTAAACCTCGAATTCGTGGAGTTTGGATATACCGGCGCTGATGGAGTCGGGCCCTTTGACAGACGGCCGGATGGCAAAGCCGCGTATCCGCTGGTTGGTGTTGAAGTCGACGAAGCCGGTCTGTAGTTCCTTAATGGATTTGGGTTCGGCGCTGTCACCAATAATATCCGCGTTGTGGGGAATGCCCAGCGCAACCCAGCGTTTGGCAATATCCAGATTGGTCAGACCCGTTTCGTACAGCTTTTCATCCAGATAGAGACGGCGCCCCAGCTTACCGACCGCAACCGTCGCGCTCGGGTCATTGGTATAGCCAAAATCATGCACGTAGAAAATCAGCTCACAGTTGGCCGGGAACTCGTCGCATTCGTGCCAGTTGGGGAAAACCAACGATTCTTTGGAAGGCTTGGGGTCTCCCTGGTATAGACTGGTGAACTTGACCGAATCTTCTTTGGCTATTTTCTCGATTTTGGCCTGGCTGTGCTTTTCGGGCCACAGGGCCGCTCCCACCGGCCGGGGGTCAAAGTCGTTAATATCATCGGTTCGCAGGGCGGGAAAGTTAATCACGACCCAGCCGGTTTCGTTGTCAGCGCTATAGATGCCGTCCCGGTTCAGCAGCCGCCCCGCCAGATCATCCTGATGCCAGCGGGTTTGAATCAGCACCTGTACCGAGTCGTTGTGCAAACGCGTTTCAAACACATCGGTGTACCAGTCCCAGATTGATTCGCGCAGCGTAGGAGACTGAGCGGCCTGTCGGTCTTTGATCGGGTCGTCAATAATGCCCAGATCGACGCTGACCGAGGTGAGCGACCCACCTACGCCCACCGTGTAGATAAAGCCTTCTTTGCCCTCGACCTCAACAATATCGTTGTTGTTGAGATACCCGTTGCGCCCGTCACCCAGCCGCGTATCAGGAAATAACGCCCGGTAGCGGTCGGTTTCCATGCCGCGTTTAATGTCCCGGTTAAAGCGGCCCGCAATCGTAGAGGAATAAGACGTTACGCAGATTTTGGTATCGGGATGCTTACCCAGCACCCAGGCCGGGAACGTACGGGTAGACGCGGAGCTTTTGCCGTGCTGGGGCGGCATAAAGATCATCAGCTTGCGAATGTGGCGTTCGTGGAGCTGCTGGAGCCGGTCGGCAATTACTTCGTGAAACCACTGGCGATCATAACGGGGATTTGAAACGGTCAGGTAGTCGGCAAAGCGGTGACGGGCTGACCGGCGCGTCAGTATCTCACTGGCCGCGAGCTGGGCCGGGCTGGCCACCGGCGATAATGGCAAGTAGCTGCTCATCGGTCATGTTGGAATAATCGTGCTGATGCTGGATGGGTTGCCCGTCTTTGCCCGTCAACTCGTGGCGCCGAATGAGCTTACCCCGAACATCCAGGATAGTTTTAACCGCGTCTTTGGCGTCGTGCAATTCAATCTCGACCGTTATAATATCGGCGTCGGGCTGCTCGGTGTCGGGCAGACCTCGTTCTACCCGGGTGGTAATCTTCGACTTTTTAATCAGGTGTAGGTTAGCCCGGGCATCTTCTGTTGACAGGTCCAGATGGCCCCCGGCAGTCAGAAACGGCTCGATCGACCCCCGGCCCCATCGGGTGAGCTTTAAAACGGCTTCGGCTGCAGTCATTGACAGATCATCCAGATAGGTATCGACAGCGGCCCGGATGTTAACATTGGCTAACAGTCTGCTAGCCTGTTCGTTGGCTGTAGCGGGCGAATAACCGGCCCGGGTAGCGGCCTGCGTACCGTTCCAGTCAACGCAGTATTCCTCCACAAACCGGCGCTGTTTGTCGGTCAGTCCGTCATGCCAGGGTTTTACGCTACTGGGTTCTAGTTCCTCGTCCATAGGTCTGTTTACTTACGATATTGACAAAAATAACGCGTATTTATTAGAAAGTTGCTAATAAAACAGCCCGGCCAGCAGCGCCGACCGGGTGTAACGAATACTCCTCAAATAAGTCAATCAAGGTTGGTCAGTTAAGCAATTGATCTGAGATTTCATGTCATCCATCCAGACAAGTGCTTTATGAAGGTCGGTTATATCTTTGGTAGTAACCGCCCGGGTTTCTTCAAGTCGTCTACACACTTCTTCGACTTTGCCTTTAACGGAGATCTGCCAGTTTATTAGTTCGGCTTTTTGCTCATCAAGGGTTGGTCCTTTTTTCTTACAGTCCCAGTGCAACGGGGTGTTGGCGATTATTTCTTGTGAATTCTCCATCGTTCTGCTTCGTTAGTGGTTAGAAACTGCTATGCAATCCGTATAAAGACAACGTAAATGCGAAGGTCCGGCCCTTTACCGATGTAAAACAGGTGTCGATTGTTCAGCTGGAGCAAACCACACCCCCAATGGCTTTCAACGGTCCCGTCTGCCATTAGCATGTTTTGCCGATTGAACAGGTTGTAAGGCTTGAATAACGCTTTGCCGATGCGTGTAAAGGATGGACTTGCGTTGAAATATGTAATGTCGAATGTTTTCATGTGTACCCCGCTTACCGCCCGGTCGGCGTTGGTTTATCGAGTACTTGATTCAAGAGCAAATCCCTATACAGGGTCATGGTTGGCGTCGCTGTTATTTCGTTCGTGTTGCCGGTAAAGTAAGCCAGCGTCAGAAAGTACAGCCAGTGCGGGCAGTTGCGGCATAGCCCTTGCCGAATCCAGTGCCGACACAGTAACAGATACCCGTGTTGCCGGTCGGCGCTCATGTTGGTAAAATGGTGCTGGGTGACAACACGAACCTGTTTAGGCATGGCGTTTAGTTTAGAAGTTGCTCAACCTCGAATATGGCTTCCTTTAACACCTTGGCTTTGGCGTCGAAAATTTGTGCTTCAATCATGTAGTTGTGATTGCGGCAAAAGGCCGCTTCGCGTTCCAGATCGTTGCACTTGCGCCACAGGTCAGCGACAATGCCCGCCAGCGATGCTTGTGTGAATGGTTTTTTCATACAACCACCTCCTTTCTCGACCAGCTAATGGGCTGAAAATTCATTCGGTGGGCCATGGTCAACAGCTTCTCCATCTTCGCCCGACCGCCTTTGATAAACAGGTCGTCTTTGTAAAACGCGAGTCGGAACAGGTTGTACGGCGATTGCTTCTGTACGCCTACCAGCTCGAAGAACGTAGCGCGGGGGTTACTGGCTAAGTAGAATGCTGCTTGCCGGTCGTAGCCGTAGGTATAGCACGATTCCTCAAACTCGGCGCGGGTTTTGCAACTGGTTGTTTTCAGATCGATCAGCAGTTCACCCCTGATTACTGGTACCGCTGCGTCGATTTTGCATTTGAGGGGCAGTCCGGTTAGTGGGCATACCCACTGACGAACGGTTTCGCGCTGGGCTTTGAATAGGTTAGCAGACAGTACCGGGTCGGCCTGAACGGCTGACTGCATAGCGGCCAGCGTGTTCATGTTCGGCACAATCAGGTGACGGGCGGCAAACGTCTCGGGTTCGAGAATGAGCGTGTGAAAGGCGGTACCGAACGCGAGCGCTTCGGGGCTGGCGGTAAAGGCGGGGCGCCCGCTGAGTAGTCTATCCAACTCGGATAAGTCGCTGTTGGCGTAGGCGGGCAGGGTGCGATATTGATGGTCGGTGTATGTCATGGCTATAAGTATTTGTAACGAACACCTCTATATGGAAGGCCAGACTTCAAGCATGTGAAAAAGTGTTTGCTGTTGAATCCGCGTTCACGGCAAAAGGTCTTTATGCCCTTATGCTCGCTAACCACATTTCCATCATTGTCAAGGGCGGCAAAGTGTTTTCGTGTTGCGTCTATGGCGATTTTGATGTTCTTGCTGCCATATTTTGCGCCTACACCCACCATCCTGATCCGAGACTTTTGGGCCATACCGTCAAGAAGTCCCATAGCGGAAGCATGGAGCGCATTTTCGGTAGGCGTAACCCATTCTAGATTTTCAATCGAGGGATTGGACTTGTTGCCGTCAATGTGGTTTACCTGCGGCTTTCCTTCTGGATTGGGAATAAAATGGCAGGCAATTAGCCGATGAAGTAGTTTTGACGTGGTCTTATTACGACGAGTAAGGGATACACGCCAGTAACCAGACTTATCTTTATAGCACTTGAGAAAGGTGCCTCTCGACTTTGACTTGACCCTACCCAAGTTGCTTACTTGATAGAGTGACTCATAGCTTTCAACATCCTTCCATACCTCGGAAGGACTGCTTAAATTTGGGGCAGCCATAGCAATAGATGGTTTATTGTGTTGGTTAGGCCCGGTAGGTGTTGCAAGCGCCTGTCGGGCCGTTTTTCTGATACAATATACTCAATAAAATAACCATAACCAAAAGAATATCAGACTCTTAACGAATCTTTTGTTGTTGATATTTGCACAGGATCAGGTATGTTTATTCCGAAAAACTCGGCCGCCCACATCCGACACTTATCAACGTAAGTAGAAAATTCTACCGTACTCAATCGCTTCGTTGATCCTGGCATTTTGACCGTATACCCATTAGCGGTTTCGATGGTGCGAAGGTTAAACATGCTCTTTAGGTGTTCATGAGCTTCATCAACATCAACGTCTTCTCCATATGCCTCGCTCATGGCCTCGGCTATCATTTTGACAACTATCCCATGGTAGTATCTATTCTGACTGTTGGACCGCTGGGGCTCCAGCGCCTTCACTGTCAGACTGATTTCGCAGTCAGCAAAGGCGGAAAGGGATTGGTAGAACTTTTCCCTTTCCACGATCGACAGCTTGCCGCCGGTAATGTTGCCGTAGGTTGTCAGCGACTTGGGCATGGCTAGTCGTCAGAATCGGCATATGTGTTGTTCTTGTCAATCAGGTACCCGTAGCTTCGCTTCACCAAACGCTGGAAAGCGATTCGTTTGGCTTCGGCCTCTGAATGAGCCAAAACCTCAACGCCGAAAGCATGAAACTGGATGCTAACGTTATATCTGCGCTTCTTTCTTTTCTTTGCCATGGCTATCCATTCCACTGGGTTTTGTGTAGCACCTCGTAACGCAGTAGCTGGATTTCGTCCTGATCGAAACAGGCCCGGACGGGATCTCTCTTATAAATTGCGCTTTCCAGTCGAATGATTAGCGCGAGCCCGTCTTTAATGGATTCGACCATACAGACTTCGCGGACGCCCCAAAAGTTGGTTACGAATACTTCGCCTACTTTGGGCGCGAAGTGTTTAGGCTGGTTCTGTTCCATGGCCTACAAAGCGTTCAGTTCAGCCCGATACGCTTCGATAACCTGACGAATGGCGCCAGTAAACCGGTCGAGCAGATCAGCGATTTCGGGCTGCTCATAAAAGCCAACAGTCGAACCGGATTGGTAGACGCGCAGGTAGTCGGCAAAGGCCTTTTTCTCCTTTTTCAGCCGTTCGATACGCGCCCTGTCCGCTTTCTTGTTGTGGGTGCCTGCCAACTTGACGACCTTATCAAAGTCAGCGTCTGATAGGTCGCATACCCCCTCTTCGGTCAACTCAGCCGTTGGGTGTAAGTAGCGCTCATTCTCCAGCGTGAATCCCAAGCCATACAGGATAGAACTACGCCGCTCCGATACTTGCTCCCGATGACGCTGGCGGTCCATGCTTTCGGCGCTGGCTATCAAATCGGCAAACTGCTCATCGGAAAGTGTGGCGATTTTCGTAGCGTCAAACCACCAGTCGGTATTGCGGAACACATAAAAACCGCGGCTATTCTTCTCAAAGCCTTTTGTCTCCATCATGGGCACCCGGTACGCCAGCAGAGCAGCCAGTCTATCCTGTTCAGCCTGACGTTCGCGCTCCTGCTCTTTGCGTTTGGCGTCGGCTTCGAGTCTGGCCAATTCCTGTTCCCGTCGCTCGATTTCAGCCGCCTGGTCTGCCAGTCGTTTGGCCTGGGCTTCCTGCTCAATGCGTTGCTGCTCTAGCCGGGCCTGTTCTTCCTGACGCTCCCGTTCAATCTCAGCCAGCCGGATCTGCTCACACGTGTAGGCTTCTTCGAGCGTTGCGTAAATCTCCCCCCACTTGTCATCGGGCAGGGTTTCAATCTCTACCAGATCAACGCGGGTACCGAATACGTCGTAGGCGGCTTCATTGAGTATACCACCCAGCCGGATAACGGATTCGATACGGCTGGCGCGTTTGAGGGCTTCGGCCTGTTCAGCTTCGCGCTTGATGCGCTCTTGCTCGGCTTCGTAAACCGCTTCCTGTTTGGACAGCCCTTCTTCAATCACCTTCATCGGATCAACCAGCTGTTTGGCTAGTTGATCGACCGAACGGTTATAATCAATGTGAGGGCGCTTCAATTCCTTTTGCCGCTTTTCAACCCCGATGCGCTGATCTTTAACCATTTGCCGAAACGAGTAGACGGCTTTGTAGCCAGCCCGGTCGTTATGGTCGGCAATGGTCAGCTTACTGGCTTCGGCGGCTACCTTGTCGATTTCTTCCAGGGTCAGGGCGAAGCTGATCGGTGCCAGCGCCGGGGCGTCCAACACCAGTACGGCGTCGTGTATCTGCTCGTTGTCGACTACCTCAGTGTCGTGTAATTCAATGTCTGTTGTCATGACTAACAAAGGGGGGTTGGGTGCTGATAAAGTGGCCGGGACCAGTGACCCCGGCCAACCCGATTATCCACACCATTAACTAATGAATGATTAAGCAGCTTCGTCAGCCGTATAGTGATCTTCGACGGCTGCGTTCAGCTCCCGACGCGTCACGCCAGCGGGTGGCAATTCGGGTTCCTCGCTGACGGCAAAGGGGTTGTAGTAGTGCATAGCCGATTTGATGTTGGCTACGTCGGTCAGCGTCTCCTGACGGAAGATTTTGGTTTCTTGGGCAAACTGCTTAAAGACCTTGGTCTGTTCGGGGTCGGCCATGGCGTAACTAAATGTGGCCATGAACCACGTTCCGTTATCGACAGACCGGGTTTTCTTCTCAGCCGTAGCCGTCAGCACCACGTCGGCCAGCGTCAGGTCTTCGTAGTACAGGGGCTCAATCAGTCGAAACAGTTCGTCGACCGAATAGCCGTGAAACAGGATAGCCGATACGCAGTTTTTGGCGTCGACAAAGAACAGTTCGGCCCAGTTCTTGGTACCCATGCCCAGAATGTTGTCAGTGAAGATGCGCCAGGCGATAGGCTGAAAGGATAGGGTTTTACCAATAACCTGATCGCCGTTGATGTTGAATACCCCGGCTTTGCCATCAAAGCGATACTGGCGGGGGTGGCCTTCTAAGTATTTGAACTTGTCTACGACTTCGCCGGTCAGTTCGCTTACTTTCTGATACGGCAACAGGGTTGATTCGGCAGCAGTTTGTTTTGCCATGTTTGGGATTGGTTGAAAGTTGTAAGATTCTAAGGAGAGTCACGGTCTTCATGGGAGACCGGAATGTGTTGTATTATTCCGCGTCGTGGGGCCTGAGTTGCGGGGTACCCTGGGGCCGGTCGCCGTAGCTGATCAGGACGCGCAGAAACGACTGTCTGCTATGATTGCGCTGACGATTCGTATAGTGAGCCATGATATTATCTGCGGCTATTCGGCTCCGGTAGTTGATCTTGTGATGGATCAGACTTTGGGCGGGGGTGGCTTTCATATCAGCGTACGGGTCTGCGGGCTGCGGATGGACGGGCATACTCTACGTTGGCCAGTTGTTCAATACCAAACGTGTCGTGCCATTTGCCGGACTGGGTAACCGATACGCGGCCAATGAATGAGCAGTTGAGAGAGAGCAGCGGATTGATCTGGACGATAAAGCCGTTGCGTTGTTCGGGGTTGCGGGTAATTTTGACCAGGGCGCGGCTGTTGAGCCCTGATGCCGACAGGTAGCGCAGCCGGATTGAAACGAGTTCGGCGTCGGTAACGGTGGCGCGGGCCGTCTCCTGCTCGGTTCGCAGGGCTGGCAGGTAATTGGTGTGGTAGTTGTTGGCGTTGCTGTTCATTGGCGTAGGTGTTGGTTTGTGATTGGCTTATTATTTAGGCTTTTGAGTAAGGGCGGGCACGACCGATCAGGCTTTCTTTGGGATACTGCCAATCAGGATTGTGATTCTTGTTGTAGGGTGGCCTGAATGTTTTGATGGCTTCTACCTCCCATTCTTCGCGCAAACGGCGGTCGGCATAGAGCAGCGTAATCAGGGCAAATGGTATGAGCCCTTTGCAACGATGGGCCGACATTCGATTTCTCAGGGATTGAGTCGAGCCGACATAAAGCAGGTTACCGTCGGCGCTGAATAGATAATACGTACCGCTCATGCCACAGGTCAGGCTTTCGGGGCCGAATGATTGAGAGCGCAGCTTATCAATATTGAGGTGGTCGGGTATCGGCGTTTGCATATTCATTTGCCTTATTGTTGATACAAAGTAAAGCAAATGGTAATGAATATGCAAGCAAATGGTAAGAAATATTCATAAAATAAAGCAAGCGGTAATACCACCTGCTTTAAAGCACTCCCCTATTTACCGAAGCCGGTCGGTCTCGTGGTCGACCTGGTAGCCGGTCACTTTAACATAGTGGCGTTCGGTAATGGCTATCGTGCTGTGACCAAGAATATTGCTCACGGCCTTAATCGAGTAGTCACGCAGGAAAATAACACCCGCCGTTTTTCGCCCGACTTTCGGGGTCAGTCGGTGTTCGAAGCCAATCATACTGCCAATGTGGACCAGGTGATTGATCAGTGTCGAGTCGGTCGGCGCGTACGGGGCTTCGCCTATCACCTCGTCCCACAGATCGGTCAGGCGTTCGGTAATCGGAATGTTACAGACATTGCCGGGCGGCTTGGCTCTGCGGATCACGATTTTGGGCTTACCGCCGGGCGTATAGTCCTCATAGCTATAGCGGGCCTGGGCGTAGCGTACGGCGTCGGGGTAGTCCAGTCCCGTCAAACAGATCAGCCGAAACCACCAGAGCGAGACAGCCAGACTGTCGGGTACGCTGAGCTGAAAGAGCTTTTCGATCTGGGGTGGATTAAGAAAAACAACGTCCTTGTTAGGCTGACGGGGCAAATCACCCATATCCGTAATCGGATTCAGGGGGATCAGGTACTGGTTTTTCATCCAGGTAAGCACCTTACTGATATGCGAACAGTACGAGGTGGCCGTACCGGGCGACATACGCAGGTTCTTAAACTTCTGGTGCGGACTGCCCGATGGCTGCGACAGCAACCAGGTATGAAACCGGCTCAGCCAGTGGGGCGTCACGTCGGACACGCGGGTAATGGCCGACAGCGGGTAGCGCTCCAGATAATCACAGGCCGACTTACGCAGCAGGTACGTCGACCGAGACAGCTGGCCCGTCTCAACTTTGCTGGCAACCAGATCCGACAGGTAGGCCCGAAACGCAGTTTCCAGCAGCGAGTTTGGACCCAGATAGGCGGTCGGCCCGTCGGGCATGACTGACGCTTTGTTTTGCTTGCGGGCTAAAAACGTTGGCGGGTATACGAACTGGCCGGCCAGCACCGTTGGCGGTAAGCCGTTCAGGTACTCAAATTTTACGCTGTCGGTCGTTGGCATGGGCGCGTTGCCCGCGTCAAACCGGCGTTGCTGATCGGTACAGACAGTCTTGACGTCGTGCCGGATTCGATCAATGATGTTGTTTTTGTCGATGGCTTCCTGGTGGCGCCCCCTAACCTCATAGAGTACGGGGTTCCACTGGCGCGAATCGACCACCAGAATATCACCAAAGCTGACCGCCCCTGAATTGGGGTCGCGGAACCGTTCGCGGGCGGCAAAGCCCGAATCACGAACGGAGTTGACGGTAATGCGAACGACCAGGTACCGATCGAATCGGGACAGGCGGGCGCGGGCGGGAGGGGTGCGGAAACGAAATTGAACGGTGACGGGCATTCGTAAGCGAAACAACATAAGCGGATAGAATACGGTCTAGAGGAGTACAAGACCGAAACTACACGCCAGATAGTTAGTACCTACCTACTGTAAATCATATTAAAACCTGACCACGATCACCTGTTCATATAATGCACTGTTATTTAGTACTATAGCAGTAAAAAATATTTACTTTTTGGTAGTCAGTTTTTGCGTGGTAATAGGCTTGGGTACTGGCTGGGTTTTGCCGTTTGGGTACCCATTTATAATTCGCTGATTCTGAGCAAAAGTGCCAAATCAGGTGGCAATCAGGGCGGCTAATGAGCGATTTAAGGGGGTTTGGCTTTTCCCACAAAGAGAGCCGCGGCTTTCTGGTATTACTTTGCCTGACCCTGCTGTTTCTGGCACTTCCGTTTCTGTATCGACTCTTGAGCGACCGGCAATCCGCAGACACTTCGGCCGCCGACCAGCAAAAACTGGACAGTCTGGTGGCGTTGATGAAAGCCGAAGAGGCCCGCCAACCCCGCTATTCCCAGCAACGAGCGCGCGAAACAACCACAACAGAGCATCTTCGCGAACCATCCCTGTTTCGCTTCGATCCTAACACAATCAGTGTGGCCGGCTGGCAACAGCTCGGCTTACCCCGCTGGCTGGCCGAACGGATTGACAAGTACCGCAACAAAGGCGGAAGATTCCGGAAGAAAGAGGATCTGTTGCGCATCTACGATTTCCCGCCCGATCTGTATGACGACCTGGAGCCCTATATCGTTTTGACTACAGAGGCCGCGCCCGGTGCTAACCCATACCCGGCCCCCACGGCGCCCCGTTCAGACCAGACTGCTCGAACCGATCGGGCTGACGCCATCGACCCGGCGCGCGCCGACCGACCGGCGCGGGTAGCCCCTCTACCTTTTGACATCAACACCGCCGACACAAGCCAGTTGGTTGCCCTCAAAGGCATCGGCCCGACGCTGGCCGCCCGTATCATTAAGTACCGCGATGCGCTGGGTGGGTTTGTATCCCAGAACCAGTTTGAGGACGTATACGGTCTTGACTCGCTGGCGCTGGTCGAGTTACGGCGGCTGGGTCAGATCCGGTCTGCCCCGCGCCGGATACCGGTCAATACGGCCACAGCCGAACAGCTCGACCGGCTCCCCTTTCTCTCGCGTCGGCAGGCGCAGGTGATTGTCAGCTATCGTGAGCAGCACGGAGCCTATACGTCCGCGGAGTCACTCAAACCCATCCGCATTCTCGATGCCAAAACGATCGAAAAGCTCACCCCATATCTGGATTTTTAACCATCCGATACGAGTTGAGCTTCTCCCCGACTAGCTCCGCTTCGTCAACAAAACGACATTTTCTACATGGTGGGTATGGGGGAACATATCGACCGGCTGCACACTGGCCACCGAGTACCCTTCGTCCAGAATTCCCAGATCACGGGCCTGTGTTGCCGTATTGCAGCTAACATAGACGATCCGCGCGGGGGCTGCCCGTAGCAATTGACGCGTCACAGCCTCATCCATACCGGCCCGGGGCGGATCGGTAATGACCACATCGGGACGACCGTGCTGGTCGAAGAAGCCATCCGTCAGGATGTCGCGCATGTCGCCCGCGTAGAAGCTGGCATTGGTGATATCGTTTACCTGAGCATTGACGCGGGCATCGGCCACGGAGGCTTCAACGTACTCGACGCCAATCACTTCTTTGGCCTGCCGGGCCACGAACAGCGCAATGGTTCCGGTGCCGGTATACAGGTCGTAAACCCGCTCCTGACCGGTCAGCCCCGCCCACTGACGCGCCACGCTGTACAGATTATACGCCTGCTGGGCGTTGGTCTGGTAGAACGACTTGGGGCCCACCCGGAATACAAGGTCTTCCATGCGTTCTTCGATGTACGGCTTCCCGGCCCAGTTGATCACCGTCTGATCCTGATAGCTGTCGTTTTTCTTGGTATTGAGAATATAGTTGAGGGACGTAATCTCCGGAAACGAACGGTGCAAATGCGTCATCAGACCATTCAGCAGATCCGGGTTATCCTGCGCTACCTGCAACGTCACCATAATCTGCTGCGTAGTATCGGCGGTACGGATGATGAGCGTTCGGAGGAAACCCGTATGCAGTTTCAGGTTGTACATGCTGATGCCGTGCTGAAAGGCATAGTCGGCTACGGCCAGCCGGATGGCGTTCGACGGATCGGGCTGAAGGTAGCAATGCCGGATCGGAAGAACTTTATCGAAACGGCCCGGCACGTGAAACCCAACCGCGCGCGGGTCCATATCGTCATCGGTGCTGACTTCGGCCCGGGTCAGCCAGCGGCCTTCGGCACAGGTAAACTCGAGTTTATTCCTATAGTACTGCGTTGGATGCGCAGCCAGTATAGGGAGAATAGGCGGCAAATCGACTTTTCCGATGCGAGTCAGGTGGTCAACCACCTGCTGGTGTTTGAACCGTAGTTGCTCATCGTAGCGAATATGTTGCCATTTGCAGCCACCACAGGTACCAAAGTGTTCACAGAACGGCTCGGTCCGAACGGCAGACTGCTCGTGAATATGCTCCGCAACGGCTTCGCGGTACTGCTTTTTGCGGTTCGTGATGCGCAGGTCCACCCGGTCACCGGGGGCCACGCCCGGGCCACCCGTGGGGTTTTCTACGAATATGACGCCATCGTCGGTCCGTACAATACATTTCCCTTCGGCGGCTACGGAATCGATCGTAACGTCGTACAACCGTTCGGGTGCTTTATGACTCTTTCTGCGCATGAATGTCTTTAAAAACTGCTAATTTAAGCAGCCGTTTTCGGACGGTCTCACTGCCGAATCGTTTCTGTCTATGCTGAATCTGTACTGTCGTTTCTGGGTTGTGCTGTTCGTTACGGGTTTATCACTGATTGTCAGCCATATGACTTCAGCCACGCACATTGTCGGTGGCGAGCTGGAATTACAGAAGCTGGGGCCCAACAGCGCCTTTAGCCACCGGTTTAACCTGAACCTCTATTTCGACGATATAAACGGCGATGTGGGTGCCGAAGACCAAAGCGCGGTCGTTTATATTTTCCGGAAACGCGACAACGCCCTGCAGGGAAGTGTACAGCTCTACCGGGTTACCAGTCAGTTTGTTAATTATACCAGCCCGACCTGTTCGCGTCAGGACCTGCGCACCCGCCTGATCCGCTACAGCACCGATGCCACCTTTCCGCAAACGTTCAACGACGCGGGTGGGTACTACATGAGCTGGGAGCGCTGCTGTCGCAATGGCACGATCAGCAACATTGTTGATCCGGGTGGGGCGGGGTCAACCTTTTACCTCGAGTTTCCCGCTCCTTTCACCGCTGGCAATGCTCCCTACACCAACTCGTCGCCCGTCTTTACCGTGGCCAAAGGCGACTATATCTGCATCAACCGCCCTTTCACGTTCGATTTCAGCGCCCGCGACCCAGACGGCGATAGTCTGGCTTATGCGATGGTGACGCCTTACAACGGATTCAGTACCCGGGCAGTGCCAAACCCGGGCCTGTCAGGTCAGCCGATTGCTTATGCCGGGCCATACCCGCCCATTCAGTGGGTCAACGGCATTGGTCAGCAGAATCAGATTCCGGGGTCGACTCCTTTACAGGTTAACCCCCGCACAGGACTACTCAGCGTTACAGCTGACAAACAGGGACTCTACGTTTTCTCCGTCGAAGTTACGGAATACCGGAATGGCCGACAGATTGGCCGCGTCCGGCGCGATTTTCAGCTTAAAGTTGTTGACTGCCCCAAAAACGACGCCCCTCAGCTGCTATTCCGGCCCGATGGACAGACAGCCTTCTACAAAGAAGGAACGGTGTTAACCATTATCGAAAAAGACACAAACTGCTTGAGCCTCTTCGTTACCGACATTAACCCGAATCAGCGGATCACAATCACCAACATGAGCGGATCCTTGCCCGGGCTCACCCTGAACCCGGGCGAGTTGCTCACCCGAACCGGGCAGGATACGTTACAGGCCAAGTTCTGCTTCGGCCGGTGCGTGGGGGGCGACGGACGCCCGTTTACCCTTCTCGTGCGCGCTACGGACGAAGGGTGCCCGCAGGGGCTGAGCGATACCCTCAGCATCCGGCTTAACATTATTCCCTCGACCAACAACCGGCCCGAAGCCGGCACCGACCTGCGGCCCGATCAAAGCCGGGTAACGGTAGGTTCTTCGCTGACCTTCAACGCCTTCGGAACTGATAAAGACAATGATAATATTTCGATCCAGGCCGTTGGGCGCGGGTTCACGCTGGCGCAGGCGGGCATGTCTTTCGGCTCGGCATCGGGGGTCGGCAACGTGTCGCAACCGTTCACCTGGAAACCCACCTGTGTACAAACGGCGCAGGATACGTATATCGTCGATTTCATCGTAACGGATACCCGCTGCAACCGCAATCTGAGCGATACTGTCAGCGTTGTGCTAACCGCTACGGGCACTCCCAGCCAGCCCCCCGCCATCCGGACAACCCTGAACCAGCCGGTTGTCGATCTGGTGGTTACGCCCAGCGATACCGCCGGTCGGTCTACCTTCGACGTACTGGCCACCGATCCCGATCGGGATATTCTGTACATGACCGGTACCGGCCGGGGTTTCGACATGAAAGCCGTAGGCATGACTTTTTCCAACAAAACCGGTACCCCTACCCTACAATCGGCGTTCGACTGGAAACCCACCTGCGAACTTTTGGCCGGTAAACCCGAAGCTATATTTGTGGTCGACTTCGCAGCGGATGACCGGTCGTGTCAGCCCAATCGTACCGCCACGACCACGGTCACGTTTCGGCTCCTCGACCCATCTCTGACCGCCACGATTGTTGTGCCGAATGTGTTTACGCCCAACGGGGACGGGTACAACGATTTTTTTGCCGTCAAGGATATGCCTCAAAACGCCTGTAGCGAGCAGTTTATATCCGTCGATATTGCCAACCGCTGGGGGAAAACCATCTTCACATCGACCGATCCGAAATTCAGATGGTACGGTACCGACGCCCCGGTAGGTACGTACTACTACTTCATTCAGACCAGCAAACGTACGTTCAAAGGGCCCCTCTCGCTGATTCGGTAATGCGAATTACCTATTTTTGCCCTGTATATGAACAACACTGTAGTTTTAATTACCGGTGCCTCTTCGGGCATTGGTCGGGCGCTCGCTTTTGCGTTTGGGCGCGAAGGTGCTTCTGTCGTTATCTGCGCCCGTACCAATACGGCGATCCAGGCCGTGGCTGATGAGCTCCGGCAAGCTAATATCAACACCCTGGCCCTGGTGGCCGATGTAAGCGTTGAGGCCGATGTGAAACGGCTCATCGAGCAGACCATAGCCCAGCTCGGCCGTCTGGACATTCTCATTAATAACGCGGGCATCTCAATGCGGTCCATGCTGATCGACACCGATCCGGCCGTGATTCAGAAGGTCATGGATATCAACTTCATGGGAACTGTATATGCTACCCGTTACGCGCTTCCCCACATTATTCAGGCTAAGGGGTCGATCGTGGGGATCTCGTCCATAGCAGGCTACCGGGGTCTGCCCGTGCGCGCTGGCTATTCGGCCTCTAAGTTTGCCATGAACGGATTTCTGGAAGCCGTGCGTACTGAACTTTTACATACCGGGGTACATGTTCTGACGGCCTGCCCGGGCTTTACGGCATCAAACATCCGCTTTGCCGCCCTCGGTGCCCAGGGTCAGGTTGTTGGCGAGACTATGCGCGACGAGGGGAGCATGATGACCGCCGAGGAGTGCGCTGAACATATTCTGCGGGCCGTCCGGCAACGGAAGCGCGAGCTGATTCTGACAACCCAGGGTAAATTCACCGTATTTCTGAATAAATGGCTACCCAGCCTGATGGACAAGCTGGTTTACAATACCCTGGCCAAAGAGAAAGATTCGCCCCTCAAAAAGTGACTGGGTAGAGCACAAGAGCGGGCCGTTAAATAATCCAGACGTTATCGCGCCGGATGTAATAAAGCTGATTGTTCCAGAACACCCGCAGGTAGATATCTTTTTGCCCCAGAATGTTGACCTTATGGCCCCGCCCAATGACTTCGGCAACCGAAGCTGCGGCCGACGGGGCTGTCCGGAGCAAAACCCGATCGGTACTGGTAATACCCGACTGAACCCCTTCGGGCAGGTTTACGAAAGCCAGCAGTATCAGCAGATATCCCACCAGAACCCATTTCTGCCGTTGCGGAGTTGGCTGCCGACGCAGCGCCTTTACCAGAATAACCCCGAACACATACCCGGCGGGAACCAGCAGAAACAGCAGGACGTAGAGACTGTATTTTCGGTAGAAGAGATAAAAATAGTTCAGATCGTCGGTCTCGTAACCATGCAAATTGTTGGCCCGGGCAATTTCATTCATCTTGAGCAAGACGGCATCGTCGGGGTGCCGATCGAAGTAAACCTGCAGGTAGTATAACAACCGGGAAACGTCCTGTTGCTGCTCATATGCACTCGCTAATTTTAGTAGCATGGCGTCAGTTGCCGTGTGTCCATTGGCCAGCGCACTTTCGTAGTGAACAGCCGCAGCGGCCTGATCACCAGCGGCAAACAGCGAATCAGCCTGGTGTAGTGAATCGGCTCGGCTCTGGAACGAATACGCCATTACAGCCAGGAATAGGCTTATTTTTAGGAGCAGGGCTTGTATTGAATCAAATAAGGCCATACTTTTGCACCGCGATAAAGGAAAAGACGTTGATCGAACAAGGTCGATTCTGGCATCCGATCTGGTAGCTCAGCTGGTAGAGCAATACACTTTTAATGTATGGGTCCTGGGTTCGAATCCCAGCCGGATCACCAAAAAAACGGGGAGAAAAAGAAAGGAAGTTTGGACTTCCTTTCTTTTTCTCCCCGTTTTTTTGACTACTCTTAGAAGGGTAGATCGTTGCTTTCGTCGTCAAATGTGGTGTTGAACGGCATACCGGCAGGCTGAGACGCCTGAGCCGGACGAGACGCCTGAGCCGGGCGACCAGCCGGGGCAGCGTAACCCGGAGCAGGCGCTCCAGCGCCATCACCCTCGGTCAACTCGATCCGGAAAGCCCGCAATTCGGTGTACCAGCGATCATTGTACTCGCGCGATTCGGCACTGAAAGTTGCCTTGAGCGTATCGCCATCAGCAAACTGCTTCAGATCGTTGGCCTTCTCTCCCCAGGCTGTCAGACATACTTTTTTAGGATATTGGCTGTCAAGGGTTTCGATTACAAATTCCTGCTTGTTCCAGGGGCCGTTTTTGCCCTGACCCGTTACTTCGGGCAGGACTTTTACGAGTTTTCCTATTAATTCAAGTGCCATAATGTCGTAGGCGATTACAATTGATTTAGAAGGATAAATTTACGAAAAAAGGCGGTAAATGCCTTGAATCGGCCTAAAAAAGAGAAACTTTCAGAGCTTGCTTTTGCTTCGAATCAGTAAAAAGCTATCTTTGCACCCGCAATCACGTTTTGGCCACGTGGTGAAACTGGTAGACACGCCATCTTGAGGGGGTGGTGCTGCAAGGCATGGGAGTTCGAGTCTCCCCGTGGTCACATAAACACCTAATTAATAGCTACTTATCATTATCGGTAAGTGGCTATTTCTTTTTCAGTTTAAATTCCGGTTTAAACAACATCATTGATGGGCTTTTCCGGGCTTCTACTGCGGGGGCTCGTTTGTGTAAGGACAGTACGTGTAAAGCCAACAAACGCTGCCTTTTAAACATGGCTAAACACCTCAGTTCAACTAAAACAGCCTTGATTGCGCGGATAAAGAAGCGTCTAACCGGATGGCACCAGATGATTTGTGAACATCCTGTTACAACCTTGGAAATAGAATGCAGACAGGCTCGGCCACTTGCGGCTAATGAGCCCTGTGAAGGCCGAGTTGAAGTTTGGTTCAAGTGTCCACAATGCGGCTGGCATCAACGAATACACTGACAAAGCCATTGCACACTGGCTCCCCATTAGCGAAGGAAATAGGGTTGGTTACGCTTGTGCCAAACCTAACCAACCCAGGCACCATCTTCGACTCATCTTCTAATTAGAAGGACTCAAATCACTGGTTAACCTTCGGCCGACGAGGATAGCTCAACGTTGAGCCCTCCTCCTCTTCGAGGCTACAGGCACTTATCAAACCGTATATCCAGGACCGGCCTGTTCGAATGGTACCATGCCTCCATGCCCCTTCCCTAGCCCGGCTGTTTTTAAAAGGAATTTTGAATCCCTTTTAAAAACGGAAGATGCTATAACAAAGCTCAGGACCTTCTTCATGCCTGGCTTATGCTGCAGGCATCCACTCGCCTGGGTCACGACTAGATAGCATTCCGGAGTCAGTGACGCTATGTGAGCCGGCATGAGATAGGATTACTTCTCACGGTACTCAATGTATAGATCACCCCCCAGCGCATTGAATAGATCACCCAGCGTCTTCAATCCCAGCTTGCGCCTACCCTGCTCAATGTTGCCAATGACGGGAGCCGGATAGCCGATGGCCTCCCCTAGTTCGGCCTGAGTCATACCTCGAAGCTTTCGAAGGGATGTGATCAGATCCGGCATGGCATCAGGTGTGTTGGATAGCCGCAGACCACCACCCGGCAGCAACTCACCCGGTATGTTGATCTCCTCCACGTCAAAGGCCGGCGTATCCGGATCGTTGTTGCTGTCTTCGTCTGAGCGACCAAACCCGCCAGACTGCATACGGTCTCCCAGCGTACTGGGTGCCTTCTCCTCTTCTGTCTGTTGTTTCTGTCTTTCCGTTATCATCTGGTTATACCGGACTGTCGGCCCCGGCTCCGTCTTCCACCTCTTTGAGTTCCAGTGTTACACTCCACAATTTGCCGGCAACCTTAACCGTATTCAATTTGGTAATCCTGCATCTAAGGCCCGGTAGGTATAATACCTCCTGCTCATGGCGGTACTTGCTGTAGGCGACTATGTCGCGCCCCGTCTTTCCGGTGATGGTCATCATCACGTTGCCTCTAATGTCATTTGCTACCCGCCTATCCCGGCTCGTGCTGGTAAAGGCATCAAACGTTATGACTTTGTTTGACCTAAGCCACTGCACGTACCCGCCGATGTCATCCATCCAGAACGCTCTGTAAGTGATAGCTGGCGTTTGTGGCAGCTTACTTACTGCCTCTACTAGTTCGGCGGCCTGCTCGGTAACAATGCCGTTGCGCAGGTTCCGATTAATGTCCCGGTACGCGCTTTTGGTGTACTCACGAATGATTTTCATGGTTAGCCTCCGATAGTTCACCTCGGGAGCGGGCTGATTGTGTAACGAATATAATACAAAAAAGTATTAGTTCAAAGGGATTGGTATAAAATCTCACCTCCGGGCGTTCAGACGGGATTTCATCTCTACATAATCCAGGGCGTCGCCCCATTTGATGCGCACGATCTTCGACCCCTCTTCGTAGCGGGGCAGGGGCCAGCGGCTAACTACCTCGACACTCAGGCTCATGCGGCTGGCCAGTTCTTTAAGAGTAATCCACCGCTCCCGGCTCTGGGCTTCGATGAGTCGGTCGTTAGTCTCATTCAGAACGCGCTCTACCGACTGGGCCAGCATCTGCTCGGCCTGCTGGGGGCTTAGTACATAAAATCCGGATTCCATACTTATGTGTATTTAAGGCGGGTTGCCCTGTGTCATCGGCTGCCCGCCGTTTGGTTGTCCTATCCTTGCTCAATAACTATCTCCAAAAACCTTTTCGTGAGCTGATCAAGCACCCTGGTAATTACTGGAATTTCATAGCCTAGCTGACACAGGCAACGCTTTGGGTTCGGCAGGTCGTAATAAAGACGGTCCCGGTAGTTGATTACGCACTCGTAAAAAACCATCATTTCGTCCATTGTTGCTAAGGTGAGCGACTTGTCAGCCTTAAGCGTTTGCGTTGCCCGTTCTCTCAAAGCAGTCCATAAAACAAGCCTCCCGGTCATGTTAGCTACCTCCTTCTTTGACCGTCTAAACTTAACTGCCTGCTCCCTGGTCAGAATCTCGTCATAGAGCTTGAAAGACAGTAGGATCACCTTTGCCTGAGAGTTGTGTCTTAGTTGAATTGTCATGTGCATATCGGTATAGTGGGCGGGATAGCAATTGCAGTACGGCCCCGCCCAACATGTTTTATCCCAAAACGGCGCTGATTTCCTTCAAGCTTTTGAGCATTGACTCGGTTATAAAATCGATCTCTTCGTTGACGATTTCGAGCTCTCGAGCCAACGCCTGCGGATCGGATACATTAACCACATTGCCTATGTAGCTAAACTCCAACAGTTGCTTAACGAGTGAGTCGCGGTACATCTCGAGGGCCGCCTTGACGACCGGAAGATTATAATTCGTGTGAAGTCGGAGAGTGGTAAACATCGCAAAAATGAGTTTCTGGGAGCGGTTATCTATCGGCCCGCTGCGGCTCCCTTTCGCATCGAACAATCACAAGGTAGCATCGATTTTCGCATTTACAAATAGCCTCAACTCATTGAAAATCAGACACTAAGTTGACTAAAGTTGACGCTCTTTGCCCAGGTCGGCACCACGACTATTCTGCGATAGTTTGCCCAGCAAAAGCGGGTTGACGACGGTTGACCGAATCTCCTGATAGAGCATAATATTTTTAAGCGCACATGTAGAAGCCTTACTATCTCTCCCTATTGGCGGCTATGAGAACCATAAAGGGGTGTGGGCCTGCGAAAGGGGGGTGGTACGTCAGAAAACTATGCCGGGGAGGCTTCCCCCACCCGGGGGTGAGTTGCCAAACACGGGGGGGTATACCGGCTTTCTTACTACACCCCGTAGATAGGTCTTTCTCTGACCAAGCTCCGTACTCCCAAAAAAAATCTTCTTTTTCAGCCATCACTTCCGTCACTATCGTCACTATCCCTGTTCGGGAGTGTTTCTCCCTGCCCGACGTATAGATTGGCCTGAACCGCTATAATGTACTTCCAAGGCGCAGTTTAATGAGAGGTAATAGGACTAGAGCTTTCTGCCTGGCCGTTATCCATCCCGCTAACCCGTGCCGTACTTTTAAAAAAAACAATACAGGGACTTACATACACATACATTAGTTGCCAAGACAATCTTATTCCTTATACACGCATATGCGGTCCTTCGCGCACGCGGGCATGAGCGCGTTGAGGTGAGAAGAAGGGGAGTTTGAATAATGCCTCGCTGACCCTTTGTTTGGTGCAGGCTGAATGTATCTCACGGTGTGCTCCCGGTAGGAGGTGTCCTTGACCGGATATTGTGCGAGTTCGAAGGGGTGAAAAGGGATTCATCGAAACCGGAAATAACGGTTCCGTAACGGTTCCGTAACGGTTCCGTTGGTTATCAGTAAGTTAGGCATCTATAAATCCCTCAGGCAGCGATCATCCCACTCTCAGTTCGGGATTTTCCCGAAGTGCGCCCCATACCCATTTGGCCTGACCTATAAGTGATGTCCTTTCTACGGTCAACACTCGGCAATCCTCTCAGCAATTTGCTGATTATCAACGCTGTCCTTTTTTCGGACTTCGCTCTCCTAGCTATAAATAGCTGATTTTCAGCGATACCCATTTTTCGGGTAACGGATTCCGGGACTATAAACTGTACACAAAACGCACAGTATTCTGAGGCCGCCTGCTTCTGCCTTGACCACATACATTCACAATGACAGCTCAACGTTGAGCTATCCTCACTAGCAATGAGTTCAACATTAATTCCTGAACACTTTGCAAAAAAACCTCGCCACCAAATGAGTCATATTGGTCTGATTTATAATTGAATAGATGCGGAAGATTGGTTATTTTTAGGTGTAAAACCACGCCAACCGATGACACCCATAACGCCCGGCTTTGCCCCCAACCCCAACTCAGCCCCCTCTCCTACGCTGGCGGCTGCGCTGATGCCGACCGAGAATCTGGCCCAGCGCAGGGCGGATCAGCAGGCCGGGCTGTATTTCCAGTCGCAGCTCAACGAGGTCTGGCGGCAGCAGAACGCCGAACGGCAGGCCGCCATCGTGGACCTGGAAAAGACCAACAACCAGATCGGCAGCATGGGCCTGCTCGGCCCCGACGCCAGCCGGCTCTACAACCAGTTCGCCGAACCCTGGCGCAGAAAGGTCGAAGACATCATCAAGAACGAATACCAGGGCGACGTGCGCCGGTTCCGGCGCGAGAAGGGTGACTACCTCATGGGCGAGTTCAACACCATGCTCACCACCAGTAGGGAGTTGCAGATGGCCCAGCAGAACAAAACCAACTACGCCCTCTGGCTTAAAGACAAGCAGGATGGCAAGCTGGCCCTGGGCGACATGGACACGGCCTTCGCCCAGTTCACCAACGGAGATCGTCCGGACCTGCCCTATGCCGGCGGCTACGAGCCGCCCAAGAACGTCTTCGACCGGATCGCCAAAGGCACCAAGCCCGGCTACGAGTGGGGGCTGTCGGTCAAGGACGAGCGGGGTAATCACATCGGCTACGCGCCCGTGCCGGCCTCGCGGGAAGACATCTACCGCGAAGCCCTCAACGACGGGCTCTCCCCCGCCCAGGCCAGCGACTACGTGGACAACAAACTCCGCTACCAGGGCGGGGTGAACTGGGGCATGAAGCAGCCCGACCCCTACAAGCTCCGCCAGGACGCCATCGAAAACGAGCAGTGGAAGATGAAGTTCAACCAGTCCGAGCGGTTCCAGGCGCAGGACATCGGCGAACGACGGGCCGACCGCGCTGCCCGTGAAAAGGCCCGAAAGGAAGAAGCAGCCGCCAAAGCCAAAGTACCCGGTGCGGGTCTGCCATCCTACTACGACCGGCTGTTTGCCACGACGGGCTTCAACGAGCGGTTCCAGGTGCCGGGCCAGCCGGGGATTTCTTTCCCCCAGCGAAGCGGTATCGTGGCCGGGGAGCGAGACGCCCTGCTGGCCGCGCTGGGCTACGACGACAAGAACGCCCGCGAGTTGACCAATGCGGACAATCCGGCGATTCCAACCAACAAACCCATGAAGGTCAATGCCGTGACGCCGGGGCAGGTGATGTACCGCGTCGGGGTCGGACAGACGGTGACGGGACCGGCGGTGATCTCGGCCGATGGCAACAAGGTCATCCCGATGAAAGACGGTATCCTGCGCGAAGTGACCGAGATCGACCCCAACCGCATCATCCAGCTGCCGGCAGCCCGCTTCGGTGGTCCGGCCGGGGTGCCCATCATGGCCGTCAAGGCGAAGGTCAACCTCAAAGCCGCCGACGGCACGACCAAATTCAACCAGGACGTGTTTATTCCCGTCTCCACCAGTATGAACACCCGAGCGGGCCTGACCGACATGACCCCATTCGGGTCGCCCAACCCCCGCAGCGCGGCCATGCAGCCCACGGGCTACGACGGCCCCGACCAGCCTACCACCCGAACCTACGTCCAGCAACTCCTTAACGAAGACTGATGCAGCCACTGCTCATGCCGGTCGCTAAATCACAAGTCGATTGCTTTTTTGCTCCATCTCGGAGCAGTAGGTTTGAGACTACACACGTCGTCAGGGTATATGAGTTTGCTTTATTTCTGGGTGTTGCCGGGCATCATAGGTATGGCCCTGATTGAGATGCTCAATTTCATCAATTCGGGCAAAAGGCCGCAGTCATTAAAAAGCTTTCGTAGCTTCTTCACGACGGTAGCAGCGGCTGCGCTTACCGGGTGGCTCAGCATTGGCGTACTTCTGGCGTCAATTTCAGAGGCACCTCCCCTACTGCAGCGGATTGCTCTATATGCCTTTGTCGCGCTTTTACTGACGGCCTGTGCTACTGAGTTAACCAAAACACGGGTTGGCTGCAGGTGCGAAGACGGAACGTTTAGCGCAGCAACGGGCGCGGGTGCGTGCTCATGGCACGGTGGGGTAGATCGGTGGGAGTATGTATATTGGTGGGAATAGCCTCTATTTTGCCCATTAAAAAACCTGAGCGTCCACAGCCCCGCCGAAAGGTAGCTTTATAGACGCCCAGGTTTACACCTACAAATCACCGTTGAGGCTAATACGGTCCCCTTCGCAATTTACTTTTCTGTTTACCCCCCTCGGGAGCGTCACCAAGCAGTACATCATCTGAGCCGTAAGTCGCTGGCATCTGGTGAGGGGAGGGTACTGGTAGCAGGTTTTCGATCTGTATATTAATCTGACGAGTAATCTCACCCGGCAACCCAACCGTCTCGGACAGGCTCCGGTTAAAGCTGCGAATGGCTTTGTTTAGCTCTTTCATATAGTGAGCTCTTGACTTAAAGTCGTCCCGCTGTATAACCGGAATCGGAGCAAATCGAATCAGACTTATAATATCAAAAGCCAATTGCCCTACTGGTGTAAATGGCGTCTCCATGAAGGCGCTCTCCGCCCAGGGCACTCCGCTGATAACATCTACACCAGACTCCACGATCTGAGCCGCCCCCGGCGGTGTGTAGGAGCCAACAAGGTTGCGAACATATCGCCACAGAAAATCTGAGATCGTCGTATCTCCCTTCTCGTCGTCGTCACTAAACTTATAGCGAAGTGACTGCAGCATCGTGTCAATAACGGCCACCAGCAAAGGGTTGATGACAGCATTGACTACCAGCTGCTTGCTGAGTGCCTCGACCGCCGAATTTCGGGCTGACTCATCGGAAGCATACCCAACCTCTAACACACGCTGCACCGTTGCATTCATCACCTTGCTCGACTGGCCCCGGTAGAGTGCCAGTATCTGCAAAAACGGGTTACTATCCACCTGCAGGGCCGATTTGTCGGTGCGGTCATACGTCTGGTTGGAAAAATAGAGTGCCTCAACAGCCAGCCTGGCCGCTTCCGCCCGCTGCTCATCGGGCGACGCCTGTGGTATTGTGTCGGACACCTGCCTCAGGGCTGCCCGGTAGAGCGACAAGGCAACCGCAGCGTCTGCCCTATGCATGGCCGCCAGTCCGTACTTTCGCGTCCACCGCTGCCGTCCGGCCTCCATCTGCTGCCAGCGAGAAGTCGTGCCTGTGTACTGGTTCCACGAGTCAAGGTCGGTGTCGGGCGTTGCCGTTCCGTTCATCCGCCACAGCAGAACGTCAGCACTCCCGGCACTCTTCACGCCACTTCTGGCCACCTCCTGTAGCTCAGCCATTCCCAGGTCAAACGCCGTCGGTGTGTTGTCGTAGTCTCCGGAGTCGCTCCCTCTCGCCCATAGTCTGTATGCGTTGCCGACTAAAGACGCATAGGAAGGGGCTTCGGCGTATAGATACTTATCGTCAATAAAGCCGTTGCCTATAGCCGACACGTAGCCGGTTACCTGCTTTAGGCCAATTCCTACGTTAAAGGCGAAGCGTGAAAGTGTAGCCTGCCGCATCCTCAGCCCAACGTCCAGGCGTCCGAGCTTTGGAATGGAGATACCAATGGATGCGCTGTTTCGCCCTTCATCGGGGGAGCCAATGCCCTCCATGAGCTGCCTCCAAGCCTTCTCTGGGCCTGATCCCCCAGCTAGACCTTTGAACTTCCAGTAATCTTTTTGTCCTGTCCCGTAGCCATTTGCCTGCGCCTGGTGAAGGCGGTCCATCTCGGCGTAAACCGGATTAAACTGAACGTAATTTTCCGCCTGTCGAACATACCGCTCAACTCCGGCCAGAAAGGGCTCCGCTATAACCACGGCAGGAATACCCGACGACTCTTTCAACAGACCGGCGTCTGAGACGAATTGCTGGATTTGCCGCCTATTGAGCGATTTCTCCTCGGCAATGGTTCGCATAGGGAAGTATTCCTTGACGAGTGCCAGCTGCCTGCCTGTAGACAGTTGATACTCAAGCTGTATCTTGGGTGCAACAGCCGCAGTCAACTCCCGCCAAATTCCCATGATACCAGTAAGATTAGCGTCTGACTCAACGCGAGATTCCATCTCTCGTAGCGTTTGCAGGCTCAGCCTCACCTCAACGGTCTGATCGGCGTTGCCAGGGTTAACCATACTAAAGGCGGGCGGCTCAACGTAGGAAACGATGCCATTGACTTCCTTCTTACCTCCGTTGGTATTTGCCATGATCCGCTTATAAACAGCCACCATAGACAAGGCTACGTCTACCGGAACCTCAAAAGGTTTAGTCTGCCCGTTAACCTGACCAACCACGGTCCATGTTGGCACCTCCTCTGTCAGGGTCAGGTGCCGGTGAGAGGTAATCCCCTCGCTCTCTTTATAAAGAGCTTCCAGGGCCGCATGACTGACTCGCTTTAACGGAGCTACCCGGTCGCGAGCGGCATCTACAACCGCAAGAAATCGCTTACCCGTCAGACTATTTCCAAATAGCAGCCTGGCCAGGTTTCTCAGGTCAAGCGAAAGGGCGATGCCGCGAACAATATTGTATATGCGACCAGAGAGCTGCCTCTGGGTTGACTCAAAGTCTAGCTGCTGACCTGCCAGATCGGGAGCAATCCGCACAATTTCGTTGGTAACCGGGTCCACATCCCGGCCATAGGCCTCCAATGCCTTTAACTGTTCCTTAGAGAGCGAGAACTTGCTGAGCCAGTTACCATCGATTGATAGAGGGAGCGGCCCAACGTGTATAGCAGCCCTGTCGGGGGCCATACCCATCTCGCCGGCCAGCTCCCCAAGCTGCTCACTGGTCGCCAGCGAGAGGGGCAATCCGGCGAGGAGTTCTTCGGCGCGGGCGTCGGCGAAGGCGGCCAGAGTTGTCTCGGGCGAGAGGGATAGGCCCAGCTTCGCGCCGATCCGCTTCATCATCACCGAGAGCCAGGTGCCAAAGCGTTTCAGCAGGCCGGGTTTTGCCAGCCCCATCCCCCGCTCGCCTATGGCCGTCACTAGAGCCTCCTCAAGTAGCTGCTCGTCGGTCAAGCCGCGACCGGCGTAGACCTCGCGAACCCTTGTGTCGTATTCGCTACCTCGGACCAGGTTTAACCCGGCCTGGTAGAGGTCTCTCATCTCCCGCTTTATCAGGGTCGTGTAAAGGTGCCCAAATTCGTGAAGTGGCGTTTCCGCTGTGGCGTAGTCCGCATTGAGGTAGACAACCCCCTCTCGTACCGCCCCTACGACTCCATCGCCGAACCCTTCGGTCATGGCCTCGTTAGAGAGCACTTCTGCACGAACCCCAGGAAAGGCGTTCCTGAAATCACTGATAAAGGATTCCAGGCGAAACCGGCCAACAGGGTCAGCAGAAAGTGACCGACCCGAAGGTGGGCGTTGCTCCCGGATAACGGGAAGCTTCTTGGGAATGGCTTTGTCAACAAGTTGTCTGCCTTTAATCCGCTCAGCCTCGCTGGCTTCCATGAGCTTGCCGGCCAGAATCGACCTCCGTTCTTTTGTGGCGATGACGTACACGTCGGCGATGACTTTACCGTCAGGGGTAGTGCTTAGATCGGCGACCCGGACGAGGTAGCCCTTCTTGCCCGCTCCCGGCAGGGTAAAGTTTTTGTAGATGCCCTCCACCTCGACCGTTGCAGCGGCCACCGGCTCACTGGTAGAGGTAGTTGTGGCAGGACCGGCAGCGGCTATGGCGTTGGCTTCGTTGATGTTGGCCGGCAGCGTCAGGGAACGGACCCCCCGCCCGTCCCGCACGGCGTCGAGGGGGTAGGTGAACTTACCCTTCTTGCCCAGCCGGTCGCGGTTCACCACCACTTGCCCGTCTTCGGTGAAGCCAATGATGGTAGCCTCGAAGGGGTTAGTGCGGCCCACCTGCACGTCCATGCCCACCGCAGCTTCCACGGTTGACGAGCCCACGGACAGGGGCGTCGATGCTCGTCCGCTTTCGGCAGCGGCCAGTTCGAGATCGGTAGCGTCCATGCCGTCCAGGTTAATGTCGGCCATGCCGGACGGGGGCGTAGCCGGAGTGGTCGTCAGCCCACGGCCACGGGCGATGAGGGGGTCGATCTCGGCCCGTCGGTTCTGGTAGATCACCTGATCGCGGGTGTCGGAGCGGCCTTCGCGGATGCGGTCGGCGATGCCCTGCGCCAGTTCGGGCGTGAGCAAAAAGCCCGACGGGTCTTCCCGGAAGGCGCGGTAGTCGCTGTCGGAGACGGGCTGATTCAGCGCGTCCGGATTCCCAGCGGGAGCCGTACTGCCGTCTGGATTTGCTGGCGCACCTGGTTCTGCAACTGCTCCGTTCGTAACGCCACCATCGGGCTGATCGTTGCCAGTGACTGCGACAGCCGGCCCAGCACCTGCTGACGTTGGGTCGGCGGCAGCCGGTGCAGCTGCCGGTTCAGGTTGAACAGCAACGCCTGCATCGGCAGGGAGCGGATCGCTTTGGCCCTGGCCGGGTTCTGCCACTGCACCGGGCTGGTCTGTATTGTCGGCGGGGTTTCCGGCCGGGGTTGTGGACTCTCCATTGGTATTGGCTTGGGCTAACGCATAAAGCGTGGTAAAGACTTCGTCTACCTGGTATAAGCCGGGTATGTTTTCGTCAATGTAGCGACCCAGCACCTCGGCGTCGGATGCGATCAGGCCGTCGCCTGGGCGCATGGCTTCGAGCTGAGCCGCTACCGACCGCACGACCGAGCCGGCCGCGCCGATCTCGTCGGCGGTAAAGCCTTCGCCCTGCACCTGCACGATCTGCGCTACCGTATCCGACGAATAGACCGCGTCGAACAGGGCAATAGCCTGGTTCATGCGCTGCTGGCCTACGGGCGTCAGCGCGTCGGGGTCGGTAGCCGACTCGGCGGCTTCGGCCTGGGTGTCGGCGATGGCTTCTTCAATGGCCTGACCAACGACCGGCTCCGGCAGCGCACTCATCTGCGCCTGCAGATCAAGCACCTGCAAGGCAGAAAGCACATCGCCCTTGCGGATGGTGCGCTCAGTGCCCTTGCTATCCACCAGCTTCACCCCGAAGAGTTTGCCGTTCTTGTCGTAGGCAAAGGCGTCGGCCAGTACCTGCCCCTCGGGCAGCGTGTAAGGCAGACCGTTGATCAGGACGATGCCGTTCTCGGGGTCGTAGGCTACCGGCCCGTTTTCCAGGATAGACTGGGGATCGGCAGTGGCCGCCGTGGATTCGGGCAGGGACGCATCGGGCGTGGGTGCGGAGATAGCCGGGTTTGTTTCATTGGCGGGGGCAGCGGTCAGGCCGCGCTGATCGGCGATGAAGTTGATGTAGTCGCGCAGGGGCCGCTCGTCGGCGGCCACGGTACGCCCCTTGAAGCCGTCGCGCCGACCCAGCAGGGCCGCGTCCGAGAGGGCGTTGATGGCGGCTACCGTCGTCGGGCTGAGTTTGGCTTCCAGCTTGGCGCGGAGCTGGTTGGTCTGGGCCTCGCGCCGGGCGTTGGCTTCCTGCTGCAGAGCCAGCTCGGGATCGTAGCCGCCGATAAAGCCGTTGTCGGCGTCGCTCAGTAGCTGCTCCATGTCGTAGGTCTGGGGCGTAATCCCGCCCTCACCCGGCATCGCCAGGGTGATCGTTGGCACCTGACCGTCCTCGTTGCTGACGGCGTCCACGCGGATAGGTTCGGCGATGCCCGACAGCCGGACGAACTCACCGGGCTGGTAAGCCGACAGCGGCTTGATCCCGGCGGTGACAAAGCCGGGCTCCTCGGCGACGGTGCGCGGACTGGCCACACTGACCGATGGGGGGGCTATGTCGGCTTCGTTGCGCACGACTACTTTACCGGCGGGCAGAGTGACGGGTACATCCGGCTGACCATCTTCGGTCGGCTGGCTGATGGTGACCCGCTGCCCGTCGGCGGATATGTCTACGATAGAGCCGGACACCGGCCCGTTCTCGCCCTGTCCGCTGGCCAGCATCCCCACGTCCAGCCGGTTGATATGGCCCAGCCCTTCGGAGACGGCCATCGCCTGGCGGCCCGACAGCAGCCCATCCACCTGATCGGTGAGAAAGCGCATCCGGCGGTCGTCTTTGGCCCGTTCGCTGTCGCTGTAGCCTTCCGGCAGGGCCGAGTTGATCTCGGCGATCCGGGCGGCAATGTCGATCTTGTCGTCACCCTGGGCCGCTGCGTACTGCTCCTGCAGGGCGGGTAGTTCGTTGGCGACCGCTTCGGCGGCCATGATCCGGCCGCTGACTTCGGGGATGTGATTGCGGGTGATGTCGTAATACTGATACCGCTGAAAGGCGGTCGTATTCGGCAGGCGCGAGAAGCGCATCGCCACGTCGATGAGGTCGGCTGCGTTCTGGCGTATCTCCTGCCGCGCCTGGGGCGAGAGGTTCGGCTGACTGTCGAGGCCGTCCAGCATCGGGCTCAGCCACTGCTGCACATCTTCGACGCCCTGACCTTCGCGGATGCGCTGGTCGATGGCCCCGAAGAGCGTTGGGGTCATCGCGCCCGAGTTGTGGAACGTATTGAGAAAGCCGCCCACCGCTGCCCCCATCGACATGGAGCCGATGATATTGTTGAGCACGCTGTTCATCGACTGGTCGAACTGACCCTTGCCCGTGCCGGCGTTGGCCCCAACGGTGTTGTTGAAGATCAGCTTGGCGAACTCTTCGCCGGCCGACTGCAACCCTTCCTCGTAGATACCTTCCTTGAACGCCCCTTCCAGTACATTGGCCGGCGCGTTTTTTATGTACCGCAGTACGGCGTTGGTGGTGGATTTGGCCGCCTGACGAAGCGAGGCTTCGCTGACGCCCGCCCGCAGTTCGGCGAGGCCGGCCTTGATGGCGGAGTCTCGGATGCTTCGACCGGCTCCCGCGAAAAAGTTTTTTTCGATGCCGAGCCGGCTTTCCATCACGCCCATGACGGGAGCCAGCAGGCCAGCAAACAGGCTCGTCTCGGTGGGCGAGAGGCCGGCGGCCCTGGCTTCTTCGGTGATGGGGCGAACCATCGACACGGTAGACGACAGGGTAGAGAGGCCCATCTGCGTCTGGCGCAGGCGAGCTGTCAGGGCTCCCGCTTCGGCCAGATCACCGGCCAGCTCGGCCGCCCGGATGAGTTTGGGGAGCTGGCCGATCCTGGCGGCTCCCAGCGCAGGGGCCATTGCCGAGACGGCGGTAAAGAGTCCTTCACCCAGGGCCGCTCCGGTGCCTTCGTCCAGAGCCCCCGTCCACTCGACACCGTCGTTATACGACAGCAGCGTCTTGGGATCGACGGCAAACTTCACCTGTTCGAGTCCGTTGTTGATAAACTCACTGACCGAGCGCAGCCGGCCCAGCACCGCGTCGGACTTGCCCAGGCCCAGCGAAGACTGGCCGATCTTCTGGTCGGCCTGGTCAAACGCCTGTCCGAACCCATCGGCGGTGCGGGGCACGTCGCCCCGGATCACCTGACCGGCGGCCATCATGCCGGCTTCGATGCCGCGCTCGGCCCCGAGTACCGTCTCGGGTAGCTCGACAACGCCCTGCGCCAGCGACACCAGCCCGTTCCAGAGTCCTTTGCCTACCCCCCGCGTGGTGGCGGCCAGCCCCGGCTCGGACGGCGGGGCAGACTTGGGCCCGGCCAGCCGCTCGGCCCCACCCGGCAGAAAGGCCGCCCGGTTGATTTCAGTGCCGGCGATGCGGCCCAGCTCTTCGAGTTTGGGCATAAACTGATCCACGTAGTCCGGCCCTTTGGCGACGGCGTTGTTCCAGCGGTTCATCACCTGGTCGTAGGTGGCGTGTCCCGACTGCTGCAGGGACTTCGCCATTTGGGCGACGAGGGGATCGTTACGCTTATATGCCGGTGCGCTGGAAAGCCGGGGCATAGGGCCACCGAAACTCAGGGAGTCAGCAGCGGAGGGTTTTGTTTTTTGTTCCATTTTGTGTGTGGTTTACTGCGTCAATGATGATGCGCCTAGCGTCGAAAAGTGCCTATGTTGCTGTTGCCATTCGTGAAATGATTTGGCTGAGATCATCGGAACGGCACCGGGCGGGCTCGGATTGTCCCAGTCGGCCGGTGATGGCTCGTCGGCAACCAACGGGGGTAACCGTTCGATGTCTGTCTCATCCGGCCTGAGCGTTATGCCTGGGTTTGCGAGCTGCTCGGCGAACTGGCTAACCGTCGGAGGTTCCTTAAGAAGAAGGTCAGCCAGATCAAAGCCGTCACGCTTCTGCTCCGGTGTTGCCGTTTTTTCAAGGAAATCGGAGACCTCAACGTCGATACCTGCCCGCTGCAGTTCCTCGGCCAATGTCAGCCAACCCTTGATTCTTTTCCCTTCCTTTAGGATGTCATGGTAGGCATCGGCATCTGGGTACAGGACGATCCGCCTACCCCGCACTGCTTCCAGCCTTTCGGGCTTCAAGTACGATTTCGCCCCAACGGCCATCCAGACCAGCTCGGGGAAGAATGCTGCACAAACAATGGCAGTTTTCGGCGACTCCACTATGGCAATGGTTGCATCTCGGGGGGCATCGTGAAGCTGGGTCAGTCCGAAAAGGCAAGGGGAGCAATCGGCGTACTGGCAGTAATCGGCGAGCCATTCGGGCAGTTCATCACCGGCCTGCTGCAAGCGTCTCCTGAGGGCCGAGTGCGTCCAATCAACCATCGCTCGCCGATGGCCGTCCCTGTTGGTATACTTTGCCGTGTGCCAATCCTCAGCGAATAGTTTTATCTGGCCACCTCGCTTTCGCCCCGCCGGGTCGATGTACCAGAAGACCGTTGCGCCGGGCCACCTGGCCGACGTGCCGACGTTGAATCGGCTAAGTAGCAACAATGCTTTACTGCTGCCAAACTGTTTTTCAAGCAACTGGGCGAAGACGTTGTATTTGTAGGCCGACGGGGAGAGCGACTTTTGAAATATGTCGTCGGGGATGGAGAAAAACCGCTGCGTTGTTCGGGCCGGGAGTGCGTTCGCCGGAAAGATAATTTGGCAAACCCTCTCAACCTGCTCAGGTGTAGCCGCCTGTCCTTCCAGCCACGACCTGGCCTCTGACTCTGACTTGCCCTTGCGCTTGAGTGCGCCTGCGCCTTTGATCCAGTCTTTCGGTACGCGGTTAGCCCCTTCATCAAGGTCGTAATAACTCTGGCCGTCTGGCCCCTTCTGGTACGGCCCAAAGAAGTAGCCGCAATCGTTTTGCCGGTCACAGCGTCCGTAAATCTCGGGCAGTACTTCGCCGGTCGCAACCTTGACGAACCGGCTTAGCTTCTTTTTGTGACCGCAGGCAGGGCAGTCGGACTTGATCGACTTCTTTGCCAGGCGGTATATATGGTTCTTCTCCATAATAGTCTCTGTTGGTGCGTCACCACCGTCATGACACCACAACTCGGATGGTCAATAGTGACGGTAGTGACGGTGGTGACGGCCTAGAAAAAAGATTATTTTTACGATCGTTCGGTGTAGAGAACCTGCCCGATGTTCGATTTTTTTGAGAGAATGCCGACAGATTCGGCTCGTTCCCGGAAGTTTTTAGCGTTAACAGGCCGGTAGCCGCTCTCTGAACAAAATGCCCGATATTCTCCGTAGACGAGCTTCAAGGCGATGTTGTGTTGGCTGGCGCGATAGCCGTTTTCCTCAAGAAAAAGGAGAACCGAGTCCGACTGTTTCCGGTAGTTGCTCAACTGTAGATCAACCTGTTCAGATTTGGTAAAGCCACGCTGATAGAGCAACCGGCGGAGTCCGTCGAGGACCCAGTTTAAAACACCAGGCAACTCTGTAGCGATTATCGACGAAGCCAGCATTGGGTCTCGCTCGTTCTCCGGAATAGTGACAGTGAACGGAAGAATCAAAAGCCGACGGAAGAAAGCATTTGTGTGCTCAACGTCGGCAGGGAGCACGTTGCAATTAAATGCGAGCTTAGCGTAGTTCCGGATGATGAAAGGCTGGCCGTATGGCAGCCGGGCTTCCATTGGCTCACCCGATACGAGTTGCTTAAATGTGTCAGCCTCCAGTCGGCCGGAAATTTCGGACGCGTAATTGAGCAACATTGTGACCAAATGCGCACGACTGTACGCGGGTTCGTTGGTCAGCGAGGTAAGGCCAAATTGACTTACATTGTCGGGTCCGAGGAGCGCATTAAGCACCTCAAAAATCACAGACTTTCCATTTGCACCTCCCCCGTACAGTAGAAGAGCTTTTTCAAGTTTGAGCTCAGACGACCGAACGAAGACGTAACCGAAGAACTCCGCCAAAATTTTTTGACAGTCAGGGTCGGGCAAACACCGATCCAGGAATCGCTTGAACGTTGGTGCCTGGGCGGTCGGATCATAGTCGAAAGGCAGCTCATAGGTTAGAAAATCGCCCGGGTCGGGTGGTCTGAGTTTTGGAACACTTCTAGTGTTGATGTCGAGGGTGCCATTTCTCAAATTAATCATTACCCCCGGTCGGGATGGCGGGGGTGGCAGCCGGGCTGCTTCGGAGAACTGGTCTAGCAAGCTCTTTGCAAACTCTACATACCTGGCTGTAAACTTTTCAACCCCCATCCGCTCGGCTGCCTGCCGAAGGAAAGTCCTCAGCTCCGCAGCATCGACCGGCCGCCAGCATCGCCCATTGAAGATATAGAAGAATCCGTCCCGGTTCGCAAGTTGCCAGCGGTTTCGGGACGCGATTTCCAACACCTGTTCGACGGCAAGTATTAAATAGTGCGGTCGTTTTACCTTTTCTTCGGGTTCAAGGCCAGCAAGCGCCCGAAAATCAACCAGCTCGATCTGGGCGAGTAACGAGTTTAGAACCTCGTCGTGGCTAATTTCTCCCTTCTCCTGCGTGTGGCGGGCCACTTCCTCTTTTAGGGCCTCAATAGGATTTTTATTTTTGTCGATAATTCCGTTATCTTTGATAGCCAACTGCATATTAATCAATATTTTAGATGCTCACAGCCCTCCCAGACTGTGAGCATTTTATTTTCTGGGACAAAAAGCACTCTAAGTTTTCGGCATCCGTAACGACGTGCGTTATCGAGGACATCTCTTCGGAAACATCCTTGGGACTAGAGCCTTGCTTGAGTTTGACGACGCGAAACTGATTCCTTCCAGACTCGGCGCGGAAGACAACCCCAAAGGGCTGGTCGAAGTCGATGTGCCAAATCAGGCCTCCAGCGTTTCGGATGGCTTGCGAAATGGAGAAGAGAGTCACGCTGGTCCTCCTTTCTGGCCACGACGACCCTGTTCAAGCCAGTTCACAAGATCCGATCGGCGGAAAGTCAAGCGGTTTCCCCGCTTAAAATGTGGAATGTTCCTCTCGGCAACCAACGCATAGATTCGCGCCCGACTCAGTCGGGTCACCTCCCTGGCAACCTCAATTCCTCCTATTTCTTTTTGAGGTGATGCTTCTGCCGGGGACTGGATAATTGAAATTAGCTGCTCGATTTTTTCTCCCAGCTGGCAAACGTATGCGGGCAGTTCCTCGAAAGTGATTAATTTATTTTGTGTCATTGTCCCATCATTTATTGTTGATGGGGCAAAACTCATTAGATATGGAGGAGTCAACCGGTTGAACCGGTTGAGTTTTTTTACATTTGCTACCTGCTATCTAGGATTTTTGTTCTTCTTCTTAGCTTCCCTGTACTCCTCTTCGTATACTCGACGGCGATCCTGGGAGACTAATTTTTCAATGTTCTCGTAGTCTTTTAGTCTATTCTTCGCTTGTCCTGTTCTAATGCCAAGGTCTCTCATCTGGTCGTATTGTGAACGAATCTTACTGCCGCTGTTTTCAGCGATATATCCAAATTCTCTGGCGATTCTATTTTTATTTTTGAGGTTTATCTCTTCACCATTTACATGGTAAAGAATGGCTATTTGGGGCTGAGTCAGTTGCTCCCCATTGAGGCCTAATTTTATCCCTGTCATACTCCCTGCGGTGCCTGTCTCGCTTTTATGGTGCAAAGGGCTTGTCTTGAAAGTTGACATATACGGTCGCCAGCATTCGTTTGCTGTGTTTCTTACGGCTTCGCAAGCCGTATAAATTTGTGTTACCACATTCCGAACTCGACTCAGGTGATCCTGCTGGTTACGAATAGCGAAAGCCATTTCATTAGATGACGCAAAAGATACTAAGTCTGGGTTATTCGGGTTGGCTTCGATCCAGCTCTTACATTCCTTCCGGACATCCATTAAGGGACTTATGACTGGGCGAAACCATTCACCGAGCTGGGGTAACTGATCTCTTCCGGCTGCCCATTCCAGGTTCCTTGTTAGCTCCTCTTTGAAACCAGAAAGGTCGGGGAACGGGGCTTCCTGCCATATAGACATTAATTCTTCGTCTACCTCCTTCATTGACCCTAGCCAGCCCAAAGATGGCGCGACCTTATTAATAAATTCTGACAGCTTCCGTGCTTCGACTTGAGTGAACTGATGTGAGTTCTTCGGTGTTTCCATTCTGGCAAAAGTGAGTTTTGGCCCGTTATCGTATTGCAGACGATGGCGGGCCTTTCTGTGTTTATAAAAGAGCGTTCAGCTTCTCATCGAGGGTTTTGTTGGCAAACGAGTCCAGATAGATCGTGGTAACCTTCTCGTTCTCATGCCCCATGATCTGGGATGTCTCTGCATCGGCAACACCTGACCGGCGCAGAGTCGTGGCCATCGTATGCCTGGCTACGTAGGTGGTCAAGGGGGTAGCGACCCCAACCCTCTCCCCTATACGTTTAAGATCGCTGTTGATCTGACCCAGCACCTTCTTTAATCGGTTCGCAATCGACTTCGGGTTTTGATGCACAGACCTGCTCAGTACATCAAAAACATAGTCATCCGGGCCATTGAAAGTAAAGGGTCTGTACGTCTCGATGATAGACAGGGCCGGAGCCAGCAGCCGGGTCGAAAACACCCCCCCGGTCTTCTGACGAATGTAGTTAAGCCGGGAGCCGGCTTCATCATTCTGAATGTCCCGCCAGCGTAGCTGAGCCATATCCACGAAGTTGATGCCCCCTACATAGAAGCTGAACAGAAACAGGTCTTTCGCTCTCTGCAGTCCGTCTACCTCAGCCTCGTTCTTCACTTCGGACCACCTGCCGGAGCTGGTTCCCTGAGGGACAAAAGCCTCGATCTTTCGCACGTCATCACGGCTGATAGCCCTCTTCTTTGTTGACAGCACAAACTTGCTTACACTGAACTTATGCCGGTCGCTCGATTGGCGACTGAATGGGTATGTTTCCGGACTGGCTACCCCCTCGGCTATGGCTTTATTAAGTACGGATCGCAGCGTTCTAAACCGATTCGACAGGGATGTCTCAGCGTTGCCCCGTTCTCGCAGGTATACCTCAAAGTCGTTACAGAATTTTACGGTGACATCAGCGAACCGGATAGTATCCTTTTTGTATTCCGTGTGAATGAAGGCGGATAGCTGATTCCGGAGTGTGCGATACACTTGCCGGTTGCCGAGCTGGCTGGTTCGCTTCATACCTGCAATAAGCTCATCCATGTAGGGCAGCAGTGTAGCCCGGCGCAGCTCATTCCGCTTCTCAATCGCCTTACTGACAACGTCAGCGGGATCGTGCATTTCATCGGCGTCGGCCAGACTGCCGGCCGCTTCGCTATACTTCTTTTCCCAGCGTTCCAGGTCGTTGAGCAGATCATTCCGGAAGGGCTCAGGGTAACTCTTGCGGACTTCCTTTTTCTGGGGGTTCCAGTATTTTGGGTGCAGCGTCAAGCCGGTCGCAATGTACTTTAGCTTCCGGTCCTTTGTTATGCGCACCATGAAGGGGTGACTTCCATCGGCCAGCGTCTTGCTGGTGTAGTAGACGACCTTCACGGTGGCTCTTCCCTCCTTATACTGCGTTGTCCTTGCCATACTGTTTAAACCAGGCTATGGTTTACTCTTTAGTTTAAACAAATGTAATGAACTAGACGGATTTACTGTGAACAACTAGATAAAAGTCAGAGAAGAAAAAGCTATTTATCAGGCTTTTAATGATGACCAATGTTTTGCAATGAAATTATATGTAGTGCCTGCAAGGCATGGGAGTTCGAGTCTCCCCGTGGTCACGCTTAAAAGTAAATAACCCGCACAAAATCAATTGATTAGTGCGGGTTATTTCTATTTCTACCGAAACATTACCGAAACATTCGGCCAAACTGCCTACAAAGGGGCGTCGAAACGATCCTCTTCGCAGGTAGCATCCCATTCGATGGTTACCGTCCAGCGGTGGGCCATATCGGTGCCGCCTGGCACAATGCCATAGGTAGGTTTGACTGCGCATCGAATACCCACTGCCGAACCAGCTCCCGTCTTCGAGGCATCCTTACCATAGAAGTGTTTGCCCGAGCGGTAATACAGCAGCGCGTTCGGATTACACTGGTAAGCCAGCCACATTTTGTACTTGGCGTCGCTGTCATCGTCATCCACAAACGTGATCGTCCGGGTCGATTTACCCAGCCGGGCCTGCGTCCCCCGCAGGTTCTTTTTGTAGTTGAGAGTAGGCACAGGCTTCTGGCCGTCCACGATCTCGATACTACGAATTGGGTGGGCGACGTTGCCATCACCGGTACCGGATCCGTCGCTGGTGTTCGACAGACGAGCGGTCCAGCTGGCAGCGAGCGTAGGATCACCGACGATGGGGTGCCCCTGATCCGTTAAGAAAATCTCTGTGATGGCCTCATCGTTGGACACCTCACAGGCCGGTTCCAGGGCCGGCAGTACCGCATCAACGCAATAGTCGTCGACGCAATCTCCGCAAAATGCGTTGGTCATAGGACGGCCGGGAAGCGCCCCGGCGGGCTTTTAAAGTGAGAACCAAATATAACTACTACTCTCATTCGTACAATACGAATTATTCACTTATACACTCAACCTCAACGAGTGAACTGCCTCCACCGGCTGGCCCCTCGGATACGCCACAACTGGCTGTCGACAGACCCGGCGTGTCCCAACGCGTCGTGGATACGGGCAGGCTCAGCTCGACATCAAAGCCGGCCTCATCAGCCAGGCTGACTTTGGTCCGGGCTGCGTAGGCCATGGCCCGGATGCTGCGACTGGCTGAGCCATCTTTTCGCATCAGCGTAACCTCTACCAGCTTGTGCAGGCTCGCGTGAGCCAGGGCATCAGCCAGCGACTCAGTAACGCCTGTCAGCGACAGCGTGTAGGTTTTCGTCACGGTACCGGAGGTTTTCTCCGAACCCGACTGGGTGGCACTCTCTTCGTAGGTAGGCCCCGTCAGTTCCCCCTCCACGTAAACCACCTGCTGAAACCCGTAGGTGCCGTACAGCAGCCCGCCGATCGGCGTATCATTCAGCAGCCGGATCCGGATCAGCACACAGGGCAGACAGCGAATCGCAAACACGTCCGACACCTGGTCCGACAGCTTCAGCCGGTACTCGCCGTTGGGCAAAGGGTTGTCGAGCTGAGTACCGGTGTGCATGATGTACAGGGTGTCGCCCTTGGTGAATCGCCGTAAGATCACGTCCGGCTCCTGAATCACCGCCCCGGTCTGGGCATCGACAATCTGTAGCGGCTCCGTACAGTAAGGCGAGGTTGTCAGGTTTTCCGGCAACGGCACCGTCAGCACAAACGGCAACAGGTACTCACTCGTCGACGTGGCCAGCCCCTGCCAGGGCTCCCAGGCCTGACCGGAACGGCCGCCGAGCAGACAGTCTCCCATCAGGCCAGGCGCATCCGAAAAGGGCAGTACGGCCCCTGCAACAGAGCCGACACTATCGGTACCCGTCGGCGGGAACGTGGGCGTTGCGACTACGGGCGCCCGCTGAAAGGTGTAGTCAAAGCTTTGGTCGAATGATGTTAGTGCCATGTCGCGTATTTATTAACAGCCTCCCGCTCCCATCGTGGAGCCGTATTCATCAATTGTACCGCATGCCCCGTCGGCATACGTATAGATATCCTGAGTAGCCATCACCGTCACGCCGTCCGAGCAGTAAGCAACTTCGGTTCTGTGCGAAATGTACGTGCCTTTGGGGGCGCAGTCAGAGCCCGGATCTGGCGGCTGGATGACCAGCTGTTGACAGCGTGAATCAGCCAGCACGTCGAGGGTCAGGATATCGGTCGACGGATCCAGTACAGCGTTGGCCAGCACAGCCCTCTCAAACCGGTTTGTCTTGATATAGCCATTGAGTCGCAAAGGCAGGTCCTCACAGCAGACCGGTATCGCAATGTTTTCCTGACGGCGGGTTGGCAACGTTGACAGCATGGCCATGCGTACCCCGGCCGCGTAGGAGCCATCTGATTGCTTTACTGCATTGACCAGGCCTGACGAAAAACTACGGCCGTGGCGATGGTAGTCGACAAACAGCATAGAGGCTGCCTGATAGCCATTGTTGCCCAAACCCACTACGGTGGTATAGTCCCGATACTCGACCACTTCAAAAGCGCTGGCCAGCATGGGCAGGCTACTGGCAGGAGCTCCGTACGCTTTGGGCTTCATAAGTTCAGCCAGAAAGATGGCGTCGTCAGGCACTGAATCCGGATTGCTGTAAGCCGCATCCAGATCGGTAAAAAACCGGCTGACCGATATCGAATTCGTTCGTACGGCTCCTTTCTCGTCCCGGACTACGCAGCCGTCGTCGTAGCGAACCGAACCCCGGGCGAACTCCTTTTTCTCGGCACCAGCATTGTTCTCGATCACCAGCTCTTCGATACCATACAGAGCCTCCGTGTCGAAACTTTCGTTATTGGCCTTGGCCAGGGCGTCCGGGTATCGGTCGAGGTTCAGCGCCACCCGGCCGAGCTGCACGTAACTCTGCTCCGCAAACCAGCTTCGGTGCTCCAGTCGCAGTTTGCCCGTTTCGGGATCAATCAGGTAATACACGTTGTGAAGACCTCTCAGCCCCTCCAGCAACTCTTTCAGCGTTACGGTCAGCGTTACGGCCGGAGTTACTGAAGCCGGACGCTTGGCATCCGATCCGGCCATAATGATTTTGTTCAGGTTCTCCCGGGAGGTAACCGGATTGACAGCTAACTCGTAAAATTCACTGGTGATCGGACTCAGTACCTGGGCAGGTAAGCCGGTAGCAATCTGGTCAAACACCCGATTGATGGCCGTCATCAGGTCAATGCCCTGTCGGTAGGTATGTTCCTGACTGCTGGGGCCGGTGCCGGCTGCGTTGCCGTCAGGCAGCAGGTTCACCAGTTGCCCTTTGGCGTTCGGCGACCAGGTTCGTTTGTCTGGATAGATCGCCACAAAGGATTTATAAGGGAGCGGGTTTTCGGTCGACGTGGCCAGCAGGTTGACCGGTTTCTCCCAGATCCGAAACAGCGCATCGTAGCCGTCGCGTGGCAACACATCCCGCACCTCGGCGGTACACTCCGAAAAATTCCAGCGCACAGTGGCCAGATTGAAATAACCGGGCCAGAACAGCTCGTCGGTCTCCCCGTCACAGCTGGGCGTAAAAACATTGACGGCCACCTCGACGCAACAAGGGAACCTGTCGTATTGCGTTTTGAGCCAGGTAAAGTCGTCGCCCTGTATGGTTAGCCCACCCGACTGTTTGGTCCGGTAATACAACTCCCCGTCCGGCTGGGCACAGTCGAATTTCATGTTGGGTTGGGGCGTCAGGATCCGGTGCACCTGGGGAGCACTGGCATCCTGAGCCGGCAACGCTATTTCGATTACGAACTTCATTTAATAATCCGGACGGTCTCGCGCCCCTCTTCAATTTCCAGTACCTTATTACCACCCAGTCCGGTCACCTGCTTGCGGGGCTTCGTATTCTGCTTGATGGCTCTGAGTTCATTCCCCAACGCATCGATCTTGCTTTCCAGCGCCCGGGTGTCCATCGTGCTCGTTATGCCAGCGGGTTGTTTGAGCTGCTGAACCAGGAAATCTGGCACCCCTAAACCACCCTCGCGTACCAGGTTGAGAAAGGCTTCCAGCGGGTTGTTCTGGTTAAGGGCTTCCAGGGTCTTATCGAAACGCTCCGAACTCTGCGCGTTAGTGACGTGCTCGCCCCGCTCAACTTCGATGTCAGTACCCTCGATCCGATGACCACCCTGTTCGTGGGTTCTCCCGTTGACTGGCACCCTCCCACCTTTCCGGAGCTGAGTCAACGCCCGGGCTTTCGCTTTAACTGATGCAATCGTCGAGAGGATGGTCGCCACCGCCCCGATCGCCAGAATGATCCCGACAAATGGGATCTTACCGTACTGCTTGAACATCTCCGATATGGCGGTAACCGTGTTCGATACAGTCACGGCATTGTTGGAGATCTGGGCGGCCAGATCCAGCGACTGTTGCACCGCCAGCGCCCGACGGCGGACGGCCTGTTCCTCGGCCTTCTGCCGCTTCAACTCCTCGAGTTCGGCCCGGCGCAGCTTCAGGTTGTTGGCAGCGCCTTCTTTATCCCGTTCCTCTTCGACACGCACCTGTTCCTCTTTCTCCTGAATCAGGGCATCGAGCGCCTGAATACGTTCTTCGGAGGCCTGCACGGCGATCTCGGTAGCGTTTCGCACCGCGGCCGATATCTGGTCGACGGCCTGCAAAAAGATCTGCCGCTCGGTTTCGTCGGTAAACGATTTACTGATACCCAGCACATCCCAGATATCCCGGTTGGCCGGCTGTAACATCTCGATCTCTTTCCGCTTTTCTTTGAGCACTTTGATGTATGCTTCGAGCCGTTTGATCTCGGGCGTATTGGCAATGTTTTGCTGGCCCCGTAGCGCTTCCACCTGCGATTCAGCGGATAAGATACCGTTTGCTATTTTGTCGAGCTCATTACGCCTGTTGAACTGGGTACCGGTTTCGGTATCCGGTTTACGGCGCAGGTCGACGTTGTAGTTGGCAATCGTCTCAATGGCTTTTTGATCCCGGATGATCTGATCGAACAGCAAATCATTGCGCTCAGCATCCCGCTTTCTGATCAGAGCGAGATACTTCGCGGATCCTTCTTTCTCACTGGCCAGGATCTCTTCCCACTTTTTGTCGAACAGGGCCACCTCCTGATCGTTCGACTGCTTGCCCAGCTCCAGTAGTTCGCGCTCCTGACGTATCCGGTTGATACGGATCTTGCGTTCAGCCTCCACGTCGATGGCCTGCTTAGCATCATCGAACTGCTTCTGCACGTCGGCCGGCAACCGGACAGCCGCGTTGGGTACGATCTCCCGTTGACCGGTCAGCTTGTTGATCTGGGTGCGGTTGGAGCTGGCCAGCTGGAGCATCTTCTGCAGGTGCTGCCGTTGGTTTTCGAGTTCCTGTTTGTCGAGGTTGGCTTTTTCCCGGATGTAAGCGTTCTCGTCTTTTTTCAGCGCTTCGAGCCGGTCTTTGCCAAACTCGTTCTCGATTTTCTGATACTCTTTGACGTACTCTTCCTGAGCCGACAGCAACAGTTTATAGGTGTCCTGGGCCGCTTTCTCCCGGGCCTTACCGGCTTTCTTATCAGCCTCCGCAGGTGGTTCACCTAGGGCCGTAGCGAGAGCCTTCGCGCGTTCGGCATCAGCCTTGGCCAGCCGGGACACTTCGGCGTCGGCTACCTTTTTAGCGGTCTGGGTACGCAGGATCTGCCGGCGAGATTCGGCAAATTGCTTATCATAGTAGCCTTTCTGATCGGTCGTCGCTTTCTCAAATTCACGACGAAGCCGGGCGTGATTGGCTACCGCATCGGCATAGTATGCATCATTCTGCTCTTTGACCTTGGCAGCCGCGGCCCGCTGGGCTTTCGGCACCGCCTGCCCCTGCTTTTCGTACAAATCGGTCAGCACTTTGGTATCATCAGCAACGCCGAGGGTAGAGGCTTTGACGATGCCGTCGATCTCAGCCTTTTGTTTGGCCTGGTCGAGGTTCGCCTGCCGTTGCCGGTTCGCATCCCGTCCGGCGGTGAACAACGCGCCGATCAGTCCATCCTGCGTGTTATTGACGTAGCTGCTGATAAAGGTTTTGAGCACGCCGGTCTTGCTGCCAATCTCGTTGACCGTCGAGGTGAACCGTTGGACCAACCCCCGCAGGAACCCGTCGTTACTCTGTCCCAGATTCCGGAAGAAACTGTTAATAGCGGTCCCTGCTTTCTGCAGATCGGTAGCCAGGTTGTCAGTGCTCGTTCGGGCCTGCTCGTAAGCGATCGACGTACCGGTAATGTCTTTGGTCAGTTTGCTGATCTCTTCCCGGGTATCGAGGACGCGCCGGGCGGCTACAATATTTTCAACACCGAAGACTTTGGTTAGCTCCGTAGTGGTTTTATACTTGCCGGCTGCATTCTCCAGGGCTTTGTCCAGCCCAACGATCGACGGGCGCAGGTTCTTGTCGGTATCGGTTTCCAGTTTCAGCAGCACGTTACGTAAACCCGTACCGGCCTCCGAACCCTTGATCATGACACCTGCCAGCGACTGGATCAGGGCATTCCCCTGCTCGAACGAAAGACCGGCCGCTTTCATAGCCGTGCCCGAATTCTGCAAAGCATCAGCGGTTTCGTTAATCTCTGACGCGCCCAGTTTGGCACCGGCTGCCAGCACGTTCGAGAACCGGGCCGCCTGATCAGCGCCCTCATTGAACTGGTTCAGCGAACCCAACAGCGCCTTGGCGGCTTCGGGCAGCGCCAGACCCGACGCCTGGGACAACGTAATTACTTCTTTGGTCGTTTGGGCCAACAGCTCTTTGCTTTCGAGCAGTTCAGGCTTGATCGAACCGATGCTTTTGAACGCATCCAGAATGACCGTACCCGCCATCCCGGTGTCTATTTCAATCTGCTGGGCCTGTTGATCCAGAAACGCCAGATCCTTACCGGTCAGACCCGTAATGGCCGAGACCTCCGACAGCTTGGCGCCGTATTCGGCCCACTCTTTGGTTGCTTTCACGGCTGCAGCACCTCCCGCGGCCACCGCTCCGGCGATCGCCAGCTGGCCACCGGACAGTTGCAGGCCAGCGGCCCCGCCTGCTTCGTCCAGTACAGAAAGCCCCAGCTCCTTGAGCAGGTCGTTTCTGGATTTCGACGGCTTGTTACCACCCCCACCGCCCGATCCCCCCTGGCCAGGCAGGAAGCGGCCCCGTTCGTCCCGGGTTTTGACCGGCACCTCCACCGGTGGAACAAAAATCCCTTTGGAGAACTTGGCTTTGAGCCGATCCCAGAGTGAATCAGCTTCGACGAGTGGGGAGTTCATCTCCCGTAACTTCTCTCTAACCAGGCCGATCTGCGTACGGAGTTCGGCGTAGCGGCCCGCAGCCAGAAACTCCATCTGACGACTTTTCAGGTCAGTATACTGCGCTTCCAGGCGTTTCTGTTCATTCCGAAAGGATTCGGCAGAGGCCTGGACGCGTTGATAGATCTGCACCTGTTGACCCAGTGCTTTGTTAAACCCTTCCTGTTTCTGGGTGTAGCCAGCGATCGGGTTTTTACGGGCCCCGGCCTCTAGCTTCTCCGTAAACTCTGTGTGTATGCGACCTGACCGTTCCATGCCCTCGATGAAGTTGGTCATGTCCAGGGTTAACTCATTTGTAATTACCATGATCAGGTCGTTTTATAGGCGTTTTCAATCGCACTTTGCCGCTCGCACCAGGCTGCGTAATAATGCCAGAAATCAATGGTATCCATTTGTCGTAAGGCCGTGATCCCTTCCGGTCGCCCCTCGGACAAGTTCAACAGCAGGCTATTCCAGTAGCTATCCCGGTCAACGACCTGCTGACGAATCGTCATGACTCGAGTTCGCTCAACTCGCTTAGTGGGTTTAGACTGGGGAGATTGAGTGAAATACTTTGGATGGTTTTGCTCCAGAGTTCTTCGGTAATTTGTAGATAGTCGAGAGCCAGTTTCTTGAAAAAAAAAGCGCTGATGCCGGCAGTTTCCCAGTGTTTGATCTTCTGCTCACCCAGCTCCAGGGTGTAATGGCGAGTGTCCTCTCCTTCTTCGTTGATGAAGAGCGTACATATATAATACAGGGGGGAGGACTTCGCCCCCAGATCAGCGGCTCCCTTCATCAGGTTATCGGTCAATACCGCAGCATCGGCCAGTTTGCCCGCGTTGATCGCCTGATAGAGTCGGTTCAGCTCGGTCAGAAATGCCGAAGACTGTCGACCCAGCAGGGCAAACAGGCCGAACTTTTCCAGCCACCGATCCCGCTCGACCGATAGTCGACCGTTGCGGTTTACGTGGTAGGTGTGCCCGTCGGCGACAAACGTGCTGGTGGTCAGTTCCAGATCCACCGGAGTAATGATATTAGTCATCGAGCGGAAAGAGTTTTTTCTGAATGTATTGGAACAGCCCACCCATGTACACCGACAGCACGGCCGTCAGCAGGCACAGGGCAAGATTGATACGCGTACCATACGAGTTTTGTACGTAGATAGACAGCCAGAAACCCAGCTGCCCTCCCACACAGTAGACGCAGGTCAAAAGCGGTTTGAGCAGGGTGTCACTGAAGCGGTGGCGTCGCTGCACCCGCTCGGGGTCGTCACGTACCGCCCCCACAAACGTTTCCTGCAGACGGTAAAGAAATCGGGCCCAAAAGTCGAGCACCTGCCCCGGAGCGGTCAGGATATTAACATAGGTAGTAGCAGCAATGCCGGCACTAACAGCGAGGAGCAGGCACTGCAGTAAGATCTGATAAGCAGTCATGATTGAGAACGAAGGTTAATTGTAAGTCGAGGCCAAAAGCGAAATAGGGAGACAGCAGATACTGCGAGCGAACCTCCCCGTAGGTGTAGCGACTGAAGAGGTTGGCCGAGGCTTCCGGACTGGCCACCACCTGACAGCGCAGGCCAGATATTGGGTTGTGCGCAACCGGCAACCGGTGCTCCAGCCTGGTGGTAATGTGAGCGATCAGCAGCCCCGGTACTTCAATTGGTTGGGCAGAAAACTGACGGGCGTCGCCCCAGCCGATCAGGCGCAGTTTACTGGTCCAGCGCATACCGGATTTCGTAGCGCCCCCGTCTTCGAAGTAGACGATGAACCGTTCCGAATCGTCCGGTACCAGATCCGGAAACGACTTACCCCGTGAGGCTTTTGGCGTCTGGCTGGCTTCTACCGGAATCGGAAACCGGGACGTTTTGCCTTTGGTGAACGCGTCAGTTTCCAGCGTTTTCACCAGACCCGCCAGCCGGGAAATTACCGGGCCGTCCATATCCAGCAGGGCACGACGGCAGTAGTCAGCAATCAGGGAGTTGATCATTATAGAAATCGGTTTACAATGTCGGCGACATCAGCCTCGGCATCGTCCTTGATAATACGTTCCTGCGCGGGGCTGATGGCTAAGAAATTGCCGTAGCGTTGCAGGTTACCCAGCAGCACCTTGACCGCTTCCTCATCCGAGGCTCCAACCAGTATCGAATAACGGTATCCGTTCTGGCTCTGGCTGATGATTCGGAGTGCCGTCCACATCCGGCCAGAGTAGAACAGGTTTACTTTGTCCGACTTCAGTCCTTGCGCGGCCCGGAACTCACCCCAGGTACCCTTTCCCCCCGAACTCGCATAGGCACTGCCGGCACTGTTGCGGGCCTTCGATTTGTACGACGACTTATACGTAGGCTTGCCCCCGTATTCGGCATAGGCCCCGTCGACGGTGATGCCATCCCGGATCGACTCTTCTTTCTTCAACGTGAGTGCGGTCTGGCCCATCCGCATCGCGATGTTGGGGGCCTCGGCCGCCAGTGCGGCCAGCATCTGTTGAACCCGGAGCTGGTAGTCGGTCGTTGACATCCTTAATAGGCGAAACGCCCCCGGCTCCAGCCTGTTGGCGTGTTAGCCTGAAAGCAGGTGTTTTCAACAGACAGCCCCAGTTTCGAGACTTCGCTTTTCAGCCAGCCCAGCCGGTTCAGGTATTCCTGCCGACAGCTCCCGGCTGCGTTGGATAGATCCGTTTCTGACAGAACGGTGCTGCGCTCGATCTCTCCGGAGACTGGTTTCACGCAGAGCGTATAACCGGTCTGGTAAGCCAGCATGTAGGCCAGCACCCGCGAGGTTCGCTCATTCTCCATCAGTTGTTGCAAGAGCGGATCGTAGCTGCACAGGCCCGACAGATTCATCATGAAGCCGGACGCTTTTCCCGAACAGCAGGACGACAGGATTGACCGGATCGGCTGCAGACCGCCACAGCTGTTACAGGCCATGGGGTTGTCGGCGACTTTAATGCCCTCGGGCAGGGTCGTGCGGATCTCGTACTGCGAGCCATCCAGGTCGAACACCCAATCGGCCAGAGAGTACTGCGTCGTCGTACGGGCGTTGATGTGCGCCAGGGTGACGGTTTTGAGGGGGGCGGTATCCCCCACCCGCCACAGTTCGATTACCTGATTGGTAACCGGTTCCGACAGGATCATGCCCAGCGAATTGATGCGCGCTTTCCCTCCCTTCAGGTAGTGGCTATGGAGGGGAAACGAGACCAGCTGACTAGCGATCGGGGGGAAATTCGTGTACGAGGCCTTACCCAGCAGACCCGAGCCCAAAGGGCGTGCCGGAAACGCTTGCCCCAAAAACGCTTTAAGGTCCGTGTCGAGCATCTGGGACGCTGTTCGGCGGGCGGTGTTTCTGACATCCCAGGAGCTGGCCCCTGACAGTCGTGCCAATGGGAGCTCGGGGATATCGTCGAGGTAAACGAGGGTATGCTCCGTTTCGTTTACAACCCCATCCGGTACTGTGCCGTCACAGTCGTCGGGGTTTCGCGCAAGTCCTACGTAGGGAGTGAAGTCCATACGCAATGTTACGAATTTTACGCGTACACTACGATTATAGAGCGTAAACAATAACCCCCTATCCTATGGGTGCGTGTACCTGTCAAAATCACCCTACTTTTGCAGTATGAATATGTATACCAGATGGCTGTACGAGCCAGCCCCATATTGTCAGGTCAGCCGTGCCCGATTCATTGTCTGCAGCGTATACGAACGCATTGTCCCCGAATATTCGAAGCACTTTATTTTATCAATGAACTGAGCTCATTAAGTAGCATCAGGGAGTGTTCGTCGCCAGCCTGCGCCCGTCTAATTGCATCGGGCAGGAACTTATCCCAGTCCTCGACCGCAACATAAGCATTGATCTTGAAAGGGTTTTTGGCTGACGTGGGGGGCAGTGTAGCCGTTTTGAAGAACTCCGTTAACTCATTCATGCAACAAATATCGGAAACGTATATACATTTGAGCAATCAAAGGGGGCTTCATCCCCCAATGGTGTGGATAGAATCAGAAAGCCGGTTCCAGATTGGGGTCGGTTTTTTTGTTAAAAAAAACAGGTCGCCCGAACCCGAACGACCTGTAAGCACTCCTCTCAATATACTGTCAGAACGCCACGCGGCTAAACCAGCTATTGGCGAATGTCTCCTGCGTCGGGTTGTTACGCATAATGTTCAGGTACCGTTCTGCCTGCAACGCATTGATCACTTTCAGTAATAGCGCCGGCCGCGGATGAGTGTCCGTCAGCGACAACGTTTCAGGACCTATAACCCCATCCTCAGCGATATCGCGATAGGCCCGACCGTTGACGTTGGTTAGGTTGAGCGCCTGTTGCAGCATCAGCGCGGCCCGCTTTACGCCCATGTTTACGCCGATATCAAACAGCTTATCGCCCAGTACCTGGCTGTCGATCAGATCCAGTCGGTTGACATCCCAGTAGTTCAGTTTGTAGAACTTCTGCACCTCGAGCTGCAGGGCTTTGTCGGCCGACAACAGCCGGTCCAGCTGAGCCACTACACCGGTCTGTTTTTTGGCCTGGTCGACCTTGTGCCAGCCACCCCAACCGGGGTTAAAGTTGCGGGCAATACCTTTGTAGGTCTCCCCGCCCGTGTCGAGGGGGTTGTTGGCATAGCCCCCTTCGTGACCCATCGTTTTCGTGAATGCTGCTGTGAAGTTTGCCATGTCAGTTGGGTTTTTCACCGTTCCTTATTCTACGTACATTTTCGGCCCGCTGGCGCATGGCTCTCTTGCGTCCCTTACCCAGAAACCGCTTTGTGCGGGCTTCCTGTAGCAGCTGCCCTTCGGCGTACAGACTCGAAGCAGCCGCGTTCTGCATCGCATCTTCAGCGACCTTTTGTTGCCCTTCAGCAGTGGCAACCGCTTTTAGTAGCTTGGCCGTCGAGTCCTGGTAGATTTCCAGCCACATCGACGTCTTGGCCACGGCCGCCACCAGTTCCGAGTCTGCCTGCACTGGTCCTGGCAATGCCGCTGCGGCCGTCAGATCCGCTCGTCGATTTTCCGGTAACGACTTGTTCCGGACGAGGCTATTCAGCGCGGCAATGCGCTGCTGTTGCTGACTCATGCCGGCCACGGATCGCCCGACGGTGGCCACGGCCTCGTTGAGTTGATCGGCGAGGGTATAGGCGTAGGCTTTGGCGTCGCTGGCCTGCTGTTTGCACGTGGCCAGTAAGGTACTGAGGTCGCCGATTCGCTTGTCACGAACCGAGACCTCAACGGTCAGGGAGTCACGTTCAGCTATGGCCAGATCGCGTTCAGAGCGGGCTTCGTCTTTTTTGCCGCACTCCTGGGTGCCCCAGAATAGCGAGCCGCATACGGCCGCCACCAGGGCAAAGGTTTTAAAAGCAGGGGCTATGTTCATTGATATAGGTAGGGGTTACGAGCTAACAGGGAATCACAATCGCAAGGGTCCCATTCGGCATAGCCGACCTTGTGGCGGTTGCGTCGCTGAGGGACTTCCACCGGTACCGGCTTGACCCGATCGGGACTCAGCAGGTTGATCGGGGGCGACGAACGAACGGGAGCCGGTATGATGATGGCCGACTTGCGGGCGCGTTCTACGTTGGCGTTGGTGCGGTCCAGCTTGCGTTCCATCCGGGATGTAGCGGTTTTGGTTTCTCTGGCCACCGTGGCCGCCAGCCTGGCCGTTTCCCGGTTGACCGTCTGGGTGCTTTCGACGATCGCCTGTTGACCGGCTTTCAGCGAGTCGGCCACCTCCTGCACCGTCTGGGTTAGTTCAGAACGTACCTTGACGACCTCCTTTTTCACTTCTCCGGTCGCGGCCTTCTGAGCCGCTACGGCCCGTTTTTCGCCCACAGCAATGGCCGTTACAACCCGATAAAAGCCGAAGCTAAACAGCGAGACGACCAGCAGGCAGGCCCCAATCAGCCACACCCTCGGATTGAAAATAGCGGGCTGGGATTCCTGACGACGACGCAGGTACCGACCCAGCCGGGTATCGGCTCCCAGCGTCGCACGGTGCACGTCGACGGGAGCCAGTACTTCAGTACCGATCGGAAACCGGTAGAAATACCAGTCGTTGTAGATCAGCCAGATCCCCGCGCCCAGCAGGCACCCGATCAGAAACACCACCAGGTACGAAAAGGCGAACATGGCCACCAGCAGGGCCACGAACGTACTGCCCACCGCGCCCATGCCAATAATGAAATGACCATGAGAGATCCGGTAGGACTGCATCCACCGGATGTAGAAGGCCACGAAGAACAACAACACGACGAAGACAGCGGCAAAATGCCAGAGCTCCGCGACAAACAGTTTCATAGTCATGATTGGTTGCCCGGACCTCCAGGCTTGTTTAAGAGTTCATCCTGTTTCTTTTTCAGGTACACTTTGATGCCCCAGTACCCACTGGCGCCCGCGACGAACCCGACTGTATAGGCAGGCGCGTTAAAGATGGGCGCGAGCAGTGGCCCCCCGAAGGCCCCCGCCAGCCAGCCCACCACGAACTGACCGGCAATCTTACCCGGTGAGTCGGCATCCGGCCCACCGGTGATGGCAACCACAATACAGGCTACCAGCGACCCACAGAAGGGAGCCAGCAGCACGATAAGAATAGGCGGAAAGCCATTGAGTGCTTTGGCTAACTCCTGTAGAAACTCGTTCACGGCTATACGTTTTGAGGGGTTGAGTGGGTTAGGGTTGGCTTAAAAAGTTATGCCTAACTGTTGCAGGCCCGTCGTAGTCGTGCCGTCGAAGTTGGTACCCGTCGTGATTGTATTGATGATTCCCTGGTGGCTGAGTGCCGTACCGGGGTGAATGCCATCTGTCACCACATTAACAGCCCCACCATTGCTATCGCTCGCTGCCCAAACTGAAAGACCCAACGTCCGGTCAAAAGATTTTCTAAGATCAATCACTTTAATTTTTGAATCGTTAAGGCTGGCAACAACTTCGATTAGTTTGTTGCGATACGCATCAACGGCCGTGTTTTTGGTCGTGTTGGCGACGGGGCTACTTGTCATTTTTATAATCGTGGCATCGGGGTAGAACCGACGAAGCAGGGCCAGTTCCCGGCGTGTATTTGTTTCGTAGGTCGATACCGGTACACTTTGCCCCTGATCGTTCAGGTCAAACCAAGAGAAGATGAGTGCGGGGTTCTCTACGCGAATCAGGCGATTTTCCAGCGCGTTCACGATATCCCCGCTTTTCATGCCCCCACGCGCTACGATCACGGAGCGGTAGATATTCCCGCTAGTGGCTTTCGCCTGCGCGTTGATCCAGTTCTGAACGCCCCATTGCATAATCTGATCTTGGGTCATGTCATTATTCAGTGTACCCACCGTGCGCGAATCGCCCAGCCACAGTATTTTCTTATTCGCCTGGGGGTTCAGATCGTTGGTCATTAGCGTGAGTTCGGTAAGCCCGACCGCGTTGATTGTGTCGCCTACGCGGTGCCCTGACAGGGAAATGGACTCGAGCGGATAGTTGACGTTACGGCGATATTCGACCTGTCCAGTACGTTTAGCGGCTGTTGAAATGGTGCTATAATTGACAGCGAACCAATCGGAATTACCCATATTCAACTGAACCGGCCAGCTGCTTTGCCACTCCACATATGTTTTTCGATACATAGCGATAAACATGCGAGGGTTATAGTTGGGCATAGTACCCATGCTGAGGGCGGAACTGGTCGAGGCCGGACGAGCCGAAACGCCGAACGTCCAGCTCAATTGCTGGCCTTCCGTTTCGACGATCTCGTCAATATTGAATGCACCGGAAACAGTCAGGCGTTGGTTGGTAATTGTCGTGGGGAATCCCGTCTGGCCGAAGCTGGCCAGCGACAACAGAGAGAATAGGAGCAGGATAATCGTTTTCATTGATCAGCGATTTCAAGTAAGGGAGAGATAAAAAACTTGGTACCGTTCCAGTACGCCCGCGTCTGACCGTACGGTGGGTGGCTCTTTATGATGAAGTCAGCCGACTTGCCCGGTACCGTCAGTGCCCTAGCTTCAGCAATCGTATTGACCTCGTAGGTATCGACTTTTTTAGCGTCGATCTGGGCTTTCGTGTACACGTCGCTGGCATTCGCCTTTTGGCTGATCGACAGCATAGTGTTCGTTTTGTCGATGTTGTACTGACTGACAAACGAGGTGTGTACGCTGGCATCGAGCTTGACGGGGAGTACTGCATTCACGGCCGCGATCGAGTTGCTGAGCGGTACCAGATCCGCCCCCGTCAGGTTCGACACGTTGACAGGAGCCAGCGCCAATGTGGAGCTGACCGGTTGCGACGCCCGCACGAACTGAATTTTATCAGCGCGTACGACGGTTTGCTCAGCCCGCAGCTCCAGCCAGATTTCGCCGGGTTGCCGGGCCGTCTGAGCCGCTGTCCAGTTGATCGAGTAGCTGGCCCCCGACCGGGTGAGCGTGGGTTGATCGGCGGGCGGCAGCACACGCCCGCCCGCCTGGTAGTACGAAACGACCGACAGCGACACCGGCGAGCCACTGATAGTGCCGGTCAGGCTGGCCGGGCTGGAAGGAAACAGCTGGATCGGCCTGGATGCCAGCGAAACGGGCAGGTTGCCCTGCGCCAGCACCGCGCCAGCCCAGAGCAACAGAACGAAGATGAGGAGATGGCGCATCAGGGTTGGGCGTTTACGGTGTTGATCCATTCAATCCGAACGCTCTCCCCCGACACCGGATCGTCCTGGTTCTCGGTCCCGAAATTGATGTACCGCTGGATGCTCAGCCGGTTGATGATGCCCCGCCAGTCGGGATTGCCCGCCAGCGGGATCTCGATGGTGCGGGCCACCCCGTCGCCCGTAACCGGAAACTCGACGAAAATGGGCAGACCCCCGATGTTCATGTCCGAGCGCCAGAACCGAAGGCGGAATTTGTTGAGCGGGCCGGTGTAGGCCATGCGAATGAAGATTCTGCTCGCCTGACCGGCCGGAAACGACAGCCGCGGGCTAACCACTGCCCCCTGCTTGCGAACCGGAAACCACGTCCAGCCATCTGCCGGCAAGGGGACCTCGTTGTCGCTCGACCAGTTGCGGAACCACCAGCCCCGATCGGCCGAGTTCTTGAAATTGACGGCAAACGAGCGGCTCCACGGCCGGGAGGTGGCGTACTGCCGGATCTCGTTGACGTGCCCCACGACGATATGCCATTCGCTGTACATCGTTTCGTTCCAGCCTACGTGCAGCTGAGGTTGAAACGCGACATAAGGACTGGCTTCGGCGAAGGTGTTACTGCCTCCGCAGCCGGGACACTGCCGTTTGTGGGTGACTTCGAACAATCGCTCCGCGACGATACCCGCCCCGCGGTTATTCTCGTCGATGTTGGCGATCCAGTTCTCCGTAATGGCGAACGCCCGCTGATCACCGGCGTCGTCGCGCTTGGTTACCGGGGCATTGCTGTAGGGCTGGTCGCCCGCATAATAAGCTGCGAACTGGTATCGGTCGTTGGCGTAGAAGCAAGGGTATTCCTGCCCCCAGGCATCCGACTGCAGCTGGTCGTCCAGCCGGTTGTTGGTGATTTTCCAGTAGATGCGAACCGCCCGATCGGTTCCGATGACCGACCAGGTTTCCAGAATGACGTCGGTAAGTTCATTACGCACGGGCCAGTTCATCAGCCGCGATTTGATATACACCGTGTTGGCATTCCACCCCATCTGCAGCACCGGCGATGAGTTTTTATACACGTCACCCGCCTGAATGGGGTTGTTACCGGTACCGCCCCCCGGCGCGGTTTTACCCTCCCGGGTGGCCCAATCGGTATTGATCTCGGCGAACGGGTTAGGACTGGTTCGACCGCCCCGGTACAGCGCCAGCTGGAGCTGCCGACCCAGATCGGCATTGTTGATGATGTTATCCCCCGGCGTGGGGCCTTTCAAATCATACAGCTCACAGGCCGCGCCCCCCGCTTTTTCCCAGAAACCAATTTTAATGAACTCGTTCTGCAGGTAGATTTTCCGGCCGATCGGCTGATTATTCAGCCGCTCCC
>NZ_SWJG01000013.1 GCF_005870035.1 Spirosoma lacussanchae | reverse complement strand
AAAGGTAGGGCGCTTTTTGGCCCCTGTCAAGCCCTGGCGGAAAAATAGTTGAGGGCCCCGGCCCCACCCATCGGATAAGTGGCCCACCCTCAGCCACTTATCCGACGAAAAAAGTTTAAACTTTTTTCAAGCTTTTTAGATGCCTTCGCAAGACTACAATTTATTCTCCCCTGTGTCCTACGGTTAGCTCTCTTTTCGGGCTCTATATCCGTATCACATGCCGTATATTGCATCTTTCTTTTTACCTGTATAGTGCTTATCCAGCCTTATTCCATGAAAATTTTACATACAGCGGACTGGCATTTGGGGAAGCGGTTGCAGGATTTCAGCCGGCTTACCGAGCAAAAAGGGGTGTTAAATGAACTGGTCGAGCTTGTCGAAGCCGAAGACGTTGATCTGGTGCTGGTGGCTGGCGACCTGTTTGACACCTTTAATCCATCTGCCGAAGCCGAAGATTTATTATATAGTACGCTGAAACGATTGACGGGGGGCGGTCGTCGGCCGGTTGTCGTGATTGCCGGCAACCACGACAACCCGGATCGGATTGAAGCGCAGGATCACTTCGGCCGCGAGTGCGGTATCATATTCGTCGGCTTCCCAAAAACGGAAGTTCGATCACACCTGCTCACCTGTGAGACGAAACTACTTCAGGTTGCGCCCGGCTTCGTTGAACTGAAGCTGCCCCGGCACGATTTCCCGGTTCGTATTATTTTGACTCCCTATGCCAACGAGGCCCGGATGCGTACGTATTATGGGATGACCAACGCTACGGATCAGTTTCGGGAACATATTCAACAGCACTGGAGCGACCTGGCCAGCACCTACATGGATGACCAGGGGGTTAATCTGCTCGTTGCGCATCTGTTTGTCATGAAACGCGGGGGCGAACAACCCGAAGAGTCGGATGATGAACGCAGCATTCTACAGGTAGGGGGCGCTTCGGTAGTGTATACCGATATGATTCCCGCACCGGTACAATACGTGGCGCTGGGGCATTTGCATCGGCAGCAGGAGATTGGGGGCGGCCCGTGTCCGGTAGTGTACAGCAGCAGTCCGCTGGCCTACAGCTTTGCCGAAGCGGATCAGCAAAAATATGCGATGCTCATCGATGCCGAGCCAGGCCGGGCGGTCGACGTTCGGGCGGTTCCACTGAAAACGGGAAAGCGGCTTCTCCGAAAACGATTTACCCGTGTCGATGATGCCATCGAATGGCTGGAGGCTAACCCAGAATGTTATCCCGAGATTACCCTTCAGACCCCTACTTACCTGACAGCCGAAGACCGCCGGCGACTGGCAAAGGCGCACGAAGCCCTGTCATCGGCCAGTATCATTCCGGATATCCGTGATATTGAAACGACCGACGCCCAGCGCAGTCCGGTGATCGACCTGACGCAAAGTATGGATGTGCTTTTTACGGAGTACTTCAAGAACAAGAACAAAGGGCAGGAGCCCAATCAGCGACTCCGGCAGCTGTTCAACGAGATTTTAGCAACCGAGTTAGAATGATACCCATTAAGCTGCGCATTCAGGGGCTGTATTCCTACCAGGACGTTCAGGAAGTAGATTTCAGGCCACTGGCTGGCGCGAGCGTGTTCGGCATTTTCGGTAAAGTGGGAAGCGGCAAGACGTCGCTGCTCGAAGCCATCAGTTTTGCCCTCTACGGCGAGACCGAACGACTGAACGGCCGTGATAATCGCCAGTACAATATGATGAACCTGAAGTCGAAGCAGCTCATGATCGACTTCGAGTTCCAGGCGGGCCCGGATCAGGCGGTATACAAGTTCACGTACGAAGCCCGGCGGCATCCGAAGAAACATCACGAAATCGGGGCGGGTGAACGGCGGATGTTCATCCGAAAAGACGACGAATGGACGCCCATCGGTACAGAAAAAGATGATGTTGCCGTACTGACGCGGAATATTCTGGGGATCGACTACGACAACTTCAAGCGGATCATCATTATTCCGCAGAACCAGTTTCGCGAGTTTCTGGAACTGGGCGCTGCCGAACGGACCAAAATGATGAATCAGCTGTTCAAGCTGGATCAGTACGACCTGGCTGGTCGGGTTACCAAATTGAGCAAAGCAAACGATGAGCAACTGTCCGAACTGCGGGGGTTACTGTCTCCCCTGGAAGCGGTTACGCCCGAAGCTATCGATGGGGCCCGGTCGGTCATTGTGGCCATTACGGAAACCCTGACCCGGAAAGATACCGACATCAACGAACTACTCCCCACCGAGCAGCGCCTGCTCGATCGGCAGAAGCAGCGCAAAACCCTGTCATCACTCCAGCAGGAACTGAGCCTGCTACTGGGGCAGGAAGCGAGCTACCGGGAGCGCGGGCAGACACTGGCTTTGTACGAAAGCTGCCTGCTGCTGTTTCAGGCCGATCTGGCGGGTCTTGAAAAAGCAAGCGCCCGAAAAAGTCGGCTGGCCGAGAGCGAACGGACCGCCCAGCAGCAACTACAGTCTGTTACGAAGCGGCTTGCGGGGCTGGAGCAGCTCTACGAAGCGGCCCGGCAGGCTTATGAAAGCCGGGATGAGCTACAGCAGAAAATTGACGAGCTGGATACGGTGCAGCAGATCAGAACCCTGCAACAGACCATTGGCGAGCAGACGCATTATCAGACGACCTTATCGGGGCAGCTCGACCGGCAGGCTGCTCAGCTCGAAGGTCACAAGGCTGCCCGCGCTCAACAGCAGCGGGTGCTGGATCAGGGGCTCGGACGGGCGTCTGACCTGGAGCGTCTGTACCAGGTCAAGCACTGGTTTGCGGTCTATACGCCCTTGAAAAAGCAAGCCAACGATCTTCAGGCAGCAGTTGAACGATATGACCAGGCCATAAATGATCTCAAGCAGGAAAAGAACCAGGTACTGGCCGGTTTTCCGGCCGAATGGACCGACCTGACGCTTAAGGTCCTGCCCGATTATATCGACAACGCCCTGACCAACCTTAAAACAATTCGGCAGGAGCGCGAGCAGAAACACCGGCAGCTACTGATTCAGGACGAACTGCGAAAATACGCCGATGCACTCAGCGAAGGGCAGCCCTGTCCCCTGTGTGGATCGGCTCACCACCCTGACCGCCACCGGGGCGACGCCAATCCGGCCGATGTGCAACGCAGCGAAGCCGCTCTGGAGAAAGTTATACAGCGTATTGAAGACACCTCAACGCTTCAGTTAACGATTAAAGAACTGGTTACGAAACTGCGGGCCGAGCTGGAAAACGGTAAACGACTTATTCAGGAACGCACGCATATCGTCAAACAGCTGACTGAACATGAAGACCGTTTTGTCTGGCCCGAATTCTCGAAAGAGCGGGAAGGGGAGGTAACCGAGGCCATACGCCGGGAAAGCGATGCGCAACAGCAGATTCAGGACGCCCAGCAGGCTATCCGAAACCTCGACCAACTGATTACCGACGCCGAAAAAGCACACAACGATCTGTCAAAAAAGGTCATCGAGACCGGTCAGGCTATTGCGGGGCTGAGTGGCCAGCTGAAAACGGCTGCCGAATCACTGGCGCATTTCCGACTCGATGAGGTCACCAACTGGCGGCTCGATCAGATTGACGCATTGCGGGCGTCGCTGAGTGAGGTGTACAACCAGGCCCGGCTCAACTTCGATGCTACCTCGAAACAGAAAAGCGAGGCCGAGAAAGAGCTGGCAACCGTTGAAGAACAGATTCAGCAGCTTCACAACCAGTTAAGCGAGGTAACTACCGAACTGGACGCGCTCGACACGACCATTGCCCGGAATCTGGAAGCGCAGCGCCTGACGCGCGATCAGGTAATCCGTATTGTGCGGTCGGAGCTGAACGTTGGGCGGGAGAAGCAGCAGCTCAACGAATACAATGAGAAGCGGAGCGGGCTTCAGCGCCAGGTCGACCTCCTGGAGGCTGAACTAACCCAGCATCCCTTCGACCCGGACGAGTTGGCATCCGTTCAGCAGCAACTGGCGATTTTACAGGCCGAAAAAGACGAGCTGAACAAAGAGCACGGCCGCGCTACGAGCGTACTGGTCGCGCTCGAAACCCAATGGCAACAGAAACTGAGCCACCAGAAGCGGCACGACGAGCTGGAACTCCGGCGCCAGGATCTGAAAAAGATGGACGAGATGTTCCGGGCGCAGGGGTTCGTCAACTACGTATCGTCCGTTTATCTGAAAAGCCTCTGCGAATCGGCTAATGAGCGATTCTTCAAGCTGACTAACAATCAGCTCAAGCTGGAACTGGACGAGAAAAATAACTTCCAGATTCGCGACTACATGAACGGGGGCGAACTGCGAAGCGTGAAAACCCTGTCGGGCGGCCAGACCTTTCAGGCCGCCCTGTCCATGGCACTGGCGCTGTCAGATAACATCCAGCACCTCACCAAAGCGCGGCAGAATCTGTTTTTTCTGGACGAGGGCTTCGGTACGCTCGACAAGGACGCCCTACAAACGGTGTTCAAAACGCTGAAAGCCTTGCGTACGGAAAACCGGGTGGTCGGTATTATTTCGCACGTTGACGACCTGCAGCATGAAGTCGACACTTACATCCGCACGATAGCCACCGAGACCGGTAGCCGGATTGAGACCAGCTGGGGTTAAACAAAAGCGGGCTGTGCATCAGCACGGAATCGTAGATACCGTCTCTGACACACAGCCCGCTTTTTTATACTGTAGTACTATTGCTGCTTGTTGATCATATCCATTACTTCTTCCGAAATACCGGTCATGCTGAAGCCGCCGTCGTGGAAGAGGTTCTGCATGGTAACCATGCGGGTCATGTCCGAGAAAAGCGTAATGCAATAGTCGGCGCACTGATCGGCGGTGGCGTTGCCCAGCGGAGCCGTTTTTTCAGCAAATTCAAAGAACCGGTCAAAACCACCGATACCGCTGCCCGCCGTGGTTGGCGTAGGCGACTGCGACACCGTGTTGATCCGCACTTTGCGGTGCTGGCCGTAGCGGTAGCCGAAGCTCCGGGCAATAGATTCGAGCAGGGCTTTGGCATCGGCCATATCGGTATAGAACGGGAAGGTACGCTGGGCCGCCATATAGGTCAGCGCCACTACCGAACCCCACTCACTGATGGCGTCGAGTTTATAGGCAGACTGGAGCATTTTATGAAACGACACCGCCGAAATATCGAGCGTCTGTTTCAGCCAGTCGTAGTTCAGATCGGTATAGGCGCGACCTTTGCGGATGTTGGGGCTCATGCCGATACTGTGCAGCACGAAATCAACTTTTCCGCCCAGCACTTCCTGCGATTTGGTAAACAGATTGTCAAGATCGTCGGATGAGGTAGCATCGGCCGGAATAATTTCGGCATTCGTTTGCTCAGCCAGGTCGCGGATAGCTCCCATACGCATGGCGATGGGCGCGTTGGTCAATGTAAACGTAGCCCCTTCTTCTTTGGCCTTGAGGGCAATTTTCCAGGCAATTGATTGTTCATTCAGGGCACCCGAAATGATGCCTCGCTTTCCATTCAGTAATCCGTAAGCCATTTTTTCTCTGTTTTGCCGGGTTCGCGGCTCGATGGTCAAATCACAGGTTGCGGTCAAACACCACACGACTGTATTGCTTTTATTCCAGTCGGAACAACAAAAGTAGACTATTTTTTCAGGTTAAGGGCTACCGTTGTGCCCGAAGCGCCCGCAACGGGCATCTTCAGCACGTTCCGCATAAACGCTTCGGTTGTCTTGTACACCCCGTCCAGATCGCCCGACGTGAAGTGCGATGCAATAACGTGCTCCCCCGCTTCGGGAAAAGCCAGCTTCTGTTTTTTATCGGCCGGTGTGCCCAGTTCGTCATACATTGCCAGCATGGCCGCTACCGACACCACCTTATCCTGATTGTCTTCATCCTTGTAATAATAGCCCATGAACACCGGCTGCTTCACCTGCCGAAACTGCTCGGGGGTCATATACTGATCGAGCATGGTTTGCAGCGTAATGAGTCCGTTGGTGTGATACTGCGTAAACCAGTATTGGGCCCGGTCGGGTTTGTAGTGGGTCATGACGGCATGTTCGCCCCCAAAAGCCCGGTCTAGAATCTGTTTGCCCCAGGGCCGCGTAGCCAGCTTCAGCGCCGGATTGGCCACCGCAATACAGGGCGAATACAGCACCAGCCCTTCCAGTTCAGGATGGCGCGCGGCCAGGTACAGCGCCAGCATGCCCCCCGCCGAAGTGCCGATAACCACAACTTTTTCGCCCAGTGCTTTCCCGATGGCCAGCGCCCGCTCGGCCGACGCTGCGTAACTGGCAGGCGTCATCTCTTTGAGCGCATCGGGCGACTTAACGCCGTGGCCGTCGGTGCGGGCCAGATACAGGTTGCAGCCGAACCGCCGGGCCAGCTGCTTATGAACGGGATCGCCCTCGGCCCAGCTCGCCGAGAACCCGTGAATATAGACCAGACTGTAGGGCGTCTTTACCTTGCGCGAGCTATCGGCCCAGATGATCCGGGCTTCGTTGTCGGGCTTCAGCCCCGCTTTGCCTTCTGACTCGGCAATCTGTTGTTCAAGGTTAACCAAATCAGAATCGAGGATAATGGGCTCGTCTTTGATGGGATCGTAATGCGACGATGGCCCGAGTACATAGCCGCCGACCAATACAGCCAGCAGCAAACCCGTGATGGTGAATAGTCGTTTCATGCGTACTCTTTGATTTCCATTCGGATACGCCAGTCTTTTGGCAGGTAGTTGTTGACGCGGTTGCCTACGCCCTTCATCCAGCCCAGATTCAGGCCTTTATACCGGGCTAGCAACCAGCCTTTGACGAGCCGATCGAATACCAGGTTTTCTTTCTTAAAGTACCGAAGTGCCTCTTCTTTACTGAGTTCGATAGCCGGCCGGTCGGCATGAACTACTGTACTCAACGCCAGCGCATGCGACGGAATAAAGTCGGTTCCTTTGAACTGCCCGATCTCCAGGCCAAAGCCTTTGTTGTGGACAGCCACGTCCAGAAATAGAAACTGCTTTTCCAGCGCTTTGGGCAGTATCATCACGTCGCCGTTGGGTTTTTCCCAGAACGAAAAGTCGGCCGGGTGCTGGAGCCATTGCGAAGCCGAAGCCGTTTCGCGCGGACGCAACGCCCGGATGCTCCGGAACGTTCGGGCGTCGAGCCTGACCGTGGGGGAGAACGCTGTTTTCCGGAAAACGCTGATAAAAAACCCCTCGCCCCGGACCCGATGTGGATAACACTGGTACCCAACCGCATCGCCCACGTGTTTTTCAACGATATTCCACTCGGCAGGCAGTACCAGCGGCCGGCTGTCGAAACCGTTATCCACCAGATACTGCATGTTATCCACATTTTCGGCGTCGTTGTAGGTGCAGGTCGAGTAAATCAGGATACCGCCCTGATCGAGCAGGGGTGCAGCAGCGGCCAGAATCCGTTTCTGCCGGGCCGAACAGAGCTGTACGCTATCGACCGACCACTCGCCAACCGCATCAGGATCTTTCCGGAACAACCCTTCCCCCGAACAGGGTGCATCGACCAGAACCACATCAAAAAATCCCGATAGTTTACCAAGGTCTTCGGGATCGTGATTGCTGACCACCACGTTCGGGTAACCCCATTTTTCGATATTCTCGCGCAGCACCGACACCCGACTCCGGATCACTTCATTGCAGATCAGCAGACTATCGGGATGAAGGGCCGACGCAAGCAGTGTACTTTTTCCGCCCGGGGCCGCACACAGGTCCAGCACCCGAAGGGCCCTATCGGACCGGACCGACTGCCGCAGGGCCTCGGCTAAAAGCATAGACGAGGCCTCCTGTACGTAATAAGCGCCCGCCTGAAACAGCGGATCGAGGGTAAAATTAGGGCGCTGGGGCAGGTAAAACCCATCCGCACACCACGGCACCCGCTCCAGTTCCGTCGTGTCGACGGCCGGTTTGCGCGGATTTAGCCGGATGCTCACGGGAGCGGGCATCCCTAACGCAGCTTCGAAAGCCGGAAATTCATCACCCAGCAGCGTCTGCATCTGATGCTGAAACGCCAGCGGAAGCTGGTCCTTCGGGAGCCCTGTTTTTGGAAGAGTATTCATTACTCAAAGGTACGAAACCAGCACGCGGATTGATTCATTACCTTTGCCGGATGCTACTTACGCCTGACTTACTCAACCGTTTCGCTACCATCCGAACCTTTATTTTTGACATTGACGGGGTTCTGACCACCGGCGATGTGCATCTGCTGGCTTCCGGCGAACAATTCAGAACCTTCGACATCAAAGACAGCTACGCCATTGAGCACGCGCTTCGGGCGGGTTTCCGGGTCGGTATCGTTTCGGCCGCCACGGCCGATGGCGTTCGGAACTGGTTCGAGATCCTGGGAGTAACCGATCTGTTCATGGGCAACCCCTCAGATCAGAAGCTCAACACCTTCCTGACCTACGTTTCCCGCGATAGCCTGAACGAATCGGAAATCCTGTACATGGGCGACGACCTGCCCGACTGCCCGATACTTAGCCGGCCTGACGTACTGGGGGCCTGCCCCGCCGATGCCGTTGACGAAGTCAAAGCCCTCTGTTCTTATGTGTCGCAGAAAGCGGGTGGTCAGGGGGCCGTTCGCGATGTGATCGAACGCGTGTTGAAAGCACAGGCGAAGTGGCATTCCTAACTAGTCAACAACCTATGCTCAATTTAGCTACCCGTGATCAGGCTGTCGTCTGGCATCCGTTCACCCAAATGCAGACGGCTCCGCTACCCACTCCCATTGTTCGGGGAGCCGGCTCTGTTCTCTATGGCGCCGATGGCCGCGAATACCTGGACATGATTGCGTCGTGGTGGGTTAACCTGCACGGCCACGCCAACCCATACATTGCGCAACGTGTGTCGGAGCAGCTGAGTACCCTCGAACACGTCATCTTTGCCGACTTCACCCACCAGCCGGCTGTTGAACTGGCAGAGCGGCTACTGGCTATACTACCAGCTGGCCAGGCCAAAGTTTTTTACTCCGACAACGGCTCTACGGCGGTTGAGGTGGCGCTCAAGATGGCTTTCCAGTACTGGTATAACCTGGGCCAACCCCGCCAGAAAGTCATTGCACTGGAAGGCGCCTACCACGGCGATACGTTCGGTGCGATGGCCGTAAGCGGGCGCAGTGCATTTACGGCCCCGTTTACTCCCTTCCTGTTCGATGTGGAGTACCTGCCGGTACCGGTACCGGGTCAGGAGGAAGCCGTATTACAACAGGCCCAAGCGCTGTTTACGACCGATGTGGCCGCTTTCATTGCTGAACCGCTGGTGCAGGGCGCTGGTGGCATGGTCATGTACGAACCCGCCGTACTCGACGAACTGTTTCGGATGGCCCGGCAACAGGGCTCGCTCCTGATTGCCGACGAAGTAATGACGGGGTTTGGCCGTACGGGCCGACTGTTTGCTTCGGACTATCTGACCGAAAAGCCGGACCTGATGTGTCTGTCGAAGGGGATAACCGGCGGCACGATGGCCATGGGCGTCACTACCTGCACGCAACCGATATACGAAGCGTTTCTATCGACCGAAAAAATAAAGACGCTTTTTCACGGACACTCCTATACCGCCAACCCACTGGCCTGCTCAGCGGCACTAGCCAGCATGGACCTGACGCTCTCTGACGATACGCGGGACAATATTGACCGTATCTGTCAGCAGCACGCCGGTTTCGTCAGTCGATTGACAGCCCATTCGGGCGTGGGTAACGTTCGGCAGCGGGGCACGCTGCTGGCCTTCGATCTGCTAAGCGAGGGCGGCACGTCTTATTTCAACGGCATTCGGGATCGGGCGTATGCGTTTCTGCTGGACCGGGGTGTGCTAATGCGGCCGCTGGGGAATGTGCTTTACCTGATGCCGCCCTACTGCACCACCAATGAGCAGCTGCAATACACCTATACTCAGATCGAAGCGCTGCTGACCCACCTGGCTGAAACCCGCACTGACCGATAACCGCTACGATACTGGTCGGGTCGTATACTGATCAACTACCTCGTTGGGATGAATTTCGAGCACGTTGGCCAGCACCAGCAGCACGAGCGTTCGGGAGGCTATTTTGCGCGATATACCCGCAATGGACGCAAACAGATCGACCGTGATGCTGTTGTGCTCGCCAAGGTGCTGCATCAGCTTACGTTCCTTCTCGCCGTAGTTGAACCGGATATCGCGGGCGGCCTGCTCGCCTTTCAGGATCTCGCGCACTTCGCGACTGGCCTGCACGGATTTGTCGGCCACGCGTACGTAAGCCTTCTTGTTGTCGGGCTCCTGGGGGTCGGGAATGATGTAGTGCGGCTTGTTGAGGCTGGGCGGCACCCGGATAACGAGAACTTCGCGCTCGTCGTAGAGCTGAACCCGTTCGATGGTGTAGGAAATGCGCGGAAAACAGTATTTGTGAATAGCCCGAACGAGCAGGTACTCGTCTTCGTCGGCGTATTTCAGTCCCGGAATCGTTTTGTCGTCGCCGACGCCGATGAGCATGGTTCCGCCGTTGGTGTTGGCGAAGGCTACCACGCCCCGAATAATTTTTTCGGGATGGTTTGTTTTCAGCTTGAACTCTAAATGGGAACCCTCTCCCCGTTTAACCAGGTTCTTGAGCGCCTGATGGTCCATAACAGATGGGGTCATCTGGTTGAGCACTGAATCGCGATAAATATACGACTTTTCCACAACCTTGCAACTATTATTCCTGTATCTCTATTTTGCAGAAAAGTGGGTTATCTACGGCCAACTTTTTGGTCGTACACACCGTTACAAATTGGCAGAGATGATTAACTCAATCGTATAAATAACATAAAAATGCTGCTAAACGTTGCGCTCGTTATTGGTACATTCCTGTTTATGGAGGGGGTAGCGTGGTTTACCCATAAGTACGTGATGCACGGTTTTTTATGGAGCTGGCACCGCGATCACCACAATCATCACAAAGGTTTTTTTGAGCGAAACGACCTGTTTGCGGTTGTTTTTGCCGGTACTGCCATCTCGCTGATCGTAGCGGGCGTGGAGCTGCCCGACTATCGGTTCCTCGCCTGGATTGGCGCGGGCGTTACGCTCTACGGGGTATTTTATTTTGTATTCCACGATGTAATCGTACACCGGCGAGCCAGGCTGAACGTCAACACCAACGGGCGTTACATGCAGCGCATCATGCGGGCGCACTATATTCACCATAAGGTACATACTAAAGAGGGCGCCGAAGCATTCGGCTTTCTGTATGCCCCCAAGAAATACGACCGTCCGGTTAAGGAAAGAGCAAAATCAGAAACGGCCTGACCAACGGCCCTATCCGGTTGCTTCCGGGCATAAAAAAGGTGTATCCGCTTCGCGCAGGTACACCTTTTTTGTACTGTCTTTTTAAGCTGGCTCAGTATTCGTCTTCGTTGAAGAAGAAATCATCTTTGGTTGGATAGTCGGGCCAGATTTCTTCAATACTTTCGTAAGGTTGTCCGTCGTCTTCGAGTTCCTGGAGGTTTTCAACCACTTCGAGCGGAGCGCCGGAGCGAATCGAATAATCAATCAGTTCATCTTTGGTAGCGGGCCAGGGGGCATCTTCCAGATAGGAGGCCAGTTCAAGTGTCCAGTACATAGTGTGTTCGTAGTTAATGTCGATTTTTCAATGAGGGTGCAAAAGTAAAAAAAACTTGATTTCCAAGACTAATTCCTCAAAAATGTTGCAGAACGGCCTGTATGGGGATTTAGGCCAATAACGCAATAGCTTTTGTTTTGTTTTGGGTTCCTACTCAATGTCGCTCTTCGGCGGCCGAACCCTTATCCATATAGGTTGATTTTGAAACCAATGATTGTTGAAGTATGTGCTTACTCGCTGGCCTCCTGCCTGACAGCCCAACAGGCCGGCGCCGGTCGTATCGAACTGTGTGGGGGTATGCCCGAAGGCGGCACTACGCCCAGTGCGGGCCTGATCAGGCAGGCCCGGCAACACCTGCATATTCCCCTCTACGTGATGATTCGTCCGCGTGGGGGCGACTTCCTCTATAACGAGTCAGAGCTGGCGGTGATGGAAGACGACATTAAACTGGCTCAGGCCTACGGCGCCGATGGCATCGTACTGGGGCTGCTGAACAGCGACGGTACGGTTGATGAAGCAACGACCCAACGACTGATTCGACTGGCCCACCCCCTGCCGGTCACCTTTCATCGGGCTTTCGATATGACCCGCGACCCTGCCGAAGCCCTGGAGGCCGTCATTCGCACCGGTGCGGTTCGGATTCTTACGTCAGGGCAGCAACCTACAGCCGACCGTGGAGCAACGCTTCTGCAGCAGCTAACCCGGCAGGCTGCGGGCCGGATCGAGATCATGGCCGGATCGGGAGTCAACGCGCAGAATGCTCAGGTACTGATCAACGCCAACGTAGATGCGCTGCACCTCAGTGGTGGTATCCGGCACGACAGTACGATGCACTATCGGCAGCCCGCCCTGTCAATGGCCTCGTCGGTGCCCGGCGAGTATGACCTTGTCGAAGCCAACACCGATAAGATACAGGCAGTGGTGACGATTACAGCACAATTGCGCGGTTCCCGGCAATAAACACCCGGTCGTTGAAGACCAGCTTCAGTGCCTGAGACAGCACAATTTTTTCGACATCGCGCCCTTCGGTAGCCATATCCGCTGCCGAATGGCGGTGATCTACCTCTTTTACATTCTGAGCAATGATGGGCCCTTCGTCGAGGTCGTTGTTGACAAAATGGGCCGTGGCACCGATGATCTTGACGCCCCGCTCGTAAGCCTGCCGGTAGGGATTGGCACCCACGAAGGCGGGCAGAAACGAGTGATGGATGTTGATGATCCGGTTCGGGAACAGGCCAACGAATCCGGCCGTCAGCACGCGCATGTATTTGGCCAGCACCAGGTATTCCGGCTCGTAGATAGACAGCGTTCTTCGAATGGCGTCTTCATGCTCTTCGCGGCTCCGGCCCTCGTGGGAGACGTAATGAAAAGGAATTCCGAACTTACTGACCAGCGGCTGCAGGTGATTGTAGTTGCTGATCACGGCCAGTATATCGGCGTCCAGTTCGTCGAAGGCGTAACGGATGAGCAGATCGCCCAGGCAATGGTGCTCCTTGGTAACGAAGACAACAATGTTCTTTTTTCGCTTCGGGTTGAGCCGGAAGGTAATGCCGTCGGCGTTGGGTAGGGTATTATATAACTCGTTTAGCAGGGCCTCACTATCAAATGTTCCCTCAAACTCGGTGCGCATGAAAAACTGGCCGGCCGGACTTACATACTCGTCGTTATGAATGATGTTGAGGCCGTGACGATACAATACGCCCGTAACGTGGTAGATCAGTCCCTTACTGTCGGGACCATCCATGAGCAGGATGTGTTTGCTGGTGTCGGGAGTCATAGAAACCAAGAAATTGGGCAAAAGTAGTACGGCGTCCCGGTTAATGCTTTATTTTTAGCCAAATCCCAACACTCATGGTAAATCGTCGACGCTTTCTTACGCTCAGCTCCCTCTCCGGCCTGTTTCCTTCCCTGGCCTTCACGACTCAATCGAAACCCCTGTCTTACGCATCCGGTCCGCTGGTTGTATCGACCTGGAACCAGCCCAAGGCCAACGCAGCCGCCGAGGCCGTACTAAGCCGGGGCGGGCGGGCGCTTGATGCCGTAGAAGCCGGAGCCCGCGTTCCCGAAGCCGACCCGAATGATACGAGCGTAGGATACGGTGGCCTGCCCGACCGCGACGGGCGGGTTACGCTGGATGCCTGCATCATGGACGAGCGCGGCAACTGCGGCTCGGTCACCTACCTCGAGCATATTATGCACGCCATTTCTGTAGCGCGGGCCGTCATGGAGAAAACGCCCCACGTCATGATATCGGGCGAGGGCGCGCTGAAGTTCGCGCTGTCTCAGGGTTTCAAAAAAGAAAACCTGCTCACCAAATCATCGGAAGCCGCCTGGCGCGAGTGGATGAAAACGGCCAAATACAAACCCCAGGTTAACATTGAACGCCACGATACTATCGGTATGCTGGCGATGGATACCAAAGGTGACTTCTCGGGCGCCTGCACCACCAGCGGTCTGGCTTATAAAATGAACGGCCGCGTCGGCGATTCGCCCATCATCGGCTCCGGCCTGTTTGTTGACAATACAATCGGGGCAGCCTGCGCTACCGGGCTGGGCGAGCTGGTCATGCGCACCTGCGGTTCCTTTCTGGCGGTTGAGCTAATGCGGCAGGGTAAAACACCGCAGCAGGCCTGCGAGGAAGTCATCAACCGAATCGTGAAAGGGCCTTCTATTAAAGATGGCAAATACGTTGACGGGCAGGGCAATCTGAACGATGTACAGGTGGGCGTACTGGCCGTAAACCGACAGGGCGAAATTGGGGCCTACAGTATCCAGACCGGATTCAACTATACCGTTTCGCAAAATGGACGAACGGAGGTTCGGGAAGCTAAATCATTTCTGAGTAAATAGTTTGGGGTTTGTAGTTTGGCATACGTAGTTTGGGCCGTTTTTGAACCCTTGCTACTTAGTCAGGTTATGGAATCTGTTGACGCTGTCGTTTCCATTGGTCAGGTTTATCACGCAACGAACCGACCCGATAAACAGGCCGCTGCAACACCACTATAGTTCTCAACCCAAAACCACAAATAAGCTCTTGGAATCGGTATTCTCCACGTCGAAGCGCAAACTTCTGCTCGAAATTGCCTGGGAAGTTTGCAATCAGGTCGGCGGCATCTATACAGTAATCCGGTCTAAAGTACCGGCTATGGTCGAGAAGTGGGACGATAACTACGTAGCGCTGGGCCCCTACTTCCCGCAGCGGGCAGCCGCCGAGTTTGAACCCATTACCGAATCTGACGCAACCGAAATTGGTCAGACCGTTCGTAAGATGCGGCAGATGGGGTATAGCGTCGAGTATGGGTACTGGCTCGTAACAGGTCGGCCGCGCGTTGTCCTTTTCGATATTACCTGCATCAGCGTTGACCAGCTCAACGCCATCAAAGGCCAGCTCTGGCAAAACCACCAGCTATCAACGCTGAACGTTGAAGACCTGGTGAACCAGACCATTGCGTTCGGCGAGATGGTTCGGGTCTTTATCACCCTGCTGGCAGAGGATCATGCCCGGCGGGTCGATTTCGTAGCTCATTTCCACGAGTGGATGGCCAGCAGCGGCCTGCCCGACCTGCGCCGGGATAACGTAAAGGTAGCTACTGTTTTCACCACCCACGCTACCATGCTGGGCCGGTATCTGGCCCAGAACGAACCCGGCTTTTACGGCAAGCTACCGTTTTTCGACTGGCTCCGCGAAGCCCGCCACTACGGTATCGAAACCCAGGCAACCATCGAGCGGCTGGCGGCTCAGCAGGCCCACGTGTTCACCACCGTCAGCGATGTGACGTCGCGCGAGTGCGAGGTGTTCCTGGGTCGGCAAACGGATCTCATTTTACCAAACGGACTGAACATCACCCGTTTTGCGGCTGTTCACGAGTTCCAGAACCTTCACGTCAAGTACAAGGATAAGATTCACGAGTTCGTGATGGGCCATTTCTTCCAGAACTACTCATTCGATCTGGAAAAGACCCTGTATTTCTTTACCTCCGGCCGTTTCGAGTTCACCAACAAAGGATACGACATTACGCTGGAGGCTCTGGCCCGGCTTAACTACCGCATGCGCGAGGCCAACATGGACATGACGGTGGTAATGTTTATGGTTACCAAGCAGCCCTTTACGTCCATTAATCCCGACGTGCTTCACTCCCGCGCTTTACTCGACGAGATTCAGGAAACTTGCGAGAGCATCGAAAAACAGGTGGGTGAACGACTCTTTCATGCAGCCGCTTCGGGGCAGAGTGCCAACGCCCTCCCCGACCTCAACACCTTTGTTGATGAGTACTGGCGGCTCCGGCTCCGGCGAACGGTTCAGAGCTGGAAGAATAAGCAGCTGCCGCCTTTCGTGACGCACAACCTCGTGCAGGAAGACGACATGACGCGGTTTATCCAGCAGGCCAACCTTGTCAACAATGAGTACGACCGGGTCAAGATCGTTTACCACCCCGACTTCATTGCCTCTACCAATCCGCTGTTCGGACTGGATTACAGTCAGTTTGTGCGTGGTTGCCACCTGGGGGTGTTCCCGAGCTACTACGAACCCTGGGGCTATACTCCGCTGGAGTGCGTCGTGCGCGGCATTCCGACGGTTACGAGTGACCAATCGGGCTTCGGGGACTTTATCATGCAGATCATGCGGGACTACGAAAACCGTGGTATCTATGTCATCAATCGCCGTACGCAGAACTTCAACGAAGCCGCCGACCAACTGACCAACGTCCTGTTCCGATTCGTAAAAATGGCCCAGCGTGACCGTATTCAGCAGCGGAACCGGGTCGAGAGCATCGCGGAGGTCTTCGACTGGACCAACCTCCGTTCGTATTACGATACGGCCCACGATCTGGCCCTAAAGCGTAAGAAACCTTAATTTTAGTTGATGACGGTCGGTTTACGCGGCCGGTGTTCAGCAGCCCGGTTTCCGGGTAGTCGAACACCAACCGCGTAAACCGACTCACTGTTTTTACCAGTCTATGATACGTATTGGTGTAATAAATATTTCGGACCGGGCCAGCGCGGGCGTGTACGAGGATATTCCGGGCAAGGCCGTTGTGGCGCTACTGACCGACTGGCTTACCTGCGACTGGGAACCGGTATACCGCGTTATTCCCGACGAGCAGGACCAGATCGAAACGACCCTTATCGAGCTAGCCGATAGCGAGGGCTGCTGTCTGGTCGTTACCACGGGCGGCACCGGCCCCTCGCCCCGCGACGTAACCCCCGAAGCGACCGAAGCTGTTTGTCAGAAGATGATGCCCGGCTTCGGCGAACTGATGCGGCAGGAAAGTCTAAACTACGTACCCACGGCCATTCTGTCGCGGCAAACGGCGGGCATCCGCAATCAGACGCTGATACTCAACCTGCCGGGCAAGCCAAAGGCCATCGGCCAGTGCCTGTCGGTCGTTTTTCCGGCTATTCCGTATTGTATCGATCTGATTGGCGGGCCGTTTCTGACCACCAACGAAGAGCAGATGAAGGTGTTTCGCCCGAAGGCGTAGGGGGATGATCAGGCCGGTAAACTAATTTTTCCCATAGTGATACTCGGCACGCCCTGCCGATTTCCGAAGGAGGTCGTACCACCCGCCACGCATTCGTTGGCCAGAACGGCGAACAAAACCGCTTCTTTGGCGTCTCCACTGATACCCAGGTCGTCGGTATATCCGAAGCTACAGCTGGGCAGGCGCTGCCTGATGGCGCTGGTCAGCACCGGGTTATGCATACCGCCCCCACTCATATATACCATGTATGATTCGCCAGCGCGCAGAACGCGGCCGATGGCATCGGTAATGGTATCTGCACTGAACTGAACCAGCGTAGCCATCAGATCGGCGGGTGCCAGGCCGGTGGTACGGCTACGCGCCTGAGCTGCGTCTACATACTGGGTATTGAAGACTTCGGGGCCGGTCGTTTTGGGAAACGGAGCCTCGAAGAACGGGTTATCTTTCAGGGCCGCCAGCAATTCATCGTTTACCAGGCCACTGGCTGCCAGCGCGCCGTCTTTGTCGTACGGCTGGTTCAGCAGTCGGCGGGCGTAGGCATCCAGGAGCGTATTACCGGGTCCGGTATCAGTCGTAAAAACGGCGCTGGCATCTTCAGTAGCTGGCAGGTCGGTGAAGTTAGCGATACCGCCCATGTTCAGTAAGATTCGATTTTCACCGGCTTTGGAGAACATAAAATAATCGCCGTATACGGCCAACGGTGCCCCTTCGCCCCCGTGAGCCACGTGTTTTTGCCGGAAGTCGCTCAGCGTGATAATACCCGTTACAGCCGCTACATGATCGCCGTCGCCAATCTGCAGGGTTGCGTTCGGAAAGCCTGCCCGCCGATGCTGACTTTTGGGCGCGTGGTATACGGTCTGACCATGGCTGGCCACCAGATCAACCGACCCAGGATCGATATTCCAGGTACGCAGCGCATCCAGAATCATCTGGCCGTGTAGCTGCCCTATGTATGGATTTAGTAAACAAAGTTGCTCGAAGTCGATTTGTGTCTTAGCAAAGATAGCACGAATCTCGTCTTTCAGACCTTCGTCGTACGGTACTGTCATAAACTGTTCAAGCTTCACCCGGGTAGCCGGACCGCTCGCAGAAATCAGGCATAAGGCAATATCGAGGCCATCGAGGGAGGTTCCTGACATGAGTCCGATAATCCGGCGATCGGCCTGCTGAGCCGCTGAATAAAGACGTTGTAGTTGTGCGTTCATGCCCTTGGGTTGTCTCTTTTTAGTCTGCCAGCCGCCTGTTCATCCGAAACAGCGTTTGTCGGTCTGGGACGCCCGAAGATACTTTCTTGCAGCCAAAGTGTATGAATTTTTGGGGAGACGAACAATTTTCCTTTTTCGAGAGCATTCTGTTTCAGACGCTGGGCCGCACTGTCGATGTCATCGAGACCCAGTTTTTATCGGGGGGCGACATCAACATGGCGGCTCAGGTCTTCTCGTCGGAAGGCGTTTTTTTTGTAAAATGGAATCATGCCGACAGCCAGAGTACGCTGGGCTCGTTCAATCCGTTCGAAACGGAAGCGCGGGGACTAAACCTGCTCCGGCAAACCGATACGCTGGCGATTCCGGAAATTATGGGGTGCGGGCAGCACCAGGGTAAGTCGTACCTGATCCTGGAGTTTATTTCGTCGGGTAAGCCGAATCAGCTGTATTGGGAGATGCTGGGGCAGTCGCTGGCCGAAATGCACTCGCACACCCAGCCCCGGTTCGGACTTCATTTCGATAATTTCATCGGCTCGCTTCCGCAAACCAACACGCTCACCAGCAGCGGTTTCGACTTTTTCTTCGATCAGCGGCTATTACCCCAGGCCGGTATGGCGCTGTATAAGGGGCTACTGACTAAACCGTATTATGAAGCCCTCTTCCGGCTGCGCGAGCAACTCCCCAACCTGCTTCCCAACGAACGGCCGGCCCTGCTCCACGGCGATTTATGGTCTGGCAACGTGATGGTTACCGAACAAGGCGCCCCCGCCCTGATTGACCCGGCCGTTTATTACGGGTTTCGGGAAGCTGAGCTGGCGTTCAGCAAATTATTTGGCGGATTCGATCAGCGTTTCTACGATGCCTACAACGAAGCGTTTCCCCTCGACCGGGGGTTCGACGAGCGAGTGGGCATTTATAATCTGTATCCTTTACTGGTACATGTGAATCTGTTTGGGTCAGGTTACGTTAGTGGCGTAGAGCGAATTTTAAAGCGCTACCTGTAGGCGTCAGTGCGTTTTGGCTGTTGTACGTATGCAGTCAGTTCAGCGCGTGGCCCACCATTATTGATTTGCATCATGGAGATTACATCGTTCGATCAGTTTGAGATCAACCGGCAGTTGTTGAATGCAGTAGCCGATTTAGGCTATACCGAGCCGACCCCTATTCAGCAAAAGACCATTCCGCTGAGTCTGGGCAATCACGACGTGCTGGGCATTGCGCAGACAGGTACCGGCAAAACGGCCGCTTATCTGCTGCCGCTGCTGATGAAAGTGAAATACGCCCAGGGCACCCATCCACGGGCGCTGATTCTGGCTCCTACCCGCGAGCTGGTGCTGCAAATCAACGAAGCCATTGGCCAGCTGGCCAAATATACCGACCTGCGTCATCTGGCTCTGTATGGCGGCTTGGGCCCTAAAAAACAGATCGAAACGCTGAGCCAGGGTGTAGATATCCTGGTGGCCACTCCTGGTCGCTTCATCGACCTGTACCGACTCGGGCATATCGTTACTAAAGATATCCGGACCATGATCCTGGATGAGGCCGACAAGATGATGGATATGGGATTCATGCCCCAGATCCGGGCTGTTCTGGAGGTTATTCCGTCGAAGCGGCAGAACCTGCTCTTCTCGGCAACGTTCGGCGGGCGCGTTGAGCGTCTGTCGTCAGAGTTTCTCGAAGCGCCGATCAAGGTGGAGGTTACCCCACAGGCTTCAACGGCTGCAATGGTGAACCAGGTTCTTTATCAGGTGCCAAACTTCCGGACTAAAATCAACCTGCTCGACTACCTCGTTACCCGCGATGATTTCACGCGGGGTATCATATTTGCCCGAACCAAAGGCACCGCCGATAATATTTACAAGTTTCTGGCCCGTAAAGTGATTGAGTCCGATCAGATTCGGGTCATTCATGCCAACAAAGGCCAGAATACGCGTATCAACTCGATGGAGGCTTTCAAGGAAGGCAATATCCGGGTGCTGGTATCGACCGATGTGGCAGCCCGTGGTATCGACGTCGTTGAAGTGAGTCACGTCATTAATTTCGATGTCCCGCTCATCTACGAAGACTACGTACACCGCATTGGCCGCACGGGCCGCGCCAATCATACCGGCGAGGCTATCACCTTTATGACCATAGCCGAAGAGTATCACGTTCAGAAAATCGAAAAGATTATCCGGATGACGATACCGCGCGTTCCTATTCCGAGGGTCGTTGAGATTACCGAAACGCCATTTGACGAGCAGCAGGCCCTATTGCGCGAGGTCGACGAACAACGCCGGAAAGAAGATCCAACGTTTCTGGGCGCTTTCCACGAGAAGAAAGCGAAAAACATGGCGCCGACCCGAGCCAGAACCGGCACGAGCCGCCCTGGCAGCAGCGCCAAACCAGCGTCGCGTCCCACCGGCCCGCGCCCCCGAACCGGCGCAGCAGCGGGTTCCAAATCAGGCGGATCGAAACGACCGGGAGGCCGCGGTAATCGGCGTTAATTCCGTAAAAATGTACTAACTTGGTTGCCTTCTTCGTTCTACCGGAACATACTACTCCTCTGGTGTGCTGACCGTTATGCGTGTTCGAATGAATCTGATGCAGCTAAGTCTCGTTGTTCTGCCCCTGATTTCGGCAGCTCAACCCAAACAGCTCATTACATCAGTCCGCAATAACAGTACGTCGGGTGTTTCGCAGTCGTCAGCAACCACGCAGACGGAAACGGGCGCTCATGCCACCGAAGCTACTACAGAGACTTCGGGCGGGGCAACCAATACGCTTCCGCTCTTTGGCGAACGGCCTAAAACAGCCGAGCAGATCGATCAAGAAGTCCATTTTCTGAATGATTGCGACCAGAATTTCGCCAGCCGTCCGGAGGCCAGCGATTTTTTTGCCGCGCGGGGATGGGATTATGTGGCCGATGGCCAACTCGATACCGCGGCTCACCGCTTCAATCTGGCCTGGCTGCTGAACGACAAAAATGCCGATGCGTACTGGGGCCTGGGGGTTGTCTGCTACCAAAAAAATCAGTTGCCTGACGCGATCAGAATGCTGAAACGAGGGCTCAGCGTTGCCGACAGCAATGCCGTACTGATGACGGACCTGGCCACGGTGCAGATTAAATACCACCAGGAACATACCTCTCCCGAGATGCTCGACGAGGCCGAAACCGCCCTGCAGCGGGCCGTAGCACTAACCCCTGCCAATGCCACTTCTTTTCAGAAACTGTCGCTGGTTAGCTACCTGAAATCAGATTATGCCAAAGCCTGGGATTATTTTCACCAGGCCCGCAACCTCGACCTCTCGCAGCTGGATTTGAATTACCTCAACGATCTGCTGGCCAAACATCCTGATCCGAAGGGCATTTTTAAGTAGGTATCAGCTTAGTTTTCGGTTTCGTCTTCCTGAATCGTTTTTTCTTTGGCCCGCTCGAAGGTCACTTTCCCTTTCTCGTCCCACTCCGTCAGTACGATCGGCTCAAAGTCGGCATCCCACTGGCTGCTACCGTGCTGAACGATCTTCCGGCGCATTCGGCGACCGCCCGGCGTACTGGGATAGAATTCTGTCCAGCGGCCTATTTTTACGCCATTGTCGTATTTACCCTCTTCGGCCAGAGCGCCGTTTTCGTGGAAGGCCATGTAGGTGCCGGTAATTTTACCGTACTCGACCGGTACGATTTCTTTGATTTTCTGATGGGTCGAGTCGTAATAGGTCAATTTTGAGTCGGCTGGCACACCTCGATGCCAGTAGGTTTTATCGACCAGCATGAATTTGCTGTCGTATTTTTCCCAGCGGCCGTCTCTCATGCCGGCATAGTAGAATCCTTCCTCGACCAGTTCGCCATTCTGGTATCGTTTATAGGGTCCGTGCAGAAGCAGTCCCGTGCCTTCGTCGCGGATGATGGAACTCGATACCCGGGCGCTTCGCTGATAATAGCGGTAGACATCGCGGACATAGGGTAGTGGCCTGGCTGCGTCGTTACTGCGCAGAATTGAAAACTCTTCTACAATGGTTCGATCGCCACTTCCCATCTTCGTATAGGCCTTCACGATCGAAAGACCCTCGTATTCGGTCTTTAATAGTTTTTTCTTGCTTTTCCGGTCAGCCTTCAATTTCTTGAGCTGTTTCACCTTGAGACCCAGATCGGCCGGGATAATTGTTGACAGGTAAGCATCTTTCTGTTCTTTCAACGAAGAAGTGGTGGGGACGCCCAGCGTTGTCATGGTCGATGATACCGACGAAAATGAGGAAAAAGGCGACGGAGCGGCCCCCGACGGCTCAAGGACTGGCTTAGAAGCAGTTGTCAGCGAGGCTGGCGCGGTTGTTTGTGCCAGCGATTTATTTACAATTATTATATTCAGTAAACTTATTATATAATAATATTTGAAATTTTTGGCGAACATAGGTCTGGCAAACGATTGATAAACGATGTTTGTTAGCTTTGTGTAAAAGCAGGCGCTGGTCTTTACAAAACGCTCTGTTAGGTCTTACTATTTTGTATATACTCAGCCGGATGGTCCGGTATTTCATTCATAATCAACCGTCGTGGAAAAACAGGCTCGCATTTACGTGGCCGGACACCGGGGCATGGTCGGTTCGGCCCTTGTCCGGAAGCTTCAGGCCGAAGGCTACTCCCAAATCATTACCCGTACTTCGTCCGAACTGGACCTGCGAAATCAGGCGGCCGTCGCCGATTTTTTTGCGGATGAACGCCCTGATTACGTATTCCTGGCTGCTGCCAAAGTTGGCGGTATTCTGGCTAACAACACCTATCGTGCCGAATTTCTGTACGATAACCTGATGATCGAGTCGAACATCATTCACAGCGCCTATAAAACGGGGGTAAAGAAGCTGCTGTTCCTGGGCTCATCGTGTATTTATCCGAAGCTGGCCCCACAGCCGCTCAAGGAAGAGTACCTGCTCAGCGGGTATCTTGAACCAACCAACGAGCCGTACGCTATCGCCAAGATTACGGGTATCAAGTTGTGCGAAGCGTATCGGAGTCAGTATGGCTGCAATTTTATCTCAGCCATGCCTACCAACCTCTACGGCCCGAACGACAATTACGACCTGAACGGCTCGCACGTACTGCCGGCGCTGATCCGCAAATTTCACGAAGCCAAGGTAAATAACCTGCCTACCGTAGAAGTATGGGGAACCGGCTCACCCCGGCGCGAATTTCTGCACGCCGACGATCTGGCCGATGCCTGTTTCTTCCTGATGGAGAATTACGACGATGAGTTGTTTGTCAACATCGGAACTGGCGAAGACGTTACGATCCGGGAAGTGGCCGAACTGATCAAAGAGATCGTTGGCTTCGAAGGCGAACTCCGCTGGAACACCGACAAGCCCGATGGTACGCCCCGCAAGCTGATGGACGTTTCCCGGCTGCACTCGTTCGGCTGGAAACACGCCACCGAACTGAAAGACGGCCTCGAGAAAACCTATCAGGATTTCCTGACCAACGAGGTCATGTATGTCGAGTAGAGACGCGACCACTCGCGTCTCATACGCGTCAGCAATAAAGTCACTCGCGTCTCATACACCTCAGCACTTTTAGTGTTTTATACAAGAACGGCCTGCGTATCAACGAATCGTTGACGCGCAGGCCGTTCTTGTGTGGTCATAATTTCGACTACGTTTATTATGGCTGACGCACCGGAGACCCGATGGCCGGGACGCCGGGGCGATCGCGTCTCTACAGTTTGCGGGCTGGGTTGCCGAATACAGTGGCGTTGGCGTCGATGTTTTCGATCACGACCGACCCGGCGCCGATACGGGCGTTTTTACCGATTGTTACCCCGGCAACAATCGTAACTCCGGCACCAATAAAGGCACCTTCTTCTATGATGGCCCCACTGCTGATTATGCTGCCAGTTCCTACCTGCACATAATCGCCGAGCTTCGCCTGGCTTTCGATAACAGCGCCCGACTGAATGATGCAGTGCTGACCCACTTCGGCAAACGCGTTCACAACGGCGCGGGCCGCAATCAGGTTACCGTGGCCTATCGTAGCTAACGCCGACACAACCGCTGTATCGTGAATGGCGTTGACGGGCTGTACTCTCCGCCGTTCGTTCAGCATTTTCACGATTCGCTTCCGCACCCGGCTGTCGCCGATCGCAACGAACGCTTCGCATTTTTGCCCAATCAGCTTCAGATACCCATCGTCGTCCGTTTCGCCCAGCACTGAAACGTCGCCAAACTCTTTTCCGTGCAGGTCTTTATTGTCATCCAGCAGGCCGTATACAACAACGGTATTACGCTGAAACAGGTCTAACACAGTCAGTCCCAGGCTGCCTGCCCCAAAAATCAATACGGGGTTTTCCATTAATTATCTTATTAAGTCAATGTGAATTACCATCTGTTAATGGCTATATATTTACCAATTTGGTAACAATGTGGTAAATACTACTTCATGTATGAACGGTAGCTTCGTCCATGAAATCAAGTACACAGTTCCGAACCATTGTGCTTTCTGATATTCATCTCGGTACCGCCGGGTCGAAAGCCAAAGAAGCGACCGAGTTTCTGCGCAATTACTCCTGCCAGAAATTGATTCTGAACGGCGACATCATTGATGGCTGGCAACTGAAACAGTACAGCACCTGGAAGAAAAAACATACTGCCTTTTTTAAAACGGTTTTAAAGCAAATCGTTCACTACGATACCAAAGTTGTCTATCTACGGGGTAACCACGACGACTTTCTGGACCAGGTCATGCCGCTGAAGGTAGGCAAGAATTTCTCGATCCGTAAAGATTATACGCTCAGCTCGGGCACCCGCAAATTTTACGTTACCCACGGCGACGTCTTTGATTCGATAACCTCGCAGATGAAGTGGCTGGCGTACCTGGGCGACATCGGCTATACATTCCTTCTTTGGGTCAACAAGTTTTATAATCAATACCGTACCTGGCGTGGTCTGCCCTATTATTCGCTCTCGCAGCAGATAAAAGGACGAATCAAGCAGGCCGTCAACTACATATCGGATTATGAGCAGAAGCTGACCGAGCTGGCTCGCGCCCGAAACTGCGACGGCATTATTTGCGGCCATATTCACCAACCCGCCATTCATAATTTCGATGGTATCATCTATATGAACTCGGGCGATTGGGTTGAGTCATTGAGCGCGCTGGTCGAAGACCACGACGGCAACTGGAGTCTGCTCTACTACACATCTGACCTATCTGACGAGGACGACGAAGAAGCCAGAGCAAAAAAAGCCGCCCGTAAAGCGCAGACGGCCTTATCTGAACCGGCTGTCTAGCCATAAACCCGGCCTAACCGGCTTCTTATGTTGGTTAAGCCTCATCTCCCCAACCAGTATGCGAGTTCTTTTTCTAGTCCAGGGTGAAGGTCGTGGGCATCTGACACAGGCATTATCTCTGGCGCAGATACTTAAAACGGCCGGGCATGAGGTAGTGGGTGCCTTAGTTGGCGTGACAGAAAACCGGAGCGTTCCTGATTTTTTCAGCTCGGCTTTCGCGGCTCCCATAACCCCCGTCTTTAGCCCGGGTCTGGTTTACAACGCAGGTACCAACGCGCTGGAGCCAACTAAAACAACCCTGCGGGCCATCCGATCTATCAGGCCCTTCTGGCGCAGTCTGAAACAGGTACGGAAAGCAATCGAGACGCTGCGGCCCGATGTAGTCGTCAATTTTTACGAGATGCTGGGCGGCCTCACCTATGCGTTGATGAAACCATCGGCCCCTATGGTTTGTATAGCCCATCAATACCTGGCGTTCCACCCTAACTTTCAGCGGCCCCGACACCAGTGGTTATACGAACAGGCGTTCAAGCTTAATACCCGACTCACGTGCCTTGGCGCTCAGGAGCTGTTAGCCTTATCGTTCGACAAGCAGGCCGATGCCCCCGAACGGCGCGTGCGTGTTGTTCCTCCTTTGCTCCGGCGCGAAGTTACCGAACTGAAGCCCGTTGCCGGCGATTTCCTGCTGGCCTACGTCACCCAGCCTGGCCTGCGTAGCGAGCTGGAGAAAGCGCACCAGAAAAACCCGACTATTTCGATGCATGGCTTTCATAGCGGTATTCAGGAAGCGGATCAGGCTGTTGATGAGACGCTGACCTATCACGCTATTGATGGCCAGCGCTTCCTGGATTACATGGCCCGTTGTAAAGCCATTGTCACCACGGCTGGCTTCGAGTCTGTTTGCGAAGCCGCCTACCTCGGTAAGCCCGCGCTGATGATTCCTCAGCCCAACCATTTTGAGCAGGCCGGTAACGCCCTCGACGGGCAACGGGCTGGTGTAGGCGTAGCCGCTGACCGCTTTGACCTGGATACTCTGCTCGCCTATCTGCCTCAGCATGATCCGCAGGTTAGCGAGCGGTTCAGAGCCTGGTATGGCCAGGGCTATTTCCTCTTCCTGGCTGCCCTGAACCGAGCCATTGCATCGAGGCCTACGTCTTCAGGTGGGTTCTTCGTGAGCCGGATGCGGCAGCTACTGCGGTCATAACGGGCGACGTTATTCTACGCGCCGTAGGGGAACTGAAGCGGGTCAGGAAACCGGAATGTATACGGTATCTGCTGATGCAGTTTGCTCGTACCGATCAGCTTGTACGGGATGGGCTCTTGAGGGGTAACGAAGGTTGGCAGCGCGTAGCCAAAATCAGCGCAGCTCTTTCGGTAGATAGCCTCACGCGTCGGGTGTTCAGGTGCAACGCCGTTGAAAACGCCTATAATGGTCTGATTTATCACAACCGTAAGTAAACCTACGGCATCGTCGCGGTGCAGGTAATTGACCGGTACAGCCCCGCTATCAACGGTTTTGCCAGCTACGTATTTACCGGGTATTCGATCATAACCCATCAGCCCCCCAAACCGGAGGATGGTTACCTTACAACCAGGTTGCAGGTTCTGCACCAGTTTTTCGGCCCGTACCAGCGCGGGAGCGGCAGACTGGTCTTCGGTTGTTACATCGGCTTCATCTACGGTGCGGCTCAGTTCGGGGTACACGGATGTCGAGCTGACGTAAATGACATGCGCTACATTCGACGACCGGATTGCATCGGTTAGATAAGCCACCTGCTGCGGATGAAAATCGTCGCCGAGTTTGCCTGCCTTGGGTGGTACATTGATAACAACCGTATCAACATTCAGCAGGGCCTCCAGATTACCGACCGGCCCGGGACCCAGTTGCAGTTTATAGGCATCGATGCCTCGCAGACGGAGTATGTCAACTTTCTCATCAGAGGTTGTACTGCCCAGAACCTGGTATCCTTCGGCCAGGAGCTGATCGGCCAAGGGGGCGCCGAGCCAGCCACAACCGATAATTGAAATGACGTTACGCATCAATCAGAAGCTTATTCCAAAGCTGATGGCTCTCAGATCGGGACCAAGGCCTTCTTCAAATAAGGGGCTCAGGTCATATTTTACGAAAAATTCGGTGTTCCGTATGCCCAGTTGCGTCATGACTCCATAGCGGAAGTCTGACAGATTGAAGTTCGAGTGACGCCGATCTCTACTCCCGTCGGCCTCTTTGATCTTGCGGTAGCTGTCGAGCCGGTAATTTCCATACATCCCGATTCCGATATGACCTGCCCGACGATTACGACTGTCGTAGAAGGTGAGCCTCGGAACGACCGGTATACCGATGGTACATACGGTCAGTTTGCTTTTTCGCAGGTCGCGCTGGGCATCGGGAAAGGCAACACCGGTAGTTGTTTTCTCCGCATAGTTGTTACCTTCAAACATGAAGTTATTCCAGGCCAGTTCCAGGCCGTAGTACAGCTTCAGCGACGCCCGCTTGCCCCGGATCAGGGTAGGTGTTGAGCTAACCGACAAAGCAAAATAACGGGATCCGATGGGTCTCAGGTCATAACTATCTTCCGGATAAGCCGGAACATCGCTCTGTACAATGTAATTGTTAAGCCCGATGCTACCACCAAAATTCAGGCGTCCGAAGTCGCCCCGATTGCGCCGGCGGGTCTCCTTGTAATCCCGATCGGTCCGGTCACTCTCTGATTTTTTTTGGGTCGAGTCGGCCTTGGCTCCGTCGGTATCACCCACTACAATTCTGACCCCGTCTTTTGTTTTAGTAACCACCAGCACCGTATCCTTCAGGTACTGATCACCATCACGTTTGATAGCAGCCGGCCCACCGGGAACCGAATCGAGCTGCATGCTCATTTCCCGGACAATCTTGTTTAGATCATAATTTGACAGGGCCTGAATACCGGCTTTATCGGGCGCATAGATAACCATCCGGGTCCGGTTCGCAAATCGGATCACCAGCGAGTCGGCGGGGCTGGCCGGTTTCGCCTGCGCGCTCATGCTGAGCAATAAGACCAGGACAACGAAAGTCCCGTACAAGAGTCGGCTCATTGTTTGGTAGGTTTGTCTTTATCGATAGAGTGCTTGAGGCCATTGTAAGCCCGGCTGAGCAGGCTCCGCTCTTCGGTGCCAGCATCTTGTCTGGCGAAGATTTCGCCCTGCTTCACGCGCCGTACCTGCTGCCAGAAATTACCTCCTTTGGCTTCTTTTGAAGGGGTTTCTTCCCCCTCCGGTTGAATATCGTCAGCCGAATTTTTCACCACCTGCCGTGCCGCCACCAGCCGCTCAGGTTCGGCAATCGTCACGGTCAGCACACGCTCAGCCGGTTTAACCGGGCCTACGGTCGGTTCGAGAGCAGTGGCCAACCGGGATTCAGCCGGAGTCGTTTCCAGCCGGTCGGGCCCGCTGGTAGTAGCCGGTTTGTTCTGCGCCACCATAGGTTCGCTGATCGCTTCAACTGGCTGTTTAGCCTGCGGCATAGCCACTGGCTGTTGTTGGAGTTGCCTGGCCTGGCCAGCGTCGGGCAGGGCATTATTACCCGCCACTTTATTTGCTGTCGGCTCAACCGAATCGGCAGTAGCCGGACCGGTTTCGGGCTGTGTAGTTGTTTCGGTTCTGGCCAGATCGATTCCACTGTCGGGTACGGTAGCCGGTGCGCTGCTTTCGGGTTGGCTCTTCCTGGCGATTTTGGCCGCAGCAACCTGCCCATTGGTTTGGCTAGTTCCGGGCTGGTCCGCTGACAAATACAACCAGCCGAATAAACATACCAGCAGCGTACAGGCCGCAACCGCCATGTAACGCTGTAGGGCCGGGTTGCTCCAGATCGGCACTACCGGTGTTTTCTGGTGTTGAGCGTTCATACGGGCCTGTAACCGCTCAAAGCCGCCTTCAGCAGGTGGCAGGGCTGTATCCCGCAATCGACGCGCAAACAAGTCGTCGATCGGTGATTTATCGGCCAAGTGTTCGTTGTGTTTTTTCATAAGTGTCTTTCCTGGTTTGTGCCTGCTCCGATGCACCCATTTCCGCTTTTTTAACGAGCGTCTGTAACATCATCCGGGCCCGGCTCAACTGTGATTTTGAAGTACCCTCCGAAATGCCGAGCGTATCGGCTATTTCGGCATGAGAATAGCCTTCAATAGCATACAGGTTGAAGACCGTTCGGTAGCCATCGGGCAACTGAGCGATCATCCGCAATAAATCTGTTTCATTCAGCGACGCATCGGCCCATTCATAATCCGGCTCGACTGTTACATCGTCGAGTGGGAGTTCCTGCCGCCATTGCTTCGATTTTCGCAGGAACATCAGTGATTCGGTGACCATGATGCGTCGGATCCAGCCTTCAAAGCTGCCATCTTCCCGGAACTGATCAATTTTTTCGAACACACGCATGAACCCATCGATCATAACCTCTTCGGCATCGGCCCGGTTGGCGCAGTAGCGCGTGCATACCGCCAGCATTTTGCCCGCATACCGTTCATAAACAACCTTATGCGCCCGACCTTCGGCCCGTCTTAGGGCCGCAATCAGTTGCGTTTCAGTCGAGAAAAACGGTATAAGTCGTAGCATACGTGTTCAGGTTCATTGGCAAGATGCATAATAGACACACTTGGGTTGCATGAACCTCAAAAAAAATAAAGCCCGAAACCCATTTTGTTTTCAAAATGGATTTCGGGCTTACTGTTCCCCGGCAAAAATGACTTACAATTCGGGCTGGTACTTAATCCCTGCTACATAATGCAGCCACAGTACCCGCGAAAACCTAAAATTGACAGGCGCAATCAGCACCATGGCTGGTGCAATAACGGCCACGTATACCCAACCGCCGGGATCTCCTGCCAGATAAAACAGGATAAAGCCCAGCACCAGCGCCACACCACCCGATATGGCGTAACTGACGAACATAGCGCCGTAAAAATAACCCGGCTCTACCTCATACTTCAGCCCACAGTGTGGACAAAATTCATACATATCGTCGAAACCGCGCAGTGAATAGAAGGGCCTGCTGAAGATTTTCCCTCTCCTACATCTAGGACAACGCCCTTCTGACACGGCCTGCAATTTCGAGACGTTTTCCATGCTCCAGTCTACTATTCCTATACCATAAATAACCAATGCTGGCAACCAGTAGGTACGGAACAACCAACAGATACAAAATGCCGACGTTCAGTTCTGACGCCACAACGCTTCGTCCATTACTGACGGTACTTTCTACCGTTCCACGACACATAGCACACTGGGCCATCAGGTCAGACCCTACAGCCAGAAGAATAACAAGTACAAACCAGGTTTTCCAGTTTTTCACGGCTTACGGTGATTTAATGGAGATAATACGGCTTGATCAGCAGGTATACGATCACACCCGTTGTGCTCACGTATAACCAAATGGGGTACGCCCACTTTACCGTTTGCTTATGCTTATTGATTTGGTTGGTAACCGCAAAGTAAACAGCCCTTAACACGAACCAGACAACTACAACCGACAAGACAATATGTGACACCAGCAGAAAGTAGTATACTGGCCTAATCCAGCCTTGTCCGCCAAAGGGCGTTGACTCATTGGTCAGATGATATAACACATAGCTCACCAGAAACAACGAACCAAGGGTGAAAGCGGTTAGCATTGTCCGCCTGTGTGCGGCAATATTTTTCTGCCGGATGAAGTACAGCCCCATAATCAGGAGCAACGACGTGGCTGAATTTATGACAGCGTTGATATGGGGCAGGTAGGTTGTCCAGCTTCCCAAATCTACTTTCTGCCGTATCCCCAGCAGCACCGCCACCGCCACCGGAATGGCGATTGACAATATATTGATGATCCGATTAGCCTTCTGCTCCTGCACCGGCGGTTGTAGCGTTTCCATGTGTGTATAGTGGGGAATCAGATGGAATCATCACTTAATTAGCGTTCCTGTCAGCGTCAGGCGTCTTTGCTGTAGATGTCTAGTAGCACCCGGATTTCGAGTACCAGCCGATCTACATCTTCTTTATCTGTTCCGTCATAGAACCCTCTGACAATGCCCTCTTTATCTACTAATACCAACTTTTCGCTGTGAATAAAAGTTTCGTCCGGCTTGCCCTCTTTGACCCCGGCGTCGACTACTGGTAGGTAATAACCGTGCAGCGCCAGATCATAGATATCAGCCTTCGATCCTGTCAGAAAATACCACTTGCCCGGTATAGCTCTGTAGCGCTCTGCGTAGGCCTTCAGCTGGGCTGGCCGGTCATGTTCGGGATCGACCGAATGAGACAGGAAGACCAGATCAGAGCGGTTCACAAATATATCCTGCACCCGGGTCAGCTGCGATGAGATCTTGGGACATATTGTTCCGCAGCGGGTGAAGAAAAAACTGGCAACGTAGATTTTCCCTTTCACGACCGACTGATCGATCGTTTTCCCATCCTGGTCGATGAGTTTGAAAGGCGGAATATGATTGTATATGGTATCGGTTACCTGGCTACCATCTGGCTGAGTAACTTTACCTATCAGGGGTTCGCCCCGGGCCGAGTCAATTTTCGGCAGATATCGTGGTAAAACGTAGTGATTCTGGGTGCCAAACCGCAAAAATAGATACAGCAAAGCCGGGACCAGCAGCGTAGCGAGCAGGATCCCGGCTTTTCGTGTAGTCGTCATGACTTACCTGAGTTCAAAAATGGACCCGCCTTCTGTGAGTAAGGCTGCCAATAACCAGACGATAAAGATTATTGGAACAACAATAGCCCAGATCAGGCTTTTGACTTCATGGCGAAGGTGCATAAATTCACCTACAATATAGAACGCTTTGACCAGCGTCATGATGATGAAAAGCGAAGTACGGAACCCGCCAGCATGCATCAGAAAGGCCAGTGTAAATTCAACAGCCGTAATAGCTGCCAGAATCCAGAATGTGCGCCAGATAACCCCCGTGTTGGCCGGTTGAATCTCGGTACCGCCGTGACCGTGGTCGTCGTGATAGTGTGTATTTTCAGTCATTGCTGTAGTGGTGCTTACACCAGATAGAAGAACGTAAAGACAAATACCCAAACCAGGTCGACAAAGTGCCAGTACAGACCTACCTTTTCAACCATTTCGTAGTGGCCGCGACGATCGTATAAGCCCGTGGCCGCCCGGTAAAAAATCAGGATATTCAGCACAACGCCACTCAATACGTGTGTCCCGTGGAAACCCGTAATGAAGAAGAACAGATCGGCAAAAGCCGGAGGACCATACTGGTTCTCGGTCAGGTTAGCCCCGAAGATTGTCCGTTGTACGGTTTGTCCATTTACCAGTTCACTGATTATAGTACCGGTCTCGGTGCCATGGATAAAGTGAGACCATTCCCATGCCTGACTTCCGAGGAAGGTAATACCACCCAGAATTGTCCAGAGCATGTATTTCTCCACATCCTTACGGTCCATCCGGTGACCAGCCTCAACGGCCAATACCATGGTCACGCTGCTGAAGATCAGGATAAAAGTCATGATACCCACGAAAATCAGTGGCGCATCAATCCCATGCAGGAACGGCACTGCATTGTATACCTTCTCGGGTGTTGGCCAATATAAGTTCGAGAACTTGAATACTTCGCCGTAGATGGCTGGGTCCCAGGCTGGGTAACTGTAACGAATCAGACCGTAGGTTACCAGCAGGGCTGAGAACGTGAACGTATCTGAAATCAGGAAAAACCACATCATCAACTTGCCATAACTGGCATTCATCGGCTCGACACCACCCATCCAGGCTTTTTTGTCGAACGTTTGTGCTGAGTCAGTTGCTACGGTATTTGTCGTCGCAGTAGCCGCCATCGTTTAAGAGATTATCAATGAAAATAGACTAAAAAGAAAAACAAGTACAGCCACAGAATGTCTAAAAAATGCCAGTACGTGGCGGCAATTTCGATCTGGTTTAAGCTTTTTGCATGAATACGAAGCCGAAAAGCGGCTACCAGCGCAAACACCAGCACAATCAGGCCAGAGATGAGGTGGAAACCGTGAAGCCCCGTAAATATATACATGAACGAACCGGCCGGATTACCAACAAAAAACACCTTTTGTTCAACTAGCTCGACCCAGCCCTGGAACTGCATGTACAGAAAAGCCATTCCAAGTGCAAAAGTAATAGTTATCGCTGTCCTCAGGCTGTTGAAGTTATCTTTTTTTGCAGACACGTAGGCCCAATGCATAGTCAGACTGCTTAACACCAATACTACCGAGCTATACGAAAATATAGGCGGAATCGTATACTCCAGCCAGTTACCCTCAGCTCTGCGTACCAGGTAAGCACTTGTCATAGCCGCAAACAACATAATAATACTTACGATGAATAACCACAGAATGAACTTCCGGGGATTCATCGAGAGGGTTTCTTCGGGCTCTTCCAGAACCGCTATATCCTTTACGATCTCACTCATGGGGCCTTATAGTTTGTCTAACAGATAAACAATCTGCACAATGGGCAGGTACAGTAATGATCCAAACATCATCTGTAACGCTGCTTTATCGGTGCAGGTCCTCATTAAATGAAACGTTTGTGCCAGAAACAAGATTCCGCCGATCATGGCTATAAAGGCTGAATTAATTCCGGTCATTCCCAGGGCATATGGCAGCCAGCCAACCGGAATCAGGAACAGCGTATAGATCATGATCCGGAAGGCTGTATTTTCATCTTTAGCTTTACCGGGCATCATTTGAATGCCGGCTTTCTTGTATTCGTCGAAGGCCAGCCAGCCAATGGCCCAGAAATGCGGAAACTGCCAGAAGAACTGTATAGCAAATAGAATTCCGGGCGCCCAGCCGAAATGATTGGTAGCGGCTACCCAGCCAATCATGGGAGGAAAAGCGCCGGGCAAAGCGCCAATGTATACGGCAATCTGGCCTTTCCGTTTAAGGGGTGTGTACACAAACCCATACAGCAGCAAAGACAGAACCGCCAGGGCAGCCGCCCGCAGATTAAATACTTCAACGTACAGCAGGCAGGCAGCCGAAAAAAGGATGAATGCGAATCCAGCGGCTTCGTTCACTGACAATCGACCGGTTGGCAACGGGCGACCAGCCGTACGCTTCATAAGCTTGTCCGAATCTTTCTCTATAATCTGGTTGATGATGTTAGCGGCCCCCGTGATGGCAATAGAAGCAATTACCAACACCGCCACTTTCCACCATACAATTACATCAGCTGCCAAACAATATCCGAACACACCTGAGAATACAACAGCTAGTGTCAGCTTCAATTTTAACAACTCTATATAGGCTTTCGCTTTCTCGTTGATGAGACGAAGAGCAATCACTTTTTCCATGTTAAGTAGTCTGTAAACTGAGCCTACGAATAGCCAGTTTCGATGAACTTAAAGCGGGGTTTATAAGCAGCCAAATCATAAACTGCACCCCAATCATGATAATTGCCAGAAACAGATGAACGGGTTGAGCTGACGCGGGCACTTCAAAGTACCCCATGATAGCGCCGGTACCTATTTCGGCCAGTACGGTAAGGATCAATAATATGGACAACGAGGACAAAACCCCTCCTTTACTGATGGACCTCACCTTTCTAATCACAGCAACGTGTAGTCCAAAAACGATGAGCGAGAAAGACCGGTGTACATAAAATCGCCAGTCAAGGTTGTCGATCCATTCGGCTCGCTGACTATAGCCAAGCTGCTTTACGACTTCATCCAGTGCTTCACGCACCTGAGTTCCTAAAAGCACCTGACCTAGTGACAAGATAATTGTCAGGACCACTAACCCATTCAGTGATTTTCTACCAATGCTTTGAAACGGGATCTGCCAATTAGCAGCACTAGCACGCACGTACACAAACAACAAGGCAAAAACAACAAGCACTGCCAAAAACAGATGCAACGTAATCATGTAGTGTGCTAACTCAGTGGCTACAACGCGGGAACCCAGCCATCCATTGAGGCCAATGAGTACAAAAGCAGCTAAACTACCCCAGAAAACGGGCTTGTCTTTTCGTAAGTAGGGGAAAGAGGCCACCAGCGTGGCAAAAACAAACAGACCGGAGAGTACACCCAGTAAACGGTTTACGTATTCGATCCAGGTCTTGACGGCGTTGAACTCAACCTCTCCCTTTAGCTTAGCGCCGTATAGCTGTTGATAGTTTGAGGGGAGTTGAGAAGCGTCTGTAGGGGGAATCCATTGGCCAAAGCACTTCGGCCAGTCAGGGCAGCCCATTCCGGAGCCGGTCCCTCTGACAATCCCACCCGCTAATACCAGCAGGTATACGATGATGACTGTCAGAAGAGCCAGGCTCCGGAACTGCCGCTCACGATTATTAGTGAGGTTGCTTGAACTGGTCATTCAGGTTTTGTGCCTCAATCTCTTTCTCCAAACCAATCAACTCATTCTCATGCGGAAGATTTGATTCTGGAGTTTGCGAATACGGCACGTTTTGAGGAATGAAGTCGTCCTTCGCGCCAGGCTTGCTGTAATCATATGGCCAGCGGTAAACAGCTGGGATCTCACCGGGCCAGTTGCCGTGTCCAGGATTGATCGGCGTAGTCCATTCGAGCGTGTTCGACTTCCACGGGTTCTGGGGTGCTTTTTTGCCTTTGAACAGGCTATACACAAAGTTCCAGATGAATACCCACTGAGCTGTGAAGGTGAAAATAGCCGCCAGACTGATGAAGCTATTCATATCTGTGAAGATATTCTTCGTGAAATCATAGCTCGTGAAAGCGTAGTAACGGCGTGGGAACCCGGCAATACCGATGTAGTGCATCGGGAAGAACACCAGGTAGATACCAATGAACGTCAGCCAAAAGTGGATATAACCCAGCTTCTCATCCATCATACGACCAAACATCTTCGGGAACCAGTGGTACACACCCGCCAGCAGACCGAATGCCGAAGCGGCACCCATCACCAAGTGGAAGTGAGCTACCACGAAGTAGGTATCGTGCAACTGAATGTCCAGCGCTGAGTTACCCAGAATCAGTCCTGTCAGACCACCTGATATAAAGAACGATACCAGACCGATCGAGAACAGCATGGCCGGGGTGAACCGGATATTACCACGCCACAGCGTTGTTATGTAGTTAAACGCTTTTACCGCCGATGGTACAGCGATGATCAGCGTCAGGAACATAAAGATCGAGCCCAGGAATGGGTTCATCCCCGTTACGAACATATGGTGCGCCCATACGATAAATGCCAGGAAGGCGATACCCATCATGGAGGCAATCATGGCACGGTAACCAAAGATCGGCTTACGGGCGTTCGTGGCAATAATCTCCGACGTCATACCAAGCGCCGGTAGCAGTACAATGTATACCTCAGGGTGACCCAGGAACCAGAACAGGTGCTGGAACAGAATCGGGCTACCACCGACGTTTGGCAATGCCTCACCGGTCTGGCCAATGTAAATTTCAGACAAGTAGAAGCTTGTTCCAAAGCTCCGGTCAAAAATCAGTAACAGAGCAGCCGATAACAGCACTGGAAATGAAATAAGACCCAGAACCGCTGTCAGGAAAAAAGCCCAGATCGTCAGCGGCAGTTTGCTGAATGACATACCCCGTGTGCGCAGGTTGATTACCGTGGTGATGTAGTTAATACCACCCAGCAACTGCGATACAATAAACAGAGCCATACTGACCAGCCAGAGCGTCATACCCAGCTGTGAGCCGGGGTGCGCCTGTGGCAGAGCACTCAAAGGCGGATAAACCACCCAACCACCAGCAGCAGGACCTGTTTCAATGAAAAGCGACACGAGCATAACCGCGCTGGCCAGGAAGAAGAACCAGTACGATAACATATTCAGGAATCCTGATGCCATGTCACGTGCTCCGACCTGTAGAGGGATCAGGAAGTTAGAGAACGTACCGCTCAAACCGGCAGTCAATACAAAGAATACCATGATGGTACCGTGCATCGTCACCAGAGCCAGGTAAAAGTCGGGATCAAGCTTACCGCTTTCATTAATCCAGTTACCCAGAATCGGCCGCAGAAACTCCAGCTTCATGTCAGGGAAGCCTAACTGAAGACGGAACATAACCGATAAGCTAATACCAATAACAGACCAGATAATACCAGAAATCAGGTACTGCTTAGCGATTGTCTTGTGATCTTCTGAAAAAACGTACTTGCGCCAAAAACTTTGCGGCTCGTGGTGCTCATGTTCTGCTACATGCGCCACGGTTGCCGTGTTAGCTGCTACAGTCGCCATAGTATTTTGGTTTGTTGTCTAAAGATTAACGGATTGTGGTCCGGGCTATTGAAACACCACCGCCCTGTTGAGTGGAGGCTGTTGTGCTGTCTGCGGGAGCAGCAGGCGCATCAGCCGGCAAATATTTGGCCGCTTTTGCTTTCAGATTAGCAGGTATACGGGCTGCCAGTTCAGGCGTTGATGACAGCAAAGGCTTCTGCTCTTTACACCATGCCTGCCAGGAAGCTTCATCTTCTACTACTAACCGGATACGCATCGAAAAGTGGCCGCGTCCGCAAACTTCAGTACAGGCAATCTCGTAACCGAAATCCTGATTACCTGTTATATTCCGCATCTCGTCGGTGGTTTTGTCCGCCACAAACCAGAAGCGTGTTGGCATACCTGGCACAGCATCCATTTTTACCCGCAGATGCGGAATAAACACGCTGTGCAATACGTCCCGTGCCCGGATCTTCAGCAATACAGGTTTATTTACAGGGATGTGCAACTCCGTTGTCGATGTAAAGTCGTCAAAAGAGGCCTGGTCTGTATAATCGATACCTGTATCGTTACTATTATCAATCAGTTTATAGTTGTAAGCACCCAGCTTGTTATCATCAACGCCCGGGTAACGAACAATCCAGTTAAACTGCTTTCCTACAATTTCAAACACTTGAGCATCGGCAGGAGCCTCGGACATGATGTCCCGCCATGCACGCCAGCCTGTAAACACCAGAATTGCCATCACAACCGCCGGAATAACGGTCCAGATCAGTTCGAGCTTATGGTTTTCCGGATAATATGCCGCCTTGTATCCTTCGCGGTGCTGATAGCGCCAGGCGAAGAAAAACAACAGAGCATTGGTAACTAAGAACGCGACCGTAATAATGGCCATAGAGAGCCAGAACAGAAAGTCAGTCCGGCGACCATGTGGAGACGAAGCTTCAGGCAGGAAGAAGTCCGATGCATACCAGAACGACCAGACTGCCCCAACTAATCCTACAACGAAGAAGACCATGAACAGAGCAGCGTTGACGCGATTGCTCATTCCTATGCGTCCTTCTTCAACTGGCCCTCTGGTGCTTTTAACAACAGCTGCCATTCTGGATATAACCAATACGGCCAGCCCCAGGAATATAACCGATAACAGAGCGACTATATAAACCATGATCAGAAAGTTTAATCGTTAAATGTCGTGGTGCAGGGTTTCTTCCAGCATCGGGTGATTCTTGGCAATCAGGTTAGCCTTCGTCAGCTGGGTTGAAATGGACCACATAAATCCGCAGGCGAAAATGAGAATCATCCCAAACTCGATCGGACCAAAACCAGCGTGTTCGCCAACTGTTCCTGGCATGATATTCACGTAGAAATCAAAGTAGTGGCCAACGATAATACCCCAGGCGGCCAGCTTCAGGAAGATGTACGTACGCTTGGCGTCCCTTGTCATCAGAACAAGGAATGGAAAGACAAAGTTTAACAGGATGTTTATAAAAAATGGCGCTTTGTAGATACCACCATAACCACTGAAACGCTCCCGGTAATAGATCGTTTCTTCAGGTAAGTTGGCGTAATAAATCAGCATAAACTGCGCAAACCAGACATAGGTCCAGAAGATACTGAACGCAAACATGAACTTACCCAGGTCATGCAGGTGACTATCGTTCACAATTTGCAGATACCCACGTTCCTTCAGCGTAACTACCGTCAGTGTAATGATAGCCAGACCTGTTACGTGCCAGCTAGCCAGTGTATACCAACCGAACATGGTGCTGAACCAGTGAGTATCAATCGACATCACGAAATCCCAGGCTGAGGTCGACGATGTAACGGCAAACACAACCAGAAATGCGGTTCCAAACTTGATACTCTTCTCGTAGTATTCGGTACCGCCATGGAGATCTTCCTGCAGAGAGAAATTACGAAGCATACGCCACAGCACGTACCATAGCACAAAGTACAGAACGACCCGAATCAAATAGAAGGGCGTATTTAGAAAGCCCTGTTTACCGGCAATGATCGGATCATAGTCTGGACTAGCTTTATCGTATAGCCCTTCATGAGTCCAGTGGAACAGATCATGACCAGCAATAAAGAAAACAGCCAGCACCACAACTCCCATAAAAGGAAGGTAAGCAGGTAGCGCTTCGGGAATACGCTTGAAAGCAGATGACCAGCCGGCCTGAGCCAGATAGTTGTACGAGATAAAGAACATCCCGATTACCGATGCACCTGTAAAATAGATAGCGTTTAACCAAACGTTTGCCCACAGGCGGTTAGTCCATTTGTACGCATGGTGGCCGCCATCATGACCTTCGCTGGCGCCCGTACCATGAACGACTTCATGGGTACCGTGTTCACCAACTCCTGAAGCCAGTAAATAAGCGCCGATTGCCACCAACGCAACACCGGCTCCAATGCCGATCAGTAAGCGACGTTTGGACTCTGCTGTAAATTCGAATTGTTCGTCTAGCGACGGTATTGCGTGAGCCGATGCCATTCTTATAGTTATAAGTTTTCGGTTCGCGTTTCAGAAAAGCAGGTATGTACAGTAGATCAAAGCCTGCGTTGAAAGCGGAACAATCAAATTATCCTTGTTGTAGTTTGTGTACGTACTGTACAATCTTCCAGCGTTCTTCAGGCGTCATCTGCGATCCATGGGGCCACATACGCCCTTTACCATGGGTGATGACATGAAAAATATGTCCGTCATTCATGGTCTTGTAAGCGTCGGCTGAGTAGCTGGGAACACCTTTGTATTCCTTACCAACCAGCCCGTCACCTTTACCACCTTCACCATGGCAGTGGATGCAGTAGCGGCCATACAGGACCTTACCTTCCTCAAGCGTTTTCTCCGTTTCGAGTATAGGGTTTGTCAATACGCGTTCTGCCAGCCCAATGCTGTCTTTGGGGATGTTGTAAATCATCAGGTCGGTTGTGGCGCTGTCACCAGTTCCGAACTGAGTATGGTAGTTGGGTCGCGCAACCGTGCCCCGGGCGGGCAGACGCATATTCAGTCCTTCCGGGTTTATCGTGTTGGGACGGATTTGCCGATAGGGCTCATACCCAACAGCATCATACATCTGCGGAGCGAATTCAACATTCGTATCGTCATGCCCACGCTTACAGGCCGAGCCTGCAATGATGAGACCGACCATAGCGATGGCAGCCACGCTTCTATGTTTCGTAATCTTGCTCATTGTTCGAATCAGAACTGCTTAACGTTAACTTCGGCAGCTCCTGAATTTTTCAGAATCTGTTCAATGTCGCCTTCAACAAGGTTGTTTTTGCTAAGATCAATAGCCATCGCAAACTTGTTGTCTGTTGTGCGTAAATCGTACATGAGCGGCTTCACTGTGGGACCGAGACCATTCGAAACCAGGAAAGTACCTACCATGCCCAGGGCGCAGAAAAGTACCGTCAGCTCAAAAATTACCGGTACGTATACCACAGGCGAGTACGAATCTTTACCACCTACAATCATAGGCCAGTCAAAGCTTTCGGTGTAGGCAGTCAGGGTCAGGGCAGTAAGAGTACCGGACAGACCGAACAGGAAAGCGGCAATGCCTAACCGACTGCGTGGGTGACCGAGAGCAACGTCCAGTCCGTGGATCGGGAATGGGCTATATACTTCGTGGATTCGAACACCCGCTTTTTTTACATCTCTAACGGCTTTCAGAACTACATCGTCATCGTCATAGATGCCGACTAGAAACTTACCGCTACCATTTACGTCTGACATACTTTTTATTGGTCTGTTTCTGCTTGAGCCTTCAGGCCTTTCATCACCAGGATGAAAAAGCCTGAAGGCTTAACTATTCAATTAGTCAACATCTTTGTTAAACGTCGGATTGGCAACCCGCTCACCCTTGGCAACACCCGATACCGAAACCGGCAGTTTTTCCGAAGATGATTTGATGATTGTTTTCACTTCAGCCATGTTCACCACTGGCAGGAATTTGGCAAACAGCAGGAACAGGGTGAAGAACAAACCGAACGAGAAGATATAATCGCTGATATCGAACAGAGTCGGGTGGAACATGGCCCAGCTCGATGGCAGGTAATCGCGGTGCAGCGACGTAACGATAATCACAAAGCGCTCGAACCACATACCAATGTTTACAACAACCGATAGGGTGAACGTCCAGACAACGCTCCGGCGGATAGCCCGCGACCAGAACAGCTGGGGAGAAATTACGTTGCAGGTCATCATGGCCCAGTAAGCCCACCAGTATGGTCCCGTAGCGCGGTTGATGAACGCGTAGCTTTCAAACTCAACGCCCGAGTACCAGGCAATGAAGAACTCGGTCAGGTAAGCTACCCCTACGATGGATCCCGTCAGGGTAATGACTTTGTTCATCGACTCGATGTGCTCAACCGTAATGTAGTCTTCCAGCTTAAATACGACCCGGATAATCAGCATCAGGTTCTGCACCATGGCAAAGCCCGAAAAGATAGCACCGGCAACGAAGTAAGGAGGGAAGATGGTTGTGTGCCAACCCGGAATTACCGACGTAGCAAAGTCCATACTTACAATCGTGTGTACAGACAGCACAAGCGGAGTAGAAAGACCAGCCAGAATCAAGCTCATGTACTCGTAGCGAGCCCATGTTTTAGCCGAACCGTTCCAGCCCAGCGAGAAAGCGCCGTAGATATATCGAGACACTTTGCTGCGAGCCCGGTCGCGGATAGTAGCCAGATCAGGCAGCAGACCCATGTACCAGAACACCAGCGAAACGGTAAAGTAGGTACTGATGGCAAATACGTCCCAAACCAGGGGCGATTTAAAGTTTACCCAAAGCGAACCAAAGGTGTTTGGCAGCGGCAGTGCCCAATACGCCAGCCACGGACGGCCCATGTGCATCAGGATGAAGCTGGCCGCACAGATAACGGCGAAGATGGTCATAGCCTCAGCAGCCCGGTTCACCGCCGTCCGCCACTTCTGACGGAATAGCAGCAGAATGGCCGAGATCAGCGTACCGGCGTGACCGATACCCACCCACCAAACGAAGTTGGTGATGTCCCATGCCCAGCCGACTGTTTTGTTCAGCCCCCAGACACCCAAGCCTTCCCACCAGGTCCAGAACACGCAGGCGGTTCCGTAGATTAGCACAATCACCGAAATAGTAAAGGCAATCGTCCACTCTCTGGTGGGACGCCCTTCAACCTGACGGCTGATATCCTCCGTCACATCGGCGTAGGTTTTACCACCGGTGATAAGGGGAGTTCTTACGGCTGATGTTACATGCGACATATACTTACTGTATTTACGAGGTACGATTGACGATGTACGATTTACAATTTGTGGAATTACGTTGTTTTACTCAGCTCGTAATTCGTCAATCGTAAACCATGCTTGTGATTTAGGCTTGTGATTCCTGACGGGTTTCCTGCTTGGGCTCTTCGTCCTTGTTGCGGATTTTTGTCAGGTACGAGATTTGCGGTCTCACGTTGATTTCCTCCAGTACGTGGAAAGCCCGACCCTTCATCTCTACTTCCAGCGTTTTGGAAATGGTGCTTTCGGGGTTGTTCATGTCGCCGAAAATAATGGCGTCGGTTGGGCAGGCCTGCGCACAGGCAGTCTGGATTTCATCCGGCATGGGTCGACGACGCTCTTTCTTGGCCGTCAGTTTGCCTTCCTGAATCCGCTGCACGCAGAACGAACACTTCTCGATTACCCCCCGTGACCGAACTGTAACATCCGGGTTGATGACCATCTTACCAAGGTCATTGTTGAAATGATAATCGAAGTTATCGTTATCGAAGTACTTGAACCAGTTGAAACGGCGTACTTTATAAGGACAGTTGTTAGCGCAGTAACGGGTACCGATACAACGGTTGTAGGTCATCTGGTTGAGACCCTCAGTGCTGTGGGTCGTAGCCAGAACAGGACATACCGTTTCGCAGGGAGCGTTGCTGCAGTGCTGGCAAAGCATAGGCTGGAATGTTACTTCGGGATTGGCCGAAGCTACTTCCAGTGCTTTTACATCTTCAGCGTCAGCGTCGCTGCTGTAGTAACGGTCAATCCGAATCCAGTGCATTTCACGACGCATGATTACTTCGTCGCGGCCTACTACCTGGATGTTGTTCTCCGACTGACAACCGATCACGCAGGCATTACAACCGATACAGGAGTTCAGGTCAATGACCATACCCCATGAATGGTTAGGCTTACCGTAGCCGTGCCAGAGAGTGATGTTGGTCGGATCGGTTGGCCCTTCGGACGTTTCAACCTTAGGTGTATACCGACCGGCCATCGGATTCTTGACGTAGTCGGTCAGCTTGGCTTCCTGCACGACCGCCCGGCGACCCATTACGGTGTCGTGGGTTTGCGTCTGCGCAATCTCACGCTTACCACTTGCTTTTTCAACTTTGGCGCCAACCGCTGAGAAGTTCAGGTATCCGTTGGTCAGGCTGGCGAGCGGGAAGGCGTTCTTACCAACACTGTTGCCCGCTTTACCCGCTTTTTCACGGCCATAACCGATGGCTACCGATACGGTGTTGTCGGCCTGACCGGGTTGTACCAGCACGGGTAATTCAATCGACTTGCCGTTTACAGTAACCGTCACCAAGTCGTTTTGCGCAACGCCCATATCGTTGGCCGTTTTCTGCGACAGGGCTGCGTAGTTATCCCAGCAGGCTTTAGAAACCGGATCAGGCATCTCCTGTAACCAGGGGTTATTAGCCATCGAGCCAGAACCGATGCTTACTTTCTCGTACAGGGCCAGCTCGATACCCGTCGTTGGCCGGTAGCGTTGCGCAATGCCAGCGGCAGCCTGGGCCAGGTTACCTGCAAAGCTAGCACCACCAGCAACGGCCTGACCCTTAGCGGGCTCAAAAACGCCATCGTGCAGACACTTTATCCAGAAAGCGTCAAATGACGAGAATCCTGAAGCCTGCGGATAATAGTTGGTACGCCAGTAGTTTTTCAGGTACGTCTGGAAGTCGTTTGGCCGACCTGCCCAAGTGAGTAGACTCGACTGAAACTGGCGCGTCTTGAAGATGTGCGTGATAGCCGGCTGCATCAGGCTGTAATGACCAGCTTTAGGCTCGGCATCGCCCCAGCACTCGAGGAAGTGCGGAGCCGGTGTGATGTATTTACAAACCGAAGCGGTCTCATCAGCACGGTCAGCGAACGAAATGGAGAGACCTACCCGCGGCAGGGCTTCAGCCAGTTCGGCACCACGTGGGTGATCGTATACCGGGTTAGCACCGAAAAACAGAGCAGCTCCTACCCGACCCGCTTTCGCATCATCGATGAACGCATTCATCTGCTGATCGTTACCCTGCCGGTAGTTCAGTGGTGTATCGAGATCAATGGTGGAGCCGTAGCTGCCAAGCAGACCATTCAGGGCGTTTATCACCACCTGAACGTTTGGATCATTGGATCCAGATACAACCAGCGCCCGGCCGCGTGAGCGGGCCAGATCCGTAGCCGCTTTGTCCAGATATTGCACATCGACAGAAGCAGAGCCAGCAGCCGTACCACCCAGTTTTTGAGCTACTTTATTGTATAGCGCCAGCGCAACCAGACCTTCCTGCGATGGTTTATAGGTACCCCGGTAATCGGCGTTCGCACCCGTCATCGACAATCCGGTCTCAAACTGGTAGTGACGTGACATCGTTTTCTTGCCACCACCAACAGCACCGATCTTACGACCCTGTGCATACGGACGGGCAAAATCCAGCGGAGCAATCCAGGTGCCCAGGAAGTCGGCTCCCAGGCTAACGATCGTCTGCGCTTTGCCGAAATCGTACGATGGAATAACGGCTTTACCAAACGAGGCCTGGTTGGCCTGGACTATACCGAATGCCGAGTTCACATCGTACATGATGTGGCGGGCTGTCGGGTACTTGGCTACGAAGTCAGCAACAACCGCCTTGGTGGCTGGACTTAAAATCGTAGACGTAACGATGCGAATAGCTCCACCGCGCGAAGAAACCGTATTCAGACCATTAATAATCTCGCGGTCGGCGGTTGCCCAGTCGATGACGGCATCACCCCGGCGCGGTCCATTCAGCTTGTCGATGTCATACAGAGACAGAACCGATGCCTGAACGCGGGCGGTGGTCCCCCCTTTCGAGATGCTTGACTGCGGGTTACCTTCAATTTTAATGGGCCGACCTTCGCGGGTTTCTACCAGGATAGCCGCGTAATCACCACCATCAACGAAGGTTGAAGCGTAGTAGTCTGAAATAGATGGGTACGTAAATTCCGGTTTGTTGATGTACGGAATAGCTTTATGAACTGGTGTCTCACAGGCCGCCAGCGAAACGGCAGCCATGCCAAAACCCATTGCTTTAAGGAAATCACGGCGTTGGGTGTTCGAGCCGCCCAGCAGACCATCAAGGTCTGAGGAAGACTCGTCGGGATTAGCAAATTCGCTGTTGGCGTTCTTGACGAACGTAGCGTCATTGCGCAGTTCCTCAACCCCTTTCCAATACCGTTTGGTTGTATTTTCCATGCGTATTTTGTGCGGCAGGTTAAACGATTAATAGTGGCATTTGGAACACTCCAGACCACCAATGTTGGCTACCTTGAGCGGCTCTTTGCTTTCTTTCCGGTGCAACGCAACCAGCTTATCGTAATAAGCATTGTCTTTCGTGTTGACTTCCGTTTTGCGGTGACAGTCAATACACCAGCCCATGGTCAGTGAAGAGCGTTGCTCCACTACTTCCATTTTCTCAATCTCGCCGTGGCAGGTCTGGCATTGTACGTTGCCGACGTTTACGTGCTGAGCATGGTTGAAGTAAGCCAGATCAGGCAGGTTGTGTACCCGAACCCATTCGATAGGCCGGTTCTGCTCGATGGCTGCGTAGATTTTCTGGATTTCGGGCGACTCTTTCTTGATGACGCCGTGGCAGTTCATACAAATGTTGGCAGCCGGAATCGTTGCCGATTTCCCTTTATTCACACCCGTATGGCAGTAGTTGCAGTCGATCTTGTACTGACCGGCGTGTAGCTTGTGGGAGTAAGCAATAGGCTGCTTAGGAGCATAACCCTGCTGGATACCAACACTATACAAACCGTCGATCGACTCTTTTGCGACGACCAGCAAAAACAGCCAGATAACAACGGAGCGGAGTGTTGGGTTGTTAAACGCGCCGGACAGACCTTCTTTCAAACGCTGACCCAGCGGAGCTACGGTTTGTGTACCATCGCCGGCAGCTACCGGCGTTACCGCTTTTGACAGAATCGTCACGATAACCAGTAATACGCCCAGTACGAGCAGCATGACAACCAGCAGCGCAACGAGTACAAACGTAAACAGATTAGACGGGCTCGAGCTGATACCACCGTTCTCGGCTGAGGCACCACCGCCACCACGCGGCTGAGCTTTGCCATCTCCATCAACGGTAGCCGTTGCGGGCGCACTCGCCTGGTCGATGTAGGCCAGAATACCATCGATGTCGGCATCCGTCAGGTTCGGGAAGTTCGACATCTGAATCTTGTTGAACTTGTTGTAAACCTGAACAGCGTATGGATCTCCAGCGGCAATCAGGGCCGATGAGTTACGAATCCATTTATGCAACCAATCTTTACTGGGAGCACGCTGCTGAATTCCTTTCAAACCGGGTCCAACAACTACTTCTTCAGTTACAGCATGGCATTGCGCACAGTTGTTTGTGAACAATGTTTTTCCCTTTTCAGCGTCTCCGCCACCACCCCCACCAGCAGGTGTGGCTGTGGCTGGACCTCCGCCGGCTGCCGCAACTGAGTCCTGCGCCTTGAGCTGACTACCGTTCAGTAACAGCGCCAGCGACAGGGCAAACACCCCGTAAACCTTAGACAAGCGACTCATTTTGAGATGTATAGTTAACGTGTTAATCACCATATTCACCACTAACTTTTCATTGGCCCACAAAAGTACGACACGATTGCTGTATAGGCAAAAATCAAGGTTTAGATATTTTTAAGGCTCAATTTTATTTATATTGGTTCTAAGCAGCGCCAATTCTGATTCGCCGTACCGACTGATAACGATTTGTTTATTTGGGTGTTCTGCAAAAAAAATTGCCATTCGGCTTCTTTTGCAAAGAATAGCCAAATGGCAATCATAATCGGAGAGGTTCCGAGCGGATTCGAACCGCTGTACGAGGTTTTGCAGACCTCTGCCTAGCCACTCGGCCACGGAACCATTTTACCCGAACACATGATAACTCCTCGATTCGGGACTGCAAATATAGGTATTTATCTATCGCAGGCAAAAGTCACGCCAAAAAAACGCCCCGGTATTTGGTAATACCGGGGCGATACTATCTAAGTAGAACAGTAGCAACAGGTCTTAGTTGCGGCCTTCCATCTGCTCTTTCAGGGCAGCCAGGGCATCGAGATCACCCAAGGTTGCGCCACGATCCGATTGATTGGAGGTCGAAGTCGACTGCGCTTTGGGGGCTTTCGGCTTCTGCTCTTTTACCGGCTCGTTTTTCTCCTGCCACGTTTTCGTGTGCGAGAGCATGATGCGTTTCTCTTCTTTCGAAAATTCGGTCACTTTGAAGTCGAGGTTTTCACCCACCTCAGCGAAGGTACCGTCTTCTTTGCCCAGATTCTTGAGCGACGAGAAGCCCTCGATGCCGTAGGGCAGTTCGAGCGTAGCCATCTTGTCGTTTTTGCTCAGGATCGTGCACCGGTGAATGGTACCTACCGCAAATACAGACTCGAACGTATCCCAAGGATTTTCTTCGAGCTGCTTATGACCCAGGGCCAGACGACGGTTATCAACGTCCAGTTCTAGTACTACAACCTCCAGTTCTTCACCTACTTTGATGAAGTCCGATGGGTGTTTTACTTTCTTGGTCCAGGACAGATCCGATACGTGTACCAGACCATCGATACCTTCTTCCAGTTCGAGGAACAGACCGAAGTTGGTCAGGTTGCGCACCAGACCTTTGTGCTTGGTACCGATCGCATACTTGGTCCGCAGTTCGGGGCGGGTCCAGGGATCTTCGGTCAGTTGCTTGATGCCCAGCGACATTTTCCGATCGTTACGATCCAGCGTCAGCACCTGTGCTTCTACTTCATCGCCAACTTTCAGGAACTCCTGCGGGTTGCGCAGGTGCTGCGACCACGACATTTCGGATACGTGGATCAGGCCTTCTACGCCCGGCATCAGTTCGAGGAACGCGCCGTAATCGGCTACGTTTACGATTTTGCCTTTCACTTTCGAACCAACCTGAATATCGTCCGACAGCGCATCCCATGGGTGGGCCTGCAGCTGCTTCATACCCAGCGAAATCCGCTTCTTGTCTTCGTCGAAGTCGAGTACAACCACGTTGACTTTCTGGTCGAGGTGCAGGACTTCTGACGGATGGCTGATACGGCCCCACGAGATATCCGTGATATGCAGCAGACCATCTACGCCACCGAGGTCGATGAACACACCGAAGTTGGTCATGTTCTTGATCACCCCTTCGAGTACCTGCCCTTTTTCGAGGTTGTTCAGGATTTGAGCACGTTGTGCTTCGAGGTCTTTCTCGATCAGTACTTTGTGCGAAACAACGACGTTGTCGTTTGCATAGTTGATCTTGACGACTTTAACCTCCATTTTCTTGCCAACGAAAATATCGAAGTCACGGATCGGCTTCACGTCGATCTGCGAACCAGGCAAGAACGCTTCTACACTGTAAATATCAACGATCAGGCCACCTTTGGTCCGGCGTTTTACGAAGCCATCGATAACGAGGTCTTCGTCCAGCGCCTTCTGGATTTTCTGCCAGGCGGTGATCACTTTCGCTTTTTTGCGCGAGAGCACCAGCTGACCGTTCGGGTCTTCCTGATTTTCTACGTAAACTTCAACTTCATCACCCATCTTCAGGTCCGGCAGATCCCGGAATTCAGAAGCTGGCACCAACCCGTCCGACTTGAATCCGATGTTGAGCAGTACCTCCCGGTCCGTGATCCCAACTACGGTTCCCATCACCACTTCTTTCTCTTTAACCTCCGACAGGGTGTTGTCGTAGAGTTCTAACATCCGGTTGCGCTCGTCATCCGAATAGCCACTTCCAAATCCTTTGTTGTCTGCCCGGTCCCAATCAAATGCCGGCAGTTCGCGTTGCTGCGTTTTGCTCATAAAAAATGGTTTCCTGACCCACTCGGTACATCAGGCGCTGGGTCAATGGCGCGCTGACTTTTGGTTTATAGATTGTTATCCTTGAAAAAGGACTGCAAAGGTAAGCAATCTTTTCGGGCAAAAAGTTCTGACGGGCCGTAAAAAAGGCAGGGAGGTCGACAGAAAAGAAGCGGTTACCCCGTCTTTTCTGTCGGCCTCCCTGCCTGGCTACTGTTTTTTTATAAAAACGCTTTTTCTTTCCTAGCTAGAAACGGCATCCAGCTTTCTTCTATGGAGCCCGAAAATTCGCGTAAAAAAACCAGAAACGTAGGTTTGAACGGTTTCTGGCGCAGTTTCATGTTAGCTTCGTCGGGCGTGTAATCTCCTTTCCTGGAGTTACAGCGTTTGCAGGCGGTAGCCAGGTTATCCCAACTGGTTTTGCCTCCTCTCGATTTTGGCATAACATGGTCAAGCGTGAGGTCTTCCGGCGTGCCGCAATACTGACAACGATGCCCATCGCGCTTGAAAATATTCTGCCTCGTTAGCATGACGCCTTTGTAGGGCAGATTCACGTACCGGTGCAGACGGATAACCGACGGCATCGGAAACTCGGCAGAAACGGTTCGCAGCATAAATTGCTCCGATTCGGCAACGAGTTCGGCTTTGTCTAAGTAAACCAGCAAAAATGCTTTGGGAACGGAGCAGATGCTGAGTGCGCTGTAATCTTGATTTAAGACTAATACTTTCCTGCCCATATCGCGTTTGAATGCCTCTGTACGGTAGCAATTTACAGACTTATCCACAAAACGACAAGATTTGTGGAAAATTAGTATCGCTCGCGCTGGAGATCCCGTTCAACCTCCCGTTCCTTTATGCTATCCCGCTTGTCGTACAGCTTTTTACCTTTTGCCAGAGCAATATCGACCTTCGCAAAACCACGCTCGTTGGTAAACATCCGGATCGGTACAATGGTCAGTCCCTGATCCTTTAGTTTTTCGGTAAGCCGTCTGATTTCGCGTTTGGTGAGCAGGAGTTTACGGTCGCGCAGCGGCTCGTGATTATAATGCGTGCCTTCAGAATACAGCGAGATGTTCATCTGTCGGATAAACAGCTCTTCGCCATTAATGAGGCAGTACGCATCCTGGAGATTTACTTTTCCTTGCCGAACCGATTTGATTTCGGTACCGGTCAGCACAATGCCAGCGGTGTAGGTTTCGAGAAACGAGTACTCGAACGAAGCCCGGCGATTGCGGATATCAACTTGTTTAACAATAGAAGCGGAGGCCATGTATGCAAAGGTTGAACCAGTATACTGGTCAGGAAATGAGATGCTGTTTGCACTCAGTTTCTGTGCCGACCCGCATTGGTCGGGCATGAACGCCAAAATATAAACCGAGAAATGGCCACAAAGGTAGCCAGGTAAGAACACAAACACCGGGAAGCGGAGGGAGGTTTGCGGGAACAGGCGAAAATACTGTCTCGTCGGGGAAAGGTCGCCTGGGTAGGCCGATGTTGACACCCCGAAGAGTGGTAACGAAGTCACAGCCTCAAGACTTGTTACGGCATCGGCCCAACCCAGGCGGTGTTGGCCTTTTCTCCAGTCAGAAGCAATGACTCATCAAAACGGGATTGCTTAATTTTTAAGCAAAAACAATGCCTAACCCACAGGAATACCGGGAAATAAACAAAATTAGGGCTATGCCAAATCTGAAATCCAATTAACGGCTATACAGTGTCACCACAAAAAATAGGTCGTTAACAGGACCAATAATCGTGCCATTTTTCGGAACAGCACCTACCTATCAGATGACTAAAACAGCAAAAGGGAATTTGTCCGCTGTAGACAAATTCCCTTTTGTCGGTTGGCCCTGAGCCGATCGGGCTATTTCTTGGGTTGAGCCTGCTTGTCTTTGTATTCCTTATTAAGCCCGTCCAGAATGGTTTTTGTCTGGTCGGCGTCGGGATTTGCGAACAGAATACCACCGCCTTTGGTGTAACCCAACACGAACTGGTATTTATTCTGTGCGTTGACCTTGTTCAGATAATCGTAGATCTGATCATAAAGCTGCTTGTTCTTCGCCTGTTCTTCAGCGGCCAGATTCTGGGCTGCGCGCTCGCGGAAAGCCAGGATGTCCTGCTGCTCTTTCTGAAGCGAGGCTTCGGTAGCCCGACCCTGCTCCTGCGTCATGGTAGCGGCCCGCTGCTGAAAAAAGGCCACCTTGTTCTGCAGGTTGCGCCCTTTAGAGGCCAGATCGTTTTCCAGCTGGAAGCGTTTGCTCTCGAGTACTTTCTGGGTGTCTTTGAAATACTCGTACTTGGTCAGCAGCGAGTCAACGTTTACGTAAACAATTTCTTTCCCCTTAGCCTGGGCTGGCTTGGTCACGGCAGTCGTCTCGGGCTGGCGGTCTTTAAAATGCAGGTAATACAGTACGGCTACGGCAATCGTCAGGACGACGTTAAGAATCAACGAAGCATTCTTCACGATAAATGAATTAGTTAGTGACTTGTTTATCGTACAAAGGTATAGGGATTTACGATTAGGAAATACGATTTTCGATTTGATTTCCGCTGGCCTGCCGGACAAAGAATCCGGTCGCTCCGGCTAAACCACCCACCAGACCGCTTACCAATGTTGTTACCAGAACCGGCAGCACTCCTCCGTTCGTTCTGAAAAGCAACTCGCTCATTCGACCTACAAAAACACCGTCGGTGCGGAGCTGTATCATCAGGGCGTACAGCAGCCAGACAATACCCACCCCGACAAAGCCATACAAAAAGGCACGCCCCGCCCCCGGGCTACGCCAGCAGCAAACAGCAAAGGACACAACGGCCAGACTCCACCAGGGAAAAACGAGCTGCACCAGCAAACTCAGCACAGCAATAGCAATGATTTGACGCATATTCCAGAAACGACCCGTAGTCGCATTGATTGGTATACTGAACTGATCGAGACTTTATTTTATCGTGACCCGGCGCCTGATCCGGACATGCTTCTCATCGGCCGACAGCAAAAAGAGCAATTCGTTGAGTTGCCCCGTACGCCAGGTCTCCAGCATGTTGAGGTAGTGCGGGCTGCCGGGGTTACCGGACTGCCCACCCGGATACACTCCGTAAGCTCTGGGCTTCGGGCCGAGGGCTACCACCATCCGCCAGGAGGGGCCGGTACGCTCGGTCGTGGCGTTCACGATTCCACCGCCCCCGCCAATCTGCACGTTCAGTGCGCTGAGCGCGTCGAGCCGGGCCAGGTGACTGATGCGGGTGGCTTTGTGCTTCCCCCACTGCCATGACGTACCGAGCGGGCCGTGCTGTCGGGTCAGCGAATCGACAGCCGCGCGGAAACTTTGCGTCAGCACATCGTTGATCGTTTCGCGGGCGGGCGTGTTAACATCATCGAACCAGTTGGCACCGGGGTCTTTCTCGGCCAGCTGGAGCGTACGGTCAAAGCTAGGGTAGCGCAGGGTGGTGGAGTCGTTGCTCGGAAAGTTATCGTTCCAGACTGCTTCCATGCATTGCCGCGTCCATTCGGTAAAGATGGTCGGCGCTATTTCGCTCACATCGTTGTTGTATCGCCAGGCTTTGAGCACCGCCAGCGCGTTGGATTGCTGGCCTGTCAGTTTTTGCGGCTGTACATAATTTAGAAACACGGGCAGAGCATTAGCCGCCCGCACGTTCATATTGTCATTCTGTAGCTGCCGCAGACTGTCGGGGGTAGCCTGTTTCATGCGCGCTAACCGCTGGTTAATACGCACGCCCCGTTCATAGGGGGCAAACTGCCAGTTGATATAGTACGGATAGGTTGGATCGGTAGAGGACTGATTAGCGGAGCTGACAAACCCGCGCGGTGGATTTTTCACGTGCGGATTATGCGCTGCTGGAATCCAGCCCTGCCAGTCGTGAGCGGGGTTGGTACCATCCAGCAAAAACTTACCCTGATCTTTCCACTTTAACGGAAAGCGGCCATTGGGCGAGATGGCAATGTCTCTGGCTACATCGGCAAACACGAAGTTTTGGGCAGGGGCTCCGTAATAACGCAGTGCTTCGCGGTAATCGGCGTGGTTTTTAGCCCGGTCGAGCAGGTAGTACGTCAGAAAATCGTTCGACTCTTCGTGGGCGATCCAGCGGGCGGCATACCCCACCGGAACATTTTTGGCGAACGGTTTCTGGCCAGCCATGTACATAACGGGGCCATGGTGCGTATACAGCACAGTGTCTATCACGTCGGCCTGCCCTTTCACCTTGATCCGTTCGATACGACGGGTAACGGGTTTCCAGCGGTTGTCGTGCCAGTACTCCCGCTGCGAGGCATCCCGGAAACGTATCTGGTAGAAATCGAGTACGTCGGCCCCCACGTTGGTGACGCCCCAGGCCACCTGCTTGTTAAACCCGATAATCACCCCCGGTGCGCCGGGCATGGTGGCCCCGTATACATTCATGGTCGGAGTAACGAGCTGCATCTGGTACCAGATAGACGGCAGACTGAGCGACAGGTGCGGGTCGTTGGCCAGAATAGGATAGCCGGTGGCTGACTTTTGCGGCCCAACGGCCCAGTTGTTACTGCCGATAGCCGGGTCGTGGTCGGGCCATTTCATAGCCAGCGGCTCGCTGCTGGTAAACGCGTTGGGCGGAGTGGCCGGTACAGCAACTGGTTTAAAATCCCAGGACGTGCCGACCGGAATGATCGGATCTTCGCGAAACGGATAATCCGGAAACAGATCGGCGGTAGCCGCCGGGCCAATCCGGCGCAGCACATTGCTCATATTCAGGTCATCGGCCCCGAGTGCCAGCACCCCCGACATGTATTTGAGAAAATAGGCGCACTTGATGGTCTGCCAGGGTTCGGGTTTGTAGCCGAGCAGTTTATACTCCAGCGGATACTGAGCCGGGCTGAGCTGACTGATGTACGCATTGACTCCTGCGGTATATGCTTCTACCGACTCCCGCGAGCGCGGATCGGTCAGCATGGCCTTAACGGACCGCTCGGCACCGAACCCCATGCCCAGCCGCCGGTTGTACCGGTCCAGCTCCAGCGCCCGATCGCCTACAATCTCAGCCACGCGCCCGGCGGCAGCGTGTGTCTGAAATTCCATCTGCCAGAGCCGATCACGGGCCGTCAGGTACCCCTGCGCGAAATAAGCGTCGCGGTCGTTCTCCGCAAATACGTGCGGAATAGCCAGGTCATCGAACACAATGGTGACGGGTGCCCGGGTGCCTTTCAGGATCAGCTCTTCATCGGCGGCTTCGGTGGTCTCGGCATTTTGCCAGAAACCCACAAACGGACTCAATAAAGGCCCGAAAGCCGGCACTACACCCCAGGTGCGGTTCAATGCGTAAACCAATAAAATAGTCAGAAGAATAAAGAACGAAGCTTTAATGTAGCGCATGCGTGAAGTGGGGCGAATTCCCGATTGGAAGTGCAAGTTTACGATTGCACCCAGCAAATAAAAAGTATTCTTATACTAACCAGACTTATTCTTTTTTACATTTGTCTACGATCAATTCTATAAGAGCTAGTGGGTTGGGAATGACTGCCGAATTATCATGGAAGTAACGGATGCCGAACTAACGTATCGTCTGAGTCAACACGACGAAACAGCCTTTGAAACGCTGTTCCGACGGTACTATCGTTATCTGTACAGTATTGCCGTTCAGTACGTGAAAGATCCGGAACTGGCCGAAGACGCGCTGCAGGAGGTGTACCTGAAACTTTGGACCCACCGAACCCAGCTCAACGCATCGCAGTCGATAAAAGCCTATCTGGCTACTGCCATGCGCAATCAGATCATCAACCGGCTTCGCGACGACAGGCGGGCCATTCTGCGGCATATTGAGCGGCAGGCACTTTTGCCCGAAGCAGATACCTCGACAGAAGAGTCAATTACCCTGAATGAATACAGCTCGGTTGTTCGTCAGGGCCTGCAGCTGCTGCCAGCCCAGCGCCGGCTGGTGTTCACCCTCCGCTCCGAAGTCGGGCTGACCAACGAAGAAGTGGCCTCACAACTTCGCATCTCAATCAATACGGTTAAAATTCACTATTACCACGCCTGTCGCTTTCTGCGCGACTACCTGCGGCATCATGCCGACCTGCCTACGCTGGTGATTGCCGTGCTGAGCAGCCTATATCATTAAAATCAGAACTTTTTTTTTGATTCCAATAATACTTTCTACAAGCTGTGGTGTATGGTGAGTAAACGGACTCCTATACCCTATGACAGACGATGTACTCAATCGGTATTTTGCCAACCAGATTACGCCCGAAGAAGCCCAGCGTGTTCTGACCTGGTTCGATACAGATGAGGGCCGTGCGTACCTGGTCAACCGACTCGATAAGCAGTTTGGTCAGCCTAACTGGCAAACCACCTCACCCCTTTCGGCCCCCGCAGCGGATCCGCTCTGGCAACGCCTGAACGAGGCCCGGCAGTCACTATCTGCCCAGCCAACTCCGGTTATCAGACCCTTGACCAGTTGGCGACAGCCTATGCGCTGGGCGGCTGTGTTTGTGGGTGCCCTGCTGATCGCACTCGGCAGCTTCTGGCTGTATACCCAGCGCCAGCCCGCTGAGCTAACCTACCAGACGCCCTTTGGGAAAATTCGTACCCTCACCCTTTCCGATGGCTCCGTCGTAACCCTAAACGGCAACAGTCGGCTGCGGCTTACTGAACAGTGGCGCCCTGGCCAGGCGCGCGAAGTGTGGCTCGATGGCGAAGGCTTCTTCCGGGTTACCCACCAGCAGAACCACGAGCGCTTTGTTGTTCACCTCCCCAACAAGCTCAACATTGAGGTGCTTGGCACGCAGTTCAACGTGCTGGCCCGCGCCAGCCGGGCCAAAGTGGTCCTGACCAATGGTAAAATCCGGCTCGACGTTGGTGAACGCGCTAAAGAGAAGTTGATCATGCGCCCCGGCGATCTGGTCTTTGCCGATATCAACAAGCGGATTTACTACCGGAAACGGGTCGACCCGGCGGTACAGTCGTCGTGGCAGGCCGACAAACTCCGTTTCGAGGGCACCACCCTGCAGGAAGTGGCCGATATGCTGCGGGAAACATACGGTGTTGATGTTGTCATTACCAATCCGGAGCTGGGCCGGCAAACCCTGTCGGGCAGCGTGCCCAACAACTCCGTAGAAACCATTCTAAACGGTCTATCCACCCTGTTCGATCTGCGTATCACGCGGAAGGGCAATCAGATTCTCATTCAATAATCAATCAATTAATCTGTTATGAAGCAAATACTATCTACCCTGTGGCTGCTGTTGCTGATCGGAATTGGATCGGTCAGAGCACAGCTGCTCGCGTCAACGAGTCGGTACACCAGTTTACAGGCCAGAGCGAGCGACACCCGCATGCTTACGCTTCGGAAAGCGCTGACCGAACTGGAGCAACGCTATCGCGTATCCTTTATTTACCCATCCAGCCTGGTCGAAACCAAGGTAATGGTGGGCCGCCAGTCTGGCAACAATCTGGAAACTGAGCTGACGACGCTGCTGGCCGGAAAAGACCTTTCGTTCCGGAAAATACAGCCTAACTTCTACGCCATCGTTTCGAATAAAGACAAACAGCCCCGGCTTTTTCGGAAAATCGAACAGGTACAGACCGGCACCAGCCAGCCTACCGAAGCCCTGGGTATACCGTCGCGAACGCTCGACAAACTGGAACAGATTGGCTGGACCACCACCTCCTCCCAGCCCCTGGCCGACATCAGCGGGCGTGTAGTTGACAAAACCGGTCAGGGTATTCCGGGCGTCAGCGTTCTGGTGAAAGGCACCAACCGGGGTACTACCACCGACCCCAACGGTAACTTTACCATCAACGTACCGGCCCGTGGAGTGCTGGTGTTCAGCTTTGTCGGCTACGTGTCGCAGGAGGTACCAGTTGGCGATCGCAGCCAGATTTCAGTTACCTTACTCGACGACGTGAAAGCCCTGTCGGAGGTAGTTGTTGTTGGTTACGGTACCCAGAAGCGGGCGTCGGTAACGGGCGCTATTTCGTCAATCTCCGCGCAGGAAGTAACGCAGCTGCCCGTACCCAGCATCGAAAGTGCTATTCAGGGCCGGGTTCCGGGGGTAAGCGTTGTGAACAACGGTTCGCCCGGCGAGTCGCCCATCGTGCGTATTCGGGGGATCGGCTCTATTTTGTTTGCCTCTAACCCGCTCTACGTCATTGACGGCTTCCCGACCGGCGACCTCAACAACTTCGATTCACGGGATATTGAGTCGGTCGATGTGCTGAAAGATGCCAGTGCAGCGGCCATCTACGGATCGCGGGCGGCCAACGGGGTTATCGTCATCACGACCAAAAAAGGTAAAGCCGACGGTCGGCTCCACGTGAGCTACGACGGCTACGCGGGTGTTCAGAGCGCCTGGCGGCAGCTCGACCTGCTCAATACCGACCAGTACCTGCAATTTGGTACGGCGCTGCTGCAAAATGCAGAGAATGATGCGGCCCTGGCGGCTAACCGCCCGCCGGTAGATGCGCGGCCGCGTCGCTTCCTGAATATGAACGACCCCATCTACACGGGTGCTACCCAGACCTACGCGCAAACCAACACCAACTGGCAGGACGAGGTATTCCGAAATGCCGCCATTCAGCAGCATAGCATCCAGCTCTCGGGTGGTAACGAGCGGTCTCGGTTCCTGTCGTCGGTTGGTTTCTTCACCCAGGATGGTATCATGATCGGTACGAACTACAAGCGGGGTAACTTCCGGCTCAACTCGGACCACACGATCAGCAAGCGATTCACGTTTGGTCAGGCGCTGACCCTGGCCTACAGCGACCGCTATGGCGAGGTGAGCGCCGGCGGCCGTACGCAGGTGCAGAACATGATCAGGATGACGCCCTACATGCCGGTTACAGATCCGTTCCTGCCCGGCGGCTACCGGGGTCCCGATGGCGCAGACGCGTCTGACCCGCAAAACCCGGTTCGTGCTGCTTTGCAGGATCGGACCAACTCGCAGCAGTTCAAATTGCTGGGTAGCGCGTATCTGGACGTGAAGCTGATTGAAGGACTGACCTACCGCATTCGGGGCGGTGTCGATTACGTGTCGAACCGCGACTTTACCTTCCAGCCCATCTACAGCGAAAGCTTCAACGCCCGCACCCAGGCCACGATCACCGACAACCGCAACGTGTACGTGTCGCCCCTGATTTCTAACCAGCTGACCTACGACCGCACGTTTGGCAAACACAGCCTCAACGCCGTGGCGGTAGCTGAGCGCCAGGCGGCCAACTCCAACTTCCTGAACGGCAGCGGCCAGGCCCCTTCCAACGACATCCGGGAAATATCGGCTCTGTCGCCGACCACTGTAGGGCTGCAGGGTGGCCGTAACCAGAACGTCCTGTTGTCGTATCTGGGCCGGGTCAACTATGAATACGGCGGCAAGTACCTGCTGAGCGCATCGATCCGGCGCGACGGTTCGTCGAAATTCGCTCCGGGCAACAAGTGGGGCAACTTCCCATCGGCTTCGGTAGGCTGGCGGATCAGCGAGGAGTCGTTCATCAAGAACGTACCGGCTATCTCGGAACTGAAACTACGGGCCAGCTACGGCTCGCTGGGCTTCAACGGTATTGGCGACTATGACTGGCAGGTTGCGGTAGCGCAGAACACCAACGCCGTTCTGGGTGGTGTACGTACGCAGGGCGTTTTCTACGACCGCCTGGGCAACACCTCGCTGAAGTGGGAAATCACTAAGATGAGCAACGTGGGCGTCGATCTGGGCCTGTTCAACAATAGCATTACCCTGACGGCCGAGTACTTCATCCGGAACACCGACGGGCTTATTCTGCCCCAGCCCATTGCCCCCTCGATCGGCTACTCCCAGTCGCCCATTGTCAACATCGGCAACATGCGCAACCAGGGTCTGGAACTGCAGCTGGGCTATAACAAACAGAAGGGCGCTTTTCGCTACAACGCATCGGCCAACCTGAGTGCAATCCGCAACAAGGTGCTAAGCCTCGGCCCGAACGTATCCCCCCTGTTTGCTGGTCTGAACGCCGACTTCGGCGGCAATGACATTACCCGCACTGTAGCTGGCGAGCCTATTCAGTCGTTCTACGGCTGGAAAGTGGCCGGTATCTACCAGAACACGGGCGAGGTCACGTCGGGCGCCAGCCAGCCGAATGCGAAACCCGGCGATGTGCGGTTTGTTGACGTCGACGGTAACGGCACGATCGATGCCAACGACCGGGTGAACCTGGGTAGTTTCCTGCCTAAGTTCAACTACGGTTTAAACTTCAATGCCAACTACCGCAATTTCGATCTGGCGCTGTTCTTCCAGGGTGTACAGGGTAACAAAATCTATAACGGAACGAAAGTGCTGACCGAAGGTATGCTGCGGCTGTTCAACGCCGGTACCGGCGTGCTTAACGCCTGGACGCCCGAGAACACCAACACCGACATTCCCCGTGCGGTCAGCGGTGACCCGAACGGCAACACCCGGACATCGGATCGTTTCCTGGAAGACGGTTCGTACCTGCGGCTGAAGAACCTGAGCCTGGGCTACAACCTGCCGGGTGGTATCCTGCAAAGCTGGTCGCGCGGAACGCTCAGCCGGGCCCGGTTGTATGTATCAACCACTAACCTTCTGACGTTTACTAAGTATACAGGCTATGATCCTGAAGTCGGCTCACGGGCCAACGCAACGCTGACCAACGGCGTCGATTATGGTCAGTTCCCGCAGGCTCGCACCATGATGATTGGCCTTCAGCTCGGCTTTTAATGACTAATTACACGCAACAAACAGATTAGCAGCCATTTCCATAAATTTCTTACAGAAATGAATCGTCAATATATAACAACCAGCGTTGTAGCCCTCAGCCTGTTGATGGGCTGTAGCACCAGTAGCCTGGATAAGATCAACCCCAACCAGGTAACTACCGAAATCTACTACAAAACGGGTAGTCAGCTCGTTTCTGGTGTAAACTCGGTCTATGCCATCTGGCAAAGTCTGAACCTGACCGGGCGCGAGTGGTTCTTCACCCATGACCTCCGCAGCGACGACATGGCAACGGGTGGTGGTCAGCTGGAAGCGCCCCGTAACCAGATTCTGATTGGCGCCCAGCTGCCGAACAACGCGGTATCGGCCGCGGTCTGGAACGGGCTGTATCGCTCTATTCACCGCGCCAACGTCGTTATCGACAACGGAGCCACGGTCAACGATAACCCAACCCTGGCCAAACGGGCCGTTGGCGAAGCGCGTTTCCTGCGGGCACTGGCTTATCTTGAGTTGGTTACGTTGTGGGGCGGTGTACCCCTCTACACCAGCGTAGTTACGGCCGTTGACGGCACCAAACCCCGAGCCTCCGTCGATGAAGTATATGCCGCCATTATCGCGGACCTGACAGCCGCCCAGGCTGACCTGCCCGCTTCTTACAGCGGTAACGACCTCGGGCGGGCCACGTCTGGGGCAGCTGCGGCCCTGCTGGGACGGGCATACATGCAGAAAGGTGACTACGCCAATGCCCGTACGCAGTTCCAGAAGGTGATCAGCTCGGGCCAGTACCGGCTGATGGACGAATACACGGACAATTTCACCGAAGAAAGCAAGTTTAACCCCGAAGGTGTTTTCGAGATCGGCTTCTCCAGAATTGGCGACTTCAACTGGGACGGCGACGGAAACGACGGCGGGGCCAACGAAACGACCACCCGCAGTCAGGAATACAGCCCGATTGGCTGGCGTAACCTGATCCCGTCGGCTTCGTTGCTGGCCGACTTCGAGAACACGGCGAAGGGCGATGCCAAAACCGACCCACGGCTCAAGTTCAATTTTTACTTCATTGGCGACTCGTTCAACAACGGTACCCGTGTACTGGCCGACGCCGATGTGCAGGGCAATGCGCAACTGTTCAACGGGGTAAGCCAGAAAGTAAGCTGGCGCAAGTACACGGCGCTGTATAAAAACGCCGAGACGTTCTACACGTCGGGGATCAACATGAAAATCATTCGCTACGCCGACGTACTGCTGGGCATGGCCGAGTGCGAAAACGAAGCCGGCAATACCGCTGCGGCCATTGCGCTGCTCAACCAGGTTCGGAGCCGCAAAAGCGTAGCGATGCCTCCCTACCCGACCACCAATTATCCGGTCAACAGCAAAAACGAAGTATTCCGGGCCATTGTCCACGAACGCCGGGTCGAACTGGCGGGCGAGCAGATTCGTAACCGCGACATCCTGCGCTGGAGAGCCCAGAACAAGCTTACCACCGAGCCTATTGCCTACTTCGTCAGAAACCGGCAGGAGTTGCTGCCCATTCCGCAACAGGAGCTCGACAACAACGCCCGCCTGAGCCAGCAGGATCAGAACCCCGGTTATTAAGTTATCTTTCATTTCGTGCCGCTACAAAAGCCTTCTCCAGACGGGGAAGGCTTTTGTACGCCTATATTGCCATATGCGCTTCCTGCTCTTCATCATTTTTGCGGCCTGCTTAGCCGGGTGCCAGTCCAGAACCGCCCGTTTCGATCGGATGACGGCCAGTCAGACCGGCATTCGATTTGCCAATACCATCACCGAAACCGATTCGCTCAACGTTCTTGAGTTCGAATACATCTACAATGGCGGGGGCGTAGGCGTGGGCGACTTCAACGGCGACGGGCGGCCTGACGTTTTCTTCGCAGGCAATCAGGTGTCGAGCCAGTTGTACCTGAACCGGGGCAATTTTGCGTTTGAAGACGTAACCCGCCCGGCGGGGGTAGAAACGCGCAGCTGGTGTACCGGCGTGTCGGTTGCCGACATCAACCAGGACGGGCGGCAGGATCTGTACATCTCGACCATCCACCCCGATCGTAACCGATCCGTACCAAACCTGCTGTTTATCAACACCGGCAACAACGCCGACGGTATTCCGCAGTTTCGCGAGATGGCTCAGGCCGCCGGACTGGCCGATTCGAGCTATTCGACGCAGGCCACCTGGCTGGACTACGATCAGGATGGTGATCAGGACATGTTCCTGCTGACCAACGCGCTGGAAATTTACAATCGAAATACGGTAAGCGGCCCGCAGAACCAGGGTCGCGCCCGCAGCCGCGACAAGCTGTTCCGCAACGACACCCCGGCCGGTGGCCCGCTTCGGTTCACGGATGTTTCGGAGCAGGCCGGACTGGTTCATGAAGGCTGGGGATTGGGCGTGGTGGTCAATGACATTAACCAGGATGGCTGGCCCGATATCTATGTCGCCAACGATTTTCAATCCAATGACGTCTGGCTCATCAACAACCGGCAGGGCGGGTTTGAGAATCAGATTGCACAGCTGCTCAAACACCAGAGCCACAACAGCATGGGCGCCGACATGGCCGATATCAACAATGACGGGCTAACCGATCTGGCGGTTGTTGATATGATGCCCGACGATAATCTTCGGCAGAAGACCATGTTCTCCAGCATTCCCTACGACCGGTTTCAGCTGGCCCGGCGCCTGGGCTACCAGCCTCAGTATGTCCGCAACATGCTTCAGCTCAACCGCGGGGGTTTGACAGAGTCTTCGCCGGGAAAAGCGGCTCCGAGTCCTTTGCCTCATTTCTCGGATATTGGCTACCTGGCGGGTACGTCGGCTACCGACTGGAGCTGGAGCGCGTTACTGGCCGATCTGGATAACGACGGGCTGCGCGATTTGCTGATCACCAACGGCTACCGCAAAGACATCACCGACCTGGACTTTACGAGCTACAACCGCGATGAAGGTACCTTCGGCTCCGACAACGACCGGCGCGCCGGCCTGCTCAAACGCATTGCCGATCTGGAACCGGTCGACAAACCTAATTTCCTCTTCCATAATCTGGGCAACCTCCATTTTGCCGACGTTACCACCGACTGGGGCCTCTCAGAACGCTCGTTCACCAACGGAACGGCTTATGCCGATTTCGACGGCGACGGCGACCTCGACCTGGTTATGAATAATATCAATGGCGAGGCCTTTCTCTACCGAAACCAAACGACCGAAACCGCTGCCGACTCCACTACGCATCACTTTCTGCGCGTCAGCCTGGTTGGCAGGCCGGGGAATCGCGAAGGACTGGGCGCTAAAGTAGCCGTCTGGGCGGGCGGACAATGCCACTATCTCGAACATACACGCCAGCGCGGCTACCAATCGTCGGTCGAGTCAGGACTGCACATCGGCCTGGGACCGGCCCAACGGATCGACTCGCTACGGATCTGGTGGCCGGGCGGCAGTGGCCAGACGCTGCGGAATCTGCCGGTCAACCAGACGCTGACCCTCAACCAGCAGCAGGCCCGGCCGCAGCCGGCTTCGTTTATGCAGCTACAGCCGCCCACCCGCCCCCTGCTGACCGACGTTACGCAGGCGCTCGGGCTAGCCTACCAGCATCAGGAAGACGACTTTGTCGATTATAAACAGCAGCAGGCCACCCTTCCCCGCAAACACTCACAGATCGGGCCAGGGCTGGCCGTGGGCGATGTAGACGGCAATGGGCTGGACGATATTTACATTGCCGGGGCGGCTAACCGGAGCGGTACTTTCTTCCTGCAGCAGGCCAGCGGCCCCTTCGTCCGGCGCGACCGACCCGCAAAAATTCCCGAAGAAACGGGGGTATTGCTATTCGACGCCGACTCCGACGGCGATCTGGATCTGTATGCCGTACACGGCAGCACCGAGTTTGGCCAGAACAAAACCCTGTACCAGGACAGCCTGTACCTGAACGACGGACGCGGAAACTTTCGGGCTTCGGCCGGTGCCCTGCCCCCAACCACGGCCAGCGGCTCCTGCGTGCTGGCCGCCGATTACGATCACGATGGCGACCTGGACTTGTTCATTGGGGGGCGAGTTGTGCCCCAGCGGTATCCGGAAGCCGCCCGCAGTTATATACTCCGTAACGATACTACCCCTCGGTCAGGCTCCCGGCTTTCCCCATCGGTCCGGTTTACCGACGTTACCGATCAGCTGGCACCGGGTTTGGCCCAGGCTGGCTTGGTCTGTGCCGCTTTGTGGACCGATGTAGACAACGACAACTGGCCCGACCTGCTGCTGGCCGGTGAATTCATGCCCATCACGCTGTACCGGAACAAGCAGGGGCGTTCGCTCGTGAACCAGGCTGATCAGCAACCTGCTCTGCAGGCGGCTACCGGTTTCTGGAACAGCCTCACTCCCGGCGATTTCGATAACGATGGGGATCTGGATTACATAGCTGGCAATCTGGGACTGAACAGCCGGATGCAGGCAACCCCCGGCCACCCCATCTCCGTCTACGCGGCCGACTACGACAAAAACGGCTCGCTCGACCCCATCATCGGCCTGTTCAACGGCAACCGGGAATACCCGCTCCACCCGCGCGACGCCCTGATCGACCAGATTCCTTCGTTCAAGAAGCGGATGACCTCCTACGCAGCCTATGGCAACCTTACCCTGCCCGACCTGCTCACCAGCGACGAACGCAAACAGTCTATGACCCGGCAGGCAACCTACCTGGCGTCGGCCTATGTCGAGAACAGGAACGGTACGCTGTTGCTGCGACCGCTTCCCACCGAAGCGCAGTTCTCGCCGATCTTCGGAACCCTGGCAACCGACCTAAACCACGACAATCAGCTGGATCTGCTGACCATTGGCAACGACTACGCCACCGAAGTCCTATCCGGGTATCAGGATGCCGGACTTGGCCTCTGCCTGCTGGGTGGCCGTCAGGATAGCTGGAAGACACTCCGGCCCGCTCAGTCCGGCCTGCTCGTCGATGGTGATGCTAAAGCAATGGGGGCTGTGCTGCTGGCCAGTGGGCAGCTGCTGTACGTGTCGACCCAGAACAATGGGCCCCTGCGTGCGTATCAACTGGCTGATCGTTCCATCAGATACCGGCGACAGGCCAGTACCGACAACGCAGCAAAGCCGGGCCAGCGGCTACCCGAACCCGGCTGGGGCGGGGGCTATCTGTCGCAGTCGTCGCGGGTGGTCAGAGAGCGATCCAATTAAACGGAAACCGTACATTTGGCAGATCAACCTACTAGTTTATGCGTTTCATCCTGGTTCTGTTTTGCATGGCTGCTACCGCTTTCGTTGACCCCGCCCCCCCGGCTTTCGATCTGCAGGGCCACCGCGGCTGTCGGGGACTGATGCCCGAAAATACCGTTCCTGCTTTCCTGAAAGCTCTCGACCTAGGCGTTACGACGCTGGAGATGGACGTCGTTATCAGTAAAGATCGTCAGGTAGTTGTGTCGCATGAGCCCTATTTCAACGCAGCTTTCAGCATCAAACCCGACGGCACGCCGGTTAGCAAGAGCGAGCAGAAAAGCCTGATCCTGTACCAGATGAACTACGCCGACATAAAGCGATACGACGTTGGATCGAACGGCAATTCGGCCTACCCGGAGCAGCAGAAACTGAACACCTACAAGCCGTTGCTGAGCGAGGTGATCGAACGGGCCGAAGCCTACCGAAAAGTAAATAATGGTCCCGCTTTTTCGTACAACATCGAGCTGAAGAGCGAGTCGTCGGAATACGATACGAGCCAGCCCCGGCCGGCGGCCTTCTGCGACCTGGTGCAGACCATCCTGAAGAAGCAACTACCCGCTGATCGGGTGACCATACAGAGCTTCGATTTCGCTATTCTGAAGCATTGGCAGCAGCAGGCAGCGGTCGGCATTTACCCCCGCGTCAGGCTGGCCGCCCTGGTCGAAAACCTGCGTAGCCCCGAAAAAAACCTCGAAGAACTGGGCTTTAAACCCGATATCTATAGCCCCTATTACCGACTCCTGAGCCAGGACAAAATTGCCCGGCTACACGAACAGAAGATCAAAGTAATTCCTTGGACAGTAAACCAGCGCGACGACATGGAGCGGCTAAAAGCCTGGGGTGTCGATGGGTTGATTACCGATTATCCGGACCGGGCAAAAGGACTCTGACACCCCTCACCAACCCGGGTAGTCCAAACTAACCCCCGTCTTTTCAAGTTTGTATGACTGACCAATAGGTTTAGGTCGGTTTTTTGTATTTTGGCACCATGACCCTTCTGAACACGACGCTCAAATGGCTCCTCGAACGGCGACTGCCGCGCATCGAAGCCATGAAAAAACACCCCGGAGCGGTGCAGCAGAAGGTATTTGACCAGCTGATCCGAGCGGGCCGGCGAACCGAATGGGGACGGGCCCACCAGTACCAGTCGATTCGGACGGTGGCGGATTTTCAACAGCAGGTGCCGATTTCGAGCTACGAAGAGCTGTATCCCTACATTGAGCGGGTGATGCGGGGCGAACAGAAAGTGCTCTGGCCATCGCCGGTACGCTGGTTTTCCAAGTCGTCGGGTACAACCAACGCCCGCAGCAAGTTCATTCCCGTTACGCCCGAATCGCTCGACGAAAGTCACTTCAAAGGGGGCAAGGACATGATGGCGCTGTACGTAGCCAACAACCCAGACACCCGCACGTTTGAAGGCAAAGGCCTCTCCATTGGTGGCAGTCTGCACCCGAACCCAACCGGTACAAATGGCGTGGCGGGCGACGTATCGGCAGTGGTTATGAAGAACCTGCCCAGCTGGGCCCAGGCCATCCGTACCCCCGGCATCGAGGTAGCCCTGATGGACGACTGGGAAGCCAAACTGGAGCGCATGGCCGAAGTCACCTCCCAGGTAAACGTAACCAGTATGCTCGGCGTACCGACCTGGGGACTGGTGCTGATCGATAAGATTCTGGCCCGAACCGGCAAATCGAATATTCTGGAGGTATGGCCCAATTTCGAGCTGTTCGTTCACGGCGCTGTCAATTTCCAACCGTACCGCGATTTGTTCCGTCAGCAGATTTTCCCGTCCGATACGGTTCGGTACCAGGAAGTGTACAATGCATCGGAAGGGTTTTTCGCCATTCAGGACGATATGGCGCGCGTTGGCGAAATGCTGCTGATGCTCGACTACGGCATTTTTTACGAGTTTGTGCCAGCCGCCGAAGCCGACAAACCGTTTCCCAAAGCCCTGACCATTGACGAAGTAGAGCTTGACAAAAATTACGCCCTGGTCGTATCGACTAATGGTGGCCTGTGGCGATACCGCGTTGGCGATACCGTTCGGTTTACGTCGCTCTACCCCCATCGGCTGAAGGTCAGCGGCCGAACCAAACATTTCATCAATGCTTTCGGCGAAGAAGTCATTGTAGAAAATGCTGAAGCCGCCATTACCCGCGCCAGTGAGGCTACCGGAGCCGTCATTGCCGATTATACCGCCGGGCCGGTTTACATGAGCAACGGGAAAAACGGCTGCCACGAGTGGGTCATTGAGTTTGCGCAGCCCCCCCACGATCAGCAGCAGTTCAACCAGATTCTGGACGAAACCCTCCGGCAAATCAACTCCGACTACGATGCCAAGCGCTACAATAACTACGTGCTGAAGCACCCCCGCATCCACGTTGTTCCGCGCGGCACGTTTTACGCCTGGATGAAACAGCGCGGCAAGATTGGCGGTCAGCACAAAGTGCCGCGCCTGGCCAACTCCCGCGAATACCTCGACGATATTCTGGGCCAGTTCTCGGTTGGAAACTGGTCGTAATCAGCCCCGAACCAGCTTCTTTTCTTTGATAAAGTCATTGGTCATCACGGTTTTGTCCGGGTTGAGCACCACCTGCTTCAGCACCGCACAGACAAACAGTTCATGATCACCCGAGTCGGTCGTGTGCAGCACCTGACACTGGGCGTACCCGATGGCTTCTGTCAGGTACGGACAGCCCCGCACATCGACCGCATACGGCAACTTTCGGAATTTGTCCGTTTGTCTCTTTTTTCCTTCCGATCCAGGGCGGCCCTGGATTGGGCGGCCCGATCCAGGGCGGCCCGATTGCTGGCCCAGTTTCCGAATCAGGCTGGTCTGGTCGGTGGCCAGCAGGTTGACGTTCAGCATACCGCTTTCCCGAACCAGCTCAATGGTATAGTCGGTTTTGTAAAGTGCTACCACCAGGTGCGTTCCTCCCATGGCCGTTTGCATCACCCAGGTAGCGATGTTGGCGTTTTTCTGACCGTCTGATGTGATGGTGGTAATACTGTGAACGTCGTAGTTTTTGAATTTCAGCAGGCGCTTGGGCATGAGGTCGTGTAGGATTGGGGGGCCGCTGGCAGAACGAAGCCGCCAGCCTGATTGTTGATTCTATGAGTCTGGTTAATTTTGACGTGAAGTTGGCAACCATACGCTGACCCCTAACGACTGCCGAATGAAATCGTTCGATATTCCCGAGTACTACCGCAGCAGCATTATTACCCCTCTGAAAGAATTCCGGCGGAAACGGGATAAGCTCAAGCGAGATTTTACCCCTACTGTGCTCGACTTCGGTCCGGTCCGGTTTCTGGTGGCCCGCCATTTCGGGTTCTGCTACGGCGTAGAGAACGCGGTGGAGATCGCCTACAAAGCCATTGCCGAAAACCCCGGCAAACGCATTTTTCTGCTAAGCGAGATGATTCACAACCCCGATGTGAACGCCGACCTGCAGAGCCGGGGCGTCCGCTTTCTGATGGACACAAAAGGTAATCAACTCGTGAACTGGGCCGAACTGACGCCCGATGACGTGGTTATCATACCCGCCTTCGGTACTACCCTCGAAATTCAGCAACAGCTGGCGGCCATTGGCCTCGATGTGGCGAAATACGATACAACCTGCCCGTTTGTCGAGAAGGTGTGGAACAAAGCCGGGCAGATCGGTCAGAAGAACTACACCGTTGTAGTGCATGGTAAACCGACCCACGAAGAAACGCGGGCTACCTTTTCGCACAGCAAAGAAGCCGCCCCAACGGTAGTAGTGAAGGATATGGCGCAGGCGCAGCGGCTGGCTCGTTACATCACCGGCGAAGCTTCGGCAGCCGAGTTCTTCAGCGAGTTTGCGGGCCAGTACTCCGACGGCTTCGACCCGACCCGCGACCTTCAGCGCATCGGCGTCGTGAACCAGACAACCATGCTGGCTTCGGACACGCAGGGCATTGCCGACTACCTCAAACAGGTTATGATTCGGCGGTATGCGCTCCAGCCCGACCAGATCGACGCTCACTTTGCCAACACCCGCGACACGCTCTGCTACGCCACGAACGATAACCAGGACGCCACCTACGCGCTGCTGACCTACGAAGCCGATTTTGCCATCGTGGCCGGGGGCTACAACTCGTCCAACACCTCGCATATCGTTGAACTCTGCGCCGAAAAACTGCCGACCTACTTCATTGAGTCAGACCAGAAAATTCTGTCAGAGACCCTGATCCGGCATTTCGACAACCACACCAAACAGGAGATCGTAACCGAAAATTTCCTGACGGCTTCAACGCAGCCCGATCGGCCGGTAACGGTACTGCTCACCTGCGGAGCTTCCTGCCCCGACGCGGTGGTAGAAGGCATACTGCTCCGGCTAGTTGGCTTCTTTCCCGATGCCCGACCCGTTGGCGAGGTGATGAGCGAGTTTATGGTCTAGCGAACCCGGATGGTGACCTCACGGCTTTCGTTATTGAGCCGGTCGAGGGCCGTTACTGCGTACACGTACTTCTTTTTGGGATCGGCGGTCCTGTCTACAAAACGCGTTGTCGATTCGCCCTGGCAACGCGCCACGATATAGCGCGGATCGTCGAGCCGCAGGCGAGGTTTGCGCCCTTCAAACCGGTAAATGATGTAGGCACTGGCTCCGTCGCCATCCTCGGCCTCGGCCGATTGCTGCCAGAACAGTTCAACCCCTTCGGGCGTATCGGCGGCTTTGAGGTCGCGCGGGGGCAGGGGCACGATGCTATCCAGCCACGTCATGGGCGGTACCAGCGCCGGATGCCGGTAAAAATTGGTTTGCAGCGAATCACGGATGGCCAGCGGGTTCAATTTCAGGTTTTTGGCGCTGAAGAACACGCTTCCCTGCACAATGCGCTGGAGCCGGTTGTAGCGCATCTGATCGGGAAACTCGGTAGCGCGCGCCCAGCCCGGATCCCGTTCCGACCCGCGTCCAACGCGGTAAGCACCGTGGCCAATGTACAGATGACATTTGCCCGAGTTGCGCGTCCACCACTCAACCAGCGTTTTGTACGGCACCCGCGTAAACTCCGAACTGAAATAAACCTGCGGCACGATGTAATCGATCAGGCCATCCCGAATCCATTTGCGCGTGTCGGCATACAGATCGTAGTATGACTGCCCACCGTTGGTAGCGGAACCATCGGGGTCGTTGCTCTGATTTTTCCAGATGCCAAACGGGCTGATGCCAAACTTGACCCAGGGTTTGTTGGCCCGGATCGAATCGCGCAGCTCGGCCACGAGTTTGTTCACGTTGTCGCGTCGCCAGTCGGCTTTTTTCATGCCGTTATAATTGGCCTGGTAGGTGCTATCGTCACGCAGGGTTTGGCCGGCAATGGCGTAGGGATAAAAATAATCGTCGAAGTGGATGCCGTCTACATCGTATTCGCGCACCACGTTGGCAACGATACCGGCGATGTAGGTCCGGACTTCGGGAATACCGAGGTTGAACAGTTTGCGCCCGCCGTACTCCAGCATCCAGCGGGGTTTTTGATAAACAATATTGCTGGGCGCCACACTGGCTGTTTTGCCAAACGTAGCCCGGTCCAGGTTGAACCACGCATGAAACTCCAGCCCCCGCTGGTGCGCCTGTTCGATCATAAAATCAAGCGGATCGTAGAACGGCTGGGGAGCCAGCCCCTGCTGCCCCGTCAGCCACTCGGACCAGGGTTCTGAACCGCGCGCGTAGAACGCATCGGCCGCCGACCGAACCTGCACCACCACTGCGTTCAGGTTCGTTTGCTGGTACATGTCGAACATCTCGACAATCTCCCGCTGCTGCTCGGCTACGGGCAGTCCCTTTTTGCTGGGCCAGTCGATATTCTCAACCGTTGCAATCCAGACGGCCCGGAACTCACGCTTGGGCGGCACCGGCCCAATCAGCGGAACATCGTCTTCGAGCGTATCGGCCGGTACGAGAACGGCCGACGGGGCCGGTTTGGGTTTGGGCGGTGCGGGTTTGGGAGCGGGTTTTGCCGCTACGGGAGGGCCGGTCGGTTTTTTGGTGACGACCGGTTCGGGCCGCCGACAGGCATGTACCAGGACCAGACAGGACAGCAGGAAAAGAAAAGCAACAGAACGCATCATGGAGACATAAAAATCAATGCCCCAAAATAACGACACAACAACCAGAAGTCTTACGCTCCGGCCTGAACCTGGCTTCTTTTACTGGCGGCCCGGCAGGCATCGCTGCAGTAGACGACGTTCTCCCAGTCGCGCTCCCACTTCTTTCGCCAGGCGAAAGGCCGGTTGCATACGGGGCAGATCTTGGTGGGCAGGTCGGCTTTCTTACGCATCTTCATACGCCAATAACCCGGGTTGCGCCGGATAGGTTTACGGCTTTGGGGAGCCTTTTGGCGGTTCGTGCAGCCTGAAATCAGGCGGCTCTGGCCAGCTGTTTTTTTAATGGGTTACTAATTCATTACCGCAAACGTTTTCCTCCCTACTTGGTTGTAAGTACATGAAAGACACCGAGCTAATTGCTGCGCTAACCGAAGCCGACATTGACCGAATTGTTGAAATGGCCTGGGAAGACCGTACGCCGTTTGACGCGATCGAAGCCCAGTTTGGTTTGCCCGAGCAGGCCGTCATTGCGCTCATGCGTCGCGAAATGAAGCCGTCGTCGTGGCGTATGTGGCGGGCGCGGGTGCAGGGACGGGCTACCAAACACGCGTTCCGGTCGGCCGTTGACGATGCGCGTTTCAAGTCAACGCAGCAGAGGATAGTGACACACAACAAGATAGCCAAACGCTAAAATGGTAATTTGGCGTCCGGACGAATTAGCGTAGTTTTGTACCGCTAAATCAACGGGTCAGCAATCTTTATTCTGCCTATAGTAGAAAACCAATATCTTTTTAGATTATTTTATCTTTAAAGGTAGTAGCTTTGCGCCGTTCTGCAACCAAGTTCCAAACAGATCACCTTGTTATGTCGAGCCAGAAGTTAGATCAGATAGATCGCAACGTCCTAGAAATTCTTCAAGCCAACGCTAAAATTACCAACGCCCAACTATCTAAAGAAATCGGACTTTCGCCCGCTCCCACTTTGGAGCGCGTCAAAAAACTCGAAACCTCGGGCATTATCCAGAGCTACCACGCCCAGCTCAACCGGGAAAAGGTAGGCCTCGGCGTTACCACCTTCGTTATGGTTACGCTAACGGGCCACAAAAAGGAGACGACTATGTCGTTTGTCGACAAAGCCAACGAAATTCCTGAGATTATCGAATGCCACCACATCACCGGCTCGGGCGATTTTCTGTTGAAGGTTATTGCCAAAGATATTGCCTCGTATCAGGCGCTGATGCTGGATGTGATCAATGAAATAGACGAAGTAGCCAGCACCCAGACGATGGTGATCATGTCGACCTTCAAAGAAAGCAAAGTCCTGCCCATTCCCTGATATAAGTGATGAGTTAGGGGCGATGAGCAAAGTTCTATTAACTCACCGCCCCTAACTCATCACTTCGTTTACCCTCTCCGCTTTCGGCGCTCTTCGCGTCGGGCTTTTTTCTGTTCGTCGAGCAGCTTCTGCGCTTCCTTGTGCTGGCTTGACTTCCGATCCGACTTATCCAGCACCTCCTTGAAGTAGAGTTGGGCCTGGTCGTAATTTTTCTCCTCCGTCGCTATTTTTCCGAGTGCCAGCACCGACGACCAGTAGTAGCCCGCATTCGTAGCATTGGTTTGCCGGGCAAAATCAATCGATTGCTGATAGTATTTCTTGGCCTCGGGCAGGTTCTTGTAGAACAGCTGATTGATGTAGCCCAAAATATAAGCCGCCGTTCGGCCGCTGACGCCCTCGTAGCCCGACTGAGAGCGGGCTATTTTCTCCAGCATGTTTTTGGAAATCCGCTCGGCTTCGGCCAGTCGCCCCTGAACGAAGGCCGACCGCGCATAATACCGCTCAAAGAACGGGTTATCCGGATACTGCTCCGACATATATTTAGCCATCTCGTAGGCCTTGTCGTACTGGTTTTCCATGCTGTAGATCTGAAGCAGGAAATACCGGGCCTCAACGCGGGTGTAGAAAGCCGAATTAGCCGTTTTTTCCAGCTGCCTGATCCCATTCTGCTTATTTCCTTTCGGAAAAAACATCAGAATAGGCTTCAGGATGGGGTAATTCTCCGGAATCCACTGGGAATAATAATTGTACATCCCATCGCCGAAGAGCAGTTCAGGACTGAAGTCAGCATTGCCTTTGCACTTGTCGAAATACTTGAGCGCGTTTTTACCGGCCAGGGTCGCCTTGGCCCATTTTTTTCGTTCTGAATACAGCCGGCCTTTAAACGCATAGGCAGCCGCCAGAAAGAACGAAGGCTCCAGCTTGTTATCACTTTGGTCGTATAACCGCTCGGCCAGGATAATGGTCGAGTCCATGTAGGCATGGCAGAGGTTATCGTAGTCCGTAACGTCGGTGTTGGGCACAATTTTCCACCACTCGGCCAGCCCCATCATGAAGTACGGCATCGGGTGTTTCGGATAGCGCACCCGCAGCCACCGAAACTCCTTGTCGGCTTCGTAGAACTTGAAGTTGTACATCTGGTTGATGGCCTCCGCCGATTCAATCTGCACGCCGGGGTGCTTGAGGAGACCATCGTACTTTTTATCAAACGCCGACGGATCATAGAGTTGCGCCTGCGCCAAATAGGCCAGCGCCGTCAGCCATACCGTCAACAAAGTCTTCTTCATTCGTTAGTGATTCGTTATCAATCTATGAACGTAAACGGGTGCCGGTCCGTTTGCTCAGGCGTATTTTTCACTGAAATTTAGCCCCCTTTCCGGCGCTGGCCGTATCTTTGACCTTCGCCGACGTCATCATGCTAACCATCAAGGACAAAACCTTCGTCCCGTTTATTGCCGCCGATACCATTCAGAACCGCGTACAGGAACTGGCCAGCCAGATCAGCCGCGACTATGCCGACCGTCAACCGCTGATCATCGGTGTACTGAACGGAGCCGTAGTATTTACCGCCGACCTGCTCAAGTGCATTGATATTCCCTGCGAGGTCACGTTTATTCGGGTAGCGTCGTATACGTCTACCACCTCAACCGGCCATTTAAAACAAATTCTGGGCCTGAATGAATCCATTGAGGGGCGTCATGTGCTCATTGTGGAAGACATCGTCGATACGGGTCTGACCATGGCCGACATTTGCGAACAGTTCCAGGCCGCCAATCCGGCGTCCATGGCGCTGGTGACGCTGCTGTACAAACCATCGGCGCTGAAGAAAGACATTCAACTCGATTATGTCGGCTTCGAAATCGAAAACCGATTCGTGCTGGGCTACGGCCTCGACTACGACGGACTCGGCCGCAACACGAAAGATATTCTGGTGCTGGCCGACTAGCGGTCTACCTCGCCCATAACCAGATCGAGCGAGCCCGTTATAGCCACCAGATCGGCCAGCATGGCCCCCCTAGCTATTTCACCAATAACTGACAGGTTATGAAAACAGCACGACCGGGCCTTGCAGCGAACCGGCACATCGGCGCGGCCATCGGTGCGAAAAAAAAAGCCCAATTCCCCTTTGGCGCTCTCGGCACGGGCATAAAAATCCATCGCTTTCGGCCGTATTTTCTTTGGCACCACCGCCTGTGGGTCGTAATCGCGGGTGCGTTTGTGAGGGCCGGTGAGCTGATCGAGGCACTGCTCAATGATCCGGATCGACTCGTGGCACTCCAGCACCCGAACGTTATTGCGGTCCCAGCAATCGCCTACGGTTCCCATCTGGCCCTGCCCGATCGGAATATCGAATGCCAGCTCCGGGTAGACCGAGTACCCATCGACCCGGCGCAGGTCGTACCGCAGCCCCGACCCGCGGAGCATGGGGCCGGTACAGCCGTAGTTGATAGCTACCGCCAATGGTAAGACGCCAACGTTGGCCGTTCGCTTCACGAAGATTTCATTTTCGATAACCAGCTGCTGTAACTCTACCAGTTTGGGTTTCAGGTAGGCTACAAATTCACGGCAACGCTCCTCGAAGCCAACCGGCAGGTCGTAGAACAAGCCCCCGATCCAAATGTAGTTATAGAGCATCCGCGCGCCACTGACCCACTCCAGCAGCCGCTGAATATGCTCGCGGTCACGCATAAGCCATAGAAAGGGGGTGTAGGCACCAATGTCGAGCGCATACGTACCGATGCCGACAAAATGAGCCGCAATGCGGTTCAGTTCAGCGACCAGCACCCGGATATACTCGGTTCGTTTGGGGATGTCGTTTTCGATACCCAGCATCCGTTCAACGCCCATGACAAAAGCGTGTTCGCAGTTCATGGCGGCCAGATAATCGAGTCGGTCGACGAACGGAATTGCCTGGTTGAAGGGCAGCGACTGCGCGTGTTTCTCGAAACAGCGGTGCAGGTACCCTACGTGCGGCACCACATCGACAATAATCTCGCCGTCGGTAACGACCTCCAGCCGCAGTACGCCGTGGGTAGAAGGGTGCTGCGGCCCCATGTTGAGAATCATTTCCCCTTCGGCCAGCATATCGGGGCGATAGACCGCCGGTTCTGACGCCCGAAAATGACCCGGCGCGTAGTCGTATTGGATGGTTTGGGTTGTCATGAGCTCCTCAAAGGTCGGCAGTTGACGGTCTAAAGTCAAAAAACAGCGCCGGCTCTCCCCTAATCAACTACAAATCATTACTTTTTCTTGTCGGGCTATTGGGAGAATAAATCCCATTTCGTACCTTTGCGCTCCTTATCGAGAAAACGAACTGAGCAATGGCAAAGAAAGGCGCCAATAGAATCCAGGTTATTCTGGAATGCACCGAGCAAAAAGACAGCGGTGTACCCGGCATGTCCCGGTACATTACCACCAAGAACCGGAAGAACACGCCGGCTCGTATCGAGCGGAAGAAATACAATCCGTTCCTGAAGAAAGTAACGCTGCACAAAGAAATTAAATAAGGTTTCTGGTTTATAGTTTTCTGGTTACGGTGGAGCCCACAGGCTGCCCATTCCGAAAACTGAAAACCGTAAACCCTAAACTAACCATCTGTCATGGCAAAAAAGGTAGTTGCAACCCTGAAAACGAAGGACAACGGCAAGGCGTTCGCCAAAATTATCAAAGCCGTTAAGTCGCCCAAAACCGGCGCTTATACCTTCAAAGAAGAAATGGTTCCGGTTGATGAAGTACAGGCTGCCCTCAAAAGCTAGGCCCACTCTCAGCTACAACGGCCTGTTGTCTGCGACACAGACCGTTTGCGCAAAATTTTAGGAAGTCCCCCAGCCCACGCGGCCCGGTGGGACTTTTTTTGTTGCAAATCAGTTAACTAGCAGGTAAGAATCCAGTACACCCCTCCAATCAGTAGACTGTTGGGCTGTTTGCACCCCTGAATCGGCTCCCTAACTGACAACTCATTCACTACGAACTATGGCTTTATTCGGCTTTTTCTCGAAGGAAAAGAAAGAAAATCTAGACAAAGGGTTAGAGAAAACCAAAGATAGCTTCTTCGCCAAGCTGGGTCGCGCCGTAGTCGGCAAAGCCACCGTCGACGAAGAAGTACTCGACGAACTCGAGAACGTGCTGGTATCGTCGGACGTGGGCGTCGAAACCACCGTCAAGATCATTCGCCGGATCGAAGAGCGGGTGGCGCGCGACAAATACATGGGTACTGACGAGCTCGACCGCATCCTGCGCGAAGAGATTGCCGGGCTCCTGGCCAGCAACAACACCGTAGACGTGGCCGACGATTTTGCGCTGCCGGCGTCGATCAAGCCCTACGTCATTATGGTTGTCGGCGTCAATGGCGTCGGCAAAACGACCACCATCGGCAAACTGGCCGCTCAGTTTCACAAACGGGGCAAACAGGTGGTGCTGGGCGCGGGCGATACCTTCCGGGCAGCCGCCGTCGACCAGCTTAAACTCTGGGGCGATCGGGTGGGCGTACCGGTCATTTCACACGGCATGAATACCGACCCTTCGGCCGTGGCCTACGATGCCGTGAAAAAAGCAACCGATATGGGTGCCGACGTGGTGATTATCGACACAGCTGGCCGGCTTCATACCAAAGTGAACCTGATGAACGAGCTGACCAAGATCAAACGGGTCATGCAGAAAGTAACTCCCGACGCGCCCCATGAGGTTTTGCTCGTGCTGGACGGGTCGACGGGACAGAACGCGTTTATTCAGGCGACCGAGTTCACCAAAGCCACCGAGGTATCGGCACTAGCCATCACCAAGCTGGACGGAACAGCCAAGGGGGGTGTGGTAATCGGCATTTCGGATCAGTTCAAGATACCGGTCAAGTACATTGGCGTCGGCGAGAAAATCGAGGATCTGCAGACATTCAACAAGATGGAGTTTGTCGATTCGTTCTTTAAGAAATGATAAGAATACGGCAATCGTTATGGATCTGGCTACCGTGAACAATGATGTGATCGACATCATGGAGCGTCATTATGGCCCACGCCTGGACAGTGTCATCTTGTTTGGTTCGTACGCGCGTGGTGATTACAATGAAGAATCTGACGTAGATTACCTAGTCGTTTTAGCTGACGAAAACGTATCGGCATCCAAAGAAGCATATACAACCGTAGCCGCCCGAAACGATTACTACCTGAAGACACTAATTCCTATATCGACCGTCGTTGTCTCCAAAACTCAATTTCTGACATCAAACCGCATATTTTACCGCGAAGTTAAAAAAGACGGGAAATGCATTTACGAGCGACGACCTGAGCAATTGCGTTAGGAAAGCAACCGGCTAACCGGCTACTTGGCAAATGCTAAAATTTTAGTAGCTACGGATTTTCCCAACGGAGCCATCACATCTAGCTACTACTGTTTTTTCTGGTTTGTTCGCGGTTTACTTGCCGATAAGAACATTGTTACGAAGCGGCATTTGTCTGCCCGTTAAATGTTTTCTCTGTACTACATAAATCTGGAGAAATTCCTGAACAGTATAAAGATTACTTTGCAACTCTGTTTGAGCAAAGGCAACTAGCCGATTATGATATCGACGGCGATTTTTCGTTAGATGACATACTATACCTGATCAGTCTGGCCGAAAACTTCCTCGCTTTTGTTAAAGAACGTTATGCATAAATACCTCATTTTCTGGGCTATTCTCTTTAGCATATCTATTCCTGGTACAGCACAACAAGCCTCTCGTCAGCAGGTCGTTAGGCAAGGAATCTGCGGTACGGTGGTCGAGAAGAAAGGGAACATGATGCCTTCTGTAGGCCCCGCACCGGCTAGGACCAACGGAACGGCGGTTGTGCGCGAGGTGCTTATTTTTCCTTTGCTGAACAGCAGCCAGGTCGACGCAGGTGACAACGGATTTATTACATCAGTGCGGGGTGCCAAACCCCTTAAAACAGTAAAATCTGACAAGAACGGCCGGTTCTGTGTCAGTATGCCGGTCGGAAAATATACTGTTATGGTGCGCGAACCCAAAGGCCTCTACGCCAATCTGTCTGACAGTCAGAATAACATCTTTCCTGTCAGCGTACAGAAGAATCGTCAGTCTAGCGTCACTGTAGAGATTTCGCATAGTGCCGTATTTTAGCGGCTATGAAGGTTCTGCTGCTGTTTCTGATCGTTTTCGCGCCCTTCGTGTTCTTCACCGTCCGGATGCTCCGTCATACCCGCGAGAGCCTGGGCGATGGCTCTCCGCTGGTTCGGTCCATTACGATTACGTGGGATCGTAATCGATTCTTCTCCCGGTTCACCGTTCTACTTCTTTTACCACTCCCGCTGATGGGCCTGCTATATAGCGGTATGGGGGTAGCCACATTCATTCGCCAGCCCGATCAGGTTCTGGGGGCGGTAATTCTTATGCTGCTGGGCGTCGCTATGGTGGCGATAGTGGCATTCATTTTCAGCCAGCAATACAGGCTGTGGAAGCAAGTTCGCGACAAGCGCGTAACTTTCGATCCGGCGCTGAAGACCATTACCATTGCGGAGGCCAATGGTTTCGTTGTCGTCAGTTCACAGAACCTTGCGTCTATCGAGTTTCATACCAACCACCGGGGCGACAGAAAAGCGGACTGGGCTTTTTATACGTTTCTACTGACAGACGAGCGCCGGTTTAGCCTGCACGACCTGTTTATAACAGCTGACGACTTACTGGAATTCTATTTTTCCGGTATACCTCAGGTGCTGGTCAGCCACAAGACCATTTGGTACGAGCCCGAAAACGACAGCCCTATCGGCGAACTTTGTCCAACCACCGGGCGTTAGTTTTTCTCTAACCGCCTGCTAATAAGTCCTGTTTTGAAAACCAAAGGAATACGTACCAATAAAATCAATATCGTTACGCTCGGCTGCTCCAAAAACCTGGTCGATTCGGAAGTACTCTTCACGCAACTCCGGGGCAACGGCATGGACGTAACGCACGAGTCCAAAAAAGACGACGCCAATATTGTCGTTATCAATACCTGCGGCTTTATCGACAACGCGAAAGAAGAATCAGTCAATACGATTCTGCGCTACGTAGATGCCAAAGACGCGGGCATGGTGGATAAAGTTTACGTAACCGGCTGCTTGTCGCATCGGTACAAAGACGAGCTGGAGGTCGAAATTCCCGACGTCGATGCCTGGTTTGGTACCAACGAAATGCCCCGGCTGCTGAAAACGCTCCGGGCCGATTACAAACACGAACTTGTTGGCGAACGGCTGCTGACCACCCCCGCCCATTTTGCCTACCTGAAAATTGCCGAAGGCTGCGACCGGCCCTGTTCGTTCTGCGCCATTCCGCTGATGCGCGGTAAGCACGTGTCGCGGTCTATGGATGAGCTGGTTACCGAAGCGCGGTCGCTGGCCCGGCGTGGCACCAAAGAGCTGATTCTAATCGCTCAGGACCTGACCTATTACGGCCTCGACTTATATAAAAAACGCAACCTCGACGAGCTCGTGGCCCGTCTGGCCGACGTGGAAGGCATTGACTGGATTCGCCTTCAGTATGCTTACCCGTCGGGTTTCCCGCTGGAGGTGCTGGACGTCATGCGTAACCGGCCCAATGTCTGCAACTACCTGGACATGCCGCTGCAAACCGGCTCGACCGAACTGCTTCGGCTCATGCGCCGGGGCATCACCCGCGAGAAAACCGAAGCGCTCATCAACACCATCCGGGACAAAGTGCCCGATATCACCCTGCGTACAACACTCATTGTGGGGCATCCCGGCGAAACCGACGCCATGTTCCAGGAAACCTACGATTTCGTGGACCGGATGCGGTTCGACCGGATGGGCGTGTTCACCTACTCGCACGAAGAAAACACCCATTCGTACTCGATGCCCGACGATATTCCGGCCGATATCAAGCAGGAACGCGCCGACGAGCTGATGGATCTGCAACAGGGTATTTCGGCCGAGCTGAACCAGCAGAAAGTAGGCCGGACCTACAAAACCCTGTTCGACCGGAAAGAAGGCGGCTACTTTATCGGCCGCACCGAGGCCGACTCGCCCGAGGTCGACAATGAAGTGCTGGTTCCGGCCAGCCAGTACGTGCGCCTGGGCGATTTTGCCAACGTCCGCATCGACCGCGCCGAAGAGTTCGACCTGTACGGCAACGTAGTTTAAGTACCGTATTCCTTCAACCCGCAAGGCCCTCCCGAACCTTGCGGGTTCTTCATTTGTTGCGTCCGTAAATCCCAACCCTGCATGGACTGTCAGTACCTACCGCTTGTTCAAACCGGCCAGTTTTCTCCGCTCTTTCTCGATTACCTTGCCAAAAAAGAAAGTCTTCGCCCGTTTTACAACCGCTTTCCAGACCCAGCCCAGTTCAGGGAGCAAATTGCGGAAAAAACGGTTGATGAATCTAAACGCCGGGTCCTGGTCGACGCGCTAACCCGCCAGTACGAAGGACTAGTCAGCAAGCCCGACCTGTCGATACTGCTTCAGCCCAACACCTTTACCGTTACAACCGGCCACCAGCTCAACATCTTTACCGGGCCGCTCTACATTGTATACAAGCTGATTACGACCATCAATCTGGCCCGACAGCTGAAACAAGCCTACCCGGACTACAACTTCGTTCCGGTCTACTGGATGGCGACGGAGGACCATGATTTTGCCGAAATCAACCACTTTTCGCTGTTTGGCCGGACGCACACCTGGCAGACCGAACAGCGCGGGGCCGTGGGCCGTATGGACCCGCGGGAACTGAAAACCCTCTTTAGCGAAATACCCGAGAAACTAGCTCTCTTTGAAGAAGCGTATCTTGGGCAGGAAACCCTGGCCAATTCGGTGCGGTACTTCATCAACGAGCTGTTCGGCGCCGAGGGGCTCGTTTGTCTCGATGCCGACGATGCGGCTCTGAAACGCGTATTTGCGCCCGTTATGCGCGATGATCTGCTTCAGCAAACGGCCGGTGGCCTCGTACACACCCGCACCGAGCAGCTGGAGCAACTGGGCTACAAAACCGTTATCACCCCACGCGACATCAACCTGTTTTATCTCGACGATCAGCTGCGCGAACGCATCGAGCGGCTTCCCAACGGCGCTTATAAGGTGGTTCACACCAAAATTCGCTTTACGGAACCGGAACTGCTGGCCCTGCTGGACGAGCATCCCGAACGCTTCAGTCCGAATGTCGTGTTGCGCCCCCTCTACCAGGAAACGATCCTGCCGAACCTGGTCTATATCGGCGGCCCGTCGGAGGTGCCGTACTGGCTGCAGCTCAAAGGCGTATTCGATCATTATCAGACGCCTTTTCCGATGCTGATGCCGCGCAACTTTGCCACTTACGTGCCTAAAGTAACGGCCAAGCGCATTCACAAGCTGGGGCTGACGCCGGAAGAGCTGTTTCAGGATACCCTCACCCTCAAGCATAACTACATCGATACCCACACGCGTCATGCGTTGAAGTTTGACAACGAAAACCGGACCATCAATAAGGCGCTGGATGCTATTCTGCACAAAGCGCAGATCGTTGATCCGACCCTCGAAAAAGCAGTGCTGGCCGAAACCAAACGGTTTGCCAATGCGGTGGCTCGTCTGGAGAAGAAGATGCGCCGGGCCGAAGAACGCAACCAGGATACAGGTATCCGGCAGTTGCTGGCAGTCAAGAACGAGCTGTTCCCAAACGGTGGGTTGCAGGAGCGGACCGAAAACTTCCTGACGTTTCACCTCAACGACCGGGCGTTTCTGCAAAAAATGCTGGCCAGTTTCGATCCGTTCAACTTTCAGATGCAGCTCTGTCTGGAAAGCTAAGTAATTTCGGTTTACAACGGTCGACCGTGGAAAAGGCAGCTCTCAGAACCCACTTCCTGACCCTGCGCCGGGCGCTGTCGGCCGAGGCCGTTCGCGATCGCAGCGCGGCCATTGCCGGTCAGTTTTTCCGGGCGTTTTTCGGTTCCTCGCCTTCTCTTTCCTGCGTGCATGTGTTTCTGCCTATTGCGCGGCAGAATGAAGTAAACACCTGGCCCATCGTTCACCGAATCTGGCAGGATTTCCCTTCGGTTCGGCTGGTCGTTTCCATTACCGAACCGGGCACCGGGCTACTCACCCATACGAAGCTAACCCCCGAAACACCCCTCATCCAGAATCGCTGGGGTATTCCCGAACCCGCTTCGGCCAGCGCTCCGGTTCCCCCGGCCGACCTTGACCTGGTGCTGGTTCCGCTGCTGATTTTTGACCAGAGCGGACACCGGGTCGGTTACGGCGGTGGCTATTACGACCGATTTCTGGCCGAATGTCGTCCCGACTGTGCGCGGGTTGGTCTGTCGCTGTTTGAGCCGGTAACGACCATTGACGACATCGCCGACACTGACATCAGCCTTACCGCCTGTTTATCTCCGCAGAAGCTGTATACCTTTTAATGCGCTTTGCGCATGGCTTTCTGTTTTCTTCTTACGCCAACCGATCCGTAGTATTAACGGTATACCGACTGGTCTTCCGCATACTGAACCGGGCTGATTCGCGGCCCGATCGGTGGGACTTTTTGCGGCTAACGCTGCCTTGACTAACCAACTCGCAGAATCAGTCTGTCTATTTTTTCTGAACAATACACCCTGTCCATCAACGAATTTCCCGTACTTTTGCGGGCGAAAATGGCGCGCAGGTGCGGGCCTTCTGTATAAACCAATTCGTGCGGAGACCAATCCGCATTCTATCAATGAAAATCGCAGTTGTTGGGGCTACCGGCCTTGTCGGTGGCGAAATCTTGAAAGTACTGGAAGAACGCAACTTCCCCGTGTCAGAACTTATTCCCGTTGCCTCCGAGCGGTCGGTTGGTAAACAGGTTGAGTTCAAGGGAAAAGCGTATACGGTTGTCAGCTTTGAGGATGCCATTGCCGCCAAACCTGCCATTGCAATCTTTTCGGCGGGCGGCAGCACCTCGCTGGCCCTGGCTCCTAAGTTTGCCGAAGCCGGCATTACGGTTGTCGACAACTCATCGGCCTGGCGGATGGACCCGACCAAGAAACTGGTTGTGCCCGAAATCAATGCCAACACCCTGACCCCCGAAGACAAAATCATTGCCAACCCGAACTGCTCAACCATCCAGATGGTCGTAGCGCTGAAGCCGCTGCACGATCGGTACCGGGTAAAACGGGTCGTTGTATCGACCTACCAGTCGGTAACCGGCACCGGCAAGGCGGCCGTTGACCAGTTGTTTGCCGAGCGGGAAGGACGCGCGGATATCCCAAAAGTATACCCCCACCCCATCGACCTCAACGTACTGCCCCATATCGACGTTTTCCTCGACAACGGCTATACGAAAGAAGAGATGAAGATGGTGAACGAAACGAAAAAGATCATGGGCGACGACTCGATCCGAGTTACCGCGACCACGGTCCGGATTCCGACCATTGGCGGCCACTCAGAAGCCGTCAACGTTGAGTTCGACGAAGAGTTTGAGCTGAACGACGTGGTCGAACTGCTGCGGAATGCCGAAGGCGTTGTGGTGCAGGACGATCCGGCCAATAAAGTTTACCCGATGCCGCTGACCGCCCACGGTCGCGACGAGGTATTCGTAGGCCGTATCCGGCGCGACGAAACCCAGCCCCGCACGCTCAACTTCTGGTGCGTTGCGGATAACCTGCGCAAAGGAGCCGCTACCAACGCCGTTCAGATTGCCGAATACCTGATGAAGCACAACCTCGTAGAAACGACCGAAGCCAGTCTGGCCTAAGCCGGTCTATTACCTGTTTTGAAAGGCGCGGTCTACGGACGGCGCCTTTTTTGTTGGGCATCGCATCCTGCGGGCCTGACTCCCTGCCAATACGCGATCGAAGCCCGGTAAAGTAGAGTAGGCAACCCGGGGTTTGGTCTTGTTCAGGTATCAACCTACCGTTTTTCGCCCTATGCTCCGACTGGCCATCGTACAAGTTGCCCGTTTTCTGTTCGCCCTGTCAGGTCTGCTGCTCAGTTTATCTGCCGTTAGCCAGCCGGCATCGCCTATCTGGTATAAACAACCCGCCCGCAACTGGAACGAAGCCTTACCCGTTGGCAATGGCCGACTGGGGGTAATGGTATTTGGGCGCGTAGCCGAAGAGCTGTTACAACTCAACGAGTCGAGCTTATGGTCGGGCGGACCGGTTAACCGCAATCCAAACCCGGGTGCCGCGGCTTATCTGCCTCAGGTTCGGGAAGCGCTTTTCCGGGAAGACTATGCCGAAGCGGCCAGGCTGACAACCAAACTACAGGGCCTCTACACCGAAGCCTACCAACCCCTAGGCGACCTGCTGCTCAAACAAACCCTTACGGGCGAGCCAACCGCCTATACGCGCGAGCTGAACATCGACGATGCCACCGCCACGACCCGGTTCACGGTCAATGGGATTACCTATAGTCGCACTGTTTTTGTGTCGGCCCCCGACCAGCTGATCGTTATCCGGCTCCGGTCGTCAAAGAAAGGCGCCCTGAGCCTAACGGCATCTGCCACCAGCCCGCATCCCGTTACCAAACAGATACTATCCCGGAACGAACTGGCCATTCGGGGAAAAGCACCAGCCCATAGCGATCCGAACTACGTTCAGTACAACCCGACTCCGGTGATCTATGGCGACACGGCCGGCTGTCGGGGTATGCGTTTCGACTGGCGGATCAACGTCCAGTCGACCGATGGACGGGTATCGACCGACACCACCGGCCTGCGCATCGACAACGCAACCGAAGCGGTTCTGCTCGTTTCGGCGGCTACCAGTTTTAACGGGTTCGACAAATGTCCCGACCGCGACGGCCTCGACGAGAAAAAGCTGGCATCGGCTTACCTGGCTAAGGCAACCGGTAAATCGGCCGATGCGTTGTACCGCGCCCACGTAGCCGACTACCGGCAACTGGCCAATCGGGTGCGGTTCTCCTTGCAGGCCGATGCAGCGACTCCGCCCCTCAACCTGCCGATGGACGAGCGTTTGCAGCGCTACGCGGGCGGAGCGGCCGACCCGCAGCTGGAGAGTCTGTATTTCCAGTTCGGGCGGTATCTGCTCATATCGAGTTCGCGCCCGAAACGGTCCGGCGACCCGGCCGCGCGTGCCATTCCGGCCAACCTGCAGGGCATCTGGAACCCCATCGTACGCCCTCCCTGGAGCAGCAACTACACGACCAATATCAACACCGAGATGAATTACTGGCCGGCCGAAATGACGAATCTGTCGGAGCTGCATACGCCCCTCCTCGACTGGATTGGGTATATGGCCACGACTGGTCGCGAAACCACCCGTAATTTTTACAACGCGTCGGGCTGGACTGTTCACCATAACTCAGACATCTGGGCCACCTCGAATCCCGTTGGCGATCGGGGCAAAGGCAGCCCTTCCTGGGCCAATTGGGCCATGGGCGGAGCCTGGCTCAGCCAGCACCTCTGGGATCATTACGCCTTCACCGGCAACCGGGCCTACCTGCAGCAGTACGCTTACCCGCTCATGAAAGAAGCCGCCCAGTTCTGTCTCGACTGGCTCGTTACCGACAACCAGGGGCGGCTGGTAACCGCACCCGCCACCACCCCTGAGAATATTTTCGTGACCGAAAAAGGCGAAAAAGGCTCGGTATCGGTGGCCACAACCATGGACATGGCCCTGATCTGGGATCTGTTCAGCAACGTCATTCAGGCCTCCGAGCAACTCAACGTCGATGCTGATTTCCGGCAAACGCTGTTGACCAAAAAGGCGAAGCTGTTTCCCTTACAGATTGGCCGCAAAGGCAACCTGCAGGAGTGGTATAAGGACTGGGCCGACGAAGATCCGCAACACCGCCACGTGTCGCACCTCTACGCCCTGCACCCCGGCCGGGAAGTATCGCCGTTAACGACGCCCGCCCTGGCCAACGCAGCCCGTCAGACACTGGCTATCCGGGGCGACGGTGGCACGGGCTGGAGCAAATCGTGGAAAATTAACTTCTGGGCCCGGCTGCATGACGGCAACCATGCCTATAAACTACTGCGCGAGCTATTACGCCTGACCGGCCTGGAGGGTACTGACTACGCTAACGGTGGAGGTACCTACCCAAACCTGCTCTGCGCCCACCCGCCCTTCCAGATCGACGGTAACTTCGGCGGCACGTCGGGTATCGGCGAGATGCTGCTCCAGAGCCACGACGGTCTGCTCAACCTGCTGCCCGCCCGGCCTGACGCCTGGGCATCGGGCGAGGTGACCGGACTCAAAGCACGCGGTGGTTATGAAGTGGCGATGCGCTGGCAAAACGGAAAACTGACCCGGGTAGCGATTCGCTCGTTGCTGGGCGGTCTCTGTCGGCTACGGGTGCCCAATGCCCTCACCGGCACGGCCAATGCCCAGCTGCGCCCCGCCACAGGCAGCAACCCCAATCCGTTTTTCAAGCTTCCCCAGAATCAGTACCAGACCCGTTCGCCAGAACAGGCAACCAACGGGATCAGCGTATATGATCTGGCTACTGAAGCTGGGAAAGAGTATGTCTTGATTGGTAGACCGTAGTCTGTCAACCAGCCGTCCGGGCTTGCTTTTCTCCGCTCAATCTGCTACTATACAGACTGTAACGCTAACACTAACCGCTGATCGGCTGTGGAATGGTTTGTACTGGCTCAGCAAACGCTGGCGAGCCTGTTCGTTATCCTGATGAGTCTGTTTCTGCTCTTCTGGTGTTTGCCGGAAGGGTATTTCTTTCGGGATCTGCTACACACAAAGCTGGGCCGGTATATCTGCTGGGCCGGGCTCGACAATTACTGGTCCTTGTTTGCGCCCCGCCCCATCTCCAAAAACTTCCTGATCGGGTTCGAGATCGAACTGGCCAACGGTACCGTTGTGGCCTGGAAACTCGCCCCCTACACCCTCCAGGACGACTATCAACTGACGGACCATTTCCGGTTCATCAAGATGCATAATCAGTTGCTGTCGCAGAAAGACCCTATTCCCAAAGAGGCCATTTGCCGGTACGTTCTTCGCCAGTACCGACCGCAGCAGGATGCCGCCAATCCACCTATTCGCATACACATACTCCAGTACTATGAGCCCCCGGTCAACGGCACGTTTCAGCTGGTTCCCTGGATGAGTCAGGTGGTTTATACGCACGACGTAATCGAACAGCATCGCACGCCGGCCGTATGACACTCCTCTTCATCACTTTTGGCGAGCTGGCCGGAGGCTGGAACCAGTTGCTGTTCAGCGAGCAGTCTAGCCTGACGCTCTGCGTATTCAGGGCGCTGACGGGTATGCTGGTGCTTACCGAAACCCGGAACTGGCTCAGCGTCTACAAACTCCTGTTAAGTCCCGACGGCTGGTTTGGCTACGATGAGTACATTACCCTTCAGCAGCCGGCCCGTTTTTCGCTCCTCAACTACATGCCGCCCAGCACCCGGTCGGTAGAGGTTTTGCTGGGAGTTCAGACCATAGCCGGGTTTTGCCTGACCGTCGGTATCCAGCCTCAGCTGGCCGCGCTGATTTGTTTTATAACGCTCGTTTCTATCCACAACCGAAACATGTACGTGCTCAGCTCGGGCGATGCGCTGTACCGCTTTTTCTGCCTGTTTCTGGTCTTTGCACCGACCCAGACTCAGCTCTCGGTAATGGATTATCCGAACCTGCTCCAGCCCGAAGCCAAAGCCCCAGCCTGGCCCCTGCTGATGATTCAGCTTTTTATGGCGAACATCTATCTAAAAAACGTCTTTTTCAAACTACAGGGTAGCAGCTGGCTCAACGGGACCGCTACCCAGCTGGTCTTACGCGTCAGAATCTGGAATCGATTCGTTATTCCGCCGGTCCTGGACCGGTCCTGGTTTTATAAAACAACCACCTACGGCACGCTCGTCATCGAAACCGCTCTTTTCACCCTGATCTGGATCGATGAGTGTCGGCTGGCGGTAGTGGCGCTGGGCGTCCTGTTTCACCTGGGGCTATGGGTTTTCCTGCGCATCGGTTTTTTTCAGATGGCCATGATTGCGGGCCTGGGGGCCTTTGTGAGCCCGCACGAGTACGGCTATTTATTCGGCCAGATTCAGCGATGGCTGGCGTAGCTGATCAGCCCCCCTGCATCGGATGGCCGTACGTATCGGTTTTAGCCTGGAGCGTTTGGATAGCTTTCCGGACAATGTCGGTAAACTCGGCGCAGGTATACAGCTTATCGCGTTCTAAGCCGTAAAAACACGGAGGCAACGGCATAAAGTAATCAGCTTCGCGACTGTCGGCCCGCAACCAGACGGCACAAATCTTGAGCGAGAAGAGTCGCAGGAACGAGTACTCATAATCGCCGGTCCGGATTTCTTTCTTCTTTTTCAGAGCCGGGTACAGCTCCTTCAACGCATCGACCATATGGCCGGAATGGACCTCGTGAACCTGGTATTGGCCCCTTTTGCCAACTCTGGTCTCTACAGCCACGGTGCCATGCTGATCCGTATGCAGGTGTCGCCATGAAACAACATCCGCCTGGCTAAACCCAACCTCGGAAAGAATATCACTCAACTGCGCGTGGTATACTTTATGCGGCAAAGCCTTCTCGTAGGTAAAGGTTTTTTTGAGCTGCAACGACTTCGGCTTTCGCTGGGTGAGCCAGCCCGTATACTTGACAACTGATTTTTCGGGGGCGAGTATCTGTCGGATCGGCATGGCTTAAGGCGTTGATGTTGGCGTCGAAAAAAACGTATATTCTACCAGACTATCTTTAACGGCGTGGCCCAGCACCGTGCCGCCATGGCATTTATAATTAGTCACAAACTCTTTGTAAGACATTTCTGATTTGCCGAAAAAAGAGTCATATATAATTACGTTTTCTTCCGTATCGGTCCACTCATAGCCCGCGATGGCTACAAAATGAGAAAATTCATTCCTGTTATTGATCGTCCCGTCGATATCCATTCGGAGCAGGAACGCAATGATTCTGCCGGCATCCAGCTCGCCGACAAGTTTTTTATAAGGAATAAATCCTTTTTCATAGCCCCGCGCAATACCGGCCGTTACGAACGACCCTATATTTTCATCATTCTGAAGATACCAGACTATATCGCAGGGAGAATTTTCGGGATTAGAGCAGCAATCGCCCGTGTCAGGCCCAATTGACTGGCTGGCCAGTTTGCACTGGGTCCAGTTGCTGGCGGGATCGTAAAAAAGTGCACAGCTTGTACCCACAGCAGCCCAGCACATAGCATGTCCCAGCTGATGCTGCATGGTAAAATTAAGTGACACTTTTTTGTCTTTTTTCCCGGGCATGGTACAGATAAGTTAACGATATAAAAGAGAATTAGCCAGCTATGCAGTTAAACTCCGTAGATCAATAAACGCGTATTCCCCGTCTGCATCTTATGGTATCAGCTGGGAATACGCGTTTGCCTTACCAGGTGCCTCCGCCCATGTGGTCGTCGGACTCGTTATGTTTCAGTTTTTCCATCTTTTCGTATGGAAAAATACTTTTACCGTCCTTCATGCGCATCTTGGCAAATTTCCGTAGTGAACTAATCGTTTCCGGTTTAAAGTCCTGATCCGTTTTGCTGTTCATGAAATCGGTAAGCTGGGCTTTGGTCAGCTGCTGCGCATCGGGGGTTAGATGTTTAACATACTTGGCATCGCCTGTGCGTGTGAGGGCGTCTTTCAGGGTTTCAGAATCTTTCATGGTTTATGGCAAATTAGGTTAGTGAACTACTGATTATAAAAAACAATTAATCGCTTTTAATAAATACAGATGTATGCATTTAGCTCGCATCACCCGTCAATCTAATTCGCTCAAACACTTTAGTAGCCATGGCCCAGGCAAGTACCTGTCAGGAGTCGTATATTATCCCACAAATGAAGCGTATAAAAGTAAGAAGCCGGTAGTAAAATCAAAGAGAACAGCCCGAAAAAAGGAAATATTTGTGTGAGCGGTTGAGTAAGCTGCCCATTCGTTTCGTAAGCGGATGAAATAAGCAGCCAGTACCGATATTAACCCGGCCTAACCGATGGCTTCTTTCAACTATTTGCCAGTATACATTGCTTTGAATACGCCTTTTCCTGATATTAACCTGCCTGCCTCAACCAGCACCCAAACCCTCTTTTATCAGTAACCCTATCCGTAACCGCTACCGTGTGTTCGCTACTCCAGCCCTGTGCGTACCGCCCTGTTGCCAGTAACAGCGAAAAAATGATGGATAGCGGTCTTCAGAAAATAGGAAAGAATGCTGATATTTTCCAAAGACTGATCCTGATAAGCCGAACCGACGGTATAAACCGTAACCCTATGAGATACCTCTATTTATTCTATTACTGTTTGTTTTTTTCAATAGCTTCGGTGGCGCAACCGATTCTATTACAACAGGATCAGCCAATCACGATCTCCTCTGGTTTCTCTTACCTGAAAGATACAACTGGAAAGCTATCCATTGCGGATGTCGTAAACCCTACGTTTATGCGCGAGTTCATAGCGGCAAATAATACGCCATGGAATAAAAATATTCAGGTTTATTGGCTAAAATTTTCAGTAAAAAATGATACAGCGTTTGATAAAGAATGGGTATTTGATTTCGAAAACTGGTCTTTTGTTAGCTTCTTTTACGGATCAGAAAATAAGCTACTGCGTAAAGAGACTGGCTACTTATATCCGTACCAAAAACGGGATTACCCACATGCTAATAAAGTATACATAAAATTACCGCTCAAAGCTGGAGAGACGCAGGAATGTATTGTCCGATTAATATCCAAATTCAATATAGAAAAAGTACCTGTTACCCTTAATTTTGTCGCAGCGCCCCGCGCCAAAATTGACGAAGCGAATGCTTTTTCAGGACAAATCATTTTTATGTTCCTCGGCGTGTTCATCGTCATGTTTATTTACAACGCCTTCATTTATATCTCGACTCGTTTACAGAGTTATGCGTACTATTTATTAGTGTTATTTTTTGCTTTCTTTTTCACAGCGGGTAATTCAGGATATCTTATCTCTATTTTTGGATTCAGCGACAATTTCCCGGTCTGGTTTTCAGATTTCGAATCGATAGCGTCTAATCTATTGGCAATTGTCTATGTCTTGTTTGTCCAGAGTTTTCTTAATGTAAAGCAGCGGTATCCTTTCTGGAATAACATTCTGAATGGTTTGATCGGGTTATATATTCTTTCGGGTCTGCTGATCTTTATTTACTTCGAGCTGGGGTTTGCCATGACCCAGCTACTGGGTCTGGCTTCGTTTCCGCTTATCATCTATCTGGGTATACGTAGTATTCGCGACCGGTACCCGTCGGCTCTTTTCTTCTCCATTGGTTTCTCGTTTTTGTTCGCTGGTATACTGTGCGTCATTCTGATGTTGCTGGGCGTGCTGCCCAAAAATGACTTTACGTTCAAGTACGCCTTACCCACCGGCTCGGCGCTGGAGGTCATTATGCTGGCTTTTGCACTGGCCAATATGATTAATGTGCTCCGGCGCGAAAATGAAGAAAAACAGGCCCGCATCATCCACCAGTTCGAAGAGAATCAACAGCTTCAGATAACCCTGAACCGGGAACTGGAACAAAAAGTAGAGGAGAGAACCCAGGAGCTAAACCAATCACTCAACCAGCTGCGCTCTACGCAGGATCAGCTCATTATGCGCGAAAAAATGGCATCGCTGGGCGAACTGACCGCCGGGGTGGCGCATGAAATTCAGAACCCCCTGAATTTCGTCAATAACTTCTCCGAAATTAATACGGAACTGGTCGAAGAAATACAGCAGGAACTGAACAAAGGTGATCTGACAGAAGCCAGTTTTATTCTGGAGGATTTAAAACAAAATATGAAACGAATTACGGCTCATGGTGGCCGGGCCAATGCGATCGTGAAAGGAATGCTGGAGCACAGCCGTATGGGAACCGCCGAAAAGCGGATGACCAATCTTAACAACCTCGCCGAAGAATACTTAATGATTGTTTTTCAGGGACTTCGGAGCAAAGATGTATTATTCAGCGCCGAACTTTATAGAGATTTCGACCCGACCATACAACCTACCGAACTGGCCCCGCAGGAAATTGGCCAGGTATTACTGAACATCTATGGCAATGCTTTTTACGCCATAAAAGAGAAAGCCAGGCAAGCGCAAACAGGGTATCAACCCCAGCTTTCGGTCCGGACGTTTCTGGAAAAAAACAGGCTGGCGCTTCAGATAAGAGACAATGGTATTGGCATTCCGGCTGATATTCTGAATAAGATATACCAGCCCTTTTTTACCACCAAACCAACGGGACAGGGAACGGGACTCGGGCTGTATCTGGCTTACGATATTATTACCAAAGGCCATGCCGGTGAACTGCGCGTACAAACCGAACAGGGCCTGTATACAGAGTTTACGATTATTCTGCCCTACGCACCCGCTGCCTGACCGGCCAACTCCCTGCTAGTCAGACCGTCTGGCCGAGCGATCGAAGTAAAGGTATCCTTTGGCCAGCAGGGGTTTGCCGGGTTGGTAGGTCAGCTTTACGTATTGCGCCATTCGTCTGACAGCGGTTGGCTGCGGGTTCTGCAGCAGGATGTCCGTTGCCGGGTCGTGCCACGACCACTGGCCCGGGTTTAGCTGAACGTCGAACTGGCCGTTCCAGCTGAGCAGCGCATCCCGCTTCTGAGTTGAGCACAGATCGTCAGCCACCAGCTGCTGCGTAAAGTCAGCCAGTTTCTCCTGCGCCCGATCTTCGGCAAACCAGCACTCAATACCGATTCTGGGCTGTAGTTCGGGCGTTATATCAAGGGAGAGGCCAAAAAAATCGCTACGGTCTGCGTACGGACTCATCACCTGCTTAAACCCAGCCACGTTCCCGGGCCAATGATGGTCGATGAGGAGTTGGAGCAGGTCCGAAAAGGAGTGCATCATCAGATATACCCGCAGCGCCTGTTTATCCCGGCTGGTTGGTGCGCCGATGGAGCAGATCTGCACAGCAGGCCCAATCGACTCGAAAAACGGACGAAACCGCTCCCGGGGGTACTGATCGTTCAGGAGCGCAACGGTCTGAAGAACCAGCTCGGGCCGTACAAGAACATCGTCGCTCAGGCGGTTTCTCCTAAAATGTATGTACAGCCACGGCGCAGGCTCACGGCACACCGGATCCGTAATATCATAAACCAGCCAGAGTACTTTAATATGCGGATGAAGAATAAACTGACTATCGCGCCAAAGACCACAAATAGATCGTATCTTATCCAGAGTAGACTGATACCCGTCGTCATCGGCGTCCGGAGTTGCGGCCAGCCAGTCTATAATCACCAGGTGCTCGTTTACCTTACCCGTAATGGCCAGGTTTAGGTCAACCCGCATCTGATCCTGACCGAGCCAGCACTCGAAGCAACCGAACGATAAAGCCGGTAGCCGTCGGCCAATCTGTCGGATGCGGCTCAGGTAGGCGTCCGAAACCAGGTCTGTCGAGAGCCAGGGGGTCAGTACGTCGATGTAGTCGGCTAAGTCTGCTTGCATGGCAGGTCGTGGATGAGGCCGGAAGCCGGCCGCGGTAAAGCTTTGGCAGGCCCGTGGTGGCAGCCGATAAATATAACCGTAATGCGTGTATTCTTTTGAGTCGATATGAGTCAGTTTGATTTTCCGCGCGTCAACTTCCGGGGCCAGGCTTTCATTAACCCCGGCACGGCCAACAATAACATACTGCTGCCGCTGGTGACCTACGACCCCATTCAGATCAGCGCGTTTCTGCCCCCTCGTGTCTATCTGTCTACCGATCTGCTGGCGCTTCACAAACTGGGCGGTTTGCCTGTTCCACCGGGTCAGGTAGTTCAGGAAGACGGCAATCAGCGGTATATCGACATCGAGCCGATCAATACCCGCCAGACGTTCACCGACTGGGCCACAACGCCCCTGGGCAGCTCCCCGCTCGACACCGCTTACCACGCGTTATACGAACTGGTTACCATCAAACGGACGGGCAAACCCCTCACCGGCCACTTACCGGCTGGCTGGAATTACTACGGCGGCATGGAATTCGGCTTTCGGGATGTACGGGTCAGCAGCGTAGCAACAGCCGATGAGCAGGTATTCACAACCGAGTTAGCCGACTGTCCGGCCGCCATCTCCCAGCTGCTGGATGCGGTCGTTAGCCTCGATAACGACGCCGGCCAGACTACAGCCGTTATGATCGATGTATTGCCCAGTCTGGCCATGTTCAGCCAGGTGTTCTGTGACCTGATTCGGGTTCGCCAGAAAGACAGGGTGTTGCTGTCGGGCAGACCCTACAAAGGCTCCCTTCGGCATTTAAACCTGCATAGAATCGTCAATCAAGCGGGGGTCTTCAGCAGTTCAGGTACTTTTTTTATGGCCCTGCCCCTACACGAACTGGACGGTGGGCTGGCGTCACCACTCTTGCGTCTGTTTCAGGAATTCAATCACCGGCAGGAGCCACTGGCTGGGGTGCTGATTCGGTATAATCTGTTCGAGGTTCAGGAAAATCAACACCCCGATTATTCAGCGCTGGGCACAAAAGCCAATCCGGCCACGGCTACCGTGTCGGGTAGCCTCACGCCCTGGTACGAAGGCGAGCTGAAGTCGATGACGATGGGGCGGATACTGTTGCCCGACAAACCATACTTTTCGGATAAAACGCTTTCATCGGTTGTATGTCAGGTCGATCATGCCAGGGGCAGGGCACGCCTGGACCTGCTGGGCAGTATTCCCGAAACCCAACTCAGCAGTCAGCCGCTCCGGTACGAAACGTATCCATTGGGGGTGCTTTCATTAGACCTCATTCGACCCGGCCAGGGAGCTGTAACCCTCGGTAGTTTCCAGGTCGATGCCAGTCACCTGAGCCGGGAATATCTGCTGCAAACGGGCGGGGTTCTTGACATACCCATTGACCAGTCCCTGGCGCTGACCGAAGCAGACGTTGACAATGGCTTACTGGCTCTTCGTAGTCGATCAGCCGATCCCAGCCAGCGCACGACCTACTTACTCGAAAGCGATTATATGGCTATTGCTGATGAGTCGGGCCTGTATATCGATCAGGGGCAGGATGCCAGCCAGGGATACAGAAGCTATGGCCCCGGGCAGGAGCCCTGTCACCTCAGGGTTTACCGGCGAGGCAAGCCCCTGACCGAAGCCACTCCTATGACCATCATGGCGCTGACAATCACGGAGTCCGGTTCGTCGGCTACTGTTGACCGGTTTCTGGAAACCAGCCATTTTTACGACGGACAGCCGCTATGCTTCCCTACCAACCGGGCAGCTAACAGTATGTATATATTTTATCCGGGACCAACAGCCAGGGTTTCCGACAACCTCCTGACCGACCTGATCAAAACGGGCTTCTTCGTTAGCCTGCGAGTGCTGCCTGCGCCCGACTACGGCCCCTACCTCGACCCAACCCATCCGGACTATCCCCAACCCATCCCGTTCGATTTTCTGCATCAGGAACTCCTGATGGCCTACGATCTGGTGTTTCCCAAAGCGTCACTGATTACTCCGTTCACAGAAGCCTATTTTAGCCAGGGGTGGCCGTTCATCTGGCAACGAATGGACCCCGCCAACTGGTCGTCGGCCACCTACATGCCCTCGAGCCGGGACATGCCGATGGTGAAGTGGCAGTTATTCTGCCAATGGGTATCTCAATTGCAGAGCCGATCGCCGATCCCCGGCAAAGCGTAGCATGTGTAAAGTGAGGCCAGGCCTAAGTTTTAATACCACCTTCACCAAATCGTGCTGTGGAAAGTTGAACAGCGAGCACGGAGAAACAGAGCATCACAATACCTCCTGGTAATGTATCCAGAATAGGACCATACCGAGGGGTGTTTCAAAACTAACGATATGTTAAGAGACTATTTTGTGAGAAAAACTTCGTTAAGCTAATGGACAATGATGGAATCGTTCAATTTAGCGGTTACTTCTTAACCTCTGTTAGTAAATAATCAAGTAGCTCTAAAAAGGACTGCTTAGCAAAGAGGTAATTGAATCGGTGATAGTAAACAACTTGCTCATTAGTAGCTACTACTCGATTTCTTAATTGTTCCAGCTGCTCTAGCAAATCTTTCCTGCCAAGTTCTTCAACAGCTATAGCGATATCTTCAGGCCAAAACGCGAAGGCGTCAATACCACAGCAGCCCGCTACACAATTAGTCTCTAATTTATTCCAGAACTGTCTTAACGAATTTTTAGCATCTATGAACCTTACTATGTCATCACTTGAATTACCTAAAAGTTCATCCAATTCTAATATAGAACTGGTTTTATAGTCAAAGTCAAGCAACTTCATTTCTTTATCAGGGCCGATTGAAACCGTCTGAAACATGGGGTCTGTATTTAGTTGGACCTGCTACATTTGACTGGACATTAAGTTAAGTGTGATCTAACTTAGTGAACCATGAAAACCAGCAGAAGACAGTACGACGAGGAGTTCAAACGGATGGCCGTCGAGCTCTCCCTAGCTAA
>NZ_SWJG01000012.1 GCF_005870035.1 Spirosoma lacussanchae | reverse complement strand
AAAGATTTGCGAGCTGTTAGCTATTAGTAAGCCCACGCTGTATGCCTACATACGTGCCAGCCAGAAAGCTAGCTGATGTATGTAGGTTTCTTGATGGAACATTTCGTACGAATGTGGGCAGCCCCCCGACGACGGTCGCCAGGGGCCGCTGCACTTCGGCCCCGGCGGTGGTCGCCAGTGCCATCGGCAGAAAGCCCAGCGAAGCCACCAGCGCGGTCATCATCACGGGCCGTAGGCGCGTGGCCGTGCCCTGCAAAATAATGTCGCCAAGGTTCGTCTGTCCTTCGGATTTAAGGTGGTTGAACTCACCGATGAGTACAATGCCATTGAGCACGGCTACGCCAAACAGGGCAATGAAGCCCACCCCCGCCGAAATACTGAACGGCATCCCCCGGAGCCAGAGCGCGAACACGCCCCCGATGGCCGAAAGGGGAATGGCTGAAAAAATCAACAGACTCTGCCGCACCGAGCCAAACGTGAAGAACAACAAGAGGAAAATCAGGCCGAGGGCCACCGGTACGGCGATACTGAGCCGGTCACGGGCCTCCTCTAAATTCTGAAACTGACCGCCGTAGGTCACGTAGTAGCCGGGGGGCAGCTTCACCTGACGGTCCAGCTTCTGCTGCAACTCGCGCACGACGCTTTCCACGTCGCGTTCGCGCACGTTGAAGGCCACCGTGATGCGCCGTTGGGCGTTCTCGCGCTGAATCTGATTGACGCTGTTCTGAAACGATACATCGGCGATCTGGCTTAACGGTACGGCCTGACCATCGACTGTTGATACCAACAAGTTCTGCACGTCTTCGAGCCGTTGGCGGCTTTGCTGCTGCAAACGAACCACCAGGTCATAGCGTCGTTCCCCTTCGTAGACCAGCCCCGCCGAGGCCCCTGCAAAGGCCGCCTGTAGGTACCGGTTGGCTTCTTCGATGCTCAACCCGAAACGGGCCAGCGCATCGCGGTCGAAGCGGACTACAATCTGCGGCAGGCCCGACACTTGCTCGACGTAGAGATCTTTCGCGCCCGGCACCGTACTAACCACTCGCCCAATGCGGGCCGCGTAATCGGCCAGAATGCCCAGATCCTCGCCGTAGAGTTTCACGGCTACGTCCTGCTTCACGCCCGTCATCAGCTCACTGAAGCGCATCTGAATGGGTTGCAGAAACCCAAAACTCACGCCGGGAATCCGCGCTAAGGTTGCCTGCATTTTTTGCGCCAATTCCTCCCGGCTGCTGGCCGAGGTCCATTCCTTCCGGTCTTTGAGAATCACCATCATATCAGCCGCTTCAATGGGCATCGGATCAGTCGGTATCTCGCTGGCCCCAATCTTACCGACCACTTCAACTACTTCGGGATACGCTTTCTTGAGTAACGCACCCGCCTGCTGAGTGGCCTCAACCGTCTGGGCCAGCGACGAACCGGTCATCACGCGGGTTTCGACGGCAAAATCACCCTCGTCCAACTGGGGAATGAACTCGCCCCCTAAGCGGCTGAAGATGAACAGGGCCACGGCGAAGAGGGCGACCGACAGCCCGACGACGATGCCCTTATGGCCCAGTGTCCACCGAATAACCGGGTCGTAAAGCCGATGGAAAAAGGCCATAATGCGGTCAGAGATTGTACGCGTTCCTTCCCGCACGGGCTTCTTGCTCAGCAGCAGGGCCGACACCATCGGCACGTAGGTCAGGGAAAGAATGAACGCCCCGGCAATGGCGAAGGCGACCGTCTGCGCCATGGGCCGAAACATCTTGCCTTCGATGCCCACCAGGGCCAGAATGGGCAAATACACGATGAGAATGATGATTTCCCCAAACGCTGCCGACGAGCGGATGCGGCTGGCCGATTCATACACTTCCTCGTCCATCTCGGCCTGCGTGAGGGTGTGCCGGTAGTTCTTCAGGGCGATGTGGTGCAGGGTAGCCTCGACGATAATGACGGCCCCGTCCACGATCAGCCCGAAGTCGATGGCCCCCAGACTCATCAGGTTGCCCGAAACGCCGAAGAGGTTCATCAGACTCACCGCAAAGAGCATCGACAGGGGAATGACCGAGGCCACCACCAGGCCCGCCCGCCAGTTGCCCAACATGAGTACCAGCACGAAGACGACGATCAGGGCTCCTTCAATCAGATTCCGCTCGACGGTGCCGATGGCGCGGTTGACGAGCCGGGTGCGATCCAAAAAAGCGTGAATCTCGACCCCTTCGGGCAGCGACTTTTTGATCTGCTCGATGCGGGCCTTGACGTTGCCAATTACTTCGGACGAGTTAGCTCCTTTCAGCATCATGACGATGGCTCCGACGACTTCGCCTTCGTCATTTCGCGTCATGGCCCCGTAGCGGATAGCACTCCCCAACTGCACCTGGGCCACATCGCGCACCAGCACGGGTACGCCTTCATCGGTTCGGCGCACAACGATTTTGCTAATGTCCTGTAGCGTCCCGATCAGTCCCTCGGAGCGAATAAAATAGGCGTTGGGCCTGCGGTCGATGTAAGCCCCACCCGCGTTCTGGTTATTGCGTTCGAGGGCCAGGAACAACTCATCCATCGTTACCCCGGTAGACCGGAGCCGTTGTGGGTCAACGGCCACTTCGTACTGTTTTAGCAAGCCCCCGAAACTGCTGACGTCGGCCACCCCCTTCGTTCCCAATAGCTGCCGGCGAACGATCCAATCCTGAATCGAGCGCAGCTCCATCGCCCCGTAGCGTTTCTCGTAGCCGGGTTTAGCCCGGATAACGTACTGATAGATTTCGCCGAGGCCCGTGGTGACGGGGGCCAGTTCGGGGTCGCCGGCATTGGCTGGTATTTGAGAGCGGGCCTGTTGCAGGCGTTCAAAGACCTGTTGGCGGGCTACCAGCACATCCACCGCATCGCTAAAGACGATGGTGACGACCGATAAGCCAAAACGGGAGATGGACCGTACCTCGACCAGATCGGGCAGGGTGGCCATCGTCTGCTCGATGGGAAAGCTGATGAGCCGTTCCACGTCGGGGGCCGACAGGGCCGGGCTTTGGGTGATGACCTGCACCTGATTATTGGTGATGTCGGGCAGGGCATCGATGGGCAATCGGGTCAGCGAATAGCCACCCCACACGATGAGCGCGAGGGTGAACAGCCCGATGATAAGCTTATTCTGAATGGAAAATCGAATGATGCGATCCAGCATGATCGTGTCTGAACAAATGGACAATAGGAAGATGCCGAACGCGCAAAAACCACCTGACTACGCCTTTTCAGGGCATAGCCGGGCAGTCCATCGCAAACGGCGAGGGTGTTCAGACCTGAAGCTGAGGGGGTTGCCAGATGGCCGTAATGGGGTCGAGGGGGTGTTCCGAAGCGTAGCTAAACCCAGCTACCGCAGCCGGTGCATTTTCGACGGAGGGAGAAAGTGAATACTGGAATCGGGGGGCGACCGTCAGCGTAGCCGCGCAGCAGGCGCAAATACAGAACGGCGAACAGGCATCCTGCTCGTGGTGGTGCGCCTGCTCCGATTCGGTCGGTGTGGCCGACGCGACCATAACCCGACCTGCCTGACCGGTCGTCGGTAAGGGTTCATCTGTACAAGGCCAGAGCGAGAGAGCCAGCAGATAAAAGGCCAGTAGGGTTGTCAGCCACTTCACAAGGGCAAAGGTACGACAAATGCTTGTGCAACAGGGAGTCAAAAATGGAATCCTGATCAGTATGTTATTAAAATATCCGCAATGACTGCTTATTAACAAAGTATCTGACAAAACTTATGCGCTACCTACTATCAGCTCTGTTACTACTGTGTTTTTCTGGCGTTTTCAGTCAGGCTATTAAGAGTGATTTATGTTTTGCAAAGGGACATCTTCCCGTCGTTACATCCGAAGAAAACGGAATAGTGCATTTGGTCTATGGTCAGGACTCAACTATCTACTACGCCGTCGCAGACAAACAATCCTATCAATTCAGCCCACCGGTTGCAGTAGCGACGTTATCACAATTAGTCGCTGGGGCCAAACGAGGGCCACAGATAGCAGTAACTGAAAAATACGTTGTCATCACCGCTGTCAATCGAGCGGGTAATCTGTTCGCCTACTCGCTTGACCGGCAAACGGGTAAGTGGTTTCCTACCGTGCAAATCAATGATGTACCGGAAGTAGCCAAAGAAGGATTCCAGTCGATAGCCAGTGCGTCGCCGGAGGTATTTCATGCAACCTGGCTCGATTTGCGGGAGGACAAACGGAACAAAATTGTAATGGCCACTTCCCGCGATGGAGGGCTCACTTGGTCGGCAAACCGGGTAGTGTATCGTTCACCCAGTGGAACTGTTTGTGAATGCTGCAAAGTCTCGATAGCCGCCATAGGAGATGAAGTGTATATCCAGTTCCGAAACTGGCTTAATGGCTCCCGTGATTTGTACCTGGCCCACTCGGCTGATGGCGGAGCGACCTTTGCTCCGGCGCAAAAACTTGGTTCTGGAACTTGGCAACTAAACGCATGTCCAATGGATGGCGGTGCGGTGACGTTGTCGCCATCAGGTCAGCCACTAACTGTCTGGCGACGAGAAAATACCTTGTTTACCTGCCAACCGGGTCAAGCCGAACAAGCCATTGGTACAGGTCGAAATATAACGGCTGCAACCGGCCCGTCAGATACTGCTGTAGTTTGGGATGAAGGGGGTATAGTTTGGCTAAAGCGTAATGGAAATGATCCGATCAACCTTGGCAAAGGCCAGCTACCGAGCGTCGCGCTGACCGATCAGGTAGCCATATGCGTTTGGGAAGCCGACGGACAAGTGATGATGAAAATAGTACATCTCTGAATCAAAAAGCCCATAATACGATCTATTACGGGCTTTTTGACAGAAAGGGAAACTGATTAAGCGGCTATACTATGCGCCCCCTGTGCCATCTTGCGGCAGGCTTCGGCACACCGACGGCAGGCTTCGGCGCACTGCCGACAGTGGTCCATGTGAGCCGCATGTTTTTCGCACTCGGTGGCGCAGGCTTCGCAGATGTGGGCGCAAAGCTGACACACATCGGCCGCGTGTGCGCTACCACTGGCCATAAACGAGATGGCGGTATAGCAGATTTTAGCACAGTCACGGTCGAGCCGGATGCAGTCCACCATCATCATTACGTCCTGTTCTGAAAGGCAGGCTTCGACGCAGGCATCGCAGCTGACAGCGCAGGCCTGACAGGCTTCGATGCAATCCTGATACTGTTGAGGGGCTAAGGCAGTTGTCATACTTAAAATAAATTTGAGGTTTTGTTTCTACGTGATTAACAGGTTGTATGAAGTAAGGTTTTTCTTCCCAGACCACTCGATAGGATAATAGGAGTAAACAGCTGACCTTGACAGACAAACGAAAAGTTTTATAAGACACTCTGAAAATCTTACAACACTACCTATTCAGAATAACCCCTATGTTTGCAGCGTGAAAAACCCTGTTGTCCATCGGTCCTGGTTTACTCGTCTGCTGTGTTTGTGGCTGGCGGGGTCCGTGCTGTTTGCCAGCAGTGGTTTCGTCGTGGTGGACCACTGGTGCCTAATGAGTGGCAAGAAGGTCGAGAGCCACCTAATGCCCAAGGCGTGTTTAAAAGCCTGTTCAGAGGAAGCCGCCTGTCCGCAGGACAAATCAACCCGGACAATTCACAGAACACCCTGTTGTAAGGAAGTCGCTCGGTATGAACACTTAAAAACCGAACAATCGAACGCTGTTCACGCTATCGAGGTGAACCCGATTATCAGTGATCTTCCCTCTTTTGCCCAGTTAGCGCGGTTCCTATCCGTGTTATTACCGATTAGTGAGCCTTCCTCTGCTCCCCAACAGCCCGACGATCCGTTAATCCGATCCGGGCGTTTCCGATTAACCTCTCTCTGTAGTTGGCTTATCTGAGCCGATTCGTTCGTGCCATTACCGCTGGCAGACGCATCAGTGCGTCTTGGTCTGCGGCTTTTGGCATGTAGTCTCTCCACCTGGCATCGTCTTATTTCTGTTCGGATATACATCCGACGTAAGGTTGTCCGGTATTTCTATAAAATTCAACAAACCTACTAAAACAATGACTAAGTACACTAAACTGGTGGCATTACTGCCGCTTATCCCCCTGGCAGGTTGCATGAACATGGACAACATGAACGCAACTCAGCCAATGCTGAACATCAACTACCCAGCCGCCTACGTGGTCAATGCTGAGGGAAACAGCCTGTCGGTTATTGACTTAACCGGGCAACAGGTGAAAGAAACTATTTCGTTTGGGGACGCTTCTATGACCGGCATGAACATGAGCAACATGATTATGTGGCCGCACCATATTTACCTTTCGCCCGATGGCAGCAAACTGGGCATCGGTGTGCCGGGCATGGACCTCAGTGCCGGGCATACGGGGGGAACAACCGGAATGAATGGCCGCGTACTGGTGGTCAACCCGGTAACGGGCCAAACAGCCCAAAACCAGCAAACTCCGGTGATGAACCATAACGCCGTTTTCTCCGCCGATGGAACTGAAATCTGGACTTCCCAAATGGATATGACGGGCAAGGTACTGGTTTATAACGCCAGTACAATGGCTCTGAAAAATACCATTACGGTCGGTATGGAACCCGCCGAGGTAACGATGTCGTCCAATGGGCAATATGCGTTTGTTGCTAACGGCATGAGCAATTCAGTGTCTGTCATTAAAGTTTCTGACAAGTCGGTGGCGAAGACCATTGCCGTTGGTGAAGACCCGGTTGGTGCCTGGCCGGGCGCGGATGGCCGAATGTACGTGGATAATGAAAAAGGCCAAAGCATCAGCGTCATTGACGTAAACACGCTATCGGTGGTCGAAACCGTGAAACTGGGCTTTACACCGGGTTATGCCGCTTATCATCCCACCCGGAACGAACTCTGGGTCAGTCAGGCCGGAACGGGCAATAAAGTGGTCATTTTCGAGCGAATGAATGGAGCCTGGATGAAGATGGGCGAGGTTATGACGGGCCTGGATGCCCACGCTATTGTTTTCACCAAAGACGGAGCCACGGCCTATATCACCAATCAGGGAGCCGCAACGGTGTCTGTTCTGGACGTAGCCAAGCGCACTAAAATCAAAGACATTTCAGTTGGCAAGAAGCCCAACGGCATCGTGCTTAAGTATTAATCTAACCAATTCACATGACCAATTCCTTAACAAAATCAATGCTGGCCATTGCCCTGCTGGCTGGCTTAATGGCCCGGCCCGCGTCGGCCCAACTGAGTATGCCCGAACCATCGCCATCGGCTACGGTGATGCAGAAAATCGGCTTTACCGACCTGACGATCAACTACTCCCGCCCGGCGGTGAAGGGCCGGGTCATCTTCGGCAAGCTGGTTCCCTACGGCGAGTTGTGGCGCACCGGCGCGTCGGATGCCACCATCCTGACCATCTCCGACCCGATGACTGTAGCCGGAAAACCGCTGCCCGCCGGGAAGTATTCGCTCTTCACCATTCCCACTCGCACTGAGTGGACGGTGATCCTGAATTCCTACACCGAAGGGCACGGCACGACGGGCTACGACGCAAAAAACGATGTGCTGCGGTTTGCCGTCAAACCTGATTCGTCGGCGCGGTTCTACGAATCGTTCACCATCGAGGTGCAGGATGTCGTGAAAAATCAGGCCAACCTGTACCTGACCTGGGCCAATACGTCAGTTCATTTCCCGCTCGTGAGCAATGCCGACGACCGGATTACGACCGAAATTTTGAAGCGCACAGCCTCGGCTACCGACGAGGAGCCGGGCGTATTTTACCAGTCGGCCCTGTATTATTTCGACGCGGGTAAAGACCCGAAACAGGCTTTGGCCTGGGCCACTAAAGCCGCCACCCTCAAACCGGCCTTCAACTACCTGCACCTCCAGGCTAAGTTGCTGGCACAAACAGGCGATTATAAAACGGCCATTGCTGTAGCCCGCAAATCGTCGGAATTAGCCGCCGAAAAGAAGTTTACCGAGTTCGTCACGCTGAACAATCAATTGATTGCCGGGTGGGAGAAGAAACTGTGACTTTATGAAAACGCTGTCTCCGACTTACAAACCAGCCCTGCGTTGGAACAGCCTGACCCGGTTTTACGACCAAATCATGGCCCTGACTATGCGGGAAGACCTTTTCCGAATGCTGTTGCTTGACCCAATACGGGATCAAAAGCCGCATTACGTACTGGATGTCGGTTGCGGTACGGGGACACAAGCTCTGCTGTTGCATCGGCTCTTTCCTGATGCCAGCGTTTTTGGTCTTGATGGTGACGAGACGGTTTTGGCAATAGCCAGGCAAAAACACGCCCACGCCGGGTGGCCCGTGACACTGGAACAGGGACTTTCGACGGCCCTCCCTTATCCCGATGGAAGCATGGACATTGTGACCTGTAGTTTATTGCTCCATCACTTGTCGGATACAGACAAAAAACAGTCAATCCGGGAGATGTGGCGGGTGCTGATACCGGGTGGCGCACTTGCCTTAGCGGATTGGGGGGAACCCGCCAACGATGCCATGCGGCTGCTGTTCTACGGGCTTCAACTCTTTGACGGTTTTGATACAACCAGGGCAAATGGACGCGGGCTTATACCAAATATGCTCTACGATGGTGGTTTTCGGCAGATTACTCAGACCGGACAAGTCAACACCCTTTTTGGAACAATGGCCTTGTACTATGCAGTCAAACCAACCTACATTAATCAAACGACAATACGATGAAAACCAAATCCCTGTTTTTTGCCCTGTTCGCCCTGCTGTTGGGCACGCCTTCGCTGTTGCTGGCCCAGTCAGCCAACTACAAAAATCCCATGAGCATCAATGCCAGTGGGCAGGTTAAAGACGGCACCGGCGCTACGGTTGGCACGGTTTCCAAAGACCGGATGATTATGGATGCTAAGGGCCAGAAAATCGCTTTCGTGGATGGGCAAGGCAACTTAGTAGATGCCAAAACGGGTAAAAAAATGGGTCGCATGGGGAAAGATGGCAAAACATACATGGATGCCAACGGCGACCTGATGTTCACCATTAAGGACAACGCCGATGAGACTTGCGACATCGTTGATGCGAACGGTAAAAAGATCGGTAACGTACACGACAGCTACAAAGGCTCGGCTTGTGCGTTGCATTGCTTTCAGGCTGGGCACACACATAAGCAATAAATCTGGATAATAAGGTCCCTTTTATACGGGCTGATTAGCTAACACATACTACGATTATGAGACAACGACACATCATCTGGGTACTGCTGCTTTTAGTTGGGTCAGTACAATTCAGTTTTGGGCATGGCGGCCACAAAAAGAAGAAAGCTCCCATAGACTCGGCCCGACACGATTCGGCCATGACCTCGGCCCGGCCGATGACTCACGCGGGTATGGCTACCGATAGTATGCACATGGACGAGGTGCAGGCAATGGCCCCCATGCCTGCCCCCTTAGCGGACTACCCAACCTATCACCCGATGGTTGTTCATGCGCCCATCATCCTGCTGTTGCTGGCCGCGCTGCTGCAACTGGTTGCCCTGATCAGACCATCCAGTCCGCTGAACTGGTTGACCTTCCTGGTTGCCCTTGGTGGAACGGCGGGGGCATACGTGGCTGGTACGTTTGTGCATCCGCATACGGATGGGTTGAGCGAGGCTGCTCAGGTAGCCTTAGAAACCCACGAAACCTATGCCGATTACACCCTCTGGCTGGGGCTGGCCGGTACGCTGCTGAAAGGCGTAACGCTCTGGCGACCGCTGAAGTGGCTGGAGGGCGTTACGGCAATTGCCCTCGTCGGGGCCGGTATTGCCGTAGGGCTGGCCGGGCATCAGGGCGGAGCATTGACGTACCAGTACGGTATTGGGCCGCGCGGGGCATACCTCGAACAGCATGAAGAAGGGGCTGCTGATGGAAATCGACACGAACACAAACATCCAGAGGAAGCTAAGTAAGTGAGAATGAATCGAACCTGGCATTTACGCATTCGCAAAACGCACCGCTACCTGGGGGTGTTCATTGGCATCCAGTTTCTGCTCTGGACGGTGGGCGGGCTGTATTTTAGCTGGTCGAATCTGGACGACATCCACGGTGACCACCTCAAACGCCCGGCTGTCGGATTGTCGGCTTCGATGTCGCTGGTTTCCCCGTCGGTTCCACTTCGGTCTTTGCAGCAAAAAGGTGTCGATTCTATCCTGAACATAGCCCTTATTGAGGTGCTGAACCAGCCTATCTACCAGCTAAACTACCGAATGCAACATGGCAATGGTCACGCGATGGCGCAGGTGCAGTTAGCTGACGCAGCGACGGGACAACTCCGGGGTGAACTGACGCAGGCGGAGGCTACTGCGTTAGCCAGACAACGCTTCGCGGGGCCATCTACCGTCGAGCGAGTCGAGTATCTGACAAGTACCAACGGCCACCACGAATACCGCGAAAAACCCCTGCCTGCCTACGCCATAACGTTTCGGCAACCGGCGCACGCGACGGTATATGTGGCGGCTCAGTTGGGCACCGTGCAGAGCGTTCGCACCGATCCCTGGCGAATATTCGACCTGTTGTGGATGCTGCACACGATGGACTACGAAGGCCGCGACGACATCAACAACGGCTTACTGCGGGCTTTCTCTATTCTGGGCCTGTTAACCATCACGTCAGGGTTCGCGCTCTATTTTGTTTCCTCGCCCCAACTCCGACGAAAGAAAGTTAATCGCCCTAAACCAATTACACTTCCGTCATGAATCGACAGGACTTTTTAAAGACACTTGGTTTGGGAGCCGTTGCGTCTGTTACCGGCTCATCGCTGCTGACGGGTTGCAATACCCACGATATGTCGGCCGTGAACATGACTCCCGGCATGGAAAACATGGGGCCGTCGGTAACCGAAATTCCATTCACGACACCCCTTCGGTTTCCTGAAACGATTACGAACACCGGTCAGTTAACGGCCAAATCGGTCATTGATGCCATTCTGCCTGGTAAAAATGCCCGAGTGCTGGGGTATCGGGGCGGTATGCTCGGGCCAACGATTCGGGTACAGAATGGCTCCGATGTTTCGTTACGCTTCACCAACAACTTAGACGAAGAATCGAATATCCACTGGCACGGGCTGCTGGTGCCTGCCGAGATGGACGGCCATCCGACTCAGTTAGTACAAGCGGGGGGGGCGTTCACCTATACGTTTCGGCTGAATCAGGCTGCCAACATGGCGTGGTATCACCCCCACCCCCATGAAAAAACCGGCAAACAGGCAAATCTGGGGCTTGCCGGCATGATTATCGTCGAGACCCCCGCCGAGCGCGCCCTAAACCTGCCATCGGGCAGTTACGAACTGCCTATGGTGATCCAGGACAAACGCTTAGACGGCAACGGTGCGCCTACTTATAATCCCAGTATAGACGATGTGATGATTGGCTACATGGGCGAAACTATCATCGTCAATGGTGTTGCTGGTGCCGTACAGACGGTATCGACCCGCATGTACCGGCTACGGGTGGTCAATGGCTCCAACGGGCGAATCTATAACCTGGCTCTGAGCAACAACGCCCCCTTCTGGATTATTGGCTCCGATGGTGGTCTGTTGACTGCCCCCGAACAGGTCACGGCTCTGTTGTTATCACCGGGCGAACGCGCCGATCTGCTGGTTGATTTTGGCAAAGTCGCCGTAGGAACCGACGTGTTTCTGAAAAGTAACTCCTTTACCGGGGCCACCTCGCAGGGCGGGCAGGCATTCAATATCCTCAAGTTTACGGTCAATAAAGCCGAAACCGACCCGTTTCAGATGCCCGCGACCCTCGGAACGGTTTTGCCCCTTTCAACGGCTTCAGCGACCAAAACCCGCCTGTTCGACATTGGGATTTCTATGGAAGGCATGAACGGCATGGCGATGCGCGGTATGCATACCATTGGCGGAAAAACGTACCTGAGCAGCCGGATTGACGAGTCGGTTAAACTCGGCGATACGGAAATCTGGGAGTTCGATAACAGCAAGGGCGACGAACCCCACCCCATGCACCTGCACGGAACGTTTTTCCAGGTGTTGAACCGGGTAGGTGGACGAAATGCGTTGAATGCCACCGAAAAGGGCTGGAAGGATACCGTTCTGGTTATGCCTGGTGAGCGGGTTCGCATTATCGCTCAGTTTACGAAGCCCGGCACATTCGTCTTCCACTGCCATAATCTCGAACACGAGGACGACGGCATGATGCTCAACTTCCGGGTTAGTTAACATCAAAAAAAAGTCACCTAAATCAATTTTAGTTTACCATTTTGTTTCACTTAATTTTTTAATACGGATGAAAACCAGTCGTTTCTCCGCCTTGCGGTTCGCTGTGGCGGCTTTGAGTCTCTCCCTTTTTTCGGCGGCTGCCTCGGCGCAGGACACTGCCCCCGCACTGACCGCCTACTACGGCGTAAAAGACGCACTTGTTGCTACTGATGCGGCCAAAGCCAAAGCGCAGGCAACCTCGCTGACCGCAGCCCTGAGCAAGGTCGAGGCTGCTAAACTCTCAGCCACCGATAAGAAAGCCTTAGCGATGGCCAAAACTCACGCTGCTGCCATCGGTAAATCAACCGATGTGGACGATCAGCGGGCGCAGTTCGAGATGCTCTCGACCAGCATGATTTCGCTGGCCAAAGCCACCAAACCCGCCAAGTCTTACGTGCAGTTCTGCCCGATGGCTGCCAACGGTAAAGGAGCCTCCTGGTTGAGCGACAAAAAAGAAGTTCGCAACCCGTATTATGGCGACAAGATGCTGAAGTGCGGTTCGGTGAAAGAAGTAATTTAAGGGATTGCGCCTGGCCATTTCTCAGGATGGCCGGGCGCAAAAATTTGTCTATAATGGCCATTCAGGAACTTCATATCAAAAACATGGTTTGCGACCGCTGCGTGCGGGCGGTTCGGCAGGAACTCGAACGACAGGGGTACGTGGTTCGCCATATCGAACTGGGCCGGGCGGCTGTGGAAGGAACCCTGATTGAGCTGGATGTGCTGGAGGAGGGATTAGCGGCATTGGGCTTTGAGCTGCTGACCGACCGGAACGCCCGAACCGTTAACCAGATTAAATCACTGATTATCGACCTTATTCAAAGCGGACAGATTGCGAAGTTGAATATTACCCTGTCTGATTATCTTTCCCAACAACTCGGTAAAGACTACGCCCACCTTAGCCATATTTTTTCGACCACCGAACACATCACTATTGAGCGGTTTTGGATCATGCAGCGCGTCGAACGGGCCAAAGAATTGTTGAGTTATCGGGAGTTGTCAATTAGTGAAATTGCCACGCAGTTAGGCTATAGCAGCTTATCCTATCTGTCCAATCAATTCAAACAGGTAACCGGCCTGACCCCCGCTACGTACCGCGACCTGAACGCACCCGACCGCAACCCGCTGGACTGGATATAGACGGTCGAAATGATCAGTTACGGACGCGGCCCGGTCAACTACTTGACCGGGCCGCGTTGTGTGGGTTCAGGAATCTTTCTTCATCTTCATTTTACTGTGATCCATTTTACTGTGGTCCATACCCTGCATCGAGCCAGATTTTTCATTCATCTTCATGGTACTATGGTCCATTTTTTTGGTCGCCTTAGCCTGTTTTTTGGCCGCTTTTGCGGGTTTCTGGGTTTGAGCGAACCCTCCGCCAACCAACAGCAGCGAGAACGTAAAGGCAATGATTGTCTTTTTCATGGCAAATTCGTTAAAAGAAATATGTTATTTCTACCTGTTTTGAACCTTACTCTGACGCGGTTGTTCAACGGTAGACTTGTAAAATTTTTGGATTAGCTCATTTCGCAAAAAACTGTAAAGACAGGCCAAAATTTTGTAGAACAAAAGCCGGTTCGTTTCCCCATTTTTGTTTGATGAACAGGGAGAGAGGAGACATAAATAGCAGCCTGACTACTATATTGGTTAAAGGACTGACCAGCAGCGGGTTGATACAACGTGTTCGGTACGAACTTTCGGAAGCCGGGTTTCGGGTCGTCGCCATTCGTCCGGGGAGGATTACAATAAAGAAGACGGGGTTGTGGCTCAAGCTGGAGCCTCTGCTTGGTATCTGGGGAGTTTTTCTGTTGGATGAGCGGGAGCAGCAGGTAATCGAACACGCCCAAAACGTATTAGTGAATAGTCTGGCCCAATGGTCACTACCGCTTCGGAGCCTCTTAAAACACCTCAGCGAACAGACCCGTTGCCCCTATGAACAGCTTAACGATTTATTTCTGGCGACCGAAGGGATGACGTTCGGTCGGTATGTCGTGCTACAACGCTTAGACAAGGCCATTGAACGGCTCACGTACTCCAACGCAACAATAGCTGAAGTAGCCCGGCAAACTGGCTATCAGGACGAAGCCCATCTAATCAGGCACTTAGATGCCGAGCGGGGCTTGCCACCCGCTCATTTTTTGGCCCTCCGGGATGCCCGAATGGGCCAGAAACCGCACAGGTTGGTTACTGCTCCCGTTGGGATGAACTAACGACCGACAGATTTTACAAGCACTGCCCGAAATTGTGTAATGCATCCGGGTTATGAATAGCAGACCTTTGTCTATAGTTCACCCGATAATTCGTGAAACAAATGGAAACGACAAAGCAATCTGAAATTCAGTTTAAAACAAACATCAAGTGTGGCAGCTGTATCGTTACTGTAACCCCATTTTTAGATAAAACGGTTGGTGCACAGCATTGGCAGGTCGATACGGCCAGCCCTAATAAAGTGCTGACGATACAGGCAGATGGAGTGTCAGCCGAGCAGATTCAACAGGCGGTTCAGCAGGCCGGTTACAAAGCTGAATTGTTAGGTTAATAACCTTTTGGTTAAAACCGGTTGGTGTCTGATAATAAACTGTATACCAACCGGCTTTAGCCAACGGATAGACGCATTCATTTCGGTTAAAATCCCAATTATTTTATAATAAACGGGCCTTAATCTTATAACTCAGCCCGTTCGATTTTGCACTATTTTTGTGCTAAATTAGTTTTCACATTAAACAGTCATTGGTGCGGACACTTAAAAACATAGGCTTGGTAAGTTGGGGACTCTGGCTAATGCTGGTACTCGGTGGCTTCCGGCCTGTTACTGGCCGTGCCTGTCCTACCCAATCCGCCGTTCCCTGCACCTGTTGCTGCTCGGCTGGTCATTCGACCAACGCCGAAAATAGGTCGGAATCTGCCGCGTCCTGTGCTTCCGAAGCCTGCTCGTCAACGGTGAACCCGGCTGATGTTTCGGTTCGGGTATCGGTGGCCCCCGCCCAGGACGTTCTCAATGATCAACCTTCGCTGGTACTGGTCTATCATCAGTGGCTCCGCTCTCTGCTGGCAGCCAGCCATGATGCAGGTATGCGCCCGTCGCACAGCTACGATTTCCCTCCCTTCGAGCGCGATGTGTTTCTGCGTCTGCGTACTCTGCTTATCTGAATTTATCGATTTTCTTGGTAACCCATTGACTGTGCGTGGCTTTATTGGGCCATTTCGCCAGTTACTGAGTTATTCTGTTATGTACTGTTTGCTTACCGCTTAACCATTCTACCCCAATGATTGAGGGCTTAATTAAATTCTCCATACGCAACCGATTCATCGTCCTGCTGATTGCAGCCGGGCTGTTCGGCTGGGGCGTGTACTCCGTCAGAACGAGCAAGATTGACGCGATTCCCGACCTGTCGGAGAATCAGGTCATCGTCTTTACCGAATGGATGGGCCGCTCTCCGCAGCTCATCGAAGATCAGATTACCTACCCGTTAGTGACGAACCTTCAGGGACTGCCACAGGTGAAATATGTGCGTGGTACGTCCATGTTCGGCATGAGCTTCGTTTATGTCATTTTCAACGACGACACGGAGGTGTATTGGGCCAGAGAGCGGGTATTGGAACGGCTCAACTATGCGGCCCGGCTGCTGCCGGGGGGCGTTTCGCCGACGCTTGGCCCCGACGGTACGGGCGTGGGGCATATTCTCTGGTACACGCTCAATGCGCCCGCTATGGATCTCGGTGAGCAGCGGGCCGTACAGGACTGGTACGTCAAATTTGGGTTACAGAACGTGCCGGGCGTGGCCGAAATCGCGTCGTTTGGTGGCTTTCAGAAGCAGTACCAGGTGACGCTTGACCCCAACAAGCTGACTTACTACGGTCTGTCGGTACCGCAGGTCATCGGGGCTATCCGGGCCAACAACAACGAAGCCGGGGGCCGCAAGTTTGAACTCAGCGGTATAGGTTACATTATCAAGACGACGGGCTATCTGCAATCGGTCGAGCAGATTCAGAATATCCCGCTCAAGACGATCAGCAGCGTTCCCGTGCGCGTAGCCGACGTAGCGACGGTGCAGATGACGGGCGAAACCCGGCTGGGCATCTTCGACCTGAACGGGCAGGGTGAGGCCGTGGGCGGCATCGTGGTGATGCGCTACGGCGAGAACGCCGACGAGGTGATTGGCGACGTCAAGAAGAAAATGGAAGAGGTAGCTAAGGGACTACCCGAAGGCGTAACGTTCAACATCGTCTATGACCGTAGCGGGCTGATTCAGGAATCAGTTGCATCGATTCAGCACACGCTGATTGAAGAAATGATTGTCGTGTCGCTGGTAGTGATTCTGTTCCTGCTGCACTGGCGGTCGGCCATCAGCATCATTATTCAGATTCCGATCACCATCGCCACGAGCTTTATTCTGCTCAACGCCTTCGATATCTCCTCCAATATCATGTCCCTGACAGGCATCGCGCTGGCTATCGGGGTGATCGTCGATAACGGCATCATTATGGCCGAAAACGCCTATAAGAACTTAGCCACCCGGCAGGCTGAATTAATGGCAGAGCGCAATCAGCAACCGCCAACGACCCAGCCTGACAATACCGATCAGGGCAAACTGAACGGACAAAAGCACCGCCCCGCTACCCCTCAACCAACCGAGATCTATGGAAATGAACGCACCTAAAAAGCATTGGGAGACCATCTACCAAACTAAGCAAGCTGTCGAGGTTAGCTGGACCCAGGAAATACCAGTCACGTCGCTGGATTTCATTCGGCAGGCACAGTTGCCTAAGTCGGCCCGTATTATCGACATCGGCGGGGGCGACAGCAAGCTCGTTGATTTTCTGCTGGATGAAGGCTACGAAGACATCAGCGTCCTTGACATCAGCGAAGTAGCCCTCAACCGGGCTAAACAACGGTTGGGCGAACGGGGGGATCGGGTAGAATGGATTGTGAGTGACATCACAACTTACGCGCCGATTCAACCCTTCAACTTTTGGCATGATCGGGCGGCATTTCACTTCCTGACTACCGCCGAACAAATTAATCGGTATATGACCACGGCCCGTGTTGGTGTGTCTCCTAATGGCTACGTCACTATTGGCACATTCTCCGAAACAGGCCCGGAAAAATGCAGCGGTTTGCCCATTCGACGCTACAGTGAACAGACCCTCACTGACGAGCTGGCTCGCGGTTTCCGCAAACTTCGGTGCATTACTGAGGACCACATTACGCCCTTCGATACGAATCAGAACTTTCTGTTCTGCTCGTTTCAGCGAGTGCATCAAAACTGATTCAAAGACCATGTGGGAAAAGATAAAGAAAAGGTTCGGATTCGGGCCTAAAAACTACGTTGAAATCCCCGACGAGGAACGGCTGGCGATCATCGAGCGGTCGAGCATTCAGGTGTCGCGGGGGGTGTTCTATTCGACCATTATCATCATTACGTCGTTTCTGCCGGTGTTTCTGCTGACCGGGCAGGAAGGAAAGTTGTTTCACCCCCTGGCCTGGACCAAAACGTTTATCCTGCTGGTTGATGCGCTATTAGTGGTGACGCTGGCCCCGGTGATGCTATCGCTGTTCATGAAGGGCCGCTTCAAGGATGACCACGCTAACCCGATTAATCGCTTCTTAGAACGGGTGTATGAACCCATCATCCGGTGGGTGATGCGCTGGCGTAAGACGACGATTGGTATCAACCTGTTAGCCCTGGCTATTAGTATACCAATGCTGATGAGTCTGGGTTCGGAGTTTATGCCGCCGTTGGACGAACAAAGCATTCTGTTCATGCCGGTTACGCTACCCGACGTATCGAACGCCGAAGCTAAACGGATTTTGCAGGTGCAGGATAAGTTGATTAAGTCGGTGCCGGAAGTCGATAAGGTGTTGGGGAAAGCGGGGCGAGCATCGACAGCTACGGATAACTCACCCATCAGCATGATCGAGACCATTATCATGCTCAAACCCAAGTCCGAGTGGCGGGAAGGCATCACCAAGAAAGACCTCATCAACGAGCTGGATGCCAAACTTCAGATTCCGGGCGTGGTCAACGGCTGGACGCAGCCCATCATTAACCGAATCAATATGCTCTCTACAGGCATCCGTACCGACGTGGGCATCAAGGTACACGGACAGTCGCTCGACAGCATCTACGCCGTATCTGAGAAGGTCAAGGCGGCTTTGGAAGGTGTTTCGGGTGTAAAAGACCTCTACGTCGAACCCGTCACGGGCGGCAAATACCTGACCATTGATGCAAACCGGGAAGCCTTGGGTCGCTACGGACTGAGCGTGGACGATGTGAACGGCGTGGTTGAATCGGCCATTGGCGGTTCTCCCATCGGGCAGACCATTGAAGGTCGTCGGCGGTTCTCGATTAATGTGCGGCTGGCGCAGGACTATCGCAACAGCGTTGAGCGCATCCGGCGAATTCCGATTGCTACGGCCTCGTTCGGTACCATCCCGCTCTCGGCGGTGGCCACGGTGAAGTTTGAAGATGGTCCCCCGATGATTACCTCCGACAATGCGCTGCTCAGGGGGGCGGTGATGTTCAACGTCCGCGACCGCGACCTGGGAGGAACGGTGCAGGAAGCCATCAATAAAGTAAGCAAAGAATTGAAACTGCCCAATGGTTATTTTCTGGAATGGAGCGGGCAGTACGAAAACCTGATTCGGGGTAAGCAAACGCTGATGATTATTGCCCCCGTGGTGCTGGTGATCATTTTTCTCTCGCTCTACCTCGCTTTTGGTTCGGCGCGGGAAGCGTTTCTGAGTTTGATTACGATTCCCTTCGCGCTGATCGGCGGGGCGTACATGGTCTATTTCTACGGGGTAAACCTGTCAGTGGCCGTGGCGGTTGGCTTTATCGCCCTATTCGGTATTGCGGTCGAAACGGGCGTGGTGATGGTGATCTACCTCAACGATGCCATGAAGCAACTTGTCGCAAAACGGGGTAATTCCCGCGACACCATCAGCCGCGACGAGTTGCGCGAATACGTTATCAACGGCGCGGCCAAACGGCTCCGACCTAAAATCATGACCGTATCGGTGGCCCTGTTTGGCTTAGTGCCGGTGCTGTGGGCATCGGGGGTGGGGAGCGATGTAATGTTGCCCATCGTGCTGCCCATGATTGGAGGGGTACTCACTTCCTCGACGCACATTCTGCTGGTGACTCCGCTGATTTTCTTACTGACGAAAGAATATGAACTTAAAAAATTTGGTAAACTGGATGTGCTGGAAGCTTCTCACTAACAGTCTGCTTGCCGCGTTGCTGGTAACGCAGGTTGGTTTGGGCCAGACGCGGCCCCAGCCAGTCCCGTCAGCCGTGCAGTCGCTGACGGGGACTGACCAGTACGTGCGGCCTTCGGCCGCTGCTCCATCCGGCCTGGTGCTGGCTTTAGACAGTGTGTTGGTTCGTATCGACCGAGACAACCCACTGCTTAAACCCTACAGCAGCCGGGCGGCAGCCGCCCGTGCCTATGCTGAAGGGGCTCGGAGTTGGATGGCTCCAATGGTAGGTGGCGGGGTTTTCATGGCCCCCTATCCAATGCAAATGGTCATGGATCAGCGGGATATGGGGTATGGTATGATTGCCATTGAACAGGATATTCCCAACCCCGTCAAACAACGGGCGAAGCAAGTATTTCAGCGGTCGAAAGCGGCTGTGGAAGAAGCTGGTCGCGGCATCACGCTCAACCGGCTCCGCTCCGATGCCAAAGGGCTTTACTTCGACTGGCTGGTGCTGGAAAAACGGCGGTCGGTGCTGGCCGAGAACCGGCAGATTCTGCAAACAATGAAAAAGCTGGCTGACATTCGTTACCCGTATCAGCAGGGCAGTCTGGGCAATATTTACAAAGCGGAAGGCCGACTGTATGAGCTTGACAACATGGTGACAATGACCGAGTCGGAGATCCAACGCAAACGCATTGGCCTGAACACGCTGATGAACCGCCCCCAAACGGAAGCGTTCGGGATTGACACCACCTACTGCCCCACCGAACCGCAGCCGGTTGTGCCATCGACGGAGGAAATCAGTCAGATCCGGTCAGATATTCTGCGCATGGATAAACAAATTCTGAGTATGCGGGCGGGTATTGAAGCGCAGCGGGCGCAGGCCCGGCCCGATTTCCGGGTTCGCTTCGACCATATGCAGCCCCTGGCTGGCACGAAGAGTATGATGCCAACCCAGATGACAATAATGGGGATGATCTCGATACCCGTTCTTCCCTGGGCCTCACGGATGTATAAGGCCGAAATCAAAGGCATGGAACAGGACATCGCGGCCATGCGCTACGAACGCGAAGGAATGCTTATTGAAACGCAGGGTATGGTGGCCCAGATGCTCACCGACATTCGGACGATGCGAACGCAGTTGGAGAATTATGAACGGCGGGTGATTCCAACAATTCGCAAGAACTACGATACCCAGCTAATTGCCTACGAGCAGAACAAAGGCGATCTGTTCGTGGTGATTGATGCTTGGGAAACACTGAACATGACCCAGATGGATTATCTGACGCGCCTACAGGAGTATTACCGCATGATTGTAAGTTATGAGCGAGAACTGGAGAAATAAGAACAGGCTGGGGCTGATGGCCTCCCTCGTCGGGCTTGTCCTGACTCTGTTGGCAGGCTGCCAGGCAGACAACGACAACAAAGAAGCAACGGCACCGGCCAACCCAAATACAGGGGTTCATAGCGGTCATACCCACGAGACCGCCGAGGAAGCTTACACCTGCCCCATGCACCCGCAGATTGTGCAGGGCAAACCCGGTTCGTGTCCCATTTGTGGCATGGATTTGGTGAAAAAAGTAACGGCCGGTGGCGACAGTCTGGCGATCAATGCCGACCTCAAAGCCCTGTTACAACCCACTAACTCGGTGGTGGTGGCCAATATTGCAACCGTGCAGCCCGAACAACGCACGGCAGCGGTATCCGTACAGGCTAACGGCATCATAACCTACGACACCCGGCGACTTTACACGATTCCAGCCCGGTTCGGCGGACGTGTCGAAAAGCTATACGTGCGCGTTAATTATCAGCCCATTCGCAAGGGCCAGAAACTACTGGAACTCTACAGCCCCGACATCGTCACGGCGCAACGTGAACTGCTCTATTTACTCGATGCGGATGCGGACAACGCTCCCCTGATTGCCGCAGCCAAACAAAAGCTTCGATTGCTTGGCGTAACCGACGGGCAGATTGATGAGCTGACCCGTACTCGTAAACCCAGTTATGCCTTGGCTGTGTACAGCCCTTATGATGGGTATGTCATCGAAGAATCGGCGGGTACACCGCCTTTGCCTGCTGCTGGCGGCATGGGTAGTGCCGGAGCCGGTAGCGGCATGGGGGGTGGAGAAGGTATGGGGGGCGGTATGTCAGACGGGGGAAGCTCTCCGGGTACGGATGAAATCACGTTTGCAACGCCAACCCCCGCGCCGGGGAGCGAGGGCGTTGTTGGCTCGTTGCTGCTACGCGAGGGGCAGTACGTCCAGACCGGGCAAACCTTGTTCCGGGTCGTAAACCCCAGCCGCCTGTGGGCCGAGTTCCGGCTCTACGCCCGCGATGCGGCTGGCATCAAACCCGGCGACGAGCTGACCATTGCCTTCGACCAGACGGGCGAGGCTCCGCGCCGGGCACGGGTCAGTTTTGTAGTGCCTTTTATTGAAGGAAACGGGCAGTTCGTTACCGTGCGGGCGTATCTGCCGGGGAGTAATTCGGTGCGGGTGGGCCAACTGGCCCGCGCTACGCTTCGGCGGTCGGGCGGGCCGGGGCTTTGGCTACCCGCTACGGCCATACTCGACTTAGGCAACGAGCAGGTCGCCTTTGTGCAACAAGAAGATGCGGCTAATACCTTCCGGCCCGTGCGGGTGCAGATCGGTCAGCAAACAGGTGGGTATGTTGCCATCACCAGCGGGCTGACGGGTGAGCAGGTCGTTGCCCGCAATGCCCAATTTTTAATCGACAGCGAAAGTTTTGTTAACGTAGCCACCACAAAATAGCCATGCTGAAACAAAAGAAATATGGTTGGGCCGGGCTGCGATCAGCCGGGCTGCGCTGGTCTTTCCTGCTGATGCTGGTGCTGAATGCCGCCTGCCAGTCGGGCGAAAAGACCGACAATGACCAGGCCGATTCCGCAGCGGTAGCCGCCAGCGACGACCATAGTGGCCATAATCACGGGCCGGACGGGGCGGAAAAAATTACGTACACCTGCCCCATGCACCCGCAAATTGTGCAGGACAAGCCCGGCTCCTGCCCCATTTGTGGCATGGATTTGGTGCCCGTGGCGAAGACCGGCGAAATAGCCACCGAGATTATGCTCAGCGAAAGCCAGATGCAGCTTGCCAACGTGATGGTTCAGCCGGTAGCATCGGGCAATATTGGCAACAGTACCGTACTGAACGCCCGGCTTGCCGCCGATCAGCAGCAAACGGATGTCATCAGCAGCCGGGTAGTGGGCCGAATCGAGCGGCTCTACGTGAAAGAGACGGGTCAGCCCATCCGCAAAGGGCAGGTATTATATGAAATATACAGCGAACCCCTGCTTACTCAGCAGCAGGAATACCTGTTAGCCCTTCGGCAGGCCGAAGAACTGAACGAGCCGCGCTATGAAGACTTCCGGCGGGCTGCCGAACAGAAACTTCGGCTGTATGGCATGACCGCTGAACAGATTACCGGGTTAGCCAAAACCCGGAACGTGCAACCGCGTATTCCATTTGTGGCACCGGCAGGTGGCACCGTTACGGAGATTGCCGCCAGTGAGGGGCAGTACGTGGGTGAAGGGGCGTTGCTGTATCGTTTGGCTAACCTGGGCCAGCTTTGGGTCGAAGCCGAGTTGTATGCGGGTGAAGCCCGGTTTGTGAAGGTTGGCGACCGGGTGCCCGTACAGGTGGTGGGCTATGAAACCAGTCCGACGATGAATGCGCGGGTGACGTTTATTAACCCCGAATACCGGGCCGGTAGTCAGGTACTGGTGATGCGGGCGGTAATGCCCAATCCAGGGGGGCGGTTCCAGCCCGGCCAGCAGGCACGGGTGTTGCTTCGGCACGGCGTACAGCGCGGGCTGACGCTGCCGGCCGATGCCGTGGTGCGGGCCGGACAGGGAGCGGTCGTGTTCGTGCAGACGGGTCAGGGACAGCCCGATGGGTCGGTTTTTCAGCCCCGCCGGGTACAGACCGGTACCGAAACGGATCAGCAGGTGTCCATTACCAACGGGCTAAATGGTGATGAACAGGTAGCAATGTCGGGGGCCTATCTGCTGTACAGCGAACTGATTCTTAAAAAGGGTATTAACCCCATTACTGCCGAAGTTGAAGAAGGTGTGAAATCGACCCCCACTCTGGAAAGCAACCCCACCGCACCAGCGGCCCGGTCCGTAGCCAATGCTGCCACTATTCCCAAAAGCCATAAAGCCCCGCACACCTTTATAAAGCAGTTGACAATTGTCTATGAAACTTCGCTGAAGTTGACCGAAGCCTTGATCGGCGCGAATTCGGAACAGGCCAAAACGCTGGCGGGAGGGGTCGGAAAAGCCTTAGCGGGTGTGGATATGATGTTGCTTTCGGGTGCAGCTCATACCGACTGGATGACCTACCTGAACACCATGAATGCTGCCTTAAAAGCCCTTAACATGACTACTGACCTGGAAAAGCAACGAACGGCTTATGCTCAGTTTGAAGAAGGATTGTACCGGAGTATCAAAGCGTTTGGCGTGACCGATAAACCCGTGTATCGTCAGTTCTGCCCAATGGCCCTGAATAACAAAGGCAGTTATTGGCTTAGCGACAAAAAGCCCATTCGCAACCCATACTTCGGCGATCAAATGTTGACCTGTGGCGAGACAAAGGAAGTTATCCCCTAATCGGGAACTATCATGAACTCCCAATTTAACCCCATTTGTACTCCATCACTATGCCTACTGACTTGCTCCCGGTGAAACCCGTGGCGGTGCATACCTCCTGGACGAAGCGCGTAAAACGTGTCCGTCAGCAATTCATTCAACTAAGTAGGCTTGTGCTGAGGAAAGGAGTCCGGGTAGGGTATCGTCTGGCGGGTTACCAGTTTCTGGATAAAGAGCAGACCGAAGCTTTCCTCCGCCCCTATAGCTTAGTAACCTACCCGGCCAATGCGCTATGCATGGAGGAGGTCGTTGACCTGATTGATCCCTCCAAAGTCTATTACCCCCAGACTCAGACCGAAACTGAACCCGTTTCGGTCTGGCGGTACAAGACCCCTGCGGCAGGGGCCGAACTGCGCCCCTACGGCAGTGTGCTGACCGAGCGAAACATACCTTGTACGGACATCAATACCGACGATTTTTACCAAAACGTACTCCATCGGCAACGTCGGCAGTCGATAACCGTACAGACCGTGATCGCTCCCTGGAGCCACTATCTGGACGGTATTATTTGGGGTGGGTATTATGATTTTGTGTTTTTGGTAGCGGCAAAACTGGCCCGCATCAAGGGCGTGCTGCCCGAAGCGGTATTTCGTAATGCAACCGTAGCGTACCCCCAATTTGGAACTGCCTACGAGCGTGATTTCATGGCTTTACTGGGTGTTGAAGCACATCAACTTATTGATACGCGCAAAACCAGCGTACAATTCAGGGAGTGTATCGTAGCTAATGCCGGCCACTGGTTCTACCCGAATCTGGCGGATATAAACGCGCTCCGAACGTATATACTACCGCAGCTTCCGGCCCCCGACACGCGCAGAAAGCGCATCTATATCAGCCGGAACTGCCGACGCCGAATCACAAACGAAGCCGCGCTAATTCAGCTACTCAACCAGTATGAATTTCAGATTATTGACGATGTACCCCGTTCTGTTACGGAACAGGCGGCCATTTATCGGGATGCTGATTTCATTGTAGGGCCACATGGCGCGTCGTTCAGCAACCTGATCTGGTGCCAGCCAGGAACGCAACTGCTGGAGCTTTTCGCACCCACCTATTACCCCGACTTTTTTCGCTATTTAGCCAACGTACTTAGTATGCGGTATGCGGCTTATTTTCAGGGAGAAGCTCATCCCGGAAATTGGACGCGGGGCCTCGAAGACGATATAACGGTGTCTATCCCGGAGATAGAGCAGTGCCTGAAAAAAATGCTGGGTACGTAAGTACCCTGTCCACCACCAACTACCGTAACGAATGCAATCTCTTTCTACCCTTGCCCGCCGATTCTGGTACGTTCTGCTGGCTTTCTTTATACTGGCTATAGTTTTTTCCATTCGCGAAGCCTACACGCAGGATGAACACGGTGATCCGTATATTTTCTGGGCGGCTGGCCTGAAATTCATGGCCGACACCCCTTTATACGAGCCAATACCGGGTGCTCAGGAATACATCTATCCGCCCGTTGCAGCGTGGCTGTTTCAGCTACTGGCTATTTTCCCTTTTCCGGTTGCCACTGGGCTATTTACTTTTTTCAATTTTGCCGCTTGGCTGGGCCTAATCGGACTAACGTACCTGTTGTTGGTACATTTTTCCCCCAACCGCTTTACGCGAACCGCCCTGCTCATCGCCGTCATCGCCACAATCCGATACTATTGGCATAACATTATTTGGGTGAACGTCAACGAGGGGGTAGCCCTGCTGAGCGTTGGTGGGCTATATAGTTACGTGCGCGGACGGGAAAACCTGGGCCTGCTGCTGCTCACACTGGCTATGTGGGTTAAAGTGATGCCGATTTTGCTGGTCGTCGTTCTGCTGATTCGTCGTCCTGTTTCTACCTTATGGAAGGTCGGTGGCTACAGCCTGCTTTTTGCGTTGCTTGTCTTTCTGCAACGGGGCGTTGCGCAGGGCATTCAGGATTATCTCGATTACTGGTATGTTGTGTTCCGGCCATTCTTACTCGAAGGACGGGTATATACCGACTGGATTGCATTTGGCATTTCCGCTACGTTATCGAAACTGTTGACGGCCCATCCCGACATTAACGGCATTCGGTATCACATCGCGGAATGGCAGTTGGCCCTAGTGAATAAAATCAGTCTGATTGTTCGCCTTGCCCTGGTGGGCATCACGTACTATTTCGCCTGGAAAACCCGTCGGCAGGCGGCCCTTCCGGTACTGCTCCTAACGTACCTGACAATACTTCTTGTGGCCGGCGTGTCGTGGGAAGGCCATCATGTTACGCTCCTTCCCGTTGTAGCAGGATTGTATCAGTACCTGACCGAACTAAGCCTGTTCAGGCTGAGAAAAGTAATGACCGTCGTAAGCATCGCCGTTGGGCTGATGACCAGCGATCTGTTGGGAGGTCGTTTGTCTGACTACGTTCAGGGCTTCAGCCTGATTACCTATCTGGTCTTATTCTTATTTGGAGTTGCGGCTGTTGTCAATGCGCGGCTTATTCAAGCCCGGAACCATGTTAACCGGTAGTCATATCCCAGTAGTGCAATGAAAGAATGCTGTAAAACAGGTGATAAGCAGCCAACACCAAGCTGGCGAACGTACCTGAACTGGCTGCTTTACGCCGTAATCGCCGGTATGCTATTGCTGGCGGCCTGGAGTCAGTTCAGCTAACCGTTTACGGGTGGTCTCCTGCTTTTTACGTGTGAAGGTATCCCATGTAAAAGATTGCCAATAAACATATAAAACCACCGGATTATGAACGAATCAATAAACAACGCCAACCGTTCTGCCGGTCAATTTAGTTGTTGCTGGCAGGTAGAGCAGACAAGGGCGGGGTTGTACTCACCGGGTAATCTTCTTTACGTAACACTTGGTATCTCCGGTTTCATCCTGGACCGATTGAGTTGGCGTCGTGCGTTGGTTATGGGTGTATCGTTAGGCTGGGCCTGGTATGGGCTTCCTGACCTAACTGACCTCTGGTTTTGCGTAGCATACGTTATGCTGTCGATGCTGCTCTATCTCGGTTTGATAAGTAGTGTTTTGCCGCAGCATGGACTTCGCCTTAACTGGATTGGGGCGAAAGGCGAAGAAAAAGCGTTCAGAGCATTTGAGGGCCTGTTTGCATTTGCTTTTTTTCATAATGGCCTGGCATTAACGCATATCAGCCAGCAAACGGCGAGTACACTCCCTGCATTTCAGTCAATGGACTCCATAATTACGATTCTGGCGATAGTGTTGATTTTCACCGGTACGGCTGTGAAGATTTGGTCTGCGTTGGTGGTGGGCCTGCCGGTGTATTACTGGAAGTATATGTTTCTGGGCCGCGCCGTTGGCGGTTTTGTCGTCAGAGGCCCTTACCGGTATTTAGCCAATCCTATGTATGGAGTCGGACAGCTTCAGGTGTACGGAATTGCCTTGTACTACCACTCATTTTATGGCCTCCTCTTCGCGGCTCTTAATCAATTGTTGGTGTTTGGTTTTTACTACGTTGTCGAGCGTCCTTTTATGAAGCGAACGTTTGGCATCAGTGCTTTGTCAGTGAATTAGCTGATTTCAGGGCTTGAAGATTGAGTGTTTTCCGTACTAACTTGTCAATCAACACCCATATGCAACCGGTTTGCTTGCTTCCAGTCTCTGCGTGTTGGCCCCGCCTGTTTGGCCTGCTGATTCTGTTTGGGCAAGTCGTGCTGTCTTCCGTGCAGGCACAGCCACGTTCTTCGTTCTGGCGCAAACTGCATCCTGATTCGCTGACGAGCCGCCCGTTGCGCTTTGTGCCGCTACCCGTATTACAGTCGGGGCCGGAAATTGGCGTGAAAGGCGGCATCACTCTCGATTACTTTTACAACGCAGGGACGGGGCGAGCTGATAAACCCCGCTTTCACAGCCGGTACTGGCAACGGCTCGACTCGCTCAATCGACGTACCCGCGATTCATACGCCTTCGTTCATGTTCTTTACAGCACCCGTCGGCAACTGGCCGCAGAGGGTGTATGGAATACCTATGGCGCGGCTGAACGGTACGTAATGCGGGGGCGGGGCGGCTACGTTGATTTTTCGGAAGATTATTGGGGCGTAGGCAATCAAACCCTGAATGAGCGCGAGTTCTACGTGTTAAGTTATCAACGTTGGTACGTGCAACATCGGTTCTGGCGACGAGTAAAAGGGCGTTTTTTCGCGGGCCTCAGCTACTATTATTCTAACACGCAAAACGTGCAGTTGAGTCAGGGCCAGCCCCTGCACGAATCGTTGCCGGGCAGTCAGGGCAGTGTGGTGTCGGCCCTGGGGCCAACCCTATTGGCTGATTACCGGGATAACCCGTTCAGCCCGACGCGGGGCTGGTACGCTGAGTGGGCCTTTCAGATGTATAGCCACAAATTCGGTAGTCAGTTCGATTACACTGAACAGTCTGTTGATTTGCGCCGGTACGTACCGCTGAATGCGAAAAATATGGTTGGTCTGCAAGCCGTTGGGCAGTTCACAACGGGAACTATTCCGCTGCGGGAGTTGCCCAAACTGGGAGGGCCAACTATGTTACGCGGCTTTGTGCAGGGCCGGTATCTTGACCGGCAGCTTTGGTCGGCCCAGGCCGAGTACCGGCGTACCCTGAACCGTTTTCTGATAGCAGCCGCTTTTGCTGCGTTGGGTGGTGTGGCCGAACACGTTACCGATTTTTCCCTTGCGACTACTCGTTACGCTGGCGGGGTAGGAATGCGTGTGCTACTGAATCGATAAAAGCAGGTTTACCTGCGTACCGATCTGGCTATCAATTCAAACAAGACGGTTAACCTGTATATACGTATGTTGGATGCATTTTGAAATCCTCATTATTCAGATGGTCTTAACACCATCTGAAAACTTTCGTTTTACAGAATATTATTTTACATAGTATTAATATTAAAATATATAATCATAACTTTACCACATCTAAAAAATAATATTTGCCATCTATGCTTTTTTTCCTAATTTGCTACAAAAAAAATATACACAAAAATGATGAGATTCGTCGCCCTCACCCTCTTGTTGCTAACGCCGTTTCTTGCTCAGGCGCAGCAGCCCGTCAAGGATTATAAAGGCCATATTTTGACCAGTTCTGGTCAAATTCAACAAAATGGCATTACGGTAGGCACAGTATCAAAGGAAGGCATCATTCAGGATGCCAAAGGAAAAAAGATTGCCTTTCTGAAGGCTGACGGAACAATGGTTGATGCAAACGGCAAACTGTTGGGTCGCATGGCGAAAGATGGCATGAGCTTTTACAACGAAACCGGCGGACTCGTATTTACTCTAAAAGACAGGCCGGACGATACTTGCGACCTGATTGATGCCAAGGGGAACGTAGTAGGCAATGTTCACGACAGCCTGAAAGGTAGTGCTTGCGCCCTCCACTGCTTTCAGGCCGGGATGAAAAATAAGCCTGACCACAGTAAAATGAAGCATTGAGCTTTGCGGGTTTGCTGGGAGGAAGAATTTGCCATATGTATTCGCTAATTAACGTTGTCGAAGGCTACGTAGTAAAACTTAGTCTGCACCACGGCCGGTGGCAAACAGGTCGGCCTGTGTTTATGCAGGTCAACATTCAACAAAACAACGAAGCGGATACGGCAGAACTGGCGGATATAGTAGACGCACAGGTTACTATCACGTCCGAATATCTTGCTAAACCTTTTATACTTCTGCTGGAAGCTAGTGCCATGGGATTAGCCAAACTGTTTACGTTCCCGGAAGCAGGCACTTATCAGGCAAGGGTTCAATTTTCCCATCACCTCTCAGTCCTCACAACGGTCTTTACGCTACACGTTGAAGAGGGCAAAGATGCGGCAGACCCCGTCGGTTAATCAACAACTAATCACAATCAGCCTTATACGTGAGTAGGATCACCTTAAGGTCCTAATTCTTCCCATACATTTGCTACGTAACCAATCTACGGTCGTAGCCATGCGTAATGTTTTACTTATATCGCTCCTGTATTTAAGTTCGCCTGATTTGACACAGGCTCAATCGAATGCCAGTATGCCGGGCGGTTTATTTCGTTCGGCTGAAGATTTCAGACGGAATGAATTAATGCTGGCCGTTGACTGCCGGGCGCAAAAACATAAACTACGGCTGCACGAGTTCATCGGAAAGCCTTATGTGACGATCATTCATCAGAGGCAGTCGTATCAATACGCTAAAGATAGCCTGTATGGATTTCGCGATTGTGCCGGGCAGAGCTACCGGTTTGTGTCTGAGAACGACCACTACCCCATCCTCAATCCGGGCGAACCTATATTGATTTACAAACTGGTACGGCCACCCATAGCCAAACAGCCCGGATATACAAAACTATTTTTTAGCAAAGACGCAGGTGCTCCGCTCCAGGAGCTTACGGTTGAAACCCTGAAACGGGCTTTTCCGGAAAATCATGCCTATCACGACCGACTTGATGCTCAGTTCAGCAACGGTGGCGATTTATCGGTTTACGATCCCTTGCACCGTATGACGAAGATTAACTGGCTGCTTAAAGAAAGTCAATAAGCCGAGAGTTGTTTAGAATATTTCTAAAGAAGTTTGTTTGTTGCAGAATGGCATATACCTTTGCATAGTTTTGAATCAGTCTAAATAAAACTATGCAACTTCTTATACGTGCCCTAATCCTGTCAATTTTTCTTTTTACTGGAATGGCAGCGAGAGCCGACGACGGTAAACCATCGGGTGTGCTCCAGGGCTTTGTGCTGGACCGTAATGGTCAACGCGCTGAGGGGGTTACCGTAGCACTCAAAGGAACCATTCGCCAGGTAAGTACCAATCAGAAAGGCTTCTACCAGTTCACAAACCTTGTTCGGGGGCAGTATGTGCTGGTCGTATCGGGCGTGGGCCTGCAAACCAACGAGCAGACCGTCAACGTTACCGATGAGCAAATCACCAGCCTGACGATCACCATTCAGGAAAGCATACAGGAACTTCAGGAGGTCAAAGTCATTGCCGCCAGAGGATTACGTGAGCGGGAAGTTTTGCCCGAAGTGGGCCACAATGCCATTTTTGCCGGTAAGAAAACAGAAGTCATTAACCTGGGTGCGCTGGATGCTAACCTGATTACCAACAACAGTCGGCAGGTATTCAGCAAAACGCCGGGCGTGATGGTCTGGGAAAGCGAAGGGTCGGGTATGCAGGTGGGGGTGGCCGTGCGGGGGCTGAGTCCCAACCGCTCCTGGGAGTTTGACACCCGGCAGAATGGAGTGCAGATCAGTTCGGACCCCTTCGGGTATCCCGAAGCGTATTACAACCCACCCATGCAGGCCGTCGAGCGGATTGAACTGGTTCGGGGTGGAGCCTCGCTGCAATACGGCCCGCAATTCGGCGGTTTGCTCAATTACGTTTTGAAAGGTCCGGCAACCGACAAACCGATAGCCATCGAATCGCAGCAGTCGGTAGGCAGCTACGGGTTATTTTCTACCTATAACTCGTTGGGCGGCACGTCGGGGCGGTGGCAGTATTTTGGGTACGTAGACTACCGCCGGGCTGATGGCTGGCGTGAAAATAGCCGCTACAACATCTTCAACGGCTTTGTCTCGATCAGTTATTTAGTCACGAACCGGCTTAAGATCGGGGCCGAAATTTCGCGGGCTTCCAGCGTCAATCAGCAGCCGGGCGGCCTGACCGACGGCCAGTTCGCCCAGAATGCCCGGCAGAGTTCACGGGCACGCAACTGGTTCAACGTACCCTGGACGGTTCCCTCTGTTACGGTTGATTACACCATAAATGAGCGTACCCAGCTGAACCTGAAAGTACATGGCCTGTTTAGCGAGCGGAATCAGATCGGCTTTGTCAGTGCCATCACCAATCCCGACGTACCCACTGCGGGCGGTCAGTTGGCAAACCGGACTATCGACCGCGATACGTATCAGAACTGGGGAAGCGAGCTGCGGCTGATTAGTCAGTATAACGCGCTTGGTCGGCGACACGTTCTCTCGGCGGGGGTGAAATATTTTAACGGCTACACCGACCGCCGACAGCAGGGTAAAGGCGATGTCGGCTCGGACTTCAACCTGAGACTGGTGGATGCCGCCTTTCCCCGTGCGCTCAACCTGCGGACGACGAACGTAGCCGCGTTTGCCGAAAACCTGTTCCGGTTGACCGACCGCTGGACGCTGACACCGGGCATCCGGGTTGAACTACTTGATAACAGCGTATCAGGACGTTACAGTTTTGCAGCCAACGAAACCGAAAACCAGATCAGCCAACAACGCAGCCGATCATTTGCCCTGCTGGGTGTGGGAACGGAGTACAAACTGGCCCATTTTGCTACGTTCTACGGAAACTATTCGCAGGCGTATCGTCCGGTGCTGTTCGGCGACCTGACACCCGCTGCCCTGACCGATTTTGTGATTGATCCGAATCTGCGGGATGCGCGGGGCTACACGATTGATGCCGGTTTGCGGGGCGCGTACCGTAAATTCCTGACCTACGACCTGGGCGTTTATTATTTGAACTACGCCAATCGCATTGGCACCCTGACCCGCCTGAATGAAGCCAACCGCCCCTACCAATTCCGGACGAATTTGGGTCGGAGCGTAAGTAAGGGCGTAGAAGCTTATGTCGAAATTGATCCGATAGTAGCACTGGCGGGCCACTCAAAAGTGGGGTACGTAAGTTTGTTTACCTCACTGGGTTTCACGGATGCCCGTTACCTGGATTTGCCTACGGCAACCGTTACTAACGGTCAACTCGTAGAGGGAAACCTACAGCGTAAATTCGTAGAGAACGCCCCGCAATTTATTGGCCGTTTTGGTTTAAACTACACCTACCGCACCTTTACGCTTACAGCCCTGCTGAACCGGGTGGGCAAAGCGTACAGCGATGCCAACAATACTGAGAACGCTACTACCAATGCCCAAACGGGTCCGATTCCGGCGTATCAGGTAATGGACGTATTGACCTCGATTCAAGGGAAGCGGTATCTGTTCAAAGCAGGGCTTAATAACTTAACGAACGAACGCTACTTTACCCGGCGGGCCGGTGGGTATCCGGGGCCCGGTATCCTACCCGCCGACGCACGTAACTTTTACGTGACGGTTGGTATCAGGTTATAATGAATTTAACACGGGAAAAGTTGGAGGTGAAATTCCACTTTTTCTGTGTTAACTTTAACAAGCCTGTAAGACCGTTCGTTACTTCTGATGGTCAAACGAAAAGTATGCTATGCAAACACTTTATATCAAAAATATGGTTTGCGACCGTTGCGTATGGATCGTAAAGCGCGAACTGGAACAACTCGGACTCACCCCCGTATGTGTGCACATCGGTGAGGTGGTGCTTGCCGAACCACTGGAAAGTACTAGACTGGATGCTATTAAAGGTGCTTTGAATCCTTATGGATTGAGTTTGCTGGAAGATACTAAACTTCAATTGGTAGAGCGAATAAAAGCGGCTATTGTTGAGTTGGTTCATCAGGAGGACGTATCAACTCCCCTGAAGTTTTCCGACTATCTTTCTGAAAAAATCCAGCAGAGCTATCCCTATTTAAGCACTCTATTTTCTACGATTGAGAATACCACGATTGAACATTTTATTATCCTTCAAAGAATTGAACGAATTAAAGAGCTGCTTATTTACAACGAGTTATCAATCGAGGAGATTGCCTATAGGCTTGGATATAGCAGTGGTCAGTATTTAGCTAATCAGTTTAAAAAGTATACGGGCTTAACGCCTACTCAATTCCGGCAAAATAATGAGGCACGGCGAAGACCCCTGGATCAGGTGTTGATGCCCTAAAATCTTACACGAAGCCGATAAAATTTTACACGGTGCTACGTACCCCGTCTTGCTACCTTCGCCTGGCTTCTGAATAGAAGCAGACTAATCACCAAAAAACGACAAACATGGTAGCTCAATTGCAAGATTGTATCGACGCCTGCCTTCGCTGCGCCCAGGCGTGTGATCGCTGTCAGGAAGCGTGCCTGCACGAATCAGATGTCAAGATGATGGTCGCCTGTATCCGGCTGGATCGGGATTGCGCCAAAATCTGCTATCTGGCGACTTCTTACATAGCGGGTAACAGTCCTTTCGCTAAACAGGCGTGTGAGCTCTGCGCTCAGATTTGCGAAGCCTGTGCTCAGGAATGTGAAAAACATGCCGCCCACATGGACCATTGCCGCCACTGTGCCGAGGCTTGCCGGAAATGTGCCGACGAGTGCCGTAAATACGTCAGCTTGAAATAAGCTTGATCCTACCCCTTACCTTCCTGGACCGCCCGACCATAATAGCGGTTCGGGAAGGTTTTCCATTAGATAAAGCTCCCTTCCGCGCCATGGAAGCTTTTAGTAGTTGGATAAAGAAACCAAACTTAGGAATTCTAACAGCTACTTGCACTAACGTTCAAAAGCTTACCTAAACGCATAATTTTACAAAACAATGGTGGGCATAGTACGATACATTTGTCGTAGCACGTCTGATTTTACTGAGAATTGCTACGTCTGAGCTTTATCAGCTAAATGGTTGATTATCGACATACGGGCGTACTGTTTAAATTGGGAATTTTGTGACACCCGCTATCGGGTGTCGGCTCATGTTGGTCCCAAGCTACGCCCGCTTTCTATCAATTTAAAACCAATAACTTTTTAAACCATGAAAACGATGGCTTTCGCTCTGACACTTATGCTGCTCGGAGTATTCGGCATTACCTACGGGCAAAGTGAGCATTCGGCTCACAAGGCTATGGCCAGCCAGACCAAGCAGGCGGGTCAGGCAGCACATGAAGAATATATGGTCATGCACAATGGGAAAATGATGATGGTGCATCAGGGTAAGATGACCCCGATGACAATGGACATGACGATGAGCGACGGAACATTGTGCATGACCGACGGCACTTGCAAGCGGAAAGACGGCACGGTCGTCAAAATGAAAGAAGGCGACCACTGCATGATTGAAAATGGCGAAATGGTAATTCATGTGGGTGGCGAGAAAATGTTTAAACAGAAAAAGAGCAAGATAAACATGAAGGGAATGAAGGATGAGTAAACTGCGGCAACTGTATCATGACCAATTAGGTCCTTGGCGGCAGGTATCGTCATAATTCCACCAATTAGCTTTTCAACTAGTATGAACCACCTTGCTTCATTGACGTCGATGCCTATAACTGGCGATAGGCGTGGTAAGCTGGCGTCTCCAACATTTTACAGGGACTCCCGTGAGCAAACATCTCCTTCATTGCCTACGTTACGATCTGTACAGAATATTCAACTGGAGCCGAAGCCCGGTAAACGTTACTGGCCGAACTGCCACCGCGAATGGCGGGAGGAATTCATTTATTTTATCTTAATCGACCGGTTTCATGACTCTTCGTTGCGGCACGCCACCGAACAGAAGGAACGTACCCATGGCTTCGGTACTGCGGAAAATTTAGGGAATTTCTGCGGAGGAACTTTCGAGGGAATCATTCAGCATTTAGACTATGTGCGCACATTAGGGTGCACGGCTCTTTGGTTAAGCCCAATTCTTGAAAACAATTTAACGTCTTACCACGGCTACGCCACACAAAACTACTTAGCCGTTGACCCCCGTTTTGGTACGCAGAATGAGTTGGAGCACTTGGTGGAAGCCGCCCACCAGTTGGATATGCGGGTGTTCTTGGACATCGTTCTTCATCATTCGGGCGATAACTGGTTTTATCCAGACGACGAACCCTTTTACTATTATCGGGGTGTTCGATTTCCGTTCGGTGACTGGCGGTGGGACGACCGCCCTTTACCCGTTGAATTGCGTAATCCAGAAATGTATAACCGACAAGGCAGGATTCGAAATTTTGATGCCTACCCAGAAACACTGGAAGGGGATTTTTTCGGGTTAAAAGCTTTTCGAAATGACGCTTCTCCTGAAGCTACCAATGTACTCGATGTACTGACAAAAGTCTACTGTTACTGGATGCGGGAATTAGATATCGATGGCTTTAGGATCGATGCTGTAAAGCACCTACGCCCTGAGACGATCCACTATTTCTGCAATCGCGTTCGGGAATACGCCTATCGGTTGGGCAAGAAAAATTTTTTCATTTTTGGTGAGCTAGTGGGCTCCGATTATTTATGTACAGATTACATTGGTCTTTATAAACCTACCTCAGCCGTTGATGTAAATGTGTACTATGGGTTGGATTCAGTGCTTGATTTTCCTTTATACACCATACTGGAGGGGGTTATCAAAGGGGTAGCCTCTCCAACCCGGCTCATTGAACGGTATACAGAGTTACAGGATCAGGCCCTACATCGCCATCCGCTGGGCGAGTATCTGGTAACGTTTCTGGATAATCATGATCAGATAGGAAAATCGGTAAAACAACGGTTCGGCTGTGGTGCTACGGATAAGCAAATTATTGCAGGCGTCGGCTATTTGCTTTGTGCTTTAGGGATTCCCTGTTTGTATTACGGTACTGAACAGGGATTTGATGGTTCTGGAGCCGATGATCGTTGGGTTCGGGAGTGTATGTTTAACCCTGAGAACCCCGAACTCAATGTCTTAAATCAAAACTGCTCTATTTATCAGGCTATTGCTCAACTGGCTTGTATCAGACGCAAGACACCTGCGCTTAAATTTGGTCGAATGTACTGGCGCGAGATTTCGCTGGATGGGCAATTATTTCAATTGCCAACGGAACCGGGAAGTTTACTCGCTTTTTGTCGAATGTTACATGACACGGAGGTTTTGATCATTTACAATTCTTCGTGCACCGAGATTCAAACCGGATACGTAATTGTAGATGCAGAACTGCATAAACGAGCTAATAGCTTTTTCTTTCTGTACGGTTCTTCCGGGGAAGCTCCGTTGTTAGGCGGTCCGAATAGCCCTATACCCCGTTGTGTCCAGGTACAGCTACAGCCCACGCAATTGGTTATTTTAAGTGCAGACTAAAAGCCCCCCTTTCCTTTTCATTCTATTTCGGAACATTGACTAAACGTTCTATTTATCATGAAAGCAATGATTAAGTACCTGTTTGTGATGCTGCTCGGTGCGGCCACTTTTACAGGATGTCGTGACAAAAATAAATCCGTCAACGACACCCAGACGGCTACTACTTCAACGGACCGTGTAGTGCATGACGATGATTCGGGCATGAACATGATTCACCGGGGCATGGATATGGTCAAATCCGGCAATGACCTGATGCATCAGGGACAGATGGCCGATGACAAATCTGTGATGGAGCGGGGTATTAAACTGATAGATGAAGGCATGGACATGATTGCAATGGGCAAAGAAATGATGGGTAAATCGTCGGCCACAGCATCGAGTCAGCCGATGGCCGATGATATGGATGCTATGGGCCAGGGAATGAGCATGATGAGCCAGGGCATGGACGTGATGACGATGGGGAAAGACACCGCTGCCAAAGGTATGGGGTCTATGAACCAACCCACTATGAGCAAAGGTATGGGTATGATAGACAAAGGCATGGGTATGATGAGCAAGGGGGCCACCCAAATGAAAAAAGCTGCCAAAAACCCCATGCCGAAAGACCCCCCGATGATGGATGATGACAAAGACGATATGTAAGCCCTATACCGTGGGCGGAGTCTGTACGTTGCTGTTGATTAGCTGGGGAGCCTGGGCTCAAAGCGATCATCAGAAGCACCACCCCCAGCAGGCTTCCATGCCATCGGCCCAACCCATGTCGATGGGTACAAACCCAACCCCCGACACTGCTGGTGGAAAAATGGCGGGTGGCATGGGGGGCGGACTGAAAGGGGGGATGGAGACTGAGATGGGGGACATGATGGAGATGGGAAAGTCGCCCCCGAAAGAACTCTTTCCATCACTGATGCAGGCACCACTCGATCCTGCCCAACGCGATGCTCTTGGGCAATTAGCCAACGAACGCATCCGTAATGGCAATAGCCTCTTAACGTCGGGCCTGCAAGCCCTGAAGTCAGCGACCCAAGAGCAGGATCAGGTAACCGCTCAGACGGCCATGGAGCAGATCCATCAGGGACAATCCCTGCTTAAAAGCGGATTAGCCGTCCAGCGCACGCTGGCCGAAGGAACTGACCCCCGCGTAACAGCCCTATCGTGGTTTAAACAGCAGATGAACCTGCTGCCCGTGGAATCCACTGAACAACCGCATGGGTTCTTTGGACTATCGTGGTTTCATTACATCACCATGTTATCAATGGCCCTATTTGTCGTAGCGGTGGTGGGCCTGTATGTTCAGAAAATGAAGCGAGCCAACGCGCTCGTAGCGAAACTGGCCGGTATTTCGCCGGAAACCCCCGCACCGGCATCAGATGCCCTACCAACTACAACGGCCTTACTAACTCCCATTTCAGCCGTTAACCCTGACATTGCGCCTTCTAAACCTAATTCATGGTCCGGTACGTTGCTGGTGACCGAAATATTTGACGAAACGCCCAACGTCAAAACATTTCGTCTGGCAGACCCTACCGGCGGTAAACTTCCCTTTAACTACTTGCCAGGCCAATTTATTACCGTTACAATTGAGCAGGCCGGGGTGCCCGTGAGGCGGTCCTATACGATTGCCTCGTCGCCGACGCACCGGGATTTCTGCGAAATCACCGTGAAACACGAGCCGCAGGGGGTAGTTTCTCATTTCCTGCATACCCAGGTTAAAGAGGGTGCCTTACTACAGTTCACTGGCCCGTCGGGTAAATTTACCTTCACCGAAGCCGATGCGGAAAGTGTTGTGCTCATTGCCGGGGGAGTGGGCATCACGCCCATGATGAGCGTTGTCCGGTATTTAACAGATCGGTCCTGGAAAAAAGACATTTTTCTGCTTTTTAGTTGCAAAGACCAAGGCAGCATTATCTTCCGGGAGGAACTGGAGTACCTACAAAAAAGGTACCCGAATCTGCACGTTACCATTTCGTTAAGCCAGGAAAACAGCCCAGCCGAGGGTATTTATCTTTTAGGACGTATCACGAAGGAAGTGCTGAATGCCCGCGTACCAGACATTACTTCCCGTCGCGTTCATATCTGCGGGCCTGCCCCCATGATTGATGCCGTTAAGCAGATGCTTAGCGAGTTGAACGTGCCGAAAGAGAATGTACGGGTCGAATTATTTCCGGCTCCGGCCCCTCCCTCAAAAACGCCCGTACCACCGTTGGTGGCAACAACTTTGACCGATACGGCTACGGTTGTTACGTTCGTAAAATCCAACAAAACGGCCCTGCTAACTCCCAACAAGTCGATTCTGGAAGCGTCAGAGGAAGTTGGTGTCAATATTGATTACTCCTGTCGGGTCGGTACATGCGGCATTTGTAAAACGAAACTGCTTACGGGATCGGTAGCGATGGCCGTTGAAGACGCCTTAGATGATGATGACCGGGCGCGACATATCATTCTGGCTTGCCAGGCTAAAGCAACCGGTCCGGTGGCCGTTGATGCGTAGAATCATGCAAAGCGAACGAAAAATAATCAGGAGTTTACTAGTGCTACAACTTGCCTTATGGCTGGGATTTTTGGTCCATCGTTCACCGCGCTTTCCCGGTAGCCTGACGGGGGGATTGCTGGCCGTAACCGGAACTGTGTTAATGGTGCTGCCTCCGCTCGTTTACTCAGTCGCTAAACGAAGTGCTTACCTGAAGCCGTTGCTTACCCGTCATATACCGTTAGGAACGTTGCTCAGTTGGCATATCTATACCAGTATCATTGGGGCGATACTGGCTATACTGCATACAGGTCACCGCTTTGAAAGTACATTAGGTATCGTATTGACAGCCATGATGCTGCTCACAATCCTGAGCGGATTTATCGGACGGTACTTCTTAGGTTATGCATCTATGGAACTCCATGAAAAACAGACCCTACTTAATCAATTGGCTACTCAGTATAACCAGTTGGTCAGCGGGGGCGGTCAACAACCGGAATCTGATTTTCAGTACGCGGCCACTCACTCGTTGATGGGTCGTGTTTTAAACAGCGTATGGGGGACGACACCTGCCGTACTTTCCAGTGATACACCACTGGCGGTACGGGCCGTTCGGTTAACCGAATCCATCGCTGATGTGGAATACGCCATTCGAACGCATGACCTCCTGAAACGACGCGTGGCGCGTTGGCTGGTGTTGCATATTGTTACCTCCTGCGCGTTCTATGGACTGCTTTTTTTGCACATTTGGTCCTCCATCTATTTTGGTTTGCGATGGTTCAACGGCAATTAACGTACTGGGCTTTTGGAGTATCCCTGCTGGTTTTCGGCGGGTCGGTTTATTATACCCTTCAGTATCCGGAAGATAGCCCGGTTCAGTGGCAAAACCAGGTCATGCCGGGTCAACTATCACTGGCCCATGCTTCAATGAAGGACAATTGCGCATCTTGTCATACAGGCGTGAAAGGTGTTGATGAAACTAAATGCATTGGTTGCCACGCTGCGGATAAAGCGTTATTGGGCCGTCAGCCTACAGCTTTTCACGCCAATATCGGCAAATGTTCTGCCTGCCATATTGAACATCAGGGACCGAACGCTGATTTGCGAACCATGAATCATCAGGCACTGGCTCAGATAGGAGTTCGATTACTGCCCGAGCTAAGGTCGCGCTTAAAATTGACAGCCAACGCTGACCTTCCTACGGGCCACCCGCTCGTTTCCTCGCTCGAAGCGGAACTTAATTGTTCGGGTTGCCATAGCTCCAAAGACCCCCATTTTGGACTGTTCGGAACGGATTGTGCGACCTGTCATGCTACTACTCAATGGACTATACCGGCATTTCAGCACCCCTCTGTTCGCTCTACGGATTGCGCTCAGTGTCATCAGGCTCCGCCCAGCCATTACATGGGTCATTTTGAGATGGTATCTAAGAAAGTTGCTTCGCAAGGTAGTATACAGACTGGCGGTTGCTGCGAGGGAGTTCAGGTTAACCAGTGCTACGTCTGCCACCAGACTACTGCCTGGAATGATATAAAAGGAGTGGGCTTCTACAAACACCATTAAAAGATACGTTGAAACAGATTTAAAGTAAGCCCATGCAAGCGTATGCCTTCATATATAGCACAACAATGTGAATAAAACTCCATTACTATACTTGCACAACGGCTTTGCTTTCTACCGAGGAAATTTACGTTCGGTCAGCCAGCATCATCACCACGCCGTTGAAATGGTTATCAGTGAAGGACCCTGTGAGTTCTGGAATGGCTCTGAGCGGCTGCACCGGGGGCGGGTTGCGCTATTGGGAGCCGATGTTCCACACAGATTCGTTGGCAATGGCTGGCAATGGTTTGTTTATGTGGAGCCGGAGAGCCGCTTAGGGTGGAACCTGGCCCAATGCCTTAATGGACAACCCGTGTTGAGTCTGTCGGATGAACTTGTGGCTGATTTACCCGTTGCCGAAGCCGCGACAACCGGAGAATTGACCCTCCTTTTTGGTCGGTTGATCCGTCGGCTGATGCCGGATGTTGTACCAGCTTTGGCCGTTAACGTCGATGAGCGAATTGACTCGGTGCTGGACTACGTAAAAACTCACATTGATGATCCGTTGCCACTTGGGCAACTGACGGAGATTGCGTGCCTGTCGGAGGGACGATTGATGCACCTGTTTAAAGAACAGGTTGGTATTCCCATTCGGAAGTACATTCTTTGGAGTCGACTACAAGTCAGCGTAAAGCACGTATTGCAGGGACAAAATTTAACCGGGGCTGCCCACAGTGGGGGCTTTGCCGATTCAGCCCACTTTAGTCGCACCTTTTCCGAGATGTTCGGCATCCGCCCCTCCGACGTACTGCTAAAATAGCCGGTTTATTCAAGTCTGCCCGTGGCGGAATGGTGAGCTTTGTAGCGGTCATTTATCAAATACAAGCATGAACAAACGCATCACGCTACTCCGCTACCTACTCTATCCGGTTATCTGGGCAGGCTCCTTCCTGCTGATTGTCTCGCTGCTGGCGGCTGGTGTCAATACCTATCTGGCTACGCTGTCCGTCATTGCCGGAGCCGCCGTTGTGGTGTTGCTGCTGGAACGGGCATTACCCTACGAAACCGACTGGTTACGCACTAAACACGGCGACTTGAATCTCGATACGGTTCACTACGTAGTCAATTATGGCATAAAAGTGGTGGCCCAATTGATGATTCTCTGGCTGGGGCAGTCGCTAATTTTGTGGGCTATTTTTCCAACCTACTGGCCGTTATGGGCGCAAGTGCTGCTCGCCCTAACCCTCATCGACTTCTTTCTGTTCGCCGTTCACGCGCTCAGTCACCGTTACGAGTGGCTGTGGAAGCTGCACGCCATTCACCACAGTTCCGAACGGCTTTACTGGCTTAACGGCGACAAACGACATCCGATTCATCAGGTGCTGGAAGGGTTGCCGGGTATCACCCTGTGTGTGCTGATCGGGGCACCTATGTCGGTCATCGCGGGAGCGCTGGCCGCGCTTACCGTCAACATGATGCTGCAACACGCCAACATTGACTACCGGGCCGGTTGGCTGAAACACCTGTTCAGCGTGGCCGAACTGCACCGCTGGCATCACCGGGCCGACTACAAAGACGCTCAGGTCAACTACGGGGCCTGGCTGGTTATCTGGGATAAGCTCTTCGGCACGTATTACGACGCACCAAGCCAGGCTGAACAGATCGGGCAGATCGGCATCGCTGAAGAACCTGATTTCCCAAGTACCTACGCGGGGCAGCTTCGATACCCTTTTCGTCCTGGTACTAAACAAGTGAATTCACTGCTTTTGGCCATTGGGCTAAGCTTCTCTTTTCTGTCGTTTCAAACTCCTGAAGATAGGTACGGAAATCAAATTCAATCCGCTTGTTATTGTATGCCGCATCCCCATGTACTTGAATAGCCTCTTTGACCAATTCCTGCGCCTGATCCGGCGGTTGACACGCCCACATACCAAACAGTAATAACAGCGGGCTTAACGGATGAAGATGTCTAAACATGGTTAATAGAGAAGAGATTTGACGTGCTGTCTGGGGCTATACAGTACGCCGTTAAACGCCTGAACTTCCGAATTTTACAACTTCTTCGACACAATCTTACAAGGTAGTCATTGGCGAAACCTCGTAGATTTGACTAAAAATTCTGACTGGTATGAACGAGCTACTCACGGCTTCCGATGATGTTTTTGATGCACGAATCGCAGAAATGCTTGCTCGGGATGACCATCCGGTTTATGATACCAAAACGGACACCGCCCACTGGAAAAAACTATGTCTCCGTCTGGAAATACGTGCGTCAGGTCTCATGGATTATCTCCGCAGTGATAACTAAACCCAAATGGCGATAACGGCTACGGGTTGCTACTACGCAGACTCCGCTTCAGTAATTGCGCGTTCAGAGCTACGATGACCGTGCTGGCACTCATCAGCACGGCCCCAATAGCCGGACTAAGTACGAAATTAGGGTACAGCACCCCAGCCGCCAGGGGAATAGCGACAACGTTGTAGCCAGTTGCCCAGAAAAGGTTCTGAATCATCTTGCGGTACGTAGCCTTACCAAACTCGACTAAGTTGGTGATGTCGGTGGGGCGGCTGTTCACTAAGATAATGTCAGCGGTTTCGGCGGCCACGTCGGTGCCGGAACCAACAGCAATACCTACGTTGGCCTGCGCCAGGGCCGGCGCATCGTTTACCCCGTCGCCGGTCATCGCCACAAACTGTCCTTGCTTTTGTAAGTCTTTAACCACGTTCACTTTTTGGTCGGGCAATACTTCGGCATAAACACCATCCAGGCCAAGTTCTTTAGCCACCGCATCGGCTACTTTCTGATTGTCGCCCGTCGCCATATACACCTTAATACCTGATTGTTGCAACCGCTGTACGGCCTCTTTTGAGTCTTCCCGGATTTTGTCGGCCAGGGCTACATACCCGGCTAATTGGTCGTTAATCAACACAAATACGACTGTTTCGACTCCACTGGCAAAGGCATCGTGGGGTTGTTCAATGCCTTTTTCTTTCAGGTAGCCCGGACTCACCACCACCACCCGCTGACCATCTACCGTTGCTGACACGCCCTTGCCGGTGATGGATTGAAAGTTAGTGATGGTCGGCATCGTAAGGTTTCGTTTCTTGGCTTCGCGAACGATGCCCTGGGCAATGGGATGCTGTGACTGCTGTTCCAGAGCCGCCACCCTACCCAGAAAACTGGCTTCGTCATCCGGCTTCAGCAACTGAATCCGTGTTACACCAAACTCGCCTTCGGTGAGCGTACCCGTTTTGTCGAATACCATCACCGTAATTTTGCGGGCTTCCTCAAACGCCGTGCGGTTGCGAATCAGCAGGCCCTTCTGCGCCGAAATAGCCGTTGAAATAGCAACAACCAGCGGAATAGCAACCCCCAGTGCGTGCGGACAGGCCGTGACCATAACCGTGACCATCCGCTCAACGGCAAACGAGACTTCTTTACCACCTACCAGCCAAACGACCAATGTGATAAGCCCGACGGACAGTGAAAGTAACGTCAGCCAGCCAGCCGCCCGGTCAGCCAGCGTTTGGGTCTGTGATTTAGTGTTTTGGGCCTCCTCCACCATTCGCACCACTTTGTTGAGGTAGCTGTCTTCGCCTTTATGCGTAACCTTAATTTTTAGCGAACCCTCGCCATTCACGGCCCCGGCAATCACCCTATCGCGTTGCTTTTTCTCAACGGGCACGCTTTCGCCCGTCAGCATACTTTCATTCACGGCACTGTTTCCCTCGACCACCTCGCCATCCGTCGGAATGCGTTCGCCGGGCCGAATCAGTACCAGATCACCTTCAGTAAGCGTGTCAACCTTAACGTCAGTTAGTTGATCGCCATCGACTTTGTGGGCCTCGGCGGGCAACATTTGCACGATCAGTTCAAGCGAACGCGAGGCCCCGGCAACCGATTTCATCTCCAAGTAATGACCCAGGAGCATAATATCAATCAGGGTTGCCAGTTCCCAGAAAAAATCCATACCCTGAAGCCAGCCGAACGACACCGCTACGCTGTAGGCATAGGCCGCCGTAATCGCAACGGCCACCAAGGTCATCATGCCCGGTCTAGGGGAACCTGATTGCCGGATACGTAGCTCATCGATCATGCCGGTCAGAAATGGCCAGCCACCATAGACGTAAATGACGGAGGCCAGTACGACGACGAGGGGTTCCCGATACGGAAAATCGAGGTGGTAACCGACCAGGTCCTGAAACATCATGGACAACGCGACCACGGGCACCGACAGAACTAAACAAATCCAGAAGCGACGCAGAAAATCGGCGATCATCGCCCCGTGGTCATGGCCACCATGCCCCATCTTGCTGTGATCCATGCCTTTGTAGTTCATTTGGCTGTGGTCCATCTTACTGTGGTCCATCCGGCTATGATCCATTACTCCCTGATTCATACCCGTGTTATCCTGATGATTGGCCGGGTGGCCTCCCCCCTCGTGTCCGTCGTGATCCGTGTGTTGCCGGGGCTGCTTTCCGGCAGACGATTTCCCCGGCATGGGCGGCTGGGGGGCAGCTTCGTGATGATGTTGATGTGCCGGTTGCTTTATTTCCATCAGGTGGAATTGGCCGACTGTATCGACCACGGTTTGTAGCTCCCCAATAGATGGGTGTTCTTCTACGGTGATAGCGACCTCGGCAGACTCAACGGTCACGGTAGCGGCCAGTATAGCCGGGTGTCTCAGCAAGGCCTGTTGAACTTGATTAGCTTGCTCCGGCGTCGATAGGCCGTGAATCATATACCGATGCTGATGTTTCATGGTTCTGACAAATAATGCTTCCAAAGAACCCTAAAAAATCTACTGTGGTTTAGCGAATAGCTTATTGTGAGCTACTTCCAAAAATTCTGTAAGATTTACCGGACAATCTTGCAAGTAAAGCCGGGCAGGACGAGATAGCTTTGTTCGGTTAAGAATTGTTCACACTATTAAATCCGTTGTCAACAAATTGTGCATGAGCATGGCAGGTCAACAGTCCACTATCCACGAAGCACCCCTTGCCATCCGGGGAATGGTATGTACCCGCTGCATTCAGGTTGTGCGGCAGGATTTGGAACGGCTGGGGTTTACGGTGTCGGAGGTGCGATTAGGACACGTTCGGCTACAGGGTCGTCTGTCGCCGGTGCAGATCGAACTAATCCGAAAGACCTTAGAAAAGGAAGGTTTTTCGTTGCTGACCGATGCGAAGGTTACGCTTGTTCACCGCATGAAAGCCCTGATCGAGCAGACCTTGGATCAGCATGATTCAGGCGAACCAAGAGGGCGGTTATCGGAGTTGATCGCCAATGAATTCCATGCCAATTATGATGCGCTGAGTGCCTTGTTTTCGTCCAGCGAAGGCCAGACACTCGAACGGTACGTGATTGAACGGCGATTGGATAAAGTAAAAGAATTGCTGGTCTATACCGATTTGCCACTCACTGACATCGCCTATCAGACCGGATTCAGTAGCGTCTCGCATTTATCCAACCAGTTCAAACGGCTGACGGGTCTTTCGCCAAGCTACTTCCGAACGATCCGACAGGAAAAACAGGCTATTCAACAGCATACAGCCTGAACAATATTACAAGCATAGCAGGCAATTGTGTAACGAATTCGGCGGCTGCACCAACGACCTTTGCCCTATAAAATCAGTCATTTTAATTCGGATGAATACAGCAAGTTCCACGTTAGAAAAACCCGTAAGGGTCTCTGGAGCCATTGTCCGTCAGAGCTTTCCGGTGCTGGAGATGACCTGTGCGGCCTGCGCCGTCAGTGTCGAGTCGATGCTCAACAATACGCCTGGCGTAGCCAAAGCAGTGGTCAACTACGCCACTCAGTCAGTGGCCGTTGAGTATAATCCTAAAGCCATTACTCCGGCGGGAATGCAGCAGGCGGTGCAGTCGATTGGCTACGATCTGGTGGTCGATGTTGAAGACCCACAGCAGGTGCAGCAGGAAGCCCAGCAGCGGCATTATGAGGCTGTGAAGCAGCGCACGATCTGGGCCGGTATCTTATCGATTCCGGTGGTCATCATCGGTATGTTTTTCATGGATATGCCGTTTGGCAACTATATCATGATGGCCCTGTCGGCTCCGGTGGTGTTCTGGCTGGGTCGTTCGTATTTCATTAACGCCTGGAAACAGGCGCGGCATGGCAAAGCCAACATGGATACCCTGGTGGCTTTATCAACCGGGATTGCGTTTCTGTTCAGTGCCTTCAACACGTTGAATCCTGATTTCTGGCATCGGCGGGGTTTGCACCCACACGTGTATTTTGAAGCGGCTGCGGTTGTGATTGCGTTTATCTCGCTGGGTAAATTGCTCGAAGAACGGGCCAAGTCGAATACATCATCGGCCCTGAAGAAATTAATGGGTCTTCAGCCCAAAACCGTCCGCGTCATCGAGGATGAGGCCGAACGGGAGGTGCCCATTGCTGCGGTTAAGGTTGGGCAGTTGATTGTCGTGCGACCCGGTGAGAAAATCCCCGTCGATGGTACAGTTACAGCGGGAAGTTCGTATGTGGACGAAAGCATGATTTCGGGCGAGCCGGTTCCCGTTGAGAAAAAGGCGGGCGAAACGGTTTTTGCGGGTACGATTAATCAAAAAGGTTCGTTTCGATTCCGGGCCGATAAGGTCGGCGGTGAAACGATCCTCGCGCAGATCATCCGCATGGTGCAGGAAGCGCAGGGCAGCAAAGCCCCCGTGCAGAAGTTGGTGGACAAGATCGCCGGTATTTTTGTGCCGGTTGTCATCGGTATCGCCCTGTTGACCTTTGCAGCCTGGATTATATTCGGCGGGGAAAACGCCTTTACCCACGCCCTGCTGACCTCCGTAACGGTGTTGGTCATTGCCTGTCCGTGTGCGTTGGGGCTGGCTACACCCACCGCCATTATGGTCGGTGTGGGCAAGGGGGCCGATAATAATATTCTCATCAAAGACGCGGAGAGTCTGGAACTTGGCTATAAAGTAAACGCCGTCATTCTGGACAAGACCGGCACGATTACCGAAGGAAAACCAACCGTTACCGAGTTGGCCTGGCAGGTGAGCGATACCGAAGCCAACAGCCTCTCTGCGGTGTTATATGCGCTTGAAGCCCAGTCAGAGCACCCATTAGCCGAAGCAGTGGTCGAACGGTTAAAACAGAGCCGCGTCAAGGGAGTCACGCTGGACAGTTTTGAAAGTTTGACCGGGCAGGGTGTCCGGGGGCGGTGGGAATCCAGCGAGTACGCGGTTGGAAATGCCCGCTTGGTAGCCAAGCGGGGAATTCTGATCGGGCCGACCGTTAAGCAGTTGGCTACCCGCTGGCAGGACGAAGCAAAAACAGTCGTTTATTTTATCGACGATACGCGAATTTTGGCCGTGCTGGCGATAGCCGACCCCGTCAAGCAAACCTCGCGCGAAGCCATCCACACTCTCCGTAAACGAGGCATTGCCGTGTATATGATGACGGGCGATAACCAACAGACGGCTCAAGCTGTTGCGAAGGCAGTAGGGGTAAGCGATTACCGGGCCGAAGCCCTGCCTGCTGACAAGGCTCAGTTTGTGAAAGAGCTTCAGGCTCAGGGTAAGGTAGTAGCCATGATTGGTGACGGCATCAACGACTCGCAGGCTCTGGCGCAGGCCGACGTAAGTATTGCCATGGGGCGCGGTTCAGATATTGCGATGGACGTAGCGAAAATGACGCTGATCACGTCCGATCTCAACAGTGTTCCCAAAGCGTTGCAACTCTCGAAGAAGACGGTGCAGGCCATCCGGCAAAACCTGTTCTGGGCGTTTATTTACAACCTAATCGGTATTCCCATTGCCGCCGGATTATTATATCCTGTTAATGGTTTCTTATTGAATCCAATGATTGCCGGGGCTGCGATGGCCCTCAGTTCGGTGTCGGTTGTGAGCAACAGTTTACGGTTACGCTCGGCAAAACTCTAAAACTCAACCACTATGGAAACCTTGAATTTCAAAACAAACATCAAATGCAGCGGCTGCGTGACGGCTGTTACGCCCTTTCTAAACGGTATCCCAAGCATTGCTCACGTCGACGGGTGGAATGTGGATACCGCCAGTCCAGATAAAATTCTGACCGTTCAGACAACGGACAACCGGATTGGTGAAGAAATTCAGCAAGCGGTGCAGCAGGCAGGGTACCGGGCCGAACCGATTGAACGGCCATGACGACGCGGTGCAGCCCGCGCCGACTGTCCTGATTACCAAAAGTTTTGTAAAGAGAATGCCCGAATCTTACAAGCCGCCTTGCTATCCGGTAAGGCGGTATAATGGTTGTAGTAGTACGCAACAAATCAACGTATGGAAACGCACAAACAACATTCCGGTCCTGCCCCGTCTATGCATCAGGGCCATTCAATGCTCAATCAGAACCATTATGGCAAGTTAGCCATCATGGCTGTTCTGTCGTTCATCTCCATGTATATCCTCATGTACTCGATGGTGGATCGGTTGGCGAACGTGATTCCGAACGTGAATCAGTTGTATATGGCGGGGCTGATGACCATGCCGATGCTCATTATCGAGGTGCTGCTGATGTCGTCCATGTACGATAATAAACAGCGGAACGCGCTGATCATTGCAGTTAGTGGCATCGCGTTGGTCGGTTTTTTTGCGCTTATTCGCTACCAGACAGCCGTTGGCGACAAAGAGTTTGCCAAATCTATGATTCCGCACCATGCCGCTGCCATACTGATGGCTAAGGAAGCCAAACTGAGCGATCCTGACTTGCAAAAATTGCAACAGGACATCATTACCGCGCAGAAGAAAGAGATCAAACTGATGAAGGACAAAATTGCGGAACTGAATCGGTAAATCGCGGCTCTTCCGGGCAGTAGCCAAAAGTTTCGCAAGAATAGGGTTTAATCTTACAAGCAGCTCCTCTAACCAGGGGGGCCGCCTTTTTTGTTATTGCCTAACACATACATCGTGTTCTTCACAATGAAAAACAGTTTTTTTCTGATAGTCAACCTGTTACTGGTTGTAAGCTATAGTTTCGGGCAACACCAGCAACACACGATGCCCGCTACAAATGCGGCTGCTCCTCAGCGCAACGACCCTGACAAATCAAGTTTTCCGGTGGTCAAAACAACCCTGCCCGTGACGCGCCCCCAGGCTCTGGCGAAAACGAAGCTGACCGGAAAAAAGGTAACTTACGATCTGGTCATTGATGAGCAAACAGTGAACCTGACGGGCAAGCCTAAAAAAGCAATGACCATCAACGGTGGGATTCCCGGACCCACGATGCGGTTCACGGAGGGCGACGTTGCTGTCATCCGGGTCCACAATAAATTAAAAACAGAAACCTCCCTGCACTGGCACGGTATCCTGCTTCCCAATAAACAGGACGGGGTATCATACCTGAACACACCCCCGATTCATGCGGGCGACACCTACACCTTTGAGTACCCATTGGTGCAGTCGGGGACGTATTGGTTTCACTCCCACACCCGCTATCAGGAGCAGGTTGGGGTGTATGGCTCTATTGTTATTCAGCCCCAGAAGCCAACGATCAAAGCTGATCATGACCTGGTGCTTTTACTGTCGGATTGGACCAATGAGAATCCGGCTTACATTCTCAAAAATCTGAAACGACGTAACGAGTGGTACTCAATAAAAAAGGGGAACATGCAATCACTTAACCGCATTATTCAGCACAAAGCCGTCGGAGCTTACCTCCGTCAGTCGATGATGAAAATGGCCCCGATGGACATTTCAGACGTTTATTACGAGCGTTTTCTAATCAACGGCAAAGACACGGTTCGCTACCCGGAAATTAAAGCCGGGCAGACAGTACGGCTGCGGGTGATTAACGCCAGCGCATCCACCTATTTCCACGTCAACTACGGAGGTGGTCCCATGAAACTTATTGCGGCTGATGGTCTGGATGTCCAGCCGGTGGACGTTGACCGGCGGCTGATTGCCATCGCCGAGACCTACGATTTTCTGATTACCGTTCCGCAGGGTGGAGCGTTTGAAGTACGAGCCAGTGCCCAGGACGGGTCGGGCTACGCAACTGCGCTGCTGGGTACCGGCCCAGCCCGTTATGCCCCAACCGTCCCACGGCCTGACTTGTACAAGCTCACGGCCAATATGAGCCGGATGGGGGGAATGAGCATGGGTACGATGAATATGGGCAAAGCCGACACAACTGAACAGGCCAATACGGATATGAACGGCCCTATGATGCACGACATGGCCGGGATGAATCATCAGTCGAATCCGCAACCCGTAAATCCATCGAAACCAGCTACTAAAGCTCCGGCTATGGAAAACATGGACCATAGTCAGATGCCGATGGGAGGGGCTAAACTAAAGAAGCCAACGCCTGACAAACCGAAAAAGCAGGATTCAATGGCTGGTATGGACCATAGCAAAATGGACATGGGTGCAAAGCCCCCGGTGAAGAAGCCGGTCTCAGCAAAAAAGACCACTAAGCCAGCAAAATCAGTTGGTTCAATGGCTGGCATGGACCATAGCAAGATGGACATGTCGGGCATGAACACGACCAAAGACGGCAAGATGGACATGACCGGCATGAATCACGGTCAGATGAATGATGCATCCATGCCGGGCATGGATCACAGTAAGATGGCAATGAATATGGATTCGGTATCCGTCAGGAAAACAGAAAGCAAGAAGCCGGATGACATGGCTGGGATGGATCACAGTCGAATGAATATGGCCGAACCCGCGCCGACGGACCGGTCGGGCCGTAGCAAAGCCGGTACTATGGCCGGAATGCAGGGAATGGATTATGGAGGAATGGCCGGTATGAGCATGATGGACGAACAGAACACTATTGACTACAGTATCCTTAAGTCTCCCGAACCGATTGAGTTTCCGGCAAATCGTCCCATTCGGGAAATACCATTGACGCTTTCAGGGAATATGTTTCGCTACATCTGGGGTTTCAACGGCCAACCGCTCTCGCGGGCCGACATGATAGAGATTCGGCGGGGTGAGATTGTACGGATGCGACTTATGAATAATACGATGATGATGCACCCCATTCACCTGCACGGTCATTACTTCCGGGTGCTCAACGGACAGGGGCAGTATTCACCGCTCAAACATACGGTGAACGTATCGCCGATGGAGAGTGTCACGATTGAGTTTATGGCTGATGATGATAAAGACTGGTTTTTCCACTGCCACCTACTCTATCACATGCTCAGTGGCATGGCCCGTGTAGTCAGCTATGGCGATAAACCTGACTCATCCATTGCCAGCATTCAAAAATTGCACTTGCGCGATATGCGTGACAACCAACCCTTTGTCTGGGGCTTCCTCCAGCCCGGTTATCCGATAAATTATGGTAGCCTGAATGTCTCCAACAACAAAAATGCGATAGTAGCCGGGGGAGATCATGACTGGCGAACCAACCGGTTTGAGTTCGATCTGGATTATGAACGCTATTTCGGTGACTGGTTCCGGGTATTTGCCGGCGTTGATGGTGGTAATGAGGAGTTTCTGCGCCGGATTCGGCCCGAAGATGGGGTTGCTACTGATCGGCGTATCATCCGGGCTGTGGCGGGTGTTCGGTATATGCTACCTTTCCTGATTCAGTCTGAGGTTAAATTCGACACGCGCGGTAACGTCCGTTTCCAGGTAAATGGGCAGCAGAGTTTGTTTCCCCGTTTGGATTTCCAGTACCAGGCGCAATGGCTGGTAGGCAGCTATGTGCGGGCGCACGTCGAGTTCCAATACACCGTGTCAAAAAACCTGTTCCTGCACAGTGATTATGACACCCGATACAAGACGTTTGCAGGCGGGCTTGGGTATAATTTCTAATCCGGGGAAGGCAAAAGGAGCAACCCACCGTAGCTATTCCGCAAATAACCCAAGTATAATGCCGACAAATCCAAATAACGCGATCACAAGGCCCAGAAAGTAGATGGAACCGGGGCCGCTCACCATAATAACTGCCCCAACAACTAACAGAATAACGCCCCCGATCAGTTTGATCCAGTTGGCCCGTGCTTTCTTGATTGTACTGGGTACAAACTGCCCGGTTTTCTTTTGGTCTATTTTTTGGACAATGCCCCGATGCATCGGTTTTGACGGAGCAGTGGTATTGGTTCCTGAGTGCTTTGTCGCTTCGTGTGTTAAGGATAGCCAGATTTTAACCCGCTCTGTATGCTTACTCAACGTATTTGCAAGGACCAGCCTGTTACTGTTGTGAGCAACAAGTTCAGGGGGCGTGGTGGCCGAGTCAGTCGTCGTAATCGGTCCTGTCGCCAATGCGATGCCGTGATTTAGCGACGATTTGGCGATTGGCTGAGTGCTGAGTACGGGATACAGCGTAAGGGGTGTCCGTTGAACATACGCCACAGGACGACTACAGGAAGCCAGAGCAAGAACGACAAGCAGCAGGATGCGAGAAGTATTTTTCATGGAGTTGAATTGATTACTGATTAGACAAGTGGCTATTAGACCAACCTATTCCGATAGATTGAGTTGCCGAAATTTTCCCGGCTGAATCGGGTCGGTTACAAACCAGCCCGGATTACCCTGTTGGTCACGGCCCAGTCTGGCTTTAGGTATAGGTGGCTTATCAGCCTGGTTATATACCTGTAGCAGATCATGGATCTCCGGCCCCCTTGGTTGTAGAAATTGGGCGTTCACTAATTCCCCAAAACTATCGAGGAACGCTGAGATGATCTGTTGAATGTCCTCCTCCGTATGGGCCTCCGTCATAAAACAGGGGAAACCGTCCCAGATATGAATTCCCTTTTCCCGCATAAGCGTAAACAGAAGTTCGCCGTAGGGGACATCCTGGGTGAATTTCAGCTTCCAGAGCGAACCAAACTGTGCAATGAGTATGGGGAGTTGCTGTTTCGCCAGGGCCAAATTCAGCGTGTCGGCCAGCCGTTCGGCTTTGGTCGTCAACCGTTCCTGAAGCGCAGGGCCTTGTTCGCGCAGGTATAGAAGTGAGGCATGGGCAGCCGCCAGGGCTAATGGATGTCGGACAAACGTACCAGCAAAAAATGTGATGTCGGCCTCCGGGAAGGAAGCATCCCCATACTGCCAATAGCCGCCATCCAACGCATCCATAAATCGGGTTTTACCGGCGACGACACCGATGGGTAGCCCCCCACCAATCACTTTGCCATAGGTAGCCAAATCGGCTCTGATACCAAACAGAGCCTGCGCCCCGCCCGGATGCATTCGGAAGCCCGTGATTACTTCATCAAAAATGAGCGCAGTCTGTGAAGCCCCGGTAATGGCCCGAACCTGCTTAAGAAAATCAATTGGCAGAAACTCAGGCCGACGACTCTGCACGGGTTCCACCAGAACAGCGGCCAGTTCGGATGCCCGTTCCCGAATGATTTGTAAACTTTCGTCCGTGCCATACTCCAAAATCAAGACGTTCTGCACCGCTTCTGGCGGAATACCGAGAGCCGCCGGATAAGATTGGCCGCTCCCGCTGCCCCGCCGACTGATTACCTCATCGAATATGCCGTGATAGGAACCGGCAAACGTGACGATGAGTGAACGTCCGGTCACCGTTCGGGCCATCCGTATGGCTCCCAGCACGGCCTCTGATCCGGTATTACACAGGGCCGCCCGGTCAAAGCCCGTAAATTCACAAACCAGGCGAGCTACGTCGCCCGACAACCGGTGCTGAGGCCCCAGTTCATAGCCCTTCTCTAATTGGTCGCGTAGAGCATTCGTCAGCAAATCGGGTTGGTAGCCAAACAGGGTTGACCCAAAGCCATTCAGCACGTCGATGTATTCGTTCCCGTCAATGTCCCAAAGCCGACTGCCTTTCGACCGCTCCACGACAATCGGATACACCAGTTCCTTGGTAACTGGTCTAAAACCAGTCACGACCCGTGGATCGGCCATCCAACGGCGATTTTCCTGGGTGTAGCGTTTACTCGCGGCAGTCTTCCGGGTGTACTGTTCCGTAAGTCGCTCTACCAACTGCTGCTGTTCACCGCTCAAAGCCGAGCGTGGGTTAGCCGTTGAGAGCCGCTCGATTCGGGCACCCGCCCCGAACGGCTGTTGAGGGGCGGGCGGGGAAGCTGGAGGCCGGGAAACCGACTCTTCGTTCGGTAGCGGGACCGATTGCTTCAGTTCAGGCTTCGGGCTGGTTGCGGGCATCAGTTCAGACCCTGTTGGTTCTACGGAGCGGGGTGTGACCGGAGAGTTCTGTCCCCGCAACACGGCTAATTGTTCAGCCATGATCCGAAGTTGCCCCTCGAACAAATCCATGACCGGATCGTTGCCTGCTGATCTGGCTGGCGCAGGATTCGCAACGGAGCGAGCCTCAACGGTCCGCGCAGGTTGAACGGGTGTCGGAGGAGTCGGGTCAGACGGTAGAACGACGGAGGGCGTTGCCGGAGGGGAGGGTGTTGCCAGAGGAGGGGGCGTTACCGGGGCCGGGGGCTGAAATGCGCTGGCTGGCAGTTCGCTGTCTAAGAACTGGGCGACCGATTCAATGGAGGTGTAGGTGCTGTTGAGTTGGCGGAACGAAATTGGCACCTCGAACTTTTTACGTATAGTGTACGAGAACTGAGTTAGTGCCAGCGAGTCAAGACCCAGCTCAATGAATGTTCGGTTCGTATCCTCCTGAGCTATCTGGATACCTGCCGTGTCGTTTAACAGGGTCTGGATGAGCGTACCTAAATAGTCTTTCCGCATAATCGGTGTTGAGATGACAATTAATGGCGTATCGATTTCCAAAACTTCGCTTACAGAGACAGGTAATGGCGGGGTAGCCAACCCGGTCGGTTCTGGCCCGTCTGCCTCCAATCGACTGCCCTCGGTTACCTGTTTGGGCGGGTCCAGCCAGCACCGCGACCGATGGAACGCATAGGTAGGTAGATCGACTCTCTGATTCACCCGCCCGGCCTGAAAAGCGGCCCAATCCGGGTTGATGCCTCGTAGCCATACCTGCCCCAGCGCATTCAACACAGATTCCGTTTCGGACCGACCGCCTTTAGCCTGCTGTGGCCCAGCTTTGTCTAAGCTTGTCACGATCTCAATCGGGCGGGGTACGGCTTGTTGGCGGGCCAGGGTTGACGTAACGCTACCGGGGCCGACCTCCAGCAGAATCGGATTCGGCAACGTGAACAGAGTTTCTAAGGCATCGGCAAAACGGACAGTAGCCCGCATATGGGTTGCCCAGTAACCGGGGCTGGTGGCTTCTGCATCCGTCAGCCAGGTACCACTGACCGTCGATACAATCGGTTTTTGGGGCCGTTGCAGCGGAATAGGCCGCACGTTCGCTTCAAACTCAGCCAGTATGGAGTCCAGCATGGCCGAGTGAAACGCATGGCTGGTTTCCAGCAGGCGATTGGCGATGCCCCGTTCGGTTAGCTGTCCGGCAAACGCAGCAACGGCTTCATTGGGGCCGGCAACTACACTCAACTGACGGCTATTGACGGCGGCTACGGAGAGTTCGGGGGGTAACATCGCCGAAAGCTGGGTATGCTCCAGCCGCACGGACAACATACTACCCGACGGTAACTGGCTGATCAACCGCCCGCGCGTTGCCACGAGACTCAGCACGTCGGGTAAGGTGAAGACTCCCGCCAGATGAGCCGCCACGAACTCGCCAATGCTGTGTCCGCACAACACCGTTGGCTGGACACCCCAGCTTTGCCAGAGCCGTGCCAGGGCATACTCGGTAACGAAGAGTGCCGGTTGGGTGTAACGGGTGTCTTTGAGTCGTTCGATGGCCTCCGCCTGGGCATCGTCGGGGTACAGAACCTGGCGGATGTCGATATCCAGATGATGCGTCAGATACTGGGCGCAGGTGTCAATGGCCTGCTGGTAAACGGGTTCCTGTTCATACAGGGTACGGCCCATATTAATATACTGCGCCCCCTGTCCGGGAAACAGAAACACCAGCTCGCCGGGTGATGCCGCCAAACGGCTTCCTTCCGTTGGTGAATAAATCGTCTGCGGCAAGGCGGGCGTTGTCAGAGCCTGCCTAACATCGGATTCATCCGTTGCCAACACAAATCGACGATGCGCGAAGGATGGTTGCCGATTTTGGAGCGTGTAAGCCACATCGGAAAGGGCAAGGTCTGGATGCTGATGGAAGTACTCGTTCAACTGCGAAGCGTAGGTTGTCAGGCTGTGCCGGGAACGGGCCGACCAAATCACTAATTGAGCCGGGCGCGGCCCCAACGGTTCAGGACGTTGTGGTATCCCCAACCCATCGTGTTCTTCGACCACGACGTGTACGTTCGTACCCCCCACTCCAAACGAACTAACCCCCGCGCGGCGCGGCCAACGTTCTGATTCGCCGGTTCCCGGCTGTTCCCACGCGCAACGGGTTTGGTTGACGTAGAACGGACTGTCGCTGAACTTGATCTCCGGGTTAGGCGTGGAATACCCAGGTGATGGGGGTAGCTGCCGATGATACAGGGACAGAGCCGTTTTGATTAACCCGGCTACCCCGGCTGCCGCCGTCAGGTGTCCCAAATTGCTTTTTATTGACCCTAACGCGCAGAATTGCTTTCGCGGTACGGGGCCAAACGCCATCGTTAAGCCTTCCACTTCGATTGGGTCGCCCAGCGGAGTAGCGGTCCCGTGGGCTTCCACATAGCTAATTGTCGCGGGATCGATTCGGGCATCGTTCAGAGCCGCCCGAATCGCCCCGGCCTGCCCTTCGGCGTTGGGAGCCGTGAAACTGCCTTTACCGCTTCCGTCGTTGTTAACGCCAACCCCTTTGATTACCGCGTAAATCCTGTCACCATCCCGTTGAGCAGCCTCCCGTGCTTTCAGCAACACCACGCCTGCACCGTCACTGAAAACGGTTCCGGTGGCCTGTGCGTCGAACGGTCGGCAGTGTCCATCCCGACTCAGCATGGCCCCCTCTTCATACAGATGACCACTGTAGATCGGTGCCGTAACGCTGGCTCCGCCCGCCAGGGCCAGTTCGCAATGCCCCAGCCGAATACTGTCAACGGCCTGAGTGACGGCCAGAAGCGAGGTTGAACAGGCAGAATAGACGCTGACGGCCGGTCCACCCAGGTTCAGTTGGTAGGCCGTGCGCGAAGCAATGAAATCTTTTTCATTGACCGTCATCGCCTGAAAACTGCCCACCTGCCGGACTACATCGTGGCGGGGTAATACGTTGTTGAGGTAGTAGGTGTTGTTGCCACAACCGGCCCAAACCCCAATCTGCTTACCGTAGATGTGCGGAGGATACCCTGCCTGTTCGAGGGCTTCCCAGGCAATTTCCAGGAACACGCGCTGTTGCGGGTCCATGACCTCCGCCAGTTTAGGGCTGATGCCGAAAAAGCCGGGGTCGAACCTATCGGCCTGCTCCAGAATACCCCTGGCTCGGACGTATTGCGGGTCATTGACCAGTTCGTCTGATAACGAGGAATCCAGTTCGTCCTGAGCAAAGAAACGAATTGTCTCCCGGCCAGCCAGTAACACCTCCCACAACGCTTCTACGGTATTGGCCCCCGGAAAACGACCCGCCATACCGATAATGGCGACATCCTTCGCAGGAGTTGATTCGGATGGAATCGGTATCTCGTCGGGGGTATGCCGGCTCCGACTTCCCAGATATTGAGCCAGCAAACGCACCGTTGGAAACTGGTATAACTTCGTTACCGATAGCGTATAGTTTCCCAACTGGTTGAGGGCGTTTGTTGCCCGGGCAGCCAATAGCGAATTACCACCCAGCTCGAAGAAATTGTCCATTACCCCAACCTGATCAAGAGCCAGAACTTCGCGCCAGATGGCGGCTATGGCTAACTCCGTTGGGTTGCCAGGGACGTTGACAGGGTTGTCTGTTTTCCCTTGCAATAGGGGGTCGGGGAGTGCCAGCCGGTCTGCTTTGCCATTGGCCGTTAGGGGAATCTGGTCGAGTGAAACCCATATGGTCGGAACCATGTATTCGGGCAATCGGTCGCTCAGAAAATTCGTCAGGGCTGTTTTGTCGAAGGGGACATCCAGGACTACGTACGCAATCAGCCGGATGTCGGTCTGGCTCTGATCGGCTCCCCCAACTCGTTTGGCCACCACCACCGCCTGTTTCAGGTGGGGAACTTGTAACAGAGTTTGCTCGATTTCGCCCAACTCAATACGAAATCCCCGTATCTTGACTTGCTGGTCGATGCGGCCCAGGTATTCAAGCGAGCCATCCATCAAGAGCCGAACTAAATCACCACTCCGATAGAGCCGCGCGTTGGACAGCTCAGGCGTAACGGAGTCGGGATGGCCACTTCCGGGGGCAAGCGGGTTGCGGATAAAACGCTGTTCGGTGAGTTCGGGCTGGTTCAGATAGCCCCGCGCTACGCCCGCGCCCCCCACGTACAGTTCGCCTGATTCACCGGCGGCTACCGGCAGTTGCTGGTCATCCAGCACATACGTTTTCAGGGTTGGAATCGGCCAGCCAATGAGACTACCGTTTTGCGCCAGATGAACCTCGTCCAGCCGCAGATACGTGACGTGTACGGTTGTCTCGGTGATGCCGTACATGTTGATGAGCTGGCAGGTCGGAAACCGTCGGTGCCAGGCCCGAAGCGTGGCCGGATGCAGGGCTTCCCCTCCAAAAATGACGTAGCGGATGGGTACGTCCATGTTTTGAGCGAGGAGGTGTTCCTGCAACACGTAAAATGCCGAGGGTGTTTGATTCAGAACGGTAACCCGCTGCTGAACCAATAACTCCGTAAATAACTGAGGGTCTCTGGCAACCGATTTTGGAACGATCACTAATCGCCCACCGAACAACAAAGCCCCGTACATTTCCCAAACCGAAAAGTCGAAGCAGAACGAGTGAAACATGGTCCAGACATCGTGTTCGCCAAAATCGAATCGGGACGGGTGCATTTTCAGCAAACTGACCACATTGCCGTGTTCAATCATCACGCCTTTTGGCCTCCCCGTCGATCCAGAGGTGTAAATCACGTACGCTAACTGACGGGGAGTCAATGGTACGGATGGGGGTTCGGCAGACTCATGACCAATCGCTGTTGCCTCCCGGTGGAGACATATAACGACCCGGTCCGCAAGCTGACCTCCGGTAAGAGACGTTGTCAACGTAGTCAGCGCATGACGGTCAGTCAGTACCACTGGTGCGTTCAAATCAGACAACAAATAGGTAATGCGTTCAGTGGGGTACGCCGGATCAATGGGTACGTAAGCACCGCCCGCTTTGAGAATGCCCAGCAAACCGACAATCATCTCCAGCGAACGCTCCACACAGATCGGTACGAGCGTTTCGTTAGCTACGCCCTTTTTGAGTAAGTAGTGGGCTAACTGATTGGCTTGTTTATCCAACTCCCGATAGGTCAGCACTTCCCCTTCATAGACAACGGCGACATAGTCGGGGGTTCGGGCAACCTGTTCAACAAACAGGTCGATCAACGTTTTGTCGGCGGGGTAATCAGACGTTGCTAATACAGGTGGGACTTGATCGGGTATATTTTCCATAGCTTCATGTTAACGGGAGGACACCGTTGTTGCTCAACTTGCTATTCAGACCAATTCGGTGGTATCGGCCAACCAGTCGCTTACTAAATAAGCGTATAGAAACGAGTCGATCAGGACTCCATTCTTCACCACACTTCCGCGAAGCAGCCCCTCCTGCCGATACCCTGCTTTTTCGAGCACTTTGATGGAAGCTGTGTTGTGGGCCATCGGTTTGGCATATAGGCGGGTCAGACGCATTTGTTCGAATGCATACTCTGTTATCGCTTTCACAGCCGCCGACACGATACCCCGCCCCCAGTATGCCTGACCCAGCCAGTACCACAGTTCAGCCGAGTGTTGTTCAACGTCTTCGCCAATCCGTAGCCCGATGTTACCAACAGCTTCCCCATTCACATCGATGGCAAAGTCCGTTTCCCGTTCGGGATCGACCACGAACTGAATCCACCGCTGGGCATCTACCATCGTATAAGGATGGGGGAAGCTATCCCGAAGCGTAAGCCATACGGCCTGATTATTGGCATGACGGGGCAGGTGATCTTCGTCACCGTATTGCCAGGAACGTATCACACAGGGGCCGCAATCGATTTTCATAGAAGTTGGTTACAGCAGGGCTGGTTCACAGATTAACATTTACTAATAAATTATCTTATTTTGACGCATAGACGTTGAGTTGTCACGATGAGAACCACATCAAGATTTCACTATACTTATGTAAAATCTTTGGGTTCCACGTCAATCCTTCACAGTTGCACATTTTACGTTTAAAAACACACAAAAAGGGCGACACAGATCTCCGTGTCGCCCTGGCGATGCCGTACGAACAGGTTATCAGGAAGCTACTCGTGCTTCTAACGTTTTCAGTTCCTCCCGTTCTTTCGTCTGCATTTTAATGATGCTTTGCGCCATCATTTTCATCGTATCCGACTTGGCTTCCTTCAAAAAAGCAGTTGCCATATCGATACCCTGCTGATGGTGTTGCGCCATCATGCTGGCAAAATCGTGATCCACGTTACCATTCATGGAGTGGGTGCCGCTGTGCATGATCTTCATCGCTTGTTGCCCTAATTTGGATGAAGCAGCCCGTGGCTTGTGGGTACGCATAAACTGAGCGAGTTCAGCGATTTCCTTTTGATTGGCTGCCTTGATCTTTCTTGCCAAGGCGATAACCTGGGCGTTTTTGCCCTGCTTGATCTCCATATCGGCCATTTCGACAGCCGACTGGTGGTGCATCTTCATCATCATGGCAAAATCATGGTCGGGGTCACCCGTCATTTTCATATTCATCATCTGGGTCATGCCCGACTGCATAGCCTTCATCATGGCGTTACTGGCCGACTGTTGGGCTAACATGGGTTGCGACAGGAGCAGCATTACGCTCAGGGCTGCTACCGAAAAGAGTTTAATTTTCATCTTCATAAACGTTGTTAAACACAGGTGAATCAGTAATTCTTGTTGGCTTTCAGCCAGTCCTGCAACATGCCGATTTCCTTTTTCTGATCGTCAATAATCTTGGTAGCCATCTGCCGAATCTGGGCATCATCGCCGTATTTTAGTTCCGACATGGCCACCTCCAGCGCACTCTGATGGTGGTCAATGAGTAGCTGCGCGTAGTCCACGTCTGAATCACCGGTCAGAACACGGACATCCTGCGCCCGCATCATTTTCATCATGGATTCCATTTCCTCGGCGTTGTAGGTGGCACCGGCAGGGATAACCACCGCTTTGTGGCTTTGGAGGAACTGATTAAATTGAGCAATCTCCGCCGTCTGCGCCGTGATGACCTGTTGCGCCATTTGCTTCATCGTCTGGTTGTCGCCCGACTTCAGTTCTTCGTTCGACATATCAATGGCTCCCTGATGGTGCATCCGCATCATCATAGCAAAGTCATGGTCGGGGTCGTTGGTGTCGGCCATTTTGTCCATCTCGGTCATCATCCGATGGTTGATCTGCTGATAGACGTTTTCATCGTGGGCCTGCGGCTGAAGCCCATCGTCGTTGGTGCACCCGCTGAGGATGAGGCCAATCGCTATAGCTAATCCAGTTGATCGGGACAATGTCACCGCCAAATTTTCGATGTTGGTTGTTTTCATTCCGTTGATAGAACCGCCGAAGCGGTAAATGTTGAGTAGTTACCTGTTACTCTATTCTATAACTAAAATAGAGTACATGGGGTTATTGCAAGATTCTTCGTCTGCCTTACAGAATTTTTGGGTTACTTTAGCCCATGCTTTATCCTCCCTGCTCTAAGGGTAACAAACGTATGCACACAACTACCTTAACAAACCTGATTAACGAGTACAAACAAAATCCAGACCTCACGTATCACTCCTGGTTTTTGCATAATGAGGATCGGCTGAAGGCGTTTCGCTCCATTCGGCGGGGCGTGTTGCAGGTGATTAGTGATATCAAAGACGGATCGTTCCCGAATGATTTCAAGGGAAGTTCGCTGGAATTTGTGCTCACCTGCATCACGGAGCAGAAACAGGTATTTGAGGGGGCATCGCACCCGTTTTACTGGAAACCCAAGCTGCGGATTCCTGATATTTACGAAAATCAGGACCATAAACGATACTTCGGGCAGTTTTTGGCGTGCTGTCTAAAAGCGACTAAACCCGAAACCGTGGTCGCGGAGATTAGCCGATTAGACAGTTATAAAATCAAGGGGCTTGGCCCCGCCGTAGCCAGCATCCTCTATTTTTTGCATCCGACCTGGGTGCCTCCATTCAATACCGCGATCATAAACGGGTATAATCGATTGTTCAGCGAGCGCAGAAAGCTCGGCTCGTGGTCGGAGTATCTGGCGATCCGGGAGAAAATGATAGCCGTCAACCATGAATACCGGCAATTGCTGTCCAACGATTTGGGCGCATTGGCTGGGTTACTGTTTGAGATTGGAGCGGGCAATCTATTGGTTCCGGGCATTGGGGAACAGCCGGAAAGTGAACGCGAGAAAGTGCAAAAACAACTATCGAAACGGCACAAGGAAGTCGTCTATGATCAGCAGGAAGAGCAAACGCACTCAGAGATGCAACACCATTTGTTGACGATTGGCCGGGCGTTGGGCTATGATGTAGCCGTGGCGCGTAATGATTTGTCTCGCCAGTACAACGGTCACGCCTTTTCGTTTGTGAGTTTGCCCAGCTTACCCGCCCTGCCCGTTGCGCCCGAAACCGCCCAAACCATTGCCCTGATTGACGTAGTTTGGCTGGAGAAGGGTACTGGTCGGCTGGTATGCGCTTTTGAGGTGGAAAAAAGTACGTCGATTTACTCAGGTATCCTGCGCCTAACCGATCTAACCTGTTCGCTGCCAGACCACGCCACAACGCTCTATCTGGTCGTTCCCGACAGCCGACGCAAAGAGGTGGAGATGCAGCTAACCCGGCCTTCTATCAGGCAAACCAACACGCCAATCCGCTACCTATTGATGTCCGAGTTACGCACCCACTGCGATGCCTTGTGTCGCTTTGGCGACGATCATAGAGTACTGGAGAAAATTGCACGAGTGGTGTAAAGCGGTGTCTCGTCCTAAAAAAATGGAGTAATTGTTTCGGTACGCTTGGTAAACCGGATTTACAACACTCCCACAAACTCACCGAACAGGAACGCAACTTCGCCGATTGGTCGAAAACACAATAGGGTTAATCGAATTCAGGTTGGGGGGCACCGCTCCAGCCTGTTTTTTTGAGATATGGATGCACGGCCTAACCGATGGGTGAAGTCAAAAAGCGCAGCCATACTACCCTAACATGTGCAGTAATTTATTTACACGTACCCAGGATGCTTGGCTAGTCGGTCCTTCAATTAGTGCTGTTTGGCCTGCAATACCTCTTACTAAATCTGATCAAAATATCAGCGCATGGCGATTCCGTCAGGTGGCCGATTGGGAAACATTTAGGCGCAATGCCGGTAAAACAGGCTGTATTCTGCCAAAGCGGCTGGTGTTGCTGGCGGATGTAAGTGTCCTCACGCATGACACCATCTTTCAGATTCGGCAGTACAGAGAGCAAAATCCTCTGTTCGCCCCAGTTGTCTACTTTGATCAGCCCGACCTGGGAAAGTTCATCCACACCTTCAACAGTGATCTGGCAGGGTACTCTTCCGCTACTGACTCCGAAGAGGAAATGGTGCGGCTGCTCCGGGCTGTATTCGCTGGGAAACATTATTACACTCCCGGCTTCTGCCGGTTGGTGGAGGATTTAGGTTTCCCAATTGCGAAAGGGGACGAGGATAAATACATAAAAAATTAAACAAAAAAATATTCAATATAGTAGTAACAACCGTCGAAAATACTCTTATTTGCACCGCAGGGGCTTGATAAGTAAGCCCTCTGCCCTGCAAGTATGGAACAGAAACCCAAACTTCTTTACGAAGACATCTACGGCCTTTTTGAATTTCGTGGCATCAAACAAGGCAAAATCGCCGAGGTTATGAAGATGTCCTACAACAATTGGTATAAAACCAAACAGAATCACCTGCGTAATCTGAGTCTCAACGAAATAGGCGAACTGGCCATGTTCCTCGAACTACCACCCGAACAGGTATTCAGCCTTTGTTTCGCTGTCTATAAACGAGCCTGGCTCGAGCAACAAAACATGCCGTTACCCGAACCAACTACTCCGTAAACGTTCTGCTGACAACCCGCCCGGAGCGGGTTTTTTTATGCCAATTGAGGTACAATCAAAGGGGAATTAGCGAAGGTAAAACGATAAATCAAGGAGGGAGTATAAAGTTCAACTAACAGAAAATCAGTGTTTTATATAAATTGAGCAAGCCGTAAATTTAAATAGTGAATCAGCGAACGACATACTAACCCCGCTGCTTTTACGGCCCTTATGACTTGTTTTTGTAGCCCTGCCCGTATTCGGTTAGCCATTGACAGCCGCATCAACCGCGACCTCATCGCAACAGCCCGTGAGCAGGGATTTGTATTCAGCAACCCGCCCGAAGACTTTCCTATCTGGCATAGCGTCGCCGAGGTTGATTTAGAAAACCCGGCCTTCATGTGTTCGCCGGAAGTTGCCCATTGGCTGATGGGAAAAGCCCTTGAAGTTACCCTGTTTCAGCTTTATCAGTCCCAGCGGATGAGCCAGCGTACTCATACCCGTAGTCTTCAGACAATGTGTAATCAATAACTCCCCTATACAATGGCAGTAACCATGAACTCCTACGTACAAACCCTTTACGACCAGATTGGCCGCACGGCTTTTTTTATGATGGGGGCCAAAGCTTTTCGCGTTGACAACAAAGCCCACTCGCTACGCTGGCAGATTGCCAACTCGCGGATCAAAAGCGTTACCGTGCGCTATGATGTCGCTGCTGACCTGTACGAACTGTGCTTTCTAACCGAGACCAAAACCACTATCTCTGAAATAGTCATTGAGCAGGTAGAAGCAGGTCAGTTGCACGCCACGATTGAACGAATGACGGGCTTACGGTTGTCATTGACCCGCGTTTATGCCTGAGTGAAGGGCCATCAAAGGCCCTTTGTGGATCAAGGGGTAGTTAGAAAATACGGTAAGCAAGCGGGTTTATAAAGGTTTATATTGTTGATTATGAATTAGTTATGTTATATTGAATTGGCTATTTTTATATCAGCAAACGGTCTGAAAGACAGGCCGAAAAAATCTTAAAACTTGCTGATTGCCATGCGCAAAGCCAACGTAAACAACCAACTGCTTACTACCGATTCATGGGACACAATTTGCTTCCCCGTTAAGTCAGTCCCCGCCCGCGACATTTTGCCCAACCCTTACCGGATGATACCGACCGACCGCCAGCATTTTATCGTGGGCAATATGCCCAGCGAGGAACGCCAGATTTTTGCGGCTCAGTCGCCCCGCTATTCGCTCATCCCCAATTCGGTTATCCGCGATGCCGTTACGGAGGTAACAGGCATCGAGCAGCCCGTACATATTCGCTACAGCCGAAACGGCGAGTATGCCATCAATGTCATTTTGCCCGACGAAACGACCGTAGGCCCTAACGACGTGATTCAACGGCAACTCACGTTTACCAATTCGTACACAGGTAAGTCTCAGTTTACCATTCAGGGAACGGAGATGAAGCGGGTACGGGAGCAAAAAGTACGGGTGGCGTTCTTCCGCCAAATCTGTTCTAACGGCATGATGGGATGGGCCGATGAGTTCGTAAGCCTTGACCAGTATCTTGATTGGCTCGTGACGGGCCAGACACCGGAGAAAGCCAAAGTCAAGGGTTTGGAATGGGTGTATGAGAGTGCCGAGACGTTGCGGGCCTACCAGCATATGTTTACGCACCGGGGCATCAATCTCAATCAGTTCCGGGCGTTTCTGGTCAATTTTCTGCGCGACTTTCTGCGCTACGCGCAGGACTGCCCCAGCCCCACGCACGACGTATTTACGATCATGCAGGACCGGGCCGTAACCGACCGGCAGGAAGCCGCCAAACTGGTTCGTAACGTGGGCGTTTCGCAAAAACTGGTTGATGCGGCTATGGAACGCATGGCTACCGAGGAATGTATTTTGGGTAGCGGCCCCAACGCCTGGTTGTTGTACAACGGCGTAAACCACGCCCTGTTTAACGGTAATTCGGGTCTGACCCTACCGGCCCGCTACGACCTCGACGAGAAGGCATTTCACGCCATAACCGCCCATTACGTGCTGTAAAAAAAACTGACTGCCTTTAAGGGCAGTCAGGAGAGAACAAAGGGGTAGGTAACTATTCAAATAACCAACTACTTTTCTATATAGCTTTCACTCAACGAATTTCTCAACCCTTCCGCTCCTTGAACACAATTCCGAACTCCGTTACCTCGCAATCTACCAGTAGCTGAATGTCTTCTTTCACCCGGTGGTAGTTGTCCTGAAGTAAGCGGGCTTTGAATGCCTGTCGGTCGGCGGGAGTTAGGTCGATGGGGTCGGTCCTGTACACCTCGCGGATAATACCGTCCAAGTCGAGCATGGGCGGTAGCTGGTGAGGTTTCTTCATTTGGTCGGTTTCTACGCCGATGAACGCCCTGAACGTTTTCAGGTCGAACTCCTCACCGAAATTGTCCACGAACTGCCCTACAAACTCACCCTGCTTCAGCCGCGAAATTTTGGCCGCCGGAATCATCTCTATCAACTGCTGCGATACGTTGATGGTGGTATCGTGCTTCGAGTACGTGATGGACTCTTTGGTTTGGTTTGTCTTACCAAACCGACGCGACAGCTTCTCCGCCGTTTCGTACACGACCGTACCCGAAAACACATTGGCACCGAGGTTCATGATCACCTTAGCTTCCTTCTCGCCGTAGTCACGGGTCAACTGCTCAAAGTCTTGGATGCCCAGCCAGGTGGCTACCTTATTCGAGCGGGCTGTGGCGATGAGCATGTCCAGCCCTTTGAGGAACATGGTCGGCAATTCATCCCAGAACAGAGCCGACTTGAGCCGCCCTTTCCGGTTGACCAGCTTCATGAGCCGGGCCGTGTAGAGCGAAAACGCAGTGCCGTATATGGCGGTACGTTCGGGGTTGTTGCCCGTACACAAAATTTTGGGGTCTGCGGGGTTGTTGATGTCGAGTGTAAAGTCTGAACCCGTCATGACCCAATACAGCGTTGGTGAGGAGAGCCGGGCCATCGGAATCCGCACCGACGAAATCTGCCCTTCCAACTGCTCCATCGCGCCCCCGTCGCGGGCATCAATGAAGGGCCGGACGTATATTTCTACTTCCGGGTAGCGTTCCATCAGGGCGAAGGTTTCATCGTAGCGACGGTTGATGAATTCCAGTGTGTGGGGAAAGGTGCAGCAACTCGCCAGCCGAGCGTAGGTGGCCAGTATGTCCGGGCGTTGCTGATCGGCGGGCTTCGCCTGCTCGGTAGCGTGGAGGACGCGGTATTTCAGGCTGACCGTCCGCAAATACCAGAGTACCGAAGTCAGGAAATTGATGGCCGATTCTGGGAAGAACTCCCCCTGCTTCTGCGCCCACGTCCGGTTCAGATTGAGCATCACTGTCTGAGCCGCTTCGTAGGCATCCATCACATCGGTCATACCGTCGGCATCGATGGGATTACAGCGGTGCGAGTACTCGATGTCGTCGAAGTTCAGGACGTAAAACTTCGGAATGAGCGGATCGTTTCGGCGTTTGCGGTCGGCCAATTGGTCGGCGGGTGTCCAGGCGTAGGTATTCTCGGCAATGGTTTTGCGGTAGGCGTTGTAAGCCTCCAGCGTCAGGTCGGGAAACTTGAAATCGTACACGTAGGTGACGTACCCCTTGTACAAACTTTGCCAGAGTGCCTGAATCAGCACCGCAAACGTCTTGCCCGACCCCTGCAACCCCAGCACGATCACCGACCGGAACGGGTTGACGACGTTGATCAGCCCCCTGCGCCACGCGCCCCGGTAGGCATATAGCGTTTGAAAGTGAATCGAAAACTCGTTCTGCACCAACGTCTCGTTCTGTGGGAATTCCTCGTTGGTGTCGTTGAAAATGTCGTTCGAACTGCGGGTGAAGAGGATACGCGAAAGATACTGCCCGCCTTTTATCAACTGCATGGTGCCGGCCAGTGTCAGCCCGGCGTAGAGGATGTCGATGGCCACCGGTGCTACCCACGTTTTGGCGTACAGCAACGGCACAGAGCCAATAAACAGCAGCAGCCCCACCGCTCCGTAATGCAGTACCTGGTTGCGCCCGATAGACGGGTCAATCTTCCCCTTCGAGCCAATGGCGTACAGAAATAAGAGCAGCAGCACCAGTGCTTTGCTGATAAACGGATTACTAAACAAGCCCAATCGGCTGTTCAGGTTGGATAGGGTACTATACAAATATTCTACTATCCAGCTATCCGAATAGATAAGTTCGTGGCAGTACCATAGGCTATGTAGCAAAAGCAGACCGATGGCGGCAATGATGAAGAGTTCGACGGTCTGGGTATGTCCCTCCCGCTCTTTGTTGGTCATTTCAGGCATAATGCACTAAGGAATTAGGGTTGATTGATTCTGTTGCCGATAGTATGCCACGAAGCGAATGGCCAGAGTGAGGTAGGGGGCCGGGTTGACGGCCACGCCCTGTTTCAGGACACTGTAATGCAGATGCACACCCGTAGCCCGGCCCGAACGGCCCGTAATGCCGAGCCGTTCGCCGAGCCTAATCCATTGCCCCGGCTTCACCGTCGTCAGGGCCAGATGCCCATACACGGTCTGATACGAATTGCCGTGATCAATACGGACGTACTGCCCCAGGCTGGTGCTGCGGCCAGTGGCCACGACGCGCCCGGCTGCCGCCGACCGAACGTACTGGTGCGGCCCGGCCAGGTCGATACCGTCGTGGTGACGAACGCTTCGAAGCGTCGGGTGTTTCCGCATTCCAAAAGCCGATGAAATATGATTGCCCGACCAGTCGCCTAAGGGGGGCAGGCAGGGAATACGCTGGGCTTCGTCGGGAGAGAGCAGAAACAGCCGGTTGAAGGCCGACTCTACCGCTTCCGGGCTGGCTTCATGTACCCACTGTTGAACTGAGGTTCCGTGATCACCCCCTGTTTCGACCTGTGCCAATCTCCCACATTCAACATTACTCTGATTCATTGCCTTTGGCGGGGCTACACCACTCATTGTCAGCCAGATCAACCCGCCCGAAAGGCTTTTTAAATACCGTTTTGTCATACTCCACTGTGCTGTTTGCGACAAAAATACAGTTGGATAACATCAAATATTTAATTAATTAAAGTAATTTAGATAAAAAATTAAATAAAAGCAATGAAAAAAAGCAATGAGGGTATTATGCCGTTAGCGCACGAGCAGGCCAGTCGATTGGTACAACTCTTCGCTCCATCGTTCGATGCCTGTCAGGAGCAGCCGACTTCGGGCACTGGTCAGATGTATATCTGGCAACCGGTGCTGACAGACATTCATCAGCAGGTCGTGCATGCACTCGGCCCCGTTCTCGTCGAGTCACACCTCAAGCCGGGAGACCCCTCTCCTACTCTATCGCTCAGCCTGCTTGCTCCGCCTGTCTCACCCCTCCAACCGCAGGTTAGCCGGGCGCAGCAATCCCTGGCCGATGACTTCATGCCCGTTGCCAAACCCACGCTTTGATGCCATGCACTACCTGATAACCCTGGAAGAGCAGTGGGGAAAAGACCGGATTCACCAGGCTATTCAGCCGCTATACATTGGTGATGGCGAGGAACCCGGCGACCCACCGATTACCGTCCTGAATGCGTCCGTGAACGACCCCGATCTCTGGCAGGCCCTGAACCCCGACGAGCGGGAGCGGCTTTATCTGGCCTTCATGGACCTGCAATATGACCTGACGGAGTTAGCCCATGACCTGCACAGGGTGCAGGAACCTGTAGTGGGTGGCTTTGAACTCCCAGCCCCTGACCCGCAATGAAACAGAAAGCACAAAACCGCGCTACCCGCGAGCAGTTGGCCATTCTGCGCCAACTGAACAAAGCCGGGGTACGTTATGTAGCGTTTGGCGACTACGCCATGAACGCCATAGACCCGGCCCGCGCCATTGGCAACGTACAGCTCTGGATTGAGCCGACAAAGGCCAACTTCGAGCGACTCAACAAAGCCATTCAGGAGGTCTACGGCCCGCGTGTCCTTACGCGTACTAACCCCGAACTGACCGATAACCCTCAGCCTCGTAAGATGCTCACGCTCGGTGACGGCCCGCAGAAGGTCGGGCTGTATCCTGCCATCAACGGATTTAGGCCGGACCAGTTTGGCGAACTGTTTACGCGGGCGCAGACGAACCGGGCGGCTCTGATTACCAACCGGGGAAAATTAGATGGGTCAGTGGCATACCGGCAATTAGCTGTGCCCGACCTCTACCAGAACGTCCTGGACTCCACGGCCTACCATAAGGCGTGGAACATTCAGACGCTGGAAAAATACGCCGACGATCACCGCATCGACCTTACCCCGGTTAGGCTACCGTCGGCGACGCAAACGGCGCAGGAGGCTACCAAAATCGCCCCAGCAAATCGAGATGCAACCACCGCATCGACCGAAAAGACCCCCCAAGAGCCGCAGCCAACACCCAGGCCCCGTGGGGAAAAGCTGGTGCGTGACTTCGATGCCATCAAGCGTGAGCTGGATCTGGAGGTAGTGTTGCGTGACTATGGCTTTGCGCTTGATACCAAGAAGTCGAAGCCTGGCGACGAGTGGCTCATCTACGAACGGGGCGAGAAGAATGCCAAGGAACGGCTGGCCGTGTACACTGGCGACAAGTACGGACAGAAGATGTTCGTGGACATGAACGACCAGCGGGGCTGGCGGGGCGATGTCATCAAGTTTCTGGAACGGGTTGAAAACGGCATTTATCGCAACGTATTTAAAGCCGTCGACCGGATTATGTCTTCGACCGACTACGTATTGCAGAAGAGCGTTACGGCCCCGCTCAAACACGTCAAGGAGAGCCTGATCGATACCAAACTGCGGGAGAAAGACCTGCACAGTCGTTATGCCATCGCCCCGCTGACGGACACGCGCTATTTGGAGGGCCGTTCGCTGCACCGCAATGTGCTGTTCTCGCCGGAGTTCGATGGGCGCATTCACAACATCGCCTACACGAGTGAGAAGGGGACGATCCATCGGAATACCTCTTTCCCCATGTACGCCCAGGACGGCCACCTCGTCTCGATGGATATTCGGAACGAACGCTTCAAGTCGTTCCCCTCCGGTGAGCGGGGCGAAGCCCTATGGCATTCCAATCGGTTTTATGAATTGAAGTTGCCCCTGGATATGCACGACAAACCAGCCCTTCCTGCCGGCACGGTGGGTACGGTGTACCGGCATAGTGCTGACACGGTGGCGTTCAACTTTGTGCGGGAGGGGCAGCCGCAGCAGGTGCAGTTACCGCTCGAAACGGCCCGCTCTGCCTTCCGGGAAGTACCTGCCCAGCGGGTGCTGGTGGCTGAGTCGGCGATTGACGCGCTCTCATTCAAGCAGCTTAACCCCGAAGCTGAGGGCGAACGGCGGTTCTACATGGCAACGGGTGGCCAGCCGGGGAGCCGACAGATGGGCTTTATTCAGAAGGTGCTGGATCGTAACCCCGAAGCGCAATTTGTGATTGCTCAGGATGGCGACAATGCCGGATTGCGCTTTGCGATCAACTACCTCGGCCTGCAACATCCGGCTGCTGATCCGGCCCTGCGCGTCAAGCCAGAAATCGCGTATTCCGGTCCCAACCTGCCTCCGAATCCGCTCGCCAACGTACTGGGACCGAAGTTTTCCTACGAACCAGATATAAAGACATTTGGCGATGTACTGAAGCGGTTCGACGTACCGGATGGCAACCTGTCGGAAGGGCACAAACTGGCCATCAACCACCAGGCCCGTTTTAAAGAAATTATGCCCGACGACTATGTCAAGGTGTCCGTCGAAATGGTGCAGTCGGTTATTCCGGCGTTTGCCTACGCAAAGGCGTATGGGATTCCCCTGCCCGAAGAGGTGCAGAAACTGGCCGACTCGGAGTACATGCTGGGAAAGGTAGGAAACGAATTCCGGGTGGCTCGGGAACGGGCCATGATCTCGCCCGACGAGATGGCGCAGCGCATCCAGCACCACAAAGATGCCAAGCTGGAGAAGGACCTGTATTCGGGCGTTAATCGGCTGGAACTTGAACTGCGGCAACCTCAACAGGCTGGTATCGGAGGGGAAGGTGTCGCTGGACGCAATGAGGCTTTTCTGGGCCGGTTCCTCGACGAGATGAACCGCTTTACGAAGCAGTTCAACTACAACAACGACCCCAATGATAAAGAGAAACGGGTACAGGAGTTTCAGCGCGAAACGCTGGTTGACCCCGACAGCGGGCAGGCTGTAACCCGTACCCGCATCCATTTCCCGAACGACGGGCGGCTGCTGGTCAAAGCTCTTACGCTGCTTACCGATGAGATTAATGGTCGGCAGGGGCAACCGTTGTATCACGTAGTTCGCCCTACACGTCAGCAAAAAGACCTCAATGACATTTTGCAAAATCGGCAGGGCGAACCCTTCCCCGATTCGAGTCCGCTGAAGATGGGGCCTCCCCCCGGCATAAGGCACCACACCGAACTGAAAGCGGAGCAGGTTGCCCGGCAGGAGATGGCACCCGTAGGTAGCGAACCCACCCGCACGTTTAAAGCTAAATTATAACGCTAACCAGTCAGGGCCGTTCATCGACCGGACGGCCCTGACCTCATTTTTCGGATGAACCTCTCCCCTACTCACCCCGACATGGACACGCTTGGCCCTGATCGGGCTGGTGCGGCTCCAGCCAATAAGCTGTATTCCTCAAATCCGTATTGGCAACGCAGCAACAAGCCGGCGGCGGCTAAACCAGAACCTGCTCAATCTGTAAAAGAGACACCACCAGTCTTACCAACTGATGCGCTTCCTCCCTACTTGATTGCCGCGCTGGTGGAAACTATTGAAAAGATAGGGCAGTCGCATCGGGATGACCTGATACGCCAGCTCACGGAGTGGTTGCCGCAGATACCTGTTGCACTTGGCCCAACGCTTGAACAGCATTTAGACAAGCTGGTTCCGAAAGTAGTCAAGGTGGAACAACCCGGATCGGCCCTGCTCAAATTGGTTCGGTACCTGACGGGAGGTATGGTCGTCGCTGGTCTGCTCATCGGCGGGCTGGTCTTTGCCTGGCTACAAACCCGACAACAGCGCGATACCTATGCCGCCGGTTATTGGCAACATCGTTACGTGACAGCCCAAACCGCCGTTGCCAGAACGGTCCCGCTGCAACGATTACTGATTCGTACCGATTCGCTGTACCAATCACCTTCGTTTCAAGGGGAGTTGCAGCGGCTGGAAAGTATCCTCGATACGCGCCAGCAGCAGTATCAACTACACCTCCGCGAACAGGCGTTAACCCGCCCTACCCGTCCTTGATCGTCACCAAGAATGAAAGCTATTACAGAATAGCTGACTATTTACATAGTCGGCTATTTTTCTAATCAAGGGGTTATGAACTGGCTTTTCTGACCGAAAATAGAATCAAACGGGTTTGTAAAGTCTTGTATATCAATAGTTTGATGCTTAAATAGTCAGATAGTTAGCTATCTTTGTAGTGTTGAAACCGCTAACGCTTGGCCGGTGTAAGCCCAGGCACCAACCCCTTTTTTACGCTATACAGGTATGAAATCCTATCAGCAAGAGACCGTCAACAAACATGGTGAGACCCTTATTTCGGACATCTTCCGCTACATCGAAGGCGAACCGAAACAGTACCGCTATAACTCCCAAACCGGGCAGTTCAACATCGACGGAGACACGCCCGTACTGGATAAGTCGGGAAAGCCCATCAAGGAGTTTACGTTTCAGCCGTTCGTTTACCGCATTTTCGAGGACGGACTGTTTAATCGCAACCGGGAGCCGTGGGCTGAACTCTTCTTTGTTGACGCGCTCAACTGTGTGTCGAGTATCATGTTCAACGGTACGACGCTGACCGAGCTACGGGGCGTTATCAAGAAGCTCATCTATGAAGGTAACGAGCCGTTGAACCTCTGCGACGTGGTGCTGACGGTACGCCCGGAAAAACTGACCAGCAAAAACGACCCGTCCAAATCGTGGTTTATTGGCCGGTTCAGCTATCAATTAGCCGACCCCGCTACGGTGCAGCAATTGGCCGAGTACGCGGCAGACTGCCCCATCTACCGGCGCGACACGCTCAAACAGACCGCCAGCTACCTCAGCTTTTCGGAAACGTTTGCCCTGCCTTCGGCGGATGTTGTTTCTCTTTCGCTGAGTTCGGGAGAATCTACGCCTACCGAGGTGGAAGAAGTTGAGACTGTTTAAATTTTTAGGTAGTCAGCTATCCAAATAGCTGACTACCTTTTTTTGTCTATTTATTCACCCGATTATCCGCTTAGTTTTCTATGCAACTTGTAAGTCCTGAATATTACCGCTCGTATCCGGCCATTTCCAACTCCGACCTCAGCGAGTTTGAACGCTTCTTACTTGGTGAATCCCACAAAGTACCCGTCAAAGCCTTTGCCGAAGGGGCCGCTTTTCACCAATTACTGTTAGAACCCCGTTGCGCCCGTCCAATCGACCTGACAATTGACCGGGAACGGCTGACCGCGATGGCGAAGGCCGTTCGTAGTACCCGCTTTGGCAAATGGGTGTTGCAATGGGGGCAGAAAGAAAAGCCCCACCTGTTTCACGATAGGGCCACCGGGCTGCTTTGCAAAGGCCAAACCGACCTTCGTTTGCGGCACGGCCTGATTGTGGACATCAAAACGACCCGTGCCCGCACGTACCGACAGTTCATCGAGTGTTGCGAGCAGTACCAGTACGACCGGCAGGCGGCCTTTTATCTGGATGGGTTGGGGGCAAAACGGTTTGTATTCCTCGGCGTTCAGAAAGCGGAGCCATTTCAGGTTTTTTATTTTGAACCAACCGCTGATGCCATCGGGCAGGCGTTTATTCAGGAGGGGCGGGAGCGGTATTGTCGGTTGCTTACATTGTGGGGCAAATCAGGGTTTCGGCCCTCGTCGTGGGGGCCGCAGGAAACCGCTAATTGTCGAAAGCCGCAACCCCGCACGTACCCGGCGCAGCCATTCAACTATCAGCCTATCTTTAGAGCCATCTAAATAACTTGTCAGATAGCTGAGTAGAAAACTACTCAGCTATCTGATTGCTTTGCCATGAAACGAACGGAACCACCGCCACCCGAAGGCAACTATCGCCGGGCCAAACTCAACGTACCGTTGGGGCCGCTCATGCCGGCGGGCCGGGAGGGCTGGGTTTCGCAGAGTGCCGAAGAAACCGACGAGGCAGGCCAACCCATGCTTCGGTTTATTTCGGCCACCAATCATGATCTCGTTTTCAAAGTGTACGCTAACGAGGTAACGCTGGTCTGAACGAATCAAAGGGGTAACTAAAGAAAACGGTGAATCAAGCGGGTTGTAAAAGGTTGATAGATAGTTAGTTGAGTATTTATATAGGTGAATAGTTAGCTATCTTTATGGTATCAAACTATTCAGCTATTTATGTCGCGTTACTCAACTCCGCGTACCCACTCCTCACAAACCCGGCCCGGCCGGTACGCCGGTGCGGCGGCCCGGAACCTTGTTGTCGTTGCCAATCAATTTGCGCTGTTTGGTCAGCCCGGTTTAGTGCCGCCCACACGGGACGAGCGCAACGCAAAACCGCAACCGGCAAGACTATTGCCGATTGATGAGCAGAGCGAATTAAGGCCCCTTGCCGCCCGGACAGAAATAGCCCCACAAACGCCGTTCATCCTAAACCCGGATGCTTTCACAATACCAGCCGGACAAGCCGCCAAGCTACGGGCGAACCTTGCCGCCGTTGAAACCCTGAAACAGATTGCCGAAGCGAACCGCCCGGCGACAGCAGAGGAACAGCAGCAGTTGGCGTTATACACGGGTTGGGGTGGGTTGTCGGCACTATGGAAGAATGAACTGTTTGAGCAGTGGCAACACGCACAGCGGGGTGCCGCCCAGACCGACCCGGCCAAAGCCCTCGACGAATCGGTAAACCGGTGGGGGAGCCAGTACGGACGTACCCGCCAGCGATTGGCCGAACTACTGACCACCGCCGAGCAACGAGCCGCCGAAGTATCGACCCTGAACGCTTTTTACACAGCCCCGAACGTGGTAGCGGCTATGTGGCAGGCTATCGAAGGGTTTGGCTTTTCAGGGGGGCGGATCCTGGAACCAGCCGCAGGTATCGGCTATTTTATCGGCCTGATGCCCCCGGCCTTGCGGGAGCGTTCGGCGTGGGTAGCGGTCGAGAAAGACCGACTATCGGGGAGCATCCTGCAACAACTATACCCGGAGATAGAAACCCACGTTTGCGGACTGGAAGAAACCGCGTTTACGCCGGAAACCTTTGATTTGGTAATTGGGAACGTACCGTTTGGCTCGTACACGGTGTATGACCGGCAGCACCCCGAACTGAACAGCTTTGCCATTCATAACTATTTCATTGGCCGGGCCGCGCAGTTGGTCAGGCCGGGCGGAGTAGTGGCCCTGATTACGTCGATGGGTACGCTCGATGCAGCCGGGCCAGCGTTCCGCCAATTTCTGACCGTCGAAGCCAACGCCGAACTGTTGGGGGCCATCCGCTTACCGTCGAATGCGTTTGAAGCCAACGCCGGAACGCAGGTAACGACCGACGTTTTGTTTTTACGGAAACGTACCCCCACTGCGCGACCCTTCGCGGCCTATCCGTTTGAACGTACCGTAACCCTTCGCGCCGATGCAACCAACGAGGAGACGGTAAGAACGTTGGCCGTGAATGAATATTACCACGCCCACCCCGCTATGATGCTGGGCGAAATGCGTTTTGCCGACGAGGTAAACAAAGGTGGATTGTACCGGGCCGACCAGCCAACGTTACACCTATCCGACCCGGCCACCTTGCCGCAGCAATTGGCCGAAGCCTTCGACCAATTACCGAAAGGCATCTATACCGGCGAAGCCGCAGCACGAAGCAACGCGCCAGCCGGAGCCGATAACCGGTTTGCCGAATCTGTAACGATTCGGGGCAAACGCTACAGTCAAACGCTCATCATTACTCAGTACGAGCGGGTGAAGCGGGCAGTCAACCAGCTAAGAAAGGCCGAGCAAGAGGGTAGGGGAGAGGTGGAGACTGACGACCTACGGGTAGAGTTAAACCAATCATACGCCTTATTTACGCGCTATTTCGGGACGCTCAACCGAAACCGGGCCTTAGCATTTCTGGAAGACTACGACCCGCAGTTTGCCAGCGTTCAGGCATTAGAAGTGGTGAGCCGGACACAGCCAGACCGCAGCAACCCTAAAACAGCCACCTCCTACACCATCACCAAAGCCGATATTTTCAGGCAACGGGTGTACCCGGCCACCCACACCCCGGAGCGGGTAGAATCGTTGGCCGACGCGCTACGGTTGTCAATCGGGCTATATGGTTGGGTCAGCCCTGAACAGATAAGCAGTTGGCTAAACCAGACCCCGCAGGAGGTTAAACAATCGCTGGTAACGTCGGAATTGGCCTACGTAAACCCCACGTCGGGCCGGTTGGAAGACCGTGATACGTACCTATCGGGCAACGTCAGAAAGAAATTAGCCGCAGCCAGCGAAGCCGCTAAGGTAGATGCACAGTACGCCGTGAATGAACGGGCGTTAGCCGCCGTAGTACCGGCCACCATTCCCGCCCCGCTTATTTCGTTCCGGTTGGGTGCGGTCTGGATTCCTACGGGCATTATTGAGGAGTTTATTAGCCAGACGTTACAGACGAGTTGCGTAACGGTTCGCTATAACCACCGGGTAGGGCAGTACGACGTAGAGGGCATGGGTAACGTCTCATCGGTGCAAAACCGCTCGTTGGGTACGTCGCGCCGAACGGCCATACAGTTGATCGAAGCCGCCTTACAGCAACGTACCGTTGTCGTCACCAAAACCATTATCGACCCGGAGGGCAAGGAACGAACGGTAAAAGACGTGGAAGCCACCAGTCAGGCCGTACAGGCGCAGGAAGCCTTAAACGACCTGTTTATTGACTTCGTGCGCGACCACCATAGCGCGGCCATCGAACCGGTTTATAATGAATTGTACAACAGTTACGTACACAAAACGTATCGGGAGCCAGCCCTACGGCAGTACCCCGGAGCGGCCCCGGACGTTCAGCTACGTTTGCACCAGTTCAGGGGCGTAGAACGCATCAAGGAGCAGGATACTTTGTTGGCCCATGCTGTCGGTAGTGGCAAAACCTTTACCATGATAACGGCGGCTATGGAGTTGAAGCGGTTGGGGTTGGCCCACAAACCAATGATTGTGGTACAGAACTCGACGCTCAACGACTTTGCCCATGCGTGGCGGAGGTTGTACCCCGCAGCCCTGATTTACGTACCGCAGCCCGCCGACCTGGAAGCTGCCAACCGCAAACGGTTTTTGCAGCGCATCGCAACCAACAACTTCGACGGTGTGCTGATTCCGCAGAGTTTTTTAAAACTCATTCCCGACGACCCGGCCAGCGAAGAAGAATTTATTCAGGAAGAAATAGAGCGCATTGCCTACACCCTGGCCGTAGCCGAGCGGCAGGGCCGACAAAAACCCATGTCGGTAAAGCGGCTGAACGAATTAAAGCTACGACTGGCCAACCGCCGATTCCGGCAGGCCGACCGGAAGAAAGACGAGATGCTGACGTTTGACCAGTTGGGTATAGATGCCTTGTTTCTGGATGAAGCCCACCGCTACAAACGGTTAGGCTTTTTCACGGCCCGGCAGAACGTCAAAGGCATTGATTCGGCGGGCAGCGAGGACGCGCTAAGTGCCTTGTTCAAGTGCCGGACGGTGCAGGCACGGCGGGGCCGGGTGGTGCTGGCAACGGGTACGCCCATCAGCAACACCATGGCCGAAGCATGGACGACCTTACGCTTTATTGCCCCTGACCGGCTAAACCGGGCCATGCTGTCCACGTTTGACCAGTTCGCCGGAGCGTTCGGTAGCGTGATACAATCGTTTGAACTGACGGCAACGGGCAACTTTAAAGCCGTGGAGCGGTTTGCCAAATTCGTGAACGTGCAGCAACTTTCGGAACTGTACCGCGCTCATGTGGACGTGGTGTTGAATGAAGACGTTATCGAGTTCCAGCGCGACGCGACCTTACCCACCCTCAAAAATGGGCAACACACCCGGATTATTCTACCGCAGACCGAGGGCGTAGCCGACGAACTGAACAGCATTAAAGCAACCTTACGTTGGTTTGAAAATCTGACCGGAGCCGAGAAGCGCGATAATTCACACGTCCCGTTAGTGTGCTTTGGGCAAGCCCGGAAAGCTACTATTGATTTACGGTTGCTCGATGCCAGCAACCCCGACGAAGCCGGGTCGAAGTGTAACCGACTGGTAGCCGAGGTTTGGCGGATTTACAAGGAATCGGCAACGTATCGGGGTACGCAATTGGTTTTTGCCGACACCTACCAAAGCCCCGCCGTTCGCGGGTGGTTAGACGAAGCAGGCGAGCCGGTAAACCGACGCTTCAACCTGTTTGAGGACATACGGGCTAAACTGATTCAGCAGGGCGTTCCCGCCTATGAAATTGCTATCGTACCCGCCGAAGCCGACAAGCGCGAACCCCTGTTTGCCAAAGTCAGAACGGGCGAGGTACGGGTATTGCTCGGCACGTCGGAACGGGCGGGCGTGGGCGTGAACGTGCAGGAACGGTTAGCCGCCGTTCACCACATGGACGCGCCGAACCGACCGACCGACTTTGAGCAGCGTAACGGGCGGCTCATCCGGCAGGGAAACTTACACGCCGTTTGGGGCATTCCGGTTGAGGTATTGACCTACGGCGTAGAAAAAACGCTCGACGCTACGGCTTACGGACGGTTAGCCATCAAGCAGAAGTTTATCAATCAGGTACTAAAAGGCCACATTGCCGACGACCAGATAACAGACATTAGCGCGGACGATGATTTTGCCGCTATGTCGTTCGACCAGATGATGGCGACGCTATCCGGTTCGCAGTATGCTTTATTATACACGACCCGCCAGCTTGAACTTTCGCGGGTGCAGCAGGCTCGTAAGAACTGGCAACGTGGGTTAATGGATGCCCAATGGCAGGTAGAAAACGCCCAACGCTTCATCCAGAAAAGCAGCCCGTTATTGGCCGGTTTGGAAGAGGAAACCGCCCGTTTGCAGCAGCACTTTGGTACGCCTTACATGGTAACGAGCGTAACCGTGAACGGCACGACCTACAGCGAAAAGTGGGGCGAAGCTGTACAGCACCTGATTGAGCAGGTTAAAGGGTTGGCAAAACGCCGGGTGGAGGAAGCGAGAACGTTAACCGTAAACGGCCTTGCATTGACCTTGACCGGCGAACGCTCACAGGAATTGATTGGTGAGTTTCTGCCCGGTCAGGCCGTAGTACGGTACGTTTGGGGGCAGAGTCTTTCGGGTGTGGTAGGTTCATCGAACGGGCTGTTTTCATCGCTCAAAGCCGCCGTTATCCGTGCCAGCGAAGCCCCCGCCCAACTCATCCGCGAACTGGAACGCGCCCGGCTCATCAAGCAGGAGTTTAGCCGCAAATTGGCCCAACCCTTTCGGCAGGAAACCGACTTGCACCGCCTGGAAGCCGAAGTTGCCGACTTGAAATGCCGGATGGAAACCGAAGGCGAACCGGAGCCAACCGCCGAACTTGTAGCCTAACCCCAACCGCGCCGGTGCCTACGGGTATCGGCGCAGTTGAGAAGAATCAAAGGGGTACGTCGGAAGAACGCCCTGCGGGCCATCTTCCGACGAGCGCGACGGGCATCATCTTCCGGTCCGCGCCCTCACCGCTTCGCGGTCGGTTGCTCCCCGCAAGACCCTGCCCTGGTGCTGCTCGAATCAAAGGGGATAATCAGGTAGCAGAATAGACAGGTAGTCAGCTATTCAAATAGAAAAAGCAGGGAACAAAAAAGGTAATCAAGGGGTGCGGCCTGAGAACGCCCTGCGGGCCATCTCAGGCCGTGCGCGTCGGTCAGCACATCGGGGTTCTTCCTCACCACTACGTGGCCGGTCGAACCCCGATGCCCTGCCCTTTGCCGCGCTAATCAAGGGGAAATCGAAAGGCAATAAATAAATCATGTGGCAACAAAAAGCTAGTCAAACTGATGTCGGCTGCTTTCAGACAAAATCTTCGACTTCATCTTCGGTCAGGAGGTTGAGCAGAACTGCCTGCACGTCGGCGGGCTTGTCAGCAATGACTTCGCGAAACAGCGTAGCGTAGGACCGACCGGTTTCGCGTTGGCGTTCGAGCGTCGTGGCCCGTGCCTGTTCAAACGCTTCGCAAAGGGTATCGTCGCTCAGTAGCCGACTCAATAACTGACGGTCGAGGGAAAGTTGAAACCCGCCAACAGGTTGGGGCGTATCGGCTACGGGCTGCGTGGGTTCGGTTGTAGGGGCAACGGGCACGGCTACCAGTTCGGCGGTAGCAAAAGTTGGATCGTCCAACGGCTCAGGGGCAGGAGGCTGATTCGTGGGAGGAGTGGCATTTTTCACCTCTACCGGAGTAGTCGTCTGGTTGGCCCTACCCGTCGTAATCAGTTCATTTGGCCGAAAAGAAGCCATTGGGGCGGGTACGTCGATGGTGGTTTTACCGGCTATGGGTTGGAAAAAGGACATGAGGGTAGGGGTGGGACGAACCGCTTTTTTGGCTTTTGCCCGGCCCGTAAACCAGAGTACACCACCGGCCCACAGCAGCAGCACGACGGTGGCCAGGATCAGGAAGGTGCTGGTTGTAATGACAAGGAACATGAGTTAGCGGGTATCGGTAGTACGTTTGGTGAATTGAACCAGCGCGTCGAGAAAGCCTGGGTCGGACTGACTGGTAACGGCCTGCTCGTGCAGGAAACAGAAGTAGGCGGTCATGGTCAGCCGGATGCGGTAGTGAAGCATGAGATAGCCAGCTATCTGAATATACTCCGCCTTCATCGTTTCATCCAGATACACAATCTTCACGCCCGTTAGCGGAGACGGCTCCCGGTTCTTCGCTGGTGCTGGTAGGCCATTGGTCAGTTTACGGGGGGCGGAAACGTCCGCTTTCGACTTAAATTTATTGCCTTTCGCAGGTATGGTTCCGGTTGGCGAATCAGGTAGGAGTGTCGGGTCTTCAGCCGGTGGCAGTGGTTCAGGGGCAGTCGGTACGCGGACCTGTGTTTCGTCATGAACGAACGTTCGGTATCGGCTGGCTTTCTGTCGGAGACTACCGGTCATACTGCCGAGGTTTGGGGCTTCGGGTGGGGGAGGTTCTGTTGAGGCTGTCGAGTGCCCATCAGGCCCGGCCTGTTGGGGAGGGGTTCGACGGTATTTATCTAAGTTCATCGGCGGGTCGTGGAAACGGTATCAGGTAGTAATGCCCGGATTTCGTCAATGAGATTCACAATGTCCTGGAGGTATTGCGCTTCCCGCCATTCGGCAGGTTGCGAGTCGTATCGCTTACGGACGTAGCGGCCAGCGGGCAGCAGCACCGGCGACGAGATGGTCGTCAGCATCTTGGCCCGGTCGAAGCCAGCATCGGCATCATTCAGCCGCGTCTTCAGAAAGGCAACGGGCAGTACCTCGTTTTTGAATACCCCGGCCAAATACGCTTCCAGCGCGTCGGCACGGCGGGCAAACGTGAACTTGTACTTGTTCCAAACGCAGCGGATAGTCAGGTAGTCAGGTAGCTGTCTATTCAGCACATAATCAAGAATCGCCCCGACGTATTGAATAGACGCTGTTACATCCACCTGCTGCGTTGTGAAGGGTACCAGCAACATATCGGTCTCCGCCAATGCCCGAAGAATGCCCGCGTTAAACTGGCCACCCATATCCAGAAAGATATAATCGAAGTCGTCGCGAATCCGGTCCATATCCAGTTCCTGCAAAGCCGAAAACGGTAAGGCATGAACCGGGTACGTTTCCGTCAGGCCGACTTGCCGGTTGTGACGATACCGCTCAAATGCTGCTTGGTCGTTAGCCGAAGTATAGGGCTGAGGCATGGTAGCTAGGTCGTTTGTCGAAACCAATTGGTAGGTCTGGTGGAGCAGCGACTGAGTGGTTTCTTCTTCCTCCCGCAAATCGGCAATGGAATGTTGGGGCGGGTCGCAGTCGAACACGATGACCCGCTTCTGATGGACGTAGGCTAAGTACGAGGCCAGCACAACCGTGAGTGTGGACTTACCCATACCGCCTTTGGACGTATGGATGGCAATGATTTTTCCCGGCATAAGGAAATAGTTATGTGTAAAATTTTAAACGAAATAAAATAATTAATTACATATTTGCAACTCGTTCAACTGAGTGGTGCGGGTTGTACAAGTTGTATTGGTTGGTGGGGTTGATTATGGCAATGCAGGTGTACAGGTTGCATAAAACACCTGAAGTAACGGAGTTGGCGGGGTTGTACAGCTTGTAGGCGGCATCCGCGTTGTCAGCAGCAACCACCCTTTGGGTGTGCAGCAAGCTATGTTTTTGTATATACAGATAGGAAGAAGAGTGGGTCAATCAGGCGAAACAAAGCCGCATGAAAACCGGCGCAGGCGTTCCGAAAAAAGGGAAAAAGGTATCTTCGTCCGGCTCACCGAAGCGGAGCAAACGCAATTACGAAAGCTTAGCAAAGAATCGGGAATAAGCGTCTCCCAACTGCTCAGAACCGGTGCCTTGGGACAACTCGATCAGCTTCCCCGCTTCCGCAAACTGCCGGCTGAAGTGGCCACACAATTAGCCCGGCTCGACCGGCTCACTTCGGCTTTGTGGTACATCAGTCAGCGAGCCGGGGACGATAGTGTTTATGCCGAAGACATTCGGACGGTAGTATATGAAGCAGGCCGGATCGCTTCGGAGGTTAGGGCGTTTTGCCAAGCCAACATGGCCCGGTATGGAACAACCGCCCAGCTTGACAAGCTGATCCTGGATATATTAAATCCAGAAAATAGGCCAACGTTGAACGGGGTGGTACTGAACCTATGCGAGCTGCGGGATGCGTTTCAAACTGGTGTTGCGACATGATTGGTAAAGTAGCCCGTTTTGGCAGCAGTTTTCTCGGGGCCATGCAGTACTGCTATTACGAAACCCGCGCCAACCACAGCCTCAACCGCACGCGCATCCGGGGCGAACTGCTCTTTGTGCAGCACCTGAGTATTACAGTCATTACCGACCCCAAGCTACGGACAGAAGACAAAACGCGGTTGGGTCTGGAACTGATGGCCGAAGCCATGCAAACCGTTGCCAGCCTCAACGACCGGGTACGTAAACCCGTCTGGCACCAAAGCTTTTCGTTCCCGCCCGGTGAGAGTCCCCCTGCTGATGTGATGATCCGCATCTGTCAGTCGTTCGCCCGGACGTTTGGTATGGAAAACAACCCAATGGTGGCCTTCCGGCACCGGGATCGGGAGCATGAACACTTTCACATCATCGCCAGCCGGGTGGATATGGAGGGTAAGAACACCGCTCTAACCAGCTTTAACTACCGGGAGGTTGGCCGGTTCTGCCGCAGTATGGAGGAGCGGCACGGTCTGCTGCCGGGCGTACCGATGACACTGGAAAGCCGAAAGCAAAAAGATCGTATCCAGAAGGACAATACTCCCGATATGGTAAAACCCGATGTATTGCCTACTGTTGTATCTACGAATGTTGGTTTGAAACCCAATCGCAACCGGATAAGTGTGTAAAGGACGAAATAGTAGTATATTTGGCTATTCAACTATTTACATAGCCATGAGCAATGCAGGAAGAGAGCCAGTGAGAAGAGTACTCGACGGAGGTGAGAACGACGATGTCGAGTTTGTATTGGTACAGCAGGAATCCGTCTCGGTGTACGAAGTAAAAGACAGCGTAGGCGAAGTCGTCAGCATTGTCATCGCCGAGGGTATCGACGACCCCGAACGATTCCAGGCCCGGTCAGCCGCCGAGCAGGATGCCATGAAGATGCTGGCGTTGGATGAGTATTATGGCGGGGCAGAGTGGGAGGGGTAATTATGTGTTTAGGGAGAGTCCATTGACTGCATCAAATGATAGCCTTAATAAAGCTACCTTCTTTGGCAATTATCCTGTTGATAACTTGGGCAATTACGCAACTTTTTCTTACTCTTGCTCTACTGTAGAATTAGTTACGCCAATGCGTTAAACCTATTACTATGTCCTTACTTTTATTAATCTTGTTGGTAATTTCTCTCATATACCTGTTCGTCCAGAACCAGAAACTGAAGAAGAAAGAGCAGGAGTTGAGTCAGACGAAGCAGGTGGCCCAAGAGCAGGAAAGCCGGTTGCAACAAGAACTTGACCAGTTGAGCGAGTTCCGGGTAATTGTAGATGCTCAACAGTATGCTCGCGAGATTCGGACAACTGCCGAAGCTGAAGCGACACGTGTGGTAGCAGAAGCCCAACGGGAAGCTGACCGGCTACGCTTCTTGGCCGATGAAGAACTACGAGCGGCCCGGTCGAATGCCAAGGAGATTCGCGATCAAGCTGGGATGAAAGCTCGTGCACTTCAGACGCAGGCCGACAATGTGTTGCTGAACGCTACGCAGGAAGCCAAACGTATCGTGAACATTGCCAACCAGCGGGCCGAGGAAATCGCAGGCGAAGCTTTGGCGGCCACCCGCAATGCGGCTGATCTGGAAAAGACCATTCAGGCCCTGAAAAACGTCATAAATGGCTACGGCGACCAATACCTGCTTCCTTCTTACACGCTGTTGGATGAACTGGCCGATGAGTTTGGCTTTACGGAAGCCGGGGTTGAGTTGAAAAAAGCCCGTGAACGTACCCGGCTTCTGATGACGACACGGGCTGCTGCGGGTTGCGACTACGTAGAAGCGGTTCGTAAAACCAGTGCCGAAAACTTCGTAACCGATGCCTTCAACGGCAAGGTTGATACGATTTTAGCCAATGTCAAACATGATAACTACGGTACTCTGGCGCAGCAAATCAAGGACGCTTACGCGCTGGTCAATATCCTTGGCAAGCCTTTCAAGGATGCTCGCATTACGCCCGAATACCTGCAAGCCCGACTGGAAGAGTTGCGCTGGGCCGTGGTCGCGCATGAACTGAAATTGAAGGAACGCGAGGAGCAACGGCTCATCCGGGAGCAGATTCGCGAGGAAGAAAAAGCCCGTCGTGAGTACGAGAAGGCGCAACGCGATGCGGCCAAACAAGAGGAAGCCATCCAAAAGGCTATTGACAAAGTGCAGCAGCAGACCGCTAAAGCATCGGAAGAGCAACGAGCCGTTTTTGAAGCACAGCTTCAGGAGTTGACTGCCAAACTACAGGCTGCACAGGAGAAAAATCAGCGTGCGCTGTCTATGGCGCAACAGACCAAATCCGGTCACGTATACATTATCTCGAACATCGGTTCGTTCGGCGACGACGTGTATAAAATTGGTATGACCCGGCGACTGGAACCCCTCGACCGGGTACGCGAATTAGGTGATGCTTCAGTGCCTTTTGAGTTCGACGTTCACGCGCTTTTGTTCAGTGATGATGCCCCCGCGCTGGAACGGAGCCTCCATCGGCAATTTCTGAATAATCAAATCAATAAGGTTAATCCGCGTAAGGAGTTCTTCCGGGTGGGCCTGGCTGACATCAAAACGGAGATTGAACGCTTGGGCATTGAAACCAAGTGGACACTGGCAGCGGAGGCCCGTCAGTATCGGGAAAGTCTGGCCGTCGAAAAAGCCCTGGCTAACAACACGCTCAACCGCGCCGAATGGGAGAAGTTTCAACTGGAAAATGAAGCCGTTGAGACTGAATTTGAAGAGCAGGAATTATAGCCGATACATACGTCCATATCCGTCATTCTGTCCACGTCCCGTCATGAGTATTCGAGGAGTAGTATGCGCCATCAACCGAACGGCCCGCCACATCGAACGCGATCAGCAACGACGTGCTCGTGTCGCAGCTCAACAGTATAAGTTGTTGCAAAAGCAGCAGGCCATTCAGGATGCGGCTCAGGCCGTCCGGGAGTATGAAGAGTACGTGAGCGTACTGAAGACTGTTCACTGCGATTGCAGTGATCCAGTTGATTGGTCGGCCATGCAACATGAGAACCCACCGACAGCGCCGGTAGTCACCGACGAACGGGAGCGGACGGCACAACATAAACTCGATACGTATCAACCTTCTTTTCTGGACAAGCTATTCAAGCTCGGCCCCGGAAAAATAAGGCGACTGGAGGAAGCCGTTTATAAAGCCCGACAGCAAGACGAGCAACTATTTAAGGACCGGCAGGCCGACTATCAGAAGCAATACGAGGACTGGCAGGATCGGCAGGAGTTAGCCCGGTTGGTGCTGGCTAAAGACAGTGATGTTTACGGGCAAGTCATTGACGCTTTTGCTCCGTTTGAGAGCATTTCTCAACTGGGTAGTCGGCTGGAGTTTACGTTCACCAGCGACCACATCGAAGTGGATTTGCACGTAAATTCTGCCAACGTCATCCCCGACTTTACGGTATCCCAATTGGCGAGCGGTAAACTCTCACGAAAGGCAGTCTCTGCCAGCAAATTCAATGAGCTTTATCAAGACTACGTCTGTAGTTGTTTACTAAGAATAGCCCGCGAAGTGCAGGCGCACCTACCTGTCAGTCAGGTTGTCGTTCACGCCATTGGCGAATCGCTGAACTCAGCAACAGGTTTGTTGGAAAAACCTATTCTCGTTTCGGCGGCCATGCCACGGGTTACGTTGGAGCGTATAAATTTCGCAGTCATTGATCCATCTGACTCTATGCGTAACTTCAACCACACCATGAAGTTCACTAAGACCGGTGGCTTTCAGCCGGTGGAACGGGTGGGTTTAGCGGCACCGATACCTTACCCGAAAAAACGTTAGAATGTACAGCTCTGTAACCTCAACCTATAGTCCGTGTTGATTGATTAGGGTTGTGTACGATGTAGAATTTGATTCTTCTAACGTTTATTTCTACCGCCCATGCCACCGCCACCCCACGCTCACCAACGTGTAAAATGGCTGCACTGCTGACTTCGGCAACCAGCGTTGCCGGAGGCTGATCACCACCGGAGATAGTTCAAACTCAATCCCTGCTTCGGCACCGAGCAGGAATCGGGCACCAGAAGGCATAGACGCGCAAGTAGAATCGGTCATCATCGGGATGGTGATTGAAGGCAGCGACTCATACGTGGCCACGGGCTGCACGGTTGCTCGAATGAACCGCGTTCGGAAGGGGTTGCGCCACAAGTTGAACTCGTAGCCCCAACCCACCGTAAACTGCCGGAGGGTACGCAGTTCGGTGGAGTCGGCTCCCTGAACGCGGTTTTGTGCATAGCTGAAGCTCAGTTTCCAGGCGTTGTACTGCCGGTTGTAGCGTCCGGTGCTGATAAGTCCGCTCATACCCAATTGGTTTGGGTTTGCCGAGGACGTACCCACCACACCCCCCTGCACGTCGATAAACCGCTGCCCTTTCAGGTGCGTCTGGGCGAGTGTACTGGCCGACATGAGGCATAGGGCCAGCCATAGAATAATTGGTTTCAACATGGTTCAGAAGGGTTTAGCTAAGAGCAGTACGTCGGATTCTACCTGAAAGCGGAGATGCCGCCCACCCTGTCTTTCGTACAGTTCGATATCCAGCACCTTGTCTTCGGTCAGGGTCGTCATGGGCAGGGCGTACACCACCGTTTGTTCCGTTTTCGCCCGGAGTAGCTTCGACTCGATGGGGTAGCGGCCATAGGGCGTTAGTTCTACTTCCTGAGCCGCCATGCGTTTTAGCTTCTCTTTGTCGCGCACGTAGAACTTCACAAAATCCACTTCGTAGTCAAGCTGACTGTCGTTGCGGAGACTGAATTGCAGATACAACACCTTGTCAGCCGCGTATAGGCCCGTGAGCAGGTGAGTGAGCCGCATGGACGAAGCCCCGATGTTTCGGACAAATGGCTTCCGTTCCAGCACCCGCTCGCAGTGGTTCAACAGGTCGCTTTCCGCCATCGGCAACCCTCCGGTCGTGGAACTAGCTTGTGCAAACGTGATGGCGGTTGCCCGGTTGATACCCAGCGACCGGCTGGTGTAATCGTCTGCTGTGACGTTGTTGGCCATGTTGATGTTCAGAATCTCCGGCTCCTCCTGGTAGCGGATCAGAAACGAGAAGAAACCACCGTCTTCGGTAATGACGGTCATGTTGGTTTCTCTGCCGGAGTCGGCCTGGCAAAACGCCGTGGCTTTCGGGTTTGCTTTCACCCGCAGTACGTTTGTGACGGTTTCCGGTATTTGCGCCAGCACGTAGTCGGTGCCGGCATCGAACTCCTTAATCTTGGCTGGAAAAATGATATGCGTCGTTTTGCGGTCAGAGATGCCGAGCGGGTACGACCCTTTCACGGCGGCCCGGTCGATGGGCAACAGGTACGGCTTCGCCCGCACACTTTCGACGAACGCCGGATTGGCTACCCGTACCGGCGTAGTGGTGGCACCGGGATTGTTTGTAGCAGCCTGCTTAACCGTGGAGCGTTCCACCGGCCCGTTGACCACCGATTTGACAGAAGGGGACGTTATCATGGCCAACGTACCTGTGGGGGCAAGTGTAGGGGCCGTTAGCCGGGCTATGGCTCTACCCTGCATTGGTCTGACGAGTGCGGTTGTTCGAGCGGCTTTGCCGGTGGATTTGTGCGCCTGCCCTGCCACCATCAGGGGCGTAAAGGCAATGAAATAGAGTAGGTACGTAGCTTTCATGAACTTGATTATCAGCACAGTTTAATTGGTGTATCCGTCAGCGGCCTGCTCGGAACGGAGGATGATGCGGTAGTTGGGTTTGACGGTAACCTTGACCGAGTTCAGTTTTGACTGCACCAACGAGCGCACCCCCTGAAAGGCGGTATTGGTCACCTGCATGGCTACCTGACTACCTACCTGCTGGCCGAATGACCCTTGCGGCACGAAGTAATACGGCGAAGAAACTGCCTGCCCGGCAGAGTTTCCCAAGCCCTGCGCCAGCCGGTTCTTATCGGCCAGTTTGGATACCGAAAGACCCGCCCGGCCATCTAAATCGTACACAGTGAGCCGAATAGGGTAGATCTCGTTGCCCAACCGCACACTCGATACGGCGACATTGACCCGGTCGGTACCGATGCTGCACGTACCCGCCAGCAGGGTATGGGCGGGCAGCTTGACCCACCGGCCATTGAGCCGAAGGGTTGTCTCCTCCAGCAGGCGCAGGCTGAGTGTACTGCCATTTTGCACCGTTACCGCGTCGCCGTCGCCATGCACCACTGCCGGGATGGATGGGCCGGTAGGGGAGGGCGTTCCGCCGGGTCGGTTAACGGTGGACGTAGCACCCGATGTAGTTAAGCCGTAGAAGCCCGAATTACTTACAGGCATTGCCTTTCGCTCAGTCGGGGCTATACCATATTCGCCCACCGGGTTTGTTTGCCCCACCGTTCCGGCTTCACTGTTACCAGCTTCAGCCGCTATTTCCCGCGCAAACAGGGCGCGGTAGGAGGGGGGCAGTTCACCGCCGTACTTTGCTTTCAGGTCGCGGTACTCGGCCATGTGCAGAGAAGGCGTAGCCGGGGCTGCTCCACCCGCAGACGTACCCGAACTCATTCGCTGGTTAGCCGTTTCAATCTGCCGCAGCAGCACATCGGCGGTTTGCTGATCGAGGTCGCGCTGCCGTTTGGCGGTACGTTCCTCGGCCAGTTGTTCCCGACCTTTGGGGGAGCGGTGCATGGTGCGGTAGATGGCATCACGCTCGGCCTGCTGGTTGTCGAACTGCCGCTTTAGCTGACCGTAGCGGGCCTTTTTGCGTTCGGTGGCCGTCTGGTAAGGCTGGGTTGTTTGCCCGGCCTGTGTGCGGATGGTGTTCAGATCGGCATCCATTAGCGACTCGTTGGTGCCCCGGCTTAACGAAGGGTCCTTACCCGTCAGCAGTTGCGTACCCGCAGCCGCCTGCCGATCCATTGCTCCCGATGGGGTAGGATTTAGCGAACCGGCATCGAAACCGTACTTATCGTATTTCTCTTTGCCGTCGAGGTGGTGGGGCCGGGCTTCGGGCGGAGCCAGCGACGAAGCACCACCATCGGCGGGTGCGGTATCGGAAGCGATGAAACCGCCCAGAAAGCCGAAAATCGCTACACCCAGCAGGAAGGCGAACCCGCCAAACAGCAGCAGAATCTGCTTACGGCCAATCTTGCCTTTGGCAACCGTTTCGCTACCAGGAGCCGGCGTTTCTTCAACCGGTGTAGCAAAAAAAGGGTCAGTCTGTGGTTGTTCTGTAAGTGTCATTGGGTCAGTAAGGCAATGAAATAGAGTAGAAAAAAGGCCCCTACGAGTGCCAGAAGCACGTTTCGCCAGCGAAAGCCGATGCGGTGCTGCTCCTGATTGAGCCGGTTTGCCAATTGGTGTTCCAGCCGGGTCACTCCCTCCGCCAGACGTGTACCCAGCCGAAAAGCCGGGTGACTTTGGGGCGCATCGCCTTCTCTTTGCGGCTGCGTCGAAGTCCAGAATCGAAACAGAGCCATATTATTTGCTGTATTCCTGCGTGATGCGTGACGAGAGAATGTGGAAGTCGCGCATGAGCAGCCCGTTGGGTGAGTTGTCGCTTCGGTTCACATCGACTAAGGTGGTTTCAGTGACGAGGCTCCGGTAGACGGTGGCCGTTGCCCGCTCCTGCACCAGCCGGGCGTAGGTTACGGCCCGGTACGGGTAATGGCGCAAATCAGTCACGACCGAATCGACCTGTACCCGCTGCGTTACGTTGCCCTGCACCATGTCGCGGTAGAAGTTCTGCTCGGCGAGGTTGTTGTAGAGCCGTTTGGCCGATTCGTCGCAGAGGAATAGGGCGCGCCTGATGTTATCGTCGATGGATTTTGGGTCGGGTGAGACGGTAAAGAAGAGTTCGTGGAAGCGGCCCACGTGGTGGCGCAGTTCCGCCGGGCGATTGTCCGTTACGCTGCCGCACGTCACTTGGATGGCTTCGCCCCGGTTGACGAGGTAGATGCGTTTGCTGAATTCGTTGCTGTACTTAAAGGCCAGCCCTACGGCGGTGAGGGCTACAATCAGGCTGAACCCGAAAGCGGCCACCAGCAACCACCGGCCCCGCTGAAAGTCTTTTTCTAATTGCAGTAGCTCTTTCATCGGTTCGGGCGGTAGGGATTCAAACCAGACGTTACAGGAATGCCGAGTGGTGGGTAGGTACGTTGGTCGTAAATAGCGATAGCCGCCCCCTTCCGGTGAAACACGTAGGTGTACTGCGTGGCCTGACGATAGCGGGCAAAACTCCAGATGATGCTCCAGACCAGCGCGACCGTCAGGAAGGTCAGGCCGCCGACACTCAACCACATCATGCGTTTGTGGCTGACTAACAGGTTGTTTTGATGGTATTTCATGTCGTTTGTATTGCTATAGGCAATAGATTTAAGTCAAAAGAAATAGGGGCTTGCCAAGCCGAAAGGCAATAAATCAGAGTTGATTTTTCTTTGGCGGGTATGTCTTGCGGTACGCTCCTACGGTGGCTCCATGAGCGGCTGCTACGGCTCCGGCCCCCGTACCGACGACCGCCCCAGCGACACCACCCGCTACGCCTTTGATGCCCCGGCCCAGCATACTGCCGCCCGAAGCGGCTCCCGCACGAGCACCACGTGCTGCTCCCCCCGCCACGTGCGCGGCCATTGTGAACGGTGAGCGGGCCACCCCAGCCGCCATATTTCCCCCCAATCGCGCTACGCTGGTAACACTATTGGCTACACTGTTGCCCATGCGGGCCGCGACCGTATGCCCGGCAGCTTTCAGGGGTTTGCTCACCGGAGCCGCGACCGTTCCCGCCCCTGACCGGGCCAGACTGGTAGCCCCCTGCACCATCGCGCCAACACCACCAACCGTCACGAGCATATTGGTCATCGACGGCACCTGACAGTAGCCGATAAGGCACATCACCAGAATGCCGATGAAGGCCAGACCCATGTACTCCGGCGTGTGGGCCTCGGCTCCGCCCGCATTGCCCAGCACAATGGTTTTCGGGTCGTAGTAGCTCAGGTACTTGAGCGTTACCTTGAAGGCAATGGACGAGTACAAAGCCGCGACGGTGGGCAGCAGTGTGTAGTTGATGTATTTGCCAAACCACTCGGCGATGTTGTTACTCATGCCCGGAAACACCGCCAGCGCGATGGCGATGGGTGCGCCCATCCTGAGTACCAGCCTGTAGGTGAACGAGATAAGAAACAGGATGCACTCGGCCAGTTGCATCAGGGCCAGCAGAATGTCCTGCGTGTAGGACAGCAATTCGTACTTGAACTTCTCGGAGTACTCGGCAAACTGAAGTTTCAGCCCCGCCCCGAACGCATCCGGGTTGAAGGTCGGGTCCACCTGCCGGAACAGTTCAGGGTGTTCGCCAATTTCCTGCCATTTGGCATCGACGGTCTGCTGAAGCAGTTTGGTCTGCTCGGCAATCTTCTCGTAGAGCGTACCGTTTTGCCGCTCTACGGCAGTGCGGATGCTTTCGCCCAACTTGTCGATGCCGTTGCAAATCCGGGGCGATAGGCCAATCAGCACCATGAGCATGAACGGGCGTAGGTACGGGAAAAAGTCAATCGACTCTGAGCGCATTACTTGCGGAATCAGCCGGGAGAAGATGTAAACTAAGGCACCAATGCCCGCCACAGCCCGGATTTTGGACTCGATCAGGGCCGTGATGTCCATCGTGGAGGCCGTCATGTCGGCATACAGGCCCAGCAGTGTTTTGTAAGCGTCGAACAGCATAAGATGTAAGCGGATTGGTACGTCGGTGAGTTGGTAATGAGTGGGTTAACCCCCGCTGCTGTTCATCTTTTCCTGACACTCGCGCTGAATGGCTGCCCGTTTGTCGGCGGCAATCTGTCGGCCCCGAATACGTACCAGAATGCCGAACTCCTCATCGGAAATAATGTGGCCGTCGTGCGGGTCAACGTACCCGTTGGGTTTTCCTTTCTTCTCCGGGTCGAAGTACGGCGGGTATAGAAACTTCATCTCGGCAAATGCCTGTTGCTCACCCTGCAAGTCGGCAATCTGTAGCCGGTCCTGGCATTCCTGCATCAGGGCTGTTTTGCGGTCGATCTCAGCCTGCTTCTGCCGCTGCTGCTTGGCAATTTCCTCCTCGTCGAGGGCCGACTTGCTGCGGTCCGTGTAATCGTCGTCGTAACCCTTCTCACCCAGCATAAACTGCACTTCGTTGTAGCTGCCTTGTTTGGTCAGGGTCGGCTCGGCCATTGCGTATAGTCGGCTGGTCATCTGCCAGTCTTTTTGCGAACGTACCCGGCGCAGCGACAAGCCACGCACCCGGTAGTAATAGTTGTTGACCAGCCCCTGAAACTTTCTGGCACTTTCGTAGGCCCGGAAAATCCACTCGATCCGGCCCTGATCATTTATCTCGAACAGGTTTTGCGACGATCCCTGCCGCATATCTTTCAGGATGTCGTTGGCCTGCGTACCCATCGCGCTCAGGTCGTCGGCAATCAGCGCGTACTCCGCCGGGTAGATGTGCCCGTCCTTGCTGATGACCGTCGAGATGCTTTGCAGGGTGCGGGTCGTTTGCTGTACTGTTTGGATAAGCTGCTGCCCCCGGTGGTAGCTCTGCACGGCTCCTTTTACCTTCTTTAGTTTCTCGATGGCATCGACCATCGTTTTGAAAGAAGGCTTCTGAATCAGCGACATCAGGTTCGATACCGCCGTGTGGATGGGGTCGCTGACCACGAACTGCGCTTGCAGGGCGGGCGGGGCCAGGCACAGGCACAGCAGTAGCCCGGCCACCCGTATGAATTGGTTGGTTTGCATCGGTTTGTCTTTTACAATTGGTAAAGTGTCGGGCTACGGCACTGTATAGTAACTCGCGCCGTTCAGTGGTTTGGGTGCCCGCCTGTTGGGGTGCAACAGCGGTACACCCTGCGCGTTGACGGGCAGGTAGCCCCCGGCCCGTTCGCCCCGCGCCCAGGCTTTTACCGCCGACTCTAAATCATTGCCGTAAGCCGTTTCGGCCAGTTCCGTAATCTGCTCCACCTCCGACCGCTCCGTCGTGAACGTACCGTAGGCCGTGCGGCTGACTTCCAGCCCGTACACCTTGCAGTAGTCGCCCAGCAATAGGGCCAGATCGTTGTAGGGTGGCCGGTTGGGGTCTTTACCCTTGTTGATGCTCAGAATGATGTTCGCCTGTTTTTCCGACAGCGAGAGCGTTTGCATGATCTCCGGGAACCGCTTTTCGTAGTTCTGGTGGTCGAGCAGAAACTTGATCGGCGAATTGTTAATGATGGCATCCTTTACGATGGCATTGCCCACCAGATCGTCCACCTCCTGCGTCACCACGCCCAACGATCCCAAGTGCTTCCGTACTGTTTTCGAACACCAGCGTAGGAAATGAGCAAAATTCTCTTTCGCCAGGGCCTTCCACGCTTCTTCGATGATGAGCATTTTCAAGACCCCCTTCACGCTGAACAGCTTACGGACGTAGGTATTCATAATCATGATGGTGGTGATTGGGAACAGCACCGGGTGGTCTTTGATGTTGTCCAGCTCGTACACCACAAACGGTAGCTCCATCAGGTCGATGTTCCGGCGCGAATTCAGCAGGTAGCCGTACTGATTGTCGGCGTGAAATGGGCGCAGTACGTACAGAAAGTTGTTCAGGCTGAACTCCCGCTCCGAACCCATGTTGCGGGCGAAAATGGCCGGGTACGTGTCCCGCGTGAACTCGTAGAAGCTATCGAAGCACGTAAACGGCTCCTCACCCGCTTCCCGCGCCCGGCGCATGGCTCCGTAGTACTCATGTACGATGTTGGCAATGGTCACCTCCTCGGCTTTGGTAGCGGGTTCGCCATCCTTTTTCCAGAGGGCCATGAGTAGGTTGGCCAGCGCGTCCTTTGTTTCTTCGTCCGGGTCCAGGTCGCGGCTGTAGAACGGGTTAAACTCAATCGGGTTGTCGGGTTCGTAGGTAACGTACCGGCCACCCATGAGTGAACACAGCCGTTTGTAGGAGCCACCCACATCGACTAAGCTAATGTGCATCCCGTGACTGAGCAGGTAAAACACCATGTTGTTCATCGTGAACGACTTACCCGACCCCGATGGGCCAACGACCATGAAATTGCGGTTGGCGATAATGCCCCGCTCCATCGGCCCGAAGAACGGGTCCACCATGCACGGGCGACCAAAGCGGTCGGTCAGCAACAGGCCGTTTTTGCAAAAAAAGTCGTCGCGGTAGTTGGTCTCCGTGTTCCAGAGTGCGGTCGCTTCTTCCAAGAAACACGTCGCCAGGTTATCGGCCCCAATCTCGGCGATGTTACCCGGTATGCACGACCAGTACAGCGTTTCCGCGTCGTGGCTGGCCATCTTCGGTTTGAAGCCCAGCTTCGAGATAGCCGCAGCCGCCTGCGACCGGTATGCATCAGCTACGTCGGGGTCTCGGTGAAACACCAGCACGTTGTAGTGCGCCCGCACTACCCGCCGATTGCGGTCTTTCACTTCTTCCATGAACGCATCCTTTGAGCGGATGCTAACCTCGTTTTCTTTCGACCAGGCCGCAAACGACGTGTGCCGTTTTACCTCTTTCACCAATTGCCCCGTCAGCGCGTGGCCGTCTTCGACGAGTAGCACCTGATTGTAGATGTGGTTGAAGGGCAGCAGCATCCCCAAAGCCGAACCGGTCGAAATGGGGAAGTGGCTGCTGTCGGTCGAGAATTGTTCCAGCCGGGCGGAGTTGTACACCTCGTTCGGAAAGTCATCCAGTTCCGACAGGGTGTAGGTATAGGTACGTTGCCCGGCTACGGTCAGACCGTCCCGCAGGTCGATGTCGTGCAGGGTCGGGTCGTCGAGAGACAGCGAGAAATAACGTTGAAACAGCCCCGTCTGTTCGCCGTTGTCGAGTAACTCGGCGGGTGTCAGCCGGTGGAGCTTCATCTTACCGGAGTCCTGCACGATGGCTGCGAACTGGTTTACTACGTCGCCAAACTCCGCCCAGGTGCGGCTTTCCTGCATTTCCTTTGGCACCAGATGCCGCTTCAGCAACGAGGAATTTGTCGTAATTCGCTTGAGGGGCGGGGTGGCCGGGCGCGTTACGTACAGGTAGCAGCGGTGGCGCAGGTAGGGCCGCTCGGCAAAGTGCCGCTCGTTTTCCCACACCATGTAGTTGGATGAACGCATAAAATCGCTCTCGAACGTTGGTGTATATACGTCTTCGATAAACAGGTCCTGTTTGTGAACCATGTACCCAACCGGCAGCACCTTCGCAGCCCGCACCAGCACGTCGTGGAGAGTGTCGTATTCACCATCCGACACGGCAAAAATCTCCGGGGCTTGCACCTCGAACGCCAGGGTGATGTCGGCATTTTTGGAGACGATACAGCCCGTCGGCTCATCCAGGCAGAGAATCGGGAATAGGTCGGCCAATGATTTGCTTTTCTTCATCGTCGGCTTCGGGTTGTGGACCGGCGCACGGGTACCAGCCGGTTGAAGGATTGGTACTGGCATACGTACGATGGCTTGAGCCGTTGTACCTGTTGCTTAACTGCGCCCCACCGCCCGTAGCGGCTGTTTTGGGTGTAGCACCAAGCCAATGTACCCCCGGCTCCTATTGCCAGCAGCAGAATTGCCAGCAGAATGGGCAGGCCCAGAATGTAGCTGAACAGCGTCAGGAAAACCGAGGCAATCAGGCCCCCGGCTGCGTAGTAGAAATACAGGCCGCGCAGGCCCCGAAACTCGATTTCGTTATCGACACCGCGATGGATGACGTAGGACTTCATAACATGGCTGAGATAATAGAACTCATCAGGAACAGAAAAGCCAATGAGCCAAACCACTTGAACATAAATTCGTACAGATCGTCGTCGCCCCGACGAAACTTCTGGAAGACCCGGATAAGGCCAATAATTGCCACCACGATACCCAGCAACAGAGCCGCCCGGTTGCCCTCGATAGCCATCGACTGCGTGTACTGCTGGGCTAAGTAATCGCTTCCCCCGAACGACGACGAGAAAGCCCCGCTCAGAATGAAGCGATCCACGCCAAAAACCACTCCGCCACAGAAAGCGATGCTGGTCAGCCACAGCAACAGCGGTCCTTCGACCTCTTCGCCCCGGTTCCAGTTCTGATAGATGCGGAACCCGGCGATCACGGCAGCCAGCGCGCAGAGCCACAGCCCAATGGATTTGATTTGTCCGTAGGCCTGAAATTCGTCGTAGAGCAGGATCACCGGTTCAGTCGGGTGTGTTCGCGCAGCGAGTCCGATGCCGAACGGTAGTAGTTGCGAATCGAATCGACGCGGGCGTCGCCACCGGGCTGGTAGGGTGTGGCCCCCACCGCACCCGGTGATGGGTCAGCTATTGCCGAATTGTCTTCTGCTCCCCGAAACAGCAGCTTGTCGGTGCCGAAACGGGCGGCTGTAACGCTCGGCATCCGGTAGCTTACCCACCCTTGCAGAAACACGGCCACGATACCTACGCTAATCACCGCCGAGGCCAGCCGCCACGTTTCCAGCGCGAAGTCGCCCGTACCGGCCTGTACCCGTGCGTAGATACGTAACCCGCCAATGAGGGCCATCAGCCCGCACACCGCCCAGACAAACTTGAGAAACGTAGGCATCCGGCTCAGGATGGGGTTGGTAAACTGCCCGTCGATGCCGACGTGTGCGGCTGCGTTGCCGTCCAGGTTTACGTCCTGCGCTATGCCCGCGAAGGTCAGCAGACAGCCACCCAGCAGCAAAAGCGTTCGGGTCTGAAACATGACAGATCAGTTTTGGAAGAATACGGCTTGCAGAATGGCCGCAAAAGCCAGCAGGAACAGTACCGAACCACCCCAGTTGACGGCTGACTTCTGCACGTCCTGATCGCCCGCCTGCATCTTTGAGTAGATGCGGAAGGCACCGAAAATGCCGACGATGGCCGCAATGACGTACATGACGGTGGTCATTGGCCGGAAGTAGTCCTGTAAGTCGCGGGTCGTCTGGGTGAGTACCTGCACCCCGGCCCCGATGCCTTTGGTTTGGTCAACGGATTGGGCAAACGTAGTAGTAGTTGTTGTCAGGGCGGCCAGCAACAGCCCGCGCCCCAAAGCAGTAAATCGGTTCATCTAAAGTTTGTGTTAGTTGTTTTGGTCTCCGGCCAGATGACTTCACAAAGATTATATAAATGTTTAAAAAATTAAATATAATAAAATAAAAAATTATTTAATATGTTTGATATATGTTGATAATCAGCAGACTATTTTTTGCCCAATTGATTAAGCAGTTGAACCCAGATGCTGGTAGGCCCTCGTTGCTTGGATGTAGGCTACGAAGCGCATTATCTTTGAGAAAAGCTTTATCCTGCTTGTTCGCTATGTTTACTCTATTAAACCGCTACATCTACCCGCTTTTGATTGGTGCCTTCCTCTTTTCACTGCAAGCCTGTTCACCCAGCGATGCGCCGGTAGCGGCTGACGCGCAGCAGGAGCAGTCGGTAAACCCCGCCGTTCGGCTTAGTGGTAACTACGCCTGTATCCGGCTTCAGCTCGATAACGGGTACGTGGAGGGCCGGGGGCAACTCAAAGGCAGTGGCTATACCGTTCGGGTTCAGGCGAAAGGCGATTCAGCACAGTTTGCCCTGACGGGCGATGGCACTGCCGGGCGCTACGATCAACTCGACTTGGGTACGTATGCAATAGATGCCCGGACCGTCGATGCTACCCGTGGCTACTTCACCATTAAGAAGGACATTCTGAACGATTACAATGCCGTAACGGTGATCGACCGCACTGTCGGCGGGGCCGGTGGTAAGCAAATCACCTACACGTTTCCGATTACGTTGTATCAGTTTATAGCCGGTACGCCGAGAGCCGGGCAGTACACCCCTGTAAAGGCAACCGACATCTTCTCGACCACTCAGCGCGTGGTGGGCATCTTCACCGTCGAGCGGTCTGCTGTCCTGGCTAATTAGCTGCCAAACATCTGCTGTAGCTTCTTGTTATGGTGGTTTCCAATTGGATAGTCAACTATTTGGCTATCCAATTGCTATTTAGCTATTTCAATAGCTGTCTATTCCAGCTTTTTGCTCATTTTTGCGGGCGGAACTGACCAGCAAACCCAACATGAAAATTATTACTGTAGCGCACCAGAAAGGCGGGGTTGGCAAAACAACGCTCGCGCTCAACCTGGCTTTCTACCTCAAAGACATCAAGCGGGTGGGAATTGTCGATACCGATTTGCAGGGGAGTGTTCAGGGGCTGGATTCACTGCTCGATGGCATTACGCTGGTCAGCTACGAAGCCCTTCAGGAAGGTACCTATCCCGAGCTGGACGTGCTTCTGATCGACACGCCCCCGTACCTGACGAGCAAACTGTCGGAGTTGTTTTCCGTGTCGGACTTTGTGTTGGTGCCTACCAAAGTCAGCTATCTCGATGCGATGGCCCTGAAAGCAACGATGGCCCTGCTCCAGGAAACACAGCAGGCTTACCCCAACTTACGCGCCGGCATCGTGCTGAACATGGTCAAGCCCCGTACCTCCATGAACCGCGAGATTCAGGATATTCTGGATGCTTATCCGATTCCGACGTTAAAAACCCGCGTTCATGAACGGGTTAGCTACATTCGCTCCGTGATTGCGGGCGGCATTGTGCAGTTGGAAGACCAGAAAGCACAGGAAGAAATGGCCGACCTGGCCGATGAAATCATTGAACAACTCTAACCCCGCGACACGATGGCAGAGTCCCTTAAAGAACGTCAGGCCCGGCTGGCCGAAAAACTAAAGAACGAACCTCCCAAAGCTCCTATTCAGGAAGTCAACCCGGTAGCACAACCCGAACCTAAGCCGACGGCCAAAGCCAATGCTGCCACGGTCGATGACCTCGTGCAATTGAACGTCAAAGTCCCGAAAGCCCTCCACAAAGCTATCCGCCGGATTTCAGTCGAGGACGACATCGAGATTCGAGACATCGTGCGCGAGGCTTTGGAAGCGTATATGAAGGGGCGGGCTTAATGAATGGCCAGATACCAGTAAAAGAACGCTTCGGGTTGCGACTTCTTCAACTTGTTGAGTCGGTTTACCGTGGGGTCGTTTAGCTGCCAGTCCGCGATTTCGGCAGGTTGTGCATAGCGACGAAAGGTTGTGGCACTTTCGGTCAGTAGTCGGCTTAGATAAGCAGCTTTAGCACTGGCCAAAATGGCCCCTTCGATGGTGAACGGACCAATGGCAAAAGAGGCCAGTCGCCGAATCCCTTCCTGTAGCTGCGTAAAGTATGGGTCTTTATCATCCCGTCGCGTGATCAGCAACGCCGTATTCACCACGTCGGTCAGTACGTCGGCGGGGGTGATAGGTAAACGGCGATACGCAATTTCCTCCTGAGCCATGTGCAGGAACGCCTGCCCGACAACGCTCAGGTCGGCCACCGCGTCGAACAACTGAGCCACATCGAAGAGTTGTTTGATAATTTCAGCCGGGCGTTGTTTGGTGTATAATATACCGGTGGTATTAGGAGCAAACGCCGTTAGTTTATCGCCCAGTAAGCTATCGGTATCAGGTAGCCTGACGGAGACTAAAGGTTCCTCCGTGCGAATCCAGGGATGCCGAATGGCTTTTTGAATGACGTGAGGATACTTGACCTCGGCAAAGAGAATATCCAGAAGAATGGGTTCGAGTGGGTGTTGCGGGTCAACCGCGCTCGTGTAAAAGAACTTGAAGTGGCCGACTGGCACCCCCGCATGAGATGCCCGTAGAGAGTCATCTTCCCAACGTACAAAAGCCCCCGCTTCTACAATCGCGTCGAAACACTCGGTGAGGTTTACCGGACGTTGGGGCATGATGATGTCCACATCAATCGAGAATCGGCGGGGTTGTTCGTAATGCAGAACGAGCGACGTACCCCCTTTGAAAACAAAGGACAGGTCATATATTTGTAGCTGCTCCAGCAACCTCAACGCCCAAACTACCTTTTCCAGTAGTTTCAGATTGACCGGCTTAGGAAAACGCTTGCCAACGGCCACCAGCCAGTCGCGGGTAAAAGTTTCAGGGAGAATCATGGTTGTGTATGGTAGGATGGTATCTGACGCAATAGCTGTTCAACCGGCTCGGTTCGGTTCCGTCGCCGGGCGTAGCGCCTGAGCTTATCGCGATTAATGGTGAATTTGGCAAAGGCCGCTTGGAAGATGTAAGGCAGTTCTTCCTGATAGGCAAAGAACAGGTCGTCATCGGCCAGCAGGTCCACCAGAATCTTTTCCAAAGAAGCTACCACATACCCGTCCTGCTGCTGCACCGGTGCCTCTGTAAGCAGCGGTTTAACAATAACCGGTGTGGCAGCCGGTAAGCCGCGCTGACTAAGGAGCAACCAATCGTCGTAGCGATACAGGGCCGGACTTTTTCGGTCAATGCGCACGGGCTGTTCCTGCAAGCGTTGGTACACCGACGAAACGGCTTCCCGTTCGACCTCGACCAGTTGCAGAAAGCTGATTGGCTGTTGAATCATGAAATCGGCCAATACCCGTGTATCCCAAACACAGCAAGTCGTAAAGGGCAGTGCTGCTCTAACGCGGTCGCTGATTTTGCGAAGCGTCGGCGAAAGGTCAGGCTGGTAAGTCGGGCGATCATTCAGTCGATACTGACCATACCCGGTTCGAACTAAAACCCCTTCCTGCGTTAACTCATGCAGCCGCCAGGCGAGCGTAGAGGTTTTGGCTTCGCCAGCGTGTTTCCTGAGAAAGTCGATCAGCGCGAGTTTGGGAATGACCTCCTGCTTACCAAACTGCTTACGTAGGGCCGTATGAATAGTTTCTTGCGACAATAGCTTCTTTCCAAATTTTGGCAAATATAGGTAGTTTTTGCCAAAATTTGGAAGCATATGAGATTCATATACTAGCACTTAATAAGAGAGTAGTGCGTACAATAAGCCCCTGATCAATTCAGTAAGCCGTAGCTGTCTTTGAAAGTCCTGAAAACGTTTTTATAAAAAATAAGTACGAATAAATTAATTTTAAGTACGAATACTGTAATTTTGAAAACGAAATTAACAAGCATGATTACAGAGATCATAAAGATTATTGAAGGAGGTTTAAGCAAAGACCCGCACAAGGTGCTAAACTATGCGCGGCTGTTGGCTGAAAATCTTAGCAAGTCCGGCGACAGGAAAGGCGCTGAACGGATTGTTCGTGCATTACAGAGTAAGCAAGCCCAGCCGGTCTTCATGGATCAACTATTCACGGCACCGGTGGACCAGGAGACACGAATGAACATTGCGGACTTGGTTATTCCTCAACCCGACCAGCAAATTCCAGTGATACTGTCGGAGAATCTGCGCCAGAAACTCGACGGCTTTATTGGAAGGATTCAACACCGGAGTGAACTTCAGGCCGCAGGTATCGACCCTCAAGCTTCGCTATTGTTGTACGGCCCCCCAGGCTGTGGTAAGACTACCTTAGCCCACTATATAGCCCACCATATGCAACTTCCGTTGGTGGTAGCACGATTGGACTCGCTGGTATCCTCTTTGTTGGGCAATACGGCCAAGAATATTCGTAAAATTTTTGAGTTTGCCAGCCGACAACCTTGTGTCCTTTTCTTAGACGAGTTTGACGCTATCGCTAAAGCGCGGGACGACCAGCATGAGTTGGGTGAACTGAAGCGAGTAGTAAATAGCCTGTTGCAGAATATCGATGAGTATTTGGAATCGAACATTCTAATCGCGGCCACAAACCATCATGAACTGTTAGACAAGGCTATTTGGCGACGGTTCAATAGTATTGTGGAGATAGCTCTTCCTGGTGAAGCCGAAGTTCTGGAGCTACTGAAACTATTTCTGAAAACGGCTCAGCTAAATTTTGAGCTACAAGGCAAGAGAGGGGAAGCATTAGCCAGGCTACTGAATGGTAGCAGTCCTGCCGATATTAAGGCGATTTGCCAAAATGCAATTGCCCAGAATGTGCTACGTAAGAAGTCGGTGCTTGACCATGAAGAACTTCTACTCCAATACTACTACTATCGACACCATAATTCAACTTCTCAGGAAGCTTTGATGGGCTTCCTGAATGAAAATGGCGTTTCGCAGGCGGCCATTGCCGAGATACTGGACACGTCACTCCGGCAAGTCAGAAACTTTTTTAACCAAAAATCCTAACCGATGGAACCTAAGAATCTGCCCATCAAGCTGTTCAGCAAACGTGGTACGCAAGACGAACGACGCACAGAGGGAGGGGGCGGTAATGACCTGCCCTCATGGGTGCTCCCACCTGCTCTTCTGGAAGCCAAATCAGAAGTGTTCAGGGATGTAATGAATACGACCGCCTTGCTTTTGATTGACCGCCAACCAGATCGACAATTCATACCAGCAGTTCTTGAAGTAACGGTACGTGAAGAAGCCGTTGCGAAGTCGCATCGGAGAGAGGTGGCCAAATTGTTCAATCGAAAAGAGGAGTACAACCTGATTGGCCTTTCTGATGATCTCGATTTGCTGGTTAAGGTGGACTCTACCGAACAGGTCAAATTCATTGATCAAAATTTACAGCGTCCCATATCATTCCCTGTAGCGTTATCTGCCATTGATGTTATTAAACCCTTTCAGCCTCGAATTGATTTGCCAGATGATAAGGCCACGCCCTTGAAAGTTAAGCTTATAAATTTCCCGAACCGGCGTGTCAACGAACGTATCGAGCAGTCATTTGAGGAAACGTTACGGGCAAATGATACTTCGTTTAAGAAGACGACTTATGCGTTTGGCCTGACAGTTTACAAGGTTGAACAGGTTCGTCCTGACGCACTGGAACTAATTCAGGAGTTTGAGGCTCTGTACTCAATCGACCCAATGCCTTCTTATCAGGTAACGCTGGATGAGCTTACCCCTACTGCATCATTGCCGGTGAAGAATCCCGTCAGCGGAAAAGAATATCTGACGGTAGGAGTTCTCGATTCGGGTATTGCTCTGATACCTCACCTGAAGCCTTGGTTGGATGAACGCCGGTACACGGCCTATGATGAAAGCGAGGTTGATCGATCACACGGCACCTTTGTTGCTGGGGTTTTGCTGTATGGTGATGAATTAGAAGGGCAGGACTGGGTAGGTGGCGGGGAGTTCAAACTATTGGATGCTACTGTATTTCCTAAACGCGGTGTTCGTATAGACGAGGACGAGCTACTGGAAAACATTCAGAACGCCATTCGTGCCTATCCGGATGTAAAGCTGTGGAATCTATCGGGGGGCGGAATGACGGAATGTGGTAGCCGTGATTTCTCCGACTTCGGAAAAGCGTTAGATGATCTCCAGAAACAGTATGGTATCGTCATTTGTAAGTCGGCTGGTAACTGCGACAATTTTAAGTCGTCATTACCCAAGCGTAGAATTCCTATTTCAGCCGACTCGGTGCTATCCCTCGTAGTTGGGAGTATTGCCCATGCCCAGCAGGAAGGCGATTTAGTGTCGGAAGGGTATCCGTCGCCCTTCTCCAGGATTGGCTTTGGCCCAAATAAATTGATTAAGCCGGAATTAGCCCATTACGGCGGTAACGCCGGGGTAAAGAAGACTGGAGAGCTGACGTTAACAGGGGTTAACTCCTTTTCGGTCGCAGGTGGTGTGGTTAAGCACGTCGGTACCAGTTTTTCGACCCCACGCGTGTCTGCCTTGCTGGCGGGCTTACACCACCGGGTCGATGGCGAGTTCGACCCGCTACTTCTGAAAGCGTTGGCGATTCACTCAGCCAAGTACCATCCTGAGTTGAATCTTTCTCCAGCAGAGCGGCTGAAAGAAATGGGGTTCGGACTACCAAGCTCAGTTGGCGATATTATTTACAATACGCCTTACGAGAGCACACTCATCCTACAGGACAACATTTTGCGTGGAGGGTACATTGAGATACTCGACTTCCCATTTCCTGACTTACTGGTAAACGAGGTTGGGCAATACTACGGCGAAATAACAGTAACACTGGTTACTGATCCCAGGCTGGAAAGTAATCAGGGGGCCGAGTATTGCCAGTCAGATATTGCGGTGTCGTTCGGAACGTATGAGCAGGTAAAGCGCCGGGACACGACGAAAAGAACAATATTTAACCCGCTTGGTCGGCTGAATCCGAACAACGTGCTTTTACCAAATATGTACGCAGCCCGGTTCCAGCGTTACATTGATCACCCGTTTACACCGGAACGGCAGCTTCGCGACGATTTGGGCAAATTTCATCCGGTGAAGAAGTACGCCGTCAACCTACAGGAAATGACAGAGGCTAACCGAGTACGTAGCCTGACTGCTCCCAAGAAGTGGTATTTGGAGTTGAAAGGGCTGTTTTCTCATGCAGCAGAAAGCACTTCATTACAAACTGGGGAAGTTCTGTCGCAGGATTTTTGCTTAATCATCACGATTCGAGACCCGATGAAGCGGCATGACGTGTATAGCGCGGTTACTCGCAATCTGACCATCAATAATTTTCAGCATACCAATATTCAACTACGCAACGAAGTGACCATCAACGTTAGCAATCGCACGAATGGTCTGCGAGATGGAAAGTAGTGAGTGCATTGTAGTTGTATAACTTTTAGAGCCATACCATGCCCAAGACGGTAGCAGAGGGTTTTGACACCTTCTTAACACGACTATGCCCGTTGGCAGGAGAACATGCCAAAGCCACGTCCCACAGATCATCTGTAGAACGTTGCCTGATTAACAAGTTCGAGTGTACTAATTTTTTCGAGACCGGTTCATTCGGAAACGGTACAGGTGTACGCCACAGAAGTGATACCGACTACTTTGCTGTAATCCCTTCCCGTCGGTTGTATGACAACTCGGCCACCTCATTACGCGTAATTAAGGAAAAGCTTCAGGATACGTTCTGGGCCACAACCGGAATCGCTGTTAACAGCCCGGCTGTGTGTATTCCGTTCGGAACGTACCGCTCAGAGGATATGGAAGTGACACCCTGCTGTTTTAACGGGCTAATCAACAATTTCCGCTCCTATCACATCGCCAACGGAGCGGGCGGTTGGATGGTATCCAGTCCAGACGCACACAATAAATATGTTCGGGAGCAGGATGTGAGACTCAACTATCGAGTTAAACCACTGATTCGGCTCATCAAGGCCTGGAAGTATTACAAATCAGTGCCTATCCGATCATTTTACCTCGAATTATACGTAACGCGATTCGCGCAGAATGAATCATCAATTATTTATGCGATGGATGTCGATAGCGTTCTGACAAAACTGCTGAAAGAGGGCCTCCCGGACATTACCGATCCAATGGGTATTTCGGGTGTTATCGAACCTTGCGACACGTTTGCAAAATGGGGAGACGCTTACTCAAAGCTAAGCACGGCTGTTGGCCGGTCAAACAAAGCCCGCGAGTACGAGACCAAAGGGAATGTTGACAACGCTTTCTACTATTGGGATTTACTATTCGACGGAAATTTTCCATGCCGATGAACCATATACCAATTCGACAAAACGAACAAAAGCAGTTGGAGCGGCTCGCGGCTCAACGTGAATTGTATTCAGCCGCGAAGGTGTATCACGGTTGGCAAATCACCCTGAGCGTGATAGCTCCCATAATCCTTTCAGTAGCAGCTATTATATGGACTGCTACGGCCCCTTTCGCGGCTGCGTTCGGGTTATTGGTTCTGTTTTTTGACCTTGTTGTGCTGGAGCCAGCTATTAAAAAGAAACGCGCAAAAGCCGCCAAAATTCAGGAGTTATTCGATTGCGATGTGTTTGAGCTTCCAGCTTCGCCTTTAAAAACGGTAGATGATATTACTGTCGAAGAGGTGTTGACATATTACGACGCTCACCGGAAGATACCGACCAACATTGAGAAAATAAAAGACTGGTATCCGGTTTCAATTGGCTCATTACCCTTGGGCATTGGTCGGCTAATTTGCCAGCGGAGCAATTGTTGGTGGGATTCGCGGCTACGTGAGCGGTATTCAAGCTATATGCGAACGGCTGGCATCGTCGTTACGGTACTGATTATTGTGATTGGAGTAATAGCTAATTTGAGTGTTATAAATATTGTGCTGGTGGCGAGTATACTGTCCCCTTTTTTTCAGTTTTGTATGAAACAGTATACCGAACAACGGGAAGCAGCTCAACGGCTTAATGAATTAGCAAATTACGCAAAGTGCGTGTGGAGTTCTGCATTCAATCGTGATGAAATCTACGCGTTTGAAAACGCACGTCGGCTACAGGATGAAATTTTTGAACATCGCAGTAAAAGCCCCGTTATACTTGATTTTTTCTACAATCGGCTTCGGGACAAGGACGAAGACCTGATGAACCGTTCAGCCGAGATTATGATAGCAGAAGCTCAACAGCAACTCACAAGCCAGGATACAGGTAATGTGATGTAAAAAAACTCCCTATTGTTAATAGAGTAGGGTAATCGGGTTGATGGTACTGGCGAGTATTCAACGTCGCACTGGTATGCTGCTTGAAATCAACAAAAATCAATCAGTTCAGTAGTTACCTGCCCGCACAGGGGCTTTTCAAGGTCGGGAAATAACGTACCCTATAAACCTCTGGTTTGACGTTCGGGGTAAGACTCTGAAGTATAAAGATGAGTACAGCTTACGAACCTGAAACGGGCTGGTGAACATCGGACTTGGCTAAAAAACCATCCAGACTAAGGCCAACTCTTATAAGCCCCTGATTTAAAAGTTTCGTAAGCTGTTCGGATTCTTTGGAAAGCAGCGTACTTCGGCGATGTATCGACGATAAGTCCCCTTGCTTTAACCAGCTCAACAATTCGGGGTGACAGTCGCTCAGTTCGTTCGCCATCTGCTCGCGTAACTGCTTGAGCCACTGCTCTTCGATAGCCTTCGTGTCGTTCTCTAAGCTCCGTTCGTACTCGTCCGTCAGCTTCTTCATCTGCCTGCGCTTGTCGTCTAAAATCTGCTCCGACAGCCTTTTTTTGCTGGCGATACGTTTGGACCATTCTGCCCTCAGCTTGTCGGAATTCATCTGGCAACGCTTCTGTTCGTCGTTGAATATCTGCTGTTGTTCGCTTTGCTTCTCCAATTCGCTCGTCAGTTCTTGCTGTTTCTGCTGCAAGCTGTTCTTGGCGTTCTGGTATCGAGCCGTCTCCTGCTCCAAGTTCGATGAGATTCGTTGCAATTCGCTCAATTTCGTCCTGGTAGTCCGGTCGATATTCTGCTTCTGCACGGACCAGTTCGTGTCTCTTCTTATAATATCGTCCTTCCAGGTCTTTACGTCTTGCTTTAACTGCACGCTCCGTCGATGACACTCTTCTTGCCGCTTTTGCAAGTGGGAGTATGCGGCCACGAACTGCTTTTTCAAGCCGCTTCTGGTGTGATGCCTGAAGGCCGAGCAGTTGTTGTTCAGCTCGTGCTGCGATGTCCGTAACTCGTGATACTTCCGCGTTAAGGTGCTGCTCAACTGATCGGTATTGTTCGCTTTCCAGGCAGCGTTCAATTGCGCGTATAAGGTTTCCAATTTCCGTCGCTCGGCAGTTGACAGATTCCTCAAGAAGTCGTCTTTGGAGTTGATCAATCGGTAAAACCTCTTTTGAATTTCTACCGGAAACTGGTACGTATCGGGCTGTTCTTTCTTCATGGTTGTAAAGCCATTTGGTGCGGTCAGTATGGTAAAAAATTTGCTCAATGGCCGTGGCCGACTCCTTCGGGATGGTAACGGAAACGGTGTCGATGCACAGCCGCTCCAGTTTCAACAACTTATCCTCATCGGGTTTGTGCGTGGCGACGATTTCAATGAACAGGATAGGCTGGCCAAGCTGATCGAAGAAAGTTACGTCGGGTTGGATGATGTGACGTTTCTTCCCAGATGGCTCGATTCTTTCCCAATCCGGTTTGCTCATCCATCGAATCTGTCCGGCTTCATCTTCATAAAATTGATATTCTATGCCGACGGTATAGGCATGGATTACCTGTGCTTCCCTCAGTCGGGTCAAGCCGTCCGTGCCTTTGGGCGCGTATTTGTCAACGGCTGGCACTTTGATTTGCTTGATGCGCTGGAGGGCATCTTTGGCGATTTTGTGCCGATAGGTTTCATTCGAGAACGTGCATTTTCGCTCAATTTTGACATCGGTAACATGGTGTCTGAAATACCAGCTTCTGTCCAACTCACTTTGGCAGGCAACCATTTCCTGCTCACAATCAATACAATAGTAGCCCTTCTTTCCACGCTCTACTTCCGAAATATGAAACTCTTCGCCCTGAATGTTTTTGGCGTACTGCGTTTCCTCTCGTTGTTTCTGTATCATCAATAACGCGCGTTAATCTGCAACTACGACATACAAATAGTTCATGTCTTCGACCATTGCCAGGCGACCAGTGCTATTTTCGTGCTTGTTATCGAGCCGCTTGGCGAATGCCCGGATGAAGTACGATTCGTAGTGGCAGATGAAGGCGTCGCTGCTGGTCTTATATACCAGATACATCGTCTGATAGTCCCGGTAGTCTGTAGCTTGCAGGCGTTTGGCGGGTTGCACAGTCTTTCCAATCTTGGCGTACCGGTGCTTTTCCAGGATGGCTTCGACTGAATGCCGAATTTTTAACGTAGTCGAACGCCCCCGCCGACCCGTTACCAAGTACTCATCGGAAACGGACCGCGCTTTGTCTTCGGCTTGACCCAGAATCAGGCCGAAAAGACCATCTAAAATTGTTTTTTTTGTAGGCATGAAAGTTACGGGATGTTTGACGGTTAATTAATCGGGTAGAACGAGTAGACCAGGTTTTGAATTGGTACGTTGACCTTATCGCAATCCTCAATTTCATCTCGACCGAAAAACCGAATGGCTACTTGGGCATCAGGCTCTTTAGCTCTGTACATCATAAGTTGCCGATAATAAATCATACTATGAATGAGATTGGAGCAAAATAGTGTCATTTTGAAGTCACGTTCGGAGTCGAATAATTTCGTAATAATCTGTATTTCACCAGGTGTTTTCGTCCGGGTGTAGTAAGACATCGACTGGCTAATGTCCCACTCAATATGCACCTCTAAACTGTCAGGGTTCGCTAAGGCCAGTTTACTGGAGGCCTGAATGAGCCTTAACCCATGTTTATAAGCGTTGTATTCTTCGCGGTCGGTAAAATCAATAGCAATCGTTCTAATGCCGTACTTGATAGCCTCAATGCTATTGGCAACGTCATTCAAGACCTGCTTAGGGAATGAACCGTCAGGCAGTACAATTGGATAGAATAGATAATTGGCTACGCTTATCTGTCGTCCTGAAAAAGTGACGAGGTTGTCTAAAAAGGCTAATGCCTGATCGTCTTCAGCGATACAGCTAATAGCTTTATAGTTTTCTTGCCACTTGGCATTGGTCAGCCGAACCATTAGCTCCGTATCGTCAATCAGGGTAGTTCCTTGCGGTTTAAGAGCCAAGAAAACCTCGAAAAACGTCTCGATGGCGTGGAAGTACGTTTGTCGCAGATCGCTCCTGAGCGTTAGGCTGATTTCGTCATTATTACGTTCGCCATACCCTACGTGAAACGGGTCCGGCTCAATGCTGGCCGGATTGTCCAGCAACTGTTTGAGATATAAGGCTTTTATACGGTGATAATTTTTCAGGTACGTCTGATAAAAATATTTAGGTTCAAAGATCATGGCTTCTGTGGATTAGTAGGGTTCTCGGTTGACTGTTTTCTCTTTCTCCTGTTTGAAGCTAATCCTGCTCCAATAAGCGGAGCCGTGTACTGCTCGTACAACTCGAACAGGTACTCGATCCTGCGCGTCTCGTTGGCGAAGGCTTGCTTGCGGTAGCATTGGTCGACAGCCCGGTCGAGGTCCTGATGCGCCTTGACCAACGCGGGCGGCATCGTCAGTGGATCGTATAGGTCGGCCAGGCTACTGCCAACGAACGAGGCCCGCACGTCGAGTACTTTCTGAGCAGCTACTTCTACGTCCTTAACCTGTTTTTCGGTCGGCGACGGTGGCCACGGGAAGTTATTGTAAACGATGTCTTTTGAGTATCGGTAATCGCTTTTTAGCCGACCACATACGTAACGTACCCACGTCATGTGCATCTCTGAGGTCAGTACACCGAAATGAAATAGACTGGCATTCGGTACGATTTTAACCAGATTACTTGACAGTGTTTCAGGACCTTCGTAGCCAATCGGAATATAACGCCGACGCTCAGAAGAAACTTCAGGAACAATCAGGTAGCTGCTTTTGGGCATATTCTCGACGTGGAACCGCGTTGGCGTTTCTGCCAGTTTTCTTGTCGGTGGGCTAACGCTTGCCAAACGAGTTTGCTTGACTGCCTGAACGCGCTTCAGGGCTTCAGGCATTAGCCGTAGTTCAGCGGGTGGGCAATCGCCTAACCAGAGGCACCAACGCTCGTAGCCGTTGATGAACTCATCCGAGCCTAACCAACGCCGAAACCATTTCTCCGAACGCGGCTCTTGGGCTATAAAGGCTTGCTTTTCGTCGGTAGTGAACAGATAGTGGCCTCCATCTATCGGCTTGTTGCCAATGCCGATTTGTGGCACTTGGCAAAGTGGTTTTTGTCGGCTTACGACAACCGTGTTTCTACCCTCTACGAGATAAGGGTTGATGGTCACGACTTCACGCTCGTGAGGTTCCGAGCGGACGGTATCGTACTCGAATAGCCTTCGTGGTAACGCTGCTGTTTACTGTGTTATCATTGGGATAACCAATGATAACACAGTAAACAGCAGCGTTACCACGCGCTTCGTTGCTCCAGCGGAACGTTTGGTGCGCGAAAAATATTGCCGCTCGTTGCCGGAACATCTCACTCCATAACGCGCTTACCTGTTCGCCTTGCGTAATCGAGTTGGTCGAAACGAACGCACTTCTCGTGGCTGGATTTTCACGCATATAGTGGGCCGCTTTCACGTACCAGCCAGACACGTAGTCGAGGATGCCAACTCCTTCGACAGCCCCAAAGACTGATTTGATGTCTTCGCGTTGTTGAATCGACATCATCTTCGAGCCAATGAACGGTGGATTGCCGACGATGTAGCTATAACGGGTTGGCTCTTCTTCTTTTGGGTCGGGCAGAAGCGATTGCCAGTCGGTGCGGAGGGCGTTGCCGTGTACGATGGTAGCCGACTTACGGAGTGGCAACCGGACGTAGTATTGCCCGAACTCCTCCGAAATCCGCATATTCATCTGGTGGTCGATGAGCCACATGGCTACCTGCGCGATTTGCGCCGGGAACTCCTCGTATTCGATGCCATAGAACCGGTCCACGTCCACCAGCACCAGGTCGTTGACCGTTACGTACTGCTGCCCTTTCTGCAACGCCTTGATGACTTCAATCTCCAGCAGCCGCAGTTCCCGGTACGTAATGATGAGGAAGTTACCGCAGCCACAGGCCGGGTCCAGAAACCGCAGGCCCGACAGCTTTTTGTGGAAGGCAGTCAGCTTCTTGCGATCAGGTTGTAAGCTTCGGAATTCCTGCCACAGTTCATCCAGAAACAGCGGTTTGATAACCTTGAGAATGTTCTTTTCCGAGGTGTAATGCGCCCCTAAGTTGCGCCGTTCGACCGGGTTCATGACCGACTGGAACAACGATCCGAAAATAGCCGGGGAGATGCGGCCCCAATCCAGTCCGCAACAGTCGAGCAGGATTTGTCGCATCGCCCGGTCGAAGGTCGGGATCATCAGATTTTCGGCAAACAGCTTCCCGTTCACATACGGAAACTGCGCCAGCGCATCGTCTAAGTTCTTGGGTCGTTTGTCGGCGGGTGTGTTGAGTACCTGAAACAGCATTGCCATCTGCTGCCCCAAATCGAAGCCGTCTTCACGGGTGTTCTGCGTTAGGTAGTCCTGAAAAATGCCCTTGTCGAAAATGCTGGTATCATCGGCAAACAGGCAGAACAGCAGCCGGACCAGGTACACTTCGAGCGAATGACCCTCATAGCCGACTTCTTTCAGTTTGTCGTGTAGGCCACCCATCATCTGAGCCGCCCTAATGTTGACCGGGTCCTCTTCTTTATAGGTACGTTTCTGGTAGCCAAGCATGAAGCCGAACTCCTTGACGTGTTGGTGCAACTCGGCCAGCGGAATTTCGTGATAAGAACGTTCCCCATCTTTCTCCTCCAGATCGTAGAGCCGGAAGCGGGCGAAGTCGGATACCAGCACGTAGCGGGGCAATTCGTGGTCTTTCAGTCCGACGAAATAATCGACTGCCTGTTTGTAGGCATCGTCTAAGCTGCGTCCCCGCGACTTGTGTTCGACGACCAACGTACCCGGCCAGAACAGATCGACAAAACCTCTGCTCCGACCCGGTCGCTCGACGGCTCTTTCAAATTGGGCCAACCGTCTGCGCGAGACCCCGAATACGTTGAAGAAATCATCCCAAAACGATTTGGCTTCGGCATCTTCCGAGGCTTCAGTCTTCCATTCGTTGGCAAAGCGCAAGGCACGGTCTTTAATCTCAGTCCAGCTAAGGGCCATCAGTGAGCAGGGGGTAATTATTTAAAAAGCCAAAATAGCAAAAGTAGATACTTGCAGCATCACGGGTTTCAGAAAACTCAACTGTCTTAGTAGTGTCTCAAAGCGGTTCGCTGGACCATTTATAATAGGCATAATCAGTTTCACTCAAATTAAGCCGCATAAACTCATCCATCCCGAAGTCGTTGCGTTCTAACACGTAGCGACGAAACGGCCAGCTTCGTTTAGCTTCTTCTAACCCTCTGGCTCGTTCGCCCTCACGAACCCGCTCATTAGGTAAACCCGCCAGATATTCCTCGAAGTAAATTTGAAGTAATTCGTTGGCTGATTTATTTTCCTGTTTGGTCGTTAAGCGTTGTGCAAGCCATTCGACCAAATCTTCCGGTACGTTGGCGGTTTCACGATTCGTCAAGCCCGCCACGTCGTTGAATTGATATTGATAACAGTAAGCAGCGTTGCCAATCCGGTACTGCCGCGCCCAGAACTCACGCTCTTCCGGAGCGAAATTGGCTAATTGCTCGGCCTGTATTTGATTGTATTTCTCGATAGGGTGGCGCATTAGTCTTCGTTGTGTACAGGAGGCATCCGCAGTCTATCCGAGTCATGATAAATTACGCGCTCTGCCTCAGTTGAGGTTGTTTGACTTTTGTAAAACCGTTCCAGCGACCAGATTTGATTGTACTGAATACGAATGCGTTCGTAAACTGCTGGTAGCTGGTTGCGTAGGATTACGTCGATCAGCAACGCGTCTTCCTCAAAAGCTGGTTTCCATAGCGCATCGTAATCAAGGAATAGCGGAGCCTGCCACCACTGTGTTATTGTGCGATCAGTAGGAGGCAATATGTCGAAGTAATTTGAGCGCAGCCAGTAGTAGCAATCAGGATTTTTAAGATCCTCGACCATCTGCCGTAACAGATCAGGTAATGCTGATTCGGCGCGGTTCGGCGTTCGGGTGATTGTCATATTGCTAAAAAGCATCGAAAGCTACAGCCCTAACTTCATGGCCGCGTTGTGCTTGACCACTTCCTGTACACGGGTATAGCGGTCGATCATCGTGCGGGTTTTGTGTTTAGTCTGCTGCATGATCTGCGAATCGTCAGCCCCGTTGAGTTTGGCGATGGTCACAAACGAGGCCCGATGTGAGTGCGCCGAGTAGTCGTCGCCGAGATATTGTTTCGTGGCGCGGGCTACCTGCTTATCCGACAGTCGTTCATCCGTAATCTGCTCGCCTTTTCGGATGCGAACAAACAACGGTCCGGTCGTAAGGTTGAGCAGTGCCATGTAATCCTGTAGGGCCCGTACCGGGCAGGTATCTGGGTCAGGGCTGAAGAATAGAGCCTTCTGCTCCGAGCGGCCGTATTGATTAGTTTTACTGCCCCGGTAGCTCAGAATAGCCCCTTGTCGGGTAAACTGTACCCCCTCGACATCCAGCGCGACGAGTTCAGACCGTCGGAAAGCACCGGCGAAGCAAACCAGCAGCATAGCCCGGTCGCGCAGGCCCGTGGGCGTTGCAGGTATAGACCGAATAACGCGCTTGTACTCATCAATCTCGAAGGCGGGAGCCTGCTGCGGTTCGGTGCCAATGCTGCGTTTGATGCCCTCCAGCACCAGCCGCACCGCTTCGTCGTGGCCGGGATCGGGGTGTTTTCGCAGACGGTGCCACTTGCGGATGGCTGCCAGCTTGCGCGTCAGGGTCGCCCATTTCTGATGCCCGGCCAGATCAGACAGGTAAGCCGCCAGCGTTGCCGGGCCAATGGGTAACGTACCCATGCCGTTCTCGGCCAGCCAGGTTTCCAGTCCGGCAATATCCGAGCCATACGCTTTACGAGTATTCTTGGCTCCTTCGACACCCCTCTGAAAGTAAGCGGCTGTCTGGGCAACCAGCTCTTCCGGGCTGGTACGTAGCCGAACCGATGCCGATTCCGTGTTGGCTGTAACAAGGTGAGCGTCCATAGTAGAATCGTCGTTCCGGGATATTCGTTTACTGATTGATGCGATTCGGGTTGGCGCGGGCAGCGGCCACCGATGCTTCGACCTCGGCCTGGGTGAGTTCATCGAGTTCGTTGATAAACAAGACTGGCTCTCCTTCATCTTCCAGATAGCCCGTATCCATCCGCAGCCAGATGTTCCAATCGGGTAGTTTAAAATGACTGACCGTTCCTACGCTGTTGAGGTGCGCGGGTCGGCTGTGATGGTAGATCGGTCGGTATCGTTCGGCCATGCGGGGCAGTTCCTTGAGCAACGCGGCCTGCACGTCGGCGGGCATCCGCTCGAAGGTCAGCCGGGCCGCTGGAGACCAGACAAAGTGCGGCTCGCAGTCAATCATCAGGGTGCCAGGTTTTTTAGTTTTGCAAAAATACACAAAATCAGTTACGTCCGATAAGGTTTATTTATCGGACGTAATTATGCTTGCGATTTTATCTTATCCTGCCTATATTGTAGCTACAGTTGTAAAGCGCATCCATTATCAGTTGTGAAGAATTCAGAACACTACACACTCGACTACCGGGCACCGAACCGGATTCACAGTAGCTGTGCGATCACCATCTATCGGCGCATTCCGTTAGTCATTGCTTCCGAAACAGGGATAGGTATGAGCGTCACGAATGCCGCCGAAGTCATTGCTACCGAAGTCGTTCGCCGATTCAGCATCGACCCTGCCCGGATGCTGTTCGTTGAACATTACCCGGAGAGTCAGCGGCCCAAACCCTACGGTGAATCATTTGACCTGGTGACCTTTACCTGGGATGGAACGTCCGCCGGTAATCCTGACTGGAAGCCTATCACTGTAACCGAGTTCAGGCAGATTCTGGAAGCAATAGAGGATTAGCTTTTACCAGAACCAGAAACTCGTTTGGCTTTCGACGACTTAGGGCCGGAAGCATCTTTAAACAAAATGCCGGCGATGTAACGGGTGGGTGTAGTGGCCACCGTAACCGCGCCATGGGTCACCATGCTGTCCAACCGCAGAAACTCGTTCAGATATTGTTCACTCTCCAGAATGGTGCGCTTCTGACTGTCAGTAAACTGATAATTGTAGAGAAACTCAGCCGCTTTTTTCTGCTTGTCGGCCAACGACAGTTCGCTGGCTTTCTTCAAGTCTTTGTTGACCAACTCAAAGTAAACGGCTTTGGGACTGGTTTTGCCCTTCCGACGGATAATGAAATTAAGCCACTTCACCGCCCGTCCCTCTTTCTGCTCCGTGATGGTAATGTCTAAATACGTTTTCCGATTAATCTCCGAAATCGCGTTGGAGAGCACCATCTGTTTAAGATTAGAATAGCGAACGTACTTCTGAGCGTTCAGCAATTCGCGCAGTTCCGTAACCTCCACCCGCCATAGCCCCGTGTCGATGAACCGCGTTAGGCGCGGAAACAATAGCTGGGAGTACTCGCTACTGAGGGAAACGGCTGCGTTCAGTTCATACTGCGAGTAGCCCTTGCTCAAATCTATAAAGTAAGGCAGGACCATCGAGTTGACAACGATATCAAAGTAACCCTTGTGCGACTCGTAATGAATGTACGGGATGGGCACGATGAAGGTGTATTTGCCCCGGTCCTGATCGAATATTTTGATCTTCCGCGAGGTAACCCGGTCCAGAATTTTTAGAATGACGTTGGTCTGAGCATGGGAGTTTTCGCCCACAAAGACATCCGAGTAATGAATTCGAAACTGCCGATCCTCTACCCGGTACGACTTCACGTCAAAGGTCTGCTCCGCCTTCAATGCTTTGAGAATATTCCAGTACAGACGACGTTCGTGTAACGAAAATTCTGACCGACCCAATAAGAGTGTTAGGGGTTCCCGGATAACAATTTCATCGTTCATAGGCCTAAATACAAAGAAGCAAAGCAAAAAAGCAATTTTTAAGAAACGCATCTTGCCAATGGACAGCTCGCAAAGGCTGGCTAAATGACTTAAATATCTTGCTTTTAATTCATAAGTGCCTGTCTTTTCAGTTAATTTTAAAATTAAGTATGTGTAAAAAATTTAATATTTTTTCCGATTTTTTCTTGCCAATACAAAGCAATGGCCACCTTGAGAGTAGGGAGGTAAACGTATTACTCTATTTCATTGCCCTTTTACTCTAATCTATTGCCTTTTCTACTCTGATCTATTGCCCTTCTTACTTAAATTTCTTGCCTTTAGTTACCAATGTTGACTTATATTCATTGCCCTTCTACTCTAATCTATTGCCCTTCTACTCTAATTCATTGCCCAACAGCTAGTTATCCACATTACTAATCGCTGTGATTCAGATAGTTAGTATCGTTTTATCCACAGCTACTATTATCAATATCAGAACAATTTTTAAAATACAATACTTGACTTTTGAGTTTCGGCATTGAGAGTTTTCTGCTAAAAGAATCAATAAATTGTGCGGAGCTATCAAATATGTTTGGCAAAAAGGACAAATTAAGTTTACTTTTAAAGTAAACTTAAAAAACACCTGCCCTCTATACTACTTATGGCTACCGAACGACCCTCTCGCAAACGAAAATCGTATAACCCTACTGACTATGCCCTCCGACTACGGGGATTAATTCAGCTCATGAAAGTCGTCAACAAGATTCAGCCGGATCGTAATGCCTGGGACATTGAGGGGGAGTGGAACGGCACAGGGGTGATTTACTTTGTCGATGCCCGTGATCAGTCTCTGTTCGCCGACTACGCCGACTTCGACTGTCGAACCATCAAATTGGTAAATTACGGCCGACCGGCTACCCGATTGACGTTTTTTAAGAAGCACAAGTACATACTTCTTAAAAACAATGACCTTAGCCGCGAAGAAAAGGAGCAACGCATATCCAACTACATCAATGAACTAACCGTGAAACAAGCTATCAAGCTCGATAAAATTGAAAAACTGTCAGGAGCGGCACTCTCCGATGAAAAGGGGCAGATCGGTATGATGGAACAAGAGGTTAAAACCTGGCAGGAGGTGTTGCGTAATCTGGATCAATACGATTTTGCCGTTTCCAATTACCGGCGCGACTACCACTACGTTACGTTAAACTATAAGTATCGCACGTCGGAGCAGGAATATGCAAACGCCCAGGAACATCTGCTAAACCCACAACGAGACGGGCAGGGTGTCATCACGCAGCAACGATATAATCTCATCTTCGTGGACACACGAGAAATCAGCCGGGAACATCCGCACCAGCACAAAGAGATCGAAAACTTTCTGAATAATTTTAATCTGGTTACGCAAACAGGTAAGCAGCAGTTATATGCCCGACCAAAGCCACCAGAACCGATTGATGAAGAACTTGCGAAGAAGCCAGATACACCTGAGTCAAAACAGGAGGAATCGAAACAGGACTTTCCCAAGACATTATTCGATTAGTCAATCATACTATAATACAAATCGTTAATAATCAGTATAATCAAAAAATAGATAAAAAATTATCTAAATATAGACAATGTACGACCGATACGTGACGTTACTCTATCATGTGGGTAAACAAAATAGAGTAACGCCCTCTGTGTCTATGTCCTTTTTTTCCCTTTTTGGTTCACTGGCAATGCCAGTTAGTGTTTTAGCGTTTGCCAGTCTTACCACGCTAGCTCCCTCCCCTGCTTCAGGAGACAAAACCGCCCCGGATTCAACGCTGACTATCCCGATTGAGGTGGTTAACAAAGATCGACTACCGACGGTGGTAATCGAGAAAGAGGTATCTATTCCTGAGGGATACACGTACCTGAATCATTCATTATCGTTGGTCAGTGCGTTTCCCGTAGAGGGCACCGAACAGGGGGCCGACTGGATTGCTGGTCCTGACAAGAGCTGGAGCATCTACGTGAAGCGGGAAATCAACTGTAAGCAGCCTGAGCGGATCGTGCTTCGGGCAACAGCCGCACCAGGCCCTAAAAACAGTGAAATCGGTGTTCAGGCTATTCTATCGGTAGGCATCAAACGGGTAGGCCGCGTAAACTAAATTCTTCAACAAGAACAGTTTTATTGTTTGTGTCTTCTCTACAGAAAGATACCGGGACAGCTATTGCCTTTCGGCGACCAGTTACGTGGCAGCGGCTCACTTGGCATATCGTTTTCTGGGGTCTCAGCTACGTGCTGACGCTGAGCCAGTTTCGACGGGCCTTTTCGGATAAGCCGAATGACGAGCTGCTCTATGTGGTCAACACCCATCACCTGTTGACCACGCTGCTTTCTTTTGGGCTGCTGGGGTACGTGTTCATACCGCGCATTCTTTATCGGCCACAACGCACTTCGCAACGATTACTACTGGCAGTGGGAACGGTAATCGCATACTACGTTTTGATGTGCCTGAATACGTATGCGCTGCTGGTATTTACCGAAGCTTGGTATGCACCCCTGCCTGCCTACCTGAGTCGGCGACTGGATGTTTTCGTGCAGGCTCCTTGGTACGAGTACTTCATCAATCCGTCGATTGGATTCTTTGTCTTCGGGCAATTCATTTCCTATATCCTGATACCGCTGTTGATTAAAGCGGTCAGGGACGGGTATGCCCGGAATCAGGCACAACTGGCCGTGGAAAAGCAACGTCAGCAGCTTGAATTAGATAACCTGTTACTGGAAAAAGAGAATACAACGAAGGATTTGCAGTTTTTGCGACAGCAGATCAACCCGCACTTTTTGCTTAATGCGTTCAACAATATCTATACCCTGATTCACCGACGGGATAACCGGGCCGCTGACACGCTGGCCAATCTTTCTACGCTGATGCGGTATACGCTCTATCGTACCAGTCACGAGTTTGTGCCACTGTCTGACGAGTTACGCTTTCTCAAAGGCTACATCGACTTGGAACGCATCCGGCACGCCTTGCCCGACGCGATAACCTGTTCGCTGCCTGAACCCGATGAGCACATGGACCAGTGGCTGGTTCCACCTCTGTTGCTGGTTACGTTCGTCGAAAATGCCTTTAAACATGGGCTGAACGCTGTCTATGAAGGTGGATGGGTACTCACTACGCTGGAGATAAACTTGTCGGAGAATGTGGGTACGCTGACGTTTACCGTGGCTAATAACAAAGGTGATGCACCATCCCAACCCACGGTAGATGGCGGTATTGGCCTGGAGAATGCAAAACGCCGATTAGCTCTGCTCTACCCAAAGCAACAATACGAATTGGTCATACAGGATCAGTCTGAGCAATTCTATGTTCGGCTGACTATCCCGCTTCGCCCAAAGAGCGAAACTATACTAACCCATGAATACGCCCCTACGCTGTTTACTGATTGACGACGAACCACTGGCGCAGGAACTACTGCTCGACCATGTGGCCCAGCTACACAGTCTGGACATAGTTGGCGTGGCCAGTAATGCCTTACAAGCCATTGAACTCTATCAAACCCTCAAACCGGACCTGCTTCTGCTGGACATAAACCTACCCCGGATGAACGGATATGAGCTGCTCGGCAGCCTACCGGGTAAAGCTCCCTGGGTGATTGTCATTTCGGGCTATCAGGAATTTGCCTTTGAGGGATTTGAGAATAACGTCGTGGATTTTTTGCTGAAGCCGGTCGTCTTCAGCCGCTTCGTCCGGGCCATTACCAAAGTGCAGGAGCGGGTGCAGGCACTGGATGCAGTCGGCTCTGCGGTTGGTAGTGTAACGGCGGGCAACGTGCCATCCAACCAACTGGCTATCAAGGATGGGAAGACGATGGTCAATGTGGCCTGTCAGGACATCATTCTGGTCGAGGCCATGAGTGACTACGTCAAAATTACCCTGCCCGACCGTGTACTGGTGAGCCATCAGCGGGTATCAGCCCTGGAAAAGATGTTGCCGGCACCCCTGTTCGTGCGGGTCAACCGGTCATTCATTATCAATACGACTAAAATCCGGCAGACGGATGGTCAGCAGATCGAGATGCAAAGCGGTCAGCGCGTCCCGGTGGGAACAACATACCGGTCTGTAGTCAGCAGCATCATCCGAACGGCCCTTTAACGAAGCGAGTACCAGTTTTCTATAATGTTCCATTTCAATTTTTTTACCCATGTCAACTTCTGTAAAGCGCCTGAAAACGAAGGCAGTTGGAACCCGGATGCCTGTAGCAAACCCCCGGCCCGTCAAGTACCCAACCACGATTGATCTAACCATCATCTTCACCTACTAATCAGGTTTAGCCCGTCGGAACGCATCTGACGGGCCTTTTTTTAGCAGACTTCGTATGCGTTCTTCATTACTTACCCAACCGTTTGCCCTATTACGTTCCCCGCTGCTTCCGATTGACGAACTCGTCGATCAATTGGCGAAAACCACTAACAATGCTGATACGGTATTACGGTCGTGGCTAAACAGGCCCGTAGTAGAGCAGGCCTTACAGGTGGCTTCGACCTCTTTATATCAGGTATGGTTAAACTGGAAAGAGGAGCCAGAGACATTACCAAACGTAGATGCCCGATTGGCAATGTGGCGGTACGTGTTGCGTATGAGCAGCCGTTGTACGCCCTTCGGCTTATTTGCGGGCGTGAGCATGGCCACCGTGGGTGAGGAGACCGTTGGGTACGTTGAGGGGGACAACTGGCAAACGACGATCCGCCCGGACATGGCGTGGCTGTCGGCATTGGTTGACCAACTGGTCAGTCAGCTGGAGATTCGTAGAGAGCTACGTTATTCAGTGAACAACAGCCTGTACACGCTGGGGCAGCAATTCAGGTATTCAGACTACACGATAGAATCCGGGCAGCGGGCGTTTTATATTAATTCGGTAGAGCGTGATGACCTCATACAGTCCGTGCTGGCATTTGTCCAGAACCAACAAGATGGCGTACGGGGACACGACATCGTTACGTTTCTGATTGAGCAGGCAGGTGAACGTGATGAAGACGCGCAGGGGCTGGTGGATGAACTGATTGATGCCCATCTACTGATCAGCGAACTCGAACCGAACGTTACCGGGAACAATGCCTTTGGGCAATTGCTACGACGACTGGGGAACATACCATCTGCCCAATTTTGGAAGTCGCAACTCAGTACTATTCAGGAGCAGCTACAAGCAGGTTCTCTGACCACCATAGCAGCACAACACACTGAAAACCGGATGCGGGCACTGGTCGGCGAAGGGTATGCTGACAAAAGCCTGATGCAGGTAGACCTGATTCGGCCCACCGAAACCATTCGCTTAAAACAGAGCGTCGTTCAACAGATTGGTCAGGAACTGCTGGAACTGGCTCCGTTGCGTCCTGACAGCCAATCAACATCGCTAAAGGCATTCTCCCGGCGACTGTATGACCGGCACGGCACAGCGTCTGTTCCGCTGTTACACGTACTCGACCACGAAACCGGTGTCGGATACGGCGAGACGGAACCACGGGTCGGGCAGTTGTCGCTGTTGAACGGGTTGACTCAACCGCCCGCTTCTCCCCTACCGCAACCAGATCGCTTAGACGCGCTGCGGTTAGAGAAGCTAACGGTCTTACTGACAACCGGCGAACAGGTACAGGCCATTACGGAAGACGATTTGGCGAAAGTTGCGTCGTCGGCTCCGCAACTACCGTTGGCGCAAAGCTGGGCCGTGTTGGGAGAACTCTACGGAAACGGCAGTCAGGCCATTGATACCGGCCAGTACACGTTTCTGGTTAAGAGTGTGGCCGGACCTTCGGGGGCTTCGCTGATGGCTCGTTTCGGCGATCACCATACTGGTCTGGCGGATCAACTCCGGCACTTGACCGATTGGGAGGCTAATCAGTACCCGGACGCACTGCTGGCCGAGATTGTCCACTTGCCCGCTGGTCGCGTCGGCAACGTACTAAGCCGACCTCGTCTTCGTTCCTATGAGATTCCTTACGTTACACCCGCATCGGTCGAAAGCGATTATGCAATTACGTTGAGCGATCTGTGGGTGAGGTCGATGGATGGTAGGACGGTTGAATTGTGGTCGAAAAAGCGTGATTGTAAAGTCATTCCGCGCAATACAACTGCCCACAATTACCACCAGTCCGACGATGTGTACCGGTTCCTAACAGACCTTAGTCATCAGCAGGAAAGCTTTTCACTGCGGTGGTCGTGGGGCAGCTTGTCCGGGCAATCCCGATTGCCCAGGCTGATGTACAAGCACCTGGTTCTGGCGCGCGCCCAGTGGACCCTGATGCACCAAACCAACTGGTCGTCGACTAAGGAGATGGTAGCTGACCTGCAAAACCGTCTTTCTCTGCCCCACTTGATTGCAGTGATAGAAGGCGACCACGAACTACTGCTTGATCTCAACAGCCCTCCGTGTCAGGAGTTGTTGTTGGCGGAGTTACGTAAACGGCGCAACGTTCAGGTAGTCGAATGGCTGGGAAGCCCTGATCAGTGCTGGATAGATCGGACCGGGCAACGGTACACGGCAGAATTGGTAATCCCCTTCGCAACTCCTCAGGCTCCTTCTTTACCGTTACCGCGTCCTTCACCGTTTGCGGGTCAAAGGGAGCTGGTCAGACGTACCTTCGGGCCGGGCAGCGAATGGCTCTACGTAAAAGTGTACGTCGGCGAGCTGACAGCCAACGACGTGTTGATGCAAGTTGTGAAACCATTGGTGGAGCAGGCAATGGTAGAGGGATGGATCGACCACTGGTTTTTTATTCGGTACTACGACCCTGAACCTCACCTCCGACTGCGTTTCCACGGTTCTGAAGCTACGTATCATTTGGTATTGAACGAACTCGTCGAGCAGCTTGCATCGTGGCAGGCCGAAGGTCTTGTGCAATCCGTTGTGGTGGATACCTACCAGCGCGAACTGGAACGGTACGGTCATCAGACTATGCCCCTCATCGAACGGCTCTTCTGGCAGGACAGTATCTGGAACCTGCACTGGATTGAGCAGAATACCCTGCTTGACGAGGATATGCTTTGGTGGGTGGCCTGTGAGCAAGCCGATCAGTTTATGGATGCTTTTGGCTTCCCTTTCGCTGAGAAGCAAAGTTTTATGGTGGGTCTTCAGTTGCGTTTTCAACTGGAAAACCCGCCCAGCCAAACGCTACGTAAAGAGTTTAACGTTCGGTATAGAGCCTGGCAGGAACGGATTGACGGACGGACGTTGCCCAACTTGCAGTTGGAGGAAAACTGGCGGGTACTCATTGACCAGATTCGGGGAGCATACGAACAACCCAATGAAGCATTACCACCGCTTTCTGAGCTGGTTCAATCGTTGGGGGGCTGCCCACATTCGTACGAAATGTTCCATCAAACTGGTTTTGCTTCCTCCTTTAAGAGTTGACCCAATTCTAGACTGACCAAATTTCGTAACGTGCCTTCCGAAAAGTCATATTCGCCTTG
>NZ_SWJG01000011.1 GCF_005870035.1 Spirosoma lacussanchae | reverse complement strand
TCGGCTAGTAAAGGATTATGAGTACACCACATCTTCTTCGGTATGCTGGCTGTACTTGGCCAACATCCAGCTTATGTTGCAGCGTGTATAAGTCATAAACCAAATATAATTCCAAAACACTTTCTAAGACGACGCTGTGTAAAACTTAGCCAACAGGGTTGGCATTAGTCGGCAATTGCGCAGGCGTTTGGGTTGACTGTCTTGTCCTATTGACGCGTGAATTAATCTATAAAGTTTGTTGTAGATTAAGTTGTTCAAAAGCAATTATTTACGAGCAATATAAGTTTACGGACTTACTCACGGATCAATAACATAGTTTGTCAGTCTTTTCATATTCAGGATCGCACAACAGTCAATAATTTTCAGATGAGTCAAGCCTAATTTCGGACAATTAAAGGCCTTGTAAAACAATTAAATGGACTCATAATGTATTGAATAACAGATAATTGACTTTTTTATTTGCGTTTAGTAAAAACGTTCACGAAAACCCTCTTTTTTAGAAACCTTATCCAGTAGCGGGTTGGTTATCGAGCAAGACTATATCAGTTCAACTATTACCTTTATCAACTTTATAATTTCCAAAGATTATGAGTTAACAGGTAATGAGAGCAAGTTTTCTAGTAACAAAGAAAGCCGATCCCTATGAGGAGATCGGCTTTCTGATTCTATCCACACCATTAAAGGTTTTGCCTTAATTGATACTGCAAATATATACGATTTGCCAATTTGTATTGACAACATATATATGCCAATAAGTGATTACAGCGTCTGTTATGATCCGCCACACCATTCTTCTTTTGGCTCTCACAGCCTGCCTGAGCCAGTGTACCACAGCTCCGATTCCACCTATCGATGATTCATCGCAGGTTCCCTCCCGGGACGATAATATGGGGTTAGGCAATCCCTCCAATGCGACCAACCTCCAGGCCACTAATTACCTGATCACCCGACCGGCCTATTCATTGGCCTAAAATCCTACTGTGGGAAATGCACTTTGGGTCAGCTGGCATCTGTCCACCGCTTGGAAAGGAAACGTCGACCGTTACAGCGGTTCGTTTATCCCCGAATCCGAATCCAATCTTCCTGCTGGTGCTCCGATTGTCCGGACAGATTACTATACCAATAGCGGTTTCGATCGTGGCCACCTCTGCCCCTCGGATGATCAGGATGGTAATGCCGACGAAAACCGGTCCACGTTTGTCTTAACGAACATACTGCCCCAGGCACCTGCTCTTAATCGGCAGGCCTGGTATCGACTGGAGGAGTATACGCGCTCCCTGATCAGCCAGGGCAATGAATGCTATATCATCGCGGGGGCGGACCGAAGTGGGGGCATTGGCGATAAAGGAGAGGTGAAAGAACTGGGAACGGGCAAGGCCGCTCCCCTCAATGTGCCGGCCTGGTTCTGGAAAGTCATTGTGGTGTTACCTGTGGGAAGCAACGATCTGCAGCGGATCAATGCCCAGACGCGGGTGATTGCCATTCGGATTCCCAACAGGAACGAAGCCGGCGCAGAATCCTGGACAGCCTACCGGACATCGGTCGACGCCATTGAAGCGATCACGGGTCTCAACTTATTAAGTCGATTGACCTCCTCGCTGCAGGCAGAGATCGAGAGCAAGCGGGATGAGGTTCCCGTCCCGGTCAACCTCCGATAGACCGTTGAATCTGATTGAACCTTAGTAAGAGCAAGAAAGCAGTGATTCTTTTGTGGCATGAGGTTTCGTTTACTAGCCGTTTGTTTTTTTGTGTGTGTCGCTCTTGTCTGGTATAAGGACGAAGAGGAAAAACGTATGGCTTCGCGGATAGGAATGGTGACCACATCGACAGTAGCCTGCGCCAACTCACTAGACTTGTTTTCGTTTGGGGAAGCCGCCGAAGCAGGGGACCGTGGTTTTATGGACAGGCAGCTGAAACAGGGCGTCGTGGTGATACTCGAAGCGGGTACCTGGTACACGCTGCTCAAGGAATATCCCGGCTGGCTTTTCATTGAAGTGACTGCCACCGGAAAACGCTATTACATCAACCATAATAGTGCGCCCCCAAATTCAGACCACCCACTAAGTTGGATATGAGGCTAATTTTAGCCCATGAACACCAAAGGCAAGCGCAAATTTACCCCGCAGTTTAAACTGAAAGTGGTGCTGGAAGTCCTCAAAGAAAAGGACACGCTCGCCACCATCAGCAAATGCTATGAGCTCCATCCCAATCAGCTCACCGATTGCAAGAAGCACTTCCTTGAATCAGCCGCTAGCGTCTTCCAGCCATTGGGATAGGCCGCTGTAGCTGCGCCTGAAACAGATATCGCCCTACTCTATGAACAGATCGGGCGGCTGCAAATGGAAGTCAGTTTTTTCAAACAAAGTTGACGGCATGAACCTTACTCAACGCCGAAGCTTAATTGACCCCACTGCCCCCAGTAGCATCCAGCAGCAGTGCGCTTGGTTGGGCTTGCATCGGTCAGCTTACTACTATAAGCCCGTGCCTGCCCCCGCAGAAGATTTGGTACTGATGCGCTTACTTGATGAGCAGTACATGCAGTCTCCGCAATATGGTTACCGCAAAATGCAGTTGGCCCTAGCCGAAAAAGGGTACTAGGGAACCACAAACGAGTAAGCCGGCTAATGCGGCAGATGGGATTAGAGGCTATCTGTCCTAATATAAACCTCTCAAAACCAGCAACGAATTATAAAGTAGATCTGTATCTGTTACGGGACCTGGTCATTGGCCGAGTTCATCAGGTTTGGGCCACTGACCTGACGTATGTACCGATGCGGAAGGATATATGTATCTCATGGCGATTATTGACCTGCATAGCCGATATGTGCTGGTATGGTCAGTGTCAAGCAGCATGGATGCGGGTTGGTGTAGTCAGGTGCTGCGGGATGCGCTGGGTCGTTATCCGGCTCCGACCATTTTCAATACTGACAAAGGCTGTCAGTTTACATCGGAAGAGTTTACCAGTATCATGCTGGCTGCGTCGGTACAAATGGCACCAGCCACCCGGCTCGATGGATGGCAAAGGTCAAGCATTAGATAACATCTTAGTCGAGCGGCTGTGGCGCCCGGTCAAATACGAGCATATTTATCTGTATGCCTATGCAGATGGATGAGCTTTAGAGCAGGGGCTGAGCGAGTATTTCAGCTTCTACAACGAGCGTCGTTTTCATCAGGGCTTAGGCTATAAAACGCCTGTGCAGGTCTTTGAAGGGGCCGAAGGGGAATCAAAACCAGAAGTAACGAATTGAATCAACAAACAACTTCGTTATTCAACAAATTGGTACGGTTCTAAGGGCGCAGTTTATCCAGTAGGTTTTGTCCCCAATGCTGCCTAAAAATAGTATCCAGTCAAATGTAGCAAGTCCAAAGCTTAGGTACCTCAGTTTATCGAACTAGTAGCACACTACCTTGATAAGCTCGTTGCGAAGGGGTAGGTTTAATCTGATATGCGTAAACACCTGCTGGTAGACGAGTGTCAAGATATTGACCGTTGAAGGGCTTCTGATACCCAATAGAAAAAAATACCACCTCTCCCCACCGATTAAAAATTGTTACCTCGGCTTTTGGATAACTTTCTATACCACGCAACTCCCAATGGTCATTTAGGCCGTCGTCGTTAGGTGTAAAAGCATCGGGTATCCAGATTCGCTCGTATACATGCACAGTGATAGAATCAGTTGTAGTGCAACCATATTCGTCCTGTACGGTGACCGTATAGCTAGTTGTCTCGTCCGGATTTGCTTCGGGTTCCGCACTTCTCGAATCAGTCAAACCTAATGGTGGAGCCCAGGAATATTGGTAGGTTCCTTTTAGACTTATACCCAGTCGAGTCGTACTTCCTCGCCCTATTTCTCGATCTGCACCTAATTCTATAGCTGGAAGTGGGCGAATGACTGCAATTCGTGACGCAATTCCATTCTGACAGGTAAACGGGCTACTTACATTATATTGCAATACATGCGATCCCACTTTAGCAGAACGCGGATCAAATTTATTTCCCATGACGCCTGGACCACGGAAGACTCCTCCGTCTGGGTATCCTCGAAGTATTATGACCGGATGATTAATTCCGCAAAGTGGGGGAATAGAATCCATCGTTACCCGAATGGTCGGTGCAACGGTTAAAGAAAAAGGAAGCGATTGAGCGTCGCATCCGTAGGAATCGGTCACGTTAACCTGATATTGGCCAGCTCGACGAGCCACCAGGTTAACTCCTCCAGATGAAGGCTGCCCGTTGTGCAACCACATGAACTGGTAGGGGTCTGAACCAGTAGGCGTTTGTGCAGCAAGTACTAACGAATCATTGGCACAAATTTCTGTAACGGCACGTGCCGGCACTATAGTCACAGCAGGGTCACCTATAACGGCTAGTCGTTGAGCTTGTCCGTTCTGACAGGCTAGTTCGCTTTGTAGGGTATAGGTTAAACGGTGCCGACCTGCACCAGCTTGCCTAGGATTAAACTGATCACCCGAGACACCGGGACCAGTAAAGTAACCCCCGGCCGGGTTCCCTTTCAGGGTAATCAGTGAAGCTGAAGATAAACCACATTGCTTGGGTATTGAGTCGAATGTAACAGAAACGGCCGCTGTTACAGTCAAGTTGTAGTTCTTCGTGGTCTGGCAACCAGTTGTGTCCGTTATGGTCACCGCATACTGTCCGGCCTGACGCATGCTAATGCGGTTGGTCGTGGCGTTAGCCACTGGTAATCCGTTATACAGCCATTGATATTGATAGGTAGATCGTTGCGTAGCTATCAGTGCCAACGAATCGCCGGCACAGATAACCGTTGTGGCTCGTTGGGGAGTCAGTGCAACTTCTGGTAGCGAAACGGAGGTTATGGTCGCCGTATCTGAGATTGACAAACAGCCCCGATTGTTATCGCGAACGACAGCCCAATACTGACCAACCTGAGAGGCCGCTAGTGCATTGGTCTGAATGGATAACAGCTTGCTATCTTTGTACCATTGATACGTTAAATTACTACCAGCAGGAACAGTTAGGTTGACTAGGCCAGCAGTGCCGCAGATATGTGGTGGATTTTGGGATGTGATCTTAATTCGATTGGTTAGTACGGTAACATTGACATCGCGAGAGCGACGTGTTTTTGAGCACTGAGCCTTAAGTGAGGTTGTTAATTGATACGTGCCACTTTCAGTAACTGTCAATGATGATTTAGTAGCACCTGTAATATTTTTACCATCTTTCTTCCATTGATAGTCCCAATTTAAATTAGTAGTTGCTTCTAACTTTATGGATTTTCCATCGCAAACCTGAATTTCAGTTACAGGCTCATTGTTTACGAGTATAGTTGGATCTGGGGGTATTGTTGGCGGGCAATCGATAACAAACAACTGATAATCGCGCCTAACTGAACCTATACGTTGTCCTCTGCGATACTCTTCAACAAGCACGGAAAAAACATAAAGTCCTTGTTTTGTCGCTGTTACATGTAATTCGCCAGTTTGCTTATTAATTGTCAGGGGGGGGGCTCCAGGGATCGCCTGTTCGGGTGTATAACCGGGTAGCCACTGAATGGTTAAACCATTGGCGCTACCGATTCCCAATTCGGGGTCTAATCGGTCAAAGGGAGTTACCATTGAGTAGCGTAACTCATCCCCGTCGGCGTCACGTGCATCGAATGAGAATCGAAAGGGCTCATTTATACAGATAAATTCGCCGTCAACTTGGTCAAAAACTGGCGATGAGTTAAAAACAAGTCGGGCGCCGGAGGGATAAATGGCTGGAAATTCCAGGTAGAAGGTTTGCCCGGCCAATGCAGGAGTATGGATATTATCGATATCACCATTGCGACAGCAGTATTGCCAGGTCATATAATAGCCTTCTACATCTGTATACTCAAAAGGGTCCCAATTAACAACACGCTCGTAACGATACAGGGTCGTCTTGATCTGCCGTTGGGTAGCGCACAGCTGGTTTGTGTAGACAACTGGCTTCCTGCTCACATAATCGATGAAAAAACTGGTAATGCGCTTATTATCCGATTTTCTATAAACAAAAATAAGGGCATCAGCTTGTGGGACGCCCCCAACATCCTGATTGATTTCGTCAAAATACAAGTTCAGCGCAACTTTAAATCGACCTGGTGTTTTGTCCAGCGATGTCAATTCTAAGTTTCCTCCCACCACATGTGATGCAGACGTACGACTGCACACGAAAAAAAGGTAAAGAAGCCATATAGGCAACTGTCTGAAACTAGCCTCCACGGCAGGATAACGAGTATTGCACATATGATTAACATGGTAAAGTAAGCATGCTGGATGCTGAATTTTGTCGGCTTCTCATAGTTTATATCAATACAAGTAAAATAATATGAAATAAATATCATCAATTGGTTCATACATATCAATTCATCGCTTTAGCAAATTCCTTTAAGTAAATAATACATAGTAAATTGTGACTTTACGATGTATATACCGTATTACTGGCATGCAATTGTTTTGGCATGCTGATCAACTACTCTTTTTTAATTTAGCTAATCAATCGAATTACATTAATTAGGTTTACTTAATTCAATCTTCATAAACCTTTTCAAAAGTTACAGGTTGTGGGTTCGCTTTCGTGATCAACTAAGGGTTTGTAGTAGTAAATAAATCATTGAGTGGTTGCTGAATTTTTAAATGTCTTTTAAAAATCCCTTGAGCGCGCTTACTCAACAAGGTGTTATATGAATATAATTTTTCCAACTATTTATTTCTAAACTGACGACGAGAATGATTCATCCACTACCACAGCTCATTTCAAGTTCCGATTCATTAAATCAGTACAACAATATTGCCCACATCGATAAGCTGACTATTCGTGAGTTTAAAGTTCTTCGTTTAACTATGATTGAGCTATCATGTAAGGAAATTGCTGAACAGCTAAATATTTCACCTGAAACAGTTAAAAAACACCGAAAAAATATTCTCAAAAAATTACAGATAAACGGTAAGTCTGGGTTCAGACGACTGCTATTTAATTTAAGTCTAGCATCGAGGCAGTAAACCTACCCCCAAAATACCCCTGTTTTGCCCCCAAACTACCCCCTTGGGGGCATTTCCTCCCCTGTCCTTTCTGGCCAACTTTGCCCCAACCTGACGGTTTGAGCCAACCCGCCCCACTTGGCTCCAGTCCCCCTTCAGGGCTGCAGCATGCGAATACGTTTTCACTTACTGACCTTCTTTGGCTGTACCCTTTTGACCTTAGGCGGGGGAGCCGCCCTGCTGGCTCAGGTGCCCGCCAACGCCCGGCTCACCCGCACCTACAAAGCCTCCAACACCGGCGATAACCCCGCCAACGCAACCTTTGCCGCCCCCTCCGAGCAGGTCACCTCCCAGCTCACCTACTTCGATGGCCTGGGCAAGCCCGTCCAGCAGGTCAGCCCCTTTTGGGCCGCCAACAAGGCCGACCTGGTCAGCCTCACCCAGTACGACAACCTCTTCCGACCCCATTATACCTTTCTGCCCGCTCCCCTGACCACTAATGGCGGAGCCCCCCTCGAACCGGGCTCCATCAAGGACCGCCTGGCAGCCTACTACCAGGACCCCACCCGACTCTCGGCCCCCATCCCGGCCGGCGACCCCGAGCAGGCCCGGGCCAGCGTCATCACCTATGAGCCCGCGCCCACCAGCCGCATCACCAGCCAGCAGGCTCCTGGTGCCCGGCTGGCCGCCACCCAGGTGCACGGGGTCAATGCCGAAGGCGAGGTCAAATACTACCGCTGCACGGGGCCGGGCCTGACCAGCCTCAGCCCGGCCGGCACCTACGGGGCCGGGGAGCTCACCTGGGTGCGCAGCACCGACGAGGGCAGTGGCTCGGATGGGAGTTTCGGGGATATTGACCACCTGGTTTCGCTGTAAACTGACCAGGCGTTCCAATGCAAAATGACCAGGATATACGGCTGTAAATCAGTCCGTTGTTACCAATGCTTCTTTTATGTCCCTTGGTCAGTTATTCGCGAAATGCAGTGCTCTCAATGACTGAAATTACCACCTTCAGGGCTGCAGCATGCGAATACGTTTCCACTTACTGACCTTCTTTGGCTGTACCCTTTTGACCTTAGGCGGGGGAGCCACCCTGCTGGCTCAGGTGCCCGCCAACGCCCGGCTCACCCGCACCTACAAAGCCTCCAACACCGGCGATAACCCCGCCAACGCAACTTTTGCCGCCCCCTCCGAGCAGGTCACCTCCCAGCTCACCTACTTCGATGGCCTGGGCAAGCCCGTCCAGCAGGTCAGCCTTGCTTTCCTTTCCAGAATCAATAGCCTGGGCCAACTGAATCATACGCTGGCCATTGATAGAAGCGAGTTTTTTGAGCTGCATTTGCAGGCCAGGCAGCTCATTCTGCTTTTCCAGCCAACTGGCTATGACTTGTGGGGCTTTAACAAAGGTGGCTGGGTGGGATAAGTAATGGCCTACCCTGGGCTCGCTTGCGCTTTGTATTATGACGTAACCCCGCTGAAAGGGGAAATTGATCTGATGGTCTGGATTACTTGGCCATCGGCTCGTCAGTTCCTCTATAGACGTTTTATTGAGTTTGTGGCATAGCATATCCCACTGAGTTTGGCTTAGCACGACTCTGGCTTGCTCAGGTTTTATGGAGGCAAATGTTAGAACCTGTTTAAAAATGCTTGAGCATTCGGTTGATATTTGATAAATAGACAAACGACTCGTGCGAACTAACCCCACATTCATAGTCCTTACTGAGCCGTCTCGACCAATTCATCCACGCAAACGTTCGCTCCACCTTCCACCGCATGGGCACTACATGAAAACCAGCCAACTCGCTTACTTTCACTACCTCTAAGATTAGACTAAACGTTTTCTTGAGCCAACGAGCTAGTTTTTTACCATAGGCGCTATCGGCTAAAATCTTACTCATCCGTCCATAACCTTGATCAGCTAACCGCGTTAAAACGGCTCGAGCGGCTGGACTGTCGTGCTGATTAGCGGCATGAACTACAACCACTACTACCAAGCCTAATGTATCTACGACGATATGACGTTTGCGCCCATTGACGTGTTTATGCCCATCATACCCTTTGGGCACTACACCCCATTGGCTACATTTAACACTCTGTGAATCAATGATACCCACACTAGGGCAAGCTGCCCGTCCAGCCTTTTTGCGTCTTCGCTCGATGAGGGCTTTATTGAGCTTTTCCCAGCGCCCATCATTGCGCCATTTCCAAAAGTAATAGTAGCAGAGCGGCCAAGGAGGTAAGTCGTTGGGTAATAGTCGCCATTGGCAGCCCGTTTTTGTCAAATACAATAACGCATTTAGAACAGCTCGCAGTGAATACTTGCGCTTCCGCTTGTCAGCAAGAATTTCCTCAATAACTTGCCCCGGCGGGGAACCGCAAGCAGAATCAGTCAGGTCTGTGGGGTACATCTTTGGTCGGATCAACCCACAAGATAGGCTGAGTCTGTTTTCCAGCCTTCTACACCGTTTTTAAACAGGTTCTCAGCTTGGCTTTAGCCTTATGCCGCCCACACCAATGCATTTTCCCAAAGCTGGAACTGGTTTAGCGGTAATTTGACCACATCGGCCTCCAAACCCGATGTCTGAAAATACATTCTCTGCCAAAAATACCGCCGGACACAGGCCAACGCATCGCTAAAGGTGGGGTACGCTTTCACATACCACGTGCTTGATTGACTCCGCAATAAATCTTGCTGACTCAACCCCTGTGCCATTAAAGTCACCAGCGTAAACAAGCCCAGCAGTACCGGGGTGGTGCGGCTGATGGCCTTATCGCTCCACTGCCGTTGAGTTTCCACCCCTAAGTGTGCCCGCACCAATCCAAAGGTGGTTTCCACCGACCAACGTCGCACAAAGTAAGCCAGTATATCAGCCGCTTCCAGCGTGTGATCGTTACTCACAAAGCCCGCCAGACTACCCTCCCAGCGCACCAACACCCACCGGATGGATATCGGCGGCTTGCCCCGTGTGATACCACACCGCCGTTTGACTAACATACTCCACCGACTGACTCTGTCCACCGTACCAATCCGAAACAGTCAACGACTCCCACCGGGTGGTCGTATCCAGCGCCAGCTTTTGCAGAGTTGGCAAGCGCTTGCCAACGAGCCGTTTACGGCCTCGTCTACCCGCTACTACTGGTGGGGCCGGTTCATACAGGGCAGCATCCATCCGTAAGCGAGTGATCAAGCTGACCTGCCCTGTGAGCGCGTGCAACAGGCTGATAACCGCATAACTACTGTCAGCTACTGCAATCACTTTTCGCTCCCCCACCCACCGCTTGACTACCAATAGCAGTTGTCTGGCCCAATCGGTAAGGGGTTTATGAGCGCGTTTTTTGGTTTGATAGAAGCCTTCTGACGGACATATCGCGGTCAGAAACGGCAAAGCCCATACACGATTGGCCCAGCTAATCTTGGTGAGCACCATCACGCTCATCCAGCGCAGGCCACTACACTTGACAAAGTGACTATCACTGCTGCGAACCGGATCTCGATAGATGGCCCTTGCGGTGATGTTGGCCCCCTAGCGTCGCTCTATGGTCTCATCAATGCCGATCACCAGAGGGGCATTCCCCACCAGCACAGTCAGTATCTGCCGAAGTAGAATCGGGCTGGCTTTGAGGGCCGACCAGGTGTCATTGCTGAGGACACGGTGGTACTTGTGAAACGCTTTGTCGTCTTGCCGCCCCATAATGCGCAACACCGCTGTGATGGTTCGTTTGGCTGGGGTGAGCATGGCTCCGGTAACTAAAAGCTGGACGTGATTGAAGACCCGTTTGGAAAACAGGGCGGCATAGGGAGATATTAGCGTGAGGAACTCGGCTGGAAGCGTCAGCATGGCAGACTTAGGTTTGGCGACTCAAATCTACCCGATTGCTACCACCGAGTTCCTTCTTAAACAGCTAAAGCCAAGCTAAGAAGGGATTCTGATTCTACTTTGGCAAGCATATAGCTGCTGCTTAAGCTGATTCCGCATCGTAGGAGTAATTGGTAACCTTAATCTTGAGTTGATGGAACTCGCCTGCTTTTTTAAACTAAGGAGCTCTATGTCAGTACCTTTATGCTTTGTCTTCATTAGTTCTTAATGGCGTGATTTATTAGTAAATATATGCATAACAGTAATTTGAAGGAGAGAACTTGCTAAGCTAATATGGGAAATTTTTTTCCTACTTTTACTTGTTATAGATGGATAGAAGCGACGTTGATGGTTGATTATATTTCTGGATTGAATGAACCCCAGCGGGAAGCCGTCATGCACGGCGATGGCCCGCTGATGATTATAGCCGGCGCCGGTTCGGGTAAGACCCGCGTACTGACGTACCGCATTGCCTACCTGATCGAAAACGGGGTCGATCCGTTTCGGATTCTGTCACTGACATTTACCAACAAAGCGGCTGGTGAGATGCGCCAGCGTATCGAAAAAGTGGTCGGTACCGAAGCCCGTAATATCTGGATGGGTACGTTCCACTCGGTCTTCGCCAAGATTCTGCGCATCGAAGCCAAAGCCATTGGCTATACCAGCAACTTTTCGATCTACGATACCGACGATTCGAAGTCGCTGCTGCGGAGCATCATTAAGGAGATGGGCCTCGACGATAAGGTCTACCGCGCCAATAACGTGTTTGGTCGTATTTCGGGCGCTAAGAACCGGCTCATCGGCCCCGACGATTACCTGAACAATGCCGTCATTCAGGCCGACGATGAATCGGCGCGCATGCCCCACATTGGCCGGATCTATAAGCAGTACGCCATGCGGTGCTTTGCGGCCAATGCTATGGATTTCGATGATCTGCTGTTCAATACGAACGTACTCTTCCGCGATCACCTCGACATTCTGAACAAATACCAGCACAAGTTTCAGCACGTGATGGTCGATGAGTTTCAGGATACCAACGTGTCGCAGTACCTCATCACCCGCAAGCTGGCCGCCGTTCATCAGAATATCTGCGTCGTAGGTGATGATGCGCAGAGTATCTACGCGTTCCGGGGCGCCGATATTACCAACATCCTCAACTTTCAGCGCGACTACGGCAAAGAAAATGTCAAGATCGTGAAGCTGGAGCAGAACTACCGCTCGACCGATACGATCGTGCAGGCAGCCAACTCGATTATTGCCCGGAACAAGAACCAGCTCGAAAAACACGTCTTCACGGCCAACGAAGCCGGTCCGCTGATTGACGTTATTAAGGCCTCTTCCGATAACGAAGAAGGGCGGCTGGTGGCATCGGCCATCTTCGAAGCCAAGATGAACGAGTCGCTGACCAATAACGACTTTGCTATCCTGTACCGGACTAACGCCCAGTCGCGGGCGTTTGAAGAGGCCCTGCGTAAGATGAGCATCAAGTACCGCATCATTGGCGGGCTATCGTTCTACCAGCGCAAAGAGATTAAAGACCTGATTGCGTACCTGCGTTTTACGGTCAACCAGCAGGACGAAGAAGCCTTCAAACGAATCATCAACCTGCCCAAGCGCGGCATAGGCGATACGACTGTGGCCAAGATAAGCGTGATTGCGGCCGAGAAAGAAGATTCGGTCTGGGAAATTGTGGCCGATATCGGCAAGCACGTAACGGGTCGAGCCTCCATAGCCATCGAAGCATTTGCCGATCTGATCAAAAGCTTCAAACTCCTCCTCGACCAGAAAGACGCCTATGAAGTAGCCTCTCACATTGCCAAGGCATCGGGGCTGCTTAAAGAGCTGTACGAAGACAAAACGGTAGAAGGCCTGGCCCGCTACGAAAACGTACAGGAGTTGCTGAACGCCATCAAGGAGTTTGTCGACAACCCGGATAACGATGATAAGAGCCTGAGTGCCTTCCTGCAATCGGTATCGCTGCTCACCACCGCCGACGAGAAAGAAGACGACGGCGACAACGACAAGGTGACGCTGATGACCATTCACGCGGCTAAGGGGCTGGAGTTCAAGAACGTACACATAGTCGGGCTGGAAGAAGACCTGTTTCCGAGTCAGATGATGCTCGAAAGCCGCAACGATCTGGAAGAAGAACGGCGGCTGTTCTACGTTGCCATTACCCGGGCCGAACGGCGGCTGTCGGTGTCGTACGCCGAAACACGTTACCACTACGGCCGGCTGAAGATGTGCGAACCCAGCCGGTTTCTGATGGAGATCGACCAGAAATACCTGAAGATGTCGAAACTGCGCTCGGCACCGAGTCGGATGGATTTCGATCGGCCCGAGCGCGACCGGAGCGAAACCACGTCTACGGGATCAATGGCGTTTGTGCGTAGTCTGGCCCAGAAAACGGCCCAGCGGCAGGCGCCAAAGCCCACCGTTACTCATACGCCCTCGGCCGATTTTGCGCCCACCAGTACGGCCGATCTGGCCGCTGGTCAGCGGGTCGAGCACGCTAAATTCGGGTTTGGCACGGTTAAAGCTGTAGATGTTAACGGTACCGAACGAAAAGCTACGATCCTGTTCGAGACGGCGGGTGAAAAAGTGCTGCTGTTAAGCTTCGCCAAGCTGCGGGTTGTATCGTAATGGCAACAAACGCGTTATTCACAGACATCATGCGTAGCTGACTGGAAGCGCTGCTAAAGATTAGGATACAAAACGGCTTCCTGCTTTCGTTCTTCCTGAAAGTATCCCACTATTTCGCGTAAGTCCAATGAACGTTTACGGTGTCGTTGTCACCAGTCTATTCTGCGTTGCTACCCTCGTGGCCGGAGCCCAGCCCGGTCGCGATTCGGTAAAAGTCGAAAATCTGGGCAACCAGGTGAACTCGGAGTACAACGAAATCAACCCGATGATCTCGCCCGATGGCCGGACGCTTTATTTTGCCCGGATCAGCCACCCCAATAATACCCACGGCGACAAGGGGAGCCAGGATATCTGGTTTTCTGACTTCGACGAAGCCAGCAAAAAGTGGGGACCTGCGCGCCGGATGGGGTTTCCGCTCAATAAAGATGAGTACAACTGCGCCTACAGCATTACACCCGATGGGCAGACGATGCTCATCAAAGGCCAGTATAATAACGGAACCTACGAAACCCGCGGATTTTCGCTGAGCAAGAAAACCGCAAACGGCTGGTCGCCCCCGCAGAAGATCGACATACCCGGCTACGTGAACATGAGCAAAGGCCAGTTCGACTGCGGATTCCTATCGGCCGATGGCAAAGTGCTGCTGATGGCGTTCAGCGAAAAGAAAAACAGCAAAGAAGATGACCTCTACGTCAGCTTCCGGCAGAAAGACGGCTCCTGGACAAAACCGATGGAGCTGGGCGTCGAGGTAAACACCAAATTCACGGAAACAACGCCTTTTCTGGCACCCGACGGCGCCACGCTCTACTTTTCGAGCAACCGCGAGGGGGGGCTGGGCAGCAACGATATCTACGTCTGCAAACGCGTTGACAAGACCTGGAAACACTGGTCGAAGCCGGTTAACCTGGGCCCGTCGGTCAACACCGATGGCTATGACGCTTATTATACGCTATCGGCCTCGGGCGATTATGCCTACCTGACCACCTTCAAAAACACCCTCGGGAAAGGCGATATCGTGCGCATCAAACTCACCGACGAGCGCCCGGCCGATCAGCCAGCTAAAGTGGGCGGTGGTGACCTGGCCCAAAGTCCGTCTACACGCCCCGACCCGGTAGCACTCATCAGCGGCAAGGTGATCGACCAAACTACCGGAAAGCCCGTAGAAGCCAAGATTATTTACCAGACTCTGCCCGATGGTGCCGAAGCCGGTGAGGCTACATCCGACCCGATCACGGGCGAGTACAAGATCGTGCTGCCATACGGACAGAAGTATTCGATGCGGGCGGTGGCTAAAAACTTCATCGCCGAGGGCGACAATGTAGACCTGACCCAGACCAAAGGCTATCAGGAAATCAAGGGTAAAGAGCTGAAACTCGTTCCTATCGAAGTAGGGCGGTCGGTTCGGCTCAATAATATCTTCTTCGACACGGGTAAGTCGGAGTTACGGCCGGAGTCGGGTCCTGAGCTGGATCGGCTGGTGGTTACCTTCAACGAATCGCCCAAGATGGTGATTGAGGTACGCGGGCATACGGACAACACCGGCTCGAACGAAATCAACGCCAAACTTTCTCAGGACCGGGCCGACGCCGTGCGCGAGTATTTTATCAGCAAAGGCATTGAGCCCGACCGCATCGCCAGCAAAGGCTTCGGCGAAACCAAACCCGTTGCGACCAACGACACCGACGAAGGCCGTCAGCAAAACCGGCGCGTAGAGTTCGTCATCGTTAAAAAATAACCCCTCGCCGGTGTGTCTTTGGTGGTTTGTTGCTGACGCGTTGTAGAGACGCAACCCTTTGCGTCTCTACAACGCGGTTCGGTCGTCGGCGATTCACCGCGGTTCATGCGGCCTTCCCCATATTGCAATCCTTAGTCCAGGCCTGGGCGTTGGAAGGCTCGGGCGGTTGGGAAGAGGGTTTCCAGCTCCCGACGCAGGCGGCTCAGCAGGGCCAGGACGTCGAGGAGGTTGTCGGTTTTGTCGGGGTACTGAGTCAGAATGGTTTGCCAGGCCGCCAGCGACCGATCGATGCTGACCAGCACCAGCTTGGCTTTTCCCAGGTGGTAGATTTTTATCTTCTCGTCTGCTTCGCTCAAGGCGCGTAACGCCGACTGCGTCTTGACCGGTATAAGCGTCCGGTACCAGTTGATGATTTCCCAGGCATCGCGGAGCGCGTGCAGGATCGGCATCGATTCCTCCTGAGTGCGAAAACCCAGCGATACCTCCCGAAGTTGTTGTTCACCAGCCTGTTCGAGTAGGTGCTTCTCCTGGCGGAGCCAGTCTCCCGTATGTTTTAGGTACGAATTGGCCAGCTGGGCAACCGGATGCTGACCAACCTGAACTGGTTTGGGAAGCGCGTTTTCCTCCAGCGTCTGAACCGTTGTGTCGGCAGGGGCATCGGGGCCGGTGAGCGCCCCCGACCGGCTTAGATTCTCGATATATTGTTTGGTCAGGTTCAGCGCATCGGTCAACTGATTGATCAGGTCTGGCCCGGCTTCCATGGGTTTAGTCAGGCCCGTTTCCGTTTGAATCTGAAAACTTCGACAGCGGCTGGTGAACAGGCAACGCTCGCACCAGGTGTCACAATAATTATAAATACCCGGGATCAATTCAGTTTGTACGTTCATTTTGTAGTTACGGTAAGAATAGTACTTTTATTCTGTAAATATAATAGATGACCAAATGAAATTTGCGTAATATAGTCGCCAAAACTTTAGGTCAGGCAAACAGATGTACAACCGTTCATCCGATGTTCGGGCCGCTTACAACCGGTTTCCAGTACCCTTCCTTTTTTAGGGTAATAGGCCGATCAATTCGGTTATCTTTACCCAAAAACATACGTATGAAACGCTTCCTCTTTCTACTAGCTCTGCTGACACTGGCTGTCGCGGCCCAGGCGCAGACGCCGTCGGCCCCGACGGTTGATCCGAAACTCGATTCGCTGGCGAAGCTGGCCCAGCGCTTTATCAACAACAACCAGCCAGACTCCCTTTACGCCATTATGGGCGATGCCTTTAAGCAACAGATCTCGGCCGATAAGATGAAAGAGGTGGTCGGGCAGGTGTCGGGGCAGCTCGGCAAATGGACCGCTATGGAATCGCGGGGTGTGCAGAACGGTATTGCCCGCTATAAAGCCACATTTGCGCTGGCCCCGCTCGATTTCTACATCAGCCAGGACAAACAGGGCAAAGTAGAAACGTTCCTGTTCAAGCCGCTTGAGTAAATCCTGCCTGTTTTTCGCGATCCGTTCAGAACATTTAAACCGGTTAACGGATTAGTTGAGTATCCCCATTCTCAACACGGACAATCATGCAACTCAATGCTGGCTGCGACCTTCAGTTTCAGGCTGAGGGACCAACCCCTTTAGTGCTTATGCTACGCCCCCGGTCTGGCGCCGGGCAATGGATCATTCGCGAAGAGTACCAGATCACGCCAACCGTCAACGTAACGGAGTTTACCGACATGTACGGTAACCTGTGTCAGCGACTGGTAGCACCCGAAGGGCCGTTTTCGATTCATTTTACGGCTACCGTTCAGACGGCCGATGCCATCGATGTGGCACCGGGCGCGCCTTACACGCCGGTTGAGGATCTGCCCGATGATGTGTTGCACTACACCCTGCCCAGCCGGTATTGCCAGTCGGACCAGCTAAGCGATCTGGCCACGCAGATTACCGACGGGGTCGAACCCGGCTACGACCAGCCCGAAGCCATCCGGCGCTGGATCAACGAGAATGTCCGCTACGAATACGGCACCAGCGACGCCAGCACCTCGGCTGTCGATACGGCCCAGCACCGGGTTGGTGTTTGCCGCGATTTTACCCACCTCGGTATTTCGCTCTGCCGCGCCCTTAATATTCCGGCCCGAATGGTCGTTGGTTATTTGTACCAGCTCGACCCGATGGACCTCCATGCCTGGTTCGAAGCCTACGTAGATGGGCGTTGGTTTACTTTCGACGCTACCCAGCGCGAACCCCGCGGCAACCGGATTACGGTTGCTTACGGACGCGATGCGGCCGATGTGGCCTTTACTACCCAGTTTGGCCCCATGACGCTGGAATCAATGCGGGTCTGGGTCGATGCGCTGGAGCCTGAGCCTGAAGAAGCCGACCCGGCACAACCGACAGGGGCTTAGGCAATTCTGTTAAAAAAATGGCGGACGTACCAACGCTTTTCACACTGGCGGGGTCTATCCGGAAAATCGATACCAGACTATGACTAAACAACTGCTTTTCTGCGTTTTACTGGGATCGCTGACGGCTTGCCAGCCCGATTCGGACATCCAGCCTGGAACGGCCTCGCTCGCGGGCGAAATTGGTGGTCGGTACCGTACCAACGTGTTCCTCGACCCATCGTGCGTGGCGCTGTCCAGCAGTCAGCTGCCGACGGTTACTCTATTGGCCGAGTCAGATAGTGCGGTATCGGTACTGTATGCCTATCAGTATCCCCAAAAAGGTACCCGCCGGGTAGAGGGGGTTGCTCTAAGCCGCCAGGCCGACAGCTCGGTGCAGCTGCGGGTTGGCAATACGACCCTCGGCAGCGTACAGACCGAACGCGTGTTCACCGACAACGGCATGGAGAAAGAAGGGAAACTGCTGCGGATTACCTACCAGAACAGCGCTACCGAGATTCCGTACTTTGCGGGCGTGAAGGAATAAAAAAAGCGCGATATCGTTGGATACCGCGCTTTATAACGAGTGGTGTAGGGGCTTAGCGAACCGCAAACTCACCGGCACCGATCCGGAATCCTTCCGAATACAGCTCTACCGTGTATTTGCCGGGCTTGTAAGGTATGCCACGGGTGTAAAGCAGCTCAACGTTCTGACCATTGCTGGTGTAGTTGACTGTCTGCTTGGTGGTATAAATCGTTTCGTTGCCATCTACCGTAAACGTACCCGAGCCATTGGCCATATCCGATACAACGGCACCGCTTGGGTCAAGTACCCGAACAAACACTTCTTTCGGCTCTTCGCGGGTCAGTGGGTTGTCGAGCAGCGTATAAACCAGCTTGATTTTGTCTAACCGCTTGGCTTTGTAGGCGTCATCTTCTTTGATTTTGCCTTTCGAGCTAACCGCAAACACTTTTACGTTCTGGGCTTTCAGGGCAGCAGCGCGGGTTACTTTGGTACTCAGTTCCTGGTTCTGCGTAGCGATGGTTGCTACCGAGTCGCTCAGGCGCTGACGCTCGGTTTTGAGGCCGGTATTTTCTTCATCCAGTACTTTCACGTTCGTGGCCAGCGTCACGTTTTCGCGCTGCAGGTTGGCGATGAGCGTGTCTTTTTCTACCAGAAACGCTTCGTACTGCTTGATCTTGGTTTCGTACTTGGCGATCGAAATCCGGTTACCCCGGCGCAGCGATGCTCTGTCTTCTTCCAGCTGGGCTTTTACTTTCTGCAACTCCGTTACATCGCCCCCTAATTTTTGTACTTCGGCAATTTTAGCGTCTAAGGCCGTTGAGATCGAATCCAGTTTAACGCGGGTCGTTGAGAGTTCTTCTACGCGCTCTGAAATAGTAACTTCCTGGTTTTCAGAAACTTTTTTCTGATCGAAATACAAATAACTCGATACCCCGGCTAAACCAGTCATAATGATAAGGGCGGCCAGTAGGGCACCATTGGTGCGGGGCTTTTGCGGACTATTCTCCATAGTAATGGTCAGTTTAACGATTGAACTTGCACTTTGTACTCGTGTAGAGGTTGTTACATCTGAACGGGTTTATTACAGGAGATCACTTAACAAGAATTACTTACCGATTAGTTGCAAAACGTACGAAAGCAACGCCTTTACAGTTTTCAATATTGTAATCTAAGTCAATAGATTTTGTGCAAAAATGAATATAATTCATTGTAAAACAAAGCTTTTTGCCGAATAATCAATAATTGATTTAGCGAACGGGACAAATATGCTCTGGAAACAACGATACCCCGCCCCTCGTTACCTAATGGGTCAGCCAGGTAAGTAATGAATGACCTGAAACCAACCGGCCAGAACCGAATACCGGTACCGACACCCGCTGACCCAGCCATAGAGTCATGCCCGAACTGCCCGAAGTAGAAATCAGACGCCAATACCTCGAAACATCATCGCTTCATCAGCCGATACGCCATATTGAGGTGGAGGACAAAAAGCTGCTGACCACCGACTATGCTACCCTTAGCGAACGGCTAACCGGACGGCAGTTTACGGGTACGCAGCGCGTTGGTAAGAACCTGTTCGTGTTTACCGACCAGCCCGATGTCATTGTTCATATGCATTTTGGCATGACCGGCGATCTGGAATATTACCATGCCTCGCTCGACCGGCCCCGCTTTGCCCGCATTGTTTTTGAGTTCGATGGGGATTTCAACCTCGGTTTTCTGTGTCCGCGCAAGTTTGAGCGGGTTGGCCTTATCGATAATGTCGATGCGTTTTTGCAGCGAAAGAAAATTGGTAAAGATGGCCTCGACATAGTCCCGGCTGAGCTTGCCGAGCGGGTTCGGGCTAAAAAAGCGTTTATCAAACCGGTTCTTCTCGATCAGAGTGTAGTGGCGGGCCTGGGTAACTGGATTGTCGATGAGGTCCTGTTTCAGGCTCGTATTCATCCGGAACACCGCGCCAACACCCTGACCGATGGAGAGATGACCCGGCTGCACGAAGCCATTCGGCTGGTGCTGGAGACCGCCATCCGCTACGAAGCGACCTACCGCGACTTTCCCAGCAGTTTTCTGATCCACGTTCGGGAGTGGGACGACTCGCCCTATGACGATGTGGAAGCGCATAAGTTCTGCCCCCGTTGCGGTACCCGCATCGAACGCTCAACGGTGGGTGGCCGAACCACATTCTTCTGTCCCCAGGACCAGCCGTTGCCGGTACAACCGACGTCTGTATAACCATGAGCCGTGGTCCGTTTGGTTGACGAACTTGTACCGGTTAGCTTTCGTTGCGCTAATACGTGTAGGTACATTTAATTATAGATATGAATCGATCCATTGCTGCCATACAGACCGCTACGCCCAACAGCGTTGGCGATGGTTTTGTCGGGTTGAATGCTTTCCACCCGCAGGGTTCTCGGCCGTTTAACCCGTTTTTGCTGCTCGACCACCACGGGCCCATGCAGGTACAGCCCTCGGCTCGGCCGAAAGGGGTTGACAAACACCCGCACCGGGGCTTCGAGACGGTTACGATCGTTTACGAAGGAGCGCTCGAACACCGCGATTCGGCCGGTAATCACGGCAAGCTGTTTGCCGGCGATGTACAATGGATGACGGCTGCGTCGGGTATCATCCACGAGGAAAAACACGAACTCGAATTCTCCCGTCGGGGCGGTCGGCTTGATTTTGTGCAGTTATGGGTCAACCTGCCGGCTAAAGACAAGATGAGCCCGCCCCGCTACCAGGATATTGCAGCCACGCGGATTCCGAAGACGACCCTTTTTGGGGGTGGTACACTGCGGGTCATTGCGGGCGAACTGGGCGGGCTGCGCGGCCCTGCACATACCTTCAGCCCGATCACGGTAGCCGATCTAACCCTGGCTGCCAGCCAGACCGAAACGATCACCGTACCGGCCGATCATACGCTGATTGTTTACGTACTAGCCGGCTCTGCTACGATCAACGGGCAGTCTATAACCCGCGGGCAGGTAGCGTTGACAGGTATTGACGGTGATACCATTACGCTGACGGCCACCACCGATGTCAAACTGCTGATACTATCGGGCGAGCCGATTAACGAGCCTCTGGCCGTATATGGTCCGTTTGTTATGAATACCCGGGAAGAAATCATGGAAGCCTTCAACGATTTTCAGAACGGTCGCATGGGGGTGTTGAATTAACCAGTCTGGCCAATCCGGGTCGTGGTACAGCCTTTACAAATCCTTGATGTTGCCAAACCCGATAACGTCCCGATAGGCGGGATTGTCGCGAAGCTCGGTTGCGCGTATGAGTTTGTCGGCGCCAAACCTGGTTTTCAGGTCGTAAAGCGTTTTGCGGAGGGTGTTTTTACGACTGTCGTTGGTGAACAGGCTGAACGGAACGGCATCGGCCGGTACAAACCGATGTACTACCACGCTCATGCTGCGGAGGTGTTCATTCAGCACCGGCTCGCAGTGGTGAGCGGCCTGAAATCGCGCCAGCCGTTCGCTGATGATTCGGTACATGTCGGGGCCATCCTGCATGGGATCGGTAAAGCTGACCTCGCAATTGTAGGTTTTTCCGGTATGGTAACGGCACGAAAAAGACAGATTCTGGCAAAACACGCCCTGTCGGACCATCCGCCGTTCGAGCGTTAGGCAGAGCGACTGCAGCAACTCATCCAGCCGCTCCGCCGAGCTGCGCTGCTCCTGCGAGATCGTCCGCATGGCCGACATACTTTTGTACTCCTCGTGACTATCCAGATCGACCTCGCCCGCAAAGTTGAGCCGCAGGTGCCAGTGTAACCCAACAATACTTTTGCAGATGGACTTCAGTCGCTGGGGCGATGCGTACCGTAAATCCAGCGGAGTACGAATGCCGCCGTCTTCGAGCCGGACCGCCATCCGGTAGCCAATGCCGGGCAGGTCGGTAAGCCGGAGCGACCGAAGCACCGAGTCGATGGTGTCAGGGGTGATCACTGTCAGGCCGTCGGGCTTTTGCAGGTCAGAAGCCAGTTTGGCCAGAAACACATTCGGTGCAATCCCGATCGAGCACCGCAGCCAGTCGCCCACTTCGTTCCGGATGGCGACTTTGATGGTTCGGGCCAGCTGCTCCATGTCCTTGTATACCAGCTGGTAGTTGGTCAGGTCGATCACCGCTTCGTCGATGCTTTTCGGTACCACATCGTCGGCAAACTGTTTCAGCACGCTGATCAGCTTGACGTGGTACGAGCGGTAGCGGGTAGGGTGTGTCTCGACCGGTACCAGATCCGGACAGAGCCGCATCGCTTCATCCAGCCGCATGCCGGTTTTTACCCCTTTCGTTTTGGCTTCTACTGAGGGCGCAATGATGCAGCCGTGCTGACCCGTGTAGACGCAGACGCCCACCGGCCGACCCCGTAGCCAGTAATTATCCTGCTGTTCGCAGGAAGCAAAAAAGCTGTTCATGTCCACAAACAGGACCGTGGGCAGCGTATGGTTAGTGAGTCGGTTCCGGTTCATCGATTTTTGGATAGAAACGTGCCTTTTGGTGTCGTCTTTCGTCTGTATTAGTCGTATGTTTGTTGTGATACAGGCGCAATATATTTGACTTGTATTATAATGCCAATATATCCATACTATAATGGCGAAAAATTGTTTGGAAAAAGTAGAGAACATGACAAGTATACAGGATCGGCTGAAGCAGGTATTTGATTCGCTGGGAATAACCATCTACCAGATTGCCAAGGAGTTGGGCGAGAACCCGTCCAAATTCTATAACATTCTGAATGGGCGGGCCAAACCCTCGTATGATACCATCATGAGTTTGCTGGCCTGTTACCCACAAATCAGCGCCGACTACCTGATTCGGGGTATTTTGCCTGTATTGAACACCCCGGAGGCCAACGCTATCGTGTCCAATACCGATGAAGACACCGCCGAAATTCCGTTCGTGCCGGTGCGATTCTACGCTACGTTTGTAGAAAGTTACGCCGACGGGATCGGCGCCACCGATACGGAAATGTTCCGGGTCAGAAAGCCGGTACTGAAAGGGCATAAAAAGGCCGTTGTGCTGGAGATTTCGGGAAATAGCATGAGCCCGCAGCTGGCCCATGGGGCTAAAGTACTGGCCGTACCGGTGAGTGAGAGCGACTGGGAATACCAGTCGGGGGGCGTATACGCCGTTATGTACCGCGATTATTTTGTGGTCAAGCGCATCCGCGACAACGAGTTACTGACCCGCAAATACCTGACCCTCCATTCCGACAACCCAAACGGCGGCAACGTTACGGTTCCGCTGCACGACATTCGGGGGATGTGGAAAATTGTAACGATCGTAGAAGCGCCTGTCGAGTAAGGTCAATGATTTCCTTTGTGTTTTATTGACAACCTATAGCGTCGCCTTTAAAAGTGTACTCCTGTCCGGCGAGAATAATTATGCACTGTCGGCACGGCGGACCGTTATAGTATGGATGAATACTGGAAAGTTGGGACCGATCTAACCGGTGGGCGGCCGCTCGACTACGCGAGGGCGCTTGTTCTCAGGTGCAATTCTTTCTTACAATATACCCTATAAATCCTTTTATGGGTATCTCGCCGACCTCCACGTCGTCATAAGATGTAGATTCGTTGATGGCCGTACCGAACACGTATCTAAGTAATCTATTTAGTCTATTTTCAAGTCAATTAGTCATCCTCGAGCCTTGTGGTGCCAGGTAGAGCGGCCTAACAGCACACGGCGCTAGTCCTTCGGTTCAATAGTTGATAGTCTGTCATCAAGCTTTTGGCGAGCCCACGGCGTTGAGCCAGCCCGCAGGGGCGGCCCCGTTAGAGCTCTTTTTATGACCTCCTGCAGCATCTTTTTGTCTAATCTCGGATCAGCTGACAACTGAAGCAGTTGCTGATTTTCTTCGGCACCGGCCGCCCGGCTCCAATTGGCGAAGGTGGCACAGTTCAAGAATGCCCAGGCTACCGTTATTTTCTTCCAGTTATAGAATGTAGCCTCACTGATGCCCATCTTACGGCAGACTTCGGTGACGACCGTCCCTGTGGCGGCCTAATGGAGCGCAAAGACGATGACTCCGGCCACCCGCTTGGGCTTCGGTTGTCTGGCTGTTTTAAGATACTACAACTGCCCAATTTCCTCCATTTTAGAATGGAACATTTTTCTGGGGAAACGTCAGTAATGGTGTTCAGGATGTTTTCAGCAGATTTACCGTTTAGACAGGATAGGCCCCGGGCTTTTTTACTTTCGACTACAACAAAAGTCGTTTAGGCTAATTCCATCAAATTCATCAATAGGACCTTTGCATCATCAGCTTCGACACTGAAGTCAGTCAGGTCATGATTGCTAGTGGGTGTAGGTAAGCGGTGGCGCCTACCTCAAACAGGGCTGGCATAAGGTTTAAATGGATGATAAACGATGAAAGTAAACCTCACAATCAATGGTGTAGCCAGCAGCTTTGAGGCTGATCCCGACATGCCTTTACTCTGGCTTATTCGGGACGAAGCCAAACTGAAAGGAACCAAGTTTGGCTGTGGAATGGCCCAATGTGGTGCCTGTTCGGCCCACGTAGATGGTGAACTGGTTCGTACCTGTTCATATCCTGTGCAACTGGCACAGGGGAAAACGATAACCACGATTGAGGGCCTATCGGCCAACCCCAACCACCTGCATCCCATTCAGCAGGCATGGCTGGACGTTCAGGTACCCCAGTGCGGGTATTGCCAATCCGGATTCATGATGGCAGCGGCTCATCTTTTAGAGGAAAACTCAAACCCCACTGAGGAGGACATCAAAACCAGCATAACCAACATTTGCCGCTGTGGAACCCACCCGCGCATTGTTGAAGCCATTCTTCTGGCCGCTAAACTGAAAAGCAATGAAACAACCAACTAATAAACCGAAGAAGGGCTTTTCCCGGAGAAAATTCCTGGCCCGTTCAGGCGCGGCCATTGCTGGCTCTGTTGCTTTGCTCTACTTTGGACGATCCAAAATACGGAGCGGTATAAGTCAGGTAGCTGCCGACGTAAAATTTGATGCGGGCATTACCGATTTTGACCCGATGGTGTGGTTCGAGGTGAATGAAGATAATACCATTACCCTGCGATCACCCAAGATAGAAATGGGGCAAGGCGTTTTTACTGGCTTTGCTATGCTGGCCGCTGAAGAGCTTGATCTACCCATCGACAGAATAAAAGTTGTCCATGCATCCACCTTAACCGGCCCAAAAAGCACGGCAGCCACCGGACTCAGTAATAGTACCGCTTCGTTATACACCAATATCCGGGAGGTAGCGGCCACCTTGCGCGAAACCCTGAAGCTGGCTGCATCGAAAGCATGGGGCGTTCCAATTTCGGGTATCCAGACGGACAATGGTGTCCTAATGGCCGGCAGTCGCCGGGCAAGTTATGCCGAAATCGCCGGACAAACCCAGACGTGGGAAATCGCCAAAACACCAGCGCTACGGCCGGCATCGTCGTTCAAAATCATCGGGAAAGCTCAGAAACGAGTTGATCTGCCCGAAAAGATAATGGGCAAGGCCCTGTATGGTATCGATACAGACATTCCGGGCATGGTTTACGGGGCGGTTTTGTACTGTCCATACTTTGGCGGAGCATTAAAAACGGCCGATACGACACTGGCCAGAAAGAATCCGGATGTGTTAAGCGTCGTTCTGGATAAAAGCTGGATCGGTGTCGTAGCCAAAACAAGGTTTGCCGCCGAGAAAGCGGTTGCCGCCATTAAGGTTTCCTGGGATTTTGAGCCAGGCTATTCCACCAAAGATGCCATTGAGGCCATTACGGTCGGTAACGGCGTAACAGTGGTGATGGAAGACGAAGGCAGCGCAACGGATGCACTGAACAGTGATGCGTTGACCAGCGAATACCGAACCCCGATGGGCTTTCACGCGTCTATGGAGCCAAGTATTGTCGTGGCTGACGTATCGGGCGAAACCGTGAAGCTTTACACGTCCACGCAGAATGTAGCGTTCATACAACAGTCTATTGCCGACCAAACCGATTATAAGCCAGAAAACTGTCAAATCATGCCGGCTTTTTTGGGGGGCGGATTTGGTCGAAGAGCCTTCAAGCACAATGCCATTGAGGCTATCAAACTGTCTGAGGCTGCAGGTAAGCCCGTCCATTTACTTTCTACCAGGCAACAGGAGTTTCAAAATGGCCATGTGAGGCCCAACACGCATCATAGGCTAAGCGGAAAAGTAGATGCGAAAGGAAAAATCCAGGCCATTCAGCATGAATTTGCTACGGGTTCGATGGCTTTTTTAGGAATGCCTGTAGCAAAACCTCTTTTAGGGGCTGACTTTATGGCGGCTGGGCATGGAGGACGAGTTCCTTATGCCATACCCAACAAAAAAGCAAGCATATGGAGCAGCGACCTTCCCTTTCAGACCGGCCTGTGGCGGGGTGTGGGCATGTTTGCGAATACGTTCGCAATAGAAAGCTTCATGGACGAACTGGCCATTAAAGCCGGTGCCGATCCGTTGACCTTCCGAATGACTCATTGTGGGAACACCGCATTATTGCAACGTCGGAAAAAACTGTTGCAGAAACTGCGCGAACAAGGAGGCTGGAGTAAGCCGAAAACGGATATGATTGGCCGGGGCATTGCCGTCTGCGAAGATCATGGCACCATTTCGGGGGCTATCGTCGAACTGGAAATTGTCGAGAAAAGAATAAAAATTCTGCGCGTGGTTCAGGCCATTGATGCTGGCTTACTGGTCAATCCGGACGGGGTAAGACAACAAGTAGAAGGCGCTACCATGATGGCCATCAGTGCTTCGTTGTATGAAGAAGCTACGATTGAAAACAGTCAGTTTGTGCAGACTAATTTTCACAATTATCAAGTCGCAAAGCTCAAGGATACGCCACAAATTGAGGTAGTTGTTCAGGAAAGTACCGACACGCCCTCCGGTGTAGGCGAGCCTCCGCTTTCGCCGGTTGCCCCGGCCATCGCCAACGCTATTTTCAACTTAACAGGCGTGCGTCTGCGGTCGCTCCCTTTGCAGACAGCCCTGGACAAACACGATCAAAAAACGGGTGAATAGCCCTTAACCAGCTACAACCATGCAATTACAAAACAGCACCGTCCTGATTACGGGAGGTACCAGCGGAATAGGCCTGGAGTTAGTAAAACAGCTCACTGAACAGGGAGCCAATATTATTGTGACAGGCCGCAAGCTCGATGCCCTGCAAGAAACAAAAAAACAGTTTCCTCGGGTCCACACGTTCCAAAGCGACGTGAGCAACCCGAAAGACATTGAGCAGCTTTACCAGGAGGTTACCCGTCAGTTTCCTTACCTGAACATCCTGATTAACAACGCGGGTCTGATGCGACTGATCGATTTACAGGACAGTACGCTGGATCTGGAGAACATCAACCAGGAAGTGGCCACCAACCTGACGGGGACCCTTCAGATGGTACATCGGTTTTTACCGCATTTGCTCAAACAGCCATCAGCAGCCATTATTAATGTTTCGTCGGCTATTGCGTTCATGTCTTACTCGTCGGCCCCAATTTACAGTGCTGCGAAAGCCGGTGTTCGCGCGTATACGCAAGCCCTAAGACTGCAACTGGAAGATACCCATGTTAAAGTATTTGACATGATTCCACCCGGTGTTAAGACCAATTTACAGAACGATTGGGCGGTAAAACCAGATTCCGGTATGATGATGGACGCCGACAAAATGGTATCCGCTGCTATAAAAGGGCTTTTAAACGATAAGCCTGAACTGAAGCCTGCCCTCGTTGGGGTGTTGAAGTTGGCGAGCAGGCTATTTCCTAACGTATTATTGAAATTCGGACACCGAGAATTTGTAAAATTTAAACACAGTCTGGCATGATCAAGAACATCCTTTCTCTGGTGTTACTGTTAGTTTCGGCAGGCCTCAGTTTCAAACACGGCTGGGACACATTTTCCTATAAAAACAATCCTCAATCCCTTAAAACCATGCAGGAATTAGGGATCAGTGAATCGGCAGTACCCGTTTTTGGCGGGTTGACTATTTTGGTTGGTGTCCTGTTACTGATACCCCGCACATTCTTCTACGGTAATGTGCTCAATGCCATGTCTATTGTCCTCATCATGGCGTTGGCATTACGCGCCGGAAACTACAAAATGGCATTCATGGAAACTCCGTTTCTGGTCATGCCGTTGATTATGATCTGGCTAAAATATCCGTTCAAACAGTAAGACAGCCGTTTGCTATGACCCCCAAAAAACCAATACGAATCAAAACCATATCACAAGCGCATCAACTGATCGGCTTACCCGCACCAGAGCATCCATTAATAAGCATTGTAGATTACTCCTTGCTTCAGTCTTCTACAACGAATGATGTTAGTATGGACCAGGGATTGGTTTTTGATTTTTATTACATTTCTCTGAAAAAGGGATTTATCAATAAACTGTACTACGGCCAGCAAACCTATGATTTTGATGAGGGAATGCTCTATTTTATTGCGCCCAATCAAATACTGAAGGGGGCGGGTGCCAGTCCTGAGGATGATCTTTCGGGATGGGTTATGCTGGTACATCCTGACTTCTTTTGGGGTACCTCACTGGCTAACAAAATCAGGAAATATGAATTCTTTGATTATTCGATCAGCGAAGCGCTGTTTCTGTCGGATAAGGAAAAAGTAATCATAAACGACATTGTTAAAAATATCAGAACTGAGTACCAGGCAAACCTCGACCGGTTTAGCCAGGATATTATTATGTCACATCTGGAGACATTTCTGAACTATGCTGAGCGGTTTTACCAACGTCAGTTCATTACCCGAAAAATTAATAACCACCAAATTCTTTCCAAATTAGAAAAGCTTCTAACCGATTATTTTGATAACGGAGATTTATCAACAAAAGGCCTGCCAACTGTTCAATATATTTCCGAAGCCTTAACTATCTCTCCAAGCTATCTGCGAGGGCTACTAAAAACGCTAACAGGGAAAAGCACTCAACAACTCATTCACGACAAACTGATCGAAAAAGCAAAGGAAAAATTATCTATGACTGATTTGACAGTCAGCGAAATCGCTTACGAACTAGGGTTCGAACATTCGCAAAGTTTTAGTAAGTTGTTCAAAGCAAAAACAAATCAAAGCCCTTTGGACTTTAGGTTATCATTTAATTGAACCTATCGGCTTTCGAGCCCCCGCTGGAGCAATTGCCAGATCTATAGAATGAAATAGGAAAACGCCTGCGGATGAGAAAGAACGTAGTAACAGAAAGCCGTCTCAACTATACCCTTCTCTGCGTTTACGCCAGCACCGGCCGTTCCATCACATCTTTTTGGTGGGCCCACATCTCGCCGAAAATAGCGCTGTGCTGACGCAGGTGAACGAACGTGCCCTCGTCTACAACCTTACCGTCGCGGAGTATATAAATGTAGTCGAACATAGGGAGCAGATGCAGGCGGTGCAGCGTAGATACGACCACTTTCTGCCGAAATTCGCTCAGCATACTATGGTAGATCTGAAATTCGGTTTTCGGGTCTACGCTGCTCGTGGGCTCGTCGAGCAGGATAATATCGCTGCTGCGGGCGGCCAGTACCCCGCGGGCCAGCGCCAGCCGTTGCCGTTGCCCCCCCGACAGGTTTAACCCTTTTTCCTGAATACTTGTCTCCAACCCCTGCGGCAGATGCGCCACGATGTCGGCAAAGTGGGAGGTTCTGCAAACCTGCATCACCTCATCGTCGGCAAAAGGCAAGCCCAGCGTAATGTTATACCCGATGGTGTTCTCGAAAATTTCGGGCTCCTGCGGAAACAGCGTGACGGTATCGGCGATGGCGTTTAGCCCCTGAACGTCCTGCCCGTCGGCCTGAACCACCGCCCCCGGCTCTGGCGCATACAATCCCCGCAGCAAGGTCAGCAGTGTACTCTTTCCCGACCCGCTTTCGCCAATCAGCGCTACCCGTTTACCCCGCTCGAGCCGGATGGTTACCGAGCGAAGGGCCGGGCTCTTCCGCTGGCTGACCGACGTTGACGGGTGCGAAAAATTCAGATTCGAGAGAGTAAGCGTTTGCCAGTGGTCGGGCAGGGGAATATGCCGGATTTTATCCTCATGCTGCTGGTAGGCTTCGCCGATGCCCCGCGCCGTCTGAACGTCGGTGTTGTACTGTACAATCTGGGTGTACTGATAGGCCACGTCGTTGAAAACGCTCGTGAACTGGTTCACGTAGCCCAGCAGCGTAACCAGTCCCCCAATCAGAAAAACCTCGCCCGGTACGTAATGCTGGTATACGAAACCCGCAGCCACCACCACGTAGATCAGCGCCACGAGCATACTGGCCACGAACCATTTCCATTCGTTGATTTTTACCTGCCGCATGAACGGCGGAAAAACAGCCGCCACTTTACCCGAAAAGCTCAGCTCGATCCGCTTTTCCAGCCGCAGGGTGATAACCGTCATGATATTGGACAGGTTATCGAACAGGGTAGAGGAAGCCTCGTGCTCACGTTCGTTGGTTTCGTCCAGCGCCTGGATAAAGGGCCGGTCGAAGCGCAGGATGACATACACTGTCAGCGCGCCCAGCGCCACCCCGATCAGCCCGAAGAGGGGCGAAAAGTACAGCATGGCCCCGAACGAGAAAACAAATTTCGATAGGGCATGGAGGTAGGTGAACCCGCTCTGGAAAAACGACTTCAGCGCGTTATAGGCTTTGTTGATCCGGTTGATGGTAGCCCCGCTATGGTGATCTTTGTGCCAGCTTACGGGCAGGTGCAGCGTCTGGTGGTACAGTTCGTGCAGGAAGTTCCGGCTCAGGTTAAACGCCAGCCGCCGTTCCAGAATCCGGGCCGGGCCATGAAACGCCCATTCAAGTACTTTAAGAGCCAGAAACGCCCCGGCATACCAGCCGGCAATTTCCGGTACCAGCGCGCCCTGCTGCTGAATGGCATCAACAAACCACCCAAAGAGTAACGGGTGTAAAGCGCCGACCACGTTGGCCAGTACGAACAGGACGTAGACCAGTACGTACTGTTTTTTTTCCTGTCGGGCATACTGCCAGGCCGTGCGGAGCAGGGACAGGTAGGGATTCTTCATTGGTCAGGTTACGGTAGCGATTTCGGGTCGAAATCGTATCGCAAAGTTGACGAAAAGGCCCGATAAATAGTTCAGGGGGATCGATGTAAATTCACCTAGATTTATAGATTTAATCTGGATTTAACTAACTGGTTTTTCCGGCCTGGATGCGCCGAGTAACCCGGCTGGGGCTAAAATCGGGCTGGTTTGGGTTCGTGCGACTGACAAAAACAGAATGTACATTGGTTTTCCGGTTGACTTTCAGTAATTTTGCGACCTGATTTGAAGAGGTGCCGTTTGGTAGAACTTACCGGTGCCCTTTGGCTGTTATTGAATTACATAACTTTCTGTATAAAACAAGCTAATGGCTCGCGATTTAACGTTCACGAGAAACATCGGTATCGCTGCCCACATTGATGCGGGTAAGACGACCACAACCGAACGGATTCTTTATTACGCCGGGGTAAGCCACAAAATTGGCGAGGTTCACGACGGGGCTGCTACCATGGACTGGATGGAGCAGGAGCAGGAGCGGGGGATTACGATCACCTCGGCCGCTACCACGGTTGACTGGACCTACCGGGATCAAAAGTACCACATCAACATCATCGACACCCCGGGCCACGTTGACTTCACGGTTGAAGTGAACCGCTCGCTGCGCGTACTCGATGGTCTGGTGTTCCTCTTCAGCGCTGTTGACGGCGTTGAACCCCAGTCAGAAACCAACTGGCGTCTGGCTAACAACTACAACGTAGCTCGTCTGGGCTTCGTAAACAAAATGGACCGGTCCGGTGCCGACTTCCTCAACGTCTGCAAGCAGGTGAAGGAAATGCTCGGTTCGTATGCCGTACCGCTTCAGCTGCCCATCGGCGAAGAAGATAACTTCAAAGGCGTTGTTGACCTGGTTAACTTCCGGGGTATCGTCTGGAACGAGTCGGACAAGGGAATGACTTTCACCGAAGTACCGATCCCGGCCGATATGCTCGACGAAGCGACCGAATGGCGCGAGAAACTGCTCGAAGCCGTTGCTGAATTCGACGACTCGCTGATGGAGAAATACTTCGAGGACCCGGAGTCGATCTCGGAAGACGAAATTCTGACGGCTCTGCGGAAAGCAACCATCGCCATGAAAATCGTGCCGATGCTGTGCGGATCGTCGTTCAAAAACAAAGGCGTACAAACGATGCTCGACTACGTGATGGCCCTGCTGCCGTCGCCGTTGGACAAAGAGAGCATCAAAGGAACCAACCCCGACACGGGCGAAGAAATTTCCCGCAAGCCGTCGTCGTCGGAGCCGTTCTCGGCCCTGGCGTTCAAGATTGCTACTGACCCCTACGTAGGTCGTCTGTGCTTCGTTCGTTCGTACTCGGGCGTACTGGAGTCGGGCTCGTATATCCTGAACAACCGCTCGGGTAACAAAGAGCGTATCTCGCGGATTTTCCAGATGCACGCCAACAAGCAAAACCAGATCGATCGTCTGGAGGCTGGCGACATCGGTGCCGTAGTAGGTTTTAAAGATATCAAAACCGGCGATACCCTGTCGGACGAGAAAAACCCAATCGTACTGGAGTCGATGGTATTCCCCGACCCGGTTATCGGTTACGCCATCGAGCCGAAGAAAACGGCCGACCAGGATAACTTCTCGAAAGCCATCGGTAAACTGATCGAAGAAGATCCAACCCTGAAGGTTGAATCGAACGAAGAAACCGGCCAGACCATTATCCGGGGTATGGGTGAGCTTCACCTGGAGATCATCATCGACCGGATGCGTCGTGAGTTCAAGGTAGAAGTGAACCAGGGTGCTCCGCAGGTAGCTTACAAAGAGAAGCTGACCAAAAACGTTGAACACCGCGAGGTTTACAAGAAGCAAACGGGTGGTCGGGGTAAATTTGCCGACATCGTGTTTGAACTCGGACCCCGCGATGCCGACGAGAATGGTGTTACGCCGGTTGGTCTGCAGTTCGACAATGCAATCGTCGGTGGTGTGATTCCCCGCGAATTCATCCCGGCTGTTCAGAAAGGCTTTGACGAGTCGCTGAAGAACGGTCCGCTGGCTGGCTTCCCGCTCGAGAGCATGAAAGTTCGGTTGTTCCACGGTTCGTACCACGACGTTGACTCCGACTCGCTGTCGTTCGAGATGGCGGCTCGGCTGGGATTCCGCGAAGCCGCCCGTCAGGCTGGTCCGAAACTGCTCGAACCGATCATGGCCGTTGAAGTACTGACGCCGGAAGAATATACCGGTCCAATCACGGGTGACCTGAACCGTCGCCGGGGTGTGATGAAAGGGATGGATAGCAAAGCCGGATCGCAGGTGATCAAGGCCGACGTACCGCTGTCAGAACTGTTCGGTTACGTAACGGATCTGCGCACCATGTCGTCGGGTCGGGCTACGGCTAACCTGACGTTCTCGCACTACGAAGTGGTACCACAGAACATCTCAGACGCTGTTGTAGCGAAAGAGAAAGGAACGGGTAAGTAATAATACAGGTCATGTGACCTTGATTGATAGGATTACCAGAAAGGCGCCTGACTAGTCAGGCGCCTTTTTTTATCCGGCCACGCCCAGCCCGGCTTAACCAACGCGCACAAACCGAAAACGGGCGGCTCCGCGGACGGGTAGATTGATTGAGATACAGGCAAAAATTTTGCAGGAACTCGCTGATTCTGTGAGCGGCTGTTTCTTGTCGTACAGATTTTTCGTACCTTTGCACCCGCATTTAGCCACCCGACCGGAGTAAATGGTTCTTTCGGCGGGTGTTATCATCTAACGAACCACAACAGAATGAGCCAGAAAATTCGCATTAAGCTGAAGTCGTTCGATCACATGCTGGTCGACAAGTCAGCCGAGAAGATCGTAAAAGCGGTCAAATCAACGGGTGCTATCGTGAGCGGGCCCATCCCCCTGCCTACCGATAAAGAAATTTATACCGTACTGCGGTCGCCCCACGTAAACAAGAAAGCGCGGGAGCAGTTCCAGCTTTGCACCTACAAACGGCTGGTCGATATCTACAGCAGCAGCGCTAAAACCGTTGATGCCCTGATGAAACTAGAACTGCCCAGTGGCGTTGACGTAGAAATCAAAGTCTAACAGCAGTTGCGCATGGCTTAGCAGGCCGCAAGTACGAAACCAGTTCTGGTTCGGGCTTGCGGCTTTTTGCTAATCAATTATTCTATATTTTAGTTGAATTATACGCTCGGCTAACCTGTTTCCCGTGTAGATCGTCGATCTACGGAACTGTATCCGGGCCGGTCTGGCCAACGTCATCTTCTTCATCATGCATAACGTCATTCAGCTACTGCCCGACTCGATTGCCAACCAGATTGCGGCTGGTGAAGTGGTGCAGCGGCCGGCCTCGGTCGTGAAAGAACTGCTGGAGAACTCGGTCGATGCCAAGGCAAAATCCATTCAGGTCATTATTCGGGAAGCCGGTCGTAACCTGATTCAGATTGTTGACGACGGCCTGGGCATGACCGAGACCGATGCCCGCATGAGCTTCGAGCGGCACGCTACCTCCAAGATTCGCACGTCGGATGATCTGTTCCGGATTCGGACTATGGGTTTTCGGGGCGAAGCGCTGGCGTCTATTGCGGCCGTAGCGCAGGTCGAGATGCGGACGCGCCGGGCCGACGACGAACTCGGTACCCTGATTCGTATAGAAGGCTCGGATATAAAAGCACAGGAGTCGATCTCGTGCCTGCCCGGCACGAACCTGCTCATCAAAAACCTGTTTTTTAACGTACCCGCCCGCCGTAATTTTCTGAAGTCGAACTCGGTCGAAATGCGCCATATCCTCGATGAGTTTCAGCGGGTGGCGCTGGCCAATCCGGAAGTGGCGTTCTCGCTCTTCCATAACGATCAGGAAATCTATAACCTGCCCGCCGGTAAGCTGAGTCGGCGTATTGTCGACATGTTTGGCAAGAACTACCGCGAGCAGCTCAACTTTTGCGAGGAAAAAACACCCTACGTCACTGTACACGGGTATATCGGGAAACCGGAGTCGGCCAAGAAAGCGCGCAACGAGCAGTTTTTCTTCGTCAACAACCGCTACATCAAGCACAACTACCTGCACCACGCGGTAGTGGGGGCCTATGAGGGAACCCTGCCCGAGGGAAGCCATCCGTTCTACGTCCTGTTCATCGAGATAGACCCGTCGCATATCGATATCAACATTCACCCGACCAAAACCGAAATCAAGTTCGACGATGAGCGGTCGGTTTATGCCATTATGATGGCGGCCGTTCGGAAAGCGGTCGGGTTGTATAACCTGTCGCCCTCGCTCGATTTCGACTCTGACGTTAACTTTCTGTCGGGCACCCGTCCGGGCAACGCTCCGGCCGGGCCAGCCAGTAAAACCCCCGACAGCGGTTCACTGCCCAAACCGATTACGCCGGCCTGGGCAACCGACAAGGCGGGTTCCCGGCCTGTTTCGACCCCGGCTGCCGAGCGTCCATCGCTCCGCAACGAATCGCTCGACCGGGCGGCTGGCAGTAGCTTCGACATGCCCCGTAGCTCGGCCAGTACCCGTCCGTCGGTCAACAACTGGCAGGTGCTGTACGAAGGTGTTGCTGGCACCAACACGCCTGCCCGGACCGAGTCGACACCCGAACCCACCGGCGACTGGCTGGGCCCTGCCCAGACGCCACCGGCCGAGCAGCCCGTTACGCTGAGTAGCCGCGCCAACCAGCTCCAGGTGCCCGTCGAGACCGATGAATCGGCGGTGCCGGTCGGTGTGGAGGGCGATAACATCATGCAGCTTCAGAATCGGTATCTGCTGGCTCCGGTCAAGTCAGGCATGGTGCTGATTGACCAACGGCGGGCCTACGAGCGTATTCTGTACGATCAGTTTCATTCGGCGCTGACCAAACGGAGCGGGTCGTCGCAGCAGCTGCTGTTTCCGAAAACCGTTACCCTGTCGCCCGTCGACTGCCAGCTGGCGCTCGACCTGCGCGACGACCTGATGAGCCTCGGCTTCGAGTTTGACGAGCTGGGACAGAACACGCTGGTGATCCGGGGCGTACCGGCCCTGACAACCGGCGAAAATGAAGAAGAATTGTTTGCCAACCTATTGGCCCAGATCCGGGTCGATACAGGGCGGCTCAAGCTGGACCGCGTCGAGTCCATGGCCCGGTCGCTGGCCCGACGGTCGTCGCAGCGGCATGTATCACGACTCAGTGTAACCGAACGCAAAGCGCTGATAGACCAACTATTTGCGTCAACGAATCCGAGCTATACACCAACCGGCGAGCCGGTTACGGTAGTGCTGACGTTGGATAAGATTGCGGGACTTTTTCGATGAGAAATGGGTTACTTTGAGTAAATTGTCCCTATACGATGTTTGCTCTTACGCCGGTTGTTCGTGCTTTACTGATTCTTAATGTACTGGTTTTCATCGTCACGAACGATGCCATTATTAGTCAGTTTGGATTACACTCGTTCCTGTCGGACCGATTCAATCCCATTCAGTTGCTCACGCACATGTTCCTGCATGGCGGGTTCAATCACATTTTGAGTAATATGATTGGTCTGATCGTGTTTGGACCGATGCTGGAACGATACTGGGGGGCGCGCCGATTTACGTTTTTTTATTTTTTCTGCGGCATCGGCGCGGCTCTTTTATTTTCCGGCATAAACTATTTCGAAATTCGCGACGTATATGAGTCGGTTCGGGACTACCGGGCCAATCCGACACCCGCGGGTTTTATTGCGTTCGTTGACACCCAGGCGCAGTCGTTCTACGACCAGGCAGCCGCGTTTATCGATCGCTTCGAGCAGCAGCCGACAAACCCGCAGCTGATAGACGGTAGCCTTCAGATTGTCAATCGGTTGTATCAGGAACAGGTCGACCAGCCAATGGTTGGGGCGTCGGGTGCAATATTTGGTGTAATCATGGGATTTGGGCTGTTGTTTCCGAACACTCAGCTATTTTTATTGTTTCCACCTATACCGATCAAAGCCAAATACCTCGTTATCTTTTACGGGGCTATTGAGGTCTATTCGGGTTTATATCGGGCACAAAGTGACAACGTAGCGCACTTCGCCCATATTGGTGGTATGCTATTTGCATTTATACTGGTGAAATACTGGGGTTCACAACGAAAAACGTTTTATTAGTGATGAGCGGGTTGTTAGATGATTTTCGGAGCGAATTCAATAAGCCCAACAACACGTTGGTGCAATTGATATTGGTCAATACTGTCGTATTTCTGGTACTGCTGTTGTCGAAAGTTGGTTTGACTATGGCAGACCGGCTGCCGTTCTATTATCTGGTTCGGGAGCAGATCATGATTCCGGGTGAGATCAATGCGTTCCTGCATAAACCCTGGACGCTGTTCACCTATTTCTTCGCTCATGACGAAATCTTTCATATCCTGTACAACATGCTGTTTTTGTACTGGTTTGGCCGGCTCATCGACGAATATCTGGGTAACCGTCGGCTGATTGGGCTGTACTTTATGGGCGGTATTGCCGGTGGTCTGCTTTATCTGTTGATGTACAATACGGTGCCCTATTTTCAGAACCAGTCCGATACGGCTCGCATGCTGGGGGCATCGGCTGCTGCGTTCTCGGTGGCGGTAGGGGCTGCCACGCTGCTGCCGAACTACACGTTTCATCTGCTTTTCTTCGGTCCCGTCCGGATCAAATACATCGTCTTTTTCTTCATCATCCTGTCAGTAGCCCAGTCGGCGGGGTCCAACGCTGGTGGTAACCTGGCTCACCTCGGTGGAGCACTGATGGGCTTCATGTATGTGAAGATGCTGCAGAACGGAACCGACCTCGGGCGACCGATTTACTGGATTGCCGATGGCTGGAGCAACCTCCTGAAGCCGAAGCCAGCCGTAAAAGTGTCGTACCGCCAGCGGAGCAACGCCAATACCCAGGCCAGCACCTACGCGGCTGCCGGCACTTCGTCATCGACCCTGTCTACCCCCGATCAGGATGAAGTAGATACTATTCTGGACAAAATATCGCGCTCGGGTTACGAAAGCCTGACCCGGGAAGAAAAACAAAAGCTCTTCCGGGCCAGCCAGCGCAATTAAGCGACCGCTTTGTATCGGTGTTTCTTATACCCGGCTACTAGTACCTCCAAGAATCGAAGCCCCCGTTCACTACGTATGTATGCAGACGGTCCGGCTTCGATTTTTCATAATTGGCAAATTTAGTCGTACTTTCGCACCCCCAGTGGATGAGCAAACAGCCGAAGGAAACATTGTACTTTGTACGTTTGTTGTTGTGAGACAGACGTTTTTCTGCTACCTACTATGCTGATTACCCCCGGCCCCCTGTTAGCCACCGTTAACACGCCTGATGATCTCCGCAAGCTCAGCAAGACCCAGCTCCCGCAACTTGCCGATGAACTCCGCCAATTCATTATCGACGATGTGTCGGTCTATGGTGGCCATTTCGGAGCCAGCCTGGGCGTGGTTGAGCTGACTGTCGCCCTGCATTACGTCTTCAATACGCCCGACGACCAGCTGATCTGGGACGTAGGTCACCAGGCCTACGGACACAAAATCCTGACCGGTCGGCGGGATCGCTTCCATACCCAGCGGTTCTACAAAGGTTTGTCGGGCTTTCCCAAGCGAAAAGAGAGTGCGTACGACGCGTTTGGCGTTGGCCACTCCTCAACCTCCATCTCGGCAGCGCTCGGTATGGCGGTGGCGTCGCAGCTTCAGGGAAATACCGAACGGAGCCACATTGCGGTCATCGGCGATGGCGCCCTGACCGCGGGCGAGGCTTTCGAGGGCATGAACCACGCTGGCGCTACCGACAGCAATCTGCTCATTGTCCTCAACGACAATTGCATGAGCATAGACCCCAACGTGGGGGCGCTTCGGGAGTACCTGACCGACATTACCACATCGCAGACCTATAACAAGGTTAAAGACGAGATCTGGAACCTGCTGGGCAAAATGGACAAGCTCGGCAAAACAGCTCAGGAGCTGGTGTCGCAGGTGCAGTCGGGCATCAAAAGTTCGCTGCTGGAGCAGAGTAATCTGTTCGAGTCGCTCCACCTCCGCTATTTTGGCCCGATTGACGGACACGATATCGACCATCTGGTCAGTGTGCTCGATGATCTGAAACACATACCGGGTCCTAAACTGCTGCACGTACTGACGGTGAAGGGAAAAGGCTACGCCCCTGCCGAGAAAGACCAGACCAAGTGGCACGCGCCCGGTCTGTTCGACAAGGTGACGGGGGTGATCCAGAAAAAAGTATACGATACGCCCCAGCCGCCCAAGTATCAGGACGTGTTTGGCCATACCCTGGTCGAGCTGGCTCAGCAGAACCCGCGCGTCGTGGGCGTTACGCCAGCCATGCCCTCGGGTTCGTCGATGAATATCATGATGAAGGCCATGCCCGATCGGGCGTTCGACGTGGGTATCGCCGAGCAGCATGCCGTTACGTTCTCGGCCGGTATGGCGACGCAGGGCGAAGTGGTATTTTGTAACATTTACTCGACCTTCATGCAGCGGGCCTACGATCAGGTCATCCATGACGTTTGTATTCAGGAGCTGCCGGTTGTCTTTTGCCTCGACCGCGCTGGGTTTGCCGGTGCCGATGGTCCAACGCACCACGGTGCCTACGACCTGGCCTACATGCGCTGTATTCCCAATATGATCGTGGCCGCGCCCATGAACGAGCAGGAGCTGCGGAACATGATGTTCACAGCGGCATCGGACGAGGTTCAGCAGGGTAAACAGGCGTTTACGATCCGGTACCCACGGGGCGAAGGCGTTATGCCCGACTGGCGCACACCGTTCGAGAAGCAGGAGGTTGGCAAAGGCCAGATGATTCAGGACGGCGATGATGTGGCCATACTGACCATCGGGCATATCGGAAACTACGCCATTCAGGCCACGCAGCTGCTGGCTAAAGAAGGCGTCAGACCGGCGCATTTCGACATGCGTTATGTAAAACCCCTCGATGAAGAGCTGCTCCACCAGATCTTCAACCGCTTCGATCGGATCGTTACCGTCGAGGATGGCTGCGTCATGGGTGGGTTTGGCAGTGCGGTACTGGAGTTTATGGCCGAGCATGGCTACATGGCCCGTGTGAAGCGGTTGGGTATCCCCGACGCGGTTATCGAACACGGCGAGCAGATTGAACTACACCGCGAATGCGGCTTCGACCCGGCCGGTATTGCCGAGGCCGTTCGTGAGCTGCTGTTTACAGGTCGGCCAGTCGTCGTATAAAAATTAGGATCGACAACACGGGTTGAACCGGTCAGACCGATTGGTACGGAAACCACAGCCGTGCTAATCCGTCTCATGGGTTCGGCCCGTGTTTGTGTTGTTTATAGATCTATGAAAGTTTTCAAGTTTGGGGGCGCGTCGGTAAAAGACGCGGCCGGCGTGCGTAATCTGGCCAATATTGTTCAGACCCAGGGTCAGGGTGCCGTTGTGGTTATTTCGGCCATGGGTAAAACAACCGATGCGCTCGAAGCGGTGGTGCGGGCCTATATGAACCGGCAGGCCGACGAGCTGCAGCGGCAGCTGCAAACCCTGCAAACCTACCACGAGTCGATCATGGATGAGCTGGCGGGGGGCGATTTTTCGGCTGTTCACCAGACGCTTAGTGCGCTGTCGGACTACCTCCGCCGGTCGCCATCGGCCCGGTATGATGAGACCTATGATCAGATCGTATCAATAGGGGAGGTGCTTTCGACACAGCTGGTAGCGGCATACTTGAGCCATATCGGATTGCCGGTTCGGTGGGTCGATGCACGTGAGGTGGTTCGTACGGACGCTACCTTCCGTGAGGGACGGGTAGATTGGGATGCCACCCAACAACGTATAGTGAAAACCGTAACGGGTCCGGTGACAACCATCACCCAGGGATTCATTGGCCAGACGGGCTTGCCCGGCGCGACCGGCTACCGGACAACGACGCTCGGTCGGGAAGGATCTGACTACACAGCGGCTATTTTTGCCTACTGCCTCGACGCCGAAAGCGTAACGATCTGGAAAGACGTACCGGGCGTACTCAACGCTGATCCCAAATATTTTGATGAGACGGTGCTACTCGAGAAGCTAACCTACCAGGATGCTATTGAGCTGGCGTATTACGGCGCCACGGTTATCCACCCTAAAACGATGAAGCCGCTGCAGAACAAAGGGATTCCGTTGTACGTACGATCGTTTGTACAGCCCGAAGCGCCGGGTACGATGATCGGCAACGTAGAGCAGCGACTCACAACCCCGTCGTTTATTTTTAAGGTAAATCAGGTACTGATTTCGCTCCACCCCAACGATTTCTCGTTTATCGCCGAAGATAACCTGAGCCGGATATTCGGGCGGTTTGCGCAGGTAGGGGTAAAAATAAACCTGATGCAGAACACAGCCATCAGCTTCTCGGTGGTGGTTGATAACAATCCCGACCGGCTGCCAGCCTTACTGACGGCGCTGCGGCAGGATTTCCGGGTAACTTACAACGAGGGGCTGGAACTGATCACGATCCGACACTACGACCAGCCCACCATCGACCGCGTACTGGTCGATAAGAAGCTGCTGCTGGAGCAAAAAAGCCGCTACACAGCGCAATTAGTTGTCAAGAACCTGTAAGAGGGAATCTACCCCGTCAGAATTTGGGGCAGGGCAGTTTCTTGCTGCGTTTCCGTACGCCAGCGCGTCGGCCTTCGGGTTTCTCGAAGATGTACGACAGCGACAGTTCGTGCGAGCCTCCGCTATTACCGAGCGTCGACACGGTCACGTCGTAGCTGTAGCCAATGGAAAACTGGTCCATGCGGTAGCCAGCCAGCAACGCCAGCGCGTCGTGGTTGTTGATGGTCTGGTTGTACTTCTTGAACGGGATGCCGCGGTAGTAGGCACCGACTGTCAGCGGGGCGTAGGTCAGGTACGCGCCCAGATCCAGCTGATCATATTTGCCCTGAAACTTGTAAAGGATTACCGGCGAGAAGCTGATTTCGCGGTCCTGCTCGTCGGCCAGTCCCGTAAAGCCCATCAGCGGAATACGCAGCCCGGCGTGAATACTACCTTTCATGGGGAGCCGATCCTGACCGCCAACAAAAAATCCCTGGTCGGGGCGGTTAATGTGGTGAGCCGCAGCGCCAATCCAGAACCAGTCGGAGTAGAAGAGCCCGCCCGTTGAGAAATCGACGTATTTGTTGCGGGGCATCCCACCCTGTAAAGTCGGGTCGCCCGATACGCTGCCGGTAATGAACCCCCGGTCGGTGAACTGATCGCCGGTTGTCAAACCAAAATAGTTGATATTCCGGTTAACATAGGAGCCTTGCAACCCTAACCGCACAAAAGAGGTCTCACTAACCTGAAACTGGTAAGCATATTGCAGACCAATTTCTGTCGACTGGATGCGGCCCTGGCCCTGATTATCGTTCATGATCAGCAAACCGACGCCACTGTTGAAGCGGTCGATGTAGTGATCCACACCAACCATGCTGGTTACGTAGTTCGTGATGGCAGGCCACTGGTTCCGGTAGTTGGCGGTGATGCGGGGAGCCAGCGCCGACCCGGCAAACGCTGGATTTAGATACTGCGGGGCCGCATAGAACTGCGTAAACTGCGGGTCCTGCGCAACGGCCAGCCGGGTAAGGGCCAGCGCCCACAACATCAGTACGTATTTCTTACTCATATGGATAAACTCGGGCAAAGAATGGGCCAATTTTTAGACTTGCAACGCTAGCAGCGAAAAACCAGTATTAGGGGCGGAAACAGCCTATAAAATTAGTCGGTTTCACTGCCGTTTAACGGTCAACAAGCGATAAAATTTTAGAGCAACTGCTTCGTTTATACTAACGTAATGCCCCCGTTGTCTGTTATGTGGAGGGTTGAATTTGAGTAGAGCGGGCTTTTCAGTGATCATACATGTATACGTCTAATGGGATTACTCGGTTTGCCGGCCTTTGGCTGGTGCTGTTTCTGCTGGCAGGACTGACAACAGCCCTGGCGCAGCAGGGGTTCAGCGTGAGTGGCAAAGCCTGTGTTCCCGATCAGGAGTGTAAGGCCGATTCTCTGCTGTTTACCGATAGTATCAGCACCGGTGTAACGACCCGGGTCTGGAATTTTGGCGACGGTGGCGGAACGACGCTTACCACACAGAACAGTACGTTTGCCCGTCATGTCTACCAGACCGCTGGTACCTATACGGTTACTCTGACAAGAACGCTCAGCGGCACGGTTACCCAAACCGTAGAACGGCTGATCACCATCAACAACCGGCCCCAGCCTTTTGCCAGCTGGCGGACTGATACCACAATCTGTATCGGCGAGCGAATTACCCTCGACCCGTACGCGAGCGGCCCCCCGCCCTCGGGCTACAAATTTCTCTGGTACCCCAAAGGCGACACGACCCAGACCATACAGGTCGATAGTTCGGGCTGTTATTCCGTCGAAGCCATCGACCCCAATACGGGCTGCTCGTACCAGGACCGAATCAATGTGTCGGTCTGTGGTGAACGGCCGCAGTCGCAGGGGGTGAAGTGGTATTTCGGGCAGAACGCCGGACTTGACTTTGCCGGGGGCGGCAATCCGGAACCGATCGAAGACGGCACTCTCAACACCATCGAAGGCTCGTCGTCCATTGCCAATACCAAAGGCATACTGCTGTTCTACACCGATGGAATAACCGTATACGGCAAAGACGGCAAACCACTCAAATCGCTGGACCCGCGCGACTCGTCGGCTACGGCTACGCCCATTCCGCTGGGAGGTAATAAAAACTCTACCCAATCGGCGCTCATCGTTCCCAAGCCCACCTGCCGGGGCTGCGAGTACCTGTATTACGTGTATACCACCTCGGAGGTGCGCGGCCAGAAACAGCTGACCTACAGCATTGTCGACATGCGGCAGAATGGCGGTAAAGGGGCCGTCGTTCAGAAAAACATTCCGGTTACCGAGCCGGGTAAAGGCACCGAGCAATCGGCCTCGGTCCGCAATGATCGAGACTCTACCTACTGGGTGATTACCCGCGTTTTCGGTACCAACCAGTTCGAAGTCCGGCACCTGACCCGCGAAGAAAATCCCTCTGTAAAAACCTTTACCGGCGGACAAACGCTCGACTCGCTCGCCAACGCCGAAGGCTACATCAAGATCGGCCCGGCCGATACGACCGGTGGGAACGCAGGCAACCGGCCCATGGCGGTTGTGGTACCCGGTCCGCCCAAAAACTCTGTCGATCTGTTCACCTTCAACGACTCGACGGGTAACCTGACCTTCGATCGAACGATCGATCTTGGGCCGGCCCCGCCCAAAGCCTACGGGGTCGAGTTCTCGCCCGACGGCAAAAGCCTGTACGTAACCATGCTGGCGGATACTAACGCCGATGGTAGTCAGAAAGGCTCGTCGTACATTCTTAAATATGACCTTAACCTGCGCGACTCGCTGCTGACCCGATCCCGAACAGTAGTAGACAGCAGCACCACCCGGCAGTATGGTTCCATCCAGATTGGCCCCGACGGTCGGATCTACGTAGCCATCCAGGGCAGTAGTTCGCTGGGCACCATCGAAAACCCGAACGGCGGTCTGCTCGACAGTTTGCGGTTCAATCCCGAGGGCCAGTCGCTGGGCGGCAAAACCAGTCAGCTGGGCCTGCCCAACCTGGTGGCCAACTTCAACGATCCGTCAAACGGGCCGGGCTTTACCTATGCCGATACCTGTGCCAACCAACCAACCGTTTTCCAGGCCAGTCCGAACTGTCCGAAGCTGAAAGAAACGTATACCTGGAACTTCGGCGACGGCAGCGCCCCGGTTTCGACCACGGCCCTGCAGCCGCAAACCCATACGTACCGACAACCGGGCGACTATTCGGTCAGCCTCCGGATCGTTACCCAGCTCAGTAACGGCCGCGGTATCTGTAAAGACACGACCATTACCGATACCATCACAATTGTTGAAACGCCACCTGATATAAACCTGGGCGCCGACACGGCTATCTGTAACAAGAACGGCCTGACGCTCGATCTGAAAGTGGAGGCTAAACTGTACGTCTGGCTCGTAAACGGGCGCGTGGCGGGCAGGCAGAAAACCCTGACCCTGACCCGACCGGGCTTCTACGACGTGGTGGGTATTGCGGCCAACGGGGGCTGTTTTAAAACCGATACCATCGAAGTGCAGATCCGGCCGGTTCCCTCACTCGATCTGGGGCCCGACACCGTGTTCTGCTATCGATCGGCCGTGACGCTGACGGTGCCACAGATGCGCTGGACCCAGTTCCAGTGGAGTAACGGCAGCACCGAACGAAATTCGCAGGTGTCGCGGGCGGGTACGTACTTCGTGACGGCTAAAGACAACATCGGCTGCGAAAATTCCGATACGATTCAGGTCAACGAACTACCAAAGATCACGCTTCGTGCCGCCCTGACCGGCCCCACCGCCTGTACTACAGCCAACGGCACCATTGAGCTGACGGCCAGCCCGGTGGGCAGCTATACCTACGTCTGGAGTGGCGGGGCGGGCGCTACCCTGCCCGCTACGATCAACCGCATAACGGGTCTGCCCGAGGGGAACTACGCCGTAACGGCCACCGATACCGTGTATGGTTGTGAGGCCGACAGCTCCTTTACCCTTCGGTCGCCGATCAATCAGCTGGCTATTTCGCCTACGGTACGCGACGCACTCTGTAGCCAGCCTAACAGCGGTACAATTAGTCTGCGGGTTACGGGCGGTACGGCCACCGCCTACGTCTGGCTGGATCGGAGCAACAATCCGGTATCGACCAGCGCCGTATTCAACACGGCTGCGCCGGGCGTTTATCAGGTAGAGGTGACCGACCAGAACGGGTGTAAAGCCAGTCTCGACAGCATAGCCGTGGGGCTCGACAGTACTGGTTTTGCCCGCCTTGGTCCCGATACGCTCAAGTGTCTGGGTAATCCGGTTACGCTGGCCCCGCGCGAGGGCGATGTGCCGGGCAACGTGTATCAGTGGAGTACGGGCGCTACCTCGCCAACCATCTCGGTTACCCAGCCGGGCGCTTACAGCCTCGTGGTGCGCAACACGCAGAACGGGTGCGTCGGGCGCAGCTCGGTCCGCGTCGGCGATCGGCCACCTCCGCAGTTCTCGCTCACCCGCGAGGCCTCGTTATGTGAAGGCGACCAGGGCATTGTTCAGTTATCGGCAGGCGGAGCACCGACCTTGCGGTACCGCTGGCTCAGTCCGCTAACGGATACGACCCAGCGCATTACCGTCAGTCGCGCCGGCGACTACAGCGTGCGCGTAACCGACGTGCAGGGCTGTACGGCCGTAGGCACCTCGCGGGTGCTGAATCTGTGCGAACCGCGCGTCAACGTGCCGGATGCGTTCACGCCCAACAATGACGGGGTAAACGACCAGCTTCAGGTCTTCACGGCCTACGTGATCGAGTACGAGTTCAAGGTCTATAACCGCTGGGGAGAAGTGATCTTCGTGAGCAACAGCCCGGAGCAGAAATGGGACGGAACGTACAAAGGAGCGATGTATCCGGCCATGGTTTATCCGTATACGGTAACGTACAAAAGTGAGTCGTTTCCGGACCGCGGAAAGATGGTAAAACGGGGTACTGTAATGGTCATTCGCTAGCGGAAATACGGGCTTTTTTTCGTAAATTTGAAAGAAAGCCCCCGCCCAGATGCCCTGACTTTTCGGGTCGAAACGGGCGGGGGCTGTACGGAAAAAAACTATGCGAAACGACTTTCTGAAAGGCTCCGGCGACGGCATGACTGCTACCGATAAGGAGATCGAACGGGCGCTCCGGCCCCTCTCGTTCTCCGACTTCACGGGCCAGGCCAAAATACTCGACAACCTGGAAGTGTTTGTACGCGCGGCTCAGCAGCGGGGCGACGCGCTCGACCACGTGCTGCTGCACGGACCGCCGGGCCTGGGTAAAACCACCCTGTCGCACATCGTAGCCAACGAGCTGAACGCCAATATCAAGATGACCTCCGGGCCGGTGCTCGACAAGCCCTCCGACCTGGCCGGGCTCCTGACCAACCTGCAGCCCAACGACGTACTGTTCATCGACGAGATACACCGGCTCAACCCCATCGTGGAAGAGTATCTGTACTCGGCCATGGAAGATTACAAAATCGACATCATGCTCGACTCGGGCCCGAACGCCCGTACGGTACAGATCAAGCTGAATCCGTTTACGCTGATCGGTGCTACGACCCGCGCCGGTATGCTTACGGCACCCCTGCGCGCCCGCTTCGGTATCAGCTGCCGGCTCGAATATTACGACGCCCGGCTGCTGACCAGCATCGTGCAGCGTTCGTCGGCTATTCTGGGAACGCCTATCGACGAAATGGGTGCCTATGAGATTGCCCGTCGAAGCCGCGGTACACCGCGTATCGCCAATAACCTGCTCCGCCGTACCCGCGATTTTGCGCAGGTGAAAGGCAATGGGTATATCAACGTAGAGATTGCCGAGATTGCCCTGAGTGCACTCGAAGTCGACCAGAACGGGCTCGACGATATGGACAACCGAATTCTGTCGACCATTATCGAGAAGTTCAAGGGCGGACCCGTAGGCCTGTCTACCATCGCAACGGCTTGTGGCGAAGAGTCTGAAACCATTGAGGAGGTGTATGAGCCATTCCTGATTCAGGAAGGCTTTCTGAAGCGAACCGCGCGGGGCCGGGAGGCCACCGAAAAAGCCTATATCCACCTAGGGGTAGTGCCCAACTACAAAACCGGCGATCTGTTCGGGTAAGCCAGGTGCTGCATAGCCAAACGGTCGCCAGGAGCAGGACAGGTTGCTAGACCGTTCCGCTCCTGGCGACCGTTTGGTTTCTGCGAGGCTACGTTGTAATGGATAGCCTGCAAATGCCTAGTTCAGAATTTTACTCTTGTAAATGCAGTCAATGACGTCAGAGACTGCTGAGTCAACCAGAAAATAGTAGATGTTTTTGCCGCTGCGCCGTATGTCCAGTATCCCTTTATCGCGCATGTTGATCAGGTGATGCGAAATCAGCGACTGTTCGGCATTCAGGTTTTTGTAAATGGTTGACACATTTAGTTCGGTACTCTCGTTCAACATCTGAATGATTCTGATACGCAGCGGATGAGCCACCGCTTTGAGTACATATGCGGCCTTGTCAATGCGCTTTTCATCGTCCATTACTTTGTCTGTAGCCATGATTTTATAGTACAACGAATGCCCTCTAATGTTGAAAAGATAGGTTAAATTCAAACGGTTCGCTCGAATAAGCCCTTGAACGTGAGTAGTATTTATTTAATGGTTGGTTCTCTAATCCTATTTTATAATGTAATCTTGTTGATTATTATATGATTTCTGTAAAAGGTATACTACCCAACTATATACTTAGGCGACTATGATAGTTATACACAAACGTAGGGGTGAGTCATGCGGCCGGTTTAGTACCGCGCCAGCCAATCAGAAAAACGCCGGTCAAAACCAGTAACGTACCCACCATCTGTTGCCAGCTTATTCTTTCCTGAAGAACAGTGGTCGATAAAATAATGGTGAAAATGGGGCCGATGCTGCCGATGATAGACGTGTTGCCGGAGCCGACCCGCCTGATACCTTCGGCCATCATAAAGGTAGGAATCACCGTAACGAAGATTCCCATGCCCAGCCCAAGCGCGTAGACGGGCCAGGGGTAACCGCCCAGCTGCAGCCCATTTTCCAGGGCGCAGTGTAGCACCGTCGGTACCGTAGCGGCCATCATCGCATAACAGGTAAAGCGCTGCGGACCAACGCCCGCAATGACCCGATCGCTGCCCACTAGGTAGATGGCATAGACCAGCCCGCTCAGCACCACCCAGAAACCGCCCAGCAGCACATTGGTCTGCCGGGTCGTTTCGATGTTACCTACAAAGGCGATCAGAATACCCGCGTAGGTCAGTAACAGAGCCAGAATCTGAAGCCGGGTAACCCGTCGGCCAAACCCCAGCGCATTCATCAGCAATACAAAGGTGGGGTAGGTGAAGAGCAGAATGCGCTCCAGGCTGGCTGTAATGTAGACCAGACCCAGAAAGTTGAAGAAGCTGGCCAGGTAGTAGCCCGTAATGCCCAGGATGGCCAGCAACCCCCACTGCCGCACCGACAGCGATGGAGCCGGTGCCGTACGCGACAGATGCACCGCAATGCCTATGTAAAAAGGCAGCGCAAACAGCATCCGGAGCGTCAGCAACGAAATGGTATCGATCGAATACTGATAGGCCAGCTTGATCAGGATGCCCTTACAGGCAAAGCAGAAGGCCGACAGAAAAACCAGCAAAAAGCCGATCCATGACGATCGGCTGGTACTGGTCTGCCGGACCCTTTCGTGTTGAATAGACATGCGTAAACCGGATAAACAAGTCGGCTTCGGAACAGGTAACACAAACGAACATGGCCCGGCAGCGCGACAGAATCGCCCCCGGCTCCGTTACTTCTGGCGGAAGAACAGCGTCAGCGGCACCCCGTCAAAATCGAAGTGAGCGCGGAGCTTGTTTTCCAGAAAGCGCTGGTACGACTCGGGCACGTACTGGGGCAGGTTGCAGAAAAATACGAACGTTGGCGAAGGCGTCGGCACCTGTAGCATGTATTTGATCTTGACATGCTTACCCTTCAGAGCCGGGGGCGGATAGGCTTCGATCTCGGGTTGCATGGCCTCATTCAGTTTCGACGTGGCAATCCGTTTGCTCTTGTTTTCGTACACCTCCATGGCTTTTTCCATGACCTGGAAAATGCGCTGTTTCTCGTGAACAGAGGCAAAAATGATAGGCAGATAATCGATCGGCATCATCCGCGCAATCATCTCTTTCCGGAGAATATCGGCGGTACGGTGGTCTTTTTCGACCGCGTCCCACTTGTTGACCATGATCACCACGCCTTTTCTGGCTTTTACGGCCTGGCCAATGATGTTGAGGTCCTGCGCTTCCAGCCCCCGCGTGGCATCAAGCATAACAATACAAACGTCCGACTCTTCCATGGCCTTAAGCGACCGGAGCGTAGAGTAAAATTCTACGTTGTCCTGAATGCGTGCTTTCCGGCGGATACCGGCCGTGTCGGTCAGGATAAAATCTTTCCCGTAAGCCCGGTATCGGGTATTGATAGCGTCGCGGGTGGTACCGGCAATGTCGGTCACAATACTGCGCTCCTGGCCGGTCAGTACGTTCAGGAACGACGACTTCCCTACGTTGGGGCGGCCCAGGATAGCGATGCGCGGAATACCGGCGTCGGGATCTTCGACACCAGGCCCCTGAAAATGTTTCACTACTTCGTCGAGCAGATCGCCGGTGCCGCTGCCCGTCATCGACGAAACCGGGTAGGGTTCGCCCAGACCCAGCGCATAGAACTCGGCCGCTCCCTGCGACCGGTCTGAGGTTTCGGCTTTGTTGGCTACGACATACACTGGCTTCTTGGTTCGGCGCAGCACATCCGCAAAATCTTCGTCGAGGCCGGTAATGCCGGTTTGGGTATCGACCATAAACAGCAGAACGGTCGATTCCTGAATGGCAATCTGAACCTGTTCCCGAATCGATTCTTCAAATACGTCGTCAGACCCGACAACGTAGCCGCCGGTGTCGATCACGGTAAAGTAGCTGCCGTTCCACTCGGCGGTGCCGTAATGCCGGTCGCGCGTTACGCCCGACTGGTTATCCATGATAGCCTGCCGCTCTTCGATCAGGCGATTAAAAAAGGTAGACTTTCCCACATTGGGGCGTCCTACAATAGCAACGATGTTAGCCATTTTTCTGAATGATGAATGATGAGTAATCGGCAACGAGTGGGTCGCAGGAACGCGGCCGCACTGATCGGTCATAGCTCATCTTATTCGTCGTACCCCAGCCGCTTGAGCATGCGCTCTTTCTGACGCCAGTCGGGTTCTACTTTTACGAATTGTTCGAGGAATACTTTTTTGCCGAAAAACCGCTCGAGTTCTTCGCGGGCCATGATGCCCGTTTTCTTGATCATCTTACCGCCTTCGCCCAGCAGAATAGCCCGCTGGGTAGCCCGCTCGACCAGGATCTCGGACTGGATAACGATAATGTCTTCTTTTTCCTTGAAGCCGATAATAACCACCTCGCTGCTGTACGGAACCTCTTTCTTGTAGTTGAGGAATATCTTTTCGCGGATGATCTCCGACGCAAAAAACCGCTCGGGCTTATCGGTCAGTTCGTCTTTGGGGAAGTAGGGCGGGTGCTGGGGCAGGCGGCTAATGATGCCTTCGAACACCCGGTCGATGTTGAAGCCGTTCAGGGCCGAAATCGGTATGATCTCCTGAGCACGGAAGTTTTCCTGCCAGTAGGCAATTTTCTCTTCAACCTGTTCCTGGGTGGCCTGATCGATCTTATTGATCAGCAGCAGAATGGGCACATCAGATTTCTGAAGCCGGGCAATGACGTCGTTTTCGTCGTGCTGCTCGAAGATATCGGTCACGAACAGAACCACGTCGGCATCTTCGAGCGACCCGCGCACGAAGCTCATCATTGACTCATGCAGTTTGTACTGCGGCTTGATGATGCCCGGCGTATCGGAGTAAACGAGTTGAAATTCCTGGCCGTTGTGGGTGCCGTTCAGGATGCCCATGATGCGGTGACGCGTGGTCTGGGCCTTGGCCGTAATGATGCTCAGGCGTTCGCCAACGAGCTGGTTCATCAGGGTCGATTTGCCAACATTGGGTTTGCCCACAATGCTGACGAAGCCGGCCTTATGATCGGCCGGAAAATTTTCTACAGTCTCTGTACTCATACGAGGTGATCCCGCTGGCTTGATTACCAGCAGCTTTCTCTAACCAACCTTCCCGTTTCAAGAAACGTTTCAGAACGGCGTAAACTTTTTTTTGGCAAAGGTAGTTGTATTTACAGAAAGTCGCCGTACTTTTGCAGTCCAAACATCGCGGGATGGAGCAGTTGGTAGCTCGTTGGGCTTAAGGTTGTCAGCAATGACAACAGCAGTTGCAGAGTCAGTTCAGGTTGCAAGCACATTGTTGCCTGGCGAATGAAAAAATTCAGACTTTGTCAACTCTTGGGCGGTACCGGGGGAAACGCCGGTATGTTAACCTGCCAAATTCGGGGAAGCCGTTCGTGTGGTAATCCCGAGCCAAGCCGAAATTAAAGTTTCGGAAGGTGTAGAGACTGAATGGTAGGTACCCTAACGTAGAGTCGAGGGTAAAGAGACAGTCCAGACTACAAACTCCGGTACGTTCGGAGGCAACGAAAGTTGTAGTGGTACGCATAACCCAAAGGTCGCTGGTTCGAGTCCAGCTCCCGCTACCAAGAAACCCCACTGAAATTCAGTGGGGTTTTTCTTTGCCTTTGCTTTATTTGTCAACCAAACAGAGATATAATGTTGACAAAGCAGAAGGGCGACATCGCCGAACAGGCTACTATCTTACAGGCGTTACGGCAAGGATGGGGCGTATGTAAACCAATTGGAGACCGGTTACCCTACGACCTGGTGTTCGATATAAACGGACGATTGATCAAAATACAGGTTAAAAGCGCCTGGTTTGACGATAAGCGGGGTAATTACGTAGTTGATACGCGCAGAACGAAAACCAACCGGCGAGAAATGATCCGGGAAACGTACTCGCCAACGGATTTCGACTTTGCAGTCGTTTATATCGACTCACTCCACGTCTTCTACGTCATTCCTGTGCAGTGCTTTGTCGCCTACGGGTCTGAAATACACCTGGTCGAAACGGCTAAAAGACAACGAAAACCCAAGTCAGCCCTGTTTCGAGAGGCCTGGTCGCTGTTGGGAGATAGACCAGTGTAGGTAAAAACCAGCTAGGAGCGGGCCGTTCTGAAACGTTGCCTTTTATCGGTCATGTGGTACCAGAGCGCGCTGAGCAGGGCGCGGTGCCGGTTCTGACGGGCGGGGCCACAACATATGTCCGCATCGGGCAGTTATGGTAGTCAACCTCCATTCAGCGTTTTTGAAATGATTCTACACCTACGATCCGGCTGGTCGGTTCTGTTACTGGGCTGGCTGGTGCTTTCTGGCTCGGTTGCCCTGGCCCAACGCGCTGTCCGGCCCTATGAGCCCCCCGCCGATTACCAGCCGGGTATCTACTTCCCGCAGGCGCCCCGCCCCGGTGAGTGGCGCAAATCGATCGGGCTGATCTTTACCTCTACACCTCCCGAAATTACCGAAGAAATCCGGCTGCTGGTACCCGCCATCGATGTCAACCTGCAACACGGGCTGTCGAAGAACTGGTACCTGAGCGCCCGGCTACAGACGCAGCTCGTGCAAAGCAACCTGGCCCTGGGCGTGCGCTATGCCACGCCCGTAACCGAAAAACTCTATGCCGGGCTGGGGATCGATGGCATCGGCTGGTTCGGAGCCCTCAATATTAAGGATGTATTCAACAGCCAGGCGGGTGGGCTGGAGGCCATTCCGCACGCAACGCTGGGGTATCGGCTCACGCGTGATCTGCAGCTGACCTTTCGTACCGAAGCCATTATGGATCTTTATTACCGCTCAACGGTAGGGCCGCTGGCGGTAGAGTATGACCAGCGACGGCTCAACGGCGTGGCGTTTACGTTTGCCCTGGAGCAGCCTTTCTATAAACAGCAACACGTAACGCTGGGGCTGCGGGCGGCCTATTCTAATTTTAACTGGCAGTTCTGGTCGCTCTACGATACGTTCGAACGCGACTTTTTTTATCCACAACTCTTCTTCGGATTTATTTTATGAAGCCGTTTTACTACCTGCTGGTTGGCGGCCTGAGCTGGCTGTTGCTACAGGCCTGCCGCGAGCAATATGAAGCCCCGATTCCCTACGAGTTTTCCGGACAGACCGGCTCGGGGCGGTTTACGGCGCCGGTACGGCAAGCGATGGAGGGCGTCTACACGGTGTCAGATGGGGTGGGCGAGTTCGGGGCGCAGGTGGCGCTCAAGTGGACTTACGTGCTGAACGGCGCCGATACTACCCATTATTTGTCCATTTTTTCGGGCAACGAAGCCGGTTTTTTTAACCTGGAAAACGACCGGAGCGTTGATAGCCTGGTCGTGAGGGGCTACTGGCGCAAGCTGGTCAACACCGATACGGGCCTGGCCCGGCTGGCCCTGCGCACGCGTCGGAACGGAGAGCTGCAGCGGTTTACCGGTACGCTGGCGGTGGGCGATACGCTGGTGCTGGAGGGCTCATACGGAACGGGTAATGCCAATCCGGACCAGCCCCTGACCCTGACCTACAACCGGCCGCTGAATCCGCGTCCGTTCGCTATTCTGGCACACCGCAGCGGTGGTCGCACGTCGGATCTGCTGTCGGTATCGGAAAACTCGCTCAACATGATCCGGCTGGCGTCAAGGCTGGGGGCTACCGGCATCGAGATTGATATTAAGTTTACCAAAGATGGCGTCCCGATCCTGTACCATGATAACCTGCTGAACCTGCGTCTGATCCAGAAAAACGGACTTGAAGGGCCGGTAGAAGAGTATACCTACCAGCAGCTGAACACCCTCGTGCGGCTGGTCAACGGTGAAAAAATACCGACGCTGGAAGAAGCGCTGGAGACGGTGCTAACCAGTACAACCCTGAATTTTGTCTGGCTCGACACCAAGTATGATGGGCCGATGGACCGGGTTCAGGCTATTCAACAGCGGTTTCGGCAGCGGGCCATTGCGAGTCGGCGCGACCTGCGAATCGTGATTGGTTTACCTACTACCCAGGCGGCTGATGCGTACCGGGCGTTGGCCAACAAAGAGAACACGCCGGTGTTGAGCGAGCTGGATACGGCTATTACCCGCAGTCTGGACGCGCGCATCTGGGCCCCCCGCTGGACACTGGGGCCGCAGATCGAACAGGTTCGGGCCATGCAGGCCGAGGGCCGAACCGTCTTCGTCTGGACGCTCGATGAGCCCAAGTTTATCGAGCAGTTTATTCAGGAGAGCAACTTCGATGGCATCTTGTCCAACTATTCGCCCCTGGTAGCCTATTATCATTATGTGGACCAATAAGCAAACGCGGCTACGGCTATTTCTTCTGCTCCTGACGGCTGCAGGAGCCTCCTGGACGGCACATGCCCAAACTACCAGTACGACCGACTCGGTAACGAACCGGCGCGATCCGTACGCGCTGGTGCTGACGGTGGGCGGAGGGCTATCCTACTACCCGGCGTTTATCGGGGTGCCGCCCGATGTTGACCAGGTAGCTATTAACCGGTCGGGTATACCGGCCACAGTTCGGCTTATGTGGCACCCCGACCACCGGCTTCGGATCGGGCTGGAGAGCGGCCTGACGCCGTTGTACAGGTACCGTGTTTCGGCTGCGGGAGAGCAGGCGCGGGTGGCGGTGTCTACCATTCCGGTGCTGGTCGTGTTTTCTATGCCGCTGGCGTGGTTGAGCGGCACCGAGCGCAGTCTGGCCCGGCGGCTGTCGGTGTCGGGCGGTACGGGCGCTTATATTATCCGCTCGGACCTGTCGTATCTGGGCGATGTCAACGCGAGTCGGCTGAGCATCGGCTGGATGGCGGCCGGGGCCTATACCCAGCCCATCGGGCGTCGGTTCCGAATTGCTACCGAGCTGAAATGGTACAGCATTACCGCAACCAGCGATGCCGTCTTTACGTTACAGCTACAGGCGGTCTGGCGGGCGTTTACGTGGTAGCCAACGCGTTGTTTTAAAGGTGGGCTGTAGCCCGGCGTGTACGTTATGAATGATATTCTGTTTCTGAGTGATACCCAGGCCCCCATGTGGGTCGAGCGGCTGGTGCTGCGAACGCATCAAAATACCAAAGCCACCCAAACCATTTTTACCGAGATTATTCGTCGGAAACCGCCGGTGCTGTACTGGCTGGGCGATATCGTCTCCCTGGGCTACCGCAACGACAAGTGGCGCATCATTGATACCTTTCTGGCCAAATGCACCGAGGTAGGTACGGCGGTCTATGCCATCATGGGCAACCACGACGTAATGGGTCGTCCCCGCAAGGGAGCCCGTAACTTCCAGCAGCGTTTCCCCGATCATAGCCCCACCGGCTACGTCCAGAAAACGGGCGATGTGGCCGTTGTGATGCTTAATTCCAACTTCAGTACCCTCTCGGTGGCCAACCTGGTAAAGCAGCAGACCTGGTACGAGCAGACGCTCGAAGACCTCGACGCCGACCCATCCGTAGCGGTCGTGATCGTAACCTGCCACCATGCGCCTTATTCGAACAGCAAACTGGTGGGGTCGTCCAAACTGGTGCAGCAGCGGTTTGTACCGCCTTACACCCGCTCTCAGAAAGCCCGGCTTTTCATTACCGGGCATTCGCATGCGTTCGAGCGCTACGAGTTCGAGGAGAAAACGTTTCTGGTGATTGGGGGTGGGGGTGGCCTGCGCCAGCCGCTCAACATGTCGCCGAGTCGACTGCCCGATCTGGCCGGTACCTACAAACCGCTCTTTCACTACCTGGCCGTCCGGCGCGAGGGCGATGGCCTGGCCCTCAGGTCGTACTGTCTGAAAAACGATTTTTCGGGTTTCGACGAGGGTTACCAGTTCAGCGTATAACCTCCGTCGAAGCCCGCGTTTATCTTACAGCCGGAGGCCGACCGAGACATAACCCGTTCGCCCATCGGCTGGCAGGATACCGGGGCCTGGGTAGCCACCGGCCCGCCGGGTGAAGTAACGCGCATCGGTCAGGTTATTGACGCCCGTACGCAGGGTATACCGTTTTTTCAGCATGAGCGATGCCGACAGATCCATCACCTGGTAGGCCGGAATCACCCCTGTCTGAGCGTTGGCGCTGGCTGTTTCGGTGTTATTGGCGTCGCTGTAAGCCATACCAACCCGGTTGAGGAGGGCCGTTACGGTCAGGGTTCGGTAGGTGTAGTTGGCCCCGAACCGGCCCGTAAAGGCAGGCGCATTTTCGACTTTCCGATCGCTCAGGTTCGTTTCGGTTACCTGTCCGTTCGAAACCGTACTGCTGCGGAGCGAGCGGTAACGGGCATCGGTGTAGCCAACGGACGCAAACAAACTCAGATAGCCCACTTTTGAGCGGCCCGCAAAAGCCACCACCGGATCGAACTCTATATAAGCCTCGACGCCCTGGCTCACGCTGCGGCCCAGGTTGGTCCGGAACTGGTAAGGCCGGCCGGCTGCGTTCAGCAGGGTAAGCGTACCGATGCGGTCGTTGTAGTTGAGGTAGAAATAGCCAATATCAAAGTTCAGATACTTCCGGACCGAGCCGCGGATACCAGCATCTAGCGAGTAGCCACGGGCATCGCGCAGGTTTTCGTCGACCACAAAGTCGGTAACGGCGGCTGGCGTCAGGTCCGAAAACAAGACCGGCCGGTAGGCCTGGGAGGCATTACCGTACAGGCTGAGCGAACCCGGTAACTTATAGTCCGTGCCGATACCGGCCAGCACGAACTGTCGGCTGCTCTGCTGGGCAACCCGGTTTTCGGTGCCATTGGCGTTGAGGCTGAACCGACCCGAAATATCGTTTTGCAGCGACTCCAGGCGCAGGCCAGGGGTTACAGTCCAGCGGTCGGTGATCCGGAAGAGGTTCTCGGCAAATGCGGCTACGTTGGTTACCGACAGGCTCAGGTCGCGGGGAAAGCGGTCGGTCTGGAGGTTGAGGTTGAAGTCGGTACCGGTGTCGCCCCGGCCCTGCTGCTGCCGCTGAGTATGCCCGTCGAAATACTTGACACCGGTCGAGAGGGTGTGCTGACGACCCAGGAGCCGGTAGCCGGTCAGGAGCCGGAGTTCGCTGCCCCAGTTCCGGTAGGTATCGCGGTCGATCTGGCGGTTGGCGTACTGGCCGGCTGCACCGATCAGGTCGGGCGTCGTGATGGCCGAAGTGAAGCCAATGCTGTTACGCTGAGCCAGCAGACCGTGGATGGTAGCCGTCAGGCGGGTCTGGTCGCTGAAGGCATATTCGGCCTTGAGAGTCGGTACGGTCCAGGGAGTGCTGAACCAGTTGCGGCTGCGGCTGCTCTGGCGGGCGTCCTGCTGAAACTGGCTGTCGGTGAGGCCCCCCGGCTGCTGGCTCTCGTTATACATCCGGGTCAGTTCGGCGGTTAGGCGCAGGCGGTTGGTAACGGCATACGACAGCGACGCATGGCCATTGAAGATGGAATAGCGGCTGTTTTGGCGCCAGCCATCGGCCTGCCGGTAGTGCCCATAGGCGTTGTACTGAAACCGACCGGCGGTGCCGCTGATGCGGTTGTAGGTCGAGAAAAGACCGTAGCTGCCAACGGTTTGCTGCGTTTCCAGACTGAACGGTTTATCCTGCGCGGCTGGTTTGAGAACGTAGTTCAGGAGGCCACCAAACTGCGGACCATACTGCAGCGACGCGCCACCCCGTACCAGTTCGATGCGGTCAACGGCTTCCATGGGCGGATTATAATACGCTTCGGGGTAACCAAACGGGTCGGAGCTGATGTCTACGCCGTTCTGGCGGACGTTAAATTCCCAGGATCGGTTCGGGCTCAGACCGCGTACGGCCACGCCGACCTGTACGCCCGACCCGTCGTTTTCCCAGACGGTTACGCCCGGTGTTTTGCTGAAAATCTGGCGGGTGTTGTTAGTAACCAGGTTGGCATCGAGAGCGCTGAGGTTGACAACTTCGGTTTTTTTGCCGGCAAAAATGGCGGTAGCGCTTACGTCGGGCAGGGTTTCGCGTTCGCGGAGGCCGCGAGCCGCTACGATCTTTATCTCGGCCAGCTGCTGAAGGCTCTCGCTGATGGCAAACTGCGCTGTAGTGGTCTCGCGCCGACGTACGTTGAGGGTCTGTTCGCGGGTTTCAATCCCGACTCCCGACACCAGAACAGTATAGGTACCCTCGGGCAGGTTCTGAAATGAGAAGCGGCCCTGTGCGTTTGTCAGAACCCCCCGAACGGTGCCTTTGAGCCGAACCGACAGGCCTTCAGCGGGCAGACCCTCGCGGTCCAGTACGGTGCCGGTCAGGGCGCCACCCGGCTGCGAGTCAGTTCGCGGGGTGGGCGGTACCGAGGCCAGGCCGGTAAATGATGAGGTACAAAAAATGAGAACGCTAAGTATATATACGCTGACCTGCATTGCTTGTTTAGATTGATTCGAAACAATGCAAAGGTAATAGTACTCGCATCTAAGTTTGAATTAATTAGATTAAATAAAAATAAATATTTTTACTAAAGTACTAATAGTGAGAGTATTGACAGCGTCTGATTACTTAAACTTATTTGTTGGTATGCTTCTCAACTGCCCCTTTTTTCATCCCGATGCAGGAGGGATAGCAGAAAATGGGGCTACCATTGATTGTGATTTTTACCGTATAGGCCTGGTAACCGGTCAGGCGTTGTAATGAAAAAAAGGTCGAAATTCGTGATTCCGACCCTTCGTATAGGTAGTAGGGTTGTGCTGGCGATTAGTCTTCCGACACGTTAGCGGCACCCAGTTCGGCGAAGAGCGTTTGCCAGTACTGCGTAACAGCCGGGTTGTTCTCGCGCACCGATGCACTAGGCTCGAAAGGGAGCATCATGGTAATGGCGGGCGAGCCGATGGTGTATCGTTTGAGTTTTTCCGCGTCAGCTTTAGCCCATTCGTCGGCCTGGGCGTTGTCGCGCGGGGGTGTTTTCTGGAAGTCGCGCCGGTCGGGGCCTTTTACGCTCTCGATCATATCGCTCAGGTAGTACACCTTTACCGAGAGGCCGGTTTCGTTAGCTTTCTGGATAACGGGCAGACTGGCCCAGATATCGGTTTCCTGACTCGATGCGCCCGAATTCTGCGCCATCAGCTGCTGCAATACCCGCTGCTTGATCCGGGTTCGTTCGCGGCCCAGCAGCAGCCCGAACTCGGTTTCGGCGGCTTCGCGGTCGGTGGGGCTGGCCGAGCTGACGTCTTCGCGCTCGGTCTGGGCGGTCACGTTCAGGGCGCGGGCTTTGCTGGTATTTTCGTGAATAAAATACACGTCGAGCTGATCGCCTTTCTGCTGAATATTCTGTTCCACAATGTCGTTGATGGCCTGCTGGTACTTCCGGGCCACAAACGTTTTGTTCACGTTCACGCTTCGGGTCTTATCGATAAAGATAAGCGTATAGGTTGGCGTTCCGGTCTGGGTGGCCGTGTCGGTAGACGACGAGCAGGCGCAGACGATCAACAGAACAACCAGTAAGACAAGATTCGATTTCATGGCGAATGGGGTGGCTTGTGCCCGTTACTCAGCAGGTACGCGTTAGGCATGGCCTGATGATATCAACGCGTACCGTACTGAAATTACTTCATCAACTCGGCCCGCAACGTACTGTCAGCGGGGGCGTTATGTTTCCAATAATCGTTTTGAATGGTTTTTGTTAGAACGGCGCGTGAAGTGAGCAGCGCATCTTTGCTTCGGTACGTCTCTTCCCAGCCAACGATTTTGTGGGGAAATGTGCTCTCGAAAACGATTATCAGGGTGCGGTCGTCGGTGGGATACTGGATGGTATAGGCCCTGAGCAGTCTGCCCGGATACAGCACCCCTTCGTAGTCGTCTATTTGAGCTTTGGCCAGCAGCGGCTCCAGGGTCGTATGGCGAAGGCGGGCAGTCATCGTACCCGGTACCAGGCGCACCTCACCCGTCGGCAGCTTATCCGGATTCAGCCGGATGCGGTTCCAGAGTTCATCTTCAAACCATACTTTATCGATGGTATACGCTTCGTCGACTTCTTTCTCAAAATACGACTTTCCGCTGATCGCGTAGCCGTTGTTGCGGTAGTTGGCCTGGAGGTAGCTGTGGCCACACCACTCCTGCGCCGAAGTGCTCACTTTCAGCGTATTGGGAAACGATGGGTTATTGATGGGGGTAAAGACCGACGTAAACAGCGAGTAGTCGTAAATGCCCGTCACAAACTTCTTGCTCATGTTTGTTTTCAGCACCGGAATGGCTTTGTCGCGGCTCTCGTCGGTTTCGGCTTTGACCTGTTTATCGGTCCGGAAGTCTTCGGTCACGAAAATCAGGACCGCTTCGCCGGGGTTCAGTACGCCGTACTGGGCCTGCTGGAGCCGGTAGTGGTTCAGCTCGGCCTTGCCGGCAAACCAGTAGCCCGCAAACGCCGGGTTCGGCGGGGCGGCTGCGGGCGTCGCGCTGGCCGGTGTGCTCTGCTGAAATACCGTTGCTTTCATAGCAAAAGCAAATACGACCGCCAGGGCCAGGACAACGAGCAGAAAGTTTTTGGTGATCGTCTGTTTCATGGGGGATGGGCCTGTCAGGTCCGGCAAGCGCGCAAAATTCATCTAGTTTCTGTTATCTTACAACTGTTTACCCAACCGATATTCCCTCCATGCATTCACGTTTTACGGCTCTTTCTATCCTGCTGGCGGTCTGGTGTCAGGTCGCTATGGCCCAGATTCCGAAGGCCCCGGCCCGCGCTGAGGGCGATGGTCCCCACAACCGGCTTATCATTCGGGGCGTTACGCTCATCAACAGCACCGGTGCTCCGCCCGTTGGTCCGGTCGATATTGTAGTCGAAAAAAACCGGATTGCCCAGATCCGGCAGGTGGGCTATCCCGGTGTACCGATCGACCCCAAATCGCGGCCCCAGGCCAGCGCGGGCGATAAAGAGCTAAACTGCGACGGTATGTTTCTGATGCCGGGCTTTATCGATATGCATGGCCATATTGGCGGACAGGCGCAGGGCGCCAGTGCCGAGTATGTCTTTAAACTCTGGCTCGGCCACGGCATCACGACCATCCGCGACCCGAGCTGCGGCAACGGCCTCGACTGGGTGCTTGACCAGCGCGTTAAAAGTAGCCGCAATGAGATTACCGCCCCCCGTATTCTGGCCTATACCGTATTTGGGCAGGGCGGCAAAGATCCCATCAGCACGCCCGAACAGGCCCGTGCCTGGGTGCGGCAGAACGCCCAGCGCGGGGCCGACGGCATCAAGTTTTTCGGCGCCGAACCGGCTGTTTTCAAAGCCGCCCTCGACGAGAACAAAAAGCTGGGTCTGCGGTCGGCCTGTCACCACGCCCAGCTCGAAGTGGCGCGGATGAACGTGCTGGCTACCGCCAAAGCCGGTCTGACCAGTATGGAGCACTGGTACGGCCTGCCCGAAGCCCTCTTTGCCGACCGCACCGTGCAGAATTACCCGGCCGATTATAACTACAACAACGAGCAGAACCGGTTCGAGGAAGCGGGGAACCTCTGGCAGCAGGCCGCCAAACCCGGTACCGAGCGCTGGAACAAGGTCATGGACGAGCTCATTGCGCTCGATTTCACCCTCGACCCGACGTTCAATATCTACGAAGCCAACCGGGAGCTGATGCTGGCCCGGCGCGCCGAGTGGCACGAGGACTACACCCTGCCCAGCCTGTGGCGGTTCTACGGTCCCAGCCGTATCTCGCACGGATCGTACTGGCACAACTGGGGTACCGAACAGGAAGTGGCCTGGAAAAAGAATTACCAGCTCTGGATGGAGTTCATCAACGAATACAAAAACCGGGGTGGGCGCGTGACGACGGGGTCTGACTCGGGCTTCATCTACCAGCTCTACGGGTTTGCCTACATCCGGGAACTGGAGCTGCTGCGCGAGGCTGGCTTCCACCCGCTCGAAGTGGTTCGGGCCGCTACCATCAAAGGGGCCGAAGCCCTGGGTATGGCTGATCAGATCGGTTCCGTTGAGGTTGGCAAACTGGCCGATTTCGTCATCGTGAAAGAAAACCCGCTGGCTAACCTGAAAACGCTCTATGGCACCGGTGCCATTCACCTCAACGACAAAAACGAGGTCGAGCGGGTCGGGGGCGTAACCTATACCGTGAAAGATGGGGTGGTCTACGACGCCAAAAAACTCCTGGCCGACGTGCGCAAACTCGTCGCCGACGCCAAGGAGAAGGAAGGCTTCGAAATCACCCAGCCCGGTATGCCCGGCAAAGCCAGTAAAGTAGGCGGGGGAAAAAACTAGCCAGCATTCACAATCGCTCTTACAACGAGGGGGCTAACCGGATTATCCGGTTAGCCCCCTCGTTGTAAGAGCGATTTGCCAAAAAAGATTTTTTAGAGGCTAAACGCGATTAGATTGCCCGGGTTTGAGCTAACCACCTGAAGCTCGTTGGAAACCAGTCGGCTTGGGTAGATCGCGTCACTCCCTCTGTCAAGGCGTATCTGAAATATATAGCCATCCTTCACCGCCACGGCGTTTGTAACCCGAAAGCTACCGGCGCGCCGACCCAAATCCTGATCTACGGAATAGAGGTTTAGCCAGGGAGCCGACCGGACTGAGGCTTTGGCTACAAAATAAAAAACGTAAATATCCGGATAGCGGCTTCCCTGACCAGCCGGAATTGGGATAAAAGCCTGAGCTATTCCTTTGCGTGTATAATGCTGCTCCATCAGAACCATTGCTTTGCTGCCTTTTATAAACTCGCGCAAAACGGTCTGGCAATTCTGCAGCGTCTCGGTTGAGTCGATACGGGCGAAATCAATGGCAGACTGCCCATGAGCCCTCGGGGTGAGTAGGGGACTAAGCAGGAAGAGGCAGGCCCAAAGCGAGCGGTTCAGTAGTTGCTTCATGTTGTGAATAGATGTTACTGGCTGCACCGAGCCGATAGGCCCGTTCGTCAGTATGGCTAGTAACCAGCCCTGACAGAAAAAGTTTCCGCTAAATATACCCGCTTGAGATTGATAAACAATAGTTTGTAAGCGATCGGTAGACAGCGTATGCACCAGCTTCGGAGGCTATATCAGCTACAGGCGGACTGATGGGAAAACCCTATCCGGGGCCCCTCGAACACAGCCGGCAAAAAATGTTCGGCCGTTGCTTATTTACCGTCCCGGATTAGTGAAACGGCACGCTCCAGTAGCTCGTCTTTACCGGCTTTGATACCTGCCTGAGTGGGGTGGTACTCTACGTCTACTTTAACCCCAACCCGCTGTGTTTCGCGCCCGTCGGGGTAGTAAACGCCGATACCGCTGATCATAGTCCGCAGACCACCGGGGAGTTCGAAGGGGGATACATTACCGTCGGCCGCTGCTGTCGTACTACCCAGAACAACAACGCCGGGTGCCGACTGGAAAGCCATGGTCGTATACTCGGCCTGACTCTGGGTTTCCTGGTTGACCAGCACCACCACTTTGCCTTTGTAGACATCATCAACCCCGCGCTGGCCTACGTTCAGGGAGGTTATCCAGGTAAAGAGCCCGGGTGTTTTGACGTGGCCACCCGTAAATTTGACGAAGGGAGTGGGAGTCGTCAGGTACTTGCCCAGCGTGAAAACCACAAACTCAGATGGATAGCAGCGCAGGTCGATGACCAGTCCTTTAGTGTCTTTAAAGGTCTGCATGATCTGCGGTAGCTTACTGGCTTTGATCGTACCCAGATACAGGTAACCCACATCCGGGTGCAGCAGCTGATAGCAGCTGTCTCTGGGGTAGCTGCCGTAATCGATGGTTCGGTTGAAAGTGGCCTGATTGCCTGTATATCGGTTGAGCGCAATGGTCTGCGGTTGCCCATCGCGGAGGATGCCAAGCTGAACCAGAGCAGTATGGCCCCGCAGCAGGTCGCGGCTAAGGTCCCGAAACTGAGTTGGCTCGTTAGACGCCGGGTAGTAAGGCTGGCGCTGGCTCACCAGCGTAGCGATGGGAGTGCCGTCGATGGTTTGGATGATGTCGCCCCGTTTCAGGCCGGACTTGGCTCCTAACGAGTCGTTATAAAAATTAGTAACCACAAACTGCCGCTCGATGTACCGCACCTGTACCGGCGCGAAGAAAGTGCCTTTGTATTGATTCTGAATGATCGGATCGCCCCAGAGGTTAGTGTGCGTATCCTGAACACGGCCAATGAGTGAAAGCGTCGTGAGCCGGTACGCCAGCGAGTCACCAGCCTTTACGAATTGCGGAATGTATTCGCGCAGCACGCTATGCCAGGTATCGGTAGGCAATGGGTATGTGATCAGGTGCTTGTAGGGGAAAAAATAATGGATGATGTTCCAGAATCGGTACAGCGACAGGAGCCGGTAGCCCGCATCCGGCGTTTTCATGTGCCGGTACGCAAACTCGTGGTTGAACTCCGGATTACCAATCTGCTGAGCCATGCTCACGTAATAGTGGTGGTTGGGTCGGCGAGCCTGCCTGATGGCCTCCAGCTGTGCCCGCAGGGGGGCGCTAAACAGCTTCGTATCGCCGAGCCAGGCCAGGTCGGGCTTATGTACAGCCTGGCTGGTGTTTGACTGACGGCTACCCGCGTCAGAGACCGTCCCGAAGCGGGCCAGCCAGTTGAGGAGGACCGCACTACGATCGGCGGTCGAGCGGGCGTTCAGGATATCGGGCATAATCCGAAACAGCTCGGCATCCATGTTGTGATTACCGGCAGCAACCGCCGGATGGTAGTATTTAACAAATCCCCATATCTTACCCAGTACGGCCAGATTATCGATCTGTTGTGGAGATACTGTGTTTAGGTCAATGCCCGAACCTGCATGAAAAACCGTATCGGTCTGGGCTTTGGATAACCTGATGACTTTGGCCGGTGCCTGTTCAATCGGTCTTCCATCGACCGATAGGGCCAGATCATCGAACCAGGCCGTTCCGGAGCCGACCAGTAACCCACCAATGTTGAGGCTGACGGCCTTGTCAGGCAGGGGCAGGGTAATGGTATACTGTTGCCAGTCGGTAGACCCTTTTACGCCCCGCTGCTGCATATTATCGAACGCGAGCGCTCCCGACTCCCCGTCGATCCGAAGCCATAGTCCTGCGTACTGATTAGGCTGCTGGCCCGTTTGTTCTGTTTTCAGGTAGCCTGTCAGGGTGATCGACTTACCCTCAAAGCTGGTCGGTATACGCCAGCCACTGGCTACAAAGTCGCTTTTGACCACGTCGGATAAGCGTAGTGCGTAACGCCCGCCGTGGTGGACGGTAGAGTCGAGCGTCAATTTCCCGCTGCCACCAAAACGATACCAGCCGACTGGTGCGCCATCGGGTGTGCGCTGTTCAAAATCGAAGTTGGGCGTTTGAGCGTGCCCCGCAACTCCGCCTAGCAGGCAGAATAGCAGCAGTAAGGATTTGAGCATGAGGTTCAGGAAGGTTAATAGTTGCCGCGAATGTACATGATCGACCTATCATAACTCTAATCATTCTATTGAATTAGAGTTATTTAACAATTAACCTGCTATAGCCTGGGTGCAGCGGGGCGCATAAAAACCGGGACCATATCAGATAGGTGGCCCCGGTTTAAATTTTACTGTTTGTTGCTGTCGACAACCAGGCGCTGGTCGCGGTTGGCGATGTCCCAGGCGGTGTAGAAAACGAGCCGGGCCGACTTTTCGGCGAGTTTGAAGTCAATCTTCTCAACGTCGTCCGTGGGGCGGTGGTAGTCGGCGTGGAGGCCGTTGAAGTAGAAGATGATGGGTATTTTGTGCTTGGCGAAGTTGTAGTGATCCGAGCGGTAGTAGATGCGCTGTGAGTCTTTCGGATCGTTGTATTTATAATCCAGCTCCATACCGATGTACTTCTTATTCGTCTCCTCGCTGATTTTATGCAGGTCTGACGAGAGTTTGTCGGAGCCGATTACGTAGATGTAGTTGTCCGACTTGCCCTGGTGCAGATCATCGACCCGGCCCACCATATCGATGTTCAGATCAGTAACCGTTTTTTCCAGCGGAATAACGGGGCTCATGTCGGCATAGTATTCGGAGCCGAGCAGCCCTTTTTCTTCACCCGATACGGTCAGGAACAGGATAGACCGGCGGGGGCCTTTACCAGCGGCTTTGGCTTTGGCAAAGGCCTGCGCAATCTCCAGCACCGATACCGTTCCTGAGCCGTCGTCGTTAGCGCCGTTGTTGATCTGCCCGTCGGCGCTGATGCCAATGTGGTCGTAGTGCGACGAGATAATCAGCACTTCGTCTTTTTTGTCGGTGCCTTCAATAAAGCCCAGCACGTTCGAGGCCTGCGTTTTTTCGTCGATCCGGTCGGCTTTAACCGCTACCGTACCCGCCAGCGACGAGGCTACGGGCTTCTGGGCCTGGGCTACCTGCGCCAGAGTCTGGGTCAGCGTAGCCGCTGACGTGTTGAGCAGCGCAGCCGCCATATCGGACGAGATCAGGAATACGCCGACCGAGCCTACGTTTTCGGCGCCCGGTTTGAGGCTGAGCCGGTTGAAACGGTTCTGCATGACGCTACGCTGGGCCAGCAGCTGTTTGAACGCATCGGCCGATTCGGCCGCGACGATAAACAGTTGAGCCGCTCCTTTTTCTTTAGCCAGCAGACTCTTGGCCCGCCAGCCGTTGGTGCCACCCCATTTGGAGGCATCGGTGGTGCCGCTGATCAGGCGTTTGCCGTCGCTGGCTTTGGGCTCGTCGTCAAAAATGACAACGGCTTTGCCTTTTACGTCTTTGTCGGCGTAGTCGTCGTAATTGGTGTCGCTGATGCCGTAGCCCGCAAATACGGTTTCGTAGCTGGTTTCGGTCGGGAGGTACAGCAGTCCGTTGGGCATGAAGTCTTTCAGGGACTCGAACCGTTTGCCACCGGCATTGACGTATAGATCGCCCCAGGATTTTTTGTAGAGCGTGTACGGCTGCTGATAGTCTAGTTTGCCGGTTTCGGTTTTGACTAGGGGTTTCAGCCCCAGGGAAGCAAACTGGCTGGCAATGTACTCGGCGGCTTTGCGCTGACCACGGGTACCGGTTTCGCGGCCTTCCATATCGTCGGCCGCCAGGATGCGGAGGTGTTTTTCGAGGTCAGCGGCCGTGATGGTCGTGGCGAATTTCTCCTGCGCCATACTCGCCAGCGGCAGGCTAATCAGGCCCGCTGCCAGCATTAGTTGTTGAATGGTCATTGAACGGATTTGTTGAAAAATAGGGCTTCAATATACGACGGACTACCGACAAATAGTGGCCCCAGCCGGTAAGCCCGCTGTTTTCTTACCCATCCGGCCCATCGGTCTGCGGGCGAGCCTGGACCAGTACGGGCACGATCAGGAAGCTGATGCTGCTGAGCAGGAGGGAGTACCCGGTCTGAACGGCATGGATAAACGTAGCGACGATAACGCCCTCAGGCTCGTTCAGGCCATAGAGCATCAGCACCCGGCTAACCAGAAAATGATAGGTGCCCAGGCCGCCCTGCGTCGGTACGGCCAGGCCTCCGAGCGAGCTAACTGTCAGGATCGTCAGGGCTGCGGTGGGCGGCAGGGCGCTGGTTCGGTCAGCGGCCAGGAAGAGTACGTAGGTAACCGACCCGATCAGGACGTAGCTAAGAACCGTCAGGCCGATAAACAAACCCGGCTGCCGGAGCCGGCCAATGCCCAGAAACCCCTGTCCCACGGAGCGGCCAACGCCCAGCAGCCGGGCCGTCAGCCGATGCTGCCGTATGGCCGGTGATCGGACCAGCCAGTACACCAGACCGGCTGCAACCAGCCCCGTCAGTACGCCTAGCGCCACCCACAGGCCCGTGCCGGTCTGGTTCGAAAAGCGGGCCAGCGACGGCCCCAGCAGGTCGAGCAGGTACTGACCGGCCCGGTTGAACTCGAGGAGTAGCGTAAGCCCGATGAGTACGCCCAGCATCAGGATATCGATAACGCGTTCGGCCACTACCGATCCGATTCCTTGCGCCAGCGGCACGCCGTCGGTGCGCTGAAGGGTGCCGCAGCGGGTCAGCTCACCCGCGCCGGGAATGATCATACTCGCCATGGCCCCCGCCAGCAGCGCCACCGCTGTCCGGAACAAGGTGGGTTGGTAGCCCAGTGCCTGGAGTGTCAGCTGCCAGCGGGCTGCCCGCAGCAGGTGAAACCCCACAACCAGCGCGCCCGCCAGGGCCAGCCAGCGACTGTCGGCCTGCCGGAACTGAGTGGCCAGATCGGTAAGCGGAATGCCGTTCAGCACGTACCACAGCAGTCCGATGGCCAATCCAATCGGGATGATCTGCCGGATAATTGCCTTCTTCATGCGGGCAAATTAGGTAAATTTGTAAACAGACAACCCGTAGCTGGTAGAACTGGCACGGTATTAGTAGTTTTGATTTTTGCGTAACTACGGTTACCGCTCAATCCATACAATAATCCTTCCGTAGCCTCTCATGTCGAAAAAAAGGAAAGGGTCGTCCGGTGGACCGGCAACGCCTTCGCCCAGCCGACCTGCCCAGCCACCATTACCCGTACAACCAGCCGGGCTTCGTTCAGAACCCAATGGGCCAGCCAATGAGCCTGCCGCTGCTCAGGCCCGGCCTGCGGCCCTGTCTGACGGCAGCGCCCCGTTTGAGCTGATCCGCTTCGACAAGCGGCTCAAATGGTATCTGGGCGTTTGCGCAGCCCTGTTCGTGCTGCTGACCCTGGCTAAAATACACCCGGTTTCGGTAGCTATGTGGAACCAGCTGATTCCGGACGGCAGCTCGCCCAAACGGGGGTTGATTTCGGGCGAGCCCCGGCAGATCCGGATGGACGATTACGCCGTCAGCACGCCCTGGCTGCTGTCGCAGGTGAACAACGGCCTGCCCGACCAGAACGAGACGATTGGCGGGGAGAAAGCGCCCGTACTGGTAGCGCCGGCCAAACACTTCAGCCAGCTGTTCAAGCCGCAGAACTGGGGTTTCTTCCTGCTCGATGCGGAGCGGGGCTATGCCTGGACCTATAGTTTCTTTATTGTCTTTGCGTTGCTCGGGGCCTCGTTCATGTTCCTGCTGCTGACGCGTAATAACTTCTGGCTGTCGGTATTCGGCGGTGTCTGGCTGCTGCTCTCGTCCGGCACGCAGTCGTGGGTCTACGGTCCTGCGGTCATGATTGGGGCGGTGGGGTTCATCTTCGTAGCGGCTATGTACCTGCTGTACAGCACCCGCTGGCAGTCGATTCTGATCAGTGCGGTAGCGCTGGCCTGGCTGATGATGGTGTACGCGCTGATTCTGTATCCGCCCTATCAGGTGCCGCTGAGCTACGTGCTGCTGGCTATCCTGGTCGGGTATGTGCTCAATAACTTCGATGCCAGGCGTATGCTGACGGCCTGGCCCGTAAAAGCCGGTTCGGCCGCAATGACCCTGGTGTTACTGGGCGCTGCGTTTCTGACCTTCTATCAGGACATCAAGCCCACCCTCGACGCCATCATGGGAACGGTATATCCCGGTAAACGGAGCGAGTTGGGCGGCACGGGTTTCATCGGCAACTGGTTCTCGGAGTACTTCTCTTGGCAGATGAACGACCGGCAGTTCCCGGCCAAATGGCTCAACAGCTGCGAGCTAGCCCACTATCTGACGTTTGCGCCGATTATTATTCCGGCTATGGCCGTCTCGTTCTGGCAAACCCGCCGGATCGACTGGGTGCTGGTGCTGCTGAGCGTGGTGGTGCTGATCGGGTATGTCTGGATCGAAATTGGATTCCCGGAGTGGCTGGCCAAACTGTCGCTCTGGAGCATGAGCCCCACTCGCCGTACGCAGGTTCCTTTTGGTATTGCCAACGTCATGCTGACGGTCGTGTACCTGTATTTTCTGTCGAGGGTCGACCGCCGGGAGAAGGCGCTCTATACGGCCATTGGGTTTGTGGCCGTTGTCGGGTTCATGGTCTACGCTACCCAACTCAACATCACCGACTCGGATGGGTTCTTCAAGTGGCGGCAGGTGTTTGTACCGATGCTGTTTTTCATCGGCATGGGCGTGCTGCTGCTGCCCACGTGGAAACCGGCCTATCGAACCGCCATTTTCTGCATTGGCATTTTATTGTTTCTGCTGCCCAACCTGCGCATGAACCCCGTTGCCAAAGGACTGTCGCCCATTACAGACCATGCGCTGTACCGGGCGGTAAAAGACATTCAGCAGCGCGACCCCGCGGCCCGCTGGGTGGTTAACGGCAGCCAGTACATCTCGTATCTGGTAACCGCCACGGGGGTTAAGCTACTCAGTGGGGTCAAATACATACCGGCCCGGAACATTACGCAGGTGCTCGACCCGCAGATGAAGCGCGACTCGGCTTACAACCGCTACGCCCATACGGTATACAACTCGTATATCGACCCGCAGAAGCCCGACTCGGTTATCATGATCAACAATTTCGAAGACGGCTATCTGGTGGCGATGGACCCCTGTTCCCCGCGGTTCAAAAAACTGGGCGTGAAATACGTTATCTTCGACAAGCAGCCGCAGCCGGTCGAAATTCGCTGTATGAAGGAAATTTCGGCCCTGGGTGGTATTCATATTTACCAGATCAATGACTAACGCATCGACCGCTTCGCCCCGAATTCTGGTTGTCGTGCCGTGTTTCAACGAAGAAGCGGCCGTGGCCGCCGTTGTTGCCGACATCAACCGCATGAAGGCGACGCATGGTCTGGCGCTGGATGTGCTGGCCATCAACGACTGCTCGACCGATAACACACTGGCCGTACTCAAAACCCTCGACTGCCTGTATCTCGACTTACCCGTAAACCTGGGCATTGGCGGGGCCATGCAGACGGGCTACCGGTACGCCTGGCGTCATGGCTACGATATAGCCGTACAGATGGACGGCGACGGGCAGCACCCGGCGCAGGAGCTGATGACCATTCTTCAACCGCTGATCGAGCAGCGGGCCGATGTGGTGATCGGGTCGCGGTTTCTGACCGGAGAAGGGTTTCAGTCATCGGCGATGCGTCGGCTGGGTATTCGGTATTTCCGATGGCTGAACCAGCGGCTCATTAAACAAACCATTCACGACAGTACATCGGGCTTTCGGGCGTTTAACCGACGAACGCTGGCGGTTGTGAACCGCTATTATCCGGATGAGTACCCCGAGCCCGAAGCCATCGTTCAGTTCGGGCTGTCGGATCTGAAGATGCTGGAGGTTCCCGTTCAGATGCGGGAGCGGCAGGGCGGGGTGTCGTCGATCAGCAACACCCACGCTATCTATTACATGCTTAAAGTTACGCTGGGTATTCTGTTCGTATACGTCCGGCTTCATCGGAAGAGAAGCCTAAACCTGACCTGATGTATGGAATCACTGTCGGTTACTATTCAGCTGATCAGCCTGCTGGGCGCCACGCTGTTTATGATCATGATCTTCCGGCTCATTGTTCGGGGCCGGCTGCGGGAGGAGTACTCAATCGTATGGATTTTCTGTACGTTCATCCTGATCTTTTTCGCGATCTGGCGCAAAGGGCTGGAGAAGATATCGCTGTTGCTGGGCGTATACTACCCGCCCTCGCTGATTTTTCTGGCGGCCATTTTTGCCATTATTGTCTTCCTGGTGCACCTGTCGGTCGTCAACTCCCGCCTGCAGAACCAGATCAAAGACCTGTCGCAGGAAATGGCTTATCTGAAGCAGGAAGTTAGCCACCTGCGCGACCAGGCCACCCGCGCCGATGCGGTCCCCACTGAACCCGTTACCGCTCTCTAACCCCGCAGCTGTGGCGATTCAAACCAAGCCGGAGCTGAGCATCATCCTGGTGTCTTACGACAGCCTGGCCGACCTCAAACGCTGTTTACCGACTCTGCTACCCCAGGCAGAAACGGTATCGATGGAGCTGATCGTGGTCGATAATCACGGGCGCGACGGGGTGGCCGACTGGATCACAGCCGAATACCCATCGGTACGGCTGCTGTCCAACCCGACCAATTCGGGCTACGCGGGGGGCAATAACCTGGGACTGAGCCAGGCCAGCGGCCAGCGGGTACTTTTTTTGAACCCCGATACGGAACTGGCGCCCGACTGTCTGGACCGACTGATGACTACCGCCCGTCGGCACCCCACTGCCCTCATTACGCCCAAGCTGCTGAAGCCCGACGGGCGCATCAACGCCTGCGGCAACGAGATGAACTATACGGGCCTGACTACCTGCCGGGGTCTCGACCAGCCGGCTGCGACCTTTACCGCTCTTGAGCCGGTCCCGTTGCTCTCGGGTGCGGCTTTGCTGGCCCCTCGGGCGGTATTGCAACTCATCGGTGCTTTCAACGAAACCTACTTCATGTATTTCGAAGATACCGAGCTGTCGATGCGGGCGCGGCTGGCGGGGTTCGAGCTGCTGTGCGAACCGGCGGCTGTGATAACCCATTATTATACCCTGGGTATGTCGGCCAGTAAGTTCTACTACCTCGAGCGTAACCGCTTGCTGACGCTGCTGCATATCTTGTCCAGGAAAAGCTGTCGGCAGCTGGTGCCGGCTCTGGCCGTAACGGAGCTGCTGATGTGGCTCTACGCGCTGAAAGGGTGGGGCTATCTGCGGGCGCGGTTCCGGACCTACGGCTATCTGCTGCGGCATCGGGAGGCCATCCGGGCCCACCACCGGGCCATCCAGACCACCCGGCGTATTACCGACGCGCAACTGATGAAAGGCAGCCTGACCGACCTGCCGTTCGGTCAGCTAATGGGCGGGTCGATCGGCAGGTTCTGTACCGCCATAGCCCGTCCGGTCTACGCGCTGCTGCGCCCCCGCTCGTTCTCCTGAAACCGGCGACCGGTTATTTGTCGACCTTGTAACGGTTCAGTACCTCTCCAAAGACCATCTGGAACATATTGCGCCAGGTAGATCCTTTCAGCAGAAACTGGCGGGGATTCTCGCGGATTTTCTGGTAGAGCAAACTGGCTTCGTAGACGTTGGTGGCGCCGTGGGTCGCTGCGTTGAAGAATAGAAACGGGTGGGCGTAGCGCTGTAGGTCGTACCAGACGATGTTGATCGTACGGGTATGCGCTTCGTCGATCATTCTGTTTACGGCTTCGGTACTGATGCCCCGTTTGCTGGCAAAATGTCGGGTAGCCGCAATGATGCCGTCATACTGGTTGTTCAGCCGGGTGTTCGCTTCCTTGAGCGCCGTTTCAATGAACGGGAGCGGGTCAAAGGTCCGCCATTCGTCGGGGTTGAGACCCGCATCGAACGATTGCAGAAAGTTTTCGGCGATCATATAGCTGTACGAAGCCGAATAAATCAGGTCGCGGTGAAACGGAATGCTGGCTTCGCTCGCAAACAGGTCGGCGGCTTTCTGATCGGTACCGTAGTTGAACTGCGACGAGCCCGTACTGTGCGATGAGATGCCGTTGAGCCGCAACCGCCGTTTGGCGTAGACGTAGTCACCGATGGCATTGGCCAGCGCCACGGCCGAGTACGAGTCGGGAATTTGCGACCGGAAAAACGGCGTCGATACGCGCTTGACCTGGTTGATCACCGCCATATCGATAAAGGACGTGTATACGCACGGAATGGGCGAGTGTTCCTGCTCGCAGCGCATCAGCTTCTGCAGTTCCGTTTTTCCGTTGCGGATCTCGTACCCGTTCTGAAAGCTGACCTTCATCATATTGGCCTGCTGTTTTTTGAAGTACGACGGCCAGAGATACATGTCCGTATTCGGGTTCATGTTGATGGCCGACAGCCCCGTTTCGTTCAGCAGAGCGCTGGAGTCGGCTACCGCGTTGGGCAGCAGCCCGTCGTCATCGCCGAGATAGGTCACGAATCCATCCTGGACGTGTTCCAGCGCAAATTCCCAGTTGTGCGACATGCTCAGCCGGGTGCCCGTGTTGAGGTACCGAACCCGCGGATCGCCGGCCGACTCGACGACCTCACGGGTGTTGTCGCGGCTGCAGTTGTCCGAAACAAGAATGGTCAGGTTGTCGTAATCCTGGGTGGTGCAGGTCCGTAGCGCGTGTTGCAGCGTATCGGCCCGCTCGCGGGTAGGGATGACAATCGTAAATTTCTTATGATTCATGAGAGGTCTGTTGGCCGGTCGGGGGGGCGATCAGCTGACGCGTTTCAGATACCCTTCAGGCGCCACGGAGATCAGCAGTTTGTTGTCGATGGCGCGGTCGATCTCGAAATTGTGGTTCGTTTTCAGGAATTCCCAGACAGCGGTTTTGGGGTTATTGCCTTTATCCCACGGCCGGTCGTACATCTGCGCGGGCATGTCTTCCACAATGGTATCGAACACGACGCAGTACGAGCCAACCGTCACGAAGGGCGAATACAGCTCCAGCTCACGCAGTACGTGCTCGTGGGTATGGTTAGAGTCCAGCGAAACCATGATGGTTTGTTTGCCTTCGACCAGCCTGGCCACCTCGGCCACCAGCGCTTCGTCTACGGCCGAGCCTTCGAGCATCGTAATCCGTTTGAACATCGGATGGGCCTCAATTTCGCGCCGGTTGTGGGCGCGGATGTCGATGTCGATGCCGATGACTTCACCTTTGCCAATCAGCTCGAACAGCGATGCGTAATAAATCAGTGACCCGCCGTGGGCAATACCGGTCTCGATCAGCACATCGGGCTGAATCCGCCAGATCAGTTCCTGCATGGCAATCATATCCTGCGGGTACTGAATGATGGGGCGGCCCATCCAGGAAAAATTATACGAATATTTCTCCCGGTTCGAGGCTACGTTGAAGGCCTGGGCCGCGGCTACGAGGTCCGTTTTTTCGGGATACGACGCCACACGGTCGGCGCATTCGTGCTGAAATTCGGTAATGGGGTCAGGGACAGTCATAGAAGTCATAGGGTTAACAGTTTCTGATTAGTACCCCAGAAAGCCATCGGCTCATAGTCGGGATATGGGTAATGTCCTAAATTGAGGGTGAGCATATAGCCACGCTCCTGCATAAACCGTTCCACAAATGTCCGAACGGCTACGGGCTGGCCGCTGCAGCAGTTGATCGGGCCGGTAACCCGGGTTTGCAGGGCCGCTTTGACAATATAGCGAGCCACGTCCGTCACCGGCAGATAGTCGCGAAGCTGTTCACCCCCCGACATGTTGAAGACCGAATCGCCCCGCAGCGCGGCCGTTTCGAGCTGGCTCAGCAGCGAGCGGGGGTTCTGACCGGCTCCGTACATGTAAAATAACCGCAGCCACTTGAACGACACCGCCCGGCCCGTCAGAAACTGATCAAGGGCTTTGCGGAGGGTATCTTTGCCTAATCCGTAGGCGGTTGTCGGCTGGGTGGGCAGGTCTTCGGCGAGGCTGCCGCTTTGCAGGCCGTACTCCAGGCAGGTGCCCGTAACGGTCAGGTTGGTCAGGCCGTGGCTGATCAGGTTGGTCAGGAAGCGGTACTGCTGCAACCAGTAGGTGTCCACATGCCGGGGCGATCGGTAGTCCGGCAGGCCCGGCCAGGCCAGGTGAATAACGGCATCGGGGCGGCCTAGTCTGTCGAACAAGTCGGTATCCGACGGGTCGGTTGCCATGTCGAATGGAATGTACGGAACCGACCTGAGCCAGGGACTTTGGGTCAGATCGGGCTCGGCCCGGGCCGTAGCCACGACCCGGATGCCGTCGATCGTCAGCAGGTGGTCAAGGACATGCCGGCCAACAAAGCCGGTAGCGCCCGTTACCAAAACTGTTTTTACGTTGTTCACCGGATGCTCAGCTCAGGAATTGGAATAACAAACTGCCCGCCCCAATCGCGAATGTAAGCCAGCTGGCGCGTAATCTCGTCGGTCAGGTTCCAGGGCAGAATCAGCACGTAGTCGGGCTTCTCTGCCCGTAGAACGTCTTCCTGCACAACCGGAATATGACTGGCGGGCAGGAATTTGTTTTGTTTGGCCGGGTTGGCATCGACCACAAAGTCAATCAGATCCTGTTTGACCCCGCAGAAATTTAGCAGGGTGTTGCCTTTGGCGGCCGCACCGTAGGCCGCCACCGACTTGCCGGCCCGTTTCTGATCGATCAGGAAGCTCAGCAGGTCGAGCTTAACCCGCAGCGCCCGCGGCTGAAAGTCCGAGTAATAAGCCATGCTGGTCAGGCCGGCTTCAGTTTCTTTCTGGAGCAGAGCCGCTACGCTGGGCAACACGGGCTGGGCGTGGTTCTCGGCATGTCGGGCGTAGATTCGTAGCGACCCGCCATGTGTCGGAATCTCGTCTACATCGAAGAGGGTTAGCCCCTGCGCCCCAAAAATCTGGTCTACCGTATAGAACGACAGGTAGGAGAAATGTTCGTGGTAGATGGTGTCGAACTGGTTCTGGTCGACCAGGTTCATGACGTGCGGAAACTCCATGGTGATGACTCCCTCCGGCTTCAGCACCAGTTTCATGCCTACCACGAAATCGACGATGTCGGGCACGTGGGCCAGCACGTTATTGCCGAGCAGCAGATCGGCCTGCGTACCCTGGGCTACCAGCTCACGGGCCAGTTCTGTTCCGAAAAAGCGGGTCAGCGTCGGAACGCCCTTGCCTATAGCTACGGCGGCCGTGTTGGCCGTTGGTTCGATACCCAGAACGGGCACCTGTTTGGCCACGAAATACTGGAGCAGATACCCATCGTTCGATGCGATTTCGATGACCTGCGACCTGCTGTTCAGGCCGAAGCGCTCGGTCATGGCGTCGACGTACCGGTTGGCGTGGGCAAGCCAGGAGGTCGAAAACGATGAGAAGTAGGCGTAGTCGTTATCAAAAATGGCGTCTGACTTCTTGTATTCATCGACCTGCACCAGAAAGCAACTGGGGCAGGTATAGACTTTAAGCGGATAAAATGTCTCGGGTTCGTTCAGCTGCGCTTCGGTCAGGTACGAGTTGGACGCGGGCGAGTTGACGAGGTCGATAAAGACGTGGCTGAGAGGGGTTTGGCAAAAGCGGCAATGCATAGAAATCAGACGGTTAAGCCGACGAACGAATCGTCGAGGTACGGGTGAGCAGCGTCGCGGTCCGACAGATCGGTAATGGGTAAGGGCCAGTCGATGCTGATACGCGGGTCGTTGTATCGAACGGCACCTTCGTAGTCGGGCGTATAGGGGTGGCTGTGGCAGTAGATCAGCTGGCAGTCGGTGGTCAGCGTCTGGAAGCCGTGGGCAAACCCCTGCGGTATGTACAGCATCGACGGCTGGTCGGCTTGTAGCTCCGTACCAAACCAGCGCCCAAACGTAGACGAACCGGCCCGCAGGTCAACGATGACGTCGAACACCCGGCCCGCCACGCAGCGAACCAGCTTGACTTCGGCATGGGGCGGGTGCTGGAAGTGCATCCCCCGAACCGCGCCAAGCTGATGGGTCAGCGAGTGGTTCATCTGCACCCACTGGCCAGTAAAACCAATGGAAGCAAACGTAGCCTGATCGTAGGTGCGCATGAACCAGCCCCGGCTATCCTGACGGGGCGACAGCGTAATCAGGTACGCGCCAGCCAGTGGTGTTTCGGTCAGTGTCATCGGGTCCAGATCAGTTGGGCGGCCTGCGCCTGTTGTACGTACGCCCGCAGGTCGGCTTCGGTGCGGAGCTGGTTCTGCTCGTAATAGGCCCGGTACCAGTCGATGGTTCGTCCGATTGCTGCCTGGGTTGTCCAGACGGGTTGCCAGTTTAGCAGCTGGTGAGCTTTGTCACAGTTGAGCCGCAGCAGATGCGCTTCGTGCGGATTGTTGTCCGAAGGCTGTTCGTCGATGCCAATCTGGCTCCAGCGGGTTTTGGCCTGATCGACCACGGCCCGCACCGACAGCACGTCGGCGGAATCGGGGCCAAAGTTCCAGCCGGTTGCGGCCTGCTGGTTCCCCAGCAGCAACTGCTGACCCACGAGCAGGTAGCCCGACAGCGGTTCGAGGACGTGTTGCCAGGGGCGCACAGCCTCCGGGTTCCGGATTACCACGCGCTGGCCCGATACGCTACCCCGGATCAGGTCGGGAATGAGCCGGTCAACCGCCCAGTCGCCCCCGCCGATTACGTTGCCGGCCCGCACGCTGGCTACCAGCGTCTGGTGGGAGCGGCCGTACTGCGCCGGGTTGAAAAAGGAATTCCGGTAGCTGCTGGTGACGAGCTCGGCCGCGCCTTTCGACATGCTGTAGGGGTCGTAGCCGCCCATGGCGTCGGTTTCGGTAAGCGGTCGGCCATCTTCCGGATTTTCGTAACATTTATCGCTGGTAACGACAACGACACCCCGTACCGAAGCCGTTTGCCGAACGCAGTCGAGTACATTGGCTGTGCCGATAATGTTGGTCTGAATGGTGTCGAGCGGATTCTGATACGACGGCCGTACCAGCGCCTGTGCCGCCATGTGAATAACGAGGTCGGGCTGCTGGGCGGCAAAGGCTGCCTGCAGGCTACCCAGGTCATTGATATTGCCGGTCAGGTGGGTGATCGGCAGCTGCATCAGGTGCCAGTGGCTGGGTTGGGTCGGGGCGGGCAGCGAGAAGCCGACCACCCTGGCGCCGAGCTGATGGAGCCAGTAGGCCAGCCACGAGCCTTTGAAGCCGGTATGCCCGGTCAGGAGTACGGTTTTATGGCGGTATTGATCGGCGAATAAGGTCGTCATGTTACCAGGTTTTCCACTCGGCTTTGCCGGCGTTCCAGGCGGTTTCGAGTTCAAGTTTGTCGCGGAGGGTGTCCATGGGTTTCCAGAATCCGTCGTGCCGGAATGAGACCAGCTCCCCTTCAGCCGCCAGCGTTTCGAGGGGGGCAGCTTCCCAGGGAGTGCCATCACTGTCGATGTAGTCGAAGACTGCGGGCTGGCAAACGAAGAAACCGCCGTTGATCCAGGCCCCGTCGCCCCGGGGTTTTTCGAGGAACGACCGAACGCTATTGTCGTCGGCGATGTCGAGCGCCCCGAACCGCGCCGAAGGCTGAACGGCCGTCAGGGTGCAATGTTTACCGTGTGCCTGGTGAAACTCGACCAGCGCCCGGATGTCGATGTTGCCGACGCCATCGCCGTAGGTCATCATAAACGGCTCATCACCAATATGATGGCGTACCCGTTTGATCCGGCCGCCGGTCATGCTGTCTTTGCCGGTGTCGACAAGGGTAATTTTCCAGGGTTCGGCGTAGGAATCGTGAATATTCATGTGATTCCGGCCCAGGTCGATCGTTACGTCAGACTGATGCAGGAAGTAGTTGGCGAAGTATTCTTTGATCAGATAGCCTTTGTAGCCCAGACAAACCACGAACTCATTAAAGCCGTAGCTCGAATAAATTTTCATGATGTGCCAGAGAATCGGCATACCGCCAATCTCAACCATGGGTTTGGGCTTAACAACCGTTTCTTCGCTCAGGCGGGTGCCTAGGCCTCCGGCAAGAATGACAACTTTCATGGAAACAGGGTCAGGGCGTTGGTGACAAACGCCAGGGTATGTAGGCGCTTGACAAATATCGTGCGAGACTCCCAGCAGGCCGGTGTTGGGCCAATAAATTTTTCAAACGTATACCGTATCCGGTCACATAGCCGCCCAATAGTTTACGACGGTGGCCCCGCAAATCGCACGTTTTGCCGTAAATTTGAGTTTTCAATCAAACGAAAATCACGAGGGCGACCCCGGCATGAAACTCAATCTTCTCCCAACAGACTTGTTTGAAAATCGTCACCATGGCGGTCGGCGTTCCGAACAAACCGATGCGGCACTCGCCGACATGCTTCAGACCGTGAGTAAAACCGGCCAGCCGGTCAGCTCAATCGATGAACTGATTGCACAGACCGTGCCCGATACCATCCGGCTCGCCCGCCCGCTCAACCTGCCCGCGCCCAAAACCGAGACGCAGTTTCTGATCGATTTTAAACAGCTGGCCAGTCAGAATAAGGTCTTCAAGTCCTACATCGGCACCGGCTACTACGATACCATCACGCCAACCGTCATTCTGCGTAATATTCTGGAGAATCCGGCCTGGTATACCGCCTATACGCCCTATCAGGCCGAAATAGCCCAGGGGCGTCTCGAAGCGCTGCTAAACTTCCAGACGGTGGTTTCGGACCTGACCGGCATGGATCTGGCCAACGCGTCGCTGCTCGACGAAGCCACGGCTGCGGCCGAAGCCATGGCCATGCTGTTTGCAACGCGTCCGGCAGCCCGGAAGTCGGCTCAGACGTTCTTCGTGTCGGAGTTCTGTCACCCCCAAACCATCGACGTCATCCGCACCCGTGCTACCCCCATCGGGATCAAGGTGCTGGTAGGTGACCACCGGTCGGTCGATCTGACCACCGGCGACCTGTTCGGGATGCTGTTGCAGTACCCGGCCACCAACGGCGATGTGTTCGATTATACAGACCTGATTGCCGCAGCCCACGAGCTGGGTATTACCGTAGCCGTAGCCGCCGACCTGCTGGCCCTGACCCTGCTGACCTCGCCCGGTGAGATGGGCGCTGATGTGGTGGTTGGATCGGCCCAGCGGTTTGGGGTGCCAATGGGCTACGGTGGCCCACATGCCGCTTTCTTTGCTACCCGCGATGCCTTCAAACGGCAGATACCAGGTCGGATCATCGGCGTGTCGATCGATGCGGAAGGCAAACCGGCCCTGCGCATGGCCCTGCAAACGCGGGAGCAGCACATCCGGCGCGAAAAAGCGACCTCGAACATCTGTACCGCCCAGGTACTGCTGGCCGTCATGGCGGGCAGCTATGCCGTTTACCACGGTCCAGAGGGGATTCGCGCCATTGCCGAACGTACCCACGGCCTGGCTAAACTTTTCGCTACGGCGCTGCACCGCTGCGGCCATACGGTCGTGACCGAGCATTATTTCGATACCGTAACGCTGAAGGTGCAGGATGTCGACTCGCTGAAAAAATCGGCGCGGGCGGCTCAGCTCAACCTGCGCTACTGGGCCGACGATGAACACGTGAGCGTATCGTTCGACGAGGCCAAAACGCTGCACGACGTATCGGAACTGCTGACCGTGTTCGGGGTTAAGATCGACCTGGCCGATCTGGCCGAAGAGCTGACGATTACCTGGCCCGAGCGGCTCGTTCGTCAGTCTGATTATCTGACTCACCCGGTCTTCAATACGCACCATACCGAACACGAGATGCTGCGGTACCTGCGGTCGCTCGAAGAGAAAGACCTGTCGCTGGTTCATTCGATGATTTCGCTGGGAAGCTGCACCATGAAGTTGAACGCAACGACCGAGATGATTCCGGTTACCTGGCCGGAGTTCGGGAAACTGCACCCCTTTGCGCCTAAAGACCAGACCGCGGGGTATCAGCAGCTCTTCAGCGACCTGAATGACTGGTTGTGTGAGATTACGGGTTTTGCGGCCATGTCGCTGCAACCCAACTCGGGTGCGCAGGGCGAATACGCTGGCCTGATGGTTATCCGGGCTTATCACGAAAGCCGGGGCGACCATCACCGGACTATTGCCCTGATTCCGCAATCGGCCCACGGTACCAACCCCGCCAGTGCCGTTATGGCCGGCATGAAGGTGGTTATCGTCAAGTGCGACGAGCGCGGTAACATCGATGTTGCCGACCTGAAAGCCAAAGCAGAACAGCACAGTGCTGACCTGTCGTGCCTGATGGTGACCTACCCCTCGACCCACGGCGTGTTTGAAGAAAGCATCAAAGAAATCTGCGCCGTTATTCACCAGCATGGCGGGCAGGTATACATGGACGGAGCCAACATGAACGCGCAGGTAGGCCTCACCAGCCCGGCTACCATCGGGGCCGATGTGTGTCACCTCAACCTGCACAAAACCTTCTGCATTCCTCACGGCGGTGGCGGACCCGGTATGGGGCCCATCGGTGTAGCGGAGCAGCTGGTGCCGTTCCTGCCCGGCCACGTTTCGCTGAACGCCAGCCCGGAGGCAGCGGGCGCCGTATCGGCAGCTCCGTACGGATCGGCCAGCATCCTGACCATCTCATACGCGTACATCGCCATGATGGGTGGAGAAGGGCTGACCAACGCCACCAAGCGGGCCATCCTGAACGCCAACTACATCAAAGCCCGGCTCGAAGGTCACTACGAAACGCTGTATACCAACGACAAAGGACGCGCGGCTCACGAAATGATCATCGACTGCCGGCCGTTCAAGCAGGCCGTTGGTGTCGAGGTAGAAGATATTGCCAAACGCCTGATGGACTACGGGTTCCACGCGCCGACGGTGTCCTTCCCGGTAGCGGGTACGATGATGATCGAACCGACCGAGTCGGAGTCGAAAGCCGAGCTGGACCGGTTCTGCGACGCCATGATCGCCATTCGGAACGAGATACGCGAAATCGAAGCCGGTCAGGCCGACCGTGCCAGCAACGTACTCAAATACGCTCCGCATACAGCCTCGGTTGCCCTGTCTGACAGCTGGGATCGTCCCTACAGCCGCGAGAAAGCCGTTTATCCGCTACCGCAGGTTCGCGCCCGTAAGTTCTGGCCCAGCGTAAGCCGGATCGATTCGGCCTATGGCGACCGCAATCTGGTTTGCTCCTGCGTGCCGACCGATGCCTACGCTACCGACGTGGTCGAAGACATAGCCGCCGTCGAGCAGGTTTAACCCCTGCAACGAGACCTGACTAGCCACCCCGCAGCAGCGCCCTACCCCCGTAGCCAGCGCTGGGCAGGGTGGCTTTTTTGGCGTTAATCGGGGCGTAAAGTTGATTGAATGGTAGGAGGCTGGTGCAAAGCCTTTTTTTGCAGTCCGCCAGTGCAAACAATCCTCAATAAATGTGGATTGTATTCGTTAAAAATTAGTCCCGTCAGAAATCTTCATATCTTGGCGGCACAGTGGGTTTTTGCTCTTCAATCTCTATGAAAATCAATACGTCGTCGGCGCTGCTGGCCGCGTTGGGTCTGGCTCTGTCGCTGGGAGGTTGTAACTCGGCCATGATGGCTTACAAGAAAGGCGTTCGTCATTACGATGCCGGCGAGTACAACCTGGCGCTGACTCAGTTCCAGAAAGCGACCAAAGGCAGCGTAGATCCCGCCCGGCTCAATTATTACACGGCCGAATCGTACCGGCTCTCGAACCGGTTTGGCGAAGCCGTTCCGTTCTATCAGAAAGCCCTCGAAGCAAATACGGCCGAGCCGGATGCCCGGTTCAACTATGCCTATGCGTTAAAATCGCAGGGTAATTATGCCGGAGCGCTTGAGCAGCTGCAGCAGTACGTAGCCAGCGCACCCCGCACAACGGCTAAGCCGGTACTGGACAAAGCCAAACGCGAGATCGAAACGCTGAAAGCCATCAATATCATTGCCGCCAACAAGTCGCTCATCACCCTGCAGAACGTAGGGGCTATTAACTCGCCCGGGTCGGAGTTTGGGCCGGTGGTACGGGGCGAAGAGCTGATTTTTACGGCTTCGCGGAAAGAGCAGATCTACAAGAACAACGGCCTGCCCATGCTGGGGCTGTACAAAACGAAGCTGAGCAATGCACTGCCCGGTCAGAAACCCGACGAAACCGGTACGGTACCGGCGCCCGAACTGTTCAGCCAGAACGTGTTTCAGGACAACGTAAACGAAGGAACGCCGGCTTTCTCGAAAGACGGTAAAGCCATGGTGTTTGCCCGTGGCAATACCGGCAAGCGCAAAGGTGGGCTGGATGTAGACCTGTACATCAGCCGTCTGGGCGACGGTAATGTCTGGAGCCAGCCGCAGCGCCTGCCCATCAGCGATTCGCTGGCCTGGGATGGCTCGCCCGCGTTTTCGGGTGATGGCCGAACGCTTTATTTTGCCTCGAACCGGGCCGGTGGGGCGGGTGGTATCGACCTTTACCGCACCAGCATCGATGCGTCGGGCCGGTTTAGCCGCCCGGTCAATATGGGTCGCGACATCAATACGCCCGGCGATGAGATGTTTCCCTACGTAGCGCCGGATGCCAAACTGTATTTTGCGTCGGATGGGCATCCGGGCCTGGGTAAACTCGACGTATTTGTGGCTACCCGCTCGGGCGGGGTAACGCGGGTGGCGAATATGGGCCAGCCGATCAACTCACCCGCCGACGATTTTGGGCTGATCTACACGAAGCCAACCGAAGGCTACCTGACCTCGAATCGGGGCGGTGGTAAAGGCGATGACGATATTTATTTCTTCCAGGAAGGTCCGGCGCCCGATACGACAACTATTGCGCAGAACCCGCCGGGTGCGCCCAAAACGGTTCGGTACTTCCTGGCTGGTACGGTCTCGGCTAACGAGACACCCGTCGCTCCGCTCGATTCAGCGCGGGTACGGATTATCGACGACGCTACCGGTCAGCCGATTGCCGAGGTGACAACGGGGCAGCCGGGTACGTTCGGCAAGTATCCCGTTCAGGAAGGTAAGGACTATACGGTACTGGCCGAGCGCAAAGGCTACCTGACCCGCCGGGAGTCGTTCTCGATGCAGGGCCGCAGCATTCCGCAGATTTTCCTGACCAAACCACAGACCGACACAACGTTCAACGTAGCGCTGCTGCTGGACAGGGCCACGCTGAACCGGACGTTCGTGCTGGAGAATATTTACTACGACCTCGACAAGTACAACATCCGCCCCGATGCGGCTGCCGAACTGGATAAACTGGTGGCAATTCTGCAGGATAACCCAACCCTTAAAATCGAGCTGAGTTCGCATACCGACGTACGGGCTCCGGATGCCTATAACCTGCGCCTGTCGCAGAACCGGGCTAAATCGGCGGTCGATTACATTGTCTCGAAAGGCATCGACGCCAGCCGGATGACGGCTAAAGGATACGGAGAGACGCAGCTGGTTGTTAAAAACGCCAAAACCGAAGAAGAACACCAGCGCAACCGCCGGACCGAGTTCAAGATTCTGGAACTGTAGGTTTTACGGCGCCAGTGTTGGGTTCGGTACTGGTTTGAAACACAACGTGAACGGGGTTGGTTGTTGAGAGACATCCAACCCCGTTCACGTTTATGCAAAACGATAAGGTGCGCCAGTTTCTCGTCGTGTTCAGTGTCATTACAATGATCGTGATGAACTACCTCTCAAACACCCGCGCGTTTGGCGGGATGACTAACGGCGAGATTTCCGACAAATATCATACGCTAATCACCCCGGCTGGGTACGCGTTTTCGATCTGGGGGCTGATCTTTCTGGGGCTGCTGGCCTTTGCGGTCTATCAGGCGCTTCCGTCGCAGCGAACCAACCCGCGTTTTCGGGCGATAGGCTGGCTGGTTGTCATCAACACGCTTTGTAATGCGATCTGGAGTCCGCTGTTCAACAACGAACTGATCGGCGTGGCTTTGTTTGTCATTCTGGTTATGCTCGGCACGGCCACCCTGATCGAGCACCGGCTGCTGGCCCGTCGGCACGTACCGGTTGTATCGGCCGATCCGGACGCAACCCTGCCCGAATCAGCGGCCACCGCTACCGAAACCTGGCTGGCCCGCATTCCCTTCTCTATTTATTTCGGCTGGCTAACCGTAGCGACAATTCTTAACGTAGCGGTATTTCTGAAAGCAACGGATTTCAGTCTGATGGGCCTGAGCGAAGAAACCTGGGCCATTGCCATACTGATTGTGGGTCTGGTCGTCGGCGCTATCGTCTTCAACCGATTTCGGAGCATCGCCTACATACTGGTCTTTGCCTGGGCCTATGCTGCTATCAACGCCGAGCAGGACGGCTACAGCCAGCTCAGATTAATTAGCGGCCTTGGTATAGGCGTAGCCGTCGGGCTGGCCATCCTCGGATTCACCTCCCGCAAAACCCCCGCCTACAGCTAACGCAGGTGGCCATTCGTGTAAATTGGGGTGTTATCAGCTATGTAGAGACGCAATCGCACCGGCGCCCCGGCCCTTGCGTCTCCTGCGCGTCAGCAACCGATCCTCCAGACAGGTGGTCCGGCTACGCGTCCCGGACTACGCGTCCCGGTGGGAACACGGACCACGGTGTAGCGCCGACCGTAAGGACCGCTAAAAAAAACCGGTCTTGATTCGGCGTATTATTGATAATACGCCGAATCAAGACCGGTTTGGGTAGCACCAGCAGGGGTGAGCGCTTACTCTTCCGTTACCGTGATGCTGTTGATTTTATCGCCCTGGCGGATCTGGTCGATTACGTCCAGGCCATCGACAACCTTACCGAATACCGTATGGTTCCGGTCGAGGTGTTGCGTGTTCTGGCGGTTGTGGCAGATAAAGAACTGCGAGCCGCCCGTATTCCGACCCCGGTGGGCCATACTCAGCACACCCCGGTCGTGGTATTGGTTGTCGCCGGTCAGTTCGCAATCGATAGAGTAGCCAGGGCCGCCCGCGCCGGTACCGGTCGGGTCGCCCCCCTGAATCATGAAGTTGGGGATAACCCGGTGAAACATAACGCCATCGTAAAAACCCTTTTTGGCCAGGGTAATAAAGTTCTCGACTGTTTTAGGCGCGTCTTTCTCGAAAAACTCGATAGTCATCGTGCCCTTGTCGGTATTCATCTGTGCCTTCGGCATGATCGAAATTGGTTTTGTTCGGATCACAAAGGTACGGTTCCCGGCTGGTTTCCGCTATTCGCAGGCAATAGTGGTCTATCGCAATTAATTCTTCTGATTGTGCAATTATAAGTGATTGACTTTTAGGGTATATTGGTGCTAACTTGCCCCTTCTCAGCCTACTAGAATAGCTTCTTCATTTTGTTATTCTAAAAACTGTTCAATTCTACTCAGGGTCCTTTGAGTAGAATTAACCGCCTTTATTTCTTGTACTGTTCGTATTGCCTGCCTTGCCATGTGGATTGTCCGCTTAGCGTTAGAAAAAAAATATACCATCGCCGTCATGGCGTTGTTGATTTTGATCATGGGCGGTCTGTCGATCGTGCAGATGCCTACAGACATCTTCCCGCGTATAAATATACCCGTTGTATCGGTCCTCTGGGGCTACAACGGTCTGTCTACGAACGAAATGGAGAAGATGGTGACCAACTTCTCCGAAACCTCCATCATCAACAACGTCAGCGATATTCAGCGGGTTGAATCGCAGACGTACAACGGCACGGCGGCCATCAAGCTGTACTTTCAGCCCACCGTCAGGATCGAGGAAGCCATTGCGCAGGTGACGGCCATTTCGCAGACGATTCTGACCCGGATGCCGCCCGGTACGCAGCCTCCGCTAATTGTTCGGTACAACGCTACCGATGCGCCGGTGCTGCAGCTGGGCCTGTCGTCGGATAGCCTGACCGAGCCGCAGATCACCGACTATGCCCAGACGCGCGTTCGGCCGCAGATCGCCACGGTACAGGGCGCCCGGCTGTCGCAGGCGTTTGGCGGCAAAACCCGGCAGATCATGGTCGATCTGGAGCCGGAGCGCATGATCGCCTACAACGTAACGCCCGAGGAAGTACTCAACGCGGTCAGCGTTCAGAACCTGACCCTGCCCAGTGGAGCGCTGCGGGTGGCCGACCGCGAATACAACATCCGACTCAACTCCAAACCCGACGCTGTTGCCACGCTCAACGACGTACCGATCAAGGTAGTAGGCGGCACCACCGTACACATGCGCGACGTAGCCAACGTACACGACGGATCGGCGGTACAGGCCAACATCGTGAAACAGGACGGCAGCAAAGGGGTGCTGATGAGCCTGGTGAAAACCGGTAATGCATCGACCACACAGATTGTTGACCGCATCCGGAACCAGATTCTGCCCACGGTGCGGGCGGCTGCTCCCTCGGGCCTGCGAATCCAGGAGCTGTTCGATCAGTCGGTGTTTGTGCGGGCGTCTATTCACGGGGTAGTTGTAGAAGGCATCATAGCCGCGCTGCTGACAGCCGCCATGATTCTGCTGTTTTTGGGTAGCTGGCGCAGTACGCTGATTGTGGCTATCTCTATTCCGCTTTCGATTCTGTCGTCGCTGATAGCGCTGTATCTGCTGGGCGAAACGCTCAATATTCAGACCCTGGGCGGGCTGGCGCTGGCCATCGGTATTCTGGTCGACGACGCCACGGTCACCATCGAAAATATTCACCGCAACGAAGAGCTGGGTATGCCGCTTCGCCAGGCTATTCTGGAGGGGGCTCAGCAAATTGCGACGCCTACCCTGGTCTCGACGCTGACGATCTGTATCGTGTTTACGTCGGTGCTGTTTCTGGAGGGGCCGGCGCGGTTTCTGTTCGGACCACTGGCCGAAGCCGTCGTCTTTGCCATGCTGGCTTCGTACGTGCTGTCGAGAACGCTCGTTCCCATGCTGGCCGATCTGATGCTGCGGAGCGAAGGTCACGGTGCCGGTCATGAGCCCCGCCCTAACTCGCTCTACGCACGGTTTAACCGGGGATTCGACCGGTTTCAGGCCCGGTACATGCGGGCGCTGGTATGGGCGCTGAACAGCCGCCGATCCGTTTTCGTCGTGTTTCTGGGCGTGGTAGCGTTCACCGCTGTCATGGTGCCGTTTGTTGGGCGTGACTTCTTCCCGCGTGTCGATGCTGGGCAGATCAAGCTGCACATGCGGGCGCCGGCCGGTACGCGACTCGAAGCAACCGAACAGGTGGCGGCCCAGACCGCCGATATCGTTCGCGACATTATTCCGGACGACGAAGTGGGCTCGATCATCAGCAACATCGGCCTGACCTCCGAGCGGTACAATTTTATCTTTACCGACAACTCCTCGCTCGGCGCAGCCGATGCCGAACTGCTTATCTCGTTAACCGACGACCGCTCGCGCCCGACCGACGAGTACGTGCGGGAACTGCGAAACCGGCTGCGCGACGAGATGCCCGAGGTGACGTATTTCTTCCTGCCCGCCGATATCGTGAGCCAGATTCTGAACTTCGGGCTCACCTCGGCCATCGATGTGCAGGTGTCGGGCTTCGACCGGGTCAACAACCTGCGCGTAGCCCGCGACCTCCGCGATCGGATTGCGCAGGTGCCGGGGGCCGTAGACGTACACCTGCATCAGGTGCTGGACGCGCCCGAACTGTTTCTGGATATTGACCGGGAGCGGGCGGCCCAGTTCGGCCTGACCGAGCAGCGCGTGGCCACGAATATGAATATTTCGCTGAGCGGCTCCGGCCAGACGCGGCCTAACTTCTGGTCCGACCCGGTTACGGGGTTTCCGTACATTATTGCTGTACAGACGCCCCCCTATAAACTGGACTCGTATGAGAAACTGCTCCGAACGCCCATTGTGCCGGGCCAGGCCACTGGGTCGGTCAGTCCGCAGCTGCTGAGCAACGTCACGACCGTGAAACGCTCCACTACGCCCGTTATCATTAACCGCGTCAACACCCAGCCTACCTACGACGTATACGCGGCCGTTGAGCGGACAGACCTGGGGTCGGTGGCCAAAGAACTTAACAAACTGGCCGCTGAATACCGGGAACAGCTGAAGCCCGGTAACGTAATTTCTATACGCGGCCAGGTCGAAAGCATGGAAAGCGCCTTTACCCGGCTCGGCTTAGGGATCGTCTTTGCCGCCCTGCTGGTGTACCTGCTGATGGTTGTTAACTTCCAGTCGTTCCGGTATCCGTTTATCATCATTACAGCTTTGCCGGGCGCCTTGTGTGGCATGGTCTGGATGTTGTTCCTGACCGGTACGACCTTCAGTATTCCGTCGCTGATGGGCGCGATCATGAGCGTAGGCGTGGCAACGGCCAACAGTATTCTGCTGGTCAGCTTCGCTAAAGATCACCTGCCCGAAGTAGGAGGCAGTGCCTACGAAGCCGCGCTCGAAGCGGGCCGTACCCGGCTACGGCCCATTCTGATGACGGCCATAGCCATGATCATCGGGATGCTGCCGATGTCGCTGGGACTGGGCGAGGGGGGCGAACAGAACGCACCGCTGGGCCGGGCCGTCATTGGCGGTTTGCTGCTGGCTACGTTTACCACCCTGTTGTTCGTGCCGGTCGTATTCAGCTACCTCGCTCGCGAAAAAAATCACAAAACCCAAAACGCCTGATGATTTACCATGTCGTGACGGCCATGGACTGGACGCGCCAACAGGATGCGCCCGTCTATGAAGCCGCTAGTTTACAGACCGAAGGATTCATTCATCTGTCGACCCGGGAGCAGGTAGCAGGCGTGCTGGAACGCTATTACCAGAACGTACCGGATCTGTTGCTGCTGCAGGTCGACGAAAGCCGGCTGACCCACGAGCTGAAGTACGAAGCGGCTACGAACAACGAACTATTTCCGCATCTGTACGGCCCGCTCAATAAAGAGGCCATCGTATCTATCGATTCAGTAAAGAGCAACAGTGTTGCCGCATGAACGGCCAGCCCGATCATACGGATTCGACGCGTTGTTCCCTAATTTATTGACCTATGAAACTAGTTAAAGTGCTTATTCCGCTTGTGCTGCTGATTGCGGTATTCGCGTTTTTCGGTGTGCTGCCCCGCATCCGGAACGCACAGGAGTTAAAGGCCGAGGCCAGCGCCGAACGCAATCGGGAACCTGTAGTCAACGCGGTGCCGCTAAAACAGGCTTCGGATACCAGTTCACTGACGTTGCCGGGCCAGATTCAGCCGTTTCGCCAAACCCCGCTCTTTGCCCGTACGCAGGGATTCCTACGCCGTTGGTACGTCGACATTGGCGCCCAGGTGAAACAGGGTCAGCTGCTGGCTACCATCGACGTGCCCGAGCTGGAGCAGGATATAGCCCGCGCTCAGGCCGATCAGCAGCTGGCTCAGGCCAACCTGGACCGCCTGAAGAGCGTTCAGCTGCCCGGCGCCATCTCGAAACAGGACATCGATACGCGCCAGTCGGGGGTGACCGTAGCGCAGGCGAACCTTCGGCGGCTTCAGGCCCTCAAGGCCCTGCAACAGATTCACGCGCCATTTTCGGGGGTAATCACCAGCCGTAATGCCGAGGTCGGCAATCTGGTATCGCCCGGTTCGGGCCAGCCCCTGTTCACCCTGTCGGAGCTGGGTTCACTGCGCGTATTCGTCGACGTGCCCCAGACGTATTACCAGTACATGAAAGTGGGTACCCCCGCTACGGTGGTCGTGCCTGAGCTGAAGAACCGGCGGCTGGTCGGCAAAGTGGTTCGGACGTCAGGAACGCTACGAAACGAGTCGCGCACGCTGCTGACCGAGGTGCTGATTCCGAACCCCAAGAACGAAATTCCGTCCGGCCTCTACAGTTCGGTTCATTTCGACCTGATTGCGGCCAATGCGCCCGTGCTGATACCCGCCAATGCCCTCCAGATGACCCCGCAGGGACCCCGAGTTGTGATCGTAGGGGCCGATCAGCGGGTAAAATTCGTGCCCATCACGCTGGGACGCGACTACGGCACCACGATAGAGGTAACCGATGGTCTTAGCGGTCAGGAGCGCGTGGTAACGAATCCCAACGACCGGCTGCGCGATGGCCAGCGTGTTCGGCTCCGTAAGCCTTTAGCCGAAAAAACCGTGGCACAACGATGAAAAAACGTATACTTGTCAGTAGCTGGCTGATGGCATGCGGGCTGGTTGCCGGCGCGCAGACCGTACCGCTGAGCGCACCGGGTGGGGCCGTTACCGTGCAGCCCGGGTCTGGCCAGAGTCAGCCATCGGCGCCGGGTACCGGGCCTTCGGCATCCGGTACAGCTGCTTCGCAGACGCCTATTCCGGCGCCTGCGGTACCTGAGTTGTTTGTCAACGGGTTTGGCCGGTTTGCTGACCCAACGCTTGAGTCGCTGATTCAGCTGGGGCTAACCAACAGTCCTAACCTGCGGGCCGCACTGAGCCGACTTGAAGAAGCCCGCGTTCGGGTTCGGGTGGCGCAGTCGTTTCTGCTGCCGTCTATCCGCAGCTCGGCATTGATTACCACGCAAAGCCTGTCGGAACACCGACCCATCGCTATTCCGACGGCCAGCGAGAGCCTGCCTCGGTTTCAGCTGAATACGTTCCAGCTCTTACCCATTGATGCTACGTATGAACTCGATCTGTTCAGACGGATTCGGGGGGGCGTTCGGGTGGCTGATTTACAGGCGCAGGCGTCCGATGCCGATTATCGTGCTTTCCGGCTGTCGCTGGCTTCGGACATTGCCCGTACGTACCTGCTGATTCGGGGCAATGATGCCGAACAGGTCGTATTCCGGCGCAATATCCAGTTTCGGGACACAACCCTCTCCATCATTCGCGAACGGTTTCGGGTCGGGTTGATCAATCAGCTCGACGTGCAGCGGGCCGAAACGGATTATGCCAGTCTGCAGGTGACGCTCAAAGGGCTGCAACGCGCCCGGGTCGAACTAGTAAATGGACTGGCTCAGCTGTGCGCTCAGGACCCTGCCACCTTCACCGTAGCCCCCGGCCCGCTTCCCGCCAGCCCGCAGTTTCCGTATACGGGTGTATCGGTAGAGCAGTTGCAGCGCCGACCCGATCTGCAGGGCGCCGACCGGCAAATCCAGCTGGCCGGGGCGCAGATTGCGGTACAGCAGGCTACTACCCGGCCCCGGGTCAACCTGGTGGGGTCGGGAGGGCTGTTGTCTGGCCGAATCGGTGCCTGGCTTGTACCGTCGAGCGCTACCTACCTGGTAGGGGTAAACGCATCGGTACCGCTCTATGAAGGCCACCGCAACCGTGAGCTCGTTTCGCTCTCGAGACAACAGGCGCAAACCAGCCAGCAGGTATACCAGCAACAGCTACAGCTGGCCCAGCGCGAAGCCGAAACAGCGCTGGATAATCTGACCCTGCTTCGCGAACAAATTGATCTTCAGAATCAGACCCTTACGCTGGCCCGTCGAACCGAGCAGTACAATCGCGAGTTATACCTGAAAGGACTAACGACTTACCTGGATGTACTGGACGCACAACGCACTATTCTGGGGGCCGAGCAGCAACTGGTTCAGCTTCGCAGTCAGGAAGCGCAGTTTATTGTGGCCTTGTTGCGGGCTACGGGTGGCGACTGGTAAATGGACTTCCAGCTATATAGAAATTGGATAGTATATTTACTTAAGGCATATAATCTGTTGATACCATAAACTTTTGCGGAGCAAATCCATAAGATTTGGCAACTTTGTGACCGCATCACTTCAAGTTGATTTTATCGTTACAATGAATCATACCTATGTCATCATTATGGCGGGGGGCGTCGGGACGCGGTTCTGGCCCTTCAGCCGAACAAGTTACCCCAAGCAGTTCCATGACGTACTTGGTACGGGCCGTACACTGCTCCAGCAGACTGCCGACCGTTTTGACGGTATTTGTCCTCCCGAAAATATTTTCATCGTTACCAGTTCGCTCTACAAAAATCTTTGTCAGCAGCAGCTCCCGCAGCTCTCCGACGATCAGGTCCTGTGCGAACCGATAGCCCGCAATACGGCTCCCTGTATTGCCTACGCCTGCTATAAGATTGCCCAGCGCGACCCCGAAGCCAACATCGTTGTGGCCCCGGCCGATCACATCATTCTGAAACAGGACGATTTTCAGCGGACCATCCGCACGGCCCTGGCGGCTACCCAGGATCAGGACATTCTGGTTACGCTGGGTATCCAGCCCAGCCGTCCGGATACGGGCTACGGCTATATCCAGTATATTCCGGCTGCCAATACCGAGCAGGCGCCGTTGCGGGTAAAAACCTTTACCGAAAAACCTCATCTCGAGCTGGCTCGTCAGTTTCTGGAGAGCGGTGAGTTTGTCTGGAACGCCGGTATCTTCGTCTGGAACGTACAGGCGATCATCCGCGCGTTTGAAGCGTATCTGCCCGAGGTGGCTGAAATCTTTGAAGAAGGGCGCAGCGCCTACTATACGGACCACGAAGCCGCTTTTGTTGATAAAGCGTATTCGCTCACCAAGAGCATTTCGATCGATAACGGCGTGATGGAGAAAGCCGACAACGTGTACGTCGTTCTGAGCGATTTCGGCTGGTCGGACCTGGGTACCTGGAAGTCGCTGTACGAAGTCTCGGATAAAAACGATGATCTGAACGTGATCGATGGGCACATCATGCTGTACGATACAAAAAACTGCATCATCAAGACGCCCAAAGACCGGCTTGTGGTTGTCAATGGTCTGGATGGCTTCATCGTAGCCGAATACGACAACGTACTGATGATCTGTCGCAAGGAAGAAGAACAGAAGGTCAAAGCGTTCGTGGCCGATGCCAAAGAACGTGGCGCAGAATTTGTATAGACCCGCCTGAGGCCGGTGCAGAAAAAGGTACGGCTCCAGGTCGTACCTTTTTTGCATGCTGCAGCGTTATGCCTACGCTGAACAACGTCCGAAAAGTTCAAATTAGATTGTTTCTGTGAAAAAGCTGTACGGCATTGCCTTCGTTCTGGCGGCCATCATTTTTGTGAACGCCTGCAAAGAGACTGAGTCAGGTTTCTCGCCCGGCGCAGGCGATTCCCGCATTACCGGAACCTGGCGACTGGTTGAACGGCGCTTTCAGAAAGACTCGGCTTTTTCGGTGCTCACCACCACGACCCGGCAACGACGCGACTCGGTGCGGGTGACCATCAACGGGCAAACCGTCCGGAAAGACACGCTTATCAACTATACCGACACCATCTTTGTCCGGCGCGATACGTCGTTCTACACCACCCGGCGTTACCCCGCCCTACCGCCCCAGACGCTGACTTTCGATCCCGATGGAAAGGTGCTGGCAGAGGGGAGCGAGATGACGTACTTTTATCCGATCCGCTACTTTCGGGTCGACTCCACCTTCGAAGGGCTGGGTGTTAACCTCTACATCTATACCAATCGGGCCAACGTCTCGTTTAGGCAGGGCGTGGTTTTCCGGCGCGACACGCTGACCCTGCTGCCCCGCTGCGACCAGCCCTGCTACCTTAAACTGATTCGCGTACGGTGACCTCTAGGCCGACTGGCCCCAGCCCTGCGCCCGAATGGGCGTCTGCTGACCGGCTTTGGTAGCCAGTACCACCTGGTTCGGGTCGGCGGTCAGGTACCCGATGGCCGTAATGCGCGCGTTGTTGGCCAGCTTGTCGAACTCCTGCGGCCGAACCGTAAATAACAGTTCATAGTCTTCACCCCCGTTCAGAGCCGCCGTTACCGGGCTGATCTTAAACTCGTCGGCAGCCAGGTGCGTCTGGTCATCGATGGGTAGGTTCTCATCAAAAAGTACGGCTCCCGTGCCAGACTGGCGGCAGATGTGTAGCAGTTCAGAAGCCAGACCCGTCGAGATGTCGATCATGGCCGTGGGGCGGATGCCGAGGTCGTTCAGTTCATGAACAACGTCGGTGCGGGCATCGGGCCGGAGCTGCCGCTGCACCAGATAGGCACGCTCTTCGGAGAGATTCGGCTGCATGTTGGGGTCGGCCAGAAACACCTGTTTTTCGCGCTCGAGGAGCTGCAAACCCAGATAAGCCGCGCCCAGATCGCCAGTGACGCAGACGACATCATTGGGTTGCGCCGTGTTGCGGTAGGTGATTTTATCTTTAGCTACCTTACCCAGTACCGATACCGACAGAATCAGGCCCGAGCGCGAGGCCGTTGTATCGCCCCCCACCAGATCGACATTGTACGCCGTACAGGCCGCCCGGATGCCTTCATACAGTTCATCGACCGCTTCGACCGGGAACCGGCTGCTCAGACCTACGCCAATAGTTAGCTGAAGGGGCAGGCCGTTCATGGCCGCAATATCCGATACGGCAAAGGTTACGGCTTTGTAGCCGAGGTGTTTGAGCGGCACGTAGGTTAGGTCGAAATGAATGCCTTCTACCAGCAATTCGGTAGCTAACAGCCCGTAGCCATCCCCCCAGTCGAAAACGGCCGCATCGTCGCCAATACCGCGTACGGTTTCGGGATGGACCGGAGCCGGGGTTGCCTGTCGGATATGATCGATCAGCCCAACCTGGCCCAGTGTATTAAGATCAGTCATGAGAAAAATAAATAAAAAAAAGCCGTTCCGCTTGACCTACGGAACGGCTTAACGCACAAAATGGTTTGCGAATGCTTACGGGTTCGACAGCGTATAGGTGTTAGTCGAACCACCGGTTTTCTGACTGTTGGTAGTCCGCGTCAGCGTAACGCTGTTGTCGTTCAGGTTACTGATTTTGAATTCAATGGTACCGTTGGTACCGGTCGGGGCGGGGGTTAGGGTAGTCAGTACAAGGCGATCATCAGCGGGCACAGAATACTGGCCGGTAAACGTATTGCCATCGAACTCGGTATAGGTAACGGTAGGGGCTTTACTCAAATCAAGCCGGAAACTGGCGTAATTGCGGACGTTGGCCGTGCCACCTTTGGTGTATACAGTTGCTGTATTCTCATCGACCTTCTGGGCGGTCCAGACTTTGGCAATACGCTCAGAAACCGGAGCTACTTTCTTGCCACCACAGCCTGTCATCAGCCCCAGCAGGGTTGCTGCCGAGAAAAAAGCCAGTACAGTATTCTTTTTCATAGTGATGATTAACGTAGGAATCACAATTGGCTAAAGTTACGCTAATTTTGTTTTCACGTGCAAAAACTGTGCTCAATTATTAATCTGTTTGACTATCCGGATACATGACCACTGAAGACCGGGCCGGGCTACCGGTATTCAGCCGCTCGCAACTGGCTTTGCGCAACGGACAGGACCGTCCCGAAATCTGGTGCGCCTACAACGGACTGATCTACGATGTGTCGGCGTCGCGGCTATGGCGCAACGGAAAACATTATGAACACTGGGCCGGTCAGGACCTCTCGGCCGAACTGGCCGACGCCCCCCATGCCGAGTGGGTCTTTGATCGTTTCCCGATAATCGGAGCGCTCACTTAATTACTTATTCGCTTCAGCAGGCTGCTCACGTAGCGCCCGACCGCCGGTTTTCAACAGCTGAGGCCCGTACCCGAAACTACCTACCCGAGTGATTACACTGATTGCAGATAGCGGAGCGACCAAGACCGACTGGCGGCTGGTCAGCGCCAACGGCCAGAGCCGCTCATTACCGACCGACGGCATTAGCCCATATTACCAAACGACCGAACAGATTACCGATACCCTCCGGGCCCAGCTGCTTCCCCAACTCGATGCGGTCGGGGTAAACCGGATCTATTTTTACGGGACAGGCTGCATCAGTCCGGCGGTCAACCAGCGCGTTGCCGATGCGCTGCGGGCCGCCCTGCCTGCGCTCGATACCGTAGACGTCAACAGCGACATGCTGGGCGCGGCTCGCGGAGCCTCGGGCCACGAGCCAGGAATTGTCTGCATTCTGGGTACCGGCTCAAATGCCTGTTGCTACGATGGGCAGGATATAACCCGCGGTATTCAGTCGCTGGGTTTCTGGCTGGGCGACGAGGGTAGCGGTGGGTACCTGGGCAAAACCCTTGTCCGGGAGGTTTTTCAGGAACAACTGCCTGCTGAACTGCGCGACGCGTTTCAGGCCCGCTACGCGCTGGACCGGGCCACCCTGCTCGAAAACGCGTATCGAAAACCGTACCCGAACCGGTATTTTGCGAGCTTTACCCCATTCCTGTCCGAAAACATCGCACATACACATATCGTTGGTCTGGTTACCGACGCGTTCAGGCTTTTCCTGACGACCTACGTTCGGCGGTTTCCGGAGGCTGATGAGTGGCCTGTACATTTTGTGGGGTCCATAGCGCACTACTTCGCCGGCCCGTTGCAGGAAGCCGTCGGGCAAACCGGCCTGACGATGGGACGAATCCTGAAAGCCCCCGCCGAACGGCTTGTCGAGTATCATCAAAAGGCGGTGTGACGTACCTTTGTGAAATGAAGCTGAAACACGGGCCTGCCCGCATAGCCCAGAGCCGACGTTGGCCGGAAACAGGCGGGTTTACCGGAGTTCATGAACAACCTGAATACGAATGGCAGCACGATATTTTTTGAAAGTTAAAGAGGTGATCCGGGAAACGCCCGACGCCGTAACCCTTACCTTCTGGCACCCCATCAACGAAGAGGTCCGCTACCAGCCGGGCCAGTTTCTGACGTTTCTGCTGACGGTCAACGGTCAGAAAGTACGCCGGTCGTATTCGATGGCTTCGTCGCCCCATGTTGATGTGTCGCTGGCGGTGTCGGTCAAGCGAGTGCCAGGTGGGCTGGTTTCCAACTACCTCTGCGACCGCATCCGCCCCGGCGATGTGCTCGAAACGCTGGAGCCCATGGGTACGTTTGTACCAAAGCTCGACGCACAAAACCGCCGGACTCTGATCCTGATCGGCGCCGGCAGTGGTATTACGCCCCTGTTTTCGATGGCCAAGTCGGCCCTGCATGTGGAGCCGAACACCCGCGTCTGGCTGATTTATGGTAACCGAAACCAGTCGTCGATCATCTACAAAAGTCATCTGGACGCCATGGAGCAGGCCTATAGCTCGTCGCGTTTCCAGGTAACCCACGTCCTGAGCCAGCCCGACTACGGCTGGAGCGGAGCCGAAGGCCGACTCAACCAGCACATGCTGACCCGCCTGCTGGAGCAGCTACCCGCAGCTGAGCGGCAAAACGCCAGTGTATACCTCTGCGGTCCGGATGGGATGATGGCCGAAGCCCGTTCTGCGCTGGCGCTGGTTGGCGTGCCGACCGATCGGGTACATAAAGAGAGTTACGTCAGTGCACCCGTACCAGCGGGCGATGTGGTAGAAGAGCCCCTTACTGCTGGCGACGAAGGCTCGCCCGAGGTAACGGTCCTGTACGAAGGCAGCGAATACAAGTTTGCCGTAGCGCCCCACCAGACTATTCTGGAAGCGGCTCTGGAGCTGGATATCGACCTGCCGTACTCCTGTCAGGCGGGTATGTGTACGGCCTGTCTGGGTCGCTGTACGTCGGGTAAGGTAAAGCTCGACGAAGAAGATGGCCTGTCTGAGTCGGAACTCAAGGCGGGCTACGTACTGACGTGCGTGGCTCACCCCGTTGGCCGCGATGTCGTTATCGAAATCGAGTAATCGTTGGGGCGTACTCTGCTCCGAAGTCAATACGAAAAGTGTCTCTGCACGTAGTGCTTCCCGAACGGGACACTGCGACAGAGACGCTTTTTATGTACCAAGAGCTTGTGTTTTACGGAGTAGGACCGCGCGGTGTTGGAAGCTGGTTGCAGGTGAGACCTGTAATGGTTGTCGGCGGAACGTTTGTTTACTTTTTGCACTATTGTCAGGGTCTGCGACCACTGCCAGATTGTGAGCGCTTTGTTCCTGATAGTGGTCGCAGACCTTGGCAGTGGGTGAAGCGTATCAGCAACTCACCTGTTTTCCGTGGCCATGATGCGATGAGAAAGCAGGTGAGTCACCGAGCGTCTAATTGACTACCGATCCGGCCTGGGTACTGGGGGTGTTTTAGGCGCTGCGGCTGGCTTCGGAGCTACCCCTGGAGGACGTGGAGTCGCTTCGGGTCGCGCAGGGGCCAGGGCGCGGGCCGGTGGGGCTGGTGCATCGACCGGGTCGGGTCGGGCGGCACGCGGTGGCAGTGGCACGCGCGGAGCACGGGCTGGCCGGGCCGTACCCCGTAGCGGCCGTACCCCCGTGGCGGCCGGTGGCACGGGCGGAGTCAGCCCACCAACGGCGTCGCCATGCCGAACCAGCTGGTCGGACAGCAGGTCGATTTGCCGCTCGAGCTGCTGCGCCTGTTTTTCCAGCTTCTCCAGGGGCTGTTTGAGCTCTTCCTGACGGCTGCTGGCTTGCTCGAACTGCTGGCTGAGCTGGTCCATGGTCGATTCCAGCTTCTTGATCTCCGGCTCCAGCGCGGCCAGTTGCTTTTCGACATCGGCCTGGCTGAGCTTCTGTTTGCTGTCGTTGTATAACAGTTGCTGATGCTTCTCAAGCAGAGCCTGCCGTTGGTCCATGAGTTTGTCTTTTTTCCACTGCAGTACCTCTCTGTTGCGCTCAGCTTCTTCGACCGGGAACCGTAATTTTTCCATCTGGAGATGTAGCGCCTGCATCTGACGCGCGTGCTGGGCCATCAGCTGGCTCAGGCTGTCCATCTGACGACTATTTCGTTGCTGGGCGGCATCACTAAGGTTAGCCAGTCCAGCCAGCTCCACATCAGCTTCGATTAGAATATTGGTATCAATAGATGCTACCATATCACCAGCCACGGCCCCATAATCGACAGCGGCCATGCTGGCTGTGGCCTTATCCAGACCCGCTTGTCCGGCAGCCATCGCCGAGCCCACAATGTTGTCGTAATCGATATGGGCCAGGCCAGCCGTTAGCGCGTTCATGCCCGCATCGAAGCCGGTATTGGTCTCGATGATGGTCAGCAGTATGTCGCGGTCGGGTTGTCTTACGTCGTCGAGGTTGAACTGACCAGCCATGACCAGGTCGAGCTGGCGCTGGAGCTGCGCGACCCGTTTGGCCGGGAGTTTTTGGCCTTTCCAGACAATGTAGCTGATCCTCTGGTTGCCAGTCATGCCGTATTCAGTACCGTTGTCGGCTTTGTGACGACGGCTGGTTTTGGCCTGAGCCGTTTTGGGTTTGGGCTTCTGCGGCTGTTGCTGCACGGCATAGACCGACGCACTAACCAGCAGCAGCGTGGCCAGCGTCAGCCCCGCCAGGCTCCCGTTCGATACCATAGGCCGCGTCGGAACGCCCAGCACCCGCCGAACCCGGTGCAGCAGATGTTGCCGTTTGCTGGCAAAGGCCATCGCCAGAGTAGGGGTGGCCAGCTGCGTGAGCCGAAGTTCTTCGACGCGGGCCAACGCCTGAGCCAGTATCCGTCCGTTGCCGCCAACGGCTTCTACTGCCAGACCATCGCAGCAGTGTTCACGCTCTTCGCGTATCCGGGCCGACAGCCACCATAACGCGGGGTGGAAGAAGTATAGCACCTCAACCACCGACTGCACCAGATTGACGGCGTAATCGTGGCGCTTGACATGCGCCAGTTCATGCGCCAGCACCGCTTCGACTTCCTGAACCGACAGGCTCGTGGTGAGGCTGACGGGCAGCAACAGCACCGGCTTCAGTACACCCACAACCATAGGTACCACCACCCGGGCCGACTCGCGCACCTGAATAACCGGCCCAATCTGCATAAACGCCCGTAACGACTGGGTCAGCTCAACAACCTGGCTGGACATGGGGCGGGTGGCCGTCCGGCTCAGGCGTTGCAGGTAGAGCCAGCCGCCCGCCAGCCGTACCGCAAAAACGGCTACGCCAATCAGGTAGGCCAGCACGAACTGACTCAGGTGAGCGTCCAGAAACTGTTGCATCTGCTGATGCCAGGGCAGCGTTTGGGTAGCCGTCTGCCAGCGGACCGACAGTGCCGGGCTGGCGTAGGCAGGGCGGAGGGCCGCTGCGGCAGGAACCGCGGGCGTGTAATACCACCAAAACGTAACCGCCGAGGCCAGCAGCTGGCTCAGCAGGGTGAGTACGGCCACGCGATACCGCAGCACGCTCGATCGGTTACGCAGCCCGTGTAAAACCAGGGCGGCAGGAAGCACCAGCGCAAACCCCTGCCAGATAGCATGGAGCAGGGTCCAGCCCAGCGCGTCGGTGGTGGGATTGTTGAGCCAATCAGTTGTGTTCATTATTCAACTGGTTTAGGAGTTGCTTGATTTCTTCGAGTTCCTGTTGGGAGGCCTTGTGCTGCCCCAGTACCTGCATTACCAGTTTGGACGCCGATCCTTTGAAGGCGGTTTCGACAAACCGGTCAACCAGTCCCCGCTGCGTGTCTTCTTCGCTGACGGCGGCTGTATAGGTGTGCGATTTGCTCTCGGCATCGCGGCTGAGCAACCCTTTTTCATGCATGATCTGCATGAGCTTGAGCGCCGTTGTGTAGCCAATATCGCGGCTTTGACTCAGGCTCTCGTGTACCTGCCGTACCGTGCTGGGACCGTTGGCCCAGAGCACGTGCAGGATTTCCAGTTCGGCGTCGGTTGGCTTCATCAGATGATCTACGAAATTGTTCGTAGCAAACATATACGAATGATTTCGTAGATGCAAGTGTGCTGAACAAAAAATAGCAACAAAGCATTGTTAATTTATCTTAACAACCCTTTAGTGACCTCAAACTGGTTGCCAGCTCAGGTTGTTTATTCGATACAATGACCCCGAACGAAACTTTCTCCTTACCGGCCCGGCCGGCCCGTCCGTTCATTGGTGAAGCGATGGAGCTCCGCAGCTGGGCCGACGTTAAACCGTTTTATGACAACCTACTGAACCGGCCTCTCAGCAATGCCCATGAGCTGCGGCAGTGGCTTATTGACCGGAGCGAGCTGGAGTCGTACCTGTCCGAAAATTTTGCGTGGCGCTACATCCGCATGACCTGCGACACGGCCAACGGAGAGCTGGTCAATCAACTGAATTTCTTCATTGCCGACATTCAGCCGCCCATGACCGAGTACGGCAACGAGCTTGATCTGAAGGCCGTACACAGCCCGTTCCTGAGCGAACTGACCGATGCTGGCTTCGACATCATGGTGCGGGGTATGAAAAAAGCCATCGAGATCTACCGCGACGAGAACATTCCGCTGCAAACCGACATACAGACCGAAGAGCGGAAATATGGCGCCATTGCGGGGGCTATGACGGTTCAGATCGACGGTCGTGAGCTGACTCTGCCCGAAGCAACCGACCGCCTGCAGCTGACCAGCCGGGCCGAGCGCGAAGAGGCCTGGCGCAAAATTGCCGAACGCCGGTATCAGGATCATGCCGTGCTCGACCAGCTATTCGACCAGCTGCGTGATCTGCGGCATCGGGTGGCGGTCAATGCTGGCTTTGCCAACTTCCGCGACTATTCATTTGCGGCTCTGGGCCGGTTCGACTATACACCTGCCGACTGCTTCAAGTTTCACGAGTCGGTAGCCGAAGCGGTTGTGCCGCTGCTCGATGTCCTGAGTCAGGAACGGAAACAGAAACTCGGTGTCGACAGCCTGCGGCCCTGGGATCTGAAAGTCGATGCCGAAGGCCGTCCTCCGCTGAAACCATTTGCTACCGGTGCCGAACTGGTCGAGAAGACCATTGCCTGCTTCGACCGGCTCGACCGCGAACTGGGCGACGACCTGCGCATCATGCGGGCTATGGGCCACTTGGACGTGGAGTCGCGCAAGGGGAAAGCCCCGGGTGGTTATAACTACCCGCTCGAAGAAATTGGAGTGCCGTTTATTTTCATGAACGCCACCAGCAGCCTGCGCGATCTGGTTACGATGGTACACGAAGGTGGTCATGCAGTACACTCGTTCCTGACCCGTGATCTGCCGCTGAAAGCGTTCCGGAATCCGCCGATGGAAGTGGCCGAACTGGCGTCGATGAGCATGGAACTGCTGTCGATGGATCACTGGGACGTATTTTTCGATAAGCCGGACGAGTTGCGCCGGGCCAAGCGGCAGCATCTGGAGTCGATTATCGAGACGCTGCCCTGGGTGGCCACGATCGATGCTTTTCAGCACTGGGTGTATGAAAACCCCGGCCACACGGTCGACGAACGGCGTGAGAACTGGGTTCGGATTCACGACCGGTTTGCCGATCGGGTAACAGACTGGAGCGGCATGGCCTATTACAAAGAATACATATGGCAGCGCCAGCTGCACCTGTACGAAGTGCCTTTCTATTATATCGAATACGGCATTGCCCAACTGGGAGCCATTGCTGTCTGGCGAAATTACCGGCGCGACCCTGAAGCGGGTTTGGCGGGTTACAAAGCCGCATTGAGCCTGGGTTACAAAGCCCCTATCCGGGATATTTATGCCGCGGCCAACATACCCTTCGATTTTTCGAAACCCTACATACAGGAGCTGATAGCGTTTGTCGACGAGGAGATCCGGAAGGTAGCTAATTGACCGATCTGCGAAAAAAAACGGCACATAACGACCAACCACTAACCAGTAATCACTAATTTTGCTGAATCAATTCGTAATCAAGTGACTATGAAACGCGTAACGAGTGTAGTAGTATTGGCCGTGTCGATCCTGTCGCTGGCTTCGTGTGACTACCAGAAATATAACACCATTCGGCAGTCGGATTACCGCCAGAACGATCCCTACGTATACGGTCCCGGAAAAGACTCGGCGGCTGTTCAGTCAAAATATAAGTATACGCCCAACCCGGCTCTGGAAGGACGGACCCAAAAAATCCGTGAGAAGCTGTTCGGAGCGGGTACGATTGGCGAAGGCGCGTAGTTACTCAATTTATTAAATGGCACGCAGGCGACAGGCTGATTTCTCACAGATCAGCCTGTCGCTTTTGTTTTGCCTGTACGGTTGCTAAATATCCTTGTGCTGAATTGTAAATTTTCCGTTACTTTGTCCGGTAAAGCACGGCTAACAATAGGACTTTTCGGTTAGCTTTTTCGGTAAATGCATCAGAATACACCATGAATATTGCATTAGTCACGGGTTCGGCCGGTTTAATCGGCAGTGAGGCAGTTGCATTTTTCGCCGACAAGTTCGATCTCGTCGTTGGCGTAGACAACAACATGCGGCAGTACTTCTTCGGAGCAGATGGCTCTACGGAATGGAACCGCAATCGCCTGTCAGAAACATACAAGAACTATCAGCATCGCGCGGCTGATATTCGGGAGGTGGCGCAGCTGGAAACTATTTTCCAGGAATACGGGACCGACATCAAGCTGGTACTGCACACCGCAGCGCAACCCAGCCACGACTGGGCCGCCCGCGAGCCATTTACTGATTTTGGCGTCAACGCAGTGGGAACTGTCAATCTGCTCGAGATGACCCGCCTGCACTGCCCCGAAGCCGTTTTTATCTTCACATCGACCAACAAGGTCTACGGCGATAATCCGAACTTCCTGCCGCTGATCGAGACCGAGACGCGTTGGGAAATCGATCAGAATCACCCCTATTTCCAGAACGGGATCGACGAGCACATGAGCCTCGATCATACCAAACACTCCATATTTGGCGCCAGCAAAGTGGCCGCCGATATTATGGTGCAGGAGTATGGTCGCTACTTCGGTATGAAGACGGCCGTGTTCCGGGGCGGTTGCCTGACGGGGCCTAATCACTCGGGTGCGCAGCTCCATGGCTTCCTGTCCTACCTGATGAAATGCGTCATCACCGGCAACCAGTATACCATCTTCGGTTACAAGGGGAAACAGGTTCGTGATAACATTCACAGTTGGGATTTGGTTAATATGTTCTGGCATTTCTATCAGAACCCCAGACCAGGCGAGGTATATAACGCCGGTGGCGGTCGTTACGCCAATTGCTCGATGCTCGAAGCCATTGCGCTCTGTGAAGAAATCTCAGGCAACAAGATGAACTACCAGTATTCGGATACGAACCGTTCGGGCGATCATATCTGGTATATTTCAGACCTTACCAAATTTAAACAACACTATCCTGGCTGGGACTGGACCTTCGATCTACGCGAAACGATGACCCAGATTCACGATAGTATGGTGGCTCGGCTGAGCATACCTACCTAACTGATTGGGGAACCGAAAACCGTAAACGGTTGCCCCGCCCGAGAGACAACACATGACACGTTCTGCCCAACTTTTAGTGACGGGATGCGCAGGTTTCATTGGCAGCCACTTGACCGAACGGCTGCTCGGCAGCGGATACCGGGTAATTGGCGTCGATAACTTCGATTCGTTTTACGAACGCTCTGTTAAAGAACGAAACCTGTCGACCGTTCTGAACCACGAGGCTTTCACGTTCATTGAAGCTGACATTCGTGACCGGGACTGGCTGACGCAACTGGGTTCCGGTATTGACGCGGTCATTCATATTGCGGCCAAAGCCGGTGTTCGGCCATCTATCGAACAGCCCGCCGATTATATCAGTACCAACATTGCCGGTACCAATAATCTGCTGGACTGGATGCGGGAGCAGCAGGTAGGCAAAATGGTGTTCGCATCGTCGTCGTCGGTGTACGGGAATAATGAGAAAATTCCGTTTAGCGAAACCGACACCGTAGACGAACCCATCTCGCCTTACGCCTTTACCAAGCGGTCGTGTGAGTTGTTGACGCATAACTACCACCATCTGTACGGGATGGGCGTGGTTAACCTGCGGTTCTTTACGGTATACGGAGAACGGCAACGGCCTGATCTGGCGATTCATAAGTTTGTCCGCATGATAGCCGCCGACCAGCCGATTCCTATGTTTGGTCAGGGCGATACCTCACGCGATTATACGTACGTAAGCGACACGGTCGATGGAATTGTGGCTGCGCTGGCTTATCTTGACACCCATCCTCGGGCCTATGAGATTATAAACCTCGGTAATAACAGCCCCGTTACGCTGCAAACGCTGGTAACAACGTTGTACCGATTGATGAACAAACCCCCTCAGGTTCAGCACCTGCCCAAACAACCCGGCGACGTGGAGCGTACCTACGCCGACGTGTCGAGGGCGGCTGAACTATTGGGGTATCAACCAAAAATTACTCTTGAAGAAGGATTAAGTCGATTCGTAACCTGGTATAAAACCGTATACACATGATGGCGCGCTCACGGCTCCGTCCGTCTTCGTCCCGATTGTACTGGCTGGCCCTGGCCCTCGTGGTAAAAGGGCTGTTTTTCTGTTGGTATCTGACACAGACCTACAAACATGACATAGACGGATTCTGGGGGCAGAGCAATGGCGACATGATGACGTATATACAGCCCGTTGAGGAGCTGTTGTTGCATCATGGCTTTAAAACCGATGATCGGATGCCGGGCTACTCGGGCGTCTATCTGGCGTTCCGGCTGCTGTTCAGTCCGGCCGTAGCCTGTAATATCATCATCGTGCTTCAGCTGCTGCTGGCGGTGGTATCGGTATACGCACTTGGGTTGGTAGCACGGGACCTGTTCCAGTCGGAGCGAGCCTTCTATTGGGCGTATTTTATCTACCTGTTCAGCCCGTTCGCCAGCGTTTTCGACGGCTATTTCCTGACCGAGAGCTTTGCTGCGTCGGTATCGATCTTTTTTCTGTATGCCTGGATTCGGTTCGAGCAAAACCCTGACCGGCGGCTACCGTTGCTGGTAGCCGGGGCGTGGCTGACCTGGTCTGTTTTCCTGAAGCCAGCCCACCTGCCCCTACTAGCCATTCCGGTTGCGGTCTGGACGATACGCTGGCTGCGGGGGCGTCTGGTATTTCGGCAGCTGGCCCGCTATAGTTTTACGTTTTTACTGCCGTTTCTGATTGTTGATGGCGCCTGGATGGTACGTAACTACCGGCAGTACGGCGAAGTAATACCCCTGCTGAAAAACCCGTGGTATGCCAATACGTTCTGGCCTACCAACTACTTCGATATGGTTGCGTTCTGCCAGACCTACGGCGAAGATTTCGCGTTCTGGTTTCCGAATACCGATCTGCGGTGGCTGATGGGCTGGGGCAACAACCGGTACCTGCCGCCCCTGCGCTGGTACGTCGACGAGCAGCTTGGCCCGCCCCCTGCTTACGTATATACCAGCAAGTTTAACCGCGACTCAATGATTCAGATCAGGGAGTTGTACTTTGAGCTGGGTAACAATCCGAATATTGACTCGCTGCGGAAACAGATGCTCGAAAGTCAGGTCCGGGCCAAACTGGGGCGGTATACCCGCTCCGTTCGGGAGGATAACCCGCTGGTGTACTACGTCTGGTCGCCGGTGCGCTACCTGTTCACGTTCTTGCACGGTACCTGGGGTTACTCGTTTCTGGACGACATGATACCGGCGCACTGGCCCCGGTTGCTGCTGCGGCTGTATCATTATGCACTGGTGCTGATCCCGGGTCTGATTGGACTCGTACTGCTGCTTCGGCGCGGCTGGCGTAAAAATGATATACTTTTGTTTTTGCCAATGGCACTGGGCTACTGTGTCTTTGTCTATGCGTTTGCCCTGCGTCACGCCGAAACCCGTTATCTGGTTCCGTTTTATCCGTTTCTAGTACTTAGTGCCGTATCCGTATTCACAGCCATCAGGTCCCGGCGACCTACTCAACAACCCAGTTTGTATGACCTATCTTTCCGTCATAGTGCCGATTTATAATGAATCGAAGAGTATCCCTATCCTGTTCGACACGCTCGAAAGTGCGATAGGGCAGTACGACTATGAAATTATTGCTGTAAACGATGGCTCGAAAGACGATTCGCTGGACCAGCTTCGGGCCGTCTGTGCGCGCAATCCACGGGTGAAGGCCATTAATTTCAAGCGTAATTTCGGACAAACGGCCGCGATCAATGCGGGCATTCAGCACGCGTCGGGCGAGGTGATCGTACTCATCGACAGCGATCTGGAGAACGACCCGAATGATATTCCCAACCTGATTGCCCGGCTCGACGAGGGCTATGATGTGGTCAGCGGGTGGCGGCAAAATCGCTGGAAAAATGAATTCCTCACGCGTAAGCTACCCTCTATGACCGCCAACAAGCTGATCAGCTCGATCTCGGGCGTTCGGCTGCACGACTACGGCTGTACCCTCAAAGCCTACCGCCGGGAGGTGATCAAAGACGTAACCCTCTATGGGCAGATGCACCGGTTCATTCCGGTTTACTGCGCCTGGCAGGGCGGGCGAGTCACCGAGCAGCCCGTCAACTACCAGCCGCGCCGGTTCGGGAAAAGCAACTACGGCATTTTTCGGACTTACAAAGTGTTGCTCGATCTGGTGCTGATCAAATTCCTGGAGAAATACATGCAGCGGCCCATCCACTTTTTTGGCGGGGCCGGTATTCTGGCGTTTCTGGTTGCCTTCGTGGCAACCTTACTGGCTACCTATTTCAAGATAACCGGCGAGAAAGACCTGGTCGAAACGCCACTGCCAACCATTGCGTCGATGTTCTTCATTGTAGGTATTCAGCTCATTCTGATGGGCGTAATGGCCGAAATACTGATGCGGACGTATTACGAGTCGCAGCACAAGACAACCTATACCGTTAAGGAGCTGATCAACTTCGACGCGCCGGAAGAAGCTTATACGGGCCGTTCTGATGCGCAGTCGGAGCGGGTTCGGATGCGGTAAAACGTAAAACCATAACGCCGGAGCCGCGCCACGAGCGCCTGGGCTCCGGTCTTGACTCATAACGACTATGTGTGGAATAGCGGGATTTAGCGGGCGGGGCACAGAAGATGACCTGTTGCGGATGATTCGGCAACTGAAGCACCGTGGGCCCGATTTTCAGGGTGGTTGGTGGCAACCCGGCCGGTTCGATGCCGCCGTTGGGTTAGGGCATGCCCGGCTTAGCATCATTGACCTGAGCTCAGGCGCTAACCAGCCTTTTTTCAATGCCGACCAGACTATCGGTATCGTCTTCAACGGCGAGATTTATAACTACCTCAGCCTAAAAGAAGAGCTGCAGCAGTCCGGAAAATATACGTTCCGGACAACTTCCGATACGGAAGTGCTGCTTTATCTGTATGAGGAATACGGCGAAGACCTGTTCGGGAAAATCAACGGCATGTTTGCCTTTGCGATCTACGACTTCCGGACCGGCAAAACGCTGCTGGCCCGCGACCGCATGGGCAAAAAGCCGCTGCATTACAGCATCAAAGGAGATACGCTTATCTACGGTTCGGAGCCGAAATCGTTGCTGCAGCACCCGCTCGTGTCTAAAACGATCAGCCCCGATGCGTTGAACGCCTACCTGACGTTCGAGTACGTACCAACGCCGTACAGCATCTACCAGGATATTCAGAAACTCGAACCCGGCCATTACCTGCTATTCGAGAAGGGCCAGGTTACGGCCCGCAAACCGTTCTGGACGGTGCAGTTCAACCACCAGCCCATTACGTTCGAGACGGCCCTGAACCGGTTCGATGAGTTGCTCAACGACGCTACGGCGTCGCGGCTGGTGGCCGATGTGCCGCTGGGCGTGTTTCTGAGCGGTGGGCTGGACAGCTCAACCATTGCGTACTACGCCCAGAAAAACAGCGACAGACCCATCCAGACGTTTTCGATCGGCTTCAAGGAAAAATCGTACGACGAAGCCGACTATGCCCGGGCCGTGGCCAAACACCTGGGTACCGACCACCACGAGAAGGTGCTGACCGCCCGCGATTCGCTCGATCTGCTGCCCGGTATCGCTACCGAGCTCGACGAGCCGTTTGCCGACGCATCGATTATTCCGACCTATCTGCTGTCGCAGTTTACCCGCGAGCAAGTGACCGTAGCGCTGGGGGGCGACGGCAGCGACGAACTGTTGGCCGGTTATCCAACCTTTACGTCTGATTACGTACGGGGTGTATACGGGCGGATGCCTAAGCTGATGCACTCGCTGGCCAATCGCGTGGCCGAGCTGATACCCGTCAGCGATAATAACATCAGCCTTGATTTTAAAGCCAAACAGTTTCTGAAAGGATTTCAGGAGAAACCGGCCTATACGCATACGTTATGGCTGGGTAGCTTCTCGCCGGCTCAGAAACGATCGTTGCTCAGTGCCGATGTGCTGGCCCGGCTAACCGACCGAACGGGCCTGGGCCTGATCGATAAGCACCTGGCCAATCTGCCCGCGTCTACCAGCGCCTTTGATCAGACGTCGTATATCTATTACATGACGTACCTGCTCGATGATATTCTGGTAAAGGTTGACCGGGCCAGTATGTATAACTCGCTCGAAGTACGCGCGCCCTTTCTCGATTACCGGATCGTTGATTTTGCCAACAGCCTGCCTGAGTCGTTCAAGCGGAAAGGGCTATCCGGTAAATACATCCTGAAAGCCCTGATGCGCAACAAGATTCCGAACGAGATCATCGACCGGCCCAAAAAAGGATTCGGTATTCCGCTCTCGCAGTGGCTCCGGAACGAACTGAAGCCCCTCTGCAACGAGTTGCTCTCCGACGCGTCGTTGCAGCAGCACGGTCTGTTCGACCCCGCTTACGTTCGGCAGCTTCAGCAGGAGCACTATGCCGGCAAACAAAATCATCGCAAACTGCTCTGGACCCTAATGGTTTTCCAGCAGTGGTACCAGCATTACCATTAAATCCGGTCAGAAAAGGTGAACAATCAGCCCGGCCCGTTGCTTCTGCTACTGGGCCCGCCCGGTTCATCGCCCCTGGCTCGGCTTCAGCAACCAGTAATACACATGAATTGGAAAAAACAAGGTCTCGTTTACAAACCAGCTGGTGATCAGCCGTTCAGCCGGACTCACGCTCAGGTACCATTTGGTTATCCGCTCCAGGATAAACTACGAGTTTATTTCTCGACCCGCGATGAGAATGCATCCTCATCGACCTCCTTTGTAGAACTCGACCCCGACAATCTCTCAACGGTTACGTATGTTCATGACAAAGCCTGCCTGAGCAAAGGCGCAGTAGGTATGTTTGACGAAGCCGGAACGATGCCATCCTGGTTTGTGCCGGTTACGAACGAAGCGGGTGAAGACGAAATCTGGCTTTATTATACGGGCTGGAACAAAAGCGAAACTGCCAGCTACCGCCTGGGTATCGGCCTGGCCATCAGCCGCGATGGTGGGCTGACGTTTGAGCGTAAATATACCGGGCCGCTGCTCGACCGGTCTATCTACGACCAGGTGTGGGTAGCGCAGCCCTGCGTGATCCGCGAAGGCGATATATGGCGCATGTGGTACCTGTCGTGTACCAAAATTGAAGTGATTGACGGGCATCCCGAGCCGTTCTATGACGTGAAATATGCTGAATCGAAAGACGGTCTCAAGTGGGAGCGTACCGGGCATGTCTGCGTGGGGTACGATGACTTCACCGACGCCATCGGCCGGCCCACGGTATTTCGCGACGGCGACCTCTACCGCATGTATTTCTCCTACCGCAGCGCCACGAACTACCGGACCGACGTGCAGCGTAGCTACCGGATTGGCTGTGCCGAATCGAAAGACGGGCTGACCTGGACCCGTACCGACGACCAGGCCGGTATTGAACGCTCGGCCGAGGGCTGGGACTCGCTGATGATGGACTACTGTCACATCTTCCCGCACCGCGATCAGCTGGTTATGCTGTATAACGGCAACGGCTTCGGCGCGTCTGGATTTGGTTATGCGGTTAATCAGCCCGAACCATGAGCTGGGTCAGCGCGTTAACCCAACTGGTCAGACTAGTTTTACACGTCTCCATTGGCTAAGAAACCGCCCAGCGTCTGGGTTTTCGACAAGTTGACCGTTAAATTGCCTACAACATCCTAATACACTATGCAGGAAGTAGCTAAATACATCATCAAGGTAAACGCCGAAGTTAAGGACGGACAGATCGTACCCGAAATTCCGTTCGACGAAGTGATGCGGCTGGTGAACGAACCAAACATCGTCATCATTAAGACAGGCCTTCCACAAGCAGCCTTATCGGCCGTTATCGAGCAAACCCGCCAGTGGGCCGCTCAGACGCCCCTGGCCGAAGGTCCTGATACGTTTGACAACAACCAGCACAAACAGCGGCTGCATATTGCCAAGATTCAAAAGGCTCCGCAGCTATTCCACGATCATACGTTCGATGCCATTCTGGACCTCGAGGCCCCGTTCAAAGAAACCCTGCTGAACGTATTCGATCCGGTGCGTGGCTTCTGGAACGACATGACCGGCAACAACGAAGCGTTCGGCATCCGGCGCGGACAGCCGTATTTCCACCCGCAGGTTACCCACTACCCGCTGGGCGGCAGCTTCTTCGGCCGGCACTGGCACCCGCTCAACCCGCAGAAAGTGGGTATGATTCTGGCACTGAACCAGTACGGTAAGGATTATACCTCGGGCGGTACGGGTTATGTGATCAACGACCATATCGTTGAAACCGAAGGATACCAAGACATGGGTGATATGATCCTGTTCCGATACGACCTGCCCCACTGGGTTAGTCCGTCGAGCTTTGCCGACCGGTTTAGCTGGGAAGATCCGGCCGGGCGCTGGGTGGCTATCCTTCCTTTCTACGATCCATGGGGTACGCCTGCCGATAACGAAGAGCCGCAGGGCTGGAAGAAACAAATTACACAGGCGAAAGAAGTAGCCGTTTAATGAAAGTCAGCGTTCTCATTATTACCTATAACCAGAAGCGGTTCATCCGAAAAGCGATTGATAGCGCACTGGCTCAACAAACATCGTTTCCTATCGAAATACTGGTGGGCGATGACTTTTCGAATGATGGAACGCGAGACATCATCCGGGAGTACGAACAGAACCATCCGGGCCTGGTAATCGGGATATTGCACCCACGCAACATGGGTAAAAACGGGGGTATCAACTTCCTGGAAACGCTGAAACGGGCCCGGGGCGAATACTACGCGTTGATGGATGGCGACGACTATTGGACTGATCCGCTGAAACTGCAGAAACAGGCCGATTTTCTGGATGCCCACCCTGATTACTCGATGGTGTTTCATAACGCGCTGATTACGTACGAAGACGGCACACCCGAACACGTACTGAACGGGCCCGACACGAAACCGTTTTTTACGGTCGATGACCTGATTGGCGAAGACGAGATCTGGTTCATGGCTACCTCCAGCACCATGTACCGGAACAGTATACGGGAGTATCCGGCCTGGTTCAGCGAGTCCGTTAGTGGCGACATTCCACGGCTCATTCTGAAAGCGAAACAGGGCAAGATCGGGTATCTGCCCGATCTGATGTCGGTATACCGGAAAAATCAGGGTGGTACCAGTTTCACCGACCGGTACGACAACGAAGTGTTCCTGCGTAACCGAATTGCTATGTACGAAAGCATCAACCGCGAACTGAACTACCAGTATGACCGGAAGCTGCAGCGGAACATAGCCCGGTACTACAAGATGATGCTAAACGCCGAACGGTACCGCCATTCGTACTCGGCCCGTTTGCCCATCGTCGGTAAGTACATAAGGCTGGCCCGACCCGGCTGGCGTGAGGTGAAAGACATGATTCGCGATTACGTGCTGCCCCCGGCGGTAGCGCGTACCTACAGCAAAGTGGCTCTCGGTTTATACCGGATTCTAAATAATTAAGCGTACGTCAGTCGCTTTTTGGTTGTCAATTGGTTGATTAGTACCTTGTAAACAGATTTTAAACGTCAGGACGCTATGAATTTTTTCAAGCAGGTTACCTACACTACGCTCGACGAGACCATACAGAACGTGAAAGAAGCCGTTCTGAACAATAGAGTGGTGCATCTGGCCGGGTTCAAAGAAGAATTGCCCGTACATGATTTCTACAGCCGCCTTTCCGAAACCATCGGAAAAATCCATGCGGCCGATGAAGACATCAAAACGGGTCAGCAGACCGGCAACCGTTGGATCGACATCACTTACGATCCGCAGATTCCGGATCGCTACCGGTCGAGCAACACGCGCCAGCCCCTGCATACCGACGACTCGTACGTAGAGCTGTACGGCGAAGAGGCCGTTAACTTCTTCTACTGCGCATCGCGGGCCAAAATTGGTGGAGCCACTACCTTCTTCGAGCTGGACGAACTGGTCGAGTGCCTCAAACTCGACGGTGAAGATACCCTGCTCGACGAACTGCTGCGTACCGACGTTGTCCACGAAAAAGGGGGCAGCCGCAAAGTGCGCAAGATTATCGATAAGGACGAAGAAGGCTATCTGGCCAACTACAATTACTACTGTATCTCGAAAGAAGAAAACAGCCCCGAAGTGCTGGATCTGGTCGAGCGGTTCCAGAATTTCATGGAGTCACGCGTTCATAATGCCGGTCTGGTCATGCCGCTGCAGTTGCAGAAAGGGGAGGCTGTGTTCTTCCACGATGACCGGGTGCTGCATGGACGTAACGCGTTCTTTGCCGAGTTCCCCGGCCAGCGTAGCCTGATTAAAGGTAAAATCATCCTGACACCAGCTACCGAAACGGTATAAATTCGCTTTTTCGTTTCAGCAGGTCGGGCCGTATGAAGATTGTTCATACGGCCCGACCTGCTGAAACATGTATATGAGCAATCAACAAACCAACAGATACGGCTCGCGTATTGGCCTGGGTACCTGGCAGTTTGGCGGGCCCAACGTGCAGAGCGGACGCGCTACGGGCTGGGGCGACATTGACGAAACGGCGGCTGTTCAAACGGTTCATGCCGCGCTGGAACAGGGCGTTCGCTTCTTCGATACGGCCGATAGCTACGGCGCCGGTCAGTCGGAACGCTTTCTGAAACGGGCACTCGCCAATCGACCCGACGCCATCATCTGCACCAAGTTTGGCAACGTACTGACTCCCGCCAGTCAGCCCCAGGATTTTAGCCCGGCCTACCTGCACAAAGCGGTTGAGGACAGCCTCGACCGGCTGGGCCGCGACCGGCTCGACGTCCTGTTGCTGCATAGTCCTCCCGACAACTTCGACTGGTCAGCGTACGACCCAGCTCCCTTCGATCAGCTCATACAGGCCGGTAAGATCGGTGCGTACGGCGTCAGCTCAAAAAGCGTATACGGAGCTCGTCGGGTCATGGAAGCCGGATTCGGCTCGGTGCTGGAGGTGATCTACAACGCCCTCGACCGGCGGGCCGAAACGGTGTTGTTCAATACCTCCGAAGCCGGTTCATACACCTTTATCGGTCGCGTGCCGCTGGCATCGGGTTTCCTGAATCCCGCTTACCTGACGCAGGAGCCTAGCTTCCCACCCGATCAGTACCGCCACTATTTACCCGACCGCGACCGTAACTGGCTGCTTACGTCGGTCCGGAGCCTGGCCTTTCTGGAGGAGCTACCCGGTGGACTGGCTACGTCGGCGCTGCGCTTCTGCCTGTCGAACGAGGCCGTATCAGTCATTATTCCGGGTGCGCGCAACGCTCATCAGGTAGCCGCCAACTGTGCGGCCGAGGCTCTGGGGCCACTGCCCAACGATATACTGGCGCGAATACGGGAGGCCGTACCCGATGTGCCTGATCACTGGAAACCGGCTGTACACTAAACGAGACTTAGAGCGGGGACCTGCCCGCGCCCGACTGTTATGAAATTAAGCGTCGTCATACCGGCTTATAATGAAGAGGAATCACTGCCACCAACTCTCCGGGCGTTGTACCAGACGCTGGCCAAACACGGGATTCCGCATGAAATATGCGTAACCAACGATAACTCGAAAGATGGTACGCTCCGGGTGCTGCAGGAGCTGGCAGCCACCGAGATTCCCACGCTGGTTTATTTTACCAACCCGGGCCCCAATGGGTTTGGCTATGCGGTACGATACGGACTGGAACGCTTCACCGGCGACTGCGTTGCTGTTTTCATGGCCGACCTCTCCGACGATCCGGAAGATCTGGTCAAGTTCTATAACAAAATGCGCGAAACAGGCGTCGATGCGGTTTTCGGCTCGCGCTGGGGCCGCGATGGAAAGGTAATCGATTACCCGGCGCTGAAGAAAGTCATCAACCGCGTAGCCAACTTTATCGTGAAGGTGGTAATGGGTATTCAGTACAATGACACCACCAACGCCTTCAAGCTTTATAAGCGCGAGACGATAGAAGGAGTTAAACCGTTTCTATCTCCGCACTTCAACCTAACCGTCGAGCTACCCCTAAAAGCCATCGTGCGCGGGTATAGCTATGCCGTTGTTCCCAACAGCTGGACCAATCGTAAGTACGGGGAGTCGAAGCTGAAGATCAAGGAGATGGGCAGTCGCTATTTCTTTATTCTGATGTATTGCCTGATCGAGAAGTACTTTTCGAGGGGCGATTTCCGGAAGAAGACGAGTACCGCTCCGCAAACCGTTAGCCGGTAGGCCGCTCCTGAACGAAGTCGTTTATCGCTTGAAGAACTCCTGCGCGCCCGGTATCTGGTAGAGCGCCAGCGTCTGAACACAGGCCCACAAAACGGCACTGCCGAGCATATAGAGCAGGATCTGACCTCGCCCCAGGCGGAACGAAACGGCCAGGGCTGTACCCCCAATTGGCGTCAGAATAAGCGGAGTCAGGAACGCTATACCCAGCAGGCCCGACCGTTTGTAAATACGAACCGCCAGCCGGGTCCGGCGGGTAAAGCGTTTGGGAGTTTGTTTCCGGATTCGTTGGGAGAGCAGTTGAATAGCCGCCCCCGCATACGTGATGGCAATGACGCTCAGCATCATACCAACAATGGTGCAGAGCGCCGTCTCGATCCAGCTCAGGCCCAGGGCCAGCCCGGTAAGCGGACCACCAGCAAACTTGATGGTGCTGGCAATAGCAACAGATAAGTATTTGGCAAACTGCATGCGAGTTGGTCGGTGGCGACCCCGTATGAAAAGGTGGTGCTGAAGTAAACTGCCAAATGTAGCCGTTGTTTTATCAATATGCCGATCATTTCTTCCGCTTACCCGGGTCCGCCTTCGTACCAGTATAACGGTCATCTGCAAACGGTTATCCCCAGTCTTACCCGTAGCGTGAGCGGGGTCAGCTACGAACGCGAGCGGCTTATCCTGGCCGATGGTGATTTCGTTGATCTGGACTGGCTGGATCAGGGCCAGAACCGGCTGGTCATACTGACCCACGGGCTCGAAGGCGACAGCAACCGCCAGTACATGCGTGGTATGGCCAAATTGTTCGCGCAGCATAGCTACGACGTGCTGGCCTGGAACTGCCGTTCGTGCAGTGGCGAAATGAATCAGGCTTTCCGTTTGTACAACCACGGTGAGATCGGAGATCTGGGCGAGGTGATAACCCATGCGCTGCGGACAAAGTCGTATACGCAGGTTGTACTGGTAGGCTTCAGCATGGGCGGCAATATTACCCTGAAATACTTGGGTGTGCATGGCCAGGAGTTGCCCGATGTGCTGACGAGTGGCATCGCTATTTCGTCGCCCACCGATCTGGGCGCCAGTGCGCTGCTGCTGGACCGACCCGGCAATCGGTTTTACCGAAACCGATTCATGAAGAAACTGGCCGTCAAATTAAATCAGAAAGCCGACCGCTATCCGGGTCGGCTCGATATGACAAAACTCCGGCTGGTCCGACGCTGGCGCGATTTCGATGACTATTTCTCGGCGCCCGTTAACGACTACCGCGATGCCGACGATTTCTACGAACAGGCATCGGCTGTCAATTTCATGGCTGGTATCCGTATCCCAACGCTGCTGCTGAATGCACAGAACGACCCATTACTGTCGCCTGAGTGCTCGCCCAACTGGCTGGCCCAAACCCATCCGCATATATTTCTGGAGACGCCCCGCTCTGGAGGGCATGTCGGATTTATGGTCGCCCGCGATGCGTATACGTATGCCGAACGCCGGGCGCTGGCTTTTGCCGCTGACCGTTAGTTGCCGGCAATCCGAATCAGATCTTCGATCTGGTTGATCACCGTGGCGTTCTCTGGCATGTCGATGTCCTGTCCCACAATCTGGTAGCCGGTAAATAGCAGGCTCGATTCAGGGAAGGCTTTGGCCATGCGGTCGACAAACGGCTGTACTTCGTGGTTTGAGGGTACCGACGTTATAGCCGTGAACATGTAATCGGGCTTGTGAACGTTATAGGCGAACACCAGCTCGTTGAACGGCAGGCTCTGACCGAGGTAAATTACCTTGTTGTACCGCGCCCGTATGATGTAGTTGGCAAACAGCAGGCTGATCTCGTGAAGCTCACCTTCGGGCAGAAAAAGCATATACTTTTTGCCATTGGGACGCTGCTTACTGACCTGACCGTCGATGGCGACAATGATCTTCTGCCGAATGAGGTTGGTGATGAAGTGTTCCTGAGCTGGTCCGATCGAGCCCGTCACCCAAAGTGTACCGATGCGGCTAAGAAACGGATAGATGATATGAATCATCGTATTCTCGAAGCCGAACTGCAGAATGTTGGTACTGACGATTTTCTCGAACCGCTCTTCGTCGAGATCGATCATTGAAATGGTCAGCGCGTGAATCTGATCGGGGTAGTTGAGCTGACGGTCAGAGATTTTAATCACCTCCCGGTACATATCCTCGACAGACAGCTTCGAGATTTCGGATATTTTGTAGCCGTGATCTTTCAGCAACGATATGTTCAGCACCAGCTTCAGGTCCTGATCATCGTAGGTGCGTATGTTAGTGTCGGTTCGCTTCGGCGTTATGATATTGTAACGCTGCTCCCAAATGCGCAATGTATGCGCTTTGATGCCCGACAACTGCTCTAAATCCTTGATCGAGTAATTGCTCATGATATGTGAATGCTACGGAGAGACAAATTAACGAATGGCTACCGACAGCGCGGCTACCGGAACAAGCAGTGTAAGCGCGGTTGAGAAGCTTTGAACTGAGCTGATCCCGTCGCGATAAAGTGCACAAAACCAGACCCTAATATTACTAAGAAAATCAATATAATAACAGTAATAGTTGGAGTTTGTTTAACTATTTTTTCAAAAGAATCAACAAATAGTGCGCTACGAAGAATAAGAACTGAAACCCCAGGAGCCATTTGGCAATCCTGTTTTCTTTGCGAAAGGGTAAGATAAACCATATACTGAACAATACGACCGATACAATCCACCAGCCTATGTAGTTCTGAAGCGGTACCGGCCGGTCAAACCAAGTCCAGAAGTCGAGAGAAATCGCGACCGGCTCGATGAACAGGTCGAGCAGCACCATGGTAGTGGCAGCTGCGAGCGTTTTTACGAAGGCAGCAGCAGGAAGCCGGTCCCAGACGGAACCGCAGCAATAGGAAAGGGTAAGCCAGTTCAGGCCAATGACCGGTGGTACCCGCCAGATTTGAAACCCCAGACCCCGACCGTATGCATACTGGCCGAAGATAATTCCCGTATGTACGCCCAGCACTTCAATGAAAAAACCAGTCAGGAACGCAACGAGTATGTAGACATAAAAAGAAGGGCGCCAGTCTGTATGGTAGAGCAGCAATACGATCAGCGAGCTAATCAGCGTAAGCGGACTCAGCGGCCGGAAATAGTCGGCCAGCGCCGGTAGCTGCAATCCGATAATACCGGCCAGGTAGGCCAGCAGCAGTACAGTACGTATCCTGTAATGATAGCGGGATGGTATGGGGAGACTGACTCTCATGAATGGGCAACTACCTGTACCGCCGGAAAGTTGGCCGGTGGGCATGAAAAAAGCCCTGACGAAGCAGGGCTTTAGCAGGGTGAAAGACGGGGCTCGAACCCGCGACCTTCGGAACCACAATCCGACGCTCTAACCAACTGAGCTACAATCACCGTTTTGAGACTGCAAAAATAATAAATAATGAATAATGTACAACCGATAATGAAGAATAAGTAGGCCTGTATTCGTCACCGTCTGGTGTACATTATTCATTCTCCGTTTGTTAGGCCTGTTTGCCCAGCTGATATCTTTTTTCAGCAGCGGCCCAGTCTACCACGTTGAAATAAGCCGAGATGTACTCAGGCCGGCGGTTCTGGTATTTCAGATAGTAGGCATGCTCCCAAACGTCGAGCCCAATAATGGGAAATCCTTTCGTTTCGGCGATATCCATCAACGGATTGTCCTGGTTGGGTGTTGAGGTTACCGCCAGCTGACCGTCGGCGGTTACGATGAGCCAAGCCCAGCCCGAACCGAAGCGCGTGGTAGCTGCTTTGGTGAATTCCTCTTTGAAGGCGTCGAACGAGCCGAATTTCTGATTAATCGCGTCGGCCAGTTCGCCCGTCGGCTGCCCGCCCCCGCTGCCCGAAATCGTGTTCCAGAACAGCGTATGGTTATAGTGACCACCCCCGTTGTTACGAACAGCTACCGGAGCCTGGCTTATCGAAGCCAACAGGTCTTCAATGGATTTGTTTTCGAGATCGGTGCCGGCAATCGCATTGTTCAGATTCGTCACGTAAGCATTGTGGTGCTTATCGTGGTGAATTTCCATGGTTTGCTTGTCGATATTGGGTTCCAGCGAATCACTGGGGTAGGGTAGCGGATCTAGTACAAAAGCCATTTTTAGGATACGTTAGATGGAAGTTAACTCGGTTGATTTAACAAGCCTCTTCCAAATTATGTTCTTAACCGCCGAAAAAAGTTCGTGAGCAGCTGTTCGCTTTCCTCGGCCAGAATGCCCGTTTCGAGTCGGGTTTTGGGGTGGAGGAGCGCTGGCTGAACGCGGCTGTAGCCCCGTTTCGGATCGGCAGCGCCAATGACTAACCGGCTAATCTGGGCCCAGTACAAAGCCCCGGCGCACATAACACAGGGCTCCAGGGTAACATACAGCGTACAATCGGTCAGGTATTTGCCGCCCAGCGACTGGGTAGCGGCCGTGATGGCCAGCATTTCGGCGTGGGCGGTTACGTCGTTTAGCTGCTCGGTCTGGTTTTTGCCTTTCCCGATGATCCGGTTGCGACATACTACCACGGCGCCAACGGGAATCTCACCGTCGGCAGCGGCTTCCTCAGCCAGACCAAGCGCAATTTCCATGAAATAGTCGTCCGACATAAGCGGTAAAGGGTTTCGGGTACCAGTTAGTGATTACCCGAAACCCTTTGGTTTATTGTTTAAGCAGTTTACGGACTGTTTGCCGATCGCCAACCTGAATTCGCAGGATGTACAGGCCGCTGGGCTGACTACTCATGTCGAGTTCGGTCCGGCGGGTGCGGGTGGTGGTTTCCAGAACGGACCTGCCGCGCAGATCGGTGAGTGACAGAACGGCCGGATCGCGGGTGAGGGGCAGGTCCAGCTCTACGGTGAGCGTAGGGCCGGTCGGAACCGGATAGGCTTTCACCAGCGGATCGAGCGGGTTATCGTCGATCGCCAGCAGGGGCAGTACCGTAACCCGGGCCGTACCCGAAACGGCTCCGGCGCCACAATTGTTCGAGACGCTGGTTAAGCGGTAGGTCGTTGTTCGGGCCGGACGGGCTTCTACCACCAGCGGACTTACTGACGAGGTAGTCGAGTACGACCGGATACTGTCGGCATAAACAACTGACCAGGGGCCATCGCCCCCGAGGGTGAGCGTCAGGTTGGCCGGGACTCCTTCGTAGATGCTCTGTGTACCAGCCAGGGTTCCTGATGCCAGGGCTCGTATGGTCAGGGTCGATGGGCTGTTACTACCAATGATGCCGATCTCCGGATTAGTGGCCCGTACCCGAACCAGGTATTGCCCGCCCGCCAGGGTGGTGGGTATGGGAGCGGTTATGGGCGAGCCGCCCGTTGATGCATTTAGAATGATCTTGCGCGAGGTATCGGCTACGCTGACCAGCTCGGTCTGGAACACGTTGCCGCTATTAAATGACCCACCTGTGGTAAACGGAACCACAATAGACGTGCCGGCGCATAGCGTCGAGCTGTTCAGAGTACCGGTCTGAATGGTGGGGATCCGTACCGTAACGATGGCCGTAGCGGGGTTACCCGGCAGACCGGTTCCGCAGCCGTTATTGACGTTAATGATCTGGTAGGTAGTGTTGCCTCGCGGTAATACCGATATAGTTGTGTCGGTCGTAAGCGAAGTGCCGGTAACGTTGTCGCTGAGGGTATAGCTGTACGGTCCTGAACTCGTGAAGCGCAGCCGGATTTGAGCGCGCTGCCCCAGGTTAACGTTCGGTGTCAGCGTTGTCAGCGATAGCGTCGGCACGGTGTTGACAACCACCCGAATCGTAGTCCGGGCACTGGTACAGCCGTTGGCGCCAATCTGGTAAACGTAGAAAGGGTCGCCCTCGGGCACGATGTTGGTGTTCAACGTAGGCGGAACCGGAGCCTCGGTCAGCGTCTGATCGTAGGGGTTGATCCAGCGCAGGCTTCCGCCCACTTCGGCTGTAGCCTGTAGGGGAGTGGCTTTTTCGTTGACGCAGAAAGTATACAGCGTTTTGGGAACAACGGGCAGCGGGGCCGTATTGACCGTAACGAGCAGGGTAGCGCGCGGGCCTTCGCAGTTGTTGACGGTCTGGCTCACGTTATAGGCCTGGGTGCCGGTGCGGTCGATGCTGGGGGTTGGGGCGTTGCCGAACGCATTGCCGTCGGTATTGTACCAGCGGAGATTCTGTCCGTTGGCCGTCAATGGCTGTATGTTCTGCTGAGGCTGATCGCGCTGCGCCTGGCAGTAGGTGAGGTTGGTCACGCCTGGCTGACCGGGCAGAGCGTTGATGGTTACGGTAAGCGTTGCTTTGGGCCCCTCACAGTTTTCGCCGTTCGTCTGCGACACCTTAAAGGTTTGTACCCCTACCGAGCGGGTGTCGGGCGTAGGAGCGCCACCCAGCGGATTGTCGGCTGTATCGAACCATTTCAGCCGCTCGCCCGAGGCCGTCAGCGGTTGGGCCGGTCCGTTGTTACAGAAGGCAGTCGGACTTACCCCCGGCTGGCCGGGGGTGGGCTTTACCCGCACGTTCAGGCTGGCCCGTGGCCCTTCGCAGCCGTCGAGCGTCTGACTTACGTAATACACCGTAGTGCCGACGTTGTTGCTGGTAATAGCCGGTGCCGAGGGTGATGCCGAACCACCGGTCTGGCTGGTGCCATACCAGTTGGGCGATGCTCCGCTAACCAGACTGGCGGTCAGAGCCGGTGCCGGCGAGTTCTGGCAGAACTCCAGCGAGCTGGTACCAGGTCGGTCGGGGGTGTCCTTGATCCGGATTTGTACCGAGGCCCGCTCGCTCTCGCAGCTGTTGACTGTCTGGGTTACGTAGTAAGTCTGCGTGCCAACGGCATTGCTGGCCGGAACGGTAGCCTGGGAAGAACCGGTGCCGCCGGTGGCGTTGGTCCCATACCAGCGCAGACTTTGTCCTGTGGCCGACAGGGCGGGTACGGTTTGTCCTTCGCAGTAAGGCCCCGCTGCATCTACGGAAGGCGCAACCGGAATGGGGTTGGTCGTTACGGTGATACCTATTCGACCTCCTTCGCAGCCGTTGAGCGTCTGGCTTACGTAGTAAATGACCGAACCGGTGGCGGCAACGGTGGGAGTTGGTGGAGTAGACGAAGCTGTGCCACCGGTCTGGCTGGTGCCATACCAGTTCGATGTGGCGCCCGACGCCAGGGTCACCAACGTAACCAGGTTGGGTGCCGTCCGGTTCAGACACGCAATGACCGGGCTTGTAACCCCTGGCTGAAGCGGGCGTGGTTTAGTCAGTACCCGAATAGGGGCGCGCGGACCTTCGCAGCCGTTCAGTGTCTGGCTCACGTAATAAGTGCTGGTATTGGCAACGTTTGTTGCTGGAACGGTAGCTACGCTGGTGCCCGTACCGCTGGTAGCATTAGTGCCGTACCAGTTCAGGGTAGCCCCGGAAACAGGCGTAGCTACCAGAGCCGCAACGGGCGTCTGGTTGAGGCAATAGTCGGGGGCTGCCGTGGTGGCGGGAGCATCGGGGGTGTCTCTCACCTCAACCGGAATGGCTAAACGGGTACTCTCACAGTTATTGACGGTTTGCGTTACGTAATAGTTGGTTATGCCGATTTGGTTCGTGTTCACCGGGCTGGGCGTGTTAGACGGTGTACCGGCGGTGGCGTTAGTGCCATACCAGCGCAGGTTCTGACCAACGGCCGATAAGGGCTGGGGCGTTGCTCCTTCGCAATAGGTAGCGGTGGTGGCGGTTGTGAGGGTAGGGGCTGCCGGGTACGCATTGGTGGTAACGACCAGACCCGCCCGGGGGCCTTCGCAGCCATTCACGGTCTGACTTACATAATAGGTCTGGCTGCCCACCGCCGATACCTGGGGGAGCTGGGTGGCGGTAGCTGTACCGGCAGTGGCGTTAGTACCGTACCAGTTGAGCGTACCTCCCGATGAAACTTGGGCCGATAGCGGACTGGGTGTTTGCCCCACACAGTAGCTAACCGGGTTGACTTGGGGAGCCAATGGGCGCGCCCCTACCGTCAGCGTGCCCGTTGCTGTTGAACCAATCCGAAAGGGAGCGCTCGAAACGACCCGTAATTTATAGCCCGAACCCACCGGTACATTGGCTGGAATCGAGGCATTGATAGTACCGCCGGTTGTTGTTGTCCCAACGGCAATGGAGCTGGAGAATGAACCGCTCGCGTCTGATAACTGGGCGGTAAACTGGTTCGTGGCGCTGAAACTGCCCGTTGTCGTGAAGGTGACGGTTACGGTGCCAGCCGAGCAAAGGGTCGTTGAGGTAAAGCTTGTGGTAATTGTTTGTGCCTGACTCGTAAACGAGACGCCAGCCAGACACACGCACAAAAGGAAATAACAGTAAAAAATGCGTCCTTTCATAAAAATGAATTCAAAGAAACCTTATTGATCCAAAGGTATTGGTTTATGGATTTATACTAGCCTCCAGCTCACAAAGGGTTACTTCCCGGATGGGGCGCAGGTTGTGTGGAAACGTCTGGTTTAACGGATTGATATATAGCTGTCTATCGGTACGGGCAAGTGGAAATGAGCAGCTAAAACTATGCTATACGTCAGCAAGGATGGTGCCAGAAAGCTAACGACCTGTTAACCGCTAGCGTACTGAGTCGCAGCTGTTGGGAAGAGAGAAGAGAAAGCCCAGACACCCAGCTTATTGCTGTACTGCGCTGTAAATAACCTCATGAATTCGCCGGCGGAGTTTACTCGTATTGATGGAGTTGTTGCCGGCTGTAGGATAGATGCGGTTGGAGAGAAAAACGAAGATGAGTTCCTGATCGGGGTCGACCCAAACTACATTACCGGTGAAACCCGTATGGCCGAACGAGCGGGGCGAAGCCTGCGGAGCCATGTAGACGCTGTTCGGGTTATCCGGGTTTGGTTTGTCCCAGCCCAACGCCCGGAAGCTTCGGCTGCTGAGTGTCTGGGTGAAAAAGGGCACCGTCATCGGGTTCAGAATGCGCTGCTCACCGTACTGGCCTTTCTGCAAATTCATCTGTAGCAGGGTCGCAATCTCGCGGGCGTTTCCAAACAGGCCGGCATGTCCCGACAAACCACCCTGTACGGCGGCCATCTGGTCATGAACGGTTCCGACCAGGAGCTGATTCCGATAGTAGGAGTCCTGCTCAGTAGGAGCGCAACGCGGATTTTTGAGCCGCTGTAAGGGCGTGAAACCGAGCTGGTGCAACCCCAGCGGTTTATACACGTTTTCAGTCACGAACTGGTCTAACGGCAATTTGCCAATGCGCTCCACTACTTTCTGAAGCATCAGAAAATTCAGGTCGCTATAGACATAGGCTGGCAGGCCCGACCCGTCGAGCTTGCGCGACATCGGCGACTGAACCACCCATTTCCAGACCGAATCCCGCAGGGCCGGAACACCCCAGAGCGTTGGGGCGATTTGAATGGTATGCAGGCTGTCGGGCGTGGGGTTGTAGTAGTCGGCTTTCAGACCGCCGTTGGGATTACGGGTGCGATCCCAAGTGGTAGGATAGAAAGAAACCATGCCCGACTGGTGCCAGAGCAGATCCTGAAGGGTGATATTCTGTTTGTTGGTACCCCGTAGTTCGGGCAGGTAAACGGATGCTTTCTGCGCGAGGTCAATCTGTTTCCGGTCGTAGAGAACCATGACTGATTGCAGGGTAGCCAGTACTTTGGTCAGGGAGGCCAGGTCGTACAGGGTTTCGTCGGTTACTTTTTCGGCACCGGGTGAGTACGTCAGGGCGCCAAAATTCTTGCTGTAAACCACTTTTCCCTTGCGGGCCACCAGCACCTGACAGCCCGGAACCACCCGATCCCGAACGCCCGACTGGGCAATAGCATCGATTTTGGCCAGTACGGTCGACTTCATGCCAACGCTTTCCGGCGAACCCGCCGATAGCCGGCCTTCCGGGTTGAGTACGTGGCCCAGCCCAACTTTCAGATCGCCGGTCGAGACGGGGAGCATACCGCGGGCCCCCAGCCCGCCGAAGAGGACCTGTGGCACCACCTGCTGCATATCGTCGAGTTCCTGATACGCGCAGACCACCGCGTCGGCCCCCGTAAACTGGGGCAGGCTGTAGGGAGAGCCGAAGGCGGTTACGACCACTTTCAGACCCCGTTGCTTCAACCGGGCAATGAGGTCGGTTGAGGCTTTGGTAATGCCAAACTTACGGCTGGCCGATTCGCTCATCCGGTGAAAACTCATCACAACCGTATTGGCATCGCCAAGCTGGGCCAGAATGTTGCTCACTTCCGTTTCCGATACGGGTTTGTCGCGAATGGCTATGGTCTGGAAGGGGGCATACTGGTTCAGCCGCTTCTGAAAGACATTGCCCGCGTCTGCCCCGATGGCGATCGACGCCAGCCGCAGGGTATCGAGCCGGCCGAAAGGCAGCAACTCGTTTTTGTTCTGGGCAATCGTTACCGACTGTTCGCAGAGTTCCTGCTTTAGCAATTCGGCTTCCGGGGCGTTCAGCTCAGCCGACAGGCCGCTCAGACTGATGGGTTTGTACTTGTTGAGGCCGACCCAGAATTTGGCGCGCAGGATCTTTTTGACTTTTTCGTCGATAAACTCCTGGGTGATGAGGCCCGTCTGTACAGCGTTCAGGATATGCAGCGTGGCCTCGCGTACGTTTTCGGGATACAGCAGAATGTCGTTGCCCGCAATCAACGCCCGGAGGTTTACGTCCATCGCCTTGGGCGACCGGCTGATACCACCCATGTTAAGGGCATCGGTAAACACAAGCCCGCGGAACCCCAGCTCTTTCTTGAGCAGTTCCGTCACAATTTTCTCCGACAGGGTTGCGGCCAGTGCCGGGGTGTTATCCATAACGGGTACGTGCAGGTGGCCCGTAACAACGCCCATGAGGCTGTCGGCAATCAGTTTACGGAAGGGGTAAAGATCTACTTCGCGCATCTGCTCCGACGACCGGCTTACCGTAGGCAGGGTATGGTGCGAATCGGCGTTGGTATCGCCATGACCCGGAAAATGTTTAGCGGTGGCAATCACGTGCGTCTGCTGCAGGCCACGCATGTAGGCCGAGGCTTTCAAGGCTACGTTCTCTTTCGATTCGCCAAACGACCGGACACCAATAACGGGATTGGCCGGATTGCTGTTTATATCCGAAACCGGAGCAAAGTTGATATGAATACCCAGCCGCTGACACTGTCGACCGATTTCGGCCCCCATCCGGTAAATGACTTCGTTGTCGCGGATAGCACCGAGGGCCATCTGCTTCGGAAATTCCATGGTGCTATCCAGCCGCATGCCCAGACCCCATTCCCCATCGATACCGATCAGTAGCGGAACCTTCGACAGGGCCTGATAGCGGTTGGTCAGTACAGCCTGACGGTACGGGCCGCCCTGGAAAAAGATCAGTCCGCCAATGTGATTGTTCTGGATCAGGTGATCGATGTACTGGTAGTGGTTTTCGTGGCGGTTGGAAAAGGTGGCCACCATGAAGAACTGACCTATTTTCTGCTCGGGCGTCAGCGTCTGAAAAACACTGTCGACCCAGCGCTGGCCGCTATCGGGTAGCGAAAAAACCTCGACTGGCTGAGCCGGCGCATAGGTGCGAATGCGGGTAGCCGGCGCAGCGGGTCGTGTACGAGTGACTTTAGCGTGAGAGGAGCTGGCCAGCCGATGCCAGACTGACCGCCCCGGTTTGGTTAAGCCAAACGCAGTCAACAAACTGACAGACAGTAGACCGAGGATAAAGATCGGCCGTACGATGTTGTTACGCATGGATACACAATGGGTAAAATATGTACAGTCGGTTGTTTTCGCGAAACCATAAAAGTAGCCAAAGACCGCCTAAAACCATAGCCAATGCCCGAATTGTCTAATCATTTAACGGAAAAAGGACAGCTTTCGATTTGCGTCCGCAACGAAAGAAAGCCCGTTAATACTGCACATAATGTGTGCCAGTGGTTTAACTATCTTTACTTCATGAAACAAATCTGGATGGTATTGGGGGTCCTGCTGGGGAGCGCGTTGCTTTGCTCGGCTCAGACAACGAGCCGTGCTTACAAGACTATGCTGGAAGCGATGTACAAGAAAACGGTACCACTGGTCAGCGTTGAGGAGCTGAAAAAAATGAACAACGTGGTACTGCTCGACACCCGGGCCAGGGCGGAGTACGATGTAAGTCACCTACCCCAGGCGCGCTGGGTAGGATACGATGATTTCGAGCTGAAGCGGGTGCAGGGAATTCCGAAAAACGCGAACGTGGTACTATATTGCTCGGTGGGGTATCGGAGCGAGCGGGTCGGAGAGAAGTTGCTGGCGGCTGGCTACCAGCAGGTACATAACCTGTACGGAAGCCTCTTTGAATGGGTGAACCAGGGTAACCCGGTTGTTGATAATCAGGGAAAGCCGACCCGGCGGGTGCATGCCTATTCGCGCCCCTGGGGTATCTGGCTGACTACGGGAGAAAAAGTATACGACTAGATCAGTACGTACGCGTTGGCCGCAGTCGGCTCAGGGTAACCAATACCCGCCGACTCAGTTCGGCCTGCTCCACTGCCGACTGCCAGCAGGAATAGGTGGCGGGCCGGGTTCTGGGCTTGGCAACCGAAGCCGATGTCTTGGCTCGCATCAGTTTCCGGGCGGCAAACATATTGTGTGGGTGCCCCATGCTCAGCGCTTCTCCACACAGGCCTATCAGTATGATTCCGACTAACAACAGGGTTTTCATGGCCGTTTCTCTAAGGACACTACAAAGATATAGGTTTAGATTGGTATCTTGCAATACATAGTACTAAATTTTTTCTCAGAAAGCAGTAATTTGGGGGTAGCTGCCCAACGAGTTTAGCAAACGGTTGGGCAGCTACCGGCCTGTTAGTCAACAACGATGCGTTTTACCGCGCCGTCTTCGTTCTGCGTTACCGTAATGAAGTAGGTACCCTGGGGCTTTTTGCCCAGATCGATTTGTCCGACAAACTCGCCGGAGAAATCATTGAGTTCGCGACGCGCTACTTCTTTCCCTTTCGGATTGGTTACAACAATAGTTACGTCGCCTTTGGCCGGTGCCGTGAACCGTACATTGAGCTGATTCCGATCCGGATTGTTCGGATATGCGTCGAGGCCGCGGATGGTCGAGGTTTTGGTGCTCAGGTTACGGGCCCAGTCTTCGAAAGGACGGGCAAACTGCCGGTCGAAATCGCGGGGAAACTGAAACCGGAACCGGTCCATCCGATCGGCCAGGGAGTCGGCCCCCCGCCGAAGCTCAAACTCCCACTCCCGATTGCGGGGGGTGGTGCCGGGGCGGGGCAGCCGGTCGCGCATGACCCAGGCGTCGCCGGGTTTGCCATCCGTACGATACCGCTCGCGGGTTACGATCCGGTCGCCCTCGCCGTCTTCAACAATAATGGTCATCTGACGTTTGCCGCCGTCTTTCCGGGTTGCTTTGAGGGAGTCGACCAGTTTCATCACCAGTTTGTCGCGTTCGGGGTCGGTTATGCCATCGATGCGGTAGGTGCGTTCGATCTCGCGTACTTCGTTGCCATTGCGTTCGATGATGCGGACGTTTACATCCCGGTCGGCGGCTTTTTTATCCGGGGCGGTATTCTTTTGAGCGACGGCCACGCTACCCAGCGTACCCATCAGCAGCAGAACCGATGCGAACCGGCATCCGGCAAAAACTGTTTTTTTCATAGCAGTTTACAAGAATCAGACAAAGAAACGGTTAGGAACCTGACTGATAACCAGTCGGCTTGTTAAAGTTTGTTAAGGCGCCAGTTGGCGGCCCTTCGCTTCGTAATTTTACCAGGGCCGCGTCTTTTTCTATAGATGAAGAAAAGCAGGTCAAGGTTGCATGAGCTAGTGAAAAATGTCCAAACAACGCATACAATGGATTGTTGCCCTGATGGCGGTGGGGTTGCTTGGTCTGGTCGGGTTGCAGCTCTACTGGATCGGCAGTGCCCTTCGGCTGCAGCGCGAACAGTTTGCCTATAAAGTGACCGATGCGCTCCAGGAGGTAGTTCGCACCCTGGAACGGCAGGAGATCGTATATCATTACAAACAGCGCGTTCAGGCCCAGCAGCAGCAGGACCGGCTGATGGCCATTGCGCGCAAAGAAAAGAAGACGCCCGCCCCGGAAACCAGTCGGCCACGGCCGCGCGTGGGGGCGTCTACCCAACTGGCCCAGCGGGGTCGGGCTGCCGAAGCACCCCCGGCTGACCGGCCGGTTGTTGGGTTAAGTATGACCCCCGCCGGGGCCATGGTGGTTCAGTCTGACGTGCTCCATCCAACGGTACACCCGCTATCGGCCGAGCAGATGATGGTCGTTGAGGAGTTTTTCCGCCAGCAGGAGGTGCTGATGGCCGTTGGCGACTGGCAGACTCAGATTCAGCAGCAGCAGCAGTTCGATCATTGGGTAGAGCGGGTGCTGGCCGATGAACTGACCCAGATCAATAACTCCGTGCAGGCTACCCAGCGCGCCGACTCGCTGAAACGACTGGCGCGATTACGTGCCAAACGAGCCCGTCAGGCTGCACCTGACCTGGTTCGGGCTGGGCTGGCGACCCGTCAGAAACGAACTGCGTCAGACAGTGCGTCGACTCCCCGGCCCGCCAGCGCCGTAGCGTCGAACCGGACCGAAGCGCAGTCGCACATGATCAAAGACGTATTGAAAGGCCTCCTGTTGTCGGACCGGCCTATTGAGAAACGGATAAACCGACTGGCCCTCGATACGCTGCTGCGGCAGGCTCTGACTGAACGCGGTATTACTATTCCGTTTGCTTACGGCGTCCGGACCCGTCAAGAACCGGCTTTCCTATTTACATCGCTCAATACTGACGCGCGTCAGTTCGAGACCAAGGGCTACAAGGCTGCGCTTTTCCCGAATAACCTGATTGAAACGGGTAACTATGTCTATGTACATTTTCCGACCCAACAGCAGTTTATTCTGAGTCGGCTGGGGTTCACGTTTGCGGCTTCGGCCATATTGATTCTGGTCATTCTGGCCTGCTTCTATATCGCCATCAGCACCATTGTGCGGCAGAAAAAACTGGCCGACATCAAGAATGACTTCATCAACAACATGACCCATGAGTTCAAGACGCCGATCTCGACCATTTCGCTGGCCGTAGAGATGGCGCAGGAGGTAACAGCTCCCCGGCCGCAGCCAGGTATCGATACCGATGTCCGGACGCAGGAACGCGAACGGCTTACCCGCTACATGGGAATTATCCGCGACGAGACCCGCCGGCTGGGGTCGCACGTGGAGAAAGTGTTACAGATGGCCCTGCTCGACCGGGGTGAGATTCAGCTCAAACTGTCGTCGGTCAACGTACATACCGTCATTGAAAATGTATTCAACAACATTGGCCTGCAGATCGAGCAGCGCGGGGGCGAGATCGAGATCGACTTCGAGGCCGACCGGGAAATTGTTGAAGCCGACGAAATTCACCTGACCAACATTCTGACCAATCTGGTCGATAACGCCATCAAGTACTCGCCCGAAGCACCCCATATCACCATCAAAACCCGCAGTTTGCCCGACGCGCTGAGCATCGTCGTGGCCGATCAGGGCATTGGTATGACCAAAGAGCAGCTCAGTCGAATCTTCGAGAAGTTTTACCGGGTACCAACCGGCAACCGGCACGACGTTAAAGGATTCGGGCTGGGACTGAGTTATGTTAAAAAGATGATCGACCAGCACAACGGTCAGATTCTGGTGGAGAGCCAGCCTGGTAAGGGCTCATCCTTTGAACTTATTATTCCGTATAAACTGAGCGAATGAACGAAAGAGTGAGGCTGGTTACCCGCCTGCCGCTCCTGTCGTTCCTTTGCTCGTCCCGCTTATGCCTACCATTTTACTCGTTGAAGACGATCCAAACCTGGGTCAGCTGGTGCAGGAGTACCTGACCATGAAAGGGTATGACACCGACCGCGCCACTGACGGCAATCAGGGCCTGCAGCAGTTCATGGCCAAACCCTACGATCTGTGCATCTTCGATGTGATGATGCCCCGAAAAGATGGATTTACCCTGGCCAAGGAGGTGCGTATGTCGGAGCGTGACGTACCTATCATCTTTCTAACGGCCAAATCGATGCAGGAGGATACCATTCAGGGGTTCAAGGTCGGCGCCGATGATTACGTGACCAAGCCGTTCAGCATGGAAGAGCTGCTGCTGCGCATCCAGGCCATACTGCGCCGGTACCAGCGGTCGGCCGATGTGGCGGAGCCGACGGTTTACCAGATCGGGTCGTTTTCGTTCGATTACCCGCATCAGCTCCTGATCCAGAATGGCGCTTCCCAAAAGCTGACCAGCAAAGAGTCGGAGTTATTAAAACTGCTCGCTCAGAACCTCAATCAGCCGGTTAGCCGTAGCTTTGCGCTGAAAATGGTCTGGGGCGACGACTCGTATTTCAACGCCCGCAGTATGGATGTGTACGTGACCAAACTTCGGAAGTATCTGAAAGAAGACGCTGCCGTTCAGCTGGTGAATGTACACGGAGAAGGATTTAAATTGATTGTTTAGCGGTTTTCTGTATGCGGTTTCTGACACGTCAGACGGCGTAGACAGCCAGCAGCCGCCAACCAGAAGCTATGAACTTGATCAGACGTCCCCGTCGGAATCGGCAGTCGGCCGTTATCCGAGATATGGTGCAGGAAACGCACCTGTCAGTCAACGATTTTATTTTCCCACTCTTCGTGATGGAAGGGCAGAACGTCCGCAGCGAAGTAGCGTCGATGCCCGGCATTTATCGGTACTCGCTGGACCTGTTACTCGATGAGATCGGGCAGTGCGTTGACCTGGGTGTCCGGGCTTTCGACTTGTTCCCGAACCTGCCCGAAGCTAAAAAAGACAAGTACGCCACCGAGAGCTGCAATCCCGACGGGCTGTATCTGCAAACCATCCGGGCGGTAAAAGACCGCTTTCCCGATGTCGTTGTTATGACCGACGTGGCCATGGACCCGTACAGCAGCGACGGACACGATGGCGTTGTTGAAAACGGTAAGATTCTGAACGACCCGACGCTGGAGGTGCTGGGTAAGATGGCGGTGGCGCAGGCGCAGGCAGGCGCCGATATTGTGGGGCCGTCAGATATGATGGATGGCCGGGTCGGCTACATTCGTCAGATGCTCGACGTGCACGGGTTCCAGGATGTGGCGATCATGTCCTACAGTGCCAAGTATGCCAGTGCGTTCTACGGCCCGTTTCGCGACGCGCTCGATTCGGCCCCTAAGTTTGGCGACAAGAAGACGTACCAGATGAACCCTGCCAACAGCCGCGAAGCGCTCATCGAAGCCGAGCTGGATTTTGCCGAAGGGGCTGACTACTTAATGGTCAAGCCGGCGTTACCGTATCTTGATATAATTAAACTACTAAGTGATAATTATGAACTGCCTATTGCTGCTTATAACGTTAGTGGCGAGTATGCTATGATCAAAGCCGCTGCGCAAAACGGGTGGCTTGACGGTCAGCGCGCTATGGCAGAGGCCTTGATGAGCATCAAACGGGCCGGCGCTTCGGTGATACTGACTTATTTTGCTAAAGAGATGGCCGAGCTACTCAACGGCCGATAGCGAAATAATACAAATTTTAATCGAAGTATAATGTCTGTATACTTGTAGAGTAAGTAGTTTTGTAGAGTTATTGTGATCATAGCTTTGCAACCTCTCGGCAAAACTACTTATGGTAAAAGTATACGCATTAGTATCAGTACTGTTTCTGTTGCTGGGCTGTGCTCAGTCAGATGAAGTAACACCTGACAAAACGCCATTCACACCAGTTAAAGAAACGGAACAGTCTCCACTGATTGTTATTCTGGGTTCATCGACCGCATCAGGCGTAGGGGCTTCTGATTACAAGCATGCCTGGGCAGGCCTGTTCAGTGCTTATCTGAATAAAGGCAAAGTAATCAACCTCGCCAGAGGTGGCTATACAACCTACCATATCCTGCCCGATACCGACGCCCGGCCAGCTAACCGGCCGCCCTCCGATACCGCGCGCAGCATTACTGCAGCTTTGAGAAGGCACCCCAGCGTACTGATCATCAGTATGACTACCAACGATGTTGCCAACGGGTACAGCGTGGATGAGGTCATGGAAAATCTTCGGGTCATTCGAACTCTGGCTCTGGCTAATGGGGTAAAACGGGTTCTTATCACAACCAGTATGCCCCGTAAGCTAAGTACTTGGGCTACAGTTCGATGGATTCAGCAGCGTGACCGAACGCTGGCTACCTATCCGTCAGAAGCCGTTAACTTCTTCGACCCGCTTGCCGACCCATCGGATGTCTTCAAAGATGAGCTAACCGTTGATGGTGTTCACCCCAACGACAATGGGCATAAGGTGCTGTTCGACGAGATGGTGAAGGTATTCGATCCTACGCCGGCTTACCAGCCTGTAGACCAATAAGCCACCGCCACCGGCTGGCCGCCACTGCTTTCACGAAAAGCAGCGTAATGGCGTAAATTAACAATCCACGTGCCAGCGAAAGGATAACCAGCGTCAGGCCTGAATAATCAGCCTGATAAGCAAACACCCTCATCTGCGGAACAAGGTCAATTGCTCTTCCCAGCAGGATTACGAAAAACATATGGTATAGATAAATACCAAAGGATTCGGTGCGTGGGTGCAGGAAGGGAAGTTTATGGAGGTAATTAACACGGGTCAGAAGGAAAAACAAAGCGATCGCAAACAGCTGATTGCTGAGCCGGAGGGAGTTGACCGGGTCGCCCGCCCGAGCGTCGAAAAGAACGTAAATTTCGAATAAGGCGCAACAGAACAAGATAATCGTAAGGCCCGCCAGGGCCTTGGTTGATAGAAGGGATTTACTCTTTAATACGGCATCTGTAGTGCCAATTATGTAGCCAAGCCACAGATAGAACACAAAGCCAAACAGGGCGTAGTTGTGGCGGGCTGCCAGCCATCCGGTATACACGTTTACGGCATATAGAAGATTGACACCAACCAATAGCCATCCAAACCAGGCCCTGGTCAGATAGGGCCTGCAGACAAGTAATATGGCCAGGGAGAAAAAGTAGGTAGGTATAAACCAGTACGGCGTGTCAAGTAGAGATATTACAAATTTATCAATAGCAAACGAAGACAAATCAACCAGAGAAGAAAACTTACCTTTTGCAATATTGAATCCTATTGATTTTAGGTAATACAGGCCGAACGCAATCAGAAACGGGTAGGCTATGGTGGTTAGCCGACGTCTGAAATAGCTGACTGCTGAACCATCTTTCAACGTTTTACCGATCAGAAATCCGGCCACGATAAAGAAATGGAGGGTACCGAAGCGCATACACTGCTCCAGCGTCAGGATAGCCGCTGCCTGGCCATCTGTCATAAGGTTAGCTGCCGGGTAGGCAAGTAGTTCTTGGATCGGGGTGGAAGCAGGCGGGGATGGGAAGGTTAAGCAATGTACCATCACTATAGAAAACATAGCAATAAAACGTACCCAGTTTATAAATGCATAGTCAGTTTTTAGAGGATTGGATTCAATAAGACGCGTTTTATCAGGTTGAGTCGTAGATAGCATAATGAGACTGGAAAAATGAACTGTTACCTTACTTTTGCTATACAATGCAGCATAATTCATTCTATCATATCTATGGACAACGTATTAATTGTCTGGCTAGTATGGTGTGCTTCAAAAAATGATTGAATATATCTAATGTTACTCAAATGGGGAATATTTTAATACTAAACGCTCGTTTGGTGAATGAATCTAGCATTCTTGATACTGACGTACTTATAGAGGATGGGCGGATTTCACAGATTTCGCCCCGGTTGTCAGGGCGGGTGGCCGGTCAGGTTATCGATGCGGAAGGGCAGTTTCTGTTACCTGGTGTTATCGATGACCAGGTTCATTTTCGGGAGCCGGGTCTCACTCATAAGGCGACTATTGGTTCCGAAGCGCGGGCGGCTGTAGCTGGGGGAGTAACGTCGTTCATGGAAATGCCGAACACGGTTCCCAACGCGCTGACGCAGGAACTGCTGGCCGATAAGTACGCCATTGCGGCCCGGACATCACTGGCCAACTACTCGTTCTTCATGGGGGTGTCGAACCATAACCTTGATGAAGTGTTGCGTACCGATCCGCGTACCGTTTGCGGTATAAAGGTGTTTATGGGGTCATCGACCGGCGATATGCTGGTCGACGATACGCACATTCTGAATGAGCTCTTCCGGCAGAGCCCAATGCTGATTGCTACGCATTGTGAAGACGAAGCCACGGTACGAGCCAACACGGAGCGGTATCGGGCCGAGTACGGTGATCGGGCTACCGCCGATCTGCACCCGCTCATCCGCAACGAAGAGGCCTGTCTGAGATCATCGTCGTTAGCCGTCGAGCTGGCCCGACGCCACAATACCCGACTCCACATTCTTCACATCTCCACCGCCGACGAACTCGCGCTGTTCGATAATAGTGTTCCGCTGGTCGACAAGCGTATTACGTCCGAAGCCTGTGTGCATCATCTGTGGTTCGACAGCCGCGATTACGAGCGACTGGGTAATCAGATCAAGTGCAATCCGGCTATCAAGGCCCCTCACCACAGAGAAGCAATTCTGGCGGCCCTGCTCGACGACCGGATCGACATCATAGCCACCGACCACGCGCCCCATACCTGGGATGAGAAAAGCCAGTCGTACTGGCAGGCACCGTCGGGGCTACCGCTGGTGCAGCACCCCTTGCTGATGATGCTTGAGTTTGTTCGCCAGGGTAAATTATCGATCGAGACCGTGGTCCGGAAGATGTGTCATGCGCCCGCCGATTGTTTTCAGATCGAAGAACGAGGCTACGTGCGCGAGGGGTATTGGGCCGATCTGGTGCTGGTAGACACGAACCAGCCGTTCACGGTATCGAAAGAGAACATGCTCTATCAATGCGGCTGGTCTCCGCTCGAAGGCGAGACCTTTGGGGCTTCGGTCACGCATACGATTGTATCGGGCGAGCTGGTATACCAGAACGGTCAGTTCATCTCGGATCGCCCTGGCCAGCGCATGCTTTTTAACCGATAGAAGAGAAATTTTTCAAAAAACACTTGCGTGATCCGTTTCGGTAGCCGTATCTTTGCAATCCCAACACGGGGAAAGTGAATCTGCCGAAGTGGTGAAATTGGTAGACACGCACGTTTCAGGGGCGTGTGTCTTTACGGACATGCGAGTTCGAGTCTCGCCTTCGGCACATTGCAATCGCCTGTAAGTCAAGAACTTACAGGCGATTTTGTTTTGGTGGGCGCATCAATGGCAAAAAAATGGCGAGTAAGGTTGGCTAAAACGCACATCGCCCCCCCCGTCAAAATATCCCTTCAAAGAGCCTTTTATCAGTAAGCCTGACAATAACGACTTATACGCCGGGAATAAACTACGTGAGTACGCTCCTCACTGCTTTGGTAAGGACGGGCAGCCTGGCTCAGACCCCGTTGGGCCTGACTACTTCTATCATCACCATCGGCATATATTAATAAAAATGGGCGTCCCCGCAGATGTCGCTTACGATATGTACAGTTGGAAGCATACTGGTGTTATTGGACTTGCAACAAAACACTGGACAAACTTTTAAGCAACTTGTTGGCACTGCCCACTGTAATAGTCAAAAGGGGAAAGATAGCCTAGCGCCGAATGCCTGCGTTGCCGGTTATACCAAATCTCTAT
>NZ_SWJG01000010.1 GCF_005870035.1 Spirosoma lacussanchae | reverse complement strand
TATAGAGATTTGGTATAACCGGCAACGCAGGCATTCGGCGCTAGGCTATCTTTCCCCTTTTGACTATTACAGTGGGCAGTGCCAACAAGTTGCTTAAAAGTTTGTCCAGTGTTTTGTTGCAAGTCCACTTCACAGCCGATACGTCTTATAAACGGGGGTGCATGAAGTTCGTTTCTATCAGCTGAACCAGGTTCGGAAGACGCTTTTGATGAACAGTATCTGGCAGATTATTATTTAGTATGAAATATTCCAAGAATCTATCTAACTGCCTTTGTCTCAACAGGCTGATAGTGTTTGTGTTACCGATTTGTCTTATTTGATTGGATCGACAAGCCAACCGGAAATGGCTTGCAGAAGTGGCCGTACCGCTTAATTTTGTCAGAAGAAGCTTGCCCTTTTTTAGTCGATACAGCCAGCCTTGTAACCTGGTTTTCACCACATAAATTAACAACCCCAACATGGTACAACACGATGTGATCGAGCCGATCTTAGAAGAAGACAAAAACCGCTTTGTGCTGTTCCCCATCAAGCACTGGGACATTTGGGAGTATTACAAAACCCACGAAGCGTCGTTCTGGACTGCCGAAGAGATTGACCTCGGTCAGGATATGAAAGATTGGAATAGCCTGAACGATGGTGAGCGGCACTTTATCTCGCACGTGCTGGCGTTCTTTGCCGCTTCGGACGGTATCGTGAACGAAAACCTGGCCGTCAACTTCCTCTCTGAAGTGCAGTATGCCGAAGCCAAATGCTTTTATGGGTTCCAGGTCATGATGGAGAACATTCACTCCGAGACCTATTCGCTGCTGATTGACACCTACATCAAAGATTCGGCCGAGAAAGACCGGCTGCTCAACGCCATCGAAACTATTCCGTGCGTGCAGAAAAAAGCCGAGTGGGCGCTGCGCTGGATCGAGAACGGAAGCTTTGCCGAGCGGCTCATTGCGTTTGCGGCCGTAGAAGGTATTTTCTTCTCGGGTTCGTTCTGCTCCATTTACTGGCTGAAAAAACGCGGTCTGATGCCGGGCCTTACCTTCTCGAACGAGCTAATCTCGCGCGACGAAGGCCTGCACCGCGATTTTGCCTGCATGCTCTACACGGACCATATCAAAAACAAACTACCCGAGTCGCAGCTGTACGATATTATCCGGAATGCGGTTGAGATCGAGCAGGAGTTTGTGACGGATGCGCTGCCCGTGTCGCTGATTGGGATGAACGCCGATCTGATGAAGCAGTACATCGCTTTCGTAGCGGATCACCTGCTGGTGACGCTCGGCCTGCGTAAGATCTATAACGTAACGAACCCCTTCGATTTCATGGATATGATCTCGCTGCAGGGCAAAACAAACTTCTTCGAAAAGCGCGTGGGCGAATACCAGCGGGGCGAAGTAATGGCCAAGTTCAAAGCCATGAAGGCGGCTTCCCAGAACCCGGAAGGCAGCGAGGCCGAAACCGCCAAGGTAACCGAAGAACCCAAAGGATTCGTGCTCGACGCTGATTTCTAATCAGTAATTTTTCAGACAAGAGGCTCAACCTATGCCGTTTCACACGGATACGTTGAGCCTCTTGTCTGCTAATTGTCTGTTTACCAGACGCTGATAATAGATAGACCATCGATAGCTGACATAATCTACGAAGTATCGAACCACGCCAGAGAACAAATGGAAAAACGTGGTATCGATGATCAAACTGTTCTATCTATACTGATTCGTCCAGACTAGATTATCGATGACGAATCGGGTGGGTATGGACAGAAGGTTTATCAGCCAAAAATTGAAAGGAAAAAGGTACGTACTTAGTAGGAGTATTCGTCAATACGGAAAAGCAACCTTGCGTTGTAAAAACTGTTTATAAGACGTCGAAACTACCGAAGTACTATGAAGGTGAAATATGACCGGGAGGTGGATATACTTTACATTCAGCTGACGGATGCCCAGATAGAGGAGAGCGATGCAGACCGGCCGGGTATGATTATTGATTATGATGCTAGTGGTATGATGGTGGGCATTGAGATTCTGAACGCGTCTAAACGGATGGACCGCCCGACAATGGTTGAACTTGAAGTGGCTTAGACCGGTCTTTATGCTCAGTTACAGCGTTCTCTCTGGCTATGGCATTAGCCTTGATCCTGCAGAAAGACACAATCGTAACCATGGATTCCATACATTATCCCAGCATTGGCGTGGGTAAACAGATCTCCGGAACTATGAATCTCCGGAGATTTTTTTTGCCGGTCTGGACGAGTAGGTGACGCCCCGATGATAAATCATTTGGCGCGAACGCAGACCCGATTCATCAGAAATAGCTAAATGGCTACCTGAGTATAGCCAATTCTCTTCTGCAGCAGGATGTAGACCTGGCGTTGATCCATACTTTACTCGCTGAGGTTCTTCCTGCCAGCAATGTTTCCTGCTAACCAGCAGCTGCTGACGAAATTACCGAATCAGCACCCGCTGGATTCGTCGTTGTTCGCCCAGGGTGGTTTCGAGCCAATAGAGACCGGCGGTCAGCGGCTGAGCCGGAATCAGGTCAGCCTCGCCAGCGCTGCGGTGCAAACTGCTGGCTACGGGCTGGCCAGACAGGGTCAGTAGCCGAACGGTAGCCCCATCGGCGTTCCAGAGCCGCAAATGAATCCGGGTCGACTCGGCCGGGTTTGGATAAACAGCTACGGCCGACTCGCCGGTTTTAATCTGAACCGCTACGGGACGGTAGATACTGGTTGTGCCGTTATAATCGACCTGGCGCAGGCGGTAATAGCTTGTGCCGGGGCGGGGGTTGAGGTCGGTAAGGCCGTACTGCTGCCGCTGGTCGGTGGTGCCTTTGGCCGGTACGCTGCCTACGGTTTCAAACTCCTTCAGATCGGTACTGCGTTCAATGTCGAAGCGACTGGCATCGCGTTCCCAGGTGGTTGACCAGGCAATCTGTACCCGATCACCTTCGGGTTTGGCGGTGAACGAGAGCAGCGAAACGGGCAGGGGCGCTGCCGTAACGGTGCCGTTGACGGTCAGGTCGTCGAGCCGGAGGGTACCGCCGGTGCCATTGCAACCGTAGAGCCGGAACGTGACTGCACCAGTCTGGCTGGTGAAACCCGATCCCGAGAGGCTGGCCGACGCCTGCTGGAAGGAGGTCCCTACAGTAAACGTCATCAGATCCGACGCGTAATTGTCGACGCTGGAGCGAAGTCGCAACTCCTGCGGGCCGCTGTTCGATCGGTTGGCAAATACAGTCAGCTGAGTGAGGGTCATACTCTGGCCGTTCTGCGCGCTGACGCTGATCTGAACATACTCAGAAAAGTTACAGGCTGCCGACTGCGACCAGTTGGCTACGTTGACGGCCTGCCCATTCTGGCCGGGAACATAACCGGCTACGTTGTTAGGAGCTACGCCGACAAAACTGGCTCCGCCGGTACTGACGTTGGCATGGCTGGCGCTGCCCGTCGTAGCGCCGTTGAAGGGCCAGGTGGCCGAAAAGCTGACCTGCGCCTGTACAACGGCTGACACAGCCAGCAGGCAAATGGTGTAGAAGTAACGCATGGCGAGTAACGTGATCGCCACGAATGTAGATAAAAAAATAACTAACCCGTGAGTTAGTAGGTAAATGTGCCGACTTCGCTGCGGATCGTTACCTGCTTTCCCGCAAACGACTCGACCCGGCCGATGACCTGCGCCGGAATGCCGAACGACGCCGATACGTCGATCACCCGCTGCGCGTGTTCTTCGGCCAGATAAACTTCGAGCCGGTGGCCCATGTTGAACACTTTGTACATTTCCTGCCAGGCCGTTCCGCTCTCCTGCTGAATAAGCCGGAACAGGGGCGGAATAGGGAAGAGGTTATCCTTGATGATATGCAGGTTATCAACAAAATGAAGCACTTTGGTCTGCGCCCCGCCCGAGCAATGCACCATGCCGTGAATCTGCGGGCGGAGTTCGTCCAGCAGCACGCGGGCAACGGGCGCATAAGTGCGCGTAGGCGACAGAATCAACTGCCCAACGGTTAGTCCGGTCCCTTCAACAACATCAGTGAGTCGTTTGGAGCCGCTGTAGACCAGACTTCGGTCGACGGCCGGGTCGAAGCTCTCCGGATAAGCGTCGGCCAGCGCGTGGGTTAGCACATCGTGACGAGCTGAGGTAAGGCCGTTGCTGCCCATGCCGCCGTTATACTGGTTTTCGTAGGTGGCCTGCCCAAACGAGGCCAGCCCAACCACCACGTCGCCGGGTTGAATGCGGTCATTGCTGATAACCTGATCGCGTCGCATCCGGGCAATGACGGTGCTGTCGACAATAATGGTCCGGACCAGGTCGCCAACGTCGGCCGTTTCGCCCCCGGTGCTGTAAATATCGATGCCGTGTTCGCGCAGCATGGCCAGCACGTCTTCGGTGCCGTTGATAATGTCGGCAATGACCTCGCCCGGAATCAGGTTTTTGTTGCGGCCGATGGTACTCGACAACAGCATCGGACCCGTGGCACCCACGCAGATCAGATCGTCGGTATTCATGACCACGGCATCCTGAGCAATGCCGCGCCATACGCTCCGATCGCCGGTTTCGCGCCAGTAGAGATACGCCAGCGACGATTTGGTACCGGCGCCGTCGGCATGCATGATGGTGCAGAAATCCGGGTCGCCTGCCAGGGTGTCGGGCACAATCTTGCAGAACGCTTTCGGAAACAAACCTTTGTCGAGTTGGGCAATAGCCGCGTGTACGTCTTCTTTGCTGGCGGAAACTCCCCGCTGGGCGTAACGATCAGTCATAATCAGTCATCAGTGAACAGCCACCTCGGGAGGTGGCTGTCGATACAAAACGACCCAAAGGTACAACGGGCCCGTAGGTATTACCAATCAAAAGGTGTCTGACCTGGCCTGTTTAGTTCTCGGCGAGGTATTTATGGACGAAGCTGACCGCCATGGCGCCTTCCCCTACGGCCGAGGCTACGCGGTTCATAGCTCCCGCCCGCACGTCGCCTGCGGCAAAGATGCCGGGGCTGCAGGTTTCGAGCGAGAACGGTTCGCGGGCCTGTCGCCATACTTTTTTGAAGTCGGCGTATTTGGCCAGATCCCGGCCGGTGGCAATGAAGCCTTTGGGGTCTTTGATGATGTCCATCTCGATCCAGTCAGTATAGGGCTTGGTGCCGATAAAGATGAACAGCCCCGCGGCCGGAACGGTCTGGCGCTCGTGGGTATCCATGTTCTCGAGCACAACGCACTCCATCTGGTCTTTGCCCAGAGCTTCGATCACTTCCGTACAGCCCAGCACGGTAATGTTTGGCGTTCGGTCGATCTGCTCAATCAGGTACTGCGACATGGTTTCGGTCAGGTCGGGGCGACGGATGCAGATAAATACCTCCGAGGCCGTTCGGGACAGGTACATAGCGCCCTGCCCGGCCGAGTTGCCGCCCCCTACCACATAAACCGACTTACCTTTAAAGGCATACGCTTCGGTAGTGGCGGCTCCGTAGTAGACACCGGCCCCCGTAAACCGGTCGAGGCTGGGGTTCTCCAGTTTATGGTACGACACTCCCGTGCTGAGCAGGATCGCCCGCGCTACGACCTTGCTGCCGTCGGCCATGTTGATGTCTTTGTACTGCCCCCGCGAGTTAATGGAGACGACCTCCTGGGGGGCCAGAAACTCCACGCCGAAGCGCTGCGCCTGGGTAATGGCCCGGCGGGTCAGGTCGCTGCCGCTCAGGCCGTTGGGGAAGCCGAGGTAATTTTCGATGCGCGAGCTGGTACCCGCCTGTCCACCCGGGCCGCGCTTGTCGATCAGGATGGTCCGTAGCCCTTCAGAACCGCCGTAGACAGCTGCTGCCAGCCCGGCCGGTCCGGCGCCAATAATGGCCAGGTCGTACAGTTCCTGCGATGCTTTGGGAACCAGGCCGAGCTTTTCGCCGACATCGCTGAGGCTGGGCTGGGTCAGTACCGTTCCATCTTCAAACACAACGGCGGGCAGGTCAGAGGGCGTCAGGCCGTGCAGCGTAAGCAGTTCCTGCGCTTTGGGATTATTCTCGATGTCGAGCCACTGGTAGGGGAACAGGTTGCCCGCCAAAAAATCTTTAAGGTCGTGTGAGTGCGGAGAGAACTGGTAGCCAATTAGCGCTAACCCCTCGAAGCCGGACCGGTGGTTCGACTGCCAGTCGCTCAGGAGGTCGTCCAGTACGGGGTAGAGCCGCTCTTCGGGTGGGTCCCAGGGTTTGGCAATGTAATAGTCCAGCTGTACCTCGTTGATGGCTCGCACAGCCGCGTCGATGTCGGAGTAGGCCGTCAGCAGCGCGCGCTTGGCATTCGGGAACACCTGCCGGGCCTGCGTCAGAAACGCTACGCCGGTCATGTCGGGCATGCGTTGGTCAGATAGGAACAGGGCAACTTCTTCCCCTTTTTTCCTGAGTTCAGTCAGCGAGTCGAGGGCTTCCTGCGCCGATTCGGTGCAGAGAATGCGGTATTGTCGCCGGTATTTTTGCCGCAGATCACGCTGGATGGCCTGAAGAACCTGTGGGTCGTCGTCAATCGAGAGAATAATGGGCAGACGCATACGAATGATAGTGATTGAGTGAATGAGCCAATGCGTGATTGAGCATGTTTCATACCTGTTTGCTCAAGTAATCATGTGCTTATTGAATAGGAAGACAGATCGAAAAAACGGTTTCGCCGGGTTGGGAGTGGACGTGGATCGATCCATTATGGTGTCGGATAATGCCCTGCACAATGTCGAGACCGAGGCCAGTACCTTTGCCGATATCTTTGGTCGTAAAAAACGGGTCGAATATTTTATCCTGAATATCGGCCGGAATCCCCGAACCGTTGTCGATGACTTTGGTGAGAACAAACTCGTTGCGATCTACGGCGCTGCGGATGGTCAGCTGACCGCCTGCCGGCAGGGCATCGACGGCATTATCGATGAGGTTGGTCCAGATCTGGTTCAGCTCACCCGGCCAGCCGCAGACGGGCGGGAGGTCGGGCGGGAAGTCGAGCGTTACGCTGATCTGTTTGCTTTTGAGTTTATGGTCGAGCAGAACGAGGGTCGAGCGAACGCCTTCGGGCAGGTCGACCTCGGTTTTACCCGAGCCCCGGTCCATGTGGGTGTAATTCTTGATCGAGCCGACCAGCGTAGAAATGCGCTTGGAGGCTTCGCTGATGTCCCGGACCAGCTTTTCGGTCACAAGGTTATCGACCAGCCAGCTCACAACACCCGCCAGGTTTTTAGCCCCGATGCGTTCCAGTATCCAGTCCAGGTCGTCGGCGGTGAAGCCAAAGTCAACCAGCGGCCCCGCCAGGTCGAGCGTCGAGCTGTCAGTAATGCCGTCAATCCCCTGATCATCGAGCCAGTCGGTCAGTTCATCTTCCAGACTGCTGCGCTGCATCATGGTCAGCACGGGTGGTTTCTGGTCAATTTTTCTGAAGATGAGTTCGTTGACCGAGTCGACCTGGTCGTTGGTCAGGCTCAGGTGCATGATGGCTTTAAAAGCCTCGGGGGTAGCCCGCATGTGTTCTTTCAGCGTATCGGCCGATCGGACAACGGCGGCTACGGGGTTGTTCAGCTCATGGGCCAGACCCGCCGACAGCCGGCCGAGGGAAGCCATTTTTTCGTTCTGCTGCGCCTGCCGCGTAAAGTCCCGAACGCGGGTGGTCATCTGATGAACCAGCGCTTCGGTCAGTTCGTAACAGGCGTGGGCTAGCTCGCGGAAATGGCTGCGGTGGAGTAAGAGAGTGTGCGTTGGTTCGTCGGCCACGACCTGACCCATGGCTTTGACGAGTCTGGAGAACGGCAGTACCCCCAACACCGACTGGGGTTCGTACAGCGCGATGTCATCGCCGTTGGGCCATTCGATCCGGACCCGGCCGGTCATGACCAGCATCAGATGGTCGATTGGATCGCCGGTTTTGTTGATGGGCTCATTGGCCGTAAAGGTGGCTTCTTCGGCCCGGTCAATGACCCATTGCAACTGGTCGGAAGGCACGTGTTCAAAAACCGGAAACGCGCGAAGTGTATCGAATACAGGCATGGGAAAACGAAGGTGTTGACGGGCAGAGACGTAACCACTCGTCTCCTAAATTAGTTACGGGCCGGCTTTGTTCGCAAGGGGTTGTCAACTTATTATCGGGCAGATTAGTTAGAGGGACAGGCCACCTGGCCCCATCACAACACGCTGCCATGCTACTTCGCCTGCGCTTTTCGCTCTTTCTACTTTGCCTGCTGGGTGTTGCTTTCCGGCCCGACAAACCAGCTTATCAGCTCTACGACGCCCGGCTGAAATCGACAACGTACGCCAAACTGCTGCGGCAGGCGGCCGACGCCGATGTGATCCTGTTTGGCGAACTGCATAACAACCCGATCTGTCACTGGCTGGAACTACAGCTGGCCAAAGACCTGGTGGCGCAGAAAAAAGGCGCGCTGGTGCTGGGCGCCGAGATGTTCGAAACTGACAACCAGGCCGCCCTCAGCGATTACGTACAGGGCAAAACCACCGCTAAGGAACTGGCCGGACAGGCGCGGCTCTGGCCCAACTTCGACACGGATTACAAACCCATTGTCGATATAGCCCGTGAGCAGAAGATTCCGTTCGTGGCCACGAACGTACCCCGCCGGTACGCCAGTCTGGTATCGCGGCAGGGCCTGGCTGCCCTCGACACCCTGCCCGCCGACGCTAAACGACAGATGGCCCCGCTGCCGCTGACCGTCGATCTGACCCTGCCCGGCTACCGTGCCATGCTCGACATGATGGGGACCAACGCGGCCCACGGCGCTACCGGCGACCGGGCCGCCAATTTTGCGCGGGCACAGGCCATCAAAGATGCGACAATGGCCCATTTTATCCGGCAGAACCGCCAGCCGGGCCAGACCCTGCTACATATCAACGGCGATTACCACTCCAAAAACTTTGAAGGTATTGTCTGGTACCTTCGGCAGCAGCAGCCTAGCCTGCGCATCCTGACGATCTCGTCGGTTGAGATGCTGGACCCCGACAAGCCGGCGTCGGACAACCGGAACCTGGCCGATTTTGTCATTGCCATTCCGGCCGATATGACCAAGACCTACTAGCCCAAGACCTACTAGCCACAGCAGAACGTTAGCTAATTTTAACAGAGCTGCGCGCTGTGGTTTGTAGTTTATGCGGTACCGGCGCGTTACAAGCCCGGTTTTGGTGAATCAATCAACATCATTCCTACCGGCCCGGGCTTCGGCTTCGGCCCTTTTTAACGATATGATCAGGGACCTCTTACATCTATCCGGGAAAAACGCCCTTGTCACGGGCTCCAGTCAGGGAATTGGTCAGGCCATTGCGCTCGCGCTGGCCGAGTTTGGGGCCAACGTACTCGTTCATAACCGCAAAGGCGACGACGAAGCGCAGCAGGTTGTGGGGCAAATACGGCAGCTGGGGGTTAGGAGCGAAGCCATTGGGGTCGATCTGCTCCGGCCCGATGCGGCCGATCAGCTGTACGACCAGGCCCGTCAGGCGCTTGGCCCGATCGATATTCTGGTGCTGAATGCCTCGATCCAGCTGCCCGACGAGTGGGAAGATACCGACGCCGACGAATTTGACCGGCAGGTGAACGCCAACTGGAAATCGACGCTGCTGATCACCCAGCGGTTCGTGGCCGATATGGCTGATCGCGGCTGGGGTCGTATCCTGACCATCGGTAGCGTACAGGAAGAGAAGCCGCACCCGTCCATGATCGTATACGCGGGTACCAAAGCCGCGGTGGCCAACATGGTTCGGAATCTGGCGCTTCAGCTGGCCAGTCAATCTATTACGGTCAATAATCTGTCGCCGGGGGTGATCGAAACGCCCCGTACCGACGAACCGACGCCGGAGGTACCCGAACACATTGCCCAGCGTATGCAGATTCCGCTGGGCGAGATGGGCCAACCCAACGACATTGCGGGTATGGCACTCCTGCTCTGCTCCGAAGCGGGGCGGTACATAACCGGGCAAACGATCTTTGTTGACGGCGGTATGAGCCTTTAAGGAGACCGGACTAGTGCACGAGCTGACTGGCTAACTACTGTTTTTGCCGCGTAGACTGCCTGGCTGTTAGGCAGATATACTCCGCGACCAGTGCCCAGCTGTGGGCGTCGCACTGCCAGCGCATCTGGGTAATGGGCCGGTTGGCCCACCGGCGTAACCAGGGTTGTTCGTAAGCCGTCAGCATGCCGGCAATGAAAAAATGGAAGCCGCTGATATCGTTGTCAAGGCTGGTTAGATCGACGGGGGGCGCCGGACTGCCGAGCCGGAGCAGGGAGGTACAGAGCACCAGCCGGTCGAGCCGATTGCGGGTTTGTACCAGGAGTTGGCAGGCGTCGGCAACGAGCCGGGGGCGGATGGGCGCCAGCTCGGGCGGAGAGAAAGCGGCCATGAAGCGGGCCAGGTGGTAAATGATGAGTGAGGTGCGGGCGTAATGCGGAGCGCAGCGAAACGGATCGGCTACGTACCGGCCCGACTCTACGATATGCCGCAGGTAGGTCAGTGAGTCGGCGTCGTTCTGGTTGCGGGGCAAGTCGTACTGGTAAATACAGTAAAGCAGGTTACTCAACGCACAGGCATCGAAGTCGATGGGCATGGTCTTGCCGAACCAGGTCGAATACACCCGCAAATCGCGGTAGTCGGGGTAGGTCGTACGAATCTGTTGTCGGGGCAGGCCAGGCCCCCGTCCGCCCGGGTCGGCCAGGTTGGCGTGCTGGCTGAGCTTGTTCTTTAGCCAGTGGGCCTCAGGACCTGTTCGCGGCTCGGTGAGGTAAACCATGGCCGTATCGTCAATATCGTCGGGAATGCGGAAATGGTCGAAGTGGCGGAACAGGTAGCCGTTGGGGAAGTGCTGCGAGGGGCGCGTAGGCCAGAAATTAAAGGTGTCGAGCCCATCTTTGTTGCGGAACCGGGAGTAAGCCGCCCGGGCCCGCGTCAGCATCCGGTCAATCTGTTGCTGCGATTCGGGCGAACAGGCGGGGTATATTTGCTGAAGGGTGAACAGGGTAACGGCCGTAAAAAAAACGTTGGTATCGGCCCGCCTGTACCCCAGGGTCGAATTATGCCGGATGGCCGGAAACAAACCGGTTGCCTCCTGCCGCTGGGCAATATGCAGAATGATACGGTCCAGGTTCGGTTGTTCGTTGTTCACTCGGGTCAGAACATGTTACACAGGCAGGAATGTCTTGCCCTTAGCGAAGATTACTTTTTCTACGGAACGACAAAATTGAATTAAGCCGCCATATTTGCCGCCAGATTACGCAAAGTAATGTCCAATCTAATCTTATTCGACGACGCAGCTATCCGCACCTCGCTGCTGCCGTTTACGTTTACCCGGCCGGTAGCGGGTATCCGGATCGGCATCCGGACGCTGGCCGAAAAATGGGGCGATATACTGGGCCAGACGCCATCGTACCTGACGGAGCCGTATCTGCAGGCCCGGTTTCCGCAACAGGCCGGTTCCGACAATCTGTACGTAAACGGGGCGGTCTGCCCCACAACGGCCCTGGTAGAACGGCTGGATTCGATGCAGATCGGCGACAGTCTGATCGCTCCCAGCGGGTTACTGCTGGCACTGCGTACCGAACATACCGCCACTGATGCGTCGCAGCTGACGGCACTGCCCCAGCATACGCATACCTTCGTGGCGAATCCAGGCGCTGATCCGCTCACCATTGTGCGGCACCTGTGGGACATCTTCGTCAACAACGGCGATCAGATTCGGGCCGACTATGCCCGCATCACCGCCGGTCGGGCGTCGACCCCCCTGACCGATCCGTTTACCCGCTGCTACGCTCCCGAGAATATATTCATCGAGCCCGGTGCTACGGTACGGGCTTCCATCCTGAACGCCGAAGGCGGGCCGATCTACATTGGTCGTGACGCCACCATCAGCGAAGGGTCGGTCGTTATCGGGCCGTTTGCGCTCGGGGAGGACTCGACCGTTAACTGGGGCGCCAAGATGCGTTCCAACACCACCATCGGGCCGGGCTGCAAAGTAGGCGGGGAGGTTGGTAACTCCATTTTTTTCGGTTACAGCAACAAAGCACACGATGGGTTTCTGGGTAATTCGGTGGTGGGCGAGTGGTGCAACCTCGGTGCCAACGTCAATAACTCGAACCTCAAAAACGACTACAGCAACGTTAAGCTTCATTCCTACGCCACGGGCCAGCTCGAAGATACGGGCCGGATTTTCTGTGGTCTGATGATGGGCGATTTTACCAAAGCCGGTATCAGCACCATGTTCAACACCGGTACGGTGGTGGGCGTCAGCGCCAACGTGTATGGCGGAGGCTTTCAGCCGAAACACATCCCGTCGTTTTCGTGGGGCGGGGCCGACACCGGTTTCGCAACCTACCGGATCGAGAAAGCCCTGCAGGTCGCGCGCGAAGCCTTCTCGCGCCGGAATCGGGCCTTCGACGACGTAGACGAAACTATGCTGCGAACCATCTATGCCTTGTCAGACGGTTTGGACCGTTCGTACTGAGCCATGCAATTCTCCGACATCATCGGTCACGACGACACCAAACAGCTGCTGCTGCGGGCGGTGCAAACCAACCACCTGGCCCACGCACTGCTGTTCGATGGGCCCGTGGGGGGCGCCAACCTGGCGCTGGCCCTGGCGCTGGCTCAGTACGTCAACTGCGAAGACAAACAGCCCCAGGATGCCTGCGGCCGGTGCGCATCCTGCGTCAAGATCCAGAAGCTGGTGCATCCCGATCTGCACATGGTGTTTCCGGTGGCCAACCTGGGAAAAGGGAAAACCTCCGAAACGTACCTCGCCGACTGGCGTAAGTTCCTGCTCGACCGGCCCTACCGAACCCTGCCCGACTGGCTCGCTACCATGGGGGGCGATAACAAACAGGGCAATATTTCGGCCGAAGAAGCGCGTACTATTCTCCAGAAACTGTCGCTCAAATCCTACGAAGGGGCGTACAAGATCATGCTGATCTGGCTGCCCGAGCTGATGAACGTCGCTTCGGCCAACGCCCTGCTGAAGGTGCTGGAAGAACCACCCGCCCAGACCCTGTTTCTGCTCGTTACCAACCAGCCCGACAAGCTGCTCATCACGATTCTATCGCGTACGCAGCGGGTAGCCGTGCGGGCGTTTACGGATGAGGAGGTGGCCACCTACCTGCGCCAGCAGCTCAACCTCGACGAAACCACTGCCCGGCGCGTGGCCTACCTGGCCGATGGCAACCTGGCCGAAGGACTGCGGCTGAGCCAGCAGGAAGCCGGCGGGGTTGCTGTTTCAGAGCAGCATGCCTGGTTTGCCGAGTGGATGCGCGACTGTTACAAACAGGATTTAATGAAACTGGTGAAACAGGCCGACCAGTTCGACGGTTTCAGCAGGGAAAAGCAGAAAGGGCTGTTCGACTACAGCATCCGGCTCTACCGGGATTTGTTTCTGTGGCAGCAGGGGGCCGGGGCATTGCTGCGTTTGCCCGACGATGAAATGGCCTTTGTGAAGAACTTTGCCAAAGTACTAACTATCGATCATATCGAACGGATTGTAGCTGACCTCAATGAAGCGGCCTATCACCTGGAGCGGAATGCCCGCGCCAAAATGATTATGCTCGATCTTTCTCTTACCTTCAGTCGGGTCATACGGGCCTGAGGCCGTACCTTTCTGTCTCCGCACCTGTCCCTCCGCGCATGAAACCGAAACAAGTTATCGGTATGACCGACCTGATCGACTTTCCCGATCTGGGCCTGTTCGATGTGCAGGCGAAAGTCGATACCGGCGCGTTTACGTCGTCGCTGCATTGCAAGAATGTGCGGCTGGTACGGGCCGGGGAGCGCACCCGGCTGAGTTTCTGGCTGATCGGCAAAACCGGCGAGCCCGCCCGGCGGTTCTACAGTGATCAGTACAGCCAGCGTATGATCCGGAACTCGTTTGGCGTGGCCGAAAAGCGGTACGTCATTAAAACCTGCGTGGTTCTCTTTGGCCGCCGGATTCGGGCCGAGTTTACCCTGGCCGACCGCGAACGGCTCAAAAATCCCGTTCTGCTCGGCCGGAAACTACTCCGTAACCGCTTTCTGGTAGACGTTTCCCAGAAAAATCTATCGTATCAGGCCAAAGCGCCTTTGGATCAACACACGTCTCACTCCACCACCTATTCACACAATGCCGTCTCTACCGGGACGACTGACCCGAACTAGGTACTCACTTCACACGTACTAATGCGTATTGCCATTTTATCGGCCAATCCGAATCTATATTCGACGCAACGCCTGCTGGCGGCCGCTACCGAGCGCGGTCATGAGGCCTTGCTGGTCAATCATCTGAACTGCCAGGTCGTTATTGAAGGCGGCCGCCCGTCAGTTCTGTACGAGGGGCAGGAACTCGAACAGCTCGATGCAATCGTGCCACGTATCGGGGCGTCCGTTACCGACTACGGCTGTGCTATTGTGCGGCAGTTTGAGATGATGAAGGTCTTCACGACGGCCAAGTCGCAGGCCATCACCCGCTCGCGCAATAAGCTCCGCAGCCTGCAGGTACTCTCCAAGGCCGGGGTTGGTCTGCCCAAGACGGTTTTTGCCAACCATCCCCGCAACGGCGACGTAACGCAGCTCATCAAGCTGGTCGGTGGCCCGCCGGTCGTGATCAAACTCCTCGAAGGCACGCAGGGAATCGGCGTGGTACTGGCCGAAACGGCGAAAGCGGCCAAATCGACCATCGAAGCCTTTTATGGCCTGAAAAAACACGTGCTGGTGCAGGAGTTCGTAGCCGAAGCCAAAGGATCCGACATCCGGGCGTTTGTGGTGGGCGGACGCGTGGTGGGCGCCATGAAACGGCAGGGGGTAGAAGGTGAATTCAGGTCCAACATCCACCGGGGCGGTAACGCCAGCGCGGTAACGCTCACGCCCGACGAAGAGGAGACAGCCATCAATGCCGCCCGGGCGCTGGGGCTGAAAGTGGCGGGGGTCGATATGCTGCCTTCCGAGCGGGGTCCCCTGGTGCTGGAAGTGAACTCATCGCCCGGTCTGGAAGGGATTGAAACCGCTACCGGCGCCGATATAGCCACCGAAATCATCGCCTACATCGAAGACAAAATCCGCGCCGACGAAGGCGATATTGTGGGCGTGTGAGAGTAGTGATGAGCGATGAATGATGAACGATGAGCGATGAATGATAATGGCATCATTCAGGTTGATAAAATACGCATTCGGAATGAGCCATGGCCCGTCAGGGCCTTCACAGCGTAGCGTCGGTAGGGTCGGTAGCCCCGTTGGATTTCGGCAAAAACGATGTGCCGTCAGGTACATAACCCGCATGGCCAGCCGCTGTATTTTACGGCTCGTTCGGCGAAAATCGCCGTCCAAAAACAACGATAAACCCCCTGACGAACCGCAACCTATGCCATACAATCTGTAATTCACATTAATTTAGCTCATCGCTCATCACTCCTAACTCATCACTACATAATGCCTGCGCTTGATCCTGACTTAAAGAAAGCTATTGTTCACATGCCCGGTGTGGAGAAAGACAAGCTGCTACTACGGCTGGTTGCCAAAGATGCGGTGCTGACCGAAAAGCTTCAGTTCGAACTGGTTGAACACAGCGCCACGCTGGACGAACGGCGCGAGCTGATCCGGCAATTCATCGACCGTACGGCTAACCTCAACGCCGACTCGGCGGGCTGGCTGATGATGGACATGCGTACCGTAAGCGGCTACATTTCCCGGCATCTGAAAGTGACGAAAGACAAGTACGGCGAAGTAGAGCTGATGCTGTACATGCTCAATACCTTCTACGACCATAACGCCCACCTGCTGGCCAAATACAATTCGCGAACCGACAAAGCCGCCGACTACATTGCCAAACGAACGGACCAGGTGCTGAAGAAAGTAGCTAAGCTGGACCCCGACTACCATATTGAATTTGCCGACGACATTCATAAGCTCCTGAGCTGGGTTCATTATGCGGCCCCCGCCCACTACGCCCGCCAGCTCGGCCTGCCAAAAGAATGGCTGGTATGAGGGTAGTACGCCAGGGAAGTCTGTTTATCGGGTAAGCCTGTCCAGAAGCGTACGAACACCTGTCCGATTCTGGACAATCAAGTCTAGCCCAACACCACTAAAATGGCCCATTCTGCGCAGAATGGGCCATTTTAGTTTGTGGCAAAGCATTTGTTATACATATACACAACTAATAAACAGGCATGAAAGGAACGTACCTGGGCGAGTTTGAGGAAGTGGTATTGCTGGCCGTGGCCATTCGGTCGGGCGATGCCTACGGAGCCGCCATCGTCAATGAGATCGAGCAGCAGATGGACCGGGCGGTGAGCCTCGGGGCGGTGCATTCGGCCCTGAACCGGCTGCAGGAAAAAGGGCTGGTCGACTCACAAATGGGCGGTATGACTGCCGAGCGGGGTGGTCGCCGGAAGCGGCTCTATACCGTGACGGCCTATGGTCGGCGGGCGCTGGAAGAGATTAGGCAGCTGCGCAATCAGATGTGGGACGCCATTCCCCGAACCGCCTGGTCATGAAAGCGCCCCCAACAGCCGGACCCCGCTGGGCTACGCGCCTGCTGCACTGGCTCTGCCCGCCCCACCGGGCCGAAGAGCTGGAGGGCGACCTGAACGAACTGTTCCAGCAGCGGGTGCAGGCGGTGGGGCTGAGCCGGGCCCGCCGACGATATGTACGCGATGTGCTGAGCCTGCTAAGGCCTTCCCTGTTGAAACGAGACAAGTATCCCAAAACAGCCACAACGACGATGATCCGAAACTATCTCAAAATCGCCTGGCGAAACCTGGCCAAAAACAAAGCCTTCTCTGTCATTAACATCGGCGGCCTATCGGTTGGTATGACCGTGGCTATGCTCATTGGGCTGTGGATGTACGACGAATTGACGTTTAACACCTACTACCAGCACTACGGCCGTATCGCCAAGGTGATGCAAAGCGCAACCGTTAATGGAGATTTTGGAGCCGGGGAGTATATGCCCCTTCCGCTGGCGAAAACGTTGCAGACCGATTTCGCGGATGATTTCGAACGGGTCGTGCTGTCGTCCTGGACCCGCGAACATATTCTGGCGTATGGCGATAAGAAGTTCACCAAAACAGGAAATTACGTAAGCCCCGAAGCGCCCAACCTGCTCAGCCTGACTATGACAAAGGGAACTCGGGCAGGCCTGACCGATCCGGCCTCCATTCTACTGGCAGAATCCGTAGCAACGGCCCTGTTTGGCGATGCTGATCCGCTGGGCAAAGTGGTGAAGATTGACAACAAACTAAACGTGAAGGTAACGGGTGTCTACGAGGACCTTCCGCACAATACCGAGTTCCGGGAGATGAGGTTTATGGCGCCCTGGGATTTATACGTTTCGTCGGAACCCTGGATTCGGGAAAATGCCGGCTGGGATAATAACTCCTGGCAAATACTGGCTCAAATTGCCCCAAAGGCCGATTTTACGAGCATTTCAGCCAAAATAAAAGACCTCAGGCTGAAGAATGTACCGGAAACAGCGCACGTAAAACCGGCCGTTTTTCTACACCCCATGAGCCGCTGGCATTTGTATGACCAGTGGGATAAGTCGGGGGTGGCGGGCGGTCGGATTCAGTATGTCTGGCTATTCGGGCTCATTGGCGTATTTGTGCTCTTACTGGCCTGTATCAACTTCATGAACCTGTCGACCGCCCGCTCCGAAAAGCGAGCGAAAGAAGTAGGCATTCGCAAAGCTGTTGGTTCTGATCGGGCGCAATTGATCAGTCAGTTTTTCAGCGAATCACTGCTGGTTGTTGGGATGGCCTTTATCCTATCCCTGCTGCTGGTGTGGCTAGCGCTGCCTCTCTTCAACGATATAGCCGACAAGAAGTTAGTCATGCCCTGGCAGGAGCCGGTCTTCTGGCTTTCGGGCATTGGGTTTAGTCTGGTTACGGGGCTGATAGCGGGTAGTTATCCGGCACTTTACCTGTCCTCGTTTCGGCCCGTAATGGTGCTGAAGGGCAAGTCGTCAGGCTTTCGGGTGGGGCGTTTCGCTACGCTACCCCGTCAGGTTTTGGTCGTTATTCAGTTTACGGTGTCAGTGACGCTCATCACCGGTACGGTCATTGTTTTTCAGCAAATTCAGCACGCTAAAAACCGGCCGGTTGGGTATGACCGAAGTGGCCTGATTACCGTTGCCATGAATACGCCGGAACTGTTTGGTCATTACAACGCGCTGCGGAGCGAGCTGATCCGAACGGGGGCCGTTGTAGAAATGGCTACCTCATCGTCACCCACCACCCAGCTGGGTTCGCGACAAATCGGCTTCGACTGGGTGGGTAAAGACCCGGCCATGAAAGAGCAGTTAGGCGTAATGGCTGTAACCCATGACTTTGGCAAAACGGTGGGGTGGCAATTTGTGGCAGGACGCGATTTTTCCCGGACCTTTTCGACCGATTCGTCCGGCCTGATATTGAACGAAACGGCTGTCAAGTACATGGGGCTGAACGACCCCGTTGGCAAGATCGTGAAATGGAATGGCAAGCCCTTTCAGGTTGTGGGTGTGATCAGGGATATGGTCATGGACTCGCCGTTTGAGCCGGTCTACCAGACGGCTTTTCTGCTGGATTACAACTGGGCCGGTGTCATCAACATCAAGCTGAATCCGCGGCTTAGTGCCAGCGAATCGCTCGCCAGCGTGGAAGCCGTATTCCGGAGGTTTAACCCCGGCAGTCCGTTCGATTACAAATTTCTGGATCAACAGTACGCGCTGAAATTTGCGGCTGAAGAACGCATCAGCACGCTCGCTTCCATCTTTGCCGGACTGGCTATTTTCATCTCCTGTCTGGGTCTGTTCGGGTTAGCGTCGTTCACGGCCGAGCAGCGAACCAAAGAGATTGGCGTTCGGAAAGTGTTGGGCGCTTCGGTGGTGAATTTATGGAGTCTGCTCTCCAGAGATTTTGTGGTGCTGGTCATCATTGCGTTTGGCCTGGCTACCCCACTGGCGTATTATCTGCTTACCAACTGGCTTCAGACCTATGAATACCGCACCGATATTTCGTGGTGGGTCTTTGTGATGACGGGTTCCGGCGCGATCGGCATTACCCTGCTGACGGTCAGCTTCCAGGCCATCAAAGCGGCTCTAATGGACCCGGTAAAGAGCCTGCGCAGCGAATAGCGACAACCCACTTCCGTCGCTGAGCCAGGCGCCTGCTGCACTGACTCTGTCTGCCCGACCTGCTGAAAAGAATGGAGGGTAGGTACCGTCGTTGCCAAACCTCAACTGGTCCTGTGAGGTTATACAGTACTAACCCACTGGTCTACGAATATGGCTTCTACAGTTCTCATTACCGGCGGTACGGGCACCATTGGCCGTCGGCTCACGCAATTGCTTCAACAACAGGGCTATCAGGTAGCCTACCTGAGCCGAACTAACAAACCGGTTCCGAACGTAACCATATACCAGTGGGATGTTCAGCGCGGGCAGATCGACCCCAGGGCCATCCAGACGGCCGATCATATTATTCATCTGGCCGGGGCCGGGGTGGCCGATGAGCGCTGGACCGACGCCCGGAAGAACGAAATCCTGACCAGCCGTACGCAGTCTACCGAACTGATTGCTAAAGCCCTGTCGGAGAACCCGAACCAGGTCAAATCGTTTGTGGCCTCGTCGGCCATCGGTTTCTACGGGGGCGACACCGGCGATCGGCCGCTGAACGAAACCAGTCCGGCTGGGGCCGACTTTCTGGCGCAGGTGACGCGGGCCTGGGAACGCGCCGAAGACCAGGTGGCTGCCCTCGGCATCCGGACGGTGAAACTCCGGACCGGGGTGGTGCTGACCATGGACGGGGGCGCGCTGCCGAAGCTGGCCCAGCCAATTCGGCTGGGGGCGGGGGCGCCCATCGGATCAGGTCAGCAGTACATTTCCTGGATTCATATCGACGATCTGTGCCGGCTCTACATCCAGGCACTTGCGGACGAGTCGTGGCAGGGTGTTTACAACGCCGTAGCGCCGACGCCCGTCACCAACGAAACCCTCACGCGTGCCATTGCCGAGGTACTGAAGCGACCCATGCTGCTGCCCAATATTCCTAATTTTGTCATGAAGCTGATGTTCGGCGAAATGGCTATCACGGTCATCGGCGGTAACTACGTGCTGAACAAACGCATTGCCGACGAGACCAACTTCCGCTACCAGTACGCCGATCTGACCAATGCGCTGAGCGACCTGCTCAGGTAAAAACAAAGCCCGGCATTGCGGTCCGGGCTTTGGCAGAATGACCATTTTGGGTCAGCAATCGCCGAAGGCTTAACTCCACTCGCGATCCCAGGAATCGCGTTCGTTCCAGACGTCGGTAGGAGCGAACCAGGTGGCTCCTTTGCGGAGATACTTCTTGGCTACCTCCTCGTTCAGGTCGACACCCAGGCCCGGGCGGTCGGGTACTTTCACATAGCCTTTTTCTACGATGGGGCGGATGCCGGTCACGAGATCTTCCCAGCCTGCCACATCAACGCCGTGGTGCTCGAGCGCTACAAAGTTCTCCGTAGCCGCAGCGCAGTGAACATTGGCCATCATACTGATCGGTGATCCGGCAAAGTGCATGGCCATCGGAATCCCTGCATCTTCGGCGTAGTCGCCAATTTTCTTGGTTTCGAGCAGACCACCCGACGACGCCAGGTCGGGGTGGATCATGTCGACGGCCCGGGCGTCGATGAGCTTGATGAACTCTTCTTTCAGGTAGATATCTTCGCCCGTTAGCGTTGGTGTCTCGATGGCGTCGGAGATTTGTTTCCACTGGTCGGTATAGAACCAGGGCACCATGTCTTCGAGCCACGCCAGCCGGAAGGGTTCCATCGCTTTGCCGATCAGGATAGCCGTATTGACGTCGAAGTGACCGAAGTGGTCGGCCGCCAGCGGGGTGTCGTAGCCAACGATTTCGCGGACGCGGCCTACGTGCTCGGCCAGTTTGTCAATCCCTTTTTTGGTAACCTGAATGCGGGTGAAGGGGTGTTTGGTCATGGCGTAGTTCCCCATTTTGCCGCCGGTTGTTGGGTCGTAGGCTCGTTTCACGCTCCACTGGCTGGCGCCCACCAGCATACCCGGCTGATCGGCCAGCATCCCGATACCAAAATCCATTTTCAGGAATGAGTAGCCCGCATCCCGGCGCTTGGCCATGTTGACGGCAAACTCATCGTAGTTTTTTCCTTCGGGAGTGTCGGCATAGAGCCGGACGAAATCGCGGTATTTGCCGCCCAGAAGCTGGTAGGCCGGTACGCCATAGGCTTTACCCGCCAGATCCCAGAGAGCCATCTCAACCCCGCAAACGCCCCCGGCTGCCCGGCCGTGGTTACCGAATGGTTTGATGAGTTTGAAGAGCTGCTCCACGTTACAGGGATTTTTACCCAGAAGTCGGCTCTTGAGCGCCAGGGCGTAATTGGCACTGGCTCCATCCCGTACTTCGCCCCAGCCAACCAGGCCCTGGTTGGTATCGATCCGGATGATGGGGCTCGTAAACGGAACCCCCGCCAGGATAGCTACCCGCAGGTCAGTAATCTTCAGCTCAGACGGTTTCGAGTCGCGCGGCACTTTCTGTGTGATAAACTCCAGCTCCTGATCGGGTTTGCCGTCGAAGAGCATACCGAGTGACAGACCGCCCAGACCCGCATTGCGAATGAACTCACGGCGGTTGGCAGTATCGCCCGAGGAAGGCGCCGGGGCGAGACGTGATAAAAACTTCTTCATGGTAAAGGGTTGTCTTGATATATGGCTATTAATACCTAAAATAGGTCAATGTCAGTATTTTACTTATAGAACCAGCTTTTTGGTAGAAAATCAGAGAAATCCAGTACGATCCTATACCCCTCAAAAAGATGATAAAAAGACTAGTACTTGCCTCGACCATTGTCGTTTCGCTGAGCCTGGGAGCGCAGGCCCAGCGGGTGGGTTCATCGCCCGAGTACATCAAGGCACTGACCGCAAACTGGAAAGGCGACCGCCTGCCCGACGGGCGTCCCAACGTGCCCGACCTGGTGCTGGAACGGCTTCAGAACTGCACACTCGAACAGATCTGGGGGTATCTGGGCAATAAAGGCTATCGGAACCAGGTCGAAAAAAACTGGATTATTCTCAAACCGGGCGAAACGATGACCGGCCGGGTGGTAACGGCGCAGTTTATGCCCACCCGCCCCGACCTCGATAGCCTGGTCCGGGCGCAGGGAAAGGCTGAGGGACGGTCGCAGAAAGGCGGAATCAACATCTGGCCGATCGATATTCTGACCAAAGGCGATATCTATGTGGCTGATGGCTACGGAAAAATAAAAGACGGTACGCTGATCGGGTCGAGCCTGGGAAACGCTATCTACGGCAAAACCGGCAAAGGAGTAATCTTCTACGGATCGGTTCGGGATATGCAGGAGCTGAAAGATACCAAGGGGTTCAACGCCTGGGTAAAAGGCCATGACCCATCGTATATCAAAGACATGACGCCCACCTCCATCAACGCTCCCATCCGAATCGGTGATGTGACGGTACTGCCCGGCGATGTGGTATTTGCCAACGAGTACGGCACCGTGTTTATCCCGGCTCATCTGGTAGAAGGCCTCGTGTCGGCATCGGAAATGACGGCTTTGCGCGATGAGTTTGAGCGGGTGCTGCTGCAGCAGAGCAAATACCCCTCCGGCGAAATCCACGGCGACTGGTCCGACAAAATCAAAGGCGAGTTCCGGCAGTGGGTGGCCAAGTATCCCAAAAAGTTAGCCATCACCCAAAAAGACATCGACGCTTACCTGGCCAAAGAAGGCCATTAATTGATTCGGACGAATGAAACGCATGATTACCTGCCTGACGCTGGTCGGCCTGATTGGTTACGCCAGTCACTCGTTATCCGCACAAACCATCCCGAAAGATGAGCTGGTCTTTCTGACGTCCGAGTGGAAAGGCGACCGTTTCCCCGACGGTCGCCCTAAAATTCCGGACGCGCTGCTGGAGCGGGCCAGACACATCGGCATCGACGACGCCTGGACGGTGTTAAAAAACGAAGGCTATACCAATCAGTTCGAGGGCGGCTGGAAACTGATCAAAGACGATGTACCGGTCATTGGGCGCGCCGTTACGGCCATGTTCATGCCCAGTCGGCCCGATGTAGAGAAGAACATCAAACAGCGGGGCACCACCCAGCAGGGTCGCAAAGGGAATACCAACGCCTGGCCAATCGATGTGCTGACCAAGGGCGATGTATACGTGGCCGACGCCTTCGGGAAAATTGGCGGAGGTACGCTGATGGGCGCTACCCTGGGCAATGCAATCTTCAGCAAAACCGGCAACGGTGTGGTGTTCAACGGAGCCGCCCGCGACCTGCAGGAGTTGCAGCAGATCAAAGGGTTCAACGCCTTCGTGCGCGATTTTCACCCGTCTTTTCTGGAAGAAATGGTGCTTATGGGACTGAACACGCCCATTCGTATGGGGAACGCTATGGTGCTGCCAGGTGATCTGGTGATTGCGCAGCGCGAAGGGGTACTGTTCGTGCCGGCCCACATGGCTGAACAGGTTGTCAGTACGGCCGAGTTTGTGGTTCGTAAAGATCAGTTCGGCTTCGAAATGGTAAAGTCGGGTCGGTACACAACCGGTCAGATCGATAGCCAGTGGAACGACGAGATCAAGACTGCTTTCCTCAAATGGCTCGGCGGCCACCCGGAACTGGGTACCATGACCAAACCCGAACTCGACAAAATGATGAGCAAACGAACCTGGTAAAACGACCATCCGGACAGGAGACGCAACCGCTCCGGCGGCCCGACCCTTGCGTCTCCTGTCCGGATGGTTTATTGCTGATGCATCGGCGCTGTCTCCTCACGGACCACGGTGATGATACAGCGCCGGCCTCACAGAGCACGAAAAAGGGCTTTCATGGCCCTTTTTTCGTATTTTTGTGGTATGACAGACACCCTGAAAGATGCGTTACGAAAGGCCGCTATGTTCTGTGCTTACCAGGAGCGGACGCAGCAGGAAGTGCGTGATCGGCTGAAGGAATGGGGCGTTTGGGGCGATGATGCGGAGGAAGTAATCGCTGAACTGATTCAGCAGAATTACCTTAACGAAGAGCGCTTCGCCAAGAGCTTTGCCGGGGGTAAATTCCGCGTCAAAGGCTGGGGCAAACGCAAAATCAAACAACACCTCCAGCAGCGTGGCATTACCGGCTACAACCTCAACGAAGCCCTCAACGAAATTGAACCCGAGGACTACCGGCAAACGCTGGTCGACCTGCTCGACAGGAAACGGCGGAGCCTGAACGACGCCAATCCGCTCGTTATCAAACAAAAACTCGTTCGGTTTGCCATGAGCCGTGGCTACGAATCAGACCTGATCTTCGCGGTTTTGGGGGCCGAGGATTGACCTGGGCCGGTAGGTTCTGCTGCTTTCAGGCTACGTGATTTGCTTCGCCCCCTGAATTACTGGTACTTTGCGGTTTGCCGCCGGGTGGTGGTCTCTGTTTTGCCGATGAGCCAGCGTTTCGTTTCCATTATTCTGCTCAATTACAACTCCCACCGCTTCACTATCGACTGCGTTGAATCGATTGTTGACAAAACGAAAGGGATTGACTTCGAAATTATTATCGTCGATAATAATTCGAACCCGGCCGATCTGATGGCTCTGGAAACGCTGACGGCACAGCCGAATGTGCAGCTTGTCAGGAGCCGTATCAACCTGGGGTTTTCGGGCGGAAATATGCTGGGCGTTCAGGCCGCCAGTCCGCGGGCGACCTACTATTACTTCCTGAACAACGACTGTGTACTGCGGACCGATGTGTGTACACAACTGGCCGATTTTATGGATGCCACGCCACAGGCTGGCCTGAGTGGCGCGCAGATGTTTGCGGGCGACGGTTCCCGCCAGCAAACATTTGGCTACCTGCCTACGCTGGGCAGCAAGCTGCTTGGGCACGGGGCCGTTCGACGGTTCAACCCGGCCCTGTATCCGCCTTTGCAGCAGGTATATACGCAGCCGGTTCAGGTGCCGTTTATCATGGGCAGTACGCTCTTTGTGCGGGCGTCGGCGTTTCAGGCGATTGGTGGTTTCGACGTGGCTCATTTCCTCTACGTAGAAGAAGAAGACCTGGCCAAACGGCTTCAGCGGGCCGGTTATACGGCCTGGCTGGTGCCTGAGGCCGAATATGTCCACTTTACCGGACAGAGCACAGCCCGCAATTACGACATCGAAAAAGAGTACTACATTTCGCTGTTCCATTACTTCCGGAAATACCATTCGTGGCCCGAACGTGTCCTGTTCCGGCTGTACTATTTCATCAAAAACGGACGTAAATTCCGGCGTGACCCGATCTTCGGGCGGCTGGCCTGGTTCATCGGGCGGGGTAGTCCCATGCGCGAGAGTCTGCGCTACCGTCAGACCATTGGACATAAGTAGTTTTCCTCTTTCGCTACATTTGGTTTCTATTTTGCAGATACCCCGGTCGGATACCTCCACCCGTATCCAGATGACCGTTTATAAACCCATTCACTATGCTTACATTTCGTATCCTTGTTCTCAGCGCGCTCGTCGGTTTGTCGGCCTGTTCGCGCAACCCCGTGACGGGCAAGCGCCAGGTTGTCTTTATGTCGAAAGAGCAGGAAATTGCCCTCGGCCAGCAGTCGCACCCGTCGGTTGTTGCTACGATGGGGCTGTATGATGACCAGAAACTACAGGCCTTTATCAACGAAAAAGGAAAGGCTATGGCGCGGATTTCGCACCGGCCCGACCTGCCTTACCAGTTTTACATTGTCGACTCGCCCGTGGTAAACGCCTTTGCGGTACCGGGCGGTTATGTTTATTTCACCCGCGGCATCATGGCCCACTTCAACAACGAAGCGGAGTTTGCCGGGGTACTGGGTCATGAGATCGGTCATATTACGGCCCAGCATTCGGCCCGCCAGCAAACGAGTCAGCTCTTCGGCACGGCGGGTCTGATTCTGGGGTCGGTGCTGCTCGACAAAACGGGGCAGCTGACCGAAGCCGCGTCGCAGGGTTTACAGCTGGCCTTGCTGGGCTACAGCCGGGCCCACGAGTCGGAGTCGGACGAAATTGGCGTTGAGTATTCCAGCAAGATCGGCTACGACGCCCGTCAGATGGCCGGCTTCTTCGGTACCATCAAACGCATCCAGGATAATGCCGGTCAGGCTATTCCGCAGTTCATGAGCACCCACCCCGATCCAGGCAACCGCCAGGCACGCGTGAACGAGCTGGCCCAGAGTTATCAGGCTAAAAACCCCGCCAGCTACAGAACCGATCGGGAGTCGTACCTGCGCATGATTGACGGAATCATCTTCGGCGAGGACCCCAAACAGGGCTTTGTCGAGAATAATCAGTTCTATCATCCTGAGTTGCGGTTCCAGTTTCCGGTACCTGCCGACTGGAATCACCAGAATTCGCCGGAGCAGTTTCAAATGGGGCCCAAGGATGGCCAGGCAGCTATGATCCTGATGTTGGCCAAAGGTGGCTCACTCGATGAAGCGGCCCAGAACCTGGTGAAAGAGTTGAGCCTGAACGTACTCGAAAACAGCCGCACCACCATCAACGGCAACCCGGCTCTGTTCCTGGTTTCGCAGCAGCAGGCGCAGCAGCAGCAGGGCCAGCCACAACAGCAGCAGGATCCCAAAACCCGGCTGCAGATCGCTACCTGGCTCATCCAGTACAACAACGCCGTTTATGCGCTGCATGGCCTGTCGCAGGCCGCTGCGTTTGGTAACCGTCTGCCTACCTTCCGGCAGGTGGCGGGGGGCTTCCGGGCACTGACCGACCCCGATAAGCTGAACCGCAAACCCGAGCGCGTCCGGATTCAGGCCGCCCCGCGCGATGGTTCGTTCCGGGAGGTGATGACCGCCCTGAACATGCCCGCCAGCCGACTCGAAGAACTAGGCACGCTGAACAGCCTCAAAGCCGACGACCGCATAACCCGCGGAACCCTGCTGAAAACCATAAGCCGGTAGGCAGGTACAGCGCATCAGCTTCGGCGGCCGTACTTACGGAAGGCCTGTACAAACTGATACAGCATGTAGGCAATGATGATGCGCGACAACGAGTCTATAAACCGGGCCCTATCGGGGTGTTCGATAGGGCCTTCTATGAAGTTTGACTTATGGGTCGGTAGCAGAAATTCCGGATAGTAACTCATCAGGTGAAAAAAAGCGTCTCTATTGTCTGCTACCAACCAATGCGCAGTCGGCTTATAGCCGATACTACAGCCGTACATCCCAAACAGGAGCAGGCTGATAGCAATGGTCCACCAGAAGGCTCGGGTCAGGCTGTTGCCGAAGTTGTTGGACAGGTAGTTGAGGGTGAGTGATACGAAATCAGCGCGTTCTTTCCGGTTAAGCCGATCCTGTCTCGATAGTTTATCGGCTAGGCTGGAAACGCTTCGGCCAACAAAGGCAACCGCCTGCGCGCTCCCGCTGAGAAAAGCCTGCAACCAGCGTGGGAGCCGACTGGCCAGTTCATCCTGAATTGTTTTTAAGTACCGGGCCTGGTACTCCAGCGCCTGAACGGTGTTGCCGTTGTTTTCATACACTTTCTGGAGCTGTCCCAGGGCCAACTGCTGCTGTTCCAGCACGTGATACTCGCGGTATATACCCTTTGGAGAGGGGGTAACCACACCCGGAAAAATGGTACCTGCTACAAAGATTTCGAGCAGTTTGGAATTGTAAAATTCGAAACGAACGGCATCTTCCAGCTTGCAGCCAATGAACTGGGCTTTACCCAGATCGGAGTTGCGAATCTCAATGCTGGACTGCCCCTCAGCAACCCGGTCTACGTTGCTGAATTTGAGATTACCGAGGTTGTTGAAATCCTCAAAAATCAGCGTCCTGAAGATCACGTTGTTGATTTGTAAGACAGAATCTTTCCGGAAGTTATTCAGGAACCTGAGTGTATCGATTTTTACGGCCCGGATCAGGCCCTCGGGCAAAAGCTGGTTATTGAACGTAATGGTACCAATCTTCGATTCTTCCACGAGCAGGCTTTGCAGACCGGGAGCGCCCGTCAGCGACAGTTCATCGACCGTACTGTCTTTCGCGATGTTGATCGTTTGTAGATCCGAGCGGTCGGCAACCAGCAAGCCGCCGACCGCCGACTCCCTAATGCTCACCGCACCCAGCGTAGCTTCTTTCTTGAGCGTAAACGCCCCCACGTTTTCTGACCGGCTGATGGTCAGGTTGCGCAGTACCGAACTCGAAAGGGTTGCGTTGCAGATGTGCTGTTCAGTGGTAATGTCGCTTATGGTCAGGTTGCTGACTACGGATGAGTCGATGTAGAAACCTGTATAGAGAAGCGAATCGTCAGTAGGTTTTTCTATGGTGCTGTTGGTGATGACGATTGTTTCGACCGATGAATTTTTAGAAAGCTGTATTCCGGTAATGACTGAATCGGATATGACCAGGCGCTTCACCGTTGAGTTCATCAACTTGATCGGCCCGTTAAAATTGGGACAGTCGGTAATCTCAATGGATTCAAATTCGCACTGATCGATCAGCCACAGCCCACCCATCGTGGTATTCTGAATAGTAAGCCCAATGTTCTTCCAGGCTTTGATTTCCAGAACGCCCGTTTTAACATCGTTTATCGTTACTTCTTTGATGAACCTGGGTGGCGTATCGCGCTCATCTTTTTTCCCATTGATATAATATTGCTTGATAACAACGGGCTCAACGCTATCCAGACTGACCTTCGCTTTATTGGTGAGCAGCCTGTCGAGCTGGGCAATAAAGTCTACTTCGGATAACCGACGTCGCCTGGCCATCAGCGTCCGTTCATAAAGCGTAATACCAGCTGCTGATGCGTTTTATTGTAGGCCAGGTACTCAACCCGATACCCTTTCCGGCGGGCAAACTCGTGGGTGGCTTTGTATTCGTGTTCTTTCCACTCACTCTCGCCCTTGTCCAGCCGTTCGTCGTAGAAGTAGTTATACCCCTCGTCCAGCACTACGACCGTAACACCCGGCACAATGCGGTCGTCCAGTTCGCGATAAACGGTTTTGGCAGAGCGGTAAATATCAGTGTCGATGTGTAGCAGCTCAACGTGCTGATCGGCCTCCAGTCGGGTTCTGATGAATACGGGCAGCGTTTTCGAAATTTCACCGATCACCAGCTTCACATTGGCCAGCGGCACGAAGGGAATATACGGTAAACCCGACTGGTCGGGATGGGGAATCATTTTGAACTTCTCTTTCTCGAAGTGGCCCCGCCAGTCTTCCGGCAAGCCTTCGCAGGAATCGAATCCCCATACATCCGTATAATAGGCGAGCGCGGCAATAAAGTTGATTGTACGACCGGTACAGAACCCAAACTCCAGGTAGGTTCCTTTCTTTTGTTGCCGGAACTCCCGGGCTTTCCGAACCGCAAACTGCAGAATCTCACTATCGCTTTCCAGCGCTTCGGCATTGACCAGCTCTGTTTTTACAAACTCTGTAGCGCTGGCATTGCGGCCTTCATAGCCCCGGTTCGCACTGTTGAAATGGAGGATATTGTTACCCCGGTCTTCGACACCGGTACTGGGTGGCGAAATAAGGATTTTTCTGAGGTTAATCGGTGAGTTCTCCTGGTTGATGATGAGAAGTTTGTCTGCCGCAGCGTGGTTGCTCATAGGTATGGATGGTGAGTAAGGTTTGCGTACGAAAAATATCGGTTTTTCAGGTCATAATCAGTGCATTACGGAGTTCTGGTCGTTAATTTACCTGACGGCGTAAACATTTGTCTGTAAGTGGATTACTTATAAAGAAAATCCTTCCGGGCTAGTCGTAACTACCCGGAAGGATTTCAGATAAATTAAAACCGATGCCGTTTACCAGACGTACGTGCCTACGGCCCCTTCGGGCAGACTAGTGCTGACGCGTTTGCCATTATGCTGAATGCTGAACGACTGGGTAGCCGGGCTGCTGTTCAGTACAATCAGTACCCGGCGCCCATCGGGGATTTTGAAGGCCACGTTGGGCAGGGTCTCGGAGGTGTTGGACTCGATACGAACCGAACCTGGTCGCACGAATTTCGACGCTACGGCGATGTTGTAATAGGCCGGGTTGCGCGTAACGGTATTGCCATCCAGCGTGATGGCTCCCAGACACTGCGTACAGCCGCCGGGGGTGTAGGGCTGCTGCTTCGGGTCGGCCGCGAGGTTCCATTCCAGTACGGTACGGCTCCAGTTGCGGGTAGCGCCGATGATCAGCGTTTTCACGTGCCAGGCCAGGTCGCCCTTCAGGTTGCCGGGGGCGCCAATCCACTGCTCGGTAAAATACAGGTTCTTGTCAGGATGGGCCTTGTGTACCTCAGACAGGGCACTGATCGGACCCGCGTAGAGGTGAAACGCCGAGCCGTCGACGTACTGTTTCGCGTCCGGATCGTTTAGGATCGAGATGGGGTAGTCGGGCCGGTCGGCGTTATGATCGTACAGGATAATCTTGGTGTCGATACTGGCTTGCCGAAACGCCGGACCCAGGCTTTGCTTAATAAACTGCGCCTGATCCTGCGGCAGCATCAGCAGGCTGGGATTGTTGCCCGGATGGAGCGGCTCGTTCTGAATCGTGATCGCATCGATCCGGATACCTTCGGCCTTCATGCCTTGAATGTATTTGACAAAATACCGGGCGTAGGCATCGTAGTACTCGGGCTTCAGACTCCCCCCCTTCGAGTTGTTGTTGGTCTTCATCCAGGTGGGTGGCGACCAGGGCGACCCCAGAATTTTGATAGCCGGATTGATGGCCAGAATCTGCTTCAGGACCGGAATCAGATGAGCCCGGTCCGGCGCCAGTGAGAACTTCTCCAGATTGGGGTCGGTCTGGCCGTCGGGCAGGTCGCTGTAGGAGAAAACCCGGTCGTCAAGGTCCGACGCGCCGATGCTGACCCGCAGATAGCTGACCCCAATACCGTTGTCTTTTGTCGAAAACAGCTCGTTGAGCAGGGCCGCACGGGGGGCGGCATCCATGCGATTGAGGAGCATGGCGCTACCCCCTGTCAGCGTATAACCGAACCCGTCGATAGACTGGAATGTCTGGCTCTCGTTAACGGTGATGACCGGTTGCTGACTGCTGGCATCGCTGAACCGGAGTAACGCCAGTTGCCGGACAAAAAGCGCCGACCGGTCGGGATTCGTGAGCCAGTATTCGACGCCGGTTGAGGCCGTCTGGCTCGGGATGCTACGCTGGCAACTGCTGCCCAGCCCCATCGTAATCAGCAGCGATAGCGCCAGGGCGGGTATGTTGAAGGGGTTATGCATAGGGAAAAAGGAATGCGGGTTTCGACGTGCAGTAGTCGGCTGGTGGGGCGGCCGTGTCAGAAAGCCCGGCCCTGTAAGCCGACTACTGTACGTCGACTGGGTGGTTAGTAACCCGGGTTCTGCTGAATCAGGGCGTTATTGTTGATCTCGCTCTGCGGAATGGGGAACAGCAGGTAGTTGACATCCTGCGAACCGCGCACCCGCTGAATAATGGTCAGCGCCGTTACGCGGTGGATGGCGCTGGGGTCGGCCTGGGTATGCCGGGTATACCGCAGCAGATCGAACCACCGCTCGCCCTCAAAAGCCAGCTCCAGCCGACGCTGCCGGTCTACTTCGTCGCGGAAGGCCTGCTTCGTGGCCAGGGTAGCCAGCGTAAGCGCCGGTAAGCCCGCGCGGGTCCGTACAGCATTTAGCCGGGTCAGGGCGTCCGGGTTGGGACCGCTTTGCTCGTTTGATGCTTCGGCAAACATCAGCAGGACATCGGCCAGTCGCAGCACGTAGTAGTTGTCCGGGCTGTTGAAGGCGTTGGGGTTGCTGCGCCATTTGTAAACAAACGGGCCGTTGTCATTGGCATTACCCGAGCGGGCCATCACGAAGCTGGCGTGGTTGCGTCCGGCCTGGGTTATCTCGCCCGTAAACTTCCAGCGCAGGTCGTTGAGCGTATCGGCATACTGGATCAGCTCCGCTGTCGGAATGTTGAATTTCGGGAAAGAATACGTTGCCGGGGGCGAGGGCAGCAGCAGATCGGGTAAGACGAACCCACCATCGGCATTGCCCGAAAACTGGACCTCTACAATCGACTCGGCATTGTTGTCGGGCGGGAACAGGGCGTTGAAACTCGGCGACAGCTGGTACTGCCCGCTGCTGATCACCTTGTTGGCCGCCGTAGCAGCCTCGGCCCACTGACGCTGGGTTAGGTACACCCGCGCCTGGAGCGCGTTGACGGCCGTTTTTACGATACGGGTCCGGTTGGCCGCCTGGCTACCGAAGCTGGCAGCGGTGAGCTGCTCGGCCTGCTGGAGGTCGGTCCCGATCTGAGCGTAGACCTGCTCAGGAGTTGATCGGACCAGGGCTACCGCGCCCGGCTCGCCCGACTCCGAGGGGTCGAGCCGGAGGGGTACTCCACCGTACATCCGCACCAGGTTGAAGTAGTGCAGCGCCCGCAGGAACCGCGCTTCGCCCAGGATTTGATCCCGGCGGGTGGCATCCATCGAGATAGTCGGTACGTACCGCAGCACGGCGTTGGCCCGGTTGATCCCGATGTATGAGGCCTGAAAAATACCACTCACCTGCCCCGTCTGGGGTGTCCAGATCAGTCGCTCCAGAGCGTTGACGTCGCCGTTGTTGCTGGTTACGTTGTCGGATGGCATTTCGCCCACCACGTTCAGGTCCTGTCCGTAGAGACTGGTTTGTTGAAGCGCATCGTACCCCGCGGTCAGTGCGGCCTCGGCGTCGTCGGCAGTGGTGAAGAAGTTTTCGGGCGTGATACTGGGCAACGGCTGCTTGTCCAGCACGTTACAGCTCGCCAGAAAAAAGAAGGGGATACAGAATATGATAAGACGTTTCATGAATCTTCGATTAGAAAGTGACATTGAGACCAGCTGTGTAGGTGCGTGCCTGCGGATAAACGCCGAAGTCGCGCCCGAAGCCAACCGACGAGAACGGGTCGGCGCTCACCTCGGGATCATAGCCACTGTAGTTCGTAAACGTGAGTAAGTTCTGACCGGTCAGATACACCCGAACCCCGCCAATTTTGGCGCGTTGCAGGAATTTGCCGGGCAGGTTGTAGGCCAGCGTCAGGTTTTTCAGCCGAACGTAGGTACCATCTTCCACAAAACGGGTCGAGAACCGGTTGTTCTGGTTCGGGTCATAGCGAACCGCGCGCGGTAGGGTCGTATTGGTGTTGGTCGGCGTCCACCGGTTCAGCACCGCCGTGGTCTGGTTGAGCGGGTCCGACATGCCCTCGATCGTTACCCGGTTCTGGTTGTATATATCGTTGCCGAAACTGCCCTGGAAGAAAACACTCAGCTCGAAGCCCTTGTATGACAGGTTGTTGGTGAAGCCAGCAATAAAGTCGGGGTTTGGGTTGCCGATGATGGTGCGGTCGTTGGCATCGATGCGGCCGTCGCCGTTCAGGTCCGCAAAACGAATATCGCCCGGCTGCGGCTGACCCGGTTGGGTAGCGGCCTGCGCAATCTCCTGCGTCGACTGGAAGATACCCTGCGTCACGTAGCCGAAGAATGCGCCCAGCGGTGCACCTTTCTGGGTGATGGTGTAAGCGCCAATGATAGTGCGGTCTACTTCCTGCCCCTGCTCATTCCGCAGCGTACCGATGTCGATGACCTGGTTGCGGTTCAGCGAGAAGTTGAGGTTGCTCGACCAGGTAAAGCCGTCGCCTTCGCTCTGGATGTTGGTGCTGTTGATACCGATCTCGAAGCCTCTGTTCTCAACGGTGCCGATGTTCTGTACCGTTTGTGGGTTGAGGGCACCGGCGTTGAACGGCAGCGGCACGCTGGTCAGCAGGTTGCGGGTTTGTTTCAGGTACGCGTCGAGCGTAACCGTCAGCCGGTCTTTGAAGAAACCGGCGTCGACCCCGGCGTTGTATTGGTAGGTCGTTTCCCAGCTCAGGAGGTTATTCCCGATCCGGTCGGGGGCAATACCGCCCGAGATGCCCGCAGCGCCCGCATAGTTGTAGCCCGAGCCGTAGGTGCTGAACCGGTCGTAGGCACCAATTTCCTGGTTACCGTTAGCCCCGAAGCTGGCGCGGACTTTCAGGTCGTTAAGGGCGCTGTTCTGCGGGAAGAAGGGCTCCCGCGATACGCGCCAGCCCAGCGATAGGGCCGGGAAGTAGCCGAAGCGGTTGCCCGGCGCGAACCGGCTCGATCCGTCGGCGCGCAGGCTCAGCGTGGCGAGGTAGCGTTCGTCGTAGTTATAAATAGCCCGCGCAAACAGGCTGAACAGGCCCCACTGGTCCTGGTAGCTCGACGGGCGGGTAAACTGCGTACCGGCCGAGAGGTAAGGCACGGCGTTAGATGGGAAACCCGTTACCGACGCGCCCGAGGTGAATCGGTCCGACGCCTGAACCGACTGTCCACCCAGCAGGGTCAGGTTGTGTTTATCGCCCAGGTTGGGGTCGTAGGTCAGCGTATTTTCCCACAGCCAGATCACTTGCTGGTTGGTGCCGGTACGGGCGCTGCCGCGGGTAGCCGGGCTGGCGTTCTGCGTGCCCGGGTAGTTGCGCGACACGAACTCGTTTTCAATCTGCGACCGGAAGTCAAGGCCCAGTGAGCTTTTGAATGTCAGGTTTTTCAGTACGTCGAATTCGCCATAGGCGTTACCGATGACCTGGTAAATCAGCGCGTTGTTGCGGGTTTCGAGCAGGTTTCCTACCGGGTTGTCGAACTGCTGGAACGGGTTGATGCTGTAGGTGCCGTCGGCGTTGCGGATCGGGATGGTCGGAATCTGCGCCAGCGCGCCCAGTACTGTACCCGAGTTACCGGCTCCCAGTTCGCTCCGCACGCTGCCGTTGGTGTTGGTGCGGCTCAGGTTAAGACTGGTACCCAGCCGGAAACGGGTGCTCATTTGCTGATCGAGGTTCAGCTTGAAGTTATACCGGTCAAAACCCGAGTTAAGTGCGATACCATCCTGCTTGAAATAGCCGCCCGATACGTAATATTTCGTCTTGTCGGTGCCGCCACTCAAGCTGATCTGGTAGTTGCGGATGGCGGCCTGCCGGTACACGGCATCCTGCCAGTCGGTGTTGGTCGTGAGCGAGTCGGGATTACCGAAGGACGGCGCCTGACCGGCCGCCACCTGCGCGTCGTTGTAGTAGTCGGCAAACTGACGGCTGTTCAGCAGGGGCAGCTTTTTGCGCAGCTGCTGAATACCGTAATAGGCGCTGAAGTTCACCTGTGCCTTGCCGGTTTTACCGCGCTTGGTCGTGATAACAACCACCCCGTTCGAAGCCCGCAGGCCATAAATAGCCGCAGCGGCTCCATCTTTCAGTACGTCGATTGATTCAATATCGCTGGGGTTGAGCGTGTTGAGGGGGTTGGGGCGCTGGTTGCCGACGCCCAGTTCTCGATCGTAGGTAGGCAGTACCGGTACGCCGTCGATGACGTACAGCGGGGAGTTGGTCAGGCTGACGGAGTTGTTGCCCCGAATCCGGACGTTGATGCCGGCTCCCGGCGCGCCCGTTGGCGACGTAACCTGAATACCGGGTGCCTGCCCCTGCAAGGCCTGATCGAAACCCGCCACCGGCTGACGCTCGATCGATTTGCTGTTTACCGAGGTTACGGCCGTGGTCAGCTCCTGCCGACGCTGGGTGCCGTAGCCGACCACCACCACTTCTGACAGCGACTGCACATCGGTGGCCAGTGTAACGGTAAAGTTAGTCTGGCCGTTAACGGGCACTTCTTTGCTCTGAAAACCTACGAAGCTGAACACCAGCACGGCACTGTTGTCCGGTACGTTGAGGCTGAAATTGCCGTTTACATCGGTGACGGTGCCGGTTGAGGTACCTTTGATTACTACGCTTACCCCGGGTAGTTCTTCGCCCGCATCACTGGTTACTTTTCCGGTCACGGGCAGGGCGGCCCGGTCGGCGTTTGGGCGTACCGACGGGGTAGGGGCGGCCGCGCGTTTCAGAATGATTTGCTGACTCGATACCTCATAGGTGAGCTGAAGCGGGGTCAGCAGCCGGTCGAGCACAATGGCCAGGGGCTGGTCACGCAACGACAGGCTCACCCGGCGGTCGGCCCGGATTAGTTCTGAGCTATAGAGAAACCGGACTTTAGCCGTTTTTTCCAGTTGTTCCAGTACGTTATCAACGGTTTGGTTGGTGCATACCAGGTTAATCCGTCGGTCGAGTAGCTCCTGGCCCCGGCTGTCGTGGGCGAGCGAAACACCCGCAAACGCAACGATCAGAACGAGCTGTAGCAGACTGATTTGCATGATTGTAAAGACCTGCTCACGCAATTGTCGTTTGTTTTTCATAATTTTTGACACTGATTGTTAATTCTTCGGGAATTGGCAAAAAAGATCCGTAGCCTCTCGCTGAGGCCGATGTTTGGCGACATCGTACGGACTGGTTCCGGCCGTCGGTGTTGGCGCACCGGCGGCCTTTTTTGTGGGTAATGCGCTGAGCGTGTTTAGGGCATATTGGCTGGCGTTTGGGTTATTAGTTCACATTTCGGTTTAAACGGCGGCTGTATACGGCCGGTCAGGTACTAGTTACAGCCCTGGCTGGTGATGATGATCTGCCCGTCAACTACTTCGTAGCTGGACTCGGTACCGGCGCAGATCCAGTCCAGCTTTTTGTACAGCGATTCATCATCGAGCCGGGCAGTCAGGGTACAGGTGGCCATCAGGGCTTCGTCGAAGACAATATCGACACCGTAAGCCCGCTCCAGCGCAGCGAACACATCGGCAATGGGTGTTTGTCGGAAAGTAAAAGCAGTCGTTACGGGCTGGTTATCGATGCGCACCGGTTTGGCCACCAGCGAGCGCAGCAGTCGGCTATCGTCCCGGATCAGGGTAGCCTGCTGGTTTGGCGTCAGGATCATCCCGCCGAGTTCGCGGCTGGCCTTCTGGGTGGCTGCCTGGCCATCGGACTGCGCAAAGACCGACACTTTACCCGTCCGTACCGTAACCAGTATGTTCTTATCCTCTTCGTAGGCCTTCACGAAAAAGCTGGTACCCAGTACTTTGGTGACCATCTCGTTGGCGTAGACCAGAAAAGGGCGTCTGGGGTCTTTCTGTACTTCGAAGAAGGCCTCGCCGGTTAGATATACCTCGCGTTTAGCGGTCGTAAACTGACGCGGGTAGCTGATGCGGGTATTCTGATACAGCACAACCTGACTGCCGTCGGGCAGGGTTAGCCGCCTGGGCCGGGTGGTGGTGTTGCTCGTTTCCTGCAGAGGTTGGGTGGCGCTCCTGACCAGATGCGTATAGGTCGATGCGGTAGCAGTAGGAAGGTCGTTCAGGCGGGTTTGGTACAGCCAGAACAGACCGACCAGCAAAGCAACCGATGCCGCCAGGTAGTACCAGCCCGAGTGGCGCCACTGACTGGCGGGCATCGGCCGGACCCGGTTGCTGTCCTGCGCCTGTGCCTGCTGAACGAGCTGGGCTACTTTCTGATCAATATGATCGTCGGTCAGATGCTGAAACTCACCTTTGATGGCGAGGAGCTGCTGCCGTGCCTGCTGAACCACGGCCTGCTTGTCGGGATGGCTGGCCAGCCAGGATTGCCAGAAGCCTTCGTCCTGCGGTAGCGGATGAAATACCCACCGACGGAAGGCAACATCTTCCAGGAAATCGTCGAACTCGAAGAATTGATAATCTTTCATTGAAAAAGGCAGTTAAATGCCTCTGTACAATGGATTATCCCCATTTGGGGCCGGTATACTCAATTTTCGACGAATTTATTTTGCGATTACCGGGGCGGTGCAGCCCCGCAGCTTACAGGAACAACGTATACAGCAACAGCAGGCCGTAGGTCCAGTGATCGCGCAGGCGTTTGATGGAGTTCTGAAGGAGGTTGGCTACCGACTGGGCATGAATGCCCATGGTCTGTCCGATCTGTTCGTAGGTCAGGTTTTCGTAATACCGCAGATACAGGGCTTCCTGCTGCCGTTTCGACAGGTCGGCTACCCGGTATTTCAGCTGTTTCTGGTCAAACGCGCGATTTTCTTCGCTGATGATCTGATTTTCGGCGTTGGCGTCTTCGCCAATATCGAGCCAGTCGTGCAGGGTTTCGCTGGGATGGCCCTGCTTGCGGTGTAGTTTGATGAGGTGGTGGCGGAGGGTCTTGAGCAGGTAGAACTTGACGAAGAACGTATCGCTCAGCTGAGTCCGGTGCTCCCAGAGTTTCAGAAATATATCCTGAATGGCATCCTCGATAAGCGTCTGATCCTTGGTAAACCGCGTGGCGTAGCTGACTAACGTCCGATAGTATTTTTTGGCCAGCAGGCCGAGCGCTACGGTATCTCCTTCCCGAAATCGTTGCCATAAGGTATGGTCTTCGTCCGGAAAGGAACTGGGGAGAACAGACATGAACTAGTAATCAGATAAATCAACCAGGCAATTTATCTATAGAACAACTTAAGCTCAAAAAAGTGTATATGCCTGAAAAAAAAGCAGGCAGCAAAAACCATCCGGAGAGGAGATGCAACGCCATCCGGACAGCAGACGCAAGGGGTTGCGTCTCTACGCACCCATATCCGTGTCCCCACCGTGGTCCGGGACTACGCGTCCCGGTAAGGACACGGACCACGGTGGGGAAAGGGGGTTACGCTACCACCGCCAGCTCTTCTTCCCGGGTTACTTTGACGTCGACTCTCGGCGGCAGCAGCTTGTAGAGGACGGGGGTAACGATTCGGGACAGCAGCGTGCTGGAAATCAGGCCGCCGATCAGTACCCAGGCCAGTGGGCTGTAGAGCGGGTTGCCTTCCAGCGCCAGGGGCATCAGCCCGCCGATGGCCGTCAGTGAGGTGAGTACGATGGGAACAAACCGAACTTCGCCCGCGTGTTCGATGGCTTCGACCAGCGGCATACCTTCTTCGCGCAGGTGATTCGTGAAATCAACCAGCAGAATCGAGTTTTTGACCTCGATACCGATCAGCGCGATCAGACCGATGATGGCTACGAACGAGAATGGATTGCCCGTCAGCAGCAGAGCCGCAATGGCCCCGATGATGCCCAGCGGAATGACCGACAGCACAATAAGCGTGCTTTTCAGGGTGCCGAACTCCAGAATCAGCACGGCCAGAAAGCCGAAAACCGTAACCAGAATAATGGTACCCAGCCCGCCAAACGACTGTTCGCGGCTCTCCAGCTCGCCCGCAGCTACGTACCGGAACCCGGCCGGAAACTTCATCGCATCCAGCTTCTGCAACACATCGGTATACACATTATCGACCAGATACCCTGTCTTGACAAAGCCCGTCACCGTTACGAATCGGTCTTTATCGTAGTGGCGAATCTGGCTGGTGCCCGTCTCGAACTGAAGGTCGGCTACCTGCCGTAGTGGTACGGCCGCGCCCGTCAGGGTATTCACGTACAGATTGTTGAGTACCGTCGGGTCGGTGATGCGGCCTTTGGGAAGGGTAACGGTAATCGTGTATTCATCGTCGGAGTTGGGCGCTTTAAACGTGCCGGCGTTCAGCCCCGCCACGGCCAGCCGGATGGTGCGGTTGATGTCGGCAATAGACAGACCCAGCAACCCGGCTTTCTCTTTGTTGACGTTGATGCGCATGTCCGTCTTACGGTTGGCCAGCGGGTTGTTGACGTAAATGGTACCGGGCGTCTGCTTGAGTACTGTCTCGACCCGGGCCGCTACCGACCGCAGGGTGTCTAGGTTCTCGCCGAAAATGCGGATGGCGACCGGAGCTTCCTGGGCCGGGCCCTGCTCGAAGTCTTTCACTTCAATACGGGCGTTGGGGTAGTGGGCAAACCGCTCGCGGTATTTATCGATGATGGCGCGTTTTTCAGCCGGTTCGATGTCGGTCAGCTGCACAAAGAACTGCGAGAAGTTAGCCGACTCGTTCCGCTGAATGATGTTGTAATAAATGCGCGGGTTCCCCTTGCCTACATTGGTAGTGAAGTGGCGGATGGCGGGTTCGTTTTTCAGCTGGCTTTCCACATAACGAGCCACGCGGTTAGTCTCGCTCAGGCTGCTGCCTTCAGGAGTCTCGATATTGATCAGAAACTGCGGTTTTTCGGAAGCCGGAAACAAGGCAAACCCCGCCCGGCCCGCCTGCGACAGCGCCAGTCCGAAAATAGCCAGCGCTACCAGCAGCGTAACCACTGGTCTGCGCAGGGCCGCGTGCAGCAGGCGGCTGTAGGAACCGCTGATGAGTCGTTTCAGCGCCCGCAGAAAAATATTGCCGTCCGGATTGTGCGACTCTTTCAGGATGCGGCTGCTCAGGAACGGCACAATCGTCAGCGATACGATCAGTGATGCCAGCACCGTCATGACAACGGCCATCGGTAGCGACCGGATAAAATCGCCCGAGCCTTCGGGCAGGAACAGCAGCGGCAAAAAGGCCAGGATCAGTGTTGTGGTACAGCCAATGACGGCCAGGGTGATCTGGCTCGTAGCCCGGATGGCGGCCTCTTTCCTGGAGTAGCCCTCGCGGAGGTATCGCTCGATGTTCTCGACCACCACGATGCTATCGTCGACCAGAATACCCAGCGCTACGATCAGCCCTACGATGCTCAGCTGATTGATGCTAAACCCCAGCGCGTTGAGCAGCGTCAGCCCAATGGCCAGCGACAGCGGTATCGAGATCATCACCACCACAGCGGCCCGAAAGCCCAGCGGCAGCAGCGTCAGCGACACGAGCAGAATAGCGATGACAAAATCCTGTACGAAGTGGCCGAGCCGTTTGTTCACGCTGGCGGCCTGGTCGAAGTTCTTGGTGAGTTTGATATGGGGCGGCAGCGACCGGGCGAAGTTGTCGATGATCGGGTTTATCTGTTCCCCTACTTTCTGGATGTTCTCCCCAATTTTCTGGCTGGCCGTTACCAGCACGGCGCGGTGCCCGTCGAGCCGGGTGATGTGGGTTTCGTCGTCGAGGTTTTCCGACACGTCAGCAATGTCACGGAGGTAAACGATTTTCTGCCCGCTGGTCGACACGATGGTGTTGCGGATCTGGTCGAGCGACTCGTATTTACCCGCCGTTTTCACGTTGAACTTACGGGTGCCGACCTGTACGCTGCCGCCGGGCACGTTGGTATTTTCGGCCTGGAGGGCGCCCACGACCCGGTTGGTCGGTATCCCTTCCTGGGCCATTTTCTCGATGTTGAGCGATACCCGCACTACGCCTTTGGGGTAGCCCCAGTCACTCACGTTTTTGAGGCTTTTTACCTTTTCGAGCTGTTCGCGCAGGTTTTCGGCGTACTGGCCCAGCTCCTTGTCGGAGGCTACTTCTGACTGAAGGGCTACCTGCACTATGTTGACATCGGACGGCGAAAACTTCAGAATTTTGATGCTGAATATGTCGGCGGGGAGTTCGCTGCGCAGGGCATTCACCTCGCGCACAACCTCCTGGTATTTTTCGTCAGGGTCCTGTTCGTATTCGTACTCGATCCGGAAAGCCGCCACCCCATCGTCGACATTGGTAACGACATGTTTGATATTATCGAGTTCGTTAAAACGTTTCTCGGCCGGATCAACCACCAGCTCTTCCATATCGAGCGCATCGGTGCCGGGATACACAACGACCACTGAAAACTGGGGCGCTACAAATTCAGGGTCTTCGCCCCGGGGCATGTTGAGCAGCGAGTTCACCCCAAGCGCAGCTACGCCCAGGAAAAGCACCAGCATAAACTGCCAGTTTTTTACAGAAAATTGCGCGAGATTCATACGGGTAAGCGCGTTTTGGTGTTACAGAACAAAGGCGTATATTTCAAAAAAAGAACTGATAGTCATGGAAACATTAGTTGTCACCGTTCGCGACGAAGCCAAACGGAGCCAGGTCGAGCAGCTTCTGCAGGACATGGATGGCGTAGAACGCGTCGAGCGGGTCCGGCTGCCCGACGAGGTGACGCTGCTGGCTCAACCGTCGCTGGCAGAGGAATGGGACAGTCCGGAAGACCAACGCTGGGACTCGCTCTTATGACTCCTCCCAGGCCTGCCTATCAACAGGGCGACATTGTAGTCGTTGACTTTCCGTTTACGGATGTTTCGCAGACCAAACGGCGTCCGGCGCTGATTCTATCGAACACGACCATCAATCAAACCGGCGACTATTTATTAGTTATGATCACCAGTCAGGTCAAATACGATGGACTGTCGATTCCGATTACGGCCGCTGATTATGTTGGCGCCCCGCTGCCACTGAGCAGCTTTGTGCGTTTCTATAAGGTGTTTCTGCTCAATGAATCGCTCATTCTACACAAGTTTTCTGCCGTTTCGCCGTCATTCAGACAGCTGATTTCGGCCGAGTTGGGCAAACTCTTACAGTAGCTCATCGCACCACCACGCTCGACTCTTCGGTCAGGAAGGCCGAACCGGCCGTAACGACCTGGCTCGTGGCCGACAGGCCATTGGTGAGCAGTACGTTGGCGCCGTCGAGGTAGCCGATCTGTACCGGCACTTTTCGCACTTTGGTGACGCGGCTGGCCGGGCTGGCTGAAGCCAGCGTATAGACAAAACCGTCTTTACCATTCCCTTCTACGATAGCCTCCACCGGAACCACGGTATAGGATCGGCTCTGCGCCGGTACCAGCGTTACCTTGCCAAACAAACCCGGCGCCAGCTTTACCCCACCGGCCGGGCTGATCCGCACTTCTACCTCATAGAGCTTGCTGGTCGGGTCGGCGGCCTGCGCCAGTTCGGTAACGGTGCCGTTGAAACGCTGGTCGGGGTAAGCGTCGAGGGTAACGGTAGCGCGATTGCCAAGTCGGAGCCGGGCCCAGTCTTTGTCCGATACACCCACGCGTACTACCCAGTTTCCCGGCCGGTTGCCCGAAATCAGGTAAACCGACGCGCCGGGTGCTACGTACTCCCCGGCGTTGGTCACCTTACGCGTTACCGTACCATCGACCGATGACCGAATCTGGGCAAAGCTGCGGTTGAACTGAGCAATGGTCAGGTTCTGCCGGGCTACATGCTGACCGGTCGTGGCGTTCTGAAGCTGCTCCAGCGTAGCGGCTGTATCGGCGTAGAGGCTTTTGACCCGGTTAAGATCACGGTCAGCCTTTTCGCTGGCGAGCTGGGCCTGGCTGACCTGCGCGTTGATCTCGGTCAGATCGAGCGTAGCCAGCAGCTGCCCTTTCCGGACCGACTGGCCTTCGTCGACCAGCATCTGATTAATAATACCACCGACCTTGAACGAAAGTCGGGCTTCTTCGGACGAAGACACCAGTCCCGAGGCCACCACCGGCTCAGACCGCACTACCGTCCGAACGGGGGTGAGTTTAACCGCAATCACGGCATCGTCGGCCCCTGTGGCATCGGCGGTTTTAGCCTGGGTCGTATCATTGGCCTGACTGCCGCACGACCAGGCGGCTACGGCCAGCAGGAGGAAAGTAATAAGCTGTAGAGGTTTCATGGCTTACCTGATTTATGGCAACGTTTTATGATGGGCAGCACCTGAGGACGTCAGGCGCCGTTGGAATGCGTTTGTTTGCATGACCACGCGCACAGCGCCGGGCCTAGTCTACGGCGACGGCCCGATCGAGGGCGGCTCGTTTGACAAGTACGTCCATGCGGGCCAGCGAGTGCTGCAGCTGAGCCGTAAGCCGGTCGTTCTGATAGCGAAGAAACTCGATCAGCAGCGACTGGCCGTTGCGGTATTTACTGTCGATGACGCGGAAGGTAGCATCGGCATTGGCGATGCCACTCTGCGTGGCCGCCAGACTCTCGTTGGCTGCATCGAGGTCATAATAGGCCTGCACGACCTGAAGCTGTACCTGCCGCTGTACTTCCTGAAGCCGCGTTTGCAGCGCATCGGTCTGAATTCTGGCCTGTTGAATTTTCGACCGTTTTTCGTAGCCCCGGAACAGATCCCACTGCAAACCGAACTGGGCCAGTGCGTAGGCCTGGTTGCGGAAGGTGTAGCCGAACCCCTGAAAACCCGCGTTACCGCCTACGAATACGTTTGGAATGGTGGCATTGGCCTCGTTCAGCCGTACCGTCGTCTGGGCCGCCCGCAGCGAGCCGTTCAGCTGCGACAGCTCCTGCCGGCCCCGCAACGCTGTTTGCTGCAGGTCGGCCAGGGCTTCTTTCTGCTCGGGCAGAATATGGGTTAGTGACGAGTCGACGTCGATGGAAGCGGTCAGATCGCGGTTGAGCAGAAAGTTGAAATAAGCCCGCGCCGACTCCCGGTTTTTCTCGGCTACGGCCATCTGCTGATCGACCTTGCTGATTTCGTAGCGGGCCGATGTGACGACCTCTCTGGTCGCGACGTTGTTGTTGACCAGCTTTTCGTTGAGCCGGGCCAGTTCGGTAAGTACCCGGCGCGAGCTGTCGTAAATCCGGATCGCATCGAGGGTTTGCAGATACTGGTAATAGGCCGTGCGGATGGTATAGCGGAGTTCGTTCTCGACTACGCGTCGGCGGGCTTCCTGAGCGGTTAGTAGTTGTTTCTGAATCAGGTAATTGTACTGGATGTCGGTATTAAAAATAGCGTACTGAACGCTGATTTTGGTGTCGTGGAAGTTGTTCGGCGCCAGCTGTTCGTCTACGTTGGCCAGATTGGTCGGGAATCGGTCAGAACCCGTCACCTGATTGAGCGTTCTGTAGATGGGGTTGATCAGGTCGCCCACCGGAAACTGTAGCCGCCGACCACCGGCCGCCAGCGAATAGGTCGGATTGAACGCCACCCGGGGGTAAAACAGCGACCTGGCCTGGTTGATGGATTCGGACACCCGTTTGATCTCGAGCGACTCCTGCCGCAGGGCCAGGTTGTTGGCCAGCCCCTCGCGGACATAGCCGTCCAGAATAGGAGAGGGCTGCGCAGAGACTGGCCGCAGCGAGCTGATAAGAAACACTACTGCCATCAGCGAACCTGGCCAGGGCGGTAGGCAGCGGACTGGGTTGATCGTGAGACTCATGACCGTATGTTAGTTTATAAACACTGTTTAGTAAATGGGTAAAAAAATATTAAAGTCCTTTTCGGATGGTCTGTACGAACAGATCGTACGCTTCGTCCATCAGGGTTTTCTTGCGTTCCTCACCGAATATCATCATGCGCTTTCGCAGGAAAAGTGCAGCCAAACCATGTACTGTACTCCAGATCATAAGCCCGGCCCGCTCGGCATCGGGATGCTGGATAGCCCCGCTGTCTATGCATTCCTGCACTACGTTCTGCAACACCTGGAAGGCCTGGTGCCCATCATCCCAGATGTCTTCCCGGCATTCGATAGCATCCATGGGTGCATTCATAATAAACATCAGGTCAAACAGTTCAGGGTTTTCGAAGGCGAACCGGATGTACAGACGCCCCATTTCTTCGAGTTTATCCATTGGGGTTTGCAGGTGCGCAATGGGAGCAAACTCGTTGATCAGTTTTCTGAACGCCTGCTGGTGCAGGGCAAAAAATAGCTCGTTCTTGTCTTTAAAGTACAGGTAGATCGTTGCCGGGCTATACTCGATTTCGTCGGCTATATTCCGGATGCTGACTTTTTCGTAGCCGTTGGCCAGAAATAACTTTTGAGCGGCTTCCAGAATCAGCCTCCTCATCTCTTCCCGTTCCCGCTCTTTCCGTTCCAGAATTCCCATACCTGTTTCGTTGACGACACAAACATAATGAACGATGTTCAGTAAACAAGAGGTGTTAATAATTTGGGCTGCAAATTGAGTAAACGGTAGGCGTAAGGCATTCGACAGGCGCAGTACACAGCCAAATGGGTAAGCCTGTAAGATGAGTCGATTAATAAATAGAGTTTACTTACGGATGATTTTATGCCTTTATTGCTCTGTTATCTATCTACCCATGTCAGCTTAATAAACCCTCGTCAGCGTCCTCCGGCTGATTCAACTGCTTAAACAGCGATTTGGAAAAACGCTCGATCAACTGGCCCAGCTACTTGACTGCACACCCATATAGGGCCTGAATTCGTAAGTACATCGATTTTAAGGAACAGCTTGGTTATTTGTTTTGTAACCTGTAGATTCGGTAACAATGAGCGCTATGAAGCTTGATTACCAAACTAATCTTTAGGGTCTATTTGTTATCTAACCGGCAAATAACAACCAAGTTGAAAACGAGCGAACCAATGCGCTATGCGCTGATTACCCTATGGGTGCTGATTACGTGGCAAGGGGTGAATGCGCAACCCAAGGGATATACCCTGGGCGATGCGGTAGCCGACTTCCGGCTGAAGAATGTGGACGGGCGCACCGTAGGGCTGGCTGACTACAAAAGCCAGAAAGGGTTGATTGTGGTCTTTACCAGCAACCATTGCCCGTTCTCGAAAGCCTATGACGACCGGCTCGTGGCGCTCGATCGTAAATTTTCGGCGCAGGGTTATCCCGTTCTGGCCATCATGCCCAACGATCCGGCGGCTTATGAAGATGATTCCTTCGACAATATGAAAGTCCGCGCCCGCGAGAAAGGCTTTTCATTCGCCTATGTCATAGACGAAACGCAGGCCGTTACGCGGAGTTTTGGGGCCACCCGCACCCCACAGGTGTTTGTCCTGAAAAATAACAGCGGCCACTTCACGGTCGAGTACATTGGTACCATCGACGACAGTCCGCAGGATGGCAGTCAGGTGCAACGGCGTTATGCCGATGAGGCTGTGAGTAATTTGCTGGCTGGTCGGCCCGTCCAGTCGCCCCTCACCAAAGCCATCGGTTGCGCGGTGAAATGGAAAAATTAAGTGCGCTACCGATAACGGCCGGCTCTGACCGGCTCGTTTTTCTGGCACGGCCTTTGCCAACCTGATTCGTGTAAATCAAACTACACATCAGTTATGAAAAAGACAGTATTAATCCTGAGCCAGATTCGCAACGTTGCCGGAACCATGATGCTGGTTGCCTCGCTGGCCCTATTGCAGGCCTGCGGTTCTGACAACAAAAATGAGTCGCGCACCGAAGACGCTATGGAGCGCACGGGCGATGCTATTGAAGCCGACACCAAAGAAGCTACGGCCGAAGCGCGTGAAGACATGCGCGAAGCAGGTGATGATTTTGAACGCGAGCGCCGGGAAGCCGTTGCCGAAATGAACGTTCAGAAAGACAAGCTGGATGCTCGGATCGATAAATTACAGGCCGATATAAAACGTCAGGGTGCTAAAGCCAAAGCTGAGAGCAAAGAAGAACTGGCTGAGCTGGAGGCCGAGCGTAAAGAGCTGGGGAACGACATCGACAAAGCCCAGAACGCAACGGCTGCCGCCTGGAAAGACATTAAAGCTGGCTTTAAAAAGGCCGGTAAGAACATCGGCAATGCCTTTGACAAAGCCGAAGATAAAGTTGATCCGGACGGAAAAGACGACAACTAGTCCGAAGTCGATATATAGGTAACCGGGGGCTCCCCGAAACGAGAAGTATCTTCGTTTCGAGGAGCCCCCGGTGTTTAGATGATGGTATAATTTCGTGGTAATTACTCTACATGTGCATAAAGGTCTACAACGGTTTAAGGACCATTTCCTCACCTTTCTGACAGATTTTCTGAAATAAAGAACTGGTAGCTGGTTGTCCGTTTACCAGATAGCGGTCGCCCAGTTGATAGATGAGCCTGAGCGGTCCGCCTGCCAGAATACCAGCAGCGACCAGCTGCTGGGCACAACCGAACCCCTGATCGCCGGTTTTAGGGATAGCAAAGGCTTCTTTGATACCGGCATAGTTGCCAGCCCGCAGGAGCCGCTTAACGTCCTGATAGGTAGTTTTGGCGGTGAACTCGTTCCCACCCCGATGATCCCAGAAACCGGCCCGCCCAACCGTAATGGTCAACTGGCGGGTTGTTCCCCAAACCATAAGGCCCTGGGTGCCGTTGCCCAGTAGAATACCCGTATGGGGACGGGTAATGGGAAAGTGCCAGACAAGCGGTTGAGTGGGCTGGGCTCATGCCGCTGAGACTGCCGGTCTCCAAAGGAGGTAAATAAAAACGATGGGTTTCATGATACCCGAAACAAGCGCCTGCAACGACCGTTTATACTCATCATGTCAGCACCCGTCGTAACCGTTACTATTTTCCGTTACCAGCCCCGGGCCCGTTTCCGGGCGTTCGCCAACATGGGTCGGGTACTCATGCAGCCGATTTCTGCCGATGGCCTGCGGTTCAGCAAGTTAATGGGCAGCGGCATCAACTTTGGTCTTATCCCCGACTTCTCCACCTACGTTCATCTGGGCGTTTGGGCAGATAACCATCGGGCCAGCGCATTCGCCCAGACAGAAGCGTATCGGCAGCTCGCCCAGGGTACCGAAAAAATCAGCACCCTCCACCTGTCGCCCCTCAAATCGCACGGACTCTGGGACGGATTCAATCCTTTTATCCTGAACACTGGGCAGGGAGCAGAAAATCCGGAGCGGGCCGCGGCCGACGAACACCAGGGAAAACCAGAACGGCCAGCCGCCCCCGACCCCTCGGCTCCCGTGGCGGTGCTGACGCGGGCCACAATCCGCACCCGGGCTTTGCCCGACTTTTGGCGGCACGTGCCCCAGGCCCGCCAACGGCTTGCTGATCAGGCCGATAAGCTGCTGTTCGGGATCGGGGTAGGGGAGGTGCCGCTGGTGCAGCAGTGTACCATCAGTGTCTGGCGCGATGCAGCCGCCGTTGATCAGTATGCGTACCGGCAGAGCGGACACCGGGAGGTGGTGCGGCTTACCCGCCAGCGGCAGTGGTACTCCGAAGAGCTGTTTGCGCGCTTTACCGTGTTGCGCTGGGACCGGTAAACGATCGGGTTCTAGCCGTCTGCCCGCCGGACCGGCCGTTGTCGAATGGGCAGTAGATGAGTGCCTTGAGAACTGATCGACTGGAGTAAGTATAGTCAGCTCCGTTTACTGGCAGCCTTGTAAAAAAAACGTGACCAGCGTCTATCTCGTGCCCAAAACCCTTGTATCCCAACGAGGAAAATTGTTATTTTGCGGGCTAAATTGTACGTATAACGCGAAATGTCTGTTATTAACAAGATCAGAGAACGGTCAGGGCTGGCCGTCGGTGTTATCGCCGTCAGCTTGATTCTGTTCATCGTGGGGGGAGATCTGCTCGGCGGCCGAAGCTTGCTATTCGGCGGAAACCAGCAGGAAGTTGGCGAAATTGCCGGCAAATCCATTGACTATCAGGAATTCAACGCCAAGGTGGATGAACTCCGGGCGCAGTTTGAACAGCAGACCGGTCGCGCACCCGCTGACCAGGACATGGCTCAGCTCCGCGAGCAGGCCTGGAACCAGCTGTTGTTCGAGATTGCTTACCAGGAAGAATTCGACAAGCTCGGTCTGAAAGTATCGCCCGAAGAACTCATTGATATGGTTCAGGGAAATAACATCAGTCCGGCTGTTCGGCAGGCCTTCACAAACCCCCAAACGGGCGTGTTTGACAAGAGCCAGATTGTTAGCTACCTCAAGGGCCTGAAGAACCTCCCTCCGCAGCAGCAGGCTGCCTGGGCCAGTTTCGAGAAAAACCTGAGCGCCGACCGGCTTCGCAGTAAATACGAAGGCCTGATGCGTCTGTCGATCTTCGCCACCACGGCCGAAGCCCAGAAGGAGTACCAGGCGCAAAACACCAAAGCCGATGTGAAGCTGCTGTTTGTGCCCTACTACACGATCAACGACACAACGGTGAAGGTTACCGACTCGCAGCTGCAGGATTACCTCAACAAGCACAAAGACGAGTATCCGGGTGCTAACAGCCGCTCGCTTCAATACGTGACGTTCTCGGTGGCGCCGTCGAAAGAAGACAGCACCGCCCTGTACAACGAAATCAAAACCCTGGCCCGTGGCCTGGGTGCCGCACCGAACGACTCGACTTTTGCCCAGCAGAACTCCGACGTTCGCGTGCCGTTGTACCTGACGGCTGGCGAAATGCCTGAGCAGCTCCGCGCGTCCATTCCTACCTTCTCGCCAGGTGGTATCTACGGCCCCTTCCGCGAAGGCAATACCTATTTCATATATAAGTACGGCGGGACCAAGCGCGACACGAGCTTCACCGCCCGCGCGAGTCATATCCTGGTGCGCCCAACGGCCCAGACCGATTCGGCCAAGGCCGATGCCCGTCGCCGGGCCGAAGCACTTCTGGCCCAGATTCAGGGTGGTGCCAACTTTGAAGCCCTGGCACAAACCAACAGTGCCGACGGATCAGCGCAAAACGGGGGTGACCTGGGTTACTTCAAAAACGATGGCCAGATGGTGAAGCCGTTTGAGTCGGCCGTGTTCGGTGCTGCCGGCGAAGGACTGATTCCGCGCGTTATCGAAACCGATTTCGGTTATCACATCATCAAAGTAACCGAAGCCAAAACCAACCAGCTATACCGGGTTGTGGGTATCGGTAAAACCATTGCACCCAGCCAGACCACCCGCGATGAAGCCCTTCGCAAAGCCGACCAGTTTGCCTCGCAAGTGCAGACCAAGGAAGAGTTCGACGCTAAGGTTAAAGAAGACAAATCGCTGGTTGTGGCCACCGCCGATCGCATTCCCGAAGGCGCATCGAACATCAACGCGCTGACCGACGCGCGTCCGGTGGTACGCTGGGCATTTGACGACAAAACGGATGTTAATGACGTATCGGAACCGTTTGAAGTTGGCGACCAGTACGTCATTGCGGTGCTGACCAACAAGACCGACAAAGACGAAGTCAAAATTGACGACTACCGGACCGAACTAACTGCCAAAGTCCGCAACGAACTGAAAGCGGAGCAGATCATGGGTAAACTCGGCAGTGCCAGCGGTACTCTCGAGTCGATCGCGCAGAAGTACGGTGCTGGTGCACTGGTTGAAGAAGTTCAGGATGTTAACCTGGCAACGGGCTTCCTGCGTAGCGCTGGTGTCGATCCGGTAGCACTGGGTCGCGCGTTTGGTCAGAAGGCTGGCAAGCGTTCAAAACCGTTTGCCGGAGACGCCGGTGTACTGATGGTGGAGACCACCCGCCTGACGCCAGCGCCAGCGGTTGCCGATTACAATCTGTACAAAACCCAACTGCAGCAGAACGTAGCTTCCCGCACCGGTTTCTACATCAACGAGGCTATCAAAGAAGCCGCCAAAGTAGAAGATCGCCGGGCCAAGTTCTATTAAGGATACCGCTCCAAAGAAAAACCTGCTTCTGATCAGAAGCAGGTTTTTTTATGTTCAGCCGACACGGTATCAGAAATCTATGGGAGTTGGCGTCAGGACGCTTGTTCCCGCAGATAAGCCACCATTTTGGCGAGTGCCCGGGAGCGGTGGCTGATAGCGGTTTTCTCGGCCATGGTTAACTCGGCCAGCGTCCGGTCGGCCCCGTCGGGCAGGAAGATCGGGTCGTAGCCAAACCCGCCCGTGCCCCGTGGCTCGTCGATAATGGAGCCATCAAAAATACCTTCAAACTGGTGTTCAACCCCGTGCAGGATCAGCGTAAATACAGTAACAAACCGGGCTTTTCGGTTGGGTTGCCCCTGCAGCTCGGTCAGCACCCGCTGTATGTTCTGAGCGGCATCGCGGCTGCCCGAATAGTAAGCTGAGTCGACGCCGGGGCGACCGTCTAAGGCATCTATTTCGAGCCCTGAATCATCGGCAAAGCAGGATACGCCGAAATGCTTCCAGATGTATTCAGCCTTCTGGCGTGAATTGCCAGCTATAGTACCACTGGTTTCGGGTAGCTCATCCGTGCAGCCAATGTCGTGCAGGGTGCGAAGGGTGAAAGCGTTGCCCAGGGCGGCAGATACCTCGTTCAGTTTATTCGGATTGTTGGTTGCAAAGCAAAGTTCCATAAACAAAAAAAGCCGTTTGCAGAGAGAACTACAAACGGCTTATCGAGGTTGCGGCTGGGTTACTCGACTTTAACGATCTCCAGCTCGAATAGAAGTGGCGTGTAGGGTAGAATCCGGTTGGCTCCGCTTCCGGTACCGGTTGTCCCGTAACCAAGCGATGACGGGAAGATGATGGTTGCTTTCTCACCGGCTCGCAGGGCTGTCAGTCCGCTCTCAAAGCCGGGAACAACCTGCTTGGTGCCGATCTGTACCTTAAACGTACCCGCTGTATTAGAATCGAAAGTAGTGCCGTTCAGCCGCTTACCAACGTACTTCATGGTAACCGTTTTGCCGGTCACGATGGCCATCGAGTCGGCAGGTTGTGTCAGCGTTTTGATGACCCGCACACTATCGGTGGTCAGGGTAGTGACCGTAAGGTTATTAGCCCGGATGTAATCCTGAATCTGCTGATTCTGATTCCGAACCGATACGATTTTGAGGTCATACCGAACCGGTGAATACTGGGGCAGCACCAGGTTCCCGTTTCGGCCCCCGTCCAGGTAGGCCGGAACAAGTACGGCGCCTTCTTCCCCCTGTTTCAGCTTCAGAATACCCGCGTACTTACCGAGGGTGATGCCAACCGTATTAGTACCGGCCAGAATAATCGTTTCGGGCTTGTTACCGGCCTGATCAGTACTATCAACGATGACACCATCCAGCCGACGGGCAACAAAATGGTATTTCACCTCATCGCCGGTCAGGGGAGTCTGGCCGGTTGAGTTCGCCTTTGTCTGAAAATACCAGATTCCTTCGTCGGTCCGGGTTGCGTTCAGGTTGTTCTGGGCGATGTAAGCCAGTATATCGGCTTCGTTCTCGCGCTTCTTCCGTTCGATCAGGGCTTCGCCTGGTTGTTCGCAGGCGCTGAGCAATGCCGAAACAGCCAACAGGCCAACGGCCCAAAACGAGCGATTCTTACTGAGTTTCATAACTTTTTATGCAAGGCCCTTTGCCGGGAGTTTCTGTACAGAGAACGAAAATAACGCCGTTCTCTGTTCACTGAAGCCTGTAAAAATCAGGCTGTCGTACTGATGGACGAGACAAACGTATGCCCATCAGTACGACCTGAACTGCTTACCGGCCTGGTTGCGGCATGCCCGGCATCTGATTGGGCTGGCCTTTCTGGAAGTCGACCAGTTCGATGTCGAACAGCAGTACCGAGTTGGCCGGAATCTTGGGGTTGGCGCGGGAGCCGTAAGCCAGCGTTGACGGAATGATCAGGGTAGCTTTCTCCCCTTTGTGCATCCGCATCACCCCCTCTTCCCAACCCGGAATGACCTGACCAACGCCAATCGGGAACTGAACGGGCCGGCCGTCGGCCTGGGGGTTGAAGTTCTTGCTGGAGCTATCGAATACTTTACCATCCAGCAGTTTGCCTGTATACTGTACCGATACGATGTCGCCAGCCGAGGGGGTAGGACCCGCGCCGGGCTGGGTAACTACGTAGTATACGCCACCCGCCGTTTTCTGGGCTTTACCGGCCAGGCCATTCTTGGCCACATAGCTCTCGATGGTTTTGGCGTCAATGCCTTTTTGCTTCTCGAAATCGGCGGCCTGGGTTTTCTTGTACTCATCTTCGGTCTGTACGTTCAGTACTTTCACCGCAATACCGATATCGGTGCCTTTCTGAACGCCAGGCGGCAGTGGCTGCATGGCGCGGGTGAAGAGCGAGTCGGCACTTACGTAGAACGTGGCGCTGTCGCCTTTGCCCAGCATGGTCAGGCCCTCTTCGTACGACCCTTTGAAAGGCGGAACCTGCAGCAGCATCTGGAAGGGAGCGCCTTCTTTATGCGTATCGCGCAGCACCGAGTCTTTATTGTTCATCAGCGTCAGATGAAGCGTCAGAATATCACCTACCTTGCCTTTACGGCTGCTCTCGGTTTGCTCGTGGATCTGGTACTTCAGGCCGTTATCCGTTACCTGAACGCGGTTTTTACCGCAGGCCGCTACCACAGCGACGATCAGGGCGGCTTTCCCGAAATGTTTAAGAGACATGTTTTAACTGGTTTATTGGTTGGTTTGTGGTTTAGCGTTTCCGAGGGTCAGGACCAGTCGGGAAACGACAAAACTGCTGGTTTACACCGTTTCTGCCAATTTTTGTTGATAGTCCGGCAATATGGATAAGAGTTTCTGTTCTGTTTCGGCCAGACTGCTTTTCGAGCGTCCGCCCGCTGCGTTGCGATGGCCCCCGCCATTGAAGTGCGTGCTGGCCAGTTCGCGCACCGAGAAGTCACCTACAGAACGAAACGACAGCCGGATTTCGTCAACCCGGTCAATGAGAATACAGGCCATCACTACCCCTTCAACGGCCAGCGCATAATTAACCATGCCTTCGGTATCGCCGGTTTTGGAGCGGTATCGTTTCAATTCGGCATCGGTCAGGGTGATGTACGCGAACCGGTACTGAGGCAGGACTTTCAGTTTTTCGTTCAGCACGTAGCCGAGCATCCGAAACTTGTCGAGCGAGACGTTATCGAAAATGCGCCGGTGAATGCTGCTCACGTCGATATTCAGATCGAGGAGATCAGCGGCCATGCGATGCACATTACCGGTCGTGTTGGAGTGGCGGAACGAGCCCGTGTCGGTCATCAGACCCGAGTAAAGACATTCGGCGATCGGCACATCGAGCAGGTCTTTGTCGCCGAGTTCAACGATGAGCCGGTATACCAGCTCGGCCGTAGCGGCAGCGGTAGGGTCCCAGAGGGTGAGATCGGCAAACGACTCGGGTTCGAGGTGGTGATCGATCATCACTTTCCGCGCCCGCGATTGTCGTACCAGCGGGCCCAGCTCCCGGATGCGGTCGAGGGCCGAAAAGTCGAGGCAAAAGATCAGGTCGGCTTCGTCGAACAGCTGGCTGACGGCTACGCGCTGCTTTTCGTCAAACGCTATAACATCATCATTACCCGGCATCCAATGCAGGTTCTGGCCGTAGTCGGTAGGGGTAACCACCGTAACCCGGTGGCCTTTTTTGCGGAGGTAGCCCGCCAGTCCCAGCGAAGAGCCCATAGCATCGGCATCGGGGTTCTGGTGGGTGGTAATCAGTACGGTTTGCGCGGGGCCACCTGGGTGTTTCCCAATAACCGCACCAATTGCTTCAATGTCTTGCATACACAAACGGCCGTAGCCTCAATCGAAACTCAAAAGTACGAATAATTTGGATACCAGTCGGCCTATGTACCAGCGCGGCATTTCGATGGGAAGTTCGTAGCTTTGCGCCCAAATAAAATTTGGATACAATAACCCATAATGGCTACGAACCGTACGTTCACCATGATTAAGCCCGACGCCGTAGCGGCCGGGCATACCGGAGCAATCACGAAAATGATCGAAGAAGCGGGTTTCCGCATCGTCGCTATCAAAAAAACGCAGTTGACAACCGAGCGGGCGGGGCAGTTCTACGCTGTACACAGCGAGCGTCCGTTCTACAACGACCTGAAAACGTACATGTCGTCAGGTGCCATCGTTCCGATGATTCTTGAGAAAGAGAATGCAGTAGCCGATTTCCGGAAGCTGATCGGAGCAACCAATCCCGCCCAGGCCGAAGAAGGGACCATCCGGAAACTGTATGCCAAGTCGATCGAGGCTAATGCCATTCATGGGTCCGATTCTGACGAGAATGCTCAGATTGAGGGCAGTTTCTTCTTCTCCGCCACGGAGCAGTATTAATCCACTTGTGCAGTGAGCCAATTGGCTCACTGCACAAGTATGGTCCCCATTTGCTTTTCGTAGTATTTACAAAAATCCCGCAGCGCGCAAACGTCGCACTTGGGACTTCGCGCCAGGCAAACGTACCGTCCGTGAAGGATGAGCCAGTGGTGTGCCTTCGGAACGTACTGTTTGGGGATGTGGGCCATAAGGGCCTTTTCAACGGCCAGTGGGGTTGTGGCGGTAAGCGGAGCCAGCCCCAGCCGGTGCGATACCCGGAATACATGGGTGTCGACGGCCATAGTCGGCTCATTATACACGACCGACAGTATCACATGGGCTGTTTTCCGGCCCACGCCCGGCAGCGTCTGTAACTCTTCCACAGTAGCTGGTATTTCTCCTCCAAACCGTTCCAGCAGGGTTCGGGCCATGCCAACCAGGTGTTTAGCTTTATTATTCGGATACGACACACTACGGATGTAGCTGAAGACTTCGTCGACCGAGGCTGCCGCCAGTGACTCCGGCTCCGGAAACCGCGCAAATAAGGCGGGCGAAATCTGGTTGATGCGTTTATCGGTACACTGAGCTGACAGGATCACCGCTACGAGCAACTCAAACGGATTGGAAAAATTCAGCTCGGTCTGGGGCTCAGGATAGTGCTGGGTAAAGTACTCAATGAACCGGCGGAAACGTTCTTTTTTCAGCATATAGATATACGGGTATAGCCCCGGACAAAGGTAGGCGCCCGACTGGGAAACTGACCTTGTTCGGGGTTATACCCGTTACAAAACGACAAGACACACCAGCTCGTTTACGTATGACGCAGACGGGCAGGCGGGTTTGCCGGATGGTTTCTGGAATAATTGAGAATAGACTGGACCGTATCTGGCCGGGGTTCACGTTCGATCCGGTTCATCAACGACCGCATTTCGAGGGCGTCGAGAAAGAACGTCATCAATTCCGGTTCCGACATCAGGGCGTCTTCAATGAGGAGGTTTTCTTCGGGAGATGTTTCCTCGTAGACATACCGGACTACATCATCTTGGGTAAAAGTTTTTGTCATAACTCGGCGAACGTTTGCTTAGTTGTTTACGCAAATTGATCAACGCGTAACGCATACGTCCCAATGCCGTGTTAATACTGACGCCGGTAGCATCGGCAATCTCCTGGAAACTCATTTCCTCGTAGTGCCGCATGATAAGCACCTGACGCTGTTGTTCGGGCAACCGCTGGATCAACTCGCGCAAATGCTCGTGTGTTTCCTGCCGAATCTGGAGTGATTCGACCGAATCCTCCGCGAACTCTAGCGTGTTGAACACACTGCTTCCGTCCTCAAACACCACACTGGGGTAGCGTTTATCTTTTCGGAAATAGTCAATGGCCAAGTTATGAGCGATCCGGATGATCCAGGGTAAGAATTTACCTTCCTCGTTGTATTTACCCGACTTGAGCGTATCCACGGCCTTGATGAACGTGTCCTGCATCAAATCTTCCGCCACATACTGGTCTTTTACAATTAAGTAAATGGTGGTGTAAATCTTCGACTTGTGCCGTTGCACTAGTTTGGCAAAGGCTTTTTCATTACCACGGATGTACAGGGAAATCAGCTCACTATCGTTTACCTGGGCTTTTTCCATTTTCAGTAAGACAATTAAGTAACGTAGAGCTGTGTTCCGATAGTGTGTGGGGGGATTAAGTTTTTTGTAACCGGGAGATTCGTCGCTATAAAATTAAGAATATTCTGTGCTCATTTCCAAATTGTCAGTACAAAAAATCTGCCAAACCGGGCTAAACGCAGCTAAAAAATAATTAAACAGGCGGCTCTGTCCGGTTTTGATTTGGGTTGACAAAGAAATGCTTTTTCGCAGATTTAATTGTACTTACGTTAGGGTCTTCAGTATAGATTCACTCAGAGGGGCAATCGTTTAAATGAATAAGAAAATAGTTTTTGACCGGGTTACCCAAGATGCATTTTTAGACGACTAATAACGAGGGGCAGCCACCCGAGGTCGTAAAGTAAATGGTTTTGGTTGAATACGCGCGAGCATTTTCGCGAATTCTATTCAGAAACCCGGCAGCCGCGCTCCTTCAAACGCCTGTGCCGTTCGTCAAAATTATCGGGCTAATTGCTTGATTTTCTGAGTATATTTCTTACTTTAGAGGCTACGTTGTCGGCTGGATTTCCAGTACATACCTATGAGATGGTTTTGGTTCGGTATCGCGGTGCTCGGCCTGCCTCTGGCCGGTATGGCCCAATCGTTCCCTGGTTTGCCGGAGTTCAACTTCGACCGGCGGGGCGACGCGGGGTATATTGACAGTCTGCTGACGCTGGGCCGTACCTACCGCCATCAGGTCGAATCGCTGCCGCGCTCTCGTCGTACTGATTCCCTGCGGCTGGAAGGACTACGGTTCATGACGGCCGTGTTCAAGCAAACCCGCGGCTCGCTGCGCGACAGTAGCTACATCTATGCCAAATGGCTGGAAGAGCGCGCCCTGGCGTATCACAATCCTTTGTTCATTGTACGCGGCCTCATGCAGCAGGAATATTACCTACGCGTTGTAAAGGCCGACTATCTGCAGGCGCTACAGATCAACCAGCGTGTTTCCCAGGCCTGTATACGTTTGCCGCGAGAGAGCTCTCCGCTCTGGCAGGTGCAGATGAACATGGGCGATATCTACGTACTGCTGAAAGAATATCGGAATGCGCTGAAGAGTTATCAGGCTTCCCTGAACCTGCTGGCCCAGAATACATCCCTTACAGGGAAAAACCGCAAGTTACTGACGGCCCAGGCCATTACGCAGATGGGAGAGGTCTATGAAATTCAGGGACAGTACGACCTGGCCCGCCAGCAGTTTGAAGCCAGCCGGCAGATTGCGCTGGAAACGCACTCGCAAACCAATCTGGCTTATGCTGATGAGCGGCTGGGTGATTTTTTCATTAGCCGACGCCAGCCCGAGCAGGCCATACAAATTTTTGACGAAGGGCTTGCCGTCTGGACTCAGCTGAACGACCGGGCGGGGCAGGCCGCTGTTTGGGCCAGGCTGGCCGAATGTTACACTCTTACCAACCGACCCCGTCTGGCCATTGAGTTTGGCGAAAAAGCATTGGGCGTTGCCCGTCAGTCCGGTTACCTGCGCATGCGGCAGATGGCTACCCAGGCCCTGTATCGGGCGTATCGGGCAGCCGGCCAGTCTGACCAGGCGCTGGCTATGTTCGAAGAATACGTAGTTCTGCGGGATAGTCTGACCAATCTCCGGCGGGTAGAAGAGCTGTCGGCCATGCAGAAGAAGTATGACATCAACCAGGTTCGGGCTGAAGCCGATCGGGAACGGCTGATTCAACAGCAGCAACTAATCGATGTCCGTCGGCAGGCTGAAATAAGCCGGTTGCTGGCCGAAACAGAACGGGAGCAGCTCGCCAGTAAAACCCGGCTGAGCCAGTTGCAGCAGCGCGTTGAGACCGAACGGTTGAGGGCCGATTCGCAGAAGAGCCGACTGGAGAGTATGGCCCGCGTCGACGCACTCAAACGCGATATTGAACGCGAGCAGATCATCCGCTTTTTTCTGGTGAGCGGGCTGGCTATGTTGCTCGTGTTTACCGTTATCTATTTCCGGAAGAGCCGGCTTATTGACCGACAAAAGCGCAGGATCGAAGAGTTTAACCACGATCTGGAAGGGAAAGTTGTAGAGCGTACGGCCGAGCTTAAAGCGGCCAACGACCAGCTGCGGGCCAAAAACCGGGATATCGAAGACGCGTTGCTGCGTGGGCAAACGCTGGAGCGTAAACGGATGGCTGCCGACCTGCACGATAGCCTGGGTGGCCTGCTGGCGGCAATCAAAACGAGCCTGTCGGCGTTAAACCCGACGCATCTGTCGGAGCGTGAGCAGTTGATTTACCAGAATCTGCTTGGCATGACTAAAGAAGCCTTTGCGGAGATACGCTACCTGTCGCATAACCTGCAGCCCGACGAACTCGAAAAGCAGGGGTTGTCCGAAGCGCTAATGCGGCTGGTCAACAAGCTCAACCTGATGCAGACCGTAACGTTCCGGCTGGATGTAGCCGTATTGCCACGCCTGGGGAAAACAACCGAGTTTAATCTATACTCAATCTGTATCGAGTTGTGTAGTAATATCTTACGGCATTCGGAAGCTACTGAAGCCGATATCCTGTTCCGGCGGTTCGATCAGGAGCTGAACATGATTATCAAGGATAACGGCTGCGGCATGGACCCGACCGATGCCACCGGTATGGGGCTACGCAATATTCAGTCCCGGATGGATCAGATTCAGGGTCGTTACGAGGTTCATTCGGAGCGGGGCGGTGGCACAACCTTCATTTTTATACTGCCAGTATCGGTCAACACCGTAGTAAGCTGATGGTCGGCTAGGGAAGGCGACCTTCTACCATGAACTCGTTTTTGTCAAAGTACGACAGCTTCTGAAATCCAGCCAGCTTATACCGTTTCACCTGCCACTGCTGTCCTGACAGGCCGTTCTCCAGCAGCAAATGGCGTTCTGATGAATACAGCGGGTTACTGGTCTGCAGCACGGCCTCAATCTGACGTGGTTGCCGCGTTATTGAGTCGAGCCGGACCGTCAGCGAGCGAACCGTCAGGCGCTCTTCCGATTTTTTCAGGGTATACTGATAGGTCAGTGAATCGGGGCGGGCAATCTGGTAGCTGCTGCGTAGCGCCGGTTTGTTGATATCGGCCTGGCTGAACAGTTCCAGCTCGCGATTCCAGTCCAGTTCGGCGGTTTGCTGCTGGCTGCGCTCCTGATTGATCTGAACGGTTTTCCGAACAAGTGGCTTGCGGGCCGTTAGTTCCTGTACTTGTTTCTGAACGAAACCAGCCACATCATAATAAACAGGGGGCTGATTTTGCTGGTTGGGGTTGTTACAGCTGCTGACAATCAGCCATACAGGGAATATAAGTAGCGAAACGAAGCGCATAAACGAATGCCGGATGACGGTTGAAGGCAACGACCTTCACCAACCACCAACACGATTTTTTAGAAATCGGTTTAGCGAACAGAATTCTGAACCAAATTTGCAGCGACAATGCTATTTACTAAACGGGTTCATGTCTCAGGCGTACAGGGTATCGATCACAGGTCGAAGCCTGCAATGAACTGAAATCTGATGCCTTAAACTGCTGAACAACTGTTTCATGGAATACGACGTAATTATTATCGGTTCGGGACCGGGCGGCTATACCGGCGCCATCCGGTGTGCGCAACTCGGGCTCAAAACAGCCATCATCGAGAAATACCCAGCCCTGGGCGGAACCTGCCTGAACGTAGGCTGTATTCCCTCTAAAGCCCTTCTCGATTCGTCGGAGCACTATTATAATGCCGCTCACACGTTTACCCAGCACGGTATCAAACTCGACAACCTGCAGGTCGATCTGGCACAGATGATCAGCCGGAAACAGGACGTCGTTGATCAGACCACGAAAGGGATTGCTTTTCTGATGAAGAAAAACAAAATCGATACCTACTATGGATTGGGTTCTTTCGTGGATGCGCATACGGTTAAAATTGCCAAAACGGACGGGGGGGAAGAAACCATAAAAGGCAAGAATATTGTCATCGCCACCGGCTCAAAACCGCTGTCGTTCCCGTCGATGCCTGTCGATAAGAAACGCATCATCACCTCAACCGAAGCGCTGAAACTCGAACAAGTGCCGAAGCACATGATCATTATCGGTGCTGGTGTGATCGGTGCTGAACTCGGGTCGGTTTACGCCCGGCTGGGAGGTAAAGTGTCGTTCGTCGAGTTTTTCGATTCCATGATTCCTACCATGGACAAGACGATGGGCAAAGAGTTACAGAAAGCCATTAAGAAACTGGGCGCTGATTTTTACTTCAATCACAAGGTAACCCAGGTCGAGAACAAGGGCGATGAAGTAGTGGTCAGTGTTGACACGCCCGACGGCAAACAGATCACCCTAACGGGCGACTATTGCCTGGTTTCGGTAGGGCGCCGTCCGTATACCGATGGTCTCAACCTGGAAGCCGCCGGTCTGAAAACCGATGCCAAGGGGAAAGTTGAGGTTGACAATAACCTGCGGACCAGCGTGCCACACATCTACGCACTGGGCGACGTTATTCGGGGCGCCATGCTGGCCCATAAAGCGGAAGAAGAAGGTACGTTCATCGCCGAAACTATTGCCGGTCAGAAGCCGCATATTCACTACCGGCTCATCCCGAACGTGGTATACACCTGGCCCGAAGTAGCCGCCGTTGGTTATACCGAAGAAGAGGTGAAGCAGCAGGGTATTCCGTACAAGACCGGTTCGTTCCCATTCAAAGCACTAGGTCGGGCGCGGGCGAGTATGGATATCGACGGGCTGGTTAAAGTGCTGGCTCATAAAGAAACGGACGAGATTCTGGGGGTTCACATCATTGGCCCCCGGGCGGCAGATATGATTGCCGAAGCGGTTGTGGCTATGGAGTTCCGGGCCTCGGCCGAGGACGTCAGCCGGATGTCGCACGCCCACCCGACGTACACCGAAGCCTTTAAAGAAGCCTGTCTGGCCGCTACCGATAACCGGGCTATCAACATGTAAGGCTGGTACAGAGCAAGTCGATACAACGCGAAGCCCGGCTATTTTTCAACAGCCGGGCTTCGTTAATTTTTAACCGCACCATCGTTCGACTGTCCTCCACCGCGGTCCGTGCGAAGGCTTATTCGGCCAGCAGTTTATCGATCAGGCGGTTGAATTCAGCAACGTACTGGTCGTAATACTGACCGGTTCCGGGGCCGCTGAAGCCGGTGTGAATATGCCGAACCTGTCCCTTTTTATCAATGAATAGGGTAGTTGGAAAAGCCACGACTGCATTCAGGTCAGGTAATGCTTTACTGGCTTCGGCTTTGTCGTTGGTGCCAGCCAGTACAACCGGGTAGTCGATCTGGAAGCGTTGCTTCATCCGGTCAATTTTTGGCCCCGACTCAGTCATGTTGGCCGATCGCTCAAAAGCCAGCCCCAGTACTTCAACGCCCCGGCTGCGGTTGCGCTTGTACCAGGGACTCAGGAAATTGGTTTCGTCCATACAGTTCGGACACCAGGACCCGAGAATCTGGACAATGGTCACTTTGTTCTTAAAGCGCGGATCGCTCAGCGAGACCAGCTGGCCGTTGGGTTCGGGGAAGGAGACGCGCAGCGTTTTGGCGCCCGGCTTCAGGTAGGTAAGGCTGGCCGGATCGGGAAGTTTGGCCGCCGGATCGAAGCGGGCCGCCCAGGGTTCGTAGCCCGATATGCCCGACCAGAACCCGCCGACCAACGTTTTAGCCTGCGAATTGTGCTTGGCTTTGAACAAAAATAGATGCGACCCATCAAAGCAGGACAGGAACAGGCTGTCGCCAACGACATTGCCATCCAGGTAGCGGTAGTCGCCGGTAGGTGTCAGGAACGTACCCGCCACCCGGTTGCCTGTCTGCTTAAACACCCCTACCGCATTGACCGTATCGACCCGCCCCGATTTGTTGCCGAAGTCGGTGGCCCAACTGCCGGTCAGGGTTGCTGCTGCGGTTTGAGTAGTCGGTACAAAGCGCTGCGTGTAGCCGAGCGTGGCCTCGAACGGTACTGTTTGTATTTGTTGAGCAGTTCGTCGCCGACGCCACACCCCCCGGAGCGTATTACCGTCTATCTTTGCAACTAATTCTGATTCAAAAAGGGCCATCGGAATCCGGATCGAGTCGCCCTGTACCATAGCCGGGTCCATAGGAAGCCGTTCGCTCCCGTTAAGTGCGAAAACGGTATAGCCCGCTGCCTGGCCCGGCTGGATATCGAGACCGAACGGTAAGTCACCTCCGCGGGTTTTCAGTACGGCTCGGTATTGACCCGGTGCAACAGTAGTTGATTCTGACTGACCTGAACAGGCCATGGCTGTGGCAATGAGCAGGGCAATGGCCCCGAAGGAAACGATTTTTTTCATGCGGAGATGGGACATGCTGTTCACGAAACGACCGGGCAAACAGGTTGGTTCAACCGAAACTAATCATTCGACAGCGCCAAAAAGGGCGGTTAGACGAATGATAATCAATAATAACGAATGACAACGAATTACCACGAGCCTGTTATGCTGCAGGCCTGCCTCGACGGACTGAACCTGCAGCCGGGCGGCACCTATGTCGATGTAACCTTTGGCGGTGGAGGTCACAGCCGCGCCCTTCTCGAACAGCTGGAAGGGGGGCGCCTGTTTGGGTTCGATCAGGATGCCGACGCCCGGGCCAACGCGCAGGCCATCAACGATCCGCGCCTGACGTTTGTGGCGTCCAATTTCCGGAATATCAAGCGTTATCTCCGACTTTATAAAGCGGATCAGGTAGATGGCATTCTGGCCGACCTGGGTATTTCGTCGCATCAGATCGACACGCCCGAGCGCGGCTTTTCTACCCGCTTCGACGCCGACCTCGATATGCGTATGAACCAACAGGCCGACCGTACGGCCCGGCAGGTTGTCAACGACTATACAGAAGCTGACCTGCACCGGATTCTGGGGATGTACGGTGAAATCACCAACGCCCGAACGGCAGCCGGTGCCATCGTGTCGGCCCGCTCGAATCGGCCCCTCAACACCGTTAATGATCTGAAAAATGCGCTGCAGCGGTTTGCCCCACGTGGCAAGGAAAACAAATACTTTGCGCAGGTTTTTCAGGCATTACGGATTGAGGTGAATGAAGAACTGACGGCGCTGGAGGAGTTTCTGGAGCAGGTGCCGGGTATCCTCAAGCCAGGGGGCCGACTGGTGGTGATGGCGTATCACTCGCTCGAAGACCGGCTGGTGAAAAATTTCATCAACAAAGGCAAATTTCAAGGCGAAGTAGAAAAGGATTTGTTCGGGAATGAGATCAAGCCACTCCGTTCGGTCACGCGAAAACCTATCGAAGCCACGCCCGACGAAGTGGCCCGCAATCCCCGCGCCCGTAGTGCTAAACTGCGGATCGCTGAAAAACTGTAAATTTTTATTTGTCAAACGATACTGCCCCACCGTTAAAAACCTAGTATCTTTGCGGTCGGTTTGTTGTCAATTTTATAAAAAACCATCCTGTTATGTCTGCCACGCTTGACACCGTGAGTTTGTTAGCCGATCGCATCAACGCGCTGGAGGAGTCGTCCACGCTGGCGATGACCAAAAAAGCCCGTGAACTAGCCGCGCTAGGTCACAAAGTAATCAGCCTGAGCGTAGGAGAGCCGGATTTTAAAACCCCCGCCCACATTTGCGAAGCCGCCAAGAAAGCCATTGACGACGGGTTCCACGGATACTCGCCCGTTGCCGGCTATCCGGACCTGCGCAAAGCGATTGCCGACAAGTTCAAGCGTGACAACAACATCGACTGGAAACCCGAAAATATTGTTGTGTCGACCGGTGCCAAACACTCGCTGGCCAACGTAATCCAGACGCTGATCAACCCCGGCGATGAGGTGATCATCTTCGCGCCTTACTGGGTGAGCTACTCCGAAATGGTTAAACTCGCCGAAGGGAAGGCCGTTGTGCTCGACGGGGCGTTTGAAAACAACTTCAAAGTAACCCCTGAGCAGTTTGAGGCCGCCATCACCGACCGTACCCGGATCGTGATGTACGCGTCGCCGAACAACCCGACGGGCTCGATCTATTCCGAAGCCGATCTGCGGGCCATTGCCGACGTGGTTGCCCGGCACGATAACCTGTTTGTGCTGGCCGATGAGATTTACGAATACATCAACTTCACCCCCGAAGGTCATTTCAGCATCGGCTCGATTCCGGCCATTGCCGATCGGGTTATTACGGTCAATGGCGTGGCCAAAGGATACGCCATGACGGGCTGGCGCATCGGGTATATCGGTGCCGCCAAGTGGATTGCGGAAGGGGTAGAGAAGTTGCAGGGACAGGTAACCTCGGGTACCAACTCCATTGCGCAGAAAGCCGCCGTTGCTGCCATCAGCGGCCCGCTCGATGCGTCTAAAGAAATGACCCAGGCCTACCAGCGCCGTCGGGATCTGGTTGTTCAACTCCTGCGCGAAGTGCCCGGCTTCCGCACCAACGTCCCGGAAGGGGCTTTCTATGCTTTCCCCGATATTAGCCATTACTACGGAAAGACCGACGGTACGACCCGCATCGAGAATTCGGATGATTTTGCGGAATGGCTGCTGAATACGGCCTACGTGTCGACGGTGGCTGGTTCAGGTTTCGGTGCCCCCAACTGCCTGCGTATCAGCACAGCTGCTTCTGACGAGGCCCTGGCCGAAGCGGTTCAGCGCATTAAAGATGCCGTAGCAACCCTACAATAAACAAACGCTCATAACCGAAAGCGGCCCGAACAAGACTGTTCGGGCCGCTTTCGGTTATGAGCGTTTGCCGAAGGGAATTACCGCTTTCAGACTGACGTTTCGGCCCATGTTGAAAACACCGGCGCGACCGGTTGCTTCGTTGACGCCGAAATATTTGAGTCGGTTCTGGTGGCTCTGGTAAGCCACGTCGAACAGGTTCTGAACGGTCAGATAGAGCGAGAGCAGGGTTCGGCCGGTATTGCTGGCTATATCGCTGCCAGCGCCCAGGTTGACGAGGGTATAGGCCGGGGTCGGCGTTTCGGTACCGAAGGCCAGCAACGCCTGATTCTGCCGCCAGTTGTGTTCCAGCTCTGCCATAACGTATAGATTACGCCAACGACTGCCGGCTTCGGCTTTGGTAAGGCGGATCTGGCTGATCAGGCGGGGTGGGGGCAAAAAGGGCAGATAACGCGCCGAATCATTCTTGGCCGACAGGTTACGCGACCGCACCAGCGAATACGAGGTAGTAAAATGGAACCAGCGGGCCGATCGGGGATTCACCGTAACCTGGGTTTCAGCGCCGTACAGCACCGCGTTTCCCTGTACATAGCGGTAGGTCAGGATCGGGCGGGCTGGATCAACGATTGAGTCGCGGCCAAACCGGTCGAGCACTTTTTCGGAATAGGTGTAGTTGTTGATCCGATTCTGAAACAGGCTGGCCATAACGGTCAGGTCGGGTGATTCATACTGAACACCCAGGTCGCCCTGCCACGAGGTTTCGGAGCGCAGGTCGGGACTGCCAATCTCGTAGCGGAAGGTGCCCGCATGCTCGCCATTGGCCGAGAGTTCCGATGTAGCCGGTGCGCGGAAGCCCCGGGCCAGATTGGCTTTTACGGTCCAGCGGCTCGACAGGAGATACGTTGCCCCCAGACTGGCCGTTGGGTTCGAATAAACTTTGTCAAGGCCTCCGAAACGAGTCTGGCCCCCCTGAATCGGAGACTCGCTGAAGACACCTTCAGCGTCGGCATAAAGCTGGTTGATACGCATACGCCGAACATCTACCCGAACGCCCCCGTTAATTGTCAGCCATTCGGTTTTCTTCTGGGCGAACGCAAACACGCCATTGTCGAACGATCTGTAGCCCGGGTAAAGGACCTCCAGACCCCGGTTCTGGTTGTACTGGTAAAGCCCGTTGCCACCCAGGGTAATGTCCCAGCCGTTACGCCCGGCCAGGTAATACTTCAGATCATAGAAGACATTCTGAAGATAGAAATACAGCGCGGGCTGCCCAGGCGTAAGCGTACTGGCAAACTCCTGACGACGGTTCTGGCTGTAACTGATGATAGCCGACAGGTTGCCGCCCCCAACTTTAGCGAAGGTATTCCATGACGTCTTGAAGTGATTCAGGTTCTGGTAGTTGGCCAGCTCGATTGGGCGGCTGCGTAGTTCGGCATCGGGAACGGGCGCCAGTGCCTCTGAGTCGGCGCTTACCTGTACAAGCTTCAGGAACCGGCCGTTGCGGTCGCGCTCGCCCGTAACGATGTTGATGTCCTGATGCCAGTTGGAGATGTACAGCTGCGAGTAGCCCCATTTTCGGGTAATGCCAACGGTTCCGTTGATGTCAAATTCCCGGTAGGCCGATCCGTATACCCGTCCGTCGTAGCGGTTCCGATAGTTACCGGCGCTTTTGGTGCTCACCCGTATGCGGCCGAACAAGCCACTCTGGTTCGTTCCTTCCACTACGCCCGACAAACCGATCATACCGTTATTGCTCTGGTAGTTGCTCAGAACCTGCCCGCGCATGACGCCGGGTTCTGGCGGACGAGCCGATATAACGCTCATAACCCCGCCCAGTCCGTCAGAGCCGTAGAGTAGGCTGCCCGACCCTTTAATGATCTCATACCGGTCGATGCTGTACTCATCGATCTGAAGCGCGTGTTCTTCGCCCCATTGGTTGTCTTCCTGCCGAACGCCGTCGTGAACGGTAATGACCCGGTTGAATCCTAGGCCGCGAATGACAGGTTTCGACAGGCCAACGCCCGTGGTGATCTGCGACATACCTGGCAGTTTCCCAACCGCATCGACCAGGTTAGTTGACGCTGTCTGGAGCCACTGAATCTTGTTGTACGTCATAATCGGAACCGGACTGTCTTTGACAGTCTGCCCGGTGGTAAGGCCCGTCACAACCACCTCCTGGAGCTGGGCTGCTTCGGGTTCGAGGGTCAGGTCGAGCGTTGTTTCGCCATCGCCGAGCTGAATGGTGCGGATCATATTTCGGTAGCCGACCAGCTGTACCTGTACCCGAATCGAGCCCGCCGTCAGGCCTGTAATGCGGTACCGACCCGTTGAGTCGGCGGCACCGCCTTTTTGAGAGGAGGGGATGTACACCGTAGCGCCGATCAACGGCTCGCGGGTGGTTTTGTCGGTAATGTGACCACTAAGTATCGCCTGGGCAGAGGCCAGGCCGGGAATAAGACAAATGAATAGAAGAAATCGAACCATGTATGTGGCGGTGTATATAGTGAATAAATCAGCCGAGTGCTGCCAGGTAAAGCGTATGCGCACGAGCCGGAACTGCTCAACGCGGGCAGGCCGGACTCGTACAACGTACCAGACAAATCGAAAAAGCCGAGATAACTTATATACACGGGGGACCCCGGTGGCGGAAAGCAACATGGACCGACTCTGGCCGGGCAGTTGGGCGGGGCACAGAAGGGCCTGTCAGGAAGAAGACCGTCAGCAGCAGCGCCAGCCAGGCAACGGGCGCAGCATCGGTATACAGAGCATTGGCAAACGCATCGAGCCAGATCAGCTCATCGCGGCTGTGGGTATGGGTAGGGAACTGCGTCCCCGGCGATGACTTGTACGGGTGCGCGTGGCAGATGATCGTACCATCGGCCAGGCGGTGGGCATGGCGGAAAACGACTCCATTGGTTAGTACCGCGAGGTACAAACCAACGAGCAAACGGCCCAGCCCAAACCGATAACGTTCCAGTACAGACACGCGAATACAAGCGAAATAAAGGTGAACGCGTAAAAATATTAAATCAGTTTCAATTATAACTATCTAATAGACAGATATACTACTTAAAATTCTGGCACATAACTTGATATGAAAAAAGTTGCGTCGAAACCAGACGATTTGTATATTTAACTCTTACATATTCTGGTAACCTTCTTCCCGTCAAACTTTTTGATTTTAATCTTGTTTTTGTATTAAGGCAAGGTTAACTTTGAATATGAAAAGAGCATCGTTTTAGAACAGCCCACTTGAAGATGCCAAAGTTGCTTTACCGTAAACTTAACTATACTCTCTTACCACTTTAACCAATGAGAAACGTTCGATTATATATGATTTTTCAGTGGGCATTCTTTCTCCCCATTATTCTGCCCCTCTGCCTGGCATACGGTGCGCTACGTGGTGCCATTCAGATGGCCGAACGAGTGATGGAACAAATCGTGACCGATGTTATTCCGCATAGCGAGACGCAAACCACAGTCGACAAGTATCAGATGTAAGTTTTCTCAGCATAACTAACAAAGCCGACTGCTCCCGGGAGCAGTCGGCTTTGTTAGTTATGAGCCTTACCCAAAGATAAAATCCATGTTTTTGTCCTTGTAGTTTTCATCGTCGAGCTCGAGAAATTCTTCCCAGAACGGATCGGCCGGCAGTGCTGCTTTACAAATAAGCGGCTCTTTTTTGACCGGGTGCAGGAAATAAAGCCGCCGGGCATGCAGGTAGATCTTCTTGTCGGCAACGGCCCGGTCGTACCCGTATTTGACGTCGCCCCGGATCGGGCAACCCATATGAGCCAGCTGCGACCTAATCTGGTGGGGCCGACCGGTGACGGGCGTTACTTCCAGCAGGTAATGTTCATTGATGCGTCCCAGTACCCGATACGAGAGTTCGGCCCGCTGCGAGTTGGGGGCTTCGTATTCATAGACGGTTACCTGGTTCTTCTGCTCGTCTTTCACCAGCCAGTTAACAAGCCTGTCGGTGGTTTTGGGTGGTTTCTGCCGAACAACGGCCCAGTAAGTTTTCTGCACCTGGCGCTTCCGGAAAATCTCGTTCATGCGCTCCAGCGCCTTTGACGTACGCGCAAACACGACCAGGCCGCTAACCGGCCGGTCGAGTCGATGAACCAGTCCCAGAAATACCTCCCCCGGCTTGTTGTATTTCTCCTTGATGTACTCTTTCAGTACAGTCAGCAGGGTGGTGTCACCGGTGCGGTCTCCCTGCACCAGTATACCCGGCTCTTTGTTGACAATGAGCAGGTGATTGTCTTCGTATATAACCTGAAATGGTTTCTTCTTCATGCTGTATCGTGCCTGCTGTAGCCTGATTGCGAAGCGTATATCGCTCCGCAATCAGGCTACATTATGTAGGTTAACTCAATAAGCTTCCTTCTCGTTCGGGAAGTCGCTGGCTTTCACGTCATCAACGTAGTGCGCAATTGCCTCGGTCATAATAGTATGCAGGTCGGCATATCGGCGCAGGAACCGCGGCTTGAACTCGTTGGTAATGCCCAGCAGATCATGCACGACCAGAATCTGTCCGTCGGCATCGGGTCCGGCGCCAATACCAATGGTGGGTATAGCCAGGCTTTGGGATACTTTTTTGGTGAGAGCCGCCGGTATTTTTTCCAGCACCAGGCCGAAACAGCCTACATCCTGAAGCATGTGGGCATCGTCGATCAGTTTCTGCGCTTCGGCCTCTTCTTTGGCCCGTACCGCGTAGGTCCCGAACTTGTAAATGGACTGGGGGGTCAGGCCCAGGTGGCCCATAACCGGTACACCCGCGCTCAATACCCGCACGATCGATTCCTTGATTTCCAGGCCACCTTCCATCTTCACAGCATGAGCCCCCGATTCTTTCATGATGCGGATAGCAGACCGGAGGGCTTCTGACGAGTTGCCCTGATACGAGCCGAAAGGCAGATCGACCACCACCAACGCCCGCTTCACCGCCCGTACCACCGATGACGCATGGTAGATCATCTGGTCGAGGGTGATGGGCAGCGTTGTTTCGTGACCCGCCATAACGTTCGAGGCTGAGTCGCCGACCAGAATCAGCTCAACACCGGCGGTGTCGACGGCGCGGGCTATGGAGTAATCGTAAGCCGTGAGAGCAGATATTTTCTCTCCTTTATTTTTCAGCTCCTGAATGGTGTGCGTCGTAACGCGCTTTATGTCGGGGTTATGGACAGACATACCGTCAAGTTTCAGTGTACAGGTTTCGATAAACGAATACCGACCGCAAAAGTACGGCTTTTACGATCGGTATTCGTTATGGATGTCTGGACGGTATCGGGACGCTGTTTATCGGGGAGCCAGCCACGATTCGGGGTTGAGCTTGGTAAACTCTTTCCAGATCTGAAACTGGATTTCGGAGACGCCATTTTTGTCGGTCGCTACGGTGCCGATGGTTTCACGGGCTTTGACGCGCTGCCCCACCCGTACCGACACGCTTCGCAGTTTGGCATAGACTGTAAAGTAGTTGCCGTGCTGAATGGCTACCACGTTGTTCATGCCCGGCATGCTGGCTACGTCCTGTACAATGCCGTCATAAACCGACCGAACGCCTTCGCCCGCGTTTGTCTGAATATCGACTCCCTGGTTTTCTACGTAAATGCCTTTGAGAACCGCATGGGGTCGGCGGCCAAAGTGGTCGGAGACGAAACCGCGACCAACGGGCCAGGGCAAGCGCGCCCGCGATGCGGCAAATGACGAAGCCAGGGCGGTTTCTTCGTCGTTCAGGTTGTTGTTACGCCGTTCGTCGGGTTTGGGTGGAGCGGGTTCCGGATCGGCGGGGCGTTCTACTTTGGCTACGTCGGCTGGGTTAGGCTTTTCGCCTGCTTTTTCGGCGGCTGCCACGGCGGCTTCCGCTTTTCGGCGCTCGGCTGCTTTCCGGGCCGCTTCCAGACGGGCTACTCGTTCTATGCGCTCTCGCTCGGCTCGCTCACGAGCCTCCCGCTCGGCGCGTTCGCGGGCCTCGCGGGCAATAATACGCGTGATCATCGATTCCAGCTGGCTAACAGCCCGTCGGCTTTCGGCCAGTTCGGTACGCAGTTCGGTTTCTTTCTGACCAAGGGCCTTGACGACCTGGTTTTTCTCCACCTTCAGCAGCTCGAGCTTTTTGGTCTCACTCATCTTGACTACCAGGGTGCCGCGTTGCTGCTGGCGCTTGCGCTGGGTGATCTGCTGTTTGCCCTGCAGCATGGTCTGCACGTTGTTCATCTGGCGAACCTGGCTCTGGCGGGCATCGGAGTACTGGCGCAGGTATCGATACCGGGCTACCAGTTGGTTGAAGTTGTCGGACGCAAACAGAAACCCGAGCGGGTTAACCTGCTGCCGGCGTTTGTCAGCCGCGTAGACCATGGAGCCGTATTCATCCTTAAGCTTTTCGAGGTCGCGGGTCAGGGCCCGGCTGGCCTGTCTGAGCTCGGCAATTTCGGATTCAGTCAGCTGGAGGTCTTTGTTGAGCAGCCCAATCTGGCGCGACTGGGTCTGAATCTGCTGGTCGAGGGCTTTCAGCTGGCCCAAGCTCACCTGTTTCTCGGACGCTGTCTGTTTAAGAACGGTCCGGATCTGGTTCATTTTCTCAATATTCTGCTTTTTCTCTTTCTCCAGCGCCTGTCGGCTGCGCTGTGTTTGCTGGGCACTAGCCGCTGGCGGCTGCATCAGACCAAGCAGCAGCAACGAACCGACCAGCAGCCAACGAAGAGAGAGGAACAGGAGCGGGATACGCATACACACAAATTCAGTTGTCAGTTTTCGGCGGTCATACATCGGCATAAGGCGTGGCCATAGACCGGGCAGGGGCACCGAAAAACTTGTTTATGGCCGCCTTTTATAGCTGGCCGGAATGGTAAATGGAAACCCAGGGGTTTTCTCGATCAGTTCAACCTTGCTGTGCTTGATCCGCAGCAGCGTCTGGTAAAACTGGCCGTCGGTTTTCGACTGGTAATCGAGCGTAACGAGGCTGGTATACGGAAACAGGAAGTTGTTCAGCGATGTGAAATCTTCGTAGTCGAGCCGCAGCGTATTCTTGGTAGGCTGCTCGGTAACCATCAGTTTTTTCAGCTTTCGATCCTCTTCGCCAATATAATTTTCTACCAGCACCTTACCCTCACTCTGCCGCAGCAGCAGGTAATCGCGCTCGTTCTTGATTTTCTGAGCCGGGCGCTTGGGTAAGGGCAGATTACCGACTATGAGTGCCTGCAGTAGCTGGAAGTTCATAACAAAGTTGAACTGCCGGCTCAGCGTCGGAAAATCGTAGACCGAGTACTCGCCGTGAATCTTATCGACAATAATAATGGAGTCGCGGGTGATCAGGCCCCGAACGGCTTCAATGCCCAGTTTACTGACCGATAGCCAGATTAGGCTGTCTTTGCGAACCCGCAGGTTGATGTTGGCATTATCGATATCCTGCTGGGGACTCTTGAACGATATTTTAGAACGTGCCGTCAGATATCGGAAGTCGATTTCGGCTACGTTGGTACGGGCTTCTTCGATGCCAGGCCGGGCGGGGGGCGTGGTCGTTGCCGTATCGGATGCCACTGGCGCCGGACGCTGAGCCGTTGCCGAATCGGGCCGGGTCGCCGGGGTAGCGGTCCCGACGGTGGGGGGCAGAGCCGACCCCGGCAAGTTTCGGCGTCGGCAGCCTTCTGTATGGAGTAAAATGCTCAGTAAGAGAGCAAACAACAGGTATCTCTTCATTTATGCGCGTTTCGGTAAGCGGTCCGTCCGGGCTCCGATGGATAAGAAGCCGGGCGGTCTGCTGCCCATGCTGACAAAGCAACGATCGGAAACCGGCTTTTACAACAGGCCGGTTTACAGCGTGCCGGTAGAAATCTTCTTATCCAGTTCGGGGCCGGTGCCGCCTTTGGCCTTAGCTCGTTTCCATTGCTCGGCGGCCTGTGTGCGTTCGCCAAGCTGGTACAGCACATCGCCGTAATGTTCAATAATGGTTCCGCTTACGCCAGCCGGATCGGCCAGAGCTTTTTCGAGATACTGGCGTGCCTTGACGTAGTCTTTCGAAACGTACAACACCCAGGCGTAGGTATCCAGATAGGTTGCGTTGGTAGGATGACGTTCGACCAGCTTTTGGGCCAGTTGCAGCGCGCGAGGCAGATTAGCCTTGCGCAGCGACAGAAAGTAGCTGTAATTATTGAGGACGTGGTCGTTGAGCGGGTCTGCTTTAAGCACGGCTTCGTAAGCTTCGTCGGACCTGGCGTGATCGCCCAGGCCGTTGTAGGCGTCGCCCAACTGGGCCTGAATACCGCGTTTCAGTTCGTTATTGGTAGTAGCTGCCAGTAGCTTCTGACTTTCTTCGAGGGCATCGACGGCCTGCTGATAACGCCGTTTATACAAGTTTGCCGACCCGTTGGAGTACCAGAAGAGGCCCTGCGTCGGGAATACTTCCAGTGCCTGCTCGGAGTGAACCAGCAAACTGTCGACCTGGTTAAGTTCGCCGTCGAGCTGCAGCAGCGACCCCCACACTTCGTAGACCGAGCCGTCGAGCCGGGCCGCCCGGGCGTAGGCGTCGCGGGCTTCGGCTTTCTTGCCCTGCTGCATGAGCAGATCGGCTACCATAATTTGTGACTTGGGGTCTTTGGGGTTCGATTTGGCCAGATCCTGGGCCATTTTGAGCGCATCCTGCTGAGCAGGGGCGTTTTCGCCGGTCAGGCCTACGTAGCTGGACAGGATCCGGGCTTTTAGACCGGCTTCCAGATTCGGGTTGGCAAACACCTGGTTGAGCTCCTGCGTAACCCGGTTCATATCCCCTTTTTTGCGGTAAATATCGGCCAGCAGCACGTGCGCCTGGGGCAGGTCGGCGTTTAGCTTGAGCGCACGGTCAATCCACGTAATGGCCTGATCGGAGCGGTCGTTGGCAATGAGCAGTTCGGCGCCTTCGAGCAGGTATTCCGGGTCGCCCGGTTCGGACTGCACCAGCTTTTCGGCTTCTTCGACAGCCTTGTCAATTTTGTTCTGTTTGAGGTAGATACGCTGCTTCTGGCGGGTAATCTCTTCGTTCATGCCCAGTTCGCGTTCAACCCGTTCATAGGCTTCGAGCGCTTTGTCGGGTTTGTCGTCGAAGAGGTAGATAGCGGCCAGCTCGACGCCATATTCGGCGTTTTCGGCTCCTTTTTTAACGAGCGTTTCGTAGAGTTCTTCGGCTTCGCTGTACCGCTTCTGCTTCACGTAGAGTTCGGCCAGCACCAGGGCGTAGAACTTATTACCGGCGTCGAGCGAGTGGGCTTTGGTGGCGAAGGGGATGGCTTCCGCCGTTTTACCCATCTTCATCAGGGCGCTGGCCGTAGCGTACTGGGCGGCTGCGTTGCCGGGGTTTTTCTGGAGTACCTTGCCAAACTGCGTAACGGCTTTTGACGGTTCGTCGGTCATCAGAAAGCGCATCCCGTCGGCAAACAGGGTTTCCTCTTCCATCCGAACGGTCGTGGTGGAGCTGGCTTTGGCCAGGCTGGTATCGGCTTTGGTTTCGGCACGCTTTCGTTGGGCTGACGCTGGCAGCAGCCCGATACTCATCAGCAGCCCCAGCCCGACGACCCATCCTCTGACCGATCGGTTGCGATATACGTTGATTAGTGGATTCATGCTGGTCGGTACCTTATCGTGCGTATCTCTAAAAACGCGGCTTGGTTGGTTCTATTGCGGCTTTATCGCGAATAAGTCCTTTAAACAAAGGTAGTTCAAAATAACTGATAATTGCTCTGTCGGGCGGGCGGCTAACAGTTTGCCGATTTACGGGTTAGGTTATCAACACGTATTCATGGCTCAACAATCAAATCGCTCATATGACAACCCAGGAACCACAATCTAAAGTAGAAACCCTATACACGGCTACGGTCAGCAACGTTGGCGGGCGCGAAGGCGACGTAAAATCGCTCGATGGCGTTCTGGAGCTGGATGTTCGCCGACCCGTAGAGATGCACGGCGAAGGAAAAGCCGCCAACCCGGAAATGCTGTTTGCTGCGGCCTATAGCTCATGCTACAACGGAGCGCTGATGGCCGTGGCTGAGCGCCGTAAAGTAATTTTGCCCCAGCACGCAGTAGAGGTCAGCATCTCGCTCAATAAAGACGGAAATAATATGTTTCTGTCCGGGAAGATCGTCGTGAAGGCGCCCGGTATGGATAAGGAACAGCTGCAGCAGCTGGCCGAAACGGCTCATGCGGTATGTCCGTACTCCAAAGCCGTTAAAGGCAATATGGACATGGCTATCGAAGTGATGATCTAGGAGACAGCAGCGTATAGAAAAGGCCGGGCTACAGCGTTGATCTGTTGGCCCGGCCTTTTTCTGTGCGTGATCAGCCAATGGCGTCGTAGATCTGAACGCGTTCCCAGAGGTGGCGGCAGTTGTCGACAAACGCCAGGTGAATCGGATGAACCTGGTAGGCATCGTGGGCTGCCTGGTCGGTGAAAACAAACGTCAGCGAGAAGTCGTAGGTGTGATCGATGACAGGACGCCGGGTATCGGCCGGGGCGCCGATGTACGCAGCAGAAATGTCACTTATTTCCCGGAGCGTTTCGAGACCGGCCCGGAGTGCGGTGCGGTCGTCCTGGCTGTCGGGGCGATTGAGCCAGAAGAATACGGTATGAACAAACATAGCATAAGTCGGTAAGTTGGCAAGTTAATGAGTCTGCCAGACTTTGCCAGTTTCCGGGCGCCCGACCTATTGAGCTGCCCGCTAGTTAAACTTCTCCAGCTGCTTCACCAGGACGCCGAAGTCTTTCGGATAGGGAGCCTCGAAAGTATGTTCCGTGCCGTCGAGCAGGGCAAACGTGAGCGAGTGAGCGTGGAGCGCTACCCGCTGAATCAGCGGCAGTTCTTCGGTGCCCTGCTTCAGGTTGAATTTCCGTTTTACGTCTGACAGAAACACGGGCTCTCCCCCGTAGGTCGGGTCGTTGACGATGGGTGCTTTGAGGCACATCAGGTGTACCCGGATCTGGTGCATTCGGCCCGTCACGGGCATACACTCAACGAGCGTTGTGGTTCGATAGGCCTGCAGCGTATTGAAAATGGTTTCGGCTACCTTACCTTTCTCGCGGTCAATCCGCACGGCGGTTCCGTCTTTGATGGGTGAGATGGGCAGGTATACCGAGATGCCCTCGAAGTTATGGATGCCGTTTACAACGGCATGGTAGCGTTTGGTCACCTCGCGGTGTTCAAACTGCATGGCCAGATGCCGGTACGCATCGGGGTGTTTGGCGATAGCCAGTATTCCCGAGGTTTCTTTGTCCAGCCGGTGGCCCAACTGCGCGTCGGGGTGGTAGGCCTTCGCCAGCCGGATAATACTCTGACCACTCCGGTCGGTAGTTCGCTCATCGAGCGAAGCCACGTGGGGCGGTTTGTTGATGAGTATATAATCGTCGTTCTCAAAAACGATGAGTGATTCAAAGGATAGTTTCATGAATTGGGTATTGTAGGTCTGCGTTCGTGATCAGGCGGCTGAGGGGTCAACGAATTCATCGATTTGCTCAACACGAAGCAAACACAAAAAGCCCCCTCCGATGCGGAAGAGGCTCGTGAATGCCGATGGTATCGACTTATAGCGACAGCGTACCGCGTTGGTAAGCCTTGCGGAGCGTTACTTCCAGACCGTTTTTGTTGATGGTCTTGATGGCCGACGTAGCCACACGAAGCGTAATCCACTCGCCGGTTGATTCGACGAAGAAACGCTTCTTCTGCAGGTTCGGATAGAACTTGCGCTTCGTTTTATTATTGGCGTGAGAAACGTTGTTTCCCGACCGCGTGCGTTTTCCTGTGATTTGACAAATTCTGGCCATTACCGTACTCGTTTTCCGTATGAGGGCGCAAAATTGGCTAATTTATTCATAATCTGCAACTCACTTCTCCTTTTTTTTATACCCATAGGGGCAGTGGCGGCATCCGTTTCTGCAGCAATAGCCTCGTTTGAGGTGATAAGCCTCCGTAAAAACTACGAAGCCTTCGGGGGTGTAATAATAATCCTCATCGGCCAGGCCGGGGATCTTCTTTCTGGGTTGGTGGGGCAGCATCGCTTTTGGGCGTCTGTTGGAGAAGCCGTATTTTTGAGGGAAACGGACTGTTCAGGCAGTTGGTTGCAAAATAGGTCAGCTGATTTTAGTAATCGGCTGACAATTAACGGCTACACGCATGGATACATTGATTCCCACCACCTCGGCTACGGACCGGGCTATTGAGTTAGAGTGGCAGTACGGCGCCCACAACTACCACCCCATCCCGGTTGTATTATCGCGGGGCCAGGGCGTTTATGTCTGGGACGTTGAAGAAAAGCAGTATTTCGATTTCCTGTCGGCCTACAGTGCCGTGAGTCAGGGACATTGCCACCCGCGTATCATCAATACGCTGATTGAGCAGGCGCAGCGCCTGACGCTGACCTCGCGGGCTTTTTACAACGAAAAAGCCGGCCTCTGCGTCCGCTTTTTGTGCGAGTACTTTGGCTATGACAAAGCACTGATGATGAACTCGGGTGCGGAAGCGGGCGAAACAGCACTGAAGCTGACCCGCAAATGGGCCTATAAAGTCAAAGGTATTCCGCAAAACCAGGCTAAAACCGTTTACGCAGCCGGTAATTTCTGGGGCCGGACGCTGGCCGCCATATCGTCGTCGACAGACCCGAGCAGTACCAACGATTTCGGTCCATTGCTGCCGGGCTATATCATTGTTCCGTACAACGACCTCCATGCGCTGGAAGATGCGTTCCGGAGTGATCCGAACATTGCCGGGTTCATGGTCGAGCCGATCCAGGGCGAAGCAGGAGTGCTGGTGCCCGACGAAGGATACCTGCGTGGCGTTCGTGACCTCTGTACCCGCTACAACGTGCTGTTCATTGCCGACGAAGTACAAACAGGTATTGGCCGGACGGGTAAACGCATCTGCTGCGATCATGAAGACGTGAAGCCCGACCTGCTGGTGCTGGGCAAAGCCCTGTCGGGAGGAACCATGCCCGTATCGGCGGTGCTGGCTTCGGACGAGGTCATGCTGACCATCAAACCCGGCGAACACGGCAGTACGTACGGCGGCAACCCGCTGGCCTGCGCCGTAACGATCGAAGCCCTGAAGGTGGTAGAGGAAGAAAAACTGACCGAAAATGCTGCGGCTATGGGCGAGATTTTTCGGAACCGCATGACCGGGCTGATCCAGAAAACCGATCTGGTCAAAGCCGTACGGGGCAAAGGACTGCTGAACGCCATCATCGTGGCAGAGCGTCCTCAGTTCGGCGACGAAACGGCCTGGGAGATCTGCATGAAACTCAAGGACAACGGCCTGCTCTGTAAGCCTACCCACGGCGACAAAATCCGGTTTGCGCCCCCGCTCGTCATCAACAGCGAGCAGATGCACGCAGCCTGCGACATTATCGAAAAGACGATTCTGGATTTTTAGAAGCTGGAAGCAAAAAGAAGGGGGGCGCGTCAATCAACGTGTCCCCCTTCTTTTTGTTTATTCTCTTGAAACCGGCTGCCCATTTTTGAAGATGCCCGAAAACCGGGCGCCGTCGGCAAAGGTGTAGGTACCTTTGCCGTTGGGTACGTTGCGGGCAAACCAGCCTTCGTACCGGTCGCCGTTGCGGTAGTAGTACACGCCGTAGTCGGTGCGGAGGTTGTCGCGGAAGTTGCCCCGGTATTTCAGTTTCCCATCGGGGTAGTATTCGGCGCCTTCGCCGTGTTTGTCGCCTTCTTCAAACTCGCCTACGTAGCGTTCGCGGGTTGGATACACAAATACGCCCTTCCCATCGGCACAGTCGCCCGAGACACAGCCGACGGCCATCCGTACGGGAGCCGCCGGGGCTTTAGCTACGACCGGTGGCCGCACGACGGGGGATGTCATGCCCGAATTGGTAACTGGTCTGGGAGCAATAGCGGTGGCGGGTTTGCTGGCCAGTCGATTCTTGGGGTACATCGCTTCGGCTTCGAGCCAGCCCTTGCGAATGGCGTCGATCCGGGCGGGTTTGGCCGGGTGGGTGGGGGTAGGGTGTTCGTTGCCCAGTGCCCGAACGGCCACCACCGATTCGTCCAGCGAGGCACCCAGCTGATGCAGCACAAAGCCTGAAAACTTGTCGGCTTCTATTTCTTTCTGCGGCTGCCCCCCCCGACCATCGATGGTGTGTCCCTGCAAGTGATGGCCGATCTCGTGGGCCATGATGCTGATGGCCGACCAGTCGGTTTCGGTTTCTTCTTCAATTCCCTGCATGAAAGCCGCATCGTAGACGATAAACCGCTGTCCTTTCAGCACCGTAGCGAAACAGTTATCGGTGTTGGAGCACTCGACCACCTTGAAGTTGCGCATCAGCCCGATGGGTCTGAGAATCCGGTCCACAACGCGTTCGGCGTGACCGTTAGAGGCCGTAGCCTGGTTGCAGACTACCTGCGGACTGGTACTCCGCCCGGTATAATTGCAGATGAAACTTTCGGGCCGGTTCAGGATACCGGATGGCTGGGCCAATAGCGGGCCAGCAGCGACCACGCTCAATAAAATAAATGATAGAGAGGATACCGCTTTCACTGTAAACCGGGTGGGGTTATTCGTTCAACACGGCTGAATAACGACGGCGGTTTACACTTTATTGGCTGAAGCGGTTCTGGGTATTATCGTGAGACACCGGCTGCGCTTACGGCCGCTCATTGGTCCTATTTGAAAACCTGTTTGCTGACTTTGCCTTTAGCGCCCACGGCATAGCAGGTCCCCTTCAGGCAGGCTACGGCGTGGAACCCTTCGGTATCGAGCCGTTGCCAGGTTTGTCCCTGATCGGCCGAGAGGCTGGTACCCGTCGGGCCGATGACCAGCAGCCTGTCGCCGGGTAGCAGCGCCACGGCTTCTTTCAGGCCGGGCGGGTTGGTTTCGGCCAGGCGCTCCCAGGTCTGGCCCCCGTCGCGGGTGATGGCTGCATTGGGGCCGGGCTGGGTCTCTGCTTTGTAGTTGCCGCCTACGACCACTCCAACCTTCTCGCTGAAGAACCGCATGCCGAACAGGCCCGTTGCCTCACCGGCGGGTAAAGGCGTAGTGGCAACGTTCCAGCTGCGGCCCCGGTCTTTGGACCGAAATACGCGACCGCTCGTAGAGCCGCCCGACGCAATCCATACGTTTCGTTTGCCCTGTACAACCAGGCTGGTACCGCTGGCGGCAAAGGCTGCTTCGCCGGGCTGCATGAGGGGCAGGTTACCTGGTGGTACCGGCTGCCAGGACTGACCACCGTTATCGGTCGTGAGAACCACCCATTTGTTATCGACCGGATCGCTGAAAACGATGCCGTGCTGTTTGTCCCAGAAGTCCATGCCGTCGAAAAATACGCCCGGCTGCTGCGTCTGATACACCAGCGACCAGGTCTGGCCTGCATCGGTCGTTTTGTAGAGCCGGGCCTGTCCTTTTCCGGCCGGACCGGCGCTCATCAGCAAGGCCGTCTGGGCATCGATAGCCTGAACATCGCGAAAGTCGCAGTCCTGGGCGTTGGGAACGGTTCCGGTTTGCCAGGTCTGCCCCCCGTCTGTGCTGCGAACGAAGGTGCCTTTTGAGCCGCCCAGCCAGACAACATCGGGGGTGGCCATACTTACCGACCGGAAGTGGGCATCGGTCTGTACCGATTGCGGTTGCCACTGCGCCAGTACAGACGTGATGGGGAACAGAAAGGAGAGAAGCAGGCTACTGAAAATCTTCATAAAACGGGTCTTAACGCATGCATGTAGCCGGTGGCGGGTTAGTCAGGGCGCTCAGGGGAGCCGGCCGGCGGGTGCCATTTGCTGAACGGTTGCTTTGAGCCGTTCAATCTCCTGCTCCTGACTGTTGGCCTTGAAATAATAATAGAGTCCCAGAATCAGGAACACCTTCGAGAGGATGAATACAGCGATGAAGGCCGTACGCCAGAGTTTGTGCACCTGAATGTGGGTATTGCTGACCTCGACATCGACATAGGGCGATTGGGCTGGTTCGGGGGGCGGTGGCGGGGCCTGGGTGCGTTGCTGGGGTTCCCGTTTCTGAATTTCCGTACCGTTGATGCGCTGCCAGATGGCTGAGTCGAGGTTGGGCGGTGGCGGCACCGCGTTTTTTTGCAGATAGTGCTCGAGACCTGCTTCTACTTCTTCGATCTGCGCCATAAGATCAGGATCTTCGGCCAGTAGCCTTTCCAGCTCCTTTTTCTCCGCTTCGGTCGATAAACCCGCCAGATATGGCTTCAGGAGTGTATGGATCAAATAATGATTGGTAGACACAGATTCAGGAGAATTAGTACGGCGATGGGTAAGCTAAACAAATATCGCCAGTAATTACAACTAGTTGCATAACCACTTTATTACAAAATTTACTCCACTCAGGTTGTAGAATTTTGTAAAAATACGTCATAACGCGCTAATTAGGCTCATACCGGCGTCGGATGCTGGTCGTCATGACCTGATAGATCTCCGACAGGCGGGGCTGATCGGTCAGTAACTGAAGGTGACTTTCAATGGTGCCGAGGTCGCCCCGGCGGGCCGGACCCGTCTGCACGTCGGCGGGGTTGTCGGCGGCCAGGGCTTTCCGAACGGTTTCGGTAATGAGCGGCCGGAGCAGATCGAACTCCAGGCCCTGGGTTGTAGTGAGGTCATGCGCCACCGCCAGCAGATGGTTGGTGAAGTTGCAGGCAAACACCGCCGACATATGTAGCACCCGGCGTTCGTCGGAGGTGAGCACGTAGACCACGTCGCTGAGCTGCTGGCCTAATTGAACCAGCGTTTCTTCCGTGGCGGTGTCGGCGGCTTCCAGGCAGAGCGGAATTTCGTCGAAGGGCATAAACGTAATGCCGCGACTGAAGGTCTGCAGCGCGTAAAGAACCCCCGCCCGCACCGGAACGTCGCTGTATATACTGAGCCACTGACTCAGCGAATCGAGCGGCATACTGCCCGACGTATGAACCACCAGCGCATTTTCGGGCAGTACCAGCCGCGAGCAGACCGTTTCGAGCGCATCGTCCGGAACGGCCAGGACAAACAATTCGGACGGGCTATCGGCAAAATTCAGATCAGAGTGCGTGTGTGCATCGTATAGGTTACTGACTAGCTGGCGAGCGTGCTGAAGCTGTCGGCTGTATACCTCGTTGATGTGATGCCCCGCGTTTTCGAGGGCCGGGGCCAGATGCCAGGCGAGGTTGCCCGCACCGATGAACGAAATTTCCATGGTCAAGTATAGGATTTTTTTGGGTGAAGTAGAGTTTATAGATGTAATGTGGGCGCCAATCGGCGTTCTTTGCCGATGCTGCATGCCCGGCAGCAAACCGCCCCTGCTACACGTTTGGATACACAGCTTTTGAGAATAGTCGTCATCATTCCCGCCTTTAACGAAGAGAACTCAGTTGGTTCGGTGGTTCGTGACATTCCGGCCCATCTGGTCGAGGAAGTAATCGTTGTTAATAACAACTCCAATGATCAGACAGCCGTAGAAGCGGCCCGTGCCGGGGCTACCGTACTGCACGAACCGATTCAGGGATATGGCCGTGCCTGCCTGCGCGGCATCGCCTATGCTCAGAATCGGCAACAAAAACCAGATGTTGTAGTTTTCCTTGATGCTGACTACTCCGACTACCCGGAAGAGATGCCGGACGTGGTGGCTCCGATTGCTGCGGGTACGGCCGATCTGGTGATTGGGTCGCGGGCGCTGGGCCATCGGGAGTCAGGGTCGATGACACCCCAGCAGGTGTTTGGCAACTGGCTGGCAACTACCCTGCTGCGTTGGCTGTATGGCGTTCGCTACACGGACCTGGGCCCCTTCCGGGCTATCCGGTTCGATAGTTTGCTGGCGCTGGGTATGCGGGATACGACCTACGGCTGGACGGTAGAAATGCAGCTGAAAGCGGCCAAACAGGGGTTACGAACAACAGAAGTGCCCGTCAACTACCGCAAACGAATTGGCTTCTCGAAAATATCGGGAACCGTGAAAGGAACGGTACTGGCTGGCTATAAGATCATTACAACTATATTTAAGTATTGGTGAGGGAACGGAGCCGGGCTGGAGAACAGGTGGACGAAAAACACCTCCATCACCCGATTCTGCCTGCACACTCAACGTCACGACTGAATCAAAACGAACATGGAAGTGCTGGTGCTTATCCTATACGGGCTGGCGTTGATGCTGTTGTTTCTCTACAACTGCGGTCAGCTAAGCCTGATTATCATCTACCTGCGCACGGAACGAAAACGGCGTGAGATGATTCAGTCGGCCGATCTGACGCAGCCCGACCGCCTGCCGCGCGTAACGGTGCAGCTCCCGGTCTATAACGAACTGTATGTAGTTGAACGACTGATCGATGCCGTAGCAAAGCTTAACTACCCCAGCGACAAACTCGATATACAGGTACTCGACGACTCAACCGACGAAACGGTGGCGATCATTGCGGCCAGGGTAGCCGAGTACCAACGGCGGGGGCTCGACATCGAGCACGTGCGCCGACCCGAGCGGAAAGGATTCAAGGCGGGAGCGTTAGGCTACGGTCTCGAATTTGCCAAGGGTGAGTTCATAGCCATCTTCGACGCCGACTTTGTTCCCGATCCCGATTTTCTGCTCAAAACTGTTCCGCACTTTGCCGATCCTAAGGTGGCAATCGTACAAACCCGCTGGGAGCATCTGAACGAAGACTTTTCGCTCATGACCCAGCTGCAGGCGTTTGGACTCAACGCCCACTTTACCATTGAGCAGAGCGGCCGGTATGCAGGTGGCTTTCTGGCCAATTTTAACGGGACGGGTGGCGTCTGGCGGAAGGTAGCCATTGCCGATGCGGGTGGCTGGCAGAGCGATACCCTGACCGAAGACCTCGACCTCAGCTACCGGGCGCAGCTGCGGGGCTGGAAATTCGTATACCGGCAGGACGTTGGTTCGCCGGCCGAGCTGCCGGTTGCCATGAACGCGCTGAAGTCGCAGCAGTACCGCTGGATGAAGGGGGCGGCCGAGTGTGCCCGCAAGCTGTTTGTAAAGGTCATCCGCACGCCGGGCGTGTCGCTGTCGGTCAAGGTTCATGCGTTTTACCACCTGTTCAGCAGCGCTACCTTCATTCTGGTTCTGGTGCTGGGCGTAATGAGCGTACCGCTGATCTACATCCGCAGTCGGCACCCGGAGTGGGAGTGGGTGTTTTTTATCATCAATCTGTTTCAGGTGAATCTGCTGATTCTCCTGTCGTTCTACGGCATTCCGTTCTGGCTGCTCAAGCGTGAGAGTCCGGCTAAACTGGGCTGGTATTTTCCGATGTATTCATCGCTGATGATGGGCTTGTCGCTGCACAATACCATTGCGGTTATTGAAGGCTACATAGGTCGCAAAACGCCCTTTGTGCGTACCCCCAAATTCAACGTCAAAGCCGCTACCGACAGCTGGGCGGCTAACAAGTACGTCAGTCGGCAGCTGAGCTGGCTCACCATGGCCGAAGGCTTGCTGATGCTGTATTTTCTGGGCGGCCTGGTGCTGGCGTTCTACGTTCAGGATTTTCGGATGTTCTTCCTGCACATCATGCTGATGGTCGGGTTCGGGATGGTCTTCGTATATTCGCTCGTCCACGCGGGGCGCCGTCCGGTCGGTCAGCCGGTTGCTCCCCCGCCGTTGCGGACGGTGAGCGCATGACCGTAACTCCTCTTCGTATTGCCTGGCTGCTGGCTTCGGCTGCAGCTTATCTGACACTGGCGTATGCCGTACCCCGTCAGGAATTCGGTCTGCTGATCGGGTTGCTGACGGGTTTATTTTTGGGCTATGCACTGGTTGTCCGGCAGGCCGCAGAGCCCACCGACCGGTTTCTGTTCGCGTCGGCTATTGGTTTTCGGCTGCTCCTGCTGCTGAGTATACCCTGTCTTTCTGATGACGTATACCGGTTTGTGTGGGACGGGCGGCTGCTGGCCCATGGGTTCAACCCGTACCTCTATCTGCCTGCTGCGTTGCGTGGTACCGAAGCGGCAGCCCTGGCCGAACTAAACGAGACGCTATTTCGTCAGCTGAACTCGCCCGGCTACTTTACCGTATATCCACCGTTCAACCAGGCGTTGTTTGGGCTGGCGGCCTGGCTGTCGGGCACTAACCTGCTCTGGAATGTGATCTGGCTTCGGGTACCGATTCTCCTGAGCGAAATCGGCACCCTGTGGCTGATGGTGAAGCTGCTTCGTCGACTGGGCCAGTCTTCCAATCTGGCGCTGCTGTACGGCCTCAACCCGCTCGTTATTCTGGAGCTGACCGGTAACCTGCACTTCGAAGCCGTTATGATTTTTCTGGTTCTGCTGGCGGTCTGGTGGCTGGTGCAGGATCGGTGGGTGGCGTCGGCGGTGGCGCTGGCACTGGCGGTGGCTACCAAACTCCTGCCGCTGCTGCTGATCCCGCTGGCCGTTCGCTGGCTGGGTTGGAAGCGGGGCCTGCGCTACGCCTTGCTGACGGGCCTGTTTACCGCCATTCTGTTTGCGCCCTTCGCCAGCCTCGATCTGGCCCGGAATGTGTTTTCTAGTATTAACCTGTACTTTCAGAAATTCGAGTTCAACGCCAGTGTGTATTACGTGCTGCGGGCCGTCGGGTACTGGATCAGGGGCTACAACGCCATCGGGCTGATCGGGGCCTGGTTGTCTGTTACCACGACGTTTAGTCTGCTCTGGATTGCGTTTGCCTGGCGTCGGGTACCCGTAGCAAGCCAGCTGCTGGCCTCACTGACGCTCTATTTTGCCTTCGCCACCACCGTGCATCCGTGGTATCTGGCCTCGCTGGTGGCGGCTGCGGTCTTTACCCGGTTCCGGTATCCGCTGGTCTGGTCGGCGCTGGTGCCGCTGTCGTATTATACTTACCGCACCCCGGCCTATCAGGAGAATCTCTGGCTGACGGCGCTCGAATACACCCTCGTACTGGCGGTGATGATCACGGAGATCCGGCAGTCGAAGACGCCCACAAAAAAAGCCATCGGCCTGTCGACCAATGGCTTTTCTGCACCAGCCTGAGCCAGCTTAGAACGAATACCGGGCGCCGAGCTGCACCGAGTAGGGCGTTCCGTTCTTCTGCGTTGTACCTACGTTTTCGTTGACCCGGTAAACGTACTGGCGGGTGGCGGGGTTGAAACCCGTTGGGACCAGCAGCGTCTGGTTATTGAGGTTGAAATTACCACCCCAGTTGCGGGCCGATGTGGCTTCGGCGCCTTTGGTCGTCACACCATCCAGCGTTTGCCCCAGGAAATTGGCGAAGTTGAACACATCGACCGATAGCTCCAGTTTCTGGGTCTTAAAGGTTTTGAACACCTTCGAGAGCCGTACATCAAACGTGCCCGAGAATGGGTTTTCGCCCCCGTTTCGATCAGCAATGGTGCCAAGGCTGCTGCGGATGTAGTCGGCGGCCCGGTTGTCGGGGTTGTCGAGGACGCGCTGCATGGACGTCCGAACGGCTTGGGCCACTTCCGGACTGTTTGGGTTGAAGACAAAGGCCAGATCGTTGTCGTTGCCGGGTCCGCCTACGAAGTCGCCGTTAATATCGCCGTCGACCAGCAGCGAGTAGCGCGTGCCACCCAGACCCGTGAACCGAACGCTGAGTACCAGACCGGCTACCGATGGGGTAGAACCGTAGGCCACGAGTTTGTGCCGGAACTGGTTGTCGGAGTAGTTGATCTCGTCCAGGCTGCGTGGGTCGCTCTTGACTGGCCGGAAGGTCGATGTATTGGCTACGTTGCCGTTGTAGGAGGTGTTGTCGCGGGCATCGTTCCAGGTGTAGCTGAATGCCAGCGACCCATTGCGCGGTAGCCGGACTTCGCCGTCGAGTACCAGCGAGAGCGTCTGGAGTTTAGCTCCGTTGGTGAGCATCAGCGTACGACCCACGGCCTGCGTCTTACGGCCCAGCACGTTGTTGGTCTGGCCGCTGTTGGGCGCAATGCTGCTGGCCGGTACGAACACCGCCCGGTTGGCTTCGTTGCTCAGGGTAAAGGCGGGCTGGTCGATCAGGTTCTGGTCGATATAGACGTAGTTATTGACCGTCCGCGTATAGAGGAAGTTAGCGCCTAAGCGGACGTTATCTCCCAGAAAACGGCTGTACGAGATGTTGGCCTTGTAGATCGTCGGCACCTGAAAGTTGGGGTCGTTGAGGTTAATAGTCGAAACGATGCTGGCGCCCGCCGGTACGCCCGGCGCGGTGTTGGGGTCCCGCCGATACGAGACAAAGTCCGGGCGCGGAACGGGGTTAGGTACGTTTGGACTGGCTGGCCGCGTTACGTCGATGGCCGCTACTTTGGTGCCGGAGTTCTGAATATTGTTAACCTGGGCATAGTTGATCACATAGGCCGAGAAAGCGCCACCGCCAATCCGGACAATGTCCCGGTTCTTGTTGCCCGGGTTCCAGGTCAGCTGAAACCGCGGCTGAATATTATTCCAGTCGGTCGGGTTGGCGTCGGTGCGCAGGCCCAGCTCCCGCTCAACAACCGGGTTGTAATCGCCCTTGGTCAGGTAGCTGGTCATGTCCCAGCGCATACCCGCCTGTACGGCTACGTCAGGGTGGGGGTTGAACTGCACCTGCCCGAACAGCGACGCATTCAGCACGTACTGCTGTACCGACGGAATGCCGTTGATAGGTACTTCGCGGGCGTAGCGGGAGGGGTTCAGGTTGTTGAACTCGCTCAGGCTGTTGAAAATGAACCGCCCATTCTGCTCGTTCGAGATGTAGGTGTCCAGATACGTCAGCGTATTGTCGGTCCCGAAGGCGAAGTTGTACCGGCCTTTGTTCCAGTAGAGGGTGTTGGCCAGCTGAATCTGGTTTTCCATGTTCCGCTCCGGGGTAAACCGCTGCCCGCCGAGCTGGACCGAGGTTGTGGCTGTGCGGTTATTGGGCAGCAGCGACCGTACCGTCACGATGGCCCGCGGAATGTTGGCCGATGGCAGCAGGCTGTTGGCTTCGTAGTTCCGGGTGGCGTGCTGGTATTGTACTTTCAGTTCGTTGATCAGCGTCGGTTTCAGGGTCGAGCGGAGCGAGACAAGGGTACTGTTTTCCAGTGATTTGAAGCTGCCGTATACCTCAAACAGGTTGATGGCCGAGTTGTCGTTGTTGCTGTTGGGGTTATTCCAGTTGCTGAAGTTGTTGCGGATCGTCAGCACGTTCTTCGGGTTGATCTGCCAGTCGAGCCGGGTAAACAGCGTATTGGCTACCGTTTGCCGGTTAAACTCGCCCACCTGCTGGCTGTTGCTGAGCCCGTATTTCTCGCGCCCAATCGTAATGACGCTGTCCAGAACGGCCTTGCTGATGCCGAGCGCATTGGCGTCTGCGTCGGTCCGGATGTCGGCTATGTAGAACGGGGCCGACTCGGTTTGCCGGTCCAGCGCCACAAAATAGTGCAGCTTATCTTTAATAATCGGCCCGCCGAGGCTGAAGCCGTACTGGAAGCGCGAAAAATCGACCGTGCGCACGTTACCCCGAATGTCGCGCGGGCTCGAGAGGCCGTCGGCGTTGTAATACGTGAAGGCGGTACCCGTAACGGTGTTCGTTCCCGACTTCGTTACCACGCTTACCGAGCCACCGCCCTGGCGTCCTTTGGTGACGTCGTAGTCGTTGGTGCTGATCTCGAACTCGCGAATGGCTTCGAGCGAGAGCGAGTACGGTCCGCTGCCGAGCGCCCCGCTGGTGAGGTTGTTGCGGGCGCTGGCCCCGTCGATGAGGTAGTTGGTCGATGATGGGAGCTGGCCACCTACACTACCGCCGTTACTCAGGGGCGACAGAGCCAGCAGGTTGGTAAAACTCCGGTTGTTAACGGGCAGCTTGGCAATATTATCGGCCGTAATGGCGGTGGTGGCCCCGAGCCGGTCGACGCGGTTTTTGAGGGCATTTTCGGTAACGCGGATTTCCTGAAGCTCGCTGGCGTTTTCGGTCAGGTCGAAGTTGACCGTGAGCTGGTCGCCCTGGTTGATGCGGTAGCCGGTGCGGGACTGGTTAGCGAAGCCGACGTACGAAACGGTAAGGGTGTAGGGACCGCCGAGGGGTGTTTGCCGGATAATGAACCGACCGTCTACGTTCGATACGGTGCTGGTCTTAAACCCGGTCGATTCGTTGCGGGCGGTAATGGTGGCGCCGGGCAGGGGTTGCCCGTCGGCCGCTTTGATCAAGCCAATAATGCTGGCATCGGTTGTTTGTCCGTAGGTCGCGCTGGTAAGGCACGCTAGTAGACTACATAGAACAAAGCTTAAAAAATACGTTACATGTTTCCTCATGACGAGCGTAGCTGGTTAGTACTGACTCGCAAAAGTGAGGCAGCCCGTCAGGAGGGGTATGTTAAAAGTTAACGCCTTTTCAACTGTTTACACTGGCTTCATACACGAACAGAAATGTTAACAAACCGCCACTGGTTCGGCCGACTCTTTCAGCTTTCTCGACATGGTCTGGCGGGTCGTGCCGGTGAGGTCGGCCAGGTCCTGGAGCGATAACAGGCTGAAAACGTCCAGGTTTTTCGGTTCGCCGTAGGCCACGGGTTTGTTGTATTCTCGGCGGAGGTTGACTAGGCGGGTTTCAATATCGCCACGGGTCATGTGAAGCAGCCGGGTTTCGGCTTTCCACCACCGCCGAACCACGCTGGCGTTGAACCAGTCCGACATGAAGGAGTCATGGATAATCAGGTGCCTGAAATAAACCGTATCGATCGATACGACCACCAGCCGGGTCAGGGCCTTGGCAAACTCGAAAAACTCGATGCCATTGCCGAGGTAGTTCAGGTCGCCGAAAAACTCGCCGGGCTGGAGCACATCGTAGGTAACCCGCTCGCCCTCGGTCGAGTAGCTGCCAATTTTCACGACGCCCTTGTCGATCAGGTGAATATGAGTTTGCGCATCACCGGGCTGGTAGATGAACGCCCCCTTGTCAAAGGTCTGGATGCGTACCTGGTTAAACGCATGGGTCTGACTGAGTAGGTATTGCTGTACAGTTGAGCCGTCCATAGAAACTGTTCGTTGCTCCCGCCAGAACGCAACCAGGCTGCTCGGGCGGTGATGAAGCAACTAAACTACGAACAAAGACAGCCTGAACAGACGGGTTAATGATATGATAACACAGCTGTTTTGTCTGATCGATCGGCTGGTTAGGTCAAAACAAAAGTTCAGGCCGGATTACTACAGCTTCAGCCGTATGCCCGCCTTGTTCAACCGGCCTGTTGCCCAGGCGCAGAGGAGGGCAAACAGCAGAGATTTGAGCAAGCCGACGCCCCCGATTAGCAGCCAGTCTGGCAGATGAATAGCCAGTACCGTCGTAAAGGCGTAGGCAAAGTAGGGCAGGAGATAGCAAAGTAAGGTGTCGGTGCCGGCGGGTTTGATCAGGGTGAACCAATGGACTTTCCGGCCCACATCGGCCAGCCAGTAGATCGCCGTAAAGGCCAGCAGCGTAAACGCACTGCACAGAAACAGCCAGGCAGGCGTAGCGCCCAGCTTGCTCAGCCCCCAGAAAGGCCGGGTATATACTGAGAGGGCGATGAGCCCCGCCGAGATCAGCAGAAAGACCAGCGTCATCCGGTTGATGTTGGCCTGGCTATGATACCGCTGGAAAAGCGTTGCGGCTACTACGCCCCCCATGGTAAGGCCAACCAGCGTGCCTCCGCTGATAGCGCTGGGAATGGTGCGGACCAGGTCGGGCAGCAGACCCGCCTGGTCGGCCATACTCAGCAGCGCGAAACCGACCCAGGCTAGTATCAGAACGGACAGCCGATTGTGGGCGAAAACCGTGACTAGTGCCGCAGCCAGATACGACCAGCCGATGAGTCCCAGAATGCCCCACCAGTGGGTTGCGAACCGGCTCAGCTCCGCGTCACCACCCCGGTACACGAAGGCCAGCACCAGCAGGCAAACGATACCGGTTGCTTTACCAAGACGTGCTGCCCAGGTTGGCCAGGTTTTGGGATAGGCGTTCCAGATCAGGATAAATGACAGACACGACAGCGTATTCCAGATCACCCGCTGCAATCCCGTGGCGGCTTCGTTGATCGACTCGCCGTTGACCAGAAAGACGCCCATAACCAGCAGCGCCACCGACCGGCTGATCACGTGACCAACCAGCGCCCTGTCGCTACTGCCTTTCTTACGCCGGGCGTTGACGGCATACGGCAGCGACATACCGACAATGAACAGAAAGGCCGGAAAAACGGTATCGGCCAGACCAATGCCGTCAACGCCCTGGGGTACGTGTTCGAGCCAGGCCGGAATAGCCGTCAGCGACCACAGATCGTTGACGAAAATCATTAGCACCATGGTTACGGCCCTCAGCAGGTCGATGGCCGTAACCCGTATCGGTGCGTCAGAGACGGTTGTTAGGGGCAGGTGACTTGTTTCTGGCTGGGTCATGTGGCGTGTCGACGGCTTAGTCATCTGTATAAGTGCAATACGCCCCAGGGTATACTGTTTGGGCTATGGCGATGCTGCGGCTACCGCTGGTAGGCGTTGAGCCAGAGGCTGAGGACGGCCGGGTCGCGCAGGGCTTTCAGATCGCTCTTTACGGTTTTGAGGGCCCGTTTCAAGGCGCGAATGTCGCTGGCGAGGCTGTATTCCAGATTCAGCGTTGAGTTGAGCAGGACGGCCGGTTTGCCGAAGATAGACGCCAGCTGGCTCCTGATCCGGGCCAGTTCGTCGTTCAGCTCGTCGGCCTGTTGTTTCAGAATACGGTTATAGTACCGAAGCTGCTCATCGACCAGCGTGTCGAGCTGCTGCTGATCGATGCGGTTGAACTCCAGCTGGAGTCGGAGCAGGCCCATAAGGTCGCTTTTTTCGTAGGCTTCCGTTACCCGCTGCATGATAGCGGTCTTGCGTTCTTTCTCTGCTTCGTCGGGTTCGCGGTCGGGGTGAAACGTTTTTACCAGATCCATATACAGGGTCCGAACGGCTTTGGTGCTGTTTCGTTCGTCGAGCTGGCGTTTGGCGTCGCGGGCCTGCTTCTTGGCCGACTTCGTTTTCTGGTTCGCTGGGTTGCCGGGCGGTGGGCCAGCAGACGGCTCTTCGGCTGGCTGGGTTGGCTCTGATTCTATTGGATCATTATCACCGGCGCTCGTATAGCCCGCGTCGTATTTGTCGAGCAGGGGGCGAAGTTCGTCCAGGCCATGTTCGTTCACGAGTTCATCGGCCAGGGTTACGATCTGGTCAATCAATTTACGCCGTTCCGATCGGGTGGTTTCGGGGCGGTCGCAGGCCCGGTCAAACAGCCGGACCAGCTCGGCCCGCTGCTGGTTGTAGCTATGCAGCAGCGGCAGGTACTCGGCCCGCAGGCGTTGCTGCAGCGTATGAGCTGCCGTGCGGAAGGTGGCAATCTCTGCTTCGAGGGTGCTGATGGCCTCGGTGAGTCGGTTAAACTCCCGCTGCGCTTTGGAGTGGCTGGAGTTGTCGGTGCCGGGGCGGGCAATCCGAATAAGTTGAGATGAAGGAGCCTGCGCCATAAACCAGCCATGCGTGATGAACCATACAAAAGTACCGATTTGCGTATATTGCTCCCTTACTCCCAGAATCGACCTGCTATGAAAAAAACAATTACGCTTCTCTTCAGTCTCGTTGTGGCTGCTGCCTAGGCGCAAAACGCCGACTCGGCTGCCATCCGATCTATTTACAACGAAACCCTGGCGCACGGCAAAGCCTACGAATGGCTGCGGCACCTGACCAAACAGATTGGCCCCCGCCTGAGTGGCTCGACCGGCGCCCAGAAAGCCGTCGACTGGACTAAACAGCTGATGGAGCAGCAGGGGTTTGATCGGGTCTTTTTGCAGGAGGTGATGGTACCGCACTGGGTACGGGGCGCCAAAGAAGAAGCCTACTTCCGCATCGGGTCGAAGAAAACAACGGTTCCCATTGCCGCGCTGGGAGGCTCGGTCGCTACCAGCCCCAAGGGAGTCGAAGCGGGGGTTGTTGAGGTCAAAAGCTTCCCCGAACTGCGAGCACTTGGCGCCGAAAAGGTCAAAGGCAAGATCGTGTTTTTCAACCGGCCCATGGACCCGACCAAAATCAACACGTTCGAAGCCTACAGCGGGGCGGTTGAGCAGCGCGCCAACGGGGCTACCGAAGCGGCCAAACTGGGTGCGGTAGGCGCTATTGTCCGGTCGATGGCCAGCAACGCCGATGATAGCCCTCATACGGGTGGTATGCGCTACGCAACCGGTGTTCCCCTCATTCCGACGGCGGCCATCAGCACCAACGGGGCCGATCTGCTCAGTAAATCGCTCAAAGAAAACCCGGGCCTGACGTTCTACTTCAAACAGAACTGCGAGTCGCTGCCCGATGCCAAATCCTATAACGTGGTGGGCGAGCTGCGCGGCAGCGAGAAACCCGACGAAATCATTGTTGTGGGCGGCCACCTCGACTCCTGGGACCTGGCCGAAGGGGCGCATGACGACGGTTCGGGCTGCGTACAGGCCATTGAAGTGCTGCGGGTGATGAAAGCGCTGGGCTACAAACCGAAGCGGACCATTCGGGCGGTCATGTTCATGAACGAAGAGAACGGGTTGCGGGGCGGTGTCAAGTACGCCGATCTGGCGAAGCAGAACAACGAAAAGCATATAGCGGCCGTCGAATCGGACAATGGCGGCTTCACCCCGCGCGGGTTCGGTATTGTCGGTACGCCCGCCCAGCGAGCCAAAGTAGACCCCTGGAAGCCGCTGTTGGCTCCGTACGGCCTGGCCGAGATTGGCCCTGGTAGCGGTGGTGCCGATATTGGCCCGCTGGCTCAGCTCGGTACGGTACTGTTTGGCTTCAAACCCGATTCACAGCGCTACTTCGATTATCACCACGCGTCGGTCGATACCTTCGAAACCGTCAGTAAGCGGGAGCTGGAGCTGGGCGCTGCTTCTATGGCGGCTCTTGTGTACCTGCTCGATACCTACGGTCTGTAACAGGAGTACCCTGCTTAACCTACCCCCTGAAACGGCTTGTTGTAAATGTTTCAGGGTTTTTTGTTGCCAGAAAAACAGCCGCTTCCGGGGTTAAGCCTTATATCGGCGACACGGCAACGGTTTGTCAGTCGTTTTCGCCTGGGCCGATTCTGATACCCCGCCCCTGGCGGCCGACAAAGCGTCCGGTAGGAGCGGTGTGTTAACCGGCTGAGTTGCGGGGAAAAGACATTACGAAATGACTCGGTTCTGAAGGCGATTTTATCGAAAAAAGGGGCAGGCTTCCTGTGGGAAAGCAGGCGCGTAAGGCGCTACTGTAGAATTCTTTCAGAGGAAACAATCTCCTGACTGGTGAGAGGTTGTGACTAGTCAAAGATCTGCCTAAGATCAATATAATGTATTGTATAAATGTTTATAGTTTTGTATATGTTTCGAAAAAAAATGGAATGGCAGAATAATGTTAAAGTTGCTTTTTGTAGCATTGTAGGCCGGTAGGGTTTCACGCGCTGGCTGGTCCTGCCACGCAACGCCTTCATCGTACCGATACGCTCAGCTATACTTTCTCTGCCATTCCTATGCGTCGACTTTTCCTGGTTTACATCCTCATTTTCTTGCTGGTTAGTGTTCATCGTCCGGTGCCCGCTCAGTCGGTCACTGACCAGCCAGCGTCTGCAACTATGGCCGCTTCGGTCATGAAAGCCATGCAATGGCGGCTGGTTGGGCCCTTCCGGGGTGGTCGATCGGTAGCGGTGGCGGGGCATCCGACCGAGCGGCTGGTGGCTTACATGGGTACAACGGGCGGGGGCGTCTGGAAAACCGAGAACGGCGGCATCACCTGGCAGAATATATCAGACGGTTTTTTCCGGATGGGGTCGGTGGGAGCCATTGCGGTAGCCCCGTCGAATCCGAATATTATCTATGTCGGTATGGGTGAACATACGCTGCGGGGTAATCTGGCGCCCGGCGATGGCGTGTATAAGTCGACCGATGCGGGCAAAACCTGGACCCATGTCGGCCTGACCGATACCCAGCACATCGGCTCCGTACTGATCGATCCGACCAATTCTGATATTGTGTACGTAGCCGCGCTCGGTCACGCCTTCGGACCCAACGAAGAACGGGGCGTTTTCCGCACCCAGGACGGCGGTAAAACCTGGAAAAAGGTGCTGTATAAAAACCCCAACGTAGGCGCTATCGACCTGACCATCGATCCCACCAACCCGAAAACCCTGTACGCGTCGACCTTCGAGTTTCGGCGGTTCCCGTGGGGTGTTCGCAGTGCGGGGCCGGGAGCCGGCATCCATAAGTCGACGGATGGCGGCACGACCTGGACCGACATTACCCGCAACACCGGCTTGCCGACCGGCACGAACCGGGGCCGCATCGGGCTGGCGCTGTCGCCCTCGAAACCGAACCGAATCTGGGCGATTATCGAAGCTGAAAACGAACAGACCGGCGTTTACCGAACCGACGATGCCGGCGCGACCTGGCAGCTGGTCAGCCAGTTTGCCGATCTGTTTCAGCGCCCCTGGTACTACCACCACCTGACGGCCGACCCGAAAAACAGCGAAACGATCTGGGTGTTGAACATCAACATGTGGAAGTCGACGGATGGCGGTAAGTCCTACAAACGCGTCGATACCCCCCACGGTGATAACCACCAGCTCTGGATCGACCCGACCGATACCAACCGGATGGTACAGGCCAACGACGGGGGCGGCACCCTGACCTACGACGGGGGCAAATCCTGGTCGACCATCTACAACCAGCCCACGGCCCAGATGTACCACGTCATTACGGACAACAAATTTCCGTACCGCATCTACGGTGCCCAGCAGGATAACTCCACCATTTCGATCCCCAGCCGGTCCGACTATGGCGCCATCTACCCGGATCAGAACTACGATGTGGGCGGGGGCGAATCGGGTTATATCGCGTTCGACAAAAACGACCCGACCGTAATTTTTGCGGCTAACCACCACTGGCTAACCCGGCTCAACCTGAAGACCAACCAGCTCAAAGACGTGTCGGTCATACCGGACGATATGTACGGCTACGGCTCGGCCGACTTGGCCTATCGCTTTCAGTGGACCTACCCTGTCATGGTATCGCCCCACAACCCGAAAGTGCTCTACGCTACCTCACAGTACGTACACCGCTCAACCGATCAGGGGGCGAGCTGGCAGGTAATCAGCCCCAACCTGTCGCGCTCCGACCCGGCCACGCTCGAGAAAACCCCCACGCTCGATGACCAGTCGATCGGTAAGGACTGGGGACCCATCAAACGCGATAACACCGGGGTTGAGTGGTACGGGACCATTTTTGCCATGGCCGAGTCGCCGGTAAAGCCGGGGGTACTGTGGACGGGGTCAGACGATGGCTACGTGCAACTGTCGCTCGACAATGGCAAAAGCTGGAAAAACGTCACGCCCCGCGACATGCCCGCCTTTGCCCGGATCAGCATCATCGACGCGTCGCCCCACAGTCCCGGAGCTGCCTACGTTGCCGCCCTCAAATACAAACAGGACGACTACCGGCCTTACCTCTACAAGACCAGCGATTACGGAAAAACCTGGACCAAGATCACGCAGGGCATTCCCGACGACGATTATATGCGGGTGATCCGCGAAGATCCCCGGCGCAAGGGCCTGCTCTACGCCGGTGGCGAAAAGGGCATGTATGTCTCGTTCAACGATGGCGGCAGCTGGCAGTCGATGCAGCTCAATCTGCCGCTGGTTCCGATCCATGATCTGGCTATTCAGGATAACGATCTGGTAGCCGCCACCCACGGCCGGTCGTTCTGGATTCTGGACGACCTGACGCCCCTACACCAGCTGACTGACGAGGTGCGGAAGTCGGCTGTACATCTGTTCAAGCCCCGCCCAACCGTCCGGTTCAAGGCTGGTATGGACCCGGCCATAAAGCCCGTACCGAATGGCGATACGGAGCTGGGCAAAAATCCGCCCAACGGCGTTCGTGTGGTTTATTACCTGGCTGAGACGCCTAAATCCCCAATTTCGCTGACTTTTCTGGATGCCAGCGGGCAGGTGATCAAGTCGTTCAGGAGCAGCGCGGCCGTTGCTACAGCGCCCCGATCAGCGTCGGCAACGGGTCGCAAAGATTCGGCGGGGGTGGCTGAAATGCGGCAGCCTGCACCCCCCGCCCGGCGGGAAGTCAGTTTGCCGGCTTCGGCTGGCGGCAATGCCTTTGTCTGGGAAGACATGCGCTATCCCGATCCCATCGCACTGCCTAACTCGGTTACCCACGGTCGGGCGCGGGGGCCGCTGGCTATGCCGGGCACCTATAAAGTACAGCTAACGGTCGACGGCAAAACCTACACGCAGGATTTTGAGATTGTAAAAGACCCCCGTATCGAAACAACCCCGGAGGAGTTCAGGCAGCAGTTCGATCTGCTCATCAAGATTCGGGAGCGGCTCAACGAACTTCGGAAAGGGGTCTTGTCGATCCGGCAGATGCGGCAGCAACTCGACAGCGCCTACCAGTCGACAAATGATCAGGCGGTGAAAGAACTCAAAGACCAGCTGCTCCGGATCGAAGACGAGCTCTACCAGTCCAAAGCGAAAGCCACCCAGGATCTGACCAACCACCCCGTTCGGCTGAATACCAAGCTTACCGCGCTGGGCGGTTTCGTAGAGTCCGACGATTCGAAGCCGACTCAGCAGCAGGGCGAGCAGTACAACGCCCTGTCGAAAAGCCTGGCCGAGCAGCTCAAGAAGCTGGATGCGTTGAAACCGGCTATCCAGCGCAAACTCCGGCCAACGGGCTAGACCCGCGTGTCTGGCCGCAGAGTAGCGATAACAGTTGCCCCAAGCCTGAACATTTGTAGTAAAGCGTGTCTATAGACCTATCGCCCCGCCGGGGCTGGTTGTTAGATCAGGTGACTCGTGTTTATGAATAATAACCCCGCCGGAGCTGACGGGCAGGCGGGGTGGTTGTCGGTTAGTGAACGTAACCCCAGCGGGGTGAGATGTCCATAGCAGTGCGATTCGTCCCTTCTTGGGAAAGCCCCGGCAGGGGCGACACGCAACTGACCGGCTCGCATACTCTGGTCGGGCTTCGTCACGATGGGCATACGTTCCGAACGACATGGAATGTCCGGCCGAAAGTGGCTACGGTGCCCGGAAGGCAGGATAAATACGTTTACAGCTGCTTGTCAATTACTTTTCCGACCTCCTCATACGCACCCGGCAACGGAGCGTTTCGTTTCACGATCTTACCGACGCGGTTGATTACCGTTGCCGACAGGCTATCATCGGGGCGTAGCCGTTCCATCAGCTCGGACAGTTGCTCGCCTGTCAGCAACAGGTGGTCGCCGGCGAGGTTGTATTTGGTCGAAAACTCGATCCAGAGGCTGGGGTCGGTGCCAGGTGCCGGAACGTACACCAGGGCGAGGTCGCGGCTGCGGTATCTGGCTCGCAACCGCTGGGCGTCGAGGGCGGCCTGCTGCCCGGCTTCTTCGGTGGCGGTAGTCATCAGTACGTACACGACCTTGCCCCGGTTACTGCCGACAAGCCGATCGAAGAGCGCGCCACCGGCCGGCAGATCGTTTTTGGTGACGAACACCCCGGCCGACAATTCCGTACCGTCCAGTTTATCCCCGGCTTTCCGGAACGCCTGTACCGCTGCCCGGATACGGACGCTGTCTTTTACCTCCAGTGCATATAGCTCATCGAGCGATTGGCCCAGTTGGGGGTCGGTAACCTGCGGGCGGGCGTAGGCGTAGAGTAGCTTCGCAAAGTCGAGCGTGAGGGTAGGAAGCGAATAGGCCAGCCAGTATGCTGTCAGGTAGCTGACCGACGCGCTGTCGAACTGCGACTTGCTGCGCCGAATCATGGTTTCGTAGGTAGCCAGCCGCTGAATGGTATCGCTGCTTCGCTTGACCAGGTCCTGAAAAAAGCGCAGGTCCGAGGCTTTGGCGCTGTTGGTGGTCTGGTAGCTCTGGAGCCGGGTCCGCTCGGTTTGGGTCAGGTTCCGGCCGTACCGGAGCAGCAGCGACGCCAGCGCATCGACAGGTAGCCCGTTGGTCGTTCGGACCGTGCTGAGCGAGGTAGCATAGGTGCCGAAGCGGTTCATGGCCGTGGCCCGGGCGGCTGTCAGCAGCTGATCTTCGGGGGGGCGCAGGGAGTCGTTCAGCGACTTGGCCAGAGTGGCTTCTTCGTAGCCAGCCTTATCGTACAGGAACGAGGCCGTGTTGTACCGGTTGCTCCAGCCCACCCAGCGGGTCAGCAGCGGAAACGGCTTCTCCCTGGCCGAGAACGCCCGGAACGGGGCCTGAAACGCAGTGGCTACCTGGCGGTATACGGCTTCGTCCTGTTTGCCGCTCACCTGCTCGCTGAGCTTGGCGGGGTTAGGCTTCCCGCTAAAAGAGGCTTCAAACGCTTTGAATCGGGCAAACTGCTGGTTCACCTGCGCATTGACGCCCCCAAACCGGAACGGAACATCGGCCGTAAAAAGCGAGTCGGCATTGAGTTCGATACTGAGGGTGCCGGGAGCGGCCAGGAAAGCAGTAGAGATTCGGCCGTAGGTAAAATACAGTTCTTCCTGCGGGTAGATCAGCGGCAACGACACCCGAAACGTACCGTCAACATTGAGCGGAGCCGGCCGTACCAGCTCGCGGCTGGCCTGCAAAATATTGTTGCGGCTGACCAGTACCGTGGGTGATTCGCGGTAGAGCTGCGCCGATAGGTTTCGGACGCGCCCGGTTACAATGACAGAGTCGACGGCCGTTCGCGCGGGCTGCGCGACGGTGAGTGATGAACTGAAGAGAACAAGCAGGCAGACGGTGCGCATACAACAACGAACAAATAGGGGTTCCGGCATAATCGGTTCCGGAATCACGAATATCGAAGGAACGCGCGGATGCTCAACTACTGTACCCGATATTGGCCTACTTTGTTTGTATACCGTGGTACTGATCTGCTTCCCGATAGTCGGTCCGGAGCGGATGCCCAACCCAGTCGGCCGGGAGCAGAATCCGGCGCAGGTCAGGGTGATCGGTAAAGCGGATGCCCACCAGATCAAAGGCTTCGCGCTCGTGCCAGTCGGCGGTGCGCCAGAGGTGGGCCAGGCTGGGTACGGCGGGCATGGGCTGCGTTGTGCGCGATACCACGACTTTCAGCATCAGATCATGCTCGAACGGAATAGACGTCAGGTTGTAAATAACCTCCATCGTGCCGGATTCGGGGCCATTATCGATGGCCGTAACGCAGGCCAGCAGGTCGAAGAAAAGCTGGTCGTCGTCGCGCAGAAACTGGCAGACCGTCACCAGCTGCTCAACCGGAACGGTGAGGTATGGCTGTGGGTTGGTGGTATTGGCCACAACGGCTTCGGGGCCGAAACGGGACTGGAGCAGGCTGACGATATCCGTAAAATTCACGTTAGCGGGGTTTGATCGACAAAATAAGCACCTCGTCGAATGGTTTGAAGCCGGCAAAGCCACACAACACCTCTTTTTTTCGCCCCGTTTGCTGAAAACGAACGGTGGCGTTGAGCTTGGCGACGGCGTACGAATACACAAGATATTGCTTAACCAGCGCCAGCGATGAGTCACTGACAGCATACTGGTCAGTGGTCGATGCGTTTCGTTTGATCGATAGCAACAGGCCGCATCCGTCAACAGCCGCCTGGTCAGACAGGGTTCCATCAGCTTCCTGAACAGGACCGAGCAAGGGGTCGGGCTGGACCGTTAGCTGGCTCGATTCACTACAGGCCCCCAAACCGATCAGCAGGAAGAACACAAGCGCTTTTTTCATGATCCGTTTCGTTTCTGGAAAGACCCGTTTCGACCGCCGATCGTTGGACTGGGATGCTACATTACGCCAGCCAGGCCAGCCACTGCATCCAGTTCTGCACCCAGAACAGAAATTTAGCGGCAAACTTGGCCGCCGGGGCCGACGCGGGTTCGAGCGTGAGGCTGTTGTTGTTCAGGTTGAGATCCATATAGAGCTTCTGCTTCGGATCGACCACGGCCCAGACTATGTCGGCGTCTTCGTAGAGGGTGAAGGTACGCTGGCGGGCTTTTCCGTCCCAGAACAGCAGCACCTCTTTACCCGTGTCGAGATGCACACGAACGTCTACTGGTATCTGACCATCGCCATGGCGCTGTACCGTGATGCGCTGCTGCCGACTGCGGCCTTTCTGCGAAGAGGCCGGGCTGTTTCTGATGCTCGCCAGCGCGTAGTCGATAACCTTGTCACCGTAGAGGACCTGGTCAAAGAACCAGTTCATATCGGGGCCGTATTTGCTGCCAAGCCGTTTCGGTACAAGCTCGTTTACGATGTCGATAAAACTGCGGGCATTGGGGTGTCTGAACCGCCAGCGAAGGAAGTACGTGCGCATGATCTCATCCATGACGGGTCGGCCAACGAGCCCTTCGAGGGTCCGGAGCCAGGTGGCGGTTTTGGTATAGGTCAGCACGCCATACTGCCCGTCGGGGAGCTGCCATGTGTTGCCGAACGAAGAGCCGAGGGCCGGGTTTTCCTGATGTACGTAGCTGCTGCGCGAACTTTCGAGGTCGCCCATCCGGAAGCCGAACAGATCTACCTGCGCGCTGCGGGGGCCGTAGGTTTCGTCCATAATGCGGCCTTCGTAATACTGGTTGAACCCCTCGTCGAGCCAGGCTTCTTCGAACTCGTTGCTGGCCAGCAGCTGCATAAAGTACTGATGCCCAAACTCGTGAACCGTTACCATCTCGGGCGCGCGAATGCCCTCGGGCAGCCCCCAGACAGTACCAGCCGTAATAAACGTGGGGTACTCCATACCGCCCGAGCCGCTGGCGTGCAGGGGCGGGTCAACAATGGTCAGGTTCGGAAACGGGTAGGAGCCGAGGTATTTGTCGAAGTAGGAGAGGGCCGCTTTGGCCGCGTCGAGGTGCCGCTGGGCCTGGTTCAGGTGCTCGGGCTGCATCAGGAGCTCGAGCGCCACGGCGCCCCCCGACGGTCGCTTCCAGGTATCCTCGATCACCTTGAAATGCGGAGAGGCTGTCCAGGCAAAATCGACGACATCTTCAGCATGGTAGCGAACGGTTTTGGTGCCGTTACTATGTATTTTTTCGGACTGATACAGGCCCGTGGCGCTGACCCAGTACGCTTTCGGAGCGGTAATGTTCACGTCGTATACGCCATAATCGGCATAAAACTCGGAGTGCGCATGGAACTGGTGGCAGTTCCACTGGCCGGTTTGGGCGTAGCGGGTGCCGGCGGGTTCATACACGCCAATCTTCGGAAACCACTGGCCTACCAGAAAGTAATCGCGGCTGAATCCGGTGCGGGCAAAAATCTTGGGGAGTTTGGCATTGAAAGCTATATCGAGCACGATAGTCTGGCCGGGTCCGACGGGCTGGCTGAGCGGCACCCGAATCACGGTTCGGTCGTCTTTGTTGAGCGTACCGGCGGCTGCATCGTCGGGCTGGATGAACTGATAGGCCAGGGTTTCGCCCCCGCGCACTTTCATGGATGTGATATCGATAGAGCCGTACGGATCAACGGCCGCGTTTCGATCTATCTGGTCGCCCCGAAGCTGGCCACCCGATTCGCGCATGAAGGTGCTCTTCTCATTTCGGAACGCGTTCAGATACAGATGGAAACGCAGCTCCCGGATCAGGTCGTTGGAAGGGTTTGTCCAGCTGAGGGTTTCGCGGCCGTTCAGGGTCTTACGGGTCGGGTCCAGCGTTACGTCGATCTGATAATTGGCGAGCCGCGGACTCAGCGGAACCGGAAAAATTGGTTTCGGCCGCTGGGCGTAGCTGGTCAGAACCAGGGCCAGTAAAAACAGCACGAGAGACGATCGGATCATGGATAAACAGGCGGGCAAACCGGTTGCCGAATACGCATTCGGAATGGTGCTGAGTCAAATATAAAGACTTTCTGCCCCGAATCCGCCAACCAACCGGAGGGAGGCCAGTTTCATAGATACAGACCGCGCTTAGGCGTCTGTTTCTGATTATGACCCACTCACCGGCTGCGCCCCGCACCTTCAGCAACCCGTTACTGGCCAGCGGCCCCGACCCCTGGGCTGTCTGTCACGACGGGTTTTATTATTACATGCATTCGATCAAAACCAATCTGACAATCTGGAAAACGGCCGACCTCACGCAGCTCGCCGGGGCCGAACAGAAGATCGTCTGGACGGCGCCCCCGACCGGTCCCTGTTCCCGCAATATCTGGTCGCCGGAGCTGCACTTCATCAACGGGGTCTGGTATATCTATTTCAGCGCCGACGATGAACGCGGCATCAATGAACGGCAGCGCATGTTCGTGCTGGTCAACGAAACGGCTGATCCTTTCTCCGACCACTGGTACCTGGCGGGCGAGCTGCGTTTGCCCGACGATAAATGGGCCATCGACGGCACCGCCTTCACCTACCACGGTCAGCTCTATTTTACCTGGTCGGGCTGGGCCGGTGATGACAACACCCGGCAGGACATTTACCTGTGTCGGCTGAAAGACCCGCTGACGGCCGATGGGGAACGGGTCATCCTGTCGGAGCCCGTGCTGGACTGGGAGCGGCATAACTACGATCCGGACCCGCAAAATCCCCGCAATCGTCTATTTATCAACGAAGGCCCCGCCCCGCTGCTGCACGGCGACCGCCTGTTTCTGATCTATTCGGCCAGTGGCTGCTGGACCGACCAGTACTGCCTGGGTATGCTGACTGCCCCGACCGATACCGACCTGATGACGCCCGGCTGCTGGGTTAAACACCCCCGGCCGGTTTTTCAAACATCGGCCGAAAATCAGGTCTATGCGCCGGGGCATAACAGCTTTTTTCGAACAGCCGACGGAAGCGACTGGTTACTTTATCATGCTAACCCCCGACCCGGGCTGGGCTGTGAGAACGAACGGTCGCCCCGGCTGCAACCCGTACACTGGCAACCGGACGGTACGCCCTATTTTGGTACGCCGGTGGCCGAAGGGGTTCCGATTACGTGGCGGCAGTAGCTGCGGATGATACCCTGTCAGGGGCGGTTTGCCTGCAAATGTCCGGCTGGTTCTATGGTCATTGTGGGTGATTTACCGTCCTTTGCGGCACGATTAACTGACTACAACGAATTGGGTATGAATGTCTCTTCTTTTCAATCGCCTGATAAGCTGTTAGGTGAACTGTTTCGCGCTGTACAACTAGGCCGTGTTTTTTCTGATTCCAAAACCTTTGTCGACTGTGTTCCCAAACAGAGCCCGGCCGAGTTGGTGGCCCTGTACCAGGCTGACAAGGATAAAGAGGGATTCGATCTGCACGCCTTTGTTCACGAGCATTTTGTGGTACCTGAACCGGTAGCCAGTAACTACGTGAGCGACACATCGGGTACGACGATCGCACACATAAACGAGTTGTGGGACCGGCTGACCCGCCCTGCCGACGCGCCCGTATCAGGCAGCTCGCGGGTGCCGCTGCCGCGTCCGTACGTAGTGCCGGGCGGTCGTTTCCGCGAAATCTTTTACTGGGATACGTATTTCACGATGCTGGGCCTGCAAAAGTCGGGGCGGGCTGATCTGATCCGCGACATGCTCGATAATTTCGCTCATCTGATCGATTTGTTCGGGTTCATTCCGAATGGCAACCGATCTTATTTTCTGAGCCGGTCACAGCCGCCCTATTTCGCTCTGATGGTTCGGCTGCTGGCCGATATGACTGGTCCTGAGGTGCTGGTAACCTACCTGCCGCAGCTCCGCAAAGAGCATGATTTCTGGATGGATGGATGCCAGACCGAGCCCCGCGCTCTGACGCTTCGGGTGGTTCCTATGCCCGACGGCGGCTGGCTCAACCGGTATTGGGACGATACCCCCGCGCCCCGTCCTGAAGCGTACCGGCAAGAGGTCGCCCTACTCCCCGATGCCGAACAACTCGGTATCCAACCCGACAAGCTCTATACGCACATCCGGGCGGCCTGCGAGTCGGGCTGGGATTTTAGCAGCCGCTGGTTTTCGCATCGCAATGCGCTGGTCACCACCCGCACCGCCGATCTCATTCCGGTCGATCTGAACTGCCTGCTCTACGATCTGGAAACCACCCTGCGCGATGCGTATGTGCAGGCAGGCCAGCCCGACGAAGCCCGTTTGTTCGATCAGCGGGCCACCCAGCGCCGGGATTACATCCAGGCGCTGTTCTGGAACGAGCACACGGGCTTTTACTATGACTACGATGCCCTCGCCAACGAACCGGTTTCGTCAGAAACGCTGGCCGCTGCTTTTCCGCTTTTCTTCAAACTGGCCACTCCGCAGCAGGCGCAACGTGTTCACGACCGGCTCCGCGATCATTTTTTGCAGGCTGGCGGCTGGGTAACCACGCTCGATCAGAGCGGTCAGCAATGGGACTGGCCCAACGGCTGGGCGCCCCTGCAATGGATCGTTTACCAAGGACTACTGAACTACGGCTTCGCCGAAACCGCCCGCACGGCGAGTGAACGATGGCTGGCCCTGAACGACAAAGTTTTTAAAGCGACCGGTAAGATGATGGAAAAATACAATGTTGTCGACGCGTCGCTAACAACGGGGGGGGGCGAATACCCAAACCAGGACGGCTTTGGCTGGACCAACGGCGTTTACCTCGCGCTTAAGAACGAGAAGATTAATGATTGAGTGGCTTAGTGAATGAGTGATTGAGTGAATTGCTGAGTAGGCCTTTGTTCATCGCTCAATAAGTCTTGATTGGGTTCTGTTCATCACTCATTCACTGATTCACTCAATCGCTCATTAATCATGGCACTGTATTTGTTTAGGGTTCCTCAAAAGAGGTAACAGTAGACGGACAGGTCATGAAAAAAATTATCCTAACTGTATTGGCGGCCGGTATGACGACCGTTTCGTTTTGCCAGAAATCGTTTATCCTGTCGCATCAGGACAAGCGGGGTTTTTTTGCTGTTTCGGCGGGAGGGAGCCTGCCAGTAGGGCAATTTGCCAGCAACTCCCCCGATGACAAAGGGGCCGGTATGGCCAGGCGGGGCGTTGCGTTCTGCCTGTCGGGAGGGGTTCGGCTCGTTGGGCCGGTAGGACTGATGGTTCGGGCCGAGCAACACCGAAACGGCGTACAGGCGCAGTCGCTGCTGATTGATGGGTTCAGCAACGGAACCGTCGATGCAGGTAACTGGTCGACCACTACCTTCATGGGGGGGCCTTACGTTCACCTGCCGATCGGGCGCTTCTCCATCAATACGCGGCTCATGGCTGGCCAGGCGCAGGCAACCATGCCGACTACGAGCCTGATGGCGCCGGCTGCCGAAACCGGAACCAGCGTTGAAACGAGCGGGTCGAAGAGTACCGCACTGGCGCTGGGGGGTGGGCTGGCCGTTCAGTATCGGTTGGGGCGCAGTATCTCGCTGCAGCTGGCCGGCGACTATACGCAGTCGCGCTTCACGTTCAGCGGCCTTACGTCAACTACCTGGACCAACACCGGCCGCGCTCAAAGTTCATTCTTCACCGGCGACCGGACGGTGGGGGTCGTGAGCGCAACGGCGGGTATCGTTATTCTTTTCGGCGACTGTTACCGTCCGTTCTGACAACCGTTTGTTGGGTCGGTCGACACTTCATCCCGAACAACTTGCAACCCTGCGGGGTGTCTGGTAGTTTAGTAGTTGACTATCACAAATTTTGCTATGACACCTCTTCGTCGGCATGCCGTTCTTCGGCGCGTTAAAGACATTACACTGAGTACAACGCTTAGTCTGGCGCTGCTGAACGGGTCCGTATTACTGCAAAGCTGCGGGTCTAATTCAAGCAGTGACCAGCCCGAACGGACCGAAACCTCGTTCGGAAAAGGCGTTCGTACCTACATCACCGAAACGGCGCCGGGCAATTTCAAGATTACCGATGAGGTGCCCGCCGAACCCGGTCAGGCCGGAGCTATCGTAAACTACGCCGATGGCCACCGCGATACGCTCAGTGTCGAAGCCGCGCGCCGACTTGTCGAAACCGATCAGTCGACCCGCACTTACCTGAACAATCCGAACGGATACACGCATCATAACGGACTGGCCAACGTGCTCCTGTGGGGTAGCCTGGGCTACATGCTGGGTCGGTCGACCGCTCCGCAGTATGCTGCCGACCGAAACCGGTACGGGGCCGGCGTTTATGCCAATCCGGGACTGTATAACCGGTCTACCCAAATCAGCGATAACATCCGAAGCTCGCGCGTAACGCGTACAGTTCGGCCGTCGGGTGGCCGCAGCGGCTTCTTCGGAGGCCGTAGCCGGAGCTACTCTTCGTAAATTCGCTGTTTACTAAATTGTTAAGGCCGGGGCTGGTTGGCAGGTCTGCCTGTTTACTCTGGTAAATCTCCCTATCTTCGCGTATGAATCGACAAAGAAATCAGCAACGGGTACGGCATGAATCGTTTGACGTATGTATAATTGGTGCAGGAGCAAGCGGAGCTGGGGCGGCTCTCGATGCAGCCCTGCGTGGTTACCGCGTTGTGCTGATTGACCGGGGCGATTTTGCGAGTGAAACCTCTTCCCGTTCCACCAAGTTGATTCACGGGGGCGTACGCTATCTCGAACAGGCGTTTAAAAATGCCGATCTGGCTCAGCTTCGGCAGGTGCGCCACGGCCTGGCCGAACGTCGTACTGTCTTACGGAACGCACCTCACCTGGCGCATCCGCTGGCCCTGCTTACGCCGGTATTCAGCGCATTCGAAGGCCTGTACATGTCTATCGGCCTGCGACTCTACAGCCTGTTTGCCCGGCACGATTCGTTCCCGAAGGGAGAGTGGCTCAGCCGCGCCAAAGCGCTCGAAAAGATGCCTACTCTGATACCCGGACTTCACAGCGCTGTGCTGTATTATGATGGTCAGTTCAACGACGCCCGCTACGCGCTGGCGCTGGCCCACTCGGCCGATGAAGCCGGTGCTATTGTTCTGAACTATACGGCCCTGACCGGCTTTGAACGGGATGACCAGGGACAGCTAACTACGGCCCTGATCCAGGATCAGCTGACCGGCGAAACTGGTTCGATCCGCGCCCGGGTGTTTCTGAACTGCGCGGGCCCCTACGCCGACCCCGTTCGGCTCCTGGCTAACCCTCTGCTCGAACCCCGCATCCGGCCCAGTAAGGGAGTCCATATCGTGCTTCCCCGCGAAACGCTGAACAGCAACTGCGCCATGCTGATCCCGAAAACATCAGACGGTCGGGTTGTATTCGCTATTCCGTTTGGCGACAGCGTTTTTGTTGGCACCACCGACAATGATTATACGGACCTGGAGCAGGAGCCGGTTCTGGAAGCCGACGAGGTTACCTACCTGCTCGATACCTTGCGGCCTTATCTGGCCAAAACCCCCGCGGCTACCGAGGTCAAGGCCGGGTTTGGTGGTATTCGGCCGCTAATCGTCAGCAACCGGGCCGATACCAAAACCCTGCTGCGCGACCACGAAGTAGAACATGACCCGGCCTCGGGCCTGCTGAGCCTGCTAGGCGGAAAATGGACAACCTACCGGCTCATGGCTCAGGACGCCATCGACCGCGTAGGAGAGCAGCTGAACCAGCCGAAGCCGGGCCGCACCGAGACCTATTATCTGGTAGGTGGAGAAAAGTACCGCTTTGACGACTGGAAGTCCCTGCAACGCCGGTATCAGCTGGACGATGACACAAGCCAGCACCTGATGCAGACCTACGGCGATCGCGCCGAATGGGTAACTCAGCTCATCCTGCAGGATGCGACCCTGTCTGATCGTGTACACGAACGTTTGCCGTTTATCCGGGCCGAAGTGGTCTATCACGTTCGGGAAGAAATGGCAATAACAATTCGCGATGTGCTGGCCCGGCGCTGGCGCCTTGAGTTGTCGGACTGGCAGCTGAGCGCTTTGCTGGCCCAGCCCGTTGCCGATATCCTGGCCCGCGAGCTGAAGTGGACCGACGACTACTGTGCCAGACAGGTTACGGAATATCGGATGCTGCTGGCCTCGTTCCGCCACGACGCCGGCCTTAGTACAGTGCCCCCCGCCGAGTTGCTGAAGATGTAGAAACCGGTTCGCAGCGTCTGCTTGATCGTCGGACGGGTTGCGGTGCCCTCATGCCTCATATACCGTCACTTCGCTGGTATCGGTACAGGTAGCCAGCAACGACAGGCTGGTCTTGGCTAATATCGGATGCTGAAAGTCCGGCGCCACCTCGACCAGCGGCACCAGCGTAAACCGCCGTTCGTGCAGAAACGGATGCGGCACCGTTAGCCGGTCGGTTTGTAGCCGCAGCTGGTCGTAATAGAGTAGATCGATGTCGATCAGGCGAGCCCCCCACTTGTTCAGTCGCACCCGCCCCAGTTCATGCTCGATGGCCTGCGTCTGGTCAAGTACCGCTTCGGGCGCTAATGCCGTATCTACAACCAGTACCTGATTCAAAAACGACGGCTGATCCGTTACGCCCCAGGGCGCCGTTTCGTACAGGCGCGACCATTGCGTTACCGTACCAACTCGTTGGGCAATGAGATCCGCTGCCCGGCGCAGCGTAAGCACCCGGTCGCCCAGATTAGCGCCAAGAAGGAGAAACGTTGTCAATGAGTGATTGAGTGAATGGGTGATTGAGTGAATGGGTGATTGAGCGTCAGCCCGCTCAATCACCCATTCACTCAATCACTCAATAATCCTTGATGGGTTTGATATCGTAGTAAGCCCGGATTTCGGCGGGACTGGGCGTTTTGGCGGGGCGCACTACCCGAAAACCAACGAACGAGGCCGACGTTAGCCACCAGTCTGACTTGGGGCTTTGGGGGTCCAGCACTTTCCAGGCCGGGGCCGAGGGGGTGCGGGCGGCCGAGCGCAAAACGGTGGGGTCGTCGTCCCAGGAGCCGCCCCGAACCGAGTTAGGGTAGAGCGTAGTGGTGGGGGCATAGGGTTCTTTTACCGTGCCGGTGGCCTTCTGTTTGTAATAGTCCTCGATGTACTGATCCTGCGTCCACTCCATCACGTTGCCATGCATGTCGTGCAAGCCGAATGAATTGGGTTTCTTCGTGCCAATTTTCTTGTAGCTCCCTTCGCTGTTGCCATTGAATACGGCATACTCGCCCAGCTTCTTCACATCGTTGCCAAACGAGTAAGCCATGCTGGCATTGGGTCCGGTACCGCGGCACGCATATTCCCACTCGGCTTCGGTGGGCAGTCGGTAAAAAACACCCGTTTTATCGTACAGCCAGGCGCAGAACTTGATAGCCGCGTACTGGGTCATGTTGATGGCCGGGTAACCCGACCGGCCCATACCAAAGGACATATCGACGTACGACGGGCTGGGCCGGGTCGTGGCGTCGGTCTTCGAGAGGTCGGCCCCGTCGGGGTAACGGGTTGCCATTTCTTTCTCGATATTCTTGGTCGTAAACAGGTCATATATATCCCAGGTAACTTCAAACTTGCCCATCCAGAACGGCTCTATGGTTACGCTATGGCGGGGGGCTTCGTCGGGTTTGTGTCCTTTTTCGGCGGGCAGGCTACCCATCATAAATTTGCCGCCGGGGATGGCAACCATGGGATAGGTCTGATTGGAACCGGTAATAATCTGGGTGTATGACGTAAAAGCGGTTGGCGTTTGGGCAGCGGCCGTCGCCACGGTTATGGCGGTCAGGGCAACCGAGTGAAGGAGACGTTTCAGGTCCATTCCGGGTTATGCAGGTAGAGGTTTCGGGCGTCATTGACTGACCGGTAAAAGTACGAACGATTTCCTTTGTTGTACCTTTGTGTTGCAAACCGGCCGGCAATCCATGACCGGCCCGGTTTATGCCAGTTACCTATGAATTTTCTTTCTGCAGAAAACTTAACCAAGACATACGGCGACCGTACGCTTTTCCGGAATCTGACGTTCGGCGTCAACCGGGGCGACAAGGTAGCCATCGTGGGTGCCAACGGATCGGGAAAAACGACGCTGTTGTCTATTCTGGCCGGTGCCATGCCGCCCGATGCGGGTGTGGTCAGCCAGCGCAAGGACATTACAGTCGGCTACCTCGATCAGCAACCCGAGTTCAATAACGCCCTGACGGTGATGGAAGCCGTGCTGGCGGGCGAGAGCGCCCAGCTCGACGCGGTTCGGGCGTACGAACAGGCCCTGGCTACCGACGATCATGCAGCGCTGGAACGGGCCATGGTCCAGATGGAAAAGCTCGAAGCCTGGGATTACGAGTCGCAGATCCGGCAGATGCTGGGTGAGCTGGGTATTCAGGACGTTACCCAGCCGGTCAGTTCGCTGTCGGGCGGGCAGCGCAAACGGGTCGCGCTGGCCCGGGTGCTTATTCAGGCGCCCGACCTGCTCATTCTCGACGAGCCTACCAACCACCTCGACCTCGAAGCCATCGAGTACCTCGAAAATCACCTCAATACCAACAACGGTACGCTGCTGATGGTCTCCCACGACCGGTACTTCCTGGATCGGGTTTGTAACCAGATTGCCGAACTGGACGGCGGGCAGCTATACACCTACAAAGGCAACTACGCCTACTTTCTGGAGAAAAAAGACGAGCGCGAAACCGCAGCTGCTTCAGAGCTGGCCAAAGATCGGAACACGTTCAGGCGAGAACTCGAATGGATGCGCCGGCAGCCCAAAGCCCGGGGCACTAAAGCGCAGTATCGGATCGATGCCTTTGAAGACCTCAAAGAAAAAACCAGCGGCAAACGCAACGACGGCGAACTGGATCTGAACCTGCGGATGACCCGCTTGGGCAGCAAAATTCTGGAGGTAGAAAACCTGAGCAAACGCTTTGGCGACAAGGTGCTGCTCGATCATTTCAACTATACCTTCAAGCGGCTCGACCGGGTAGGGCTGATCGGCAAAAATGGCATGGGTAAAACCACGCTGATGAACATGCTGACCGGTCAGCTCCGGCCCGATTCGGGGAAGATTACCACCGGCGGCACCGTTAAGTTCGGTTACTACACCCAGAATGAGCTCGATTTGCCTGAAAATCAGCGCGTCATCGACGTCGTGCAGGACGTGGCCGAGGTCATGAAGCTGGCCAACGGCGATACCGTTACGGCTACGCAGCTGCTGAGCCGGTTTCTGTTCGACCGCTCCAAGCAGTACGATTTTGTGGCTAAGCTGAGCGGGGGCGAAAAACGGCGACTGCAGCTGTTGTTGGTGTTGGTACAGAACCCTAACTTCCTGATCCTCGACGAGCCTACCAACGACCTCGACATCACAACGCTGAACGTGCTGGAAGATTTCCTGCTCAACTTTGCGGGTTGTGTGCTGATCGTGACCCACGATCGCTATTTCATGGATCGACTCGTTGATCACGTTTTTGTGCTGGAAGGAGAAGGTAAAGTCCGCGATTATCCCGGCAACTATACCGATTACCGCGAATGGCGCGATTCGCAGCCCAAAACGACTGCCGCGTCACCGCAGGCTAAACCGGCTGCTAACGGGGCGAAGAACCAAACGGCTACCGGTGTGGTTTCTCAGCCAATGGCTCCTGCCAGCGCACCGGCTGCCAAACGGAAGCCGTCGTATAAAGAACTACGCGAATACGAAGCGCTGGAGAAAGAAATCGAATCGCTGGAGCAACGAAAAAGCGAGGTGCTGGGTCTACTCAACGCGGGTGGGCATCACGAACAGCTAACCGCCTGGGCCCGCGAGATCGAACAGCTCGATCTGGCCATTGCCGACAAGTCAGACCGCTGGCTTGAGTTAGCCGAATATATGTAGAACGGACGTCCAGTCTGCGCCATGAACCAAATCGTCGAATTTTTTCAGTATCTGCTCAACTCCGAAGAAATTATCCGCACGGGTGGTCTGGTGCTGATTACGCTGATCATTTTTGTGGAGAACGGTATCTTCTTCGGGTTTTTTCTGCCGGGCGATTACCTGCTGTTTCTGTCGGGAGTATTTGCGGGTACCCGCCTGCTCGACGTGCCGCTCTGGTTGCTGTTGGCTTGTATTTTCGGAGCGGCCGTGCTGGGCTCGCTGCTCGGCTACGGGACCGGACACTTCTTCGGTGCCCGGCTGCAAAACCGGCCCGATTCACTGTTTTTCAAGAAACAATACATCGAAGATACCCGCAAGGCGTTTGAGAAATACGGGACCAGTGCGCTGATCGTAGCCCGGTTTCTGCCCGTCGTGCGCACGTTTGCCCCACTGCTGGCCGGTCTGATCCATATGGATTTCCGGTTCTTTATGCTCTACAACATCATTGGCGGGGCCGTATGGGTCGTTACGCTGGTGGGCGGAGGCTATTTCTTCGGCGAACGCTTCCCGTGGATTGTCGACTACGTACACTGGATCATTATCTTCTTCCTCGCTGTTACAACCTTCACCGTGGTGCGGGGTTACCTTAATGCCCGACGCGAAAGACGGGCCGAAAACGTGTAGCTACTGCCGATAATGAATGACGTGCTCGTATGACAGGATCTTGTGGTCGGCGGTCAGGAGAGGTATGTTCTTGACTCGTGATGTAGCTACTATCGGCTGATCAGCTGGGTCATTTTGCGGAGCCAAATGAATCTTTATAACGAATCGGCTGACCGCGCAGCGGAAAACGTTCGTTGACCTGCACCTGCCTGTCGGCGTCCAGAATGATAACCTCAACGCGCTTTCCTTTCGATAAAGGTAAGTTTCGTATAATCAGGCTATTATTCTGATCTACCTGCGTGCGAATTCTGATTGCGTTCATAACTCAGACCTTTGTGGCATTGTACAAACACAAGCAATTGAGCGCGCCTGGGAAACACGCTCAATTGCTTACTATGGGCATCGGGATGACGCGGCTTAGTTCCGTAGCGGTTTGCCGCCGGTCAGCAGGCTCTGGATGCGTTCGAGGGTCTTTTTCTCGCCGGTCAGCGACAGGAAGGCTTCGCGCTCCAGATCGAGCAGATATTGCTCCGATACGTTCTGTGGCGCACTTAGGTCGCCCCCGCAGATGACGTAAGCCAGCTTGTCGGCAATCTTCATGTCGTGATCCGAGATGTATTTACCCATGCGCATAGCCGTCAGACCCGCTTTAAAGAGTGCAATGCCTGTTTTGCCCTGCACACGAATGTCGGTGCGTGGTTTAGGCTGGGTGTATCCATTGTCGGCTAGCTCGATGGCGGCCTGCTTGGCTTCGGCAATCAGCCGGCTGCGGTTCAGCACAATCTGATCGGTCGGGCGGAGGTAGTTCATCTCGCGGGCTTCCTGGGCCGAAGTCGACACCTTCGCCGTGGCAATGTTCATGAACACGTTCTGCACGATGTTCAGCTCCGGGTCACCGGTCTGAATGAGATCTGACGCCCGGGCGGCCATTTCTTTGGTACCACCACCGGCCGGAATCAGGCCAACCCCGACTTCGACCAGACCAATGTAACTTTCGGCATGGGCCACAACGCGGTCGGCGTGTAAGACGGCTTCGCAGCCTCCGCCCAGCGTGAGCGTATGGGGCGCTACCACGACCGGGATAGACGAGTACCGCAGTCGGGTAATGAGTTGCTGAAACTGCGCAATCATCAGGTTGACCTCGTCAAATTCCTGCTCAACGGCAAACATGAACAGCGTACCGAGGTTGGCACCCGCCGAAAAAGCTTCGGTCGAGTCGTTGCCGACAACCAGGCCCCGGAAATCTTTCTCGGCCAGTGTAATGCCTTTCATCAGGGCTTCGGATACTTCCTGACCAAAGGTGTTCATCTTAGACCGGAACTCCACATTCAGAATACCATCGCCAAGGTCGATGATGTTGGCGCCCGCGTTTTTCCAGACAATATTGTTGCTGAGGTTTTCGAGAATCGTAAAGGCTTCGGTACCGGGAATGGCTTTGTAGGCTTTGGTCGGAATGTCGTAATACATCCGCTTCCCGTTATCTACCTTGTAGAACTGCTCAATACCGGTATCCAGCATGTCGTAGACCCACTGCGCTGGTTTCTTACCCTGTGCTTCGATGATTTCGACGCCTTTGCGAACGCCAATGGCGTCCCAGGTTTCGAACAGACCCATCTGCCAGCCGAAGCCGGTCGTGATGGCCGCATCGATCCGGTACAGTTCGTCCGAAATTTCGGGGATGCGGTGGGTGGCATAGGCGAATCCGTCGGCAAAGGTTCGGCGGTAAAACTCGCCTGCTTTGTCGGTACCAGCCAGCAGCACCGGAAAGCGTTTGCGCAGGTTGTCGATCGCTTTTGTGCTATCGAGCGTCGTAAAGCGCACCTTCTCCGATGGTTTATACTCGAACGATCTCAGGTCGAGGGCCAGAATCTGGGTCTGCCCTTTGTCGTCTTTTGTCTTTTTATAATACCCCTGCCCCGTTTTGTCGCCGAGCCATTTATTCTCCATCAGCTTCTGAACCGAGGCTGGCAGTTCGAAACTGGCCCGCGACTCGTCATAGTCCAATTTCACGAGGTTACCGGCCACGTTGACGGTGGTGTCGAGGCCAACCACGTCTGAAAGCCGGAACGTACCCGACTTGGGTCGCCCAACTACCGGACCGGTGAGTTTATCGACTTCTTCGACGGTTAGTCCCATGTCTTCGGCCACCCGAATGGTCTGAATCAGCGACTGAATACCGAGTCGGTTGGCAATGAAGCCGGGCGTATCTTTACAGAGAACCGTTGTTTTGCCGAGATACAGATCGCCGTAGTTCATCAGGAAATCGATAACGGCCGGGTCGGTATCGGGGCCCGGAATAACTTCGAGCAGGCGCAGGTAGCGGGGCGGGTTGAAGAAGTGAGTACCCGCAAAATGGCGACGGAAATCGTCGCTCCGGCCTTCGGTCAGCAGGTGCATCGGAATACCGGAGGTGTTGGACGTAATCAGGGTGCCGGGCTTCCGGTACTGCTCCACGCGCTCGTAGATCGAGCGTTTGATGTCGAGCCGCTCAACAACCACTTCAATTACCCAGTCGTAGGCGCTGATCTCTTTCAGGTTGTCATCGAAATTGCCCAGCTTGATCCGTTGGGCAAATTTAGGACTATACAGCGAAGCCGGGCTGGCTTTCAGCATGGTCTGAAAAGCGTCCGTAACAATCCGGTTACGAACAGCGGGGCTGTCGGTAGTGAGGCCTTTAGCCTGTTCGGCTGCATTCGGTTCTTTCGGAACCATATCCAGCAGCAAAACATCGGCACCAATATTGGCGAAGTGGGCCGCAATACGTGACCCCATAATACCTGACCCCAGCACCGCTACGCGCCGGATGGTTCTATTCTTGGTGGTGGTTGCTTTGGGTTTTTCCAGGGTTGTTTCCATGGTTCTGGTTGATGAAGACAGGCCGCTGCCCGGCGGTGCCAGTCAGGCATTTCGTGACAATAGCCTGTCTTTTTCGGTTTTTAGGTTCTTACTCCAGGGTTAACTCTTCCGCTTCGTTGGCTTTGATTTTGGCGTTTTCTTCCTCAACAATCCGGTTGATGTCTTTCATAACCTCGAAAAACAGCACGAGTTTGTCGAGTGGAATACGTTCACGAATCATATTGTTGAACTGAATAACGCCTTCGCGGGCGGTTTCCCGTTTGGCGCGGCCCTCTTCGGTCAGAAAGATGCGAACAAACCGTTTGTCGTTACCGTCGACCTCGCGCCGAATCCAGCCGCGTTCTTCGAGGCTTTTCAGCATTCGAACCAGCGAACGGGGTTCCATACCAAGCAGCGGCCCGATTTTGGTGGCCGGCGTACCTTCGTCGAGGTCAATATTGAGCAGGACGTAGCCAATGGCCATCGTCATGTCATAGCGGGCTGCGTAGGCGTTGTACATGCGCGAAATGGCATGCCACCCCCATTTGATGTGAAAATCAACGGTTTTCTCCTTCTTCATAGCTGGCGTCGTCCTGTTCACGTTCTGTGATGTAAAGCTACTATTTTTTCGATAAATGGTATGCATGCATACGGTTTTATCACAAAAGCAACGCGGCCGGTTTTCCCGTAGTGTTATTGACAAGCGATACCGGCTATAGGAGAAGTCGACAGAGGGTAATCTATACCATGTTTTCACGGTCGCCCCGGCTAAACCACAAACCGACGGCCGAAAGCACCGAGAAAATAACGAACAGGCTGTTGTTCAGATTCCAGTATGAATCGAAAGTGGCGTCGTCGACCTGGCTGGGGTCGAACAGGAATTCGATGAAGAGGCTGACAAAGAAGGTGCCCGTGGCGTAGATCAGCAGACCGGAGCTAAACCAGAACATGGTATGCTTCAGGATGTGCTTGATCCGCAGGTCCTGAATAATTTTATTGAAGTAGGAGAGGGAGAGGCCGATGGCAAAAAAGCGGAACGCGAGCAGGTTCATGAATGAAACGCGTTCATTATTATACGTCAGCACGATGACGCCGATGGCCAGAGCGCAGCTGTATATAATAAGTTGCCTGGGTAGGCGATTCGAGAAGCAGTTGTAATAAATCAGCGCAATAAACAGGGTAGAAAAAAAGGCATCGGCGTTCTGAACGTACAGGTTACTGGTTACGCGGTAGGTATGATAGAGCGAAAGCGAATCTTTACAGAAGAAGAAAATAAACAGGAGCCAGATATAACGCCGAACGACAGAATGGTAGCGAAAAGTTAGTATTCCTATAAAAATAGGAAGGCCACTGGACAAGTGAGATACGAAATCGAGGGGGTATTTCTCTGCTAATTCCAGTAGCCTTTCCATCCTATATATGCTTATTGACCGCAATGACGAGGGCAGGTATGACCATCGCCCAGCGTCTCGTCGTCACCGTCTCCCGGCATATCTTTCAGACCTGAACGACTGGCCCGGATAGGCATATCGTGGCCACTGGCGTCGACACCGGATAAAAGTACGCGGGGAATCAGCTGTCCCTGGCCGGGTTCGGTCGGGTTGCCGTCGGCATCTTCCCAGCGTTTGGCGTGGTGAACGCGCAACCCTACGCAGCCGGGCTGTTTGAGCAGATGCATAACCTGGTTGATTCCGAAATACTCGGAGCGGGTGTATTCGTCGGGTTTCAGGCCAACAGATACTTTACGGTCGCGGTAGGCGCCCGTCATGGTTTTGGTTTCGCGGGCGTTCAGAAAACGGCCGGCATCTTTAGTAAAAACGGACATATACAGAAAAAGGAAAAGAAGTAAACGAGACGGACTGCATCCGGCTAGCAGTTGCAGCGCGCCACGAACATACGACGTCTTATCGCATTTATACAAGCGGACTTACTATACTATAAAGTAGTTATAGCTTACTAGTCAGTCTTTTAACTTAGTTTCTGACTCATTAATACGTAGAAATACGCAGTAGAATACGGGGTTATGCTGTATTGTTGGGGCTACCTAAAAAGCCGGGTTTTCGCGCTAGACCAGTTGCTGATGCGGTTCTACCTTTGTTGTGTAACAGGGAGCAATCACTGAAACGAATTTGCCGCTTCGGCGGTCCGAATATCTCATAGGTTAGGTTAATGAAAACGCCGGAGCAGATGCCCCGGCGCTTTTTTTGTGGCCAGCAGGTTGTGTTTGTGCCAGGCTTACTTCAGCAGGTTCAGCAAATACTGCCCGTAGCCGCTCTTGACGAGTGGTTTGGCAATTTCGGTCAGCTGCTCGGCTGTGATAAACTTCATCCGGTAGGCAATCTCTTCAGGGCAGCCAATTTTCAGGCCCTGGCGCTCTTCGATGACGTGGACAAACTGACCCGCCTGAATCAGCGACTCGAACGTACCGGTATCGAGCCAGGCCGTGCCGCGGTCCAGTACGCCTACTTTAAGTTTGCCGCGCTCCAGGTAAACTCGGTTCACGTCAGTAATTTCGAGCTCGCCCCGGGGTGATGGTTTTATATTTTTGGCAATGGTAACGACTTCGTTGTCGTAGAAGTACAAACCCGGCACGGCATAGTTCGACTTGGGATTCTCCGGCTTCTCCTCGATTGATAATACGTTGAAATCATCATCGAACTCAACGACGCCGTAACGCTCGGGATCGTGAACCTGGTAGGCATACACCACGCCCCCGTCAGGATCGTTGTTGGCCTGGAGGAGCTTGGACAGGCCCGACCCGTAAAAGATGTTGTCGCCCAGTACCAGCGCTACCTTGTCATCGCCGATAAACTCTTCGCCAATGATAAACGCCTGCGCCAGGCCATCGGGACTGGGCTGTACCGCATAGCTGAACCGGCACCCCAGCCGGGCGCCGTCGCCCAGCAGCTTCTCGAAGTGGGGCAGGTCGTGGGGCGTCGAAATGATCAGGATATCGCGAATACCCGCCAGCATCAGAATGGAGAGGGGGTAGTAAATCATGGGCTTGTCATAAACAGGCATAAGCTGTTTACTGACGGCCAGAGTAAGCGGATGGAGTCGGGTGCCTGACCCACCGGCAAGGATAATACCTTTCATTGGTTAGCGAGCGAAAGAGTGAGAGAACGGAAGCGGGGGAGTTGGGCTGCCCCCGTTGTCCCATCCGTTTATCGGTTTGCGTACATGCTTTCGTAATACTTCTGGTAATTACCCGACGTTACGTTGTCGAGCCACTCCTGGTTTTCGAGGAACCAGTCAACCGTTTTTTCGAGTCCCTGCTCGAACTGGAGTGACGGCTGCCAGCCCAGCTCGTTCATGATCTTATGGGCATCGATGGCGTAGCGGAGGTCGTGGCCGGCGCGGTCGGTAACGTAAGTGATCAGCTGAGCCGAGGTGCCTTTGGGCCGACCCAGCTTACGGTCCATAATCTCGCACAGCAGGTGAACGAGGTCGATGTTTTTCCACTCGTTGAAGCCCCCGATGTTGTAGGTCTCGCCCAGGCGGCCGTTGTGAAATACCGCATCGATGGCGCGGGCGTGGTCAACTACGAATAGCCAGTCCCGAACGTTCTCGCCTTTGCCGTAGACTGGCAGCGGTTTGTTGGTCTGGATGTTGTGAATCATGAGCGGAATCAGCTTCTCCGGAAAATGATTCGGACCGTAGTTGTTGGAGCAGTTGCTGAGCACAACCGGCAGTTTATAGGTGTTGCCATAAGCGCGAACGAAGTGATCCGAAGCGGCCTTGGAAGCCGAATAAGGCGACTGCGGGTCGTAGGCGGTTTCCTCGGTGAAGAACTCGTCGGGGTTGTGCAGCGAGCCGTATACCTCATCGGTCGAGACGTGGTAGAACCGCTTGCCGTCGAAACCCGAAGCACCGGCTGCCCAGGTATTTTTGGCCGCGTTGAGCAGGTTTACCGTACCCACCACGTTGGTCATGACAAACGACATAGGGTCGGTAATGGACCGGTCTACGTGCGACTCCGCTGCGAGGTGGATAACGCCATCGAACGCCAGCTCGGCGAACATATCGTCGATAAATTTGGCGTCGGTAATATCGCCCTTGATGAAGGTATAGTTCGGGGCGTGTTCGATGTCTGACAGGTTGGCCAGGTTACCGGCGTAGGTCAGTTTGTCGAGGTTATAAATCTGATACTCCGGGTATTTGGTAACAAACAGCCGGACTACGTGCGATCCGATAAAGCCGGCCCCGCCGGTGATAAGAAGTTTCATGGTTGTTATATTCGATTTGCCGTATCGGGCGTTCAGACTGGCAGCCGGTATTGCCAGCCCGTCTGAACGCCCGTAACCAACTAAGATAAACTGAGTTTTTCCTGCCAGCGCCAGGCATCGCGCAGCGACTCGGCCAGGGTGCGGCTGGCGGTCCAGCCCAGTTCGCGACTGGCTTTCGTTACATCGGCGTACACCTGTTCTACATCACCGGCCCGGCGAGGCCCCATGGTGTAATTAAGCTTCACGCCTGTTTCCTGCTCAAACGTATTGATGATGGTCAGAACCGTTTCGCCCCGGCCGGTGCCGATGTTGATCACGTCGTAGCTGGCCTCGATTTCGGCGTCGTTGAGTTTTTTGAGCGCCTGAACGTGGGCCTCGGCCAGATCCATCACGTGAATATAGTCGCGGATACAGGTGCCGTCGGGGGTGTTGTAATCGCTGCCATATACGGTCAGGCTCTGGCGTATACCGGCGGCCGTTTGCGTAATAAACGGAACCAGGTTAGCCGGCACACCCAGCGGCAGTTCGCCGATCTGGGCCGAGGGGTGCGCCCCAACGGGGTTGAAATACCGCAGCGCCAGGGCCCGAATCGGCACCTGCGCGTTTACGGTGTCGCGGATGATGTCTTCACTGATGGCTTTAGTGTTGCCGTAGGGCGACTGAGCCGGTAGCCGGGGGGTTTCTTCGGTTACCGGAAGCTGCTCGGGCTGACCATAAACGGTGCAGGACGATGAAAAAACCAGGTTCTGCACGCCGTAGGCCGGCATCAGTTCGAGCAGCAGCATCAGCGAGTCGAGGTTGTTGCGGTAGTACTTCAGCGGCTGCTGAACCGACTCGCCAACCGCTTTATAGGCCGCGAAGTGAATAACTCCACGTAACTCTTCTTTCTCGAAGATCTCGGTCATAGCTGCCCGGTCGTTACAGTCGACCGAGTAGCAGGTCACGTCGCGGTTCAGAATGGCGCGTAGCCCATCAAGAGCCGATTGCTGGGAGTTGGAGAAGTTGTCGACAATAACCGGTTCGAAACCGGCTTCGACCAACGAAACGACCGTATGGGAGCCAATAAAACCGGCCCCGCCCGTCACTAAAATTCTGGGTGCCCTGCCTGTAGGTATCAAACCGTTTTTTATAAAAATTTTGTTATTATTTTACTAAGGCGGCTCATTGAGCGCAACAAAAGTAGTATATTCGGTAGGTTTCCAAAAGCAGTATTTATCGTGGGGTCACCCAGTCAAGTTGCTGAAACGTATGAATGATAACCAATTAAAAGCCCTCATTTCTCTTTTAGACGACGAAGACCAGGAAGTGGTTGAGCACGTCGAGCAGCAAATCCGGCAAATGGGCGGGAAAATGATTCCGCTGTTGGAAACCGAGTGGGAGGGCAGCTTTAACCCGGCTCTTCAGAAACGCATCGAAGAAATTATCCACGATCTGCAATACGAGTCGGTGCTGGAACGGATGCGCGACTGGAAAAACGGCGGAGCCATGGACCTGCTCGAAGGGCTCTGGATCGTGGCCACCTACCAGTATCCCGACCTCTCGCTCGATAAACTGAAGCAGGAGGTTGAGCAGCTTTATTACGACGTCTGGATCGACTTCAAGCCCGACATGCACCCCGATGAGCAGGTGCGGGCTATCAATAATGCGTTTTTTACCAAGCTGAAGTTTGCGCCCAACACCAAGCATTTTCACTCGCCGGCCAACTCCATGATTAACCAGGTGCTCGAAACGCGCCGGGGCAATCCGATTACGCTGTGTGTGCTCTATATGCTCATTGCCAAGCGGCTCAACATGCCGATCTACGGCGTGAACCTGCCTAATCTGTTTGTGCTGACCTATAAACACAATGGTGTCCAGTTCTACATCAACGTGTTCAACCGGGGGCTGGTGTTCACCAAAAAAGACATCGATCAGTATATCGACCAGCTCAACATCAAACGACTCGATACGTTTTATCAACCCTGCACCAATGCCGATATCGTTCGGCGGGTGCTGCGGAATCTGACGCTGGCCTTCGAAAAAAATGGCGATACCGAACGGGTAGAAGAAGTAGAGCGGATTCTGGAAACCGTTAAGGATGACGGCGACGGCCTGCCCCTCTCCGACTATACGCAACGGTGATACAGAATGGATATAGGGTAATGGATAATGAAAAATGAGGTAGCTCTGGGTTTCATTATCCATTTTTTATTTAGAACGCTACGGCCAGCAGGCCGGGACCAATGCGGAAACAGCGAATCGTCAGTTGCTCTTCGTGGTCCGGTAACCGCACATGGCCCGTCAGCTGCTCGGCGCCGTCGGCGAAGGGGTCAATGAGTAAATGCTGACGGAAGGTCAGCTGCCGCTTCCCGTACAGTTTATACAAGCTCTCTTTCGCACACCAGTATACGGCCAGCCGGGCTGCGTTACCGGCGGCATGATGAATCTCGGCGGCTGACAGGATGCGTGGCACGACCCGGGTAAACTTGTCGCGCATGGGTTCAATGTCGATGCCTACGGGCCGGGTTCGGTGCAGTACAGCGGCAGCCCAGCCGCCGGTATGTGAAATCGATATGTGCCAGGCTGAGCCGACCAGGTGCGGTTTGCCATACTCATCTTTCTGCAAACCTGCATAGGTCCAGCCTTCTGCTTCGACCAGCTGCCGAACCGCCACCCGGCAGGCCAGCCACTCTACCCGTTGTTCGGGGTGCGTAATCCGCGCCAGCTCATCCTCTTCGCCGGTCGTCAGGGTAAGGCGCTGGCGGAGGGCTGACTCCGTGTCAGAAATGGGTTGCAGCACCGCCGTACAGTCGGGTGTGATGCTGAGAAAGGTTGGCGAAGGCATCAATAATGTTGAATTTTGACTACCGACCCGCGAAAAACGGTGCGCCCTTCGTGGCACTTTAGTCGCCTGTCGGTGTTCAGTGTTCAATATTCGGTATTCTTTTTCATGCTCGTACAAAAAATTGACACCTTCGGTGGGCACCGCGATAGTGTTTATACGCTCGAACAAGGCCTGACGCCCGAGCAGTTCTTCTCATCGGGGGGCGATGGGCAGGTGGTGCGCTGGCAACTCGACCGGCCCGACCGGGGCGAGCTGGTCGCTACGGTGCCGGCTTCGGTCTACGCGTTGGGATTGCATCGCGATAGTGGTTTGCTGTGGGTGGGCCAGAACTACGACGGTGTACACCTGATCGATGTGCTGCAGAAACGGGAAATGGCATCCCTCAAACTGACCTCATCCGCTATTTTCGATATCAAGTTCTACCGCAACGATGCGTTCGTAGCCCTGGGCGATGGCGTGGTTGTGGTACTCGATGCAAAGGAAGTAGCCGTAAAGAAGCACTTGAAAGCGTCTGATATGGCGGCCCGCTGTATAGCCGTCAATCCGGTTGAGCGGGAGGTCGCCGTAGGGTACAGCGACCACAGCGTCCGTATTTTTGACCTGGGTACCTACGAGCTGAAGCGGGTCATACCGGCCCATACCAACTCGGTCTTCGCGCTGCTGTACGCGCCGGATTTCCGGCACCTGATCTCGGCCGGGCGCGATGCTCATCTAAAAGTGTGGGATGTTGAAGCCAGTTACGCTCTGCATCAGGACGTGGTCGCTCATCTGTTCGCCATCAATCACCTGACATATTCGCCGGATGGCACCTTATTTGCTACGGCGAGCATGGATAAGTCGATCAAGATATGGGATGCGGCCACCTACAAACTGCTGAAAGTGGTCGATCGCGCCCGGCATGCGGGGCATGGCACCTCGGTGAACAAATTGCTCTGGACCGATAGTAACCGTCAGTTGCTGTCGGCGAGTGATGACAGAACCATTTCGGTCTGGTCGTTGACCTGAAAAGCCAGTAAGTAGACCAGTAGCATGGTTTTCTACCCGTAATTTTGTTAAATCCACAGAATGGACGTTACTTCACCCTCAACCGGTATGTCTGTAAATACCTAAACCGAAGCGCACCGATGAAAATCACAGCCATCGAAATTCGCCAGCACACATTTGAACGGGTGTTACGCGGCTATAAACCCGAAGATGTTGACGCATTTTTAGTGTCGCTCTCGCAGGAGTGGGAGCGTGTCACGGGCGAATATAAAATGTTGAAGATGCAGCTTGAACTGGCCGAGAAAGAGCTGGGCAAGCTGAAAGAGGTAGAGATGACGCTGTTTCGGACTCTGAAAACGGCAGAAGATACCAGTGCTCAGATTACTGATCAGGCCAATAAGGCCGCTGAACAGTATGTGTCGGAGGCTCGCCAGAAGGCCGACGAGATGCTGGCCGAAGCCCGTAAACGCTCCGCCCTGATGGTACAGGATGCCGAAAACCAGGCTCGCTACCTGAAAGATAACATCCTGAACGATCTGAAAGCCATGGAGAGCGACTTCAAGGCGCTGGAGAACTACAAAGAGAACCTGGCCGTTCAGATACGGTCGCTGGCCAGTCATGCCGTTGAGAGCGTTGACCGCTTCGAGAAGAAGTTTGCCAAACAGAACCTGAAGGGTAAAATTGACGAGGTAGCCACGCAGATTACAGCCGATATCGAAGCGCGCGATGCCCAGCCCGTGGCTGAACTCCCGGCCCCCGCTGCCGAACCCGACCCGGCTGAGCTGCCCCCGCTGGTCGAGCGCGAAACCGCCGTTCCGGAAGCGATCCCGGTCGATGAGGAGCTGGTTGCCAAACTGGATGAAGCCATAGAGCAGGGATCAGAGTCACACCATACGCCCGAACCAACGGCAGACGAAACACCGGTTGCCGAACTTCCCGAACCGGCTGCCATTCCCGAACCGGCTGCCATTCCCGAACCCATACCTGCTCCAGTTGCCGATGCTCAGCAGCCGCCTGTGGCTGAACCGGCTGAGCTTAGGGAGAAACCCACTGAAGTAGCGGTTGCGACTGAGCCGAAGAAAAGCGGTTCGTTCTTTGACCAGATTTAATGAGAGCCGGCTCAACAGACAGCCGGTATCTACTCGCGTTATTTATGGGAACTATAGCCCTGGAAGGCCTCGAGTTTTTTTCGTACCACGGCTTCTACGACGAAGAACAAAAGATTGGTAACAAATACGCCGTCGATATTGTAGTCACCGCCGACTTCTCCGAAGCGGCCCGTCGTGACCGGCTCAGCGCTACCGTCAATTACGAAGCCCTCTACCGCATTACGGCCAACGTTATGCAGCGGCCCGCCCGCCTGCTCGAACACCTGGCCCACAGCATCATTGCCGACATTCGCCAGCAGTATCCGGATGTCGACTCGGTCGAGGTCAGTGTCTCTAAATTCAATCCGCCCATCGGGGGCGTGTGCCACCGGGCCCGCATCACGCTCAGAGAATAGGGCCTGAAACGAAGAATGGTTAATGTAGCATGCCAAGCCTGGGGCTTCCTGCATGTACTACATTAACCATTCTTCGTATTCTCTGGGGCTGACCTTATATGGCCTGCTGCAAACCGGCAAACGAAATAGCCATGTGCGAGGCATCATATACGCACTGCCCGTTGCGGATCAGCAGAACCTGGGGCGACTCGTGTTCGACACCAAATTCGTGCTCTATCTTGTTCGAGATGGGGCGGTTAGCCAGCAAATCCAGATAATATGGCTTTACGCCGAGTTGTTCGTTCCAATTGCGTTCCATACGGCTGAGCGCCATAGCACTGATGGAACAGGTTGTGCTATGTTTGAAAATCAGCACAGGATGCTGCGCCGACTCTTCTTTAATGTCAGCGAGTTGAGCGTCGCTAGTGAGTTTATTCCAGTTCATTGTACCAACACTGATTCTGTTAGCACAAAAGTAAATTACAGCGTAAAAAGTTCGTTTATTCCTCAGGCGAATAGCGTAGCTTTTCTGCCATTTCCGACGATACGGCATCGGCATAGGGGCCATAGGCGTCGACCAGCGTGCCTTTTTTGCCGGTCTCTGTTTCCTCGATAGCGTACAGTACGGTTGAGTCGCCGGGGTCGGTCATGCCCTCGAAGCGGTACACATCTACGATATCGAAGTCCGCCGGTCGCATCTCTATGCCGTCCTGCTGGCATTTGAGACAGTCTGACTTCAGGTTGTAGTCTCGGGTAAAGCCTTGCTGGCGGAGGGCGTCAAGGGCTTCGGTCAGGGTGTCGTACGTTTGCATGCGCGTAGTCGTTAGTTCTCTGGGCGGGTCATCCTCGTTGGATGATGTACCTTTACGCAGTCATTAACCAACCACGTATCGGCTTGTTTTCCCGAGTATACAACACTGGCTTATCTGCCTATAAAACGTTGCTACGGCTGGTAGCGCCGTTCAACCCCAAAGCCCGGCAATGGCTCACGGGCCAGCAGGATTTGCTGTCACATATTGCCCGTAGCCTGGCCAGCGAGTCGGCAGCCGGTCCGGTAAAGCCACTGGCTTGGTTTCATGCGGCTTCGCTGGGTGAGTTTGAGCAGGGCCGCCCGGTTATCGAAGCCTTTCGACAGGCGTACCCAGACTACCGGATCCTGCTGACGTTTTTTTCGCCATCGGGCTATGAGGTGCGGAAAAACTACGACGGCGCCGACTACGTCTTTTACCTGCCACTCGATACAGGCCGGCAGGCGCGGGCGTTTGTGGCGCTGACACAGCCCCGTATTGCCTTCTTCATCAAGTACGAATTCTGGGCCAATTACCTGCAAACGCTGAAAGCAGCTGGGGTGCCTACCGTCCTGTTTTCGGCCATTTTTCGGCCTGATCAGCTTTTTTTTAAACCTTACGGCGGCTTTTACCGCAATCTGCTCACCTGTTTCGATCATATTCTGGTACAGAACCAGGAGTCGGTCGAGCTACTGCAGGGGATTGGTGTGCAGTACGTGAGCCGAGCTGGCGACACCCGGTTCGATCGGGTAGCGCAGGTGGCGGCTGGCAAGAAAGCAATTCCGGTGGCGCAGGCGTTCAGGCAGGAGCAGCCGGTGCTGGTTGTTGGGAGTGCGTGGCAGGCCGACATGGATGTGCTGATTCCGTTTCTGAACCAGTTCGACAAGCCGCTCAAAGTGATCATCGCCCCCCACGAAATAAACGCCGAAGCCATTGAACAATGGCGCGGTCAAATCCGGAAGCGATCGGTTCGGTTTTCGCAGACAAACGAAACCGACGTGGTAACGGCCGATGTCCTGTTTATCGATAATATCGGCATGCTTACCTCGCTTTATCAGTATGGCGAGTTTGCCTTCATTGGTGGGGCCTTCCGGCAGGGGTTACACAACATTCTGGAAGCCGCCACCTTTGGGATGCCGATCTTTTTCGGGCCGGTTTACGGCAAGTTTCAGGAGGCCGTTGACCTGGTCGAAGCGGGGGGCGCTTTTCCGGTTACCAATGTAGCTGAGCTGACGGCGGCCTTCGACCGGCAGTATGCCGATCCCACCGCAGCCGCTGCCATCAGTCGGGCGTATGTACAGCGGAACGTTGGCGCAACGAGGCAGGTTATGCAGGTGGTTCACACGCTATTACCCCATTAATATGCTCTCGAAATTGCTGCTCATTCTGGGCATTCTGCTGGTTACGTTTATTGTGCTGGCCCTGGTGGTCGGTTATGTCATTTCGGCGCCCCGCTATACCGGGCCCATCAGTGACCATTTTGATGGCAAGGCGTTTTTTACGCCGGGTGCGCCATCGCCCAAAGGCCTCCGCGAGGTGATTGGCTGGCAGCTGAACCACGAACGAACCCAGCCCTGGGGCGATCACCATACCGAAAAGCCCGGCCCACCACCGCCCGCCCGCGTAGACGGAGCGGCTGTACGAACGACGTTTATCAACCATTCAACGGTACTGCTTCAGTTCGACGGCCTGAACGTTTTGACCGACCCCATCTACGACGAGCGGGTCAGTCCGTTCCAGTTTGCCGGTCCGAAGCGCAACCGCCCGCCTGGTATTCGGTTCGACGACCTGCCCAAAATCGATGTGTTGCTGCTGAGCCATAACCACTGGGACCATCTGGAGATTGGCACGGTGCAGAAACTCTGTGCCCGTGATCAGCCCAAAGTTTTTTGTCCGCTGGGCGTAAAAGCGTTTCTTGAACAGCACGGGTGCCGCAACGTAACCGAACTCGACTGGCGGCAGTCGGCCCCGATCACCGACAGTACAACCCTTCATTGCGTACCGGCTCAGCACTTCTCCGGGCGGGGTATCTTTGACCGCAATGCTACGCTGTGGGCTGGCTACGTGATTGACAGCAAAGCTGCCGGTAAACTGTACTTTGCCGGCGATTCGGGCTACGGACCGCATTTTCGGGCCATTGGCGAGCAGTTCGGGCCGGTGCGGCTGGCGCTGATTCCGATCGGAGCCTACAAACCCAACTGGTTTATGTCGCCCGTTCACTGTAACCCGGCCGAAGCCGTACAGATCCATCAGGATGTCCGGTCAGCCCAGAGTGTGGCCATTCACTTCGGCACGTTCCCCCTCGCCGACGATGGTGAATCGGAGCCTGTTGATGATCTGCAGCGGGCACTGAGCCAGCACAACATACCATCGGACCGGTTCAGGGCGTTGAAAGCAGGAGAAGCCGTCACGTTTTAAACGTAGAGACGCGATACTTCGCGTCTTATAAGCGTCAGCAACGAATCATCCGGACTACGCGTCCCGGACTACGCGTCTCGATGCGGACACGGACCACGGTGGTGGATCGGAGCGTCGACCGTACAAACCACTTGGTCAGGTCGTCTGGTGATCAGGGCGATTAACGAATATTAACTTTTTTTACAACCCTTCGCCACACAGTAGGGTCTACAAGCGTAGTAATTTTTGTCTGTCTGTTAATTTATTTTCATGCGTACTATTCAAATAGCACTGTTCAGTCTCCTGGTAATGGGTGGGCTGGTTTCGTGTAATCAAAGCGCGGTTGATCCGTTAGAGGCTGAGTCGGAAGCGTTCAGCAAGAACATCGACGATATCAAATCGTACGCAACGACCAAAGGACTGTCGCTGTCAACGACGGCATCCGGGTTACATTATGTCATTACGGCACCCGCCAGTGCTACCGCTAAGCAGCCGGTCATTGGCGAAGAGATCGAGTTTACCTATGTACAATACATCCTGCAGTCGCCGACCAGCGGTACGGGCGTAGTTACCGATAAAGTAGTTGATACTACCTATGCGACCAAATCGGTGTACTACCCGTTTGTTGACAACTCGTTACTGTCTGGCTTACAGGAAGGTATTCTGCTGATGCGCGAAGGGGCGTCGGCTACGCTGCTCATGCCCGCCCGGCTGGCGTATGGGTCACAGGGCTCGGTTAGCGGTACCATTCCGGCCAATACGCCGGTTCGGTTCGACGTGAAGCTGAAACGGTCGCGTTCCGAAGATCAGCAGATCAGCGAATACATCACCCGTACCAACCTGGGCACGCCGGAGGTGACGTCGAGCGGATTACGGTTCATCCGGACCAGTTCGCCTACCTCAACCACGTACGCGCCCGGTGCTACGCTGGCCGTTCGGTATAACGGTCGGTTGCTGCGGAGCGTGGCTGCGTTCGATAGCACATCGGGAACAACCACGCGTGATTTTACGCTCGGTAACTCGTCCATTATCAAAGGTTTTGAAGAAGGCCTGGCGAAGTTGAAGGTAGGCGAGAAAGCGACTCTTATTTTCCCGTCGTCGCTGGGCTACGGTGCTGCTGGTCGGGCCGCGAATGGCGTTTACGTCATACCGCCCGGAGCGCCCCTCCGCTTTGATGTCGAAGTGGTGTCAGTCCGGTAATTTTGCGCTTCGTTTTCCCGTTCTTTGCGGCCCATGTTTCTGCATGGGCCGCTTTTTTTATGAAGATACGTCAAACCCTGGAGCATGGGCCGGTGCGGGGCTATCGGTTTGGGTACTCGCCGGTTCGCTGGATGCGGGCGGTGCCGGTCTGGTGTTATTACCTGGATGGTCTGCTGATCGATACGGCCCAGCACCATATGCAGCGGGAGGTGTTACAGACGTTTGCCCGCCAGCCCATCGACCAGATTGCACTGACCCATTTTCACGAAGATCACTCGGGCAACGCAGCTGCGCTGCGCCAGCATCATAACTGCCCCGTACTGGCCGGTTCGCTCACGGCCGAACGGGTTGCCCAACCGTTTTCGCTGCTGCCGTACGAGCGGTTCTGGTTCGGCCAGATCGATGCATGTCCGGGCGTAGTACCGTTTCCGGCTCTGTTTCGTACGGGGGCGTATGCGTTACAGCCGATCCCGACCTTTGGCCATTCTGACGATCATCATGTGCTGCTGGAACCGAACGAAGGTTGGCTGTTTGCCGGCGATTTCTACATTGGCAACCTGAAGATTTTCCGCCGGGGCGAAAATATCTACCAGATGATCAACTCAACGCGGCAGGTGCTTGGCTACGACTTCGACACGCTCTTTTGCGGACACAACCCGGTGCTGACCAACGGCCGCCGGGCGGTTGAACAGAAACTCCACTACCTCGAAACCCTGGTGGAGCGGGTGCTGATGGCCTACCGGCGGGGTGTGCGCGGGGCAGCCCTGCTGAGGGCCGCCGGCCTGCGAGAAACGTGGTGGCTACGGGCGTTTACCTCCAACGATGTAAGCGCCTATTACCTGATCCAGTCGATCCTGACTGATGCTGAAAAACCGCTGTAGCACTGACCGCGTCTGCTTATTTCGGCGCCATCCGGATTGCACCGTCCAGCCGGATCACTTCGCCGTTTAGCATTGGGTTTTCGAGTATGCTTTTGACCAGCATGCCGTATTCGGCCGGGCGACCCAGCCGCGACGGAAACGGTACCTGCTGACCCAGCGACAGCCGCGCTTCTTCGGGCAGACCCAGGAGGAGGGGCGTTTCGAACAGGCCCGGCGCAATGGTCATCACCCGAATGCCGGAGCGGGCCAGGTCGCGGGCTATGGGTAAGGTCATCCCCACAATTCCGCCTTTCGACGCCGAGTAAGCGGCCTGCCCCATCTGCCCGTCGTAGGCGGCTACCGACGCTGTGTTAATGATGACGCCCCGCTCTCCTTCGGCATTGGGCTCGTTCTGTTCTATGGCCAGGGCCGACAGCCGGATAACGTTGAACGTGCCGATGAGGTTGATGGCAATCGTTTTCTGAAACACGGCCAGCGAATGGGCACCATAAACGCCGTCTACTTTCCCCAGCGTTTTACGGGCTTCGACAATACCCGCGCAGTTGACGTTGATATGCAGCCCGCCGAAGGTCTCAATAGCGAGGTTGATGGCCGTCTGCACATCGGTTTCACTGGTAACGTCGGTTTTCTGAAACCGGGCAGTATCGCCCAGCTCATCGGCCAGGGCTTTGCCGCGCTCTTCGTTGAGATCTACGATAATAACGTTGGCGCCGTTGGCTGCCAGCATCCGGACCGTAGCTTCGCCCAGACCAGAAGCGCCCCCCGTAACGAGCGCCGTCGCGTGTTGTATCGTCATGTTAGGTATGTTGATTTGTATTGACTGTGGTTTATTGCCGAAGTAGCTATTGCTCGCTGTATTAACGGGACACGGACCACGCCGACCACGCGGACGGATGGTATAACTACTAAGCCCGAAGCGACGGTTTTTGCATTACAAAATAGCCAGCAGCTCTTTCCAGTGTTTGATGTCGTAGGTTGGCTGGTCGTCGACGATCAGGCCCTGCTGGTTGTAGAATACCGTATCCAGGCCAACGCCTTTGGCCCCCATGATATCGGCCTCGTAATTGTCGCCGATCATCAGACTTTCTGAAACATGGGCGCCAGCGGCCGACAGGGCATACTCGAATACCAGCGGATCGGGTTTTTTAGCGTTGGCGGTTTCGCTGGTAACGACTAGCGTGAAGTAATGGGCAATTTCGGCGCTGTCCATCTTCACGGCCTGGATTTCGGCAAAGCCATTGGTAATGATGTGCATGGTATACCGACCTTTCAGGTACTCGAGAACTTCCCGTGCCGAGTCGAGCAGGTGGGGCTTGCGCGGTAACAGCCGCAGGTACTCGGCGTTCAGGTCGTATTTAACCGCCGATGCATCGATACCCAGCGACTGGTACACCAGCGGAAACCGGTGCTGGCGGATGTAGCCGTGCTCAATCAGATTCCGGTCGTAGTCGGCCCAGAGTTTTTTATTAACCGCAATGAAATGACGGCTAAACTCCTCGGCCGACGAGATACCTACCTCGGCCAGCTGAAAGGTATCGTATAACTCAGTCAGCGACTCGGCCGAGTTGCGGTCAAAATCCCAAAGCGTATGGTCGAGGTCGAAAAAAAGATGGCGATATTTCATAAAAGCAAAAGCAGGCCCAACGAGGAACCAGCTGCGATAGATCGGTTCGGGAGAGGGAGTCTGCCAGGGTTAGAAGTCCAGCTTGAGCCGCTCTACGGGCTGGTCATTGACCAGATGACTCTCTACTATTTCTGCTACGTCGGCCAGTTGCACGTTGCCGTAGTAAGTACCTTCGGGGTAAACAACCAGCGCCGGACCAAAGGCGCAGGCGTCGAGGCAACCCGCCCGCTGCGCCCGGATGTCACGCTGTAGGCCGCGCTGGGTCAACTCCTGCTTAAACGCTTCTACCAGGGCCAGGCCATGTTCGGTACCGCAGCTTTTCTTGGGCGCATCTTTCTGGTTGGTGCAGATGAAGACGTGTTTTTTGAATTTCATGGGTAAATCTTGTTTTGAATGAATGCGTATCTGTACCGCTGCCGGTCAGGTTGTGAACTGCGGCAAAGTTCCGAAACTTTACCTGAAGTTAGGCCCGCTGCCGACGGGTCTTTATTTCTTCGCAACGACCATGGCCCGGCCGGGAACGGTGCGGTACCGGACAACCTTGTGTGGTTTGAGACCGGCTCGCTGCTGCCATTCGCTGATTTCATCGATTGAATAGTTGCCCGCTGTGCTGCTGAGGCCGTAAAAAAGATCGGTGCTGCTGCCGAGCAGTTCGGGCCTGGCACCGGTTTCGGGCCGGATAAACTCGTTGACAATAAAAACCCCACCGGGCCGCAGCGCCCGCGCTACTTTGTCGGCCACCTGCTGATTCTGTTCCGGCGTAAAGTGGTGGGCCAGGCTCGAGAGCAGCACAATGTCGTACTGCGCATCGCCAAAATCGTCGGTGAGGGCGTTGCCGGGCCGATGCCGGACGCGGTCGCCCATGTTTTGTCGGGCCAGCAGGGGAGCGGCCTGGTCAATGGCCTCGGGCAGATCGAGAATAACCGAGCTAAGCCCTGACAGCCGCCGACACAAAGCCGCCGAGTGCTGCCCGTGTGAGCCGCCAATATCGAGCATGGTGCGGGCATGTTTGGGGACGGGTGCCCGACGGCCAAACTCGGGCGCTTCGGTATTGCTGGCGGCAACCATCGCTTCCTGATAATAGCGCCATTGTTCGGGCGTCAGTTTGTCGTGGTAATGAACTCCTTCGCCCGTTTCGAGGTAGGTACCCAGCTGACTCATCCAGTCCCAGACGACCCGGTTGTTGAAAATCATCATGCCGTAAACCGACCTTGGGTCATCTTTGAGCGCAAACCGCCGGGCCATGCTGGTCAGGCTGAACAACCCATCCTGGTAGGTGAAATAGCCCAGGGCCGTCAGCAGGCCCAACAGTTCGCCCAGGGCTTTTTTGTTGAGTCGTAGCTCGGAAGTCAGGCTGTCGAGCGATTTTGGCCCGTTCTTTGTAGCTTCAAATACGCCCTTGTCAGCGGCTTCGAGCACGGCTTTGGCCAGTACCGGCATGATCTGAACGTGCAGAATGGGAACCGCAACCAGGTTAGCGCGCAGGGCAAACCACTCAAGCGGGTTCTCGGGAGAAATGGTAAGTTGCATGTAAGGGTATGCTGTATAAAGATACAACCCAGAAAGCAGGCATACGGCCCGGATTGCCAGCTTATTTTTTTAATGAAAGAAGGAAGCTAGTATATAGGTCGAATATGATTAACCTTGTAAAACCTTTCCATTCATACTTAGTTTACTGGTAGCTACATATGACTGGGAAAGGGGCGATAAGTTGATTATTCGGCCTTTTTGCGAAAAATAACCTCAACAACGTACCCCAATGCTGTCACCTGTCTTACGATCGAAGGAGTTTGCGCTGGTTAGCGAACTGAAGACCGGCAAGACGGAAGCGTTTACCCGTTTGTACGATCAATACGCCCCTGTACTGCTCGGCGTGATCAACCAGATCGTGTGCGATGATCAGAAAGCGGCTGGGCTGCTGATTGAAACGTTTACGGATATCCGTTCCGCTATTGAGACCTACCGCCCCGAAAAGCAGCCGTTCTTTGTCTGGCTCCTGACCCGGGCCCGGCAAACGGCAAACGATGCGGTGGCCACTCAGAAGTCCGCCCCTCAGGCTACTATTCAGTTGTCGGCCAGCGGCTCGGTTGCGGTTACCCAACCTGCTCACTCGTTTGCCAAGTCTGTAGCGGTGGCCCAGAGTCCGGAAGAAAAACAAAAGCAGTTTCTAAACTCAGTACTGTTTGGCAATTGTACCCCCGAAGAAGCCGCCGGGTCGGTGGGCTTGCCCGTTGCCAGTGCCCGCCAGCAGCTTCGGGACGCATTGCTGAAGCTCCGCCGGTGAGCGGCTCTCATCGACGTACTTCTTTATACAACGACGCCCAGGCCTGGTTCAGCGCCTGCTCAATCTGTTGCCAGTCGGTTTCGGTGGCCCCGCCCGCCTGCTGCCCTGCTTCATCACACAGGCGCATGGCTTCGGCCCGCTGCCGGGCATAAAGGCCAAACACGGCAGGCGGCTGGTTATACTGAACGGCGGCCGTCTGCGCGAGCGCGTCGGCCAGATCGGCGTAGGTGTAGCGATCGCGCTGCCGGTGTACGATCCACCAGTTGAGCTCAGAAGCCGCCAGCTGGCCCACGTTGAAACGATCTTCGCTCAGGTTCTGAATCGATTCGTAATAATCGACAAGGATCGGTAATGCCCGCTCGTAATCGGCTTGCGACTGACCTTTCTTGAAGACAAACGCGGCTCGGGTTGCCTGAATGGCCAGCCCCACCGACCGCCAGAAAGGCGCATGAAACTGCTGCTGCAGTCCACCCCTCAGCTGTCCGAACAGTAACACCGGTCGCCTATCGTAGTACGAGCGCCACATGGCCGTTTCGAGTCGGGCTACTTCAGCCGGATCGAAACGGCGGATGCTGTGCTGAACCGGCACGAACACGTCGACTAGTATCCACAGCAGTAACGCCAGCAACGCTCCGCGCCAAATCCATCGGCCGGGTTGGCGGTAACGGGCGGTGGTTTGGGAAACAGGGGTTGTCGGCATAGCGATTCGTTCGTTCACAAAAATACGTCACTATGGCCAGCCATCCGCTGAACCACAGTGACGTATGGGTATATACTCCTGAAACGTTCCGGCCGATTTAGGTCCGCTTTGCTTTAGCCGTAACCGGCTTTTTAGCGGTCGTTGTCGAGGCCGGGCTCTTTTGGGTCATGGTAACGGGGTCCCAGTGTACCACTTTCTGCTCAAAATAGCTTTCGTTGCAGGCCAGCACTGGAGCGGCTGCCCGGAAACCGAAGACCGGATCTTCGATGGTGCCCTGGCTACCTTCGCGAACGTTCTTGAAGAAGTCGGCGAAATGACGGGCGTGGCCGTCTTCGTTCTTGGGCGATTCGAACCGAACCTCCTTAACCGGCTCGGCCGTACGGGTTTCGGGTGGGTACTGAGCATCGTACTTTTTCACGAATTCCTGCTGAACCTCCGGGGTGAAGGTAAAGTAGCTGTCGTAATTGCCGTAGCCGGGTGCAACGGGTAGTTTTTTCTTGGTCAGGATCAGGTTCTCTTCCGAAAATTCGATCTGCCCTTCGTTGCCGATGATGCGGGTTACGTTCTGGATTTTGCCGGCATTGGCGAAGTTAACGCGAAGCACCATCTGAAAGGCCTCGTGGGCGTCGGTTTTGGGGTAGTCCATAACGCTGGTCATAACATCGGGTACGTCGCGCCCGTCTTTCCAGTAGGCCAGGTTACCCGACGAGAAAATGCGGGTTGGGCCGAGCGAGTTGGTTACGAAATGAACGCCCGTAATGAGGTGTACGAACAAATCGCCCGCTACGCCGGTGCCGTAATCTTTGTAGTTGCGCCACCGGAAAAAGCGCTTGGCGTCGAACGGCCGTTTGGGCGCGTCGCCGAGGAAACGGTCCCAGTCGAGGGTTGTCAGCGAGGCATCGGGCGGTACCGAGTAGTTCCAGGCTCCGATGGCGTTGAAACGGTCGTTGTTCGATTCGATGTAGTTGATCTGGCCAATGTCGCCTGCCTGAATCATTCGTTTGGCTTCCTGAAACGACGAACTGCTAATGCGCTGGCTGCCGACCTGCATCGTTTTGCCTGATTTTCGCCAGGCGTCGATCACTGGTTTGCCTTCCTTCATATGCTGCACCATCGGTTTCTCGCAGTACACATGTTTACCCGCTTTCAGGGCGGCAATGGTGATATGGTCGTGCCAGTGGTCGGGGGTAACGACCAGTACGGCATCTACGTCGGGTCGGGCCAGCACCTCCCGGAAGTCGCGGGTGGCGAAGAGTTCTTTATCCTTGCCGAAAGCTGATTTGGCGTGGGCGAGTCGGCCGTCGTACAGATCGGCAACGGCTACCAGTTCTACATCCGGGTTGCGCAAAGCCGCCATGGTGTCATAATTGCCCTGGATACCCATGCCGATGGTTGCAATCCGTATTTTATCGTTCGGGCTGATGCGGGCCAGGTTAGGAATATAGGCGGGGGTTCCAACGTTGCCCAGAACCGTTTGAACTCCCCCCGCAGCGGTCAGGGCCGAAGCCGCTGAAAGGGTTTTAATAAACGTACGACGAGTAGATTGCATAAGCGTGACGGGTTTTATTCCACAGATCTAAAGCCGGCTGTCTGCCAGATTTACCCGACTGTATCTATGCCGTTTGTTTCTCGTCGTTACTTTCTGCGTTCGTCGGCTGTGCTGACCGGGGGGCTGCTGACACCGCCTATTCCGGCGTTTCTGACCGAACAAAAACCGTTACGGCTGGGTGGGCCTGTCTTCCTCAGCAGCGACGATCCGGTCGAACTGGCGCGGGAACACCGCCGGTTACGTTATAGCGCAGCCTACGTTCCGGACGTGAAGCTGACCGATACGGTTCGCATCGACGCCATCCGAAAAGCGTTTGCCGACCAGAACGTGATCATCGCGGAGGTAGGCGCCTGGGTGAATATGCTCGATCAGGACGCGACCCGGCGCGCTAAAAATCTGGCGTATGTGACAGAACGCCTGGCTCTGGCCGAAGCCGTTGGCGCACTGACCTGCGTGAACATTGCGGGTTCGTACAATCCTACCCACTGGGACGGGCCCCATGCGCGGAACATGAGCGTGCAGTTTTTTGAGGAGACCGTAGAGAACTGCCGCCGGATCATCGATGCCGTAAAACCGAAACGCACCAAATTTGCGCTCGAGATGATGGGCTGGAGCCCGCCCGACGGGGCCGACGCGTACCTGAAATTTATCAGGGCCATTGACCGCCCGGCTTTCGGCGCGCATATCGACATAGCCAACATCATCAACTCGCCGGATCGGTACTACAACAACACGGCGCTAATCAACGATACGTTTCGCAAGCTGGGGCGGTGGGTGGTATCGGCCCATGCCAAAGATATAACCGGCAAAGACGGTCATTTTGCCGAAACTATGCCCGGTCGGGGCGGTATGGATTATACAGCCTACCTCCGCAACGTAACCTCGCTGCCGCAGTCGGTTCCGCTCATGCTGGAACACCTGCACACGGCCGACGAATACGACGAAGCCCGGCGCTACGTGATCCGGAAAGCCGACGAAGCCGCCATTCCACTGGCCTGACCACCTACTTCCTGAACACGACCCGCTGCAGGTTGTCGACGGCGTAGCTGCTGACGCCGTTGGCTGGGTCAGCCAGTTTTTTGCCCGATGTCACCTCGAAAATCAGCTCGTTGCCGCGCAGTTCGTAGGTAGCCGTCAGCAGTATACCCTGCACCTCGAACACGTTGTACAGCTTGTTGCCGAATAGGTAGTTGGTCAGCACCGTGCCGCCCCCTTCGTCGGTGATGTAAATACCCCTGGCCGCGTCTTTGGTAACGAGGGGGTAGTCTTTGGTCATCGGCTGTTTCGGCGACAGGTAGTCGGTGCGCCAGGTCAGCACCCCGGGTTTATCGGCTGGTGCAATCGTTAGCCGCACCGGCACACTATCGACCAGCGCCTGCTGCCGGTAGATGTGCATGGTGCCCGCCCAGGTTCCGTGCCACTGGTTGGGTAGCTGCGCCTGAACAGACAGGAGCCGGAAGAATAGGAAACACAGGATCAGCACAGGCCGTAGCCAGTAGGGTGTTTGTAGCATAGGTCGATGAGTCAGTTAAGTGAATGTGACGGATTGGTAGAAACCAACGCCGGATGAATCGCAAAATAGCGCACAGAATTGGTTTGGCTATAGGGTCGCTGAGTGGTTTTCTGACGCCGGACTACCGTTAGCCCGCCCAGTTTTCGCGGTCCAGGCTCCGGTACTGGATAGCTTCGGCGAGGTGCTCGATGCGGATTTCGTCGGTCCCGGCCAGGTCGGCAATCGTGCGCGATACTTTCAGGATACGGTCGTAGGCGCGAGCCGACAAACCGAGCCGTTCCATAGCCGTCTTGAGCAAAGCGCGGCCGGCATCATTGATCTGGCAGACCTCTTTCACCATCTGCGAGGGCATCATGGCGTTGGAGTAGATGCCACCTTGGTCGGCAAACCGGGTCGTCTGGATAGCGCGTGCCCGGATAACCCGTTCCCGAATGGCTTCGCTGGTTTCGGCGGGGCGGTTGGCGGTCATCTGATCGAACGAAACAGGGGTTACCTCAACGTGCAGATCGATCCGGTCGAGCAGAGGACCGCTGATCTTGGCCAGGTACTTCTGCACAACGCCTGGTCCGCAGACGCATTCTTTTTCGGGGTGGTTGTAGTAACCGCAGGGGCAGGGGTTCATGCTGGCAATGAGCATAAATGAGGCCGGAAACTCTACCGCCCATCTGGCTCGCGAAATGCTCACCTTGCGGTCTTCGAGCGGTTGGCGCATCACCTCCAGCGCCGATCGTTTGAACTCGGGTAGCTCATCCAGAAACAGAACCCCGTTATGCGCCAGAGAGATCTCGCCCGGCTGCGGAAAACCGCCCCCGCCCACCAGGGCTGCGTCGCTGATGGTGTGGTGCGGAGCCCGGTAAGGACGGGTTGCAATCAGGGTGGCGCGGGTTCCCAGCTTACCCGCCACCGAATGAATCTTGGTTGTTTCGAGCGCTTCCTGCAGGGTCAGGGGCGGCAGTATACTCGGCAGTCGTTTGGCCAGCATGGTCTTGCCCGCACCCGGTGGACCAATCATGATGACGTTATGACCACCGGCAGCCGCTATCTCCATGGCCCGTTTGATGTTTTCCTGCCCCTGAACGTGGGAGAAATCGACTTCGTACGCATTGATCTGATGCTGAAACAGGTCGCGGGTGTCGGTAACGAGGGGTTCTATATCTTTTTTACCTTCGAAAAATTCGGCCGCATCCTGTAAGGTTTCGACCCCGATGATGTCGAGATTGTTGACAATGGCGGCTTCCTGCGCGTTTTCGGCGGGCAAAACGAACCCTTTGAACCCTTGCTTGCGGGCTTCGATGGCAATAGGCAATACCCCTTTAATGGGTCGAAGTCGGCCATCGAGAGATAGTTCGCCCATGATCACATAGTCGGCCAGGTTGCGCTGGGAATTTAGCTGTTCGGACGATTGCAGCACGCAGAGACCAATGGGCAGGTCGTAGGCCGACCCTTCTTTACGGATGTCGGCCGGCGCCAGGTTGACCACAATTTTCTGCCGCGGCATCCGGTAGCCGAGGTGTTTCAGCGACGCTTCGACCCGCTGTTCGCTTTCCTTGACGGCGCTGTCGGGGAGGCCTACCAGGAAGAAGTGAAGCCCCTGACTAACGGTTACTTCAATGGTAATCAGTGTGGCATTGACGCCATATACGGCCGCGCCGAAGGTTTTGGCTAACATACAGAGTTACGAAATTGACTGCTGGAGAGCGTCAAAACTACGGAACAGAGCGGCAATAAAAAACCAGACATCGGCAATAAGTAGGCGCTTTCTTTGATTGTGTTTCCATGCGTTTAGTGCTTCATGGGCTGGTGTTGCATGAGTTCGTTGATGCGCTGTTCGACCTGACGGGCGGGGACCCGTTCAACCAGGTACTGATGCCCCCGCCCCGACGCATCCCAGCCGTTGGAGCCGTCGGGGTTCAGCGTGAGCCGCCCCGTTTGAACGGTATAGTAGGGCGTGTATCCCTCGGCAGCTACCAGTACGGCGGTCTGGTCCCAGCTCATGCGGCCACCGGCATCATTCTTGTCGAGCGGTATGCTGATGCGAAATACGTCTTTGACGGGGCTGTTCCGGATGCGGCTGTTCTGGATGAGGGGTAAACCGCTGTGGATTTTCTCGCCGATCTCGAAGCCACTCAGCAGCATGGGCGTGGGCCAGTCGGTATAAACGATTTTCGAAGCCGGCGTGTCCATGTGGACGTTGAACTCGCGGCCGGTCGGAAACCGGCCAGCCATGCTGACCAGTTGTTTTACTTTGCGACGAACCAACTCCCGACCCGAAAGCGGTGAGTACTGGTCAGGACCGGAGGTCAGCAGGTTGGCCAGATTGGTCAGGAAACCGACCGAAATAAGGGTTACGCTCTGGTCAGGTTGTCGGGCCAGCAGCTGCCGGTACAGCGCAACGGCGTCGGGTGCGTCGCTGTTCGAGCGGATGGTATGGGGGTAGCGGGCCACGAGCGTATCAGACCAGTGCTGCCGGTCCTGGTCGGTTATGGCTTTGCCTTTAGGAACGCCGATGGGAAGATCGGGCCGACCGAAATACGTGTTGAGCACATCGAGTACCCGGCCAACGTTCGGGTAACTGGTGCTGGCTACGGTGGCCAGGATACGGACCCGCCCGCTGTCGGCGTAGGCGTGGAGCAGGGCTATGGCGCCCACATCGTCGTAGTCTGGACCCATATCTGTATCGAAAATAACCGGGATGGTGGTCGAATGGCGGCTTTTGTTGGCGTTAGACACTGTTTTTGGAACAGATTGTGCCTGAGCATGACCGGCCATCAGCCCCATGAGCAATCCAAACAAAATAGCTAGGTGACATCCGGTCGACGTCATTTCTTTGGTAAAAAAGTTAATAGTCATTTGTCTCCACCAGTTGTTGTATACTACTAAAAGGTACTATTCATACCAATACTCATGATCCATCTCAAAACTCTCGCTATTTCGCCTGACGTACAACTGCGCAACCTGGGCTGGGACTGGATGCTTGGCCAGGATACGTTACCTTACCTGAGTAATGAAGCGGTGATCATTACCCCGGCTCAGGCCGACACCTATTACGAGGCTGCCAATGAGTTGTTCGAGATGTTTGTAGCGGCCGGTCAGCACGTGATCGACGAGAACCGATTTGCCGAACTGGGTATTCCTGAGAACCTGATCGAACTCATCAAACTGTCGTGGGACGATGATCGGCACATCCATCTCTACGGGCGGTTCGACCTCGCCGGTGGCGTGGATGGGCAACCCGTCAAGCTGATTGAGTTCAACGCCGACACTGCCACCTGCCTGCCCGAAACGGCCGTGGTGCAGTATGCTCATCTGAAGGCCAACGGTCTCGACGAGAGTCATCAGTTCAACGCCGTGTTTGAGACGCTGACGGGGCAGTTTGAGGAGCTGCTGGCGCTGAATCCGGATTTACAGCCAACGCTGCTGCTGTCGGCCATGCGGGGGTTTCCGGAAGATGACGCCAACGTAGCGCTCATTGGCGAAGCCGCCCGCGAGGCCGGTTTTGAGCAGGAGTTTGACTTTATCGATGCGGTTGAGTTTTCGGCCGAGGAAGGTATTTTCTGGCAGAATCCCAAAAACGGGGAGTTCGAAAAGCTCGACTTCTGGTTTAAGCTCGTTCCGTGGGAAACCATTGCTGAAGAAGAACCTGAGCTGACGGCGATCCTGACCGAGATTGTCCGGAAACGGCTGGCGGTGGTGCTGAACCCAGCCTACACACTGCTTTTCCAGTCCAAATACATGCTGAAAATCCTCTGGGAGATGTACCCTGACCATCCGCTCCTGCTCCAGACCGACAGCCAGCCCCTGGCCGGGAAAGCCTGCGTTGAAAAAGTGCTGTTTGGCCGCGAAGGCGCCAACGTGCGCGTGCTGAACGCCGATGGCAGCGAGCGGCAGGCAGTAGGGGGCGACTACGGACATTTCCCAAAAATTTATCAGCAATACGTCGAGTTCCCGAAGGATTCGGCGGGTCATACCTACCAGGCTGGCGTCTTCTACGCGGGCGAAGCCTGTGGACTCGGTTTCCGGCGTGGCGAACTCATTCTCGATAACGGCGCCGGTTTTGTAGGCCATGTGGTCGAATAGAAACTAAGTTACAGCACCATGATCTCGATACAACGATGTACGTCTGACGACCCGCGCTTCCAGACGCTGGTGGGCGAGCTGGATGCCGACCTTCGGGTCCGGTACGGAGCCAAACAGAGTGAGTACGATGTGCACAACAAGGGCCTGGCCGACGCCCGGGTGGTCATTGCCATGAACGAAGGTGCCGCAGTTGGGTGCGCCTGTTTCAAACCGCTGGATGCCGAAACCATCGAGATCAAGCGCATGTACGTGCAGCCAGGCATAAGACGGCTTGGCGTAGCGCACCATATCCTGGCCGGGCTGGAACAGTGGGGCCGGGAAGAAGGGTACAGGATGGCTAAACTCCAGACGGCCATCAAACAGCCCGAGGCTATTGCCCTTTATCAGAAAGTTGGCTACCGGCCCACGCCAGCCTACGGTCCTTACGTTGATGATGAAGACAGCGTCTGTATGGAGAAGGGGCTGTGAGCCAGTGTTGCCATCTGACAGATAGAAAAAATAGAGCAGTTATAGGCCATCTGGGCTATTCTGGCTAATGTTGCATTTCGATTCTGTCATATGTGTAGACTGGCTGCGTTTTTCCTGCTCAACGTTATCTGTACCCTCTGCTCGGCCCAGACCATTCGGTTTGCCTTCGTTACCGACACCCACGTAGGAGCTCCGGCCACTGCAGCCGAAGACCTGCAGCGAACGGTCAGCGACATCAACGCCCTCCCAGACCTCGATTTTGTCGTCATCACCGGCGATATAACGGACTTTGGCACCGAACAGGAGCTGAACCAGGTTAAACAGATTCTGGACAAACTGACCCGCAAGTGGTACCTGTTTCCGGGAAATCACGATACGAAGTGGTCAGAGAATGGCTGCAACCGCTTTCGGCAGGTGTTTGGAGCCGAGCGCTTCGTATTCGATTACGGTAAATACCGTTTCATCGGCTGCGGCAGCGGACCCAACATGCGCATGTCGCCGGGACTGGTCTCGCGCGAAGATGTTCTCTGGCTGCGGTCCGAAACCGAAAAGCTGGCTGGCACCGACCGACCCGTTATCTTCATGAACCACTACCCGCTGGACGATGCGCTGGCCAACTGGTACCTGCTGATCGACGATCTGAAAAAAACCAACGTGCAGGCCGCCCTCTGTGGGCATGGACACGCCAACAAGGCCATGGATTTTGAGGGTATACCAGCCACGATGGGCCGCTCGAACCTGCGGGCCAAAGACGCTGTAGGGGGCTATAACCTGGTTACCATACAGAACGATACCATGACGTTTGCCGTCCGCACACCCGCCGTTGGTGAGCAGCCCGGCCAAACGGCGGCCCCCTGGCGAAAAATTGCGCTTCAAAATCACCAGTTCGGGCAAAAAAAGGCCATGGCTCCCCGACCTTCGTACCAGATCAACGAGCAGTACAGTCGGGTTCGGCCGGTCTGGGCCAAACAGGATAGCAGCGACATTGGCGCCGGCATCATTGCCGACAAAGAGATGGCGTTCTACCCGAACACCCGGGGCGAACTGGTTGCCTTATCGCTGACCGACGGTTCGGTGCGCTGGCGGTTCATGACCGGCGGGAAAGTCTATTCGACCCCTGCCCTGCATAAGAATAACATCGTAGTGGCCTCTACAGACGGCACCATCTACTGCCTCGACAAACGAAACGGTAAGGCCATCTGGACGGTCAGAACCGGTAAACCCATCGTCGCATCGCCCCGTATCGATGGCCAAACCGTATACATCGGTAGTTCGGAAGGTAAATTTCGGGCGCTGGCACTCCGGACGGGGGCCGAGCGATGGACGTTCGACGGGGTAGAGGGCTTTGTTGAGTCGGTACCGGTAGTTGACAAAAAGCGGGTATACATAGGCTCGTGGGGGTCAACGTTGTACGCGCTGGACCGGAAATCGGGGCAGCCAGCCTGGACCTGGACCAATAAGAAAGGGCGTAATTTCTCGCCTGCTGCCGGTATTCCGTTACTGACCCGCGGGCGTATTTTCCTGCAAACTCCCGACCGGACCCTTACCGCTCTGGATGCTGAAACCGGACGCGAAGTCTGGAAATCGTCGGAGCATAAAGGCTTTGAATCCAGCGGGTTGTCGGGCGATGGATCGCTGGTGTTTATCAAATGCATGACCGATACGCTCTGGGCTATATCGGCCCGCTCTGAGACGCCTAAACCGGCCTGGTTCGTCAACTGCGGATACGGGTATGAGATCAGCCCTTCGCCGGTTACGGTACGGAACGGCATGGCGTTTATTCCGACCGACGATGGGGTTTTATATGCCGTCGATGAGCGGACGCAACAGCTTGCGTGGGCTCATAAACTCTCCAACGCCATGGTAAACCGGGTGTATCCCCTGAGTCAGTATGAGGTTCTGATGACTACGATGGACGGAAAAGTAACCCGGCTCCGGTATACGCCCTAAGCACAAAATTACCTCCTCTGCTCTCCACAACCACACCCGTTATGCGTTGTGGGAGCAGGAGTTGGCAATTTGTGTCTAGTATGTTATTTTTGAAAACTAAAATAATAATCAGTGTCCATTTTCGTATATACTTGATGGTGTAAGTAAATAAAAATATCTCTAAGTAAATATTTGTATAGTATAATTTCTAATTTTAGCCTTCAATACAGCCTCGCCCCTACAATTTCTACATCAGTGATTAACTGTTCAGCTATTCGTAGACGATTTGCGGATGCATTACCACCGTTCTACTCCATATACCCAGTTAAAACATGTTTTTCAGCCTGCTTTTGACGGGTATATGCCACCTGTAAAGGCGTTTGCAGGCTGTTCGTTCAGGAGTAACCTGCCCCGATATACCTACGTTCTGCTTTTATTGACTGGTTTCCTGGGGTTATTGGGTGGCGGTACGGCTGTGGGTCAGCCAGTTGCCCGGCAGGGCGTGTTGGATTTGAGGCAGACAGATCTTTCGCAGGATGATGTGGCGCTGAGGGGGGAGTGGGTCTGGTACTGGAACCAGCTGCGTTTACCCAATCAGCCTGAGTCGGCACACGAGTTTACCGATTTTCCGAGGCTATGGTCGTCCAGCCAATGGCAGAAACATGACATACCCAGCCAGGGCTTCGCAACCTACAGACTAACCGTTCTGCTGCCGCCGGGCTCGGCGCCGATCATGCTGAAAGTACCCGATCACTACTCAGCTTATCGGCTGTTCGTGAACGGCACAGACGTAGCTCATGATGGCAACCCGGCCACTACGGCTGCTAAAACCGTACCTCACTGGTCCACCCAGCTGGTTCGGATGCCAGCTGCCGATACCCTCCAGCTACTGCTTCAGGTGGCTAATTTTCACCACGCTAAAGGGGGCGCTTCACACGCTATACGGATTGGCGCGGCCACGCAGATGGAAGCCAGTATGGCCACAGACCGGGCCCTGGCGCTGTTTCTGACGGGCTGCGTATTGATGATCGGCTTGTTTTTTCTGGGGCTGTACGGCTTCAGCCGGATGGATCATCCCATGCTTTATTTCGGCTTGTTCTGTCTGGTTTACAGCTACCGTCTGGTCGGTACCAACCTGTACGCGCTGCATACGCTGTTTCCGGGTTTGCCCTGGGCTCTTACGCTCCGGCTCGAATACGCATCGCTGTATCTGGCCATTGGTGTCTTCGTTATTTATACGCAGGTGCTGTATCCAAAAGATACCCACCGGCGCATTACCACACCGATGACCTGGATCTGCTTTCTCTTTGCCGCAACCGTTGTGGTGTTGCCACCGGTTGTATTCACGCGGTTGATGAATCCGTTCCTGGTGCTGATGGTCGCTTATATCGGGTATGCCATGTACGTGTACTGGACGGCCTATCGTCGGCAGCGCCCGGGAGCCGCGTATTCGCTCATGAGTACGGGGCTGCTGCTGTCGGTATTCAGCTTGATTCTGGCGCAGTATTTCGGCGTAGCCACTCCCGTTGTGCTCATATTGTTTGTGGGCTATGTGGGCTTTTTCTTCCTGCAGGCGCTTGTGCTGGCCTATCGGTTCTCGTTCGCCCTGAACGAAGCCCGCTATACGGAAAAGCAGTTCCTGGCCAATATGAGCCATGAAATCCGGACGCCCCTCAACGCTATTCTTGGCTTCTCGGCCATGCTCGAAACGACGCCCCTCAATACGGATCAGCAGGAGTTTTTGGGCTTTATTCGTACGGCGGGCAAAAACCTGCTGACCATCGTTAATGATATCCTCGATATTGCTAAAATTGAAGCAGGCATGTTACCCTTAGAATCGATCCCGTTTAGTATTAATTCGCTGACGGACTCGATCCGAACCATGCTCCAGCCCGTGGCTTCGGAAAAGAATTTGCAGCTTACGGTCGATGTTGATCCTTCCTTACCGGCCATCGTGCTGGGCGACCCGACCCGACTTACCCAAATTCTGCTGAACCTGCTCAGTAATGCCATCAAATTCACCAAACAGGGGGGCGTAACCGCCCGAATCGAAAAACTGGACGAAACGGCTGATCTGGTTCGGGTGCGGTTTGTAGTGCAGGATACGGGTATTGGCATAGATGCCGATGTACTGCCCTATATTTTTGAACGATTCCGGCAGGCCAGCGATTTTACGACCCGCTATTACGGCGGTACCGGGCTGGGACTCAACATTGTCAAGTCGCTGACCGAGATGCAGGGCGGCTGGGTAACCGTAACGAGCCGGCTGGGCGAAGGGTCGTGTTTCACGCTGGAGATACCGTACAAGATAGCGCCGAGTCAGGTCGAAACAGCAGCCGATCTGCTGGTAGCTCCATCCGGGCTCATCGGCCAGAACGTGCGTATACTGGTGGTTGAAGACAACATGATGAACCAGAAGCTGGCTCTGCAGGTCCTCAAGCGGCTGGGCTATACGGCCCAGGTGGCCGAAAATGGGCAGCAAGCGCTGGACAAACTACAGGAAGAGCCGTTTGATTTGGTGCTGATGGATATTCAGATGCCCGTTATGGATGGTTACACTACTACCCGCCACATTCGGAACACCCTGCAAAACTCGGTCCCGATCATCGCCATGACGGCCCATGCGCTGGCCAGCGAACGAGAGCAGTGTATCCAGGCGGGTATGAATGATTTTCTACCCAAACCGTTTCAGGTCGAGGAGCTGCAGCGTGTTATGCGGAAATACACCCCAATGGCCCGTCCTGAAGCCGTAACTAATCCGCTGCCTGTTCAACCAGCCCCCGCTCCGCCCCAGCCTGTAGCCACCTCGGCCTTTACGCTGGAACCGCTGCTGAACGCGGTAGATAACGATCCGGGGTTTGCGGCTGAGATTCTGGACCTGTTTCTCGAGCAGACACCGGCTGAACTGGAGCAGATCCGGCAGGCTCTGACCATGCAGGATACAAAAACAATTGGCCGGTTGATTCATACGCAGAAGGTGCCCATCCGGACATTTGGCCTGACGTACATGAGCCCGCTAATTGCCACCCTGGAAGAGCAGATTGCCGCCGGTACCGAAGCGGCCGACGTTGCGCCACTGGTCAGGCAGTATATACAGGCTATCGAAACCGAGCTGCCCGTTATGCGGCAGGCCCTGGAAACGACCCTGAGGGGTACCACGGCCGATTAAGTATAACTATACCGGCTTTGTCGTTTATTGCGGCATGAATTCCTTATCTCTGTATCTACAGGCCTTTTTGTACATCGCAGCCGGGCTGAATCATTTCATAAATCCCAGACCCTATCTGGCCATGATGCCGCCCTACGTACCCGCCCATAGCCAGATGGTGATCTGGAGCGGGGTAGCCGAAGTGGTGCTGGGTCTTGGCCTGTTGCTGCCCGCCACCCGCACCTGGGCCGCCTGGGGGCTTATTCTGTTACTGATAGCTGTATTTCCGGCCAATGTGTTCATGGCAACCAGCAGCCGGTTTCAGAAACTGCCGGCCTGGCTGCGCTGGGGGCGGCTGCCGCTGCAGGCTCTGCTCATCTGGTGGGCCTACCGATACACTTAGCTCAACGTCAGCGTAATTACTTTTTCAGCCAGATCGCGGGCACCGGTGCCGGGGGTTACCGACTGCTCTTTCACCTTGCCCCGACCTTCTACCACAACCCGAAACCCGCGGTTTTCGAGCAGAAAGAGCGCATCGCGCAGGGTTAACCCGCGCACGTCGGGTACCTGATCGGATCGGGTCGGTCGCGATTGCCAGCGGCCCGTGGCCGACTTTTCGACCCAGCCCTCGGTGCTGGGCTCGTTCTGGGTGTTCAGGGCCGTACTAATGGTATGAAGGTCGTCCGAATAACCCGCCAGCATACCGGTGGTAGTGCTGCTGGGGCGGGTGCTGGCCCGGATGGGCGCATGCATACGTATATCATAGGCAACAATCCGGTCGGCTACCTGCTTGAATACCGGAGCCGCTACCGAGCCTGCGTACAGGAGATCGATGTTGTTGCCCTGCGGGCTATCGACCACCGTAATCATGCTGTACTTTGGCTTGTCGGCCGGGAAGTAGCCGATGAACGAGGTGTAGTATTTGCCAACCTGATATTTACCGTCGATGATTTTCTGAGCTGTACCGGTCTTGCCGGCAATGGCGTAGTGCGGATTGTTGATGTGCTTGGCCGTTCCGTGCGCTACCACCCCGCGCAGCAGCTCCTGTGCCTTGCGGGCGGTTTCTACCGAGCAGATGGGCTCGGATGCTACGTAGGGCACGTTGTCCTGGATGAGTTCATTGGCGAGCCTGATTTGCCGAACAATAGTGGGTCGTACCCAGCGGCCTCCGTTGGCCACGGCGTTGTAGAACGCCAGCATCTGAAGCGGGGTAATCTGCATCTCGTAGCCGTACGACATGGAGGTGAGCGAGACCTTGCTCCAGCCTTTCATATCCGGATTTCGAACTACGGGTATAGCTTCGCCTTTCATGTGGATGCCGGTTGGCTGCGTCAGATGAAACCGGCGCAGGTACTGACAATACAGGTCCGGGCGGCTGTAGAAATAGGTGCGCATGAGCATGTGCGTACCAACATTCGACGATTTTTCGAAGACCTGCCGGGCCGTAATGGTACCGGCTCCGCCCCGCTTGGCATCGCGGATATGTAGCCCTTTGTAGATCGTTGAGCCTCCGCCCGTGGCAACTGGCTGCTCGAGTGAAATGGCTTTTTCTTCCATTAGGGCCATCATGGTTGCCAGCTTGAAGGTAGAGCCAGGGTCCGTACGGCCGGCCAGCGCGTGGTTGAAGTTTTCGGTGTAGCCGGTGCGGGTTTTGCTCAGGTTCGCCATGGCCCGGATTTCGCCGGTAGCTACCTCCATCACGATCACACAGCCTTTGGCCGCGTTGTATTTTTCCAGCGCCGATCGCAGCGCCGACTCGGCCATGTCCTGGTAGTTAATATCAATGGTCGTATATAGATCCATACCCGGCTCGGGGCGCATATCGGGTCCATCTTCAACCGGTTTACGAACCCCGCCCGACAGCACTTCGACCAGACCGACGGCATTTTTACCCGCTAGTTCTGGCTGAAACGACGCTTCGAGGCCAATCAACCCCCGGCCGGTTTTGGCGTCGAGGTTGCCGATGGTCCGTTCGGCCATCGATCCGAATGGGTGATAACGTTCGTAGTAGGGCCGTAGCACACCACCCCGGGCTGCTACCTTGGGCGATGATCTGAAAAAGGGCCATTTAAGCATCATCTGCCGCTCCTGAAACGTGACCCGACGTCGGTTCAGGAGTACATACCGGCGTTTGCGGGCGCGAGCGTCACGTACCAGATCCGCATAGTCCCGTGCCGAACGGTCTTTGTAGATACGCGACAGCAGCAACCCCAGGGAGTCAACTTTTTTGGCAAAATACTCGGGTTTGGCCTGGGTGGGGTCGAGTCCGACTACGTAGGTAGGCAGGGAGGTAGCCAGCAGGCTGCCGTCGGCTGCGTAGATATTGCCGCGCATGGCCGGAATCGTGTCGCGCCGGATCAGTGTGGCGGCTACCCGTTCGCGCCAGAATTTGCCCTTGAACGTCTGGAAATACTGGACGTACACCAGCCGCATAATAACGCACATGGCCAGAAAGATAACCACGTAATAAACGTGATTGGCCCGCGCAATGATGTCCTGCTTAATGTTCATCGATCTTGACAACGAGTTTATGGGGTGGTGTCAGACTGCTGTCGGTAAGGCCCAGGGCCGCAACCCGCTTGCTTAGTTCAGATTGCTTGCCGCTGAGGTTATAATCGGCCTGTAGTACGGTAGCCTGGGAACGAAGCTCATCAACCTGCGTTTTGGTCCGCTGAATCCGCCGGACCAGTCGTTCGGCATTGTGATTCAGGCCGATATAGATAATCAGCAGAAAGGTAACCCACAAAATACGGTCGATATGCCGAATCGGCCAGGCGTTATCTTCGCCAAAGAGCCGGTCGAGTCCAATAAAATCGTTGAGCCACGACGCCAGCCTGATCTGCCGCCGTTGCTTTTTCTGTTTGGCAACCCGTTCGGGCTGTTTGAACGTGTTCTTTGCCATGAAGTGGGTAGAGTCTTGACGCAATACGACAAAGTAACGAAATCCCCGGCGCTTGTTGTAGCCCGAAATTGCCTTCGTAGTAAATGGTCCCGGCTACTCTTTCCAGCGCCACTCGTTCGCAATTTGCAGCGGAGTGCGTAACCCCTGGGCAACCAGGTAGTCGCGGGTTTGGGTGTCGGTCTGTCGGCGCGTCGGAATATCGTCTGCATCGGCCAGGGCGTAGAGGAGCATGCTGGCATAGCGCACCGTATTCTTCAGCTGATCGGGGTTGACGAGGTCGATCCGGTCGCAGTTGGCGTGATAACAATCGAGCACCGAACGGTCGAGGTGGCCGTTCATGCCCACAACCGGTACGCCCTCCAGCATAAACGGCTGGTGGTCGGAGTGCAGTCCGGCCTGGTTCAGCATCTGGTTGGCAAAGGCGGGTTCGACCTGTTTCATGGTTTCGCCGACGGTTGTCAGAAACGGCAGTATATCGGTACGGCCGAAGGCATTCAGACCGCTGGGATCGTTGGTCATGTCGAGGTTCATCATGTAACGAACCCGGTCCAGCTGTCCGCTTTTCCTCAGGTTGTCGACGTTGGCCCGGGAGCCGAGCAGCCCCTGTTCTTCGCCCATGAACAGTACGAACTCGATGGTCCGTTTGGGTTTCAGCTTCAGGGCGCGGAAGGTGCGGGCAATGTCCATCACGGCAAACGACCCGATTCCGTTATCGATAGCGCCCGTGGCCAGATCCCACGAATCGAGGTGACCGCCCACAATTATTTTTTCATTGGGGAATTTAGAGCCGCGCAGAGTGGCAATGACGTTACGGGCGCGAATTTTCCGGCTCGTGTTGGTCATGTCGATGACTGCATGAAGCCGCTCGCGTTCTTCTTCCATCCAGCCCCGAATGGCCTGTCCGCTTTCCAGCGAGATGCAGACCGACGGAATAGGAATGAGTTTACCCGTAACCGATGCGGTGCCGGTCAGCAGCACATTACCGGGAACCAGGTTGACCATGATGACCCCCGTAGCACCGTACTGGATGGCGAGGGCGGTCTTTTCGGAGCGGTGCAGGTTACGCGCGCCTTTGGTCGGAGCCGACAGGCCAATGTTGACCAGCACAACCTTTCCCCTGATTTTGTCGCGCAGGGCCGCAAAGTCACCTTCCAGGCCGTTGCCGACATCAATAATTTCTCCTTTGATGTGCGCTTCGACGGGTGAGTGAGCCAGGGCCACTACGGGTACTTCGCGGAAGTTGTCGCTACGGTTGGGCACTACGGCCAGCGTAACGGTATCGCGCCCCCAGGCTTCTACCTCGAAGGGTTCATAGCGCACGTTGTCAAACCCGTATTGGGTCAGCAGCGCATGGGCATACTCTTCTGCACGGGAGCCGTTGGCGCTGCCTGTCAGGCGATGGCCAATCCGCTGCGACGCGTCAGACAGCGTTTCGTACGCTTTGCTGTGCTGCTGAACCTCGTTGTTGATGCGGGTAAAGGCTTTTTCGAGCGGGAGTTTATCTGGGTTGAAGGCGGTTATAAAACCGGCAGAACTGAGGGTGAACAGCACGAGCCGGAGTCGCGGCACGGTAAACGTTCGGTGCATAGAACGAGAGTAAGATTCGTTGCTAAAGATAGAGAAAAAAAGGCTCACTGATTAAGCACAATGGTTTAGACACCGCCTTTCTCAAAAGCGTTCTAGCGAACGGCAAAAAAGTTTGCCGAGCCAACGCTTATTTACCTTTAGGTTTTGATGGTAACCTGGTTGGTTTTATATATTTGATCGATCTATCATCTTATGAAAACGCAGCTTATTTACGTCATCGCCCTACTGGCTGCCCTGTCGGCCTGTACACCACAGGCCCAGGTGGTAACCTTACGGGGCAGCAATGTACAACCCGCTGCCGACGGGTTTGTACTCGATACCGATACGCTCACCCTGCGCTACTCGTTTTCGAGTGAGCGCGGTCAGATGGTTGTTTCGCTGGTCAATAAACTCGACCGCCCGCTGTACGTCGACTGGAAACGGTCGTCGTTTATCATTGGCGAAGATAAAATGGACTACTGGACCGATGTGGCCGATGTCAATCTGGCTACGTCGTCCTATACCAGCCGTTACTGGCGCTACACAGTTGGCTCGGTAGCGGGCACTATTTCGAAAGACGATGCGGTGTCGTTCATCCCGCCCCGCACCCGGCTCGAGAAACGCCGGTTTGTGGTGGTGCCAAACGGGGCCCTGCGGCTAACAGGAACCCCAACGGTCCGTAACGAACGGGCCAACTGGAATCCTGAACGCAAAAAACCAATCGACGTAGCAGTTTATACCTACGAGCCCAGCGAGTCGCCCCTCAGGTTCCGCAATTACCTGACGCTCTCGACCGATAAAGACTTCAGAACCGAGTTTCATCTCGACACCTCTTTCTGGGCAGCCGGGGTTGAGGTGATGCCGAAGCTGCAGGTGCTGGGCCCCATGGTACAACAGTTCAACGGGACGTATTCGGCGCAGCTGCCGTTCAAAAAAAACGACGGCTTTTACATTCCCATGCCGACCCAGCAATAGAAAAACGGGGTTTTAACCTCTTGGCCGCTTTCCCCCGAACCTTTCAGGCATACATTTTACCACTGATACAAACTCAGTTTGGCGCTCAACGGCGTTTTTGTAACCTTGGGTCGGGGCCATTTTCTGGTGCATCACTGGCCGTAACCTTTGTACGTATGAAACCGCTACTTGCTTTGATCGGTCTATTGCTGGCCGCTCCCGCCCTGGCTCAAACCGCCGACGAAACGGCTGCCAAAACCGTTATCACCCAGATGTTCGACGGTATGAAACGAGCCGATTCAACGGCGCTCAAATCCCTCTTCCTGCCCGGTGCCCGACTGCAGAGTGTTGTCAACAAGCAGGGCGAGGTATCGGTCAGCGACCAGGGCATCGACCGGTTTATCACCTCAGTAGGCAAAGCAAAGGCGGGCGCGCTGGACGAGCGGCTCAGCGGTATGGATGTCAAGGTCGATGGCGATCTGGCTACTGTCTGGACACCCTACTCGTTTTATTATAATGGCCAGCAAAGCCATTGTGGCGCCAATGCGTTTACCCTGGTACGGATATCGGGTGCCTGGAAAATTCAGCACATCATCGACACCCGCCGAAAGTGCCAGTAAGTTGCTACCCCCAGTTGGGGAGTCGTTTTTCCAGAAAAGCCGCCATGCCTTCCTGAGCATCGTGGGTTTGCTGAAGCTGCTGAAACTGATCGTGCAAAAAGGCCTGCTGCTGATCGGGTGGCAGGCTTTTCAGTGTCTGGAAGGCCCGCAGACCGAACTGCATCGCCACGGGCGAATACAGCCTGAGTTCGTCGGTCAGGAGCCGGACGGTTGGGTCAAGTCCATCGGCGGGTACGGAGTGCGTCACCAGCCCGATCTCCTGCGCGTCGGCTGCGTTGAGGGTGCGGGCCCGCAGGCAGAGGTCGAGTGCCCGCCGGGCTGGCATGATGTCGAGCAGAACAGCCAGAACCTGAAACGGGAACAGTCCCCGCTTCACTTCGGGTAGGGCAAAGGTGGCCGAATTGGCCGCTACTACGTATGTACTGCCCCCTACCAGCAAAAAACCACCGGCATAAACTGGTCCCTGCACCCGCGCTATACAGGGCTTGTGTAAACCGGCCATAAGCTCGCCCAGCCGAACGGGGCCTGCCGGTTCGGGTACGCCCGCCTGTTCATCACTCCCCGCCGAGAGTGATTTTAAATCCATACCGGCGCAGAACGTGTCGCCCGTAGCCGCCAGCACGACGATCCAGACGTCGGCGGTGTAGTGCGCATAGGCCAGTGCGAAAGCCAGTTCGGCCAGCATGGGCGGGTGTAAGGCATTCTTTTTCTGGGGGCGGTTCAGGGTTATAGTCAGTATATGATCATGAAGAGAAACGAGCAGGTAGCGGAAGGTATCGGTAGGCAGCTGCGCAACTTGTTCAGCGGTGTAGAGCATGGGCAAAAATAAAGAAAAGGCTGGTTACGGAATGTACTTAATCGGTTATATAGTAAAACTACCTTAGCTGCTCGGGATACTGAACCGCCCCTTTTTTTCCTGGATAAGACTGTAGAAACCGATTGTTTGCTCATTCTGTTAACCACAGCTATTCGCGCTGGTGGGTTGGTCGGGTGCAGCTCCGCCATGATCGCTTTCACTGCGTATGATATCGAGGGGGTAAGCTATGCACCGATGAAGCCAACGAAACGACGGCAGGCCGGGGTCGGGACGAGAGGAATGACTGAGAAACAGAAGGGAATCAGACGAGTTGTTTCCAGGTGCCTTTGATCCAGTTGTATTTCAGTGTGCTGGGCAGGGCTTTCCAGAAATATTTCGTCACATCGACCGCAAATGACGGCTGCATGTAGCAGTTGATGGCACAGCCTTCGCAACCGGGCAGCCGACCTTCCTGCGCTACCAGTTGCTGTACGTCGGCTGAGCGGTAGAGGGTGTACAGGTCGTTGTTGATCGGGTGGTCGGAGAGGCCGAGGTGATAGCAGGGCAGAACGAGCTTGTTTTCGGGGGAGATCACCAGGGTTGTGCTGGCGGCCCGGCAAACGGGTTTGTCGATGTGGTTACCGCCGTCGCGCCGGAGCTGGATGAAGCCGTCGTTGAGGTAAACATTAGGTTGTTTGCCCCACCAGGCCATATCGCCCAGGGCGCTGTCGGACAACTGCCCGCCGGTGTCTACGCTGTTATACTCGAAAACCGGATTCAGAATCAGGACCAGATCGTTAGGGCGGCAAATGTCTTCGTACATAGCCCGGATCTGGTGAACGTTATGGTCGAAGACGGTAAACAGAATGTCGGGCCGTTCGCCAAGCTGCCGGGCTATGTCGATCGATTCCATCACTTTATCAAAACTGCGCACCCCCCTGGATCGGTCATGTTCCTCGGCCACCGGCGAATCGAGCGAGAAATGCAGCATATCAACCAGTCCCCGGAGCCGCTCGGCCAGTTTGGGGTAGAGCAGCGCGTTGGTTGTAACGGTCGTGATAAGGCCAAGTTGTTTGGCTTCGCTCAGGAGTTCGGGCAGCTGGCGGTGTAGTAATGGCTCTCCCCCCGTAAAATCAATGACCCGAACGCCCAGCCGCCGAAGATCGCGGAGGTTCGCCCGGGCATTGTCGAGAGTAACATAGGGCGATGGCCGCTCCCAGATATCGCAGAAACTACAGCTGGCGTTACAGCGGTACGTCACGTAGTAGTTACACAGAACCGGGTGTCGGACAAGGCGCATACGAATAAACCAATTTTCTTCCCGTACCGGCCCGTTTCTAGGCGAGCATGGTAAACAGGCTGGACAGCTTGTCTTTCAGGTCTTTTCGGTCTACGATGAAATCCAGAAAGCCATGCTCCAGCACGAATTCGGCGCTCTGAAAATCTTTAGGCAGGTCTTTGCCGATGGTTTCGCGGATAACGCGAGGGCCGGCAAAACCAATCAGCGCACCGGGTTCGGCAATGTTGAAATCGCCCAGCATGGCGTAGGATGCCGTTACACCCCCCGTTGTTGGGTCGGTCAGCAGCGACACATACGGCAGTTTGGCCTGTGCCAGTAGCGCCAGTTTAGCCGATGTTTTGGCCATCTGCATCAGCGAGTAGCCCGCTTCCATCATGCGCGCGCCACCCGACCGCGAAATCATCAGGAAGGGCGTGCGGCTCTGGATGGCGTGATCAACGGCGCGGGCAATTTTTTCGCCAACGACCGATCCCATCGAGCCGCCGATGAAATTAAAGTCCATGCAGGCAATCGTTACCGTTACGCCGTTCATGGGGCCGTAGGCGGTCCGGACAGCGTCTTTGAGGCCGGTTTTAGCCATCGTGGCTTTAACCCGGCCGGGATACGATTTGGTATCGGTGAACTTCAGCGGGTCTCCCGAAGTCATGTTCGGGTCAAGCTCGGTGAACGCGTTCTCATCGAAGAGGATTGAGAAATAAGCGTCGGACCCTATTTTTTCATGATAATTGCAGTGAACACAGGTATACGCATTGATCTTATGCTCCCGCGTGTGCATTACTTTTTTGCAGTTCGGGCATTGATACCAAAGACCATCGGGGGCCTCCCGCTTCATTTCGGTCGGGGTCAGAATCCCCTTATCTTTTCGGACGAACCAAGACATGACGTTTATTTACGGTTTACGATTTATGAGCCGCCGTTGATGAGGGCTTTTCATAAACGGGTCGTAAAGGTACAAAGAAAACGAGTGGTGGGTTGCAAAAGAAAATATAGGTACCCTCGTCCGGCTATCGTTTCGTATTTAGTCCGTTTTTTTGTGGCAGACTAACGAAGGCCAGCGTTTAACCGCTGGTACGAGCCGTATTATCTTCATGCAACTAACCGATCTTCTCTATAAAATTCCGCTGCTGGCTACGTCGGGCAGTATGAATACCGATATTACCAGTATTACCATGGATTCGCGCCGGGTAGGCCCCGGTAGCCTGTTTGTGGCCGTTCGGGGCACCCTGACCGACGGCCATGCGTTTATCGAAACCGCCGTTCGGCAGGGGGCAGCCGCCATTCTCTGCGAAGACCTGCCCGACAATACTGCCGATGGGGTAGCTTACGTACGGGTTCAGCATACCCCGCATACCCTGGGGCTGATAGCTGCTGCCTTTTACGACCGGCCGTCGCAGAAACTACGGCTCGTGGGAGTAACCGGTACAAACGGCAAAACCTCGGTGGCTACGCTGCTGTTCCGGCTTTTTCGGGCCCTGGGCTACCGCTGCGGTCTGCTATCTACCGTGCAGAACCAGATCGATGATCAGGTAATACCGGCTACCCATACCACCCCCGACGTACTTACGACCAACCAGTTGCTTACCCAGATGCTGGCCAACGGCTGCCAATACGTCTTTATGGAGGTAAGTTCGCACGCCGTGGTCCAGGAGCGGATTGCGGGTTTGCAGTTTGCCGGGGGTATCTTTACCAATATCACCCACGATCACCTCGATTTTCACGGTACATTCGACAACTACATCCGGGCCAAGAAAGGCTTCTTCGATCAGTTGCCGGCTTCGGCCTTTGCGCTGACCAACGTAGACGATAAGCGCGGGCTGGTTATGCTGCAGAACACGGCTGCGCGTAAAGAAACGTACTCGCTGCAAACACTGGCTACGTTTAAGGGGAAGTTACTGGCTGATACGCTGTTTGGGCTGAACATGCTCGTCGATGATCGGGAGGTATGGTTCAAGCTGATCGGAAAGTTCAACGCCTACAACCTGTTAAGCGTCTACGGAGCGGCTGTGCTGCTGGGCGAGGACCCGACCGAGGTGCTGACCCAGCTGTCGGCCCTGATGCCCCCGCCCGGTCGGTTCGAGCAGGTCGTGTCTGACGATAAGATTGTTGGTATTGTCGATTATGCTCATACGCCTGATGCACTCCAGAACGTGCTGGAAACCATTGTCGGCCTTCGGCATACCGACGAGCAGGATTACCTGCCGCAAATCATCACCGTGGTGGGGTGCGGAGGAAACCGCGACGCCACAAAACGACCCATCATGGCTGACATTGCCTGCCGGTTCAGCAACCGGGTTATTCTGACATCAGACAACCCCCGCAACGAAGACCCAATGGCTATTCTGGAGCAGATGCAGGCAGGGGTGTCGCCGGTCGACTTCAAAAAAACAAATACCATCGAGGACCGGCGCGAAGCGATCCAGCGGGCCGTCGCCCTGGCCCGGCCGCACGATATTATTCTGGTAGCGGGAAAAGGCCACGAAACCTATCAGGAAATCAAGGGGATAAAATACGATTTTGACGACCGGGCCGTACTGCGCGATGCTTTCGCAGAACGCCGAAATCAGTAACTTTGGCCAATAATAATGGATGAGCGATTGAGTGATTGAGCGAATTAATCATGCACTGGCAACTCGCTCAATCGCTCAACCACTCATTCACTCATTTCGTGTATGCTGTATTACCTTTTCCAATTTTTAGACGAGCGGTATAACTTTCCGGGGGCCGGGGTATTTCAATACATCTCGTTTCGGGCGCTGGGTGCTGTAATTACCTCGCTGCTGATTGCGGCCATTTTCGGCCGACGTATCATTGATAAACTGCGTACACTGCAAATCGGCGAGTCGATCCGGGATCTCGGGCTGGAAGGGCAAATGCAGAAGCGCGGTACACCAACTATGGGCGGGTTTATCATCCTGTCGTCTTTGCTAATTCCGGCGCTGCTGTTTGCCAAGCTGTCGAACGTATACGTGGTGCTGGCGCTGGTGTCGACCGTATGGACCGGTCTGATTGGGTTTCTCGATGATTATATCAAGGTTTTCAAGAAGAACAAAGAAGGGCTGGAAGGGAAGTTCAAAGTAGTTGGGCAGGTTGGTCTGGGATTGATCGTTGGCCTGACGCTGTATTTCAACGAATACGTGAAGATACGCATTTACGCCCCCCGGCTGCTGAGCACATCCAACGTGCCTGACGTGTACACCGACGTTAAGTCGACGCTGACAACGGTACCGTTTCTGAAGAATAACGAGTTCGACTACAGCTCCCTGTTGTTCGGCGTATTACCCGACGACTATACTTGGATCGTATATGTGCTGGTTTGCATCTTCATCATCACGGCTGTATCGAACGGCGCCAATATCACCGATGGCATTGACGGCTTGGCGGCCGGAACATCGGTCATTATCGGTCTGACCATCGGGGTGCTGGCCTACCTGTCAGGTAACAAAGTATTTTCCCAGTATCTTAACATCATGTACATCCCCAACTCGGGCGAGCTGGTGATTTTCTGCGCGGCTTTCGTGGGGGCCTGCGTTGGGTTTTTATGGTACAATTCGTACCCGGCGCAGGTGTTCATGGGCGATACGGGTAGCCTGATGCTGGGGGGCGTCATTGCGGTTCTGTTTCTGGCCATCCGAAAGGAGCTGCTCATTCCGATTGTCTGCGGTATTTTCCTGATCGAGAATATATCGGTCATTATGCAGGTTAGTTATTTCAAGTACACGAAGCAGAGGTATGGCGAGGGCAGGCGTATTTTTCTGATGTCGCCCCTGCACCACCATTTCCAGAAGAAAGGATACCACGAAGCAAAAATCGTTACCCGTTTCTGGATCATCGCTATCATTCTGGCCGTGCTTGCGCTGGCCACCCTGAAGCTCCGGTAGAGGTTTTTCAGTCACTCCCTTGTATTTCAGCAGTATACCGCCTATATTTGCACTCCCGTTTCAGGACGGGAGTGTTTTTTGCGTAAGCAAATCATTAGAAATCAACCAATTAGTCTCCATAACAGTGAATACGCTCAGTTACAAAACCATCTCTGCCAACAAAGAAACGGCGCAGAAAGAATGGGTTGTGGTTGACGCTCAGGGTGAGGTGTTAGGTCGGCTGGCCAGCCAGATCGCACGCCTGATTCGCGGCAAACACAAAACCAACTTTACGCCCCACGTTGACTGTGGAGATAACGTAATCGTCATCAATGCCGAGAAGGTTCGCCTGACCGGTGCCAAGATGACTGACAAAGTCTACGTTCGCCACACCGGCTACCCCGGTGGTCAGCGCTTCGCGTCGCCCCGTATCCTGCTCGAAAAGCATCCTCAGCGCATCATCGAGCACGCCGTTAAAGGCATGTTGCCTAAGAATCGGTTAGGCCGTCGGTTGTTTACCAACCTGCACGTATACGCCGGGGATCAGCACCCGCATGAGGCTCAGCAACCCACAGTCGTTAAATTCTAAGTCACAGCCGAATGGATCGTATTAATACCATTGGTCGCCGGAAGACTGCCATCAGCCGCATCTACATGTCGGCAGGCAGCGGGGCCATCACGGTGAACGGAAAAGACTACAAACAGTATTTTCCCACCGAAGTGTTGCAAATCATTCTGAACCAGCCGTTCGCAACGGTAAACGGCGTAGGTGGCTACGACGTGAAGGTCAATGTTCGTGGCGGTGGTGTAGCCGGTCAGGCTGAAGCAACCCGCATGGCCATTGCCCGCGCGCTGGTTGAACTGAACGCCGAGTTCCGCCCCGCCCTCAAGAAAGAAGGCTTCCTGACCCGGGATTCGCGTATGGTAGAACGGAAGAAGTACGGTCGCGCCAAGGCTCGTCGTCGGTTCCAGTTCTCGAAACGTTAATCAATGGAAAATGTATAATGAACAAGGTAGTTACAGTCCTGTAAGTCTGTATTTCATTACACATTATTCATTTAAAATCGTCCAGACTGCCCTTAGATGATGCCGACGGGCGGTGCTGCGTATTAGTAATAACATTCATTTTCAAAGTCTGAAATGGCACAAATCGAATATAAAGACCTCCTCGACGCTGGTGTGCACTTTGGCCACTTAACGCGGAAGTGGGACCCCCGGATGGCTCCGTACATCTTCATGGAGAAGAACGGCATCCACATTATTGACCTCAACAAAACGGTTGCGGCACTCGACGAAGCCTGCAACGCCATCAAAGGCATTGTACGCTCGGGTCGGAAAGTGATGTTCGTGGCTACGAAGAAGCAGGCTCAGGAAATTGTTTCGGAAGAAGCACGTCGCCTGAAAATGCCATACGTGACTGACCGCTGGCAGGGCGGTATGCTCACCAACTTCGCAACCATCCGTAAGTCGCTGAAAAAAATGCAGACGCTGGACAAAATGCTGAAAGACGAGGAGACCGTCAAGAGCATTGCCAAGCGCGAGCGTTTGACCAAAACCCGCGATAAAGAGAAACTGGAGCGCGTACTGGGCGGTATTGCCGACCTGACCCGCCTGCCAGCTGCTCTGTTCGTTGTCGACGTAAAGCGTGAGCACATTGCCGTATCGGAAGCACACCGTCTGGGTATTCCGGTTTTTGCTATGTGCGATACCAACTCGAACCCCGAGGAAGTAGATTTCGCTATACCAGCCAACGATGATGCGTACAAATCTATCGCTCTGATTACGCTGGCTATTGGCCGGGCCATCGAAGAAGGGCTGATGGAGCGCAAGCAGGATAAAGACGACCAGCGCGTTCAGGAAGAGGAAGAAGCCAAGCGGAACGAAGACGTTGTGCAGGCCCGCGCCGAAGACGAGAGCAAACTGGCTGATCAGCCTGAGGCAACCGGCTCGCCAGCCGCTGTTGCTGAAGATGAGCAGGATGCATAAACTGATTGACGGTATACCGGTTCCGGCGGTTTGTTGCTACGGCTGCTGATAGCCAACTGATCGGTACCCGATATCACCCTGAAAAATAGCCCGTAGCAGCCGCTATGGGCTATTTTCTGATAAAAGAAATATAACCGTCATGTTAAGAACAGGCGGCTTTGTGAATCGAAAAATTAACAACTGAAAACCGTTTTTTACAATGGCAATTACTGCTGCTGACGTAAACAAACTTCGGCAAGAGACCGGAGCCGGGATGATGGATTGCAAAAAGGCCCTCACCGAAGCCGACGGCGATTTTGAAAAAGCCAAAGAGATTCTGCGCAAGCAGGGTCAGAAAATAGCCGACAAGCGGGCCGACAACGCTACTGCAGAAGGTATCGTACTGGCCCACGTTAGCGAAGATGGTAAAACCGGCAAAGTGATTGCACTGGCCTGCGAAACCGAACCCGTATCGAAAGTAGCCGATTTCCAGAACCTGGCCATGGCCGTTATGAGCACGGCTATTGCTACCAACGCTGCGGATAAGGAAACGCTGCTGGCAACCCCCCAGGCTGATGGTCGTGCCCTGCAGGATCATATCACGGATCTGATGGGTAAGATCGGTGAGAAAATCGATGTCGCTTCGTTCGAAACGGTTTCGGCCGACAAAGTGGTATCGTACATTCACTCGAATGGTAAACTGGGTGTGCTGGTTGGCCTGACCAACACGAATGGTACCGACGTAACCGAAGTAGGCAAGGACGTAGCTATGCAGATTGCGGCTATGAAACCCGTTGCTCTTGACAAAGACGGCGTCGATGCTACCATCGTTGAGCGTGAGATAGAGATCGGCAAAGAGCAGGCCCGCCAGGAAGGAAAGCCCGAAGCTATGCTGGAAAAGATCGCGATGGGTAAGCTGAACAAGTTCTATAAAGAGAATACCCTTCTGAATCAGGAGTTTGTAAAAGATAGCTCGCTTACTATTGCACAGCTGCTGGAGAAAACCAGCAAAGGATTGACGGTTTCAGCCTTCAAACGCGTTGCAATAGGATAAAACAAGTAGTTACCTACCGTTTAGTAGATACCCGGCTTTAGAGCCGGGTATTTTTGTTTTTATTCAATCTGATAACTTAATGATCTACGTACATGAAATTATTTAACTAAATTTACCGAGTAACCCACAGTAACTTTATGAAACAAAAGTTAACTGACGAGGAGTTGGTCAACAATTACCTCGAAACCCACCAGAATGACTACTTTGAGCAATTGTATGAACGCTATTGCCATAAAGTACACCGTAAGTGTCTTTCGTTTACAAAAAATGACGTACAGGCTCAGGACTTAACCCAGGATATTTTTCTGCGGTTGATGACCCGGCTTGATAGTTACAAACATCAGGCCCGGTTTTCGACCTGGCTATACTCGGTAACACATAACTATTGTACTGATCAGATTAGGGGCGCCAACAAACGGCAGGCGCTGACTGGCGATAATGATTGGGATACGCTGGATATCAGTGCTGATGACGGTATAGCCGAGCAGGAAGAGCAAATAGCCCGCCGAATTCACCGGGCCATGACCTGTTTGAGCGCCGACGAGCAGACGCTGCTTCATCAGCGGTATCAGGACGGTGTCAGCGTAAAAGAACTGGCCCTGCAGTATGCGCTGACCGAGAGCGCGGTGAAGATGCGTTTGAAACGATCCCGTGATCGCCTGCGTCAGTATTACTGGCAAAACGATTAAACCTGTCAGCCGTCGAAGATCGATGCATAGACAAATAGAATATACTTTTTCGTAAAAAGCCCGGCTGCTCTAGTCGGGCTTTTTTACTGCTAAGCCCATGGGTTTGTTTGAGTATCACGACGTACCAGACCGTTACTTTCCGCCTAATTCAAGTCTTAGACAGGCTACAACCACCTTATGACTAACTACTCGGACGAAGAATTGGTACGTCGCTACACGGAGACCCAGCGCAATGAGTACTTCGAGCAATTGTACGAACGATACTGCGATAAAGTGTATCGCAAGTGTCTGTCGTTTAGTAAATCGCCGGCGCAGGCCGAGGATCTTACGCATGATGTCTTCTTGAAGCTGGTGCTCAAATTGGGCAGCTTTAAGGAACAATCGAAGTTTTCGACCTGGCTTTACTCCATAACCTACAATCACTGTGCAGACTACGTACGGTCGGCGCATCGGCATACGGAAGTACATATTGACGAAGGCTGGGATCGGATCGACAATTCACAGGACGACGAACTCGCTGAACTGGCCGAATATGAAGCCCGGAAACTCAAATGGGCACTGGAGAAAATGCCTTATGAAGAACGGACCATGCTACTAATGAAGTACCAGGATGGGGACAGCCTCCGGGATATTGCGGAGGTGAGCGGTCTGACCGAAAGCGCGGTGAAAATGCGGCTGAAGCGTTCACGTGATAAACTGCGCAAATATTACCTCGAAGCAGTTGTCTTCTGGTTACTTCTGGCACTCAAAATAGCGGTATTGCTCCGTTAACTTATCCGTTGACCAAATCAGTATGAATGAATCTAACCCTTTCCTGGCAATCGAGCCCGATGGCATGTGCCCGCCCAAACTGCGGGAGCAACTCATAGCCGAAATTGATCTGATCCGTAACACAATGACAGTTGTTGAACTGTACGTGGGCGAATTCTTCAAAGCAGCCTCGGTACTGGCTGACCCTTCGGTTTCTACTTCTGGCCAATCATCTTCTCAATCATGAAACAATTACCCAACCTGACTGAGGTTCTTCGGACAACTTTTCAGACACTGATCGATCAGTTCATCCAGTTTGTGCCGCGCTTACTGGGCGCAATGGTTATTCTGATCATTGGCATCGCCGTGGCGCGTCTGACTGCTTTTGTGGTCAGACGAGTGTTGGCCCGAGTTGGTTTTGATAAGATTGGCGAGCGCCTGAACGAGATCAGCATCATTAAGCAACTCAAAACGGAAATAAAGCTGAGCGAGATAGTAGCGAAGATTCTTTACTATTTCATTTTACTCGTGTTCATCACCGCAGCCACCGAAACATTGGGCGTAGCGGCCATCACGGACATGGTATCGTCGCTGGTAAACTTCATTCCCAAACTGATTGCGGCCGCCATCATGCTGCAGGTTGGCGTGTTGCTGGCCGATGCGGTAAAAAGTGCGGTTGTCAGCATTTGTGAGTCGTTCAAAATCGCATCGGGTCGCCTGCTGGGAACGATCGTATTTGTTTTCTTTCTCCTGATTACGCTGATCAGTGCACTGGGTCAGGCTGGGATTAATACCGAACTGCTCGAGTCTAGCTTCAACCTGCTGATCGGTGGCGTCATTTTTGCCTTTGCCTTCGGGTATGGCATAGCGTCGCGGGATCTGATGGCCAATATATTGTCTGCCTTCTACACAAAGAACAAGTATCAGGAGGGGCAAACCATTGAGATCGACGGGGTAAAGGGACAGATTACCAAGATCGATACGACATCAATAACGCTCCGGACGGATCAGACCACAACGGTATTCCCGCTGCAACTATTACAGACAAAAAAAGTAGAGGTTTATTAAGGTGAATCCGTTGCCTTTAGGGTTGGCTGGCGTCCAAACGGCCAAATCTATAAGTATGAAACACTACGTCTATTTACTGCTGGGTTGGCTTGCCTGTCAGTCTGCACAGGCACAGGACTCAACGATTGTGGCTAACTTCAAAGATACGGTAGCCGTAAAGCCCGATACATCCTACTGGCAGCGTTCGTTTAGCGGAGGTATCAATTTTAACCAGGCCTCGTTTAATAACTGGACGGGGGGCGGGGTCAACTCCGTAGCCCTGGGAGCCGTCGTTGCCGCGCGGGCACTGTACGAAAAAGAACGATGGTCGTGGGATAATACCGCCGACCTGCAGTTAGGGTTTGTGACCCAGGCGGGGTTGACCCGAAAAGCCGCCGATCAGATCTTACTAAATTCAGTAGCTGGCTACAAAATCTCACCCAAGTGGGACATGTTTGGGTCGGGTACATTCACGTCTTTTTTCACGTCAGGGTATCGATATACGGGGTTGGCGCCTGGTCAGACACAATTCAAAGTAGCTAATTTTCTGGCGCCCGGTCAGTTAACTATAGCCTGGGGCCTGGCCTACAAACCGAACGGCTGGTTTGCCTTGCGGGTGAGTCCGTTTGCGCCACGGTTTACGTTCCTGGCCGACCAGAGCGTCCGCTTCCGGGAGGGGGCCGATAAAATTCCGGTGCGCGACCCAAATGCGACAGTCTACGGCGTTGAGCCGGGGCGAAGCATTCGTACCGAATGGCTGGCCTTACAACTGCAGGCGGCTCTGACCCGCAATCTGAGCGAGAACGTAAGTATCAACGCTAAATATCTCCTGTTTGCCAACTATAAGACCCTGAATGCCATTGATCATCGCATCGATATCATTCTCACCGCCAAAGTCAGTCGATACATCAGTACGACCCTGGGCATAATTGCCCTGTTCGACAAAGATTTTTCCAGCGACTGGCAACTCCAGCAGACACTGGGTATCGGACTCGTCTATAACGTGACGACGTTTCGCAAGAAATGATACCGTGCGGGGTTGTTACCAGGCTGGTCGGACTCCGTCAAAGAAGCCGTATCTGGCAGTACCACCTAAACCCCCATTTGTCTCATGATAAAGGAATTCCGCACATTCATTGCGCAGGGCAACGTACTTGATCTGGCCGTCGGGGTCATTATTGGGGCTGCTTTCGGCAAAATCACTACGTCGCTGATCGAAGATATACTCAACCCGATTATTGGTCTGGCACTGGGTGATGCCGACTTTAAAGAGATGAAAATCGTGTTGAAAGAAGCTGCCGGTACAGCCCCCGAGGTGGCTATTCGGTACGGTAATTTTCTGAATACAATTATCCAGTTTGTGCTGATCGCCTGGGTTATCTTCCTGATTGTAAAAGCTGCGAACCGAAGCCGCCAGGTACCGAACGCATAAACGTCTATGGCATCTGCCTGTCAACAAACCTCCGCTTAGCCGGAGGTTTTTTTTTGCCGTTTGGTCAACTGCTGATCGGAACGACGCCTTGACAGCAATCAGTACGGGGCAAAACCCGCCCGGGCAGCGAATGAAAGTTGTTGATATGGTCCTAAGGTACCAACTTTTTTAAAAAAGTAATTTTACTTGGTTAGTTGTGCGCAGATGAGTATGTTGCATTAGTACCTTTGATCTATTCAATTAGTAAACTAAAATCAGTCATCTGTATGCTAAGAGAATTTCGCACATTTATCGCACAGGGTAATGTACTTGATCTGGCCGTCGGGGTCGTCATTGGTGCTGCTTTCGGCAAAATCACCACATCGCTGGTTGAAGATATAATTAACCCTATTCTGGGGCTACTCATTGGCGGTATCGATTTCAGCCAGCTTAAGCTCGTGCTTAGAGAAGCCGTGGGGACCAGCCCGGAAGTGGCGATCCGCTACGGTAATTTTCTGAATATTGTTATCCAGTTTGTGTTGATCGCCTGGGTCATTTTTCTGATCGTCAAACTGGCCAACCGGTTGCGGCTGTCCGAGTCACTGGCAGCGAAAGAATAGCTTTACGGCAAAACTTAGGGTAAAAGCTTTCCGGACATTCGGGGAGCTTTTGTTTTATGCGTTATTTTGCCAGTAGTACGTAGTTACCATGTCAGCAAAAAAAATAGTCATCTTAGGCGGGGGAGAGAGTGGAGTCGGCGCGGCCCTGCTGGCGCAGGCGAAAGGCTTTGAGGTCTTTCTGTCGGATAAAGGCTCACTAAAAGACAGTTACCGGGCTACGCTCGAAGCCGCTCAGATCCCGTTCGAAGAAAATCAACACACCGAAGCCCGTATTCTGGGGGCTTCGGAAGTAATCAAGAGTCCCGGTATTCCAGCAACGGTGCCGCTGGTCGAAAAAATACGGGCGCAGGGAACACCTGTTATATCCGAAATTGAGTTTGCTGCCCGCTATACAAAGGCCCGTTTGATCGGTATTACCGGGAGCAACGGCAAAACAACAACAACACTGCTGACATATCATCTGTTGAAAACAGCGGGCTACAACGTAGGCCTGGCTGGCAACGTGGGCGACAGCTTTGCCGCGCAGGTTATCGACGACACGTTCGACTATTTTGTGCTCGAACTAAGCAGCTTCCAGCTCGACGATATGGTGCAGACTCATCTCGACGTGCGGGTATTGCTCAACATCACCCCTGATCACCTCGACCGATACGGGTACGTTTTTCAGAACTACGTAGATGCCAAATTCCGGATTCTGCAAAACACCCGTCCCGACGATACATTCATCTATTTTGCCGAGAGTCAGCCTATACAGACCGAACTGGCTAAGCGGAATCCGGCTATCGCCCAACTACCTATCTCGCTGGAGAACCCGGTGCGGGAAGGTGGGTATTTTCTGAATAACACCCTAACGGCCATTCGTAACGGACGCACGTTTCAGATGCCGCAGACCGAAACAACGCTGCGCGGACCGCATAACGCCATCAATGCCCTGGCGGCTATTCTGGCAGCACAGTCGGTCGGGGTGTCAGACGAGGCCATTGCCGAGGGGTTGCGCACATTCGAAAATGCAGAACACCGTATGGAACCTGCCGGTACGATTCGGGAAGTTCGGTTCATCAACGACTCGAAAGCGACCAACGTCGATTCGGTATACTATGCGCTGGCCAGCATGGACGCGCCAACCGTCTGGATTGCAGGTGGACAGGACAAAGGCAATGACTACAGCCAGTTAGATAATCTGGTTCGCCAGAAGGTAAAAGCACTGATTTGCCTGGGCGTCGATAATCATAAACTGACAGATTACTTTGGCCCGGTCGTACCGTCCATTCAGGAGACCCGGAGCGTACAGGAAGCCGTATCGATGGGCCTGGCGCTGGCAGAACCCGGAGATATTGTACTGCTATCGCCAGCCTGCGCCAGCTTCGATCTGTTCAGGAATTATGTAGACCGGGGCAACCAGTTTAAGGCAGCCGTTAAAAACGTACTGGCCGATAATACGTAACTGAAGCCAACTCGCTCATCCCTCATCCCTCAAACTCATGTTCCTTCGCGACTGGATTCGTACACATCTAAAAGGGGATCGCCAGATCTGGTGGATCGTGCTCTATTTGTCGATCATGAGCGTGCTGGTGGTGTACAGCGCTACCGGCACCAAGGCGTTTCGGGAGCTGGACGGCAACACCGAAGTGTTTCTGCTGAAACATGGTTCATTGCTGCTGGTCGGTCTGGCCTGCACGTACTTTGCGCACAAGATCAACTATGTCTACTACGCCCGCCTGTCTAAGTTCGGGCTCTGGTTGTCTATTCCGCTGTTGTTATGGGCATTTTTCAAGGGGTCTACCCTGAACGATGCTTCTCGCTGGGTAACGATTCCGATCATCAACCAGACGTTTCAGCCTTCCGATCTGGCCAAGCTGGCGCTGATCTCGAATCTGGCTGCTATGCTGGCCAAGCGGCAGCGGTTCATGAGCGACCCCACCGTCCTGTTCAACATTATCATCTGGATTGGGCTGATCTGCTCGCTGATCATTCTGTCGAATACCTCTACGGCCCTGCTGCTGGGTTTCACCTGTTTTCTGCTGATGTATATTGGTCGGGTGCCGGTGCGATACCTAATCATCATGGTGGGCGTTTGCGTGTTTTTTGGCGGTATCGGTCTGTTCTTCGGCGAACGCTTCGGAACGGCTACCAACCGGATGAAGAACTTCATGGATTCTGATACCATTGTCTACCAGGTCGAGCAGTCGTACATCGCCCTGGCCAATGGTGGCCTGACCGGGCAGGGACCCGGCAATAGCCACCAGCGTAACACCCTGCCTAACCCATTCTCGGATTTCATATACGCCATTATCGTGGAAGAATATGGATTGCTACTTGGCGGTATCCCGGTGGTGCTGGCGTACCTGTGGTTTCTATGGCGCGGTATGAAAACATTACAGAAGGCCTCCCGACCGTTTGGGGGGCTGCTCTCTGCCGGACTAACCTTCAGTATTGTTTTTCAGGCTTTTGCCAGCGTTTGTGTCGCTATCGGGCTGGCGCCGGTTACGGGACAACCGCTGCCCCTATTAAGTATGGGAGGAACCTCGCTCATATTTACGGGCCTGGCCATTGGCATTGTGCTGAGCGTGAGTCGGGAGGAAGTAGACGAGAGTAAAATCTAGGCGTGGCAGGCTGTTTTATACTGCTAAACGGCCATATGACCACTACCTGTCAGGAGTAGCTATGAGAATTATTATTAGTGGGGGTGGAACAGGCGGGCATATCTACCCGGCTATTGCCATCGCCAACGAGCTGAGACACCTGGATGCGACCACCGACATTTTATTCGTGGGGGCCGAAGGTAAAATGGAGATGGAAAAGGTGCCCCGCGCCGGCTACCCCATCGAGGGGTTACCCGTTGTGGGGATCAAGCGCGAACTGACACTGGAGAATCTGATTTTTCCGGTGAAACTAGGTAAGAGCCTGTTACGGGCCCGCCAGATTGTACGCACCTTTCGACCCGATGCGGCCGTTGGCGTTGGTGGCTATGCCAGTGGCCCTTTACTGCTGGCTGCGTCTATGGCCGGTGTTCCGACGCTCATTCAGGAGCAGAATTCCTATGCCGGACTAACCAATAAAGTACTGGCCCGCTGGGCCGAACGAATTTGTGTGGCTTACCCTGGTATGGAGGCTTTTTTTCCGGCCGCTAAAATCAGGATGACGGGTAACCCGGTTCGGAGCGATATTCAGTTTGCCGACCAGCAAGTCAGCGCGGGGCAGCAGCTGTTCGGGCTGGAAGCTACCCGCCCCACGTTGCTCGTTATTGGCGGTAGCCAGGGCGCCCGAACCATCAACGAAGCGATGGAGGCCGGACTGACGCAGTTTGTCGATGCCGGTATTCAGGTAGTCTGGCAGACAGGCCCCGCTTTTATTGAGCGCGCTCGGAAGGCCGTAGCCACCGTAGGGTCTTCGCTGGTGAAAGCGTATGACTTTATCTACGACATGGATAAAGCCTATGCCGTAGCCGACGCGGTTGTGTCGCGGGCGGGGGCGCTGTCGGTGTCGGAGTTGTGTCTGGTCGGGCGACCGGCTATTCTGGTGCCGTTTCCGGCGGCAGCCGAAGATCATCAGACCAAAAACGCCATGGCGCTGGTTGATCGGGGTGCGGCTCTGCTGGTGCGTGATCAGGCGGCTCGTACCGATCTGGTTCCGGCTGCACTGGCGCTGCTCAACAATCCGGTCCAGCGCCAGCAGTTGCGAACCGCTATCAAAACCCTGGCCAGGCCAGATGCAGCCCGCGAGATTGCGGAAGAAGTAGTAAATCTAATGAAACGATGAGTCTGGATCAGTTCAAGTACATCTATTTTTTGGGGATAGGCGGAATCGGTATGAGTGCTCTGGCGCGCTGGTTTCGGATCAACGGCTACGAGGTGGCCGGGTATGACCGAACCCCCACCGCCCTGACTAATGCCCTGGAGGCCGAGGGGATGGCCATCCATTTTACCGAGGATACGCAACAGATTCCGGCCGAGTTTCTGGCCAACCCAGCCCAGACGCTAGTCGTCTATACGCCGGCTGTACCCAAGACACATGCTGAATATATCTACCTGACAGACCACGGGTTTACCCTGCAGAAACGTTCGCAGGTGTTGGGCCTGCTGGCCGGTCAGATGAAAACCGTTGGGGTGGCCGGTACGCACGGGAAAACCACTACCTCGTCGATGGTCGCTCATATCCTGCGCGATGCGGGGGTAAACTGCGCGGCTTTTCTGGGAGGGATCACCAATAATTATAATACTAATTTTCTGCTTAACGAACCTGCCGATAACCTGCGGGAGGTGGTTTGCGTTGTCGAGGCCGACGAGTTTGACCGGTCGTTTCTGACGCTATACCCGCAGCTGGCCATCGTTACGTCGACCGATGCCGACCACCTCGATATTTACGGGGCACACGATGCTGTGCTCGAATCATTCGGGCTGTTCGCCAGTCAGATTGCGCCTGATGGTGTGCTCTTTATGAAGCAGGGACTGACGCTGGCTAACAAGACAAATGCTACCGTTAAGGAGTATTCGTTACAAAATGGCGACTATTGTAGTCAGAATCTAAAAATAGAAAATGCAGCTTTTGTTTTCGACCTTGTGTATCCGAACGGTGTTATTCCCGATATTCGCCTGACGGTTCCTGGTTTTCACAATGTTGAGAACGCTGTGGCGGCTGGCGCAGTTGCGCTGGAGCTGGGTGTATCGGCAGAAGCCATCCGTTCAGCATTGACCACGTATCGGGGCGTTCGTCGGCGATTCGAGTACATTCTCAAAACGGACGATGTGGTCCTGATCGATGATTATGCGCATCATCCTGAAGAAGTTAGGGCCTTTTTGTCGTCAGTGAAAGCGTTGTATCCAGACCGGGAGTTGACGGCTGTTTTTCAGCCTCACCTCTTCAGCCGCACGCGTGATTTTGCCGAAGGGTTCGCCGAAAGTCTGTCGCTGGCCGATCACGTGATTCTGCTGGATATTTACCCGGCGCGGGAATTACCGATCGAGGGAGTGACGTCCGACTTGATATTTCGGGCGGTACAATCGAAAACCAAACGCCAAAGTACCAAAGCTGAATTGGCGGGCGTTGTGCGGGATATGAAGCCATCGTTGCTGGTCACGATCGGAGCGGGCGACATTGATCAGCAACTGCCGGTGCTGAAATCAGTATTAATAGACCAATAGATAAAAATAGTTGGATAATGACTTAGCTTATACGCAGATGTTTTCTACCTTTAAATCAACCAGGAAGTGGTTTTACATGGCCGGCGGGCTTGTCACGTTGCTTGGTCTGATCGCCTTCACCGAAGTGCGGCAGGATCAAAAACGGGTTCGTGCGGTGGTTGTAAAACTTAATCAGGTTGACGGTCACCAGTTTCTGACGCGTCGGGACGTGACGGGGTACTTAACAAACGGCGGAGCTGATCCGGTAATTGGTAAACAGTACGAAGAGGTTGATTTTCGGCAGCTGGAAGTTCGCTTACAGCAGCATGGGCTGGTAAAAACTTGTCAGGTATCCCGAGACCTAATGGGAAATCTACTCGTCAGTGTTGAACAGCCCAGGCCCGTTGCTCGTTTGATGACAGACAGCGAAGGTATCCGGACGGTCTCGGGGCAGTACATTAGCGAAGAAGGTCGGTTCTTTCCGATCTCGATGAATTATACCGCTCGTGTGCCTATTCTGACCGGGCCGTATTTTAAACGGAACCGCTCGCTGGCCAGCGAACGGAACCAGCCTTTACTTGGCCTGCTTCGGTACATTGCCGACGACCCGCTCTGGCGGGCGCAGATCGCCGAACTGTCGGTCGATGAGCAGGGCGAGGTAACCATGTGGCCGCAGGTGGGAAACCACCGAATCGAGCTTGGCTTGCCAACCGATCTGGATGCGAAATTTAAGAAATTAAAATTAGTATATACCGACGTTTTACCGGCTAAGGGATGGGATCGCTACAGTCGGGTAAACGTTCAGTACCGAAATCAAATCGTGTGCGAATGACAACAACGGGAAGTGACGAGAAAATTGTGGTTGGGCTCGACATCGGCAGCACCAAAGTGTGTGCGGTGGCTGGCCGGTTGGTTCGTAACAACAGAGAACAGGAAACGCTTGAAGTACTGGGCGTGGGAGAAACCGCTCTGGCCGATGGCGTTACGAAAGGGTCGGTGGTTAACGTTAACAACACAGTAAACGCCATCCGGCGCGCCGTAGCTGAAGCATCGAACCAATCGAACCTGAACATTCACTCGGTCAACGTTAGCTTTAGCGGAGCACACGTGACGTCGATCAAAGCGAATGGCAACATCACGCGCTCGTCAATGGGTGATGAAGTTCAGATTGAGGACATCGATCATCTCCTGAGCGACATGTACCGCAACCGTACGTCAATCCCGGCCGATAAAGAAATTATTCACGTGTTGCCCATGGATTTCATGGTCGATAATGAATCGAATATAAATCAGCCGGTTGGTCGTAACGGCGTAAAGCTAGGAGCCGATTTTCAGCTCATTACAGCCCAGGCCAACGCAGCCCGCAACGTGCGTAAGTGCATTACCCGCAATAACTTGGAGCAGGAGACGATGATGCTGTCAGCCCTGGCATCTGGCCTGGCGGTGCTGACTGATGAAGAAAAATACGCTGGCGTGGCCCTGGTCGATATTGGTGGCGGCACGACCGAACTGGCTATTTACTACCGCAACGTACTTCGTCATGTGGCGGTGTTCCCGTGGGCCGGAAACAGCCTGACGTCCGATATTCAGGCGGGCTGTAAGATTCTGCCCAATCAGGCAGAACAGCTTAAGCGCAAGTTCGGCAGTGCTATACCGGGTGAGTACAATCTCAACGAAGTGGTGGCGGTGCCGGGTCTGAGCAACCGGCGTCCTAAAGATGTTTTGTTGAAAAATGTAGCGGTTATTATCGAAGATCGTCTGCGCGAAATTGCTGCGTTGATCCAGGCTGAAATCATTCGGTCGGGCTATGAAGGCAAACTGCTGGGCGGGCTTGTTCTGACCGGCGGTACGGCACTGATTCCCGGCGTTGAGCAGATATTTGGGCGGGTAACGGGCGTTGAAGAAGTGCGCGTTGGCTACCCCGAACATCTGGAACCCAACGGTCGGGCCGATCTGGTGGGTGACCCTGCCTATGCTACGGCCGTGGGTCTGGTGTGGGCTGGTTATAAGACCATTGATAATCGGATCTCGTTTATCAGCGACCCCAACCGAGCCGCCTATAACGACGAGCCAGCCAACGTGCCAACCCGCCAGCCGACATACGGTCCGCCACCAACGCCGGTGCGCGAAAAGGTAGAGAAAGCACCTGCCCCCGAGAAGGCGCCCGAAGAGGGCGGAGGTTTGCTGGGCTGGCTCCGTAAGGTGACGCGACCTATTCGCGGTAACGAAACCGACCCCTATTAACCGACCCGTAAGGGGAGACCGGCCCCAAGCCGGTTCATTTGCATTCAGGTAGTACCAATTTCGAAACAGACACCACAGACCCACACATGCAAAGTCAGGGCTATAGATTCGACATACCGGATGACAATCCGACAATCATTAAAGTGGTTGGGGTAGGGGGCATGGGCGGCAATGCCGTCAAGCACATGTTTGACATGAAGATGCAGGACGTCAATTTTGCCGTCTGCAATACCGACCGTCAGGCACTTATGAACAACCCCGTTCCAACCAAATTGCAACTGGGCGATGGGCTGGGAGCAGGTACCGAAGCCAAAGCTGGCGAAGATGCGGCCCGTGCCAGCATCGACGAGATCCGAAACCTGTTGGCTCCCCCAACCAAAATGGTGTTCATTACGGCGGGTATGGGCGGTGGTACCGGAACCGGTGCTGCGCCGGTAGTGGCCGAGGTGGCCCGCGAAATGGGGCTTCTGACGGTAGCTGTCGTTACGGCGCCTTACTACTTTGAAGGAACCGATAAGAAAGAACAGGCTCGCGAAGGTATCGAGAAGCTGAAACGCAGCTGCGATACGGTACTGGTAGTCCTGAACGATAAACTGGCCGAACTCTACAGCGAACTGACCTGGACGGATGCCTATGCACATGCCGACGATGTTCTGGCCAACGCGGTAAAGAGTATTGCCGAAATCATCACGACCCAGGGCGATATCAACGCTGACTTTGCTGACGTTAAGAAAGTACTGGAAAATGCTGGTCAGTCGGTAATGGGATCGGCCGAAGCAGCTGGCGAAGATCGGGCCTTACGCGCTATCGAAGCAGCTCTGAACTCGCCCCTGCTCAACGATCATGACATTCGGGGCGCCAAGCGGATTCTGCTCACGATCTCGTCGAGTAAGGAACACGCCATGCGACTGAAGGAGCAGATGGCCATTTCGGAGCATGTAGCCAAGAAAATTCAGACCGAAGCCCGAATGTTCAAGTTCGGCGCTATTACCGACAAAAATCTGGGCGACAGTCTGCGCGTCACGATCATTGCGGCTGGCTTCGACGGTACATCAACGCTGATGGATCAGCTTAAGAACACGGTTGTCGAACCTGAACTCATTACGGAGCCAGAGAAAGAGCCGGAAGAGGTGATCGAAGAACAGCCACAGGATGCGACCGAGCCGACCGAGCTGGTTCCTGCCGACCCTGTACTTATCGACCCGGTGGTAACTCCCAAACCGGAAGGCGTAGTAGTAACGGTCGATGAACGACAGCTGACACCAACCGGCTACAACGGCGCCACCATCGTCCGGCCCGATACACTGCCGGGTGCGGGTATGCGACCTAACCACCAGCATGACGAAAATGGTATTCTGCTGCTCGACGAAGATGAACGCCCGAGCGACGCAGACCTGATTGAACGGATGATCCGGACGTTTGTGGATGGCAAATACACCGCCACCGAGCTTGACCGGCCTACGTTCGAACGGAACAAGACGCTGCTGTATTCGCTGCCGATGCTACCCGAACATGAGTTTGTCCGCTCAAAACTGAACGACTAAGTAGTTATTGTCTATACAAAAGTCCGGGGTTGCGGTAGCGCAATTGCCGGACTTTTGCGTTAAGCCTGCCCCTACTGTGACCCATACCGACGTTAAGACGGCGCTGCTGGCGCTGGAACAACCCGAACGGGCTTCGTTTGTAGCCCGTTTCTTCAAGACCCGACCTGGCCAGTATGGCGAGGGCGATCAGTTTCTGGGTCTCTCGATGCCGCAGCAACACGCGATTGCTCGGCAATTTGGGTCGTTATCGGCCGATGAAGTAGAGCAGCTGCTCCATGATTCGTACCATGAATGCCGGATGACGGCTCTGCTTATCTGGGTGTATCAGGCCCGAAAAACAGGGGTAACCGGTCGGGCTGACCTGGCCGACCGCTACCTGGCTAATCGACAGTACGTCAACAACTGGGATCTGGTAGACGCGACCTGCCCGGCTATTCTGGGCGAATACCTCCTGCACACCGATCGATCGGTCCTGTACGATCTGGCCCGGCAGGATCACCTCTGGAGCCAGCGCATAGCGATGGTGTCGACACTGGCATTTATCCGGAAAGGACAGTTTTCTGATACGTTTGCGCTGGCCGAACTACTCCTGGCCCACAACCACGACCTGATTCATAAAGCAGTTGGCTGGATGCTGCGCGAGGTGGGTAAACGCAGCCCCGAAGCGCTGGAGGAGTTTTTGCACGATCACATCCGGCAGATGCCGCGTACGGCTCTACGCTACGCCATCGAGAAATTTGACCCCACCCGTCGGCAGTATTATCTGAAGCTGTAGGGTAATGGCGAAGTATCTGGCGTGTCTGGTTAAAAACAGGCCAGATACTTCGGGTCGGGTGCGCTTTTAGCCTGGCACCCGACCCAACAAAAAACTAGCAAGAAATTCAAAACGTACTCTTCTTCTGCCAGCAAAGCCCGAAAAAACGCTGCCGGAATAAGTAGCTGCAAAAACGACGTACTGTACTTCAGCCGCGCACAAGGGGACACGCCTGGGCGATGGTTGTGCAATACAGTTATTTACTGCTGCACCCCGACCAGATTTAGCATGAAGGCATACTCCAGCGCAATTTCTTTTAGCGCCTGGAAACGGCCCGAAGCACCCCCGTGGCCCGCTTCCATATTGGTATGGAGCAGTAGCTGGTTGGTATCGGTTTTCAGCGTACGGAGTTTGGCAACCCATTTGGCGGGTTCCCAATACTGCACCTGCGAGTCATGAAGCCCCGTTGTCACGAGCAGATTCGGATAGGCTTTCTTCGTAACGTTGTCGTAAGGCGAATACGATTTCATATAGTCGTAATAAACCTTCTGCTTGGGGTTGCCCCATTCTTCAAACTCGCCCGTCGTGAGTGGGATGGTTTCGTCGAGCATGGTCGTGACTACATCAACGAAGGGGACAGCGGCTACAACGCCCCGGTAGAGCTGGGGCGCCTGGTTAATGACCGCACCCATCAGCAAGCCGCCTGCACTGCCGCCCATAGCAAATAGCTTATCCGGCGAGGTGTATTTCTGGCTGATGAGGTGCTGCGATACGTCGACAAAATCATTGAAGGTATTTTTCTTCTTCAGCATCTTTCCGTCTTCGTACCATCGACGCCCCATCTCCTGACCGCCCCGAATGTGGGCCATGGCGTAAATAAAACCCCGGTCCAGCAGGCTCAGGCGGGTTGAGCTGAAGCCAGGTTCCATGTTAATACCGTAAGAGCCATACGAGTATTGCAGCAGAGGGGCCGAGCCGTCTTTTTTGGTTCCTTTCCGGTACACGATCGATACCGGCACTTTGGCTCCGTCGCGGGCCGTTACGAAAATACGCTCGGAGGTATAGTTGGCCGGATCAAAACCACCCAGTACCTCCTGACGCTTCATCAGGGTGGCGGTCTGGGTGTCCATGTTGTAATCGTAGGTCGAGCTGGGCGTGGTCAGCGACGCATAAGTATAGCGTACTACGTTCGTGTTGAAGTCGGGGTTATAGCCGATGCCTGCCACGTAGGCTGGGTCTTGAAACGGCAGGTAAAAGTCAGCCCTGGCCGGATCGCCGGTTCGTTTCTGGCTGATAATCCGAATGTTGGTCAGGCCTGCTTTGCGTTCGCCCAGGACGAGGTGGTTGGCAAATACGTCGAGGTCACTCAGGTACACGTCGGCCCGGTGCGAAATGACTTCTTTCCAGGCGTTCCGGTCGGCCGTTTTGCCTTCCGGCACTTCCATGAGCCGGAAGTTTTCTGCCTTCCAGTTGGTCCGAACATAGAACTTGTCTTTGTAATGAACGATGTCGTATTCGTGTCCTTTCTCGCGCGGCAGAAATACCGTGAACTCCCCAGTGGGTTTACTGGCGTCGAGCAGCCGGTATTCCGTAGCGACGCCATTATGATCAACGCCGATTGTGATGTATTTCTTTGATTTCGACCGACCTAGCCCCATGTAGAACTGATTGTCCGGCTCTTCATAGACCAGCACATCCTGCTCGGGACTGGTGCCCAGCACGTGCCGGAATACCTGATAGCCGAGCAGCGTCTGCGGGTCTTTTTTGATGTAGAACAGCGTCTTATTGTCAGCTGCCCAGGCAAAGCTGCCTGCTTCGGTATTGGGTATGATTTCGGGGTAGATCTGGCCGGTTTTGAGGTTCTTGATCCGAAGCGTGTAGAGTCGTCGGCTTACAGTGTCTTCGCAGAATACGGCCAGTTCGTCGTTGTCCGACACCTCATAGCCGCCCAGCTGATAGTAGTTATGGCCGCGGGCCAGGGCATTCCCGTCGAACATGACTTCTTCGGTACCGGTCAGCGCGCCTTTTTTGCGGCAATAAATCGGGTACTCGCCACCGGTTACGTAGCGGGTATAGTAGTAGTAGTCTCCTTCTTTGTAGGGAACCGATTCATCCTGCTGTTTGATGCGCCCCTTCATCTCGTCGAACAGTCTGTCCTGCAGTCCTTTTACCGGCGCCAGCACCTGGTCCAGGTAGGCGTTTTCGGCCTTCAGGTAGTTGATTACGTCGGGATTTTCGCGCTCGTTGAGATAGTAGTAATTATCGACGCGGGTGTCGCCATGAATGGTCAGTTCTTTGGGCTTGATAGCGGCCCTGGGGGGCTGTACGTTTTGTGCCTGAGTCATGCTGTGCAGCGTGAGGGTTGTAATAATCAGTAAACACGTTCCCTTCATAGCAGTTCGTTTAAGAGGTCAGTTTGTAAAGATACGTTTTGTTTACGCGCACCGGCGATGCGGCCGATCCGCCAACAGGAAGAAACCAGTCGGCGGATCGAACTTTGCCCAACCTGTGCTGTTCTGCGAGTATCGCCTATGCTAGAACTTGTTGTTGCCCGCTACACTGAAGACCTGGCCTGGCTACGGAAACGCCCTGCCAGTCTGTACGTAACCGTTTATGATAAAAGTGCCGATGGGTCGGCGGGCCCCGATGCGCTTGCGCTTCCCAACGTAGGGCGTGAGGCTCATACGTACCTGCATCACCTCGTTGATCGGTACGACACGCTGGCCGAATGGACAATCTTTTGCCAGGGGAAACCATTTGACCACGCCTTCGACTTCAAGAAAACCCTGCGGGCATTTGCTGATGCCCCTGACGCGATCAGTCCGCTGGGGTTTCGCTGGTTGGGGCATCTGATCGATACCGACGATGATCAGGGTGAGCGGCTGTTCAGGCCCTGGAGTAAGAACGAAGACGGTCGCGGTCTCGAGCTGCGGGGTTTTCATCGGGCGTTGTTTGGCACTGACGGACCGGCTGCATATACCTTTGTGCTGGGCGCTCAGTTTGCCATTCATCGAGATATAGTGCGTCGGCAAACGCGTGACTTTTACGAGCGGGCGCTGGCTGTGTCGATCACGTTTCCCGACGCAGCCCACTGTTTCGAGCGGAGCTGGGATCTGGTATTTGGCCTGATCGGTATTGACCGTCATTGGCTGGCCGGTCGGCAAACGGTTCATCTGAAGCCGATGCGGCACCAGACTCCTGACCTGCTTTAGTGAGTTTGAGGCTACCTACTGTAGCGGTCTGGTGGCGAATGAGGCCCTGCAAAACGACGGCCAGTGATTGAAACCACTGGCCGTCGTTTTGCAGGGATGAGCAAAGAAGTTGTCAGCAACGCCAATCAATTATAAGCCGCTCTTCTCCAGCTGGGTTAACCAGGTTTCGTACGCGTCCCGATACCGCTCCTGATCGCGGATGTTGGGATCGATGGTTTTGGTGACGTGAAGGCCGGTAAATGCCTCCTGCGCGGTTTTGTAATAGCCAAGACCAAGTCCGGCTCCTCGGGCGGCTCCCTGCGCTCCGTCGGTATTGTATAGCTCAATAGCTGCCCCGGTCAGGTTAGCCAGCGTGTCGCGGAAGAGCGGGCTGAGCATCATATTGGCTTCGCCGGCCCGAATCGTTTGCAGACCAACGCCTACGCTTTCCATAACCTGAATGCCGTAATAAAGCGCAAAAACGATCCCTTCCTGAGCGGCCCGGATCAGGTGGGGCAGCTCGTGGCGGGTCAGCTGCAGGCCGTGGAACGACGCGCCCGGATCGGCGTTTTCGAGTACGCGTTCGGCGCCGTTGCCGAACGGCAGGCAAACCAGGCCATCGGCACCAACGGGTGCTTCGTGGGCCAGCCGGTTCATCTCATCGTAACTGATGGTCCGGCGCAGTACCTGGTTGCGGAGCCAGCTGTTCAGAATACCCGTTCCGTTTACGCACAACAGTACCCCGTAGCGTGGGGCCTCGGGGCGGTGGCTGACGTGCAGAAACGTATTGACCCGCGATTTAGGGTCATAGTCGGCCCGGTCGCTGACGCCGTATACCACGCCCGACGTACCCGCCGTAGCAGCAATCTGGCCCGGTTCGAGTACGTTGAGCGACAGGGCGTTATTAGGCTGGTCGCCGGCGCGGTAGGTAACGGGCGTTCCGGCGGCAAGCCCCAGTTCGGCGGCTGCCGTGGCGCTTAGTTCGCCCTGGGGGGCAAACGTAGGCCGGATGGTGGGCAGCAGCGATGCATCGAAGCCGTAATAATCGAGCAGAAACTGGGCGGGCTCGTTAGTCTGAAAATCCCAGAAGATGCCTTCCGACAAACCCGAGCCCGTTGTGACGATCTCGCCCGTCATGCGGGCCGCCAGGTAATCGCCGGGGAGCATGAAGTGGGCTACCTGTGCGTATACATCGGGTTCGTTGGCTTTGACCCAGGCCAGTTTGGCGGCTGTAAAATTGCCCGGCGAGTTGAGCAGATGTTTCAGGACCCGGTCGCGGCCGAGGTCATCGAAGGCCTGGTTGCCATACGGAACGGCCCGGCTGTCGCACCAGATGATGGAAGGCCGCAATACGTTCATAGCCTTGTCTACCACCACCAGCCCGTGCATCTGGTACGAGATGCCGATGGCTTTGACATCCTCGGGCCGAACGCTGGCCTGCTTCAGTACCGCCTGGCTAGCCCGGCAGGCATTATGCCACCACTGCTCAGGCTGCTGTTCAGCAAACCCGGGCTGGGGCGAATCGATGGCCATTTCGGTTTCGGGGAAGAACACCGACGCTACGGCTTTACCGCTTTCGGCATCGAGTAAACACGCTTTGACGGACGATGAGCCGAGGTCGAATCCAAGAAAATACATGCAGATACCAGAATTTGGGAGTCGGAAATTTAACGCGAAAGTACAACCCGAAGGTGACAAATGAGTTAACAAACCGCTCTCAATCCGCCAATTTTTGGTAGAGTAATACCCTGCCGCCGGTCGTATCCGGGCTGGCTCAGGCAACCGTAGGTGTCGTGCTGGTTACCTGAAGAATGCCGTTCTCCATCACATAAACCCGGTCGGCCAGTAAAACGGACTGGCTCCTGTGCGTAACCATGATAATGGCCATCTGCGATTTGATTCGCTGAAGCAGAGCAAGCACAAACTGCTCGGTTTGGCGGTCGAGGGCAGACGTAGCTTCGTCCAGCAACAACAGTTGTGGACGGCGGTACAAAGCCCGGGCCAGACCAACCAGTTGTTGCTGACCACCCGACAGGTTTATGCCTTCTTCACCCACAAGCGTCAGGTAATTCTGTGGTAGTTTCATGAAATAATCGTGGAAACCGTACTCCTGGCAAAACTGTACGACTGCGTCGGCTTCTTCGAGTGTGTTGCTCAGACAGATATTATCCAGCAGGGTGCCGTTAAAGATTTTGATCGGTTGGGGTACGCAGGCGATCAATCTACGCCAATCGGCAGCCGGGATGGCTGACCAGGCAGTATCACCCCCCCCCCGCAAATGAAGTGCCAGGGAGAGCCATTTTGACGCTTAGTTGGTCTTTTTCTTCTGGCTCATAAAACTTCTGTAGAATCTGAAGAAGCATGCTTTTGCCCGAACCGGTTTCACCAATCAGGCCCATAATCTGCCCTCTCTGTACCGAAAATGAGATGTCTTTCAACAGGGCCGGGCGACCCGCAAACCGGTACGATAAGCCTTTTGCCGTCAGCGACTCCAGTACGATTTCTGTTGGCAGGCTACTGTTGGTTAATACCTCCTGACTGTCAGATGCTTCGGCGGGGAGTTCGGTGAACTCACGCATCCGTTGAAACGCCACGCGGGCTTCCTGCAACTGAATATTGGTGGTAGAAAGCCGGGCAATGGCGCTGATGAGCGTACCGGACATGTTCAGAACGGCCATCATTTCGCCCAGTTTCAGTTGTTTGTGTAGCACCATAAACGTACTCACAGCAATAAGCGCAACCAACATCCCGACGCTGATTAACTCACTCAGCAGGCTGTAGCGATTGCCCAGTAAGCCTAACTGATAGAGCTTTTGCTGAAAAGACGTGTAGATGGCCGACGTTACGGCGCTAAAAAACGGCTCTTTCTGGTTTGCCTTGATCACGCCAATGCCGCTCATGCAGTCAATAAAATGACTCTCTGTGTGGGCATAACCGGCCATTGCTTCCTGTTGGCCCGCAATAATCCGGGCGTTGAAGCGCCATACCAGCCAGCCAAACAGGGGCAGGCAAACCAGGCTGAGCAAACCGATCTGCCAGTGATAAATAAACAGGAAACCAGCCGTAATAAGCACCATAAGCACATCAATGACTACGTTGCCTGTCAGGAAGCTGATGGTAGCCTGAATTCGGCGGGTGTCGTTGAGCCGAGCCACCAGATCGCCGGTTTTGCGGGTGTCGAAAAACGATTTAGGGAGCTGTAGCAGATCGCGGAAAAAGTGATTGGCGATGCGCGTATTGAAGTCCCGGCTTTGCCGCAGCAGCAAAAAGCCTCGCAGGTAGCCAATGCCCGCCCGAGCGAGTAACAGCACCGCCAATAGCAATAAACCCAGCGTCAGCTTTTCTACGTTTTGCCGGGGCAGAATCTCATCCAGCAATTTTTGCGAAAACAGCGCCATCGTCAGACCCAAAGCGGCCATCAGCACACCCAGCCCGGCTGCAATGCCCAGCAGGGGCAGGTCGTTGTGTAGCAATTGCCGGAACCACTGCCACTGCTGTTGGCGACTTTGGGTTGTTCTGACAAACGTGTCGGTAGGTTTAAGCGACAGCAACGCCCGCGACTGCCAGATTTGGGTTAGCTCCTCGGCTGGCATCTGCACCACACCCCGCCCCGGGTCGCCAATGGTGTAGTAGCCATTAGCCTGACCATAATAGATAACATAATGCTGTAGCCGCTGCCCAGTAGGGCCGTCGTCGATCAAAACGTGCAGAATAGCGGGTTCGGTAAGTTCGCTTAGGTTGTGGATACCCTCTGCTTCGAGGCCCTCGGCATCAAAGCCCAGTGCCTGCGCGGTTTGGTACAGGCCAAGCAGCGAAGTACCCTGAATGCTTGTGCCGCTGAGTTCGCGGAGCCGTTCCCGGCTGGCATCTCCGCCATGATACCGCAAAATTGACAATAGGCAGGCCACTCCGCAATCGGTTTGGTCGAGCTGGCGGGTGAAGGTCCGGTGGATATGTTTCATAGGTACTTTAGGAGGGCCTCCACTTTTACCTCGCCCTTGTATTCCTTACGGAGTCGCTTATCGGCGCCGTAAATAAAAATATGAGGTACGCTTGTGGGGCCAAAAGCCTGGTAGGCTTCTTCGCGGGTGAGCGCCCCAACGTGCATCATCGAGAGCGTATCGAGGCCGTATTGATGCGCAAAAGCCCGGGCTTTGGTAAGGGATTGCGTAGTGAGCCAGTAAACAGACGTATTGGCAAAGGCTGCTTGTTGCTGGCGTATTTGTGTAGCTTCCCGGTGACATAGCTCACAATCAGGATCAAAGAAAATGACGATAGAAGGTTTCCCGTGAAGCATGGGCTTGAGTGCTGTGAACTTGGCTGATGCCACGCTCGGCAGGGTGTGAATCTTGTGGGACGTCTCTTTGCGTACGGCTAAACGATCAAGAATTTTGTAAGTCATTCCAGTAAATAGAATGAATAATAATAAATACAAATAATTCTTCATGTGATTACATAATACTTAAAAAAACAATCACTGTTATCCATAAAAAGAAAGACACGCCGTATGACTGCACCACAATTGACATTCCATTGCTTAGTGGAATGTTATAAGCCTTCTGTAAACCTATTGCCAGAATAAGCCAAAATAAAAATTCAAAAATATTGAGTTGTTTAAGAGGCCATCTTTGCCATTCCTCGGCATAATCCAGGAGGTTATATAGTGAAAGCGCACTAAAATCGCTGAAATTAGCGTAGGTATAGTCTGTCTTGATAAAGGAAAACCAGCCTAGTTTTAAAAGCAATGGGATGAAAAATACAAATTGAGCAATAGTTACTATATTAATAATACGTATCCACTGAACTTTGAAATCATTTAGCAGAATACCAATTGACAAAATGCTTGTAATGACCACAATATTAAATAACTTAAAAATTCCTTTTAATAGATTTAAAAGTACATAATGGTCCTCTTTGTGCTTCAATAGAGTTGCTATTTCAGACTGTGTAAATTTTTTAGATAAACTTTCTAATACTAACTGTTCAGGTAAGAAAAAGTGATATACGATTGCTCCTAATGTAAAGTCGGTCATTAGAAGTAATGAAAAGAGTAATAAATATCGGGTTAAGCTATTCATGGTATAAACGATTTATCTCTTACCGCTTTATGAACGCGGCCAAAGTTATTATTCATGTAAAGCGTATCACCAGCTACACGATAAATGCTTGCTGGGATACTAGGAATATATAACGGTAGGCTTGTTTCAAATAATAAATGTAGGTGTTGATTTTGTGTAGCCCATTTAGGCTTAACTTTACCTGATTTGATAATATCAGAATTCATTATATCAGGGTGTTTGGCATGGCCAAATTCTAATTTTCCACCTGGATAGAATGCAAAATATTGAGTGTGTATGAGTTTTCCTTGTTTTTCATCGTAATAGACCCATTTCCCAAAAAGTGCCTGGTCAAATTGCTTGTTTTTAGGCAAGTCTGAATCAAAGTCTTTCAGTTTTGACAGGAATAGGTGTTTTGTTAGGCCGTTGTGCGTGATGAATAGTTCAAGGGATTCATCTTTTATAATGGCTTTAATATAATTGTCGGGTTGAGATGGGATAAAATGCCCTGTCAGGGTGTCATTTTGATGCGTGAAGTAGGTGTATTCCTGACCTATTTCAGTAATAAGTATTCCTGAAATAGATTTATTATCGCCCGGTTTTAAAATAAGGCTAACTGGTTGTAAAGTATCTTTTGAGAAGTACGTGCCAATAACACGTTTTATTTTTTGTGCATTACAAAAGTAGGCATAGCAGTATAAGGCACATAAAATCAAATACTTTTTCATATTACTTGAGGTGAAATGGCCAGTAGATAATTCTACTGGCCGTAGATTTCGGATTAAAGCCAGCCCATGCAAGCCATCCATTTTTCGCCTGCAGCAGCTACTCCTAAAGAGGCTGTAGCATAGTCCCATCCTGAAGAATCATCATCACCGATTGCTTTGCCAAGACTTGCTACTGACGAAGCAAAAGAAATAGACTCTCCCGTACATCTTCCAGCGGTTATGCGTTCCAACTGGATTACATTTAGTTTTTTCATGCGTTTTAAATGTTTATTGTTAAATACGTGTCATCCGACACTGAATGACCCTCGCAACTTCGGGGCTTTCACTGAACTGAGAGTTCATCGATATAAATTTTATAGAAATTTCCAATTTATCTTATAAAGCAGCATTAAATCCATTATTTAAAGATGAATTTTAAAAAACTATTCTCTCGGTTCATGGAGCTGGTACTTGCTGCAGCCAAAGACCAGAGGAGGCTGGCCGTCTGGAATTCTTAGCTTAGTTGGCGTTTTCGCATATCCTTATTGTTTGGCTTTCGCTGAAACCCAAATATGATTCGACCTTCTTCGTTGTAGTAGTACATTTTGCGGACTGGTTCATAAGCACACAGTAATATATTTTCCGAAGCTTGAGTTGATCTCTAATCGCATGAGAAACGATTTTTGCTCATGTCTTTGTTTATAACTACATTTTTATAGTTATAAATAGATGTAGAAGTGGGAATGCCATCAATACTAAAGTAGCTTACTTCCGTTAACGGAATATTTATACAATTTATAATTTGGAAATTGGAGTAGTTTGTCTCTTTCTTGGCTGTGCTTATAGTATTGTAAACTATGTCTTTAGAGATGTTGTAAGTTTGACAGTTTATGTAAAATGTTTGTATGAATTTTTTGTCATTATATTCAAGTATATAAAACTCTTCGTCGCTTTCAACTATTTTATTTATAAAAGTGCATTTATCACCAATGTGTACGAAATCATTAAATAATTTTTCATATCTGAAATAAGACTGATTATCAGATAAAATTTTGTTGAGTAGCTTTATAGAATTACGCTCAGGTCTACTACCTAAACAATTAGTGTGACCATCATAATTAAAGTATGTTGTATCTGTGTCGTTAATTCTTTCATAAGAACAAAGGTTCGGAAAAGCTTTGTATATATTAACTATGTACTTGGTTCCTGTTTGACTATCAAATCCATCTCCAGATAAGAAAATGGTGGTGATAGAATCTATACAACGTCGGCTACCAAGATTCTGTAAATACCTCTCATGTATGGATTGTACAGATTGACCATAGCTCATTTGGTGTGCGATGATGAGGACCATTTTGGCAAGACAAAGAGGTGCTTTGCTAACGTATCCAAAATTGTTGCTGGTCAAAATAATCATAATGCACTACGCCTGTATGTTTTGATAGCCTACTGAAATCAGAGATCCAAATGACCATAGGGGGCCAGTCGTCTGAAGTTTTCTGCCGCCTTCCAACTTCTCCATGTCACTATTATTTAGCTTTCGCTGAAACCCAAACACGAGTTGGCCCTCTTCGGTGTAGTAATACGTTTTGCGGACTGGGTCATAGGCGAGGGGCAGGTTAAGGTCATTGACTAACTCGTCACGAATCTTGTGCCAGGCGCGTTCGGTTATGGACTTGCAACAAAACACTGGACAAACTTTTAAGCAACTTGTTGGCACTGCCCACTGTAATAGTCAAAAGGGGAAAGATAGCCTAGCGCCGAATGCCTGCGTTGCCGGTTATACCAAATCTCTAT
>NZ_SWJG01000001.1:483638-2523730 GCF_005870035.1 Spirosoma lacussanchae | reverse complement strand
GGGAGCGGCTGAATAATCAGCCGATCGGCCGGAAAATCTACCTGCAGAACGAGTTCATTAAAATTGGTTTCTGGGAAAAAGCGGGGGGCGCGGCCTGTGAGCTGTATGATTTGAAAGGCCCCACGCCAAACGATAACATCATCAACAATGCCGACCTCGGCCGACAGCTTCAGCTGGCCCTGTACCGGGGCGGCCGAACCAGTCCCAACCCGTTTGCGGAGATCAACACCGATTGGGCCACCCGGGAGGGGAAAACCGCGCCGGGGGGCGGTACCGGTAACAACCCCATCCAGGCTGGTGATGTGTATAAAAACTCATCGCCGGTGCTGCAGATGGCCTGGAATGCCAATACGGTGTACGTGAAGTCGCAGCTCAAAAACTGGCCGATCAACAACGAAACGACCGACACGATACTGGAAACCTGGTCGGTCATCGGGACCGATCGGGCGGTTCGTATTTACTGGAAAATCACCAACAACCGCCAGGACGACAAAACCCAGTATGATGCGTACGGCCAGGAATACCCCTGTTTCTACGCCAACGACCGATACCGGTTCGCAGCCTACTACGCCGGTGATCAGCCTTACAGCAATGCGACCATCACCAAGCGGGACGACGTGGGCGACCAGCGGGCGTTCGCCATTACGGAGAACTGGATCGCCAACATCGACGAGAACAACCGGGGGGCGGGTATCGTCGCGGAACGGCTCTATGAGGTGACCCATAAGCGCCAGTGTCCCGGCTGCGGAGGCAGTAACACCTTTGCCGAAGCCAGTCCTTATGTCGCGTTTCAACCCCAGCTGCACGTGGGCTGGAACGAAACGATGTACAGCGAATGGCATATCGTCGTGGGGCACGTCAACGAGATCCGGCAGTACGCCACCTCCCGGCCGTGGAGCCGTTCGTTTGCCTACAACTTCAAGAACTCGGCCGATCGGGGCTGGTGGTTTCGGGACTGGGCGCGGGATAACGAGGTGCCGCTGGGGGCCGATGGCTGGACGTGGTTTCCGGTTCGCAAGCAGGGCAGCGTAGCCAGCCCGCGGCTGTCGTTTCCGGCCGTGCAGGCGAGCCGCATCTTTATCCGGATGGCCTACACCGGGCCGCTCAACAAGTTCCGACTGCGGTTCTGGCGCTCGGATATGAACATCGGGGGTCTGCCTATTTTCGTCGAGTTTCCGGTTACGGGCGACGGGGTGGCCCGCACCATCGAGATCCCGCTGGCGGGCAATCCCGACTGGCGGGGCATCATCAACCGGCTGAGCATCCAGCGCTACATCAATTTCGGGACCGAGAACCAGGACGATCCGGTGTCGGGGGAGAGCGTTCGGATTGAATGGATCAACACCGTAAACGCCCAACCCTGATGCGAACCCTACTGTATCTACTCACTGTCCTACTCTGCGCCAGCTCACTACTGGCGCAGAGTAACCAACCCGCGCCCATATCGGGCAGCGTGTATCCCGGTACGCCCTTTTCGTTTTCAACGACCATTACCAACCAGGGGGCACCCGTTTCGCTCAGCATCAGCGTGACCGACCGGCCCGGCGGCAAGCCCGTCAAATCCGAAAACCAGCCGACACTGACGCAGGTAGGCAATACGGTATTTGGCAGCTGGACGGCGGCTCAGACGCTCCGGCTGTATCAAAACCGATCGGTCTGGGTTGCGCTGTTTGCGAATGGTACGGCGATTCGGGCGGGGCTGTACGAGTTTTCTTACAGCAGCCGACCCACGCGGCCGGGTGAAGTGGTGAATCTGCAACTGTACGGGGGCGTGATGCCCGACGCGCTGGCGCCCCTGTCGACCAGTATTGCGGCCAATACCGACGCGATCAACAACCGGGTCACCGTAACGGCTTACAATAACTTCACCGCGACGCAGGCCACGACGAACCAGAATCTGGTCATTTCGCTGGCTGGCAAAGCGCCCGCAGCCGACGTGTACACCAAAGCGCAGATTGACGCCAAAAAGGTGGACACCTACGAGGTCAACACCATTTCGGACGCCATCGCCCTAACCGTTCCCGGCAAGACAGCTGACTTTATCGTAAAATCCCACCCGCCGTATGGCCAGACCCGCGCCTACTGGAATGGCAGTAAGTTTTTTATATCTCCACTACTCGAAATAACCGTACCATGAGGCTTGTACTGATTGCCCTATTCTCCCTGCTATCGCTGGCTGGTTTCGGTCAGACGGGTTTCCCTACGACGATCACGAATAGCAAGCTGGATATCGTTCAGACCAACGACGACATCGAACAGCGTTGCTTGCGCGAGGGGCAAATCTGGCCTACCGCTGTCGAGGCCAATAATATCGTATGGACCGGGCTTAGCTCGTCGGGCGGGCAAGGGGTAGGCAACCTCTCAGCCCCGAACGGTTTTTCGTACTACCTGAAAAGCGTATCGATTTCAGCCACGCGCAAAACGCGCATGAAATCGGTTTACGGCTACTACGCTGTAGGTAATAGCACCGTGACGTCTAACGCGTTCGTGGCCGGTGGTGAAACTGGAACGGCAACGGTGCCGGTCGGTGCGCTGGTCCGGCCCGGCATGCCCGCCTTTTCGTTCAACATCACCAGCGTACTAGACGCCGACCCGCTCTCTACCGTGGCGGTCGCTACGCAGGGTTCGGTTGCTCTGTCGGCCGCAAAACCCGCCAATAATACCGTCCTGAGTAACGGGCAGTACAGCCATACGGTTACAGTCACCAACACCTCGGGCGCGAGTCTGACGGGCGTAACGACGGTTACCGACGCCCTGCCCTCGGGCGTCCGGTTGGTGAGCGCGACCGGAACGGGCTGGAGCTTTACTACCACGTCGGGCGGCTATACGGCGACCAGCAGCACGACTCTGGCCAATAACGCGAGTTTGCCCGCCATTACCGTAACGGTTGCTCCGCTGGTTACCGTGTCAATTTCGGGCGCTGGTAATGGCTATCTGATCGACTGCGACACGGATTACTCCGCGCCGAACATTATGCCCATTTGCGGTACGTCGATTACGTTCGGTACGGGCGCAACCTCGTATAAAACCATGTGGTCCATGCAGTTTCGCTGCTGGCTACGCGACGTACGCGGCTACCGCATCCGGCGCATCAACAAGGCTATTTCGGGTAGCAACAGCAGCGACCACGAAGCCCTGCGCGCGTTCGATAACCGCTACGACTTCGACACCAAGACGGGCGTATTCGTCTACGAACAAGGCGGCATTAACGACGAGGCCCAAAGCGTTCCGGTAGCGACGAGCCAGGCTAATTTACTGGCCATGATTCGCCATAAGCAGCAGCGTTACCCGGACATGACCATGCTAGTATTGGCCCCGTTCCCGGTTACCAACGCAGGTTACGAGGCTGGACTGGTAACCCGCAGCGCGGCCCTATCGGCTACCGTAGCCAGCGTCAACGACCCGAAGGTAATTTTTATCAGCTCTACCCGTACCTGCCTGATTCCCGCGACCGACCTAACGGATGGCATCCACCCGAACGATTCGGGGAACACCAAGATTTTTCAGGCTATTCGCGACGAGATAATCAGCCGGAACATTCAGTTTTCTCTGCTGCTGATCGCCTTCCCGATGCGCCGTCGACGCAAAACCCGCGACCGCAACCCGGCCGCCAATCAACCCAAAACCCGGACCCGGCTACGCGACCGATTCCGACGCTAACCCATGCACGACACCGACACCGAACGAGAATTACAAAACCGATTTAATCAGATTCGCCATGAAATCAATCATCCAGTCAATCATCAAATTCCTGAAAGAAGCCTATGTCCGGATCAACGCCGGAACGCCCAAGTTCATGCGAAAACTTCAATGGCTGTCGGGTGTAACGGCTGCCATCAGTGCCGTACTGATTCAGCAAAACATTGCCGTACCGGACTGGCTCGACTGGCTGACGAGTAGCTCGACCGTAGCCTTTTTGATCGGGGGCGTCATTTTCCCCCAGTTCGCCGGTACGTCCAGCTCAGCGGATATTGCCGCCCGCGTCAATCAGCCGTAGGTACACAATACCAGGATTGCCCTACACTTCTACCCACCACCGCACACCCCACTGTTCACTCCCCTATGAGAAACCGAATGAATCCGAACCTTTTTGCTGACCGAATCGCCCCGGACGTGGTGATTTTCGTCATGCTGTTCGCCGGGTCGCTGGCGCGTCTGATTCGGGGCGAAAGCCTGGCCCCGCTCAAAGCGCTCAGCGAACTGATTTACGGCATGGTTATCGGCGCCTGTACGACCGGCGCTATTATTCACCTGTCGGGCCTTCCGCTGCTGTCGGGCTGGTGGGTAGCGGGCATCTGTTCATTTTTCTCCTCGCTGATCGTCAGCATTGTCGAGAAGAAAGGAGAGCAGCTGCGCGATCTGTCCCCCGGCGCAACGGTCAAGCTGATCTTTCGGGAGGTGCTGGCTGAGATCAAGAAGTTTAAAACGCCGGAACCGCCCGGCCCTAACGTGTAACGCTATGTTGTTCTATGCAGAAATTGGAATCCGGTTAAGCGCTGGCGTCTGGCTGGCGCTGGAGGTAGGGGCGCTCGACAAACAAACGCCCATGGCTATTCGGCTCATCGTGGCCGCCCTCTCGCTGATCATCGTCGGCTCGGCCGCGATGATGATCTACACGCCCGAAAACGACCACTACCTATCCGCCGGGGCCTACCTGCTGGTGGGGCTCATGGCCGCCCTGTCGGTCATTGATGCCTTTAAGACGGCCGAAAACCGGGCTATTGTCTGGAAACGGGCGCTACCGTTCGGGTTGATCGTCGGCCTGGTAGCGGCCGGACTGTTTGCGCTGATGTGGTACCGAAAGCCGGTAAGCCCGCCAACCCCTGAGCAGCCCGCCCTGACGCCCAAGCCACCTACTGACGAAGAACAACGCAACCGGGATATTATCAACCGCTCCAAAAACCGCAAATTCTAATGATACAACGACTGTTAAAACCCGTGCTGTATTTTACCTGGCTGGCCTTTGCGGTCGCCTTTCTGGTCCTGCTGGCGTCAGCTGTTGCCAGCGCGCAGACATACACGAACCTGACGCCCGATTGCTGTTTACAGGCGAAAGACCTGCAACGGCAAAACCAGTCACTCACGGCCCGGCTCCAACGCGCACAAATGGCCTACGACACGTTATCTCGATCCAGCAACCAAGTACTCATCCAGATAGACGAACGCGTCACAGAGCTAACCAGAACCGCTGGTGAGCAGGTACGAACGCAAACGGCGCTGCGTGAGCAGGCGGAACGCGACCGGGCGGCCATGAAAGCCGATAATGACACGTGGGTACCCAGAACCCGGTTCGGTCGATTCTACCGGGGCAGGGTAATGCCGGTACTGGCTGGCGTTGGCGCGGCTGCGCTGGTGGTTACGGGACTGGTTATCGCTAATTAATTCCTGACGTATGACAACGCTTACCCTATCCGATTATCAGGCCGCGGCCCGGCTGCTGCGTACCGGTGTGGCTGAAATCAAAGCCGTGCAGCAGGTCGAAAGCCGGGGCGCGGGGTTTGTGCGCGGTCGGCTGGTGATTCGCTTCGAAGGTCACTGGTTTCGTAAGCTGACCAATCGCCGGTTCGACCGGTCCCATCCGACCATTTCGCATCCGTATTACGCGGATGGGCGGTTTAATAAGGGCGGGCAAAACGGCGAGTACGACCGGCTACGGGTGGCGATGACTCTCGACATTGACGCGGCTTTGCAGTCGTGTAGCTGGGGTATGTTCCAGATTCTTGGCATTCATTACGAACTGCTGGGGTACGCGTCGGTACACGCAATGGTTGACGACTTTAAAACCGGCGAAGCCGCGCAGCTACTGGCATTTTGCCGGTTTGTCAAAGCCAAAGGGATTGATGACGAATTACGGGATCACGAATGGGACGGCTTCGCGCTGATCTACAACGGGAGCAACTACCGGGCGGGCGGCTATCATCGTAAGCTGCCCAAAGCGTATGAACAGCATGTAAGAACAGCCGGGCCGCCGGGCGGTTGAGTAGTTAGTTTGAGGTTAGTTGAATGTAAAAAGCCGCCCCGGGTTCGGGAGCGGCTTTTTTGTAACCCCGTTCTGCCTACATCAAACCCCGACGCGGTGCGTTGGTCTTCGGCAGCTCCAGGGATGAGTTAAAAGACGCGCGTTTTATTCAAGTCTTCATGCAGTTGATAGGTAACGGCTTTGCTCTGGTACAGGGTGACCCGGCTGGTTTCCCGCTCATGTCGGCACGACCGACAGCGAACATACCCTACCTGATATAGACCCGATGAGTTGGATTCTTCCCTACTGACAACATCAACATTGTTAACGGCTCCGCAGGCCGAACATTCAAATGGGGGGCTGGGAATGTGTAAATACATGGCTTATTTAGTTTTTTCAGTTAAAACAGGCGCGTTTACTATCGACTTCGGGCGCGCTGTATGATCTTCAGGCGAACCTCTGCTTTTGCGTATTCGTCTTTCAGACGCTGATCCAGATTGCTGGCCGACGCGTAGGCATTGTGCTGGTAAGCTCGATCGTATTCAAGGTAGCTACGACCCCAATACCAATCACCTTTTGTTTCGATTCGATACGCACCGGGTATCCTATCTCCCTCGGTCTCGGCAAACACCTCTTGCGTTATTTCGTAGGTGTTTTTGTGGCCATATAAGTTATAGTACATACCATACAGCATGTAAGAAACTCCGGCAACTATGGCGGCTATGATCACTGCGCCTATGAGGTTAATTAGTAGCTTCATCGTTTTACAATTTCGGGTTAAAAATATTCCACTTTTCCGGCTAAAAATAGTCCGGAGCGTTATTACCGGGCCGGGTCGCCTTCCCGAACGATCCCGCGCTTCGCCATTACCTTATCGTAGCTGATTTTGGCTAAGTCCTCAATCGTTAGCCCCCGACCAATGGCAACCGCGTTCAGGTAGTAAAACAGATCAGCCAGTTCGCCGTTAAATTCATACTCATCCGGCTTTACGGCAAAATGTATTTCGCCCGGCTGACTACCACGCAGGCGCTTTTTAAACGCATCGATGTCAGCAGCCACATCGACAAACTGTTGACAGGTTTTGGTAAAGTCGAAAAAGCCATCCTGCGTTAACGATTTCGCCTTGGGTGTCATGTAATTAGCAGCTCCGGCTACTTCGCCACATTCGCCCAGCAAACCCAGCATAGCAACCGGGTGTACTTCACCCGCTACGTAGCCAATCTTGTTCTGCAATTCGGTTAACTTCTGTAGATTATTCATAATTGGTTGGTTTTAAACGGAATGATTGAGTGTATCAGATGGTAGTGCGGTGTCCAGTTATCTTCATCAAGGGTTGGCCACTCCTGACGGGTAGCGAGTGAGCAGAACGGGCGTTCAATCCGGATGCTGTTGTTGTCGTAGATGGTGATCCGGAAGTACGTTTTGTGTTCCCGGTGCAGGCCCGCTACGACCCGCACCGGTTGTTTAGTGACTTTGGCCATTTGGCAGCGTGAGGGCTACGCGCTCAGTGTGCCAGACTAGGACTTGCAGGTGGTGAACGCTGGTTAAAGCAATCTGCTCGCTGCAAATGAGAAGTCGGTAGGAGTCTTTAGAGCGATAGTAATAGACTTCAGCTTCTCCTTGTGAGGGAGTATATTTCATTCCGCCCAGCGCGGCTCTTTCTGTGTACCCCAACCGCTCCAGCCATTCGGGCGTTATGGGTATGGGCTGGAGTCGGGCAAAAGAAACATCGCAAATAAAGTTGTATCCGGCACTCAGCGATACTCCTTGAACTAGGGATATGTCGTCTACCTTAAAGGGCTGGCCTTCATACATCACATACGCGCCTACCATCAGGTCGCGGGGGTCAATTGCGTTCATTGGATGTGGTTGGTTACTACCGGCACAGGCGGTCAGGCCCATGCCGGCAGGGGTTGGGGTTAGGCTTCTACGGGTTCGCCAAAGGGAATATTCATCTGGTTGACGTCGGCTGATTCGCGGCCACTGTCGGCCAGATCGGCCTGACGGGATTTGAAATCGTTCTGCCAGTCTTCGCTGAAGGGGTGCCACACGCCCAGAATAGGCGATTTGACAACGGCAATGATCGTGTTGTTACTCAGCCAGCCGCTCATATACTTCTCCGTCCGGCGCTCCGCGTCGACAACATCGGCAGCGGCTACCAGATGGGCGCTGTTCGATTTTTTGTCTTCGATCGTGTCTTCGGTCAGGATGGTGACTTTGTAGAAATCGCCCCCAACGTGCGGTTCGTAGACGCCCTCGAACTTAACCAGGCTGATGCCCTTAATTTCGAAGTCGGTCAAACGCCCTTCCAGTACACTGTAAATCTGGGTTTCGACGTCGCTGAACGAGACAGCATCGTGTAAATACTGCTCAGTGTAGGATTTCCATTTGCCGAAGTTATCCTGCAGCCGGTAGCTTACTTTGGATTGATACCACATGGTTTGAATTGGTTATAGGTGAAAACTGGGTTGAAAGCTGATTGGTCGTTTACTCTTAGCGCGGTAAGAGTGATCAGAGACCGACGACAAGCCTTGCAGCATCAATGCGCTCCTGGTTCTTGCAGTCGAGCCCGGTAAACTTTTTGTAGTCTTCGGGCTTCCATTTGCGGGCTGTCGGCTGGATAGTCACGACGGCGTAGCCTAGTTCGGTCAGCATCTCAATCAGCAGTTTGCCGGCCGCTGCGTTCTGGCCAACGTCGTGGGCGATGCGTTCCCGAACGGCCGACACGTAGCGAACCTGAGCCGACGGGTCAGCTTTGCGGAGCCGGTCGGGCAAATGGACCGCGTGAAAGTTTTTGGTTTTATTCAGCCAGCCCGCTTCGACGTAGACAAGAACCTCGTCTTTGGGGTAGGACTGAATGTGCTGAAGCGTCCGGGCAAACGTTAGCGTCCGGCTGTCAATGATTCGGCGCAGGGACGTATCCCAGATAGCAACACCGTTCTTGATCAGGTCCGGGTCGATACCGAAGCAGTAACGGGCTTTGCGGCTGGCAAGGGGGTAGGTCTTCATCATCGGGCGCTGGTCGTCGGTCGTGGGGGTCTGGTTCATTCGGGTGATTAGTTGTCGGTTACGTCTTCGTAGGAGGTATCTTCAGCCTGATAGCCTTTCGACCAGTCACGGCTGGCCAGCACTTTCCGGTAGGCTTCATCCTGGCGCCAGTTGGCGGGCCGCTTCAAGTCTTCCTGACGGCGTTGCTGGTTGATGGCGTCGCCCTGGGTGGGCTGTCCAGCCTGAGAAAGCGCGTATTCACTCCGGATCAGATCGAGCGTCAGCGGCTCTTTTTTCTGGGCATCCCGGCCGGGCTGGCGGTTGAGTTTTTCCAGAAAATCGGCTTTCAGTTCGAGGTAGTTGGTAATGATCTTAGTTAGCTTGATGTCGCTGAATGCGTTGAACAGCTCGAACGGATTGGCTTTGAAGTGCTTGAAGGCCATGATGATGTCGAATACACTTTCGTAGCCGTACTCACCTTCCCGCGTTCCCATCAGCCGGTCGGCCGCTTCGAAGATTTCCGATGCCGACATTTCATTGGCCGGGTTGGTGATCTTCAGACTATCCTGAAAATCCTTCAGAATGAAGCACAGCAGTTTGTGCAGGTTTTCTTCGCCGATCCGCTGTTTGACGACAACCATTTTAGGCGATTCGTGGGCCTTCTCCAGCGAGGTTTCGCGCTTCAGTTCAGCCAGAATCATTTTGGCGGGGCTGTTGGGCTGGCTAAGAATTGAACCGACGGTACTTGAACTCAGCAAGCTCATCAATTGCGCTTGCAAATTCGGCGTCTGTTGGTCGCTGGAGACGTGAGTAAGCGCCTGGGTTGTTGATGCCGACCGTTGCGGCTGGTCGTTTGAGCTGGGTGATGATTTCATTGAATTGGCTGTTTAACCGGGCCATACTGGCGAAGTGGTAGTATTCTTTGAGTTCGGCCGTTCGGTCGAGCATGACCGTCAGCGCGTTGATGATGTCGTCGTCGGTACAGGTACCCGACTTCTGGGTAATGGCGCTTCGGAGCTTGGTGGCCAGCTGGGCAGCGGCCCCGGCGTCTTTGCCTTCCCAGTAGTAGCTTTCGTTACGGGATTTGATCAGATCCCGAATGCGGGTTACGATAGTCGGCTCGGCGCTGGGTTTGGACCGGGACCGGGGCGCTTTGGCGGGCGGTTCAGTCGCTGGTTCGGGCTGGGTGGCGGGCTCGATCTCGACCGGGGGAAGGGGGGCGGCCGGAACTGGGGGTTGGGGGCTTTCTTTTTTTTCTTCGAGATCAACAGCCTCATCAGTTGGTGAAAGAGTCGGCGCGTCAGCGCTGACCGGTACACACTCTATTTCTTCTTTACTTTCTATTTTACTTTCTTCTTTATTTTCATTCCTTATATATGGCTCTTTAAGATTTTTAAAGAGGGTATTTAAGATTTTTAAATAGGGTGTATAAGATTCTTGGGTAGCCTCTTTAAAAATCTTAAACAGGCTCTTTAAGATTTTTAAAGAGGGGGGGCTAACACCATCCCACCCCTCTTTAAGATTTTTACACAGGGTATTTAAGATTTTTAAAGAGGGGTACATCTGGCGCTTGTTACCCTTGTCCTTGCCATCTTCGATACAGATGTAGCCTTTCGCTTTGAGCGACTTCAGGGTAAGGCTGATACTCGTTTCGGTCAGTCCAACCTGAGCCGACAGGTGCGCGTTCTTCGCCGTACATTCACCCGTACGCGACAGCATCAGCACCTGAGACGCCAGCACCTTTTCTGTCAGGTTCAGGTCGTCCAGCGCCAGTATTTCGGCCGGTATCCAGATGCCGGTAAATTCATTCATGACGGTAGGGGTATTAAAGGGGCTCCGGCTTACTCGAGTAAATCAGGGTGCTTAAAAAGCCTTTGGTTTTGAACCTGTAAAGCTGTCCGGGATTAGCGGAGCCGCCAACCTCAACCTCTGGTCGCTCATGTCGAAAATGAAGGCCTGAGTAGGTAAAATAGAACGAGTACACCCTAATCAATGGCATTGATGCCAGCAGGTGCATAAAGTCTTCATCCTGCCTATCCAGGTAATTGCCAATCAGATTGATGCGAAAATCAAACTTGGTTCTGTAGTTGGCATATTGGCCAAACTGTTCTTCCAGGGCGGTTTTGTATCGGCAGGCTTGACCCAGCGTTTTGTAGGTAATTGGCCCGCGTTTCAGTTCGTATATGTCTACAACAAAGTGTCGGATGCGAGCTTCCGGATGATCAGGATTACTTCTAAATCGCCCTTCGTAGGTTAATGAGACCAGATCGGCGATGCCGTAAGGCGGCAACTGTAATTGTCGGGTCAGAACACCGTTCAAGGGCAATCCGCGCGCTGCCAGATCAGCCCGGCTTTCGGGCGTCCTTCCGGCTTCGTAAATCATATCTTCTAATTCTCTTTCCAGCAGTTCCATAACAGACAGGGTAATTAATAGCGGGCGTATATCTGGGGCGCCATAACCCTGGCGCGGAGCGTGTGGGCGACCATGGCCGATGCCAGCAGCAGACCGGCAATGATGTAGAGGGTGTAGAGGTTTCTGCGAGTCATGGCGTGAGGGGCTTGATACGTTTCTGGTTGATCAGGTTGCTTTCCTGTTTCTCTGTGCTGGCTACGTAGACTTCTCCCTGCTGGAATGACTTTAATAGCGCGTGGGCCTGGTCCATCTGGTGGGGCGGCATCGTAGCCAGCAGCGTAGCCAGCCGTTCCATGCTGCGAACCATGGCGTAATACTGCTTTTCCTCCTCTTCGCTGATGCCTTTGTAAAAGCCAGCCAGAAACGATTCAAGGTCTTTGGTCAGGGCGTTGATGCGCTGTTTGCGGTCGTGCTTGTAAAGGGTGGTGCTGGTCAGTGCGTCGCATACCTCCAGCATCATGCTGTTGCAGAAAACGGCTTTCAAGGCTGCGTTGTGCAGGGCAGCCGTACGTTCGGATTGGTTCATACTAGGTCGATGAGTCTGAATAGTTCGTAGGGAATGTGTGCCACTAGTCCGTTGCCGCCTGCTTCGAGTCGCGCCGTTCGATAGCGTCCTGTGGGGCGGTACTCCAGATGTTGACTTCCTGCTCCGGATCTGTCCAGCCCGGCGGCATCCCCATCATCCACCTCGTCTGTTGAATTTTTCATCTTCTTTCCAGTGTAGTTTCATGTGACAGGATCGGCACAAGGTTTGTAGATTCTCTGGATCGTTATTTTTGATGTTTCGATCTATGTGGTGAACCTCAAGCCCGGATGCTGTACCACACTCCTGACAGGCTGACTTGATGTGTCTGCGTGCGCGTAAATGAAAAGTGGTTCGGTCAGAGGGGTTTGATTTGGTATTCGCGCACGATTGGCTGCAAAAAAGTCGGCCCTCAAACCGAGACGCGTCTTCAAGTCTTCCGTTAAAGCGCCTGCGCCCGAACTCACTTCCGCAGGTCTTGCAGGTTTTATTCGCTAACTCTCTCGTTTTTACTGGCATGTTCTAGGGGGTTGTCGCATTGGTCAATCATTCGAAAGATTTCATAGGGTATTTGCGGGACTAGGCCATTTCCGCATGCCTCAAGTCTCTGTGTTCGATAGCGCTTGCCGGTGCCGTCTGCCAGTAATCCACTTCCATATCCGGATTGGTCCAGTTCAGTGGCATGCCCATCAACCATTCTGTGAATTCGGGTTGCAGCTTCAAACCAGTGTTCGGCCCACCCGCCAAAGCCAGCGCGTTCGGCAACTGATCGTGATGCCCCCGATCTCTGGCCAGATGCTCCGCTGAGTTGGCTCCCTTGTAATCCCTCGCTGCGGGCGTTGGCAAACTGTCTTTGATCACCGTAGCCAGCCCGTCCTGACTGGTTTTGGTCAGTCCTTTCCGATTGTGGTTGCCGTTGGCGGTTGGCGTCGGGATGGAGTCGCGCAATACGGTCTGCAGGTTTGGCCCGCCGGTTCCGTGTAATCCGGCTCCGGTTCCGCTGCGAGCCGTAGGCGTTGGCAACGTCTGCAGCACTCCCTCCAGATTGATACCGTGGCCCCGATCGGTTACGGCCGGTGCGTTCCCGTTCGAGCCGCCCGTTGATGCTGTCGGCGTTGGCGGGGTTGTAGCAAACAATCCATACTCGTTTCCTGACGTGCGGGGCGCCAACGGCGCAAGCTGGTAGTACGAACGGCCGGACCGTGTAACCTTTCGCTTCCATTGCAGATGCGAAGTCGTCGAGTGCCATCTCGACGAATCCAGCAACATTTTCGACAACGACCCAAGCGGGCCGGATAGCTGCGCAGAGTTCGACAAACGCGGGCCCGAGATGACGCTCGTCCAGCTGGCCTTTTTTGAGCCCGGCGACGCTGAAGGGCTGGCAGGGCAGTCCGGCGGCAAGGACGTCGATCCGGCTTCGGTAGTGCTTTCGGGCAAAGGCTCGAAAATGCTTAGTTGTAAAGTCGCCATAATGGGCCGTATCGGGGAATCGTTTGGCCAGTACGCGCTGGCAGAAGGGTTTGATTTCGGAGGTAAACACGCAGTCCCAGCCATTCCAGTGGGCCGCCAGTTCAAACAGACCGACACCCGTACAGACCGATGCAAACCGTTTCATAGCGTCTCACCCCTTTCTTTGGCCTGTTTGATGATCTTCGGAAAACTGACGGTTATAAAATCCTTGAAGCGGATTTGCTCGGCCAGCTCGCAGAGTATCAGGCTGCATTCGAGTTTACCGTCGTGAATGCCGTAGATCGTGAGCTTGACCGGGCTGGGGAAATCCTGTACGTCGCTGGCGGGTAGACAGAAATGCACCCACGTTTCGTCAACTTCGACGTCGGTAACGGTTGCGTTGGGGCCGAATAACTCCTGTAGCTGGATTGCCGCTACGTCGTTCATAATCGGATTGGTGTCTGGTATCTGATCCATCTTATTTGGCGTTACGAATCCATGTGAGGACCACCAGCACCAGCAGACTACCCAGCGCCAGATACAAACCCAGCGTGTCGTCACTACGCGACCACCACCAGGCCGACAGCGCCCGGCCTACTTTCGTGTCGCGGAAGAAGTAGCGGAGCATGTTGGGGCCGAACGGGATGAGAAACAGGGGCAAACCCAGATACAGACAGGCTTTGCCGTACGCCAACAGAAAATCGGTTAGGGTGAACATGGGTAGAGGGGGGGGTTAGTAGGACATGACAGGGTTGCACGCATCATACGGCACCGATTTGCCGTCAGCAGCCCAGCGGGGGCGGGCAAAGCCTTTGTAGTCCAGCCAGTCGCAGAAGAATGAATCCGACAGGATTCGGGCTAGATCATGACCCATCAGCTGTTTACCCGACCCGTCACAACCCGCAAACGAGTTTAACCGCTTGCCTTCCTTCAAATGCATGTAGTGCGCTTTGTAGATGGGGTATCGTGCCGCCATTTCCTCGCCGTGTACATCGGCAATCATTTGCCGGTAGTCATCAGCGGTCATTTCGGACAACAGACGCAGGGGAGCCGGTAGGTGGTTGCCTACCAACTCGATAACTGTATCCATGATCGAGTCTCGAAACTCCCGGTCATCCATAACGCCGTGCGTGTAGTCGTTACAGGTGCCGTCAATGCGAACGGTAAATTGCTGTTCAGTCATCGTGGTATGGTTTACGCGTGAATGTTTCCTTTTACACTCCGCACCGCATCCGACACCAGCCGCCCCAGATCAGTCAGCTTTGTCGATTTCTCTAAGGTTAGCTTAACCGTCTCACTGACCGTCGCCGTCTCGTTGCTGCTACCCGGCTCAAACCGGTCGTAGCTGTCTACTACGCATACGGTCGTTACGTCGAATTCCAGTTTGATCTGACCCGCGTACGGGTAGGCGTTGGTTAGCTGAATGCTCGTGCAGTAGCCACCGGCTTCGTTTTCGGTCAGAGTAGCCAGCGCGTAAATGCTGGTTTCGTCTTGCAGGTCGAGGGCTCCGAGTCGGGCCGAGTTGAGTTGGCAGTTGCGGGCGAGGGTCATAGTGGTGTTTGTCCAGGGGGTTGGTGCTGGTGATTGATTAGGAGTATTTCCGGCGTACGTACTCAATGTTTTTTAGCACTTCCTCACGCGGATTCTCTTCGTCTACGCTCTGCTCTAAGTATTCTTCGGTATTGCAGAACGGGCAGGGCTCCTCTCCGCCAATGGTGAAATACCCATCGTCGTAGCTGTCCATATCCCACAGGTAGCCGTTGATGCACCGGGCGTCTGGGTACCTTGCGCCGAAGTATGGGAACTCCGGACAGCTATTCACTTGAGGTGTCGGGTTGACAGATTCCTGAGTCATGATTGCAGGGGGTTGGTGTTGGTGATTGATTAGCCGTTGATGAAATTCAGCCGCTCTTTGAAGTCTTCGAGCGTCTGGCCGGTCGGGTTAACGCATTCGATGGTAGGCATTGAGTAGCCTTTACGGGCAGCATACACGCGGGCAGCCTGAAACACCCCTACACCCAGCGACCGGGCTAAGTGGCGAATCCGGCGGTTGTGATTGATGGGGGTAGCAGGCATGAGCGGTGTGTTTTCACTGACGGCGGGGAAACGAAGCGTAGACAGGACACGGCGGGCGGCTTTGGCGTTTTTTGCAGACATGGTATTGGTTGGTGTTGGTTGCGATTGATTACATGACAAACTTAAGCAAATGGTAATGAATATGCAAGCAAATGGTAAAAAGAATTTATAGAGACACGAATACCACCTGCTTACGGAATCCCGTAAAATGCCTTGTTTATACTGGATAGGGGAGGATTAAGCGGCTAATTCAGCCAGATCGGCGTCGATTTCCTTTTGCGTTTGCTTACGTTTTGCTAAAACAGCCCGTACAGCGTCCCAAATTACATCGGTATGGCGAACGCCGTGAATAACCCGGTAAATGTGCCCATCTGAGTACGTATGGCCCGTTTTCTCTAGTTCTGCCTTTACTTCGGGCAAATACGGTCCTCCTTTAATTAGACCGCTTAATAGGTCAATCTGCTTGTCTGTGTACTTTCTTACTGGCTTTTTCATGTCAATTGCTTACATTTGTTTTACCATATGATTGCCTATACTCAATTAGATAGGTTGACGTAGGGCAAATCTAAGCAAGTGGTAATAAAATTGCAAGCAAACGGTAAAATATATAAAACGATTATGAAGACACAGAACATTAAGGAAGTCGTAGTCGATGAAGTAACGGCTGCGCTATGCGCGTTTCTGGAACGCAAAGGCGGTTATCAGACCGTTGCCCGTGAAATGGGGGTCAACCCGCAACACCTGTACTACGTGATCAGTGGGCGCAACAAGCCTACATTAAAAACTGTTATGAGTATCCTGAAATTCTACCCCCAGGAGAAAGTATTGCGTGAAGCGCTGAGCCTGCCCATGCCTGCCCCCGCACCGCCAGCCGATCAGGCTGAACCGTCTGCTGATGTCGCTACCCTGCTCCGGCAGCTGGAGCTGAAAGAAAAGGAGTTAGCCGAAGTGAAACAGCGCAACGAAGAACTGCAAAAAGAGGTGCTGGAAGCCAACCGGGAGTTCCGGCAACTGGCCATAAATTTTCCGGCGTCAAGTAGCCACGCCACCGAATACTTTATACCTGGCCGCGTAGAAGTACATGGGTTTCGTCCCAGCGCTTCGACACTGCCAGCCGGGCCGCTGGACATCCTGACTTCGTTGGGATTCAGCGAAACGGCTGCAGGCTGGATATTAGGGTAATCGGGCTACTTGTCAGGTACCTTATATATAGGTATCCGTGGTTAATGAGTACGAGTGAGGGTACTCAGCAAGTTGAAACAGTGAAGTACGTTGGTTTTCAGCCTGTTGTGATTAGTTTGGTTTTGTTGTGGGAAAAGCCGAAATAATCACGGACGAACGACAGGATGCGGGTGAGCATATCGATGATACGGGCAAATACAGACGTGCCTCAGACTGTCAGCCCGGCCGTTTGTCACTCAATAGCGGATATACGTAGCTAATCCTGGCTGCTGACTGTTGTCTGTACTGTCCCAGGCAGGGTAGGTAAGAGCCCCGCGCTGACGAGTGAGCACCTGTCAGTAGATCGTCATTTACGGGAGCAGGCGAAATAATTCGGCTGGTATTGTATTTTTGTCCCCACGTATGAATACTACTCCAGCCCGTACCGACGGACCACCAGCGACTTCGCTGCAAGACATCATCGCCCACGCCAAAGAATATGGCTTCGTATTTCCTTCGTCTGAGATTTACGACGGTCTGCAGGCCGTATATGACTATGGGCAGAACGGCGTTGAGCTGAAAAATAATCTGAAAACGCTGTGGTGGAAAGCCATGACCCAGCTCCACGATAACGTGGTGGGGATCGACGCGTCTATTTTCATGCACCCCCTGACCTGGAAAGCGTCGGGTCACGTTGATTCATTCAACGATCCGATGATCGATAACCGCGACTCTAAAAAGCGGTACCGGGCCGACCAGCTGCTGGAGCTTAAAGCTGAAGAATACGCCAACGCCGGTGATGACGCCCGCAGTACGGCGCTCCTGCAAGAGATGGGACGCCTGCTGGGCGAAAACGACCTGGAGGGCGTGCGTAATCTGATCATTGCTGAAGGCATCAAAGATCCTGTATCGGGTACCGACAACTGGACTGAGGTTCGGCAGTTTAACCTGATGTTCTCCACCCAGGTTGGCTCGCTGGCCGAAGACGCCAGCCTGATCTACCTGCGGCCCGAAACCGCGCAGGGCATCTTCGTTAATTTCCTGAATGTGCAGAAGACGGGTCGGATGAAGGTGCCGTTTGGTATCGCCCAGATCGGGAAAGCCTTCCGGAACGAGATCGTGGCCCGGCAGTTTACGTTCCGGATGCGCGAGTTTGAGCAGATGGAAATGCAGTTCTTCGTACGGCCAGGCACCGAAATGGACTGGTACGAACGCTGGCGGGATACCCGGATGAAGTTCCACCAAGCCATCGGGCTGCCGGCCGGGAAACTCAAATTTCACATCCATGAGAAGCTGGCCCACTATGCCAACGCAGCCGTGGACATTGAATATCAGTTTCCATTTGGTTTCCGCGAAATGGAAGGTATCCACTCCCGCACCGACTTTGACCTAAAGTCGCACCAGGAGCTGAGCCGCAAAAAGCAACAGTATTTCGATAACGATATCGATCCGGCAACCGGCAAACCCTACGGCAACTACATTCCGTACGTAGTTGAAACATCGGTCGGTGCCGACCGGCTGTTCCTGGCGGTATTCTGTAATGCCTTTACCAAAGAAACCGTTGGCGAAGGCGACGATCAGAAAGAGCGGACGTATCTCAAATTGCACCCGGCGCTGGCGCCTATTAAGGCAGCTGTGTTCCCGCTCGTTCGTAAAGATGGCCTGCCCGAGAAAGCCGAGCAGATCATGAAGTCGCTGCGTTCGGAGTTCCGGGTCGTTATGGAAGAGCGTGATGCTATTGGCAAGCGTTACACCCGTCAGGATCTGGTAGGAACTCCTTTCTGTATTGCGGTCGACTACCAGACGCTGGAAGATGATACCGTTACCATTCGCTACCGCGATACGACCGAGCAGATTCGGGTGCCAATCAGCGAGCTGAAAAGCCGAATCGGTCAGGAAGTGTCTATGGAACGTGTGCTGGAAAACATGTAGAGACTGACTACCGCTTCGTTCGTTACTGTTTATACGCAAAGAGCCCCGATCATGTTGATCGGGGCTCTTTGTCTGCAAGGCTGTTGGAGTAGAAGCGAAAAGCCAGAATATGATTAATTGAGATGTGGCATATTGTGGGCCAGCTGCCGACGAACGGTACCCCACCGGCGACGGGATACGGGCAATACTTCCCCCGTCGACAGGTGAACGAGCCCACCTGTTTCGGTACGTTCGAGCCGATCTACGTACCGTTTGTTAACGACGCAGTTGCGATGCAACCGGATGAAGAGCTCGGTAGGCAGTTTCGGCGAGTAATACTTTAACGTACGGGGCATCAGCATCCGACGTCCGTCTACCCAGTTCAGCCAGCTGTAATTAGCTACGGCCTGAAGGTATACTAAATCAGCTACAGAGAATGACTGACGACCGGTTTCGCGGAGGTACAGCTTTAGAGGAGGCCATTCAGAGGGCATGGTACGAACCGACGCTGAGGCAGACGAATAATAGGTCATGAGTATCTGGTAGAGAGGTTTTACAGATAGTTAGGATCACTACACAATACTAACTTCGATCTCGTCCAGGGACTTGCTGATTTGTAACACGCCCTATAAAATTTGTAACATGCCCCCAACTCAGCCTGTAAAGCCGATTGAATGGACCAAAATGGCTAATTTAAAGTGGGATTAATACAAAATGAGGAGACAAAACACCGCTTACACAACTTCCTGTCGATTCTTTTCTACAAAATCAGTTGGTGTCAGGTGATGGTGTTCTTTGAAAACTTTCGAGAAATAAGCGGGCGTGTCGAAACCAACCCGATCGGCTACTTCGGAAATGGACGCACCCGTCAGCAGTAGCTCGGCAGCCCGGTTGAGCCGCACCACACGGATCAGCTCATTGGGGGTAAAGCCCGTCAGCACTTTCAGTTTCCGGTTCAGGTGCATCCGGCTGATACCAATAGCCGAAGCCAGCGATTCGACCCCGAACGTAGAATCATCGAGCCGGCTTTCCAGTACGGTATAGACCCGGTTCATGAAGTCGTCTTCCGGGTCGGCGCTGGAGTTAGGCAGATGACCCTCGCGCAACAGCAGTTTGCGGTGGTGCTGGCGTAGTCGTTGCTGCTGGTCGAGCCGATTGCGGATGCGCCCCAGCAGTTCATTCACATCAAACGGTTTGGCTATGTAATCGTCTGCCCCCGCCGAAAACCCTTCTGTCCGACTTTCGACGGCTGTTTTGGCAGTTAACAGAATAACGGGAATATGGCTGGTGGCGGGGTTGGCTTTTACCTGGCGGCACAGTTCATACCCATTCAGTTGGGGCATCAGCACATCGCTGATGATCACATCGGGTGTGTCAGCCAGGGCGGCTTCAACCCCGGCCTGGCCGTTGCTAACCCGCTTCACGAGCCAGTGTTTGCTTAGGATGTCAGCCAGGTAACCGGCTATTTCGTCGTTATCTTCAACCAATAATAGCTGGTAAGTATGCGCATCGCTGGCAGGACTTCGACCAGCCTGGTCACCGGTCAGGACAGCATTAGTTGCCGGAGCAGGTGATGCGATTGTACGGGCGGGGAGACAGGGTAGCTCGACCACAAACGTGGTGCCCACCGATGGCTTGCTCGATACACTGACAGAGCCCTGCATGATCTCGACCAGTTCTTTAGTCAGCGCTAGGCCAATACCCGAGCCGGTCACCGATTGGTCGGAGGAGGGGCTGGCCTGATAGAACCGGTTAAATATGTAGGGAAGCTTGTCAGGATCGATGCCTTTACCGCTGTCGCTCACCGTGAGTCGAACCCGTTCGTAGGCTACCGTCGATGGTCCGGCTGGCTCCGACAGGCTGGGCGCGGGCTGGGCCAACTCGAGCAGGACCGAAATGGAGCCGCCGGAGTTCGTGAATTTGAAGGCGTTGGCCAGCAGGTTACTCAGGATTTTATCCAGTTTGTCGCTGTCGAACCAGTAGTGCGGTTGTGAAATGGTTGACTTGACCCGTAGGTTAACCCTTTTACGCTGGGCTTCTTCGTTAAAGACCGACACCGTTCGTTCGACAAACTCGGCCAGATCGCCCGGAACATTGGTAACGGTTAGGGTGCCGGCTTCCAGTTTAGCCAGATCCAGTAATTCGTTAATAAGCCGCAGAAGCCGGTTGGCACTCCGGTGTACCATGGCGAGCCGGTTGTGATGCTGCGGGTCCGTGATCTCTTCCAGAAGTTGATCTAACGGTGTTAGAATTAAAGTCAATGGCGTACGCAACTCGTGGGTAATGTTGGCAAAAAAGCGGGATTTGACTTCATCCAGCTGTTTGAGCTGCGCCGACTCCTGCTCCCGAAGTTCGATCCGGCTGCGGAGCTGAATCCGGTTGATGCGAACCCGCAGGAACAGCACGATGGCACCAATCAGCAGCAGGACATACCCGGTATAGGCCCACCAGGTTGCCCAGACGGGCGGATTAATAACGATCCTGACCTTCCGCGCATGCGGACTCCAGATGCCGGAGGTATTGGACGCGTTGACGACGAACGTATAGGTGCCGGGAGGGAGGTTGGTGTAGGTAGCGGAGGTCTGGTTACCGCTGTAAATCCAGTCTTTATCCAGCCCTGTCAACTTATAGCGGTACTGATTCTTACCACTCTTGTTGAACTGGAGGGCCGAAAAATCAAACGCCAGGAAGTTCTGGTCATGGTTGAGGTCAATATCCGTGGTCTGGTCGATGTCCTGCGCGAGCGGGGAGCCGGGTGTTGTAGCCCGCACGGGCTGGTTGTTGATCCGAAGGGCAGTTAGGGCAACCTGCGGTTTGTAGGCATCGTCGGTTACCTGGCCGGGTTCAAAGACGGTATACCCACCAATGCCGCCAAAGATTAGCCGCCCGTCGGGCAGGGCAACGTCGTGATACCGGTTAAACTCCTCGCTGGGCAAACCATCGTCGGTGGTGTAATTGCGGACCTCAAATGTGCGACTGTCAAATCGGCAAAGCCCCCGGTTTGTGCTGAGCCAGAGATGACCCTGTCCATCGGGACGAATGGCATAGATCACATTGTTGGGTAAGCTCTGCCCCACGCCAAAGCGCCGTATCTGCCCCGTGAGCTTATCGAGTCGACAAAGACCGCTACCGAACGTGCCGATCCATAAATGATTATACTGCGCCGGGTCCTGCGCCAGACACAGCAGCGCGTTGTTGGGAATTGACTGGTTATCCGATGCCTGAGCGTACCAGCGTACCAGTCGCTGGGTCGATAAATCAGCGCGCAGCAAGCCATGACTTTGCGTCGCCAGATAGATCCGGCCACCGTCTACCAGCATACCCATGATGGTATAGGGATTGTTGGCAGGGAGGGGAAGTGGGAAGGCGGTGAATGTGCAAAGGGTGGGATTATACCGGACAACGGCCCGGTTGTCGGGCCCCAGCAACCCCCATATTTCACCCGACGGCCCCGTAGCCAGCGCGGTCATGCGAAACGACCCACCCGGTAACCAGCGGGCTTCGATACCCGTTGGGGGCACCGCTTCGAAGGACTTCTGACTGGCGTTGTAGCGGTATAAAGGGGTTACGGCACTGCTGAGCCATAGGTTTTTCTGCCTATCGAACTGGTACCTAAGCGCATCGGGCCGCTGCTGCCGGATCAGGGGAGGGATCGAGCTGAGCGGAATACCCGCCTGCTGGGTCATCCAGTCAGTCGAGAACGAGCTGGTGTAGGGCCAGGCCGTAAACGGACGTTTGTTCAGATCGTATTTGATGACCCCGTCGCCGTCGAGCCCGATCCAGAGCACATTGGACCGGTCGACCAGCATAGACAGGGCCGAGAAACGGCTAAGCTTTGCATCGGCGGGTAAGGGCTGTAGACCGGTCTCATCCGTGTAGCGGTGCTGGTTGATGTAGTCGATTCCCCGTGTGTCGCTGGCGTATAGCGGGATCTGGTTCGGCGATCCTGGAAGAGATAACGTCTTCGTAGCCCGCCCAGCGGCAGGGTCGAAAAAGACGGCTTTGCCCGGAAAGCCCAGAACAAAGGTACCGCCCCGGCGTTCGTAGAGGCTGAACACATCGTTCTGGGGTAAACCCTGAGCTATACGATAGGCGACAAACTGCTTCGATTGCGGGGTATAGCGAAAGAGTCCGAGGTTGGTACCCAGCCAGAGATTCCCACCTTTGTCGAGGAGCAGCGACCGAATCAACGGCTGGGGCTCGTGGCTGGCCGCCCAGTGATGATGCGACACCGACCCGTTTGCATTCAGCCGGAAAAAGCCGTTTGTTTGCGTAGTGACCCAGACATTGCCAGACGGGTCGGGCCAGATGCCCGTAAGTTGGTGGCGACCCAGGACTTGCCGAAAGGCGGGGGAGTTGGACGGGTGATTCGTTTTTTCGGTTACGGGGTCGAAACAGTCGATATGGTTATTCTCCGTACGGATCCAGATTCGGCCGGCTTTATCTTCCCGCAGGCCGGTCAGGCTGCTGAAAGCGAGTGACCCCGGCTGCTGGGGATCATGGTTATAGACCTGAAACCGGGTGCCATCGTAGCGGCAGAGACCATCGCGCGTTGCCAGCCAGATAAAGCCACGCTGATCCTGAAGCATGGCGCTTATGAAACCCTGGGGCAGGCCATTCCGTACGGTCAGGTACTCCGAAACCGGACCGGTAGCCTTGGACGGGGTAGCTTGAGTCAGCAATCCGACAACGACTAACCTGACAAACCACCACTCGAACCGATGCATAAACCGATTGTAAAGTTGCTTAGGTCGACCTGGAAATGGCCGATTCTGACTGGTCAAATTGGCTAAAATCGGCGTCTTTATCAATTTTACGGTAGTAAGATTTATTAAGCGGTATAGAAAACTCATCGGATATAGAGTCTTTGATACGTAGCAGTACATGCACATCGTTCTCGAAACCGTAGTACAGGCGGCCCTCCCCGACGTCTGGTCTGGGTTTGATCGCAAGTTGTTCGATCAGCTCAGTCCGCCTTTTCCACCCGTTGAGGTCGTTCGTTTCGATGGTTGTTTACGGGGAGACGTCGTTCTCCTGCGGTTGAATTTTCTGGTGTTTCGTCAGGACTGGGAAAGCCTGATCACCGATCAGCAAACCACAGCTGATGAAATCTACTTCGTCGACGAAGGGGTGCGTCTGCCGTTTTTCCTGCGGTACTGGCGACATCGGCACCGACTGGTCAGACACGAGTCGGGCGGAACCGTCGTTATCGACGATATTACGTTCAGAACCCCGTTTTGGCTCTTTGATTACCTGATGTATCCGCTCCTATGGACGCAGTTTGCGTACCGAAAACCAATCTACAAACGGGTTTTTAAGGCCTGAACGATTACCGACCTAGCCGCCTGCCCGGGCTGACAGATCGGCATCCGTAAGCGGGTAAGATCTCGGGCTGCCCACGCTCTGGATAGCCTTCTGAGCGCTCTGGCTCTACTTCTGTGCGGCTCCGGTTTTCTCAACTGCTCCGATTGCGTTACTTTTGTTCATACTGGCTTTCAACCTGACTGCATGAAACTCCCTAACTTGACTACGCGTATCTTTCTGGGCATGGTGCTCGGTATCCTGATTGGATACTTGTTTCCAGCAACTGACTCTGGATTTTCGGGAACGGACCTGAATATACTTTCCAAAATTTTTCTTCGGCTGATCAAGATGATCATTGGGCCGCTGGTATTTGCCACCCTGGTCGTGGGTATCGCCAAACTGGGCGACTTTGGTACCGTTGGTCGGATCGGGCTCAAGACGCTGGCTTATTTTTATTTCGCTACCATTCTGTCGCTGGTGGTTGGTTTGCTGGTAGTAAACATCCTGAAACCGGGCGAGGTAATGAGCCTGCCCCTGCCTCCCAAGGGAACTGATACGGGTGTTGAAGTGCCCAAGATGACCTTCGAGAACTTCATTACCCATATCGTACCGACAAGTTTTATCGATGCCATGGCCACCAACGAAATACTACAGATCGTGGTCTTCAGCATTTTCTTCGGGATCGCAGTTGGGTCCATTGGGGCGCAGGGAAAAATCGTGATTAAAGCCCTCGACGCTTTGTCGCATGTCATGTTTAAAGTGACAGGGTACGTGATGTCATTTGCGCCCTTTGGGGTGCTGGGTGCTATTGCAGCCGTGGTAGCCCAGCAGGGGCTCGGTATTCTGGCGGGCTATGCCTACCTGATTCTTTGCTTCTTTGGGGGGCTGCTCTTTTTCGTTTTTGTCGTTTTGTGGGTAATCTGTCTGGTCGTGCGGATTCCCTATCTGGCGTTGCTGGCCGAAATCAAGAATGCGATCATCCTGTCGTTCAGTACCGCCAGTTCGGAGGCTTCGTTTCCGCAGACCATCGAGGCTTTACGGCGGTTTGGCTGCTCAGAACGGATCATCTCGTTCGTGCTACCCCTGGGATATTCGTTCAACCTCGATGGGTCAATGCTCTACATGACCTTTGCGACGGCTTTTATAGCCCAGGCTTATGGCGTACCGCTAAGCATTGAACAGCAGATTACGATGATGCTGACGCTGATGATCACGTCTAAGGGAATTGCTGGGGTACCACGGGCGTCGCTGGTCGTTATTGCCGGCACCATGTCCCTGTTCAATTTACCCATCGAAGGGCTGGCTCTGCTGCTGGGTATCGACCAGGTTCTGGATATGGGGCGCAGCGCCACGAGCGTGGCCGGTAACGCGGTCGCTACCTGTGTAGTCTCTAAATGGGAAGGTGAATTCCGCACTCATCCTATTGATTCTGAAGAGATTACCGCTTAGTAAAGATTGCGGCCGTAGCTGAACAGAAATGCAGAACGTTTCCGGAGATTTTGTAGGTTAGGTGAGATTTTTTTACAAACCGTTTTACCTAAACCCGTATCCTGTGTAATCGTCCTTCACCTCGCTCAGCACCCAGGTCAAAGCCAGTGCCGGTGTGCGTTTTATTGCGTATCTTATCGATGTCGTCGTGGCTTATGTGCCACTACTGATCCTGGGCGTCATCAGTTACAGGCTTTCCTTCATCGGCATGATTTTCGCCCTGGGCTATTTCCTCGTTAAAGACGCCCTGCCCGAAGTGGGCGGTTTCCTGGGTGGCCAAAGCATCGGGAAAAAGCTGATGGGCATCAAAGCGGTCCGAGAAGACACCGGTGCCGGTCTGCTGGGTGATTACGGCACCGCCATCACCCGACAGGTGTCGCTCATGATCCCGGTTTTTAACGTCATTGACGCCCTGATGGTACTAGGCGATGAGAAAAAACGCTTTGGCGACAAATGGGCCAAAACGATTGTTGTTAAGGCCTGACCAGCTGTATTCTTTATAAAAAAACCACAGTCCCGACCGGGGCTGTGGTTTTTTTATACCGTCTATATACCGCAATGGCAGTTCATCCGTAAATTGGTTGTTGATTCAGTGTAGGCCCCGTTCATTTGTCGGATCGTTAGATAACCTAAACGTTATACCAAACTCTGTGAATATTCTCGAAACCCACCACATCGTCAAGCAGTATGCCGAGCATCGGGCGCTGGACGATGTCAGCCTCCACGTACCCAAAGGCAGTATTTTTGGGCTGCTGGGCCCCAATGGAGCCGGTAAAACCTCGCTGATCCGTATAATTAATCAGATCACCGCTCCCGACTCGGGGGAGGTCATTCTGGATGGTGAGCGGCTCAAGCCGGATCACATCAAACGTATTGGCTACTTGCCCGAAGAACGCGGCCTTTACAAAAAAATGAAGGTTGGTGAGCAATTGCTTTACCTGGCTCAGTTGAAAGGGCTGACCGAGAAAGAAGCGATGGAAAAGCTCAAAATCTGGTTCGTGAAGTTCGATATCAAGACCTGGTGGACCAAACAGGTAGAAGATTTGTCGAAGGGTATGCAGCAGAAGGTGCAGTTCGTGGCCACGGTCATGCACGAGCCCGATCTGATTATTCTAGACGAGCCGTTTTCCGGCTTTGACCCCATCAATGCCAATCTGATCAAGGACGAAATTCTCGAACTGCGCGACAAAGGGAAAACCATCATCTTCTCGACCCACCGCATGGAATCGGTTGAAGAACTCTGTGATCATATTGCGCTCATCAACCGATCGCATAAAGTGCTCGATGGGCCTAAGCGAGCCATCAAGGAACAGTTCAAAACCCATACCTACCATGTCGAGTACCAGGGAACGCTTGACGACCTGCCGCCTGCCTTCGAAGTACTGACTACCACCGCTACTGACGACAACTTTCAGCGAACGGATATTCGGATTCCGCCCGACGCTGCCGTCAACGAACTGATCCGTCACCTGCTCGATCGGGTGGCTGTTCGGTCTTTTGGCGAGAATATTCCCAGCATGAACGATATCTTCATCCAGGCCGTCGGCGAAACCACTGATTAATACCGGCCCGCGCTGCCGGATCGTGTACCGTCTAAGGCCATTCACCTGTCAAGTCCATGCATACAATTTTCCTGATTATCAAACGCGAATACCTGGTCAGGGTGCGTAAACGGTCGTTCGTAATCATGACCATCCTGGGGCCATTGCTGATCTTTGCCTTCTATGCCATCATTGGCTGGGCGGCCGTCAGCTCCATCGACCAGAAAAAAGTAGCCGTCGTTGACGAAAGCGGCCGGTTCACCAACCAGTTCAAAAATGATGACGAAACGACTTACTCGTACGAAAAACAGTCGTTGAGCGTCGCCAAGAAATCGTTTGTCAAGCAAGGGTACGATGCGCTGGTGTTTATCCCCAAAGATGTCATCGAGAGGCCAAAAACCGTACAGATTTTTGCGCAGAAGAGCGTCAGCCTTGATCTGCAGAACAATATCGAACGCGCAATTGGCAAAGAGATTGAAACCATCAAACTGAGCGAAGCCGGCATTACCCAGAAGGTGATCGAAGACGCTAAAGTCAACGTCGATGCGCAGACGATCAACCTGAGCGATGCGGGTGAGAAGAACAGCAACGCCATTGCCACCACCATTATCGGGTATTTCTGTGCTTTCCTGATTTACATATCGGTATTTATCTACGGCACTCAGGTTATGCGGGGCGTCATGGAAGAAAAAACCAACCGGATTGTTGAGGTGATTATCTCATCCGTTAAGCCTTTTCAGCTGATGCTTGGTAAAATCATCGGCGTGGCCCTGGTTGGTCTGACCCAGTTCCTGCTCTGGATCACCCTTACCATTGGCCTGTTTACCATTGGCGGAACCATTATGGGCGATAAGGTGGACCGGGGGCGGCAGGCCATGCAAACATCCGGAGCCGCCGGGGCCATGGCTCAGGGTCCGGCTTCAGCTGAGGTGAAAAAGACGCAGGAGAGCGCCGTTACCAGCGTGATGCGTGCCATCGATACGCTCAATATTCCGCTGATCGTAGCCTGTTTCCTGTTCTACTTCCTGGGCGGCTACCTCATTTACAGTGCCTTATTTGGGGCCATTGGCGCGGCAGTCGATAACGAGACAGAAACCCAGCAGTTTATGTTTCCGATTACCCTGCCCATCATTGGCGCCATTGCGGTAGCTCAGTTCGTGATTCGTGATCCTGATGGACCGCTGGCCTTCTGGACGTCAATTTTTCCGCTGACCTCGCCCGTGGTTATGATGGTACGGGTACCATTTGGGGTGCCGGGCTGGGAACTGGCCCTGTCTATGGTGTTGCTGATCCTGGGCTTTATGGGTACCACCTGGCTGGCTGCCCGCATCTACCGGGTAGGTATTCTGATGTATGGCAAAAAAGTGTCGTACAAAGAACTGTCGAAATGGGTGTTTTATAAGGGCTAAGTCCAATAGAACGAAAGAAGCCCGCTGACCACAGGTTACAACCTGTGGTCAGCGGGCTTCTTTCGTTCAGGGGAGCCGGGTCAGAAGCCGATGTCAACTACCAGGGGCTGAACGAGCCATTGACCGGTAGTCAGGTTGTAAACGCCACGGGCGCCCACCTCAAAAGGAGTGCGCAGGCGCAGGGCGTTTACGATGAACGATACGTCGACGCCCGCGGTCTGGTATTGATTGGTTCGGGTCTGGTAGCCGCGCAACTGCCCTGTGGCCGTTCGAACCTCAAGTCGGCTTTGCCCCTGGGCGGCATCCAGAAAACCGGCAGCTTTGATCCGCTGTACATACAGCCATCGCCCCAGCGACCAGTGCGTATCCGCAATGGGCAGTCGGTATTCAGCGCTTCCGGCCAGGATCTGATCATCGCTGACGTAGGCCTGACCGCGTGGGTAAAATACGACCGGTGCAAACCGGTACGTACCCCGCGACTGTTGCTGAAAACCGCCCCGCAACCGTAACGAATGGTGTTTGCCGAGGCCCGGCACGAATAAATTTCCCTGAATGCCCCATTGCTCGGCCTGTAGTCGACCCCCGAAGGGCGTGTGTCGGTAAGTGGCCGAAAGTGTCTGTCCCCAGCGCGGAGCTACATCGCGCTTACTTTGCCGCAACAGCCGACTGTAGCTCACCGCGTAGCTGAGCGCATTCAGGGAACCCGCCCCGCCTACTTCGGTAATGCTGCGGAAAGGGAGGTCATAATCGGTAACGGCCAGGTAGTTGTAATAGGCAGATAACGAAGCGGCCTGGCTGTATTTGGACTGGGTGAACTGAAGGGGAAGCCGAAACCCGGCCGTGAGTTGGTTGTACTGCCACCGATCCGAGCGCAGACTGTCGACCGGAGCGGCCCTGTCAATGTACAGCGAGGTGTTGCGGTTACCCCGCTGAAAGCTGACATCGATGATCGGGTAGAGTCCCTGGTAGCTAAGCAGCGCATACGCATTGCCGACGCGTTCTGCCTGGTTATAGGTATAGCCAACGCTAACCTGGGTGGTGCTGAGCAAATCCTGCGAGCTTAACCCTACGTTTAGCGCCTGACCGGTGCTGCTCGCGATTGGTCCCCAGCTGTAGATGTTGAGCGCGTGGGCCAGCCGCCGGAAGCGGGTGGGCGTATAAACCTGGGTAGGGGCCAGTGAGTCGTTGAGAATCTGCCGGCCCAGGGCAGCACCGGGTTCGAGCTGGGGCAGGGCACCAAAATACCGCACCAGCTCGGCCGGATTGCCAGCCGGGGCGGAGGGCGACAGCGCGGTCCAGCGGGAAGGAGCCAGGGGCATGTCAACAATTCGGTACCCATCGGCCGTAAATTCTTCGACGGCTAGTTTACCCCCTGAAGGAGATACTGCCGCATGATAAGCTGCCAGAGGTCGGGACGTAACCTGGAAAACCTGCTTCGTCCTGGTGTTGACCGCATACACGTTGTCGATTCCTGACCGGGGCGAGTTATAAAAAACATAATCGGACCACGGTTGCGGATGGCTGATGTTTTCCCGGGCGCCCGGTAGCAAGTCCGTACTGAGTCCCGTTCGGGTATCAATTGTTTGTAACGTCTTAAAGCCGTTTTTCAATTTTACCGTTACGATGGTTTGATTATCGGCAGCCCAGCGGGGATGCAGATAGAAAGCATCGTCGGGGTTGGAGATGGTGGCCAGCCGCCGTCCGGTTTGCGCGTCGAGCATATGCAGGCGGGTTTTATAGGTCTCCGTATTCTCGACAACGACGAGTTTCTGGTTATCGGGCGACAAGGCCACGGCGGTGTAGCGGGTGCGGTGGGTCAGGCGGGTGAGCTGGCGGGAGGCCAGGTCGAGGAGCCGGATATTCGAATAAACGCGCTGGCCCCAGCGGGGATCATAGCCGTATTCGATCCAGCAGACCCGCTCGGCCGTAGCTGACAGCATGGCCGGATCGTTTGGGAAGCCCTGTACATGAACCAGCTGTTCGGGGCCGTTTTTGCTGAGCAAAACCAGCCGGGGGGTATCGCCAAGGCCGCTTTTGACGGCAATAACCGATGAATCGGTAATGAACTGCGGATACCGATAGCTGGTAAAAACGGGTCGATCCTGCCCTGCTTTTTCAGGTGGCGCGATGGCGTAGGGCGAAACGGGGGAGAGGGTCAGGTTTTTCTGCTGGGTGCGCCAGGTTTCGGTCAGGTCGTCCATCGTTTTCTGATACAGATCATCCACGCGCAAACCGGTCTGGTCTTTCACGCTGGCCGAAAACGCAAAAGGCCAGGGTATTCGGCGGTAGTTTCGGTTGAGGATGCTGCTCCAGGCTTCGGGGCCGTTTGCCCGTTTGAGGTAGGTCGTCAGAAAATAACCCAGTACATAATGGTTCGGCACGTTATCCCGGAATGAGCCACTTACAGCTTTAGCGTAGGGAAACTGTCGCCCGGCCAGCAGGTTAGCCCGCATACCCAGGTCGAAGTTGGGAATCCGGCCCCGACCGCCGGTACTCAGCAGCGTTTCGGTACTGACAGCGTCGCCCTCGGCAAACCAGTCCGGAACGGTCAGGTAAGGCACCGACAGCCCCGCATTGCCGAACAGCGTAAACAACACCCGCCCATAGTGCTGAAGGGCTTTTTCCGCCTGAACAACGTGCCGGTATTCGTGTACTGACAGCAGGTCTAGCCAGTCGAGGGTACCCAGCAGCCCAGGGTCCTGGGGGGGCGAGGCAAAGAATTCCGACCGTCGGGGGAGCAGCGTTACAAACCCGTTGCTGACAGTCGTTTGATTTTGCAGCAGCACCGACACCCGCCGGGGGCGCCGGTTCAGTGACGCGCTGACCGGTTCGTACAACTGCTCGAGCCGCTGGGCCGTTCGTTGGGCGGTGGTGTCGAAGCCGGCGGGGTATAAAACCCGAAAATGCGGTGTAGAGAGTCGATACCAGCGTAGCGAGGTCGGGTTCTGATCAAGGATCGGCAGCGTTTGGGAAGCGGCCGGAAAACAGAATAGCAGGCTAAGCCCTGCGAGCAGACGAAGTCGTACCATAGAATGTCAATGATACGAAGTTTTTGGCTAAACAAAACGCCCTATACACGACGTACTGAGCGGTTTGTTTAGCCAAACGGGTAGTTAAGAGAATTTCACCGCCCAGTTGATGAGTTTCTTCACCCGGTCGGTATAGGGCGGGAAGATGAACTTCATGGTGCCGAAGTCACGCTGCATAACCCCGCGCTGATTCGAGAATTCCTGAAAGCTGAAGAACCCGTTCGACTTGCCCAGCCCACTGTTGTTTACCCCGCCAAACGGCAGCTCGACATTGCCGAACTGAAGGAGTGTATCGTTAACAACGGTGTCGCCGGCTGAGGTGCGGTCCAGAATGTATTGGGTATGTTCTCGGTTGCGGCTATGTATATACAGCGCCAGAGGTTTATCCCGCTGGTTAACCCGGCTCAGGGCATCATCGAGGGTGCGGTAGGTCAGGACCGGCAGCACAGGACCGAAAATTTCTTCCTGCATTACCCGCATACTGTCGGTGACCTGCTCGAGTACGGTTGGCTCGATGAAGTTTTCGGCTTCGTTCATCCGGCCGCCAATGCTGACGGTAGCCCCCTGCTGAACAGCCTCGTCGACCAGGGACCGAATCCGCTGAAAATGCTGTCGATTAACAATGCGAGCGTAGCTGGCCGAGGCTTCGACGGGTTGACCGTCCGGGCTGTACATGTGTTTCAGACAGTTGCGCATGGCTTCCAGAAAAGGTTCGCGGATCGACTCGTGCACCAGCACATAGTCGGGAGCGATACAGGTCTGGCCGTTGTTCAGGCATTTGCCCCAGGTTAACTGCTCAGCCGCCTGCCGGACATTGGCTGAGTCATCAACAATAGCGGGCGACTTCCCGCCCAGTTCAAGCGTTACCGACGCCAGGTGCCTGGCCGCAGCCGTCATCACGATTCGTCCTACTGCCGGACTGCCGGTAAAAAAGATATGGTTGAAAGGCAAGTCGAGCAACGCCTTCGACACATCGGCATCTCCTTCGAACACGGCTACTTCATCAATTGGAAACAACTCCCGAACCATGCGGCTGATCAACGCTGCCGTATGGGGGGTCATTTCGGAGGGCTTCAGCATGCATACGTTCCCCGCGGCAATGGCCGAAACCAGCGGTTTGGCTATCAGCGCAAACGGGTAGTTCCAGGGCGCTATGATCAGCACGTTCCCCTTGGGTTCGTGCCGAATATGACTTTTAGTCCCGATTAGACTGAGGGGCGTAGGAAGCCGCTGGGGGCGCATCCATCGTTTCAGGTTTTTGATGATGTGCTTGATTTCCGCATTGACCGACATCAGCTCCCCCAGCGCTACCTCCGCGCTGGGCTTCCTGAAATCGTTGTACATCGCGGTTTCGAGTTCCGGCTGATGGCTCAGCATCCAGTCCTGAACCCGTTTGATCCGTTCGATCCGTTCCTGGGAGGTGGTCAGTGCCATCTGGGGCGCAAACCGGCGTTGCCGATCAAAAACTGAGGCTAACTCATCTCGCAGGTCGGTGGTGGCTTGTAACGGTTGCATAGGCAGGTTAAGTCGTGTTGATTAGAGTCAAACGAATAGGGTAAAAGTACAAAAATTTCCGGCAATGTATCGGCTTTAGCATTTCAAACGGGAATCGTCTATCTTAGCAACACGTTAGTAAACCCGAACCGAATGACACTTGTCAGCGAAAACATTCGTTATCTGCGCAAACTGAATGGTCTGACGCAGGAACAATTCTCCCGAAAAATAAATATAAAACGCTCTTTGTTAGGGGCTTATGAGGAGGGTCGCGCTAACCCAAACCAACAGAATATTCAGGCCATTGCCCGGGCGTTTAATACAACCGTTGAATTGCTGACCCGGCAGGACCTGCGCAAACTCCGCGAAACGCCGAACCTTAGCATCCCGCTCGGGCAACCCGCCCGACCCGCCGACGTCCGCATCCGGACCGACAATATCCGGTCAGATGGCAAGATCAACCCGGCCGAGGATGACCCGTTCGAGCATCCGGATTTTCCGGATATCTTCGCCGATACATCGCGCCCCGTACCACCGGAACCGCAGCCGCTCTCGGCCGTTCTGAACAAATACTACCGGCCCGAAGAGCAGCCCCAGCCAGTTTCCAGACCGGCACCCGTTCCGCCAGTCATTACCCCGCCGGTCCGGCCCGACCAGGTAGCCGCTGAGCGGCCGGCACCGGTCGCCTATCAGCCTGCTCCGCCCGCGTCGCCGGTAGACCGTTTATTTGGGCAGACCCCGCCCGCTCCGCCCTTCAGACCCGTAGAGCATCGCTCCGTTGACGTGCTTACCTTCAACAATGTGTATGAGGGTCCCGGAGCGGCCAGCCCGGCCAGTGTACCTGCTCAGGCTGTTGCCCCAACTATAGCGGTGGTCATGCAGGCGCGATACGCGGAGTACAATCAACGCTATCAGCAGCCTGATTTTTTACGGCAGCTACCGGCCATGCACCTCCCAACGTTACCCGAAGGGCACTACCGCGCCTTTGAAGCGGGCGATGATTTTGCTTTTCCAGGTGCGTTACTGGTTGGTCAGTTTGTACGAAACTGGTTCGACATCGCCGACGGAAAACTGTACATTCTCCTGACCAGCCGCGACGGAATCAGTAGCCGGCGAGTCTATAACCAGGTAAAGGCTAAGGGAACGCTATTGCTAACGGCCGATCGGGCTGACATTCCCAACCGCGAAATTGCCCTGAAAGAGGTGCTGGAGGTCTGGGAAATTCAGGCTTTTGTCAGCCAGCAGCTACCACCGCCCCGGGCCGACTCGACCCGCCTGCGCCAGCTGGCCGATGAACTTCGGTTCGAGATTGACCGGCTTTAAAATCCGTTCTGGGTGCGTTGCCGATGATCAAAAGTCCGCTGGCTCGACTTTCTGCTTTACCTGTGTCTGAATAAAACTCTATTTGATAAGTAGGGTTGTGACTGTGTACAATCAATCACAACCCTTATGCAGGCGCAACAGACACTGAATGCCATGGAGCTGGATAAGCTCAAAGACCGGATTAAGGATATCCGGATTGCTATGCTGACCACGCTGGAGTCGGATGGCGATTTTCACACTCGCCCCATGGCCACCCACGAGATCGACGAGGATGGCAGCCTATGGTTTTTTACCTATGACAACTCGACGAAGGTTGCCGAAATTCAGCAGGACCAGCGCGTCAGCGTTGCTTTTTCGGATCCCGGCAGCGAGGTGTACGTCACAACAACCGGGCGGGCCGACGTAGTCAAGGACCGGGCAAAAATCGAACAGCTTTGGAGCGACTTCCTGAAAACCTGGTTTCCTAATGGGAAAGAAGACCCGCACATTGCCCTGCTGAAAGTTACGATCCACGGGGGGGAATACTGGGACCGACCCGGTGGCAAAATGGTCAAGCTGTTCGAAATGGCCAAGGGCGCTTTGACCGGCGACGCCGACAAGACCGGCCGGAACGAGAAGTTTGGCGACGTGCCGAAATAAATTGTCAGGTGTTTTGCGGTCTAAAACCCGATGTCGGGCGGTTTTTTGACGTAGAAAGACGGAACTTTGGTCCGCAAAACACCCACAATTCCTGCATGCGTTATTTCCTTGAACTGGCCTACCGGGGCACCAACTACCACGGCTGGCAACGGCAACCGAACGGACTGAGTGTACAGGAGGTGCTCGAAACGGCCCTGACAACGATTATCCGGCAACCCATCGGCATTGTCGGCAGTGGCCGAACCGATGCGGGCGTTCACGCAGCCCAGCAGTTTGCGCACTTCGAACTCGAATCGCCCCTGCCCGCCCATCTGCTTCGTTCGGTCAATAAATTGATTCCAAGCGATATTGTCGTCTATGATTGCTTTCCGGTAGGTCCGCGCGATCATGCGCGCTATACCGCTACGTATCGCTATTACCAGTACAGCATAATCCGGCGTAAAGATCCATTTCGCGATGGGCTGGCCTGCGTGTTCTTTCTGCCGCTTAACGTTGACCGGATGAACGAGGCCGCCAGTCGGCTGCTGCTGCATACCGACTTTCAGAGTTTCAGTAAGGTAAAGACGGACGTAAAAACCTTTAACTGCCGAATTGACTTTGCGTACTGGAAGCGCCAGAACAACGACGAGCTGATGTTTCATATTCGTGCGGATCGATTTCTTCGGGGTATGGTACGGGCTATTGTCGGTACGCTGCTGATGGTGGGGCAGGAGCGGATGAGTGTCGATGAATTTGAGCAGATCATCCTGGCCCGCGATCGTCAGGCCGCCGGGCGGGCAGCTCCGGCCGAGGGACTGTCGCTGGTCGAAGTGGGCTACCCGGCCGAGGTGTTTGCGCAACGGCAGAACCGACCCACCGTATAGGGTGTTTACCTCGCAGAACTGAATCAGTTCAGACGTCATGGACGAGCCGCTGACGTGTATTCACCATGGAATGTCGGGAAAAGGCAGCTAACTCCATGAAACAAAAAGCATCTTGAAAATCGGAACTATAATTCTGGCCGCCGGCGATTCGTCGCGGATGGGCGGAGAACCGAAGCAACTGCTGACATATAAAGGCCAGTCGTTGATTCGGCGCGTAACAGAAACGGCGCTGGCGCTACAGCGTGGGCCCGTTGTGGTCGTACTGGGGGCTAATCGCGAACGGATCGTGCCGGAGCTGCAGGGCTTACCGGTCACGCTGGTCGATAACGCCAGCTGGCCAACCGGACAGGCTTCGTCACTCAAAACGGGCCTGGCTGCTTTGTATATTACTCATAAAGATATTGACCGAGTGCTGGTGCTGCATACGGACCAGCCGCTGGTGTCGCTGGGCTTGTTGCTGCATATGGTCGAAGTCGGCAAAGACGATCAGAAAGGTATCATTGCCTGTCGGTACGATACCCAGCTGAGCGTACCGGCCCTGTTCAGCCGCGACTACATCAGCGATCTGCTTGGTCTTGAGGGAGATAAAGGGGTAAAATGGGTCATCGGTAAACACCGGGACGACTGTTCGGAAGTGCCCTTCGAGGCTGGAGCCATCGACCTTGACTCCCGCCGGGATATTGAATTTTTTCATCAGGTATTGGCACAGGTCCAATGACATCCGTATAATTGAGCCCGACTCATCGGAGTCGGGCTTTTTCTATGTTGCCCCACGGAACCGGTACTCATGCAAAAACTCGCTACTGCCCGTACGCTGCAAACGCGGCTGACAACCATCCTGAAGACCGTCGAGAGCGAATTCGGGCACCTGTCTGACGAGCAGCTCCGCTGGAAACCGGCTCCCCGTTCGTGGAGCATCATCGAATGTCTGCAGCACCTTAACCTGGCCGAACGGTATTACATCCGCAACCTCCAGCACAAAGTCGATCAGCTGGGTCTCGTGCAAACGATGCCGACCGATCAGACCCTGGCGTCTGATCGGGTAGGGCGGACCCTGAACTGGATTGTCAACCCCGAAACCAAACTGAAATTTCCGGCGCCGGGAATTATCAAACCCCGGTCGTCTGTCGATCTGCATCCGGCCAACGTGCTGGCTCAGTTTCTGGAAATTCAGTACCTGCTTCGCGAACTGCTCGATAAAGCCGTTTACCTCGACTGGAACGCCGACAAGCTGACCACTATTTTCGGTAACTGGCTCAAAATCCGGGTTGGCGACGCCCTGCAAATGCTGGTATCGCATTCAGAGCGGCATCTGAACCAGGCCATGCGCGTAAAGAAGGAAATGGATACCTTTGCGGCTACGAACAATAACCTCTAATGAAACAATACATTACACAGGACCCCTGGTCCATTGTCGAAACCGATTTCCACCGAGACTATAATGAAATCACCGAGAGTCTGATGAGCCTGGGCAACGGCCGGCTCGGACAACGGGGTAATTTCGAGGAGAAGTTTACCGGTAAAACCCTGCAGGGTAATTACGTGGCCGGAGTGTATTACCCGGATAAAACCCGCGTAGGCTGGTGGAAAAACGGCTATCCCGAGTATTTCGCCAAAGTACTCAATGCGGCCAACTGGGCCGGTATTGATATCGATATCGAGTACGAGAGCCTCGACCTGGCCACCTGCGAGGTGCGCGATTTCCGGCGTGAGCTGAATATGCGGGAAGGGTACCTCGAACGGTCATTTGTGGCGGTGCTGAGAAGTGGGAAAGAGGTAAAGGTTAATGCCAAACGCTTCTGTTCCATCGTTGATGACGACGCCGGTGCCATCCGCTACAGCCTGACCCCGCTCAACTTCGACGCCAAGATCACCGTAACGCCTTACATTGATGGGGCTATCCGGAACCGGGATGCGAACTACGATGAGACCTTCTGGGACGAAGTGCGCAAGGAAACGGGCTATGGCGAAGCCTATATTGAGCTGCGAACCCGGAAAACCGGATTCCATGTCACGACCGGCATGTGCGTGGAAATCGAGCAGGACGGTCAGAAAATGGATTACCAGTCGCAGCCGATCAAGTACGAGAAGTACGTGGCCAACCGGATGACCCTCGACTGTCAGCAGGGCCAGGAAACGGTTATCTATAAATACGCCGTGAACCTGTCCTCGCTCAACCACGACTCCGATGAGCTGATGCGCCTGGCTCACGAGGCCATTGCCCGCGTATCCCGCAAAGGGTTCGAACGGATGCTGTTCGAACAGAAGCAGGCGTGGGCCGACAAGTGGAAAATGAACGATATCGTCATTGACGGCGACGTAGCCGCCCAGCAGGGAATCCGGTTTAATATTTTTCAGCTGAACCAGACCTACACCGGAGAGGACGAACGACTCAATATCGGTCCTAAAGGGTTTACCGGCGAAAAATACGGGGGGAGCACGTACTGGGATACCGAAGCGTACTGTCTGCCCTTTTACCTGGCTACTGCCGATCAGAAAGTAGCCCGTAATTTGCTGATATACCGGTACAAACATCTGCAGAGAGCCATCGAGAATGCGCGTAAACTGGGCTTCCGGGCCGGGGCTGCGCTCTACCCGATGGTGACGATGAACGGCGAAGAATGCCACAACGAATGGGAAATCACCTTCGAGGAAATTCATCGAAACGGGGCCATTGCCTACGCCATCTATGATTACGTGCGGTATACGGGCGATGAATCGTACCTGACCGATTACGGCCTGGAAGTCCTGATTGCCATTAGCCGGTTTTGGAGCCAGCGGGTGAACTGGTCGGCCGCCAAAAAGCAGTATGTCATGCTGGGCGTTACCGGACCAAATGAGTACGAAAACAACGTCAACAACAACTGGTACACCAACTACATTGCGGCCTGGACGCTGCGGTACACCATCGAAGCGGTTGGCAAAGTAAAGGCGTTGAACCCCGACAAATACGCTGATCTGTGTGAGCGCATCCACTTCCGCGAAGAAAAGGAAGTTCAGAATGCCCAGCATATCATCGATAACATGCACTTTCCGTACGATCCCGAACGGCAGGTTTTTCTCCAGCAGAGCGACTTCCTCGACAAGGACCTTATGCCGGTGTCGGATATTCCTAAAGGCCAGCGTCCATTGAACCAGAACTGGTCCTGGGACCGGATTCTGCGGTCGTGTTTTATCAAACAGGCCGACGTACTGCAGGGGCTCTATTTCTTTGAGGATGAATTCGATACCGACACGCTCCGCCGAAACTACGCGTTTTATGAACCCATGACGGTTCATGAATCATCGCTCTCGCCCTGCGTACACAGCATTCAGGCGTCGAAGCTGGGTATGAAAGAAAAAGCCTACGAAATGTACCTGCGTACGGCCCGTCTCGACCTCGACGATTATAATAACGATACCGAGGATGGCTGTCATATTACAAGTATGGCCGGAACCTGGCTGGCGGTGGTGAAAGGCTTCGGCGGTATGCGGGTCGATGCCGAGGGTCTATCGTTCAGCCCGTACTGTCCGGAAAACTGGCAGGGGCTGGCGTTCAAAATTCGGTACCGGGGAGCCTTGTTACAGATCACCACCACCCAGCAGGATGTAACGGTACAGAATTTTTCTGTGCAACCCGTTACGCTGCGGGTGCACGGCGAAACGGTGACCGTTGCGGGTGAAAATAAGCAGACGATAGCAATGCCAGTACTGGCGTAAACGGGGTTTGGCCCGCGGGCGCGACTTTTGTTTTACTAATTACCCAGCCAAAAGGCCCATCAGACTGCTGTTTGATGGGCCTTTTGCATCTATGCTGTTCCGCTTGTGGCCGGAACAGACAACTCGCCATGTCAGGGCGTTTCCTCGTCCGGGCCGCTGAGTAACTGATACAGCTGGCTGCCGTCGGGGTATATGATATCCGCAATTCGCCACTTGCCCCGCAGCTGGATCATGCGGCACCGGATTTCCTGTTGCTCACCAAAATTTTCGAAGGTAACCCGTACTTCGGTGGCCCCATCCCGCTCGGCAGCCGGATGAACGCTGAACTTTTTGATGTCGATATCCTGCGCATTATACAATGGATCGGCGTCAAGCATGCTTTCGCCTGCTTCAGTAGTTGTCATATCGGCCCAGATCAGGTCAGCCAGCTCCCGCTCAAAATACCGGCCCAGCAGCGGCCTGTCGTCAGTTTGGAAAAACGGTCCATTGCCCGCGTCATGCTGCCTGTACAACTCCTGGACAAGTGCGTCGGGTGTCGACGTTTTTTTTACCCGGGGAGCCGCAACGGGCGATGCCTGATCGGGGGGGGTATCCTGCTGAGTTTCCCGGATCGTACAGGCATTCATGCCTGCCAATAAGCCGATGATAAGCAGTAGCTTCGTAGCGTGCATGGGGTATAGGCAGCGTGGCGTTTCGGGTAAAGCTACAGATTATTATGGTAAACACTTTTTGCACAGTTACTTAATGGTAGTTTTGAGTGCCTGGGCAGATCAATGTGGCTGCCAGTGGGCTCATCAACGAACATAAAACCTCTCATGAGATTTGACTGGATTGAACCGGTGTACGATATACTGGCGAAGATTGTTTTTGGGTCACGGCTACAGCGGGCTCAACTCCATTTTATCGATCAGATTCAACACCAGCATACGACCCGCGAACCAGCCGACCTACCCATCCTGTCGGCGCCGGTTTCGGTACTGCTCCTTGGGGGCGGAACGGGCTGGCTGCTGCAACAGATCTTACAGCAATGCCAACCCGTTCGGGTGTTGTACCTGGAAGCATCGGGCCGGATGTTGGCCCGGGCCACCCGCCGTATCCTGCATCAACCGTTCTCCATTGAGGTCCGATTCCAGATGGGTGACGAGCAGGCGATTCCGGCAGATGAGCAGTTCGACGTGATTATCACCCCGTTCGTTCTCGACCTGTTTACCAGGGCTACCCTCCAGCGCCGAATGATACCGCGCTTACTGGAAGCGCTCCGGCCGGGGGGTATATGGCTGGTAACGGATTTTGTGCCCGCTCAGGTCTGGTGGCAGCGGGTGTTGCTATGGAGCATGATCCGGTTTTTCAGGCTAACCGCCGGCATAGAAGCCCGTCAACTACCCGACTGGCAGCTACTGATGAGCCAGGCCGGGCTAGTTTGTCGAGATCGACAGGCAGCCGTGGGAGGAATGGTGTCGGCGGAGGTGTGGGAGCGGTAGGAAGTTTACAGGTGTTCCAGGGTTTCGCTGACCTCCGTATAATCGGTAATATCGTACCAATCGTCAGTGCCCAGGTTCAGCCAGCGCCCATCGGTTCTGGGGCGTTTGATTTGGGCCTCAGCCGGGTCGTAATCATAGGCATAAACGGTGCTCATAACCCGCTGCAGGGTGGACCAGGGCAAGGTTCGGGTCCGTTCGCGCCGGTCCTGTAGGGTCAGAATCTGAACATTTCGGGCTACAAACGAGGCTGTCATGCGCAGCTCCATACCCTCTTGTCGACCGTTGATCCGCAGGTAGGTAAGCTCAAAAGGCCGTTCGCGCCCGATCGATTCGTAAGCGGCCTGAATCAGTTCCTGAACCAGATACTGCCAATCGTCGGGACTGCTGTTAGACCGCTGGTCCGGACGACCCTGGCGCACCGGGCCCCCTGTGGGTTCGAGTTTTATATCCCAGAAATCGTCGTCTTCGCCCAGCTGCTCTTCGTCCACGCGCTGTAGCTTGGTTTTTTCTGCCAGCGAAATCAGAGTTTGTCGCCAGGTTTGCGGCAGGCGCCCTGTCCAGCTAAAATCGTCGTCGCGGGTGTAGCCCTCGGCAATCAGCTCGTCCTCGTCGATATCATCGCGGTCGGGGTAGGTAATCGCCAGGTCGACGCCAATTTCGCCCACGAGTGGTGTAAGCGTCAGGGTATAAAAATAAGCGTAGGGCGCCGGTAACGAACGGGCCGTCTGGTAGCGAATCTGAATAGACGTAAACGACATGGGTGCAAAGTAGTTGGCCCGCCATCTTACAGGATACGGGCAATGGTGGCCTGCCGATCTAGTTTACCGGTGGGCGTTTCGGCAAAGTTGGCAACAATACGCCATTCTTTTGGTACGGCATACGGTCCAATAGCAGTTCGGATGGCCAGTTGAAGGGGTTCCCAGTGCAAAGGCCAGTCCGGGAACGGTTCACTGACGAGCGTTAGCCGCTGCCCGAGCCGCTCATCGGGTACGCCCGCAACAAATAAACGGGGCACGGGTCCCGATTTGGCCAATACCTCCTGAATCAGGCGTTCAACAGGCTCAGGTTGTATTTTTACGCCACCCGTATTGATGATGGTATCGGCGCGGCCCAGCAGCCGGAACCGATTATTGGGCAGTAGTGTAACGACGTCGTTAGTCTGAATGCACTGCTGGTTGGTGGCCGCCGATGTAATGTGCAGACAGCCCCGCTCATCGGTGCCCAGCGTTACCCCGTCAAGAGCCGTAAACCAGTCGCTCCGTTCCGGACCATTCAGTCGCCGGAGGGCTATGTGCGAAACGGTCTCGGTCATGCCGTAGGTGGCGTAAACGGGGGCACGAATGGCTTGTATAGCCTCTTCCTGAGCCGGGCTGGTAGCGGCACCACCTACCAGAATTGCTTTCATCGAATTGAGCAGGTCAACTTGCGCAGACTGCCCCGTATCCGGATCGATGGTGTCCAGGATGGTCTGTAGCTGTAGCGGAACCAGAGCCGTAAAGGCAAACCGGTTTGCAGGGACATGGAAACCGGCCAGGGGATTGCTGACAGGTTCGATGATTGTCATGGGCAACCCCAGTTCGAGGCCCCGAACGAGCATCATGACCCCAGCCACATACCGGATGTTCAGACAAACCAGGGCCGGATCACCGGGTTGCAGCTCCAGGGTTTGGCCGGTAAGCTGAGCGCTGGCTTTCATCTGGGCGCGCGTAAGCCGGATCGGTTTAGGCGTACCGGTCGAGCCGGAGGTGTGTAGGGTAAACTCGTCCTGACCACCCAACCAGGCCGTGCAAAAAGCCAGCGCTTCGGCTTCGTAGGGGGTATGTGCGTCCGGCCAGGTAGCCGGATCGGGGAACGCAAGCACCATAGAATCAGGGAGCAGCGTACCAGGAATCTCCCCGGCAGAGACCGCCTGGCTAACAGAATTACTCGAATACCCGAACCGTACGGGCGATCAGGTCGGGAGTTACTTTGTATTGTTTGAGCGGCAGCGAAGCCGGGCCAACCAGCACCTTGCCGCTGGTATCGAAACGGGACAGGTGCAGGGGGCAGTAAAACTGATCGCTGGCCGACTTGAACGTCAGCTTCGTACCGGCATGCGTACACTCGGCCGATACGGCTACGAAGTTGCCGTCTTTGGTTCGGGCTACAATGACATCGTTGGCAATGACATAGCCGCCGTTCACGTTTAGATTTTCGTTGTTTTTATCGTCCAGGCGAAGGGTGAAATCCAGCTTTTCGGTGGCGGGGCGGATGGGGTCGTCATTACCCTGAGCCGCGCAGCCGGCCAGGCAGCGATTCAGCAGGATAGCGCCGATGCCGGTGCCCACCAGCCGAAAGAAATGTTGTCTGTCGATCGGTCGTTTATCCGGAGCCAGTGAGCTGGTTTGCATGGTGTTTTGTTGTACTTTTGCGGCCGTAAGCCGGGTTTTTGGCGAAAATACGCAATATTTCTGTCATTCCACGACAGCGAACAAAGTCGTTCGCCGGGCGGTTATCCCAAGTACATATGGAAGAAGCGAAAGTAATCATCAATCCGATTTCGCCGGATAAAGTAGCCGAATCACCGGGCCTCCTGGCATATGCTCATACGGCGGGCGGTGCCGTCATCCGCCCTGAAGATAAAGGTAAGATTACGGGACGGGCCGTATCGGCCATGCGCGAGCAGACGGACATGCAGCTCAGCCAGCTCTATAAACAGATGCAGCTGCTGGCCGACCAGGCTACGGCCATTCGTCACCGCGTCGAAGTGTCTGAGCGGATCTATGCGGCCCAGATGAATTTTGAGCCGGTAGTTGGGCATACGTACTACTTCTACACCCGCCGTAACGGAACGGATGTGCTGTCGATGATCGGCCCGACGGAATGGGGACGAACGTTTCCGTTCGAGCGCTGCCTGGCCACCGTTCGTATGATGGCTGATCATACGTGGGATGTTCAGTATCATGATGTTTCATATAATGAGTAGCTCTTACTCAACCCCTGCACTATGCAAAGCAATTTCCCCTGGGAACCCATAAAAGAATATCAGGAGATTCTGTTCTCGTATTACGACGGTATCGCCAAAATCAGCATCAACCGTCCGCATAAGCGTAATGCTTTTACGCCCCTAACGGTCAAAGAAATGTCGGAAGCTATGGAACTGGCCCGGCAGGATGAACGGGTGGGGGTCGTTATCCTCACCGGCGAAGGGGGCGAAGCGTTCTGCTCGGGGGGAGACCAGTCGATCCGGGGCCATGGTGGCTATATTGGCGACGATCAGGTGCCCCGACTCAACGTGCTGGACCTCCAGATGCAGATTCGGCGGATACCCAAACCCGTTGTGGCTATGGTGGCCGGCTATGCCATTGGGGGCGGTCACGTGCTGCACGTAGTCTGTGACCTGAGCATCGCGGCCGACAATGCCCGCTTTGGGCAGACCGGTCCTAAAGTCGGCTCGTTCGACGGTGGGTTTGGCGCCAGTTACCTGGCTCGGGTTGTGGGTCAGAAAAAAGCCCGCGAGATCTGGTTCCTCTGCGATCAGTACAATGCGCAGGAAGCGCTGGACATGGGGCTGGTCAACAAGGTGGTCCCCCTCGATCAGCTGGAAGAGACGACCGTGGCCTGGTGCCGAAAAATGCTTGAGAAAAGCCCTATTGCCTTACGAATGCTGAAAGCGTCGTTCAATGCCGAACTGGATGGGCAGGCGGGTATTCAGCAGCTGGCCGGTGATGCCACGCTCCTGTACTACCTGTCTGACGAAGCCAAAGAAGGAAAAGACGCTTTCCTCGAAAAGCGCAAGCCCGACTTCAGTAAGTTTCCAAAATTCCCATAACGGAAGCAACTGGTATAAGAAGGCGACGGATCAATGGCAAACAGGCTGTTGATCCGTCGCCTTTTTTAGGTGTCGACAGAGCAGAGCGGGCGCAAAGGGGCAGGCCGGGCATACGTTGCCCTGACTAACCAGCTAGCGGTTGGGGATTTGTAAAACGGCTGCTCCTGTTTTGGGGTCGATCTCCCGAACGAGCCGATCCGGGTGCCGGATAATCGTGATTTCTACCGATCCTGTGCCCACCTCCAGGGCCAGAATGTGCCCTCCAGTTGTTCTGAACTCCTTGTCGGCAACCACACCATGCAGATGAAGGGCCGGTTTGTTGTCTTGCCAGGCAATACTTCCCGTTAGGCTAACTAGCTCGGTGTCGCGCAACGCCTTCGGATCGTAGGTTTTGGTAGCTGCGTTCCAGAAGCCGAACGTCGGATGAACAAAACCCAGACCGGTAATACTGGCGCTGGGAATAGCCTCCTGCTGGGTAAGCTGTTCTAGTTCCTGAAGCACATTGTCGCCCTGCTGTAATACCATCAGGTAGCCCGTTGGCGTAGTAATGTAATTTCGGGTTGCTTTTTTGGCTGGTTGCGCCTGTCCTGCGCTGACAAAAACAGTGCAGAACGCCAGTAGTATAAATAAGGAGATACGCATGACGGGGTCGATAAAGTGAAATGAAATACCGTTGGTTTGTTCATTACCCTTTCCGATCAGGAGCGGGCCAGGATAATCAGGACAAGGCCAGCTGCGTACGCACCGCCCATGAGCCATAAGTATCGATTGGCTGTCGACGGAGCATCGTTGAACTCGTGCCAGGCGAGTAGGCCCCACAGAACCGATACAACGGTAGCCCCCTGGCTAAGCCCGTACGAGACCGCGTCGCCGGCCTGTTTGGACCCGAGCAGGAGGGCAATCATGCCGATTGCCCAAATGAAACCACCCCCAATGCCAGCCAGGTGGATACGGAAGGGCGTTTGCCCGTATGTCGGCTGGCCCGATTCGTCGGTCAGGATGAACCGGCGAACCAGGTATTCGACCAGTGGGTTGCTGATGAGGATACCAAGGGCAAAAAACAGCAAGCCTGTATACGGGGTGAGCAAACCGGGTTCGGGCGATGTATGGTCGGTAACCAGCGCACTCGATATCAGCCGAAAAAAGAAGCCTGCAACCAGTCCGCCCGCCAGCGCAATCCAGATTCCGCGGGTGTCGTTGGGTGTTTTTCCGGTATCGGCCTTTTTCTGCTTTTGCTGATAGGCGAGTGCACTGAACACCATAGCTACCAGTATAGATGCCCCGCCCAGAGCCAGCAACCAGACGCTTCCCTGTGGTTCGGCGAGGTAGTTGACAACCAGCCCAATAGCCAGGGATAAGCCCGTTCCAACCGGCATCGCAATCGATATGCCAGCTATACTTATGCCGACTGTCAGTAGGGTGTTGCCAATGTTGAAAACCAGCCCGCCCGCCACCGCCAGCAGCAGGGCCTTTGTCGTTGCCTGGCTCATATCGTCGAACAGCGACCTGCCCTCCTCGCCGAAACGACCCAGCGTAAGTCCTACGGCCAGGGCAGTCAGGAAAATGCCGTACACGTAGTCCCGATAAAAGACGTAAAGCGGGGCTGACTGGGTGACGTATTTCTGGGCATTTGACCAGGAGCCCCAGAGCAGCATGGTCAGCAGGCAAAGAATGACCGCAACGGTTGGTTGGTTCGTGCTAAACATGGGCTGTAAAGAATGGTGGACTAAACTACGACGCGGGTTCCCAGTTAATCGAACTGCTGTATGAGCATCCGCACCCGAAACAGGGTGCCGCGCCCCTTGATACTCTCTATTTCCAGACTAGCCCCCACCAGTTCACAGAGTCGCTTAACGATCTGTAAACCAACGCCTTCTCCCTTTTCAGTTGAGCGGGCCATCAGATGGCTCAGGGGTTGCCCGGTCGGAACCTGATGGTCATCGTTGGGGGGCATGGGCGTCGGCTGGCCTTCTTCGGGAGACAGCACGCTGGTTTCTTCGACAGTAGGTTTAAGCTGTTTATGAAACAGCTCCATCAGATCGTCGGGTAGACCCAGGCCCGAATCCTGAACGCTGAATCCCCACCGCCAGTCATTTTCTGCTGACCAGGATATGGACACCATGCCGGGGCGATCCGGGCTGGAGGGGGTGTAGGTTAGCGCATTCAGGACGAGGTTCTGCGCAATCCGGTAAATTTTGACCCGGTCAGACCTGACCTTCAGACTTTCCGGTCCGTCAGCCCGGATGATCAGGCCTCGTTCTGCTGCCATCGGGCTTACGCTGGCAACCAGGTCGCCCAAAAGAGCGGCTGCATCGAACTCTTCCAGTTGCAGGGGTTCCTGACCCGCTTCCAGGCGGGCCAGATCCATCAGGTTCGTCAGCATCGACTGCACATGGGTTAGATTGCGGTTGAGCATATCCATAAACTGCTGCCGTTCTTCCGGGCTCAGATCGTCCATTCGGAGAAAGTAAGCGGCTCCCATGCTTAGCCCCAGTCCACTCCGTAAATCATGGGATGATTTGCGGAGGAGATCGCCACGCTGGCGCGACAGCTCTTCCATCTCGTGCAGGGCCTGCTCCAGGCTCGAAGCCCGGTTGGCAGCCTGGAGCCGCTGTAGTTCGTCGTGTTTGGTGACGCTGCCGCGTATGGTCTCATTCATCAAAACCAGAATCTGCTGCTGGGCCTGTAGTACCAGATCTGGATCAACGTGGGGGAATAATTCCCGAAACAGTTTCAGCTCATTGAATAGGATGAGAGATAGGTGATTCAGCTCCCGCAGCAGTTCTGGCAAGGCCATTGATTTTTGCCATCGATGGAGTCCGTGCGACTTAGCCGCAACAATGGGATCGTTGTCCGGCACTTTGCCCAGCAGCTGTTGCTCAAGAATGTCGAGTATAATCGGCATCAGGTTGTTAAACTCCTCGCGCGCCAGCACCGTGATCTTTCGAAGAGAAGGGTCCGACTCGCAGGCAGAGCGCCAGTTGTTGAGCAGTGTTTCCCGTCGATTGAATAGAAAAGCCGTTAGCTCGGCTATCGCGTTTGGCTGATCAGCAGGGCGTGCGTTCATAGCGTGGAATTCGTCAGGACTACGTGTCGGATCGGTACCAACGAACTGGTGCCGCGACATGTAGTCGTACAGGCAATATTGCCCTTAGTTGACTGCTAAACCCGGCAAAAGGTTTTGCGTTGGTGAGAGACTGGCCATCGGAAGGCTGCCAGGCCGCTGTGCTGGTCAATTATCCTAAACGGTACAATACCGACAGTTGAAGAGTTTCGCGGCTTCAGTAAAATTTGGCATTACTTAAAGAAAGCGATAAGAAATAAGGTGAAGCGTGGTTTTTTACTAGGATATGAACGTAAATATGGTAGTTTTGCCTTAGATCGTTTAGCCTAATTCATCCGGCCTGTTATGTCAACCCGTCGCACTTTTTTTCGTCAGTCGGCCGCTGCGGCCAGCGCTGCGCTTACACTCCCGACGTTCCTCCCCGACACATTTGCCAACCCGATGCCTGCACCCAATACAGCGCTGAAGTCGGCCGCGGAATGGGCTCAGGATGAGGATTTCTGGGCGTGGGTAAAGTCCGAGTACACGGTGTCTCCCAATCTCCTGAATCTGAACAACGGGGGCGTTTGTCCGCAACCAAAAGTTGTGCAGGACGCCCATATCCGGTTCTATCAGTACGCCAACGAAGCGCCATCCTACTACATGTGGCGGATTCTGGATCAGGGCCGTGAAGCCCTCCGCAGCAAACTGGCCGATCTGGCGGGCTGTTCGGCGGAAGAGATCGCCATCAATCGAAACGCTACCGAGGGCCTGAATACGGTTATTTTCGGGTTGAATCTGAAAGCTGGTGATGAGGTAGTGCTTACCAAACAGGACTATCCGAACATGCTCAATGCCTGGAAGCAGCGTGAGAAACGGGACGGTATCAAACTCGTGTACCTGAACCTGGATCTGCCCAGCGAAGATGACGACGCGCTGGCTCAGCAGTACATCCGGGCCTTTACGCCCCGAACCAAAGTGGTTCATGTCACCCATATGATTAACTGGATAGGGCAGGTGATGCCGGTACGGAAAATCGCTGACGAAGCCCACAAACGGGGAATCGAGGTCATTGCCGACGGGGCTCATTCCTTCGCGCTCTTCGATTTCAAAATACCGAACCTGGGGTGCGACTACTTTGCCAGCAGCCTGCACAAATGGTTATGCGCGCCCTTCGGCAGCGGTATGCTCTATGTGCGGCAAAACAAGATCAAAAATGTATGGGCGCTGCTCTCCAACAATGAACCCGACGGCCCCGATATCCGGAAGTTTGAGAGTCTTGGTACGCGTTCGTTTGCGTCAGAAATGGCCATTGGCACCGCCGTCGACTTCCATAACAGCATTGGCTCCGCGCGTAAGTTTGCCCGGGCACACTACCTCAAAAACTACTGGATGGAACGGGTCCGTGAGTTGCCGGGTGTTCATATTCATACGTCGCTCAAACCCGAGTATGCCGGTGCGGTAGCCCTGTTCTCGATCGATGGAATGAAACCCGCCGAGATTGACGGTCAGCTGCTGAACCAGTATAAGATTCATACGGTAGGGATCGAATGGGAAACTATTCATGGGGTTCGGGTAACGCCCCATATCTATCATTCGCCCAAAGATCTGGATCGTCTGGTTGCGGCTATCGAAGCCATTGCCGCTAAACAGCTCCTGGCCGGTAAGCAGAAAAAAAGCTGATACCTGCCGCCCCGAGCCAGCCTATAGCCAGCCAGACGCCAACCGGTATACCGAACATGATGGCTAGCAGACCCAGGATAAAGGCCCAGAACATAGCCGTTTGCCAACGCTCCGGCGAGACCTCGCGCCCGTAGGCCAGCCCATGCACCAGGAGTAGCCATCCCCAGCCGGTCAGCCCGAGCCAGACCATATAATCGATCCCTACTGTGGCGGGCCGGTTTTTGAACAGAAGCAGCAAGTCGGGTAGCCAGATTAACCCGTAGGTCAGCGTATAACGACGCAGCCGATCAAGCCAGGAAAAGGGCATATTGGGCAGCAGGACCAGGTAGCGGTGTTCAAAATCGCTCAGTTGCCGCCCTACCTGCGAATGGGTAATCAGAGCCAGCATCAACCCGATCAGGAGGAGCCGCTCGTCATAATCGTCGGTCGGGTAAAGCCGGCATACGCCCGCCAGCAGTAGCCCGGAAAGTATCTTAGTCAGCAGTAAAGACAAGGGTTCATGCCGAAGCCAGTAGGCCGGGAAGAACAGCCAGTAGGGGAGCCTGACGCTCAGCGTCGGCAGCCGCAGCGAGCCCGCTGGATGATGACAAAGGCGATGGTCGGCCCCGGCAGCGCCAAGAACCAGCAAACAGACTATGGTTAGTAGAATGACCGCAAACGACTCCCAGGCCTGGTAATGAACAGCCCGGGCCAGCATCCAGATCGCGTAACTACCAACTGGAACGAGCAACTGAGCAACCAGTAAAAGCCACAACGACCAGCGAATCCGCACGGGAACGAGCCGGAAGGTCTGAAGAAACAGATGGTCGGGCGCCCCCAGCGCTTTTCTGACAAAGCCGACCGTCCTTAGCGTGTACACCAGCCAGAGAAGTACAACCCCGGCCAGCAGGGCGGGTGAGCCCAGGGTGGCCGTGATCAACGCTTCGTGGTCCATAGGGCGCATAAAACCGAACGCCAGCAGAATCACGACCAGAAAAGTGCCGGCGTTGCGAACGTAGAAAGGCAGGACGAGGGTACGGTAGAGGACGGTGTACATCAGTTTATTACGGGACTGATTGCGCCATTGCCTACCTGCCACATGCTTGTCAATGATAGTCCCGTCAGGCTAATATCCTGGTGTGAGGTCAGACAAAACGAAACCGACTGGCGGGTGTGAAGCTGCCAAATGTATTCGAACAGCCGGGCTGCCGTAGCTACATCGAGCGTTGTGAGTGGCTCATCGAGCAACACCAGAGCAGGCTCGCCGAGCAGGGCCAGCAGCAGCGACAACTTTTTGAGCATGCCGCTGGAGAAAGTACCCGTCGGTTGCGTCCAAAACGAATTCACTCCCAGTAAGTCGGCCAGTTCGTTGACCTGACCTGCCGGTGCCCGTTTGGCTTTGCCTACAAAACCCACCAGATCGCGGGGTGTCAGAAAATCGGGGTAGAGCGGTTCGGCTTCGGCGTAGTTGACTCGCAGCCGATAGGCCACCGGATGGCGGTTGAGGTCATACGTTCCGTTAAGCACGATCTGTCCCGAAAAGGGGAGCAGCCCGGCCACCGTCCGGAAAAAGGTGGTTTTGCCGGAGCCGTTGCTACCCCGAAAGTAATGAATGCCGACGGGTAACCCCAACGACGGTACCGTCAGTACAGGCTGACCCGAGTAGGCTATGCTAAGGTTGGTGACAGTGAGCAAGGAATAAGGGCATTTTCAGACGGCCAAAAATAGCGATAGATTATACGCAGCCCTAGTTCATTCATCTACCACAACCAGCTCACGCGGATACCCGCCAGGGCGTTGCGGGCAGGCGATCCGTTATAAAACCGGTTCCCCACGGCATTGAGGTCGTAACCCAGCGAATAGGTCTGATCCAGGAGGTTGTCGCCACTGACGTATCCATCCAGCGTCCAGTGCCGGCCAACGGGTTTACGGAAGCCCAGGGTGGCCTGCAGGAGCCGGGTTGGATCCGACAGGGTCGTGTTGGCGTCGTTGAGCGGGAACGGGTTCAGAAACTGATAGGTTATGTGGGCATACACTCCCGCTGTCAGTTCCAGATCCAGGCCCGACACGAGCGTTACCGGAGCCACTCCCGGAATCCGATTGTTCGACAGGTCGGCCGTGCCCTGCTGGTAGCTGCGAAAGCGGTAATCGGTCAGGGTGGTATTCTGCCAGATTCTCAGCAGAGAAACGGCCGCATTCGACGCGCCCGAAAAACCAGTCGGGGCTATCAGGTCGTAGCTCACCTGGGCCTCAAGGCCCCGCTGTTCAGTACGCCCGGCATTCACGAAAAATTCGGCCCCGGCCGCGTTAGATCGACGAACAATGGTTTCGCGCAGACCGAATTGGTAAGCCGCCACATCGAACCGAAGTCTCGACTGAAGCGCTGAACCGCGAATGCCAACTTCGTAGCTGGTGCCCCGCTCGGGGTTGAGGGTCGTGTTGAAACCACCCGCTGAGGGGCGAACCTCATCGCGGGTGGGCGCTGAATAGCCGGTGCTGATGCTGGCAAAGGCTGACAACGTCTGGCCGAAGGTGCGAAGCAGTGCCACGCGGGGTAACCAGACAGGCGTGAAGTTGCGGGTGAGCAGTTCCGCCGGTAGGGCACCGGCCGCCCGGATAGGGAAGCGGGTAAAACCGTAGCGAACATCGTTGCGACTCAACCCCATCGTAAGCCGGAAGCGGGCTGGGAGTTCGGTTTCGGCCTGCGCGAACAGGCTGGTTTGCCGGGCAACCAGCTCTTCGTCGGTCTGGATCGTATCGGGCGTACCGGCGCGATTGCCAAAGTTGCGGATAACGGTAAAGGTGCGCAGCAACTCGGCACCTACGGTAAAGGTGGTGGGCAGCGGCCCGCTGGGTAGCCGGAACTGCGTAACGGTTCGCCCGCCCAGACCCTGGTCGGCGCTCTTCTGGTAGTTGGTAATAAACGGGTTGGCGAAGTCCGTCGTTGACCCATACAGGACCGTTGTATTCTGAATCCGATCGCTCCAGCGGAACTCGTGCGAGACGCCCAGGTAGCCATACTTCTGATAAATACCGGCCCGCTGGTCGGCACTACCGGGCAGGGTTCGGGTAGCGGGTCTTGAGGCTCGTGGATCGGCCCGATACTGGGCTTCTGTCAGGCCGCCGGGTGTCTGGTAGTGCAGGTCTGAATAGAGTCCCAGTACGGAAATCGTTCGTTTGTCGCTGACATTGAACGAGCCCGCCAGCGTCAGGTTATCCCGCACCAGCGCACTGTGGTTTCGGTAGCCGTCACTTTGCAGGTGATTGTAGCTGAGAGTGAGCGCTGAGTTTTGCTGGCCCGTCTGAACCGCGATGCCGTTTCCGTATAAACCGTAGCTACCACCCAGTGCCGACAGCTCCACATTGGTTTTACCGGCCGGGACCGCCAGACCACTGAACAGGAGCGTGCCGCCCGTTCCGGCGCCGTAGAGGCTGCCGGCCGGGCCTTTGATGACTTCGATGCGGCCCAGCGACCGCACATCGAGCGCGTTGAGCGGGGTGTTGCCACCAGCGTCGGTCAGCGGCAGTTCGTTCCAGTACGCTTTAACATTCCGAACCCCGAACGGCGACCGGATCGCACTGCCCCGAATGGCTAGTCGATAACTGCCCGGCGATCGTTCGTCGGCCCGAACACCGGGCAGGGTATTCAGGGCCGGTATGAGGGTTGGGGTTCCGTAACGCTGGTTCAGGTCTCGCCGGGTTAGCAGACCGATCGATGCGCCTGTTTCGAGCAGCCGCCGGTTCGATGCGTACCCGCGAACCACTACCTCGTTCAGTTGCAGGGTATCGTCCAGGGAAGAAGCGGTGGGCGCAGGGGTCTGTGCCAGGCTACCGACATAGCTGCCAAGCACCAGCAAAAAAGTAAATCGTACGGAGAACTGAACCATGAGGCAATGAGTCCTGATTGGGGAATTGATGCAGATAAAAGAGCGAATGGCGCGCTTTTGTTGTTATACAATTACGATTCTTTTGCCGATCTGTCGGCTGGGGTCGAAGATAGTTCATTAATCTATTACCCTTTAGCCGCTCATGGCCAACCCAACTGAAGATTTACACGGTAATGCGCCCGACTCCGCCCCGGTAGCGCTGCTGATTATCGATATGATCAATGATCTGGAATTCCCTGAGGGACCGGACTTTCTAGTGCCAACTCTGGCTGCTGCGGATCGGATCGCCCGACTCAAACAGCGGTGTAAAGACGCCCACATTCCGGTTGTTTACATCAACGACAACTTTGGTCGATGGCGGTCCGACTTCCGGGAAGTGCTGGATCACTGTCTATACGATGGGGTGCGTGGGCAGCCGCTGGCCGAACGGCTATTGCCCGACGACGATGATTATTCGGTCCTTAAACCCAAGCATTCGGCTTTTTTTGCGACGACGCTGGAAACGCTGCTGGCGTATCTGAAAGCGAAAACCCTGATCCTAACGGGTATCAGTGCCGATGCCTGCGTTTTGTTCACGGCCAGCGATGCCTATGTACGCGACTTTTCGCTCTACATCCCGTCCGACTGCGTGGTGGCTGGCTCGCCGGTTTACACCGAAGAAGCCCTGGCTTTTATGAAACGGGTACTGAAGGCCGACATAACCCCCGCCGATGAGATCGATCTGGCAAAACTGCTGGTTGAATCCTGATCCGCGAGTCTGCGAACAGTGACCACCAGCTGTTGGGTACTGGTTTCCTGGTAATCCTGAGCCAATAAAGCGGGCAACGGCTTCTAATTTTAGAATAAACCAAAGGTGTTAGGCGCGAAAACTGCCTGATTGAGCCGTTTTTTCTGTATATTTGGTTCCAAATCAAGCGGTTTTGCTGACCGGGAACGAAGGGTCAGCGTTTTATCACTTTTACAAGCTGTCACCTTGACATTTTCCGAATTCAATCTCCACGACGACCTGCTGGCTGGCGTGGACGCCATGAACTACCTGAAGGCCACACCTATTCAGGAAATGGCCATCCCTAAAATTCTCGACGGGCGCGACCTGATCGCCAGTGCCCAGACCGGTACCGGTAAAACGGCCGCTTACCTCATTCCACTGCTCGACAAAATCTCGCATGCCGACCACGACCATACCAGTACGCTTATTCTGGTACCCACCCGTGAACTGGCCAAGCAAATCGACGAACAGGTAGAAGGATTCGGCTATTTCGTACAGGCCAACAGCATCGCTATCTACGGCGGGGGCAAAGGAGACGACTGGGACAAGCAGCGCAAGGCGCTCGAAACCGGCGCCGATATCATCATCGCCACCCCCGGCCGACTCATCGCGCACATGCAGCTGGGCTATGTCAAATTCGACAAGATCGATTACCTGGTTCTCGACGAAGCCGACAAAATGCTCGACATGGGCTTCTCCGATGACATCCTGAATATCGTCGATAAGATTCCGGCCAAGCGACAGACACTGCTGTTCTCGGCAACAATGCCCAACAAAATCAGGGAGTTTGCCAAACGGATCCTAACCGAGCCGGAGGAAATCAGACTGGCCGTTTCAAAACCAGCGGCTGGCATCGATCAGCAGTTTTACCTCGCTTATGACAATCAGAAACTGCCGTTGCTGGCTCACCTGATCAAGAACAGTGAGAAGCCCGTTCAGAGCATGGTGCTGTTCACGTCCAAAAAATCGGAAGTGAACGGTATTGTTCGGGCGCTCAGCAAACTGGGCTACGAAGCCCGGGGCATCAGCTCTGATCTCGAACAGGACGACCGGGAGGTGGTGTTGCGTGACTTCAAGAATAAAGCATTCCCGATTCTGGTAGCCACTGACGTACTTTCACGTGGTATCGACATCGATAACCTGACCCACGTAGTCAACTACGATACGCCCCGCGACGCCGAAGACTATGTGCACCGCATTGGCCGGACGGCGCGGGCCGCTACAACCGGTACGGCCATTACATTCATCAGCGATCAGGAGCAGAATCGTATCGTAAACATCGAAAAGCTCATCGAGCGCGAGATCGACAAACGATCCATAACCGAAGAACTCGGCATGGGTAAGTCACCGGTGTTCGACCCTAAGCGGTTTGGCCGTCGCAAAGACGGAGGCCGTGGCGACAACCGGGGCGGACGCGACGGGCGCCGACCTAATGACCAGCGTTCATCCGGTACCGGAACGGGTGAAGCCCGCCCGGACCGCTCAGGAAAAGGTCGGCGCGACCGGCGGGATAAACCGGTGCCGCAGCCGACCGGCGAGGGTGTTGCCGTTACTGCCGATTCGGTAGAACCGGCGCTACCGTTGGCCAATGCCAACGGACAACCCTCCGATAAGCCTAAGCGACGCAAAAAGCGCCGGCGGGGCCCGCGGGGTGAAAAACGCGAAAATGGTCAGGAGCAACGTCAGTCTCCCGCACCAGCAGCCGAGTAAGCGAAACAAAAAAAGCCCAGACGTCAGTTTGGGCTTTTTTGTTTCGCCTGCGAGCCGGTCACAACCGATTATAGAACGTGAAGAGCGCCACGAGCCCTGCCCGCGATTTCAGATCTGGCTTTTCGGCCTGCAGATACGCTTCAACCTGCTCTTTCCGATCAGCCATCAGCTCAAGAACCGCTTTTTTGCCGGGCGAAAACTTGACGGCCTTCCCTTGTTGTCCAATATACCAGTCGGCTTTTTTAAGCAATTGATCATCTTTACTGCCGGTATTGAGGGCCGGGTTGTAGGTGCTTTTTTTTACGGAAATAAACGGGTGGAGTAAGAGCTCGACCCGGCCGGATACCAGCTGTTCGAAAAAGCCGTTGATCGCGTCTGCGTCCCCCCGGTACTCGAGCACATTAACGAAATGGCTGACTCCACCCAGCTTGCTGTTCATGGCAAATCGCTTTACGCTCAAGCCCTTAGCAACGCGTATGTCGGTTGGGCTGGCTTGTATCTCTACTTCGTTGGCCATTAGGTCGAGCCGGACCGGCACACCAGCTAGCGTATCACTCTGACCGATGCGGCCATAAAACCGGATGGTACCGGCCTGAAACGTGGTGTCCAGGTAAGCGTCGCCGACAATCTGACCCGGCGGTCCGTCGACGCCAAACAAAACGCCATTCGCGGGTATTTTGAGGCCACTGAAATTGATTCGGTCGCGGGTGGTTTGCTGCATTGGGTTGTCCGGGCTTGTCTGGGCAAAACCAGATAGCGAGAGCAGCAGCAGGAGGGGGAGGCAGCTAAATCGCATGGTGAAAGACGTTACGGTGATGAGGCTGTAAAGAAACGGATAATCTTTCAGGGTAGATACATTGGCATTCAAGGGTTAACGCAGAATGTTATATGGCATATCGTTAGACAGTGACACTATTTACGTACATTTAACGGTTAATGACCAATTTATACAACCTCTAACTTCATGACAAAACCTCTGCTGATGGGGTTGCTGGCGCTGGGTCTGATTCAGTCGGCCACTGCCCAGACAACCTTTCCGCGCAATGGCGTGTACGACGAACGACCCGGCCTGTACGCGTTTACCAACGCTACTATTGTGGTTGATCCGCAAACGACATTAACCAATGCTACGCTGCTGATCCGAAACGGTCGTATCGAAGCGGTGGGTGCCAACGTGAGCCTGCCCGCCGGCACGGTGGTCGCTGATCTGAAAGGGAAACGAATTTACCCGGCTCTGATCGATATCGATTCGGACTACGGAATGCCGGAGGTGAAAACCGAGCGCCGGTCGTTCAATTCGCTGCCTCAACTCGAGTCGAATAAAAAAGGGGCCTACTACTGGAACCAGGCTATCCAGCCCGAAAATGATGCCAGTCTGCTTTTCAAGGCGGATGCTAAAAAAGCAGACGAACTTCGTAAAATGGGATTCGGTTCGGTACTGGCCCACGCCCACGATGGTATAGCCCGCGGCACCGGCGCACTGGTAACACTGGCGGACGAGCGTGAAAATGCACTGGTCCTGAAACCAAATGCCACGGCTCACTACTCGTTCAGCAAGGGAAGCTCCACCCAAACCTCACCCAACTCAATGATGGGTTCGGTGGCGGTACTTCGGCAGGCTTTCTACGACGCCGACTGGTACAAACGCGCCGGAAACAAAGAGCAGGCCAACCTATCGCTCGACGCGCTGAACCGGATCCAGAGTCTGCCCGCCATCTTCGAGGCCAACGACAAGCTGGGCGTGCTGCGGGCGGATAAAATCGGTGATGAGTTTGGTATGCAGTACATCATCCGGACCTCTGGCGACGAATACCAGCGGATCGATGAGATAAAGGCTACGGGCGCGTCGCTGATTGTTCCCCTCAATTTTCCGCAGCCCTACGATGTCGAGGACCCCTGGGATGCCGACAATGTGTCTCTGGCCGAGATGAAACACTGGGAAATGGCACCGATGAACGCCGGTCGACTGGCCACTGCCAATATTCCGTTTGCGCTGACAACGGCGGGGCTGCGTAACAAGTCGGAGTTCTGGGCCAACCTGCGCAAAGCCATTGAGAACGGACTTCCCGAACAGCGGGCGCTGGAAGCACTGACTACGGTACCCGCCCGGCTCATCCGTGCCGACAATCAGGTGGGCACACTCAAAAAAGGGAACGTAGCCAATTTCATCATTACCTCGGGGAATCTGTTCAGCGCCGACAATGTAATTTATGAAAACTGGATTCAGGGGAAACAGTACATCGTAAACCCGAAAGATGGTACCGACCTGCGCGGCAAATGGCGCCTGGTTATCGGTAATCAGCCGCCCGTTCAGCTGAACATTACGGGCAAGTCGGCCGAAAAGCCCGAGTACCAGATTCAGGTTGATACCACCAAGATTACCCCAAAAGTGTCGGTAAGCGGTGATCTGATTACGATGCAGATCCAGCTCGACAAAAAGAAACCCGGCACCACCCGCCTGACGGGTTACCGCACCAGCCCGTCTAACCTGGCGGGCGATGGCGAAACCCCCGATGGTAAAGCCATCAGCTGGTCGGCCGCCCGGGCTGTCGATACGCCTACGTCGAGTACTGCTACCAGCGCCACCGCCACCGCGGGCCGCTCTGCCACCAGCACCGCCGGTGCCACGCTTCTTTATCCGTTTGCGGGCATGGGTAACCTCAGCAAGCCGCAGCCGCAAACCATGCTGATCCGGAACGCTACGGTATGGACCAATGAGAAAGAAGGGATCGTTCAAGCCACCGATGTACTGGTTCAGAATGGAAAAATTGCCCAGGTCGGTAAAGGGCTGACGGCCCCGGCCAACGCCACCGTGATTGACGGAACTGGTAAGCACCTGACCAACGGGATCATTGATGAGCACTCACACATTGCGTTGTTGTCCGTGAACGAAGGCTCTCAGTCCAGTACGGCCGAAGTGCGCATGGCTGACGTAGTCAACTCGGAAGATGTCGACATATACCGCCAGCTGGCGGGTGGGGTTACGACCTCCCAGCTTCTGCACGGGTCGGCAAACGCCATCGGTGGCCAGTCGGCGCTGATCAAGCTGAAATGGGGTGAGTCGCCGGAGGGGTTGCTGATAAAAGGGGCCGATGGGTTCATTAAGTTCGCCCTGGGGGAGAACGTAAAACAATCGAACCGGAGTGATGGTAGTGGCATTCGGTTCCCGCAGAGCCGGATGGGGGTTGAGCAGGTATACATGGACCATTTTATGCGGGCAAAAGAATATGCTAAAAGTTGGGATACCTATAACCGGCTCAGCACGAAGGAAAAAGCAACGGCGCTGGCACCCCGCCGGGATATCGAGCTGGACGCTTTGTCGGAGATTCTGGCCAAAAAGCGGTTCATCACCTGCCACTCCTACGTTCAGTCGGAAATCAACATGCTGCTGAAAGTAGCCGATTCGCTGGGCTTCAAAGTAAATACCTTCACCCACATACTGGAAGGGTATAAGCTGGCCGACAAGATGGCGCAGCACGGCGTTGGCGGATCGTCGTTTGCCGACTGGTGGGCCTACAAGATGGAAGTGAAAGATGCGATTCCCTACAATGCCGCGCTTATGCACCGGCAGGGGGTAACGGTATCGATCAACTCCGATGATGCCGAAATGGCCCGTCGGCTGAACCAGGAGGCTGCCAAAACGGTCGAGTATGGCGGTATGACGGAAGAAGACGCCTGGAAGATGGTAACGCTCAACCCGGCCAAACTGCTACACCTCGACAATCGGATGGGTAGCATCCGGGCTGGTAAGGATGCGGATCTGGTTCTCTGGAATACAAACCCGCTGGCGATCTATGCCCGTCCCGAAAAAACGATCATCGACGGCGCGATCTATTTTGATCTGCAGACCGAAGACGCCAGACGGGATGCCATGCAGGCCGAACGCGCCCGAATCATCCAGAAGATGCTGACCGCCAAATCCAGCGGCTCGTCAACGACCCGTCCGACACCCCGTCGCTCACGGATGTGGCATTGCGAAGATGTGGAAGGGGTGATGGCTGAAGGCGAAGAAGACGGCAAATAAAGACCAGTAACGGTATACCGAACAAACCAATGAAACGACTACTGACAACTATACTTTCGCTGGCGTCGCTTACGGGCATGGCGCAGAACCCGGCACCGGCTAAACCGCAGACCCGGCCCGTAGCGCTTCTGAACGCCACCGTCCATATCGGGAACGGACAGGTCATCCAGAACGGGGTGGTGGTGTTCGACAAGGGTATCATCACCACCGTAGCCGACGCCACCACAATCCGGCTCAACACCAACGAGATGGAGGTGATTAACGTGGCTGGTAAACACGTGTATCCTGGCTTTATATCTCCCGCATCGACGGTGGGTTTGCAGGAAATCGGAGCCGTGCGCGCCACCGTCGATAAGCAGGAAATAGGCATATTGAACCCCAACATTCGGGCGTTGATTGCCTATAATACCGATTCAGAAATCATTCCAACCATCCGGAATAATGGCGTTCTGCTCACCCAGGCCATGCCACAGGGTGGTACCGTATCGGGTAGCTCCAGTGTGATGATGGCCGACGGCTGGAACTGGGAAGATGCGGTGCTGAAAAAGGATGATGGCCTGTGGCTCAACTGGCCCGGCTACTTTGCGCGCTCGTTCGATCTGGCCGATTTTACAACCGTTGTCAAGAAAAACGAACGGCGCGAGGAAGTGATCAGCTCATTGAAGGCTACCTTCGCCGATGCAAAAGCCTATGCCGCTCTGCCCAGTTCAACTCCCATGAACCTTAAGCTGGAAGCTATGCGGGGCTTGTTCTCGGGGCGTCAGAACCTCTACATCCGGGCCGATTACGGTAAAGATATCATCGAAGCGGTTCAGTTTGCCCGCTCGGCGGGTGTGCCCAAAGTGGTTATTGTTGGGGGCGAAGAAGCCCACCGGGTTGCCGGATTCCTTAAGGAACAGAACATTCCGATTATCCTCAGCGCGCTTCACCGCCTGCCCAACCGCGACGATGAAGATGTTGACCTGCCGTATCGTATGCCGGCCATCCTGCAAAAAGCCGGGGTACTGGTAAGCCTGAGTTATGCCGATGCCTGGTGGCGTACCCGGAATCTGCCGTTCCTGGCCGGTACGGCGGTTGGATTTGGAGTCACCGATCGCGAAGAAGCCCTAAAAATGATCACCTCCAATACCGCCAGGATCATGGGTATCGATAACCTGGTTGGAACACTGGAACGGGGCAAACAGGCTACCCTGTTCGTGTCGGCCGGCGATGCGCTCGATATGCGGACCAACGTAGTGGAGCACGTATTCATCCAGGGTAAAAAAGTAAACCTGGACGATCGGCACAAGCGGCTCTACAATACCTACAAAGAAAAATACCAGCAGAAATAAGCTGCTCGACGAGTCCAGGCAAAACGCGGGAATGATTCAGTCATGCCCGCGTTTTCTTTTACAAACCATTGGGCGCACAAGCCGTTGTGGGATAAACTAGAGCGATAATTACCGTGGCTTTTACCTTCCTGACTGCCGAATGGCGGAACCTGATATTTGCAAACTACGCCATCGATCCTGAGGTGCTGAAACCGCTGGTTCCGTACGGTACCGAACTGGACGCTTACAATGGCATCTGCTACGGGAGTCTGGTGGGTTTCTATTTTCAACGGGTCAGGCTGTTCGGGGCCGTAGCTGTGCCGTTTCATCAGGAATTCGAAGAGTTCAATCTGCGCTTTTACGTCCGTCGCAAACACCAGACCGGCTGGCAGAGGGGGGTGGTGTTTGTCAAGGAAATTGTCCCGAAGCTGGCTATCTCATTGATGGCCAACACTTTATACGGCGAGCCGTATGCTACCTATCCGATGAAGCATGAGTGGCGAACCGATACGGACCAACAGTATATTCGGTATGATTGGAAGGTCAATGGAGCCTGGAACCACATTCAGGTACGGGCCGATCAGACGGGGCACGCGCTGGTACCCGACAGCGAAGAAGCGTTTATCACCGAACACTACTGGGGGTATACCAACCGCTCGTCTTCCGGTACGAAAGCCGGACGAACCTCCGAGTACGAGGTCGTTCACCCCGCCTGGTCGATCGTTCCGGTAACGGATTATTCAATTCATTGTGACGTGGCTACGCTATACGGCAAACGGTTCACCCCATTTTTTGAGGAGCCTCCGCGGTCTATATTCCTGGCCGATGGTTCGGCTGTAGCGATCAGATCCGGCGAAACAATAAACAGATAGTCGTAGGTCAGAGTAGAAAAAAAAGAAGTAAAAATATAAATAATATATAAAATACATAGGTAAAGAAGGGTCGAGTCTATTTTTGTTAATAACTCCAGTGCGGTTGTAGGCTAATGGAGTTAACTGACTTCCTCTCTTAGCGCTAATGGTAGAAAAAAAAGGTATTTGGGTTGGTATTATTATACTATCAATCATACTGTTTTACTATACTGTTGTTGGCATTTTCAGCCAGAACATACCCTACGCCGATGATCTTAGCCTGCTGGCCAGCTTATATGATCTATCCAATCAAGGTAGTGTGTCGGCAACGCTTTCCATCCTGTTTTCCTTTCACAATGAACACCGGTTGCTGATGCCCCGTTTAGCAACGATAGCAATGACAGCCTTAAACAGCGGTGTTATCGATTTTCGGTGGTGGGTCTGGTTGGGGAACGCATTTCTGCTCGTGCCGCTGGCTGTCTTCTATCAGGTCCTGGCCGGAAGAAAGATCTCGGCAGCTTATGTAGTACCCATTGCTCTGTTGCTATTTCAGCCGTTGCATACCGAGTTGGTGTATTGGGGCATGGCTTCGCTGCAGAATCTGGGTGTGCTGGCGCTGGCGGTTATCACGCTATATCTGGCAGCCGGACCTCTATCCTTCACCCGTTTGGCCCTGGTACTTGGTTTAACTCTGTTAAGCATGTTGACGGGGGCGAATGGTATGCTGCTCATTCCGGCGGTTGCCTTTATCTGGCTACTCCGGCGTCAGTACTGGCTGGTAACGGGCTGGCTGATCATAGGCAGCCTGGCTATCGGGTTATACTGGTGGGGGTTCGATTCCGCCATACAGTCGGGTATCGGGGCTGAACGGTCATCAACCCTTTTCGAAAAGGCTGAGACGTTGTTAGGCCTGTTGGGAGCACTCGTAGAGTCGCAGCGTTACCAGGAAATTACGATGGCAACCGGGTTGTTGCTATTGCTTGCCTTTGGTATTCCAGCTGTGCGTATAGTACAACGGGTATGGACCCAGTCCGTACCGTCGGCAGATCGGGGGGCGCTGTTTGTTGTAGCTTTAGGTGGTTTTCTACTGATGACCATGGCCGCCATTGCCGTGAGCCGTCAGCTGGAGGCTGCTCTCTTCGTAACCCGTTACAAAATATACCCGTTGCTCTTGCTGATCTGCGTGTATCTGATGGGGCTGACCAGCATGACCCGAACCCGCTGGACGTTGTCTGCCTACGTAGTCATTGGCCTGGCCATAAACGTAATCGGTTACTGGCGGTCGCTGCCCAGGCTTGAAAAGCATCAGGCTTACATGAACGAGCAGCTGATAAACTGGGAACGCTATCGTCGAGTAGACGCGCCAACGCCCTTTATGCGCCACTACTACGAGCAGCGCTGGACAGCTGCCCACCGGGAGGGCTTATATGTGCCGCCCCCCATTCGGTAATATCAGGTTCGTTAGTGTACCCGCAGCTTTTGACCGGGCCGCAACCGCGACCGCGACGATATGTGATTCTTACGTGTCAGAGCCGACACCGACATCCCGTATCGACTGGCAATCGAGCTGAGGGTTTCACCCGACCGGACGCGGTGAAGCACGGTTCGTTTGATACGGGGTTTGAAGCTAGGCTCAGCCGATGACGAACGACCTCCCCGCAGATAATCCCAGACGTTTCGGGTGAGTAGGAAATGATCGGAGTTGATCGCGTTTTCGGGAAATGAGTAGATATTGAGCGGGCTGAAGGGATTTCCTTCATAACGCGTCTCGAAGTGCAGGTGGGCTCCGTAGCTGCGGCCGGTATTACCGCCCAGTCCCAGCTGATCTCCTGCTTTTACGAGCTGACCCGTCTCGACAGTCTGCTTGGACATGTGACCATACAGCGTTTCGAGCCCGTTGTAGTGCCGAACGAGTACATAACGTCCATAGCCGTTACCATCCCACCCAACGACCCGTACAATACCGTCAAAAGCCGAGTAGACCGGGTCGCCGGTTTCCAGATCGAGGTCGGCTCCGGTATGCCAGCGTCCCCAGCGGTAGCCAAAATTAGACGTCAGTTTGCCTTCATTCAGCGGGGGCGACCAGAAGCGGTTGGCGGGGGGGTCATAGAGTTTGATGTCGATGGCTTCGTCGAACTCCAGCGGGTTTATGTTGTAGGGGTCGATCGTGCGCGAATCCCATACCGCGTAATAGTCGGCAATCTTAACCCATTCATTACCTACCAGCACCGAGTCGATGACTTCAACAACGCTGGTTTCTCCCTGATCGATCTGGCTCGTGTCTTCGCTGACGGCTGGGTTTAAGGCTTTTTTAGGCTCAAACTGGTTGTTGAAACGCAGTTGAGTGGTTTCCTGGTCATAGGGGTCGTCCGCTTTTCGAGGCTGCTCAACGACCGGCGCATTGGGGGAGGGTTGATTTTTTGGCGTGATCTTCAAGTTATTCTTGAATCGACCGCGTTCCTGGGCGGACGCCGTTACGGTCAGGCATAGGCATCCAATAGCCAAAAGCCACTGTGTAGCGGTTTTTCTCATCGTTCGGAAGGGGTAGGGTGTCGAATAAACTGGTTAATACAGAATCCTCTACCAGGCAGAGCGTTCTCTGCCTGGTAGAGGAGCCATGAACAGCATGGGATTATATACCTGTCAATTCGATACCCTGCCTCTTTTTAAGTTAATGAACAAGTTCCTGGTCCTGCATTTCCAGCGTGACAAGATAACGTTCGGCATCCAGTGCGGCCATACAGCCTGTTCCGGCAGCGGTAACGGCCTGCCGATAGATGTTGTCCTGAGCGTCACCACACGCAAAAACGCCGGGTATGTTGGTACGGGTACTCCCTTTCTCGGTCAGAATGTATCCATTCTCATCCAGATCCAGATACTCCCGGAATATATCCGTGTTGGGTTTGTGACCGATGGCTACAAAAAAGCCAGTCACATCTAAAACGCGTTCTTCGCCCGATACCGTATTTTTTACCCGTACGCCCGATACTTCATCGTCGCCCAGGATTTCTTCGGTTTCGGTATGGAACAGAATCTCAATGTTGGGCGCTGTTTTTACCCGCTGCTGCATGAACTTGGAAGCCCGCATGTCGCCCCGGCGGACGAGCATGTACACTTTGCGGCAAAGGTTAGCCAGATAGCTGGCTTCTTCGGCCGCTGTATCGCCGGCCCCCACAATCGCCACATCCTGTCCCCGGAAGAAAAAGCCGTCGCAGACCGCACAGGCGGATACGCCCCGACCGTTGAGCCGCATTTCGGAGGGCAGCCCCAGCCACTTGGCCGATGCGCCGGTTGAAATGATGACCGAATCGGCCGTTAGTTCAAGCTTATCGTCGACCGTAATGCGGTGGGGCCGGCCGTGACCGGGTGTTTCCGAAAAATCCACGGCGGTGACCATACCGTACCGGATATCGGTACCAAACCGGCGTGCCTGCTTTTCAAGGTCCTGCATCATCTGCGGGCCGTCCACACCATCCGGATAACCAGGGAAATTGTCGACTTCTGTCGTAATGGTCAGCTGCCCACCAGGTTGCCCACCCTGGTAAAGGACGGGCTTCATGTTGGCGCGGGCTGCGTAAATGGCGGCTGTGTAACCGGCAGGGCCGGAGCCTATAATCAGGCACTTAACGTGTTCGGGAGTCATTGCAAATGGGGCAATTCGTTGTCGGATAGCTATAGTGACCGTTCGATAAAAAACGAGTGTCAAGAGGACAACATACGCAAAATTGAAAAAAATCCCGTAGAATGCAAAGTGAGGGGCGTCCGGTCCGCCATGACTATAGATTTACCGCACCGGTCGTCAGGGCCAGAATAGATCACAGCACCCGCCATTCGATTCGTCTGTTGAGTCGCCGGTTTTCGTCGTTCGTGTTGGGCGCCACCGGGCGTGTTTTTCCGTACCCTACGGCCCGGATGCGCCCCGGATCGATGCCCGCCTGAGTTAGGTACGTCGCAACCGTTTGAGCCCGTTTTTGTGACAGGGTCTGGTTGGCGGCTGCCTCGCCGGTATCGTCGGTATGGCCCGATATTTCAATACGGAGGGCCGGGTTCATTTTAAGAAATGCCGACAGCCGGTTCAGTTCGGTGCGCGATTTATCGGCCAAGTCATACCGACCCGACTCGAAGAACAGGTTGTTCAGTATTTCTTTAGCAGTGGCTCCCGCTACCGCCGGCTCAAGTGGAACGGCCAGGGTCAGGCCATCGCCCCGCTCGCTTTTTTTCTGGGTAAAGTCGAAGGAGAGGCTCTTGAACAGATAGCCGGGGGTACTCACATAAAGTGCATATTCGCCACCGCTTGGCAGCACCGTCGTGTACTGTCCTGTTTGGGCATCGGCCTGTACCTGGGTGATAACCTGGTTGGTTTTGAGGTCGATCAGTTCGATGGTGGCCGCCAGGGGTTTCTTCGTTCTGGCATCGGCAATAACCCCTTTCAAAATACTGACCGGCCTGACCCGTTCCCGCAGCGACTCGGGCAGGTCGAACGCATACAGCCGGGACTTCTGGGATACGCCATCTTTCTGCTCTTCGTAGGAGTAATAAGCTCGTTTGCCGGTAGCTGACACAAATAAAGAGGCCTGGTCTTCGGAGGTGTTGATAGGGTACCCCAGGTTTGCCGGGGCTGACCAGCCCGATTGGTTATTGTCACTCACAAACAGATCATAGCCACCCAGGCCAATGTGCCCGTCGGAAGCAAAAAACAGGCTCTGACCATTGGGGTGAATAAAGGGTGAGGCTTCGTTCTGGGGCGTATTGATGGGGTCGCCGAGGTTGACCGGGTCGGCCCAGTTGCCCAGCGAATCCCGATCGGCTCGCCAGATATCCCGACGACCTTTGCCACCCGGCCGGTCCGATACAAAATACAGACGCCGTCCGTCGGCCGACAGGGCAGGCTGCGATTCGTAGAAACGGGTGTTGATCGTTGGGCCCAGGTTGTCAGGGGTCGACCAGGTATCGCCGGTTTTCTGGCTAACGTACAGATCACAGCTGCCAAACCCTTTTCGCCCCTGGCAGGCCGTAAAAACAATCAGTCGCCCGTCGGCCGATAAACTGGCGGTACCTTCGTTTTCGGGGGTATTGATACCGGGCGACAGCGAGACGGGCGGGGTCCAGGTTTCGCCGTTGAAGGTGGCTACCATCAGGTCTTCGTCTCCTTCGGGTTTGAGGGCTGTAAACACCAGCGTCTGCTCGTCGGCCGTAAGGACCGGAAAATACTGCGAAGGGGTCGTCTGCAGGACCGTTGACAAGGGTTTGGGGTCGACCGTCTGCGGGTGTTGCAGAGCGTTTTGTCCAAACCGGGCAGTTTCGATCTGTCGTTCGATCCGTTTGGCCTGTACCGACTGGGGAGCAAATAAGGTCTGGTATTTTTCGAGATAGGGCAGTGCTTCGGCGTAGCGCCCCAGTCGAAGGAGTGTGTTGCTGAGCGCTTGATAGGCTGCTCCCGAGGCCGGACTGTCGGGTTGCAGCCGAAGCGCGTTACGATAGGCCGCTATGGCCGGTTCGTACCGTTTGGTGAATTCATAGAGCTGCCCCAGTTTAATATAGGCATCGGTAAAATTAGGATTCTCTTTGATGGCCTGTTCCATGAACGGGATCGCTTCTGTAGCACGCCGTTCGCCAAAAAGCTTAATCGACTGATCGTAGAGCTGTCGGGCTTTGGTCATCTGCCCGAAACTAGGGCTGGTCAGCAGGAGCAGGGAGGTAATCAGGCCGATGAGTGCGAGCAGCCTCCCGTACTCTCCATTCCGTTTACCCGTTAGGGGATATCCAGATACTTGTGTGTTTGTAAAGAAAGCTGCCATTGCGGATGGTCTTTAACGTACTCAACGATGCGAGGTAGCATTTCATTGGAACGACTCCACTCGGTTTGTAAAAAGAGTTTACAATCGGGGCGAAGCGAGGGGACAAACGACTCGGCAAAGGCGAAATCAGACTGATTGTAGACAATGACTTTCAACTCATCGGCCCGTTTAAAAATGGCTGGGTTGGGCTTTTTAAACTTCTTGGGCGAAAAGCAGATCCAGTCCCACGAACCGCTAACGGCCTCACAAACGCCGGATGTTTCGATGTTGGTTCGGAAGCCGGCGGTCTGTAACGCGCGGGTGAGCGGGGTCAGGTTGTGCATAAGCGGTTCACCACCCGTAATGACCGCCATTCGGCCCGGATAGGCCAGGGCACCCGCTACAATAGCATCGATGGTACGCTGCGGATGGGCGTTGACATCCCACGATTCTTTTACGTCGCACCAGTGGCAGCCCACGTCGCAGCCACCCAGCCTGATAAAATAGGCAGCCCGCCCGGTATGCGCTCCCTCGCCCTGGAGCGTATAAAACGCTTCCATTACGGGTAATGATGACGTAATTAAGTCTGATGAAGGTTGTTGTTTCTGTTCCAAAAGCATACGACAAAGATACGGCTTTTGGTGCCTGCTTCGAGCCCCTGCCTGTTTTTGGATACGCCGACCCGCTTACCGATGGCGAAACTGGCCGGAGGCTTGTTCCAGACAGAGTTGGCTATTACTTTTGCGCCCATGATCTCCTCCCGGGCCGCCGTTCCCTATTTTCGACATCGTCGCCATCATCGCGGCTGATTGGTCCATATTCTACGACTGAATCGATCTGCCGATACGTCGTTTTCCTGTACTTTTGCCGTTCATTTAACCAGGTAGTTCTGCAACGCATCAATGTCTGCGGCCTGCCTACTCATCAGCGAATAACTCCCGGCCTTTCCTGCCTGTTGTGATTCGTCATTCGTCAAATCCATTCATGGCTTCTTTATTACGCATTGCCCTTCAAAAATCCGGTCGGCTGAGCGAAGATTCGTACCAGCTTTTCAAAGAGTGCGGTATCCGGTTCGACTATGGCACCGGTAAACTCAAATCGGTATCCTCCAATTTTCCGGCTGAGTTCCTGTTTTTGCGGGACGACGATATTCCAGGCTACGTCGAAGATGGCGTGGCTGACCTCGGTATCGTTGGGGAGAACGTAGCGGTCGAGACGGGCCGCCCGGTTCAGACGGTGCACAAACTGGGCTTTTCCAAATGTCGGCTGAGTATTGCCATTCCGCGCGGTGTCGACTGGGTCGGTACTCAGGATTTACAGGGTAAAAACATTGCCACGTCGTACCCGAATCTGTTAGGCACTTACCTGGCTGGCGAAGGAGTCCAGGCCGAGATTCACGAGATCAGCGGATCGGTCGAGATTGCCCCCAGCATTGGACTGGCCGAAGCCGTCTGCGATATTGTCAGCTCAGGCAGCACGTTATTGAGCAATGGCCTCAAAGAAGTCGAAACTATTTTCCGGTCGGAAGCAATCCTGATTGCCCGCCCGGCCCTCGACGCCGACAAACAGGCGCTGGTCGACAAACTACTGTTTCGGATTAAATCGGTGCAGGCCGCCAAAAATAACAAGTACATTGTGCTGAACGCGCCTAACGACGCCCTCGATCAGATAACGGCGCTGCTGCCGGGCATGAAGAGTCCGACCGTGACACCCCTGGCTACGGAGGGTTGGAGCTCGGTTCATTCGGTCCTGAATGAAAACGAATTTTGGGAAAACATCGAAGCGATTCGGGCCGCTGGGGCGGAGGGGATTCTGGTTATCCCCATCGAGAAAATGATTTATTAACAGCGCTGCAATCCGGGCGGTGGCGACGGGCTGCCGGCCCAGCGTATTTCTTCAGCCGTATTCATCATGACAATTATTCCTTTTCCTGACCGGAGCGAATGGCCTGCGCTGCTGGCCCGACCGGTGCAATCGACCCAGCAGATTGAAGCTGCCGTCACCCCTATACTGGCCCAGGTACGCGCCGGAGGGGATACGGCCCTGATCGAACTGGCTCAGCGATTTGATCGGCTAACGCTACAACCTGATCAGCTGGAGGTTAGTGCGGCCGAGCTCGATGCCGCAGAAGAGCAGTTGTCTGCCGAGTTAAAGGCCGCGATCCGGCAGGCGTATCAGAATATTCGGTTATTTCATGAAGCGCAGAAACAACCCGTCGAAAAAATAGAAACGATGCCGGGGGTTACGTGCTGGCGCCGGAGCGTGGGGATTGAAAAGGTGGGCCTGTACATTCCGGGTGGCACGGCTCCTTTGTTCAGTACGGTTCTGATGCTGGGCGTGCCGGCTCAGCTGGCTGGTTGCCGGGAGGTCGTGCTTTGTACGCCCGGTAGTCACCCGGCTATCTATTATGCGGCCCGGCTGGTTGGGGTCACGCGCGTTTTCCGGATTGGCGGAGCGCAGGCCGTAGCGGCTATGGCGTATGGGACCGAGACCGTTCCCCGGGTATACAAAATATTCGGTCCCGGAAATCAATACGTGACAGCGGCCAAGATGCTGGTTGCCAAAGAAGGAATGGCTATCGACATGCCCGCTGGTCCCAGCGAGGTAGCCGTTTACGCCGATGATACTGCTGTGCCGTCGTTTGTGGCGGCCGATCTGCTCTCGCAGGCCGAGCATGGGGCTGATAGCCAGGTGCTGCTGGTTTCTACCAGTAAAAAGCTGATCAATAGCGTGAATCTGACGTTAGGGACGCAACTCGATAAGCTTCCCCGGCGCGACCTGGCCGCGCAGGCGCTCGAGAATAGTAAGGCCATTCTGGTCGACACGCAGGCCGATGCAATCGAGCTGCTGAATCAGTACGCGGCCGAGCACCTCATTCTGAGTGTCAGCAATGCCGAGCAGGTAGCCGAACAGATTATCAACGCGGGGTCTATCTTTCTGGGCAACTACACTCCTGAATCGGCTGGCGACTACGCGTCAGGCACGAATCATACCTTGCCCACCAACGGGTTCGCGCGGGCCTATAGTGGCGTATCGCTCGATAGCTTCGTCAAAAAAATTACGGTTCAGCACATCACCCCGGAAGGGCTTCAGCAGGTAGGACCAGTCGTTGAGGCTATGGCCGAAGCAGAATCGCTGGACGCGCACAAACGCGCCGTCAGCCTGCGTTTAGCCAGTATCAACGAAGAAAGTCCGGTGCTGTAAATTGATCGTCAGCATCAAGGCCGACGCTGATCATTGTTGGAATAGGCCGGTCAATCCTACTGAGCTAGATTCATGAGTAGCGATGGCATTATGCCGTTGTTATTATAGTATTTAGGATCGCCAGGGATTGTCGTCATCAATGCCGATACCATTGATTGTTGGAATAAGTTGGACTATTTCATTGAGCCAGGTCTATGAGAAGCAATGGTAATTATGCCGTTGCATGAATATAACACAGCCTTGGTCTGCCGGTAGAATGAACACAATTGCCGTCTATAAAATGAAAACGCTCTCTGATCTGCTCCTGCTCGGCGATCCACGGTTGTATCAAAACTGCGACCCGGTCAGGAAAGAAGAGCTACCCCTGGTGCCAGGATGGGTGGCGGACCTGTACGCTGTGATGGAAGAAATTCGGGCCCGCTATCGGTTTGGGCGGGGTATTGCTGCGCCCCAGCTGGGCATTATGAAACGGCTGTTTTATCTGAACATCGACCGGCCTCTAATTATTATCAACCCTGAGTTGATAGACGTGAGCCCGGAGCTGGATGAACTCTGGGATGACTGTATGAGCTTTCCGAATCTATTGGTCAAGGTCAGGCGTCACAAAACGCTGACACTTGCCTATCGGGACGAGCACTGGCAGGAGCAGGTATGGACGGTAACGGACTGGTCGCTGGCCGAGTTAATTCAGCATGAGTATGACCATCTGAACGGTGTGTTGTGCACGATGCGAGCCGTGAATGAGCAAGCGTTTCGATGGAGACCCACACCGACCGAGTAAAATCCTATGGATTTGACAACGAATACTATAGCCTGGTAAGTAAACAAGAGGTTACGGATGGCTCGAAAATAAATGCAAAAAGTTGGGTTCGATAGCATACCAGAGCGGTAGAGCTACCGTTTAATCAATAAATCCAACTATATATTTTATGAAGTTTTCCTACCTCTTCGCTACGGCAGTCATGGTTATGGCTACAGCAGCGTGTCAGTCCGATCGGGAGTCGGCGCAGGTGCCGGCTCCTGTTTCGTCTTCAGTCTATACCGAAATAAACACGGGCCAAACCACCGGCCCTGCCCCAGATCTGGCCGGGGCACGTGCTGCAGCCGCCAGCTCTGCCCAGCAGCAGGAAGTCCTGACCTACATTAACGTAGCTCGCTCCAAACCCTGCCAGTGCGGCACCACAACGTACCCCGCCGTGCCTGCTCTCACGCTGGATAGCCAGCTAAATTCCGCTTCGGATAAGCATGCGCTGGATATGGCTACCTACAACTATTTCAGCCATACCGGACGTGACGGCTCGCAACCCTGGGATCGGATGACCCGGGAGGGGTACATATGGCGGGCCGCCGGCGAAAATATTGCGGCTGGTTACAGCACCACCCGGGCGGTAGTTGATGGCTGGCTGAAGTCGCCGGGCCACTGTCGCAATATCATGAGCGCCAACTTCAAACAGGTAGGGGTGGGGTATGCCTATTCAGCGACCAGCACCTACCGCCACTACTGGGTAACTGATTTCGGTACCCGTAGGTAGTAACCGCCAACGAAACCTATCCGTGCCCGGAGGCTGCGGATACGGATAGGTTTGGCTAAACAGGTAACCGAATTCTTCTGCAGGAATAATTTACAGGTAATGAGCGTCATACAGACGCCGGATTTTGTCGCGGGTGCGTTTCAGGCGCATTTTTACCGCGCTGTCTTTCAGCGCCAGCTGGTCTGCAATGGATCGGATATCCAGCCCTTCTTCGTACTTAAGCCGAAGCATCTGGGTCTCCTGGGGCGAAATGGTACCCATCACCTGAGCCAGCTGCTGAAATTGAGTTTCAATCAGTTCGTGATCCGAACTGTCTGCCAGTTGATGCTCGTCGTCATCGTCCAGCGCAACGGTTACCGTACGGTGGGCGTACCGAAGCTGGTCCATACAATAGTTGTAGGAGATGGAATACAGCCAGGTTGAAAAGGTAGAGTGCTCGCGGAAATTGCCGAGGTTTCCGTACACCCGCAGGAAGATGTCGTGGGTGAAATCTTCAGCCTTGGTAGAGTCTTTGATCAGCGAAAGACACCGGCGGTACACTTTGCTGACGTACCGATTGTATAGGGTTTCGAAATAATTGTTCTGCTGGGTGTGCAGATACATACGGATAAGTTCTTCATCTTTTAGATGTTGGTGTTTAGCCATGACAAATAAAGTATATTGAGAATAAGGTTAGCAGTGGGCGCATTAAGTGATCAATATGAGCTGATTAGATACAGAATCGACCTTAGACAATTACTATACCTAACAGCACTTTCATTCACTGTCAGTACGCTTATGCACAGAAAAGTAGCCGTTTTAAGTAAAACTTTAGATACTCTAAGGATAGATTAGACTAAAGATTTATTATTCGGTTAGTCTATAAAATAGCTTACAAACAAAAAGGAAAGTCAGCGCCCGAACTGAGATTCTTTCCGGATACCAACGTAAAATCCGAGGCTATTGTAGTAGAGATCGCCTGCATCAAGGGCTACCGCCATCGAAGCGGTCACGCCGTTGAGAATATAGAGTGGGGCCGACACGGTCAGCGCCGACGAAAACTGACGCAACGTCTGAGCAAAGGGTTTTTCATAAGTGCCCTTATTCGCGCTGTAAGACGCCTTCACCTGAAACTGAAAGAAATCCAGTACCTGCCCCGACAGACCGATGTGCATGACGGATACCCGATTGTTGTTGGTGAACCCGTACAGGGGCAGACCGGTGCGGCCATCTCCCGAGGGAGTGATGAAGGGCGTGCCGATGGTCAGCCCGTAACGCGACCAGCCGTCCTGGTACTGAGAGTGGTTGAAGTAGTTGTCCCGGCCGCGCTGGAATGGATTATTGCTGAACACCGCTCCCCCCTGATTTTGTGTATACAAATACTCGAGCAAGACGTCCTGAATCTGGAGGCCGTCGGGATTCAGGGGCCGTCGGTTGCGGATGCGGAGGCCGTGTAACCCATCGCGAATATTGATCAGGTAAAACAAAGACCCGTCTTCATAGATGCTCTGGCGATACGCAAAGACTGAAAAGGAGCGGGCGGTGTACTCGAACCCCACATCTACCGTGCCAAGGTGGTTGCCAATCCGGTTTTCGCGATCAAACTGGCTTACCCGATTGGTGTCTACATTGGTTCGGGCGCCCAGGGTGCTTCCCATTACGGCGTCGAGGTAGTCACTGAAGGTAGCGGGTAACTGCTGGTTTTTAACCAGAGTGCCTGGCAGTCGTTCGGTATTCCCGCCCCACATGACCTGGTGGTTGAAGCCGCCGTACAGTTTAAGTCGCCAGGTGGGTTTCCCCAAACGCAGGTAGAGCGCCTTCTGGTGCAGCATGGCATTTTTGACGAATCGATCGTTCTCGAACCAGCCGTGGTTATAAAAGCCTTTCAGGCTGATCAGCCCGCGTCGGGGGGTGAACTCCGGAATGCCGAACTGAAGATTCAACATCGGTAGCGCGTTGCCCGAAACCGCATAGGAGCCTGAGGAAAGAGTCGAATCTGCCAGTCCGCTCGTTGTTCGCCGACGACCGCTCCAGATTTCAAACGCCCCTAGTTTAACCTTGACATACGCTTCGGGGATCAGCAGTTTGTAAGCATAACCAGCGTTGAAGACCGCCTGAACGCCCCAGCCCCAGTCAATCCGTTTATTCACCGAACGGATGCTATCCAGCATATTGCCGGGTGGCCGGTCATAATCGACCCGCAGCGTTTGCCGGACGGTCATGATAGCATGTTCGCGCGGAACAATCCCGAACTGGTTGGCCCGTAACCAGAAGGGGGTAAGTCCGGAGGTTGAAAAATAGCTTCCGGCCTCGGTATCTAACCGGAGCGGCTTGGTAAACTGACCTGAGCAGTTAGCAAGCCCCAGTAGAAAACAGACAAGTAAGCGTAGAAACGAAGTCATCATCGGTAGGCCTGTTCAGTTGAGTCGCGGGGAGCTTCCCAGGGTCACATCCGGTGAAAGAACCTGTTGCTAAAATCATGCCCAACCACAATTATTGCCGATCGGGGGCTGCCGGTGCCTAAACCAACGAACCGGCAACCCTCAAATAGAGCGGTCTCAGGGCGGCATTTTTTCAGAACCCGTCAATATTAACTTACCTTTGCGGGACAAATTGCCGATCGGCCCGTCTGCAGCGAGCACCTGACGATGGGCGACTGTGGTTGATTTGACTGATTTATAAAGGTAAACCAACAGAGTAAGGCACTTCGTGTTATACCTACGGTTGGCATTACAACTCTGAAGCACTACGACACAACTAGAAAAGATGGTTCCTAACGACGAACTCATACGCATTATCGACTTACTCAACACCACCTACGAGAGTGAGGAGGCCTGGCATGGCCCGTCGGTGGTGGAGGCCCTGCGGGAAGTAACCCCCGATATGGCCGGGCGACGGATTAGCCCTAATACCCATACCATTGCCGAACTGGTTTTTCATATGACAAGCTGGCGGATTTTCTGCGTCAAGAAGATGCAGGGCGATGCGACGTTTGATATAACCACACCGGAGAAAAATTTTGGCGCCCTCCCCGATAAAATCGATGATTTTGAGTGGGAAGCGCTCGAAATGGAACTCAGCCTGAGTCAGGAAGAGCTAATCAACGAACTCGACAAACGAGATGATGACGAGTTTCTGGAAGACATTGTACCGGGGCGTGACTATACTTATTACGACATGCTACACGGTATAATCAACCATGACCTGTATCATACGGGACAGATCATGATACTCAAGAAAGCACTGGCATTCAACCGGGCCGGATCGCGCTACGAAGACGACGAAGATCAATACGGATCGCCCTTTGGCAGCAGCTCCGAGCACGACGATTTTTATTAATAACAACCGCCGGGTTGTCAGCTGATCCTGCCTGCAGGATTGCCGGACAACCCGGCTTTTTTGTGATTGCGCCTTGAACTACTGGCTCGTAAAATCAGAACCGGATGCGTACGGATGGCACCATTTTATCGCACAGGGACGTGCCATCTGGGATGGTGTCCGTAACTACCAGGCTCGTAACAACCTAAAGGCGATGCGGGTAGGAGATCCTGTCCTGTTTTATCATAGTGTAACCAAACCCGCCGTAGTTGGTCTGGCGACGGTTGTCCGCGAAGCCTATCCCGACCCAACGGTTGCTGATGATCCGGCGCAGACTAAGTTTGGGTGGGTGGTCGTCGAGCTGGAGCCCGTTCTGCCGTTTACAAGCCCCGTCTCGCTGGCCCAGATCAGGCAGGAACCCCTACTGGCCAATATCGCACTGATCAGGCAAGCCCGCCTGTCGGTGATGCCTATTCGTTTCGATGAATACGAGCTGATTCTCGCCCTGGGCCAGCAGAGCCCGGTCCAGTAATGGGGCGTCGGCTTCATCGTTTTCCGTTCACTTCTTTCCTATGCAACTCATTACTCCTGCGCCCTGGTCGTCGTATGAACTGATCGACTCCGGCGATTTTTATAAGCTGGAACGCTTTGGGGATTTCGTGCTGGCCCGGCCCGAACCCCAGGCTATCTGGGATAAGTCGTTGAGTGACGACGAGTGGGAACGGCGTGCCCATGCTATTTTCCGGCGTGACCGGCAATCGCCCGAACGGGGCGACTGGCAAACAACGCCTGATATGCGTGACCCCTGGTTCGTAACGTTCCGGCAGAGTGGCCTCAACCTCAAGTTTAAGCTGGCCCTGACAACATTTAAACACGTGGGTATTTTTCCCGAACAGGCCGATAACTGGGCGTACCTCTACCGGGCCATTCAAAACATGGATACAGACCGGCCCAGGGTGCTGAATCTGTTTGCGTACACCGGCGGGGCCTCACTGGCGGCCCGGCAGGCCGGCGCTGACGTGACCCACGTGGATGCGGTTAAGCCCATTATCAGCTGGGCGAGGGAGAACATGGACCATAGCGAACTCGACAATATCCGGTGGGTAGTGGATGATGCGGTGAAGTTTGTCCGGCGGGAAGGGCGCCGGGGCAATCGGTACAACGGCATCATCCTGGACCCGCCTGCCTACGGGCGCGGACCCGATGGGGAGAAATGGGTATTGGAAGAACACCTGAACGACCTGCTTAAAGCCTGTGCCGACCTGCTCGACCGGGATAACTTTTTCTTCATCATTAACCTGTACTCGCTGGGGTTCTCCTCGCTGATTCTCGACAACCTGATGCGGCAGACGTTTGGGGAGGTGCCGAATGCCGAATGGGGGGAGCTGTTTATGGATGATGCCTACCAAAAACGGCTGCCACTGGGCGTTTTCTACCGATTTGCGTCCGTACCTTTGTCGGCAGGCGTTACCGCCGGGCTTGACTGAGCCATTCCGGTGAAAAAACTAAGCATCATACCCCCACAAAAACAACGAATCAACTGGCTGATAAACCGGCTGGGTGGAGGTCGTTTGCGGGGTTACGGCTGGACCAGTACAAGTCTGGCCGTTCTGCTCGTCGGCATCCTGTTGGGCGGCTGTGACAGCGACAACCGGCAAACGGCCCACATTCCTGATTTTCCCAAGCCTGACGATAGCAGCCGGGTAGAGGGGGCACTGCGGGCACTGACGCGGGCTATCAATGCCTCATCACCAGCCTCCGCCTACGCCAAGCGCGCGGTGGTCCTGCTGGCGCTCGGCCGGGTGAACGATGCGCTGGCCGATATTAACGAAGCAATTGAGCGGAACAACAACGCGGGCATCTACTACCTGACCCGGGCTAAAGTGCTGCGGGAACTGCAAAAACCGGCCAATGCGTTGGACGATGCGCAGCGGGCCGAAATTCTGGGGGTCAACACACCTGAGTTGTACACACTGCAGGGGGATCTGCTCCAGCAACAAAGTCAGTACGATAAAGCCCGGCTATACATCGCCAAAGCCCTGCAGATGGCCCCCTACGATGGCGAAGCGTATTTCTTCAACGGCCTAATGGCGGCCAAACAGGGAGACACGGCGCAGGCGCTGGCGTTGTATCAGCAATCGCTGCGTCTCAAACCCCGGTACCTGGAAACCTATAATCAGCTGGCGTCCATTTACCGGACGCTCGGCAATCTGGACGCTGCACTGACCTATAGCGGACAGGCTATCCGGTACTTCCCCAACAACGCCCGCCTTCAGTACGGGCGGGGCCTTATCTACCACACGGCCAACCGGCCCGATAGCGCGCTGGCCTGTTATTTGCAGACCATTAAATTGCAGCCTGCCTATTATCAGGCTTATTTTCAGGTGGGTCTCATCAATCAGAAGTATCGGAATCATTACGAGGCCCTGGCAAACTACCAGAAAGTGCAGCAGCTGAGGCCGCAGTTTCCGCGCATCGACACCTACATCGGGTACTGTCACGAGCAGATGGGGCAATATGAACAGGCGGTTGCGGCCTATACCAAGGCGACCCGGCAAAATCCGGCAGACCGGCAGGCCGCAGCGGGTCTTTGGCGATCGCAGCGACGCCAGTATGCCGGATCATACAACCCACTATTTTTGCCGAATACACCAGCCGAGCCGGTAAACGTAGAACAGAAGCGAACGGAACTGGATACCAGCCGGGTCCGAATCTCGACGATTCAGCCGAAAGCCAGGGTGTCGGTCAGCGAAAGCGACTCGCTTCGGCGGGCCGTCAAGCCCATTGGGCCGAATTAATAAATACTGTTCGGGCCACTGGGCTGTGCTGACTGTATCGTGATCAGCAAATCAGTTAACGGGGGGACGGACAAATCTGGACTAGACTATGTTACATGCATAAAGTAAGTAGCCTACAGTTGTAGGTAGGCTGCGGGTACCATCTATAAACCAATTCAATCCAATGATTGCGCAGGACGAACAAATCCGCGTGACGCTGCCCGATGGGAGCGTACGGCAATACCCGAAAGGCTCTTCCGGGCTGGATATTGCCACCCAGATCAGCGAAGGGCTGGCCCGCAATGTGCTGGCTGCCAAAGTAAACGGCAAGGTACAGGACGCTACCCAGCCCATCAACGAAGATGCCAGCGTACAGCTGCTGACCTGGAACGATGCCGAAGGAAAAGCCACTTTCTGGCACTCATCGGCGCACCTGCTGGCCGAAGCCCTGGAAAGTTTGTACCCCGGCGTGAAATTCGGGATCGGCCCGGCGGTAGAAACCGGCTTCTATTACGACGTTGACCTCAACGGACAGCCCTTCTCGCAGGAGGACTTTAAAAAAGTTGAGGACAAAATGCTGGAACTGGCCCGGCAGAAGCAGGATTACATCCGCAAGCCGATGAGCAAGGCCGATGCCATTGCCTACTTTGAAGAAAAAGGAGATCCCTACAAGCTCGACTTGCTCGAAGGACTCGACGACGGTACGATCACATTCTATACACAAGGTCAGTTCACGGACCTGTGCCGGGGGCCGCATATTCCGAACACCGGGTTTATAAAGGCCGCCAAGCTGATGAATGTGGCTGGCGCTTACTGGCGCGGCAACGAGAAAAATAAGCAGCTGACCCGCATTTACGCCGTTACCTATCCCAAACAGAAAGAACTCGACGAGTATCTGCATCTGCTGGAGGAAGCTAAAAAACGGGACCACCGTAAGTTGGGGAAAGAGCTTGACCTGTTCGCGTTTTCGGAGCGAGTGGGAGCTGGATTGCCCCTGTGGCTGCCCAAGGGTACGATGCTGCGCGAACGGCTCGAAAATTTCCTGCGCAAAGCCCAGATCCGCGCTGGTTACCAGCAGGTGGTTACGCCCCATATCGGCAGCAAGCAACTGTACGTAACCTCGGGCCACTGGGATAAATACGGCGAAGATTCGTTTCAGCCCATCAAGACGCCCGATCCGAATGAGGAGTTCCTGCTCAAGCCCATGAACTGCCCGCACCACTGCGAGATCTATAAAACCCGTCCGCGCTCCTACCGCGACCTGCCCCTGCGGCTGGCCGAGTTCGGTACGGTTTATCGCTACGAACAGTCGGGTGAATTGCACGGGCTAACCCGCGTACGGGGCTTCACCCAGGACGATGCGCATATTTTCTGTCGCCCCGATCAGGTGAAGGACGAGTTCATGAAAGTAATTGACCTGGTTCTGTACGTGTTCAAGTCACTTGGCTTCTCCGATTACAGCGCCCAGGTTTCGTTGCGCGATCCGGAGAACAAGGCTAAATACATCGGTTCGGATGACCTCTGGGAGCGGGCCGAATCGGCAATCATCGAGGCTGCGGCCGAGAAAGGGTTGCGGACCGTTACCGAATTGGGTGAAGCGGCTTTCTACGGCCCTAAACTTGATTTTATGGTTCGTGACGCTTTGGGCCGCCGGTGGCAGCTGGGTACCATTCAGGTCGATTACAACCTGCCGAATCGATTTGAGCTCGAATACATCGGCGCCGACAACCAGAAACACCGGCCCGTTATGATTCACCGGGCGCCATTCGGATCGATGGAGCGGTTCATTGCTATCCTGATCGAGAACACAGGCGGTAACTTTCCGCTCTGGCTTTCTCCCGATCAAATCGCCATTCTGCCGATATCCGAGAAGTACGAAGACTATGCCAACGACCTGTATTTCACCCTCCAGGAGCACGACATCCGGGGCTTCGTGGATCTGCGTGATGAAAAGATTGGCCGTAAAATCCGCGATGCGGAAGTGAACAAGGTACCGTTTATGCTCGTTGTAGGCGAGAAGGAAGCTGCTGAAGGAAAAGTATCGGTCCGGCGGAAAGGGCAGGGCGATCTGGGAAGTATGAGCATAGCCGAGTTTGTAGAAACCTTCCAGCAGGAAGTGAAAGTATAAACGCGAAAACCGGGTATGACGACTGACAGGATGGTTACCTTTCTGTTAGTCACCATACCCGGTAGTATAAAAACGATTTACCCGGCTTCGGTAAGCGAAGTAAACTTGCGTAGCACCCGTATTTTCAATACTTTCCCGAACTTTTTGGTAGCGCGTACGTTATCCAAGCGATTTCAAAGTCACACTAAACACAATATATGGCATTACCCCAACGCAGACCACCCCGTCGCGTGGTTGAAGAACCCTACAAAGTCAATGAGCGCATACTGGCCCGCGAAGTGCGGGTGGTCGGTGAAAATGTAGAGCAGGGAATCTACGATATTAATAAGGCGCAGGCGATGGCCAAAGCCCAGAATCTCGATCTGGTCGAGGTGTCGCCCAACGCTGTTCCGCCCGTTTGCCGTATTGTCGACTACTCCAAGTTTAAATACGAGCAAAAGAAAAAACAGAAGGAAATCAAGGCGAATGCTACCAAGGTCGTGATCAAGGAAATACGGTTCGGCCCAAATACAGACGACCACGATTTTGAATTTAAACTCAAACACGCCATCAACTTCCTGAAAGAAGGCGCCAAGGTGAAAGCCTATGTGCAGTTTGTAGGCCGGGCCATTGTATTTAAGGACCGCGGTTTTCAGTTGCTGGAGCGATTCTCGAAAGGACTGGAGGAATACGGTAAGGTAGAAGCCGAGCCTAAGCTCGAAGGAAAGCGCATGAGCATGTTCCTGGCTCCCAAAACGGTAGTTCCGAAGAAATAAACGAATTCAGTTTTCAGAACAGATCCCCACCCGGTAGGCTGTCAATACGGCTTTGCGAGTGGAAGATATAGACTGAAAACTGAATTTTTTTTGTACCTTTGCGGCCTGTTTACTTATTTTTTTCTCTACTAAGCGGTTTACGACAATGCCAAAAGTAAAAACCAACTCAGGTGCCAAGAAGCGGTTCAAGCTGACCGGTACCGGAAAAATCAAGCGGAAGCACGCCTTCCACAGTCACATTCTGACGAAAAAGACCACCAAGCAAAAGCGTAATCTGGTCCATGATACGCTGGTGTTTCCCGCCGACGAGCGTCGCATCAAAGCGCTGCTGAACGTCTAAGGACAAAAAGGATGCAGGTGCATCCTGGTTTCACGTTTCACCCGATGCCCGGCCTATAAAGTGAAGGCGTATTGATAGATACACTACTTCCGCCGGTCGTCAAAAAACAAAAAAATTATGCCACGTTCCGTCAATCACGTTGCCTCACGGGCGCGTCGGAAAAAAGTAATGAAGCTGGCCAAAGGCTATTTTGGTCGGCGTAAAAATGTTTGGACGGTAGCTAAAAACGCCGTCGAAAAAGGATTAGGGTATGCCTACCGCGACCGTCGTGCCAAGAAGCGCGATTTCCGTAGCCTGTGGATTCAGCGGATCAACGCTGGCGCCCGCATCAACGGGATGTCGTACTCGGCGCTGATGGGTGCCCTCAATAAATCAGGCATCGAACTCAACCGGAAGGTACTGGCCGATCTGGCTATGAACCACCCCGAAGCGTTCGCAGCTGTTGTAGAGCAAGTAAAGTAAACAGACCTGAAGAAAACGAAACCCCGGTGATGAGCCGGGGTTTCGTCGTTTATACCCTTTCGTTTAATGTGCGTTCATCGTCGGTTCAGGCTGAAATGGCCTATACAGTTTAGGTTTGAACGACTTTCGTGTGGATGCCGGTTCGCTGGCCAGAGGGCTCCCGGCCCAGGAAGAAAACGTCCATTTCCATCTCACCTACGTAAAAAACCTGACAGACCGTTAGCTCACCTTCCAGAAACTGACGAAGCTGCTGAAAGCGAGCCGTTCGGGCTTTTTCGTCGTCTGTATGCCAGTCCTGCTCCGTCACCACGGGGTCCCAGAAATCAGTTGCCGGCCGCTCCTCAACATAAACGGCTGGTGGCAGCATTTGCCAATCCTTGATTTGACTGACCGTTAACGGCGTTTCCTGCTTCAGGTAGCAGGAAACCGGCTCAATAGGCTCATCGGATTCGCTGGGGTAAAACAAGTCGGTAACCAGCGGGTGTAGCGCCTGCTCGACGGTCGTTTTATCGGCTGATCCGTCGTTACGTTCGGGCGTGTTGTTCGTCATAAATAGGCTTTTGGCACTTAACAGAACCATCGGGCAAAAGTATAACACGTTGACGAAGTAAGGTAGCCGGTGTTTCGGATCAGGTCGATAAAAAACTGTTCGGCTCCTTTTGAGTTCAACCCAATAAAAACTTTACAGACATGTTTGAAACCCTTATGAATCTGGTTCAGCAGCAATCTGGCCAGGCAGTCGTGAATAACCCGGCTATCCCCAACGAACAGAATGATTCCGTTATGCAGACGGTAGCCAGCAGTATCCTGAGCGGTCTGGGCCAGCAGGCTCAGGGTGGTGGTCTGGGTAATTTACTCGGGATGGTTGTGAATGGGGGCGGTAATGTGCAGGCGAATCCGGTAACGGGCGATGTTCAGCAGCATGTTGAACAGAATCTGATGCAGAAGCTGGGTATTTCGCCCCAGGTGGCTATGTCGGTGGCTTCGGCCGTTGTGCCGATGGTGCTGGGTAAACTGATGAATAAAGCCGCCGACCCCAACGACAGTAGCGTGGATGGCAATAGCATCCTGGGTGCCGCCACGGGTAAGCAGGGTGTCGACTGGATGGGCATGGCCGGTTCTGCCATGGCCGACGGCAAACTGGATATGAACGATCTGCTGCGCGTTGCGGGTCAGCAGGGTGGTGGTCTTGGCGGTATGCTGGGCGGCCTATTTGGCGGGCGATAAAAACACTGAACCCATCGCGAGGGCTCAGATCGTATTCATTCGGTCTGAGCCCTTGTTGTTTTCGTGGGGCAGCCGATTATTCCTGACAGGAAATGAGGCACCCCGTGGCACAGGCCCGCCATTCTGGCCCACAATCTCGGCATTTGCTGTCAATCTGACAGCAAATCAAACAAATTTCCCGGCTGGCATTTCTATTGATAGTATGAGTTCGTCTGTCAGCATTCAATTGCAGCAAGAAAGAAACTAAACCAAATAGAATTGGTATCATGGGAAAAATTATTGGTATTGACTTAGGCACCACAAACTCGTGCGTGGCCGTGATGGAAGGCAACGAGCCGGTCGTGATCCCGAACAGCGAAGGAGCCCGTACTACGCCCTCGGTGGTCGCGTTTATGGACAACGGCAACGGCGAACGCAAGGTCGGCGCTCCGGCCAAACGCCAGGCCATCACCAACCCGACAAATACGATCTCATCCATCAAGCGTTTCATGGGTAAACGCTATGGCGAAGTATCGAACGAAATAAAAAACGTTGCGTATGACGTAGAAAACGGCCCCAACTCGACCCCCCGCGTTCGGATTGGCGACCGTCAATATACACCCCAGGAAATCTCGGCTCTGATCCTTCAGAAAATGAAGCAGACCGCCGAAGATTATCTGGGCCAGACCGTGACCGAAGCCGTCATCACTGTACCAGCGTACTTCAACGATGCCGAACGGCAGGCCACCAAAGAAGCGGGTCAGATTGCCGGTCTCGACGTAAAACGCATCATCAACGAGCCTACCGCAGCCGCACTGGCTTACGGCCTCGACAAGACCGATAAAGATCAGAAGATCGCCGTCTTCGACCTGGGTGGTGGTACGTTTGATATCTCGATCCTGGAACTGGGCGATGGTGTGTTCGAAGTAAAATCGACCGACGGGGATACGCACCTCGGGGGGGATGACTTTGACCAGGTAATCATCGACTGGCTCGCCGACGAGTTCAAGAAAGACGAAGCCATCGATCTGCGTCAGGACCCTATGGCTCTGCAACGCCTGAAAGAAGCCGCCGAAAAAGCGAAAATTGAGCTGTCGAGCTCTACGTCGACGGAGATCAACCTGCCGTATATCATGCCGGTAAATGGTATCCCCAAGCACCTGGTCCGTACGCTGAGCCGGTCGAAATTCGAGCAGCTGGCCGATTCGCTGATTCAGCGCTCGCTGGAGCCTTGCCGTAAAGCCCTGAAAAATGCTGGCTTGTCGGCGGGCCAGATCGACGAAGTAATCCTGGTCGGCGGATCGACCCGAATCCCGAAGGTGCAGGACGAAGTAGAAAAGCTCTTCGGCCGCAAACCGTCAAAAGCCGTAAACCCAGACGAAGCCGTAGCCATTGGGGCTGCTGTACAGGGTGGCGTACTGACGGGTGAAGTGAAAGACGTGCTGCTCCTCGACGTGATCCCGCTCTCGCTGGGTATCGAAACGATGGGGGGGGTGTTTACCAAAATGATCGAGGCCAACACGACCATCCCGACCAAGAAATCGGAGGTGTATTCGACGGCGTCGGACAACCAGCCCAGCGTAGAAATCAACGTACTGCAGGGCGAGCGCCCCATGGCGCAGCAGAACCGTCAGTTGGGTCGCTTTATCCTGTCTGACATTCCGCCCGCTCCCCGGGGTGTACCCCAGATCGAAGTGACCTTCGATGTTGACGCCAACGGTATTCTGAACGTAACGGCAAAAGACAAAGGAACTGGTAAAGAACAGAAAATCCGGATTGAAGCATCGAGCGGTTTGACCGACGCAGAAATCAACCGGATGCGCGAGGAAGCCAAAGCCAACGAAGCGGCCGACAAAGCCGAACGGGAAAAGATCGAGAAAGTCAACGCGGCCGACTCGATGATCTTCCAGACCGAGAAGCAGCTCAAAGATTACGGCGATAAGCTCTCGGCCGGCAACAAAACCGCCATTGAAGACGCACTGGCCGGTCTGCGTACCGCACATGGTTCGCGCGACGCAGCTGCCATCGATTCGGCCCTTGAAACGCTGAACAATGCCTGGGCTGCCGCTTCGCAGGAGCTTTACAACGCAACTAACGGGCAGGGTGCCCCGACAGACGGTGCCGGTTTTGACGGCGGAAACGCCAACCCCGGTGCTGGTCAGGGTCAGCCAACCGATGGCAACGTCTCGGACGTACCATATGAAGAAGTGAAATAAAATCCGGAACGATCCGGGTGACTGATGTAAAAGCCCCCGCCAGCACTGGCGGGGGCTTTTTAATTGGCGTGAAGACAATTACTGGCCTCCCGGAGGGGCTTCCCTGGGTTCGGGTAGGCGTCCCTGCAAACGCGAAAGGGTTGCGTTGGGCAGATAGGGAAGCACGAGCCGGGCTACATAGTCGGCCTCGTCGAGTAGGGGGTAGCCAGACAGGATGAAGGCCCGCATGCCCATGTCCATGTATCGGTTCAGTTTGTCGATAATCTGCTCCGCACTACCGACCAGTGCTCCACCCGCCCCCGACCGGGCTTTACCGATATCGGTCCACAACAGGGGTTCTACAAACCCCTCGGCATCGGCTTCGGTACGTAGCTCATTCTGCCGACGTACGCCCAGCGACCAGGAACTTTGGGACGCGTTCTTCATCGCAGCCCCCCGCACCGGGTCAAACTTTGACATAATATGCCGCGACCAGGCCCTTGCTTCGGCTTCGGTTTCCCGCACAATAACGTGAACCCTCAGCCCGAAATCGACCTGCCGCCCGTAGCGGGCCGCGCGTTGCGAAACGTCCTGCATATTGGCATACAGGCTTTCTTCTTTTTCGGGCCACATCAGAAACACATCGCAGTATTGGGCACAGACTTCCCGGGCGCCGTCGGAGGTGCCTCCGAAATAGAGCAGGGGGCCACCATTCTGCTGGTGTGGCCTGATTGGATCGGTAGAGAGGGAAAGTTTACCATAGACGGGCCCGTCGTGCTCGATGCGGTCGGCGGTCCAGGCCTGCCGGAGGATTTGTATGGTCTCGGCGCAGCGCTGGTAGCGCAGTTCGGCATCTTCCTGATAACCGGGCAGGTCGGAGTTTATGATGTTAATCGTGAGTCGCCCGTTCAGCATGTGATCGAGCGACGCGAGCGTACGAGCCAGCATGGGCGGGTGCATCTCTCCGCATCGAATGGCCGTCAGGAGGTTGATCCGCTGCAGATCAGGTGCTACCCCCGCGGCAAAGGGAACAACCTCCTGACCAGGCATGTAGGAAGTCGGGAGCAGGAGATTGCTGAAGCCCAGGCGTTCGGCCGCCAGCGCAATATCACGACAATGGGCGAAGGTGGCCCGGGCCGGGTCGCGAACGCTCAGGAATTCAGTATCTTCTCCGCATAGGTCAGAGAACCAGGCTACTTCGCAGATGCGGTCAGCCGTACGGATCGGTATAGGAACGATGGGTTGGTCAAGCATAAGATTTACAGAAATATTAGGCCGATCGCATCCGCCAGTAGATGAGTAGGCCAACCGCCCCGGCAATGGCTACATCACGGGCTTCCCGGCCCGAGCTGTTACTGAGCAGCCAGCCACACAACAGGACCGCCACGCCCGAAACCAACCAGCCTCCCACTACCCGGAACTGGGCCAAAGGCACATCCTGACGCCCACGAAGAACGGGGAGGGCCGCACAGGTCAGCGCAAAATAGGAAAGCCGTATAAGTGTACTGAGAGTAAGCGCGTACAGAAAGGTACCGGTAACGGCCAGCAGAAGCTGACTAATGGCTGTGATGAGAATAGCCACGTAAGGGGTTCGAAAGCGGGAGTGGGTGCGGGCGAGCCAGCCGGGTAGCTGCTGTTGCTCGGCCATCGCAAATAATAGCCTCGGCCCGGTCAGCATGAGGGCGTGGAGTGTGCCAAGCGCCGTCAATAAGGCAACTATGGTGATGAACAGCGCCCCGGCCGGTCCCACAAACTGCCCCGCAGCGTCGGACAGGGGGCGCTCCGACTGCGCCAGATTCGGCAAGGTGCCGATGCAGACAACCTGTACGGCCATGAACAACACCGCCACGGTACCGATCGACACCAGCAGCGCCACCGGAACGGTTCGCTGGGGCTGCTGAACCTCGCCCGACGGGATAGCCGCTACATCGAAGCCGGAGAAGGTGAAAATCAGTAGCAGAACCGCCTGCGAGAAAGGGGCATAGTCAGGAACACCGGCAAACCGGAAAGCCGCCGGATCGATGAAAAACAAGCCAACCACTGCAAAGGTACCGATCACGACCAGCTTGCTGACCGTAAAGATGGTGTTGACCCGGGCGGATCGCTGTACGCCGATGTAGTTCAGCGTTGCCAGCCCGGCAACCAGGGCCGTCATTAGCCCGGTGCGCTCCCAGCCTTCGGCCAGCTCGGGACGGAACAGCGCAGCATAACTCACAAACAGATTGCAGATCGACGCGAAGCTGGCCACCCGCGACAGCCAGAACAGCCAGCCCACCTCGAAGCCGACCAGGGGCCCGAAGGCAATCCGGCTGTACAGATAGGGCCCTCCCGTACCGCTGAATCGGCTACTGACCTCGGCAAAACAAAGGATAATCAGAGTAACCACGGCCGCACTGACGCCATAGGCCAGCAGGCTCCAGGTGCCCACCAGGGCATACAGCCGGGCTGGCAGGCCCAAAATCCCCGCGCCTATGGTAATGTTGATGATCAGCGCAATGAAGTCGAACCGACTGATGCCCCGCAGCAAGCCGGATTGGCTGGCTCCTGAACGACTCACCGGACAGCCGCGTTGGTGCCAAACTTGGTGCCGAAAAAGTCGCCTTCGTTCCAGACGGGCCGGCTGTCGGACTGGGCGGTCAGGTAGCCGATCAGGAACTGGAGCTGAACATGCCGGGCGGCCGCGTTCCAGTCGAAGGGCTGGTTCATGTCATCCTGCGGGGTGTGGTAGACCGTAGCGCGCCAGTCGAGGTTCAGCTTCGTCCCGTCGCGGTCGTCGCCGGTGGTGGACCCGCTCTTGATGTAGATGGCCGGTATACCCTGTCGGACAAAGCTGAAATGATCCGATCGCATGAAGACTGCCTGTTCGGGAATCGGGTCTTTGGCGATTTTTACCCCGACAAACTGGGCCGCTGCGTCCACGGCTCCTTTCATACTCGAATGCTCAGAACCATAAGGAACGATGTCGAGCAGCGGATGGAAGAAAAACGGCATGTCGAGGCAGAGATTCGCCACAATACTGGCTTTGGGGATGGTGGGGTTGCTGGCAAAATAGTCGGAGCCGAGCAGGCCCATCTCTTCGCCGGTTACGGCCACGAACACGATTGACCGGCGGGGTTTTTTCGGCAGGGATGCAAACAGCCGGGCTGCTTCCAGGTTGATCGAAACGCCCGATGCATTATCGTGTGCGCCGTTATTGATCGAATCGCCTTTCACGACCCGGCCCACGCCCAGGTGGTCGAGGTGGGAGACGTAAACGACATACTCGTTCCGGAGCTTCGGATCGCTGCCCGGGAGCATACCTACGATGTTTTCGCCGATCAGGCCGTCGTTGAGGTCCGTCTGGGTACGGGCGCGTACGGATAGGTTGAGCGGAAAAGCCTGTGGCTGACTTTTGTTGGCCGCGAGCCGGGCTTCTTCGAAGCTTTTGGTACTATTGGCGAACAGCGAACGAGCCGTTGAGTCGCCCAACGACGCGATGACCCGCAGTTGCGGAAAAGTGCGCTGGGTCTGCCCCTTAGGGTCGGTCCAGCGGTAGATAGCCTGTCGGTTGCGGGGCGCGTTGGACTCGATCCGCGCCCGCACATCGGTGGGCAAACTAAAAGTTATCAGGCCAACGGCGCCCCGGGCAGCAGCTATCTCCTGCTTGGCCGAACCCGTATAGGCCCGCTGGTTAGATGGAAAGGTGGCCGGGGCGCCGTTGAAACAGGCTACGATCTTACCCCGCACGTCGATACCGGCGTAATCGTCATAACCCAGCTCCGGAGCCGATACTCCGAAGCCGACAAAAACGACTGGTGCGGATACCTCGCTGGTGGCCTGCCCGAAGTTGAGGCTTAGAATAAAGTTTTTGCCGTAGGTAAGCTGTTGGTCGCGGCCGTTCTGAATCAGGGCCATCGTGCTGGCTTCTTCCCGAACCTGTGCTTTACGGAGGGGAACGGCCTGTCGGAACGTGCCGCGCTGGCCGGCGGGTTTAAAACCCAGCGTTTTAAACTGGCTTTCGACATACTGAGCCGCCAGTTCGAAGCCGGGCGTGCCTGGTCGGCGACCCGCCAGTTTGTCGTCGGACAGGTAGCGCATGTGCGCTTCGATGGCCTCAGGTCGAACCTGACGGGCTGCCTGCTGGGCTTCATTAGGAATGGTGAGCGGAGTAGTCTGGGCCGGAGCCAGCTGAAAAAGCCCCAGCTGGACACTGAGGGCAAGGGCAATGCGATGTCCTTTCATAAAGCGAGTTGATGTCGGGTGGCGGCAGGCGGACTGCCGCCGATCACGAAAGATACTAAAAAGCCCGTATCAGGGTGCTGTTGCCGTCAGTTTGCTGCGTTTACGGCCATAAGTGTAGTAGATAACCAGCCCGATGGCCAGCCAGATAATCAGCCGAAGCCAGGTATCGCCGGGAAGCGAAAACATCATGACGGCGCAGGTAATGATGCCGAGTATGGGTACCACCGGCACCCAGGGCGTGCGGAAGGCGCGGGGTGCATCGGGTTGTTTTTTGCGCAGGATCAGGACGCCCAGGCATACCATGACAAACGCCAGCAGGGTACCGATACTGGTCATTTCACCCACTACCCGAATGGGCACAAAGCCGGCAAACAGGCCGATGAATACACAGAGCAGCACGTTCGATTTCCAGGGCGTACGGAATCGGGGATGAACCTGAGAAAAGGCGCTGGGCAGCAGGCCGTCGCGGCTCATCGAGAAAAACACCCGCGACTGCCCCAGCAGGTCGACCAGAATGACCGAGGTGTATCCGATCAGAATAGCGCCGATAATCAGCTGGCCCAGCCAGGGGTAAGGGGTTTTGTCGATGGCGATGGCCACGGGGGCCGCGCTGTCTTTAAACTCGGTATAGTTGGCCATCCCCGTCATGACATAGCCAAAAACCACGAACAGAATGGTACAGACAACCAGCGAACCAATGATACCGATGGGCATGTCGCGCTGCGGGTTACGGGCTTCCTGCGCCATGGTCGCTACAATGTCGAAGCCAATAAAGACAAAGAAAACGACACCCGCTCCGCGTAGTACTCCACTCCAGCCGTACTCGCCGAACGTTCCGGTGTTGGCGGGTATGTAGGGCTGATAGTTGGCGGGGTCGATGTAGTTCCAGCCAATGGCAATGAAGACCAGGACCACCAGCACCTTCAGTACGACCACGATGGCGTTGAACAGGGCCGACCCCGAGGTGCCGCGCACGATAATGCTGGTGATCACCACCACGATCAGCACGGCGGGCAGGTTGACCAGGCCCGATACTACCGACCCATCGGCTCCGGTAGCGGTTTCGAACGGCGAAAGCATCAGCTGAGGAGGCAGATGTAACCCGAAGGTGCCGAGAAACCGGTTCAGGTACTGCGACCAGCTAATGGCCACCGTAGCGGCTCCGACCGAATATTCGAGAACCAGATCCCAGCCGATAATCCAGGCAAACAGCTCGCCCAGGGTGGCGTAGGCGTAGGTATAGGCACTGCCGGCCACGGGTACCATGGCCGCAAATTCGGCATAACAGAGCGCACTGAAGGCACAGCCTACAGCGGCAACAACAAAGGAAAGGGTAACGGCCGGGCCGGCATGATTGGCCGCAGCGATACCCGTCAGAGAAAACAGGCCGGCGCCGATGATGACACCGATGCCGATAGCAACGAGATTGAACGCGCCCAGCGAGCGTTTGAGGGTCTGCTCTCCGCTTTCGGCGGCTTCCTGCCGAAGCAGGGCAAGCGATTTTATACGCATATACTGAAGAATGTTGATGAGCCGCCGGGGCGGTGTTGTCGGCTTCGTACCAGGTTTGGCGAAGCTGACTATCCGGGCTGATTGATTAAACCCCGAAACAAAGGTACTCCTATCAGTGACTACCCTCTACCGAACGACCAGGTTCAGCAGAGGGTAGTAGGATCGATGCAGGGCCGGGGACATATGGATGGTACGCCCCCGGCGGATGAATCAGTTCTCTTCTTCGCTGATGGGCAGGCCAACGGGTGTGTTCACCAGTGGGCCAAAGAGTACGGCGTTCAGAAACAAACGCGACGTACCGTGCCAGTAAGAGCGGAACGCCGGGTTATCGGCAAAAAGTACTACCCGACCCTGTCCCTCCGGACTCACCACGATGGCCGCCGAGTTGTTGATCTTTTTCAGGTTGTCTTTGGAGACATAGCCACTTACGAGCGAATTCGGGCTGTATTTAGCCACGGTGTTGTACGGACTGCTGCCTGATTTGAGTAGGGTGGTCCCGTTGCGGAACACAAAGATCTTCCGGTCCGACAGCCCGAAACCAATAGGATGGGTGATGTCGAGGTCGGCCGTGTAGATAGATCCGGCAACGGCTTTAGTGCCTTCCCGTTCGGCTACGCGGCCAAAATCAGCTCGTTCGGTTGAACGGGTCGTATCGGGCCGGGCCGATGCCAGCAGGTTTTCGCGGGTGAGCCCCTGCCTGACCGCCCACTCAGAAGCGGTTTTGGTCGTGATCAGGGTTCCGCCGTTCTCTACCCAGCTTTTCAGCTTGCTCACCAGCGATTTGTCGAGGCTGTTGTATTGACCACCTACCAGCACCACCGTGTTGTACCGGTTCCAGTCGACCCGGTTCAGGTTGCCGGGATCGAGCTTGCTGACCGGCAGATTCAGCTGATCACTGAGCAAAAACCAGACTTCGCCAGCTTCGGACGGGTTCACGCCGGGTCCGGCCAGCAGCGCTACCTCCGGCTTGCGCAGTGCCCGGATGTTGTTGCTGCCCAGGTCAATACCTTTGGCGTTGAAACCAGTCGAAACCCCGGTAAAGGTGACGCCCGTCCGCTGGCCAACGCTGCTCAGCAGGCTGACGAGTGAGTCGGCCGTAAGCTTCTGACCGGCTACTGGAATGACGATCGAGCCCGCCTGGAAATCGGTCTGCATCGACTCCCGGGGAAGCGACTGAGCGCCCGAACCGCCCGGACGGCTCGGTGGGTTAATACTGAAGGACTTCAGCGCTACTTTGGTCAGTACACCGGCCTGTTGCAGCGCCGTCAGCGCCTTCGACGAATGGTAGTCTGACCAGTTCAGCAGATACGCGTAGGGTGACGGGCCGCCTGCCAGCCCCCCCTGCACGGGTTTGAGCGTCTTGATCGGTTCGCCGGTTGCCAGGGCCGCGTCTTTGAGCTTGGCGTAGGGGAGTCCATAGCCATGAATCAGTGACCAGCCCGTAACGTCGTAAAAAACACTGTCGTGGAATGTCGTTACCTCCTCAAAAATGGAGTGGACCAGCCGGTAGTTCGGCTGAGCGGTAGGCACCACATAGGCGCGGCCGGGCTCGAAGGTTCTGCCGCCCGCCGTTGTTGTCTGTTTCAGGTCGTAAAAGCGGATGTTATGCCGCAGAAGCAGATCGGCGAAGCGGTTAGTCAGGTTCGGGTCGGCGGCAGCCCCGAAAACATAGGATTTGGTAGGGAACTTCTGCGCATCGGTCAGGGCAGACGCAAAAAAGTCGCGCTGATGCCGCAGATATAGTTCTTTCTCCTCAACGGCGCCCTGTACCGCAGCCAGTCCCGTACGCAGGTGATTGCGGATCGTGAACGGAAATGTGACGACCCCGTTGCTGCCTTCCTGCGCCAGCCCTCGCGAACTGCCCACTTCGAAGGTAACCCCCACGCCCCCCGTAAAATCGGGATAGGTCGATCCATAAATGGGCGACAGGTTGTCAAACTGCTCTTTGGTCCAGTAGAGTGAACCGATGCCGTCGAGAGCCCGCGCAAAATATCGGGCCAGTCGCACGTTCAGCACGTCGTAGGTGGCCCGGGGGATCAAGTCGTTTTCCGTACTGAAGGGTTTCGAAGGTTCGAAGTAATACGTACTGCTGGTACCCATTTCGTGAAAATCGATCATCACGTTCGGGAGCCAGTCCTGGTGGAACGTCATCCGGTTGCGGCTCTCTATGTGGGCCAGCGGCAGCCAGTCGCGGTTGAGGTCGTTGAGGTAATGGTTGAACCGACCGTTGGGCCAGCCTTCATTGTGCTCGCGGTCGAGGGGGTCGGTCACCGGCGGAAACGATTTGTGCTGGTTGAACCATTGCGTGGCCCGGTCGCGGCCATCGGGGTTTTCGGCAGGGTCGAGGGTAACGACGGCTTCGCTGAGCCAGCGGGCTACGTCGGGGCTAGTCGAGGCCGTCAGGTAATAGGCCGTCAGCAGAGCGGCTTCGCTGCTCGAGCTTTCGTTGCCGTGTACGGTATAGGCCAGGTGAACAACAACCGGCAGCGCGGCATAGCTGGGAGTGCTGGCTTTGGGATCGGCCAGTTGCAGGTGCTGCTGCCGGATCGATTCCAGATTTTTCTGGTTGGAGGCCGAGGTGAAAAAGGCAATCACCTGCGGCCGCTCTTCGTAGGTTTTGCCGATAGACTGCAGGCTGACTTTGTCCGAGAGTCGATCCAGTTCCTTGAGGTAATCGACAATGCGGTCGTAGCGGGTAAAATGGGAGCCGATAGGGTAGCCCAGAAACTGCTCGGGGGTCGGAATGGCCGGGTCGAAGGCGGCTTTGTGATCGGCGAAGTAATAGCTGCTCTGGGCGATGGTCGGTTGGGTGACCGACAGTGAGCCCAGTAAGGCCATGGCCAGTAGGTACGGTTTGCGCATAGTGGGTAGCTTATCAGGTGAGGTTGGGTGGCCCGGCACCGGCCAAACTGGTGCCGGGCCGGAAAAATCAGGCGATGACGCGAATGACGGCTTCGGAGAACCGTTCCATCTCTTCTAGTTGCGGACTGCACTGCAGTAGCAGAAAGTCGACCCCAACGGCTTCGAAGGCCGCTACCTGCTCGGCAACCTGGTCTGGCACGCCGGTCAGGCCCGACCGCAGGCCCCGATTCGATACCGAATAGTCGGCCAGCGAAGGCTGCTTTTCCAGCTGGGTGCCGGCCAGCCACTGCTGGTAGTTTTTGTAGCCAGCCGATGAGTGCTGTACATTGGTGATGCGGTCGATCTCGCGCTTCACCTCGGCTTCGGTATTACGAACAATCGAGTAGCCCGCCACGCCGAACTTCATGGGCGGCAGCTCGGGTCGTAGCCGCGCGCGCCGTTCGCGGAGGTCGTTGATCCGGCGGCCGATAGCGGCTGGCTCGTCGCCGTGCATCACATACCCGTCGCAGAGGCTGGCAATCATGTTTTTGGCCGCTTCGGACTCACCGCCAGCGTAGATGAACGGCCGGGGCGAGGAGATCGGTTTGGGTTGCAGGATCGAGTCCTCTACCCGGTAGTAATTGCCGGTAAACGAAAAATGATCCTGTTTCCAGAGGTTGTCGACCACGTGCAGCCATTCGGCAGTGCGCGCATAGCGGTCGTCGTGCTGTTCAAAATGAACCCCGTATTTACGCGCTTCGTCCTGCCACCACGAGGATACGACGTTGAGGGTTAGCCGGCCTCCGCTGATGTGGTCGATATTGGCGGCTTGTTTGGCCAGCAGGGCGGGCTGGTGAAAAGTTGGCCGAACCGCGACCATCAGTTCGATGCGGTTCGTAACGGCCGCCAGCGCAGCAGCCGTCGACCAGGCATCGAGCGAAGGGGCCTCTTCGCCTTTTATGTCATTCAGGTTCAGTTCGGCAATCAGCGTCAGGTCGTAGCCCCAGTCTTCTGACCGCTGGGCCAGGTTTTTGACATAGGTCCAGTCGGGGCGCATCTGCTCGTCGTCGATGTTGCGAAGCCACCCGCCAAAAACGGGTAGCCAGTAGCCAAATTTCATAGTAATGGGGTTAAACGGATGCTGTCTCTAAAATCGGGACTGTCGGTGCGTCGGTCGGTAAAGTCGCCAGTTGCGTTTCCAGGTAATCGACGAAGCGGGCGTAGGGGTCGAAACCCACTACGTTCACGGCATCGGCGACGAAGTTGGAGAGAGCGTTAATGTCGTAGAAAAGCACCTCTCCGGTCTGGTCGTCGATCAGGTATTCGACCCCGCCCACGTCCATGTGAGCCGCCCGGGCAATCTGCTCCACCTGGGCGATGATCTCGGCCGGGGGCGTGTAGGCTTCTACCTGAATTCCTTTTTTGGGCGCTTCGGTCAGGCAAAAATCAGCCGAAGGCGCTTCGGGAATGGCGCAGATCTCGGCCGGACAGAGGTTGAAGCTCTCGCCCGTGGTGAAAACCTTCATGGCGTACAGAAATTTACCATTCAGCGTCTCTACGCGTACAATATGCCCACCCCGTGGCTGAATGTATTCCTGCACCAGGGCCGTCTGGTCGATTCCCAGGTCAATCTGGTCAGCCTCAATGGCAGCCTGTAACCCATCGGGCGTATCGAAACGGACAATCCCCGCCCCGGCCCCGCCGATATTCACCTTCACGACCAGCGGAACCCGGAGCTGGGCGGCTGCTTTCGGTATCTGCGACACATGGTTGACCACGAAGCTTTTGGGGAAGCGGAGATCCAGCGAGGCCAGCAACGCCAGCTGACGGGCTTTGTTCGTTTCGATGCTGGTGGCCACCGTACCGTTGACCACCCGAACGCCGATACGCTCCAGATGGGTCAGATAGCCCGCCGTATGGAAGATGCCCTGTCCGTTGCCGCGCAGGTAAGCCGATGAACTCATCCGGTTCACGACCAGTGCATACGGGCTTTCCGACTCGGACGGATCGTAGCGGTGATGAGCCGCGTCGATGCGTTCGTAGGGAATGGCCCGGCGGTCTAGCTCGGCAAACAGCGGCTTGAACCAGTCGGGGTGTTCATAATAGATGCCAATGGGTTTTTGCGGGTTACTCATAGTCTGTATTTCGTTTGCGAGACAACACCCAAATCGGGGTTCTGATTCATTAAACCGCGATTATCGCCGGGTATTTGTCCGTTCTGTCCCTGGCTGCTAATAGCCGGGGTTCTGTATCAGGTCGGGGTCGGCGGCAATGTCGTTGAACGGAATGGGGAATACCCATTTGCGTTGATCCGTCAGGCCGAGCACCTCACCCGCCCGCCCGGTGCGGACCAGGTCGAACCAGCGGTGGGCTTCGAAGGCAAACTCAATCCGCCGTTCGTTCTCGATGGCCAGGAGCAGGTTCGACTGGCTTGTTACGGTTACGGCCGAGAGGCCCGCCCGGCTTCGGATGGCGTTCAGATCGGCTAGCCCATCGGTGAGCTTGTCCTGGCGGGCACGGGCCTCGGCCCGGATCAGATACAATTCAGCCACTCGGATAATGTAGGCCGGATCGTCGCGCTGGGCAGCCCGGTTATACAGGTTTCCATACACAAAATCTGTTGTTCCAACCCGCACGGTAGCCAGTAGGGAATTACGGTTTCCACCAACATCGGCGCGGTTAACCAGTGTCGTAAACTCAGGCGTCGGCTGAAGGGTATACTGACCGCCCAATGCACTCGGGAACCAGTTGTTCCACTGGCTGTTCTGGTCGGCAATGCTGTAGGTGAGCTCCAGCACTGACTCTGTACTGCCGAAGGGGGCTGCCGAGAAGGCCCGGTAGGGAGTAACCAGCCGATAGGCTGCGCTGGCCAGTACCTGGGTCGCGTAATTCTCAGCCTCGGTCCACTGCCCCCGGTACAGGTGCAGCCGGGCCCGCAGCGCCCGGGCTGTATTTTTCACCGCCCGGTTTCTCGTTGTGCCGTCGGGCAGTAAACGTTCGGCTTCGATCAAATCGGCAAGAACCTGGTCATAGGTTTGTGCCAGTGTGCTGCGTTTGATGCCCTGTCCATCGGCTGCGGAGCGGGTCGGTTTCAACACGAGCGGTACGCCACCCCAGCCACGGCCAAGGTCGAAATACCCCAGGGCCCGGACAAAATAAGCCTCCCCCAGCAGCTGGTTTTTTTCGGTGGCTGTCAGCAGTGGATCGGTCAGGCCGGGCAGAGCCGCAATCACGTTGTTAGCCGAATTGATCGCCTGATAAATCTGGGTCCAGGTTTCGGTGATGATCACATTGTCGGCGCTCAGGGCGTTCTGATCGATCTGGTTAAACTGGTTCAGCGTCCCGTTGAAGCGAACATTGTCGCCGGGCAAATAGCCCAGCACCGGAAAGTTTAGCTGGTAATAGTTCTGGACACTACTGTAGGTGCCGAGCAGAGCCGCCCGTGCGCTGCCTGCATCGTTGATAGCCCGGCTATCGGGAAGCTGCTGAAAAGGCTGAACATCGAGCGTATCGCAGGAAGCCAGCAGAAACAGGATAAAAAAAGCGTGAATGTACTTCATGGTATTGCTCGAGAAAGTGGCTACAGACCAATGGTTAGCCCGGCCTGAATGGTACGGGGCTGGGGTACGGTGGCCCAGTCGAAGTTTTTGGTATTGGCTACGTTGCTTTGCGAGTTTACCTCAGGGTCGAGGCCCGAGTAGGGGGTAATGGTAAAGAGGTTGGTGGCCTGTATATAAGCCCGTACGGAAGCCAGCCGGAGCCGGGTCAAGAGCGGAGCCGGTAGCCGATATCCCAGCGACAGTGTACGTAGCCGGATGAACGAGCCGTCTTCGAGGTAGCGGTCGCTCAGGTTCTGCACAACGCCCCCGTAATTGTTGTTGTTGGGATCGGTGGTGAGCCTCGGAATAGAGGTCTGGTCGCCCCGCTGCTGCCAGCGGTTGAGCTGATCCGGGTAGTAGCCAATGTTTCGCTGCGTGCCGCCGTGGACCAGAAAGAACCGGTTCATATTCATGATTTTGGCCCCCTGTTCAACGTATAGGTTGAGGCCCAGGTCGAACCCTTTGTAGGCAAGGGTATTGGAGAAGCCGCCGAAAAAGTTTGGCCAGGCATTGCCAACCAGCTGCCGGTCAGCCACGGTGATGGCCCCGTCGTTGTTGACGTCCTGGTACTCGGCATTACCGGTTTCAGGATTGACCCTCGTTTGCCGATATAGCCAGAACGAGTATAAGGAAGCGCCTTCTTCGAGCCGGAAAATATCCCGCGAGCCGGTAGTGATGGGAGCCGCTAGCTTTTCGATGCGGTTGATGTTCCGGGCCAGGTTAAACGAACTACTCCAGCTCAGGTCTCGCCGGTTAATCCAGTTGGCGGTTACCTGAAACTCAATGCCTTTGTTACTGACGGCGCCGAAGTTCTGAATCACCGAGGAGTAGCCAAGCTTGCGGGGTACGGGAACATTCAGCAGCAGCCCATAGGTGTATTTGTCGTAGTAATTGACTTCCAGAGCCAGCCGCCGTTTCAGCACGGCTGCATCGAGCCCGATGTTCCACTGACGGGTCGTTTCCCAGCTCAGGTCCGGATTGGCCAGTTGCAGGGGAGCCGTACCGGGTAAATCGAGGTAGTTGGCTCCACCCTGCCACAGGCCCAGCGATGCGAAGTCGCTAATACCAGCCTGGTTGCCGGTCAGCCCCCAGCTGGCCCGGAGCTTTAGTTCATCGAAGGCATTCAAATTGCGCAGAAAATCTTCTTCCGACACCCGCCAGCCCAGGCCAACGGAGGGAAAGTAGCCCCAGCGCCGGGATACTCCGAACCGGGACGATGCATCGGCCCGCAGGCTGGCATCGAGTGAGTAGCGATCCCGGAAGTTGTAGTTGGCCTTGCCGAAGAACGAAACTAGCCCGGCTTTCGAGCGGCTCGATGAGCCGGTTTGGGTGGCTGATGACGCAATGGTTTGCAGATCGTTTGACGGAAACTGCTGTCCGCTCAGGGTGGTGCGCTGAAAGGTATTCTGCTGAAGGGTGTTGCCAACCAGAACCTGTACGGAATGCTGATCCGCAAAGGTTTGTCGGTAAGTCAGCACTTGCTCATTCAACAGGGTGACATCGCGCGAGAGAAACGACGTAGCCGTACCGCGGGGTTGCCCCGCCAGCAACAGCGTATTATTGTAATTGTTCTCGTACATGTCGTTGAAATCGATGCTCCAGCTGCTGCGCAGGCTCAGATGCGGAGAAAAGTCGTAGACACCGAACAAATTGCTGATGATGCGCGACCCTACCGCGTTGTTGTTCAGGTTATTGATGAGAGCCAAGTGGTTATCAAAGTTGCCGTATTTGGCATACGAGCCATCCGCGTTAAAGACGGGCAGGTTGGAGCGGGGAAACAGGGCTGAATTGATAACCCCCGCCGGATTGTTGTCGTTGCTGCTGACATTCCGGATGGTGCGGGCCAGGGTTGTGCTGGTCCCGATCTTGAGCCGGTCGTTTACCTGATTGTCGAGGTTGATGCGCAGGCTGTACCGTTCAAAATTGGTCGGTCGAACGATTGATTCCTGCCTGAAATAACCTCCTCCAATATAAAACTGCGTTTTGTCGGTACCGCCCGAGGCCGCCAGTTCATAGTTAGCCGTGCGGGCCGTCCGGAACAGATCGTTGATCCGGTCAAAGGTGGGCTGTTGCTGCGGTAGACCCAGGCCGCCGTCCGCTACAGCGCGGTAGGGGACATTGGCCGGGTTTCCGCCGTCGTTGATGAAGCGTTCATTTTCCAGTTCGGCCAGTTGCTGACCGGTTACTGTTTCGAAGAGCTTCGGCGCTTTCGACCAGCCCTGGTACGTGTCGAAAGTGAGCCGGGTTTTACCTGATTTGCCGCGTTTGGTGGTGATCAGGACAACCCCGTTGGCCCCACGCGATCCGTAAATGGACGTGGCATTAGCGTCTTTAAGAATCTCGATGGATCCGATATCGGCCGGATTCAGGTCTGCCAGCGGATTAGAAGGGACCTGGTTGCCGAGTCCAGTGGCTACCAGGTTGGTGTTGTTGATGAACACCCCGTCAACCACATACAGCGGATCGTTGCCGGCATTGACCGAGTTGGTACCCCGTACCCGGATAAAAATGCCACCCCCCGGCACGCCCGAGTTGGCCTGTACCTGCACCCCCGGGGCACGGCCCTGCAGAAGCTGATCGGGGCTCGCAACGGGAATGTCTTTCAGATCATCACCTTTTACGGTCGAGATAGCACTGGTCAGTGACTTTCGGCTCTGTTCGCCATAGCCCGTCACTACGATCTCCGACAATTGACGTATGTCATTCTGTAGCCGGATTGTTAAGACCTCACCTGTCGCTCTGACTTCCTGGGTGACGTAGCCAATGGCGCTGACGATCAGGAGACTGTTTGCCTGGGTAAGGGCCAGTGAGAAGCGCCCCTCGGCATCCGTCGACGTACCCTGATTGGTGCCTTTAACCGCAATGGTCACGCCGGGCAGGCGTTCTCCGTCTTCTGTTTGAACAGTGCCAGATAGGCGGGTTTGCGGGGACCCGCCAGATTGGGCCAGTACAGTACTGGTCAGGAGTAGCCAGCCGACTACCCACGCCGATAGAAATTTAAACATGGTATAAACTATGGTTACGTGAAAACTGGCCTGCCAGGGCCTGGTAATAAGCTGATCGAATCGGTTGCCGCCGATTCAGTCAGCGTCAGTTAGCGGCCGCCGGTTGCCGCCGGGACCGGTTCGTTTTTCAAGAGTTTGTCGATCGTCTGGTTAAATTCAGCTACGTAGGCATCATAATAGCTACCGGTAGCCGGACCCGTGTACCCCGTATGAATCTGCGCTACCTTACCCTGACGATCCAGTATAATCGTTGTCGGGAAGGCCAGTACTTTATTCAGAGCGGGGAGGGCGTCGGAAGCCGCTTGTTTGTCGGCCAGTCCCGCAAACAGGATGTCATATTGCACATCAAACCGGTTGATGAGCCGGGAGAGGGCAGTCCTGGCGAACGTGAGATCATTCTTCCGTTCAAAGGCCAGTCCGATAATTTCGACACCCCGCTGCCGGTTGGCTTTATACCAGGGCGCCAGAAAAGCCGCTTCGTCAATGCAGTTGGGGCACCAGCTGCCCAGTATGGTAACCACTACAACTTTGCCCTTGTATTTTGCGTCGGTAAGCGAAACCGGTTTCCCGTTCAGGTCGGGGAAAGTGAAAGCAAGTTGGTTATATCCTGGTTTCAGCTGGGTGAGGCTGTAGAGATCAGGTAGTTTGGCCGCATCATTCTTTTTGCCCGTTACCGGGATGGTGCCCCGGATGTAGCGAAACGCACCGGTCAGGCTGCCGTCAGGCTGGACGTTGCCCTGAAAAACCGAAGGCGATGATCCGCTGAACGCCGAAAGTCTGAACTCATTGCCAGTAACCTGTCCGTCGAGATACCGATAGTCCCCAGTCGTTGTCAGAATGGTTCCGGTTACGCGGCTGCCGGTTTGGGTAAAAACGCCCACGGTCTGATTGACGTCGTTTGGGTCGTTTGGATTTCGCTGGATGCCAATTTCCCATTTTCCGGTCAGGCTAATGGTCGGGGCAGCCCCTTCATCGAATCGGTCCGAACGCCCGTGCGCGGCCGTTACGGGGATGGCTCGTCCCTGACTAGCCCGGTAGATACCTGTCAACAGCTGACCCGAGCGTTTGAAACGAAGGCTGGCATCGTAGAGAGGAATGGGAATGATGATTGAATCGCCTTCGGCATGAGTGCCCGTCAGTTCTTCCCGCTCGTTTGCGTTCAGCAGGTAGACAGTTACCGCTGCATTTTCTCTGACCTGCACCTCGAAGTTAAACGGTATGGCTCCCGAGGAGGTTTGAAATTCGCCCCGGTACTGGCCGGCAGGCAACGAAACCGGCGTTTGCGCTAAGGCAACTGTACCCAAGAGCAGGGTACCGGTCAATGCACCTAAAGTTGCTTTCATAAAATTGGTTGCATAAAGTGAATGATTGATAATCAGTGACGCTTCTTTATTTTCATTCTTAATCTATATATTTAATAGATTGATCTTTAAAATAAAGAAGCCAGTGTGTAGACTGACTTGTCTGGAGTGGGCAGTGGCGGAACCGAACTACTGACAGCAAAATTGAGGTGTGAAGTTTAGTTCTGCAAGAAAAAGTTAAAAAAATGATTGTCAAGTGGTTATGTAATACTCTATCGGGTTTTAGGTGTATTGGCTAGTACGATTGCTCATAAAAAAAGTAGAGGTTGTACCAAGTAGGTCAGCCACAGGGAGTAAGCTGAACGGGCCGGAAACGAGTGTAGAGGAAGCTCGCTTTTAGGAAAAGAAACCGGTCAAAATTTTTATTTTTCAAAATAGTGCACAAAATTTATAGGACAAACAGACTAGTTCTGGTAGTCTATAGGCTTGCAACGTTAACCTAAGCACGTATGATCTCGAAAAAAGCGAAATATGCCATCAAGGCCCTCAAAGCACTGGCAGCTGCGTACGGCAACGGACCGGTGCTGATTGCATCGATTGCGGAAAAGGAATCGATTCCGCAAAAATTTCTGGAGACCATACTCCTGGAGTTGCGAAATCATGGTATTCTGCAAAGTCAGAAAGGAAAAGGAGGGGGATACATGCTCCGGGTCGAGCCCGAACGGATTACCCTGGCTCAAGTCGTGCGCATCATTGACGGGCCTATTGCGCCCACTCCTTGTGTGTCATTGAATTTCTACGTCCGCTGCGACGACTGTGAGGATGAAGAAACCTGCGCCATTCGACCCATTATGTTAAAGGTTCGCAATGCGAATCTGAGTGTGTATGAATCCACGACTATGCAGATGCTGGTTGACGGTACACACGCGCTGACCCTGCTAGCCCAGCCTGCTGTGTAAATAGAACATGGACCCTGTCCTGAAAACACCAAAGGCCGGAACCCGTGTGGTCCGGCCTTTGGGGCGCTAGGCTTCGCACGGCCTAGGCGTTTTTCATGTTCTTATCGATAGTGGTAATTCGCTCCAGGTGTTTCTGAAGCGTAGGCAGTGTTTTGGCCGCAAAGGCTTTGACGTCGGCATCTTTAGCATCATCGGCAGCCTCTTTGAACAGTTTTACGTCTTCTTCGTGGTCATCGACCATAAGCTCTACGTATTTTTTGTCAAATTCAGCGCCGGTCAGTTTAGCCAGCTCATCCACGTGTTTCTGCTCGTCATCGCCGAGTCGGGCGGGCAGGGTGATGTTTTTCTGCCCGGCCAGTGTCTTTAGCTCATCGTGAGCCATCTGGTGGTCTTTTAGCATCATGGCGGCAAACTCCTTAACGTCGTTGCTTTGGGCTTTCTCACGGGCCATACGGGCCAGTTCCATTTCGAGCATACCCCCATTAGCGGCTTTCACCGCAAAGTCGTTATCATCATCAGCCTGACCAGTGCCGGCCTGTTCTTTAGTGTCGTTGGCATCGTGGGCGTTTTCAACACTGTCGGTACTGTCTTTTTTGTTTTCGTTGCAGGCCTGTAACCCCAGGGTTGCCGCAACGAGCATCATTACGAGCGTCTTTTTCATAGCGTTGTTGTGTATACGAGTGAACCTTCTAGTATGGAACCGGCAGGCATTCATCTCGTTTACCAGCTCCCCATTTCTCTATTAAACGGACTTATGTTGGGTAATTCTGGTTGATTGTTTCCTTTCTTTAAAAGTAAAAATTACTTTCGGGACTTAACCGAATTAACGTACAACCCTTGTATGGACCCATTTCAGATTCAGAAACCCCCCACGCAGTTTGACGTAGCCATTGTTGGCTCCGGCGCTGGGGGGGGTATGGCGGCTTATACACTGGCAAAAGCCGGGGCAAAAGTCGTGCTTCTCGAAGCCGGTGGCTATTATGATCCTGCCGACCCCAAGTATATTACCCAGCTGAAATGGCCATGGGAATCGCCCCGGCGGGGGGCCGGTACCACGCGGGCCTTCGGTGATTTCGATGCCGCCTGGGGCGGCTGGGATATTGAAGGCGAACCGTATACCACCGCCAAGGGCACCGAGTTTCACTGGTTTCGGTCTCGTATGCTTGGCGGGCGGACTAACCACTGGGGACGTATTTCACTCCGGTTCGGTCCTGATGATTTTCGGCGTCGGAGTATGACTGGCGTTGGTCAGGACTGGCCCATCGGCTACGATGATCTGAAACCGTTTTACGATCGGGTAGACCGGCTTATCGGCGTGTTCGGGTCAGTCGAGAACTTTCCGAACGAGCCCGATGGTATTTTCCTGCCGGCCCCCAAACCCCGGCTCCACGAGCTGATGATCCGGAAAGGCGCCCGTAGTATCGGAATCCCGGTAATCCCGTCGCGGCTGTCGATGCTGACCAAGCCCATCAACGATGAGCGGGGGTCTTGCTTTTACTGTGCGCAATGCGGTCGTGGTTGTCAGGCCTATGCCGACTTCTCGTCATCATCGGTGCTGGTAAAACCGGCCATGAAAACCGGTAATGTTACCCTGATCAATGGAGCCATGGTCCGCGAAGTGATCACCGACCCGGCCACGGGCCTGTGTACGGGCGTGAGCTACGTCGACACCCAGACGTTGCAGGAAGTGACCATCAAGGCCAAATCGGTGGTCCTGGCGGCCAGTGCGGGCGAAACGGCCCGGTTGCTGCTGAACTCCAAGTCGAGCCGGTTCCCGACGGGACTCGCCAACAGCAGTGGTGTGGTTGGTAAATACATCAACGACTCTACCGGGGCCAGCCGTTCAGCATTCGTACCGGCCCTGATGGATCGGAAACGCTACAACGAAGACGGCGTAGGGGGGATGCACGTGTTTACGCCCTGGTGGCTGGATAACAAGAAGCTGGACTTCCCAAGGGGGTACCATATCGAATACTGGGGTGGCATGGGAATGCCTGCCTATGGATTTGGCTGGGGCGTTGAAGCGCTGAACGGTATGATTGCCGCCCGCGATGGCAGCAAGAAACCGGGGGGCGGGTACGGCGCCGGGCTGAAAGATGACTACCGCCGGTTCTACGGCGCCTACGTCGGTATGGCCGGCCGGGGAGAGCCGGTACCGCTCGAAAGTAATTACTGCGAAATCGACCCCAACGTGGTAGATAAATACGGTATTCCTGTACTGCGGTTTAACTACAAATGGTCTGATTATGAAGTGAAGCAGGCCAAACACATGCAGGATACCTTCGAGGAAATTATTCATTCCATGGGGGGGATAGCTCTGGGCGAAAAACCCGGTGCCGAAAACAGCTACGGACTGGAAGCACCCGGCAAGATCATCCACGAAGTCGGTACATCCCGCATGGGGAACGACCCGAAAACGTCGGCCCTCAACAAGTTTCAGCAGGCGCACGACGTGAAAAACCTGTTCGTGGTCGATGCGGCCGCGTTCCCGTCGCAGGGGGATAAAAACGTAACCTGGACCATCCTGGCCAGTTCGATGCGCACCTCGGAGTATTTGATCGATCAGGTTAAAAAGAAAAATATTTAACAGAACCGGTTTGCGGAGTTTTCGTTGCCGGTAGCAGGCCAGACCTGAGTATCGTTCTCAGGCTGTCTGCTACCCGACAGGTTCGAAACCCTAGGATGGTGACGAATGTGGGTCAGGGCAAACGAGACACCAGTAAACTACTAACAGGACCGCTATGAAACGGAGAGATTCATTAAAAGCGTTGTCGCTGACGGGCTTTGGGCTGGCGGTTGGTCCAACCGAAGCTGCTGTGCCGGCTCCCCCCGATGTAAAGCCACTGAAGATTCCGGGTGGCCGGCAGAAGTTCGAAGCCGAGCGGGATGCAAAGCTGATGGCGGAGAAGTTTTTTACGCCCCACGAGCTTCAGACGGTAACCGTCTTGTCGGATATTATCATACCGGCCGATGAACGGTCGGGGAGTGCGTCGCAGGCGGGGGTGCCGGCCTTCATCGAATTCATGATGAAAGATCAACCCCGGAACCAGACCCCCATGCGGGGTGGTATCCGCTGGCTCGACAACACCTGTACCAAGCGGTACGGTAAGCCATTTGTCCAGTGTACCAAAGCGCAGCAGATCGATATGGTCGAGCAGATCGCTTATCCGGCGCTGGCGAAGCCCGACATGACGCAGGGGGCTTCGTTCTTTACGCTGATGCGTAACCTGACGGCTTCCGGTTTCTTTACCAGCCAGATAGGGATCAAGGACCTGGGCTATGTCGGCAACACCCCCAACCAGTGGAACGGCGTGCCGGACGATGTGCTCAAGCAGTATGGCCTGGCCTACGAAGAGCGCGAATTAAATCCGGGGAAATAGTAAATATTTTATTTCTAAACGAAGCGGCCCCGTTACTCAACGGGGCCGCTTCGTTTGGGAGCCTAAGACGATTACCGATGAGCGGGGCGCAACACCGGAAACCGCTGTTGAAGCAGGTAGTAGCAGCCGAACAGCAGGCCACTGAAAAACAGGTCGCCGACCAGTCCGTTCAGGAAGAACGAGGTGCCGTTGTAAAAAGCAAGCCCGGCGGCATAGCAGCTCATCAGACCAGCCGCCGTTTGCGGGTAGAACGAGCTACCGAACCATACGGCAAAATTCGTAATCAGAAAAAACAGCACCGACGACGTAACCGAAGCGGCTGCTATCCGACCCGCCGTGGGCTGGCGCAGGGCGTAGAGGCCAATCAGCCAGGTCAGGGCAAAGCTGACATATACGGCCGCCATGCCACTGTGAAACCCGATCAGCGCATCGCTCAGCAGCATAGCCGCCAGCGGGGCCACCAGGCCGAGCCACCGGCGTTCGAACGCGGCTGCACCGAATAAAGCAACAGCCGCTACCGGAGTGACGTTAGGCCAGTGGGGCAGGATCCGGAACAGGGCCGTAGCCAGAACGATCGTGGTCAGGGTCGTTAAACGAATGTGAAGCGGCTTCATGAAGAAGAGTCAGCGATTGATGTATTGAATCGTATAAGACGATCCGGTTAAAGTTAGTTTCGTAACGGCCCCATAATCGAGGTTTATCCGATACGCATTTTGCAAAGATAAATCCAGAAATAGACACAGCAAAGCCCGTATGACGCCCCCGTGCGAAACAATGCAGACCGACTGGCTGGTCGGTTGATCGGCCAGGGGCAGGATCTGCTCCTGCCAGAACGAACTGACCCGCCCGAACAGGTCGCTGAAGTTTTCGCCGTTGGGGGTGCGGACGTTGACAAAGTCAGCCATCCAGGGGTCCAGCTCCGCGCGGTCGATATCGGCCCAGGGTTTCATCTCCCAGTCGCCAAAATGAAACTCTTTCAGTCGGTCATCGTACTGAACAACAGGCTGATGGGCGTCAATCACGTTGGTCTGCCCCGGTGCCGTTTCGATGCGGCTACCGACGGACAGGGCCGTAGCCAGATCTGTGGCCAGGCGTTTGCACCGACTCAGCGGAGACGAGAAAATGGCCATCGGGTCGACGGGCAGGTGGAGCAGGAGCTTGTCCCGCTGCTCCTCGTACACGTCGGCCAGATCTACATCCGTTTGCCCATACGCTACCCGACGACCCACCGAAACTTCCGTATGACGAATTAAATAAACATCCATAATGAGTGATGAGTGATGAGTGATGAGTGATGAATCATTCATATCGACACCCAGAGCAGGGAGACGAAAGAGAGGTAGATGATGACCTCGGCGAGTTGCTGGGTGGCGCCCAGGCAGTCGCCGGTGTAGCCGCCCAGCCATTTGTTGAAAAAATGAATCAGCCGCCAGCGTAGTACCAGCAGCGGGATGAGAAACAGGCTGTAGATCCAGAGACCGGTCAGCACGATCAGGGCCAGCAGGGGTGCGAGGCCCAATAGGATGGCTAGGGCCAGTTGCGGGCGGGTTATTCCCTGCGCAATGGGTTTGGCTTTGGCATCGAGGTCCTCGCGGGCATAGGGTAATGACCGAATCACCGTAGCCGCCGTCAGTCGACTCAGGCTGTGGGCCGATACGTATTTGAGGGCCAGTATCCAGCCGAACGCTTCGACGGTCAGCATAGCCTGCAAGGCGAAGAATTTGACGGCCAGCAGCAGACCCAGCCCAATTGTGCCGTAGGTACCGAGTCGACTATCCTTCATGATGGTCAGGATCTGGGACTTGGTCCAGCCTCCGCCGAAACCGTCGCATACATCGGCAAACCCGTCTTCGTGGAAGGCACCCGTGACCCATACCGTCGCCACCATGCTGAACAGGATAGGCAGAAACTGGGGCGGGAACAAGACCGTAGCGAGCCAGTAGACACCCACACCAATGGCGCCGACAATCCAGCCGATCACCGGGAAAAAGACCGTCGCCCGGTTCAAGGCTTCGGCCGAATGATCGATCGATTTCGGCACCGGCAGGCGGGTATAGAACATCAGGGCCGTAAAGAATAAACGCATATAAGAAAGCAGAACGAGTACCTACGCCTGTAAACTATCCATACTAGCCATTTCGTTCAGCATACCTACCGCGGCCTGCAGGAGCGGATACGCCAGTGCACAGCCCGTTCCCTCACCCAGCCGCATCCGCAGGCGCAGTAGCGGCTGTACATTGAGATAGTCGAGCATCAGGCGGTGGCCGGTCTCGTCAGACTCGTGGCAGAAAATGCAGAACCGGTCCAGGTCGGGGTTGATGGTCCGGGCTACCAGCAGGGCCGCCGTCGCGATGAACCCATCGATGAGAATGACCATCTGCTCCTCAGCCGCCTGCAAGAGTCCGCCCACCATGGCTGCGATTTCAAGACCGCCCATAGCCGCCAGAATCGCCAGGGGATCGGTCAGGTCGGCGTAGCGTTCGGCTACCGACCGCAGCACAGCCTGCTTGTGGGCCAGCCCGGCATCGTCGAGACCCGTACCGCGACCCACGCAATCGACCAGGGGGAGACCCGTAAACCGATGCATAAGCAGGGCGGCCGAGGACGTATTGCCAATGCCCATCTCACCGAAGCCTACGACATTACAATTTCGGTATCTAACACCGTTAACCATCGTTTTTCCCGCATCCAGGGCCGCTTCGCACTCATCCGGGGTCATGGCTGGTTCGAGGCTCATGTTCCGGGAACCAGCCCGTATTTTGTATTTCACCAGGGTCGAAGCACCCGGCGTACCGGCCTGGGTATCGAAGCTCCCGTTCACCCCGACATCGCACACGAGCAGGTTCAGTCCATTCTGTCGGCAAAAGACGTTGATGGCTGCTCCACCCGCCATAAAGTTGTGGACCATACCGTGGGTGATGTGGGACGGATAGGCGCTGACTCCTTCGGCTGCCAGGCCATGATCGGCGGCAAAGACCAGCACGTGCGGATGAAGCAGGGCCGGGGTTTCGGTTTGCTGAATGAGGGCAATCTGAACCGCCAGGTCTTCCAGCTGGCCTAATGCCCCGAGGGGTTTGGTTTTGGTGTCGATTAAATGTCTGATCCGTTCGGCATGCATACGTGTAATCACAAAAGCTTTTACGAACTCAAAGGTCTTAAATGAGTTGTTAGAAACAGACTGAACAGCCCATATAATGGACAAATTATTGGAAATCGACTGGGATAGTGTATTTATCCCCAGCAGTTCTGTAGCCGAAATTTTCGTGCGGGGTACCCTGACCTACCTGGTGGTGCTGGCTTATTTCCGTGCGTTCCGGCGGGGGACGGGGCAGCTCAATATCAGTGATCTGCTCCTGGTAACGCTGGTCTCCGACGCGGCCCAGAATGCCATGGCTGGAACATACGAATCCGTCACAGAAGGGGTTGTGCTGGTTGGCACACTCGTTTTCTGGGATTATCTGATCAACTGGCTCGGCTATCGATCCGTGTTTTTTGACCGGGTGGCCTCCCCGGAGCCAGCTCTACTGATCAAAGACGGCGTCCTGCAGCGCCAAACTATGAAGCGGGAACTGCTGACCGAAGATGAACTGAAAGGGATTCTGCGCGAAAAAGGGGTGGAGGACTATACCACCGTGAAGCTGTGCTACCTCGAAGGCAGCGGAAATGTCAGCGTTATCGAGAAAAAATGAGGATATTCGAGGGCAATCGCTTCGTCCGCTATTCTGATTAATAGTAGTCACAGTACCCTTCACTTCATGCGTATACATCTTCAATTGGTACTCCTGATCGGTCTTACAGCCGGGTCAGCATTGGCCCAAACGACCGAACCCATCCGATATACCACAACCGTACCGGCTGGCCTGAGCCTGACCCTGGAGGGAACCCTGAGCCTACCCGCTGATTCTCGTAAACCGGTTCCGGTCGTACTACTGATTGCTGGCTCGGGGCCCACCGACCGCGACGGAAACAGCCCGGGGCAGATTGCGAGCCTGGGTACGCTCAAAGCCGCTTCGTACCGTCTGCTGGCCGACAGCCTGGTTAAGCAGGGAATTGCCGTGGCTCGGTACGACAAACGCGGGTCGGGGACCAATACCCTGGCTACCAGTGCGCTGATAAAGCCGGAAGACCACCGCTTCGACTACTATGTGCAGGATGCGGTGGGGTTTATCCGGCAGCTGATGGCCGATAAACGGTTTAGCCGGGTCTACGTAGCCGGGCACTCGGAAGGTTCGCTGGTGGGTATGCTGGCGGCCCGGGCAACCAAACCGGCCGGGTTCATCTCCCTGGCCGGGGCAGGACGTAACATTGCCGAGGTGCTCAAAACCCAGTTGCAGCAACTGCCTGAATCCGCCCGCGAACTGGCCTACCGCGACCTCGACTCCCTGCGGGCCGGCCAGCGGGTTACGGCACCCGAAACAAGCGCGCTGATGGTGCTGCACCCGAAACTACAGCCCGCCATGATATCCTGGATGCAGTACGACCCCGCCCTGGTCCTTAAAGACGTGCCCGGCGCTATCCTGATCATCAACGGCCGGCACGATTTGCAGGTGGCCATCAGCGAAGCCGAAGCGCTGAAGGCCGCCCGCCCCGACGCACGGCTGCTGCTGTTCGACCAGATGAACCACGTCCTGAAAGACGCCCCCGCCAGCGGGCTCGAGCACCTGCGAACCTATACGGACCCGAACTATCCGCTAACCCCCGGTCTGGCAACCGGTATAGCCCGGTTTATACGGCCGTAGCGCCTGCCGGGTCCGCGACCGACGGTAGTTCAGTTGGCCGAGTAGTGATTGAGGTAAGCAATCAGCCGCTCGAAGTTCATCTGTTCGTAGGGGTTCTGGGTCTGGCGGGTCAGCATATGCCGATACGCATCGATGAGCCCATCGAAATGGGGGTTGTGGTTGAGTCGGGCTACGATCAGCCCTTTATAGCAGCGGTGCGCCTGGTTGTAGACGTAGGGACAAGGCTGATTTGCCTGTTCGTTGAACAGCCGGTCGAGGGTGGGCAGGCTACAGACATCCTGCAGAAACGCGAAGCCGTGAGTATCAAAAAAATCGCGGATTTCGTCACACACAGCGGCCAGGTCGGCCGGGGAGCCGATTTTATACCGGAAATAGAGCCGCTCGGTGAACTTGCCTATGGAGATGATGAGGGTATTGGCATCGGACCGGAAATCGACCAGATTGTTAAGAAACTGCTGGGCGATCTGCTCGACCTGCTGGTTGCGGCAGCCGAAATTAACTTCGAGCAGCGTCTCGCTGTCGTAGAACGAGGGCGACAGGATGACATTCAGAAACCCCTGCGGAGTCTGGTGGCGGTACTGCTTCTTTTCGGGAATAAGCGAATAGCCGTGTCCGTCAAAAAAAGGAGTCAGCAGCTGGTAGAGGTCGGTTTCGAACGGCGTCAGTGTCATTGGTGATGAAGAGCGTAGGCCGGTAGGGACCGGGGTAGCGGCATAACTAATTCAGAACGAATAAGTTTGCTGTTCTGGCACAATATGACGACAAAATTGTGAGTAAATCAGTGAACCAACCGGGTACGGCAGGCGTTGTTTGAGTACGCGCCCTACCGGGTGTTCACACTGGGGACGACCGGAATTGACAGCTTGCTGAGGTCGCGTGTAAGCATGCCGGGAGTTGACGGTATTTCCCGCCCAAACAAATCGTCAAAACAATAACTGGCGAATATAACTACGCCATGGCTGCCTAATCCGGAGGATTAAGCAATAGCCATTGTCTCCCCGGTCTACGTGCTGCTGGCTGGATCAGGAGGCATCGACTCGCAGCGCTGGCTCAGTTTATGGTGTTAACGGCTGAGTAAGACACAAGCACCTACGGATGAAGGTTGGCCTGACGCGATCCTGCCCGATTCCCGACAATCCCAATCGCGGCTAAGCATGTAGAAGGCACGACGGGTTCCTTGACTGGACGAGAGTTCGAATCTCTCCGTCTCCACAAAATTCCCAAAAACCCCGAAATTGGATCAGTTTCGGGGTTTTTAATGGGTTGCATGCAAGGTATTACAACTTCATAACTTAGTTGATAAAAGTCAATCGATTGAAGTATTCCCAGTAAAAAACATTTTAGCTTATTATGGATACACAATTACAATCCGTCTCCAAACTATTTACAGAAAAACTTTACAGAATACCTGATTATCAACGTGGATATGCTTGGGGTGAAAAGCAACTAAAAGAGTATTGGGGAGATGTTTTACAATTAGAAAATGAAAAGAATCACTACGTAGGCGTTCTGACTTTAGAAGAAGTTAGTAGCCATATTTACGAAACTTGGGAGGATGATTTATGGATAATTAAATCTAAGAGCTTTAAGCCATATTTTGTTGTTGACGGTCAGCAGCGACTAACTACTACTGTGATATTATTGCAGGCCATAACTGAATCTGTTAGCGAGACTTCTAAGCTAAATTTTAACACGATACAAGAAATTAGAAAGCGATTTATATTCGATTCTAAAGATGATGGCATATCAAGATCATATATATTCGGTTATGAAAAAGATAATCCAAGTTGCAATTTTTTAAAGAAAAATATTTTCAGAGAAAAAAATAGCGATAGCTACATAGAAGAAGAAACAATTTATACTTTAAATTTATATAGAGCTAAAAATTTCTTTATTGAAAGGTTGCAGGAACTTAATAAAGCTGATATTGAGAATATATTTACAAAAATTACACAGAGATTTCTTTTCAATATCTATACAATATCTAGTGATATAGATGTCTTTGTAGCTTTTGAAACGATGAATAATAGAGGTAAACCTCTGTCTCATTTAGAGCTATTAAAAAACAGACTAATATATCTATCGACCAAATTTGATGTTAAAGAGTATGAACAACAGAAGCTTAGAAGAACTGTTAATGATTGCTGGAAAGCCTTATACCATGTATTGGGGAAAAACAAGGAGAAACCTTTGGATGATGATCTATTTTTATTAAACCATACACTTCGATATTTTGGGCCAGAATTTTTTAAAGCAGAAAATAGAGGAGCATTAAATCGTATATATATAGAAAGATTCAGAAAAGATTATCCTGACTTTTTATTAGAAAATAAATTTACGCCGAAGAATATAGATACAAAGACTGCAAGTAAAAAACTTTCAGTAAAAAATATTTATGAGTATGCAAGTGATCTTCAAGCTTCTATACTTGTGTGGTATGATATATTTAATCCTGCATCCAGTAATAAGTTTAACGATGAAGAAAAACTGTATTTAACTAGAATACATAGATTAGGAATAAATTCAGTATTACCTCTTTTGCTTGACGTATATAGTAGCGAAACACCAAAGGAGCGTTCTGTAATATTTCTAAGTCTATTAGAAAGACTTTTATTCGTTAGCATATTCTTCCACAGATTCAATAATCAAAGTGAATTTTATGATATGGTATTGCAACACTCAAAAAAAAAGGACAAAATTGGTTCATATATAAACACCTTGATTGAGCGCAACAAAGTTATTAATAAATATGGACTAGTAGAAGATAGGTTAATTGATAGTTTCAGAAGAGGATTCTATAAATGGGAAGCAATAAGATATTTATTATACGAATATGAGCTTAGTCTTAAAGGACAGACAAAAACGGCAAGAAACAAGATAGATTGGAACGAGCTCAATAAAGAATCATCTGACTACATTACCGTAGAGCATATATATCCTCAAAATGCTAGTGCAGATTGCTGGTCTGTAATTAATAATCATTATAGTGCATCAGAGCGTCAAATTCTTGCTGATAGCTTAGGAAACTTGTTACCCTTATCTACAGCTAAAAACTCTAGTTTGCAAAATATTTGCTTCAAGACAAAAGTAGACAGGAAGGATGGTTTGGCGGGTTACAGATACGGCTCATATTCAGAGATAGAAGTTTCTCAATGTCCAGACTGGACCGCACAGGAAATATTAAAGAGAGGAGTAAAGCTACTTGAGTTTGTGGAGAAGAGATGGGCCATTAAGCTTGGTGACTACGATCAAAAAGTTAAAATTCTTCGATTGAGGTTTGTAAAATAATGGGGGAACAAGTGCACAGTTCTAAGCATTAGTATTGGCACTTATCCTTTTATTACTCATTGCTGAAACAATCAATAAATAGTTCAGATACCAATATGCAGTTGTTTAATGAGGTAAATTGATAAAAAATGCGTCTATTTTCTACAAATACGCTCCGAGAACTTTAAGCAAAGGTTACTTATCTGCCTCTAAATTATTGGAGATGGAAGATTTTACGTTCTCTGATAAGGAAATAGACAAATTCTCATCTGCTACTTTGCGTAGTAATTTATAAGATGTGGTTTATCATTATTAGATTAGGATGATGGACATGCTATAGCGTTCCATTATTCTGATTTAGTAATGATAAACCACGTCTATTTAACTGTTGGAAGGTCAATTGACGAAGCGGTGGGGTACGAGCAAAGCTGATTATAAGCAAAAAGTACCACTCAAAGACGTTATCTTGGTCACTCAAAACAGCTCCTAAATCTGTCAAGCTATTTTAGGGCAATACACCCCTCGGCATCGTCCTATTCTGGATTCGTTGCCGAGGGGTGTTCTGTTGTTGTACTTCTCCCAGATCGGGGGTCGAATCCGCCACAAGACTGCTTCAGACGGAATGCTGTTGTGGCTGACCCCTAGCGCGGCCTTCAGGGAGCCGACCAGGTAGTTAACTACCTGGTACTGACATGCATGAGCAAGGAATACTCAGTTAGTTTTCCCGTTCATCTGATAGGCCAGCGCTACGGCTAACAGGAGCAGGGCGACGAAGCACAACGCTGCCGGGAGCGAAAAATGATAGGCGATAAAGCCCAGTAAAGCGGGGCCAGCCAATAAGCCGGTATAGCCAATGGTTGTAATGACTGGTATACTTACCGTGGGCGCAATACCCGGCAATCGACCCGCTGCGCTGAAAAATATCGGAACCACGTTGGCGACTCCCAGGCCAAGCAGGACAAAACCCATCAGTGTACCCCATATCCAGGGACTGAAAACTGCGACCGTCAAGCCAACTGCGCCCAGTATACTGCCGCCTACTACCACCGTTTTGCCACTTAACCGGGTTACGAGCCTGTCGCCAACCAACCGCATGGTGGCCATGGCCACCGAGAAAGCCGCATACCCTGATCCGGCAAGTTCAGCGTTAACACCCTGATTGTCCCGTAAAAAGATAGCGCTCCAGTCGAGGATGGCCCCTTCGGCCAAAAAAACAGCGAAACACATAAACCCCAGAAATAACACACTGCCCTGTAGCCAGGCAAGAGGCCGCCTGTTTTCTGCCGGCTCACCATGCCCGGTTGTAAACTGAGCCATCGCCTGTCGCTCAACATCGGCAGGGAATAATCTCGTGTACTGGGTGCCGGTAATGACAACGATCAGCACGGCGATACTCCCGATGGCATAAACGGGGTTGAGTCCCAGCCTGATCAGAAAGCCTAAGCCCAGTGAACCGAATAGCCCCCCCACGCTAAAAAGGCCATGCAGAGACGACATAATCGGTTTTCCATATAGGTTTTGCACGTGCACGCCCTGGGCGTTCATGGCTACGTCGATCGCGCCGATGGCTGAGCCGAATATGAACAGAGTTATGGCCATGGGTAGGGTCGAGGAGAGGAGCAACAGCAGGGGCAGGGTAAAGGCCATGACCAGGGCGGCACTGGCCATGACAATCCGGCTCCCGAAACGGCTCACCAGCCAGCCTGAAGTTGGCATCATGAGCATAGCCCCGGCCCCCAGCATCAATAACAACAACCCTAAGTTGGCATCATTTAACCGGAGCCGGTCTTTGGCGAAAGGCACCATCGGGGCCCAGCTGGCCATACCCAGGCCGCATACGAAAAAGATCAGCTGAGTAGCAAAGCGGGCTTTTGATACCGCATTCGTCGAAATGCCCGGGGTAGGGATCATAAACAAACAAAGTCGTTTTTCAGTGAGAGAGTCGGCACTGGCCTTTTCGTAAGCAAGGTACAAACAAACGATCTGGATGTCATTGGGAACTATTGAGTCTGTAGGGCGACCCGTAACAGACCGTTGCTGGGTTATGCCACGTCTTTCGTTCCCGACGTATACCTACCTTCGTTACCGCGGAGTTGGGTAGTGGCCGATTGAACCGTATTTGTATGGATTCGTGCCGGACGTTTGTACAGGGCTAAGTCAGTACTTATAAATATACCCAAACACGTTGCAGCCATGTGAAGCAAATCACATGGCTGCAACGTGTTTGGGTAATGAATTATATAGCTGTTTTCTGAACTGCCAATTTAATCCAGCCGATAAATTTCTTTAATGTTTTCGAGCACTTTAATAAAGTCGATCTTCAAATCAATCAACTTGCCGGAGTGAACGTCAAACACCCAGCCGTGGATGGTAATGTCCCGATCCCGGCGGGCTTGCTGCACTTCGGCCGTTTTAAGCACATTGATACATTGCTCTTCTACGTTAAGCTCTACCAACCGTTTGTAGCGCTGTTCCTCATCCTGGATGGCATTCAGCTCCTCCCGGTGCATTCTGTACACATCCCGTATATTTCTGAGCCAGGGATTCAGTATGCCCAGGTCTTCGGATTGCATGGCGGCCTGCACCCCCCCGCAGTAGTAATGGCCACACACGACAATGTGTTTCACCTTAAGATGTAATACGGCATAGTTAACAACTGACATGACACTCAAATCCGTATTCGGAACCATGTTAGCAATGTTTCTGAGGACAAACACATCACCGGGCGATACGCCCATCAGTTCTTCTGCCGATACCCGGCTGTCGGAGCAGCCGATGTACAAAATATCGGGTGTTTGGCCTTTGGAGAGCTCACTAAAGTAATTTGGTTCGACATGTAGCTTCTGCTGAACCCAGGTTTCGTTGTTTTCGAAAATGCGTGCGATATCCATTCTGCTCTATTTACGTTGATGCTAAGCTCGTGCGAAATTAATAGATAAACTAAGCTCACTACGTTCTGTTTAAACCGACGAATGTACTACAGAGAAATGTACCGGAAACAAGATTCTCCATGTATTACCCGCATACTCGCCCCGCCTTGCTTCAATTGACAGCCCTGAACAGTCCTTTCTATGACCCGGCTAGCTGGGAATAAATCAGTAAAAATCAGTTGCTTATTCCAATTGGCGGCCTTGATTTTTGTCGGCTCGGTGTGCATAACCTGCCTGCAGGGGTAGGCAGGTTGGCTGGTGGTGTGCTGTTGAGAATTATAGACTAAAACTACCAGCCCGGTAGGACCAGCAACGAACTGGTTACCACGCTGCGAGTCAGTGATAGGTTGTTTGAGCTGGAAACAAGGATTAGTCTGCTCGTACGTTGATTCCGATGTTTCACTGGGCTATCCCTGCGCCGAGTAAAGCAAACTTACCTATATGTAAAAAAATAAAAATGCTCGCCAGGCCCTATAAATGGCTAATACACTAGTAATTAGCCCGACCAAGGCGATTGTGCGTATATATGCATCCGTAATCCATGAGTAAACCAGGAACCAGAGCGGCTTGATGCTAGTTATAAGCCCGCAAGGCAAGTCCTACCACCATGGCTCATCGTACTAAAGAATGCGTTTTCATCGTCGACGATGATGAGGACGATCTGTTTATCATCCAGCAGGTTTTTTCACAGTACAGTCCCGAATGTCAGCTTAAACCGTTGACCAGTGGAACGGCCCTCCTCGATGCGCTGGCCGAAGCCCCTGCTTTGCCCGACCTGATTCTGCTGGACCTGAACATGCCCCAGATGAGCGGGCTGGAGACGCTGGCCCACCTCCGTCAGCATACGACCTACAGCTCCATTCCCGTAGTGGTGCTGACAACATCCGATCACGCCCGCGATAAGCAGCAGGCGGCCCAGTTGAAGGCCAGCGGTTTCATCACTAAACCATCGACCATTGAACAGTATAATAAGGTCGTGCTGAAGCTTCGGCAGGACTGGCTGTTGGGCAACCACGTACCGGATCAGCCGGCTGGCTGCTGCTAGATGGGCCGGGAGCCAGCCATTTTTTAGGCAAATGCCGGATGAATTCGGGCAAGAGGGCTTATTTTCGCGCTCCTCTTATGAAACAGCTTGTCTTTATCTTCGCTTTCCTGCTGATAACCTCGTGGGCCTATGCCCACCTGGGTACCATTACGGGTACCGTAACCGACCAGACGACCCGGCAACCTCTGGCGGGCGTGACCGTGCAGCTGACGGGCCTGGGCCGCGCCACCGTAACCAACGAACTGGGCCAGTTTCGGTTCGATCACCTGCCCGCTGCTCCCTACCGGATTGAATTGTCTCACCTGGGATATGCTTCTCTTCAAAAAGAGGTGACGGTACTGGATGACCAGACAATAGCCGTCACCATCAGCTTGTCAACGGCACCCGTAGCCTTGGGCGAAGTGACCGTATCGGCCCTGCGCGCGCACGATCAGCAGCTGATCAGTAACCTGGATATCCGGCTTCGACCGATCGTAAACTCGCAGGAAATTCTCAGGCTGGTGCCGGGCCTCTTTATCGGTCAGCATGCCGGCGGGGGAAAGGCCGAGCAGATTTTTTTGCGGGGCTTCGACCTCGATCACGGCACCGACATCCGCCTGACTGTCGACGGCATGCCGGTCAACATGGTCTCCCATGCGCATGGACAGGGGTATGCCGACCTCCATTTTGTCATCCCGGAACTCGTGGAAGGGGTTGATTTTAAGAAAGGACCTTACCAGACCGACAAGGGCAATCTGGCCACGGCCGGCTGGGTCGACTTCCGAACCCGAACCGTACTCGACCGATCGTTTGCCAAGCTGGAAGCCGGCCAGTTCAACACCTACCGCGCCGTGGCCGGACTGGATCTGCTGAACCTGAACCGAACCCAGTCAACGCCCCGACCCGCAACCAGTCAGTCGGCTTATCTGGCGGGCGAATACTCGTACAGCGATTCGTATTTTGACAACCCACAGCAGTTTAACCGGGTCAACGTGCTGGGCAAATACCACGGGCACCTGGGGGCTTCAACGAATCTTACCCTGACGGGATCTACGTTCTGGAGCCGCTGGAACCACTCGGGCCAGATCCCGGATCGGGCGGTCGACGCGGGGTTGATTGGCTGGTTTGGTTCCATCGACCCGACCGAAGGAGGTAAAACCAGCCGCACCAATGCCAACGTGCAGCTGATTACCGTTACGCCCCGGAATCATACCATCCGAAACCAGTTTTACTATAGCCACTACGCTTTTGAACTGTATTCTAACTTTACCTTTTTCAAAACCGATACCGTAAACGGCGATCAGATCCGACAGAAAGAACGGCGTAACCTGTTTGGCTACACGGGCAGCTATTCGACCCGGACAGCCATAGGCCGCAGCCAGTGGACAACTACCCTCGGGGCGCAGTACCGGCAGGACATAACCCGCGGTTCCGAGCTGTCTCGCACCCGCGATCGGGTCGTCACCCTGAACCCGGTGCAGTATGGCAATGTCAACGAGATAAACGCGGCCCTCTACGCCGACGAGCTTATTCAGCTAAGCAGTCGATTCAGCCTCAACGCCGGTCTCCGGTATGACCTCTTCAGGAGCCAGTATACCGACCTGCTCGCCATACCGGTTACCGCCCGGAGCGCCACCCAGGGAATTCTATCGCCTAAACTGAATCTTTATTACACCGCCAGCCCGTCCTTGCAGCTCTACCTCAATACGGGCCGGGGTTTTCATTCGAACGATGTCCGGGTCGTCGTTCCCCAAAATGGCCGCGAGATTCTGCCGGCGGCCTACGGCACCGATCTGGGGGTGCTGGTCAAACCCTTGCCGCGGCTGCTGATCAACGCTGCCGCCTGGTACCTCTGGCTGGAGCAGGAATTCGTTTACGTCGGCGACGAGGGCGTGGTTGAGCCCAGTGGCCGGTCGCGACGGCTGGGCATCGACCTGTCGGCGCGCTACCAGCTGACCCGCACTCTCTACGCCGATCTGGACCTGAATACGGCACGACCCCGGGCGCTGGGCGTCGAAGCGGGCCAAAACTACCTGCCGCTGGCGCCAATGTTTACGTCGGCCGGGGGGCTGTCGCTCCAGACCAGCACAGGGCTGAGCGGTTCTGTTCGGTATCGGTACCTGGCTGACCGACCGGCCAACGAGGATAATTCGCTGGTAGCCCGCGGGTATTTTGTGAATGACCTGCAGCTGAACTATGCCCGGAAACACTACCAGCTGGGTATGTCAGTGCAGAACCTGTTCAACGTACGCTGGAAAGAAACGCAGTTTGCTACCGAAAGTCGGTTGCAAAACGAAACGGCGCCCGTCGATGAAATTCATTTTACCCCCGGTACGCCCTTTTTTGCCCGGCTCAGCCTGACGTATTTCTGGTAGCAATCCGGGGTTTTGCCAGACCGAAGCCGCCGGGTCAGGCCGGTCAAAGGGCACACATGTAATCAGGGTGATCTATCTTTGTAGTCGGATTGAATCGGACATGACTGGTTCAGCCGTTTACTGCCATGAAGATTTTAATCGTTGAAGATGACCGCCGGATTGCGCAGACCATCAGCCAGGGGTTAGCGGGGGAAGGCTACGAAACGGAGGTGGTGTACGATGGTCAGCTGGGTCGGGAAGCGGCCATGCAGAACCCGATCGACATGCTGATTCTGGATATCAACCTGCCGGGTCTCAGCGGGTTCTCGATCTGTCACGACGTTCGGCAGGCCAAACCCGCTCTCCCCATAATCATGCTGACCGCCCTGGGCGAGGTAGAGGATAAGGTATTGGGACTGAGCCGCGGGGCCGACGACTATATCGTAAAACCGTTCGACCTGAGAGAACTGAACGCCCGGGTAGCGGCCTGCTTTCGCCGGCTTGACCGGCAGGAAGAGCCCATTGGCCAGGAGGTGCTGCAGGTGGCAGACCTGATTGTTAATCCCACCACCAAGCAGGTGAGTCGGCACGGACAGTCTATCGAACTGACCAGCAAGGAGTTTAATCTGCTGGAGCAGCTGATGCGTCATCCCGGTCAGGTCATATCCAAAAAAGACCTGACCGAGCGCGTCTGGAACCTGCATTTCGACCCCGGTACCAACGTTGTAGAAGTCTACATCAACTACCTCCGCCGGAAAATTGACCGCAACTTTGAGCCGAAACTAATTCATACCCGCTCCGGATATGGATACATGATAAAAGAAGGATAAGAGCTTCTTTTCCGAGGCCGTTAAAATCTAAGCTTTTTCTAAGCCAAAACTCAGCCTCTTTTAAGGTGGCGAGCTTTAGTTTGTATTCGCTTCATCAATAAACACCGACCTTTGATGAACTGAGTGGGGTTTTCGCTGACGCCCGCCCGGTTCATCGCCGGTCGGTTCATCCGCTTATCCTCCGTGGAGACTGGCCCGGCAGCTGGTCAGCCCGTAGCCAATGACCATCCGCAATCGACTGCTTATCCGATTTTCGCTCATCGTCGCCACCATCCTGGTGGTGTTTTCGGTGGTCGTTTATGTGGCCTCGGCGACCTACCGGCGGGAAGAGTTCTACGAGCGGCTGAAGAGCAAAGCCCGCACTACCGCCCGCCTGCTGATCGAAGTAAACGAGGTTGACCAGGCCCTGCTTAAAATCATCGACCGGAATACCATATCGGCCCTCATCGATGAAAAGGTGCTGGTGTTTGATCATGATAATCGGCTGGTATACAGTAGCGTAGATGATCATCCGGTGGCGTTTAATCGTGAGTTGCTGGAACAGGTTCGGCAACAGGGGGAGGTCGAAACCTACAACGGAGCCAACGAGCTGATCGGTATTACGGTGCCCCGGGGCGATCAGCTGGTTGTCGTGCTGGCTTCGGCCCACGATCAGTACGGGCAAAGCAAGCTGCGTAACCTGGGGCTGGCTCTGTTATGGGGATTGGTAGGGGGGCTGGGCCTAACCGTATGGCTCGGACGTATTTATGTGGGGCGGGCGCTGCGACCGGTGGCACACATTAACCAGCAGGTTCAAACTATAACGGCCCGCAACCTGCGCCAGCGGCTCGATGAAGGCAAGAAGCAGGACGAGATCGAGCAGCTGGCGGTTAACTTCAACGCCGTGCTGAACCGGCTCGAGTCGGCCTTCGACCAGCAGCGTAGCTTTGTTTCCCACGCCAGCCACGAACTCCGAACCCCTCTGGCTGCCCTCAAACTCGAAGTCCAGCTGGGGCTCAACCGCCCCCGTCAGGCCGAAGCCGATCAGCTGACGTTCCAGAACCTGCAAACGGATACCGACCGACTGGTAGCCCTCACCAACAGCCTGCTTTTTCTGGCCCGTACCATCGAACAGGCTGATCGAACCACGCTGACCCCGGTGCGGCTGGACGAGGTTGTATTCGCAGCGCAGGATGAACTGCTGGCAGTTCGCCCGGACTACACGGTTGCTATTCAGTACGATAGCCTGCCCGAAAACGAGGCCGATCTGCTGGTGCTGGGCGAAACGACCCTGCTGCAGCGGGTGGTGCTGAACCTGTGCGACAACGCCTGTAAATACTCCGCCGATCACCGGGCCCGGGTAAGTCTGGTGGCGCACAATAACGGATGTCTGCTCACCGTGACCGATACCGGCATCGGCATCTCGCCCGACGAACAGACGCGTATTTTTGACCCCTTCTACCGGGCCGAGAGCGCCATACCTTATACCGGTTTTGGCATCGGACTGGCGATTTGCCGCCAGATTGTCGAGCTTCATCAGGGTATCATCAGCCTCCATAGCCAACCGGGCGTTGGCAGCACCTTTAGCGTTTGGCTGCCCGGAGTAACCAAAATCTAATATTATTCTAAAGGCTTTTTCCGGCATCACCCCTGTAATCGTCCAGACCTTTGCGGACAGATTATCTGTTTTTGGTGATGCGGTTATTCTTATTTCTTTTTCTGGGGGTAGTGCCGGGGCTGTTGACCAGGGCCTGGGCTCAGGATTCACTGGTATTGTCCCGGCGGCAGGCCGATAGTTTGTTTCTGGCCAATAACCTCTTACTACTGGCCGAACGCTTTCGGGTCGACGCCAGTCAGGCGCAGGTGATCCAGGCCCGCCTGTACGATAACCCGACCGTCGGGTTCGAAATCAGTACCTACAATCCGGATCGGAGGAGGGTGCTCGATGTCGGTTCGCAGGGGCAGAAGATTGTTACCATCGAGCAACTGCTCTACACCGCGGGGAAGCGTAACAAACGGATTGCCCTGGCCACCGAGGCCACCCGGCTTACCGAGCTGGAACTGCTCGATCTGCTGCGCGGCCTCCGCTACGAACTGCGCAGTCGGTTCTACGGACTCTACTTTGCGCGCCAGACGCTGGCCCGGTTTACGCAGCAGCTCGCGACCCTGCAGTCGACCGTAGACGGTTACGAGCGGGAGTACACCCGCCATAACGTGTCGCTGCGGGAGGTGCTCCGGCTGAAAGCGCTCTTGTTCCAGCTCAGCAACGACCGGACCGAGATACAATTGCAACTGGCCGATGACCAGCGGGTACTTCAGACGCTACTGTCGGTCGAGCTACCCATCCGGCCACTGGTTTCTGACGAAGGCCTTTCGACGTACCGACTGCCGACGGTGCCCGATGATTCGCTGCGGCAACTGGCGTTGCAACATCGGCCCGACCTGCGGGTGGCCAACTCCCTGATCCGGCAGGCTGAACTCAACCTCAATCTGCAACGGGCGCTGGCCCGACCCGATGTACGGGTGGGGGGCACCTACGACCAGGCGGGTAGTTACGTTCCCCATTATGTCGGAATCGGCCTATCGGTCGACCTCCCCGTCTTCAACCGAAACCAGGGCGCTATTGCCGCGGCCCGCGCCCAGATCGGGTACCAGCAGGGCCTGGAGCGGCAGCGGGTACTACAGATCGGCAATGAGGTCATGGCTTCTCTCCAGAAAGTACGCGCGGTAGAACAGCAACTGCAGTCGGTTACCGGCCGATTCACGAATCAGTTTGACGAGCTAAATAAAGGGGTTTTACTCAGCTTTCAGAAAGGCAATATCTCCCTGATCGAATTTGTCGACCTCATCGAAACCTATAACGAAAGCCTGCGGGAGCTGAATCGGCTGAAAGCTGATCGGGTCAGCACGTACGAAGAACTGAATTACCTCCTGGGTCTTGATCTATTTAACTGATATGAACTACCTGACACAAACGGGCTGGCTCCTGGCGCTGCTGACGTCGACACTGGCCTGCCAGCCGGCAACCCCGCCCGAAGAGGCAAAAGCGTTTATGCTTTCCGATACCATGCTCAGCCGTATTGCGCTCGACTCCGTGCGGATACAACCGGTTCGGTCGGAGTTAACTCTGGTCGGAAAGGTCGTCTCCGACGAAAATCGGGTTATCAAGGTGTACCCCCTGGTGGGCGGTAACGTAGAGGATGTCAAAGTAGAACTGGGCGATTACGTCCGGAAAGGGCAGACGCTGGCCGTAATCCGCTCCGGCGAGGTGGCCGACCTGGAACGGCAGTCGCTGCAGGCCCAGTCGGATCTGCTGCTGGCCGAGAAAAACCTGCTCGTGGCGCAGGACCTGCTGGAAAGCAAACTGGCCGCGCAGCCCCAGGTGATAGCCGCTCAGAAAGAGGTAGATAAGGCTAAAGCCGAAGTGAACCGGTTGCGGGAGGTCTTCCGCATCTACGGGCTGGGCCAGACATCGACCTATCTGGTTAAAGCGCCGATCGACGGATACGTCATCGAAAAGAACGTCAACCGCGATATGCAGCTTCGCTCCGACAATGCCGACAATCTGTTCACCATTGGGCAGATCAGCGACGTATGGGTACTGGCCAATGTCAACGAATCGGATATTTCCAGAATCCGGACGGGGATGGCGGCCGATGTTCAGACGCTGAGTTACCCCGATAATCGCTTCAGTGGCCAGGTCGATAAAATCTATACCGTGCTCGACCCCGGTACCAAGGCCCTGACCGTCCGGATTCGGTTGCCGAACCCGGGCATGAAGCTCAAACCCGAAATGCACGCTACGGTTACCCTCCGCTACGACGACGGGATGCAGATGCCAGCGATCCCCGCCGGCTCGGTCATCTTCGACCGCTCGAAACACTACGTGATGGTGTTTCGGAGCCGCACCGATCTGGAAACCCGCGAGGTTGAGGTCTACAAATCGCTGGGTAAACTAGCTTATATCCGCACGGGCCTGAAACCGGGCGAACGCATCATTTCAAGGGATCAATTGCTGGTATACGATGCCCTCAACGACTAATCTATGAACCGCTTCATTCGATCTATTGTCGGTTTCTCGCTGAAGAACCGCTTTTTTGTCTTTTTCATGACGGCGGTGCTGGTTGTAGCGGGGGTTGTCAGTTACCTAAAAACCCCGCTCGAAGCGTTTCCGGACGTAACCAACACCCAGATCATCGTAGTAACGGAATGGAACGGACGCTCGGCCGAAGAGGTCGAGCGGTTCGTGACGGTTCCGATTGAGGTGGCCATGAACTCGGTACAGCGGAAAACCAACGTGCGTTCGACTACCATGTTCGGGCTGTCGGTCATGAAAATCATCTTCGAGGATGATGTCGATGACTTTTTTGCCCGGCAGCAGGTGAATAACCTGTTGCGGAATGTGTCGCTGCCCGATGGGGTTGAGCCCGACGTACAGCCGCCCTACGGACCGACGGGGGAAATATTCCGTTACACCCTCGAAAGCCCCCACCGCGACAGCCGCGAGTTACTAACCCTGCAGAACTGGGTCGTTGACCGGCAGCTGCGCAGCGTGCCGGGAGTAGCCGATATTGTGGCCTTTGGCGGTCGGGAGAAGATGTACGAGCTGCGCGTCAACCCGACCCAGCTGGCTAAGTATGACATCACCCCGCTCGACGTTTACCAGGCCGTTACCCGCAGCAACATCAACGTGGGTGGGGATGTCATCGAGCGGAACGGGCAGGCCTACGTGGTGCGGGGCATCGGGCTGCTGACGTCGATTCAGGACATCGAAAACATTCTGATCGAAGAAGTGGGCGGCAATCCGGTGTTGGTCAGGAACGTAGCCGACGTGGCCGAATCGCAGCTGCCCCGCGTGGGTCAGGTCGGGCTGAATACCAACGACGACGTGGTAGAAGGAATCATTGTCATGCGCAAAGGGGAAAACCCCAGCGAGGTGCTGACGCGGGTCAAAGATAAAATCGAAGAACTGAACACCCAGGTCCTGCCGGCCGACGTGAAGCTGGTAACGTTCTACGACCGCGACAACCTGATCGCGTTCTGTACGGAAACGGTGCTGCACAACCTCACCGAAGGGATTGTACTGGTAACGGTCATTGTTTTCCTGTTCATGGCCGACTGGCGCACCACCCTGATCGTGTCGATCATTATTCCGCTGGCGCTGCTGTTTGCCTTCCTCTGTTTAAAATTACGGGGTATGTCGGCCAACCTGTTGTCGATGGGCGCCGTCGACTTCGGGATTATCGTCGATGGGGCGGTGGTGATGGTGGAGGGCATTTTCGTTTCCCTCGATCATCTGGCCCATCGGGTCGGCATGGCCCGCTTCAACCGCATGGCCAAGCTGGGGCTGATCCGGAAAACGGGAGGGGAGCTGGGTAAAGCCGTATTTTTTTCCAAGCTGATCATCATCACCGCCTTACTGCCTATTTTTTCATTCGAGAAGGTAGAGGGCAAGATGTTCTCGCCCCTGGCCTGGACCCTGGGGTTTGCCCTGCTGGGCGCGTTGCTGTTTACCCTGACGCTGGTGCCGGTGCTGTGTTCAATGTTGCTGAAGAAAAACGTCCGGGAGCGTAAAAATCCGCTCGTCAGCTTCTTCGACCGGATCGTGATGGCGGGCTTCGGCTGGTGTTACCGGAATCGGCGGCTTAGCCTGGTGGGTGCGCTGTGCTTCATGATAGCTACCTTCTTTTCGGCTTCGTTGCTGGGTACCGAGTTTCTGCCCCAGCTGAACGAGGGTGCGCTCTGGGTTACGGCCGAACTACCCATGAGTATGTCGCTGCCCGAAAGCGTCGACATGGCCAAAACCATTCGAAACGATTTGAGCGCCTTCCCGGAGGTAAAGCAAGTGCTCTCGCAGGTGGGCCGTTCCAACGACGGGACCGATCCGAACGGGTTCTACTTCTGTCAGTTTCAGGTCGACCTGAAGCCGAAAGCGGACTGGCCCAAACGCCACGATGGACGCGCGCTTACCGACGAGCAGCTCACCGATGAGATGGACAGCCAGCTGAAAAACTATGCCGGGGTGCTGTACAACTACTCACAGCCAATTATCGACAACGTGGCGGAGGCCGTGGCGGGGTACAAAGCCAGCAATGGGATCAAGATTTTTGGACCGGACGTGTACGAGCTGGAAAAATATGCCAATCAGGCGGTCGAAGCGGTGAAAGGGGTGGAAGGAATAAAAGACCTGGGAATTATCCGTAACGTGGGCCAGCCGGAGCTGAGCGTTATGCTTCATGATCATAAAATGGCGCTGCTGGGGGTTTCAACCGCCGACGCGCAGGCGGTTATCGAAATGGCTATTGGCGGAAAAACGGCGTCTGAGCTGTACGAAGGCGAACGTAAGTTCGAAATTCGGGTGCGGTACCAGCCCGAATTCCGTAAAAACGAAGATGACATTATGCGGCTGATGGTGCCGACGATGAGCGGTGGTAAGATCCCCCTAAAGGAGATCGCCACCATCCGGCAGATAACCGGTCCGGCCTTCATCTACCGGGATCTGAACAAACGCTTTATCGGGGTTAAGTTTTCGGTACGCGGGCGTGACCTGGGAAGCACCATTGCCGAAGCCCAGCGCCGGCTGAACGAGACGCTCCGGCCCGCCAAGGGGTATTCGGTTGCCTGGGTGGGCGAATTTGAGAATCAGGTGCGGGCCACCGACCGGCTGGGGCAGGTCGTGCCAATCTGTCTGGTAGCCATCTTCGTTATCCTGTTCATTTTATTCGGCAATGCCAAAGACGCCGGGCTGGTGCTGGTCAACGTGCCCTTTGCGCTGATTGGTGGAATCCTGGCGCTGCATGTGACGGGTATGAATTTCGGGATCTCGGCGGGGGTAGGCTTCATTGCCCTGTTTGGCATCTGTATCCAGAATGGGGTGATACTGGTGAGCGTATTTACCAACAACCGACGCAACCGAATGCCGCTCGACCAGGCCATCCGCGAAGGGGTTGCCTCGCGGGTAAGGCCCGTTATCATGACCGCCCTCATGGCAGCTATTGGCCTGTTGCCGGCGGCCGTGTCGACGGGGATCGGTTCGGAAACTCAGAAACCACTCGCCATTGTCGTGATTGGTGGATTGATTACCGCAACGATTCTGACGCTGCTGGTCTTTCCGATAATTTACCGGCTGTTCAACCATCGGCAGCCAACCCACCACCGCCAGACCGACGAACCGCTAACTGTTGCCTAGCGACCACGTTACAAACGCGACCGGAACAGGGAATAAATAAGACTGGTTTGCCGGCAAACCAGGACGTAACTTGAGCCATTTGACCGGCTTATTTGTTACTAAGGCATGACCCGTACTGAACTTGACGAACTGATTGGTCAGGGCGAAAGCGTTCGACTTGAATTTAAACGCAGCCTATCCTCAGCGCACCGCATAGCCCGCACGCTGACGGCCTTCGCCAATACGGCGGGCGGAACCCTGCTGATTGGGGTAGCTGATGATGGCCGTATTGTAGGAGTGCCGTCGGAGTTGAGAGAGATGCGCAAAATAGAGGAGGCTACCGATCAGTTTGTTGAGCCTCCGCTGGAAATCAGTTACGAAACTCTGGCTCCCGATGGTCGGCGGGTGCTGGTGATCCACGTGGCGGAGAGTGCGGAAAAGCCACATTTCGCCGTTGATGAAGCCGGCAAACGAACCATTTACGTCCGGGCCAAGGATAAATCGATGCCAACCAGCCGACTCATTATAACCCCGGGCAGCCCCGGCGCTCCTAACGTACAGACCCCCACCGTTCGGACGCTAATTCAGTACCTGCGTCGGAATGAAGACATTACGGCCGATAAATACGCCAGGCTGATCAACGTGTCGGAATACCGGGCGGGCAAGCAGCTGCGTCAACTGGCCGAACAGGGGCTGTTGCTGTTGCTCAACAAGCAGCGGCCGGTTCGGTACGCGCTGAAACTGGCCGAGTAGGTCAGGGGCGAGGTGCTAAGAAGCTGGCCGGGATTTGCGAACTTTACGCCGTTATGACAACACAGGCACCCATTACCAAAGAAACGATTACCGCTTTTTTTCAGGATTTGCAGGACCGGATCTGCCAGGCGCTGGAAGAGGCCGACGGGAGTGGCCGGTTTCGGCAGGACAACTGGGAGCGACCCGGTGGAGGAGGAGGTCGCTCACGCACGCTGACCGACGGAACGATCATTGAGAAAGGGGGTGTTGGTTTTTCGGCCGTTCACGGCGAAGCCACGGAAGCGACCCTGCGTTCGCTCAGGCTTACCGAGGCCGACGCACCCGCATCGCCCCCCACGTTTTATGCGACCGGGGTGTCTATCGTGCTGCACCCCCGCAACCCCATGGTACCGATCATTCACATGAACGTTCGGTATTTTGAAATGAGTACGGGGCACAACTGGTTCGGGGGCGGGATCGACCTGACTCCACATTACGTAGTACCTGACGATGCCCGCTGGTTTCACGACGCGCTACGACAGGTATGCGACCAGCATGATCCGGGCTATCACGCCCGATTCAAGCCCTGGGCCGATGACTATTTCTTTCTCCCACATCGGCAGGAGACACGGGGTATTGGCGGCATCTTTTTCGATTACCTGAAGCCCGAAAACGATAGCCATAAAGCGGATCTGTTTGCCTTTGTGCAGGCCGTGGGTAATGCCTTCGCGCCGATCTACACCCACTTCATGCAAAAAAATCATTCCCTGCCGTACGGAGATCGCGAAAAGCAATGGCAGCAGCTGCGCCGGGGGCGGTACGTTGAGTTCAACCTGGTCTGGGATCGGGGCACCAAATTCGGACTCGAAACCAACGGGCGAACCGAATCTATCCTGATGAGCATGCCGCCCCAGGCTAACTGGGTATATGATTTCAAACCGGAACCCAACAGTCCGGAAGCCGAAACCCTAAGCTGGCTCCGCAAAGGCGTAGAATGGTGAGTGATGAGTGATAAGTGTTATTCGTATTGCCGGTAGTTGATCATTCATCGCTCATCGCTACTCGCTCATCACTAAAAAGCGGCTGTCAGATCCCAGGGGCGGGCGGGGTCGTAGTGGAGCTGTCCGTGCTGTATCTGGAGCGGGCTGTCTACGTTATTGTGGTACAGCTGGCCGGTACCGAGGCCGTGAGGTAGTCCGTTTTTGAACTGGGCTGTGTATTGCGCAATGGCATTGAGACCAATATTCGATTCCAGGGCCGAGGTGATCCACCAGCCAACGTTAAGTCGTCCTGCCAGCTCGATCCACTCGTCGCAGTGACGAAGGCCACCCAGCAAGGTCGGTTTCAGGATAATGTACTGGGGCTGAATTTTTTTGAGCAGTCTGAATTTATGTACGTACTCCATCTGCCCGATTAGTTCTTCATCGAGGGCAATGGGAACGGGCGTGTGGCGACACAGCTCGGCCATCTGGTCCGCCTGTCCGGCTCCGATGGGCTGTTCAATGGAATGCAGACTATACTGCGCCAGTCGCTCGAGTTTCTGCATAGCCTCATCGGGTCGGAAAGCGCCGTTGGCATCTACGCGCAGGCTGATCTGCTCAGGGCTAAACCGATCCCGGATCATCGCCAGCAGATCACATTCCTGCTCGAAGTCGATAGCGCCAATCTTAAGTTTGAGCGTCGTAAAACCATCGCGCAGCTTGTCTTCGATCTGCTGTTTCATAAACGCCTGGTTACCCATCCAGATCAGCCCATTGATGGGTATGTCGCGGTGGCCCTGGGTGAACTCAGACTCGAACAGAAGCCGCCGTCCGCCCGCCAGAAAGTCGAGCATGGCCGTTTCAAAGCCAAACAGGATGCTGGGAAAGCGGGGACTGATGACCTGATTGAGAACGATAGGGACATTCCAGTTGAAAAGCTGCAGGTCGAGGTCGTTGAACTCCTGGCAGTACTGCTGCAGATGGGCCTCAAAATCAGGCCGGTCATCATAGCTTAAGCCCTTCAGTGGCCCGCATTCCCCGTAACCGACTACCGAGCTGTCTGTATCATCGAGAAGCCGGATGAGGTAGGAGGTTTTTTCGGTCAGGCTGCCACGCGACGTACCCGCTTCGAAGCGAAAATGCAACGTATATTTCAGGTAGTCGGCTCTCAAACTCATTGTATCAGGATAGTCAGGGCGGGTGTTATCAGTCCTAAAAGTACTACTTTTGACTGCTCCAAAAAGGCAATATTACGAAATTATTAGTGAAGCCTACAGCCATAAATCGGTTACTGCTGCCACTCAGTGGTCTTTACGGTTTAGTGACCGACTTTCGTAATTGGTTATTTAACAACCAGTTAAAGGAAGTCTATAGGGCTTCTGTCCGTACGGTAAGTGTCGGGAATTTGACCGTTGGCGGAACGGGTAAAACCCCAATGGTCGAGTTTTTGATTAAATGGTATCTAAACAAAGCCGGTACAGACCCGTATCAGACGGTTATATTGAGCCGGGGGTATGGCCGCAAAACGAGCGGATTTCGGGTGGCTGGCCCTGACGATACAGCAGCTACACTGGGCGATGAACCGCTGCAGGTGTACCGGAAGTTCGGCCGGCAGGTTCGGGTATGCGTGGGAGAGCGCCGGGCCGATGCTATCCAGACGATCGAGCGGATGTACCCGAACCCCCGGCTTATCGTGCTCGACGATGCGTTTCAGCACCGGGCCGTTCAGCCGGATGTGAACTTGCTCCTCACCGATTATGCCCGCCTGTTCGTGGCCGATCATCCGTTTCCGGCGGGGCGGTTGCGGGAACGGCGGCAGGGCGCCCGTCGGGCCGACGCGGTCATCGTCACCAAATGTCCGATGGCTCTGCCAAAGACCGAGCAGCACCGGATTGCCGGTCTGATCCGTCAGTATGCCCGGCCGGACGTACCGGTCTTTTTCGCCGGTTTGACCTACCAGCAGCCTGTTCCTTTCTCCGGGTCGACGAGCCCGGCGCCGACCGGACCCGTAGTGCTGGTGTCAGGCCTAGCCAATGCCGACCCGATGGACGAATACGTACGAACTCAGTATACCCTGCTGAGCCACCGTCGGTACGCTGACCATTATGCCTATACGCGGGCTGACCTGGAGTATGTCGTTACGGAGTTACCCGCTGGCGCATCGGTGCTGACGACGGAAAAAGACTGGGTCAAGCTGGACGCACTGCTAACCCCCGCCGAACGGGACCGGTGGCCCCTGTACTATTTGCCCGTCGGGACGCAGCTGCTCGACGGGAGCGACCGGCAGTTCGATCAGTTTTTAGACGAGCAAATCCTTAAAAATCCATAACGAATGCCAGCTGACCTGAAGGCTCTGCACTTTTGGCGTATTTTTGAGCGAATGAATCAACGTGTTTTTCTTTTATGCCTCGCTTTGTCGATACCGGTGTTGAGCCGGGCGCAGCAGTTTCCGGGGGGGGGGCAGCTCCCCGGCAGTTTTGGCGGCTTCGGCGGACAAACCGGACGCCCCGGCTCGTTTACCTCCGGCTCCGGCTCCTCGGCCAGCGGGATCGATGACTCGACCAAGGTCATTTATGGACCCAAGTCGACCCGTTACCGGCTGGAAGACGACATCCTGAACAACCGAAAAAAACTGTACACCGTCGACACGACCATGGATGACGTACACCGCTTTTTGTACGTTCAGCGCAACCAGAATCTCTACCAGGACCTGGGTAACCTGGGTACGCCCATGCGGCCGGTTTTTGTAACCCTACCGGCGCAGCTGGGTGCGCAGACCGGGTATTCGGTTTTTGCGCCCTACGCTTACCAGACGATGGCCGTCAAATATTTCAACACCAAGTCGCCATTCTCGGATATGTACCTGGCGCTGGGTGGGCGTAACCAGAATATCCTGCGGTTCGATTTTACCCAGAACATCAACCCCCGGCTCAACGCCGGTTTCGCGGTACAGCGGTTCACGTCGCAGAAACAGTTTGGGGGGATACTCAACTCAAGCAACTCGTCGGATCGGTTGCTGGCTCAGAACTGGGGGTTTCTGGGCCATACCAACTATACCTCATCGAACGATAAATACACGCTGCTGCTGCATTTCATCAACATGAACCATGAACTGGCCGAGCAGGGCGGGGTGTTGCCCGGCGAAACGCTCACCAGTGATGGCAGCACCGCTGTCAATCTAATCAATTACGACGGCGACCCCCGATTGACGTCGGTATTCGGGCGTGAGATTCGTAATGACTGGCACATCTACCAGCAGTTTGTACTGGACCAGGGGTTTCAGTTGTATCATCGGCTGGATTACCGGCGGCAGAAAAACTACTTCCAGGACGATGCCGTCCTGCAGAACCAAACCCCGATCGATACCCCCATCGGGACCCTGCCGGGCTTTTACCCGACCGGACTGAACAACCCAAATCTGGTGAACCTGGGCGATACGACCCGGATCGAGCAGGATGCGCGGTTTCGTCAGCTGGAGAATCAGGTGGGGCTGAAAGGCGTTTACCAGTTGGGCGAGTCGTCGTTTAACTACCGGGCCTACCTGCGTAGCCGTATTTATGGCCAGTATACCCGATATAACACCGCCGAGACGGCTTACAACGAATACGAAACCCGCCGGGTCGAAACCTTCCTGGGAGGCTGGCTGGGCTATTATTTCCCTGACAGTTTATCCCGGCTAACGGCAGAAGCTGAATACCAGGTCGGGGGCGGTTTCCGGCTTCAGGGGCAATTTGAGAGTCGATTGCTCACGGGTGGGTATACGGCCATGCTCGTTCAGCCAACCCTGTTGCAGGAGCGCTTTCAAAGCCCGGTTTATTTCTGGCGGAATAACTTCAGGCTCCGGGGCTACAACCACGCTTACGGACAGCTGAACCTGCAGTACAAAAAGCTCCGCCTGCAACCGGGCCTCGATTATATGCTGTTGAGTAACTACATCTACTTCGATACCGAGGGGATAGCCCGGCAGGCCAGCGGCTCGTTCAGTGTGTTACGGACGGGGCTGGGTTACTCGCTGCAGGTCGGTAAGTTCCTGACGTCAGGGCAGGCTTATTATACGGTACAATCCCGATCCGATATTCTGCGGACACCTCCGGTATTCCTGAACGCGCGGCTTCAGTACGAATTTCTGTACGCCAAAGTGCTCTACATTCAGACCGGTATCGACCTGCATTATAAGTCGGCTTACTTCGCCGATGCGTATATGCCGGTTACCCAGCAGTTTTATCTGCAGAACCGGCAGCGGGTAGAAGGGTACCTGCTGGCCGATGTATATGCCAATTTGCGGGTAAACCGAACCCGCTTGTTCATCAAGCTCACCCATGCCAACCAGAGATTGCTGCAGGGAGACGGGTATTTTGTGGCCCCCGACTTTTTGCAGATGCGCCGGGGTTTTGCATTCGGTGTCGATTGGTACCTGTTCGACTAGCCGTGGCCCTTTAGTCAGCCTGGCGAAGGGCGGCCCGGTAGGTCTCGAACTGCTGCTGGTTCACCCGTTTATCGGTTGGGATTTCCAGCAGCTTAGCCTGCGTGCCCGGCTGAAAGAAGTCGGGCAGGAGCGAGGTGAGTTCGGCCGCCGTCCGGCAGATCTGGTAGGTCACCCCCGCATCTTCGGCGGTACGACGGGCGGTGTAGCCGTGGGGTGTTTCAAAATAAGTTTCCAGTTCGGGTTGCTGACCGGGTCCATCGATGATCCGGAAAATATGCCCGGCGTCGTTGTTCAGGAGTACTATGCGTAAGTTGGGTGGTACGAGGGCTGACCATAATCCGTTCCGGTCGTAGAAGAAAGCGACATCACCAATCAGCAGAGTAACCAGTTTATCCGTAGCCAGGGCTGCCCCCACGGCCGTGCTGAGGCAGCCATCGATACCGCTTACGCCCCGGTTGGCCCATACGTCTATCTGTTGCTGTTCGCTAAGGCCGCAAAGGTTAGCGTACCTGACGGGCATGCTATTCGCCAGGTGCAGGACAGACCCCTCGGGCAGGTTCGCCAGCACGTGCTGGGTGGCCTGCCAGTCGGTTAGCGTATTCTCGGGCTGACGGAGGGAACGGAAAACCAGCTGAGCCGCTCGTCGATCGGCCGCCTGCCAGGTCTGTAAGAACGTTGTCGACTCGTCGTCATCGTCGCCCTGCAAAAACCGCTGGTAATCGAGATCACTGAACAGCTTTTCGAAGAACGCAAGGGGGGAAGCCTGCACCCGCGTGGTCAAACTCTGAAACGAGTCGTTGATTCGATCAAGCACCGGGTCGATGTGCCAGTGATGACGGGCTGGGTAACGCCGAAAGAATGTCTTTAGGTTTCGGGTCAGGAATGAGTTGCCGATTGTGATCAGCAGGTCGGGTCGCAGGCTTTCCGCTACCGACTCGCTCAGATTCGCCAGTAGTGTATCCGTATGGGTAATGAACAGACCATTGTCGGCCAGGTTACTGATTAGCTCCCCCACAACCGGTACGCCGAATTCCTCGCTGACCTTGGCCAGTATATGCCGAAGGGCCGGATTGGGTGGCAACTGGCCAACCGCTATCAGAATCCGCTCATGACGATCCCATTCCTGCAATAACCGGTGCCAGCTCTCGGTGGGTAAACCGGGTTCTGCCCGGACGGTATCGATGGTTCGAACGGGACCAGCGGTAAATGACTCCCCGGCCGTGGGGTAAAAAGGTTCGCGCAGCGGGACATTAATATGGACCGGTCCGGCCGGTGAAAACTGGGCGAGGTCAATAGCTTCGTTGACCGACCGCTCAATGAACCAGCGGCTGTCAGCATGGGTGTAGTCGGCGGGCAGATCATAACTCCGCTTCACATGATGACCGAAGAGGCCCGTTTGGTGAATTGTTTGTCCATCCTGCTGGTGAAGCCATTCGTGGGGGCGGTCGGCGGTAAGCAGCAGGAGGGGTATTTGCTGGAAAAATGCTTCTACCACTGCCGGAGCCAGATTATACACCGCGCTCCCTGACGTACAGATCACCGCCACCGGTCGGCCCGTTTGCTGCGCTATGCCCAGTGCCACAAACCCCGCGGCCCGTTCATCGGCCATGACCCGTACCCGAAGGGCCGGGTGTCGGGCAACGGCCAGCGTCAGGGGAGCCGATCGGGAACCCGGCGAAACCAGGACGTCGGTGATGCCTTTCTGGTGGAGGAGTTCCGCCATGTTAACAATGGGCTGGAGAATGGGCATGGGTAAAAACAGACAGAAAATGGGAAAAGTAACTGGAAAGCCAGTCTGCAAACATACTGTCTAAACCAATCAGCCCCGGCAGATGTCCCAGCCGTATCGCTGAATTTCCGTTACTTTGTCAACAAAAGCGTAAAAAGATTCCGGTCCCTTATTTTGATAAATAAACGAAGCCGGTCGAATCAGCGTTATTCTACCGTATTTTAGTCTGTGCCGTATGAGCCGCCTTACCTACGATAACGAAAATGAAATCCGGCTGAAGTCGTTTGCCGGTGCCTTGGTCATCAACGTACTGTTGCTGGTGGTCCTGTTTCTCGTGAGCCTGTCTCAGACGGTGCCTAACCCGCCACCTATCCAGTTTGTGGAGGTGAACTTCGGAACCGATGCCCGCGGGAGTGGAAAGATACAGACCTACAATAAAGCCTCTGACTCGCCGAATCCGGTAGACGTAAAACCGTCGGAAAATAAGCCGAACCCCAAGGTGAATACCACGCCCCGGGTTGAGCGTACGCGGGTTACCCCAAGTCCGAAAATAGAGGATGTCAAACCGGCCAAAGTAGCTACCGAGAAACCCATCATTGCCAGCAAGGCCGAAAGCCCCGTAACAACCCCCGAGCGTCCGGAACCGAAGCGGGCCGAAGCGCCCCGGCCCACCGCTCCGGTAGAACGGCCGGCCCCGCCCGCGCCTGCGCGCAAGGTAGAGACCGTCAACAACGATGCTTTATTCAAAAAATCATCGGGGGGCGGTGGGTCCAACGGTACCGTGGGGAAAGCATCCGGCACCGGCGGGAACAGCAACGGAGATGACGCGAGTGGAGTCGGGGATAAAGGGAATCCCAACGGTAAAATCGACGCCAAAGAATTTTATGGTACCCCCGGCGGAGCCTCGTCCGGGGTCGCATTCGATGTATCCGGCTGGTCACTGGCTTCGCGCCCCAGCGTGAACGACGATTCTGATGAAACCGGTAAAATTATTTTCCAGATCAAAGTCGATAGCGGAGGGGATATTATCAACGTCCGTACGCTACAGACTACGGTGAGTCCGTCGGTGGTTGATGTGTATCGGAAAGCAGTACAGCGGCTCAGACTCCGACCAAAAGGTGGTGCTACCCCCCCAACAGCCACCGGTACCATTACCTTTATCATTACCTCCAAGTAAATGCAGTATTCGGAAGCACTCGACTACCTCTACAGTCGGCTCCCTGTTTATCACCGGATCGGCCCCAAAGCAATTAAACCCGGTCTTACCAATACCCTGCGGCTTTGTGCGGCTCTGGGCAATCCACAGCATAAATTCAAAAGTATCCACGTGGGCGGTACCAACGGGAAGGGTAGTACTGCACATATGCTGGCAGCCGTGTACCAGGCTGCCGGCTACCGGGTGGGTTTGTATACGTCGCCCCATCTTCGCTCGTTCACCGAACGGATTCGGATCAATGGTCAGCCCATCGACGAAGAGGATGTAGCGGACTTTGTCACGAGCCAGCAAGCCCTGATCGAATCGGTAGAGCCGTCTTTCTTCGAAGTTACGGTGGCTCTGGCTTTTCTGTATTTTGCGTACCAGGAGGTTGATGTGGCGGTGATTGAAGTGGGGCTGGGTGGTCGGCTGGATTCTACCAATGTCATTACCCCGGCCGCATCGGTGATCACGAACATCGGGTTCGACCATATGGACATTCTGGGGGATACCCTGCCTGCTATTGCAGCCGAAAAGGCCGGCATCATCAAGACTGGTATTCCGGTCATCATTGGTGAGACCCATCCTGAGACCGAACCGGTCTTCAGGTCCAAAGCCACCCAGGAAGCGGCCCCTATTACGTTCGCGGATCAACAAGTCCGGGTTCAGGACCAGGGACTGTTTACGGGTTTCCGCCAGGTGCTGGTCAGTCAGGATGGCGAATCCGATAGCCGGTTTGAACTCGGGCTGACAGGCGGTTACCAGCGTCACAACCTGGCAGCGGTTTTGGCAACGGTCGATACGTTGCAATCTGTCTGGCCCGTCAGTACAGAAGCGCTTCAGCGGGGGGTACGGGAGGTTGTTACCTTGACCGGGCTGAAGGGACGGTTTCAGTTGCTCAGTGAAGAGCCCCGTGTCTTTGTCGATACGGCTCATAACAAACCGGGGCTGGAGGCATTGATGGAGACCGTTTCGTCCCTGTCGTTCGACAACTTACGGATTGTGATGGGGGTGGTAGCTGATAAAGCGGCATCGTCTTTACTGCTAACCCTGCCCTCGTCGGCTATCTATTATTTTTGTCAGGCATCGTCTCCCCGTTCTCTACCTGCCATACTTCTTCAGGCCGAAGCGGCAGAGGTAGCCCGGTTTGGTGAGGTATATTCAGATGTAAACATTGCGCTGGATGCAGCCCGGCTGGATGCCCAGGCCAATGATGTTATTCTTATCACAGGCAGCAATTATGTCGTTGCTGAATTAATCGATTTATAACCGTGACTCGTCGTAAGCAACACCGCTTTCTGCAAAACGCAGAAAGTCAAAACGTCATTGAAGTTGGTAAACCGCTGTACAAAACAATTAAAGGCAACTGGCGTAGCGGCTATTTTAACAATAATAATCCGATTGTTCTGGAGTTAGCCTGTGGGAAAGGCGAGTACACGGTTGGACTGGCACAGGCTTACCCGGCCATGAACTTTATTGGTGTAGATATCAAAGGAGACAGAATAGCGCGTGGTTCACAAGCTGCTCTGGGGCTGAATTTACAAAATGTAGCTTTCCTCCGTACCGATATAAACTTTCTGCTTGAGTTCTTTTCTGCGGGTGAGGTTAACGAGATCTGGATCACATTCCCCGACCCGCAACCACGGCCCAAGCAGGAAAAGCATCGGTTAACCCATCCGCGATTTCTGGACTTATACAAGACTATACTAGTTCAGGAGGGGACGTTACACCTCAAAACCGATAATCCCGAGCTATTTGCGTATAGCCTGGAGGTCATTGGTCAGAATGGATTCGCTGATTTACAATATACAACAGATCTCTACGAGTCAGCTTTGAATGCTATTCACATGAATATTAAGACGAAATACGAGCAATTGTTTTTTGATAAAGGATTTACAATTAATTATTTACAATGTAAAAAAGTATAATTTACATATATATCGATAGTATTCACAAAGAAAAATCTCACATTGTTAAACGATTGACAGTTTAACAATGTGAGATTTAATATTTACAATTGTTAGCTTAGAACAACTTTGCGATCAGATCCGCCACCCGGCTCGAGTAACCGAATTCGTTGTCATACCAGCCTACTACCTTAGCCAGTGTACCGTTTACGGTCGTCAATTTTGAATCGAATATGCACGAGTGCGGATTGCCAATGATATCGATCGATACAATTTCATCAGTCGAATACTCAAGGATTCCTTGTAGCGCGCCTTCCGAAGCCGCCTTCAACGCATTATTAATCTCTTCAACCGACGCTTCTTTTTTCAGGATGACCGTCAGGTCAGTCAACGAACCATCTGGCGTGGGCACCCGCATGGCGTTGCCATCCAGTTTACCTTTTAGTTGAGGTAATACCAGACCCACTGCTTTGGCAGCACCAGTAGAGGTTGGTACGATTGACAGAGCGGCAGCCCGGGCCCGGCGTAGATCAGAATGGGGAGCATCCTGTAGGTTTTGATCCGCTGTGTAGGCATGGATCGTTGTCATATAACCTTTCTCGATTCCAAATACGTCGTCCAGTACCTTAGCCATTGGGGCCAGGCAGTTCGTCGTACACGAAGCGTTTGAGATAATGGTTTCGTCTCCCGTCAGTGTATCGTCGTTTACGCCTAATACTACAGTTGGAATATTTCCTTTAGCGGGCGCTGAAATGATTACTTTTTTGCAACCAGCCTGCAAGTGCATGCCCGCGCCGGCTTCATCAACAAAGCGTCCTGTTGATTCCAGAACTACGTCAATCTCCAGTTGCTTCCAGGGAAGATTTTTAGGATCACGTTCGGCGTAGGCATTGATTCGTTTACCGTTTACAGTTATGCTTTCGCTGTCTGATGATATGTCGCCTAAAAAACGGCCATGAACCGAGTCGTATTTTAGAAGATGAGCCAGTGTAGCATTATCTGTAAGGTCATTTATGGCTACTACTTCTATGTTATCTTTCTCGATCAACCGCCGAAAGGATAAACGACCGATTCTACCAAAGCCATTAATGGCTACGCGTATTTTTTCCATGAACTGATAGATGTTAGTTTTCGGGGTCAAATATACTGATTAAATAAAAAATCATCGAGTTTATGGCAAGATAGGGCAGGTAAATACTAAATAAACGTTATTAGTAAAATCAAACCATATTTTTTAGCAAACTAAGTATTTTAGCATAATATTAGTAGGTTGTCATATAATTGCTAAGAATCTATGGCAAAATAGTGCCTTTTTACTATAAATTTTAGGAAAATACTATTATAATACTAAAAATAGCTAAAATTTTGTTTTATTAATTACTAATACTAGGCTGTGTTATTACCTGTGTTACTAAATAGCTTTTGGGTTATTATTAGTAGATAGAACAAGTCATAGAATAGTAGGGGTAGAATATCCCACTTTACAAGGCCATTAACACTTAGCCTTAACCAATTCTCGTAAAAGAAAATATCACATTGATTAGCTTCTCAACTACGTAGCTTGCTCGCTAACGGACATTATTTGAACCACTAATCTCATGATGGTATTTCAAAGCTAATACTGCAATACGAGTCATCAGCTCATTGCTGTTACTTGTCCCTGATGATTAAGTATTGCATTGACTTCGGTATAGTCTCAACTACAAAACATCGTTTTCAGTCATATTGATATTTTGCGACAGCTAATGTATCGGTAAGCTAATTCTATTATATATACCCAGATGAATTAGCCGAGAACATAGGTATATGTTTAACAGAGATCTTGCTCTCCTTTAAATAAGCAAGAAATAACCTATGGCATTGACTTTGCACTAACAAGTTGTGGCTTAGATTCTCGTGGATGTTATTCCTCATCGCGGCACAGATCGTTTTCAAAAAATTAGTGGCGTATGTTTCAGATATAAGGTTCTGGGCCTTACATTTGGATAAAGAAAAAAAGATAAAACTATAATATAAATAGCTCACAGAATATTATTTGTCTTCAAACTAGTCAACCTTAATATTCAGCAAGTTATAATCTGTTTAGTGAACCTTTACTTTAAATTAATGAAGCAATTAGTCGAAGAAATCTGGGCCGATCGGACGTTGTTGGCTCAACCAGAATCACTAGTAAGCATCCGCAGTGTAATTGCCCAATTAGATAGGGGAGAGCTCCGCGTAGCCGAACCGTCATCCACAGAAGAAGGGGGGTGGGTGGTCAACGAATGGGTAAAAAAAGCCATACTACTCTATTTTGTCAGCCAGTCTATGAAACCCGAGGAAGTCGGGATTTTTTCATTTCATGACAAAATCCCTCTAAAATCTGACTACAGCGAGCGCCAGGTTCGCGTGGTACCACCGGCAGTTGCCCGTTATGGTTCTTACCAGGCTCCCGGAGTTATTCTCATGCCTTCCTATGTTAATATTGGTGCCTACGTGGATGAACGGACTATGGTTGATACCTGGGCTACTGTTGGAAGCTGTGCTCAGATTGGCAAGGACGTTCACCTTAGCGGTGGAGTAGGAATAGGCGGTGTACTCGAACCACCGCAGGCCGCTCCCGTCATTGTAGAAGATGGTGCCTTTATCGGTTCCCGGTGCATTGTTGTCGAAGGCGCTCACATCGGTAAACGAGCTGTTCTAGGTGCTGGCGTCACGATCACCGGCTCCTCTAAAATTATTGACGTTACGGGCAACGAGCCTGTTGAGTACACAGGTTTTGTCCCAGCTAATTCAGTAGTTATTCCAGGGAGCTTTGCTAAACGTTTTCCGGCAGGGGAGTTTTACGTTCCCTGTGCCATGATTATTGGCCAGCGGAAGCCGTCTACTGATCTGAAGACGTCCCTGAACGAAGCGCTCCGGGAAAATAATGTTAGTGTCTAGTTGATGACGAGAATCCTGATATTATCACAGGCAGTACACATTTGTAATTAGCTCAGAAATTCACAAAAAACAACGCATTGATCGATTTACATAAAGACATTACAAGTGTGCATTAACTGTAAATTGATCAATTCGCTTTACATTTATAGCTAATTTATTTATGTTTGTAACATATCGACTTCCGTGTTGACACTATGAACATAAATGACAAGATTAAACAGATTCTGATCGAGCGTAACTTTACGCCATCTTATTTTGCTGACGAAATTGGCGTGCAGCGATCAAGCATATCCCATATTCTATCGGGCCGGAACAGACCAAGTTTTGATATTATTCAGAAAATAATTCGTCGCTTTCCTGAACTGGGATACGAATGGATTATGGAGGAAGACAACCAATCTGCACCAAATCAGACCCAGTCACCCTCGACATCCCGGTATTTGAATCCACAACCTGTCTTAGCCTCATCAGCCGACAACCGGTTCGAATCCCGACAGAATAACTCAGGCCCGGTTTATTCATCTCCACCACGTGTGGCTTCATCAGGACCAATCCGTTCTCAACGTCACGAGATTGCCGCAGCACCGCCAGACATTTCTAGTACAGATCCGGTTGCTGATTCAACCGATTCTACGGTTGGCACTGCGGTAAAGAAAGTAGAACGAATTTTGATTTTTTACAGCGATGGGTCATTTCGGGAATACATGCCTGCTTAATGTATTCTAATGTATTCTTCCGCTTCGGCTTGTAGTAACCCTTTATTAGAATCTCAAAAACGGCCTCCATTAGCTTTCAGGGGCATTTTTGACTTAAAAAATCTTAAGTCTTTGTAAAGCAGTACATTAACGTTCCACGTGGATAACTTGTGGATAGGCTGTGGATTACAGCCTATTATTTTGTTGTATAATTTATATTATGTTAAGTAAGAATCACTTAATAAGGGCTGGTGATTAACCAGCCCTTACCTATTCCAGCTTATTTACTTTCTACGCAAACGATCTTACGCTCTTCGTACTGTTTCAGGATATTCTCCAAGTTGGTCAGGTTTTCAACCAGATCGGCTTCTTCCTTCACGCTTTTGGCTTTCTGGAAATATGGAAGAGCCTGCTTGAATTTACCACAAACTCGGCCATCAACTTCTTTACCACGCTTGTTGTACTCAGCCATGTCCATACCATCAACGGCTTTCTTCATTTCAACCCCGTCGTTGAAATAAGCCACACCTAAGTTGAAGTTGGCATCGTAGTTAGCCGGATCGATGGCGAGTGCTTTCATGTAGCTCTCTTTTGCCAATGCCCGCTGATCGGCATTCTTCTTCATCAGGTCGGCCAGCTTCGCTTCGTTACCGGCGGTGCTTGAGCTTTTAGCAGCCTCTTCTTTAGCCTGCGTTTCCAATTGCGCCAGAGCGGCTTTCGTATCAGCCTGACGCTTGGTTACGTCGGCTAGCTGACGCTTGGCATCGGCATTTTTGGGCTCTTTCTTTACCTTAGCCGTAAGCCGGGTAATCTCACCATTGATTGCGTCCAGTGCGTCTTTCTGGGCTGCCAGTTTCTTCGAAATGTCGCCCCCTTTTTTGGTCTCTTCCGACAGTTTACGGATTTCGGTCTGCATCCCGTTAGCTGCATTGTCGTACAGAATACCCAGGTTAGCGATATTCTGCGCGTTGTTTGGCTCCCGCTGTACCAGTTGCTTGTAGCCTTCAATAGCTTCGTCGATCCGGTTAGTCGCCAACATAATGTTGATCCGTTCATTGGACAGATCCTTGTTGGTAGGCGCCATAGCAATACCTTTATCCAAGGTAGCCAGTGCTTTGTCAATCTCGTTATCGGCGCGGTACAGCATGGCCAGCGAGCCGTAGATGGTAGCATCCTTACCGCCGGCGGTCATGTATTTTTCCAACTGCGTTTTGGCAGTAGCATTGTCTTTGATCTGCTGAGCAGCAATAGCCGTGTAGAGCGGAGCCAGCGTGTCGGTTGGCGTGATTTCTCCGGCAATAATCATCGACTTCATCGCTTCAGCATAATTCTTGTTCTGAAACTTAGCTACCCCCTGCTGCATGAAAGCGCCATACATAGCCTGACTCTTCATAGCCTCCTGGGCTTCTTTAGCCAGACGACCCGGACCACCTTTTTTGTCCTTGTCAAGTTCAACTACCTTGGTGTATGCCTCTTGGGCTTTCGTTGCTGCCATAGAATCTAACCGAATGTATTGTCCGGCTATGCTCTGGTAGGTTTTGGCCCGGTCCATCCAGGTCGATGCCTTGGCCGAAGCTTTTGCATCCGTGATATCTTTATCACTCTTTTCCTTGTCCTTCTTCACGGCATCCATAGCAGCCTGATCGAGTACCGATGCAGCTCCCTGTCCTTGTTGCTGAGCCTGCACCCGCGTACCAAAAGCGAGAAAGCAAACCATCAGCACGAAATAGATTGATTTCATGTGTTAATTGGGATTGTTTTTGTTTCAGAAACGAAATTACGGAATCAATCCGTATAAGCATAGACGGGCAGGAATTGTTTGAGCCGCTGGTCCTGATTGATTACAACCAGAACCAGCGGCTCAAACAAACTTATACCGGGAAATTATACAATTATTCAGAGGCTTCCGCTACCTGTACGGCCGCTTCCTCCTCGCCTTCTTCCTGCTTGATCTTGGTTACAGACGAAATGGCATCGCCGTCACGCAGACTGATCAGCCGCACTCCCTGGGTATTCCGACCGATCACACTAATGTCGGACACCGGAGTACGAATAGCGATACCTGATTTGTTGATGATCATCAAATCGTCGTTATCTGCTACATCGAGGATCGCAACCAGTCGGCCTACTTTCTCCGTAACCTTGAGGGTGCCTACTCCTTTCGCGCCCCGGTTAGTAATCCGGTACTCATCGATTTCGGAACGCTTTCCGTAGCCCTTCTCCGAAACCACCAGCAGCTGGGCCTCGGTAGAACCGATGCAGACCATACCCACCACGTGATCGGTCGTATCCTCATCGTCGAGCGAGATACCACGCACACCGGTAGCCGTACGTCCCATGGGCCGTACCCGGCTTTCGTGGAAACGAACCGCTTTGCCAGCACTTGACGCAATTACGATATCGTTATCGCCATTGGTCATACAAACACCGATCAGTTGATCGTCCTCATCAATGGTGATGGCGATGATACCGTTCTGGCGGGGCCGCGAGTACGCTTCGAGCATGGTCTTTTTAATCGTGCCCTGCCGCGTACACATCACAATGTAATTATTATTGATATAGTCCTCGTTCTTCAAATCGGTCACGTTGATTACCGCGCGCACCTTATCGTCCGATTCGATATTGATAAAGTTAGCCAGCGGCCGTCCTTTCGACGTACGCGATCCTTCGGGCAGTTCGTATACCGGTAGCCAGTACAGTCTGCCTTTCTGGGTAAACGCCAGCAGGGTATTGTGCATCGTGGCCGTGAAGAGATGCTCGGTAAAGTCTTCTTCCTTGGTCACGGCGGCTTTGGCACCCACCCCTCCCCGGCTCTGTGAGCGGTACTCGGTCGTTGGCGTCCGTTTGATGTACCCTTCGTGCGAAATGGTGATGACCATGTCATCATCGGCAATCAGGGACAGGTCGCTGATATTTCCGTCGCCCAGCGGGTTGATTTCGGTACGGCGAGGATCCCCATAACGAGCCCGGATATCGAGCAGCTCTTCTTTGATAACCTGACGCTTGCGATCTTCACTGGCCAGAATCTCTTTGAGACCGGCAATCTCCTGCATCAGCTCATCGTACTCGGCCTGGAGCTTATCCCGCTCCAGACCGGTCAGCCGCTGCAACCGCATTTCCAGAATAGCCTTCGCCTGCACATCACTCAGCGAGAAACGCTCCATCAGACTCGTACGGGCAATTTCGGGATCGCGCGAGGAACGAATCAGGTCAATCACCGCGTCGATGTTGTCGAGCGCAATCAGCAAGCCCTCCAGAATGTGAGCCCGTTTTTCGGCTTCACGCAGTTCGTATTGAGTCCGACGGGTTACCACCTCGAAACGGTGTTCGACATAATACCGCATCATATCCTTCAGATTCAGCAACATAGGCCGTCCTTTTACGAGGGCTACGTTGTTGATGCTGAACGACGACTGCAGGGCTGTGTGTTTATAGAGGTTGTTGAGTACTACGTTGGGGATAGCATCTTTCCGCAGGTCATACACCACCCGAAGGCCATCCCGGTCCGACTCGTCACGGAAAGCACTAATTCCCTCGATTTTTTTATCGTTGATCAACTCAGCGGTTTTCTCGAGCATAACCGCCTTATTGACCATGTAGGGTACATCGGAGACGATGATCTGGGTTTTGCCCCGATTCTCTTCAATCGTGGCATTGGCCCGCATCACTACGCGGCCCCGGCCGGTTTTATAAGCCGACTTCACCCCTTCCATGCCGTAAATGGTAGCTCCCGTCGGGAAGTCAGGGGCTTTGACGTGCTGCATCAGGTCTTCGATCGAGATATCCTGATCGTCCAGATACGCAATAATTCCGTCTACCACTTCGGTCAGGTTGTGCGGAGCCATGTTAGTAGCCATCCCGACAGCGATCCCTGACGAACCGTTCAGCAGCAGGTTTGGTAGTTTGGCCGGCATAACGCTCGGCTCTTCCAGCGAATCGTCGAAGTTGGGCTGAAAATCGACCGTTTCTTTGTATATATCCGACAGGATCTCATCGGCAATTCGCTTCAGGCGAGCCTCCGTATACCGCATAGCGGCCGGCGAATCGCCGTCGATAGAACCGAAGTTGCCCTGACCATCGACGAGTGGATACCGCAGCGACCAGTCCTGGGCCATCCGGACCATGGTATCGTATACCGACGAGTCACCGTGCGGGTGGTACTTACCAAGTACCTCTCCGACGATACGGGCCGATTTCTTGTGTGGCTTATTGTAATTGACTCCCAGTTCCGCCATACCAAACAGAACCCGGCGATGCACCGGTTTCAGACCGTCACGAACGTCGGGCAGAGCACGCGAAATGATAACCGACATCGAATAGTCGATGTAGGCACCACGCATTTCGTCCTCAATGTTAATGGGAATGATGTTACTGGGTGATTCGAGGTCGGGATTTTCTTCCGCCATGTGTTCAGTATATTTCGCAGAAAATTACTATTCCGGCCCACACCCTGCGCATGAGCCGCTGTATAGACAAATATACAAATTTTTCGCATCAAAAGGAAACAATACCGGTAAAACGGCCCAAAACGACGGTAAAAGCCCCATCCAAACCCGACGTAAAATACCTGATCAATCCCTCAACGTCCCCTCCCCTATTCCAGATCAAATACAATTCTATTTCAAGGAAAACACAGCGTTGGAAACTATAAACGCAGCTGGTTCATCCGACTGAGACCGTATTGTTGCGTAGCCGTTTGAAGACCAGCCAATTGGTGCGAAAAAGATCAAATACATTGTTTTCTACGTTCCGCGCCCGCCCGCAAATCCCCGGCCGATTCCCCCCGCTGCCACGCTTCGCAGGCCGCTTGCCGGTTGCCACTCGCCTGCTCGGCCCGACCGAGGTAATAATACAGGTCATCAACCGATGCATCCAGTCGCTCGGCCTGCCGAAAAGACGCCAGTGCTTTTACTGCTTCCCGCCGATTCAGGAAGTAAATACCCGTTGTTCGGTGAGCCCAGGCATTATCAGGATCCAGCCGCAGCGATTCCTGCACGAGCGGCAGGGCCTCTTCACCCCGGTTCAGCATCAGCAGCAGATAGGCTTTATTGTTCAGGTAATAAGGTTGGTTAGGCTGCACCAGCAGTGCCCGCTCCACGTACGTCAGCGCATCGGTGTAGTTCTCAGCCCGGGCCAGTAACAGACTAAGGTTATTCAAAGCGGCATCCTGCCTGGGGTTGAGCAGCAGCGCCTGACGAATATCCGATTCGGCCTGTTCATACGCTTTCTGGCTATACAGCAGGGCACCCCGGTTGGTGAGGGCTTCCGCATTTCTGGGATCGAGTTGTACGGCCCGGTCGTAAGCGGCCTGGGCAGGGGCCGGTTTGTTGAGTCGAACGTAACTATCGGCAAGTCGGACCTGGTAGAATGAAGAGTCTTTGTATTCCCGCTCGATCCGTTGCAGATCGGCCAGACTCCCGGCGGCATCGCCGGTTTCGAGCCGCACCTCAGCCCGGTTCAGGTAGGTAGCGCCGAAGTCAGGGTCGGTATCAATAGCGCGGTTGTAATCGGCCAGGGCCCCTTCCCGATCACCGTTCCGATATTTCGCCAGGCCTCTGTTATTGTACGCGTCGGCAAAATCGGGCTTTTTATCGAGCGCTTCTGTATAATAGCGTATGGCTTCCCGGTATTCTCGCTTCTGGAGTTGCAGGTTTCCGCGCAGAAAAAACTGAGCTGCTTCGTCGGCGTTACTGTCCGAGCAGCCAGAACCGACAGCTAGTATGAGCAGGAACAGTGTATATCGTAAATAGTGCAGCCGGGCCGGGTGTCCTATCTGTTCCTTCGGCGTCTGCCCTTTTTGAGTTGATGAACCGATTGGTAAACTGATTTGCGTCGTCATTGGTTGGTATTACGTAAACAGTACGCTTATTAGCCCTCAACATGCGTTTCGTCCAGGACATTCCCCACCCGCAGTTTCGAATAGGCCTCTACGCCTGGAATGGCAAATATATCCTCAAAATAGAGGCAGGGCCCTACGAACAAACGTACAAGGTAAGCGAAATGGACGTTACCGACAGTACCGATGTGCTTCAGATGCTGGATACGGACTTTCTGAATCGGGTTGCCCAACGATTTGCTGATATGGACACCGACTGGCAGGCTACCGGCGAACGAAACGAGGTGTTTTAAGCTGATGATCAGCCAGTCGGTCCGGATCGAGCGCTATGCTCACTATGTGCGTATGTACCGTTAGTTTTCTCATATCTACCGCTACAGTGACCCTTCGGCATCGCGACACTGATAACCAGTTTTTATAGACCATAACCAATAGTTGGGCGAGTTCTGAACCATACCCCTTCCTATTTTATTTAGTATTGTAGGTCACATTCACCCGACACACGCCGACAATCAACGGCGTTTCGTTTTATTTAATTAGTCTTTTAATTCTATAGACAATATACCTTATGTCTATTCAGCTCACCGACAACGTTAGCGCAGCCGCCCGACGCGACATCCTCGATCTGGACCGGAGAATCCGTTCGTTCCAATCGGGGGATATTGCCGACGAAGCCTTCCGGAAGTTTCGACTGACGCGGGGCGTGTATGGTCAGCGCCAGCCCGGCGTGCAGATGATCCGGATCAAACTGCCCCATGGCCGCATTACCGCCAATCAGCTGATTCGGATTGCTGATCTGTCGGATCAGTATGCCACCGGTAATCTGCACGCGACAACCCGTCAGGATATCCAGCTTCATTTTGTCAAACTGGCCGATTCGCCCCAGTTGTGGGCCGACCTTGAGGATGCGGGCATCACCCTGAAAGAAGCCTGTGGCAATACGGTACGCAACGTAACGGGATCGGCCCGCGCCGGCATAGACCCCGACGAGCCGTTTGACATAACCCCCTACGCCTACGCCATTTTCGACTACTTTCTGCGGAATCCGATCTGTCAGGATATGGGTCGAAAGTTCAAGATATCCCTGTCGTCGAGTGAAAAGGATTCAGCTTACGGCTATATGCATGACGTAGGACTGATTCCCCGCCTTCAGGATGGCAAACGAGGATTCAAAGTGATGCTGGGCGGTGGCCTGGGGGCACAGCCCTTTCCGGCTCAGACCGCCTATGAGTTCCTGGAAGAAGACCGAACCATTCCTTTCATTGAGGGGGTTATCCGGGTATTCGACCGGTATGGAGAGCGCGTCAAACGTCACAAAGCTCGTATGAAGTACCTCCTCAACGACATTGGTCTGGACGAGCTGCTTCGGCGAGTGGATGAAGAAACGCCCGCCCTTCGCAACAAGGTTTACGCCATTGATACCACCGCGCAGTCACCCGTGCTCCCGGAGGGACTACCCGCTCCTGATTTGTCGGCACACGAAGCCATGCTTGCTTCCAATCCGACCTATGCCACCTGGTTCAAAACCAACGTTTTTGCACAGAAACAAACTGGCTGGTATGCCGTACAACTCCGGGTACTGCTGGGAGATATGGATTCAAACACGGCCCGTGCACTGGCCAACGTGGTCAGGCAATACGCAGCCGATGACATCCGGGTTACTGTAAACCAGGGGTATCTGCTTCGGTACATCCGTCCCACCGACCTGCCGGCGGTGTTTACGGCCCTCACCCCCCTGGGACTGGCCACGCCCGGTTTTGACACCACCGCCGATATTACGACCTGCCCCGGGACCGACACCTGTAACCTGGCCATCTCGAGCAGCTACGGCATTACCCGCGCTCTGGAGCAGATGATGCACGACGAATTCCCGGATCTGGTCTTCAATGACGATATCAAGATCAAGATTTCGGGCTGTATGAACGGCTGCGGTCAGCACTCGGTAGCCAATATCGGGTACCACGGCTCGTCGCTGAAAAATGGAGCGTACGTATTGCCAGCGCTGCAGGTATTGCTGGGTGGCGGCTTCAACGGGAAGGGCGAAGGATTGATTGGGGATAAAGTTATCAAAATTCCTTCCAAACGCGGACCTGACTCCCTCCGGCTACTCCTGCGCGACTATGAAGCCAATGGTTTCGACGGCGAGTACTATAGCGATTACTACGCACGCCAGGGCAAAAATTATTTTTATCAGTTGCTCAAACCCCTGGCCGATCTAAAAACCCTGGTCGACACCGATTACATTGACTGGGATCATACGGAACAGTACGTTACCGAAGTTGGCGTAGGTGAGTGTGCCAGTGTGCTCATTGACCTGGTTGCTACCACGCTGACCGAAGCGGCTGAAAAAATGGAATGGGCTCGGGAAGCGTACCACGACAGCCGATGGGCCGACGCCGTATATCACGCCTACAACGTGTTCATCACCGGTGCCAAAGCAGCGCTGATGAGCCGGGATATTCCCACGAATACCCAGCACGGTATTGTCAGCGACTTCGACAAAACGTTTGCGGGTGAGCCTGGCTTTCACCCGGCCGAAGGCGATTTCAAAAGTCGGGTGTTTAGCATCAACAAGCAGGAGCCTTCCGAGGACTTTGCCACCCAGTTTATGGCGGATGCCGACATCTTCCTGAAGGCAGTACAAGCCTACCGCGACATCCAGATTGAGCGGGAAGGCTTGCCCGAACTTCAGGAGCTGGTTCAGGCTAAAGACAGCTAAATAAACGTGTACGCGAACAGACCGGCAGATGCATCCGCTTCGCCCGTCGATTCTTCGCGAGCCTTGTCCCTTATTGATATGAAACTTACCCTGGTTGGCGCGGGTCCCGGCGATCCCGATCTGATTACCCTGAAAGCCATCAAGGCGCTACAGGCCGCCGACGTAATCATGTATGATGCGCTGGTCGCCCCGGAGTTGCTCGACTATTGCAAACCGGCTGCCCTTAAGGTATACGTAGGCAAGCGGAAAGGGGCTTACAGTTGTATGCAGGAAGACATCAATCCGTTGATCGTTCATTATGCCCGCCAGTACGGACATGTTGTCCGACTTAAAGGAGGAGATCCGTTCGTATTTGGGCGGGGTTACGAAGAAGCCGACTACGCCAGCCAGCACGGCCTGGATGTCGCCATAGTACCCGGCATTTCGAGTAGTTACTCGGTTCCAGCCTCAGCCGGGGTACCGCTGACGAACCGGGGCGTATCGGAGAGCTTCTGGGTCGTTACCGGTACCACAAAAGACGGCCAGCTTTCCCGCGATATGCAGCTGGCGGCCCAGTCCTCAGCTACCGTAATCGTATTGATGGGTATGCACCAGCTTGCCAAAATAGTAGCGCTCTACGAATCCATCGGCAAAGCGGAACTACCAGTCGCCATCATCCAGAACGGCACGACCCCCGATGAACGAATGGTAGCGGGTCGGGTATCGACCATCCAGGAACAGGTACAAACGGAAGGTATCGGTAATCCGGCCGTCATTGTACTGGGCGAAGTAGCGGGTTTACCGGTGGCCGGTTGGCATAAACAGGTTCAGCAACTGGCGCTACCGACGCAGGAGTAAATTGCTTTCACGACAGTATAAAGCCGTATGGTTCAGTAACCATACGGCTTTGTTTTTACCGTTGACACAGTAGGTTTACCGTTGGTATACTTCTTCCGTTTTTACACTAGTAAAATTATAGACATATTAGTATCTTTAGCCGCAGTACAAGCTGACGCTGAGCCAACTACTCTTTTTTATACCTAATCCTGAACTCATCTCCGGAGACTCTCTGGCATGATACGCATTCATGACGCCTACCTCCGCTGGTTAGGCCCTGCGCTGTTATTTTTGTTTGGCACTGTTTTTTTCAGGCTTTCTTTTTGGCTGGAAGCCTCTTCATCGTTGCTGATCCACGCTACGCTGGTAGGCCTGGCAGCGGGTTACCTGTTCTGGCAAATTAGCCGTTGGGTCGTTTTGTGGCTGCAGCAAGAGTTTCCAGGGCTCGAACAGACCCGGAAACGGCTGCTCATGCTGCTGCTGATAGGCCCCCTGCTGGTTAATGCAGCTGTTTTCTTCCGGTTTGGTGTCCATCTGCTGCTGGGCTCCCGCACCACGCTCTGGCTGGGTCTGGTCGACTACACCACCTCGCTGGGGATTCAGCTTTTTTACCACGTTGTGTATTTCAGTATCTACGAAGGGCTGTATGTTGTCCGACAATGGCGGGAAACCTGTATTGAGAAAGAAGAACTGCTTAAAGCCCAGTGGCAAAGCCGCTTCAACTCACTCAAAAGCCAGGTCAACCCCCATTTCCTGTTTAATTCCCTTAATACCCTATCGGTATTGATTGATGAGTCACCCGTTCAGGCCAGCCGGTTTGTCGACGAACTATCCTCCATTTACCGGTATCTGCTCCAGGCCAACGACCGGGAGCTGATTACCCTCAGCACCGAGCTAACGTTTATCGAGTCGTATACGAACCTGCTTCGGACGCGCCATGGCACAGGCATCGACGTACGTATAGCCGTAGCCGACCCGTACCTGTCCAGTTCGCTCCCCCCGCTCACCTTACAGCTACTGGTCGAAAATGCCGTAAAGCATAACATCGTTCTGCCCGACCAACCTCTGTTCATTGAGATCAGCACCACAGATGCGGGGCAACTCCGGGTCCGGAACAACCTGCAACGCAAAAACCGATGGGTCAGCAGCACGGGGATCGGCTTAACCAATATCGCGGCTAAATACCGAATGCTGACCCAGACCGATATTATCGTACAGGATAGAGACGGCTATTTCACCGTCCTGCTTCCCCTCCTGAGCGAACCCGTTCAGGCTGCCGTTTACCAGGGAGATACTGTCTATCCAGCTTAGCTCTTGGTCACGAACGCGATCAGTTCATCGGCGGTCAGTTTCTCCTGAACTCCAGTCAGCATGTTTTTTACGGTAAGCTGCCCCGTCTGCACCTCTTCAGAGCCAATCAGGACGACTAGTGGAATCCGTTTGGCGTTGGCGTAATCGAGCATCTTCTTAACCTTAGCCAGATCGGGGTACATTTCGGCCGATGTGTTGGCCTGCCGCAGTTGATTCAACAGCGGTAAGGCTACGGTACGACCATCGGCATCGAAGGGAACCAGCAGCACGGCCGTACCCTGACCCGCATCGGCCGGGAACAGGCCAAGCTCTTCCATAACATCGTAGATCCGATCGACGCCAAAGGAGATACCGACCCCCGACAGCCGCTCCGAGGTGCCGAACGCGCTGGTCAGGTTATCGTACCGCCCTCCTCCGCTGATACTACCAATCGAAACGCCCAGCGCTTTGACTTCGAAAATAGCCCCGGTATAATAGGATAGGCCACGCGCCAGGGTGACGTCGAGTTCGGTTTTCGACGGATCGAGACCATACTGACTAACTAGCCGCAGCGTTTCTTCCAGCTCGGCAATGCCCCGCTGCGCAGTTTCGGACGAGGCAAGCCATTCTTTCAGCCTGGTCAGCACCGCGTCTGTGTTCCCCTCCACGGAAAAGATGGGCATGAGTGCTGTCAGGGACTCCTCCGAAAAGCCCCGTCCACGAAGTTCGTCCAGCACTTTTTCCTGACCAATCTTATCCAGCTTGTCGATAGCTACGGCCAGTGCTCCCTCCTGCCCCGGCACACCGATTACCTCGGCAATTCCGGTCAGAATTTTTCGATTGTTGACTTTTAAGGCAAACTGCCCGATACCAAGGTTTCGCATCACCTCGTGCACCATCAGCACAATTTCGGCTTCGCACAGCAGCGAATCGGTACCGACCACATCGGCATCGCACTGGTAAAACTCGCGGTATCGGCCTTTCTGGGGACGATCGGCGCGCCAGACCGGCTGCATTTGGTACCGCTTAAACGGGAGGGCCAGGGCATGCCGGTTCATAACCACGTAACGGGCAAAGGGAACGGTCAGATCGTACCGCAGGCCTTTTTCGGCTATTCGGGGTAACAGGGCTTTCGAATGGAGAGACGGCTGATCGGCTCCGTCAGTGGTCAGGCCGGCCGCAAAATCGCCTGAGTTCAGAATCTTGAACAAGAGCTGATCACCTTCATCGCCGTATTTGCCCGTGAGCGTAGACAGGTTTTCCATGGCGGGCGTTTCGAGCGGCAGAAATCCAAACCGCTTGAAAGTTGCCCGGATTGTATCGAATATAAACAGCCGTTTGCTCATCTGCTCCGGCCCAAAGTCACGTGTTCCTTTAACGAGGGATGGTTTCATACGGCAAAGGTACAACAGCCGCTCCAACCAGTCTATCCTGGTCGGCCATAACCCTCACCCGCTCCGGTTACGTCTATACCCCACCGGCGTATTTTCGCCAACGGACCAGGCTGACACAAGCTATAGCTACTGGATAGCTGGAAGAGGTGGAGGTAAATACTGTGACCGATGGCGGTACGGCCTGATGAACCATACCGGGTATTACTTGCCAAATAGGCCAACAAATACAGCCGAAATCTATTTTGCTGTCGAGAAATTCCTTACTTTTGCGGTCTGAATTCAGGAACTGACTAAAAAATACAGGTATACCGTCATGGCAATTACAGAACTAAAGCGCAAAGGCCGGAAGAACCGGGCTATTGCCAATAACAAAACCAACGCCATCAAACAACTGCTGCGTAAGCCAACGATTAAGAACGTTGACATCGAAGCAATCAAGGCATCGTTTGCTGAGAAGAAAGCCTAAGGCTCTTTTCGCGTACGGAATCAGACCTCATCCCGACCGGATGAGGTTTTTCGTTTTTTGTTACCCCCCCGCTGATCCCGTTTCTTCAGTTCACGGCGCACAAACCGGCGGTAGTCCAGCTGCACCCGAAAGCGAACCGCCTGCCCGAACAACGACAACCCGCCATTGACCAGGATGAGTCCGTATGCGCCCCACAAAAACCACTGTCGGAAGGGCGCGCCGGTATGTTTAGCGTAACCGGCTTCGCTAACCACGCACAGCCCGGCTCCGATTAACGCCAGACTAATTGGAGCCAGCAGTAACCATTTTGTTCGGGTGGTCATCCGGTTGACTAACCGACGACCCGGTGGTGGGGGGATTTTAGCCATGTATATACGTCTCAATCGCAGGGGTAAATCTACAACGGAGAGTCATTTATTTTGTTAACATTGGCTTAACATCTTAGGAGGGGTACTCGATCGATGCGCCGGTCTCCCTAAAGTCCCTGGGCTCCCGAAGTCGCTTCCAGCCTTCGCTCAGAAACCCGATGCCGTAACCGGTCAACTGCACAAAAGCTGCCAGTACACTTAAGGTGCCTACCTGAATGCTCTTCTGCTGCCGAGAGCCGTCTATGAAAATAAGCAGGGAGAACAGCACCAGTACCCCAACCGCCAGCCCGAACAGAACCGGGCTGACCAAGGCCCATACCGGTATTGACGCCAGAAACAGAGTAAACAAAGCCGGAAACGTATGAACCAGCTTCAGCTCGGCTGGGTAATAGCGGGAGATATTGATCCGGGCGCGGCCAAAAAACCGAAGTTGCCGAAAAAACTGCCCGAAACTCGTACGCCGTTTGTGATAAATAAATGCCTCAGGGATCAGACCGGTCGAAAATCCAGATTCAATAATCCGAATGGCGAATTCGATGTCCTCACCCATCCGACTCAGCCGATACCCCCCGGTCTTCTCCCAGACCTGCCGCGACAGACCCATGTTGAAACTGCGGGGGTGAAAGGTACCTCCCAGATTTTTTTTGCTTCCCCGAATGCCTCCGGTGGTAAACGGGGAGGTCATCGAGTAACTGATCGCCTTCTGGATTGGGGTAAAATCGGGGTGAGCCGCATCCGGACCACCGTAGGCATCCAATAATGGCTTCCCCGACGGGGTCTGGCTGGCCTGTAACCGCTCATTCACTACCGAGAAATAATGGGGAGGAATCAGCGCGTCAGAATCGAATATAACGAAATAGTCACCGGTAGCCCGTTCAAACCCGTAGTTTCGGGTAAACCCCTGTCCGGAATTTGGTTTACAATAATACCGCACGCTCAGCCGCTCGGCGAAGTCGGCTACCACCCCATCGGCTTTAGTTAGCGAGCCGTCTTCAATGACCAGCACCTCAAAGTGGGTATACGTCTGCTTCGTTAAGCTTTCGAGCAGCTCCCGTAACTCATCGGGTCGGTTGAAAATGGGAATGATAACGGAAAAAAACATATCGGTTCAGGCTGGTGGGCAACTGAGTGGCCCTCCGGTTCGGGGCCACTCAGTTGCCCATTAGGCGTTCGTCAGGGCGACGGTCAGACTTTCTTCGTTGGCCTGGATTACCTGATCGATCAGCTCGTCGGTCAGCGCTACCGATACAAACAGGCTTTCGAACTGCGACGGGGCCAGATAAACCCCCCGTTCGAGCATAGCGTGAAAATACCGGCCAAACAACGGCAGGTCACACGTTTTGGCATCGGCGAAGTTTGACACCGACCGCTCAGTCATGAATAGGGTGAACATGGAGCCGATCTGGTTGATGGTAAACGGCAAGCCGAGCCTGGTCAGGCTGTTGCTGAAACCGGTATGAAGTTTGGCACCAATCTCCTCCAGCCGCGAATAGACCCCGGGATTATCGTTCAGATGACGCAGCATGGCCAGCCCGGCCGACATGGCAATCGGGTTGCCGGACAGGGTACCGGCCTGGTAGACCGGTCCGGCTGGCGATACCATATCCATGATCTCCCGTCGGCCTCCGTAGGCGCCTACCGGCATCCCCCCCCCGATTATTTTACCCATCGTTGTCAGGTCAGGGGTAATACCAAACCGCTCCTGGGCTCCACCCCTGGCGAGCCGAAATCCCGTCATCACCTCATCAAAAATCAGTACGACCCGGTGTTTGTCGCAGAGCGAGCGGATGCCTTCCAGAAACCCGGGTTCGGGCAGCACACATCCCATGTTGCCGACCACAGGCTCCAGAATCAGGGCCGCTACCTGGTTGTGGTTGTTCTCGAGCAGGCCCTCAACAGCGGCCAGATCATTATAGGGCGCGGTCAACGTGTCGGCGGCCGTGGCTTTGGTGACCCCCGGCGAATCGGGCACGCCCATGGTCATGGCGCCACTGCCGGCCGCGATCAGAAACGAATCGCCGTGGCCGTGGTAGCAGCCTTCAAACTTGATGATCTTGTCGCGGCCGGTAAACCCACGCGCTACCCGAATGGCGGCCATGGTCGCTTCCGTTCCGGAGTTGACCATTCTTACTTTCTCAACCGACGGAACCATACTGATGATCAGTTCGGCCATTTCTACCTCTTTCCGGGTAGGTGCGCCAAAGGAGAACGAGTGCTGTATGGCATCACGAACGGCTTTTTCAACGGGTTCAAACGCGTGGCCAAGTATCATAGGTCCCCAGGAGTTGATCAGCTCGATGTACGACCGACCGTCTTCGTCGTAGATATAGGGGCCTTTAGCCGACTTAATGAAGAGAGGATTTCCGCCTACCGCCCGAAACGCGCGAACGGGCGAGTTTACCCCACCAGGTATCAATTCTTTAGCCTTCTCGAACAGTTGTTGACTCGTTGTCATATCACTAGCTAGGTAAACGCAGGTAGACGGCCGGTAGCCCAGGATACGCCTGAGCGGGGGCTACTACTAATTCATTTTTACAAACCGACCGCCCTCGTACCGGACGATTGGAACGATCTGGTTATCATTGCTTCTACTATAATCAAAACCCGACAGCAGATAATCATCCGTATCCGAGCGCAGGGCAGACCGGTTCCGGATTTGCCCGCCATTACGGGCTAGCTGACGCCCAAAAAACAACATCATGTCATACCCCTGGCTGGCAAATACCGAGGGAATGGTATTCCGGCTGGCCAGATAATCGGCCCCGAAATTACTCACTATGTCGCGGCTGGTATCGATAAAATCAGGATACAGCAGGTACAGGCTCCGGCGGGTAAAGGTAGAGAGGGTGTTGCGGTAATAATCGAATGCTGCGGATGTGGCAATGAGAGAACCGGACACCCGTCGGCGGGATAGCGCATCGAGCAGCTTCGGCCCATCTTCATCGTTACTGCTGGCCAAAAACACATGATTCAGCGATACAGTCGGCTGGCTGGCCGGTGTGCTGGACGAACTGGACGAAGGGCGGGCCGACACCGACGCATTGGCCGATAACATGAGGCTGGCCATTGTCTGCGCTGAACCAGCTACCCGCTGAAAATCAACAACCTGATAGTTTTGCCGTTTCAGTTCATCCCGGTACGAAGCTGCCAGTAACGAATCTTTCCGGGCGGTACCGAAATAGATGGCCACCCGGCGGGTCCCCGTTTCAGTAGCGGGCCGACCGGGCTGTCGGATGAAGTCGGCCACCTGCTGAGCCTGACTCGTCAGCGACGGCTGCACCAGAAAAGACATAGGCTGGTTGGCAATCAACTCACTACTGGTCGCTATGGGATTGAGCAGTACGATGTTGTTCTGATTGGCGTAAGCCGATGCAATCCGGTTCGGCTCGGCATAGAGGGGGCCAACGATCAGATCCGTTTGGGAAAAGGCCGGACTGTTGACCAGTTCCAGCGTCTTGTTGGCGTCGTTCTCAATATCGTAGGCGAGGAGATTAATTGTTATGCCTTCTTCCTGCAGTTTCTCCTTCGCCAGCTTGATGCCATTGTACAGATCGAATACGTACTGATTGGAGCGCAACCGCTTGCCCGCATCGAACTCATCGAGTCGGAAAGGCAGCATAACGGCTACGTTAAAATATCCTTTGGACCGCGTTGAACGGGTCGTGGCGGAGGGCGTAGCCGACGAGGCTGGCCGGTTGGCAACAGGTGCTGTGGGCTGAGCAGACGGAACGGCCGGTAAGCCAAAGCGGTTTGTCAGCCGGTCCGACAACTCCAGATCGTCCTTATCGGTAGAGGTTCGCTGGATCATGGCAATCAGGTTCAGGGCAATGGTCCTGTTTTCCGGAAACTCTCGATGCATCTGCTTTAACCGGTTCAGGTCGGTAATCCGACCCAAAAAATACTGTTCCAAATTGCTGGCATCGGCCCGTAGGCCGGGATCGCCAATCCGCTGCAGGTTGGTCAACCCTTCTTCATACTGACCAGTTTCCATGGCGATGGCAGCCAGCAGATACTGGGCGTCATCGATCTTGCGCCAATCTGGGAATCGGCTCGTGAGCTGCTTCAGCATCAGCCGGCTTTGATTGAAGTCACGCTGTCGAAACGCGGCTATCGACCAGTAGTAATGGGCGTAAGGGGCCAAGGGGCCTCCCCGCTGTATGATGGCGCTGAGTTCCGATTTAGCCTGGTTGTACTCGCCCCGCTGCAGTTGGCTAACGGCTGCTTTGTAGCGCTTCTGCAGGTCGGGAGGAATCTGCGCCATGGCCGTGCAGCCGGGTAGGAGCCCGATCAGGCCAACCAGCCCTAGTATAAGCCAACGGAATTTTGGGTTCATAGTCGTGGCAGCTATCAACGGAATACGGTCGAATGAAGGGGCTTACGCCAAAATCATCCGACCGTATTCTGCCGATCTCGACGTTTACTTTTTCTGTTTTGCTTTACGCTGAGCCTCTTCAGCCTGTTTCCGGGCCTCTTCGGCAGCGGCCAGCTGTTTTTGAAGCAGCGCCTGGAAACCACCCGGTTTCTTGCCCTGACCAGCGGCATTCTTCTTCCGGTTCTCGTCCAGTACCGCCTTGATTTTCGTTTCGTCAACAAACCGGCGAATGAGCTGTTGCTGGGCAATGGTCACTACGTTCGATACGAAATAGTAGAACGTCAGACCCGCCGGATACGAATTCAGCACGAACATGAACATCAGCGGGAACACGTAGCTAAGCGCCTTCATGTTGACCGGGCCCGGTTGGGTAGGTGTTGTCTGGTTGTTGTAGTAGGCGTAGGCGATCGATGAGGCAGTCATCAGCACCGTGAACAGACTCAGGTGACTGCCAATAAACGGAATGGCCGGGAACGTAACGAATGCGTCGTAGGTCGAAAGGTCGCCCGCCCACAGAAACGGCTTCTGACGCAGCTCAATCAGGTTCGGAAACAGCATGAACAACGCAAACAGAATCGGCATCGTAGCCAGCACCGGTACACACCCGCTCAGCGGACTGACACCCACCTCCTGATACAGCTTCATCTGCTCAGATTGCTGTTTGGCCATATCGTCACCCACCCGTTCCTTAATAGCCTCAATCTCGGGTGCCAGCACCCGCATTTTGGCCATACTGACGTAAGAACGGTAGGTTAACGGTGTTAGAATGAGTTTTACAAACACAACCAGGGCAATAATTAGCAACCCGTAGTTCGAGATGAATTTCTCCAGCAGGTTAAATACCGGCACGAAGAAATACTTGTTAATGGGCTTCAGTACGGAGTACCCCAGATAGACGTTCTGGTCGAATTCGGGGGCTACCGTACCCAGTAGCTGGAAGTCATTAGGACCATAATAGAATGAATATTGCCCTTTACCGGCTTTTACATCGGCCATGGGCAGGGTTACGTCAGCCACCGCCGTTTTAACCACGCTCTTGTCGTCAGGATTGACGAGCGTCTGGAAACTGGCTTTGGGCATGGGCGCGTTGCGAGCTACAAAACCAGCCAGAAAATACTTGTGCTTGATCGTGAACCACTGAACGGGCTGATCGACCGTTACGTCCTGATTGCTGGTGCCTTCTGCCAGTTTCTCGAAGCTTTCGTCCGCCGTCAGGTAGTTGATCGTGGCCGACTGGACATTGTTAGCCAGATCGTTTTCGTACTGCTGCATCCGGTCCTGCCAGTAAAACCGGATGTTATCGTTAGTCACTGAGCTACCCAGCCCATTCAGTTTTAGGTCGTACGAGATCACGTAGCCTTCAGTCGGTACGGTATATACCTGTTCAACGGATTGACCCGGAGCCACCTCAGCCGTGAAACGGATGGTTTGAGCCTGACCGCCAACGCTGCTGTTCTGGGCCGACGTTTTAAAATACAGACGGTGCAGGTCTACCGGTCCGCGGTTGGTAGGCAGCTCGAGCCGCGTCTGGCTGTTACGGCCGTCAACCAGGACCAGCGGTTTCTGATCAAAAGTCTTGTAGTTTTTCAGTATGACTTCCTTCACCCGGCCACCAACTGTGCTGAAGGTAACTTTCATGTCTTTATTCTCCACAACGACATCGCGGGTCTCTCCCGTGGCGACAGTGGCGAAATCGCCGAAGCGGGCGCGGGCCGTGGCGGAGTCAAGCGAAGGGCGAGCAGCGGATGAAGCCGTTGATGAGGTGCCGGAGGCAGTGGTAGGCGGGGTGGTTTGTGTTGTCTGAGCCGGTTTTTTGCCGGACTGAGCCGCATCGGGTGCGGGTTTTGGCACCAGCAGCTGATAACCGACCAGCATGGCCATTATCAGAACGATACCAATAAGTTGATTGCGATCCATTTTAGAAGTTTTCCGCTTCCGGATTGCGGTTTACAGTCGAAAACTACCCGCCCGGCATACCGGACTGATCGTAAAACTGTAAACCACAAACCAAAAACTATTTTGCGCAAAAATACGCCAATCTACCCGCTTAATCAACCGCGTCGACGGTTTCTACCGCCCTCGATTCAGCAGCGGTAGAATCGGCCGTACCAGCGGTACGTTTTTGCTGACTGTAGGTCAGGGCGGCCCGTACAAAATGGACAAACAGCGGATGCGGATTCATGACCGTACTTTTTAGCTCGGGGTGAAACTGAACCCCAACGAACCACGGATGACTGGCCAGTTCAACAATTTCGACCAGCCCCGTATCCGGGTTGATACCCGTTGGCCGCAGGCCGGCCCGTTCAAACTGGTCCAGATAATCGTTGTTGAACTCGTACCGATGCCGGTGCCGTTCGCTGATCTGGGTTTTTCCGTAAATCTGGTGGGCCAGCGAATCGCGCTTAAGCTTACAGGTGTAGGCACCCAGCCGCATGGTACCGCCTTTGTCGGTGATTTCTTTCTGCTCGGCCATCATGCTGATGACCGGGGTAGCGGTATGCGGCTCCATCTCCGTAGAGTGTGCGTCGGCAAGCCCCATGACGTTACGGGCGTACTCGATAACGGCCATCTGCATACCCAGGCATATACCCAGGAACGGAATCCCGTTTTCCCGCACGTAACGAACGGCATTGATCTTGCCTTCGATACCACGCTCGCCAAAGCCGGGGGCTACCAGCACCGCATCCAGCTCGCGCAGCGCGTCGGCGCAATGGTGTTCATCGACCAGGGTTTCTGACTGAATCCACTCCAGCTTCACCTTGCACTCGTTCTGCGCTCCGGCATGAATAAAGGATTCTGCTATTGATTTATAGGCATCTTTCAGCTCGATGTATTTTCCCACCAGACCGATCCGAACTTCGTAGCCGGGGTTCTTGAGCCGCCCCAGAAAACTCTTCCAAGCGTCCAGATCGGCATCTTTGTCGTTGTACAGATCGAGCATGTAGAGCGCCCGCTGGTCGAGCCGTTCTTTCTGCATCAGCAGCGGCACATCGTAAATCGTTTCGGCGTCGATAGCTTCGATAACCGAGCTAACCTGTACGTTGCAGAAGAGCGCAATCTTCCGCCGGATGTCCTGCGGCAGCGGGTGTTCCGTGCGGCAAACGATGATGTCGGGCTGTACTCCGTTCTCGAGCAGCATCCGAACCGAATGCTGGGTTGGTTTGGTCTTCAGCTCGCCAGCCGACTGCAGATACGGTACGAGAGTCAGGTGAATGACGAGCGTATCGTGTTCGCCCAGCTCAAACTTCAACTGACGAACGGCCTCCACAAACGGTAACGACTCAATGTCGCCCACGCAGCCGCCAATTTCGGTGATGATGATATCGTACTCGCCCGTGTCGCCCAGCAACCGGATATTACGCTTGATTTCATCGGTGATGTGGGGAACGACCTGCACGGTCTTACCCAGAAAATCGCCCCGGCGTTCGCGGGTGATCACGTTGTTGTAGATCCGGCCGGTGGTGATGTTGTTAGCCTGCGACGTGGGTCGATTCAGGAACCGCTCGTAGTGGCCGAGGTCGAGGTCCGTTTCGGCCCCGTCGTCGGTTACGTAGCATTCTCCATGTTCGTACGGATTGAGCGTACCCGGATCAATATTGATATACGGATCGAACTTCTGGATGGTTACTGTAAGCCCGCGCGATTGCAGCAGTTTGGCAAGTGAAGAAGCGATAATGCCCTTGCCGAGCGATGACGTCACCCCGCCTGTGACGAAAATATATTTTGCGGATTTGGGTCCCGTAGCCGCCATGATTGAAACCTTGTTTGGTCGTTACGGGATATAAAGGTACGACAAAAAAGGGGCATTGGGTGGATCACAACCGGAAAAAAATCAAGGGAACGCCGTAAGCGGTTGGTGATCAGTTACTGGCCCCACCCACTTTTTTTTAGTTACTCTACAGCATCGCGGCTGGCTCTCCCGATCGGCCCAACACCCCCCTTCGTCGGGTTACGTTTACGGGCCTTGCTTAACCGCCTGAGGCAAAACTTTCAAATACGGTCATACCTCCATCAATAAAGATACTGGCTCCTGTAATATAATCTGACAGATCCGAAGCCAGAAAAACGGCCAGATTCCCGATATCCTGCGGTTGCCCAATCCGGTTATACGGAATAAGGCCCATTAGGGAATTATAGGCCTGCGGGGTGGCCCAGGCATCGCGGTTGATGGGGGTCTGTATGGCACCGGGGCAGATACTGTTCACCCGAATCTGGCGGTCGCCGTATTCCTGCGCCAGCGACTGCATCAACATTTTAATGGCTCCTTTCGATGCGGCATAGTTGACATGACCGGCCCAGGGAATCAGCTCATGCACCGAACTCATACAGATGATTTTTCCCGTAGCGGCCGACACCTCCGGCCGGGGACCGCGACGCAGAAACTCCCGGATGGCTGCGCGGGCACATAGGAACTGCCCCGTCAGGTTCACGTCGATAACCGTGTTCCACTGCTCCAGGGTGAGTTCGTGAAAGGCGGCATCCCGCTGCAGACCGGCGTTGTTGACCAGTATATCGACCGTGCCGTATCGGGTGATCACCTCGGCAAACATGGCCTCTACCTCGGCTTCTTTACTGACATCGCACTGGGCGATCATACCGCTCCCCCCGGCACTGGTGATTTCGTCCAGGACTGCCTGAGCGGCCGGCTGGCTTTTCGATGAGGAATAGTTGACAACAACCGTAGCGCCAGCCTGAGCCAGAGATTTGGCCACCCCTGTACCAATGCCGCTGCTTGCGCCTGTGACAACCGCAATCTGTCCTTTTAATACGTCCTGCATACTTTACCTGCTTGTTATATTCTTAGTAAGACAATCGGACAGATTTTGTTTTCGATTCGTTTGGCTCCGATTATTGTAATCAAGCGCCGAAGCGGTTCTTTATCAGTCGCTCTGCCCGCTGTCTACGTATCGCTTTTCACCCTTCAGCACCTCCTGCTCATGTTCACTACCAAACGTGTACCGTTCGCCATCGTGTTTCCGTTTGCCTGGCGCGCTGTCTTGCTGTTTTTCGTTTATTCAACGCTGATCTGCTCCCTCTACACCTTTGCTGACTGCACGTTTCTGGCCATTCCATTTGTGCCCGTAGCGACCATCGGTACGGCCGTCGCCTTTTACGTTGGCTTCAAGAACAATTCGTCGTACGATCGTCTGTGGGAGGCCCGCCGGATCTGGGGAAGCCTGACCAACGCGAGCCGCTCCTGGGGTATCATGGTACTCGATTATGTACAAGGAGCCGATGCCGATGACCCACTGCCCCGCCTGGCCCATCGCGACATGATTTACCGGCATTTGGCTTACCTGACCGCAATTCGGGTACAGCTGCGGCAAAAACCCGTCTGGGACCTTCACCACGACCCGGCCCATGAGGTTATTGAGCGCATCAAGGAATTCAAACAATGCAGCCTGGACAAGGAGCTGAGCCGATTCCTGTCCAACGACGAGGTCGAGGCCATTATCAAACACCCTAACCCGGCTACCTACCTGCTTCGACAGCAGTCGGCTCAACTGCGCGACCTGCGCGATCGGGGTTACCTGAGCGACTTCTACCACGTCGACCTGGAGCGGATGCTGGTTGAATTTTACAACCAGCAGGGCGCCTGTGAACGAATTAAGTCGTTTCCGTTTCCCAGGCAGTATGCGTTCTTCAGCTACCTCTTCACCTGGCTGTTTATCCTGGTCCTCCCCTACGGCCTGCTCAGCGAAATGGCCAAATTCAGCGGCTGGCACATCTGGCTGACCGTACCTTTCTTCACCGTTATCGCCTGGATTTTCAACACCATGGAAATTGTGGGAGATACCAGCGAAAACCCCTTCGAAAACAGCATCAATGATATACCCATGACTGCCATATGCCGCAATATCGAGATTGATCTGCGCGACATGCTGGGTGAAACCGAACTCCCGAAACGGGTTCAGGCCGTCAACAACATCCTGATGTAAGGCTCCCTGACGGACTGCGGCACAGGCTCCGATTTATCATCATTTTTATAAAATTGGATTCTTACCATGAAAAATAGCGTGCGGTAACGACGAAATCCAATCTTTTCAAATTATTGGAAAAATGCAAACTACATGCCATTTATAGGGACTTGTTGCACTTTTCCGATAATTGCACTATTCTGTTTATAACGAATTGACTTTTAAGAGGAATCTTCAAAAAACAGGACTTTCTGATGGGTTCGACACTTGCATTTAGCCGCCTGACAGCCACACCTTTGTCACGGTAAAACCAAATTTCAAACCACAATGAAACAGTTCCGTTTATCAATTGCTGTACTGCTATCAGTATGGAGTCTGGCTGGCATGGGAGGTGCAAAAGCTGACACAGGTTCGGGGGTTAGTGGGGTGAAAGTCGTGAAGTCCGAAAGCAAGAAAGTTCGTTTGTATACACAGGCAAGTCTGCCCGTTGATGTCGCTATCATCGACGCCGACGGCAACGTGCTCTACCGCGGTGAAACGAAAGGCCAGAAACAGGCCATGACGTCGTTCAACCTCAACAGCCTTCCCGATGGACAGTATTACATCACGGCCGGTAACAATGCCTGGTGGATGTCGCAGGCGCTGACGATCAAAGGGAATTCGCTGACCATCGACGAGCGCAACATGCAGCAGCTCGCGCAGCCAACCCTGACGGCGTACGAGAAAAATAAAATTGAAGTAAGCTTACCAGCTACCAACGTCGATCATGCGAACGTGGTTATCTACGACGCGCAGAGCAACCCGGTCTATACCGATACGTTTAAAGGATCGGTTCGGCGGTTCGACCTGTCGTCGCTGCCTGCCGGGTCGTACACGTTCGTGGTAGGTCCTGATCAAAAGCAGTTTACCTCGCGGATCGACGTTCGCTAGTTCGTTGCAGCGAGTGATCCAGTACGTAATATCCCAGTACCATTTCACGACTTGATGAGCCGTCTTTTCGGACAGGACGGCTCACCCACTACCAGAACATCCCGCTGCTTTCTGCTGAAAGCAGCGGGATTTTTTTGCACCATCTTTCCGCTATGAGCGTCCCGATCATCCTACCACTTCGGCCGGCGGATTCTCAGGGTCCTTCTTTTTCTGCTGGTTGATGAGCCGTTCGAGTTGGGGAGTCAGGTCGGGTTCGTCGCCACGCAGCCGCATAATGGAAAGTTCTTTCATTTTAGACTCGAATACAATATCGACTTCACGCCCGTACGTATTGGCGGGGGTATAGAGCCAGTCTGCATGCGCTTCGGCGCGGGCCTTTGGGTCTTCATAATCCCGGCGGGAGTTGGAATAATGCACTACCGGCCTAACATCCCAGGTGTCATAGGCCATCAGAAAGGCCTCCTGCTCGGTGAGCCCGTCGGGGTGAAGTGAGTGGTGAAAATAATCGAAGACGATGGGGGTTCCGATCCGCTCATGAACCGGCACCAGGTCCCGAACCGAATACAGACTGGGGCGATCGTCATTCTCGACTGTTAGCCGGGCACGCAGGTTTTCTGACAGGCGGTTGAAATTGGCGCAAAACCGAGCTATGGTGGCTCCTTTATCGCCGTAGGTACCGCCCAGGTGAATGTTGATTTTATTCCAGTGCGATGGCGTCAGCCCCATCAGGTCGAACAAATCGGCATGGTACTCGAGGTCCTTAATCGTGTTGGTCAGTACGCTCCCCTGCCCGGCCAGATGATTAAACGGCCCGGGATGTACCGTTAGCCGAATGAGGCGACTACCAATTTCTTCCAGCGTGGCCCGAATGTCGATGAAGTCGGGTAACTCGGCAATCTTGTATTCCGAGGCCCAGGGAAACAGATCAGACGAGATCCGAAACAGCCGGAATCCGTGCTCCAGGTTCCAGTCAACAATTGTAAGCAGGTCCTGTACGTTTTTTAAAGCCAGTTCCGAGGCATAGGCCAGGCCGCGGCTCTGGAACGTTTTCTTGATCATGCCCCGGTTGGTCATGATTTTGTTGGCCTGTAAATTCAGGTTGATACAGGCGTAACCAACAGTAGGTGATAAATCAATCATAGGTGTAAAACCGGAACATAGGCATCCTGGTTTACTGACCGTTCGTTCAAAAGTCCCGAAAGCCTGCCCACATTCGGCTGCAACCGCTTATTTTTCCAACCTAACGGAGTTTATTCCGATGAAAAAACTATACCTTTTCTGGGTAGGATCGTGTGCACTGCTGCTAACGAGTTGCCTGAACGTAAAATCAGTAAACACGTTCAGCACGGCCACCCAGGCGGGTCTGCAACCCAGCCCAGCCCTGCCCGTGACGTTTGAACGAATCTACCGGTATCGAACCCTGACCGATTCGCTCAGTCGACATCCTTTCAACCGGATTCCCGTTATCGGACTCGATTTTGACAGTGAGGTTGGTCGCGACTCGCTGGCGTCGTACCGCCGGGCCGATAGCCTGACGCTGGCCGGAACAGCGTTACTGGTCAATTATTTCAAAGGAATAGCGGCTTTATCGGCAACCGGCAGTTCGTTTAAACCGGTTCAGCTAAAATCGGCTTCATTTGATGCGTTCATGCAGGGATCGGTGGTCAAACTAACCCCCGAAGAAACCGTTGCGTTTAACCGGGTACTGTCAGTAGTTGGCACCCTGGCTACGAGTGGCTACCGGCAACGTACCCTCAAAGCCCTGCTGGATCAAAGCTATCCGGATGTCAGACAGGTGCTCGGCGTGCTGATCTTCGCCCACGAGCGACTGGCCGATGTTGTGGCCATCAGTCGGGAGCAGCAGTATAACGCGTACAAGAACGGACTGATTCGGGACCCGGCCCTGTCGTATACCCAAAAGCGTGAACTCGCTCAGCAATGGCTACGCACCAGTCAGGAAACAGAACTAAACAGACAGGCCGTTCGTACGCACGTAAAAACGCTCAGCACCATCCGGGCTGGGTATGACCAACTTTACGCCAGCCGCAATCACCTGACCCGGAAAGACCTCGTTTCGACTCTGGGTAATTATGTGGCCACCATCCAACAACTCCGTACTGATCTAGAGCAACTTAGGCCCGTATATGGAAGACTTGTCCCCTGAACAAATCGTTGAGCTCGCTAACGGATACCGGAGCCTCGCCCGGTCGTTGAACGAGTTTCAGGTCAGCCACTGGCCCGACCTTACGGTCGAGCAACACCTGGATCTGAACGCCTATCAAAGTAGTTTATTAAACAGGGCTCAGGATTTGCAGACCCTGGCCGTTCGTCCGGCTTTTCGGGACGCTGCCGAGCTAATTACCCGCATTCAGCAGGCAACCAACGATGCGCAGGCCAGCCTGAAGCGCATTCGGAACCTGACCATTGCCCTGAACATTGGGGCCATTACGGTGGCTTTGGCCTCCTACATTGCCCGGGCTAATCTGCGGGGCATCCAGACGGCCCTGCGCGAGCTGGGCGACCTGTTGAGTATGAGCGAAGAAACCACCTGACAACAAAACGGCCTGTTGCCGGAGAGCAAAATACTCCGGCAACAGGCCGCTACCACTGGTACGGATACATTACAGAATCAGCCCCGAAGCCGATTTCACCCCGACCAGTTCAACCTCAAATACGAGATCCTGGCCCGCCAGCGGGTGGTTTGCATCGAGCGTCACGCTGGTATCCGTCAAATCGCGTACGATGACGGGAATAGGACGTGGATTACCGTCTTCGTGCATATTCAGGGTCATGCCTAACTCGAGCGGGATATCATCGGGAATATCGGAGCGATTCAGCGTAAAAATCATCTCTTCATTAGCCGGGCCATAGGCGTCTTCCACCGGGATATTGATGGTTTTCTTTTCGCCCTGGCTCATGCCCGCCACGCCATCATCGAAGCCTTTGATGACCTGGCCACTACCGACCGTAAATTCAAGGGGGGTGCGGCCTGCCGACGAATCGAAAATCGTACCATCGGTCAGGGTGCCGGTATAATGCACCTGAACGGTGTCGCCGGATTTTGCTTGTGCCATAATTGGGTTGGTTTTGTAAAAGCAGCCGCAAACCTACCGAAACTTCCGGCAGGCCGTTAGCTATACGCTAATTTTTGACCAACTCGTTATAGCGGCCAAAAGTTCAGCCTGGGTAGATTGGGTATGGTCTTCGTTGTACCAGCGCTGGGCCCGCTCTACGGCTTCAGAAAGGGGTAACTGCTCGGTTTTCCAGGTTTGCATATGGGCCTGAAGCCCGGCTGGCCGTGGGCCCCAGGTACCAATTTCTTCGTACGCGGGCCGGGCGAGTGGTATTTCGTGCAGGCAGATCAGCTTGGGAATCGAGCGCCCCCCGTTTGTCAGGTAATCATTCATCAGCCCTGGATTTTTATCCCGCAGCAGAAACCGAAGATGTATCCGATCAGACTCCCCCGCGATCCGGTGTAATACGGGTACGAGCTGAGCAGCATCCCCACACCATGACTCAGTCAGGACCAACCATATCCACGGCTCGGAAAGCTGGGCCAACGCGGTTTTCAGCTCATCGGACACTACCGTCAGTCTGTTCAGGCGACTCATGCGATGCAGATTCAGCTTAGTATACCCCAGGATTTCGGGGGTGTTGTAATGGGGGTCATCGGAGGTGGTTCGACCCTGGGCAAACAGGTCGGTCGATAGCTGGACATACTGCTCATACGTCAAAGCTGATGCGATCAGTTCGGACGTAATGAGCGGAGAAGCGATTTGCATATAATCAACGAATTTGTTTTCAAGAGCAACAGCCGGGTGGCCTGATTTCGTTCAGGATTACCGATGGGGTCAACAATCGACGGTAGTCCTCCCGGTCATGTCAGTGGCTACGAGCTATTCATACACGCAAAATGGGCCGGCAACCAGTAGCCACCGACCCATCCTGACGACCCGCTAAGGGGCTGTTTGTTAGTATGCCCGGGCAAACACGACCCGGCCGGCCGATGGTTTACCGGAGAAGATACATACGCCTGCTTCGGGTTCCTGATCGAAAGGAATGCAGCGAATTGTGGCTTTTGTAGCCTCTTTGATGGCTTCTTCGGTCTCCGATGTACCATCCCAGTGCGCCAGGATGAAGCCACCTTTCTCGATTTGCTCCTGAAAGTCAGCAAATGTGTCGACCCGGAAGGTGTTTTCCTGCCGGAAGCGGCTGGCTTTGTTATAGATGGTCTGCTGAATGTCCTCCAGCAGCGCCTGAATGCGTTCGGTCAGTCCTTCGAAGGGTACAGTTTCCTTGGTTTTGAGATCCCGACGGGCCATTTCTATAGTCCCATTTTCCAGGTCACGGCCACCCATGGCCAACCGAACCGGCACGCCACGAAGCTCATACTCGGCAAATTTCCAGCCGGGCTTGTTGGCATCCGAGTCGTCATATTTGACCGATATACCCGCCTTACGCAGCTCGGCAACCAGCGGTTTCAGTTTGGCCGACAGGGCGTCCAGCTGCTCGTCGGTGCGGTAGATCGGCACAATGACCACCTGAATGGGCGCGAGTTTGGGTGGCAGAACCAGGCCATCGTCATCGGAATGGGCCATGATCAAGGCTCCCATCAGACGCGTCGATACCCCCCATGACGTACCCCATACATAATCCAGCTGGTTCTGTTTGTTCAGGAACTGCACGTCGAACGCTTTGGCAAAGTTCTGCCCCAGGAAGTGCGAGGTGCCCGCCTGCAGGGCTTTGCCATCCTGCATCATGGCCTCGATACACAGGGTATCTTCGGCGCCGGCAAACCGCTCGTTCGGGGTTTTATGCCCTTTCACCACCGGCAGCGCCATCCACTCTTCAGCAAACCGGGCATATACATCAAGCATCTGCCGGGTTTCGGCCTGGGCTTCGTCGGCAGTGGCATGAGCGGTATGCCCTTCCTGCCAGAGAAATTCGGCCGTGCGCAGAAAGATCCGCGTCCGCATTTCCCAGCGCACGACATTGGCCCACTGGTTGATGAGCAAGGGCAGATCCCGATAACTCTGAATCCAGTTTTTGTAGGTACTCCAGATCACCGTTTCTGAGGTGGGCCGTACGATCAGCTCCTCTTCCAGTTTTGCCTCCGGATCGACGATCACGCCCGAGCCATCTTCGGCGTTCTTCAGCCGGTAATGGGTCACTACAGCGCACTCTTTGGCGAATCCTTCAACGTGACTGGCTTCTTTGCTCAGGTAGGATTTTGGGATAAACAATGGGAAGTATGCATTCTGGTGGCCGGTTTCCTTAAACATATCATCCAGCGCCCGCTGCATCTTTTCCCAGATGGAAAAGCCATAGGGTTTGATCACCATACAGCCCCGTACGGCTGAGTTTTCGGCCAGATCGGCCTTCTTGATCAGTTCATTATACCACTCAGAATAATTCTCACTACGGGAAGGAATTGCTTTTGCCATGACGGGAGGGGATTTCGGCCGGTAATTTTCTACCCACAGCTATTCAGAACCGGGTGGTTAAACGCTGCTGATGGAAGACCCGTGCCGAAACCTTAATACTTTTTTTGAATACGGTTTAAACCCTTCGATTCTAATTAGAATCTAATGAATGAAAAGTTGCAAATATAGGTTTTTATCCTATTTTTGTAATCAAACGATCCACATCCGTGTTATGTGCATACGGCGGTTGGTCCGACAGGTTTTACTACGAAAATTCCCTTGCCAAATGAACAAACAACGCATATACAGCTATCTCACGCTGGCCGTGCTGATGGGTTTCTGGAGCTGTTCATCCAGCCGCCAGACAGCCCAGAACACCGGCGAAGTGGATGACTTGTACGGCAATTCTGCCAACGCAGTGGTGTACGCCGACAATTCGTCCGACGCGTCGTCGGTAGTGCAACGCCCCAGTCGGCAGCAGCAGCGGCAACAACGGTTAGGCCGCAATGACAACCCAGACTACGCCCTGAACGATGAACAGCAGGGCTACAATGCCAATGCGGACGAGTATTACTCAGAGCTAAGCACCCGCAAACTGAATCGGGGCCTTTCGCCGGATCCGGGCTGGAACGACAGCGGCACGAACGCCTATAACTCCGGTTTTGTCAATGGCTACAACGCAGCACAGACCTCGGCGCTGAGCTGGAATCGCTGGGGCTTCAACAACATGGGCTTCTTTAACGGCTTCAACATCGGTTTGGGTGTCGGCGCTTTCGGCTATTCTCCCTGGGGTTTCAACCGATTTGGCTACGGCGGCTTCTACGATCCGTTCTGGGGGAGCTCGATGGCGTATAGCCCGTTCTACTCGCCCTTCGGCTACGGTGGCGGCTTCTACGATCCGTTCTTCAGTCCGTATGGCTTCGGTGGTTTCAACTCCTTCTATGGAGGAGGTTGGGGCGGTGGCTGGGGTCGTCCGGTGTACGTCAACAACGTAACCGTGGTCGGCGCTGATCCATACCGCGTCAACCGTACCTACGGTGCTCGTACAGGCGGCTCATCGGGTCGGTACAACAACGGCTTTGTAAACACCCCGCGCTCGGCAAATGCCAACAACGGCGGTCGGTCGGGTAGCTACAGTGGCTCGGGCAGCAGCCCAGCTTATAGCAACAACACCGGTTCAGGTACGTATGCCGCTCCGCGTCGGAACAGCCGGGGCGCCTACTACTACGACAACGGCTCATCGGTCAGCGGTGGCCGGGCCAGCAGCACCACAACGCCGACCTATAGCAACCGGCCTACCCCTTCGTATAGCGGTAGCGGGTCGAGCAGTGACTACTACGCAGCCCCCCGTCAGAACAGCCGGGGTAGCTACACGCCCCCCAGCAGTTCGGGCTCGGGCAGCTACAGTAGTGGTCGCAGCAGCTACAGCCAGCCTAGCCAGCCTCAACGCACCTACAGCGCGCCCAGCTATCAGAATCAGTCACGTACTTACAGCCAGCCTAGCCAACCCAGCTATTCGGCTCCTGCTCCCTCCTACAGCGGAGGTTCGCGGGGCGGTAGCAGCAGCGGTGGCGGTGGCTACTCCGGTGGCGGAGGGGGCGGTTCGCGCGGCCCACGCTAACAACCGCTTCGTTAATCCATAAAAAAACCCGCCGTTTGCGACAAACGGCGGGTTTTTTCGTTATTAGCAATACTACCGTTAAACATTGCCGGGCGACCCCTGTCAAAGGGCAAAAAACGGATTCACGACAACCACTTCCATGAAGAATAAGCTCTTACTACTCTCAGGAATGCTCCTCGGCGCAGGGGCCTCCTTTGGCCAGACCGGCGATATCTATTCCGGAGAGGCCTTTCGCTTCTCCGAGATTCAGCAAACCGGTACTGCCCGTTTTCGCGGCTTAGGTGGCAACCAGGCCGCCCTTGGTGGCGATGCCAGCTCTTTATTTGGCAACCCGGCTGGCCTGGGATTCTATAACCGCTCCGAGATCAGCATCAGCCCAACGCTCAATCTAAACAGCAGTCAGGCGTCGTTTCTGGGCAGCTCCCTGTCCGAAAATGGAGCCAAATTTTCGGTGGGTCAGCTGGGGTTGATATTTGCCGGGGGCGATAACGGTAACCGGCGGTGGCGCCGGACAACGTTTGGCATAGGGTATCATCAAAATATCAATTACTTCAACCGGTTTACGTTTCAGGGACGCAATAACCGCTCTTCGTTCGTAGATCCTATTATTCTGGATGCCAACGCCCGCAATGTTACGGGTAGCCAGATCGACGCCGAGTACGATCCGAACACGAATCAGGCTACCGACCTGCTGGCAGCTGCCTACCAGTTGTTCCTGGTCAATGGCAGCCCGATTGGCCAGAATGACAGCGGTGCTCCATTCTCCCGGTTCGATGCCAACCGTCCCCGTGATCAGCGCAACACCTTCGAGTCGACCGGGTCGCAGTCTCAGTGGACGTTCGCCTATGCCGGTAACCTGGACGATAAACTCTACCTGGGCGTTAACGTCGGCCTGTCGAGCGTGCGGTACAATTCGGAGAATGTGCTGACGGAGTTCATCGTGAACGGGCAAACGTTTGATAACTACTCCCAGCGGGATCGGCTAACGGTTCGGGGCAATGGCTTTAACCTGTCCGTAGGGGCTATTTATAAACTGACTCCTGAGCTGCAGATAGGCGCTACCGTAGCTACTCCCACGTTCATGAGTATCCGGGAAACATTCAACCAGGGCCTGAGCGTGGTAGCCCGCGACCCAGCCCTGCCGTTGATCGGCAATGCAGTCGATGTGTATCCTAATGATTTTAACTATAGCATTACTTCGCCATTCCGGGCGTCGGGCGGAGCGACGGTGTTTCTGGGAAAAGGTAAAATCGGCTTCCTGACCGCATCAGCGGAATACGTCGGCTATGGTGGCATTCGCGCCAACACGACCGACAATAGCAATGCGCAGGTCAACAGCGACTTCCGGAACGACGTGCGCAACTCGGTACAAACCACCTACCAGAATGTGATTAACTTCCGGGGCGGAGCGGAGTTCCGCGCGGGTCAGTTCCGGATTCGGGGTGGGGCTGCTTACCTACCCGATCCGTACATCTCCCGGCTGGATAATATCGACCGGAGCCGACTGCTGCTCTCGGGTGGCGTGGGCGTTCGCAACGAACGGTTCTTTGCCGATGTTTCGGGCACTTATAACACCTTCAAGTCGGCCTTTACCCCGTATACGCTGCCCAACTCAGCCGATTACGGTTCAGCCCAGATTACGAACAACAATACCAACCTGACCCTATCGGTCGGCACGTTCTTCTAATCCGTTTTGCCCGGGCCTAAAAAAAGGAGTCAGATCTGATCTGACTCCTTTTTTTAGGCCCGGATAAGCCTGGTTACAGCCAGGCCCCCACCTGCATTAATACTTTTTCGGCCGTAGTTTCGCCGGTCACAATGAGTGTGGCCTGCCGATAAAATAGTAACCGATCCTGATAGCGCTGCTGCAGGGTTGTCAGCAGTTCGGGATCGTTGGGCCGATATAATGGCCGGTCATCGGTATTGTGGGCCAGCATCCGCCGTACCAGCGTCTCTACGGGCACATCCAAAAACACAGACAAACCGGTAGCGTTGATATACGCCATGTTATCGTGAAAGCACGGCATACCGCCCCCCGTCGACACAACCAGGCTCTGCCCCGGGCGTATGGTGCGCAATACACGCCGTTCAGCCTCCCGAAAATACGCTTCGCCATCCGTCGCAAAAATGTCGGCAATAGACCGGCCCTCCTCCCGGACAATCATTTTGTCGGTGTCAACGAAGCGACAGCGCAACGCGTCGGCCATACGCTTACCCACCGTACTCTTGCCCGACGATGGCATACCAATCAGGAAAATATTCTTCATGTCTCAGGATGACAATGAGTGAACGGGTGGTAGTACCGGATGTTTCACTCAACCACTAACTGCTTAACAGCGGCCGCATCGGGAGTGGTGTTGAAGTGCCATTTGCCGCGGACCACGCCGTCTTTGAGGAGCCAGGTTCCGGGGTTCGATCGCATGATTGTTTTCAGCACGGTGCCATCTACTTTGTAATAGGGTAAGCCCGTCAGCTGATATTCATTCAGGAAAGCGTTGATCTCCTCGTCGCTCACCGACGTCAGCAGCGCGGGCGTAACCCCCGACCCTTTCAGCCCTTCTACCAGCGACCGAATAGCCGGAATGCTACCGGCGTCAATGTCGTTCGTATTCTTCACGATGACGAACAACCGGCTTCCCTCAAACGTCTGCTGCGTAAAGTCGCCCTCGTCGTTCCAGACCCGATAGTCGGTGATTTTGGGTTTAGCGTTTTCATTGACCAACACCATTTCTTTGAATTTATAGCTCGGGTCGGTAGGGTACTGGTCAAATTCGGCCGTTTTACCTCCTTTTTCCATGATGTACCGGTACCGCAAAGGCTCCGACGGCTTCATTTGGGCCGGAATGCTTTTACCAACGGCATACGGTAGCAGATCGAGGGGCGGTAAGAACTGAATGGCGTAAATCCCCAACCCTAGGGTCAGTAGCGTAGTAAGCGCGACCAGCCAGCCCGTTTTTCGTGGCTTGATCCGATTCCGGTGGCCGATAATAAAGAGGATCAGTATGGTCAGGATTACGTCTTTCCCGAACGAGGTCCAGGGTTTCAATTTAATCGCATCTCCGAAACAACCGCAATCGGTTACCCGATTGAAGTAGGCCGAATAAAAAGTCAGGAAGGTAAAGAAGGCAATCAGGAAAAACAGCAGCCAGGTCGTCAGCTTGGGCTTGTACGAAGCCAGCAGGGCAACCCCGAGGATGATTTCAGCCGCGCAGAACAACACCGACATCGCCAGCGTGAACGGCACCAGCGCCATGAAAAAATCATGCAACAGCGGTACATCCTGGGCAAAGACTTCGAAATACTCCTCAAACTTAATTTGGGTACCAACCGGATCGTTGAGTTTGATGAGTCCGGAGAAAATAAAGATCGCACCGACCAGGAAGCGGGCAATCCGGGCCGCCCATAACATAGGCGGGGTACCAGTTTTCAGTTTAGGCGGGGTGGCAGTGGGGTTCATACGAAGCAGCAGGTGATGAACAAAGTATATTGACAACAAAAAGGCCAACAGGCTTCTGTGGAAAGTAGGTCGTTTGCGGCCTTCCTTCGCCGGTCAGTCTTAATGTGTCAGTTTGATTAAACAGAAAACGGCGTAATTGATCATATCCATATAATTGGCATCAACCCCTTCCGATACCAGGGTGTTTCCCTGATTATCTTCTATCTGCTTGGTACGGAGCAGTTTCATCAGGATGATATCCGTCATTGAACTGACCCGCATGTCGCGCCAGGCCTCGCCGTAATCGTGGTTCTTGGCAAACAGCAGATCAATAACCCGGCCAATCTGTTCGTCGTAGTGATGTTCGAGTTCGTCAGCAGGCAGGTCGGTTCGGCTGTCATTTTGCAGGGCGAGCTGGATCAGCGCCATCACGCAGTAGTTGATGATCCCGACAAACTCCGGCTCGATGCCCTCGCCTACTTTGCTAATGCCAGTTTCCTGGAGGGTGCGAATCCGCTGGGCTTTGATGTAGATCTGATCGGTGATGCTGGGCAGCCGCAGAATTCGCCAGGCAGTGCCGTAATCTTTATTTTTCTTCAGGAAGAGATCCTTGCAACGCTGGATAACCTGCCGATATTGAGTTTCGGTTTCTGACATCGTCATTTGTAGTCGTAGATCGTCAACGGTCGTCATCACCTGCGCAGTCTGATCTGACCACAAATGACCATCAATGACGCCAAATGACAATTTTGATGCCGAAAGTTACGAAAAAAACGCTGAACTGCCGGGGCAGGCTGGTTTCCCTCGACACCCCCGTGGTGATGGGCATCCTGAACGTAACCCCCGATTCTTTCTACGCCGGGAGCCGCGTCTCGCCCGAATTGACAAAGCCTAATGGGGTGTTGGAGCGGGCTGAAAGCATGCTTCAGGCCGGCGCCACGTTTCTGGATATTGGTGGCTACTCGACCCGGCCCGGTGCGGCCGATGTTGGCCCTGCCGAGGAAGCTGACCGGGTTCTGCCCGCCATTGATACAATTCTCCGCCATTTTCCGAATGCCCTAATTTCTATTGATACGTTCCGGGCTTCGGTGGCGCGGCAGGCCGTTGAGGCCGGGGCCTGTATGGTCAATGATGTGTCGGGCGGTAATCTGGATACGACCATGTTCAGCACCGTTGCCGAGCTGGGAGTGCCTTATGTGCTGATGCACATGCGTGGAACCCCGCAAACCATGCAATCGCTATCCAACTACACCAACCTGGTCACCGAGGTGATTGATGAGCTAGCTCTTCGGCTGTACGAATTGCGGGCCCTGGGCGCCAAAGACATCGTCATTGACCCCGGATTTGGGTTCGCCAAGACAATTTCTCAAAATTTTGAGCTATTACGCCAGCTGACCGCTTTTCAGTATTTCGATGAGCCCCTGCTGGTGGGTTTGTCGCGCAAGACAACCATATGGAAAACGTTGACTACGACGGCCGATAAGGCATTAAATGGGACTACCGTGCTGAACACCGCAGCCCTGCTCGGCGGAGCCTCGATTCTGCGGGTTCATGATGTTCAGGAAGCTGTAGAGGCCATAAAATTGACGCAGTCACTAACTTTTTTTTAGGACTGCTCTTGCGTTTACAAGATCAAACCTCTACTTTTGCATTCCCAAACGACAACAACCATTTGTCAGCCGGGAAACGATCTGGTAGCTCAGCTGGTAGAGCAATACACTTTTAATGTATGGGTCCTGGGTTCGAATCCCAGCCGGATCACCAGAAAACGCAAAGCCGCTCACTCGAGCGGCTTTTTTTATGGCCTATAAGAAAAGTAGGAAAACGCGTCTGCATTACCTTGCGCACGCTTTTGCCTACCTTCCGTTTTACCATAGTAGCACAACTAGGTGCCGATTCTCGTTCGTCTCATTCGTTCTTCAGGCTTATTGGGTCAAATTCACACAAGTCGGCTTTCACGAAAGATTGATCGGCAAAATGAGCCGAATTATGACAGTGGGTGGCTTATTTGCTTACTTTCAACACTACTATATTTTTAGTTTTATATATACCAGTTGCACTATTTGTTTCAAGGGTTATGGACAAGCTGGCGTTCGTTTATTCACTTTCCAAGAACAACTATAATCAAAATCATAATTGAGATCAATCACGAACAAATTCCGCCAAAAGCGATTTTTGCCAAATATTTTTTGTATTATATTGCATGACTTTGTCGCAAACGCCCATCATTTCGGTAGTCAACTCCTGATTTATTTACCTGCCGAAATCCATTAGTTTTTTCAAATTTCGTAATACATCCAGTCATTTTTTGCAACTGTCGCAATACAGGGTAGAAAACTGACGAGTAACCCCAACACTGTTACGACCATGTCTGATCAGGTTGACCAACCCACGCAGGCCAATTCGGGCCTTTACCGTTCTGAGTTTGAACACGACAACTGTGGTATCGGCTTTGTTGCCCATATCAAGGGCCGCAAATCGCACCAGATTGTTTCGGATGCGCTCCAGATGCTTCGGCGTATGGAACACCGGGGTGCAGTTGGCTCAGAACCCAACTCCGGCGATGGGGCGGGGTTGCTTATCCAGATTCCGCACGAGTTTTTCGTCGACGAAACCCGTAAACTCGGCGTTCACCTCCCGCCAGCGCTCGAATACGGCGTCGGGATGGTGTATTTCCCGAAAGATGTCTGGCTACGCGAAGAATGCCGGGCGGTACTGAACCGGAAAATGAAACGCCTGGGGCTTGAATTGCTCTGCTACCGGGTCGTTCCGGTCAACAACAGCGACCTGGGCCATGGGTCGCGCTCCTGCGAGCCGCAGATGGAACAGGTATTTATCAAACGCCCGGCCGATATTATCAATCCAGACGATTTTGAGCGTAAACTATACATCCTTCGTAATGCCAGCACCCGGATCATCAATGAAACGGTAGCCGGTGTTGATACCTTCTATTTTTCCTCGCTGTCCTGCCGCACCATTACCTATAAAGGACAGCTGACAACCCTGCAGCTCGAACCCTATTTCCCCGATCTCCAGAACGAAGATGTGGTTTCGGCACTGGGCGTAGTACACTCGCGCTTTTCGACCAACACCTTCCCCTCCTGGAAACTGGCCCAGCCGTTTCGCTACATCGCTCACAATGGCGAAATTAACACGGTTCGGGGTAACGTGAACTGGATGAAAGCCGCCGAGGGTCTGCTCGAATCCAGCAAGTTCACCAAAGATGAGATGGACATGCTGTTGCCCATCTGCGATCCGAAGCAGTCCGACTCGGCTAACCTCGACAACGCGATCGAATTGCTGGTGATGAGCGGCCGTTCCCTGCCGCATGTCATGATGATGCTGATTCCGGAAGCCTGGGATGGTAACGAACACATGGACCCCGTCCGCAAAGCTTTTTACGAATACCACGCTGCGCTGATCGAGCCCTGGGATGGCCCCGCGTCCATATCGTTCACCGACGGTCGTATTGTGGGGGCCACCCTCGACCGGAATGGGCTGCGTCCGTCCCGCTTCTGGGTTACCAACGAAGACGTCGTCATCATGGCCTCGGAGGTAGGCGTGCTGGATATTGATCCAGCCAAAGTAGTTCGCAAAGGTCGTTTGCAACCCGGCAAGATGTTCCTGGTCGATATGGAACAGGGCCGCATCGTTGCCGACGAAGAGATCAAAGAACAGATCAGTACCCGTCAGCCCTACCAGCAGTGGCTGAACGAGAACAAAATCAGGATTTCAGATCTGGAAGCGCCCATCCGGTCGTACAACCCCTACGATCCGGCCAAGCTGCTTCGGATGCAGCAGGCCTTCGGTTTTACCTCCGAAGATCTGCGCATGATTCTGGCACCGATGGTAGAAACCGGCAAAGAAGCGCTCGGTTCCATGGGTACCGATGTGCCACTGGCCGTTCTTTCGGAGCAGAGCCAGCACATGAGCCACTACTTCAAGCAATTGTTCGCGCAGGTGACCAACCCACCGATCGACTCGATTCGGGAACGGGCAATCATGTCGCTGATTTCGTTTGTTGGCGCCACCTACAACCTGCTCAGCGAATCGCCCGAACATTGTCATCAGGTCGAACTGGATCAGCCCGTTCTGACTACCCCTGAATTTGACAAACTCCGGTTCATTGACCGGCCTAAATTCCAGGCCAAAACCATCAACTGCCTGTTTACGGCCGATGGTCACGGCAAATCGCTGGAGCGGGCGCTCGACCGCATCTGTCGCTACGCTGAAGACGCCATTCAGGATGGTTATTCTATCCTGGTGCTGTCGGATCGCGCGATTGATTCAAGTCACGCGCCTATTCCATCACTGCTGGCCACGTCGGCCATACACCATTACCTGATCCGGCAGGGTCTGCGCGGTAAAGTCGGCATTCTGGTCGAAGCAGGCGACGTCTGGGAAACCCACCACGTGGCTACCCTCATCGGTTACGGCGCGTCGGGGGTTAACCCGTACATGGCTTTTGAGACCATTGCCAGCATGAAGGAGAAAGGGCTGTTGCAGGTCGATTACGATCTGGACAAGCTCTACAAAAACTACATCAAAGCCGTCAATGGTGAGTTGCTGAAGATCTTTTCGAAGATGGGCATCTCTACCCTGCAGTCGTACCAGGGCGCCATGATCTTCGAGTGCCTGGGACTGAACCAGGATGTAGTCAACCGCTACTTCACTGGCACCGTTTCGCGCATTGGCGGCATGAGCCTGGACGAAATTGCCCGCGAAATCCTGGTTCGCCACTGCATTGCCTACCCGCCAGCTCCGGTGGCCAACCCACGGCTTGAGGTGGGCGGTATATACCAATGGAAACAACGCGGGGAGAAACACATTTTCAACCCGGATACGATCCACCTGCTGCAACAGTCGACCCAGCGAAACGATTATACGCTATTCAAGAAGTACTCGAAGCTGATCGACGACCAGACGCAGAAGGCCATTACCCTGCGCGGTCTGTTGAAGTTCAGAAAAGGGACGCCCGTTCCCATCGACGAGGTTGAGCCGATCGAGGCCATCTTCAAGCGGTTTGCCACCGGTGCCATGTCGTTCGGTTCGATCTCCTGGGAGGCTCATACCACCCTGGCCATCGCCATGAACCGCATCGGCGGTAAGAGCAATTCCGGCGAGGGGGGCGAAGACGAACTGCGCTATACCCCGCTGGCCAATGGCGACAGCATGAATTCGGCCATCAAACAGGTGGCTTCGGGCCGATTTGGGGTAACGAGCTACTACCTGACCAACGCCCAGGAATTACAAATCAAGATGGCGCAGGGTGCCAAACCGGGCGAAGGAGGCCAGCTACCTGGCTTTAAAGTCGATGACTGGATTGGCCGCACGCGCCACAGTACGCCGGGCGTCGGGCTTATTTCGCCCCCACCCCACCACGATATTTATTCGATCGAAGATTTAGCTCAGCTGATTTCCGATCTAAAAAATGCCAACCGGGCCGCCCGTATCAGCGTCAAACTGGTGTCAGAGGCTGGGGTGGGGACTATTGCCGCCGGGGTAGCCAAAGCCCATGCCGACCATATCCTGATATCGGGCCACGACGGCGGAACGGGAGCCTCTCCGCTGTCCAGTATCCGGCATGCGGGTCTACCCTGGGAGCTTGGCCTGGCCGAAGCTCACCAGACCCTGGTTCGGAACAAGCTGCGCGGCCGCGTTACGGTTCAGACAGACGGCCAGATGCGTACGGGTCGGGACCTGGCGGTGGCGGCTCTGCTCGGCGCCGAAGAGTTCGGCGTGGCTACCGCGGCTCTGGTTACGGCGGGTTGCATCATGATGCGGAAATGCCACCTGAATACCTGTCCGGTAGGGGTTGCGACCCAGAATAAGGAGTTGCGGGCCCTCTTTACCGGTAAGCCCGAACACGTGGTAAACATGTTCACCTTCCTGGCTATGGAGTTGCGGGAAATCATGGCTGAGCTGGGCTTCCGCACGGTGAACGAGATGGTTGGTCAGGCGCAGATGCTAGAACTACGCAGCGACCTCCCCCACTGGAAATACAAGCACATCAACCTCGACGCGTTGCTGTACAAAGAGCCGACAAACCTCGATGTGGCGCTCTTCAAACAGGAGGAGCAGAACCATTATCTCGACGACGTGCTGGACCGTAAGCTAATGGCCGTGGCCAAACCAGCCCTGGAATCGGCCGAGCCCGTATACGCTGAATTTCCGGTGCAGAACATCGACCGGAGCATCGGCACCATGCTATCGAACGAAATTTCTAAGCAGTATGGCGGGCCGGGCTTACCCGAAAGCACCATTCACATAAAACTACGGGGTACGGCGGGCCAGAGCCTGGGGGCTTTTGCCACCAGCGGCATCAAACTGGAACTGGAAGGCGATGCGAACGACTATTTTGGCAAAGGACTTTGTGGTGCTCAGCTGATTGTGTATCCCGACCGGGCCGCTACGTTCAAGCCCGAAGAGAACAGCATTGTCGGCAACGTGTCGTTCTACGGCGCTACTTCGGGCGAAGCCTTTATCCGCGGTATGGCGGGAGAGCGGTTCTGCGTTCGTAACTCCGGGGCCAAAGTGGTAGTAGAAGGCGTTGGGGATCACGGTCTGGAATATATGACCGGTGGCCTGGCTATTATTCTGGGCCAGACGGGGCGCAACTTCGCAGCGGGTATGTCGGGTGGCGTTGCCTACGTCTGGGACCAGGATGGCACATTTGCCAGCAAAGTCAATCCCGAAATGGTCAGTCTGGAACCGCTCAACGACGAGGACCAGGGTATTGTACGCGAGTTTGTCGATAAGCATTTCCAGTATACGACCAGCAACGTAGCCCTGGCGCTGATCCAGAACTGGACCGACCAGATTGGTCAGTTTGTGAAGGTGATGCCGTCCGACTTCCGGCAGGCGCTCGCCGGCCGAGGTATCTCACTGGCCGAGCAGATTCGGGACAAAAACGTTGTTTACCAGGATATCACAGTCGACGTGACGCAGGGTTAAGCAGCCCCCGCCAGCAGCCATAAACGGAGCAGGCTGTTCAGGAGCGAACAGCCTGCCAGACAGATTAGATAAGCCGTAGACGCTTTACAAGAATGGGAAAACCTACCGGATTTTTAGAATTCACGCGCGAACTGCCCAAGAAGCGCGACCCGCAACAGCGGATTCACGATTATAAGGAGATTGAAATGCCGTTTTCGGAGCAGGATTCCCAACGGCAGGCAGCCCGCTGTATGGACTGTGGTACCCCCTTTTGCCATAGTGGTTGTCCGCTGGGCAACATCATCCCCGAGTTCAACGACGCAGTGTATGAGCAGAATTGGGGCTACGCTTACGAGATTCTGGCAACGACTAATAACTTTCCTGAGTTTACCGGCCGTATCTGCCCGGCGCCCTGCGAAGCCTCCTGCGTACTCGGCATCAACAAGCCACCCGTTGCTATTGAATTCATTGAAAAATCAATTGCCGAAGTAGCTTTTGAACGGGGATATGTCAGCCCGAAGCCTCCCAAAGTGCGCACCGGCAAAACCGTCGCCGTCGTTGGATCGGGGCCGGCGGGACTGGCAGCAGCCGCTCAGCTCAACAAAGCCGGGCATACCGTTACCGTTTTTGAGCGGGCCGATCAGATTGGCGGGTTACTGCGTTACGGCATTCCTGATTTTAAACTGGAGAAATGGACCATTGACCGGCGGCTGGCCGTTATGGAAGCGGAGGGAATCACTTTCAAAACAAACGTCAACGTAGGCGTCGATGTCAAAGCGAACGACCTGCTGGCCGACTTTGACCTAATCATGCTCACGGGCGGCTCAACCGTTCCGCGCGATTTGCCTATACCCGGTCGTGACCTGAAGGGCGTTTACCCGGCCATGGAATTTCTGAGTCAGCAAAACAAACGCGTGGCTAACCGCCCCGTTGAAGTAGACCACCGAGGTGTTCCATACAGTCAGGGCGAACTGATGGCGACCGGAAAAAATGTTGTGGTTATTGGCGGTGGCGATACGGGTTCTGACTGCGTTGGTACCTCTAACCGGCACGGCGCTACCAGCGTCACTCAGATCGAGCTGATGCCGATGCCGCCGAAAGAGCGGGCTGCCAACACGCCCTGGCCCAACTGGCCCATGATGCTTCGCACCAGCACCAGCCATGAAGAAGGTTGCGAACGGCACTGGAGCATCAACACAAAAGCCTTTATTGGCGATGAGAACGGCAACCTGAAAGCTTTGCGAATCGTAGAGCTGAACTGGGAAACTAAGGACGGCCGGATGCAGATGGTCGAACAACCCGACACCGAGCGCGACATTCCCTGCGAGCTGGCTCTGCTGGCGGCCGGCTTCCTGCACCCCCAGCACAACGGGCTGCTCGACGACCTTGGTCTCGAATACGACGAACGGGGAAATGTGAAAGCGACGAACTATCAGACCACGACCAACCCGAAAGTGTTTGCCGCTGGCGACATGCGCCGGGGTCAGTCGCTGGTCGTGTGGGCGATTTCAGAAGGTCGCGAAGCTGCGCGGGCTGCCGACTGCTATCTCATGGGCGAAACCCTGCTCGAAGCGAAAGCAGTATCTTTGCTGGAAACGGCGTAGCCCACCTATCCTCTTTATGAAAAAGCCGCTGTTCTGGGGAACAGCGGCTTTTTTTTGTCTTATTTAAACTACGGGATGCTACGGCTAGTTGAATGACTAATCTGTCATTTACTCAACGAACATTATCATGCGTCTGCTCTTACTCGGCCTGTTGCTTAGCGGTAGCCTTACGGTTTGTACCGCTCAAAAAGACACCACCCGCCGGTCTACCCAATCTAATGCATCGCCCCAGAAGCAGGTACTGGTACCGGGGGTAGATTCGCCGATCTCGTCACCGGGAACGCTCATGCAATCATCCCCGCAGCCCAACATCCAGCCCGAAACTCAATCCGGGAAGCGCCGTAAGACGGCGCCCCCCAGCGATCCGCGGGCGTTTGGGGTGGGAATTCCGGTCGGGAAATCCCGGAAAGATACCCTACGCCCGTAAGATCCCGTAGCCGAACGGGTTACTTGATGGCAATCACCTCGACCTCAATCAGCACATCGTCGCTGATGATCTGAGGAATGGCTTTCACGTCCGAAATTTTGGGTAAACCCGCGGTAAAGAAACTAGCCCCTACCGCCGAAATCTGCTGGTTGGCCAGGTTACTAACCTGCCCCGCCTGATCTTTGATGTGATAAGTAACCTGGGTTACATTGTCCAGCGACATGCCCACAGTACCTAGCGCAGCTTTCAGATTTTCGAATATCTGCCGGGTCTGCACACCAAGATCTCCAGCGCCAACGAGTCGGCCTTTTCCATCGAAAGGCCGCTGACCGCTGACATATACCTGCTTACCAGGCAGGCCCGGTTCTACCTTGTAGATGTAGCCGGGCTGGGGCGTGGTGGGAACCTGTGCCTGAGCGCCATAGCTCATCAGCACACCCGCCAGAATAATGAAGAGTTTTTTCATGGGATAAAGCAAAATGGTTATTAAAGCAAAATCGGTTCTTCTTTTTCGTCGAAGAAGAGGTAATTCAGAAAATCACAGTACGGTTTAAGCAGGCGGCTGCCTTTCACAATCTCGTCGGCAAACCCGGCCTTGAGCACGTCCTTGTCAGAAAATCGGTGAACGAAGAACAGCTCCTTCCGGCGAAGTAAGTCCAGCTCAGGATGGTCGGCCGGATACCCTTTCGGCGCGGTCTTGGTGCTTTCGCCATGTGCTTCGGGAAAATACGTCCGGAACTCCTCCGCTTCAATAATCTGCTTCAACTCCCCGGCATTATAGTCGATCTCCTGCCGGAACTTGGCCAGATTGGCTGGCGTAGGCTGCCACATACCCGCCCCCAAAAACGACTGATTGCCCGGTTGAATCTGTACGTAATAGTCGATTCGTCCGGAATGTCGCCCACCCGGACCGATAGCAAAAGCCAGATGGGATTTGTAAGGCGCTTTGTCTTTCGAAAATCGTATGTCGCGGTTGATTCGGAATATACAGTCTTTAACCGCGGTATTCGCCAGTGGCTCGAACGCACTCATGCCCGTCAAAACCCGCTCTACTACACCACAAAGTTCGGCTTTGGCCGTATCGTACCGGGCGCGATTGGCCTGAAACCATTCCCGGTTATTATGCTGAACCAAATCCTGTAAAAAATCAAAGGTCTGGTTGGTGAAAGCTGACTTTTGGACGCCCTTTGTTGCCATAATTGACCAAAGATAAACAAACTCGATTTTATCTGGTACGTTTTCCGGCCTTTTCTCGTCACTGCATTCGTCAGGCCGGCATAATCTGTTTCCGATACTGCGTGGGAGAAATGCCGATCTCACGCCGGAATAACTTCATGAAATAGGTCAGGTTGTTAAAACCGCACTCCATACTGATATCGGCCAGGCACCGGTTGGTAGTGCGCAGCAGCTGGGAGGCCAGCGAGATTCGTTGCTGGTTAATATAATCTACAGGAGTCATGCCAAACGTATTCTTGAACGTTCGGTAGAAATTAGGTTCGCTCATGCAGGCCTCGTCGGCCAGTTCCTTAATGTGCAGGCTCCGGCTCAGGTGTTTGTTGATATACTGCGCTACGTGCGCCAGCCGATTCACATTGGCGAAGCTGGTTTTTGGGTTTAGCAGCAGGCCGCGGGCCTGCGTTTGCATGAGTCGAACTACCAGTTCCTGAATAACCAGATTGGCAAATACTTCTTTGGCGCGGTTGTTCTCTGTAAATATATAAATCAGTCGGCCAATCAGCTGGTGAATCGGCTCATCATTGGTCAGGAAAAAATTATGCTGCCCAAACTGCCACCCCTGGGCGCTATCGATGAGCGGAGCCCGGTCGTTGAGGGTGTCGGTTACCTGCCGAACCTTATCCGGCGCAATAGCCAGGGCCAGACACTGGGTTGGGTTTTGGATCTGCGCTTCCGGGAAGTCAATACACATGGTTTCATCGCTGGGCACGATTACCGACTCGCCGGGCAGGAAATCGAACGAAGGGGTACCGGGCAGGTGCATCACTTTTTTTCCCCGAATCATGCTGGCCAGCACTGGATTGGTAAACGTCAGTTCTACTTTTTCGGCCACATGCTGCGTTTCATAAATATTCAGTTCGGCCGAGTCGATAGTGTAGGCAGTTCGGTTTTCAACTTCCTGTTCCAAACGTCGCGTGTGTAGGTGGCGCCCTATATCGAAAGGTTGTGCAGGGGTTGATTTCATAGCAGATGCGTTTGGCGATAACCAGAGAGGAAACAGACAGAATTAGTTGTAACAGTCGTCTAAGCTACACAAATTCATAATTATTTCGGGTAAGAATAGTATAAAATCGGCGAATTAACCATTAATCGGCAGATACTAACGCAACAAAAGGTATCTGGCATTTTGATAGAATAGTGCAAGCAGTCGATATGATCGGACACATTTTATTGACTGATTCTCTCAAAATTTGTGACGATTCCAATTGACCTGTTAACTATCATCTTTTACCATCTGTATGGAAACGCTCGAACTCGTAGAAACCCACGTTAGTCGGCCCAAATTCCGGTCTCATTATGATAATTATATTGGCGGCAAATGGGTACCACCGGTCGGGGGCGAATATTTTGATAACCAATCGCCGGTTGATGGCAGCCTGATCGCTAAAATGCCCCGCTCTAAAGCGGCAGACGTAGACCTGGCCGTCGATGCGGCTCAAAAAGCGTTCGAAACCTGGGGGAAAACATCGGCCACCGAACGCAGCAAAATATTGTTGCAGATTGCCGATGTCATTGAAAAAAACCTGGAGTTTCTAGCCCGGGTAGAAACCGTCGAGAACGGAAAGGCCCTGCGCGAGACGATGGCGGCCGATCTGCCGCTCTGCGTAGATCACTTCCGGTATTTTGCCGGGGTCATCCGCGCCGAAGAAGGTTCAGCTACCGAACTTAACGCCGATACCCTCTCGCTGATTATCAAAGAGCCCGTCGGCGTGGTGGGGCAGATCATTCCCTGGAACTTTCCTCTGCTGATGGCCACCTGGAAACTGGCCCCGGCCCTGGCAGCCGGCTGCTGCGTTGTGATCAAGCCCGCCGAGCAAACCCCTACGTCCATTGCCGTTCTGTTCGAGCTGCTGGAGGGTATCGTTCCGGCCGGCGTGGTCAACATCGTGCATGGCTTCGGTCCGGAAGCGGGGAAACCGCTGGCCCAGCACAAGCGGGTTAACAAGGTAGCCTTCACCGGCGAAACCACCACCGGCCGGCTCATCATGCAGTATGCATCCGAAAATCTCGTCCCGGTGACGATGGAACTGGGGGGTAAATCGCCTAATATCTTCATGAAATCGGTAGCCGATGCCGACGATGAGTTCTTCGATAAATGCGTGGAGGGAGCCGTTATGTTTGCCCTCAACCAGGGTGAGATCTGCACCTGCCCTTCTCGCCTGCTGGTTCATGAAGATATCTATGACAAATTCATGGAGCGGGTCATTGCCCGGACCAAAGCCATCAAGCTGGGACACCCGCTTGATCCCGACACGATGATGGGGGCACAGGCCAGTAACGACCAGTACGAGAAAATTCTGTCGTACATTGATATTGGCAAGCAGGAAGGCGCCGAAGTGCTGACCGGTGGCGGACCCGCCCACAGCGTGGAAGGCGGCTACTACATTCAGCCGACCATTTTCAAGGGCCACAACAAGATGCGCATCTTCCAGGAAGAAATTTTCGGGCCGGTGCTGTCGGTGACGACCTTCAAAACGGCCGAAGAAGCCGTTTCCATAGCCAACGACACCTTATACGGGCTAGGTGCCGGGTTCTGGTCGCGCGATGCGCACGAACTGTATACCATTCCGAGACAGATTCAGGCCGGTCGGGTGTGGGTCAACTGCTACCACGATTACCCGGCTCACGCGCCGTTTGGTGGCTACAAGAAGTCAGGCTTTGGCCGCGAAAACCACCTGATGATGCTGAATCACTATCGCCAGGTCAAAAACCTGCTGATCTCGTACAGCAAGAATAAACTAGGTTTCTTCTGAAAATAAGGAAGACAGCTATAGGGGGAAGAGCGGAACAGCGGGCGCATGTGGGTGTTGCCGGGTGGTCCGGCCTTCCCCTCTTCTGTTCCTTTCTTTTGCTCATTTCTCCAGTAAGTTTTATGAATCGTGTTGATCTAACCCCGGCTGCTGCCGACATACTGAGCCAGCTCAAGGCTGAACATGGCCCCCTGATGTTTCACCAGAGTGGAGGCTGTTGCGACGGCTCATCACCGATGTGTTTCGCGAAGGGTGATTTCATCGTTGGTGAGTCGGATGTGCTGCTGGGGCAGATCGACGGCTGCGACTTCTGGATGTCGGAAGATCAGTTTGAGTACTGGAAACACACGCACCTGACCATTGATGTCACACCGGGGCGGGGCGCCAGTTTCTCGCTTGAAATTCCGCTGGGAGTTCGGTTCCTGATCCGGTCGCGGCTGTTCGAGATGGCCGAGTACGAGCAGCTGCCGCCGGTGCAAACGGGTCCGTTAGCTGCACAGTAAATAACTGACAATCAACTTGTTTTTGCTCGTCCATTGCTGTAAGTTCGGTACATATTCACTAAACCGCTTACGGCAATGAATCTTTTACACCGAGTCGAACACTGGGGTGATACGCATCACCCCGCCTGGACCGATGCCCTGCGGATCATGCTGGGCTTTATCCTGGTGCTGAAAGGCGTCAGTTTTATCAGCGACACGACCTACCTGAGCCAGCTCGTGGGTGGTCTTCATTTCGATCTGTGGTCAGTCATGATCGTTCATTACGTGGCCTTTGCGCACCTCATGGGCGGATTTCTGATTGCGGTGGGTTGCCTGACCCGGCTCATGGTCATTCTCCAGCTGCCAATCCTGGTGGGGGCCGTTTTCTTCGTCAACATTTCCCGCGGTTTCTCGGCGCTGAACTCCGAACTCTGGCTCTCGCTGATCGTTCTGATGCTGTTATTGCTATTTCTGGTGATCGGCTCAGGGCGTTTTTCGATGGACGCCTACGTCAAACAAAACGCCCGTTGACAGGTTAGTCTGCTATCACTCAACGATAGAAAATCATGGCAGACAAAACCCTGGAAAAAGTAGAGGAGTCGTACAACGACCAGCGGATCACGGGTAACCAGGACAACGGTACCCAACACGGCGAGAAAGGCAACGGCCGCAGTTCAACGGCCCATAAAAGTGCCAAACACTCGAAGAGCAGTCACAGCAGTGCCGGTAAATCGTCGGGTAACAAAGGTGGGCACAGCAGTTAGGTAACCACCCGCGCAGCTAGCCAAACGAGCCTTCGTATGAAGCTGTTCATCAGGTATTATTCGCCCCAGTCGGGCGGTGGCAACAGCCACATCAATCAGCAGGAGAAAGGCAAAGCCGGTAAGGCCGGTGCCAACCAGCGCTCGACCAAAAAGACGACCGAGCAGGTTGATCCTGATAAGGTTGAGACAGCGAAGAAGAACGCCAACAGCGTCGATTAACGCACGATTAGCAACGGGTCAGGGACCATAGCTGAAGGCCATTCACCTGAATGAATCCTGTCAGCGGTGGTCCCTGACCCGTTAAAATATGTACCGGATGGTACACCACGGAATCTCATCGGCAATGAGCCGCTCGAACACCGCCACCATTTTACTCTTAAGCTGGTGATCATACCGGATGTTCCAGCCGCCGTACTGGCTTACCTTGCTCTCCTGCAACTCGGGCACCCACAGCAGTTCTTCTGCTTTTGGGTTTATAGCCAGGTTGGCCTGGTGCTGCCACTGATTATGGGTCAGAAAAATAACTTCGCATTTTAGCTGCGCCTTCACCTCAGGGCGCAGGGCCGCATCGAGCTGGCGGAACAGATCGCGGTAATCGTTACGCCAGGCCTTTCGATCACCATCCGGACCGCTGTACACGATGACGGGCGAAAAATTAACGTGCACTTCGTAGCCGGCCTCGTAAAAATCGTTAATAGCTGCTATGCGTTTTTCAATGCTGTCGGTCCGCACATCGACCAGTTTGCTCACGTGGCCCGGCATCAGGCTAAACCGAATCCTCACTTTTCGCTGCGGATCGAAATCGAGCAGGTCATTATTAACAAACTTGGTGGCGAACGTTGCTTTGGCCCGCGGGTGATCGCGATAAAACGCAAACACCTCTCGCACGCCGTCGGACAGGCTATAATCGACCGAGATATCCGAATTGCAGCCGATGTCGTACGTCCAGAACGTGCTGTCGGTCTGGTTGATCGGCTTAGGCCACGCCAGTGCCTGAACGTGGGTATCGACCGACGCCATAATTTCGTCAACGTTGGTGAAGAGCGTGATGGGATTGACTTTCTTGTGGCGGTCTACGTAGCAGTAAGCGCAGCCACCAAAACAGCCGTTCGCTAAACTGGGCGCGATGTAATCAGAACTCCGGCCGCTCCACTTGATCTCCTGTGACTTTAGTTTTCCCAGCACCAGCACGTCGGACTTGACCTTGAAGTGATTCATACCCAACTCCGGCAACCGGTTGTGCTGCTTGACTTCGAGCGTCTCGGCGTCGGGATAACGAGCCACAACCAACTCACCCTGCGCGTTGAGTGCGTCGGCGGTATACAGAATCAGACTGGGATTGAAATCAGGCATAAACGGGTCGTTGAGTGTCTATAAACAAAACGTACAGAGGAGGTTATTAGTTCACCCAAATCTTGTTACAAAATTTTGATTCTCAATTAATTAACTACAAAAAATAAACACTTTCCACTCCCCTTACCGGACTTGGCCGAGTAGTTTATGCCAGACAAGTGCTACGGGCCGAAGCGGTTTTGTCGTACTTTTAGGGACACACAGAATACAACCCCATGATGCGCACCTTGCTCTCTTTTCTCTGCTGTTTTATCGGCTCCGCCCTCGCACAGGCGCAAGCGGTTACGAAACCCAAAGTGACCGTTACGCCCCTGAATGAGCGGGTATACGTTCATGTTACCTATAATGTCTACCAGAACAGCGTTGTCCCATCAAATGGGCTTATCATTAAAACAAACGACGGTGTCGTGCTGGTCGATACGGGCTGGGATAGCGATGGAAATACGGATAATACCGAGGATCTGCTGCGGTGGGTGGCCGATAGCCTGCACCAACCTATCCGGCTTTGTATTGTCACTCACGCGCATGAGGATCGGGTGGGCGGCATTAGTGCACTCCGCAAAGCCGGAATTCGGGTGGTCAGTACTCCACTGACGGCTCAAAAATCTGTCAAGTTAGGCTATGAAGCCCCCGAAGCGGTTTTGTCCAATGACACAACCCTGTATATCGGGCAGGAACCCATTCGCTGCTATTTTCCGGGCGAGGGGCACACCAGCGATAATATAGTGGTCTGGTTGCCCAACCAGCAGATTCTGCACGGGGGCTGTTTTGTTAAAAGTGTGGCCGCCTTCGGTATGGGTAATGTAGCCGACGCAAATCTGAACGCCTGGGCCTCGTCTGTCCGCAACGTCATGAATCGGTTTGGTACCGCCCGAATCGTTATACCGGGGCACGACAGTTGGGGCGACACCCAATCGCTCGAGCATACCCTTCGGTTGCTGGAGAAACATGCCGCAGCCCGGCGCTGATCGGGTCGCTGACCCGTTCGTTCGATTCCTTTATTCTCTGCCCCTGCCCGCATTATGCAACCCCTTCCTCCCATCGAGACCGTTGATCTGTTTCCCATCCTCAACGATCATTTGCTCGATCTGCTCCGGCGGCTGGCTCCCGACGACTGGCAACGGCCCACCGTATGCAAAGGCTGGACGGTGAAAGACATTGTGTCGCACATTGTCGATGGCAACTGGCGCCGGATCACCCTGTATCGGGATCACTATCAGTCGCCCGAAATACCGGTCATCAACTCGTACGAGAGCCTGGTCCAGTACCTGAATCAACTGAATCAGGACTGGGTCGTAGCCACCCGCCGGCTGAGTCCGGCGATCCTGATCGGCTGGCTGGCCCAGACGGGGCCGGCTGTATACGAGCTGTTCAAACAGCAGCCCCCCTTCGAAGCCGCCCCTTTCTCGGTAGCCTGGGCAGGCGAAGAAACTTCCCTGAACTGGTTCCACATAGCCCGGGAATATACTGAGCTGTGGCACCATCAGCAGCAGATCAGGTTGACCCTCGATCAAACCGACGTGCTGATGGCCCCCGAACTTCATCACCCACTGCTGGACACGTTTATGCGGGCTTTGCCCCATACCTTCCGCTACGTAAACGCCCAGCCGGGCACCCTCGTTACCGTTACGATTACCGGACCCGGCGGGGGTACCTGGTATTTGCTCCGTCAGGATACGCAGTGGACACTCGTTCAGGGGGCAGGCAGTCTGCAACCCGCGGCAGCCGTGAGGCTGGACGGGGCTGTAGCCTGGCGGTTGTTCACCAAAGGACTGTCGACCGATGACGCACGACCCTATCTTTTCGTGTCCGGCGATCAGACCCTGGGCACCCCAGTTCTACAGATGCTCTCCGTGATGGCCTAGCCCTGCGGATACGCCTGAACGGCCGACTTGTGGAGCAAACAAAACGAGAGGAGCAATGGTAATTACGGAGTCTGGTCAGGCAGCGGCTTTGGCATGGCCAGGGCTTATGGTTTTCTCTTCGTATATACTCCATGTCCAATGCAGTTTATTAGTCAACTCCTCGAACATCCTGCGCTACTCGCTTATTTTTCGGGTGCCAACAATTACACCTGGCTTCAATTCAGAAATGGTGAACGGCGCCTGCTGGCCAAGCCACTTACTTATTTTGAAGAGCGTCTGCCTGCCTTTCTCCGTATTCATAAAACGGCTTTAATCAACCCAGGCTGTGTGGTCAGTATCCATCCCCCCCAACGGGCAAAGATGCCGGGATCGGTGCGAATGCACGATGGCACCGAATTACCGGTAAGTCGCCGGCGCTGGCCCTATATCAGTCAAATTTTTGATAATCAATCACCTACTGATTCATTGACCGAAAAATTCTCGACCCTTTCAGGTTTGGATAGTCGTGCAGAATGTAAGCCCCAAGCCATGGCACCCGTAAGCGTCGTTGCCGTTATGACAGGCGATGCGCTACTCCTGACCCGCCAACGGATCGAGGCCTTAGGCATTCATTGTCAGCTACAAGCCGTTGAATGGGGGGCCGAGCTGGCCAATGTGCTCCTGACCCATCCGGCTGACGAGTGGCCTTCGCTCATCCTGCTCGACGGCCGTGAAAACCGCCCGGACCGCATGCTGACTCTGCAGCGATTGAAGAGTGATTACCGTCTGCGGGCGATACCCGCCGTTTGGCTGGCATCACCCGGCGATAACCCCATACCAGCCTACGAACTGGACGTCAACTCAGTCATTGAAGTAGCCAATACGCCAACTTCGTTCGTAGAGACCATCGATCAGCTTTGTCAGTACTGGCTGATGCTGGTGCAGCTCCCGCAGGAGACGGATGCCCAAGCTGTCTGACCAAAGCCCCGGTGTTTCCATAGACAACCCACCCAGCGCCAGGGCCGTTGCCTCACTTCGGTGCTGAGCGGGTTGTCATTTTCGTTTGGTCTGGCGGTTTGTTTCGCATAGCCTGCTTACCGACAGAGAGCTGTTGCGCTCGGGTAAGCGTCCTGATTCCCTATGCAAACATCAAACGATACTAGTAACGCCTGGGCTTTTTCTACAGCCTCCTCAAACTCCCAAAAAAGTAGACCCGGTAGCGCAGGAACCCGAGATACCCAGACGGTCTCCACCAGCAGTCCACCGATTCAGGACCTGGTTTGTTTCTCTCATCTGCGCTGGAACTTTGTCTATCAACGGCCTCAGCATCTGCTGAGCCGGGCCGCCACCCACTGGCGAGTGTGGTATATTGAAGAGCCGATCTGGTCAGACACACCCGGTCTATCGATAAACACAGTCAGTGAACAACTCTCGGTCGTTGTTCCTCACTTACCCCATGGCACCCCGCCCCAACAGGCCGTTCAGGCACAGCGAACCCTGATCGACCAGCTTTTTAGCGAACAGAATATCCACCAGTACGCGCTGTGGTATTATACACCCATGGCCTTGCTCTTTAGCGAGCACCTGAAGCCGACGCTCACCATCTACGACTGTATGGATGAACTCTCGGCCTTTCTGGGCGCACCTCCGCAACTACTTGATCAGGAACGGGAGCTCATCAGGCGGGCTGACGTGGTCTTTACGGGCGGCTACTCACTCTATGAAGCCAAACAAAGCCGCCATGCTCAGGTCTTTGCCTTCCCAAGCTGTATTGATTACAGTCACTTCAGCAGCTCCAGACGGTCGTTACCTGACCCAGCCGATCAGCAGTCCATAGCGCAACCCCGTATCGGATACAGTGGTGTCATTGATGAACGGCTGGATCTACAGCTGATTGACGAGCTGGCCCGGTGCCGACCCGACTGGCAGTTTGTCTTCCTGGGACCGGTCGTCAAAATAAACCCCGGCCAGTTGCCCCAGGCCGCCAACATCCACTACCTGGGCATGAAAGCCTATGCCGAGTTGCCGGCCTATTTCAGTAACTGGCAGGCAGCCATACTCCCTTTTGCGATCAACGAAGCTACCCGGTTTATCAGCCCCACCAAAACCCCCGAATACCTGGCGGCTGGCTTGCCGGTTGTTTCTACACCCATCCGGGATGTGGTTCGAACCTATGGCGGTTGGGAAAAGGTAGCCATTGCTGACGATCCCTCCTCGTTTCAGCAGCAGCTAAATCAACTGCTCCTGGGCTATGCCTGCAGCGACCAGCCGCAGCTGGATCAGTTTCTGCTTGAACAATCGTGGGATAATACCTGGCAGCAGATGCAGCAGATACTGACCGGACATCTCCAGACAGAGCCCTTGGTATAATTACAAACCCCTTGGGTAGATTCAGGATAGAATCTACCCAAGGGGTTTGGTTCGGCTACCCGAAAGGGCTTTTCATAAACAAGCAGAATACAACACCGCCCCACCTCTACCGTGAGGACGGAACGGCTTTGTATCCTGACAGTGAGCCTTTATTTTTTTGATCCAGCCTGTTCAATCTGCTCCGTCTGGGCGTGGCCCGCGGGAATGGGTGGACCCAGCATGGGCTCGTCTCCGTGGGGCTGGGCTTTCACTTCTCGGAACTCACTCCGTCCGTCAAGCGAAGGACCGTGGGTCCACCGGCGGTTGGCCCCGGCTGAGGGTTCTACGGGATCAATGTTGGTATTGACAAACGCATAACTGAACTCCTGATTCTCGCTGCTCTGCGGAAAACTGTTGGGAATGGGCAGCACACCCCGAATATCGCCATGCCCCAGCTCTTCCAGTACCGCCAGCCACTGCTGCTGGTGCATGGTGTCGCGGGCAATTAGGAATGAGAGCATATCTTTCATTCCACTATCGTCGGTCAGTTCGTATAATCGGGTAGCCAGAACGCGGCCTGTTGACTCGGCCATTACGTTGGTAAACATGTCGGCCGCGAGATTTCCTGAGCTTACGACCCACGATCCGTTGAACGGAACCCCATTGGCATCGGCCGCCATTGCTCCCAGTCCACCCGACAGGAAATGACGAGGGTCGCCCCCGCCCACTATTTTTTCCATGATGGGGTCGTTACCGACAATGGTATCGATCACGCTGCTCGATGCACCTTCCAGATTCAACGCGACAGCCGTAGCCAACATTTCGATATGCGCCATTTCCTCGGTACCGGTATCCAGCAGCATATCCCGGTAACGTAGCGGTCCGCGTGAATTCCAAGCCTGAAACAGGTATTGCAGGCACACCCGGATTTCGCCTTCTACACCGCCAATTGCCTGTTGCAGGGCACGGGCAAACTGAGGATTGGGCTTGTCGACCCGAACTTTGTACTGAAGCTTTTTATCGTGGTAAAACATATATAGAGGGGTTATTGGTTGCTTGTCACCATCGGCTTAGCTTATTCTTCTGTCAATCGGGAATTACGATCAGAAGCTGCGTCTGCGATCTACTGGTTAACCCGCTGCCTGGCCCGGCCACCCGAAACAGGACAAGCCCGAGTAAGGAAACGGCCCCTTTTGGAGCGACCGCCCCATTACCTCACTACGTCACTAGTTTCCCAACCCGGCCCTACTGGCTGACTAGTTGATCCCTCAACAACGAGTACACCTTTATCGCTAAACACCTATGCTAGTACAAACCCATATCCAACGATCGGCCGATACGGATTCGCAGCCAGGAGGATTAGCCTCTAACGAAGCCGACAACAACGAACGGTCAACCGAAGCAGCACCCGATCAGCGTCATAGTACCAGTAGTCCGACCGAAACACCTTATACGGGTAGCCATGCCGATAACTACCAGCCTGAACAGGCAGCGACGCCTGATACCCCCGACGAATGGCCGTCAGGAGAGCATACAAAAAACCATGGCGAACGGGGCGGTGGACTCTGGACAAGCGGGGGACAGGTGACTACCGGTACGCCCTACCATGACGAAGATGAACCTGAAAATAACTGACGGGCGACGTCGTCTGATACGGACTAACTATAAGCAGCTAGTCCGTATCAGACGACGTTAGCCGAGCCCCCAAATACTCCCGATTGAGCCGGGTAATGTTTTCCAGGGATACGGAAGCCGGACATTCAACGGCGCAGGCCCCCGTAAACGAACAGGCGCCAAACCCTTCAGCATCCATCTGAGCTACCATACGTTGAGCCCGCAGGCTACGTTCAGGCTGCCCCTGGGGCAACATAGCGAACCTCGATACCTGAGCCCCAACGAACAACATAGCCGAAGCATTTTTGCAGGCAGCCACGCAGGCCCCGCAGGCTATGCACGCAGCCGCATCCATCGTAGTTTCCTGTACGTGTCGCGGAACCGGAATTTCGTTGGCATCAGGCGCTGACCCTGTACTAACCGAGATGTAGCCCCCGGCCTGTACGATCCGGTCGAAGGCAGAGCGGTCGGTAGAGAGGTCTTTGAGTACCGGAAAAGCCCTGGCCCGCCAGGGCTCTACCACGATTGTGTCGCCATCTGAAAAGGACCGCATGTGTAGCTGACATACGGCAGCTCCGGTCTGGGGCCCGTGAGGCCGGCCGTTAACAAAAAGAGAGCAGGAGCCGCAGATTCCCTCGCGGCAGTCATGATCAAACATAACCATCTCTTCGCCCCTCCGGACCAGCTCACCGTTCAATACGTCGAGCATTTCCAGAAACGACATGTCGGCCGTGATGTTTGTCAGCTGGTAAGAAACCAGTTTGCCTGTCGCACTTGTGTTTTTCTGCCGCCAGATTTTGAGTGTAAAGTTCATTGAACGGATTTTTTTGGATAAATTCTACACCCTGCCTTTGTAATCCCAATGGTCTTTACGCACGACGCCATTGACGTCTTTCAGGAACCGGCGCGTAAACTGATGGCCCCTGATATGCCCCCGCTCATCGGCTTTTCCAATAAACAGTAGTACCGGATTGCCTTCGCCATCGGTCTTCGTTGCCACATCGTACCGCCCAAAGCGGAACGCAACCAGGGTTGAGGGTTCATATTTCTTACCGAGCTGCCGGAATAGCCGGTCTCCAATTTTCGGTTGCATAGCCATCTTCTTCAGTTTTGAGTACAACCTGTATTCAGGTTAATTTCCACCCTGGCATCAGCTATCGCCTGCCGGGCTGACCTACGTTTGTAAAGCATCGTAACACCCTGGCGATTGACTGGCTCTTACCATTTCCAGGGTCGAATAAGGGAACGGCCATATGGGTTAGCGCTGACTGACCGGCAGGGGCTGCGCGGCCCGAAGCTGAATCAGCGCACGAACCAGGCACCGCATAAAACCGGCGGGCTCCTCTAAAAATGAGTCTGTGGGCAGAATTGCGGAAAGTGAAGATACGTTTTCGCGGAGCCGAAATCTGGTCGGCATGCCGACGGGCAATCGGGTAAGATGTCGGCCTGGCTCCTGCCTATACTTCTGAAAACCAACTTAAAATCAGTCGGTCTCGTTTCATCTTACGATACGGCCGGTACCCAGTTCGCATCTCCGCACCGATCACAGACCCGCGACGGATCAGCCGGAGCCGGTTCCGGATTGCCGCAATTTTTACAAACCATCAGGTCATCGCTTTTCGCTTGTCTGTCCCGAAATTCGCGGTCCCACTGGGGCAGAATCGAGAGGCCGGGTCGGGGTTCCGGATGTTTGATCAGGGTAAAACTCCCGTTGGGCTCCATAAAGAGAAACTTTACAGCCCCCAGCTGATACAACCCTTTAGAACGAAGTTGCGCAAAAACCCGCTCGCGGCTTATGGTCGTTACCTGCATGTCCCTCAGTTGCAGAATCCCTTCCTGAACGAGCACGTTCAGCTCCCCTTCTACCAGCGCTTCAAACGATTCTTTTTTGGCCGCGAAATGGGCCGACACCCGCTGAACCGTTACGATCACCCCTGCCGAGATGAAGGCAGGTAACAAGCCCCGGTCCGGCGCCAGAATCGGCACCCCGATCGAAGCCGCCAGTGAGGCCATCGCGATCAATTCGGTTCGGCTGAGCTGCGACGCCATACGTTTCCCCATCAACCGCATGGCTATCAGCAAAATGAGGTAAACCACCACTACACGCAGGATCAGTTCCAGGTAAAAACCGGCTGGAATTTCGCCAATCATCATCCGCTGCCAGTCGCCGATGTGTATATCTTCGGGTTTCATGTGGTTGGCGGAGTTAGCAAATGGGCTCTACCCATTTCGTTTTGTGGCAGGCCGGACATGGCTCGTTCGCCTGGTCTGCCGGTACAGTAGTGCCGCAGTTCTGGCAAACCCGGAGCTGGTCACCGGCCCGCGTCTGCACACCCAGCCAGTCGGCTCCCTGAAGTCGTTCAAACTGCGTTGGCAATACCGACAGGCCGGGTTCAGGGTGTTCGTTGGTATATATACTGAACAAGCCACAGGCCTCCAGATACAGCCGGTCGACCTGCTTGATGTTGTAGATATTTTGAGCCCGCAACACGCTATATATCTGCTGTTTGGATATCCGCGAGGCTGCCATAATATCCAGTTGCATGACCCCATCTTTCACCAGCGCGCTTTCGGTCCCCTGCACGATCTCTTCTACCCGGCTGTTTCTGAAGCCCCAGAAATTGATGCCCCGCTGCAGCGCCAGCACACAGGTCAGCGCCAGCACGCCCAGCAGCACCCCCCGATCGGGCAGTTGCATGGCCGGCGCGATGATGGCTCCCAGAGTCAGCATGACCGCTACCTCGGCCTGGGTGATCTGTCCGTTCATGCGTTTACCCAGCAGACGGGCAACCACCGTAAAAACCAGATAGATGATCAGGGAACGGATCAGCACTTCGAGCATGAACTCGCCAGGGGCTAACCCGAACACAATCCGCTCCCAGTCGGCGAGGTGAATCTCTTCTTTTTTCATAACGATTTCGGCAGTACCTCTATGGATGCTAACCGGCAGGCCGGGGTTTGGTTAAAACTTCGGCCTGCCGGTTAGCATCAGGACGCAATCAGCCGGGCCGGCATAGGAGCAGGGTTGGCCAGATGATATTCTTCATGCCCCTGGCCGTAGAGTACCATCGACTCGCCCTGCACCTCTACCCCACTGTCGCTGAAGACACTGGCAGGTGCCTGGCTGATTTTCTGCGCATCGGGACCCTGCCATGATTCATCGGCCGAGTCGAACAGTTTTTGCCATTCGCCCTCGCCCGGCATCCGGATCGTCCGCGGCTCATCAGCAAAATTCATCAGGCAAAGTACCTGCTGTTCGTCATGCCAGCGATGCAGAGCCAGCGTCTGGTTTTCTTCATCGGGGATGACGGCCACTTGCTTCCGACTCAGGGTATGTAGCGCCGGAAGCTGTTGTCGTAAGGCAATCAGGTACTGGTAGTACCGCAGCAAAGTCCGGTGCGGCTCCTGTTCCAGCAGGTTCCATTGCAGTTTGGTTTGCCGGAATGTTTTTCCGCTCTGCGGGTCCGGCATGTCGTTTCCGGTGTAAAACGAAGCGAACTCCTCCCGTCGGCCCGCCCGGACGGATTCGATCAGGTCAGGGTCTGAGTGATGGACAAAGTAGAAGAACGGATTGGTTTCGCCCCACTCTTCGCCCATAAACAGCATCGGAATAAACGGACTGGCCAAAACGGCCCCTGCCATCAGTTTAAGCCTGTCGAAGCTAAATAGCTGACTCGAGCGCTCGCCCCCTTTCCGGTTACCTACCTGGTCGTGGTTCTGGGAGAAAACAATAAACTGACAGCCGGGGTGCTGACCAAGCTTACGTCCGAAGCGCTTCTGCCGGACACAGGAAAACTGCCCGTCGTAGGCATAGGCGTCGATATAGGATTTGGCCAGGTGATAGATCCGGTCAAAATCGGCGTAATACCCCGTTCGCTCTTCGCCCACGCTCACCCGCAGGGAGTGGTGAAACTCATCGATCCACTGCGCATCCATTCCATACCCCTGCTCAGCCAGCGGACTGATCACCCGCGGGTCGTTGAGATCGCTTTCCACCATCAGGTAATAGGTGCGCCCGGTCTGGGCCGATAGCGCATCGACCTGTTGCCGGAGTTCACTCAGAATATGCGTAGGGCTAAAGTCCTTGATGGCGTGAACGGCATCCAGCCGCAAAGCATCGATGTGAAAATCACGAAACCACATCAGCGCATTTTCGATCACGTACCGGCGGACGCCGTCGCACCAGGTGTCGTCGAAATTGACGGCCTTGCCCCAGGGTGTGTGATATTGGCTGGTCAGGTAAGGACCAAAATCGGTCAGGTAATTGCCTTCGGGCCCAAAGTGGTTGTAGACCACATCCAGTACCACCGCCATGCCCCGGTAATGGCAGGCATCGACCAGGTGCTGCAGGGCCCGCCCCCCCCCGTAGGCGTCATGTACCGCATAGCTATAGACGCCGTCGTAGCCCCAGTTGCGCTTACCTGAGAACTGGGCCACTGGCATGATTTCGATGGCGTTTATGCCAAGCGACTTCAGGTAGTCGAGCTTCTCCTCCAGCGCGGCAAAGGTACCCTCGGGAGTAAAGGAGCCGGTATGGATTTCGTACAGTATATAACTCGACAGCGGTGGATTCACCCAGCTCTGGTCTTCCCAGTAAAAGGAGCCGGTATCTACCGCCTGCGAAGGTCCATGTACCCCGTCGGGCTGGGCCAGGGAAGCGGGGTCGGGCCGGTCGAGGTCCTGATCGCTCTGGTCGGGCATTTCCAGTGCCGACCCATCCAGATCGGGCTCTTTTTGGGGGTCGGTATTTCGTAACCGAAACGTATATCGATCGCCCGGCCGGATCAGGTCAGTACGAAGGTGCCAGTAACCATACGCTTCTTTATTCAAAGGAACAGGATCCGGTTGCTGCTCAATACAAATAGATACCTGCGTAGCCAGGGGTGCCCATACCAGCACTTCGGCCTCCCCATCGGCCGGAAAGCTAACGCCCAGCAAACGGCGTTCTGTAGTTAATGGGTATAGGTGCCGCGCGTCTTTGGCACGCGGACCAACGCGTAACGATACGGTTGAGTTTATTGACTGATTCATACGTATAGATCGGTATGGCCTTGAGCGGACTCATCCTGTAAGGGGCGGTGCGATAGCTGCGACTCCTGCTGCAGGTAGCTGATGATATTGAACGGTTGTCCGGTCAGGAACGGATTGATGAATAACGCCATATCTGCCTCACGCTGGCATACGCCTTCCAGCGTTTCATCGGGCGAAGTCACCAGCCGATCGAATGCGCCATGCAGCTGGTCTACATAAGCGACTGTTTGCTCATATAGTGCTTTCCAGAACAGAATCTGAATCACCGTGTCGTCCTTGTCCGTATCATCGATACGTAGCAGCGGGCATAACTGCCGCATCGCCTGGGGTTGGATATCTGTAACCATACCGTTGATAATGACCAGGAGAGCCAGCCCTAGCTGGCTCTCCTGGATCTGGTTATTCACTTTGGGCTGCCTGCTGGTTTACCTCACCCGTAGCAATGGTTGTTAGTTTGGTATCGGTGGCTTTCTCTTCGTTGAGCGTCTGCTCGAGCAGATCGGCAGCCTGCTTCTGTCCAGCCTGTTGAGCCAGCGTACGGGCCGTTCCATAAGCGGCAATTTCGTAATGTTCCATTTTCTGGGCTGCGCCAATGATCGCAGCATCGGCCAGTTGACCCGGCTCCAGCTGGCTCAGCAAATCCCGGGCTTCTTCGATAAGTCCCTGCATGGCCAAACAGGTTTCGCCTTCAGGGTCTATCCCCAGTTGCTGGGCAATCTGTACCAGCCGCTGTAACTGCATTTCGGTTTCGCGCTGGTGTACCGTAAACGCCTGTCGAAGGTGTTCGTTTTGGACCATGTCACTAAGTTCCGGCATGGCTTCCAGCGCCTGTTGTTCGGCAGAGTACAGATCCTGGATCGTGTGCTCCATGAACTCATCCATTGTTTTCATGTTGAGTAAACGTTTAAGTGGTTTGTAAACCAGATTAACCGGTTTTATCGGACTGGTTAGGCCAGTTGATTGAACCGTACAAAAACAACGCGCTCTACATGCCTGAACGGCCGTTCTTACAACACTCAAATGAGGAAACGGCCCGTATTTTCAGCTAATGTCTTATGGTCTTAATCGAGCTGAATATACTGCCTGCGGAGCCATTGGCTGAGCCCATCCAGTCCAGGAAAAAGCACCCGCTCGTTGATGTTTGCCTGATCGAGCTTATCCCGGATTTCCCATTTGAGTTCGGCCGGTATAATAAGCTTCCGATACATGGTCGGTCGCTCTTCCAGCCACTGCCCCAGCCCTACACGAGCGTCAGACACGATCGAGAACATAGCGTACTGGTTAACAATACGCTCGTCAATGGAAGGCGGATCGAAAAACAGAGCAAACGGCTCCCGAGCGAGGGTATCGAAGTCCGGCAGGGATTGAATTTGGTTAAGCATATCGACCGTGAAGACGTCGGCCCCCTCACTGTCAAGCAACACACGAAGCGACTCCGGTACCTGCTGATGCACTTTCTTATAATCGATACACCAGATTACCCCATCCCGGTCGTACAACTCAGTAGAAGCCGTAACGAAATGAAGGGCCACAAAGGGGGAGAAGGTCCAGTCGAGCAGGCGCGTCGGCAGGCCATGGTGCTGCGCAATAGCCAGCCAGTACCAGAACGATTCATGATGCGGCACCCGCCCAACGGCATATTTTCTGAAGTTCCGGAGTAAATGTCCCTCACTACAGGTATAGCCATTACCCAGCCGCATAAGCGACGTATTCAGCAGAAAAGAGGCATCGGCCATGCCGCGAAACGCAACGGGCGGACGAAACCGCCGGATGGTCGGCGTCCAGGCATCGGCATACAGCCGGTCCATGAGCTGACTCCAGGAAGCAACCCGTTCGTCCGGTACAGACTTCCTACTAGTCATATGTTTACCTCAACAGCGAGGTTGTTTAACGGCTTTCGTACAACCAGCAGGGCCAGTCTTCATAAAAACGAATCGACCGGATTCCATCTTTATACAGACTGGCCCTCTATTCCTGGAAACAACTTGTATGCTTCGAACGCTGACCGCCCAGCAGATGGACCATCAATTACGATAATGCGTTTTTACGATTTCTGAACAGCACGACAACCGCCGTGGTAATCAAAGCCCCTACCACGACCGTCTGCACCAGGGCTTTCTGGTTATACTTCCAGTCGGCTTTCATACCTTTCTCGGCGAAGATATTCGGTACGTGGCCCCGTTTGAGGTCATCCAGAATGCCTTCTACCACGTTGACGCGGTCGGCAACCAGCAAGGGCAGCCAGTGACCGTAGCTCGACTCACTGTATCGGAACGCGAACCGACGTATCTGACCACTAAGTCCCTGGGGCGGAACCGACGTTCCGAAAACGGCGCTTACGTTGGGGCGCTCGATCGAGCGCAGCACCTCTATATCTTCCGGTTGCTGCGCGGGCCGCTCCCAGCTGTAGCCTTTCTGCTCCTCGTCGGTGCGGTGCTTCATGGGGTAGGTCGGATCGTTTTTCGGGTCCGCATCTACGCCCCATCCTACTATGTGTGTGTATTGATCTGCTAAGTTTTCCATCGTCGTTCTGGATTATGATCGGGCTGAGGGTGGAATAAGAACCGGTTTGATGCAGTTGTCGAGCTTGGCCGAGAAAATATGGTACGCTTCGGCAACCTCCTCCAGCGGAATGCGGTGGGTAATAATCGCTTTGGGGTTGATACGTCCCTGCTGAATATGATCGATCAGCCGGGGCAGCAACCGCTTCACGGAGGTCTGATTGGCCCGGATCGTGAGCCCTTTATTGACCACATTACCAATCGGCACCAGGTTATCGGTTGGGCCGTACACCCCAACAATCGAAACGATACCGCCTTTCTTGACCGAGTTGACGGCCCAGTGCAGCGCGGTGGCCGAACCGGCCTGTAGCAGCGTTTTCCGGCCCGTTATGGTTTGCATGGCATTACCAGCGGCTTCGGCTCCTACGGCGTCAATACAGACGTCGGCCCCCAGCCAGTCGGTCAGCTTCTTGACAAACACAACCACATCGTCTACCTCCCGAAAATTATATACCTCGCACTGGGCGTAGTTACGCACAAATTCGAGCCGATACTCGACATGATCGAAGACGATGACCCGGCCCGCCCCGAATAGCCAGGCGCATTTGGCCGCCATGATGCCAACCGGACCCGCCCCGAAAATAACGACCGTATCGCCGGGCTGAATACCACCCATCTCGGCGGCCTGATAGCCCGTGGGCAGCACGTCGGTCAGCAATACTGCATCGTCCGGGTCCATATCGGGCGGAATCACCGTGGGACCAACGTTGGCGTAGGGAACCCGAACGTACTCGGCCTGTCCGCCGTCGTATCCACCGGCCGTGTGCGAATAGCCGAAAATACCCCCTACCGCCGTGGCCTGTGTGTTGGACTCGTGGCAGTTGCCGTACAGACCCTGCTTGCAGAATGCACATTTCCCGCAGGCAATATTGAACGGGACCAGCACAGTATCGCCCACTTTTACGTTGTGAACGTCTGGCCCAATTTCTTCGATAACCCCCACGAATTCGTGTCCAAACGTCATACCCACGCGCGTATCGGGCACATTTCCGTTGTACAGGTGCAGGTCGGACCCGCAAATGCAGGAGCGGGTAACCCGAACGATGGCGTCTTCGGGATGCTTTATTTCCGGAAACGGCTTCCGGTCAATACGGACCCGCCGGGGGCCCCGATAATTCATAGCTAACATAAGTTCTTCCTTTCTGTATGTGATGACCAGGCAGACATAAGACCGCCCCGATTTATTTCATAGGCCTGAGAGATCCTGGCGATAAGCCGCAGTCGGCAGGCGCATGACTATTCTCAACGAATGGCGCTGCTAGATGGTAGGCGACCCACCGGTTACCTGTACGGTACTGCCGGTCATATAGCTAGAGTCCTCGGAAGCCAGCAAAACGTAAATCGGAGCCAGTTCAGCAGGCTGGCCAGCGCGTTTGAGCGGCACATCCTGTCCGAACGTTTTTACCTTCTCGGGGGGCATCGTTGCCGGAATCAGCGGGGTCCAGATCGGGCCCGGTGCTACACAATTGACCCGGATGCCTTTCTCCGCCCATACCTGACCGAGGTTGGCCGTGAAGTTCTGGATAGCCGCCTTCGTGGCTGCATAGGCCAGCAGTATCGGGCTCGGTTTGTAGGCATTGACCGAAGTGGTGTTGACAACTGTACTGCCCGGTTTCAGATGTTCTTCGGCCGCTTTACAGAGGTGGAACATCGAAAATATGTTGGTACGGAACGTATGGTCCAGCTCTTCGGCGGTGATGTCCTGCAACGATTCGTGGGCCATCTGATAGGCTGCGTTGTTGACCAGGATGTCCAGACCACCTAATTCTGCAACCGCCCGGCTAATCAGTTCCTGGCAGTGGGCTTCGTCGCTGATATCGCCCGGTACCAGTACCGCTTTCCGACCGGCTTCTTCTACGTAGCGGGCTGTTTCGCGGGCATCTTCTTCTTCGTTCAGGTAGGAGATCAGCACATCAGCCCCTTCGCGGGCAAACGCAATGGCCACGGCCCGACCGATGCCGGAGTCACCACCCGTAATAAGAGCTTTACGGCCGGTCAATTTGCCCGATCCCTTGTACGATGTCTCACCATGATCGGCTTTGGGCTGCATGTCGGCTTCTACACCGGGTACGTCCTGTTTCTGATCGGGGAAAGGGGGTTGCGGGTGTTTGGTGAGCGGGTCTGTCTGTACCTCTTCGGGTGTTCTGTCCGTTGTGTTCATAACGTTATATCAGTTTAGTCTATAGTATTTATAAACTATAATACTATACTCCCCCGGGTCCCGTACAGTTATCGAACTCCCGGCCTGAGTTAGGCAACGGCCTGGCTCCTGTTCCAGGAAGAAGCCGTCCCCAACAGGTCCAGGTCCATTATCTAACCGGACCGGGCCTGTCGAAAAAACCAGCCAGCCGGCAAAAAAGAACGCGCGGGGCCTGACAACAGGTCCCGCGCGTTCAAACAGCTGTCTACAGCTTATTTATCAATTACCTGTGGCTGGTGTTCAGCCCCTTTGTTCTCTTCCCGGGCTTTGTTTTTGAGGGCTTCGAGGCCTTTCTTACCGTAGGCCAATCGGGTAATGCCCACGTACAACACCGGCACCACGAAGATGGCCAGCGAGGTAGCAGCCAGCATCCCTCCCAGCACCGTACGGCCGATGGTGGCCCGGGCCACCCCGCCCGCACCGGTGGCAATAGCCAGTGGCACCACCCCCAGGATAAACGCAAGTGACGTCATCAGAATAGGCCGTAACCGCAACCGAACCGCTTCAATGGTCGACTCGAGCAGATCCTCTCCCCGATCAACGCGCTCTTTAGCGAACTCGACAATCAGGATGGCGTTCTTGGCAGCCAGGCCGATCAGGGTGATCAGACCAATCTGGGCGTATACGTTGTTAGTCAGGTACGGAAACATGACCAGCGCCAGAATAGCCCCCAGCGCCCCGATTGGCACCGACAGCAGGACGGAGAATGGCACCGACCAACTTTCATATAGCGCAGCCAGGAACAGGAATACGAATCCGATACTGAGCAGGAAGATATAGACCGAGCTATTGCCCGCGTTGATCTCTTCGCGGCTCAACCCCGAAAAATCGTACGAGTACCCGGCAGGCAATACCTGGGCCGCCACCTCCCGTAAGGCATCATTAGCCTGGCTGCTACTGAAGCCGGGTTTGGCCCCGCCGTTCAGCTCGACCGCCCGGAATAGGTTGAAGTGAGAGATGAGCGGTGCGTTCTCGATTACGGTCGTTTTGATCACGTTACTGATCGGAATCAGCTGACCACCGGCGTTGCGGACGTAAAACTGGTTCAGGTTCTTCACGTCAGTCCGGTACATGGTATCGGCCTGGGCAACAACCCTGAACTTACGCCCGTAGATGATGAAATCGTTTACGTACTGGCTACCCAGGAAGGTCTGCATCGTCCGGTAAACGTTGGACACCGATAGCCCGAGCTTTTTACACTTGTCGCGGTCCACTTCGACCCGGTAAGCCGGGGCCTTAGCCGTAAAGTAAGAGAAAGCGCGGCCTATTTCGGGGCGTTTGTTGGCTTGGGCCAGGAAATTCTGCACCACCCCATCGAAAGCCTTCACGTCGTCGTTGGTTTCGCGCTGCTGGATCTCGAACGTAAAACCCGACGACTGCCCCAATCCCGGAATGGCGGGTGGTTGAATAACCTGCACCCGCGCATCGGTCAAGCCAGCAAAGGCGCGCTGGAGTTTAGGTACCAGCGAGTCGGCCTGCATACCCGGTCCGGTTCGCTCTTCCCAGGGTTTCAGCTGAATAAATACCGTACCGCTGTTCGATTTGGAGGCAAAGGTAATGGCATTCAGACCACCCAGCGCCGAGAAGTGAGCCACGTAGGGCTGCTGCTTCAGAATGCTCATGATGTTCTTCAACACCACCAGACTCCGCGAGGTCGAAGCCGCTTCCGGTATTTCGTAGGTCACAATGAGCCGACCTTCATCCTCGGTCGGAATAAACCCGGTGGGTTTGGCTTTGAACAGCAGGCCGGTCCCTACATACACCACAGCCAGGCCCACGAGTACCAGCGGGGTGGCCTTGATCAGCCGCTTAACACTGTTAGAATAGGCATTCGTTACCCGTTCGAACCACTGGTTGAACTTGTAGAAGAACCGGTTGAGTCCCTTCGCATTTTCATCGATGTGCATGGGCCGAAGCAGCATGGTACACAGGGCGGGGGTAAGCGACAGCGCCACGAACGCCGAAATCAGTACCGATACCGCAATGGTGATCGCGAACTGCTGGTACAAACGACCCACAATACCCGGTATAAAGCCGACCGGCACGAATACAGCCGCCAGAATGAGCGCGATGGCAATTACCGGCGCCGAAATTTCCCGCATGGCCTCTACCGTTGCCTCTTTGGGCGACATGCCCTTATCGATGTTTGCCTGAACAGCTTCCACCACCACAATAGCATCATCGACTACAATACCGATGGCCAGTACAAAGGCAAACAGCGTCAGGGTATTGACCGTAAACCCAAGCGGCACGAACAGGGCAAACGTTCCGACGATGGATACAGGAATAGCCAGCAGAGTGATCAGCGTAGCGCGCCAGCTCTGGAGGAACAAAAAGACCACCAGAATTACCAGCACCAGCGCTTCGAGCAGGGTCTTGACCACCTCCGATATCGACACCTGAATCACCGATACGGACTCGAACGGTACAACATAATCAATATCTTTCGGAAACGTCTTTTTCAGATTTTCCATGGCCGCGTATACCCCCTCGGCCGTTGCCAGGGCGTTACTGCCCGGCAACTGGTAAACAAGCAGGTAAGCAGCGCGGTTGCCGTCAACGAAGGAGTTACTGGCATAGGAGAACTTGCCGAGCTGAACCCGCGCCACATCTTTCAGGTACACCAGCGAACCACGCGCCGGGTCTGACCGAACCACAATGTTGTTGAACTCTTCTTCCTTGCTGAGCCGGCTGTTGGTAAATACCGTGTACTCGAATGCCTGCGAGGTTGGCTGGGGCGGTCCCCCTACCGATCCGCCGGCAACCTGCAGGTTCTGCTCCTGCAGGGCCGCCACAACATCGTCGGCGGTGAGGCCGAGCTGCGCCAGCCGGTCGGGCTTCATCCAGATCCGCATGCTAAAGTCGTCGGCCCGGCTGAAAATGTCCCCCACCCCTTTCACGCGCAACAGCGCGTCGCGGATGTAGATGTTGGCGTAGTTGTCCAGAAACGAGACGTTGTGAGTACCCTTTGGCGAGTAGATCGCGACCAGCATAAAGAGCGAAGGGTTCCGCTTCCGGACCGTTACGCCCAGGCGGGTCACCTCTTCGGGCAGCTGGGGCTGGGCAATACCGACCCGGTTCTGTACGTCAAGTGCAGCAATGTTCACGTCGGTCCCCACATCGAAGGTAACGTTCATGCTCATACGCCCGTCGTTGGTGGCATTGGTCTGGACGTAAGCCATGCCTGGTGTACCGTTTACCTGCGTTTCGATGGGAGTGGCTACGGTCTGTTCAACGGTCTGGGCATCGGCTCCGGTATAGGTAGCCGTTACCTGCACCACCGGGGGCGTAATGTCGGGGTACTGACTAACGGGCAGGCTCAGCAGCGCCAGCACACCCAGCGCCACGATGACAATGGATATGACGATAGCCGTTACGGGCCGATTGATGAAAATTTCTGCGAACATCGGTTCTGTTGAGTGATACCGATGGGGTGATTGAGTGGCCGATCATAAACCGATCCACTCAATCACCCCATGGCTAATTAACGTTTACTTTAGCTCCTTCCCGAACTTTCTGCGTGCCTTCCGTGACGATCAGCTCGCCTTCCTTCAGGCCGCTTTTCACAATCACTTTGTCGTTGATCCGCGCGCCCAGCACCAGCTTTTTCTGCGTTACCTTACTGCTATCGCCAACCACGTAAACGAAGTACTCGCTCATTTGCTCGGTAACGGCCTGGTAGGGAATCAGCAACTGCGGCTGGCCGGTATTGTTTTTCACCCGTATGTTGGCGTTGATGCCGACTTTGAGCTGTTTCTTCGGATTGGGGAAAGCGACCCGAACCCGCAGCGTGCCGGTCTGCGGATCGACCGCCCGGTCAACGATTCGTACCGTTCCCGGATATGGGTATACACTGCCGTCGGGTAAGACCAGCGTCAGTACCGAATCCCGAACGCCGTTTTTCTGGTTCTGAAGGGCTATAAAACGCGGGATCTGGGCTTCGTCGACCTGCACATCGGCCGCAATGGGATTATCGGAAGAGATCGTGTTGAGCGGTGCCGAACCCGGGGCTACGGCCGACCCGATCCGTACCTGAGAGATGCCGATCGTACCGTCGAGGGGAGCATAGATGGTGGTATACTTAAGGTTTGTCCCAACCGCCCGGATGCTGGCTTCGGCCGCAGCAACCTGCATTTTGGCAGCTTCGAGGGTGGCGGATGCATTATCGACTACCTGCCGGGCTATGGCATCCTGCTGCGCCAGCGTGTTGTACCGATCGGCGTCTTTTTGCGCCCGGTTGAGGTTCGCTTTCTGCACGTTCAGGTTCGCCACGGCCTGGTCGTAACCGGCGCGATACTGCTGCGGGTCAATGGTGTACAGCTTCTGCCCGCGCCGAACCGGCTGCCCATCCTGAAAGAAAATACCGGTGATGTTCCCCGCCACCTGTGGCAGTACGTCTACCTCGAGCAGGGCGGTAATCGTAGCCGGAAATTCATCATAATAAACCGCGCTTCCCTTCGTCACCTTCACGGCCGAAACGGGGGTTGGCGGTGGAGGTCCCTGCTGCTGTTCGTCTTTCTTACCGCCACAAGCCGTAAGTACCAGCACGGTAGCGCCTAGTAAAAGTGTATTTACCTGTATGTTCATCGTTTTACAAATCTCAAAACTGAATAAGCCCCAATGCCCGCTGCACGTCCAGCTTACTGATCAATACCTGATACAATGCGTTGAATACATTCAAACGAGCCGTTCGCAGGTCGGCTTCGGCCACGGTTACGTCCAGATAGGTTTTGATACCGGACCGGTACTGTAGGTTGATGATCCGATAGACATCCTGGGCCAGCGCCTGATTCTCCCGAAGCGCAAAATAGTTGGCCAGATTCCCTTTGTAGGTAGACAGCGCCTGTGCGTATTCGGCATCAACGGCACTCGTCAGGGCCGCCAGATCCCACTGGAGCCGCCTGACCTGTAGTTCTGCAATGCGCAATTGCTGCACCCGGCGACCACCCTGAAAAATGGGCAAAAACACCGACACCCCTACCAGCGAGTTGGGAAACGACTGGCTGTAGAGCTGCCCGAACGAGTTGTTCTGATACAACAAATTATAATTGGCGTTGGCATTCACGATGGGCAGATAGGCCCAGCGGTTATAGCGGACGTTCGACTCCAGTAGCCGCCCCTGTGTTTGCAGGAGCTGGTACTCAATTCGGTTAACCGGGTTAGCCAGCAGGGTGGTATCCAGCGCTGTTTCGGTCGCCAGTTGCAGGGTGTCATAGACCAAGTTCAGCTGCGCATTGGGCGGGTACCCCATCAGCTGTTTGAGGGTCTGCTGCTTGGCACCAACCAGGTCCTGAAATTGCTTTCGCTGGGCCAGGGTATTGTTGAGGGCGATGCGCGCACGCTGAGCGTCGGTTTTGTCAACAACCCCGCTCTGGTACTGGTTGGTCGCATCCTGCAAACTGCGCTGGAGTCGGCTGATGTCCTCGGCCAGAATGTCGACCTGGCGCTGAGTCAGGATCACATCGTAAAAGGCTTTGCTCACGTTAACCACCACGTCAATTTTGTTCTGCACGGTGACCTGACTGGCCTGTGCCCGGTAGGCATCGGCGGTCCGGCTGGCCAGGAGCACATCCCGGTTAAAGACCGACTGGGTCAGTGAAAACGATACGGTTGAGGTGTTTTTCGCGCCCAGAGCAACTGGCCGTCGCTCACCGGTTGTTGCATCCGGAATCAGGGTAACGGGCAGTTGCAGGAAATGCGTAAGCCCGTAACCGGCGTTCAGCTGCGGATACCAGGCAGCCAGTGCCGACCGCACCGACCGATCGGCAATCTCCTGATCGATGGCCGATTGACGAATAAGGGGCTGATTCTCCAGGGCGAACTGAATGCAGTCGGCCAGGGGCGCCTGCTGGGCCAGAGCATCTGTATTTTTCTGAGCAAAGGCTGCCTGTGTCATCACCCAGGTGCCCACAAAAAGAAGTAACGGTAACCAACTATTTTTCATAACCGCGGTAGCAGACAACAGCACGCTGCTGACCGATAGTCAACAGAGTGTACCACCTACTAACTACCGACAGCTCCCTTTTTGTTCGATTGATAGACTAATTAACCTGAATCCTTCGTGCGGACCGCCCCCCGTCCGTTTGCCAAACCCGCGATAACACCGTAATTTCGGGGCTTTATCAGCAGCCTGCAACGATGACTGAAGCCCCAAATGAATCCTCGACCGATCGCGGTCATCTGAATTTTATTGAACAGATCGTTGAAGACGATATGGCCTCCGGGAAACATGGCGGACGCGTGCATACGCGCTTTCCGCCCGAACCCAATGGCTACCTGCATATCGGCCACGCCAAGTCGATCTGCCTGAATTTCGGTCTGGCCGACAAATACGGTGGACAAACCAATCTCCGCTTTGACGACACCAACCCGGTTACCGAAGACACCGAATACGTTGATTCGATCAAAAACGACGTTCGCTGGCTGGGCTTCGACTGGGAGAACGAACTCTACGCGTCCGACTACTTTGAACAGCTTTATCAGTTTGCCGAAGCACTGATTCTGAAGGGCCTGGCGTACGTAGACGACTCTACCTCCGAAGAGATTGCGGCTCAGAAGGGTACGCCCACCGAACCCGGTCGCCTGAGTATATATCGCGACCGGAGCGTCGATGAAAACCTCGACTTTTTCCGGCGGATGCGCGCCGGTGAGTATCCCGACGGGGCGAAGGTGCTCCGGGTCAAGGTCGATATGGCGTCTCCAAACATGCAGCTGCGCGACCCGATCATCTACCGCATCAAGCACGCTCACCACCACCGTACCGGCAACGCCTGGTGTATCTACCCAATGTATGACTTTGCCCACGGCCAGTCGGACAGCATCGAGCAGATCACCCACTCGCTCTGTACACTGGAATTTGTGCCCCACCGGCCGTTGTACGACTGGTTCATTGAGCAACTGAATATTTTCCCCTCCCGCCAGTACGAATTTGCGCGGCTCAACCTGACGTATACCGTCATGAGTAAGCGAAAGCTGAAGAAACTGGTCGAGGAAGGGCACGTTTCCGGATGGGATGATCCGCGGATGCCAACCATTGCGGGCATCCGGCGCCGGGGCTATACGCCGGCCAGCATCCGCGATTTCTGCGAACGGATCGGGGTGGCCCGGCGCGATAACCTGATCGATGTGGGGCTGCTGGAGTTCTGTATCCGGGAGGAGCTGAACAAAACGACCCCCCGCGTCATGGCCGTACTGGATGAAAAACCGCTGAAGCTGGTGATCACCAACTACGACGAAGGCCGTGAAGAGATCATGCGCATCGAAAACAACCCCGAAGATGCCAGTTCGGGCGAACGCGACGTACCGTTTAGCCGCGAGGTCTATATCGAACGTGACGATTTTATGGAAGTGCCGCCGAAGAAGTTTTTCCGGCTTTTTCCGGGCGGCATGGTCCGGCTCAAAGGCGCGTACATCATCAAATGCGACGAGGTTGTCAAAGACGAGACCGGCGAGATAACCGAACTACGGTGCAGCTACATCCCCGAAAGCCGGAGCGGCTCCGACACATCGGGCATCAACGTAAAAGGCACGATTCACTGGGTATCCGTTCCCCACGCCGTTGAGGCTGAGGTTCGTTTATACGACCGGCTCTTCTCGGTCGAAAACCCGGCTGCCGACGAGCGCGATTTCCAGGAACTGCTCAACCCGAATTCGCTCGAGGTGGTACGGGCATTCGTTGAACCGGCCCTGGTTGACGCATCCCGGTCGGGCTCGCTCACCAATGTGCAGTTCATGCGGAAAGGGTACTTCATTCTTGATGCCGACTCGACCCCGGAGCGTCCGGTCTTTAACCGGACAGTGACCCTGAAAGATGCCTGGGCCAAAGAACAGATTAAAGGCGAAGTCAAAAAAGGATAAGCTTTTCAACCGATACCGGGTAGCCCCGCTCTATACGTACCGATTCTTCGCAAACCGGCGTATGTAGCGGGGCTACCTGTTAGGTATATACGTCATCTCTTTCTCTCGTCATCAAGACGTTTGCGTCAGGCCAATGAGTATACTACGAAAGGGGCTTCCCTCCCATTCCTGAGTAGATCCGATGAGCATTTTCACGACGCTCTGCCAATCAACTCTCCATGGGCTGTGCCGGCGCAACGAGCGACCAGGCCGGTTCTTCTAAACCAATAAGCAGGCATCTCGTTTGACAGGTAGTACCAACGACGTGTATCTGTATGCAGCTCAACAAGCGTATCGACCAGCCGGACGCCATCTCCCCGGACCTGGCCCGGTTTCGAACCCACAAAGCAATTCCGTCGGTCATCGAAAAAAACGTGTTGACCGCTTTGTCTTTTTTTCCGGCATTGCAGCAGACACCGATTCGCTTTGTCTTTAAACAACGGATCAACTCATCCGTCATGCAGGCGCAACCGGTTTTTCAGACCCTGCTGCGTCCCCGGGCCGACCGGGCGTACCAGATCAACATCAGTGCGCTGTTTACCCTGACGCATACGGCCATCCCGATTCATCAGCTGCCCGATGCTATCATGATCGGGTGGATTGGCCACGAACTGGGGCATATCATGGATTACGAGCGCCGGACCAACCTCGAGCTGGTGGGTTTTGGGCTTGGCTACGTTTTCTCGGCGGCCTACGTAAAAAAGGCCGAGCGGATTGCCGACAGTTTTGCGGTCAACCACGGCCTCGGCCATTACCTGATCGAAACGAAACGATTCATTCTGGATCATGCCGAGTTACCCCAGGCCTACAAGGACAAGATTGCGCGCCTGTACGTCTCGCCCGAAGAAATTGTTGAGCAGGTAAAGAAGCTGGAAGAAGAAAAACTCGACCGCCAGAAAAAAGCCCTATGACAGGCCTTTTACGTACTCTCCGAACTCCAGCAAATCGGCTTCTTTCATCACGCGCGGGATTTTAGCCTGTCCGCCCAGCTTCTTGAATTCTTCACTCCAGCGGTAGAAATGCTCGACCGGAATCACTTCGGCCTCCACCCCTTTCAGCGCTTTGGTCCGGGCTACGTTGTAGTTTTTATTAGCCTGGCGTAGTTCTCTGTCGAGTGATTCGGCAAACGTCTGGTTATCGACGGTTCTGTTGGAGCCGATATACCATTTGTTGATGTACTCGCCCTCCTTCCGCACTGCCGAAACCAAGAACTCCTGAATTTCGATGTCGAACTGCTCCTGCATGAGCTGCATAGCGTCGTTCATCTGATGCACCGAGAGTTGCTCCCCAACGATGTTCAGAAAATGTTTGGTCCGGCCGGTAATCTGGATCTCAGCCCGCTTCTTATCGGTGATCATGACGGTATCCCCAATCATGTACCGCCATGCTCCCGAAACCGTAGATATCAGCAGCACATAGTCAGTATTCTCTTCAGCTTCGGCCAGCGACAGAATCGTGGCACCCTCTCTGACACGTCCGGCTTCGTCCATATTGGCGTCGACAAATGGCACGAACTCGAAGAAGATGCCATTATCGACCATCAACGCCATCGACGACGTATCAGGGCGTTTCTGGGTGGCCAGGTAGCCTTCTGACGTCAGGTAGGTATCGATGTAGGTGAGTGGCCGGGCCAGCAGCGTTTCCAGACTCTTCCTGTACGGCTCAAACGCAACCCCTCCCGTGGTGTATACCTGGAGGTTGGGCCAGATGTCATGGATCGTGTTGAGCCGGTTATGCGCAATCACTTCTTTCAGCATCATTTCTATCCAGGACGGAATACCACTCAGGCTACCAATGTCCCAGGTTGGGGCTTCCTGCGCAATCCGGTGCACTCGCTCGTCCCAATCCTGGATCGACGCAATCTCGACACCGGGCTTATAATATCCGCTGAACCAGCCCGGTATATTAGCCGCACTGATGCCGCTGATCTCGCCTTCCTGATGATCGTCTTTCTCGATGAGGCTTACGCTGCTGCCCAGCATCATGATCTGTTTTTCGAAGAAGTCGGAGGGCAGATCGAAATTTTTCAGGCTCATCACCTGCTGAATACCGGCTTTGCGGATCGCTTCCAGCATATCATCGGTAACCGGAATTGCCTTGCTGGTACTGGTCGTACCGCTGCTGAGGGCGAAATACTGCTGCCCGCCGGGCCAGGTTACGTTCTGATGGCCTTCCAGCAGGTAATGCCACCAGTCGGCGTTCATCCTGTCGTAGTCGTGCACCGGCACAGCCTGCTGAAAGGCCCGTACCGGATCAGCACTGGTTAGAATCTGACTAAAGTTGTATTTTTTGCCGAACGCGGTGAGCTTCGCTTTTTTCACCAGATCCAGTAACACTTCGCGTTGGGCTTTGACCGGATCGGGGTCCGACACAACAAAGCCGTATACATCAATTGCTCTTTTTAATAACTCGCCAATAACTGCCATGGGTAATTTTTCGGATGGATTTGCTATCGGCTTAACCAGATCGGCCCGACTTTGTTGATGATTACAATTGCCTGACCCGTAAACCGACTTTCGACTGCACGTGAATCAGCGTTTGTATACTGCTCGGCCGGATGGCGATCTGCTCGGGGGTGAACCGGAACGACTGGATAACCAGATCCGTTTTCTTACCCGCCCCGCCTTTCTCGTACGCCTGGGTAATTTTCTGCGGAAGCTTATCAATCTCGTCGCCCAGCGAAATTTCCAGCAGCTCATCGACTAGCTTCGGCAGACTTTTCCGCACCAGCGAACTCACGATGCGGGGCATACCACTCTGGCTGGCCGCATCGAAATCAAGGTTCTTGACCCGCAGGGTATTGGTCAGCGTATCGAAGACCGGACGCCCCCGCAGGTAGATCACCCCGTCCATCAGCCCACCGACCTCCGTTTTGACGAGTAAGGTCCGCTGTCCACCGTAGACGGCCACGTTCCGGATCGTTACCGCCCCGAAGAGCAGCTGTTTTTTTTGCTGACTGAGGGTCAGGTTTAACACCCGGTTTATGTCGGCATAGGGCAGGTCGCTCACCAGTCGCAGGTCAGACAATAACGGGAGTTGTTCTTTCCGTTCCAGGGTCGGTAACTGGGTCGGGGTGTAGGTGGGTGTGGTGGGTTTGAGCTTTGTCTCCGTATTCAGCGCAATTCGGAGGTGAGTGATAATCGACCTGTTCCCTCCGCTGATGGGACTGGTCTCGACCCGAACCGGCTTGGGAAGTAGCCAGAGGCCGAACTCTTTACTGATCAGCAACGGCTTCTGGATATCCTGCCAGATCGGCCCAACGATCCGGTCAATCCGGAGTTCTTTGTAGATAGCGGTGTCGATAGCCGACTCGATAGCGGGCTGGTAACGGTCGAGCAGTTTTCGGGCAAAGTCGGTCAGCTGAATTTCCTGCCCCAAGATTTTGATCTCCGGTTTTATGATCCAGTCAAAGCTGGTGAACTTTACCTGGCTGGCCAGGCGCCAGTCAGGCGTTACCGTCAGTGGGCTCTGAAAATTGATATGGAGCGAACAGAACGGCTTGTCGGGTGGCGTTTTGTCCTTACTGAACGGCTTGGTAATCCAGAGCTGAAGCGGGGTCGAAAACCGGAGCTGCTGATTCTCGTACTGAATACGGACCCGACCCGACCGCGCCACCCGAAATGGGAACACGCCCCCCCGTTTACCGCCGGGCGCGCCTTTACCAACCAGCAGCGGGTCAAGTTCACGGTTAATTTTTTCTTCCAGTTCGCGGATCGGAAACTCAATCGATCCGGCCACGTGCGAAATAGTAGTTGAAATCGGCGGGTCGAACCCTTCCGCTTTGGGGGGCGGTGTTTCTACATGCTGACAATCCGAAAGGCTGACAATCAGCAGCAAACCCATGAAATAGTGTAGTAGCAATGGTTTCATCAGGCAATCTGGTAGAATTGGTAGTAACACACGGGCTTTGCTTTCTCACCTCCTGCCCCAGCCCGTGTGTTACGAATCATCGAATGGGCTACGACAGCACTTCTTTTTTCTCAATACCGTTCGGGTTACCGTCCAGCACCGCTTTGGCCGAAGCCACTACATTGTCGACCGTAAATCCGAAATAAGCCATCACCTCGTCGCCGGGCGCTGACAACCCGAATCGGTTCATGCTGATGGTTGTTCCTTCGTCGGTGACGTACTTGTGCCAGCCGATGGGCGAGCCCGCTTCTACCGCCAGCCGCTTGCGGATAGAAGGCGGCAGTACTTTGTGATGGTAAGCCTGATCCTGCTTTTCAAAAAGCTCCCACGAAGGCATACTGACCACCCGTGCCTGAATACCCTGTTTTTTGAGTTCGGTCTGCGCTTTCAGCACTAGCGATACTTCGGAGCCCGTTCCGATGAGGATAAGCTGCGGAGTGCCTTCGGCCTCACTCAGGATATAAGCCCCTTTTTCGACACCCTCCCGGGCCGAGCCGTACGTTCCCTGGTCAAGCACCGGTAGCTTCTGCCTCGACAGGATCAGCAGCACCGGCGATTTGGGCTGCAACATAGCGACACGCCAGGCTTCAACGGTCTCGTTGGCATCGGCCGGTCGGATTACGATACAGTTCGGAATGGTTCGGAGGGAAACGATTTGCTCGACGGGCTGGTGGGTTGGTCCGTCTTCACCCAGGCCGATGCTGTCGTGGGTAAAGACGAAGGTAGCTTTTGATTCCGCCAGGGCGGTCAGCCGTATGGCCCCACGCATGTAGTCCGAAAAGTTTAGAAATGTACCGCCGTAGGGATGTATGCCCCCGTGTTGCGACAGGCCGTTCAGGGCAGCTCCCATGGCATGCTCCCGAACGCCAAACCACACGTTCGAGTGGTCGTAATGCTCCGGCTGAAAACTCACATCCCCTTTGGTAGGCATATCGTTGGACGAAGCCAGATCGGCCGATCCGCCGAACAGGAACGGAACGTTTTGCTTGAGGGCTTCCAGCGCTTTGCCAGAGGCCTGCCGGGTCGCCATGTCTTTATCATCGGCCGTGAAAAGTGGCAAGCCGGCATCCCAGCCATCGGGTAACTTTCCGGCAAAAGCCAGTTCAAACTCCGTTCCTTCGGTCTCAAACTGCTTTTTGTAGGCGTCGAACCGGGTTTGCCAGTCGGCCTGAAGCTGGCGCCCCCGCTGTCCCGCTTCGCCCAGATGCTCCCGAACGCCGTCGGGTACCACGAACGACTGGTCGGGATCGAATCCAAAATAGGTCTTCACCGCCCGCAGGTTTTCGTCGCCCAGCGGGCTGCCATGTACCTTACTGGTTCCCGCCAGCGGACTGCCATACCCGATTACGGTACGAACGGCAATGATCGACGGGCGCTCGGTCTCGTCCTGTGCCGCCCGGATGGCCTGGTCAATGGCGTCAAGGTCGTTGCCATCGGCTACTTCCTGCGTATGCCAGCCGTAGGCAGCAAAACGTGCCATCCGGTCTTCCGTAAACGCCAGGTTGGTGGGGCCGTCGAGCGAGATCAGGTTGTCGTCGTAGAGGTAGATCAACTTCCCCAGCTTTAGATGGCCCGCCAGGGAAGCCGCTTCAGACGCAATCCCCTCCATCAAATCGCCATCACTGACAATCGAGTAGGTGTAGTGATCAACGATGGTGTGGCCCTCCCGGTTGTAGGTGGCGGCCAGAAAGGCTTCTGCCATGGCCATGCCGACACCATTAGCAAACCCCTGTCCAAGCGGCCCTGTTGTTACTTCTACGCCAGCCGTCAGATTGGATTCTGGATGTCCGGGTGTTTTAGAATGCATCTGCCGGAACTGCTTCACATCGTCGAGGGAAAGATCATACCCGTACAGGTGTAACATACTGTAGAGCAACGCAGAACCGTGGCCGGCCGACAGAACAAACCGGTCGCGGTCGGGCCAGTGCGGATCCTGCGGATTGAATCGCAGAAACCGGGACCAGAGTACATAAGCCATCGGCGCTGCGCCCAGTGGTAAACCCGGATGACCGGAGTTGGCCTGCTGCACGGCGTCTACCGCCAGCAGCCGGATGGTGTTGATGCTACGTTCGTCGATTGAGGTTGCCTGGTTTGTCATCATAAGAAAGGATTGATTGCAGTCAATACAAAAACGCCGATCTGCCATACCTGGGCAAACCGGTTACCTATCATAACCCGGAATAAGAGAAAGTAGATAAAAAAAGTTGATAGTTAATCAGCTACCTTGCTATCAATCAATTATTTACTATTGAGGTATCAGCTCTTTTTTTTCCAGAACAGCCAACCGCCGGTCAGCCAGCCGGGTACTAAAACTGGCCTGCGCCCAAGCCATTTTATCAGTACTGGAATGACCGAAAAAAAAGACGCTGTTTCACTCCTGCAGCATGTACAGGAGTGAAACAGCGTCGACATTGGCAGCCAGCCGACTGGTATACACCGGGTCTAGGTAGAACGGTCTGGGCAGTCTTTGCTTTACTGAATGGCTTCAATGGCCATGAGTTCCCACATCATGGTCCACTGTTCGGAGTCGAGCCATTGCCGGATGGTCATATCGATCAGGTTTTTGTCGATGGCATATTCGAGGGCGTCCATAACCCGCCGGTGCTTCGGAATGGCGTGGCCCACCCGAGAGTAATAATCTTTCAGAAACTGATCTTTATCTGTCGTGAGCAGCGAGAAATTCTCTCCCGTATGCGGATCGCGAAGAAGAATCGGATAGGCATTCCAGAACTCGAGGGCCGCTTTTTGGCGGTTCTGATCGAACAGATCGCGCCCTACTTCATCAGTCAGCACAAAGAAGTCGAGATAGTAGTAGCCCTCTTTGTTCAGGTTAAGAATAAGACCCCGGTCGACCAGGTTACCGATTTCTTCGGCCGAAAAGCTGGGGCCTTCCTGGCCGAACCTGTACAAAGCGGCATACTGACGCGTGTGAGTCAGAAATAAAAATACGTACTGATTCGGGGTGATGTTATAACGTAACAGTGCGTCGAGGTTGATTTCAATGGTATTCATCAGAGTACAAGTTATGAGGCTGAAAAACTTTTCCTGAAGGCAGACGAACCCATTTGTTTGTTAAGCAATAGATTATTCCGCTTCCTAAAATTATGCAAAATATTGTTAACGTTAATACTAAGCGTTTAACTATAGTGACGAACTTATCTGTAAGTATACACTACATACATTAAATACTATATCAGTAAGAAATTATCCAATTACCAGAACAGTTTAATACCCTACCTGTTTAATCTACATAAACCAGCATAACTCAACCAGCACGCATGACTATTACCCTCGAGCAGGCCCAGCAGGCTATTGAAGCGGCCAAGCAAAAATCGATTGAAATCGGCACCCTGATGAACATTGCTATCGTCGACTCGGGTGCCAACCTGGCCGCTTTTGCCCGTCAGGAAGGGGCCTGGCTTGGCTCCATCGATATCTCCATCCGAAAAGCCAAAACGGCCCGCTACTTCGACATGCCAACCGGGGAAATCGGAAAGCTTTCGCAACCCGGCGGTCCTCTTTACAACATTGAACACTCTAACGGTGGACTCATCTCGTTTCCGGGTGGTATTCCCATCAAAAATGCGGAAGGTACCATTATCGGGGCCATCGGCGTTTCGGGGAGTACGGTCGAGAATGACCATACCGTAGCCCAGGCGGGGGTCGACGCCATCTCCTGATGGCAATATTTGTCTGGCTGGTTCCCTTACCCAACTTACTTCTGTTTTTTCTGTTCATCTAACCCCGCTACTCACTATGGCAAGCAATCGTGGTGTCGTATACACCGGTCCCGGCAAAGTCGAAGTACAAGCTATCGACTTCCCGAAACTGGTTAACCCCAAAGGCAAAAAGATTAACCATGGGGTTCTGTTAAAAGTAGTATCGACAAACATCTGCGGTTCCGACCAGCACATGGTCCGTGGCCGAACAACCGCCGAACCAGGCTTGATTCTGGGCCATGAGATAACGGGTGAAGTGATCGAGAAAGGATCTGACGTCGAGTTTCTGAACGTGGGCGACCTGGTTTCTGTACCCTTCAATGTTGCCTGTGGCCGGTGCCGGACGTGCAAAGAGCAAAAAACCGGTATCTGCCTGAATGTGAACGAATCGAGGGCCGGTGGTGCCTATGGGTACGTGGACATGGGCGGCTGGATTGGCGGTCAGGCTGAGTACGTGATGGTTCCCTATGCCGACTTCAACCTGCTCAGGTTTCCCGACAAAGAGCAGGCCATGGACAAGATCCGCGACCTGACCATGCTCAGTGATATATTTCCGACGGGTTTCCACGGTGCGGTCAACGCCGGCGTCGGGCCGGGCACTACCGTATACGTTGCGGGAGCCGGGCCGGTCGGTATGGCCGCTGCGGCTTCGGCTCAGCTCCTGGGCGCTGCCGTGGTCATTGTAGGCGACATGAACAAAGCCCGATTGGCCCACGCCCGCTCCATCGGTTGCGAAACGGTTGATCTGAACGAAGATGCGTCGCTGGCCGATCAGATCGCGCAGATCCTGGGCGTTCCCGAAGTAGACTGCGCTGTCGACTGTGTCGGATTTGAGGCCCGCGGACATGGCGGAGAGGTTCAGAAAGAAGTACCGGCTGCCGTGTTAAACTCCCTGATGGAGATTGCCCGGGCAGGCGGGGCCATTGGTATTCCGGGTCTGTACGTTACCGAAGACCCCGGCGCTGAAGAGTCAACCGCAAAAACGGGGAACCTGTCTATCCGCTTCGGGCTGGGCTGGGCCAAAAGCCATTCGTTCTTTACCGGCCAGACACCCGTTATCAAATACAACCGGCAGCTGATGATGTCGATCCTGTACGACAAAGTGCAGATTGCCAAAGCGGTCAATGTTGAAGTAATTACCCTGGATGAGGCCCCCAAAGGCTATGCTGAGTTTGACAGCGGGGTGGCTAAGAAATTTGTCATCAACCCGCATGGCCTGATTCCAGCTTAGCCTCCGCAACCCAGATTGATCTGACAAACCACCGCAAATGAGCTACCGGGCTTTTTTTGCGGTGTTTTTGCTACCAACGGGGCAACCTTCCGGCCAAATAGCAGTTTATTCCAGTAATATAATAGACAACATAATCACAAACGTTATGAATGAGTTGGAGGGAAAAAAAATAGCCGCTTTGATGACAGAGGGCTTTGAACAGGTAGAGTTGACAGAGCCGCGGCAGGCGCTCGAAGCCGCTGGCGCCACGGTACACCTCATTGCTCCCAAAGGCGGGGAGATAAAAGGCTGGGACCATACCGAATGGGGTGACTCGTTCGACGTTGATCTGCCCCTGGATGGGGCCGATCCGGGCCAGTACGATGCCCTGCTGCTACCCGGCGGGGTCATGAATCCCGACAAGCTGCGTACCGAGCAGAAAGCCGTGCAGTTCATCCAATCGTTTTTCGAAGAAGAAAAACCGGTTGCTGCCATCTGCCACGCACCTACCCTGCTGGTCGAAGCCGATGTGGTGCAGGGACGTACGCTGACGTCTTACCCCTCCATTCAGACGGACCTGGTCAATGCAGGCGCCAACTGGGTAGACCAGGAAGTGGTGACGGACGGGAATCTGGTTACCAGCCGCAAACCCGACGATATTCCAGCCTTCAACGAGGCCTTTATCAAACTTATCACGTCGGGTGTTACCGCCGATCGGTAAACCAGACATAAAAAAGAGGGCGCCACATAGCGCCCTCTTTTTTATGATTAAAATACCGCCCGGGCAATTTGCATGACGTTGTCGGCTTTGCCCATGGTGTAGTAGTGGAGAACGGGCGCTCCGGCAGCCATCAGCTCCCGCGATTGCTGTATACCCCATTCGATACCCACCTGACGAGCCTGCTGGTCGTTCTCGCAGGCTTCTACGGCGGCAACCAGCTCCTCGGGGATGTGGAGGTGAAACAGCTTGGGCAGGATTTGCAGTTGCCGGCGTGTGCTCAGCGGCTTCAATCCCGGAATAATTGGGATACTGATACCGTGTTGCCGACACCGGGCTACGAAATCAAAATACTTCTGGTTGTCGAAAAACATCTGGGTTACGATGTAATCAGCTCCCTTGTCTACTTTCTGCTTCAGGTATTCGAAATCGATGTCGTGATTTTCGGCTTCAAAGTGCTTTTCGGGATAAGCCGCCACACCGATGCAGAAATTGCTCGGAGCCAGAGCGGTATCTTCTTCGTGCAGATAAACACCCCGATTCATATTGGCCACCTGCTCAACCAGTTCGCTGGCGTAGCTGTATCCGTTTTCTTTGGCTTTAAAGGTTGTAAAGGGTTTGGCCGGGTCGCCCCGTAGTACCAATGCATTGTCGATACCGAGGTAGTGGAGATCGATCAGGAAGTCTTCGGTTTCTTCCCGGCTGAAGCCACCACACAACACATGCGGCACCGGATCGACCCCGAACCGATGCATAATGGCCGAACAGATACCGACCGTTCCGGGGCGTTTGCGGGTAACGATCTTCTGAATGGTACCGTCGGGTAACGGCCGTTCGATATACTCCTCCCGGTGATACGTAACATCGACAAACGGGGGCTTGAACTCCATCAGCGGCTCGATGTTGTCGAGCAGGTTTTTCAGGGTATCACCCTTAATAGGCGGGATAACTTCAATGGAAAAAATTGGCTTGCCGTTCGCAGCCTTTATATGATCGGTAATCTTTGTCATGGCAGGTCAAAGTTAACGCGAAAACACGGCCAGGCGCAGGTAAATTCCATTCGCCTGCCCCGTGCTCCAGGGCTGAATGTCGAGTCGTTTTCCTAGTTCGCCCTTGTTTTTTACCTCGTGTAGTTTGGGAATACCCCAGCCGATCAGCGAACCAAATGCGGCTCCGGCCAGCAGGTCCGTGGGGTAATGCAGACCGCCTTCGTACCGCAGTACAGCAGTTGCCGTGGCCAGTCCTAATGAACCAACCCAGACCACCGGTTTCCAGTTCGATTCGGGAAAGTAATGCCGAAAAACCTCGCCGGTAAATACTGCCGTGGCAAAGGCATTGGTGGCATGACCGGAAAAAAAGGCCTGACGGGCACTGCGCTTCAGCTTCTCATCCAGCGGAGCCGCGGGGTTGTACACAAAAGGCCGGTTACGCTGGGTCAGGTTTTTAACGGATCGCTGCAGACCGTTGGCCAGCAGCACCGTTTCGATATACATCACCCCAATTGTTTTGATATCCTGCCGCATGGGCTTCGTCCCGATCGTCAAAAAACCCGCCAGCGCCACATTGCCCGCCAGCGACGCATCGCTCAGCCGGTCGGCGGTGGTGCTGTACCGGTCGATAGCGCCCCGGTCGAAGGCGGAGATGCCGGCCCTGTCCAGGCTGGCCAGATCCGCGATTGTTAGCGGCTCGACCCGGGATTCCAGTACAAGGGCAGTACCAGCCGCTACGCCCCCTACCCCCAGCAGGCCCAGTTCGCGCCCCGTCTGAAGTTGGTAGGGCGATTGTCCGAAGCCGGCTATGACCAGGGTCAGCTGAACAAGACAGCCCGACAGGATAGTTCTCAGGTGTTTTGCCGTGGTTGATGAGCGTAGGTATGGTTTCATGGAATGAGTGATTGGGGCACTTTTACACGGTGAGTACAGTAGGTTCGTCGGCCAGAATGACCAGCCGCCCTTCCACTTCCGGAAACCCCATCTCCCGGTAAAGCCTGGAAAAGTAAAGCAGACTACTGGTCATAGCCGGATCAGCGTCAGGCATAACTGCTGAAGATGAGGCCGGCCCGGGTGCCGATTCGTACTGGACGAGTACGATATGCCCATCGGGGTAATGCACGACCCGGTGAGGAGCCCCGTGCAGGCGTTTGCTGCTCAGAATACTCCGGTCGGTGTCGATCCGCAGGGTCGAATCGAATAGCGGAGCCAGCGCCGGATGCGACACGATCATCATCAGTCGCCCGCGCAGGTCGTTGCTTTCGCTGTGTCGGATAAGGCCCTCCCGCACCAGCTGCCGCAGCGCCCGGTCGACACCGTCAGGGCCTTTGATCAGACTGAGGGCAGCACAAAGTTTGCGGTCGCGCTCCCGGTTACGCTGAAATGTAGCCACGTCGAACACCCGGTCAGCCTGCCGACGCAGGTTCAGTTCCTGTTGCCGATGGCCGCTTCGAATATCGTCCAGCAGGATTTCCTCATCGGTCTGCTCGTCTACCCGGTGGCTGAAGGCATCGGCGCAGAGGCTTACTTCGTAACTCGACCGCCCATCCTGCCACACACAGCCGCAGAGCCGGGCCTGTTCGCTATCGCGCAGGAACGCATGCAGCCAGTAACTCACGTTTTTCTGTTCGCCCGGCTTGCTGAAATCAGCCAGTTCACCAATCACATACAGTCGGTCGGTTGGTCGGGTAAACGCCACGTACAGCAGGTTCATGTTTTCGAGAAACGTCCGGGTTATCTCTTCCACGTACTGCAACCGCACGACCTCCGGGGTTTTATCCAGGCTGCTGTTCGGATGGGCGGGTGCACTAAGCAAACGGGTCAGTTCACCGGTCTGAGCCTGGTGGGTAAGCTGATCCGTAGGTACGGCACTCAGATCGAGCCAGATTGTTCCCCGGCTGTTGGGGGTTACCTCCCAGTTGGCAAACGGGATAATCACTACCGGGTACTCCAGCCCCTTGGAGCGGTGAATCGTTTGAATACTGACGGCATTGCGGGCGTTTCCTTCGACCGATACTTTTTGCCGGACGCTATCCCAGTACAGCAGAAAATCGGCCAGGTGGCCACTGCGTTTCTGATTGAACGTCAGCACTTCATCGAGAAATCGAAACAGAAAGGGGTTGTTCTCTGCCTGGCTGAAGAGCCCGAACTGAGCCGTCAGCCGCTCGGCCAGCTCGTATGGATTCAGCTGCCCGAGGGCATACGGGTCAAGCGGGTATCCTTCATCCGTCAGATACGCATACACGGCATCGGCCCCTTTTTCGGCAATACCCCGCAACTGTTCGGTCAGCGCATCGTCGGGGAAAACACCCCTGACTACCCGATGAAACAGATACAGCAGTTCGTAGCGAAGCAGCTTATGGTCGGGCCGCATCAGGAGTCGCATCAGCGTGACGATCCACTTGACCGGGTCCGAAAACTCCAGCGATAGCGAGTCGGCCGAGACCAGCGGAATCTGACGAGCATTCAGCTCGCTAGCCAGCGCTTTGGCGTGACTCCGCTTCCGGCACAGAATAGCAATATCGCCGTACTGATAGCCGTCGGCCAGCGCTTTCTGCAGGTGGTCGATGGTTTTTTCGAGCATGACGGCCGTCAGATCCTTTCCCGTACCAGTGTCTTTGGCGACAAAGTCGATCTGGACATGCCCCTGCTCTTTGGCCCTTGGCGACACTTTCTGATGAAATAGCTGCTCGGCATCGAATACGTCGGCCACTTTCGGGTACTGGTACTCGAAGGAGCGGGCGGTATGCTCAAAAAACTGGTTGTTGAACCGAATGATCGGCGCTGCGCTGCGCCAGTTGGTATCCAGAAATTCGCCTTCCAGATGCCCTTCCAGCATCCCGATCCGATCGGCAGTCCAGGTGTCGGGCCCGTGCGCCTGCTTCAGACTGACCAGATCCTGCCGGTGCAACGCTACGATCTGATCCATATCGCCCCCCCGAAACCGGTAAATGGCCTGTTTACCGTCACCCACTGCCAGGTTAAAATGCTGAAAGCCGAGCGCGTTTTCGATCAGGGGCAACAGGTTGGCAAACTGGAGCCGGGAGGTATCCTGAAACTCGTCGATCAGAATATGGTTGTATTTATCGCCGAGCCGCTCGTAGAGGAACGGCACGGGCTCTGACGCGACAATGCTCAGGATTTTCTTGTTGAACTCGGAGATATGCACCCGCCCATCTTTCCGCAGCAGCTCATCAAACTCGATCCGCATCTGCTTCAGGAGGGCCAGCTTCTGCAGATGGGGCAGCAGACAGTCGAAGAGCGCAGCCTGACGCCCTCGTTCTTCGCGCAGGCTGATGATCTGACTAATGCAGTCGCCCAGTTCATCGACCATGCTGTCAATCAGGCCCTGAACCGGCAGGGGCGTCTTTTTGCCGTACCATTCGCCGTTGTTGACCGCATTATTGACTCGGGCACCGATATCCTTCCGGGCTTCGCCAGCCGCTACCGCTTTCAGAAAACCACCCACTCCGCCGGTACCATAGTGAAAATCGGCTTCGCTCAAACCTGCTCCCGTAATTCGTTGCCAGGCCCGCTGGGCGTGGGCTACGATATCCGTTTCCAGCTGCTGATTATGGGCTTTTAGCTGCTCCCGAATGGCCCGCAGCGCACCGGGCGACAACTGCTGGGCGGCATTGACCGACTCATAAAATTGATCGGAAGTCAGGTTGTAGCCAAACTCTTTCAGTAATTCGGGCAGTTGGTTCCAGCTTTTGCCTTCGGTGGCCGTATTGGTGAAATACTCGCTCAGGATGGTGGTAATTTCCTCCATCTCCTCGACCCCGGCTTTTTCGATCATGTTGTCGATGGCCAGTTCAAGTACCTCGTCCGTATCCATCTCCACCTCAAACGAGTAAGGCAAACCTAGTTCGTCAGTGAAAGCCATCACCACCCGCTGCGTAAATGAGTCGATGGTCGTTACGGAAAAATCGGCGTACCGGTGCAGGATAGTCCGAAACACCGACGACGCCTTCTGCCGGAGTTCGTCCCGGGCGATTTGGAATGCATCCTGCGCATCTTCGGTGGCCGGAATCCCGTACAGCTCCGTAACGAGGTCGTTCAGGAGGGGAGAATCCTTACCGTCGGCGATGTCACGCAGCCGGTCCAGGATTCGGTTTTTCATCTCGTTGGCTGCCGCATTGGTGAACGTGACGGCCAGGATATGCCGAAAATAACTGTCCTCTGCCCCCGGCCGCAACGCTAGCTTGAGGTACTCTTTGGTAAGCGTGTATGTCTTACCAGACCCAGCCGAAGAACTGTATATTTTAAACATGAGGACGGGAGGAGGAACTGAATCCGAAACGCGACGGTCCTGATTCAGTTCCCTTCGTTAAAAATTATACCGTATCCCCAGGCCTGTATTCAGGTTGAGAAAGAACGGCGCCTGGAGGAGCTCCACGTAAACGCCCCCTTCCAGGAAAAACGAGTAAGGTTTGCCGGCCGGAAAATACTCCAGCCCCCCAATGCCGGACCCACCGAGCGACAATGCATTTTCATACTCACCATTCAGCCGGGGCGGATAGTAACGTCGGGAGTTTATCTGTCCGCCAAATCCGTAGTATCCGCGAAGGCTCTCACTGCTGGTCAGGGCTTTGTGCCAGATATAGTGTCCCTGCACACTCAGCCCGACGCTCTTGTAATCGCCGGAGCGGTAGCTGCGCCGGGTGCCATAGAGGCCGCCGTACGTCCCGATGTTGAGATCAAACGCGTGATTACTGCCGAAGTACTTGCGCACATTAAGACCCGAGGGTTCACCAATTCGAAAGCCAACCGACCAGTTGTTGTACTGAGCCAGTGCCTGGTTCGAGGTTGCCAGCCCGATACTCAGCGCCAGCATGCAGAAAAAAGTTAGTTTTCTCATGAAATTCAGTCGTCAAAACAGACCATTCAGGCATTCGATACAGCCTCAGGGCGGTGGGATTCGTCTCCCGCGCCAAGCGGCAGGTCAGCAGAAGCTACCGGGGGATCTTTATGCCGCAACACGTGCATCAGCTGTTCATTCTCGGCCCGGGTGCCTACCGTAATCCGCAGGCATCCCTCGCACAGTATCACTTTCGAGCGATCCCGGACAATGACCTGCTGATCAATCAGGTGGGTAAACGTACCCGGCGCATCGTCGAACTGAACGAGCAGAAAATTGGCGTCCGATGGATGAATAAGGCGTACAGACGGTAAGGTGTGCAGGGCATTCGCCAGCCATGTCCGTTCGGCGAGTATCCGCTGTACGAACTCATTTTTATCCGTCTCGTGATCGAGCGCTTCGAGGGCGAGTGTCTGCGTTGGAGCCGAAATATTGTAGGGCGGCTTGATCTTATTGAGTACATCAATCAGCTCTTCCGAGGCAAAACACATACCCAGTCGCAAGGCAGCCAGCCCCCAGGCTTTCGAGAACGTCTGCAACACCACCAGGTTAGGATACCTGTCGAGCTGCGTGGTCCAGGAAGGAGCCTCCGAAAAATCGATGTACGCTTCGTCGACGATCACAAGCGATTGATCGGCTGCCTCTAGTATGGCATGAATGGCCTGATCCTGAAGCCGGTTGCCAGATGGATTATTGGGTGAGCAGAGCCAGATCAACTTGGTATTGTCGGTAATAGCGGCCAGCACCTGATCCGTATCTACCTGGAAATCGGACGTGAGCGGCACCTTGATCACGTTCACGTCGTTGATACCCGCCGACACCTCATACATACCGTAGGTAGGGGGCATAATCAATATGGAGTCCTGACCTGGCCGGCAGGTAGCACGCACCAGCAGATCAATGGGTTCGTCGGACCCGTTTCCCAGAAAAATCTGGCCGGGCCGAACGCCTTTAATACCGGCAAGTCGCTGCTTGATGGCTCCCTGGTGCGGGTCGGGATAACGACTGTAGTTGCCTGACCCGGACGCCGACCCAAAGGGATTTTCATTGGCATCCAGAAAAATACCGACGCTACCTGTATACTCATCGCGGGCCGATGAATAAGGTGTCAGAGACAGGATATGCGGGCGAAGCAGTTGGTTTAAAGCAATCATTGCGGCAAGTTAGCAACGGACTGCCAAACTGTGCATGGTTACGCTAAAAAGATAGGTTTCAGTCCCATCAACGGGCATGGGGTGCGCGTCTGAAGGCTTATCAGCGATCTGGCAGAAGTTCGCGCAGGGAGACCCTGACCAAAAATGGATCGAGCCGGTGTAACTCCTGAAAGGCACGTACCATGGTCATCTGGTCCGAGTTTTTTTCGTACCAAACTTCCACGAAGAAATTATTTAGGCTAAACAGCTGCGTGTCGTAAAATAACTGTTTCTGACCCGCAAGCAGGTAGGTTCCTTCCCGGTGAACAATACACAGTTGGTCCTGCATGGCCAACTGTGCATACTGTTGAAATAGTGTATAATCTGACGAGTCTGGTTGTTTCATACAGCCTCTACGGTCAGCACTCCTCCTCCAGCCGGATCCGGTCATATAGATTTCGGGCCCGATCGCGGGCCCGCTTGATGCGCATTTTTACGGCACTGGACGTTAGATCCTGCTTGCTGGCCAGTTCGTTGATCTGCAGGCCATCCTCGTATTTTGCCAGCAGCAACTCCCGCTGGTGATGAGGCAGTTGGTTTAGGACCCGTTCAAAGATGTGAAAGTAAGACTCGTCGAAGGTACTGTTTTGTTCATCGAGCGATTCCTGTTCGCGCATGTAGGAGCGCCAGAGCGTCTGGTGTTGTTGTTTCTTCCGAAGTTGATCGATGCAATAATTGGCGGTGACGGTATGCAGCCAGGTGGTGAACTTCGAGTCACCCTTGAAACCACGCAGCTTCATGGTCAGACGGACAAAGATGTCCTGCACATAGTCTTCCGAATCATCTGAGTTTCCGGTAAAGAACAGGCACTTCTGGTAAACCAACTGGCGATAACGTGTGTAAAGCTGCCCAAAATACCATTCATTGTTCGTATCCAGATAGAGGGAAACTAGTTCTTGGTCGGTTAAGTTACGCATTTAATAAGAGTTACGGTGGTTACAGCTGAACAAATATAACCGACTGTATTTCTCTCTTTTGGTAACTACACACCCTAGTAAATGAACAATCAACTTACCGAATGAACGGGCAATTTATCTAATAAACAAAGATCCCTACTTTGCCTGTCGTGCTGATTATTTGCCCCAAAGGGTCTTTTCGACCTGTTCCCGGTAGGTAGCTCCCAGCGGAATCTGATGCTGCTGGATGGAAACATGTCTGGATCCGATACGGGTTATTGACTGCTGGGAAACAATATACGATTTATGCACCCGGATAAACGCACCAGCTGGCAACTGCTGATGAAGGTTGGCCAATAGTTCGCTGACTACCAGGACTGACGTTTTAGTGTACACCTTACTGATCGCGCCAAAGGCCTCGATATACAGGATATCCTCAACTGCTACCCGTACGGACTCGCGACCCGTCTTAAGGAAGATGTAGGTGGGCGCTGCATCAGGCGAAGAACCTGAATCATTGGCGCCGATCACCCGGCTAACTGCCCGCAATAGCCGTTCGAAGGTGTAGGGTTTGACCAGGTAATCGACCACTCCTATCTCAAACGCTTTGAGGGCGTGGGCAGGATCAGCCGTTGTCAGTATGACCCGGGGCGGGCGCTGCAAGGTTGACAAAAACGAAAGCCCATCTATACCCGGCAAGTTGACATCCAGAAACAATATGTCAACCTGTTCCTGATGAAGAAGCGATACAGCACTCAACGGATTGTCAAAGCTACCAATCATTGACAGATTAGGCAACTGACTCAGATGGTGCTGCAACAACTGTTTTTCAACTGTATCGTCTTCAATGATTAATGTTCGGTATAGATACATGCAGGTCAGGTGGGATTGTTGGCTTGATAAGGCGCTCTTATAACATGCTGTTCCGAAAGTAGTTACATTTTCGAAATAGCCCGATCTATCGACGGGGCCAGTTCCCCTTTTCCGGCTGTGGACGCAAAACAAAAACGTCCAGGATGGCATAAGGTCGGGCCAGATATTCCCGGACTAGGGTTTTTAATGAGTATCCATCAGGTACGTCCTGAGCCGAAAAGGCAATTGCGTCGATGCCCTCATGGTTGCCGATAAACAAGGCCCGGGCGTTGTGGAAATTCTGAGAGATGATCGTAATTTTTTCCTGATTGAAAACATCCTTGCATCGTACAACCGAATCGAACGTCCGGTAACCGGCATAATCCAGCGTCATGACCGAACTTGGTACACCCAACCGGATCAGTGCCCGTTGCATATCGGCGGGTTCGTTGTAGTATTCAGAATCGTTGTTTCCGCTCAGGATCAGGTATTTTACCTTACCTTCCTTCCAAAGTCGGGCGGTTGCTTCCATTCGATAGCGGAAGAACAGATTTTCTTTGCCGGTCCGTACAAATTTACTGGTTCCCAATACCAGCCCTACGTCATTGGCAGGCAACTCCTGAAGATTGAAATAAATCTGGTTCCGGGTGTTTTGAACGACCCACCAGTTACAAATCAGTATCGTCGTTGCGCCAACGAACGCAACGACGATACTGAATTTTATGACTCCCTTGACCACGCGCACGCCAACCGCTTCACGGGGAGACTGGTTCGTGTAATCGCTGGCCAAGGTAGAGTCCATAAGTTACAGGTTCTGAGCCAGAGCTACGAAAACAACCCTAACTGCACTGATTCTTTATCTTCAGCTTCAGCTTCCGTTTCCGTACTGACCTGCGTACTGGAAGCCTTGGTCTGCTCTATTTTCGGCAATTCACTGACCACTTTGGGAGGCAGGAGCTTTACTTCCTTAACTCGGGCAAAAGGCAGTTTGTTGCCCAACGCTTTCCAGCCACGTACCTCGATAAAACCCTCCGGCTCCAGTACCATCTTCTCCAGCGGCCCCCGGTCTTTTACCTGATGCACAATCTCGATCCGAGGGTACCGATCGGCCGTAACCGCCATCGATTTAGAGCCCTTTACGTCGCCGATAAAGCTGAATTTTTTGTCCAGAGAAGTGGTCTCTACCTTGAACCGTTTTACGTACCAGGACTTCTGGTTGGCTTCGTAGTAGATAGCCGACAACACCATATCCGGATCAAACTTCGTCAGCACGGCAATATCGTTCGGTTCGTAGCGGTTGGTCAGGTCAAAGCTGGTCAGTTCATACTGCCCATCTTTGTACACGACCAGGATACTATCCTTGGCATCGAAGTTACCAAGCAGCCTACCCCGCTCGTCGCGGTTGAGCCGGCCCAGATGCTCGTCATACCAGATATCGACTCCACCGAGGGTCGACGTACCTGCTGTCTTCTGAACGATTTTCCGCACGGGATATTTGGTCAGGATGTTCCCCTGTGCCGAGCGGTTCTTGATGCCTACCGTTGCGAAGTTGTAATCAAACTGCTTAATCTTAGCCGAACTCTGGGCCGTGAGGTTAACCGTAATCACTTCGGCTTCACCGTTATCGTTGGCGCTGAAATAGGTTATCTTCGACTTGGGATTACCCATAGTTAGGTCGTACTCCCGATCGCGGGTGACACCCGTAACCGGAAACCGTTTGGCCATCGAAATACCCGATTTACTGTCCAGATAAACCATATTATAGATCTTACGCTCGTCGGCCTTCTTAAACACCGATACGTAAACAATATCTTTGCCAACAAAGACTTTTTCCTGAATTTTGGTAACAACGCATTTGCCATCCCGCCGGAACACGATAATATCGTCGATATCGGAACAATCACTGACGTATTCATCTTTCTTCAGCCCGTACCCGATGAACCCGCCTTCGCGGTCTACGTACAGTTTCTGGTTAGCAGCGGCCACGACGCTGGCTGCAATGGTATTGAATGCCCGGATCTCCGTTTTGCGCTCGCGCCCTTTGCCGTACTTCTTCTGCAGTTCCTTGTAATAGGCAACAGCATAGCGGGTGATGTTAGCCAGGTTATCGTTGGTTTCTTCCAGCTCCTGCTCCAGACGGCGCATCAGTTCGTCGGCCTTGAAACCGTCATACTTCGAAATGCGCTTGATCTTAATTTCCGTCAGCCGGATCAGGTCATCTTCGGTGATCTCACGGTAAAACTGTTTCTTAAACGGTTTCAGCGCCTTATCGATCGTTGACAGCACGGCCTCGAACGTCTCGCACTCCTCAATCTTGCGGTAGATGCGGTTCTCGATGAATATTTTCTCCAGCGAGCTGTACAATAACCGCTCCATGAGTTCACCCCGCCGGATCTCCAGCTCCCGCTGCAGCAGTTGTACTGTCTGGTGAGTATTGACCCGCAGAATATCCGTTACGCTGACAAAATGGGGTTTATCGCCAATGATGACGCAGGCGTTGGGCGAGATGCTGACCTCGCAGTCGGTGAAGGCATACAGTGCATCAATGGTCACGTCGGGCGAAACCCCGGGTTGCAGATGCACCAGGATTTCAACATCGCGGGCAGTATTGTCGATAACAGCCGCGACGTTCCGGCTGGGGGCTTTGATCCGGATCTTACCGAGTTCGGCCGCCTTGACGATCGACTCGATCAGCTGCGAGGTGGTGACCCCGAACGGCACATCCCGAATGGCGAGTGTCTTTTTATCGACCTCTTCGATCCGGGCCCGTACGCGCACTTTGCCGCCCCGGTGGCCATCGTTGTAGTTGCTGACATCGATGAGTCCACCCGTCTGAAAGTCGGGGAACAGCGATACGGGTTTGTCTTTCAGGATCTGAATCGATGCATCGATCAGCTCGTTGAAATTGTGCGGCAGAATTTTGGTTGAGAGGCCGACCGCAATTCCTTCCACGCCCTGCGCCAGCAGCAGCGGAAACTTGACAGGCAGCGTTACCGGCTCTTTCTTACGACCATCGTAGCTAAGCTGCCACTCGGTCGTTTTATCGTTATAGATGGCATCGAGCGCAAACTTCGACAGGCGGACTTCAATATAACGGGGGGCGGCCGCGCCATCGCCCGTGCGCACGTCTCCCCAGCTTCCCTGCGTATCGAACAGGAGTTCTTTCTGACCGATATTGACCAGCGCTTCGCCAATCGACGCGTCGCCGTGGGGGTGGAACTGCATCGTCTGCCCGATGACGTTGGCGACCTTGTTAAAACGCCCGTCGTCCATTTCTTTCAGGGCGTGCAGAATACGTCTCTGTACGGGCTTCAGCCCATCTTCTACCGCCGGGACGGCCCGCTCCAGAATAACATACGAGGCATAATCCAGGAAATAGTTTTCATACAGTCCTGATACGACCGTCTGGTCATGCAGAACTTCTTCCGGTGTGTTGGTTGGCTGGTCATCAGGGTCGGTGTCGTCGGCCAGCGGTACGCTTCCGTCCGGTTGGCTGTCACTGGCGGGCAGCCCGAATTCCTCCATCGGTTCCTGATTTTCTTCGTTCATCATGAATTGCTACACTACTGTTTCAGTGGATAAAAAGGCAGGCTGACCAACCAATTATCACTGGTGTTTGGTCTCTTAAAGATACAAAAAAAACGGGATATACGTGCGTTTTAGGCGGTTTTTGTCTAGCGGCCCGTAGTCAGTTGCGTCAGCAGCCAGGTGGTTGCTTTTTCGGTTTGCTCGGGGTAGGTCCAGTGACCCGTATCGCGGTAGAGCTCCAGCTGTTTGGCTCCCGGAATGACGTTATAGGCCGCGTACATGGAGGTTGGCGGGCACGTTTCGTCGTTGTAGCCCCACGAATAATAGCCCGGCACTTTTACCAGCCGCGCGAAGTTGACGACATCGTAGTAGCCGGTGGTCCTGATCCGGTCGGGTTTATTGTTGAAGGCCAGATTGTCACCAGCAAACAAATGCGGCCACCCCCCGGCCCGGCCGTTCAGATACCCCGTTACATCGCATAGCGCGGGATAATAAGCCGCCAGCCACCTGACCCGACTGTCGAGCCCAGCTGTAATGATTGATAGCGCGCCCCCCTGGCTCCCACCGGTAATACCCAGGTTCTGCCCATCGTATTGGGGCATAGCCGCCAGGAAGTCGACGGCCCGTACGCAGCCCAGGTAGACCCGCTTGTAGTAGTATCGATCCGGATCGTCGAGGTTAGCGGCCTGATACCCGTTGAGCGGTCCCCGGCTGAGGTTGTCATACACCGCAGGGTCCATGGTAACCGGCACTCCGTGGATGCCGACCTCCAGGGTAATAAACCCTTTTTCGGCTTCGGCAATCATACCACCGTATGGCCGCACGCCCGCCCCCGGCACCCGCAGAATGGCCGGGTATTTCCCTTCTTTTTTGGGAACGCACAGAATACCGTAAAAGCGGGAGTTGTTTATGTTTTGCAGACTCAGATGGTATACGTTTGTTCGTTCGGTGCAGCGTTCGGGCAGGAGCGTCATACGGGCATCGACAGGGATTTTGGCCAGATCGGCCTTTGCTTTTTCCCAGAACGCCTGGAAGTCGGCGGGATCCGCTACGGTGGGCTTGATGGTGAGCGGCTCAAAACCAGCCGTTGCCATGCCTCGGTATTCTTTACCGTCGATCTCTACCGTGGCCACGCACCGCAGAAACCCAGCCGTTTTCATGGTTCCTCCGTTTACGACCAGCGGCTTATCAGACAGGGTAATGGTTTCGGTCTGGGTCGGCGGCATTTTTTCGGGACCGACCTCATAGCGCAGTCGGGTGCCTTTCAGCGGTTCGTTTTCCCGGTAGGCGGTAATGGTAAACCGAACGGGTTCGCCGGTCTTATAGAGCCAGTCGGTATGGTCAGGGGTAACGACCAGCTTGACCAGGCGTTCGGCGGGTTGTGCCACCAGCCTGGTGGAGATTAGTACAAGGAGCAGTAAACAACGTTTCATAAGCGCACGATGGCTATATGTGGGAGAAGGATTCAGGGGCATAAGTAATCGGGCAGCTCTGCCTACTGAGCCACCTGACTACTTTTCAGGATATGACATTAAACGACCGGCATCAACGCTTTTCGGCGGCTTAACTGCAGGTTGACCAGGCAGCGAATCAGCAGGGCCATCGGAAAAAGGATATCAACGCCCCCCGGCACCTTCGACACCACCATACCGACCAGGATCAGAACAGCGGTCAGACCGAAATAAACGGATCGCCGGCGAGCAGTGGTACCCGGCCCGGTGGCCCAGTAGATGAGTGGCATGTGAAGCGGCATCAGCCACAGCAAGGTCGGATTCCAGGCCGTGACGCCGTGATCAGTACCGACCCAGAGCAAAAACAGAAACCAGCCCAGCACCCCGGCCGTGCCGAATAACAACCTGTCGAGCCAGCGATCGACCCGCCCTCGCTGGTAGCGCCGAATGGTAAAGAACGTCAGGCCAATGGTCAGGAAGGCAACGACAACATTCGGGTCGAAGATGAACGAGACTTCCTTTTTCACCGTATTCGGCGCCTGGTATAAGGTGGTATCCGATGCCACCAACGGAACAACCTGACCATTGGCCTGGCGGACGGTGGACCGGGCCAACTGATCATGCACCTGGTCGGGCAGATACATGGCCTGCCAGCCCGTGGTGATTACGTCGGCGGGGGTTCCCAGGGCCAGGTTCATCCCCAGCTGCGCCCAGGGTTTCTCGCCCAGGTACTCATTCATCCAGTCGCGGTACGATTTACCGGTCGATCGGGTGCGGGTGGGCACCGTCAGACTATCGCCACAGACCTGAGCGATTTTGTCGCGGGGGCGGGTGGCGCAGTTGTCGTAATAGAATTTATACTGATAGGTGCGATTTTCAGGCTGATAGTTTTCCATCAGCAGATTGAACAGCTGCTGACGCTGTGCGGCAGACAGGTTCAATACCTGTTCGCGCAGGGTGCGGTGTTCGATCTGGTACTCGTACATCATAGCATAGATGTCGGTCACCGAGATCGTATACGGCAGCGTGCCCCGCAAAAACTTGACGTAAAAGTTGTCGGTTCGGAAATCGAACGTTCCCCAGCCGAAGATACGCTCCTGCCCCACCCCCGGATCATAGACCCGGATAGCGGTATGGCCGAAGCTGGAGTACAACTCCGAACCGGGCGACACTGTAATCAGACTAATCCGGGCGGCAGGCGTCAGCGTCTGACCGCAGGCTGCGATTGGCCCCAGCCCGTTCAGCACCCACAGTCCGGTCAGGACCACGGTCGTGAGCAGCCAGCTCCACTTATTCGTCTTCTTCATCGTTGTCGGGTTCTCGGCGGCCTGCTCCCTTTTTTTCTTGCTTACCTGTCTGACCCTGTACGCAAATAACGAGTTCACCTTTTACCGTTTTTTCGGCAAAATACGCAATAAGTTCGGACAACGCCCCGCGTCGGTTTTCTTCAAACAGCTTGGTCAGTTCGCGCGACACGCTGGCGGGTCGGTCAGGTCCGAACACCTCCGCAAACTGCCCCAGGGTTTTCAGCAATCGGTGGGGCGACTCATAAAAGACCATAGTGCGCTCTTCGGTAGCCAGCTCGGCCAGGCGCGTCTGTCTTCCTTTTTTATGCGGCAGAAACCCCTCGAAGGTAAACCGGTCATTGGGCAGGCCGGAGTTGACCAAGGCCGGCACGAAGGCCGTGGGGCCCGGCAGGCATTCGACCGGAATATCGTGTTGGATACAGGCGCGGACCAGTAAAAAGCCAGGGTCCGAAATGCCTGGGGTACCCGCATCCGATACCAGGGCGAAGGTCTTCCCTTCTTTAAGCTGGTTGACGAGTCGCTGTACGGTCTGGTGTTCGTTAAAAATATGGTAGCTATGCAGCGGCTTGCTGATGCTCAGATGCCGGAGCAGCACCCCCGATGTGCGCGTATCTTCGGCCAGAATGGCATCGACTTGCTGCAGGACTTTGATGGCTCGCAGGGTAATGTCGTCCAGATTGCCGATCGGGGTTGGTACAAGGTAGAGTTTCATGGTCAGAAGCGAACGGGCTGAGGAGTGAATGGCGTGTAATACCGGCAGGGTACTCCCTCGCCCCTACCCACTCACCCGTTCATGGAGCAGGGCATCGATAGCCGCGGCCAGTTGGTGGTCTTTGTCGGTTACCGTGTTCCCCGCATCGTGGGTCGATAGCCGGATCGTGACCTGATTATAGACGTTCGACCACCAGGGATGGTGATTCATTGTTTCGGCCAGTAGCGCTACGCGGGTCATGAACGCAAAGGCTTCGGAGAAGTCAGCAAACGTAAAGTTGCGGGTGAGTTGGTTATCGGCTTCGGTCCACATACGCATTGAGCAGGGTTGATTTAGGCAAAAGTGAGCCGAATTTGGCGCAAAAGGAAATAAAAAAAGCCCCAACCTGACGCTGGGGCTTTTGCAGAGAGGAAGAGATTCGAACTCTCGATACGGTTACCCGCATACACACTTTCCAGGCGTGCTCCTTCAACCACTCGGACACCTCTCTAAATACAAAATCAGCAAGCGGGCCTGCTGATTTTTGTGGTCTTTGGCAGAGAGCGAGGGATTCGAACCCCCGGTACCCTTGCGAGTACTTCTGATTTCGAATCAGACCCGTTCGACCACTCCGGCAGCTCTCTATTTGTTTGGGAGTGCAAAGATGCATGTTAGCGCGTAATGACGCAAGATCTAACCCCAAAAAAATCAATGATCGTCGCTCATTTCTCCGCTGATGGGTTGCGCCAGTAACGTCCGAAGGCGGGTTACGGCTTCGGCATCCGAACCGTGTTCACGACCCAGCAGCACCATCAATTTAGTGATCGCAGCCTCGGTCGTGATGTCGGCTCCGCTAACGACGCCGATCTGCTGCAGCTGCTGACTGGTCTGGTACCGGCCCTGGGTTACCCGCCCCCCTTCGCATTGCGACACGTTGAATACCAGCACGCCCCGATCTACAGCCGCTTTGAGCGTATTCAGAAACCAGGCATCGGTGGGGGCATTCCCCGCCCCGAATGTTTCGAGCACAATGCCCCGCAAACCGGGTATGTTCACGATGGATTCGACAACGGGTTGGGTGATGCCCGGGAAGAGTTTTAGAATGGTTACGTTCGGATCGAGAACCGTCCGGATTTTCAGCACCTGATGGGCCTGGTACGACCGAATATAGGGTCGATTATAATCAATACTGACCCCGGCAGTGGCCAGATGAGGGTAGTTCTCCGATACAAACGCGTTAAACTGTACGCTTTCCCGCTTGGTAGATCGGTTGCCGCGGAGCAGAAACGAGTTAAAATACACGCAGACTTCGGGCACCATGGGCTGACCGTCTTCCTGGGCCGATGCAATCTCGAGGGCCGTCAGGAAATTTTCCCGGGCGTCGGAACGGGCTACCCCAATGGGTAGTTGGGCACCGGTCAGAATTACCGGTTTGTTCAGACCCACCAGCATGAAACTGAGCGCCGAAGCCGTATAAGACATCGTATCGGTACCGTGTAGTACCACAAAGCTGTCGTAGTCCCTGTAGTTGGTTTCGATCAGCTGCGCCAGTTCAACCCAGACCGCCGGTGTCATATTCGACGAGTCAATGATTTGATGCAAGGTCACGATCGTAATGTCAAAATCGAGCCGGTTCAGCTCAGGTACGCGATCGAGCACCTGCTCAAAGTCGAACGGGATGAGCTGGCTGGCTTTCCGATCGTACACCATGCCAAACGTGCCCCCCGTGTAAATTACCAACACCGACCGGTTCGGTAAATCGGCGCTCCGATCCACACTCGGAGATAGACGTACAGTTTTATATGTCATCCGCCAAAGATGCGAAGAAGCATTCATATAGCGTAATCGAACCGATGTGCAGGCCGTCATCAGCCTGACGAGACGTTCAGCCGACACCCGCCAGTAGTAGAGCCGACAACAGGTGCCCAGGCCCGAATCTGGTTACAAATTTGACCTTCCCGAGGATTAAAATCACATACAATAGACTTAGTAGCCGTTGCCTCACTTCCGGGCAAAATCAGGCAGCTATGCCCTCGCTTATCCAACCTATTTATACGGCCCCGGTTGGAAGCACATAGTCCTGTAATGTAGTAGACAAATTACTTTAAACCCGTCTATCCGGTGGACACCCCTTAATTAACACCCTATTCTATGCGACGGCACTACATAACAAAACAGAAAGTAGCGGTCATCAGCGAACACGCATCTCCCCTAACGGTAGTGGGGGGAGTCGAAGCCGGTGGGCAGAACATCGCCGTGGCTGAGCTGACCCAGCATCTGGCCCGATCAGGCTATCAGGTCGATGTGTTTACCCGCTGGGATGATCCCGATCAGCCCGAAATTGTCCATTGGCAGTCGGGGGTTCGCGTCATTCACGTCAAGGCGGGCCCGGTTAGCTACGTGATTAAAGAAGAGATGCTGCCGATGATGGATGAGTTCACGAAGCACCTGACCTGGTTCATGCAAAACGAGGAAGAGCCCTATCAGCTCATTCATGCGCATTTCTTCATGTCCGGCCTGGTAGCTGCCAACATCAAACGTATACTGGGTATACCCTTCGTCGTAACCTTTCACGCGCTGGGCGAGGTTCGTCGGCAGTACCAGGGTAGCTGTGACCGCTTTCCGAAAGAGCGTTTACTGGTTGAGCAGCGGGTTATGGCGGAAGCGGACCGGATTATTGCCCTGTGCCCGCAGGATCGTGACGACTTGCTGACACTTTACGGAGCCGATCCGCAAAAGCTGACCATCATCGGTAATGGATTCAACCCCGACGAATTTTTCCCCTTGCCCCCCGATACAGCCCGTACCCAACTGGACATCCCAACTACCGGGCCTGTCATCCTACAGCTGGGCCGAATGGTTCCCCGCAAAGGGGTAGATACTGTCATCAGCGCCCTGGGGGTTCTAAAACGCGATTACAAGCTGAGTGCCCGACTCCTGGTTGTTGGGGGAGAATCAGCCGATCCGGACTCCAGCAAAACGCCTGAGATAGCCCGGTTGCAGCAGCTGGCCATGACCGAAGGGGTGGCTGATCAGGTAACGTTTACGGGTAGGCGTGGACGCGACAGTCTGCGGTATTACTACAGCGCAGCGGACGTATTCGTTATTACCCCCTGGTACGAACCCTTCGGCATTACCCCGCTCGAAGCAATGGCCTGCGGCACGCCCGTAATCGGCTCCAACGTGGGGGGCATCAAGCACACGGTCCGCGATCAGAAAACCGGCTTTCTGGTTCCGCCCAGACAGCCCAAAGCGCTCGCCGAACGCTTGTCGGTTCTACTGACCAACCCCGACCTGATGCACCGCATGGGTCAGCGGGCGCTGCGGCATGTACAACAGCACTACACCTGGCATCAGGTTGCCTGCCAGACCGCCGACCTCTACCAGGACGTACTGAGCAACAGCCATTTGGCAACCCGGCTCCGGGAAGAACGACAGCAGCATGGCCTGCCAGCCCTGGTTTCATCGAATAAACTCGCGCTCCGGTGAAAAAAGCCGTATTTCTCGACAAAGATGGCACGCTCATCGTAGATGTTCCCTACAATGTCGACCCAGCCCGTATTCAGCTGTATCCTGATGCCAGCCCGGCCCTGAAACGCCTTCAGCGGGCGGGATACCGACTGCTTGTCATTTCCAATCAGTCGGGGGTAGCCCGGGGGTATTTTCCCGAAACCGCGCTCAACCCGGTCTGGCAAAACCTGAGCGCTCAACTCGGAAGGTCGGGTGTCACTATCGATGGGTTTTATTATTGCCCCCACCACCCCCATGGATCAGTCGAGCACTACGCGGTAGACTGTACGTGCCGTAAGCCGGCGCCCGGTCTTTTGAAGCAGGCGGCCGCCAGCTACGGGCTGGACCTGAGCCAGTGCTGGATGGTGGGCGATATTCTGAATGACGTCGAAGCTGGCAGCCTGGCTGGCTGCCGAACCATTCTGGTCGACCGGGGTAACGAAACGGAGTGGCTGACGGGACCTCATCGAATACCCACGACCACTGTACAAAGCCTGACGGCAGCCGCTGATTACATACAAAATGCGGACGAGTCCGCCCTTAGCGACACAGACAGAAGGCAGGTAAACCAGGTATGACCAGACATGTACATGAATCTTGATAAGCGATGGCCCGATGGCTGGCGAATTCTGTGCGTCCGGCCCGATAACCTCGGCGATGTGCTCATGACAACACCGGCCTTTCGGGCCTTGAAAGAACTCGCGCCTAACGGCCACCTTACACTGCTAACCTCGTCGGCAGGAGCGACTGTAGCCCCCATGATACCGGAGCTGGACGATACGCTGATTGTCGACCTGCCCTGGGTATCGACCTGCAGCCAGCCTGACCCGGCGGCCGTGCTGGCCCTTGCCGATCGGCTCCGGCAAGGGCGGTTTGATGCCGCCGTCATTTTTACGGTACAGAGTCAGAACCCGTTGCCGTCGGCGATGCTGTGCTATCTGGCGGGCATTCCGCACGTGTTGAGCTACTGCCGCGAGAACCCCTATCAGCTGGTCAGCAACTGGGTTCCCGACCCCGAAGTGCTGGTAGCTACCCGGCACGAGGTAACCCGGCAACTTGACCTGGTGCGGACCATCGGGGCAGAACCGCAGACCGACCGACTATCGCTGGTGGTGCCAGCAGGCGCTCGGCAACAGGCCCGGCAAATTCTCTCGTCGGCCGGCATTGACTCAACCCAGCCCTGGTACCTGCTGCATCCGGGCGTGAGCGAAGAGAAACGACGATACCCGGCTGCGGCCTTTGCCAGTGCTGCCCGGCAACTGCTGGACGAGCTTGGCGGTCAGCTCATCCTCACCGGCAGTGCTTCTGAACAGGCCTATGTGGAAACCATTCGTCAGCAGATTTGCTCCGACAACGCCTTTCGGCCGGTCTACAATCTGGCGGGTCGGTTTGATCTGCCCACGCTGGCAGGCCTAATAGCCGACGCCCCGGTGCTGATCGCCAACAACACAGGCCCCGTTCATATGGCAGCCGCCCTGAGAACCCCCGTTGTGGTGCTTTATGCCAAAACCAACCCGCAGCATACCCCCTGGCAGGTTGCCAGCCGGGTGTTGTATTTCGATGTGCCTGTTCACCTCCGCTCCCGCAATGTGCTCCTTCAGCAATTTCCGGATACAGATGGGCCTGTGGCGTCGGCTGGCGCCATTGTGCAGGCCGTACGGGAGCTGACCCGGCTGGATACCCGCCATGATATACATCCGTTTCAACTCAATCAATCACTCAGATAAACTATGTACACCCTCGGAATTAACGCCACGTTTCATGACCCGGCTGCGGCCCTCATTAGGGATGGGGTCGTACTGGCTGCGGCCGAAGAAGAACGTTTCTCGCGCATCAAGCATGGTAAACGCCCTATTCCTTTTTCTACCCGGGAACTGCCCTATCAGGCCATCGATTTTTGCCTGAGAACGGCAGGAATATCCCTGGCCGATGTAGACCATATTGCCTATTCCTACGACCCGTCGGTTCAGCTGGCTGGCCAGCCCGACCAGCTAACGGTAGAGATACCACTCCGCCCTGCCGGTGTGACTCACCTTCGGCAGCATCAGCCAACCAGCTGGACCAACCCCTATGAGGGACTGTTTCTGTCGTCGATCCTGAATGCGCCGGGTCATCTGGTCGATGGGGTACCCCTGCACCTGTCAGGTCGGTTTAAGGGAGTACCCATTGAGTCTGTTCAGGAAAAATGGCAGTTCGTCAATCATCATCTGGCCCATGCCGCCAGCGCTTTTCTGCCCAGTCCACACCAGCAGGCGGCTATTATGGTCATCGACGGACGGGGCGAAGAAGCTACGACCAGCTACTGGCTTGGCAGCGGCAACCAGCTCGAACTACTCGCCGAAGTAAAGCTTCCGCACTCCCTCGGTCTGCTCTACGAAGAATTGACGACGTATCTGGGTTTTTTACATTCGTCCGATGAGTACAAGGTAATGGCTCTGGCCTCGTTCGGCCAACCCGTTCATGCTGATTATTTCAGGAGCCTGGTTCACGTCGGTTCAGACGGGCAATACCGGATTGATCCGCTTAATCTGGTAGAGCGATTTGGACCCGTCCGGGAAAAAGGCGGCCCCCTGACCGATCAGCATTTCGACATTGCGCATTCGGTGCAGGTCGTCCTGGAAGAAACCGTACTGGCGCTCATCGACTGGCTCCATAAACGCACTGGAGGAGTCGAGGCCCTGTGTTTGGCCGGGGGCGTAGCGCTCAACTGCGTCATGAACGCCCGCCTGCGCGACCACGGGCCTTTTCAGCACCTCTGGATCCAGCCTGCTGCCGGTGATGCCGGTACTGCCTTAGGAGCGGCTATGTGGGTCGATACTACGCAACGCCCGGCCACAGCACCGGACTGTGACGAACGTCGGTATGAGATGGACCAGGTGTATCTGGGCCCAGCCTTCAGCGACGAGGAGATCGAACGATTCCTGCGCTGGTCTAAACTGTCGTATCGCAAACTTAATGATGTCTCTGGGGAGGTGGCCGACTACCTGGCCGAAGGGCATGTTATTGGCTGGTTCCAGCAGGGTATGGAGTTTGGCCCAAGAGCCCTGGGAGCCCGGTCTATTCTGGCTCCGCCGTTTCCGGCCGATATGCAGGGAAAACTGAATGACCTCAAAGACCGAGAAGATTTCCGCCCGGTGGCGCCTGTAGTAATGGAGGAACATGCCGACGATTATTTTCTCCAGGCCCGCAAATCGCCGTTCATGCTGTTTGTCAACGACGTGCGGCCGGAGCGGAAGCATGAGATCCCGGCCGTAACCCATACCGACGGAACCGCCCGGATTCAGACAGTAAACGCGTCCCAGAACCCACCTTACTATAATCTGCTCAAAGCCTTTCGCGACCTAACGGGCGTACCCGTGCTGATCAATACTTCGTTCAACACCCGGGGCGAGCCTGTGGTCTGCACCCCACGCGATGCCATCGAATCGTTCTGGACGTCACCGCTGGATGCGCTGGTCATCGGTTCGTTCATGCTCGAAAAAACCGGCGAAGCCTGGGAGCGTCAATCTGAAGCCACGTCCAAAGAGTTTCAGCCCATCTTCGGCCCAACCTGGCGTGGCTGATCTGCCACACCGATGTATCGATCAGAAATGACTATCAAAGAAACCGACTACTTATGTCTTCCGTACGATGCTCTGTTGTGATTCCGACCTATCAACGGTTACCGCTGCTGAACAGATGCCTCGACGCACTTAGTCAACAAACCCTGTCGACCGATGCGTTTGAGGTAATTGTTGTAGACGACGGCAATCAGCTTGCTGTAGCTGAAGCTATTATGGCTTTCTGCCGGCGAACAGGAATCCAAACCCACTACCTCGGCCAGCGGACCCGGCGCGGACCGGCAGCCGCCCGAAACCGGGGCTGGCTGTCGGCCAGAGCGCCGATTGTTGCTTTCACCGACGACGACTGTCTGCCCCAGCCGGACTGGCTGTCGGCGGCATTAGCGCAATTCGACCAGGGAGTCACGGTGGTAACCGGTCGACTTCAGATGCCCCTGCCCGACCAGCCCACGTACCACGACCGGACAACCGCCTTCCTAGAAACTGCCGAGTTCATTACCGCAAACTGCTTTTGCCGGAAAAGCGCGCTGGACCAGGTAGGTGGTTTTGAAGAGTCGTTTGCCATCGCCTGGCGGGAAGACAGCGACCTGCAGTTTAAGCTCCTGCAAGCGGGCCATGTCCCAAGCCCGTGCCCGGAGGCAGTTGTCATTCATCCCATGCGGCCGGCCCCGTGGTACGCCCCACTTCGCGATGAGCGCAAGAACCAGTATGACGCACTACTTTTTAAGCGCCACCCGCAACTGTTTCGACAGCGCATCCCCGCCTATCGAGGTCTGGTCGTACGTTATTACGCCACCGTTCTGGGCGGTACTGTTGGAGTGCTGGGCCTGCTGCTGGGTCATACCGCGACAGCCCTAGCGGGTTGGGGCAGCTGGCTGATCCTGGGTGGGTGGCTGGTGGCCGAGCGGTGGCCTGCGGAACCCACTCAGGCCCGTATTCGACAGACCGTCCTGACAGCGCTGGCTACTCCTTTTCTATCGATCTACTGGCGCCTGTACGGAGCCATAAAGTACAGGGTTGCTTACTTTTAGCACACATTTTACCAGCTCATGAACAAGATCAATATGGCCCTAGGCCGCGTTCCCGAACGAATTGCTGTTTTCCGGGCGCTAAAACTCGGCGATTTACTCTGCGCCGTTCCAGCCTTCCGGGCGGTGCGACGGGCATTCCCAAACGCTCATATTGCGTTGATCAGCTTACCGTGGGCATCCGAGTTTGTCGCTCGCTTCCCAAACTATTTCGATGAGTTCATAGCCTTTCCGGGATGGCCCGGTCTGCCGGAGCAGCCCCTTAACCCGGCGCAAACCGTGCAGTTTCTGAGCACGATGCAGAGCCGCCAGTGGGATCTGGTCCTGCAGCAACAAGGCAATGGCACCTTGATCAACGCCATGCTCGCGCTGTTCGGGTCAGGCGCGGTGGCGGGGTTTCACCCAACTGACCACCCCGAACGGTTTGCACCCAATCCGGATCTGTTCATGCCCTACCCGCCGGTTGAACACGAGATTATTCGCCATAGCCGACTGATGGAGTTTCTCGGCATACCGGTGCCGGGCACCGAGCTTGAATTTCCCCTGACCGATGCCGACCAGACTCAACTCAACGGATTGCTGGCAGCCCATCACCTGACGCCCGGCAGCTATGTCTGCCTGCATGCGGGGGGCATCTCTGGTCGACGGTGGCCAGCAGACCGGTTTGCCCGGGTCGCCGATGCACTGGCCGAACGGGGGCTAACCGTCGTACTGACTGGCACCCAGGCTGAGCTCCTGGTAGCCGAAACGGTTCAGCAGCAAATGCATCACCCTTCGGTTCGGGTGGTAGGCGAAACGAATTTAGGCTCGCTGGCGGCACTGCTGAAAGGATCGGCTTTGCTCGTCAGTAATGATACCGGCGTTTCGCACGTAGCCGCAGCCTGCGCCGTACCCAGCGTTGTTGTGTTCACATCTGCGAACCCCGCCGAGTGGGCGCCCCTCGACCAGCAGCGGCATCGGGTGGTTCTCGAAACCGAACCCGATATCGTCGCACGGGTCGTATCTGAAGCTATTGATTTACTCAACCATGCAAAAACTGAACATTCTCATCTGGCATATTCACGGGGCGTATCTGACGGCCATCACCTCGGCTGAACACAACTGGTACGTACCAGTCAACGAACGCAAAACCGAAGGTTACAGCGGCCGGGGTCAGGATTCGACTATGCCCAACTACGTCCGGGAGGTCCCCGCCGGCGACGTGCAAAACCTGCCCCTTGACCTGATTATTTTTCAAACCCCGACAAACTACCATACCGACCAGTACGAAATCCTGACCGACGAGCAACGGCAGCTCCCGCGTATTTATCTCGAGCACAACAGCCCCGAACCGCACCCCACCGAATCGCGGCACCCGGCCGCCAACGATCCATCCGTACGAATTGTGCACGTAACCCATTATAACCGGCTCATGTGGGACAACGGGTCGGCACCGACCCAGGCCGTGGAGCATAGCGTAGCCATCGACCCGACGATCAGCTACGAGGGGCATCGGAACGAAGGCATCGTTGTCGTAAACGAGATTGGCCGACGCGGTCGGATGGCGGGCTTAGACCTGTTTCAGCAACTCCGTGAGCGGGTTCCCCTGACTGTAGTCGGCATGAAATCAGTGGAGGTAGGCGGCATCGGCGAGATGCACTATAGTCGGCTACACCGGCGCGTGGCGGAGTATCGGTTTCTGTTCAGCCCCATGCGTTACAGCAGTTTGCCGCTCGCCGTCGTTGAAGCAATGACAATCGGGATGCCTATCGTAGCGCTGGCCACTACCGAACTCCCCCAGGTCATTCAAAATGGCGTTCATGGTTTCGTGTCGACGGACCCCTACGAACTAGCCCGGCAGATGCAGTATTTGCTGGACCATCCGGATGAGGCCCGGCGTATGGGCGACAACGCCCGGCAGCTGGCCCTCAGCCGGTTCGGCCTGGCCCGTTTCGTACGCGACTGGAACACCGTTTTCGCCGACGTGTGCGCCAAAGTACCCGGGTAGCTACTGGTTACAACCACCGCATTACTGGTGACGTTTCCTGATGCGGGTGATGGCAGTAAATCAAAAAAAGCCTTTGCCGCCATCATCCTCTACGGCAACCTCTTGCCTGACCTTAGCGCGGCAAAAGGTTGCCGTAGAGGGCAGGGAGCAGTGCCTGGGCATTGGCGGTGGTATGCCGAGCGACATCATCGATGCTGATCTGCATCAGATCGGCAACGCGTTGCGCAATGAGCCGGATGTAGGCGGGTTCGTTGCGTTTTCCGCGGTACGGGACGGGCGCCAGGTAAGGACTGTCGGTTTCAAGTACGATATGTTCCAGGCCGATATGGGGCAGAACCTTATCCAGGCCTCCGTTTTTAAACGTAGCCACCCCGCCGATACCGAGCTTAAAACCCAATTCCGTGGCGCGCCGGGCCTCGTCGAGGGTGCCGACAAAGCAATGAAAAATTCCCGTCAGACCGGGCAGGGCCAGCCGTTCGATCAGGTCGGTCGCTTCGGCAAAGGCGTTGCGCTCGTGACCAGACCGGGTGTGCATCGACACTGGCAACTGCTGGTCGGCAGCCCAGCGCAGCTGTGTCTCGAAGGCCACAAACTGCTGGTCGACATAAGTCATATCCCAGTAAAAATCCAGCCCTATCTCCCCCAAGGCCATGAATGCGTGCTGGCTGAGTAAGGCGGCAACCGAAGCCAGCTCGTCGTCGACGGTGTCGTTGACGTAGGCCGGATGCAGGCCCATCATCGGCAGACATCGGTCGGGGTATTGTTCGGCCAGGGCCATCAGTCCTGCCACGGTTTCCCGGGCGCAGTTGGGCATCCATATCTGGCTTACCTGCTGTGAGGTAGCCTGAGCCAGCATCTCGTCAACGCCACCGGCTTCCGAGTTGAACTGCGGGTCGTAAATGTGGGCGTGGGTATCAATAAGCGTCATAAAATCGGTTCTTCCAGTTGATGCGCGTCGGCAGCCAGTAAAATACGACCGACAACGGCCCAATCAGGAGTTGGTATACGTCGAATAGCAACGTATAGGGCCATAAGTGGGTTCGGCGCAGGCGGCTCAATCCAAACGAAAGTACCGCTGTCTGTACGAAAAGCCGGGTTATGTACAGCCCCACCGCCACGCCAGGCGACAGCCAGAATAGCAGACCAAGCAGCGGCAGCGTGAGGTATTGCGCATACAATAAGGCCACCATCCAGCCAGGCAGTGCTGACGCCCCCCGCATCCACCGCTTTCGCTGGTGCAGAAAATCCCGGAGGGTGCCGACTGGTTTTGTCGTGGCCAGCACCCGGTCGTCCAGCAGATTACGGAAGTCGAATCCTTTTTTCACAATGGCCTGGAACAGGGCGAAATCTTCAGCCACCGAAAACGGTAGGCCTTCATACCCGCCAACAGCCTCATAGGCCTCCCGACTCACGGCCATATTATTGCCCATGGCCGTAACGGGCAGGCCAGCGTAGCTCAGCCAATGGGTTAGGGTCAGGTTATACAGCCAGTCAATGGTTTGCAGTTTGTGAAACAGGCGGGGGCCATCGGGGAGCGTCACCCCCGTTACGATGCCTACCGACCCGGCAAAAGCCTGACTCATGCCCTCGAGCCAGCCGGGAGGTACCTGCGTATCGGCGTCTGTAAAAAACAGTCGGTCAGCCATCGAGTGTCGAGCCAGTTGAGCCAGCACATTGGCCTTTCCGCGCAGGCCGGCAACGGATGCGTCGATGTTAATCAGCTCAAGGGTTAACGGGCGGGCGGTAAAGGATTGAACCAGTGCAGCCGTCTGGTCTGACGACTGATCGTTTCCAACCAGTACGGTAAGTGTCCCAGCTGGATACTGAAGCCGGGAAATAGCTTGTAAACAATCGACAATAACGGCTTCCTCATCCCGGGCGGCAATAAGGATCGCTAGTTCGGGCCTGGCAGAAGCTGCCGGATTGGGTACAGGATTGGGGTCAGTAGCCAGCATAAACGGGTTGCGGAACAGCCCGGAAACTGAAACCCCGATCGGCAAAATGAGCCAGCATACGGGGCAGCACGTAGCGCATCGTCGGCCAGGCTTTCAGGCTGTCATGAAAAACGACAATGGAGCCCGGTTCGGTATACTGTATGGTTTTGCGCAGACATACGTCGGCTGGCTGGCTCCGGTCAAAATCGCCCGTCAGCACATCCCACATGATTACGGAATAATTCTCCATCACCTGGGCAACCTGCGTCTTCTTGATGCGGCCATAAGGTGGCCGAAACAGGTCGGTTTCGACGCCGAGCTGCTCCTGGCATTTTTGAATATTTTCCAGATAGACCGCATCGTCCGTTTTCCAGCCGTTGAGGTGGTTGTAGGTATGATTACCGACCATGTGGCCGCCCTCCAGCACCTTGTACAAAATGTCGCGGTGCTTTCTGACGTTATCCCCGATGCAGAAAAAAGTAGCCTGGGCAGCATACTTGTCGAGCTGCTCGAGTACGAATTCCGTGACATCGGGAATGGGGCCGTCATCGAACGTAAGGTAGATGGTTGGCTCGGCCGGTTCGTCGATTTTCCACCAGAATTCGGGGTAAATCGTTCGAAGTAAAAAGTTTGACTTGTGCAGGAAGAAAGACAAAATAGTGTTCGGTTTGTGGTGAACGGTACCCGGTTTGAGGGGCTAGCCCCGTTACTCCCTATTCGTCAGTCCACCGTAAACCGGATACCGCAAACTGCTAGTTCAGATCTCTGCCTTTCCATCGATAGCCTTTTCCCTGCGCAGCCAGCCCGAAAAAAACTACGTAGAATGGGTACACCAATTGGGTCAGCGGAATGTATAGTACTGACCTCCTTTTTTGCAAAAAAACAAGAACCGCCCGTAAAAACAAAAACTCGGTTACGACCTTCAGCCCTACAACGAGGAAAGTGGTATTTGCGTTTAAAAAATTGAGTAACCAGCCAGCGATCGCCACGACCGGGGTTACATTCCAGATAAACACACAGACGGCCAGCATCGTTGGAATCAGGCTGTTGTAGGCCTGCCATTTGCTGGCCCAGCGTTTGCGCTGGTTGTAAAACGCCCGCCACGATCGGTGCGGGTTAGTCTGAACAATGGCGGCCTGGCTTTTCAGGAACCGCACCCCGCGCGCATACCGGGCAGCAATCTTATGCATCAGAAACTCGTCATCTCCGGAAGCCAGATGATCGACACCCGCAAACCCGCCAACCTCGTAGAAGACCTGTTTCTCGTAACACAGGTTGGCCCCGTTGCACATGGTAGGCAGCCCCAGCGCCAGGGTGCAGGCGCCCGATCCGATCAAACTCGAAAACTCAACCGTTTGCAGGGAGTCAAACAGGTGCTCATCCGTTGTAAAGGTGACCGGCCCGAAGAGCATTTTTGCCCGCGTTTGTTCGTAAAAAGCGGCATAGGCGGCCAGCCAGTCGGGTCCTACCCGACAATCGCCATCGGTAGTCATGATCAGCTCGCCGGTAGCCTGTTCGATACTCTGACCAATAGCCCGCTTCTTGGGCGATGCCGACCCGTTATCGATTAGGGATAGCAGACGGAGCGGAAAGGAAGCCACCGATGCATACGCCTGTACCAGAGCGCGCGTATCATCGACAGACGCATCGTCGGCTACGATGACCTCAAAGCTCCGGTAGGTTTGCCGACTCAAATCATCGAGCAAACGCCCGATATTTTCCTCCTCGTTCCGGACCGGGATAATGACGGTGATACGAGGGCCGGTAACGGGCAAAGCCGCTGGTGCGAATAGGGGAATCCGTAGCCAGGTCAGCCAGAGCAGCAGGGCAAAACAGGCATAGATGACGCTGGCAGCAAGCAAAACGAACACAGATCAGATACGTTTAGGAGACAGACCATTTTAGTTTCCAGACCCAGATCAGACCAACCAGCACCGGAACAAGCAGATTAGCGACCCATAGGGTGAGCGTTGCCGTGACCAGTACCGGGACTGCAGCCTCAAACGGCGCAAACGTCCAGAGTGACGCAGCCTCCCGAACCCCAAGATCACTGAGCAGGTTAAAAGCCGGGGTAATGGTTTTGACCAGGTAAACGACCCCAATACCTGACGTTGCTATGGAAACCGGTAACGTGAGCCCTACCAGCCGTAGCGCCAGAAAAAACTGCACCGAAAAAACCAGATAGCGCAGTGCAGCGACCCCCAGCGCCAGGCTAATTTCCTGGTTGGTATACTGTCCAGCCACAGCCCAGTACCGGGCCCACCGGCGTAGCGCAGCCCTTCGAGCCAGCCACCCGAGCAGCCGCGACCGAACCAGCCCGAATACCACGCCCAGCCCTACCAGACTCAGCAGCACGACCAGCAGAGCCTGCCCGGCAGTATTGGCCCGGGCGGGTACCAGCTGGATATGATGTGCCCAGGCAAAGGCGCCAAAGATAAGCGCCACATAGAACTGCATACCGCCCGATACCAGCGCTGCCCCCACCGCTTCGCCCCGTTGTACGGTCTGCAATGACAACACCCGCCCGGCCGTATCACCCAACTGCATTGGCAACGCAAAGCCGAGGGTAACCCCCGCCAGCACGCCCCGGTAGGCAGCCCAGAAACTGGCTGGTTCAACCCGCCGAAGTAGAATCTGCCACTTCAACGCTTCCAGTCCCCAGTTGACCGGAATGAGCAGCAGCAGGCCGGCCGCCCACCAGCCCGGCTCCTCAACCGCTTGCCAGGACGTTCGGATCAGACTCCAGTCGAACGGTTGTCGCTTCAAAACATGGACTATGTAGGCTAAAAGACCAGCCAGGATGGCGATTTTTAGCCCCAGTACGATTTTTTTAGATGGTTTAAGCGACAAAACGTATAAGAAGACGTTACTTTGTGAAACGCACAACGCCGACACCCCATATGATCATCACCGCAAAAAATGCCACTGTACTGCCCGAGAAGATCATTCTGGGCATTGATCCCGGTACCCAGGTGGCCGGTTACGGCATCATTTCGGTGCAGGGGGGCGTCATGCGGATGATTCAGTATGGCGTTGTTCAGCTGAGCAAATATAGTACCTACCAGCTGAAGCTTCAGAAACTATACGAAACCGTTATCCGGCTCATTGAGGAACATAAGCCCGACGAGATGGCCATTGAAGATCCCTTTTTTGGCAAGAACGTTCAGGCCATGCTGAAGCTGGGCCGGGCGCAGGGGGTCGTGATGGCAGCTGCTCTGTCGCGTAATATTCCGATTGTTGAGTATGCCCCCCGGCGCATCAAACAGTCGGTCACCGGAAACGGGAATGCCAGCAAAGACCAGGTATCCCAGATGGTCGGCCACCTGCTCAAGGAAGATCTAAACCCGCAGTTCTTCGATGCTACCGACGCGCTGGCCATTGCCGTCTGCCATCATTTTCACGAGAACGCCCTGCCCGTAGCGCCGGGCAAGAAAAATAAAAAAGGGGCCTGGGGCGCCTTTGTTAGCGAGAACTCGGAGCGCATTATGTAGCAACTGTATGGCTACGTTTCAACGGACTATATCATTACCCGCCTTTCCGCGCGGCTTCCACCTGATTACCCGCATCATTGAACGCGAGTTTGCCGCCGAACTTCGGCAACTGAGCCAGGGTATGCTGCAGGTCTTTATCCAGCATACCTCGGCCAGCCTGACTATCAACGAAAACGCCGACCCCACCGTCAGGCAGGATTTCGAAAGTTTCTTCAACCGGACAGTACCCGAAAATGCGCCTTACTTCCGGCACAATTACGAAGGCGCTGACGACATGCCTGCTCACCTGAAAGCCGCGCTGCTGGGCCATTCGGTCCTGATTCCGATCACGAACGGGCGGTTGAATCTGGGCACCTGGCAGGGTATATACCTGGGCGAGCATCGTGAGTATGGTGGCTCCCGTTCCCTGGTATTGACTGCCTGGGGTGAGTAGCGATGCATTTTAGTATGATTCGTAGGTGTAAGTCAGCGTTTCGGTTACGGCACTGCTGACGGTTGACACCCGACTGACAGGCAGGTTTGATGCGTTGTAGGTGTACGTGTAGGTTGTTTGTATGTCCCCAACCAGTGATGAACTTGTTACCTTTTCCTGTTTGCTGATCGGGTTATTCTGACTCAGATTCAACTGGTTATCGATGCCTCCGTACAAGGTGTAGTACGGCCCAAATGATCCCGAAACAGGCAAGGGCCCGAACAAGCCCGGTGCTGGGATAATAAACGACCCGTAGAACGGATTGACTTTATCGTCGTAGGCGTAGGTTGTGCTGGAAGACCGGGAAGCAACCGGGATGGAAGGCCCTCCCAACCGAATTACATTATAATTTTCCGTAGCCTGCGTTAGGTTGAAGCCTGTAAAGGTGAATCCGCCCCCGCCGTTGAAGTTCAGGCCTCCCACCGATATGCCTTTGGAGTATCCACTCGGTTGTCCGCTTGCCAGATAGTTCAGTCCCAGACTGAATGTAGATGGCTGGTGCACGAGTCCGGACATCTGCCCGGCTCCGTTGTAACTTAGGGTATAGGTCTCTGCCCCGCTTCCCCGCCTGACAGTAGTCCGCTGGACCTGGGTAAGCTGGTTCTGGGCATTGTACTGATAAACCGTATTCTCGACCGGAGCCGCGCTGCTATCGGGCAAAAAATAGCCGACAATCAGCACCAGCCGTCCCTGCCCGTCGTACTGAAACAAACTGACCGAAGTTGGGTTGTTGGTCGATTCGCGTGTAATGGTTTTAACCCGCAACCGCCCTGGCTCAGAACCGGGAAGTGCAGACGGATTAACATGATCGTTGCAGGCGGCCAGCCAGCCTACCAGGAGTGGCAAGACCATAAAGCTGAATAGTTCACGTGTTTTCATGGTTGGTTTAGAAAAACAAAGAAAGATATTAGTACTCGAATTTAATGCTTTATCAATCAACCACTTAATGCCACTTGCTAATTATACTGAGGGGTCTTTCACGACCCCTCAGTATAATTAGCAAGTGGCATTAAGTGGCGACCACCGGACCTCAACGAATCAATCTAGTAGGTTTCATAGTCGAATCGCAGCGTTTCCAGCACCTGCCCGGTGTTTGGGTTCACAACCTGACGTAGTATGGGCAGCTTACTGGCATTGTACTGATACTCGTAGTTCAGGGTTCCGCCAAAGGTCGAAGTTTCTCTGACGACGTTATTTTGGTTTAGATTGAGCAGATTGTCGAGCCCGCCAAAATACGTGTTGATCGTTGGCTTTATCACGGGGTCGGCAAACCCTTCCGGGTAGGGAGCCGGAATGATGAAGACACCATAAAACGGATTGATCTTATCGTCGTATCGGTACGATCTGCTTGAGCGTGTGGTCGTCGTGAAGAATCGGCTGCTGTTTACCTCTGTCACGTTATTTCCAGTGTAGGTAAAGGCATCGGCCCCCGTTAGTCGAAAACTCCGAAATGTATACTCCCGCTGGCTGCTGATCAATTGACCAACCGCATTGTAACCAAGCGTCAGCGTAAAACCATTCAGGTAAGCTAGTTTTTCGGCCTGGCCCAGTGCATTGTAGGTGTAGGTGTACTGCTCTACGGGATTGGGCTTACCCGTAGCGCCCCGCCTGATTACTTCATGCCGCAACTGGATTAGCCGGTTCTGACTGTCATATTGATAGGTGCTGTACTCGACGTCGGAAACGGTACTGTCGGGCGACTGGTAGGTTTTAATAGCATTCAGCCGCCCCTGGGGGTCGTAACTGAACGCGCTGACTTTAGCCAACCCATCGGATAGATCCAGCGTCAATGTTTTGACCCGTAACCGAACAGCGGTAGAGCCAGGCGATACGACCGAATCGCGATGGTCGGTGCAGCCCAGCCATCCCAGCAGCAGCAAAAAAACCAGATAGCGTTTAAAAGGCACGGAAATCATGGTAGTATTCATACAAGTAAGACGGTTCTAAATAGGTAACGAAACCAGCTAGCAGTCACCTTATCGTTCCTAAGAACGTATCCAGGTAACTGCTTTTGGTCTGATTACCAATCGAATGTACTTACTTGCTGAAACCGTATGCCATGATCAAAATCAGTTTATTTACCTGATTTACTAACCGGTATACTTACCTATTGGTAGTTATTGTACCTTATGAAGCAGCCCCCATACTGCATCGATCGATGTAACGGGTAATTGACAGGCGCGGTTGTAACAGACGTAAACGGTAGTCTGATCATCTACTGGCCCGCGCTGGTACAGAAGAGGAAGCTCACTCCGGCCGGTGGTCCCGCAGAGGACTTTGTTCGGGTAGAAGGCCCCATCCAGCTCGGCCCGAAACCGGTCAGCCTCGGGGCCGACAATGGCCACTTCAGCGGTTGGTTTCGTGCGGAGGGCGAACAGCGCAGCCCAGTTAGTCAGGTAATCGGCGTTCTGTTGCACCAGCGGTTGAACTCGCCCCAGCATTCGGTCCGACCGGTCGGCATAAGCAGGGCGATCCAGCAAGAGACTGAGCGTATACAGGTTTTCGGCCATCATCGAGTTCGACGATGGAATCACGTTATCGAACAGCTCTTTACGGCGAGCAATAAGCTCTTCGCCATTTTTGTCGGTGAAATAGAGAAGGTCGTCAGCGCCATCGGCCTGACTGGCGTCGGCAAAGTTGGCCAGCACATACTGGGTCAGCTGATCGGCCTCCTGCAGCCAGCTCTCGGTGAATGTGGCCTGATAGAGAGCCAGGAGCCCGTCGATCACGGCTGCGTAATCGTCCAGAAAACCAGCCTGTCGGGCGCGGCCGTTTTTATACGTGTGCCACAGTCGGCCATTGCGGGCGTCGCGCATGTTCCTGAGCAGGAAAAAGCCCAGCCGAAGCGCCAGCGTCAGAAACTCAGGTTCGCCAAATACGCGATAGGCGGTCGCCAGTCCTTTCAGCATTAGCCCGTTCCAGGAACACAGGATTTTATCGTCCAGACCGGGTCGGACGCGTTCGTTGCGCAGCCGCATCAGTCGGATGTGGGCCGCATCCAGCCGTACGTTCAGATCAGCCAGTGACCAGCCCATACGTTCGGCAAAGGCATCGTCGGTTTCGGTGCGATGCAGAATTGAGCGGCCGTGCTCCCAGTTTCCGTCGTCTGTACTGGTATACAGATCGGCAAACCAGCTGTAATCGGCTCCCAGCGTTTCGCGCAGCTCGGCCGGGGTAAATGTGTAGAACTTCCCCTCTACCCCTTCGCTGTCGGCATCGAGCGCCGAGTAGAAGCCGCCCTCCGGACTGAGCAGTTCGCGCTGGGCGAAGGCAATGGTCTGGTAAACGATATGCTTGTAGAGTGTTTTTTTGGTTAGGCTGTAAGCTTCGGCGTATAACGTCAGCAGCTGTCCGTTGTCATACAACATTTTCTCGAAGTGGGGCGCAAACCATTCGCCATCGGTTGAGTAGCGGGCAAAACCGCCCCCCAGCTGGTCGTATATGCCGCCAAGCGCCATCCGATCGAGGGTAAGGGTAGTCTGGCGCAAAGCTCCTTCATTGCCCGAAACGGCGTAGTAACGCAGCAGAAACCGCCAAATGCTGGGCATGGGGAACTTGGGTGCCCGGCGCATGCCGCCTTTTTCATCGTCGGCTTTAACGGCCACTTTTCGGTAAAATCCGTCGAGGGTTTCGGGCGCAAAGAGGGGGTCAGCCTCTTTCAGCCCATACCGTTCGGCGTCGGACAGATTGAGCTCGGTGGCAAAGCCCTCGGCCGATCTGGCCAGATCGTCGCGGTGTTCGGCAAAGGCGTCGCTGATATTACCCAGCAGGTTGACCCAGTTCTGGGGGGGCAGGTAGGTTACGCCGTAAAACGGTTTGGCGTCGGGCATCAGGAAAACGTTCAGGGGCCAACCACCCTGCACACCCATCGCCTGGACGGCGTCCATATAAATAGCGTCGACGTCCGGGCGCTCTTCGCGATCGACCTTGATGCAGATAAAGTTTTCGTTCATGACCCGGGCCACGGCCTCTTTCTCGAACGATTCGCGCTCCATAACGTGGCACCAGTGGCAGGCCGAGTAGCCGATGCTGACAATAATAGGCTTATCTTCATCACGCGCCCGATTGAGGGCCTCTTCGCCCCATGGATACCAGTCGACCGGGTTGTTGGCGTGCTGCAGCAGGTAAGGGCTGGTTTCGTACTGAAGTTGATTCGGCATAGCGTTTGGCGAAGCGGTCGGTTGCCTCCGCCGGTTATCGGGTGATGATTACCTTTCGGGTTTGACTACCCAATTCGTTGGTGATCCGTAAAACATACAGACCCGCGGGCAGGGCCGCTACGTTCATCGTTTCGCGGGCCGTCCGTACCGGCTGCCGGCCTACTATCCGGCCGGCGGTGGTCTGTAGTACCAACTCCGTAGCGGTAGCGGGTGTTTGACTCAGCAGAACGGTTAGTTCAGTGGCTGTCGGGTTCGGGAATACCTCAACCGCTGGCGCAACCGGCTCACCGGCCGTGACTACCCCCATATCGAACCGGCACAGATACACGTCACGACCCGTCAGTTCAATAGTACGCTGCCATGTATTTTTGTAGCGTACGGTCAGGCTGGTTTTGGCTCCGTCGGTAGCATAGGGATTCTGGGCTGCAATCAGTATGGTGTTATTTTTCACCACCCCCCGCCAAACGGGTTGCTGCCGTTCCATCAGGTCGCGGGCGGAGGTCTCGATTACCAGTTCATAATTACCCTGAAACTGGTCAGCAAAGCGCGACAACCGGTACAGGCCATGGGTAAAATGCTCATAGGCCGCGTAGGTATCGGTTCTGGTACGCTCGAGCGATGGATTTTCCCAGAGCCACAACCCGGCCGCACCGGAGAAAAACGGAAAGATGGCAGTTGCTTCGGCCATGAAAGGCTGAATAAACTGCATCGGGCTGTTCGACGTATCGTGGTAGCGCAGCCATACCCAGGGCACTACCGGCTTGTTGCTCCAGGCCCGGTTGACCTCTACGTGAAAGAGCAGATAGGCCAGGTAATCGGGAGCCAGCGCGTTGGGATAATCGTAGAAATAATAAGCCGATGGTGATAGCGTAGTCAGCTGCTCATAAAAGGGGCCACCGACCCGCTGCTCGGTCGAATCTTTGACCAGGTAGTTGACCCGGCTCAGGTTGGTTGTCCAGTCAGACCAGCTGAAGGTCGGCACATTCAGGTAGGTATTCAGGATGGGGGTATCGGCATAGCTGCTGACCTGAATGGCCGACAGGTCGGCGTTCTGTCGCAGATACCGCGCGGCTTCGGCGTACAGATTCCGGATGGCCAGCCTGTAGGCTGCTACAAAGGCTGCATCAGATAGATTACGGTATTGCGTCGGCACCCGACTGTCCTGTTTAAGCCGAAGAATCCGGGTGTCCGTTTCAGCAATGCGCTCCACATCCAGCGTCAGCCGGTCGGCCAGAATGATGTACTTACCTTCCGCATTGCGCTGCCCACCCGAGACCTCCAGCAGCCACTGATTCCACTTGGCCCGGTAGGCCGTCAGGTCATTGCCCCAGGGACTGTCGATCTCACTCCAGGGCTGATTGGCCAGACTGGCTACACCGTAATAAACGATGGCCCGCTGCCGGGGCTGCACCACCGTTCCAAATTCACTGTCGGCAATCTGATCGATGTGGCTGAAGCCATGTTGAAGCGGGCTGCCTTTGGTGTCGCCAAAGCGTGGGCCACCATAAATGACGGGAAACGGCAGGGTGAAGGCCGGAAACTTGTCCCACTCAATCCGATTGGGCTGGCTAACGGGCGTGAACGTCAGCCGATCAGCACACTGCTGCTGGGCTCGTGCCGGACCGTTTGTACCCACCCAGAACAGAACACACAGTAAGAAAAAGCCAATTCGGACGCGCATTGCTTGAATTTTGAACAAAACTACTGAATTTTAACCCCAGGCCAGCCCCGTTCACTCGTTCTACAGGAAGAAGAGGTTTATTTCGTTACGCTGCCCCATCCATTTTATAAGCATGAAAACGTTCAAAGTTTCTCCCCTACTACTCCGGTTCGTCGTTCTAATCAGCCTGCTGAGCGCTGGAATGACCGCATGCCAAGATGACGAAGGGACTACCCCTTCCGGCGCGCAGGCCGACCTGCTGGTTGCCAATAACTGGCGTACCAACCGTGTCACAACAGTAGACGGACAGAATATTACCGTTGGCCGACTGAATCTGGCTACGCAGGTACTCTTTAATTTGAACATGCAGTTCCGGTCGAACGGTACCGTGCGCGCTTTAGATCCCAACCAATCCAATACGGTCGTGAACGGAGGAACCTGGACGCTGGCACCCGACGGTAAGTCTATCGATGTTGTAGTAACGGGTTTTACCGGCAATTTCCCGATTGTCGAACTGAATCGAAACAAATTAATTCTTCGCCAGAAAGCACCTGTCGACGGTAAAGACGCCGATATTAATCTTGAATTTATACCGACTTTATAAGGTTAATATATTATATTTTTTAACATACATTTTTGTAAAACAGCCGCATTTTCAATTACCCAGTTGGCATCATCTCTGCCTCAAATCAGTACCAGAAAAATAAGGTGTCGAACTCAAAATAGTTCGACACCTTATTTTTCTTTACCCCTCTCTGCCTCAACTCCCTTACTCTTCAATCTATATCTTATTTATATTCTTTTTAATAATTTTTCAATGCAAGCAAATCCATCGACCTACCTCTATATAATAACTACCTGAAAAACAACACATAATACTTATAGGCAAGCCCTTTGTTATTTTTTTTCAGCGCGAAACCATTTATCTAAAAAGTTACCCTGCCTAAAAATAACGTCTCACCAATCAGCCAAAACACACTGCTGCGATGAGAAACACAATAAGCTATTTCAATCGACTGGTATAACATTTGCAAGGCCTGTATTTCTATAGTTGCCAACGTTATCACCCCTCCGAATACACATCATACAAGTTGTTTTTTACCGCTTTATCCAGTTGAAAGAATTTGTTTCTGCTGGCTAGAACGTGCACGAAGCAATGTGTAATGAATGACTGCCTACTTACTTATCGTTCACAGAATGTTTTACCCATTTAGTCAGATCAATCAAATAGATAGTTCTATTCGACTGAGTATGGTTTCAGTTTGCCTTTTCAGTCTGGTCTGGTTGTGTAGCAGCTGTGTGTCTCCCAAACAAATCGTTTATTTCCAGGAGGACCCGGGCGCGAAGAGTGCTATCCAGGCGGCCGAAACCTATGTCCCCCGGCTTGGCCCCGGCGATGTGCTCGCCATTCAGGTCAGTAGCCTCAACCAGGAGGCCAGTAGCTTCTTTAATCCTTACATGCTCATGCAGACGAACAATGGGCGCACTCAACCCAGCGTCCCAACTGGTCTGCCCGAGATGGCGGGTTACCTGGTATCTCCCTCTGGCACTATCGAGTTACCGCTCGTCGGCACAGTACCGGTTGGCGGTCTGACCGTTGCGGAGTGCAGCGCGCTGATCCGGCAGAAGCTTACCGCCTATCTTAAGGAGCCTACGGTCAACGTCAGAAATCAAAACTTCCGCATTTCGGTACTCGGCGAGGTGGCGCGTCCGTCGCTCTTTACGATCCCAAATGATCAGATAACCCTCATCGAAGCGTTAAGCCTGGCCGGCGACGTCACGATCTATGGCCGTCGGGATAATGTGCTGATCATTCGGGATGAAAACGGCCGAAAAACGTTCACGCGGATCAATCTGACCCAGCGCCAGCTGTTCCGATCTCCGTATTACTATCTGCATCCCAACGACATCGTCTACGTGGAACCTGGCAAAGCCCGCGTTGCCAATGCCGATCGCTTCTATCTGCTGGTACCTGCGGTATTGAGTGCCCTGTCTTTCATTGCTATCCTGTTTACCGGTCGCTACTAACCTACCAGTTATGTCGAAAACTGCTCCGTATTCATACGTTCCGTATCAGGTTATGGATACCGATAATGCCATAGGTGCGCACCTGATGCGGTACTTGCGGCACTGGTACTGGTTCGCGCTTACAGTGGGGCTCATGATCCTGGTAGCTTTTATCTACCTACGGCTCAAACAACCGGTATACCGGAGTCAGGCCAGCCTGCTCATTAAGGACGAAAAGAAAGGCCTGGACTCTGATAATATCCTGAAAGAGCTGGAGATTTTCGCTCCCAAGAAAGTAGTCGAAAACGAAATCGAGATTCTGAAGTCCTATACGCTGATGGACAAGGTGGTTCAGCAGCTCAACCTGGAAATCAGTTATTTTAAGGATACGCCCTACGGTCAGCGCGAAATATACCAGTGGACACCTGTCCGGCTGATTATTGAACAACCCACAGCCGACTTGTACCGCGACGAACCGTTCAGGATCACTTTTTTAAACGCGACGAGCATCCAGCTCGACGACCAAATTTATCCCCTGAATACCAGTGTTAAGACGCCTTACGGACGGCTTCGTTTTTTTTGTCCCCAGCCGGTTTCGGCTCGTACCGAACCCATTTCCGTACAGGTAAGCCCCCGCTCCCGGGTAGTTACCGATCTGCTGCGACTCCTGAAGGCCGAACCGACCAGCAAAGCATCGACGGTTATTATGCTGACCATAGAAACGGGGGTACCTCAGAAAGGAGAGGCTCTGCTGAATCGGCTGATCGATGTGTATACGGAAGCCTCCATTCTGGATAAGAACCGGGTCGCGTCCAATACGCTTAATTTTATTGATGACCGGCTGCAACTGGTTTCCGGCGAGCTCCAAACGGTTGAGAAAGGGGTAGAACAATACAAATCGTCGCAGGGCATTACCGATCTGGGTACACAGGCCAAAGGATTTCTGGAAACCGCTCAGCAGAACGACGCCAACCTCAGCCAGGTCACTATCCAGCTCGAAGCCCTGCGCGACATCGAAACGTACATCAACAGCCAGCCTGAATACCGCAGCGGCACTCCCGCTACGCTGGGCCTTACCGACCCTACCCTGCTGGCCCTGATTGAGTCGTTCACCAAGCTGGAAACCCAGCGCGAACACCTCGCCCGCACCACCTCAGAGCGGAACCCGCTAATGCAGACCGTCAACAGCCAGCTCCGATCCCTCAAAACCAGTATTTCGGAAAACGTAAGCACCATGCGCAATATGCTGGCTAGCGCTCAGCAACAGTTTCAGGCCAACAACCGGAAACTGGAAGGCACCATCCGCACGATTCCGGCTAAAGAACGGACGTTGATGAATATCACCCGTCAGCAGGCTATCAAGAACGAGTTATATACCTACCTGCTGCGCAAACGTGAAGAAACCGCGGTATCCTACGCGTCGGTCATTTCTGACTCACGAATTGTTGACGTTGCCCGCACGGATGCGAAACCCGTAAAACCCAATCAGCAGCTGATTTATCTGCTTTTTGGTCTGGCGGGCTTGCTGCTGCCCGTCCTGGCCTTTTCGGTGTACGATGCGATCAACAACCGCGTCATCCGCCGGTCAGATGTTGAGGAGGGCACGCAGGTTCCGATTCTGGGCGAGATTGTCCGGAAGAAACAGGCAGAAGCGCTGGTGGTGGGAGCCCGCAGTAAAACGGTTATTGCTGAACAGATCAGAACCCTGCGCACCAACCTGAATTATCTGCGAAACAGTCGGGGTGGCAGTCAGGTACTGCTGTTTACCTCCAGCATTTCAGGCGAAGGCAAGTCGTTCATCTCCCTCAACCTGGGGGCCAGTCTGGCCCTTATGGGCCTGCGTACGGTAATTCTGGAAATGGACCTGCGGAAACCGCGCCTGCGCCATTCGCTCAACTACCCCAATGGGCTGGGTCTGAGCGACTACCTGACCGGCGAAACAACCCTGGAGCAAATCGTTAACCCGCTGCCCAACAACGAAAATTACTGGATTATTACCAGCGGCACCCTGCCTCCCAACCCCTCGGAACTGCTGGCAGGGTCCCGGCTCGAAAAGCTGATTCATGATCTGCGCCACCATTTCGATTATATCCTTATCGATGCCCCCCCCATTGGGCTGGTGACCGATGCGCAGCTCATCGCTCCGTTCGCCGACGCTACGCTATACATTGTCCGGCACGATGTCACCCCCAAGAATTGCCTCAAGATGGTGGAGTCGCTGTACCGCGAAAAACGATTCAATAAACTCAACATCGTGCTCAATGCGGTCAGGAATGATGCCGCCAATTACTACAGCTACGGTGGCTATAACAGCGACCGGTACCCGTACGAAACGGTGAAGAAAAAAACATTCTTAAGTCGGTTTAAACTCAATGCCTAACCTCGATTTTCATGGTTACTGATACGATAAAAACCTACTCCCGAAAGCGTCATGCCGTGGCTGACGCCGGTACCCCCTCGTCTGGCTATTGGGGGAAACGCGTATTCGACCTCACGATCAGCCTGTTCATAATAGTCTTTGTGCTGAGCTGGCTCATGCCCGTCATCGGTCTTGCCATTATCCTCTCGTCACCGGGTCCGGCCCTGTTCGTGCAAATCCGGTCGGGTCGAAATGGACGTCAGTTTCGCTGCTATAAATTCCGCACTATGTTCATTGCCCCCCGGCATAACCATCCGTTCCGGCAGGCCTTTCCCGATGATCCGCGCGTTACACCTTTAGGGCGACTGCTCCGCCGAACCAACCTGGACGAAATCCCCCAGTTTCTGAACGTACTGCTGGGCAATATGAGTTTGGTAGGTCCGCGCCCCCACCCAATTGAACTGGATGCCCAGTACTGGTATAAACTACCCGGATACGCGCGCCGGTATGATCTGAAACCAGGCATTACCGGGCTGGCCCAGGTCCGCGGCTATCGGGGCGCGGTAATGAACCCGCTCATGATGAAGCACCGGGTTCGTTACGACCGTTTCTACATCCAGAAAGCCTCTCCAATGCTCGACGTATCCATTTGCCTCCAAACCCTGGTAACCATGCTTACGGGCAATACCGATGCATTCTGATGTCGATCAAGCGCTTTGCCCTCCAGCGTTTAAACCGCATCGACACCCGTAGTCTGCAGGTGTATCGAAACATTGTCGAATCCGTTATTCTAAAGGGAGCCAGTGTTTTGATCGGCTTCGTTACGGTCACCTTAACGGTTCGTTACATTCCCGTCAATGACTTTGGCATCTGGATGACCATTACCTTTCTGACCAACTGGTTTAGCCTGGTCGATGTTAGCTTCGGTAATGGCCTGCGCAACAATCTCGTGCTCTTTTTCACTACTAATGATGAGACCAGCGCCCGGGAGCACATCAGCACCCTTTACTTTCTTTCAGCCCTCTGCGCACTGGGTTTATGCCTGCTGTTTGGCCTGGCGCCCGGGCTGGTAGACTGGACCACACACCTGCATATCACCAGCGATCAGCCCGCCCGCATCAACGCCATCATTACGTACACGCTGATTGGCTTTAGCCTTCAACTAGCCCTGAAACCGATCAATTCCATTCTGCTGGCCGACCAGCGAACCGCTACGGTAGCCCGCATCATGCTGCTCATTAATGCACTGATCGTCGGGCTGATCTATCTGGCTTCGGTCATGTCGACACCTTCGCTGCTGGTCATCGCTCACATTACCAACATCGTACCACTACTTGTATTCGCGCTGACATCGGTCTATTTTTTCCGTACCCAGTATGCCCGGGTCCGCCCTTCCATTCGCCATATCAGGTTCGAACTAACCGGTAAGCTACTAAACATCAGCGGGCAGTTTTTCTTTCTACAGTTAATCAGTGTCCTCGTATTCACGTCGGGCGGGCTGTTTATCTCCTATTTTCTGGGTTCGGCCGATGTGGCCCCGTTCAGCATTGCCAACAAGTACTTCAGCGTGCTGACTTTTTTATATGGTATCGTGATCACTCCCTACTGGTCGGCGTTTACCGATGCCTGCGTTAAACAGGACATAGGCTGGATACAGAATACGATGCGCCGACTGAACCGGCTCAGTCTGGGTGTGGCCGCGCTCGCGCTGCTGATGTTCGTGGTTGCCCAGCCCGTGTTTGCGTTCTGGATTGGGCCCAAAATTCCGATTCCGATCAGTCTGTGCGGGTGGCTGACTGCCTACGTGATCAGCTTCAATTTTTTGAGCAACTACAACTATTTCGTCAACGGAGCCGGACAGCTTGGCCCGCTGGTACGAGCGTCGCTGATTGGGGCTATTCTGTATGTTCCGCTCAACTACCTGCTGTTTCGGTACGTCCAGGCCGGACCAGCCAGTGTGGTTATTGCCGGTACCATCTGGAACTGCTTTCTGCTGATCGTCTGCGCTGGTCAGTACCGGCGTTTTATCCATAACCGGGCCCAGCCTCCTGTCTATGCGGATCTTCTCAGTCATTAGACTTGTCTATCGGGCCGTTCGGTTTATTCGTCGGCGGGTCAGGCGCTGGGGTGGTCAGCAACTGACCCGATTGCGGTTCTATGTCAACGGAGCCACGATAGGGCCCGGCCTGAAAAGTTACGGCATTCCGATCGTTGACATTAATGAGGGTTGCCGCCTGATCATTGGGCACTCGCTGATGCTCAATAACGGCCTGAACCATAATCGCATCGGCCGCCAGCAACCCTGCCTGTTCATTGCTGACCTGGGCGGTACAATTCGCATTGGCGACCGCGTTGGTATGAGCGGAACAGCGCTGGTGTGCCACCAGTCTATCGTCATCGGCGACGATGTCAGCATTGGGGGCAATACCGTGATTTATGATACCGACTTTCATAGCCTCGATCCCCGGCAGCGGGGTACCAGCGCCGATAACGCCCTGGCCAGTACCGCTCCAGTGCATATAGGGAACCAGGTTTTTATTGGTGCGCACGTCACCATCCTGAAAGGCGTCTGCATCGGCGATCACGCCATTGTTGGTGCGGGCGCGGTAGTAACCCGGAACGTTCCGCCCAATGAACTGTGGGCGGGCAACCCGGCCCGGCATATACGTTCACTACACGCACCATCGACCTATGAATAAGCTGCTGCTGATGGGCCTGTGCTTCCTGGCGGCCCAGCTGACTCCTGTTGTGTATCAACTCGGATTTGGTTACCGGGAGGCCTTTCTATATCCCTCTCTGCTCAGCCATACGCTCCTAGTTGTGCCCATCTTCGTCGTCTTTCATCTCAAGAATCGATTTACGAAAGGGTTCCTGCTCATATGGATAGGCTGGCTGTTTGTGGGAGAGGTTAAAATCCTGACCTATTACGCGGTCAATCCTTACTACATCGCTATGGACGAAGGCTGTATCATTTACAACCTGTTCCTCAGCTGCCTGAGCCTGGGGATGCTTATTCATGACCAGCTGACACCTGTCAAACAAGTACCGGCTTCGGCTCAGCAAACCGGCCGTCCTCTCTTTAACGACCTAACCTGGCTGGAGTACCCACTCCTGTTTTTCCCCGTGCTCTGGTTCGCTGATTTCATTAGCCACGTGGGGTATATCCCGATCCTTTCCGGAAGCGATTTTACGGATAAAATGTACGAGATCGACTACGGGTATGTTTACAACTACGGTTTTTTCAACTGCGTGTCGGCGGTGCTGCTGTACGATCGCTACCAGCGCGCCAACCACAAAGCCGCCCGGCTTGCCTGGCTGGTTGCCGTAGTGGGGGCGGTGCTTATCATGACGATCGACAGTAAACGGCTGTTTCTGCTCGTTTCGTTGCTATCCATTTTCGCCTATGACCGAGTCCTGGCGGGTCGGGTGGCTATCAATCTCAAATCGGTAATCATGCTGGCCAGCGCCGTACTACTGTACGCCGTACTGCAAAGCCTGCGACTGGGCAATATGTCCATGTCGATTACCGGTACCGAGGGCTTCCCGCTCGGTGTCGAGTTTCGGGAGTACATCCGTGCCGTTAACGAGTTTAAGCCAGGAGAAATACCCGGCTATGATTTGACAGCCAGCACCCTGGGCTCGCTAATTAACTCATCGGTTCTGAAACTGGCGGGCTTCGACAAATCAGCGCTGGTGTCTAAGGACAGTGCCTTTTCGTTTATGAAGTTATTCGACTCCAGCAACACCCTCGGTATCCGGACGGGCCTGACATCGGAATTATACTTCGCCTACGGATTTTATGGCCTGCTGGTTATTACCGGTTTTGGATATGCCGTCAGTGCGCTGGCGTATTCGCTCTTAACGGTCAGCCGGAAATCAACCCTCGTTCTGCAAATTGTCAGTTTCTCCTTACTGGTGCTGACGGTGTTTGGGCAAAGTTCCGTAACAGCGGGTTGCCTGTGTGTCTTGCTTTACCTGTACGGCCTCATCCGGCTCGTTAGCCCCCGACTACCCCGGTATGCGTTGCCCGTTTACCCGGCCGAGCCGTCTCCTGCCTACTATAGCCGTGATCTACATTATCATCCCCGTACATAACCGGAAGGCATACACCCGGCAGTGCCTGGCCAGTCTGCGCCGGCAGACGTATGCTTCCTTTACCGTGGTGGTCGTTGATGATGGGTCTACCGATGGCACGTCAGCCATGATCCAGGCCGAATTTCCGGAGGTGGTTGTACTTTCGGGCACTGGCTCCCTCTGGTGGGCGGGCGCTACAAATTTGGGTATCCAGTACGCCCTCGACCGGATGCCTGCCGATGCCGACGCCTTTGTGTTAACCCTCAACGACGATACGCAGGTCCCCCCTGACTACCTGACCAGCCTGGTAGATTCCTGGCAGAACCATACCCCCTGTGTCGTAGGATCTATATCCGTGAATATCCATCAGCCCGATCAACTCCTCTATGCTGGAACCCGGCTGAACTGGTTCACAGCCCGGTTCACCGATCTGGCGCGAATCATGTACCGGAACCAGCTTAGCCAGCTGAAAGCCTCGAATCAACACGCCATTGACTCCGACAGCTTACCGGGCCGGGGTATGCTAATCCATCGGTCGGTTATCTCGATGGTCGGGCTTTTCGATGCACACCATTTTCCGCAGTACCTGGCCGACCTCGATTTTTCAATTCGGGCACGCCGGGCTGGCTTTCCGCTGCGGGTATCGATCAGCAGCCTGGTGTATGAACATACCGAAACGACCGGCCTGTCGATGGACAAGGCAAGGTCATGGCGCTCGTTCTGGGATAGCCTGTTTTCGGTGCGGTCGCCAGTACAGCTACGCATACGGTATCATTTTGCCCGACTCCACGCCCCCAGCCCCCCGCTGTTTCTGCTGGCTGACTTAGGCCGGATTCTGGGCGGTTACCTGGTCCGGCGGCTCAGGCGGTAGCCCCTGTGCAGACGTTCTGCCTCCTGCCGACTGAATGGTATCGGTATATAATCGAATTATGGCCTCGCGGGCTGCCTCTTTCGAGTAACGAACGTACTCAAGACGACTATGCCGGGCCAGCTTCCGGCGCAGCTCCGGTTGTTCATCTACCTGACCGACAGCCCGAATCAGGTCGTTGCTATCCCCCGTTCGAAACAGAAGTCCGGTCTGGCCATCCGTTATGATCTGATTCAGGTTGTCCTGGTCAGAACAGATAATGGGAGTACCGGCCGCAAACGCTTCCAGCAATACCGTAGGCAATCCTTCATACCAGACAGATGGTACGATCAGCGCCCGGCAGGTCTTCAGCGCGTCGATGACCGCCGTACGCGACTGCCACCCCTGGTAGTCGATCGTCGGGTGAGCGGCTGCCGCCCGCATTACCTCCGTTGCCAACGGCCCATCACCCAGAATACGCAGCGGGAACGACCGCGCCCGTGCCGCGTCGAGCAGCACATCAATCCCTTTTTCGGCCGACAGGCGGCCAATGAACAAAAAGAAAGCCTGTCGGTGCTCAACATCAGCCGCGCCTACATCGGCTACGAAATTGGGCTTCACCACGACCTGATCGGGCCGCAGTTTCAGCGATGACTGAAGTATTTTCTGACGGGCAAACTCCGTCAGCACCACAAATCGATTGACACTTCGCCAGATCCCGGTCAGCTTGTGCAACAGGGTCGTCAGCGATAGTTGAGCCGACTGCAGATACGACTCGCGGAAGCAGGCGTGACGAATACCCGCCAACGCGATCGTTTGGCTCAGGCAGGTTTCGCACGGCACAAGGCCTTCGCGCATTAAAAGTCCACTCACACAAACCAGCCGGTAGTTATGTAACGTCATCACCACCGGCACTTTACGCTGACGGGCCACCCGAATCACCGACGCCGACGCCGTATAAAACAGATTATGGATATGAACCAAATCAGGCCTGAACCGGGCAATCACCTGGTCAAGCCGTTTGCCCGATTGCGTATTATATAGCGCCTTTACTCCGGAACGAAGGGTACGGACCAGCGTACCGTCGAAGCTTTCGTTGGTAAAGGTGAGCGTTTCTACCGTGACGCCCGCATCGCGGAGCAAACCGGCTTCCTGTTCAAATACGGCGTCTTCTCCGCCCGGCTGCTGGTAGTAATTATGGATGAGCAATATCCGCATGGCTCTCGGTGCTAACCGGTAACCCGGCGATTTCGACGAATAGGGTATATAGTCAGCCAGGTCCGGATTTTATTCAGGATGCGTACCGGGACACTAAATTCCCGTTGAAACTGACGGGTATAGAACCAATTGGGTACGGCCCGGTCGGGCAACCGGAAGTGGCGCTGATGCCCGGCATCCAGCGGGGTTTTGTACCGGTCGAAGATGACCTCGGTGGTTGAATCGAGGGAGTCGATGCCGATGTTCAGGGTCTTGGAAACGGTCGGGTATACGGTCAGCCCCTTTTCCTTGAATTCACTGTAACACAACCGTATATCCCAGGCATCGATAGCTTTGGTATACGCCCGGCGCAGCATCCGGACCCGGTCGGTTCCGCCCGCGTTGAACGCCTGCCTGGCTCGCCGGTCGGTCATGAACGCATCGAAGTCGGTCAGTTCCCAATCGACCCGTTGCCAGCGGTCGGCCCAGATTCCCCAGCCCCAGGCACAAGTTCTGCCAAAGAAATAGACATCGTCGTTGTAATCGGCGGGTTGTCGAAATGGAAATGTATAGCCTCCTACCGAGAACACCGAAGGCGTGTCGGCGTACTGGGTCAGGCACTGATTCATGTAGTCCAGAAAATTAGGACTGGTCACTATATCATCTTCCAGCACGATCGCTGAGGGGTACTTGCGGAGTATTTCGGTAACGCCAGCAATGATGGAGTTGGCACAGCCTTTATTGTGATCACTATACACCCGATGAATGGTTCGGAAACCGCTCAGGCCATCCAGCAGAGCGCGTACCGCCATTACTTTTGCCGATTCGTCGGCCCGCCGGGGACCATCCAGTCGGGGACCATCCACGAAGACGTACAGATCGCTCTCGGCGGCCAGATGGTTGGCCTGCAAAGCCGTCAGCGTGCGCTGAAGCTCGTGAGTACGCTTGTAAGCGAATAAGATAATCGGGGCAGGCATACGTAATTGATCACTGGGGAATACAGGGCAAGCAGCACAGACCAGGCGACTAGCGGTAGCTGTCTGTCAATTCAGCCGGGTCAGCCGGGAGGGGCCGTTGCTGCCGGTACCACTGTTGAACCAGGTAGTAAAGAAACAGGGTGTTGGTAACGGCGTAGCGGGCAAACAACCGACGTGGCTCCTGCATAAATCGATACAACCACTCAAGGGCGGATCGCTGCATCCAGCGGGGTGCCCGCTTCTGTGAACCAACCGTTACCGGGAGCGCTCCACCAATCCCAAGCAGGACAGCCGGTATACGGTCCGACAGGGCCGCCATCCAGGCCTCCTGCCGGGGACATCCCAACGCCACGAAAACGAGCTGGGCTCCTGACATACTGATCTGAGTCGTTACCTGTGCTTCTTCGGACGGACTGAGCGGCCGGAAAGGCGGTGAATACATACCGACAATTCGTAGCGTAGGGTGGTGATGGAGACAGTAGCGGTTACACATGGCCAGCACTTCGCCGGTAGATCCGTAGATATACACGGCCAGCTGATGCCGGTCAGCTTCCTCAAACAAGGTGGGCAGGACGTCGAGGCCCGTGATCCGCTCCTGCCGGATACCATACAACCAGCGAAGCGCCCAGGTCAGCGGTACCCCATCAGCCAGCGTCCAGGTCGATCGGTTAACCGCCTGCCTGAACGTTGGATTACGGGCGGCTTCCACGATCATGTGGGCATTTGCGAAACAGGCATATCCTGACTCCCGATGCCGGGCCGCTTCGATCACCTGCCCGATAAACTGGTCGTATCCACAAGCCGTAATCGTCAGGCCAACGAGCTTATGTCGGGGGCTGGGCGCTGGCATTACCCGGGTGAGGTTAGCTTTCATGATCGGTACCTGGTCTAAACCTGTACTACCCAGACGTACAACCAGACCGGATGTAACAAGGCCTGTTCCTAAAACGTGGATCATCGGGCCTGCGAATTGGCCTGCCTGACCGGGCCAGTCGTTTGGTACCAGTTTAGCCGTACATTTACAGACTGTATAGTTAGTGCTGCGTATCCACCAGCTTCAGGTAATGAATTCTCTACATAGCTTGCTACGTCAGTTCAGGTCCCTGATTCCAGGCTGGCAGGGTGTTACCCCTGCAGAAACGACCTGTTTCTGGCAAACCGACATTCACTCGCACCTGTTACCGGGCGTCGACGATGGTGTATCGACGCCGGAGCAGGCGCTTGACTGTTTGCAGCAGCTGGCAACCGGCGGGATTCGCCATGTAATCACAACACCCCATGTCAGCCAGGACTGGTACCCCAACACCCGGGCCACCCTGCTGACGGGTCTGACTTCCCTGCGCCAGCTGGTTGCCGAACACCAGCTCCCGCTAACCATCGATATGGCGGCCGAATACCTGGTCGATGATCTTTTCCTCGACTTGCTCCAAACCGATCAGCTGCTCAGCTTTGGTCCGGAGCGGTATGTACTCTTCGAAACCGGCTGGGCCTCGGCGCCCCATTTTCTCAACGAGATTCTGTTTCACCTGCTGGCTCAGGGCTATCAGCCGGTGCTGGCCCATCCGGAACGGTATACCTACTACCACGACCAGCTAAAAACGCTGGATGAACTCCGGTCGAAGGGGTGTCTGTTCCAGCTCAACTGGGGCTCGCTGACCGGGCGATATGGCAGACGCGTAAAGACGCAGGCACAGCAACTCCTCCGGCAAAAATGGGTTGACTTTATCGGCTCCGACGCCCATCGTCCCTCCGATCTTGCCATATTGCCCACACTGATTGCGTCGGCCGATTATGAGCAGCTTCGGCAACAGCCGCTGCGCAACCAGAGCCTGCTGGGGCTGTCCAGTATCCCACCTGCTGAATCACTCTGCTGACTACTTTACCCTATGCAAAAGAACGATCCTCGAACCCTCACTGCCTGGACATTCTACGACTGGGCCAACTCTGTTCACTCACTCGTTATCGTATCGAGTATTTTCCCGGTTTATTTTTCGGCAACGGCACTCAACGAAGCCGGTGGCCCGGTCATCGATTTTCTGGGCATGTCGATCAAAAACTCGGTGCTGTTTTCCTATACGGTGTCAGCCGCGTTTCTGCTCACCGCCCTGCTGTCGCCGGTCTGCACGGCGATTGCCGACTATAGCGGCCGGAAGAAAGCATTTATGAAAGGCTTCTGTTACACGGACGCCATCAGCTGTAGTCTATTGTATTTTTTCACCCAGGATACCACTACCTTCGCCGTTATCTGCTTCTGGCTGAGCCTGATTGGCTGGAGTGGCAGCATTGTCTTCTACAACTCCTACCTCCCCGACATTGCCACCGAAGACCGCTTTGACCGGGTCAGCGCACGGGGTTTCTCGATGGGGTACATTGGCAGTGTATTGCTGATGATACTCAACCTGGTTGTTATCCTGAAGCGCGACTGGTTCGGCAATATTTCCGAAGCAATGGCGTCCCGCCTGGCTTTCCTGACCGTTGGCCTGTGGTGGATCGGGTTCGCGCAGATTCCCTTCAGCCGGTTGCCCGATGGTGTCCGCAAAGCGGCTGCCGTCAATCCGTCGGCGGGCAGCAGCTACCTGCTCAACGGATTTAAAGAGCTCAGAAAGGTATTTTCTGAACTACAGATGTTGCCGATGGTAAAACGGTTTCTGCTGGCTTTCTTCGTATACAACATGGGGGTGCAGACGGTAATGTACGTAGCCACCATCTTCGGCAGCGACGAGCTTAAAATGGAAGGACAGAGCCTGATCATTCTGATTTTGCTGCTGCAGCTCGTTGCCATTCCGGGGGCTTACGGGTTCTCGCGGCTGTCGGAGCGGATCGGGAATACGTATGCGCTGATGGTAGCGGTTGTGATCTGGATCGGTATATGCGCAGCCGCCTATTCAGTGCAGACCGAAATGCAGTTTTTCGCGCTGGCGTCGATAGTAGGCCTGGTGATGGGCGGGGTGCAGTCGCTGTCGAGGTCTACCTACTCCAAACTAATTCCGGCTACGACCGATACGGCTTCCTACTTCAGCTTCTACGACGTTACCGAAAAATCATCCATCGTGCTGGGTACGCTGTTATACGGCCTGATCGAACAACTAACGGGCAGTATGCGAAATTCGGTGCTGGCCCTATTGGTGCTGTTTGTCATCGGGTTAGTGCTGCTGTGGCGGATTCCGTCGCAAAAAATCTACCGGAGCTCATTAGAAAAAGCAGAACTTTTGTAAATTTGCTCCACGAAGGAGGTTAGCTCAGTTGGTTCAGAGCGCTGCTTTGACAGAGCAGAGGTCAGCGGTTCGAGCCCGCTACTTCCTACCAGAGAACTCGAAAGCAACCCGCTTTCGAGTTTTTTTGTGACCCGTTGGCGGCTTAAACACCCGCTGCGGGCCCACTATGCAAAACAGGCCCACGTACAACTCTGTACATGGGCCTGTTTTGCATACTCCTTTAATCATCTAGTAAGGCTGGGCCGACTGCGATTCTTCGGCGGCCTGGCGAACGCCATCAGCCTGCGTCTCCATTGGGGTAGCATGGCCATTGCTGGGTTCGCGAAGTCCCTCGGCCACACGACGGCCGTAGTCCTCATCACATTTCGTGAACAGCTCGATCATCTTATCCTGTACGATCTTATGTGCCGGCTTAAGCGCTCCAACCAGATTGTTGATCAAATCGTCGCGCTCCCAGTCCTCGAACAGGCGATACCGTTCACCCGCCTGTTTGAAGTCGTTGGTGCGTTCAATCTTCTGCCGCACCAGGTTTCCCGCTACATAGGGGGTATGGTCCGGGCCAACCTTAGCCGACTCTTTCAGGCCACCCAGCGACGAAGGTTCGTAGTTGACGTGCGGATTCTGGCCCGGGGCCGTATCGACATGGTAAGCCATCTGTCCGTCACGCTGGTTGGTCGCCACCCGTTTCTTCGGCGCATTGATGGGTAGTTGCAGGTAGTTGGCGCCCACCCGGTACCGCTGGGTATCGGAATACGACAGCGTCCGCCCCTGCAGCATCTTGTCATCCGAGAAGTCGAGTCCGTCGACCAGCACTCCGGTTCCGAAGGCCGACTGCTCGACCTCGGCAAAGTAATTCTCCGGGTTTCGATCCAGCACCATACGCCCTACCGGCAGGAACGGGAATTGGTCGGTTGGCCAGAGCTTGGTATCGTCCAGCGGATCAAAATCCAGTTCAGGGTGCTCGTCATCGCTCATGATCTGTACACAGAACTCCCATTCCGGAAACTCGCCCCGCTCGATTGCATCATACAAATCCTGAGTCGAGTGGTTGAAGTTCTTACCCTGGATCTGCTCGGCCTGCTCCTGGGTCAGGTTCCGGATGCCCTGCTTGGGTTCCCAGTGGTATTTTACCAGTACAGCTTCTCCCGCTTCGTTAACCCATTTGTACGTGTTCACCCCCGACCCCTGCATTTGTCGATAGTTGGCCGGGATGCCCCAGGGCGAAAACAGGAACGTGATCATGTGCATCGCTTCCGGCGTGTTACTAATAAAATCGAAGATACGCTCGCCGTCCTGCCGGTTCGTTACGGGATCGGGTTTGAAGGCGTGAACCAGATCCGGGAACTTCATAGCGTCCCGGATGAAGAACACCTTCAGGTTATTACCCACCAGGTCCCAGTTTCCGTCTTCCGTATAAAATTTGGTGGCGAAACCGCGGGGATCGCGTAGCGTTTCGGGGGAATGACCACCGTGGATCACCGACGAGAAGCGTACGAATACAGGCGTCTGCTTTCCTTTCTGCTGAAAAAGCTTGGCCCGGGTGTAGGTCGAAATGGGCTCGTCGCCAACGGTTCCGTAGGCTTCGAAGTACCCATGAGCGCCTGCTCCCCGGGCGTGAACGACCCGCTCCGGAATACGCTCCCGGTCAAAATGGGTGATCTTCTCCAGAAACTGGTAGTTCTCAAGCGTGGTTGGGCCACGACTGCCGACCGTACGGGTATTCTGGTTATCGCGGATGGGGTGCCCCTGCCGGGTTGTCAGGGTTTGATCATCGGTGCTGCCGTTCTGCGCTGACTGACCATTCGTTGGATGTCCGTTGCCGCTTTGATGTTGTGCTTCCATGGGTTCAAAGGCTATACTTTATTCTCTATTAAAACAACAGACTATAAAGGGTGTTTGGTCCGGTTGAGAATTTTATAGCTATTGTCCTGATAAAGAACCCGGAACCCGACAAGATTTTCATGTCGGAGGGGTGTATAGCGGTGCCTATACTGACCGGATAGCGGCAAAACGCCCCGACTTTACATAAGTCGGGGCGTCCTGTTCAGTTCGTAGAGCGGGGTAAATCAGTGATTGACCAGTACTTCCTGCTCCGGACGACGCCGGGTGCTCAGGTTCACATCGCGTAGCTCGTACTGAATGCCCTGCGCGGCAGCAATATCCTGAAAGTCGTACAGCATGTTATAAATATCGTGATCGATGAACGCAGCTTTTTGCCCGTCGACAACAACTTCATCGCCCGTACGCAGGCTCCCGAGCGCTTCTTTCAGCTGAGGCTTGCTCAGGAAAAACAAATCTTTTTCGACCAGAATGAGCACCTGATTCCCCTCGCGCACCAGCCGGAAGGTAGACTGAAAATTGGTATAGAGTACGTAGATAATGCCTACAACGGTTCCGAGCGCAATGCCCTTCAGCAGATCGGTGAAGACAATACCAAGCACCGTCACGATAAACGGGATGAACTGGCTCCAGCCATCTTTATAGCTCTTTCTGAAGATAGTAGGTTTGGCCAGCTTGTAGCCAACCATAATGAGCACGGCGGCCAGGCAGGACAGCGGTACCAGGTTCAGCAGTGGGCCACCCAGAAAGACCGCTACCAGCAGCAGCACCCCGTGCAGCACGGTCGATATCCGAGTGCGGGCCCCTCCATAGACGTTAGCCGACGACCGTACGACCACCGATGTAATCGGCAGCCCGCCAATCAGCCCCGATACCATATTGCCGACACCCTGGGCAATCAGTTCCTGGTTCGTTGACGACACCCGTTTTTGCGCGTCGAGCCGGTCCGACGCTTCAAGGTTCAGCAGGGTTTCCAGACTGGCAACCAACGCGATAGTGGCCGCGATGGCATACACGCCCGGATTGCTCAGCACGCTCAGGTCGGGAAAATCGAAGATCGAGAAAAAGCTTTTCCCCGGAGCGATGGTGGGGATCTGGACCATGTGCTGATGGGCCGTGTCGCCCAGGTACCAGGACGGTACGCTAATCCGAAAAAACTCGTTCAGCATCACGCCCATAACCACCACAACCAGTGCCGACGGAAAGTTTTTGAAGAACGCTCGGGTGCTGCGCCCGGCGATCCGCTCCCAGCCGATCAGAAACAGCAGCGATGACAGACTGATGACAACCGCGCCCGGGCTGGCCGTTTCTATGGCCCGGTATATTTCTGACAGAGTATTTTCTCCATCGGCCAGCTGCTGAAACTCGAACTCGCCCTCGTAATCATTATCACGGCCGAGGGCGTGCGGAATCTGTTTCAGAATGATAACGATGCCGATGGCTACCAACATTCCTTTGATAACGCTATCCGGGAAAAAACCGCTGAACCGACCGGCTTTGATCAGCCCCAAGACCAGCTGGAAAAGGCCAGCCAGGACGACCGCTACTAGAAATGCCTCATAAGAGCCTATTTTTGCAATAGCATCGGCCACGATAACCGCCAGCCCGGCAGCCGGACCACTGACGCTGACCTCAGAGCCCGACAGCAGACCAACGACTATGCCGCCAATGACGCCGGCCACCAGGCCCGAAAATAAAGGAGCCCCGGACGCCAGCGCAATGCCCAGGCAGAGCGGCAACGCCACCAGAAAGACAGACAGCCCGGCGGGAATATCCTGACGCAGCCAGGCTGATTGATAGCTCGTAAGCGTACGAACTGGACTTACTCGTTGCATAAAGAGGGCGGATTCGGTCAGCTGGCGAGTCGGTCAATGCCAGTCACACGTAAAACATTGCACGTTGTTTAAAGAGGTTAAAATTACTCAATTACTTATCCTGCCTTATATTTTGACCAGACTTTCTGAAAAAGAACAGCAGTTCATCCGCGAGCACCGAACCGATGATATCGGCGCGCTCCTGCTGCGCCCCAATCCCGCCGGGCTGGACCTGAAAAAGCTGGCCGCCCAGCTGAGTGCCCGTCAGAAAGCCCGGTTTAAATTGCCTACCTGGTATGAAACCGACGAACTGGTGTTCCCCCCTGCCATGTCGGTAGAACAGGCTTCTTCAGAAGCCACCGCCCGGTACAAGGCGTCGCTGGTCCAGGGCGGGTTGCTGCTCGATCTTACGGGCGGTATGGGGGTTGACACCTGGGCCTTCGCGCAGCGCTTACGTACGGTCATATACGTAGAGCAGCAGCCGGAGCTGGCTAAACTGGCTGCCGACAACCTGGAGACCCTTGGCCTGACCAACGTTAGGGTGCAGACGGGTAATGGACTGGTGGTTGTTCAGACCCTCAGCGAACCGGCCGACTGGCTGTACCTGGACCCGCACCGGCGCGACGGGCAGGGCGGCAAAGTAGTTCGGCTGGCCGACTGCGAGCCGGATCTGTCGAAACCGGACGTGCTGGCTGACCTGCTGACCAAAGCCAGTACTATCCTGCTGAAAACCTCGCCCCTGATCGACATCGACGCTACGATCCGGCAGCTAAGCGGCCCGGCACAGGGCGTACGAGCCGTTCATGTTGTCGCCTTGCAGGGTGAGGTAAAAGAAGTACTGTTCATCATTGACGGTCAGCCAGTAGATCAAGCGATGATCGAGGTTAACGCTGTTAACTTATTATCAGATAATACTATACGCATTTGTTTTCAGCGACAGGAAGAGCGCACCGCCGAAGTTACCTTTGGTCATCCAGAGACCTATTTGTACGAGCCCAACGCGGCTGTGCTGAAAGCTGGCGCCTTTCGGCTGGTTGCCTCCCGTTTTGGCCTCCTCAAACTGGCTCCTCACTCGCATTTGTATACCAGTGATGCGTTACGTGCTGACTTTCCAGGTCGTATATTCAGGGTTGATCAGTCTGTCCGGGCCGATCGTAAGGCATTGCAGGCCGTTGTGCCGGGCCTGAAAGCGAACCTGACCGTTCGTAATTTCCCGCAGACGGTTGCCGAACTGCGCAAAAAACTGGGCCTGCAGGAGGGCGGTGAACAGTACCTGTTTGCCACCACCCTGCTCAACGGCGACAAGCGGCTGATCGTGTGCCGCAAGGCGAATTGACCCCAACGGAACATTTTTACCGCCGGAACCGTATGCATGTTGGCTTACCTTCCGGTAACGCCATCCGGTATCATCCCACTGACCATACATTCAATGAAAAAGAACCTATTTCTCGCCCTGCTGATAACGCTACTGTCAGCCCGCCTGAGCGCCCAGACCATCTACGCGGGCGAAACCACCGTCGATAAAGCCAAACTAAGCGGGCTCTACCTGACCCTGCAGGGTGATGGCAAACAAATTGAAAAAGACTGGGAGACATTTCTGAAGAGCTATGGGCGCCTGTCAGCGTCGCGGGGTACGTACCGGGTTCCCAATGCGGATATTTCTGCCATCTCGCCCGAACCCATCAACCTCACCAGCACGGTAAAATCGTCCAGGACCTCGGCTACCATTTTTGCTTCTTTCGATCTGGGAAGCGGCAACTTTGTGAAGGCGGGTGACCCGGCCTATGCGGCCGCGGAGACCCTGTTAAAAGAATTTTCGAGCCGATCACAGTTTGATCAGGAGGTGCGGCTGGCGCAAACGGGTTTCGACGAAGCACAGAAGAATCACCAGAAATCGGTCCGCAACGGCGAGCGGCTCCAGCGCGAGATTGAGGCTAATGCCAAAGAAAAAGAGCGCCTGCTGAAACGTCTGGACGAAAACGCGAAGGAACTCGAGCAACTCAAGAAAGATATCGAGACCAACAAAACCGAGCAGGCCAGCGCCCTCACCGAACTCGAGAACCGTAAGAAAAACGTGGAAGCCGTTAAGGCCAAAAAGGCAAACTAAACGCAGAACTCCCCGGGGCTGCTACACAGGCTGTCGGTGTAGCAGCCCCGGGGGCTTCCGTTAGTTCCCTTCTTTGACAAATACCCGTTTTACCCGTTCGCTGACGCCGGTTAGGAGTTCGTACGGAATGGTGTCGATCTGGCGGGCCAGTTCGCTGATGGGTAGCTCAGGGCCAAACACAATCACTTCGTCACCTTCCGAAGCCGGAGCATGGGTTATGTCAATCATCACCATGTCCATGCACACGTTGCCGACAATGGGGCATAGGGTATCGTTCACCACAATCTGCCCAACGCCGTTTCCCAGCCGCCTGTCCAGTCCATCGGCATAGCCAATGGCAAGGGTAGCGATCCGGGCCTCATGGTCCAGCACCCCCCGGCGGCTATACCCGACGGACTCACCCGCCGGAACGGTTTTGATCTGGCTGATAACCGTTTTGAGTCGGCCAACGGGTCGAAGCGCGGCCGTATCCAGATGGCTGGCTTCTACCCCGTACAGGCCAATGCCCAGCCGGACCATGTCCAGTTTGTAATCGGGAAACCGAACGATACCGGCCGAGTTGAGCAGGTGCCGCACGGGCATGTAGCCCAGACCGGCTTCGAGCGCGTCGGTACACCGCCGAAAGGTTTCGTACTGCTGCTGCGAAAAGGCGTTGAAATGCGACTCGTCGGCCCCAACCAGATGACTGAATACCGTAGCTACCCGCAGTTCAGGGTGCTCCCGCAGGTAGTCGATCACGCCGGGTAGTTCGCTCTCCAAAAAACCGAGCCGGTGCATGCCTGTATCGATCTTCAGATGGATAGAGGGCACCGACAGCGGGGCAGGTGTGACCGAGTGTATGTCGTTCAGAAAGCGGGTCCACTCCTGCAACATCCGCAGGCTGTACATTTCCGGCTCCAGCTGGTATTCGAGTAAGGTAGCAAAGGTTTCGGGCGCGGGGTTCATCACCATAATCGGCAGGGTAATGCCATTCTGGCGAAGCGATACGCCCTCATCGGCATAGGCCACAGCCAGGTAATCGACCCGGTGAAACTGGAGCAGCTGAGCCACTTCGGCGCTCCCGCTTCCGTAGGCGAAGGCCTTGACCATCACCATGATCTGGGTATCGGCCCCTACTTTTTCGCGGTAGTAGTTAAGATTATGGGTCAGCGCGTCGAGATTGATTTCCAGCACGGTTCCGTGGACTTTCCGCTGCAGCCGGTTTACAATGCGCTCGAACGAAAACGGCCGGGCGCCCTTTACCAGTACCGTACTATCACGCAGATCACCAACCCGAAACTGAGTCAGAAACTCCTCCGTGGTTTCGTAAAACAGGCTGTTGTCGGCAAAAAACCGGGCGTAGCGACCCATGACCGGCCCAATCCCCACGAACAAGGCCACGTCGCCCGACCGGATCAGCCCCGCCACTTGTTCGTAGAGTTCCTCCTCGGGCTGGCCTGACTGTAGCACATCCGACAGGATTACCACCCGACGGCTCCGCGTGCTTTGCTGGTTCAGAAACCGAAGGGCCAGGGTTAGCCCCGCCACGTCGTTGTTGTACGAGTCGTCGACCAGTTCGCAATTATTGATGCCTTCTTTCTGCTCCAGCCGCATCGATACGGGCCGCAGCCGGTTCAACCTCCCCTGGAGGGTTTCCGCATCGAACCGGCGCAGGGTCAGCATCGCCACCAGACAGTGAATCAGGTTTTCGACCGAAGCCGGATCGGTGAACGGCATCCGCAGTTCATACGAACCCGCCGGGCCGGTCAGCAGCAGCCGATCGCCGGTCAGGGTGGCCTGATAGAGCGCGTCTTTGCCGGTCAGTGACCAGGTCATGAAACGCATGTCGGGGTTCACTGCTTTGAGCAGAAGCCGGATTTCTTCATCGACATCGCTGTAGTCGACACAGTATACCAGCGAGCTGGCGTGAATAAACAGCCGTAGCTTCTCGGCTATTTTCTGTTTGCGGGTCCGGAAGCCCTCGTCGTGGGCAGTACCGATATTGGTGAAAATACCCAGCGTGGGCCGGATAATAGCTTCGAGGGCCGCCATCTCGTGCGACTGCGAGATGCCGGCTTCGAAGATGCCCAGCGTATGCCGCTCGCTGAGTTCATGCACCGACAGCGGCACCCCCAGCTGCGAGTTATAGCTTTTAGGGCTTCGGGCAATTACGTATTCGTCGACCAGCAACTGGGCCAGCCACTCTTTTACGATCGTTTTGCCGTTACTACCGGTGATGCCTATCACCGGAATCCGAAACTGCCGCCGGTGTTCGGCCGCCAGTTTTTGCAGCAGGTGCAGGCTGCTGTCGACCTCGATAAATTCCGCGTCGGGGTAGTTGATCAATTCGGCCTGCCGGTCGGGGGTGAGCGCTCCCCGTTCCACGACAAACTGACGAACGCCGGTCTGGTAGAGGTCATGAATGTAGTCATGCCCATCGTGGTGGCTTCCGCGGATGGCAAAGAAAACGGCTTCGTCGGCCGCACCGGCGCGCTGTCGGGAATCGGTGAGCCAAACGGGCCGGATCGAATGTTGGGTTGGTGTCATAAGCAGGTGCTCCCTTCTGGTCACATCCAGCCCCGGCGCTTAAAGTAGATCACCTCGCCCACAGCGATAGCGGTCATAGCGGCCAGCGTCCAGAAGTAACCAGTCTGGGTGCGTAGTTCAGGCATATTATCGAAGTTCATCCCGTAGATACCGGCGATGAACGTCAGCGGAATAAAAATCGACGAAATAATTGTCAGTGTCTTCATGACCGAGTTCATGCGGTTGTTTATGATGGAATAGTACACATCCATCAGCCCCGCAATCTGCTCGCGATACGACTCCAGGGTTTCAATAACCTGGTTCACGTGGTCGGCCAGGTCGCGCAGGAACGGCATGGTTGATCGCTGGATCAGGTCCGACTCTTCGCGCAGCAGAACGCCCAGCATATCGCGAAGCGGGTTTACCACCCGCCGGATATAGGCCAGCTCCCGTTTCAGCTGGTAGAGCGTAGCCAGCGTCTGCTGGTTGGCCCGTTGCTGCACGATATAATCTTCCAGCTCGTCCATTTTTTCGCCGATCCGCTCGGTAATGACCAGGTAGTGATCAACAATCAGGTCCATGAGCGCATACATTAAGTAATCAGGGCCGTTCCGCCGGGTTTTACCCGACGACGCCTTGATTCGTTCGATGACGGGCTGAAAAATATCCATCGATCGCTCTTCCTGAAACGTGATCAGAAAATTTTTTCCCAGCACCAGACTGATGTGTTCCGCTTCGATCTCCTGCTGCCGCCGGTTGTGGTGCAGCATCTTGAGAGTCACGTATACAATACTTTCGTTGGCCTGCGTATCGTCGTAGAGATCGACTTTGGGTTTCTGCTCCACGTTCATTACATCTTCGAGCAGCAGCGGGTGTAGCTGAAACTGCTCGCCCAGTCGCTGCACCACTTTAGGCTCATGGATGCCGTCTACGTCGATCCAGGTGATGTGGGGGATCTCCTCCGCGGGCAGGCGGCACGCGCTCAGCCGCGCATTATCGTCGACATGATATTCGGTGCTGTTGTAGTCGATGCGCTTGATTCGGGTGGCGTGTTGAATTTCTTCGCCTACGTAGGTAAGCGTACCGGGCGAAGTACCGAGCATTTTCTCGGCCGAACGGTACCGTCGGTGTTTCGACATAAAGTGGCGTTTACGCGTGATTCCCTGCGTTTCGGACTCGTCTCCGTGGCTGCATTATTTTTTACGACCCAAAGATAAACCAAGTCGGTTGGTAGGTGGTCAAATGAACACAAATTCGTAGTTTACGACCATGCACCGCCCTTCCTTACTCATCGTTATTCTTGCCGGTCTGGTTACCGCCTGTAGCAGCGGTCAGACGGCCCTTCGCCACGGTCAGTTCGATCTGGCCGTGCAGCGTGCCTCGTTCCGGCTCAACCAGAACCCTGGCCTGAGCAAACGGGGCCATCGGCTGGCAGGGCTGGTTCTGAAGGAGGCTTTTGAACGCGCCTACCAGCAACACCAGTCTACGATTCAGCGCCTGTCGGCGACCGATAAGCCTCGCCCCGGCGAGCCCGGTCCGTTTCGCTGGGAAGCCGTTCATGCCGAATATGAGCAGCTCCAGACTCTGACCAATAACGCAGCCCGATGCCAGAGCTGCGCCGACTGGCTTTCGGCGTATCCGGCCTCGTATGCCGACCGCCAGAACGAGATTCGGCAACTGGCTGCCGCTGATCGCTACGAGCTGGCCGAAGAAGCCTTTGCCTACCGGGAAGAGAACCGACTCGCGGCCCGGGATGCGTATGCAAACTATAAAAAAGCGCTCGACTGGGTACCCGATTACCGCCAGGCCCGGGGCAAGGCCGCCGATGCGTTTCCGTTCGCCATTCTGCGCGTGGTCGTTGAACCCCTCAGCCCAACGAATGAAATCAGCCCGTCTGACAACGCCGAACTGGAAAAGCTTATTTTTAACGAGCTCAGGCAGAACGACATTCCCGCCCCTCTGGTACGACTTTACCCGCCCACCGAAACCGCGGGCGACGGCTACCTCATTCATGAGGTGGTTCAGATGCAGGTGACGGACTACGACTCCTACGATGAAAACCGATCTTCGTCGACGACAACGGTCTACAGCAACAAGGAGTACAAAGTGGGCGAGAAAAAAATCAACGACTCCACCACCGTCGATGTTATGGAGAAAGTATCCGGTAAACTGACCACCTACCGGCTGGAGATCAGCGCTGAACTCGCCCTCCGGCTGCGCGCCCTCGACACCCAGACCGGCCGCGAACGCTGGCACGACACCATCTGGGAAACCCGTAGCTGGGTAACCGAGTGGCAATCGTTCAGTGGCGATAACCGGGCGCTCAACGGAAGCAGTCTCTTATCGGCCAACCCATTCCCTCCGTCGCGCTGGGAACTGTACCGAAGCATGCGCGACGAACTGGCCGGCGATGTTGCTCGTCGGCTCCGGAGCCGATACGCCCGCGAGGAACCTTAATAGCCCTTCTGCTTACATCCCTGCCGTTCTTAAGACTGGATGCTGGTATCTACGTTTGTTTTCATCCACACCCCTGTTCACCATGCGCATCGTAAAAGCTGCCGGCCTGCTGGTCGGTGTCATTGCTGCTCTGGCAGCTGTCTACCTGTTCATCAGTTACTCCCACGTATCCCCCACCGTTCGGGCTAAAGAGCGGCTGTTGGCCAGCGCCCTCCGAAAAGCCGGTTACCAGCCCCGCTACTGGTTGATTTCAGGCTACCGTCCGCCCTGGCTAAACCGACTGATGCCCCTATCGGCTAAAAAAAGCACTCATCAGCAGGGGCTGGCCATCGATATTTGGGTAGGTGACATCAACCGGGATGGGAAATGGACCGATGCCGATGTACAGATCGTAGCCCGCCTGCTGGACAAATTGGACCAGACAAACCCGGCCAGCCAGGGCGGACTGGGACTTTATCATAAGTCGGCCCCCCGCATGATCCACTTCGACGTATCGGGCAAACACCGGCATTGGGATTACTGACCGGGCCCTATCTTTACCGCCCCTAACCATTGCTTTTCATGGCTGACCCCGCCCTTCTTCATCTCGTACAGGACCCAGTAATGGCTCGCATCATTGCCGAAACACCAAGCCCGAAAATTTTTGGCGACTACGCCGACGACGTTTATCTGGCGCTGCTGGAAAGCATCGTTTCGCAGCAGATCTCGGTGAAAGCCGCCGACGCCATCTTCACCCGGTTTCGGGCGCTCTTCCCGGACGGGTACCCCCATGCCGATGCGCTGCTGGCCAAACCAAACGACGAGCTGCGCGGAGCAGGGCTATCGGCCCAGAAGATCAGTTACCTCCGAAGCGTAGCGGAATTTTCGCTGAGTCGGGCGGGCCAGTCCGATGAGGCCGAACTGATGGCGTTTGACCGGGCGCGCCTGGATTCAATGACCGACGAAGCGATCGTTCAATACCTGCTGCCGATCCGGGGCGTGGGCCGCTGGACCGTGGAGATGCTGCTCATGTTCGTGCTGGACCGGCCCGATGTATTCCCAATCGACGATCTGATTATCCGCCAGCGGGTTATCCGGGCGTATCCCGAACAGACGGAGGGGCTGTCGGGCCGGGCGCTCTACAGGGCCATTCACCAGATTGCCGACGCCTGGCGACCCTACCGAACCACCGCCAGCCGCTATCTCTGGCGCTGGAACCCTACAGCCGTTTCACCAGCACCTGCACCTTAGACTGCACGCTGATCAGGACCTGCACTCCGTCGGGCCGGACCACGATGCGCTGGGGCACCATACGAAATTGGTCTACATCCAGCGCCGTTTTCTCGCCCCCTTTGCTGCGCGCAAAAGCGGTTTCGATCTTGCCCGGTATCTGATCGATCTGGGTCCGGAGCGGAACGACCATGGCGGCCTGGAGGGTATCGCGCAAACGGTCGTGCAGGAGCCAGTCGGCCGTAGCAAAAATTCGCTCTTTCGTATCGACGTCAAAGTCAACGTATTCTACTTTGAGCGTATTATTAAGGGTGTCATAAGCAGGCTGTCCCCGGAAATAGAGTGTACCGTTGACGGAGCCCCGTACGTCGGTTCGAAGAATCAGCGACCGTCCGTTGCCGTATACGGTAGCGTTCTTGACGGTAATGTTTCCGCCGGCCAGCTCCAGCTTGCGTTCGGGCAAACTCCGGGTTAGTACGCGGTTCAGATCGGCATACGGAATAAACGCCAGCACCTGCAGCCGCGATGCGTTGGGCAGCTTATTGCGCCGTTGCAGCCGGGGCAGCTTTTCCAGCTCCAGATCAACGGGCCGGGGGCCAACGCGCGTATCGACCCGAAAGGCGATCTGTAATGGTACCGTAATACGCTGCCGGTTACCATAGACCGGAGCAGCCGCCACACTGAACGGACGCGGTATCAGCCATAACTCCTCAGGCTTGCGCGTAATCCGGAGGGGTTTCTGTACGTCGCGCCAGATTTTTCGGATGTGTTTATCGAGCCGCAGCTCGTTATGAACGGCTTTATCGATGGCGAGTTCTATCTCGGCCTTGCGCTTGTTCAGGATTGTATCAGCCAGTTTGGTGATGTTGACCTTGATACCCAGCAGCCGCACCGTGGGCTTTTGTATCCACTGGTAATTCTCGAAGCGCGAACGAGTAGCCAACCGCCAGTTTTCGCCAACGGTCAGGGGCGATGCGAAATTGACCGACAACGCGCACAGGGTCCGCCGTTTCCGGTGCTTGCGGAGTCCGATGGGGTTGCTGTACCAGACTTTCAGCGGAGCCGACAGATACACCCGCTGTCGGTCATACCGAATCTGTACCGGACCGGTTCGCTCGACCCGCAGCCGCCAGGCCTCCCCTTTCTTACCTTCAAACGTCTCTTCCGTAACCAGCACCGGATTGAGCGACTGGTTGATCTTGCGTTCGAGGTCTTTAATCTGGAAGGTAATGTCTCCCGCCACATACGAAATAGGATCGGGTATGGCGGGTTCAAAATCCTGCTGGGCTGGCGCTTTGGACCGAACCCGGTTACAGCTAACCGAAAGGCTAAACGCCAGCGCAAAAACTATAAATCCGATGATCCGTTGAGCATTCATTTGCTACAACAAACCACCGGATTGCCAAAATGTTAGCCTACTAAAACAGTAGTCTTTATTTCCGAATAAGCACCCTGGGCGTCGAATCTGCTTCGCAACCGCATCCTTTACCACAACCAGCCTGTTTTACCGCCACCGACCGGTAAGCCCGCCAGCCCAGATAGCCCAGTGCCAGCCCCAATAAAAGTAAAATGATCAGCTCCTGCATGACAACGCCATTATAACGGTGAATGATAAACGATAAACGCGATTGAGATCAATATCATTCATCATTCATCATTCATCATTCATCATTCATCATTCATCATTCATCAAAATCATTTCCAGCCGTTGCGCTCGGCGAGCCGGTTGATGTGCTGGTAGTGGTGTTCGCTATGCCAGGCATAATGAGCGGCCTGCTCGGCGAGGGTATAGGTGTAGCCGCTGCCGGGATGGTAGAACGTACGGGCTAGCCCAGCTTCGTCGAGCTGACTCAGCACAGCCACCCAGCGCTGGTGCAGACTACGCAGAATAACCAGCGACGGTGCGATATCGAGCCGTGAGTCGGGCAGCGTGGCCCAATCGCCTTCTTCGTAGGGTTTTATGGTCGGATTGGCTTCGGTCAGGGCCAGCTTGGTCCGTATGTAACCGTTCATATGGCTATCAGCCACGTGGTGTATAAGTTGCCGGACCGTCCAGCCTTCGGGGCGGTAGGGCGTATCGAGCCGCTCGTCGCCCCACTTCCCAACCAGTTCGGTTAGTTTTATAGGTAACTCGTCGAGGCCGACAATATGCTGGCTGGTTTCGGCAATGGTGTAGGATTGGCCGAAGGTAAATGTTCCGATCGGGTACCGAAGCGCGTCAGAATCCTGCATAGCTGATCAGATAGTTGTTTTAGACTGAACCGGGTTGAGTGAACCCATTTTTTGTGGGTGTGAAGTACGTTTTTTTATCGGGAAACCGCATTAAGTTGGTCAGAGTACCACCAAAAGTTGTTGGGGGGTTTATGCAGGCGTGTAGCAACAGAGTTTATCCATCTGCTAGCCCTTGATCACCACGGCCGTACAATCAACTTGTTACGAACGGCACTGAGGACGGCCATATTGATGGCCAAAGAAATCCATACCGGCAAGCTGACAGGCGGGGTTGCAGCTTGTAGAGGAAAAATGCCCAGCCACGGTGTTTACTGATGGCAACTGGCTGAGCCCCAATCAGCAACCGACCCTCACTTGTTGGGGCTTAGTGTTCCCTGAAATTCCATTTGGAGTTATCGCTGCTGACATCAAATTCGGCCAGTGTTGGGGTACTGTCCCCGGAAGAGACCAGCGCTAGCTTCTTTTTCGAATTCGGCACGATCTTCGGCATTATCCGGTAGGTACCGTCTGTCAGTTGATCGATTCGCCACAGCTGTTCAGGTGCACCGGTAAAGGCCGAAACCGTGGTTACTTCGGCATCGGCAGTAGCCGCCAGGGCCCGATCGGTTCCGGCCAGCACGATTTTGTAGTAGGGGCCACCCAGATAGCCGGTGGTATCCGGCGCATCGGTAATGGTCCATTTCTGATGGGGGCGGTCCATATAGTCCCCTATTCTTACCTTGATCTCTCCGGTTGGCCAGTTTTTCATGACATCGGCTAATTGCTGAGCCGGAACCGGCTTTATGGGGTCGTTGCTGGGTTGGCCAAAGCCGCGTACAACGGGCATTCGGGTGAAATCAACGGCCAGTTCGAGGCCATAGCCTCGTCGGACAGATTCGATTTCATACGTACCTTCTTTAAACTTTTCACCGGCAACCGGCCACCCGTCTTTCCAAACCACCGGCAGTATACCCAGCACACTACGACCACCCTGCTCCAGATCGGCTTCGTAATGCAGAGACATTTTTTCAACCCCTTTCTCCAGTATGATGTGGCCAAAATGCCCGGGGCCGATCAACCCGCCCCGGGTGGCCACCACCAGTTTACCGCCCCCTTCCAGCATACTCCGGCCCACGTTATCGAGGTAAGGGCCGGTTATTTTTTTAGATCGCCCCACCACCACATTGTAGGTCGAATTGGCCCCATCGCAGCAACTGCCGTGCGTGGCCAGCAGGTAGTACCAGCCGTCGCGGTAGACGAGTGTACTGGCTTCGCAGACGATGGCTAGGTCTACGGGTTTGTTTCCGGCCTTGAGTTTTCCGGTTTTGGGGTCTAGTTCAACCAGGCGGGTATAGCCAAAATAGGTGCCATACGTCATCCAAAGACGCCCGGTAGTCGGGTCCAGCATCAGGCCGGGATCAATGGCATCGTTCTCTTCGTAGCCATCGGAGGTCGCTACGACAACTGGCTCGGAGTACTTGAAATCAGGGGATTTGGGGTCCAGACTTTTATTCCACATGGTCAGAATGGCGCCTTTGTGGCTGGGTGAGCCACCGGTGGCGCCATAGACAACCAGGTAGCGATCGCCAATTTTGAGAACGTCAGGTGCTGCGCCCCCACCCGGCCTTACCCCACCCCCGTACCAGGTCCAGCCATCGTCAGAGATCAACCCGCCACCGCCGGTCCCAAATGTGAAATACTTACCGTCACATGCAGCGATCGTTGACGGATCGTGGATAAAAGGCCTTCCGATCTGGGCTAGTACGGTTTGCGTTATCAATAAGACAAGTAAGGTTATCCGGCCAGTTACGTGCATTCGTTTCATGAAGCGGTTCGTTTTACTACCTTAAGGTTTTATCAGGAGGGCTTTTGTCATACCGACGGAAGGGGCTCTGGGCATTCAGAAAGCAGATTCCTCCTTTATCGGAATGGCAAAAAATGGATGCTATCAATTAGCCAATTACTCAGATCCGATTCGGAAGTTTTTCACGGGCTCCCCTTTTTCATCCAAAAAGCGAACACAGAAATTAGCCATACCCGGTCCGTTTATGACGGCTCCCCGAATGATGTTTCGGCCCTTTTTTAGCGTCAGACGGGCCGAGGTTCCGTTATCGGCAATCATATCCCGGTCGCCGGAAAGCAGCAGGGCTTCCTGACCATTCAACCACCACATGCTACCGGAATTACAGCCAGCCGCCAGCCGGACATTTTGCATTTCTTCGAACATTCGATAACCGTGACCAGCCAGACCAGTATGCCGTATTTTGGCTTGTTGAGGGCGTAGGTAAAATGGTATAAATTAACGTTGAAGGCCTTGCTGTCCAGCGCGTACCACCGCAGTTCCTGGGGTCCCACCTTTACGGTTTCGCCAGACCGGGGAACGGTGGCATAATCACTGGAGAAATTATCGGCCGAGAACGTGGTTCTGAGATAGTTGTCGGTGAATATATTATTTCGGGCGATATCTTTCTTTACGGGTTCCAGCACCAGCCAACGCTGAATAAAACCCCTAGCATCCGGTGCTTTTTTAGCCGCTGTAGCCGGTATGAAGTGTTTGGTGAGCGTATGAGTCGTATCGCTTTTCAACGGGATGGGCGGGAGCGGTGGGCGTTGTCCCTGCCCCTGCGCAAAGGCGGTAAAACTACCGGATTGAGATACAAATAAAACGACCAGAGTAACACCCAGCCGCCAGGGTTTAATTAGTCCATTCATAGCAGATTTCCAGGCTAAGGATCTGTGTTTCTACAGTAAGCTTAGATTGCCCAAACCTACTCTATGCCTCACTTCTAAACGAGCTGAAGGGTTTTGCCCGGAGCTACCCGGAAACGGGCCAGACGACCGGTAGGACTATACAAGTACAATACCTGCGCCGAATCAACTAAATTAGCCTTCGCGGTTTGGTTCTGCGTCACTCAATAGCGGTACGCAACGATAGCCGCGTTGATAGGTACAGATACGTTAGCCCAACAGGTAGCCAGAATCAGGGTTCACTCGCAAGTGCAACCCTACAGGCAATCAGACCCTGATTTACCAACAGTAAGCCAGTATACTGGTTAAGGCTGAGAGCCAGGCTCGTAAGTCTTGTTTGCTAATTCTTATTGTCGACCAAAGCCTTTTCGCTATGCTGTCAAAATATCTTTGGATGACTGGCTCGCTGATCATCGCTGCCCTGGGCGGTATTCACCTGTACCTCACGTTTTTTACCACTGCATTTCTGTCCGAAAACAAGCAGATGGTCGAGCAGATGAAAGCCTCTAAGCCAGTGCTGAGCCCTGCCATAAATATGTGGAAGGCGTGGATTGGATTCAACGCCAGTCACAGCAGTGGGCTCCTGTTCATTGGACTGATTAATTTCTATCTGGCGTTTCGCTACTTTGGTTATGTCCGGTCCGACCCTTTTTTCTTCATCATGACAATCCTTACGACTGGGTTTTACGCTTGGTTAGCCAGAACATACTGGTTTACGATTCCCTTCATGGGTGTGTCGACGGCCCTGATTTGCTACGTGGTTGCTTACGTAGTCATCTTAATGAACCAGTAACTCAGCGACGCCCCTATTCTGCTACTTACAGCCGTTGTCCAAGTGAGTTGACCCTCTTGAGGTCTGTCAATTACGGTTCATAGGGGCCAAGCCCCCTGTTTTATAAGCAAGCAACCGTTGACGATAAGGTTCAGAGTAACATATGCATCCCGCAGTACATGGCAACGGTGCTGAAGAAAGTAGTTTTTCTTCTCTGGCTTTGGTACCCTGATGGCGTACAGGGGCGTATCCCCTATCCGGGTTCGCCCAGCCAGAGCAAGCGTTTGCATCGCGGGAGACCAGCCCGTTTTGATTTACCCAACCCCAACGCGCAGACCGCCTACCGCTTCACCCACAGGCCAGCCATCACCCGTCCGGCTGGCGTTTGGCATTGGCTGGTGATGGTACGCCGGTAGCCTTGCCGAAGCAGGTCCTCATTGGTTCTGGCAAATTCAGCGTAGCTTATCCCGTGTCGGGCCACCCAGGCCGGTGGGTTAGGTATCTTGTCATAAATCACGCAGTAGCTGGTCTGCCCATCCATGAACGCCACGTTGATACTGGTCGGCATATACCCCTGGCGGGTCCAGGTGTTAAACTCGCGTTGGTAGGCCTCGTGGCTTAGGGCGTGCCGGGCCGCCCAGGGCGTCGTGTCAGGCCGTTTCTCGAAGACGCCCCAATACCCCAGCTGAGGTCGCTCGCCGGGCTGGTAATCGATAACCTGCAGAGTGTTGGCCGATACGCTGATGGGTCGATAGCCTTGAGCCACCAGCCGGTCAAACTGGCGTTGATACTCGCGGGCCGTTACATTTTTCACTTCGGTCCGCTGGGCGTTTGCGGACAGGTGGAGCACCACTAGCAGTGGGAGCAGATACGGTAGCTTTTTCATAATTTCGGTTCGTAAACAACTGCCCCGTTAGTCGTCTCAACCAACTCAACAACAAACCCGAATGAGCAAGCGGTCAATTCTCAACCCTAAACCGCCCCTCCAGCCCACAGCGATCGATGAGCCGCGTCACTCTAATCGTCTAGGTCCTCGTCCCACCGTGGTCCCCACGGTGAGAGCCGTTGGCCCCTACGTATTCACCATTCACAAAACAGGGACGGCCCAATCGATCCGGTATCGATTGGGCCGTCCCTGAATTAATTGAGCTTGTAACTTTTCTTGAGCAGTACCCCCTTATAGTGGGCTGGTCGCAGCGTTCCAGTGCTCCTGGATAACCCGCAGCAGTTCGGGATGTACTCCACCCCCGGCAATGACGTCGCCCCGGAACAGGTACTCCTGACCACCCGCAAAGTCGCTGACGGTACCGCCTGCTTCGCGCACCAGCAGTACCCCCGCAGCCATATCCCAGGAGTTCAGGTTGTACTCGTAAAAAGCCTCGAACCGACCCGCTGCCACATAGGCCAGGTCGATAGCCGCCGAACCCATCCGGCGCAGGCCGTGCGTTTGCTGCATCAACGACTCCAGAATATGCAGGTATGTCTGCATCTGCTCGAAGCGGTAGTACGGAAACCCCGTTGCAATCAGGCTCTCGCCCAGCGTCGGGGCCGCCGATACGCGAATGGGGCTGCCGTTGCAGTAGGCGCCCCCACCCTGCCAGGCCGAAAAACACTCGTCGCGGTTCGGATCATACACGACTCCCGCAATGGGGGTGCTGCCTTCGGCCAGGCCGATGCTGACCGAGAAAACCGGCAGGCCATGAATGAAATTGGCAGTTCCGTCGAGGGGGTCGATGATCCAGTTGAGGGCCGTCTGGTCGGCGATCTGCCCCGTTGTACCTTCTTCGGTAATAAAGCCGGCTTCGGGCAGCAGCGCGTGCAGCTGGGCAACGAGTTGCTTCTCGGTTTCCTTATCGACGTACGAAACGAGGTTGTTCAACCCTTTGTACTCGATCGCTTCACGCTGAAACTGAGCGCGTTCCTGAAGCAGGAACGCGCCAGCCGAGCGGGCAATAACCACAATTTGATCGGTCAGTTCAGCCAGATTATAGCGCATTGGTCCGTTTAGTTAGTCGGCAGGCCGTTGGAGTATCAGGCCATGATGGTACTTAACGCAGGTTCGTATAGCCCTTTGGCATCGGCACTCGTCATCACGGTATTGCCGTCGATGACGTACTCACCGGTTGCCGTTACCAGGCCCAGCTTCACGAAAGGCAGAATCGTATCTTCCAGATAAGCCTCTACCTGCTGCTGTTGGTCGGCCGATACCGATATCACCACCCGGCTCTGGCCTTCCCCAAACAGGAAAGCATCGGTCCGGTGCCGGTCGTCGGTTTCGATGGTGAAGCCTTTGTTGCCGGTCATGGCCGACTCCGCCAGCGCCACGAACAGACCGCCGTCCGATACGTCGTGGGCCGACTGCAGCCAGCCGTTCCGGATCATGGTCTTGGTCGCTTCCTGCACGCGCCACTCGGTGTCGAACTCAAAATAAGGGGCCGGTGCGGCTTTGATACCGCGGTACGAATACAGGTACTCCGACGACGAAATGTCGTTGGTCGACGGACCGATCAGGAAGATGACATCACCCTCGTTTTTGAAGTTCAGCGTCATCTGGTTCGACGGATCTTCCATCAGACCGAGCATCCCGATGGTTGGCGTCGGGAAAACCGGCCCGTCGTCCGACGACTGGTTGTAGAAGCTCACGTTACCGCCCGTTACGGGGGTACTGAACCGGCGGCAGGCTTCGCCCATGCCTTGAACGGCCTCCACAAACTGCCAATAGACCTCCGGTACGTAGGGATTGCCGAAGTTCAGGTTGTTGGTAACGGCCAGCGGCTCACCACCCGTACAGACGATGTTACGGGCGGCCTCGGCCACGGCGATCATAGCCCCCCGGCGCGGGCTGGCGTTCACGTACCGGCTGTTACAGTCGACCGTAATCACGATGGATTTGTTGCTCAGGCCGGTTTCGGGGGTTTTTACCCGCACCACGGCGGCATCGGACGGGGCGTTAGTGCTGCGGTTGGCGGTGCCGACCATGGAGTCGTACTGCTCATAGACCCACCGGCGCGAGCAGATATTGGGGTGGTTCAGCAGGTGCTCGGCTACCTTCCGGATCTCGTCGGTGTCGATATCGTCAACGTCGTCGGCGTCGAAGGCTTCGTATTCCTTTATATAGGCGGGTTCGCGGTATTCGCGCTGGTACTGCGGGGCGCCCCCACCCAGCACGAGGTCGTGGGCCGGTACGTCGGCGACCAGTTCGCCGTGGCGGTAGAAATGGAGTCGGCCTCCACCTTCCGGAGCCGGGGGGGTCACCTCCCCGATCTGGGCGCAGTTCAGGTCCCACTTGTCGAAGATGCCCTGAATGATGTGCTCCTTTCCTTTTTCAATCACCACCAGCATCCGCTCCTGCGACTCTGACAGCAAAATCTCGAACGGCGCCATGTTCGGCTGCCGGGTGGGTACGAGGTCCAGGTCAATGCGCATCCCGTGTTCCCCTTTCGCGCTCATCTCGGAAGTCGAGCAGATGATCCCGGCCGCGCCCATGTCCTGAATACCGATTACGTAGCCCGTTGCGATGATCTCCAGCGTAGCTTCGAGCAGCAGCTTCTCCATGAACGGATCTCCCACCTGTACGGCAGGCAGCTTATCGGTCGAAGCCGCGCTGATGTCTTCCGACGCGAAGGTAGCACCGTGAATACCATCTTTACCCGTGGCCGAGCCTACGATAAAGACCGGGTTCCCGACGCCGTAGCTGGTCGCTTTGGCTACCTTGCCCGCGGCCACGATACCCGCCGAGAACGCGTTCACGAGCGGGTTGGTGTTGTAGCACTCGTCGAAGAACAGTTCACCACCCACGGTCGGAATCCCGAAAGCGTTACCATAGTCGCCGATGCCTTTGACTACGCCCCGCAGCAGCCGCCGGGTTTTTGGCAGGCTCAGATCGCCGAAGCGCAGGGAGTTGAGCTGGGCAATGGGCCGGGCCCCCATCGTAAAAATATCCCGGTTGATGCCGCCCACGCCCGTTGCTGCACCCTGGTAGGGTTCGAGCGCCGAGGGGTGGTTGTGCGATTCGATTTTAAAGGAGCAGGCCAGCCCATCGCCGATGTCGACCAGGCCCGCGTTTTCTTCGCCGGCTTTGGCCAGCATCCGATCCGAGTCGCGGGGCAGGGTTTTGAGCCAGACGATGGAGTTTTTGTAGGAGCAGTGCTCCGACCACATGACGGAGAAGATACTCAGTTCCGTAAAATTGGGCTGGCGACCCAGAATCTGGACGATGCGGTCATATTCATCGGGCAGCAGGCCCAGTTTGCGGGCTGTTTCGACAGTGGGGAGAGCTTCGAGGGTATCCATTCGTGCGAAAGAGTAAGACGGAGCGTGGGGGCTGGCGGATGCCGGGTGACATGGAATGGCCGGTCTGCTGACCCGTTCACGCAGTAAATACGCCACAAAACTACGGTTTTCGGCCCAAAGAGTCCGAGGGTGGGTTGACAAATCTGCAAACGTTCGTATATTTGCATCACCACAGAGAGATGGCAGAGTGGTCGATTGCGTCGGTCTTGAAAACCGAAGACTGTAACAGGTCCGGGGGTTCGAATCCCTCTCTCTCTGCAGAAAGACCTCATATAATGTCAGAAGCCCGAGACATAGTCGTTTCGGGCTTTTTTTATGCCCTCCCCAAACAATAGATCTCAGCTACTTTAAAAACTACAGGCAGCCCCTGACCCATCATACAATCTGGTATAACAATACGCAGAAACAAACTACCGATGCGGTGAAGGTGCGGCAACAGCCCGCCCGGCCGTATTACGGCAGTCAGACGGTTAGCGTGCCCCACAGCCAAGCACCGTCAAGCTACTGCGCTATGCCGAGTCAGCCCTGAAGGCAATCTTTCGATTTGGCATCATCCTGTCGAATTTCGTTGCGGCCGATCATCGGCAACAGGGCGTATTCGTGAAGGTGCCAAATGAGCGACTGCTGACATATCGGGTGTCATAGACCGGCAGAACCGACGCCACGGCCGGGATCGGGCGCGGCTGGACAGTCAGTCGTTTACCCCCAACTAGGGACACCGGCAGGGGCGGACTGACGTGCTGGACTAGTCGCTGTTTAGGCTTTTGGCAGGATTGACAAGTGCCGCTTTGACGCTTTGGAAGCTAACTGTTAGTAAAGCAGTGCCGACTGCCAGCAGGCCCGCCAAACCGAAGACCCACCACTCGATGCTGACTTTGTAGGTGAACGCCTGCAGCCAGCTTTGCATGAGGTACCAGGCAATTGGCGACGCGATGAGGATAGCCACGACAACGAGTTTCAGAAAATCGCTGGAAAGCAGCGCCACGAGGCTGGCCGTGCTGGCGCCCAATACTTTACGAACCCCAATCTCTCTGGTACGCTGCGTCACGACGAATGATACCAGCCCGAACAAGCCCAGACAGCCAATGAAAATGCCAATCATGGCAAAGAGCGTCAGAAAATTAAACAGCTTACGTTCGTCATCGTAAAAAGCGCGCAACTCCGCATCCAGAAACGTCGGCTCAAAATAGTGGTTGGGAAAGAGGGCTTTCCAGTACTGCTCGATGTGGGCCAGCGCTTTGGTCGACTGGTCTCGTCTTATCCGGATGCTGGCCGTCTGAAAATTCCAGTCGGCATACAGGAATACGTGCGGCACGATCGCCGACCGCAAACTCTGCGAATGATAATCCTTCACCACGCCCAGAATGGTAAATGGTTTATCGTAATACAGCCGGATCGATTGGCCGATAGCCCGTTGGGGGTCCCGGAAGCCCAGATCACGGGCGGCTTTTTCGTTGATGACAGCTACTGTGTTGGTATCGGCACGAGTCCACGAGCGACCAGCTACCACCGGAATCTTGAAGAAACGAAAGTAATTGGTGTCCGCGTACTGGAACCGGAAGGTATACTCCCCGTTGGGCAGGTTGTGATGCCGTACCGTTTCCCACCACCAGTTCCGCTGGCCCGATGGCGTTGTTAACCCGAATGATACATCCTGAATGTCCGGATGCTGCTTCAGCTGCTGCCGAAACCGCTCCTGCACCACCGCGTTTCCCTTGTCGGGCATAGGAACGGTTACGACGTTCCGCTTATCGAAACCAAGGTCTTTTTCATACACGTAGCGAATCTGTCGGACACCGACAAGGGTACAGATGACTAGAATCTGGGCAATGACGAACTGAATGACGACCAGCGACTGCCGCAGGCTTACCCCCGACAGATGCGGAGCCGGCAACCGACTTCGCAAGATGCCCACAGGCTGAAAGCTGGCCATCACCAGCGCCGGGTACCCACCGGCCACCAGGGTGACCCCTATTCCCAGCAGCAACAGAAACAGACCGGTTGAGCCGTTCCACACGGCAGACTGGGCCACCTGCGTGTTCAGCAGTTGGTCAACGTACCCGACACACTGCGTGGCCAGCAGACTACCCAACCCAATGGCCCCAAAAACCAGCAGGGCCGTTTCGCCCAGGAACTGCGCTGCGAGTTGGGTTCGGCTGCTACCGAGCACCTTTCTGACGGCAATCTCGCGGCCGCGCCGGGTAGCCTGCGCCGTAGCCAGGTTGATAAAGTTAATGCTGGCCACGACAATCAGCAAGACGCCAATACCGGCGAGTGTGTAGAGCATCCACCGCGGAATAACGTAGTTGAAGGGGTCGGTGTCCATATCGAAATGGGCCTCCGTTATGGGCAGCAATTCGTACGAAACATAGTTCGATTCGTCTTTATGCAGGCTGGCAAGCCGGTTGAGCCCGCTTTCAATGGCAGACGGAGCCGCATCCGGTCTGAGCAACGCATATCCATGAAACATGGAATCGCCCCCGCCCCAGTGGTTCTCGTTGGCGTACGCATCCGACAGCCGGGGCAGCGTAGCATAAGAAATTAGCATCCGGATCGGAAACATGGTATTCGGGCGGCTCGTGCGGATAACCCCCGAAACCGTTAGGGTGACCCTGTTATCCAGTCGAACCGTTTTGCCGATGGCGTTCCCCGAAAACCACTGGCGAGCGGTTTTCTCGTCCAGAACAACCTGATTGGGCGCACTCAGCGACTGAACGGGCGAACCACTGATCCATGCCACATCGATCATCTCCAGGAGGGCTGGTGGCGCGTAGAAAACCCCGGTTGCGTTGAAAACTTGCTGCCCGATTTTGACGCTTACCGTGTTGCCGGTTCCTTTTACGCTGGCCACCTTTTCTACACCCGGAAACTGCGTCTGTACCGCCCTGACAATGCCCTGGGGTACGTGCGAGTTGACTTCACCGTATTTGTCATAGCTGCGGATCTGAAAGAGCCGGTTGGCATGTTGGTGAAACCGATCAAAACTGGATTCAAACCGAACGATCCAGAACAACACGATAGCCACGCCCAACCCCAGCGTCAGCCCGATTAGGTTGATGAGTGCGTAATGGCGGTGGCGGACCAGGTTTCGCCAGGAAGCCTTTGCGTAGTTGCCGAGCATAAGATAGCGTTTAGAAGAACCAGTCAGCCTGGGTCAAAAAACATACCAGCTCCCCGCAACCCCTCCAGCAGGCTGTCAGGGGCCATCTGCCCAGTCAGGTCTGTACGAATTCGGACACCCGTGTCCGCTCCGAGTACATCCGTGGCACAGCCGGCTGAATTAAGGAAAAGCGCTCAGTCCTTTGGTTTGTAAATAAGCCATGGCAGCTACCCATACGGCAACGGCGACAATAGCAATCAGACCAAACAGACTGATCGTAGCAGCCAGCCAGACAACGGCAATGATACTGGCGACCACCCACAGCATATCCAGCGTACAAATCAGCCTTACCACCCGGGGATTGATGGGGGTCTTAAGACTGGTAATCAGCACGAAAACGCCGAATACGAGCAGAAACAGGCCGACACCGATGAACGGATCGGTAGCCGCCACACCAAACAGGGTAGCTATGGGGCTGGCCAGCAGTATCAGCAGCAGACCCGTTGCGGCCGAGCTTACGCCATTGATGAGGAGGGTTGTTTTGAGAGAAATCATCGGAATAATCGATTGAGGTGAAGAGAATGATTTACGTCCGTTGCGGGCTTAGCGGCCCCAGAACTCGTCTTCCTGCCTGAGGTCCGCCGAAAAAATGGTCGCTGCTACCAGCTTTCCGTCCTCGACCGTATAGACGTCAATATTGTCGACGTCCAGGGTGCCCCCGCCTGGCTGCACGGCCTGCCAGTGCACCAGGCAGGCTACCTGATTACCATTAACCATCAGCGGTTTGACGTCGGTCAAGCGCAATGTACCCGCCGACGCTTCCATCATGATACCAACCATCTGGAAGACCTCCTGGCTGGATTTTTTCAGTCCGGAGAAGCGGTGGCGGCCCGGCTGCGACCAGTGGATGTTAGGGGCTACCAGCGCGGCTAGCTGGGCCTGGTCCCCGCGCTGAACGGCGGTCAGAAACCGGGTAACGATGTCGGTAGGTTGATTTGTCAGGGCGTTTGCGGACTGATTAGGTTGATGACCAGCTGACGGATAGACCTGTGCGGGTGCGGGCTGGCCAACCGCAAGCAGTGACAGCAGGCTCAGGCTGATCCATCGGTAGGCAACATGGTTTTGGCTCATACTCATTTTCGGTTTGCGTAACTGAACAGCACAAAGGTCGGCGGGCCGCTGCGGGGGGTATTGATAGTTTACGCCAAATTCAGCGTATTTTGCGCCAACGCTTACCGGCAACCGACTATGGCAACGACGCTGTCCTCCCTTCATCTGGCCAACCTGCTGGAGTATGCCGCCTGCAAAGGCATCGACCGTTCTGCCCTGCAACGCCTGCTGTATACCCCCGACGCCGACCGAACCGACGGACAGGGCCGCGTCAGTCGCAACGAGTACTGCCAGGTCTGGGAGCAGATGCTACAACAAAGCCGGGATACGCACCTCGGCCTGCATTATGGTTGTTTCCTGAATCTGAAGGCTCTGGGCCTGATCTACCAGATTTCGCTGGCGGCTTCCAGCATCGGGCAGGCGATGCGGCTGCTGGACGACTACCTTAACCAGACATTTTCGGTAGTGAGCCTGACCAGCGATATTGGTCCGGAGCATCTGGTCATTACCCTACAGAGCGACCTGCCCGAGGGGGCCGTTCGGCGGCATATTCTGGATTCGGTGCTGTTTCTGATGTACCGCGAGCTGGGCGTAATGATTGAAGGGCCGGTTTCGGAGGTGCAGCTTCCCCACGACGACCTGAGCGAGTACCGGCGGCTGTGTCAGAGTTCGGTGGTAAGGACCGACGCGCACCGGCTCCGGCTGATGACAGGGCAGGTGGCTGGCCCGATTAACCGCCGACACCTCCAGCAAATTGAAACCCTGCTCCCGGTTTTTCTTCAGCTGCTCGACCAGTCGCCCAACCCCCAAGCGCCATTTGCCCATCAGGTGCGTACCATGACGCTCAGTCTGTGCGCCCCCGAGCTGCCAACGCTGGACCAGGTGGTAGCCCAGTTTTCGCTGAGCCACCGAACGTTTCAGCGCAGGCTTACCCAGGAAAACACCTCGTTTCGGGCCATTGCCGACGATCTCAAACGGCAGTTATCGCACTATCTGGCGCAGGGCCGCTCGCTTCGTACCCAGGACATCGCCTTCGTGCTGGGTTACTCCAGCCCCAGCGCTTACCTCCATGCCGTCAAAAAATGGCAATCGCACCCTGATGGCCTTTCCGTCTGAAGCGTCAAAACGACTCATCCAATGGAAAAAACCACCAGGGTGCGGGCCTCTGGCTACTGCACAGTATGGTCCTACCCTTTTTTACCCGTCAACGCGTTCGTCTGCCCGGTTGATGGATACCCTGGCGACGGGTATAGTGTATCCTACGTGTTAGGGTGTTAGTACCCGGGCGCTGGAGGGGTTTACTTTCGGTTAGGAAAATACCTGGCCATGAGTTGCCGGAACGCATCGGTGGTGCGAAGGGAAGCAAAGTCGGGGTCTTTACTGATTCCCTCATAATCATCGTATTTCTTTTTCAGGGCTTCTTCAAGGTACTTCAAAGCATCAGCACGTTTATCCTGTAATGCATAGTTGCAAGCCATATTATACAGGTAAACGCTGGATTCGGACGGGTTCAACTCAATCGCTTTCCGGAAGCAGACTAAGCCCTCCTCGAAACGTTTGGCATAGGTCAGGCTAATGCCCAGGGTATTTAACGTTTGGGTGTTGGTTGAGTCTAGTTGCTGGGCGCGCCTGAGTGCGTTGATCGCGGCCGGATACTTCTTTTGGTCATAGTACAACCGCCCCAGCTCCCGGTGATACGACGCCCGGCCCGGATTTAACTCAATGGCCTGTTGGTAGCGGATGGCGGCTGAGTCGTACTTTGTCTGGAGGGCGTAATCGTAGCCGGAGCAGTAGTACGCCCAGGCCGTTGGATGCAACGAAGCGCTCAGCTGATAGCTCCCCTGCGCCATGGAGTGATCCTTCAGCAACATCATGCTGTTACCGATTTTGACCCAGTACTCAGCCCGCTGCGTTTTACTGTCCGTTTGTTTTACCGCTGCCATATAAGCCAATGCGGCTTCTTTGTACTTGCCCTGTTCGAAAAGTAAGTCCCCCTGTTTGACCAGTTTTTCGGTCGATCCTTCCGCGTTGGTCTCAGCTGGCTTCGACGCAACAGCCAACTGTACCTGCTCCTGAAACGACCGTCGGCTCTTCTGCGACTGAGTATACAGATCTTTGAAATTTTTTACCAGTACGGGCGAGAGTGTGGCCCCAAAAACGTCCTGCAACCGTCGGCGCTCATCGGCGATTGGATCTCGGGCATCCTGCGGGAAATCATGGATATAGATGGTTAGTTTACGGCTCGAGCTGTCGGCCAGACTACCGGTTACGGTGTATCCCTGAATTTTCCGGTTAAAGTTATCCCGCAGCCAGTTGGCTTGCGAAGTGGACGGAATCTCCCGGGTGAAGCGCGTCAGTAGCCGGTAATAAGCTGGGTCATAGCCCGTCTGAAACGAGTACCGGTAGTAGGTTTCCGCTTTTGCCCACGACCGGCCCGCCGGCGCGTGTTCAAACAAATAGCCGAGCGCATAATAGAACAAACCGGGCTGGCTGGTTCCTGCCCGCAGCGAGTCTACTAGCTGTTTGGTCGATTTTTCGGTATCGTTCAGATCGACACCCAGATAGGTAACGACCGATTGTCGCATGTAGGCGTTCAGGCTGTCCAGCTGGTTATTTTGAATAGCAGCCTGTGCTTTGGCCGGGTAATTCACCAGCCGGGCGGTCGTCTTCTGCTTATCTTCATTGGCAGCATTGAGCGCATATACGCAAAGGTCCTGAAACGAAACTCCGTTCTTCACGGCCAGTGCATATAACTTCCCAAAAGCGTCGATTACCTCCTGCCCTATGGAAGCTTTGCGGGTTTCTTTGATTCGGCGGAGTTCGTGCTGGATTGGCTCGTTGGGATCGGGCGGGAAATCTTCGATGTATAGGTCTACCGGGGCTTTATTTCCGTCGGCCAGCGTTGCCGGAATTGTAAACTTCTTACGGCCTTTTTCGGTGTTTTTCCGAAGTCTTTCAATCTCTGCCTTCACGTCGTCGATGCGAATCTGGCGCGATTGATACAGCTGAATAAGCCGTTGAGCCGCAATGACATTGCCCATCTCAGCGGCAAAACTATACCACCGGGCCGCAGCCGACAGGTTGGTCGGCTCGCCATAGCCTTTCTCTGCCAGGTAGCCTAAGGCGTAATAAGAGAATATATTTTCATTCTGGCTAACCGTCCGCAAAAACTGCTGTTTTGCTTCCTGATACTTACGCTCCTTAACGTATCCACTTAGCTCAACCCCCTTATTAAGCATCGTGACGGCACTATCGAGCCGGTTTGTTACCCGGTACACATCGGCCAAGTTTAACCAGGTGTCATTGTTGGATGGGCTAATTTTCAATGCTTTCTGGTACTCGGCCAGGGCTTCCGGGTACTTTTTTTGTTGATACAGGGCGTATCCCAGCCCTCTGTAATAGTATTCTGACTGGCTGCGTAACGTCTGGGCCTGCCGGAAATACGCTTCCGCTTTAGCATAGTCTTTTTTAACGGTATAAGCATGACCCAGGTTGCCAAGCGCAAACGCTGAATTCGGGTTCAGGCGCAGGGCTTGTTCATGATCCCTGACGGCTTTGTCGTATTCGCCCTGTTCCTGAAACACATTACCCCGGGCACTCACATACGTATCTTCTTCGGGGTCAAGCCGTATGGCTTTGTTAGCCGCTTCCAGGGCTTTGTCATATCGCTTTGTGCTTCTGTATATGTCTCCTAAATTGGCGTAGTAGTTGGCATTCAGGCTGTCCCGGTTGATAGCTTCCAGATAATAGCGTTCCGAGTTTGCCCAATCCGAAATCTGAAGGTATTTATACCCCAACTCAGCATATGGGCGTGCATCGTTGGCCCATTGGGTCATTATTCCGTTGAGAAGCGCATCAACCTTGTTGGTCTCGTAGATTTCGCTGTAATAGTTGGCCAGGGTCATCCGGCTATCGATGTCGTTGGGGTCACTGTTGTCAACCGCCAGCTTGTAATAGTACTCAGCCAACTGACGATTCTCCCGTTTGCGGTATAGGGCCGCGTATTGCTGATACACCCAGGTCAGACTGTATCGGTAGTAAGCGTCTTTTGTTGCATTGCACAGCACCAGCGCCTGGTCCAGCATCTGGCGACACTTCAGCGTATCGCCTTTTGCCAGATAATGCTGAGCCACATTACTGTAGGCCAGATCCATTTTGGGGTTAAGCTGAATACACTCCTCGAAGAGTTTAATCTTCTCCTCCCGGTCGTTGAGGGAAATGGCCAGATTGTTTCGAGGGTAGGTCCAGCGGGGGGCCAGTTCAATCGCTTTCCGATACGCTTTCCTGGCTTCCTCTGTCTGGCCCAGATTCTCGAAGTTGCGGCCCAATGTATTAAACAGATAAGCCGCTTCGGGATCTAGCTGAACAGCCCGTTTGAGATCATTTACAATGGCCTGGCGCTGTTTCCGTTGCTCGTTCTGCGAGTTTCGGTAAATACCCAGGGTTATTTTTTGTGATTCGTTGTAGCTGGCCAGCCAGATTTGTTGAGCCTGCAGGCGTTTGTACTCATCGTCGGAGGGCTGCGATGCGTCCAGCACATGCCGCATCATCCGGGCAGCCCGCTCATACTCAGTAGGGTCCTGTATGGGGCGTTCGTTCAAATAAACCAGCACCAGCTCCTGGGCATAATCCTGAAACGCAGCTTTCCACTGCCCCCGAATCTGGTTCAGCAAAGCCGGGGCCACGCGATCGTCGCGCAGGATGTCGAAGTAGTGCAGTACGTTATCTCCCGCCGGTTCTATATACCGACGGGCGGCCAGGGCTTTCGTGAACTGCTCGTAGTGCCGCATCTGGGTTGGATTGAGCTGATCACCGATCAGTTTTTTCTCGTCGTACTCGGCGTAGGCGATGGGCTGGGAGGAGCCCGTTTTCTGGTCGAGCAGGCAGTCGAATTCGGTTTTGCTGCCCCCCTGCCAGCCATTGAGTAACAGGTTGTTCTGATATTGGACCACCGGGTCCTGGCTGCCCTTCGTTTTCTCGCGTACCTTGCCCGGCAGAAAATCATTCATATCGGCCAGGCTTATCCGATTATCTCCGTCCTTGTCGGCTTCTTTGAGCAACCCTTTTATCAGAAAATAGGTAAACACCCCGTGGCCTCCGCAGAGCGATGGATCTTCGGCGGCCAGTTGATTGGACCGAGATGCGAGAATCTTGATTACGTTTCCCTGTTGCTGACTGAGCCGTTCGTTAATGATGGTGGCCATCTGCTGATTATTGGTACTATTTCCCGCATGGCAGGCATCCAGAATACAGATGGTGGTCGCTTTTTTAGTAACCGAGATCTGATTATTCATCAAGTCATCGACTTCGGTCATTTTGATGGCTCTGGAATCGTTCAACGATGCCAGCGAGCTTTTGTAGGGAATCAGGTAGGCCTGCCCCCGGTTGATGCCAACGTTGTCAATGCCGCCATGCCCCGCAAAGAAGAAGATGACCAGGTCGTTTTCGTTGGCCTGATCCCGAAGCCAGGCCAGCTTTCGTTCGATTTCGGCCCCTGTAGCCTGCTCGTTGAGTAACCGATGAATGTTTCCCGGCTTAGCCTGGTTGGGGTAAGCGGCCAGGAGGTAGGTGTAAAACAGCTGGGCATCATCGTCGGCAAATTCCAAATCCCGAATATCGCGGTTGCCGTAGGTGCTGACCCCAACAATCAGCGCGTAAATGTTTTTAAAGGTCGAAGGGGCATCTTCGGCGGTCGCCTGAGAGCCGCGTTTTTTATCGGTCGACTGAGCCCTAAGAGCCGAAGCCGCACCGCTCAACATCAGCAGGGCGCAGCCTACTACCAGCACTTTTTTCATGAGTATCGGAGAGGTTAACAAGTTGGTTTGTTCTCAACAGAAAACGTCTTGCCGAGGGTCTGAACAGCAGCTGTTCAGACCCTCGGCCCATATACTGGTTCGGACTGATTTACTGTTCTTTCTGCTGCTGATATTCGGTTTCGATCATTTTCATGATGAAGCCCGAAATCCAGCCAATCTGACCGTTCCGGTGAAAATGAAACTCTTTGGTTTCAGGATTACTCCGACGACATTCCTCCAGGATGCCTCGCAGCAGGGTGGCGCCGGCAATGATTTCGTCGCGTTTGAAGATTTTTTCCCGAACGGTCTTCACATCGGCCTGTGCTTTTTTGAAAACTTCGTCGCTGTCGATGCTGCTCATGTCAGGATTGGTGAGCGCTTCGTAATTGCGAATGGCCAGGTCCTGAAACTTCAGCGCATCCTTGTAGCTGAACTGAACGACAGTTTTGTTGGTCTCCTGGGGGTGCAGGTAGGTAATCAGGGCATAAACGATCCCGCCGAACACGTATATCTTACGGCGGTTTTCAAACTCCGGCTTGCGCCCCAGCTCCCGCCCCACCACCGATTGCATTTCGTCCGTATAGACCTGCTGGGCAGACTGGGCAACAGGTTTACCACTGTCCTGAATTTTGCGGGTCATGGCCGACGTACCCGGGAAGTCAACATATTCGAACTGATTATCCGCCGTGAAGTAGCCTCCCTTTGTGTTGCCGCTGCCGATATCGAGGGTAGCCGTTGTGAGCCATTCATTCTGGGCAATGGTTCCCCGGACGGTTAGTTCGGCCTCCGTAGCCGCGTCGATGTAGGGAATGTCGTCGGGCCATACCGTACTCAGCTCTGTTTTCAGGGCCTTGTTCAGGTCTGGCAGTTTGCTGGCATTCTCCAGCACAGTTTTCAGGCCGCTGCTGCCCACGACAAAAACACGATTCCGGGCAATGCTCCGTCGGTTGAGGAGTGTATCGAGGTAGCTGCGAACGGCTTTGGCGGTGGCGGCAAAAGCAGCAGGCGTCCCCTCGGCCGCTCCCGTGTTAATCGACTCCGCCTTGATAATTCTGAAATTCGGGCGGCCATTCGATGCGTACTGGAGCGCGATTACCGACACTTTTACCCCTCTGGCCCCGATGTCGATGCCACCGTAAATCTCCTCCTGTTTCTTAAGACCACCCACGAACTTCTGCAAAGCCAGGGCGCTGACGCTGTACTTGCCTTTATACAGGTCAAACGCTTTGTTCAGGTAAAAGGTAGCTTGTGTTGCATCATTCATATCCCGATACAGCCACCCCAGATTTTCGTAGGCTGCCGCCATCCAATAGGCATCTTTGGCATTTTTGGCCCCGGCAAGCCCCAGGCTCAGATACTTAGCGGCCTGGGCAAACTGGTTAGCCTCCCTGAGCGTGTTGCCAGCCTTAATGTAGCGTAACGCCTGGGCCAGACCAGCCGCGGGTTGGGCCGATACCTGTACCGAGAAAGCAAACAGGAGAAGCAAACCGTAGATCGAGATTTTCATAGTAATTAGCGTTTGGCAGATGTTACGACACGTTTATAGAACAGGTTAAAACTCGATGCGAAGTGTGCCCCGGTTAGATAGAGCCTTGTTTTGCAAAAGCAGGTGATTGGTACAGTGCTGACTAATAATACCATCACCATTTGCTCAAAATCGGGTAGCCGACTGTGTTTTCCAGTCGGCTCAGTCGTTTATGTCAGGTCTTTACTGTTGTTTATTGGCGTACTCTTCCCGGCTAATACTTAATGCACTCCAGGGCAAACTTCCCCCGGCGCCCGCCGATACGTAGCCAGAAAAAAAGCGTACCCTGGAAACCACAATCCACGTTCGGTATGGTGTATGTATCCGTATTGGTGTCGAAGTAAATCTGACAGTCTATTCTGCGCTACCGCTGGGGGCAGTGTAGACTGGTCCAGTAATCAGCTTTTCTACTTTACTCGTTTAGTCAGTACCCTGGGTGCCTGCAATGGCCTATATATTACTTTTTTGTATAGCCATTTGTGGTTTGCCGTGGGCTGTGCCGAAAACTCCGGGGCTCACCATTGAGATGATGAGACCGATCAATTAGTATATAAAAATCCGTTGCCCTACCAGGCTCTCTGATATATTCCGAACAGGGTGAGAAAAGTAACAGCCTAAGCGGGTTTTTTCCAGAAATATTTATTGAGTATAAATAAATTGTTGATGGCTCACACAGTTTATCCTGCGTTTACCATCGGGCAGCCCGGCCGTTTTGTGCTGGTCAGCTAGTTAGTACCCGCGTTGATCGGTAAGGTGGCGAAGGGTAGCTGGCGGTTATGATAGAGCAGAAAGGTCCAGTTCTCCGCTTCGCCCTGCTCGACCCACCGTTTGCGGGAATCCCGGGCGCGTTTACCGTCGTAGTCGTTCTTGTAAGCAACGTTTCGCCGAAGGTATCCGAACTGGGGTACCTCGTCGGCGCCGTAAAACAGGGTCTCGCTGCCCTCCCGAATGGTTACGGTTTGATGAAATGGCGTGTGCCCACCGCTCACGGCGTACCAGATCTGGTCGCCCAGCTGGCCTTCGTCCGCGTGCAGTCGCTCGACCTGAGGGTGATTCTCCAGCACCCGTACCGTGGGGGCGTGGTACGACGGGTTACCGGTTTGCTGGCGGGCAAACGCCAGCTCCCGCTCCTGCACGTAGTAGGTAGCGTTCGGGAAATTTAGGTCAAACTGGTCGTCGCTCGGCCAGCGGCCGATGCCGCCCGTATGGTCTTTGTGCAGATGCGACAGGATCACCTTACTGATCTGACCGGGCGTAACCCCCTCCCGCTCCAGGGCTGTCAGAATCTGCAGCTGGCCATCCCGGCTGTAGCCGAGTCCGGTATCGAGCAGGATGAAATCGGATTGCGTACAAACCAGAAACGGCTGGACCGCCACCACCACCTTGCCGGCCAGTTCGGGCGATGATACGTCGATTTGATCGTCGACGGGCGTAAATACTTTGGCGGCATTCACCGTAAACAGCCCTTCGCGGAGTGCAGTGGTTTTCACAGCTAAACAAACAGTAAGACGTAAAGATAGCCGGGCGATTGCGGAGCCGGGCTCGCAGCCACTAACCGACCTGTTGGTGGCAAACCTACGAAACTAACCTGACAGACTGGCTCTATGTCTGTTCACCACCGGTCGCGGGTCCGTCACTGTCGGGTAGCTGAGAGCTGCTGTCTGCCCGTTTTAACCACCGCTTACAAAGATTAGCGATGAAACTGGTGAAGGCCGACTATCTTTCGCGGTTTTCGTTTTGAGCCTGTAGCGGTGCCGGATTCAAAAAACAGGCCTGGTCTGACAGATTTTTTCACCCACACCGTTAACCCTGTAGCAAGCATCCTTCTTGTATTCATCCATGGCCAATCAGCCAACGACCTGGTTTAGTAAACTGGGCAAGCTCCTGGTCCCGACCAGCGACGCCCAGTCCAACCCGACTGCTACCATTACCAACACGCGGATTCTGCACGAACTGGTATCCTCGTTTGAGGAGTCTATCCGGCGCGAGTCCGTCGGTTCCAGCCTGCTCTTCAACGCCCATTTTCTCATCATTCTGCACCCCGATACCTACGAGGAACGGCAAAATGCGTTTCCGGTCATTGTCAACGAAGCCGTCAACGCGTTCATGAGCAGTATCGACGCGCAGAAGCCGTCGTATGAACGGGTGGTACCGGTAGCGTCCAGCTGGTTCTTCAAATTCGGGGGCGGGCGCGAGTTCGGCGGGGAGCCCGTCAGCCCGACCGATGTGTTCGTGGTAGGGGCGCTGACCGGTATTCTGCCCGGCAACGCACAGAGCCAGACGCCCGACCGACTCAACGTGACGCGCCGGGTTCGGCAAACCAACCGCTACGAGAAGGTAGACGTAGACCTGAATATGTTCCAGCATATCGACTTCCGCGAGCCGGGTGCGTTTGTGGTACGGTTTGGGTTCGATACAGCCGCACCCCCGGCCCCTCTGGCGGTAGGCAGCGGTACCCGCATGGCCCCCAGCCAGCCCCAGAAACCCGGCGATGTGCTGGCCGAGATATCCTATTACCTGGCCGAACTGAATAAAGAAGGCAACTGCCGGATGCGCGACCGCGAGATCGTGATAGCCCGCAAAGAACCCGACAACCAGCACTTCCCGAACTACCTGCTGCTCGAATCGGCCTACGTTTCGAACCCCCACGCCCGGATTCGCTACCACGACGCTTCCGGTTCGTTTCAGATAGCCTCGTTCAGCCGCAACGAAACCCGGGTCAACGAGCAGCTGATTGCGCGAAGCGAACCCGCCAGCCCACAGTGGTACCCGCTGCCCGATACGGCGCAGGTGTTGCTCAACAACATGGTTACCCTTCATTTTCAACGTACAGTCTGACCCTATGCTAGACGCCCTGCTTGCGGTGCTGCTGCTCCTGTTTGTCGTCGCCCTCGTCGTTCAGCACTTCCGAAACCTGCCCCGGTAAGTGATGATTTTTGATTGGGCGATTGAGTGAATGGCGAGGAAATGCGTGTACATAATATTAACCAGTAATCGAATTCGATGTCGTTAGAAATTACCGGTCAGACCGATGTCGGCCAGCGCCGAACCGATAACCAGGATACGTTTATCTGTGCCCCGATCTGGGCGGAAGGCAGTGCGCTGCTGGCGGTGATTGATGGCGTTGGGGGTTATGCGGGCGGAGATCAGGCTGCGGCCATTGCGCAGGAGTCGATCTCCCAGTACATGACCACCCCAACCGGAAACCCGCTTTCCATGCTACGCGAAGCGGTCGTTTTTGCCAATAACCAGATCAACACCCGGCGGCAGCAGGATCGGGCGCTGGCGCAGATGTGCTGTGTGCTGACGGTTGCCGTTGTCGATAGCCAGTCCAGGAAACTTTTTTTTGCGCATGTGGGCGACACCCGCCTGTACCGTTATCGGCAGGGTACCCTTACCAAACTGACCCACGACCACTCGCTGGTTGGGGTTCGGGAAGATGCCAGCGAGCTGACCGAAGCGGAAGCCATGCAACACCCCCGCCGAAACGAGATTCTGCGCGAAGTCGGGTCGGCCGCCCACCGGGTCGACGATCCTGATTTTCTCGAATCGGGCGAAGCCGATTTCCAGCCGGGCGATCAGCTCTTACTCTGCAGCGATGGGCTGACCGATATGATTACCCAGGCCCAGATCCGATCGGTGCTGGACCAGAAAAAAGCCCTTCCTGAAAAAGCCTCAGACCTGGTGAGGCTGGCCAACGACGCGGGCGGCAACGATAATATTACGGTCGTGCTGGCTACCAACACCGCCCAGCCATCCCGCCAGCCGTCGGCCAGCCAGCCCCGGCCAGATCGGATGGTGGCGCCCGCCCCACTGCCGACAGCCGCAACGACGCCCGCTCCGGCGCCCACGGCATCGACCCGGCCACAAACTGGCAACCGGACCGGCCGCTGGCTGGTGCTCGGCCTGCTGGCTGCGGGAGTAGCCGGTTTTTTATGGTACCAGAATCAGGCAGCAGACCCGACGGGTACGGCCGAAAATGCAAGCACTCCAGCCGACAGCCTGACGAGCGGGGCGCCGGCAACCGAACTACCACCGGCCAGTCCGCTCGACTCACTGCTTCGGGTGGCGTACCAGAGTGCCGACAAACGCCTGGTGCTGCCCCCCGACACCATCCGGCTCAACTCGCCCCTGCTCCTCGCCGATTCGCTGCAGAGCATCATCGGTACGGAGCGGTTAACGGTACTGGTGCCCGCCGATACGATGCGGTCGGCCGTAGCGTTACGTATACTGCGTGCGGGACCGACTCGTTTAGAAAACATAGTGATCAGTGGATTTAAGACAGGCATTGAAACCAGCCGCGAAACGAAGTTGCAGCTTGTCAGGGTCCATTTTCAACAGGTAGACCTGCCCATTCGCGCAGAAATCCGGCAAGACAGCTTCCAGAATGCCGTTATTCAGGTTAGCGTACAAAGCCAGACCGATTCACCCAAACCCGTACGTCCCTAATGTCCACCATACGATTCGACACCCGATTTCCTGGCTATGAGGTGCTGAGTGAGCTGGGGCGCAGCAACGCCCGCATCCTCAAAGCCCGTCATCTGGCCACGGGCGATCTGGTGGCCATCAAGCACTTCGCGCTCAACACCGATGCCGAGACCATTCGGCGGTTCCAGCGAGAGTCGGCCATTATGACCAGCATTGCCCATCCTAACATTGTTAAAGTGCGGGAGGTGCAGGTCGAAGCCGAACTGCCTTACATCGTTATGGAGCTGATTGAAGGCGGCAGCCTGAAGAACCTCTTCGCCGGTCAGCAGCGCATCGACGTACCCACCACGATCCGGCTGGGGCTACAGATGGCCAGTGCGTTCAAAGCCATCCATCCGCAGGGCATCATCCACCGCGACATCAAGCCGGAGAATATCCTGTACCGGCCCCTGCCGAGCGGTGAGCTGCATTTCCTCCTCACCGACTTTGGCGTGGCGCGGCTGCATGAACAGTCGAACACCCTGACCGGCCAGTCGCTGATGACCTACGAATACGCATCGCCCGAGCAATTCAATGATCCCAAAGGGGTGGGCATAGCCACGGATTATTACTCGCTGGGGGTGGTGCTGTACGAATGTCTGCACGGCAGCGTACCCTTCGCGCTCGACGATCATTCGGGAATTGTCACGTTCATGAACAAGGTACTGACCGAAGCCCCCCCCGTCCTGACGGTCGATGCGGTCAGTCAGCCGCTCAGCCATTTTAACGATTTGTTGCGGGGACTGCTGCAGAAAAAAGCCGCCGACCGGATCAGTGACCCCGACGAGCTAACGTGGCTACTCAAACAGGCTGAGCTGAACTACCTGCAGGCCAACCGGTCCAGCAACGCCCGCCCCGTTTCCATTCCGCCGACTGTGACGGTAGCGGGTCCCGCCTACACGCCTGCGCCCGCCACCCCGGCTCCCGGAGTACCAGCCGCAACAACCACCGCAACGCGCCCTTCTCAACCGCTGGCCGAGCCCCCGGCCACGCATGCAGCCGCTGCTCCACCGGCTCCGCAGCCCCGCCGGCCGCGCCAGTCGGTGTCGGGCGGACTGTCGTGGGCTATACTGGCGTTGACCGTGTTACTGGCGGGAGCCGGTGTGTACTACTTCTTCCTGCTCCCGAAACAGACCGGCAGTCGGACAGAAACCAGCACCGAAGCGCCAGCGGGTACGGGCCTCGACGGCATCACGACCGACTCCGCTGCGCTGGATAAAGAGACCCTCCGGCAGCAACAGGAGGAAGCCGAACGGCAACAAACCCTGCGCAAACAGCAGGCAAAAGCCGCCGTTGGTGAGCTAAGTGCCGAGGTTACCGATTTTAAGGTTGGTTTCTTCGGGGGCATCAAAAACGTGAAGATTCAGCTGCGTAACCCCAGTTCGGTTGACTTTGCATCGGTGGCGGTGCGGGTCAATTACTACAAGGACAATGGCGGCCTGTACAAGTCCGAAAATGTGTTTTTCAGCCCCGTTGGCCCCAATATGACCCTGACCCGTACGGCCCCCAACAGCGACCGGGGCGTTCGGGTTACCTGCAAAGTGATTAATCACCGGTTTGCGCCCGACCTGGATTCGTTGATGACGATTATGGAAAGCCCCGACGATGACGAATCCGACGAGTCTGACTCCCTGGATTGATCGACCCGGACCTGCCCCCTTCATCTGATGCGCACCAGTACCACCGTTTGACTCTATGACCCCAGCTTCCCCTTCGTCAGGACGTCTGTATCTCCTCGGCGCTTCCGGCATGCTTCTGCTGCTGTTTGCCCGGCTGTACCTGAATCTGTACCCTGACCTTGACCGCGCCAGCGACGCCCTGGCCAGCGGGCAGGCCCTCGCCCTGACGCCCGGCCTGAAACCGGCCGCTATCCAGCGGTTGCTCAATAGCGGCAACTACTATACCGACCCGAAAGACAGGGCGCTGGTTGCCGATTCGCTGGCTACCAAACTTAACCAGTACGGTGCGCCCGAGAACCTGGGGGCTATCAACAAACGACAGTTCGCCGTGCTGGCTCCCGTGGTCTGGCGCAGCCGCATTGGCGGAGTCGATTTTCAGAGTCGACTCCAGGCATCCCGCCAGCAGATGGGGTTCGATTCGGTTTTGTACCGGCGGGAGCAAACCAATCCGCGCCCCTATGCCGCTACCGTCAGTGCTGGTACAGGCTCGGTGAGCCTGTCGGGCCGGGTTCTGCGGGACGACCAGCCGATGGCCGACGTGCTGGTGCAACTCAGGCAACACCCCGCCACGGCCCGCCCCGACACCCTTCCCGACCGCTTTACCTACGCCCGAACCGACGCCGACGGCCGGTTTTCCTTTACGGGTCTGACCGATGGATCGGGCTATAGCGTGGTGCCGATGAAACCCGGTTTTGAGTTTGGGAGCCGCAAAGGAACCAGCCGACTCAGCCGCGATCCGCAGTTTTCGTTCACCGGCCGGCCGCATCAGCTCCGGCTCATTGGCTCTGTCGTTTACGGCCAGCTCAAGACCGACCATGCCTTTACGGTACGTACGCCCTCGGCCTTCACCGCTCAGTTCTGGGCCATAGCCGGCCTGTTTCTGCTGGCGTTCTGGGCCGTTCAGGGGTTCTGGTCGCTCCGGCGGTTTGCGCCCGACCCGCTGCTGTTACCCGTGCTGATGCTGCTGACAGGCATTTCGATACTGACGCTGCTGGCCATTCAGGACCCGGTGCAGGATATGCTTTACGCCTGGCAAACGCTACAGGGCGTTGCCGCCGGGCTGGCGGGTATGGCGGTTCTGTCGCAGCTGAATGCAGGTCGTTTTTACGCCGACTGGCGGTTTGACTGGCTCGTCACCTTCCAAAGTCGATCGTCGGTGCGGCTATCGGGCTGGACCTGGCTGGTTCTCGCGCTGGGGCTGGCGTTTCTTACCCTGCTGATCGGGTCGGGGCCAGAAGGCAGTGGTGTCCGGGTTAACCTGTCGGTGCTGGGGTTGACGTTTCAGCCCAGCGAAATCACCAAATACCTGCTCCTGCTGTTTTTTGCCGGGTTCTTCGCAGCCCATGAGCAACAGCTTCGGCAACTGCCCGACCTGCGCTGGCGATTTGCCGTGAGCGCCGGTGCGCTGGCCGGGGCCGGGGTTCTTATGCTGCTATACCTGCTGCTGGGCGACATGGGGCCAGCGCTGGTTGTGTGCTTTACCTTTCTGCTTTTCTACAGCATTGCCCGCGGTAACCTCTCCCTGACCCTGGCCACCGGACTGGGCTACGGCGTTGCGCTATGGTTTTTACCCGGCAGTCTGGCAACGCTGCTGACCCTGGCGGCCCTGGTGGCCTATATGGTCTGGCAGGGCGAAGCGCGGTCGCGAACGGCGCTGGGCTGGGGCGCTTTGCTGACTGAGGCTCCGGTATTGCTACTGCTCGTCATGGCCATGTTCACTTTCGGCGATCAGCTGCCCTTCGTGGGTGACCGGCTGGCCGATCGAAAAGCCATGTGGCTTAACCCCTGGGACAACGATGTGTACGGGGGTGATCATCTGGCCCACAGCTTCTGGACCCTGGCATCGGGGGGCTGGACCGGACAGGGTCTGGGCAAAGGATTTGCCAATGCCATGCCAGCCGCCCATACCGATATGATACTGCCCAGCGTAGGCGAAGAGCTGGGCGGGCTGGGCGTCATTGCCGTATTTCTGCTGATGGGGCTGCTGCTCCACCGGCTTTTTCTGCACGCCCGCCGGGCTGGCCAGCCATTCAGCTTTTTCCTGGTGGCCGGTATTGCCATATCGACCGGCATTCAGTTTCTGATCATCGCCAGCGGATCGCTCGGACTGCTGCCCCTGACCGGCATCAGCGTACCGTTTCTGAGTTACGGCAAAATATCTTTGATAATCAATCTGCTGGCCATGGGAGTCGTTTTCAGCGTGGCCAACCGACCCGGCCAGGCCGAACAACGGCAGTATCTGGAGAAGCAGTATGACGGGGTGTTGATGGCCGGTATTGCCGGGTTTTTGCTGGGAGTAGTCATCCTGATCGGCAGGCTGATGCCGATTATCGGCTGGCGGGGCGACGAATACATTGTGCGGCCCGCCCGCGTCGTTACCCGCACCGGTGATCCGGTCTATAGCTACAACCCCCGGATCGAGCGGCTGACGCGTGTGTTGGCTTCGGGTACGCTCTACGACCGGAATGGGCTGGTCCTGGCCACCAGCTCACCGCAGCTGATCAACCAGCAGCGCGCCCGGCTGCGGCAGAGCGGGCTGGCCCCCGAGGAGCTATCCCGTCTGACCCAGAAACGGCTGCAACGCTATTACCCGTTTGGCGAGCAGCTGTTTTTCTGGACCGGCGACCTCAACACCCAGCTTTTCTGGGGGCAGAGCAACGGTTACTACGCCGAAGCGACCCACTTCAGCGAGTTGCGCGGCTTCAATAGTCGTCCCCGTAAAACAACCCTGGTTGCCACCCGATACCGCGCCGACCGGTTCAGCCCCTCGGTCCAGCAGACCCGCACCCTGTCGGTCTACGACTACCGGGAGCTGGCCCCGGCCCTCCGGGCGGGTATCGACAGCCGCGAGGTGGCGCAGCGCAAAGCCCGCAACCGCGATCTGCACCTGAGCGTCAACGCCGAGTTACAGGTTGCCCTGCAAAATGCCCTCGCCCAGTCGGCCTTTACGACCAAACGACTGTCGGTTGTGGTGATGGATGCGGCATCGGGCGATGTGCTGGCTTCGGCTATGTACCCGCTGCCGAATCTGAAAACGCCCGAAACGATGCTGTTGCCCGATCGGGATCGACTTAAACTGCCCTATCTGGTCACCGAGCGCGACCTGGGCATGACCTACGCTACCGCCCCCGGCTCAACGGCCAAAATCCTGACGGCAATGGCTGCGTTCAACAAGCTGGGCTCATCGGCGTCTGAAGTCAGTTACCCCATTTCGTGCGCGGAGATCATCCGGCGCGGCACGCGGGAGTCGGAACCCTGCGGTGAAGCCGTCGACATGCGAAAAGCGATTGTCCGGTCAAGCAACGTTTACTTCATCCGGGCCGCTAATGACAACACCCTCGACAACGAACTTGCCGACCTTTACCTGGCTACGGGGATGAACGTCGACCTGATGGGTGGCTATTCGTTCGCGGATACGCATACCGGAGCCGAGCAGCAGCAGATCCGGCAGCACTGGCGCGACTCGTCGTTTGTCGTTCGGCGTAACTTATACCAGAGTACCCGATACCCCCGCCGGTACCGCAGCGAGTTCTCGGGGCTGGCGTGGGGACAGGGAAAACTGACCTCAACACCCGCGTCGCTGGCCCGTATGGCGGCTGGTATCGCCAACAACGGTCGCATGCAACCCTCGCGCTACGTGCTGAAACGGGCCGGCAAATCACAACCCCTGGGGTCTGCCAAACCCCTGGCCCGACAAGCCGACTACGCCCGGCAGCTGACGTCGTTCATGATTGAGCAATCGAATCCGGGCGGACGGGCTAAAATCAGCGTGGCTCGGGTAGCTGGTAAGACCGGCACCCCCGAACGCATCGTACAGGGCGAGCAGCAAAACGACGGCTGGTATGTTTTTTTTGCCCCGACTCCCAACGGTCGGTCGCATACGGTCACGGCCATACGGATCGAGCTGGGCGAGTCGTCGGCCGATGCCGTGCAGCTAGCCAACGAGGTAGTGGCACCGATTCTGAAACAGCGTAATTACCTGGGAAGTTTTTAACCTATGAACCCAACCAACAGCTCCCCGACCAATCCGACGGGCCGGGCCAACGACACCCTACTGCGATGAGTCTACTGGAAAACCTAAAAAACTGGTTCGGGTTCAGCTCCCCCGAGTCACGCCCCACGGCTCCCCCAACAACAGAGCCCCCATTGTCGGACAAACCGATTGCTGCCAGCCCGGCACCCGCACCAGCCGGTCCTCCGCCCGCGGCTCAGCGCCGGGAGCAGCTGATCCGGTTCATTGTCAGCAAACTACGGATCTATCAAAACGAGCCAGATACGGTCCCCGTCGGCATTAGGCTGGGTATCCTATGCAGCGATCCGGAAGAACAGGCCTTATATAAGGTGGCGTTATGGGTCAGCCAGCCAGGAAAGTTTCAGCAGGAGCTGAGCCGACAACTGGCCGATAACTACATCACACTGCCCAAAAACTGGCTGTTCGACTATACCTTCTTCGCCGATGAGCTACCTGCCAGTACCTACCGCGACGGCAACGTCAGCCTGTTCATCGTCGATAGCTCGAAATCTGACGATACGCCCGTGCTGGGCAGACTCGTCACCCTGGTGGGCCAGACAAAGCAGCCTGAGTACCTCCTCGACCCCACCCGGCAAACCAGCTTCTGCATCGGGCGCGGACAGACTACCCAGACCAACTCGGGTCGGGTTCGCACCAACGACATTGTTATCGTCAATGACGACGATCCCGATTTCGACGCCCAACGGGGAAAGGGCAATGGCGCCGTTAGCCGGGCCCACGCGTCGATCCGCTACGATAGCGTTCAACGACGCTACGCCCTGCTGGTCGATCCGGGCGGCTTGCCTGCCAGTGGCAATAAAACCAAGATTATTCACCCGGATGATACTATCGAGCGGGCCGATATCGCCACGCTGGTCTACCCACTTCAGTCGGGCGACCAGATTGAACTGGGCGGTGAGGTGCTGTTGCTGTTCGAGCTAGAGTAGCTACAGTTTCGTGAAATCGACGGGGTAGCTCATTAGTCCCGGCAGACGACGACGATCAACAACCATTTTCAGTTGATTGACCGGCATCATTTTGCCGTCGATCAGGCGTTTGGTGGGAGCAAAAACGGGTACTTCCCAGTAGGCGCCGTTCCACAAAGCGCCTTCGAGGTTGCCGATCTGATCGGTTAAATGAGTGTCGTTGCGGAAGCTAACAGTAAAGTAGAGATCACCAGGTTTGTGGTTAACAAAGATCGTTGGACGTGTTGCCATGGTGCAGATAAGTATAATTCTTTACTTAATCTTTTCTTGTTACTCAATATTTACGAATGAATCTATAAAGTAGTTTTTAATAATCAAAAAATAAAATTACGGAACATAAAAAACCGCCTTATTTGCGCAAATAAGGCGGTTTTTTATGTAAAAAAAGTTTTCAATCTCATACAACACGCTGATTACTAACCAATTCAGCAGTGGTATCAATATTGTAAGTAACACTATTGCATGCTGGAGAGGCCGCTTACCCGGTCATCAACCGGCGGGGGGCCAATAGCCTGTATTTTGGGTTAGATTGGGGTTTATCCAGCAAACGACGAAGGCTGATTGAAGGCAACTACCCATTTCCCACAATTGTCAACTATGTGGCCTGGCAGACCATGCACATATTGACTAACATAATACCGCTACGTAATCCGCAGGCAATGGGCATAATCGCCGGTTTTGCGGGCTGGCAGCGTTACTTCCAGCGCGTCGGCCGTTCGGTTCACAGACAGTGGGCCGGGATGGCCCAACAGTTCAACCTGTTTTACGGATTGATCACGAGCCGCAGCTGCGTTGCTGCCCAGGTTTTTGATACGTACGACTCCGTTGGCCGGCCACCCCATTACGATTGCATACAGCGTGTTTTCTTTCTGGGTAAACCGAATATCTTCGGGGCCAAACGGTTTTCCTTTTCCTTCATTAAACCCCTGCGCGCTGAGCGGAGCGGCCGATTCGAGGGCGGGGCCTTCGCCAAACACCCGCCACGGACGGGTCCCGAAAATACTTTCCTTATTGATAGCCATCCAGCTGGCTATCCCTTCTACCACCGCCGTTTCTTTTTCGTCGATACTGCCATCGGCTCGGACAGGCACGCTCAGCAGGAGGTTACCGTTTTTGCTGACCACATCGGCCAGGGTATGAATCACCGTTTGGGGCGTCTTGTACCGGTTACCCTCGTAGACGCGCCGGTCGTAGTGCCAGCTGCCTATGCAGGTGTCGGTTTGCCAGACAAAGGGCTCGATCTGGTTCGACTGGCCGCGCTCAATGTCCCAGACCATGCATTTCTGCTGTTCGGGCGTTAGGATCTTACCATTTACGACGGCTTCCAGTTTACCACCGTGGCGCTTCATGTTGCTATTGTACAGGTGGGCCGCAATCCGCAGCCCTGCATCGCTTACCGGCCACAGGGGCAGCGCCGTGTCGTCAAAATAGACCACCTCCGGTTCGTACTTGTTGATCAGGTCGACGGTGCGGTTGTAGAATTTTTCGATGTATTCGTTTGTCGGCGCGCTGGCGCCGTTCCCCCAGTCCCACTGCCGGTGGATGGTATTGGTTTTTTCGCTTCCCTCGCTCAGGGCATGGTTCTGGGCATACAGCTCCTGCGGGTCGTACCCTTCCCACCAGGTCCCTTTTCCGTCGGCTTTGGTCAGTTTCCCATCGTAGGGTACGCCCGCCAGCGGCCCGTTTTTGTCAGCACGCTGGGCGGTTTCGTACCAGGTCCAGGCGTGGGCCGCGTGAATACTGACCCCAAACCGAAGCCCATGCTGACGGGCCGCCTTAGCCCAGCCCCCAACAATATCTTTCCTGGGCCCCAGCCGGGTCGAGTTCCAGGACTGGTACTTGCTGTTGTAGTTATCGAAATTGTCGTGGTGATTCGCCATCGCCATGAAATACTGCGCCCCGGCCCGTTTGTAGAGGCTCAGTAACTGATCAGGATTCCAGTTCTCAGCTTTCCACTGATGAATAACGTCCTTGAAACCAGCTTTGGAGGGATGGCCGTATTTTTCGACGTGGAACTTGTAGTCGTTGCTGCCTTCGTCGTACATCGATCGCGCATACCAGTCGCCATGTTCGGGCTGGCATTGGGCGCCCCAGTGGGCCCATATGCCAAACTTCGCATCGCGGTACCAATCGGGTACACTATACTGCCGGAGCGACTCCCAGGTGGGCTTGAACTTCCCCGTAGCCATTGGCTCGCCGGGGCCAGACCAGGTTGCGGGGCGGGCCCAGGCGGGCAGCTGTGCCAGATACCAGCCGGGTACGAGGCCCCCTATCCCCTTCAGGATGTGTCGTCTGTTCATTAACTACAAGATTAACGGTTTACGAATAATCCGTTTGCATTAATCAGGGCAGGCTCACCATGGCTTTGATCACGCCCGTGTTGGGATCGAGCCAGCTGCTGAACTGGTCACCAACCTGATCGAACAGAACCCGGTGGGTGATGTAGCTGGAGGCCTCGATATGACCAGCTCGAATGGCGTCGATGACCTGATCGAAGTCGGCGCGGGTGGCGTTGCGGCTGCTCATAAGGGTGGCCTCCCGTTTGTGAAATTCAGGATGACTGAAGCTGATGGGTTGCCGCTGGAGACCGACCAGTACGTAGCGGCCACCGTGGGCCAGATAGCTGAAACTCTGCTCAATGGCTTTCAGATTGCCGGTAGCGTCGATGATCACCGTAGGCATGTCCCCACCGGTGTAGGCACTGATTGCCTGAAAAGCGTCTTCGGTGCGGGGGTTAACCGTACGGGTTAGCCCGAGCTGCTGCCGACAGAAACCGAGCCGGCTGTCGTTGACGTCCAGCGCTGTCACCTGCGCCCCCGCCAGCTGCGCAAACGCGATGATGCCCAGGCCGATGGGCCCCGCGCCGACCACCAGCACATGCTCACCCGCCTGCACGTCCGCCCGCCGAAGCCCATGAACCCCGATGGCCAGCGGCTCAACCAGCGCCAGCTCGTCGTAGGTCAGGCCGTGGCCATGGAGAAGTGCGTAGGCTGGCACCATCAGGTATTCGGTCATACCGCCGTCTATGTGTACCCCGCAAACCTGCATCCGCTCGCAGCAGTTGATTTTGCCAACCCGACAGGCTATGCAGCGGCCGCAGTGAAAGTACGGCATGATGGTAACGGCCTCGCCGGGTACGAAGTCCGTATCTCCGTCGATTTCGACCAGTTCGCCCGCCAGTTCGTGCCCCAGCACGCGCGGATAGCTGAAATACGGCTGCGTACCCTCATAGGCGTGCAGGTCGGTACCGCAGATACCGATTCGGGTGACCCGGACGATCGCGTGCCCAGGCTGGAGTAGTGGCAGCGAGTCGGTTCGGTAATCCAGTTGACCAGGTGCGGTGCAGGTAAGTGTTTTCATACAAAAGGGCGCTGTGATCCCCAGCGCAAATAACTACTATTTCTTTTTGTCGATTAATTAGTAAATTACCAATATAGTAAGCTATCTTAACCTATTTGGAACAATAACATCCGAGAATAGGTGTAATTTGGTAATGAAGCCTCACCGTTTACAGGTTGCCACGGCCCCCAACCGATCGTTCAGCGTTCGGCGCGACCACTTGCCTAATATCAACAGCCGCTGGCACTGCCATACGCAAGTGGAGCTGATTCACTTTCACCGCGGAAGCGGCACCCAGTTTGTCGGAGACAACATTCGCCGATTCCACCCCGGGGATGTGGTGCTGGTTGGCGCTAACCTGCCTCACTACTGGCACTACGACCGGGACGATGCGGCCGAAGCCAGCCAGCAACCTTATTCGACCGTTATCCATTTCACCGAAAACTTCTGGGGCGACCGGTTTCTGAATCTTCCCGAAAACGCGGTGTTGAAAGCCGTACTGGACCGGGCCCGGCGGGGCATCCGGCTCACGGGCGAGACTGCCCAGCGGGTGGCCGGCCTGATGGAAACGCTGTACAAGGCCGAAGGGACGTACCAGCTGATCGCGCTGATGGAGTGTCTGCTGTCGGCCAGCCAGGCCGACGAAAGCTGCCTGCTGACCTCAATGGGCTTCCAGCATGAAGCCTCGGAGGTGGAACATGAGCGGATAAACACCATCTACGCCTACACGCTCAACCATTTTCAGGAAAAAATCCGGCTCGACGATGTGGCGTCGCTGGCGGGCCTGGTTCCGAATTCGTTCTGCCGCTACTTCAGGTCCCGAACCGGCAAGCAGTATACGCAGTTCCTGCTGGAGATTCGCATCGGCAATGCCTGCAAGCTCCTCATCAACACGAACATGAGCATCAAGCAGATATGTTACGAAAGCGGGTTTAATAATTTCACCTGCTTCTACAAAAAGTTTAAGCGCATTACCGGCAAGAGCCCCCTCCAGTACCAGCGCTCGTTTGCCACCAGTCCCCTGTAATCGAACAGAGCGCACCGGGCCGTACCGGTGCTGCGGGCTCAACTCCTCCGGTTAGCCTTTGACGTAGGCGGTTGGCGTCTGCTTATAAAACTCCCGGAACACTTTCGTGAAATAAGACGGGGTTTCAAAGCCCACCAGATACGCCGTTTCGGCCGCGCTATGACCCAGCCGCAGCAAGTCGATAGCTTTGCGGAGCCGGTATTGCCGAATCAGCTCCACGGGCGAGAGGTGAGTGAGGTTATGTATTTTCAGGTACAGCGCTTTCCGGCTCATGGCCAGTTTGTCGGCCAGCCACTCCACGCTCAGGGTAGAGTCGTCCAGATGTTCTTCGATGAGCGTGTATACCTTTTTGAGAAACTGATCGCCGACGGTATCCAGGGGGGTAGCGCTATCGGGTTGGGCCAGCTGCTGCCGGTAATGTTCCCGCAGGCGTTGCTGGCTATTGAGCAGGTTCCGCAGCCGCAGTCGCAGTTCGCCCAGGTGAAACGGTTTGGCCAGGAAATCGTCGGCGCCCAGGCTCAGCCCCCGCAGTCGCTGCTCCTCACCGACGCTGGCCGTGAGCAACACAACCGCAATATGATCCGTGGCCGGATCTGACTTCAGTCGTTCGATCAGGTCGTAGCCGTCCAGCCGGGGCATCATCAGATCGGTAATCACGATAGCCGGCAGCTCTTCTTTGGCCAGTACCCAGCCATCGTAACCGTTAGCTGCCGACCGTACGCGGTAGCTCGTAGCGAGTTCGGTCGTCATGAATTCGCGCAGTTCGGCGTTGTCTTCAACGACCAGGACCAGCGGGGTCGACTCAGCACCGCTGGTGGCCGGTTTTTTAGCTGCGCTGCCGGGTAGCGCCGGCAAGTCGATTACCAGATCGGGGACTATGGCTGCCGGAGTCGTCAGCGCTTCGCTCGTGCGCTGAATGGGAAGATCAAGCCTGAACACCGTACCCGACTCGCCGTTGGGCCCATCAATCTGGCTGTCGACCTCAATGGCCCCGCCCAGCCGCAGGGTCAGTTCGCGCACCAGTGCCAGACTGATTCCAGTACTGTCGTTGGACCGGATGCGCAGATTATCTCCCTGATAAAAACGGTCGAAGATATGGGGCAGTTTATGCGCCGTGATGCCGATGCCGGTATCGCGAACCGTCAGTCGAACGCCCGTAGTCGTTTGCCGGAGCGAAACGGTTATCGAGCCAACGTCGGTAAATCGAATGGCGTTGGTCAGCAGGTTGAACAGGATCGTTTCCCATTTGCTGGCGTCGAACCGGTAGCTCCCCGCGGGCAGGTCGGTTTCGTACACTAGCTGCAGCTTTTTAGTCGCCGTTGAAGGACGGAACAGCTCGACGACCTGCCCCACAAATTCGGGCAGATCCCCGATCTGGTCGACCAGCTCTACCTGCCGGGCTTCAAGCTGGTCGATGGCCAGCAGCTGATCGATCAGCCGCAGGCTCTGGCGGGCATTTCGACGCACCGTTAGCAGCTGCTCGCGCAAGCCATCGGCCAGGTCGGCCGTCTCCAGCAATTTATCGACCGGGGAAACGATCAGCGACAGTGGGGTTCGCAGCTCATGGGTGATGTTGGTGAAGAAGCGCGTTTTTACCTCGTCCATGAGCTTCAGCTCCCGGGCCTCCCGCATCTGCCGAACGTGGTAAGCGGCTTTTTCCAGGGTTGCTTCGAGGTCATCGAAGTTGATGGGTTTGGTAATAAAGTCGAAAGCCCCCCTATTCATGGCCGTCCGGATGGTGTTCATGTCGCCATAGGCGGTGATCATGACCGTACACAGCAGCGAGTTGGTCCGGGTTATGCGATCCAGCAGGGTCAGTCCATCCATGCCGGGCATGTTGATATCCGTCAGCACCAGATCGATATCGGGCTGCTGTTCCAGAATCGACAGAGCCTCTTCAGCATCCTGGCTAAAGACAAAGTCGTAAGTTCCTTTTTGAATAGCCTGGCGGAAACGCTGGCGAAACAGAGCCACCAGATCGGCTTCATCGTCCACCAGAAGTAATTTGGTCTTCATCGATCAGCTAGCAGCGCGTAATAAGCTCGTTGGAACAGGTAAGCCGGTCCTGCGCGTACAGGCCCGACCCGGAGCCAATGTACTACACAAAAATCGATTGACCAGCTATAGCTATACCATCGGACTGGTTTATATACAGACGGCACGATCACTGACCGTGCCATCCTGATTGAGGTAGTTAAACTGGTTACTGAGGAAAGGCAAAAACGGGTTATCTGCTTAGTTCAGCATAACGCGTCGGGGGCTGGCTACCGGCTCTTTGGTATCCAGCGTCAGCTCATGGGTCGTGGTATCTACACCGTTGGAAACAACCAGCTGATAGGCCCCGTCGGGCAGGTTGCTCACATCCAGCTGCATACGGGTCATCGTCTGATTCTTGCCAAGCTGCTGAGCGAATAACTCCTGGCCGGCAGCGGTCATCAACCGAAGTGTAACGGCGCCACCGGTTTGTTTATCGAGAGCCACTTTAATTTTCCCTTCGGCGGTGATGTAGATACCGCTCTGGAAGGTAGCGATGCGGGCGGGGCGACGGCCGGGGTTACCAGCGGCCATCGAAACAGTCAGGCTGATCAGGATCAGCGAAAAGGCAACGAGCAGGGGTTTGATGAGCGTTTTCATGATTGTATGGAGTTGAATCGGTTTGTCCGTTTTGGATAGATCAAAGGTCGGCCAGACCGGGCGGAGCGCCTGTCACAAATGAGTCAATCCCTGTTACTTTTGAGAATGGATAACAGACAAACCGGTTGGGCATCCTCCAACCGCTGATTTTTATGGCTACAGGCCGTCCCAAACAAACCCATACCCCTACGTTTGCCCAGCCTGCCGGCCTGTGCCCCGGCGGCCATGACCCCACCCCTATGTACAGCCTATGATCTTCGATGCTATTGTTGTTGGGCTTGGCGCCATGGGCAGTGCCGCCCTCTACCAGCTCTCGGCCCAGACGCCCCGTGTGCTGGGTCTTGACCAGTTTTCGCCCCCGCACACGATGGGGTCGACCCACGGCGATACCCGAATAACCCGGCAGGCCATTGGCGAAGGGGCCCATTTTGTACCGCTGGCGCTGCGCTCCTATGCCATCTGGCGCGACCTCGAGCAACGAACCGGCCATCAGCTGCTGACCATCACGGGAGGGCTGTTCGTGGGGCAGCCGAACTCAGCCGTGGCTATGCATCATAAGCCGGGCTGGCTCGACACCACCATCCGGGCTGCCGAGCAGTTTGGTATTCCCCACCAGGTACTGGATACCGAATCGCTCCGGCGGCAGTTTCCCCAGTTCCGATACCAACCGGGCGACATCGGATATTTCGAAGAAGAGGCTGGTTTTCTGCGGCCGGAACGCTGCGTAGCCACCCAGCTGGAACAGGCCCGACAGCGGGGCGCTACCGTTCGTACGCAGGAACGCCTGCTCGGGTTTACGGCCACCGACGGGGGCATTCGGGTACAGACGGATCAGGGAATCTACCACGGCCGGAAGCTGATCCTGACAACTGGCTCCTGGATCACCGAATCGCTCCGCCACAGCCCGTATCGCAAGTTGCTGACGGTGAACCGGCAGGTGCTGTATTGGTTCGACATCGAAGGCGACTATGCCCGGTACACACCCGATACCCTGCCGGTATTTATCCTGAACGAACGGAATGTATATGGATTTCCGGCGGTGGGTGGCCCCGCGGGAGGCATCAAGCTGGCTACGGAAACCTACGAGCACGCCACCAGTCCGCACACGGTAGACCGAACCGTCAGCGAGTCGGAAATACGGCTAATGTACGAGCAATACGTAGCCCCTAACTTCGTCGGGATTGGGCCACGGTGCGTGAAGTCGGTCGTTTGCCTCTACACAATGACGCCCGACGGCGACTTTATCATTGATCAGCACCCCGAGCACCCCGACGTCATACTGGCTTCGGCCTGCTCGGGACACGGGTTCAAACATTCGGCCGCGGTTGGGCAAGTGCTGGCCGAGCTGGCCCTGGAAGGCCGGACCGGGTTTACCATCAGCCCGTTTCAGCTAAGCCGCTTCGACCGCTCCTGACAACGGTAGAGCAGCCGGGCGTAGTCTGACCACCGGAGTTGGTTGCAAAGTCCTCGTTCCGGTGGCCAGACCATGGCTGGTCAGTAGCCTTTGCCTTCGGTTATTGGCGCTACCGGCGTGTCGGCCGCTACGGCACCGAACCGCCGGTACGCTTCCTCCAGAATAGCCGCCGTAGCCGATGCACCCAGCCGCGATACGCCCATGTCTTTGACGGTCAGCAGCCCATCGAGCGTACGCACACCACCGGCGGCCTTGACGCGCACACCGGGGCCAACATGGTCGAGCATCAGGCGCAGGTCCGGCAGGGTAGCGCCTTCGTAGCTGTACTTGCCATCGCTTCCCTTCACGAAGCCATACCCCGTTGATGTCTTGACAAACGCGGCCCCTACTTCGGTGCAGATGTCGCACAGACGAATCTTGTAGCGATCTTCGGGCAGATAGTCATTTTCAAAAATAACCTTCAGGATAGCGCCGTGGTCTGTACAGGCGGTATTGATCGCCCGAATTTCGTTGGTCACGTAGTCCCAGTCTTCGGCCAGCACCTTGCCCAGATTGACGACCATATCGATCTCGACCGCGCCGTCGAGGCAGGCCTGAATGGTTTCGGCCACCTTAATGGAAACGGCGCTGTTACCAGCTGGAAAACCGATGACTGTACCCACCAGCACGTCAGAACCGGCCAGCAGCTCACGGGCCAGGGTTACGGCATAGGGCTTGATACAGACCGATGCTACATCGTAGCGCAGCGCCAGCTGGCAGCCTTCGCGCAGTTCGGCGTCGGTCAGGGTGGGGTGCAACAGCGAATGATCGATCATCTTGGCGATCTCGCGGATCAGAGTCTGATTAGGCGTCATAATTACTGGGTTTATACAGGGTTTAGAGGTTACAGACCATTGCTGATGGCGTACTTATCGGTATGGCAGTATAACTGGCTATATACGTGTAGTCCCGGTCGGCTGGTCAGATACCGGCGCTCCATGTACAGCAAAGGCGTATGCAGTGCACACCCGAACACAGCCGCCTGCCGGGCCGTTGCCCCCACGGCATAGAGCCGCTGCTGCATGTCAATAATGGCAAGCTGGTAGCGCTGGTGTAGAGTTCGGAACAGGGACCCGTCCAGCAGATCGTTGGTCAGCATATCGTCGAGGCCGACGTTGGGCACAAAGGTGTACTCGAGCATGACCGGGTGCTCATCCGCGTATCGGATTCGTTCCAGCGCCAGACAATCGACAGCCCGTTCGGCATCGGTCAGCGGAAAAACGAAGGCCGATGGCCAGTCCTGAAGCATAATGGGTTTCAGAAAGGTAGTCCGAACCGCATGGCCACCGGCCACTACCTCCGAAAACCCCTGGAACGACAGTAAACCCAAGGTCTGCCGTTCGGACCGAACAATACTCCCCCGCCCGTGCTGTCGTTCGATATAGCCATCCCTGACCAGTTCGGTAAGCGCCTGCCGGACGGTTGTTCGCGTGGTCTGAAACTGAACCGCCAGCTCGTTCTCCGACGGCAGCAACGACCCTTTCGGGTAAACACCAGCCGTCAGCTGGGTCTTCAGCGACTCGTAGATAAGCTGGTACTGGCGCGGGCGGGTAAGCATAAACAAATATAGGCACCACAACTTGTCTAGACAAGTACAGCTGAATTATCTGTTGATCCGTACGGAGCCTGAACGTTGCTTTCTATTGGTCAACATAAGGATAACAGCCGCAGCCTTTTCAGAACATGACACCGGTTCCGGCGCACTTTTCGTACTTTTACTGACGGGACCAGCACTGGCCCGTTTGCCAGTAGCCTGCCATCACCTGGTTCTGATCATTTATCGTTCTTCATTCCATTGAACCTACCCGCTGACCATATTCGCCTGTTATTCGGCCTCAAACTCCGCCAGCTCCGCCTTGACCGGGGGCTGTCGGTCAGTGAGCTGGCCCAGCAGGCCGGCCTGTCGATCTCGTACGTGACCGAGATAGAGAAAGGCCGGAAATACCCAAAAGCCGACAAAATCTCGGCGCTGGCCAATGCCATGCAGGTTGACTACGATACGCTGGTCTCCCTGAAGCTGAGCAAGAAACTGGAACCGATCTCGGACCTGCTGCGATCGAAATTCCTGACCGAGGTACCGCTCGAACTCTTCGGCATCGATCCCTCTGACCTGCTCGAGTTACTGGCCGAAGCCCCCGCCAAAGTGAGTGCCATGATCCGTACATTCATGGACATCGCGCTCACCTACAACATGAGTGTGGAGCGGCTGTACCTGACCATGCTGCGCTCGTATCAGGAAATGCACGACAACTTTTTCCCGGATATCGAAGCCGATGCCGAACGGTTCCTCAATCAGTTTGCGCCCTCGGGTCAGGCCGTCGACGAAGCCCTGCTGACCAACCTGCTCAAGACGCAGTATAATATTCATATCGAGTACTTCGACCCGCTCACGCAGCCTGAACTGACAGCCCTGCGGTCTATTTTCAGACCCGGCCGGGCGGTATCGTCCGCAAACGCCCCGGCCGAAAAGCGAACTCTACACCTGAACGCGGGCCTTACGCTCGAGCAGCGGTCGTTCATTCTGGCCCGCGAAGTGGGGTTTCAGTTCATGAGCCTCAAAAACCGGCCGTATACCTATTCGTGGGTCGAGGCCGAGTCGTTCGAGCAGATTCTGAACAATTATAAAGCGTCTTATTTTGCCGGTGCCATCCTGATCCGGCGCGACCAGCTGGTAGAGCGGCTGAGTGCGCTGTTTGCCCGAGACACCTGGAGCAACGATGATTTTCTGCAGCTCATCACCGACTTTGGCGCTACGCCCGAGCGGTTCTTCTACCGGCTCAGCAACGTGCTGCCGAGTGCGTTCGGCATCGATCAGCTTTTCTTTTACCGGTTCAACCATACGGCGGGGCAAACGACCTTCCATCTGACCAAAGAGATGCACCTGTCGCGGCAACAGGGGCCACGCGGCATGGTCGATGAGCACTACTGCCGCCGGTGGATCGCGCTGACTATCCTGCAGGAGCTGTCGTTTCTGCAGCAGAACAAAGGCTTCGACGGTACGCTCTGCCGCGCGCAGGTATCGGAGTATGTCGACGCCCGGCAACAGTACCTGATTGTTTCGGTAGCGCACCCGTTTCAGGCCCGCGTAGGCAGCCATACCGCCCAGCAAAACATGAGCGTGTCGATGTGTTTTGCGATCAATGATGCACTGCGGGCCAAGATGAAATTCCTGACAACGACTAACAACGATATCCCGTTTCGGATCGTAAACGAAGCCTGCGAACGCTGCGGTATCTTCGACTGCCGCGAACGGGTGGCCGCCCCGACGATTCTTCAGAAGAAACGTCAGTTTGCCGGCCTGAAAGAAGCCGTTGAAAAATTGAAGTAACCGCGGCCCGCCCTAACGGATCTCGGGATGAGACGTAAAAAACCCGGCTGGCGGTCCTTGCGGATTGCCAGCCGGGTTTTTGTATAATCAATGACAGACACCAGGTCCGTCATTGGATTTACGCGTTTTGCTTCATCCGGATGATATTCAGCGCAGCACCCGCCTTGAACCACTCGATCTGACCTTCGTTATAAGTGTGGTTTGCCTGGAACTCGTCGGTGGTACCGTCGGCATGGTGAAGCACAATACCCAGCGGACGACCCGGAGCGAACTCGGTCAGGCCGGTGATATCGATGCTGTCATCTTCCTGAATTTTGTCATAATCGGCCGGGTTGGCAAACGTCAGCGCCAGCATACCCTGCTTTTTCAGGTTGGTTTCGTGGATACGGGCAAACGACCGCACCAGAATGGCCCGAACGCCCAGGAAGCGGGGTTCCATAGCTGCGTGCTCACGCGACGAGCCTTCGCCATAGTTCTCGTCACCTACCACGACCGATCCGATGCCAGCTGCTTTGTAGGCCCGCTGCACTGCCGGTACTTCGCCATATTCGCCCGTGAGCTGGTTTTTCACGCTATTGGTCTTCTCGTTGTAGAAGTTGACAGCGCCGATCAGCATGTTGTTCGAGATATTATCGAGGTGGCCGCGATATTTCAGCCACGGACCGGCCATCGAAATATGGTCGGTCGTACACTTGCCCTTGGCTTTGATGAGCAGTTTGAGACCGGTAAGGTCGGTACCTTCCCAGGCAGCAAACGGAGCCAGCAGCTGCAGACGATCCGAAGTCGGCGATACGATTACCTGAACCCCCGATCCATCTTCGGCAGGGGCCTGGTAGCCGGCGTCGTCGACGGCATAGCCTTTGACGGGCTGCTCGATACCCTGCGGCTCATCGAGTTTCACCTGCTCACCATTTTCATTGGTCAGCTTGTCGGTCATCGGGTTGAATGTCAGGTCGCCGGCAATGGCCAGGGCCGTCACGATTTCGGGCGAAGCCACGAACGCGTGGGTGCTGGCGTTGCCATCGTTCCGCTTGGCGAAGTTGCGGTTGAACGACGTGATGATCGAGTTCTTGCGGGTCGGATCGTCCATGTGACGCGCCCACTGCCCGATACAGGGGCCGCAGGCGTTGGCCAGCACCACACCACCCATATCTTCGAACGTGCCCAGCAGCCCGTCGCGCTCAGCCGTGAACCGCACCAGCTCCGAGCCAGGCGTAACGGTGAATTCCGACCGGACTTTCAGGTTTTTGCTAACCGCCTGAGCCGCTACCGACGCCGACCGGGTCAGGTCTTCGTAGCTCGAGTTGGTGCAGGAACCGATCAGGCCTACCTCCAGCTTTTCGGGCCAGCCGTTTTCTTTTACCGCTTTGGCAAAGTTCGACAGCGGCCAGGCGAGGTCGGGCGTGAACGGCCCGTTGATGTGCGGCTCCAGGGTGTTCAGATCAATCTCGATCAGCTGATCGTAGTACGTTGCCGGATCGGCATATACCTCGTCGTCGGAACGCAAATGCGCTTTTACGGCTTCGGCCGCATCGGCAATATCGGCGCGGCTGGTAGCCCGCAGGTAATTGGCCATGGCCTCGTCATAGGCAAAAATCGACGTAGTAGCGCCGATCTCGGCACCCATGTTACAGATCGTGCCTTTGCCGGTAGCCGACAGACTTTCGGCCCCTTCGCCGAAGTATTCGACGATGCAGCCCGTACCGCCTTTTACGGTCAGGATACCCGCCACCCGCAGGATTACGTCCTTGGCCGATGCCCAGCCGCTCAGTTTACCCGTCAGTTTTACGCCAATCAGCTTGGGCATTTTTAGCTCCCAGGCCAGGCCCGCCATCACGTCGCAGGCATCGGCCCCACCAACACCGATCGCAATCATCCCGAGACCACCGGCATTGGGCGTGTGCGAATCGGTACCGATCATCATACCACCCGGGAATGCATAGTTCTCGATAACCACCTGGTGAATAATTCCGGCGCCCGGCTTCCAGAAACCAATGCCGTATTTATTCGAGATCGACGCCAGGAAGTCATATACTTCTTTGTTTTTGCTTTTCGCAATGTCGAGGTCTTTATCGGCACCTACTTCAGCCTGGATCAGGTGGTCGCAGTGCACCGTCGATGGAACAGCCACCTGCGGCCGACCGGCCTGCATGAACTGCAGCAGGGCCATCTGGGCCGTTGCATCCTGCATAGCTACCCGGTCAGGCGCGAAGTCTACGTATGCTTTACCCCGCTCATATGCCTGCGTGGGTTGGGCCGAGGTACCGGCACCGGCAAAGAGGTGACTGTATAAGATTTTTTCCGACAGGGTCAGTGGGCGGCCCACTACCTGCCGGGCTGCTTCAATGCGCTCGCCCAAACCGGCATACACGCGTTGAATCATGTCGACATCAAAAGCCATGATAATAACGGATTATAAGGTACTGAATAGGGTATCTAGTAAGCTAACCAGCAAATTCAGTAAATGGATTCCAGTTAGCGGGTCAAAATTAGAGGATTCTATTTCGTTTTGGAAATATTCTCACGGCTAGCTTGCCCGAGTCGGCCCAGAATCCCGGAGATAGGGCCCGTTCACTCAGTATACCCTCCTATTTCACACTCCCCACCCGGACGAGCCGTTACCAAATCGGGTATCAACATATCATACCTGTAGATTATACTCTATTTTATTCACTGTAAACGCTTATTCAACGGATGAAAAAAGCACTCTTTGCTCTGCTCGGCCTGACGGTATCGGCAGCATTTTATGCCTGTAACGACGAAGACCCCGAAGCCACCCCGATTCCGGTTGTATCCAGTCAGTACACCGCTACGCTGTCCAGCCAGGGGTTGTCTACTTCGGCCACCTCCGGTACGACCACCTCTACAGCGACGGGCTCATTTTCGGGCACCATCGATCCGACGACCAGGGCGCTTAGTTATACCGTCTCCTATTCGGGCATTGTTACCCCTACGGCGATTACGCTGGAGCCGGTGTCTACGACAGCGACCTCAACAACGGCCGGCAGTACCCTCGTACTGGCAGGCTCGCTTACCCCCGGCCTTTCTGAACCGGGCAGCGGCACAGCCACAACGCCCGGCAGCGGTACCAGCACAACCCCCGGTAGCGGCACAGCTACCAGCCCCGGCAGCGGTACCAGCACACCCCCCGGTAGTGGAACGTCAACGTCGCCAGGTAGCAGCACCAGCACGACACCGGGGAGTGGGACATCGACCAGCCCCGGCAGTGGCACCACCGGTACAGGTCTTACGCTGACGTCTCCACTCAGCGGAACAGTTACCCTGACACCCGAGCAGGCCACCAATCTTCAGAATGGCAATTATCGGCTCATCATTCGGTCCACGACCAGCCCCAACGGTGAAATTGGCGGGCAGGTAAGCGCTCAGTGATCGTACCCGGGTACGTACTTAATCTGTAAAAAGGGGATTCCTGGAGGCCAGCTTCAGGAATCCCCTTTTTTAATCCGTCAGGTTCCCCTCTGGACCCTGGCAGAACATTCCTACCCGCCAGTGTTTTTGGGGCCAGCCGGTAGCCAGCCATCTTTTCCGGCGCGACAGCATGAAGAATTAGGCATGTATTTTGGTTGTGACTGAAACAAAGTAATTAAACGTTGATTTATACACGCCTTACGACTCCGTAAACGAACGTTGACCGACCGTATGGCGTTATAAAAAGGAGCAACTCTCCGATCTTTTCCCGCCGTACGCATTTTGTGCATTTGCATAAGTCAATTTGTTTGCGCCTATATTTGGCTCGACCTGCATAGGGTCAGCCAGTATGGATGTTGGCCAGATTGACCCGGTCTGGACTGAAATGCTGATGTAATCTACCGCGGGATAAGTGTCCCGGAGCCATTATCAACCTGAACACATAACATGTCGAAGAACTTAGTCATTGTGGAGTCGCCAGCGAAGGCCAAGACCATTGAAGGCTACTTAGGCAAAGACTTTACCGTGAAGTCGAGCTTCGGCCACGTCCGTGATCTGCCCAAAGACGGACTGGCCGTCGATGTCGCGAACGGATTCCGGCCCTCGTACGAAATATCGCCCGACAAGAAAAAACTGGTAAGTGAACTAAAATCGCTGGCTAAGTCGGCCGAGGAGGTATGGCTGGCAACGGACGATGACCGCGAAGGAGAAGCGATTTCGTGGCATCTGAAGGAAGCCCTGGGCCTGCGCGACAACACCAAACGCATCGTTTTCCGGGAAATCACCAAAAATGCGATCCTGAACGCCATACAGTCGCCCCGTACCATCGATGTCGACCTGGTGAACGCTCAGCAGGCCCGGCGCGTGCTGGACCGACTGGTTGGTTACGAACTCTCACCCGTTTTATGGCGCAAGATCAAGGGCGGACAGAGTTTGTCGGCCGGGCGTGTGCAATCGGTTGCGCTGCGGCTCGTCGTGGAGCGCGAACGCGAAATCGATGCTCACTCGGCGAAGTCATCGTTTAAAGTTACTGCCCAGTTCATCGTAGACGGCAATAAGGTGCTGAACGCCGAGCTACCGAAGAACTTCCCCACCGCCGGTGATGCCCGGGCGTTTCTGGATGCCTGCATTGGTGCTTCGTTTACGATCCGGAACTTGGAAACCAAACCCGCCAAGAAGTCGCCCGCGCCCCCCTTTACGACCTCTACTTTGCAACAGGAAGCGTCGCGTAAACTGGGCTATTCGGTAGACCGAACCATGCGCATTGCGCAGAACCTGTACGAAGCGGGTAAGATCTCGTACATGCGTACGGACTCGACCAGCCTCTCGCAGGAAGCGATCGGCAAAGCAAAGGCCGAGATCGAAAGCGAATTCGGCGACAAGTACGTGCAGACCCGGCAGTTCAAGACCAAGAACGAGTCAGCCCAGGAGGCCCACGAAGCCATTCGGCCCACGAACTTCAACGACCGGAACGCCGGCGCTGACCGCGATCAGAAACGACTCTACGAACTGATCTGGAAACGCGCCATTGCCTCGCAGATGGCCGACGCCCAGCTGGAGCGCACCACCGTAACGATTGCCATCGGTTTTGCCAATGGTCAGTCGGTTACGGTGCAGGCTAACCTGGACGACAGCCCGTTCGATGCGCCCGTTGCCAGCGGCAAGTCGAACGCAGCCGGCTTCCCAAAAGAACTGGTTGCCCAGGGTGAGGTCATCAAATTCGACGGATTCCTGCGGGTATATATGGAATCGAAGGATGACGAGGACGATGAAGATGCCAAAGGCATGCTCCCGCCCCTCCGCATCGGACAGAACCTGACCCTCGGTCAGATGAAAGCTACCGAGAAGTTTACCCGGCCGCAGCCCCGCTACGCCGAAGCCTCGCTGGTGAAGAAACTCGAAGAGATGGGGATTGGCCGTCCTTCTACCTATGCGCCAACCATATCGACGATCATCAACCGCGGCTATGTTGTCAAACAGGACAAACCCGGCCAGGAGCGTAAGTACGTTGAATACACCCTGCAGCAGAACCAGATCAGTGAGACGAGCGGCAAAGAAACGTTCGGTTCCGAAAAGGCCAAACTGTTCCCGACCAACACGGGCATTGTGGTAAATGATTTTCTGGTCGAGTACTTTCCGGACATTGTCGATTACAAATTCACGGCGACGGTCGAGAAAGAGTTCGATGAAATTGCCGATGGTAAGATTAACTGGCAAACCATGCTGGGCGACTTCTACGGTGATTTTCATAAGAACATCGAAGAAATACAGGGCTCATCGGGCGTGTCATTTAAAACCGGCGAACGCGTGCTGGGCGCGGACCCGGCTACCGGCAAACCCGTTTCGGCCCGGCTGGGCAAATACGGGGCCTACGTGCAGATCGGTGAAGCCAGCGACGATGAGAAGCCCCGTTATGCCAACCTGCGCGACGGCCAGCTGATCGAAACCATTACCCTCGACGAGGCCATGAACCTCTTCGCTCTCCCCCGTGAGGTTGGTTTCTTCGAAGACCAGGCCATGACCATCGGGATCGGTAAGTTTGGCCCCTACGTTAAACACGACGGCAAATACGTATCGCTCACCCGCGACGATGACCCCTACACGATTTCAGCCGAACGGGCTATTGAGCTGATTCAGCAGAAACGGGCGGAGTCGGTCAGCGAATCGCTGGGTGAGTTTGAGGGCACATTGGTTACCACAGGCAAAGGCCGGTTTGGTCCGTACGTGAAGCACCTCGACAAATACATTTCTATTCCGCGTAACGAATCACTGGCCGAGCTTACCCTGGAGCGGGCTATCGAGCTCATTCAGCAAAAGCGCCAGGCAGAAGCCAACAAGTATATCAAAGAGTTTGCCGAGCGGCCCGAAATCAAGATTGTTAACGGTCAGTACGGCCCTTATCTGGCCGTGGGCAAACGGAACGTACGCATCCCGAAAGATGTAGACGCGGCCTCGCTGACCCTGGAAGACTGTTTGAAACTGGCTGGTGAGGGCGAAGAGTCAGCCGGTAAAACAACGGCGAAAAAGGCCGGTTCAACCAGTAAAACCAAGGCCGCAGCCAAAGCGCCGACGGCGAAAAAAACGACGGCCAAGAAGCCCGCGGCCAAGTCGAAGTAAGACGACGAAAATGGCTAGCTTCAACCCCCCATCCAGACCGTCTGGATGGGGGGTTGCTTTTTCATACGGTCGATCGTGCTTACCTTGCCTGTTCATTCTTGCCCCATCTTCCGTATGAAGTACCTGATTGGTCTGTTACTCCTCTCTTTTGCAGCTATCGGTCAACAACCCGAAAACCAGTACAATCTCATTCCGTTTCCAGCCCGCTTTGCCGGTCAGGATGGCCAGTTTTCCATTACCAGCACCACCCGCCTGGTTACCGCGCCTGGTACCGATGCTGGCGTGCGGGCCGTAGCCCAGACCTTTGCGAGTCAGGTCAAAGCAGCTAATGGACCCACCCTTACCCTGGCGGCTGCCAGCCCGGCTCTGGCCAAAGGCGCGCATATTTTCTTGACCATCAACAAGAAGTTAACCCTGGGCGACGAGGGCTACAAACTGACCGTAGCACCGGGTAAAGTAACCGCCGAAGCGGCAACCCCACGGGGCCTGTTCTACGCCACTCAGACCCTGCGGCAACTCCTGACGGACAACCGCCTGCCCGCCTGCCAGATCACCGACAAACCACGCTTCGGCCATCGGGGTCTGATGCTGGACGTCAGCCGCCATTTTATGCCGGTATCATTCGTAAAGAAGTTCATCGATCTGATGGCCATGCATAAGCAGAACACCTTTCACTGGCACCTGACCGACGATCAGGGCTGGCGGATCGAGATCAAGAAATACCCGAAGCTGACCCAGATCGGCAGCCAGCGCCCGGAGACTCTCGTTGGTCAGTTTTACCAGAACTATCCCATGCAGTACGACGGCAAACCGCATGGCGGGTTCTATACGCAGAACGATATTCGGGAGGTTGTCCGGTACGCGCAGAGCCGCTTCATCACGATCGTTCCCGAAATCGAAATGCCGGGTCACGCGCGGGCCGCCCTGGCTGCCTATCCCGAGCTGGGCTGCGAACCCACCAAAGCCTATACAGTGGCTACCCACTGGGGTGTATTTGACGACGTATTTTGCCCGTCAGAGAAAACGTTTACTTTTTTGCAGGACGTACTGACCGAAGTGGTGGCTCTCTTTCCGGGTAAGTACGTGCATATCGGGGGGGACGAGTGCCCGAAAACGGCCTGGAAACAAAGCGCATTCTGCCAGGAGCTTATGAAGAAAAACAAGCTCAGGGATGAGAACGAACTGCAGAGTTATTTCATCCGGCGGATGGAGAAATTCCTGAACAGCAAAGGCCGGAGTATCATTGGCTGGGACGAGATTCTGGAGGGCGGTGTCGCCCCCAACGCAACGATCATGAGCTGGCGCGGTACGGCGGGTGGCATCGCGGCTGCCAAACAGAAGCATACGGTCATCATGACTCCTACCGATAACTGCTACCTCGATTATTACCAGGGCAACCCCGCCACTGAACCCCTGGCCATTGGCGGCTACCTCCCCCTCGACAAGGTCTATGCTTACGAACCCATGCCCGCTGAGCTAACAGCCGAGCAGCAGAAATACATTCTGGGTGTGCAGGGTAATATCTGGACCGAATACATGCCAACCCCGGAGTCGGTCGAGTACATGGTCTGGCCCCGGGCGCTGGCGCTGGCCGAGATCGGCTGGATGCCCGCTGGCCCGCGCAACTTCGAGGACTTTGCGATGCGGCTAAAAAATCACCTGCCCAAACTGGACGCCAGCCGGGTCAACTACGCCAAACGACTGTTCGATATATCGGCGCAAACGCAGGCCGGTGAGCAGGGGCAGGTTCAGGTGAAGCTAACCAAGCTCGATGCAGACAGTCACATTTTCTTTACGACCAATGGCAAAGAACCCAGCGAGAAGAGCAGCGAATACAGTGGCCCCATTACCCTGACCAAAACGACAACCCTACGCGCTATCACCCAGACGGGAGGGCGGCTAACCCAAACCTTCACCCTGCATAAAGCTAAGAATAAGCCCTACACCTACGCCATCGCCCCGCAGGGCGATGCAACCGCCAACAATCTGAAACTGACCGATGGCGTACGGGGCGAAACACCCCGCGACCGGCGCCAGTGGGTCAGTGTCTACGGCACCGACCTGGACCTGACGCTGGATCTGGGCGAGATTACGAGTGTTTCGAAAGTGTCGCTCAATTTCCTGAAGATCATCCTGGAAGGAGGCTTCCCGCCAACCTCTGTAGAGGTGGCCCTATCGCGCGATGGGCAGGACTTCAAAGAGGCCATTGCCCAACCCGTAACCTACGAGCTGAACGGCCCCTGGTCGATCCTGCCCGTGGTGGCCGATTTCCGGACGGGACGGGCTCGCTACGTGCGGATACGCGCTAAAAACGCCGGTGTCTGCCCAGCCGGGCACCCTAATGAAGGCAAAAAAACCTGGTTTGCCACCGACGAAATCGTGGTCGAATAGGTATCTTTAGGGAGCAAATCAGCCGGGCGAAGTCCAACCTGCTTCGCCCGGTTGCCTGCCTTATTTCATGGACACACGCAAAAAAATTGTTGTTTTGTCGGGGGCGGGGATCAGCGCGGAAAGCGGTATCCCCACGTTCCGGGCGTCGGATGGGCTGTGGGAAAACCACCGGATCGAAGACGTAGCCACCCCCGATGCCTGGCGCCGAAACCGGGCGCTGGTCCAGGACTTTTATAATCAGCGCCGGAAACAGGCCCTCCAGGTTCAACCCAATGCGGGTCATTATGCGCTGGTCAGGCTGGAGGAGCAGTACGACGTTACCATCGTTACGCAGAACGTTGACAACCTGCACGAAAAAGCCGGTTCATCTACTGTCGTACATCTGCACGGCGAACTGTTTAAAGCACGATCCACCGTCGATGAATCGCTCGTTTATTCGATGGACGGCTGGGAACTCAAAGAAGGCGACCTTTGTGAAAAAGGCTCTCAGCTGAGGCCGCATATCGTCTGGTTCGGAGAGGCCGTACCGATGATGGTCATGGCCATGGATATTGCCGCAGAGGCAGACATTTTTATTGTGGTCGGTACCTCCCTGAACGTTTATCCGGCGGCTGGTCTGGTCTATGGCATACGGAAGGGCGTTCCTGTTTATGTAGTTGACCCGCACACACCCAGTATGCGCAAAACGCCGGAGGTAACCTTTATTCAGGAACCCGCAACCGTGGGGCTGACCCAACTGGCCGGTCAGCTGCTGTCGGGGGTAAAGTAAACAGTATCAGCCAAACCGGGTTCAACAGAAACGCTCAACGTTTCTGTTCCATGACATCCCAATCTGACGAGACAACCAAAACCCTGGATGCCCACCAGCGGCTCAATGAGTTTTACGGGGTTCAGGCTATCTATGGCCGGGCAGACCCGATGCATGAACTTGTCGGCACCATCCTCTCGCACCGGACAACCCACCATAACGAAGTAGTAGCCTACCGAACCCTGCGCGAGCGGTTTCCAACCTGGGAAGCCGTGCGGGATGCGCCCTTGCCGGACCTGATCGACGCCATCAAAACGGCTAATTATCCCGAGGTTAAAGCCCCGTATATTCAGAACCTGCTGACCCATCTCATCCGCGAAACCGGTGCGGCCAACATCGACTTTCTGCGTGACCTGTCTAGCGACGAAGCCATGAAATGGCTAACCGACCTCCCGGGTATCGGGCTGAAAACGGCCACCCTGTTGCTGCTGTTCAACTTTCAGAAACCGGTACTGCCTGTCGATACCCACGTTCATCGGGTAACCCAGCGGCTCGGCCTGATCGGCCCTAAAGTCAGCGCCGAAAAGGCCCATACGCTCCTGCTGGAACGCCTGCCTGCCGATCCCGTCGTCCTGTTTAACTTCCACAAACACTTCTACTGGCATGGCCAGCGGGTCTGTACCTGGTACAATCCGCGCTGCGGAGAATGCGTCCTTCGCGACCAGTGTATCTACTTCGAGTCTGGCCTGACTCTGGCTCTCAGCAGCACGCCCAGCCGTAAAAACAAATAGCCGTCGTACCAGCAACTGGCACGACGGCTACCAGGAAGAACGAACCGGATCAGGAGTTGGCTCCGTATTTCTTTTCGTGGAACGACTTTGACTGATCGACCCAGTTATCGCGTTCGATGCGGCCGGGGAAGAACTCGATGATTTCGTTTACCTGATCGATATCTTCCTTGGTGAAGTTGGCCACCTGCCGAAACGTGTAGATTCCGAGACTGTGTAATTTACGCTCCAGAAACGGGCCTACGCCCACGATGTCCTTCAGGTCATCGGCTTCGGCCGCAGTGGCCCGACCGATCCGGTCGAAGTTTAGTTCACCGGCGCGGGCCGCAATCCGGCTCAGCACGGCCACTTCTGAGTTCTCAGCCACCGCACCGGCCTCGGCACCAGCCAGCCCAACGGCTTCAATCTCCCGGGTAGCGATGACCGGTACCGACGGATCGACATTGATTGGGTCCGGGGTCGTGTCGAAACTCAAGGCCGGCTCAAGCGGGTCGGCGTGAACATAGGTAGGCGGCACCTCCACTACGGGAGCGGGCCGGACGGGCACGGAAGCAGCCGGCATCCGCCCCGAGGTCGACATAAACTTGGTCCGGCGGCATTCGTCCAGCTCGGCTTCTTTATTCGTGAGCGCGGTCCGCAGTGTCCGGATGCGGCCGGCCAGGATTAACCGTCCCAGCAACCAGCCAACCAGCGCAGCAAACGCCAGCAGCAACAGTATTTCGGCTATGGCAACCGGGCGACTCAATGGATCTAATCCAAACATGATTTTGTCTGTTTTTAGGTTTCAGTATTCGGTACGTAGGGCGTCATGAAGGCCTACCTGTGCATCAAATCGCGTTCTACTGTCGTTTAATCAGGTCCGTTGCCTGCCCCACCCAGTTGTCACGCTCGATACGACCGGGAAAGAACTCGATCACATCGTTTACCTGATCGATATCTTCTCTGTTGAAATTGGCAATCTGCCGGAACGTGTAGATACCCACAGCGTGCAGCTTTTTCTCCAGAAAAGGCCCAATACCAACAATGATTTTCAGATCGTCGGCATCGGCCAGGGAAGCCAGGCCAATCCGGTTGAAATTCAGCTCACCCGCGCGGGCCGCAATCCGATTCAGCACGATGGCTTCCTCGGTGCTGCTGCTGGCCGATGCCGTTGGCATGCGCTGACAGTCATCAACGGCCCGTTCTGTTGTGGCCAGCTCGCTTTCGAGCTGACGGACCGTACTCTTCCGAGATACATAACCAATGATAAAACCCAGCATACCGGCCACGAACAGCATTATCCATTGCTGCATCTGGGCCTCGGGCAGGTTGAGGGGGTTCATGTCAAACATACGACTGTTGGGGTTAAAAGTGCGACTGCGGGCCGACCGGCTGATCGTCCCGAGTTGATGAGAGGATTTATTACTTAACTACGACCGTAACCCGGCGATTGGCTTTACGGCCTTCGCGAGTGTCGTTAGAGGCTTTAGGATTGGCTTCACCTTTGGCGTCGGTGACGATCTGATCGGGCGAGATACCCGACTGGCGTAGTCTGGCTTTTACCTGATTGGCGCGGTCACGTGAGAGTCGCAGGTTTACGTCGTCCGGACCGGAGTTATCGGTATAGCCGGTAAGTACGAGCTTCTTTTCTTTATGCGTTGACAGGTACGCAACGGCTTCTTTAAAGAATTTAGCGGTTTCGGGGGTCTTGATGTAGTTAGCTTCGCCCAGCGGGAAATACAGATCGATGGGCTCAAAAACCGTTGTGAACTTTTCTTTAGCAGCCAGCCCCGCTTCGGTGATGCCCGCAGCCACGGTTTCGGTAGCCGGAGCAGTAGCGGTCAACGCCGTCTCGGTGGTCAGATCGGTCAGGGTAGAATCGACAGGCGACGTGCTATCGGCCCCATCAAAGACAAAGTTTAGCCCACCATACAGTGAATCTCCGGCAGCCGTGAACGTCAGATCATCCTGCAACACGCCTTTCGTGGTCAGTGATGCCGCCGGAACGCCCTGCTGCACCAGGTATTGTTTGATGCCTTCGGCGCGGGCAAGGCCCAGATTAGGGAACGAACTGGTATTGGCTTCCGTCGATGCGTAATATCCTCTGATCTCCATGGTTCGGCCGGTAGTTTTAAGATAAGCCGTTAATGAGTCGAGCGATCCGCCCAGCGCACTCATGTTGGCATTGGCTCCCGACTTGGCGAAGCTGAAGTTGCCAGCCATATCGAGCCTGAACCGGTCACCGTCGGCAATGATTAGCGATGGCATGGCAACGGTCGGCAAGGTGGTGGACGATGGCAAATCATCAACGCACAACTGCTTGATTTTGCAGACATGCCACCAGGTTGAACCGATCATCCACAGCACCAGCAGGATAATCCAGGGAGTTTTATTGGTGAACATAGTGATAGTGGGGTTATTAAAGTACCTCTCGGTTTCGAGTGCGGCTATTAGACGACGATCCGGGAAAAGGTTGCTCAAAAATACATGCAAGCAGTATAAATACAAGACTGTCAGGGAATCTCAATATGCGCCCTCCACCCGCGGTGGCACGAATCCGGGCCAGTTTGTCAATTAGTTACCGGCATCACCTGTCCATAACCGAAAAAGACTAGTTTTGTAAGTAGTTCTATAGAACTAACATCCATACCATCTTATCATGACCCATACCCTTCCGGCTTCGCTCCGTGCAGGATTGCTGTTGACGGTGTTCGGCCTGCTGACCCGCTGTCAAAACGGAGTCACCGCCGTCGACCAGACAGCCGAACCACCCGACATTCCCAAAACGGTTGCGCTGCCTCCCCTCCCGCCCCCTACCCGCCCTTTTACGTACGAAACGCCGACCGAGTCGAGCGCCTGGATGGCAACCAACCCAAACTCCATCAACGGGCGACCCATTGGACCGGTGTCGGCGGCCGAATCGTCGATACTGCGGGTCGAGGTTCGACGGGATTACGGAGGGAGCATTCAGATTTACGACAAAGTCAGCAACCAGGCCCTTATCAACTTCTACGATATGGGCCGCGAGTCGGGCATGGCTTCTTACGGCGGTCCCCGAAGCTACGCCGACGACTCACCCCGCTGGAAAAATATCGGGTATAATCCGTTACAGGCTGGCGACGATGGGTTTAACCCGTCTCCCATACTGGTTCACGGCATCGTGAACGGCTGGATCTATACGAAAGCCCAGTGTTTGTCATGGGCTCATCAGGATGCCCGCCGACTGCCTTTTTTCTATGAACAGTGGGTTGGCGTCGACAGTAACAAAGTGCACGTCAAGGTCAGACTGACCCACCAGCGACCCGACAAAACGTTCTATAACGTCGAAGAGCAGGAATGGCCCATGATGATGATCAGTGGGCACCGCAAGGTTCATTTCTACACCGGCTCACGCCCCTACCAGCACGACCTGACTACCGTAAGCGACGGCATTGAACGGAGTATCGGCAGCATGGCTACCCAGCAGAGTACGCCTTTCTACCTTACCGAACCCTGGGAAGGCGTCGAGATTGCGCCAGACCGGCTGATTGGGTTATACAGTCCCGGTTTCTTTCGGGCCAACTACAACGTAGCTGCCCTGACCCCCTCACCCGACAACAGCGAAGGAAGCCTGACGCTGACCTACGTCGGCAACCGGCCCATGGTTCATTTAGACAGCGACAATATCTGGTACAAAGAATATACGTATATACTTGGCAGTGAACAGGATATACGCCTGTACGTGTACGCGCAGCCCCGCCAGACAGTACCCGATTTCACGTTCAACAAAGCCGGTGGCCGTAACGGCTGGTTCATCCAGGATGGCGGCTATGATCAACAGGAACCGTTCTCCTCCGATGACTGGCGGGTTATATTCACTGGCAAAACCGAAAACGGCGTCACCAACGCCCGGGGCACTAAACTCATCTCGACGACGGGCAGCTGGCCCGCCAGTCAATCCGGAACCCTGTACATCCGCATGGCGTATACCGGCCCGCCCGGTGCTCCGGCGCAGGTTCCTCTACGGTTAGCCTGGCTGCTGAACGGGCAGGAGCCCAACGGCTTCAATAGCCAGTATCCGGACCAGAACCGAACCCGGTTTCCAAGGGGTATTCGGAGCCCTGACGATCAGTACGTCCCCCTGGTTGTTCAAAATGACGGGCAAATGCACACCTACAAACTAACCATGGCCGGTCATCCTGCCTGGAACGATGTAGTGCAACAGTTCGAGATTGCGCACAACGTCAGTCCGGCTTTTGTTGCACCCGGCGAAGTGCTGACGCTCCGCTACTTCGGCACGCACGATCCGGGGCAATAGGTACCTGTGCTGTTTCAGGGCATAGTTTTTTCATCCACACCATAAAGATTCCAACATGACTGGCACACACGCGTCAGGTCAGCGGCTATGCAGGCTGCTGGTAAGCCTTGTATTCACCCTCCTTATTTTTAACCGATGGGTCGTTTATAATACCCCACTCGATGGTCTTGACGGATCCTGGGCCATTGCCCTGCATCTGGCCCGGGCGGCCGGGCTGGATTACGGTACCGACTTCATATTCACCTACGGCCCCCTGGGGTGGTACACGACCCGGCTTCCTATAGCGGTAGAGACCTGGGAAATTGTTCTCCTTGACCTGGTCTACGTTGTTCATGTATACATAATCATATGGTTTGTACTTGGCCCTCAATTCTCCTGGCTGCGGTACGGGATCGTAGCCGGGCTGGTCACCCTGCATACGCTGGCCGCGGGGACTGAGACTCCCTTTGTCTTCTACTTCTTCGTGCTGGCCTACCTGGGTCATTATCAGCGTACACGCCAGGCCTGGACACTGGTGGGCGCGTCGGTCATCGCCATCCTTACCTTCTACATGAAAGCGAATGTGGGCCTTGTCAGTCTGGGCAGCCTGGTTATCTACGCCCTGATCCAGCGGCTAACGGGTGAGATGCCATCCCGACATCTCCTGATCAGTCTGGGCAGTGTGGCAACTCTGCTGGCTCTGAGCGTGGTACTACTACCTGTTCAGCTGGGTCCGTACCTGGTTGCGCAATGGCACCTAATCGATTCGTATAACGACGTCATGTACCTGGTTCAGAACAAACGGGCGGTTCTGGTAAGCCTCTTGATTCTGGGCATGACCATCGGCGCGCTCAGCTGGCCGCTGTACCGACTCCTGAAAACGGGGCTGCTTCCCGGGCTTCTCCGTCGGGAAGGCGTCCTGTTCGGGCTGGTAGCCTTACAGCTCTTCGTTCTTTTTAAGGAATCCTTTGTCCGGGCCGACGCTGGGCACATTGGTTTCTTTTATAAGTACGGGCTGCTGCCGTTCACGATTTTGGCGTTGTTTTCGGCTCACTCGTCTGTTCGCCGGTGGGCGGTGCTGCCCATGATACTGCTGGCCATCGCAGCGCCGAAGCTTGTTACTTATAACTGGGATAGTAGTTTTCCGTACCGCTGGGTCAGCCAGGCCGTTAGCTACGGGCAGGATGTGTGGCATCCGGTCAGGCCCTCGCTGGTAACCAACCGGACGGGCTTGCCCGTATCCTGGCTAAACAGGCTGAGCCAGAAGCGGGTAGACATTATGCCCGCCGATGTGGCTCTGCTTTACCACCATAAACTGCGGTATACGCCCCGGCCCATTATGCAAACCTACCAGGTTACCGATGCTTATCTGGACTCGCTCAACGCGACCTACTACGGCTCAGCCCGCGCGGCCGACTATGTGGTGATCGCCTGGGATGCCATCGATGGCCGCGATCCATTTAACGATGAACCCGCCACCAAGCTGGCCCTTCGTACACACTATGCCGTTGTTGATCAGCAGGGCGACTGGCTGCTGCTGGGGAAGAAAGCAATCCCTCAAACTGACCATAAGCCCTTGGTCCGTACTCAGGTTGCCCAAATAGGTCATTCTGTTCCGGTACGGCCGGCCGACGGTTGCTGGCAACGCTGGCAGATCGATTGCCGGTATCGGCCCATGGGGGCGCTCCAGCGGCTGCTTTTTCAACCCCCGTCGCTTCATGTCGAGCTGACGTACCAGTCTGGCCAGCGCGATACCTTCCGGACGGCCATTCCCCTGCTGAAAGGCGGCCTACTGGTTGGGCCTCATCCCCGCAACCTGGCCAACATGAGCCATTTTCTGCAACGACGGGATCAGCATCTGCCCGGTTTGGTCTCCATCCGGCTGCTGGCCGACACCAGCTTGTTTTATCCAACCGTTCATGTCCACCAATATCCCTTAAATTTGTCGGGTAACGGACAACCTGATTATGCTGATTGACCTTCGTAGCGATACCATTACTCAACCCACGCCCGCCATGCGCGAGGCTATGTTTAACGCCCCGCTCGGCGATGATGTGCTGGGCGACGACCCCACGGTAAATGCTCTGGAAGCTAAAGCCGCTCATATGTTCGGCATGGAAGCGGCTCTTTTCTGCGCCAGCGGCACCATGACCAATCAGCTGGCGATCCGGACCCACTGCCGCCCCGGCGACGATGTGATCTGCGATCAGCTCTCGCACGTATATCTGTACGAAGGCGGGGGTATCATGGCCAACGCCCTGGCTTCGGTTAGCCTGCCCCAGGGAATACGGGGGAAGCTGACCCCCGATCTGATTCGCGAGTACATTTATAGCCCCGCCGATCCACACAAACCCCTGTCGCGGCTGGTGGTGCTGGAAAACACCGTCAACAAGGGCGGGGGCTGTTACTACACCATTCCCGAAATAGCGGCTATCCGCAGGGTCTGCGACGAACACGGCCTGCTGCTGCACCTCGACGGGGCCCGGCTTTTCAACGCGCTTGTCGAAACCGGCGATCCCACCCAGGCCTATGGCCAGCTGTTCGACTCGATCAGTATCTGCCTCTCGAAAGGCCTGGGCTGTCCGGTCGGTTCGCTGCTGCTGGGGAAGGCCTCCTTCATCGGACAGGCCCGCCGGTATCGGAAACTCATGGGCGGGGGATGGCGCCAGGCTGGCTTTCTGGCGGCTGCGGGTATTTACGCCCTCGACCACCACGTTGAACGGCTTCGGCAGGACCACGCCCGCGCCCGCCGGATCGGAACGCTGTTCAGCAGCCGCCCCGAGGTAGAGGAAATTTATCCAATCGATACGAATATTGTCATTTTCAAGCTGTCAGAAACCCTTTTAGCGGCTGATTACGTTCAGAAACTAGAGCAAATCGGTATCCGGGGTATTACCTTCGGCAAGCACCTGGTTCGATTTGTTACCCATCTGCACCTGACCGACGAGCACATCGACCAGATGGCCGGGGCACTCCAGCAATTGACTTTAGAGACTACGTACTGATGCATATTCAGACCAGAACACTACAGAAAGACGATTACGACGACCTCAAGGAGGCCATGATTGAGGTATACAGCGGCATTGGCGGAGATTACTGGCAAAAAAGTAAGATCAACAAGCTGCTCACAATTTTCCCCGAAGGCCAGTTCTGCGTCGAAGTCGACGGCAAAGTGGTGGCTTGTGCGCTCGCCATTCGGGTGAAGTACGACCAGTTTGGTGACAACCACACCTACCACGAAATTACCGGTGGCTATACCTTCAAAACGCACAGCGACGAGGGCGACTACATGTATGGCATCGAGGTGTTCGTTCATCCTGACTACCGCGACCTGCGCCTGGGCCGACGGCTCTACGACGCCCGGAAGGAGCTCTGCGAAACCCTCAACCTGAAAGGGATTCTGGCGGGTGGACGTATCCCGAATTATAATAAATACGCTGACGAACTGAGCCCGCGCGAATACATCGCCAAGGTAAAGCAGAAAGAGATTTACGACCCCACGCTGACGTTCCAGATCTCGAACGATTTCCACGTCCGGAAGGTCCTGCGCGGCTACTTGCCCGGCGATACAGAATCGAAGGAATACGCCACCCTGCTGGAGTGGATCAATATTTATTACGTTGTCGAGAAAGACAAACGCCCCCATACCGACTCCATTATCCGGCTGGGCGTTATCCAGTGGCAGATGCGCCTGTTCAAAAACCTGAACGCGTTTCTGGATCAGGTTGAGTTTTTTGCCAACGCGGTTAGTGATTACCGGGCCGACTTTATGGTGCTGCCGGAGTTTTTCAACACCCCGCTCATGGCCGACTTCAACGACCTGCCCGAGCCGGTAGCCATTCGAAAACTGGCCGACTTTACCGAAGAGGTGCGCGACAAACTCTGCGAACTGGCCATCTCGTATAATGTGAACATCGTTGGCGGTAGTATGCCCCTCGTCGACAGTGATGGCAAGCTGTACAACGTAGCTTACCTCTGCCGGCGCGATGGTTCCTACGAAGAGTACCGGAAGATTCATATCACCCCCAACGAGGTGCGTCACTACGGCATGGTGGGTGGCTACGAGATTCGGGCCTTCGATACCGACTGTGGTAAGATCGGAATGCTGATCTGCTACGATGTTGAGTTTCCCGAACTGGGCCGGATTCTGGCTCAGCAGGGCATGCAGATTCTGTTCGTTCCGTTCCTGACCGATACCCAGAACGGATACTCGCGGGTACGGCACTGCGCCCAGGCCCGGGCAATTGAAAACGAATGTTACGTGGCGATTTCGGGTTGCGTCGGCAATTTGCCGAAAGTGCACAACATGGACATCAATTTTGCGCAGTCGGCGGTATTTACCCCATCTGACTTTCAGTTTCCAACCAATGCGGTGAAGGCAGAAGCGACCCCGAATACGGAAATGGTTTTAATAGCCGACGTTGATTTGAGCCTGCTGAAAGAGCTGCATGAACACGGCTCAGTACAGGTGCTGAAAGACCGGCGGACCGACCTCTACGATGTCACGCTGAAGAAAGCCGCCAAGAAGGCATTAAAGCAGAAAAAAGCTTCGCCCGACAACGACCCCGAAGCCGTGGCGCCGGTCATTGTGGTAGCCAGTTAATGAATAGAAGGCCTTCCTGAGTTAGCTCAGGAAAGCCTTAATTTACTTAAAAGCAACTTATAATCAGAACTATCAATAATCCCGGCCTGAACTAACGCAGCAAGCCGGGATTATTGACTTAATACAGCACCTTTGCCATTTCCAGGGGCCGATCAGTACTCATTACGTCGGCCCCGTTGTCGGCAAATTTCTTATAAAGCTGGTCGCCTTTGGCAGCGGCCTGCCGGTCGAGGTTACCAAGGGTGCCGAGGATGCAGGCAATCCCTTTCTGATGCAGAAAATCGTACAACGCCTTATCCGGTTCTTTGACGCCCACGAAAGCAATCATGCGGTTGTCCGGAACGCCCAGTTCGCGCAGTCGGTCGTATTCGGCGCGGTTGCGGATCGTGACAGAGATCATCAGCGCCGGATCGAGCTTGTGCAGTTTACCGGCATCCTGCGCGTTATAGGTGATCACAGCGGCATAGTCGCCCGCGCCGGTGCGATGGATCATGTCGACTATTTTCTCAAACGATACGTTTCGCTTCACGTCGAGGGTAAAGGCCACTTTGTTCTTTCCCCAGCGGAGAACCTCCTCCAGGGTTGGAATTTTGTAGGGCGTCGGGTTGCCCTGGTTATCTTCCAGCCGGTACGGGCTCAGCTCAGCGTAGGTTTTCTCGATCAGCTTGCCGGTTCCGGTTGTAGTGCGGTCGAGGGTAGCGTCGTGCATCATCACCAGTACGCTGTCTTTGGTCAGGTCGATGTCGCACTCGATAATGACGGGCGTTTGTTTAGCCAGGTACGCAAATGATTCGATGCAGTTTTCGGGATACCCTTTCAGATCGCCCCCACCCCGGTGGGCTGAAATACGGGCGGGCTGACCGGGTGTGTACTTAAAAAATTGATAGGCCCCACCGGCAGGAATGCGCGTATAGGTTTTGGGCGAGCAGGTAACCAGCGAAAGAGCCAGCAGACTAACAGCAATGCAGTTTTTCATGCCGCAAACCTACTAAAAAGAACAGCGTCTGGCCCAGCTTACCCGGCTATTCGGGAAGGTGATTCCGATAAATTGGCCGGGGTCCGCCAGGTAGAAACCCTGAACAAGGATCAGGACCGCCCGGTTGTACCCGAAGCCGGTTGCCGCTGACCTTTATTCAGTACACCAGCTCTACCAACGTACCCTATGGAAACTATCTATGAATGGTTGCTGCATAACATGGGCAATCAGGGCAATGCCTTCACCATCCTGAACGTTCACCGACAAACCGCCCAAGCCGACAGCACTCCGCTCGAGGTGATGGCCCGCACCCATGACTACGCCGTCGTAACGGTGCTGATCCAACCCGTTAAGGCTGACTCGTCAGACGCGGATCGGCTCCATGACCGCCCGGCAACCCATACGATCCACTTCGCCAGTACCGAACAGCTGCTCGATTACCTGAGTACCGGCAACCCGCCCGATGCGGCCACCAACCAATCGGCCAGCGGCTTTCGTGTTTCCGTCTTCGAGCCCCACGATGGCGCGGATCAGATCGTTTTTCCGCAGGAGTAGCTTTCTCTTGTAGCCATTACCCTTCATATACGTGCTGCTGTTTTTACGGCCCAATCAGGCTCGCTGACGATTATGGCCAGGAACCGTTCGGGTAAGCTGCGTTGTTGCCTATAGGTAAGCATTGGTCGGTGCTTCATCCAACCGGATCAGGCCTGCCGTTGCCATAAACCGGGCCAAACGGCCCACCAACGTAGTATGATTCCCTTTTCAGTTCTTGATTTATCGCCCATTGTGGCTGGCAACACCGCCAGTCAGGCGCTACACAATACATTAGATCTGGCCCGACACGCCGAACAGCTAGGCTACAACCGGTATTGGCTGGCCGAGCACCATAACATGCCTGGTATTGCCAGCGCTGCTACCTCGGTTGTGATTGGGTACGTAGCCGGCGGCACCCGGACTATCCGCGTTGGCTCGGGCGGTATCATGCTTCCCAACCATTCGCCCCTGGTCATTGCCGAACAGTTCGGCACGCTGGAATCGCTTTACCCCGGCCGGATCGACCTGGGGCTGGGTCGCGCGCCCGGCTCCGATCAGGCTACCGCCCGGGCCCTGCGCCGGGACGCGACAGGGCCCGATACGTTTCCGCAGGATGTCATCGAGTTGCAGCGTTATTTTCAGCCCGACGACTCCGGCCAGTTCGTTCAGGCCATTCCCGGCACTGGTTTAGATATACCGATCTGGATTTTAGGGTCCAGCCTGTTCGGGGCCCAGTTAGCCGCCCTGCTGGGTTTACCGTACGCCTTTGCCTCCCACTTTGCACCGGCGCAGCTGATGCGGGCTTTGCAGGTGTATCGGTCGCAGTTCAAGCCATCGGCTCAGTTGCAGGAACCCTACGCGATGGTGGCCGTGAACGTCATAGCCGCCGATACGGATCAGGAAGCCGAGCGCTTGTTTACCTCCGTTCAGCAACAGTTTCTTCACATCCGGCGCGGCAAAGCCCGGCAAATGCAACCCCCGGTCGACGATATTCAGGCATTATGGCCCGACTATGAACTGGCAGGTATCGAGTCGGTACTGAGCTGTTCGGCGGTGGGTTCGGCCGATACGGTACAGCGGGGACTGGCCAGTTTCCTTGACCAGACGCAGGCCGACGAGCTGATTATCACCGCGCCTATCTTCGACCACGAAGCCCGCAAACATTCGCTTACCCTGACAGCCCAGGTACGACAGGCGCTGGCCGATACCTCACTGCAGGGGGTGGCTCCCTAAAGCCGGTTTCCGGGTAGTAGCCCCGACTCAGGTAAGTGGGGCTACTACCCGGAACAATCCCCTCCCGCTTAGAAGCGGGCCCGATCGTTGACCCGGATGCTGTATTCGTCTTTGGGAAACAGGTCGGTATTGATTTCGTCTGTGCGTGCTGTAGTGGCTGGCAACAACCGCATACCGTGGCCGTAGCGGGCCAGCAGGGGCTCTATTCGTATCCCTGACCGCCCATAATGCTGCCGGCTATAAAGACTACCAGCCCGTTGCCGAATGGCGCCCCAGTCCAGTTTTATGGGTTGATTACTCCCGATGAGCAGTAGTTTATCGCAGTAGGCGACGTACGGAAAAACGGCGCGAAACGTATTGAGCACCCGTGCCGTTGGACACCAGGTAACAGCTAGTCCGCCGGGTTTCAATTTGGCCCTGAGCAGCTCAAAATACTCTCTTGAATACACATTACCGGAATAGGCAGAAGCTGGCCGTAGGGCATCGGCTTCGATGATGTCATAGCGAATGGCCTGGTTACGGATAGCGTATCGCCCATCCCGAAAAATCAGATGCAGCCGCTTATCACGCAGCAGGGTTTGTATGGCCGAATCGCCCGCCTGCTCCGCATACTCCGCCAGTACATCCGCCTGGTTGGTGGCAATCTCGAAACAATCGATCCGCTGGGTTTCTGCCCGACCCGCTATTCCGTTGACTGTACCGGCCGATCCCAGGCCAATCACGGCGACCCGCTCGGGCCGGGGATGAATCATGAGCGGCAACGCTCCCAGTAACGTATGTATTTCGTCCGTCGAGTAAGGTAGCGCGCTCTGCCCCAGTCCGTTGACAAAAACGACCCCCAGCTTCCGATCCGGTGACCGTTTGATGACCGACACCGCCGATTCGTTCTCGTCGAAGACGAACTGATCGGGCGTTTCGATGCCATTCATCAGCTGCCAGAACCGCGCATTATCGGGTATGGTTAGGCTCACCAGTACCAGCGCACCAGCCATGACGACGGCCAGACCAGCGGACCAGTGTCGACGAACAGCCAGCACGATGATGTACACTAACCCCAGGCACCCGATAACCCGTATGAGCATTGCAGTACCGAACAGCGGGAAGCCCACCCACGTTATCCCCCATGCGCCAACAGCCGATCCGGCAATATTCACAAACTGTAACCAACCCACCCGGCGGCCCACTTCATCGGGCTTGTCCTGGAGTAGAGACTGGGACAGGGCGAAACTCATTCCCATCAGGAATGTGGGTAAAAACAGCAGAAAGACCGGTACAAGGCCGTAGGTGAAGATGCTGAAGCGAGGGGTCAGAACCGGCTCTCCACTGGCGAAGTAATCCCACAGAAACCGCAGAGCCGGCCAGTGGGCAATACCGTATAAAAATGCCGTGAGGGCCAGCATGGTGTATGCGTACAGGCTTAGCTGACACACCAGAAAAAGACGTTCACGCCAACGGGCCGACCGGGTACCGAACCGGGTACCCACTACGGTACCGACAGCCATTGACCCCAGGTAGATGGCCAACAGCACGGCAAACGTCAGCGACACCGACTTGATGAGGGTTTCCAGGATCCTGAACCAGATGAGTTCGAGTGATAGCGCTGCCAGCCCTGACATAAAGTACTGTACCGACCAGGTCGTCAGGACCGGCGTAAGCCGCAGGGGCACCTTTGAGCCCGCGTCCGACCCGCCGACCGACACCTTCCTGGACAAAGACGCCTGTCGACTTAGCAGGTAGGCGGATGCGGCACAAACGCCGTTCAGGGCCGCCCCCACCCAGATAGCCTGATCGAACCCAAGCCGCCGAACCAGCAGAAATCCCGTAATCAGTGCCCCCAGCGATGCCCCCAGCGTATTGATGAAATAGAGCAGGCTGATGTAACGCGCCTGCTGGTCCATTTCGCCGAACCGGAACGCCCGGGACAGCACCGGCAACGACAGCCCCATCAGAAACGTGGGCACCAGCAGCACCCCAAACACAAGGGCGTACAGGATAATAGGACTATCGCCCAGGGGCGGTGCGGACGCATAGAGAAAGTCATACAGGAGCCATTTGCTACCGGCAGCAAAACCCATAATGCCCAGCTCAGCCCCGATAAAATAACGCAGATTGACCTGCGGTGCCGACCGATCGGCCAGCCGCCCCCCGGCCAGATAGCCAATACCCAGCCCGGTCATGAAGGCCGACACAATCAGACTGATGCTGACCGTATCGGAGCCAGTGTAGAACACCAGGAGCCGCTGCCAGACAACCTGGTAGAGTAAAGCAGCAAACCCGGAAAGAAAAAATAGAAGTAGAACAAATTGACGGTTACGATTAGATGACATGCCTAAAAAAATAAGCCCAGCCTCCCGACTATCAGGAAACTGGGCTCAATATGGCTCAAAATCGTCTATATCACCACATTGACAATCCGCTTTGGCACAACAACTACTTTCTTGGGCGTCTTTCCTTCAAGCCATTTCTGAACGATCTCATCGGCCAGCACCTCCCGTTCGATGTCGGTCGGCGCGCGATCAATGGCGAAACTGATCGTGGTACGCACCTTGCCGTTAATCTGAATCGGGTACTCGAAGGCGTCTTCCACCAGATAGGCCGGGTTGAAAACCGGGAAGCTGGCCTGCGAAACCGACCCTGGTTCGTTCCCCAATGCCGCCCATAATTCTTCGGTAATATGGGGCGCGAAGGGCGACAGCAGCAGCACCAGATCCTGCAATACCGAGCGCTTGTGGCAGTCGAGCGAAGCCAGCTCGTTGACGCAGATCATGAACGAACTTACCGACGTGTTGAACGAATAGGCATCGATGTCGTCCTGCGTTTTCTTGATGGTCCGGTGCAGAATTTTCAGCTCGGCGGGGGTCGGCGGCTCATCGGTCACTATCCACTGGCTCGTTCCGGCATCCGATGCCCCGGCAGCATTGTCCTTGTAGAACAACCGCCAGAATTTACGGATGAACCGGTATACGCCGTCGATCCCATTCGTGTTCCAGGGTTTGGCCTGTTCGAGCGGTCCGAGGAACATCTCGTACAAACGCAGTACGTCGGCCCCGTAGCGCTCTACGATCGTATCGGGGTTAACCACGTTGAACTTCGACTTCGACATTTTCTCGACTTCGGCCCCAACAACATAGCGCCCGTCGGGTTCGCAGATGAACTCGGCGTTTTCGGTCAGGTCGGGCCGGGCGTTACGGAACGCGTCAATGTCGAGCACATCGTTCTCAACGATGTTGACATCCACGTGTAAGGGCGTCACCGCTCGGTCCTGAATCTGATTGAGCGACACAAAAACGGCGGGTTGACCTTCCTGTCCGGTGCCTTTGAGCCGGTAGACGAAGTTGCTCCGGCCCTGAATCATACCCTGGTTGATGAGCTTTTTGAACGGCTCCTCCTGCGGCACGTAGCCCCGGTCTTTCAGAAATTTGTTCCAGAAACGGCTGTAGAGCAGGTGACCGGTTGCATGTTCGGTTCCGCCGATGTAGAGATCTACATTCTGCCAGTAGCTGATGGCCTCGCGGCTGGCAAATTCGGTCTCGTTTTGGGGGTCCATGTAGCGGTACCAGTACCACGATGATCCCGCCCAGCCGGGCATGGTGCTCAGCTCGTATTCATACTGCCCTTTGTACTTCCAGCCTTCGGCACGGCCCAGCGGTGGCTCACCGGTCTCGGTGGGCAGGTATTTGTCAACCGCCGGCAGTTCAACGGGCAAATCCTGTTCGTCGATCAGATAGGGCAACCGTCCCGTTGACCCTCCTTCTTTAAAATAGACCGGCACGGGTTCGCCCCAGTAGCGCTGGCGACTGAATACCGCATCGCGCATTCGGAAGTTGACCTTACCCCGGCCCAGACCGCGGGCTTCGAGCCAGGCAATCAGCGTTGGTACGGCTTCGGCGTAGGTCATACCGTTGATGATGCCTGAGTTGATATACCGCCCTTCTTTGGTATTGTCGGCCTGGATGTCCATCTCTTTCTGAGCATCCAGCACCGGCACGATAGGCAGGTTAAAGTGCTTGGCGAACAGATAGTCGCGCTGATCGCCCGACGGAACGGCCATGACAGCACCGGTACCGTACCCGGCCACCACGTAATCGGCCAGGAAGATGGGGACCTTCTCGTCGTTGAGTGGATTGAGGCAGTAACTCCCCGTAAAGACGCCCGATACGACTTTGGTCTCGGCCATCCGATCGCGCTCGGAACGCAGTTTGGCCGCATTCACGTAGGCGTCAACAGCGTCGCGCTGTTCTGGCGTAGTTAGGACCGGCACCAGCTCGTGTTCGGGCGCCAGCACCATAAAGGTTACCCCGTAGATGGTATCGACTCGGGTGGTAAATACCTCGATGGTTTGGGGCTGTTCACCCGCCACCGGCGCGTCGAGCAAGGGAAACTTCACGCTGGCACCAACGCTTTTGCCGATCCAGTTACGCTGCTGTTCCTTGATCGATTCGGTCCAGTCGATGGTGTCAAGACCGGTGAGCAATCGGTCGGCATAGGCCGTAATCCGCATCATCCACTGGCGCATGAGCTTCTGCTCAACGGGGTAGCCGCCCCGTTCCGAAACGCCGTCCTTTACCTCATCATTGGCCAGCACCGTACCGAGCGCCGGACACCAGTTCACAACGGCATCGGCCAGGTAGGTCAGGCGATATCTGAGCGTGATTTCGTACGACTCTTCGGCAGACATGGCGTTCCATTCCGCAGCGGTGAACGTCAGGGGCGCTCCGCCCTCACGGTCGTCGTCACAAACGGCATTGACATCGGTGGTTCCGTTGGTGGCAAACTTCTCCAGCAGGGTCTCGATGGGCTCGGCCCGGTCCGTATCCTTGTTGTACCAGGACCGGAACAGCTCCATAAAGATCCACTGCGTCCATTTGTAGTAGGCCGGATCGGAGGTGCGCACCTCGCGCGACCAATCGTAGCTGAAGCCGATATTTTTGAGTTGTTCGATATAGCGCTTCAGGTTCTGCTCGGTGGTTAGAGCTGGGTGCTGACCGGTCTGAATGGCATACTGCTCGGCAGGGAGGCCGAAGCTATCGAATCCCATCGGGTGCAGGACATTGTAGCCTTTCAGCCGCTTGTACCGCGACACAATATCCGAAGCGATATAGCCCAGCGGGTGGCCAACATGCAGCCCGGCTCCCGAGGGGTACGGAAACATGTCGAGTACATAATATTTCGGTTTACCGGTGCTGGTCTGCGTACGATACGTCTGGTTTTCGTCCCAAAACCGTTGCCATTTCTGCTCGGTTTCGCGGTGGTTATAATCGGCCATATGTAGGGGGCGATGGGTCAGTCAGCCCATCTGAATCATATTTAAGTCTGACGGGTACTTGGCTTACCGGCCAAATAGGTCACTACAGTTTGCAAAAATAGCCGTTTACCGAGACTTTTGCCCACCTCCTTCCGACAATCGCCTGTTCGCTCCCATGCCCACTGCTCACTCCGCTTCGATTCGTCAACCTGCCCACGCTGCCGCTGGCTGGCGCTGGCCCCTGTTGTTAGCCATCCTTACGGCTGTCCTGGGCGCCTGGGTCGTAGATGATTTCAGCCGCCCCCTGTCCGACGGCGACGACACGGATCAGTACGAATACGCGGGCTATTATTTCGGCAAGAATCTCTCTCTGTGGCCCTTTCCCCACCTTGATCTGGTTAATAACCAATCGTTTTACCCCTATGGCCTGAACCAGGTGTTTCTGCCCTGGGGGTTTGAGCGCGACTACTGGTACGCCCTGTGTTACCAGTTTCAGGGTGGTTATGCCGGTCCGTATCTGCAGTACTACTACATCTACAGTTTGCTGGTGGCCGCGCTGGGAACGTACCTGCTGCTTCAGCCCCGCTTCGGCACCAGCCGATCGTTTGCGGCCGGGCTGATCGTGTCGGTTTTCAACCTCTACGCGATCTTCAAGTTTCCGGTCCACATGAACGTCTGCGTCGGCCACTGGACTATCCTGTGTATGATAGCCACCTATTGCCTGCTTCACGACCTCCTCGACCGGCATCGGGTTTCGCTGGTGTTCGTTCTGCTGTGGGTATGGCTCCATGTGCAGGTGCTGAGCCAGGAGCTGGGCTATGTAGCGGGCTATGCGCTTACGTTCACCACCCTGACAGTGCCCATTGCCGGCGTCGTTCTCTACCGACAACATCCCCATCCAGCCCAATGGATGGCGCAGTTGAGTCAGTATCTGGTCGCTTCCTGGGCCCGTCAGTCCCGCTTGTTGCTGCTGATGCTGGTATTGATTCTTTTCAGCACTTTTCTGTACCTACCGCTCACCCTCCAGATCGCCTTCACCGCCTGGGAATTTGACTTTGCCGCCATGCCTCCCCTGCGCGCCTGGTCGCATCCGCTACGGCTGTTTCTGCCCCATTTGCCGGGCCTCGATGCCTTTGTTGTGCCCTACCAGTCATGGCTACGGGATACGTTCGAGAGCTACGGGCAGGGTAGTCCGGGTTTATACCTGACCATCCTGGCTGGCGCGGGACTGTGGCAGACCCGGCGGCAGGTTGAACTATGGCTACCGGTTGTGCTGATGCTGGTACTGTGTCTGCTGTATCATCCGGCGGTGCTGCCTACGCTCAAGCTGTTTCCCTGGTTTAGCTTTAACCGACACGGCGGCCGGGCCAGCCTGATTTATCCAGTTCTGCTGGTGCTGCTGGCTTTACCGCTCCGCTGGCCTGCAAGCCGAACCGGTCTGATCGCCACGGTTGGGGTGTTGCTGCTGATGGTCAGCGAATGGTCATACGGTCTCTACCTGCGCACCTCCCTGCCTACGCTCGTTGCCTCCGATGATCTGCTCCGCTATTGTCAGACCATCCGGCAGCAGCCGGGTAAGGCTGTTCTCGACTGGCCCTTCTGCGCCGTCGGAGCCGATGGACCCGGCATGGCCGAAGGGCTTTGCCCCTACTACAAACAACAAAATGCGATTTTTACCTTTCGGCGGTTTTACGACAAACACGTAGTTGGCCAGTATTTCGGGCGGCTTCACCCCAGCCAGATTCAGCCCTTTCTGCGCGATGGCTGGCCCCGGCTGCTAACCCCGGGCAGGTCATTTACCCAAGCAGACTGGCGCTTTTTTATCGATTTTCTGCAGAAGAATAACTTCGCCGGTATCAATCTCTACCCCGACTTACTGACGCCGGACCAGGTAGCTGAGTTTTACCGACGCCTGGGCCAACCCATAACAGAAACGCATTTCCCGGTAGCCGGGCGGGTTGTCTTTATTCCTGTAAAAAATTATGCTCCTAGTCCCGTGACCGCGGCACCATAACCAGCGAATTTTACGTTTTAATAGCACCCGTATTTATAACCAGTAGCGACTGCATGAACTGACCTGTACGATACCAGATTTTTGTTTATCATCCTTCTTGTATTGTTCATGCCCCGTTTAGTATCTCCCGTTACCTCATTGTATGTGGCGCTGGCGGTGATCGGCTGTCAAACCGATCGTGACGTTGAGCCCACCTTCTCGGCCGACTGCCTGGTCAAAGCCTCCACCCTGAACGGCCAGGCCATTGCGGGTTCGTACATCGTCACGTACCAGCCTGAGCAGTCGCTGCCCGGCTCGCCCAACGCCCGAGTAAGTGCCGCCCGGGCCGGAATCGACCAGCTACTGGCCCGCCACCGCATCGAAGATGATGCGCCAGAGTTGCTGGCATCCACGGAACAAACCAGTTTCCTGGCTCATTTATCAGCTGCCGAAGCCACCCAGCTCCAGCAGGACCCGGCCGTTTCTATGGTCGAGCCGGACCGGATTATGTCGATTTGTAACTGCGTCGATGTGGCCGCACCCAGCACCGTGTATTGGAACGTTCAGCAGACCGGTTATGGTCGGGGCGATTTACAGACCGGCAAAACGGTTTGGGTAGTCGATACCGGCATTGACCTCGACCACCCCGATCTGAACGTCGATACGGAGCGTAGCCGCTCGTTCGTGAGTGGGGTTACCTCAGCCGACGATCAGAACGGGCACGGCACCCACGTAGCTGGTATTATCGGCGCCCGAAATAACGGCGTTGGGGTAACAGGAGTGGCCTCGGGCGCGCGGCTGGTAGCGCTGAAAGTGCTCAACCAGCTGGGCGAAGGGCGGCTATCGGGTATTATCCAGGCCGTAAACTACGTTCGTCAGACTGGGAAAGCCGGTGACGTCGTGAATTTAAGCCTGGGTGGCGAGGGGGTATCCGTAACGCTGGAAAACGCCATCCGACAGGCAGCCAACAGCGGCATTCTCTTCGCCATAGCAGCCGGTAATGACGGCCAGAACGCCAACGAGGCCACCCCCGCCCGGCTCAACAACACCAACGTCTTTACCGTATCGGCCATGGACCGAGCCAATCAGTTTGCCAGTTTCTCCAACTACGGCTCCAGCGTCGACGTTTGTGCCTATGGGGTTCGTATCACCTCGACATACAAGGATGGCCGGTACGCGGTTCTGAGCGGCACCAGCATGGCAGCTCCACACGTGGCCGGCCTGTTGCTGATCCGTGGCAGCAAACTCCCGACACGCGGCTTCGTCACCGGCGACCCGGACGGCACGCCTGACCCTATTGCGGGCGAGTAAATACATTTAAAAGCAGAGGAAGGGAACCCAAAAAATACAGAACGTTCTTGAAAAAAGAAGCTAGCACTGTAAGTTCAATATGTGCTGCTTATTTTATGGGTATAGTTATCTCATTGATGTATAAATTAGTCCGTAAAGACGTTTGCTTGCAGAATTTATTCAACTTCCTCAGAAGATGTAGCGATCAGATATAAACTTTGCAGACTTACTCGCGGGTCAATAAGTGGGTAGTGTATACGGTTAAGAGTAACGGCTTCATCAATATAAACACTTTCAACTCATCTACACAGACGGTTTTGTTAATGGGGGATGTAAATCTACGCACTCCTGCTAATGCCGGACTGAAAAGGACTTCTTTGCCAAAAGGTACTAAGCCGGAGGTGATTCCTAATCCCTCAATGTGTATCGATTAGTTTTGGGAGGAGTATGTAAACGGTGTACTTGTAAATTCAATTTATGTTTACTCACCTTGTATGGGCTGGGGAAGCGATTCGGAAGGAGGGCCTGTCACTAGCGGTGGCCCTAATAGGGGCTCACAAAAAACTAATAGACCCAATTAGAGAAACTGTCGTCGTTGTAAGGAATTAGCAGACAATAAGAAAAAGGCTAAATTGAATGAGGCAAGGTATAATTTAGCTACCAATATAGGACTTTGGTGCCATGTATCAGGGTTTAGTGCTGGAGCAACCACTGCAGCTACATTAGCTTGGCTAAACGGTGTCCCTGTAGTGGGCAGCGCTGCAGATCTGGCTGCTGGTTTATTTGTTGATATGGAATGTTCAACTCGCTACTTTTTTCAGTATAAAGCTGCGCTTGTCGAGATTGAAAACAACCATTACAAAGATTTGCTGGGCTGTAATTCAAGTTACAATTGTGGGTTTTGAACTAAAAAGTATGATTATGATAAGCGTTTTCACAGATTTTCCGCTTCTATACGGTATAGTGCTTGTGAGTATTATAGTTCATTTGTTTACGTTATATGTTGCGTGCCGTATATTCAAAAGCAGAGGGAAGGGTATTATTCTTTAGGGTAGCCTAACAATGATGGAGGCAATAACAATACTGTACTTAAACCATATTATTTAAGCTTGAATATAAAAGATCAATAAAATGAGTATTCGAATACTCGTTTTTATTATTTCGCAAATTGAAAAGCGAGAGGTAGTCAACTATTCTTGGTTCGAAATCACGGACTCCCTCCGACTTTACAATAGTCAACTTGTTCTTACGGATTGAAGCGATCCAACTTTGGCCCCAGCGTCGACGCGTATGCGTATGGCGTTCGTATTACCTCGACCTACCTGAATGGAAGTTACGCCATACTAAGCGGTACCAGCATGGCGGCTCCTCACGTGGTCGGGCTGCTTTTTATTCGCGGTAACAAGCTCCCTACGCGCGGCCTCGTGACGGGCGACCCGACCCGATTGCAGAGGAGTGAGACAGTAAATAAGGCAGTACATGCACAGGGATGAAAAAGAAGCGTGTATCGAATAAAGCCGTATATATGTCGAAACTTCAGCGAAAATGACAACCACACTGAGTCTCAAGAATGTAGTTCGTCGTCTGGGTGTTTTATCAACTGTCTTGACGCCTATAATATTACACTTCAGGGTATTGGAAGTCAACAACCGACTTTTTTACCCTATTATGCTCACTATTTTAATTATTCAATGCGTATCAGTGTACTTCTGGCTCAATGAGAAAGCAACCAACCGTTGGTTGAATTTCACAATTGCCGTTGGCATCTTCATTAGTATGGTGGCACTTTGGTATTTTCTGAATTGGTACACAATTACCCGTCACGGCTAAGTTGAGAATAAAAAAATCACCAGGAGTACATCATACTTTTCAGTCTGCGTACTCCTGGTGAAGCATAAATCAAGCTCAGTCTATGGGTTAAACTTATCCCAGTTCACTTCGGCTACCGGCCGCTCGAGCCGCTCCAGTACCTTCATGTTTGCTACCGGCAGAATAATCTCGTTCAGTTTGTTGTACCGACGCATATCGACCCAGCGGTGGCCTTCGTAGAACAGCGAGTACAGCCGCTCTTTCAGGATGGCGTTGATCAGCGCATCTTTCGTGGTGGCTCCGGCGTAGTTAGGCAGACCAGCCGCCGTCCGGATGACGTTGATCAGTCGGGTAGCTTCCGCTGCGTTGTTCTGCTGAGCGGCAATCTCGGCGCCAATCAGTACCAGCTCTTCGTTCCGGATGATGGGAATGGGGTCGTTGCCGCTCGTGTACATGTTTGTCAGATAAGGCGTGCTGTAGGTTACGCCCGATGTGTAGGTCAGCGGAGTAGCCTGCTTCCGTACTTTCGAGAGACGCTTATCACCGGCTTCGGCCGCGTCAAATACCTCTTTAACTCCCACGATCTGGCTCGACGAGGTGTTTAGCAACGGGTTCTGAACATCGGGTGGAGTGGGGTTGTAGGTATGACGGGGTCCTACATTCAGGTCGCCGGTGGCACTGTAAAACGTCTGGGGCAGCAGCGTAGCGGCCTTCGCCCAGTCGGCCTGATAGATGGCAACGCGAAGAGCAATGGCCCGGTTAAACCGCTTGAACGTTGACGGTGTCGTGAACCCGGCAAAGCCCGATGGCAACGAAAACGGAAAAGCAGCCCCCGCCTGATCGAGTTGCGAAGCCCCGTCGTCGAGGAACTTGGCAATACCAGCCAGTGACTCCGCGTAGGTAGCCGCTTTACTTGGTTTGAACGGATCTTCCACGTTCAGACGAACACCGTTTGTCCCCTGAGCATTCAGCATCTGCAGATAAGCCAGACCTTTGAAGGTGTTGGCAATGCCCCGGTACGCGTTCTTCTCCGCGTCAGACACTGAGCTGGTGTTGTTGGTAGCCGCCAGGGTGATGTTGGCCTGACGAACGGGCAACCCGAACCCGGTAGTGGCGGTGTTATAGAACGCCGAGTTGTCGATGGGGCGCAGCCCGTTCAGCTCCGTCATCCAGCGCGATTCGGTACCGTTGAAGTTGAACAACTCTTTGCCAATAGTTCCGGTTACCAGCAGGTAAGTAGACAAACCATTCCGGGCCAGCGAGAACTGACCAACCGATAGTGCGTCCAGCTGGGCTTTGGTGGCATTGTTGGTTACAGCCCCTACGCTGGGATAGTTTGGGTCAATGACCTCTTCCGTCTGGAGCGGATTACAGGCCGTCAAGCCACCCACCAGCAGGCTGGTGAGCATAATTGATGTATGTTTTTTCATGAGTTTCATTTTTTAGGAACGTGAAGTACGTCTGACTGCATTTCAGTCGTTTCTAGAAGTCAACAGCGAGGTGGAACATCATCCGACGAACGGCGGGCGTAGAGCCCAGGTCGACACCACCACCCAAGGCCAGCGATCCGAAGTTCGAGTTCTCGGGGTCGTAACCAGCCGTATAATCGGTCCAGCGCAGTATGTTGTTACCCGACACGCCAACCCGAATGTTGCTGACAACATTGCCAAACACCCGCTTCAGCGCCGGCGAAGGAATCCGATAATAAAGCGATACTTCGCGCAGCTTCAGGAAGCTGTAGATACCTGGGTTATAGCCTGGCTTGGGGTTGCCACTTTCGTCTAGTCCGTTGGCGTTCTGCCGGTAAATACCGTTCGGCGTTTTACCATCGTTACCAGCGTCGTCCGTTTCGTTCCAGTCGTAGGTGTTGCCGCCCTCATCCCATAGGACGCGGGTAAGCGACACGACCGTGAACTTGTGCCGGTAGTTGAGCAGCGCCGAAAACTCGAAATTCTTCAGGAACGTAATCCGGTTGTTCAGCGACAGTTCGTATTTCGGCTGAGCGTCGCCGTAGCTCGTCCAGGAGGTGGCATCGGCCGGATTGGTCCGGGGCTGCCCTACGATCTCGGTTGGCGAATAGGTTGTACCATTGGCATCGGGGCCTTTCACGCGCCACTGACCGAACGTAGCTCCGAAACCGCCCGTCAGACGCTCAGGAATGTCAAGGCGGGTAATTTTCGAGCGGTTGTACCAGAAAATGGGCTGCACAAACCAGCTGAAGTTGCTGCTCCGGACTACATCGGCTCCCAGCGACAGTTCGACCCCTTTGTTAGTCAGGTCAGCTGCGTTGATCTGGGTTGACGTTACCCCCGTTGTTGGGGCAGTCGTCAGCGGCTGAATCAGGTCGAATACCTTTTTATTGTACATCGTCAATTCGCCCGTTACCCGGTTGTTGAACAGACCGAAATCGATACCATACTCCAGCTCAGTAGCACGCTCGGGCTTGATGGCGGTGTTACCCAGGACCGTCGATGGCACCAGACCGCCCAGACCGCCGATACCCACTACCTGCAATTGCGAATAGGTTGTACCGAAGGTTGGCAGACCGGCCGTTTGTCCGTAAGCTACCCGGAATTTCAGCTGGCTAACCGTATTGCCGGCCCAGGTACCGAAACGAGCCGCGTTGACCGCCAGGGCAGCCCGAGGAAACGCATAGAATTTATCGAACTCGCTGTTGAGGGTCGATTTGTCAAAACGAATACCAACCGAACCAATCACCTTGTCCTCGAAGTTGGCATCCTGCTGCGCAAACACACCGACGTCGGTATTTTCCTGATACTCAACAAAGCCATCGATTACTTTACCACGGGCCGGGTTCGACACACCCGCGGGCAGGCCTGTACCACGCACGTAGTTCGAGCGCAGGTATTTGTACAGTCGAACGGCACCCGCCGAGGTCGTCAGATTCAGCCGACCGTCCATAACTGCCTGCGTATAGATTGCTGACAGCTGTACGTTGGAGTTGAATACTTCCGTGCGAGTGTCCTGGGCAAAACCCGGATTGGCTTCCTGCCGCTGCGACTGCAGATCGGAAGGCAGCCAGATGGTGGCAAAACCGTTCTGGTAATCCAGACCACCGTTAACCCGGAACGTCAGCGACGATTTGGCGGTGTTGATAGCCCGGGCGTTTACGGTAAAGCCCTGCAGCACCCGGTTGTTTTTCTGATTGTTGATAGCCCGGTCGCGAACGGCCAGCGGGTTCTCCCCTACGCCCGATCCGTTATCGGGGTAACGGCCGTTGGCATCAGGATACAGGTTAATATACGGCTTGGTGTAGGGCAGCGAGTACCCATAGTTGATGTACGAATTATCGTTACCGGTCCACCCGCGATCGTTGTTACTGACGATGTAGTTTGAGTTGATGCTGAAATCGAGCCAGTTGGTCAGCTTGTGATCAATGTTAGCCCGGATCGAGTACCGCTGAAAGCCTGTATTCTTGATGATACCGGTTTCGTCGGAGATGCTACCGTTTACGTAGAACTTGGTCTTTTCGTTACCACCCGTGATACCCAGTCGGGTGTTGCGGATCGCTCCGGTGCCGCCATAGACCACCCGCTCCCAATCGGTATAGGTGCCATTTGCCCGCGCAGCCTGCAATTGCGGAATCTCCGATGCCGAGAAGTAATCGGTCAGTTTCTGCTCGGTCCAGTCGGCTCCTCCGTAGTAGCTGAGTGCTTTGCTGAAGCCCAGATCCTGCCCGAATGAAACGGTTGTTTTGCCGCCTTTACCCCGTTTGGTTGTGATGATGACCACACCGGCATTAGCCCGGGTACCGTAAATAGCAGCCGCCGAAGAGCCTTTCAGCACTTCGATGCTTTCGATATCATCCGGGTTCAGGTCGGCCAGGCGGTTGGCGTTGTTGTCCTGGGTGCTCTGCGCCGAACCGGCGGCCGCTTTGTTGGCAGCCGAACGGCCGTTGGCATACTGTCCATTGTCGATATAGACGCCATCTACGATAAACAGCGGCTGCGAAGCTGATGCACCCAGCGTAGAAACGCCCCGGAACTGTACGTTAAAGCCTCCGCCCGGTACCGAGCTGTTTGAGACAATGTTGGCTCCGGCAATTTTTCCCTGGAACGCGGCATCCGTAGTCACCGGGCTCGTTGCGCCGGTCAGGTCTTTGCTGTCGAGCCGGGTTACGGCGTTAGCCAGGTTAGACCGCTTTACGGTAGTAGCCAGACCCGACACAACCACTTCTTCCAGCTGCCGTGTATCTTCGGTCAGGGTAACGTTAAGGGTCGACTGGGAACCTACCGCAATTTCCTGGCTCAGAAAGCCAATGTAACTGAAACCAACCCTGGCGTTGTTTGGAACGCTCAGCCGGTAATTTCCGTCAGCGTCGGTGGTAGCGCCCTGAGTAGTTCCCTTCACCAGCACCGATACGCCGGGTAATGGATTCCCCTTTTGGTCAGAGACCTTACCCGTAAGTGTCTGATTTTGCGCCACCGATAGTGTAACGAGACCCAAAAACAACCACAAACTCAGTAGTAATTTTCTGTTCATATGTATTAAACTTAATTAAAGTTAGGTAGTGAAACTTATCGCAAATAACAGATTTGTTGGGCAAATACCGATTTTTACTAGTAAATATTTTACATATTACACCAATGACCTAATGATATTTGGGCTGATCAAATCAGTCAATTACCCGACCAGCAGTTCGTTAAGTATATTTACCGACTTCATATTAACCTTTTCCTGTGTCTGATTCACTGTTCATCCTGTTCGTTCTTTGTCTGAATGTGGTTATCTGCGAATGGCTGGCCCGCCGACCCGGTCTGCATCACATCGGAACAGCTCTGCTGGTCATCGTTGTTACAGCCATTGAAGCCAACTTGGGAATCATTCCCACCGTCGAAACACCCATTTACGAAGGCATCTTTGGCTATGTTGCGCCGTTCTCCCTGTTTTTACTGCTGCTGAGTGTCAACCTGAAAGACCTCAGACAAGCGGGTCTGCCGATGCTGACCATGTATCTGATCGGCTCCGCAGGCACTATTATCGGTGTGCTTACCAGCGTCTGGGCCTTCTCGGCACCCCAGACAATCGGAACGCTGTATTACGCCCTGGCGGGCATGTTCACAGGAACCTATATCGGGGGTAGTGTCAATTTCCACGCGGTTGCCCTCCATTACGGCGTCTCCAAGGCCGGCAATCTGTTCATTGCTTCCACAGCAGCCGACAACATCATGACAACCCTCTGGATGATCGTGACGCTGGCCGTGCCCCGCTTCTTACAGCAGCGTTTTCCACGTGCACTCCCCACGGCCCAAACGGACACGCCAGACAAGGATAGTGGCAATCCTTACCAGGACTCAGAAACCATGTCACCCAATGATCTGGCCCTACTGCTCGGATTGGGTTTAGGCTCCATTTTCCTTTCGAAACAGCTGGCTGCGGCCGTTCCGGGTGTTCCTTTCGTGCTTATTCTGACAACTATTGCGCTGGTTCTGGCCCAGTTCAGAGCCATTAATCACCTACGGGGTAGCCGGCTCCTGGGTCTTTTTGGGATCTACATATTCCTGGCCGTTATTGGTGCCTACTGCGATATAGCCGCCCTGCTTCGCGATGGCCAGCTGGCCGTTATTTTGTTTGGCATGATTCTGCTGCTAGTGCTTGTACACGGCGGCCTCCTGTTCGGAATCGGTGCGCTATTCAAGCAGGACTGGGCCGTGCTGGGCATCGCGTCGCAGGCTAATATTGGCGGGGCTACTTCAGCGCTTGCGCTCGCTAAAAGCCTGGGTAGACCTGATTTGCAGCTACCTGCCGTGCTGGTCGGTACGCTCGGAAACGCAATCGGTACATACCTCGGCATTTTGATTGCCGAACTGTTGCGAACCGGCTGAACACCAGTTGGCCAATTTGCATCTTTGCCCCTCCTCTGCTTACCTTTGCAAACTACCCTTCATCTCAACAGCGGCACGCACTTGTGCCGTTTTTCATAAGTAAATTAATCTATTATCTCGATAGGATTTAAACACTATGCAATCAAACGACATAGTGACGCCTTCGTCAGGCCCTGATCCGCTGCCAGGCAAACCGCTTTCGTTCGACCTTAGTGGCCTGACTGTCACCCTGGAGGGCGAAAACGCCGAACAACAGGCTGACCGGCTACGCGCTGAGTTTCCGGGCATTGGCGTACGCGTTCACAAACCGGTCCGACAGCGGTACGCCAATCTGTTACGCCGGCGAACGCGCACAGAGATTGCGGTTTATATCTTTTCAGCCCTGGCGCTGATGGTCGTTGGCCACCTGCTATTCAGCTACTTCACTCTCGATCGGCTGACGGTTATGGCTACGGCCATCGATCTGTCGCCGGATATCTTTTATTTCATCCTGGCCGGTTTCACGGCGCAGATGATCGACGGAGCGCTGGGCATGGCGTATGGGGTAACCGCTACTACTTTTCTAACCAGCGTTGGTATCAGTCCCGTGTTTGCCACCGCCAGCGTCCATAGTTCTGAGATCTTCACCTCCGGTGTATCGGGTTATATGCATCTTAAATTTGGCAACGTCAACAGCCGTCTGTTCAAAGTGGTGTTGATACCAGGCGTGATCGGGGCCGCCCTGGGCGCGTTTCTGATTACCCAGCTCGCGGACCTCGAGATCGTGGCCAAATACCTGGGACCAGCCATTTCGGTTTACACGGCCATTCTGGGCGCGCTTATAATCCGGAAAGCCCTCGTCAAACGAATTAAGAAAAAGCCCGTCCGGCGCATCGGATTGCTGGCCTGGTTTGGCGGCTTTGTCGATGCCATTGGTGGTGGTGGCTGGGGCCCCATTGTAAACTCAACGCTGATTGCAGCCGGTCGGCATCCGCGCTATACGATTGGCTCGGTGAACCTGGCTGAATTTTTTGTTTCGTTCTCCAGTTCTGTAGTTTTCGCCCTGTACGCTGGCCTGGGCAATTACGGGCTGGTTATTTTGGGGCTGATACTGGGCGGTATGATTGCGGCACCGATTGCGGCTCAGCTGGCCCAGAAGTTACCCGTAAAAACGATGATGGTGCTGGTAGGCATCGTGGTGATCCTGGTCAGCCTGCGAAAGATTATCCTGTTTTTTTGAGTCACGCCACCTACCGGTAGCCGACTACGTTTCATTCTATACGATTTCAGCCGAACCGTTGGGTTCGGAAGTAAAGCATGCAAAAACAAACCAAAGCCATCCGGACGCAAACCCCGAAGTCGCTCAATCGCGAGCATTCGGTTCCTTTGTACCTGACCTCCAGTTTCGCCTTTGAGAGTGCTGAACAAGGAAAAGCACTATTCGAAGAAACCGAGCCGGGAAACATCTACAGCCGTTTTTCTAACCCCAACGTTTCTGAGTTTGTCGACAAGGTGTGCATGCTCGAAAATGCGGAAGATGGTATTGCAACGGGCACGGGTATGGCCGCCGTTTTTGCAAGTATGGCCGCCCTGCTGAAGTCGGGCGATCACCTAGTAGCCTGCCGCGCGCTGTTTGGCTCGGCCCACCAGATCATCACCCAGATTCTGAGCAAGTGGGGCATCACCCATACCTACGTCGATGCCACCGCAACCGAGGCCGACTGGGAAGCCGCCATACAGCCCACCGCCGATCGGCCGGCCGCGCGCATGGTGTATCTGGAAACCCCGTCCAACCCCGGCCTCGAGCTGGTCGATCTGGCCATGCTGGCCCGGCTGAAAGCGAAATACGGATTTATTCTGAACGTCGATAACTGCTTCGCCACACCCATTCTGCAAACCCCGCTCGATCTGGGAGCCGACCTCTCGGTTCATTCGGCCACGAAGTTTATGGACGGCCAGGGGCGGGTACTGGGTGGAATCGTGGTAGGCCGGGCCGACCTGATTCAGCCTATCCGGTTCTTTGCGCGCCATACGGGGCCCTCGCTTTCGCCCTTCAACGCCTGGGTATTATCCAAAAGTCTCGAAACCCTCGATCTGCGGATGGAACGCCACTGCCGCAATGCCCTGGCGCTGGCCGAAGCCCTGGACGCGCACCCCGAAGTTGATCGGGTGTTGTATCCGTTCCTGCCCTCGCACCCGCAATACGAACTGGCGAAAGCACAGATGAGCGCGGGCGGAGCCATCATCACGATTGAACTCGAAGGCGGTTTCGACCGGGTCAGTGCATTCTTCGATGCCCTTCAGATTCCCACCCTTTCGTCCAACCTGGGCGATTCGCGCACGATTGTAACGAACCCCAACACGACCACCCACGCCAAACTGAAACCCGACGAAAAAGCCGCCCTGGGCATTACGCCCGGTCTGATCCGCATTTCTGTCGGTCTGGAAGCGGTTGAGGACCTGATCGCCGATTTCGGGCAGGCACTAACGGTTAGTGCTGATATAGTAAAGGAACGGGCCTAACTGGTTTATTGGTAGAACTATACCCATAACCCATAACTCCCTACGCTCATGATCCGTCGATTAGTCCTGTTGTTTTCCGTATGCATACTCGCTCAGGCAGCGGGCGCACAAACTACGTCCGGCAAAGTACGGGTGGGCGTAGCTGGTCTGGTTCACTCACATGTCCACCAGATTCTGGGACTAAACGGAAAAAGTATCGAAATTGTCGGTATTGCCGAGCCGAATCGGGAACTGGCCGAGCGGTTCATGAAGCAGTACAAACTGCCCATGAGTCTGGTCTACAACACCACGGCCGAAATGATCGACAAAACCAAACCAGAAGCCGTAACGGATTTTGGCCGGATCGTTGATCATCTGCAAACGGTAAAGGTATGCGCTCCGCGGGGCATTCATGTCATGGTCGAGAAGCCGCTGGCCACGAGCTATGCCGACGCGAAAGAGATGGCAGCCCTGGCCAGAAAGCATAACGTACAGCTTCTTACTAATTACGAAACAACCTGGTATACGAGCAATCACCACGCTTACGGCATCACGCATCGCGATAAAGCCATTGGTGATGTGCGTAAGATTGTTGTCCACGACGGCCACCAGGGGCCAAAAGAAATTGGGGTCATGCCCGAGTTTCTGGTCTGGCTTACCGATCCGGCCACCAATGGGGCGGGTGCTTTATTTGATTTTGGCTGTTACGGGGCCAACCTGTCGACCTGGCTCATGCGGGGCCAGCGGCCTACATCGGTTCTGGCCGTTACCCAGCAGATCAAACCGGACATTTATCCCAGGGTAGATGACGAAGCAACCATCATTTTGACGTACCCAACGGCTCAGGCCGTCATTCAGGCATCCTAGAACTGGCCCTACGCCCGGAAAGATATGGAGGTATACGGCCAGACCGGCTCTGTTTTCACCCTCGACAAGTCGCGCATGCGCATCCGGCGGACGGAGAAGGAGGCCGAACAGGCTCTCGAAGCCCCGGCCACGGCCGCCCCGGCGGCTGATCCATTTGCGTATCTGGCCCAGTTGCTGCGGGGCCAAACGAAACCAGACGAGCTTACGTCGGTGGAGAATAACCTGATTGTCATGGAAATTTTAGATGCCGCGCGCCAATCAGCCAAAACGGGCAAAGCGGTTAAATTACAGTAATCGAATCGGGCGGGCTAAGGCCCGTTCCGGTTCAGGAGTCCATACAACTATGATTGCCGAACCAAGCACCCCCACACTAGACACCCTGGCAGAGCAACTGCGCGGCCAGGACCCTGTTACAGCGCTACGGGCCCTGGCCGAACAGTTTCCCGGCCAGGTTGTCTTTTCAACCAGTCTGGGTTACGAAGATCAGGTTATCACCGACCTGATTCTGGCCAACGATATTCCGATCCGCATCTTCACCCTCGATACGGGCCGCATGTTTTCCGAAACCTACTCGGTCTGGAAAAAAACCAACGACCGCTACGGCGCTAAAATCGAAGCTTATTTCCCCAAACAGGAATCGGTCGAAAGCCTGATGACCGGCAAGGGGCCCTACAGCATGTACGACTCGGTCGAAAACCGGAAAGAGTGCTGTTTTATCCGAAAAATAGAGCCACTCAACCGTGCACTGGCTGGTCAGAAAATCTGGATCACGGGCATCCGCGCCGAGCAGTCGCCCAACCGGCAGACCATGACCCAGCTCGAGTGGGACGATAGTCATAACCTGTTTAAATTCCACCCGCTGATGGACTGGACGTTCGAACAGGTGAAGCAGTACATCAAAGATCGCAATGTACCGTACAACCCCCTCCATGACCGGGGCTTTGTCAGTATTGGCTGCCAGCCGTGCACCCGCGCTATCCAGCCCGGCGAAGATTTCCGGGCCGGCCGCTGGTGGTGGGAAGACAACTCAAAAAAGGAATGTGGCCTACACGCTAAATGAGTGAATGCCTACAGTGGTGACTAAACGAATAGTTACGACCAAGCCTTTATTCACTACTTCATGCATTCGCTACTTCACTCATTAAACATGGATTATCTCGATCAACTCGAATCGGAAGCGATTCATATCCTACGGGAGGTAGCCGGGCAGTTTGAGCGGCCCGCGCTGTTATTTTCGGGCGGTAAAGATTCAATTACGCTGGTTCACCTGGCTCTCAAAGCGTTTCGGCCGGGCAAATTTCCGTTCCCACTGCTTCATATCGACACGGGACATAATTTTCAGGAGGCCCTTGACTTCCGCGATGAACTGGCCAACCGGATCGGCGAACGGCTTATTGTCCGCTATGTAGAAGATACGATCCGGACCAAAAAACTAAAGGAGCCGACCGGCCGCAACGCCACCCGTAACGGCCTGCAGACGTTCACCCTGCTCGACGCCATTGAAGAGTTTGAGTTTGACGCCTGCATCGGTGGTGCCCGTCGGGACGAAGAGAAGGCACGGGCTAAAGAACGGGTCTTTTCTGTCCGGGACGAGTTTGGTTCGTGGGACCCTAAACGGCAGCGTCCCGAGCTGTGGAACCTCTACAACGGGCGTATCCACAAAGGAGAAAACGTGCGCGTTTTTCCCATCTCGAACTGGACCGAACTAGACGTCTGGAATTACATCCAGCGTGAGAATATCGCCTTACCCAGTCTATACTTCGCTCATGAGCGCGAATTACTCGTTCGGGATGGCAAGCTGATGGCCACGGCTGGTGGCGTCATCAAACCCGAAGCCGACGATCAGCTCGTTACCCGAACCGTACGGTTCCGTACGGTGGGTGATATTTCCTGCACGGCCGCGTCTGAGTCTGATGCCGGTACGCTGGATGCCGTTATCGCCGAAATTCAGGCTACCCGCATCAGCGAGCGGGGCGAAACCCGCATGGACGATCAGCTCTCCGAAGCGGCAATGGAAGACCGGAAAAAAGGAGGCTATTTTTAATTGGATGATTGGGGAACGGGCAACCAAGTGCATCTGCGGACTCACTTGCCGGCCTCGCTGCTCCATCCATCTTTCACTCATTCACAATGGATCTTTTACGTTTTATTACCTGCGGCAGCGTCGATGATGGCAAAAGTACGCTCATCGGCCGGCTGCTCTACGACTCCAAATCCATTCTGGCCGATCAGCTCGAAGCCATTGAGCGAGCCACGAAAGGCCGCGACGATGGAACCGTTGACCTGGCCCTGCTGACTGACGGGTTGCGCTCCGAGCGCGAACAGGGTATTACAATCGACGTTGCCTACCGGTATTTCCAGACGCCGAAACGGAAGTTCATCATCGTTGACGCACCCGGGCATATCCAGTATACGCGCAACATGGTAACGGGTGCCTCAAACTGTCAACTGGCTATTGTCCTTATCGATGCCCGGCAGGGTGTCGTTGAGCAAACCCGACGTCATTCCCTGATTGCCAGCCTGCTGGGTATTCCACATATTGTGGTAGCCGTCAATAAGATGGACCTGGTCGGGCATTCGCAGAATGTTTTTTCGGATATATGCATCCAGTACGCCGAGCTGGCCCGGAATCTGAACGTCAGCCAGGTTACCTACATCCCCATCAGTGCGCTGAACGGCGATAATGTAGTTGACCGCTCAACGGCAATGCCCTGGTACGATGGGCCAACGCTGCTCGAACATCTGGAAACCATTGAGGTCGATGAGGTAATCAGTGCAGATGCGGGTGCAGCCGGTCGTTTTCCGGTGCAGTACGTAATCCGGCCTCAGACGAGCGAACTCCACGATTATCGTGGCTATGCCGGTAAAATTACCAGTGGGCTGTTCCGCACGGGCGACTCGATTACGGTACTCCCCTCCGGGGAAACCTCCACGATCGACGCTATTGAAATTGCCGGCCAACACCTGACCGAAGCCATGGCTCCACAGTCAGTGGTTCTTCACCTGGCCACCGACGTTGATATCAGCCGGGGCGACCTCCTGGTTCGCTCCGACGGGCTGCCGCTGACCAGCCAAACGGTAGAAGCCATGCTCTGCTGGATGGATACAAAAGAACTGCGGGTAGGTAGTAAATACGTATTGCAGGTTGGTACCGCCCGGACCCGATGCTCCGTACGGGAAATTGTCCACCAGCTCAATGTAAACACCTACGAAAAAATAGAAGGCGTAGAAAGCCTGGCGCTCAATGATCTGGCCCGGGTTGTCTTACGCACCGCCCAGCCGGTTAGCTTTGATCCTTATCAACAGAACCGCGCCACCGGTGGTGCGATCCTGATTGATGAAACGAGCAACGTAACGGTAGGCGCCCTGATGCTGGTGGGTGAAGCATAACTCCAAATCGACAGCCGGACCGCGCTACCAGAACACACATAGCCAACTGGTTATCAAAAAATTATATCAAAAAATCGAAAACGCAGCGAGACACCGGTCAAAAGCGGACATCTCGCTGCGTTTCGATTACGTTACCGTTCCGATTTAATTAATCTGCCCCAGGCGCAACTGGCTACCGGTGCCGTATACCAGTTTCCGGGCGGTGTTGATACGAATACGCTGGGCATGACCGGTATAACCTGCTGGTAAACTAACCATATGACTGACTTCAATCAGGTCGTTTGCCGTTGGCACCCGACCGCAGGACCAGACGGTAGGGTCGTTCCAGTTTCCATCTTTCACTGAAACCATAGTCAGGCAGTTGGCTTCTCCCTGTAACCGGTAATCTTCGGCTTCTCCGTAGTTATAGTTACCACAACTGGCTGATGGGATTTGCCCATACACCAGTAATATACGCATGGTGAGCAGCCCCGGCCCGGTACCGGACGCAATGCTGAAACTCCCGCTGAATGTCGTCTGCCCTACGGGCATCAGCTCAGTCATGGCATAGACGCGCTCGCCGGTTTCCAGCTGCCCGTTACGATTCAGATCGATCCAGATGGCCACGCCCTGCCCGGGCGCGAACAGGTTGGATGCCGTTGTGCCGGTAAATGTGTAGCTGTTGCCGGCTCTTACGGTAGCCGATACCGATGTAAACGATCCGTATCCTCCCGCTGAACAGCCCGAGTTCAGACTCAGTGCTGTGCTGCTCAGGATAAACGACGTAATAGCGTCGCCATCGGTGCAGTTGGTAGCCGCTCCGAACACAGGACGGCAATAGCCCGGCGTGGTAAAGCTGGACACGGAGGTGAACAACGAACCACCCTCGGCTGAGCAGCGACTGCGTACCTGCCAGCTGTACGTGGTAGCTGAGGTGAGGCCGGTCAAATTATACGTGGTTGTCGTTATGCCAGTCTTTAGCTGCCAGGCGCCGTCTGGTTCTGTACGATAGCGCACTTCGTACGGGGCGTAACCGCCGGTCCAGCTCAGGGTTGCCGATTGTTCGGTAAGCACCGATGTTGTTGTACTGACCGGTCCGTCAGGACAAAGGCTAACGAAGATATGCCCCACCCAGGGCGACCCATTGCCGCCACAGTCAGACCGCACCTGCCACTGGTAAGCGGTTCCCTGTACGAGACCGGTTAATGAGTAGGTCGGGGTAGTAGTGGGCGATAGATTGATCCAGGTCGGGCTGTTCACAAGTTTGTAGCGGAGGGCGTAACTGGTAGCGCCACTGGCTGGTAGCCACGATAAAGAAGCTGTAGTAATTCCAGGATTGACCGTCGGAGCAGTCGGTATGGTACAACCACCCGTCTGCACCGTAATCGAGTAATCTTCAGCTTCGCCGTAGGTGTAGTTGGCGCAGGCACCAGTAGCGCTGGCGATATTGTTGGGTAAAACAATGATACGCATAGCCAGCTGGCCGGCCGTTACGCTGGCCGGAATTGTCAGACTCAACGAAAACTGGCTCGTAGAGAGGCCAGACGCAACCCGCTCGCTGTTCTCAAACACGCCATTGCGGTTCGTATCGAGCCATACCGAAATGCCTTCCTGCTGGGTTGTGCTTAGAAAGGAGCCGTTCAGATTACACACCTGCCCCGGAACAACGGTCAGCGACGAAGGCCTGTATTCGTTGTAGCCGTTGGCCGCAGGCCCGGATTGCGTGCTCAGCGTTTCTCCGTTCATGAATACGGCGTTCAGCCCGTCAGGTTCTGTCGTGCTGGCACCGTAGCTGAACCCAGGCCGGCAGTAAAGAGTACCTGTAGCGGTGACTGTAGCTACGGTACTCAGGGCACCTGTACTGGTATTGGAAGGCCTCACCCGGTAATAGTACGTTTGACCGGTCGTTACCCGGACATCGGCAAACACGCTGACATCGGGCGCTACACCACCAATGGCAACAAACGGCCCGGCGGCAGCGGTTGCCCGTTCTATAAAGTACCCCATTTCGTTGCTGGCGTTATCCTGCCAGCTGAGGGCAATAGCGCCTGACAAACCTACCGACGCCTGCAGGTTCGTCACGGCCGGAACCGCGGTAGGCGGAAAGTTCAGCGTGTAGGCCGTGTGTGTTTCGCGCAGCGCCAGCGCTTCCTGAATCCGATCGTACTGCCCCGGTGTAAAATCATGCTTACACGGAAAATAATAGGACATGATGTTGGTAAGCAGCGGATTATAGGCGTCCCCATTACTATCCAGAGTGGTACCGGTATAGGTAAGGCAGGACGGAGTGGTACTATTAGCTATGCTGGCGCCCGGCAGGCCGAACGGATCGGCCGGGGTGTCGCAAACGAAATCGCCCGCCGTTGTGCAGTTGGCGGGCAAGCGCGGAGAAACCTCGCCTGGGTTGCGGGTTACCCGTTCAGTAGCAATGGCGCGTTCGAACGTATGCAACAGACCGAAGTTATGGCCCAGCTCGTGCGGTATCAACCGATTACCCAGGTCATTCTCCGTTTCTGGTCCACCAACGAGTATAAAGGAGCGGGTTGTCTGCAGCAGGTTTTCCGGAAAATACGCGTACCCGCCAATTCCATTACTAAAATCCTGTACATAATACTGGTTCAGTGCATTATTGACGCTGGTAGACCCGACCATACCCTCTTCGTCCGTGTAGTTGAACACCGCATAACGGGCGTCATCGTCGATGTAGTTGGGTGATGTGCCGGCCAGATAAAACTGCAGGCCATACCCGTTTTGCAGGTAGTACGAATTGGTCAGGGCAATTACATTGTTGAGGGCAGCCAGGCTAAATCCACCTGTGCCGTTGCTACGTCGATAGATATGAGGGCGAATGGGCAGATGGGTAATTGTATTGGCGGCCGCATTAGCCTGTTTGATGCCCAGCGCCAATTTAGATAATCGGTTTAGTTCTGCTGTCCGACCTTTAGCGGGCGTAACGGTACCACATACGGCCGGTACTGGTATGGGCGCAGACGACCCTGAGGGTTTCTGCGCCCATACCAGTGCTTCTCCAGCACTTACGAAAACCAGTATGAAGACTATCAGGTTATAAAATTTTCTCATATAGTCCACATGTATGCAGCAATAGTAATCATTGCCTAATGAGATAACGAGCGTAGATCCTGGCTTTTTACCTAAAGATAAACAGCAACAGGAAAAAGAACTTATATTTATTAATATTTAAATTTATATACTTATTCTATTTTTATATTTATTTTTCTATTGAAAAGTATAACATGTATTTATGCAAATAGCTTTTTGTAGGTCATAAAATGCATTTACATGCTGAAAACAAAGCGGCTTTAACAACATAGTGCCAAAGCCGCTTTGCCCTTTTGAAGGTCAACTTATCCTACTTGATGTACAGCCATTTATTGAACAGCGCTTTCTGGGCGTCTGTCCGGTTGGCGACCGGTTCCAGCCGGTAGCTTATCAGCGGGTTTTGCGTAAGGGTTATCGTCAACTTCCGAACCAGGCCAGCTCGGTTGACGAGTACGTCCAGCTTGTCGCCTACCCGGCGGCCGCTTATTAACCGCAGCAGGTCGTCGCCCACCCGCACACTGTCAACAGCCAGTACTTCGTCTCCGACGTTCAACCCATCCGTGTAAGCGGCCGACCCACGCCGAACGCTCGAGATTACTACTTTTCCGTTCTGAACCGTAGTACCGGCACCCAGGAAACCGTCCTGCGTACGACCGGCTACGTTGGTCAGCTGCAGGCCGACCGGAGCGAAATAAGCGTTGTAATCAATTGGATTGGTACTATTGACTGCCGTACCGAAAAAATCGTCGAGTTTCCGACCAGCCATCTGTTCTGCCGCCTGCCGGAATTCAGCATCGGTAAACCCGCGCTTCTGCTTTTTGTAGTACTCGGTATAGAGCAGCCGCATCAGGTCGTCCATATTGCGCGCGCCGTTGCTGCCGGCCAGGATGGTCAGGTTCAGCAGGGTTCCGAGCACCGATCCTTTGCTGTAGTACGAAATGGTCGTATTGGCAGAATTCTCGTTCGGCCGATACCCTTTGATCCAGGCGTCCCAGCTCGACTCTGATGCGGATTGCACACGACTACCCGGCTGGTTCTCGATCTGGGTGATGTCATTGGCCACAATGCCCAGATAGGCTTCCGGGCTGTGGAAGCCAGCCCGGCGCAGAATATAATCTTCGTAGAATGATGTACAGCCCTCCGACAACCAGAGCATGGTTGTGTAGTTCTCATTGTCGTAATCAAAGGGCCCCAGCGCGATCGGCCGAATTCTTTTTACGTTCCAGAGGTGGAAGTACTCGTGGGCTACCAGCGTGAAGAATCCTTTGTAGCTGGCTTCGGTGGCGTAGGCTGTCCGGTAGGTTTCAAGGGTGGTGGAGTTCAGGTGTTCCAGACCGCCCCCGCCCTGCGGAATATGGTGAACAATGAACGTATAGTCGGTACATGGATGCTCGCCAACCACCGAAGCCGCCGTTTCGCATACCCGGGTGTAGTCCGCGGCCAGACGCTTCTCGTCATAGGCCACATCACCAAACATAGCCACCGTATGAGGAATGCCAGACGCGGTGAAGGAGAATGTTTTGTGATTCCCGATCTCAATCGGCGAATCGACCAGCAGGTCATAATCGGCGGCTTCGTATGTATAGGGTGCCCCGCTGATGGTCTTCAGTCCGGTGGCTACTTTTTTCCAGTCCTTATAGGGTTGCACCACCACGCGATGCGGCTGATTTTTAAGGGCTTCCACATACATAAACACACTGGCTGGCGTTACATATCCGTGGTCAGCATCAACGAAACTCGTCCGGACAGTCAGCTCGTTGGCGTAGACCCGGTACTTAACGGTCAGGTTGTCGTCTGTTGAGTAAACGCGCCAGGCATTTTTGCGGACCTTTTCGCTGCGAACGGGTTTCCCGGCTGCCGAAGCCGAAAAAGCTTCCACGTTTTTGGCATACTCCCGAATCAGATACGAGCCGGGCGTCCAGACCGGCATTTTGATATCGACGTATCCATTCTTTTTGGCACTAGTGGCCGATGCGCTGTTTTTCAGCTGCATTTCTACCTCAAAGTAGTGGGTTTGGGGCTCTGGCATCGACAACACATAGGAGATACCGGGGGCCGGAGCCGGGAGATTTTCATCGTTGACGAAGCGTGGAACGGCAAGCGTTTGTAGAGAAGCGAAAAGTGTCCAGACAGTAAGTAAATAAAAGAGCCGGGCGTTTTTTTTCATACGGAAACGGGAATACCTTCGTTTTTTGTCCAGATTGAATTGAACTTTGTCATTTTGTCGGCGAAGTTACGACGTTCTGGGTGAAATAACCGTTACAAAACCCCTCGCCGGGAACATTAGCCATACGCGGAGCGCTCCCAATGACCCTGCGGGCTGCGTCTTTCCGGGTACTAATTTTAGCAACAATCAACTATGCCCCATCATCCTTCCCAATCCCGTCAGCGCTGTCGACAACTCTGTCTGCTGACTTTTGGGCTGTTTACCACGCTGTCGGCGCTGGCCCAGCGAACCCAGAGTTACCAGGAACCCGATTACCATTACCGCAACGGTCTCGAACTTTTTGAACGCAGTAACTATGCTGCGGCCCGGTATGAGTTTCGGCAGTACCTTGAACCTCGCCGGGGCCAGGGCGCCAGTACGCTGCTCAATACCAACGATCAGAATGCCGTCGATGCCGAATACTACATCGCGCTGACCAGCTTGTATATCGACGAGCCCGGCGCCGAACTGCTGGTCGATCGCTTCGTTAAGAACCATAGCGCCCATCCAAAAGCCAGTCAGCTCTACGGCGACCTCGGCTCTTATTATTTTGCCCGTGAAGATTACACCAAAGCCATCGGCTTTCTTGAGAAAGCGGTTGCTCAGGGCGGAAACAACAGCCGGTATAAATACCAGCTGGCGCTATCTTATTACAACACCCAGGATTTGCAACGGGCTTTGCCTTTGCTGAACGAGGTAAAACTCGACCCCAACTCGACCGACGCTCCCGCGGCTTCCTACTATGCCGGAGTAATCAACTTCCGGAATCGGAATTTCAACGAAGCCGTGGCCGACTTCCGGCGCGTTGAAACCAATCCAACCTATCAGAACCAGGTACCCAACTGGATTGCCCAGGCCCTCTACCGACAACGCCGGTTCGACGACCTGCTGGCCTATACCGAGCCCCTGCTTCGGCGCTCGAACGGGGCGGGCCTGAGCGAGGTAGCGCTGTTTACGGCCGAAGTCTATTACCAGCAAAATCAGTTCGCGAAGGCTATACCCTATTATAAGCAGTACATAGCCGCTGCTGGTGCCAAAGCACCGGGCGCCGTACGGTTCCGTTACGGACAGTCACTCTTCCGGACGGGTGCCTACACAGACGCTATCACCCAGCTGAAATCGCTGGCAACGGGGAAAGACACAACCGCCCAGTATGCCGCCTATACACTTGGGGTAAGCTATCTCCAGACCCAGAATCCCACCTACGCCCTCAATGCTTTTGATCAGGCCGGACGGTTGTCGTTCAATCGGGATATTCAGGAAGAAGCGCGGTTCAATCATGCCAAGCTGCTCGTTGATCAGAACAACGGCGCCGATGCCGTGAAGGAACTCACAGCGTTCCTGAAACAGTATCCCGACAGCAAGTTTGAGAATGAAGCCAACGAACTGGTCGGTGAAGCCTATTTCGCATCCAATAATTACCCGGCGGCTATCGCGTACATTGAAGGGCTGAAACGCCGGACTCCCAGAATCAATACAACGTACCAGCGCCTGACGTACAATCAGGGCGTTAACGACTTTAACGCCGAACGGTACCCCCAGGCTGTAGCCAACCTCGACAAATCGCTCCGGTATCCGGTCGATAATGCGTTGCAGCAGGCGGCTCAGTTCTGGAAAGCGGAGGCCTATTCAGCGGGGAAACAATACGATACGGCGATTCCGTTATACGCCAGCATTGCCAAAGGAGCGGGTGAGTATGCGTCCAAAAGCCTGTATGCGCTGGGGTACGCCTATTACAATAAGAAAGACTACGCCCGGGCCTTACCCTATTTCCGTGACTTTGTGAGCCGGAAAGCCGACAACGACGAACAGGCGCAGGTACTGGACGCTACCATCCGGCTGGCCGATGCTTATTTTGCCGGAAAGCAGTACGAGAATGCCATGCGTTATTACGATCAGGCCATCGCCCGTAATGCACCAGACAAAGATTACGCGGCTTACCAGAAAGCAGTCATTCTTAGCTACGTAGGTCGGGATGCTGAAGCCAAGGCGCAGTTCGACCAGGTACAGCGTCAGTTTCCCAATTCGCGATTCGTTGACGAGAGCTTGTTCCAGACAGCCAACGTAGATTTTGAGAAAGGCGCGTATCAGGTAGCCATCCGGGGCTTCTCGAAGCTGATCGACGGTAAACCCAATAGCAAACTGGTGCCAGCCGCGCTGCTGAAACGGGCCATCGCCTACGGCAACCTCCAGCAATACGACCCCGCCGTAGCGGACTACAAACGAATTCTGGACAGTTACGGCGACTCCGAGCAGGCTCAAAGTGCGTTACTGGGTATACAGAATACGCTCAATGATGCCGGTCGCCCCGAGGAGTTCTCGCAGGTGCTGGGGCAGTATAAAAAGAGCAACCCGGGGAGTACAGATGTGGAGCGAGTGCAGTTCGAAAATGCCCGCAACATATACGCCAACGAGAAATATGCGCAGGCTATCCAATCGTTCATTGCCTTCCTGCAGGAATACCCGGCCAGTCCTAACCTGAACGAAGCCCGCTATTATCTGGCCGAATCATACCGGCAAACCGACGATGTAGCCAACGCCCTGCGTTACTACAACCAGATTATTGCCGATAACCGGTCCAGCTTCCTGGTTCGGGCTGCCACCCGGGCTGCCGAGCTGGAGACCAGCCAGAAAAATTACCCGCGCGCCATTCGTAACTACCAGCTGATTATCAGCAAAGCCGACGATAAAGCCGCTCAGGTAACGGCCCAGCTGGGGCTGATGGATACGTACTTTGCCATGCCCAAGCCTGATTCAGCCGCTGCCATTGCCCGCGACGTCGTAACGGGCGGTAACGTTGTGCCAGGTGCGCAAAACCGGGCTCAGCTGATGCTTGGTAAAGTTGCGTTCGCCAAAGGCGACTACAAGACGGCCCAGACTGAACTGGATAAAACCATAGCTCTGGGCAAAGATGTCAACGGGGCCGAAGCGCTATACTATCTCGGCGACATCCTGTACAAACAGAAGAAATACAAAGAGTCCATTGCTTCGCTGCTGAAGTTTAACGAACAGTTTGGCGATTTTGAATACTGGAAAGGAAAAGCATTCATGCTGGTAGCCGATAACAACGTAGCCCTGGAAGAAACCGCTCAGGCCAAAGCCGTGCTCAACTCCATTATCGAAAACTCATCCGACCAGACCATCGTCGCTGAAGCCAAACAGAAACTAGCCACGCTCGACAGCAAAAATTAATGATGAACGAAGCGGCTAAACGAGGCATCGACCCAGGCCCTGCCCACGGTATCATTCATCGTTTAGCCTTGTCAGTTTATCGTGCATCCCTTATGACTGTACGTCCCTTACATACCCTCCCCCTGCTCTTCGTCTCTGCGGCCGTGTTAGCACAGCAGCCCCGGCCAACCCGACCCTTAAAAGAAGGCGAGATCGATAATCAGGAAATCACCGTAGAAAAAAGTCGGAAGATCGAGCTTCCCCCGGCTAACCGGCTCTTCAACAAAATCCCTTCGGTAAAGCCTTCTACCGAACAGCGTAAGCTGACGTATGAGTTTGAAGATCGAAAACTGACCGTTGGCGATCCCCGGATCACACCCGGCGTGTTAGCCCCGACCACTACCGCTCCTGACGAAAATCCCGCTTATGATAACTATGTAAAGCTGGGGGCCGGTAACTACAGCTCATTTTTTGGTGAAGGCTTCGTAGGGCTAAACAACCTGTCGAACCTGTCGCTCGAAGCCTCGGCCCGGCATTTGTCGTCCGGCATCGGCCCCGTGGACGGAAAAAATTCAGCCCAAGCCGATACCCGTCTGAACGTAACAGGCAAATACCTGACCGATGCATTTAAATTTCAGGCCGATCTGGGTTTCGACCGCAACGCCTACGGTTTTTATGGCTATAGCCGGGAGTACGCGGCCCGACCCGACTTCAACCCGGACCGGATCCGGCAGCGACTAAATACCCTCAACTTCCGGCTTGGTATCGAGAACGCCAATGCTGAGAATGCAATTGACTACTCGCTGAAAACCGGTATTACCTCCCTGCGCGACCGGTTTAACGCGGCTGAAACGGACTGGGGCACCAACTTCAACGCGTCGCTTGGCATTACAGACAACGTTTTTGCGCTGGTGGCTGCTGATGCTTATGTGACCCAGCGTTCTGACGGCCCTATCGTCGATAACCGGAACCTGTTCCGGGTAAAGCCAACCTTTAAATACAGCTCGTCATTTCTGACCGTCACGGCGGGGATCAACGCCGTTAACGAAACCGATAAACGACAGTCGATCAATAGTACGCGGGCGTTTCCGGTCCTTGATATCGATATCGTGCCAACGGGAAACATCCATTTCTTTGCCGGGGTTGACGGGGACATCAACCGAAATACCCTGCGCTCGTTCCTGACCGAGAACCGATGGCTCGCTCCGGAAGTACTGCTGGCCAACACCGTTAAGTCGCTGGACATTTATGGCGGCTCGAAAGGAAATCTGGGGGGAGGCTTCTCGTATGAAGGTAAAGTATCCTATGCCAGCTACCGTAATTTTTCAACCTTCAACAACAGCATTCCTGACACCACCAAGTTTTTTATTCTCTACGACGGTGGCGTTTCCAGAGTGCTGACCATTTCTGCCCAACTGGCCTATGCTCAGAAAGACAAATTTCGCTCGTCGCTTCGGGGCGATTTCTTCCGCTACGGTCTCGAGCGGCTCGACGAGGCCTGGGGTCGCCCGCGCGTTGCCGCTACCTGGACCAACTCCTATGTGCTGAACAAAAAGTTATTTATAACGGCCGATCTGTATTTCTACGAAGGCATCAAGAATAAAAACTTCACCTCAAACCTTACCTACACGCTCAAACCGATCTACGACGCCAACGTCAAGATCGATTATTTCCTGGGCAAGCAGGTTTCGGCTTTTGTCGCGTTAAATAATATCTTTGGCCAGCAGTACCAGCGATATTTGTATTATCAGGTACAAGGCCTTAACTTTCTCGGAGGAATCAGTTATTCGTTCTAATCCTGCCCCTGACACTATGGCATCCGTTAATGAGTACCTCAAAAAGCTGCTGTATCAGTACGACTGTGTAGTTGTTCCTGAACTGGGAGCCTTTCTGACCCATTACCAGCCAGCCTCATTTACGGAAGAGAGCGGTCTGTTTTTGCCTCCCCGCAAGCGGGTTGCTTTTAACGAAGCATTACGCCTGGACGATGGTATTCTGGCCAACTACATCATGCTCCACGAGCCAGTTACTCGTGAACTGGCCCAACGGCATATCAGTCAGTTTGTTAGTGAGTTGCGCAGTCAGGTCGAGTTAACTAACCGGTTTGAACTGGACGGCATTGGGTCATTCAGTCATAACGACGAGGGGCGGTTACAGTTCGAACCAAGCCTGCGCCATAACTTCTTCGGCGAAGCTTACGGAATGAGTGCCATCTCAGCAACGGCCATCAATCGTCAGCTTCAGCCCCAGCCAGCCATCGAAGCGGTTCCCGTTACGGCTGCCGGGCCTGTTCTTGTTCGCGACGAAGAGACTACCCTGACGCCCTTGCGCCCGGCCCGCCCATACTGGCGTATCGCAGCAGCCGCATTACTGGTCGGCTCGTTGGGGCTCGTTAGTTATTTCTCGGTTATCAAGCCAGGTCAGCCTCAGCAAAGTAGCGTTGACCCAGCTAATCTGTTACGTATCCCTGACAACTGGTTTTCCAAATCAGTCCCCAACGCTGAGTCTCCTAAAGTGCTTGTTACAGAGAAAGCCGCTCCGAAACCCTCGGCAACAACGGTAAAATCTGAAGAGAACCTTTCTGCCGCTGCAGCCCCTGTGGCGAAGCCGGTCGCCAAGGTGGTGCCCGCTATACAGCCAACTACCACTCCTTCGGTTAACAGTCAGCCTGTTGATGTAGCTGCCAAGCCGGTTCGTACAGGTCCGCATTTCACCGTCATTGCCGGTAGCTTTGCCAGCAAACGGAATGCGCTACGGCTTCGCCGTCAGTTACGAAAAGCCGGGTATGCAGACGCTTTCATCATTATGCCTGCCGCTAAAGGCCAGCTTTATAAAGTGGCAGCCTCGGGTTCTGCCGATCGGGCCGAAGCAGTAGCCAGCGCAACTGCCATTACGGAACTAGCTGGTACTACCGCCTGGATCTTGAAAAACTAACAGTATATATCCCTCCAACAAAAAGAGAGAAATTCGCTGGAATTTCTCTCTTTTTGTTGGGGGAAACTCTAATCGATCTTCAGTAAAAACAGCAATGCCTTCGTCCTGGACGAAGGCATTGCTGTTTTTGTTACATTAACTCGTAACTAGCCAAGGTACGTTTTCAGCGCCTTTGAACGCGATGTATGACGTAACCGGCGAATCGCTTTCTCTTTAATCTGACGAACCCGCTCCCGGGTCAGGTTGAACTTCTCGCCTATTTCTTCGAGCGTCATGGCATGCTCACCATTGAGTCCGAAGTAGAGTGTAATTACATCCGCTTCGCGCTGGGTCAATGTCGAAAGAGCCCGTTGCACTTCTTTTCGGAGCGAATCGTTGATCAGACCTGAATCAGGCTTGTCTTCGCCATCGTTCTCAAGTACGTCGAGCAGGCTGTTCTCTTCTCCCTGTACAAACGGCGCATCCATCGATACATGACGACCCGATATCTTGAGCGTATCAACTACTTCGGCAGCCGATATCTCAAGTACGGCCGCCAGCTCTTCGGGCGACGGTTCGCGCTCGAACTTCTGTTCAAGATCGGAGAAGGTCTTTGAGATTTTGTTCAGCGAACCAACCCGGTTCAGCGGCAACCGGACAATCCGGGACTGTTCGGCCAGCGCCTGTAGAATAGACTGACGGATCCACCAAACTGCGTAAGAGATAAACTTGAACCCTCGTGTTTCGTCGAAACGCTGGGCAGCTTTGATAAGTCCTAAATTACCTTCGTTAATCAGATCGCCCAGCGAAAGTCCCTGGTTCTGATATTGCTTAGCCACCGACACCACAAAGCGTAGGTTGGCTTTCGTCAGTCGTTCGAGCGAAAGTTGGTCTCCCTCGCGAATCTTCTGGGCCAGCGTTACCTCCTCGTCGGGTGTAAGCAGGTCTACCTTACCAATTTCCTGCAAGTACTTGTCTAACGACTGGCTCTCGCGGTTGGTAATCTGTTTTGAAATTTTTAGCTGTCTCATGATACGTTGCCCGGGTGGGGTGACTGTATAACGCAAACGTACGACGCTGCATTACACAAAAAAGTAACAAAGGCTTACGCGTTTTTGTTCTCCGGCTTGGGCAGCAGAACTTTACGCGACAGACGATATTTTCCGGTCTTTTTATCTACGTCAATCAGTTTTACCGTCACTTCTTCACCGACCTGCAGTACACCGTCCATCGTTTCCAGACGCTCCCACTTGATCTCAGAAATGTGCAATAATCCATCCTTGCCAGGCATAAACTCAACGAAGGCGCCGAAGGGCTGGATGGTTTTTACTTTACCGACATACGTTTCGCCTACTTCCGGTACGGCTACAATGCCTTTAACCCGTGAAACAGCCCGGTCCATACTTTCTTTGTTGGTAGCAAAGATGCTCACCCAACCAGCGTTGTCGTGCTCGTCGATGTTCACCACAGCACCCGAATCTTTCTGGATATCCTGAACGACCTTACCGCCTGGTCCGATAACAGCACCAATCTGATTCGTTTCAATCTTAATCACTACGGCCCGTGGCGCGTGTGGTTTCAGATCGGCCCGGACTTCGGTAATGCCTTTCTTCATTTCGCCCAGGATATGCAGACGGCCAGCACGGGCTTGCTCCAGAGCCTGAGCCAGCACTTCGTACGAAAGACCATCCACCTTAAGGTCCATCTGGCAGGCAACGATGCCTTTCTCGGTACCTGTCACTTTAAAGTCCATATCCCCAAGGTGATCTTCATCACCCAGAATGTCGGACAACACGGCGTATTTCTCACCGTCCGAGATCAGCCCCATGGCAATACCAGCGACGGGTGCTTTGATCTTGATGCCAGCATCCATCAGCGCCATGGTACCCGCGCAAACGGTTGCCATGGATGACGACCCGTTCGATTCCAGAATATCTGATACAATTCGGATCGTATACGGGTTATCCGCTTCGGGTGGCAGCACTTTTTTCAGCGAGCGGTGGGCCAGATTACCATGACCGATTTCCCGGCGCCCGGCGCCCCGGTTGGGTTTTACCTCACCGGTCGAGAAGCCCGGAAAGTTATAGTGAAGCAGGAATTTGCTGTAGCCCTGGTACATCGCCTGATCAACGATCTGCTCGTCTACTTTGGTACCGAGCGTTACCGTAGTCAGCGATTGAGTTTCTCCGCGGGTAAACAGCGCCGAACCGTGTGGCCCGGGCAGGTAACCAGCTTCCGCAGAGATAGCCCGGATTTCGTCGAGACGGCGACCATCCAGACGGGTGCGCTCGTCGAGCACTAGCCGACGTGAAGCTTCCCAGACCAGATCGCTGAAATAGGTTTTCACCAGCGAAACGTTTACCTCGCTGCCTTCGGGGAAGGTTGCCAGATACTCGTCACGAACGTCGCGAAACCCTTCGCTCCGTCCCTTTTTATTGGGATTCTGACGGCGGGCTACTTCGTATATTTTGTCGTAGCAATACGCCCGAACGGCCGCGCGGAGTTCTTCGTCGTGGGTTTCGTGGCTGTACTGCCGTTTTTCGGTCTTGCCAACTTTGGTCTGCAGCTCGAGCTGTGCCTGGCATTGAACTTTGATGGCTTCGTGGGCCGCTTTCAGCGCTTCGACCACTTCGGCTTCTGAGCATTCGCTCATTTCGCCTTCTACCATGCAGATGTCTTTTGCCGTTGCGGCCACGATCAGATCGATGGTTGCCCGCGACAGATCGGCCGTTTTAGGATTAATCCGGTACTCGCCATCGATTTTGGCAACGCGTACTTCGGAGATCGGACCGTTAAAGGGGATGTCGGATACCGCCAGCGCCGACGAAGCGGCCAGAGCCGCCAGGGCATCGGGTTGAACCTCTGGATCGGCCGAGATCAGGGTAATCATCACCTGGGTATCGGCGTGGTAATCTTCAGGGAAGATAGGACGCAACGCCCGGTCAACCAACCGGCTGATCAGGATTTCATGATCGCCCAGGCGGCCTTCCCGGCGCTGGAAGCTTCCCGGAATCCGACCAGCCGACGCAAACTTCTCTTGATAGTCAACGGATAAAGGCAGAAAGTCAACGCCTTCTTTAGCATCTTTACTGGATACGACCGTGGCTAACAGCATGGTGTCGCCTAGTCGTACAACCACCGCGCCGTCGGCCTGTCGGGCCAGTTTACCGGTTTCGATGGTGATTTCCCGCCCGTCGGGCAGCGCAACGGATTGCGTGGTGATTTGAAACATACAACAGATTTTGAATACGCCCTCTTACAGCTTTACAGACAACAAACTTCTCACCGCAGCAATCATCGCATCAGTAAGTAAACAACAAAAATGAGGGAATCTACTCGACCGGACTTGGTTGTTGAGCAGATTCCCTTCATCAGTGGCCTTGAATTATTTCCGGAGACCCAGAGCGGCCAGAATAGCCCGGTAACGGGTGATGTCTTTTTTCATCAGGTAGTTCAGCAGACGCCGGCGTTTACCTACTAATTTCAAAAGACCCAGTTGGGTGCCGTAATCGTGCTTGTGAACTTTCAGGTGCTCGGTCAAATGACTGATCCGGTACGTAAACAGCGCGATCTGGGATTCGGCCGACCCGGTGTCCGTTGCACTTTTGGCAAAGCCCGAGGTGGAGAAAATCTCCTGTTTCTTTTCGGTCGTTAAATACATCTTCAGACAGCTAATTATAATTGAAAAAATGAATTTGGGTGCAAAGATAGGAAAAGAACGGGAAGCCCTCTGTAAATTATGACCAGAAATGTTGTGAATTGTCACAAAAACAGACCCCGCTTTACGACATGCTTTCGGTAACGGCCTGCTGGCGTCGGTCGGCCCATTTCCGTTTTAGTCGCTCCCAGGCTATGGTGTATACATCTTTATCGAATAGACGCGAATCATGGCGAGCGCGTTGCATTAGAAATAACCCAATCGGAAACAAAACCAGGTTAGCCAGCCACGCGCCAATCGGTACCCATATTAATCCGTCTTTCGCGTATTTATCGCCCGCAATGGTCAATACGTACAGGAAGATAAAAAAGACGATAGCGATCAGTACCGGCAATCCAAAGCCCCCTTTTTTGATGATGGCCCCCATAGATGCCCCAATCAGGAACATAACGAAGATAGAGATTGCCTGGGTAAACTTATGGTGGCTTTCGAGCTGGTATTTCCAGACGCTCTTCTCTTTTTCGGCCAGGTATGACACGTTCGATGTCGCATAGTTCAGAACGTTCTGGGCCTGGCTGAGCGCTGTCTGGGCAAAATCGGGCCGGGTAGCATCCTGCTTTCTGAGCAGCGAGTCGACCCATTTACCGTCTTTCGCCTTTTGAAATTTGGCGGCTTCGTCGGCTTTGAATTGATAGCTATAATACTGACGGGATGTACTGGCCACGCTCAAGCTCGTGTTCTTATAGTCTTTCCGGAGCGAGTCAGTCAGACTGGCCAGTTCGCTCAGGTTTTTCATGTACTCATGATATTCGAACTGGTTTTCGTCCGTACGCTTGATGCCAAACGATTCCAGGCTGATCACGAGCCGGTAGTTTTTAAACCCATTTCTGACAAACTGAGCCCCTTTGCTGGTTCCGTCGCTGGCGTAGCTTACCGTATTGTTGTCGGTATACTCCTGATAGTCGTTACCATTGAAAAGTTCGAAAACGAGATAGGTCCGGTCTTTGTCGGTATACATACGACCGGAATCGGCCAGAATGATCTCCCGATTGCCGGTCTCCATACCGTTTGTAGCCTGTTTGTAAATCACGAGGCCTTTGAGCAGATCACCCGTTGTACTCTCTTTACCGGCTTTGATTTTCTTATCAACTTTAATACTGTAGCCGGGCAGGTCGTTGTAAAAAATACCCTCCTTCAGGTTCAGCGTTGCTTTGGCCGTTTTTATATCATAGAGTAGACTATACCCCTTCAGGTTAGCCCAGGGCGAAACCACATTGTTGAACCAGAACGAAAACACACTGATGAAGATGGCCACGATCAGCAGGGGCCGCATGGCCCGGGTGAGCGAAATGCCCGCACTTTTGAGCGCGGTCAGCTCGAAAAACTCGCCCAGGTTGCCGAAGGTCATCAGGGAAGATAGCAACACGGCCAGCGGCAGGGCGGTCGGAACGGTCAGTAGGGCAAAGTAGAACAGTAACCGGCCAAACGTGGCCATGTCAAGGTCTTTGGAAACGAATTCGTCGATGTAGAACATCAGCAGTCGCATCAGGAATATAAAGATGACGACGCCGAGAGTCAGGAAGAATGGCCCCCAGAAAGAGCCGAGTACCAATTTATCTATCTTTTTCATTCGAATGAATAATGCATAAGAGAAGGTGTGAGAAGTCGGTATATATCCAACGAGCAACTACACCATATTCATTATCCATTAAGCATTTTTAACTACCGACAATCTCTTTGAGCTTATCCATTAAACCATCCCAGAGATCTTTCAGTTCGTCTTCGTCGGTCGTGCTGGAGTAGTCTGTAACACGCAGAAACGTAGATTGAGTCAGCTCAGACTGGTCGACACGAAAATCGACGTAGTTATTATCGGATCCATTTTCGGCCGTGTCGAGAAATTCAAATCGCACCCCCTTGTTCTGGCGCATGGATACCTGCCGGGCAATGTGGCTTTCGTTATCCCACTGAAAATCGAAGCGCTGTTCGGGCAGGGTGTTTACTTTACTGGCAAACCACTGCGACAGCCCGGAAGCCGTGCTGATATAGGGGAACAGCATTTTGGGAGACGCCCGGAGTTCGTATTCCGCAACAAATTTTAATTTCTCCATAGTTGGTAATGATCAAGGGGGGACCCCGGCAAAGGTAAACGAAATTTTTTGCGAAAGTCAACGCGCACTTTTGGGGAACGCTGATTTTTTCCCTACTTTTGTGGCATCAAGACGGCGGGGTAGCTCAGATGGTTAGAGCGTAGGATTCATAACCCTAAGGTCGGCAGTTCGATCCTGCTCCCCGCTACCTGTATTTTGCTCCAGACCCGCCCAGCAGCGGGTTTTGGCGTTTTCAGTAGGGTACCTCCGCCTTTCTGCGCCCCGAGCAGCGCTCACCGTTTCTTCCCGGGACCTGTCTGTACTCCTCTTCTGACTCATTCAATCCGTTTCCGATACATACGGCTGGGCCGCAAACCAACTGGTAACGGGCGCGTTTATACGGGAATGCCTCATTCAATGTCCAGCTCCGCTTGCCGACATTCACTCTGCTAGTATAGTATCTAAAGCCTATATATCAAAAAAACATAAACCGCATCGGTACGCTCACTGACCAGCAGATCTTTCCAGTTAGTGATTCCCCGTTCTATCGCATTATCAAACCAACCCAATATAGACCCGTTTATCTGGAATATAACCACACGAATTGATTGCGATGAAAACACTCACCTTCAAAACCAACATCAGCGATCACGAGGGGGTAGCCGCCGTTACGCCGTTCCTGAACGCCATTGAACCGCTCGATGGGTTTGCTCTCGACGTGGAGCATCCGGATCACTTGCTAACCGTTCAGACGGTCGACAACCGCGTGAGCCAAACCGTTGTTGACGCTGTTGAGCAAGCTGGTTATCAGGCTGAATCTGTATAACTTTTACCCAAAACAAACAACGACATGAAAAAGAACCCTGACATTGAGCGTCGTGATGATGTTCGTCCGTCAGAAGGCGAGCACAAATACGGGGATGTACCGTTTGCCGATCCGGTCAACAAGAAATACCCCATCGACACTCCCGATCACGTTCGGGCTGCCTGGTCTTACATCAACCACAAAGACAATGCGGCCAGGTACGATGCCGACGACGTGCAGATTATCAAGGACCGTATTAAACAGGCCGCCCGCCAACAGGGGGTTCAGATTCAGTCTGACTGATTCCATTCAGCAGTTGCCGGCAGGCTGCGGCTTTACTTCCGCCAAACCGTTTTTCGGAGGCCTATCGAACCGCCTATCGAATTAGAATATAACTCCCCTACGTCGGCAGCCACAGCCGCGGTCAGCGTCATTCCTCCCATCCAGGATACCGGGGTTTGGAGCTGCAGCAGCGACGACCACTGAGAAGGCGTACCAGGAAGCGGCTCACCAGGTACACCGTGATTCTGGCTATACGACACCTTGGCCAGACAGCTTATACGTTGCGCCAGGGTAGCGCTCAGACCAACGTGTGCCATCTGCAGGCGGTTGTTGTTAATGGTCCACTTCGTATTGGACTGATTGGCTGGACTGAGATCCTGTTTGCGGGTAATGAACGGCGTGCCAATTACCCGGTCGTTATACGTCCACCCCTCGGCATACTGTCCATTATTAAAATAGTTATCCGCTCCCTTCGTATGGGTGTTTGCCTGGTAAAAACTGGGACCACTCTGATGTAGCGTAGATAAAAATTCAAGCAGCAACGCATCAATATGAAAGCTAGCCGCCCCACGCTTCAGCGGGCGAATACGCAACCCGCTCAGACCGTCTGGAGCGTTTTGGAAAAACATACCCGATGCGTCGTCGAAACTGTGCTGGTGATAGAGCATCAGCTGAACCGAGGCCAGCCTAAGTTCCATGCCCAGGTCGATGCTACCGACATGGTTACCATACAGGTTAACATAGTCGAAGGAAGTAATCCGAGGGTTGTTTAAGCCGCCCATTCGAATGGCGAAAAGTACGTTCGGAAAGTCGCGCAACTGACCGGGCAACTGACCGTTCACCGCGTAATGGTAGTCGAGATAATCAGAATGGCCACCCCATTGGACGCTGTGATTTATGCCCCCATATACCCGTACGGCCGATGTCGGTTTACCAACTCGCAAGATGATGGATTTCTGATGCAGAAATGAATGTTGCATGTAATCGGTATTGGCAAATAAACCGTGGGCTATGAACGCATTGATAGCCAGCCATTGCCGCCGACCCAACGGGGCAAACCCCCGGGTTCCGAACTGGATTTTTGGCAGCGGCAACGCATTTCCTGACCATGCGTACGAGCCGGAAGACAGTGTTGTATCTACCAATCCGATCACCTCACGCCGACGACCTGCGGTTAGCTGAATCTGGCGGTGGGTCAGACTCACGAAGTACTCAGGTGCCAATAGTTGATTGTCCCGACCGGCATTCCCAACCAGTTCGGCCCCATAACTCACCGTCCAGGGCTTTCGGGCCCTCTGTTTCGTCGTATCTGTCAGCAGCATCCGTCCGCGAATACCGGCCCGCCCGGTGCCCGCCGGTGCCGACAGCGGTACGGTGCCAAACTGGTTGGCCCGAAGCCAAAAAGGCGTTCGCACGCTCGACGCTGCCATACCGCTGACTTCCACGTACCCCTCATGCGAGGCTGGAAGCTGGGCGTATGCAGACAAGCCTGTCAGAAATACGATAATATTTACGTAGTACAAGTGTTTCATATCTACAAAATAATAACTTATCCCGTAGACTATACCAAGATATTTATTAAAAGTAGATACCGCCGATTCAGGGTCCGATTCTGTCAGTTCATCCTTATTTATCTACTGATTATCACTGCCCTGGTTGAGGGGCCATCGAGTCACGTGTAGCTTTGCTCTACCATCTGCTGGTTGAACTTATTTCTCATGAAAAAAATAGTTTTCGGTTTCCTTCTGCTAGGGAGCCATATAAGCAGTGCCCAGTATGATCCGCTGGGTGCGATAACGAGTTGGGCCGATGGATACGTCGTCAGCCATCAGGGCGATACCCTGGCCGGTCAGGTTCGCGTAGGGTCAGTCGTCAATGACTCTCCAACGGGCATAGTCATTCGGCTTGCCGGCGACAAAAGAGTAAAAATGAGCGGGGACGAACTCCGTACGCTGGTTCAGCAGATTCCTGATTTCGCCTATGTGACGGGGGGTATACCGCGAGACCGGAAAACGATTGTGTTTGAGCGGGTACCGAATCCCCGGCGCGGTGGCAGGCCTATGTTACTGGAAAGACTAACGCCAGCGGGCGGTCCACTGGCGCTTTACTTCGACGTATCGGGCTGGAAGCGAACCATCGAGTATTCGTTTGGTAACTTTACCATCAGCCACCGCCGGGATCTTAGCTGTGTTGTCGTGAAAATCGGCCAGCCCCCTCTGATTGCCCGGCCCGACAATTTGGAAGCGGTTCATGACGCTATTTTTGGGTACTGTCCTGAGTTCATCCAAAATTACCCGTTAGCAACACGCCGGGACTGGGATCGGTTTGGTGAGATGGTTGTCGCGTACAATCAGCTATGTGCACTCCCTTATTGACGGCCCCGACTCCTGTTAACAGCAGCAGGCCACTACCCCAAGGTAGTGGCCTGCTGCTGTTAACAGGAGTCGTACATATGGCTTACTGGATGGTGACCGAGAAGTCGGTATCCAGATCGGACGAACCTGGCTGCGAAGTGCCGTTCTTTACGTTAGGCTGGTGCCGCAACACGACCTTTAGTTTTCCACTGCCGGTAGCCCCGGTTCGTATCTGCGTGGCTAGCCCAATCGGATAAGGCCCAGGCGCGGGGTTGGTATCCCGATCGGTAGCCGTTACGGTCACGGATGCAGGCGAGCCCGTAGTCGGTGTGAACGTATACACCACAAGGTGTTCATTGGCCTCTTCTGCCACTTCGGCCGACACGTCAAGCGTGGGCGTTTTTGTTTTGTCGAGCAGGGATAGAACACCCGTGTAGGTTGTATTAGGCCGAAGCGTCAGGGTGGCTCGGCTGAAATCAGCGTTTGTATTTAGGTTTTCGACCGTTGCGGTCACGGTTTGAACGGGGGTAGTCTGGCTGGTGAGCGTCAGTGTAGCCGTGGTGATCGCTTCGTTATCGTCGGTTGGGGTCGGGTTTTCTTCATCATTGTTACAGGCAGCAACCAACAGAGCCATGGGTAACAGGAAGAGCAGCGATTGACGGAACATTTTCATTGGTAGTTAACAATTTATGTGAAACATCAGGTTGAAAAAGCATACCATAGAGCCGAAGTGACTAACTACGCCCAAAGGCTAAAGGCAGTCTAAGCTTAAGCCAGATGGCCCGGCCCGGCTCGTCGGTGAAGTAGCGAAACCGATCCAGATAGTCGCGGTAAGCCCGGTTCAGCAGATTGGTTCCGGTTAAAATGACACCCAGCGATTGGGTGCCTATCCGATACGTAAAGCCCATTTCGGCCCCAAACAGGGTATAGGCAGGCGGGGGTGGAGCAAAATCGCCGGTAAAAATGAGCTGCCCTCCCTCCTGCCGCTGCGATACCGCCGGCGCTCGGTTTTGCCGGGCTACATACTGGCTGCTGACACTGACGTACATACCCGAGAACCGGTTGGCATCCTTTAGCTCGTAGCGCAGGCTGTTGTCGGTTCGGTTCGGTGGAATGTACACCAGATACTCATGCGCGCCCCGGGTAGCCGGGTCCGTTGAACGGGCGTAGGCTAGCAGCAACGACGTTTTCGAGGTAAGCGTCAGACGATCAATGAGTTTATATCGGATCGTTACATCTACCCCCCGGAAGGTTGCCTGTACGGCCGTGTAGGTATACGCTGGAAAGGCCCCCCGCTGCCGGACAATTGGTACGGAGTCAGGCTTCAAATAAATGAAGTTGTCGATCCGGTTGTTATACAGCCCCAGATCCAGGTAAAGTCGTTTACCGGTATATTCCAGGGAGAACGTGGCGTTGTAGGCCTGCTCGGCCTGAAGGTTGGGGTTACCCCGCTCGTAGGCCACGGCGCTCTGGTGTAAGCCGTTCGAGTACAGATCGTTGACGTTGGGAGCCCGCCAGGCCGTGCTGAGATTACCTGCCAGCGATAGCCGCGGGTTCAGCTGGTACGTGGCGCCGACCGAGCCGCTACCATTCTGCCACTGACGGGTTGTGTTGGTAACGGTACTGGTTTGCTCGTTGAGGAAGAAGGCACGTAACCAGCGGTAGTCGTACCGCACGCCGGCCTCCAGGGTCCAGCGGTCGTTCGCGTAGCGCTCAATGGCGAACAGACCGGCGCCGTAGTTTCGGTAGTTTGGAATCAGAAACAGAAACTGCCGAACGTTGCCCTGGGTGATTCCGTTAAAACCGGCACTGCCCGACAGGGTACCTCCGTTGGCCAACTTAACGGGCTTCTGCTCCCAGATCAGATCGGCGGTCTGGCTAACCAGCTTCAGGTATAGTTCAGGGTCGGTAGCCCGGCTGAAGGACAGAAAATCGTATTCGCGCCGGATGTTCTGCTGCCGGGCGTAGGTGAATGTCAGCGCACCCCATCGGTCGGACCGCGCAAACGTCCGAAACTTCAGCAGTTCGTGCTGAACCTGCTGGTATGGTCGGCTCAGGTCGTACGAAAAGCCAGGCTGGCGTAAGGGCTCGGGGCGGGCTATAGCCGCGTAAAAATCGGACAGACTGCCCACCTGTGCGCCCGTGAACAAGCCTACTTTGGTGGTAAAAAGACTGTAATACAGGTCAGTCCCCACGGTATTTCCGCTCGGTAGATTTCGGATATAGCTTAGTTGACCCGAACCGTTGGTCTCATGGTAACTGCTGTTTTCGAGGTAATAGTTGGGCGTACGAGCGTATCCTACCCGTTTTATGGTTCCCTGCACCCGCCAGCTCAACCCGTTGAGTTTGCCTCCAAAAGCCTGCTCAATAAACCCCGACAGGGTACCCTGCCGACCATTTGTGCCCCCAACGGCATTCAGTTCAGCCCCCAAGCCAGGTTTGACGGGCATGGGTCGGGGCTCGACCAGAATAACCCCACCAATGGCGTCGGAACCGTATCGTATGCTGGCCGCTCCTTTAATGACCGTTATGCGGGATGCCAGGAACGGATCAATCTGTGGAGCGTGTTCACTACCCCACTGTTGATCTTCCTGACGAATGCCGTTATTCAGGGTTATGATCCGGTTGCTGTATAAACCATGAATAACCGGCTTTGCAATGGAGGGGCCTGTCTGCACCGTATACAAACCTGGTAACGTTTTGAGGCTCTCGCCCAACGACTGACCGCGGGTGGCTTCCAGCGCGTTTCCGCTCAGTGAAGTTTGGACCTGAAGCAATTGCTGCGCTTCGGATCGGTACTCGGTCACAACAACTTCCTGTAGTGTGCGGCTATCCGGAGCAAGCTGTACCGTCGGGAGCGTTGTAAGCGTATCCGCCCCGATCGTTATCCGCTGCTCCAGCCTCTGATAACTGACAAACTGATAATCGACCGTATACTGACCGGCACAGACGGCGGCCAACCGAAACATTCCGTTTGTATCGGCTACAGCACCGGTGCCCAGCTCACGAATATAGACCGTGGCCCCCGGAAGCGGCTGGTGGCTAGCCTGGTCCAGAATGCGCCCACTCAAAACAGCCGTGCAGGACGTCTGTGCCTGAGCCAGGGATACCGTACATACCCCCATCAGTACACTTACAATTCGACTTACTGTCCGCCCTACCCTCATCTGTTATTGAAACTGGCAGGCGTAAGGCTGAATACTACTCACCCTTACTCCTGCAACATAGTTGCAAATATAACAGATAAAGCGAGTGATTGTTAGTGCAGCACCGTAAATACGAGTTCCCGGAGAATATCGCCTTCGGTAAGGGTGGGCGCGTCGATTCCTTTACTCTGCGCATCAGCCCGCCGGATGGCGTGTATAATGTCTGCCACTTTAGCCAGCGGGAATGTACGGGCTGCCGACAGATAGTCTTTTACGAAGAACGGATTAACCCCCAGCACCGAGGCCAGCCCTTTCTCCGACTGGTCGGGTGAGGCCTGTACCAGTACTACTTTGCTGAAATAGCCAAACAGCTGCGCCAGAATAACAACCAGTGGATTGTCCTTCGGGTTGCGAGCAAAGTAATCGACAATCCGGTTGGCCTTTACGACGTCGCGCTGCACGAGAGCCTTCTGCAGTTCGAAAACGTTGTATTCTTTACTGATACCCACCAGCCGCTCTACCGTTGCCGCTGAGATCTCCTCGCCAACGTGCAGATTGATGAGTATTTTATCGATTTCGCTGGCGAGTCGCTTGAGGTCGTTACCAATGTGATCGGCCAGTAACTGACAGGCTTTCGGGCTTACTTTCGTACCCTGCTCCCGGCAGTATTCCCCGATCCAGTCGGGCACTTTGTTGTCGTACAGCTTCTTGACCCCTAGCAGCTTTCCCTTGGTCCCGAACGCTTTCACCCACGACTTCCGCTCGTCGAGCCCCGGTTTTCCGTCCTCTTTGGTATAGCACAGCATCAGAATCGTACTGGCCAGCGGATTGAGCGCGTAATCTTCCAGCAGGGTCTGCGCCGATTTATCGCCAATACCGGCCATCTGCTGGGCTTCTTTGACAAGTACCAGCTGGCGTTCGGCCATAAAGGGGTAGCGCCGGGCGTAGTTAATCACAGCGCCTACATCGGTATCCTTCCCAAAAAGCACGAATTGATTGAACCCACGCTCGGCCACCGGTACGACTACCTTTTCGAGTTCTTCAGCAATTCGGTCAATGTAATAGGGCTCGTCGCCATGAATGAGGTAAACAGGAGCAATCCGCTTGTTGCGAATATCTTTCAGGAGGGTATCAACAGCAGCAATCAAGACGTACCAGGAGATTATACAGGCGGAGTCGCGGGCAGAACAAAGGCCAGCCTCCCCTACGGCATATGCCGATGGTGGACAACAAAAGTAACGATTTTCGGGCTTTGCCAGCCCGTTAATCCGTTTGGACTACGAACGCCAGGTCGGCTCAGCTCGTTTCGGCCAGCAGCCTTTTGACCCGCCCAACCTCGGCCGTCAACTGCGGCCAGTAGTGCAGAAACCGGGTTTCGATCTCAACGTAATACGTTTGCAGGTCTTCGACAGCCGTTTCTAGGCCCGACGGAAACGCCGTTCGGCGCGAAATACCCGTCAGCGACCGGTTGATGCCGTCAAGGGTCTGGTAATGCGTCAGCCAGTCGTGTCGAATCATGGCGTCGAGCATCCGCAGAGCGGTAGTCGGAAAATTGGTCGTGTGCCGAAGCAGCGTCTGGTAAAAATCAGTCGTGAATTCGGGCAGCGACTGGCCCGTAAGTTCCTGGAAATGCACCGCCAGAAAATGATCAAAAAAAACGTCGACAGCCGCCCCGGCGTATTTATGACAGCGTGGATGCAGGATATCGCGCACGGCGGCAACGTCGGCATGGGTATCTGTAAACAGGTCGATAGCCCGATGCAGGCGAACCCCCGCTATCTCGCCTGGCAGTAGATGGTGCCGGAGCCCGGCCGGATCACCCTTGATAAAATCGCCAATAAAGTTGCCAACGATAAGTCCCGTGTCCTGACCCGACAAGTAGGCATGTGCCAGAATATTCATAATACGGACTCTGAGACCGCTTTTTTAGGAATGGGCGGCTCAGACTGGAGGTCAAATCCCGGACTTGGCACGTAACGCTCAACCGTAACACCGAATCGGCGCAAAAAGTCGACTCCTTCGTCCGAGCCGATGCCTTTGTATTCGGCATAGGAATGCAGGAAAACGACCCTTGCTATTTTCATGCTGTAAATAATGCGGGCGCAGGCAATACAGGGCGAAAGGGTCACGTAGATTGTGGCACCTTCAACTTCGGATCCGTTCTTGGCTGCGTACAGAATGGCATTTTCTTCGGCATGCAACGCCAGCGAACACGAGCCTTTCGAGTCGCGGGGGCAACCCGTTTCGGGAAACTCGTCGTCGCAGTTATGGGTACCGGCGGGGGGGCCGTTGTATCCGATGGATATGATGCGGGTATCGCGGGTCAGTACGGCTCCGACCTGGGCTTTGATGCAATGAGAACGCTTAGCCAGGTTAACGGCCAGCTCCATGAAAATATCGTCGAAACGGGGGCGAGACATGAATAATGTATAATGCGAATGACAACCAGATGACAGAGTCGAACCGCCTACCAAATCAGGCTTTATAGCAATTTAGGCGTTTTCAACAATCTAATGCGTAATGGCGACGGTTTTCTGTCTGTCCAACGATGCGAGCCCTACTTTAGTCTGCGTTGAATCAAAGCCGGTACCCGCATTCAGAAATAAGCCATCTCCTCATAAGTCGGCAGCCCCTAGCTTCTGGCAGAGCAACTCAAACAAGGAGTCGATATCAAACAAATCGCTAAGGTCGTCAGATTTAAGCAAGAGGCAAGATGGGCGGACAAAACGGCTTTTTGCTCCCTGTAAACGCAAGATATATTAACTCAAAACCTATCCAATATCCGGGGTGTTCTGGTGTCAAAATCATCCCCGATGGTCAGGAGCTTGTTAGGTGCTGGTTGGCGAGTCGACCCGACGCAACCGGACAAATTCAGCAGGTTTGACGATCAGGGGCACCTGCTCAGTAGCTACGTTCTGGGTGTCTAGTCCATATGCTCGCTCATCGGCTACGCTAATGCTTTTCAAGGCGAAGTAGCTGTTCATGATAAACGTATCGAGTGAATCGAGATCGTTATCATAGGACAAAAAACGATTGATAACGATAAAGCGAAAGTCACCGATGGCGTTGGCATTTACGTGCAGTGGCTGGTAATTGGGCCGAAGCGTAATTTCTCGGCAACGCACTAGCTCCTCAACAACTTTGCGGAATAACAAGTTGATGCGGGGCTGTACCCGGAACCCCAGCCGGAAGGTTATACGAACCACTTCTTCTGGCTCTAAAATATCTAAGCTATACTCGGTCGTATACGGTTCGTCCATTAAGTCAACGTGGATTAGCCAGTACACATCAGCGCGCTTAGGCTGACCTTCCAGCACAGAACTGATAATACTCTCTTCCACCTGCGCTGGCTGATCTGATGCAGTCAGGTAAACAAGATTCGTGGCGTATTTCGGTACGGCCTCGTCGTTGCTGAGCTGTTTTAGGATGGGCAGATGATCGCGTAGGCTGACGTAGCGGGTTAGTCGGCGTTTGATGCGACTGCCGTAGTACCACACCAGCATCACCGCAGTCATGATGAAACCCAGCAGGAGTGACACCCAGCCACCATGGGTAAACTTTCGCAGGTTGGCTACCAGAAATGCGCTCTCGATAATCAGAAAAACCAGCAGCAGCGCCCCTACCCAGAGGAGGCTGACGTGACGGCTGTAAAGGTACATAGCCAGCAGTACGGTTGTCATCAGCATTGTTAGATTGACCGACAGTCCAAAAGCCGCTTCCATGTTTTTTGATTCGCGAAAGTACAGTACGACCGCAAAACAGCCTGCCATCAGCAGCCAGTTGAACGCCGGTATGTACACCTGCCCCCGCGCATCGGAAGGAAAAACAATCCGTAGCTTAGGCAACAGCGTCAGTCGGAAAGCTTCCGACACCAATGTGAACGTGCCACTAATCAGCGCCTGAGAGGCAATAATTGTTGCCAGTGTGGCAATACCGATACTAGGTAACATAAACCAGTCGGGTACTAATCCGAAAAACGGGCTTTGATTACCCAATGGCTGACCAGTATGGTCGAGCAGCCAGGCTGCCTGTCCTAAATACAGGCTGCCTGTCCTAAATAGCAGAGTATTAGACAAAGTTTGACATAAACCCAGGACACCTGCACATTTCGCCGACCCACATGGCCCATGTCGGAATAAAGCGCTTCAGCACCTGTTGAGCAGAGAAACACCCCACCCAGCAGCCAGAAACCTTCAGGATAGTGGACAATCAATTCGTAGGCATAGTAGGGATTGAGGGCGCGAACAACCGCAGGATTCTGGACAATGTGCACCACTCCTAACAGGCCAATCATTGTAAACCAGACGGTCATGATCGGCCCGAAGGCTTTACCCAGCCGGTTTGTGCCAGCCTGCTGCACCAGAAACAACCCCAACAGAACCGCCAGTACGATCGGGACAGTAGGCAGGTCAGGATAAATCGGCAACAACCCTTCAATAGCCGACGATACCGAAATGGGTGGGGTGATGATGCTATCAGCAATGAGAAAGCTCCCCCCCGCGATAGCGGGAAACAGGAGCCATCTGGCGTATCGCCTGATTAGGGCGTAAAGCGAAAAAATCCCACCCTCCCCATTATTGTCGGCTCGTAAGGTAATCAGCACGTATTTTAGAGTGGTCTGAAATGTCAACGTCCAGAAAATGGCCGATGCCCCTCCCAGCGCCAGGGTTTCAGTCACACTTCGGTCTTCAATTATGGCGCGGTACGTGTAAAGTGGCGATGTACCGATATCACCAAAAACAATACCGACCGCTACCAGTAAACCTGCAGTTGTCAGTTTGTCTAAATGTTGGGTAGACTTTGTCATGACATAAACGAATACTGAACCTACGGATGATCGGTTGTTGACGAGCTCGATTCTGGGACTCCGCAAGAATAGGACAGGCAATTGAAAATAAAAAGCAACAGTGTTTGTTACGGCACAATCCAATCCAATTTGGCTGTTACGCAGCAAAAAAATACACCTAAAATAGCCAGCTAAGCTCGTGCCACTGGCAGGTCCATTGCGTCCAAGAGCCTTAAAGTTGCTTATTAAAGGTGGGTCTGGTGCTCCCGCGCCATAATTACATCCCCGTAACTGCACATACACATCCAGCCGGGTGGCTACCCTCACGATGTTGCTCTGATCACCACTATGCCGTTTAGCATTCCACCAAAAACTCTGGTAAACAGGGAATTTTGTCGGGATCAATGGTAAGGCCAGCCTCGTACCCTCCGGGCACTTACTACACAGCAGGTTACACTGTTTTTATTTTGTATTAAGTACCAGACACAATAGTTATGATTTCTTAATTTATAAGTAACACCCACATAACGCACATCGCGTCTCTTTGCGGCAGGAAATACACCTGTCACTATGAACCGTTCATTATTCACATTCATCCTCCTGCTGTTGCTAACCGCCGTGGGCATTGGCAACATAACCGCGCAAACTACACAAACGTCTATCGCTGGAACTGTACTCGAAAATGGCAAAACGCCCCTGCCGGGAGCCACGGTTGTTGTGCGCAACGAAGCAACGGGTTTCTCCGTCGGTACCGTCACCAACGCTAAAGGCGAGTACCTGTTCAAAGAACTACCCCTCGGCGGCCCCTACACCGTCCGGGCTACTTTTGTCGGCTACGGCGAACAGCGGCTAACGGGCTACATGCTGAATCAGGGCGATTTGGTTCGTATCAACCTCGACATGAAAGAAGGCGGTCAGGACCTGGCCGTGGTCGATGTAGTCGCTTCGGGGTTGAAAAACAAAATTGAGAACTTTGGCGCGGCCACGGACGTATCGGCCCGGGCCATCGCTACGCTGCCTGTGAATGGCCGGAACTTCACAACGCTAACAGATCTGTCGCCACTGGCGGGCCGGGGCGGCAACCTGTCAGGACAACTGGGTTCTTCGACCAACTTCACCATCGACGGCACGACGGCCAAAAACCCCACCTCGGCAGGTGCCTCGAACAGCCGCAGCGGTGGCCCATACACCATCTCGCTCGAAGCCGTACGGGAGTTCAAGGTGATTACGAACCAGTACGACGTGGTCTACGGCCGCGCCGGGGGCGGTATTGTGAGTGCCGTTACCAAAGCCGGTACCAACCAGCTTACGGGTAGCGTATTCAACTACACACGCGCCAACCAGCTGGCCAGTCGATTCGATATTCGGGGGAACCGCCGGGACGTTCGGTTTTCAACAAATCAGTTTGGCTTCGCGCTGGGCGGGCCGATTATTAAAGACAAACTGCATTACTATGCCGTTTATGAACGGCAAATCGACTCGCGGCCGCTGTTTATCGCCGATATTCAGTCACCCGCCGATGAGTTGCGTTTCAACGTGACTACTGCTACGCTCGATCGGTACGTGAACATTGCCCGCACCCGTTATGGCGTGGCCAATACTCCGCAATACGGGCAGTTTGACCGGGTGCGCAATTCCAGCACAGGTTTTCTGCGGCTCGACTGGCAGATTGACAGCAAAAACCTGCTGACCGTTCGGAACAACTTCACCACCGACCGCAATAAGCTGGGTTTGATCGATAATACGGCCATCAATATCTTGGAATCGACCGGCAACGACTTTAACTGGGACAATAGCCTGCTGGCCACCCTACGTTCGTCGGTTAGTCCGCGTATTACGAACGAATTGAAGTTACAGCACCTTCACACCTACCAGTTGAGTAGCCCCGGCGATCAGTTGCCCGAACGCAACATTCCGCGTAACATTGTCGAAAACGTGCAATCGACGATTGGCGGAGCCACCCGCGCCACCAACATTCAGACGGGCGGTCACCGCTTTGCGCAGGAAGGATTCACCAACAACGTGGTGCAACTCATCAACAACCTGTATTACAATACCGACAGAGCGCAGTTTACCTTCGGCGTAGACCTGATGTACACCAATGCCCGTTCGGTATATGGCAGCGAAGTAAACGGACGTTTCCACTACACCAACGACGCAACCGGCTCGGCCCTCGACAACTTCGACCGGCTACGGCCCTACCGCTACTTCCGCGAAGTGCCGCTCAAAGATGACTGGAGTGTGCGCGGGAGCATCTGGAACGCAGGTGTTTATGGCCAGATGGCGACCAAACTCGCGCCCGGCCTCGATATGACCGCCGGCCTGCGTTTCGATTACGCCCACTTCCCCAAAGCTTCGCTAAATCAGGCAGTGTTACAGGATCTGGGCCTGCGAACCGACAACCGCCTGCGGACGTTCATTGCTCAGCCACGGTTGCAGTTTACCTGGGATGTGAATGAGCAGCGTCGTGACATTATCCGGCTGGGCGCGGGCGTGTTTGCCTCGGACATCAACAATTACATGCTCATCAATAACCTGACTTTCGATGGCTCGAACCTGGCCACCGTTGATGTGCGCGGGGCTGATGTGCCAGCACCAAATTTTGCGGCATACCGGCAGGATTACAGCAGCATTCCGACGCTGGCGCAGTTTCAGTTGCCAACCATCAACCTGACCGGGGCCGATGCCCGCGTACCCGTACTTTACAAAGCCAACGTGTCATACACGCGCTTCATCAACGACCGCCTGAAGGTGAGCCTGTCTGGCTTTATGTCGCTGGCCCGCAACAACTACACCTACGTGGACCGCAACATGCCCACCGAGCCTTTCTTCCGGCTCTCGAACGAAGGCAACCGGGGCGTGTTTGTGCCGCTGAACCGGATGCCTGCCAATGGCGCGGCCAACTGGCTCGACGGGCGCATCAGCAACCGCCTGGGTCGAGTGCTGGAGCTAACGAGCGATGGCCGGGTGAATCAGTTTGCGGCTGTGGTAGACGCTACGTACCGCTACTTCCGTGACGGTGAAATTTCGGCAAGTTATACCTGGAGCGATGTGCGCGACAACACCTCCTACAACGGTAACGTAGCGAACACCGCCACGCTGGTGCAACCCGTGGTCGACGACCCCCGCAACCTGACCCGCATGACCTATTCCGACAACCAGTTCCGGCACAAGGTCGTGGTGTATGGCACGCTGCCCACGTTCTGGGGCATCACGGTGGGCGTTCGCTATTCAGGACTGGGCGGTACGCGCTACACCCTGCTGTCGGGCGTGAACAGCAATGGTGACTTTGTAGCGGGTCAGAACGACCTGGCGTTTATCTTCGACCGCAACAGCGCCGAAGTTCCCGAAAACATCCGTACGGGCCTGCAAAACCTGCTTAACAGCCCCGATGCCAGTCAAAGTCTAAAAGACTATATCACGACGTATTCGGGTCAGTTTGCCCCCCGGAACGGCGGCATCAATGCCTTTTACGGCATCTTTGACATCCGGGCAGCCAAGCGGTTCCGTATTTACAAAAACCACAACATCGAGTTTTCGGCCGATATTTTCAACTTTGCCAACATGCTCAAACGCGACTGGGGTGTAAACAAGTCACTGGGTTCGCAGGCTCTCTACGCACCCAATGGCCGAGCGGCCACAGCTACCTCGCCAGCCGTACCAAATTTCGACGTAGCCAACGCGCGCTACAACTACCGCGTCAACGCAACCGGCATTCCCAACCCTACCAACGATCCTTTCCAGGTACAGGTGGGTGCGCGATATAATTTTTAGTGGGTAGCCCTTCGCGCGTCATTAGTCATTGGCTGTTTAAACTTCTCTAGTCATTAATTACCGGCAGGTATAGTAACTTGAAAATGAACAATGTCCAATGATGCGCGAAGGGCCCATCACCAATGACGGCCAAGCCCAAATAACTGATGATAAAATTCTTCATTTTTCTCCTTTCCCCAATTCTTACGTTCGCCCAGCCCAGGCTCGACCGCCAAGGTCACCGGGGGTGCCGGGGTCTTATGCCTGAAAACACGGTTGCGGCCATGAAAAAGGCCCTCGACCTCGGCGTAACCACACTCGAACTCGACATCGTCATCTCGAAGGACAAGCAGGTGGTCGTTTCGCATGATACCTACATGGTGTCTGACATTGCTACCAAACCCGACGGTTCGCCTGTAACAAAGGCCGAAGAAAAGTCGCTGAACCTGTACCAGATGACCTACGATGAGATTAAACGCTACGACGTGGGTCGCAAGCCGCACCCGCTCTTTCCGCAACAGAAGAAACAGGCCGCCTACAAACCGCTGCTTGGTGAGTTGATTGATTCGGTGGAGGTGTATGCCCGGGCGAAGGGGATGCCGCAGCCGCGCTACAACATCGAAATCAAATGCAATCCACAAACCGACGGCATCTATCACCCGGCCCCGGCCGAGTTTGTGAAGCTGGCGATGGACGTGATTAACAGCCGGAAGCTGAGTAACCGATTCAATATTCAGTCGTTCGATGTGCGGCCGCTGCAGCTGCTGCATGAGCAACACCCCAATGTGGTACTAGCCTACCTGACGGCTAACCCCAAAACGCTGGCTGAGAACCTGCAAACGCTGGGTTTCAAACCGGCTATCTACAGCCCCTACTACAAAACCGTTACCGCCGAGGTAGTGAAAGCCTGCCACGAGCAGGGCCTGAAGATAATTCCCTGGACAGTAAACACCAAGGCTGAAATCGACGCGCTGACGGGCTTAGGCGTGGATGGCATCATTACGGATTACCCGAATTTATTTTGAGTCGACCGGCAAAAATACCTGTCATTCCAAAAGCCAGCGCCTTGAAAAACGCTAGCTTTTTGTACCTATCGTGTGACCTGCCCTCTGGAAGTTAATAGACCCTGCCTAAACCTCGGGGACAACCAGGCTTTGCTTGCTGCTCCGGTAGTTCTTTCGTCTACTGACGATATTAGCAAGACCCATCTGTAAGAATAAACTTATCTGGATAACCTCTTTTCGTTATTAAGCATCGCCCATAACAACAAAGTCGCCAACGAACAGTCAGCGACCTTTTCCCGGAGCCGTCAGCTTTATACCGATGCGACCTGCTGCGACCGCAGCCATTCCGGTTTTGTAGTCCGGACGCGAGCTCTCAACTCGTTCAGCATGGCGTACAGGCCATAGTAGGTCCGGTTCACATACAGACCGTCCTGCGAGCCACGGACCACTTTTGACGAACGAAGCTCTTCAAGTTTCGATAGTTCGTCGGCAAAGGCATATACTTTGTTGAAGTACGCATCATCACCAAAATCGAACTCGTCGACGGCGAAAGGCGCGCCCAGCATCTCGATCATCTGCACAAACAGATCTGAGAAAAACCGGCGGTCTTTGGGTGAATCCTGTGCCACGAGAAACTCCAGATTGGTAAAGATCTGCTCGGTCAGCGCCTGATCCTTGATGGTATCGGGGTTGATCAGCCGGAAATAGTTATCGTAGTAATAATCCGGGATAACCTTTACGCAGCCAAAGTCGATCACTCCCAGAGTGCCATCGGCCCGCATCAGGAAATTGCCGGGATGTGGATCGGCATGCACCTGCCGAAGGGTATGAATCTGGTGATCGTAAAAATCCCACAGCAGCTGGCCAATACGATCTCTGACTTCCTGCGATGGGTTTGTTGCTAAAAACTCTTTAAGATGTTGCCCGTCGAGCCAGTCCATGGTCAAAATCCGCTTGCTCGATAACTCGGGGTAATAGGTCGGAAATACCAGTCCATCGATGTGCGCGCAGGCTTCTGAAATTTCGATGCTCCGTCGCAGCTCCAGGTCATAGTCCGTTTCTTCGAGGAGTTTGCTCTCGACCTCGCCCATGTACCGGTCAATCTGTCGCTCATCAAGGTTGAGCAGCCGAACGGCCAGCGGTTTGGCAATTTTGAGATCGGAGCTGACCGAATCGGCCACACCCGGATACTGAACCTTTACGGCCAGTTTTCTGCCCTCTTTCCAGGCCTGGTGGACCTGACCAATACTGGCGGCATTGACCGAGTTGATATCGAACTTGTCGAATAATTCATTGGGCGATTTGCCAAAATAGGTCCGGAAGGTCTTCACCACCAGTGGGCCCGATAAAGGGGGAGCCGAGTACTGGGCCATGGTGAACTTATCAGAATAAGCCACCGGCAGCAGGCCCCGGTCCATACTCAGCATCTGCGCCATTTTTAGGGCCGATCCTTTCAGTTCACTGAGCGCGTCATAGATGTCGGCCGCATTATCCTTGTGCAGCTCCTCTTTCGACAGCTCCGGATCGAGTAGTTTTTTGCTGTAATGCTTAATGTAATTGCCACCGACCTTCACGCCTGCTTTTACAAACTGACTAGCGCGGGCAACTTTGGTCGTGGGAACGGAGTTCTGAGTTTTCATGCGCTCAAAGAGCGAAAACATGAACAAGCAAAAGAGTCCTGCCAAACAGGCCCTCTTCACCTCGCCCACCCCTTCACTCATTTATTTTGATAGATAAACTTAGCAAAATCGAATAGGGTATCCAGTGGAGAGCGGCCAATCAGGTCGAAAGCGGTGTTAACGGCTTTCTCAATGGCGGTATCGGTTTTTTCGAAATTCCGGCTTACGTCGCGGACCCAAAAGTCGAGTAGAAAGAGCGTCTGTGACCAGAGCGCGTTGGGGTACCGATCCGTCACAAACGGACGAGGCTCCACTTCCTTGCTTTCACGCCCCTCGGCCAGCAGGTCACGGGCGTAGTCAAAGAAGGCTTCGCGAAACGGCTGCAGTACACGGCTGCTGGTCTTTAGCTGGCCGGTACGCATGCGGGCTTTGGCAATCGGCGATGCGGCCGCGCCTTCTTCCCGCAACCGGGTATAGCTGTAGGTGACAAAACTACGCTGTGCTTTCAGCAGCTCGATCCAGGTGTAGTAAAAGGCCAGCAGTTTTTCCCGAACCGAGTAGCCCTGATAGGTGTCATCAGCCTCAACAGTAGCCTTTGCATCCTGAAAAAACGCCAGCCAAACGTCGGCTTCAATGGCGTCGAACGATGCGTAAAAGTTGTAAAAATCGGCTTCGGCCAGTTTCAGTTTTTTAGCAAACTGGAAGACGGAGGTGGGTTGTTTTCCGTTTTCAAGAACGTACTCGGTGTACGCCTTACGGATTTTTTCTAGCGTTTCCATATACTTGGCTAACGGTCTGTACGACTGAAAAGTTTTACGATAACGGGGCCGTATTTTAACTCATCTTTAGTCCGTTTCTGATGCGTTCAGCCTAATTTTTACCGTACTTCGCACTCTCATTTCGGTAAGAACTAAACTGCAATCGATCTATGAACCTAAAGGCACGTTTTTTTATCGGCCTGATAGCCCTGAACTGCCTCTTCATTAGTGCCAGCTATGGTCAGTATTATCCTGGTGGTGGTTATGGCATGGGACGGGGTGGTATGGGACGGGGGATGACACCCCAGGCCAGTGGCCCCTCGCGCCCCCAGATTCCGAATATTGCGGGCGATATAGCCAATAAGGAGACCAAGTGGCTGAAAGAGAATCTGGGACTCGACAAAGAACAGGCCAAGGCCGTCAAGAAGCTCAACAATGAATACGCCGATATTCAGCAGGACGCCATCAAGGATATTGTTGGCACGGGTACTCAGCCGACCGCAGACACCCGGAAGCAGATTCAGGACATGATGCTGATGCTGAACGAGGAGAAGGAAGATAAGCTCAAAGGCTTACTGACGCCCGAACAGTGGACAACCTATCAGGCTAAAAAAGAATCGATGCAGAAAGAGGTGGGCGGTTTCCGGCCACCGGCCCCTAAAGGCACAGCCGCCCGGCCCGACTCTATCGGTTCGCCCAGGCAGTAAGCCTACTTTAACTCGGTCACATAGGCACCCATTTGCCGGACCGAGTAACAGACAAGCCCCCGTTGATTCGCTTCGGCCAGCAGCCGATCGGTCAGCGGGGTTTTGTTTGAGTCATCGAAAATGATATGCCGGGCTACTAGCCTACCTCTCAGATCATCCCAGTGCTGCAGCGCATTCCGGCGGATAATACAATAGTCGACAACGGCTGGTAACCGCCAGCGCGCATACCCATTGAGTTTGTTGATCAGCATAATGGTTTTTCCCTGCCAGACATACAGCACATAGTCGCGGTGGCGGTAGCAGGCCCGACTGGGCATGGTAGCCAGCGCGGAATCACCGGACTGGCGCAGGTCGAGCAGGCTGAGCTGACCGATGCCCCACTGTCCAAAAGTATTTTTCAGGTAAAAGTCATACGACCGGGTGTCCGAAGTGTCCAGATCGGTCAGGAGCAGGCTTTTATGGCCAGCAGTCAGGCTCACGGCCGTACGGTGCGGCAGAAAATGAACAGCCAGCTTTTGCTGATACCGTTGTTCATACTCATCCCTGACGACCAGGACGCCCAGCAGGAAAGCAGCCAGGCAGGTGGCCCAGGCATACCCACGCTGCCGGGTCAACACCAGGGCCACCGCCCCGAGTATGACTGCATAAGTGAGCAACATCCCGCCTGCTGACAGCCACAGCCCATCCCAAACAGCGCCTGGCAATGTACCGGTCTGCACCACCACCCAGTTGAGTAGCCAGGCCGTTTTCTGGAGCAGCCAGCCAAGTATATCGTTCAGATACGGCACCCAGCTCAACGCCAGTGTGGCCATGGCCAGGGGCAGTAGTAAAAACGACAAGCCCATTACGGCCGGGTTAGCCAGCAGAAAGTAGGTCGGAAACTGATGAAAATAGAATACCCCCAGCGGAAAGGTAATCAGCTGGGCTACCAGCGCTACCGCCGTCAGCTCCCACAGTTTATTGACGAACCGATACCGAAACGTAAGCGCCTGCGACAGCGTAGACTGCCAGGAACCGATACCCGCTACGGCCAGATTAGACAGCTGAAAGCCCGCCGAAAACAAGGCGTATGGGTCAAAACAAAGAATGAAAAACGCCGATGCCCCCATGGTGTTCAACAACTGCTGCTGACGGCCGAGGGCATTGGCCACGATCAACATTGAAAACATACCGGCCGAGCGCAGAACTGGGGGCGACAGGCCGGTTACGAGGGCGTAGAACCACAGGATAAGTAGTTGCACAACCGCCATAATGAGTTTACCGCGGGGGCGCCTGATGAGAAAGCTGAGCAGAAACGTCAGCACTGAAAATAGGATTCCGACATGCAGACCCGATACCGACAGAATATGCACCGCCCCGGCGGCCGAATAAGCTCGGTAAAGCGCCGGGTCCAGATCGTCACGCACCCCCAGAATCATGGCATTTATGATGCTGTACTCAGCCCGGTTCCCGACCTGCCGGGTAATGATCGCGTCGGCCAGCCGATTTATCGCCGTGGCCCAGGTTGTGATGCGGGACGGTGGATCGTACCCGATCAACTGCCGCTGGAACGGTCGCAGATACTGCTGATGGTAGATATTTCGATAGCGCAGATACCGTTTGTAATCGAACTCGCCCGGATTCAGTGGCGGGTCGATGGAGCGGGGCGAGCCACTAACCAGCCATAACTCCCCATAGCGGGGAAGCTGACCAATGGCTTTATCGATGTACACGATGACCCGGCCGGTAAGCGGATGCCAGGCAGTAGCCGCATGACCCGTGTTGGAGCCGGTTTGCCAGCGGCCCTGTCGAATCGCCAGTTCAACCCGGTAGGTTTTCGCCCGTTCTTCGGGCTGGGTCGTTACCACCCCCGTGTAGGCCTGTAGGGTGTCTGTCAGGTGAAGCAGGTTGTCGGGCCGGTTGCTGGCTGTACGCTCGTAGGTCAGGCACCAGCCAGCCGCCAACAGCAGAAGCAGTCCGCCCAGCCCCTGCACGGCCGCAATGGGTTTGACTACCTGGTTTCTGTACCTAATGAAATGGCCAATGAATAAGCCCAGGCCGAGTATTGCAGCGCCTACAGGTATCCAGATCAGGTCGGGCCATTGTCCGTACAACACGATACCAGCTGCCAGCGCGGCCGCATACCGAACGAACGGGTACCCTTTCATTGCTTCGAATAAGCAGATCCCGGCAGTACCATCTTATAATGCTGAATGCCGGCTTCCTCAAACATGGGGCCTACCGGAACGAAGCCGAAACCCGCGTAGAGCGGCATAGCCGACACCTGAGCGTGCAGATAGATACTTTCAATAGGTTCAGGCTGCTGGCTGAAGACATCGTCCAGAACGGCCTGTACGAGCGCTTTCCCTACACCCTGTTGCCGAAACTCCTTCAGCACGGCAAACCGCTCCATCTTAACGCCATACGAGGTGCGACGCCAGCGGGCAGTGCCGCCCGGCACCCCATCGATTCGGGCTAGAAAATGGCGACTGGACTCTTCATATTCATCGTACTCTTCCCGGGCCGAAACGCGCTGCTCATCAACGAAAACCGTTCGTCGAATGGCAAAGGCAGTATCGAGATCAGCCGGGCTGGCAATAGGCAGAACTTGTATCATAGCAGCAATATATGGGTCGCGGGCCGATGGGCCAGACCTTTTTTATTGTAACAGCAGGCGTTTGCTCACTATTTCATCGGCGGTTTTAACGCGCACAATGTACATGCCGGACTTCAGGCCACTCACCGGCAGCGATACCAGCGTACTGGGTGAGTCGGTGTAATTGACGTTACGGACGTGCTTGCCAGTGGCGTCGAACAGATCGATCGAAAAAGACTGTACCCCCTTCAGCCGTACTTCAACGGCCGGGTCGCTCTGGGTTGGATTCGGATACACGGTGACGGCCAGTGATTCGGATTCGGTAATGGGTGAGTTAGCCGCCCGGATCAGGCGGGCCCGCCGGGGACTAAGGGCCAATACGGTACGCATTCGGGCTACCTGACCAACCGTAAACAGGTTCATACAGGCATCGGGCGAGTAATCCAGGTAGTTCTCGGTCTGGTCGCGGGTGGGTCCCCGGCCCGAGCAGTTCGAAAACGTTTCGCGACATTGCCGGGTCTGGTTAGGGGCCAGCGTGGGGGGCGTATCGCCTACGTAATCTTCGGCGCATCCGTTCCCATCGCCCCAGGTATGAATCAACCCCAGCCAGTGCCCTATTTCATGCGTAGCAGTCCGACCGAGCGAGTAAGTAGGGTCCCGAACCGAACCGAGCTGGCGACCAAAGTAGCGGTAGTCGATAATCGACCCGTCAGTAAACTCGCTCGCATCGAAGGGCAACCCGCTGAGCGTATCCGCCGAGGTTGGAAACTGCGTGTAGCCCAGGTATGAGTTTACACGGGTAACCCAGATATTCAGGTACCGATCGCTGGGCCAGTAAGCAATCTGCGAGAGCAGAATATCATCACCCGACCCGTCGGCAACGCTGAACGAGGTCTTTTGCGGGTAGTAATGTCGCGTTATGCCATTTGTCGAATTGCCGCTGGGGTCGGTCGTAGCCAGGAAAAACTCGATCTTCGCATCGGCGCCTATTGGGTTGGTATTGAAGCCGTTGGTGCCCGATTTGCGCCGATAATCTTCGTTCAGTACCTGTATCTGTGAGACGATTTGTTCGTCAGAAATATTGACATTCGTTGGTCCGCCAATCTCGTTCGAAGCGGTGCTGTGAACAACGTGTACCACGACCGGAATCCGAAGTACCTGATCATCGGCCGCAGCCCGAAGCATTCGTCCGTTTGCAGCCGCCTGCTCGAGCTGACGGTTCAGTTCGTTGAGTTGCCGGAGCCGGCCGGGGTGTCGCTGCTGTAGTATTCGTTCATGTTCAACCACCCCGCAGCGATCAGGCGCCGGCTCTTCGGACAGGTTTGTGACCGGTGCCTGAGCCTGCCCGGATACAGTCAGTAAACACACAAAAGAACCGGTCAGCCAAAGCCGCCCGGTTCTCCACATTCCTGATTGGCAGTTATTGCCCAGCTTTATCATATGCTGTAATAATTTCCCGAACGAGCCGGTGCCGTACCACGTCGCGGCCATCCAGTTCAACGAAGGCGATACCCTTGATGTTTTTTAAGATATCGACCGACTCGATTAGTCCTGACTTCTGCTTATTGGGCAAGTCGATCTGCGACCGGTCGCCGGTGATGATGGCTTTCGACGTTGGCCCCATCCGGGTCAGAAACATCTTCATCTGCATCGACGTCGTGTTTTGTGCTTCGTCAAGCAGAATAAAGGCGTTGTTCAGCGTTCGCCCCCGCATGTAGGCCAGTGGAGCAATTTCGATGATCCGGTTTTCTTCGTAAAATTTCAGCTTTTCGGCCGGAATCATATCGTCGAGCGCATCATAGATCGGCCGCAGGTAGGGATCGATTTTCTCCTTCAGGTCGCCCGGCAGAAAGCCCAGGTTCTCACCGGCTTCTACGGCCGGCCTGGTGATGATGATTTTCTTAACCTCCTTGTTCTTGAGCGCCCGTACCGCAATAGCCACCGCCGTATAGGTCTTACCCGTACCGGCTGGCCCAATGGCAAACACCAGATCGTGTTTCTCGGCGGCCTCTACCAGTCGTTTCTGGTTGTCGGTGCGCGCCCGAACCACCACGCCTTTGTTCCCGTATACGATGACTTCATCATCGTCGGGTACAACCGGCGCACTGGCTCCACTGGCGGGCTGCCCGCTATGGCTGATGTAATTCTGAACGTTCTCGTGGGTGATTTTGCCGTATTTCTGGTAATGTTCCATGAGAGAATCCAGAATAGTACTGATACGGCTGATTTCGGGCGTTGTACCTTTTATGCGAATTTCGTTTCCGCGCGAAATGATTTTGCTCATCGGGAAGGCCGCAGCCACTTCCCGGATGTTGTGGTTCTCTACGCCCAGAAAGTCGATGAGCGAGATGTTGTCGAGGGTGATAACTTTTTCGACCAAACGATGAATAGGATTAGCGTGTGATTCCGAAAAGTAAGCGATTTCTTGCCCTATACAACAACTTTTTGCAAAAAATTATTCGCTTGCCCGGCAATCTTATCAGCTCTGTGTTTTTTGAACAAAAAAGCCTTTTTGTTGAAATAATTTGCTATTTACCTGATCATCAACGACCTTTCCCTGTCAATGATCCTATACGCCCAAAGCCGCTGCCAGCGTTGCATAAAAACATCAACTTTTTTTTCATACAGTAGCGTCAACATTACCAGAATGTTACGCGTTGTTTTTTAGCTGACAGGCCTATACGCGTATACGATTGGATTTGCCTTGTGGGTACATGTTTGCGTAAACTTGCAGTACGTCATGGAGAATAACGCACGCCCAAACCAACATCTCAGAAAGCCGTCAGCCTTTGCCGGTGGCCGTCAGCAGGCCGGAAACGCCTGGCTCGATACAGGTCTCGGCAAACTCCCCCCCCAGGCGCTCGATCTGGAAGAGGCCGTACTTGGGGCGCTCATGATCGAGAAAGACGCGCTCTCCTCCGTTGTTGACATCCTGAAGCCCGAGACGTTTTACAAAGAAGCTCACCAGCGTATATACAATGCCATACTGACGTTGTTTGGCAACTCCGACCCGATCGATCTACTAACGGTTACGCAGCAGCTGCGGAAGACCGGTGAGATTGAACTGGTAGGCGGGGGCGGCTTCGTATCGGAGCTGACGTTCCGGGTTAACTCGGCCGCCAATATCGAATACCACGCCCGGATCATTTCGGAGCAGGCCCTGAAACGGGCGCTGATTGCCATGTCGTCGACGATTCTGCGCGACGCGTACGAAGACACGACCGACGTGTTCGAACTCCTCGACCGTACGGAACAGTCGCTCTTCAAGATTTCGGAATCGAACATCAAGAAGAACTACGCCGACATGAGTACCATCGTTCGGATGGCCCTGAACGAACTGGAAACCAAGAAAAACCAGGAAGGGCTGACTGGCGTGCCATCCGGCTTTACCAACCTCGACCGCGTTACGTCGGGTTGGCAACCCACCGAATTGATTATCCTAGCTGCTAGACCGGCTATGGGTAAAACCGCTTTCGTGGTTAGTGCTCTGCGCAATGCCGCCGTCGACCACGGCAAACCAGTAGCAATCTTCTCGCTGGAGATGTCGTCGGTACAGCTGGTCAACCGGCTTATTTCGGCCGAAGCCGAGATCGATTCCGAGAAAATCCGGAAAGGGACGCTCGCTCCCCACGAATGGACCCAGCTACACCACAAGATTCAGCGGCTGACCGAGGCTCCTATCTTCATCGATGACACACCGGCTTTGTCAATCCTGGAACTACGGGCCAAATGTCGGCGTCTGAAAGCCCAGCACGACATTCAGATGGTCGTTATTGACTACCTCCAGCTGATGTCGGGCGATACGAGCGGCCGCGGGGGTGGTAACCGTGAACAGGAGATTGCGTCGATTTCGCGGGCGCTGAAGAATTTGGCCAAGGAACTCAACGTTCCAGTTATCGCGCTTTCGCAGCTGAGCCGGGCCGTTGAAACCCGCGGTGGCGATAAAAAACCACAGCTGTCAGATCTTCGTGAATCGGGATCTATTGAGCAGGATGCCGACATGGTATGCTTCCTTTACCGGCCCGAGTACTACAACATCACGGCCGACGAAAACGGAAACTCGACACAAGGTATTGGCGAAGTTATCATTGCCAAAAACCGAAGCGGTTCGCTCGATACGATTCAGCTTCGGTTCATCAATAAATACACCAAATTCTGCGATCTCGACACGTATTTCGAGCCCGTTCAGGCACAGGGCTTTGCTCCTGAGGTAAACGGACTGAGCAGTTTCGACGCACCCGGAATGCCTCCCGCCGGCGGCAGCGTTTTCAAGAGCAAGGCAAACAATCTCTCCAACTTCGGCAACGCTGACCCCAGCCAGGAGACACCCTTCTAAGACGGGTACCGCTCCCATCCCTACATCATTCCGCAGTTTGACGGAGCTGGCTGTTATCAGCCCAGCTCCGGTACGTTGCTCTTCTTTTGATAAAAAGACCAGCGTTGATCGAATCGCTTACGCATTCCTCCGCCAATCGAGGTCTAACCTGAATTGAAGGATAGCCATATTCCCTTTCTACTACAACGTCGCGACTTTTGGCTACATCCGTTTTTTGACCGCTGCAGACCTTTGCAACAACAAAAAACGGAAACAATGGACTTAGCAAACAGCACCATCCTGATTACAGGCGGAACCAGCGGTATTGGTTTAGAGCTTGTCAAACAACTTTCTCAGCAGGGAGCAACCCTCCTCATTACGGGACGTAACCGGGAGTCATTGAACGAAACAAAACGGAAATTCCCGAACGTTCACACCTTTCAAAGCGATGTAAGCAGGCCGAAAGACATCGAGCAGTTATATAAAGAGGTTACTCAGCAGTTTCCAGGTCTCAACATCCTTATCAACAATGCAGGGTTAATGCGCTTGATCGATTTACAGGATGACTCGCTGGATCTGGATAACATCAACCGCGAAATTGCGACTAATTTATCTGGAACTGTCCAGATGGTGCATCAATTCCTGCCACATCTGCTAAAACAACAATCAGCAGCGATCATTAATGTCTCCTCAGGCATAGCCTTTATGCCTTATTCAGTTGCGCCTATTTATAGTGCAACTAAAGCGGGGGTGCGTGCCTACACGCAGGCACTGCGATTGCAATTAGAAAACACCCGGGTAAAAGTCTTTGAAATGATTCCGCCGGGAGTGAAGACCAATTTGCAAAATGGTTGGGTGAAAAAGCCAAGCGACAACATGATGATGGACGTTGACAAAATGGTGAAAGTAGCCGTAGATGGCCTTTTGAAAGACAAGAAAGAACTTAAACCATTCGTAATAGGAGTTATACAAACGGCAAGCAGACTAATGCCCAATGTCTTACTGAATTTTGGACATGGAGAATTTAAAGCGATTAAAAAACTCCAAATCAGCAAATAGTCATGAAGATTATAAGCATTATTTTACTCCTGGTGTCAGCGTTTCTGAGTCTCAAGCACGGTTGGGATGCCTTCCAGCCGGCCAATGCCGACCAGGCAAGAATGATGGCAGACTTGGGCATCAGTAAAGCCACCATGCCATTTTTTGGCGTATTTTCCATTGCTATTGGGCTGATGCTGCTCTTTCCGCCAACCTTTTTCATCAGTAATGTGCTGAACGCGGTAACCATCGTCCTGATCATGGCTTTATCGCTACGAGCTGGCAACAGTAGCATGGCGCTACTTGAAATTCCGTTTCTGGCCATGCCGCTGGTTCTGATCTGGTTAAAGTATCCGTTCAAGTTTTAAACCCGCTTTTATCGTATGGCAACGCCGAAACCCTACCGGATCGAATCCATCTCACAAATACATCGCATGATGGGACTCCCCAACCCCCATCATCCTCTTATCGGCATCATCGATCTGAAAGACCTCAGAGATCTGGACACAGACCCGGGCATCCATGCCGTACTTTTCGACCTGTATGTGGTCTCGCTGAAACGCGGTTGTGACAAACTTATGTATGGGCAGCAGAAATATGATTTTGATGAAGGATTGATGGCTTTTCTGGCACCCGGCCAGATTCTTCGGGGTGAAGAGAACGGGGTACCCCATCAGCTCGAAGGCTGGATGCTGTTCATTCACCCCGACTTTTTGTGGAATACTGCCCTGTCCAGAAAAATGAAGCAGTACGACTTTTTTGGCTACTCTACCCACGAAGCGCTGTTTCTGTCGGACAAAGAAGAAACGATTATCAACGGCATCATCGACACCATCAGACAGGAGTACCAGGCCAATATGGACAAGTTTAGTCAGGACGTCATGATTGCCCACCTGGATGTGCTGTTCACCTACGCCCAACGGTTTTACGAACGCCAGTTTATCACCCGAAAAATTACTAACAGCAAGCTGTTGGAACGGGTAGACGATATGCTAACGAATTACTTCAGAGGTGACGACTTGCTGGAAAAAGGCCTGCCTACGGTCCAACAGATCGCTGAAACGCTGCATGTATCGACCAAATACCTGAGCAGTCTGCTGAAGCAACTGACCGGGCAAACTACGCAGCAACTCATCCATGAAAAGCTCATCGAAAGAGCAAAAGAACGGCTCTCAACAACGGAGTTGTCGGTAAGTGAAATTGCGTATGAATTAGGGTTTGAGCATTCTCAATCGTTTAGTAAGCTGTTCAAAGCCAAGACAAATCAGAGCCCACTGTCATTCAGGGCGTCGTTCAACTGATCGACAAAAGCGCTTCAGAACAATAGGACGCTGTGCTCGCGTTCTGCGGGTGTTTCATCGAGCCATCCGGAAAATCGCCCAAGCCCAAACTGCTCAGTACCTGACCGGAAACCTATAATCACTTAACTCAGCCAAGTCAGACCACCAAGCGAAATTGCCAGTGGCTACCAGACGGGTTCATGCCAACGTTGGTATTCTAAAACAGAAACGCGATGCCAGTCTGCACTGGCATCGCGTTTCTGTACTGTAACTTATGGAGACTTGACACCTGGGCTGACCCAAGCGCATCGACCTTCCCTAGAAGTTCGGCTTCAGCAGGTATTTGCTGTAGAACTCGTCAATAACCCTAACGGCGTCGGTTGGCGTGTCAACAATGCTGATCAGCTTCATATCTTCCGGATTGATATTATGCTCCTGTTCAAGCATCACCTGGGTAATCCAGTCGATAAGTCCCTGCCAGTAGGCCCGTCCAACCAGTACAATGGGGAACCGGGCAATTTTGCGGGTCTGAATCAGCGTCAGCGCTTCAAACAGTTCGTCGAGCGTACCCATACCGCCGGGCATGACCACGAAGCCCTGCGCGTATTTGACAAACATCACTTTCCGAACAAAGAAGAAATCGAAATTGATGCTTTTGTCGGGATCGATGTATATGTTGCTATGCTGCTCGAAGGGAAGCTTAATGTTTAGTCCTACCGACTTACCACCCTGCTCATAGGCGCCTTTATTACCGGCTTCCATGATGCCGGGGCCGCCACCCGTAATCACACCATACCCGTGGCGAACCAGCTTAGCCGCGATCTCCTCGGTCATTTTGTAATAAGGATTGTCGGGCTGGGTCCGGGCCGATCCGAAAATAGACACGCATGGGCCAATTTTTGCTAGCTTGTCGAAGCCCTCGACAAACTCAGCCATCACTTTAAATATCACCCACGAATCGGCGGTCTTGATTTCGTTCCAGTTATGATCCTGAAATGCTTCTTTTATTCGCTGTTCGTCGGGGGTTAAGAGTAACTCATCGCGTTTGGGTAAATCCTGGGCAATTCGTTCGGTGCTCTGCGTTTCAGAGCGTTGTACATTTTCTTTTGTAGCTTCCATTTCATTCATTAAAAAAAGGCAGTGGGCGCGAAGGGCGTACGCACTGATCAGTAAACGATCCATCCGGCCGCGTGTAGTCGGGCACGGTTAGCCATACCAATCGACTTTTTCGCGGGGCGGAATACAATAACGCTGAAATGAAGAAAAACGTTTGTGAACCTTTGGCGAGAGTTAGCGCCGGTGACTTTCCAGGAACGCTTCGATGCGATCGAGGGCGGTGTTGAGTTCATCGACCGTTGGCAGACACACGATGCGGAAGTGGTCTTTGGTCGTGTAGTTGAAGCCGCTGCCGGCCACAACCAGTACCTTTTGTTCGATGAGCAGGTTTAGCACGAAGTCATCATCGTCGGCAAAGGTGAACTGGCTCAGATCGAGTTTGGGGAAGATATAAAGCGCGCCTTTGGGTTTCACGCACGACACCCCCGGAATGGCAACCATCCGTTCATAAGCCAGCATCATCTGCTTATGTAGCCGCCCGGCCGGTACTACCAGATCGTTTATACTCTGATAGCCACCCAGCGCAGTCTGAATGGCGTACTGGGTTGGTACGTTGGCGCAGAGCCGCATACTGGCCAGCAGCGTCAGTCCTTCAATGTAGGACTTGGCCCGGTGACGCGCTCCGCTCAGGATCAGCCATCCACCCCGAAAACCCGCAGACCGGTAGTTCTTTGACAGGCCGCCCATGGTGATACACAATGTGTCGTGCACCATTTTGGCAATGGGAAAATGTTGAGCTCCATCGTACAGAATACGGTCATAAATCTCGTCTGAAAAAACGATGAGTTTATGCCGTTCGGCAATGCGGGCAATGCCTTCGAGCACTGACCGGTCGTATACGGCGCCGGTCGGATTGTTGGGATTGATGACAACCACCGCGCGGGTGCGGGGGGTTATCTTTTGCTCCAGATCGGCCAGATCCGGATTCCAGCCAACCGCTTCGTCGCAAACATAATGTACCGGCTTTCCTCCGCAGAACGCGACCGAGGCAGTCCAGAGGGGGTAATCGGGCGATGGAATCAAGACTTCATCCCCTTCGTTGAGCAATGCCTGCATGGCCAGCATGATCAGCTCACTGACGCCATTCCCGATATAAATGTCGTTGATGGTAATACCGGGCAAGCCGATGTTCTGCGTATGGTGCATGACGGCTTTACGGGCCGAGAATAACCCCCGCGAGTCGGCGTAACCCTGCGCGTTCCGAATATTCAGGATGATATCGTGAACAATCTCATCGGGCGCGTCGAAGCCAAAAACGGCCGGATTGCCAATATTCAGGCTGATAATTTTATACCCCTGACTTTCGAGTTCAAGCGCCTTTTCGTACACGGGCCCTCTGATGTCGTATTTGAGTTGTTCGAGACGCTGGCTTTTCAGTATATCCATACCGGGTACATCCATACTGGCTTTTTCCGTGCCGGGAGCATCGGTGGTGGGCCTATCAATCTGCACTGATTCCATGCGGCAAAAGTACACAATATCAATGCCGTTTTGCTATTCGTCTCCCAGTAAAGTACTTAGCGATCTCTTCTATGAACCTAACTCGTTCACTTTTTAATTGTAATGGGGCGGCCTTCCTGCGGGGCTATGAATCGGTCCTGCTCGATACCCTGTTCCGCGAGGGCCTTGCGCAGATCCTCGACGGGCTCCGTTAGGCCATCGTCGCCCTGTTGAAAGGTTCCGAAATGAATGCCTACTGCCTGCGGAGCCTTTACATCCATGAAAGCGCGCACGGCTCCGGCGGGTGACACATGCACAGGCGCCATGAACCACTCTGGCCGGTACGAGCCGATGGGTAACAGCGCCAGCCTGATAGGCCCGGTTGGACTGCGGGCGGCCTGTTCGGCAATGCGTTTAAAATGAGGGCCATACCCACTATCGCCACAGAAGTAGGTGGTGCCGAAGCTGGTGTGCAGCAGATACCCGACCCATAAGGTGCGATCCCGGTCACCCAAACCCCGGTTGCTGAAGTGCTGAGCGGGGGTGCAGGTCAACTCAAGACCGGGCCTGATTCGCAGGGTGTCGTTCCAGTCAAGTTCTCGGGCTACCCGCCCCCCGGCCCGGCGCGGCAGATAGCCGACGCCCAGCGGCACGACGAAAAGCGGATTATGAGCCCGCACCAGTCGGCGCAGCGTGGGTAAATCGAGATGGTCGTAGTGCAGATGGCTGAGCAAAACCACATCGATGGGTGGCAAATCCTCAAACCGTATACCCGGCGGTCGTCGGCGCTTAACACCCAGCCAGCTCGTTGGGCCCACGCGTTCTGACCAGACCGGGTCAGTTAGGATGTTTAGTCCACCCGTTTGCAACAAAAAAGTAGAATGATTCACGAACGTCAGCACCAGGCTGTCGCCCTCGATGCGCCGGGCCGGTGGCGCCCCTACGTAAGCGTTCGGCTGTTCGGCCCATGGTCCTTTGTCGCGATTTAGCAGCCATTTCAATACCCCACCCCCCTCGCGGGCAGGCATATCGGAATTAACGAACCGCTTACCGGTAAAATGATCCGTTACCGGCCCCCGGTAGCGCGGAGCACAGGAGCCCGTAGCCAGACAACCAATAATCAACAGCAAACGCCATAATGGCAGGTGGGTAAATGTCATGATGAGTTTAGTCAGAATAGCGATAACTGGCCAGGTGGGTTAGTTGGTTTAACCGGCCAGGTGCCTTCATGTTCAAGGAGCCACTGTTTGCGCCACAGCCCACCCGCATAACCGGTTAGCGACCCGTTTGAGCCGATTACCCGATGACAGGGAATGACGATAGCGATTGGATTTCGGCCGTTGGCAGCCGCCACCGCCCGAATGGCTTTTTCGTCGCCGATTCGTCGGGTCAGGGTCAGGTACGAACAGGTCGTTCCAAACGGGATGTCGAGCAGCGCCCGCCAGACGGTTTGCTGAAAAGCGGTTCCTTCCGGATTGAGCCGAAAACTGAACGTCTGCCTACTACCCGCAAAATAGGCTTGCAACTGCTCTACCGCCTGCCGAACCGGTTCGGGGGTATCGGGCGTCAGTCCTGGCCCAGGGTACACATTGGTACAGGTAATGACCGAAACTCCCTCGGTCGTACCCGTCACCTGAACCAATCCGATAGGCGATTCAAATACCGTAGAGATCATTTTTCCGTAGAAACACCTTTGCCGGGTTGACGAAGCAGGTATGTATTGAAGAAAGCATCCAGCGCGTTATACGTCCGAAGCCAGTTTTTATGAAGGAGTAAGCTATGAACATCGTCGGGGAAGACGAGTACCTCCGTTGGCACCTGACGTTCCCGTAGTTTCTGCACCAGATCAACCGTTTCATTGAAGCTCACGTTTCGGTCATCATCGCCATGCACGAACAGGCAGGGCGATCGCCACTGACTCAAATCCGCGTTGGGCGACGAAGCCAGCGCTTCTTTCATCTGATCGGGCCCGATACCCCACTCGCCCCCGGGCGTGAAGTGGTTTCCCCGCCATGACCAGTCATGAACGCCGTGCAGATCGACACCGGCTGCAAACCGATCCGAGTTACGGGCTAGCCCGAGTGCGGTAAGATAACCACCGTAGGAGCCGCCCCACAAGCCGATGCGAGTCGCATCGACGTCAGCCCGGCTCTTCAGGTAGTCGGCCGCGGCCAGCACATCCTGGTATTCGGAGGCTCCCCGGGGGCCCTGTCGCTCGGCCCGGCGAAACGCGCGTCCGTACCCGATACCCGCCCGATAGTTTACCGACAGCACCACGTACCCCTGCGCGGCCAGATACTGATTGATGGCGTAGGCATTGGCGTAGTAGGTGCCCCGGTAATGCCAGCCGAGCAGCATTTGCCGCATCGGTCCGCCATGCATGAAAATTAGCGCCGGTTTACGACTTCCGGTCGGCGTGGCCCCGGTCGGGAGGAACAGCTGACCATGTACAACGAGCCCATCGGCCGCTTTCATCACCACCTGTTGGGGTTCAACCAGGGCGTCCTGCGGAAAACGGGCAGGTAATGAGTTCGGATAGCGAATCGGCTCCAGCGACTGGCTCAGGCTGTGCATCTCGATGCCCGTTGGTCGGTTATAAGCAGCCGACCGGTAGACCAGCCAGTTGCCAACAAGCGTCGGGTCGGTCTCGATGCCTTTTCCCTTCGTAACAGACACTGGCTTAGGATTCTTTTCAGCCAGAGACACCCGCCATATATGCCGCCGGTCGCGGTCAAGCGGATCGTTCTCAGGGTTGTTGCTGCTGAAATACATCGTCTGACCGTCGGTCGAAACAACCGTTTCTTCGGCTTCGTAAGGTCCGGGGGTGCGATCTATAGGCTTATCGCCCCCTTCCGGTGAGAGCGAATACAGGTGCATCCAGTCCTCGTGTTCAGAGAAAAAAAGCAGTTGATTCGCCACCGTCCAACGAAGCGGTTCAGCGGGATAATACTGCGCAAACCCGCCATCGTCGGCCGGGGAGTGCCAGAGCTGACGACCTTCGCCGGTTCTTGCATCGGCCGTCCAGATCGCAAAGCGGTTGCCACCCTGTACGTTTTCCAGCTCGCCATGACGCAGCCCGGGCACGCGAATAAATGCTACCCGTTTCCCGTCGGGCGACCACACGGGTGCAACATCCCGATCAACGCCCGGCGCCAGCCACGATATTGTTTTCTGCGCAAGGTCGTATATACCAATGAACGAATGGTAGCCACGATCACTCACGAACAAAACCCGCATTCCGTCGGGCGACCAGCTGAAACTCCCCAGGCTGCCACGGGCCGTAAATAGTTTACTGACGGCCGGAGCCGCTGTTGCAAACCAGCCGGTCGATTGGTCGGTTACGCTAGCTACCACGGGCTGGCCTGCCTGACTAAACAACAGCCGACCGCCATCGGGCGAAAACGACGGATGGTTACCCAATCCAATTCTGCGGGCGGTACTGCTGCCGTCGGTCGGCACGATGTAGACAGCCTGCTCGGCGCCGACCGGATCACTGACGGGGTTAGGGTTCTCGCCCTTTGCGTTTTTACTTCCTCCTTGTACATAGGCCAGGTAACGGCCGTCGGGCGAGAAGCGCAGTTCGCCCAGCTCCTGACCGTTGTCAATGGTCTGGCGGGTGAGCTGAATCACTTTACCAGGCTGGCTCAGCTGCGAACGCTCAGTACTGCCAGATGCCTTCGTAAACTGATAAACACAGATATTCCGTATACCCTCGGTCGTGACTATCCAGGCCACCCGGTCACGGCCGGCTGTCAGGTTAGCGCAATAGGGAGCAGATAGTACCTGTTCAATAGAATAGGGGGTGGCTGGCTGAGCCCAGGCAATTATAGAGCCGCCAACCAGCAGCAAAAGCAGGAAAAATCGCATCATCGATATCCGGGTATACAGTCCCAAGATAACGATTTTAGACTGACAGACCCGCATATAAAAACGGGTTCGGGTGTTATACGATCCAGTATAACACCCGAACCCACTCGATTACTGGCCGTTGCTTATTTGCCAGTCGATAACTTCAGGATACGCCCGTCGTAATCGCAGAGGTACATTTCCTTGTTCTTATCTTCGCCAAAAGCCGAAATAAGCCCCGCCCGTGCTACAATCTCCTGATTGCTGACGGCTTTTGTTCCGTTGGACGTCAGCGCCCACACCCGCCCGCTGGCGTAGTCGGCGTACACATATTTGTTACGAAGTGCCGGCGCAGCCTGGCCACGATAAACGAGACCACCCGTCACCGAAATGTCGCCGTTTTTATGGTCGTACTGCCAGATAGGGCCAACAAAGTCAGCCGCCTGATTATCCCTGGCGTTATAGTCAGAGTTTCCTTCTTTCACGCGCCAGCCGTAGTTGCCCCCTTTGGTTACAATGTCAATTTCTTCGATCGCGTTTTGGCCGACATCACCGGCCCACAGTTGGCCCTTCTCGTCAAAGCTAATCCGCCAGGGGTTACGCAGGCCGTAGGCAAAGATTTCCTCCCGGTAGTTGTTACTGTTTCCCTTGTACGGATTGTCGGCCGGAATGCCGTATGGGCCTTTCTCCGTGCTGTTCACATCGATCCGCAGAATTTTACCGAGCAGGGTGCTGCGGCTCTGCCCGTTGTTCTGGGGGTCGCCCCCGCTGCCGCCATCGCCCGTAGAAATGTACAGGTACCCGTTGGGGCCAAACACCAGTTTACCACCGTTGTGATTTGAGTAAGGCTGGCTAAATTTTAACAGGACTACTTCCGAACCCGGTTCGGCGGTTGAAGCGGTTGCCGAAGCTGCTTTGAACCGGCTGATAACCGTTTCGCGCGGGTTGTTTTTGGTGTAGTTGACGTAGAAGTAGCCGTTCTCTTTGAATTTAGGATGGAAGGCCAGGCCCAGCAGTCCCATTTCCCCGCCATACGCAACCCGGTTCCGAATATCGAGGTATGTACTAGCCGACGATGCATCAGCGTTGTTGTCGAACACCCGAATCTGCCCGGCCTGCTCGACCACAAACACCCGGTTCGTTCCGTCATCGGCATAGGTGTACTCGACCGGCGCTTCGAATTTGAGTTTCGGGTACGCGTTGACCAGCGTCAGTCCTGCCAGCTCAGACGAGCCGGGTGCCGTAACGGCTGAGTCGGGACTCATGGCTTCGGCTCCTCCCGTACGCTGGCAAGCCATTGACAGCAGCCAGGAAAACCCCGACGTAGCCACCAGCGATACAAGAAATGTAGTTATAGCTTTACTTATCATGGCGATTTGTTCCATCTGTTCAGTTGTTTTTAGTACAAATCAGGTTCCAGAAGCCGCGGCAGAACTTTGCGGCCCGCATTTTGTTTGAAAATCAACGAATGTCCCTGTTAAGCAGGCCCTCTTATGCACATAAACGAACCGACAGCTTGTGTAGTGTCTCCACAATACGGGGCAAAATCACCACTCTATTCCCGCTGACAATCAAGCATTCTCTTCTTTCTACTCGTACATTCGCATTAACTATTCTGTTATGACCACTGCCACAAACGCCTTTCTCGACCATCTGCTGGTTCAGCGGGCGCAGTACCGGTACAAGCTTCCCTCCCGCCCCGATGCCGGCCGCTTTATCGACCAGCTGATGCGACTCCTTTTCCCTGTTACGCAGGACTGTCAGTCCGTGTCGCAGCATGTTGAGGAAACCTATCAGAAACTAAACCAGCAGCTGGTCTGTCTACTTAGTCCTTTACAGAATACCCTGCCCGAAGGCGCTGAGATCATTGCCGAAAAATTCTTTGATCAGGTACCGGCTATTTACGACCGGCTGCTGCTCGACGCCCACGCCATTACGGATAACGATCCGGCCGCTATTGGACTCGAAGAGGTAATTGCGGTGTATCCGGGCTTCTACGCCATTGCCGTTTACCGGATTGCGCACGAACTGCTTCGGCTCAACGTACCGCTGTTGCCCCGTATGCTCACCGAATACGCCCACGGGCAAACCGGTATCGACATTCATCCCGGCGCTCAGATTGGCCGCGCCTTTTTTATCGACCATGGTACAGGCGTCGTGATTGGCGAGACAACAATTATTGGCGACAACGTGAAAATCTACCAGGGCGTCACGCTCGGAGCCACCCACGTTGCTAAATCGATGGCGCAGAAAAAGCGGCACCCCACTATCGAAAATAACGTGGTCATCTACGCCAACGCTACTATTCTGGGTGGTCATACCGTCGTTGGTCACGACTCGGTCATTGGCGGTAACGTCTGGCTGACCGACAGCGTAGAAGCGCATTCTTTGGTTTACCATCAGCACCAGACCGAAGTACGACTCAAGTCGCTCGAATCGGCTGAACCCATAAACTTTGTTATATGAAGGCTGCCTCCATTCTCGACACGATTGGCAATACACCCCATGTACGACTGAACCGGCTGTACCCGGGCTACGACGTCTGGATGAAACTGGAACGGGCTAATCCCGGCGCCAGCATTAAGGACCGCATTGCGCTGGCCATGATTGAAGATGCCGAGTCTAAAGGCATTCTGACCGCCAGCAGTACGATTATTGAACCCACCTCGGGCAATACCGGTATTGGGCTGGCCATGGTGGCAGCGGTAAAAGGATACAGGCTGATCCTGGTCATGCCTGAGTCGATGAGTATCGAGCGTCGGCGTATCATGGCAGCCTACGGGGCCACTTTTGATCTGACTCCGCGTGAGAAGGGTATGAAAGGGGCCATTGAACGGGCGCATGAGCTGGTAAGCCAGACCCCCGGCGCGTGGATGCCGCAGCAATTCGAGAATTCGGCCAATATTGAGATACATCGGCAAACCACGGCGCAGGAAATCCTGACCGATTTTCCGGAAGGGTTCGATGCTCTCATTACGGGCGTGGGTACGGGCGGACACATTACCGGCGTTGCCGAGGTGTTGAAAGAGTCGTTTCCCGCGCTGAAAGTATTCGCGGTCGAACCCGCCCTCTCGCCGGTAATCAGCGGAGGAGCGCCGGGTCCGCATCCCATTCAGGGTATTGGTGCTGGCTTCCTACCGCAGAATCTGCACACCAACCTGCTCGACGGGTCCATTGCGGTTAGTAAAGAAGACGCCTTTGCCTGGGCGCAGCGAGCCGCCCGCGAAGAAGGCATTTTCATTGGGATATCGTCGGGCGCTTCGCTGGCGGCCATCTCCCAAAAACTGCCCGAGCTACCCGCTGGCAGCCGCATTCTCACGTTCTGCTACGATACCGGCGAACGGTATTTGTCGATCGAAGGGTTGTACTGATCTGGTAAAAATAAACGGAGCGGTTAAAATCGGCTACCACGCCTGTTTTAACCGCTCTTCTAGTGGCCAGCTGCTGGATTCGTTTTACTGGTCGGCCGCAAACTGGTCGATGGTCGTTTGGGGCTTCCCCAAATCAGCCCAGGCTTTTTCTGCCTCGAACTGTTCGGGGTAGCTATTCAGCGCTTTGCCGATATGCCAGCCGTAGTTGGCCTGGGTCGAGAAAGCGCTTCCCATTTTCAGGAAAAACAACGGGCTCGTCAGTACCTTTACCGGGCTTCCTGAATAAGCCCGTACAAACCGTTCAGCGGCCTCATGCTGCGTAAGAGCTTCGGGTCCCTGGATAACATACTCCTGGTTATCTGACGCTTGTTTCAACGCCCGCGCTACCTGTTTGCCATAGTCATGGGCAGCGATATACCACGGCCGAACCGGCGAGCGGCCCAGCACCAGAATAAATCGACCCATACGCTGAACGGTGTTGATCGATTCCATAAAACAGGATGGGTAGAATATACTGTACCGAAGCCCCGAGGCTTTGATGAGCTGAACGGCTTCGTGCTTTACCTCGAACACCCACCAGCGGAATCCGTTCATGCCCTGGTAGCGCATTACCAGAGATGACAGGTAGGCAATACGCGTCACCCCAGCCTGCGTGGCCGCGGTCAGCAGGTTTCGCAGACCATCGGTCTCAGTATGGAAGTCGGTTCGTTTCTCGGTTTGCCTGACAGATAAACTGAGGTAAACCGTATCCACCCCCTGTAAAGCCTGCACCAGACTGTCTGGATTGCGCAGATCGCCCGGCACCACCTCTACATGTGGAAACAAGCTCTTGGCCTCAGCAACATTGCGGGCAATGATACGAACCGCGTTGCCGGCCCAGATCAGCTGATGCGCAACGGGCTGGCCAAGCATGCCGGTAGCACCGATAATCGCCAGCATGACTACTTGAGCCCACGAACAAACCGACGCATCGTTTCCCGGTACACCTGCGCCGACATTTCGATCGACTGTTCATCCTTTAGCATCATAGCCATCGAGATCAGTCCGTGCGAAATGGACCACCATTCGAAGAAAAGCCGACGGATGCTTTCTTTGGACTTGGGAATGAAAGAGCAGATAATTTCCGACACCTTGTCCGAAACAGCCTGTACGATATCGGACTGGTAAACGGGCATTGAACAATAGGCTCCCTCCAGGCTGTACATGACCTGGTAGATCTCAGGTTGCTGCTGGGCAAAATCCCACTGAATGAGTGATATTTCGTATAAGCGTTTCTCGGGGTCGCGGTATAATTTCAGAATGCGGTCGTACTCCTGGTAGAGATAGCTGAACCCTTCATTTCGAATTTCATTCAGCAGCACGTCTTTACTGTCGAAATACTCGTAAACGATGGGTGCGCTGTATTCAATAGCATCGGCAATTTTTCGGATCGAAACCGCCTGCCATCCCTCCCGGCGGGCAATGGTTTTGGCCGTTACCATAATGCCCGAACGCGTTTGCTCCCGAGAGCGCGGCTTTCTCTCAATGGTTTCCATATGGGTAGTTATAGGTCGTTAGTTAACGGTGTTAAATCACCTGAAAACTACGCATTTGTACTGGTTTAGTCTAACGTACACGTTGCCCCGTTACGAAAATGTTTTACATATGATTACCCGTAACTGCCCAACTGACTAATGGTCAACATATTACGCTATTTTTCAATATACATTAAAAGTAAGTTGACAGAAGCAGTTATGGGGCTTAATCAGCTCACTATCACTACCCAACCCCTATTTTGGAGACTCTGGCACCTACCCACTAATCACGATCTTTTTGTAGCAATCTAAGCCGGAACGAAACTTATTAATTTCTATCGGCCAGGCAGACATCTGGCAGTAGACTGGGCAAAAAAAAAGGCCAATCCCGATAGAACTGGCCTGTCTGAGAGCGTACGCGTATTAGTTACCCGTGCCCGACGCGCTCGTGGTATCGGCGTTTTTACGCGACTTGCGCGCAATGCCCGTACCCGACGAGTTGGTCACCGTAGAGGGGCGCTGCATCTTATAATTCCGATCAGCCACATCCGTTGAGGGCGTGTGTTCAACCGTCACACCACCTACCGGCTGCTGGGCAGGCACCTGCCGCTTATAGTTAGCCAGATTGGCATCGGTTGGTGCGGGTTGTTCAACGGCCACACCTGTATTTTTCTCCCAACTCCGGGCCGTAGCCGCTTTGTTGGCATGCTTGTAATTGCCGGTCGAATAGGTTGGATCTTTACGCAGCTTGCGGTCGTCCTGCGCTGACGATTGGACAGCAGTAGCCAGTAAAGCTACGCCAACCAAGGCTATGTGTAAGAGTTTCATTGACGTTCTGTGGTTTTGTTGTAAGGCAAATGTATAAATACACACCTAACAAAAAAACCAGTAAAACACCAACTATGTTCTTCGTTAAACCCAATTTTTTCGTATCATTCTGAAAATTGAGGCATCTTTAGTCAATGATTCTGCTTTCTCTAAGCTAAACCATTGAATATCCTTTGTTTCGTGATTTGCCCGGAATACTTCTTCAGGGTCTGCTTCAACCAAAAAACGAATGTCATAATGAAGATGTTCGGGAACGTCACCCCGAGCCGGGATCGTATGAATATCGACGTCGAAAATAGCCGGTGATCCGTCTGCGCGCCCAATCAGTTTCAGGTTTTTAAGTCCCGTTTCTTCCTGAGCTTCCCGCAGCGCTACAGCGGCTACATCCGGATCACCATCGGCATGTCCACCCGGCTGTAGCCAGCGGTCGAGTTTGCGGTGGTGAATCAACACGATGCGGCTAATGGCTGGCTGGCTCTGGTGTGCTTTTTGTTCTACCACCCAGGCAGAGCCAGTTATATGACCACCAGGCAGTGAACGCTCGAAACAAGCCGGACTCTTCTCTACAAAATCGATTGTTCTAGCGGTCATTTCCTGCTCTTCCGGATCGGCCGGACGGTATTGCCGGAGCAGGTTCAGGAGCGGCTCTCTGTGCATGATGGTATTGGCTTTTGTGCCCAAAAAGCCGCAATTTCGCCCCTAGTTTTCTAAAATATACTACATAACCATGCGTAAACTCGTACTAAGTGGCATCACACTGGGCCTGGCTGCTCAGCTGGCTACTGCCCAGATTAAACTTCCCTCCCCCAGCCCAGGTGCTACAGTCATACAAACGATTGGCGTTACTGACCTGACCGTTAAATACTCCCGCCCCAGCCTGAAAGGACGTACCCCCTTCACGGAGGCATTCGTGCCCAGCGGCAAGGTTTGGCGTACGGGTGCCAACCAGGCAACAGCCTTCACGACCTCGACCGACTTGATGGTGAATGGCCAGACGTTGCCCGCCGGTACCTATGCCATCCTGTCGATTCCGGCTTCTGACGATTGGACCCTGATTTTTAGCAAAGACCTGAGCGTCACGGAGCAGTCGTACAAGCAGGAGCAGGATGCATTGCGTGTACCTATCAAGTCATCAGCCACTGCGGAGCCTACCGAAACCTTCACAATTAATTTCAGCGACCTGACCGACAGCACGGCGTCCATGAATTTCATGTGGGCCAACAGAAAGGCAAAGGCCGATCTGGCCGTTAACACCAGTGCCAATGCCGCGGCCAGCGTTGACAAAGCCGTTGCGGAGAAACCAGATGATGCGGCCGTACTTCAGGCTGCTGCCAACTACAACCTGAGCAAAGGCCGCAACCTGGACCAGGCAATGACCTGGATCGATAAATCGATTGCGGCCAAGGAAACGTTCCGCAACCTCTACGTGAAATCGCAGCTACTGGGAAAAATGGGGAAATTTGCCGAAGCCGTCCCGCTGGCACAAAAAGCGTTGTCCCTCGGTCAATCGTCCAACGATCCTTCTTTTCCATTCTTTAAGGATGCGATCGAGAAAAGCGTAAGCGAATACACCGCAAAACTGCCGGCCATGCCTGCTTTGAAAGGTAAAGGCAAGAAAAAAGCCTGATTGTACGAATAACAGAAAGGCCCCGGGCTATGGATTCGTAGTTCGGGGCCTTTCTGTTATTCGGTGATTTGGGTTAGGAGTTCGACGTTTCCCATCCGATCAGTTGCTGAATCAGCCAGGCGATTCCGACGACCAGCAGACAACCGATCGCGTTAAGCCATAGAAAGGCGGTGAGGTCATAGTACCAGCTCAGCACCACGAACAGCTCGCCGATGATCGCGGCCCAGAACGTAGCCCGCCCCCCAATTGACTTAACGTAAAAGGCAACAATAAACACCCCTAGAATAACCCCGTAAAATAATGACCCCAGGATATTAACGGCTTCAATCATACTGCCCAGTCGGTTGGCAAACTGAGCCACGATGATGCAGAAGATACCCCAGCCTATGGTAGCCCAGCGCGACGCATTCAGGTAGTGAGCATCGTCGGCCCGACCGTTCACGAGTCGCTTGTACACATCGACAACCGTTGTCGACGCCAGCGAATTGTAAGCCGCGGCTATCGATCCCATTGACGCACTGAAGATAACCGCTATCAGGAGACCAATCAGGCCGTGGGGCAGGTAATCGAGTACGAACCGAAGAAAAACGTAATTCACATCGTTTGTATCAGCCGCCGGGTTGTTCTTTTCAATCAGTTCGGTTACGTCTGCCTTTACGGTTTTGAGTGCGTCATCGGTTTCTTTCAGTAAGGTAGCGGCAGCCGCTTCAGCCGGCTCATTGCCGGTACGGATCGCTGCCTGCATGTTCAGCACCGCCCGCTGCCGCTGGGCCGTAAGTTGCTGATGCCGGGTCTCGGCCCGCTGATAGTCATTGGCGTACGGGCTATTCCGGAGCCGGTCTGTTTCCTGTTTGTTGTGAAAGACGGGTGCCGGATTAAACTGATAAAAAACGAAAACCAGCACCCCGACCAGCAGAATCAGAAACTGCATCGGCACTTTCAGCAAGCCGTTCATCAGCAGCCCCAACCGGCTTTGTCCGATCGATTCGCCCGTCAGGTAACGTCCTACCTGCGATTGGTCTGTTCCGAAATACGAAAGCTGGAGAAAGAAACCCCCAATCAGTCCTGACCAGAGGTTGTAGCGGCTGTCCGGATCGAACTTCAGGTCAATCAGGTTCATCCGACCCGCTTTCCCGGCTACCTGCAGCGCATCGATGAACCCAATATCGTCGGGTAACAACCGCACCGTCAGGAATCCGGCCAGCGCCATGGCAAACGTGACAACCGCCATCTGCTGCAGGTGGGTATGGGAAATAGCCCGGGTTCCTCCCGTTACGGTATAGACCAGGACAATGCCCCCCATAATGAGGTTGGTCCAGTAGATATTCCAGCCCAGTATAGTAGACAGGATGATGGCCGGCGCGTAAATGGATAAACCCGTAGACAGGCCGCGCTGGAGCAAAAACAGGCCTGCCGTCAGTGTACGGACACGGGTATCAAACCGCTTCTCCAGGAACTCATAGGCCGTAAAGACTTTCAGCTTATGAAAGATGGGGACAAACGTTACCGACAGAACCACCATGGCCAGCGGCAGGCCAAAGTAGAACTGCACAAACCGCATCCCGTCCGAGAAGCCCTGTCCCGGTGCAGACAGGAAGGTAACGGCGCTGGCCTGCGTCGCCATGACCGAGAGCCCCACGTGGTACCACGGCAGGGACTGACCAGCCAGCAGGTAGTCGTCCATACTGCGGCTCCCGCGGCTTTTGACAATACCATAAACGATAATGCCTGCCAGCGTAGCGATGAGCACGCCCCAGTCAACTACGCTCATGACAACCAGCGCATTAAGGCGTAGAACAGGCTAATTTCGACCAGCAGGCTGCCGATGACAATAGCATACAGTTGGGGCCACGACCGGGCGAAAGGAGGTAAATCGATATGATCTTCGGACATGAAACGGCAGGGTTGTCTGACTATAACGGCGAAATTAGCGGAAATAATCGACCACTAAACAGTCTGCTGATCCGTTCAACAGACGCAGTGGTTTGTACTGACAACCATTCCGCAATTATTGTACCGACTGTCTTCTACTTCCCGATGCGCAGATGATAACTGCCGTAGGGCAGAAACGTAATTGGGTTGCCGGCAGTCGAACCAACAATGATGGGCACGTAAGCCGCCAGATCGAAAGCATGCCGCCGACGGTCGAACCGGATACCCGCCGAAAGCACCCCGGCAAAATCGAGGCTTCGGTTGATACCACTGCCGAAGAGGGCAAAGTTTTCGCTGACGAATGACAGCTTGGGGCTTACTTTCCGAACCAGCCCGAAGGTAGCCACGACATTACGTGACACCGTCCCGTTCGACAGGCTCCACCCTAGCCCATAGGTGGTGTTGTTCTGTCGGTCGCCAGTGGTGACGATACCCTGAATGTACCCGATGCCTTCCAGAAATGAATCGAACCGGACGGCCGCGTACTGCGCATTCAGCCCCAGCCGCAGTCGGCTACTGACCGGCACCGACACTTTCGTGTTCAGGCTGAACAGGTTGGTAGGCAGTATTGTGTAGAAGGTGGCCCCCACGCTCCAGTTGTCATTGACACCGTATTCAAACTGGCTGATGTAGAGATAATAGTTTCGGTAATAAAGCCGCCCTTTCTCGGCCGAAAACGCCGTTGGCGCCACACGCATCGTTTGCGGAAACAGGTTTGGATAAGATACCCCTTCGCCCCGAACGTCGGTCTGCTCGATTCGAAGGATCTGGTCGGCCCGAAGGCGGATTTCACCCAGGTTTTTGGTCCGGATGAGGGCTTCTGTGCTGTCCTGCCGCAGCAGTTCGCCCCGTAGCTCTGTACCGTCCTTCAACGTGATGCTGTACTGGCGGGGGGCCGCGGCAGCCCCCTGTTTGGGTGGATAGTAGTCATGCTGCGCGGCTACCAGGCCAGGCAGCAGCAACAGCAGCAACAGGTAAATTTGGTTCATGGTCTTGACTTTGGCAAAAGAGGGTGTGGTGGTGAAGAAACGGAATGAACTGACAGGAATAGTTACCCGGGCCAGGGCGGGCCAGCGATCAGGGAGCTGTATGAGCAGAACTGTTTCCACGGTTAGGTGTGTTAGGATAGCATCGACAATATTGACAAATTCATCATGTATTCGGTAACCCACCGGCAGTTATTTTTCCAGCACGTAGCTCAGACCTCCGACTTCCCCCTTGCGTTGGAAATAGACCGGGCCGAAGGCGTATATATTTATTCGACGGCAGCCGCAGACGGTACGTCGACACCGTACATGGATCTGATCTCCGGCATTGGTGTCAGCAACGTTGGACACCGGCACCCGCGCGTACTCGAAGCTATTCAGCACCAGCTGGATAAATACCTGCATCTGATGGTCTATGGTGAGTACGTGCAGACCCCGCAGACGCAGCTGGCTCAGGCCCTGGCCAGTACCCTGCCGCCCGGCCTCGATACTGTTTATTTCACCAACTCCGGTACCGAAGCGGTTGAAGGCGCTATGAAGCTGGCCAAACGATATACCGGCCGTACCGAAGTGATTAGCTGCATTAATGCCTATCACGGCGCCACGCAGGGAGCGCTCTCCTTATCAGGCGATGAGAACTTCAAACGAAATTACCGGCCCTTATTACCCGACGTGCGGCACATCCGCTACTCGAACTGGGACGATATCGACCAGATTAGTCCCCGAACAGCAGCCGTTGTGATGGAGGTCGTAGGCGCAGAAGCGGGGGTCAGGGTACCCGACGCGGGGTATCTGCAAGCCGTTCGCCAGCGCTGTACCGACGTAGGTGCCCTGCTGATCTTCGACGAAATACAAACCGGGTTTGGTCGTACGGGTACGTTCTGGGCCTTTGAAGGTGCCGGACCGACGGGGGCCGTTGTACCCGATATTGTTCTATGTGCCAAAGGAATGGGCGGAGGTATGCCCATCGGAGCGTTCATTAGCTCGGCCGAGATCATGCATGTGTTCAGGAATAACCCGGTGCTGGGTCACATTACGACCTTTGGCGGTCATCCGGTTTCGTGCGCTGCTTCCCTGGCTACGTTACAGGTGATCCAGGACGAAAAGCTGTACGAGCAGGCCGAAGCCAAGGGTCAGCTGTTCCGTCAGTTGCTGAGACACCCGGCCATTCGTGACTTTCGGGGAAAAGGTCTGTTACTCGCCGTTGAGTTCGATTCGTTCGATGTGCTCAAACCGATCATCGACCGCGCTATCGCGGGTGGAGCGTCGGGAAACGGCCCGGGCGTCATCACCGACTGGTTTTTGTTCTGCAATAATTCCATGCGGATAGCCCCCCCGCTCATTATCACCGACGAGCAGATTCGGGAGGCCTGCGCCATTATTCTGAAAGCTATTGGCTAGTCGGGAGCCGGTCGGGCACGCCTATGGAAACAGCACCGAAGCTGTACCGACCAGCAGAGCCAGGCCGAAAATGATTAACAAACCGATCAGCACCGTTCGAAGCAGACTACCGTTTTTTTTGGGCGTTGGAGTAGGCATTATAAACTGGCTTGTAACGGAGCCGGGTCACGAGCAACAGCTTCATAACCCGGCTCCGTGTTTTTACAGGGGAATATTTCCGTGTTTTTTCTTTGGCATGGTGGCTACTTTATTCTCCAGCATCCCAAACGCCCGGATCAGTTTATGCCGGGTCTGGTCAGGCATGATGACCTCATCGATATAGCCCCGGTTGGCGGCCCGGTACGGGTTAGCAAACTTCTCGGTATACTCCTGCACTTTTTCCTGCAGCTTGGCTTGGGGGTCCTCGGCTTCGGCAATCTCCCGCTTGAAAATAATTTCGGCAGCCCCGCTCGCGCCCATTACCGCGATTTCGGCCGAAGGCCAGGCGTAGTTCAGGTCAGCGCCTATATGCTTGGAGTTCATTACGTCATAAGCCCCGCCGTATGCTTTGCGAGTAATTACCGTTACGCGAGGTACGGTGGCTTCGCAGAAAGCAAACAGCAGTTTGGCGCCGTTGGTAATAATCCCGTTCCATTCCTGGTCAGTGCCGGGCAGGAAACCGGGCACGTCTTCGAGCACCAGCAGCGGCACATTGAAACAGTCGCAGAACCGAACAAACCGGGCCGCCTTCACGCTGGCGTTAATGTCGAGCACACCGGCCAGTACCGCAGGTTGGTTCCCCACAACGCCGATACTGCGCCCACCAATCCGGGCAAAGCCAACGACAATGTTCTCCGCAAAATTCTTATGCACCTCGAAGAACGTGCCTTCATCAACGAGTTCGTCAATGACTTCGCGCATATCGTAGGGCTGGTTCGGGTTCTCGGGTATAATCTGGTTTAGCGCCGGGCGGCTTTCATTGCGGGTGGTGTCGTACGGCAGCCGGAATGGCTCGTCTTCGCAGTTTTGGGGGATGTAGCTGAGCAGCTGCTTGATGTCTTGAATACAGGCCAGTTCGTTGGCACTGGCAAAGTGAGTTACTCCCGATTTGGTACTGTGGGTACTGGCTCCGCCCAGTTCTTCGGCTGTCACGTTCTCGTGAGTTACGGTTTTGACCACGTTGGGCCCTGTCACGAACATATAGCTCGTATTTTCTACCATGAAGATGAAATCAGTGATAGCCGGGCTATACACGGCTCCGCCAGCGCAGGGCCCCATAATTGCCGAGAGCTGCGGAATAACGCCCGACGCCAGGGTGTTGCGATAAAAAATATCGGCATAGCCCGCCAGCGACAGAACCCCCTCCTGAATACGGGCGCCCCCCGAATCGTTCAGCCCGATAAGCGGGGCACCATTTTGCAACGCCAGGTCCATCAGCTTGCATATTTTTTCGGCATGGGTCTCGGAGAGTGCCCCGCCAAACACCGTAAAATCCTGCGCAAACACGTAAACCAGCCGTCCGTCAACTGTGCCGTAGCCCGTCACAACACCATCGCCCAGATAATGTTCTTTGTCGAGGCCAAAATCGCGGGTTCGGTGCATCACGAACTTGCCAATCTCCTCAAACGACCCTTCATCGACCAGGAGTGCGATCCGCTCACGAGCCGTTAGTTTGCCTTTGGCGTGTTGGGCATCGATCCGTTTCTGTCCCCCGCCAAGTTCAGCTTCGGCGTTTTTCTGGGCAAGCAGATCAGTTTTTGATAGTTTGCTGAGCGCATGTACGGGTACTTCCGGACGGGTTTCGGTTTGCATAAGTTGGTTTGTCGAATCGATGTTGGCAAAGTTACGTATTCGTTAAGTACGCGATAATATTTAACCCGAATCTTCGCCAGTCGATTTTTACCGCCCTGAAATTTGGCGTTTCTTTGTCACATCTTGCTCTCTGGTTTGAAACGTGCGCTCTTTTTTTTGTGGGTGGTCTTTCTGGGATCGCTGCCGAGTAAAGGCCAGCCGCTGGGTGGCCAGCGGGTGTTTTCGTTCCTCGATTTGCCCACCCACGCCCGTGTAGCGGCCTTGGGCAGTACCGTTGCCAGTGGGCTCCGTCCCGACGCCCCTTATTTCCTGAATAACCCGGCGCTGGCCGACTCGCTCCCCGACAACCAGTTGTCCATCAGTCTGATGCCGTATCGGGCTGCGGCCCGGTATTATACCCTGCACTATGGCCTACCCGTCAGATCGGTCGGCACCTGGGCGGTTGGCCTGCAGTACCTGACATACGGCCAGTTCGATCTGACCGACCCCGGCGGCAATACGCTCGGCACGTTTTCTGCTAACGACTATGCCCTCAGCCTCACCCATGCTCGCACCGAAGGCAATTTCACCCTCGGCGCTACCGTAAAGGCCGTGGGGTCGGCCATCGAAACCTATTCAGCCTTCGGAATTCTGGCCGACCTGGGCGGTACATGGCGCCACCCGAACGGAAATCTGACGGTAGGTCTCGTCGCTAAAAATGCGGGCTATCTGCTCAAAAACTACGGTCCGGCCGAGGCCGACCTTCCCTTCGACCTTCAGGCTGGCATCACCCTAAAGCCGCAGTACGCCCCCATTCGGGTGACGCTGACGGCCCATCATCTGCACCGGTTCGATATTACCTATAACGACCCCAACCTGGCCGTTCGGTTCGACCTGAACGGGAATCCGATCCCGCAGCCGGTAAGCCTGGCCGAGAAACTGGCCCGCCACATGAGCGTAGGTACTGAGTTTCTCATCAGCCGGCATGTCCATCTGCTGCTCGGCTATAATCATCAGAAACGGCAGGAAGGTAAGCTGATCTCGGGCGGAGCAGGCGTCAGCTTCGGCGCATCCGTACAGGCGCGCGGCTTCCAGCTCACCTACGGACGCTTTACCTCGGTACCAACCGCCGGTACCAGCCAGCTATCGATGCGAATTGATCTGGGTCAACTCCTCAACTGATGGCCTGCTACCAGCCTGGTTAGCTCGTTACACTTCGTACAACTCCAGGGGCAGCTCGTCGGGATCGGCAAAAAAGGTGAACCGCCTGCCCGTCTGTGCATCGACCCGGATGGGTTCGGTGCTTACACTATGTTCTGTCAGGTGCGCAACGGCCGCGTCGAGGTCGGCTACGGCAAAAGCGAGGTGCCGAAGGCCGAGCGCTTCCGGGCGCGACGGGCGACGGGGCGGATCCGGAAACGAAAACAGTTCGATCTGGTAGTGTCCATTGACGGCCAGGTCGAGTTTGTACGATTGTCGTTCCTCTCTAAACACTTCTCCCACTGCGGTCAGTCCCAGAATCTGAGTGTAGAAATGCTTCGACCGCTCGTAGTCCGAGCAGATGATGGCGACATGGTGAAGACCCGCGAATTGCAGCATGGGTTCAGGGAGTAAGCAGTGTATCGGAGAGTAGCGTATCGGCGCTGGTGCCATCCCGTTTAAAGGCACGTTCTACTTCCCTGCGTTTGTTCCAGGGCGCGGTAGTACGGCGGCCCATATCGATAGCCAGCAGAGCCACGATGGCTGTGAAGACAATAAAGACAACGATAAAAATACGACGGTTGCGATTCATGGTGATTACAATTTGCTAAAGGCAGCACATTGTTTCCGGGCCGGTAATGAGACAGGGACGATTTCCTTACGAATCAGGCAGCGTTTTAGGTGCTATCTCAAAGATCACCGACCCCGTACGGCCCGACACCTCAGACCAGCTTAGCCCCTCGAACGAAACAGCCACGACGGCACCTTTACTCATCGACCCGATTGACTGATGGGTCAGGAACTCGGCAAAGTACGAAACGTCCGGATTGTGGCCCACAATCATAGCCGAATCAATAGTATCGGGCAACTCGTTGATAGCTTCCAGATACGCTTTTGGCCCACCATCGAACAGATTCGGGTTGAGCTGAATCTGGCTCGTGTCGAACCCAAGCTGTTCAGCTACTACCCGGGCCGTGTCTTTGGCGCGCGGAGCCGTACTGCTGATAATATGACCCGGTACAACCTGCCGGCTATGCAGGTACCGACCTACGCGGGCAGCCGCCGTGATGCCCTCCGGAATGAGCTGCCGGTCGTGGTCTGCGGCAAACATGTTCCGCTCTTCGGCTTTGGCATGACGAACAATATATAAGGTACGCATCATCATAGATTGTGTTGTATCGGCAGTCGGCCTGGCAGGGTCAGTCGCCTACCGAGCCGGTTTGTTTATGTTCGTTTAAACAAAAAATAAAGCAACTTTATGGATTTAGTCCAAAAAGCGACTAATTTTAGAGGTTGCAAAGCTATCAAAGTCATTAGAACGATACTACTATCATGCGTTTTCAAGGCGAAAATTGTACGCTATCGTTCGGCCTTTCCCTCGACAAAGGCCTGGTCCGCCTATCGGGTACGGTATGGCCGCTGCGACAGGCTACCCGCTCCCAGCCCCAGCAACCCGTAGTGCGGTTTCATTCGCTCTTGCCGCCGGATCAGTTGACCGCTCTGCAGACCTGGCTGGCTTCTGAATCAAGTACGCCACTCCCCTTTACGGACCCCATACGCTATGTCCGGCGACTTTCTTCGCCGGTCGGCAACATAACCCAGCTGGAGCTGGAGTTATCTCTGGAACAGGTCCCTGTCTGGTGGAACTGGGAAATCCGGTTTCCGCTAATCGTTCGGCTCGATATTCGCCAGCCTGAGTTTGTCTACCTCACCCGGGCCCTTCAGCGCGACTCCTGGTCCGTGGATCTGAGCTGGTAACTACCCGTTTTGTCAACCGCCCTCCGTTCTTTCTTGTTTACTCTTCGGGTGCTTTCCCCCCCACAAAACAGGTGTTTGAAACGTATATACTGTTGTTTACCTCTATACGCAGTAACATGCCCTTTTGTGGAATCGAGCTTCACCTAAAACAGAAGTGGGCGATTCAGTCGACAATCTGTATTTTTGCGGGCCGATCCCCTACTGATCGCTTTTTTTTATGAGTTATCTACCCATTCAGCAGCTGCTCAAATCTGCAACCGTTGGCACCAGTGTTACCGTAAAAGGTTGGGTCCGCACCAAGCGTGAAAGTAAAAACGCGGTCTTCATTGCCCTCAACGACGGTTCTACCATTAATACCATTCAGGCCGTAGCCGAAGCGGGACAACTCCCGGACGAAACCCTGAAACTTATCACAACCGGAGCCTGCCTGGCCATAACGGGCCAGCTGGTAGAGTCGCAGGGTGCCGGACAGTCTGTAGAGGTAAAAATTGCCAGCGTCCATATTTACGGAGCGGCCGACCCCGATAAGTACCCGCTCCAGCCCAAAAGACACTCGCTCGAGTTTCTGCGTGAGATTGCTCACCTGCGCCCCCGAACTAATACCTTCAGCGCCATTCTCCGCGTACGTCACGCCCTGGCGTTTGCGGTGCATCAATATTTTAACGACAACGGATTCTTCTACCTTAACACGCCTATCATAACGGCCTCCGATGCCGAGGGCGCTGGCGAGATGTTCCGGGTAACGACGCTCGACCCGATCAATCCGCCCCTCACCGACGATGGCAACGTAGACTACAGCCAGGATTTCTTCGGCCGCGAAACGAACCTGACCGTGTCGGGCCAGCTCGAAGGCGAACTGGGAGCACTGGCGCTGGGCAAAATCTATACATTTGGCCCCACCTTCCGGGCCGAGAACTCCAACACGACCCGTCACCTGGCCGAGTTCTGGATGATTGAGCCCGAGATGGCTTTTTACGAGCTGGAAGATAACATGAACCTGGCCGAGGATTTCGTTAAAACCGTTATCCGCTACGCTCTGCAGCACTGTGCCGACGATCTGGCGTTTCTGGACAACCGGCTCAAAGACGAAGAGAAAACAAAGAAGAAAGAAGAACAGAGTGAGTTGAGCCTGCTCGAAAAACTTCAATTCGTGATCAGTAACGAGTTCGTCCGGTTAACTTACACCGATGCGATCGACATTCTTGTCAATTCAAAACCAGCCAAAAAAGGGCAGTTTCAGTACGAGGTAAGCTGGGGCGTTGACCTACAGTCTGAGCACGAACGGTATCTGGTCGAAAAGCATTTCAAAAAACCGGTTATCCTGACCAACTATCCCCGCGATATCAAGGCGTTCTACATGAAACAGGACGAGGCTCAGGCCACCAACAGCCGGGGCGAGCTACTTGGCCAGACGGTTCGGGCTATGGATGTGCTCTTTCCCGGTATCGGCGAGATCATCGGTGGATCGCAGCGGGAAGACGACCTCGACAAGCTCGTTGCCCGCATGCAGGAAGTCGGGATCGATCCGGAAACCATCTGGTGGTACCTCGATACACGCCGGTTCGGCTCGGCCCCCCACGCCGGATTTGGGCTGGGCTTCGAACGATTGGTACAGTTCGTGACGGGTATGGGCAACATCCGCGACGTTATTCCTTTCCCGCGCGCGCCCAAACAGGCCGAGTTTTAACCCCTGATGCTGCCAGCGGCCTGACCCGACGAGTAGGCCGCTGGCAGCGTCAGGCATTCCCCTTGTATGCTGTGCTGGCTCTTCCTCTTTTTCTGCTGATTGCTTCCGGCTTCGTAGTCGTTGGCGTTTACACCGAACGGAAGGTGTCGGCGTTTATGCAGGACCGGCTCGGCCCCATGGAAACGGGTAAGTGGGGTTTGCTGCAGTTATTTGCCGACCTGCTGAAACTCCTGCAGAAAGAAGATATTGTACCGACAGCGGCCGATCGTCGATTGTTCCTGCTGGCGCCGGCCGTCATTTTTGCCTCTGTCTTTGCCGGCTTTGCGGTACTACCCCTCACCCCAGATGTACAGGGATCGGGAGCCGCCGTGGGCGTCTTTTACCTGATGGCCATTGTTTCTTTCGATGTCGTGGGCATCCTGATGGCAGGCTGGGGGTCAAACAACAAATATTCGTTGTTCGGAGCCATGCGATCGGTGGCCCAGATCATATCCTACGAAATTCCGCTGGGTCTGATGATCCTGTGCGTTGCCATGATTGCGCAGACGCTCAACCTGCAGGAAATCAGCTTTCAACAGGGTATTTACACGACAGATACCAACTATTTGTTCGGCCTCAAATTCCTCGGAATCGACGTAACGGGCTGGGGCGGTATTTTTGCCTGGAACGTTCTCCGGAATCCGTTTTTATTGATCGCCTACGTGATTTTCTTTATCTGCACGCTGGCTGAGAGCAACCGCGCCCCCTTCGACCTCCCGGAGGGCGAATCGGAGATTGTGGGCGGGTTTCATACCGAGTATTCAGGCATGCGGTTTGCGCTTCTATATCTGTCGGAGTATGCCATGATGCTCCTGGTATCGTTTTTGGGGGCCGTCCTGTTTCTGGGTAGCTGGAATACGCCCCTTCCCAACATTGGGCCAGTCCGGCTTGCTGACTGGACAAGTGGCGCGCCCGGCACCGTATGGGGTAATGTAACGGGGGCCTTCTGGCTATTGAGTAAAGTGTTCCTGGCGGTGCTGCTCCAGATGTGGGTCCGGTGGACATTCCCCCGCATTCGGGTTGACCAGATGATGTTTCTGTGCTGGAAAGTGCTGACACCGGCTGGCCTGCTGCTGCTGCTGGCATCGGGTATCTGGCGATTGCTGATGGTGTAACTGGTACATACGAGCTGGCTTTCGTACCTTTGCGGCCTTTTTAGCGTGTACAAATGCGTATTCTCTCTCCTGATCCCACTGGCGATCTGGCCTGGCAGGTAGCCTGGCAACAACCCATATTCCGCATCAAGTTTTTTGTGGGCCTGGCCTCTACGATGGCGTTGCTATTTACGTTCCCGGTTTTCTTTCAAACTATAGAACGGCATCAGGGGCCCGTCCTGAACGACTGGTTGCTGAATCAGTTACCTCCTCAGGATGTATCGCTGGGTATTTTCCTGATCATCTGGGCAACGGCCCTGTTGCTCATCGTTCGGGCCCGACGCAGCCCGGCCATATTTATGATGTTCACGTATGGCTACATCATCGTTAGCCTATCCCGCATGCTGAGTATCAACCTGGTACCACTAAATCCGCCAGCTGGTCTCATTCCGCTGATAGACCCAATCAGCAATGCATTTTATGGCAAAACGTATATTACCAAGGATCTTTTTTACTCCGGTCATACATCCAGTATCTTCCTGATGTTCTTGTGTCTGCGCCGGTGGTGGGACAGACTGCTGGCCTTAATTGGGTCACTGCTTGTCGGGAGTCTGTTGCTGGTACAGCACGTACATTATACCGTGGATGTACTGGGGGCGTTTGCATTTACCTACCCGCTTTACTGGCTGGGCAAACGGCTGGCCCTGAGCGGCTGGAACAGGGTCGAAAAAAACGAAGAAGAACGGTCGGTATTATAAAAAGCCGGCTGCCGACCAGCATCCACACAAACCCCGCCCCAGGTCAGCATACTTCGGGGATTCCGTTTAAGGGACAACGTTCGCGATTGCCAGACCTGGTACGACCAATTCGGCAGCAAAAAAAATACTAGCCACATAGGCGGGCATATTCACTGGTTCAACGGATGGCTGTAAATCTGATTATCAGCCAGCAGAATAAGAATATTACGCGTTCAAGATGATTTGTTATTTACTAACCGGCTCCCGGTTCATAAAGAATAAGCAGAGCCAAAAAACAACTGACAGTCAATAAATTACCCTATATCCGTAAGAGAATAGCGCCTGTTTACAGAAGAAGTGCCGATTAAAGTCGAATTAATTATATGGCGGTAAAGTAATCCCAAAATTGTAAATTTATTAGATTTGGCACGTTAAGATAATGTTACCTCGTTGATTCTGTCAGCTCTACACCCATACAGCTAGTACGATACCGAAATACCTGCATTGCAAAACCACCGATATGAGCAAAATATCCTTGCCCCCGTTTACCCTGGGCGAAACCATTACCACAGAACAGCGCCAGTTTTTTAATAAACACGGTGTGATTGTTTTCAAGAATTTTATTAATCCCGAAACCGTAAAATTATTTATCAGCGAAACCATTCGGATTGAACAGCAATGGCTGGCTGAAGGCCGCGATAAAGTGAATGGAGTTCCGCTGAAATTCGGAAAGGATGAAGCCGGAAATCCCATGATTCAGCGTATGTGTTTCCTGTCTCAGCACAGCACAGCCCTTCATGAGTTTCTACAGGACCCGCGCCTTCAGGCCGTTGTCGATTTGCTGCAACCCTATGAAGGTCGCATCGCCGAAATCGAAAAAGACGGACTCATCCTCAACCACTACGTACGTACGCCCAACAGTAAATTTTCGCAGATGGGCTGGCATACCGATAGCCCCCGCGACATTTTTCTCGGGCAGCGCATCATGCCGATGCTGAACGTAGGCATTCACCTGAACGATACGCCCTACGAAAATGGTGGCCTGCGCGTTATTCCGGGCACCCATAAGCAGGGTATCATCAAGATGCTCTTCCGGAAGAAATACTTCGTGGACAACGATCCCGACAAGCACGAAATCGGCTTCGATATTCAGGCTGGGGATCTATCGGTACATGATGGCCGGCTCTGGCACCGGGCTCAGCAATCGCCCCACTTTGGCGAAGCCAGCCGTCGTCGGGTCATGTACGTGCCGGTTGTAACGGGTAAGTACATGCCTAAGCATGAAAACAGTAAGACGCCGTTCTACCACCGGTTTATCTCGAAAGTAAATATTTAAGTATACTGTTTACGGTATTTAGCCCCCAGGACTCGATCCGCAGGGGCTAAATACCGTAAATCGTTTTTTGTGTATGCCTTACGCTCTGATTACCGGTGCCAGCCGTGGCATTGGCCTGGCCATTGCCGACGAACTGGCCCGCCGAAAGTTTGACCTGTTGCTGGTAGCCCGTTCAGAGTCGGTGCTGCAGCAGCAGGCCCGTCGGTTAGCCGACACCTACGGCGTTCGCACCGAGGTGCTGGTTGCCGACCTGGCCGCAGCCGATGCCGCCGGGCAGGTATTCAGCTGGTGTGAGCAGAACGGATACAAGGTGCAGCTGCTGGTCAATAACGCCGGCTATGGATTGAGCGGACTCTTCGAAAGTCACGCCCTGACCGAGCACCTCGACATGCTGGCGGTAAACAATACCACCCTCGTAAAGCTCTGTTACCTTTTTTTACCCCAGCTTAAGCAACAGCCCCGCGCTTACATTCTGAACATTGGCAGCTCGGCTGCCTACCAGGCCATACCCCGCCTGAGTCTGTACGCAGCCTCTAAGGCACTGGTTCTACAGTTTAGCCGGGGCCTGGCCCAGGAGCTGAAACGCACTTCGGTCTCGGTAACCTGCGTTTGTCCCGGAGCAACTGATACTGACTTTGTGACGCGGGCTCAGATTGGCGAAAAAGGCCGCAGGGCAGCCGAAAAAGTGAACATGACTCCTGCCGAAGTCGCCCGCCAGGCAGTCGATGCAACGCTGTCAGGCCAAACCGAAGTCGTTACGGGCGTACTCAATAAACTCGGCAAACTGATGGCCTGGCTCATGCCCAAAGCTGTGGTTGAACAGGCAGCGGGCAGTATCTACGAATAGGAAGAATTTAACATACCGACAAGTATGGCACTTTCTTTGCCACAGTGAGGTTATAGACGTATAACTTCATTTTTTCGACGTTGGATGCTGGACTTCATAAACACCGCTTTTCCACTGCCTACCGACGTCCAGCCTACCCATGCAATTTTCCGATTTATCACTGATTGAACCAATCCAGAAGGCACTTGCCGAAGAAGGATACACTACCCCTACCCCCATTCAGCAACAGGCTATTCCTATTTTACTCGGTCGGCGTGACCTCCTCGGCTGCGCACAAACTGGTACGGGTAAAACAGCCGCCTTTGCTATCCCGATCTTACAACTGCTTAACGAAGAACGGAGCAAAAATGCGGGTGGTCCCCGGCGCATCAAGACGCTGGTTCTTACCCCAACGCGTGAGCTGGCTATTCAGATCGACGAAAGTTTTGCAGCCTACGGGCGACACCTGAACCTGCGTCATGCCGTTATTTTTGGGGGCGTGTCCCAGCATAGCCAGGTCAATGCCATCAAAGCTGGTCTGGATATTCTGATTGCTACGCCAGGCCGTTTGCTCGACCTCATGAATCAGGGCTTTATTCATCTGCGCGATGTACAATTCTTCGTGCTGGACGAGGCCGACCGTATGCTCGACATGGGTTTTATCCATGACGTTAAGAAAGTCATCGCTAAACTACCCGAACGGCGTCAGTCGCTGTTTTTCTCGGCTACGATGCCTACCGATGTAGCCAAACTGGCCGATACCATTCTGCATAACCCTGCCAAAGTTGAGGTGACCCCCGTATCATCAACGGCCGATACCATTCAGCAGGCCATGTACTTTGTCAGCAAGGAAGATAAGCGTAAACTGCTGGTTCATATTCTGGATGATCAGCGCATTAAGTCGGCGCTGGTTTTTGCCCGCACCAAACACGGGGCTGACAAAGTGGTAAAAGACCTGGTTCGGGTAGGTATCAAAGCCGAAGCCATTCACGGTAACAAGTCGCAGAATGCCCGTCAGCGGGCGCTCTCAAACTTCAAGACGCGCGAAACGCGTGTGCTGGTGGCAACCGATATTGCGGCCCGCGGTATCGACGTCGACGAACTGTCGCACGTAATTAACTACGAACTGCCCAACATTCCCGAAACGTATGTACACCGCATTGGCCGAACTGGCCGGGCAGGAAACGACGGCATAGCCCTGTCGTTCTGCGACGCGGAAGAAACGGAGTTCCTGCGCGACATTCACAAACTGATCGGCAAGCAGGTTCCGGTTATCGATGAACATCCGTATGTACTGGATATTGATACGACTAAAGTAAATCCGGCCCCACCGCAACGCCAGGGTCGCAACGGTGGCGGCAACCGGCAGGGCAACGCCCGCCCCCAGCACGGAAACGGTCGGATGTCGAGCACCTCATCGGGAAGCGGTCAAACCCGAAGCAACAGCGGACGACCCAATTCGTCGGGGAATGGCAACTCGTTCCGGAGCGAAGGCACCAAAGGCGGACAAGCCCGCAACGGCAGCAGCCAGGGCCGGCAACGGAATGGTTCCGAGCAGCGCCCCAGCCGCGGTACCGGCAACAGCCGGTTCACCAATTTTGGCTCGTCAGATAAAAACTACTAACCTGCTGGCTCCATTGATTCAGCAAAAAAACGGCAAGCTGATGCTTGCCGTTTTTTTTAGACCCGCGTGGCGTCATGACTCGATACCCAGTCGAGTGAGGATATAGCCGAAGCTAGCGAAAGCTCCCCGGCCGCGACTACCCCAGCCATGACCTCGGCCAGTTTGTTGGCTTTTCCGTCACCATAACAATCCATCAGCTCCAGACACTCCCGCTGCGTAGGTAGCCCAGTACCACCACCAACGGTCCCCACAATCAGCGACGGCAGGGTGACAGACCCGTACAGATCACCGTCAGGGGTGAGTTCGGAATAAGTTATAGCCGCCGAGGATTCGGCCAGGCAGGCAACATCCTGACCGGTTGCGATGAAAAGGGCAGCCAGGCCGTTGACCGAGTGTAGGCCGTTGTTGTTCGTTCCGGCCAGGCGGGCTCCTACGTCACCAATGCGGGCGTGCCGCAGCAGTTGTTCGGGTTCAACCTGGAGTTCCTGAATAAGCAGGTCGCGCGGGATGCGAATTTCGGCCGTGACGCGCTTGCCACGGGTGCGTAGCATGTTCAGCTGCGAGGGCTTTTTGTCAGTAGCCATATTCGATTCGAGAAAGAAGTGCTCGATGGCCGCGGCCGCCGGGTAGGCCTGTAGTATGTAGTTGCAGGCAGCCAGTGTTGCTTTGCTGACCATATTCTGCCCAGCCGCATCACCTGTCGAGTAGCCAAAACGCAGGAACGCAAACCGGCCGTTCAGGTAGGCGTCTACATAGGTGAGCCGGGCAAACCGCGAGGTCGTTTCGGCTTCGGCAGCAATATCACGCTCCCGGGCCTCGACCCACTGAACGAACGAGCGGGCCTGGCGGGCATCGGCAAACTGAAAAACCGGGGCACGCTGCATGGCCTCATCCTGAATGGTACACAACACGCCCCCACTACCGTTGATGAGCTTGATACCCCGGTTATAGCTCGCCACCAGGGTTCCTTCGGTAGTAGCCAGCGGAATCAGGAAGTCACCCTGCGCGTGCTCGCCGTTAACCCGTAACGGACCGGCCAGCCCAATCGGTACCTGCGCTACGCCTACAAAGTTTTCGCACTTTCCCCGCACGGCAGACGGCTCAAACGTGGGCTGGGTGATGTGTTGGGGATTCGTTTGGGTGAAATCGCGCAGAAACTGCAGCCGCTCCGCAACCGCCTGCGGGCTGTAATCATCGACCGGATGACGGGGAATACCGGGTTGGGGCCGTTGCGTGTCTTCGGGCGCTTCGGTTTGGAGGCTGTCTTCTACGGTTAGTGTTATAGTACCAAAGGGTTGCGTTTTGAGGGTGATCTCGAGGATATGCTGACCGGGTTCGAGCGGGGGCGCGATGGCCCGAACACGAACTGACCGCCGAAGTGGAAATGAAAGTGGGGTAGCCACTGAGATAGCCTCTACTCCTACTTCTTCCCCACCGTCGATCTCGAGCAGGAAAGCGCTGGCCTGGTACTCACGTCCGTTTATTATAGCCCGCTCGAGTCCCGTAAACTGCGCATCTGACAGCCTGTTCTTCAGAGTAAATGTAAACCCTGTAGCTGTGTTACGCAGACTCTTACGGGTATATAGCTGCTTCAGCAGCACATTAGGCAGAAAACGAAACATGAATGATGAATGATGAATGATGAATGATGAATGATGAATGATGAATGATGAATGATGAATGATGAATGATGAATGATGAATGATGAATGATGAATTACTTATTTACTATACATTTTTCATTATTCATTATCCATTAAAAAACCCTCGTTCGCTGGATTGGTTTATTCCCCGTATGCGTACAGTGTCGATCATCATTCCAACCCTTAACGAAGAAAACGCACTTCCCCGGACGTTGCGGCTCTTACAACGACTATGTCCAGAACCGCTCGAAATTATCATCGTTGACGGTGGCAGCACCGACCGGACTATTCAGCTGGCGGAGGCTACCAGCCCCTGTTTCCGATCCATGCGCATTGTACACGCCAAACTACCGGGCCGGGCCAGCCAGATGAATGCGGGAGCGGCCAAAGCAACCGGCGATATTTTATGCTTTCTGCACGCCGATACGGCCCTGCCCGATGATGCACTCCAGGTTATTCGGCAAACGCTGGCAGACACCGATACGGTAGCTGGTGGTTTTATTTCCATCATGCGGGGGGCGCATACAACCCGCTGGCTGACGTCCTTTCACAACTACCTTAAAACCTATTATGCCCCGCTGCTCTTCAGGCCTCGCCTGTTTTTTCGGGGGGCGCGCCTGCTCTTCGGCGATCAGGTTATATTTTGCCGACGGGATCAGTTTATGACCGTTGGCGGCTATACGGCCAGCATGCCGATCATGGAAGAAGCGGATTTATTGCTTAAGCTGGTTCCTTACGGCCGGGTGCGGCAGGTCAACCGGCTGGTCGAGTCGTCGGACCGGCGGGTAGCCCGGTGGGGCTTCTGGAAGGCCAATGGTATCTACCTGGCTATCGGCTTTTTGTGGGGACTGGGCTACTCACCCAACAAGTTGAAGCGGTGGTTCGCGGATATTCGATAAATTGGCGGACTATTCCTGTAACCGCTTTATGAAACGCCTTCTTCTACCGATTGCAGCCGGCACCTTGCTGGCCCTGGGATGGGCACAGTTCGCCCAAAACCCAACCGATACCAAACCCAATGACTATACCAACTGGGGCGAATACCTGGGCGGCCCCGATCGAAGCCACTATTCGGCCCTGACCCAGATCAGCCCGCAGAACGTCGGCCAGTTAAAAGTAGCCTGGACGTATTCGACACCCGATAGTGGCCAGATTCAAACCAACCCGATTATTGTCGACGGTGTATTGTACGGCGTAACACCTACCGTACAGGCGTTTGCACTGGATGCTACGACCGGCAAAGAACTGTGGAAATTTGGTGATCCCCTCAAAGTCTGGCACAGCACCAGCCGGGGGGTCGTGTACTGGCAATCTTCCGACAAAACCGGCGAACCGGATAAACGAATTCTCTACACAGTCGGTCCAAAGCTGTATGCGCTGGATGCCCGAACCGGCAAACCGATCCCGAGCTTCGGCGATAACGGAACCACCGACCTACATGCGGGCTTGGGCGAGCAGGCCCGGGACAAGTTCATTATTTCGAATACCCCCGGCACCCTGTTCGAAGACCTGATTATCATGCCCACGCGGGTTTCGGAAGGCCCCGACGCGGCACCGGGCTACATTCAGGCGTTCAACGTGCGGACGGGTCGACTGGCCTGGGTCTTTCGTACCATTCCCAACCCCGGCGAGTATGGGTACGAAACCTGGCCTAAAGAGGCTTACCGCAATGTTGACGTTGGTGGGGCCAACAACTGGTCAGGTATGGCTATCGATCGGCCGCGCGGTCTGCTCTACGTACCCACCGGCTCAGCTTCGTATGATTTCTACGGCGGCAATCGCAAAGGCCAGAACCTCTTTGCCAACTGCCTGCTGGCCCTCGACGCCCGAACCGGTAAGCGACGCTGGCATTTTCAGGCTGTGCACCACGACCTCTGGGATCGCGACTTTCCGGCCCCACCTAACCTGCTTACAGTTACACAGAATGGCAGGAAGATCGACGCCGTGGCTCAGGTTACCAAGTCGGGCCACGTCTTCGTCTTCGACCGGGTAACCGGAAAACCACTCTTCCCGATTCGGGAGACTCCCGTACCAAAGTCAGACCTGCCCGGGGAAGTGACCTGGCCTACGCAGCCTGTTCCACAGAAACCCGCGCCCTTTGCCCGGCAGCAGATGAGCGAAGCCGATATCAACCCCTACTCCGCCGACCGTGATTCGTTGCTGCGCGTGTTTCGTAACGTGGGGCGCCGACCGTTCGAACCCATCAGCAAACGAGGTAGCCTGATGTTTCCCGGCACCGACGGAGGGGCCGAATGGGGTGGCGCGGCCGCTGATCCCGATGGCATTCTGTACGTGAACGCAAACGACATACCCTGGATTTTTACGATGATCGATGCGCCAAAGAGCGACGAGCTGGCGCATCTTAGCCCCGGTCAACGGATCTATACCCAGAATTGCATTAGCTGCCACGGCCCCGAGCGCAAAGGGAACGCCCGCAGCGGTTACCCCTCCCTGGTCGATATTGGTCAGCGACGCGACCGGCCTTACGTAACCCAGATCATCAGTAATGGCAAAGGCATGATGCCCGGCTTTACAGCCCTGTCGGCGACCGATCGGCAGGCACTGGTAGCATTTCTGTTTGGCGATGAAAAGCAGGAAGTAGCTGGCGGGTCGCCCTATCCGTCCAAAGTCAAAGAGCCTTATTTACCCTACAAGGTGACGGGTTACATCAAATTTCAGGATAGCAAAGGGCTGCCAGCCATTGCGCCACCCTGGGGTACACTCAACGCCATCAATCTAAACACCGGCGAATACCTCTGGAAGATACCCCTCGGCCAGGAGCCTGCTTTAGCCGGCAAAGCAACCCAAACGGGTACTGAGAACTACGGTGGTCCGGTGGTCACGGCCAGCGGCCTGCTTTTCATTGCCGCCACGAAAGACGAGAAATTCCGGGCTTTCGACAAGAAGACCGGCAAATTGCTTTGGGAAACCACATTACCGGCAGCCGGTTTTGCTACCCCGGCAACCTACCAGGTTAATGGCAGACAGTACGTAGTGATCGCCTGCGGAGGGGCCAAACTCGGCGCCAAAAAAGGCAATCAGTATGTGGCCTTTGCCTTACCCTAAGCAGTAATGGGCGGGGCTCGGCCGATGATTAGCTGGCCAGTCCCGCTCCTGGTAGACCTTGGTTCGGCGAGACTCGTACGGTAAGTTGTGGGGCTGTTTTGCGAGAAAGTCCTTAGTTTGCCCCAAAATTCTAAACTACGATATGCGCCTAGTTTCGGCAATCTGCGGTGTACTATTCTCCACTATGGGGGTAACGGCCCAGCCACTCCAGCTTCTCCCCGAAAATCAACACTATTTCCAGTACGACGGCAAACCCACCCTACTGGTTGGATCGGGAGAACATTACGGCGCCGTTGTTAACCTGGATTTCGACTACAAGACTTACCTCGCCACGCTGGCAGCCGACGGCCTTAACAACACCCGGCTGTTTACGGGAGCTTATGTTGAAAAGCAGGGCGACTTTGGCATTCAGAAAAACACCCTGGCTCCCCGGTCGGGCCGACTGATTTTGCCCTGGGCGCGTTCAGAACAGTCTGGGTACGCACTGGGAGGGAATAAGTTTGATCTGAGTCGGTGGGATGATGCCTATTTTGAGCGGCTTCGGGACTTTATAAGCCGGGCGCAGCAGCTGGGTATCATTGTTGAGGTAACCCTTTTCTCCTCATATTATGGCACCGGCTGGCCCTACAGTCCGTTCAATTCGGCCAACAACATCAACCAGACCGATGCTATCCGTCCCCTTCAGGCCAACACGCTGCAGAACGGGAACCTGCTGAAGTACCAGGAGCAGTACGTCCGGAAACTGGTCCGGGAACTTAACAGCTTCCGAAATCTCTACTATGAGATCCAGAATGAACCCTGGGCCGATCTGAAAGACACGGTACTGACCCGCAACGAGTACCACACCAGCCCAGACGGTAAACGCGACTGGCGATCGACACTTGAAGTGAGTAGTCAGGCGTCGTTGCAGTGGCAACGGCGGGTAGCGTCCTGGATTGTGAGCGAAGAAGAGAATCTGTTACAGAATCACCTGATCTCGCAGAACGTCAGCAATTTCCGCTACCCCATTCTCGACCTCGACCCGAATGTATCGATCTATACGTTTCACTACGCGCTGCCCGAAGCCGTTACCGACAACTACGCCCTGAACCGGGTCATTGGCTTCAATGAAACGGGCTTCGCAGGTCAGGCAGACCGGACCTACCGGCGCCAAGCGTGGCGATTTCTGATGGCGGGCGGGGGACTGTTCAACCACCTCGACTACTCGTTCAGCGTAGGGGGCGAAATTGGTCAGGATACTACCTACCGGCGCAGCACCACCCCCGGTGGTGGCAGCCCAGCCCTTCGCCGTCAACTCGGTGCCATGAAACGCTATCTGGACCGGTTCGATCTGACCCAGCTCAGCCCCGATCCAACCTTTGTCAAAGCGTCACCGGGAGCGGTTACCCAGACGCTCAAAAATGGCAAAAACGGCTGGCTGATTTATGCCGAGCCGTTTTCGCCCAATTCATTTCTTCTGCAGGTGAACCTGCCCAAAGGTGATTATCATGCCGAGTGGGCCGACGCCGAAACGGGCCAGGTACTCAAGAGCGGATCCGCCGAGCCGAGTGGCTCACTGGCAGCCCCGCCGGGTACGCGCGACCTCATCCTGCGCATTATCAAGTTTTAACGATTCTTTGGTTATTTGACCTGAAGCAGAACGGGCTTCATCTGATCGGCTACAAACTGATTGCCGGCTTCGTTGAGGTGGACCCGATCCGTCGTCAGGATACCGCGGTCTTTGTTTTCGGGGTTGTTTTTCAGGTTATAGTCCTGAAATGCCTTTCGCAGATCAACCAGGGGCAGATTCTGCCGTTTGGCCAGATCGCGGATAAACTGGCTGTATTGGTTCAGGTCGCCGTCTTGCTGGTTGGTCATGTCGTTTTTTTCGCCGATAGCAGCTGGCGTACACAATACCACACGCACGTTGGCGGCCTGAAGCTTTTTCACTACGGCCTCGTAGAAGCGCACAAACTTGTCGGGGTCGGTGCCTGTACCTGAGGTAGCTTTGTGCCATACGTCGTTGACCCCCACCCAGATGACAACTACATCGGGCTGTTTGGCCAGCACGTCTTCGTCCATCCGCAGAAAGAGGTCATAAATCTTGTTACCACCAATGCCGGCGCCAACCAACTCATACTGATCAGCCGATACCATCGATTTCAACCGATCAATGTACCCCCCCGGCTTTATACCAGCCTGGGTAATTGAATCGCCAAAGAAAACTACACGTTTGGGTTTGGCCGCAGTCATGGCCAGAAGTCCGACAAGCAGACTGATAAATGAAAGGCGGAAGAAAGTTGTCATGCTGACTAAAGCTCATTGCCCCGGTTCACTACCCGTAATAGCCTCCTCCACCCTCTACATTTCCTGTACTTAACCACGATAAGACCTGACTTCATTCACCGGGTTATCGTTCGCGCTTCTGCTATTCTGCCAGCAACACGTCCTGATCTATAACAGAAGGGCCAGACCGCAGCTGCGGTCTGGCCCCTAGCGAGACAGCTTAGAGCATTAACCCACCGTAATCGTCTGGGCGGGCTGGTTCGTTTCTGGATTTTTGGGCAGCGTCACCTTCAGGATACCATCGGCATACGAGGCCGAAATGGCCTCTGTCAGCACCTTGCCATTTAATCGAAATGACCGTTCGAAAGCGCCCTGTCGGTACTCCTGGTAGGTATAACCGGATTCGGCATTGTCAGCACCGCTACCGGGATAGCTGATCTGCAACACATCTTCTTTCACCGTCAGCGCAACGCTCTCTTTTTTCAGACCAGCCGCGTAGAGCGATATAACGAACGCGTCGTCGGTTTCTTCGATGTTAACGGGCGGCTGACTGCTGCCTGGGCGCCAGCCAAAGCTACTGAACCGCCCCCGTCCCCAGGATTCGTTAAACTTACTGCGGCCCCAGCCTCCGCAACGGCCTTTATAATCTGATTGAAATGCGTGTTTATGATACATGGTTGTGTGTTTTAGTCTTGTGTTTACACTGTACTGTCTGCGATGGTCCGATTAGTGAATCGGGATTACCCGGTCATACGCGACCCGGCTCATGGGCGAGCGATAGGCTGAATTATCGATGGATATGATAGTGGGGGAATGCCAGCCTACCCGCTCGGCCGAATGAGTAAACTGACTCGCTATTAAGCCACCTACTACCCGTACCACCAGGAAAGCAGCCGCAGCTACCAGCAGGAGCTTAATCAGAAGAGATAGTAAAAAAAGGGCCATCCCGGCCAAGAGGACTACGCCTGCTACTCGCCAAATTCTCATGTCGTTGTCTGATTTAGTGATTTGTTCAGAGCAACCGGACACGGCTGGCTTATGATACCGAATGGATCGGGCTGTTCCGCTCAATCCGGCCCAGGCTGCTCTACAGGGGTAGTCGCAGCGCGGGGTATTTATATTGTAAGGAGAAACAACTTTTTTTCTGCCGGCTGCTTATACCACCAGGTTAAGCGCCAAAACGCCGAGCAGGCCGATGATCGAAACCAGCGATTCCATCACACTCCAGGTGCGGAGGGTATCGTTGATGCTAAGGTTGAAATATTCTTTAAAGAGCCAGAAACCAGGGTCGTTGATGTGCGACAGCATCAGGCTTCCTGACCCGATAGCCAATACCATTAGCTCGGGATTGACGTGCTGCGACTGAATCAGGGGCAGAATAATGCCGACCGTTGTCAGACCCGCTACCGTGGCCGAACCTACACAAACGCGGATTACGGCCGCCATGCCCCAACCCAGCAACAATGGAGACATATTGATCCCGGCCAGTTGGGCACCGATGTACAGGCTTGTACCGGAGTCGTTGAAAATCTGCTTCAGCGCCCCCGCTCCGGCAATAACCAGCAATATGGGAGATGCCGCCTTGATGGCTTCTTCGAGATCTTTCATGACCGCTTTCATGGTGGGCCGCTTACCGGTTTCGTCGGGCCGGAGCCCCAGCGCGTAGACGGCAACCAGAACCGAAACCAGCATGCCTATGTAGGGCTCGGCCATCAGCGCCACGATGCCGTGCAGCACCGTTCCTTCGGTAAGCATCCCTTTGAGCGGACCGAAAAGCGTTAGTATCACGACCGGCAGCAGAGCCACAAAAAAGCTGATACCGGCCCCCGGCAGATTAGTAACGGGTACTTCCCGAATGTTGAACAGCTGCCGGTCGGGTTTGGGCTGAAAACGGCCCAGCGTTTTGCCAAATATAGGCCCCGCAATAACGATGGCGGGCGTTGCCACGATAATACCGTAGAGCAGGGTACGGCCAATATTGGCGTTTAGCTGACCCGCAATAGCCGCCGGTGAGGGGTGTGGAGGCAGGTACCCATGAGCCACTGACAGCGCCGACAGCATTGGTATGGCCACCGTCAGCAAGGGCAACCCCGATGAAGCCGCAATGGTAAAGATAAGCGGAACGACAATGATAAAGCCGGCATTGTAAAACAACGGAATGCCGATAATAAAACCTGCCAGTGCCAGCCCCCAGCGGATATTTTTAATGCCGAACCAGCCAATCAGCACGTTGGTAATGCGCCGGGCCGCTCCGCTTTCGGCCACCAGACGCCCCAGCATAGCCCCGAAACCAATGATCAGAACCAGGTCGCCCAGGGTGCCTCCGATGCCAGTCTGTATCGATTTGCCCACGGCCGCAATACTCATCCCCGATGCCAGCCCTATGCCCAATGAAACCAGAACGAAGGAAATGAACGTATCGAGGTTGACAACGGCAATCAGGAAAACAAGGGCCAGGATACCGATAAACGTAAGGATAAGGGGCATGAGCGGCAGGTTTTGTCAGGATAAAGCGTATTTCGCCAGTTTTTCTACTTCTGATGCCAGCGGTTGCGACGGATCGAAAGGGATCACATGCAGGCGGGTTGATGCGTCATAGCCAAACCGCGCCAGGGGTTGCCGGAATGTCTCGTTGGTCGGGTAGATCAAAAACAGATCGTCGGCTGCGTACTTTTTCCCGTACGCAAAGAGCTGGTACAGATCCGCTTGCTCGATGCCGTAGTTACCCTGCCCTGGCTCCTGACCGTTCACGAATTTCCATTTCGTATCCAGCAGCAGCGTCCGCCCATGCTGCCGAATCAGAATATCGGGGCGCAATTTGAATTTGGGAGAGCCGACGTGTTCATCGACCAGATGCGCCGATGACTCCTGCACCGATACGACGCCTTCATCTGGCCAGTAGGTTCGCATGCCGTAGGCGACGTAATCTTCAAAAACGCGCTCCATCGGAAACAGCAGCGACTGTTCGGTAACAGCGCCCTGACGAACCCCAAAAGCCCGATGGCCAAGCAGCGCTACCGCCCAGCGCAGCGCGGGTTCGTACCGCGCAAACAACCGGTTGGTCCGGCGGCTGGCGATCCTGTCGGCAACAACCGAGTCGGACGCTGGTACGTCGGCCAGTGCATGGAGCATCTGCCCGAGACGCTGCCGGTTCGTTGCGTTGGCAGAGCGCTCATTCAGAAACAGCAGCGCCGATTTGAGAATCCGGTTCGGGGGAATATTGATCGTCAGCGCATCGTAACAGACCGCCAGCCGTTCGGCGTGGTGAGCATGGTCGCGTTGCTGACGGGTGGCCTGAAACTTCCCCTTCCAGAATCGTTCGCTGGCCTCGACCGATACATACGCCTGCTGTATTCCCTGCCGCATCAGCGGAACCAGAGCATCCAGGAAAGCGGCAATGAACACTTCCCAGAGCGGTAACCGCGAAGGCCCCGTTCGGGCGTTGGGCAAAGTTCGAAACGGACTGTTGCGGAGGTGGCGTAGCATCCTCAGCAGTGTAGTTCGTGACTCGGCTGGCGCCCCGATTTTGGGCAAAATTTCCAGTTGTGTACCGTCGGCCAGTCCCAGCAGACCAATGTAATTTCTAAAGCGAACGTACTCCTGCCCTTTTTTAACGGTCAGGGTCAACAGCAGATCCGTCTCGTTATCACTAAACGCCAGTTGTCGAAGCGCCTGAAAGGCGGAGTCGGGCAATACCTGTATCTCGTCGCCGGTATCAGTGCCGTACCGATCGCTGGTAATCAACCCATTCTCAACAACCGAAAAAATCGTGTGCATAGCCAGGCTCACAGAGCGGGCCGGGTCTGACAAATCCCGGCCCAGGTTTTACCAGCCAAAGGTAATTCAGTACCGGGGTTTTGTGACAAATACCTACTATAATCCCCGGCGCTTTGGTTGGCGGGGATTTCGTGTTTAACCAGGCCTCATTGGCAAAATCATCAACTGGGCAGGGTATCTGGCCCGGCCAAACATGCAGACTCGTCTCCTACCAGCTGGTCAGACAGGGGTGAATGATGCCGTTTGGTACTTATTGCTGTGGCTCTATATAAGGTAAATTGTTACTAACACTGTCTATTTCTACGGCCGCGGGTTTGGGCATCGACCGAGTAGCATTGGTCTGAACGGGTTGGTTTACTTGCGGTTCAACATCGGGTGCCTGACAACCGGCAAGCTGGAGCAGCGTTGTGAGAGCGATTACACTGAGCAGTAAACGGGTGGCGGAGCGGAGTTGCGTTTTCATGGAATAGAAACCGGTTGGTAGGTATCGACTGGCGGACTATCCGCTTTGGTCGAGTCAAAGGTCCGTCCCACACCCAGGAAGCTATGTCAGCTTTGAGTAAATTCCTGACACAATTGGGTTAACAGCCTTATCTCTGCGGGCCGGTAGGCAGTTCTACGACCAGCCCAGACAAAAACGGGCGAAAAAAACAAGCTACCATGATCTGAATGTGCCTGACAACCTGATAGCCCCTAAATTAGACCAGACTGGCTCTTTTTCTGACTTACGTTTACCTCTGGTATCTATACTGGCGAAGTATTTAGGGTAAAATTAAATTACTCAGTGAGACAGACTGGCTAATTAGTATTACTACTTAACAGTTCGTACCGTATTGATTATGTTAGGGTTAAAGCGAATATTTAAAATTTTTCTTTATATTATATCACACTCACCATTATAATAATTCCTTATTCACCTTTACGTGTGTAGTACCAAAATAACTCTTTTATGAAGAACACTATACATCGCTGCTGGGTGACTGGCGGCATGTTACTGAGTAGCACCTTTGTTATGCTACCAGCGGTAGGGTTGGCCGATACGCCAAGCATTAACCGGCAGGTTGCCGTTACGGTATCCGGCCAGGTCAACGATGATCAGGGTAACGCACTACCCGGTGTAAACATTCTGCTTAAGGGCACCTCTCAGGGAACCACTACAAATGCCGAAGGACGTTTTTCGCTCACGATTCCTGATGGCCGGGGTACGCTGGTTTTTTCGTACATTGGTTACCTGAGTCAGGAAGTGCCGGTCAACAACCGGTCGACCCTGACCGTAACGCTCCAGAACGACACCAAAGCGCTCAGCGAGGTGATCGTGATTGGCTACGGTACCGTAAAGAAAAGTGACTTGACCGGTTCGGTCGCTTCAGTCGGTAGCAAAGAACTCAAAGCGTTTCCGATAGCCTCGGTCGATCAGGCCCTGTCAGCTCGCGCTACGGGGATCAACGTTACCCAGGCATCGGGCGCACCGGGTGGTGGGGTAACGGTTCGTATCCGGGGTGCAAACTCCATCAATGCCGGCTCCGAGCCGCTCTACGTCATCGACGGATTTCCGATCTACCCCGACAATGGTGCGCTGAGCGCCGGGGGTAACCGACAGCCGACCAACGCCCTGGCTTCAATTAACCCGTCCGATATCGAGTCGGTCGAGATTCTGAAAGACGCTTCGGCCACCTCTATCTATGGATCACGGGGAGCTAACGGGGTCGTACTGATTACGACGAAACGGGGTAAAGCCGGTTCAACCCGAATCGATTATGACGGGTCGCAATCCGTACAAAGCATTGCCCGGGAGGTAAAAGTGCTGAACGCGGCCGACTACGCCCGCTATCAGAACCTGCGGGCCCTGTCGCGGAACCAGACGATTCCTTACCCCAATCCGGAGCAGTACGGCGAAGGTACCAACTGGATGAACGAAATCACCCGTGCCGGTTCCATCGCCAATCACAACCTGACGCTGTCCGGCGGTAACGAAAAAACGCAGTTTGCCGTGGCAGGTGGCTATTTCCGGAACGATGGGGTGGTGAAAAACTCCTATTTCGAACGGTATAGCCTACGCCTGAACGTCGATTCGCGCTTTCTGAACGACAAGATGCGCGTCGGTACGAGCACTACGTTTTCCCGGTCGGGATCAAACGCCGTAGCCACTGACCGGGGCGGCCCGGGTGGGTCGGCCATTATCACCGCCCTCGGCCAATCGCCCCTGGGTCCGGTGTATAACGCGAGTGGCGGCTACGACCTCGTTTCTTACGATGGCCGTTTCCTGACGAACCCGCTGGCTCAGGTGCTGGAACCGGTTGATGGCGACGTTCAGAACCGTATTCTGTCAAACAACTACGTGCAGGCTGAGCTGGCCAAAGGGTTATCGCTCCGCTCCAGCATTGGTTTCGACGTGGTCAACACCAACCGGACAACGTTCTATAACCTGCAAACCGTCGACGGTCGCAATTCGGGTGGTTCACTGGGCAAAGAGTCGCGGTATGTGCTGAACTTCCTCAATGAGAACATCCTGTCCTATAACCGGCAGCTGGGCGAAAATCAGACTATCGACGCGCTGGTCGGCTATACTTATCAGACCGACAATAACCAGCGTTTCGGTACCTCTACGCAGGGCTTTACGGTCGATAACTTCCAGACAGCCCGCCTGCAGGATGGTCTCCGGCCCCAGATTCCGTACTCGTACCGCGATACCTGGGCGCTGAAGTCGTTCCTGGCCCGGGTAAACTACAACCTGCTGGGTCGCTACCTGTTTACACTGACTCTGCGCCGTGACGGTTCGAGCCGGTTTGGCGAAAACAACAAATGGGCTAACTTCCCATCGGTAGCCCTGGGCTGGCGGATCAAAGACGAATCCTTCATGCAGGACATCAAAGCCGTCAGCGAAGCCAAACTGCGGGCCAGCTACGGTATTACGGGAAACTCGAACATTCCGACCTACCGCTCACTGGCTGCGTTGAGCACCACGAACTACCTGGGTGGCTCGGGGCTGCTGCCAGGTCTGGCCGAGTCACGCGTGGCTAACCCCAACCTGAAGTGGGAAACAACGGCAATGTTCAACGTAGGTCTTGACCTGGGTCTGTTCAGCAACCGGCTCAACGTAACGGCCGATTACTTCTACAACAAAACCACCGACCTGCTGCTCGATGTAGCCCTGCCAACCAGTACGGGTTTCAGCACCTCATTCCAGAATGCGGGCTCGCTCAGAAACACCGGATTTGAACTGGCGCTGAACGGCGTCATTATCAATAATCGGAAGCTGCGCTGGGATGCTACGGCCAACGTATCTTTTGTCGACAATAAAATTCTTGACATAGGACCCAGCGCGCCCTTCTATGCGGGTAGCCCCAGTGGCCACTTAGGTGTTGATGGCAGCTACGTTGCACCCGGTCTGGCCATCGGCTCGTGGTATGGTTACCACTACATTGGTCTGTTCCAGAGCACCCAGGAGATTGCCAGCAGCCCAAGTATCGTTGGCGATAAGCCCGGCTATCCGCGCTATCAGGACGTCAACGGCGACGGTACCATCACGCAGGCCGACCGGACCTACCTGGGCAACCCGAACCCAAAAATGATCTGGGGTTTCAACACGAACCTGACTTATGGTGCGTTCGACCTGAACCTGTTCCTGCGCGGCACCCAGGGTAACAAAGTCCGGAACCTGCAGCAGTCTGAGATGGCCGATGGCGTTGGTAACTATAACCAGGCTTACGACATCCTGACAACATCCTGGACGCCTGAGAACCCGAACGCAACCCGCCCGGTTATTGACGCCACCCGCGACTTTGCCAACTACTACCGCCGGTCCGATTTCTTCATTGAAGATGGCTCGTTCATCCGCCTGCAGAATATCTCGCTGGGCTACCGGCTGCCGCAGATCAAATCGATTCGCAATGCCCGCATTTACGTAAGCGGCCAGAACGTATTCCTGATTACCAAGTACCGCGGCTTCGATCCCGAAGTCAACAACCAGGGCCAGAGCAGCCTGAACCGGGGCGACGACTACGATGCCTACCCACGTCCACGTACGCTCACCCTGGGTCTGCAAATTGGCTTATAACCAGATTTCATAAACAGACATGACCATGAATCGTATTACATCCCGAATTTTGCTCATGACAGCCCTGACCGGTGGTCTGGCGCTTACCGAGTTTGGTTGCAAAGACCTGACCGAACAGCCCGACTTTGTCAGCCCGTCAAGTTTTTACCGCAATACCAGCGACATCCGGTCGGCGCTGAATGCGGCCTATCGCGAACTGAACAACGAGTGGTTCAATACCTATTACAACCGCTCGGTATTTGACTGCGCACTCGGCATTCAAACCGGATACGAGAAAGGCCCCCAGTATTACAAACAGGGTGGCTATGCTCCCTCCGATGATTACATCGGCACGTACTGGGCTCAAAATTACCGGGGCATTAACCGCACCAACGCGGTAATTGAACGAGCGCCTGGGGCAAACATGACCGACGCTGAACGCAAAGCGGTACTGGCCGAGGCCAAGTTTCTACGGGCGTTTTATTACTACCAGCTGTTTGTCTTTTTTGAGAACATTCCGGTGCTGGATAAGCCAACAACCGAACTGGGCTCTTATCAGTCGAACGAAGGCGGTAAGCAGAAAGCGCTCGACCTGATGATTGCCGACCTCAAGGCCGCCGAAGCCGATCTGACTACTACCGCCGACGGATCGGGCAAACCCACCCGCTGGGCGGCTAAGACGCTGCTGGCGAAGGTGTATCTGGAAAACAAGAACTACCAGCTCGCGGCCGATAAAGCCAAGGAGGTAATTGACCAGAGCGGCCTGAAGCTGTTTACTGACTTTGCCAACAATTTTGATGTTGCTAATAAGAACAAGGGAGAACGCCTGTTTGAAATTCAGCAGAGTTTCCTGGCCACAGCCGGTGCGTTGTATAACAACATGCACGCGCACTTTACCCCCTCTGACTGGGACGGTGGCGATCCGACCGCACTTACTCCCGGCGACAATGTAACGGCAGCTGGCTGGGCCGATGCCTGGATTGTAGGGGCTATCCCCTTCCGCGAGTCGTTCGACGCGACGGACAAACGGATTCCGGCCACCTTCATGACCCAGTATCGATCGAAGAACGCCAATGGTCAGGTCGTTCGCTACAGCCCTACGGCCCGGTCGCCATTCGTGGCTCAAGGCAGCCCGGAGCGGTCGTATAATAACGTCATTTTCAACAAGTTCATCGAGTACAACACGGGCGGCTGGAACAGGACCGAGAAGAACTTCGTGCTGCTGCGGCTGGCCGATGCCTACCTGGCTCATTCTGAAGCGGTCAATGCCGGCGCCACAGGCGATGCTTATATGGGCATCAACGCGGTTCGGGCGCGGGCCGGTCTGGCTCCGCTGGCAGGTCTGTCGAAAGATGCGCTGCGGGAGGCTATTTTCAACGAGTGGATGAAGGAATTTGCCGGCGAAGGCTGGGCCTTCAACCACGCCCGTCGCTTCAGCAAAACCAATGAGCTGATTCAGAAATACGCCGGGCGTACGGTCTCGGGTGATAAATTCCGGCTGCTGCCCCTGCCCTTCGTTGAAGTCAACACGAATAGCGGTGTGAAGCAGAACACAGGCTGGTAAACGTTACTTTCTGCAAAAAGCCCAACCAGAACGTCTGGTTGGGCTTTTTTTAGGCGAGTCAGTGTACTATCAGGAAATGCGCCCCCAATTGCTCTCCGTCTTGCGGAGGCTTTCGATATGATTCCGTATAGGCGCATGCTGCGGCAATACCAGCTCCGGATCGTCCTGCAGAATAGCCTGCGCCGACTCCCGGGCAACGGCCAGGATAGCCCCATCTTTGGCCAGATCGGCAATCATCAGATCCATCACCCCGCTTTGCTGCGTACCGGTCAGGTCGCCGGGGCCACGTAGTTGCAGGTCCACATCCGCGATTTCGAAACCGTTGTTGGTCCGCACCATGGTTTCCAATCGGGTTCGGGTGTCGGTGCTGAGTTTGTAGCCGGTCATCATGATACAGTATGACTGATCGGCACCGCGCCCAACCCGTCCGCGCAACTGGTGCAGCTGCGAAAGCCCAAACCGCTCGGCACTTTCGATGACCATAACGCTGGCGTTCGGCACGTTTACCCCTACTTCAATAACCGTGGTGGCTACCATGATCTGAGTTTCGCGATTCAGAAACCGCTTCATCTCGTCGTCTTTCTCGTACGGTAGCATCTTGCCGTGCAGAATGCCGATCTCATAGGTTGGCCGGGGAAAAGCCCGCTGCATACTCTCGAACCCGTCCATGAGGTCTTTGTAGTCCAGCTTTTCCGATTCTTCGATCAGCGGATAAACCACGTACACCTGCCGGCCCAGTTCCAGTTGCTGACGCATGAAGCCGAATACCTCGGCGCGGTGCTTATCAAATTTATGAACGGTTTTTATCGGTTTACGTCCTTTGGGCAGCTCGTCGATCACCGAGACGTCGAGGTTACCGTATAACGTCATGGCCAGCGTACGCGGAATGGGCGTGGCCGTCATGACCAGAATATGCGGGGGTACGGTTTCGTTCTTCCGCCAGAGTTTAGCCCGCTGGGCCACCCCAAAGCGGTGCTGCTCATCAATAATACACAGTCCCAGATTTTTGTACTGAACAACGTCTTCGAGGAGGGCATGAGTCCCGACTAGAATATGCATCTGCCCCGACTGCAACTCCTGGTGCAGCACAGCGCGCCGTTTTTTATTCGTTGAACCCGTTAGTATACCAATATTGAGGCCCATAGCGTCGGCAAAGGGCTTTAGCCCGTTGTAGTGCTGGTCAGCCAGAATCTCGGTGGGAGCCATCAGGCAGGCCTGGGCTCCATTCCCTATGGCCATCAGGCAGGCAATGAACGCTACAATAGTTTTGCCGCTTCCTACATCGCCCTGTAAAAGCCGGTTCATCTGTTTACCGGTCAGAAAATCAGCGTAGATCTCCCGAATTACCCGCTGCTGCGCCCCGGTCAGTTCGAACGGTAAGAGTTCATTGTAGAAATGCTTCATCAGCGAAGTGTCCCTGAAAATCTGACCGGGAAATTCTTCTTTCTGAATCAGCTTATTTTTAATCAGCCGCAGTTGATTGTAGAATAACTCCTCGAACTTGAGCCGTCGTTGGGCCTGTTTGAGCCAGCCCTGGTTCTGAGGCAGGTGAATATTCCAAAGCGCTTCCCGCTTGCCGATGAGCCGGTATTTCTGAATCAGCTCTTCGGGTAGGGTTTCATGGATATGCGGCCAGGCCTGTTCCAGCAGAATCCGCATCATTTTCCCGATCAGCTTACTGTCAATGTGCCGCTTCCGTAGTTTATCGGTAAGGTTATAGACCGGAAAAAATCCAGCTTCGTGTTCACCGCCCGTAGCCAGATTGTCGAGTTCGGGGTGTACAATACTGAACTGCCCGCTGAATGACTGCGGTTTTCCGTATGCAATGTACTCGCCATTGCGCCGGAGTGTCTTTTCGATGTATGTAATCCCCTGAAACCACACTAGGGTCATGCTACCGGTACCATCAGTAAAATTGGCCACCAGCCGTTTTTTGGGGCCCTCCCCCTCCAGGTACCAGTCGCGAAGCCGACCCCGTACCTGCGCCGACGGCATCGAGTCCATCAGTTCACTAATGGTATAATAACGCGACCGGTCATCGTACCGAAAGGGGTAGTACTGGATCAGATCACCGTAGGTAAACAGATTCAACTCTTTGTTGAGGAGTTCTGTGCGCTGCGGGCCTAAGCCTTTGAGGTAGAGAAGGGGCGTATCGAAAAATGTGGCTCGCTCGGTCATGCGTGACCCATCAAATGGCGTTAAAACATCGCTATTTGATCAAATTTACGCAATTCTAGGCAAACTAGTCAACCAGGATGGGTTTCAGTCTTCGTCGGTTCGGCCAATGCCAAAGGCAATCCCACCGTAGACGTCGAGGCCCCGGGGTCGGATTCCGTTCGATCCGTTCCCGACCAGCCCCAGAAAATTGTCAGTCCCCAGCCAGGCAGGGCCAACCCGCAGCGATGCGCCGACCATCAGCCCCCGGTTGAGATAGAGCATCGGCAGCGCCACACTCACCAGACGGGTGTCATAGCGGGGTGTAATTGCCAGCAGCGAAGGCTGGTGTACCGACTGCGCACCGGCAGACCGGACATCCTGAAAATACGTTATGTTCAGCCCGGCGCCCAGTGGGCTCTGGTAATCCCAGGTTAGGTTGAGTGAGGTGGGCAATCCCGTACGGAACTGATTCTGGTCCGGGCTACGGCCCGTGTTGAATTTATCCTGAATGATCCGCGCAATCTGCAGCGTACCGGCTGTGTTGTTAAAATCGCTGCTTCTAAACTGCACGGGCTGCTGCTGCACCGACGCATAATCGTATTGCTCGCCTTTGTAACGTATGCTGCCGATGTCGGTTAGGGCTAGTCCAATCTGCCAGGCCGGACTGTCGGCATCGTACTGGCTAATATAGGTTAACCCCAGATCGAGACCGAACCCGCGGCCTGGAGACGATGGACTCAGCAGGGTACTGGGCGTAAGCGTGCGGTTCTGCAAAAAAGTTGTGTAGCTAAGCGTGGCATCGAGTCGATTTACTTCCAGAATAGCGCTGTTGGGCTGATCAGGATCGGCGATGACACGGTAATCGAGCCCCCGGTTAATGAGGCTCTGGGCATTATACCCCAGCAGCACTTTGGCCGTAGCTCCCAGCAACAACCGTCGGCCGTCGGCTTCGAGTAACGTACCGGCATAAGTAAGCCCAACCTCCGAATAGGTGCTCGTGTTTACACTAAACTGGTTATTGCTGCTCGGTATGCCATACAAGGCTCCGTCTTCCAGCCCCGCCCGAATTGCGGAGAGCAGCGACTGCGATGCGCCCGTCAACTGCCCGATGGCCCGAAAACGGGTAGTTACGGCAAAAGCACTGCCTTCATTGGTTTTCACTAACAGCGAAGGCCCTCGCACTTCGCCCCATAGCGTGCCATTCTTAGGTCGACCGTCCAGATTCTCGCTGGTATAGTCAGACTCGAAGCGCACTGATCCATCAGGTCGCCGGTACTGATCGGGTACGGTGCCGGTTATCAGCCCGAGTAGCGAGAATGGAGCCTGATAGCGAACGTAATTATTATCGACGTGCAGGTTGGCAACGAACCCGTTCAGGTATACCCGGTTTTGTACATCGGCTGCCAGAGCCGGGTTGATATACAGCCGATTGGTACCACCTTGGCGGCTGGTCGATATACCCAGCATATTCTGGGCAAAACTGGCTGTGGACGTTACAAAAAACGCCCCCAGCATCAGCGAAAACTTCATGCAGTGGCAGGTTGAATGGAAAACTGTCATGCAAAGTAAACGCGAATTACTGAGGGCTGTTCGGCTTGTGTCAGTTTTATCGAGTAAGTGGAAATCGAAGTATCACCCAACGAATAATACCTGGTATCAAACCAAGGTATATGAATCCGCGGGGCGGCTGGCTCTGGTTATACGCCTTCTGCCTCCACCAATTTCACTTCCGGCACCAGACGGGTCAGCAGATTTTCGATACCTGCTTTCAGGGTCAGCGTTGACGACGGGCACCCGCTGCATGAGCCCTGTAGCTGCACTTTTACGGTACCGCTGGGCTCGTCGAACGAATAAAAATTGATAGCTCCCCCATCCGATTCGACTGCCGGTTTGATATACTGATCCAATACGGCTTTGATCTTCTGAACCGTTTCGGAGTCCATGTCAAGCTTGGCCGAGTTGGTATCCATTGTGCGCTGGGCAAACACGGGTTTCTGTTCGCTGAAGTACTCTTTCAGGAACAGCTTCACTTCAAACATCACCTCGTCCCAATCGGTCTCTTCATCTTTGGTTACCGTAATAAAATTAGCCGAAATGAACACCCGACGTACAAAGTCAAACCCAAACAAAGCGACGGCCAGGGGCGAATGTTTGCCATCAACGACCGCTTCGGCGGGGGTGGCATAGTCGAACGACAGCCCGGCCGGCACAAGTTCAAAATTGACTACGAACTTCATCGAGTTCGGGTTCGGGCTTCCTTCCGTGAAAATGGAGACAGGGCGGTTCAGTGCAGGATTCATATCTTATCTGGTTTATAGTCTGGTTAGCCATGCAGCGCCAGTCATTCAGGTGGCTGGCGCTGCATGGCTAACAGCCAGGGCGTTTTTTTAGTTTTTGCCCGTAAAAAAACCCGCCTGACCAGAGCCAGACGGGTTCAGTTTCATCGATAAACGCGACTTATTCAGCAGCAACCGGTGCTGTTTCAACAACCGACGGACCGGCTGGAACGATGTCAACGTACGAACGGCTATCGCGGCCGGGACGGAACTTAACAGTACCATCGACGAGGGCGAAAAGCGTATAGTCTTTGCCCAGACCTACGTTTTTACCCGGATGATGTTTTGTACCGCGCTGACGAACGATGATGTTGCCGGCAATAGCCGACTGGCCACCGAACAGTTTCACACCCAAGCGTTTGCTGTGCGAATCGCGGCCGTTTTTGGAACTACCTACACCTTTCTTGTGTGCCATTTTTCCTGGAGTTTGGTATTTTCAGACTTTGGCTAGCCGGAAGTTTACCCTCGGGTAACCGGACCTGAAAACGCAGTACCTTAAATAGTGATGTCTTCAATCATGACCTTGGTCAGGTACTGACGGTGGCCGTTTTTCTTTTTGTAGCCTTTGCGACGCTTCTTTTTGAAGACGATAACTTTTTCGCCCTTCAAATGCTCGACGATTTTGGCGGATACCGTCGCGCCGGCGACAGTGGGTGCACCAATGGTGATGCTACCTTCGTTGTCAACCAGAAGAATTTTCACCTGGTCGGAGGCAAGCGCAGCGTCCACATCGCCCTCTAACCGGTGGGTATAGATGGAACGACCCTTCTGGATCTTGAATTGCTGCCCTGCGATCTCTACGATTGCGTACATGATCTGTGTGTAAATTGGAAATTAGGGTGCAAAAGTAATTTATTTTCAGCACAGTCACAAACAAATACCGGGCTAAATACCTGGCTTCACTGAGGTTTGAATAAGATTAGTAGCACATTTGGCAATTACCTTCCCATCGGTCGCCACAATGCGGCCTTCGCAGTGAATAATGTTTTTGCCCGCCCGCAGTACCTGAGCCGTGGCCGTTACCGTATCGCCCAACCGGGCCGCATGCAGAAAATCGACGTTCAGATTGACCGACGTATAAGCATATTCGCGTCCTAGCGTAAACACGGTTGCGCCGATCAGGTCGTCCAATATGCCGGCAGCCGCTCCGCCATGTAGTACACCCGCCGGGTTGGTCATATCTTCCCGGATGGTATACTCAGCCGTAAGCTGTCCTGCTTCGGCGGATCGGATGATTCCGTTGAGCCAGCGACCAAATGGCGAAATACTGGCCCGCATGTCGCGCCCGATCATGGAGCGAAATAAATCAAGACGTGGGTTAGCTGGATTGTCCATATCCGGCAAAAATAGCACTAAACCAAGCGAAACGCTTATCTGGCTCGATTAATTATGGACTTTCTTGGGAGTAATAGACGAGTTATGCTACTTTTGGGCGATTTTACAGATGCCTATTCAATTGAACCGAATGAACTATACGCTTACGCAACTTCCCGACCGTACCGCCAAACCACGCAATAGTGGGCTGACAATGGTTATGGACAAGGGGTTGAGTCTACGCGAAGTAGAAGACTTTCTGTCCACTTCCGCCGACTACGCTGACATTATCAAACTAGGCTGGGCTACTTCTTTCGTTACCCCTCATCTTAAGGAAAAACTGGCAATTTACCGCTCTGCCGGCCTGCCCGTATACTTCGGTGGTACGCTGTTCGAAGCCTTTGTGGTACGCAACCAGTTCGACGACTACCGGAAACTGCTCGACAAATATGACATGCAGTACGCCGAAGTGTCGGACGGATCGATTGAGATGGAGCAGGACGATAAGTGCAACTACATCCGCCAGCTCGCCACCCAGGTAACGGTTCTGTCGGAGGTGGGTTCCAAAGATGAAGCTAAGATCATTCCACCTTATAAGTGGATCCAGCTGATGAAAGCAGAACTGGCGGCCGGCGCCTGGAAAGTGATCGGCGAGGCCCGCGAAGGAGGAACCGTTGGTCTTTTCCGGTCGAGCGGTGAAGTTCGGCAGGGGCTGGTCGAAGAAATTCTTACCCAGATTCCGTTCGAGAGCATTCTGTGGGAAGCCCCCCAGAAAGAGCAGCAGGTCTGGTTTGTCAAATTACTGGGAGCTAACGTTAACCTAGGCAACATAGCTCCCCACGAGGTCATTCCGCTCGAAACGATCCGGCTAGGACTTCGGGGCGACACCTTTTCCCACTTTCTTGACAAATAAGACCCTGTTTACAGGATTGAATCGCCGGGCGCGGTCATAGTATCTCTGACCCTGCAGGCCGAAAACTCCACTTATGGAACTCATCAAATCACTTCTGGATTTCCTGCTTCACCTGGATCGGTACCTCGACTTGTGGGCTAATGAATACGGGATACTGCTGTATGCCATTCTATTCCTGATTGTCTTCACCGAAACGGGTCTGATCGTGATGCCTCTCCTGCCGGGCGATTCGCTGCTTTTTGCTGCGGGTGCTCTGGCCGCACGAGACACGAACGAATTAAGTGTCTGGGTGATCATTCCGCTGCTAATTGTTGCGGCTCTCCTGGGTGATAACGTCAACTACTTTGTAGGCAAGTTTCTGGGCAACCGGATCAAATCCCGCGAGCGGATCCTGTTCTTCAAACGCGAATACATCTCCGAAACCGAGAAATTCTATGCGAAATACGGTGGCCGCACGGTCATCATTGCCCGGTTTATCCCGATTGTGCGCACCATTGCCCCCTTCGTTGCCGGCGCGGGCAGCATGAACTACGGCACCTACATCCGTTTCTGTATCGTGGGCGCCATTTTGTGGGTATTCAGCATTACGCTACTGGGCTTTTTCTTTGGAAATTTTCCGATTGTTCAAAAGAACTTCGAGCTGGTTGTTTTCGGTATTGTTGGTCTCTCGATCATGCCAATCGTTGTTGAGTTTGCCAAGAAGCGTTTACGCAAAGGGTGAGTAACAGGGGTTTTATCGGTGCTTTTGCCCTTTATCCAAAACACCATGATAAAACCCCTCCTCTCATGCCTCGTTACGGTCTCATCGGGTACCCGCTTACCCACTCGTTTTCCCAACGGTATTTTACCGAGAAATTCGCCCGCGAGGGCATCGCCGACAGCCGCTACGATCTGTTCGAGCTTCCGGCAATTGACGGACTGACCGACGTATTACAAACTCCGGATCTCCGCGGCCTGAACGTAACCATCCCTCACAAACAGGCCGTACTCCCCTACCTGGACCGGCTCGATGCGTCGGCCCGAAAAGTAGGGGCGGTTAATGTGATCAGGCTTGAACAGGATGGCTCACGCACGGGCTATAATTCCGATTACTACGGCTTCAAGACCTCACTCAGCAACTGGTTCTATGAACTGGGTATCAGCCTGCTGTCCTATAACGGCCAGGCGCTCGTGCTGGGGACCGGTGGCGCATCCAAAGCCATAACGGCGGCCCTGACCGATCTAAAGATTGCCTACCGGCTCGTTTCCCGTCATAAATCGCCCGAGACGATTACTTACGACGAGTTGCCAACCTTCATCCATAATTACCGGCTTATCATTAATTGCTCGCCCGTCGGTACCTATCCGCATACGGACGAAGCCCCCAGTCTGCCATATGGGCAAATTACCAGCTGGCATCTGTTTTATGACCTGGTCTATAATCCGGCTGAAACATTATTTATGAAGCTGGGACGCGAGCGCGGTTGCGCTACCCATAATGGACTGCGTATGCTGGAACTACAGGCTGAAAAAGCCTGGGAAATCTGGCAAAGTTAGTTACCGACCACGGCTATCCTGAACGCTACGGCCTGACGCAGCAACTCATAGGCAAATATCGCTGAGCCGGTCTTCGTCCATCACGAACACGTTAAAGTCGACCCGACCGCGAATACCCTGTACCCAGCCGCTCTGGCTGTGCTGCCACAGATAAAGATGATCAGCATCGTATTGCCGGAGGTGCGTGGTTGAATAATCCGCAATCCAGAGGGGATAATCGTTGAAGTTGCCTTTGATGTACCGCCGGTACAAATTGCCGTTGGTGTAGATCATGGGGCGAACGTTATAATGGTCTTCAATGGCTTCGAGCCACTGCCGTAACCCGTCAATGATGACGATGTCTGACTGCCCGTTTGTGACTTCAAAATCAACGACCGGTACGAAATCGCCTTCGCCCAGCTCAACCGTCCGGATGAAGTTATTTGCCTGCTTGATAGGGTCGCGGGTGGGATGATAGAAGTGGTAGGCCCCCCGGCGCAGGTTCGACTTTCTGGCTTCCCGCCAGTTTTTGGCAAACTGCTTATCGCTCAAAGTAGCGCCTTCTGTGGCTTTGATAAACACAAACTGGAGCCGCACTCCCTCGGCCTCCATAGCCCGAACCCGCTTCCAGTTGATTCGGTCATTGTGCCGCGATACATCGATACCGTGAATACCGAAACGCATAGGAAGCCGAATACCAAAGGCGGATACATGCCGCCAGTCCATTTGGGCTTTCTGTCGCGACCGGAACCACCAGCCAGCAACCAGTAAAATCAGGCAGGCGGCTATCCAAAAACCATAACGTCTTAAAATTATCTTACCCAGAACGCGGGACTTCATGCCATTCAAAAACTTAGAGCCCGCAAATTACGGCTTTAAAACGAATGTAGCCCGAACGGGAACGTCCGGGCTACAGGATGAAGGGCATACTTGATCTAATCGCTGCCTTCCAGTTTAACCACTTTATTATAGAGACCCAAGATAAGAATAGGAGCCGCCCACTGCCCAACCAGCAGCGCTTCATGCCGTTTGCCACTGGCGTAAACAGCCGCTGCGGCTGCCAGGGCCCCCAGGCCACCCCACAGAAACAGGTCAGACGGCAACTTGGCGGTCTGTTGTTCAATGGCCTCAGCTACTGGTCCCTCATCATGTTGCGGATTCAAATTTCTCTTTGCCATAACGTTGATGTTAGTTTGGTTGCTACAAAATTCCTAACCGGTAGCCGGGCATATTGTTCAGGGGGTAATCAGCCTGTTTGCCACCGGCAAATCAACTAACCGCCCCCTGAACAGACACTACCAATTACTTATTTGGCTGCGGGGTAGTACGCAGATAGGGCTTCACAAACGTTACCCCTTTGGGAAATTTAGCGTCCAGCTGATCATTAGCTACGGCGGGGGTAACAATCACATCCTCACCATCTTGCCAGTCGGCAGGAGTCGCTACCTGATAGTCGGCGGTTAGTTGCAGCGAGTCGATAACCCGTAACAGTTCGTTAAAATTACGGCCGGTAGAAGCCGGGTAGGTCAACGTCAGTTTTATTTTCTTATCCGGTCCGATTACGAATACTGAGCGAACGGTCGCCTTCTCACTGGCATTCGGATGGATCATGTCATAGAGCGTAGCAACGGTGCGGTCGGCATCGGCAATGATCGGGAAATTCACTTCTGATCCAGTAACGTCTTTAATATCGGGAGTCCAGCGGTTGTGCGAATCGAGATCATCGACCGATACAGCAATCACCTTGACGTTACGCTGGCCAAACTCATCTTTAAGCAAAGCCGTCCGGCCCAGTTCCGTGGTGCAAACGGGCGTGAAATCAGCCGGGTGTGAGAACAGCATGCCCCAAGATGTGCCGAGCCATTCGTGAAAGCGAACTCGGCCCTGGGTTGTATCAGCCTCAAAATCAGGGGCAATGTCTCCTAAGCGAAGTGACATAAGTTAACGGGGTTTTAGTTAATAAATCCTATCAAGTTAATATATTAATCCAAAAAGGATAAAACCGGCTTTGGACCGGTTTCACAGGGCAAACGTAGAAAAGTTTTGTAGAGTTCGTTCATACCTGAAAGGTCTTTTTTGGAGACCTTTCAGGATTATGTATCATCAGATCAATTTCTCCTCAACAGCCATCCGGACCAGCTCGGCAGCATTACGCACCTGGAGCCGACGCATCATATTAGCCCGGTGATTATCGACAGTCCGAACGCTGAGTTGTAGTTTCTCGGCAATTTCGCGGCTGCTCATTCCATCGATGAGATAGTGTAGAATCTCTTTCTCCTTGTTCGACAATTTCGACTGGCGCTCAACCCGGCTATTTTTCTCGCTTTTTTTCAGCTGCTGCATATAGCCGCTCAAAATAATCGATGCTACGGGCGAACTGTAATATTTCTCGCCTGAGGCAATGGTCCTGATGGCTTTAATCATTTCATCAGACGACGAGTCTTTCAGGATATAACCATACGCCCCGGCTTCTACCGAGCGCAAGATATAATCTTCGTTATTATGCATAGACAGCATCAGCACCCGTACCTGCTTATAGTGTTTGCTGATCACCTGTGTTGTCTGGATACCTGACATGCCCGGCAGCGAGATATCCATCAGAATGATATCTGGTAATTGCGCTTTACCATTCTCTTCGGCCAGATGAGCTTTGAGCTTATCCAGTGCTTCTTCGCCGTCATTGGCTTCGTCGATAATCTCCAGCCCTTCGGCCTGTTCAAGGAGTAACCGGATTCCATCGCGAACAATGGAATGATCATCAACAAGCATCAATTTAGTAATTGTCATAGTGCGCAGGTTGCGTTTTATAGGGGATACTGACCTGTACTTTGGTCCCTTTCCCTGGTGTTGAGTGAATTTTAAATTTTCCATTGAGCAGGTTGACCCGCTCCTGCATGTTATGAATTCCCTGAGAAGGAGTCCTTTTTTTACTAGCAGGTTGCAAGCTGGTTTCTGCGGGTTCGTTCCCGTTTTCGGTAACAGCCCCCAGACCAGCCACCCGGAATCCCCGACCGTTATCGGCCACCGTTAAGTATAAAACGTTTTCCCGTTCAAGCAGTTCAATTCTGACCTGAGTTGGCGAAGCATGTCGGATGGCGTTGCTGATAGCTTCCTGCGTAATACGGTACAGGGTGATCTCCAGATTACGATCCAGCCGGGGCATGCTGGGCGTCAGATTGGTAACGAACGTGACGTCTACGGCTTCGCTCCGGTCGTGTTCGGCCAGCATTTTGATGGCAGGTGCAATGCCGAAGTCGCTGAGTACGCTCGGCATCAGATTGTTGGAAATGGTGCGGGTTTCCTGGATGGTTTGGGTAACGAGGGTCTTAAGTGTGCGCAGGTTCTTGCTGTAGGGCGCCTTGCCCGAACTCTCTGCCCCGTTCAGCCGGTTCAGGCTGGCCTCGAGACCTTCGAGCTGCAGCTTGATGGCCGTCAGCATCTGCCCCAGCCCATCGTGTAAATCGCGCGACAGTCGTTTACGCTCTTCTTCCTGGCCGGCAATAAGCCCTGAGGTTCTGATCTGTTGTTCGTGGATTCGTTGCTGGTATTGCAGTTTGGTGGCTTCGTAAAGCTTCTGCCGGGTTTCTTTCAGCGATTTGTTCGCACTGATCAGCTTTCGGTTGGCGGCTGTGGTCTGGTTCTGAGCCTCGACCAGCTGCATAAAAGTTTGGCGAAGGCGCCGGGCTGCCGGTCTGAAAATCAGTCCTCCTATCCCGATCAGCACCACTACCGTAAAGATGTACAGGTAGAGCTCAACCGCCTGCAGCCAGGCCAGTTTTGACCGCAGTTCAGTGGTATAGACACGCACAATTCCGTCGATCTCCTCCAGAAATGGCTTTTCATTGGCCAGGAGCAGATTTAGGCTGGCCTGTGCATCAGGTCGTTTGAGGTCGTCGGGCTCGCGGAGGGTAATCAGTTGCCGAACGCTGCGCTGGTACGCTTCGAACTCGGGCCGAATTTCTTTGTATAGCTTTCGAACTGTCTCGGAATTAGGGACAGATACATCCCGGTCAACAACTTTTCCTTCGCGGCCTTCCAGATGGTACTGTTCAAATTTGACAAAAACCTGCTGAATCTCGGCCACTTTTCGGGCGAAGCTGACGGGCTGACTAATCCGGCTTAGCTGGAGCGCCTGTTTGACAATCTGCTGACTCTGATGACGTTGGAGGGCGGTATAGCGAATTATCCAGAGCTCATTCTGGAAGGCATGGAGTCGCCACTGCGTCAGGCCCTGCCCTGCGGTGAGCAGAACGGCCAGCGTGATCAGCAGGGTCATGTACAGTCTGGTGAACCGTACGGGAATTGCCGCGCTATCTTTTGTGTTATCGTTGAGTAAATCGGACACAATAAGGCCTGAACGAACAAATTGAATCAGTAAAAGTAATCTTTTTACGTAATTTTACCGTAATCCTTATCAATAAGTGCCCAACACTATGCATCGGCTACTCATCGCATTATTCGTCGTTTCTCTGACAGCCACGGCTTTTCGTCCGCTGTTGCCCGCTCTCCCGACCCCTGTTTCGGCTGCCCCGACGGCCGAGCCGGTCAAACTATCGTGGGAGGCCCTTCGTGACGTAACCTTCAAGAAAAAGTGGTACGCCGAAGAATCGGTTTACATGTTATATCCGACGTTTGGGGCGGGTATTCAGAAGCTCAATGGGAAAGCCGTCGAGCTGACTGGCTACGTACTGCCGGTCGATCTGGAAACGAATACCTACGTGCTGTCAGCCTTTCCGTTCAGTGCCTGTTTCTTCTGCGGGGGCGCAGGTCCAGAGTCTGTCGTATCGCTGAAGTTCAAAAAAGCGGGTAAAAAATTCAAAACCGATGAGCGTCGTACGTTCCGGGGCACGCTGAAGCTGAACGCTGATAACATTTACGAACTGAACTACATCCTGTCCGACGCCGAAATGATTGAAGGCTAAGCGCAGCAAATCATATCAAACAAAAAAACCACTCGTTATGAGTGGTTTTTTTGTTTTCCAAGGGTGGAGAATATCGGATTCGAACCGATGGCCTCTACAATGCCATTGTAGCGCTCTAGCCAACTGAGCTAATCCCCCGGGCGTTTTTGTGGGTGCAAACATCGGAAAAAAATCAGGTCGTGTCAACTCTAACCGCAAAAAAATTCTCCCCGTCCAATAAATCCTCCATTCAGTCAGGTAGTGTTTGTTTTCCGTGAACAATGCCGTAGCTTTGGTAACAGTCCCTACATACTATGCATACAGTTTATATTATCTACAGCCCCTCAACGGACCAATACTTTATTGGTCAGACGAAAGATTTACGCATTAGCCTGTGGCAGCACAATGCCAAAACGAACCCGGCCACGGCCAATGGTAAACCCTGGGAGGTTAAGTTCACCCAACCGTTTGCTACCCGTAATGAAGCGTTGAGTTTGGAGATGAAACTGAAAAACAAGAATCGAACAACCCTCGAAGAATTCATTGGCAATGCACAACCGGTGCTCTAGCCCACTAAAAAGCCCACGTTTGCACGTGGGCTTTTTAGTCTAATATCTACCTAGTTCACAGCGCCTTAAAATGGCCGCAGGGCTTTGACAAAGCGCCCCTTAAAATAGTCGGCATAAAGATTATCTTCACGCACCCCCCGCGATGAAGAGGCATGAATAAACCGGATGTTATTGGGGCCATTTACCTCCGTCACGATTCCCGTGTGTGACACATACCCAGCCTGTCCTTTGTCTGGTACGAAAAAGAGCAGATCGCCCGGCGAAATTTCATTCACCTCTACTTCACGACCCACCTCCGACTGTTGCCAGGAGATGCGCGGCATTCTGAGGCCTACCGTATTGAAGACGGCGTATACCAGGCCCGAACAGTCAATGCCATCGGACGTATTGCCGCCCGAGCGGTATGGGGTACCTGTATAGGTACGGGCTATTTTAACCACCTCCGGCACGTAGCGATTGAGGTAGGTACGGCTGTCTACCACTTTTCCGGTTGGCGCTTTGGGAACGGCTGGTGGTCGGCTAGTGGCCGGCCGACGGGCAACGGTTTTTGTGGCGGCAGGACGGCGGCTCACCGAGGGACCGGAAGAACGGAGCGCTTCACAGGCGCTCAGGGTCGTAAGCAGACAGGCACTGAGTAAAACGGGTTGGCCAATGGCCCGGAACCAGCGTAGTGACATACGGATGGGGTTAGGATCGTAGCAACCGGAAGGTCGATTCGCTGGAGCAATACCGGGGCGACCTTCCGGTTCGGTGCGTAATGGCAACTTAATTAACTTTCATGGATAACGCAATGCGCTTACGGGTCGTATCTACCTCCAGCACTTTTACACGTACTTTCTGGTAGACCTGCACCACCGTTTTGGGGTCAGCGACGTATTTGTCAGCCAGTTGTGAAATATGCACGAGACCATCCTGCTTGACGCCAATATCGATAAAGGCCCCGAATGCCGTGACGTTCGTAACAACACCGTTCAGGACCATACCCTCGTGCAGATCGGTAATAGAGCGGATACGATCGTCGTACTCGAATACCGACAGCTGTTCCCGGGGATCACGACCAGGCTTGTCCAGTTCAGCCAGAATATCGCGCAGGGTAGGCAGTCCTACCTCGCTGGTTACGTAACGTTCCGGTTTGATCTGCCGGCGCAGATCGGGTTGTTGAATGAGGGTAACGACATTGCTTCCCATATCCGCTGCCATGCGCTCTACGAGGGCGTAACGTTCGGGGTGAACGGCACTGTTATCGAGCGGGTTTTCAGCTCCTTCTATACGCAGGAATCCGGCACACTGCTCATAAGCTTTGGGCCCCAGCCGGGGTACCTTGCGGAGTTGTTCGCGCGACGTAAACGCGCCGTGCTGCGAGCGGAACGAAACGATGTTGTCGGCTAATTGCGGGCCCAGTCCGGATACGTACCGCAACAGATAAGCACTGGCCGTGTTGAGGGATACCCCCACCTGGTTCACGCAACTCTCTACCACCGTATCGAGGCTCGACTTCAGTTCGGTCTGGTCAACGTCGTGCTGATACTGTCCTACCCCAATCGATTTGGGGTCTATCTTGACCAGTTCGGCCAGGGGGTCCATGAGCCGCCGGCCAATGCTAACCGCGCCCCGTACGGTAACGTCCTGATCAGGAAACTCAGCCCGCGCGGCTTCGGAGGCCGAGTATACCGAAGCCCCCTGCTCACTCACCATAAATATTGGTTTCCCGAGGTTCAGACCCTGGACAAACGCTTCCGTTTCTCGGCCGGCCGTACCGTTACCGATGGCAATTGTATCTATCCTGTGCTGATCGACCAGCTTTTGTACCACTTGTGCCGCCTGCTGCTTTTGGTTCTCTGACTGAAACAGATACAGTACGGTGTGAGTGAGCAGGTTACCCTGTGCGTCCAGGCAAACGGCTTTGCAGCCGGTGCGGTAGCCGGGATCGATAGCCAGTACCCGCTGCTGGCCCAGCGGGGGGCTGAGCAGAAGCTGCCGCAGGTTGTCGGCAAAGATAGTAATAGCGGCCGCGTCGGCTTTCTCTTTGGCCAGCCCCGAAAATTCGGTCTCGATAGCTGGTTTCAGTAATCGTTTGTAGCCGTCCCGAATGGCCAGAGAAACCTGATCGCGGCTGGCGGTTGTGCCGGTACCAACCAGAAACTGACGGTCTAGCCGCTCCAGCGCAGCCTCTTCGGCCGGGCCGATGTTCACCGTCAGAAAACCTTCGGCTTCGCCCCGGCGTATCGCCAGCAACCGATGGGATGGTACCCGCCGAAGTGGTTCGGCATAATCGAAGTAATCGCTGAATTTAGCGCCGTCTGCCGCTTTCCCTTTTTTAACAACGGATCGAACAATGGCCTCGCGTTCGAAGAGGTTACGGATGCGCTGCCGGGCGTCGGCATCTTCACTGATACGCTCGGCCAGTATATCGCGAGCGCCCTGCAACGCATCGGCAACGGTAGGCACGACGTCGGTTAGGTAACGTTGGGCGGCCCGTTCGGGATTTGGTTCCCGTTGCTGCAGCAGCAGGTTGGCCAGGGGTTCCAGTCCTCGCTCCATGGCCAGTATAGCCCGCGTTTTCCGCTTCTGTTTGTAAGGTAGGTATAGGTCTTCAAGCGCCGTGAGGGTATCCGCAGCTGCCAGTTTCTGACGGAGGTCGTCGGTAAGTTTGCCCTGGTCAGCAATTGCTTTTCCGATCGTCTCCCGACGTTTGTCAAGATCTAGCAGTTTTTGGGTTGTTTCTTTGATCTGCCCGATCTGCACCTCATCCAGCTGGCCGGTCGCTTCCTTACGATAGCGGGCTATGAACGGTACGGTGGCTCCTCCGTTGATAAGATTGATTGTGGCCGTTACTGATGAAAGCTTGAGGCCAAGTTTGTTGGCTACGCGTTGTTCGAGCGAAAGTATGGTCATGCAATAAGGGAATAGACCGTATTGGACAGATCGGCCGGCAACGGATGCCTGGCAGCTTCTACTTCTACGTGACTAATTGTTGTACTGACCGCAAAAATGGCTTTACGAACCGACAGGGCAAAAAAAAACATGCCGCAAGGCATGTTTCTACAACGGTTGTCGGGGTATATCTTACGATTAAGCCATTTCGACGTTCACGGCGTTTAAGCCTTTCTTGCCGCGCTCGACATTGAACTTAACCTTGTCGTTCTCGCGGATTTGGTCGATGAGACCTGAAGCATGTACGAAGATGTCTTCACCGCCTTCATCGGGCTTAATGAAACCAAACCCTTTGGTTTCATTAAAGAATTTTACTGTTCCTGTTTGCATTGCTTGTTAAAATTTAAGCGAAGGACGACACAATAAACTTGTTTTCCAAATATATCTGACAAATTTTCTGACAATACCCATCGATTCTACGTGCCGTCTGGCATCCGCAGGCTACTCTAAAAAAAATCACAAATCTTCAATCCGTTGACATACAACACATTACTTTGTTTTGACAAAATATACTCAAGCATTTATACGGTAAAATAAGCGTTCTTTGCAGGCTGAAAAAAGTACATTAGCCAGATGTTTTTTCGTTCGAGCAAGCAGGGAGTAGGCCCCTGGATGATAGTACAGAATAAATTAGCGTACAGACTACTTTGTAAAACAAGGACTGCATGGACAGTTTTTGTTGCCGTTTTACTTCATTCAGTTGCTCTCTCCCAGTCTCTGCTGGTTAGCCCAACCGATACGCTGGTTCGGCTGGATGGTGAATTAACGGAGTCGGTCTGGCAGCGGGCTGCTGTTGCTGGCCAGTTTACCCAGAACTTTCCCAACGATACGCTACCGGCCTTAAACCGGACCGAAGTCCGGCTGACCTATGATCAGAACAACTTATACGTTGGCGTTGTCTGCTTCGACCAGAACCGGAACAAACGATTTGTGGCCAGTTCGCTGCGTCGGGACTGGGAATGGGACCTCAACGACAACTTTACCCTATATATCGATCCCTTTGGCGATCGTACCAATGGCTTTACCTTTAATGTAACCCCGCTTGGTGTTGAGCGCGAAGGGCAACTCTTTAACGGAGAACGGGTGGCCACGGAGTGGGACAACAAATGGCGTTCGTTTGTAAAGGTGTATCCGGATCGCTGGCAGGCTGAACTTATGATCCCCTTCAAAAGTATCCGATACCGTCAGAATTCAAACTGGTTTCTGATGAACTTTGCCCGCCATGATCTGAAGAATAACCAGCGAGCCTCCTGGCGACGGGTGCCGATTGCCTATCGGATTTCGGCGCTCGCCTTTGCCGATACAGTTCGCTTCTCGACACCCCTCCCCCGGGTGGGCACCAATATATCGCTCATACCCTACGTCAGCGGCCGCATAGACGACTATCGGGGCGAAGGGGGGGCTTACAAACCGGGAAGCAACGCCGGTTTCGACGCGAAAGTAGCAGTTACGCCAGCCCTCAACCTCGACCTGACCGTGAATCCGGATTTTTCGCAGGTAGAAGTCGACCAACAGGTTACAAACCTCGATCGGTTCGAGATATTTTTTCCCGAACGACGGCAGTTCTTTCTGGAAAACAACGATCTGTTCGCTAATCTGGGTTTTGAGCAGTCGCGGCCCTTCTTCAGCAGACGCATCGGTATTGGACGGGATACCAGCACGGGGGTGACCGTCCAGAATCCCATCCTGTACGGACTCCGACTAAGCGGGAAAGTGGATAAGAACTGGCGAATCGGACTGCTGAACACGCAAACCGCCCGACAAAGCAGCCGGGGTATCAGTCCGCAGAATTATACGGTAGGGGTTGTTCAACGGCAGGTGCTGGGCCGGTCCAATCTGGTTGGTTTTTTCATCAACCGGGATGCGTCTTCGGTGACGCCCGGCCTGTCGCGCTATACCCGAATTGGCGGGGTTGAATTCAACCTGCTCACCGCCGACAACCGATGGGCGGGTAAGGTATGGGGCCACAAAGCATTTCAGGAAGGTCAGGCAGTGAACACCACCCAGGACGCAGCCCATGGCCTTTTACTGACCTACACCAGCCGGAACCTCATGCTGGAATGGTCGCACGAATACATTGGTGCCCGGTACAACATTAACGATGTGGGGTATGTAGCCCGGCGCGGCCAATGGGGCTTTTTCCCGAAAGGCGGGTATACATTCTATTCCCGGCAGCAGGGAGGACTGGTCAGCCACGGCCCCGGCTTTGAAACCCGCTTTTACCGTGACCTTACCGGCAGGCTGCTTGACCGCGAACTGAATCTTTTTTATTCGTTCGCCCTCCGGAACACGACCGAATTTGGCGGAGGCTTTTATTCGTATTACACGTATCTGTTCTCGGCTTTCGATCCTACCAACCTCGACGGGAAGGCCTTACCCGCCGGCACAGACTATCGGATTAAAGGTGGATTCTGGTTCCTGAACACTGACCGCCGAAAGTTACTGACGCTGCAGGTCGAAGGCTGGACGGGTGGGTACTTCAACGGGACTAACTTCAACGTTGCCCCCACGCTCAATTACCGCTTTCAGCCATACGGGTCGTTTGGCATCACGGCTGAACACAATAACATCCGGTTGCCTGCTCCCTACAGTTCGGCTTCTTTCTGGCTGGTTGGTCCCCGGCTCGATTTGACGTTTTCGCGTCGGGTATTCCTGACAACTTTCGCCCAATTCAATAACCAAACCAACAACACCCTGTTGAACACGCGGCTGCAGTGGCGGTACGCCCCCGTTTCGGATTTGTTTGTCGTGTATCAGGAAAACTACGTACCAGGCTCGTTCCAGAGTAAGAACCGTACGCTGGTACTGAAGCTATCATACTGGCTTAATCTGTAACGATTGCCAGTAAGCGGGAAGAGATTAATAGAGATTAATTCAGATACGGCAGATAGGGCTCCAGCCGATCGGTATCGCGGAAGGCGGCTACGTTCTGAAGGTTGCTGCGGTACGCGTCGTAGCACAGTTCGACGTAGAAATCGCGAAGGTTATACAACAAAAAGATCTGGTCACCTTCGTACCGATTAGCCAGTATATCTCCTGCGTAATAAAGCGTATCGAGTTGCTGGTTGGCGGGGAGTCGGGTAAAATCGGCGGGTTGCATATGAAACGGGGTTGACCGGCGAAATACGCCAAAAATCAGCAGCCAGGCAACCGGATAAACTGACTTTATATAATACACCATAATTACTACTATCATACAAATGAAATAGCCCATTAATAAATGGGCTATTAACCAGTTAGATAAAAGCCCCTGCCTGGGTAGCCAGGAGCTTTTTTTATTTTATGACAGTTTGACGGAACGACCGGTCCGGGCGGCTTCGTAAATAGCCTCTACCACGCGGATGTCGCGTAGTCCTTCCTCGCCGGGCACGAGCATAGGTTTGTTCTGTATGATCGATTCGGCATCGTGGTCCATCTGCAGGGTCTGTTGCCAGGGTGTCTCATACGGATGGTCAATCTTACCACTGGCCCGGCCGGTGAACTCCCCTTTGACCCCGTTGTAGGCGGAATAAGGCTCCATGTGCAGGGTTCCCTTGTCGCCCGTTACGTGCAGATAGTTCATATTCATCCCGTAACTCGTCTGGATGGTAGCCCGCGCTCCACTGGGAAAAACCAGCTGGGCCATGGAGGTTTCGTCGAGGCCGTTCTTATACACGTCGGGACGGGTCGTGTACTGCTGCGCCGTTAGTGAAATCGGTTCTTCGCCGGTGGCCAGTCGCGCGCCCTGGATGGCGTATACACCCATATCGTACATAACCCCACCGCCCATTTCTTTCTTCTGTTTCCAGTGGTCGGTTCGGGCATCGTAATAGGCCGCCGAACAGCTCACCATCTGAATTTTACCAACCTTCCCGTCCCGAAGCGCTTTCACATACTCCTGGGTGTTGGGTTCGTGATGGAGCCGGTACCCTACCGCCAGCGACCGCTTGTTTTTGGCACAGGCATCAATCATGTTCTGACATTCTTTAGCGGTAACGGCCATTGGCTTTTCTACCCAGACGTGCTTTCCGGCTTTAGCCGCCCGAACAACGTACTCCTCATGCATGGAAGGGGGCAGCACAACATACACTACATCGATATCCGGGTTGTTCGCGATCTGATCGAAGGTCTGGTAGGAGTAGATATTCTTGTCCGGAATGTTGTACTGCTTCTTCCATTTCTCGGCTTTGGCGGGCGTTCCGGTTACGATACCGGCGAGGTAGCATTTTTTGGTTTTCTGAAGGGCGGGAGCCAGCAAATCGGTGCTGTAGTAGCCCAGTCCGACCAACGCCACCCCAAGCCGATCTTTTGCCGGGCGGGTAGCGGCTAACAGCGTGTTGGGCGAAAACGTGGCTACGGCACTGGTAAGAGCAGTAGCCTGTAAAAAGTCTCTTCGGGTTGTCATGATGCTATCGTACTGGTTTCGGTACAGGGTTCGTAATGTGTAGTACAAGAATACAAAAGGCACTGATCAATTACCAGTGCTACGGCTTCTGGTTATAAAGTGAATTTACCCATACCCTACCCATCAACTCAGCTTTTACTACCCGGGCATCTGCATCCGGCACGGTTCCGGATCTGCAGTGCGCTGCCGCAGGACTGCCTTAAGTTCGGCCAGAGAATGTCGGTTGGCTTCGAGCAGTTTCCTGTAGGTCCAGGTCTGTATGTCCAGCATTACCTCAAACCTGACAGAAGTCCTGCTTTCAACGCCCATTTGGGGTAAGCAATAGACTCTTTTTTTATCCCGAACCCGCCTGCTCAGACTTTTGTTGAAAATAGGCGTTGTCATGACAGAACGCTCTACTTTTGCATCATGTCTAAGAAAGTCAATATTGGTTTAGTGCAGATGAGTTGCTCGGCCGATGTCGAGTCGAACATTCAGAAAGCCATCAGCGGCATTCGGGAAGCAGCCCAAAAAGGCGCTCAGATCGTTTGTTTGCAGGAATTGTTCACATCGCTGTATTTCTGCGATGTGGAAGATCATCACAATTTCAGTCTGGCCGAAGCCATTCCGGGCCCAACCACCGAACGGCTGGGGCAGGTAGCCGCCGATCTGGGCGTTGTCATTGTAGCTTCGCTATTCGAAAAACGGGCGCATGGTTTATACCACAATACGACAGCGGTTCTGGACGCCGACGGCAGTTACCTGGGCAAGTACCGGAAAATGCACATTCCTGACGATCCAGGCTATTACGAGAAATTCTACTTCACTCCCGGCGATCTGGGCTACAAGGTTTTTGACACGAAGTATGCCCGCGTGGGGGTGCTAATCTGCTGGGACCAGTGGTATCCGGAAGCAGCCCGTATAACGGCCCTGATGGGTGCCGAGCTATTAGTTTACCCCACCGCCATTGGCTGGGACACTGCTGAGCCTGACCCGGCTCAGAATACCGAACAGTATAACGCCTGGCAAACCATTCAGCGAAGCCACGCCATTGCAAACGGGGTTCACGTCGTGGCGGTCAACCGGGTTGGCCGCGAAGCCGATCAGCAGTTCTGGGGCGGCTCGTTTGTAGCCAATCCGTTCGGTTCCCTGCTCTATCTGGCTCCGCACGACCAGGAAGTTGTTCATGTGCAGGAGGTAGACCTGGCGCTGTCGGAGAAGTACCGCACGACCTGGCCCTACTTCCGCGATCGTCGGATTGACTCCTACCAGCCGATCACCAGGCGGTATATCGACGAATAACCAGGACAGCGATCGGGCAGTGCGATATGTTGACTTTTTTTCGGCTTCAGTGAAAACCAGCATGAAACTAATTTTGTCGTTTTTTATAGCCAGCCTGACCGGGTTCGGCTTCTGGTGGCTGCGCCCGTCGGCACCGCCGGTACCCGCAGCCGTTCTGCAGACCGATCCGCTACCCGCGCTGACTCCCCTGACGGCCACGCCCCGCGCCCGGTTCAACCCGACCCCAGCCAGCCGTAAAGGGTTTTACAACATCGATGTTGTCGACGATTTTGCCGTACCTACTACCAAGACCATCACTTTCTGCGGAGCCGGTCGAAACCTGCACGTAGACCGGGACTGGAGTAAGCTGTTTCGGCGTGGTTTTACGGCCCTTGACCAGACTCGCATGGTCAGCGGCCAGGAAATTTGGACCGATGGCATGCCCCCGGCGGGCTGGCGGAGTCGGCTGAAGCAAAGCCAGCGGTCTTTAATTCTCTATCAGGATTACTTTGCCAATGCCTTTCAGCTCGACTGGGCTCGCAACGGCGAGCAGGCGACTAACACTCTGTACAGGGCTACCGCCCGGAATCAGGCTGCGCGGAATACGATTTACCAGGCCGGTATGGAGCTGCGGGGAGGCTGTGTCGGCTTTGGCGATTGCCCGCCGGGTACGATGATCAGTACGTTTGGCAAAATTTTCCTCGACATCGAAAATGATGGCGTCAGCGCCGGTAAGAAACAGGACCAGGCTAACCTATATACCTATCTGGCCCGTACCATTAAAGAAAACATTAGCCCACAGACCGAAATCGGCTCTATAGCCCCCGTCCCACACAACAGCTTCGGCTACTCCCGCGCGTCTGATTACATGGCCAGGCCCGACTGGCTCTGGAATACGCCGGCAACGCATACCAACAGCAGTCGGCAGCGCGGTATGCCAGACGATCTGGTGGGGAAAAGTTTCGCTGACGTCGTCGATTTTCATATGGCTGGTACGTATTATCTCTACCCTGATTTCGATTATAGCATCCCTCATACGGCAGACGACAGTCGCCACTGGCTGGCATCCTTACTAGCCGAACAGGAAGTCAACATGAGACTATCGCCCAAGAAGCGGATCGCCTGGCACTGGCTCTTCAACACCCAGAGTGGCGAGTTCGAAAAAAGCGGCAAAGCCGAACACCCCGCGCCACCCGCCATTGCCGAAGGGATGAGTATCTTTTACTGGTTTACGGGCGCTTATGGGGTACTGTTCTGGGATGACCACAAAGACCTGGTACCGGGCCAGCCCGCCCCTGCCGACCCGGGTCTGCGGGGACTGGGAAACGACCGGCCCTACGCCTGTTATGAACACTACATTCATGGTCTTTGGCGGCTGTTCAAACATCATGGCGATCTTTTCAACGGCCGCGAAACGTACCTCAACGAACAGACTGAGTGTTCCTACGACGGCGGAAAGACCTGGCTGAAATACAATGCCAATCAGATCAAGACCCGCAGTCTGCCTTTCGTGCGGGCGATCGTTAATGGCGATCAGATACTGGTGGCGGCTACTCAGGCCTACGCCCGGCCCAATCAGACCGGACAGGTGATGCTCCGATACGTACAGAACGGATACCAGTTTTACACAACCATAGCTTTACAGGGCGATCAGATCTACCTAGGTCGGGCTACCATGCGCAAGAGCGCGGGTCGCCGAAGCTGACCTACTTCCCACCTCCATATGACGCTTGGCATAGAAATCGGCGGAACAAAAATACAACTCGTTACCAGTGATCTAACCGGCTGGATCGATCACCGTTATCGCTTTAGGGTTAATCCTTCAGCAGGTGCCGATGGAATACTGCATCAAATTGCGACAACGATAGCCCAGCTTCCCGAACCTCCGCAGGCTATAGGCGTTGGCTTCGGTGGCCCCGTCGACTGGCAAACGGGTCGGGTGGCCACGTCGCACCAGGTTGGCGGCTGGGCCGGTTTCGATCTCGCGGGCTGGCTGCGCATTCAGGTGCCAGGCGCACAGGTTCGTATTGAAAACGATGCCAATGTGGCGGCTCTGGGCGAAGCCCGGCGAGGGGTGGCTACGGGGTTCAGGCGGGTTTTTTACGTAACGCTGGGAAGTGGTATGGGTGGTGGTCTGGTGGTCGATAAACAGCTCTACCACGGTGCGTCGCCCGGGGAGGCCGAAATTGGTCAATTGTGGCTGGTTCCTCCGGGGGACTCGTCGCCAGGACAGACCCTCGAACAAACCGTATCGGGCTGGGCCGTCGACCAGCAGATTGCCGACCTGCTCCCCCAACTGCCTTCCGATTCGGCGCTGAAGACCATGGTACTCGGGGCGCAGGCCGAAGGGGTCATTCAACAACATCCCCCGCGTGGACAGGCTAAATACCTGCATGCGGCCTATGAAGCCAGCGATCCGGTAGCCCGTATGCTGATCGAACAGATAGGGTCGATACTGGCCCTGGGGCTCTCCCACGCCATACACCTGTATCATCCGGACGCCGTTGTCCTAGGTGGTGGACTTTCGCTGATTGGAGAACCCCTGCGGGCCGCGGTTCGGCAGGCGCTGCCCCGTTTTGTGATGAAGGCCTTCCACCCCGCTCCTATCATTCTGCTGGCCAAACTGGGAGAAGATGCCGTTCCAGCGGGGGCGTTGGCGATGATGAATGATGATTACTTAAATTGATTTATCAGTTGTCGATTGATCGACCGGCCGACATGAACCAGACTTATTTTCAAGCTTACCTTCAACAGCAAAAAGCGGTTTATGATGCCATTCCGCTCGATACGGTAGAGCGCATCATTCATCTCGTGAAGCAGTGCCGAGAAGAGGACCGGCAGTTGTTTGCGTTCGGTAATGGCGGCAGCGCGTCTAATGTCTCCCACTTTATCACCGACCTTGGCAAGAGTGCGTCCGACAGCCTGCTCGCCCGGGGCGAATCTAATCGATTTCGGTGCATGTCCCTGAACGAAAACCTCTCGTGGATCACTGCCCTGGGCAATGATTACAACTATGAGGATGTTTACCTCAGGCAGCTTCAGAACTACGCCCGGCCCGGCGACCTGGTTATCACACTGAGTGTAAGCGGCAGTTCGCCCAACGTGGTAAAAGCAGTGGAATGGGCCAGAGACAATGGTCTGATCACCGTGGCGCTCGTTGGCGGGAAACGAGGCCGGGTGGCTGATCTCGCCCATGAAGTTATCGTCATTAACGAGACACACTATGGCCGCGTAGAAGATGCGCAGATGACCATCTGCCACATGATTTGCTACGGGTTCATTGAAGCTTACTAGTCATAAAGAAGCTTAAAGCAGCCTTTTGCCGCTAGGAGTACCGGTCGTTCCGCCAGGGGTAGGCCGTGTCCGAATAGCCTCGCTCTTCCCAGAAACCGAGCTTGTTCTGGGGCAGAAATTCAATACGTTTTATCCATTTGGAGCCTTTCCAGGCGTAGAGCTGGGGGGTAATCATTCGTAATGGGCCGCCGTGTTCGCGCGGGAGCGGTTCACCATCTGCGGTATGCACCAGGAGTACATCGGGCTTGAGGGCTTCTTCAAGCGATACGTTGGTAGAATAACCGTCGTATCCGTAGCACATGATGTGAGTTGCCGACCCTGTCGGATCAACCAGAGCCGCCAGGTCAATCAACCGCACCCCTACCCAGGGAATATTCAGTCTTGACCAGGTCGTTACACAGTGAAAGTCACTGGTATCTTCCGTTTGGGGTAATGCCATCAAGTCATCCCACTTCAGTCGAACCGGGTGATTAACCTCACCATCGATAGCCAGTTGCCATTTGTCGAGCGGGATATTAGGCTGATAACCCAGATCGAGCACGGGCCATTTGGTCGTTACGGTCTGCCCGACAGGTACCGTTGGCATGCCGTGGCGATTAACCGGACCTGAGCCGCGTGGTGTAGCGTCGGTCATAGATGGCGTCTGCGCCATTTTTTCCTCAAACCGCCGTTTAAGTTTCAGGCGGGCCTCAATGATCCGCTCCGTTTTATCGTTCGCTTCCATCGTGAGTCGTGCCGAATCTACGTTCGGGTTTACAGTTAGCTTGGTGTTTTTTTCTGAACCTGATACTAACTCAACCGTAAATCGAAATAAGTAGTTTTTACGAATCCTTGTTTAGATCAGGCTACCCGCACGTAACTGCCCAGTAGCTTCACGTCGGCCGTGTGGTGGTTCAATATGTCCTGCAGATCCGGATCGCTGGCGTGGCCTTCGCATTCGAGCAAAAACCAGTACCGGAACGTAGCTCCCTCCCGCAACGGTCGACTTTCAATTTTGGTGAGATTGATATGGCGGGTGTTGAACTCCTGTAGAAATTCGGCTAATACCCCCGGCGATTCGGTGTTGGGCAGTTTGGCAATAAGTGTTGTCTTATCATGCCCGCTGGGCTGGTTCACAAAATTCTTGGCCAAAATCAGGAACCGGGTGCGGTTAAGATCCGAATCTTCAATGTTGTCGAACAGCACCGGCACATCAAATAGCTTGGCCGCGATAGTTGAACAAATGGCTGCCGTATAAGGCTGCTGGCCAGCCAGTTTAGCGGCTTTAGACGTCGACTCAACCGGCACCAGCTCCGCTTTCAGTCCGTCGAAGGTATCGTTCAGGAACTTACTGCACTGCCGGAACGCAATATCTTTGGAATAGATATGGGTAATCTGCGAAAGGTCTTCGGTCTGGGTCGCAAAGGTAAAATGAACCGGAATCTGCGCTTCGGCCGCAATACTGAGGTCTTTCTCGAGCAGCAGGTCGATGGCTTCGCTGACGACCCCTTCCTGGTTATTTTCGATCGGCACTACGCCGAAGCGGGCCCGGCCGGTCTCAACACTTTCAAACACGGATCGGATAGTTGGTAAGGCCGTGTAGGCACTCATGGCTCCAAACCGACTTTCAGCGGCCTGATGAGTAAAGCTTCCTTCGGGGCCCAGGTACGCAACCCGTTCGGGTAATTCTAGATTACGCGAAACTGCAAAAATTTCCAGAAAGATGGCTTCGATAGCCGACTGGTTCAGCAAACCGTTATTTTGTTTGTGCAGCCGGTCGAGGATCTGTTTTTCGCGCTCAGGGCGGTAAATAACGGCGTTGGTCGTACGCTTAAGCTCGCCTACTTTCCGAACCAGTTCCATCCGCTGGTTTAATAGAGTCAGCAGCTGGTCGTCCAGGGCATCGATGTCGTTACGGAGAGACTCCAGGGTCATAAAACGTGCAGGTCGTAAATCGTATCAATTTGTCGGAGCAGTAACTCACGCCCGGCAAACTTACGACTTACGACCTACGACTGCTACCCTTGCGGGCTAAAACTTACACCAGAGCCGCTTCTTCCACATCTTTTTCGATCCGCAGATTATCGATGATAAATCGCTGACGGTCGGGCGTGTTCTTACCCATATAATAACTCAGGAGTTTGGGCACTGACGTTTCTTTCTCCATGATGACCGGCTCCAGTCGCATGTTCTCACCGATAAAGAGCCCAAACTCTTCGGGCGAAATCTCACCCAGCCCCTTGAATCGGGTAATCTCAACTTTTTTACCGCCTTTGGTCAGCTTGCTGATAGCGTCCTGCTTTTCTTCTTCGGCATAGCAGTAAGTCGTCTCTTTATGATTTTTGGGGTTTCGGACCCTAAAAAGCGGGGTTTCCAGAATATACAGATGGCCGTTACGAACCAGTTCGGGAAAAAATTGCAGGAAGAACGTCAGCATGAGCAGGCGGATATGCATCCCGTCAACGTCGGCATCGGTAGCAATCACGATTCGGTTATAACGCAGCCCTTCCAGCCCGTCCTCGATATCGAGTGCGTGCTGCAGCAGGTTAAACTCCTCATTTTCATACACCACCTTTTTGGTTAGTCCAAAACAGTTGAGGGGTTTGCCGCGCAGGCTAAACACGGCCTGGTTCTGTACATTCCGCGATTTGGTAATCGAGCCCGAAGCTGAATCGCCTTCCGTGATAAACAACGTAGACTGGTACCGGTCGTCGGCCTTCAGATCGGACAGGTGATTGCGGCAGTCTCGTAGCTTCTTGTTGTGCAGACTCGCTTTTTTGGCACGATCATTGGCGAGTTTTTTGATGCCGGCAAGTTCCTTGCGCTCCCGCTCCGATTGTTCGATCCGCTTCTTGATCGCGTCGCGAACGGTCGGGTTCATGTGCAGGAAGTCGTCCAGCCGTTCTTTTACAAAATCCTTGACAAAGGAGTTAACCGACTGGGCGTTGGGCTCGGGCGACATATTGATCGACCCCAGCTTGGTTTTCGTCTGCGACTCGAAGACAGGTTCCTGAACCCGTACGCTGATAGCCGCAATGATGCTGGCCCGGATGTCGGTCGTTTCGTAGTTTTTGTCGAAGTGTTTACGAACGGTATCGACAACGGCTTCTTTGAGCGCCTGCAGGTGTGTACCGCCCTGGGTGGTGTTCTGACCGTTAACGAATGAGTAGTACTCTTCGCCGTAGGCGTTGCCGTGCGATAGTGCAATTTCAATGTCATTCCCCTTCAGGTGAATGATCGGATACCGTAAGTCATCTTCTTTATGCTTGCTGCTGAGCAGATCGAGCAGGCCATTCTGAGAGACAAATTTTTGCTTGTTAAAATTAACGATCAGCCCGGCGTTCAGGTAACAGTAGTTCCAGATCATGTCGGAAACGAATTGCCCGCGATAATGAAAATGTTTAAACACGGTATCATCCGGTTCAAAGCAGATCAGCGTACCATTGCGCTCGGTTGTTGGCTCATCGCCCTGCTGCCTAAGCTCTCCTCGTTCAAATTCAGCCCAGACCGTACGTCCTTCCCGGAACGACTGCACCCGAAAGTAGGTAGCCAGCGCGTTTACCGCTTTAGTACCCACCCCGTTGAGGCCAACCGATTTCTGGAAAGCACCCGAGTCGTATTTACCGCCCGTGTTGATCTTCGACACCACTTCGACCACCTTCCCGAGCGGAATGCCGCGGCCATAGTCGCGAACTTCAATTCGATGGTCCGTTACGCGCACATCGATGGTTTTACCAAATCCCATCACGTGTTCGTCAATGCAATTGTCGATAGTTTCTTTCAGCAGGACATATATACCATCATCAGCGGCAGAGCCATCACCTAGTTTACCGATATACATGCCGGGCCGGAGCCGGATATGTTCGCGCCAATCGAGCGAACGGATACTGTCTTCGTTGTACTGAACGGTCTGGTTCGTTAATTCTGTCATAAAAAAAACGGTGAAGCAAGGGTCAAACAACCAGGAGGCTACACGGGCACGGTAAACAAAACATCGGAAAAATTATACGCAAGCCCTGCCAGCAGGAAAAGTCTCCGCTCAATAGGAAACTATTAGAAATCCAACAAAAGTTCGCTTACTTTGCCGACTGAACTGTGCTGTGTACTATACGGTCAAAAACAACGTTACATACAGGTCTTCGCCGTCGCTGTTACCCGAGCTGTTCGACATCTTAAAAATATGCAAAATCTGCGAATTAACCACGTCTTTCCGCCAAAATCTTTTTCTGTCGCACCAGTTGCTTCACTCCAGGGGTTTGCTCCGTTTGTGGTCTATCTGCTGCTAACCTTAACTGGACTGACTGTACGGGCTCAGGTAACGCCTGCTCCCGCAGCGGGAGGAGCCACCACCTCACCCGGAACGGCCCGGCCCGGCGCAACACCCTCTGCTCCTTCATCGCAGCCCGGACGGGGTTTACCCGCCGGCGTAAACGTAAATAACCTGCCTCCCAGTGTCCAGCAGCAAATTAACCAGCGCGCCGGACAGCTTCAGAACCAGGGCCGGAACGGCGCCAACGGCCGCGCCGGAGGGGCTACCGGCGCCGATGGGAACGCTGCCACTACCGAGCGCAGTTCTCCAAACGGCCTCGAACAAGGCGTTAATCAGAACGAAGAGGGGGTCGAACCCAACGAAGAAAATAGCCAGGAGGTACAGAAGAGCAGCTACGAACTCGCCCGCGAACAAGAGAAACTCGAAATTCGCCGGAAACTGTTTGGATTTGCTATCTTCAACGATCCGGCCCTGAAAGCGTCATTTCAACCCAACACCAGCATTGCTACGCCCCGCAACTACATGGTTGGACCGGGCGACCAGCTCAACATCCGGATATATGGCTACTCAGAAACCGATTTCTCGCAAACGGTTTCGTCGGAGGGCTATGTTTATTTTGCCAATCAGTCAGGTATCGGTCCGGTCTTCGTATCGGGGCTGACTGTTGAGCAGGCCAAAGCGCGGATGGAAAGCCGCCTGGCCACCAAATACGTGGGACTGCGCAGTTCATCCTACGGTCCGAAAAACACGTTCCTGGAAGTATCGCTGGGGACAACCATTCGCAGTATTCGGGTTACGGTAACGGGCGAAGCCCTTCGGCCGGGTACCTATACAATGTCGTCGCTTTCGACGGTTATGAATGCTATTTATCAGGCAGGAGGCCCCAATGAACTGGGATCGTTTCGTAAAGTGCAGCTCATCCGCAACAATCGCGTAGCGGCCACCCTCGACCTGTATGATTACCTGCTCAACGGCACCCAGCGGAACGACATCCGCCTACAGGACAACGATAACATCCGGTTTTCGACCTATACCCTTCGGGTTGAGGTTACGGGCGCTACCAAACGGAACAATCTGTTTGAGATGATGCCCGGCGAAACCCTCGACCGGCTTCTGTTCTACGCCGGTGACTTCGCAGCTACGGCCTACAAAGGCCGGGTGAAAGTGCAGCGGCTCACCGACCGCGAGCGTAAAATCATTGACGTTACGGCCACTGAATACAAATCGTTCGCTATGCAGGATGGTGATCAGGTGTCGGTCGAACAACTCCTCGATCGGTTCGAAAACCAGATCACGATTGAAGGGGCCGTTTTCAGACCGGGCCAGTACTCACTCGATCAGAACAAAACGCTGAAGCAACTCATCAGCTCCGCTGAGGGGCTAAAGGGAGACGCCTTCATGGGCCGGGTCAACATTGTCCGCACCCGCGAAGACCTGGCCATCGAGAACATAACGGTCAACCTGGGCAATATCCTGGCGGGCACTGATCCGGATGTAATTCTGCAGCGCGAGGACCAGGTAATTATTCCGTCGAAATTCGATCTGGCGGAACCCGCCGAGATCTCCGTGCTGGGCGAGGTTACCAAGCCCAACCCGGCCATTCCCTATATGGCAAACATGACGCTGAACGATGCCCTGCTCAAGGCGGGTGGCCTCCGGGAATCGGCTGCGGCATCGGTAGTTGAAATCGTTCGCCGGAAAAAAGATGTTGATCCGCGTTCAGCTTCTGCCCAGATCGCCGAAATCAAACGGTTTAACATTAACCGGGATCTGTCGACCACCTCCGATGAGCACAACTTCCTGCTGGAGCCGTTCGACCAGGTTATCGTTCGTCGGTCGCCAAACTACGCCGTTCAGACCTACGCTGCGGTAGAAGGCGAGGTCATCCTGCCGGGCCTGTATGCTATCCGGAGCAAAGATCAGAAAGTATCGGACCTGGTCGGTCTGGCAGGCGGTCTGACTCCGCAGGCTTACATCGAAGGGGCTACCCTGGTTCGGCGAATCAGACTGAGCGAAGACGAAATTGCCCGTCGTCAGCGCTCGATCCGCGACCTGGCCGACAATGTCACCACGGGTAGGGGCGTCGTTGAGGTAGACTCGGTCGTTGCTGACAAACCGGAATCGATCGGCATCAACCTGAAGAAAATCATGGAGCGCCCCGGCTCATCGGAAGACATACTGGTGCAGGAGGGTGATGTTCTGCGTATACCTAAGTTACTCGAAACGGTTCGGATTCAGGGAGAGGTTATGTTGCCCAATACGGTGAAATACCGCTCGGGCCAGACGTTCCAGGATTACATCAGCCAGGTGGGTGGGTTCACCTCCAAGTCGCAACGCCGGAAATCGTTCGTCGTATACGCCAATGGTTCGGTAGATCGTACGCGTAAATTCATGTTCTTTAACGTCTATCCACGCGTGGCACCTGGCTCAGAAGTCGTTATTCCTAAGAAGACAACGAACCCGCTCACCCCACAACAGGTTCTGGGTTCTGCCACAGGTATAGCCTCTTCGCTGATTACGCTGATTGTAACCGTTATCGCCCTGAGCCGAGTAGGCAACTAAACTCATACAATAAGCATGGATTCGACAAAAACAACGCCAGCGGACCCGAACGGCATGGTAACCCGTCCCCCACTGCCACCCGACCAGATTTCGCCCAAATCGGTCGTTCTACAGCTCTTTAAACTGAAAGATGTAGTTAAGCGCAACTGGAAACTGCTCCTGATCCTGACAGCCATTGGCGGTGCCATTGGGTTTATTTACGACTTTACCCATGAGAAAAAGCCCATCTATAACTCATCAATCACGTTCAACCTGGGCGGTGGTTCATCGGGAGGAGGCTTTGGCGACCTGGGTGCGTTGGCCGGTGCATTCGGCCTGAGCCAGGGCGCTTCGGATGCCAATATCTTCACGGGAGACAACTTTCTGATCTACGCCAAGTCTCGTCCGGTAGTAGAGAAAACGCTTATGCAGTATGACACCATCAATGGGAAGATCTATCTGCTAGCCAACTATTATATCAAGTACAGCGGTATCCGGGACGAGGAGTGGGAAGAGATAGATACCCTGCGGGCGTTTACGTTCCCGCGGGCCAAGAAACCTAGCGAGTACACCAAGACCGAGCAGGACGTTATGTCGCAGATTTACACCCGTATCTCTACCGAAATGAGCGTTACCCAGCCGGAGCGGAAATCATCGTTTATGGAAATGAGTTGCGGTATGCAGGATGAGATGCTGACCGCTACCTTCCTGACCTCACACCTGAAGACAATCGAGGAGGATTACCGCAAGAAAGAGACCAAGAAAACGCGCGAGATGTATGACCTGCTCAACTCACGCGCCGATTCTCTGTTGGGCGTACTGTCGGGTACCGAAAACAAGCTGGCCCGGTATATGGATCAGAACCAGCAGATGGTCGTGGCGCAGGGGCGAATTACCGAAAATAAGCTGACCCGCAACTCAACCTTCCTGACTACCCTGTATTACCAGGCGCTGCAAAGTGCCGATAATATGCGCCTGTCGCTGATTCGCGAAGCTCCGCTGTTTACCATTATCGAACCGGTGTCCTTCCCGCTGTACCGACAGGTAAAAACTCCGATTGGCATGCGGATCGGTGTTGCGCTGGGCGTTATTTTGAGTCTCATTGTTGTGTTTATGCGCGAAACGTACCGCTCCATCATGCGGGAAGAATAAAATCTGTCAGTAGCTTTCAGTTTACGGGTAGCCGGAAATTGGCCAGTTGCTCAGGTTCGTCATCCGTAAACTGAACATCGAAAATCTATACTTGTGAAGACCCACGAAGTAATTATACAACCAGGCCGCTCAGAAAAGCACTATTGGCGGGACCTTTGGCGTAACCGCGAATTGATGTATATCCTGTCGATGCGCGATGTATCGGTTCGCTATAAACAAACCGCACTCGGCACCGCCTGGGGCCTCATCAGACCACTGACAACCATGCTCATCATGGTATTCGTGTTCAGTAAAATCGCGAAACTACCGGCTGATCCGGGGGTGCCCTACCCACTTATGGTACTTGGTGGTATTACGGTCTGGACTTTTTTTGCCACATCCTTCACCCAGGTCAGCAACAGCGTGACGCTGAACTCAAACCTCGTCACAAAAGTATATTTCCCTCGGCTGATCATGCCCATCAGTTCGGTTGCGGTTAGCTTTGTCGATTTTCTGGTGTCATTAGGCCTTTTCATCCTACTGGCGGCCTGGTACCGGTTCGTTCCTGACTGGCACCTGCTGCTCCTGCCGGCGTTCATTGTACTGGCCTTGTTGGCATCGTTTGCCTTCGGGCTCTTTTTTGCCGCTGTCAATGTCAAATTTCGTGACATTGCTCAGCTGATCCCATTTATCGTTCAGGTTGGATTTTACATCTGCCCGATCGCGTACAGCAGTCGGCTGGTTGCTGAAAAATCGAATGAATGGTGGGCCCCTTTATACTGGCTCAACCCGATGGTGGGCATAATTGACGGATTCCGGTGGGCACTTCTTGGGGAAAATGCTTACTTTAATCCACAGAGTCTGCTGACCTCGGTGATCATTACGGTCGTTTGCCTGACTCTTTCGATTTACTTTTTTCTCAAACGGGAAAATACGTTTGTTGACGATATCTAAACGGGGTCGGGCGTTAGACGCGGCAAAGCCTCTCCCGGCTACCCGAACAACGACCGATTAACGACCAACCACTATGTCTGTCATTACTGTCGATAATATAAGTAAGCAATACATCATTGACCACCAGAAGGGCAAAGGCGTCAATACCCTGCGCGACGTGCTGACCCAGAACGTGAAGCAACTCTTTGGTGGCAAAAAAGAGCAGAATGGCCTGTCCCGCGAGGAGTTCTGGGCGCTGCGTGATGTAAGCTTTTCTATTGAACAAGGCGACCGCGTCGGTATCGTTGGCCACAACGGGGCCGGTAAGTCGACCATGCTCAAAGTATTGAGCAAAATTATCGAGCCTACCACCGGCAGCGTCCGGATCAAGGGGCGCGTAGCCAGCCTGCTGGAGGTCGGCACTGGCTTTCACCCCGAGCTGACGGGTCGCGAAAACATCTTTTTGAACGGATCATTGCTGGGTATGAGCCGCAGCGAGATCCGGAACCAGTTCGATGCGATAGTTGCTTTCGCGGGTGTCGAGAAGTTTCTCGATACGCCCGTTAAGCGGTATTCGTCCGGTATGTACGTACGGCTTGGGTTCGCCATCTCGGCTCACCTCGACCCCGAAATCATGATCGTCGATGAAGTACTGGCCGTGGGCGATGCCGAATTCCAGAAGAAAAGTCTGGGTAAAATGCGTGATAACTCAGCCAGCGGCCGGACTATCATTTTTGTCAGCCACAACATGACCGCCGTACAGGCGCTGTGCAACAAGACCCTGTACTTCGAAAAAGGGCGGCTCATCGAGCAGGGCGAAACCAACCAGGTCATTGCGTCTTACCTGAGTAAAGTATCCCGCACCCGGCTCGTGCGCCAGTGGGATACCCCCGAAGATGCACCTGGTAACGATCTGGTCCGGTTCCGGCGTATCGAACTGATTCCAGAGTATCAGGATGAACTAACCCACATCGACGTTCGCACGCCGATGAAAATACGGTTCGAGTTCTGGAACATGATGGATCGGGCCAATCTGAACCTGTCCATGCACCTGAACTCCCTGACTGGCGAATGCATTTTCAACGTCGGCACCCGGTCGCAGCCTTACGGCAAAGGCCTGATTGCGGGCGAGTGCACCGTGCCGGGCTACTTCCTCAACGACGGCTCCTACACCGTATCTGTAATGGTAGTGAAAGATACCGTCACGCCCCTGTACGTTATGGAAGAAGGCCTCACCTTCGACGTTGAGGACTACCGAGAGGGAATTGCCTGGTACGGGAAATGGCCGGGCTACGTTCGGCCCCAGTTTCCGTTCGAGATGGAAATGCTGGAGCCCGTGAACAGCGAACAATAGCCGAGTCGCCAACCGATAACTTACCCATGATCTACGTTACCAAATCATATTTACCCGACCTCGACGAATACACCGCCTATCTGAAAGGCATTTGGGAACGTGTGCACCTGACCAACGATGGCCCGCTGCTCCGCCAGCTCGAAGACCAAATGAAGGAGTTTCTGGGCGTTCGTCACCTGAAATACTGTAGTAACGGTACGGTAGTGCTGCAAATGGCCCTGAAGGCGCTGGATATAACCAAAGAAGTTATTACCACGCCTTTCTCCTATGTAGCGACAACCAACGCCCTCTTATGGGAAGGCTGTACGCCTATCTTTGCCGATATCCGCCCCGACGATTTCTGCATCGATCCGGACGCCATCGAGCCACTGATCACTGAAAATACGCAGGCCATCATGGCCACCCACGTATACGGAAATGCCTGTCGTATTGAGCAGATCCAGGCGATAGCCGACAAATACGGGTTGAAGGTGATTTACGACGCGGCTCATACATTCGGAGCCAGCTACAACGGTCAATCGATTCTTTCGTACGGTGATCTGAGTACCTGTAGCTTCCACGCCACCAAGGTGTTTCATACCGTTGAGGGCGGGTGTATCGTAACGGACAACGACGAGATGGCCGAAAAGCTGCACTTCTACCGTTCGTTCGGCCACCGCAACGACGACTACCGGAGTGTGGGCATCAACGCGAAAAACTCCGAGTTACACGCAGCCATGGGGCTTTGTGTGCTGCCCAAAGTGCCGGAACTGATTGCCAGCCGGAAAGAGGTATTCGGCTACTACGACAGCCAACTGGATTTCTCGAAAATTACCCGCCCCATCCTCACGCCGGGTGTAGATTACAACTACGCCTACTACCCGATTGTGTTCGATACGGAAGAAACGTTGCTGCGGGTTATGGACGCCCTGCAAGCGCAGGATGTGCTGCCCCGGCGGTACTTTTACCCGTCGCTCAACACACTTCCCTTCGTGAAAACCCACCAGCCCTGCCCAATTTCGGAAGACGTATCGCTGCGGGTGCTTTGCTTACCCATGTACCCAGGTTTGTCCGAAGCCGATGCCAACCGTATTGCCAGCGTCGTTAACGAGGCCGTTGCTCTGGTTAATATCGATTAGTAAGTGCTGGCTATGATTGGGCGCTGGTCACCGACCAGGCCAGCAATGCCCCAGGACCGGTTACTTATGATTCGTTATTCGATAGTATGACACTGATCTATATCCTTGCCTTATTTCTTTTTGTATTCTATGTCGGACGACTAGCGGCCCGGATTTGCCGCCGGTCGCTGGTAGACTGGCTATTGACTTCGTTTTTGCTCGGAGCAGGCAGCGTCATCCTGACGGGCTTTATCCTGTCGGCGCTTTACCAGACCAATACTACCCCCGTGTGGGCCGTGTCGGTCTTCGTTACGGCAACGGTACTGGGTCGTATACTGCGCTGGCTTGTACCAGATCACGAACGCTTCTCGGTGTCGCTGCTGATCCGGGACCGGCGGCACTCGATGCGCCGGTGGTTTCAGGCCCTGAGTACTTTCCCCAAGTTTCTGTTCACGATCCTGTTCGGCACGCTCGCCGTTATTGCGGTGACGAACCTGCTGCTTGTTTTCTTTACTGTTCCCAACGAATGGGATAGCATGACCGGGCACCTCAACCGGCTGATGCAGTACATGCAACGCGGTACCATGCGACATTTTGGCGGTACCAACTGGAATATTGACACCTACCCCAAGAGCGTCTGTACCCTTCAGATCTATTCTTTTTTGATGACCGGCCGGTTCGAAAACGGCTTTAAGTTTATTCATCACCTCAGCTATTGGATAGCCATCGTCTCGGTTTTCGGTATCATCCAGCGCATTGGCGTCAGCCGGGGCGCGGTGTCCCTGTCGGCCAGTTTTTTCTGCGCCCTTTGCTATGCACTGCTGCCTGACTTTCTGATGCAGGCCATTACGACCGAAACCGATATTGTGCTGACGGCTTATCTGAGTTTGCTGCTCTATATGCTCTTCAGCTACCAGGCTTCCGGCAGTCCGCAAACCCGCGACAGCCGGTATCTGTATCTGGCAGGTATGGCCTTCGGCATGGCCTTTGGCCACAAGATTACCTTCGCGCTACTGCTGCCGTCGGTGTTCGTGATCATGATCTACACGGTCTTTCTGTCGCCGTCGCTGGCCATCACAACCCGACGGACCCTGCGACTGGCGGGTGCTATACTGGTAGGGGTTTGCTTGTGGACGCTGCCTACCGGGTATCTGAAAAACATTGAAGCGTTTGGTCATCCGATTGGCCCACCAACCGCCCTCAAACACCAGTCGGTAGAACGGGCGGGCTCAGCCCGAAACCTGTTTGAACAGGGCAGCCGGAACGTAATTCGCTATGCTTACGACCATGCGAACCTGGATGGTATCCGGAACGTTCGGGCCGGAGCCACCCTGAACCATGCCATGCGGCAACCCCTGGTTATACTGGAAGATAAACTGCACATGCGCCTGGATGAAGAGACTGATTTCTCCATCCAGCCGTTTGCGTTTGACCGCAAGTTTATGTTCTACAATGCCAACCCCTACTGGGGGGCTATCGGTATTGGGCTGATTTTTCCGTTGCTGATTTTGGTTCTGACGGGCTTTGTTCGGTCTACGCCCCATCTGTTCATCGGAATGGCTCTGCTGCTTCATTTTGCTGCACTCTCCTACTCGGCCCCCTATGACCCCTTTAAGGGTCGATACTTCATCGAAACGGGTCTGTTCGGCATCCTGTTTCTGGGTCTTCTGTTTCTGCACGCCCGGCTATCGGTCGAGGTGCCGAAGCGCGTTGTCTGGAAAGGGTACGTTGGTCTAGTTGTTGTGCTTGGCTGCATCTCGGCGCTGATGTGCGTATTTCTAAACACCCGGGCACTTCCCTTTGCCTGGACGGCTCCCGACGGAAGGCCCTTTCCATCGGCATTCTCGTCGGACCGGATTGAGCAGATGACCCTCGGGCGACCCGACATCTTCCGGCCCTACAAACGATTTGACGAACTCGTTCCGGCAACCGCAACGGTGGCCCTCGGTACAATTAACGACGATTACGAATACCCGCTATACGGCCCTACCCTGTCGCGTCGGCTCATACCAATCAACCCGTTTGAACAGGGCCTGAGGCCAATTCCGAAAGAGGCCGATTATCTGTTTTTTGCCAGTAGCGTGATAAGGCCCCAGGCAGGAGATATCCGATTAGGCACCGATACGACCCTGCGTTCCATTGCGCCTGTACCGGGCGAAGACTATTATCTCCGTAAGCTGAAATAACCATACCGGTTCCGTTGGGGGCTTGTTCCCTGCCGGCCACGAACCAGCCTCACTACCCCAAATTGCCCTATGACAATCGCCATTATGCAACCTTATTTCCTGCCATACATCGGCTACATGCAGCTGATGAGCGCAGTAGATACGTTTATCCTCTATGACGATGTTTCGTTCATTAACCGGGGCTGGATCAACCGGAACCGGCTCCTGATCAACGGGCAGGAATATCTGTTTACGGTTCCGTTGCGCGATGCCAGCCAGAATAAACGCATCAATGAAGTTCATCTGGCCGACGATCCGAAGTGGCGGAGTAAGCTACTAAAAACCATTGAACAGGGCTATCGAAAAGCGCCATATTACGGAACGGTAATGCCCCTGACTGAAAAAATTGTCAACTTTACCACTGACTCGATCGCCGAACTGGTTCATTTTAGCCTGGTAGAGCTGAATACATTTCTGGAGATACCTACGCGCCTTGTGGCCTCCTCATCGGTCTATCAGAATACAAACCTGAAAGCTCAGGATCGTATTCTGGACATCTGCCGACAGGAAAAGGCCACTCGGTACATTAACCCAATTGGCGGTACCGACCTGTATGACAAGCCATCGTTTGCTACGGCCGGTATCGACCTTGCTTTCATTCAGGCCAAACGGGTCGAATACGCCCAGTTCAACCGGCCGGAGTTTGTTCCCTGGCTATCGATCATCGACATATTAATGTTCAACGATGTGCCGGCCACCCGGGCCATGCTAACTGAATTTGATTTATTATAACCAAGAATGAACGACAGAATTGGGGTTCGCCTGTCGGCTACGCCCGATTTTGTCATTCATCATTCACTCATAAACTATGGCAAACGTTATCATCTTTGGCGTGATGGATACAGCCGAACTGGCTCATTTCTACCTCACGCAGGACTCGGAACACGACGTAGTGGCGTTTACCGTGAGCCGCGAGTATTTGGCCAGTACCGAGTTCCGGGGTTTGCCGGTTGTGGCTTTTGAAGACGTAGAAACGATTTACCCGCCACAGGATTTTAAGTTCTTTGCGCCCATGACCGGTCGGGGCATGAACCGCAACCGCGAACGGATTTACCTGGAAGCAAAAGCTAAAGGCTACGAATTCATCTCTTACGTCAGCTCAAAAGCCACGCTGTTTGGCAACCAGATCGGCGAAAACTGCTTTATTCTGGAAGACAATACCATTCAGCCCTTCACCACCATTGGTAATAACGTAGTGCTCTGGAGCGGCAACCATATCGGGCACCACGGCCAGATTAAAGACCACGTTTTTTTCACCTCGCATGTGGTCATGTCGGGGCACTGCGTCATTGAGCCGTACTGCTTCTTTGGGGTGAACAGCACCATCCGCGATTTTCTGCATATTGCAACCGGAACGCTGGTCGGCATGGCCTCTGCTATTTATAAAGACACCGACGAATGGGGGCTTTATATCGGTAACCCAGCCAAAAAATTACCCAAACCCAGTTACGAAGCATATTGAAACTTTTGTTTATCGGCCACGATGCCAATCGAGCCGGCGCCCAGTTGGTCCTGTTAAACCTGATGCGACTCCTGAAAGCCGAAGGCTATCAGATGCATCTGCTCCTGGGCGAAGGGGGTCCGCTCCTGACGGACTATCAAACCATCTGCCCCGTTACTGTATGGCCCCCGGCCAGCCGCTACGTTGTGGGCGCGGTGGCCGATAAGGTACTCGGGAAAGTAGGTCTCTGGCAATCGATGCATGCCCGCCAGGCAGCACAGCAGCAGCAGGGCATCCGGGAGCAACTGGGGCTCGACACGGTCGATCTGGTATTCGTCAACACGGTTACCAGCAGCCGGTGGTTCAGCCAGTTATCGATTCCCGCCCAGGTTCCGGTGGTTACGTTTGTTCACGAACTGGCCATGTCGGTCCGAATGTATACCCGCCCCGACGAGTTGAGCCAGCTCCTGACCCGAACCAATCAGCTGCTGGCCGTATCCAGCGCGACCGCCCGGTACTACATTGAAGAGCATAACTTTGACCCGAACCGGATTACTCAGTTTACCCTGATCGATACGCCCGCGCTGGTCACGGCCGTCCGGAAAGCGAAAGCCGAACCCTTATCGGTTCCGGGCATTCCTGCCGATGCGCGTCTGGTTGGAGGCTGCGGAAATGCCGAATGGCGGAAAGGAAACGACCTGTTCGTTACCCTGGCCCGACAGGTCATAGGCCGCTCATCGGGCGCTCCGGTTCATTTCGTCTGGGTGGGGGTTCCGCCAGGGCCGTTGCACGATGACCTCTGGCTCGACATTCGAAAAGCGGGGCTGGCTGACCGGGTCCATCTGATACCGCCCACCCCGGATGTTCTGCGCTACATGAGCCGGTTCGATGTATTCGTACTCTGCTCCCGCGAAGACCCTTATCCGCTCGTCATGTTCGAAGCGGGCTTGTGTGACGTACCTGTGGTTTGTTTCGACAAAGCGGGGGGCGCCCCCGAACTGGTGGAGTCCGACGGTGGATTCGTTGTTCCCTATCTCGATCTGGACGCCATGAGCAGCCGGATCATTGACCTGCTTGACCAGCCCGAACAACGCCGGCAGATGGGGCAGCGGCTGGGCCAGAAAATACTGGATCGACATCCGGCGCAGCAAAGTGTCGCTACACTCGTAACTTTGTTCGACAAACTAACCGCCTGAATGCTGAATCCGTTTTCCGGTTCAATCCGGTCTCCTCATCCAAGCACGGCAACGGCGTCGTCGGTCAGCGTCCGCTCGGGCCACATGCCCCAGCTGGATTCGCTGCGGACCATTGCGGTCATGCTGGTGGTGATTTACCACTGGTTTCCGACTGGCGTAGGCATCAACCGACTACCCAACGGGTCGATGGGGGTTATGATTTTCTTTGTGATCAGCGGGTTTCTGATTACCCGGATTTTACTAGACAACCGCAACCGGATCAGTCTGGGCAAAGCAACCGTAGCGGGTACGTACCGCAACTTTTTCATCCGGCGGGTTCTCCGCATTTTTCCGCTGTATTACCTGATACTGACGGGGGTCTGGCTGCTGATTCCGCAGCATTCTGACATCAACGAACACCCCCTCTACTACTACCTGTACGGCTACAATATCCTGCTTCACCAGACCGGAAACTGGTCTGACGTGCTGTCGCCCTTCTGGACACTGGGCGTAGAAGAGCAGCTGTACCTGGTCTGGCCCTGGATCGTTCTGCTAACGCCCCGGTCGGCCTTCCGCTGGGTAATTGGCGGTATGATTGTACTGGGTGTTTTGTTTCGGGCCTACGGCTACGCCCGGGGCGATATTGATGGACTTCTCACCCCCGCCAGTGCCGATGCCTTCGGGCTGGGGGCTCTCTGGGCATATGTGCTGGTTGACCAACCAGCCGCTGAGGATACCGTACGAAAACGACTGGGCCTGATTGCCGGTCTGGCTTTTGCCGCCTTTGTCGGCATCCAGTTCCTACCTGATGACCACCTGATTACGGTCTTGTTTCAGCGGCTGGTATTATCGATACTGGCGCTATTTGTTGTCTCCCATGCCAGCGCTGGTATTGGCGGCCCCATTGGGCAGGTGCTGAATAATCGAATCCTGCTCTACATAGGCCGGATCAGCTACGGAATTTATGTATTTCATATGCTCGTTCCCGGCCATATTGTTCCGATTCTGTTCCGGATCAGTAGCCGGCTGGGTGTCTCATTGACGCTGGGGTACTGGTCACATCGCCTGTTCAGTCTGGCGGTGCTGATCGCCATCGCTTCGGCCTCCTGGTACGCCTTTGAAAAGCCAATCAACGACCTCAAACGTTATTTTTCGTATCGATGACTCTCGCTTTCACGATCTGCTCTGTCAATTACCTGGCCCAGGCACGCACCCTGGGTGACTCGCTGCGGCAGACCAACCCGGACTATCGGTATATCATCGGACTGGTCGATAAGCTGAGCGAAGCTAACTTACCCAACGAACTGGTACCGGATTATACGATGCTGGAGGTCGACCAGATCGGTATTCCTGATTTCGCGGCCATGTGTGACCGGTATGACATCACTGAACTGAACACCGCCGTAAAGCCGTTTTACATCGACTATTTTTATAAGGAATACCCCGATGCTACCGAAGTCATTTACTTCGACCCGGATATTATTGTTTACCAACCGTTGCGTAAATTAGATCAGGATCTGAAGCAGTACAGTCTGGTATTAACCCCTCATACTTGTTCCCCAACGCCAGACTGGGAGCGGCCGAATGAGCAGCATCATCTGAACACGGGTATATTTAACTTAGGATTTATTGGACTTCGTAATGATAGTATAGCCAGGCAATTCGTATCTTGGTGGAAAGACCGGCTGGTGTACGAATGTCGAATTGATTTGTGCGAAGGTCTCTTTGTCGATCAGCATTGGGTTAACTTTGCTCCCGTTTACTTTGACAACGTATTGATTGAGCAGCACCTGGGCTATAATGTTGCCTACTGGAATCTGCACGAACGAATACTTGGCAAAGACGAAGCTGGTCAGTGGGTCGTAAACGGTCCGGATGGTCGTCCGGCCGCCCCCTTACAGTTTTTTCATTACAGTGGTTACAACCCCTCCCGCCCCGATGAGGTCTCTAAATATCAGACCCGATACACCTTTGCCCAGGAAGACGCAACGGCTGCCGCAGCGCCCGAGCGACAACGGCCCGATGCCAAGCCCTTGTTCGACCTGTATCGCGACCGATTATTGGCGAACTACAATGATCAGTACCGGCAGTACCCCTGCATCTATATAAAACCCCCGGTAGTATTGCGGTATCAGCGGGTCCGAAAACTACTAAAAGCACCGTTCAACCGAGTTATTGCGCGTTTAGAATCGTAGAAATTGTATGGGTTTCCGACCAGGCTCCGAATGGCACCAGTTCCGAACACTCTGGACATATAGATACCGAAAGTATACTCATATTGCCGGTAAATTCGTGTCTTTTGCGTTAAAGTATATACACCTGAAGCGGCTTAAACTAAAAGCGGGTGGGCGACCGCTGGTGGCTATTATCCTGTCGGAACAGATGGGCGACATCATTGCCTGCGAACCCGTGGCGCGGGATGTCCGCAAACGTCATCCGGATGCGTACATCATTTGGGTAGTTCGGGAAGCGTACATAGAGCTGGTTAAACACCACCCCGACCTGGACGGCTACCTGGTCGAAAAGTGCCCCAGCGAACGAATGTGGCTTATCCGTTCAGGGATTTACGACAAGGTATATAATCTGCACATATCGCACCGAAAATGCCAATATTGCCCCGAAGATCCCATTAATCCAACGGCGGATCAGATCGGCCTGACGTTCGATAACTACTACCACAGGGGCGACCTTTTGTACATGTTTTCGCAGGCGGCCGGCTTACCAGCCCTGACCGACGAACCCAGGATGTACATTCCGGAACCGGTGCGGGAGCGGGTAGCATCGCTGAAACTACCAGCCCGCCCCATTGTGATACATTGCCAGTCGAGTCATGTGCTGCGCGACTGGCCAGCCGAGAACTGGAACCGGCTCGTACAGTGGCTCATCGAAACGTACCGCTATCCCGTCATTGAAATAGGACTTAAACCCGTTGTGCATATCAACGACAGTCAATATATCAGCGTTTGCGGTCAGTTAAGCCTGCTCGAAACCGCTGAACTTATCCGCCATGCCCGTCTATTTATCGGTATTGACAGTGGTCCGGCCCATATGGCCAATGCCGGAGGTACCGAAAGCGTGCTGCTACTCGGTAAACTTTTTGATTTTGTGGACTACCTGCCGTATTCAGGTCGTTATAAACGGGGGGAGGGTGTAACGATCCTGAACAAGTTTGGATACCCGTGCGCCGAATTACCTTATGAGTGGGTACAACAGGCTGTAGCACAACGGCTTGGCCAGCCAAAATTTGTATGAATCATTCTTCGCCGGTCAGTGTGGCCGTTGTCATACCCGTCTACAAAACGTCGCTTACCGAGTACGAACGTATCTCTTTTGTGCAATGTATTTCAGTACTAGGTAATTATCCTGTTTTACTGGCCAGTCCGCATAATCTTGATATTTCCGAATACCGTAAAATATACCCAACTTTACGGGCGAAAACGTTCGACGAAGCTTACTTTGCTGATATACAGGGCTATAACAAGCTAATGTTGTCCGAAGAATTTTACCAGGCTTTTGCCGAAACCGAGTATATGCTTATTCACCAACTGGATGCATTTGTCTTTCGGGACAGTTTGACAGACTGGTGTCAACTGGGCTATGATTACATAGGAGCTCCCTGGCTGCGCGATCGCGATTTTTACAACTGGCGCGACAAAATGTGGTTTCGGGTTAAGCAGCGCGTAGCCACCTGGCTCGATTTAAAAAAGCCGGATGGGATGACTCCCCGGGAGATCATCAGTCTCAACGGGGTAGGTAACGGGGGGTTATCACTACGGCGGATACCCGCTATGCTTCAGGCGCTCCAAACATTCCGAAGCAAGATCGAGACCTATGAGCAGAGACCTGACCACCAGTATAACGAAGACGTTTTCTGGGGGGTTGAGGTAAACCGATACAGGCCTTTTCTACGCATTCCTTCGTATCGTACGGCGCTGCATTTTGCAGTTGAATTTTACCCACAATGGGCCATAGAACACTACAACAAAGGTGAATTACCCTTTGGCTGTCATGCCTGGAACATTCATGGTACAGATTACTGGCGTCCAATCTTCGCTAAATACGGCTATCAAATTTGAGTGAGTGTATGACTCGGCCAACTATTTCGATTGCCCTGTGCACCTATAACGGTGCGGAGCATCTCACAACCCAGTTGCGAAGTCTGGTTGCTCAAAAACAGCAACCAGACGAGGTCGTTGTCTGCGATGACCAGTCGACAGACGATACAATCAACCTCCTGCAACAACTCGCAGCCGAGGTTCCGTTTCCAATACGCATCTTCGAAAACACTCATCGGCTAGGGTACAACAAAAACTTTGAGCGGGCGCTCTCCGAGTGCACCGGCGATCTGATTTTTATTTGCGACCAGGATGACTACTGGCTGGCCGAAAAGATCAGCACCATGACCGATTACATGGTGCAACACCCCGAAGCCCAGCTTGCCTTCTGCGACGCCTGGGTTACCGATGAACAGTTACAGGGGCGGCAATCTCGCTTTTGGGAATGGGTTCGGTTCGATCAGGAGGCCCGCCAGCGCTGGTATTCGGGTGATATGATGGAGGTCATGCTGGAAGGCAACCGCGTTATGGGCTGCGCTACCGTGCTTCGGCGTTCATTTCTGACAGTAGCCATGCCTTTCCCCGATTCGGTTCCCGGCTATATCTACGACGGATGGCTGGGCCTGGTAGGCGCTACCAACAATGTGATCCACTACATCGATGAACCCCTCCAGCTGTACCGCACCCACGTACAGCAGCAGGTAGGCATCCGCCAGCAGGAACCCGCCGAACGAATACGGCTACGGGATCGGCTCGCCCGTCACCGCAGCAAGAAGCTGGCTCCCCTGCGCGAAAAGCAGGCTCAGTTAGCCGCAATCACGCAGCTGCTGAGCGGACGAGTCCCCGAAGACTCACCCGGTATGCAGGCGCTACGCCGTCGGCTGGCTCATTTTACGATGCGAAGTTGCCTGCCTCACGACCGACTTCAGCGAATCAGCCCGGTTCTGAGCAACCTGCGGCAAGGGAATTACCAACGGTACGCCGATGCATCAGCCAATTGGCTCGCTCCTTACCTAGCGGCCTTGGGGGATATACTCGAATGAGTTAGTTTTGCGCCTACTGTGCTACTAACTCTCTGTACCATTCGCCAATTGCCGCAGGCTATTGCCCTCGGTGATAGTTTCTCCCGTCACGCACTTCAGCCCAACGGCCAGCCGGTGCGTGTCCTGATCGGCCTCGTTGACGATCCTGCCCGTTTACCAGCCGACTTTGTGTCGCCCTATCCGCTGCTGCCCGTCGGTGAGGTTTTACCCGCCGAGCAGCTAACGGCGCTGTCGGCGAAATACACGCCCACCGAATTCGCGGCCGCTTGCAAGCCCCATGTCATTGCGCATGTGTTCAGGCACTTTTCGGATGCCGACCAGCTCATTTATGCGGACCCCGCCATTCAGTTTATGGGGCCGGTAACGCCGGTCTGGGAAGCCCTTGCCAACGCAACCATACTGCTGACTCCGCACATTACCCGGTCGCCGGCGTCCGGGCCGCAGCCTGGTGGCGCCTGGCCCGACGAAAAGCACTTTCAAAACATCGGGCTGTACAGCGCTGACTTTCTGGCTTTTCGTCGCTCGGCCGAAACCGATCGCTTCCTCGCCTGGTGGCAGGATCGGGTTACCGAGCGAGCCTATATCGACTTCTGCGCCGGTTTGTGTACCGATCAGATCTGGCTGATGCATGTTCCTGTCTTCTTCCGGGACGTGGTCGTTGTCAAAAACCCGGGCTGGCATCTGGCGATCTGGAACTTACCGGAACGCAGCCTGCAATCGTTGGGAACCAGCTGGCTTGTGACGGGCCCCATGGGTCAGAACCAGCCGTTGGTGTTCGTCAACCTGAAAGGGCTTACCAATCCGAACGATGGGTTTTTCCCCCACCAGAATCGAGTCAAACTCCCTCACCAGTCCGATGTTCAGGCTTTGCTGACCGCCTGTAGGTCTACCCTGTCGGCACGTCGGCTAACGTTTCCCGAAGCCCAGGCCCCTGCTTACGGCAAACAGCCCGAACCCGTCATATTGCGGGGCTGGAAACGCAGCACCGTGCAGTCGCTCCGGCTGGTTACGCGTTTTCTGGATCAGGTACCCCTACCGGCCATTCGGTAAGTTCTGCCCCTCAATCCTATGGCGCTTGTCTGGGAATTGTCGATAAAAACTTTAATTTTGCAGGCACTATTTCTCAGAAAAATACAAACTCGCGAGTTTGTAGATTTCCCTACATGAAAGTTCTATACGACCATCAATCGTTCACAGGCCTGACCTATGGGGGCGTTTCCCGGTATTTTTTTGAACTGATGCGTTCGTTTGCCAAACGGCCTGATGTCGAGTTTGAGTTATCCCTGCGATTATCCAACAACGAGTATCTTGACCAGGTATCTTTTAGCCGCCACCTGCGTTACCGTAACCTGGCCGACTTACCGAATGCCAACCGGATAGCCTCTGTCCTGAACCGATTGTATAGTCTGCAACGCATACGCGCCGGCAAGTACGACGTGTTTCACCCCACGTACTATCACCGGTATTTCCTGAACTCGATTGGTAACCGCCCCTTCGTCATCACGTTCCACGATGCGACCAGCGAACGCTACGGCGATCAGTATCCGGATGTTGGTAAGGGTTTGTACGACGTAAAAAAACAACTCTTACGCCGGGCTGATTGTATTATTTCTGTGTCGGAATTTTCGAAAGAAGAGATTCTGCGCTACTTCCCGATCAACCCTGACAAGATCAAGGTGATTCACCTGGGTACGACCCTGGCCGAACAAGTCAACACCCCATCGTCCGCAACGCCCGGACTACCTTTCCCGTATATCCTTTACGTTGGTAAACGGGGGCTTTACAAAAATTTTGATGGCTTTTTCCGCGCCATTCAGCCGGTTTTACAACGCTATCCCGACCTGCATCTGGTTTGCGGAGGGGGCGGCCTGTTTAACCACGATGAACAGGCATTGTTCCACGCAGCCCGGCTTGCCGACCGGGTTCATTACCGGCCCGTTACCGATGCCGGTCTGCTAAGTCTGTATCAGCACGCCCGCGCATTCGTGTTTCCGTCTCTCAATGAAGGCTTCGGCATTCCGGTGCTGGAAGCGTTCAGCGGTGGATGTCCGGTGGTCCTGAGCGATCGAAGCTCCTTACCCGAAGTGGGGGCCGATGCGGCCATTTACTTTGATCCGGAAGATGACGACTCGATTGCTACTGCGGTAGAACGGGTGGTTACCGACGAATCCCTGCGGGCCGAGCTGCGCCAGAAAGGCACCCGCCGTCTTCAGGATTTTTCCTGCGACAAAACGGCCCGGCAGACGCTGGAAGTTTACCAAAACCTGCTCTGAGTAAGCCTATGCCTGTATCTGATTCGTTACGTAATTTCGTTACTAAACCCTACCAGCCGCCGGTTGAGAAGGCTGACGGTAAGGCTTACCCTAAACTGACCGTGGTTACACCCTCGTTCAACCAGGTAGAATACCTGGAGCGAACGATCCTGAGCGTGCTCAACCAAAACTACCCTAACCTGGAGTACTTCATCATCGATGGCGGCTCAACCGACGGCAGTGTCGAGCTGATCAGACAATATGAGCCTTATCTGGCCGGGTGGGTCAGCGAAAAAGACCGGGGACAGACCGACGCCATCAACAAGGGATTTCGTCGGGCCACAGGCGATTATGTCGCTTTCCAGAACTCGGATGACGTCTTTGCGCCCGGTGCCTTTGAACGGATAGCTGAAGCCTGGCGACAATCACCGCAAACCGATGTTTTCTTCGGCGATATGTACATCACCGATCTGAACGACGTTATTCTTGAAGAACTACGTGTACCACCCTTTCGTATCGAATGTCAGATTTACGAAGGTATGCAGGTTTTTAACCAGTCGTTGTTTATCCGGCGCAGCCTCATGAACCAGGTTGGCTTTCTGGACGAGAGTTTGCGATTCGTCATCGATTACGAAATCGTCACCCGGCTGGGTGTGCAGAAAGGGGTCCGGTTTCAGCACGTCAACGGCTTCTGGGGCGGTTTCCGGGTTCAGCCCGACGCCAAGTCATCGACCATTGCCAGCACCGTTGGGCTACAGGAACACGAACAGATTAAACGCAAGTTTCAGCCTCAGCTCCGGAGTCCGCTGGGCGAATGGTTCTGGAAACGATACGCTCGTGTGCGTAAATTGACAACGTTTGTCCTACAGGGCGAATTCGGGTATGTATACCATCGGCTGTCGCGCCGGCAACATCGGTAAGCGCGCAGCTGTCTAATTATTTTTAGTGAATCGGCTAATTGATCCGACGTAATGGCTAAATTCATTCGCTTACTTCAGACGCTCGACCTCATGCGCATGGTGGTGGGCATCTGTATTCTTCTGGATGGTTATCCGCTGATCTTCTTTTTCCGGGATGCCCTGCGCCTGGCACCGGGTAACTCTACGTTTACGGCGGTAGCGATGGCGGGTGGCCTGCTGCTCATGATCCCCTTCACGGTGTTACGTCGGTTGTACCGACCCAATATCACCATGTTCTGGCTCGGTATCGCCTTTCTGATCCTTTGCGTGCTGTACATGTTTGTTTACAACGGCGTGCCTGGCTTCAAGGATTACGACCGGGACATGATTTATTATGCTTACATCCTGATCTTCCTGTTTTTGCTGATCAACATCCCGAACGATGTTATCCAGGTGTTTATACCGGTTGTGGTTCTGTTCACGCTGGTATCTAACCTGGGGCTGATTTATTCGCTGATTACCGACCCAACCTGGACAATCGGCCAGCGAGCCACGATCTCGCTGAACAACAGCGATGAGGGGTCCGGCAACCCGCACGCCTTCTCGCGTAATGCCTTTATGGGTCTGATCGCCTGCGCGATCTGGCTCCTTAACCCGCAAACCAATATTCTTTTCCGGCTCCTGTCGCTGTTTGCGGGGGTCCTCAACCTCGCGGTGCTGGTACTGACCCAAACCCGCTCGGCCATCGTTGCCCTGATCATTGCGGTTGTCTTTTTTGTTTACTTCAATGTCCGGCCCGCCCAGATCCGTACGGCGGTCCGAAGTTTATTCCGCCCCATGCCAATCGCCGTTATCGTGATTGGTCTGATCGGCATTAGTTTCTTCTTCCGGAAGTATTACGATGCCTATGCTATTCTGTATGGATACGTAATCGGGTTTATGGAACGGAACCTGGAGAACGTATATGCCTTGCTGGGGTTAAGCGCGAACTCCGGCTACAAAGCCACGCTCGACGATTCGGCCGCGAACCGATCGGTGAGTGCCCTATTCTTTACCAACGTGCTGGAAGGGCACCCGCACCGGCTCATTCTGGGGTATGGCTATAAATTCCTGTATCTGGATATTCCGCTGATTGAATCACTGACCAATCAGGGGGTCTTCGGCTTTGCACTCTTCGGTATTCTGAATGCGATGGTGCTTCGGTACGCCATCCGAAGTATGAGTACGAACCCCAATGAGCTGAGCGTTTTTCTGGCTTACTTTTATATGCTGATACTCGTTCAGCTCTTTACCAACGGACGACCGTATGACATCACGTTCTGGTTTCCGCTGGCGGCCATGATTCGGTTTATGGGGGTCGAACATCTGCTGCCAGCCCATCTGACCAAACGGCCGACGCCGAGTGTTACCAGCGAACTCATTGCTGTCAGGCCTGTTGCCTTACCCAGTTAATCACTGCTTTATCAACGCCAGATGCGCATTCTGATCGTTCATAATATTCTTTGGGCGCACTATAAATCAAGCGTTTTCCAGGCGTTGCAGCATTTAATTGACCCGCGGCCCGACAGTACGCTGATGGTGTTGCAGATAGCCCGTAACGAACGTTCACGCGCTGGGCTCGAATCCAGCCAGGCCGATGCTCCAACCTATACCTACCCGTACGAGCTCCTGTTCGACCGGTATCTGGAAGAGGTAGGTCTACAGGAACGAAGCAGCGCCCTTCTTAACCGGGCCAGGGCTTTTCGCCCCGATGTGCTGTTACTGACTGGCTATTACGATCCGGCTCAGCTTCTGTTGCTGCTCTGGGCCAAAGCTACGGGCGTGCGCGTTGTGATGCAGAACGAAAGTACAGCGGCCGATCACCAGCGTGGAGGCTGGAAAGAGCAGCTGAAGCGCTGGATACTAAGCCGCTGCGATGGTTTCTTCTGCTTCGGTAGCCAATCGGCCACCTACCTCATCCAACTCGGCATTTCACCCAAAAAAATTCTTCTCCGCAAAAACTCCGTCGACAATACAGCGCTCCGAACGGCCTATCTACAGGCCAGACAGCACCGGTTGGCCCATCAGCACTCGCTGGGTATCCGGACCCGGAACTTTGTGTTTGTCGGTCGTCTTATTCCGGTCAAAAACCTGAAAGCCCTGCTAAACGCCTTTGCCGACGCGCAGGCTCAAGCTGAACATGCAGCCGACTGGGGCCTGATTTTCCTCGGCGACGGCCCTGAAAAAAGCGCTCTGTCTGAACAGGCGGCTATACGCGGAATGAGCGACGCGGTTCATTTTTTGCCGGGCCGGCCCTGGTATCAGGTACCGGAGGTATTGGCCATGAGCGATGTACTGGTCCTGCCAAGCCTGTCAGAGCCATGGGGCCTGGTGGTCAACGAAGCCATGGCCTGCGGCCTGCCCGTTATCGTGTCGAACCGCTGCGGGTGTGCGCCTGATCTGGTACGGCATGGCCAAAACGGCTTCGTGTTCGATCCGGACCAACCCGACGAGCTAACCCGGCATTTGCTCTCGTTCATGAACGGCACTGTCGATGCCGACCAGCTGGGTCAGTCAGCTCTGGCTCATATTGCTCCATACGCCCCCGAAGCGGTTGCACAGGACATGCTCGACGGGTTCATCAAACTCACTACATAAGCGGTTATTTCGCGAGACATATGCGAATTCTGAACATTTGTGCCTACTCATGGGAAACAGGAGGTCCCCCAAAAATCATCTTCGACCACACTCAGGTTGTACTGCGTCAGGGTCACCAGGTCGATATTCTGAGTCCCATCTCGCCCGGCGAACGTCCTTACCCGGTACCTGAGGGCGCGCGGCTGATTCTCTGCAAACGAACACCCGGTATCAGCCGATTCTTCCGGGAGTTTTCGGGCGAATTGTACCGCTTTCTACAGAAGCATGTCCGCGACTACGATGTCATCCACTGCCATGGGCTATGGCACTTTGGTACGCTGGCGCCGTTTATGCTCGACCGACAGGTAGCCAAGGTCATCACCATTCATGGCGTACTTGACCGCTGGACCTACGCCCAGAATAACTGGAAAAAGCGCATCATGGATACGCTGGCGCAGAAAGCCTACCTTCGCCGGGCCGATCTGGTGCACATCAACAATACCGACGAGCGTGAAGACGTGCTGCGGTATCTGGGTTACCAACATCCCAACGTGGTCATCATTCCGAACGGGGTCAAGATGAGTGATTTTGCCAGCTTACCCGCCAAAGGTACTTTCCGAGCCAAATTCGGTTTGCCACTCGACCAGAAAGTAGTTTTGTTCCTGAGTCGGCTAAACAAGAAAAAAGGCCTCGATCTACTCCTGCCCGCCTTTCGGGAGTATGTACGCCAGCATCCAGGTACAGTGCTTGCCCTGGCTGGTTCTGACGACGGTTACGAGGCCGAAACCCGGCAGTTTATCGAGCAAAACAATCTGGGTGATTCGATTCGGATGGTTGGAATGCTGACCGGCGACGATAAAAAAGCCGCACTGGCCGACGCTGATCTGTTCACGCTGCCCTCCTACTCCGAAGGCTTTTCCATGGCCGTGCTCGAAGCCATGGCTGCCGGTACTCCGGCGCTGGTATCTGATCGGGTTGGGTTTGGAGAAGCCATTCGTGAACACGAGGCCGCCGGCCTGGTCGACTTAACGCCTGAAGGTGTACGGGCGGGACTGGAACGCCTGCTGGGCGACGATGCTCTGCGGGAGCGGGTCCGGCAGAACGCTACAAACCTGCTCCGGACTCAGTACGACATTGAGATCGTAGCGAAACGGCTCCTGGACGAATACAGTCGGGTGGCCCGGAAAAAATAACCCGCCGGGATCCAGGCCCGGCGGGGTCTATACATCCCGCCTGATCACCTTCGACCAGTCGACCTGCCGTTCGGCTTCGGCCAGGTCGATAAACGGAAAATCTTTCAGTAGCTTGTGCAGCTTAGGCCAGCAGTGTTTAAGACCGTAGTAGGACTTGAACTGGCGTACCCGGCTCAACCCCGGAATCATCGGCTGTCCGGCGTCGAAGTCGCGGGGGTGAAAGTAGGTCATCACGTAGTCTGACCGGCGCATCAGGCTCCAAATGGCGGTATACGGTAATAACCGAAAGTATCCGCCACCCGAAAAGATCAGATCCTGCCCCAGCACGGCGGCTGTGTTGATCGGGAACTCTTTCAGCAGCGTTCCGCCAACGTTCAGGTAGCCCGGCTCAAACATGCCCAGCGACGCATCGCCCCCATGGGCCCGGCGGGCTGAAAACACCGAACAGTCAATTTCGATCCCCTGCTCAATCAGGATCGGGAATACCCAGCGGTTATACTCTTTGATGGAAAACCCCGGCGCCCGGTACGACCGCACTTTCTTGCCGGTCAGGTCCTGTAGGTGTTTGATTGACCGCTCCAGGTCGGCCTGAAAATCGGCAGGAGTCTGCTCATAGGCCAGCTGGTGCGCGTACGAGTGGGTTGCTACTTCGTACCCGGCCGCATCGATCCGTCGAATCACATCGGGGTGCTTATCGGCGACCCAGCCCAGACAGAAAAAGGTGGCCCGGCTTTTCGTTTCATCCAGCAGCTGGAAGATTCGATCCATGTTCTCATAGATCCTGGTTTCATAGCGTCCCCATTCGGCTTCGGTCCGGGTCGACGCGTTGTCCAGAATGTGAAACCACTCTTCAATATCAAATGTCAGAATATTCATAACTAAGGATGAAGGGAAAGATGGGTAAAGAAACAGGACTCAGGCAAGTGTCCAGCCTCTTGGGCCTTCCTCCTTTTCAGTAAAACCGTTTGCCGGCTTTTAGAAACTCGTTGACGTCGTTGCGGGTGGGAAACGAAAAGTAGGTCATCTGAGACGCGTCGTTCTCGATGAGCTGATAATCACCACTATGGATCTTATCGATCGATTCAAGAATGGCGTCCATACCCATTTTCTTCGTAACATCGATTAGTTCAGCCTGGCTCCGGTTGCCGATCTCCAGTTTATTCTGTACCAGAATTGGCCCGCTATCGATGCCTTCATCGACAAAAAACACCGAAACCCCCGTATGGGTCTCGCCATTTTTCAGCACCCAGAACGACGGCATCAGTCCCCGATACTTCGGGAGCAGCGCCGTGTGCAGATTAATACAACCGTGGGTAGCCACGTCGAGTAGCTTCTGTTTGAAGATCTGGTTGCCGGCAATTGAGACCAGGAGATCAGGTTTATAAGCCCGCAGTTTCTGCAGATTTTCTTCTTTATTGATATTCCCTTCTATATGCACCAGGGGAATATTCCGGTCAGCCAGCACTTTCCGAACGTTGTTACGACTATCGAGCTTCGAGGCTACGAACTTAAAGCCATACCGAATGAAGAAGGGTAACCCAAAAATATCGTACGTCTTCTTCATCTTATCCTTAAAGCTCTCACGCTTGCCAAAGGGCGATACGTCAAACACTACCGTTGCTACAACTTCGGCATAGGGTGGCAATTTTTTCAGCAGGTAGTCAATGTTGCGGGCGAGGTAGAACGGATCGTCCTGCGTGAGAATAACTAGGCGCATAGATAAGTGAATCACAATGATGACAGCGCAAAACTACGGAATCCAGCGCAAAGCCAACGCGGATTCGCTTACCGTACAATCAGCTTCCGCTGTACAGTATGCCCCTGAGTAGTTCCCAGGTCGGCAACATACAGCCCGGTAGCCAGTCCGTCGAGGGCTATCGCGACTGTTTTACGGGCGGGACCCGTCCAGCTTTTAACCAGCCGACCCGTCAGGTCGCGCAGGTCGATGCGGGTAATCTGTAGCTGATCGGATTCTATGTGCAGCTGTTGACCGGTAGCCACAGGATTGGGATAGACCTGCACCAGCGGGGCCGTAGGCTCGATACCCAGCACCAGAGGCCGTCCCATGACCACGTTGCTGTATTGCGACTCGGAGACCGCGCTGAACGCCCGCATCCGGTAGTAGTAGATGCCGAACGGATCGGGCAGGTTTGTGTCGGTAAACGAAGCTTCACGCGCCGTTAGGCTGGCAATCTGCCGGAAGTTTACCGGCGTTCCATCGGCCCGCTCAATAATCTGTACCTGCGCCGTTGGCAGCGCGGGCCAGTTGAGTTGAATTTCCTTCTCGGAGATGGGTTTGGCGGCCAGTGTGCTTACGGTTGGAATAGCATCAGCCACGGGAAATCCATCGAATGAAAACGCCCGCATCCCGCGTTTATTCCGGAGTGTGGGACCATCGAAGAACGTCGACGTTGGCGGGTTTGAATACTCTGATGGCAAATAGCGTAAAAACCGCGCCGTAGCAGGCCCTTTCAGCGCCAGCTTAACCCGATTCTGCTGGGCGCTTCCGGCCACCACCCAGCCTGGCAGCTCATCCAGGTAGAAATAATCCTTCTGATATTTTACGTGACTACCCGGTCCATTGGCGAAGTTAACGGTTGTATCTGCTTTCCAAACCATATCCATTCCAGTATCGAAAACGAGTGTTATCGAATCTTTGCGTGTGTTATAAAAAGCCTGTTTGATATCTGGGGAGTTGATTTGTAAGGTATCGGCAAACCCGTAAACATCACGGGCTATTTGACGGAACTGCTCAAAAGCCATCTGCTTATGCCCTTCTGCTGTATAGTGGATACCATCATAACCTCGGGACCCAACAGTGGCAATGGTCTCTACATTAGAGAACAAAGACTTGGTCCGACGCTGAAAGTCCCGTAAGGCGGCAGCCCCTTCTAGCCGGGCCGTTCGCAGAATATTAATTTGCCCTACGTAGACACGAACGTTGCCATAATCTTCGCGAATTTGACTGTACAGCTGTCCAAACTTCTGATCGTAATTTGTCGGGTTACTACCAGCCTCTTCCTCTCCTTGTTTCCAGATAAACCCTTTTACCTGATTTGCTACGCCAGCCCATTGTGCCCGGCTTAGCAGCTGCCCGTAATACGTAATTATATTAGCTGGATTGGCAGGATCGCGAGCCGTTAAGTCAACAATACCTGTTCCTCCTACAGCCCCGTTTAAAACAAGAGTGGGCATGTTATAGGTGTTAACGATCAGGCGCTGCAACATAATACCGAACCCACCCACGCTGGCATACGGATCCGTAACCTGATACCAGTCTATAGATTTCAAATCGTCTGAATAGGCACAATTACGCAGGAATCGATCTTCCGGCGCTATACCGTAACTGTCTAGTTCGGCAAGGGCTTTGGCGTTCGACTGGCCATGTATAATATAAATATCGCCACAAACGATTCGACTTCGTTGAGCAATTAATACGGAATCTGTTTTGGTGTACAAATAAATCTGTAATCCGTATTCAGCCCGTTCGGCTTTAATGGTGGTGCTGAAGCTGAATGGTTTTTCGGGCTCGCCTACTAGAGTCTGACTCAGTATGCCGGTTACGACTCCTTCTCGTAGTACTTTCACGGCAATACGCTCAAACTCGCTCCAGGTTACAGTACCGCTCACTACGATTTTTGCCTGATTTTGAGCATCACGCGGATAGAGCTGTAGATTGCGGGGCAGTTCGGTAAATTTTACCTGACCCGAAACCGAAAAATAGTATAAAATCAATAAAAGGGTACAGTAAAGTCGCTTCATCGGCTTTTTCCCGTCTAAAAAAAGTTATAATATTGCGTCGACAATCGGCGCGTGGATAGTGGCGTAAAAATAATACCGGAAAGGCATTATTCGTATCGCAGACATGTTCTTTCGATTGCTTCCGTATACAAGTTATGACTGACGTTTCTGTCATCATTTTGACGTTCAACGAGGAGAAACACCTCGCCCGGTGTTTACAAAGTCTGCAATCATTTACAGACAAAATCTTTATCGTTGACTCGTTTTCGACCGATCGCACGGTAGAGATTGCTCAGTCAATGGGCGCTGTCGTGGTTCAGAATCCCTGGGTCAATTATGCTACCCAGTTCAACTTCGGTATTGCCAACACGCCTTTCAAGACAGGTTGGCTCATGCGAATGGATGCCGACGAGTATGTATTGCCTGAATTAGCCCGTGAAATCACAGAGCGATTACCCACCCTGGCGGCTGATATAACGGGCATTTATGTGAAACGTCGAGTTATGTTTTTTAACCGCTGGATGCGTCGTGGCGGCTATTATCCAATCTGGTTACTGCGACTGTGGCGCCGTGGTCAGGGCCTCTGTGAGGAAATCTGGATGGATGAGCACATTAAACTGGCGGACCAACAGGGTTCACCTGCCCAAACCACTCAGTTTCAACACGATCTGGTAGACCACAACCTGAACAACCTAACCTGGTGGACCCAGAAACACAATCAGTACGCGATTCGGGAAGCTATCGATTTGCTGAATATAAAGTATAACTTCGAAGATGCCAAACGAGTAACGCCAAAGTTATTCGGATCTCAGGAACAGCGCACGCGGTTCCTGAAATTACAATATGCTTCGTTGCCTTTGTTTACCCGGCCCTTTTTGTACTTTTTGTACAGGTACATAATCAGGCTAGGCTTTCTGGATGGCCGCCCGGGTCTGATGTGGCATTTCTTACAAGGCCTCTGGTATCGGTTCCTGGTCGATGCCAAACTCTATGAAGTTTATCATACAGTTGGTCACGATAAGCAGGCAATCATCGATTATTTCCAATCAGAGTATGGCAAGAACCTCAAACCCGGCCGCCCCCACCCCGTCAGCTAGCGCAGCCTCAGCCGGGGATGCCTCTTCGGATACCAAGACCGATCTGGCCCGCTTTGACAATGGCTGGTACCAGCCGGGGCCACGCTGGAAAATACTGCTGTGGTTTCTGGCAAACTCGGTGTTTTTGAATAACTACCTGCCTATACCTATCGCTCTGAAAACCGCCATCTTGCGGCTTTTCGGTGCTAAAGTAGGCATTGGTGTCGTCATTAAGCCGGCTGTCAATATTAAATACCCCTGGTTTCTGACAATCGGCAACCATGTATGGATCGGCGAGCAGGTATGGATCGATAATTTAAGTGAGGTTGTTATAGGTAACCATGCCTGTCTGTCGCAGGGGGCTTTGCTGCTTACGGGCAATCACGACTACCGGCGTGTTACGTTTGATCTGACAACCCGTCCTATTATTCTTGACGAAGGGGTGTGGATCGGTGCCAGAGCGGTAGTTTGTGCCGGGGTACACTGTCAGTCGCATGCTGTGCTGTCGGTAGGGTCGGTAGCCACCCGTTCACTCAGCGCCTATGGTATTTATCAGGGAAACCCGGCCGTTCTGGTCCGCCAACGAATTATTACTGCGTGAAAGTATCTATCATAACGGTTGTCTACAACGGCGCCGAGCATATCCGGGATTGTATTGAGTCGATCCTGAACCAGACCTACGCTGACATCGAATACATCGTTGTCGACGGACAGTCGACCGATGGTACCGTTGATATTGTCAAGTCGTACGGCACGAGAATTGCGCGATTTATTTCAGAGCCGGACAAAGGGCTGTACGATGCCATGAACAAAGGAATTGGTCTGGCTACCGGCGACGTAATCGGCTTACTCAATGCGGATGACTTTTATCGACACGACCGGGTTGTCGACCATGTTGTAGCCACGTTTCAGCGTAGTGACAGCGATGCTGTTTATGGAGACATGTTGTATGTTGATCGCAACGACACCAATCGGCTTAGGCGCTACTGGCGGTCGGGCTGGTACAGTCCAAACGCTTTTTTATGGGGCTGGATGCCGGGCCATTTGTCTTTTTTTGCCAAACGGCAGCTCTACGTACAGCACGGCCTATTCCGGCTCGACCTGAAAAGTGCCGCTGACTACGAGCTACTGCTACGGTTTATTCATAAGAACAAAGCTAAACTGGCCTATATGGATGAGGTAACGATTGTGATGCGGGACGGCGGAGTCAGCAACAAAAACGTTGGTAACCGGCTGCGCGCTAATCGGGAAGACCAACTGGCCTGGAAACTAAACGGACTTACTCCTTATTTTTTCACTCTATGGCTGAAGCCCCTGCGCAAGATAAGTCAGTACGTAACCCGCCCCCCTCACCCGCCCGGTTCGCCTGTACAGTAGAGCCATAAGCCGTTTGATCAAATTTTTCTTGTGATCTTAAATTAACAATTGATTTTTACGCTCCCTGCTGGGCCTGGTAGATACACACTCCTCTAACCAAAAAAGCAAAAAGGGGCTAGACGAACGGAGATACCAAACTCTGAATCACGCCATCACTAAACGACCAGCCTTATGAACATTGATTTATTTATTGCATACTTACAGCATAAGTTTGGAGAGGATATCTTCACACTTGGCCTGTATCAGTGCATATTATCCTTTTTAGTTGCCTGTTTTGTATCGGTCGTTTCTATCCCGGTAGTCATTAAGATTTCTGAGCTGAAGTCGCTGATGGAAAAACCGGGTGAACGTCGCTCTCACTCAACACCAACGCCCACCTTTGGCGGTATTGCCATCTACGCTGCCATCCTGATCGCCTATTTTCTCTGGCCCAGTATCGACCAGACCGATATATACCGCACGAACCTGTCCGTTGCCGGTATGACCATCCTGTTTTTTATCGGCATTAAAGATGATCTGGTTGGTATAGATCCGACCAAAAAGATTCTCTTTCAGGTAGTTGCAGCCATGATTCTGATCTTTTTTGGCGATCTCCGGGTAGATTATCTGTACGGCATAATGGGCTTTCACCACATTGCAGAACTGGTGGGTATCCTGCTGACCTGCTTCATTTTTATCGCCCTGACAAACGCCATTAACCTGATCGATGGAATTGATGGCCTGGCGGGGGGAATTGCGACAATTGCCAGTGCTACATTTGGCGGGTGGTTTCTACTGACGAATCATTTTGCCATGGCCTGCATGGCGTTTACGTTATCGGGGGCGCTGATTGGTTTTCTACGGTTCAACTTCTCGAAGACCAGCAAGATATTCATGGGTAACACCGGATCGCTGATCATTGGCTTTATGCTGGCTTTCTTCGCCGTTCGGTTTGTGAATCTTAACGCATCGTTCCGCTACGAACCTACCGCTTTCTTCAACGCGCCAATCATTGCGATCGTCATCCTGATCGTTCCGATTTTCGATACGCTGCGGGTATTTCTGGTACGTATTCTGGCCGGGCGCTCTCCGTTCTCGGCTGACCGGAACCACATGCATCATATCTTGCTTGACAATGGTCTTTCCCATGCCGGCGCAACCGCTGTGCTGTGTGGCATATCGTTCCTGAACACGGTCCTGTTCTTCCTGCTCCACCGTAATATATCCAACACCATGTCATTGCTGATCCTAATTGCGCTCTTCGGCATATACATGGTGGTTAGCTTCACGCTTAAAATGCGTGTAAAGTACGTTTCGACCCATCCCCGGCGTCGTAAAGCAGTTCTGCGCCGTGAGCTCCAGAACGGTATCGTTGGCAAACGCATCGTTGACTATTTATAATAACTGAATCACTTCCAGCAAAAGCCCCCTGGTCATCTGGCCAGGGGGCTTTGTCATATAGGATCGCAACCAGCAAATAGGAGTATCCGGTTGCTCATGACGAGTAAGCATAATCGGGTTGGGGTTGTAGCAGAGTCGGCGTCATAGCGATGTGTAGCTGACTCATTGAGTTTGGGCTACGAAACTGTGAGGTCCGACGCCTAAATTTGTTAGCTTACCTGGTCGATGCCAAAAGCGTTTAGTAACTCGACTTGTAACTCATAAAAAAAGCACCTGACCGTACAGACAAGTGCTTGATTTCATCGTGATCCCGTTTGGATTCGAACCAAAGACCGTCTGCTTAGAAGGCAGATGCTCTATCCAACTGAGCTACGGGACCGGATCTGATTCTCTATCAAGTTGCTACATCGATGGGGAGCAACCCGGTAGACCAGATAATGTACAAAAATACAGTGATCCGCCTGATTTTACAAAAACCGCTCGCTTTAATAGGCTGCAAATAGCATACAACTATTCCCGTCAGTTGGCAAAAAATGGTATATGATTAAAGTCATATCATATACTAATAGTAATCAGTTCATAGAAGGTTAAGTATACGCTGTTTTGTATAAAAATACATCTGATGGACTACTGTATTGTCTACACGAGCTCGGTGACGTCGCTTCTGTCTGCTGCTGAGTTGGACAAGATCAGGCACCAGAGCCAGCTGAAAAATCAGTCACTAGACATTACCGGTATTCTTCTTTACTTCAACGGCTGCCTGATTGAAGTGCTGGAAGGGCCGGAAAAATCGGTAAAAGAGCTGTTTAAAAAGATTACCCATGATCCAAGACACAGTCAGCTTATCCAGCTATACGCCAGTCCGATCAGGCAACGATCGTTTCCGGGCTGGTTCATGGGCTATAAATCATTATCATCCAGTGAGTTTGAGCAAATTAGGACGATCATCCCTTTTATCAACAATCCGGCTGCCGACGTTGATACCCGACAGGAGAACGTTATTATTACCTTAGTACAGCTTTTTTATAAAAATAATTATCGGAATTAAATTATATTGTCTTACCAATTTAATCGAATCCACCGTATGCCTCTTTCCAGAAACCCACTTATTTACGTAGTCGATGATGACCCGGACGAACATTATCTACTACAAAGCGTATTTACCAACAAATATGCCTCCTGTAATCTGCGCTGCTTCAGCCACGGCCGCGAACTACTCACCCAGTTGACCCACCAGCTCGACGGACATCTTCCCGATCTCATTCTGCTCGACCTGGATATGCCCGTACTGAACGGACACGAAGTACTACAGGTATTGAAAAACGATTCAGACTGGCAGGGTATCCCCGTGATTGTACGTACCTCGTCGGTAAAACTAGCCGACATAAACCGGTCTTATGAACTGGGCAGCCGTGCCTTTATCGTAAAAAACAGCAGTTATCGTCAACTAGCTGAATGGGTTAGTGATTTAAGTAATAACTGGCTCAACTAAAACATGCAAGTAACCATACCAATAATACAGATTTAGTACTATCCGTAACTTGTTAACTTAAGAGTAGCCCAAACCATCTGGTTTGGGCATTTTTTTAAATAAATATACTTATTTAAAAAACTTTACAAACTATACGTAGTTTATCTTCGTATGTATATCTATATGCGTGAAAGACGTGATTTTCCGCGCCTTACAATTTGCAATATCCAGCCGCCCTGCTCTTATGCATTGCGGCTTTTTTTGTAGTGTTTACCTATAGGTTAGAAAGATTGGCAGGCAATTTGCTTGTGAATAAGTACTTATGTATCCAACAACTGTCCTGGAATTTCCCCATGCCAGCCCTTTTTGGGGCAGTGTGCTCTATGCATTCTACATCGTACAAACCGTCACAGTAACGGCCCCCGATGACGCAGAGCCTTGTCTTTTTGTGTACAGTTTAAACTAGTCTACTATGAAAAAATAGCTACTACATCTTATTCGATTTCGGGTTAGATACCCAGCGCCTGTCGCGCTTTTGGCTCTTTGCTTTATCCAACTCTTCTGTTTAATCAAGCCTGTTGCAGGAACATACATATACCTGCAGCAGGCTCTTTGTAGGTTTATGTCAACCGGTTCTTTTGACTGCTGGGGGCTACGATCTTCTGCACCGCCCGGCAAAGTTGCTTGTATAGAATCCCAGCTAGTGAAATAATTAGGTATGCCCGGCTTATGCTAGCCGCTTGTTAGGCTTGCCTTGCTGTATTACCTAAGTATACATAACTCGACTCGTCACCTAATTAATCTGCCAAACTGGCCGATGGATAGGCTATAAGCTGGATGGCTCGACAAACCGTTTCGGCTTTAACTCCCATTATGCGTATAGTATGGGTAGTGGGCTGCGCAATAATGGAAATCTGAGCCGGATCCAGCGTTGCATCAAGATCAATAATCGTCTTCTGAAGCCGGGGGATGGTTCCCGAGTATTCTACTTCCAAAGGAACCAAAGTAGAAAAAACCGGACTACACACTGGGTTTGGATAATCAAAGATCATTGTTGACGAGTGTTAGCTGGCATACCTGGTACACCAGTGAGGTAGAACAACAGGTAGTCCGTTGCCAGACTACCTGTTGATGATAACGAACGAAACAAACTTTTCTGTCGGGGCCTAATCAGGCCAGATCGAAGCGGCCAAGATTCATCACTTTAGCCCACGCTGCGACAAAATCCCGCACAAACTTTTCCTGCGCGTCTTCGCAGCCATACACTTCGGCAATAGCGCGGAGCTCTGAGTTTGACCCGAAGATCAGATCAACCCGGGTTCCGGTCCACTTCCGCTCGCCTGTTCTACGATCACGTCCCTCGAAAACGTTTTGGGTTTCGGAAGTCGCTCTCCAGGTTGTTGCCATGTCAAGCAGATTGACGAAAAAGTCGTTGGTGAGCACCCCGGGCCGGTCGGTAAATACGCCATGCCGCGACTGATCAAAGTTTGTGTCCAGCACCCGCATACCGCCGATCAGCACCGTCAACTGCGGAACGGTCAGCGTCAGTAACTGAGCTTTGTCAATCAGCATGTCTTCGGCGGCCGACTTATGACTGGGATTCAAGTAATTGCGGAACCCATCGGCACCTGGCTCGAGCGCATCAAACGATTCTACATCTGTTTGCTCCTGCGAGGCATCCGCCCGGCCTGGTGTGAACGGCACTGTAACGTCAACGCCGGCACTCTTAGCCGCCAGTTCAATCCCAACGCATCCACCCAGCACGATCAGATCGGCCATCGAGATTTTTGTATCTTCAGCCTGCGCGTTGTTAAATTCCCGCTGAATGCCCTCAAGGGTTTTCAGAACAGCCGCCAGCTGAACCGGGTTATTGACTGTCCAGTCTTTTTGAGGTGCCAGCCGAACCCGTGCCCCATTGGTTCCTCCGCGTTTGTCGGAATCGCGGTAGGTAGACGCCGAAGCCCAGGCTGTTGAAACCAGCTGCGATATGGTCAGGCCCGATGCCAGGATTTTACCTTTCAGCTCGGCAATGTCCTGATCGTTGACAAGCGGGTGTGTAACAGCAGGAACCGGATCTTGCCAGATCAGCACCTCGGTTGGCACTTCTGGTCCCAGGTAACGGTCTATCGGCCCCATATCACGGTGCGTCAGCTTGAACCACGCCCGCGCGAATGCGTCGGCGAACTCGTCTGGATTTTCGTGGAAGCGTCTTGAAATCTTTTCGTAAGCGGGGTCTGCCTTCAGCGCCAGATCAGTCGTAAGCATGAAGGGAGCATGCCGGATCGACGGGTCATGTGCGTCGGGGATCGTACCCGCACCTGCCCCGTTTTTCGGCCGCCATTGGTGAGCCCCACCCGGGCTCTTAGTCAGCTCCCAGTCGAAGCCGAACAGGTTATCGAAATACTCGTTGCCCCATTTCGTAGGGGTTGTGGTCCACGCCCCTTCGAGCCCACTCGTGATAGTGTGCGCCCCATGACCGGTGCCGAATGAGTTTTTCCAACCCAGGCTTAGCTCTTCAATGCTTGCGCCAGCGGGTTCAGAACCAACATACTCGCTCGGACTGGCCGCCCCGTGCGTTTTACCGAATGTATGCCCGCCTGCTATCAGCGCAACGGTTTCTTCGTCGTTCATGGCCATCCGACCAAATGTCTCACGAATATCGTAGGCCGCGGCAAGCGGATCTGGATTGCCCTGCGGTCCTTCGGGGTTCACATAGATGAGCCCCATGTGGGATGCACCAAGGGGTTGCTCGAGTTTACGTTCCGGGCCACTGGGGTACCGTACGTTATCGCCCATCCATTCGGTTTCAGACCCCCAGTAGATATCCTCTTCCGGTTCCCAGACATCTTCGCGCCCGCCACCAAAGCCGAACGTTTTGAACCCCATCGACTCCAGCGCACAGTTGCCAGCCAGGATCATCAGGTCAGCCCAGGAAATTTTCCGACCGTATTTCTGCTTAATCGGCCACAGCAGCAGACGAGCCTTGTCGAGGTTCGCATTGTCGGGCCAGCTGTTGAGGGGGGCAAAACGCTGTGCTCCGGAACTGCTGCCTCCGCGGCCATCGCCGATGCGGTAGGTACCGGCACTGTGCCACGCCATCCGGATGAAGAAAGGTCCGTAGTGACCATAGTCCGCTGGCCACCAGTCCTGTGAGGTAGTCATCAACTCAACTATATCCTGCTTGACAGCAGTCAGGTCCAGCGACTTGAACGCTTCGGCGTAGTTGAAACCTTCGTCCATGGGATTTGTCAGAGACGAATGTTGCCGCAGTATGTTCAGCCGTAACTGATTTGGCCACCAGTCGCGGTTTCGCGTTCCACCACCAGCGCTCTTGTTCAGTTCTCCGTTCAGGAAAGGGCATTTGCCTACTGTATTGACGTGACTTTCATCGTTAACGTCCAGCGCAGTAGTGTCAGGACTTCCGTTGTTTCCCATTATGATAGTGTTTAGTGGTTTGACGAATCAAATTTACAGGAACCTTTATATAGCACCAATCTATTGTTTTTATACTGACATAGAATAAATCTATAAATATACCTAACTCCACGGAGGCACCATCGAATGCATATCCAAATACTTTAGCTGTATTACAGACGCCCGCTTTCATTGATTGACATGATGCAACCCGGCGTTATGCATCCTATGTAAAGACGCCCTACGGACAAACGAACTATTATATGAAAGTTTATGGTCTGGGTATTTTTACTGGCACGGATGTTGACCAAACCCGTGTAACTAGTATGTCTTCAGGGTATCTCGTATGCGATATGTTTCACTGCTTTATATTCTTTTTTTAACCTCCATCTGCCAGGCACAGGACTGGTTTTTTTTGGGCGCTTTTCCGACCGTATCTCAGACGGGTAGCCTTTCGAAAAAAATTCAGTATAACCTTTACGCATCCGCTACCTACGATACGTACCGCCTGAATGCGGATTTGAATCAATATCCGTCAACAGCGCTTCAGTATTACGTGCAGCCCAGCCTAAGTTACAAATTGACCAAGAGCACGCAGCTAGGTGTAGGGTATGCCTACGTAAAACATAACTTGTTTGGGTTACGCGTAAATGAAAATCGTATCTGGGCGCAGGTCCTGTCTACCCATCCAGTCCCACAATTAGGCCAGTTGCGAATGTCGCACCGGCTACGGTACGAAGAGCGTTATCCGATCAACAAGAGAACCAATCAGTGGTCGTACGCACAACTATTTCGCTATCAGGTAGGATTCAACTATCCGCTTTACAACCCGAACGCACAAAAAACAGGACTCTACGCGGCCGCGTCAAATGAGATGTTCCTTTGCCTCTCTGGGGCAAAAAATAGCCCTATCAGTTCTAAAAACGCATTTTACGGCGAAGACTGGATATATGCAGGGCTGGGCTACAACACAGGAAAATACGGAAAACTAGAGCTGGGCTATTGCTACCAGAATCTGATCAGGAATCGGGCGCAGGATCACCGCTATTTACATCTGCTCCAATTCACCTGGGCTACTAATTTTGATTTGTCAGCAATTGGCATCTGGTTCTACACACCCGTACATTGAGCATCTTTTCTCTCTGCCGTAGAAGTTGCATGAAGCTTTGAAGTACCTGGCTATACACGAAATTCGTATTGCACTTGGCATGAATTCTGTTTTGAAAAGAAGGGATGGTCTACATGGTCTCAATTTAATTGATGCTCTAGGGCTGCCTACAACTTAAAAAAAGTTTATGCATTTTATAAAACACCTGCCAGTCTTGCTGGGTCTGCTGACGGGCCTGCCTGCTGCTTCCGCTCAATACGTTGCGCTGAATACGGGAGTCGCTCAAAAGAATGAAGCTCTCATCCGGAAGAACAACGCACTACCGGTTAATTCTACCAATGGTAAAGTAGTAGTATCGTTTTTCAACGCCCTCCTCAATGCCCGTGATGTGGCTTTTCTGAAAACTATTGTCACTGACGACGTGCGGTTCCGCAACTCGCTCGGCGTCACGGTACAGGGGATCGACGGTTTAACTGCCATGATGGGCAAGTTCGATAACACTTTTGCAGGATTTAGAATTGAAATTACCGAGGTTGTGGCTGAAGGCGAGGTCGTGTTTCTGAAAGGTAATTTTATGGGCACACATAGTAGCGCGTTCATGGCACCGGCCGCTACTAACCAACCCTTTACAGTGCCCGGATTTGCCAGGTTTACGTTGCGTGGCGGGAAAATTATCGACGGATTTGCTGTGGCCGATTTTTACCAGATCACGAAACAACTTTAACAAACCAGCGAAAGAAGGCCCTGGCTTTGTTAAAAATTAGTATTATTGTTGGAAAAAATTTACCTGCCACAGCCGCGTGAAGAAGGCAATATCGATCGGTTTGTTTAGCTTACTCCTGCATCACATGCTGGCATATGTGCTGGTGTGCGTAGGCACGTGGTGGCAGGCTGAACACGATCTGTCCCAACGGCTGCAGGTCTACCGTTCGGTCGATAGTCTGGTAGAATTTCAGATTCCCCTCAAAGACAAACCTGACGAAATCACTATTACCCGTACTACCTCGGACGGATTCACGTACCGAGGGCAGTATTATTCGGTGGTGAGCCTAAGCATAGAGCATGATACCTTATACATTGCCGGTCTTCAGACAGATAGTAAATCATTCTGGCAGAGTGACCTGCTATCGTTCATGCAGGAGAATGTAACAGGGAAAAGCGACTCGCCTAAGAAAGCCAATACGTTGCTGAAGTTTTTATTGAAAGAGTACTCCCCTTCTCCACGAATTACCTTCTGTTTCGATTCACCTGGTTGGTATACTGATATTCGAATTCCTGAAAAATCTTCCCTGTTCGACCAGTTAGCTCTCCGGGTCTCGTCTCCCCCGCCCGAAGCTTAACGCGGATTTCAGGTTCTTTTTCTCCCCTCAGAAGCCAGTACTGGTTGTTGACTGTATTGTCATATCCGCTTAGGACGAACCGTATCCGTATCAATCCCCCAAACCAGCACTTCTTTTACATGAACGATTTCTCAAATCGTTCAGGCTGTTTGCTGTGCGCTTTCCAGGCGTATAGGAACGGCGTGCCATTGATTGATTGACATAATCACGTAGTCTCTTGCTACTCGCATACGACGTGGCAGCTGAGACTACGCTCAATACTGCATTTACTCATGCCACATATTCCTTTACCGGATCATTTACTCGGTATTACGGGCTTGCTCGAATACCGGCTCGATACGGCTATGCCAATTCGGGAGCTGACCCAGCTTCTCTTGCGGGGCGAGTCGACGCTGACCCAGGGTGAGCGCGAATTGATTGCCGTCCTCGTTTCGTCACGCAACTGTACTAACTTTTGCAATGCTGCCCATACAAAAGCAGCCGACCTTCTGCTGGGTGAGGATAAAACAGCCGCTGCGGTGAAAGCCGATATTGAAACAGCGCCCGTCAGCGAGAAGATGAAAGCGCTGCTGCAGATTGCCGCTCTGGCGCAGAAATCGGGCCGGGCTGTTACGTCCGAAGCCGTTACCCGCGCTCAGGCAGCCGGTGCAACCGACCGCGAAATTCACGATACGGTGCTCATCACCGCACTGTTCTGCCTCTACAACAAATATGTCGATGGCCTGGCTACGGTAACGCCTACCGATCCTGCTTATTACGACACATTGGGGGATCGCATCGTGAACCGGGGTTACAACCGTCCACCGGGTGGCTATCCGGCTCCACAACCAACGCATAACGAATAATCAGTCTCTGTTCAGCCCACTTCCATCTTCCGGTACGCGCTATGCCTCCGAAAGATGCGGGGCTGCGTAAACGCTCAAAAGCATTTTAACTCATGAAAATTTATAAATATGCCCTGCTTTATGCATGGCTCTGGCTCATTAGTACCGTAACAGTAGCACAGTCGGTAAACGTAACCGGCTCCGTCGTCGACCCCATTACGAATAAACCGCTAATCGGTGCAACCGTTTCCGTCAAAGGACAAACGACAGGTGGCATTACGGATAACAATGGCAAATTCAGCATTCCAACGAATCGGAAAGGGGCAACTACGCTCCGCATCTCCATGGTTGGCTATGAGCCTCAAACGATTTCGATCACCGATCCAGCTCAACCCGTAGCGATTCAGCTGATGTCGGCCACCAGCCAACTCGATGAGGTGGTGGTAGGAGCCTCCCGCGTTGAAGAGCGTCTGGTTCGGGCGCCAGTCACGATTGAAAAGATGGACGCCCGGAGCATTCGAGAGACACCATCAGCTACGTTCTACGAGGGGATCAACACGTTAAAGGGCGTCGATATGGTCACGAGCGGCCTCACGTATCGGCAAATTAACACACGGGGCTTTGCCAGTACCGGTAACAGTCGTTTTCTGCAACTTATTGACGGCGTAGACAATCAGCCCGCCGGCTTCGGGTTTTCGGTGGGAAACATGTTTGGTTTGAGCGACTTAGATGCCGAAAGTGTAGAGCTGGTACCGGGTGCAGCTTCGGCACTCTACGGTCCGGCGGCTTTCAATGGCGCACTGCTGATGACCAGCAAAGATCCGTTTGTACACCAGGGACTGAGTGTGCAGGCTAAAGTGGGGGTCAACCACATCAACGATCCGAACACGGGTGCTGCCATCTATAACGACCATGCTATTCGCTATGCCAAAGCCTTCGGCAATCGTTTTGCGTTTAAGCTCAATGCGTCATACATGTGGGGGCTCGACTGGTTTGCCACCGATTACTCCGACGTAAACCAGTCTACACCCACCGATCTTCGTGGAGTCCAAAATCCAGCCCGGAATGCGCTCAACGTATATGGCGACGAAGTCGTCAGAACACTGACTGGCGCGGGGCAGGTGTCGAGAACAGGCTATCTGGAGAAAGATCTGACGGACTATAACGTGTATAGCCTGAAGTTGAACGGGGCGATGCATTACCGGATCAGCCCGAAGCTGGAAGCCATCTACGCGTTCAATTACGCCAAAGGAACAGCCAATTACACCGGCTCTAACCGTTTCTCAGTCAACGGATTCTCGCTCACCCAGCATCGACTGGAATTGCGGGGAAAACAGTTTTTCGTACGCTGGTACAGTAATGCCGAAGACTCCCATGATTCCTATAACACACGGTCGCTGGGTCAACAGATTAACCGGACATGGGTACGTGACCTGAACGGTACTGTCGTTACGCCTGATAAAGCCGATGATACCTGGTTTAGCCGCTACTCAGCCGCCTATGCGGGCACGATCCCAAACGTGAGTGGTAACGATCAGATAGCGGCCCGCGCATTCGCCGATCAGGGTCGGCTGATCCCCGGAACTCCCGAATACGAAGCTCAGAAGAACCGCCTGACGGCAATTCAGGGTCTGGCAGGGGCAGGTATTCTGAGTCAGACCAGCATGTGGCATGCCGACGGACAGTATAACCTGACGTCTATGCTCAACAATAAAGCAGACGTGCTCGTTGGGGGCAATTTCCGTCAGTACAGCCTGTTCACCAACGGGACGCTATTCGATGATAAAGGCGGTCGGATCCTCTACCACGAATACGGTGCATTCGCTCAGCTTAGCAAAGCATTTCTGGCCGACAAACTTAAACTAACGGTATCGGGCCGGTACGATAAAAACCAGAACTTCGCGGGTTATTTTACGCCCCGTGCCTCGGCTGTTTTTTCGGCAACTGACCGTCATCATTTCCGGGCCAGTTACCAGACAGGCTTCCGCAACCCCACGCCTTCCGATCAATTCATTAAACTCAATGTGGGCCCTATCACGATTCTGGGCGGGGCGCCCAGCAATAGCGCAGGCATGAACGTGTACGAAAATGCCTATACAGCCGCCAGCGTGAATCAGTTTGGGGCCGGTTTCGGAGCTGATGTGAGAACGGTGGGGGCACAACAGGCTCTCCTGAATAACAAAGACAAGCTCCAAAAAGCGAATGTGCCATACATCGGTCCCGAACGTGTCAACAGTGTTGAAGCTGGCTACCGCGGCCTGCTCAGCAGCAATTTGTCGGTCGATGCGAACTACTACTACGGCGTTTATACCAATTTTATTCTCAACACGGTCGTGTTACGTCCCAACAGTCCGGTATTGGGATCAGATGGGAAACCCAATGCCGCAGCCGCGCAGGATATTCTGAACGGCAGGGTGCAGGCGTTTCAGCTGTATACCAATGCCTCCGATAAAGTATCGGCTCAGGGCGCTACGCTCGGCCTAACCTACCGTACGTCGGCTGGCTACCAGATCGGAGCCAATGGTACGTGGTCGTCATTTGACATTCGAAACGCTGACCCCAACAACGTAGCGGCTTTCAATACCCCCCGCTTTAAGACCAACGTCACGCTCGGACACCGCCATGTTGCCCCAAACCTTGGCTTTACGGTTGCCTGGCACTGGCAGGAAAGCTTCGACTGGGTCGGTTCGTTCAACGCGCTCATTCCCGGACGCGTACCCGCTTACCACTTGCTCGATGCGCAGGTCAACTACCGCCTGCCATCGCTAAAAACGGTGCTGAAACTGGGCGCCAGCAATCTGACCAATCAGTATGTGGTGCAGGCGTATGGGTCGCCGGCGGTGGGAGGACAGTATTATGTGTCGCTGGTCTTTGATCAGGGTCTTCGTTAACCGAACCAATCATGGAAGCAACTATAACTAAATCCGATACGGTAGAAGCCAGGCGGGCGTTGGCGGTGTTTTACTACTGACAACAGTCTATTTATCTGAAATCTGGCCCGAAAAAGGGCGGGCAGTCGTGCTGGGTGTACTAGCTGTTATGTTTCCGGTAGGAATTGTAACCACGGGTGGCTTGAATGCTGGGCTGGTTCCCTGGCGACAAGCGTTTTGGCTGGGCATAATCCCCGTACTGGTGGCCGTCCTGATGCTGGTTAAATTACCCGAATCGGCTAACTGGAGTCGAGCCCGCCTTATGCCCAAGCCCGAAAAATCCTGGACCCCATCCGACCGAGCCAATCTGCTGACGGGCGTATTAATTTTTGGAGCAGTCCTGATTGGGTTGTGGGGTACGTTCTCCTGGATTCCGACCTGGGTACAATCGCTGCTACCTGCTGGGCAAACCGGAGGCCGGGAACGGGGGCTCACCATGATCCTGCTTGGTATGGGTGGCATCGTTGGCGGACTTTTGTCAGGCAGCCTGATCGAGCGACTTGGCTCGCGAACAACGCTGTTGGTAACCTTTGCGGGATGCGCGGGCGGCTGTGCGCTACTATTTCTGTCGAATCGTCAGTTCAGCCCGATCATCTATGCCGAAACCGCCTTCGTCGCCTTGTTTTTCGGCATCAGTCAGGGCGCGTTATCGAGTGTTATCCCGGCCTTGTTCTCGGTCCGTATCCGGGCAACAGCGGCAGGCATAAGTTTTAATGTAGGTCGTTTTTTCACGGCGACAGCCGTGTTTTTCGTCGGTACGATGGTTGCTGGTTTAGGTGGCTTTGGCCATGCGCTACTGGTCTTCTCCGTCGCTTTTCTAGTGGCCTGGATGGCTGTTTTTCTGCGATACAAACCCGCTTCCTAATCTAATCGCGGCCCCAGCTCATCTCCCAGCCACTCGGAATCAACCGCTTTTCATCCAAATCCAAAGTAACGCCAATGCCTCATATTCAACTCAATAACGACGCCCCCGGCATACGCAGTCTGGTTATGTATCGGCCAGATACGGGCAAACCACTTTACGAACTCGCTCAGGCGTTGCTCCGCGCGGGCTCAGCCGACAGCACCCTGTCTGACGCCGAGCGGGAGCTGATTGCAGCTTTTGTATCGAGTCAGAACAGGACCTTTTTTTGCCAGCAGAGCCACGCGGCCGCAGCCCGCTACCTGTATGGCGAGCAGGCTCCTGTGGTCGATCAGACGCTGGAGAACCTGGAAACGGCTCCTGTTTCTTTTAAGCTTCGCGCCTTACTGACCATTGCCCAGCGTGTGGCGGACGACGCCCGGACTGTAACGGACGATGTGGTAGAGGCTGCCCGGGCAGAAGGCGCTACCGATGGCGATGTTCACGATACAGTACTGATTGCCGCTTCTTTCTCGATGTATAACCGCTATGTCGATGGCCTGGCAACACTGACGCCCGATGACCCAACGGCCTATACCGCCATGGGCGAGCGTATGGGAACTCTGGGCTATGTACTACCCAGGCCAAACTAAACCAGAATCAGAACGATGCCTCATATTGATTTTGCACCCGGACTACCGGGTATCCGCGGCCCGATGGCCTTTAGTCCCGAAACGGCCCGCCCCCTTAACGATCTGGTCAACGTGCTGTTACGCACGAATGCGAACCACCCCGATTCCACGCTCAGTGAGGGGGAACGAGAACTGATTGGGACGTATGTATCAGCCCGTAACGACTGTTTTTTTTGCCAAACCATTCATGGATCAGTGGCTAGTCACCATCTGGGTGATACAGACTGGTCATTGGTTCAATCGGTAAAGCAGGACTACACCCATGCCCCTATTTCAACGAAGCTAAAAGCATTGCTGGCCATTGCCGGTAGCGTACAGCAGGGAGGCAAGTATGTGACAGCCGGGCAAATTGACAAGGCCCGGGCGGAAGGTGCTACCGACCGGGATATTCACGACACGGTGTTGATTGCGGCCGCATTTTGTATGTTCAACCGCTACGTCGATGGGTTAGATACCTGGGCACCTGAAAGCAGGGACTTATACCAATACCGCGCGCAGAAGGTCGTCGAGTACGGCTATACCCACGAAGATCCATACATGCCACCCGCTTAACTATGCTGCTGTTGGATCAGACCTCCTTTGTTGTTTTTATCACCGGTGAAACCTGCCTGGGTTATCCATCGCCGTAGCGCTAAAACATCCAATGGAAAAGTACCAGCGGAGGTTTTGCTGCCGGGTATCCTGATCATTGAGAAGCAAGCCCGTTCACCTTGTCGTTCCCCTGGCAAATGCACGTGGCTTATTTCCCGGGTCCATTGGCAAGCAGCTAAACCGCTTCCAAGGAAAAAGCAGATTTAATACATAGTATTGAATCGGTTCACTTATTCATCATAGGTTAGATTGCGTGCTCCCCACCGGTCTTAGCTGGTGGGGACATTATCTTCCTCACATTCAACGTCATCATCGAATTACCAATATGGCAAATCTCCCCGTTCGTGACGAATCAGAACATACCGGACCTACCCCGGCTTTACAACAACCCGTTACGCCGAGGTTGGCAAAAACGCTCGTCGGGTTCGTGTGCCTCCTGCTTGGGCTGATTGGACTCGAAGCCGCCCGTGTTTATTTCATAATGCCGTTTCCGGGTAGCCAGTTAGATGACACAGCTAATCTGGATCGGGTAAAGATCACTTATTGGCTCCACCAGTATGGCTCCTGGCTGCGAGGGGCAGGTATTGTAGTTATACTGGTGCTGGCGTACCAGCTCCTATTCAAATCGAATCGAATCGGATACCGCTGGCTGATAGGGTCAAGCGCAATTGCATACGGAGCAGTCCTCTACATGGTCAACAGCAAGATGATGGCGGATCAGATGTTTCGCCAGCCTATTCACAAGTTGATCGTTCCCTTAGAGCAGAATAAAATACCGCTGAACAAACTGGTACTGGGCTACGCAGCAAATGGCAAGGCCACGGCGTATCCGTTGCAACTGATAGGCTACCATCACCAGGTGCGCGATACCGTTGGCGGTATGCCGATTATGGTCACCTACTGCACCGTTTGTCGAACCGGTAGGGTATTTAGTCCGCTGGTCCGCGGTCAGGCTGATGAGTTTCGATTGGTGGGTATGGACCATTTTAACGCCATGTTTGAGGACAGCCGTACGGGTAGCTGGTGGCGGCAGGCAACCGGTGAAGCCATTGTTGGCCCGATGCGTGGAGAAATACTGCCCGGCCTGACTGCACAGCAAATGACCCTGGGCGAGTGGGCCGTCAGCCACCCCAACACACGCGTATTACAGGCAGATTCCACTTTCGCAGACGAGTTTGCGGCTATGAAAAACTATGACAAGGGCCTATCCAAAGGCAAACTCACCCGCCGTGACTCAGCCTCCTGGAAACCGAAGTCGTGGGTAATTGGGGTTCAGCAGGGGGTAGTTGCCAAGGCCTATGACTGGAATCTGCTGCAGGAAAAACGGGTGATCAATGACGTGGTTGGCGGAGAGCCTCTGGTGCTGATGATGGCTCCCGACAGCGCGTCGTTTGGTGTATGGGATCGGCGAACTGGCGGACGGTCGCTGAATTTTCGCTACGCCAACCGCCGACTGACCGATTTAGAAACGCAGTCGGTCTGGACGTGGCGTGGGCATTGCATTGCCGGCCCTTTAGCCGGGCAGCAGCTCGGGTCCATTCCGAAAGCATACCAGGAATTCTGGCATTCCTGGCAATCATTCCATCCGCAAACCAAACGCTACAACCTTAAACACTAACAGAACTTAGTAGACGTAGACCGGGCAGGCATGTACCAGGTTACCCATTATTTTGAGTCGGCATGTGTTTGGTTCGATCATTTGCCGACTTCTCTCTTGAACACGAACATTCACCTGTTGATGAACCCCTCAACGGCGATAAACTGGCTGAATGATACCGGCACAGGCTTACTTGGCGGAGTTCTCATTCCGGCTCGAAGTGCATAGTACGGTGGGCAACTTACCTGGTCGACTCCCTAAAGGCCGGGCTTGAAGTCAGCCAAAACAGCATTTCAACCGAAGCTGTTTTGTGACGAGTTTACTCTGCAATCTGGGATAAGTGCGATAACCAACCGCCCCTTGGCGGTGTAGCCTGAATTGCACGATGTCCAGGAGCGATGTACACCTGATTTTATATTAATGAACTTCTACAAGAAGCTACGTAGAGACACTCAGGATCAGAACTAAGTATTGTTATGTAGCAAGGTTTCGATAACGAAAATGATTTCAGCTTCAACCAGTAAACAACCAATCAATAAAGCGATTGATGAAAGCTTTTTTTCATACAACATGAACCGCATGACAACACCATAAACTAATAAGAGAGGGCCTGAAAACAGGATGGCAAAATAGACAATCCAAGTATTAGGTGGCGAGTGGGGCGACAATCGCATCCACAAGCCATATAAAATGGGAATAATAAGTAAGAGCAGAACCACAGAAGCGTACGAAGAGCGAACCATCGTTTCTGTTGTATAAGTGTGATTATATTTAGAAGCCTAAATGCTTTAAAACCTTCTGTTTCTCCCGAACGCTCCAGACATAGTAAACCACATAAAGGTTGGCTGACGTCTCAACTAAACGGGCTGGCGTGTATGGATACTCGTTTTTGTTACCGGGCTTCATGCCGTTTTTTCTGTGCCAATTGCTGCCAAAAAACTGCCAATACGTATAGCTAAAAAAGAAAAACCGCCCAAATCTTGCGAAATAGACGGTTTTTAGTGTCGGGGTGGCAGGATTCGAACCTACGACCTCCTGCTCCCAAAGCAGGCGCGATACCGGGCTACGCTACACCCCGAGTTGTTAATTTCTAGTAAGCCGTAGCAATCAAACTAGAAAGGTACTACACTGTATTCTGCGGAGAGAGAGGGATTCGAACCCTCGGTACCGTTACCAGTACGACAGTTTAGCAAACTGTTCCTTTCGGCCTCTCAGGCATCTCTCCGGATTTTTTACAACTGCTTCCGGCTTGTTGGAGTGCAAAGATAGAGCCATTCTCCGTTTATGCCAATAGCTAGCTCAGAAAAATCTTTGCAGAATCGCTAATTTTGCTCCTCTTTGCGCCTATTGGCCCTGATTACCAGTTCCGGCAGCATTGAAAAAAAATTTAAATGAACTGGTTATATTCATTCTCAACGACCGAATACCTGTTTACAGGACTATTTGTGTGCCTGTACGCTTTCTACATCTGGCGTACATTTCGACTCGCCCGTCAGCTGGGTACGACAGCCTGGGGCGTAGTTCCCAAATTTTTCTTACGCAGCAGCTACCTGATTCTATTGATGATTGCCCTGCTTGGCCCATCTTTTGGCGAAGCCAGTGCCGATCTGATTACCAGCGGACGCGATGTATTCCTGATTATCGATGTTTCGCGGTCCATGGATGCCGACGATGTAGTACCCACCCGGCTCGAGCGGGTCAAGTACGATGTACAACAGCTGTGCGATACGTTAGCTGCCGACCGTTTTGGCCTGATTGTGTCCTCTACCGAGTCGTTTGTGTTGTCGCCACTCACCGCCGATCATGATGCTATCAGGCAGTCGGTTCGCGATGTGCGGACTACTGTTTCGCCAACGGGGGGCACCAATCTGTGCGAGGCTATCGAACTGGCCCGGCAAAAACTGCTGACCGACCCCTCGACCCGTCAGAACGCCAAGGCTATTGTTATTTTTAGCGACGGCGAAAACTTCAACACCTGCGATCGTACGGCCATGGCCCGGCTTCGTACGTTTCGGATTCCGCTGGTGACCATGGGCGTGGGTACGGAGGGTGGCGCATCAATCCGACAGGGCCGGGATTTTATACGTGACGCCGACAGGCAAATTGTACGCAGTCGGCTGAACAGAAGCTTTTTACAACGCCTGGCGCTCGAAACGCAGGGGCGTTACATAGAAGTAGAAAGCCAGGATCAGCATATTGACGAGCTGGCCAGCTACATGCGGTCGTTACAGGGGCGGGTCGTTGACCAGCAGCAGGTGGCCGTATCGACCAACAAATATTACTACTTCGTTCTGGCAGCGCTGGTCCTGATTCTGTTTGATCTGATCATAACCGTACGGACGTTTCGGCTGTAGGGTGGTCTCAATCTTTCGTCTTATTTTTGGACTCCTGTTTGTTCGTAGCGTATGATCTATGTGTTGATGATTGCCTGGCTCTGGTGGAGCGAGACCGTGCCGGTCAACCAGATTTCGTTAAATAACCAGGCCCGGCAGGAAGCGGAATCAGCTTATCGGGCGGGCCGCTACCAACAGGCCCTTAGATTATATGTCTTTCTTAGCCAGGCCACTTCAACTGCCGATCCTGCCGTCCGGCTTAACCTGGGCCACACGTACTTTCAGCTGAGACAATATAAAAAAGCAGGTCAGCAGTATCAGACGTTACTCGACTCAGACCAGTCTGCTCTGCGTACGGTAGCCGCTACCCAGCTGGGCATCATTGCCTGTATTAACCACGACAGTACGGCGGCTCTGACCCTGTTTCGCCAGGCGTTGCTTGAAGATTTCACGAATGAACCGGCGCGGTATAACTTTGAGTTGGTAAGTAACCGGTATACTCCGCGTCCACCTTCCAAACAGGTGTCGGCTAAATCGACCGCCGAAACCCAGCAACAGGCAGATCAACCGTCTATGGGCAATGGTCAGGTAGAACGGTCGTCGCGGCAGGATGATCTGCTCCGACGCTTCAGGCAACTGAACCTGACGCAGGATCAGGCGCTTCAGCTGCTCGATGCTATGCAGACCGATGATTTACCGTATGCGCTGACGCGATCAGCCCGACGCGTCACAAGCCCGACAGCGGGGGAAAACCGCTGGTAGTAATCACAAACTAACCATGAACGAAGTCGTAATTATTTCCGCTGTCCGAACCCCGATTGGGGGATTTGGTGGGGTTTTGTCTTCCCTCTCGGCTACTGACCTTGGTGCAGCCGCCATCCGGGGAGCGCTCAGCCGGGCCGGTGTGCAGCCCGACCAGGTACAGGAGGTCATTATGGGGAACGTTGTCTCGGCCAATGTGGGTCAGGCCCCGGCCAAACAGGCGGCTCTCAAGGCGGGCCTCCCGGCCACCATTCCCAGCACCACGATCAACAAAGTATGTGCATCCGGCACAAAAGCCGTTATGCTGGCGGCACAGGCAATCCAGCTTGGCCAGGCCGACGTCGTGGTGGCGGGCGGCATGGAGAGCATGTCGAACACCCCGTATTACGTGCCTAGAGCCCGCTTCGGCTACAAATACGGGAATGCCGAACTTGTTGACGGGCTGGCCCGGGATGGACTGGTCGACGTCTATGATCAGTGTGCGATGGGGGTCTTTGCCGACCGAACCGCGCAAACCTACAGCATTAGCCGAGAGGCTCAGGATGCGTATACGGTGCAGTCGTATCGGCGGGCCGAAGACAGCACCCAAACCGGACGGTTTGCAGCGGAGATCGTTGCCGTTGAGGTGGCTGGTCGTAAAGGCTCTGTAACCGTCAGCGAAGATGAAGAGTACAAGAACGTTATTTACGATAAAGTACCAACGCTGAAGGCCGCCTTCACTCCCGACGGTACCGTAACGCCGGCCAGCTCATCGCCAATCAGCGACGGAGCCGCTGCGCTCGTTATCATGAGCCAGCGCAAAGCCGATGAACTCGGACTAAAGCCACTGGCGCGTATTTTGGCCTATGCCGACGCTGAACAGCAACCCGAGTGGTTTACAACCGCTCCCACCAAAGCCGTACCGCTGGCGCTGGAGCGGGCAGGCCTGACCACGGCCGACGTCGATTATTTCGAAATCAACGAAGCATTCGCCGTAGTACCCCTGGCATTTAGTCAGCTGCTGGAGGTGCCTCAGGAGAAACTAAACGTGTTCGGTGGTGCCGTATCGATTGGTCATCCGCTGGGCGCGTCGGGGGCCCGAATTGTGACGACGCTAACCAACGTGCTGCAACAGACCGAGGGCCGCATCGGTGCGGTCGGTATCTGCAACGGCGGAGGAGGAGCGTCAGCGCTTGTCATCGAAAAACTATAAACGGGTTTTGGGTCCGGTGTTCCCTGTAGTGAACCTTTCCACTCCACCGGTCCCAAAACCGACTATGTAACCAATGCCCATTCAGGAAACCAACTTCCATTTTCCCGGCCAAACGGGATTTTACCGCGGCAAAGTCCGTGATGTGTATTCGTTCCCGGACCGTTTGATCATGATTGCGTCCGACCGAATTTCGGCCTTTGATGTCGTTCTGCCCCGCCCCATTCCTTATAAAGGACAGGTTCTGAACCAGACCGCCGAGTATTTTCTGCGGGCCACCGCCGATCTGGTTCCCAACTGGTTACTGACGGTTCCCGATCCCAACATCAGTGTGGGGCTGCGCTGCGAACCCTATGCGGTCGAAATGGTAGTACGGGGGTACCTGGCCGGACACGCCTGGCGGCAGTACCGCGATGGTCACCGCATGCTGTGTGGCGTTGCCCTGCCCGACGGATTACGCGAGAACGACCGGCTCCCCACGCCCATTATAACCCCCTCAACCAAAGCCCACGAAGGCCATGATGAGGACATCAGCCGCGAAGAAATCCTGAGTCGGGGCATTGTCCCGGAAGGTGATTACGTGCAGCTGGAGCGGTACGCCCTGGCGCTCTTTGAGCGGGGTACACAGATGGCTGCCGAGCGCGGTCTTATCCTGGTCGATACGAAATACGAGTTCGGGAATCTGAACGGCACCGTGATCCTGATCGACGAAGTCCATACCCCTGACTCATCGCGCTATTTTTACGCCGATACCTACGAAGAGCAGCTTCGGTCAAACCAGCCTCAAAAACAATTGTCGAAAGAGTTCGTTAGAGAATGGCTTATCGCGAACGGTTTTCAGGGTAAAACCGGCCAGACCGTTCCGACCATGTCCGATGAGTGGGTAGACCAGATTTCGGGGCGGTACATTGAGTTGTTTGAAACCGTAACGGGCCAGACGTTTCTGCGCGCCGACGAGACTGACCCACTTAACCGGATTGAAACCAATATTCTGAAGACCCTTACTGATACAACCCTATGAATTATACCATTGAAAAAAACGAGCAGTACGCCCTGATTCGCCTGAACGAAACAGCCCTGGGGGGTGAACTGCCAACGGCCTTCGAAACCCTCAGCCGCAGCCTGTTTCGTGAAGGATACAGCAATATTATTCTGGACATGGCTTCGCTGAAATTCATCGACATGGCAGGCATCACGGCGATACGAAAAATAAACCGTCAGTGCACGAATGAAGTTGGGTTATTGGTACTCGTTACGAAAGATGACGACCTGATCGAGCTACTCGACTCAGCCGGCGGTAGTGACCTGACCATTCTGCCCACGGTAGAGGAAGCCATCGATGCCGTATTTATGAACGAATTGGAAAACGATTTTCGCAGCGAAGACGACGATGAGTACGACGCCGGGGGCAGCGTCGGTCGCGAGGAAGCCTAATCTAACCCTATGCCCAACCAAGTTTCAGATCATTCCAGACCCGCTCATTTGCCATTTACGCTCACCGTGCTGGGCGCCGGTTCGGCCACGCCCAGCCTACGGTTTCATCCAACAGCCCAGCTGCTAACGGTTGGCAATGATCACATATTGATCGACTGTGGCGAAGGTACGCAGCTTCGATTACTCGAACACCGGATACGGCCGGGTCGACTGCGGTACATCTTTATTAGCCACCTCCACGGCGATCACTACTTCGGGCTGGCCCCGCTCCTGTCGACGCTCAATCTAAGTGGCCGAACGGAGGATCTGTACCTGTTCGGCCCCAGAGGACTCGATGACGTATTGACGACCATTTTTCGGGTGTCTGATTCTCGGTTGGGCTACAAACTCCACTTCCAGGCGGTTGAGCCTGACCAGTCGGCATTGCTGCTCGATCATCCGCTGGTAACGGCAGAATCGATCCCTCTGCAGCACCGGATCAGTTGCACAGGCTACATCTTTCGGGAAAAGCCCCACAAGCCCCACCTGCTTCGCGAAAAACTGCCGGCCGATGTCCCGATTGAGGTGTTGAAGCGACTGAAAGAAGGACAGGATGTGCTGGACGAAAGCGGACAGGTGCGCTACGCTGCGGCTGAGTACACCGCGCCGGGGCCGGAGCCGCGCTCCTACGCTTTTTGTTCGGATACCCGGTACGTTGAGGAGCTAGTGCCGCAGCTGCAGGGGGTCAGCCTGCTTTATCACGAAGCCACGTTCCTGGAAGATAACGCCCTGCGCGCGGCTGAAGTGTATCACTCCACGGCTCGCCAGGCAGCTACCATTGCCGCAAAAGCCGACGTAGGCCGGTTACTTATCGGTCATTTTTCGTCTCGTTATAAGCAGTACGAGCCGTTCTTGGACGAAGCCCGTACCGTCTTTCCCGAAACTTACCTGGCTATAGAAGGCGAGACACTGGCCGTTTAAGCCGCCGGCGGCCTACCTTTACAGTTGCTATGTACTTATTCTTTATGCTGGGGTTCAGACTGGGCTTTCTTGAGATTGGCTGGCTAGACCTGCTCGACATGGGCCTGGTAGCCTTGTTGATCTACCAGATTTATAACCTCGTTCGGGGCAGTGTGGCCAGCCGGGTGTTTATCGGCTACCTGCTGGTTTACCTGGCTTACCTGCTGGTAAAGGCACTCGGCCTGAACCTGATGACCACCATACTGGAGTATTTTATCAGTGTGGGTGCCCTGGCGCTTATCATTATTTTTCAGCAGGAGATTCGGCGGTTTCTGCTCTACATCGGCAAGTCGACCAACCTGACCAACAGCCGATGGATTCGCCGTTGGCTCCTGCGTCAGCCCCTGCAGCCCGATCACCAGACAGCCCTAAAGCCTGTTCTCGATACCTGTAAAGCGCTAAGTACCGAGTTTTCGGGGGGCTTGCTGGTTCTGCAGAAGAATGACGATCTGGAGAAGTTTATCCAGTCGGGCGAGATCATCAACGCCGATCTGTCCAAATCGTTGCTGCTGGCCATCTTCAGCCAGTACAGCCCCTTACACGATGGCGCCGTGGTAATCAGCGACGGACGAATCCGGTCAGCGCGCTGCATTTTACCCGTATCCAACGATGATGAACTACCGCCGGCGCTGGGGTTCCGGCACCGGGCCGCTCTTGGTATGAGTGAAGCCACCGATGCCGCCGTTATCGCTATTTCGGAAGAAAGCGGCCGGCTTGCGCTGGCCATAAACGGCGAATTGTTTACGAGCCTGAGCCTCTCTGAGCTGGAAAACCGGCTGGACCAATATCTACGCGAACCCCGAATCGGGCACTAAACCATTACCGACCATAGCCGGTTGAGTGAATTACCATCAGTCAATACGCTATGAAAAACACGATACTACGGCTCAGCTTTTGTCTGGCCTTCCTGCTGCTTTCCGGGCCAGCTGTTCACGCCCAGCTCCGGCTCGACCTCGAATCGGGTCTTGTCCTCGGCACTCCTTATAACGAAGTACGTATCCCCAATACGGGCGGAACTCTCGTTGACTTACCGACCGAACTGTCGGCTAAACCAACCGCCTTTTACCGTGTTCGACTGGGTTATACCATTAACAACCGACACACGATCTCTGCGTTATATGCTCCCCTTACGGTTCGTTACGATGGGGCTTTCGATCGGGATGTGTATTACAATGGTCAGATTTTCCCGGCCGGGCAGGCCACCCGGGTCAACTATACCTTCAACTCATACCGGCTAACGTATCGGTACGATATTGTAGCCGACGAACGCTGGCGAGTGGGTTTGGGCTTCACAGGCAAAATCCGGGATGCCAATGTTCAGTTTACGAACGAAACCAGCAATCGGGATACGAATTTTGATAACCTGGGGTTTGTGCCGCTCATTAACTTTTATGTCAGCTACCGGCCCACGCAACGGCTGGGCCTGCTGCTGGAGGGCGATGCGCTGGGGGCCAGACAGGGCCGGGCCGAGGATATTTTTGCGGGAGCTACCTACCAGCTCAGCGATGCCTTCGGTCTGAAAGCCGGCTATAGGGTCGTTGAAGGCGGTGCTAACGTCGATACGATTTATAACTTCACCTGGATCAACTACGCATCGGCCGGGCTGCTCATAACCCTGTAAACGAAACTCGTCCTGCGGAAAGCCGATCCGATCGATCTTCCGCAGGACGAGTCAGTATCATCCGGGCGCGTCGCTGCCGTTAGTATTCCAGCATACCGGGCAGGCTCTTGGCCTGTTCAACAAAATCGCTTACCTGTTCTACAGATGGCGGACGTTGTGTAAACTGTCGTTTCTTGTTAATCTCAATCAATTTTGCATGCAGATTGTTGGGCGACCGCTGGGCCAGCTCCTTCACCGTATCCACCCCGGCTTCTTCCATCAGATCACTATACACCCGACCAATGCCTTTGATTCGGGCCAGATCTGCCCGATTGGCCAGTTCCAGAATAGCGGTTGCATCGACACCAGCTGCTGAAGCCAGCGTTTTTCGACCGCCCGGGGTTTTTGCGGCTTCCAGAAGCGCGTCACTGTCGCCTAAACCTTGCCCTTTCAGGGCGTTTAGAACGGCATCCGTAATACCGCGCAGTTCTCCTAACGTAACACTCATTGCAAAAAGAGGATATGGGTTAAACAGAGGTAATCGACCCGACCTTCAGGCCGCAGAGTACTTTTTCAACGAACAAGGTACTTTCTTCGGGTATCGTTTAAAAGAAATTTTTTCTGAGCGGTAAAGCTGTCCGGATGCAGTTGAGCGTACTCCCGCTCCCAGGCTGCATAGCGTTCTGGCTCTTGCTCCCGGAACCGAATGGCATCTATCTTCTTCTGTAACAAATAGTTATCGAAGAGTTCATTCATTTTATTTAGTCTTTATCAAAGCAGTTAATTCATTGTGACATCAATCCCGGTCCGCCCAGTGTGGGGCGTAAAGTTAATCTACTTACTGTTTAGATCAAGAGAAGCAGTCGGCGCTGGTTCATTATGCCCAGACGCCTGCGGAATGATCTGACCGCTGTATTAGCCAGGTCAATGACGTACTGAACGCCCCCAGGTAGATGCCCAACCCCATCACGTTGACTATATGCCCGAAAAGTAGCGCTGACAATGTCAGCGTGATGAGCAGTAACCAGTAATGAGACTTTTCAATGAACACGCTGTTCAGTATGTCGCGGGTGGCATGACGCACATAGTGAATCGTTGTGCGCTGTGCCTCACTGGCGAACCTATCTGGCTGGCCAGTGGTCTGCTTACTGGCGGCAGCCCGATGTATCTTGGTTCGTACCAGCAACCAGCTTATTCCGCCAAATGCGAACAAGAGAAAACACAGGTATTCAAACTGGATGTGGTGGTTGCCAATAACCAGGTTCAGGTAAACATTAATCAGTAGCAGAGACCCGTGCATCAGACCAAATGCGGTCATATGCTTGTCGCGCTCGGCATCCTTAAAAACACCGATCCAGACAATCGTTCGTTTACCAGCCTGGCGCCCCTGCTTAAGCAAAATGTTTGTCAGCAGACGGCCCCGCGGACTTGTAACGAATCCAACATCCTGCCGCAGAAGAGCCATTGATTGAGACGCATCGGTCAAGCGCGGGGCGTCGGAACGGAGATTACCCAGCCATATCAACGCCTTTTCCAGCACATTGACCGAATCGCCGGGACTTTCCAGATTCAGTATGTCATCATCGGTGAGAAATAACTCAGGAATGAATGTAGACAAACCCCAGGCGGTGTTAGACCCATCGTCCCGGCGCTCTCTAAACCATATCCCAGTTAGCGGTGGCTCCAACCGATGGGTGCGCTGATAAAGAACATAAGGCAGACTTACCGAAGCCCATCCGTTTGGCAAGGGACGCTGGTCGTCAGGAGCTGTCATGAGCTGATAGTTAAAAAATGTACCTCCATATGCGGTATAATCGACCAGGCCACCGTCCAGATCAGGCCCGAACAGGTTAGGCCAGGCGGGTTCAGCCAGATCGTAGTCAGGGAGTAGACTGCGAGCCATCAGTAACTTATGCTGATTATTGAGACGGTTCAGGGCCTGTAGTAAGCGACCATCGGTGATCGAATCGGTTGGCATTTGAAACTGAACATCGCAAACCACCTGATCGATTTGACTGCCTATGCTATCCTGCCCCAGCCACTCCAGCAGATCGGCTAGTTTCTGACGGTCGGTAATGACCTTTTTTCCATTGGCATCAGCATCCTCATCGCTGCCACGACTGGGCACCAGCGCAATATCCCGCGTTACGTCAAACATCAGGAATTGATTTTTTTTCATGACCGGGCCGATCCGATCTGGTTTGAGCAGGTCACTGACAGGCCGAAGCAACGTCATAGCGGCTGCCTGCTCTGTCCAGAAATAAGGATACCGTACGCCGAGAAACAGGGTTAGCAGGGTCAGCAGGCAGGCATGAGCCATGATGAATATCCACTTAAATACGGGATTTCGTAACCGCTCAACCACGAAGAATGCCAGCACAAAAGCACCGGCAAACACGATGAGTGACAGAATAATATCTTCCATGAAAAGCAGTAAGAAACGGTTAGGGACAGGTGATACCGGCCGCTATCGCAAACCGTTTCAGGGCCTGTCGCTGTGCGGTTACGAAGTCGTCATCATCCGGTCCTGATAAGCCTCCCCAGTTAGCTAAGACAAAATCGGCAACCAAAGGCAGCAGCTGCAAACAAGGCACCACCCTTGTCCCCCGGCGCATGGCGTCGCGCAGGGTTTGCCGCTGCTCGTCGTTGAGGCAGTACAGCCGCACGGCCGATGACCCGACGGGTTCATGGCTCGTATCGTCCATAATGGTAATCGTACTGTAACGACCCGATGCCGACGGAAACTGACGACTGGTCAGATACACGTAGCCCGAACCGGGATCAGTTGGCAGTCGGTACACCTGTCCGTCAAGAACGACAGAGAATGTATGCCGACGCTGCCGTCCGGCATCCATCCAGAGCGTATCGACCACCACGAGTGTATCCCGCACAAAGTCGGCCAGGGATACGGAGCCGGAACTGAGTCCTTTACTAACGAGCGCGCTGGCCGTTGCCTCGACAAAAGGCCGCCGGGATGTGCTGGATCGGCTATCGAACCAATAGCATACTTCGTTACGAAGCAGGAGAATCCGGCAGTTGCTCAGGCGTTGCACCCGAACCCAGCGGGTAATCGTCTGGAGTGCGTCGGCATCGGTTCTGACACGCCGAAGCTGTTTTTGCAAATCAGCAACGCTGGCCGACCGGCCCGGGCAGGATACTAATTCGTAAACATTTGACTGAGCCAGACTGGTTGTGGTCAGCCCAAATAGCAGCCAGACAATTAATACGCTCTTCATGATGACAAAGTAGTCAGGTTGGGATATGCAGGGGTAAAAAAACGAAATTTAGATGATCTGACAACTGAGGATCAGGCCATATGGCTTATTTTCGGTTATTTATCCGCCCATATCGATGTAAGTACGGCAGTTAGCCCTGTTAACCCCAGTTTATGAAGTATTTTACCCTTTGCCTTCTCTGTCTGATCGTTGCCCTGCCCGCAAAAGCCCAGTTTGGCAAAGTTCGGGGCTTACTTGATCGGGGTCGATACAACGAAGCCCGGACGTTAGTCGATGAAGCTACAGAAACCAATCCCAATGCGCCGGAGGGCTGGTATTACCGGGGTGTAGTCTATCAGGCCATCGCTACTGTTAGTGATACCACCCCCCAGTATGCCGATGCGGCACTGGTAGCCTATGAATCGTTTCAAAAAGCAGTCTTGCTGCCGGGGGCTTCGGTCAACCTGAAAGACGACATCCGAAAAGCGCTATCTGACAACGCTTTATCTACGCTTTTACTACGAGCGGGCGCATTCAGGTATAAAGACAAAGAGTTCAGTAAGGCTCTCCAACTCATGTCTTATGCGCACAAGGTATCACCTAAAGACACGCTGGCCCTATTGTATGCCGGCATTACGGCCCTGAACATTGATTCAACAGCCAGCATGTCTTTCTTTGAAACGTACATACAGAATGGCGGCCGTGATGCTGGTATTTTTTATGCACTGGCGCTCAGCTACAGCAAAAAAGGGGATACAGACCGGGCGCTCAGAACGCTGGAGCGGGGTAGCGAGCTACTACCCGGCAATGTTGACCTGCGCAGCGAATATGTTAACACACTACTCCGGTCAGGCCGGTCCGAAGAAGCCCTCCAACGCCTGATTCTGCTGCTTGAACAGGATCCGCTCAATGCAACAAACGTGCTTAATGTCGGTATTCTGTACGACAATATTTCGACTAAAAACCAGGAGACGCTAAAGCAGATGCTGGGTAAAAAAGGAAGCGAATCGATCAGCGACCTGGAGGAGTTCCGACGGCTTACCCTGACTCAGCGCACTCAGTGTTATTTGTACTACAAACGCGCCCTCGATTTGTCGCCTACCAATTATGACGCGCTGTATAATATGGCGGTGTTCTATTTCAATCTGGCCGTTGAACAGAAACGCCTTGTCGATGCCATGACGACTGCGGAGTATAAGTTAAACGGTAAAGAAAAAGAAAAGCAGGTTTGTGGCTTGTTTGCCAGTGCACTTCCTTACTTCGAACGCGCCGAAAAGCTGAACAAAAACGACCCCGAACTACCCAAAAATATCGCCACGCTCCGGGATGTCCTGAAACGATTTGCCGATTATAAAACTCCCTGCACCCCCATCACCTACCAGCAACAGACCGTCGGCGACTATACCAGTCCCGATCTGACTATTACCGAGCCGGTTTTTCTCGATGGTGCTTACACAACCTCACAAACCGGCAATCGACTTACCCTGCGGGGCAAAGCCTCTGATAACGACCGGATAGCCCTTATGCAAATTAACGGTAGTCCGGTAAAGCTGGCAGCCGACAATTCATTTGCTCACGAGCTTACGTTGCGTCCCGGCCTTAACCGGCTTTCGATTCGGGTTACCGACGCATCGCGCAACACCATCCAGCGCGATTTGACCGTTTATAACCAGGCCGCCGTGTCCTTCACTACTGGAAGCAAAGGGCGCTTCTTTGCCTTGCTTATTTCCGTACAAACCTATCAGGACATTCTATTACCCAGCCTCAGTGAGCCACATAACGACGCCCGCCGTCTCGCAGCCACCCTAATACAGCACTACGGTTTCGATTCTACCCGGGTTATTCATTTACAGGACCCTACCCGGGCCGATCTACTCGACGAACTCGACGACCTCGTCTCCCGTATTCGGGAAGACGATAAATTACTGGTGTTTTTTTCCGGCCACGGCCAATTCGACCCGGTCACCCAACAGGGTTACTGGATGCTCCGCGATGCCAGCCGACGCCGGGGAACCTGGATAAACAATGCTGAAATTCAGCAGTCGCTCAACGCCATCCCGGCCCGGCATCTGCTGCTCATTTCGGATGCCTGCTTCAGTGGCAGTATGATTGCCAAATCTGAAGTAGCCGCCGGCACAGCCATTGATTTACTAAGCCAGCCGGGCCGTACAGTAATGACCAGCGGTAGTTTGACAGCCGTTCCGGAACGAAGTTTATTTAGTGACTATATGCTTCGACGACTGAATCAGAATAAAGAAAAATACTTATCTGCCAGCCGGTTATTTTACAGCTTTCGGGAAGCGGTCATGAAAGAAAGCCGCCTGAAAAATCAGGTACCTCAATATGGTGTCTTTGCAGGCCAGGAAGACAAGGGAGGTGAGTTCGTTTTTATACGCCAGCAGCCCTGATCGCCTGTTCTCTTACTACATGTAGCCATTGCCCATGAATGGCCCGATAGCCATGTGAGTGGTATTGTTTTCCCCCCTGCAGGAAGTATGTTTGCACGGTTTATTTCCATTCATTCACAATTTCATTATGAAACGAGTCCTATTTATCCTGTTCACACTGGTTGCCTTCTCAGCTACGGCTCAGGAATTCAAACCATTTAAAGTGAATCTCTCTCTGGGTTTTGCCAAACCGCTGGCGTCGGGTGCATCGGGTGGTGTTTTGTTTGCCATCGAACCTAAATACGGCATAAACGATAATATAGACCTGGGTTTGCGCCTGGAATCTGCCCTGGTAGCCCGGGCCGTGGTTAGTAGCGGCAACACCGTTTCGGGTGAGATTGGCGCCTTTGGCTCGTACCTGCTGACGGGCAATTACCTGTTCGGAACGGGCGGAGTACGTCCTTTTCTGGGTTTGGGCGCTGGCCTGTACAGCATCGCTTCGGGCGGTGTCGTAACGGTTGTTGATGGCCAGGCACCGGAAGATGTCACGCTGGTTGGCGCTACCAAATTTGGCGGCATGATCCGGGGCGGCATCAAGGCCGGCCACTTCGTTCTGGGCGTAGAATACAATGCGGTCCCGACCACGTCGAACCGGCTGACGAACACGACCATCGAAAGCAAAAACGCTTACCTCGGCGTGAAAGTAGGCTTCGACATTGGCGGAGGGCGGTACTAAGGCGGCCGTGATCGAGCGACTAAAAGAGAGAAAGAGCGGTTAGTCTGGCCGCTCTTTCTCTCTTTTAGTCTTTTGGTACCTGCCAGGGGTGGAAGCGGAGGCCTTTTACGCGGTTGAATTCGAGCGTCGGGGCCGGTATTTTAAAAAACTGGGCGGTACCGATGAACCGTTGCAACGACGGGCTGAACGTACCAACCCTCGACAGGTCAGCGTCGGGCGAGATAAAGAACTGCCGGTACCGCTCGAATTTAACTTCATTGCCATTGGCGTCCCAGACCCTGGGGTTATCGTGCCCCCCAATCATACCGCTTCCGCTGTAGCCGACATCCAGATTCAGCCAGCGCGGAAACTGGGAGCCGACCGGTAGTACCGATGCCAGATTGACCGATAGCCAGTACTGCTGTCCATTGTAGTCTTTGAGCAGTTGCTGCCCGGTTGTTTTCCCTAGCAGATTGGGCCGGAAAGGGGGGAAAATGGTTTTCCGGAACCCGTATTTCAAAGTCACGATCTGCTGCCCGGCTCCGTACTGCTGTCCCATAAACAACGCGGTTCCGGCCGCATTGGCAAGCATATCGCCCTTCGAAAATCCCCATCCTTCAGAATAGCCGTCGAAAACCTCCAGCGTACTCTGAAACAGCAGCGCCAGCAAACCGCCGGTCAAAATGCTGGTTCGCTCGTTTACCCCGCTCCAGCGCATGAGTTCGTAACCGCCCCGGCTCATGCAGTAAGCCGTAGCCGCGTGACCGACCTTGTCCATCTGCAACCACTCCCGATTGTCGTTGAACGCGTGAAAAGGCACGCGCTTTTTGTACCACTGCTTCCGCAACACCAGTAGCGTTACGGTATAGAAAGCCGCTGTTCCGGCCACCACCCCAATAAAGCGCCCCTGTCTGATACCAGACGGGTCGGGTATAGTCGGCATAACCGGCTGCGGCTGAGCAAAGGTGCTGACTGCCAGCAGCCAGGCCAGCAGGAAGGCATAGAGCCTGTAGTTCATGGCCTAAAAATAGCCGATAATTAGTTGACCAGCTTCGCTAAGTCCGCGGCTGATACCGTCAGTAGCCCGACTTTGGGCAACCGCCGGGTCAGCTCCCGCCAGTTGGGATCGGCCGCGTAAATTCGTTTCAGCATGGTTACAGCCTGATCGACCTGTTTGGTGTTTGCCAGCGCAATGGCCGTCCAGTACTGCATTTCCAGATTGGCCGGAAACAGTTTCATGGCAGCGCCGTACGCATCCATAGCACCTTTCATGTCGTTCTTTTCGGTAGCCAGATCGCCCCGGTTCATGTGTTCGTACGCCCGATGCGTCCGTAACAGCCGGTCCAGCTCGGCCAGCGGCTGTTCGGCATCATCGACGCGCAGGTCGACCAGGTGATTATCGTCCCAGGGGGTGTCTGATACGCGGCCTTTTACCATCAACAGCACCGCCGACTGCCGACCGCGTATGTCGCCACCGGCGGCCTGGGCTGCCTGCAGGGCCGAGAGCACCCGTTCGGGCAGGGGCATGCCGGCATTTTTCTCGAACGCACCAGCCATAGCCTCGGGCACTGTGTTGTTCAGCATCATATTCGCCTGAACCGAATAGGCAGCCCCTTTCTGATGACCGGCGAAGTCGATGCATTTTTTACCGGTATGCACGGCTATATTGCCCTTTGCGTCGGCAATGGCTACCTGCCGTACGTCCCGCCCCTCGTCCGTGCGCAACAACTCGTCCAGCGCCTGCTGGGCCGTTTTACCCGCTTTGAGCAGCGCCAGCCCCCGCATACCAAATGATTTGTTGGTGAACGACTGCGTAGCGACTACCCCTACTCCGGCCTCGCCCCACGACACCGAGGTACCCACCGAAAACCAGTGGCTCTGTACACCAACGGCTAGGTCGCCGGTTTTTTCGTCGCGGGCTACGATAGAAAATGTATGGGCAAACGGTTCGGGCTGGCCGTTGCTGCCTATCCGTACGTGTTGGGCCAGGGCTGGGGCCGTTAGAAGCAGCAAAAAGAGAATTCGTTTACGCATGATTGATGAGTAGTTGTACATCATCAAATGTACGCGTGCGGGGCAATTTCACAAGGAGTTAACCGACCCTATACGGCAGACCACGTAACTTGCCGATCAATTTGATTTGCTGCCTATCGTCATGAACGATCAACCATCTCCCCCACTCACCCGCGCTCAGGAGTCGCGCGTTGCTATTGAACGGCTTTATATTACCATGCGTCACCTCTTTAACCGGGGGTTTTACAAACCGTCGGGCGTATCGGGCGAAGAAATCCGACGGGCGTTGCTGACGCTGCAACCCGAAATCTACGGCCTCGTTGGCGACCCCCAACGGGTTGAACTCGACGGTCTGGTTTACGTCATGGACCGGCTCCCCAAAGGGATCGAAGCCTGTCGGGTCATTACCCTGGCCTCGCGCGAAGGGTTCGAGAATTCCCATTTCCCGGTGCTGGTTCCCGCCAAGCGCCGGCGCAACTGCTACCGTATTGATCAGGAGCAGATGGTCATTGAGGTGACCAACGGTCGTAGCGAAATCTACGATATTCTGACCCACCTGACCTTCATGTTTATGGAGGCCGACAAGATCAGGCGCAACGCCTTCCAGGAGCGGGGCAGTAAATCGCGCGAGTGGGAGAAACTGGAAGCCATCATCCGATCGGGCGGCACCGTTACTGACGATGAGCGGGAGCTGGCCCTGACGTATCTGAGTTCTATACTGGGGCGCACGTTTGAAGAAACCCAGCGGGCCTACCGGCGTTTCGAAGAAACTGCGGGCACCAACAACGGCTTGTTTCAGATTGTCTACGGCCTGGGTAGCGTTTCGATCAGCGAGGTGCGTGAATCAAATGTAGACCGGGAAATTAACTTCACCCCCATGCTGCGCGAACGTATCGGTCAGCATCTCTATGGCGAGCGCTGGGCAACGCGCATCAAACAATACATCTGGCAAAACAACCTGCAGGACCGGCCGCTGCACATCATCAGCGCCAATCCGCACAGTGTTATGAACTGCCTCTACGCACCGGCCGCCCTGAAAGGAACCACCACCTGGGACAACCTGTACGATCTGGCCATGACCCTGAGTCAGCCCAACCAGCGGGAGCTGCGGGAACAGGTCGTCCAGTACGCAGCCGAACACGGTATGCACGTGCTGGAAGACACCGCCGGCACCAGTCTGCTGGTACAGCTGATCGACCTCTCACGTTGTGACGTATCGCAGCTTTCCGCCGAACTCAACCCCGACCCGGCCTTTGTTCAGGAAAACCAGCCCCTGCTGCTGGTCATGGACTATGCCTTCGGCGAGCAGGCTTTCGAGACGATGGACGAACTCCTGAAGCCCTATGAACGGCAGAGCGAGTCGGCAACCCTGAAAGTAGCCTCGGTAACGATTATGGGCAAAGCCGGTATCCTGACCGGCGACAAAGGCGACCTGATGATCCCGACCTCGCACATCTTTGAGGGCACCGCCGACAACTACCCGCTGGATAACGATTTCAGCAAAGACGATTTCGAAGGCAACGGGCTAGCCGTCTACGAAGGCGCGATGATTACCGTACTGGGCACGTCGCTACAGAACAAGGACATCCTCAGCTACTTCTGCAATTCATCCTGGAAAGCCATTGGGTTAGAGATGGAAGGAGCCCATTACCAGAAAGCCATTCAGGCCCATCTCAAGATCCGGAACAGCGTACCGGCCGACGTGAAAGTGCGTTACGCCTATTACGCATCGGACAACCCGCTCCTGACCGGCGCTACGCTGGCGTCGGGCAGCCTGGGTACGCTGGGTGTCAAGCCGACCTACCTAATCACCATGAAGTGGCTCGAAAAAGTACTGCGGGCCAGCTAACCTTCCAGCAAAACACGCTGCTGGCTGGTTGAAAGTGCTATGCCTGAAGGCCCTGAACCACATCGGTCTTATTGTGCGCTCAGCTAACCCATCGGGTTGTGGCTGGGCGCACCTTTTTTTGGTACTGCTACGGGATAAAGTTGCGTTTTCCCAGAAACCTCATCGATCAGCCATTTTACGGAGCAACAGCCTTACTTTTCCGAACATCAGACCTACTAATTTTGTAGATGAGTATGGGAATCCCCCAGCTACCATTATGGCAAAACATACGAATACAACTGAAAAAGGTCCTGATGTTGTGTTGATCGGAGCAGGTATCATGAGCGCCACCCTCGGGGTCATGCTCAAGGAACTGCAACCCACTATCACGATCGAGATTTACGAGCGTCTGGACAGTGCCGCAGCGGAAAGCTCCGACGCCTGGAACAACGCCGGTACGGGCCACTCAGCCTTCTGCGAGCTTAACTACACCCCCGAGCGCGAAGACGGCAGCGTTGAGACTTCCAAAGCCATCAAAATTGCCGAGTCGTTTGAGCAGTCGAAGCAGTTCTGGGCCTACCTGGTTGAACAGGGTTTCCTGAAAGACGCGCCCAACTTCATCCGCTCCATTCCCCACATGAGCTTTGTCTGGGGCGAAGACAACGTGAACTACCTGCACAAACGGTACGACGCACTCCAGCAGAACTACCTCTTCCACGGCATGCAGTACTCCGAAGAGCCCGCTCAACTGGCAGAGTGGATGCCGCTGGTGATGGAAGGCCGAGACCCGGCACAGCCCGTTGCCGCCACTCGCATGGATATCGGCACCGACGTCAATTTCGGCGCGCTGACCCGCTGTATGTTCGAGAAGTTACAGCAGATGGACGGAGTAACCATGCATTTCGGCTACGATGTGCGCGATCTGTGGCGTTCCAAAAGTCTGGGCGGCTGGAAAATCAGAGTTGAAAACCTGAACGACGGCAAAACCCGTGATGTACAGACCGAGTTTGTCTTTATCGGAGCCGGCGGTGGTTCGCTGCGGCTGCTCGAAAAGTCAGATATTCCCGAGAGCCGCGGCTACGGGGGCTTCCCCGTAAGCGGACAGTGGCTCAAGTGTACCAACCGCTCTGTTATCGAACAGCATCACGCCAAGGTGTACGGGAAAGCGTCGGTTGGCGCCCCCCCTATGTCGGTGCCGCACCTGGACACCCGCATGATTGACGGCAAACAGGAGTTGCTGTTCGGGCCTTACGCGGGATTCTCTACCAAGTTTCTCAAAAGCGGTTCGTACCTCGACCTGCCCAAGTCGATTCAGCTGAGCAACATGGCCCCCATGCTGATGGCGGGTCTGCATAACATACCACTGACGCGCTACCTGATTCAGCAGGTGATGCAGTCGCCCGAGGATCGGCTCAACGCCTTGCGCGAATACTTCCCCAACGCTCAGATGAACGACTGGGAACTGGAGATTGCCGGTCAGCGGGTGCAGGTCATCAAAAAAGACGACGAAGAAGGGGGCGTTCTTGAGTTCGGCACCGAAGTCGTGAGCGCAGCCGATGGCAGCATTGCCGCCCTGCTGGGGGCTTCGCCGGGCGCGTCGACAGCGGTATCGATCATGCTCGACCTCATTAAGCGGTGCTTCCCCGACAGAGTCAGCTCGGCCGACTGGCAAACCAAGCTGAAGCAGATGATTCCGTCCTACGGGCAAGTACTGGCCAACAACCCGGAACTGGGTCAGCAACTCCGTCGGCAAACCAGCGAAGTGCTGGGGCTGACCACCGACGAGCAAACACCTGAAGTAACCCGTTAAGGTATTTTACGTTAGGTTAACCTACGCCAGGGCGTTTTACTGCATAAATAGCTCTATTTACGTATCTTGTGCCACGGCCGCCTGGTCGTGGCACATCTTTTTTTAGCCCTGCCCCACCCATGAACAAGCTGTTTTCTACCCTCTGTCTGCTGATCCTGTTACTTCCCCGTCTGACCGCTCAGGACCGGCTCAGCGGCAGGTCTTTTGCCACACGGGCGGTCGTGATGGCTCGTCACGGCATGGCCTGCACCTCGCATCCGCTCTCGACTCAGGCCGCGATACAGGTATTGCGCTCGGGCGGCAACGCCATCGATGCCGCCATTGCTGCCAACGCGGTGGAAGGCCTAGTAGAACCCCATGTTAACGGGATCGGTGGCGATCTGTTTGCCATCGTATGGGATGCCAAAACCAAAAAACTATACGGCCTAAACGCATCGGGGCGGTCGCCCTATTCGCTGACCCTGGCCGAGTTCCAGAAACGGGGGCTGACACACATCCCTTCCGACGGTCCGCTACCGGTATCGGTGCCGGGCTGTGTGGATGGGTGGTTCTCGCTGCACAAACGGTTTGGCAAAGCTCCCATGACCGACATTCTTTCCCACGCGATCCGGTACGCCCGCGAAGGCTACCCCGTTCATGACGAAGCGGCTTTTTACTGGCCCTTGATGATTGCCCGCTTTGGCAAGTACCCCAACGTTAAAGAAACCTACGCCCCCACCGGAGCCGCCCCCAAACGGGGTGAGCTGTTCAGGAATCCGGCGCTGGCCAATACCCTCGAAAAAATTGCCAAAGGCGGTCGGGATGCGTTTTACAAAGGCGATATAGCGCAGACGATCGACGCGTTCATGAAAAAGATGGGCGGCTACCTGAGTGCCCGCGACCTGGCCGATCATACCTCCGAGTGGGTCGAACCCGTATCGACCAACTATCGCGGGTACGACGTTTGGGAGCTGCCCCCCAACAGCCAGGGTATCGCGGCCCTGCAGATGCTGAACGTGCTGGAAGGCTACGATTTCTCAACGATTCCCTGGGGAAGCCCGGAACACATTCACCGGTTCGTTGAAGCCAAGAAGCTGGCCTTCGAAGACCGGGCCAGGTATTACGCCGACCCGGCCTTTGCTACTATTCCGGTTCAGGCGCTCATCAGTAAACCCTACGCGGCAGAACGGCGGGCCCTGATCGACCTGAATCGGGCCGCCAGCCGGGTCGATGCGGGTAACCCGGCGCTCAAACAGGGCGACACCATTTACCTCACAGTGGCCGATGAAGAGGGCAATATGGTGTCGCTGATCCAGAGCAATTACCGGGGGTTTGGGTCGGGCATGGTTCCCGATGGGTTGGGTTTCATGCTTCAGGACCGGGGCGAGTTGTATAGCCTCACCGATGGGCAGAACAACACCTACGCCCCCCACAAACGCCCCTTCCAGACCATCATTCCCGCTTTCATCACCAAAGACGGGCAGCCTTTTATGAGTTTCGGCGTGATGGGAGGCAGTTTTCAGCCACTGGGTCATGTTCAGATCGTGATGAACATGATCGACTACGGCATGAACCCACAGGAAGCGGGCGATGCCCCCCGAATCGACCACCAGGGGTCATCGGAACCAACCGGCGAGAAAATGACCGACTCCGGTCTGATTACCCTCGAGTCGGGATACCCGTACGAAACCATCCGCGAGCTGATGCGCAAAGGGCATAAGGTAGGCTATGGCCTGGGCGGGTACGGTGGCTACCAGGCCATTATGTACGATGCCAAAAACAAGATTTACCACGGTGCTACAGAATCCCGAAAAGACGGGCAGGCTGCGGGTTTCTAAATCTTGCTATGGACCGAAGGCTGGGTGTCTAACGGCTGGCCTGGTCGGCTGAAGCGTCCGCAACGGGCATCCCGATCAGTACCGACACATCGAGCCATTCGCCCTGTTCAGGATCGGCAAACATTCCAAGCTTACATACAAGGGGCTCGGTTTTGACGACCTCACTGACCCAGTTCGACAGGTCCACGTGTTCACGCACAAGCAACGGCTTATCGTCGCTGTAACATACAACCAGCAACACCCGATATACGCCCGATTCGCTGATTGCCATCTGCTGATTTAGCTGCCGGGTTAGCTCCTGCATAATCTCGGCCGACCGGCTTTGGCCCCTGGCCCTGGCCGTTGTCAGCGTTAATCGTGCCTTACTGACCACTTTTTTAAAGTCCATAAAATCGACATTACCCAGCATGGATTCGCCGAATGTAGCCAGTTTGCCAACCGCGCTGGTAAGCTGATCAACCTGTTGCGACCAGGTTGTATCTGACAGTGGGTATATCCATAGACTGTCGGCCTCGGCCTGCAGACGATGCATGGTCTGGTTGGCCAGATCCTGCTGCGCGGCCTCAATATCTGGCGGCAGGCCAATACACACCACCGTAAACAGCCCATATTCAGCCAGTAGATCGACCAGGATTGGCACCAGTTCGCAGTCGGCAGGTGTTCGAAGATCCGTAACGATAAGGGCTAGCTCGCCCAGCGCTGGCAACTCATTAAATGCATCGGCCAGGTGCCACCTTGCATCGGCATGATCCCTCCCGGATTCAACAAACAGTTTATTGGGTATGGGCGAGGCCCGAAGCCGGTCCGGATCGGTATCGCAGAGAATCGGGACGACGTTCCGGATAGCTTTCCTGTAAAGCTGATTGCTAACGGCAGTTCCGGTTTCGCCAAGGCCTATCAACGCGATAGCCGGGTTTTCTGAATCATTGTACATGAGCACGTAGAGAGGGATTTTAACCAGTTACTAAACGGGTTGCCTGGACAGCTATACACCAAAAAGGAATTGGGTTGATGTTCTAACCGAACTTATTCAATTAGTGAGACGCCTTGTTAGTAAATGGTGTATCCTGCCCCACAGGCTCCGATCTGCGGGGTTCAGTGTATAAACAGATCGGTCTGCTTCTCCGACGCTTTCCGGCGTAATTGACGCAGCGCCGACACATGAGCCACCAGCACAATGGGCACCACCACCGATGGCAGCCATACAAACGGAAAATAGAGGATAGCTATGTTAGGCTGACTGAACGCGATCTGCTGAACAGGCGAGGGAACAGCCATAGCTGCTGTCAGCACAATATTGACCAGTAAACCCAGACAGATCAGGTTCCAGATCAACACCCCCCTGCCTGACAACCGCTTCCGGACAAATGACAGATAGTACACCACGGGCGCTGATAGCCCAGACAGGATATCGACGTTCCGTCCTTCGAAGGTCATCTCCTTTGGCACCGCGCCAGCAACGAACAGCCAGAACAGCACCAGCTCGACCGGGATGCGCACGGTATGCAGTAGAATCAGCTGGTCTAGCCGGAGCGAATCGAGAAACCGGCGCCCCCCGGTGGTTCGCAGCAGCCCAATCAGCAACAGGAGCGGTGGAATTACCAGGGCCGGAAAACGCGGAGGTATCGCATCGGTCTGCCGGTAAACCCCCGACAAACTCAGGCCCGCCTGGAGAGCCATCCAGGCTAGCAGAACCAGCAACACGGTGGTCGACTGCCGGCTGGCCCGGTAAAACAGCCAGACCGTAATCAGCGTAGTAACGCCAAAAACCAGGCTAACGTATGGGGGTAGTTGATTAAGCATAAGGCGGTGGCGAAAGTACCCGACAAAGTACAACCTGGCGCTGCCGGAAACAATACGGGCCGGATGCTGTCATCCGGCCCGTGTTGTTTCTGATGTATGGTTCGGCAAGGGATATCGTCAGGCAGGCAGCTCGCCGACCATGTCGCCGGGTTTGACCCACTCGTTAAACTCTTCTTCGGTCAGGTATCCCAGTTGCAGGGCCGTTTCTTTCAGCGTAGAGCCATTTTTATGGGCAGTTTGAGCAATTTCGGCGGCTTTGTAGTAGCCAATTTTGGTATTCAGCGCCGTTACCAGCATCAGCGACGAATCGACGTGCTTTTTGATGTTGGCTTCGATCGGCTCGATACCTTCGGCACATTTGTCGTTGAACGATACGCATACGTCGCCGATAAGCCGGGCCGAATGCAGGAAATTATAGATCATGACCGGCTTGAATACGTTCAGCTCGAAATGGCCGTTCATACCGCCAATGTTGATCGCTACGTCGTTGCCCATTACCTGAGCGGCTACCATTGTCATGGCTTCACACTGGGTCGGGTTCACCTTGCCCGGCATGATGCTGCTCCCCGGCTCGTTGTCCGGAATGTATAACTCACCAATCCCCGCCCGCGGGCCACTCGACAACATGCGGATGTCGTTGCCGATCTTCATCAGGCTGGCCGCTACCGTTTTCAACGCGCCATGTGCCTCAACAATGGCATCGTGTGCAGCCAGGGCTTCAAACTTGTTCTCGGCCGTAACGAACGGCAGACCGGTCAGGCTGGCAATGTGTTTGGCCACGTTGTCGGCGTAGTTGGGCGGGGTGTTTATCCCCGTTCCGACGGCCGTACCGCCCAGCGCCAGCTCGCTCAGGTGAGCCAGCGAGTTGTTGATAGCCCGCAGGCCGTGATCGAGTTGAGACACGTATCCCGAAAACTCCTGCCCAACCGTCAGCGGGGTTGCGTCCATGAAGTGGGTGCGGCCAATCTTTACGACGTGCATAAAGGCGTTGGCCTTGGCCGCCAGCGTATCACGCAGTTTGGTAATGCCCGGAATGGTTACGTCCAGCAGGATCTTGTAGGCGGCAATGTGCATGGCCGTCGGGAAGGTATCATTACTCGACTGCGACTTATTCACATCATCGTTCGGATGCAGCGCTTTCTTTTCGTCAGTGAGCGATCCACCCTGCAGCACGTGCGCCCGGTAGGCCACCACTTCGTTAACGTTCATATTCGACTGGGTACCCGATCCGGTTTGCCATACCACCAGCGGAAACTGATCGTCCAGCGTTCCTTCCAGAATTTCGTCGCAGACGCGGCCAATCAGTTCGGCTTTTTCCGGCGCCAGCACCCCGGCATCGAGGTTGGTCAGCGCAGCCGCTTTCTTGAGGTACGCAAACGCCCGAATAATTTCGCGGGGCATTTTATTGATGTCCTGAGCAATTTTAAAATTCTCGATGGAACGCTGCGTCTGCGCGCCCCAGTAAACGTTGGCCGGCACCTGAACCTGGCCCATCGTGTCTTTCTCGATGCGGTATTCCATGTGGTAAGAGCGAAAAAGTGAAGGAGTCAACGAAAGAATGGGTACCAGGTCTGGAGTCCCTTCCTTTATTAACTCTTTAAAATCCGGCTGCAAAGGTACAGGGGGGCCGGTGTTTTCCCATGGATCTGGTCACTTTGCGCCACGAATTGCCGGGTGATACTGATCAAAACGGAGCATAGGATGGTTCATAGGGTAACCCTTGTCTTATTAATAGAACATGGCCACTTACACACTACCCAAGAAAATAGCCGCCCGGCAGCATGCAATCACTGCCGACTTCCTGATGGTGATTGACCGACATCTGGCCGACCTGCTGGCCGGACGCATTACGGAGATGAATGAGATTCGGGACATAGCCGACGAACTGCATATTCATCCCACCCACCTAAGCAACACCATCAAGCTCACAACTGGCCAGGCACCCTGCTACTTCTTTGAGGAAAAGATCATGACCATAGCCCGGTCCATGCTGACCGATCCGCAGCAGTCCGTTGCCAGCATTGCCGAAACGCTCACCTTCGACCCCTCCAACTTCACCAAGTTTTTCAAGCGGTTTCAGGGAGTCACTCCGAAGCAGTACCGGGAGGAGTACTGGCGGGCGGAGCGCGAAAAAACTGAAATGCTCACCATTTAAACGGAAACTGTCACCATAGCCCAAGCCGTCGGAACCCGCTATTTTGTGTCATTCGTTAGAACGGTTGGGGAGATACCTTTCGTAGTTAGGGTCGATTCGCTAAAGCATGAGTTGTTTGTTAGCTGACAATAGCCAGCTTATTGAAGAAGATAGTATATACTCGTAATCCTTGACGATGCATCGAAAGAACGGGGTCACCCATGCGGTGGCTGCCACTGTTTGGGCGTGTCTTTGCATTTTGCCGGGCCACCGGTGCAGTCGATACAAAGTTGACACGACTCTCAACCTTTTTCAAATCTCCAACACGTTCTTAGCTATCGGCGAGCATCGTGTTACCGGAAAGCTATTGGCACTAAGCGAAGTTCTAACTTCCGTAGAATGATTCCATAAATAATGGTGCGCAAAATAAATCTGCCAGTAAGCTATAGCACCCGATTAGGTGATACATCCATTATCAAAACTCAAAGTTGGTTAATCAATAATTGACTATGAGCTTTAAGTTTCCTTGTCTCGTATTCTGATGCTGATATTGAATATTCACATCAGAATCATAACAATCAAGTGAACATTTCAATGAATCGATTTTTCCTTTAGGAAGCTTGAAAAATTGCCAATAAATCTTTTGCGGTTGACGTGGATTTTTTAAAATAATTGATGCGGAATCATCTAAATAACCAACCGCACAAAGAGAAATTCTAGGAGCTCGGTTGCCAACAGTTCTTTTTACATAAAAAACAGTGTCCATAGCAACGTTTGCTATTGGAAGCGTTGATTCTGACTCATTTGATTTACACGCCACCAATAATAGTAGCGTACAGAGTGCCACAGGGACTCTCATACCTAAAGTTATCTATATATGGTGTTTGAATTGTGTAACTTCCCCCAAGTACCCATAGTTGCCCGCGTAAAGCCGTTTCCCATAAAGCTGAAATTGCGTTTGACTCAACTCTTACGCCAGAATTGTACAAATTAATGCCAATGGCGTTATTCTGCTGGTCCATTTGGGTAAGGCAGCCTCTTTGACCAATCTCGTGGGCATTTAGTAGTGGAACCGCTTTAAACGGTCAGAAGGAGTCGGCCAAAAGGAAAGCATATAGTACGTACTTGAAAGCGTTGGCATGATTTCCGTCCGAAGACCAACCACCTGAATACCTAAACAAAGTTCCGGTTACATGATGTGCATAAATTACGGTTTGATAAAACTGAGTTAACTGCCGCACCGACATTTGTCTCAAAATATTGATTTCTTGTCCATTCATTTTTTGTGTTTCAGCCAAAATTTTCTCTCTAGTAGCTTGAATCAATAACTCAATTAGTCCGGGCCAATCTGGTAGCACCCGGTCTTATTGAAACTGATTTCACCCAGGCAGCCCGCGACACTCATCCCGAGCTGGGCGCGTTTATATCATCGCAGACGGCACTGGGGAGACTGGGCGTTCCCGACGATGTGGGTGGTGTGGTAGCGTTCCTTTGCTCGGCCGACGCCCGTTGGGTTAGCACCCAGCGAATCGAGGCATCGGGCGGTATGTTCCAGTAAATCCGGACTCCATCGACAACACGGGTGAGCGCGCCAGCTGGCGTTGCTTACCTGTGTTTGTTGACGATCGAGCAACCACATTTGCAAATGATCGGTTGATTCGGCAGCTTTACCAAACGAGCACTAAACCCCAATCTGGCATGGATCAGCGCATTATCAACCTCTTCGACGAGTATACCCATAAACCGCTCAAACGAGACGACTTTCTGAAACGACTGGCCCAACTGACGGGCGGAACAGCCGCTGCTCTGGCGGTGCTGCCCTTACTGGAAGTCAACTACGCCAAGGCCGAAACCATCACGGCTCAGGACGATCGTATCAAAACCGAATCCATCACTTACCCCGGCTCCGATACTACCATGAAGGGGTACCTGGCCCGGCCCGCAGCAGCTGGTAAGTATCCGGCCGTTATCGTCATCCACGAAAACCGGGGCCTCAACCCCCACATCGAAGACGTAGCCCGACGCGTGGCGCTGGCGGGCTTTGTTGCCCTCGCCCCGGATGCGCTGTCGGCCGCCGGAGGCACCCCAACCGACGAAACCCAGATGCGGGAGTTGTTCGGCAAACTGGACGCCCAGAAAACGCGCGAGAATTTCATGAAAGCCGTCGACTACCTAAAAACCCGCCCCGACAGTACCCGCAAGATAGGTGCCGTTGGTTTCTGCTGGGGTGGAGCTATGGCCAATCAGCTCGCCGTTCACGTGCCTGACCTGAAAGCTGCGGTCCCGTTCTACGGTCGCCAGCCCGACGCGGCCGACGTACCTAAGATCAAAGCGGCCGTACAACTCCATTACGGCGGGCTGGACGAGCGGGTTAACGCCGGGATTCCGGCCTACGAAGAAGCGCTGAAGAAGGCAGGGGTCGCCTATGAACTTTACGTATACGAAGGCGCGCAGCACGCTTTTCACAACGACACCGCGCCCAACCGATACAACGAAACCGCGGCCAAACTAGCCTGGGACCGCACTATTTCATTCTTTAAAAAGAACCTGAGCTAATCACCCGCCAGCTACTTGTCGGCCCGGGTGGCCTGCCAGCTACCCGTTGCCATACCATCGGACGCCCGCCAGTTCCCTTTTAGCGCAGACTGTTCTAAGGTACCCGAAAACGTGACGTCACTCCCGCCCTGCGGATCGGCATAGGCTGCGTTGAGTTTGCCGTTTTGCCAAGTAATCACTTTCAGATCGATTGGATACCGATTCCCGTCGGGAGCCAGCATCACAACCTGGCCGGTCAGCTTCCGGGTGTTGTCCTGATTGATGATCAGGTCGAATTTTCCCGCGTCTGAGCCTTCGTACGTACCGGCCCATTTGCCGATGAGCATGGCCGATGAGTCGGCCGGGGCCGCGCTTGTCTGAGCGGTAGCTATGGAGAAGCTGACTGCCCAGGCCATGAGCAGGAATGCTAAGGATTGGATTCGCATGAGAATGAAGAAGTTAGTTTGTTCCGGATGATACAGGAGTCGATCTCCTATTGCTTCCTAAACAAAAAACCGCCCGACGCCTACTGATCGGTAGCGTCGAGCGGTTTATACGTTACACGGATGGCGGCTACTGACTGAGGTTGGCTGCCGCCTTCTCATCGACCATCCAGATGAGCTGGCCGTCAGCGGGTTTAATAACCTGCGACGGATAAGTGTCGGGCCGAAACTCACCTTCCAGGACCTCTTTCAGCGGGGCCGCTTTTTTAGGACCAGCCACCAAAAACAACACACACGACGCCCGGTTTACCACCGGAGCCGTGAGGGTGAGCCGGTACATATTTTGCTGCTTCAGAAAATAAGCCTTTGTCCAGCTGGTTTGCTCATGTACGACCTCGGTACCCGGAAACAGGGACAGCGTATGCCCGTCGTCGCCCATGCCCAGCAACACCAGGTCGAAGGTGGGGCCGGTGTCGCCAAAATAGTCGTGTAAAACCCGGTCATAGTCGGCAGCCGCAGCCTCGGGTTCGAGTTCGGTGCGCCAGACGTGAATCTGTTCTTCGGGGGTGAACACGTGCCCCAGCAGGGTATCGTAGGCCATCCCGGCATTGCTCTGCTCGTCGTCAATGGGTACGTACCGCTCGTCGCCCCAGAAAACATGCAGCTGCAGCCACGGAATCTGCTCGGCAAAGGGTGATTTCGCCAGCAGTTCGTGCAGGGCTTTGGGCGTGCTGCCTCCCGACAGGGCAATGGTAAAACGATCCTGTTTTTTCAGAACCTCTTTGATCTGCTTCGTAATAAACTCAGCCGCAGCCTTGGCCAGCGCGTCCGGGTTTTTCTTGATAAGAACCTGCATACGATCGGTTTGCAATTAGTAGAAAACGATGCTGACGCCAGCACGAACGACGGATCAACCACCGGACCGGGTTATTTCCACGAAAACCCGTCTTTTTCGACCAGGCGCATGGCTGCTTCGGGACCCCATGAGCCGGGTGTGTAGTTCGGGAAATCAGTGGGGGCTTCGCTCTCCCAGGCGTCGAGGATGGGGGTAACCACCCGCCAGGCCGCTTCTACCTGATCGGCGCGCATAAACAGGGTTGCATCGCCCGTCATCACGTCGAGCAGCAGAGTTTCGTAGGCTTCGGGTTCCTGCCCGTCGTAAGCCGTTTTGTAGCTGAACACCATCTCCACCGGATCGATGGCCAGGGTCTGCCCCGGGCGTTTGGCCTGAAAGCGCAGCCGTATATCCATGGCCGGCTGGATACCAATCGTTAGCCGGTTCGACTCCCAGGTCGATATGGCTTCGTCGGGGAAGGCAAAATCCGGAGCCGCTTTAAACTGAATCGTAATGACCGTCGTTTTTTCGGCCAGCGATTTGCCCGTACGCAGGTAGAACGGCACATTCTCCCACCGCCAGTTATCGACGTACAGTTTTACGGCGGCAAACGTTTCGGTGGCCGAATCGGCCTTAACGCCTTCTTCCTGCCGGTAGCCCGGAATGTCTTTATCTTTTACGCGTCCCGGTCCGTACTGACCACGAACGGCCATGTTTTTGACGTCTTCTGACTTGATAGGGCGAATCGCGTGCAGTACGTCTACTTTTTTGTTTCGGACTTCATTCGCATCGAAATTGACCGGAGCTTCGGTAGCCACCATGCACATGACCTGCAGCAGGTGATTCTGAATCATATCACGCAGTGCACCGGAGCCTTCGTAGTAGCCTCCCCGACCTTCGAGCCCTACCGTTTCGGCGGCTGTGATCTGCACGTATTCGACGTAGCGCCGGTTCCAGATCGGTTCAAAAAGCGAATTGGCGAACCGGAGTGCCAGAATATTCTGTACCGTTTCCTTACCCAGGTAGTGATCGATGCGATAGATCTGTTCTTCGGCAAAGAGGCCACCCAGTAGTTCGTTCAGTTCGAGGGCCGTTTTCAGGTCATGGCCAAACGGCTTCTCCACCACGATCCGCACGTGCCGTTTGTCGCCACACAGCTCCAGCTTGCTGAGGTTGGTAGCGATATTGGGAACCAGCTGCGGAGCTACGGCCAGGTAGAACACCACGTTGGGATGCTCGCCCCATTCGTCTTCTTTCTGACGCACAAAATCGGATAGCGTACCATAGGCGCCCGCATCGCCCGCGTCCATCTGCAGGTAGGATACCAGGGGCGAAAATGATTTCCAGGCGTCTTCGGGTCCGTTTTTACGGCGCGAGAAAGACTGTACCCCGTCGAGCAGGCGCTCCCGGAACGAATCGTTATCATACTGACTACGGCCCAGGCCAACAACGGCAAACCGCTCGGGCAGGTACTGGTCGATAAAGAGGTTGTAAAGCGCTGGCGTTAGTTTCCGGAGGTTCAGATCACCGCTGCCGCCGAATATAAAGAGGATGGTAGCGGCTGGCCGCTGATTAGTGGCTGGAATCATAAGCTGGTTGTATTGAGGGCCGCAAATTACCGATGCCCCCCGTTCCGAACAAGTCTACGCGCATAAGGTTCGCGCTGGTTAGGTATCGCCCTGACTGATGGATAGGTAAATGTACGGCTGTTCTTCTTTTTTGGTAGACTTGCATTATCTACATCCCAACCGGACTTAGTACATTTATAGTTCGGTTCAGCGGGGTTTACTTTCTTTACCGGCTCTCCCCAGTCTTACGCTTACTATGGATCAGTTTTTCGAGTTTTTCCGACGGCTTACCGACACCAGCGACTGGCCTCCCCGCTGGCTGTGTGGTACCTGGACCGAGTTCCACGGATGGCTCTATATCGTTTCGGACCTTACCATCTGGCTGGCCTACATGGCCATACCGCTCATACTCATTCGGTTTTTACTCAAAAAAACCGGGGTTCCCCTTACGGGTGTGTTTTGGCTGTTTGGCGCTTTCATTCTGCTCTGCGGCCTGACTCACCTGATCGATGCGCTCATGTTCTGGTGGCCTGCATACCGCATCAATGCCCTTGTCCGGTTTATGACGGGTCTTGTTTCAATTGCTACCGTAATAGCGTTGATCCGGTATTTTAACGAGGCCCTGGGGTTGCGGACATCGGAAGAGTACAGCCGGGAGCTTACCCTTCGGCAACAGGCCATGCAGGAACTGGCCCGCTCCAACGAAGAATTGCAGCAGTTTGCCTACGTGGCCTCCCACGATCTGCAGTCGCCCCTGAAAACCATTACCAATTACCTCACGCTGCTGGAAGCTAAACACAGCAGCCACCTCGACACCGACGCCCGAAAGCTGATCAGCGTTTCAACCGCTGCGGCCGACCGGATGCGCTCGCTGATCAACGATCTGCTGGCTTTCTCACGGGTTGGCAACACCGTCGAGTTTACGCCTGTTGACCTGAATCAGGTTGTGGCCAATGTGATCGAAGAACACCAGGCCGACATACAGGCTACCCACGCGACCATTCGTGTGGAGGGCACGCTTCCTACGCTAACCGCCCACCAGACCGATATTCATCAGCTGTTTCAGAACCTGGTCAGTAACGCGCTCAAATACCGCCGGCCGGCTACCGACCCTAAAGTCCTGATCCGGGTCACCGACCGGGGCGACCGCTATCATTTTATGGTCAGTGACAACGGTATTGGTATCGATCTGAAATACCACGACCGCATCTTTCAGATTTTTCAGCGCCTACACGGCCGTAACGAATACTCAGGAACCGGCATTGGACTTGCCACCGTAAAGAAAGTCATCGATATTTACGGCGGCCGGATTTGGGTCGAGAGTACCCCCGGCACTGGCAGTACCTTTCACTTTACCCTTCCTAAAATTATAAAAACACTTCAGCATTATGCCCAAACCGATTCGCTGCATTCTGTTGGTTGACGATGACCCCGACGATAATTTCTTTCATCAGCTGATTATTGAGGAGTCGGGCTATTGCGAAACAGTACGGATCGCCGAAAACGGCCAGAAAGCCCTCGATTACCTGACCCAGACCGATCGTCCCGACTATCTGCAGCCCGACGTCATCATGCTGGACATCAACATGCCCGGCATGAACGGATTCGAATTTCTGGATCGGTACCACCAGCTGCCAGCCTCACAAAAGAGTCGACTCATCCTGCTGATGCTGACAACTTCGCTAAACCCCGCCGACCGGCAGCGGGCCATTGGCATGGGCGAAGTAGCTGGCTATTACAGCAAACCTTTAACGCGGGATATGATCCAGAAAATCGTGGATACCTATTTCTCAGCGCCGGTCTGAGGCCAGTCAATCTGAATGGCGCTCAGCCACATGATCCGACCACTGGGTTATCTACATTATTATTTCGTCTGGCCCGCATTTTGGCTACTTTTGAGCCTGATATCAACCTCGCATTACTTTATGAAAATTGCCATCGGCTCCGACCACGCCGGTTTCCGCTACAAAGAAGCCATTAAGCAGTATCTGATTGACCAGGGTCATGACGTAACGGACATGGGTACCTACTCCGACGCTTCGGTTGATTACCCGCGTTTTATCCGGCCCGTTGCCGAAGCCGTAGCGGCTGGCGAGGTAGAACGTGGCGTTGTACTGGGCGGCTCAGGCAACGGCGAAGCCATTATGTCGAACCGCATCAAAGGCGTCCGCGCGGCCCTCTGCTGGAATGAAGAATCGGCCCGCTTATGCCGCCAGCATAACGACGCCAACGTGATCTCGCTGGGCGAGCGGATGATGAGTGAAGAAACGGCGCTCAAACTCGTGCAAATCTGGCTAGATACGCCCTTCGAAGGCGGTCGGCACCTGACACGTATTCAGCAGCTGGACGAATAGTAACGGGGGCGTTATGAACCGACGCATCCGGGAAATCGCCTATTTTCTCTCAAGCCAGAACTTCTCGAACGGCTTTCGTACCACGCTGTCTATTCTGCTGCCCTCGCTGGTTTTTGACCAGTTTGGGCAGCTGGATACGGGTATGGCTATATCGCTGGGGGCACTGGCCGTCAGTTTAAGCGATGCCCCCGGCCCGGTTCAGCACCGCCGGAATGCCATGCTGGCCACGGTTGTCGTCAGCGTCGGGATGACCTTACTGACTGGCGTAGCGCGCCTGCACCCGATTTCCATGACCCTGGAAATCGGGTTGCTGGGGTTCTTTTTTTCCATGTTCGTGATTTACGGCAACCGGGCTACCTCGGTCGGTACAGCCGCTTTACTCACGATGATCCTGATGCTCGACCGGCCGCTCGATCTGATGGGTATTTTACGCGAGAGCGGACTCATTGCGGCCGGCGGACTCTGGTATACGGCCATTGGTCTGCTCTCGTCAAGGCTTCGCCCCTATCAGGCTGCCCGGCAGGCGCTGGGCCAGTGTATCCATGCCGTGGCTACCTTCATGGCCATCAAAGCCGATTTTTATGACATCAGCACCCCGCTCGATGACGACTACCGACGGCTGGTTGCCCAGCAGGTTGTGGTGAGCGAGCAGCAGGATGCCGTGCGCGAAATCCTCTTCAAAAGCCGACAGCTGATGGCCGAGTCCGACAATACCAGCCGCCTGCTCGTGCTTACCTTCACGGACGTCGTTGATCTGTACGACCAGATACTGGCCATGTACCTCGACTATGCCGATATGCTGGAGCGGTTTGGTCAGGCCGGGGTTCTGCCGCGCTTTGCCGCCCTGATTCGTAAGTTGTCCATCGAGCTCGATTACATTGGCTTATCGATACAGGCCAGCGTGATTCGGCGACCACCGATCGACATCAGCAAACAGCTCGATGATCTCTGGCAGCACATCGAAGCGCTGAGTCCCGAATACGGCAGTACCCTCGTTCTGCGAAAAGCCATGGTCGGCCTACGAGCCATCAGCCAGCGGCTGTCAATTATTCAGAACAACATTAGCCAACCCTCGGTGCCTACCGATCGGGCCGACACCCTCGAATACGGCCGGTTTGTATCTCACCAGGTCATCGACTGGTCTTCTTTCCGAAACAACCTGACCCGGGAGTCATCGGCTTTCCGGCATTCGGTGCGGGTGGCGGTATCGCTGGTCGTTGGCTACCTGCTCACGCTCGTACTGCCGTACGGCGACTATAGCTACTGGGTACTGCTCACGGTATTAGTCATTCTTAAACCAGCTTTCAGCCTGACCAAACAACGAAACATTGAACGCATTACCGGCACGCTGGCCGGGGCCATCATCGGAGTTCTGATTCTGATGTTTGTGCCCGACAAAGCCGCTCAGTTCGCGTTTCTGGTCCTGTTCATGCTGGGCACCTACAGCTTTCTCCGGTTCAACTACCTGGTCATGGTTGTCTGCGTAACTCCTTTCCTGCTAATTGTTTTCAGCTTTCTGGGAACGGGCTATCTCGACGTGGCGGGCGAGCGGTTTCTGGATACGCTGCTGGGCGGGCTGCTGGCCTTCGGCGCCAGCTATCTTCTTTTTCCCAACTGGGAGTCGAACCAGATTGTCAACACCATGCGCGAAATGCTCAGCGCCAACATCCGGTATATGAATCTGCTCCTCGATGGACTGTCGGGCAAATCAGTGCCGGTTGTCGATTATAAACTGGTCAGAAAAGAGGTGTACGTAGCTTCGGCCAACCTGGCAGCGGCCTTTCAACGGATGACGTCGGAACCGAAGCGTAAACAGCGCAACGAAACGCTCATCTACGAATTTGTGGTACTCAACCACATCCTATCGGCCAATATTGCTACCCTAATTACCGGCTTGCTGACTGACCGGCCCAGGCCGTATTCGGCAGAGGTACTTAAACCGATCAAGCGGGCCACGGCCACCCTGATCGACAGTCAGAAGCGCCTGTTGGAAACGCAGCCCCTGGAGTCGGCCACCGCCCGCCCCGCCCCTACCGACACAATCGACACGCCTGAGCCGACTTCGGCCGATCTGCTGTTTATGGAACATCTACAGTTTATCCAGCAGGTAAGTGGCGATATCGGCAAGGTACTTTCGAAGGGCAACTGGGTCGATCACCCGGTAACAAAAAACCCCGACGGACCGTAAGTCGTCGGGGTTTTGCTGCGTTGTTAAGGGATAAACGCCCAACGTATCCCGTTTGTTTCACACTTGAAAAACTGTGTCGTTATTTTTCACTTTAATCAACTTTGCCATCATACCCCATGCCCTACCTTGTACTTGACCTCGAAATGACCGGCCCTGAGCCGGATTATAACGAAATTATTCAGATTGGCGCAGTACTTTTCGACGACAACTGGGTCAGGAAGGGACAGTACCTTACAAACGTCTACCCCGAGAACGAAGATGCCTTCTCGTCGTCTTCGGAAAAGATTCATAACTTGTCTCTGGCTGATTTGCAGGATGCGCCCATGATGTACGACGTATTGCCCGAGCTGGAAGAATGGATCTGCAAACAACTCTCTATACGGGTACCGGCGGGTCAGCTCGACCGTACGCCTTACCTGCGCGACGTGATTATCTGTGGCCAGAGCGTCATCAATGACATCAATTTTTTGAAGGAAGCGTATCGGTACGAAAAGCTAAAGTGGCCGTTTTCACGGGTGCTGCTCGATCTGCATACACTTAGCTACTTTACCTTCCGGGTCCTGCGCGCGAACGGCCGTAACGTGCCGGACCGGCTGAGCCTGACAGCCATTGCCAGCTATTTCGGTCTGGCACGGGAAGATGGCTTTCATAATGCCCTCGAAGATGCGGAACTCACGGCAAAGTGCCTGGCCGAGGTTTTTAAACTGGCGGACACCATGAAACCCAATTTATAAGAAAACGCTAGCTACCCGTTACGACAGGTTATACTGTGGAGACGGCTGCGCGACCCGACGTTTCCTACGCCACCAGGCCCAGATAAGACCCAGGCTCAGCAACAGCAAAGCGCTGCCGACCATCCAGGGCCAGGCCAGCGGCTGGTCGATCGGAGCCGCATCGCCTACGACGATCAGACCTGCCCAATAGTTGGGTAGTTGATTTTCGCCCTCGGCTTTTGCCAGCCAGTCGCGCTGGGCCTGCTGCAGGGCTAAGTCCTTGGGCATTCCTTCGGCCAGGTAGCGATAGAATAAATTGGTGATGTCGTAGGTTGCTTTGTTCTCAACACTCCAGAGGGTTGTCAGTACGCTGGGAACACCAAGGGCAGCGAAGCCCCGCGCTAAACTGAACACGCCTTCGCCCCGCTGGTTGGCTCCAATGCCGGTTTTACAGGCTGCCAGCACTACCAGTTGAGTATTAAATAAATCGTTGTTACCTAAGTCAGATAGTTGTAGGGTCGAATCGGCAAAGTAAAGCTGAGGCTCCTGGCCCGTACTATCATCAGCAATGGCGTGGGTAAAGAGGTGAACAACGCGCGCGCTGGCGGCTTCGTCGAGGAAGGTTCGGCGTCGGGCTTGCGCATGGACAAGCAGCACCGACGACCCGAACCGATCGGCTATTGGCTGAAGCGCAGCATCTGATCCCGGGAGAGACACCTGCCCCAGACTAGCCGCGAAGGTTACCGGTGCTACCCCCAGAAAATCAGTGTTCCGCAAGTTGGCCGTAGCGGAGGCTCTCGTTTCATTTTTCAGCAGCAGCCGCGCCGAATAGGCATAGCTGAACGCCTTTGTCTGCACCAGATAGTCGGCGGTACTGGCCGAGCGGCTCAGAGCCTCGAACGGGACAAACGCCCCATCGGGCGACACGATAACCCGGCCTTGGGGTAGCCTAATTGGAGCCAGCAGCTGCTGATAGAGTGAGTGTCCCAGCCGCATGAACTGACGCACGTTGGCCCGCTGGTTCATCGCATCAGGATTGGCCAGCAAGTCCATAAACGAGCGAACGGTCTGGCTGTAGTTACTAAGCGGTTGCCGAACCAGCGTTGTACGCCTACCGGCCACGCCCAGTACATACAGGCTACTATCTCCTATGAAATAGCTGACATACGATGTTTTCCGTTCGGTCAGGTATGCTTTCAGGTCAGCCAGGTGGGTGGTCGTGGTGTCGTACTTATAACGGTAATAAGCCGGATTGGAAGCTTCCAGCCCCCGCCGGAACCGATCAAGCTTAACCTGGCCATCCAGCAGGGCTACCCGCAAACTATCGTAAGCCCTGCCTGCCGGTGCATTGGCCAGCGCGGTTTGCTGTTCACTGAGGGTGGCCTGTAATCGTTTTTCTTCGGCATTCTGTTCGACTGTCAGCTGCCGCCGGGCTCCCAGCTCGTTCAGTTTGTCGGCCAGCATGACGGCCCGGCTTTTTTCAATAAACCGAAATGCCTGTTCGGCATCGCCCAACCGCCAGCAGGTTTCAATAGCGCGCTCGTAAAGGGTTCTGGTTTTATTTCGCCAGAACAGTTTCGACTGCTGCTCGGTATGTTCCCACCGCATGAAGTCGATCATCTGATCGGCCACCTGGTAGGTATGCAGGGCATGGTACAGGCGTTGTTTGTTGTTTCCGGTCGCCCTGGCGTAGTCTAACCAGGCGTCCGCTTTGTCCTGAACGGTGGTGAGCAGGTACTCGCGCTGAAGCACGGATCGAATAGATTCGGCTGCCGGATTTTTTGTTATATCCGACGCAGCAAACCGAATATTAGGCACGGCTGCCAGGCTTTGCTGATAAACGGACAGGGCTTTCGTATACTGCCCCTGCCGACGCAGTGCCGACGCAATGTTATCGAGCAGGCGGACCCGATTCATCGGATTGGTTTCTACCTGCAGGGCCTCCTGATAGGTCTGAACCGCCCGGGGGTAGTTTTTCTGTTTGAAATACAAATAGCCAAGATTATTGAGAACAACCCCTTTCAGCGCGGTATCATTGGCCTGATCGGCCAGCTGAACCACTTTCTGATAGGCCTTCATCGCCGACACATTCTTATTGCGATTGCTCTCTATGTCGCCCAGTAATAAATACAACTGCGGCAGAACATCTGTTACAGCAGCCGCAATACTGAGTCGGCAGGCTTCTTCAATAGTAACAATGGCGTCATCGTAACGGCCGAGCCAGTACAGGGCATTGGCTTTCTCGCGTAATAGTTGTGCAACGATTCGCGGCTTATTCAGACCGACAGCCTGCCGCGAGCCCGATTCGGCATAAGTCAGCGCCTGCTGGTACTCTCCTCCCGATGCGCTTATGTAAGCCAGGTTCAATAACGAACTGGTCGCCCATTTCAGGTCAGCATCACGACCTTTGGCCCAGCGTAGGGCCTGTAGTAAGGATGCCGTTGCCTGTTCCGCTCTGTTATCATACAGATACGACGAGCCAGCCAGATAGTGAGCCTGAGCCGCCAGCGCCCGGTTTTCGGGCCTAGTAGTGGTCAGTTTCACCCCTTGCTGATAATAGCCGATGGCCTCGGCGTATTTTCCCTGCTGTCTGAATTGAGTACCGGTAAACAGGAGTAGACGCACAAAAGACGTATCGACAGGCTCATGACAAGCCCTCCATCGTTTTTGTAGGGCGAGGGCCTGTCCGGCCAGCTGGCTAGCCTCGAGCGTCGTATTTTTCTGAAGCCGGTCCCAGTCTGACCGGAGCGCAGGGCATTGGGCATAGGTAGTTAGCGTAGCCAGCGTATAGCCACTGATCACCCAAAGCAGTCGTGCGTTTCTCATAGCTATACTTAATAACTGAACGGACACTCTCAACTACACGGATCGCCACTACGCTGATGGCCGGCCTTAGTTCGTCTCGACTGGAACAACCGTACCCTGATCGATCTGATCGGTGAGCGCGGTGATTCGGCCCGGTATCGACATGAGCATCCTCAGACGCTCCGGTATGGTGGTGGGGCGCTGGTTGCATTTCACGATTTGCGCAACCGCAAATGGCGTTGCAAATGATGACCCCTTTACCGGCGGAAACGTAACCGGAGGTAAATTATCTTCCGACACCAGTGGCTCAATAAATTTGCCATCGTTTCCGCTGCCGATACCCATGTTAACAAACCTCTTTGAAAAGTTTTCGACCGTCTCGAAACCCCGCAGAGGAATTCGCTTCACGGTTGTCACCGTCACTACGCTGGCAAACTGGTCACTATAACAAGAAGGCCATCTGCGCTCATCGTCCAGATTTACAGTCTTATTATTCTTTACATCACCCTCGTTACCAGCCGCATTAACCAGCCAGATTCCCGCATCCTGCAGGCGCGGTATATAACTACTTAGTAATCGGTCTTCTGTCGACTGATAAAATCCCCAGCTGGCATTGATCGCTACCGGCTTTTGAGGCAAACTGTCGGAGTGAAGCAGGTATTCAAAGCAGCAGAGAATATCGAATAGCTGACCTATACCGTACTTGTCGATGACTTTCAGCGGCAGAATGCGAACCTTGTGCTCCATCTGTCTGCTGATGATGGCCGCAATACGACTTCCGTGCTTGCTCCGGTCGTTGTCGTCGTAGGGATAGTTCTGGTCGTGTACGAAATCCCAGCCGATAAAATCTGGTTCAATGGTTTTTCTGCACAGGGGTTTTCCGCCGTTAAACTGAATCGGTATCGACTCGGTATTAGGGTATGAAAAATCGATACCCGTATCCATAATACCCACAATCGGAAAATCTTGCCAGGCCGGCGAATCACGGATGATGCGTCGGAGTTGAAAATCGAACAATGTCGGCTTTATTCGCGGTGGGTTCGGGTTGCCCGGCCCGCCGGAATCCAGGATTTTGGGCGGAGGAGTAATGGTACCGCCCTCGGAGTAGTGTACATCATTGGCACTACTCTTGACTATATCGAGGGTAGGACCAGAAATAATCTTTATATCCTCCGTTAACAGGTGCGCGTTATCACCTTCGAGCAATACCAGATTCGGATTACAGTGGGATCGTTTGATGACCCGTGCTTGGCTGATTTCTACTTTTCGTTTGTCCCGGCCCCCGATACCCACGAGACCTAAGCTCTTCTCATGGTCCACCTCCAAAGGCTTTTCGAACAGCGCAACCAGTTGATTACGTACTACCAGTCGGCGCGGGTCAATCTCGTCTGGCACCGTATCGGGAACGAGCTCACCTTTTTCATATAACCGCTTAACCTTCACATGAAAATTGGGGCGCCCTGGGTTCAACATGGGTTTTTCCTTAGAGTGGGACATGACTGGGTATAGGTTAATTACAGCTGTTTAATAAGAGACTGCGCGGTGCTTTTGCCTTCCAAGTTGCTGGTAATGACCTCGTCAAGCAACTTTTTGGCCTGCTCTTTATCCATCGGTTGGTTCCGTTTGAGCCGGGCGAGTGCTTCGAGGAACATGCCTGGATTTGAATACAGGTCTGTCCGCTGACTAAGGCGGTGAAAACACGCTATGGCTTCGTCGTAATTTGCCTGTCGTAGGGCAACAAGACCGGCCAGTTTCAGGACGCGATTATTATCGGGTTGCTCGGTAAGTAGCTGATTAAAAATCAGTTCAGCTTCCTGAAATTTTTGCTGGTTATACAGGTCAATACCCTGTTTAAGCCGGTCAGCCGGGCCGCCACTCATGGTCGTGCTCAACTGACCGTATTGCTGGTTGAGGTAGGTGTCGGCCAGTTCTACGGCACTTGTTGGCCCGCCGGCCTGGCGGAAGATGTACCAGCCCAGCCCCAGCAGCAGCACGACGCTGGCCGCTGCAACCCAGCGCATGGGTGCCCGCCATAGCTGGGGCTTTGCCGGTATGGAGTCGTCAGTGCCGGTGGACAGGGCGGATTGCGGATGTTTGTTCCGGCGCAGGGCATCCAGTTCGGCCAGGCGCTGCTCGCGGGCTTCCTGCCGGGCCACCTGTTTGGTCAGCACATAAAAGGCAAGCGCATCGGCCACGGCCGGGTCAGTGCGGAGCGAGGTCTCAAACCGCATTCGTTCATCGGCGGAGAGTTGACCGTTCAGGTAGTTTTCAATGATCTCCAGATCGTTCATAGCATGTCGCGATAGCGTTCGCGCAACTTTTCGATACAGCGCAGTCGGCTGGTTTTGGCAACAGCGGCCGTGTTGTAGCCCATGGTCTGCGCAATTTCGTCGTCAGAATACCCTTCTCCCCAGGCCAGAATCATGGCGCGGCACTTATCGCCAATACTTCGCAAATGCCGATGCAGGGCGTCTACGTCGCTCTGGGCAATGAGCCGCTGTACCGCCGAACGGGCTTCATCGGGTAATTGCAGGAGCGTATCGTCGAGCGATAGGGCATCGTGGACACTACTTCGGTTAGTCGTCTTTTTCCGAATAGCGTCAACACATTTGTTCGAAAAAATTTGATAGAGATACGTTTTAAGCTCCGAACGGCCCTCAAACCGGCCGGTGGTAATGTGTTCGAAGAGGGTCAGGACCGAATCGGAGTAAGCACTGGCGCAATCGTCTTCGGTCAGGCGGTGTTTTCGCACACCGTCGGCAATGAGGTAATCGTATTTTTCGTACAGCTTATTTTCAAAGAGCCGACGCTGTGTACCACCCGACCGGATACCCGCCATCAAATCAGCGTCCGATAACTGCCGGCGTAAAGGCTCCATAAGAAGTAGAGGTAGAGAGGTTTATGGGACGTAAAGTAGATAAAAACAGGCAATAAAGTCTACGATCATTCGATAATTCATCCCTGCCAGCGCCGGCCTGCACCACGATCTGGCTCAGGCTATAACGACGTCTTCGGTCAGCGGACACTGAAACGTAATGAGGGTACCAGCTCCGGGCGCTGACTCAATATGGAGCTGCCCGCTCAGCGATGCGGCCCGCTGGTTCAGGCTTCTTAGTCCATTGCCGGTTGTCCGATCCGCTACCCTGAATCCCCGGCCATCATCGCGCACACGGACCTGGAGTACGCCCGCCTGCTGCCTTACCTGCACGTAGACATGCGACGCCTGCGCGTGTCGGACGGCGTTGTGCAGCATCTCTTTCACCATCAGAAACAGATCCCGCCGTCCTTCGGCCGGCAGAACCCAGGTAGGGTCGCTGTCGAGCGGCAAATCCAGGTGAAGCTCCGTGGGCTGATGATCGAAGAGCAGGCTGGCCGTTTCGCGCAGGCGGAACGAGAAGCTCTCCAGCGAAGTTTGCGCCGAGTTCAGGCTCCACACAATTTCGCGCATGGTGGCTACCACCCGCCGGGATGTCTGCCCGATGGTCAGGATCAGGGAGCGCGCTTCGTCGGGTTGGCGGTCGAGCTGGCGGGCGGCTGCCTGGCTGAGCAGGTTGATACTACTTAGGTCTGAGCCTACGTCGTCGTGCAGGTCGCGGGCAATATCGTCGCGGATGCGCTGAAGTTTTTGCTGTTTTCGTTCGTTTTCGAGAAGCTGTTCGATCAGCTGCGCCTGGTATTTTATTTTTTCCTGTTCATTCTCGCGGTTCCGCAGTGACATACCCAGCGTGAAGCACAGTACTTCGCCCACCACGCCGAGTTGCATGAAGGTTATTGGATACGTAAACGGGTGGTCGATCTGGCGGGTAAACAGCGCTGGTATGAAATTGATACAGAGGGCCAGCAAACAGCCCGATGTAAACAGCAGCGATCCGACAATAAAGTAGGTAACAACGGCCTGCCGCAGCCGCAGAATCCGGGGCATCACCAGCAGCGCACCAGCCGCCACGCCGAACCGGTTGATCGTATACAAAGTGCTCCGCAGGCTGTCGGAGGCCCCGGCCAGCCACAGGACCGTATCGAGCAGGGCCCCGGCAATCAGTATCGTGGTAATGACCCAGAGTATTCGGTAGCTGACCGGGTCCTGCGCGGCAATGTTCATCAGCAGCACTGAAAACCGGATGTAGAGGACAAAGGCAATGGTTTCGAGTAGGGCAGCCCGGTAATCGGCTCCGGGCAGGTAATCGACTTTACCGTAACCAATGTCATCGATCCAGAAGGTAGCGACCATACACAGGATGTAGAGCGCATACTGCCAATAGATTGACTTTTGCTGCTGAAAATAGCTCAGCAGGGCATACAGCGCCATCATGCATAGCATGCCGTCGAGGAACAGGCGTAGCGTCGTGTAGGCGGCAGGTAAGGCCATACTAAAAGCCTATGATCAATAGGTCAACCAGTTATCCTACAAACATACGAGTAAGCCTGAATATTCCTATGGAATCAGAAACGGGCGTGGACTCACGCAAAGAGCCAGCACCAGCAGCGCCAGCCAGCCCAGCAATTGGCGCTTCCCATCGAGTGGTTCGTCGAGCTGGGTTTCGGGATGGTAAATACCAAGAAAGCGACCTAGCACAAAGGCAAAGGCCAGAAATCCCGAATACCCTTCCCAATCGGGCCGGAACGAAGAGATGACCAGCTGCGCCATAACTACGCTGAGCGTTACGAGCAGCGGAGTCATGCGAAAGCCCGCCCGGGGGCCATCCTGCTCGTCTATTCTGGAGAAACACAGGTACAGGAACAGCACATACAGCCCGAAATATCCCAGCTGCGAGAAAAAAGCGTCGTCGGTAGGCACCGCAAAATCGGCGGGTTTGAAAACCCCGAGTCCGGCGTAGAAGACAAAGCCCGTGAAGAGCACCGGCGCTACCCGGTTAAACCACGTCCGGCCAATAAGTCCGTACAGGATATGTCCGCCATCCAGCTGACCAATGGGAATCAGGTTGAGCGCGGTGAAGAACAGAGCCAGATACCCCGCCAGCAGAAACGGATAGTGTACCATTTCGTAGGGGTGCGGCACCCGCGCAGGGTCGGCCACGTACGTTTTAAAAAACCAGAACAGCAGGTTATCGCCCAGTCCTACGGCTCCGCCCGGGGGCAGGTTAGCATACACGTACTTTCCGTAATCGAGGCCGTATTTCTGGTACTCCGGGTGGATGCTGAAGACATATTCCGGGGGTGGCAGGTGAGTAAATCCGTACCAAAGCACAACCAGCGCCAGCACAAATCCGGCCAGCGGTCCGGCAATACCGATATCGAAGTATTTTCGTCGGCTGCCAATGTAGTCTTTGATTCGGATAAAAGCGCCCAGCGTACCGATGCTTTGCCCGACCAGGAACCAGAGTGGTATGTAATACGGCAGAGTTACCCGCACCCGGTTAGCTTTGGCGGTAAAGTAATGGCCAAACTCGTGTACGGTCAGAATAGCCAGAAAGGGCACCGAAAACTGCAATCCGGCCACAAACTCGGCCCAACCCAGGGGTTTCATGCCCTCGATGGCGATGAAGAGCCGGCCAAACATCCATTCCGCTCCTGAGAGTGTGGTGGTAATCAGGGTAAGCAAAAAAAGACCTCCGTGCAGGAGGTAGGCACGAGTGCGCTGGTTCATGTCGAAAACGCGGGTACAAACCCGTTCAGTGAGCAGAAAGGCGGTATGACCGCATCACGATAAATCCTTTACGTAGTCCAGCATCGTCAGGGGTGGCTGCACCTGAACCGCCTGAATACCTAACTCGGCGGCTGCGCGGATGTTCAGGGCGTTATCGTCGAAGAAAGCGGTTTCTTCGGCCCGGATGCCAGCCTGGGTCAGCACGTGCTGATAGATCCCGGGCGCTGGTTTGGCCATCCGGAGGTCATACGAATAGAACACCGTCTCGAAGAGCTCTTCCAGCGCTGGCTGCCCCATGCCGGTCAGCACCTGGTTGACCTGCCGGATATGGATGGGACTGGTGTTGCTCAGCAAGAACAGTCGGTAGCTGGTCCTCAGCTGCTTGATGCGCTCGATGCGCTCCACGGGCAGATCGAGTAGTACCGTATTCCAGGCCGTATCAATGACTTCGTCGGCCCAGCCTTTGGGCGCATCGCTATACTGGCTGATCAGTTGCCGGACATGGTTGCGGAAAGCGTCGTCGTCGATGAGGCCGGTTTCGTAGTGGTTCAGGAAATCGTGCTGTTGCCACAGGTCCCGAACATCGTCTTCGGGCATGTTGGCCAGCATGGCAAAATTGCGGATCGGGGCCGTCAGGTCGATGGGGATGATAACGTCGCCGAGGTCGAAAATAAGGTTTTTGAGCGTTGCGGGGTTGAGTGTAGACTGCATAACTGGCCGGTAAGCGGTAGGTTCAGAAAGCCAAAGATACGGGTAGAACAGCACACAACCCGTATCCGTTCTTTCCCCGATTGCTGCCCGTTAGGGGGCCAGCGCGTAGGCCACATACTGATCGCCCGATTTTGATTTCAGCTTGCCCCCGCCACAGGCAATCACAACAAACTGCCGGCCACCAACTGAATAAGTAGCCGGCGTCGCGAATCCGGCAGCCGGCAGGCTTGTTTGCCAGAGGATTCTGCCGGTTTTCTTGTCGATTGCCCTGAGCTGACTGTCTTTACTGGCCGCGATGAACAGCAGCCCGCTGCCCGTTACCAGTGGCCCTCCGTAATTATCGGTGCCGGTGGGCGGAATGCCTCTGGCGGTCAGTTCGGGGTACTCCCCCAGCGGCACCTGCCACCGGTGTTCGCCCGTATTGAGGTCGATGGCGGTCAGCGTACCCCAGGGTGGCGCACTGACCGGGTAGCCCTGGCTGTCGTACCAGCGGTTATAGCCCGTATGCTGGTAAGGTATATCACTGGTCCGAGCCCGACTCGCCTGAGCCAGGGTGGTTTTGTTCAGCAGATAGTCGACAATGGCTTTCCGCTCTGCTTCGGGTAAGTGTGAGAAGCCGGGCATCATACCCCGTCCCCTGAGTACTACCTGATGAATAGCCTCCGCCGAGAGCCGCCGGTCGATCCCGAGCAGCGACGGATACGAACCGTCGTGATTACCGCGCCGGTCGGTTCCGTGGCAGGATGAACAGTTTGCCCTGTACAGCTGCGCCGTCGACACCAGGGTCTTCTCGGCAGGCTGGTCTTTCAGGATAAGCGTCGAATAGCAAGGGTTCTGCTTGGCCGGAATATAGATAGTACCTTCCGGATCGGTAGCGGCTCCGCCCCACTGTGCGCCCCCGTCGGTGCCGGGAAAGAAAATGGTTGTCTCCGCCGTTAGGGGTATATACGGGCTGCCGGTTCGGGCTTTTCGCAGCATAGCCACCAGGGCGGGTCGGTCCGAAGCCCAGGGATTAATGTCTTTTTCGGTAAAGGTCTGCTGCGTAAACGGGGCTGGTTTCAGAGGAATCGGCTGGGTACGGCTGGTCTGCTCACCCGCCACGGCATCGCCGGGAAACGGTTGTTCAACAACCGGAAACAAAGGTTTGCCCGTTACCCGATCAAAGACAAACACGTGTCCCTGTTTAGTTATCTGAGCCACGGCGTCGATGCGTCGGGGTCTGCCGTCTGGCCCTTTCTGCACGACCGTCAGCAGGTTGGGGGGCGCGGGCGGGTCGCGGTCCCAGATATCGTGGTGAACGAACTGAAAATGCCACAGGCGCTTCCCGGTGGCGGCATCGAGCGCCAGCAGGCAGTTGGCAAACAGGTTATCCCCTTTTCGGTTTCCTCCGTAAAAATCATAGGCGGCCGATCCGGTGGGGACGTAGACAATGCCCCGCTGCCGGTCAATAGCCATACCGGCCCAGGCATTGGCCCCACCCAGCCGTTGGCGGGGGTTGGCGGGCGACCAGGTCGAGTACCCATAATCGCCCGGCTGCGGAATGGTCCGAAACGTCCAGACCGTTCGGCCGGTGCGTACGTCGTAGGCGCGCACGTCGCCCAGCAGCGCAGTTTCGCCTTCGGCCAGCCGGGCCCCCACGATAAGCAGATTTTTGTAGATGGTGTTGGGCGTATTGGCCCGAACGTAGTTGTCGCCACCGGGTCGGTCGATGCCTTGCTTGAGATCGATATAGCCGCCCTGTCCGAAGGACTCGATCAGGGCACCGGTGCGAGCCCGTAGCGCGTAGAGGTTGTTACCAGCCCCGAAGAAGATCCGCTCGTCGGGGCCATCGGTCCAGTAGGTCACGCCCCGGCTGGTGGTACCGTCGGTATCGGGCAGGTTTGTCTTCCAGATTTCCTTACCGGTAGCTGCGTTTACAGCAAAGGCCTGGGTATTGGCCGATACGCCGTAGAGGATACCGCCTACAACGATCGGGTTGCACTGCATCTGGGTTCGGTTACCAACGGTATCAGCTCCACCCGACGCATAGCGCCAGGCCACTTCCAGCCGCTGCACATTAACGGGGGTTATCTGAGCCAGGGGCGAGTAATGGCTCCGCTGCCCGTCGCCGTTGTATTCGGGCCAGTCGGTATTCGGTTCGGGGCTATTGACCGCCGAGCCCATAGCCGTCATAAGCCCCAGCAGCACACGTTGCATTCCAGACAGGTAAGCCATACTATCCGATTCGGGAGAACTAGAGCGGTCGACAATCCGGGCCGGTCCGTACAGCCAGCCCCTTCCTGAACGAAGCGCGGGTAGCCGCTTTTTTTACTCGTCCATCAACCCGCCCGTTCGCCTGGCTACCCGGAAACCGGAACGGACAGACGAACGGGCGGTCAGCCGGGTAACCAGTCGGCTCAGAAACGGCCAAACTCCTGGTAGACCTCGAACGGGTCGCGGCCGGTAGCCATCGCCTGACGACTCTGAGCCTCATCGGCAAAGGCCTGTTCGGCAATTTCCAGCACTTTGATGGTCAGCTCCTGTGGTACCACCACCACCCCGTCGTTATCGCCGAAGATATAGTCGCCGGGATTCACCTGCAGCTGGCCGCTCATGCCTTTGACGTAGATAGGAATTTGGTAATCGACCACCATGAACCGGCCAAAAGCCTCGACCGGATTCCGAAACCGGCAGAACGTCGGGAAACCCATATCGATCAGGTAGTTGGAGTCGCGCGTGGACCCGTCAATGACAGCTCCCACACAACCCGCAGCCGCAGCCGCGGTGGCGGATATTTCGCCAAACTGCCCGCAGGAGGTGTCGCCCTGCGTATCGCGGATCTGGACAACCCCATCGGTCATGCTCTTGAACATACCCAGCCGAATATCATGCACTTTATGGTCGCGGCTGGGCGTCGCGATACCATGGGCGGTAAACGCTGGCCCGGCCACTTTCATGGTATGAACCAGCGGGTAGATACCGCTCGACATACACTGGTTGTGGTAGCCCAGCCCTTCGAGGGCATCCGAGATCAACGCGGCATACAGTTTTTTGTAGCGGTAAGCCACTTCGGCGGTATCGTAGTCTACGAAGTGCTTGCGGACAGGATAATCGTTAGCAATGATTTCCATGTAATCAGTTGATTTATAGGTTACAATTTCAATACGTTCAGTCAGTTTCAGGCAACGCAGGGCAGACCAGGCCTATGCGTTGACGCTTGCCTTTTATAGGCTATGTTCTTTATCGGCCTCAAAAAACCAGACAGCCCCCGCCCCGATCAGTAGTCCCCCGACCACATACACCCCCGAGAGGCTGGCCAGCCCAATGGTTAGCCCGAGCGTTGGTTTCAGCACACCCAGCAGATAAGGAGCCGATGCGCCGATCAGAAAGGCACAGGCCAGCATCAGTCCGTAGGCCGATGAGCGAATGGTGGGCGCAACCACCTCATAGAGGGAAGCCACGATGTTGGAGTCGTACCAGCCCCGGAATATGCCGAAACCAAACAGAGCTGCGTAGGTCATGACCTGGCTCTGGCTCATGCTGATCCAGTAGATGAAGGGCGCGCCCAGCAACAGCCCGAGTGCCTGGATCACCAGTCGGTTGCGGGGGTTGACGCGGGCAAAATGATCGGCCAGCTTCCCGCCCGACAGTACGCCCAGAAAAGCACCGGCATGGTGGTAGAAAAGCGCGGAGAAACCCGCCTGCGTAAGACTCAGCCCAAACTTATCGACCAGAAACGAGGGCATCCAGGTCAGATACCCCACGTTTACAAACACCATGCAGCCAAACCCCAGGGTAAGCAGTATCACCGTAGGTTTGCGGATAATGGCCCGGGCCGTGGCCACGATCTGAGTCGTGGATTCCTGTCGGCTGGCGGGCCCGGCGGCCGGTACGTCTTCGGGAATGAGCCGGAAGAAGACAGCCGCCAGCACGATGCCCAGTCCACCAAACAGGTAGAAGGCATGGCGCCAGCCATATCGTTCACCGATGTAGCCCGCAATCAATCCGCTCAGAATGATGCCGAAATAGACGGCCGACTGGTGAATGGACAGCACAAAGGACCGGTTGTGGCGGTAGTTTTCGCCCAGCATCGCGTTGGCCGATGGCGCGTAGAAGGCTTCGCCCCCACCCGTTCCGACGCCCCGCAGCAAAACAAACTGCACCACCGACGAACAAAGGCCCGTGAACAGGGTGGCCCCCGACCAGAACAGCAGGCAGAACCCGATGATATTCCGGCGCGAGAACCGATCGCCGATGAAGCCCGCTACCGGCACCAGCAGTCCGTAGGTCCAGACCAGTGCCGACGCAATCAGGCCCAGTTCCGCGTCGGTCAGGCCCAGCTCGGTGCGGATGAGCGGCAGCACCACGCTGAATATCTGCCGGTCGGCCTGGTTCAGGAAAAAGGCCAGCCACAGCAGGATCAGCAGGGTCCAGCGAACGGGCATCTGGGGCGGTTTCGGGCGGGCGGCCTCTGGGATCGGCACGAGGCCCGGTGGTTCGGATGGGTTCATGTTGGATCGGGTTTACTTACTTGTTTTCTGAACCAGCAGCGCTTTGGTATCCAGCGGCAGGCTCACCACCGGCGCGTTCCAGGCACTCACGGTGACCAATACCGTTCCGGCTGACATCTCGCGGGGAGCGTCGGGCTGCTGGGTATCGCCCCGCCAGAGCACCGTAGCAGCCAGGGTCCGGACTTCGCCGGGGGCCAGCCAGAAATAGTTATCATCGGCAACGAGGGCGCGTCTGGCCCCGGCAACATCGAGTCGGGTCATAAAGGCGGGTGTCGTACCTGCGTTCCGTACCTGCACCGTTAGTTGCGAGCGGCTATCGTCGAGCGGCTTCACCGACAGCAGTTTGCTTTCGAGCGTGGTGGTTGTTTTCTGAACGGTTGTTTTCAGGAAAGGCCCTTTCTCGATCGCCGGCCAGGCCACGGGTTCCGCTACGTACCTATCATGAGTGGCTTTGTCGTCCATCATCGTCAGCGAACGCGGGTAATAGAGGGAGCGCGACACCAGCTTGCCCGACGCGTCGGTTAGTTCGGCTACGACAAACAGAAAGCGGTCTTTATACCCAGCCGGAATCGTAAACGCCCCGATGGTTGCCGAACTGACGGAGGGGCCGGCCGCAATGGCCAGCGGTTTACTGGCTTTCCAGAGTGGGTTGAACCCATCGTCCAGCACCGTTATGCGTACCGTGTGACCAGCCAGCGCCTGGGGCTGGGCGTGGGTGACTTTGGTGGTCAGCCCGATGGTTTCGCCGGACGCCCAGATCAGCCGGGGCAGGTCGATGGCTACGTGCGTCGGCTCATAGGTACGTTTCAGGAAATAGTACGGAGCGGCTGCCTGTCCGAACCAGTCCATCAGTTGAATGGCAATGACGGGCCAGTGGCGTTTAAAGACCCAGGGCATCAGGCCAGCCGTAACGGGGTAGTTGCCCTGCATCTTTTCCGAAAAGACCTGATAAAATTCACCCGCCCCAATCTGCGACGCTTCGGAGATAGACTCGAGCGTTGGGTCGGCCATGTCGGCAATGTGCGATGCCCGGCTCAGCATGCGCGGCACCCGACCGGGGCCATACTCGGTAAAATGATGAATAAAATCGGGGTGCGAAGGCCCAAACGCTTTATCCCACATCTTGCCCAGCCCCGTAAACTCCTTGTTGTCGACAGTTTCCAGAAATACGCCCGCTTCGGGAATACTGTGCATACCCGTTTCCGACACCCAGGGCTCAAACTGGTAGCTGCGGTTATACCAGGTGGGGTCCATGTCGGGATAGGCGTGCATGGAACCATCGTCGGGAGTGGTGCGGACAAACAGCCTCGACTTATCGAAGATATCCAGGTTTCGTTCGATGATGCCCATCGAAGCGGCATTGCCGTACGAATAGGGGTTAAACTCGTTACCGCCATTCCAGATCACGAGCGAGGGATGGTTCCGTAGCCGGAAAATGTTCTGCACCACCTGTGCTTCCCAGACATCCTGCGGATAATCGGGCGTATCCTGGTTACCGATCGGGAAGTCCTGCCAGACCATCAGCCCCAGCTCGTTACAGATGTCGTAGAAGTGATCGGTTTCGAGCAGCCCCCCGCCCCAGATGCGGATCAGTTGTACGCCCATTTTTTTGGCCGCTTCGAGGGTCCAGCGGTAGCGTTCGCGGGGCAGATCGAGCAGAATATCCTGCGGGGTAAAGTTCATTCCCTTTACGAAGAGCTTCTGCCCGTTCACGATAAATTGCCAGTTTTCCCACCGGTCGGCGGTGCGCGGCCCGGCGGTGGGTACGCGCTCAATGGTTCGGATGCCATAGTCAAACTGCATTCGGTCTACCGGGCTCCCGTTCTGCTTCAGCGTCAGGCTGACGTCGTACAGGTTCGGGTCGCCCATACCGTTCGGATTCCAGCGCTTCGGGTTCGGCAGGGTGATGTCCTCTTCGAGCCAGATGCGGCCTTCGTAGGCGGTAACCGGGTACTCTCGGCTGAACGCTTCGCCCGGCTTTGTCTTTGTCGACTGACCGCCTGACCCGGTCGCTGACGCCATTACTTTTGGTCTGAGTTCGACCAGCACACTCAGCTTTTCGGCCACCGGCTTAAAAACCGTTCCTTTTTCGTTGGGATGGTTCAGCTGGGTGTTGTTCCAGGGATGAAGCTGTTTCTGGAGCGAATGGGCCTTCGCAAATACTTCGGCGGAGAGGTGCAGCTGAGCCGCGCTGGCCGTCAGGCTTCGGGTGGTCATATACGGCCGCTCCAGATGAAAGGGCGGTACAATTTCGAGCCGGACGCCCTGCCACATCCCCACCGAGAAAAACGGTTCGCCCCCCGATCCACCCGAAATCACCCACGGCTTAATGATTTTACCACTGGCCCGGGGATTAAAGCCGGTTCGTTTCGAGTAGTCAAATTCGCCCGAGGCCGTGCGGGGCAGGTTCTCGTAATCGGTTGCCCGGTTTCCCCAATTACCCGCCCGCACCTCTACCGTGATGTCGTTGTTAGAGCCCGGCTTCAAAAAACGGCTCACCTCAACGGTAGGCCCGCCAAACATGCCTTCATGAACCCCCACCAGGCTGTCGTTGACCCAGACTTTCGAGAAGTAGTCGACGCCGTCGAAACAGAGAAAAACAAAGTTATCCCGGGCAGCCGCCGGCACGTCGACCGTCTTTTTGTAGTACCAGGCCTTTTCTTCGACCCAGCGGTACTGGGTTGAATTCCGGTTATAATATGGATGCGGCAACTTTCCGGCCTTGAACAGCGACCAGTGAACCGAGTTGGGTATGGTCGTCTGAAAAGCTCCCTGTCGGCTTTGTTTCAGGTCCGTTACCGGCTTGTCGGCATAGGACAGTTCCCAACCACTGCCCGACAAATCGATGTGCTGCGCGCCCGTTCGGGGGGTCACGCGGTACGGTTGCCAGAGTTTTCTGGCGGTCATGTCAGACTGGGCCAACACTTCGCTCGTTAGCAGCCAGAGGCCTAAAAAGAGGGTGCTATATATCTTCATGCTGCGCTTTCGGTTAGTTGGTTTCGTAGGGTTTTACCTGTCCATACCCCCGCATCAGCAGGAGCCCACCATCGATGGTGATGGTAGTACCGGTCATGTAGCTACCGGAATTGATTAAATCGACCAGCACACCGGCGATCTCGTCGGGCAGGCCAAACCGACCGGCGGGAATGCCGTTGTTCACCGTCTGAAGCAGATCGGGGTTTTCCCAAACATCCCGGTTAATATCGGTCTGCACGGCCCCGACGGCCACCGTATTGACCCGAATGTGGTGCGGCCCCAGCTCCATGGCCACGCCTTTCATGAGGGTTTCCAGCGCCCCTTTGGTTGCCCCGTACACGCTCAGTCCCAGCCCCGGCCGTATTCCATTGACCGACGTAACTGTCCAGATGCTGCCCGCTACCCGATGGCTGACCATGTTGCGGGCCACCGACTGGGTCAGGAACGTGGTGCTTTGGAAATTGACGGTGTTGAACAGCTCAAAGTCGGCTTCTGTAACATCCAGAAAATGGCGTTTGTAGGATACCCCGGCATTGTTCACCAGTATATCCAGCCCACCGGTAATGTCCCAGGCCGCTTCGCCCAGTCGAATAGCCTGCTTTACATCCGACAGATCGGCCTGTAACACATGCGCTGTACCCCCTTTTTCGCGAATGGCTTCGGCGACTCCGGCGGCTTCGGCCTGGTTCTCGTGGAAATGCACCACCACCTCATGGCCTTCGTCGGCCAGACGGAGCGCAATGGCCTTACCTATGCCCCGGGAGGCACCCGTTACCAGGGCTTTTTTGGGTGTTGACTCCATCAGTAGTCCAGTTTTACGATGATTGACCGGGAGAAATCAGGCAGCGACAGCGCTTTGCCAGGGGCACCCTTCGTCCACTCGCCTTTCCAGGGATTATAAAAGGAAAGCGTTCGGGAGGCAGGAAGCCCCGGTTGGATGGTTTTTCGGGACAGCACGGCTGCCGGCCGGTTAGCTTCCAGCTCGCTTTTCCAGTTCGAGGCCGTGTCCCTCACCCAAAGCAGGGTGGTTGTCCGGCCCCGCAAGCCGTAAATCGTCAGGCCATTGTCGGCCGATAGCCGGAAGGGAACGGCCTGCTGCGCTACTGGGTCGAACCCGCTGACGGCTTCGTTAAATCGGCTGAAATGCCACCACAGGTTATTTTTTTCGATGTAATAATCCCAGTGCCAGCTCTGCCCCGGCCCGGCCGCTCCTGCAAAGAAGGGTGCGAACAGAAGGTCGTGCAGTACGGTACCCTGCGTATCGGCCGGGTACCGTACAAAGGGACCGGTATGATGCGGTTCCACGGCACCCACTTCCGACAGCAGGACAGGTTTTGCCGGTGCCAGGGCTAGTAGACTGGTGACCGCGTCGCTGGCCAAAACATCCATCGGTGCCTGACAAACGGGTAAGGACGCCCCTTTGTCGAGGTAGCGATGGGCCTGCGCCAGCTCATTGTTCGGCAGCGCCGAGTACGTCCGGTACAGCTCATGCTGTTTGGGCGAGTCGTAACTGCCGAGCGTTTGCATTACCAGCTGATTCGGCACCAGCGCCTTCACCCTGTCGAGCATGTCGGTTGTCCACGCCAGCAGCAAGGACTCATCGTCGACCCGTACCGAGTTCAGCTCATTCCATAATTCCCAGCCAAAAACCGTTGGGTTATTGCGGTATTTTCCGGCGAAAAAAGCGACCCGGTTCAGATACAGTTGCTTTCCTTTTTCCAAGCGAAAAAATTCATCCATCGACGAAATCGACCCGGCATAAACGGGCTTATCGAATGGCACGGAAGACGGAAAGGGCGCCGGTGAGCCGGTGATTTTGCGAAAATGTTCCAGGCAGAATTTGATGCGTATGCCGTGCTTTTGGGCCAGCCCGACCAGGCCGTCGATCAGCGTTTCGGTTTGTTTGTCGACCAAACCCGGCTGCTGCTTTTCGACTTCCAGCATGGGCGCACTTAACCAGATGCGCGTAAAATTTCCGCCACTGGCAGCCAGCCGACCAAAATAGTGGTCGTAGTAGGCCAGCAGGCTGTCGCCATTGGTCACCAGGCGGGCAAAGCAGATGTTGGGGCCCACCGGAATAAAGGGTTTGCCCGCCAGCTCCAGATACCTCGGATTGGTTTTGCTTACCCGTACAAACGCAACCGGCTGGGCCACCCCTTTCAGACAAATGAGCAGTGCCAGCAGCAGTACGTTTCGAGTCAGAGAATATTCCATAACAGCCCTGTTATTTACATCCCGCCCACCGTCGGAAACCAATCAGGCCGATACGGGTCCTGATGAAAACGGGCGTAGTAATCGCCTTTTTCTTCGTAGTATTTTCCGTAAAACGTCATCTTGTCCTCGTCGAGCGATACGCCCAGCCCCGGCCCGGTTGGCACCTTGATACAGCCGTTTTCGTAGCGCATCAGCCCCCCCTCAATGATGTCGTCGGTCAGGTAGTGGTAGTGCGCATCGCCCGCAAAATTCATGGTCGGAATCGTCGAGGCTGTATGGATCATGGCCGCCAGCTCGATACCAAATTCGGCGCCGGAGTGCATGGCCACGCCCAGGTTGAAGGTGTTACAGACGGCCACCAGATCTTTCACCCCACGCGGGCCTTCCCAGTAATGAATATCGGTCAGGACAATGTCGACCGCCCCCATCCGGATTGCCGGAGCGAGATCGTCGAAACGGGCGGGGTACATATTGGTCGCAATCGGAATTCGGATCTGCTTCCGAACGGCCGCGTTGCCTTCGAGCCCCCAGGACGGGTCTTCAAAATACTCGATGTTGAGGTCTTCGAGCCGGTGGCCCATCTGTACAGCAGTCTGCACCGACCACAGTCCGTTCGGATCGATCCGCAGGCCGAAGTCGTCGCCCAGCTGCTGACGGCAGAGTTCGAGCACCCGCACCTCTTCTTTGGGCGCCATAACCCCCGCTTTGAGTTTCATGGTGTTAACGCCCAGCGTTTCGTGCAGTTCGACGCAGAAATCGGCCAGGTCTTCGGCGGTTTCGTCGTGCCGTCCATCGCCGGGGCGGTCGTAGCGCCAGAACAGGTAGGCAATAAAGGGTACTTCGTCCCGTACGCGACCGCCCAGCAGATCACTCAGTGGCCGGTTCAGTACCTTTCCCTGAATATCGAGACAGGCCATTTCGATGGCGGCATACAGGCGGGCATTGGACATGTAATAAATGCTGCGCAGTACTTTCAGCTTAATTTTTTCGAGGTGAAACGGGTCTTCACCCACAATCCGCGGCTTCAGCTTCTGTAGAGCGCCCCGCTGATCGCCCCCGCCCACTTCGCCCAGTCCCACCACCCCTTCGTCGGTGATGATTTCCAGAATGGTACGCAGAAAATAACCCGGATGAACGCCGGTATTGTGGCGGAGCTGAGCGTTGAGCGGAATAGCGACACAACGGGTACGTAAGTCAATGATTTTCATAGCAGTATAAAGAACCGGACAACTGATTCCGGCCGTTCCGTTAAAGGGTATCTGTCAGGTTGTTGGGTTAATCCAGCACCACCACGATATCGCGCGTGCCGCTTTTCGGGCATTGAATTTCTTTCTCGTACGTCTTGCCCTTTAGCTGGGTTACCAGCTTGTATGTACCATAGAAACCCCGGTAGCTGGCCGCGTTTGCGGTTGGTTTTACGGTCAGGTTCGTGCGCCACTCTTTATTGATCAGCCGGTCGAGCACGTCGTAAACCGGCTTTTTGGTAAAGTCTCGGTTCAGCAGCCCGCCTTTCCATTTGTCTTCGCCGGGAATCACGCTGCCATCGGCCCGGATTCCGGCCGGGGCCGCCGTACCATCGACCAGATTCCACCAGATAATGGCTTCTACCTTTGGATGACTGAACCACAGCTTATAATAGTTCTCCGTCATGACCGCCTGGTAATCAGGGCCTTTATCAGACAGTGCCGAAACCGTAATCTCGGTGATGTGCAGCGGCAGGTTAAAGTCGGAATACAGGTCGAGCGTGTTGAATAACGTAGTAGGTGTCATCTCTTTGCCCTTCACAATCTGTTCGTATTCCGGCTCGCTGAAGTTGTGAAACTGCAGGCCGATGGCGTTGATCTTGGCGTTACGGCGCAGCAGACTTTCGGTGAGCAGATAGTCGGCGCTGTATTCGCGTTTGTTGCTCCGTTTCCAGATCGCGGTCGTGAAGTTGAGGGTAAAGACATTGCTGTTCGGAAATACCCGTTCGCTGTCCTTAAAAGCCTTGAACGCGAAATCTTTGGGCATCAGTACGTCGGCATGCCGGTCAGTCACTTCGTTGACAACATCCCAAATCTGAATCTCGTGACCATAGCGTTGGGCAATCTGCTCGATGCGTTTGCTGATTTTCTGCTCCATGATCTTCTCATCCTTCGGGAGCCAGGTCGGTATGGACCAGCGCGGGTTATCCCAAACGAGGGTATGACCTTTGGGGGTAATAGCATGCTTCCGCGCAAACTCCATCACCAGGTCGGGAGCCGGTCGGCGGTAGCTGTAGGGGCTGTCTTTGCCGAAACGCAGCTTGCCAGGCTCGGGCTCCAGCTCGGGCCAGTAGAACGGAATGGTGACGAAGTTGAACAGCCGGGCAAAGTGTTCTTCGTACAGCGCATCCTCCTTCGGGTTTTTAAACCCCTTGACCATAAAGCCATTGGCACCAAAGTAGAAATCGTGGCGGGTTTGGGTCAACGAGACGTCGCCCGGCGAAACCGGATTTCCGTCTTTATCCGTAAACCGCACCGTAAAGGCCCCCATACGATTTTCGCGAATGCCGTCAGCGATGCGCTGCTGCACGGCGGGACTGGCCCACTGGTTTTTGTAGTCGTCAGACAGCTGAGCCGACAAGGGCAGTGCCGACAGCGTCAGACAGGTGGCAAAGACAAGTTGTTTCATACTTAGGGTAGTAGCCTGTCAGCTGGCTGACAGGTTCGTTGTGAAAGAGGTTAACGCTGTTTGGCTGGCCTATCTGGCCGTTTTTAGTGATCCTTTGAATCCGAGATGCACCCGCGCAAGCCAGGGGTAGGTATTGGTGGCCCCCGCGTTGCCGGTTACGACCCTGACTGCAACCGTACCGTGGGGCAATGCCGGCACGGTGTAGGTGTACTTATCAATCGAATTATCCTTGTTGCCAGAAATCTGGCTGGGATAGGCGGCTCGGTGGGTTTTATGCAGCCCTCCCTCCGGAAGTGCGGTCCAGGATGAGCCATCGGTCGAGTAAAACAGATTAACGGCATCTACCTTGTCGCTAAAAGCGATCACTTCAATCCAGCTCAGCGTATCGGCCCGGTAGACCAGTTCGCCCGACTCACTGCCGACGACCCGCTCCGCCTGAAAAAAATCTTCTTCTGTTTGCCGGAGCCGGGGCCATGATTCCTGGCTGATCCGCAGATTGTTGGAATGCGATGCGGTCAGTGAAAAGTCTTTCAGGTTATCCATCACTAGGCGGGATGTGGGTACTACGGGCCCGATTACATTCGATGCGGGTGATATGCCAGCCTCGTTTTTACCCTTGACCCGGTAATAATAGGCCTTTCCGGGAATGGCGCTGGCATCGGTAAACAACGGATAGAAATAAAGATGATAGCTGATATCCAGATCGGTACTGATCACCTGCCAGGGACCTTTTGCCGTACTGGCTCTTTCGATGATATAATATCTCGCGCCGGGCGAAACGCGCCATTTTAGGGCGACGGCATCGCTTCGTAAACTGGGATACAGGTAGGGAGCATCCGTCGGAGCAGGCAGGGCGGGCAGCTGCTTCCCCCGGATTTTATAGCCATACGCCCGGACCAACATCAGATTTTCCCGTTCCTTGAAATAGTCGCCACTGTCGAACCCGGGCCAGCGGCTGCCACCCCAGGAATAGGAATGAAACAGCGCATGGCCACCAATGCCGCCATTGTACTGCGGTTTCATTAAACTCCAGAGCAGCGCCCCGCTTGTACCCGTGTTACAAACCGCTTCCAGAACGTCTTTGAATCCATCGAAGCGCTGAAACTCGTCAATAATCAGCGGGCGTTTACCCTGGCATTCGTTCCAGAGTTCGGCGACCGTATTCCGATAGTTGGGGTATTGCCGGGTTTTAACAATGTCGATGTTGGTATTATTGGCCATTACATCTGTCACGATGTCGTTCATCTGCTGTACCCCATTGGCCCGACGTGGATCGGCAATCAAGTGGTTGGGGTCAATACTCTTCAGATAGGCGGCCATTTCGGCGATCCAGGCGCCCTGGTTGTTCGGCACCTCGTTACCAAATTCCCAGGCCAGAATAGCCTTGTCGTTTTTATACAGTACGCCCGTAAACCGATTTTTCCGACTGACAGCAGTCTGTAGCAACTCCTTAAAGCCGGCTTTAACAGCCGCTGCCTGGTAGTAGTCGCCCCCGCCGTAGAGCTTGCTGAACGCAGCTGTTCCGCCCCAGTATTTGTTTTCCTTAACCAGGCAGAGAATGACCCGGATGTTATACTTGTTACACAATTCCAGCATTTTATCGATGCGCCGGAATGCCGTTTCGTTGTAGGTGTGTGGTCCCGAAACCAGGGCTTCAAATTCGCCAGAGCCATCGTTAACCGTGATTCCCCAGGTGCGGATGACGGTAACCCCCATCTGGGCCATGTCCTTGAAATGGGCTTCCATCTCGTAAGAGAGTTCTACCGGATCATAGACATACCCACTGGCCGGGTTGGTATGTTTATAGCCGTCATAGTGCCCATTGATGGTTGGTGTATTTACCGATATGAACCTGAACACCTGATTGCCCTCCTTTAGCCGGTCACCATCTCTGGTAATAAAATGCGTAAAGGCATTCGCACGTGGCTGGATGGCCGATACCAGAATGACAACGATACGCAGAACGATTGCTCTCAACATAACTCAATCAATCAAAGAAGAGTACAAATCAGGTAGCCGATAGGGTCAGCTACCTGACGGGATCATACCTAAACATTGTCAATCAATAGCCTGGGTTCTGGTCTTTGGCGGGGTCCAGCGCCGTATTAAAGTTTAGCTCACCTACAGGAATGGGCCAGAACAGATGCTTATCGGCCACGTCTTTACCCGTAGCGGCCTTGATACGGGCTTTCAGTTCGGCGGTGCCCAGGCGTTTGAGGTCGAGCCAGCGTTTGGCTTCGTACTGGGTTTCGTACCCCCGCTCCTGAATGACCAGATTGGCAAACGAAGTGGCGTTATAATCGGCCAGTTTGAAATCGACGGCCGAAGCCACGGTGGGTGGCTGACCATAGGCCCGGCGGTGTACCTGATTCAGCGCGTCGAGAGCAGCAGCGGTGGGTCCGTTACCGGCCCGGCTGGCGGCTTCGGCATAGAGCAGCAGGATGTCGGCATAGCGATAGATCGGGAAATCGTTACCGGCGGCATCACTACCCGGCGCCAGGGGATCGGCAAATTTTTTGCAGAGGAACGAATTGGCGCCCAAACCGATATTCCAGCTGTACCAGTTGTAGCCCTTGCGCAGATCGGCATTATCCCAGTTCTTGAAGACCGAGTTGGTCTGCGCATCGGTATAATGGGCGAAAAACCCACCGGCCCCGTGGAGACGGGAACCCGGATGGTGGGCAAACATAGCCAGGTACTGCCCCTGACCGGCCTGCCTGGTCATTTTCAGGTACCAGATTTCTTCGGTCGTCGATACAACGGTAGGGCCAAATACTTTGTCGAAATCATTAGCTACCGTAACGGGCACCAGCGAAAACAGCTTCGACTGGATAATCTCGTTGGCTTTATCCCGCGCTTCGGCATACTGGTTCCGGTAGAAATAGACCTCGGCCAGCGCGGCCTTGGCGGCCCACTTGGTAGCCCGGCCCACCTGTGCTCCTTTGTCGGGCAATACCGTTTCGGCTTCTTTCAGATCGGCCAGAATCAGCGTATAAACCTCTTCGGGCGTCGACCGTTTTATGTTAGGCTCATTAAGCGTGGCTTCGGTACGGATTGGCACCCCACCCCAGTTACGCACGAGCCAGAAGTAGCTAAACGCGCGGAGAAATTTGGCTTCGGCTACGTAGCGGGCCACGTCGGCCTGACTGATCGACGATCCTTTGGGCGCGTTCTGAATAACCAGATTGGCATTGCGGATGGTCAGGTAGAATAAGGTCCAGCCAGCATCGGTACGGGGAATATTGGTGCTGTTGAGCCCCTGAAAATCGCTCAGGACCTGGTAACTACCGCGTCCGTAGCTGTAATCGGTATAGGCTTCCAGCTGCGCGCCCAGCTGACCACTGATGTTGTTGGGCGCCCGAAGCTGGGCGTAAGCCGCGTTGACGGCCGCTTCTACCTCGCCGGCGGTATTGTAAAACGTTTCGACCGCTACCGCCTTCGGCGATTCCTGCAGTACCTCCTCGCAGGCTGTGAAGACAACAATGGCGAGTGATAGCGCGATTATGTGAATGAGAGATTTCATCGGATTAACAACATGAAGAGTAAGGGGCAAACTCATTAAAATCCTACGCGCAGGCCGAACGTAACGGCTTTGGAGGTCGGGTAGCTGTAGTGATCGATACCCTGACCGATGGAGTTGGCACCACCCTGCGAGTTCGTCTCGGGGTCCCACCAGGAGTACCTGGTGAAGGTGAGCAGGTTCTGACCGCTGGCGTAGATCTGCGCGTTTCGCATCCAGCTGACGCCCCACTGTTGCAGGGGCAGGTTATAGGCGAGCTGAATGTTACGCAGGCGCAGAAACGAGCCATCTTCAACCAGCCGGTTCGAGTAGTTATAGGTGTTGGAGCGGGAAATGACCGGGTACTTAGCGTTGGGCCGGTCGGGCGTCCAGTGATTGGTAAAGACCTCTCTCGGCATATTCAGCCCGAATCCGTAGTCGAGGGTATTATTGATCGAGCTAACGTTGAGCAGATCGTTCCCCTGAGACCCCTGCCAGAACATGGTCAGCTCCAGGCCTTTGAACGACATCGTGGAGTTAAGCCCGTAGATAAAGTCCGGGTTTGGATTACCGATGATGGCTTTATCGAGCTGGTTGATGACCTTGTCGCCGTTCAGATCCTGATAAACGACCCGCCCCTGCTCGTTGTAGCCATTTTCGAGGTAACCGAAAAAGACGCTCATCGGCTGTCCCTCGCGCAGCAGGTTAGCAGCATCGCTGATCAGCGTTACGCCCACGTTACCACCCAGAATGTCTTTGCCGCCGTACAGTTTGATAACTTTATTTCGGTTGAAGGCAATGTTACCGCTCAGGTCCCACTTGAAGGCTTTGTCGATCACCCGCGCGTCGAGGGCCACTTCCAGCCCTTTGTTCTGGATTTCGCCCACGTTCTGGATGGTGCTGGTAAAGCCAAAGCCGACCGGCAGCTGTACCGTATTCAGCAGATCAAAGGTATTCTTGATGTAATAGTCGAGGGTGAGCCGGTAGCGGTTGTTGAAGAACCCGGCGTCAATCCCGAAGTCGGTTTGTTCGGTAGTTTCCCATTTCAGGTTACCGGGCAGTACGGTACCGGGCGCAAAGGTGTTGTAGAGGGCATCATCAAATACCGTCTTACCGGCCAGGAGGTTGTTCAGCGTAGCATAGGGGTTGATGGCCTGACTACCGGTACGACCCCAGCTGGCTCTCACCTTCAGGTCGCTAATGAAGGCTGAGCTCTTCAGAAAATCCTCTTCCGACACCCGCCAGGCCAGCGCACCCGATGGGAAATACCCCCATTTGTTCCCCTCGCTGTAGCGAGACGAACCGTCGGCCCGGAAACTGGCCGTCAGCAGGTATTTATTGTCGTAGCTGTAATTGACCCGGCCCAGGTACGACAGCAGGGTGGCGAACGAATAGCCCGAACTCGGAATACCGGGCGTATTGGCCGAACCCAGGTTGTAGGTTTCGGTAACGTTGCTCAGAAAGCCATTTCCCGACCCACCCAGCGAGGTGTTCAGGAAGTCCTGATAGGTCAGCCCCACAACGGCGGAGATGCTGTGCTTCTGTGCCAGCGTTTTGAGATAACTGATGGTATTTTCGCTCAGCAGGCTGGTGCCGCGCGTGCTCGATACACTGGCGCTCCCCTGCGAGTTAATAAACTGGGTAGAGGTGTAAAAATCAGACCGGTCGTCGCTGTTCTCGATCCCGCCCGACAGTTTGATCGATAACCCATCGACGGGCTTGAACGTCAGGGCTGCGTTGGCCAGTACCCGGTTAGCGTCGATCCGATCGGTTTGCTGGTAGATGTAGTTGAGCGGGTTGATCAGTACGTTCGAGATGAACGGATAGGCCGTTGCCAGCACCCGGTAGGTGCCGTCGTCGTTATAGGGGGTGAGCGTGGGAGGAGCCGATATGGCCGCCGAAATCAGCGAACCGCCCCGGTTGCCGCCCCCGTTGTTCTGCCGGCTGGTCTGGATTTTGGTTAGGGTAGCGCCATAGGTCAGGTTGAATTTCTTGCTGATATCAGACGTGACGTTGGCCCGGAGCGAGTAGCGTTTGTAATCACTGTTGATCAGGATACCATCCTGATTGAAGATGCTGCCACCGACCGAAAAACGGGTTTTCTCATTACCCCCGCTGACGGTCAGGTTGTGCGTTTGCATGGGCGCTTTCCGGAAAATCAGGTTCTGCCAGTCGAACCCCTCGCCAAACGAGTCGATCTGGGCCTGGGTAAAGTAGGGAGCCAGCCTGTCGTTGGCGGCCTGCTCGTTATAAAAGGTAGCGTACTCCCTGGCATTCATCAGGTCCAGCTTTTTACGCAGGCTCTGCACGCTGTAACTCCCTTCGTAATCTACCCGCATCTGCCCGGCTTTGCCCTGCCGGGTGGTAATCAGTACGACGCCGTTTGCTCCGCGCGATCCGTAAATGGCCGTGGCCGAGGCATCTTTCAGGATTTCAATACTTTCGATATCGCTGTTGTTCAGAATGGTGGGGTTACTGCCCGAGGTCGGAAACCCGTCAATTACGTACAGCGGCTCATTACTGCCCTGCACCGAGTTGGTACCCCGAATGCGCACGCTGACCGCAGCGCCAGGAGCTCCGGTATTCTGAATAACCTGCACCCCCGGTGCGCGCCCCGAAAGCGCCTGCAGCACGTTGGTGGCCGGAAATGCGTTGATATCCTTTGCCTTCACGGAGGCCAGGGAACCCGTCAGATCCGACTTTCTCACCGTTCCGTAACCCACGACGACCACCTCGTTGAGCGACTTATTATCTTCTTCCAGGGAAACCTCCAGCTGCGTACGGCCGCCAACTTCCACCCGCTGGGTTACGTAGCCGATATAGGAGAAAACCACCGTGCTGTTCCCCGAAGGCAGGTTCAGCCGGTACGCGCCATTGGCATCGGTGCTGGTGCCGGTGGTCGTTCCTTCAACGGAAACGTTCACCCCAGGGAGCGCAACACGGGAGTCGCCCGTTACGACCTTACCTGTCAGGGTAATGGACTGGCTCTGGACTGCTACTGAGACGAGGGCTAATAACCCCATCAGTACCAGGCATTGTAGTTTTGATTGCATAGGGTTTAGTAATTTTTATATTATAAAATTTAATACCATATTGATAGGCAAATAAAATTACTCTTTCCTCTTTCTCAAAGGATTCAGTCATATTTTTTTTTATATATTCTTGGAAATAGCCAAGAAATAAAAAACGCCCGCTGCAAGTAGCGGGCGTATGGAGTAATTTTATGATTATCTATGAGCCGATCAAGGCCGCTAGCCGTTTAGACTAACCTGGCAGATATCCGGTTGGCGGTGTTACGCAGTTCCTGAACGACCCGCGCTTTATCGGTAACCATGTATCGATATTCGGGCATGTATATGCTCAGACTGGCCACTACCCGATCTGCTTTCCGAACCGGCACCGCCAGCCCTACCACCTGTCGTCCGGTGGTGGTCTGGATAGCCAGTTCTTCACGCCTGATCAAATCGATGGCCTGTTGAAAGTGGCCTGGACTGGCGGCTTCGGTCCAGATGTCTGCCGTGGGTAATCCGTACCGGGCGGTATACTTTACCAGTTCGGCGTCGGTATGAAAAGCCAGCAACAGACGGCCTGAGGCCGTATTATAAGCATCTTTCTGATCGGGCGTGCGTACCTGCAGATCGTGTTCGGAGAAAGTACGGAGCAGGACGATGCGCTGATTTCCTTTCAGGGCGGCCAGTAAGGTATTCTCGTTAAGGAGCGTCGTAAGCCGGTCCATCTCGTCGGTGGCGGCCTCAACGATGTCTTTCCGGTAATTATCGTTCCCAGTCAGCGCATAGGCCTTAGCCCCCAGTATATACCCTTTCTTGGCACCGATCTGTTCAATGAAATCACGACTGACCAGCGTCTTCAGAATGTTGGCGCAGGTACCATGATTTAGTCCAACAGCATCGGCTATATCCCCCAGCGCCTTGGGTCTATCGGGGTCCTGGGCAATGTACTCGATAATATCAATGGCCCGATTGATAACCTGAATCATATTTAATTTTATATTATAAAACAAAGCTAACGACACTAATGAATATGTCAATAGGCAAATCGTGATTTTCTCCCCCTTATTTATCTATCGCTTTCTATTGACGGTCTCCGCATCAGCCTGCAACGCGCGCGGCCCTTTCGGTGTGTCGTAGCACTTACCTGATGTTGACCGTACCTCAACAAAAAATCCGCGGAGACAATCTCCGCGGATTCCTGTTAAGCTAATAAATACGGGTCTATTCGACCACCACGCCCATGCTGCAGAATTTCTCGATCCGCTGTTCGATACGCGTCTGGGGGTCCAGGGCGTTCAGTTCGGCCAGCGTGTCCAGGATCACCGTTTTGAGGTGGCTGGCCATCTCAGAATGATCGTTGTGGGCACCACCCAGGGGTTCGTCCACAATACCGTCGACGAGCTGGGCAGCCTGCATGTCGCGGGCGGTTAGTTTGAGGGCTTCGGCAGCCTGCTCTTTAAAATTCCAGCTACGCCACAGGATCGATGAACACGATTCGGGCGAAATGACCGAATACCACGTATTCTCGAGCATCAGCACCCGATCACCGATGGCAATACCCAGGGCACCCCCCGAGGCTCCTTCGCCAATGATTATACAGATGACCGGTACCGTAAGCATGAACATCTCTTTCAGGTTCCGGGCAATGGCTTCGCCCTGTCCGCGCTCTTCGGCTTCGAGGCCCGGGAAAGCGCCCGGCGTGTCGATGAGCGTGATGATGGGCTTGTTAAATTTCTCGGCCAGTTTCATCAGTCGCAGGGCTTTCCGGTATCCTTCGGGGTTAGCCATACCGAAGTTACGCTGTTGCCGCTGCTTGGTATTACGGCCTTTCTGCTGACCGATAACCATGACGGTCTGACCGCCCAGTTCACAGAAACCACCCACCATGGCCGGATCGTCGCGTACCGTTCGGTCGCCGTGCAGTTCGATGAACTGATCGCACATGAGTGAGATATAATCGAGCGTATAGGGTCGGTCCGGGTGGCGTGAGAGCTGTACGCGCTGCCAGCGGGTCAGGTTCTGGAAAATTTCCTGGCGCAGTTTATCAATGCTCTGCTCCAGTACGTGTACCGCTTCGCTGACATTGACGTTACTGGTCTGGGCTAACCGTTTGGTTTCTTCCAGCCGGGATTCAAGGTCGGCAATCGGTTTTTCAAAGTCGAGGTACGTTCTCATCGTTACTAGGTGATGGGCAATGAGCAATGGGCGATGAACGGCATACGATCATCGCCCATTGCTCACAAATCAAAAGTTTCTCCTTTTTTGGGGATAACAACCTGGGGGTAGCCGGTTTCGGCCAGGGTATCACGGAAAGCCTCCATGCTATCGAACTCGCCATGAACCAGAAAAATACGTTTGAGCGTTTCGGGCGACTGCATACTGACGAAATTCAGCAGATCGTCGCGGTCGCCATGGCCGCTGAAAACGTCGACTTTTTCGATATTGGCCAGCACCTGATGGTCTTTCCCTTTGATGCTCAGGGTTTGCTGTCCGTTCAGCAGCCGCCATCCAAGCGTCCCTTCGGCGCAGTAGCCTATGATCAGGATAGTCGAGTACGGATTGCTGATGTTTTCGGCCACGTGGTATTCAACCCGACCACCCTGTACCATGCCTGACGACGAGATGATGATGCAGGGCTCGCCAAAGTTCGACACGGCTTTGCTGGCTTTGGAAGACTCCAGAAACTGAAAATTCTGGAAATCGAACAGAGCCTCGTTCTCCTTATAAAACGCCTTGGCCTCCCCGCTCAGCATCTTGACGTGCTGGAGATAGATTTTGGAACTCTCGAACGCCATGGGGCTATCGGAGAACACCCTGATGGGCGGAAAGTCACGTTCGGTGTAGAGCCGGTTCAGGGTGTACAGCAGTGCCTGCGTACGGCCTACGCTGAACGACGGAATGATCAGCCGGCCCGGAATATCGATGCAGGTCCGCTGGATAACGTCGGCCAGCGCGTCTTCGGGACTCATGTGGTTCTCGTGGAGCCGGTTCCCGTAGGTGCTTTCGCAGATAAGGTAATCGACGGGCGGCACCGGAGCCGGATCGACCAGCAGCGGGTAGTTTTTGCGGCCAATATCGCCCGAAAAACAGATGCTTTTCTGCTCGCCGTTTTCGACCACGTTGATGACGATATGAGCCGCTCCCAGCAGGTGGCCAGCCGGAATAAACGTCACATCGATGCCATCGGTCAGCCGGAATTTGCGGTTGAAAGCAATGGGCACTACATTTTCCATGGCCTCCCGCACCTGCCGGTCCAGGAAGAGGTCTTTCTGCATCTGCGCCTGCCGATCTTTGACGCGTTGTTTTTTACTGGCGTTCAGCTCGTTGATTCGCTTTTGATTGAGCGAAGCCGCATCTTTCAGCAAAACGTTGGTCAGGGCAAAGGTGGGTTCGGTACAGAGGATCTGTCCTTCATAACCTTCGCGAAACAGATTGGGCAGATTACCGGAATGGTCTACGTGTGCGTGGGTCAGCAACACGACGTTAATACTCGAAGCCTCAAACGGGAAGAAACCTGTTTGCGGAGTGATTGGGGCAGCCTGGCCGTTGGTTTTCGACCGTTCAAGATCAGACCCACAGTCAACCAGGATGCGGTAGTCGTCTATCTCCAGCAGATACATACTGCCGGTAACCTGCCGGGCCGCCCCCAGAAACGATACTTTCATGCGTACAGCGTTAGCTAATCAATGTCGTTGATTCAATGCTTCGGAAAAGGTGATTTTGACACAAGTTGGGTGGCGCGAAATCCGTAAGTTTGCAAAGCTACAAAATCAGGGGCGATTCCCCTAACCGCACGGAAACCTACAGTATGTACCCATTGCGACGCCGTTTAGTTCGATTCTACCCCTCCCTGTTGTTTTTACTTGTCGTCTGGTTTCCCGGGTTTCTGGTTCGGGCCGGTACGGATGGTCAGCCGGCCTCACCGCCCGATTCGCTGGCGACCCAGCGGCTCCTTCGCCAGATCGAGTCGTTTCAGGCGGGGCCCGCTGTCCGGTACGGTACAGTAGCGCTTTCGGTCAGGCGGGTGCGCGACGGCGAAGAACGAATCGGCTACAACGCCCGGCTGAGCCTGCCCTCAGCCTCTACCCTCAAACTCATTACCACGGCCACGGCCCTGGCGGTACTGGGTCCGAACTATACCTATACTACCGCCCTCGAGTATGATGGCTCCATTAAAGACAGCGTACTGACGGGTAACCTTTACATCCGCGGAACCGGAGACCCGTCGCTGGGCAGCTGGCGTTTTCCCGCTTACTACGATCTGTCGGCGCTGCTGAAGAGCTGGTCCGAAGCTGTACGGGCGGCCGGCATCCGCCAGATTCGGGGGGTTGTGGTGGGCGATGCCAGTCTCTACTCGGACCTGACTACGCCGGGTACCTGGCCCTTCGGTGACCTCGGCAACTACTACGGGGCCGGGCTGAGCGCCCTAAACATCAACGAGAACCTGTATCGCATCTTTTTCCGGCCGGGCAAATCGGTAGGCGCCCCTACCAGCGTCCTACGCACCGACCCACTCGTGCCCTACCTGACTTTCCAGAACACCGTCACGACCGACGCGGCCAAAACCGGCGACCAGGTCAATATTGTGGGCGCTCCGTTTCTGAACCTGCAGTGGCTTACCGGCAAGGTGCCCATGGGCGAGCCGGCCAACGAGTTCAGCGTAAAAGGGGCCCTGCCCGACCCGGCTTATTTTGCCGCCCACGCGCTTCGTCAACAACTGCTCCAGGACAGCGTTCTGGTACCGAATCTGCCCGTATCGATCGGTGGCGGCCAGTCGACTACCGTCGTATCATCCGGCACGCGCGTGGTCATCAATCAGCACCGGTCACCCACGCTGGCCGAACTGGCGCAGCAAACCAACTACCAGAGTATCAACCTCTACGCCGAAGCCCTGATCCGAACGGCCACGCGTCAACTCGATAAAACCGTGGGAACAACCGACGCCAGTGTGGACGCGCTAACGGCATTCTGGCAGAAAAAAGGGGTTAACCTCGACGGATTCCGTATTCATGACGGCAGCGGCCTGTCTACCACTGGTGCCCTCACAGCCGACAATATGACGGGTATTCTCAGCGCTATGGCGCGGGAGCCTTCGTTCTCCGCATTCTACGAAACCATACCGGTAGTTGGGCAGACGGGGACCGTGCGTTCGCTGGCCCGGGGTACGGCCGCTGCCGGTAACATTCGGGCCAAGAGCGGGTCGATTGAAGGCGTCAGAGCCTACGCCGGGTACTTTACCGCAACCGACGGCGAGCGCATGTCGTTCTGCGTACTGGTCAATAAGTTTACCCCCGGCCAGAATCGCGCGGTAACCACCGAACTGGAAACAATTTTTCTGGGACTGGTGGGGCTGTCCGGCAACTAGACTACTACCGCTTGCCTACCGATAACCGCCCCGGCAAAATTCGTATTCTATCAATTCGCCAAAAGCCCTTCCGGTTTTGTGAGCTATTTCACAAAACCGGAAGGGCTTTTGGTTACAGGAAGCGCTGCCGGGTTTAGCCGCAGTCGTAACTGTTCAACTCTCAGTAACCCGGATTCTGGGGAAACGTGGCGGGGTTGTTATACACGTCGATTTCAGCCTGCGGAATGGGGTAGATGAGCCGGTTGGCTGGCACCGTAATACCGGTTACTTTGATGGCCTCTACGGCCCGGCCCGTCCGGATCAGATCGAACCAACGGTCCGACTCCAGCGCCAGTTCCAGCCGTCGTTCGTTGATAACGGCATCGCGGAAAGCCGCCTGGCTGGCGAGTTGCGCGGGCGTATACGGCTCTATACCAGCCCGGCTCCGCACCTGGTTGAGCGAGCGGAACGCATCGCCGTCGGGCTGGTAGCCCACCTCGTTCAGCGCTTCGGCATAGAGCAGCAACACATCGGCAAAGCGTAATACCGGAAAATCGTTACCGACGTCATTCGTTGCCGATACCTCATCGTAAAACTTGCGGGGTACAACGTTGACATTGCTCGGCACCGGCACCTGTACGGTCAGCGGCAACCGTTTATCACCAGCCGGGTAGGCCGACCGCAGCGATTTTTCGATGTTATCGCCGATGTTGGTCCCAAACCAGAGTGCGTGGCCTTCCGACACCCCGCCTACCCCTTTCCGAAACTTGATGGCAAATACGATCTCGGCGTTGTTTTTGTTGTTCACGGTAAACACGTCGGCAACATTAGCCAGCAGCCGATACGGACCACTGGTCACTACCTCGCGCAGGACTGGTATGGCCTGGCTGTATTTTTTCTCGGTAACCAGTACCTTTCCCAGCAACGCCCGCGCAGCCCCCGATGTGGCCCGCCCCACATCAGCACCGGTATAACCGGCGGGCAGGTTTGCAACCGCATCGGTCAGGTCTTTTTCGATGGCCGCGTACACCTCCGTTACCTCATTACGAACATACGAACGGGAATCGGCGGTAGTACCGGCCGTCAACACCAGCGGCACCCGCCCCCACAATCGTACCAGGTTAAAGTACGACAACGCCCGGATAAACTGGGCTTCGCCCCGGTAGCGGGCTTTCAAATTGGCATCGATGTTGACCGCGTCGATCTTGTCGAGAATCAGATTGGTTCGGTTGATGCCAGTATAGAGACTCCCCCAGGTGTCGCGCAGAACGGTATTGGTAGTCGGCTCGATGAACCGGTCGATGTTATACCGCAGACCCGCGTTCGACGACGGGTCGTTATCCAGCACATTATCGCTGCGGGCTTCTACAATCGTGTTGAAATCGCCACCGTACTGATTGGGTGATTGCAGGGCGTCATAAGCCCCATTCACGGCATTGTTGAAGTCATTGGCAGTTTGGTAAAAGTTGTCGACGTTGGGCTGCGACTGTGGTTTCAGATCCAGAAAATCGCTCCGGCAGGCAGCCAGACCAAGCACAATGAGGGTGGCCATAGCCGTTTGATGGCCGAAAGCGCGAACAAACGAATTGGTTTTCATGAGGACTACGGGGGTTAGAAGCTGAGGTTAAGGCCAACGGAAGTAGTACGGGCCAGGGGATACGTACCATAGTCCTCGCCGGCCGACAGGGCATTATCGGGACGGGCGCTCACCTCGGGGTTATAACCGATGTATTTCGTGAACGTGAATGGGTTCTGGGTTGTGACATAAAGCCGGGCCCGGTTCAGGTGCAGCCGCTGCAGCAGTGCGGTGGGCAGCGTATACCCCAGCGTGATGGTCCGAACCCGCACAAACGAGCCGTCTTCGATATGCCAAGTCGATATTTCGCCGTTAGACCCCGTTTGCAGGCGGTTGGCGCGGTTGTGCGCTCCGTCGCCCGGGTTGGCTTCCGACTGCCAGCGATTCAGCGCCCCCCGGAACAGGTTGCCGTTGCCTTCCTGGTTGTAGATATACCGACGAATCAGGTTCAGGATTTTGTTTCCCTGCGTACCCTGCACCGTCACGCCCAGATCGAAACCGGCATAGGCGAAGGTATTGGTAAAGCCAAAAGTGTATTTGGGGAAATAGCTGCCCGTAACGGCCCGGTCGCTGCTGAAATCGATCCGGTTATCGCCATTTACATCAACGAAGCGAAAATCGCCGGGGCGGGTCGTTGTCGTGTGCGGATAAGCATCGATCTCGGCCTGGCTGTTAAACACGCCGTCGGTTTTCATGGTCCAGTACTGCCCGATGGGCTCACCAATGCGGGTAATGAACTGCGCGCCGGCAACCCCACCCGATACGATGATTGGATCGCCCGACGGACCGAGTGCTTTTACCCGGTTGCGATTGGCCGCTATATTGGCACTGGCGTTCCAGCGAAAACCCCCGAACGATTGCTGCGTACCCAGGGTCAGCTCAACTCCTTTGTTGTTCACCTTGCCAATATTCTGCAGTTCGGTACTGAACCCCGACGCTCTGGGCACCGGCACGTTCAGCAACAGATCAGACGTATTAGCATCGTAGTAATCAACGCTCAGGGTCAACCGGTTGCGGAAGAAGCTGGCATCGACACCAATATCGAGCATGGCCGTTTTTTCCCATTTGAGCTGATCATTGGCCGAGTTACCCGGAGCCAGACCGCTAACGAGCGTTTCGGAGCCCAGGATGTAGTTCTGGTAGTTCAGCAGGCTTACGGCCCCGTAGTTCGGTATCTGAAAATTACCCGTCAGGCCGTAGCTGGCGCGAAGTTTCAGATCACTGAGCCAGGTCGATGTTTTCAGAAACGGCTCCTGGGAAATGTTCCAGCCTGCCGATACGCTCGGGAAGTAGCCCCAGCGATTGGCCGCCCCGAAGCGCGAAGATCCGTCGGCCCGGATGGCGCCCGATAGCAGGTACTTCCCGTTATAGTCATACTGCACCCGCCCTAGGTACGACAGCAGCGACCACTCCTGAATATCGGAGCCCCCCGCCGACACCTGCCCGGCGTTGAGCGTCTGCACCAGGTCGTTAGGGAAATTGGTGGCGGTCAGTTCGGTAGCGGTTCGGCGGTCTTTTTGAGCCGAAAAACCCGCCAGTGCCGACAGGTTGTGCTGGCCGATGCTGCGGCTGTAGTTCAGCGTGTGTTCTACCAGCCAGTTGATGTAATTCTGCGTTCTGGAAAAACCGGTCGGTACAGATGGCCCTTTCCGATCGCGGATCTCGACGGTAGAAGGTCGGTAATAGTCGCGCTGGAAATTGTTGACATCCGCGCCGACATTGAGCCGGTACGAGAAGCCTTTCCCGATATCATACTGTGCATAGGCGTTCCCGAGCAATCGGAGGTGTCCCAGCTTGTCCTTTATCTCATTAGCTACCGCCACCGGGTTCAAAATAGACGTAGCGCCGTAACCCCAGCCGTTGGCATCGAAGTTATAGGTACCATTCGGGTTGTACACCGGCCAGATGGGTGCTATCTGAACGGCTAAGCCAATGACCCCATCGGCCAGATAAGGCCCTTCAGCCTTGATCAGATCGTGGTAGGAATAGGTAGGATTGAAATTGAATCCCACCGACAACCGACCGCTTTTTATATCGAGGTTGGCCCGGGCAGCGTACCGTTGATAACCCGAATTGATGACGATACCGCGCTGGTCGAGGTAGTTGCCCGAGACGTAATAGCGCACATTGGCATTGCCGCCCGAAATCGACAGCGTATGATTCTGAATGGGAGCTGTTCTGAAAATTTCGTCCTGCCAGTCAGTATTGGTCAGCCCAGCCTGGCCGCTCAGGTAGGGCACCACCTGGGGCGGAATCAGGGTGCTGGGCGCTCCTACTCCCCTATTCCTGATCTCGTTGCTGTCCGTAACCCGGCCCGTTGGATTTCGATCCAGGTAGGCATTGTTTTTCGCTTCCACGTTGAGCGTCGCGTACTCATAGGCGTTGAGCAGATCCAGCTTTTTCGATACCTGCTGGAACCCGACGAAACTATCGTAGCTGATGATGGTCTTGCCCTCCCGGCCCCGCTTCGTAGAGATCAGTACCACCCCGTTCGAGCCGCGCGACCCGTATATAGCCGCGGCCGAGGCATCTTTCAGTACCTCAATACTCTCGATATCATCCGTGTTGATCGTACTCAACACATTGATTGGATTGTCGGGAAACTGGGTACTCGTACTGCCTGTTGCAAACTTCGTGTCCCGCGACAGCGGGACGCCGTCAATTACGTAAAGCGGGTCGAGCCCGGCACTGATAGACCCGGTACCGCGTACCCGTACCTGCAGAGCCGCTCCCGGCGCGCCCGAAGTCTGAGTAACCTGAACGCCCGCAATCTTGGCCGCCAGCGCATTATCGAAACTGACGACGGGCTGGTTAGCCAGGTCCCGGGCCCGTACTGAACCGATGGCAGTCGTTACATCGCGCCGGTTTTGCACACCATAGCCAACCACCACGACTTCACTCAGCGCATTATCGGCACTGCTGAGCTTCGCATCGACGACGGTCCGATTGCCCACGGCTACCTCGAGCGGCTGATAACCGATAAACGAAAACACCAGGGTTGAAGAGCCAGCGCTGGCCGGTACCGACATTCGATAGTTTCCCTGTGCATCGGTAGTAGCACCGGTATTGGTGCCCTTGATCTGCACCGTTGCCCCGGCCAGGGCTTCACCCGACCCGGCGTCCGTAACGGCTCCTGTAACCGTGGTTTGGGCCCAGCCGGTCGATACGGTCAGAAAAAACCCAATCAGACCTATTACTGACAATTTCCATCGGGACGGCCTTTTTGCTGGTAACGAATTCATCATACACGAGAGATTGATTTAGGGGTGATACACAAATGGAGGAATGAACAGGCTCCGCTCCGGATTTGCCGATAGCGGGCAGTATTGCAGAAGATGGAATGGCAAAGCTCGCTCTTACTATCATTAGCCAACAGGCAGCATTGGAAGAAGTACGATCATTATCCAGCCATGAGCGATATGCAGACGGAGATTTTCTGTGAATGTAATGCAGATACCCAAATTACACATTGTTTGCGCAATCCCGCTTATCCAGCAATAAATTCTGACCAGGACGTGTGCATCCCTCCCGGTTTGCTCACCGGCTTGCCTATTGCCGTACCTGTACAGCAGAAGGGGACAGCTCGTAACCCGCTCTATCCCATTCTTTTGTATCGATTCGTTCGTTGTTCCTGACGATCTGCACGCTGTGCCTTGTGTTCTTCCAGCTGATCTGGTTAAAACGAGTAGCGCAGGGTTGTACCAAAGGTTCTTGGATCGCCCAGCACGGCGGCATAGTGGCCCGCGTTACCAGCGGCTGGCAGCAACTGCTCGAAATAGTCTTTGTCCAGCAGGTTGCGTGACCAGAACAGAATGGATAACCCATTCGACGCCCGGAAACCGACCCGTGCATTCAACAGCGTGTACCCCTCAATATTCAGGTATTTTGACGGTGACGGACTCGACGAAAAGGAAGAGCGATAGTAGCTATCCAGCGCCAAGAAGAACCGGCCGCTCTGGCTCAGCAAGTTTCCGCCACCGCTGATTTCGCCACCGAGCGACCCGGCCCATTTCGAGATGCCTGGCAGGTCGCCCCCCGATATATCTTTAAAGGCCGACTCTCCACCCGTTTCTTCCAGGGGAACGGGTGCATTCTTGAACGACACGTATTTGCCATCAGTATAGGCCACGGCCCCGTAGAATGAGAGCCCGTTGCTTACCCGGATGTTGCCATCTACCTCTACTCCGACTACCCGCACCCGTTCAGCATTGGCCAGGTACCCCCGGTTCACCCCCACTTCGGCCGTCTGAACCTGCGTCTGAAAATCCTTAATATCGGTATTATGAAACACGACGTTCAGCGTAGACAATGGCGTTGGCCGGGTTTTCACCCCAACCTCAAAATGACTCACGTACTCAGGTTTAATGCGGGCCAGCTCGGTCAGCACCCGTCCGCTGGCAGTGGGCAGTCCCCCCAGGTTGACCCCAACCGGCTTATAGCTGTTCGAGTAGGTAGCAAATGAGTTGATTCGCGATGACACCTTGTAGGATAAGGTCAACTGACCCGACAGATTGCTCTCGTCTACGTTTGCCGTAAAGGCCTGATTCGTATAGACCGCATTTTTCAGCGCGATCAGCGCCGGATCTGTCGTTTGCAGCCCCCCGTAGGTTTGTCGGCTGAAATCGACCTGTTTTTCATCATAGTTGTAGCGGAGACCAGGCAGCAGGTGAAGCCGGTCGGTAATAGCCCAGTCGACCTGACCGAATACCGCAGCGCCGAAGCTTTTCAGCCGGGAGGTAGTTCTGATGCCAAACCCATCGAGCAGTCCGGGGGTTCGCCAGAGCGGACTCGTTGAACTTTGCGAAAAGCGCCATTGCGCTGAACCTGACTCTTCGGTATGAACGGGATCCGTCTTAAGGTCCTGTCCGATGGCAAAGACACCGACGACCCCACTCACACGGGGCGAAATGGCGCCGGCGTACCGAACCTCCTGCGTCCACTGCTCGTGGCGCGATGTGGCTGCCGACTTGCTCAGAACCGGCAGGCCCGTAAAGTCGCGGTCGTTAGAGGGGTCCCAGTTCCAATAACGCCAGGCAGTGGTTGAGGTCAGCGTTCCCGATCCGATCTTGGCGTCAACGTTGAGCGAAATACCACCCAGCTCGTTTCCCGACCGCCAGGGGGTGTCATGGTCAATGACCCGGTCGAACGGGTTTTGGCTGGGTAGTTTGTAATTCAGGTCGGCAATGATCTGGTTGAACTGCCGATAGGCCGGACGCAGCGTAGGCGCCACCCCCGCAACAACCTGCGCAAACCCATCCGGGCGCTGACTCGACACGTCGCCCGCCAGCGTTATACTGATTCTGTCGGTTGGCGTGAACAGCAGTTGTCCCCGACCGCCCAGGTTATTGAGATCATTGACGGGCTTCTGAGTAGCCACATTATAGAGCAGTCCGTTACGCTGGGTTCCCGAAAAGGACAACCGACCGGCTATCTTCCTGCTCAACGGGCCCGTTATCGAACTACGGGCCTGAATGTATCCGTAGTTACCATAGCTAACCTCCAGCGTAGCACCCGGCTGAAAACTGGCTGCCCGGGTGGTGATGTTGAAGGCGCCGGCCGTTGTATTCTTGCCAAAGAGGGTTCCCTGGGGGCCGCGCAGCACTTCTATCTGCTCAATATCAATAAAATCGAGCGTTGTTGCTGCCGGACGGGCGTAGTATACACCGTCTACGTAAAAACCCACTCCCGGATCGATTCCATCATTGGTGAGCCCGAAGGTCGATCCCAGGCCCCGGATGTTGAGCGTGGTGTTGCGCGGGTTAGACGAATAAAGCTGTACAGTAGGCACCAGTTCTTTCAGTCGGTTTACGTTAAATGCGCCCGCGTCTTCGACCAGCGCGCCCCGCACTACCGAAATCGGAATGGGCACATCCTGAGCGGACTCCTGCCGCCGGCGGGAGGTGATAACGACTTCAGACAGTTGATTGTCGTTTGCCAGGGTCAGCGATAACGGTGAATCGGGCAGTTTGGCGAGCAGAATTTCCTGAGGCTTAAACCCAACCGAACTGATACGAATGGTAAATGGAAATTCTTTACGGGCGGCAATGCTGAATTGTCCGGTCGCATCAGCAATTGCATAGGTGTTGGTACCTTTTATAACTACAGTTGCAGCCGCAACGGGCAGGCCTTCGTTATCTTTCACCCCGCCAACTACGACGCCCTGGGCGAATAAGGCACTAACAGAGAGGATAAAGAGAGTGATCAGAGGTAGTGTTTTTCTCATTGTGGATTGAATTATGCTGGTTTGTAAAATGCGTTCTTGTTTACGGCCAACAGCCGGCTGGTAAGTTGTTCATCACTTTTTAGGGTCGATACGCCACGGGCTTATCGCCTGTTTATGTTGATCCATCCCCACTTCCGGGTTATCTACAGACACACAAGCATCAATTAAACAGTTAATTCTATAGAGATTATAGATTATTATTATAAATAAATAAGCCAGTTGTTGGGCTGACTTATCGCAGGCCGGTAACCTTCAGTTTAGGTTACCGCTGGGCAAAAGTGGTATGGAAAATAATACGATCCAAGAAATAGCTAAAAAAATGACTATCAATAACTTACATAATAGTCTATCTAGTTTAAGGAGAATGCATGCAAATTCTGGCTATGATAGTCAGTACCGAAGTTCGGGGCTTCCCGGATGAAGTAGCTGTCCGGCGGTATTAGTATATTTACTGTGTAAAGCTACAAATTATGTATAAACCAGCCGTTTCCGCTGGGGTCGCTTTCTTGTATACTGTTTGTTGATAAGCTATAAACCAATGAGTCCCTGCTTTGGGCACACATCATAACGATCTATACCCAAAACAGAGACTCATTGGCTACTCGTCTCCCTGGTGCTCGCAGACGGTAACAACGCTAAACCAGTATTGACCGATCGCTTTTGTCACCTCGCTGAGTCGCTGGAAGGTAGGTGGTTTGGTAATAAAGCTGTTTGCCCCATTGTAGTAGGATGTTTCGATATCGTCTTTGGCATCTGAGGTTGTTAGAACGACAATGGGTATGTGACGAAACTGGTCATTCGCTTTGATCTCGCGCAGCGCTTCCCGGCCATCTTTCCGGGGCATGTTCAGGTCCAGTAGAATCAGCTCGGGCAGGGAGTGTTCAGCGCCAATATAGCGCCCCCGGTAATTCAGAAAATCAAGCAGATCTTCACCGTCTTCGGCAAACGAGATCCGGCTTGCGGGATAATGCTGATGAAATGCTTCACGCGTGAGGTAACGGTCGTCCTCGTCGTCGTCAACCAGCAGAATATGAATAGGCTTCGGTTGATTTTGTTCGGTCATGATTATGTAGTGGATGACTTTCGGGCAATACAATTACGAAGGAAGTCCCCTGTTTTGGTTTGCTGCGGGCCGTAATATAGCCCTGGTGATAGACGACTACCCGTTTGCAGATGGCCAGTCCAATGCCCGTTCCTTCAAATTCGCTTTTACCATGTAAACGCTGGAAGACCTTAAAAATATGGTCTAAATATTTTTCATCAAAGCCGATTCCGTTGTCCTCTACGGTAAATTCAAAATAGTTTCGCCCGGCAACTAAGCCGGGGTACTCAGCCCCGTCTACGGGAGTCGCGCTGATACGCAGCACAGGCTCCACATCGGGCCGAATGAATTTCAGTGCGTTTGAGATCAGGTTGGTAAACAGATGGTCCATTTGGCTGGTAACGGCATAAATAGTAGGTAATGGCCCCACCTCGACCCGAACACCCAACCCCTTTATACGTAACTCCTGATCGTCAAGAATCCGCTGAATCACCTCGTTCAGCCGAACCGGTTTAAAGTCTTCGCGATGACTGGAGATCCGCGAAAAGTTGAGCAGATCCTTAATCAGCTTGGACATCCGCTCCGCCGATGCACCAATCTTTCTCATAAACAGCAGACTGTCGCCCTCAAACAGGCTTCCGTACCGATCGGTGATCAGGTTGGAGAAAGCCTGTATTTTGCGCAGCGGTTCCTGCAGGTCATGGCTGGCTACGAAAGCAAATCGTTCCAGTTCTTCGTTCGAGGCTTCGAGTTGACGAATCTGCTCTTTCAACCTCCGTTCGTAGTCGCGCAGCTGGTCTTCGTTTTCCTGTCTGCGCAGCAGCTCAGCCTCCAGCAGTCGGTATAACACCACTACGGTCAGAAATGTCAGCAACGACAGCGCAAAAATGATAATCAGCGTATGCCGAAACGATCGGGTGGCCTGTCGGCTCCAGACCTCGACCAGACTACGTTCTGTTTCAACCATTACCGAAATTTGCCAGCGGATATCATCCATATACCGCTTGGCTTCCCGAATGAGTTTGAACCCATTGGTTTTATCGGTAGACGCTACCCCGATGCGGACCTGCGTAACGGCCAGCTTTGTCTGAATAAGCGTATCGATTTTAGTAACCCTGTTCAGCTGTACCCGATTGTCTTTCAGCAACAGCCGTAAGCGGTTCATATGCCCCGGCAGTGCCGTAACCGATGTCTGGTAGGGTTCCAGAAACGACGAATCTTTGGTGATGACGTAGCCACGCGCGCCAGCTTCAACGTCCTTGAGTAACGACAGGGTCTCATCCAGCGCTCCTATGACCTCATAGGTGTGCCGTACCCGTTCGGTATCCTGGCTGTATTGATGGTAGCTGTAGAATGATATAATGAACCCGACGGCTATGAGTACCAGAGCCGCAATGAACCCCAGCGCGATACGCCGGTTCATCAACGCGGGGGCCGTACGTCCGAGTATATTCATAAAAACCGTTGAGCACTATAGGCAACAAATATAGGAAAAAGCATAGTTTTTGTATAGCCGTAGTGACCTCACTCCTGCCCATACAAAGTGGCAACTAAAGTACCTCAACCATCAGATTATGGTTCGTATAGATGCATACATCAGCCGCAATATGCAGACTCTCCCGTACCATCTCTTCGGCCGATAGGTTAGCTGCGTGTTTCTTCAGCGCAACAGCCGCCGATTGGGCATATACGCCCCCGGAGCCGATAGCTGCAATGTCATTATCAGGCTCAATCACATCGCCCGTACCCGATACCATCAGCAGATCATCTTTAGAGGCTACGATCAGCATGGCTTCGAGCTTGCGCAAATACCGGTCGGTGCGCCAGTCTTTTGCCAGTTCGATAGCGGCCCGCTTCAGATTGCCGCCGTAGGCATTCAACTTTTCTTCGAATCGCTCAATCAGCGTAAACGCGTCGGCTGTTGAGCCAGCAAAACCGGCCAGTACTTTACCACCCAGCAATACCCGTACTTTACGGACATTACTCTTGGCAACGGTATTACCCATGGTAGCCTGTCCATCGGCTCCGAGAGCCACCTGCCCGTTATGACGGATTCCCACAACGGTTGTGGCGTGAATGATTGGTTGCATACATTAAGTTGTTGATGAATATAACGCCCTAAAACCGGTTTACAGTTCACAGAATCGTCGGTTAACTCCACAAAACCGGATACGGAAAAATCCGGTACGGCATCAGCTTTCAGCAAACGGAATGGGGCGGTTTACGCTCTCCTCGAGCGATATAAACGTTTCTGTGCGCTGAATACCGCTCACTTTCTGGATTTTATCGTGCAGCACTTCGCGCAGGTGCTGGGTATCGCGACAAACGATCTTGGCGAAGATGCTGTAAATTCCGGTCGTGTAATGGACGTTGACAACTTCTGGAATTTTTTCGAGCTGTTTGGAGACTTCGGCGTATAGCGAGCTTTTATCCAGGTAGATACCCAGAAACGCGCTGATGTCCCAGCCGAGTTTGGCATGGTCAATGACAAGCTGAGAACCACGCACAATACCCATCTGCTTCAATTTGTTCATCCGGACGTGAACAGTACCGCCCGATACGAAGATCCGCTTGCCAATTTCGGTGTACGCCATATTGGCATCCTGCATCAGTAAATTCAGTATTTTCAGGTCTGTATTGTCAATTTCTAAATTTTTCTCGGTCATTTCTGTTCCATTTTTGATGAATCTCAACAAAAATACCATTATTCTAAATTTTTTCTAAATTTTGAGAATTTTTACTGCAAAATTTGCAACGAATCATTCGTATGTACTATCTTTGCATTGTCAAGTTGATCGAGCGGGGTCACACGCCGGTCTTCTTGATGTCTTTGAATCTCACACTGTAGGGTGTCGAAATTGGCAGACGTGCCCTCCTGTCTCGGGGGTGGTGATAAGGGATAAACGCAGCATAATGCCGCCCGCAAGGGCGACTGGGGTTGACCACCAGAGTTGTACTGTGGCTAACTGCACCGTGGGCGGTTCGAGTCCCCCTCCTACAGCATCGCAGCGCTCAGACCTTCGGGTCGGCGTTCGATTGGTTTTAGTTTGTTGATGAAGTGTAATCAGACACGCCGGTCTCCGTGAGATCGGCGTTTGTTTTTTGATACCCATTCCGGGCCAACGCAAACGCGGACTTTTTTGCCTAATTTTGCAGTTTACAGGTAAAGACCTCTCCGTTCTTCCAACGTGAAACATATTCGTAACTTTTGCATTATTGCCCACATCGACCACGGTAAAAGTACCCTCGCCGACCGGTTGCTGGAATTCACTAAAACCGTTGGCTCCCGCGATATGCAGGCCCAACTGCTCGACGATATGGATCTGGAGCGCGAACGTGGTATCACGATCAAAAGCCACGCGATTCAGATGGATTACATGTATAATGGCGAGCTGTATACATTGAATCTCATCGACACACCAGGCCATGTCGATTTTAGCTACGAAGTCTCCCGCTCCATTGCCGCCTGCGAAGGAGCACTGCTGCTGGTGGATGCGTCGCAGGGCACCGAAGCTCAGACAATCTCCAACCTGTATCTGGCCCTGAACAATGACCTGGTCATCATCCCCGTTCTGAACAAGATCGACCTGCCGGGTGCCAGACCCGAAGAGATCAAGGATGAAATGGTCGACCTGCTCGGGTGCGACCGGGACGAAATTATTCCGGCATCGGGTAAAGAAGGAATAGGTGTTCCAGAAATTCTGGCCGCCATTGTAGAGCGGATTCCTGCCCCCAAAGGCGAACCGGCTGGTCCGCTGCAGGCGCTGATTTTCGACTCGCATTTCAATTCCTACCGGGGTATCGAGGTAATTTTCCGGGTTAAGAACGGCCGTATCCGCAAGGGCGATAAGGTTAAGTTTATGAATACCGGCAAAGAATATACCGCAGACGAGATTGGCACCCTTCGGCTGACGCAGGAACCCAAAGACGTTATCGAGTGTGGCGACGTAGGGTATCTGATTTCCGGGATCAAAGTAGCCAAGGAAGTTAAAGTCGGTGATACCGTCACGACCCTCGACAACCCAGCCAGCGCGGCTATACAAGGGTTCTCAGAGGTCAAACCCATGGTGTTTGCGGGCATCTACCCGGTAGAAACTAGCGAATTCGAAGACCTGCGCGATGCTATGGAAAAGCTGCAGCTCAACGATGCCGCCCTGGTGTGGGAACCCGAAACGTCGGCGGCTCTGGGCTTTGGATTCCGTTGCGGCTTTCTGGGTATGCTCCACATGGAGATCGTACAGGAACGGCTAGAGCGCGAATTCAATATGACGGTTATCACCACGGTACCGTCGGTGCGTTTTGAGGTAATGACCACAAAAGGCCAGGAACTCCAGGTATCTGCCCCGGCTGAAATGCCCGAGCCAAACCTGATCGACTACATCGAGGAACCGTTTATCCGGGCGCAGATCATTACGAAGGCCGAATATGTCGGGGGAATCATGGGCTTGTGCATGGATAAGCGAAGCTTACTCAAAAATCAGGTTTACCTGACCGCCGACCGCGTCGAACTTCAGTTCGAGATGCCCCTGGCCGAAGTGGTATTTGACTTTTTCGATAAGCTCAAGACCATCTCGCGTGGGTATGCCTCCCTCGACTACGAGTTCATCGATAACCGCGAGTCAGATATGGTGAAGCTCGACGTTATGCTCAACGGCGATAAGGTCGATGCGCTGTCGGCCATTGTTCACCGCTCCAAGTCGTATGAGTGGGGCAAGAAATTATGCGAAAAGTTACGCGAGCTCATTCCCCGCCAGCAGTTCGAAATTGCCATTCAGGCCGCTATCGGTCAGAAGATTATTGCCCGCGAAACCCTGAGTGCCTTACGCAAAGACGTACTGGCCAAATGTTACGGGGGCGACATCAGTCGAAAGCGTAAACTGCTCGAAAAGCAGAAAAAAGGTAAGAAACGAATGCGCCAGGTCGGCAACGTTGAAATTCCGCAGGAAGCCTTTATGGCCGTGCTGAAAATCAACTAAGCCTGGTTCTTCAGACATAAAAAAGCCAGCTCTAAGGTGAGCTGGCTTTTTTGTTATCAGAAGGGCTAAAAACAGGAAACCGCCCCCAAGCGGGAGCGGCTCCACGAGTACAACAAAACCACAGTAAAGCTGTCGGACATTTCGGCCAGACAGGATGCCTGTGGCTCTGTTGATCGTTCGGTATATGGCATTCGGTTAACCGTTAACCGAATGCCGCAGAACTATTAGGCTTCGATCAGGAATTCGTCGTGCTGGCTGACGTCCAGACCCTGCTTCTCGTCGTCTTCCGACACGCGCAGCGGCAGAATCAGGTCCGTCACTTTCAGGAGCAGGAACGACATGGCGAAAGCAAAGGCCGATACCAGGACCAGCGCAATCATGTGCTCAATGAAGAGACCTGTTTCACCAAAGGCCAGTCCTTCAACCGTTACGGCTGAGTTTACGCCTTTGCTGGCAAAAATACCGGTCATAATCATACCGACCATACCGCCTACACCGTGGCAGGGGAACACGTCGAGCGTATCGTCCAGGGTCGATTTCGAGCGCAGGTGCGCTACGTAGTTCGATACCATCGCACCGATCGTACCGATGAAGATAGCGGTCGGAATGGTTACGAAGCCGGCAGCCGGGGTGATAGCAACCAGACCTACTACAGCACCGATACAGAAACCAAGCGCCGACACCTTCTTACCTTTTGCCGCGTCGAAAAGTACCCAGGCCAAACCAGCCGCAGCAGCCGCCGTGTTGGTGGTAGCGAAAGCCGAAGCGGCCAGCGGAGAAGCCCCTACGGCCGAACCCGCGTTGAATCCGAACCAGCCGAACCACAGCAGACCCGTACCGAGCAACACGAATGGAATGTTAGCTGGAGGCAATACACTGGCTTCTACGTGCGACTTCCGACGCTTCAGGTAGATAGCGCCTGCCAGAGCCGCCCAACCTGCCGACATGTGAACAACCGTACCGCCGGCAAAGTCAAGCACACCACGCTTAAACAGGAGGCCTTCAGGGTGCCAGGTCATGTGCGCCAGCGGGCTGTACACGAACAGGCTGAACAGAATCATGAACAATACGTACGACCGGAAGTTGATCCGTTCTGCCATCGATCCCGTTACCAGGGCCGGTGTAATCACGGCAAACTTCAACTGGAAGAAGGCAAATACCACGAGCGGGATGCTGGCGGCCAGCGACCAGGGCTTACCATCCAGAACCCCCTGGAACATGAAGTGATCGAACGGGTTACCAACAACGCCACCGATCGAGCTTCCGAACGCTAGGCTGAAGCCAACAACCACCCACAGTACGCTGATAGCGCCCATGGCAATGAAGCTCTGCAGCATGGTTGAGATAACGTTCTTGTTGTTTACCATGCCGCCGTAGAAATACGCCAGACCGGGTGTCATCAATAGCACGAGGGCCGTGGCCACAAGCATCCAGGCGGTATCGCCCGAGTTGATCCCTTCCGTCACGATCTGCGTCGGAACGGCCGGCATAAAGATGGCTGCTATGCTGATTATCAGCAGAATAGCAAGGGGGATGTAGTTAGGTTTTTGCATTGTATTGGAGGGGTTTTTGTTGTACTTGTTTGCTAAAGAGAGTTAGAACTTAAAGATTGCGGCCATACCCAAGGTTGTTTGTGAGGGTGTCAGGCTGCCGTCATTTTTCTCAAACTTGTCGGCTGAGTAGCTATCGATGCGCAGCTCAGGCTTCAGCAACACATGACCATCGGCGGCCGTGATGTTTCCCGTTATCGTGATCGAGTTTACGCTGGCTCCATTACCCGCTGCGTCGGTCAGTGCACGGGCACCTTTCTTGTTGTCAAACACTTCGTAGCGGGCACCCAGACCAAATTTGTCCGTGAATGCATAGTTCGTATAGAACGCCACGCCACTCCAGCTTGTCGAGGCCGACGGTCCACCAAACCCCTGGAAATCGCCTTTCTGCGTACCCGTTGCGGCATTCAGGCCAACAAAAAACTTGGAGGTAATCTGGTAGGTGGTTGTCAAATCGTAAAGCGCGTAGCTGGCGTTATCGGCTGAGGTGCCGTTAATGTCCTGCGAAGCTTCATTGGAGACGATCCCGTTCAGGTAGACGTTCCATCCCGCTACCGGCGAGAAAAAGAACTGTCCGATAAGGCCCTTCTTTTTGTTGTTGTCGAACAGGTTGTCTACGTTGTTGACCACGCCCAGCATTAAATAAGAGCGGTCGCTGAACGAATACTGTCCTTTCAGACCAATGTGGTAGAAAGGACCATTGTTGAAAAGATTCGATAGCGAGTAGTTGTAGTTGACCGGGGCGTCAATTACTTCATACCCGATGTGCGTACCGAACTGACCAGCAGTGAATGTCAGCTTGGGCGTTGCTTTAAAGGTGATATAAGCCTGTTTGATGGCCAGCGATGATGAGCCAGGGCCAAGGGGGCCGACGTAGTTACCATAGTTCCCCAAGTCAGCAAACGGGCCGAAGGCTATGTCTGCTACAGCATCAACCTTGTCGGACGTGTAGGTCGCTTTAGCCTGAATAAGCCCGATACCGAACTGACCGGCCCGCTGATCGAAGGCACGGGCGTTACCAACACCCTGGCCATTTAAGCCCAGGTTGGACTGACTTTTCGGGTTATTAAAGTTGCCGATATAATAGGTATCGAGGTATCCTGAAAATGTAAATTTACCGGGCGTAGTAGATGTGGAATCCTGGGCACTGACGCCATAAAATGAAAGCAAAGAACTTAGAAGTAAAAATGCTTTTTTCATAGTGATTGTTTTGCTGACCGGGCGGCCTTATGGTGGTTTGTTCGGGAACAAATTTTAGGATAAAAATGAGCGTATGCAACAGATAGCGTGAGATTATTACGTCATTTTCGTGTTTTTACTCAATTTTGTTTAAAATATTCTAATAAATCCAGCATTAATACTGAAAATATGATGAAATAATATGCTTGCATAATATTTTGCCAACAGCCCCTTAAGCCAAATATTATAAAATTTTAAATTAATGTAGATAAGGAAGTTCTCAACAGCTTAAAAATTGGACAAAACAAAAAACCCGGCTACCTAGTAGCCGGGTTCTTATTTACGAAAAAATTAGACGTTAATCAGGCTTCAGCATGTAGCCAAGCCTTTTTAGCCAGTAGCGTTTCTTCATCTTCTACGTGTTCAGGATCCGGAACACAACAGTCGACGGGGCAAACGGCAGCGCATTGTGGTTCTTCGTGAAAACCCATGCACTCCGTGCATTTATCGCTGACGATGTAATAGAACTCGTTGGAGACAGGCGACTGAGGTGCTTTCCCGCTCACGACCGTTCCATCACCAAAATCGACGTCGGTCAGTTCGGTCCCTCCACCCCACGTCCATTCAACACCACCTTCGTAGATAGCTGTATTGGGGCATTCGGGTTCGCAGGCACCACAGTTGATGCACTCATCGGTGATCATGATTGCCATGAGCAGTACAGATTTATTGGAGGTAAAAGTATAGACTATTGAATTGGACAACAAATATAACTATTTAAAGGTTGGCGGCAAACTAAATTTTAATCACTTCGGTTGATGGGGTATTCCATTTGATTATTTCATACATGCTTCAATCAGAACGCCTGCAAACGTTCATAGCGCTCGGTGACTTTTTACGCTCAGCCGAGGCTCAGCCCGAATTAACCGAAATAGCCCACCGGGCTCATGCCCGCAATAACTGGTTCACCGTAGCCAATTCACTAAACGCGTTGTCAGCCATTGCCGATGAATTTCTGACAGCTCAGAAACTAACCGACTGGGCTAGCTCGTACCGGCCAGAACCCGACTCTCCCAAACAGGTTGGCGTCGTGATGGCTGGTAATATTCCGGCCGTTGGCTTTCATGACCTCCTTTGCGTGCTGATGAGCGGCCACACCCTGCTGGCCAAACTAAGCAGCCAAGATTTTGTACTTATCCATTATTTAATACAAAAAATAAAGGAGTTCAATCCAGCTTTTGATTCCTTGATCGTCGAGGCAGAACGGCTTAACGCGGCCGAGGCTTATATCGCTACGGGTAGTAATAATTCAGCGCGCTACTTCGACTACTATTTTGCCAGCAAGCCGCACATCATCCGCAAGAACCGATCTTCGGTTGCTCTGTTGATTGGCGAAGAGAGCGACGATGAGTTGCTGAAACTGGATCATGACCTATCCGGCTACTACGGTCTGGGCTGTCGGAATGTGTCCACGCTGCTGGTGCCGGAAGGGTACGACTTCACGCCCCTGCTCCGAACGCTGGAGCCGCTGGCCAAGCGGTACCTCGACAACCATAAGTATCAGAATAACTACGACTATAATAAGTCGATTTATCTGATCAACGGGGTTCCTCATTACGACAATGGGTACCTGCTCGTTACCGAAAACGATGCGCTGGTTTCGCCCATATCGGTCGTCTATTACCACACCTACCAGACCCAGGACGACGCCAGAGACTGGCTCGACGCCCACAAATCCCAGATTCAGGTGGTTGCATCGGCGCAGGGCTGGCTCCCGGGCAGTGTTCCCTTCGGTAGAACCCAGCGCCCCGGCCTGACCGACTACGCCGACGGTATCGATACGATGGCGTTTCTGAGTAAACTGTGATGATGAATGATGAATGATGAATGATGAATGATGAAATACATATTTATTATTCACGATTCATCATTCATTTTACATTTCGCCACCGTGATCCAGGCGGATCACGGTGGCGGGTTAACTCATCGCTCATCATTCATCACTCATAACTCACTCAATATCGCCAGCTTTTGAGGTCGGCGTTTACGGGGTGGTTCTCTTCCATTCGCTTCAGCATCTTATCGATGTACATCGTGTTGTAGCGTAGGCGACTGATGTAGTTCGGGACGTTCGGATCACCGTTCCAGCAGTGTTCAAACCGATCGCCATAGGCTACCTCGGAGCGGGCTGGCGGGTTCTGAACCTTCTGCAGAAAGTCTTCCATCAGGTATACCGCGTTATTGAGGTAGTAGTTGTCCATATCTCCACAGTAGATATGGATTTTGCCGGTCACTTTCGGGCCCAGTGTTTTCCAGTCCCGTTTCAGTATGTGGAGCAGGTCAAAATGCTCGCGCCAGTAGCTGGCCACGCTGGGGTCTATTTCGCCGGTCAGCTTATTCCAGATACGTTTGGGATAGCCCGATGGAGCAGCTGGCGAATAAACCGCTTCCCAGATATCGAACTGATCGCCGGAGCGGGAGTTGGTTCCAAGGGCTAGCTCACGGTGATTGGTCTCTTCCATGGTCACCTTCACCTGTCCGAGGTAGTTGCGCTGGCTGGGTCGGGGTGTACGCCGTAAAGGCCCTTCGGCATAGTAGGCGTTTTTGTCTTTGTACAGATTGAAGACCGTATAGGCATCAAAACTGATCGGGTCGGGGCAGGCCGCAAAACAACCGTTGAACTCATCGGGATAGAATACCTGAGCCGCCAGCGCTTCCCAGCCGCCCGTGCTACCGCCGTAGGTGAACCGGGCCCACCCCTGCCCTATTCCCCGAAAACGGGTTTCGATCTCGGGCAGGAGTTCGTACATAATGGCATCGCCGTATGGCCCCAGATTTTCGGAATTCACCGCGTACGAATCGTCATAATACGGGTTGGCATGCTGAATTTCGACAATCAGCATCCGCGGAAAGTCTTTACTGGTCCATTTTTTATAAAAGTCGTAGGCTTCCTGCGCCACAATCTTCTTGTACCCCCGCAACTTGAACCGCTCAATGTAGTCGGTTGTATCCATATTGGCGGGGGGTGGTGTTTCGCTGAACCCGCTGAAATCGTCGGGAAAATGACCGTGAAAAATAGCGAGTGGGTAGCGGGCTTCCGGGTGTTCGTCGAAGCCGGCTGGCAGCAGGATATGGGCGCCGAGGTACATCGGACGACCCCAGAATTCAGTCAGGCGTTTACTCTGGATCTTGATGTGCTTTATGAATTTGGTATCCTTAGGCTCTTCGATGGGCGGATTGACTTGGTCCATAACAACGGCAACGGTCTGCCTGCCGCCTGCTTTGAGGGTTATTTTCTGCGGCTTGCTGAACAGGTTTCCCGGCGCCGTTCGCCAGTTCTGGCCTTCGCCCCGATCCATCGGCAATTTCACGGTATTGCGCGTTCCGTTGGGGCCGTTCTTAATCTGGAAGGTTTCGTACTTGTGTAATACAGCCTGCACGTAATAATCACCAGTGGGCAGGCCGCGGAGGCTGCGTTTGGGATACCCAAATACGGTAGCGTCAACCAGCGCGCCCTGACCGGGCTTGAGTCCGTTAACATCGACACCAAAGAGCTGGGCTGTTTCGACCGCATCACTTACCTGCTGCCGGGGCTCGGGCGATGCAGTCTTGGCCAGGATGAGCAGGACCCGGCCATCGAGTGGCTGCTGGCTCCGCGAAGCAGGGAATGTGACGGAGAACGTAGTTTGCGCCCGTGCCGATAAGGCCGTAGCAAGGAAGCATAGGGTCAGTAAACGTAGTTTCATAATGTTCGTATAAAGTGAAACGGCCGAAGGCCAATGCGGATGTTTGGTACACCACGTCAGTCTTCAAACGTTAACCTACGAACTTTCTGCGAAACTACATCGGCTGGCAGATTCAGGTATCCTTTTACCTGTTTGTAATCCTTGAAATCAACAACTCAAAAGGGCGTACTAGCATGCGGTGAACCCGTAACTGCGTCTGGTTCCCAGCCCTTTTGTTGATACGTCGGCAGTTTGGTCAACAAACAGGGCTGTGCTCTGAGCAACTGATAAGACCGGGTGTCAGAATCTACTACTTCGGGTAATTGGTATGCTGCTTGATCTTCCGAATTTGCCGCAGATGCCGGTCCACATGGCCCCACTGGTATATGTAAACCTGATGCATATTGCGGGGAAACTGGGGCGGCCTGGGTATTCCCGATTCGGTATCGAGTTCTGTAGATTCATTGGCGGAATATTCAGCCGCTCGGTATGCATGGCCTGGTCGGCAGGGTCAAATTGAACCAGCGCCTGGTTAGCCAGCCAAAGCCGCCCCTCCCGGTCGGTAAATAAACGATCAATCTGATTAGTAAGCAGTCCCTGAATCAGAGCTGGCTGAGCTACGTAATTTCCGACAAACCGCCGGTTTCGGCGGTTGAAAAACAGCAGACCGAAATCATGTGTGGCCAGCCACAAGAGTGAGTCGCCAGTAACAGCCGGCACGGTCGCAATGTCCTGAATGGATATAAACTTTGACTGGACCAGCGTAGTAGGCGGCTTGAAATGAGTTACCTGTCTCGTTTTAGGATCGAACAGCACCAGCCCCCGCCCGTTGCGGCCCATCCAGATGTGTCCGTCGGTGTCCATGAAGGCCGAGATAAAATGTTCATTACCATCTTCATCGATGGTATCGAACCAGTGGCTGTTCCGGGCGGGGTCATACACATAAACACCTTCTGAAGCGGCAATGACGAGTTGGTCATCAACCGTCAGTAACGCCCGAAACGGCCTGAATAGCTGATTAATACTGGTCGGGTACGTGCAACCCGTGTGCAGGTCATATCGAAACAACCCGCGCGATGTGGTCATCCAGAAGCAATGCCGCTTTTTGTCGAGCAACAAATGAATATCTGGCCGAACTAGCCAGTGGCTAAGGGGCGTATCTACCGCCAGGAGGCTGTCCAGCCGGGCGTCGTAGCGATAGAGACCACGCTGGGTTAGGAGCCAGAGCATACCGCGCTCGTCTGTCGCGAAAACCGGTCGCGTATCGTCGGCAAGCCGGGTGCGGGGCGATGCCGGCAACCGATAGCTACGAAACAACCGCCCATCGAAGCGGCTGATGCCTGAACGCGCGGCTACCCACAGAAATCCCGCTCTGTCCTGATTTAACTCCGTAATTTGCCCGTTGGGCAGGCCAATGCCGGTCGTATAATGGGGAAACTTCAGGTACGCTGGCAACTGGGCGCAAACCGGGACGTGTAGCCCGGTTGCCAGCATAGTAAGGAGCCATAGAACACAGCGCATAGGGTGAAACGGTTCATCCACAGATTCAGATGCGGATTAGTCGCAAGTAACACCCAATTACATAACATTCAGCCAACCAGTGTGTTATTGGTAAACCCGCACGTAATCAACTTCCATTCGTTGCGGCCAGATGGTCTCGTCAACGCCCTGCTGACCACCCCAGTTACCGCCCACCGCTACGTTAAGGATCAGATAGAACGGCTGATTGAATGGCCACTGGGCTTCGCTGTTTCCCAGCGCCGACCGCGGCACGCTGTAATACTGCTGATCATCAATGTAGAAATCGATCTGATCAGCGGTCCACTCGATGGCGTACAGATGAAACGTATTGACTACGTCGGCCAGCTTCAGCTTGTTGGTCTTCTGGGTACCTTTTACGTGGTTGTAGCTTTCGGAATGAATGGACCCGTGAACCATACCCTCATCAAAGCCAACGTGCTCCATGATATCGATCTCACCACAACGGGGCCATCCCGCTGTAGATATGTTCTTGCCAAGCATCCAGACGGCTGGCCAGGTACCGCGCCCTTTGGGCAGTTTGGCATAGGCCTCGATCCGGCCGTATGTCCAGGTCTGGGTAGGCCGGGTCAGCAGCCGGGCCGAGGTATAGCTCCGGTTTTCCCAGGTTTCCCGACGGGCTTCGATGATCAGTTTACCGCCCTCTACCCGAGCGTTCTCGGGCCGTTTGCTGGTATAAAACTGCAGTTCGTTGTTGCCCCAGCCGTTGCCTCCTACTTCGTACCCCCATTTGGTTGAATCGGGTAAACCTGGAGTCGAGAACTCATCGGCCCAGACCAGTTTCCGGGTTGTTGGCGCCACCGTCTGGCTGGTGGGTGGCGTCACGGCCGGGGACAGCGGTAGAGCAGCCGGCGCATCATCAGGACGCGTGCAGGCCAGGAGAAGAGCAACTAGTACCGTATTCATCAGGCGTAAGGGTTTCATAGGTTTACCTGTCAATCGGGCAGTCGTTATAGCGCCCGGACCAACATACTGCATGGCCGTACCGGCCAGAAATAACGCCGGGTCCGGTTTTACCGGCCAAACGCCCACGTCAGAAAATCGGGCATAATCCGGCTCCAGGTCACCTGGTTATGCTGACCACCCTGAATCTCCACGTATCGGATGTCCCGGTTTCGGTCGTAGCCTTTCCTGACCAGTTCGTCGATCAGATCGGTCGTGTCGTCAATCGAGTCGATGATCCCGTTGTTATTTCGGTCGCTGGTTTCGTCGTCGGTACCCGTTTCAAACCAGAACGTCAGCCCTTTAGCATACGATCCGGACCGAACGAGCGCGTGCATGATGCGGTCGGTATCGTCAGAGTATCTCCCGTCGAACGCCCGGCTTCGCCACCAGAAAGAGCCCGAAAAAACGCCTGCTTTGCTAAACCGATCAGGATGGTGAAACACGATATCGAAAGCCGACAGACCACCCAGCGAGAAGCCGGCAAATACATTGTCGGCCGGATCGGCACTGACCGGATAATGTTTCCGGACATATGGCAGCAGTTCGGTAAGTACAAAATCAGTATACATAGCCGCTTTACTGCCCCGCTTCATGTAATCGGCCTGAGCCGCTGTACCGTATTCCTGAATCCGGTCGCCTGCGTGAATGGCCACCAGCACAAACGGGCGGATAGTCTGCTGTTTGTACAGCGAATCCAGTATGGCCTGCATGTTCAGCTGAGGCAGATCCTGCCCATCGTTTAGAAACAGAACCGGCCAGCGTGCTGCTGACAACCCACCAGCCTGCTGACCAGGCGGCAGAATGACATCGAGCCGAACCGTTCGATTCAGCGGTACGGAAACCAGCGAATCGTCATGCCGGACGGTTACGGCAACCGAATCGGCTGCAACAGAAGCCGGTAATGGTTCAGTCATGTGTGCAAGTACAAGTAGTAGTAGTGGTATCACCTCGGCAGGTATCCAGTCAGGTAAAGGTAATCAGCAAACGGCTGGATACGCTGAACCGCTCAGCTTTACGTTTCCCTCATCCCGTTGTTTTAGACCGACAAAATAAGTTCCTGGTCGATGCTGACCAAAAAATTTTGGGTGACCCGGCGTTTCACCAATGAATAGGCAGCCCGGCCCGTCCGCTTATCCGGCCTTCGCCAGCGCCTTATCCAAGGGGTTCCATTCGGGCAGGGCGGGTTGCCGAGGCTGTTAATTTTCCCGTACGCGCGGCTGTTTTTGTCGATGCCAGCTATTTGGCTAATTTCGACCCGTATTTTTACCGATCCCTACATCAACCAACACCGTGCACGAAGACTATCGCAAGTGGTACTCCCATCACCTGGGCCGCGACATAGAGATGCTGGTTTACGGCAACTGGGGCTATCCCGTTGTGCTGTTTCCTACCTCCATGGGCCATTATTATGAATACAAGGATTTCGGACTGACGGAAACCGCACGGTGGTTTGTCGAAACGGGCAAAGTTAAACTGTACTGCATCGACAGTATCGATCGGGACAGCTGGTACGCCAGGCATCTGCACCCCGGCACCCGCATCTGGAACCACGTTTTATACGACCGGTTCCTAAGTGAAGAGTTCGTGCCGGGTGTTCAGCGCGAATGCAACGTCCGTAAAATAGGGGTGGCGGGAGCCAGCTTCGGAGGCTATCACGCGCTGAATTTTGCGTTCCGGCACCCGGATCAGGTGGGGCATCTGTTCTCCATGGGCGCGGCTTTTGACATCCGGTCGTTTCTGGGTGGGTATTATGACGACAATGTTTATTTTAACAACCCACCCGATTTCATGCCCAACGCCCAGAACCCGGAGTTTCACCACATGAACATTGTGCTGGGCACCTCAGCCTATGATTTCTGCAAGAGCGGCAACATCCAGATGTCGGATATTCTGAATCGTAAAGGCATCCAGCATACGCTCGACATCACGCCCTGGGGTGATCATGACTGGCCCGTCTGGAAAGATCAGTTTCCGCGCTATCTGAGTATGATCTAACAAACGTGGCCCATGATCGCTTACACCCAGCCTACCGGCCCAATTAAGCCAGCCCTTGACCGGCTTCGTAGGCATCTGGTACAGGTACCGGAACGGTTACACGACTACTCCGAGGCTGATCTGACCTTCCATCTACCCGGCAAATGGTCCCGCAAACAACTACTCGGGCATCTGATTGACTCGGCGCTGAACAATCTCAAGCGATTTACGGACGCTCCGCTGGCCGACGGTCCTTACCAGCTTCAGGGCTACCAGCAGGATGAACTAGTGCTCGCCAACCGGTATCAGGACTTACCACTGGGGCATTTACTAAGCCTCTGGAGCAGCCTTAATACCCAGATTATTTACGTGGCCGAAGCAATACCGGCTGAGCTACTCAGCAAACCGATCCGTGTCGAAAACCCGACCGTCGATACCCTGACGCTGGGGTGGCTAATCAAGGATTATGTCGCCCATTTAGAACATCATCTGAAAACTATGTTATGAAGTAAACGGCGCTGCCGTTCCTTGTCTCACGTTCAATCCAAGCTAAACCAGGCGGGTTCCCCGTCTTGTCCGTATGAAAAAAATAGGTATCCTTTTTGGTCAGGAAAATACGTTCCCGCAGGCCTTTGTCGACCGCGTCAACGAAAAGCAAAACGAGTTTACCGCCGAATTTGTCAGCATCGACCGGGTCGAGCAGAGCGTGGCCACGGACTATGCCGTGATCATTGACCGCATCTCGCAGGACGTACCGTTCTACAAAGCCTTTCTGAAAAACGCAGCACTGACCGGCACCGCCGTTATCAACAACCCTTTCTGGTGGGCCGCCGACGAGAAGTTTTTCAACAATGCGCTGGCAATACAGCTCGGCGTACCCGTGCCAAAAACGATCCTGCTGCCCTCGAAAGAGCGCCCCGACGATACCAACCATAATTCGTTCCGCAACCTTCAGCACATGAACTGGGACGCCATTTTCGACCACATTGGGTTTCCGGCATTCATGAAACCCCACGCGGGTGGTGGCTGGAAAAGTGTATACAAGGTCGATAATGCCGAGCAGATGTTCCGGGCCTACGATGAAACGGGACAGTTGGTCATGCTCTATCAGGAGGCCATCGAATTCGACGATTATTTCCGGTGCTACTGCATTGGCGGCAAAGACGTCCGGATCATGCCTTACGAGCCACGAAATCCGCACCATCTGCGCTACGCAGCCGAGATGAAAACCACCGGCGATGCGGGCAAAAAGCTGCTGGCCACCATGACCGATTACGTACTGAAACTGAACCACGGCCTGGGTTACGACTTCAACACGGTTGAGTTTGCCGTTCGCGATGGCATTCCGATCGCTATCGACTTCTGCAACCCCGCCCCCGACGCCGACATTCACTCGGTTGGTCAGGCCAACTTTGAATGGGTTGTCGAAGCCGCGGCCAACATGGCGATCGAGCGGGCCCGTCGTGTACAGACTGGCAAAGACAACCTGACCTGGGGTACATTTGTACGCGGCTCTGTAGCCGGCACAGGCCTGACTGCACCGGACAGCAAACCGCCCAAAGCCGAAAAGGCGCCCAAAGCTGAAAAAGCCGACAAGCCCAAGAAGGAAGACAAGCCCAAAAAGGCGAAGAAATAACCGGGCGTCAGCCCGTCTGACAGTAGCCTGCTTACCGAACCAGCCCCGTGACACCGTCTCGGGGCTGGTTCGTTTGTTACAAACCGATGGCGCCGGGGTCAATGCCGGTATCGCGGGCCGAAGCGCGCAAAATAGCCAGCATCTCGATGTAGCTAAACAGACGCCCGTCAATGTAAGCATGCTCTTCCGGATCGGCGAAGGCTCGTTTCTCTTCCAGATCGCGGATGTTGGCATGTAGACTAATCAGCACATCCTGAATAAAGTCTTCCAGTTGCTGGGGTGTTGCAGGCATCGTCGGGTTGCTTTTGTACTATATAGTAAAGAAATAGGGCGAACAAAGGTTTGCCAAATATTCGTTGGCATAATTGGCAAAAAGCGACTACCATTCATCACAAATTAGTCAACTAACCACATGGATTCGGCCTTTTTTGACCATATTCGCGGTTTGCGAATAGTTCGCTGAAGAAACCCAATCATCAACGGGAACTCTAACCAGTACCAGTCAATATGAAAAGACGAGAGTTTATGCAGTTGTCCGGCGCGGGCATCGGTGGCCTCATGGTAGCCGGCATTCCGGTTCTTGGCAACACGGTTGCTCCCGAACGCCTGCTTGAGCCAGGCGCCGACGCGGCCACTAAAAAGCGCCTGGCCGATGTAGCGCTGAATGCTGCCAAAAGTAAAGGAGCTACCTATACCGATGTGCGCATTGGTCGGTACCTGCAACAGTTTCTCTTTACCCGTGAGCAAAAAGTACAAAACGTTGTCAACGCCGAATCGTACGGCATCGGCATTCGGGTAATCGCCAACGGAACCTGGGGATTTGCTGCCACCAGCGACGTTCGGCCCGAAGCCATTGCCCGCTGCGCCGAAACCGCCGTTGCTATTGCCAAAGCCAACTCCCGCCTGCAGACCGAACCGGTTAAACTGGCCCCCCAGAAAGGCGTTGGTGACGTAACCTGGAAGACGCCCCTCCAGAAAAACGCCTTTGAGATTCCGGTTGGGCAGAAAATCGATCTGCTCATGAAGGTAAACAGCGAAGCCATGAAGAATGGCGCGGCCTTCGTCACCTCCAACCTGTTCTTCGTCAACGAACAGAAATACTTTGCCTCGACCGATGGCTCGTACATCGATCAGGATGTGCATCGCATCTGGCCTACGTTTACGGTATCGGCCGTTGACCGCACGTCGGGGAAATTCAAAACCCGCGATGCGCTCTCCTCCCCCATGGGTATGGGCTACGAATACCTCGACGGGCTGGCCTCCGAGAAGATTGCCGCGCCCTACGGTCTGGTAGGCTACCGCAACTCGTACGACATGGTTGAAGATGCTACCCTGGCGGCCAAACAGGTGAAGCAGAAACTGACGGCCAAAACCGTTCAGCCCGGTAAGTATGACCTGGTACTCGACCCGAACCACCTCGGCCTGACTATCCATGAATCGGTGGGGCACCCTACCGAGCTCGACCGCGTGCTGGGTTATGAAGCCAACTACGCAGGTACCAGCTTCGCCACCCTTGATAAGTGGAAAAGCAAGAATTTCAATTACGGCAGCAAAATGGTCAACATCGTGGCTGATAAAACCCAGGTCGGTTCGCTCGGGGCCGTTGGGTATGACGATGAGGGCGTTCCCTGCAAACAGTGGGATCTGATCAAAGACGGCATCCTGGTCAACTACCAGGCCATCAGGGATCAGGCGGCTATCATCGGCGAGAACGAGTCGCACGGCTGCTGCTACGCCGACAACTGGAACTCGGTACAGTTTCAGCGGATGCCGAACGTTTCGCTGCAAGCGGGGTCCGAAAAACGCTCGGTATTCGACATGGTGAAAGGGGTCGACAAGGGCATCTACATCATTGGCCGCGGTTCATACTCGATCGATCAGCAGCGGTACAACTTCCAGTTTGGCGGGCAGCTGTTCTACGAAATCAAGAACGGCGAGATTGTCGGTATGCTCGATGATGTCGCCTACCAGTCGAATACCCAGGAATTCTGGAACTCCTGCGCCCAGCTTTGCGATCAGGACGACTACCGCACCTTCGGCTCGTTCTTCGACGGTAAGGGGCAACCCAGCCAGGTCAGCGCCGTCTCGCACGGGTCGGCCACGACGCGCTTCAACGGCGTTAACGTCATCAATACCGGCCGGAAGATTTAACCCGCACAGGCTGCTCCTCCCAATGATCAGATTCCGCGCGGCATCGATCGTCCGGCGTGGTAAGCCGCTGCCTAAACGTGTAAGAACAACCTTCAAGAGACAATGCTAACCAGAGAAGAAGCCAAAAAAATTATCGACAAGGTTCTCTCGTACGCGAAAGCCGACGAGACCGCTGTCAGCCTGTCGGGTGGCCGAACGGGCAACATCCGATACGCCCGCAACTCGGTATCGACCTCCGGGGAGTCGGACAATATGAGCCTGGCTATCACCGCTGTTTATGGCAAACGGTCCGGTACCGCTACCATCAACGAGTTCGACGATGCCTCGCTCGAGAAAACGGTTCGTCGGGCCGAAGAAATTGCCCGCCTGGCGCCCGAGAACCCGGAGTACATGCCGATGCTCGGCCCCCAGAAATACCTGGACACGAATACCTACGCCGAAAGCACGGCTAAAATAGACCCCGAATACCGCGCCAAAGCCGCGTTCGATAGTATCGACCCCTGCCGCCAGAAGAACCTGACAGCTGCCGGTTACCTCGAAGATTCAACGGGGTTCTCGGCCATCGGCAACAGCAAAGGGCTGTTTGGCTACAACCGCTCGACAGGGGTCGAATTCTCCATCACTGTTCGCACTGCCGACGGGCTGGGTTCCGGCTATGCCGCCCGCGACGTGAATGACACGAGCAAACTCAGCACCAAAGCCGCCACCGAAGTAGCCATGCAGAAAGCCCTGGCCTCGTCGTCGGCGCGGGCGCTCGAGCCGGGCAAATACACCGTTATTCTGGAGCCGACAGCCTCGGTCGAACTGCTGCAGAACATGATGGGCAGTATGGACGCCCGCAATGCCGACGAAGGCCGGTCGTTCCTGAGCAAAAAAGGGGGCGGCACCCGACTCGGTGAAAAACTGTTCGACGAACGCGTCAACATCATCACCGACCCCATGAACGCCGAACTCCCGCTTAGCCCGTTCGGCGGAGGGGGTGGCCGGTTTGGTGGGGGTGGCTCCGATGGGCGCCCCCAGGAAAGGGTTGCCTGGATCGAAAATGGTGTGGTCAAAAACATGTACTACTCCCGCTACTGGGCCGACAAAAAAGGCGTAAAAGCCATTCCGTCGCCGGGGGGTATCATCATGGCAGGTGGCACACAGTCGCTGGCCGATCTGATCAAGAGTACGGACAAAGGAATTCTGGTGACGCGTTTGTGGTACATCCGCGCCGTAGATCCGCAAACGCTGCTCTATACCGGCCTGACCCGCGACGGAACCTTCTATATCGAAAACGGCCAGATCAAGTTCCCGGTCAAGAATTTTCGGTTCAACGAAAGTCCGGTTATCATGCTCAACAACCTCGAAGCCCTGGGCAAACCGGTTCGGGCGGGTGGCCACCTGATTCCGCCCATGAAGATCCGCGACTTTACGTTCACCTCCCTGTCTGACGCCGTTTAGTTCAACCCATTCATGGTGTATGGCTGCTACCCTGGCCGGCCATACACCATGAACCCATTCCGTATTCCCATCCCAAACGTATCCTATGAATCGTCGAGACTTTACCAACATACTAGGTATGGGCACAGCCGGGCTGATGCTCCCCTCCCTACCTGCCTTTTCGCGTACTGTTGCGCCGGAAGCCCTGCTCGAAACAGGCGTCGATGTGGCCACCAAAAAGCGCCTGGCCGATGCGGCCATGAACGCGGCAAAGAGCCGGGGCGCTACGTATACCGATGTGCGTATCGGTCGGTACCTGAACCAGTTTGTCGTTACCCGTGAAGACAAAGTACAGAACATCGTCAATACCGAATCATACGGGGTAGGCGTCCGGGTTATTGCCGACGGTTGCTGGGGGTTTGCCGCCGTTGTTGATGCCCGCAGCGAAGCCGATACCGCCAAAGCCGCCGAAAAAGCCGTTGCCATTGCCAAAGCCAACGCCCGGCTGATGAAAGAGCCGGTACAGCTGGCGCCCCAGAAAGGCTATGGCGAGGTAAGCTGGAAAGCGCCGATCACCAAGAACGCGTTCGAAGTGCCCATCAAAGAAAAGGTCGACCTGCTGATGGAGGTGAACGGGGCGGCCCTGAAAAACGGTGCCAACTACGTTAACTCAGTGCTGTTCATGGTGAACGAGCAGAAATATTTTGCCTCGACCGACGGTACCTATGCCGACCAGGACATTCACCGCATGTGGCCCCTGTTTACCGTCACCGCCATCGACCCCAAAACGGGCAAGTTTGAAACCCGGCAGTCGCTCAGCGCACCGATGGGCATGGGTTACGAGTACCTGCAGGCCAACCCGTCGGACAAGGTAACGGGCATCACGACCCGCTATAACAAAGGGTACGACATGCTCGAAGACGTGACGGCAGCGGCCAAGCAGGCGCGGGCCAAGCATGCGGCCAAGTCGGTCGAAGCGGGTAAGTACGACCTCGTGCTGGACCCGTCGCACCTCTGGCTGACCATCCACGAATCCGTAGGCCACCCCCTCGAACTCGACCGCGTGCTGGGCTACGAAGCCAATTTTGCCGGTACCAGCTTCGCTACCCTCGATAAGTGGAAAAGCAAGAATTTCAACTACGGCAGTAAGCTCGTTAATCTCGTGGCCGATAAAACTCAGGTTGGTTCGCTCGGCGCCGTTGGGTATGACGACGAAGGCGTAAAATGTAAACAGTGGGACCTGGTGAAAGACGGCACCCTGGTTAACTACCAGGCCATCCGCGATCAGGTTCATATCATCGGCGAGAACGAGTCGCAGGGCTGCTGCTATGCCGACAGCTGGAGTTCCGTTCAGTTTCAGCGGATGGCGAACGTATCGCTGGCAGCTGGGAAAACGCCCCTGTCGGTGCAGCAGATGATCAAAGATGTGAAAAAGGGCATTTACATCATCGGCGACGGCTCGTTCAGCATTGATCAGCAGCGGTACAACTTCCAGTTTGGCGGGCAGCTGTTCTACGAAATCAAGAACGGCGAGATTGCCGGTATGCTCAAAGACGTGGCCTATCAGTCGAACACCCAGGAGTTCTGGAACTCCTGCGCAGCCGTCTGCGATGAGAAAGATTACCGGCTGGGCGGTTCGTTCTTCGACGGCAAAGGGCAGCCTCCGCAGTCGAGCGCCGTGTCGCACGGAAGCAGCACGACCCGGTTCAATGGCGTCAATGTGATCAATACTGCACGGAAGATTTAAGTTCGTTTAGCCGCAAACCTACCATGGCAACTATACTCACCGAGGCAGAAGCGAAAACACTGCTTCAAAAAGTCCTGAGTTACTCCAAAGCCGACGAGTGCGAAGTAAACCTGTCGGGCGAAGAACGCGGTAACGTCCGCTATGCCCGCAACGAGGTCAGCACCAGCGGCTCGCTCACCAACCAGAACCTGGTTGTTCAGTCGTCGTTCGGCAAAAAAGTGGGCACCGCTACCATCGACGAGTTCGACGATGCCTCGCTCGAAAAAGTGGTTCGTCGGGCCGAAGAACTCGCGCGGCTGGCACCCGAAAACCCCGAATACATGGGCGTACTGGGGCCACAGACGTACCTAAAAGCGAACGGTTTCTTCGATACGACTGCCAACATCACCCCCGACACCCGGGCCGAAGCCGTTGCTAAAAGTCTGCAGCTAACCCGCGACGCCAAGCTGACGGCCGCCGGGTTTATGGAAGATCGTCATGGCTATTCGGCCATGATGAACTCTAAAGGGTTGTTTGCCTACTACCCCAGCACCAATGTCAACTTCTCACTAACCGTCCGTACCGAAGACGGTAAGGGATCGGGCTACGTGGCCAGGGGCTATAGCGACATCACCAAGCTCGATACGGCGGCTGCTACCAACATCGCCATCCAGAAAGCGCGGGGCTCGGCCGAAGCCAGAGCCATCGAACCGGGTAAGTACACCGTCATTCTGGAACCCACCGCTGCGGTGGTACTTCTGGAAAACGTATTCTTCAACATGGACGCCCGGTCGGCTGATGAAGGTCGGTCCTACTTCAGTAAGTCAGGTGGTAAAAGCCGACTTGGCGACAAGATTGTCGACGAGCGCGTCACGATTTATTCGGACCCGACCAATGCTGAACTACCCGCGTCGCCCTGGTCGGGTGACGGGCAGGCCCAGCAGAAAACCATGTGGATTGAAAAAGGGGTCGTCAAGAACCTGTCGTACTCACGGTACTGGGCTCAGAAGCAAGGTAAAAAACCGCTGCCAGGCCCCAACAATGTGATCATGATGGGCGGTAACTCCTCGCTCGACGATATGATCAAGAGCACCCAGCGGGGTATTCTGGTCACCAAACTCTGGTATATCCGCGAGGTTGATCCGCAAACGATTCTGCTGACGGGCCTCACCCGCGACGGTACGTTCTATATCGAGAATGGTAAAATCAAGCATCCGGTCAAGAACTTCCGATTCAACGAAAGCCCGATCATCATGCTCAACAACCTCGAAGCCCTGGGCAAGCCAGAGCGCGTGGTCAGCACGGAGTCGGATCAGAACTACCTGATTCCACCCATGAAGATCCGGGAGTTTACCTTTACCAGCCTGTCAGACGCCGTATAACCATCCATAGCCATCGGGTGGCCCCCATCCGATGGCTATTTTATCGACTACCGCATGGCTCTGGATACCCTACAGGCGCTGTTTCGCCGGGACCTCGAACGACTCAGAAACGAGATTGACGCCTATCAATCCGAAGAGCAAATCTGGGCGGTCGATGGTCAGATTCCCAACTCGGCAGGTAATCTCTGTCTGCATCTGGTGGGCAATCTGAATACCTATATCGGCGCCGAACTCGGCAAAACCGGATACGTACGCGACCGCCCGGCTGAGTTCGCTCTCAAGGGGATTTCCAAAGCGGTGCTGATCAACCAGGTTGAGCAGACGATAACTGTTGTTGAGCAGACCCTTCGCCAGCTCGATGATCAGCAGCTGGAGCAGGCGTATCCGATCGTGGTGCTGAACGAGCCAACCACCACCGGTTTTCTGCTGATTCATCTGGCCACCCACCTGGGTTACCACCTGGGGCAAATCAATTATCACAGACGGCTGCTCGATCAGTAGTCCGCTGTTTCTGCACAGAAGATGCTTACAATTATACCAGCTACCGACGATCATTTGCCCGTAATCCGCGACATGGCCTACCGAACCTGGCCCGGAACGTTCGGGCAAATTCTGACGGAAGAGCAGATTCAGTACATGCTGGAGATGATGTACAGTCCGATGGCCCTCCGGGCGCAGGTACACGAGCAGAAGCATGTGTTTTTGCTGGCGCAGGAAACTGGACAGGATACCTTTCTGGGGTACGTTTCGTACGAACTGACCTATCGGCATCAGTCCGTCACGAAGATTCATAAGTTGTATATCGTGCCTGAAAGCCAGGGCAAAGGCGTAGGCAACGCGCTGGTCGGTGCGGTAGCCGATGCGGCCCGACAGGTCGGTGACGAGGCCCTTTCCCTGAACGTAAACCGGTTCAATAAAGCCGTTGGCTTTTATGAACGACTGGGATTTTCAGTAGCGGGTTCGGAGACCATCGACATTGGCAATGGCTTCATGATGGACGATCTGATCATGAAAAAACCACTTGGCTGATGGTATATCCACCAAACCCGCGTTAGTATAGTATGACCCGCGCCGGTATAGCCGGCTTACTCAACTGCTTATTTTGAAACCATTCGTTTTCACCCGCATTCAATACACCTCCGGCGACTGGGATACCGATCAGCGAATGCCAACCAATCTGCTGCATTCCCTGGTTGAGTATACCACTTTGCCCGTCGACCAGAAAGAGCGTGTGGTGCGACTCAACAGCCCCGACCTGTTTAAAAGTCCATTTTGTTACCTCAGTGGGCATAAGCTGGTCGAATTTTCGGGCACCGAGCGGGACTATTTCAAGCGGTATGTGCAGAATGGTGGCTTCGTCTTCGTCGATGACTGTAACCATGACATCGACGGGCTGTTTGCCAAGTCATTCGAGCAGGAAATGGAGCGTACGTTTGGGCCGAAAGCGTTGCAGAAGATTCCTAACACCCACCCGATCTACACCTGTTTTTTCAAATTTCCGGAGGGGCCGCCAACGACCTCGTTCGAGCTGAATGGCTGGGGCGATGACCTCGTTCATGATTACCTGAAAGCCATTATCGTCAACGGTCGGATTGGGGTGCTGTATAGCAACAAAGATTACGGCTGCGAGTGGGACTATGACTTTAGAAACAAACGGTTTCTGGCCGAAGACAATACCAAGTTCGGTGTCAATATCGTGACGTATGCGTTGACGGCCTGATACCGAACCAAGTCAGAATTCGCAGAGAAAAGACACGGAGTCCCGGCGAATTTCAGGCACTTAATTGCTATCTGTGTACCCTTCTATACAACCTGACTATTTTGGAAACACAACACTACAAAGCCCTGGTGGCCAAGCTTCCGCTGCTGAAGGCTGAGATTGGCAAGGTCATCATCGGGCAGCAGGACGCCGTCAACGAAGTCCTGACGGCCTTACTGGCGGGTGGCCACTGTCTGCTCGAAGGGGTACCAGGCCTGGCCAAAACGCTTATGGTCCGCACCATGGCCGATGCGCTGGCTATGCGCTTTAAACGCATTCAGTTCACACCCGACCTCATGCCGGGCGACATCGTAGGTACCGAAGTGCTGGAAGAAGACCACAATACGGGCAAGAAGTTCTTCCAGTTCAACCAGGGGCCTATTTTCGCCAATGTGGTACTGGCCGACGAAATCAACCGGACTCCGCCCAAGACGCAGGCGGCCATGCTCGAGGCCATGCAGGAGTACAAGGTTACCTACGGCGGCACCGACTACCCGCTGCCGAAGCCGTTCCTGATCATTGCTACACAAAACCCGATCGAACAGGCGGGTACCTACCCCCTGCCCGAAGCCCAGCTCGACCGGTTTTTGCTGTACATCAAGCTCAGCTACCCCTCCGAACGCGAAGAACTGGAGGTTCTCCGCAGCACGACCGGAACCAGCCGCGCCGACCTGCAAACGATCCTAACCGATCAGGATATCCTCGACCTCCAGAAACTGACCCGCCAGGTTCACATCAGCGACGAACTGATCAGCCTGATCAACCGGATTGTGCGGGCTTCGAGGCCGGCCGATTCATCGGTAGCGTTCGTTAAACAGTGGGTCGAGTGGGGCGCGGGGCCACGGGCGGGGCAGGCGCTTGTACTCTGTGCCAAAGCCCGGGCCGTGCTGAACGAACGATTCTCGGTAACCCCCGACGATATCCGGGCGCTGGCCTTCCCGATCCTGCGGCACCGAATCGCTCTTAACTTCCGCGCCGACGCCGAAGGCATCACGACCGATCGGGTCATCGATGAACTGCTGAAAGCGGTGAAGTGAGGGCGCTGGTAACGTCCTACCGTGATCTCAACTCTGAAAACGAATAACATGCTCAGTACCGACCTCATCAAACTCAACAACCTACAGCTGGCCGGCAAGCTGGTCAGCGATGAGCTGCTGCTTGGTATCCAGGCCAGCCGCCGGTCGGGGGTGGGAACCGAGTTTGAGCAGTTTCGGCATTACGTACCCGGCGATGATCCGAAACGGATCGACTGGAAACGGTTTGCCCAGACCGGCCATCATCTCATCCGGGAATCGTCTACCGAGAGTAACCAGCATATTCGATTGCTGCTCGACCTGTCGGGCTCGATGAATTATACCGAAGCGGGCGTGAACCGGCTGGCTTATGCCAAGATTTTGCTGGCTTCGCTGGCTTACATTGGGAACCGACAGGGCGATCAGCTGAGCCTGTACGGGTTACAGAACGGCACTGTTCAGCTAATGGTAGGCGCTGGCAAATCGTCTTTTCAGAAGGTAGTAGCTACGCTGGAGTCGGCTCAGGCCGCGGGGTCCTGGCAAAGTGACAGCACCAGCTTCCCGGAGTTTAGCCGGAAACAAAGCGAACTGCTTATTATGGCATCGGACTTTTTGCAGGTGGGCGACGAGTGGCTGAATCTGATCCGGAACATAGCCGGGCCACGTCGGGAGATCGTTATTTTTCAGCTGCTGGGCGATACTGAACTAGCCTTCGACCTGAGCGGGTTCTATCGATTTCAGGATCTGGAAACTGGCCAGGAGCTTGAACTACAGGCCGAAGCAGTGCGCGACGAAGTTCGGCAACGGGCATCGGACTATCTGGCCAGGCTGGATGAAGCCCTGCGGATTCCGCACGTCCGGCTCATCCGGGTGCGGCTGAGCGAGCCGATTGCGCTGGTATTGAAAACCTTTTTGCTGCGTTAGTTATGTCGTTTATAGAACCGGCTTTGCTGTGGGGGGCTCTGGCCATTGCCATTCCCATCGCGATTCACTTCTGGCACCAGAAGCGCGGAACGCCCCTGCCCTGGGCTGCCACCCGCTGGCTCACCGAACGCGACCAGCAACAAAGTCGGGGATTGCGGCTCGACAACCGCTGGCTGCTGCTCGTACGCTGCGTGCTGCTCCTGCTGCTGGCGACTCTGCTGGCCCAGCCCCTGCTCAGGAGGGTGACCACCGACAAAACCGTTCAGCGCATTCACCTCGTTCAGCCCAGTAACCGGCTCACTACCAATTTTCTGTTCGAGCTGGCCGAAGCCCGTCGCCAGGGCGAACAAGTATACTGGGCCACCCGTCAACCGGAGTTAATGAACGAAATCGGTACACCGCCTGACCAGACAACCACCGACGGGCCTACTCGTTCGTCTGGTTCATGGAGCGGCCTCACCCTTCAGACCGCTATCGACCAGCTACCCCATACGAATACCGAGCTGCATCTGTATCTGGTCAACGACCCCAGGCTGGCTGATGTACCCGCCATTTCGGTTCCGGTCCGGTATCGGCTCCATACGGTGGTTGATTCGTCGGTACAGCCACGCGCGTTTCTGAACCTCGGCAACTCGAAAAAACTACTGGTTAACCGGGCGGGGGCACTGACCACCACCACCGCGCCCGACCCGTCACTTTCCCTTCAGTCGGCACCAACTCGATCCGGCAGCCTGCGGGTACTGCTCGACTACCCCGACAAGCTACAGCGGCAAACGGTTCGGGCCGCGTTGCAGGCACTGACGGATGTATACGCGCTGGCTTTCACGATCGATGAAAAAGCCGCACCAGGAACGGTTTACGACTGGGTGTTGACCAACCGGTCCCCTCTCCGGCCGAACCCGCAAACCCTGTATGTCGTATCGGGAGTAGCTCAAACGGTTCCCTCCGATAATGTGGTATTTACTAACGAGAGTCTGACACCCCCAACGTCAGAGCTAGTGGCCAGTGGCCAGTTGCCCGAATGGCTGGGTAATCAGCTGATCCGGCATCTCGGTCTGCTCGACAACCGGGCTCCGCTCAGCCAGTCAGCACTGCAGGCACTCTTCGTGCCCACGGCCAAACCCGACCCCGTACAACAGGCTGGCCTGCAACACGCGCTGACCCTGTTCCTGATCGTTTTATTGATACTCGAACGCTGGATAGCGCTGACCAAAAACGCATGACCGAACTCCAACGCGCTTTATCGTCGGTTACGTACCGGCTCTACGCCAATGCGCTGCTCAGAAGTCTGTTGCTGGGTGTAGCCGCCTGGCTGCTGGTGGCAACCCTGACGGGCCCCTCGCCCTGGTCTTTTCTGGCTGGTTTGGCGGGGCTGGGCCTGGGGGCCTGGCTCACCCGCTTGTATCAGGATAAAAAACCCCAGGCCGTCCAGCTGATTCACCAGACCGTTGGCGACGTTGAATACAGCCTGCCCCTGCTCGAAAAGACGCAGCTCAACCTGGCCGAACAGCTTCAGCTCGAACGCCTGGCCGAACGCGTTCGGGATGTTCGGGTACCGGGCGTGGTGCTTGGCAATAGCGGTTTGTATGTCGGCTTTCTGCTGGCTGCGCTGGCCGTATACGCGGGCTATCCGCTGCTCCGACAGCCGAAGTCGCCGGGACCGGGGGCGAAAGGGTTTACCCTGGCCCGGCAACAACCCGCCGACCGCTCACCCGAGCCGCCCGTCTTCCAATCGGCCGAGCTTCAGGTGCAGCCTCCGGCCTACACCCGCCTGCCCCTTCGGCGGTCGGCCAACCTCAACGCGTCGGCTATTGTCGGCTCCGAACTGACCTGGCGGGTTCAGTTCAGCCCTTCGGAAAACGTATCGGTTCGGCTGGTCAACAGCCGGGGGCAGGAGATCCCGTTTCAGGCGTCGGCCAGTGGTTTCGTACACCAGGATCGGCTGGTTAATTCGGGGCTTTACGCCCTTAAAGCCTACTGGCGAACCAGTCATCGGGGCAAAACAACCGACTCGCTGGTGTACCAGTCCGACTTTTTCCGGCTCGAAGCCCAGCCCGACCTGGCCCCGAAAATTGAGCCCGTGTCGAAAGAACTATACACGTTCCATCTCCTCAAAGACCCTAAAACGCTGACCATTTCGGCAACAATCTCTGACGACTTCAGCGTATCGCAGGCCTTTATTGTAGCAACGGTGGCGCGGGGGTCGGGCGAGAACGTCAAGTTCCGGGAGATGCGAATGCCGCTGGAGCCCAGGAACTTCCGCGAAACGAAACTTACAAAAACCCTGGATCTGAACGCCCTGCAGTTTACCCCCGGGGATGAGCTGTATTACTACTGGGCCGCCTTCGACAACCGCCAGCCGGAGCCGAACTTTACCAAGTCAGATACCTACTTTGTGGTTTACAAAGACACCACAAAGCTGGAGGAGAGCGAGCTGGCTACCATGGCCGTTAACATCATGCCCGAGTACTTCAGGAGCCAGCGGCAAATCATCATCGATACGGAGAAACTCATCGCCACGCGCAAACGGATGCCTGACCCCGCCAACCCGACGCACATCTTCAAGAGCAGTTCAAACGAAATTGGTTTCGACCAGAAAGCCCTCCGGCTGCGGTACGGGCAGTTCCTGGGCGAAGAATTCGAGAAATCGATTGGCGGGGGCGATGCGCTACCGACCGACCGCGATGGCGATCCGGTAGCCGGGTTTGCCGCTATTCAGCAGTACATGCATAAGCACGACGAGGGCGAAGGTGAGCATGGCGGGCCACCGGCGGGCGGACACGAAGGACATGACCACGCCGGACACAACCACGGGGGCGGCCCGGCCGTCAATGATAAAGACCCGGTAGCGGCCCTGATGGAGCAGTACATCCACTCGCACGACGATGCCGAGACCAACACCTTTCATGAACAGTCGACCCGGTCGCTGCTGAAAATGGCGCTGGAGAATATGTGGCAGTCGGAACTGCACCTGCGCCTGTACGAACCCGAGAAAGCGTTGCCCTTTGAGCGCAAGGCCCTGGAGTTTCTGAAGCTCTCGCAGCAAAAAGCCCGCTCGTACGTCAAAAAAACCGGGTTCGACCCGCCCCCCATCAAGGAAAAAGAAACCCGCCTGACGGGCGAGCTGACGAACGTTGACCCCACCAACCGACAGAGCCGCACCATCAGCCAGGTACAGATAGCACCCATGGTGGCCGACGTGCTGGGGTATCTGGACCAGCCGCAACTGACCGTCCAACAACGGTTCACGGTTCAGCAGCTCGGTAATGCGCTCGCAGACAGAACCCTCAACAGCGGTCTGACCAACTGGTCGGTGCTGGCCAGCCTGCAGAAGTTAACCAGCGGAAAGCCCTTATCAGCCGCAGAGAAAACGAGTCTGAAAACCAGACTATACGCGCTGAGCAATCCGACCAAACAGACCGAAGCGGCCTATAAAAGCAGTCCAGCCCTGGAACGGGCGTTCTGGCGGCATCTGTAAACCTGCCTACCGAACCAACTGGTCATACAACCTGGCTATTTTTCGATGCATACAACCCTTCCCGTAACCAACCCATTGGTCATCGCTACGCTGCTGGCTCTGCTTGTCATGCTGGTGGTACAGATGGTGCTGCTTTTCCGAAACAAATCGCTGCCTCCGGGCCGTAAATGGCTCCGGGTGGGGCTGAATGGGTTGCTCTGGCTGCTGGCCGTGGCGTTCGTGCTACAACCGACCTGGCCGTCTGCCCAACCGACTTCCCACGCCTTGCTGGTTGGTGACGACGTCCCCGGCGCCTTTGCCCAACACCTCAGGGATAGCTTGCACCTGAAGGCCAGCTTTACAAGCGCCCGCTTCAAACCCCGCTACGATTCAGTGACGCTGGTAGGCCAGGATTTTCCGACCGGAACGCTGGCCAGCCTGAGCCAGGCGGCCCTGCGATGGGTGCCCTACAACGCCCCTGATCAGGCGCTGGACCTCCACTGGAAAGCCGTTGTTCGCCAGGGCGAAATGCAGCATATTACAGGGCGGATCAACTCATCGGGCAAACAGATGCTGACAGCCCGGTACGGGAATCAAACGCTGGACAGTCTGATGCTTCCAAAAGGCGAAACTTCTTTTTCGCTCCGGTTTCCAGCCTTCGCCCGCGGCCGGTCGCGGGTCGAACTGGTGCTGAAGGGTATTCCCATCGACAGTGTTCATTTTTTCAGCCGCCCGCTCAAGCCGCTGCGGGTGCAGTTTTTGCAAAACAGTCCCGATTTTGAAAGCAAGACCCTGGCCGACTGGCTGGGACGGCACGGGCACTCGGTGCAGCTAACCGCTACCCTTTCCAAAAACATCAGCAGCGACGTACGGATCAATGCCACCGCATCAACCGCCCCGGCCGACCTCATCGTTACCGACCCGTCAAATGCAGGCAGCGCAGCGGTCCGAAAAGCCGCAGCCGACGGGCGGGCGGTGCTGTTCATTAACCTGACTAACCCCGAAACCGATTGCCGAACCATCAATCAGGCGCTGGGCAGCCGCTGGCAGGTTCGCCGGATCGCGACGGAGCCAACCGTACCGGTAAGCGATGGACTGACCGCCCTGCCCTACCGATTTGCCGAGGCCGTAAATCAATCGTCGGCAACAGGCTATCCCGTGGCGGCACAACGCATCACAGCCCGGGGCGCATCGGCCCAGAGTCCGCCCGCCCGTGTGGCGGCAAGCCTGCTCAGCGACACATTTCCTCTGGCTCTCAGTGGCGACAGCCTGACCTACACCCGCATCTGGACGGCAATTCTGGCGCTGACCTACCCCACCAACGAAACCCAGCTCCAGGCCGATGCGCCCCTGATCCGGGGGATTGCCGAACCAATTCAGCTTAACAACACGAGCCGACCACTCAGCGTCCTGCAGGCCGGTCCCGATACGATCCGGCTCGCGACGGCTCCGCTCAACAACCGGTCAGTACAGGGCGACTACAGGCCCACCGTGGCGGGCTGGCAACCCGTTTCCGACTCACTGGCCCTGTTTGTCAGAGAGCCGGTTCCCGGTGATCCGGTCGGTAGCCGGGCGCGGGTTCGCCAGTTCATGCTGGCTCATGCAGGTTCGTCGGCGGGTACGGGGGCAAATTCCCCGACCATTAGCGAAACCATCCCTGGCTGGGTATGGCTGGCGGCTTTTATTCTGGTACTAGGCATTTTATGGGTCGAGCCGAAGCAATAACGGCACTTAATTTGCGGGCGTTAGCGTTGATTCCTACCCATACATCATGCGCTTCCTATTTTTAGTTGTTATCGGCTGGCTGTATGCCGGGCTTGCGGCAGGCCAGGCTCCGGCCCTCGTAAAGACCCAACGGACGGAGTTTGTCATCAAGGCCGTTGATGACAAGACCTTTGCTGAACTGCCCACCCAGTTCAGGATTGCAGCCCGGCGGGCCAAAAAGAAATGGGAGGGCACATCGAAGCCCCCCGGCGGGTTCATGTTCATCATGACCCGTACGGATACGCTGACGGTAATTGCTAAATCGCCGGGCTACCTGGAGGCCGAAGAGGTGATGGTGGTCACCTGCGATACCTGCCCGAATTACGCGTATACCATCCTGCTGGAAAAAGATACCAGAGCTGACAGCGTTTTCAGAAACCTGCAAGTAAACCAGGCGTTCCGGCTCGACAATATTTACTTCGACCAGGGTAGTTATGTCCTGCGCCCCGAATCGTATCCGCAGCTCGACAAACTGGTTAAAACCCTGGCCACTACGCCTAAGCTGGTTATCGAAATTGTGGGCCATACTGACAACGTTGGCGACCGAAGGCTCAACCAGGCCCTGTCGGAAAACCGGGTGAAAGTTATCCGGAGCTACCTCATTCGCAGCGGTATTGCTGAAGAAAGACTTCGGATTAATGGCTATGGCGACGCCCGCCCGGCCGCGCCTAACGACACCGAAGAAAATAAACGAAAGAACCGACGCGTCGAATTCGTTGTCTTAGCGTTATAAGCGCACTGATGACGTCTGATGAGATACTTTGTTCAACCCGGCTCCATTGTCCGGCAGATTTGGGGCGATGCCGATGTAATTCTGCTGGTCTTTGCTGGATCGGCCGCTGAGTTTGCCCTGAACCGGGCCGTTGACTGGCTGTTTTTTACCGGCAAGCTCCCCGCCGACCCAATTGCCCGTTTGTTCTCGACCGTTCGCTACGCGCAGGAAATCGTGTTTGCGCCCGAGGCACAGGCCCGGCAGGCCATTACCCGCATGGGCGCCATCCACGGGGGCGTGGAGAAGAAACGCGGCTACGAAATCCCCGACTGGGCCTACCGCAACGTACTGTATATGCTGATCGATTATTCGGAGCGGGCCTACCAGACCCTGCACCGTCCGCTGACCGACGCCGAACGGAATGAACTCTACTCGACCTTTCGGGCGGTGGGCGCGGGCATGAACGTTCCGGATTTACCCGCTTCGTATAGCGACTGGAAGACCGACCGGCTCGTTCACCTCAACCGCGACCTGACCCGTAGCGAGTATACCGACCGGCTGTTTCAGCGTTACCGCGAGCAGCTGGGCAACTGGCGTTACGATCTGCTGCGGCAGGTACAGGGCATGCTGGTGCCCGAACAGGTGCGGCAACCGCTCGACCTGCCCAAAAACCCGGCCCTGACCCATTCCATCGGACTGTATAAAATTCTGAATACGCTGGGGTTACGATCGGCCGTACAACGAATTTTGCTGCCAACCGAGTATCTTGGCCAGATTCGAGGTTTAGACCGATAAACGGTCATTTTGCCAACACCCATCAACATGACTAATCCGATTACTACCTCGGTGTTCGATCTGTTCAAGGTCGGTCCGGGCCCATCCAGTTCGCATACCATCGGGCCGATGAAAGCGGCCTTCGATTTTCGGCAGCGGATCAGCGCGTTAGCCGGTCGGCCAGTACCCGACGCCATTCATGTTCACCTCTACGGATCGCTCAGTGCCACCGGCAAAGGCCATGGTACCGACCGGGCCATTGTGGCGGGCTTGCTCGGCTGGCAGCCGGAAACCACCGACCCCGACGCGCTCCTGGCCTTACTGAAAGACCCCACTACGCTGTATCCAGTACCCGTTGGCGACCAGCTGATTCCGGTGGGGCCGCAGCATATTCATTTTGAGCGCAAGCGGTACGACTCTCCTTATGCCAATACGATGGTGCTTCGGCTGACGGCGGGCAGCGAGACGCTGGCCGAGGAAGAATATTATTCGGTGGGGGGCGGCTTCATCAGCCGCAAGGGTGAACCGGAAATCAGTCCCTCTACGGTTTCAGTCCCCTATCCGTACGGCACCATGACCGAGCTGAAGCAGCAGCTTACCCAGCATTCCCTACCGCTCGATGCGCTCCTGCTGGCTAATGAAATGGCCCTGACCAGCCGGAGCCGGTCCGAAGTAAACCAGCGGCTCGACCAGTTGCTGGAATTTATGCACAAGGCCGTTCGGCGGGGGCTCCGTCACAAAGGCGTACTGCCCGGATCGATCCGGCTGAGCCGAAAAGCGCCGGTGTTGTACCAGCAGGCCAAAACGATGGCCAATGCCTCAGACAGCTTTCTGATTTTTCTGAACGCCTACTGCCTGGCCGCTTCCGAAGAAAACGCAGCCGGGGGTATTGTTGTTACCGCCCCGACCTCGGGGGCCTCGGGCGTTATTCCGGGACTAACCTTTCTGGCCAAACACCATTTTCATTATGACCGGGCTACCCTCCGGGCCGGCATGCTGGCGGCTGCGGCCATTGGTTTTCTGGTGAAACATAACGCCAGTATTTCCGGTGCCGAGATGGGTTGCATGGGCGAGATTGGTACGGCCTCGGCCATGGGGGCAGCCTTCCTGACCCGCTGCGCTCAACCCAACGGTAGCATCAGCGCCATTGAAGCGGCCGCCGAAATCGCCATTGAGCACCACCTCGGCATGACCTGCGACCCCATTGGCGGCTATGTTCAGATACCCTGTATCGAGCGCAATGCCATGGGAGCCGTAAAAGCGTATAACGCGTATCTGCTGGCCACCTCGGGCGCCCCGTCGTCGCAGAAGATCTCGCTCGACGCCGTGATCAAGGTGATGAAAGCAACCGGCCGCGATATGTCGACCAAATACAAGGAAACCTCCGAAGCTGGACTGGCGCTGAGTGCCACGGAATGCTAATCAACCCATGTTGATTCAAACAATACAGGGCTGTTCGGCTGTTTATGTAGTGCGAGTCACAACTCGTAATAAATACTCAATGAAAGCGGGTTACTTCCCGCCCAACGAATGGCAACAATTTACACTCCCAAACAACAGCGGATCCTGCTCATTACGAGTCTGATCATCATTGCGGGCTTCATCATTGCCGGGCTGCGTGGCTACGCATCGGCCTTTCTGGGCGCCGGCATCCTATACGTAGTTTTTCGGCCCTGGTTTACGGCGCTGGTTCACAAACGAAAATGGAACCGGCAGCTCGTTACGGCCCTGCTGATACTCTTTTCATTTGTGGTCATCATTATGCCGTTTCTGACCTTAAGCCTGATGCTGGTCGGCCGGATTCAGTACTACAGCCAGAACGCCGACGACATCCTGAACCTGATCCACAAAGGCGAAGAACTGACCGGATTTCGCGTTACGAGTCCGCAGAACATACGGCAGATCGTTCAGCAGGGCGCGGGCTATGTTAGTCGGCTGCTCCCCTCGCTGGCGGGCGGGGCGCTTGATTTCATTGTCATCATCGGCCTGATGTTCTTTACGTTTTACTTCATGTTCGTACAGCAGGAGGCCTTTCAGACAGGCCTGCAGAAGTACCTCCCTTTCAAGCGAGACACCCAGCGCGAACTAGGCGAATCGCTTAAGAACAACGTGAATGCCAACGTATTAGGCCAGGCTCTGGTCAGTTTGGTGCAGGGCGTACTGACCGGGCTAACGCTCTGGATATTCGGCGTACCCGACGCACCCTTCTGGGGAACCGTCGCCTTTTTTATGGCCTTCATTCCGGTGCTGGGCACACCCCTGGTCTGGGGACCGGCCGGCCTTATCCAGCTCTCGCAGGGCAATACCGGTCAGGGTATCGGTATTCTGGTGGTGGGCATCGTGGTCATCATCAATATCGACAACCTGCTCCGGATCGCACTGGCCAAACAAATGGGCGACATTCACCCGCTGGTTACCCTGGCCGGTATTGTATTGGGCGTTCCTATTTTTGGGATTCTGGGTCTGGTCATTGGCCCGCTCCTGCTCTCGTATTTCATTGTACTGATGCAGGTATTTGAACGCGAGAACCGCGATCAGCGCGAAGAAGTGGCCGAAGACGAAGCCAAGGTAGAGAAGATAGCCGAACGACGCGTATAAGGCTATTCGTTAGTAAGTTATCCCTAAAAAATGCTCCCGTTCCCTGGTTATCAATAGGATCCAGGAAGCGGGAGCCTTTTTGCGAAGTGGCACTTATGAGTTGCTGCGTACTGGTTCGTAATGAAGCAAAACGATACCACAATCGAACGGAAGGGTGTTGATCAGTTGTAGATTCTGTTTTCCATCAGCCTCGCCAAAGATGGGGAGTCCGCGTCCAATGGCCGCCGGGTTAATCAGCAAGTGCAATTCATCGATCAACCCTTCCCGGATCAGCGACGAAACGAAGCTGGCTCCGCCGTACGCCATGATATCCTGACCGGCCTGTGCTTTCAGTCGCCCAATTTCGTCGGCAAGCGAACCAGTGGCAACCGTTGTGTTGTCCCAGATCGACTGGCTGAGGGTTCTGGAGAAAACGACCTTGCTGGTCTGGGTGAATTTCTGCCCGGCTTCGTAATCCGGATTGTCGGGATTAGCCGCCACAGAGGCCCAGTATGGGATGAACCCTTCGGCCAGTTTTCGGCCCAGAACAATACAGTCTACGGGGTCAGTCAGTTCTTTTACATACGCCTTCAGGGCATCGTCCCAGTCGAAAGTCATCCAGTCCATTTCGCCGTTAGGGCCGCCTATATAGCCGTCGACGGTCATTTGGACCTGCAGTTTTAGTTTTCTCATCGCGCTGTTTTTCTACAAAAGTAGTGTCAACAGCCGCTACGAACGGGTTGTGGATGCGCCTTTGGAGCGGTGTTTTTGCGACATCACCCGGGGGTGGCCAGGCCTGTATCCGGATCCGGCTTGGAGCTGGTACACAGTTATATGCATCAATGCAGTTCCCGCCGGGACAGATCGAACAGGCTTTTCGGGCAGGCACTGCTGAGTTAGCTATAGAATCGCCCGGGCTACGGTTCTGGGAGAACCGGCAAAAGCTGTTAGGTACGTTGAGTCTAGTCTATGACTTTTTGTTATCGCTGCTACGCAACTAGACGGGTTGGGCGCCCCCTTTTGTTCAGCAGTGGGCGGTCCGAACAGGCAATCGGCACCGATACTTTTCGGTGCCGATTTACGGACTGCGCTTAGCCATCTCAAACGCGCTGGTGGTGGCTTTTACCCTCAATCAAAACTCAGGATGACCATGATTGACTAAGTGTGGCAAAACCACCAACAAAGCTTAATCTCTCTCAGGATAGTATCCCCTTAAACAGATAATATAATGCAGGCCCAGATAGGGGGCACGGTTGTTATGCGGTTGTGCGGGTGTAGGGGTTAGGACAGCAGTTTGTGTGGCCAGCGCGGTGTTGTTACCCACAGAGACCGGAGCTACACCATTCTGTTTATCAGTCAGAGTCACGTTCTCAGCTCCTTGCTTAGCGCCTAATGCAAAATTGACATTTTGATCCTTCCCCTGCCCCTGCCCAACAGGAACCCGGCCGCGCAGATCGGGTAGCGCAAAGGTGTCCCTGCCATCACCACCATAGAGATTTGCCGTTATGGAGTATAAGATCTGGTTTTCCCTAATAGACAGCATTTGTCCGTGGCAGAAGGCCCAGTTCATAGGCGCATAGTCGCCAGCAAATAATTTGATTTCTCCAACATAACCTTCCATACAAGAAACGGCTTTTAGGTTTTAAACGTACTGAGTTTACAATTGTGGGTTCTCAAGGTATCGTATCAGTGTAGCTCCTGTGCGTAGGTTAATCACGCCTAGGATAATCTCCTTCAATACAAATGATGTAGTTCAGGGCCAGATACGGGAAACGATTTTCGTGGGGCTGCGCGTTACTCACCCCCAATACGGTGGTCTGCGTCGCCTGGGCAGCGTCATTACCAATGCTAACCGCTTTTACACCGGCTTGCGCATGCGATAACATTTCGGTTTCGCTACCGGAAGCCTTTCCAAAATCAATACTGCTCAAGCCTGGCCCCTGTCCTGCTCCAACGGCCTCACGGCCACGCAGGTCCGGTAAGGCAAACGTGATAGTACCATTTCCACCGTAGGTATTGCCAATCACCGAAAATAAGGCTGGATTACTTGAAACAGCAAGAAGTTGCCCGCGGCAAAATTCCCATCCTTTGGGCGGGAAGTCACCAGCAAATAATTTAACTTCTCCTAGACATGGATTCATACGCTAAATAGATTAAGGATGTCAAACTAGACTAGAATTTAGACCCTATTGTGCACTAGATAAGCTAATCAGCAGGGCGTTAAGTCGGGCATTTATTCCGACAACTGGTTTATTTCTGAGCCATGATAATACCAGGCTCATCTGATCAGTCGGCAAAGTCGATCTCACTAACCAATCAATAACCTGGTTCAGTCACGCGCAGGATACATGCCCCTGATACAGATGATAAAATTCAGGCTCAGGCAAGGCGGTACGTTGCTGTGTGGCTGCGCAGCTGCACTCGTCAGAGCGGTTACTTTGGTAGCCTGAGCAGGGTCGTTACCTACTTTAACGGACGTGGCGGCAATCTGAGCCGTTGTTAAGGTGACAGTTACCGAACCACCGGTCTTTCCTAACGAAAAGTTGCTTAATCCCGGCCCGGCTCCAGACCCAATGGCCTCGCGCCCCCGTAAATCGGGCAGCGCAAAGGTAGTTAAGCCATCGCCACCGTACCGAGCTCCCAGAATTGAAAAAAGGGCATCGTTCCCACGAATCCGCAGGATTGACCCGTCGCAGAATGCCCAGTTTAAGGGAGCAAAGGAACCGGCGAACAGTTTGATTTCACCTAAAAAATCGTCTTCCATGAAAAAATAAGTTAAACGTTAAAAAATAAGCTAAAAAGGTGAAAATGAAACCGAGCTGACACAGGCGTTCATTTAGCATAAATCCGGTGTAGCTATAATTATTAATTCGATGTAATATAGACGCAAAAAGTTTACACAAAATAAAATCACTAAAATTTCCTGTAAACTTTAGTGATTTTATTTTTATGAGTTTACTGTATCTTACGCTAAAGAATCGACAAAAAAATTAATATACCAGTCTAGTATATATATCAGACAAATATTTATTATTTCGAAAATCTACTAACTGTAGCTGACAAAATGAACAAGTACTTTATTGCCTATACTATAAAATCCATAAGCTTTATACCATAAAAAAAACAAACCGGAATGGCGCCTTACACCTTAATACAACTCTCTACTTTACTTTCATTATTTTTTTAACACAACCCCATGTACGTTAGGTATAGCATTAAAAATCACCTACATGGGTTGATCGAAAAACTATTCATCAGACAACTGTTGTATTACACTATTGAAATAATTTTGATTAATACTGCTACTCACTTCAACATCAACTACCACCTAAATACATCATTTTTTCTAAGCTCTAACTATTCATTCAACTTACAAAAAAGACACAATTTCTTCCCTGTCAGAAAATTACCTCTCCTAAATTTATATTTGAAAATTTCCAAAAATGAATAGACAAAGAGTTATAGGTTTATCCTTCTGAAATAATTGTATTACAGCCAATTGGCATTTCGCTTAAAGCAAATCTATAAATTTTCAAATAGGCTATTCATCTGACTATTCTTTTGATAGTCGTTCTTTTTTTGCAGTAAATGATTAGCGTCTTTCGTAAGATAAAAAACGGCGCAATCAGACAATGACCGCTGGTAATAGCCAGCTAAGCCGTGGTATGTATGCCACGATACCTTTTTGCATTTTCTCCATACAGTCAACGGCCCCGAACACGTATGTCCGGGGCCGTTGACGAAGGGTAAAGCAGCGTCTTTTACTGACGGGTTACCTTACTGGCACCCGACGTTTCGGAGTCCAGCGAGCCGACCTGACCCAGGGTCGCATGGCTGGCTCCGCTGGCATCGATAGTAGCTTTCTCGATCTGCATGCTGGTGGCTTCGATTTTGCTGGCTCCGCTCAAATCAGCTTCTACCCGGGTGGCCCGGCCCCGCAGCACGATATTCGACGCCCCCGACAGATCGATGGTCAGGTCAGTGACATCTCCGTCGAAAACCGTACGGCAGGCTCCGCTCATACCAATGTTCAGCTTATTGTAGGACCCGAAGCCGGTCAGGTTCGCTTTCGATGCGCCCGATAGTTTCAGCTCGTCAATCGCAGGTACGGTAATCGTCAGCCCGATGCGCTTTCGGTTCTTCCAGTCGAAGATACCCCGCCGATCGACCGACACGTCGAGGGTATTACCACTGACCTTCACGCTGACATCTTCGAGGTCATCTTCGCGGCCGTCGGCCACCACTTTATACGTATCGCCTTTGCGGAACCGTACTACGAAAGCGCCCCCTACGTCGACCTTCGAGAAGTTGCTCACGTTGAACTGGCGGGTGTTGCTACCGATGTCGTCGAAATCATCGCCCAGCTCGTTAGCTACGGCATTCTGCACGTCGTCGGTCAGGTCAGTTACGTCGTTGTCCTCGTCGTTCCCGTCGTAGCTGCGGTCTTTTTCGCGCGGGAAGTTGAGGCAAACCAGTCCGTCGTTTTTGGTGAACTTCCAGATGCTGGCTTCCATCCGGTCAATTTCTTTACCCCCGAACTCATTCCGGATAAACAGGGCAAAGTCTTTCGACATACGGAACGGTTTCTCATAAGGCAGCATCACCTCCATATCCAGATCCTGGGCCCGGAAGCGTGATTTTGGTTTCAGCGTAATGGTATTCTCAAACGCGATCACCGAATCGCGAACTGTGTATCGGTAGTCGATCTGGCGGGCGTTAGCCTGTGCGTTGGCACGGCTGCTACCCTGCGCCCGAAAGCGTTGTACCAGACTGATCGTTGACCCTTCGTACCCTTTCAGTTCGATGGATGGTCTCCAATCGTCGGCATTCATTTCGGCCAGTTCGAAAGTCGGTATAGCGGCTGCTATGGTCAGCGTTTTGGTTTCTTCAACGGTACCACTGCGCTGGAAGCTGCTGATCAGCGGACTGACGGTGCCCAGCAGAATGACCAGGCTGACCAGATAAACCCCGCCCAGCGTCAGCGCGGTACGGCTGCTGATGAGCGGCCGTGTCGTGATCAGCATGACACCCAGTACCGCCACGGCGAAGGCCTGAATCATACCAACGGCAAAGGCCGCTACAATCATGGGCATGGTAATATCGGCCCGTACAAATCCGATTGGAATATCACCAAACTCCGCCCCCGACTCAATACCGAAGGCGGCACCGGTTATGGCCAGACAGGCAATCATCAGCGCGAACGCAATGACCAGACAGATAATCCCGGCGAAGACCCGGATTACCGCCACGACGCCGTTCAGCAAGGGACCGAGTGCGCTGCCAAGGCCTCCAATGATCGTAGCGATGGCCCGGAAGGGGAACAGCAGAATACGGGTCAGGGTACTTTCGTTATTCGGCGACTCGTTGATGTTCAGGTTCTGCTTGATGCTCGACTCAATGTTTGAGAGCGTAATGGGCTGTCCCTGCATTTCCATCTTCTCGGTCAGCGTTTTAGCCGTAGGAGCTACCATCCACAGAACAACGTACAGCAGAAAGCCCACCCCGAAGAACACGATACCCAGGACGAACAGCAGCCGTACGACTCCCGTGTCGATACCGAAGTAAGCCGCGATCCCCGACGCTACCCCGCCCAGCACTTTATCTTCGGGGTTCCGGTAAAACTTCTTCACCGTCTTGTCCTCTTCGATGGTCATTACACCCGGCAGCGCAATCCACATGGCAATGTAGATGAACAGAGCGAAGCCCGATATGCTGGCTCCAAACCCTTCACCAACGGGCGGCAGGGCCAGAAACAGGGTCAAGAAGATGAGCCGGATCCAGACGACGTCGATGTTGAAGTAGTGGGCCAGACCGGCCGCTACCCCGCCCAGGGTCTTCCGGCGCAGGTCGCGCACCAGCCGGCGGGGCTCTCCGTAGGTACCGGCGGGCTGCCCACTGAATGCAGATGACGAGCCGCCAGTTGCAGTGGCAGATGCGCCGGGGGCTTTCTGGCCGCTGTTGAAGGCTGAGTTGCGCCCGCCGTTGGTGACCAGCACTTCTTCTTCTTCTACCGCTTCGAAATCAGAAACCGTACCCATGGCCGCCACCAGTTCGTTGACGTCATCGAGCGAAACCACCTGATTGCCGGTTGCTTTCAACTTGGCCAGCAGTTTTTCGGCAATTCGGTTCTCTATGTCAGTCACAATCTCCTGGCTGTCCTCGTAGGTTGAGAAATACTGCTGAACCGAAGTCAGGTAATTTCTCAGTTTATCATAGCCATCTTCTTCGATGTGGAAGATGACACCACTGATGTTGATGCTGATTGTCTTTTTCATGGTCGTAACCCGGACTTCAGTCCGGTCCTTTTACTGGTTTAGGTCGGGTTAGTTGGTTGCAGAAGAAGGGTTGATGGGATCGACGGATGCCGCAACGGGGGTGTTCCCGTTGGTGGGCTTGCGGTGCTGGTCAGTTTTGCTCACAATAGAATGTACCGACTCCGATAACTCCTGCCAGGTATCGTTCAGCGCGTCGAGCGAGTTACGGCCCAGGTCAGTCAGGATATAATACTTGCGGGGCGGTCCGGAGGTCGATTCTACCCATTTATAGTCGAGCAGGCCCGCATTTTTCAGGCGGGTCAGCAGCGGGTAGAGCGTACCTTCTACCACCATGATTCGGGCGGAGGTTAGCTCGTCGAGCATATCGGAGGCATATACCTCGCCCCGCGATATGATGTGCAGAATGCAGAACTCCAATATTCCCTTGCGCATCTGCACCTGAGCATTTTCTATATTCATCGGTGTACGGGATTGCGTTAAAATTGATACATCAAAGGTAGCATAAGGTACTATGCGATACAAGGTACTTTATTAAATATCTTGTTTTTCCATGATTAATGGTGCTATAACGGGCTGAACGGCAGACGCTTTTTATATACAAGCTAGAACAGTATGTATATTTCGACTGATTACCCACCGCTATGCTTCGACTAGATGCCTTTACGATGTTCTGCTGGCTCGCTGGCTCAACTATCTCTGCCCAGCCCTCACCAGCTGGTAATGAATGGATTACATACAGCCAATCTTACTACAAAATTTCCATAGCTCAGCCGGGTCTCTACCGCATTACGAGCCAGGATCTGCAAAAACGGGGGGTGGTTGTACAGGCCATCGACCCAAAGACCATACAGCTATTTCATCGGGGAAGAGAGCAGGCCATTCGGGTAGTAGACGAAACCGACGGTCGATTCGATCCGGACGACTACATCGAGTTCTATGGCCGCGGCAACGATGGTCTCGCCGATTCGGCGCTGTACCGGAGTGACGCTGACCAGCCCGGACCGGCGCAGCCGCATACGTACTACAGCCTGTTCAGCGACACGACCGCTTATTTTCTGACCTGGCGATCGGGAGGTCCCGCGGGTCGGCGGATGACTACCTTTACCGACACAACGGCAGCAGACCTGCAACCGGTCGAGTACCATTGGGCGGAGGAGCTTCGACTATTCACCGATACCTACCCCGGTTACGCAGCCGGGATACCGCCCAAACTAGAATACAGTCACTACGAACCCGGCGAAGGGCATACGGGTGTCATTCAGCAGAGCGTCCCTTACACGGCCGGTTTCCTGGTATCCAACCCGTATCGATCGGGGCCGCCCCCCCAGCTCGACATCCTGCTGACCGGCCGCGATTACACCACCCACCGGGTGGAGGGACGGGTGGGACCAGCGGCTGACGCCCAGCGGCTGTTTGGTTCGGCCATTTTTTCTCTCTACGCCAACGCTCACCTCCGCGATACCCTCAGCTGGCAGGACGTCGGTTCCGACAATCAGTTGCTGGTATCGACCGCGGCCGCTGATGGAAACCGCTACTCCCTGTCGTACCTGCGGCTTCGCTATCCGCAACAACTCACGGCCAGTAACCAGTCGCAGTGTCTGTTTCGGTTGCCACCCCATTCGGCCGGTCGGTCGCGGCTCGTTATCCTGGATGTTCCGGCTGCGGCCCGATTTTTCGACATCACAGACCCCAACGCGCCCACGCTGATCCAGCACCGGCAGACCGGCTCCACCGCCCGGCTCATCGTGCCTGGCACCGATCAGGAGCGGATCATTCTTTGCAGTAGCCAGGTCGACCCGGTCCCGGACATTCGGCCCGTCACGTTCGTCGACTGGCGCAACCGGCGGCCTACCTATCTGATTGTCACCCACGAAAACCTGATGCGGCCAACAGCCCGTAGTACCAACGCCGTACGGGACTATGCCGCTTACCGGGCGTCGGCCGCGGGGGGCGGCTTCGATACGCTGACCGTAACCATGTCGCAGCTGATCGATCAGTATAGCTACGGCGAACGGCACCCCCTGGCCATCCGGCGTTTCGCTGATCAGCTCCTGCGGCAGAGTCGGGCATCCGGCGCGGCACCGCCCGAATTTCTGTTGCTGCTGGGCCGGAGCCGCAGTGCAGCGGGGGTGCGGCAAAACCCCGACCAGGCCGGGCTGGATATGGTCATGACGATGGGGTTCCCCAGTTCGGACGCAGCGCTGACGGCCGGTCTGGACGGTGCCCTCCGCGACGTCCCCCGCCTGCCAACGGGCCGTATTAATGCCGCCACCCCGGACGATGTACTGGCTTACCTGAACAAGGTAATCGAATACGAACAGCTCCCCACCGACACCCCCTGGCGCAAACAGCTGCTTCACCTCAGCGGAGGCACCTCACCCGACGAATCCAGGTTGTTCAGGTCGCTGGTCGATGCCTACGGGCGCCAGGCCACGGGAGCCGCGCTGGGCGCTCGGGTAGCAACCGTAAACAAACAGACGACGACCCCCACCGAAAACCTCAATATTGCCCCGCAGGTGAACGAAGGCCTTGGGCTGATTACGTTTTTTGGTCACGCGGGCCTGTCGGTGACCGACCTGAATATTGGGTTCTGCTCAGATGATGCACTGGGCTACCGGAACCGGGGCCGCTACCCGGTTCTATTGATTAATGGCTGTGCTATCGGCAATTTCTTCTTCGGCCGCCCCACCCTCACCACCGACTGGATACTGACGCCCGAACGGGGAGCCATCGCGGCCATTGCCCAAAGTCACCTCGGCTACATCAGCACCCTCGATCAGTACAGCACCGTGTTTTACGGTCTACTGACCGACAGCACCTGGCTCGACCGGTCCATCGGAGAGCTTCAGCAGGAGACCATCCGGCGCATCCTGACCGACACCCCGACAGGTCTGGCCCTGGCCAATGCCCAGCAAATGGTTTTACAGGGCGACCCCGCAATCCGCCCGTTTCCGTTTCCCACACCCGACTATGGATTTGTACCAGGTGGACTACGGATCGAGGGAACAGACGGTGGGGCGCTGACCAGCGCCAGCGATTCGGTCACGATCCGGGTAGTCATCCAGAACACGGGCCGCTACCAGGCTGGCCGGTTGCCGATACGGATACGCCGGTTTATCCAGGGCCGCGAATCGGGCGTGTATAACCTGAGCTGGCCCAGCACCGTTGCTTACCGCGACACCATAAGCCTAACCATTCCGAATGAGCGTACTACCGAAGGCGCCAACCGATTCGACCTGTCTCTGAACCCGGCCGACCGTGTTGATGCGATTCCGGAAGTGAACCGAACCAACAATCAACTACAGGCCGAACTAACCGTACCCGGTCAGCTACCCCGGCTTATCTACCCGCCGATGTCGGCGGTTATCGCCGAGCGGCAAATCCGGCTCATTGCCCAGCCGTTTGGGCAGCCACAGCAGCTGTATACGGTTGAACTCGATACGAGTGCCCGGTTTACCAGTCCCGGTCGGCTATCCTGGCAGCTCACGGCTCAGAACGGCCTGTCGGTACCGGCTACGCTCACCGGCCCCGCACCGACCCGCTATTTCTGGCGCGTACGGCCCGTCCTGTCGGCAGAGGCACCCTGGCAGTCGGCACAGTTTACCTACCATCCGGCCGCGGCCAACAAAGGCCTGCCCGAAGGACAAGTCTGGCTATCGACAGCCCTGGCGACGAATGACCTGCGCCAGGGTGATAGTGTAGCGGTTCCGGTGGCTTTTACGAACCTCAGTCCGCATCCTTTCCAGGACTCCCTGGTCGTGCAGCAGGTTCTTTACGGGGCCCGTCTCCCCCAGCCCCAACTCAGTCGATTCCGGATTAAAGCCCCCGCTCCCGGCGATACAATCCGGTTTACGGTGCACGTACCGACCGTGTCGATACCCGGGCTGAACCGGCTCATGATGACGGTCAACCCCGGCCTGCAAGCCGAGTATTCGCTGCTGAATAATACACTCGACCTCCCCCTGCCGGTGCAGGCCGATCAACTGGCCCCGCTGCTGGAAGTGGCGTTCGACGGGGCTCGGATCAACGAGGGTGCCGTGGTGTCGGCTAATCCGGTGCTAGACATCCTGGTGGCCGATGATAACCGCTCGCTACGCCGACGCGACACCACCGGTATGGCTCTGCTGCTACAACGCCCCGGGCAGTTGACCTGGGAGCGGCTTAGCTGGGAAAACGCCTGGATCCAGCCAGCCGGTGCCGATAATGTATTCCGGGTGCGGTACCAGTCGGCATCGCTGGCTGAAGGCGACTATGGCCTCATTGCTACGGCACAGGATGCCGTCGGGAACGTGGCCGTACCCTATCGAACGCGATTTCGGGTGGTACGAGCCCCGGCGCTTACCGACTTTACGGCTTACCCCAATCCGTTCCGCGATCAGGTTGTTTTCTCGTTTTCGCTCACAGGCGAACGCGCTCCAAACGAGGTGCAGCTTGTCATTACGGATCTGAAGGGTCGACCGGTCCGGCATCTGCGCAGCCGTACGACCGGACAAACGGCCCGGGTTGGGCTGAATGAATGGGTATGGGACGGGCGCGCCGATACCGGCGAGGACGCGCCGGCGGGTGTGTATCTGTACCGATTGGTGATCAACGATGGCTGGGTAGTGCCCGCCCCACCGCTCCCCCAGGGCCGACTGGTACGGGTGCCCTAACCCGGTTCCAACGCCCCGGCAGCGGTTAGTCCCAGCACTCCATGAGCAGCAGATCGCCGGTCTGGGCCTCGACACGAACGAAGCCGTCGGCGGCTGCTTCGTTGCTGCTTCCCGTACGATAGCCGAGGGTCATGGTATCGTTCTGTACGTTGTATTTCAATCCTTCGGTAGTTATGCCGGTTACCGTTCCCACCGGAACCAGGGAGAGTGGCGTGCCCGCTTCGTACCATTTCTCGAATCGACCTACGAGCGGAAAAATGCGGGAGTGGTCGTCGAGCATGACAATCCGGATCTGGTCTTTGTACCTGACAATATTGGTCATATTGGTCAGACTATGGTCGGCCCGGCGGCCCGTTGCCCAGATGATATTGACAGCCGGATAACCCCGGCCGATCAGATACTCTATTCCTTTCTCCAGATCGGTTTTATCCTGGTCGGGCGTGTGAACCACGTCGAGCGGATATTGCTGCGCCCGGATGGTCGCTAGGTCGAGATCCCGGTCAAAGTCGCCCAGCAGCACATCTACTTTAATACCCAGATCGAGCACCCGCCAGATAGCACTGTCGAGCACCACCACCGTTGGACTCCACTCGAGCAGCTGGCCAAGCAGTTCGGGCTGGCAGGCTTCGCCGTTGGCAATCAGCAAAGCAGGCTCCTGCTTGTCACGAACGATATGGTGAGACGACATACGAGAATGAACAGCGTGAGAACAACGACGATTTTAGCCCTGCCGGCTACTCTGCAAAGCCCGGTCAATGTCAGATGGATCATCTACGGCCTGGCTCTGGTGAACAGTCGTCACCAGTTTGATGCAGTACCCCGCTTCCAGCCAGGCCAGCTGCTCCAGCGATTCAGCCTGCTGAAGGGGCATGATGGGCAGTGCGGCAATTTTTTCCAGTATATCGGCCCGGTAGCCATACAGGCCCACATGCCGCTGGTACGGGTGGTGCTCATGCCAGCGCGCCGGATCAAGATCACGAAAAAATGGAATCGGCTGACGACTGAAATAAAGCGCTTCCTGTCTCGCGTTCAGGACAATTTTAACCTCGCCCGTACTGTGCAGTATCTCCGCCGACTCGACGGGCGACATCTGGGTGGCCAGTTCTACCGATCCGTCGAGGACAGCCGCCAGCTCATCGATCTGAGCAGGGTTGATAAACGGCTCATCGCCCTGTATGTTGATAACATAATGAGGTCCGGCGGTGGGTATACTGCCGCTGTCGACCAGTTGGGCATAGGCTTCCTGGCAACGCTGGGTACCGTTTACGTGGTCGGAGTGGGTCATGGCCACCTCACCACCTGCCTGCCGAACGACTTCGGCAATGCGTTCATCGTCGGTAGCGACAACAACCCGGTCCAGCAACCGGGCCTGGCAGGCTTGCTCGAGCACACGAACAATCATTGGTTTGCCGCCAATATCGGCCAGCGGTTTGCCCGGGAAACGCGTTGAGCCGTACCGGGCCGGAATAATGCCAATTATCATAGAAGCAAAGAAATTGGTTTTACCGAAGCGGGATAGGCCCGCTCCGGCAAAACCAGCTACAGCCGCCGGAACAGGTCCTTCAGCAAATCAATGGTAATTACCTCCTGCCAGTGGGGCCCGATGGCGTGCAGCCACATATGCGGCAGGTTATACGACACCTCAGCCATGCGGGTCAGCGTCTCGTCACTCCAGTTGGCCGACAGCCCCTGCGGTAAATCGATCTGGTGGTAAGCCACCATCTGCCTGAACTCCGCTACGCCTTCGGGGTAATAATCGGCCAGGTGATTCATGATCAGACAGTTGGCGTAGCAGTGACGGGTGCCCAGAATTTTGGACAGGCCGTAGCTGAGTGCGTGGCATACGCCTACTTCTGAATAGGTCAGGCTAAGCCCGCCCATGAGCGAAGCGACCATCAGCTTCTCGTCGTTTTCGGGCGTCTGTCCGGACTGATCGCCCAGAAACACCTCCCGGCACAGCTTAAGCGACTGCTCGGCAAAGGCGTGGGAGTAGGCGTTATTCATCCGCCCGTTTTCCGACTCGATGCAGTGGATATAGGTATCCATACCGGTATAGAACCACCAGTTGCGGGGTACGCTCGCAATCAGGTCCGGATCGAGAATGATCTGGTTAAAAACGGTCCATTCACATTTAAGGCCCAGCTTCTTAACCGGCCCGGTCAGTACGGCGGTCATGGACACCTCGGCACCGGTACCCGAAATCGTAGGCACCCCCACGTGATAAACACCTGGTTTTTTGATGAGGTTGAGTCCCTGATACAGCGTTGAAGACCCTTCGTTCGTCAGCATCAGCGACAGCGCCTTGGCGATGTCCATGATGCTGCCGCCCCCAATCCCGACAACCCCGGACGGCAGGCCGCGCGTGGCCAGAATTTCGTCGCGGAGTTCGTCGATCTGCTGGGTGGTGGGTTCGTGTTCTTCTACGCTGATGTAAAAGGTGAGATCCTCGCTATGTGTCGGCACCCGGTTCTCGAGCGGTTTTCCTTTAAAGTAGTTATCAACGAGGAAAACGAAATAGCCTTCATTGTCGGTCCGGTGCGGAGCCAGAATCTCATCGAGCTGATCGAAGCTACCGCGTCCGAACACGGTCTTTTCGATACCTTTAAAATTCTTGTGTGCCGATCGGGTAGCGGTTGGTACGGTGGTTGTCATGGGGGTTACGCTTCAATAAGGGTGGCTTTACGAATGGCAGCACCCACGTTTTCGGCCAGAGTCGCTACCTCTTCGGTTGTCCAGCTAGCCCGGATACCGAACGAGATAAGCCGACCGATTACCGACTGAGCGCCGGGCAAATCGAGGGTAGTATAGTCCTGAGGAGCGCCAAACTTTTCGATGGGCAGGGCCGACGCCGTCCGCATCTGTTTGATATGGTCCCACTGATTAATAAAGTGGTACATGTTGGTGAACCAGTAGTTGAATCCACCGACCCCGGCTGCGTTCAGTTCGGCTATAACACGCCCAGCGGTTTGGGTATCGGGCAGCAGCAGGTTCAGGAAGGTAGCCGAGTCGCCGTCTGGATCGGGAATGCGGGCAAACGACACGCCCGGAATCGCACCCAGCGTAGCCATCAGCTGTTTTTTGTGGGCGTTGTTCTTCTCGATAATGTCCGGCACCCGACGCGTTTGCACTAGCCCAACGGCGGCATGTAGCTCGCTGATCCGATAGTTAAAGCCTAGAATGGGGTGTTGTTCCATACCCCGGTTAGTTCCGATATGGTCGTGGCCATGGTCCGAGAACGAGTCGGCATGTTTATAGGCCTGTTCGTCATTGGTCACCATAACGCCCCCTTCACCCGCCGTTGCAATCTTGAAGAAGTCGAACGAATAGGCGCCGGTTTTGCCCCAGAGGCCCGTCGACACCCCTTTGTAGCTGGCCCCCATGGCCTGACCGGCGTCTTCGACCAGCACCAGTTTGTGATCATCGATGACCGCCATAATAGCCTCCATATCGGCCATCTGCCCACACATATGCACCAGGCAAACGCCCTTGGTACGGGGCGTAATGGCCCTGCGGATACTGTCGGCGCTCAGGCAAAGCGTCTCATCGATGTCGGCAAAAACGGGCAAAGCCCCCACCATCAGTACAGCCTCGATGGTGGCGATGTACGTAAATGGCGGCACAATTACCTCATCGCCAGCGCCGATCCCGGCTGCTACCATGGCACAGAGCGCGGCCGTCGATCCGCTCGATACAGCATGGGCGTACTTGGCACCCACCAGTTTAGCTACTTCGGCTTCGAACTCGCGGGCCTTGTAGATGTTGTTTCGCTGGGCTTCGTGATTATAACGAAACAGGATACCCGTTTCTAGGACATCGTTGATTTCGGTGCGCTCCAGGGCGCCGAAGAATTCCATTCCAGGCATGAGACAGACAATACGTTATCGACTCCAGACCAGGGGCCGGAGCCGGTTAATTTTCAGCAAAAGTACGTTTTTTCAACCGTTACCCGTACGTCCTTTTCGCTAGTAACGTATACGCCCCTCCCACCCGATCCACTCCTGAAAAACGGCATCGGCCTCCTGCCGCAGACATTGCTGCATGGGAATTGACCGTTGGTCGCGCGGCTTGTCGATCTCCTCATAGATGAATTGATCATCGAAACCAGCACCGGCCGCATCGGAGTGAAAGGCGCCGTATACAATCCGGCTGGGTCTGGCCCAGTAAATGGCCCCCAGGCACATCGGACAGGGCTCGCAGGAGGTGTATAACGTACAGTCGCTGAGCTGAAACGAGCCCAGATTCCGGCAGGCATCCCGGATGGCTTCGACTTCGGCATGGGCGGTCGGGTCGTTGGTGGAGGTAACCCGGTTACAGCCCCGGCCAATAATTTCGCCGTTGCGGACAATGACGCAGCCAAAGGGGCCACCCTGCCCGGTTTTCATTCCTTCGCGGGCCATCTGAATGGCTTCGCGCAGAAAATCTTCGTCGGTTTTTACAGTTCTTGTCGTCATAAAATAGCAGTAAAAGCCCGGCCTCCGGTAATTGACCGGCGCCGGACAACAATCGGTTCGGATTAAATTTATCGGATAGGCACGACCACCCCGACGCCCGATGGCCCGGCCGACAGCAGGAGCCGCTCCTGCCGGTCGCCCCGGTTTTTGGCGATAAAATAATTGACCAGGTCAAAAGCCAGCAGAAACCCGCCCTGTACCATGACCGATGTGCCGTATCCCCGCAGCTGATCGGCTTTGTCCGGCTTTAGATCGGCCCGCTGACGCAGGTAAGCCCCGCCCACCACGTAAGCTACGTCCAGGCCCGCGTTGACCAGCAGCAGCTGTTTCAGGTTTTCATGCTGCCGCACCGCATCGGCCAGCGTTTCGCCCCCGGTGCTGCGTTTACGCCCACCCAGCAAGCCCGCGCCCGCAATACCCAGGTTGAATAGATTCCAGTATACATTCATCTGGTGAAAATATCTGGTCTGCCCCGAGGTTTGCCCGGCCGCGATACTGCCCACGGCAATGTTGGCCAGGGCATAGCTCCCCAGTGCTAGGCCAAGCGTTTTCTGATGACGCAGGCGCTGTTCGCTGAACTGGCGCAGGTCGGTTGTGGCTTCGGCGCGCTGGGCCGACACGGTGTTGCCCAGCAGGACCGATCCGACGGCAAGAAATACCCGATGAAGTGTGTGCATAGTGGTTTATACCGTTTGGAGTACGCCAATAGTAGCGCTCTAAACGGAACTCAATAAACCGCTTCACAGACCAGATGGTTTAGCGACCAAGCGCGTGGCGGGCTACCGGGTCGTTCACGTTGGTCAGCTCCCGAACGTCGGGAACCGTCAGCAGCTGAACAGGCTGCGACTGGAGAATCTGCCGGGGCGACAGCTGTCCGTCGGCTACGGCCCGGTCGGCCACCGGCGCAAAGGCAGGCTCGTATATGCCTAGCAGCGGCTCAGGCGCCCGCCCCGTTGAGTCGTAAAAGACTGTGGCCAGCCGGGTCGGGTCGCGGTTAGTCAGCAGGGCTTCCAGCGAGCGACTGGTCAGCAGGGGCATGTCGCAGGCCACCACCAGCCAGGCCACCGAAGAATCATGCCGAAACGCCGACAGGATTCCGTTGAGCGGACTGCGGATGGCCAACGCATCAACGATGAACGGCTGTGTGCCACTGGTAAGCGCAGCCGCCTGGTCGGCATTGACCGACCAGAATACAGCCTGGCAATACGGGCGAAGCAGATCGACCAGGTGGTCGCGCTGTGGTTTCTGGTGGTAAACAAGCTGGGATTTGTCCTGCCCCATGCGACGGCTTTGTCCCCCGGTCAGGATCAGCCCCTTCAGTCCCGTCGGGTTAGTCCCGTTTAAAGTCGCGCTTGCCACCGGTTTTTTCGACTAAAAAGGTTTCGCGGATGGTAATATCGTGCGACATCGCCTTGCACATATCGTAGATCGTCAGCGCAGCCACCGACGCCCCGACCAACGCTTCCATCTCGACCCCGGTTTTTCCTTCGGTCGATACCAGACACTCGACAATGGCTGCTGACCCCTCGGTTGAGATGGTAAGCTGGCAATTGTCGAGCCCCAGCGAATGGCAGAGCGGAATCAGCTCGTCGGTCCGTTTGGCGGCCATCGTTCCGGCAATAATAGCCGTCTGAAAAACCGGTCCTTTTTTGGTTTGTATGTCGGAGCCGGCCAGGTGTTGCATGATGGCATTGCCCAGCTCGACTACGCTGCGGGCGCGGGCCGTCCGGCGCGTTACGGCCTTGGCCCCCACATCGACCATGGCCGGATTACCATCAGCGTTAATATGCGAAAGAGACATTGATGAATGATGAATGATGAATGATGAACGAGGAATGATGAATGATGAATGTAAAAAGCTTTTGCTCATTTTCCAATCTTCATTTTTCACTCTACACTTTTCGGTATACATTGTTCTCCATAGTTCCGTTTCTCTTATACCTCCCTCATTCATCATTTCTCGTTCATCATTTACCATTTAAAACATCATTCCTCGTTCATCATTTACCATTTAAAAACGTATGCTTTCTGTCAACGACGCGTTTGCGCTCACGCAACAATATCCTTTACCACTGGCTACCGAAACCGTTTCGCTGACGGAAGCGGGGGGGCGCGTACTGCGCGAAGCGATCCGGGCCGATCGCGATTTTCCGCCCTTTGACCGAGTGGCTATGGACGGCATTGCGATCCAGTTTGCCGACTATCAGTCCGGGCAGCGAACCTTCCGGATAGCCGGTCAGCAACGCGCGGGACAGCCCCCGCTTACGCTGGAGTCCTCGGCTCAGCTGTCAGAAACGGGTCTGTGCCTGGAAGTGATGACCGGCGCCATGCTACCGACTGGAACCGATACCGTCATTCGGTACGAAGACCTCAGCCTGGCCGATGGCCTGGCCACCGTTACCATCGATGACGCGCAACGGGGGCAGCACGTGCATGCGCGGGCTACCGACCGGCGCGCCAACGACGAACTGCTTTCGGCCGGTACCAGGCTCGGCCCCACCGAACTGGCCGTAGCGGCCTCAGTAGGCGCAGCCACCCTACAAGTGACAGCCCTGCCCCGCATAGCGCTGGTCTCGACCGGCGACGAACTGGTCGACATTGCCGATGCGCCACTGCCTTACCAGATACGCCGGTCGAACACGTATATGCTTCGGGCTACGCTGGCCTCTTTTGGGATTACGGCCACCCTGCATCACATCATCGATGATGAGCAGGTGTTGCAGGATCAGCTGGCCCGGCTCCTGGATCAGAACGAGGTGCTAATCCTGAGCGGGGGCGTTTCGGCCGGAAAAGCGGACTTCGTTCCTGCCGTACTGGCCCGGCTGGGTGTGCAGAAACAGTTTCACAAGATCGAGCAACGCCCCGGTAAGCCGCTCTGGTTTGGTACGATGAACGCCGGTCAGCCGGGTCGGGCCCGCACCGTTTTCGCCCTGCCCGGCAACCCCGTCTCAACCATTCTCTGTGCCTACCGCTACGTACTGCCCTACCTGCGTACATCGCTTGGCTTACCGCCCGAACCAGCCCGCTACGCACAGCTCGCCCGACCGTTTACATTCGCGCCGGCCATCACGTATTTTCTACCGGTACGGTTGACCAGCGAACCCGACGGTCGGCTGCTGGCCCACCCGCTTCCCGGCTCCGGATCGGCCGACTTTGCCAATCTGATGGAAGCCCACGCCTTTATGGAACTTCCGGCCGACCGAAGCGAGTTCAGCGCAGGCGAAGCCTTTCGCCTATGGTCAACGCTGTAGAAACCTGTATCTTTGTGGTTGAATTACGCCTATGAACGCCACCATTGCCAACGATATTTTCCGGCAGAGTATCCGCGATTATCACCAGACCGACCATGTTGACGCGCCCCTGCTGAACCCGTATCCGGCCAGCGAACTGACCGGACTGCTTTATCGGAAAAACTGGATAGACACCGTACAGTGGCATCTGGAAGATATCATCCGCAGCTCAGCCATCAGCCCCGATGAACTGGTTGCTATCAAACGCCGGATCGACCAGTCGAACCAGGACCGGACCGATACCGTCGAGCTCATCGACTCGTATCTGTACGATCAGTTTCGCACCATTACCCCCCTGCCAACGGCGCGTATGAACTCCGAAACACCCGCCTGGCTGCTTGACCGGATGTCGATCCTTCAGCTTAAGCTGTATCACTTCCGCGAGCAGACCGAACGTCCCGACGTATCGGCCGAGCACCAGCAGAAAGCACTGGCCAAGCTGACGGTGCTGATCGAACAGGAAGCCGATCTGGCCCGCTGTTTCGACGAACTGCTGGACGATATTCAGGCCGGTAACCGCTTCGTGAAGGTGTACCGGCAGATGAAAATGTACAATGACCCAACGCTCAACCCGGTACTGTACGGACAAGCCTGAGCGGCCGGTCTGTCCCTGGTTTCGCATCACTACTAACCGAGCCGCCTGCGCGGTCGAGCTCCATTTCGCTTGAGACAACACCTTCTTTTGCTTCGTTTTTCGGCAATGGGCGACGTGGCCTTGCTGGCCCCGGTCGTGCAGGCGTTTACCCAGCAGTATCCCGACGCCTGGCTGACGCTCGTTACCCGTCCGAAGTTTGCGGTGTTTTTTGAGCAGTTTCCCAACCTCGAGGTAGTAGGTGTTGACTTTGACGGTGCCTATCAGGGTTTCGGGGGCCTGCTGCGGCTGTTTACCGAACTCCGCCAGCGACAGCCGGTCGATCTGGTCGTTGATCTGCATCAGAACCTGCGTTCGATGGTACTCAAAAGCTTGTTTCGCCTGACGGGCGTATCCGCCGTAACGCTTGATAAAGGCCGCGCCGACAAGAAAGCGCTGACCCGTAAACACAATAAAATCCGGCGCGCGCTGCCCCATTCGGTGACTCGGTACGCCCAGACCTTCCAGAAAGCGGGCCTGACCGTCAGGCCGGATGCCCGGTTTCGGTTCGGGTCATTCGCATCGGCCGAGTCGGAGTTGAACGCGTTTCTGGCTAAGCAGGCGCTGATTTCTGAAGCTCCCTGGCTGGGTATTGCTCCCTTTGCCCAGCACCCGCAGAAGATGTGGCCCTTCGACCGGTTCGATCCGCTGCTGGACAAACTACTCTCCACCCGTCCGATTCAGATCTTTCTGTTCGGCGGTGGGCCTGCCGAGATCGAGCAGCTGGACACCCTGCAACGGCGTTTTCCGCAAACCGTACGGGTGGCGGGCCAGCTGTCGATGGCAGCCGAACTGGCGCTGATTCAGCAGCTGAACGGTATGGTCTGTATGGATTCGGGAAATATGCACCTGGCTGCGCTGAGTGGGGTGCCGGTGCTGTCGATCTGGGGCGCTACCCATACCGACGCCGGTTTTGGACCCTGGGGTCAGGGGCCGGAAGCCGTGCTTGAGGTCTCTACCGATCAGCTTACCTGCCGCCCCTGTTCGGTCTTCGGCAACAAACCCTGCTGGCGGGGCGACCTGGCCTGCCTGAACGATATTCCTGCCAGTGCCGTAGCGGAGCGGGTGCTCGGGCTGCTCAGCCAGTTTCACTAACCGGCCAGACTATTCGAAGTTCTTTTTTTTCTTCTGCAGTTCTTTCACCACGAAGTCGAACGAGATATCGTTCATGCACCGGAAGTGTTTGAGCGGGCAGGTGCCGTTGGTGCCTACCCTACAGGGACGGCAGCTGAGGCCCAGTTTCTCGAGCCGGACATAGGGCGTACGGTAAGGAAACCGCCCAAAACCGGGCATGGTACTCCCCCATATTGAGTAGACCCGTTTGCCAAACGCAGCCGCAATCTGCATCAGGCCCGTGTCGTGGCTAAAAACCACTCGCGCGCCCTGGATGATGGAAGCCGACTGGTTCAGATTGAATTGCCCACAGGCGTTATAGATCAGCTGATTCCCCAGCGCCCGCGCCACTTCGTCACCAAACACGCGATCGGCTTTATCGCCCAGGAGCACGATGGGGAAGTTGATTTTCCGGCACAACTCCACCATTTTGGCAACGGGCATACGCGCCGTCTGATGCCGCCCACCAATGGCGTAGGCGACGTAGTTGTGCTGGTGGGAGGCTGGTAACCAGTCGGGTTCGACCTGATCTTTATACGGGATGAAGTAATCGAGGCCCATTTCGTCGTCCTCAACACCCAGCGGAGCCAGTGCCTCAAAATACCGGTCTACCACGTGCTGGGGCGGGATGACGTTGACCTTCCAGCGCTGGTACAGCCACTGCCGCAGCCGAAACGTCCTGACGCTGTAGGAACGAACCATGAGCGCGGCTTTGAGGAAAGCCGTCAGAACATTGTTCTGGAGATCGACCACCAGATCGAACCGCTCGGCCCGAAGTTGCTGAATCAGCTCGGTTGGGCTCTCGCCGGCGTAGTGCCGCTTATCGATGTATGGATTATATTCAACGATGGGCAGGTAGGCCCGTTTGGTGCAGATATGTACTTCGGCATGGTGGATCTGCTGTTTCAGACAACGCACAACCGGCGAAGCCAGTACTATATCGCCAATGGATGCGAACTGCAGAACCAGAATTTTTACCGGGGAAGCCATGCTGATACATTTCCACAAAAATATTGCATTTATTATGCCAGTCCAAACCGTTCAATAGACCCACCAGCGAGGTTTGTTGGGGGTTCGGTAGATACTGTTTTCGCAGACAACGCAGGGCGACAAGGGCGGCACGAATACGGGAGGGGCCAGTTCAGGCGTACCCTGGCCGGCACTCCGGTCCACGTAGAACCCCCGCTCCGATACACCCGTTGCGCCAAAATACCCGAATGCCAGGATAGATGGGTCACTGACGCAGCGAATGTTACCCTGTACCAGGGCCGGGGCCGGATCGAACAGGCCGCCCGTATTGCCTACCAGCTGCCGAACGCTCTTCCAGAACGCATAGGCCCCCTGACTGATGGCCTGCTGCTGAACCTCCAGGTAATAAGGCGCCGACGAGGTGTAAGGCGCCCGCATGATCAGCTGTTTACTGATAGCCTGTCCGTTAATATTTGCATCCGAGCTGGTATTGATGCAGTTATAACACCGCTCTATATCCCAGCACTGGCTGCAGCAACCCAGTCCGGTATAGGACCCGTCCGTGCGGACAGTACGCTGGCAGACGCTGATTGGCTCGTAGTGAGTCCACTCCCAGCGGTAGAAGTTACCGGGTGTGGCAGGGTCTTTGGTATCAATGTAGACATCCCACCCCTGCCGGCGGTTGGCTGTACCGGGAATGGCTTCGTTCCGGTACTCGGTATACACGTTCAGGATGGGTGGCGCGGCCGTCAGCAATTCCGGCTGCGACTCAAACTGCAAACCAGCCCGGGTCTGAATGGTCAGCTTATACTGTCGACCAGCTACCCCTCTTAACCCGTTTGTCCGGGTCTGGTAAACGCCGGCCGACGTTTCGATGAGTGTTTCCCGATTACCGGCGTTATCGGCCAGGGTAACCGTGGCTTTTTCTTCGAGCAGGTTTACACTCCGAATGCTGTAATCGGCGGTACGACTCAACCGAACGGTATAGGGGCCGGGCTGGTCGGTGATCTGCCCTTCTACAATAAGCGCAGGGGGCAGGCTGATGCTGTCAGGCTGGTATTCAGTTACGCAACCAGCCAGCAACACACCTGACAGGCAGGCCAGCCCTACTTGGCGCACAAACGCGATTAATTGGTTCATAATAGACCTAGAAAACCCACCAGCGGGGCGTAACAGAAGTTCGGTAAAGGCTGTTCTCGCAGGGAAAACAGGGATCGGGCGGGCTACGGAATAGAAGCTGTGGCTGAGCGGGCGGAGCCCCCTGCACGTCGGAACGGTTAACCCGGAGTGGCACCACCGAAATGCCGGTAGCGCCGAAGTAGCCAAACACGGGTTCGGCCGCGTCGGCGATATTTCGGATGTTGCCCTGTACCATGGCCGGGGCCGGATCGAACAGGCCGCCCGTATTGTTTACCAATCCCCGAACACTCTTCCAGAAGGTATAGGCTCCCTGACTAATGGCCTGCTGTTCAATTTCGAGGTAGTAGGGCTGAGTCGATGTAAACGGCACCCGGGTAATCAACTGCCGGCTCAGCACCTTCCCGTTGATACTCGCATCGGAGTTTACGTTGAGGCAGTTGTAACAGCGTTCAATATCCCAGCAGAACGTACAGCAGTACAAATCATGGTAAGCGTTGGTTCTGGGGTTTTCAACGACCCGCGCGCAGGCACTGACGGGTTCGTAATGAACCCAGTCCCAGCGGTAAAAGTTACCGGAGGTTTCGGGGTCCTGGGTATCGATATAGACATCCCACCCCTGCCGGCGGTTGGGCGTTCCGGGAATGGCTTCGTTCCGGTATTCGGCATAGGCTTTTAGTATGGGCGGAGCGGATGTGAGCAGTTCAGCGTTGGACTCATAGCGTTTACCGGCTTTGGTAAGAATGGTCAGCTTGTACCGTTGACCGGCCAGGCCACGCAGGCCGTTTGCTTTGGTCTGGTAGGTGCCGCCTGCTACTTCGGTTAGGGTTTCCCGGTTACCCGCGTTGTCTTCGATGGTCAGCGTGGCGCCCTGTTCGAGCAGGTTGAACCCCTGATTGCTGTAGTCACCGGTGCGGGTCAGGCGCACGGTATAGGGCCCAGGCTGGTCGGTAATCTGGCCCTCTACGACCAGGCCAGGCGTCAGCGACAGCGTTTCGGGTTGGTATTCGGTTACGCAGCCAGCCAGCAGCAACAGCCAGCTAATGACCAGCTGACGGCTTCGCTTTAGTCGGATGAATGGTATGCTCATTGGGTTCAGTCAACCCACCAGCGGGGCCTGTTTGGGGTTCGGTAGATACTGTTTTCGCAGACGGCACAGGGGTCGGGCGGCACGCGGAAAATGGCCGGACGCGACACATCGGGCGGCCCCGGCGCATTTCGTCGGTTAACTAGAAGCGGTACCACTGTTACCCCCGTCGCGCTGAAGTAGCCGAAAACCGGCTCGGCCGGGTCGCTGATGCAGCGTAGATTTCCATCCGATACCGCCGGTGCCGCGTCGAAGAGGCCACCCACGTTTTGGGTCAGTTGCCGCACACGTTTCCAGAAATCGTAGGCACCTTTGCTGATGGCCTGCTGTTCAATTTCGAGGTAATAGGTTTTCCGAGACGTGTAGGGCACCCGCATGATAAACTGCCGGCTCAGCGTCTTACCGTTGATATTAACATCTGAATTGACGTTGAGGCAGTTATAACACCGGTTAATCTCCCAGCAGGGCGTACAGCAGCGCAGGTCATGGTAGGCCCCCGTTCGGACGTCATCGATAATCGTGGCGCAGGATGCGGTATCCTGGTAATTGGTCCATTCGTAGCGATAAAAGTTACCGGGCGTTTCGGGGTCTTTTGTATCGATGTAAACGTCCCACCCGCTCACCTCGCTGCGGGTTAGCGCCAACGGTTCGGCCCGGTATTCGGCATACGCCCGGGTTATGGGGGGAGCCGCCGTCAGCAGTTCGGCACTGGACTGATATTGTTTCCCGGCCCGGGTGGTGATGGTCAGCGTATACCGCCGTCCGGCCACGCCCTGTAATCCGCCGGGTCGGGTTCGGTAGGTGCCACCCGGAGCCTGTTCGAGCAGCGTTTCGCGGTTGCCGGCATCATCGGCCAGGATAACGGTAGCGCCCTCTTCGAGCAAGTTGATACTGCGGATGCTGTAGTCGGCGGTGCGGGTCAGACGAACGGTATAAGGGCCGGGCTGATCGGTGACTTGCCCTTCAACGATCAGTTTCGGGCTGGTGCTCACCGAGGCTGGCTGGTACTCCCTGATGCAGGAGAGCACCAGCGCCAGTAACGCCCACGCCACAACCCATAAGCGGATAAGTGCTTTCATCAGAACCTGAAGTTATAAGTCAGCGACGGGAAAGCCGTAGCGAAAATGGATAGCTTGTAGGCATCGGAGAACGAGCGCGGATTCAGCCGGTAAAAGATAGAATATGCGTTTTTACGGGCGTACACATTGTAGATTGAAAAGACCCAGCTACTCTGATTCCGCTTTTTCTTGAGCGGATTCTGCTCGAACGTCATCGAGAAGTCGAGCCGGTGATAATCGGGAATGCGCTGCTGATTGCGGTCGACATAAATCGGCACATACACCCCATTGATCCGGGCGCGGGCATAGGGCTGGGTGATCGGCCGGCCGGTGCTGTAAGTAAAATTCAGCGACAGGCTGAACCAGGCCGTAGGGCGATACGTGGCTAAGGCGTTCAGCGTGTGTGGCTTGTCATAGTTGGCCGGATAAGCCCGGCCACTGTTGACCCGTTCGACCGGAAACGGGCTGTCAATGGTCAGAAACGTGCGGGCGTAGGTATAGGCCGTAAAGCCCGTCCACCGACCTTTGTTCTTCCGCAGCAGCGCTTCGAACCCGTAGGCTTCGCCCCGCCCCTGTACAATCTGGGTTTCAACGGCTTCGGCCAGTTGCAGCTCGGCCCCGTCGCGGTAGTCGATGGCGTTGGCAATGCGCTTGTAGTAAATCTCCCCCGACGCTTCGATGGCATTGTCGGCCGTATTTCGGAAATACCCCAGCGACCACTGGTCTGCAATCTGGGGTTTGGTATACACGTCGCTCAGATGCCAGCGCGAGGTGGGCAGAGCGGCTGTTGTATTCGTCACCTGCTGGATGTACTGCCGAAGCCGGCTGTAACCCGCCTTGATGGATCGTCCTTCGCCCACCGACCAGCGCAATGACAGACGCGGCTCCAGCCCCCCAGACCGGTGGTAAACCGTGCCAGCCTCGTAGGTCTGGGCCGAGGATACCGTTTCATCTTCGCGCGGGCCGTTTTCCAGGTACGTACGCACCGTTGCCGGGCCGCGGTTCAGCAGGGCTGAATAGCGCAGGCCCACCAGTACCGACACCGCCGTGTTTACTTTCCACTCGTCCTGTACATAAGCCGCCAGTTCATAGGCCTGTTCACGGGCCAGATCAACCGGCAGCACGTTAGAGAAGGGGCCGGGGGTCCGGGTATTGGGCTGCACCAGATAATCGATGGCGCTCAGTCCCGCCTGCCACTGGTGATTATCGCCGGGCGTATAAGTCAGGTCGGTCTTGATTTGCCGGTGCCAGATGCCCGACCGCAGATCGAACGCGTTGGCTGAGTCGGGCGAAGAGAGGTTGGCCCGGTAGCGGCTCAGAATAACCGAGGTGGCCAGGTTCAGTTGACGACCGATAAAGTAATTCCAGCGTAACACCCCGTTGGTGGTCTGGTAATCGAACTGGGTCGAGGATGCATTGATTTCCTGTCCCGAGAGCGAATCCGACGCCAGCTTGAACACGTCAGTACTCACGTAGCCGGTTAGGGTGATGGTATGCTGCTCAGATGGCTGGAATTTGATTTTGGTGGTGAGGTCGTAAAAATTGGCTTTGGTGCCGCGCAGGTTAGCCGGCGCCAGCTTGAACAGAAAATCGTTGAACGACGCCCGGGCGGCCGCCAGAAACGACAGCTTTTTTTTGATGATAGGCCCCTCAACGCCGAGCCGGTTCGAAATCAGCCCTATCCCGCCGTTCAGGCTCCATTTTTCGGCGTCCGGCTCCTTGATCTTCACATCCAGAACCGACGACGCCCGCCCCCCGTAACCAGCCGCAACGCCCCCCCGGTTCAGCGTTACATCGCGTACCACATCCGGGTTGAATACGGAAAAAAAGCCCATCAGGTGGCTGGAGTTGAACACCGGCGCGTCATCGAACAGCACCAGATTCTGATCGGCGCTGCCGCCCCGTACGTTGAAGCCGGGGGCCCCTTCGCCTACGGTGGTAACGCCCGGCAGCAGCAGCAGGCTCCGCACCACATCGACTTCACCCATCAGGGGCGGAATCCGACGGATGCTGCGAATGCTCAGCTGCGATACGCCGATCTCTACCTTCCTGACGTTGCGGTCGGGGGTTTCGCTCGTGACTACTACCTCCTCCAGGTCCTTGGCATCGTCTTCCATAAAGACCTCGCGGAACAGCAGTTTTTGCAGCGAGATCGTATCGTAGCGCGGCCGGTACCCTACGTGGGTGAACTTCAGTACGTAGTTGCCGGCGGGCATCGTTACCACGTAAAAGCCGTCTTTGGCCGTCACATAGCCTTTGGACACATTGATGACAACGATATTGACACCCTGGATTGGCTTGCCTGTTTTGGCATCGCGAACGTAGCCGGTGGCTGAATAGGCGGTGGCGTTTTTCGGCTGGGCAACGGCTTCGGTGAACAAACAGGCAAGAACCGACAGAACGTAAAGAAGGCGCATAGAGGGAATGGAAAAAGCAGGAAGCCGCCCAAAGCGAACGGCTGACCGTTTAGCATGAATAGTAAAGCTAAACTTACCTATTTCTTCCCTATTCCCAACTTTCGATTCTGCAAATAAGTCTGCATATCGTCCAATGATAACGCATTGAAGGTCATTTGCCTGGTTAAACCGCCTTTCCGCCCAACAGCCACCCCATAGTGCATATCAAGCAAACCGCTTAGCGTATGCGCATCCGGATTTATACTCAGCATGACGCCCTGCTCCATGGCATAGTCGATCCAGCGCCAGTCCATATCGAGCCGATACGGGCTGGCGTTGATTTCGATCACAACCTGATGGGCCGCGCAGGCATCGATAATGGCGCGATGATCGATGGGGTACCCCTCGCGGGCCAGCAGCAACCGGCCAGTCGGGTGCCCCAGAATGGTAGTGTAGGGGTTTTCGATGGCGCGCAGCAGCCGCGTGGTGGCTTTTTCGATGGACATGGTCAGCGTCTGGTGAACGCTCGCCACGACATAATCGAAACTGGCCAGGGTTTCGTCGTCATAATCCAGCGATCCGTCACCCAGGATGTCGGACTCGATGCCTTTGAAAATTCGAAAGCCGGCTCCAAAGCCCGCGTTCAGTGCATCGATCTCCATCTGTTGCGCCCGCACGCGTTCGGCATCGAGTCCGTTGGCGTAGCTGGCCGTTACGGAATGATCGGCAATGCCGAAGTATGTTAAACCCAGCTCGCGGCAGTAGGCCGCCATCTCAGCCACCGACTGCTTGCCGTCTGACCAGGTGCTGTGGTTGTGCAGCGTGCCCCGCAGATCGTCCCAGGTCACGAGTTCGTCGGGACGGTGTCGGGTGGCCCAGCGGAAGGCGAAATCATCTTCGCGCATTTCGGGCACGATATACGGCAGGCCGGCCCGTTCGTAGATAGCCGTTTCTGAGGTATCGGGGCTGGTATAGGCCACCTGAAGCAGCGAAGCTCCCCCGCTACCCACCTGCTGGAGGTGCGGCTCGGCCGCAGACAGGATAAAGAGCTGCCGGTCCATCTGATCGGGTGCCACCAGGAGCAGTTCAACCCGTACGTCGAACCCATCGAGTTGACCCCGCCAGGCAAAGGGCGACGACTCGACCTCGTTCGGCTGCAGGCTGGGTACCCCGTTCAGGGTCAGCATGGCGGATATTGGGTCGCTGGTCTGGATCAGCAGCTGTACCGTATCGACTTCCTGGGCTTTCCGTCGAACCTGCCCGCTCACCTCGACCCGGTCAAAATGCCGGGTCAGTTCATCGAGCAGGAGACTGGCCATCTGGGCTGCCTTGTCCATCCGTACTTTGCCTTTCTGCTCCTGCAGGAACTCCAGCGCAGCCAGAATCTTGTCCTGAGTAGCCTTACCAAAGCCTTTGATAGTGGCCACGCGGCCTTCTTCGCAAGCCTGCTGAAGTTCGCCCAGGCTCACAATGCCCAGCTCGCGCCAGAGGGTGCCTATTTTTTTCACCCCCAGCCCTTTGATGCGGAACATATCCAGCACCCCGGCGGGCGTTTGGGCCAGCAGTTCGTCTAGTTCAGTCAGGCGCCCGGTATCAGCAATTTCGCGGATTTTATACGCTACTGATTTACCGACACCGGGCAGTTTAACAAGTTCGTCGACGGGCAGGTTGGCCAGATCGGCGGTTGATTTGTCGAGGTTGAAAGCCGCCGAGCTAAACGCCCGCGTCCGGAAGGCGTCCTGTTCATGGAGTTCCATCAGCCGGCCCGTTAGTTCGAGCAGGTCAACGATTTCGGAATTGGTCATCGTATAAGCCGCATTTACGCTGCAAAATAGGCATTTGGTCGGATTTCACGGGTGTTGGCCGATGGCGTCGTCTATCTTTACATCATCAGAAGGCCAGCAGACGCCAGCCTCAGCAACCCTGAAAACCAATCTTTGCCATGACTACCCAATCTGTTTCTCCCCAGCGCGACGATCTTTTATGGAAGCAAGCCAAAAAACGCGTTGGCTTCATCATGCACCTGCGGTCCTACCTGATCGTCAATGCCGGTCTCTGGCTAATCTATCTGATTACCCACATGGGTTCGCTTAGCCATCCGGCTTTTCGGGGTTCTGACCTGCCCTGGCCGCTGTTCGCCATGATCGGCTGGGGCATTGGGCTCGCTTCTCACTACTTCAGCGTCTATGCCCGGCCCGACGAGCGCGGCATGATTGAACGGGAGTACGAAAAACTGCGCAATCAGTCGCGCTGACCGCAGCCTGTCTGGGCCAATTCCAGTCGAAAACGGGATAGATACTAAGTTAACCAAACACTTTGCCGCCCCGCGAGTACATGTTTATGGGCCGGGACGAGGACAGGCGGATGAGGGAGCGAAACTCCCGGCTCTACGCCACGTATGCAAACAATACTCCACTCGCCAGCGAGCGTGCTGCATCTGACAGCTGCGCTCGTGGCGATGGCGACAGGAACGGGGGTTCTTCTTCTGCCGAAAGGCACCCGCCAGCACCGGCGGCTTGGCCGGGTTTACGTAGTGAGCATGGCCGTGCTCCTGCTGACCGCGTTTCAGATTTATTTTCTGTTCGGCCGGTTCGGGGTTATCCACTGGGGTGCCGTCGGTAGCCTGATTGCCCTGTTTACCGGGCTGGTTCCGCTTGCGCTCCGATCCGGTATGCCGTTCTGGTTAAGCTGGCATTATAGCGGTATGGGCGCATCCGTAACGAGCCTGTATGCTGCTTTTCTGGTTGAGAGCAGCTACCGGTTTTTTCCGCCAGGCTGGTTCTGGTACGTCACTATGGGATCGGCCAACGCCGTTTTTCTGATCGGTGCGGTACTGCTATACCGCTACCGGCGCTTTGATAGCCGGCCAGGGGTCGTAATTTTCGAGCGTAAAATCGGCAAAGGTGAAGTCAAATACCGACCGTACGGCGGGGTTCAGCCGCATGACCGGCAGCGGACGCGGCTCGCGCGCTAGCTGGGTTTCTACCTGCTCAAGGTGATTCAGATACAGGTGCGTATCGCCCCCTGTCCAGATAAATTCGTGGGCTTCCAGGCCACACTCCTGAGCCACCATCATGGTCAGCAGCGCGTAGGAGGCAATATTGAAGGGCACACCCAGAAAGACGTCGGCGCTGCGCTGGTAGAGCTGGCAGGACAGCTTGTTATCGGCCACATAAAATTGAAACAGAGCATGGCAGGGCTGCAGGGCCATGCTCGGAATATCGGCTGGATTCCAGGCTGAGACAATAATCCGGCGCGAATCGGGTGAGTTTTTCAACTGCCACAGCACCTCGCTGAGCTGGTCAATCACGCGGCCGTCGGGCGCGCTCCAGCTACGCCACTGTTTTCCGTAAACGGGGCCCAGGTCGCCCTGTTCGTCGGCCCATTCGTCCCAGATACTAACACCATTGTCTTTGAGGTACCTGATGTTGGTATCACCTTTGATGAACCACAGCAATTCGTGGATGATCGACTTCGTATGCACTTTCTTGGTAGTCACCAGCGGGAAGCCCTCCTGCAGGTTGAAGCGCATCTGGTAACCGAAAACGCTGATGGTACCGGTGCCGGTACGGTCTGTTTTGCGGGTTCCGGTGGCAAGAATATGTCGAAGCAGATCGTGATATTGGCGCATGGGCGATGTCGAAATGAACCCAAAAGTCGGTAGTTACCGGCCGGAAGTCAACAGGCCAATTGCTTTTTTCATACCGCGCGCGCCGGCCGGTATCAGTACCCAAACCGGATGCGCGCCGGTAAGAACCTAAGATTCAATCTCGAACGAGTAGGTAATGTCCGCAGTAGGCCGGAACTGGGCCGTGGCAGAACAGTATTTATCCATCGACAGGTCGATGGCGCGCTTTACGCGATCAGCATCGAGAGCGCCCTTCAACGTATAGGTCAGGTGAATCTTCTGGAAGGGGGCGGGCGTAGCTCCCTTCTGACGAAGCCCGTCGACCGACAGCCGGAATCCTTCGATAACCTGCTTCTGTTTCTGCAGAATCAGGATGACATCAATGGCCGAACAGCCAGCCAGTCCCATCAGCAGCATCTCCATGGGACGAGCCCCGGCATTGTGCCCGCCAATGTCGGTTGCTGCGTCAATATGCTGCACAACACCCGACGTACCAACGGCCTCAAAATGAAAGGCATCGTCGACCCGAACGAGTTCTACCTGCATCGTATTAAATTCAGGAACAGTGGCAACCGGTTGTGAATCAAGCATTGTATTTCTTGCGTTTATAGGGTATCGTTTGTACTTTCACAGACTTAAACAAACGGAGTCATGTCCGAAAAATTCACTGACGACCTCTTTGACCTGAAAAACGACCGGCGGCTGAGCGTATACCTCTACCGGGCCGGTTTTGGCTGCTGGCTATTGTACATTTTGTCAGGTGCCCGCTTCATGCAGTCAGTGAGTACATACCGAACAGATTTTGGGGTGTTCGCGTTCTTTTTGATGGTCATGGGCCTGTCGGCGTCCATGATTTATGACTACTACCACCATCCGGCCGAGTTTGCCCAGAAAAGAAAGTGGCTGGCTATCAGCTACGTGGTATTGGCGGGCCTGATTTATTTCTTTATTCTGCACCACGAGCCGGTCTCGATCGAGCACCTGCTGGGCCGGGGTTTGTTTTAGCAGACGTTCTGCCGAGCGAGCCCGCTCCTGTATCACCACTCTACAAATTCCGGATGTATTTCTGCCCACCGAGGTAACGCATCTGCCGGGCAATCTGGCGGGTTCGTCGCTGCACGTAGTTCGACGGCTTCTGAATCGACAACTGCCGGGGATTAGGTAGAACAGCGGCAATACGGGCCGCTTCGTTGCGGCTGAGCGTGGTGGATGAATGGCCGTAGAACCGCTGACTGGCGGCTTCTACTCCAAACGTCATCGGCCCCGTTTCGGCCACGTTCAGATATACTTCCAGAATTCGTTTCTTGCCCCAGATCAGCTCGATCAGTACGGTGAAGTACACTTCCAGGCCCTTGCGGATGTAGCTCCGCCCGTTCCAGAGAAACACATTCTTGGCGACCTGCTGCGAGATGGTACTGGCACCACGTGGCCGTTTCCGATGCTGGTTCTCTTTGATCGCATCCTGGATCTCGTCAAAATCGAACCCCCAGTGCGTCGGGAAGGCCTGATCTTCGGATGCGACTACAGCCAGGGCGGCTTCTTTGCTGATCTCGTCGTAGGGTCGCCATTTCTTGTAGACCCGCCCCGGCTCGTCGGTACCGACCGTATCGAACCAGCGCGACACAACCAGGGGCGTTACCCAGACGGGCACGTATTTCAGCGCGATCACGTAGCCGATCGACCCGAAGAACAACCATAGAAACGCCTTGATGCAGAACCAGTACATTCGTTCCAGCAGGGGCCGCTGCCGGATAAACCCGCGCGCCTGTTGCCAGCGTCCCGTCTTCTGCAGGCGGCTCGTTGACGCATGAGTCGCTTTGGGGCGGGGTTGCTGCGGCATATCGCGAAAGGTGTTGGCACGACGTTGCGGATTCATAAATGCGGGTCTGTTGCGCGAAAATAGCAGTATTGATACCGGAAATCCGAACGCCGAATCGACAGGATAGACAATTTCTATTCTGGGGCAACACCCAACCAGAGCGTTACTCTACGAACAGCGTGGCGGATACCCGGTCGGCAAAGAGCTTACCGGCCTGGGTCAGAAGCAACTGCCCGCCCTCGTTCGTCAACCAGCCCGACGCATACAGTCGGTTCAGTTCGCGGGCCTGCACCTGAGTAAAGTCGGCGCCCAGCAGTTCGCTCAGCTCAGCAACCGAACAGCCCCATTGGGTACGCAATCCCGTCAGGAGGTACTCGTTCACCTGATCGGCTACCGACAGCTCCTCCACCGTGGCGGGCAACGTACCGGCGCTGATCGCAGCGATATAACGTCCATTGTTGGCTATGTTGTATTGGCGCGAGAAACCATTGTACGAATGGGCACTGGGTCCGATGCCGAGGTAAGGCCGACGCTGCCAGTAGGCCGTATTATGCCGTGCATACTGAATCTGCCCCCTGTCGTTCGGCCGGGCAAAGTTGGATATTTCGTACTGGTGGTACCCGGCCCCGGTTAGCGCCTGCGTCAGCTCTTCGAATTGTGTAGCCGCCAGGCCCTCATCGGCGGGGGGCAGTTTCCCGGTTTTTGTCCACCGGCCAAATGCAGTGTCCGACTCAATGGTCAGTGCATAGGCCGACAGGTGGGTAACGGGCAGGGCCAGCATGGTCTCCACATCCGTTTGCCAGGCCGACGTGTCCCGGACCGACGTGTCCCGGACAGGGATGCCGTAGATCAGGTCTACGCTCAGGTTCTCAAACCCGGCGTTGCGCGCCTGGCTGACGCAGGCATGCGCTTCGACGGCTGTATGCGCCCGGTTCATCCACCGGAGAGTAGGTTCGTCGAAGGTCTGAATCCCGATGCTGAGCCGATTCACGTAGCGGTTCAGCATGCGAAGCTTGTCGGGATTCAAATCGTCCGGATTGGCTTCGAGGGTTATTTCGGGTAACGTACCGCTGGCACCGGCAACCAGGGTAAACTGTCGGTAAATGGTACTAAAAAGCTGATCCAGTTCGGCCTCGGTCAGCAGGGAGGGCGTTCCCCCGCCCAGGTAGATCGTCTCCAGCGTTTTGTTCGGCAGGTAGTCGGCCTGCATGGCCAGCTCGGCGCATAACGCATCGACCAGCGCCGATTTCTGGCCCAGGCTTGTACTAAAGTGAAAGTCGCAGTAATGACAGGCCTGCTTGCAGAAGGGTATGTGAACGTACAGATGCATGTAGGTATATGACACCAAACCAGAACCGCAGGTTCACCCAACCGGCCCGCCACCGGTCAAAGCAGCGATTTTTCCAGCACGATGGTCAGCCCATGCGGGCCTTGCAGGGTTCCGGTAATGGCAAAGCCGAACCGAAGATTGAGGATCAGCATCTCGCGCCACTGGTTATAGGTTTGGGTACGGATGGTATGATAGCCCTGTTCCCGACACCAGTCGTGCTGCCGACGCATCAGCTCTGACGCAATTCCCTGCCCTCGACAAGCCGGATCGACGCAGCCAAGCCAGCTGTAGAAATGACCGGGTTTGCGTTCGTACCCCAGCTTACAGCCAACCACCTGCTCGTGAAGCGAATCGATAGCCAGCTCGGTCAATAGTGGCGTTCGGGCGTGCTGATAGTGTAACTCGGCCAGCAGATCGGCCTTGGTACGGGTAGAAAATACGGAACTGAGGAGGGAAAGAAAAGATGCAACCAGGGGCTCGGCCGGCCAGCCGACTACCCGTTCGTACCGAATGTTCATCCGGCAAAGATGGTATACAGACGCCAAACGTTCGGCAAATTCCGACCGATCAGTCCGGACACTTCTTGCAGCGTTTGCCCTTTTTGTACTTCTTGCAGCATTTCTTCAGCACGCACTCCTGTCCAACAAAAGCGTTGAACGACAGAAGCGGTTTCGCATCAGAGGCAGGATGGGTTGTTACAGAAGAGAAAGAATCGTCAGTCATGACTGGTTACTGGCTGCTGGTATACAACAAAGGTATATCTATTTAGATTTAATACAAATAAGATTTGTGAAAAAATTCTGGATCACTTTTGGGCTGTGCGTAGGAGCCGGTATAGTACTGGCTCACGAGTTCTGGTTGCAGCCAAGTCAGTATTTTGCTCAGGCTGGCAACCGGATCAGTTTGAAGATTCTGGTTGGCGAGGGGTTTCTGGGTGAGCGTTCGGAGGGCAGGAAGAATCGAATCATTCAGTACAGGCACTACACAGCTACCGGTACCACCGACCTTAGCCCAACCCTATCCGGCGATACATACGGTGATGTATCCGTAGTACTTACTTCACCCGGCACTCACCTGTTCAGTTTCAGCAACACGCCCAAGTTTCTGACGATGAAGGCCGATAGCTTTCTGCTGTACCTGAAAGAAGATGGGCTCGACGCAATTATTGCGGCCCGGCAGCAACGGGGCGACAGCCGTAAGCCCAGTCGGGAATTGTACCAGCGCTGCGTAAAGACTCTTGTACAGGTAGGCCAGAAAACGGACGGGACTTTTGCGGCCAACACCAACTTACCGCTCGACATACGGGCCAGCCGAAACCCTTACGACCAGCGGGCCGGGCAGCAGGGCGAATTCCAGATTTTGTTTGGGAAAAAGCCGGTAGCGAATGCGCTGGTTCGATACTGGAATCGTAACGCAGCCAACCGACTTGCTGAAGAACAGCAACGATCCGATCAGCAGGGACGCGTTCGGTTCCGGCTCCGATCGGGTCAGAATATGATCAGTGTAGTGCATATGGTTCCGGCCAGCGATACAGCCCAGGCCCGGTATGGTCGGGCCGACTGGCATAGTTTCTGGGGCAGCCTGACGTTTGGCTGTCGATAATTCGTATGTTGTATGAACACTCTGTTGAATAGTCTGGACCGTTACCAGGCTTACGCACCATTCCTGATTCGGCTGGTTGTTGCCTACCAGCTTTTCGACGCTGCGGGCCATACGGCGCTCAACCCGTCGGAGGGCTTGCCAGGTTATGCCGACTGGCTTACCAGTCTGGGCTTTCCGCTGCCGATGGTGAGTGCAGCACTGTCGGCCTATACCGAATTTATTGGCTGTATCCTGCTGGTGCTGGGCTGGAAAACCCGCTGGGCCGCCCTGTTCCTGATCATCAACTTTTCGCTGGCCCTACTGGTTGCCCATGTAGCCATTGGTGATACGTTTAAAAACACCCTTCCAGCCCTTACGATCTGGGCCGTCAGCGTATTCTTACTACTCAACGGTCCCGGTAAACCATCCATTGATGAAGGCATTTAACTGGCTATCTGTTAGCGCTTTCGCCCTGATCCATACGGGACTGGTGGCCCAGACACCGGTTCTGCGCGACACGCTGCTGACGGGCTACACACGCACCGCCCTGACTCCACTCTATTACGGCCAGGGTACCGACCGACTCGGCGGAGCCCGCATGGAAACCCTCGACTCCGGGGTCGTACTCCGGATAACCGGGCTCGATACCATGTCCCGATTATGGCGGGTGCGGCTTTCTCCTACCCTGTCGGCCTTTGTTCCGACAGACCAGATCACAGCCGACACCCTGACGGCCCGCCAGCCCGGTTCGGCGAGGTTCATCAACAACTGGACCGTATCGGGCGACTCGACCCGGCCCTTCGATTACGTAGCGGTTCGGTTGCCCGCCCGACTGCCCTACCGGAGTCAGATACATAACGACCCCGGCCAGCTTATTGTCGATGTTTTTGGCGCTACTGCCAACACGAACTGGATTACCCAACTGGCCTCGGCTACCGAAGTGAAGCGAGTCTGGTTTGAGCAGCTCGCCGACGAAACCGTCCGAATTAATATTGATCTGAAGCACCGGCAGCCCTGGGGCTACGCGATCTATTATCAACGCAACACACTGCTGATCCGCGTGCGTCGACCGCCCCGCCGACCCCGATTACGGGACCTGGCAATCGCCGTAGACGCAGGCCATGGAGGCTCCAACACAGGTGCGCGCGGCCAGCAAACCGGAAAACTGGAGAAAGAAATGACCCTCGATGTGGCCCTGCGGCTGCAACGGCTCCTCGAACGGGCCGGTAGCCAGGTACTGATGACCCGCGCTATCGATACCCTACTGGGCCCCACCGCCCGGATTCTGGCCATGCGCCGGGCGCAACCCAACCTGCTCGTCAGCATTCATTTCAACTCGGCCGGCAATGCGGGCGTGCGCGGAGTCAGCACGTACTACAAACACCCGGGTTTCCGACCGTTGAGCCAGCACATTTTGCACGAACTGCTGCAAATCAGAACCAACGACGGTCACCCCAACGAGTTTGGAAACATTGGGCATTTCAACTTTTTCTTTAACGCCCCGACCGATTATCCCAACGTGCTGGTTGAGGGACCGTTTTTGAGCAACCCCGCCGACGAAGCCCTGATTACTGACAGGCGGTTTCGCCACCGAATGGCCAAAGCCATCCGGCGAGGCATCCGAAAGTTTCTGGCCGACAGCGCGCGTTAGTGTAACGCTAAATCAGGATGTCGCCCACCAGATAAAGTTGTACCTGCCCGGCAATATCGACCCGTTCGCCGTTGAGTTTGCAGCGCAGGTAGCCACCCCGCTGCGACAGCTGGCGGGCCGTCAGGTCGTTTTTCCCCAGCTGTTCGGCCCAGTAGGGGGTCAGGGTAGTGTGGGCCGAACCCGTTACGGGGTCTTCATCGATGCCGGACTGGGGCCCGAAGAAACGGGACACGAAATCGACGCCACTATCGGCATCGCCCGGCGCCGTTACTATTACCCCCCGGGCCGGTACGGTGGCCATCTCCCGGAAATCGGGGGCCAGCGCTTCAATCTGTTCCTGGCTTTCGTAAATCAGCAGGTAGTCCGTTTTTCCCCTGTACACCGCCCTGGGTTTCTCGCCCAGGCTGGCTACCAGCGCGGGCGGCTGCACATTCGCTTTATGAACAATATCGGCCGGAAAGTCGAGCGTGAGCCAGCCATCATCACCGCGGCATACCTTGAGCAGGCCGCTGCGCGACTCGAAGAAAATTTGATCGGTATCCGGTTTCTCTTCCAGATAAAAGACAACGTGGCCGGTTGCCAGGGTCGCGTGGCCACACAGGTCGACCTCTACAGTTGGCGTAAACCACCGGATATGAAAGGTGGCTTCCTGATCGGTTTGTACGTAAAAGGCCGTCTCGGCCAGGTTGTTTTCAGCCGCAATTCGCTGCATCTGGTCGTCTGGGAGCCAGTCTGGGAGCGCCACTACAGCGGCCGGATTGCCAGCAAACAGCTGGTCGGAGAAAGCGTCAAGCTGATAAATTTTCATAAGGGGTGACCGGGTTCTGTGGTTCTATTCAGGAATAGTTCTGTATGGACCGCAGCCGTTCAAACAGCTGCGGGGTAAACTGGGTAAGCGATGGTATAATTAGATCGGCCAGGGCAAACTTCGGGTCCTGGATTTCGAACCCGGCCGGTACCGCTACTGTTCGCATACCGGCTGCATGGGCCGAGGCCAGCCCCGTACCTGAGTCCTCGAACGCCAGACACCGGGCCGGATCGATAGCCAGTTTGCGGGCCGCCCCCAGATACACGTCGGGCGCCGGCTTGTTCCGTTTTTCCAGCGTAGCCGAGTGCCAGAGCACCAGCCTGTCGCGAATATCCATCCGGTTAACGACTACTTCGATAAGACTCATCGGCGAGGCCGAGGCAATAGCCGTGGCTATGCCCTGTTCGGCGAAGAAGTCGAGTATGGCCAGGGCGCCCGGCATAGGTTCGGCCAGTCGACCGATGCGTTCGTGAGCGCCCTCGGTAATGGCAGCCCCGATTTCGGCGCGGCTATGGCCGGGCGTTTCGACCCAGGGCATGCGTCCGTACCAGTAGTCAACGACGGCCGGAATGGGCATGCCTGTCGTTTGCATACACTCTTCGTCGGTGAGGTTCAGCCCTACGGTCCGAAACACCTCCTGTTCTACTGACCGCCAGTGGGGTTCTGAGTCCACCAGCAGCCCATCCATATCAAAAATAGCTGCGTGTATCAACGTACTAGAGTCTCACCATAACCTGGGAGACAGTTGGGTTAAGCGTTTGCATGACCGGACTGCTGCTTGCAAAGGGCCGGTCGCCCATGACCTGTTCGGCCAGCTTCTGGTCGTTCGCCGTGGCTGAATCCATTGAGAACCGAACACTGAGAAGCGAAAGCTGTCCTTTAGGTTGTAAAACTCCTCCCTGCCAGTCACCCACCAGGCCGCCCATATCCCAGCCGAAGCCGTAGAGCTGAAAGGGCCGACCGTTAATTGTCTCGACCTCGCGCAGGGTACTACCAATTTTCAGTCCATTTTCCAGCGCCCAGCGAGACCGCTTGCCTGAGCGCCCGCTACTTTGGTACGACGGTCGCAGCAGAATAGCGTCGGGTTTGCTGAATGTCCTGGTATCTTTCCAGATAATTTCTGCCTGATCGGGTGTGCCGCGAAACAGGGTGGTGCCGACGGTCGTTTCGCCCTCGGCCACGTAGATGGTATCATGCGTCACAACAGCCGGGCCTAGCCGGGCCATCAACGAGGCTTCGGTAGAGGTAGCCGTGATGGTACCAACCCGTTTGCCGGGAATGATCAGAAAAGACCCGGCGTCGACCGGCTGGCGGCTGGTTGCGGTGGCAGCCTCTGTCGGTTCTGTAGTTGTCGTATCGGCACGTTGCCGGCACGCTTCTGCCAGTAAGGCCACCGTTATCAGTAGGAAAAGCGTAGTACGAAGCATAATCACTAGACGTCAGCCTGGCGAAACGGTTTTACATCGATTCGATCCCAGACGCGTTCAACGATATACGGGTCGGTAAGCAGATACTGCCGTAGCTGCTCGTCAGACTCCAAGTCCAGCATGAGCATAGAACCGATCATTTGCCCGTCGGGGTCGAGCAGTGCTCCGCCCAGAATGAACTGCCCGTTAGCCTTGAGTTGACGAACATAATCGAGGTGAGCGGGCCGAACAGCCATACGTCGGTCCAGACTGGCCGGGTGATCATACGCGTGAATGACGTATTTCATGAGCATCAAATTCGCGGGTTGTGTGGCAAGATACCATCTTTCGCCGTTTTCATCCCATAGTCCAGTGGGTTCGTCCCACATTTTTGTCGGGGCCGGCCGGGTCCTTTAGCTTTGAGTCATTCTTACCAAAACACCTGTATAGACCGTCTTTTCATGGCAACCAATTCCAGATCAACCGATTTTCCGACAAACGCTCCATCTAGTGCTACGCCGATGCCTTATCCGTCGCTGCTGCAGGCCTGGGGCCTGATTGGTCTGCTGCTGCTGGCTGGCATTCCGGCCGCTCTGCCGTCCTTACTCATCAGCCAGCTGGCCCCCGACCTGAAAGCCGTTGGCGACACCCTGGCCTACATACTGGCCTTTAGCCTGACCATCTGGTTCGCGTTCCGGCAGCGCCGGTCATCGGCTCTTTCGTTTGCCCCGGTGGCGCCGGCGGTATTTCCGCTCGTGGCGCTGGGTACGGTGGCGCTGGGTCTGCTGATCGAACCACTGACCTCGGTGCTGCCTACACCCGACTGGCTCGAGCAGATTATGCGGGATGCGTTTACCAAAGACGCCATTTTTTCGGCGGTCGTCTGCGCCCCCATCCTGGAGGAGATTCTGCTACGGGGCATTATCACGGATGGGTTTCTAAAACGCTATTCGCCCACCCAGGCCGTTGTCTGGTCGGCCGTTATCTTCGGGGTGATGCACCTCAACCCGGTACAGACCGTGGGCGCTACGGTGCTGGGGCTAGCGCTGGGCTGGTTATACTACCGCACCCGATCACTATGGCCCTGTATATTTTTACATTTCGTCAATAATAGTATTGGATCGCTGGGTTTATACTTCGACGAGTCGCCCGATATGAGCGTTAATTACACACAACAGTGGATCGGCGACAACAGCCTGTACGCGGCTTTGCTGGTTGTTTCGGCCGTTGGTTGCTACGGGGTCTATCGGGCACTTGACCGGATACTCCCTCAGTAACCGGCCTGATTCCCTTCCTCCATTCAGTATCGATTCTGTTCTTATACCCGATGAAGCCCCTTTCTCTCTCGTTGAGGCTACCCCTGCAGTCAATTGTCAGACGATTCGTCGTGAACCGGGAGGTTCGTTTACTCCTGATCCATCTGTTCATCTGGGTAACCATTAGCCTGGTCCAGTACTACCTGATGGTTCGGTTTGTACCCGTTGGCAAGGCCCCCGCCGGCACAGCCGTCATCTATCAGTACGCCAGTCAGCCGTTTGTGTACCTCCAGATCACCCTGCTGATGAATCTGATCTTCGTGGTTTGCGTGCATGGCTGCTACTGGTTTTACCGGTGGGTATTCGACCGCGACCGCCGTTGGAGCGCCCCCGTATTTTTTGTGTTTGCGGTATCGCTCTTCATCGGCTTTGCCTTTCTGATGGGTATTTATGCTGGTATCTTCGAGCGGCATATCGATCAGGCCATGGTCGTCAGCAGCATTAGTTTTTCGTGGGTATACGCTCTCGTATTCACGTTCGTTCGGGCCTACCGGCAACAAAAACGCGATCAGCAGCGATTGGTTCAGCAGAAGACACACGCCGAACTGGCAGCCCTGAAGGCCCAGGTGAATCCCCATTTTCTGTTCAACACGCTGAACAACCTTTACGGCACGGCCCTAACTGGCGACTCGGACCGAACAGCAGTCGGCATTGAACACCTGTCGGGCGTGATGCGGCACATGGTCGAAGAGTCCAAACGCGACCGGACGCCCATCGGCAAAGAGATCAAGTTTCTGGAAGACACTATTGAGTTGCACCAGATGCGCGTACCGCGGCTCGACACCATCCGGATTCATTCCATCATGCGCTGGGACGGTTTGCAGGCCGAGATTGCCCCCCTGCTGCTGGTATCGTTCATCGAAAATGCCTTCAAGTACGGCATCAGCATGAGCCAGCCCTGCTTTGTCGACATCCGGCTCACTGTGGAGCAAGGCCAGCTGTCGTTTCGATGCCGCAACAGCATTATCCCAACCAACCGACTTGGCGCCAGTACCGGCACCGGCATCGACAACGTTCAGCAGCGGCTGCAATTAATTTACCCCAAGCGGCATACCCTCACGATTCAGGAAGAAAACGACGTGTTTGACGTTACGCTGACAATTGTGCTCTAAAACAGTTAACGCCTTCGGCATTTCTTGCTAATTTCCGGCTTTCAAGCCTGTTTTCCCCACGTCCTTCTGTCTATGACCCGCTTCTCTGGCTGGCCGCTTCTGCTGTTGACGGCCGTAGCCTCGGCGCAGCCAACGCCCCCATCACGCCCTACCCTCACCGTCGAAACCATCATGCAGGACCCCAAGGGCTGGGTAGGTACCTCCCCCTCCAGCCCCTTCTGGTCCGACGACTCTAAAACACTGTACTTCAGCTGGAACCCGACCCGCGAACCGGGCGACTCGCTTTATAAGGTGACCTTTACCGCGGGTAAAACCCTCGCCCCGACCAAACCGCTTAAAGTCAGCCCTACCGAAAGACGAACCCTGGCCACCCCGCCCAACGCCGTCTTTAACCAGGCCCGCACCCAGCGGCTCTTTGAACGCCAGGGCGATCTATTTCTGGTCGACGTAAAGACCAACGTGCAACGGCAGCTGACCAATACCGTCGAGACCGAGAGCGACCCGGCCTGGGTTCAGTCGGGATCGGCCGGTGCCGGGCAGCGAATCGTTTTCCGGCGCAGCCCGAACCTGTTCAGCCTCGACCTCTCTACCGGTCTCCTCACCCAGCTAACCGATTTCAAATCCGGACCGAAGAAGAGCGACCCCAAACTGACCGACGAAGAGAAATTCCTGAAGGCCGATCAGCTGCGCCTGTCGGCCGTACTGGCCGAACGAAAAGCGAAGAAAGACGCTGCCGACCGCATCAACAAGGCTGACCGCCCCCGTCGGCCGAAAGAGATCTATCTCGACGATAAGCAGCTCGTGAACCCGCTGCTCAGCCCCGACGGTCGGTTTATCACCTACCGGCTATCCCGATCGGCCAGCGCCAAAACGACCATTGTACCCAATTACGTTACAGAATCGGGCTATACCGAAGACATTCCAGGCCGCACGAAAGTAGGCGCTCCGCTGGCAGCCCAGGAGTTTTTCGTTTACGACATCCAGAAAGATACCGTTCGCAGCGTACCGACAAAAGAGATTCCGGGTATTACCGATCGGCCTGCCTTCCTGAAAGCGGGCAGTAAAGCCGACACCAGCCGGAAAGCCCGACCCGTTGTTATCAGCGGCCCCGTCTGGTCAGAGGATGGAAAACTGGCCGTTGTGGTCGTTCGGTCACAGGATAACAAAGACCGCTGGATCATGCGGCTCGACCTGGCCGACCGCCCCCAGTTAACCCTGCTCGACCGCCAGCACGACGATGCCTGGATTGGCGGGCCAGGGGTTGGACCCAACGGCGGCACGGGCAATCTCGGCTTCCTGGCCGATAACCAGACCATCTGGTTCCAGTCTGAAGCGGATGGCTATTCGCATATTTATACGGTAAACGTACTAACCAAGGCCCGTAAGCAGCTGACATCGGGCAAATTCGAAGTGCAGCAAGCGTTTTTGTCCAGAGACAAAACGTACTTTTTTCTGCAAACCAACGAAGTACATCCCGGCGAGCAGCACTTTTACCGAATGCCCGCCACGGGTGGTGCCCGTACCCGGCTCACCACCATGACCGGCGCCAATGACGTGACGCTGTCGCCCGACGAAACCCGACTGGCTATCCGCTACTCGGGCAGTACCCAACCCTGGGAGTTATACGTGACGGCTCCGGCCGAGCTTCAGTCGGCTCCGGCGTCGAAGAAGACCGGTGCCACCCCGACCCCAATCCGGTTGACCGATTCGCCAACCGACGCGTTCAGGGCTTACCCCTGGCGGGAACCGAGTCTGGTTACCATTCCGGCCCGCGATGGGCAGTCGATCTACGCCCGGCTTTACAAACCCGAGAAAGCCAACGGTAAAAGTGTCGTGTTTGTCCACGGGGCCGGATACCTGCAAAATGCCCACAAGTGGTGGAGTCAGTACTTCCGCGAGTACATGTTTCACAACCTGCTGGCCGATCAGGGTTACACCGTTCTCGACATCGACTACCGGGCCTCGTCGGGTTATGGGCGCGACTGGCGTACGGGTATCTACCGGCATATGGGCGGTAAAGACCTGACCGATCATGTCGACGCGGCTCAATGGCTGGTAAGAACGCAGGGGGTCGACGCCAATCGTATTGGCATTTATGGCGGCTCGTACGGCGGATTCATTACCCTCATGGCCCTGTTTACCGCACCCGAAACGTTTAAAGCGGGAGCAGCACTACGTCCGGTAACCGACTGGGCGGCTTACAACCACCCCTACACGGCTAATATTCTGAACGAACCGCAGGCCGACTCACTGGCGTACCGGCAATCGTCGCCCATCAATTTTGCCGAAGGGCTGCGTGGGCATCTGCTCATCTGCCACGGGGTCGTTGATGTAAACGTGCACGCCCAGGATGCCATCCGGCTGGCCCAGCGGCTCATCGAACTGAAAAAGGAAAACTGGGAGCTGGCTCTGTACCCCGTTGAGGATCACGGCTTCGTAGAACCGACCAGCTGGATGGATGAATACAAACGCATACTGAAGCTCTTCAACGAACGACTCTAAACCAACCCGTTGGACGCTGGCATACCCTGCCTGCTTTTCAGGTATGAGTACGAGGTTTCATTCCATGAAGATCTCCGTTGCCATTACTCTACAATAACCCGGACAACGGCCCGGCGGTTGTCGGCGTCGGCCTGCAGCACATACTGGCCCGCCGGTATACCCGACAGCAACCAGTTGGCTTGTTTCTTGCCGGTAAAGGCCGATAGCTGCTGCTGCCAGACTGACCGTCCTGAGATATCGACCAGTTGCAGACGTACCGCCGACCGGCTTATCTGCTCGATCTCAACCCGTAGCTGATCCCGGACCGGGTTGGGGCTGATCTGCACCCGGAAGTCGCTAACGGGCTCGGCCGTGGCGGTCAGCACAAAATCGATCGCGTCTGATGGGGGCGACGAGCAACCGTTGGCCGTGATGACCGCAAAATACTGACCACTCTCAAACGGGACCAGAATCGGACGGGTAGCGTTGGGCACGGCCCGGGCCGGATTGGTCCCCTGCCGAACGTACCACTGGATGCCGGCTGTTTGATCGACCAGCAGCGTACCGCCCGAAAGCTGGATGACCGGTTTAAAAGGCAGCGGATTTGTAGCCCGGATGGTGACGAATACGGTGCTGGTGGTGCAGCGGTTGCTATCGAGTACGCTCACGGTATAGGTTCCTTCGGCCAGCGCCGTTTGGGTAGCAGTTCGGTTACGGAGTGTATCCCGTCGTTCCGTTAGCCAGTAGTAGGTGAATGGCCGGGTTCCGCCCGACACCTGTACGGTGGCTTCTCCTTCGCTGCCTCCCGCGCAGGGCGTATTTTTAACGGTGCCGGTAGCCAGCGTCAGGGCGTTGGCATCGGTAATGACGGCCACTACCGAATCGGTACAGCCTACTTCATCAGCCACCCGGAGCCGGTAGGTGTTGGGGCGCAATCCGCCGATCAGGCTGCCTGGCTGGTAGGGTTGCCCGATTAGTTGATACTGCCGTACGGTACCGCTGCCCCCCGTGCTGGTGAGCTGCACAGCACCGGTCGGGCACACGCAACAGCTGGCCGGTGTAGGCGTTGCCTGCACTTTGATCGGAGCCGCCTGCGTAACGGTTGCAGAAACCAGTTCCGAGCAGCCATTGGCGTCCGTACCAATGATGGTATAAGTGCCAACGCCCACGCCGACAAATGTGTTGCTGGCCTGAGACGCCTGACTGGTAGCCAATCGATAGGTTACGGCGCCGGTACCGCCGGTATTGCTAACGGTGATCGTGCCACTGGTCGGTCCGAAGCAGTTGACGGGTCGGGAAACGGCACTCAACCGAAGCGGAGCCGGCTGCCCTACCGCTACTGACCGCCGGGTTTCGCACCCGTTACCATCCCGCACGGTGATATCGTACGTATTGGCCGACAGCCCGGTGAACTGCGAACCCGTCTGAAATGCATTGGTACCGATCTGATACTGATAGGCTCCCGTACCCCCCGTTGCGACCACGCTGATGCTCCCATCAACGGAGCCGACACACTTGGTAGGCTGGGCCGTCAGCTGAACACTGAAAGCCGCCGGCGCGGTAACGGTAACCGACTGAAACAGCACACAATCGTTCCGGTCGGCCAGGCCAATAGTGTAGGTTGTGCCGCCTTTCAGATCCAGAAAGGTGCCGCTCTCGCGCGGGCCAACCCCATCCAGGAAGTAGCGGTAGCCGCCATTACCACCCGATGCCACCGCCACAATACCGCCATCGGCTCCGCCCGTACACTTCGCCCCCACGGCGGTAATGGTCAGCGACAACGCGTCAGGTTGTCGTACCTGCGCACTGGTCTGGACGGTACAGCCTGCGGCATCCCGGACAACGATGGGATAGGTACCGGCTACGAGCCGGTCGAAGGTAGCACCCGTCTGGAACGGCCGGTTGTTGAACTGATACTGAAGCGCTCCCGTACCGCCCCCCGCCACGACGACCACCCGGCCATTATCGCCAAGGTTACAGGAAACAGGCGTTACGGTGGCCGAAACCGAGATAGCCGCACTGACCCGAACCGTTGCTGAGGCCGATGTACTGACGGTATTCGTAACCAGCGACGTGGTACTGGTGGCGCTGCTGCTGACGGCGGTCGTTGTAACAACCGATGTGCTCGTTACACTACAGAGTACACTATACGTTGTAGTCTGGGCAGGAACCACTACCACCACCGCTCCTGTCTGGCTGGTTGACCACCGTAAGGTGCCATTGGCCGGACACCCACTGGCCGTCAGGGTTACGGACGTACCGGCACAGACGGAGGCCGAGCTTGTTCCAATGGTCAGCGCGGCTGGTGTCTGGTCCAGACCGGCCCGTACCGAATGCGTTGTTAGCAGCAGGCCGATGATCAGCATCAGCCCCGAGAGCTGAAAATGGTATAAATGTGTAGATATAGCGTACCGTATACGATTTCCCATAAGCAGAGTAGAAAGCTCAACTCAAATTCGAGCTGTTAAGGTAATCAACCAGGGTGTTGCCTGTGGTCCTTTATTTACTTTTCGGAGACAAACTTAGCGAGTTTACCCAGACGGAGAAAGCCCGTTGCCGTTATAGCATAAAACCCGGTCTAGGGCCGGGTTTTACACGCAGAAACCAAGTGTCTTCAATAAAATAAGCCCCAATCATCGGGAGCATCATTATCTTTATCAAATCCGTTTACCCACTCTACAAACAGCAGCCGGAACTGTTCGATCTCGTCGCGGAGTACGTTCAGATAAGCCGGTGTTGCCAGCTTTTCGGCTTTGCAGTAGGAAGTTTGCGCCAGTAGTTCGCGGGCGTGCATCTTGATGATGACGGCATTTTCCATGCGCAGTGTGTACAGATCTCCTCCTTCTGCGCCCACAATCTTAGGAGCAAGCATCATGGCATTGGCCAGCATTTGCTCATGCATCATTAGCACATCATCTTCCTTGTTGATTGTCTCGACAATGGCCTGCGTAAGTTCCATCAGCTCGTTGGCTTTGCGCAGAATGGGCAGATTCTTAATCCGGCGGTTTTCGGCCTCCATCTCTGCGCGGGCCTCTTCAGGATCATAATCCTCGTCGAAGCCGTCCCAGTCCATAAAGCTATCGTCGTCGTCTTCGTCGTCAAAGTTCATTGCGCATGGTTGAAGGGGTTCATCACCTTCTTTAAGACCAAAGTAACACAAAGGTTTGCCAAAAACAAATCGATACATCCAAAACACCCTGTCTACCAGAGAGAGAAAAATTCGTCCCGGTTACCCCCAGGTTACGCAGGCGGCAACCGCTTCGCTAAACGCCCCGCCCATCGGTACGGATCGTCGTGAACAGCCATACGTAGTACCGCGACATTGATATATTATTCCTGTAGATGTTATCTATTTTATGTATTTATAACTATATGATTACTTTTTTTCTAAATAAAAATCACTTATCCCAACTAATTAGTCCGTCGATGTACACTAAATTCGCCATGCGATTACCAACGCAACGACTACTCTTTATCCAACATGACTGTATTTGTACTAAAAGCAGCCCGGCAGGCTGTTGTGGTGGCTATGTGCCTCCTGAATCTGTCGGAAGTTTTTGCCCAGCTAGACGTTACGTTTCCGGTTGAGCGGATGGTTATCCAGCGCGACAATGACAACTGGGCAACGGTTCAGATTGCCGGCAGCTTTGCCCAGCCGCTGGATGCGGTAGAAAGCCGGGTCGTTGCCCGCCAGACGGGACAGGGCACCTCCACCGACTGGGCCGTTCTCCAGGCCAACCCCGCCAATGGTCAGTTTAACGGAACCCTGCGCGTTCGGGGAGGCTGGTATACGGTAGAGGTGCGTGGCCTGCGCAACGGTCAGGTCGTAGCTACCGACAATGTACAGCGGTTTGGCGTAGGTGAGGTATTCGCCATTGTCGGCCACTCCAACGCCCAGGGATCGGGCTGCTTCATCAACGGCATCGATTACTGCCCCACCATGGAGGGCGCCGTTGACGACCGGGTCACGGTAGTGGCCGTGGATCAGAGTACCCCCGAGTTTCTGGAATACGAAAATACCGCCGATACGCGCTATCTGCCGGGGCTGGGTTTCAGCAAGCTGCTCACCTACAGCGGTATGTCACCGTTTGCCAAAGTGTCGTGGTTCTGGGGCTACATGGGCGATCAGCTCGTACAGCGGATCAACGTACCGGTGTTGCTGTATAATGCGGGCTTCGGCGGTACCAATATGGAACACAATTACAAAGCCGCCAACGACATTCCGTTCGAGCACGGCTTCTGTAAGTACTCGCTCCGGATGCCGTTTGTCAACCTCCGGAACCTGATGAATCTTTACGTGCCATCGACGGGGATACGGGCTATTCTGCTTCAGCATGGCGAGAACGACCGGGGTAATTCAACGGCCGATATCATCATGCATCACTACGGCACCATCGACAAACTGCGCCAGGAGTATCCCGACAAGCAGAATCTGGCCTGGATCGTTGCCCTGTCTTCCTTCGTAAGCGGCCGGTTCGAAAACGTCCGGCTGGCGCAGCGAACCGTTTACAGTCGGCCGGGGTACAAAACCTACCTCGGGCCTGACCTCGATGTAATCAGTTCGCTGGAAGACCGGCCCGATGGCATTCACTACTCACCGGCGGGCCAGCGTAAGGTGGGCGCGCTCTGGGCCGCGGCTCTGAACAATGATACGCTACAGGCGGCCCAACCCTACCCAGCTCAGCTTCAGCCGCTCGCGACGGTTGCCTGTGCCAACGGCAATACCCTGCAGCTTACCCAGCCCGACGGCTATAGTTACACCTGGAGCAATGGCAGCACCTCCCGCAGCCTTACAACCGGCAGCGGTACCTATTCGGCCCGCCTGCGTAACGCCCAGAACCGGCATGTTTTCCCACCGGCCGTTACGGTTCCGGCCGAGGTTCGCCCCGCCCGACCCACCATCAATTCGGCGGGAAACACCTCCGATATCTGCCAGATTGCGGGTCTGACCTTAACGTCCAGCTATACGGCCCTCAACCAGTGGAGCACCGGCGCCACCTCCTCTTCGGTTGTCATAACCACGCCCGGCACCTACACGCTGCAGGCCAAAAATGCCGTTTACGGCTGTTTGTCAGATGCCGTTACCCGAACCATAAACCTGGCCGGTGCTGACCTCAGCCTGTCGCTGCACGTAAGTCGTCGGACGCCGGTCGTTGGCGATACAGTAACCTTTACCCTGACCGTACGGAACGAGAGCAACTGTGATGCGAGGGCGGTTACCATGCAAGACCGCCTGCCTGCCAACGTCAGCTTTGTCTCATCGGCCGATGGGCTGTCTGTCACAAACGGTATTGTACAGGGCACCATAAGCACCGTACCCGCCCGGGCTACCATTACCCGCCGGTTCGTTGCTCGGTTAAACTCGGCCGGTATGTACCAGAACGCGGCAGAGCTTACGGCCAGCCTCAACCCCGACCCCGATAGTCAGCCTAACTCCGGAACGGGCGATGGGCAAGATGACGGATCGGCAGTTGACTTGCGGACATTATCGGCCGGAACAACCTCTTTGTATGTATCTCCCAACCCGGCTCAGATTCCACTGCCCCTTGTTCAGCCCAGCCAGCCCGCCCCGGATAACAACAAGGCTGACCTCAGCCTGACCATGCAGACCAGCACTCGGGTACTGACCGCATCCAGTCCGGTATCAGTCACGCTGACGGTACGGAATATTGGGGGCCTGACCGCCAGCAGCGCCAGCGTGCGCTGCGACCTACCCACCGGCCTTCAGTTCAGCAGCACCTCGTCGGGTATGACAGCCAGCGGCCAGGCCGTTTCGGGCGTGCTTACCCAGATTGCCCCCGGCCAGAGTAAAAGCCTGGTTTTTGAGGCTACGCCCACGGGCTCAGGCCTGTTCACCCTTCGGGCCCAGATCAGCGCAGCGTCTCCGGCCGATCCGGATTCGACACCCAACAACGGCATAGGGAAAGGAGAAGATGACGAAGCCATAACTGATTTGCGAGTTGGTCTTTAACCCATGCATTTTTGAAGAAAACAGCCGACATACCCAACAAAAACGGGGGTAACCTGTATATTTGTTGGTCATACAATCTGCTTCCCCACTGTCCCGAATGACGTATTGTTTAGGAATCAAAGTCGCATCAGGGTTGGTTGCCATCGCTGATACGCGGCTAACTTCCGGCACCGAAGTGTCGTCGAACCGTAAAATTTCGGTTCATGAAGTTGAGAATCATTCGTTGTTTATCATGACTTCCGGCCTGCGCTCCGTACGGGACAAGGCCATTACCTATTTCCGCGAGGTGCTGGTTGAACAGGACCGCTCGTTCAACAAGCTCTACAAAGCAGTCAATGCCTTTGGTGAACAGGTTAAACGGGTAGCGCAGGAAGATAAGGCCTCTATTGTGGCCAGCGGGCTCCATTTTAACCTCAACGCCATTGTTGGCGGTCAGCTCGAGGATGACGACGAACACAAGCTATTTGTGCTCTATCCGGAAGGCAACTGGGTGGAGGTCGACCAGGGGGCTCCCTTCAAGATTATTGGCAACTCCGGGTATGGCAAGCCACTTCTGTTCCGCAACCTGTCGTACGAGACCAGCCTGCCCGACGCCCTCAAGATCGGGTTTCTGGGCTTCGACGCCACCCGCGTCAGCGCCAATGATGTCGATTATCCGCTCGATGTCGTCATCTATCCCAAAGACAGTTTTCACATGACCGAATACCGGCTCGAAAAAGAAGATATGGACGAGGTTTCGCACCAGTGGAGCGCCCTGCTCAACAATTCGGTGCGTAAGCTCCCCTCCTACTGGATGGATCCGATCTTCGATAAAGTGCGGGCTGCCAACCTCAGGCCGGCGAAATAAATACAGTAGGCTGGGTACGTGTCGATTCTGTCGGTATCTTAGCCAGTCTACGCCCCGATACTCTCCTGTACTTATCTTCTCCTATCCATGCACCTCCACGTTCGGCACGAATCCGAGTACACTTATGACGCCCCCGTAGCGCTGGGACCGCAAACGCTGTACCTCTATCCCCGGATGTACCCCTATCAGCGGCTGTTGCGCTATGAACTGCTTATAGACCCGTTGCCGTCGCGGGTGGTGCGCAATGTGGATGTGGAAGGCAATGTGCAGCAGCTGGTCTATTTCAATCACCCTACGTCGCACCTGCGGGTAACGGCCGAGATCGAGCTGCAATCTGATGAGTTCAACTCGTTCGATTTTGTACTGTTTCCCTTCGAAACCCAGCGGGTGCCGTTTCGTTACCCCAAAGAAGTGCTGGACTTGCTCCAGCCTTACCTGGACCGGACGGGTGTAACCGAACGGGTCGAATCGTGGGCCCGGCAGCTGGCTGCCAGTGCAGGCTGGCAAACTACGTCCTTTCTGATGGCGCTGACCCAGGCCATCCGTCAGTTTGTTTACGAGGTGCGGGAAGAGGGAGCCCCGTTTGAGCCCGAACAAACACTCATCCAGCGCAAAGGCTCCTGCCGAGATTATACGACCCTGTTTATGGCCGCCTGCCGGAGTCTGGGCATTGCCTCCCGCTTCGTGAGTGGCTACCTGTTCGGCAACCCCCAGCAGGAACACCAGCTTCATGCCTGGGCCGAAGTGTATCTGCCCGGCGCGGGCTGGCGCGGCTTCGACCCCACCGAAGGCTCTATCGTGGTAAACCGGCATGTCTTTCTGACCTCAACGGCCAAACCCGAACTGGCGGCTCCCATCAGCGGTACGTTCAGCGGAGAGGCCAACTCAACCCTCCGTTCCGACCTGCTGTTCGTCTGACAGCGTCGAAAAATCCCCTGAAACCGTTCTTTGGCCGAACACGGTCCCCGCTGAATAAGGGAACGACGAAACTGTATCTGCACCCGCTTTAAAACGACACAAACTGAACCCCTACTGACTATCTTTGTGGGCTAACAACCTATTACTTTTAAACCGATCACGTGGCATTAATTAAGTCTATTTCCGGGATTCGAGGGACTATTGGGGGGCGCAGTGGAGATGGGCTGACGCCGTTGGATGTAGTGAAGTTCTCAGCCGCCTTCGGGCACTGGCTCCGGCAGCGCAATCCTGACCGTCCTACCGTCGTCATTGGGCGCGATGCCCGCCTGTCGGGCGAGATGGTATCCCGACTGGTGGTTGGTACTCTCCAGGGCCTTGGCCTGAATGTTATCGACCTGGGCCTGTCTACCACGCCTACCGTCGAACTAGCCGTAACGGGCGAAAACGCAGCGGGCGGCATCATTCTGACCGCCAGTCATAACCCCATCCAGTGGAACGCGCTCAAACTGCTCAACGAAGCCGGCGAGTTTATTTCAGCAGCCGACGGTGCCGAGGTGCTGGCGATTGCCGAAGCTGAATCAGTCGACTTTGCCGATGTTCGTAAACTGGGGCAGTACCGGACCGATACCACCTGGCTGGCTAAACACATCGAGCTGATCCTGGCGTTGCCGCTGGTCGACCGCGACGCCATCGCCAAACGGAACTTCCGGATTATTGTCGACGCCGTTAACTCGACGGGTGGCCTGGCGGTGCCAATGCTTCTCGAAGCGCTGGGGGTCGAGCAGATTACCCGGCTTCACTGCGAACCGACCGGCCAGTTTGCCCATAACCCCGAACCCTTGCCCGAAAACCTTCGTGATATCATCAAGGAGATGGAGAAAGGCAGTGCGGATCTGGGCATTGTGGTCGATCCCGACGTTGACCGGCTGGCGTTGATATCGGAAGATGGCACCCCCTTCGGCGAGGAATATACGCTGGTAGCCGTTGCCGATTATGTACTCCGCAGCGGTACCGTTGGCAATACCGTTTCTAACCTGTCGAGCACCATAGCCCTCCGGGAGGTGACCCAGCGGTATGGCGGGCAGCATTTTGCGTCGGCAGTGGGTGAAGTCAATGTGGTAGAGATGATGAAGGCGCAACAGGCCGTTATCGGGGGCGAAGGAAACGGGGGCATCATCTACCCCGACCTGCACTTTGGCCGCGACGCACTCGTCGGCATTGCGCTGTTTCTGAGCTACCTGGCGCAGACCGGCAAGTCGGCTTCGATGCTTCGCCGGACCTACCCCAACTATTACATCTCGAAGAATAAAATCGAACTAACGGCCAATATCAACGTCGACGAAGTGCTGGATCGGATTCAGGCCCGGTACGCGCGCAATCCGATCAATACCATCGACGGGGTCAAAATCGAGTTCGACAAAGAGTGGGTGCATCTGCGCAAGTCCAACACGGAACCCATCATCCGCATCTACTCCGAGTCAGACACCCAGGCTACGGCCGATCACTTGGCCAGTAAAATTATCAGCGATATCCGCGAAGTGATTTCGGAAAAACGCTAAGTGCAGACGACAAAAGAGCGTGCCCCCGGAAACTGATCATCGACCAGCTTCCGGGGGCACGTCTGCGTATGTGCGTTACGGCTGGGCCTTAGCGGCTGCCGTATGTTGTATCGTCGTCCAGATCGGTTCGACGGTCGGCGCTGCGGATCGACGGATCAACCGAGGAATCCAGGTTTTCTACCTCTACGTCGGTGCTGCGAACCGTATCCCGAATGGTTTCTTCCCGCTCGGACACTTCCTTCCCGATTGATATCTCTTCGACCACGTTCGCCGTTTTCGACACGACCGGTATTTCGGCATGTTCGCGCAGTTCAATCTGACCTTCCTGGAATGCATTCAGGTCGTCGGCATTGGCCGGGCGGTTAACGGGCGTACGCTGAACGTGTACCCGCTCCTCACGCAAACGCAGGCTTTCCTCGACAGGACGCTCTACGATGCGGCTTCGAACCCGTACGCCACCGCGTTCTACGTCGCGTTTGCCTACCTGCAAGTCTTCCTGAATCACTTTAATGGTCTGGTCTGCATCAACGACCCGATCCCGGTCCGTATAAGCTACGTCCCGTTCAGCAACCGTCCGATCCAGATCCGCGCTATCGGTCAGGTCATTGACAGTATTGCCAACAACACCCGCCCCCATCGTAGCACTGCTGCCCGACAGGGAGCTGTCGTAGTCGGCGGTGGTGTTGTACTGAGCGGCCCGTTCGTCAACATCAACGGCTCCGTTATCATCGAGAATATCGGCTGCCCGTTCGGCCTCGTCGGCCGTCTGTACGTGTACCGTTACGAGTGTCCCTCGTTCGGCCACCGTTCTCAGGCGCCGGGTATCGTCGTCGTCGTCACTACCAAACAGCGAACTAAAGAAGCCGCCTATGCCCCCTGAATCACGCCGGTCTTCTTCAGTCCGGTTGTTGTCGGCAATATATTCGCTGTCTGAATACGCGGTCTTCTGGGCCGACAGATCGATGTTACTGCGCGAAAATCCATCACTTACCAATACGTCTACTGCCTGTTGTGCTTCGGTGGCGTCGTCGAATACGCCGATCACTGTTAGTGCCATGATTTCTCCTGATTAACGTTGATAAAAGGTTAGTTTGATTTATAACGAAGGCCCCCTGTCCGGAGCCGGACGTTCGCTGTTTTGGCCAGACCGTTCTATCACAATGGTTTCCTGCCGCACACTGGCCCGTTCGGCACTGGTGCTGACGGCCCGGCGTCGGGTAACCCGTACCTCTTCGACCAGCATAAGCCGCTTCTCGATGACCAGTATTTCTTTCAAAACCGGATAAACGGTCGTGTCCCCTTCGTATCGAACAGGCGGAGGTTCCGCCACGGTCTGATTAACCGGCACCCGCTCGATATCTACGGTTTCACTGGTGAGCGAAACCGCCACCGTTTCTTCCACTTCCTGAACGGCTTTTATGAGCCGGACCCGACCTGTTTCTACCTGACGTGTCTCAACCCGCAGTTGCTCCTCAATGACCGGGATCACTACCGAATCGGTGGTAATCCAGGTGCCGGAAGATGGTTGCTGCTGTTCGTTGGTGTTGCCACCCGGCTCTCGTTCCTCATTCATAATCGCTCGCCATGGGTCAGGCTTTCGCAGCCCCTTGTATGGTAAGAAGAGATTATATGTCTATTTGTTCTATTAATTTACTATAATTTGTCTACAGCTACGTAACCATTCGACTGCCGGACTAACTTATCATCTAAACGATCAGGTCAGAAAAAAGTCCTATCTAACGTTCGTTCAATGCCATAGCGATTGTGTTTCTGGAGTTGGCGTTTTTTCGACTAAGTCTGGTAGACGCGGTTATCAGACGATTTTTTACAAAGGCGAGTCCTGAGCGATGATCAGGACGTGCATGACACTCCCAAACTTTTCGAAACACTTCTTTGATTGAACCAAAGGCTATTCAATCAAAGAAGTGTTTTCTTCAGGCTTCGAATCAAGGCTATTCTACACGTAGACCCGGTGCCTTAAAGTCGGCTACGTCGAATTTGTCGTGGACTAGTCAGACCGGCCTCGGTTTCTCCAGCCAGCCTCTGTTAGCGGGCCACAATCAGCAGACCAAGGCCGATGATATAACAGATCAACATGGCGTTGAGCAGAGCACCGACGCCTTTGGGAGCCGCCCGGAACTCGCGCCAGACGTAGATGCCCCAAAGAGCCGCTACCACCGTGGCCCCCTGCCCCAGCCCGTAGCTGATGGCTGGCCCTGCTTTGTCGGACGCCAGGATGCTGAACAACATACCCAGGCACCAGATCATACCCCCCAACACGCCGGTCAGGTGGTCGCGGCCACTGCCCCGGCCATAATCGCCGTAGCTGACCGGTGTACCTACAAACGGGCGACGCATAAGCAACGTGTTGAACAGCAGGTTGCTGAGCAGAATGCCGAGAGCAAAAAAGAAGACGGCCGTATACGGGCTGAGCTTACCGGGCTGGGGCACCGCAAAATCAGGGAACATGGCCTGGGCCACATTGCCGTAGAAAAGACCCATTAAACAACCTGCCACCACAGACAGGGCCAGACCTTTCGTTGAACGGCCGGTAGTTCGGGTCGCCGTCCGGCGGTAGGCGAAGGCGTTGAGCAGAATGGCGATCACAATCAGGGCCATACCGCCAAACAACAGAGCCGCATTGCCCACCGGTGCGTTGAGGTAGTTAACCACCACCCCGATAACCAGCGCCAGCCCGATACCCACCGGAAACGCGACCGACATGCCCGCAATGGCAATGGCCGACCCCAGCAGAATATTGGCTGCGTTGAACAGCACCCCACCCCAGAGCGCCGACCCCAGATTAGCAGGATTGGCCTGCCGGATATCAGCCAGAAACGGGCGACCTCCCTCGCCCATGCTGCCCAGCGTCAGGGCCGACAGCAGCGCAAAGACAACGATGCCCAATACGTAATCCCAGTAAAACAACTCAAAGCGCCAAGTGCCGGCGGCCAGTTTCTGGGTGTTGGCCCACGACCCCCAGCACAGCATGGTGATGAGGCAGAACAGTACGGCCGTGCCGTAGGTATTGATGATGAACATAGGGAGGATTAGTAGCGGGCCAGTACGGATTTATCGCCAAAGACAATCAGGTTATTCAGCCTCAGGTTTATGTCTGGCGTGGGGTTGAGCCACTTCAGCCGAAGGGTATGCTTACCGGCGGGCAGCTGGTATTTCCAGGCCAGGTCGTACCGACGGCGGGTGAAACTGGCGGGCAGGCTGGCCGTTTCCTGCTTTTTTCCGTCGATATACACCTCCATCTGCGCTACAAAATCGCTCTCGTACGGGTAGGAAGCTGTTTGTCCCTTAGGCCGAACCTCTCCGCTGAGGATATAGCCGATACCCTCGAAGGTGGTGGTGTACTCGTCAGCTAAGAGTTTGTTGATGGACCACTTTTCGAGGGGGAAATGGCCCGTAAAGCCCTGTTCGAGCCGCACGGTTTTGGGCGTCTGTAGGGCAATAGAAACGGTTTCGCTGTCTACCTTGCCGCCGTTGCGCCCGATGACCTGCAGGGCGTGTTTCATTCCAATGCTGTAGACATCGTTGAGCGACAGGGTGGTATATTTAAAATCGATATCTTCGGCTTCTTTCAGGCCCTGCTTCCAGTAGGCGGGTATGTTGTCGTAGCCCAGCATCGTGCCCAGAATACCGCCCGCCGACGAGGGGTTGCAGTCCGAATCCTGCCCGGCGCGGGTGCTGATCTGCATGGTCCTGGTGTAGTCGCCCTGGCCGTAGAGCAGCCCCAGCGCAATGTAAGCCGCGTTTACCTTGGCGTCAATGTTGAACGTTGCAAATACGCCATCGGAGCAACCCACGTCATCGGACCATTTCCGCTGAATCTCGAACCAGGTCCGTTTCCAGTCGTTGGGGTACTGCTGGTGCCACCTGATCACGTCGCTGATGCACTGATAAAAGGTGCTCTGCCGTGGAATCGTCTTCAGGCTTTCGCGGACAACATAGTTGACGTCATTACTGACAAACGCCAGCGAATACATGGCTCCCACAAACACGCCACCGTACCAGCCGTCGCCGTAGTTCATGATGTGGCCGATGGGGTCACCGATCTGAATGGCCGTGTTGGGCATACCCGGAGCCATCAGTCCCGAAAAATCGGCTTCAATCTGGAAGTCAATATCGTCGGCGTGCGGATTGTTGAGCCAGTGGCCAGAGTCGGGGGCTTTCAGGCCGCTCAGGATGTTGTTTCGACCGACCTGGTTGGCATGCCAGAGCATGTAACCGGCCCGGGCAAAAGCATTGGCGTGTTCAGCGACGGGAGCATCGAGACCTTTCTTCTCGAATACATCTACAAAGGTGAGATCCATGTAAAGGTCGTCGTACAGACCCACGTTCTCGATCATCGTTTTTTTGATGTAGCCATCGTACCACGGAATTGGCTGGTAGTCGTTGATCATGGTGCCGTTGAACTTGAATTCAGTCGGTCCGCCAAAGGTGCAGCCGATGACCTGCCCCGCCCAGCCGCCTTTGATTTTGTCCTGTAAGGTGGCTTTGGAGAGGGTTACCATGACGGGCGCAGTACGTTTCGGCTGGGGACCGGGGCTCAGTGCCAGCAACGCTAGTAAGGGCAGCAGGAAACAGATTTTTTTCATGGAGTAAGGGCGCTTTATAACGGGTTAAGCGAATACCGAAGGGATGGCATCTACTTCGTGGCGGTACGGCAGCGACGCCTGAGCCCCCAGCCGGGTTACGGAAATGGAGGCCGCTTTGCAGGCAAAGGCCACGGCGTCGGTCAACGCCTTTCTTTCAGCCAGGGCTACGGCCAGTGCCCCGTTGAAACAGTCGCCAGCGGCCGTGGTATCGACAGCCGTAACGGACAGAGCCGACAGCAGAGCAGGCGGAGTATCACTCCCCGCCGACGATACGTAAGCACCCCGCGCACCGAGGGTGATGACGACGTTAAGCACCCCCATCGCATGCAGGTGCTGTGCGGCCTGCCGGGCGGTGGTTTCGTCGGTAACCCGGATGTTGGTGAGCCGTTCAGCTTCGGTCTCATTGGGCGTAATGGCAAAGAGGCAGGCCAGCACCGCCGGGTCAAACACCTGAGCCGGGGCCGGATTCAGCACCACCCGCATGCCCCGCTCGTATCCCTGCCGGATGGCGTACTCTACCGTGGGCAGGGGCGTTTCCAGCTGCAGCAGGATTACCGTACTGGCCGGCTCGCTGATGGACGCCAGGGCATTGGCGACCTGATGCTGGTTTAGCCGGGCGTTGGCTCCTGACGCCACCATGATACTGTTTTCACCCCGGCTATCGACTCCGATCAGGGCCACCCCGGAAGGTTCGTCGGCGTCGGTCGAGATGAATTCACTCCGGATACCTTCCCGCTCGAACTGCTGGAGCGCCTGCCTCCCGAACATGTCGTTGCCCACGTTGGCCACGAAGGTAACCGTAACTGAGACATCCGAGCCGGGCGAGGTCATGGCCAGTCGGGCGGCCGCCACAGCCTGATTAGCTCCCTTCCCCCCGGGGTTCATCAGAAATGTGCCGCCGATGACCGTTTCGCCGGGAGCCGGTAATTTGCTGGCCTTGATGACCATGTCCGTATTCGAGCTACCAATGACAAAAACAGTTGCAGCCATAATCACAAACGTCATTGAACAAAACTACTAAAAAATAGTATCTTGATAAGGACATATTTTTCGCCTTCAGATATTCAGCCAACGCTTTGGTCTGTCTGGAACACACAACGATCCCGAGCCGAATCGTCGCTTTCATCTTATGACATCCATCGTTGGTATCGGCGTGGTTACGGCAACGGCTCTTATTTTAGCTATCCGGGCTTTTACAGACGGCTAGACCGCTAACCGGTTTGCCTGTCATGCGGGGGTAGCTCCGTTTCCTTATCAATCTGGTAGCAGTATCCGTAGCAGAACGGCTGGCCGACCGTACGCGTATCGACTATGGCCGACAAAAACATGAAAACACTACTTCTCTTATCGGCTATGACCGCTATTGGTGCTAAGGGGGAACCACGGGATTATTATCGATAGAAAGTCGGTGAGGATAAGACTAAAATGGCTGTTCTCAACAAATAAAAAGTTGCGCAAGCGCAGCAGCGCTTTACTAGAGTGTGTGGACGACTAGATTTGCGTCATAGTACGACGCTACGAAATTAATGACACCAACTGGAAACGAATCGAGCCTTTGTTAAAAGGCAAGGTGGGTGATGTGGGCCGCAGTGGGGCCGATAACCGCCTGTTTATCAATCGCACCGGCGAACCGGCTGTCATCTGGCGGGGCCGCCTGGCGGGACTTGCCCGAACGCTATGGTCCGTAGAATTCTGTCTATCAACGCTTCCGGCGATAGGCCAAGTCCGGTCACTGGCAAGTCATCTTTCAAGCCCTGCAAGACCCCGACCTTGACTGGGCCATGATCGATTCAACCCCTGTGCGTGCCCACCAACAGGCCCTCAGACGCAGTCGAGGTGGGCTGACGACTAAAACTCATGCGGTTGTTGATGCCTTGGGCAACCCCCTGCGTGTGCATCTGACGCCAGGCCAGCGAGCCGACAGCCTGCAGGGACTCGAGGTTGATCCACAGGCAGTAGTGACTAATAAGACCTACGACACCAACGCCATCGTTGGCAAACTGGCCGACCGGGGCATGGAGGTTGTCATCCCGCCCAGGCGCCGTCGCCTACACCAACGAGGCTACGATAAAAACCTGTATGCCGACCGCAACAAAACTGAGCGCTTTATCAATCACCTCAAAGCCTACCGACGTATTGCCACGCGTTACTATAAAACAGCTTCGTCGTTTTAGTTTTCGTTCATATTGCCTGCGTTTTAATCTGGCTACGCTAATTGTCCACACGTCCTAGGTAAACCGGAAAAATAGTCATCACTAACGGCTCGCGATAACGTACTATCTACTTCGCCTAACTCACTACTGAAAGGCAGCCCATGAAAATAGGCAGGTATTGACCAGCCAACGTAAGTAATGCCTGTGAGTAGCCGTAAGATGCTGATCTGACAAATAATCCGTATAATGTATTTGGTCGAATACATCATACGGATCTGCCTAATCTTTCGTGCTTAGGACGTAGCAGCTTCGTCAACCGTCGTAAAACCGGTGGTTACGGTAACGGCTTTCCAGTTTTCCAGATCATGCTGCAAGGCCTGTATTTTTCCATACGCCATATCGTAGGCGTCCTGACCGAGCAGCAAATGCAGGGGCGGGTGGGGCGCATTGGCCACCTGGATTATCGCGGCTACCGCTTTTACAGGATCACCGGGCTGATTGCCTCTGATTTGTTCCCGATGCATGGCTTCTGACTCCCGCACCAGGGTGTAATCGGACAACTGCCCCTGCGCGACCCGCATCGAGCCTGACGACAGGAACTCGGTCCGAAAATAACCTGGCTCAACGATCGTTACCTTTACCCCAAAGGGGGCTACCTCGGCAGCCAGCGATTCCGATAAGCCCTCGACGGCAAATTTGGTGGCGCAATAAATACCCCAGCCAGGAAAACTACCCGTAATGCCGGCGATCGAAGAAATATTAATGACATGACCGGACTGCTGTTTCCGTAAGTAGGGCATAACCTGCCGGATGACGTTCAACATCCCAAATACATTAACCTCGAAATTGCCCCGGGCCTCTTCGTTAGTCAATTCTTCCAGACTACCCAGCTGGCCATAGCCTGCATTGTTGACGACCACATCAATACGGCCAAACTGGCTGATGGTAGCGTTGATAGCCTCTTTAACACTGGCCTCGTTTCCCAAATCCACAGCCAGTGGCAAAAAATCAGCCGACTGCTGACCAACGGCCTGGCGCAATCCGTCGATAGAGCGGGAGGTTGCTGCCACCGCATGGCCGGCCTCAAGCAGTTGATTGACCAAACCCAGACCGAATCCTTTGGAGGCTCCCGTAATGAACCATACTTTTCTGTTTTCCATTTTGCTTGCGTGTTTGTTGGCAGCAAAGGTCGGGTAGCCGGGTGTATCTCGGCTTTCGCCAATCAAACCAATGCTTACCAAATTCAAACAGTTCGAAAGGCAGATGGGGTCAGTCGGGTATGCTTTTTGAAGAAGTAGGTAAAATGGGCTGGTTCGTCGAAGCCCAGGCAGTAGCTGATTTCAGCAATGTTCCAGTCAGTATGTTTCAGCAAGGCGGTGGCTTCGCTGATAAGCCGATCGGCGATATGAGCCGTTGTTGTCCGGCCGGTGGTATCGCGGATGGATCGGTTCAGGTGGTTGACATGCACCGACAACTGCCGGGCAAAATCACTGGCCGACCTTAGCCTGAACCGCTGCCCCGGCAACTCGATAGGAAACTGCCGTTCGAGCAACTCGATAAAGGCAGCCGTGGTGCGGGACTTAGCATCCGGGTGCTGATAAAGGCTGTCGGAAGGTTGAAATTTCAGGGCTGTATGAATCAATTCGGAGAGGTAGCTATGAATCAGATCATATTTGTAGATATAGTCTGTATTAACTTCAGTCAGCATTTTCTCAAAAAGTCTGCTTATCAGTTCATCCTGGGCGGCTTCGAGCGGATAAGCCGGTTTACCCCCAATCCGGAACATAGGTAACTCCTGCAGATTACTACGCATGCGCTCAGCCATGAAGGCCTCCCGAAAGATGCAGAAGAACCCGGTTTGCCTGTCGGAAAGAGGCTCCCAGTTATACGGTACCTGTGGATTAAAAAACAGCAGGGTCGACCCATTAACCCGGATACTTTTGTCAGCGTAATGGTAGAGGTTGTCCCCCCGGATCAGGGAAACTTTATAGTAATCACGGCGGCTGTACTGAATGGGAACGGTCCCCTGACCGATACAGTCCTCTAGCCGGAACACATTGATATGAGTAGCGTCTTGGTGTAGACCAGCCGGTTGCTGGTTGAATTTCAGTCGATAAAAGTCGGCTATTGTTTCTGTTGGTCCCATGGGGCAAACTTACACAATACAACCAAGCTGTTGTTGGTTGACGTCCCCCGAATCAGCTATTATATAAATCGTCACAAGGCGAGCTGCCAGTCATCGGATACAACCTCTCAAATTCTTACGAACGCGGGCTGGCACAGGATGACATAACAGTAAAGCATGCAAGCCTGATATTGAACAGATGACGACTTACCGGCTGGCTGGGATACGATTGTCATTTAGAGGCTGGATCGATTTGGGTGTTCCACACGAGAGTTAATCGATCCCGTTTGCGTAGCGATCAACCTCGTCTGACGATACGGGAAAAGACTAGATACAACATGGTTAATCTCGCCCGTCTCTCGTTGAAGAGGGTTCTGCAAGCCACTGATTAGTTGTCAGTTACACACTCATAGCTCCTCTCCTTCCTCCATCAGCAAACCACTAGTTCGCCGGTGCACTGACGTGCTTGCCCGCTTGCCAGTGACTATGAAATCAAATCCAAGTCCTGGCACGAAACGCCTGCCTATCAAAAAATCACTCCAGAGATAACCAACAAATAGTTTCCGCCCGATGGTCTTGATAAGTGTGCATCAAAAAAGGTACATAAACCGCTACAGCTCATACCATCGCGTCTCAATCAAAAGCCCCGGTCAAGAAGTAGATATACATAAGCTCAGATGTGCCGCATGGGAGCACTTTACTTGACACTAACTACTTAACCTCTCTTTAACTAACTCAACCACTCGCATTCGAAAAGCCGTTTACTGCCATGCCTGAACCGTTTCTCCACCGAAGATCATCTTTTTCAGGCCTGGGGTAAAAAACAGGTTGGGTTTGGAAACGGCATCCAGGGCTGCCAACTGATCAGCCGTAAGCTGGGTGGTAAGGGCCAACAGATTATCGACGAGCTGCTCCATTTGGCGAACGCCTACAATCGGCGCGGTAACACCGGGTTGGGCCAGCAGCCAGGCCAGAGCCACGGCAGCCAGCGGAGCGTTCAGTTGCCCGGCCACGGTACGAAGCACACCTAGAATTTGCCAGTTCCGGTCGGTGAATTTTGACGTACCGAATGGATTAGCGCCACTCAGTCGTCCCTGCCCGCTGGCACCGGCATCGGTCCGCTGATACGTTCCGGCCAGGAAGCCAGCGGCCAGCGGACTCCAGGGCGACAGGCTCAGTCCACAGTCGTGACCGGCGGGAATGTGTTCCTGTTCCACCATTCGCTCCACCAGAGAGTACTCCATCTGCATGGCAATGGGGCCGGGTACTTGACGAACGGTGGCCAGCGTGGCCGCTTTGGCCGTATACCAGGCGGGCATATCCGAAAAACCAATATACCGAATCTTCCCCGCCTGTACCAGAGTACCCAGCGTATACAATACCTCCTCCACGGGCGTCACCATATCCCAGACATGCAGCCAGTAGAGGTCCACGTAGTCCGTCTTCAGCCGACGCAGGGAGCTTTCGAGGGCCCGGTGAATATGCTTCCGGCCGTTGCCTCCCGCATGTGGGTTACCCGGTTGGGTGTTGAAGCCAAATTTGGTAGCCAACACTATCTGGTCGCGTAAGTTTCGGTCGGCAATAAACCTACCAACGAGTTCTTCACTGCGGCCACCCGAATAGACATCAGCGGTATCGATGAAGTTCCCCCCGGCATCGACATAGTGGTTAAAGATCCGTTGGGAGGTAATGTCAGGCGATCCCCAGGCTGTATTGCCAAAGGTCATGGTACCCAGGCATAAAGGGCTCACCACCAGGCCGGAGCGGCCTAGGGTGCGATAGTTAGTCAGTGTCATTATAGGCGTTGGTTGTTACTTGTAGCCGATCGCTACTGCGCCGAGAAACGATAGGCTACCGGGCTGAGTCCTGTCTTACTTTTGAACAGTCGGCTGAAATACTGTGGGTATTCGAAGCCCAGTTGAAAGGCCGTCTCGTTGATCGACAGAGACGTTGTCAGCAGCAGCACTTTAGCTTTTTCGATCAGCGCCTGGTGAATATGTTGCTGCGTGTTCTGACCGGTCAGCACGCGCAGCAAATCACTCAGGTAGGCGGGGGATACGTTCAGTTGGTCGGCAAAGAACTGAACGGTCGGTAAAGGCTGGTCAGCCTCCTGCGCGAAATAGTCCTTAAGCGCGGTCTCGAACCGGCTCAATACCGATCCTTCGTCACGGTCGTGTTCAACGGAACGCCGGGTAACAAACTGCCGGGTATAAAAGCGGTCGGCGTAGGTTAACAGCAACTCAATCTGGCCTACCAGTACGTCCTGACTGAAGGCGTCTATCGGTCGTTCGCACTCCGCCCGCAGGTTGTCGAGCAATCGGCTCAGCTGAACTTCTTCCGGTTCCGACAGGTGTAGCGCTTCATGTACGGCGTACGAAAAAAAGCCATAGCTACTTATTCGTTTGCCTACGGGGTATTTCCGCAGCAAGTCCGGGTGAAATACCAGCATCCAGCCCCTCACCTGCGTGGTGTCCAGAGACGGATCGACCGCGAATACCTGACCAGGCGCCGAGAAACCCATGACCCCCTCACTAAAATCGTAAGGGCGATGCCCATAGTACAGCAAACCGTTCAGATTTCGCTTTAGAAAAATCGTGTACAACTGAAGGACCACCGGTTTGGGTACCACCTTACCGCCCCGGGCCACCGCCTGTTGGTTAGCCGCGTCTAAATCAATCAGGGTCAATAGCGGATGGGCGGGGGCTGGCAGACCGTAAAACCGGGTATACTCGGTGACGGTGTGCAGCGTCTGAAAGTCATTGTTTGTTTGTTTCATCGGTACATGGTACCAGTGGTTAGAATCCGTTTAGGGCTGTCAGATTTCCTGACCAGGTTCACTGACAGCCCGAAACGGGCGTTGATCGTTTAGCTGAAAACGGGGTAGGCGGAGCCCACTACGCTGCCCACCGGCAGAATGGCATCGAGTTCATTGAGTTCCGAGGAGCTCAACGTGATAGCGGCAGCGGCTACATTGGCTTCCAGGTAAGTCCGTCTTTTGGTTCCAGGGATGGCCACTACCTGTTGAGCGAGTACCCAGGCCAGGGCCAGTTGCGAAGCGGAAACCCCCTTGGTTTCGGCCATTGATTCCAGCTTAGTCACTAACTCCAGGTTCTTGTAAAAGTTGTCGCCCTGGTAGCGGGGAAACATTCGGCGTGAATCATTGGGCTCGAAATCATCCGGCGATTTGATCGCACCGGACAGGAATCCGCGTCCTAAAGGTGAGTAGCCCACAAAGCCGATACCCAGTTCCCGCGTTGTTGCCAGCACCCCCGTTATTTCTACACCCCGATCGAAAAGTGAATACTCACTTTCGATGGCTGTAATGGCGTGTACCGCATGCGCCCGCCGGATAACATCGGCGGGCACTTCGGACAAGCCTACGTATCGAACCTTACCCTCCTGCACGAGATCAGCCATGGCCCCTACGGTATCTTCAATGGGCGTGTTGGGGTCCAGCCGGTGCAGATAATACAGATCGATGTAATCCGTTTTGAGATTCTTCAGTGATCGCTCAATGGACTTTCGGACGTAGGCCGGCTTGCCATTAAAGGCGTAGGTAATGTTGCCCGCATCGTCAACCTCGAAACCAAACTTACTAGCGATCGTGACCTGATCACGTTTACCCGCCAGGGCTTTGCCGACCAGCTGCTCGTTGGTAAAGGGGCCATATACGTCTGCCGTATCGAGCATGGTTACTCCGAGTTCAAGGGCCCGGTGAATCGTGGCAATACTTTCGCGTTCGTCGGGCGTACCATATATCGTGCCACCGGGGAAGTCAGACATGCCCATACAGCCCAGGCCCTGTACGGAGACCTGTAAACCCTGACTACCGAGCGCTACTTTGGTTAACGTATTCATATCGTCTTATAGTTTGACTTGTTAATGACGATACAAAGGTCAGGGGAAGGCCCTCGGCAGCAGCTACACGAAATGCGGTTTATGCAATACAAAACGCGGTATCGGGCAGCGAATACAGGCAGACAGGTCAAAGCAGACCGTCCTGAACCGTTGAAAGGAGCAGTAAAAAGTAGTGATTATTTCAGTACAATCTTGCATGTGCCGCCTGCAAAATCACCTCGAACTTACTATGCTGTCTATCGGTTCAGAAGTTGCCTGAATTGGGCAAACGAACAGATTGGCACTGGAGGAAACCGGTCCTTCACCTGGAGCAAGTTTAGCATGTGACGGTCATCGGAAACCAGCCAGTCGGCACCAGCAGCAATTGCACAGTCCACAAACTTGTTATCGTCCGGATCGTCTTTAACTTGGTCAAACCGAAAGTAGGGTTCCTGTCGAAGGTGATTCGGAGCGGCCAACAAAAGAGAGGTGACCAATTCAGCCGCTACCGGGCTGAAGTAGAACGCCGTCATTTCGACGTACTCAAGCAGAATTTCGGTACTAATTACCCAGGTAAACTCCCCAGCTGCAAAGGCATCGCAAAGCCATCGATAGGAGCCGTCGCGCGGAACTGACTGAAGCAGGCCGTTAGTATCCACCACGACTCTCACTGGCCGGACCGAATCTGTCGTAGCTGCTCAGTACGGTTATCGCTGTTTAGTTGGGCTTCGAGTTGAGCCGTTGTCAGGCCTTTACGTTGCATCGCTTTTTGGGCTTCCTCCTCCAGCCGCGTTCGAAAGTGCTGCATCAACGTCTGGCGCATAGCCAGCACCTCGGCTTCGCTCATCTCGAAGCTAAACAACTCCAGCAAAGCCAGTTGAGTATTGGTCAATCGTTGTGAAGCAACCATAGCCGAATCATATTTACACGTACGCAAACTTAACAAAAACAGACGGTAATTAATTGACTCCCGTTGTTCTGTTATTTCGTAAAAAGTAGTGATTATTTCAGTACACCTTTCCTGTGTTAACGAACATCGTTCACCTTTTAGATCCGGACGCACCCCTTCAATCTGTTCCTGAATGGCTACTATCACTCAGTCGTATACTGATATTGGATCTTGCGACTCTGACCGGGCCGTTCATCACGCAGCTCTTTGATGATGTTCATTTCGGCCTTCGTCATAATCACCTTGATGCCTTTACATCCGTCAGCTGTTTGCTCCTGCCCTACTCGTGTTTGTAGGCTTACCGCCTTCATTACTACATTCCGGAATCTTCTTCTCAGGGACTTGCTTCTCCACCAAAGCCGGATGCGGTTCAGAGCGAATTTTACAGCCAACTCATTGTTTTAACCGAGAAAGCCCGGCACGATCATCGTGCCGGGCTTTCTCGGTTGGTTTGTTTATTCCCACTCGATGGTGGCCGGGGGTTTGGACGAAATGTCATATACGACCCGGTTTACGCCCTTGACGCGATTGATGATTTCGTTCGAAATGTCGGCCAGGAACTCGTACGGCAGATGGGCCCAGTCGGCGGTCATGCCATCCACGCTCGTTACGGCACGCAGCGCTACGACTCGTTCGTAGGTACGCTCATCGCCCATAACCCCTACCGATTGCACCGGCAGCAGCATGGCGCCTGCCTGCCAGACTTTGTCATAGAGGCCCTCCCGCTTGAGTCCGTTGATGAACAGGGCGTCGACCTCCTGCAGAATCTGTACTTTCTCGGGCGTAATATCGCCCAGAATACGGATCGCCAAACCCGGCCCGGGGAACGGGTGACGGCCCAATATGGCATCGGGCAGACCCAGGGTGCGGCCTACAGCTCTGACTTCGTCTTTGAACAGGGTGTTGAGCGGCTCAACCACTTTCAGTTTCATGAAGTCGGGCAGACCACCAACGTTATGGTGCGACTTGATGGTAGCCGATGGCCCTTTAACCGAAACCGACTCGATCACATCAGGGTAGATGGTTCCCTGTCCGAGCCACGAAACGCCTTCGATCAGATGGGCTTCGTGGTCGAACACGTCGATAAAGGTTTTCCCGATGGCTTTGCGCTTGGCCTCGGGATCGGTCAGGCCGGCCAGGGCTGTATAAAAGCGGTCTTTGGCATCAACGCCTTTCACGTTCAGGCCAAGCGTTTTGTACGACTCCAATACCCCCGCAAATTCGTCTTTGCGCAACACGCCATTGTCGACGAAGATACAGTACAGGTTTTTACCGATAGCCCGGTGAATGAGCACTGCCGCTACCGACGAATCGACTCCGCCCGACAAACCCAGTACGACTTTGTCGTCGCCCAGTTTCTCGGTCAGCTGAGCAATGGTCGTTTCGGCAAACGACTCGGCGGTCCAGTTCTGCGAACAGCCGCAGATGTCGACAACGAAGTTGTGGAGCAGCATTTTCCCCTGCAGCGAGTGGGTCACTTCGGGGTGAAACTGAATGCCGTACGTCGGTTCGCCTTCGACCTCGAAAGCCGCCACCCGCACCGTGTCGGTTGAAGCAATGACCCGGAACGAATCGGGAACGTTGGTGATCGTATCGGCATGCGACATCCAGACCTGCGAGTGCTGGTCGATGCCGCGCATCAGCGGACTGTCGGTATTAACGGTGCCCAGTTTGGCCCGCCCGTATTCGCGGATGGCCGATGCCTGTACTTCGCCCCCGCTGGTATGGGCCAGCAGTTGTGCGCCATAACAAACGCCAAGAACGGGCAGCTTGTGGCGAAATGCAGCCAGATGAACATCAGGCGAGTCGGCATCGCGCACGGACGACGGACTCCCCGACAGGATGACGCCCTTTACATCCGGGCTGATGGTTGGAATGTTGTTGTAAGGATGGATTTCGCAGTAAACGTTCAGTTCGCGGACCCGGCGGGCGATGAGTTGGGTGTATTGCGAACCGAAATCCAGAATCAGAATCTGTTCGGTGGCCATGGATTGGTCTCTAAAGCACAAAGGTAGGGCATTTTTCAATACGCTGACCTAAAAACCAGCAATCGCCCCCCGCTGCACCTATTTCGAACCGATCATCAGCGAACCACAATCAGCCGGCAGCGCAGCCCGCCCCCCCGATACTGGGCGGTAATCAGGTAAGGTCCTACCGGTAAGGCTGCCACCGAAAACGGCATCGACGAGGCCCCGGCCGGCACCCGATCCGAGCGCGACAGAACGACGCGACCCGACTCATTCGTGACCAGCAGCGAAACCGTATCGCCCGACCAGTCGGGCGGCAGCTTAAGCCGAACCTGGTCGCTGGCGGGGTTCGGAATCAGCATGGCAGTCTGAACGAAGGTGGTATCAACCGCGGGCTGGTCTACCGGCAACTCCTGTTTTATGGATAGAATAAGCTGGAGCGACGCCGTAACTACGGCCGAGTAGGCCGACTCGGCCTCTTGATTCACGGCCCGTATCCGATACTGGTAGATGGCGCCGATGCGCATGGGCCTGAGTGGTGAGGTCTGCCGCAGATCGAGGTAACTGGTAGCCGAACCGGGCAGCGTAGCCAGCACCTGAAACCGCCCGCTGGTATCGGCCCGCTCCAGCACCCACTGAGTAATAGCGGCCGAGGGTGACTTCCAGGCCAGCCGAATTGCCATCGTGTCGATCGGCACGGCCTGCAGCCCCTGAGCGCCGGGCAGCTGAGCCGCAATGGGAACCTGGAAAAAGGTCAGCGCCCGCATACCCCGCTGGTTTCGGATGGTAGGGCCAACGTAATAGCCTACTTCCAGATCCCGGTACGACGACGGCAGATAGGTCAGGTTTTTGGCGTTGACGGACTTGGTCAGTTTCAGTACAAGCCGGTTACCCTGTTCCGTTACCGATTGTACAACGTTCGACTCGCCGGATGGGTAATCGGTATACACAAAATTGCGGAGGCTCTGGCTGTAGCGCGCGCCGTTTATCGTATTGACAATAGTGGTGTCGGCGGGCCAGCGCATCACCTGCCCCGGCTCAAACTCCAGGGTAATCTCATTCTGCTCGGGGGTGCTGTAAAAAACCTTGCGCACATTGGGCGAGGCTATGTTGCTGGTATCGGTTGCCCCGTACAGGTCGCGGGCCACCAGCCGGTACAATTCCATACCGAACTGCCGGTAACCGGCCTCGCCATAATGGATGCCATCGTAGCTGGGCAGGCCGACGGTTGCGATAGGTTCGTTATCGCCAAATATAGCTTTCGACCGGCGCTGGTAATCGCGCAGGGCACCAGCCTGTATCTTATTTTCGGTCAGCAGGTTCAGCTGCCCGTGGTACACCCTGGTCAGGCCGGGGTAATCGCGCTTCCAGTTCGCATACAGTTGCGGAAACAATCGGCTGTAGGTGTCCGGATCGCCAACGGCTTCGGCTTCGCCCTGCCGCCAGATCATGGCCCGAACCTGACCGGCCACGCCCGCTTTAGTAGCCCGGTACAGCAACCGGCCATAGAGCGTATTCAGATTGGTGGGCTGGGTCGCATCCCGAATCACGTGGCTGTTGATGGAGGTAGACCCCGCAGCGCCGTTGATGACAGCGGTGGGGATACCCTGCTGCTGGGCGATCAGGCGCTGGAGTTCAACACCCCACAGCGCGTTATTGCCTTCCGTCGTGTTCGACAGGCTCCAGGCTGTATCGGCCGGGTTATAGGGCACATCGCCCCGATTGACACCAAATGTCCGGCAGAACTCACTCCGGTAGGCGTTGTTATCGAACCGCCCCACCGCATTCGACTGGCCCATGACCAGATATACATCGCCACAGACGATGCTGTCACGAACAGCGACCCGCACCGAATCACCGGCCGACGGGTGCACGAACAGGGAGAATCGATACTCACTCAGCTCAGCTTTGATGACAGGCTTGAAGGCGAACCGCCCCGTCAGCGAGTCGACAGCAACCCGGTTATGCTGATACAGGGTCTGGTTTCGATGAACAACCAGAGAAACGGCGCTGGCGCTCCCGATCGGAATACGCCCACTGATGGTTACGGCACACTGACTGGACTGATCGCGGGGATAGAGCTGAAGTGGTGTGGGCCATTGGTCCAGGACGACAGACTGCGCCTGAACCATGACAGGGAAGAATCCCAGAAAGAAAGCGACAATACGTAAGGACTTCACAAGATGACGGTAAGTAAAACGCAAATCTAATTAGATGCCCGTACACATAATAGACTGCTGCCAACTATTTTAACCTAACCGATTCAGTAAGTTACATGACGTATATACGTGAGAGTCTGTCGATTCGATTGGCGGCTCAGCTGTATCTACGGATAAAGCAGGTATTTTTTCCTGATTAACTTATAAGCATTAAGTGACGGCTGCCAGCTCTTCCGAATTTGGCTCTCCGGGACGCTCGTTTGCAGTTGCAGTCGCAGCTGATCGGTACCCGCCAGCTTATCGATATAGTTCGTGGCCAGAAAAAAGCTGGTCTTGTCCGTAGCCCGTTTGTAGAAATCGATAAGGTATGTCAGCACCAGGCTCTGCCGCGACACCGGTACGGTCGACAGATCGAGGCCGTAGCAGAGTTTACCTTCCTGGGGTGGGTTCATGGCACCGGGCTTATCGACGGGGGTAAACGTATAGGGGCCGTATTTGGTAACAGGCGAGCCAATCACCTGAAACTGCTTGTCGGTACCCCGGCCAATGCTCACCACCGTTCCTTCAAAAAAACAGAGTGAGGGATACAGCAGCACCGACTGCTGGTTAGGCAGGTTGGGCGACGGGGGTATGGGCAGCACGTAGGGCGTTTTGTGGGTGTAGTTTTTTACGGGAATAACCGTCAGCGGAGCGATCCGGCCGGGCCCGAGCCAGCCTTCTCCGTTGATCATACGCGCCAGTTCACCGATGGTCAGCCCATGAACGACCGGAATAGGGTGCATACCAACAAACGACTTGAACTTGGGGTCGAGTACCGGGCCATCGATGTAATGCCCGTTTGGGTTGGGGCGGTCCAGCACGATCATGGGCTTACGGGTTTCGGCGCAGGCTTCCATCACGTAATGCATGGTGCTGATATAGGTATAGAAACGGGTACCGACATCCTGGATATCGAACAGGATCACATCCAGCGAATCCATTTGCTCGGGCGTTGGCTTGCGATTCTTGCCGTAGAGCGAGGTGATGTAGATCCCCGTACGCGAATCGCGCCCACTGCTAATCTCTTCGCCATCGGTAGCCTGCCCGCGAAAGCCATGTTCCGGCGCAAAAATGGTTTTTATGCTGATGCCCCGCGCCAGAAGCGTATCGACCAGATGGGTACGCCCAATCGTTGAAGTATGGTTAACGACCAGTCCCACCCGTTTTCCCTGCAGGGCGGGCAGGTACAGCGGCAGTTGCGAGGCTCCGGTAACGGGTTGGGCCTGCACCGCCTGACTGACAATGACTAAGAGTGTACAAACCGCGGAGACGATGCACGAACGAATGGAGATTGGATTCATAACAAATCAGAAATTAATCGGTATGCTGATCAGCACCCGGCCGTTGCTGAATGGGTAGCTGAATAACAAAGGTAGTACCGCTGGCCGAAGTAGATTCTAACGATAGAACGCCCCCGTACCCTTTTGTGATGATATCATAGCTGATTGACAGCCCAAGTCCGGTGCCCTGGCCGGTTGGTTTAGTGGTAAAAAAAGGCTGAAAAATCTTCTGTGCGGCCTCGCTGGGCACCCCCGTCCCGTTGTCGCTCACCCGTATCTCGACCCGATCGGCCACCTGCCGGGTCTGAACGGTAACGGCGGGCTGGTAGCCGACCGGGCTCTGCAGCTGTCGTTCCCGCACCGCATGAAAAGCGTTATTGAAGAGGTTAAGCAGTACCCGCCCCACCTCCTGCGGCACCACCGCTACCGAAGGCAGATCTGGTTGCAGATCGACGATGAGCTGAGCGTTGAAGTCTTTATGGGCCGCCCGCAAGCCGTGATACGACAGCTTCAGGTATTCGTCGGCCAGCGCGTTCAGATTGGTCAGGGCGGGCTGGCCGGTATTGTTACGGGCATGGTCGAGCATACTGCGCACAATGCCCGACGCCCGACCACCATGCTGGTTGATTTTGGCCAGATTTTGCCGGAGGTCGGCCAGCAGTTCAGCCTCCAGGTCGTCGTCGCGTTGATGCGGCTCTTTGGCTCGTTCTTCTTCCAGTTCAGTAACCAGTTCGCCCGATACCTCGGCGAAGTTGTTGACGAAGTTGAGCGGGTTCTGGATTTCGTGAGCGATGCCGGCCGTCAGCTCGCCAAGGCTGGCCATTTTCTCGCGCTGAACCAGCTGTTGCTGGGTACTTCGCAGTTCGGCCAGCGACTGCCGCAGTTCAGCAGTACGGTCGGCCACCTGCCGTTCCAGCGTTTCGTTCTGGCTTTTGAGTATGCTCTCTTTCTCGGCCGACAGCTGTTCAACTTCATCCAGCCGGGCCTCGAGGCTGCGGTTGGTCTGCGCGTATTCGCGCGCCAGTATAATGGCAAAGCTGATCGGAAGCACCACAAAAAACAGCAGATTGGTGGCGTTTCCCCAATAGGCGGCATAGGTCGGATACTCCTCACTGAGCCAGCCGCTGGCAAACCCGCCCACAACCAGAATCAGCAGCAGGGCCAGCGAGCTACCTAGCACCAGCCGCGCATTGGGTCGACCGGCCCGGTTGGCCCGGATACTGACCCGCAGCCCGTCGATGAACAGCAGCACCACCGCCCCACTATACAGGCGGCTCCCCAGCGTTGTGTAGTCAGTGTAATGCAGCAACAGCCGTGATACGAATAGACCAACCGCTATCAGCCAGAACAGCCACGACAACCGGTACCCCAGGTACACATAGTAAATAGCCAGCAACAGGGTCATGAACAACGTGATCATCAGATTCCCCGCCAGCGACATCCACTCTGCGGCTTCCAGATTGGTAACCACGCCCAGCGAGGTAAGCAGGGCAATGAACAGCGAACAGGAAGCGGCCGTCAATCCAAAGATCAGGTTGATGCGCTGACGCCGGTAATAGAAGTATAGAAAATGGATGGCGCCCAGCATGAAAAATATCCCGACCAGCATGTAGTTCGTCAGGGTGGCCGCAAACAGTTGCTCGGCTACCTCGCTGGTAGTCGTCTCGGTCCGCACCAGCTTCAGAAAAAAAATCGGCAAACTCTGGTAATACAAACGAGGCACGTAGCCGGGTGGCCTGTGCTGGGATAAGCGTACGGCTATGACGTGCCGACCAGCCGTCAACGGCGGCAGCAGGTATCGCTCCCAGGTAGCGGGCGTGTAGGACCGCTGCTGCGCGTAGTTTTTCCCGACGCGCCCCAGCCTTACCAGCAACTTGCCATCCAGATACAGTTCAGACGCACCGTACTGGTTCAGCTCCATCGACACCGACTGACCAACGACGGCAGCATCCAGGTTGACCGTAATCCGCAGCCAGCCCAGGGGTGAGCGCTGAAAGTCGGGCAGTTCATCAATGGACTGGATTGGGTGAATGGGGCTCCATCGGCGGTCGTCGAAGTCAGGACTGGCCCATATGGCCTGATCGCCCGGATGCCACCGCCAGCCCGATCTAAGGAGAAGCCCGTTGTCGGGCAGACTGTCGATCTGAATGGGGGATTGGGCGTGGGCGAAACCGAAACCACCGACCAGCACGATCAGCCAAAAAAGTCGGGCATACAAACCCATTACATCTTGTGGTTTAGTCGCTAAAAATACGCACCGACCGGGTTAGTTCATAACCGGAGCCGGGCTATGTCGGCCGGAACAGGCAAAAAGCGTAGTTTTGTCGTTATCTGCCAAGTTACCCATCGGAGGGTAATTTATGAACGAGTAACCATCGCTTTGAACGTTCCTGTTTTTCTGGCCCGCAAGGTACGCCACGCCCCGATCGGCTCTTTTTCGGCAACGGTAACGCGGGTAGGCGTAGCCAGCATTGCGCTGGGGCTGGCCATTCTGATTATTGCCTTCGCGATCCTGTTCGGCTACAAACGCACCATTCAGCAGAAGATATTCCTGTTCGGGGCGCATCTGCAGGTGTCTAAATTCACCAATAATTTCTCGTACGAGGAGTCGCCCCTGCCGATCAATACGGCGTTGTACCAGCAGCGAGACCCCATCCCGGGCGTTCAGTATATGCAGGCGGTGGCGCTGAAAGCCGGTATTCTGAAGACTAAAGAAGACTTGGCGGGGGTTATCCTGAAAGGCGTCGGCCGCGATTATCGCTGGGACCTGGTGCGCGAATCGCTCGTAGCCGGTACCGTGCCGGTTGTGGGGGCCGATACAGGCAACGGTAGCACCCAGCTTCTTATCAGCCAGTACATGGCGCGGCAGCTGCGCCTTTCCGTTGGGCAGAAAGTACCGATGTATTTTCTGGGCAACCCGCCCCGAGCCCGCAGCATGACCGTCGTCGGCATCTACGATACGGGACTCGAAGAGGTCGACAAGACTATTGCCATCGGCGATATCCGGCTGGTACAGCGGCTCAACGGCTGGGGGGCCGACTCGGTGGGCAGTTACGAAATTTTTGTAAAGGACTTCGACCAGCTCGAAGCGACCCGCAACGCCGTTTTCGACCAGACAACGCCCGATATGCGCGTTACCCGCGTTACCGATCAGTACCGCCCCTTGTTTGACTGGATGGTTCTCCTCGACCGGAATATGGTCATTCTGCTGGCGCTGGTCACATTTGTAGCCTCGTTCAATATGATCTCGGTGTTGCTGGTGCTGATGATGGAGCGTACGCCGATGATTGGTCTGCTGAAGGCGCTGGGGGGCGATGATCCCCTGATCCGGAAGGTGTTTCTCTACGTCGGCCTCAATATGGTGGGCTGGGGACTGCTGATCGGTAACGCTGTCGGGCTGGCCTTCTGTTTCCTCCAGTACCGGTACCAGCTCATCCCGCTCGACCCTAAAAATTACTTCGTCAACCACGTACCCATCGCCTGGGACTGGCCTACTATTCTGGCGCTGAACGGCGCTACCGTCCTGTTGATTGCCCTTGTGCTCTGGCTACCAACTTTCGTCATTAACCGCATTCAGCCCGTAAAAGCGCTGGCGTTCAAAAAATAAAAAAACGGGAATTCACCCGGACCTGTATCCCCGCCAGAACGTTCATCGGCCCTCATCCACGACAGCTGAGTTTTCAGGTCTATAGCGGATGAGGACCGAATGTCTTCCTGGTTTATTCGACCGCCCGAACGGTGTAGCCTTTCTGGCGGAGCAGGTTCACGACACCTTTATCGTTACCGAGGTGGCCGGCACCGAATGCAAAGAAGGTTGGCTTGTCTTTGGCGGCCTTCTCGATGACGGGTATCCAGTTGGCATTCCGTTCGTTCAGCAGCTTATCTTCAAACTCAACGGAATTGCTGCTGAACTGGCTGGTTTTGACCATATTCATCAGCCTGGCAATATCGCGGGCTTTGTACGCATCGAGCAGACTCATAAACTCTTTTTTTGCCTCCTCGGGCTTTCTGGCCATATCGACCAGGCCTTTCAACTGCTCTTCCTCCGGAATTTTATCCAGTGCCGCCAGCTGAGCCTCCAGCGACTCGAGTCCCAGCACTTCTTTCTTGTCCTTACCGGCCATCTGCGCAAACGTCAGGTCGTAGGAAGCGGGCTGGCAGGGCAGTACGGTCATGTACATGAGTGACATTAGCCCAATGGGTTTAAAGGCCCCCACCTGCGTCAGACTCACATTCATCTTCTGCTTAAGGTAGGTATCCAGCACCGTATAATCGTCGGGCTTGAGCATGTCCTTGATGTTTTTCCCATTGGGCATCATCATGGCCTTCTGCATCTGGCCCATCATGGCCGGATCATCCATGTCCAGTTCGAGATAAACCTGCTGGGCGTCGCCAATGGCTTTTTTGGTAGCCTCGGTGATGTTCAGGTCCGTGGGGCAGACCAGATGAAAAGTGCCGTACAGATAGGACGGCTGGCTGAGGCCATTTCCTGTTACTTCGTAGAGTAAAGCTTTATCCTGTGCATTCGTTGTGCCGATGAGTGTTCCGGCCAGCAGCAGACCGGCGATCAATTGTTTTTTCATGAGATTGGCAGGCGTTTGTCTGTTTGGTTGAACCAAAGCTACGACAGACAAACAGGCTCTGCCAACAAAATGGGAACAAGTCGGGCGAAGATGGGACAAACAGCCGCAACGATGGGATGAAACCCATTCCCGATTGCTTTAGTAACTTTGGCAAAAAAGGAGAAGAGAGGCAGACCAGCCGACGGCAGGCAGGCGATTTCGACAACGGGTCCGGTCTGCTCCGCCATGATCAGCCTACTCACCTCCGCCTTATTCCCTTCATCAATATGATTGCTACTCCCGCTAAACCCCAGTCCCAGCCCGAAACCGGCTGGACCCATAAAATTCGCATCGTCACGGCTGCGTCGCTCTTCGATGGCCACGATGCGGCCATCAATCTCATGCGTCGGCTGATGCAGGCGTCGGGCGCCGAGGTCATTCACCTCGGCCATAACCGATCCGTTGCCGAAATTGTCGATTGTGCCATTCAGGAAGACGTGCAAGGCATTGCCGTAACCAGCTATCAGGGGGGCCACCTCGAGTTTTTCAAGTACATGTATGACCTGCTGAACGAACGTGGGGCGGGTCATATCCGGATTTTTGGCGGAGGGGGTGGTACCATTCTGCCCTCGGAGATCGACGAGCTGCACGCCTATGGGATCACCCGCATTTACAGCCCCGACGATGGCCGGGCCATGGGACTGCAGGGGATGATCAACGACCTGCTGCTGCAGTGCGATTTCGAGCTCCCCCCGCTGCCCACCACCAACCCCATCGACGTCCACGCCATTCCCAGGCTGATCACCACGGCCGAGAACGAACGAGCCACGGAGAAGCAACGGCCCGGCGGACCAGCCTTCGCGGCTCAGCAACTGGATGGCACCCTGCCTAACCCGCCGGTGCTGGGCATTACGGGTACGGGCGGAGCCGGCAAGTCGTCATTGGTCGATGAACTGGTGCTGCGCTACCTGCGCACCTACCCCGACAAAACACTGGCCATTATTTCGGTCGACCCCTCGAAGCGAAAAACCGGCGGGGCCCTGCTCGGCGACCGGATTCGGATGAATACCATCCATAACCCACGCGTCTACATGCGGTCGCTGGCCACGCGGCAGTCGAATCTGGCGCTGAGCCGCCACGTGCAGGACGCCATCGACGTCTGCAAAGCCGCCCGTTTTGACCTGATCATCGTCGAAACGTCGGGCATCGGGCAGTCCGACACCGAAATCACCGAACATGCCGACAAAACGTTATACGTGATGACGGCCGAGTACGGCGCAGCGACGCAGCTGGAGAAGATCGACATGCTCGACTTCGCCGACGTTATCGCCATCAACAAATTCGACAAACGCGGCTCGCTCGACGCCCTGCGCGACGTGCGCAAGCAATACCGCCGAAATCATAACCTCTGGGACACGGCCGACGATGCGCTGCCTATTCTGGGCACGATAGCCTCGCAGTTCAACGACCCGGGCATGAACGCCCTGTTCGATCGGCTGATGGAAACGCTGGGCCTTCCGCCGGTAACCGTCGCGAGCAACGCAGCAGGTCAGGGAACAACCCCGGCCCCCCCCCAGGCCATTATCCCCCCGGACCGGGTGCGGTACCTGGCCGAAATTGTGGAAGAGAGCCGCCGTTACGACGCCTTCGTGAACGAACAGACAGCCCTCGCCCGCCAGCTCTACCAGATTGACGGCGTCCTCCGCACCCTGTCCGGGTCTGCGACCACGGACAGGGTGTCGATACATGCTGAACTCCAAAAACTGTATACCGAACTCGAAGCGCGCCTTCATCCTGACTGTCGTCACTGGCTACAGCAGTGGCCCGCCATGCAGCAACGGTATACGGCCGACGTTTACGAATTCAAAGTCCGCGACAACGTGATCCGGCAGCCGCTGTATACCGAAACCCTGTCGCACCTGAAAATACCGAAGGTCAGCCTGCCCAAGTACCACGACTGGGGGGATGTGCTGCGCTGGCTGCTGACCGAAAATGTACCGGGCGAGTTTCCCTACGCGGCCGGCGTGTTCCCACTCAAGCGCGAGGGCGAAGACCCAACCCGTATGTTTGCGGGCGAAGGCGGGCCCGAACGAACCAACCGCCGGTTCCACTACGTCTCCAAAGGGCAACCCGCCAAACGACTCTCTACTGCTTTTGACTCCGTAACGCTCTACGGCGAAGACCCGGCCCTGCGTCCCGATATTTTTGGCAAGGTAGGTAACTCGGGCGTCAGCGTCTGTACCCTCGACGATGCCAAAAAACTCTACTCGGGCTTCGACCTCTGCGACCCGGCCACCAGCGTCTCGATGACCATCAACGGCCCCGCGCCCATGCTGCTGGCTTTCTTCCTCAACGCAGCCATCGACCAACAGTGCGAAAAATGGCTGGCCAACAACGAAGAAAACCGGCAACCCGCATCAGACGCTCCGGCCTACAACGGCCCCCTGCCCGAAGGTAATAACGGGCTGGGACTGGGCCTGCTGGGCACCACCGGCGACCGGGTGCTGCCGCGCGAGGTCTATGAGCAAATCAAAGCCGACACCCTGCGCAAAGTCCGGGGCACCGTACAGGCCGACATTCTGAAAGAAGACCAGGCCCAGAATACCTGCATCTTCTCGACTGAATTTGCGCTCAAAATGATGGGCGATATTCAGCAGTACTTCGCCGACAACCGCGTCCAGAATTTTTATTCGGTGTCGATTTCGGGCTACCACATTGCCGAAGCAGGCGCCAACCCGATCTCGCAGCTGGCCTTTACGCTTTCTAACGGCTTCACGTTTGTTGAATATTACCTCAGCCGGGGTATGCGGGTCGACGATTTTGCGCCCAACCTGTCGTTCTTTTTTTCCAACGGCATGGACCCCGAATATACCGTGCTGGGTCGGGTAGCCCGGCGCATCTGGGCGAAGGCGATGAAGCACAAGTACCGGGGCAACGACCGAAGCCAGAAGCTGAAGTACCATATCCAGACTTCGGGCCGGAGTCTGCACGCGCAGGAGATTGCGTTCAACGATATCCGCACCACCCTGCAGGCCCTGCTCGCGATTTACGACAACACCAACTCGCTGCATACGAACGCCTACGACGAAGCCATCACGACTCCTACCGAAGAATCGGTTCGGCGGGCCATGGCCATCCAGCTTGTCATTAATCGCGAATTCGGCCTGACAAAAAACGAAAACCCGCTGCAGGGTTCGTTCGTTGTTGAAGAGCTCACGGACCTGGTCGAGGAAGCCGTCTATCAGGAATTTCTGGCCATTAACGAACGCGGAGGGGTGCTGGGTGCGATGGAACGGATGTACCAGCGCAGCAAGATTCAGGAAGAATCGATGTACTACGAAACCCTGAAACACAACGGCGACCTGCCCATTGTGGGGGTCAACACCTTCCTCGATCCCAACGGCTCGCCCACCATCGTGCCGGCCGAAGTGATCCGCAGCACCGACGACGAAAAACGCAGCCAGGTCGACAACTGCCGGACCTTTCAGGAGCGCCATCGCGCCGAAGCCGAGGTAGCCCTGGCCAACCTGCAGGCTACGGCCCTGGCCAACGGAAACCTGTTCGAGAGCCTGATGGAGGCCGCCAAAGTTTGTTCGCTGGGTCAGCTCAGCAACGCTCTGTACGCCGTAGGGGGCAAGTACCGCCGAAATATGTAGAGAATCACCGCCCGACGACTGCTGATAAAACCAACCGTCGGGCCTTTTCGTACGTTTAGTTAATACGCAGGAACGGCCGGGTAATCGAGCCGTTCGCTGTTTGTCAATAATCTATGCAGTTGCTCCATCCGTCGACGGTCGTTTTACTGATTGCGCTCCCCGATTCGCACGAGGCCGGTCGCAAGTCAGTAGCCAGCCTGTCGACCTGGCGTGCCATGCGTCGGTTAGTCGAGCAAAAGGCGCTGGCTGCGGGGCTTCCGCTGCTCTCTTCCGATCAGCTCATCGACCACCAGGGCTCGTTCGGCACCCAGCTCAGCTCGGCCGTTTCGGCGGCTTTTGCGCTCGGCTACGACCGAGTCATCTGCGTAGGAAACGACTGCCCCGACCTCTCACCCGCTGATCTGCGCCGGGCTGCCAACGCGCTGGCTGCGGGTCAGCTGCCGGCCGGTCCCGACCGCCGGGGCGGGCTCTACCTGGTTGGTTTTGACCAGACCCGATTTAAGGCCGATGCGGTAGCTCAACTACCCTGGCAAACCAGTCAGCTGGCCGACGCGCTGCGGCAGTTCGTTTCGTCGCAGGATACCGCACTGCTGGAATTGCCCGTCCGGACCGACCTGAACAACTCCGCCGACATTATCCGGATTCGATGGACGGGGCAGGTTGCCAGTCGCCTGCTCAACACCATCCGACAAGCCCTGTCGCCCACCCGAACGGCCGCCTGTTCCGGGCGCTGCGGCTCCGGCCTGGCACTGGCTACAGACCCCTCGTCGGGCCGCGCTCCGCCCCTCGTCGCCTGACGCGCTGCGTCCTCTTCCTGCTCATTTTTCGGATCGATTCGTAATCGGTCTGCTCAAACCGACACGTGTCTGGCTAACCCGGCTGCGTGCGCTGATGCCCCTGCTTAGTAAGGCAGGCTGTTTTCGTTTATTGTCTACCAATTCATTCATGAAACAAGTACTCTACACACTCGTGCTCCTGCTGGGCACCTGCTCAACGTTACTGGCCCAAACGGATCTGGACATTACGGTTCTTCAGCTGACCCGACAAACGCCGGTCGAAGGCGCTACGGTCTACCTCGAGAACAGGGCCATTGGCCTGTCGACCTCCGGCATTACCAATGCGCAGGGTAAAATTCAGTTCAGAGCCCTGCCCCTCAACGGCAGCTACCGCGTTTTCACCCGCGACGATGCAAACTACCTCGAAACCTCGTCCGACAATATCGAACTCCGCACCAACGGCCGCCGATCGGTAACGCTGCTGCTCCCCACCCGAACCGAACAAACGCTGAACGAGGTGGTGGTTCGCAGCACAAGCACCTCGCGGATCAACACCGTCAATGCCGAAGTATCGTCGGAGATGGTCATTCAGAAGGTGCAGGAGCTGCCGGTCGAAGGGCGCGACATCACCCGGGTGCTGTACCGTCTGCCAAACGTCAGCCAGGCAACGGGATTCTTTCCCGAGGCTCCCAACGTCAGCATCAACGGCGCCAACGGCCTGTTCAACAACTACCTCATCGACGGGCAGGATAACAACGAGCGGTTTCTGGGTGGCCAGCGCTTTGCCATGCCCGTTGGCTTCGTACGTAACATCTCGGTGCTGACCAACAACTACACCGTCGAGTTCGGTAACACCGGCAACGGCATTATCAACCTGACAACCCGCTCGGGCAGCAACGAAACCACGGGCGAGGTATTCCTGCTGTCGCGGCCCGGCCGACTTACCGATTCGCCCTCGGCCTATGCACAGCGTGATCTGTCGGGTAATCAGGTTAAAGATGGGTTTCAGCGGTTCCAGGGTGGTTTCGGCATCGGCGGGGCGCTGGTGAAGAACAAAACCTTCTACTACCTCAACTACGAACACACCACCGACGTAAAAGACAACCTGCTGACGGCACCGGCGCTGGGCGTTAACCAGACCATTCGCGGTACCAACCAGTTCGATCTGATCTCGGGTAAACTCGACCAGTTCTGGAGCAGCAAGTTTCACTCGTCGCTGCGCGCCAACGTCGGTATTGTGGCCATTGGCCGTCAGGCAGGCGGGCTAACCGGCGGTAATGCCTTCCCGTCGGCAGCCAACGCGCAGGACCGCAACTCGATCACCATTGCCAACAAAAACATCTACACGACCGACCGGTTCACGTCCGAGACGAACCTGCAGTACGCCCGTTTTCGCTGGAACTACGCTCGGGCGCTCAACCCCAATAGCCCGAGCGTTACCGTACGCGATCCGCAGGGTGTCGACATTGCTCAGCTGGGGCATCCGGGCTACCTGTTCGACGAACTCGAAAATACCTTCCAGGTGCAGCAGAAACTTACGCTTTACCGGGGCAACCACACCATTCGGGCCGGTGTGGAGCTGATCAGCGGTACTCATTCGCTGTTTGGGGGAGGTAACCCCAACGGTAGCTACACCGTTCGGCTAACCCAGCCCCAGCTCGACGCGCTGCGGAGCCGTAACCTCGGCGCTTCCCTCAGCCCGTCCGACATTCCGGCCGATGTGACGGTGCTGGGCTATTCGGTTGAACTACGTCCCAACTCGTTCGGCAAAACCCAGAATATTCTGAGCGGGTACCTCGAAGACCAGTGGTCGGTCAGTGACAAGCTGAACCTGACGCTGGGCCTGCGCTACGACTACGACAACCTGTCGAAAGGCGGGGCGGCTTCCGGCGATTTCAACAACCTGGCTCCTCGCTTCAGTGCCAACTACAAACTCAGCCCCCGCAGCAGCCTGCGCGGTGGCGTAGGTCTTTTCTACGACAAGATTCTGTACACGATTTACAGCGACGCACTGGCTCAGAACAACACGTCGACCGATTACCGGCGCCAACTACAGGCCCTGATTGATACCGGTATTCTGCCTGCATCGACCAGCCTGGACCGCATCACCTACGACGGCAACCTGTCGGTGGGGGGCACCAGCAGCGGGGGCACGCCGGTTCGTTACCTGCAGGGCCCTTCGGCCGAGTCGTTTGCGGGACAGCGTAACACCTTCAACGGGGGCGAAAACCGGATTCTGAACCCGAACGGCTACCAGAACCCGTACACCGTTCAGACGTCGATCGGTTATCAGTACCAGATCAACAGCAACACCTTGTTCTACGTCGATGCGGTGTACAACCACGGCTACAACCTCTTCCGGACCCGCAACCTGAACGCCCCCGCCCCCTGGGATTATAGCCTGAGTGGCCAGCTTGGTATTGCCCGGTCTTCGGCCACCGCCGACTCGACACGGCCTATTCCGGTGTATACGGGCGCCGGTGGGGCTCAGTTCGTATCGATCAACGGCCAGCGGCTGGCGGGCGGGGCTAAAAGTATCGTGGTGACCGAAACCGCCGGCGAGTCAGAATACTACGCGCTGAGCTTCAATTTCCAGAAAGACCGGGGTACGGGTCCGCTGGCCTACCGCCTGATTTATACGCTGTCGTCGCTGCGGAACAATACGGAAGATATCAATTTCCGGGCGCAGGATGCCAACAATTTCGCGGCCGAGTGGGGCCCGTCGGTCAACGATCGCCGGCATATCATCAACGGTATCGTTAACGTCTACCCCCTCAAAAATCTGACTCTGACGGTAGCCGCCCTGATCCAGAGTGGCCAGCCCATCAACCGGATTCCCGACGCGTCGCAATATTACCTGGTCAACAGCCGCTTGTCGCCCGTCCTGGTAGGTGGCGCGCGCCGGTTCACCAACGACCTCAACGGCGACGGTGGCTCGTTTGGAGATGCCTACCAGGGTAACAGCGACCGGCAGCCCGGCGAATCGCGCAACAGCGACCGCCTGCCCTGGTCCGAAACAATCGACGCCAGTGTTCAGTATCAGCTGCCGGTTGGCGGCCGCGGCCGACTCGAGATCCGCGCTGATGCCTTTAACGTGCTCAACACGGTGAACCTGAGTGGGTATTCGAACAACGCCACCCAGAGCAATCAGATTCAGGTTGGTCCCCCATCGGCAGGTATCCTCCAGAAAAATGCCGCGCCCCCGCGCCAGTTCCAGTTCGGCCTGCGCTACCTGTTTTAAGCAGGATACCTACACATAATGAAGGGGCACCGAATATGAGTTTCGGTGCCCCTTCATTTTACTGACGCCCCACCCGTTGCTGTGTCCTCACAGCAACCCGACCGGATGAAACCCGGCTGGCGCGTAGGTTGCCGTGGGGACACAGCAACGGGTGAAAGCGAGGCTTGGCGAAGGTTGTCGTATTGGGGATTGTAGCGGTTTAGCTGGGCTGAACCAGGGGGTTTGGGCCGCATGCGAGCCGGTACACACGATGGCTTTGCTGACGGTGCAGACTGTCGAACTCCGTAATGGATATGTACAGGTCGTCAGATGGCGCTTGCGACGAACTCACCAGCCGAATTTCGTGACTGGCTCCGTCGAACTCGATGACCCGGGTCCAGGTTTTGCCCGAATCGTAGCTGCACATAAGCAGACTTTTGGCCTGGCTCGACAGACAGCTGTAGGTCGTAGCCCATAGTTCGCTACCCGATGCACCCTGCCGCGTTACCAGGTTCATAACCGGACTCCGGCGGTACGGATCGGGTAACGTTAGCTTCTCGAAACGAACCCCGTCAACGGTTCTGACAATGAAGTTGGTGCCGCCCAGGTAGTCGCTGCCAAAAACCACGGCGTCCTGCGTTTCGGCCATCGACAGGTAGCCGCCCGTCTGATGATGGTAGCGGTTGATCAGCTGCCAGCCCGTCGTGAATCCAGTCGATTCGTTTACCAGCGCCCGGTTCGACCAGATTTGTTTTTTGTTATCCCCATCGGTCAGGAAAACCGCCTTTGCCGTAGCCGAATACCGCACCAGGTGCACGTGTTTGTTGACCCCCTGCCGCTGTAGGAAATCGGACGAAGTCCAGGTTTCGCCCCCGTCGATGGACGAGTATACATAGGCCAGGTTCTGCCAGGATCGTCCGTGCCAGATGGACCCGTATTCGCCCAGCAGCAGCGTATGATCGGGTAGTTCGGTCATGCCGTTATTAAACAGAAAATAGCTGATCGGCGTCGACAGGTTCAACACCGGCCTGAACGACAGTCCGCCATCCCGGCTTTGGTAAACGGCTCCTTTTACACACACAAACAGCGTCGAGTTCCGGCTCACAAACAGCGACGCGATGGGGTGCAGAAACTCGTGAAGCACCTCGACCGACTGGCTCCGGTCAACACTGACAACCAGCGCATTTGGCCTGGAAAACAAACAGCCATACAATCGGCCATCCGTTGCCCGAAAGCAGTATTTCCAATCAATTGGTACTGCCCTGAACGACAGTTCCGCGTTGATGAGTACAGAACCGGCGGCCGTATTTTTCCGGAGCCAGACCCGATCGTTGGTGATCGAAAAAAATGACTGGTCAGTGAAAGTAACGTACCGGTTTCCAAGCCGGAATAGGCGAAGCCGGTGGAAAAGCTCCCAGCGCAGGAACGAAACACATTCGCGCAGTTTGCCGACCCGGTACAGATCGACAACAAGATCCCACAATCGTTTAACAACCAGCGGACTGGGTTGCCGGAGCAACGCAAAGTATTTTGATGAGATATCCATTACAGTAAGTTGAAAGGGTGGATAGAAAAAGAACTTGGTAGTTACTGCGCCCGCATGGGTACGGTGCGCTGCGCCACCAGCGTATACATAAGCTGGCTCTTGTGGTGCTGGGCAAAATACTGGGTATGGTAGCTGATCTGTATATCGCCGAAACCCAGCACCCCCAGCGCCTTCTCGAGCAGTTCGGGCGACAGGTGCCACCAGGTTTCTTCCGGGTGCCCGATGGCCGGGTCGGGCCGGAAAATCATCGACGGGCCGAAAAGCTTCTGACGGATCGTTCGTACCGCTCCTTTGCCGAGCCAGCCAAACAGCGTGTTAACAAGCCGCTGGCGGTTATTGTCGAGGATGTCGGTAATGATGATGGTTTCGCGGGTGATCCGGGCGGCCTGCTGCAGAGCCAGAAAAGGGTCGCGGATGTGGAGCAGGATGCTGCCAAACGTAGTTACATCGACCTCACCGACCGAGTCCGGAATGTGGTATACCGATCCATGGACATACTCGCAGGAGGAGTTGAGCAGCGAATGGGCCAGTCGGTAGGCGTTGTTGATTTTTCGGATGTGGTTTTTCCGGTCGGGGGACAGCGCGGCTGCGTTCTTATCGGCAAACGGTACAATATCCCAGTCCTGCTCGGGCGACAGATCGTAGCTCACCACCGATGCTCCTTTCTGCTCCATATGGAACGACAGAAAGCCGTTGGCCGCGCCCATTTCCAGGACTCGTTTGTTGGTAAGCCTTACGTTGCCCAGGTATTTCTCGGGCGACTGGCGGAGGTCCCACTCACCTTTCATCTCGCCCAGGCCGGGCAGATCGATCGTGTGGTAGAAGTAATAATCGTCAGCATTGACAGCGGCTGGTTCTTCGACAGTTAGTATTGAGTTCATCGTTGTGTTGTCCGGACATGGACAAATAAAGGGGTGTGGACAGAATTTTTGAGGAAATGACGGGCATCAGCACAACGTCAGGGGCCTCGATAGGCAGCGGTCGCGTTTTTCATCCGTGTCAGCATCTGGTTACAGCTCTGTATCGGCGACGCTGGCAAAAGGTGAGTCGTTTTGCTGTGTTTTTTTCAGTTTTTTTATCCGCTTTTTTCCTGGGCGACGACTTACCTTTTGGCCGCACGACCGATTAAGCAATAAGTAGCGGCCAGACGGGTCCGTATTGGATTGGATCATATATTCGTCTATTCCACACGACTATGTCCACTCAACCGCTACCGATCTTTTCCAGAGATCAGGATTTGTACGATGCCCTGCGCCGTCGCGATGAGCGAGCTTATCAACTTTTGTACAGTGAATCGCTGCCTCCGTTTCGGTATTGGGTTATCACCAATAGCGGCACAGCCATGGATGCCGAAGATGCTTTTCAAAAAGGGCTGCTCAATTTTTTACTCAACCTAGAAACCGGTCAATACCAGTATCAGCCCGAAACGCGGGTCACGACCGTTCTTTTCGAGTACTGCAAACGGGTCTGGTTTACCGAACTAAAATCGGCCCGGTTGCGCCGGCGTGGCAGCCTACCCGAGGACTATGAAACCGCCGACACCGACGATGTGCAGAAAGATCTGGAGCGGGCCGATGTAATCAGGGCCGTACGGGCGTCACTCCATCAGCTGAAAGGCGAATGCCGAAACCTGATGGAATGGTTTTACGTAGATGAACTGTCCCTGCGCGAAATTGCCGGGCGGCTGGGTATGAAAGAATCGTCGGTCAAATCGAAACGGTACGACTGCGCCGAAAAGTTAAAAACCTATTACCGGCAAATCGCCATCAATCAGGGACTATGAAGTTGTCGGAGGAGCAATACGAACTCATTGACGCCTATCTGGCCAACGAATTATCGGCCGCCGACCGGGCGGCTTTTGACGACGAGATCCGGGCCGATGCCGACCTACAGGTCGAGGTTGACCGGCAGCGCGAGTTGCGGCTTGGTCTGCGGGCCATCGGGATCGAACGGGCGCTCGACCGGGCCCGGCTCCAGTATCAGCAAACCGAATCCGTAGCCCGCTCCATAGCGCCCGAACGGGCCGTGGCCCGTCCGTTGGTAAGCTGGCGGTACTGGGCCGCAGCTGCGTCGGTCGTGGTGGTGCTGGGGGCCGGCTATTACGCCTACCGGCAAACCGCCCGCCCGGCAGCCGACCTGGCGTACAACAACGCCCTTCCCGCCGACCCGACCAGCGAACTCCGCAAAGCGTTTCCGACGGGAGAGTTACCGCCCTCCGTCCGCAACCAGTTTCTGGACGCCCTTCGTAGCTACCAGTCCGGCAAGTACGACCAGGTCATCGACCAGCTCGCCACACTCCCGGCCGATAAGCAGACGATTCATTATAAAAATTACCTGTTGGGATTGAGTCACCTGGCCAATAACCAGCCCGCCGAAGCCATTCCGCTGCTGACCAAAGCCCAGGCCTCCCCTACCCGGTCGCTGCGGCAAAAAGCCGACTGGTTTCTGGCGCTGGCCTACGTAAAGAACGGCCAGACCGAGAAAGCCCTGCCGACACTGAAGCAAATCAGCAGCGACAGGGCCAACCCTTTTCACACGCAGGCGCAGCAGGTCCTGCAAAAAATCAGCAACTAGCTCTACTGCTCGAAAAGCGATTTTACTTCAGTAGGTAAGAGCGCCCGGTTATAGATCCGGATATCGTCCATGGCCCCGCTGAAATAATTTTCATAATCCTTAATCTGAGCCCCAAACTTTAACTCTCCCCCGGGGCATTTGTCCATGTTAGCGGCTGGCAGGCTATCGCTTTGATCTACCAACACATTATCAAAGTACATGCGGGTTGATCGGCCTGAGTAGGTGAAGACCAGATGATGCCAGGTACCAAGTGCAAAATTGCTGCTGAACTGAAACTCTACCCATCCTTTACCGGCCACACAGTTACTGTTTTGTTTGATATCGGTCTTGAACGTAAGCCCCGGTCCTGATTCATTTTTCTTGATCAGCGAGCTGTACACTTCGCTTCCACTATCAGCCCAGCGAGACTTGTTGTAAATCTGCATCCGATCGTTCACGTTGTTGATCGCATTCGGCTTAATCCAGATACTTATCGTAAATGCATCTACGTTCAGTATTGCTTTTTCGGCCATCTGGAAATAATCGTTAATACCATCTAGCTGAATAGCTGAGTTTGATTTCCCATTCCGGTCTGTAGTAAAGGTGGCGCCCCCTATTAGCTCCACATGATTATCGTAGCCGCTGATATCCAGCTTAGAACCATCCGTAAACGACACCGACGCGATAAGACCATTCGGTACGGTATCGATTAGAGTTGTGAACGACAAAATCGTAGTGCTGTAAATTATTTCGCCAGACGGCAGTTTGGCATACGCCCTGTAATAATAAGTCTTGTTTGGCGTAAGGTCAGTTAGCGAAACAGGCACGCCAGTACCTATTGACGGAGTCGAAACGGTTTGTTTGCTGCCATTAGTCAGATCAGGCGTACTATTCTGTGAGTAGCATATACCGTATTCTACGGCCGCCGGGGTCCCGGGTGTGTTGACGACCAAACCGACCGTAGCGCTGACTGGCTTAATGTTAGATGACCCTAGTGTCGTTACTGACGGATCTTGCCCGGTTGTAAACCTTTGCACTGGGGAGCTATAGCCAGGGCCTGCCTGATTGATAGCGAAACTGCGTACATAGTAAGTCGTATTGGGCGACAAGCCTGTTACTGAAAAGGGGAACGCAGTGTTAAGCGCACCACTACTTGAAATCGCTGTAAACGAATCTGCTTTGTCAACCTCCGGCGATTGATTTGTTGATGACCAGCAGACACCATAGCGTGTAATCGTAGCGTTTCCGTTGGAGGTTATCGCCATCGTAGCTTTTGCCGTCGTCTTCGCAATATCGGCTATTGGCTGCAGGGTAACCGTTGGCAGAACGGCGTTGCTCACCGTAACCGATGTGATCAGTGTTATTTCTACCTTGCAGGCGTTGGTAAGCGTTGCCTGTACATTGTACGTACCCGGTTGGGCGTAGGTATGTGTGGCTGTCGTACCGGTCGTAACGGTCGTACTGCCGTTGCCAAAACTCCATTTGACCTGATCGATGGTACCGCTAGCCTCCCCGATGCTGAAGTTCACTTTCAGTTGTTGTATGTCCGCACGCAACGTTCCTTTCGGCTCAGCACAGTTGCGTTTTGATTTTTTGTTGGGCAGTAAATCCCAGTTGTCGCAGCTTACGAGCAGGGTGCCGCCCGCGGCCAGCATAAGCAGGAAAATGATATAGGTTGAGAAACGATTCATGGGTGTTATCACGAAAATGGGTGTGAACAGAAACAGTTAAAACTTGTAGGATACCGCCAGCCCCCACGCCTGTGAGGCCGGTTTCAGCTCCAGCGCCGTTGTGCGGGGTTTGGGTTTACGCAGTAGCAGGTAGATCTCGGCCACCGTCGCTATGGCCGCTACCCCAATGCAGGCTTTGAACAGGCCGCTTTTTTGCTGAGCCGCTTCCGCTGCGGCATAGGCGTCGCTGTACTGTTGGTACGCGGCCGGGTCGGCAATCTCGCCACTATTGGTTGGGTCGGTGGTTTGGCTGATCTGGTTTAGAGCATCTATTTTCGACTGGTAGTCGCTCCGCAGCAGGAGGGCGTAGGCCCCCGCCCCGATGGCGACAACCCCCGTGGCTAGTTTCAGCCCCACGCGCCGGGAGGGCCGGGTCAGGTTGTCGATGGTTCTGATCTGGAGCCGCAGCGTCTCCTGCCGGGTGGTGGTATAGGTAAGCGCTTTCGAATAACTCTCCCGGGCCAGCAGATACCGCTTCTGGTTGAAGAGTAGGTTCCCTTCCCGTTCGTAATAGTCGGCATATTGGGCGCGGGTAATTACGTCGTCGGGGTTCAGGTTGAGCAGCTGGTTCAGCAGCGCTACGGCTTCGGGTCCTTTGCCCTGCCGCAAAGCATCTTCGGCCTGTTTGCGCAGGTTCAGTCCCGTAGTACACTCCTCGATCTGGCCCCTGGCGTAGGCATCGTTTTCAAAACCGGGCACCTCCAGGCAGTTCTGATACTGTCGGCGGGCTTCGAAGTACTTGCCTTCCTTGAAGTAATCGTCGCCCCGTTTTTTGTACCGGTCATACTCGTCATCGACCGCAGTCAGGCTGAAGGCGGTATGCCCGTAGGCGGTGGTCACAAAGGGGGCTGTCAATAATGAAAGCAGGATGGATAGATGTAATAGCTTACGCATAAAATGGAGGTACTAGTTTGTGCATTGTTTGATTTTCCGTCGGACTTCTTCGGTGTCTTTTACAGCTTTGGCCACCTGGTACCAGTCTTTGGCGCCTTCCAGCTCGTCTCTGTCAAATAGTTTCCCGGCCTTGCTCATGTTGTAGGCGTAAGCCGCTTCGGCCCGGGCGGTGTTGAGTTCGTATTCTTTGGTGAGGCCCTGCGCCTTCGTGAAAGCCGCTATGGCTTTGGCTTTGTTGTTGCCGTTAGTGATGGCCTTCATCCCCTCGTCGATGAGCTGGTCAAATTCTTCCTGGGCCAGCTGTTTCGCACTGGCTCCGGTTTCTTTGGGGGTCGGGGTCGGATCAGCCGGTTTGGTTTTGGCATCGTCCGTCGGGGCGGGCAACTCGCCTGTTTTGGGCGTCTCTGCGGGGGGTCGTGTTTCCGGAATGGGGGCTTTGGCCTTACGCAGTTCGTTCAGCGATGCCGTGCGCAAAGCGGCCACATCGTGCCGGGACGGATCAAGCTGCAGGGCACTGTCGGTCAGTTCGTACGCCGTTTTATAGTCTTTTAGCCGAAAAGCCGATCTGGCCTTCTGAAGAGCAACCGCAACGCGCTGGTTGATGGCCTCCCGGCCTGCGGGAGCCGGCAAAACTGTTTTGGGTTCGGGTTCCCTGGGCGTTTTTTTATCCTCACCAGCGGGCGGTACTGCCGGGACGACCGTTGCCTTGTCGCTCTTTGTTCCCGGGTCTTCCACACGCTGGCTGCCACCGAACAAACCGGGTTGCTGTAACACGAAAAACAGAGCCAGGCCGCTCAGCCCCACCAGCGGAGCAACCACCCGCCACGAAAACGTTCGGGTAGCCAGCCTGGTGCCAACACCCGCAGCTACGGGAGCCGATACCGGCCTGACAGGGAAACGGGCGGGTACCGGCGGTGCTGCCACGACCGGCCCCGGAATGGGTTTAGCGCGCTCCGTCGCGGGGGGGTTAACGACGGGTGGAGCCCGGACAACAGCGGGTTTAGGCGCCGGTGGGGCTACGTACACATCGGTCCGCTCGCCAACAAACGCGTCGGTTTCCGGCTCGATCGGCTGAGGTTTAGGACGCAGCTGCTCGTCGCACAGGGCCAGCCCCAGGGTAGCTACCATATGTGATGCCTCTCGCAGCAACACCTGCTCGTAGACCGATTTTGCCTGATCAAACCGGTTTTGCCGAACCAGCGTTTCGGCTTCGGCGATCAGGTCGTTGAGCAGCTGCCGCTCCAGCGCGGCCTTAGCCTGCCGGATACCCGCCTGCGCTTCGGCCTGGTTTTCGCGCTTGGTCAGCACCTGCTCGTAAACGGCAATGGCCTGCTTATACTGATGGGCATCGGCCAGCGCACGGGCGTCGGCCAGCAGCTGCGGAATCTGGTCGAGCAGGTCGAGCAGTTCATCTTCTTTACGAACGCGTTTGTGGATATCCCGGACCAGACACCGACGAATCATGGCGTTATACGGCTCAGGCACCTGATTAAGCCGGGCAGGCAGCTCAACGGTAATGATTTTTTTCTCGATCTCGCGCCGGGCCGATTGTTCGCTGGTGACACGCAGGTCGGCCCGGAACGGTTTTTCGCCCGTCATGATCTCGTAGAGAATCACCCCGAACGCCCATAGATCGAGGTTGAAGCTCACCCGGCTCCCTTCAATCTGCTCCGGGGCTTTATAAGAGGGGGTGCCGCGCCCATCGCTCAGGTCGAAGTCAGAACTTTCGATCTCATCGTCGCGCACCAGTTTGCTCAGTCCAAAATCGGCGATCTTGGGTATGAACCGGCCAGCGTTGTCGCGGGAGATCAGGATGTTGGCCGGTTTGAAATCGCGGTGTACGATCCGGCTGCGGTGCAGATGCTGAAGACCGAGCAGGATGCCCCGCGAAATATCGTAGATCTGGGCTGGCGTTAGCGTGACCCGCCGGAGCAGGTCGGCCAGATTGCCATCCGGGTAGTACTTCATGATGGCAAAATCGCTGACACTCGTGTCGGTTTCGAGCCGGTAGCAGGCGTCGTAGCGGGCAATGTTGGCCTGGCGCGGTACCCGCTGGGCCAGCTCCACTTCGGCCTTCAGCGATTTGGTATCGTTACCTTTGAACTCGCTGATCTTGATGGCAACCCATTCCGTCTCCAGCTGATCTTCAACCTTGATAACCCGCCCGTACGAGCCGCTGCCTAACAGCATTCCCTCATCGTTGGGGCGGATGGGATACCGTTGTCTGAAGTCCTGAAAAGTGGTAAACGTTTGATTCATAGCAAGCAACGTAGTTAATCAGTAGGTGAACGCTCACAGATACGCCAGGGGCAGATCGTCGGAAAAGCGACCGTAAAACAGGGGCGTTTGCTGCCCCCGCGTCATCTTCCGAACGCGGGGAGCAATGTATCGGTGCAGCTCGCGGATGGTCACGATCCGGTTACCGTCCAGATCGCCCTGGCCCGTCAGTCCCCGCAGTATAAAATAAGTGAAGGCGCCCCCGGCCAGTCGGCCATCTTCGAGTGCGTACTGGGTAGACCGGCTGGCCAGCAGCATGGCCACATTGCTCCCGTCCTGAACCGACGGCACGAGGGCCGGGCGGCTGGTCCTGGGCTGGGTCATGCCGCCCGACATGCAGGCATCGGCGATGCAGAGTTTGGTCCCCGCTGCCGAGTCGTGGAAAGCGGCCTTGATCATTGGGTAGCTCAACAGACGCGCCGGGCTGCCGGGACGGGCATCGTAGGGCACAAAACTGTCGGGCAGCCCATGTCCCGAAAAGTACAGAATCACCCGATCGGTGCGACGCGCCTGCCGAAACAGCCGGAGCGCCTGTGCAATATTGGCCTGCGTAGCCTGCTGGTTGGTCAGGAGCCGGATGTTGGCGGCTGGCACGTTGCCCCCGGCGCGACTCTTCAGAAACGAAACCACCTGCCAGGCATCCCGATCCGCAAATCGCAGATCACCCGTCGAATACGTCAGGGCTTTATAGTCTGAGATGCCGATTACCACAGCATAGGTCTGCCCGCCGGGCACCTGACTCGGTAGCCACAATAAAGACAGCAGGCTCAGTAAGTGAACGATCATGACAAAATGGCTCTGGCAGGTTCAGGCTGGCTTACCTGATGGATACCGATCAGATAAGCCGAGTAGTTGTCTTTGGTCTGGCCCGCACACATGATCTGTATAGACTGGATGTGCTCCTGCTCCGACCGGTCGATGGCCAGTATCGTTTCCAGCATCTGATCGTCGAGCGTTTCCAGCACCCCATCTGTACACATGAAAAAGTAGTCGCCGGGTTGAACATCGGTCAGCACGACCACATCGGCCGCCGGCCGGGCTGCGGGTTTGTCAGCGGCCGACGCCACGGCCAGTACCGCGCGGCTGAGCCGGTTTCGCCAGGGATGGGTTCGGGCTTGGGCAGCGGTGATAATGCCGGCCTCGACCATATCGATTACCTGCCGGTGATCTTGGGTGCAGAAGATAATTTTCCCGTCCCGAAACTGATAAACGCGGCTGTCGCCCAGGTGTGCTACCGTAACGCCCCGCTCGTGGAGTTGTACCAGGGCCAGCGTTGACCCCATGCGGCTAACGAGCGGATGGTCCTGCAGATAGGCGTTGTAGGCTTCGTACGCTTCGTCGAGGGCGCGACTCAGGTGGTGGCTGTCAAAGACCAGTTCAGGTCGGGCACTGGCGTACCGGGCAAGAGCCTGGCACAGCAACTGACTCGCCACTTCGCCCTTGTCGGCTCCCCCCATTCCATCACAAACGATAAAGAGCTGTGACGCTGGCGTGGCCATGTCGACCGGCGGATACAGGGCATCCTGGTTGACAGGCCGCTGACCGACCTGCGAAAACGCAAGCGGCAAAGCAGGCTGAATAATCATAACTTATTGAGTACGATCGGGATTGAAGGCTAGCTCGATCCTGTACGAGTCGAGCATGGGTTGTGGGATAGAAAAATGAATGAGCCGAAAATGATCGGCTCCGCCCAGGGTAATCAGCGCCTGGTCAGCGACATCGATCAGTTCAGTTTTGCGAATCGGGACCTGGTTCAGCTGGGTGCCGTTGAGGCTGTACTGCCGAACCTCCGGCTGCTGCGGATCAGCAACGCCGTCCTGGAGCAGGTACCGCAGCTGGCCGGCCCAGGGATCGAACGTAACCGTCAGGGTGCAATGCCGCCGACTGACGAAGCACTGTCCGCCATGCATGAACCGCTCCACCTGAACCGTGCAGGTGTTAGATGTGCCGATCACGTTATCGCCGAACTGAAGCGGGTACACCTGCGTCGGGTCGCGCTGGCAAACCAGCTGCCCATAGCCGGGAAGCCCCTGTACCAGCCGTTCGTCATACTGAAACGTCGTTTGCAGGGTGTTGATGGCCCCGCAGCCCAGGTGGGAGCAGATGATGCTGCCGCGCTCGGCATCGGCCGCCCGAACCATAATGCGCCGGGCGCACTGATGGCAGGTAATAAGCGTAGTTTTGAAGCCTGTCATACGCCCTACTCGTCCATCTCGCTGACATCCCCGTTGTTGACGTACGTATCGTCTGGCTCGTGAGCGTCGGCTACGTAGTCAAGCTCATCGGGTTCGGGGCTGGCGTCGTTCAGCGAATCGGTCGGTGCTGCGGGGGCTACCGGCGCCATGGTCGGCTCCAGAATGGAATCCACAATTTCTTTCGACATGCTGGCTTCCAGCCCCTGGCTAAACTGGTCGTTGCTCAGCACGAATGGGTCGTCAATCTTTCTGATCTCCACCAGTTCTCCGTCGAGGGAGTCGTAGCGCAGGAGGGTGTCCAGTCCTTCATCACCGCTGGCATCGACCACCCGGTAGGCATGGCCATCGGCGCCTTCCATCACCAGCGTATCGATGACACCATCCTGATCATAGTCGATGCCCATAACCCGCTGACCATTCATGTGCCCTTCAATGACGGTAGGCTCGGTCCCGGCTTTCGCGTCCTGATCGGCGTCCGGTGCGTTTACGGCAACCGGTGCATTCGGGTCGGCATACGGTTTAACGGGTAGCTGCTCCTGGGTAATCATCTCCGCAAACTGGTGGCGCTGGGCCAGCGAGAGGCTGCTCCATTCGGCCTGTTCAAAGGTACTGTACCAGTGGCCGTGCCAGTTGAACACCCCGCCAAAGCCGACTTCCTGCCGCGCAACGTCGAAGGCCTGCTTAAACGGCATGGCATCGGTAACCGTCCCGGCAACGTCCAGCTCGGCCGGCAACTCGATCGTCGATGGTGCGCCACCGCTTGGTGGAAAACCGTCTGAATCAGGTTCCGGCTGGTTCTGTTTCTCCAGGATGGCCCGGCTGACCACCCAGCTGGCTCCGCCGAGCAAGAGGGCTGCGGCCGAGATACCCGCCAGTTTCTTCCGGTCCGGGCGGCTGGTCGGGGCAGTAACAACGGCTGGCGTTGGGGAAGCAGAGGCTGGCGTTGCGGGATAAACGTCAGTCTGCAGATCGATTGGTGTGGATGGTTGTGACATGATAATACGTTGATTTTAGAGAAAAAGACGTCCGTATGGCTGTGTATAGGTATCGACCGAAAAAGGTAAGTGGCAATGAACAATAAATTTACCGGACCCAGATCGCCTGGCAGCGACGACACACTTTCTGATGGGCCAGCAGCTCCCACTCCCGGTTGCCGAACGGATCGCGGCAGCTGGGGTTAGGACAGCGGTAACGTTCCCGATATTCCTTATCGATGAGTTCGAGTTTTTCGTCGGTCGACAGGAGCGTAGAGCATAGCGTCGGCACCAGCATGCCTAATCCCGCGCTGGAGAGCAGCGTAAACGCCAGCCCACCGGTTGATAGTACCGCGCCGATGCCGACCACCGACGATAGCAGCACACTACCCGTCCGGATCATTTTTTCACGGTTTCGGCAGTCCCGGCGCAGGTTGGGATACTGCTCAAACACCTGTCGCAGGTCGGCGAAGGGAATTGTGAAGTCCAGCGGGTTAGCCGTAGCCTCCGGTATGGCAGGGGGTGGCGTCGGCTCGGCCACAGGCATCACCGGGTCGGGCTTGCGCAGGGCCAGCAGCTCAGAAATGGTTAGCTCAACATCGGCGAGCCGGACTGTGTCGTGGCGATCAACAATTTTGCGGACGATGCGGGTGCCATGGACGAACGAACCGTTTTTGCTGGCGAGGTCTTCGAGAACGAAGGTGGTGGGCGTACAGCGGATCAACCGGGCGTGGTAGCCGCTTACTCTGGCGTTGGCAATCACAATCTGATTGTCGAAACGACGCCCAATGGTATAGGCAGGCAATTGACTGAGATCGTCAATCAGTTGCTCCAACTGGCTGTCATTTCTAGTTAAAGAAGGCATGGATAGGGGAATCAAATTCCGACACTAATATATAAATTATACAGATTCAGAAACAAATTATCGACCAGTCCGTAGCCTTCCTTTTCGTGAGCGGTCACTCTTCTTATCATTTAATGATCTGATGATCTTTCTGTACATTCATTTTTCATTGTCAAAAATCGTAGCCTGACCAGTTCCTGACCTACGAGTCAAACCCCGGGTGGTTTCAAACGAAAACCACCCGGGGGCGGTTACCCGTTGGTATGGCAAACTCATCATTTGGCTCTTTACTGGCCCGCGTTGGGCTCGACTGGTTTATTCTCGCCCTACTGGCCATGATTGGTCTGGCGCGGCTTTTTCCCGAACCGGGTGTTCAGCAGGGGCCTCTCTCCCTGTCGTCGCTGGCGGGTTATGGCGTCTCGCTGATCTTTTTCTTTTACGGCCTGCGGCTCAACTTCGAGCAGTTACGGGCCGGGCTTCGTAACTACCGGCTTCATTCGGTCATTCACCTGACCACCTTCGTTGTTTTTCCGGCAGTTGTGCTCGCGGCCCGGGCGGTCTGGCTCACGCCCGACACCGAACTGCTCTGGCTCGGTATCTTTTATGTCGCGGCCCTGCCCTCTACGGTTTCATCGTCGGTCGTGATGGTTTCTATAGCGGGGGGTAATCTGCCGGCGGCCATCTTCAACGCCAGCATCTCCAGCCTGATCGGCGTCTTTATTACTCCCCTCTGGATGAGTTATCTACTGTCGAGCACCGGTGGTGACTATGACCTGGGCGGGGTTATTGGCAAACTGACCCTACAGGTGCTGGTGCCGGTGGTGCTGGGGCTCCTGCTGAACCGGCGTCTGGGCTGGTTTGCCGAACGAAATAAAACGTACCTGCGCTACTTCGACCAGTTCACCATCCTGCTCATTGTTTATACGGCCTTTTGTGAGTCGTTCGAGCGCCGGCTGTTTGCCGATTATTCGGCCGCCGATCTGCTTTCGCTGGCCGCGCTGATGCTGGGCCTATTTTTCCTGATCTACGGATTTATCATCCTCGTCAGTCGGCTGCTCCACTTCAGCCGCGAAGACCGGATTACGGCGCTGTTTTGCGGCTCCAAAAAGTCTCTGGTACAGGGCAGCGTGATGGCCAATGTGCTGTTTCCTGCCAGTGTGGCCGGTATTGCTCTGTTGCCCATCATGATGTACCATGCGCTGCAGCTCATTGTGGCCAGCATCCTGGCGCAGGCAATGGCCCGCCAGCGCGACGCCCCGTCTCCCGCCATTCAGCCGTGATTCGGGGCGACTCAGCCACCCGAAAACGGCATTCGACCAGATACGCCCATACCCTGGTTAAACGCCCGGCCATAGATTGTCTCTAACGATCAGTAAACCATAAACGCAAAACAACTGAATCATGAAAAAGACAATTGCAGCCGCCCTGACTTTATTCGCGCTCACCACTGGCGTAACCTTTGCTCAACGTGGCTACCCCCAGCCAAACCGTGGCCCTCAGTATGGCGGAACCCAATACAATAGCAACCGGGATGAATTGCAGGAGGAACTGAAGATCGATCGCATCGACGCCATCGTTGGTCTGTCGCGCCGTCAGGAGAAACAACTCCACAAGATCGAAGACAACTACGACCACACCATGGCTACGGCCCGCCTGACACCCAGCGCTTACCGCCAGCTGCAACTTCGGAAACGTCAGGACATGCTGGCCGTGCTGACCTCTGCCCAGCGCGAGCGTCTGTTTGCCCAGCAGCAGTACCGCCGGCCTAACGCCCCCTTCGGCCGCAGAGGCTAAGCCATACCCCACCGTAACGAAACGAGGAACCGGCATGATGCCGGTTCCTCTTGTTTTTTTGGACAGACTGGCCGTCAGTCAGTGAACCGCCAGCATGTCCAGACTGTGCCAGACCAGGTCGCCCATGGTCCGGCAGGCGTCGAAGTGGCTGGTTCGGTAATGCCGGTTCAGGGCACCCCGCAGCTGCTCCACATTGGCCCCGGGGGCAATGTCGTCGACCCGCATGGCCGCCATCAGATCGCCGATCCGGGCTTGCTCTACCCGCAGCCGCCCCGCCACCAGCGAGCGCTCTTCAATCTGGTACTGGCGTACACTTTCGGGGGTCAGACAGCTCGTACCGAGGTCGATGATGGGCTGGTTCTGCCGGTAGTACTGTGGCATATAGACCGACTTTCTGCCTTCATACGACTGCTGATCGAAGTCGATGGCACGAATGCGGTAGTATACCTCGTCGAAGTCGGGGGTGATGTCGACCACAAAATTACTCGAGTGCATATCCCCCAGGAGTCGCACGAAACACCGCTCGTTGAACTTCACGAACTCCTTGCAAAGCCGGATCGGGTTCATGTCCTCGTCGTGCATCTGCTGCTCGAAAAACATATCGCCCGGAATTCCGGCAATGTGCTCTTCAATAAGGGTCTGACCGCTGGTCAGGTAACTGATGCGATTGGGCGACAGAATATGCTCCAGCTCCAGACCGTAGATACGGGAAGCATCGGCATTCTTGATGTAGAAATAGTCGAAGTTATCGTTGACCAGGTTCCGCACCCGCACCCGGAAGGGCCGGGTGTTGCCGTACAGGCACAGATCAACCCGGTCAATGGTGAGGTGGGCCGTGATCGACATATCGCCGTCGGCTTTCAGGTTGGCGTAGATCGTTTTCAGCGCCAGCAGGATATCGTCGGTCTCCAGCGCCGGATAATAAACGGTTTCCCAGAGCGTATCGCGGTCGCGCTTGTCGAACAGCGAAGCCGAATTATCGTACCGAAGCAGGTCGGTATACTGTATCGGCAGCCGATGCTCGCGGTTGTACTGCTCCAGATACACCCGCAGGGGGCCACTGATGGGGTAAGCGCGTTTCTTTTTCGAGATAATAGGCATAGACAACCGGTTGCTGGGTGGCGGGGTAAAGATACGGGCCGACACGATGGGTTGTTTCGCGGGTGGGCCCCCGGCGACCCGACCGGCTTCATATTAAGCTTTTGTTACGACCAAACCCTTTGTGTTTGTTCGATCGTTATGTACCCATCGCTAGTCCGTCTATTTTGTCGACCCACCAACCGCCCCGAACCGAAACCCCGCCCCTGCTGAACCGCCCGGCATTTGGTGCCGATTTTATCTGGGGCACAGCCACAGCCGCCTACCAGATTGAAGGCGCTGTTGACCGCGACGGACGTGGTCCCTCCATTTGGGATACGTTCAGCAAACAGAAAGGCAAGATCAAAACCGGCGAGCATGCCGACATAGCCTGCGAATTCTACGACCGCTACGAATCCGATTTGCGACTTCATAAAGAGCTGGGCCTCGACCATTTCCGGTTCTCGCTGTCGTGGTCACGGATTCTGCCCGACGGTACGGCCCCACCACGGGGTGGACGCATCAACGAAGCGGGCCTGGCTTTTTACGACCGGCTGATCGACCACTGCCTCCAGCTGGGCCTCACCCCCTGGATTACCCTTTACCATTGGGATCTGCCGCTGGCGCTGGAGAACCAGGGCGGCTGGCCCAACCGCCAGATTGTCGACTGGTTCACCGATTTTGTCGATGTCTGTACCAAAGCCTACGGCCACAAGGTCAAGCACTGGATCGTGCTGAACGAGCCGCTGGCGTTTTCAGTCCTGGGCTATTTTACCGGTCAGCACGCACCGGGGCGCCGGGGGTTCTGGAATCTGCTGCCCGTTATTCATAACACCGCCCTGGCGCAGGCCGAAGGAGGCCGCATGGTGCGGCAAAACGTGCCCGACGCCCAGATCGGTACGGCTTTCTCCTGCTCGCCGGTCGATCCGTTTACCCCCCGCGACCAGAATGCAGCGGCCCGGGTCGATGCGCTGATGAACCGGCTTTTTATCGAACCCGCCCTCGGCCTCGGCTATCCCAGCAACACCCTGCCCTTCCTGAGCGACATTGCCCGGAAGGTGGCCAAACCCGGCGACATGGAGCGACTGGCGTTCGATTTCGACTTCATTGGCCTGCAGCATTACTTCCGGGCGGTGGTTGAGCAGTCGTTGTTCATGCCTTACCTTTGGGCAAAGGAAGTCACGGCCCTTCGGCGGGGGGTACCCGTCATTACCGAGATGGGCTGGGAAGTGTATCCCGACAGCATGTATCGGATCATCCGTCAGTTCAGCCAGTATGCCGGCATAAAGAAGCTGATCATTACCGAGAGCGGGGCGGCTTTTTACGATACCGTTCAGCACGGACTGATTAACGATACGGCCCGAACCGAGTATCATCAGCAGTACCTTATTCAGGTGCTCCGGGCCCGGCGGGAGGGGCTTCCGGTCGACGGGTATTTTGCCTGGACGTTTTTAGACAACTTCGAATGGGCGGAAGGGTATCGCCCCCGGTTTGGACTCGTCTACGTCGACTTCCGGACCCAGCAGCGCATCGTCAAGGCGTCGGGGCGGTGGTTTCAGCAGTTCCTGACCGCCGAAAACAAAGCGCTGAAAGGGTAATAAACCCGTAGACCCCGGCAGCCCCCGTTGCCGACATTTACCAACACTTCGCCGTTCATAGCAGTTGTATTTCTAAACCAAAACCAACGTTATGCAATACCCTGAATTCATCCACGAAGGCAAAGAAAAACTCGGCGTCGACACCGAACAGGAAGTCCTCGACATTACCCGCGCTTTTCTGCATACCCTGACCCAGCACCTGGCCGGCAACGCAGCCGATAACCTCGGTGCACAGCTCCCGGCTCCGTTGCTCGACATCATTCGCGAAATCAGCCCCGAAGACCGCGATCAGGGCGAACGCTTTAAATTAACCGAATTTTACGAGCGCGTAGCCGACAAACTGAATGTCGATACCGATACCGGCCAACGCTATACGCACCAGTTCATGCAGGTACTCGGCCCGATGATCACGGAAGGCGAGCTCCACAAACTCAGGATTACCCTGTCCGACGACTATGCGCCCCTTTTCGACAACGTCAAAACCGCCAGTAATGCCCCTAATTAACGCCTTGTGACGAGTGGGGAGCGATACGAACCGAACAACGGCCAGCCGCATCGCTCCCCACTCCTCATAACCCGTCCTGTTCCCCAGTTTATGTCCACGATCCTTCCGCTGACCACGCCCGAGCAGGCCGTATCGGCCATCCAGTCGGGCAACCGCGTTTTTATCCATAGCGTAGCCCAAACTCCGCATGTCCTGATCCGGGCCATGGTTGACCGGGCGCCCGAGCTGCGCGACGTTGAAGTCTGCCACATCCATACCGAAGGCCCCCTGCCCTATCTGGAGCCGCAGTACCGCGAGTCGTTCAGGCCCAATTCGTTTTTTATCGGCGCCAATATGCGGAAACAACTCGCGCAGGGTATCGGCGATTACGTGCCCGTATTCCTGAGTGAGGTGCCGCTGCTGTTCAGCCGTCGGATTCTGCCCGTCGATGTGGCCCTGATTCAGGTGTCGCCCCCGGATCAGCACGGCTACTGCTCGCTCGGCCCCTCGGTCGATGTGTCGCTGGCGGCCATCCGGTCGGCCAAGTACGTCATTGCGCAGGTGAACCCCCGCGTACCCCGCACCCACGGCGATGGACTGATTCCAGCCAGTATGCTGCACGCGGCCGTGGAGGTCGACGAGCCGATCTACGAAGTACATACGGGCGAGATCAGCGCCGACGACCGTAAAATAGGGCAGTATGTAGCCAGCCTGGTTGAGGATGGGGCTACGCTGCAACTGGGCATCGGCGGTATTCCCAACGCCACCCTGGCCGAGCTAATTCATCACAAAGGGCTGGGCATCCACACCGAAATGTTCTCCGACGGCGTCATCGACCTCGTTGAGCGGGGCGTCATCACCGGCGAGCATAAGACCGTGCTACCGTACCGGATTGTATCGGCCTTCGTCATGGGCAGTCAGCGGGTATACGACTTCATTGACGACAACCCCGGCGTGGCTATGAAGCAGGCCAGTTACACCAACGACACCTCCATTATCCGGCGCAATCCGAAAGTGACGGCTATCAACTCGGCCATCGAGATCGACATCACCGGTCAGGTCTGCGCCGATACCATCGGTACCATGCAGTACTCGGGCGTTGGCGGGCAGATGGATTTCGTACGGGGGGCATCGCTGTCGGAAGGCGGTAAACCGATAATTGCTCTCCCCTCCGTAACGAGCAAGGGGCAGAGCAAGATCGTTCCGTTTCTGAAAGAAGGCGCCGGCGTAACCACGACCCGCGCCCACGTGCATTACATCGTTACCGAATACGGCATCGCCGATCTGTACGGGCAGAATCTGCGCCAGCGCGCCCGGGCCCTGATCAACATTGCCCATCCCGATCACCGCGAAGAACTGGAACGGCAGGCGTTTGCGCGCTTTGGCCACCTCTGAGCTGCTGTCAGAAATCGACACGGTACAGAAAAATCGGCAGAAACCCGAGCTGGTATTCCTGTTTGATGAAGCTGCCGTCGGGCTGGGGCGCGTAGCTGAGCGACAGCAGGTTCTGTATGCCCAGAATATTCACCAGATCGACCGAGATCGTATGGGTTACACCCCGGCGGTCGGTCGCCCCGCGGTTCATCTTGTAATCGACCTTCAGATCGAAGCGTTTGTAAGGCGCAAACTGAAGGGTATTGCGGCTTTCGCTCTGATAAATAATCTCCTGGTTCAGCCGCGACGCCGTTTCATCGACCGGGCCGTACCAACGCCCGCCGGTGGTGGTGTATTTGAACCCGAGGTTGAGCGACGAGCGCCGGAATACAAACTCTTTCGAGAACAGGGCATTGAAGGCGTAGCGCCCGTTGAAATCCGTATTCCGCAATACCCCGTCAGACCCGGTGTATTTTGCATCGAAGACCGAGCCCGTGAGCAGGAAATAATAGTGGTTGCTGAAAAATTTCTCGACCGTTAGCTCCAGCCCGTAATTACGGCCAGTGCCGGTGTTGACCAGCGGCCCCGGAAAGATTCGGGAGAAAGCCGCCCCCGTGTTGACCATCGAAAACGACGACCGCGCCTGTTCGACGGGGATGTTGAACAGGCGCTGGTAATATGTCTCCAGCAGCAGCCGAATGCTACGCCCCAGCAGCCGCTGGTAGCTGGCTACGTAATGCCAGCTTTTGGTCAGGCCCATGGTCCGGTTGGCCAGCTGCTCAGCAGCCGGACCACTGCCCAGGTTTTCGGCGTAGAAGTAGGTATAGAGCGGCTGTATCTGGCTGTGTAGTCCTGCGGCCAGACTCAGTTTCTGCCGGGCGGGCAGATCCCAGCTCAGCCCGACCCGAGGCTCTACCGGCGCCACACTGCTGGTGTTGAGCGTAAACCAGAGGGCATTCAATCCCGCTGTCAAGGTCATGTTTTCGGTCAGGCGATGGAGGAAGCTGACATAGGGCTGTACCAGCGCGAAGGTTTCGTTCGTGTTCCAGCGCGTGCGCCAGGGGGTGAAGCGGATGTAGCTCAGATCGGTAAACGAGCGAACGCTGTCAAACGCCCGAAAGCGGTACAGATCGGTGTTCAGGCCGACTTTCAGGGAAGCGCGGGCACTGATCTTATGGTTAACAAAGGTAGCCAGCGAGTACTTCACCTCCGAAAACCGGTAGTCCAGGATCGGCCGGAGCGAGTCGATTACGTAGCGGTTGTTCACCACCAGCGGGTTACGGTCGCCATCCTTGCGCAGGAATAGGTAATTGTGGTTGGCATCCTGCGAATTGCCCGATACGGCCAGCGTGGCTTTCCAGAACGTCTGGGGACTCAGCGGGCGGGTATAGGTCAGTCCGGCGGCCCCCATACGCGAGGTGTAATACTGGTCGCGGTCGTTGTTTCCGAAGATGTTCCGGTCTTTTACCTCCTGTTCGCTGATCAGGATATCGACGGTGCTGGTTCCGCCGAGGGCCCAGAGCGCCAGCGCCCCGACCGACTCACCCCGCCGGTTTCTAAGCGGAAAATTGAACCGAAAAAAACCGTCCTGATACGTCGGTACCGCCTGGGTTCCGATGTCGATACCGATTTTGTTGAACAGCCACAGATTGGCGTAGCGGTAGGTAGCCAGATACGACGCCTTCGAGCTCTTCGACAGCGGCCCCTCTACCATGGCTTCGGTCCCCAGAAAGCCGAACTGCACCATTTTTTCGTGGCGCTCATTGTTTCCGTTGCGCAGCTTTAGGTCAAACGCGCCCGCCACGGTATTACCAAATTCGGCCGGAAAAGCCCCCGTAAAAAAGTCGGAGTTGGCCAGGTACCGGTTGTTGATGATACTGACCGGCCCACCCGATGTACCCGCAATGGCGAAATGGTTGGGACTGGGAATACTTACGCCATCGACGCGCCAGAGTACGCCCTGGGGTGAGTTGCCCCGAATAACAATGTCGTTGCGGGAATCGTCGGCGCCCTGCACCCCGGCAAAGTTGGACGCCATCCGGGCCGGTTCGCCCCGGCTGCCCGCGTACCGGTTCGTTTCCTCCACCGAGAACTGCCGGGCCGACACCACTGCCATTTCATTGCGAGCCTCGCCGGTTCGCTGCGCCTGCACCGTTACCGCCACCAGCTGCCGGATTTCCTCTTCCAGCTCAATGTCCAGGATTTTTTCCCGCCCGGCATCCAGACTCACATCAGCGAGCAGCATCTCCTTGTAGCCCACCAGCGTCACCTTTACGGTATGCCGCCCAACGGGTATCCCGGTTAGCCGAAACAGGCCGGCCGTATCGGTCAGTACGCCCTTATCGGCGAGCTGTACCGTGGCCCCCACGAGCGGAAATTTAGATTCTTTGTCGACCACATGGCCCCGCAGGGTTTGGGTTAACTGACCCTGTCCCATAAGGGGCGCTATCGACAGATATATCAGCAACGACAATAGACAGGCCGTTGCGCCGAAACGAGTAGAGATTTTCATAAACAAGAGGAAGCAAGCAGCGGGTAATATTATCACATCATCTGCTGATATACAATGATACCCGCCGGGTTACATACTCACCTGAATGTATGTAAAAAATTGAGCCGCGACCCCTTGCACCTGATTTCATAGGGTGATTCGTTTGCCTATCGACTCCCTCAACACCCATAAATCAGTAGACCAACCCCGGTAGGTTACCTTTATACCCTAAACGCTATTTTTGCCGCCCATTAATCAACGTGTTCATGTGTAGTTCCTTCGTTTCACGCCTGTTCCTGTTTCTGACGGCCCTGGCGCTGGTTTCGGCTCAGGCCCAGACGCTCCGCCCACCTGCCTACCCGCTGGTTACCCACGACCCGTACTTCAGCCTGTGGAGTACCACCGATAAACTCACCGACTCCCCCACCCGCCACTGGACCGGTCGCCCGCAGTCGCTCGAGGGGTTAATCCGGGTCGATGGCAAGGCGTATCAGTTTCTGGGCGCTGTCCCTACGACCTATCAGCCCATTCTGCCCACCGGTGAGTCGAAACCGTATACGGCGCTGTACACCCTGACCAAACCCGCCGACGGCTGGGAAAAACCCGACTTCGACGCCCGCAGCTGGCAGTCGGCACCCGGCCCCTTCGGCGATACGCCCGACGCCCGCACAGCCTGGCGCAACAGCCAGACGCATAAAGAAGGCATCTACGTCCGGCGCGAGTTCACCTACGACGGCAAAACCGACCCGGCCAAGCTGCTGCTGGCCCTCAACCACGACGACGATGTCACCATCTACCTCAACGGCACCCGAATCCTGAACAAGCCGGGTTATATCAGCGAATACATCTACCTACCGCTCCCGGCCGAAGCCCGGCAGGCACTGCGCCCCGGCAAAAACGTATTGGCGCTCCACTGCGTCAGCCCCGGGGGTGGTTCGTTCGTCGATGTCGGGATCGTTAACCCCGTTACCTCAACGGCCCTGGCAACCGCCAACCAGACCGGCGTAACGGTTTCGGCTACGCAGACAGCCTACACCTTTGAGGCCGGTCCGGTAAACCTGCGGCTAAACTTCCTGTCGCCCCTGCTGCTCGACGAGCTGGAAGTGGCTGCCCGCCCGGTTACGTACGTGACGTTCGAAACCAGCGCCCGCGATGGCAAGTCGCATACCGTACAGGTCTTTTTCGGGGCGTCGGCCACGGTGGCGACCAATACGCCCGGTCAGGACGTCATTACCGACGCAGGCCGTACGGCGGGGCTGCGCTGGCTGAACGTAGGTACGCAGCAGCAGCCCGTTCTTCAGAAAAAAGGCGACAATATCCGCATCGACTGGGGTTACGCGTACCTGGCCGTACCCGAACAGGCTGGCACCCAGCTGACGCCGGGATCACTGGCCACCCTCAAAGCGGCTTTTCTGAAACAGGGCCCCCTGCCCGCCGGCCAGAAAACGAGCGGTCCCGCCCAGGAGCAGGGGCTGGCACTCAGCCTGTCGATGGGGTCGGTTGGCGCTGCGCCGGTGCGGAAACACCTGCTCCTGGCCTATGACGACCTGTATTCCGTGCAGTATTTCGGCAAAAACCTGCGAGCCTGGTGGCGTCGGGATGAGACGATGACGATGCCCCGGCTGCTGGAAACCGCCGAAAAAGAGTATGCCCGCCTGCAGCAGAAAAGCAGCACCTTCGATGCACAGCTGCTGGCCGACGCGCAGAAATCGGGCGGGAAAGCCTATGCCGACCTGTGTGTGCTGGCCTATCGGCAGGCCATCGCGGCCCACAAGATCGTGGCTGGACCCAAAGGCGATGTCCTCTTTTTCTCGAAGGAGAACTTCTCCAACGGCTCCATTGGTACCGTCGACGTAACGTATCCGTCGGCTCCGCTCTTCCTGCTGTATAACAACGAGCTGGCCAAGGGGCTGCTGCGGTTCATTTTCGACTACAGCGAATCGGGCAACTGGAAAAAGGATTTCCCGGCCCATGACGTAGGCACCTATCCGCTCGCAAACGGGCAGACCTACGGTGAGGATATGCCGGTTGAAGAAGCCGGCAACATGATGATTCTGACGGCGGCTTCGGTTCAGATAGACGGCAAGCCCGACTTCGCACGTGAGCACTGGCCCACGCTGACCAAGTGGGTAGGCTTCCTGAAACGCGACGGCTTCGACCCGGCCAACCAGCTCTGCACCGACGATTTTGCCGGTCACCTGGCGCGCAACGCCAACCTCTCCGCCAAAGCGATTGTAGGCATCGCGTGCTACGGCAAGATGGCCCGGATGCTGGGCGATGAGAAGACGGCCGACGAACACCAGGCCCTGGCGCGTGAGCTGGCCCGGCGGTGGATGCAGATGGATGCCGACGGCGACCATTACGCGCTGACATTCGATAAAACACCGGGTAGCTGGAGCCAGAAATACAATATCGTCTGGGATAAGCTGCTGGGACTCGACGTATTTCCGACCGAAGTAGCCCGGAAAGAAGTAGCGTTCTACCTCAAAAACCAGCAGCCATACGGCCTCCCGCTCGACAGTCGTCGGACCTACACCAAGTCTGACTGGATCATGTGGACTGCTACGATGGCCGACTCGAACACCGATTTTCAGGCCTTGATCGATCCCATCTGGAAGTTTGCGAACGAAACGCCCACGCGCGTACCACTCTCCGACTGGCACGAAACGACCAATGCCAAACAGGTCGGTTTTCAGGCCCGGTCGGTGGTGGGTGGCTACTACATAAAACTGCTGGCCGACCGGCTGGCTGCTGGCCGGTAGTCTGTCGCCCGGGCCGATGGCGATCCCCTGTCGGCCCGGGGCTTACCGCACTGCCTAGAGCTGCACCACCAGGCCGCGGTCTGTTTTCTGATGCACCAGCTCGCCGGGCAGGTGCATCAGGATCTCTCCTTTCAGCGCATTGATGAGCTGCCGCTTCAGAAAGCTGCGGTGCATGACCAGACTCACCTCCCGAACGGGTTGGGGCGACTCGAACGACCGAAGCCGCGCCCGCCGAGCCGGGTCCATATCAACGGTGGCCAGGTAAGGCAGCAGCGTGAAGCCACTCTGGCGGTCAATTAGTTTGATGAGGGTTTCCAGCGAGCCCGTCTCGTACTGAAGCCGGGCGGGCTCCAGCAGCGAGCCGTCGGGCGTTTGGCGGTCGGCCCCGCAGATATTGATCACCTGGTTGCGGAAACAATGTCCCTCGGTCAGGAGCCACAACCCATCGGTATGCAGGTCGGCCGGTGCGATGGTTTTTTTTGCCGATAACGAGTGGCCCTCCGATGCGTAGAGGACAAACGGCTCTTCAAAAAGCGGCACCTCGGTAATGCCGTTCTCGGTCAGGGGTGTCACCACCATCCCAACGTCGATGAGTCCGTTGCGCAGCCGTTCAACGACCTGTTCGGTCACCAGCTCCTGGATGCGGACCGATACGGCCGGGTATTTCCGGATGAATTCGCCGATGAAGTACGGCAGCAGATACGGAGCCAGGGTCGGAATAATGCCGATGCGGAGATCGCCCCGAAAATCATTTTTCGACTCGCTGACCAGCTCCGGAATACGCCGGGCCGTCCGAAGCACTTCGCGCGACTGGGCCAGAATGGCCAGCCCCAGCTCGGTAGGTACAACCGGCTGCTTGGACCGGTCAAAAATCAGCACCCCCAGTTCATCTTCCAGTTTCTGAATCTGCATACTGAGCGTAGGCTGGGTAACATGGCAGGCATCGGCAGCCGTAGCGAAATGCCGAAAAGTGTCAACGGCTACTATATAATCGAGTTGAGTGAGCGTCAATCCGGTAGGTGATTATAATTTTAAGCACAGCCGCCGGGCGGTACTAATTCCAATTTTGGCGGTGATAAATCGAAATTCCAATACTTTTACTGATGAAACAACCACTCTGCATGAAAACACGTCAACTTTTCATTTTTTTATTTGCCCTGACCCAGACAGTTGGATTTGCCCAATCGGCCAAGTCGGTTAATCCGGCCGCAGCGGGCTTTGATGCAGCCGGGTCCGATGCGCGGGCCGTACAGATTGCCGACCAGGTGATGGCAGCCATGGGCGGCCGGAAAGCATGGGACAATACGCACCTGATTGCCTGGAACTTCTTCGGGTCGCGCCGACTGATCTGGGACAAATGGAGCGGCACCGTTCGGGTCGACAACCTCAAAGACGACCAGACCGTTATTCTGAACGTTAACAACGACAAAGGGCGCGTTTTTCGTCAGGGTGCCGAAGTTACTGACGCCGACTCCGTGGCCAAGTACGTAAAACAGGGCAAAGCCGCCTGGATCAACGATTCGTACTGGCTGGTTATGCCCTTCAAGCTGAAAGACTCGGGCGTTACGCTCAAATACCTGGGCGAAGAAGCGACCCAGGACGGCAAGCCTGCCGATGTGCTCCAGCTTACGTTCAAGAGCGTCGGCAATACGCCCGATAACAAGTACAAGATCTGGGTCGATAAAAAAACGCATCTGGTCTGGCAGTGGGCTTACTTCCCCAAGTTCACCGATGAGCAGCCCCGCTTCACGCTGCCCTGGATCGACTACCAGAAACACGGTGGTATTTTGCTGTCGGGCGAACGCGGTGATCGCGACCTGACCGATATCATGGTCTTTACCGGCCTGCCCGGCGAGGTGTTCAGCGATTTTGCCCGCCCGGACCTGAATCGCTATCCCCAGGCGAAGTAAACAGATCGGGGACCCGGCCACCGCGTTATGAGCCCCCGGCCCCCGGCCTGTTTTCGGTAAACTAACTCGTTAAAATTGCTGTTCTGCCAGCATGGAAGCACCTGTTCTGAATCGTTCTACCACCACCCCGAAGCCGCTCGGCAAAACGGGGGTTCTACTCGTCAACCTCGGCACTCCCGATAGCCCTTCTGTTCCTGACGTACGCAAATACCTGCGGGAGTTTCTGATGGACGGGCGCGTCATCGATATTCCGTTTATTCCCCGTTTTCTGCTCGTCAATGGCATTATTGCGCCGTTTCGGGCTCCAAAATCGGCCAAGACCTACAAGGAAGTATGGACCGAAAACGGATCTCCGCTCAAATACTACGGGCAGGTCAACGAACGGCAGCTCCAGCTGGCCCTGGGCGATGAGTACGTAGTTCGGCTGGCCATGCGCTACCAAAGCCCCAGCATTGAAGCGGGCCTGAGCGAGTTTCAGCGGCTGGGCCTGACCGACATCATCGTGATTCCGCTCTTTCCGCAGTATGCCTCGGCTACCACCGGATCGGTCTACGAAAAGGTGATGGACATTATAAAAACCTGGCAGGTCATTCCGGAGATTCGCTTCATCAACCGGTTTCTCGAACACCCGAAATTCATCGACGGGTTTGTGCAGCTAGGTCGCAAGTACATGGCCGAGCACGACTTCGACCATTTCCTGTTCAGCTACCACGGCCTGCCCGAGCGCCAGATTCGCAAAGGCGATATAACCAAAACGGTTTGCCAGCTGGGCAACTGCTGCGCATCGCTCCGCGCCGATAATCAGCATTGCTACCGCGCACAGTGCTTCGAAACTACCCGCCGGCTCGTGCGGGAACTCGGCATTCCGGAGGGTAAATACACCACCTGCTTTCAGTCCCGTCTGGGCCGCGACCCCTGGATCAAGCCCTACACGGAAGATACCATCCGGGAGCTGGCCGGGAAAGGCATAAAGCGGGTGCTGGCTTTTTCACCGGCTTTCGTGGCCGACTGTCTGGAAACCACCATTGAAGTGGGCGAAGAATACAAAGAATTATTCGAAGAGCTGGGCGGAGAACACTGGCAGCTCGTAGAAAGCCTGAACGACAGCCCGATCTGGGTAGAAACCCTGGTCGACCTGGTCAAAACGGCTTAGCGTTATTACTCATACAAAAACGTCCCGCATCGATCGATGCGGGACGTTTTTGTTGTTAGCGGGTGGCTACCATCCGGGGTTTGGGCGTAAAGGGCGGTACCGTGTGCTCAACGGGTTTTACCGTTCGGAGGTAGTCGTAAATAGCGCCCAGATCCTGGTCGGTCATATGGGCATACATGGTCCAGGGCATGATTGAGTTGGTACCCTCTTCTCCAACGGCGGGCTGCGCCGATGCGTTGGTATAGGCCCTAAACCGAGCAATGAATGCCTCACGGGTCCATTTGCCGATACCCGACTGAGCCGGGGTGATATTAGCCGCGCGGGCCGTACCGGTAGGCATCGGAAACTCGCGCCCACCGGCAAACGACATGCCAGGCAGCCCCTGCCCCTGCGCATCGACCGGTGTATGGCAATCGCCACAGCCCGCAAACGTGGTTATGTATTTCCCATAGGCAATCTGGTCAGTCGGGGCCGGACGCTTGCCGCCTTCCTGTTTGGCGGGTATGGTATTGATGATAAAATTCATTGGAAAGTCCGACTCCGACGCCGGCACCACGTGTTGTATGGGCTTCAGACTACGCAGGTAAGCAATGATCGCGTGAATATCTTCCGGGGCCATCTGCCCGAAATTCTGGTAAGGCATCACCGGGAACAGAGCGCGGCCATCCCGACTGACGCCGGTTGTAATGGCCCGGTAAATCTCCCCGTCGGTCCAGGTACCCAGATGCGCGGGGGTCAGGTTCGGAGCATAATAATTACCCGGAAAGCCCTGCTCCCGTAAAAAACCTTCACCCCCTTTTCCTTCAGTACCGGCTACCATGGGCCCGGTTAGTTTCGTAAAGTCGCGGGTAGAGTGACAATCCATGCAGGCGGCTACGTGATTGGCCAGGTACCGCCCCCGCTCGATCTGAGCTGCATCTGAGCCAATCTCCAGCAGGGGTGCAGGCCCTACATCGGGCAGTCCCAGCCTGATATACGCCAGACCAGCACCAACAATAACCAGGAGCCCGACGATCAGGAAAGTCAGGGCTTTACGTATTCTTTTTCTCATGAGGATAAGGGAAATAGGGAATAAGCAAAAATAGACCAACCACCTCCAGAGTACAGATATATTTTTCTAACGGTTGTTTCTATTATCACAAATAAGTAACTAATATACTACTTACAATAACCTCATTAATAAATATTTACATAATAACACAACGTATGAAAAGAAATTTATTTAGCACACTTATTCTATTATATCTATTGTATATTACCTTTTCCTTGCTTTCTTTGCAACCAAACCGCTTTATCCGTAAATTTCATGTATCCTTTTTCGCTCATGCAGAGCGCTTGTGTACGTACGTGCACCCTGCTACTGCTATGCCTACTGACGTGCGTCAGACACTCCGCCATCGGCTCTTCAGCCCCACTCCTTTTCGGTAAGGACGCTCCACCCAATCGATCATCAACTGCTCCGCCCAAAGTCGCGTTACCTGTCTCTCCGATCACTAAAACAAAAGCGTCTCCTGTTGCATACAAACCTCTACCTCATCTCATTTACAGCGATCCCATTCGGTTTAACCTGCAGGTTAGCCGTCGGTCTGTACGCCTGGGAGAACCGGTCGAATTAGTGATTACGGCGCAGCTGCTTAATCTGTCGCCCAACTCCATGTTCTTCCTGCCCGGAGCCAATGCCTACCGGCTGAAGCTGCTACTGCCACCGGGTTTCGAACAGACAGGTGGAGACTACATTGACTTTATTGGCGACGAACTATCGTACCCGGCTCACCCCGTAGCCACCTATCGCATTCAGGGTCGCTTCCGCAGTATTACCGAGGGCACCTCATTCCGGCTGCTACGCGGGCACAGCCAGGCCACGGACCAGAGCCTATTCATCGAAAAAGCCCGGCTTCACCTGAAAGCGGTGCCCGGCGAGCCCAGAGCCTCTTCATCAGCCAATACCATCGACGATCAGACGCTGATGGTAATTGGTGAGCCGGAGCCCGCAGTAACAACCGCTGGCGCCCGGGCGGCTGCTCCGTCGTATCGGTCATCGCTCGAACACGCCCGCTGCGAAACCATCGGCGGCTGGGTCATTGACGCCAACAATCCCAGCCAGTCGGTCAGCCTCGATATTCACCTGAACGGGCTAAAGGTAGCCACCATCACCGCCGACCAGCCCCGCAACGACGTGGCCAGCGCCTTCGGCAGCAGCTATAACAAGTACGGATTCGTCTGGACCATTCCGGCCAGCTACAAGTCGAACGATAAGCTGATCGTGTCGGTACGTCCTACCGGTAGCACGACCGAACTAACCGACAGTCCCCGCGTTACCGAGATTTGCGTTGGTTCGGGACAGTCGCCGATAACGACGACGCCCCCCAGCACGACCGTAACCACGCCACCGAGTACTACAACGGCCACCACCCCGCCGAGCACGACGGTAACGACGCCACCAACCACCACGGTGACGACCCCGCCCAGCAGCACGACCGCCACGCCCCCCAGCACGACCGTAACCACACCGCCCACGACTACGGTCACCACCCCACCGACCACTACGGTGGTAACCCCGCCCGCGCCCAACGCCAGCTACCGCTCCTCCTTCGAGCACGCCCGTTGCGAGACCATCGGTGGCTGGGTTCTCGATGCCAACAACCCCAACCGGTCGGTCAGCCTCGACGTCTACATCAACGGCACCAAAGTCGCTACCATCACGGCTGACCGGGTGCGTAGTGATGTGGCCAGCGCCTTCGGTTACGGCTACAACAAGTTTGGCTTCCTCTGGAGTATTCCTGACAACTACAAGTCGGGCGCCCGTATGACCATCTCGGTACGGCCCGCCGGTACCAGCATCGAGCTCAACAGCAGCCCACGCACCACCGACGCCTGCGCCGGGAGCGGTACACCTCCCGTCACCACCGAGCCGCCAACCACCACCGTCACCACTCCGCCCACGACTACGGTCACCACCCCACCGACCACCACGGTGGTAACCCCGCCCGCACCCAACGCCAGCTACCGCTCCTCCTTCGAGCACGCCCGTTGCGAGACCATCGGAGGCTGGGTTCTCGATGCCAACAACCCCAACCAGTCGGTGAGCCTCGACGTCTACATCAACGGCACCAAGGTCGCTACCATCGCGGCTGACCGGGTACGTAGTGATGTGGCCAGCGCCTTCGGTTACGGCTACAACAAGTTTGGCTTCCTCTGGAGTATTCCCGACAACTACAAGTCGGGCGCCCGTATGACCATCTCGGTACGGCCCGCCGGTACCAGCATCGAGCTCAACAGCAGCCCACGCACCACCGACGCCTGCGCCGGGAGCGGTACGCCACCCGTCACCACCGAGCCGCCAACCACCACCGTCACCACTCCGCCCACGACTACGGTCACCACCCCACCGACCACTACGGTGGTAACCCCGCCCGCGCCCAACGCCAGCTACCGCTCCTCCTTCGAGCACGCCCGTTGCGAGACCATCGGAGGCTGGGTTCTCGATGCCAACAACCCCAACCAGTCGGTCAGCCTCGACGTCTACATCAACGGCACCAAGGTCGCTACCATCGCGGCTGACCGGGTACGTAGTGATGTGGCCAGCGCCTTCGGTTACGGCTACAACAAGTTTGGCTTCCTCTGGAGTATTCCCGACAACTACAAGTCGGGCGCCCGTATGACCATCTCGGTACGGCCCGCCGGTACCAGCATCGAGCTCAACAGCAGCCCACGCACCACCGACGCCTGCGCCGGGAGCGGTACGCCACCCGTCACCACCGAGCCGCCAACCACCACCGTCACCACTCCGCCCACGACTACGGTCACCACCCCACCGACCACCACGGTGACCACGCCACCAACGACAACGGTAGTAACTCCCCCCGCACCCAACGCCAGCTACCGCTCGTCGCTGGACCATGCCCGTTGCGAAACCGTTGGCGGCTGGATTCTGGACGCCAACAATCCGAACCAGTCAGTGAGCCTCGATATTTACATCAACGGTACCAAAGCGGCCACCATTACCGCTGATCAGCCCCGCAGCGATGTGGCCAGCGCCTTTGGCTACGGCTACAACAAGTTTGGCTTCCTCTGGACCATTCCGACCAGTTATAAGTCGGGCGCGCAGCTGATCGTATCCGTACGACCCACCGGCACGGACCGCAACATCACGAACAGCCCCCTCACGACGGATGTATGTTCAGGCTCGGGCACTCCGCCGGTAACGTCTCCGCCACCGAGCACGACCACCACGACCCCGCCGGTGACCACGCCACCGATCGTGACCCCACCGCCGTCCACTGATTATCCGATCCTGGACAGTCCGCAGCCGAGCGACTTACGGCCGTTTATCCAGAACGAGCGGGTACGGGTAGCGATCGATCTGGCCGTAGGGGGAGTAGTTCGGGAAGTAACAGATCTTCAGGTTGGCGAGAACATGATCAACTGCCTCGTGAAGGATGGAAAACGGGATACGGGGCGCGACGACCAGATTGCGATCTACGGTCTTCCCGATGCCAATCAAGGCTGGACAACGGGCGGCAGTCAGCTTCATGACAACATCGGCTACAACCCGGTACAGGGTGGCGACGTGCTGCTGAACCGCTCGCCGATCCTGGCCTTTGGCAAGACCAACAACATGCTGTACTGCAAAACCCGGCCGCTGCAATGGGGCCTGAACAATGTACCCGGTGATTATATCATTGAGCAGTGGATTCAGCTGCAGGGGAATATCGTTCGCCGGCACGTTCGGATTACGGGTAACCGGCCCGAAACCGGTAGCCAGTTCTACGATCATGCGCGCCAGCAGGAACTGCCCTGTACCTATACCAGCGGCTCGTTCTACCAGTACTACGTAGTTCAGGGAACGCCTTACACCAACGCTCCGCTGGTTAAGGTAAACGATATTCCCAACCTCGATGGTAGTGGCAAAACCCTGAACCAGTACGACGATTCGATGGGCCAGATTGCCCCGCTCAACGTCGATGCCTCAGAACCCTGGATTGCCGCCGTACGTCCGCAGGATAACCGGGGTATTGCGCTGCACACGCCGTTCTCGAACGAGTTTAAGGTCGGTCTGTTCAACAGCGTAGGCTGGGGCCCGCCAGAAGCACTGAACGCTGGCTACATCGCCAATGGCCTGAAGCTGACCCTGGACCGGAATGGCGTTTACGAGTTCGATTTCAACATGGTTGTGGGTAGCCTAAACGAGATCCGGAACACGATCAACTCGCTACCGCAAAGCGAAACCAAGCCACACTACGTATTTGCTGGGCAAAGCAAACGGCATGGATTTTCGTACCAGAAAGGCTATGATCAGGGCTATCCTGTAGGCGACGAGCTGAATATTACCCCGAAAAACCGGCGGTTCAGCTTCACCTCACCCCGCAAGGGCTACAAAGCGTCTGACATCAACCGAATCTACATCAGAATGCGGGCTCGTACCAACGAAACCCAGCTCGTGCTCAAGTGGCGCAAAATAGGTCAGTCGCCTATCGAGTCTGAATGGGCTGGTCAGTCGATCACCTTCCCAATCACGGGCGACAACCAGTACCGGACTATCGCCATTCCGGTAGGCAACCACCCGCAGTGGAACGGTATTATCAATGAGTTTTCGATTAACTACGCAAATCCTAACGAAGATCCCGCCAACAACCATCAGTTCGGCATCAAGTGGATTTCGGCCGAAAACCTCGAAAACCAATAGAACACTCTTAAAATGAGTTCGGATAAAAGCTGATTACTTTAAAGCCGTTTCAGATCATCTGAAACGGCTTTTTCGTTGTATCGCCAGCAAGTTATCCGGATTAGGCGGCCACAAGACCGGCCGTGGCCTGACCGGCGTCCAGCATGGGCGCTATGGTCGTGTTCATCCGCTCCCGCACGAAGCTCTCCTGCAGATAGGCGGGCAGCTTACTGACCAGTTGCCGGTACGCGTCCATGCCCAGCGCTTTGGCAATGTATGCTTCATGAACAGCGTTGACATGGGCAACGATATTGACCAGGCTCTGGTGAAACAGCTTCACATCAATCTCGGAGTCGACAAACCGCTCAATTTCCCGGTTGGTCGACGAGATACGCAGGCGGCTCAGCATGTCGAAATAGGTGGTATACCCGATCTGTCTGGCCAGCTGCTTATACTGCTCAACGCTGAACTTCTGCAGAATCTCACCCGTTTTCGGGCTTCGCAGCGCCGTTTTGGGATTGTTCTGGATGGCATTGCGCAGCGACTTCACCCGCTGGTCGCGGGTGGTTTTCAAAAACTGCGCCAGTTCGGCCTGGGCCGACCCCGCCCGCGACGGCAGCAGCAGGTCAGTTTTAGCCGTGACGCTGAATCGCCGGGCCATCGGCAACCGCTGGATGCGGTAGCTGTTGATCGGGCCAAGCGCATAGTAGCCGATGGACGACGGGTAATAGCCACGTACGACCATATTTCCGATCCGCTTCCGGATCAACTCCTCGTTACTCACCTGAATACCCTGCACCGCCAGAAAAGCCCGTGCGCTGAACAGCGCACTGTAGTAGGCCTGCGGAAACGTCCAGTGCAGCGAGCTTTGCAGATACTGTTCGTCATTCACCACGGGCGTAATGCGCAGCGCATATTCGGCACTCCAGCTGTTGAGCAGCAACTTTTCCAGTGCCTTATAGCTAGCATCGTTCACCCGCCCATGAAACTGCCCGAAGATGGGAAACTTAGCCACATCGAACAGGTCGTTCTGGTGCTGGATGTGATAATCCATGGCGAAAAAATGGTTCAGAAACACCTGTGCCGGAATAGACTTCCGCCAGTTCTCGTCGAGCGGCAAATGGCTCGCCGGAGCTGGTGCAAGCGGTGCCTGAGCGTTCTGGGAATGCATCGTCACGTTGGTTATCTGTGTCATACTCTATCAACAAAAAAGGCATTTCCGGCGTTCCTTTTCCCACCCCAATTTTACACATATAACATTCCTGAAAATCAGAACTTTATACACTATTTTTTGATACCCAAAAACACACTTCCAAAGGCATATAGAGCGAGTAGGCCATATTGTATTTTTGCGCGAACGAAGGCACTTTTGCTTGGCGTTTTTACGTTGAAAGAAAACATGAAACGATTACAGCCTCTCGTTATTTACTGTTGCTTACTAGCTAGTCCGTTGATTCCAAAGACTGGCTGGGGACAAACCCCGCCCATGTCGCCCTCAACGCTTCAGGCCGTCACCTTCGAAGGTTCCGTTGTCGATGCTTCTAACCGAAAACCGCTGAGTGGAGCCCTTATTTCAGCGACGAATCAGGCCGGCGTGAAAGGGAATCCCCAACGAACCGGGGCTGACGGTTCGTTCAAAATCACCCTTGGCCCCCGTCAGTCTTACATAGTAACGATCAGCGCTGATGGCTATCATCCCCTCAACGAACAACTCACGTATACGTCTATCTACGTGAACAAGCTCACCAAAGTGATTCGTCTGTATCGTACCGGGACACAACCCCCTGTTCAGGAAAAAAATGTGACCTTGACCGATACACGCCAGACTACGCCCTCTTCAACCACCCAATCCACAGACTTACTGGCCTCAGGTACGAACGTGGCTAATGCAGCGACGGTACCAGCGGCAGCGGCTCCCGTCGCTACGACCCCTCCGGCGCGCCCGACTCCTCCTCCCGTCAGCAGCCCCCGCGTTACACCGCCCAAAACCCTCGACGCTAAAGTGGTTTACACTCCTCCACTCGTTGTGGCTCCGGTCGGGAAGACCACGCAGCTGCGGGCTATTCAGTTTGTGCAGAGCAAAGCCGAGTTGTTGCCCGACGCCCAGCCCGCGCTCGATCAGCTGCTGACCTTCATGCAGGCCAACGCCACCGCCGAAATTGAGCTGGCCGGTCATACCGACAACCAGGGCGATTTCGATGAGAACCTGAAGCTCTCGAAGCAGCGGGTCGATGTGGTCAAAGAGTTTCTGGTAAAGAATGGTATAGCCGCCAATCGAATCAGCACCCGTGGCTACGGCCCAACCCGCCCCATCGCCAGTAACAACCACGAGTTTTCCCGCCAGCAAAACCGGCGCGTCGAAATGACGGTGATCAAACAGTAGAGACGCGATCGCACCGGCCTTCGCATCTCTCTCGCGTCAGCAACAGACTATCCGAATAAGCGGTCCCGCCACCGTGGTCCGTGCGGTCAGCGGTCCGATCCTCACGGACCATGGTGTAGTAGCGTAGGAACGGACCGCCCAACCTTTACCGGCGGCCCAGCCATAGGCCGGATACGACCAGCGCGGTGCCAGCTACGGTATACAGGGTGATGGGTTCGCCCAGCAGTACGTACGAATAGAGAAAGCCGAAGATTGGGCAGAGAAAGAGCCAAAGCGACGCCCGGACGGGGTCTTGCCGAACCAGGTAGAACCACAGCTGCAGAGCCGCCACCGACACCGGTATAATCAGCCAGAAAACCGACGCCCAGAACCGGGCATCGTAGTGCGAAGCGCCGAAGACCGATGGGTCAAAAGCCGCGCTCAGGAGCGTGAAGGGGATCAGCAGAAAGCCACCCAGCAACACCTGCCAGCCGTTGATGACCAGGTTGGGCAGACGCCATTCAAAACGCGCGTAATAGACCGTCGCGGCCGATACCGAGATCATGCCGATCAGCAGGATGATCAGGCCCTCTACAGTAGCGTGGGCATCCTGCAACAGCGGATACGTCGCCACTCCCACCCCGACCAGCCCCAGCACGAGACCGGCCAGCTCGTTCGGACGTGGCATACGGCGCAGCCACAGGGCCGACAGCAGCGCAATGAACAACGGATTGGTGGCCGTAGAAAGACTACCGATCCCGGCCGACACCTGCCTGAGCGCCAGTACAAACGCCCCTAGGTAAATCGTCGTGTTCAGCAGCGCAAAAATCGTTAGCCGGCCAAACTCAGCCCGGTTGGGCCAGGCATCGGTACGTTGTACGCCATAGGCGAACAGGAGCATACCAGTACCGGCAATAAAAAAACGAACATTGGCCAGAATGAGCGGATGTACCGACAGCACCCCAAATTTGGTTGCCGCCGATGCCGACGCCCAGAGAGCCGCGAAAAGAACACCGGGGAGCAGCTGTTTCATCGGCTCCCCCCGGGTTTATTCACTCGTCGCAGGGTTGCGTGGTTCATATGTCTGTTACGGCAGAAGTGGCGGATTAAAATCCAATCTTACCCCGGCGGCCGCTGGGCTTTTGCTCGGCAGCCCAGTCGCGCATCTCGGCGAGTTCTTTTTCGTATCCGCCCGACAGAATCGGGAAGCGCATCCACGAACGCGGGTCGAGGTTGTGGTCGTCGAGGTGGAAGCTGGGCGCGTAGCGTTCGCGCTTCCACTGGTTACGGCTCCAGAGTTTAAAGAACCGCTCTACCCAGATCAGCAGTTTCTCGCGCTCGTGCATACCGGCAAACTGTACTTCTACGAGCTTCAGCACATCGACGGGAGGCTGCTTATCGCGAATGGCGGCCTGCTCGATGGCGTTCAGCACATCATACGGCATCAGGTCATCCTCGTCGGTCTGCTTCTTGTCGAGCGGTCGCAACTCGGCGGTGGGCTGCAGGTTGTTAACAGCGCGCAGTCCTTTTACCTTGATCAGCTCATCGGGCGTAACGGGGCCAATGGCCAGGCTGGTCCGGTCGGTGGGTTCCGTGGCATTTTTGATGTTCAGCCCAACGGTTTCGAGCCATACCAGCCAGCTCCGCAGAAAATGCTTATCGATTCCGGTAATGGGCGAAATACTGCCCGCCGTATCGCCGTCCATGGTAGCGTAGCCGACAGCCGCTTCGGAGCGGTTCGACGTGCTGAGCAGCAGGGCGTTGTTAATGTTGGCAATCATCCAGATACCCGGCGCCCGCACCCGGGCCTGAATATTCTGCAGCGCCAGATCATCGGTATCCCACGACAGCGTGCGGCCCAGTTGTGCTTCGATCAGCCCCCGGTAGGTTTCTACCAGCCCGTTGATGTTGATCGAAAGGAAGGTAGCCCCAATATCGTCGGCCAGCTCTTTGGCCGAGTTGAACGTATCGTCGGATGAGTTTTCGGTGCCCTGGTACATTACGGTCAGCAGTTTACCGACCATGGCTTCGGGCGTTTCGCAGTCCTGAAGGGCGCGGATGTAGTCAAGTTTCTTCTTAACGCCCTCGATACCGATGTCCTGGACAGCCATCCGGATCATCAGAAAAACAGTAGCCGCAATGGCCGACGAGTCGGCTCCGCCACTTAGCGACAGCACATACCCCTGCGACCGGCTCTTGCGCAGGTAGTCGAACAGGCCCAGCGCCACGGCCCGGGCAAACTCTTCTTCTTTGAGGTATCCGCCCCGTTCCCAGGCCTCCAGTTCGGCTTTTTGTCTGACGGGTGCCACCTCGGGCCAGTCGAACCGGTCAGCAACGCGCAGGTTGGTCATGGCCAGGGCCAGGTTACCACGGCTCTGCACCTGGTTGAGCCGGGTAGCATCGATGTCGATCACGGCCGGTACGATGACGAAGTCGTGGTAGCTCAGCCGCGCGCCCGACACCAGCAGCTCGCCGTTGGAGGCTACCATGGCGTCGCCGTCGTAGATAACCCGCCCGGCTTCGTTTCCGAGCATGTTAGTATAAATGTAGCTGACCCCAAACGCCCGGCTGGCATCGATTACGAAGCGTTCGCGGGTTTGCGATTTGAAGAAGCCAAAGTGGCTGGCCGACGGGTTCATCAGAATATCGACCCCCCGTTCGTACAGCGTACGGCCGGGCCGGTTGGCGATCCAGGCATCTTCGCAGATCTCGAACGCGATACGGACGCCCGACAGGTCGAAGACCAGATCCCCGAACGGATAGGTAAAATCGCCAATCCGGGTTTCGTCGCGCAGGCCCATCTGCCAGGGTTGAAACCAGCGGGCTTCGTAATGGAGCCCGTTGTTGGCCATGTACTGCTTGGCCGCAAAGCCCAGAATCCGCTTGTTGGCCACCAGACATACTACATCGTAAATCCGGTTGTTATGCCGTAGCGGCATGCCGAGCGCTACGGCAATGTCATTAGTATGCTCAACGATATCCAGCAGTGAGGCAATGGCCTGGTCGATGGTATTCTGCGCAAAAAAGGCATCCTCGCAGCCGTAGCCGGTAATGGCCAGCTCGGGCAGGCACAGCAGGCTGACGTGCTGCCGCTGCGCTTCCTCAATGGCGTTGATAATGTTTTGCTTGTTGTGTTCCCACGCTAGGGGGGTCTGGTTCAGTACACCGGCGGCTACTTTCAGAAGTTTCATGAATACAGGGAGTGCTTGTCGATCCGGCTGACCCAACGCAGCGGGGCGCTCTCAAGACAAAGTTGCTGTAAGAATAACAAAAAAGGACGGCAAATGGGTTTAGGTCAGAAATCGCCATAATCGACCTGCAGGCAGGTAAGCCCCACCGTTCGGCGCCACATGTCGACAACCTGCTGGCGGTCATCGACCACAAACTCCACCCGGTACCGCCCCTGAATATGCCGATCGAACAGTTCCTGCTTGACGACGGCATCTTTCCGGTTGTCGCGCTGGGGACGCATGAACAGCTGATAGTCAGCCGTGGTCCAGCCGAAATGCCGATTGAGCCAGTCTACGGTTTCGGCCCGGCAAACAGCGTCGCGACCGGAGAAAAACACGATGGCATAGCCCGACACCCGCATGGCCCTGACCAGATTAATGATCGGCCATTTGGGCGTGTCGAGGCCGACCCGGTGCCAGTCGTACGGTGAGCGATCCCCTTTGTCGGCTACGGTACCATCGATGTCGACCAGTATGCAGCCGGGCAGATGGCTCTCCTGCCCGCGTTGAAAGGCGGGCCGGCGGGTTAGGGTTTCGGACGTAAATCGGAATGTCTTTTTCAGGGTCGCCAACTGCTCGGCCTGCTTCCGGATCACGGCCTCCCCTACCGAATCGGACCGGTTGCGGTCGCGCCGGATACACTCGTCGAGGGGCGTATCGATGAGCCGGTACTGGATCGTGACCTCGTCTATGTGCTCCGCCAGCAGCTTCCTGAATTCATTAAAGTAACTGACTTTCAGGTTTGTATTATCAACCAGCACGTGCCAGCCACGCCGTAGCCCCTCCAGCAGGGCCGTCTCCTGCATGGCGCTGACAATCGTTTCGATTCGGTTTTTTTCCGAATCGGGGTAGTTTTGCCAGTAGTCGGGCAACGAAACCGGCAGCAGACTACGCCGGAGATCATCGCGGTTGACCCGTAGCCAGTTGGGGTGGTCGGCGCAGAACTGGCGGGCGTAGGTAGACTTACCGCTGCCGCTCAGGCCGGTCAGGATTAGCACCTGTTTCATGATTGACGTTTCGATGACTTCGCCGGCCTGCCCAATGCTGCGGGGTATTAGCCAGGCGTCGTTTCGTTCTTACTGTTTTATAAAATCGTAGGAAACCAGGCTTTTGCCATTGGGCATCCGGTAGGTCTGACGACCTTCGAAACGCAGGGCCGGGGCGGTATGAGCCAGCAGGCTTTCCTCGGCCACCTCGGTAGCGATAGCGGCTACCGGCTGCAGCGTTGTTACCCCCGTATTGCTGACCCAACCGCTGTTGTTGCTGCGCTGGAGTACCACATTCAACAGCCCACCCCGCCGAAGGGTTTGCCGGAGACTGGCAAAGGCCCGCTCCAGATCAACATATTCGAGAAACAGGTGGCAGATGATCAGATCGGCCGAATCGGGTGGAATCGGAACGGGGTCCTGGTTGATATCAGCCTGTATCAGCACCAGCTCGTTCAGGATGGGGTCGTAGCGCTCGTGGCAGATGGCCAGATACCCCGGGTTCAGGTCAACGGCGTATACCCGCCGGGCGTCGGTGAAGTGAACAAACCCGTTTCCGGTGCAGGCGCCATAAACGGCTATGGTCTGCGGATAACGCTGCTCTACTTTTTCCTGGGTAATCTCACTCAGACAGGCCAGCTGACCAACGGTGTCGTGGCTCATGTGGCGTTCATAATCATCGGCAGGAACGTCGCTCCAGGGATTCATAGGTATCGGTTTATCGGTGGCGGCTCGCCCGGCGCAGCGGCCGGTCAGGCAACCATCGGCTCGGGACGGTCCCGAAACTTGCGGCTAAAGTACGCAAACGACGCGACGACCAGTATACCATAAACGACCGCCAGGATGTACGCACCAGATACGAAGAACTCCCGATAGCTGATGCCACCCTGCCCGAAATTTTTGTACAGCAACACCCCAACGCTGCCCAGATACCCGTACCAGTCGGCCAGGGTGACGATGAAACCGACCGTGCTAACGTACCGGAAAGCCGCCACCAACCGCTCGAAATACAGGCCGTTGCAGGGTACATAGCCCATGTACAGACCCAGACCCGTCAGCAGAAACCAGGTGCCGGGGTCGAGGGTACCCGTCGTGTAGAGCCAGGTGCTGACGCCCACCAGCACCCCGCCCGCCAGCATGATGCCGTTCAGCAGGGCAAAGGCCCGAAAATTATCCGTTACGCGCTGCAGCAGAGCCATGACGACCAGGATTCCCAGCGCTACCAGCGTTTCTGTGCGGGCAAAAACCGCCGGGTTCTCCACGCCCGCGTCTTTCATAATTTCAGGGCCGAAGTTGTCGCGAAAGTCGCGGAAGGCGGTCAGCAGCACGTAGCTGGCGATGAGCAGAGCCAGGCCCGGCCCAAACTCGCGCACGAAGGCCTGCCGTTCGGGCTGATTCATCGGTTTTCGCTCGGTACGCAGCGCGCGATCTTCGGGCGTAGGCGGGGGCAGCAGCGTCAGCGCGTAGACCGATACGAGCATCGGCAGTACGAACAGACTACCCGTAACGAAAGGCAGCCAGAACTCCGTTACGCCCCAGCTGGCCCGGATCGACAGCGCCACCGTTTTTACGAAGCCCGACGCGAAAATGAACGAAGCGGTAAGCCCGGCAACCAGCGCATCGGTCTGTCGGCGGCCTTCCAGAAACCCGAGGGTAATTCCGTAGACCATACCCAGCGGGAGGCCGTTCAGGAACAGAAATACGATATTCCAGGGAGCCGGAACGAGAGCAAATCCGAGCAGGGCCAGCAGAGCCATCCCGACCAACAACAGCATATTACCGGCCCGGCGGCCCGGCGACATCTCCGATACAAACTTGATACCTAGGCCTTTAGAAGCGGCATAACCCAGCACCTGCGCCGTAACGAGCCAGATCTTATAGTTGATCCCCGCAAAGGCCATTCCTTCGAAGGTTACCGCCGTAATGCCTTTGCGAAAGGCATACATGCAGGCGTAGGTGCAGAAAGCAGCCGTGGCTCCGAAGAGCATGAACGCGGTCGGGTGGCGAAGGAATCTGGGAGTCATGAATCGTCGGTTGACTGACAATAAATGACATTTCTACCAACTAACCAACACCGACAGCCACGCGCTGCGCCCAACGCCATCGACCCCTGACCCGTGGGTTCGGTAGGCTTCGTTGGTCAGATTCTGCAGTTCGGCGCTGACGGTCAGTAATTTCCAGCGGTAGCCGCCGTTGAGGTTCAGTACCTGCCAGCCGGGGGTGCCGTTTTTGCCGATGCGGTTATCATCTTTGTCGCCCTGGGCCAGCCGGGTTTGCGCCTGCGCGTAGAGGTACTCGGCCCGCGCCCACCAGCCCGCCCGCTGGTATGTCAGTCCGACGCGGCCGTTGAGGGGCGGAATCCGACGGAACGGCTCGTTGGCCGTCCTGTTTTCGCCGTAGGTATAGGTGAGTCCGCCATACGCCAGCAGGCCCGACCCGAACTCGTATTCGACCTCCGCTTCGAGCCCGCGGATGACTGACTCCGAGCTGTTCTGTTTCAGATATACCGGATAGCCCTGGATAGAATCCCGACCCGACCGGACGCGGCCGATGAAGTCGGTCAGCCGGTTGTTATACGCCAGCAGGGTAGCCGCCAGCTGGCCGGTCCGTACTTTTATGCCGGCCTCGGTGGTCAGCGACCGCTCGGGTCGAAGGCTGGCGTTGGGCACTTCGTACCGGAAATCGACGATACCGAGCGTACCCAGATCATCGACATTGGGCGCCCGGAAAGCCGACCCCACCGAAGCCACCAGACGAACCGCCGGCACAATAGCATATGAGGCTCCGGCCGAACCGACCAGCGCCGACGGCCTGATGGTCGCTTCGCCGAGCGTAGCCTCCGGGGTGGTGATCTGGAATGCGTTATACCGCCCGCCCGCTGTCAGGGTCAGCCGGTCGGCGGTTATCGTGTGGTTCGAAAAGATGGCCAGGCTGCTCATCGTTGCCCGATCCGGATACAGGCCCCGTTTCAGCGAGCCCGCGCCGGTTTGGGTATTCACATCCTGCCGGGTGCTGCCGACCCGGTCGTAGTACCACTCAATGCCGTTCTGCATCCGCCAGTAGCGCAGCGGCTGGGCGTTGGCCAGCAGGCTCAATCCGGTGGTGGTGGTCTGGTCCCGCTCGTAGACCGCCGTGGGGTTGTTGTTGCGCTGGCTCTGACGCCCTTCGATCTGCCGCTGCCACGACCCTGTCAGCTGCACCGATTGCAGTAACGGATAGTCGTAAAAACCTTCGAGCCGGGCGTAGGCCAGCTGCCTGCGCTGGGGATTGAACTGGTAATACCGGTAATTTTCGAGCCGGACCCGATGGTAGACCGGTACGCTATCCTGTTGCAGATTCTGGTAGGCCGCCGTGGCGATGAGCCGGTTCGACAGCTTGAACCGCCCTTTTACATCGCCCGACAGCTGGTTATAACCCGTGGGTGACTCCCGCCCGAGGCCGCGGCCCGCTACCAGATCGCCAAACTTCCGGTACGCCAACCCGCCCCTGATGGCTACCGACGGGGTCGAGACCCCCAGTTCGGCCCGGCCGCTGTATTCCATATCCTGCGTCATGGCCTTTCCGAAGAAACTGCCCGTCACGGCCGGTCGGTCGGCAAACTGCGGAGTTTTGGTCAGCACGTTTACGACCCCGCCGATGGCATCGGAGCCGTAGGCAACCGACCCGCTGCTCCTCAGAATTTCGATCTGCCCCACGCTCTGGGGATCGATGGTATTCAGATACTGGTTGGGCCCGGAGCGGAAAGTAGCGTTGTTGAGCCGGATGCCGTCAATCAGCAGCAGCGTTTGCTGGCCGGTCAGCCCACGAACAAACGGAGAGCCGCCCCCGTGGTTGGTTTTTTGCAGAAATACGCCGGTTGCGCCAACCAGGGCTTCGGGTACAGTTCGGGGCGAGCGCTGCCGCAGGTCGCGGGGGGTGATGAGGGTTGTAACCTCTGGACGCTCAAAGTCGATGGATTCGCTCCGCTGGGGGGTAGAGACAAGCTGCTGATTCAACTGGATAACACTGGGGGTTGCGTAGACCAGTACTTTCAGATCGGCCCGGCTGTTTATAGTCACCGTCGAGTCGGTCATGCGGTAGCCAACCGAGCTTACCCGCAGGGTATACTGGCCTTTGGGCACATTATAAAAATTGAAATAGCCCCGGCTATCGGTAGTGGTGCCCCGGGTGGTCGGGATGAGCTGCACGGTTACCCCCTGAAGCGGCAGACTGGTTCGGTCATCCCGTACCATTCCGCTCAGGGTCTGGCCAACGGCCTGCTGAAGCAGCAGGAGACTAAAAAGCAGCGTAGAAAGTTTAAGCATGATGTTTCAGGTTGATCAGCACATAAGATACTGACCACTGAAGCCAGCCGGAGAAAAATGTGCCTACTTTTTAGTTAACGTTGATTTTTGAGCCATTTTAGACCTGTTGAGGCTCGGTTGTTACCAATGCCCTGTTTAGCGGCCCTCGGTTTGCTGACGGTAATGTTCGGCGCGTTGGTCGGCGCGGTCGTCCATCTCCGGCCCGCTCTGGATTTTACGCCAGTCGAAGTTTTTTTTGTAGGGCTTCATGGCCTCCTGCGGGTCGAAGATGCGGGCGTCGGGCAGCACAACCGTATACGGGCGCAGGTCGGGCTTGTCGGTAAAAAAATCCTGGAGCAGCGAGGCCGTAGCGTCGTACTGATTGACGTAGGGCACGTTCAGCAGGTTGTATATCATCTTGAGGATCGACCCGAAGTTGGCGTGGGTATGTGACACATAGCCGCGTTTTACGTACGGACCGGCCAGCATCAGCAGCGAGCGGTGGGCATCTATATGATCAACACCTCCCTGCGGGTCGTCTTCGGTCACGATCACCAGCATGTTTTTCCAGTAGGGTGTCCGCGAGAGGAAGTGGAGCATTCGACCCAGCGCCAGGTCGTTATCGGCCATGTACGAGTGTAGATACGGATAGCCTTCGTCCGGACGGGGCCCGGATCCGTGGTCATTGGGCAGCATGACCGTAAGCAGCTGCGGCAGGGGTGCCCGTTTTTTACCGAGCCACTTCGTCGTAAACTCCCGCTCGAACTGATCCATCCGAAACTGGTCGGGGATGTTGGTGTTATAGCCTGCAAAATTTCGGGAGGTATGTCGAAAAGCGGCCGCGGGCATCGGAAACACCACCGGATGAGCCGCGCCGAAGAGGGTATCGAACTGTTCTTCGTAATTGCCGGCGTATTCGTTGACCTGACCAAAGTTATAAAACGAGACTTTACTGCGTTCCAGCGCTTCCCACAGCCCGCCAATCTCGTTATAGTCTTCGGGATCGATGGCCCCCGACGACTTCGGAAACCGCCGGCCGGGCGCTTTCGAGAACGGATCGAACCGGCCCGCCGAGGCTGCGTTGGCCTCTACCCACTCGTTCGGAATAGTGCCCATCATCCAGTGGTGTCCGTGAATGCTGGCGTCAGAATCGCAGTAGAAGTTATCGGAGAACCCAAACTGGCTGGCCAGCCGGGTGTGGTTCGGCATAATGTCGGCACTCGTGATACGAACGGAGTCGCCCGGCTGATCGGTGGTACGACCGCTATTGCCCCGCGTGGTGGTTATACGTGACCGTACGGTTACGCCCGTACCGAAACGAGCCAGGGTTGAATCGCCTTTTCCGGTCCGGAGCTGGCCCAGTACCTCATCGTACGTTCGATTTTCTTTGGTAATATAGACGATGTGTTTGATCGGTGAGGGCCGCGTTCTGGGCAGCACGGGCAGCGGATTCCGGCCCGGATCGGCTACGGCCACGGTCTGGTAGGTATTGGCCAGTACCTGCCGGGTCAGGGCGGGCAGGTCGGCCCGCAGGTCTACAGCCTGGAACGTGCCCAGCTGAATATCGCCGATGTAGGTCCCCTGCAGTGGCTTGGTGAAGCCTACGCCCCCATTGGGGCCGGCCCCGTAGCCGCGCGCCGACGTAATATAAAGCGTTTTTTCGTCGGGCGACAGCGCGACCCGCGTGGGTCCCCAGCCGGTCGGAATCAGCCCCCGTACCGTCCGGGTGGGCAGATCAACAACGGCCACGGCATTGAACGCCAGCAGGGCCACGTACAATGTTCTTTCATCCTTGGTCATCGTCAGACCAAACGGCATCAGCCCCCGGTATCGATCCAGTTTCGGGTCGACCCGGAGCGAAATCGTACCGGCCAGCTTACGCGAGCGGTGGTCAATGATCGAGATGTTGTCGTTGGTAGCGTTGGAGACGTAGGCGTAGCGGCTTCCCACCACCACCGAGTTAGGCGACGACCCACCGACTATTTCTGCTTCTTCAATCATCCGGGCGCCGGTTCGTTCCCCGATCTGCAAGCCGGTTTTGAGTTTGGCCGTTACCCGGTTGGTGGCCAGATCGACCAGCCAGACGCTCATAGCCTCGTCGGCCAGCGGACTGCCCAGACCCGGTATACGCCGACCGTCGCGCTCAACCCCCTCCCTCGATTCTTTGGTGTGCGCCCCATAAGCCGGAAACTGGAGCATCATGGTGTCTTTATTGGTGGGGGTTACGCCCGGCACCAGCGGGTACGCATACAGCCCCACGTTGGCCACGAATGCCTGCTTCCGGTCGGGGGTCAGCGCCAGCCCGAACGGTTGTCGCCCCGTTGGGATCGAGGCTGTAATTCGTTTCGTAGCCAGGTCGATGCGCACCAACCGGAAGTTGGCCCGGTCAAGTGCCAGCAGCTCACGACCGTTGAGCAGCAGGTCCGACGTAAAGCTATCGGTATAGCCATTGCCGTTGAGGTCGATGCTATCGGTCGTTCGGAGGGCTTCGGTATCGAAAATGATGACGCGGCCTTTATCTCCGTTACTCAGGTAAGCCGTTTTATGATCCGGTGCCAACGCTACGCCGAGGAAGGTAGCTCCCTGTACCGGCGACGGAATCGTACCGGCGTAGTCGGGCACCCGGACGGCGGCCAGGGTTGCCGTGTTGATAACTGTCAGTACGCCGTCGTGCAGCGTCAGGGCTTTGGTGCCGTCGGGCGAGAGCGTCAGCCCGAACGGATCATTCGTAATCCGGATCGTCTGCCCCGCCGGGGTTACGTACCGGCCACTCGGCAATACGGCCCGGCCCGCCATCCGGTTGCTGCCGGTATCGATCCGGCAGTAGTCAGCCCGGCCCGGTACCTGTAAAGTCGTATAGGTTTTCTGGCCAAAGGCCGACCCGGAGAGCAGCACCAGGCCGGTCAGTAGATATAACTTCATGAAGTAAGGCGGTTAGACAGACGAAAACGGATTACAGACCGGCCACTAGGCCGACAAAGCCAGGTAATAGGCAACATCGGGCGTGGGTAAGCCCGGAATTTTTGCCTGCTCGTCCCACCGGCGTAGTTGCAGGATTTCGGCAAAATAGGGATGCTGTTCGAAGCGGGCGGCTTCGTCGGTGGTCATCGGTCCTCCCTGAAACTCAAGCGTCCGCAAACTCGCGTCCGACAGTTGAGCGAAGTACTCAGGATGCCGCGTTACCAGGTAACGCTTGGCGTTGACGTGATTCTCGATCAACTGGGCCACCTTCTCCGAGTAGCCGCGCTGCCGCAGGAAATCGGCCCCCAGCCGCTCGTGGTCAACCGTGCCGTAGCCATCCATGTAGCCTTCGGCCGCGTCGGCAGGCAGCAAATGGCCAATATCGTGCAGGAGGGCCGCCTGCACCGTTTCTTGATCGGCACCAGCCTGTTCGGCCAGCAGCGCCGTCTGCAACGCGTGTTCCAGCTGCGTAACCGGCTCTCCGTAATACGCATCCTGCCCACCCTGGGCAAACAAATCGAGTATTGTAGTCATAAGTGAATGATGAGTTATAAGTGATGAGTTATGAGTTATAAGCGATGAATGATGAGTGTATTTCTGTCCCCTAGTACATTTTCTCAGCCACGAGTGGTCTGTAAGGTCACGTACCACGGGGACGGAGGATTGGAGCGACGACCACACGGAACACGGGGACGGGCGCTGGCGCATCGTTTATCATTCATCGCTCATCACTCATCACTCACCACTATTTAGTATTGTATGTCAGATAGGTTCGTTCTATGGTGCCGTCGTCGTAGAGGTCGAACAGGGCGTAGCCGGCTTTGGTCTGGTGGTAGGTGTCGCTGGTCCACCAGTTGCCGCTGACGGCCCCGTTGCAGAAGTAGGTTACGTTGTTGTACTCGACCCGGTCGAGCAGGTGCATGTGTCCGCTCAGGCAGGCTTTTACGTTAGGGTGCTGGTAAAACAGCGCAATCAGATCAACCGCGTCGGTATGATCCCAGCTACCGGGTATCTGCCAGTTGCCGTTTTTGACGTTGGCTTTGTCGTAAAAGACCGTTGCCGATACAATCGGGATGTGCGATAACAGCAGCACCGGGGTTTTCGGATCGGTGCGGGCCAGATCGTTTTTGAGCCAGTCCATCTGTTCAGCGTCGACATGGGCTGTATACCACTTGCCCTCGGGGGTGGTTTGTACGCTGTCGAGGATAATAAAGTGCCAGCCGTTTTTGTCGAACGAGCGGTAGCGGTTGCTGATACCCATCTGCTCAACAGCCCATTTTTTCCCGTAGAGGGGGTCTGCTTTGGCTCCCTCGTAGCCCCAGACGTCGTGATTGCCGATGCAGTATTCGATCGGCAGCGAGCTGTTGCCCTTCACGACGGTATGCCAGGCGTCCCACTGCTTTTGCACCTGGCTGCGGTCCTGACCCAGCGCATCCATGATCGTATCGCCCCCGTGGAGAAAAAAAGCGGGCTTATCGGCCTGGTCCTGCGCGTGGTGTAGGCAGCGGGCAACGGACTCCATCGGCTTCCTGTCGACGGTAATGTGCGTATCGCCCAGGTACGCGAACCGAACGGATCGTTTGCGAACAGCGCTGGTAACAAGGGACAGATCTGGCGCTACCAGAGGAAGCAGGCCGGCGGTTTTGAGAAGTGAACGACGATTCATAAAAAAAGGGATCGAACAAATGACTACATCGGCACTGAGTATGAACCCAATACCGATGCAGTTTAGCCAGTTTCGCGGGCGATTGCAACAGTCCGAAGCTGTACTTTCCGCAAAGTAGGGAACGTCGGCCTACTTATCCCACCAGACGGCCGTGTTGAGATCGTCGGTTCCCTGACGGGTTACCGCTTCGGCCCGGTTCTTACCATTCAGCGACTGCTCCGACTGCGGGTACGGGTAGCGCACCGGCACCCGGTTTCCGTTGAGGTTATCGGGCCCCGGGGTAACGGTAGGTATGCCCGTCCGGCGCCAGTCGAACCAGCCTTCGAGCCCGTTGAACAGCAGCGCGACCCACTTCTGGGTCCCGATTTTTTCCAGCTTCTGCTGGGTAGTCCCCGTATAGGCCACCCCCGCCTGGGTGAAATAATCGGCTGCGGGGGTTACGTTGATGCCATACTCGGCCGGTACAATCGCCTTGTAGTAGTCCATATTGGCGCGAATACCATTCAGGTAATATGTTTCGGCACTACCCGTCGAGATCAGATTTTTTTCCCGGGCTTCGGCCAGCAGGAACTGCACCTCGGCATACGTCATCACCAGACCACGCGCCACGTTAGGCACCGGCGCGGGCGAGCTGCAGACGAGGCAGGCAAACGGCAGACCCACCCGCGAAACACCCTGCGGACCACCGTTGTAGTTCAGCGCTGGCGTATCGCCCAGCCCATTGGGTACACCTACGTATTCGACCTTACCCGCCGACGAGGGCCGCTCGACCGGCCGGGCAAAGACCGGCAGCCGCGGATCGTTGATAGCCAGCAGTCGGTCGACCAGCGATTTGCTGGCCCGGAATTCATCAAACGAACCTACCCGCGAGCCGTAGAGCGGCCACTGGTTCGGAGCGGTAGCCTGATAGGTCAGGGCTGCGTTGTCGGCGTTCGATTCCATAATCGGGAACTTAGTACGGTCGGCAACGATAGCCTGCAGGTCGGCCGAGACGTTGCGCTTGCCGGAAATTCGCATCAGCGCCCGCAGCCGAAGTGAATTCGCCAGTTTTTTCCAGCGGGGAAGTGATCCGGCACCACCGCCAAACAGGATGTCACCCGCCAGCACTTCGTTACTGGTACCGAGGAGGTCGTTCGCTTTGGCCAGATCAGCCAGAATACCGGTGTATACGGCTTCCTGCGTGTCGTACTTTGGCGCGTAAACACCGCCCAACTTGGCCTGGGTCGCTTCCGTATACGGGATATCACCGTAGGCATCGGTTGCCAGCGAAAACAGCCACGACTTCCAGATCAGCGCCACGCCGAGGTAATTGTTCTGACCAGCCGCGGTAGCCAGATCGATGATATTCTGGACATTGCGCATATTGCCGTATACACTGTTCCAGACGCCGTTACGCTCACCCCAGAGGTAGCGATCCTCGTTCACGAACTGAATCTTGGCCGTATGCTGCACAACGATATTGCCAATGCCCCAGGCCTCACCGACCTGGTCGTTAATCGTATTCCGCAGTACACCCGCCAGCAGCAGATCCGGCGATACCTGCGTCGGGACGTTCGGGTTGGTGTTGACTTCCTCAAACTCGTTGTCGCAGGCAGTAGCGATCAACAGAGCCAGGCCACAAACAATTGTTTTAAGCACTTTCATAGCTTTTGACTATCGATGGTAGTCATTAACGATCAGCAGACCGCCAATGACTATGATGATTGAATGGACAGGAACGCTTAGAGTTTCAGACCCAGGTTGAACCCGAAACTGCGGCTCGACGGAATAGCCATGTATTCGATACCGGGCAGGGCCGTGCCGCCCGAATACGACATAGTTTCCGGATCGACATGCGGCACTTTAGACCATACGGCCAGGTTACGACCAACCAGCGTGAAGGTTACCCCCCGCAGCGGTACCCGACCCCAGATCCGATCTGGAATACTGAAGCCCAGCTGTACTTCGCGGAGTTTCGCAAAAGAAGCATCGTACATAACCCCTTCGGCAATGTTACGCCCGCCGGTCCAGGCCGTGTGCCACTGCCGTGAGTTCAGCTTCACGTCGTTCGGCGCAAAGGTGGTTGAGCCATCGGCATTGGTAACGACTTTAGCGCCCTGCCCGATGACGCCGTTGCCGGGCTTACTCAGGTCGTACCCATCGGCACGGCCCTCCAGGGTTTCGATGATGATACCTCCCTCGCGACCCACGGTCTGGGTTTCGGAATACAGTTTGCCGCCCTGCCGGATGTCGAACAGGAAGCTCAGCCGTACATTCTTGTAGCTCAGGCTGTTGTTAATACCCAGCAGAAAATCGGGGTTGTAGTTACCCAGCTTGATACGCTCGGTCGTAGCCACCGGGCGTCCATCGCGGAAGACCATCTGACCTACATACTGGCCCGACGCATCGTAGTATGGCTTTGTCGGATCGCTGTTCTGCACCCGGGCAAACCCAATGCCGTACATATCGCCCATCCGCTCACCCACGCGGGCTTCGATGCTGACCCGGCGGCTGGCCATCACGAAATTCTGGATGTTGTCAGAGAGCGAGATAACCTTGCTGCGGTTGGCCGAAAAGTTAAAATCGACACCCCAGCGGAGGCTGTTGGGCAGTTCGACCGGCACCAGGTTCAGCGCCACCTCTACCCCACTGTTGCGGATCAATCCGGCGTTGATAGCCCGGCTATTGTACCCACTGGTGATCGATAGCGGGATGTTCAGAATCTGGTTACGGGTATTGGTCAGGTAATACGACACATCCAGTCCCACCCGGCGTTTGAACAGCTTTAGCTCCACACCGCCTTCGAACGAGTTGCTGATTTCGGGCTTGAGGTTGAAGTTGGCCAGGCGGTCGGTTTCGCCGTAGACCTGGCTGTTGCCGAAGGGATCGCTGGGGTTATACGCCTGGGTGAACGTGAATGGGTCCGTATCGTTACCTACCGAAGCGTAGTTAACGCGGGCCTTCAGGAAGGAGATGGACTGCGGCAGGGTAAGCATCTCGCTCAACACGGCGCTGAGCGCAACGGATGGATAAAAATAGGAATTATCCTGGGTACCCAGCGCCCGGGCATACTCGGGCAGCGTCAGCGCGCTCGACCAGTCGTTGCGGGCCGTCATCTCCAGGAAGATATAATTCCGGAATGCCAGCTGGGCCGACCCGTAGAGCGAATTTACCCGCTTGCCAACCAGGCTCTGCGCTACCTGCAGCGGCACCCGCGAGTTGGTCAGGTTGTAGATACCAGGAATGTTCAGCTGACCGGCATTGCTCTCCAAGAAATCCGATTTCTGTCGCAGCTGGTTGCCGCCAAACGTACCCGACAGGGTCCAGTTTTCATTAAACTCTTTGTTGGCCGTAAACAGAAAGTCGGTGTTGCGTTCTTCGGTAATGATGCGCGAATCGCGGTACTGCCCAAACGGGAACCGCTGGGTGCTGAACGCCCGCCGGTACTCGCGTTTTTCGCTGCTGTAGTCGATGGCCGTACGGCCCTGAACACTCAGCCAGGGGGTCAGATCGTATTTCAGCGAGGCATTCCCGATCACACGATCATACAGTTGTCCATTCGTATTTTCGTAAACCGTCAGGTAGGGGTTGTCGTGGTAATTGTAGTTCCAGCTGAACTGGCGGGTTCCTTCGAGACCGCGCATCCAGAGATCTTTCATCGGCTCGAGCTGCACCGAGGGCGGCAGCCAGCAGTTGAAGAGGTACATGATACTTTCGGTACCGTAGCTGATTGAGGGCCGGTTGCCGCTTTCGCCCTTGATGTAGCTAACAAACGCATTGGCCGAAAACTTGGGGGTGAAGTTGTAGCCCCCGCTCAACGAGGTCGTGTAGCGTTTCAGGTCGGTATTCGGAACGATACCGGTTTGGTTCAGGAGCGTATGCGCCAGCCGGAAATTTCCGAATTCATTGCTGCCTGTTACGGCTACGTTGGTCGTATTGGTATGGCCCGTCTGCAGAAACTTCTTCAGGTTATCGGTTTCGGGTACCCAGGCCGTGGGTGTAATGACGCTGCCCGCCGGTGCGTTCAGGTCGCCCCCCCGGAACGGAATGGGCTGGCCGTTGAGCGTGCGGGGTGAGTTATACTGAGGGTAGCTTTTATTAAGCGAGAAAGCAGGCCCCCAGGCTTCGTCGGTTCCGTCGGTCAGGCCGGCTCCGCCCCCGTTCACGAAGGCGAAGTCGCCCCCGTTGGCGTTCCCCTGTCCGTATACATTTTGGTATTTGGGCAGCACGAGAGGTGTTTCGAAGGTTTGGTTCGTGTTGATCTCAACGCCGATGCCTTTGCTGCCGCGCCCCGATTTGGTCTTGATCACGATTACCCCGTTGGCCGCCCGCGCGCCATAGAGCGCCGACGCAGCCGCTCCCTTCAGCACGTTGATCGACTCGACATCGTCGGGGTTGACGAAGCTGGCGCCGTTGCCGAAGTCTACTTCGAGGTTGTTACGGCCCGACCCACTGGTGAGCCCGTTCGAGATGGGCACCCCATCAATGACGTACAGCGGCTGGTTTTTGTTGAGATCAACCGAGCGCTCGCCCCGGATCGTAACCCGCGCTGAGCCGCCAATGCCCGACGGACTACCCACTACCGTAACCCCGGCCACTTTACCGGCCAGCTGGTTGGTCACGTTGGTTTCGCGGGCTATGGTCAGCGCGCTGCCCTGAATTTCCTGAGTGGCATAGCCCAGGGCTTTCTTTTCGCGCTGGATACCAAGAGCCGTTACCACCACTTCGCCAAGCGTCTGGGCATCGCCCTTCAGCGACACATCGACCGTTGACCGATTACCGACCGCCACCTCCTGCGACTCGTAGCCGATAAACGAAAACGTCAGCGTACGGTTAGGACCCGGCACTGTGAGGGTGTACCGCCCGTCGGCTCCGGTGGTGGTGCCCGTAGTGGTGCCTTTTATGACAATCGATACCCCCGGCATTGGCTGGTTGTCATCGGCCGAGCTAACCCGCCCGGTAATGGATTGTGCGGTAGCCGCCAGCCCCGACAGCAGACAAAAAAAGAACGCCATCCATAGTCGGCGCAAACCGGGGAACGGGGGCGTTAAAGAAGGTAAACAGGTTGATTTCATACATGTGCAGGTTAGTATCGAGTAAGTACCAGCCGCAAATGTATGTCAGCACTGTTACGCTAATATTTCTTGATTATCAATCCTTTATGAACAGAAAAAGCAGATGATCACAATAAAATAACAGCTCCATAGGCTTAGCCTGTTTACCCCAGAGGCCGGTTACACACTGACGTTCAGCCAGTGCCGAACGGTTTGTTCGGCGAAGCCAGCACCCGAGCTCATTCCTTTGCCGCCAATGCCGGTAATAATCCGAATATTCTCATCGACCGGGTAATCGAAGATCTCGTCGGGGGTCTGGCTGTAGAAGCCGGCCCAGGTTTTTCGAACCGTTATTGGAAAGCGGACAATCCGCCGGGCTTCGGCCAGCATGAGTTCGTTGATGAAGTCCTGCGTATGATAGCCCAGATCTTCGGCCCGTGTCGCGTCGGCGTATTCGTGCGAGTCGCCGATGATAATCGACCCGTCGACGGCCTGCTTGAACAGGATGTGGATACCCCATTCTTTCAGCGTGGCCAGCTGGGGGGGCGTAGCGATAGACGCATAGGACGGACACTGCTGAAACGACTCGTACCGCCGAATGGTCAGCCCCGTCAGGATATTGCCCGGCAGCGACAGGCCCGCCACCGGCTCGGCCAGCAGCATCTGCAGCTTACTGACCACCAGACCAGCCTCGGCCAGCACCTCCGGAAACAGCAGCCGAACCTCGTGTCCGGAACAGATCAGCACCCGGCTGGCCTGGTACCGCTCCCGGTTGCTGAGGGTAATGATAGCCCCGTTGTAGTTGGACTGGCAATCAATCACGGCCGCCCCCGACTGGTACGTCACCCCGTACTTCTGCTGGATAAAGGCAATGAGTCGGTGAATCATCTGTTCCGGTTCCAGACTCAGCTCCTGCGGGAAGTATAGCCCACCCCGTACGTAGTCGGCCTGCAAAGCCGGGTATCTGGCCAGACACTGCGCCCGGCTGAGCAGCTCGCTGGTATAGCCAAGTTGTTGATACCGGTCGTGCAGCTCGTTGACCAGCGTCCATTCATCGGCGTCCGAAGCCACGTAGACGGAGCCATTGGCCCGCACCGTCAGCTCGGTTTGTGCCTGAATGTCGCGGTAGATCTCCAGGCTCCGACGGCCATACTCGAACCAGCGGCCCGCCAGTCCCGACGGTACCGCCTGGCCAAAGTTGCGAACGGTGGCGCCCATCGGGTAGCGGTCTTTCTCAAGTAACAGCACCCGCAGCCCGGCTTTGGCGGCATGATAGGCATGAAACGTTCCCAGTGCACCGGCACCGACAATGATAAGATCGTACATGGATAAACGGTTCAGAGGAGTGGCCCGCCCGATAGGGTTCGGACCAACGGGTTAGCTGACAACAAAGTAGCGGTTGTCTACCAGCTGGGGCAGATCGACCAGCGAGGCCAGCAGGAGGTCGTGCGGATAGGACTCCAGCTGCTCCTGCGTGTGGGTTCCGTTGGTGATACCGAGGTTGAGGCCTACCCCGGCGGCCCGGCCAGACAGCAGATCGGACGGGGTATCGCCAATGTTGATAACAGCCTTGGGGTTCGTTACGCCCAGCATAGCCATAGCCCGCTCGATCATGTACGGGTAGGGACGCCCCCGCTCTACCTCGTCGCTGGCAATGGACAACTGGATCAGGCTGTTGGGGCTACCGACGCGATCCTGATTGAGGCCGTCGAGCCAGCCCAGCTTTTCCAGGATGATGTCGGTTACGGTGCGGTAGAAGCCTGTTGTCAGGGCAATGGCGATCCCACGCTCGTGCAGATAGGCGAAGGTATCGAGACAGCCTTCGGTGGGCGTGGCGCCGTTGGTGGCGTAGTGGTTCTCCAGAATACCCCGGAAAGCTGCGTACGACACATCGACCTGGTGATTCACGTCGGGATGCACATCGCCCAGCTGTTCTTTCCAGAGCGTTTCGAAGACGTACCGTTTGGCCAGCCCCTGCATGGCCAGAATTCGTTCGTCGGTAACGAACAAACCCGTTTCAGCGGCTGCCAGCGCAAAGCACCGCTCTACTTCGTGGTGGTCGGTAACGGTTGTACCGGCCATGTCGAAAACCACTAATTCAATTGGTTGCATCGGTCAAATCGGTTACGTCAGTTAGGGAAAGAGCGGTAAAGCAACGCAAAGAATCGATACATGCTGTTCGTGAGCACATTAACAAATAAAGAAATTCTTAGGCCATATACCGGGCTGCGCGCTGCGCCGGGAACCAGGAGGTCAGAATAGTCATCAGGACAACTAGCCCCCCCGTCAGCACAACATCGATCAGATCGAGCCGGACCGGGTACGCATCCACAATGGAACTGGGCGTTCCCATACTGACAAACCCGTATTGCTGCTGCAACAGACAGATTACGATGCCCAGCACCAGCCCCGTAATGGCTCCGGTCAGCGCAATGATGGCCCCTTCGGTCAGGAAGATTCGCCGTATCATACCCGACGTAGCTCCCATGGCGAACATAATGCCAATGTCCTGCTTTTTTTCGATGACCAGCATCGACAGCGAGAAAAAGATGTTGATCGACGCCACCAGAATAATAAACGATAAGGTCAGCGCCACAAAAAGTTTCTCGACCCGGATGGCCCGGTACAGATCCCGATTGAGGTCGTCGCGGCTCTGAACGGTCAGTTGAACGGCTGGAGCGGCTTTGCTGACAACGGCTTCCAGGGCCTGTTTGGCAGCCTCCTCATCGGTGCCCGGCCGCAGCTGAATTTCCAGACTCGTTACCTCATCTGGCTCGTAACCAAACAGGGCCCGCGCCACGCTGATTGGCGCCAGCACCACATTATTGTAATTGGGCACTTCGATATAGAACACGCCCCCTACTGTCAGCGCTTCGCGGTTAAACGCGTTCGGGTTGATGGCACTCAGCGTCTGTCCACTCTGCGGATACAGGATCTCGAGCGGGGTAAGAATATCGACTGGCGAAATGCTCAGGTCGTTGCGTATCCCTTCGGCCACAACGGCATAGTTAACATCGTCCCGACGCAGCACCAGCTGCCCCTGAATCAGGGTAGAGTCGAGCTGGCTGCGCTGGGTATAATTATCGTCTACCCCCTTCAACTGCACCACCGCCTGCCCGTCTGTTGACCCACTAGCGCGGTAGCGGGCCAGTGCGTTATCCTGCGCCACCGCGCTGATGAAGCTGACGCCGGGCGTTTGGCGAAGCTGCGACAGAAGCGCAGACGAGGCCATGAATCGCTTTCCTTCGGCGGGCAGTATGGTCATGTCGGCTTCGAAGTTGCGGAAGAGCTGCCGGTTGAGTTCTTCCATCCCATTGAACACCGACAAAACGATGATGAGCGCCATGGTACCCACGCCCACGCCCAGCATCGACAATATCGACAGCCAGCTGATGAAGCTGCGTTTCTTACGCGAGAAAAAGTACCGGCGGGCGACCCAGGCAGGAAGGTTCATGCTTACGGAGTGAATAAGTGAGCGAGTGCATGGCGATGGCATGACGATCGTTTGAATCGCTCCATCACCATGTACTCATTTACTCAATTAGTATCATCGTCATCCTCGGCCGGGGCGGGGGGTATCTCCAGACCGGCGAAGAGTTTATCCATTTTGTCGGCGTATTCGGCGGTGTCGTCCAGGAAGAAATGAAGTTCGGGAACGATGCGGAGCTGATGCCGCACCCGGTCGCCGAGGTGTTGCCGAATTACTTTGCCTTTTTCCTGGATCAGGTCCAGCAATTCATTCCTGTTTTTGGTGGCCAGAAAGCTCAGGTAGATACGGGCTACGCTCAGATCGGGCGACACCCGCACGTTGGTCACGGTTATAAAGCCCCCCGGACTGGATGGTCCGTTGAACAGGTGTGGTACCTCGCGCTGGAAAATTTCGCTCAAATCTTTCTGCAACTGGCGGGCAACTTTCTGCTGTCGTTTCGATTCCATGTCATCTGTGGTTGAGTCACTATCCAGTCGGTTTAACCCCGGCGGACTGACTTTGTTAATACAGGCCCTGCCCCGTTCCGGTTACCGGTCGCCTGGATCGTACGATCGGCGTTGGGGAGGCCATTCGCGCAAATATCCGACGCTTTTTCCGTTCTGCCGAAATTGACCGTAATTTCGCCCTGACCACCGTTACCCAATTCCGGCTTTGCTTAGTTTTTTTCGTTCATATTTCCCCTATCAATACGTTAGTCTGCTGGGCCTATTGGTGCTGATTCGGCTGCCGCTCCTGCTCCATCCCTTTCCGCTACTCATTCCGGAGCTGAACTGGCTGCTCGTTGGTGAGCAGATGAACCAGGGTCACCTGCTCTACCGTGACATCTGGGACAGTGTGAGCCCCTTGTCGGCGGCTGTCTACTGGGGGCTGAACGCCCTTTTTGGCCGATCGGCTACCTCATTACACGTAGCGGCCACGCTGGTATCCGTATTTCAGATTGTCTACGTTAATTACCTGGCCAACGTCCGCGACTTCTACTCCGACCGCTCGTTCTGGCCTGGTCTGGTATACATGCTGTTTCTGCACCTGTCGTTCGACTGCCTGACCCTGTCGCCGGTGCTGATGTCGACCAGTTTTTTGCTGCTGGCGCTGGGCACGCTCGTCAAGCAGATGGATCGACGCGGGGCTACCGATGAGGTTTTCGAGGTTGGTTTTTACATCGGCATAGCCGCGCTCTTTTACCTGCCGTCGGCCCTGTTTATCATCTGGGCGGCCATGTCGATGCTGCTTTACACGGGGGCTACCTTCCGGCAGCATTCGCTGTCGTTGTTTGGATTTCTGTTTCCGCTGGCGGTTACGATTTTGTTTTATTACCTGAGCGATAGCTTCGATGATTTTAACCGCAACCTGCTGTCGTCGGTCTTTCGGGTGCGCCAGTATTCGCTGTCTGACTATCAGTCGCTGGTGGCGTCGCTGCTGATTCCGCTGGGGCTGGGCATACTGGGTTTTCTGAGCCTGTTCAACACCAGCAGTCGGTATGTCAACGTGCAGCAGCGAATCCAGCAGATCATGGTGCTCTGGTTTGGCGTAGCTGTTCTGACCATTGCGCTGATGCCTTTCCTGGCGCCGATGGCCTTCCTGAGCTTTGTACCTCCGATGGCTTATTTTGCCGTCTTCTACTTCGAAAATGTCCGGAAGCAGTGGCTGGCCGAAGTGGGCTTTATAACCGCTTTCGGGCTTATCCTGCTGTTGTTTTACCAGGGTGCGCTCGGCCTTATTCCGGGCTCCGATTTTGGCCGGCTCGGTAAGTTACAGGTCCGTACGTCGCCCCTGACGGCTACAATTCGTAACCAGCGGCTGCTTATCATCGGCGAAGACCTGAGCGCCTACCAGTACAACCGCCCCGCCACGCCATACCTCAACTGGGATCTGGCCAAGTACGACCTGCGTAACCTCGATAATTACGAAGCCGTGATCAACGTCTTCGACCATTTCCGGAAAGACCCGCCCGATTATATCATTGACCGCGAAAACGTAGTAGAGAAGCTTTTCCAGCGCGCCCCGGCCCTGGCCGAACGCTACGAAAAAACGGCAACGGCAGGCGTATATAAGCGAAAATAGAATAGGTTTGTAGTATTCGGTTGCTGGCTGACGATGGCCGTTAGCTGACAACCGGTCCCAACCGCAACCCCAGCTACCCATGCCTTCCTACTCGTTTACCAACAAGCGCACCAATCTGTACATTTTTCTGAGTGCCGTTTTCCTGACAAACGCGCTCATTGCCGAGATCATCGGCGTCAAAATATTCTCGGGCGAAACCCTCCTGGGTACCCAACCCGCTCAGATTCACCTCTTCGGCGACTTCATCCTTGATTTTAACCTCACCGCGGGGGCCGTTATCTGGCCGTTCGTTTTCGTCACCTCCGACATCATTAACGAGTACTTCGGCAAGGCGGGCGTTCGGCGGATTTCGTTCCTGACGGCGGGCTTTGTAGCCTATAGCTTCCTGATTATTTATGCCGTGACAACGCTGCCCCCGGCTCAGTTCTGGCTTGATGTCAACGCCAAAGACGGGGCCGGAAACCCCATCAACATCAACAACGCCTTTCAGATGATTTTCCGGCAGGGATTGGGCATCATCATCGGGTCGCTGACGGCTTTTCTGATCGGGCAGATTCTCGATGCGTCGGTGTTCCAGTATCTGCGAAAGATCACCGGGAGCCGCAAGATCTGGCTGCGGGCTACCGGCTCTACGCTGGTGTCGCAGCTCGTCGACTCGTTCGTGGTGCTGGGCATCGCGTTTTATGTGTTCGGCAACTGGTCGCTGGCACAGGTCATTGCGGTAGGCATCATCAACTACCTCTATAAAGCGACTACCGCCGTCCTGCTGACCCCGGTCCTCTACATCGCTCATTACGTCATCGATCGGTACCTGGGTAAAGAACATGCCGAAGAACTGGCCAACGAGTCGGCCATGAGTTCATTTATGTAGGGGCTGGCTTCGTCGCCAGTTATCGAGCAACACCGCCGTAGCGATGCCGACGTTCAGCGATTCGGCGTCGCCATAGCGCGGAATCGTAACCCGGTCCGTCACAAACCGCCCTACCTCCGCCCGTATGCCGTTCGATTCATTGCCCATAACCAGATAGCCGCCCGACCCGAACGGCAGCATATGCACATCGGCGCCGTCCAGAAAAGCGCCGTAGACCGATGCCTGCGCCGGCAGGACGGTCGTTTCCAGAAAAGAGGTCAGGTCTCCGTACCACCACGCTACCCGCGTAAACGATCCTTTACTGGCCGAGATCACTTTCGGATTATAGACATCGGCCGTGGTGTCGGAGCAAAGAATTTTACGAACGCCGTACCAGTCGGCAATGCGCAGGATTGTGCCCAGGTTACCGGGATCCCGAATATCATCGAGAATTAACGCTATTTCGCCGGCCTGGGCTACTAAGGGGCGGTTCTCTTTCGTTCTGACCACAGCCAGGGCCGCGTTGTTGCTTTCGAGCGTACCGACCCGTTCGAGTTCGGCCACCGACGCGATTTCGACGGGCGTTCGTTGGCGGTCTGTCAGCTGGGCGTTTTCTTTGTAGAAGCCTTCGGTAGCCACGACCAGTTCCGTATGGAAATCGGACAGCAGCACTTCCTGCACACTCTTGGCCCCTTCGACCAGGAATGCGCTATGTTGCTGCCGGTATTTTTTCTGGTGCAGCGACCGAATGAATGACGATTGACTTTTTGACAGCATGAAGCAGCGAGTGGATAGTGAGCAGCGTATTCATCATATCGATCGACAAAAGTTGGCAGAAGGTACTGCGTTCTGGCGTCGTTCTTCGGTCTACCTCCTCTACTATTCGATAATCATTGGTTTATCCGGTTGCCTGAGTTCCAAACAACTGCGAACCGGCGAGTACCTGCTGACGGCTCAGACGGTTCGCGGTAGCCGCACCATTCCGGCCGATGAGCTGGAAAGTCTGATTCCGCAAAAACCCAACCGGCGCATACTGGGACTTCCGGTTACCCCGCCCCTCTGGCTTTATCAGCTTGGCCAGCGCCGGTACAACCGCGAAGCCGCCGTACAGGCGTTTCAGGCCAAAACTAACGAATTTGAGCAGCAAAGCCAGCAGATCAACAGCGCCGGAACCGAATCGTCGGCCGAACTACGCCGGCTCAACCGACGGTATGACCGGCAGCTCAAGCGCCTTCGCGTACGAGCCGAAGAAGGCAACTGGCTGATGCGCAACCTGGGTGAGCCGCCCAGCTATTTTGCCGAAGCCGACGCCCAGACCAATACCACCAAGATGCAGGAGTACCTGAAAAACAAAGGGTTTTTCAACGCATCAGCGGCTTATCGGCTCGACACCCTGCGCCGGCGACAGATCCGGGTTCGCTACAGCGTTACGGAGAATGAGCCGTTTTACCTGCGTACCATCACCTACGAAATTGCCGATCCGCGCGTCGACTCGCTGGTGCGACAATCGCTGTCGGCCTCGCCCCTGCAAACGGGCACCCGCTTCGACTTCGATAATCTCTCGGCCGAGCGGGTCCGGATCGAGTCGCAGCTGCGCGATCAGGGCTACTACGCCTTTTCACGGCAGTTTGTGCGCGCTACCGATGTCGATACCACCCGCCGGTTTGTTCGGGTACCGCAGGAAGATTCAGTACAACGGGCCATCGATCTCTACATTCAGGTACTGAACCCGCCGGGGCAGTCGGCCCATCCGGTCTACCGCATCGGCGACGTTGACGTTCAGATCAGCCCGAACGCCGACTCACCCGGCGCATCGACCCCGGGGAGTGTCGCGCTCGACACGGTTCGGCGCAATGGCGTTCTGTATCTGCTCAACGGCCGTGGCATCTCGACCCGCCTGCTCGACAGTAAAATCAGGATGCGGCCCGGGGCGCTCTACAGCCAGACCAACTACCGCGAAACCCAGCGACAGCTCTTCCTGCTGAACCAGTTTAAATTCGTTAATCTCAACTTCACCGACACCACTAACCGACGGCTGCGAACCCTGATTACGGCCTCTCCCCTCGACAAGTACGAGTACACCTTCGAGGGTGGTTTGTTTGTGCTGTACCAGACCCAGACCACCACTCCGGGTCCGTTTGCCAACCTGACCTTTCGGGTGCGCAACCTCTTCGGCGGTCTCGAAACCTTCGAAACCAGTTTCCGCTATGGCCTCGAGGCACAAACCGGATTCTCCAATGCGGCCACCGGTTCAACGCGCGATGTTTATCGGGCGCAGGAGCTGGGCGTAACTACCTCGCTCACCTTTCCGCAAATTCTGTTTCCGGGCCGCGTACGGTTTGGGTTCAGCGCCTACAATCCGCGTACGCAGGTTAGTTTGGGCTTTACCAACACCATACGACCCGATTTCAGACGATCTCTGCTGCGGGCGACCATGGCGTACAACTGGCAAACCACCCCTGCCAAACAGTTTAGCTTCCTGATTGCCGACGTGAACCTGATCAACGCAGGTACCGGTACCGAAGCCGATATAAGCCGCCAGTTTCAGGCGCAGCTCGACACAAACCGCTTTCAGGGCGGTACGCTTTACCTTAGTTTCAGGCGATCGTTTGCCTCAGGAATCAGCTTTGCCTACACCTACAATACGAACGTGGTTGGTCAGAACCGACGGGCCAGCTTTTTGCGTACCGTTGTCGAGTCAGGGGGTACAACCCTGAACCTGTTCAAACCTGAGCAGTTAGATCGATTCTTCAACCGAACCGATTCAACGGGTTTACAGTATTACAAATACCTGCGTTTCAACGTCGACTACCGCTACTATATCCCGCTCCGCCCCCGAACAACCCTGGCGTTTCGGATCAATACCGGGCTCGTACTCGGCTACGGATTGGGCAGAACCGCTCCGTACGAAAAGCTATTCTTTGCCGGGGGGAGCAATAGTATCAGGGCCTGGCTCCCCCGCCGGTTAGGACCGGGTAGCGAGTATCCGCTTTTTTCGGCGGCCAACTCTCTCAACCCGGACCCCAGCCGGGAAGGCCAGTTTCTCTATACGTTCGAACGGCCTGGCGATTTGCTGCTCGAAGGCTCGGCCGAGCTCCGGGGGCGGTTGTTCAAGCTGCTGGCCGATATTGACGGCGCCATCTTTATAGACGCCGGTAACGTCTGGCGACTGCCGGGCATCACCAGCGGCACCGAACGGGGTGAGTTTCGGTTCAATTCCTTTATCCCACAAATTGCCGTCGGTACGGGCGTTGGGCTGAGACTCGACTTTTCGTTCTTTATCATCCGGCTCGATGGTGGCATTAAATTGTGGGACCCCGCCCGACAGTATATCGACACCGAGGGACGGCCAGTTGACGATCGATTTATCCTGCCCAAATTCTCGCTCGGTAAACTCTCCAAAGGGCCTAACCCGCTGGTCATCAACTTCGGCATTGGCTACCCCTTTTAGCCAGCAGGGTGTCGTGGTTATTAGGAGTTTTTAACAGCTTTTTCTGCCAAAATGACAGCAAGCCGGGTGTTTTCTTCGTAAATTTGCGGCTTCAGCTGGCCAGAAACACAGCAAGCCCGGGCTACCAACCGGGTGCGGCACGCAGGCTGCCAGCTAGTTAACCGATTGACTTCACATGACGCTCATCCCCGAACTGACCATATTACAACCGGCTGACAAGGAAGGCATTGACCAGCCGCGCACCTCAGAAGACGAACTCGCCGTTGGCAAAAAACGGCTGTATATCGAAAGCTACGGGTGCCAGATGAATTTCGCCGATAGCGAGATTGTAGCGGCCGTCATGCGGAACGCCGGTTTTGCCACAACCTCTACCGCCGAAGATGCCGACCTCATCTTTCTCAACACCTGCGCTATTCGTGACAATGCCGAGCAGAAGGTACGCAACCGGCTCAAGCACCTGACCGGGCTGAAGCGCCAGAAACCCGAGCTGCTGGTCGGTATGCTGGGCTGCATGGCCGAGCGGCTGAAAACCAAACTGCTCGAAGAAGAAAAAGTCGTTGACATCGTGGCCGGGCCCGATGCCTACCGCGATATACCGAAGCTGGTCGAAGAAGCCGAGTCGGGTCAGAAAGCGGTGAATGTCTTTCTGTCGCGCGAAGAAACCTACGCCGACATTGCTCCGATCCGGCTCAACTCCAACGGGGTTACAGCCTTCGTATCCATCATGCGCGGCTGCGACAATATGTGCAGCTTCTGCGTGGTTCCCTTTACCCGTGGTCGCGAGCGAAGCCGCGATCCGCACAGCATCGTCCGCGAATGCCAGGATCTGTTCGACCAGGGCTACCGCGAAGTTACCCTCCTGGGTCAGAACGTAGATAGCTACAAGTGGACCGAAACAGCGGAAGAGTCGGCTCCCCAGCCCGCGTCGGCCGTAACGTTTGCGAACCTGCTCGAACGGGTAGCGCAGATCCACCCCGACCTCCGGATTCGGTTCAGTACCTCGCATCCCAAAGACATTACCGACGAGGTTCTGTTCACCATGGCCCGGTATGATAACATCTGCAAGTATATTCACCTCCCCGCCCAAAGCGGTAACAGCCGGGTGCTGAAGCTGATGAACCGGACGTATGACCGCCCCTGGTACATCGGCAAGATCGACCGGATACGCGAAATTCTGGGGCAGGACTGCGGCATTTCTACCGACATGATCTCGGGCTTCTGCACCGAAACTGAAGAAGAACACCAGGAGTCGCTATCGCTGATGGATTATGTCCGGTACGATTACGCCTACATGTTTGCCTACTCCGAGCGCCCCGGCACGCTAGCCGCCAAAAAATACGCCGACGACATTGCCGAAGATGTGAAAAAACGGCGGCTGAACGAAATCATTGCCCGGCAGCTGGAACACTCGGCCCAGCGCAACCAGCGCCACATCGGCCAGGTACAGCGGGTATTGATCGAAGGCCCCTCGAAACGGTCAGACGCCGAACTCTGTGGTCGAAATGATCAGAACAAAATGGTCGTTTTTCCGCGTGGTCAGTACCAGAAAGGACAGTATGTCAACGTGCTGGTCACCGAATGTACATCGGCTACGCTGCGGGGCGAGATCGTATAGCGTTTACGGTACCGGCTCTTCAGAAACGTACTTCGCTGAAAGCCCGGTACCGAAACCGAATTGACTTATGAATCAACAGGAAATCCAGTCGGTCAAGCAACGCTTCGGCATCATTGGCAATGCACCGGCGCTCAACTACGCCATCAACGTGGCGATGCAGGTAGCGGCCACTGACCTGACCGTATTGATAACGGGCGAAAGCGGTAGCGGTAAAGAATCGTTCTCCAAGATCATTCACAGCCTGAGCGCCCGGAAACACGGCCAGTTCATAGCGATCAACTGCGGAGCCATACCCGAAGGAACGATCGACTCCGAGCTGTTTGGTCACGAAAAAGGATCGTTCACCGGCGCCGTCGATTCGCGCAAAGGGTACTTCGAAACAACGAACGGCGGTACCATCTTCCTGGACGAAATCGGTGAGATGCCGCTGGGGACCCAGGCTCGCCTGCTGCGCGTGCTGGAAAACGGCGAGTTTATCCGCGTTGGTTCGTCAAAGACTCAGAAGACCGACGTACGGGTTGTGGCAGCTACCAACGTCAACCTGATGGACGCCGTCGACAAAGGCAAGTTTCGCGAAGACCTCTATTACCGGCTCAACACGGTTCCGATCTACGTCCCTCCCCTGCGGGAGCGGGGCAGCGATATAGAACTACTGTTCCGGAAGTTCACGACCGACTTTGCCGAACGCTACCGCATCAAGCCCCTGCAGCTGACCGAAGGCGCCAAGCAGTTGCTGATGAGCTTTCCGTTTCCGGGCAATATCCGCCAACTGAAAAACATTGCCGAGCAGGTATCGATTCTGGAGTCGGAGCAGAACAAGCCCATTGAGGCCGATGTCTTGGGCAAATACCTGCCCCAGTCACAGCAACCCAGCCGCACGCTGGCCCTGTTTCCGCAGAGCAACGGCGGCCCCGCGGGCGATAACTTCTCGGAACGCGAACTGCTTTACAAAGTATTGTTCGATATGCGTCGGGATATGAACGACCTGAAACGACTCGTGCGCGATGTACTGGGTAACGAACAGGACGGCCGTCAGATTCTGCATAACCACCGCGACCTGTTCGACTCCATTCCGCCCGATGCCGACCCGGCTGCCGATGGTAACGCCCCGCGCTACCTGCCGGCCCTGAATGGAGCCGCTCAGTCGGGTCTGGGTCTGCCAGACGCGCCCCGCAACCGACCGGCTGTCGATTCGTCATTCCGGCCAACGCCCCCGCCCGCCGAAACCTACGGCAGCCATCCGCCCGTTCAGATTTTTGACAATGTAGACGGCGACGTAAACGATATAACCATAGAAGACGTCACCCACGAAACCGAAGACGACGAGTCGCTTTCTCTAGAACGGCAGGAGAAAGAAATGATCCTGAAAGCGCTCCGACGGAACAACAACAAACGCAAATACGCGGCCCAGGCCCTGGGAATCTCCGAACGGACCTTATACCGTAAAATCAAACAGTATGAAATTGATGAAGAGTAAGTTCATGATGACTGAGTCCGCCAGTGCCAGCGAATCGACAATCGATTCGTCGATCTACCTGACCAGGTGGCTCAAGCGGGTGCTGTTGTCGTTCAGCCTGCTCCTTTCGTCGGTCGTCATGCAGTCCTGCGGTATCTATTCGTTTACGGGGACAACGCTGTCGCCGGATATCAAGACCGTCACAGTCAACAATTTCACCCTGGCTACGGCGGGTGGGCCGGCCAACCTGCCCCTGACGTTCAACGAAAAGCTCAAAGAGTATTATCAGCGCTACACGAACCTGAAAGTGCTGCCCAGCAACGGTGACCTGGTGCTGGAAGGTAACATTACCGGATACGACCTGCTGGCCGTAGCACCGACGGCTTCTGACCAGGCCGGCGTTAACCGACTACAGATTACGGTGCTGGCCCGATTTTACAACAACAAAGACGAGAGCAAGAACTTTGAGCAGTCGTTCTCGTTTTACCAGGATTTTCCGCAAAACCAGACGCTTAGCCAGAACGAAAGCCGGCTGGTACCCAAAATCCTCGACCAGATTGTACTCGATATATTCAATAAAACGGCAGCCGACTGGTAAGGCCTGATTCACGAATTGATCAATAAAATCATTCGTTTTTCCTCATTCATCCTTACTTTCGCCTAGCCCGACGCCCCCATCCGTATGCAGCCTCTTGACAAAGAAACATTCTCGTACTGGGTCACCCATCCTGACGACCTGAGCCCCACCGACTACGTACAATTACAGGAAACCCTGCAACAGTATCCTTATTGCCAGTCGCTTCATACACTGACCGCCAAGGCCGCTTCGGTACACCTGAAGCCTCAGACGGTATCGCTTATCCGGCAGGCAGCTGCCCATGCGCTCAGCCGGAATGCCCTGCGCAAACTGATCGACAACGAATTTCAGTGGTCCGAAAATCTGCTGACCAAGCTCAATGAGTTATCAGCCAAACACGTTCCCATCCCGGACGATTACCAGCAGGAAAGTTACGCGCTGTTTAAATCCAAGGCGGGCCTGAGCGACAGTTTTCTCAAACTGCCTCTGCTGCGTTTACCGGGTCAGCCGGTTGAGGAGCCAGCCGCCACTGTACCAACGCCCGAAGACCCTACGCTGGCCGAAACCAACCTGCAAAACGAGCTGGCCCAGATTGCAGAAGCCGCACCGGCCGAGCCGACCCTATCGGCTGCAGACATCGAGCGCCAGCGTCAGCTCGACCTGATCGAGAGTTTCATCCGCAACGAGCCGCGTATCTCGCCGATCCGCACCCGGCCCGGTGAGCAGCTGGAGCAGGAAGATTTGACCAAACGCAATAAACCAGTTGGTGGCGCAGGTGGCCTGGTGACAGAAAGTTTTGCGAAAATTCTGGAGAAACAGGGAAAATATGCCAAGGCCCGCGAAATCTACGAGAAGCTGATGGCAAAAAATCCGGAGAAAAAAGCGTACTTTGCGGCAAAAATCGGTGAATTAGAGAGCGCGCAGAAGGCAACAGGCAACTAAGTGGGTCGTCGTTCACCGAAAACCGCATTAAACCAATTAAGAAACTCTTTACATGATAACGGCACTTATTGTCTTCATTTGCATTCTCACCGTACTACTGATCCTGGTGGTACTGATCCAGAACTCGAAAGGGGGCGGACTAACCAGCGAAATTGGTGGCTTAGGGTCTAACCAGTTGATGGGCGTCAAGAAAACGACGGATCTCCTCGAACAGATTACCTGGGGCCTTGGTATCGGCGTTATGGTTCTTTCGCTGGCTTCCTACATTGTCGTTGACCGCAACGCAGTAGCTGGTGTCAATAGCGTTAACGTTGACCGGGCACAAACCCAAACGCTGCCGGGAGCCGCGGCTCCGGCGCCCGCTACCCAGGGCGCGGCCCCAAGCCAGGCAGTTCCGGGTGCTGCCACGCCCGGCGCGTCGACCTCGGCCCTGACGCCCCAGAAATAACATAGCCAGTATCGGCCTACGAAAAGAGCCCTGACGTCGTGTCAGGGCTCTTTTTGGTTAAACAGATTAATTACACGTGAGGATGACGGTTCAGGCTCGCCCGACCTGGGAAGCCAGCAGCTGACGGGCAATGGGTAACAGCGTTTCCTGAATGGGGTAAGTCCGTTGACTTTCGAGTATGAAAGTGGCCGGGTTCGGCAGGTACCGATGCCGCCGGATCAGGTCTAGCTTGATGCTTTCGAAGGTGGTAGCCAGGCTCTTCCGAATCGCTTCGACGAACCGGAACTGCACCAATCGGCCACCGGGTTCCTGCTGCGAATACAGCGTCACCGAAAAGTAGTAAACGTGCGTTTCGGGCTGGTTGGTGGCGTGGAGCAGCAGGTATCCTTCTTCGGGCCGTAACGGCATCAGTCCTATAGGCGCCAGGGTTAGTGTAGCCACAATGTCGGCCCATCGCTGTTGCCCCTCGGTGAGGGTCGACTGCAGGCGCGGCAGGGCGAAATTTAGGGTGGCATCGATCTCGGCCATGAATTCGTCGTCCGTTACCTCAGATTTGTATTCAATTCGAGGGGGCGGGCCGGTAATACCGGTGGCTCGTTTGGGAAAGGCGGCATTAAGCGTACCTTTGCCCCTCGAAAACCGAACACCGGCTTCGTAATGGTTACGTAAGTCGGGTAAGTCAGGACAGAGCTTATCGGCCAGAAAATTCTGCTGAACCGCCTGCAGATATGCCAACAAGACATACTTCTGGTACTCTGCGTCAAGCCAATTGTGCGTAAACCAATCCGGTTGTAATTTTTTCATAGACGTAAACAAATCGCTTTGTCAGCGCATGAGAAAGTTAAGATAGTGAGATGGACACAAACTGCCAAATTCTGTTTGCCCGATGCGATTCTCCTGCCAAAGAGAATAGAGGTAGATTGGTGAATGGCAGACTGTCAGACAAAAGCCTGAAATTTTGACAGACTAGCGCCTTGGCACAGTAATTGGCGAGCCGGAAGCAGAGCCGCCTGAGCGGTTGTGTGATGCATTACACAAACAGTTAATAACCTTAATCAACTCATTACTATGGTAGCTGAACAGGAAAGCGTTAAAGTGAACGTGAAACCGCTGGCTGACCGGGTGCTGGTAGAAGCCGCACCGGCTGAAGAAAAAACCTCGTTCGGGATCATCATCCCTGACACGGCTAAGGAAAAACCCCAGCGTGGTACGGTCGTTGCCGTTGGCGCAGGCAAAAAAGATGAGCCGCTGACGGTACAAGTTGGCGATACGGTTCTGTACGGCAAATATGCCGGCACGGAAATCACCGTTGATGGTAAAGAATACCTCATCATGCGCGAATCGGACATTTTCGCAATCCTTTAAAAACAGAATGATGCGTGATAAGGAATGAGCGCGGAGTAGCTTGCCCTAAGCACCTTTTGCCGTTCATACCGTTGTTCATCATTGATCATTCATAATTCATCATTTTACAACAATGGCTAAGAAAATTTTCTTCGATACCGAAGCCCGCGAGCGTATCAAAAAAGGCGTTGATACACTGGCAGATGCCGTAAAAGTTACCCTCGGACCTAAAGGCCGGAACGTAATCCTTGACAAGAAATTCGGCTCTCCTGCCATCACCAAAGATGGTGTGACGGTAGCCAAAGAAATTGAGCTGAAAGACGCCATGGAAAACATGGGGGCTCAGCTGGTTAAAGAAGTGGCATCGAAAACGGCTGATTCGGCCGGTGACGGTACGACCACGGCCACGGTACTGGCGCAGGCGATCTACTCGATCGGTGCCAAAAACGTAGCGGCTGGTGCGAACCCAATGGACCTGAAGCGTGGTATCGACAAGGCCGTTACGGCTGTAACGGCTAACCTGGCTCAGCAGGCCCAGACTATCGGTGACGATTTCGGCAAAATTCAGCAGGTGGCCACCATTTCGGCCAACCATGACGACGAGATCGGAACGATGATCGCTGAAGCGATGAAGAAAGTAGGTAAAGAAGGTGTTATCACGGTTGAAGAAGCGCGCGGTACCGAAACGGAAGTAAAAACCGTAGAAGGTATGCAGTTCGACCGCGGTTACCTGTCGCCCTACTTCGTTACCAACACCGAGAAAATGGAAGCTGAACTGGATCGTCCGTTCATCCTGATCTCGGAGAAAAAAGTATCGTCGATGAAAGAGCTGCTGCCCGTGCTGGAGCAGGTGGCTCAGACAGGTCGTCCGCTGCTGATCATCGCCGAAGACGTAGATGGTGAAGCACTGGCTACCCTCGTTGTCAACAAAATCCGCGGTGCCCTGAAAGTGGCGGCCGTTAAAGCCCCGGGCTTCGGCGACCGTCGGAAAGCTATGCTCGAAGACATCGCTATCCTGACCGGTGGCCAGGTTATTTCGGAAGAGCGTGGTTTCAAACTGGAGAACGCGTCGATCGACTACCTGGGTCAGTGCGAGAAGGTCCTGATCGACAAAGACAACACCACCATCGTAAACGGTGTTGGTCAGAAGGAAGATATCACCGGCCGCGTCAACCAGATCAAAGCTCAGATCGAAAACACAACGTCGGATTACGATCGCGAAAAGCTTCAGGAGCGTCTGGCCAAGCTGTCGGGTGGCGTAGCTATCCTTTACATCGGTGCGGCTACTGAAGTAGAGATGAAAGAAAAGAAAGACCGCGTTGACGATGCGCTGCATGCCACCCGCGCTGCGGTAGAAGAAGGTATCGTAACCGGTGGTGGTATTGCCCTGATCCGCGCTATTTCGGCTCTGGACGGCGTAAACACCATTAACGAAGACGAGAAAACCGGGGTGAACATCATCCGCGTAGCCCTCGAATCTCCGCTGCGTACCATCGTTGCCAACGCTGGTGGCGAAGGTTCGGTTGTAGTGAACAAGGTAAAAGAAGGCGATGGCGGTTTCGGCTACAACGCTAAAAACGACACCTTCGAAGATCTGTTCGCTGCTGGCATCATCGACCCGAAGAAAGTAACCCGTCTGGCCTTGGAAAACGCAGCCTCGATTGCAGGTCTGCTGCTGACGACCGAATGTGTTATTGCCGACGAGCCCGAAGAAGCACCAGCGGCTGGCGGTGGAGCCGGTATGCACGGTGGCGGCATGGGCGGCATGATGTAATCATCAGCCCCATCCATAAAAAAACCTCCTGTCTCCAGACGGGAGGTTTTTTTATGGATGACCATTTGCGATCGTGCCTATACACTGAGATGCCCGATCCGCATTTTAGCCTGTTGGTTCATCTGCCGGAGGTGTTCTGTATGCTGCACCAGCTTGCCGGGGTTCATAGCGGTATTTGACTGCTGGAGCGCGTCAGCCTGATCCATTTCCTGTACTAGTTTCTCCAATTCGCTCTGCATAGTAATGGCCAGGGAGGTCAGTTGACTAATATGCTGACTGGTTCGCTTCTCGTCTTCTTTGTTTAAGTCTTGCTTCACACTTTTTGACGCAAGAAGCGTTGAAATCATGTTGTAATGGACATAAAACAGAGTGACTTCTTCAAGCCAACTCATTAATATGGAGTCCATTTCGGCAATATCTGGTACAGGCAGTGGTCTTTTGGTAGACTGACCTCTCATAAAATTTCTTGTTTAACTTTTTTAGGTGTATCGTCGCCAAATATTAAACAAAAACCTTGCCTAATAGTACGTAAATAGCCAAATTGATTATTCGGTAGTTCCGAAAGGTGACTTTTAGTGAGTAACATTTTATATAAGTAGTTTATACACAACCAACAATACCGCCAAACAGATATCCATAGCCTATTCAACTGATGTGCTTCTATGCAACTTATCAGCGGCAAAATGCGCCGAGCCAGCAAAACAGTAAAATCCGGAAAACAACTATACAGGTAGGTCCGACAACAAGGTTTACACCTGCGATTTCTTTACTATCACTCTCCCAGAACTCCTTCCCATTTGCTATTGCCCTGGAAAACCATACCGAATACCAACGACTCGTGGGTCAATTGGGACTTGGTCAATATGATAACGCAGTAGCAGATTCGGACTCTGCATGTTTTATAGTCTTGACCGAAGGAACCCCGATAGGTCACTGCATTCTATCGGGTTTGAAGAGTCCAGATAAAGCCACACTTCTTAAAATGGCTTTTTACACAGGCTAAAAAGGAACGGGCTACGCTTGCCCGGCTTATGGAGCTGGTATTTGATGGATATAAGGCGAATCGCCTGTGGCTGGACATACGGGCGTTCAATACTCGCGCTGAGGCCCTGTATCAGTCGATAAGTTTTTGTTACGAAGGAACCCTGCGCCAGTGTACACACGTAGATGAGACCTACTATGCCTGAAACTGTACGGATTAGTAAGGGAAGAATACGAGCAGCAACGAAGACTGCTGGCAGGTCGCTAACGAAACCAGAGACTGCTTATTGATGCGGGGACAAAAACAAAAAAGCCAAGCGAGATACTCTCTTGGCTTTCTGATTTACTCAACGTTATGAAAAACTTTTCTTTTCGACACAATTATAGAACAAAAATAAACAAGATTGATTCTTTTTCCCAAAATATTTTTTTTACTTTTTTATAAACACCTAATAATCAAGCAATAAAACTATCGTCGATGCAGAAAATAGCTAACAAAATTATGAGTATATTTACTTATTCAACTACACCGTCCCGGATCATAATAGTTCGATCGGCCAGGGCAGCGAGGGCCTCGTTGTGCGTAACGATAATAAAGGTCTGACCAAATTCATTGCGCAGGCGGAAGAAAAGCTGATGAAGATCTTCGGCATTTCGGGAATCCAGGTTTCCGCTGGGCTCATCGGCGAACACTATAGCTGGCTCATTAATGAGCGCCCGCGCCACCGCCACGCGCTGCTGCTCGCCCCCCGACAATTGCGATGGAAAATGATGCTGTCGATTCTTGAGCCCCAGCGTATCCAGTAGTGATGCAGCCCGCTCACGAACGCTACGCTCGTCTTTGCCGGCAATGAAACCAGGCAGACAAACATTTTCGAGGGCGGTAAACTCGGGCAGCAGGTTGTTAAACTGAAAAACGAAACCGATTTGCTCGTTCCGAAAACGCGCCAGCTGCCGGTCGTTCAGCGAAAAAACGTTCTGGTCAGCCAGATGCAACTCACCGGTATCGGGTCGGTCGAGGGTGCCCAGAATTTGCAGCAGGGTGGTTTTACCAGCGCCCGACGCTCCTACGATAGAAACAACTTCGCCAGATTCAATACTCAGGTTGATTCCTTTCAGAACGGGCAGTTCGCCATAATTCCGGCGCAGATCAGAAGCTTGGAGCAGGGGCATTAGCAAGAAGGATGACAGATGAATACCGAACGATAAACGACAATAGCGATGCGTCAATTGACATCATTCATCATTCGGCGTTCATCATTCGGCATTTAGTCTTAATTTGCCGCCAAAATTACGATTTTCAACGCTCTTGTTGCAGTTGCTATGAACATCCACGAGTATCAGGGGAAAGAAATTCTCAAAAAATACGGCGTCCGCATTCAGGAAGGCATCGTAGCCGAATCGCCCGAAAAAGCCGTTGAGGCCGCCAAGCTTATCATGGCGCAGTATGGTTCAAAGTTCGTTGTCGTGAAATCTCAGATTCACGCGGGCGGACGGGGCAAAGGCAAAGTTGTTGGCAGCGAACAGCGGGGCGTGGCCCTGGCCAAATCGGTCGACGACGTGCGTGACATTGCCAAAAACCTGATTGGCAACGTGCTCGTGACGCACCAGACGGGACCCGAAGGTAAAAAGGTGAACAAGGTGCTGGTTGCGCAGGACGTTTTCTACCCGGGCGTATCGGAGCCGAAAGAAATGTATCTGAGTATCCTGCTCGATCGTACCAAAGCCTGTAACGTCATCATGGCCAGCACCGAAGGTGGTATGGATATCGAAGAGGTAGCCGAAAAAACCCCCGAAAAGATCGTAAAGGAATGGATCGATCCGTCGGTTGGGCTACAGCCCTTCCAGGCGCGCAAGATCGCTTTCGGACTGGGTCTGGAGGGCGATGCGTTCAAAGACATGGTTAAATTCGTGACCTCGCTCTATAAGGCATATGTGGATACGGACGCTTCGATGTTTGAGATCAACCCGGTGCTGAAAACGTCAGACAACAAAATTCTGGCTGTCGACGCTAAGGTAAATCTCGATGACAACGCGCTGTACCGCCACCCCGACCTGGCCAATCTGCGCGATATCAGCGAAGAAGATCCTCTTGAGGTAGAAGCGTCGGCCAATGACCTCAACTACGTCAAACTCGACGGCAACGTTGGCTGTATGGTGAACGGGGCTGGTCTGGCAATGGCTACCATGGATATCATCAAACTATCGGGTGGCGAACCGGCCAACTTCCTCGATGTAGGCGGTGGAGCCAATGCCAAGACGGTAGAAGCCGGTTTCCGCATCATTCTGAAAGACCCGAACGTAAAAGCCATTCTGATCAATATCTTCGGCGGTATCGTTCGCTGCGACCGGGTAGCCACGGGGGTGGTAGAAGCTTACAAAGCCATTGGCGACATTCCGGTTCCTATTATCGTTCGTCTACAGGGTACGAACGCCGAAGAAGGCGCCCGGATCATTGACGAGTCGGGGTTGAAAGTGCAGTCGGCGGTGCTGCTCAAAGAGGCTGCGGCAAAAGTGAAAGCAGTAGTGGAAGCGCTATAACAGGACATGGCCCCGTAAGGTGGCCTGTTACAGACAAAAAAAGCCGAAGCGCAAGCTACGGCTTTTTTTGTCTGTAAACATGGGAGTATTAGCCCTGCCGGTAGAACTTCATAGCTTCGGGCATCAGTGACTGCAGATCCCGGATACGACGCTGATCAGACGGGTGAGTCGACAGGAACTGGGGAGGCTTATTACCACCACCCGCTTTCGCCATCCGCCCCCAGAAATCAACGGCCTCCTGCGGATTATAACCGGCCATAGCCATAAAAATGAGCCCCAGCCGATCAGCTTCCGACTCCTGTTTACGGCTGTGGGGCAACGCCCGGCCGATTTGGTAGCCTACGGGCAAAGCAGCACCCACCGACTGTAGCAGGATGGCATTAACCTGGCTGTTGCTGTTCCGGGCAGCGGTACCTGCTACAATCTGACCGCCCTGAATCAGCCCGTTAGCCAGCAGTCCTTCACTCATACGCTCGGCACTGTGATCGGCCAGCGCGTGCGAGATTTCATGGCCCATGACAACGGCAACACCGGCCTCATTCTGTGTATACGGCAAAATACCGGTGTAGAACGCGACTTTTCCACCCGGCATACACCAGGCGTTGACCTGCGGACTTTCGATCAGGTTGAACTCCCACTGGAAGCCCTTGATGCGATCGCCGTAGTTATTCGCGTTCATGTAACTTTCCATAGCCGTCCGGAGCCGACTACCCACCCGTTTGATCATGTCGGCCTGCGAGCCGCTCCGAACCACCCGGCTTGTATCCAGCACCTCGCGGTAGTTCTGGGCACTTAGAGGCAGCAGTTGATCGTTTGGAATTATCTTCAACTGGGTTCGTCCTGTGATGGGAACCTTCTGGCAACCAATGGCGAGCCCCACGGCCAGCATAACAATTATTGCGTTTTTCATAGAATAATGGGGTATTGAGTGACAACTCTAACGTACTATGACCGACAACGTACTGGATTTGTTCAAATTTTTCAGGGCGAGTTCGGTCAGCCCCTCTTTACTCCTTAGATTTGTGCCATTCAGATTCGTTTATTGTCATACAGCGGCTGCTGAGTGCCAGCTGACCGGCAAATGTTTGACCGGGGCTTTGCCACAGCAGCTGTTCATGCGCCTTACCTGACTACTATGAAAATTATCTGCGTTGGCCGTAATTACGCCGAACATATTCAGGAGCTCAACAACGAACAACCCGATGACCCCGTCATTTTCCTGAAACCCGAAACGGCCATTCCACTCAAAAACGAACCTTTCTTTTATCCTGACTTCTCTTCCGATGTTCACCATGAGGTCGAAATTCTGGTAAAAATCAACCGGGTCGGCAAGAACATCGACGAGAAGTTCGCCCATAAATATTACGACGAAATCGGCGTTGGCATCGACTTCACCGCGCGCGACGTGCAGAGCAAGCTGAAAGCAAAAGGGTTGCCGTGGGAGCTGGCTAAAGGTTTCAACGGTTCAGCTCCTATGTCAGGCTTTGTACCGAAAACGGAATTTGCCGACCTGCAGCAGCTGAACTTCAGACTGGACGTAAACGGCGAGACCCGGCAGCAGGGCAACACCAGCCTGATGCTTTTCAAAATAGATTACCTGATTGCCTTCGTGTCGCGGTATTTCATGCTGCAACAGGGTGACGTAATTTTCACCGGCACTCCGAAAGGGGTTAGCCCGGTACAGGTGGGAGATCGGCTTACGGCCTACCTCGAAGACCGGAAAATGCTGGAGATCGATGTAAAATAAGCAGGCTGTTTACAGGGAGCAGCCAGCCGGCTGGCCTTCGCTGATCAGAAACGTACCCTCACGGAATACAAGCGTATAGTGAAGATTCAACATCTATTGATTGCAGGGCTTTGGGCCATTGGCAGTCTGGCGCTGGCACAAACACCAGCGCCAGCTCCCAACCTGGCCATTGAGCCCAATTATTTTCTTTTCCCGATTCAGCCAGGCATGCAGAACTCGCTGTCGGGCGGTTTGGGCGATTTACGAGCCAATCATTTCCATGCGGGGCTCGACATCCGCACCGGTGGTCGCGAAGGACTGGACGTTCATGCAGCGGCCGATGGCTATATCTCGCGCATAGCGGTATTTACGGGCGGGTACGGCAACGTTATCTTCATTAAACATCCCAATGGCCTCACAACCGTATATGGCCACCTGCGCAACCTGAACGATACGCTCGGCACCTACCTGCGCCAGCAGCAATATGCCCGACGTACGTTTGAAATAGACCTGCGCCCGGCTCCGAATCAGTTTCCGGTGCGCAAAGGCGATGTCATTGCTGCATCGGGCAATACGGGCGGCTCGGGCGGGCCGCATCTGCATTTTGAAGTGCGCGACGCCAACGACAACCTGATCAATCCACTCCTGTATGGGTTTCAGGAGATTCGGGATGACGTACCGCCCTATTTCGAGCGCGTTGCACTCAAGACCATGACGCCAACTTCGCGCATCAACGGCGAATACCAGCGCGTTAGCTACGCCCCTACCCGGCGGTCCGACGGTTCTTACACCATTACCCAGCCTATTACGGCCTCGGGGCTGGTAGGTATTGAGGTCTTGGCCTATGATAAAACCAGCGGTTCGCCTTATCGGAATGGAATCAGCTGTCTGGAAATCCGGCTCGACGGCCGTGAGGTTTTCGCCTACAACATGAATAGCTTCCCGAACGAACAGACGCGGTTCATGAACGTTCACGAAAACTACGAAGTAGAGCAGATGACCGGGCAGCGGTATCACCGGGGCTACATTGCCGATGGCAATATACTGAACCTGTACAAGCTTCAGAGTAACGCCAGCTACCGGGGCCGGCTCCCCCTGCTCGACGGTAAGCCCCACGAGGTCATGCTAACCCTCTACGACGCTTACGACCACGCCACCCGCCTGACGTTTACCCTCCTGCCGGAAACCCCCGTGGCCGGCGCAGGTAACGACTCGACGGAAATACCGGCCGCAGGCACCAATATCAGCGAAGACGCCCCACTAGGTCAGCCAACGGCCACGATTACGACCGACGAAAATGTGCTCAAGCTAACCGTCCGAAATGTATCAGCCACGGCCCCGCCTGTCGCTAAACTCTTCACCGGACGCTCATTTACGGAACAACCCGCCAGCTACGTCCGTAGCAATCAAGCCGTTTATCTCCTAGATTTGCGACAGCACATGCCAGACTCCGTTCAGTTTGGCCGGGGCGTTGTGCGAACCAATCTGAAAAAACGCATTTTCCCCGGCCGATCAGAAGTGTTAGTTGATGGAACAACGCGGCTTGAGTTTAGTCCTAAAACCCTGTTCGACACCCTGCATCTGGCCATGCGTACGCTACCGGGTGGGGGTATCGAAATTAACCAGCCGACTATTCCACTCAACGACTTCCTGCTTGTGCAGCATACGCCTACGTATCCGATTGCCATCGATACCGCGCGCACCCGAGCCTACTGGACCAGCGGGGGGCGGACGAGTTTTCTGGGCGGTGTCTGGCGCAACGGCCGGATTGAGTTCAAAACCCGGTCACTGGGTCAGTTTCGGCTGATGACCGACGTGTTGCCGCCAACCGTCGAGATACTCGGGGCAACGCCCAAAGGTATTTCGGCCCGTATTCGCGATGATCTGTCCGGCATCGCCGAATTCCGGGCGCTGGTCGATGGCGAGTGGGTGCTGATGCAGTATGATTATAAACGGGCTTTGTTATGGTCCGACAAACTGGACCCTGATGAATTGTTTGAGGTAGGCGCCGAAGTGCTGGTTCAGGTGAAAGACCGGTCTGGCAACATAGGCTCTGACAGTACCACCATCAACGAGCCGCGTCCTGTTCGGAAAGCACCGGCAAAACAGAGAAAAAAACGCTAGCGTGGGATTTTCTCAGCCCACTGAATACGGTAACCCGAAAACTGACCTGATTATGCCTCTATCCGTCGGCGACCCAGCCCCCGATTTTTCCAGTACCGATCAGGCCGGTAATCCGATCCGGCTCTCCGACTACCGGGGTAAAAAAGTAGTCCTGTATTTTTACCCGAAAGATGATACGTCGGGCTGTACGGCGCAGGCGTGTAGCCTGCGCGACAGTTACGCAGACCTGCGGGCGGCCGGCTACGAAGTATTGGGAGTCAGCATCGATAACCAGGCCTCACACCAGAAATTCATCAGCAAATACGACCTGCCGTTTTCGCTCGTCTCGGATACGGACAGGCAGGTTGTTGACGCCTATGGGGTTTGGCAGGAGAAATCGATGTACGGCCGAAAATACATGGGTACCGTACGCACCACCTTCCTGATCGACGAAGCTGGCATCATTACCGACATCATCGGCAAAGTCGATACTCGAAAGCACGCAGAACAAATTTTATCTTAATCCGGATGTCCACGTCCGGTTTTCACACACGTTTAAAGACAGATGCGGACGTGGACATCCGCGCTACGTATATGGAACTACAACAACTTGAAGGTATTGCTACCGCCGTACGGCGCGACATTCTCCGCATGGTAGCCGCCGTTAACTCAGGCCACCCGGGCGGCTCTCTTGGCTGCACCGACTTCATGGTTGCCCTCTATTTCGACATCATGCGTCGGAAGCTGGACGGAGATGGCAAACCGGTTTTCGACATGAACGGTCACGATGAAGACCTGTTCTTCCTGTCGAACGGTCACATTTCGCCCGTGTTTTACTCGGTGCTGGCCCGGGCTGGCTATTTCCCCATTTCGGAGTTGGCTACATTCCGCAAACTGGATAGCCGCCTGCAGGGTCACCCAGCTACGGCCGAGCACATTCCGGGCGTTCGGATTGCTTCGGGCTCACTGGGTCAGGGCCTGTCGGTTGCCTGCGGGGCCGCCTACGCCAAAAAACTGAACGGCGACGACAAACATGTTTATGTTCTCATGGGCGATGGCGAGCAGCAGGAAGGTCAGATCTGGGAAGCAGCCCAGTTTGCTCCAAACAAAAAACTGGGTAACCTGACGGCGATCATCGACCTTAACCACGCCCAGATTGACGGCACCACCCAGAACGTGAACGACAACCGGGATCTGGCGGCCAAGTACCGCGCGTTCGGCTGGTTCGTAGACGAGATGGAAGGTAACGACATCAGTGACGTGATCCGGACGCTTCGTAAATCGCAGGAAGACCCGGACGTGCCTACCATGATTCTGATGCACACCGAGATGGGCTTCGGCGTGGAGTACATGGTCGGTAATTACAAATGGCACGGTACGGCTCCCAACGCCGACCAGCTGCAGCAAGCCCTCAACGGCCTGCCGCTGTCCATCGGCGTTACCGATTATTGATATCAACATAGCCGACCAGCTTGCCGGTAAAGCGTTCTGTTCGGCTATCGATACGATTCTATCCCGCTTGCCAACCCTCGCTTCGGCGAACTGACTACAAACCGGAACGCAATGACAGCGTTTCTTTACGACAAATGAAAAAATACGAATATACCGACAAGAAAGACACCCGCTCGGGCTTCGGTGCGGGTATTGCTGAGCTGGGCCGCTCAAACCCGAACGTCATTGCCCTGACCGCCGACCTGGCCGGATCGCTCAAACTCGAAACGTTCATCAAGGAATATCCGGAGCGATTTGTACAGTGTGGCATCGCCGAGGCTAACATGATCGGCGTATCGGCTGGTCTGACCATTGGCGGCAAAATTCCTTTCGCTACCACCTTCGCTAACTTCGCTACGGGCCGCGTATACGACCAGATCCGGCAGTCGGTAGCTTACTCAAACAAGAACGTAAAAATCTGCGCTTCGCACGCGGGTCTGACCCTGGGCGAAGACGGCGCTACCCACCAGATTCTGGAAGACCTGGGCATGATGAAGATGCTGCCCAACATGACCGTTATCAACCCCTGCGACTACAACCAGACCAAAGCCGCTACGATCGCCATTGCCGAGCACGACGGCCCTGTCTATCTGCGCTTCGGCCGGCCGGTCATTCCGGTGTTTACCCCCGCTGACCAGCAGTTCGAAATTGGTAAAGCCTGGCACGTGAATGAGGGCGACGCGGTGTCGATCTTCTGCACAGGCCATCTGGTCTGGGAAGCCATCAAAGCGGGCGAAATTCTGAGCGAGCAGGGAATTGAAGCCGATATTGTCAATATTCACACCATCAAACCGTTAGACGAAGAGGCTATTCTGGCATCGGTACGGAAAACGGGCTGTGCGGTATCGGCCGAAGAACACATGCTCAACGGCGGTCTGGGCGATAGCGTGGCGCAGGTACTGGCCCGTCACTTCCCGGCTCCGCTCGAATACGTGGGTGTACACGATACCTTCGGCGAAAGCGGCACGCCCGACCAGCTGATGCAGAAATACGGTCTTACTGCCGACAAAATTGTTGAGCAGGTGAAGAAAGTAATGGCAAGAAAATAAGATTTTCGGTGATTGGTGTTCGGTTTACGGACGGGCTCTCAGACGCCAGTTTGCGGTAGTACCCGCCCAGACCGAACACCAGGCACCGAAAATTCAGCACAATGACTGACGAAGAACTCCTAGCCAAATTTAAGGACCCGTCGAGCCGGAACTATGCCTTTAATCTGCTGATACGTAAGTACCAGCAGAAAATTTATTGGCACGTCCGGAAGATGGTTATTGACCATGACGATGCCGACGACCTGGTGCAGGAGACATTTATCAAAGTCTGGAATAGCCTGGAACAGTTTCGGGGTGACAGTCAGTTATATACATGGATATATCGGATTGCCACCAACGAGTGCCTGAACTTCCTCAACAAGAAACGCCGGCGTTTTTTTCTGCCCATCGGTGATGTAGAGGGTGAGTTGATGGAAAAGCTGGAGAGTAATGCCGATTACGTAACGTCGGGCAACGAGCTGAGTGGCGAAGAAGTACAGCTCAAACTACAGAAAGCCCTGCTCAAACTCCCTGACAAACAACGGTTGGTATTTAATATGAAGTACTTCGACGACATGAAGTACGAAGAAATTTCAGAAATTACGGGAACATCGGTTGGCGCCCTGAAAGCGTCGTATCACCTCGCCGTCAAAAAAATCGAGGATTATCTGACGAAAACCGATACAACTGATTAAACCTGAACGCAAACCAGCTGTCCAACACCCGATACAACCTAAATTGTGTGCAACCTACACAAAGGCCATGAACGACAAGAATCTATACCGGCTCGACGAACTTCCACCGGAGCATCCGCTCCGGCAACCGCCTTTCACGGCTCCCGACGGCTATTTTGATGCGTTGCCCTCGCGGGTACAGACCCGTCTGGCCCAGCGCTCAAAGCCAGCTTTTACCATCAGCTGGTCATGGCAACGGACAGCCGCTACGCTGGCAGGTGCCAGTCTGATTGCTGTACTGGTATGGCAAACGCTACCCGAACGGCAGGAATCGCTGGGCAGTGAAGCCCTGGCGGATGTTGGCAAAGAAACCATTGCGGCTTACCTCGACGAACAGGGGATCGATCCGTATGAACTGGCCGACAGCGACCAGATTCATTCGTCGATGGGTAACGATACCACCGCCATTCAGTACCTGAATGTTCGGCCAGACGACATCCAGCAACTTATTGACGAACAGAATGTTCGGGAATCGACTAATCTCGGCTCCTGATGACTATGGCTATTTCTACGACTATGAAATTGAAATGGATAAGCTGGATCATAGGCCTGGTGCTGACGGCACAGGTAGCTTCAGCACAGAACGACCCCAACGGGCGCCAGAAGATCGAAGCAGCTAAAATTGGTATGATCACGAATCGGCTAAACCTGACTACCGATCAGGCGCCACAGTTCTGGGCCGTATATAACGAGTACAACGCCAAAAAGCAGGAGCTGAACCGCCGGATCAGGCAGCTCCGCAACGAACCGGCCCGTAACAACCTGAGCGATGACCAGCTGAAAAATGGCCTGCGGGAGGTAAACGCAACCCGCCAGAAACTGGCCGACCTCGACCAGGAATATATGGACCGGTTTCTGAAGGTGATCAGCGCGGCCCAGCTGAACGAACTGTACCGGACCGAGCAGGCATTTAATAAGATGCTGCTCAACCAGTTGAACAATCAGAATAACTAGACGCGCATCGGCCTTTTCAGGTGTATAATATAGCAAGGCCCGGTTTGCCTGTGAGCAGACCGGGCCTTGTTTATGAAGAAGCTCCTGTTTAGTAGCGCACCACCTTGAAGCTTGACACCCCACCGTCGAAACGGATGAGCATTTTCTTCCTGGCGGCATCATAACCAGGGCTGACGTATTCGCCATCGCCCACACTGGTAAAATCGTCCAGCCGTTCAATATTTAGGGCGCCATCCTTTTTGATCCGGCAGCCCACCCCTTTCGGTACGTGAACGGTTACCGAAGCCGCGCCTACATCGAGTTTCACATCGGCCTGATCGGCTTTGTCGCCCAGTTTCAGGTCAAGGTCGGCAGCTCCGACGCCTACCTTCAGACTTTTAACGGCATAGGCACTCAGATCAAGATCTCCCTGCCCGGCACCCAGCGCTACGTCCATCGACCAGACGGGTTTCGCGTTGAGGTGAATATCGACGCGGTTATCGAACTCACCATCTTTCAGGTTTATGTGCTGATCCTCGTCTGTGGGCTTCAGTTCTATAGTCGGAATGCGGGTTGTTGCGTCCCGGTCAACCGTCATCGAGTAGGTACCCTGGTGCTGCTTCGTATCGGCTTTGATCAGCTCGGCCGTCGGATCGCCGATGGTAAACCGCCCAGCCCCGCCCGCTAGTTTCAGTACGGCCTCCCGCGTGTCGGCATCCATCGACTCCGTAAACGTATTCGACTGAATCGAGCTCCTGTCCGATTGCCGACGATCCCGCTCTACGCGGTAGTCGTCTTCGTTATCGTCGTCGGCCGATCGATTGTCGTCGTCATCATCGTCGTTATCGCGGTGCCAGCGGAAGTTATACTCATCCCGATCGCGATCATGGGCAAAGAATCCGAAGAGCGTTGCCGGTACGGCGACACCCAACATGACGGTCGTCACAAACGCAGCCGAACTGCCACGTCGTTCCAGAATCAGGTTGACACCGGCCAGGATCAGCAGCACCGGCCAGAGATCGACCAGCGAATGCCAGTCTACATCGAGCCATCCTGCGTTTCGGGCCAGGAACAGCACCCCCAGCGTGAGCAGAAAAATGCCCCAGAACAATCCATTATGGCGTCGCATAGTTATAAATCGGTATTCGGGTGGTTCGGATTATTGGTATTGTTAGAATCGAACGGGGTTTTGATCCGATCCTTAAAAATCAGCCACAAACCGATTGCGATCAGGATAAACGGCCACAGATCGCCAAAGTCGATGTTGAAATAGCGGTCAAGCAGAAACAAGACGCCCAGAATAATCAGGACGGCCCCGCCAATAACACTCCGGTCGGGCGATGCAGGCTGGTTCGGGTTGTAAGGGTTCATGGAAAAAACAGGATTTGAATACACGGTTAATTGATTGACTGACGCACCCAGTGGCTGCTTTGGCATGGCAATCCACAGAATAATGTAAATCAGGAATGCCGGAAAGGCCGGCCAGGGAATACCGATCAGGAAAATCAGCCGCACTACGGTCCGGTTAATACCGAAATAATGGGCTATGCCCGCACATACGCCCCCTACTATGGCTTCGTCGGCGATGCGTTCGAATCGTTTGTTCATGGCTTCTAGTGTCTAAAACCACTGTAAACGTAGCAGGTTGGCCGGATGTGTGGAAACGGAACTGGACAGATGGACGCGGCTATTGATGGAAGTATGTTTTCAATGATAGTAGGTTATGCATAGTAGCTAATCGACCTCAATGGTTTCCAGAATATCCATCAGCTCCCCAAATTCGCGGTTACCCGGCCGCTCTTCATCGCCACCACGCAGGGCGATACCTTTCACCGGCAGCTCGGTCAGCAGCTGATGTACGTTATCTGCCGAAATGCCAGTCCCCAGCAGTAGCGGATGGCGAACGGCCAGTTGTTGAATGGCTTTTTTCAGATCCTCGTCGAAATGAACATGGTCAGGACTTTCGATCAGGACATATTCGGCACCGGCCGCGCCCGACTGAACCAGCGCATCGAGTTGATCGAGGGTTAACTGCGACAGGTCGGCCCGCAGAATGAGCGGTTTGTCGAACGTAGTGAGGTAAGGCAGTATGGCGGCTTCGTCGATCTGCAGGAGATCAGGCTGGTAGGCCTCCAGCAGTTGTTCAATTACGTCGGGATCGCTGGAGCGGGTCTCACCAACGATCTGCACACCGGCCACCCACGACCGTATTTCCGCAAATTTTTTGGGGTCGATATAATCGGGTGAATCGGCATCCATCGAGAAGCCCAGGAAATCGACGCCCATGCCGGCGCAGTAGCGGGCATCGCTCAGGTTGGTAACGTTAGAGATCTTTACGAGTGTTTGCAGAGCCATATGACCGGTTTTCGGTTTACACGTTGACAGTTGGGGCGCTAAGTTAGGGCGAGTCGGTCCTGATCCTGCATATCGCCCCCGGAAATGTCCGACGGCAAACGCTGACGATGACAGATATGTCCTGAACAGTCATCCGACCTGACCAAATCTCCAGCTACTTCTCCTTTATGAAGACCATGAAAAGGGTTATTTTTGGCAACAAACCGAGCCAGGCCTGGCTCATCATTATGAAAACTGGATTAACTCTTTTAGCCCTGACGACCCTTATGACCGCCTTCACGTCTGGCGTCGTAGTCGATCCGCCGACGTCGAACCCGTTTTTCAGTACGTATAACACGCCCTTTGGTGTGCCGCCCTTCGACCAGATCAAGCCCGAGCACTTTGAGCCGGCGATTGAAGAAGGCATCCGGCAACAAACGGCCGAAATCGCGGCCATTACGAAACAGACCGCAGCGCCCACCTTTGCCAACACCGTTGAGGCTGTCGAAGCCAGTGGCGACCTGCTGCGCCGGGTCAATACGGTACTGGGAAACCTGAACGGGGCCAACACCAACGATCAGCTGCAGAAAATTGCCCAGTCGGTGGCCCCGAAACTGGCTAAGCACAGCGACGATATCATGCTCAATCCGGTATTGTTCAACCGGGTGAAGGCTGTTTACGAAAGCCGTACCAAACTCAAACTGTCGGGCGATCAGCAGCGGCTGCTCGAGAAGATGTATAAAAATTTCGTGCGCAACGGCGCAGCCCTGACTACCGACAAACAGGACCGGCTGCGGCAGATCAACGGCGAGCTATCGGTGCTGACGCTGAAGTTCGGCCAGAACCTGCTCGCCGAAAACAACGCCTATACGCTGGTCATCGACAAAACCGACGACCTCAACGGGTTACCAGCCTCGGTTGTAGCCGGTGCGGCCGACGAAGCGAAGAAGCGAAAACTGGGCGATGACAAATGGGTCTTTACGCTACAGAACCCGAGTATCATGCCGTTTCTTCAATACGCCGACAACCGGGCTCTCCGCGAGAAACTGTTCCGGGCTTACCTGGAACGGGGCAATCACAACGACGAACACGATAACAAGGCTATCATGGCAAAGATGGTAGCGCTCCGGGCCGAAAAAGCGCAGTTGCTGGGCTACGACAGCCACGCAGCCTACGGACTCGAAGAAAGCATGGCCCAGACACCCGAGAAAGTAGCTCAGCTGCTGAACCAGCTCTGGTCGGCCACGGTGCCTGTTGCGAAACAAGAGGCCGCCGACCTGCAGGCTATGATGGATAGAACGGGTAAAGGCGAGAAACTGGCCAGTTGGGACTGGCGCTACTACGCCGAGAAACTGCGTAAAGAAAAGTACGCGCTCGATGAGCAGGAGCTACGGCCTTACTTCTCGCTGGAGAATGTGCGCGAGGGAATTTTTACCCTAACCAACCGGCTCTACGGCCTCCGCTTCGAGCGTCGCGCCGATGTGCCGACCTATCACGAAGAAGCGGTTGCCTATGAAGTAAAAGAAGCCGACGGGCGACACCTCGGGTTGATGTACATGGATTTTCACCCACGGGCCAGCAAACGCGGTGGCGCCTGGATGACCAGCTACCGGCGGCAGGAAGTGGACAACGGCCAGAAAATTACGCCGGTCGTTTCCATTGTCTGTAACTTCTCGAAACCCACCGGCAACGCACCGGCCCTGCTGACGCTGGACGAGACCACTACGTTTTTCCATGAGTTCGGTCATGCCCTGCACGGGCTGCTGTCCAACGTCCATTACGGGAGTCAGTCGGGCACGTCGGTACCCCGCGATTTTGTAGAACTGCCGTCGCAGATTATGGAGAACTGGGCCGTTGAACCGGAGATGCTCAGGTTGTTTGCCAAACATTACCAAACCGGCGCGGTGATTCCCGATGCGCTGATCGACAAGATCAAAAAGAGCAGTCTGTTTAACCAGGGGTTCGAAACCAGTGAATACCTGGCTGCGTCGCTGCTCGATATGGCTTACCATACCCTCAAGCCGGGCCAGACGCCTACCGACGTGCTCACCTTCGAGAAACAGGCTATGGACAAAATCGGCCTGATCGATCAGATCCCTCCGCGCTATCGGAGCACCTATTTCCAGCACATCTTCGCCGGTGGTTACTCAGCCGGGTATTACAGCTATATCTGGTCGGCGGTACTCGATGCCGATGCTTTTGAGGTATTCAAGCAAAAAGGGCTGTTCGACCCCAAGTCGGCGCAGTCGTTCCGCAAAAACGTTCTCGAGAAAGGCGGTACCGAAGATCCGATGACGTTGTACCGCAACTTCCGGGGAGCCGAACCCGACATCAAACCCCTGCTTCGCCGGCGCGGGTTGATGAAAGATGTCTAGCCGTCTGACTGGCTACTATTCAGAAAAAGGAGACCCGGGCGGATCTCCTTTTTTATGGCTTACGGGCCAGCTCGTTGATCGGACCGGCGCTGTGGAGGCCGGCAAACAAGGTTTCGCCAAACGGTATTGCCACCGCAACGATCACTGCCAGTACCCATCCCGCCGAAAGCAGAAGTGGATGTACTGGTCTTTCAGACAAAGAGGTATTTTTCTGATAATCAACCTTATCGACCCTCATTTTTTCGGTTCAGTTAGGGTAAACCAGATCAGCATATACGTCGTAATACAGGACAATATATAGCTTTCTATCTGCCGTTTACCCGATTTCTGGCGAAAAAGTTACCAACGAACCGATTAACGGCCCATGTGACCGTTCAGATGGGCTCTTTTGGATGAAACCCCGTTTATGGACAACTTGCGGCCTTACTTCCTACGCTGACTCACTATGAAACTTGGTTTCTTTGCCCTCCTGCCCCTGGTGCTTGGTAGTTTACCCGCCCTGCATCCGGCGGCTGTTCTCCAACCGGTAACGTCCACAACGGATACAGCAACAGCCCGTCAGCCCCTGATGACCGGGGCCGATCAAGTGTCGGCCTACCTGCCGTACCTGAAAGGAAAACGGATTGGGATGGTCGTCAATCAGACCTCGATTATCGGTCGCAAACCCAGTGTCGATAGCCTGGTGAGTCTCGGCGTGAACATAGTAAGCATATTTGGACCCGAACACGGCTTTCGGGGCAATGCCAGCAACGGGGCTAAGGTCGACGACAGCGTCGATCCTAAAACCGGCATTCCCATTATTTCGCTGTACGGCAAGAACAAGAAGCCATCGAAAGAACAGCTGGCCAATATCGACCTGCTGATCTACGACATTCAGGACGTTGGGTGCCGGTTTTACACCTACATCAACACGCTCGACCACGTGATGGAAGCCTGCGCCGAGCATAACAAAGAGCTGCTGATCCTGGACCGGCCCAACCCGAACGGCTTTATTGTCGACGGCCCGATTCTGGAAGACCACCTGCATTCGGGGATCGGCATGCACCGCATTCCGATTACGCATGGCATGACCATTGGCGAGTTTGCCCAGCTGATCAACGGCGAAGGCTGGCTCCCGAACAGGCAGCGCTGCCCGCTGCGTATCATCAAGGTAGCCAACTATACCCACGACACACCCTATGTTTTGCCGGTAGCCCCATCGCCTAACCTGAACACTCTGCAATCCATCCTGCTCTACCCGAGTATCTGTTTGTTCGAAGGAACAATCATTAGCCAGGGCCGGGGCACCTATATTCCGTTTACCGTGCTGGGCGCACCGGCGCTGAAAGGCATTTACGACTTCTCGTTCCGACCCATCAGCATCAAAGGCATGAAAGAGGCCCCGCTGCATCAGGACACCGACTGCTACGGCATCGATCTGCGCACCTACGATACGAACCAGCTGCGCAAAACCAGGCAGCTGAATCTGCAATGGCTTATGGAGCTATACAAGGCCTACCCGGACAAAGCCCGCTTTTTCGACATGAGCCAGAGCAAAGAGATTGGCAACTTCGACAAACTGGCCGGCACCGAGAAGCTGAAGCAGCAGATCATTGCCGGTAAGAGCGAGAAAGAGATTCGCCAGAGCTGGGAGCCCGGCCTGTCGGCTTATAAGCAGATGCGGAAGAAGTATCTGATTTACCCGTAATCGGCACTTACCTACCTGTATATATTTGACTTTTTAAATAAACTAAAACTCAATTATAGTATATTTAATTGAATTTTTACCTTGTAAATCTAACACACCGTGTTAGATTTACAAGGATGATACCTGGAACAGCCCAAACAGAACTAGCGCAGCTTCTGGATGAATTTCCGGCGGTAGGTGTATTGAGTTACTGGAAGATAAATTGCTTATCCGTACCCTGCGGCCATGGTCGGGCAATGTAGGTAAACGACTGGTTAAATCGCCCAAAGTGTACATTCGGGATAGCGGCCTCACCCACGCTTTACTGAACCTAACTTCGCTGGATGATTTGTTGGGACATCCGGTTGTTGGAGCCAGTTGGGAAGGGTTCGTCATCGAAAATCTGTTATCCTGCCTACCCATTGGTACAACTCCCTGGTTTTATCGCACATCGGCCGGAGCCGAGATTGATTTGGTACTGGAGCAAGGCTCAACGCAACGATACGCTGTAGAGATCAAACGTTCGTTAGCCCCGTCCCTGTCAAAGGGATTTTACATGGGTTGCGAAGACATCGGTGCTACCAAACGCTTTCTTGTCTACCCCGGTAGTGAGCGTTATCCCATAGCTAACGAGGTGACGGTCATACCGCTGATCGACATGATGAAAGAATTGGCAAGCCGAAACTAAGACCCCTTCTCTTTGCGTTCGTACCTTTGTGTGCTGTTCCCAAACAGGGACGGCCTATTCAGAAACACAATAATCGCGGGGCTTTGAACCCCGGCAGATATGAGCAAACACGGACGAATTCTGGTCGCTATGAGTGGCGGCATCGATTCTTCGCTGGCAGCCGTTATGCTGCACGAACAAGGGTACGAGGTCATCGGGATGACCATGAAAACCTGGGATTATGCCTCATCAGGAGGCACCAAAAAAGAAACGGGCTGCTGCAGCCTGGACAGCATCAACGACGCCCGCAACATTGCGGTTAACCTCGGCTTTCCGCACTACATCCTCGACATCCGCGAAGAGTTCGGCGATGCGGTCATCAATCACTTCACGGGCGAATACCTGGAAGGGCGCACCCCCAACCCCTGCGTCATGTGCAACACCCATATCAAATGGGATGCGCTGCTCCGCCGGGCCGACCGGCTCGACTGCGAGTCGATCGCTACGGGTCACTACGCTCACATACGCACCGAAAACGGGCGGCATATCATCTCGAAAGGGGTCGATACGCTGAAAGACCAGTCGTATGTGCTTTGGGGCGTGTCGCAGGAAAGCCTGAGCCGGACAAAATTACCCCTGGGGCACCTGCGCAAGTCGGAAATCCGCGACATGGCCACCGACCGCGGCTTTATAGAACTCGTCACGAAGTCAGAATCGTACGAAATCTGCTTCGTGCCCGACAACGATTACCGCGGATTCCTGAAACGGCGGGTTCCGGGGCTGGAAACCGAAGTAGCCGGTGGTAATTTCATTCAGGAAGGAACCGGCAAAGTGCTTGGCAGGCACGACGGATACCCGTTCTACACCATTGGCCAGCGCAAAGGGCTGGGTATGGCGTTTGGCCAACCCATGTTCGTAACCGAAATTCGTAAGGACACCAACGAGGTCGTTCTCGGCGTCGATAAAGATCTGTACCGCGACGGGATGATCGTAAGCAAATTGAATCTGCAAAAATACGATCGCATCAGCGGCCCTCTCGAAACGGTTACCAAAGTGCGCTACAAACACGACGGAACTCCCGCCACCATCAGCCAGACCGACAACGACCGCATCGAGGTTCGGTTCCACGAAGGTGTATCGGCCATTGCGCCGGGACAGGCGGCTGTTTTCTACGAAGGTAACGACGTCATTGGCGGGGGCTGGATCATGAAGAGCTTTCGGCAGGAGGCTGACGCCACTCCCTCAGAAATAGCCTCCGCTTTTGCCTGACGGGCCTGCTGCCAGGTATGATCAAACGCCCCCGCCCGGCTCCAGGCGGGGGCGTTGGTGTCTGTAAGCTGTCCAGCCTGAAGCCGGACGGGCGGCTGGTCATGGCTGGTGTTGCGAATGAGGAAATACCCTGCTTTCTTTACTTTCTTTTGTAAATCCATCTGTTGAATGAAAAAACTGCTTGTTCTAACGGTCATCCTGCTCGGTGTTGCTACCCGGCTCCTGGCCCAAACGCCCCCCAAAGGCCATCCAAACCCAAGCGGAGCTGGCTGGAAACCTCTCTTTGCCACCGACCTGTCCGATGCCAGCTATCCCAAGGGAATATGGACCTACGAAGAGGGGGTTTTGACCGCCAGCGCCGACAAAGCCATCTGGACGGCCCAACCCTACGGCGACTTTGTTCTTGACCTGTTCTTCAAGACAGCCGATGGTACCAACAGCGGAGTTGTTGTTCATTGCAGCGATACGACCAACTGGATTCCGAATTCCGTTGAGATTCAGATTGCCGACGACTACGCTAAACAGTGGTCCGAAGCACCAAAAAACTGGCAGTGTGGCGCTTTTTTTGGCCATCAGGCACCCACCAAAAGCAACGTAAAACGTCCCGGCGAATGGAACCGGTATACCGTTACCTGCCAGGGCAAAATGATTTATATCGTACTGAACAACGAGTTGGTCAATACCATCGATCTTACCAAGTTCACCTCTGCCAAGACCAACCCCGACGGCTCTGAAGTACCGGCCTGGCTCAATAAACCGGCCGCCGACCTGCCGCTGAGGGGCTATATTGGGTTGCAGGGCAAACATGCCGGGGCGCCCATCTACTTCCGAAATATGAAGATCAAAGAGCTGTAGCCCCCCTTTATACGGAAGTCCGGCCTGGGAGAAACAGCATATGTTTTCTCTCAGGCCGGGCTTCGGCACTACATAGGCCCACGCGGTGTTATGCACGTATGCAGACCGAACCGCACACCCGACACAGCCACTCGTTACCCGAACTTCGCTTCTCGCTCAATCTGTTGTACATAGGCCGGTTTCTGCTGGGTATGCAATCGGCTGGTGCCTCGGACCGGCTCGATGAGTTCGACGAAAAGATAGAAGACGTTACGGATGAGCTGGTCGCCACTGAATTACTTCACGAAGCAGCCGTACTGGCAGGCGACGTACTGCTTACAGACCCACAAACGCCCGTATGACAGGGTAGATACGCGGCAGTACAGCTTCGATTTCTGTTTTTTCGGTTTCAGTCCAGTGCCGGGGCTGGCCAAACTGACAGGGTTGTAGAATACCCCACAGCGCGCCGTCCTGCTGAACATGGGCGTGCACCAGCGCCCGGTGACCAAACGTTTCGTGCTCAAACGAGCGGTTCAGCACCTCTGGCCCTGCCGTTTCTACGTCGTCTACGTATACCGACGGTTGCAGGCTGAGAGCCGCCCGAAACAGTGGATCTTCGTCGGGTAAGTCGGTCGTATCGGGTTGCCAGTCGGGCTGAATCACATCCGGAATGCGGGCATCTTTCCGCCAGCAGAACGCAATCCGCCCCCGCTGCTGATCGGGTTGACGAACGTACAGAAAACAGCGGTCGGCCCCCAGGGTCAGCCCAACCGTTTCAACAACCCGGTTCAGGGTTTCCTCGGGTGAATGCCCTTTCGACAGCAGCGCATCAATGGCTGCGGGCAGTGTACTTATTGTTTGCATAACCACTAAACCCGCCAGATCAGGCATGGTTTATTTAGGTAGCTGGGTGCTTACCGAACAAACTCGTTTCTTTGCCCCAGAATACAACCAACCTGCGTATGACCCACGCTTCTGACGCTACTTATTCCTGGGCAGCTCTCTTCGACATGGACGGCGTCCTGATCGACAACACCGACTTTCATATCAATGCGTGGCTGCACTTTTCGCAGCAACACCATCGCCCGATTACTAGAGACCAGTACCTGGACCACATCAACGGTCGGGTCTCGGCCGATGCTATGGCCTATGTGTTTCAACGGCCCGTATCGCCGGGTGAGCTGATTGTGCTGACCGAAGAAAAGGAAGCCATCTACCGGAATCTGTACCGGCCGCACCTCCAACCTGCGGTCGGCCTGCTGTCGTTCCTGAATGCCCTGAAAGCGGCTCATGTGGGGCTGGCCGTAGGCACCTCGGCGCCGATGAGTAATGTTACATTTACCCTCGATGGGTTGCCGCTCCGCCCCTATTTCAACGCGGTGGTTGATGCCAGTATGGTTCAACGCGGCAAGCCCGATCCGGAAATTTATCTCAAAGCCGCCGAACGGGTGGGTGTTCCGCCCGCTCGATGCGTGGTGTTTGAAGATGCCTTCGCCGGCATTGAGGCTGGCCTGCGGGCGGGCATGGCGGTTGTTGCCGTTGCCACTACCCACACGCGGGCTGAGCTGGAAACGACGGGCGCTTCGCTTATTATCCCGGACTTCACCGATCTCTCCGTCGAGACTGTCCGGTCGCTGGTTTTGCCAGCCTGAGCCGGTTACTAAACCCTTCCGGTCGACCTGTGCCCGGCCTCCCAAACCGGAGCCGGGCAGGCCAGAGCCCGGGCCGAATGGCAGAAAGTAACGACAGACCTGTATCAATTTCGTAAATTTGCGGGCGTTTATCGAACCCGCACAACGTTCCTGTCTGTGAACACTACATCCGATATTACCAGTACGCCCGCCCGCGAGGGCTTTTTCTTTCCGGCCGAATGGCACCCGCACGTAGCCACCTGGCTCAGCTGGCCCCATACCGAAGCCTCCTGGACTCGCGACCGGCAGGAGCTGATGTTTCCGGCTTATATTGACTTCATCAAAGCCATTGCCCGGAGCGAACAGGTCTGTATCAACGCGCATAACGAACAGGTCATGCAGGCTGCCGAAGACCGGCTGCGGGCTGCCAACGTCGATATGAGCCGGGTTACCCTCCTGCCCCACCCCACCAACGATTCCTGGTGCCGCGATCACGGGCCGGCCTTTCTGATCAACCCAGCCAGGCAGCAGCGAATGATCGTAAACTGGGGCTACAACGCCTGGGGTAACAAATACCCGCCGTTCGACCTCGACAATATGATTCCGATCCGGATTGCCCAGTTCCGTGGCCTGGACTACGTTACCCCCACAGCACCTACCGGGAGTATTATCATGGAAGGCGGATCAGTTGAGTTCAACGGAGCGGGCACGGTGCTGACCAGCCGGGCCTGCCTGCTTAACCAAAACCGTAACAGCCACCTCACCCAGGCCGACATCGAGCAGTACCTGTATGATTATTATGGCGTTCGGCAGGTATTGTGGGTCGAAGAAGGAATCGTGGGCGACGATACCGATGGCCATATCGACGATACGGTCAGGTTCGTCAACGAAGACACGGTCGTTGCCGCCTACGAGGCCAACCCCAGCGACGACAACTACCCGTTTCTTCAGGACATTCATCATGAGTTGCGCAGCATGCGGCTCCTGAACGGCAAGCAGCTGAACATTGTTGAGCTGCCCATGCCCGACCCGGTGGTGAGCGATGGGCTTCGCCTGCCGGCCTCTTACGCCAATTTCCTCATTACCAACGGGTCGGTCATCGTGCCTACCTTCCGGTGCGATAAAGATCAGCCTGCGCTGGATATTCTTGGCCAGTGTTTCCCGGATCGGCAGGTTATCGGCATCGACTCGACCGACATCGTATGGGGACTGGGGAGTTTTCATTGCCTGAGCCAGCAGGAGCCTGCTCTTTAGTGTCGATTTACCCTTTTGGTTTACAGGTTATGCTATCTATCCGCCGTTCGTTCGTTACCTGGCTTTCCGGCCCGCTTGCGCTTTCCGTTGTGCTGCTGTCATGCGCTCCGCAAAAGCCGTTGATGGCTGAGCTGCAGCCGCATTCGTTACACGCCAACAATCTCGAAGAAACCCTGAGCCAGCGCGATGAATTGATGCTGGCCTACTCACTTGCCAGTTACGATGCGGAGGGCAAACCCGTGGGCGTTGTCAACGGGGGCTGGGGCGTAGAAACGGTCCGGCGCGGGCAACGGCTCGATCTGGCCGCAACGGGCAGCGGGGCACCGGCCAAGGGACCGGCCCAGCCCATCCGGTTGGCTTTGCCCCGCAACGGCCGACTGGTTGCGTCGCTGGTGCTGATCGAAGTAGACGACTACAACCGGGCGAACCAGTTTCTCGATCAGATTCGGCGGGTCCATAACGTAGTCGCGGGTCCGGCTGCTTTTCTATTAACGGCCACGGAAGTACTGACCCCTCTGAAATACGTAGCTGCCGGGCTGGCTGCTTCCGGCATAGGCCTTAAACTAGTCGATCAGTTCGACGACGATGACCTGCTGGGTCAGAGCAGCGCTGACCTGCGCGAAGCTGATCTACGGGCCAAAAAACAGCGGTTTGTTCGGATTCCGGCCACCTTCAAAGGGCGGAACCTCCGCGACGTTTTCGACTACCAGCTGGAGTACGACATCCTGCTCCGGACCGCACAAATCAGACCGGCCCGCCAATAAGCCTACCGCTCAAATCGTTCTATCAGACGAATGTTTTCCAACACGCGCTTGTTCAGTAAGTACCCCCGAATCAATTATCCCGACGCTATGCGCCACCTTACCGGCGGTCTTGTACTGGCCTTTTTCGTGGCAGCCTGCAAAACGACAACCCCGGTTGTTCAGCAGGCGGCTCCTCCCAAACCGGTTATTCTGACCCTGGGAACGAAAGCCTTTACGACCGATGATTTTTTTCAGTCATTCACCAAGAATCAGTTATCGGCCGACTCGGCCCAGCGGACTGACGTGAAAGACTATTTTGATCTGTACACGAATCTAAAACTGAAAGTAGTAGCGGCCGAAGCCGAAGGTCGCGACACAACCGAAGCCTTTCGGGAAGAAATGGCTACCTACCGCAAGCAGCTGGCGCAATCGTACCTGATTGATAAAGTGCTGGTAGAGTCGCTGGCAGCCGAAGCCTACCAACGGATGCGGGAAGAAGTCAATGCGTCTCACATCCTGATTGCCGCCCCCGAAGACGCAGCGCCTGCTGATACCCTGGCCGCCTACCAGAAAGCCGTAGCCCTGCAAAAGCGGGTGCAGGCGGGTGAAGATTTCGCTGCGCTGGCGCGAGAAAACTCGCAGGATGCCACCACCGCCGACAATGGCGGTTCGCTGGGCTATTTTACAACCTTCTCGGTCGTATATCCTCTCGAAACAGTCATCTACAACACGGCCGCCGGACAGGTGTCAGGCCCGGTCCGGACCCGCTCGGGTTACCACCTGGTTCGGGTAAACGACCGTCGGCCCAGCCGGGGTAAAATCCGGGTGGCGCACATCCTGGTTCGGTTGAGCCCCAGTGCCGACGAGTCGGGCCAGAAAGCCGCCAGGGACCGAATCGATGCAGCCTATGCCCGGCTCCAGCAGGGCGAACCGTTCGAAACCGTATGCCGCGAGGTGTCGGACGATCTGACGTCGAAAGGAAACGGGGGCATACTGCCGTTGTTCGAAACAGGTCGGCAGGTGCTGTCGTTTGAAGATGCCGCCTTCGGGCTCACGCAGCCCGGGCAGCTCTCGCAGCCAGTCCGGACTAATTACGGCTGGCACATCATCAAACTAATCGAACGAAAAGGTCTGGAGCCTTACGAAACCCTGGCCCCTACGCTCCGGCAGCGCGTCATGACCGACACCCGGGCCGACGTGCTGCGGCAGGCTACGATCCAACAGCTTCGCAAACAGTATTCGGTCAATGAAAATAAAGACGTCCTGAATCTGGCATTCGCCAAAGCCGATAGCAGCCTGCTGCGCGGTCAATGGCGTTACACGACTCCGCTCGACGAAGCCCTACGGAACAAGCCTATCGTCAATATTGCCGACACCCCCTACACGGTCGATACGTTCTACGAGTATGTCCGGCAGCGGCAGCAACCGGCCCGCAACCCGGCCATGGCCGCCATAACTCCAGTCAGTACGCCCATTACCGGATCGCCCCAGGTTGTGATGCGCCGGTTGCTCGACCGGTTCATCGGCGATCAGCTCATCGCTACCGAAGAAGGGAACCTGGACAAAAAGTCGCCGGAGTTCCGGTCGCTGATGAGCGAAATACGCGATGGGGTCCTGCTCTCACAGGTCATGGAGCAGCACGTCTGGGAACGGTCCATGACCGACTCAACCGGTCAGCAACGCTATTACGAGCAGCATAAAGCTCGCTACCAGTTTCCCGAACGCGCGGCCGCTACGGTTATCATTGCCCCCACCGACGACCTGCTGAAACAGGCCCAGACCCTGCTGTCCCGTAACGCGCCCTATCAGCTGAAACGCGCTACCCCCGACCTTTCCTACGGCCGCAACCAGACAGCACTAAATGCTGACCTGCGCGAGCGGCTCTTCGATGTGCTGGTTGTAATGACCCGCAATCCAGACTACCTCGTCGAAGTAGCCGGATCGCACGATCCGGCCGAGCGGGATTCGGTATCGGCCGGCCGTGTTCGGGCGGTTGTCAGTTACCTGCAGCAGAACGGCGTACCGCTGAACCGGATCATGGAGAAAGACTACCAGGGCGAACAACGCCCCGGCCTGTCAGATCCGGCGGCTCAGCGTAAGGTATCGTTTCAGTACTTCTCGAACGCAAAAGCCGATGTTGCTAATGTGCTCAGCAGCGCCGGTGCCCCGGTAGAGGTCGTAGAAGGTGTCTTCGCCAAAGGCGCGAACACCTATCTGGACAGCGTCAACCCCTGGAAAGCCGGAACCACCGTTTTACACCCCTCGGAAAAAGCCGTGGCCGTTACGATCAGTCGGGTTGAACCGCCCCGTCCTAAAACGTTTGCCGAAGCGCGGGGGGCCGTCATCAACGATTACCAGACCCAGCTGGAGCAACAGTGGCTCGCTCAGTTGCGCCAGCAGTATCCGGTCAACGTAAACGAAGAAGAAGTGCGGAAACTGGTGAAATAAGCGCGCCGGGAAGCCGGTTGCGGAAGCTGGTAACCAGTTGGTCGGATTATGCCTCATGCAGGGGCCTTAAATTTTCTTAAAACGCAGAACCTCACTGGTTCTGTCTGTATCTTTAAAACATGAAAAAAGTAAGCTGTAGTGCTCTGTTTATCCTGATGGGCTGGTTGCTGACCGCACCGGTCTTTGGCCAGGGCCAGGGCGTAAGCCTCAATAAAATCATTGCCAAGGTCGACAATTATTACGTTCTCCGTTCTGATCTGGAAGAGGCTTACCAATCGTACGTAGGTCAGAACCAGACCCCTCCGCAGAAATGTCAGCTGCTTGAAAGCCTGGTCATCAATAAAATGATGCTGGCCAAAGCCGAAATCGACTCCGTAGTAGTCGAAGAAAAACTGGTCGACAGCGAGCTGGACACCCGTATGCAGTACATGGTTGGGCAGTTCGGCTCCGAAAAAAATATCGTGGAAGCCTACGGCAAGAGCCTCGAGATGCTGAAGAGCGAGCTGCGCCAGCAAGTGAAGGATCAGAAGATCGTGCAAAAAATGCAGCAGAAGATCACCACCGACGTGAAGGTTACCCCGCGCGATGTACGGCGGTTCTTCGAGTCGATCCCGAAAGATAGTCTGCCCTACATGCCTGCCGACGTTGAAGTAGGCCAGATTGTTCGGTTCGCCAAGCCAACCAAAGAGCAGAAAGAGGCCCTCCGGCAGCGGCTGCTCGACTTTAAAAAGCGGGTTCAGGACGGCGAAGATTTCGCCAAGCTGGCCAAAGAGAACTCCGAAGATGTAGGATCGGCCCAGAACGGGGGCGACCTTGGGTTTGCCAAACGGGGCGCGATGGTAGCGCCTTTTGAAGGAGCCGCGCTGAAGCTCAAGCCGAACGAAATGTCAGACGTAGTGGAGTCGGATTTCGGTCTTCACCTGATTCAGCTGCTGGAAACCCGCGGGGCCGAGTACCACGCCCGCCACATCCTGCTACGCCCCGATTACAACCGCCTGGACCTGACGGGCCCAACCCAATACCTCGACAGCCTGCGTACGCTGATCGCAGCCGACTCGCTGAAGTTCGATAAGGCCGCTCACGATTACTCAGAAGACAAAACCACGGCCGACGCCGGTGGCTTACTTCGCGATCCGCAGTCGGGCAGCAGCCGTCTGGCTATGGATGGGTCTATGGAATACGCCCTGTTCCAGATGCTCGATACCATGCAGGTAGGCAGTGTATCGAAACCGTTGCCTTACCGGACCGAAGATGGGAAGAGCGCGGTACGATTGTTGTACTTCAAAAGTAAAGTAGCCCCCCATACGGCCGATTTCAAGATTGACTTCGAGAAGCTGCAAAACATTGTGCTGACCAACAAAAAGAACCGGGCCATCGATGATTGGTTCCGTAAGTCGGTCAGTGATGTGTATATTACAGTCGATCCCGAATTTCAGGGCTGTCGTATTTTTGGAACAACCCAAAACAGCGCAGCTCAGCTAGGCGGTGGCGGAAATTAGCGACGGGGAGTTGGTGTTAAACGATGCGCGGCTTTCGTTTGCCAGTAACTCTTCTTAACTCATCACTCATAACTTTTTCATTGTGCCTTACTCATCTGACGTGGCGGCTGCCGAAGCTCTGACTCAATCGTATCAGAAGTTAAAAACCGAAATTTCGAAGGTAGTGATCGGCCAGGACGACACCGTCCGGTTGTTGTTGACGGCTATATTCTGTCAGGGCCACTGCCTGCTGGTAGGTGTGCCGGGTCTGGCCAAGACACTGCTTATTCAGACCATCGCCAGCGCGCTCGATCTGGATTTTAACCGCATCCAGTTCACGCCTGACCTGATGCCGTCCGACATTCTGGGCTCCGAAACCCTGGATCAGGACCGCAACTTCAAATTCATTAAAGGCCCCGTTTTTGCCAACATCATCCTGGCTGACGAAATAAACCGGACGCCCCCCAAGACCCAGTCGGCCCTGCTGGAAGCCATGCAGGAATATGCCGTCACCATTGCTGGTCAGAAATACAATCTGGGCCGCCCTTTCTTCGTACTGGCTACGCAGAACCCCATCGAACAGGAAGGTACCTATCCGCTGCCCGAAGCCCAGCTGGACCGCTTCATGTTCAACATTTATCTGGATTACCCATCGTACCAGTCAGAGCTGGATATCGTGAAAAATACCACGTCTGACAAACGGCAGGAGGTAAACCGGGTCATCACTGGCGAGGAAATTCGTGAGTTTCAACACCTGGTTCGTCGCGTGCCGGTGGTTGATAACGTCATAGAGTACGCTGTAAAGCTGGTACACAAGACGCGGCCCAATACCGAGCTGGCTGCGCAGGATGCCAACCAGTACCTCGAATGGGGAGCAGGCCCACGGGCGTCGCAGGCGCTGATTCTGGCCGCCAAATGCAATGCCCTGTTAACCGGCAAATACTCGCCCGATATTGAAGACGTACGGGCCGTAGCACTGCCCATTCTGCGCCATCGCGTGGTTCGTAACTTCAAAGCCGAAGCCGAAAATATCTCCGTCGAGCAGCTGATCAAGCGAATGCTTTAACGAAGGCCCCATCCAATACCGAAGGGGTAGCAGGAGGATTATCGATCCCCTGCTACCCCTTCGCTGTTTACCAGCCTTTAGGCTTAGTTGTCTTCTTTATTCGACTTTCCCAGGTAATCGTCGTCGTGCATACCTGTCGAATTATCATCGACGCCCGACGCATCGACATTTTCCGTTTCTACACTGACCAGACGCGGCTCTCCCTCCTGTTCGCGGTTTTGGTGGTACTTTTCTTCGGTTGGCGACTCCATATCGTTGAGCGGTTTGTAGTTTCGATATCGGCCTTCCTGCACGGGGGCCGTTTCTATACAAACTAAACTACCCGCCTTTCAGCCACCAAAGCGATTCAGCGGCCACGTCGACACGCACCGACTGCCCCGCCCGCAGATCCGTACGAGTAGTAAGGAGCCGCAGACAGACGTATCGCGACACCTCAACATCCACTTCAGAATAGCTCCCCCGAAAAAAAACCGCCCGAACGGTACCGTTCACGCCAGCCTCGCTGAGTTTGATTTGCTCGGGCCGCAGGCAAACCAGCGCTTCCGGATTATCGCCCCCGGGCAGGTTGAGAACGGGCAGGTGTTTAGCCTTCAGAATAGTAGCTGCCCCCGTCATTCGGGCGGCATAAGCCGTGGTGGGGTACCGGTATACATTGGCAGGCGTATCCAGCTGGATGAGTTTTCCCTGCCGAAGTACTCCCAGACTATCAGCTATAGACAGGGCGTCCGTAGCATCGTGGGTCACCAGCAGACAGGCCATTTTGTCGTGCTGAACCAGATTGAACAGTAGATCGCGGACAATGAGTCGGTTCGGTAAATCGAGGTGACTGAACGGCTCATCGAGCAGGAGTACTGTCGACTGGCCATCGTCAGGTTTACTGGCCACGGCCCTTGCGATTGCCGTTCGCTGCTTTTCACCACCCGATACCTGACGGGGCAGCCGCCCCTGCACGTCGGTCAGCCGGCAAAGTCGTAACAGCTCATTGACCCGGAAATCGCGGTATTCTTTTTCGAAGTAGCGCAGCGCATAGGCTACATTTTCGCGCACCGATATGTTCGGCATGAGCTGGTACTCCTGCGGCACGAGCCGAATCTGCGGATGCCCCGCCACCAGTACCTCCGACGGACCCGGCACCCGCACGCCGTCAAGGGTTATGTCGCCGGTGTCGGCATCGGCTTGCCCCGCCAACAGGGCCAGTAGCGTGCTTTTTCCCGATCCGCTCTCGCCCACCAGCGCCATAATCCGACCCGGATCGAGGGTGAACGACACGTCCCGAACGGCCCTGACATCGCCGGCAAATACTTTGGTAAGATGGGTAGCTGTGAGCATTTGTAGTGACCGGAAAGACCTGACATTCGGTCTTTCCGGTTCAGAAAACCAATCCGTTCGGATCAGAATATAAAGTTGGTACTGAGAAACTCGGACTTGTGTCCACCTACTATTTCATTCAGGATATGCTTGTTAGAGCCCGTATCTTTGGTTGCCACAGCCGACCGGATCGAGAACGAACGCAGGGCATCCTCAACGGACAGGGTTCCCTCGGCCGAATCTTTCCGCCCGGTGAACGGGAAGGTGTCGGGTCCCCGCTGGCACTGGGCGTTTATGTTGACACGGCTCACCAGATTAACCAGCGGGTCGATCAGGCGGGCAATGGCTTCGGGGTCGGTCCCGAAAATACTGGCCTGCATACCGTGATCGTCCGTGATCAGATACTGGATAAACTCTTCCTCATCGTCGTAGACAACGACCGGAATAACGGGCCCAAACTGCTCCTCGCGGTACAGGCGCATACCTTCACGAACGGGATAGACTACCGCCGGCCGAAACAGCGACGCTTCGGTTTCTCCTCCTCCTTCGTTGACAATCGAAGCTCCACCCGCTTCGGCATCGGCTATGATATCGGCCAGGTAGCGGGTTTTGTTAGGCTCGGGCAGGGGCGTAATCTGCACCCCGCTGGCCCAGGGCATACCGGGCTGGAGCTTACTCACTTCCGGGTTGAACCGTTTCAGAAATTCGTCGGCAACCGACCGATGCGCCCAGATGATCTTGATAGCCGTACAGCGCTGCCCGTTAAAAGACAGGGTACCAAGCAGACATTCTTTCACGGCCACGTCGAGATCGGCATCGGGCAGAATAATAGCGGCATTTTTGGCATCCAGACTCATGATTGACCGAAGTCGGTTCAGCTTGGGGTGCTGCCGCTGCAATTCGTCGGCAACGCGGCTGGAACCGATCAACGTGAGCACGTTCACCTTCCCCGACTGCATAACGGGCGGTACCACATCGGCTCCACGTCCGTAGAGGGAGTTAACGACTCCTTTCGGGAAACTAGTCCGGAAGGCCTCCAGCAGCGGGTAGTGCAGCAACGAGCCATGTTTCGGCGTTTTGAACAGGATCGTATTGCCCATCAGAATAGCCGGAATAAGCGTGGTGTAGGTCTCGTTCAGCGGATAGTTGAACGGGCCCATAGCCAGCACAACCCCGAGGGGCGACCGCCGGATCTGCCCGATAATGCCTTCTTCGATACGGAATCGCGATGAGTTGCGGTCCATATTTTTCAGCGTGTCGATGGTGTCGTAGATGTACTTCACCGTCCGGTCGAATTCTTTGGTAGCGTCGGCCAGGTTTTTACCGATCTCCCACATAATCAGGTTGATCACGAGGCTGCGCTGCTCCAGCATTTTCCCGATAAAGGTTTCCATACAGGCAATGCGCTGGGCTACTGCCATCTGCGGCCACTCACCCCGGCCGTTATCGTAGGCAGCTACCGCGGCCTCCAGCGCTTCCAGGGCTTCTTTGGGGCCAGCCACGGGAAAGCTGCCTACGAGCTGACGTTGCAGCGTACCGTTTTCGTCGGGAATACAAACCGGCGAATATACTTCTGACACGTTGCCCGTCCAGGGTCGCATTTCTCCGTTCAGCAGGTACTCGCGCTGGTGGATGGGTTCAATGTGGAAGTCGGCCGGAATTTGTGAGGAATCGGCGGGAAACAGGGTACGCAAGGAAGAGGATGCCATGTTACGTTTGTACGGTTAAACAGGTTGCACAGAACTACAAAAGGAAGAACGGGCGCAAACTTCACCATTCGACCATCGAATTACAACCCTTATCCGCTAAACCTATTTGTTGATTCTGTTTCGATTACCCCTGGCTTGTTTACGTCAATACCCCATGTATCCTGTTTGTGCTGCTAGCCGGTGCCGCTCCTGCGGATTCAGCGTATATAAACCATTCAGTAACGGTCAGGCCCGTTACAGAATGGCAGCCGCTTTCTCTCTGCTGAATGCGAGTCGCCTGTCTTTGGCATAAGCCCCCGCGTACATCAGTAATCCACCCACGACGATGGTGTTGCGAAACACGTTAAGCAGGTCGTTTTCGCTGGTGGCAGCTCGTGGAACATGGACCAGAACAATCATCAGGAACACGTACAGCGCCATCAGCAGTGAGGCAAGTTTATCATAGCGACCCCATACGCAACTGATGATGAACAGCAAGACACAAACTCCGGTGGCATAATTCCAGAGAATCGGAAACGGCAGCCAAGCCGGAACGAAAGACGCACCAACATCCGCTTTCCCAAAATGAAGCAGAACGTACATACTAAACGGCAGCACAAATAGCCACCGCCCAAGGCCAATTAATTTGTTCATGATTATGGTTGTTTGGAGAGTAAAGCGAAACCAGCATACCGGGTCGGATAGTCAGGGCCAACCGTCCGGCTCGACTGTACCAACTCATGAGGGTCACGGCTGTGGACCGGGTGTGGCGTCCTGCCGATCGGTGAGTGCGCGCTAACGTACAGGCCCTGGCCCCTACTATGGTGGTGCAAACGTAGATTCTCATTCATGGCAGTGGCGGCTTCTGGTCCTGTTGCCACTGCAAAGATGCTGGCCAGCCACCGCCCCACTCTTGACTTTTGTCAACGTTTCAGAGCCTGGCCTTTATTCGGCTAAGGGTTTCGGGCGAGATGCCGAGGTACGACGCCACCAGTTTATTGGAAAGCCGGGATAAAATGCGGGGCTGGTGCTGCATCAACCACCGAACGCGATCCAGGGCATCGAGTGCTATGAACGTATTGACCCGATAAACGGTAGTGGCGTAGGATTGCTCCAGAATTTGCCGGTAAATCTGCTCGAACTGGGGCACCTGTTGCTGCATTCGCCCGAATTGATCGCGGTGAATAGCCATGACCACCGATGGCTCAACGGCCCGGAAAAATTCCTGGGAGGGCTGCTGGTTGGCAAAGCCGTAGATATCGGTCAGCCAGTTGTTCTCGAAAACAAAGTCACGGCTCGTTTCGGTGCCGCCGTCGGTGCTGACAAACACCTGGATACAGCCTTTGGCGACAAAATAGCAGTGCTGACATACCTCACCCGCCTGTAGCAACATCTCTCCCCGCCGTACTTTTCGGGTCACGAAAGCCGACAGCACATCGGTCAGCTGCGTGTCGTTATGGCTGATGCGAGCGCGGATGTAGGCTTCGAGCGTGTCGACCATGGCTGGGTGGCAGGTATGAAGGTGGCGAACTAAAGATACGAGTTGTGCGCTTACAAGCTAGTCAGCCTGGCAACCGCAGCGAATTACTATCCGGCCAAATTTCATGCCTCAACCTGTTGACGCCACGCAAACCGATTACTGAGCCACCTCCATGGTATCCTCTCTCATTCACTACATTCAGGCGCGATCGTCGAGTCCGCTCTCCGAAAAGGATATCAGCCTGATCAACGAAGCATTCATTCCTAAGAAGTTGCGAAAAAGACAATTGCTGCTTCAGAAGGGAGAAGTCTGCAAATACATCGCCTTTATCGTTAAGGGAGCCACCCGTCAATATACGGTTGACGACGAAGGAAACGAGCGTGTACTAAACCTGTGCATTGAAGGCTGGTGGACATCTGACCGGGAAAGTTTTCACAAAGAGGCTCCCTCCATCTACAACATAGAAACCTGGGAGGAAACAGAGTTCCTGCTTTTGCCCAAAGCGAACGGCTACTACGAACAGGTTAACAGCATCCCGGCCTTCAACGAAATGCGGATAAAACTGGATGATAACCAGCACATGGCCGCGCAGAAACGGTTGTACGCATCAAAAAACCACCCGGCCCACGTTCGTTATGACGAATTAGCGCGGCTGTATCCTGAATTTTTGCAGCGGTTTCCCCAACATATTATTGCCTCTTATCTGGGCATCACCAAAGAAACCCTTAGCCGCATTCGCCACCAGACGGCAAAGAAATAAGCGATTACATTCAGAAAAAGACAATCCATTTATGGCGCATTCATGAACACAAACAGATGCGCTATTTTCTCGTCTTCCAGGACAAAAAAGTCCATACCGGTTAATGTATTCGGCTGAGGACCGGTTCGGATTGTCCAGTAGAGTCGGGCGCCGTGTTGCGTACTGTCCATCGGTTTTTCTGCGGTAAACAAGAAGTCGGCGTCGTCTGCAAACAGTTTGTCAATAAAATCAGCGATAGCCTCAGTATCGGTGAGGGTAAAGTCCTTATCATACATCTGTATGTTTGCAGCATAGATGGTTTGCATCATCGCAACACGCCGGGCCCGGTCTTTTTCGTTCCAGATAGCGACGTGTGTTTCCTGTATACGCGTCAATAAATCGGTTTCCATACGCAAAAAGTAGTCAGGTAAGCAGAACAGATTGTGAGGTCAAAACTAGCTTCTGGAATCGATCTCTGTTGTTGATATACATCAATAAAGAAGACACTGATCGTACCGGGTATCTTGGCTTACGGCCGGTCAGGCCCACCCTCAGCCCGGCCACGACGATCATCCACCAACGGAGCCACGAACATTGGCAGCCGGAAGTTGTCGGCCTTGGCTGTCAATTGCGAGTCCAGTTACCGTACCGACCGGAATCAGCCCTCCATTCGCAGCGGACAGGGGAGGAATGAAGACCGGATGCGAACGGATGAGCAAAAAATAAGGTCATAACCTGCCGAGAGCAAATTATGACCTTGATTATGTACCGGGAGCCGGACTCGAACCGGCATGTCCTTGCAGACAATGGTGTTTGAGACCATCGCGTCTACCGATTCCGCCATCCCGGCGTCTGGAATCGTTCCTGCCGGGGCAGGATGCGTTTGTCAAACGTGGGCACAAAAGTAGGGGGCTACGTTCATCTTTGCAAATAAATCCCCAATCAGGCCCGGGAGATTCCAGAAATGGGTGAGCATCTATAGATTATATGATACTGATTTGATTAGCTTTACAGCCCTTAGTCAGTACATTACCATGTATACTTCCCCCTCAACGTCTATCAGCTTCCCTTCTCCCCCGCTGCTGGCCGAACTATTTGTCGGATTGCCTCATGGTGTCATAGCTTACGAAGCCGTTCGGGATGCCGACGGGCTGATTCTGGACTACCAAACCCTATTTTATAATCCGCAGGCACTGGCCATCAAAGGGCATACGCCTGAGCAGATGACCCAGCAACTGCTGTTTCAGCGGTCTCCTTATCTCCGCATCCAGGCCGATTCATTGAGGCAGGTGGTTGAGAACCAAACGGCCTATGATTATGAAGAACTGATTCCGATCAGCAATCGCTGGTTTGCCTTCGAGAACAGGCCGCTGGGAAACGGTTTTTTTACCATCATCCGCGATATCGACGCCCTCAAGCAGGCCGAGCAGCAACTGGCCGAGCAGAATGAGTCACTCCGGCGTAGTGCCGACCAGGCGCTTCAGCAACAGCGGCTGATCCGGTCGGTGCTGGATACATCCCCAATTGGAATTACTGTTGAACAGGCCATCCGAGACGAAACCGGCGACATTACTGATTTTCAGGCCATTCTGATCAACCCCACCGCCCTGACTATGGGCGGCCATCCCGAAGAGCAGGCGCTGAGCCGACGCATCAGCGAACTGAACCCCACCTTCAGGACCTCGGGGCTGATGGCTGCTTATAAAGCCGTTGTCAGCACCGGTGAGCCATTCCATGTGGAGTTTTACTACGCCCCGCTGGCCCGAACCCTTGAGATTACGGCTACCCGGATGGACCCGGAGCATCTGATCGTCCTGTTCAACGACGTAACCCAGGCCCGGCAGGATGCCCTGGCGCTGCAACAGAAAAACGAGCTGCTGAATGGTGTACTGCGCACCTCCGAAAGCGGCATTATCGTATTTGAAACCGTTCATGAGGCCCATCAGCCTACCAATTTCCGGCTATTGCTTGCCAACCAGAGTGCCAGGCGGATGTTTGGTCTGGAAGTAGCTGACGCCATTGGCCAATTACTGACCGAGATCAGGCCCGCCACCCGTGAAACCGGCCTCTGGAAACGCTACAACCGGGTTTACCAGACGGGCCAGACCTACCAGGGACAGTATTTCGATATACCTACTCAGCAGTGGTTCGACGTAACGATCAATAAGCTCGGCGATGGGCTGGTGGCCACCTTCAACGATATTACCCAGGCGCAGCTCGCCCGGCAGCAAATCGATGAGCAGGCCCGGCTTTTCAACGGAGTACTCTGTAGCATTACCAACGGACTGTCTATCCTCGACGTGGTTCGCGATGAGACGGGTGCTATGACTGATCTGCGCTATGTACACGTCAGCCAAACCATTCTGCACGACACGGGCCGTACGAAGCAGGAGATGATCGGCAATACGATTCTCTCGCTGTTTCCGGGCGTTCGGGAAACCGAATACTGGACAGCTTATCAGGAGGTAGCCCGCACCGGAAAGCCCCAGCGATTTGAGGTACACTACACCGCCGAAGGGTTCGATAATTACATGGATAACTGGGTAACGCGACTCGATGAGAATCGGATCATTTCGATCTACGCGATTACCAATGACCAGAAGCGCGTCGAGATTCAGGCCAAACAGCATGCGGCCACACTCCAGAGTGTGCTGGATAGCTGCCAGTTGCCCATTGTCCTGCTGGAACCCATCCGTAGCGATCAGGGCGCTATAATTGATTTCCGGTACGTGATCCAGAACGAAGCCAGCGCCCGCATCCTGGGCCACCCCGTAGCCGAAACCACCTCCCGAACGGTGCTCGAAGTCATTCCCGGCCTCCAGTCGTCGGGCATTTTCGATCGGTACGTAGCGGTTTATGAGACGGGTTTACCCCAACAGTTCGAGCAGCGTCTGTCCGAAGCGCCTATGGTAGGCTGGTTCGATTTTTCGGTCGTCAGGCAGGACAATGGTATTGTGGTCGCTATCAATGATCAAACGCTGCTCCGGCAAACGCTGCAACGTGCTGAACAGCTGGTTATCGATCTGCGCCGGTCGAACAGCAACCTGGAACAGTTTGCTTATGTAGCCAGCCATGACTTGCAGGAGCCCCTTCGCAAAATTCAGTCGTTTGGCGATGTGCTGATGAACCAGTTTAGCCGGTCGCTTTCTGACGAAGCCCAGGATCTGCTGCTTCGGATGCAGTCGGCAGCCAGCCGTATGAGTTTGCTGATTCGTGACCTGCTTACCTATTCGCGGCTGTCTACCCAGCAGGAGCCGTTCAAACGGGTTGATCTGACTACGCTGATCGTTGAGATAATCAGTGATTTCGACCTAACGATTGCTGAAAAGAACGCCCAGGTCGTTATTAACAACGGCAGCGGGCAGCCCCTCCCGGCCCTCAACGGCAACGCCATTCAGCTTCGCCAGCTCTTTCAGAATCTGATCGGCAATGCACTGAAATTTGCCCGGCCCGGCCTGGACCCCGTTATCTCAATCACTGCCCAGCCGGTCGGGCCCGACGACGTTCCGGTTGCGGTTCAGAACCGTATGCAGCACAGCTGGATAGCCGTGGTGGTCAGCGATAACGGTATCGGCTTCGACGAGCAATATCAGGAACGTATTTTTCAGCTGTTCGAGCGCCTGCACGGCCGGAGCGAATACGCCGGTACGGGCATTGGCCTGGCCGTTTGTCGGAAAGTAGCCGAAAATCATCAGGGTACTATTGCTGCCCATAGTCAGCCCGGGCAGGGCGCCACGTTTACCGTTTACCTACCGGTTGATCTGTAAGGAACTCCCGCATCTCTAACGACGCGATTATTCGTAGCGCAACGCTTCGATCGGGTCCAGCTTTGAGGCCCGCACGGCCGGGTAAATACCGGCAAACAGCCCAACGCCTACGCAGACGACCAGGCCCAGCATCATCCAGGCCCAGGGTACAACGAAGCCGCCTTCACCCTGGCTAATGACCAGGGCAATGAGGTTGCCAATGCCGAGGCCCAGCACAACGCCACCCAGTCCGCCCAGAATACAGATAACAATGGCTTCGATCAGGAACTGCTCCCGAATTCGTTTGGGTGTGGCTCCGAGCGACTTGCGAATCCCGATTTCGCGGGTGCGTTCGGTTACGGAGACGAGCATGATGTTCAGCAGTGCTATCGACGCGCCCAGAAGGGTGATGAAGCCAATGCCGAAGCCGCCAATACGCAGATACCCGGTGATGTTCTCGGTTTCTTTAGCCAGGTCATCGGCCCGCTGAATTTCGAAGGAATCAGGTTTTCCGAGCTGGTCGTGCCGCACGAGTCGCATAACCCCCTGCGCTTCACCGATGGCCTCATCCTGGTCGGCCACGCTCGGCGCCGAAGCCGTAATATCAAACGATAGCTTCTGGCTGCCGGCCAGCGCCCGGGCGTTGTCCAGCGGGATCAGAATGATCCGATCATCGCCCCCACCCGTAAACCCGCCTTTCTTGGCCAGTACGCCAACCACCTTGTACTGGCTACCCGATACCCGAATGGCCTGATTGAGTGGGTTTATTTTTTTCTCGAACAGCGTAGCGGCTACCTCGCTGCCGATTACGGCTACATTCAGTCCGTATTCGAGGTCGTTCTGCGTGAGGTTACGGCCGCTCAGCAGGGAGAAGCCTTTAACGGCCAGGTAGGCCTCATCGCCCCCCGTCAACTGAACGTTGGGATTCGTTTTCCGCGAGCCGAACTTAGCCTGAGCCGCTCCGTTTACGACCGTCGACACGGCAATGGTTGTTCCCAGCGAAAACCGGCGCTTGAACTGGATGGCATCGAAATAATCGATTGGTTCGTCCTGTTTCTGCACCCGGCCACCCCGCCGGAAGGCGTCCTGCCGGGCCACGATGCTGAACGTATTGGCACCCAGCCCCTCGAAACTGCTGTTGACCGAATTCTGAATACCGTCAATAGCGGTCAAGATACCCACCAGCGATGTAATACCGATGGCAATGATGAGCGACGTCAGGATGGTGCGAAGGCGGTTCCCCGCAATCGACCGCAGTCCTTCACGAATATTTTCGATTAAGTTCATAGCCAGGAACAGGGTGCGACAAGCCTGACGGGCAAACGTAGTACCAGACTATCTATGCACGGAGCACGGCGCTTTTTTCGCACAATAATTGCTTATCTTTCGTTATTACAAAACTACGTCGTACAATCTGAACGGGGAAACCAATGAAACGGCTGCTGTTACCGCTTATCCTAATTCTGTCACTAACGGGTCGGACCTGGGCTTCCCGCATTCTGATTCCCATGGATGAGGGCCAGAAGAATCACTTGAAAGCCTATGGGATCGCATACTGGATACTTAAAACGCACGATACCGAGATCGACTGGTTGCTGAATTATCGGGGCGGCTCGTTTATGATGCCCCAGAGCCAGGCGTTCATCAATGAAATGGTTATCCGGGGGGTTAGCTACGATATTATTTCCGAAGCCCAGGCGGGTCAGATCCTGGCCGAGGTAGCCGCTCCGGATGCGAACATGGACGCGGTCAAGTTGCAGAAACCACCCAAAGTGGCGGTGTACTCTCCCAAAACAAAACAACCCTGGGACGATGCCGTAACGATGGTGATGACCTACGCCGAAATTCCGTACGATGTGGTGTTCGACGAGGAGGTCATGAACGAGAAACTACCCGAGTACGACTGGCTTCACCTGCACCACGAAGACTTTACGGGCCAGTTCGGCAAATTTTTCCACTTCAAAGACCAGCCGTGGTACATTGCCCAGAAACAAGAAGCGGAAGCCATTACCCGCAAATACGGCTTTACTAAAGTACCCCAGCTGAAACGGGCTGTTACGCAGAAAATTCGTGATTTCGTTCTGGGTGGTGGCTATGTGTTCGCCATGTGTAACGCTACCGATACCTACGATATCGCACTGGCGTCGCAGAACACGGATATTGTTGAGAGTTTCTACGACGGAGACCCCGCCGACCCGAACGCTAACAACAAGCTTGACTTTTCGCAGACGTTTGCCTTCCGAAACTTTCAGGTCTATACCAACCCGTACCTGATCGAATTCTCCAATATCGACAACCAGCCCGAAGAGCGCGGCCTGAGCGAGCACAACGACTACTTTACCCTATTTCAGTTTTCGGCCAAGTACGACCCGATCCCGACCATGCTGACGCAGAATCACCTGAACGTTATCAAAGGGTTTATGGGACAGACTACGGCCTTCAAGAAAAACCTGATCAAGCCCGAGGTCATCATTATGGCCGAGAACCGCTCGGCCGGTGAAGCCCGCTACATTCACAGCCCCTACGGCCGAGGGTTCTTTACCTTCTACGGCGGCCACGACCCCGAAGATTATCGCCATGAGATTGGCGAAGAGCCTACCGACCTGAACCTGCATCCTAACTCGGCCGGCTACCGGCTCATCCTGAATAATATTCTCTTCCCGGCGGCCAAGAAGAAGAAACAAAAGACCTAGATCGGCTAATAGCTGAACCAGGCTGCCGTTGTCTCGTCGCGGCCCTGGCTCTCCAGCCGACGCTCCAGGTCATCGGGTAGTTTCGGAAAAAAATCGATGCCGGTAATACGCTCGATCTGATCGACGGGTACAACAAACGACCGTAGCGACTGGTCTGACGGCTCGTTGCGTAATAAAAAGCCAATCATCCGAATATCGGGCTTGTTGCAGTACAGAAGCACTTTATAATACTGCTCCGGTATGCTGACTTCGTTTTGCCGACCAATGGTGGGCAATCCGGATTTGAGTACAGGGCCGGTGATGACGTACAATCCGTTATCGCGGACGGCCCACTTGCGGACCAGTTCTTCCAGTTCACGCCAGATGCCCCGGTTGAACTGCGGAGCCTGAGGACTGATATTGCTCATATAAAACGATTCGCGCGTCATGCGCTGGGAGAACTTAAAATCACCCGCCGGAGCCAGGTGCCCGCGGTCGTAGCCAGATCGGGTGTAGTCAGAAGGCAGGGCCGAACCCGTTTCGACCAGTGGATCGGGCTGAAACTGCTCCCGGTCGCGGTCGGCTTCGCCGGTGATCTCGTACGCCAGTAAAGGGTAAGCCACCCAGTCGGCCTGCTCATAAGCCTCCCGGTAGCGCAGTACATACCCGTCGTGCCGGATAATAGCATCGTCGGAACGGAATGCTGGCAGCAAAAAATCAACCTGCTTTTCAAAATCGAAACGAACATTTCCAGTTGCCGTTCCTTTTTCAGCCGGTTCAGGCGCGTTGCGACGGTCATCAGAGGCTTCGCTTTCCGGTTCGGGCTGATCGCTGGCTACGTCTTCGGTGGGTTCAGGGGCTTTATAGGGGTTGCGCTCCTGCCTGGCCGTTGACGGGCCGAGTCCAACAATCCGCCGAATATCGTTCCAAAACGCTACAACGGGCTGAGTACGACCGCCGTAGTGCAGAAACAAGCCAATCAGAAAAAAGACGAACAGCAACACGAGGGTGTTGCCGCGTAGCCGGAAGCCCCGACGCATGTATTTTTGTGGTGAGCGCATAGGTGTAAAACTACGAACGGTTTGTGGTTTACGGCAGATCGGGCGCAAGTTAACGGACTGTCACACCTTTGTGAACCGTAACCGATAAACCCCTGTTTTGTCAGTATGTCTTTGCGTATTATTGTCATTGGTGGCGGAGCCGCCGGTTTTTTCGGAGCCATCACCGCAGCCGAAACCTTCCCCGATGCTTCCGTCACTATTCTGGAAAAGAACCGTACCGTTCTCAATAAAGTACGCATCTCGGGCGGTGGCCGCTGCAACGTAACCCATGCCTGCTTCGACAATCGGCAACTGATCAGGTACTATCCGCGGGGCGAGAAACCCCTGCGCACCCTGTTGCCCGTCTTCGATGCTGCCGCTACCGTGCGCTGGTTCGAAAGTCGGGGTGTCAGCCTGAAAACCGAAGCAGACGGGCGGATGTTTCCAACCACCAACACGTCCGAAACCATTGTTGACTGCCTGCTCGACACGGCCCGAAAGCTGGGCATTTCGGTCCGGACAAGCTGCGGTGTCGAGTCGCTTAGCCCGACGGGTAGCAACTGGACACTACACCTCCTGAACGGCGAACGCCTGGAGGCCGACCGGGTTCTGGTGGCTACGGGCGGGTATCCGCAACGCCCCTCCTACGACTGGCTGCCGGAGCAGAACGAACCACTAATTTCGCCGGTGCCTTCACTCTTTACGTTCAACACGCCCGGCAGTTTCCTGCTACCGCTGGCGGGTGTTTCGGTACCGGATGCCAAAGTATACGTGGTAGAAACCCGACAGGAACAACGCGGACCGGTTTTGCTGACCCACTGGGGCTTCAGCGGTCCAGCCGTGCTGCGGCTGTCGGCCTGGGCAGCCCGCGAGCTGGCCGAGCGGGACTACCGATTTACGCTGCGGATCAACTGGACGCCCGACCTGAACGACAACTCAGTCCGGGTAGCCCTGCAAAATTTCCGGCAGCAGAACGGCCGCAAACAGGTTATTTCTCAGAATCCATTCGGCTTACCGGGTCGGCTCTGGCAGGCGCTGGCCAGCCAGTCAGACATTGCTGTCGAACAGCGCTGGGCCGACCTACCCGCCAAGCCACTCAACCGCCTGGCCGAGCGGATGACCAACAGCCAGTTTGAGGTAGAGGGCAAGAGCACATTCAAGGAAGAGTTTGTCACCTGTGGCGGTATCTCTCTCGACGCGCTGACGCTCCAGACGCTCGAAAGCAGGGCGCAACCGGGCTTGTTCTTTGCGGGCGAAGTCCTGAATGTCGACGGAATTACTGGGGGATTTAATTTCCAAAACGCCTGGACAACAGGCTATATAGCGGGCCGTCACATCGGTATGGTCTAAAAATTACAACGGGCGTTCCAACGGTACCCATCCGGATTGAGTCATTACTATACGTTTCCGGAACGTGTTGCCTGATTTTTTACCATTATTGACTAGTACATGAAACGATTTGCTATGTCTGTTCTGGCATTGGTATCATGCTTGAGCATGAGCTGCCAGGATAACAATTCAACCATAAATCCCGCGCCGACAACCGGCGTTCTTATCAACGATGCGTTTGCTACCAGCCAGAACGGCTGGGATGGCGACGTATCCGACTACGCTGTCGAACAGCAGGCGCTGATCGAGTTTTCGTTTTCGCATACCGGACTCCCCGCGCCACTTGACCAGTCACAGAAAGCCCTGCGGGTCTTCGGTCGCAACCGCAGCGACGATATTTTCATGTTTGTACGGAAACAGCTGACGGGCCTGCGGCCCAATACCGACTACAAACTACAGTTCGATGTGGAACTAGCCTCCAGGTATCCGGCCAATAGCATCGGCATTGGTGGCTCGCCGGGCAGCAGCGTCTTTTTGAAAGCCGGTGCTTCGGCTACGAAGCCGGAGAAAGTTCTCGACGGCACGTTCTATAAACTCAGCGTTGACAAGGGTTCGCAGTCAGACGCCGGTCCGGCAGCTGTTCTGATCGGTAACGTGGCCAATGGCAAAGAGGTAGAAGAGTACACCCTCATTCAGCGGACCAACAAAGAACAGCCCCTGACAGCCCGTACGAACGACAAAGGTGAGTTATGGGTGTTTGTGGGCAGCGACTCAGGCTTTGAGGGTGATCAGGCGCTGTACTACAGCAAAATCAAAGTAACAGCCCTATAAGTACGCGATAACACAAAACCGCTGGTTTCGCTTCTGTCTGGATGCTGCGAAACCAGCGGTTTTTTAGTGACCGGCCAGTACGGTACGCGCCGATTCTTCGTCGCGCTTCAACTGCTCGACCAGCGCAGGCAGCCCATCAAACCTCTGCTCGGGCCGTAGAAACTCCCGAAACCGCAGGGTCAGGTGTTCGCCGTAAATGTCTTTTTCAAAATCGAAGATGTATGTCTCAATGGTCTGGTTCGTTCCGGCTACGGTTGGGCGAAAGCCGATGTTGAGCATACCACCCAGCAGCTGATCATTGGCCGACTGCCCGGCGTACAGCACATCAACCGCGTATACGCCGTTGGCCGGAATGAGTTTAACCGGGTCGTCGACCTGCATGTTAGCCGTCGGGAAACCGATAGTCCGGCCCAGCTGACGTCCCTTGACTATGGTGCCGGTCAGGCTGTAGGGCCGCCCCAGGAACAGGTTCGCCGTGTGCACGTTTCCTTCGCTGAGAGCCGCCCGGATCTTGGACGAACTAACGCCTACCGCTTCCACGTCCTGCCGGGGTATCTCTTCCACCTCGAATCCGTATTCGCTCTGATGCGCCCGTATGTAGTCGAAGCCTCCCTCCCGGTCGCGTCCGAATCGGTGATCATAGCCGATAACCAGCTTTTTGGTGCCTATTTTATCGATCAGAATCTGCCGAATGTACTCTTCCGACGTTAGTTGGGAAAACGACCGCGTAAACGGAATCACCACCAGGTGATCAACGCCAGCCTGCTCGAGCAGGGCAATTTTCTCATCCAGTGTGGTCAGCAACTTAAGATCCTGACTGTCGTTGGCCACTACCGTACGGGGATGCGGCCAGTAGGTGATCAGCACCGATTGACCATTGCTACTCCGGGCTACTTCAGTAAGCCGTTGCAGGATTGTCTGGTGACCGCGATGAACGCCATCGAACGTACCGCTCGTCACTACGGCATTGGGCAACGGCTGAAGGTCGTCAAGACCACGATAAACACGCATTCGTTTCGCAATTGATTGTCATTGGCAAAGCTCTGTTAGGAAGACCGCTAGCCTACCATCTGTGTCCGCTTTACCGTCTTGTTAGTCAGTAGCCGTATCTGATCCGGGTTGCGGCTCAGCGGCTTTAGTGGCCGCTGACGATTTGTACCGATCGATAAAGGCTTCGAGCGTATCGGCCTCTTCGATGCGGAAGTCGCCGATACGGGTCCGGCGCAGCGCACTCATGTAGGCCCCGTTGTTGAGCAGCAGCCCCAGATCACGAACCAGACTACGAATATACGTGCCTTTTGAACACACAATTCGGAAGTCGACGGCCGGAAAGTGCTCGGCGTTGGTCTCGAACAGCCGCACCGTAACCTGGCGGCTTTTGATCTCCGTCGTTTCACCCCGCCGGGCTTTTTCGTACAGTCGCTCACCCCCTACCCGGACCGCCGAGTAAATGGGAGGCACCTGTAAAATATCGCCGGTCAGCTGACGGGCTGCGTCCTGAATCTGGTTGGGTGTGATGCCCGCTGTTTCGAATTCGGCGTCGAACTCGGTTTCCAGGTCGACGGAGGGGGTGGTTTTCCCCAGTACCAGCGTACCGGTATATTCTTTCTCCTGCGCCTGATACTGATCGATCTGCTTGGTCATTTTACCAGTGCAAAGAATCAGCAGCCCAGTGGCCAGTGGATCGAGCGTACCGGCATGCCCAATTTTCCTGAACTTACAGGCATACTTCAGTTTGTTGGCCACGTCGAACGAGGTCCACGTCAGTGGTTTGTCGATCAGAATCAGCTGGCCTGGGTCGGGCTGTTGCCCCGTTGGTTGTGACACAGAAATAAACAGAAAAAAGGAGTCCATACAGGGACATGCCCTTACATAGACCGTAGTCAATTTTACAATACGTCGAGCTTTACGCCGGCGGCTAGCAGGCCCAGCAGCAGCAGGCCGAGCGCAATCCGGTAATAACCAAACACTTTAAAGCCATAGCGTGTCAGAAACCCCACAAAGCCGCGAATGGCAATCAGCCCAACCACAAACGCAATGCCGTTGCCGATCAGCAGAATTTGGTAATCGTCGGGCTGGAGCAGCTTGTAGCTTTTTAGAAGTTTGTACCCCGAGGCAGCCGCCATGGTAGGTACTGCCAGAAAAAACGAAAATTCAGCCGCCTGCGTCCGGGTCAATCCCTGATACATACCACCAATGATCGTTGCTGCCGATCTCGACACGCCTGGAACCATGGCTATGCACTGAAAAAAGCCGATCCGGAGCGCATCGGGTGCCGTGACGTCACGGTCTTTGGGCTGTCGCTTGATGATATCATCGATGAAGACTAAGATGATTCCCCCCACCAGTAATGAAATCGCCACAACCACTACGTTCTCCAGCAGGGAGTCGATAAAGTCATTGAGCAGAAAGCCGATAACGGCCGCGGGGAGGAAGGCAATCAGGATTTTGGCGTAGAAGTCGACCAGGCGCTGGGTCTTTTGCGGAAACCGCAGCACCCAGTTGGGCAGCGGAATATCGCCCGTCCGGGTGTCGGTCAGGAACCGGCGGTGATATAGCACCAGCACCGACAGGATACAGCCAAACTGTATATCAACGGTATAGAGCTTGGTGAATTCATTCCCGGCAATACCCGCCAGCGAGGAATAGATAATCATGTGGCCGGTCGAAGAAACCGGCAAAAACTCGGTAAGTCCTTCAATAATGGCCAGGACAATGGCGTGAATCAGATCCATCAAAAGAGGGTATAAAACGGTCCGCCGTACCAGTCATACGGTTGTAACACTGCAAAGATGGGTGAGGTGAACCCAACTTTACAACTTTACCCACGCATAACCGCTACGGCGGACTAATTTATACCGATCTGTTCCGGTTAACTCCGGGGCCGGGCCAGAATAGCGAAGAACTCGATCACGAAGCCACTGAAGACGACCAGGGGCCCCAGGGTCAGCCCCAGAAATCCGAAGCCAAACTCTTCTTTGTCGAGGCTCATGATGAAGAATCCCAGCAGAATAACACCAATGCCAGCCAGCATGATCATGTAGTTACGCCGACCGAACGGCAACGCAGCCGTTGGGGCCGGTTCTGACGAACCAAACCGGCTGGTTAAAGGCTTGGGTGCGGCCGTTGCCACAACCGGTGCTTTTTTGGCGGGCTCTTCACGCACCAGCGTGGTTGAACCCAGTTGCTTATCTTTTGCCATAATCGTGTTTTCTTCTCAATACAACTCATCCAGGGTCAGGCCCAGGTAGCGATGCACGGCCTGAAACGTACTTAAAAAACCAATTACTACGCCCAGGCCAACCAGCCCCGCCAGCAGCATGGCCATCTTTTCATAATCCTGAAAAGCACCCAGCTCGGGTAGGTTGCGGATGGCGAGTTGCAAGGTAATCAGCAGCAGTACCACCGCGATGACCCCTGCCAGAAAGCCCTGCCAGATACCGCGTCCTAAAAACGGGCGGGTAATGAATCCATTGGTTGCTCCGACCAGCTGCATACTCCGGATCAGCATCCGTTGAGAATGCAACGCCAGCCGAATCGTATTGTTCATCAGCACCACAATAATCACGAGCAGCACCAGCGCAAAGGCCGACATGATCAGGTAGATCCGGGTGATGTTACGATTAATGCTGTCGACCAGGTTTTCCTGATAAACGACCTCAAAAACGCCGTCAATCTGCTCCAGATCCGATTTTACGCTTTGCAACTTAGCTTCGTCAAAGTACTCTTCGTTGAGTTTTATCCGGTAGCTGTCGCGCAGTGGATTTTCGCCCAGAAACTTCGAAAAATCTTCTTTCGTCTCCGCAATAAATTCTTTAGCCGCTACTTCTTTCGTAACCAGCGTTACCTGCGCCGACCCGTTGGTTTTCAACACATAAGGCCGTTCTGACAATGTCCGAAGCAGCGCAGCAACCTTGGTTGAGTCGAGATCTTTGTCTAAAAACGCCCGCATCTCATAGTTCTCGCGGATGTACGTCACCAATCGCTTGGATTGGATGGCCAGCAGCCCGCAAAAACCAATTAAAAACAAAGCCAGCGTCAGACTAAATAAAATCATGCCACTGGGGTACGTACCTACTTTCTTCTTTTTACGAGCCATTCAGGGGTTCGTGTTGGTAAAACAAAATTACGTGAATCAACCGGCGAATGGGCTAATTTAAGAAAATTTAGGGTTTCTGTCGCCTTCCGTTCCCGCTTTTGGCGGTAAGGCGAGCGTCTGACGACCTGCCGAAAGCCATATTCCCCTGCTTTTCATCGCCATATTCCCTCTATAGGCTGTATGATTACTGAACGTAAACCGTCGCCAAAAAATGTTATGCCTGTAGCAGATGGCCCCGGAAATATCTGATTCGTCATGGTAACCTGCCCATCGTTGGCAAAAATCTCGACCGATGAACGGTCTACCCAGACCTGCAGGGTTACCCGACCGTTCTGCGGTTTGAGCGGAGCCGTGAAACGACCCGGAAAATCGTTGTTGAACCCAGTCTGGCCAGACCGGCTCCGATCCAGAAATAGCTGCTGCCGGACCGGATCGTACCCGATGGCTGTGGCTTCGGTTTCATCCTGGCTGTTTTTTCGAAGCTGCACCCGGACCCCCGGACTTACCTGTTTGGGTTCCAACTCCAGCGTTAACAGATAGGTATCCGTGGGCAGGCTCGAACTGGCTGTGTGAAGCTGGTCGTTCAGCTGAGCCACATCGGTACCGGTCCAGCGGAAGGGGGTTCCCAGCAGCGGTTTCAACTCCTGGATGGGCCGCTGCCGGAGTTCGTAACGTGCCGGTGTGCCACTGTTCTGAAGTTTGACAAGCCGCAGCTCGCGGGGCAGCGTCATGGCACCCCGAAACGGGGCCGTGGGCAGATCGTTGGCATACTGCCAGTTATTCATCCAGCCAATGCTGATAGTGCCCCGGTTGCCGCGCACGGGCAGGTTGTTAAACGTGATGGCTGCGTAGTAGTCTTTCCCCCAGTCTACGTACCGCACGTCGCCGGGTTTCAGCTCACTGACGAACGACTTTCCATCAAACCGACCCAGATAGTACTGCATACCAGATCCACCGGCTGGCGCGCCCCCGCCCATCGACAGCATCAGTAGCCACTTGCGCTCCAGCGTGCCTTCTACCGGCACCTCGACCAGATCAGGACATTCCCAGATTGTGGCCGGGCTGTCGGCAGCGGTAAACTCGCCCGATTTGGTCCATTGCTTTAGGTTAGGCGACTGATAAAACAGCGCTTTTTTCTCGGTAGGCAACAACACCACCATGACCCAGCGCTGTGTAGGCTCGTGCCAGAAGACTTTCGGATCGCGAAAATCTTTCTTGTTCAGGTCGATGACGGGGTTGGCGATGTACTTGGTCCAAGTGCGGCCCCGATCCAGGCTGTAGGCAATATGCTGGCTCTGGCGGTTGGTCTGGTGAGCCGTATACACAGCGACCATCGGTACGACCCCATTCTGTCCGAATCCGCTGGTGTTATTTTTATCCACGACGCAGCTGCCCGAGAAAATCATGGTTGACCCTTCCTCCAGAATGGCGGGGGGCAGCTCCTTCCAGTGTACAAGGTCGCGGCTGATAGCGTGTCCCCAGGTCATGTGTCCCCAGCGGTTACCGTACGGATTGTACTGATAAAACAGGTGATACTCGCCATCGAAATAGACCAGGCCGTTGGGGTCGTTGATCCAATTGGCGCGGGGCGAAAAATGATACTGAGGCCGGAAAGCCTGTCGGTACGTTGTATCCGTACCGGTTCGCTGCGCCAGCCCCGCTGATGACAGCAAACTACCGAGCCACACGGCCCATAAAGCACGGATCATAATATGGAGTAAAACACGTTACGGCGCACAAGTACGCTATTCCAGCGCACATTCTGGCACGGGACCAACAAAACATCCACGTAAATCAATTCGTTAAACAGACCAGTCTTAACAGCCTGCATTATGATACCAGCCCGAGCATTCCAGCGATACGACGAAACCGATGACGCCCGGTTCTACGACCAGCCCCGGCTAGTCAACCACATCGATGACCGGGCTATTGAGGCTACGACAGCGCTGTTTAGTGAGTACCTGCCTGTCAACGGAGTCATTTTGGACCTGATGAGTAGCTGGGTCAGTCATCTGCCTGCGGATGTATCGTACCAACGGGTATCGGGTCTGGGAATGAACGAAACCGAACTGCGTGCCAACCCCCGTCTGACCGACTATTTTGTCCAAAACCTCAATCAACAGCCACTGCTTCCTTATGAGACGGGCTCATTCGACGGCGGCATGGTAACGGTATCGGTTCAATACCTCACGAACCCCGTTGCCGTTTACCGCGACCTGGGTCGGGTGCTGAAACCGGGGGCGCCCTTTCTAACCGTTTTCTCCAATCGTATGTTCCCCACGAAGGCAGTGGCTATCTGGCAGGCGCTCGACGACGTGGGCCATCAGCAACTGGTTCGCAGCTACTACGAACAGGCTGGCGCTTTTGACGCGATTACCCTGCTGGACCGTAGCCCGCGTGGCTGGGGCGACCCCTTGTTTGCGGTTGTCGGGTATCGCCGGTCCGACGAAGCTCTACCACCAGCCTAATTTGTTATCGGCTTTTCTTCCAGCGGTCCAGAACCACACCCGTAACCAGGCCGCCAAACAGATACCAGCCCACGGTCATAGCTACCGTGGCTGACGTGCGGTTGGTTGGCGCTTCGCCCAGCCCCATAGGTCCGGGAAGCGTCACAGCTCCTACACCTGCCAGGAGCCCCAGCACACCCCCGGCTACTACCGGCTGCTTATCGCTCAAACCGGCCAGACTGTAATACAGGGCATTTGAAATAACATCACCCAGCATGGCCTGACGGTAGAGCGCATTGCCGGTAGGTGGCTGCTCCCCCGCTTTCTGATACCCTTTCTGTATACTCCGCATTCCCAGCACATCGGCCCGAGGGGCGTTGGGCACAAACTGCCGAACCGTTTCGTGCAGCACATTCAACGCCAGCGCGCCCGCCAGCCCGCTGCCAAGGGCCTGGGGAACAGCAGGATTTATTATTGTAGACATGTTTCGCTGAGTAAGTTTATACGTATCCAACCCGGCCGGCGATAAGTTGTTCGGGCGAACTGAGCTAGCGGAGGGCAGAATGACCAGCCAGCTCGCCCCGACCGGCTACTCGTTCGTCACATACAATTGAGGTTTGGGCGCCTGAATACCATCTTTCCCGAACTGCCTCGCCATGTTTTCGAGCAGGTAATAATGTGTCTCCCAGTAGGTGTCGCTCTTTGTCCAGACCCGAACATCATAATCGCGGGAGTTGGCATTCAGTTTAGCAATCAGTACGTCGTGGTCCCGGTCTTTGAGCGCATATGGACATGCATTGACAACCTCCCTTACAGAAGCTTCGGTAGCATCTATGTCATTCTGACTGCCTACCGTATATACCTGATCAACGCGGATAATTCCTTTTGTACTGATGTTGGTAATGGCCGAGGTCGACAGGGGGCCATTCGGCAGAATAATCGTTTTGTTATCGAGCGTAACGAGGGTTGTATCGAAAATACGGATCGCTTCAACATGTCCCGAAAAGCCCTGTGCGTTAATGAGGTCACCCACCCGAAATGGTTTGAAGATCAGAATAAGCACCCCACCTGCAAAGTTGGCCAGACTGCCCTGTAGTGCCAGCCCCACTGCCAGGCCAGCCGCGCCGATGATGGCCACAAACGACGTAGTAGCCACGCCAAGTGTATTAGCTATACTCAGCAAGAGTAGCACCCGCAGCGTTCCGTTAACTAATGAGAGTAAAAAGGGCTGAACGTCGCGATCTACATGTCGCCGGGTCATCATAGTTGACAGCAGCCGGGTAATCCAGCCAATTAGCCAAAGGCCAGCAATAAGGGTCAGTATAGCCAACACAATACGGCCACCATACAGTGTAGCGAACGTGATTATCTGTTCGTAGATGCGCTGTGCGCTTGCCTGAGCATTTTCCATGGATATATCCAGTTTAGTTTACCCCTCAGACGCACGCATTCATAAAGGTAACTCTACCAGAAAATTTTCAGAAAATAGCCCGTAGATAACTGAAAAACCGGCTCTGACCAGTCCTATAACCAGTTCTTCCGTCGGAACACCCAAACCGTTAGTGCCGACGACAGCACCATCATCGCCAGGGCAAACGCATAGCCGTACTTCCAGTGCATTTCAGGCATCGCATCAAAGTTCATACCCCAGATGCTGGCCAGCAGCGTAGGCGGCAGAAACACCAGCGACACAACGGTAAAGATTTTAACGATCCGGTTCTGCTCCAGATCAATCAGACCGAGGTAGGTATTCTGCAGAAATTCAAGCCGTTCAAAAATGAAATTCGTGTGATCGATCAGCGAACCAATATCTTTGATCAGGGTACGGAGCCGCTGCTGCTCGGCGTCGCTGAACCAGCCGTCTGACCGAATCATGGACGAAATAACCCGCTGTTTGTCGACTACGTTTTCGCGGATGTTCATGGTCAGCTCCTGGTAATCGTTGATGTTGAGCAGCATCTCCCGGTCCAGGTTCGCATCCAGGTCGAGCATTCGATTGATGGCCTTGATCTCGCCCGACACCATCTCGATCAGGTCCGCATCATAGTCGATCCGCGACTCGAAGATCGAAATCAGAATCTGAGCCCCGTCGCCAAACAGCGCCCGGCGCGACTTGATCCGTTTTACGGTGTCGGCAAATGATTTCAGGTCAGCATTCCGGTAGGTGAACAGCGTATCGTCTTTAAGAATAAAACTAACTGGTACCGTTATGTAGCGATGTTCGGGGTCAGGCACCAGAAAGTTGGAATTGGCAATCAGGTAATCGTCTTCCTCGATATAGCGCGATGAGCTTTCGATCTCCAGCTGCTCCTGCTGGCTCAGAAAATCGACATCGAATTTTTCTTCCACACTTTTGATCTCGGCCGTCGTCGGGTTTTGAAGATCGACCCAGAGCGTTCGTTCAGTATCAGAGAATGAATCGATATCGCGGACTTTACGGACGGCTGTCTCGTCTTGCTGGAAGATTCGGATCATGCAAAGGTTGAGCAGATAAGCGTTCGGCCGCGAAGTTCGCAGATTGCGCGCTACCACCAAAACAACCGCTGAATTTCGCCCCCTTTCCGTACCTTCGCGCTCCCGAACCGTAGAACAGCATCCATCAGCAACAAACCGTTATGCAGCAGAAAATCCGGCGTGAAGATGCCCTCGATTACCACGCCAAAGGGCGTCCGGGTAAGCTTGAAGTCATTCCTACCAAAGAATATAATACCCAGCGCGACCTCTCCCTGGCCTATTCGCCCGGCGTGGCAGAGCCCTGTCTGGCCATCGAAGCCAATGCCGACGATGCCTATAAATATACGGCCAAGGGCAACCTGGTTGCCGTTATCAGCAACGGTACGGCCGTTCTGGGTCTGGGCGATATTGGCGCCGTAGCCAGCAAGCCCGTTATGGAAGGCAAAGGCCTCCTGTTCAAGATATACGCCGACATCGACGTATTCGATATCGAGCTCGACACCCGCGACCCCGACGAGTTTATCCGGACCGTCAAGATTCTGGAGCCCACCTTTGGCGGTGTAAACCTCGAAGACATTAAGGCCCCCGAGTGTTTCGAAATTGAAGAACGGCTGCGGCAGGAGCTGAATATTCCGGTTATGCACGACGACCAGCACGGTACGGCCATCGTGAGCGGAGCGGCCCTGCTCAATGCCCTGGAGCTGGTCAATAAAAAAATTGAAACGGCACAGTTTGTGATACTCGGCGCCGGTGCTGCGGCTATTTCCTGTGCCCGGCAATATGTGGCCCTTGGTGCCAGAACCGAGCATATTGTGATGTTCGACGTCAACGGCCCACTACGCACGGACCGTACGGACCTCAACGACATTACCCGGCCTTTTGCGACCAGCCGCGATATAAAATCGGTGGCCGAAGCCTTTGTCGGCGCCGATGTGTTCGTGGGTCTCTCGAAAGGCAACATCGTGAGCCAGGATATGATCCGAACCATGGCGGCCGACGCGATTGTGTTTGCCATGGCCAACCCAACGCCCGAAATCAGCTACGACGACGCTATGGCCGCCCGGCCCGACATCATCATGGCAACCGGCCGGTCCGATTATCCCAACCAGGTTAACAACGTACTGGGCTTCCCCTATATCTTCCGGGGTGCTCTCGACGTACGGGCTACGGAAATTAACGAAGCCATGAAGCTGGCGGCAACCTATGCCCTGGCCGACCTGGCCAAAAAGCCCGTTCCGGACATTGTCAACCTGGCCTACGGGCAAGATAACATGGTCTTTGGCCGTACCTATATTTTACCCAAACCCGTTGACCCACGGCTGCTGGCTACTGTCGCACCGGCCGTTGCCCGGGCCGCCATCGAGTCAGGCATGGCCCGCTCCCCCATTACCGACTGGGATGCCTACGAAGCGCAACTAGCCCGACGGCTGGGACATGATAACCAGATTTCGCGGGTTATCCTGACCACGGCCAAGACCAACCCCAAGCGGGTTGTGTTTGCCGATGCCGAGAACCTGAAAGTGCTGAAAGCCGCGCAGCAGGTACGAGATGATGGAATTGCCTACCCGATTCTGCTGGGCGAAGTGGCCAAAATTCAGAAAATCATCTTCGACAATAACCTCGACCTGGGGCAGATACCGATCATCGATCCGCGGTCGCCCGAACAGGCCGAACTGATTCAGCGGTTTGCCGATATCTATTTTGACAAGCGCAAACGCAAGGGCGTCAACGCCACCGAAGCCCGCAAGCTGATGTATTACCGCAATTACTTCGGAGCGATGATGGTGGAGACGGGCGAGGCCGATGCGCTGATTTCGGGACTGACACGTTCGTATCCCGATACGATCCGACCGGCGCTACAAGTCATTGGCAAAGAACCGGGGGTCAAAAAAGTAGCGGGTATGTACATCCTGCTCACCAAACGCGGCCCGCTGTTCTTCTCCGACACAACCGTAAACTTCAACCCGACAGCTGAAGAAATCGTTGAAATTACCGAGCTGACCGCCCGCACCGTCGAGCGTTTCAACATCAAACCACGCATAGGTCTGGTAACGTATTCGAACTTCGGCAGCGCCAAAGGCGAAGATGCCGAGAAGATGAACCGGGCGGTTGAGATCCTGCAGCAGCGGCATCCCGATATGATCGTAGACGGTGAAATACAGGCCCACCTGGCTTTCAACACCGAGCTGCTGGAACAGAATCATCCGTTCAGTAAGCTGGTCGGTGAAGGCGCCAACACGCTGATTTTCCCGAATCTGTCGGCGGCCAACATTGCCTATAACCTGATGAGCGAAACGGCCGGGTTCGACGCCATCGGCCCCATTCTGCTGGGCATTCGTAAACCCGTTTACGTATTGCAGCTGGGTTCTTCAGAACGCGAAATTGTTAACATGGTCGCTATTGCGGTCGTAGAAGCACAAGGGAAGGAATAAATAATGGCACGTATTTTAACCGGTATCCAGTCGAGCGGCCGACCGCATCTGGGCAACATTCTGGGGGCTATCAAACCCGCTATTGATCTGTCGCTGCTCCCCGGCAACGACTCGTTTCTGTTCATTGCCGATCTGCATTCGCTCACCAGCCTACGCGATGGCAGCATCCGGCGCGACTACGTCCGCGCTATAGCCTCTACCTGGCTGGCCTTTGGCCTCGACACCAGCCGCACTACCTTCTGGCGGCAGTCGCGGGTGCCGGAGCATACCGAGCTAGCCTGGTACCTGAACTGCTTCACCCCAGTGCCGATGCTGGAGAACGCGACTTCGTTCAAGGATAAGTCAGAGAAGCTGACCGCCGAAGCCGGTAGCCATGCCGCCAGCGCCATCAACGCCGGCTTGTTCACCTACCCGGTTCTGCAGGCTGCCGATATTCTGCTGTACGATGCCGAAGTGATTCCGGTGGGTAAAGACCAGCGGCAACACATTGAGATGACCCGCGATATAGCCGGCGCCCTAAACCGGTCGGTAGGGGCTGACATTCTGGTTCTGCCCGAAGCCAGAATCGACGAACGGCTCATGGTCATTCCTGGCATCGACGGCAAGAAGATGAGTAAGTCGTATAACAACTACATCGACATCTTCCTGCCCGAAAACGAGCTGTATAAGGTGATCAAAAAAATCAAATCAGACTCAACGCCCCTCGAAGACCCCAAGAATCCGGACACCGACATTACGTTTCAACTTTACAGCCTGCTGGCATCTGACGAACAGATTCAGGAGATGCGCGGGCTCTATGAAGCCGGTGGATTCGGCTACGGGTCGGCCAAGAAGGCGTTTTACGAGCTGATCATTCAGAAATACGCCACCGAGCGCGAGCGGTTTACGTTCTACATGACCAACAACGATGAGCTGGAGCGGGAACTGCGCACCGGCGAAGAAAAAGCCCGCGCCGTAGCCAGTCAGACCATTGCCCGCGTGCGCGAGAAGCTCGGCTTCAACTAACCAGCCGTTGGTTTCCGGAAAGGCTTTCGTCTCGGAAAACCAACGGCACCGCCCAGGGTTGCTGAACCCAATGGCTATTGATAATTTTGTACGGTATCTATTTCCTACTCCCTCTTTATGTTACACCTCGGCTTTGTATCGGCAATCCTGGCCGATTATGACCTCAACGGCGTGCTGAAATTTGCATCGGAGCACTCATTCCGATGCGTTGAACTGATGTGCTGGCCCGCCGACAACGCCGACGCCCGCCGGTACGCAGGCGTCACCCACCTGAACGTCGACAAGCTGAACGTTGAGCAGGTGCACGCGTTGACCCGTCAGTACGGCATCTCGATTTCGGGCCTTGGCTACTACCCCAACCCGCTCGACCCGGACCCGGAAAAGGCGGAGTTTTACCGCGAACACATCCGGAAAATTATTCGGGCGGCAGCGCGACTGGGTATCCCGGTGGTAAACACCTTTATTGGCCGAAACCCGTCGTTGAGCATAGCGGAGAATCTCAAACTGGTTGCCCAGCACTGGCCCACCATCGTGAAGGAGGCCGAAGAAAACAACGTCCGGATCGGCATTGAAAACTGCCCTATGTGGTTTACCGACGACGAATGGCCGGGCGGTAAAAACCTGGCCACAACGCCCGCCATCTGGGACCGCCTATTCGAGCTTATTCCGTCGCGGGCGCTGGGGCTCAACTACGACCCGAGCCACCTGGTCTGGCAAATGATGGACGAGATACGCCCCATCTACGACTACCGCGACCGGCTGCACCATATCCATCTGAAAGACGTGAAGGTCTACCGCGATAAACTGAACCGCGTCGGGATCATGGCCAACCCGCTGGAATACCACTCGCCCAAGCTGCCTGGCCTGGGTGATGTTCGCTGGCGCGATTTCTTCGCGGCCCTGACCGATGTTCGCTACCGGGGGCCCGTCTGCATCGAAGTAGAAGACAAAGCCTACGAAGGCAGCCCAGAAGACGTACAAAATGCCATACTCACCGCCCGAAATTACCTGAGCCAGTTTCTGGTGTTATAGTCTGACTGGAGAGGGATTTACGTACCGCCTTTACCTTTGCGCCCCATGCGCGACGCTCTGAACCGACTCGATACCGACCTTTTTCTCTGGCTCAACGGCCAGCACGCTCCCTGGCTCGACCCCATTATGGTTTTCGCCACGGAGCGCAACAGCTGGTTCCCTTTCTATGCCCTGCTGATTGGCTGGCTGGCGGTTCGCTACCGGAAACAGGCACTGTATTATATCCTGACGCTCGTTGCCGCGGTGGTTCTGAGTGATCAGACCGCATCGACCCTGCTTAAACCCCTCACCCTTCGCCTACGCCCCTGCCACGAGTCGGCGCTCCAGCCCCTGATCCACCCGGTGCTGGAATGCGGTGGGCTGTATGGGTTTGCGTCATCGCATGCGGCTAACACCTTTACCCTGGCAACAGGACTCTGGCTGCTGGTAGGCCGGGAATATCCGCAGGTCAAATGGGTGTATTTGTGGGCGGCCTTTGTAGCGTACAGCCGTATTTACGTAGGTGCTCATTATCCACTCGATATACTAGCCGGAGCCGGTATTGGTGTCCTGGCGGCCATACTCTGCACCCGGGCCTACCGGGCGCTTCAACGACGGGCCAGCCAGCAGCGGACTGCCTGAGTTTGTCCCGTTTGCACGATTTTCGGCGGGGTTCGACGTATAGCCTAACAATCCGGTTTTACAAGCCGTTGTCAACCTACCCTACAGTTTTAGACGACTCAACGTTTTAGGGTAGCTTATGATGAAGCCAGCTAGTACCGGTGTTCTGCCCGATACCCCGACCGACCGACCTCTTTTTGACTCGCAGCCTTCTTCGTCCCTGAAAATCAGTGTAATTGTACCTGTCCGGAACGAAGCCCATCACCTGACCGATACCCTCGATGCGCTGCGGAACCAGCAGAACGCGAGCGGGCAGGCTATCAACCCCATTATTTTTGAAGTTCTGCTGCTGGTCAACAACTGTACCGATTGTTCGTACGACGTGGCCCGGCGGTATCAGCAGCAGCATCCCGACTTCCCCCTCTTGATTGAACAGATTACTCTGCCTCCCGCCCGGGCTAACATCGGCACTGTACGACGATTGCTGATGGATGCAGCCTGCCGACGGTTGACGACGGTCGGGAATCCCAACGGTATCATTGCCTCTACCGATGGCGATACGGTCGTTGACAGTCAATGGATTTATTATACCCTGTGTGAGATTGAAAACGGGAGCGACGCCGTGGGGGGACGAATACTAACCCGACCCGACGGCAGCGCCGTACGGCTTTTTCACCTGCGCGACGTTATGTACAGGACCCTGGTAGCGCAGGTCGAAGCCCGGCTCGACCCCCATCCCCACGATCCCTGGCCCCGGCATTTTCAACATTTCGGCGCCAGTATTGCCGTTACCTGCCGCATGTATCGCCAGGCGGGTGGGTTGCCCGAAAAGCCGTTTCTGGAAGATGAAGCCTTTTATCGGGCTATGCTCCGGACCGATGCCAAAGTTCGGAAAAGCCCCAACGTGCGGGTGTTCACGTCGACCCGCACCCAGGGCCAGGTAGAGATTGGCTTCTCAGAGCAGTTACGCTACTGGGCAACCCTGGGCCTCTCGGGACAGCGGCAGCTGGCTGAACCGGCCGAAGCCGTCATCACCCGCATCCGGCACCGGCACCGGCTTCGTCGATGCTGGCTCCGCCGGGAGCAGAACAGCCAGCCCGACTGCCTGGTCAGTGTTGCCCAGGGGTTGCTGATCGACCCCGCCTGGCTGGCAACGGAGTTTGCAATCGCGCCTTACTTCGGGCAGCTGTGGGAAAAAGTAGACGAAAAAATGGCGGCAGGCCGGTGGGCGGCTCACTGGCAACCCGTTCCGATCACAACCGCCATCCAGACGCTGCGTGCGTTTTTACAAACGTAACAGAGACTTACTACTCAGCCTGCTGCTGCGTGGTTCGCTGCCGTACGGCTTCGTACAGAACGACGCCGGTAGCTACAGATACGTTGAGCGACCCAACCGAACCCAGCAGCGGAATTTTTACGTGCGTATCGGTCATTCGTAGCAGTTCGGGAGAAATACCGTCTTCTTCAGACCCCATGATAACGGCAATCGGACCGGTCAGATCGGTGCTGCGTTCGTACAGATCCCGGTTCGATTTTTCGGTACAGGCCACTACCGTAATTCCTGACTCCTGCAGGTACTTGACCGTTTCGGTCAGGTCCGGCTCCCGGCAAACCGAAATATGATTGAGCGCCCCCGACGACGTTTTCATGGCATCGGAGTTGATGGCCGCAGCCCCCCGCCCCGGAATAACGATGCACTGCACACCGGTACACTCGGCCGTACGGGCAATAGCCCCGAAGTTACGGACGTCGGTGATGCGGTCGAGCAGCAGAAAAAACGGCGTTTCGCCCCGTTCGAATACATCGGCAATGACGTTGGAGAGTTTGACGTACTGCACCTGCGCCACCAGGCAAACAACCCCCTGATGGTTTTTACGCGTTAGCCGGTCGAGTTTTTCGACGGGTACGCGCTGGATGGTGACCCGGTTCTGGAAGGCCAGATTCTGGATGTCGGGATGACTGAGCCCCTTCTCCATATACAGCTTGTCGATCTGCTGATCGGACCGAAGCGTTTCGAGAACGGACTGGATACCAAATACCATCTCGTCCGGCTGGGGACGAAACTGAGGACGGGAGCGAAAATTACGATTAGACTGTTGGGGCATTGATAGTAAATATAAAACCGGGCCGGGCGCTTATTCCCGAATCGTTCCTGTTCGCCAGGCTTCTACAATAGGGTACCAGATTGGCTGATACTCGATGTAGCGAACCAGTTCGTAATGGTCTTCTACAAATTGGTTTGGTTTTTTGGTGAACGTAAAGTTGGTTTCCGGAACGTTGGCCCGACGGTTATAAACCCACACTTCGCGCTCGCGGTTCCGCTGTACGCGATCAGGCGCTCCCAGCACGATATAAATCATCCCTTTGTCCGTTTTCCAGCCTTCTTTATAACTGGTAAAGAGACGATTGGCTTCTTCGACCCGGTCAAAGTAGGCCTTCAGCGTCCGTCGGGCAACCTCCTCATTACCCGACATCAGGCTGAGCCAGTACCGGTCAAAGGCTTTTTTGGTATCCTGAGCCTGGTTCAACTCACCAATTTCGGTACTGGTACTCATATACAGTACCGGCCTGATGAGCTTCTCGGGACGTGTCATCTTCGGAAATCGTTTGTCGGCCACAACCAGGCCAATGCCGCTGGCATCGGTGGTATCTTCCATAAAATAGTACAGGCCTTCTTTGGGCAGGACGAACGGCTGATTTGTCGTAATGGTCAGTGTTGAGTCGACATTGAGCGATTTGGGCGCCGGCCGGGGCGAGGTATTCATGGGCGACGAAGCCGCGTCGAACTCATGGCGATAGCGGAAGCCAAACAGCGGCTTGCTCGTACCATTCACATCGCGAATAACGACGGTATCGCCCGCGTTAACATAGTTGCGAAGCTCCGGCTTACGGCCATTTTTTCCGTACAGGGTAAACCGATCACTCAGTCGAAGGCCTTTGAAACGCACAGCCAGGTCGTTGCGGGCCTTGGTCCCCGAGTTGATTTCGGTAAACTCGGTCAGCAGAATGGCACTGGCCGCTTCTTTTGGCCGGTTAACGTCAAAACTGATCGTCAGGTAATGACCATCGTAGCTGACATTTTGTGCCGTTAGGGATACATTGCCGTACCCCAGCCGTTCGCGGTTGTTGTAATCCGGGTAGAGTACATACGCAATGATGAAATGACTCGCAAAGTCGGCCGGATTGGTGACGGTTTCGCCCTGGGGGGTTCGGGCCGTGATGTCCATGAAAACCCGGACGGTAGAGGAATCGATCGCCAGAAACTTCCCCTTGATTGATGTCACAGCCCACTCCGTAGTGGGTTTGTTGGTTGCCATGGCATCGGTGGCGTTAACCGGCCCATCGGCAATCCGGACGGGCGCTGCCGTCGACGGTCGGTTATCGGGACGGCGCTCGTTACTGCCGGGGTTAGCGGACAAGGGCGGGCTGGCGGGTCGATTACCCGTTGTGGACGCATTTCGGGACGCAGCCGTACGAGCTTCGTACTCGGCCGTAGCCCGGTCTTTCTGCGACGGCTTACTGCTCGAGCAGGCCGATACCAGGGCAATAAAGAATAGTATAAACAGCGTTCGCATAATCAGAGATTCGCAGGCGATTGTTGTCAATCAGATCACTTGTCTGCCTATAACGAAAAATGGGGCCTGTTCGGGTTATGAAGCCGGTTCATTTTTCTTTACTTCTACAAAAGAGTAATTTTACTGTCCGAATTGCAAACGCATGTATAAGACCACTGAGATTACCTCCGCCGAGATTGCGTCCGATAACCCTGTTCACCAGCGGTTACTGTATCCATATACGAAAGCCGCCACGCTGGTTACGGGCCATGTACTCGAAATCGGCTGCGGCTGGGGTCGGGGGCTGGAGCTGCTTACCAAAGCAGCCACCCAGTATACGGGCATCGACAAAAACACCGAACTCATTACGGCACTGAGCGCTGCGTATCCGGCCTCTACTTTTATTGCCGCCAATATTCCTCCGTTGAGTGGCGCCGACGGGAAGCCACTTCCCGACAATACCTTCGATTTTATTGTAACGTTTCAGGTTATCGAGCATATCGAAAATGACGATCTGTTCATAAAAGAAGCCCATCGGGTACTGAAGCCCGGCGGGAAACTGCTGCTGACCACCGTCAACAAAACGTTTTCGCTCACCCGCAATCCCTGGCACGTTCGGGAGTACACAGCCGGTGAGCTGAAAGCGCTCATGAACCGTTACTTCAAGACAGTCGATACGCAGGGCATTCATGGCAACGAAAAAGTCATGACCTACTACGAGCAGAACAAAGCCTCGGTGCATAAGCTGACCCGATTCGATATTTTCAACCTGCAGTATCGGTTGCCCCGGCGGCTTCTTCAGGTTCCTTACGACATCATGAACCGGCTGAACCGAAACCGACTGTTACAGGCCGATGGGCTGGCTGCCGAGATCGACTACACCGATTACCTGACCAGTACCGATCCGGCCGGTAGCCTGGATTTTTTCTATATTGCGACCAAGTAAGCCAACACCCCGGCCTACCGGACCGCTCATCCAACTATGGTTACAAAGAGGCTACGTTATCGACCCTTTGTTCCGTAAAATCCATACAGGCGCTCATTTATTAGACCAGGGCTGGCATTAATCAAGTTAGCCACTTAACTTACTAATCGATTTGTAAGCTGTCCTGGTCAGCCGACCGACCTGTTTTGTCTTTTTTGACAACCTGACCGGTGTCAATAGCAGGCAGCTTTGCGATTCGTCTCCTAACCCTGCCGGTTTGTTTTACCCTTCGGGTGTATAACAACCGAGTGGCCTTTTCTTTACCTGATGGCAGTACGGTAGTGCGAGGTTCGCCTATCGAATTACGAATAACAAACGGACAATCACTGTGACAGGCCCACAGCCCGTAGCTTCTGTAGCAGAGGCAGGCAAGGGCCCACAGGCATTGGCCTGATTAGCTCAACGTGAACAGGGCTGGTGGATTATAACCAGCCCCGCCTTCGAAAAGCGGTCTTATTCGTACTCACTTCCTCTCTTACTGTGTATGCTCGTTGCTCTCGTTAAGGTTATTCTGGCGCTAAGCCTGATAGCTGCATTCCGGTTTGTGTTGCGTTTCAAGCCCCGCTTCGATGCTTTTTTTAAGGGCACAAGCGACGTCTGGCTGGCTTTCATGTGGGTTTGTTTGCGGCTCATTCCTTTTCTGGGGCTGTACACCATCCTTAACTTCAAGGCCACTTCGGACCTTATCGGCTTTTATAACGGCGCTGTTGCAGCCGAGCAGGGGCTGATACCTTACCGCGATTTCGTTACAGTATACGCACCCTTCTATTCGTACCTGACCGCCATACCTATCCAATTCTGGGATGATCCGCGGGCCATTATTATCCTGATGATGGTGGTAGAAGGTCTGGCGGTCTGGCTTACCTACCGGCTTTACCGTCTGTCGCTGACCACCGTTCTGCTGTATCTGTTGTTGCCGGCCACCCTGCTGCTCTGCGTCATTGGCGGGCAGGAAGACGTCTGGATGTGGGCTTTCGGTCTGCTTACGATTCCGCTTATCCAGCGAAATCGGATCCTGAGTGCGGGTATTGTCCTGGGCCTCGCCATGGTTGCCACCAAGGCGCTGTTTGTGCTGTTTGTGCCCATCATTTTCTTCTGGGTCGATAACAAAGTTAAGCTGCTGGTGGGGATGATGCTGGTTGGCGGCCCGGTGCTGGCGTGGCTCTACACCGTGGGCGACTGGACGTTTCTGATGCCGATTCAGCTTACCCAGGACCCGCTGGCTCCTAACCTGCGGTCGGTACTCCACCCGATTCTGGGCGTTTTGCTCGACCGGTTTCCGCTGCGTCTGTTCAACTACATGGCGCTGATCAGCGTGGTTATCATCTCGGTCAGTACCGTACTTCGCTGGAAAAAAGCCGGGCTCCCCTACCCGGCTATGCTGGCCCGCGCCTGGGTCCTTGTTTACACACTAATCATGTTTCTGGTGCCCAGCGCTTACGCAGTCTATGCCTTTGGTTTCATGCTCCCCATCGTAGCGGGCGGCCTGCCCATCTGGCAGCGTGGTCGTCCTCTGACCGTGTTGTTGCTGTTCAACCTGCTAACCACAGTTCAGCCTACGGCCTGGTGGCGCCTGGGGCAGCGGTCCTACTTTTTCTCGGACCTCACCTCTCCGCTCTTTCTGCTGGAGTACACCATGCAGCTGGGGATAATCGGCTGCCTGCTCTACTTTGTCATTACAATCTGGTCAACAACGCAGCCTTTGTCCCAATCCGTGGCGGGTTCTGGCGCGAGGGCCCGGCAGGCGTATTAAGCGGGGCTCGTCGGTCCTGGCTATCTCATCTACTCCCCGTCCGGCGTTAGCGTGACAATGATGGATTTGGAGGTTGGGGTATGACTTTTGTCCGCAACCGAGTCGATCGGAATCAGCACGTTGGTTTCGGGGAAATAGGCCGCACAACAACCGCGCGGTATGGCATACGGCACAACTACGAATCGGTGGGCGGTGCGGGTTATCTCGCCGTAGTGGCTATGGAGGTTCACGAGCTGCCGGTCGCGCAGGCCCAGCATCGATATATCCTCCTGATTCATGAGAATGACGCGCCGTTCGTTATAGATGCCCCGATACCGATCATCATTACCGTATACGGTGGTATTGAACTGGTCATGACTCCGAACCGTCATCAGGAGTAACTCGCCGGGCTTCAGCGTATGGGACGTGGGCGTGTTTATGGTGAAATGAGCTTTCCCGTCTTTGGTAGTGAACCGCCGTTCGCGCGGGCCGTTGGGCAGGTAGAAGCCACCCGGTTTACGGATCCGCTCGTTATACCGCTCAAAACCCGGAACAACCTGCTCGATCAAATCCCGGATGCCGTCGTAGTTGGCCGCCAGACCACCCCAGTCTACGGTCGATTTTTCGGCCAGCGTTGCCCGGGCCAGTTCCGCCACGATAGCTACCTCGCTTTTCAGATGGTTCGAAATGGGGTCGAGTACCCCGTGCGACTGGGCCACCACCCCGGTTGTGCTCTCACAGCTCACAAACTGCTCCCCTGCGCTTTGCCGGTCGCGATCGGTACGGCCAAGACAGGGCAGAATCAGAGCCGTTTCGCCATGGATCAGGTGGCTCCGGTTCAGCTTGGTCGATACATGGACCGTCAGGCGGCAGGTCCGCAGGGCGTCGGCTGTATAGTCGGTATCCGATACCGCCATGGCAAAGTTTCCGCCCAGGCCGATGAACACCTTGGCCCGGCCTTCGTGCATGGCCCGTACGGCCGCCACCGTGTCGTAACCTGGTTTACGCGGAGGCTCGAACCCGAATACCCGTTGCAGCGAATCCAGAAACTCGGGTTTAGGCTTTTCATAGATACCCATCGTCCGGTCGCCCTGTACGTTACTATGCCCCCGTATGGGCGAGGCTCCTCCCCCTTCAATACCTATGCTCCCTTTCAGCAACAACAGGTTAATTACCTCATTTATCGTATCAACGGCGTTGCGATGCTGGGTCAGGCCCATTGCCCAGCAGATAATCAGCTTAGGCGTATACTTGAACAGATCAACAGCCTCCCGAATCTGATTGAGGGGCAGACCGCACTGCCCGGCCAGCTCGTTGAGATCATAGGTATTCAGGTCAGCCACGAACGCGTTGTAGCCTGCCGTATAGGTCCGGATAAAATCCTGATCGAGTACCTTACCCGGTGCTTTTGCTTCTTCTTCGAGCAAAATTTTGCACATAGCTTTCAGCAAAGCCAGGTCGGTGTTGATCGGAATCTGCAGAAACAGGTCGGTCAGCTTCTCGCCCCCCAGCAATAGGTCGCGCGGACTTTGCGGGTACTTGAACGCCAGCAGGCCTGCTTCTTTCAACGGGTTCACGGAAATGATTTTGGCTCCGTTTCGCTTGGCTTCTTCCAGCGGAGTCAGCATGCGGGGCGCGTTAGTCCCTGGATTCTGACCCATAATCATGATCACATCGGCCTTTTCGTAGTCGTCGTACTTAACCGACGCTTTTCCCAACCCGATCGTCTCGCCCAGGGATGTACTCGTCGACTCGTGGCACATGTTCGAACAGTCGGGCATGTTATTGGTACCAAACTGACGCACAAACAGCTGATAGATGAAAGCAGCCTCGTTGCTGGTGCGGCCCGAGGTGTAAAACACTGCCTCGTCGGGCGAGTCGAGGGCGTTCAGCTGATTGGCAATGAGCTGAAACGCAGCGTCCCAGGTAATGGGTTCGTAATGGGTTGCGCCCGGTTTCAGCACCATAGGCTGCGTAAGCCGTCCCTGCTGCCCGAGCCACAGGTCGTTTTTCTGGAGCAGCTCAGCCACCGAATAGCGCTGAAACAACACCGGCGAAGCCGTATGCCTGGTCATCACCTCATCGGCCACGGCCTTGGCCCCACTCTCGCAGTATTCGGCTATACTCGACCGATCGCCGTCGGGATCGGGCCAGGCGCAGGACGGACAGTCGAATCCGTCTTTTTGGTTGAGATTGACGAGGGCTTTCCAGCCACGGCCGGGGCCGGTAGCCGACAAAATATGCTGAAACGACTTCACTACGGCCGTAACACCGGCAGCTTCGGTTTTAGGCTGGCCAACGGTCAGGTCGCCGGTGAGTTCTTCAGGGGGTGTATTGGTCATGATGGGTACGGGCTATGTAGCGGCCAGGCCTAAGCCAACCGAATGTTGCCGGGCTTCAGCGCTATGGGAAAAATAACAACAGGGTATGTGCAGAGCCTCAATCCGGCTCAGCGTTTCACGGGTTTTGTCCTGATTCCTGGCATTCACCTGCCGAATATACACGCATCGGATCTGGCGGGTAAAATGCTCGGCCACCGACGCGTAGATAGTGGGGTCTTCCTGGGTATCGTCGCCGAGCAGCACGAACTGCTGCTCGGGGTACGTTTCCATAATTCTGACAATCCGGTCGAACTTGGTACGGTGCTTATTCTGACCTGTCTTGAGCAGCTGATGGATTTGTTTGAGCTGGCTCAACAGGTAAACGCCCATCGGCAATCCGTTATTCTGCGAAAACTCCAGAATGGAATCGTAGAGGTTCCATTCGCTGCTCGACACGTAAAAGAAAGCGTTGGTTGCGTCAGGCCCGCTGTCGGCTTCAGCCAGCAGCTGATAATGGGCCACAACACCATCGAAAGGCTGGCGACTGTGGGCATTCTGGGTCAGCAACACCAGCAGTCGTTTCGCAATCGTAGCCGAATGCGAAATCAGAAAGGTGTCGTCGATATCAGAAATAAACGAGAATCGGGTTGGATGCGGCACCAGTACCTGCCCTTCGCCCTCAGCCAGTATCGTTTCGGGATTAATTGTCTGCGCAACCAGCTCGGCTTTGACCGGATGCCAGCCGGGCAGTACGGGTTCGGGCATGGGCAGATCAACTCGAAAATAGCCATCTACATCGGCACGGGTCTCGGTCATCTGCCCGTTACACTGCACCCGAACCGTAGCATGTGGGTAAGGTCTGGCCAGAAACAACCGCACCAGACTGAACATATTGACCAGCACACTGTGGCGGTACTTCCGGCGGGGATGGGCCGACTGCTTGAATACAGTGCCGTGGATCGTGAGTCGATTCGCGTTGCCGAAACCACGGTATACCTTAACGATTGGCTGGTCGGTGAGCCGCAGCCACGTTAAGAAATATCGTTTCAGCGTGCCTTTTGAGCTTATATTTTGTTTAACAGATAATGCGGGTCGAGCAGCTTCCATAACGCCTGGATCGGTACACCTATTTATAACCGTCAAATCACTGATAAGTTGACATTTTTATTCGCCATAAATCCGGTGTCGGGCGGACGCGACAAATCGGACTGGGAAGCAGGAATCCGCCAGTTTTTTGCCGACTTGCCCCACGCTGTTCATGTACTGGAACTCAACGGAAAAACCGACGACGAGTTAGTCAGGCAACATATTGCCCTACACCAGCCCGACCGGGTCGTGGCCGTTGGGGGCGACGGAACCATCAAATGCGTAGGCACACAGTTGCTCGGAACGGACACCGTACTGGGCATTTTACCGGCGGGTTCAGCCAACGGACTGGCGCGCGAGCTGGGCATTCCGCCCGATATCGAGGCTAGTCTCAACGTACTGATAAACGGAACGCCGAAGCCGGTCGATGTTATCTCGATCAACGAGGGCGACATTTGTCTTCACCTGGGCGATATTGGTCTGAACGCGCGGGTAGTCAAACATTATCAGGCTAACAACTGGCGGGGCATGTTCGGCTACCTGCGGGCGGTTATCAAGGCACTTCAGACCAGGCAGCTACTACGGGTCGAGATCAACCTGGGCGAAACATGCGTATCGAGGGCCGCGCTCATGGTCGTACTGGCCAACGCCCGGATGTACGGTACAGGCGCCGTAATCAACCCCGATGGCGACATGTCTGACGGGCAATTTGAGGTCGTCATTTTCCGGCGGCTGGCCATCTGGGAAATTCTGAAGCTGTTCTGGCGCTACCGGCCCTTCGACCCGCGTAGTATTGAGATCTATCCCGCTACATCGATCAGCGTTGAAACGCGCCGAAAAGCCTATTTCCAGATCGATGGTGAGTACAGGGGGCGCATCAACCAGCTCAAAGCCGCCATCAAGCCGGGGGCGCTGACGATCCTGGTACCGCCCGAAGTGGCTCCTTAGTGGGCGGAGACTGAAGTCTTGCTGATCCGGTCCGGTTCGCTGTAGATGTTGAAGCGCCCGTTTCGGACAAACCCGACCAGGGTCATACCAGCCTCCTGCGCCATTTGTACCGCCAGACTAGAAGGCGCTCCTACGGCAGCCAGTAACGGCACCCCGGCGCGCCAGCTTTTCTGAACCAGCTCGACCCCAATCCGACCACTCAGAAAAATACCGTACTGACCAAGCGGTAGCCAGCCCTGCCAAAACGCGGCTCCGATGAGTTTATCGAGCGCATTGTGCCGCCCGATATCTTCCCGAACCAGCCGTACCGTTCCGTGGGCATCGAATAAGGCAGCCGCGTGGATGCCTCCGGTATACGCAAAAGCCGTTTGCAGGTGCCGAACCGTATCGGGCAATGCAGTTAGTACCATCGGATCAGTGGTCAAGGCCGAGCGGAGTAGCCCGCTGGTTTGCGCCATTACCGCTTCGATGGTCGTTTTACCACAGAGGCCGCAACTCGACGAGGTGAATGAATTCCGTTCGAGCCGCGCCCAGTCGACAGCTACGCCGGGCCGAAGTTCAACCCGTATGATATTCCCTTCTTTATTGGCATCCTGAACACAATGGCGGCACGAGATCACATCGTTCGGACTCTGTATAATCCCCTCAGCAAAGAGGAATCCCGCTGCCAGCTCTTCATCATGCCCGGGGGTGCGCATCGTGACCGACACCGACCGCTGCTGCCGGTCATTGGCGGGGCCGAAGCCCAGCCGAATTTCGAGCGGTTCTTCAACCGCCAGTAGATCCGGGGCTTCAGACCAACTGGCACCGGTAACTTTATGAACGGTAGTGGGGGCAACTAAGGGCATCGCTGTATCTGAATTGATACATCAATAACATCAATCCCTTCAAATAGTTGATGACCGGACCCGTTTGATGGTTTAAACTAGAAGCCGAGAGACGCGGCCGCTTTGATAGCGAACCGATTCACCGGTAAGCCGTTGTGACCAGGATCCAGATAGGTTAGCCGATGAATGGCCTGCACCCTCAGTATCTTGAAGATGTTTTCGATACCATACCCGACTTCCAGATAGGGGGTCCTGCTATCCAGCGTACCGAACCGAATAGGCTTGTGCCCGCTGGGAAGTGGTTTACTTGTTTCGATGGCCTGGTTGGCTTTACTCATACTCCCCCAAAGCGCGTCGACATTGGCTACGAGCCGCCAGTTGAGTTTCCGGATGGCCGGAATCCGGTTGAACAGCAGGCCTTCGAACCGATGCTGCATATGAATGGCCACAAACCGATCACTCACGAATTCGTAGAATTGCATTCGGTTGAAGGTGTTGGTGGTAAGCAGCGGAGTCGGATTGCCGATGTGCGGAAATAATAACGGCACCGGTATGGTTGACGGCGTATAACCAGCGGTGAGCAGGTAGGACAAACGCCCCAGCGGCCCCAGCCGTAGCGACTGCTGCGCCCGCAGCGTCAGCCGGTCGTAGCTGTAACCGCCCCCCATCGAGCGGGCCCCGTGGGTATACCGGATGGTTAGCACCGGGGCCCGTTTCGTACCGAGCGTAATGCGCTCGTTGCCATCCATGATATACTTTTCCTTACGCGCCAGCCGTGCCTCTACCGACCAGTATGTATCGATAATATCGGACCGCAGGGGCGACAGATCACCCAGTTCGGGCTGTAGTCTATACTGAAAAGGAAAAGTCGGGTCAAACGTCCGGCTTCCCAGCGTGGCCGTCAGCAGAATACCGCGAACTGGTTCGGTTCTGAAAAAGGCTTCCTGAACAAGCGTTCGATACGCTCCTCTGTATTTGCCGAACCGGCTCAGCGCGTAAAACATGCGGTTGCCTCCAACCAGCTCCGGGGTGATACCAAGCCGTTCCAGATCGTATGACATCCGGACGCCGACCAGCGTCCACCGCTGGCGGGAGAAGAGGTAATCCGCTTCAGCTCCGTATTTAAACTGGTGATCGTAGGTGCCATAGGCCAGGTAACCACGCAGTATGACGTGCCGGCTAAACGCATCGTTTGTCCAAAAACCCAGCCGTATACGCAATCCTTCCAGACTGTTGGCGGCCAGCATGTATGGGTACGGACCCAGATCAAACCCACCCAGCTTATAGAAGCCCGTTACGACAATCTGCCCAACGGCTTCGGCTTTTTTGACAGCCGGAATGTCGCGCAACTGTTCAATCATTCGCTCAGCTTTGCGGTCCGAACGGCCCAGTGAATCGGGACCAGCCAGATCACGCTGTACCGATGCCCAGAACGCATCATTGGGTGTAGCTACCGTATCCGCTGGCTCTACAGGCTGCTCATAGAAAGAAATCGGGCGTACCTTATTAATAACCAGATTACTGCTGCGCATCGTTAGCTCGGCGCGCATACCCAGCGAGTTTTTACCGATACCGGTCAGGTCGGCGGTTAGCTTCAGACTGACCGGGAGCCAGCCACTGGGTTGGCCTGTGCCAGCCAGCGAATCGGTAACGGGCTCGAGTTCCTGCTCGATAGTCAGTTTACGGACGTAATTCAGATTGGCTCGGTCGCCAATACGAGCTTCAATCTGGCAAAGAGCAAACGTAGTTGTATCAATCCACATTTTGCCGATAAAAACCAGGTCTTCAGGACGCTTCGGATCAAACTGTATTTCGTAACAGATCCGGTCGCCTATCTGGGTAGTATCAGCCAGAAAAAACTGGTACCAGTTTTTCCAGTTGTCGCCCGTTGGCGATGCGAAGTCTTTGCCCAGTATCGGGATATAGTTATCGTAGAAATTCTGGCTAACCAGGTTTGTACCGCCCAGTAACTGCGAGCTTAGACCAGCATCATCGACAGCCACGCCCCGGATGCGGGTTTTGCGAACATCCTCACGGCGGGCCTGCGGGTTGGACCGCACATAGTAGCGGGATACCGACTCAGACAGTAACAGAGGTAGCAACCGGTTTCCTTCCTCGTCGAACAGGGAATCCGCCTGGCTCATCCCTTCTTTGACCCGCTTCATCAGCGGATTCTGGCTCATCCGGGCCGATACGTGACTCAGTGCTACACTGGTTTTCGTATACGTATCCCCTTCGTAAGCAGCCAGCCGCTTGCGGTCGTTGACTATCCGGTTTTTGCGCAGTTGACGGAGTACCCGAAAGGCCGGATTCTCGCCCGCCCGCACCACCACTTCCTGCAGGGCATTGCCGGCGGGAATTAATTTAAAATCGATAGCCTGGGTTAGGCGCTCTTTATCTACGAACTGCCGAAGCGTGGCGTAACCCAGTGAACTGACAGCTATCGAATCGGTCAAGACCTTGACCGTGAGCGTAAACCGCCCGTTATCGTCGGTCAGGGTGCCGACCCGACGGCCAACCAGCGCAACACTGGCAAAGGGAACAGGGTCGCCGGAACGGGCATCAGTGACCATACCCGTCACCGTAAAGGTTGTCTGGGCATGAACAGGGATCAGGAATGTGACTAGCAGGAACGCAATGAGTACAGGTTTCACAAGAGGTACAAGTCGTAGTTAACGGTCGGCTAAGTTACAAACCCGTACCCTGCTCCCACAATACCCCGAATTAAAGAAGCATTAATATACGTTCAACCGTATTTATGCTTCCATGAACTGTTTACCCCAATGGTAACTGCACATCTTATCCGACCAGCCAGATCCGGTCGGCGTCGGCGCCCTGCTCGGTCCATTCGACCAGTACGCGCTGTGACTCAAGAGTATTGACGCGCTTACCGGTATAATCTGGCCGGATCGGCAGGTCACGGTTATAGCGCCGGTCGATAAGTACCAGCAGTTCGACCTGGCGGGGACGGCCAAACGCGGTCATGGCGTCCATAGCGGCCCGGACCATACGCCCGGTAGCCAGCACATCGTCAATCAGCACAACGCGCTTATCTTCTATGATGAAGGGAACATTCGTAGTATTGGGCCGCAAAGGCGTGTCGCGCCGACGAAAGTCATCCCGGTAGAACGTGGCGTCCAGATAACCAAGTGGCACAGAATAACCCAACGTCCGGTTCAGCTCACGACCCACCCGATCGGCAAAATAAATGCCGCGCGGCTGCATACCCAGCATAACGGTATTGGTAAAATCCTGGTGGTTTTCTATCAATTGCTGCGCCAGGCGACTAATCACAATTTCGAGTAGCGGGCTGGACAGAATCAGGCGTTGTTGGTTCATGGGGTAAAAATAGTTGGAAGTCGTTAGTTTTTCCATTGGTAATTTTGCGTCTGCTATATGCGTGGCATTCGTTACCTGTTTTACAAATGGCTAAGTTTCTTCTGGTAGGTCTGGGCAATATCGGACCTGAATACGCACTTACCCGCCACAATGCGGGCTTCATGGTTCTTGACCGGCTGGCGGCCCAGTATGGGTTTGATTTCAGCATGACTCGCCTGGCCTATACGGCCAAATGGCAGCACAAAGGCAAGCAGCTCTTCTTTATCAAACCAACGACCTACATGAACCTGAGTGGTCGGGCGGTACTTTATTATCTCAAGCAGGAGAATATCCCTGTCGAAAATATGCTCGTGATCACTGACGATAAAGATTTACCCTTTGGCAAGCTCCGGCTGAAACCCAAGGGATCGCCGGGTGGTCATAATGGACTACGCAATATTGATGAAGTACTTAACACCCAGGAATACGCCAGATTACGGGTAGGGATTGGAAGTAATTTCTCGAAAGGCCGTCAGGTCGACTTCGTTTTGGGGCAGTTTCCGGAAGACGAATTGATCCAATTACCCGACTATCTGGACCGTGCGGGTGATGCCGTGCTCGGTTTTTGTACTATGGGGATACAATATGCGATGAACAATTACAATCAGTAATATAATTTTTTAAAGTATTTTAAAATAAACACAAACAATATGTTCATCATGTAACTACTGGTTTGACAAAAATATTATTCTGACATTATGGAAAATAAATTAAAAAAATTCAGATTAAACTCAGAACACAACATTAAAAACCAAATATTATTCCGATACAACCCAATACTCGGTTTGTATTTTAAAAACTTCTATAGACATTTGTGTGTTCTTTAACTGAAACAAAAATAGAACAATACTATGAAATCGCGTGTTATCTTTGCATCGTTGATTCTTGGATTAGGGTTGACGATTTCTCAGGCAAACGCGGCTACCACCACCAACACTGATGATAGCCCGGCAGCCAACAAGCCGGCAAGTGCCATGCTTGTCAATGGTTCGCAAACGCAGTTCGCTGCTTATGTCGGACAAAACTTTGCCAAGTTTGCGCAGACTACCAACTGGGTAAACTTTATGAGTACGGTCTCGTTGTATAATCAAAACCCGGCCGCTGTGCTTAAGCTCAGCCCCGCCAAGCGTCTTGAATTCAACCAGGCCGTTGCTCAGGTAAATAATCAACTGGCGAAAGGTAAAAATACCGAAGCCAGCCGCTGGATTACTCAGGCCAATCATACGGCCCGAATGATCAACTACCTCTGGGATGTTGAACGTTCAAACAGCGAAGGCTCTGACATTCAGTAATTTTAAATAAATACTGAAATAGTCGAGTTCTTGGAACAGAAAAGGGTAAAAGTTAGTTTTTCATGTAGAAAAGGTTAAGGGTTTAGGAATAGTCAGTATAAGGTTCTCCGCTCAGATCGGGGAACCTTATCTTTTTTATAGGCATTTGTACACCGATTATGGCCCAACCGGCGCTCCTGACGGGGCTGTTACCAGCCAGGTTCTGACGGCACTTTATTCGACTAGTACAGTCAACAAAAAAGCCATTCCTCAAGACGGGAATGGCTTTCGCGTTTTCTTAACCTAAACTAAGTCCATGTGAATGCGTTGTTGACGGTTAGTTGTTGCCGCCAACCCGTCCCTGTTCAGCCGAGGTGGCCGAAGAGCGCTGACGAGCAGCTTTTACGTTCTGGTTACCGAACCGGTATGTGAAGTTGAGCATAATCCGTCGGCTCTCCCAGCGTGATCCAACGTAGAAATTGATATCCTGTACGACCGCCCGGCCCCGGAACTGGTTCAGCCAGAACGGATCGTTGATGTTTAGTTTCAGACTGCCTTTACCGTCCAGTACCTTCTTCTGAACGCCCACTGTAAAACCACCCATCGGCTGGGCCTGGTAGAAGCCGTACTGAGAAGCCGAATTGTACCAGCCCGAGAGTTCAGCAGACAGAGTCTTGCTCAGTGTGAAGTTGCTGGAGGTGTAGAGGTTATAGGCCAGCAGCTTTACTTCGTAAGGCACTCCCGAATAGAATGTCTGGTAATGCTGGTAATAACCACTCACATTATTCTGCATCCGCCACCATTTGGCTACCATGACCGGAAAGCTCACGTTCAGGTTTATGTTATCCATGTAGCCCAGGTTTTCGGGCGTTACGTAGGTGATATTCCGCTCCGGAATCTGACGCGGGGTTTCGCGGTTGATAAAATCGGTGGTCCGGCTAAAGCCCAGTGTCGTGGTGAAAGCATCCTTGTATACGTGAGTCAGTTCAATGGAGTTGGTGTATTGCGGTCGCAGGAACGGATTCCCCTGCTGGTAGGTGTATGGGTCAAGGTAATACACGAATGGGTTCAGATTCTGGTAGTCGGGCCGATCGATCCGGCGGCTGAACGACAGGTTCAGGACATTAGTCGAATCCAGGGGCTGTGACAGAAACAAGGTAGGAAACACGTTCAGGTAACTGCGCTCTACCCGTTGGCTCAACGTAATTGAGTTACCCACCGAGCGGGTATGTTCGGCCCGCAGTCCCGCCTGTACTTTCAGCTTCTTACCCAGTTTACCGGCAAAGTTCACGTAGGCAGCATTGATGTTCTCGTCATACTTGAAGTGGTTAGACCGGCTGGCGTCGAAAAGCCACTGCCGCGATTCCTGTTGCAGCGTATCGAAAATGGTGTTGTTGTCGGCGTTGACGAAACTGCTTTTCAGACCGGCTTCCAGTTTTGCCCCGTTTTTGAGTGGGTGTACATAATCAGTCTTGAACGCCATGATGTTGATCGTTGAAGGCATCGTGTTTCGTACATCCTGTCGCGGCTGGGTCGCTACGTTCTCGTTATTCAGATAAGTAGTGCTCAGGTTAGACAGGTTGGTGCCCGTATACCGAACGTAGTCGGCATCAGCTGTCCACTCGCGGCCTTTTCCGTCGAAATCGTACTTGTAATTCAGGTTACCGGTCCAGTTTGTGAGCGGATTTCTGAAGTAAGTCTGTGTAGTGGGCCGACTCACGACCTGGCGGTTTTCGTTCAGGATCAGGGTGTTGTTCATTCCATCAGACTCCCAGTTGTTCGAAAAGCCGTTGACCAACACGCCCACCGTACTTTTCTGACTGATGAAATAATCGAGACCCGCTTTGTAGGAATGCCCCACAAAGTGGTTAGGCCGGTACGACTTCTGCTCGAAGTAGGTCTTACTGCCGTTGAACGGAATGACCCGATTGATTTCGTTGCTTTGGGCACTCTCCCGGTTCACGTAGCTGTAGTTACCGAATAGGTTTACCTTACTGTCGCGGTGGTTCAGGTTCAGCGAGGTGTTGAACTTGGGCAGATCGTCGCGACCGCCACTCAGATTATTGAACCAGCCGTAGCCTGTTCCGAGCGTAAACGTACCGTTGGTGCCGAAGTTCTTGTTCTTCTTCATCTTGATATTGATGATGCCCGAGTTTCCGGCCGCGTCGTACTTGGAACCAGGATTGGTGATGATCTCGATGGTAGCAATATTGTCGGAAGGCGTGTTCTTAAGCAGGTTAGAAACTTCCTGCTGGGAGAGGTACGTCTGCTTACCGTCTATGTAAACAATAACTCCAGACTTACCCTTCAGCTGAATCTGGTCGTTCTGGCGGTCAATGGTTACGCCGGGCGCTTTCTCCAGCACTTCCAGGGCGGTATTTCCGCTGGCAACAATGCTATTTTCAACGTTGACCACAGTGCGGTCTACCTGCTGCTCGATGAATGGCTTTTTGGCTACCACATTGACTTCCGTCAGGTTTTTCGATTCATCGGGCATGGCCAGTGGTGGTAACTCGATGGCCGGATGAGCCTCATCGACCACGAACGGAGCACTATACGTTTTGCGGTAACCGATCTGCTGAGCTACCACCATATAGCGGCCGGCCCCTACGTTCTCGAAAGCAAATTTGCCTGCAGCGTCGCTGATCGACCCCTTAGCCATGGTCGAGTCAGTGGCTTTCAGTAACATCATCGTTGTGAACTCCAGTGGTTTACCGGCTGAAGTAGCCACTAGTCCGCTAACTGTACCCCGTGTGAGTACCTGACCAAATGTAGCCGTCAGGGAGGTCATGAGCAGTGTTAAGAAAAGTAATGTCCGTTTCATGATGGATTGCTTTTTTCGAAGGTCGGGTGTGTTATTACCGCCGTAGTACAATGTAAAGGTAGGTAGTGGGCATCACAAAGTACCTGTTCTTACACAAGCGGTCTGATCGGATGGATAAGCGGATTTGACGGGGAGATAAGCGTATTGGAGGGGATTTTCTAAAAGATGCACTTCAGACGAACTATGTTGCATCTACCCTGAAAAAAATTCTGGCCCAGCCGGTACGCCATAGGCCGGACCAGAATATACCAGCTGATTATAGCTTAAAACCAACGGCCCATACACTGGCATCGGGTCCGAGTCCTGGCTCGAAGGGGCTTTTGGGCTCGTAGCGGAAGAAGAGTTTAGCCTCGTGGCGGAAACCCAGCTCGGTAGTCAATCCCCAGCGTACCTGGTTGAGGTTGTAAGAACCATGCGTCCTGACGGCCCGGGCACCCTCTGCCTTTACTTTGGTGTAACTGTCGACTCTCAGGCCGGCGTAAGCTCCCAGGCCCAGGGTTAGCCCCGACCGGAACGACAGGTTCAGGATCACGGGCAGGTTCAGCTGGGTGGTGACAAGCTTAGACCGGCGCAGGTCTACGTTAGCTGATTCTACGATAAGCTGGTTGTTTTGCTCTACAAGGGTGTTGTTGCCTTCGAACATAAAATTATTCCAGGCTATTTCGGGCCCAGTTACGAGCCGCAGCTTGGTAGGCCCCTTTGCGATGAGCGGAATCCGCTTCTGCCAGCCCAGCGCTACGAAACGCGAACCGATTGGCCGAAATTCGTACCCACGGGGCAGCGTACCGCTGAAGTTGTTCAGGCCAATGTAGATGCTGAAATCACTGGCAATACGCTCGGCCCGTTTGGTGGAATACGACCGCACGGTATGCGTTGCCGAGTCTTTCTCAATGGTGATTGTTGTTTGGGCAAACGATGCGGCCGAAGTCAGCGTCAGGGCCGTGGTGAGGAGGTGATATATAGCTTTCATGACAGTTGTCAGATTGATCGTGGTTGAAAAGTTGACGGTGTCGATCAGCGCTAATCGTTTCCCGGTGTTGTTTGATCAGAAGATGTAGAAAGCCCGCTGACAGGTTGCATCGACTTTGCTTTTTTTTCTCTTTTTTTTCTGACGCCCTCTAATCATCAACTTAAACCAATGAAAACCAATTATTTATAGATACTCCCCCGAGTTTCGCTACACAAAAAAGCCCTTCATCGACACCGGGCCGTAGCCAGGGCGATGAAGGGCCATCCTTTCGGACAGGTTCCGTTTACCTCCGCATGAGGGCAGTACGGCGGGAGTCTAGTCTCAGAAAAATGAATAGCAGGATCGAGAACGACCAGAGCGACGAGCCACCATAACTGAAGAACGGCAGCGGAATTCCGATAACGGGCATGAGTCCGATGGTCATACCGATGTTAACCATAACGTGGAAGAAGATTATACCCGCCACGCAGTAGCCATAGACCCGGGCAAATTTACTACGTTGTTTTTCGGCCAGAATAACGATTCGGGACAGTAATCCAATGAAGAGCGCAATCACGATTGTACTCCCGATAAAGCCGTGCTCCTCGCCGATGGTGCAGAAGATAAAGTCGGTACTTTGTTCCGGTACGAAATCGAATTTTGTCTGGGTTCCTTCCAGAAAGCCTTTTCCCTGAAGCCGCCCGGATCCGATCGCTATTTTTGCCTGGGTCACGTTCCAGCCTACTCCCAGCGGGTCGATTGTCGGGTCGACAAGTACTTTGATGCGATTTCGCTGGTGCTTCTGCAGCACATTATTGACAAAGAAATCAACACCGGTGACGAGCGCCATCATGGCTGCGCCGATCATCGCCATGGACAATAGATTGCGGGTCGTACGGTTGTAGCGGGGCATCAGGAGCACAATGATCCCGTACAGCACTATAATGCCGGCAAAAATGTACAGCTTCGGAAAAACCAGCGCCAGCACGAACAGGGCCGCAACACTGATACCCAGGGCCGGTATCCAGCCCGGAAGCCCCTCGCGGTACAGCATGATAACGAACGAAGCAAAAACCAGTGTTGAACCGGTCTCGTTGGAGGCCAGAATCAGAATACAGGGCAGCACGATAATGCCGCCAATGCGCAGCAGCTCTTTGGTTCGGCCAAGGTTCATGCCGGGCACATCGAGATACTTGGCCAGCGCCAGCGCGGTAGCCACTTTAGCAAACTCGGCGGGTTGTATTTGAAACGCGCCAAACTTAAACCACGACCGCGACCCGTTTATGTTCGACCCGGCAACCAGTACCAGCAGCAGCATCAGAATCATAAACGCGTAAAACACGTACGCAAACGAGTCGAAGAACTTATGGTTGATGACCAGAATACAAATGATGAGCAGCACGGTAGTGCCGATCCACATCATTTGCTTGCCTGCATTGGTAGTCATATCGAACAGGTTTGTATGGTCTTCTGGGCTGTATACGGCGGCATAGACATTGAGCCAGCCCATCGCCACACAGCCCAGATACAACACCAGCGTTAGCCAGTCGATAGGTTGCGCAAAAGGATCGTTCGTACGAGACAAAGACACTAGTATATTGAGTTTACGGGATTAATGTCCACTGGCGGCAGCTACGGCCACTGGTTTGGGACTGGTAGCCGTCATGAGCGGCTTGGCTTCGGGGGTTTTCCGGACCGTATCCTTTTTAGGAGCGGCTGGTTTTTTCGGAGCGGGCACCCGGCTCACGGGGGGCAGGTAGTTAGCCGCTTTCACCTGCTCGTCCAGCTTTTTGGCTTCCGTTTTCCGTTTTAGATAGCGTTCGGCTACCAGAGCCGCTACGGAAGCGGCCGCCTTCCCTCCCCAGCCTGCGTTTTCGACGAAAACGGCTACGGCTATTTTGGGGTTGTTCATCGGTGCGAACCCGATAAAGATGGAGTGGTCAAACTTGTGCCCGTACTTGTTGTTCTGCGACGTACCGGTTTTACCGCATAGATCAATACCCTCGATATTGGCCAGCGGGGTTACGGTACCGTGCGATACGGCAGCACGCATACCGTCGATAACGGGCAGAAAATGCTTGTAGTCAATGCCGGTCTCGTGGCGCTCGAAATATTCGGCCGGTACGCCAACCCCAGGCTTATTAAATCCTTTGATGTAATGCGGGGTGATGTACCAGCCACGATTGGCGATGGTAGCCGCCAGATTGACCAGCTTCAACGGGCTGATCAGCAACTCACCTTCACCAATGCTGAGCGAGTACACGTTGGAGAATTTCCAGCGCAGTGCCCCCCGGTAGGCTTTATCGTAATATTCGGGCGTGGGTAAGTTGCCCTTCAGCTCGCTGGGTAGGTCGATCCCGAGCCGCGCACCGATACCAAACTTTTCGGCCATGCTGTGCCATTCCTTCAGACCAATTGCCGAGGCCTTAAAGGTGTTATGCTCGCCGTTAAAATACAGGAACTTGCGGAAAACGTGGTAGAAATACGGGTTACAGGAGTTCTGCACCGCCCCCCGCAGGTTATTTCCTCCGCGGCAGTGACAGCGCATTGGCGAACCGCTGTGACCGTACATAGTGTTTGGAAAGAGCGACCCCTGCTGCTGAGCAATCAGCGCCTGAATCAGCTTAAACGTGGAGCCGGGTCGATAACTGGCCATAACGGGCCGGTTAATGAGCGGTTTGTAGGGGTTTTTAATCAGTGCCCGGTAGTTCTTGGAAAAGTAACGGCTCGACAGCATGTTCGGGTCGTAGGTCGGCGCCGATACCGACACCAGAATTTCGCCGGTAGCGGGTTCAACCGCCAGCACAGCGCCCACCTTGTTCTGCATCAGACTATCGGCGTATTTCTGCACCTCAACGTCGATCCCGGTGATCAGGTTTTGGCCCGCTACGGCCAGGGTGTCGTAAGCCCCGTTCTTCCAGGAGCCTTTGTTTACGCCCCGCACGTTCTGCATCATGAACTTTACCCCCCGCTTACCGCGCAGCTGTTCTTCATACTGCTCTTCCAGGCCATTATGTCCTACGTAATCGCCCTGCCGGTAATAAAGTATGTCCTGTTCTTCGAGCTGTTTTTTGCTGATTTCACTCACGTAGCCCAGCGCATTGGCCATCGTGTGGGCCGGGTACGTACGCATGGAACTTATGACCGGCTCAAAGCCCCGGTAATCGACGAGTGCATCCTGTATACGGGCAAAATCTTCTTTAGAGAGCTGTCGCATAAACAGCGATGGCTTCACCGGCGAATAGTTTTTAGCTAATCCCATGATGCTATCGAACTCGGATGTAGTGATGTTCATCATCCGGCAGAAAGCAACCGTATCGGGAATCCTGACCTGCTTGGGCGTTACGTACAGGTCATAGACGGGGGTGTTATACACAATGAGCTGATTATTGCGATCATAAATTTGCCCCCGATACGGAATCTCGACCACCCGCTTGATCGAGTTTTTCGATGCGCCCAGCGAGTATGTATCATCCAGCACCTGCAGGTAAAAAAGCCGGGCCAGATACGTTAGCCCAACCAGACAGAACACCCCGATAATGACCCACTTCCGGTTCTCCAACATGACAATTACTACCTAAACCAAGTTACGATTCTATAACCCAAACCAAAGATAAGCAAAGCTTACGAGGTATTATGAATGATAAACGTCAGGTAGTTTGACAGACTTGTACAACCCATTTATCTTTCCTACTTCATCCTGCTTTTTTACCATCCGCGCGCCGATGTCTTTACCCGGCAGAGGTACATGTCAGCCGTTATATATAGTGTGCTCCCGTCGTCGCCCCAGGCACAGTTGGCGGTAGCAACGCCGGTTTTAATGTATCCCAGCAACTCGCCCGACGCCGACAGTACCAGCACTCCACCCGGACCACTGGTCCAAATGTTGCCATCCCGGTCGAGCTTCAGCCCGTCGAATCCACCGCGCAACTCCTGCTTCTTCAGCCCTTCGGCGCCGAAAATTGCTTTCCCTTTTCCGACCGATCCGTCTGCCTGAAGCGGATACGCCATAATTACCGGATTATTGGGATCTGACTGAGCCACGTATAACGTTTTTTCGTCGGGCGATAATGCAACTCCATTGGGCCGGGTCAGATCACCCACCACGAGACTTACCGCCCCGTCGGGTCCGATACGATATACGCCGAACCCATCAGTTTCCCGGCTGGTATCGTTTTCGCGTTTGGGCATACCGTATGGCGGATCGGTGAAATAATAGCTTCCGTTCGAGTGAGCCACCACATCGTTCGGACTGTTCAGTCGTTTGCCCTGATACCGGTCGGCGAGCGTCACTTTACCTCCACTGCCATCCAGCGGCATGGCCGATACGCGCCGGTCGCCGTGTTCGCAGGCGATGAGCCGACCTTTCGGGTCGATAGTCAGTCCGTTAGAGCCGGGTTCCTCGCTGTAATTTCCCAGCCCCGTATAGCCCGAAGGCTTCAGAAACGTACTCAGCCCATCTTTTTCGGTCCAGCGGAATACGGTGTTCTGCGGCACGTCAGAAAAGAGAAGAAACGACTCTGCCGGAGCCGTTCGTTTTACCCATACCGGCCCCTCAGACCAGACGAACCCACTGGCTATTACGTCTATTTTTGCGTCTTTGGGCAGGAGTTTGTCCAGACGCGTATCCAGTCTAATTATCTGCCCGATGGTTGGGTAAGTGGGCTGAGCCAGCACCGGCGCAGCAGCTGTCAGCACCAGTAACGCCACCAGAAATCGGTTTGTGTTCATCAGATATAAGGGGCTTTGTATGTCCTACTCAATTCGAATGGTTTGCCGACCCAGACCGGGCATGCCTGTAGCCGTAGCTCCTTCGACCCGCAGGCGCAGTTTTGTTTTTGCATCTGATGCAAAGAAAGAAACAACGGCTTTTCCATCAGCACCTGTCTGAATCTGAGGATTCCAGTACAGCGTAGTGCGGTAATCAGGGCGGATGTGCTCTGGCTTTTTGACGTCGTACCGAGGGGCATAAAACTCCCGCACCGGTGCGTAGCCCGGAAGTTTGGCTACCAGCGTGCCGGGAGCCGCTTCCTTGGCGAGGTCGTAGTCAGGCGAACCGCGCTTGGTCAGCACCGAGATAACCCCGCCCGCAGCCCTTGAGCCGTAAATAGCTGCCGATCCTCCTTTGAGAATGTCGACCTGATCGACGTCGTTTACCGATATACTCATGACCCCTTGCAGGTCCATGGGCGTACCGTCTACCACGAACAGAGGCTCTATCGCCCCGCCAAAATTGGCAGCCCCCCGGATCTGAACCTTGGCGCTGAAACCCGAGCCGGTCACCTGAACGCCCGCTACCCGCCCCTGAATCACGTCCAGAATCGTAATTCGGCCCGCTGTGTTGTTCTGATCAAACTTTACCGTCGCATCGGCCGCGCCGTATATTTTCCGGCTATCGGGTGGCTGATTCTTTTTGGCTTTTACAGTCACCGCCTGGAGTAGCACCTCCCGGTTATTACGAATCTGGCGTTCAATCTCCATGTACTCATTCGTGCGCCGAATGAATTCATCATACGCGTCACGATCGAACTCGACCGGGTTGAGCGGAGGACGCACGATCGTAACGGGAGGAGTCAGCAGCTGGTCGAGCGTAATGACCAGATCCCGGTTCGTTTTCCCTTTCGTACCCTGAATGAGCACGGTTGTCGTATCCGTGAAGTCTAGATCGTAGGCTGCGTAATTGCCCCGCTCGTCGGTTTCGCCCGTCATCATTTCTCTCGAACTATCGCGCTTGGCAACGATGAAGGTCAGGCGTACTTTACCACCAATGTCTTTTTGGTTGGGTCGAACAACGCGCCCTGTCAGGGCCAGTCCGCGCTCTACCGGAAACGTAACGGGCGGAACTGTACCCGATAACACATCGGCCCACACAAAGCGTCGCCACCCCTGCGTCATCATAAGCAGATCGAGTTTGAGGGCCCGGTCGGCGTGCGCAGGATTGAAATAATAATCTGGCTGCTCTATGGTTCCTGTCAAATCTGACTCAAGCAATAGATGCGACGTAATGGACGCGCGGTTGGAGTCGGTTTCCGGCGAAAGCCGATCATCTACAACCGCCAGCGACAGATTGGCGGGTGCGGGACTACCATCGGCATCGGTGGTGGTCAGGGTCAGATTGATGTGGTCACGGGTACGGTAAGCCGACTTCTCAGCCTTCACCCGGACGTTGATCCGTTCGTTTTTATCGACAAAGATCAGTCGCTCGCAGATAGGTTTGTTGGTCTCATCGAAGAGCGTCAATTGAGCGATTCCTTCGGGAAACTGCGCTTTGGTCAACTGAGCCACCGACGATTTCTTAGCCAGCGACACTTTAGCCACGTGAATAAGCTGACCACGAGTCTGAGCCACCAGCGTCATGGCCGCTGCCGGGTCTGTGCTGGTTTTATTATGCCGGACATACACCCGGACGTTGTCTTTGCTGGATAAATTATCGACCTGCATCAGTGCGCCCTGCGGCTGAACGGCTGGCAAGGCGTAGCTGGTAAATGTTCCTTCCGGCTGCCGCACAAAAGCTGTATATTGCTGTCCGGCCTCGGGTTTGATGGACAGATAGCCCATACCCAGGTGCGTACTGGCAAAGCCAACTATCGTATCTTTCCGGCTATCGAGTACGAATCCCTGGATAGCCTGACTACGACCCGATACACTGGTAGCCCGAAAAGCTACCCGGCTATCCAGCCCCTCAATGAGCTGCCCGCCTTCGGGCATAAACTGTACATCGAGCCGAGGGGTGGCTGCGTTCGCTGCCGGGGGCGTTCCCGTTGGCCCACCAGTGCGGAGGACAGCCAGCGTTTTGGTGAAAAAGTACGCATCGGAGTAGTTGCGCATGAAATTAGTATAGGCCCGAAGCTGGTAACTACCGGCTGGCAACGAGTCGGGCAAGGCCAGCTGTCCGGGGGCGTAACTGGCTATCGCCCGAAACTGAGCCCGCAGGCGTACCTGTTTCGCGGCCACATCGATCAGGTCGACATACAGAACTTTGCTGATCGTATCTGCCGTGTGGGTGTTCCCGCCAAACAAATACCCTTTGATCCAGATTGTTTCACCAGCCAGGTAGGCCTCCCGATCTGTGTGTAGATACACTTTTTCTACGGGGCGCTCAATGCTGTAGCGCTCGAACTGTTCGATCAGACGCTTGACAAAGTCATCGTCGAAATGCCGAAATGCGGTCAGGATTGTTACGGAGAGCAGGATAAATGCAAAAAAAGAACGGTGGTTTAGTAAACGCATAAAATAGATTTAGGATGGGTGGACCTTTGTTTGTTGATATCGCGACTAAATTAGCGAAAATACCCCTCTCTATATGATGACATCTTCCTCAAAAACGGCTTTACTGATTGGAGCAACGGGCCTGATTGGCGACCTGCTCGCTCATCAGTTGGTTAACTCCCCGGATTATTCCAGCGTAAAAGTACTGATCCGCAAGTCATTAACCTGGCAGCACCCCCGTTTGCAGGAAGTACAATTTGATTTTGACCACCCCAATGGGCTTCTCACCCAGGCCGACGATATCTTTTGCTGCTTAGGCACTACAATGAAAAAAGCCGGCTCGCGGGATGCCTTCCGAAAAGTCGATTACCAATACCCTCTGGATATTGCCCGGCTCGGCCTGGCAAATGGGGCCAAACAGTTCTCCATTGTGACGGCCATGGGGGCTGATACCAATTCATCTTTTTTCTACAACCGGGTGAAGGGCGAAATAGAGCGCGATCTGGCTGCGCTGGGATACCCTACCCTGCTGATTTTTCGCCCGTCGCTCCTGCTTGGCAACCGGGCTGAAAACCGGTTCGGCGAACGGTTGGCCGAGGGGGCCATGCGCCTGTTTTCGCCACTGATTCCGGCCAGATACCGGGGTATCGACGCGGTCAAAGTGGCCAATGCCATGCGGCAAACCGCCCAGCAGGGCCTCACGGGAAAGCACATTTTTGAGTCCGATGCGCTGCAAGGTTATTAACCACGGGCAGTGAATCCGCTTATTTATCAACGGGGAGATAAACCAGAAACGTTGATCCCTGATTCAACTGGCTGGTTGCAGTAATCATGCCACCATGATTTTCGGCAACCTTCTTGCAGATGGCCAGCCCCACGCCCGATCCGGCAAACTGGCTTTTGCTGTTTAATCGCTGAAATACCTGAAAAATACGATCCAGGTATTTTTCTTCGAACCCAATCCCATTGTCGACTACGCTGAGTTCGATGAATGGTCGGCCTTGCGCGCTGTTTTTCAGATTGTCGGGCAGTTCGGCCATGTTGACCCGACGGCAGCGAATCTCCACAGTTGGCGAAATATGCTGCTGGCGAAATTTAATGGCGTTGGTGATTAGGTTCTGAAAAAGCTGATACAGCTGTAACCGATGTCCAAAAATAACCGGCAGGCTATCGATTCTGATAGTAGCCTGTGCTTCATCAATGGCGGTGCTGAGGTCTTCAGTCAACTCAGCCAGAAGTTCGTTCAGCGAAACGGGCAAAAACGCTTCCTGCTGGGTAGATAAGCGGGAAAAGGCCAATAAATCCCGAATCAGCATCGACATCCGTACGGCCGACGACTGCATCCGGTCGATATAGCCCATTGCCGTTCCATCCAGCTGATTGACCGCATGCATCTGAAGCAGATTTCCGAAGGCCTGAATCTTTCGCAGGGGCTCCTGCAGGTCATGACTGGCCACGTAGGCAAATTGCTGCAGATTGTCGTTGGAGCGGAGCAGGTCGCGGTTGGCAGCTTCAAGCTGGGCGCGGTTTTGCTGGCTTTCGGACACATCGAGGTAGGTAAATAACACACCATCACCTTGTTTGACATACTGGGCATCATACCAGCCGTTGATACCATGAGCCCGGTAATCAAGTAGCCGCCGGAGCGGCTCTCCGGTTTCAGTCACCTGAACCAAATCGTCGAAGTGACCATTCGTTCGGTTGCTCGGGTAATCCGTCAACATCAATAACCCAGCCATCTCCTCTACCGAACGGCCCGTAACGCGCGCGTTGGTTGGATTGGTTAGTGCATGTACGAAATCGACAATCTGCCCGGTTTCATCGCGTACAGCCTGGTACAGCACAATACCGGTCGGTGAGTTATTGACTACGGCCTGGAGCAGATCGGCCTGCTGCTTTTTCTCCTCATCGGCTTCCCGGAGTCTGGTTACATCGAGGAATGTGAGCAAAACGGCATCCCCCAGCTTGACCAGGTAATACTCAAACCAGCCCCGTATGCCGTATCGGTTGTACTCTTCGCTAAACTGCCGGGCCTCACCTGTGCGGTTTACGCTCTCCATAACCTGGAAAAGCGGCATCTGCTGCCAATCCGGAAACAAGGCTGAAATTGGCTGATTGGTCATATCCTCTACCGTATGCCCGACCAGTTCGGCGTTGAAGCGGTTGGTAAGCCGGTACCGGAAATCGACGACCTGTCCCGACTGGTCCCCTAATCCGTAAATAGCCTCGGCCAGAATAATACCGACCGGCGCATTGTCAACAACACTTTGCAACAGATCAGTCTGGTGGTCGCTGCGCTGCCCGATTCGTTTCAGATCGGTACTATTCTGAAAGGTGAGAATAACACCATCTTTAAACTTTCGACCCGAGATGGTATACCATCGGTTTTGATTGGGGTAGTACTGCTCCTTGACAAACGATTCGTTTCGTTCGATGACAGTAACGTACTGCTGAAAGGAACCCACCTGTTCGGTTTGAGGATATAAGGTGCGCAGCGTTTTTCCCTCAAGCTGATTGGCCTGCATCCCATTCATGTGGGCGCCGGTCTCGTTTATTCGTACCAGTCGAAAATCGCTGATCCTGCCGTTCTCATCTCTGATGGCTTCGAACACCGAAATGCCCAGTAGCGACGTACTAAAAACCACGTCGATGAAGTCGTTCAGTTCAGTCTGTTCCTGCCGGGCCTGTACAGCGGCCGAAATATCGGTGTATGCGATTAGCACACCGCCGTTGAATTCGTCGGCCGTAATGGTATACCAACCCGTGTTCGGGTAACATTCGGTATGCCTGATGCAAACGTCATAAGACAGAGAATCCCCTGATTCGGCAACCCGTAAAAGCTCACGAAGTTGATCAGCGTCAATACCCCTGGGCAACTGCTGACTCATGAGCTGCCCAATAGCCACCGACCTCGAACAGCCCAGCATGATCTCGGCCAGCCTATTGGCCATAGACAGTTGCAGATCAACAGGGGCGCTGGTCTGGATGTCATAAACGGGCTGATACAACAACATTCCGTTGCGCGAAGTATCCAGGATACGCTGCGCCATGGCCACTGCCGAGAGATCTGTTTGCATGAGGTCGTCTGGAAATGGTTATACATCTGTGATGATGTATACACGTGTTGTCCGCCCCATTAAAGGTAGTGCATTTAAAAAATACGAAACAACCCCGGTTCCTGCTTTTTCGGGTAAATGGCCCCTAGCAACGGGTTAGCCGTAAGTTGCTAGGGGCCATTTACTTAGTGTAGCTTCTTCACCTGCAGCAGTTTAATAAAATAGCCACCTACTACTGATCGGGCCTGAAAGCCTACTTTGGTACCGGTGGTCGTTTCGTGCCAGTCGTTCAGTGGCACTCGGTCGGGCGTCTCGTTGGCAAACCTGAGTACCGGCGCTATGAGTGCCTCAAAATCAGCGGGGCGGTCGGCCAGCGTTGCGGTCCAGATGATCCAGTCTGATTTCGTATAGGTTTTTCGGCTATCCAGCGGCAGTCCGAATGGTTGCTGCTTAGTCAGGTAATAAGCCAGCTCCCGATGGGCTACTTCGTCCGGAAAGACGTTTAGCTTAAGCAGCTTATCCCAAACCAGGTTGTACTTCTGGCTCCAGGTGCCGGGGTTTTCGAAGGTGAGGCTGTAGTGGTCCCCATCATCGGCCAGTTTCATCCATTTGCGGGCCAGGTCACGCGCCATATCCATATACTCCTGCTCCCGCGCTTTATCGCCCAGCCGTCCGGCCAGGTAGCCGTAGCAGGCAATGCCCATGATGGCCTTAACTGACAGGTTGGCGTTGCGGGCAATATGCCCCGCAAAGTCGTCGGTACAGAGCTGATTGGCCGGATCAAACCCATGCTGAATCAAGTAGTCGGTCCAGAGGGTTAGCGAGGCCCAGTGCTGACGGGCATAGTTGGCGTTTCCCTCTACGGCGGCAATGGCGGCCGTCAGAATAAGCATGTTGCCACACTCTTCAACGGGCATGTCTTCACCGTAGGTCTGCCCGTTAGCCAGCGGATAGGTGCCTACATCGTGGGCCGCAAAGGGCTTGTTCCACCGCCCACTTTCTGAATACTGGAAAATAGGCTCCATCATTCCCTTGAGCAAATTGGGATTATAGAGCAGAAACAAGGGCGCCGATGGGTAGGTCACATCAACGGTACCGATGGAGCCGTTCGAGAAGTTTTCTTTCGAGAAGAAAAATAGCTCTCCTTTGGGTCCGGCCACCAGTTTATGAGCGGCAATAGCCTGCCGGTAAGCCAGTACGCACAGATCGGCGTAGGTAGCTCCTCCTGCCTTCAGCGCATCGGCGTAGAGTTGTCTGTCGAACGCATCGCACTGCTTTCGCAACGTTATATAGTCGGTTTCGGCGTCCTGTAACGCCTGTTCCATACTGGTGAGCCCGTCTGTCGACAGGTGATAGCGACGCCACCAGGCGTTGAGCGGCTGCCCGAAATACTCAACAGACTTCACGTCGTCATAACCCAGCAGGAGGTGCTGTTCAACGGGCTTTTCTCCGACCCGTCCCAGGGCAATACTGGTAGCCAGCACGGGCAAACTATCGCTGACCAGGCGCGGCATTCGTTCGTGCAGGTCGGTTACGCGCCCCTCCCGTTCAAACTGATTCAGGGCGCTGGCCAGTGAACCAATCCGCCGGCTCGTGTTCGGCCCCGCTACCGACGCGACGTAGAAATGGCCCCAGTCAATTCGGACATCGTCCCCTTTCCGGCCGAGCACCTTCTGCTCCACCGTACCAACCCGCATGTAATCGAGCGCGGCACCACCCGGGCGGTTAACCCGGCCGCGCTGCCACGTTACCAACTGATCGGGCGTGTTTACGGCTAATTCGGCTGACGCATCCGTATAGAGTTGTACGTCATGTTTCTTGCCATCCGTTGCCCGCACAGTAAAGGTCAGGTATTGTATGGGCCGCGACAAAACATCCAGATTGGTCATCAGCAACGGCGACAGAAACGTTACAGTCAGCTCAACGCCAGCCGCGGTAAAGACAAATTCAGACCGGGTCGCCGTCATACGCCGGGCCGTCTGCTCGGCGGGTTTGTAGTGAAGCATCCGCTGTTCTACCAGACCCAGGTCGACAAAACCGGGCCCCGAGAAATTCTCACTATGAAACGCGATGATATTACGCCCCTTGCGCAGGACCTCTGTCGCCTTCCGATGCGTTGGCGTTAGTCGGTAATCCGGCGATACGCCACCTACTTTGGCTACGCGCTCGCCATTAATGAACAGCTCATAGTTATCATTCTGAATCGCGTTGACCAGCAACGGACCATCCGGTACCTGATCGAGCATAACTTCGCGCCGAACGTACAGGTTTGGCGTTGTCCAACTAGTCTCGTCACCAGCGCGGCTTCCAAAATGACCTGTCCCTTTGGCCCATTGGCTGTCGTCGAACGCCGGGGTCATCCAGTCGTCAGAGGCCGGTTTCTCGGTCAGATAGCGGGCCGCATAGGCACCCTCCCGGGCGGTAGGGACAATGGTTTCGCCCGCAAACGACGGGTTACCCATAAATCGAAACGTTTGCCCATCTACCCGAATCAGGCCGTTCAGCTGGTTTGGCTGACCCGTCCAGTGTCGGGTAGCGTCCTGATGTAGCTGAGGACCAAACGACCAGACGCTGGTGTACGGATCAATGGTCAATAAGGGAATAGCGGGCGGGTTCAAGCGGGTCTCACTGACCGCGTTTGGCTGCGCGACTGCTGCAGATGCATTCATGATAAGAACAAAGATTACGGTTATGTACGTGTAGGCAAAAGTAGAACAAGGATTATACCAATTGCATCTATAGACCATATATTTAAACTATTTTAATACCAAAACGGAAAAGGCGTCCGAACCTGATGAATCATTCCTATTGTCGCCGATACTTGTCAAACGAAGCGCTGAAACAGCGAACTTGGCCTTATCAAGCGCCTGGTTTCTATGCAAAAGGATAATCCTGTTCATTTTACCCCGCCAGCCGACAGTTCTATTCGTCGGGCTACGCTGGCCGACGCATCTATCATTTATCAGTTTATCTGCGACCTCGAAGACCAGGCACTGGACAGCGCGCTTTTCCTGTCGGTATTCGAACGCAACCTGGCTAATCCGCAGATCCATTACCTGATTGCAGTACAGGCAGATGAGCCCGTCGGCTTCGTCAGCTGCCACATACAGTATCTTCTGCATCACACCGGCAAGGTGGGCGAAATTCAGGAACTCTACGTTCATCCTAACTGGCGAAAGCAACGCATAGGTCAGCAATTGCTCAACGCTGTTGCCCAGATCGGGACTGAAGAAGGACTCGTCAATCTGGAGGTGACTACCAATCAAAAACGGGTCAACACGCTTCGGTTCTACGAACGGGAATTGTTTCTTTGCACCCACTATAAACTGGTTAAATCTGTTTCTTTCTGATGCGTCTTCTTGTCTCAACGCTTTATTGCTGCCTGCTGGGGCTGATCACCTATGCCCAGCCCGCGCGCCAATCAACCCTCGAAAAACGATTACACACAGCGTTGACCGGTTTCCGGGGCGATGTGGGAATTTACGTTCGTAACCTCCGAACGGGTCAGACCGTATCTATAAATGCAGACACGCTTTTCCCGACCGCCAGCACCATTAAGGTCCCGATCCAATGCGGGTTATTTGACAAGATTCATCAGGGGGCACTCACCTATGGGCAGGTGTTGACCTACAAAGATTCGCTGCGTTACGGCGATGACATTGTAGGGTCGCTTAAAGACGGCGCTAAAATTCCGCTGAGCGAAGTCGTTATGCTTATGGAAACCGTCAGCGATAACACTGCTAGTTTGTGGTGTCAGGCATTGGCCGGTGGTGGAGCCGCCATCAATGCCTGGCTCGACAAAAATGGATTTCCCCAAACCCGGGTCAACTCACGCACACCCGGTCGCAAAGGGGATTGGAGTCAGTATGGCTGGGGACAAACCACGCCCCGCGAGCTGGCCAATCTACTGGTATATATTCGGGAGGGAAAAGCCGTTAGCCCCGATGCCAGCGACGAAATGTATCGGAATCTGGGTCGTCAGTACTGGGACAATGATGGGCTGTCGCAACTGCCACCCGAGATAAAAACGGCGTCCAAAAACGGGGCTGTAGATCGGTCCCGTTCAGAAGTAGTGCTGGTGCATGCTCCCCACGGCGACTATGTATACTGCGTAATGACCAAAAATCAGAAAGACGAAAGCTGGGAACGCTCCAACGAGGGGTTCACGCTATTGCGCAACGTGTCGGCTATTCTCTGGCAGCATTTCGAACCCAAATCGACCTGGAAGCCAGCCAGAGATTATGAAAAATGGTGGTGAGCCAATACTAAAAAACCCGCCCTCAGAATCTGGGGGCGGGTTTTTTAGTATTACACTGTGTATTTCTCAGTTCATGAATTTCAGGCGCATCTCGTTTAGCTGATTACGAATCGAGCCATCAATCTGCCGATCACCCACCCGAAGAATATAGCCCCCAATCAGTTTAGAGTCTACTCGTTCGTCGAGTTCAATCAGTTTGCTGCCGGTTGTTTTCGTAACGATTGCCTTGAATTTATTCCGAAGTTCATCGGTCAGCGGCACGGTCGTAATTACAGTAGCGTGCTCAATTCCTTTCATGCGGTCGTGCTGACTGATAAATTCATCAGCAATAGCATCAACAATGGCTTCGCGATTCTTGCGGGCAATGATGGCCAGAAACGACATGGTTACCGGATTGAGTCGGGGACCAAATACCTGCTTGACGATCGAGTTTTTCTTCTCAGCCCGAACAATCGGGTTTTTCAGAATCAGGTTGAGCTGACGGTTTTTGCTCAGCGTATCCCGGAAAAGCTTCATGTCTTCATAAAGCACATCGGTAATTCCCTGTTCCTTGGCCAAATCTAACAGCGACTTGGCATAACGCGCGGCTACACTAGCAACGGCCATAGTTGGTTAGTTTAAGCGAGAGTTAGATACCAGATCGTTTACCAGCTTCTCCTGCGATGATTTATCGCTCAGTTCCTTACGAAGTACTTTCTCGGCGATATCGAGCGAGAGGGTAACTACCTCTTTTTTCATTTGAGCCACCAGAGCCTGCCGCTCATTCTGCATTGCTTCGCGTGCCTGTTCCAGAATCCGTTTGCCTTCTGCCTCGGCTTTCACGCGCGAATCAGCGACCATCTTGTCGGCCGTTTCTTTGGCTCCCCGCAGGATAGCTTCCCGTTCCGTACGAGCCTGGGCCAGTAACTTTTCGTTATCGGCTTTCAGCGCCGTCATTTCCTGACGGGTTTTTTCAGCTAGGTCAAGGGCACTTTGAATGTTGTTTTCGCGCTCGTTCAGACTTTCCGTGATGGGTTTCCAGGCAAAGGCGCGAAGAATCAGAAACAGGCCGAGGAAAACGACCACCTGCCAGAACAGCAGACCAAGATCGGGAGTAAGCAGATCCATTTTATGGAGTTCGATTTATAAGTGTTGACTTAGAATGTTCTTGTCTACGACTTGTGATCAACGCCCAAACGGGGCGTTTACAAATCGGGGTCAATCTTTTGTTGAAAGACGTCCGCTGGTTGGCAAGCCCAAACCAGACGGACGTTTCTCGGATACGCGGTGGGTAATGACGCCAGTGCCTAATGCAACCAGCTTACCCGGATACATTTTCTGCCGGGATTAGGCGGTAGCCACCAGCAGACAGATAACAGCTGCGAACAGAGCCACGGCCTCGATCAGAGCCGCGATGATCAGCATGGCGGTTTGGATACGACCAGCAGCTTCTGGCTGGCGGGCGATACCCTCCATAGCCGAACCACCGATACGACCAATACCCAGACCAGCGCCGATAGCAGCCAGACCAGCACCGATAGCAGCACCCATAATGGCTACGCTACCCGTGGCCTCCAACAGCAAAGCAAACAACATTGCGAACATGAACAGAACTATTTATAAGTGAAACGAAACAAAAGATTGCAAATTAATGGGCTTCTGCGCCTTCGAAACCAATACCGTGATCAGCCTCGTGATGCTCTTCTACCGCGCTGCCGATGTACATGGCAGTCAGCAGCGTGAAGATGAACGCCTGCAGGAACGCAACCAGCAACTCGATCAAATTCAGGAAGAGCGTGAAGAACAGCACAACCGGGCTGATAGCAATACTGGTTGTCATACCACCCAGGCTATTGGCCATGAAGATCAGTCCGAGTAAGCTCAGGATAATGATGTGACCAGCCGTGATATTAGCGAACAACCGGACCATCAGCGAGATCGGCTTCATAAATACACCAACAATTTCGACCGGGATCATGATTGGAAGAACGAACCAGGGCACCCCCGTTGGTTTGACAATGTGCATCCAGTAATGCTTGTTCCCACTGAACGATACAATCAGGAACGTGATCACGGCCAGAACCAGCGTAACGGCAATGTTCCCCGTTAGGTTAGCAGCACCCGGCAGCAGCCCCAGCAGATTGTTAACCAGAATGAAGAAGAACAGCGTCAGCAGGTAGGGTAGATACTTGACGTATTTGGGTCCAATGCTGGGTTTGGCAATTTCGTCGCGAACAAACAGAATGATCGGCTCCAGGAACGACTGTAGCCCTTTCGGCGCCTTACCCCGATTTTTGGCGTAAGACCGGCTAACAGCCGGGAAGATGCTCAGCAGGATGATAGCACTCAGCAGCAGCGACGCGACATTCTTTGTGATAGAAAAGTTATAAAACTTGGCTTCGTGGTCGTCATTGCCCGCTGCGTCGACCCGGTGAATTTTGCCGTGTACCTGTTTGTATCCGTTATACACCTGATCGTGTGCCAGACGTGATGACGAGAAGACTTCGAGCCCCCGGTCGGGCGAGTACAAAATGACGGGAAGCGGGATGGTAACGCCATGCGCCAGTTCCCAACCATGCTCATCCTTAATATGGTGCATGATCATTCCGCCTACGTCGAATCCCTCTTTGCGGGTTTCGCCGTGTTCAACGGTTTCGCCTTCATGACCGTGTTCCTGGGCTTGAGTAAAGGCTATTGGACTCATTACGAGTGCGATAGCGAGCAGCAATCTATTTAGAATCGAACGCATCATCTGATGGTACTGATCGGTTTTACGAATTTTGGCGCAATTTACGATGAATGCCCCAAACCTCAAAGCCCGTGTAGATTATATACAGGACAAGAAAATCCAAAACGAAGGTTCGGCGGTCAGCGACGGATTGAAGCAAAAAGAAACCGACAAAAATTAGCCCCACAATAAACCGGGCTACAGTAGCCGCCAGGTACAAGGGCACAAATCGCTCCTGATTGCCCTGCAAACCCGTTTCTACCAGCCGGTGGGTCAGTAGAGAGACGCTAACAAAGAAGACAAGTATAGCTTTCCAGGAGGCATGTAACCAGGGTACAGCGTAATACCGTTCGGCTATGAAAAATACAATCGCAAGGAATCCAGTGAAGAGTAGGGTGCGAAACATGGAATAAAAAAAAGTAACAGGTTAGTTACCGGGACTCGTATGTCCACACCAGCTACGGCAACGTAGTGGGCCAGCTGTCATACCGTGCTGGTCTGCCCTGCTGATTTACCGGGTTAGCTGTTTGATGAACAAATAGAGCGAGGCACCGATGGCGGTGAGTGATAGAACAATGGTCCAGATTGGGCGCGCATTACCCTGCCACTCGTCGAGCTTCAGCCCAGCGTACACACCGAGGCCAATAGTACCCAGCATCTGGAACGCGATGCCGCTGTACTGCGCAAACGACGTCGTTTTTTCCGTGGCCTTCGAGACCAGATCGTTTCTGTCAGGCTTTTTGTCCTCGTTTGGGGCCGGTGAATCCGCTTGACTGTCCATTGTTTTGCAGGGATTGGTACAATATAAACACCAAAATTCGTTAATTTGGCCTTACGTTACATACCGCTGGTTCGGCTCTGAGCGTTTTTATCGTTGAGTATGACGTGCCACCCCCTGAATGTTCCGCTATCTCTGTAATCGTTCTTTTCTTTTGCCAACGGTCGTCTTCGGATTGACGACGGCTGGTCTGGTCTCCTGTTCACAATACAGCACCAAACCGATCAGCAAAGGATATCATAATCTCACGGCCCATTATAATGCCTACGTAATTGCCCGTGATCAGATCAATGCAGCAGAGCAGGTCTTCTTCAAAACCCGTCAGGAAAATTACAACCAGCTTTTACCCATTCTGCTCCCGGTCGATTCAAACGCCATTGCTTCGGTTCGGCCTCAGCTTGACGATGCCATCAAGAAAGCATCGCTGATTCCAGAACGCCATCAGAATAGTAAATGGCTCGATAATGCCTATATTTTGATTGGCCGGGCTCGCCTGCTGAAACAGGATCTGCCGAATGCTATTGAGGTTTTCAAATACGTCAACACAAAGGGAACAAGTGAAACTGACAAGCACACGGCGCTGGTTGGCCTGATGCGGGCGTATGTGGAAGCCGACGACTACACGAATGCCCTGAACGTTTCCGAATACCTGCGCACTCAACCTCTCAACAAAACTAACACCCGCGATTTTTACCTGACCAAAGCGTATCTCCACCAGCGCCGGGGCGAATACGGTCTGGCTGTTGGTATTCTGGAGGCTACTTTCCCGGCGCTGAAAAGAGGAGAACAAACCGCCCGACTGCACCTGATTGCCGGTCAGTTATACGATCTGATCGGCCAGCCGGCCAAAGCCGTTGAGCAGTACAGAACCGTGCTGCGCGCCCGCCCTAACTATGACCAGTCGTTCTACGCAAACCTGTACGCTATTCAAAGCAACGGCCTGACGGGTGATCAGAAACGGCTGGCGCAGTCGACCGAAACGTTTGAGTCGATGCTGAACGACCGGAAAAACGTCGACCTGAAGGATAAGATTTATTTTACGATGGGATTGCTGGAAGCCCGCTCCGGCCGAATCGATAAAGCCATTGGTTATTACAGTCAATCGATTCGGGAAGCGGGTGCCAATACGTCCCAGGTTCCCTACACCTATCTGGAAATGGGTCGGCTTTATTTTGAGAAAAAAGCCAACTACGCCAAGGCAAAAGTGTATTACGACAGCGCCCTGGCTCTGCTGCCCCGCCAGTCGCCGGAATATGCAGCTCTGCTGACCCGCAAAAAGACGCTCGACGATTTTGTTCAGTATACCACAACGATCCAAACGGACGATAGTCTGTTAACCCTGGCTCAGCTGGACCGAGTTGCGCTTAACCAGCGACTTGACAAAATACTGGCTCAGCAGGATAAAGAAGATCGGGAGCAGGCCGCCCTGGCTCAGCAAATCATTGATCGGGCCAGTTCAGGCGCCGGTACTTCAATGCCCGGCGCTACCAACTCGAATCTGACGCCCACCGAACGCTGGGTGCTCTACAATCCTATCGCCCTGAACCAGGGCCGGCAGGAGTTTTCGGCCCGCTGGGGTAACCGCCCGCTTGAAGACAACTGGCGTCGCAGCACTAAAGAAGCCTCGGGCGCTATCGCTAATCTGTCGAGTCCGCTAAATGGCAACTCTCCTGCCGATGGCATAAACCCAAATCCTACGCTGCAACCGGCTACCGCTCCGGGCGGAGCTACCAACGGGAACCCTCCCAGCCAGAACGCCCGCCGGGATGCTCTACTGGCAAAACTGCCCTTTTCAAAAGAAGCACAGGCGCAGGCGAACCAGCGTATCGAAAATGCGTTGTATAAACTAGGCAAGCTCTATAAATTTGACCTAAATCAGCCTGCGGATGCGATTCCGACGTTTGAGCAGCTGTTGACCCGCTACCCGTCAACGCTGCAAAAACCGGAGGTCTACTACCTGCTTCATTTATCGAACGAGCAGCTGGGACGCACGTCGGTCTGGAAAGACAAACTGTTGGCCGAATATCCGAATACTTCGTATGCTCGTCTGACGGGTCGGACCGCGACCCAGACCACGGATTCAGAAGCGCAGGCCGTTGCTACATATACGCAGATTTATGAGCTGTATAAAGCCAACAACATAACCGAAGCGCTGGCCCGGGCAGAAACGGCACTGGGTGGGATGGCAGGCACTAAAATGGAGGATAAGCTGGCTATGCTGCGGGTCATACTCATTGGCCGGGTACAGACAACGGATGCCTATCGGCAGGCGCTGAACGAGTTTATACGCGATTATCCAACCAGCACATTGCTGCCCAGAGCCAAAGAAATGCAGTCGGCCGCGAATCAGGCAACAGCAAAGCGAAAATAAGTTTATGTGTGCTGTTCAGAGCTGGCTGCAGTCCGAAAAATCTGGTAGCTCGGACCAATACACCCACTAATTGTAAACAGTAAAAAATGATCGAGTTCGCTCCCGGTCCCTACCGAAAATTGATTCGAATTATCTGGCGCTTTTCGCTGATCGGCATCGTTCTGCTGATCGTATATGTAGTAGCGGTCAGCTATAATTTCTTCTGGTTGTTTGGTGGTATGCCCAGCCTGAAGGCGCTGGAGAACCCCAAAAGCGAAGAAGCCTCAGAGGTATACACCGCCGATAATCAGTTGCTGGGTAAGTATTACGTTGAAAACCGGACACCCATCGAAATATCGCAGGTGTCGCCAAATGTAACGTCGGCCCTGCTGGCCACTGAAGACGCTCGTTTTGTGAAACATTCTGGCATCGATCCCCGGTCGCTGTTTCGGGCGGTGGGTGGCTTCCTGACGTTCCGGAGCGCGTCCAGTTCGGGCGGGGGTAGTACGCTAACCCAGCAGACGGCCAAAAACCTGTTCGACACCCGCCGGGAAGAACTACGGGGCATTCTGGGGCAGGTTCCAATAGTCGGGCTGGTCATTGCCAAGACCAAAGAATGGATTCTGGCCGTACGGCTCGAACGCAATTATACCAAGCAGGAGGTCATGATGATGTACCTCAACACGGTATCGTTCGGCAATAACACTTACGGCATAAAAACGGCGGCTAAAACCTATTTTGGCAAAGAGCCCTGGAACCTCAATGTAGAGGAAGCGGCTACGCTGGTCGGCATGCTCAAAAACCCGACCCTCTACAACCCGCGGCTGTTCGAAGACCGGACCCGCGAGCGCCGGAACGTGGTGCTGTCGCAGATGCGCAAATATAAATTCCTGACCGATGAGCAATTTCAGGCCTACAAAAGCAAACCGCTCAAGCTGGACTTTAGCGTAGAGAATCAGAATACCGGTATGGCGGCTTATTTCCGATCGGTCATTCGCGATGACATTAAACGGTGGATCAGGCAGTACAACGAGGAGAATCCCGGAGCCGATCTTGACCTATACACCAGCGGACTAAAGATCTACACCACCATCGACTCCCGCATGCAGGCTTATGCCGAAGAAGCCGTAATGACGAACATGCGCGACCAGCAGAAGAAGTTCTACGAGCACTGGCGGGGACGCAACCCCTGGGTACAGAAAGACCCCCGGACCAAGAAATATGTAGAAAGCCCTGGTTTTATCGAAGCGCGCGCCAAACAGACCGTCCGATACAAGCAGCTAAAAGCCGTTTATGGCGATGATGAGAAGACCATATGGCAGGAGATGCGCAAACCGACCAAGATGAAAGTGTTCGTCTACGGCGGCAAACGGAACGAGAAGGATACGACGATGAGCCCGCTGGACTCCATTCGTTATTACAAGCGCTTGCTCAATACGGGCTTTATGTCAATGGATCCACGCTATGGCCATGTCAAGGCCTGGGTAGGTGGCATTAATTTTAAACATATAAAGTTCGATCACGTTCGTCAGAGCCGACGCCAGCCTGGCTCTACCTTTAAACCGTTCGTTTACCTGACGGCGCTGGACCAGGGTTTCGTGACGCCCTGTAGCCATATTGCTGACAGACCCACCGTTTTTGCCCATGGTGAAGATAACAATGGCGGACCGCCCTGGATGCCTAAGAACTCGACCGGTCGGTATAGTGGCCGTAGCCTGTCGTTGCGGGAGGCTCTGGGCCAGTCGATCAATACGGTCAGTGCGCAGCTGATTAAGAAAACCCGGGCGGCTGCGGTCATCAAGTACGCCAATGACATGGGGATTCAAAGTAAAGACCTGCCCAACAACCCTACCCTCTGCCTGGGTACGGGCGACGTATCGGTGTATGAAATGGTAGCTGCCTACTGCGCGTTTGCCAACGGCGGCATTCGGGTTCGTCCCATGATGATTCTGCGTATTACCGACAAGAACGGTAATGTCCTGAAAGTTTTCACTCCCGATGCCAATCAGGTCATCAGCGCCAATCGGGCCTATGAAATGCTTCACCTGATGCGCGGAGCCGTTGAAGACCCCAATGGTACGGCCCAGCGCTTACGGACGCAGTACAAACTGCTGGAAGGCGGAAACGAAATTGCGGCCAAAACGGGAACCACCTCTAACTATTCGGATGCCTGGTTTATGGGCATGACCCAGCATCTGGTTTCGGGGCTGTGGGTAGGTGGCGATGACCGCTCTATTCACTTCCGAACCATTGAACTCGGTCAAGGTGGCCGATTGGCTATGCCGGCCTGGGCCATGTACATGCAGAAGGTATACGCCGATCCTACGCTGACTCAGTATCGTCCGGAACCCTTCCGTAAGCCGAACAACTTCCGGATCGACTGCGGAGGCTTCCACATCGACTCCTCACAACGGTACATTCCACCTAAAGTCGTTCCGGAAGACGAAGAGGATATCCTTCAATAACCACCTTTTATACTAAGCCGGATTCGGAGCGGTTTATTCAACGTTCAGGGTCCGGCTCAGGCAACCTTTGCGGCCTGTCAGTTGTTCTGTTAACACTCCCTTTTAAATTCGGAGTAGACCAAATACTGCTGGCTATATGCCCGAATTCGATTATAAAAAAGAGTTAGCCAAGGTACCTCACGAACCCGGGGTGTACCGCTATTTCGATGCGACTGGCGAGGTGATTTACGTTGGTAAAGCTAAAGACCTCAGGAATCGCGTCAGTAGTTATTTTACCAACTCCAAAGGTCACGACCGAAAGACGCTTCGTCTGGTCAGTCAAATCCGAAAGATCGAATTTACGATCGTTCATACCGAGTTTGACGCCTTACTGCTAGAGAACCAGCTTATCAAGCGGTACCAGCCCAAATTCAATATCCTCCTGCGCGACGACAAAACGTACCCGTTCGTTTGCGTTACCAATGAACATTTTCCTCGCGTAATCACGACCCGGCGTATTGATCGCAAACTGGGTACCTTTTATGGTCCCTTTGCGAATCTGAAACCCATGTATACGGTGCTGGACATGTTCAGCCAGCTGTTTACCATCCGCACCTGTAATTACAATCTGGCTCCGGAGAATATTGAGGCCGGTAAGTATAAGGTTTGTCTGGAGTACCATATCGGAAATTGTAAAGGCCCCTGTGAGGGACGACAGGCCGAAGCAGACTACAATAAAGACATTGAGCAGGTTCATCATATCCTGAAAGGCAATTTGAAGCCAGCTCAGGATCACTTCCGGAACCGAATGGTCGAAGCGGCCAATGACCTGGCTTTTGAACAGGCCCAGCAGTACAAAGACAAAATGGACGTACTGCAGCGGTTTCAGAGTAAATCGACAGTGGTAAACCCGAAGATTGCTGATGCAGACGTGTTTTCCATCGCATCCGACGAAACGGCCGCTTACATCAACTTCATGAAGGTGATCAACGGCACCATCGTTCAGGCCCACACGGTTGAAGTAAAGAAAAAACTGGACGAGGCCGATGCCGATCTGCTGGCGATGCTCATCATCGAATTCCGGGAGCAGTATGGCAGTCAATCCAAGGAGATTATCTCGAACATTCCGCTCGACGTCGACCTGAAAGCAGAAGTGACTATCCCGCAGATCGGCGACAAGAAAAAACTCCTCGACATGTCGCTGAAAAACGTGCTGTACTTCCGTCGGGAACGGCAGGACCGGGCCGCTGCCGAAGCGACAGCTAATGCCAGCAAGAAAGATCGGGTTTTGATCAAACTGAAGCAGGACTTACAGCTTAAAACCTTACCTAATCGGATCGAATGCTTCGATAACTCGAATATTCAGGGCACCAACCCTGTTTCGGCCATGGTGTGTTTTATCGGAGGCAAGCCGGCTAACAAAGAGTACCGTCATTTCTCGATCAAAACCGTTGTCGGCCCCAATGACTTTGCCAGTATGCACGAAGTGGTTACCCGTCGCTACACGCGTGTTCTGGAAGAGCAGACCGACATGCCTGACCTCATTGTTATTGATGGCGGTAAAGGCCAGCTCAGTGCTGCCTGCGACGCGCTTAAAGCGTTGGGTTTATACGGCAAAGTACCTATCATCGGCATTGCCAAGCGTCTGGAAGAAATCTATTTCCCTGAGGACAATCTGCCACTTTATATCGATAAAAAATCAGAGTCTCTCAAGCTCATCCAGCGTATCCGCGACGAAGCGCACCGCTTTGCCATCACCTACCACCGCGATAAACGGAGCCGGAACAGCCTGATTAGTGAACTAGAGAACGTAGAAGGTATTGGGAAGAAAACGGCGGCTAAGCTACTCAAGCATTTCAAGGGCGTTAAGAAGATAAAAGAAGCCAGCATCGACGAAGTGGCCGAAGTAGTTGGTAAAGACCGAGCCGTGAAACTGAAACAGTATTTTGAGACCATCGAGCAATAAAAAGAGCCGCGTACTAGCGGCTTTTTTTATTGCTCGATCATGAAAAAGAGTGGCTGTTGGGCCACTCTTTTCTACTTAATACTCCCAAAGACCATGCTCTTTTTCCATCAGTTCGTACTCAGCCTGGTACGACTTCAGAAGGCCTTCTTTGTCACCAAACTGCGAAACCAGATCTTTGTCTTCCGGATTGGCTACCTTCCAGATACGACCGTAGAATAGACGCAGATCGAATGCATCGGCCAGGTTTTTATGCTGAGCCTGGTTTTGTGGGTTATACCAGATAAACTTTTTTGGGTCACTCCGGAACAGTTTGTCAAGATCTTTCCACTTGAAATAGGCTACCGGTACTTCATAGCCAGCCGGGTTCTTGTCAGCGGGCAGAACAATACCAATAGACTGGATGTCATAGTACAACCGAGACCGTTTGCGGTCAAAGACCCAGTCTTCCTTTACCTCCAGCAGGTTAAGTTCTTTTGCGAAGTACTCGTCGCCCGAGAACGTTGGTCCCTGCGCCACAGCTACCGTATCTTTTTTAGGTGCTTCAACGGGGGCAGCTACCGGCGTTTTCTTTTTGCCTTTGGTATTTTTCGCCGTAGACTTCTTCTTTACAGGCGCTCCCCAGCCATCATCGACTGGCTGAGCTGCTTTTTTAGGAGCTCCCCAACCATCGTCGGCCGGCTGCTTGGCAGCTGTTTTTTTAGGATCTTTGGCTGGACCGCCCCAACCATCATCCGCTTTGCCTTTACCGTCCTCGGTGAAACCAGCCGCAATTTCTTCCTGCGACAGGCCACCGCCTGTGTTCGGAATCAGCAGTTTCTCGTGCATTTTTTCGGCGGTCAGCTTCGTAGTCAGCGAGTCACTGGTGTACGCGTCCAACAGGCCAGCTTTTACAGCATCGATCAGGTATTTCGAAATCTCGTTATTCTTCGAAAACATCGACTGATTCTGTTTCTCCTTCAGGTCGATCCGACGCCAAAGGGTCTTCTTCATCATGATGTCATTATCGTTGATGCCTCGAACTGAGTTCGGGTTGATCCCGGTACTTGCCTTCTCCTGCGCCAACGCTTCCGCTCCCACTAAGGCCAGTGCGGTCGTTGCAAGCACACCGGCGTACCGAATCATTTTTGTCTGTATCATGCTCACTGTCTGTTGTCAGTTCAGTATGTTAACGGTCAATAAACCGCATTATTACGTTAATAAAGCGAAACCTGATAGATTGGATTTCCCATCGGTACATCACTGATTTCTCCCCGGAAATTCTGCCGCTGCACCCCTTCAACCTGAATAACCAGCCGGTCACCAGACTGGGCTTCAGCCGCCAGTGAGCTAACCGAGCCTCCGCCAGGTCCCAGGTTGACAGACTGCACACGACGCGCACCCCGTACAAGGCTAACCGTCATACCGGTAACCCGGAATTTAGCATCGTCGGGAGAGAACGTAGCAAAGCTTGGGTCAGACACCGCCCGCACCTGTACGCTACGAGCCGACGTAACCGGCACACCACGGGGATCATTGGTAGCCTGCCCCCCAACGCGATACTCCAGCGTAGGGCGGGGAACCCGGTTTACCCGGAATGTCTCTGTACCCAGCAGGCTACCGCCGTTGCTGATGTTCAGCGACACCTGAGCAGCACTCGGCACAACGGTAACCTTGCCTTTTTCGCCCGACGGGATAACGGCAGCTCCATTACCTGTAATCGTCGGGCTCCAAAGAGCACCCAACTGCGGACTCTGAATGCTCAGCTTGTTTGCGCAGCCCAGATACAACGGAGGCAGCGTACCCGTCTCAATCTGATACGAAGGCTTGGCTACGAAGTATTCAGCCTGAAGAGGTACCGTTTTCAAACCTGCCGGCGTCTGGTAGGCAATAGAGCCGGTCAGCACCCGGCGGGCCAGGCCATTCTTGTCATAGGAGCCTCCCTGAGCCGTGAATTCGACCAGGCCCTGACCGTCCTGCATCCGAACCGGTGCGCCGTTGAGGCTCATGCGCGGCTGAATACCCGACGAAGACGCTGCCAGAAACATCTGACCTTTGAACTTCGTACCGGCTACCACAACTTTCGATTCCATGCTTAGCATAGCCAGAATCTTATCGAACTTAACATCCTGAGCCCCTACCTTGCTGGCCAGCACATTTAACACTTCACCTTCAATACGGCGAACATCTGTCTGCCGCTGGGTAAGTACTGCCAGGGCAGCCGGAACCGGCGTCTGGGCAAAGTTCAGTTCACCAAAATCTTTAGACCGCTGATCGGGCGACCGTTTTGTGATCGGGTCGTCTTTACCATCGAGAGCCAGCGAGGTGTACTTGGCCGGGCTGTATTTGGTCAGGTTCTGCAGGTAGTCGTCAAGTTGCTTCTTCAATTTGTAAGCTTCCCCATTGTGGTTGCCGCCTACCATGATTTGCGCTACTTTTTCTTCTTCGCTCAGATTTTTGATGTTACCCGTTTCGTCAACTCCTCCCCCGGCTTCGGTAATGATCCGCTGTTTGAGTGCATCGATTTCGGCAATCACATCTGACGTTGTCTTACGAACTTCATCGGCCTGTTTAACAATCACAAGGTCAGTTGCCCGATTACCTGATTTCTCGACGGTAGCACGAATGTTATCGACCGTGGCCTGGTTGACCCGGTTGGCCGATACCGTGGAGGCCTCTAAGCTATTATTCAGTAATACAAATTTCTCCAGAATGGCCGAGGTGACTTGTAAAGCCAACAACGCGGTCAAGACCAGATACATCATCCCGATCATCTTCTGACGGGGTGTTTCTTTTACGCCTGCCATATACTATGGTGGAATACTATGGGGGTGAAGTTTTTAACAGTCCGCCTTAGCGGTTTACGGTGCTCAGCCTACGGCGTGCAATCCACAGCAAACGCTATAAACTGAATACCGTTACACTGATCTTAGTTACCACGCATGGCGGTCAGCATGCTGCCATACACGTTGTTGAGCGATGCCAGATTACCGGTCAGCTTAGCCAGCTCATTCTTAAACTGCTGGGTATCACGGCTGGCATCGGCCATATTTTCCATAGCTGACGTCAGACTGCCGTAGAAAGCGTTCATGGCTTTCAGATGCTTATTGGTATCCTGCAGTTCGAGTTCGTATACAGCGTTCAGGGCACCCATATTCTTGGTTACCTTCTGGAACTGATCCCGGTAATCTTTGGCGTCCGTCGTGGCGTCAGCCATCGAGTTCATAGCCGAAATGGCCGTACCATACGACTTGTTCATCTCGCTGATCGAGCTCGAAGCCGATTTTACGTTGCGGGCGTAGTCGTTCGTAGCTACCGTAGCCTCGGTCAGATCCGACAATTTAGAAACCGTATCATTCAGACTGCGGAAGCCGGTACCCAGCTTCTCAAACACATCGGGGGTAACTTTTGCCTGCGCCAGCATCTGATCCATATTAGCTGTCAGACCATTCGGCTGAGCTACTGGTTTGCGGGCTTCTCCCTTATAATCATCGGCCAGTTCCGGATATACACGCTCCCAGGCGTAATCTGTACCACCAGCAGCCGCGGGTTGCGTGAAGCTTTGGACAGCATATAGGGCAAAGATGACAACCTCTGTTAACAAACCAAGCGTCAGCATCCAGCCGAACTGCTCATTATGAGTAATCTTGGCCCACGCGCCGAAAATTACGACGGCGGCCCCTGCACTGTAAATAGTTGGTACTAGACGATCCCAAAAGAAATTTGTTTTTGCTGCTGCCATGATAAGCGATTGGTTGGAATAGGTACTTATTTGTGTGGGTAAAAAGAACTGAACATCAATCATCGAACCCGAAGGGCTCTTTTGGAGGATTGATGTTCAGGAGTGGGTTTATTACGCTTTTGTCTTAGCCGACGACTTCTTGCTACTCTTGGCTTTTCCACCGCCACCCAGACGACTACTGCGCGACGAGGCCGTGCGTCCTTCCAGATTGTCCATCACGCAACGGAAACCGATATACGACCGTTTCTGATCTTCGTACTCGTAATAACGGGTACCGGTTTCGAGGTAGTATGCAATGTCTTTCCAGGAACCGCCCCGAACGACTTTGCGTGGCTCATCGGCGTTCTGGTTATCCGGGTTCATGTCCCAGACAATAGCGTTTGAGTTCTCGGCATATGCATCCCGGCACCATTCCGCTACGTTTCCTGACATGTTATAGAGACCGTAATCATTCGGGCTGTAAGCCGTTGCAGGGGCAGTGTACGGGTAGCCATCCGCGTCGAAATTACCACGCTGCGGTTTGAAGTTAGCCAGATAGCAGCCTTTTCCATTGGCTACATATGGGTTACCCCAGGGATATTTGGCACCATTTTTACCACCACGAGCGGCCCATTCCCATTCAGCTTCCGACGGCAGACGGAATCCGAACGAGCGGTACCCACCGTCTTTACTCCGGAAATCGTCTAGGGTGTTGGTCCGCCATTTGCAGAAATGCTTGGCCGCCAGCCAGCTAACACCTACTACCGGATAAGTATCAAAAGCCGGGTGCGCGTAATAGTGCTCCAGCATGGGATCCCCGTTATGATAGGTAAAGTCATTTTTCCAGACGGTCGTATCCGGGTAGAATTTGGACATGATCTCTTCCTCACCCAATACCGATACCGAGTCAGCCAACAGGGCGTTTACGTACTGCCGATATTCGTGGTTCGAAATTTCAGCATCATCCATATAGAACGAACTGATCGTTACCTGACGGTTCATGTTGATCTGGGTAGCGGCAACGTCTTCGTCGGCCTGGCCCATGATGAACGAACCCGACGGAACCAGCACCATGCCATAAGGAGTCGGTTGTTTCCAGCCTTTACGCCCGGTGGCAGTAATTTCACCGTTCGTAACGCCAACTTCACCGTTGCCCTTACCGCCTTTTCCGCCAAATTTCGACTTCACAAACCCGCACCCCTGCATCAGTACTACTACTGCCGCGACCATCACCCCACGGGTTGCATTGATTGTAAACCAGTTAGACTTCATCATTGTAAAACTTTTGACCTTCTTCTTGTGCAAGACCGAACTAAAAACGAAAATCTGTTTGGATATTGTATGTGCCTATAGCTTTCAACTCAATTTATGTATCCAGCGCTCAAAATCGCGAATTTGAGCCAATGAACCCGCAAAACTGACTAGGTCAAATTACGCATTTCTCAAAAATACAGTGCCATTTGCAAACAGCCTAACAACAATGTTGCCAAAATGTTGGTCACCTGTATCCCTATCTGGAATCCGTACAACTTTATATCCGCTTAATACCGGAAGCGCGGAGTACGAATAATTGGCTTCCTACGAGCATCAGGAGTCGGCAGCGCATAGCCCACCAGTACTTCATGCGATGTCAAGCTTTTAGCCTGCGTTCCTCCCGCTATCAGGTCCAGCGCATACCCTACCCGCAGTGCATTGTTTCTCATCAAATTAATGCCGGCCGTGGCCATTACGGCATCGCCGAGTCGGTAACCCAGGCCAGCCCAGATTCGGTTATCATACGTTCCAACCACATTGGCGGTTACAGTAGCGGCCTTAACACCCGGCTGCGTATCATACTGTATAAGCACAGACGGCTGAACATCTATATCGTAACCCAACCCAAGCCGATAACCTGCCGTTAAATAAGCCACCCGACTGAGCGGGTTCGTAGAACGGTCGGTTCCGAGGGTGTAGGTTGCCTGGTTGATGTGCGACAGGTTGACACCAATCCAATAGTCAGTGGTATTGTAGTATACCCCGGCGCCAAAATCCGGGCGCGCCTGGTTGATACGCCCCGTAGGAATCAGCGGATCGTTGGGCTCTCCGGGGCGTAACTGTCCATAATCATATCCTTTGTTGAACAAGCCAGCCTGTACGCCCAGGGCCAGGGTACCATCTTTTAACGGAATCCGATACGCGTAAGAGAGCTGCACGGTCTGGTTAGTGATCTGCCCTAGCCGGTCGTTGAAGGCATAAATGCCCAATCCGCTTCTGTATCGGGCCAGCGGCACATTGAATGATATTAGCTGTGTACTCTGCGCCCCCCCGTCGCCGGTTACGGTTGGCTGATAGCCCAGATACTGCGTCCGGTGGCTTAATTGTAAGCGCGAAACGCCTTCCGAACCTGCAGCCGCCGGGTTGTAATACAGCGGGTTGTACATATACATACTGAACTGAGGATCCTGCTGCGCAAGCGTAGGGCGAAGGCTTAACAGCAACAGAAGACAAACCAGAACGTAAAGGGTGCGCGTCATACGATAAAAGCAAGAGTATCTGAATGGGGGGCTTAGGATTCCCCGCCAGAAAACAAGCGGTTGCAGTTTACAACTAAACGCCTGTGCAATCAAATTATTGGAACAAAAACAAAGGTTGGATAGCAGAAACAGGTAAGATCCTTTGTTTCTACCAACCAACCTTTTTGTAACCCCGGGTTCCTATTGATTGTTAGCTTTTTTGATGTACAATTCCAGCGCGCCGGTCATGGACGGAGCATTAGGTAGCGGAGCCTCTATGTCCAGCACCAGCCCGGCTTCCGTAATGGCGCGGGCCGTTGTTGGTCCAAACGCGGCCATCCGGGTACCATTCTGCTTATAATCAGGAAAGTTGCTAAACAGAGAGCTAACACCAGAAGGACTGAAGAAGGCGATAATATCGTACGACTGGATAGTCAGATCTGACAAGTCAGTCGGCACCGTCTCGTACATCACGGCTTCCGTAAAATGCAGGCTGCTGGTATCCATAAACTCCGGAATATCATTCCGGCGTATGTTGGAACACGGAAACAGGAATTTTTCGGTCTTGTGTTTTTTGATCAGGTCAAACAACTCCGTAGCCGTCTTGGTACCGTTGAAGATCTTCCGCTTCCGGATAACTATATACTTTTGAAGATAGTTGGCCGTCTGCTCCGATATACAGAAGTACTTCATGTCGGCCGGAATCTCGATCCGGCTTTCCTGACAGATACGAAAGAAGTGGTCGATAGCGTTACGACTAGTAAAGATGATAGCCGTATGAGCTAGAATATTGATTTTCTGACGGCGAAAATCTTTAGCCGATACACCCTGAATCTCGATAAAAGGTCGAAAATCGATCTGAAGGTTGTACTTGCTGGCCAGGTCGAAATACGGGGATTTTTCGTCGGCTGGCCGGGACTGGGTTACTAGAAGCCGGGTTACTTTCGTTAGCCGGTCCAACATAACCTGATCTGGCGTGGTCCGGTCTCCGGTGGATTGCATGCTGGTATCGTTCATTGAATCACTACTACCTGAGAACGTCTCATCAAAGGGCAAAACGCAGTCCTATGATGAGTGGAATCAATTCAACGATGCAAAGGTACGAAAATAAATAAAGATTCTTGATAGGCTCTACGGTTCGGATCACAATGTAAAGCCACCCCATTCGCGCCAGATAGAACCCCAGCAGTGGTATCAGAAAGGCGTTAGACGACCAAGTTGTTGCCGACGTGTTGTAGGCCACAACGGCCAGGATGAGCGTCATTCCGGTGAAAAACAGGACCGACGACTGCATCGTCTTGAAAAAGTGTATGTTGATAGCGTCGTGCAGTTTATACAGATTCCCAAGTACCTCCAGCAGCACGTATTTTCCCAACAGGGCCATGAAAGCAATCGCGCTTAATGCCAGAAACTCACCGATCAGCCAGCCGAAGTGCTGCCCTACGGCCAGAAACGTTCTGGAAGCAAACACATCCACATTCCGGCTCTGAACAAACATGATCAGGTAAGCAACGACAAAGCTCAGGTTGAGCGTAAACAGGAGGTTCGTACCGCTCAGGGGCCGGTTGATCAGGAAAGAATCTTCCTGAGAACGGAGTGAGACCAGATCCCTCAGGCTAAAAATGCGGAGAAATGCCCGTTGATGAACCGTGAACAACAGGGCGTGTGTAGCCAGCAGAAAAAGTAAGCCGAGGGCCAGGAAATCACTGTAAATGGCCTGTGGACGGGGTCGTACGCTTAGATTATCATCCCGAAGAACAACTGCCTTCTGCGTTGTTGAGATAGGCTGACCAATATAAAGCTGCCGATCGTCGAGGCCGGGCGCTCCGTATAAGGTCAGAAAAATTTCGGGTTGCCGATAAACCCGATACAGACTGTCGATACTGAGCACTTGCCACTGGCCAGCTCTCAGCTTACGCTTTAGGGCTGCATTCACGAACAGATAGCCATCCTGTTGTGTAGCGATGAGCAGCGAGTAATGCCGGTTGCTTTCCAGATCGACGTATACACTCAGCGCCGTTTGGTTGGCATGTTGCTCAACGATGTAAGGCACGTAAGCTTTCGTGCCTTCGTCATACACCAGGAAGTCGTTCCGTAAATCCCGTACCGGGTAATATCGGTTCTGTGGCCCAATGCCGCTGGTGCGCGGCTGAGCGGTAGCCGCCAGACCCAAAAGCATAAAAATGCCGTACCAGAAGCAAAACAGGCGAAAAGATAACAGCTTGTTCAGGCTCATCGCCATAAGACTATACTGGTTCGTCCGTTCAGTATCCGCTACGGCATTCTTTCGTTCCTTCACTCGTTCACTTATTATTTGCCAAGCGCTTTCAGCATGGTATCCCCAATGAGGGCAGGCGATTCAACAACGTGAATACCGCACTCACGCATAATGGCCATCTTAGCCGCGGCCGTATCATCAGCTCCGCCAACGATGGCCCCCGCATGACCCATCCGGCGACCTTTGGGGGCGGTTTGACCGGCAATAAATCCGACGACAGGTTTGCGGTTGCCGTCAGCCTTGATCCAGCGGGCAGCTTCAGCTTCCATACCGCCACCAATTTCCCCGATCATCACGATAGCTTCCGTTTCTGGATCGTTCATCAATAATTCGACGGCCTGCTTGGTCGTTGTGCCAATAATTGGGTCTCCGCCAATACCGATAGCGGTGCTCTGGCCAAGACCTGCCTTTGTGAGCTGATCAACAGCTTCGTAGGTCAGCGTACCGGACTTGGAAACGATACCGATCGTGCCTTTTTTGAAGATGAAGCCGGGCATAATTCCCACTTTGCACTCCTCGGCGGTCATAACGCCGGGGCAGTTAGGACCGATCAGGCGAACTTCTTTGTCAGACAGGTAATTTTTTACAGCTACCATATCTTCCGTAGGTATACCTTCGGTAATGCAGATAATGACCTTGATACCCGCGTCGGCGGCTTCCATGATGGCATCGGCCGCAAAGGCCGGTGGCACAAAGATTATGGAAACATCGGCACCTGCTTCATCTACAGCTTGTTGAACGGTATTGAACACCGGGCGGTCGAGGTGGGTTTTGCCACCTTTGCCGGGGGTTACGCCCCCAACAACGTTGGTGCCGTATTCAATCATCTGCTGGGCATGGAAACTGCCCTCGGAGCCGGTAAAACCCTGGACGATAACTTTGGAGTCTTTGTTTACTAAAACACTCATGACGGTTGGTTAATCGTTGGCGATGCGGTTGAACGGGCGAAAAAACTGAAAAAGAACAAAAGAGCGGGCAGAGACTGCTGCTCATTTCACTCACTCGGCTGGTTTTCCGCCCCAAAAAAGTTGGGCAAAAGTAGCCGAAACTTCGTAAATTACGTGATGATTTTTTCGCACATTCTTTCCGGCTCTATACTGGCTGGGGCAGGCGTAGGCGTCTTTTGGCATTTCTTCGGCCGTATCTCGCTATTCAATCGGCTGTTGTGGGGCTTTTTCTTACTGACTACCTCTCTGGCTGCGCTGATCGGGGTTATTCACTACGCCGGTAACCAGTCGCTCGAACCGCTTCACCGGTCAATGATCGTTCTGTCAGATAGTCTGGGCGTGGTTTGCGTCGTCACGGCGGTGTACGCGTTGCTTAATCAGCGGACGTTATCGCTGCTCACGTTTGTGGCCACTGTGCTGTTTGGTTTGTTCCTCTTTATCAGTCTACTACTGCCCGATGTGCGGGTTTTTACGCCCATTGTTCCGTCGATGGGCATTTTGGTTCTCATGCTGCTGGCCGTTTTTTCGTTGTTGCAGCGCAACAAACGGGGGCTTTGGGTAGTGCTGGCTGCCATGCTGATGGGACTGGCTACCAAAGCCGATGCCTTCAACGCATTTATTCATCCTACCGATTTCTACCACTACGCCAACGCCGTTTCCCTCTGGTTCTTCGGAAAAGCTGCACAGCCTCGCAGTTTTTAACTAATTACTTCATCCGGGAGTTACCAATCCACAAAACTCAACGACTGTGGATTTATTGCAATTAGCCCACGACCCGGCTCAGACCGCCCGTGCGGCCCGACTTATTTATATAGACGATACGGCACCCGGTATCACCCGCCACCGTACCGGCGATCACTTCACCTATCGCGACGCGGCTGGTCATGATGTCTCGGACGAGTCTACGCTGGCCCGCATCCGCCAAATGGCGCTTCCGCCCGCCTGGGAACGCGTCTGGATTAGTGCTAAACCCAATGGACACTTACAGGCTACGGGTATTGATACCAAGAACCGTAAGCAGTATCGGTACCACGCCAACTGGAACGCCATCCGGAGCGAGACCAAATTTTTTCGGATGGTTGCGTTTGGCGAAGCGCTGCCGCTGCTGCGAGCCCGCCTTGACAAGGATCTGAAGAAAAGGGATCTCAATCGCGATAAAGTGATAGCCATTGCGCTCAGCGTGATGGAGCAAACGCTCATTCGGGTGGGCAACGCTGCCTACGAAAAAGAGTACGGCTCATACGGGCTGACCACGCTTAAAGACCGGCATGTAAAAACCACCGGTAGCGATGTTCGATTCAGCTTCAAAGGCAAAAAAGGGATTTATCACGACATTACCCTCCACGACCGCCGACTCTCGCGGCTGGTGAAGGCTTGCCGGGATATACCGGGCAAGGAGCTGTTTCAATACTTCGACCCGGATGGGCAGCGCCATTCTATCGACTCCGGTATGGTAAATGATTACCTGAAAGAAACCATGGGCGATGACTTTTCGGCCAAAGATTTCAGAACCTGGGCTGGCACCGTCAACGCCCTGCGTTTACTGGTCGAGCTGGAGCCCTGCGAAACGGACAAGGAGCTGAAAAAGAATGTAAACACGGTGCTGGATCAGGTGTCGCAGCAACTGGGAAACACCCGCACCGTATGCCGCAAGCATTACGTACATCCGCAGATTCTGGAAGCGTACGAATGTCAGGACCTGAACCCGTATATCAAACAGAAAGCCCGGTTCCGGCAAACGAGCCCACATGGTCTCGATGGGGTCGAAAAACTATTACTACGATTTCTGAAAGACCAGGTGAAAGACGTAGTGAAGAATTCGGCTCTCAAAAAGAACATAGCCTGATTCGTTCTGGCCCTTTGACTCCGGACCTACAACGTTCGGAGTCAAAGGACAGCAGCAACCCACACTTGTTTCCCGCAGGTTGGACACAGTGGCTCCTGGGCTGGCGCATTGAACTGCTGCACACGCCCGCAGGTACAGCAGGCATATTCGCCTGGCTGGCGAATATCTTTGGAGTGCTGATCAAAAACTTTCGGAAGTATGGGCAGTCCTTTTCGCACGCTGCCGGGCTCGAATTGAAACAGGCTTAGCTGGCCATTGTGCTCCCGGATGGCCACCCGAACCTGCCCCAGTTGTTCAACGCCTTCTACCCTCAGTTCTGAGAAAAGCTCATCGAGGCCCAGGTCTTCCTGATCAAAATTCTGGATAAGAATGCAGCCATCTTCAATGACATAAACCGCCTTACCTTCCAGCGTTTCGCGCACCCGCCTGTTTCGGTCGCTGATATAGGTTGCCAGTTTGTAACAACTCATCACTACCACAAACACCACCACAGCCGACGCTAACGGTACATCATGGTAAAACATGGGGTCACCGGCTGCCGAGCCAAGCCCAATCAGTAAAACCAGCTCGTAGATCGATAGCTGACGGACTTCGCGCTTCCCCGAAACAGCCAGTGCTGTCAGGATAACGACAAACATGAATACGGTTCGAAAAGCAACCTCTCCCAGATACGTTCCCGGAAACTGGTCCAGTACGATACGCTCCCAATCGAATGGTTCAACGGGTTCCTGCATGATGGTATAGTGAAGTAAAATCAGATAAAACCTCCCCAACAGCTATGTGGCCGGATTAGTGAAATCAGCCTTTAGTCTCTGTTTTCAGGAGCGTTGTCTTTTCTGACTTTTACACCACGTTTCAGGGCCCATTCTTCCGCTTTGGCGGTGGCAATGGCAATTGCCTTCGATTCATCACTGCCGTCGGCTAACAGCGCGTTGGCAATGTCAATGGCTTTGTTTCGGACCGGCGCCATGAAGAACTTCAGCGAGTCCGGATACTCTTTTTTCGTATACGGCATAACGTTTAGCAGTTAGCAATCAGCTATGAGCAATAACCTCATCTGATGATAACTGTTTGGCAGCCGCTACATAGCCAGTTCCTGCGTGATGGTGCTACTGAGCCGGAGGAGTTCGATCTCCGCTGCTTTCGCGTTGAATTCTGCTTCTATCAGACGGGTCTGGGCATTGATGGCGTTACGTTGCACATCCCGGAATTCTACAAAGGTAGAGTTCCCGATCCGGTACCGATCATACGCAATGTCCACGTTCTGATTGGCTAGCTGGTTATTCTGCACTTCCAGATTCAGCAGCCGGATGCTGTTCTGATACGTCTGGTACGTTTGTGCCAGGGCTGATTGCAGTTGAAGCCGCTGGTCTGCCTCCTGAGTCTGGGCAATAATGGTGTTTACCCGCGCATTCTGGATCTGCCGTTTCAGGTTATATCCGTTGAAAATGGGAATAGTAGCCTGCACGTTGTAGGTAATAGCACTGGTTCGGCCGGTTCGCACGCCGAAGCCCCCCTGGTTATCGATAAACTGATAGTTATAACCGGTTTGGGCGGTGATCAACGGCAGCTGCTGGGCGTTGGCCAGCCGAACGCTTACGTCGGCCAATGTACGGTTCAGTACGGCCGCAGCCAGGAGCGGGTTGTTGGTAGTCAGCGATTGCTGCAACGGCGCCAGCTGCAGGTCACTACGGGCCACGATTGTATCCCGAACCGAAAACTCGGTCAGCGGATCGCGTACCAGCAGGGTGTTCAGTACTATTTTGGCATTCCGCAGGGCCTGCTCCTGGGATATGAGCGCAGCACTGTCGGTATTGTAATCGACCTGCGCGCTCAGAAAGTCGACTTTCGAGCGAGTACCAACCTCGTAGTTGGCCCGTGCCAGCTCCAGTCGTTCGCGTGAGATATCCAGCGCCTGGGCAAACGCGATCAGCCGCTGTAACTGCCTGACCACATCGTAATAACCGGTGGCAATGCTGGCAATGGTCGCTTCCACATTAGCTCGTGTATTAACCGTACTGATCTGGACTAGCTGCTGGAGTTGGGTATAGGTTGCTGAGCGGGCGTAGCCATTAAAAACCACGTAGTTCAGGTTCACGCCCAGGTTTGAGGTCCGGTTAAAAATACCGGAAGCTCTGAGTGGAGGTCTGATACCATCCAGGAATGTTTGGCGGAGGCTTTGCAACCCGCCGGTCGAGGTGGCGTTGCCGGTCAGCGTGGGCAGATAACCAGCGTTCCCTTTCGTATAATTGTTGCGGGCAATTTCTTCCTGCGATCGATTGATCTGTATCTGGTAGTTCTGTCTGACGGCTTGCTCAACGGCTTGCGGAAGCGTCAGAAGGTCACCAGGTTGCGGGATGGTGGCCACGGTTGGCGTTCGTAGCTGAGCGCGTTTAATGGCATTAGGGGCTTGTTGAGCATTGGCCAGAATAGGTACGCAAATAAAAAATATCCAACTGCTGAGCTTCATCGACTTGGTTTTAACAACGACACGAACGGTCAAAATTACGAGAATATGCGATTAGCCGTCGCACTCATTAACTTTCTATAAATTGCAAACTTTCCCAACCATCAAGGTATGATTCGTATACTTCTACTACTATTGGCTTTCACGGCCACCTTTTCGGCCTGTTCTACCCGGAAAAAAGCCGATTTACTCGTTACTAATGCCCGAATATACACCGCTGATTCTGCTTTTTCGACCGCCGATGCCTTTGTGGTCAAAGACGGCAAATTTCTGGCGGTGGGGTCGGCCAGCAGCCTGGCCGATCAGTATGAGGCCGACACTACAGCCGATCTGGGCGGGGCGCCTGTTTATCCAGGTTTTTATGATCCACACGCTCACTTTCTGGGACTGGGCCAGATGCTCGACCAGGCCGATTTGGTTGGCGCTGAATCATATGATGAAGTTATCGACCGGCTGAAAACCTTTCAGCAAAAACACCCCGACGCTACCTGGATCATTGGCCGGGGCTGGGACCAGAACGACTGGGCTGATAAAGCGTTTCCAACTAAAGAAAAGCTGGATGCGGCTTTCCCCAATATACCCGTTGCCCTGACTCGGGTTGATGGGCACGCGCTGCTAGTCAACTCGAAGGCGCTGAGGCTGGGTCAGATCACGGCCGGTACCCGGATGGCGGGCGGAGAGGTAGTACTGAAAAATGGAGAACCCATTGGCGTCCTGGTCGATAACGCCATGCAGATCATCCGCCGACTGGTGCCTCGCCCCGACATAGCCGACAAAGCCCGGATGTTACAGGCCGCCGAAAAGGTATGTGTGTCGCTGGGACTGACTACCGTTTCAGACGCGGGCATTAGCCCTGACGAGATTAACCTGATCGACAGCCTTCACCAATCCGGCAAGCTGAAAATACGCGACTACGCCATGGTTAGCCTGGGCGAGCCCAACCTGAACTACTTCCTGAAACGCGGTCCTTTCCAGACCGAACGGCTCACCGTCCGCTCGTTTAAACTGTATGCCGACGGTGCTCTGGGGTCGCGGGGGGCCTGTCTCCGCAAGCCGTACGCCGATCGACCCGAAACGGCCGGTTTTCTGTTGCTCAGTCCCGCCGAACTGGAGCGCGTTACTAAACTGCTGTATGCATCGAACTTTCAGGCGAATACCCACTGCATAGGCGACTCAGCCAATCACCTTATGCTCGACCTGTATGGCAAACTCCTGAAGACAACCAACAACCGGCGGTGGCGTATCGAGCATGCGCAGGTCGTATCGCCAGACGATTTCTGGAAATTTGGTCGGTACTCCATCATTCCGTCGGTGCAGCCTACCCATGCGACCTCCGATATGTACTGGGCACAGGATCGGCTCGGCCCGGTTCGGGTAAAAGGCGCTTACGCGTTCAAGGATTTGATGAAGCAGAACCAGATGATCACCTTCGGGAGTGACTTCCCGGTCGAGGCTGTTAACCCCGTCTTCGGCTTCCACTCGGCCGTAGCGCGACAGGATGCCAAAAACTTCCCAAAAGCCGGTTACCAGATGGAAAATGCCGTTGACCGCCAGTCGGCTTTACTGGCTATGACACGCTGGGCGGCCTATGCCAATTTTGAAGACCAGCTGCGCGGCAGCATCGCTCCTGGTAAACAAGCCGATTTTGTTGTACTTGACCGTGATATCATGACAGCACCAACTACCCAGCTGCGCGATACTAAAGTACGCCAAACCTGGATTGGTGGAGAGCGAGTTTATTAACTCAGGCCACCGACAAAATCTGGTAAGGCATCTTGTTAAATACCACCGTGTCGTTAACCTGATGCCCGGCCAGTAGCGCTGCAATAGGCGATGCCGGTGAAACGGCAAAGTAGTCAACACGCTCAAGTGTAAGCTTACCAGCGCTGACACTGATAAAAAAGCGCCCCCGGTTTGTTTCAACCAGACTACCCGGCTGGACCGTATCGTACTTTTTGTCGATGTTCAGCCGGGTCAGCTCGCCTTCCAGCTTGAGGGCTTCGGCCAACAGCTGTGCATACCGGTCGCGTTCGAGTTGGGCCATAGCCCGGCCGGTTTCGTACTTATCGCCCGCACTACTTTTCGATTCGCTGTTAGCTGACTCCTGAGCCGCTTCCATCGCCAGGCGGGCAGTATCAACGCGTTGCTGCACGTACTGCTGACAGCGGCTAAATAATTCTTTCTTGATCGTGAGTGGATCATCCATCGGCGACGGGGCTATCAGCATCTGATTGGTTTATAGGTCTTTACGTTTCATCTCCCCCACGGCATAGTTGACGGCGCGGGCGGTCAGAGCCATAAACGTAATAGATGGATTCTGCGAGCCCGTAGAGGCCATAGCGGCCCCATCGGTAACAAACACATTCCGGCAGCTGTGTATCTGGTTGTGGGCATTGAGTATGGATGTTTTTGGATCACGGCCCATGCGAGCCCCGCCCATCTCGTGAATATCGAGACCGGGATTACGATGATCGTCGTAAGGTCGAATGTTTTTGCAACCGGCCTTGTCGAGCATCTCGGACCCCTGTACCAGAAAATCGTCCATCATCTTTGTGTCGTTATCGGTATAGCCAATCGAGGTAACGAGCTGCGGAACGCCCCAGGCATCGGTCTGATCGGTACGTAGCCGAACGTGATTTTCGTAGCGCGGTACGGTTTCGCCCTGCATCATCATAAACACGTGCCATGGTCCGGGCTGGGTAATACGGTCCTTAAAACCTACCCCGAACGTCTCAGTCGTTGGCTGCCCCTGCCCCCGGCTGGCGCTGAAAGCGACCATGTACCCACGCTGAAAGTCGGTCTCCTGCCGGTTCACGTTCCGGAAGTTGGGCATGAACGCGGTAGTTGGGCGTCGACCGTAATAATAGCCGTCCTCGAAGCCGTCGTAGTCGGCCAGAATGTTACCCCGGTAATTATGAAAAGCCACATAACGCCCCAGCACGCCACTGTCGTTACCCAGGCCGTTGGGAAAACGGCGGGAGGTCGAATTGAGCAGAATCAGGTTGGTATTCAGACAGGCTGCATTCACAAATAGAATTCGGGCGTAATACTCTGTCAGCTGCTTCGTCTGCGTATCGACTACCCGTACGCCGGTTGCTTTCTGCTTCACCTCATCGTAAATAATCGAGTGCACAACCGAGTCGGGGCGGAGGGTCAGCTTTCCGGTTTTGGCAGCCCACGGCAGAGTCGACGAGTTTGACGAAAAATATCCGCCGTAGGGGCAGCCCCGATAGCAGAGGTGCCGGGCCTGGCACTGCGCCCGCCCCTGGTCATAATGAATCTGTTGAGGCTCCGTCAGGTGGGCGCAGCGACCGATGATAACATGACGGTCTTTGTAGCTGGCCGCCACACGCTGCTGAATGTGTTTCTCCACACAGTTCAGCTCCCACGGTTTCAGAAACTCTCCATCGGGCAGGGTTTCGAGTCCGTCTCTGTTGCCACTGATCCCCACAAATCGTTCTACGTGACTGTACCAGGGCGCTATGTCGGCGTACCGAATGGGCCAGTCGGCAGCGGCCCCGTCGCGGGCGTTAGCTTCAAAATCGAACCGGCTCCAGCGCTGCGTTTGTCGGGCCCAGATTAGTGATTTACCACCTACCTGATACCCTCGTATCCAGTCGAAAGGCTTCTCCTGCTGATACGGATGCTCGGCATCTTTGACGAAAAACTGCTGGGTAGCTTCATCCAGCGCATAACATTTGGTAGCGATGGGGTTGGCCTCGTCAAACGCCACCGGCATTCGGTTACGGTGCGGAAAATCCCAGGGGTTGAGCGTAGCCGTTGGGTAATCCGTGATGTGCCGCACATCGCGGCCTCGCTCCAGCACCAGCGTCCGCAGCCCCTTCTCGCACAACTCTTTAGCCGCCCAGCCACCGCTAATTCCAGAACCGATGACAATAGCATCGTAGGTCCGGGTAGCCCTGGTATCGCCGTAAGTCATCATAGTTCAATCTGATTTGAGCAACTATAATACATATTAATTCAGGCAAACTAAATCTGTCTACCATTTCAATAGATTTCTACAAACAACCGCCGTTGCTTTTGGCTTATTCAGTCAGGTACAACCAACAGCAACGTTATGGAAGCTAAAATTCCCCCGCAGCATCAGAACACCCAACCCGGTATTGAAGCCGAGCTGGACCCGCAGCCGAAGATAATCCGACACCTTTACAAAGGCGCGAACAAACTTAAGGATAAAGTAGCACTCATCACCGGGGGCGATTCCGGCATCGGACGGGCCGTAGCCGTTCATTTTGCCCGCGAAGGCGCCGATGTAGCCATTTCATACATGGCTCGGGAAGAAGAAGACGCCCAGAAAACCAAAGAACTGGTCGAAGCCGAAGGGCGTCGGTGCGTACTGCTCCCTGGTGATATTCGGCATGAAGATTACTGTAGGCACATCGTCGAAGAAACCGTGGCGCAGTTGGGTAAGCTGAACATTCTGGTCAACAATGCCGGACTTCAGCTCGCCCACAAAACGCTGGAAGAAGCCCGCGACGAAGACCTGCTGGACACCTACGAGACCAACATCTACTCGTTTTTCCGGGTCACCAAGGCTGCCGTGCCCCACCTGCACAAAGGCGACAGTATCATCAATACCACCTCGGTTACGGCCTACCAGGGTCGCGCCGATCTGCTCGAATACTCGTCGACCAAAGGGGCGATCATGACGTTTACCCGGGCTCTGTCGAGCAACCTGATCAGCAAAGGTATCCGGGTCAATGGTGTAGCGCCGGGTCCGATCTGGACGCCACTCAACCCTTCGTCGGTAGAAGCCAGACAGATTCCCATGTTCGGGAAAGACGTGCCCATGAAGCGCCCTGGCCAACCCAGCGAGGTAGCCCCTGCTTACGTTTTTCTGGCATCAGAAGACGCATCGTACATCACCGGCCAGGTACTTCACCCCAACGGTGGCACCATCATAAACGCCTGAATCAATGCACTGGGCGCGATTATAAGCCCTAACACTGTACAAAGAACATACTCTTCGTTATGGAACAAATGGAAATTGATGCCAAGCCGCAGCACCAGGATGCGCAGCCAGGCCTGGAATACGAAATGGACCCGCAGCCGATATATATTCGGGATAACTACGAAGGCGCCGACAAACTCAAAGACAAGATTGCAGTCGTCACCGGGGGCGACTCTGGCATTGGACGGGCCATAGCCGTTCACTATGCCCGCGAAGGCGCCGACCTCGCTCTCATTTACCACCCACGCGAAGAGCAGGACGCGCAGAAGACAAAATCGCTGGTTGAGGCCGAAGGGCGTCGCTGCCTGCTGCTGGCGGGCGACCTGAAAAGCCTTTCCTTCATTCGGGAATCGGTTGGCAAGATCATCAGCACCTATCATCACATCAACATACTGGTGAACAATGCGGCCAATCATGTAGAGCAGCACGAGTTCACGGACATTTCGGATGAACAGATGCAGCAGACCTTTGAGCTGAACATACTGGCTATGTTCCGACTCACAAAAAACGTACTCCCCTACATGGGCAGTTACGACTGCATCATCAACACCACCTCGGTGGTATCCTACCGGGGCAGCAAAGCCCTGATCGATTATGCAGCCACCAAAGGGGCAGTAACAGCCTTTACGCGTTCTTTGTCGCAGAACCTGGTAGAGCGTGGCATCCGGGTCAACGCCGTAGCGCCGGGTCCGATCTGGACGCCCCTGATTGTAGCGACCAAATCGCCGGAAACGGTTGCTGAATTCGGCAAAGACACCCCCATGGAGCGACCCGGCCAACCCGCCGAGCTGGCCCCGGCCTATGTCTTTCTGGCTTCGGAAGACGCGTCGTATTTTACGGGCCAGGTCATTCACGTCAACGGGGGCGAGGTGATCAACTCGTAAGACGAAAAATGTATCAGACAGCCTCGGGTTCTTTGCCTGGTAACTCTTATTTTTACTAGTCATGGGCAGCCCGGGGCTGTCTGGTATCTGTATGGAAGCACCTCCCTTACCGACCCGTCCTGTACCCTTGCATCCGGGCGTACCGGGACTGGGCAACACACTGGCCTTTCTTCGGGACCCGCTGGCTATTCTGCGGACGCTGCAGCAGCGCTACGACCGAATCGTTCACCTCCGCATCGGGGGGCGCCATCAGTATCTGGTGCTGCGGCCCGAGGATGCCAAGCACGTTTTGCAGGAAAACCACCGGAACTACGGCCGATCACCCGCGTTTCAGGTGCTGAAGATCTTCCTGGGTAACGGATTGCTGACCAGCGAAGGCGACTTCTGGCGTCGGCAGCGCCGGCTGGCCCAACCAGCCTTTCACCGGCAAAAACTGGCGGCCCTGGCTCAGACGATGGTGTCAGAAACGGCTAGCTGGCTAACTGAGCTCAAACAACCTGATCGTCATCAGCCCGTTAACATATCGCAGGCCTTTATGGATGTTACCATGCGTATCGTCTGCAAAACCCTGTTTGGCTCCGACGTAGTGGGTCGGTTAGATGGCCTCTCTACAGCGCTCGATACGCTCAATTACCTGGCTAACGACCGGATGCTCTCACCCGTTCGGTTTCCGATGCACTGGCCAACGCCGACTAACCTGCGCTTCAAACGGGCTGGCGTTGTCGTCGATTCGTTTATTTACGGGGTTATCAACCAGCGTACGCAGCTTGCTCATAGCGACCGAGATGACCTGCTGGATATGCTCCGACTGGCCGAAGACGAAGATACCGGCGAGCGGATGTCCAGCCAGCAGCTGCGCGATGAGTGCGTTACGCTGTTTGCCGCCGGGCACGAGACAACGGCTGTGTCTATGGCCTGGACCATGCATCTGCTCACGCAGCACCCCGACGTAGCTGCCCGACTGCGGGATGAGGCTATGCTGCACCTGGGTAGTGCCCCCCTCCCCCCGCCCGAGGCATTCAGAAGCATGACCTACACGATGCAGGTCATTCAGGAATCGATGCGGCTCTACCCACCGGCCTGGATTATGAGCCGTCTGGCGCTGGCCGATGACCCTATCGGGCCCTATACCATTCCGGCGGGAGATACGGCGCTGGTTAGCCCTTACCTGTTACATCGCGACCCGGTCAGCTGGCCCGACCCCGACCGGTTTGATCCCGATCGGTTTGCGCCCGGCTGGGATAAAGAACGTCATTCGTATGCTTATCTGCCCTTCGGCGGGGGGCCCAGACTATGCATCGGCAACCAGTTTGCCCTACTGGAGATGCAGATATTGCTGGGGATGCTCATGCGCGATTTTACCGTTCAGGCAGCCTCTGATCGACCTGTTACCACCCAGCCTCTCATTACCCTGCGTCCCAAAAGGCCTGTTTATGTTAGGTTGGCTTGACAGACAAATTATACTTTACGAAGAACTTTTGTAGGTGAGCGTTCCACGATTGATACTATATGTTGATAGACAGCGATCTGTTGACAACATACATTTCGGACTCGTGAAACAGAATTGCATCTTTTGTAGTAGGTATTGACTTTGTAGTCGGTATACCCAAACTTAGATAGTCCATTGCTGTTCTGATTTATTCACCTTTAAACGCGACACAATGAGACTACAAATGCACGCCGTTAAGTTTACGGCCGATCAGAGCCTGTTAGATTTCATCCAGGCTAAGCTGAACAAATTAGACACTTTCCATGACCGGATCATCGGCGGTGAAGTGTTTCTCCGACTAGACGGAGCCGACTCCAACAAGGTAAAAGAGAAAATTGTGGAGGTCAGGCTGACGATTCCAGGAAAAGAGCTGTTCGTAAAAGAACATGACAAGAGTTTCGAGAGCGCTACTGACCGCGTGTTGGATGTGCTGAAAGATAAACTTGTTCGCTGCAAAGAAAAACGCAGCGACTTTTCGAGTCCCGTCATTGTCGAAGCCAAATCCCGGATGGAAGAAGACGAGGTTTTCGAGCCCGATGAGTTATAAAATCTAAGTCAGTAAAACAGCGAAAGCCACCCGACTGAGGTGGCTTTCGCTGTTTTTATTAGTTTTTAGTAGCTCATAGGCCAAACGCCTGTTTGATCTGATCGACAAAATCGAGCTTTTCCCAGGTAAAAAGTTCTACTTCCAGCTCTATCGCCTGACCGTTTGAACCAAAGGTTTTCTTTACGACTTCGTTCTTCCGGCCCATGTGTCCGTAAGCAGCCGTTTCCGAATAGATCGGGTTACGGAGCTTGAGCCGCTGCTCGATAGCGTAGGGACGCATATCGAAGATCTGTCCGATTTTTTCGGCAATAGTCCCGTCGTGCAAGTCTATTTTCGACGTGCCGTAGGTATTTACATACAGGCCACATGGTTTAGCGACGCCAATGGCGTATGAAACCTGCACTAGCACCTGATCGCAAAGGCCGGCCGCTACCATGTTCTTGGCAATATGGCGCGTTGCATAGGCCGCCGAACGGTCTACCTTCGACGGATCTTTACCCGAAAAAGCGCCACCACCGTGGGCACCTTTCCCGCCGTAGGTATCTACAATAATCTTGCGACCCGTCAATCCGGTATCGCCGTGGGGACCACCAATCACAAACTTACCCGTGGGGTTGATGTAATAGGTAATGTCGTCGGTAAACAGGCTGTGCAGTTCGGCTTTCTGGGCGGCCTTAACGCGGGGAATGACGATGTTGATAATATCTTCCCGAATTTTGGCCAGCATGGTTTCATCGTCGGCAAAATCATCGTGCTGGGTAGATACCACGATGGTATCGATGCGGATCGGCTGATGATCATCACTGTATTCAATGGTTACCTGCGACTTCGCGTCGGGCCGCAGATAGGGCATCAGGTGATTTTCGTTATTGCGAATGTGCGACATCTCCCGCAAAATGGCGTGGGCCAGATCGAGCGGAAGCGGCATGAAATTGTCGGTTTCGTTGGTGGCGTATCCGAACATCATGCCCTGGTCACCAGCGCCCTGTGCGTTCGCTTTCGTTTCGAAATCGTCGTTGGCTACTTCCCGGTCAACGCCCTGGTTGATGTCGGCCGACTGATCATGAAGCGCCGAGAAGATGCCACACGAGTTGGCTTCGAACATGTATTCGCTCTTAGTGTATCCGATTTTACGGATCACCTCGCGCGTGATTTTCTGGACATCCAGATAGGTTTCTGTTTTGATTTCACCAGCCAGAACAACCTGTCCTGTTGTAACGAGCGTTTCGCAGGCTACCTTACTGGAGGGATCGAACGCCAGAAAGTTATCGATCAGTGCATCGGAGATTTGGTCAGCGACCTTGTCGGGGTGTCCTTCAGAAACAGATTCGGACGTAAAAAGATAAGGCATTGCAGCTCTGAGAAACTTGGTTTGAAACCACAAAGCTACACCTTTATAGACAGGTGACAAACGATAACCCGGCCAGGAACATCGGTATTCTTAGTTACCGTTTATCTACCGGGCTCTTACGCAACCTGCTGTCAGCTGTCAGCCACACGTCCGGATCGGGTAGCTACTTATTTTTCCCGAAGCGTTCAGGCTATAAAACCTGGCCAGCACAGGAATACACACGCCAGCGTCGTAAAAACCAGTAACACTGATCCCCTGCAGATTAACCAAACATTTTCCGACGAATCACGTCGAAGAAGGCAGCTGTAAACGGCCACCACGGCATGGTGGTAAATAGCCGCAGTTCATCGGTGAGTCGGGTATCTTCATCCAGAAACGTAAAAACCCGACGGGGATTTTCGACGTAGACGCGGGTAAACACATCGTCGGCGGGGTGCCGATGTTTTTCCAGCACATTCAGGAAAACGCTATCGTACAGTTTGAAGCGTTTCTGAAACCAGGGGGGTCGGCGGGTGGGTTTGCCCGTCTCGACCAGGTTCTGGACAATGTCGTGCAGGTAACGCTGGGTACGCTGAAATGTATAGCCGGTCGACGCTTTGGTATACCCGCCCGAGGTGCCGATCCGAACAATATGCTCCGAGGGGTTTTCCTGGGTAGCTACGTCCGACATCGGAATTATGCCGTATTCCGTTTCCCGAATTTCGTAAGTGCCAGTGTCGACGAACCGATCGATGTACTGACGCAGATCGGTTTCGTACTCCTCCATTGTCAGCAGCTTATCGTTGAACAGAGTAAACTCGACCAGCGCCGTTTTTTCGTCGAAGGGCAGTACATACATAAACCGGCAATCGCCATGCTGCTCGACCCGGAAGTCCATTATTTCGGGAAGCGACGGATTGAAACAGGGGTTTTCAGCCTGGATTACCCATCCTTTAAAATGTTGGAGCAGGTTATGATTGTCGGGCTGATCCAGGTTCAGGGAGTAGGTGCTGTCGAAAACATAATCAGCTATGTAGGGCTCATCATTGGCAATAACAAACCCACCCTGGGGAGTGTCCTTAATCCGGTTGATGGTTGCCTGCTGCCGCTCTACATTGGGGTATTTGGCCAATTCGGCCTGTACAAAGCTGTAGAAATCGATGCCCCGCAACATCTTGTACCGGTATTCGCCCAATTCTAAAGGGCCGGTATAGGTTGTGCCATGAAAATGTACGGTTTGCCACGTTCTAAACAGAATCGACTCAAACGGGCCGGCCCCACGCTCCCAAAAGCACCACGTTCGATCATTACGATCTTTCTGTTCGCGATCAAGAATCAGAATAGAATGGTTTCCCAGCGGAGATTGTGTCAGGTAGTAGGCCAGGCTCAATCCTGCCATACCTCCTCCGGCGATGATGAAGTCGTATTTTTTCATGCAGCAAATAAAAAGCCCGGACGCATAGCCCGGACTTTCGTTAGTAGGCAGTTAGTAGAACAAGCAGGAAGTGGGCTGCTGCTAACAATACGGGCCTTCAGAGGCTACCGCCCGACAGCTTCCTATCACTACTACTCAATTATACATTCACATGTTTTTCGGCATGGTAGCTCGACCGGACCAACGGCCCTGATTCAACGTATTTCAGCCCCCGGCTTAACCCTTCTTCCTTGTACATGGCAAAGGTTTCGGGGTGGATCCACTCGATGACTTCGTGGTGCATTTTAGTTGGTTGCAGGTACTGGCCAAGGGTCAGCACATCCAGTCCGTTTGCTGCCAGATCGTCCATGGCCTTAAAGACCTCGTCGTGGGTTTCGCCCAGGCCCAGCATAATCCCGGATTTGGTACGCTGCCCATACTCTTTCGTGCGCCGTATCTGTTCCAGGCTACGCTCGTAGCGGGCCTGGGGCCGTACACGCCGATACAGCCGCTCAACCGTTTCCATGTTGTGCGAAACGACTTCCTGACCGGCAGAAATCATGCGGGTCAACGCTTCCCAGTTGCCTTTGGTATCCGGAATCAGCGTTTCGATCGTTGTTGACGGCGACGCTTCTTTGATCAGGCGAACGGTCTGGTACCAGATCTCAGCGCCCCGGTCTTTCAGTTCGTCCCGGTTAACGGATGTAATCACCGCATGTTTCACCTTCATCAGCACGATCGCTTCGGCCACGCGACGGGGCTCGTCCGTATCATACTCGTTGGGGCGCCCGGTAGCCACGGCACAAAACGTGCAGCTGCGGGTGCAGACGTTACCCAGTATCATGAACGTGGCCGTGCCGGCACCCCAGCACTCACCCATATTAGGGCAGTTACCACTTTCGCAAATCGTGTGTAGCTTATGTTCGTCGACGAGCTTACGGACTTTGGCATATTCCGGACCGATCGGCAGCTTAACGCGCAACCAGTCTGGACGTTTCTTCCGTTGCTGTTCGGAGGGTATTACGGGTAGTTCGATCATGGCACCTCAATCCTTTCCAACAAAATTCGTTTTTCCGGCGTAAAGTTCATAAAAAAGCCAGAAAGGCGCCGACGGACGAGAAGGGCCGGGAAAGCGATAGCCGACTCCCGAATCGTCTCTTCCGCCGGCGCCTTTCTGCGCGTCTGGCTTACTTCTTACTGCCAAAAAACAAGGTTAGGTAGCCCGAGGTAAAGAAGCTGCGGTTCCCTATGCTTCGGTCTCCGCCCTGTGTCTGATTGGGGATGATTACAATCCGCTGGGGAAATGCTTCGGCCAGAAAACCGATCTCGACGCCGGTTGTGTTGCTTCGGAAGGCACTCAATTCAAAACTGAGAGCGGCTTTAACGTTCACTCCCACAGTTAGCTTGGACTGACCAAATCCCTGGAAAAAACTACCGGCTCCGGTTACCGTTTCGCCGGTCGCGGTCGCGAAACCATTCACCTCAGAGGCTGGCACCGACCGGGTCGTATTACCGAAGGAGACTTCAAGATAGTACGGTTTTATAATCCCGAGCGAAGGACCTGCTGCCAGGATACCACTTACCGCGATGCCTTCATCGTCGTCCCGTTGGAATAACTTCACCTCCCGACCGTACTGTGGCCTCACAACAAACAGGTAGTTCTCTTTACCGCTGATATAGCGCGACCCAACCGAATTGATCGACGACTGTATCTCCTTGGGATGCTTTACATTGACCACTTCCAAGCTGATGTAATGGTATTGACGCATACCGAGCAGCTCACCCGAAGCGAGTCTCGACTGGCGAAACGAGAAGCCACCCACAATACCGGAATTGGTATTGGTCGTGATGCCAAACGTAGTAATGGTATTGTAGTTTTCCTGTTCCGTTTCAGCGGCAGATGGCCGGACGTTTTGTCCCAGCACAGATAGGCCGCTTAGTACGAGGCTAAATAAAATGTATATCGTTCGCATTGTCGTAAATTCCTGAATTAAAGCTAATCAATTTGCCTGTCTCCACAAAATCGGGTACGCTATTAGGGTAACCAATCCATAATTTATATGTTTGAGGAAAACACCCACAGCGAGCAAAAGACCGCCCGGCGGTAACCTCCTCAGTCTTTGTACATTCTCCCTTTTTCTATGGCAACCATTCACATAGCTTACGTAGGTGACCTGCGCACGGATTGCACCCATATTCAGTCAGGCACACACATCAACACCGACGCTCCCACCGATAACCAGGGCCGGGGCGAAGCCTTCTCCCCTACTGACCTCGTAGCCAACGCGCTCGGCACCTGTATTATTACCACCATGGCCATCTTTGCCCGGCGTGATGGCATAGAACTGGCCGGTAGCTCACTCGATGTGACAAAGATTATGAGCAGTCAGCCACCCCGGCGCATTGCCCGGATAGACGTTGATCTGGTTCTGCGCGCTGACCCGATGCCCGACGCCGACACGTGCGCCCGTCTGGAGAAGATAGCGCATACCTGCCCCGTGGCCATCAGTCTGCATCCGGATATAGAGCAGGCCGTCACGATCCGCTGGGAAGCCGTAGCCAGCGTGGCCGCGGACTAGAAACCAGGTTTGCCAGCCTGGTATCAGGCTGGCAGCTTCCAGCCGTTCTGGTAGTTCGCTTTCAGCAGTGCATTGGCCTGCGGGTCGTTACTGAATTCTCCTTTCTCCATATTCCAGAAAAGGCGCCGACCGGTCCGGAAGGCAATATTGCCCAGGTGCGAGTTCAACGCGGCTCCCTGCGCCACGTCGGTATTGCAGGTCGGCTGTTTCCGGGACTTGATGCAGTCGACAAAATTGACCGCGTGATTATCAAGGCCGTTCCCCTGTGGGCTTTGTTTAGGAAGATGTTCCAGTTTGTACCTGACAATCCCTTTATCAGTTACGGTTTCGGGATAGAGCTCCCAACCGCCCCGGTCAACAACCAGCGTGCCATTTTCCCCGATGAACGCTATGCCGTGTGGCCGGTTATAGTTGGCTCCGTTGATGCCGATGGTATGCTCCCAGCTCATTGTTACATCCCCGAAGTCGTAGATCGCCTGCTGGGTATCCGGTGTTTCGCGCGCATCGGCGGGGTACCCATATTTACCCCCCAGCGACATAATTGACTTGGGGGCAGTTTGCTTCATTCCCCATAAAGCAATATCGATCAGGTGAACGCCCCAGTCGGTCATCAGCCCACCCGCATAATCCCAGTACCAGCGAAAGTTGAAATGAAACCGGTTTATGTTGAAAGGACGCCTGGGGGCCGGGCCCAGCCACATGGCGTAGTCAACACCGGGCGGTACGGGACCATCGGGCTGCGTGGGCACCTCGCTTTTCCAGCCGATGTACGACCACACTTTTACGATCCGCAGCTTACCCAGCTTCCCGGAATGCACGTAATCGATGGCATTGTAAAAGTGAGGACTACTACGCTGCCACTGGCCAACCTGCACAATTTTGTTAGTCCGCCTGGCAGCAGCCATCATTCGGTTACACTCCTCGATGGTATTGGCCAGTGGCTTTTCGACGTACACATCTTTACCGGCCTCACAGGCATCGGTCATCATCAGACAATGCCAGTGGTCGGGCGTACCTATAATTACGGCATCGATATCTTTGTTTTCGAGCAGTTTTCGGTAATCGCCGTACGTCTGCGCTTTTTTACCAGTCTGTTTCTCCAGCTCTGCGGCCCGTTTTGTCAGTACGTTCTGGTCTACATCACAGAGGGCTACGACCTCAACGCCCGGCACTTTCAGATGCGCCTGCACATCGGACCAGCCCATGCCGTTTATGCCGATCGCTCCGATGCGGAGCCGGTCAGAGGGAGCAACAATAGGAGTGGCAGCAGTTGACGCGAGGGCTGGCAACGACAGCGCGGGCGCTGCTGCGGTAGCGGTTAAGCTTGTTCGGAGAAAGTGTCGGCGAGTGGTCATAGTAGCGAAGATATCGTGCGCTGATAAAGACCCTCCCGGTTTTATTTTACTGACCCGCCGGTGCGCTTTCGGAAGAGATAAATGAATCGGTCAGCAGCCCCGTCCTTATCCGATGTTATGTGCGACGATACCAGCTCCCAGCCATTACGAACCATGAAATTGAGCGCGTCCATCGACGAGCCGAACCGGATCTGCTGCTTGTCGGCACCGCTGATTACCTGTCTTCGGGCAAAAGGAGACGGTTGCCCGTAGTCGATATAGGCATACGTTGAAACCGTTGGCCGGGCAGAGCCTGTGAGCAGCTGGCAGTAGGTAATCTCTTCTTGGTTAATATTAACCCCGTCGACAAGGACCTGGGCCGTTGCCCAATAACTGAGCATAGTGAGCCAGCCGATCAGAAAAGCAGTTTTCATGGTCTGAATGTGTTTGATTGAGGAAGGGAAATACTATCGTCGATTCCCGAACAGGTTGAACAAGCCTTTGCGGCCTTTCAGCAATACAACCGGTTTATCACGATTTTCGGAGTTGTAACGGGTAATGATGTCAACCTCAAACTGTCGGAAAAATTCAGGATCGAAGTTTGCCTGGGGCAGGTGCTCAATGACATGCCTGATTGACTTCCCCTCCCGAATCCATTGTTGCCAGACATCCTGCCGCTGCCGTATGCCCAACACGTTCATGCCCGTTACGGCCTGATCGCTGACCCGGTAGTTAATTCGGATGGCTATATTCTCTGTAGCATGCTGCCAATAGAACGACTCTTCGGGGCCGTCGTCGGGTAGGTAATTAGCCACATTCCCGTAGGTCTGATACTCGATATCGAAGAATTTGGCCGAGTTAAAAAAGACGCCTGGCTGGTAGCGGGTGCGCGTTCCCAGCAGGGTTTTGGCCACCGTCTCGCCCATAATTCGCCCTGTATACCAGATTTGTTCCAGCGGTTTCCGGCCCGCTGGAGGATTCCGGTGCTGCACACAATCGCCGATAGCATAGACATCGGGCAGGTTCGTTTCCAGGTATTCGTTTACCAGGATACCTCGGTCGGTGTCGAGGGGTGTGTCTTTCAGAAAGCCAATGTTCGGACTGACACCCACGGCAACGCCAACAAACTCGGCGGGTATTGTTTCGCCCGTTTTCGTGATGACGGCGTCGACCCGGCCCGCTCCATTGTCGCGAAGTTCAGCCATTTCGGTATCGATCCGCAGGTCGACATGATGGCCGCGGATGTGGCGGGTTACCATCGCCGACTCTTCGGGGGGCAGAACGCTGCTCCAGAACGTCTTTTCACGAACCAGAAACGTAACCCGAATCCCGCGCGACAGCAGCATTTCGCACAGTTCAATGCCAATCAGTCCACCGCCTACCACTACCGCCTGCCGAATGCCCGCAGTAGAGGCTTCCATCCGGTCAAGATCAGGTTTTCCATACAGCCCCTGTACGCCCTGCAACTGCTGACCAGGCCAGTCGAAAAAATTGGGTTGCGACCCAACGGCCAGAATCAGGACATCATAGGTGAGCGTCTGACCGCCGGCGTACTGAATCAGTTTGTTGCTGAAATCGATGGTGTCTACCCTGACCTGAAGCAGATCGATCCGATTTTTGGTCCAGAACCAGTCTTCGTAGGGTTTAGTATGCTGAAACTCCAGATGCCCCATGTACACATACATCAGTGCCGTACGGGAAAAGAAGTGTGGCGTTTCGTCGGACACTACTGTAATCTGGTCATCAGTATGTTTTCGCAATTCACGGGCGGCCGTAATGCCTGATATACCGTTACCAAGAATAACGATGTGGCGCATAAAGTAAAAAGAAGACAGGCTGCAGAGTTTCGGTTGCGAAAACGTTGATTGGCAAACATACCGTAATTGCACAAAAAAAGCCACAATCCGTAGAAAGTGGCTTGCTTACTTATAGTAATCGGCAAAAAGCAGTTAGTTACGCTTCTCGCGGGTCATAGTGAGTGACGCACCCGTACCCCGCCGGGCCTGCATCTTATGCAGATGGGCTGCTTCCTGTTGCGAGACAAGCTGGAGGGCAGCGTATTCGGTTTTGCCGGTAATCAGCGGAAAACCGGCCACCCGCTGCACCGACGAACAGGGTACGCAGGTTCGGGCGGTAGGTAGCGCTTTCAGACGAGCCTCCGGGATTGTAGTACCACATTTCACACAATACATAAGGCTATCTGGTTGGTTATATAGAGAACAAATCAGCTACCCGAATCGTGCGAAATTCAGGCAGAACCTACACTAGAAAATTGCTGATTTACAAGACATTACAACTTATTTTAAAAACTAGTCTTCCCAGATCACGGTTTCGGTTCGGCTGAACCAGGGCTCCATATGGGGTTCGTAGTAAGACTCGATCACGTTTCGTTTAATTTTCATGGTGGGCGTCATGCGGTTGTTTTCGATAGTCCACGGGTCTTTCACCACCACCACTTTTCGAACGTGTTCGTACGCATGCAGGCGCGGGTTGAGCTGCGACAGGGTTTGCTGAAGACTGGGTTCGACCACCTGACGACCCGCCTGACGACCGGTTTCTGATAGCACCACCAGCGCAATGGGCTGTGGCAGGTGCTGACCGCCCACACAGATCTGCTCGATGTAGGTGTTATCGGCAAAACCAAACTCGATCTGGGCCGGAGCAATGTATTCACCCTTCGGACTTTTATACATTTCCTTAACCCGCCCTGTAATGCGCAGATAGCCATCATCGTCGACCTCGCCCACATCGCCGGTAGCCAGCCACCCATTCTTCAGAACCGCTTCGGTCAGGACCGGTTCGCGGTAGTAGCCCCGCATCAGCCAGCCACAGCGGGTTAACACCTCGCCCGTTCTGGAATCGATCCGGACATCGACTCCCTCGTACAGTTGGCCAACGGTACCGTCTTTGACGCGACTGACGGGCATGATCGACACAGCGCCCAGGTTCTCAGTCATACCGTAGGCTTCCTGGATATGAATATCCAGCTTCCGGAACCAGCGTATCAGGGAAATTGGCATGGGAGCCGCGCCCGTGATGATTAGTTTAGCCTCGTTAAGGCCCAATCCCTGGCGTATTTTTCGCTTGACGATGCCCGACAGGAAGGGAATTTTGAGCAAGGTATCGAGTTTGTGCTGTGGTAGCTTTGCTAAAACGCCCTGCTGTAGTTTCGTCCAGATACGCGGCACGGCCAGGAAATGGGTAGGGCGCGCAGCCGCCAGATTGCGGGCGAACGAATCGAGCGATTCGGTAAAGTAAACAGTACCTCCCGTTGCCAGACTGGTTGCTTCAACAATGTTCCGTTCGGCCACGTGGCACAGGGGTAGGTAAGAAAAGAAACGAGTCTCGGGCAAGTCATGACACATGCGGTAGCGCGTATGCCCAATAGCCTGACGTACCGCTCCATAATCGACCATAACCCCTTTCGGATTGCCCGTCGTGCCGGATGTATAAATGATCGTGAACAAATCGCTGTCGGCAGGTACGGGATGGCCAGGGTACGGTTGGTTCGTTGCCAGTATCTGATCCCATTGTGCAAAATCGGGGTCCGGCGCAGAGCTGTTGGGGCGGTAATCTGGAAAAGCAATGCCGTGTACAGTCGGCGGAACGCCTGGTTTGATAGCCTCCCAATTATCTATTTTACCCACAAACAGCACCTGGCACCCACTATGCTCAAGTACCTGTTTGAGCTGTTCAGCTGTAAGCGTTGGATAGAAAGGCACCGACACATGACCACTCAGCAAGATGGCAATATCGGCAATGAGCCAGTGTGCGCAGTTTTTCGAAATCAGGCCGATATTACTCCGGGGCGGTAGCCCCAGTGAGTGGATATAAGTTACCAGTCGACGAGCCTGCTGACCAACTTCGGCCCAGGTAAAATCGATATAGGCATCACCCACGGGTTGGCGCAGGTACACTTTCCCGGGTTGCTGTTGTTCCCAGCGATAGAACGACTCGATCAATGTTTCGGCTCCCTGCCTTTCTGTGCTCCCTGTGTTCATCTTCGTGCTTACATCTGGTGAAATGTAATTTTACACGAAAATAATTTAACAAAAAAAAGTCAGCTAACTACGTTATCCCCACGCTTTACACAGCTATAGGTAACGGCAGTGTGACTCGCCATCCCGGACACACTACACTGATTATCAATGACAGTCCTTACTGTTTATCCCTCCCGTCTTCATAACCTCGTCATACCGGTTTGCAACTAGCCTACAAAACTAGCCAAGCCGTTCGTAACCGGCCGGGCGGTTGGTGGGGATGTATGGGGCAGGAGCCCAAATGGGCTACAATTGTTTTTTCTGTTTTCGTTTCTTCCGCCAGTATTTTAGATCGGCGGTCAGGTTTTCCAGAAAGAAAGAAGGGCCCACCGAAATGTAGAAGCCGGTATAGTTGATCTGACTCGCCGGCACGTCTTTCTTCAGAATAAATCGATACCCACCTAATACGTTGAAGCCGAACCAATGTAGCGGGCGAAACCATCTGATTCGCGGAAACTGGTAGGCCGTCAGAACTCCTACGCCCAATGGAATAAAGATACCCCGCGCCACTTCTTCTTCGGTGCCCCCGTGGCGTTCGTAACGCGAATGGCCATAGCCTAACTCGAGCGGCAAACTTATCTCCAGCGCTTTTTTGCGGTAGAGATACCGTTCGTAGTAAGCTGTAGCGATGCGCAGATGCCGGGTAACCGATTCAGATGTATTGGGTAGCAGTCCGGGCCGGTTAATATCCTGGTTCACGAAATAAAACCCAAGTCCGGCTTTGAAGCTGGCCGAGCGCCCTCCCGACAGCTCAGGGCGAGCATCGCGGGGCGGAAACAGGAAGCCAGCCCGAATCCCGTATACGCTCACCGGTGTGCGTCGTCCATTTTCGTTTCGCGTGTCACTGAAGAAGAAAAAACGCTGGTCGGTTGAGGCCGTAAAGGTAAGTGACATCGGCTTTATCGACTGCGCGGACACTGTATCAGGCTGGTTAGTCCGTTTCAGATCGGTTGGTTTTCGGACGGTAACGTTGGTCTGCGCCAAACCGGCCAGGCTGGTAATAAGCCAGAGACAGACCAGTAAACCAAGCTGGTATAAGATTACTTTATCTTTCATAACGTTCAGTGTGGACATAACTCAGCCGACGAGCAATGGTTACAAGCCGGTTAATAGAAACTAGCCCGCTGGCCTGGATGTTGCCTGTTCAGAAACGCCCGTCTGTTCCTTTTGCTAACGCCCCAACATCAGATGAACGCCCCTCCCCCCTGGACACTTACCGGTCACGGTCTGATTCTGGTTGCCCATTTTCCGGAAGCCTTTGTTCGCCGACATGGGTTTCTTCGACCCTACCAGCAAGTCGCCTATCGGGGCTGGCTAGGTACAGTCATGCTGGTCAACTATCAAACCTCTAACGTTGGTCCGTATGCCGAGCTGCTCTTCATACCGGGTCTGTTTCGCTTAGGGCATACGACCAGCTTTTCCATCACCAAAATTTATGTGTCAACCGAGGAGAGCGTAGTGAATGGCCGGCTTAACTGGGGCATTCCGAAAGAGCGGGCCGACTTCGCTTTTTCAGAACAGGCCAATGGCCATCAGCAGATCTCGGTCAGTCACAAAGGGCAGCCGTTTCTGTCAGTTCAGGCAAAAACGTGGGGACCCCGTTTTCGGATTTCTACGGCCTTTATGCCTGGTTTTCGGGTTGTGCAGGCGTCACTCACCCGAGCTTCTGAGCCCACGACCAGTGGTCTGTTGCTGACGAAACCAAGGGCATCGGGTTCAGCCAGACTGGCTACTTTGACCGATGTTACTATTGATAGTACCTTTTTTCCAGATTTAAGTGCAATAAAACCGATACTTACGCTGTCGGTAGAAAATTTTAGGATGCAGTTTCCCCATCCCAGACAGATACAAGCCTGATTTTGTGGTTTTAATTGGAAGGCACCTGCCTAACCCCATGGATCAACGACAGGTGACATAAGTAGAACTCCTCAAAGCTCACCCTTTAAGACAAAAGTCAACATCTAAAACGTGCATCAGAAACCATACGCTGCCTACAGCGCCGAGGAGTTTGCCCTCGACGACCTGTTTGTCCGGTGGGTAAAACACCCCGACGACGAAGAGGTGGTGGCGTACTGGGAGCAGTGGTTGCGTAACAACCCCGCCTGTGCAGAAACGGTTGATACGGCGCGCATCCTGGTAGAGACCGGTAGTCGTCCGATGCTTCCCTCACTCACGACCGATGAGATTTCGACGGTTTGGGGGCGCATCCGCGAATCGCTCGAAACGATGGAAGATGTTCGTCCGCTGCAACCCGATGTACGGGCCGTGGTTGGCTGGTGGTACTTTTTCCGGACCGTAGCTGCCACGCTGGGTCTAATCCTGCTCGTAGGCTGGGCGCTGTGGATGCAGTACGGCCCCGAGCAATCAGTACAGGTAGTACGCACAAATACTGGCCAGACACGCCGTGTCCGGCTACCCGACAACTCAACGGTTACATTACATCCGAACAGCGTAGTTCGGTTTGCCCGCTGCTGGAACGACGAATCGCCGAGGGCGGTCTGGCTGCAGGGGGAAGCTGACTTCGCGGTTGTTCACAGACCTGATACCAGTTCGTCGAGACTGTTTCGGGTACATACAGCCGACCTGACCATCGAGGCTGTTGGTACCACGTTTCGCGTACGGCAACGGCCCAAAGGCACCCGAGTGGCGCTCCGGTCCGGCCAGGTTAATCTGCTGATCAGTCAACAACAATCTATTCGCCTGCAGCCCGGCGATTCTGTTGAGGTTGCAGGCGGGTCGATTCAAGCCTTACCCTGAGTTTTATAATTTGTTGTCCTAAACCTGTCTAAACCTGTTCATTTATGAAGTTAACAACTACCCAATTTATTGGGTTGTCGTGGCGTCCTGTTGCGATGCTAACGGCACTTACGTTGTTGGGTCAGCCTGCTTTCAGCGCCCCCCCTATTCATCGCTCTGTTCTTGTCGACCCGGCTCAGGAGCGTGTCATTACCGGTCGTGTACTGTCGACCGATGACAACAACCCCTTACCCGGGGTCAACGTTGCCGTGAAAGGAACCAACCGCGGTACCACTACCGATGCCGAAGGCAACTACCGCATTGGAGTTCCCGCGGGCGGAACCGTACTGGTCTTTTCATCAGTGGGCTTTATCAGTCAGGAAGTTACGATTGGCAATCAGGCGACTATCAATCTTAGTTTGAAAACCGACGATCGCTCCCTGAACGAAGTAGTTGTTGTAGGATACGGTACGCAGAAAAAGAGCCAGCTAACGGGTGCTATCTCGTCGGTATCGGCAAAAGAAATCGCCGAATTACCCATCACCAACGCGCGGCAAGCCCTGCAGGGCCGGGCAGCGGGTGTTGACGTTATTCAGAACGGGAGTAAGCCGGGGGCCGGCGTAACCGTGCGGATTCGGGCACGGCGTTCCATCAACGCCAGCAACGACCCCCTCTATGTACTGGACGGGATTCCGCTGGCCGGGAACATTGACGACGTTAACCCGAACGACATTGCGGGTATGGAGGTCCTGAAAGACGCATCGGCTACAGCCATCTACGGATCGCGGGGCGCCAACGGCGTAGTTATCGTAACGACCAAACGCGGCAAACCAGGCGGTACGGTTGTAGCTTATGACGGCTACTATGGCACATCCACTTCGCTCGGAACTATCGACGTAATGGATGGCCCCCAGTTTGCCGAATACAAACGGGAGTCGCGCCGGGCGGTCAATGCCTATACGACCGATGCAGCTCTGTTTGAGCCCATCGAGCTGGATGGCATCGCCAAAAACCGGACAACTGACTATCAATCTTATTTACTGCGTCAGGGAAGCATCCAGAGTCACAACGTTTCGGTGCTGGGTGGCTCCGAAAAAACCCAGTTTGGCCTGTCGGTCGGGTATTTCAACGAAAAAGGGATTATCTACAATCAGGACTTTACCCGGTATAACTTCCGTCTGGCCATTGACCACCAGATCAGTAAGAAAATCAGGGTGGGACTTACGTCACTAGGCGCTTATGGCCTGCAGAATGGCGAAAACTTCAACCCCTACGGCGGAGCTCTCCAGGAAAATCCGCTCGGCAAACCGTATGACGACAACGGCAACCTGATCTTCCTGCCTACCTCAGACGGACTTCGAACGAACCCGATTGCCGAAATTATTCCGGGTGCGCAGATCGATCTGGTCAAACGAATCCGGATGTTCAACAGCCTGTATGGCGAGTGGAACATCATCGATGGCCTGAAATACCGGGTCAACTTCGGCCCTGATTTCACCAACCGGCGGGTTGGCCGCTTTGTCGGCAGCCAGACAAACGCCCGGCGTGGTGGTGACCCAACTGGCTTTACGGGCTATAACTACCAGTTCAACTATACGCTTGAAAACATCCTGTCGTACCAGAAAACGCTAGCCGATGTACATAACCTGAATATCACGGCGCTTCACTCGCTGCAGCGCGACGACGTGGAAGAAGGGACGATGAGCGTAACGGGTATTCCGGCCGAGACCCAGCAGTACTTTAACCTCGGTCAGGCCACCATCATTAACGGGATCGGTACCAACCTGACCCAGTGGACGCTGAACTCGTACATGGGTCGTATCAACTACGACTACAACGACAAATATCTGCTCACGCTTACCGCCCGCGCCGACGGATCGAGCCGTTTCGGTGTCAATAACAAATACGGCTTCTTCCCCTCGGCAGCGGTTGGCTGGAACCTCAGCAACGAATCGTTCCTGAAAAGCAGCACCTGGGTCGATCTGCTGAAACTGCGGGTTAGCTACGGCTCAACCGGCAACACGGCCATCAACCCGTACCAGACCCAGACGCTGCTTACCCGTACTACCTATGCGTTTGGCAGTGCGCCCGCTTATGGTTACCGTCCCAACAGCATTGGCAACCCGGATCTGAAATGGGAAACGACCACCACGGGTAACATCGGTCTCGACTTCAGCTTATACCGGGGTCGCGTGTCGGGTACGATTGAAGTGTACCGGGCCAACACCCGCGATCTGCTGCTGTCTGACCAGCTTCCGTTCACCAGCGGCTACGGAAGCGTACTCCGCAACGTGGGTAAAACCCGAACCGAAGGGGTAGAAGTAACCCTCTCGACGGTCAATGTCAGCACAGCCGGCGGTTTCCGATGGACAACCGACGTCCAGTGGGCCCGCAACCGGGAATCCATTGTTGAACTTTTCAACGGTAAGGTCGACGACATTGGTAACGCCCGTTTCATTGGTCAGCCTCTGACAGCCTACTTCGACTACAAGAAAATTGGTATCTGGCAGCTCGGCGAAGAATCGGCCGCAGCCAGCTTCGGTCGCAAAGTGGGTGAAATCAAAGTAGAAGATAACAACGGCCGGGCCGCCGATGGTACGCTAACGGGCAAACCCGATGGCAAAATCAACGCCGACGACCGGGTCATTATCGGGTCGCAGGTACCGGAGTTTACGGCGGGTATGACCAACCGGTTCAGCTTTAAAGGCTTCGACCTGTCGTTCTTCCTGTTTGCGCGGGTGGGCAGCACCATTCGCAGCGGCTTCCATACGTCGTTCAACTCGCTGGCTGGCCGGTATAACAACCTCGATGTCGACTACTGGACGCCCAACAACCCAACCAACGAGTTCCCTCGTCCTAACCAAGCGCAGGAGGCTCCGGTATTCCAGTCTACGCTGCAGTACTTCAGCGGCACCTTCCTGAAGGTACGTAATATCAACATTGGATACAATATTCCCGAGTCAGTTACCAAACGGCTGCGGATGAGTAGCCTGCGGGTATTTGCTTCGGCTCAACAGCCGTTCATCTTCTCGGAATACCGGTCTAAATACAAAGGCATTGATAACGAGTCATTCGATTCGGTCAACGAAAGCCAGACGCCAGCCGTCAAGCAATTCACGTTCGGAATCAACGCCAAATTCTAACTGCAACCTATCCATGAAAAAGTCATATTTATTGGTAAGTGCCTTAACCGCGGGCTTACTCTTTAGCACAACCTCCTGCAAAGACGTACTGGAAGAGGTACCTGTTTCGCAGGTAGGCGCTCAGTACATCAACAGCGCAGCCGGGTTCGAAGCCGCAGGCCGCGCAGCTTATTCAACTCTGCGCGATTTCTATGGCCGCGAGATTGGCATGAACCTGACCGTATTCGGTACCGACACCTATACGATGGGGGCCGATGGGAGTTACAAGTTCATGAACCAGTACCTGTCGCAGTTTGACGGGCGGGTCGACATCCTGCGTGACCTCTGGAACAATTTCTACGTGGGCATCAACACGATGAACATTGTCATCGATAATGCCGCTACGGTCACCGGTCTGGATGCCAACCTGGTCAAGCGCCGGGTCGCCGAGATGAAGTTTCTGCGGGCTCACCATTATTTCGTGCTGGTACAGACCTTCGGCGGTGTTGCGCTGATCACAAAAGGCAATCTGGAGCCAACTAAGGCGTTCAACCGGGCCTCGGTCAAAGATGTATATGCCTTAATCACCAGCGATCTGGAATCAGCCATACCGGATCTGGGTACGCCGACTTCAGACTACGGCCGGGCTACCAAAGGCGCGGCTGAACATCTGCTGGCCCGTGTCTATCTGACCAAAGCGACTTCAGAAGCTGCTGCCGCCGACGACTACGCCAAAGCAGCTACCTACGCCACGAACGTCATCAAAAATTACAGCTATGCGCTGCTGCCTGATTTCGCGAGCGTATTTGCCCAGGGGGGCGGTGAGATCAACAGCGAAGTTATTTTCGCTACGCAATACACGTCCGACGCCTTAACCAACATTGGTGTAGCTGGTGGTGCTTCCGTAAACGGTAACCAAACTCACCTGTATTTCGGTATGGAATACGACACGCAGGCGGGTATGCAGCGCGATGTACTGGGTGGCCGTCCTTTCAAACGCTATCGCCCAACGACGTATATGCTCGAAACGGTTTTTGCCCAGGCAAACCGGGTCAACGATTCGCGTTACAAAAAGACGTTTAAGGATACCTGGCTCAGCAACCGCCCTGGCACCTATACCAACATGTTCGACGATTCAAAAACGTCGCTCACGTTTGCTACCGGCGATACAACGATTTTCATTCCGGGTTTCGAGATGTCCAAAGCGGATCGGGCCAAGCGCAAATACCAGGTGCTGGTGCCGAGCAACTACCGCCCCAACCTGTTCCCAACCCTGCAGAAGTTCCTGGATCCCCTCCGCCCCGACCGGACGTACGAAGCCGGTAGCCGCGACTTCCTGATGTTCCGACTGGCCGAAACCTACCTGATTCTGGGCGAAGCGCAGTTCAGACTCGGCAAGCTCACCGAAGCAGCCGAAGCCATCAACGTAGTCCGTCGGCGGGCGGCCTGGCCGGGTCGGCAGACTCAGATGGAAATTACCCCCGCTCAGCTGAGTATCGATTTCATCCTCGATGAGCGTGACCGCGAGCTGGCCGGCGAAATGTTCCGCTGGTTCGATCTGAAACGGACGGGTAAACTGATTGAGCGCGTCAAAGCCTACAACCCCGATGGCGGTCCGAACATCAAGGATTTCCACGTGCTGCGGCCCATTCCGCAGGATCAGATCGACCGCACCACCAACGGAGCTACCGCCTTCCCACAAAACCCAGGCTACTAGTCTCGTTGGGCCATACTGAGCAAGAGCACCGGAACCCGCTCGTTCCGGTGCTTTTTGTTTCTGCCCCTGTCGGAATAAGTAGAAAAACGGCATTGGCGTCTTACACAGATACATGGGCGTATAGCATGCTCTGTTTAACCATCAGTATTCGGTTCAGCTTATACTGATTATTCCTAACCCTTATCACTATGAATGAAACTGTAAATAGACGACAGTTTCTGAAAACCACTGGTATTTCGGCTCTGGCTCTCACAGCCGGAGCCGATTTTTTGCTGGCTCAGTCAGCAAAAAAGTCTGGTTTGCAGATCGCTTATTCAGCCATCACCTGGGGCGGCAACGATGCCCAGGCCATTGCCGATCTGGCCGCCCTTGGCTACCGGGGTGTTCAGTTGCGAGCGAATACCTTTGGCCCCTACAAAGCCAAACCGTCAGAACTGAAAGCGTTACTGGATCAGCATAAACTGAAGCTGGCCATGTTCTCGAGCGGTAACGTAGAGATCGATCCCGCCAAAGAACAGAGTACCATCGATATGCACGTGGCTCACGCCAGCTTCGTGAAAGCCCTGGGCGGGTCGGCCATTCAGCTCACCAACAGCGTTCGGCCCAAAGACCGGCTTCCAACCACCGACGAACTGAAACGGCTGGCGGCCGTCATGAACGAGATCGGCAAACAAACTGCCGATATGGGCGTTCAGGCGGCCTACCACAACCACATGAACCAGCTCGGCGAAACGCCCGAAGAAGTAGATGTCATTGTACAGGCCATGAACCCGAAATACTGTAAGCTACTGCTCGACATTGCCCACTACAAACAGGGCGGTGGACAACCCGAACAGGCCGTGAAGCAGTATAAGGATCTGCTATATGCGCTGCACCTGAAAGACACTATGTCACCTCTGCCAGACAAACCCGACAATCCTAAAGCCTACAAGTTCGTTGAGCTGGGCCGGGGCAATGTCAACGTACCCGCCGTATTTAGTGCCCTTGACGAGATTAACTTCAAAGGCTGGGGCATCATTGAACTGGATGGCGTTCCTGAAAAAGACAAATCGGCAGCCCAGTGTGCCCAGATCAATAAAGATTACATTACCAAAACGCTTAAACACAACCTGTAAGCCAGTGCACCGGAGTTTACCTCTGGCCCCCGGGCGTAAATCTGAACACGTATGAAACACCTTCTTGTAGCCGGCATTCTGTCGCTGAGTCTGATAGCTGCCGAAAAACCCCAAAGCCCCAATACCCTAACCGATAAAGAACGGAAAGAAGGCTGGAAGCTACTTTTCGACGGTAAAACGACAAACGGCTGGCGCGGAGCCTACAAAGACAAGTTTCCGGATAAAGGCTGGTCCGTACAGGATGGGATGCTGAGTATTCAGAAATCAGACGGGTCAGAGTCGCAGAGTTTTGGCGACATTGTTACAACCGGCGAGTACGGCGATTTCGATTTGACGTTCGATTTTAAACTCACCGAAGGGGCTAACAGCGGCCTCAAATACTTCGTGGTTGAGCAGCAGCCGAAACCCAAAGGGTCGGCCTTTGGTCTGGAGTTCCAGGTTCTTGATGACGACAAACACCCCGACGCCAAGATGGGCCGCGATGGTAACCGAACGATCGGTTCGCTCTACGACCTGATTACAGCCACCGGAAAGAAAGCCAACCCCATTGGCGAATGGAACACGGGCCGGGTTGTGTCAAAAGGGCAGCACGTTGAACACTGGCTGAACGGCAAAAAAGTGGTCGAATACGAACGGGGCAGCGAGAAATTCCGGGAACTGGTTGCGATGAGTAAATACAAAGCCCCCGAGTATAACGCCAACGGCCGGTTTGGCGAGGCCAGCAAAGGCCACATCCTGCTTCAGGATCATGGCGATCAGGTATCGTACCGCAACATCAAGATAAAAACCCTATAAGACCGAGCCACAGACCCGAACAGGCAACCAGCCCGTCATCCTAATTCTGAGTATCAGCCAAGTAAAGTACCTGCCAGTCATGACTTTGTCTGAATAACGTCAGGCGAGTAACAGGCTGATGAGGGAGTAAAGGCATACATCGTATTTTATAAAACAGAGATACTACGTCACTATGGAAAATCGTCGCGATTTCATTAAAAAAACGGCTGTAGCCGGCCTGGGCCTGGCGCTACCGACGGCCAGCTTCTCGGCCAGCAGTTACGCCCGCATTCTGGGCTCCAACGACCGGGTGCGGGTTGGTATCATTGGCTTCTCAGATCGGTTCCGGCAATCGCTCGCCCCAGCATTTGCCAGCCACATGAAAGATACCAACTTTGCCTTCGTGGGTGTATCTGATATTTGGAGCCGTCGTCGTGACGAAGCCGAATCATTCCTGAAAGGAAAAAGCTGGGCTGCCGACAATTTTTTTAAAGCCCGCAACAACGACGAACTCCTCGACCGGAAAGATGTTGACGCCGTTATCATCAGCACCGCTGATTTTCAACATGCCCTGCACCTGGTCGACGCCGTTGAGTCGGGCCGCGATGCCTACGTAGAAAAGCCCTTTGCCGAATCGCTGGACGACGCCCGCAAAGCCGTAAAAGCCGTCGACAAAAGTAAAAAAATTGTCCAGGTAGGATCGCAGCGCCGGTCGGCCCCCAACTACCACGCGGCCAATGAATTTATACGCTCCGGTAAATTCGGCGACATTAGTATGGTCGAAATGACCTGGAATGTTAACCAACCCGGCCGGTGGCGCCGGGCCAAACTGGTTTCCGAAATCCGGAAAGAAGATACCGACTGGACCCGCTTCCTGCTCAACCGCCCCAAAGTAGACTGGGACCCGCGCAAATATCTCGAATACCGCTTGTTTTACCCGTACTCGTCGGGCATTCCGGGTCAATGGATGTCGCACCAGATTGATACCGTTCACTGGTTCAGCGGGCTGGAGCATCCTCGCTCGGTGGTGGCCAACGGGGGCGTTTACGTCTGGAAAGATGGCCGCGTCAATGCCGATACGTTCACCGCCGTTTTCGATTACGGCCCCGACAATGACAAAACCAAAGGCTTTCAGGTTCTGTACTCGTCGCGGATGCACAACGAAGCGGGTGGTACCAAAGAGTATTACTACTCGAACGGCGGCATGATTAATCTCGATACCAACAAGATCACTCCCGAAGGTGGCTTGAAAGCGAATTTCGCCAAAGAGATGGACATGCAGGCTAACCTGCTGCCGGAGATGACACTGGCCAACGCAGCCCGTATGGAAACGGGTGCCAACACCGGCGCTGACCCAATGACCTCATTACACATGCTCAACTGGATGGAGTGTGTTCGCTCGCGGAAAGAGCCCAATGCGCCCGCCCGGGCTGGTTTCAACCACTCGGTGGCCAACATTATGGCTACTACGGCCCTGCATACCGGCAAACGCGTTACCTGGGACTCGACCAAGCAGGATATGGTTACGAGCTAGTTCTGTTCTGACTAAAAAAGAAGGCGGGCGGTAAAGAAAATTTTCTTTACCGCCCGCCTTCTTTTTTAGTCCGTCAGTTATCGCTTAATCACCTTCAGCGTAACGGTTTGCTGATTGGCCCGCAGCCGCAGCAGGTACAGACCCGGAGCCCAATGGCCCAGCCGTAGCCGCTCCTCATGCTCGGTCGTGGTGACATCGACCAACGTGTTCAGAATGGCGCTGCCGCTCAGGTCGGTCAGCAGCAGTTGTACTGTCTGGCCCTGGGCACCCGTAATCCGTACTCCAAACTCCTCGCCAACGGGGTTGGGGAGCAGCGTCGCCTGTAGCGCGGAGCCGGGTTCGGCCGAAGCCCCCAGACGCCCCCCTGGGCTGGTGAACGCCAGGGTGAACGTCGTCCGAACGGCGTTACCCAATCCGTCGAGCGCAATAACGGTCATCAGCCGCTGATCGGGCTGGCTTACCGTACCGCTGATGGTGCGGGTGTTGCTGGTATACATCAGCCCGCGTGGCAGATCGCTCACATCCACCGAGGTTACTGGGCCCGAGAACGTAGCGGCCGGAATGGCGAAGCTAAAGAATTGGCCCACCGTGCCGGTTTGGTTCGGAATCGACTGCGCCACCGCCAGGTTGCCACTCGTATTTGGTGGGCTGGCCGGGCCTGGGTTGCTAAAGGTAAGGAGGAACGTGGTTTGCACCTGATCACCCTGTCCATCAAAAGCCGTTACCGTAATATACCGCTGGTCGGGGCTGCTCACCGTACCGTCGAAAAGACGCGTATTGCTGTAGTAGAACAGGCCACGCGGCAGGTCGCTCACATCAACCGAGGTTACCGGCCCGGAGAAAGTACCAGCTGGAATAGCGAAGCTGAAGAATTGCCCCACCGTACCGGTTTGGTTCGGAATCGACTGTGCTACGGCCAGACTACCCTGCGAACCTGTCGAGAACGTCAGCAGGAAGCCGCTGCGGACGCTGTTGCCTTGCCCATCCGAGGCCGTCACGTTGATATACCGCTGATCGGGCTGATTCACCGTGCCGCTGATGGTACGCGTGCCGCTGTTGTACATCAGGCCACGAGGCAGGTCACTCACATCGACCGAGGCTACCGTTCCGGTAAAGGCATTGACCGGAATAGTGAAGTTGAAGAACTGGTTGACTAAGCTGGCCTGATTCGGAATGGGTTGCCCAACCGCCACATTGCCGTTGTTTGGCGGAGGGTTACCCCCACCCGGCTGAATAGTAAACGTCAGCGTAGTGCTGGTGCTGGCGTTCTGCGCGTCGGTAGCGGTTACTGTAGCCGTAAAATTACCTGCCTGCGTAGGCGTACCAGAAATGAGCCGCAGGTCGGGTGGGGTCTGGTTCAGGCCGGCTGGCAACCCTGTAATGCTAATCGTGATGGCCTGGCTTTCCGGATCGGAGAAGGTGCCGTCGGGCAGCTTGTAGCTGAAAAACTGACCTACGCTGCCGGTCTGGGCTGGCAGCGTTACGTTGACCGTTGGCGGCAAATTACCACCCTGCGTACGGCAGAAAGCACCAAAATCGAACTCGTACGTAACTTCTACACCGCTCTGACGAGCCCGGAGCAGAATAGTTGTGCCGCTGTTGGGGTCCGAGCGTTTCTCGGCATCGATAGTGCCGTCCGGGTTCGTTGTCCAGGTCGGGGTAATCCCCAGTCCGAAAAACTCGATGGGCGTGCCGTCGCCCCCACTGGTCCGGAACGTAATGGCCCCGGTCTGGCAGTTGTACGTGGGCGCAATGAGCGCCAGTGTGCTAACTGCCGACGCCAGATTGAAACGGGCAACGCTGGGATCGTGATCGCTGTCCTGATCAGAGAACTCCGAATTGATATGCACCACATCCATCCGGTCGAGTCGATTACCGGTCAGGTTACTGCTAACCAGAATGTGGTCAATGGCCTGTGCGTTGCCTTCAAAATTATAGGTATAGCGTTCGTTGGCTGGCAAAGTCTCGACCAACGCGGTCAGTGGAGCCGCTTTCAGTATGTTGAGCGGACTGGCAAATTCAAAATCGTTCAGGTCGCCAGCCACAATAACGTTAGCGCTGGCATCGATGGCCAGAATAGCACGCACAAAATCACGTACTACAGTAGCCTGCTGATTACGCTGGGTTTCGCTGCTCAGAACAGGAGGCTGCACATTACCGAATAAAGGATTGTCGCCCCCTTTCGATACAAAGTGGTTACCAATAATGAATACCGTTTGCCCATTGAAGAGAAACTCACCAGCCAGCGGTTTCCGGCTTGCACTGTTGGCTCCAGCTCCGTCAAAGGCCGGATTCGTCGGATCAACCCGCCCCGGGTTGAATGACAGCTGTGGCTTGCCACCAACATTGTTGACAGTAGTGGCGCTGGTCGATGTCCCACCCGGCCGATCAACGAACGTAACCCGGGACGGATTGAACAGAAATCCTACCCGAATATTTCCGCCCGGCTCTCCGCCATCCTGGTTATTAACGGGGTTGATTTGCCGATACTCGTAGGTTGGTCCGCCAGCCGTAGTGATCGCATTAATCAGTAGGCCGAACGTCGTTGACGCATCCACCACTCCATTGTTCGTTGGCCCATTGTTATCCTGAATTTCTTCCAGCAACAGAATATCCGGTGAGCGCAGATTGGTAACGATTCGACCCGCAATGGCCGAAAACGTAGCATCGCCCGGGTCCAGGTTCTCCACGTTGAAGGTGCCAAACGTCAGTTGACTGGCCGTACCGGTCAGGTCCGTCACCTCTTTGGTTAATGTATTTGAAATCACCGTTGGCGATGAGGTAGCCAGCACCTCGTAGTTACCAGCGGCATAGTTGACAATACCGGTAATCGTATTGAACAGAGCACCGGTGTTGACCACCGGCGTGACAAAACTGTTGCTGGGCGGGTTCAGCAGATTGTCGTCGATCTGGATGCGCTCCGGGTTGAAGTCAGCTGCGCTGATTACGATACCTCCCCGGGCCGATCGGCCGGTTACGCTGGCGCCATTATCGGCCAGCACCCATACTTCACCCTGACCTCCCCCGCTGGTGACAGTAGGGCTTGCGGCTACCGGATTGTTTATCTGCACCCGCATTCCTTCGAGACTCTCGTAGAAATCGATTCCATCGGTTGCAGGGTCAAAACTGGCGAAGTTATCATCGTCAATAACTGTGGTTGGAATAGCCCGACCGCCCGCGCCCAGAACCGTTGCGGCTGGTAGTGTTTGACCTTCCGACAGTTCAGTTATAGTGGGGCTGGTAATCTGCGTTATAGTCAGGTTAGTCCCCGTTCCAAACTCACCAACGACTCCACTTACCTGAACACCGTCACCAACCTGGATAGTGGCAGCCGGTGCTGTACCACTTCCGGTGAAAACAAAAATACCTTCAGATGTACGGTCATCGGAGTCCGGGTCGGGGTCCTGCATATAAAATCCGTTCGACGCACGAGCCGTTACAATTCCAAGAACGTTAGTAACCGTTTGTCCTAGCAGGGGCGATGTATGCGAGGTGCCCTGTATGGTCCGAATTCGGGTGGCTGGAGCACTTTCATTGTCGGTAATGAGTACCGTTGCCAGATTTTCTGGGCTGGCCCCAACAGCGTAGGCGGACGAGCTGACCAGCGTTAGGGTAGCCGTCTCAGCGCCCTCCGAGTCGGCGTCGTCAACGGGCGTTATGGTGATATCGGCAGAAGCCGACCCAGCGGCAATGACAATGGTTCCGCCCAGGGTCGGGGTATAGTCGGTGCCATTCGTGGCTGTACCCCCAACCGTATAAGACACCGTCAGCGGATCGGTTGTTGAACCCGTCCGTGAGAAACGAAACGTGCCCGGGTCAGAACCGGCTTCCGCAGCAGTAGCGTCCGTAGCAGTCAGGGTTACTGTTGGCAGAGCTACCCCACCAGCGGTCGACGCCGTTACCGTCAGATCATCAATGGCCAGACCGTGGTCATTTCCTGTATCGTTCGCATCCGTCCAGCGGAGTAAAATCTGCTGACCAGCCTCTACCGGCGTTGCGAAGGTAATGGTTTGGGTCAGCGTTGTCCGGTTGGCGGCCAGGTTGCCATCCAAAGCACTAGCCGCAACGCCTGATATAGGACTTATAAAATCCAGTGCGTCTACGGGAGTACCCGTTGAACTGAGCGTGGGCGAAGCCCCGACAACGTAGGAAAATGTTAGCCGCTGAGGGCCTGCGGGTGGACTGCCCCCCCCAACGCGCCACTGCTCGCCAGTGTAGGTGATGGTTAACGAGGTAATCGCCGTGCCGGTATTATTGGAAAAAACGACACCAAAAACGGATTGCAGCGTTCCCGAAGCCAGCCCCCCCAACGCACGATCCGAGTTGCCGGCTGATCCGTAGCTATACGTATCGCCCGTGGTTGAACTCCCCGCATCGGCCGCATACTGTTCGTTATCACGGCCTCCTCCTCCGCTTTCCTGCAACAAAAACCCGAGAGGTAAATCCGCATTAGCAGTGCCGCTGGTGGCAAGTCCATTAAAATTCTGGGTGTAAGTCAGGTTACCCGCCGACAAAGACACCTGGGCCCGGGAGTCGGCTGGCCTGAGCAGCGCCAGCATAAACAACCCGCCCACCATCGTTGATGAAAGTAGTTTGTAAATTTTATACATATTGTTTTGGGTAGAATAAAAACCAGGATATGCTGGTTAATAACAAAGGTATGGCGGAGGTCAGGACCTCTCGTTAATAAATCTTTACGTTTATAGTATAAGTATAGATTCTTAGCAGGTGGACCACTGGTGTAATTTATCCTTTCAACAATCCGGCTCCAATCTGGCAGCTGAGGCATTTCTTCTGGGTGCAGAACTCATTATACAGTTCTATACCCGCCTGCGAGTCGAACGCGGTCTGAATGCCCATACCCAGTTTGTTCCAGCCGTCGGTCAGTCGGTTATGTTCGGCGGGGAGTTGCTCCAGCAAAGCGATGGCCCGATCGAGATAGGCGGGTTGGCCCCGGTGATGGGCATAGGCAGCCAACAGTGGCACAACCGTATTAATAAGAATATTCTCGGCCGACATACGACCCAGCGCCGGAGCTCCCCTATCGGTGGATTTCCCGAACCGGTAGTGTGTCTGCCAATACTCAGAGGGCGTAACCTGTAACCCCTGAAGGATTAGTTCAACATCGGTCGTTGCCACAAACAATGAGAACAGGCTCGCGTGCCGGGTAAGCAGCCGGGCCAGCTGAGCCAGCCGAAGCGTAGGGAAACTAGCCGGTCGAAGGCGGCCCCACTTCCAGGCATGAGCCGTCACCTGTAGCCCAGTCAGTTGGTATTTGGCGGCCAGAAATCGGTATTCCCGCTGCAACATGCCGCTGTATTCATCAGGATTGGTTAACTCATCGAGCAGGCCGGCAGCTCCAAATAGCATGGCTTCGGCCTGAATAACCTTGTCCCGATGCTTCAGAATAGCTTTCAGGGGGACAACCCGGCTAAGCTGCTCCATCGGCTCCGCATTCAGTTTAAACCCCATGTTTACGGCCAGCAGCCGATACGCCGTTTCTTCCCAGTCCGATCCTGTCTGGTCAAATATGGCCTGAACGCTGGCGGCTTTGCGCTCGAGCCGTTGCAGCATGGCTTTATCCAGCATCGACGTTATCAGCAGCGGTTGCACCGACCGAAACTGAGCAGCGCAGGGAATTGGCTCAGCGGAATCGTGAAGCTGCCCGAACCGATCGATCAGCGCCCGGTCTGTGAGGGGTTCAAGAACCAGTGTTGGAAGGGGTGTGCCATCGGTGCGCTCGACCCGGCGACTGCTGGCTGGCTGATCGTCCTGCCAGACGACATGCAGAATGACATTGTCGTAAGCGCGGTCGTGCTGATGCCGATGGGCTAGCCAGTCGGTAGTTCGGGTATGCATCTCAACGGTACCTCCCCATTCCTGCCCACCTATGAGCAGCCGCGCATTGATGAAATCGGGACCAGCCCCGTGGTTTCTGAAACCCGGATGCAGCACCTCAACCTGCTCACCATCGGTCGTGACGAGCAGGCTGGGGTTTATATACTGATATTGCCAAAGGAAATACAGAAACGATTCGGGCACGGTAGCTGGATACTGACAAAAAGGTCAGTTAGCACAAATATACACAAACCCGAAATTAGCCCACTACCCTTAGCATATTGCCTGTAAGTGACGGGCCATTTCCTGTTGCAAACTCACGGCCTCGGCCCGCGCCCGCCTGGCAAAATCGGTACCGCCGGACGCGTACAGGATACTACGCGATGCATTGACAAGCAGGCCGCCATCAGTTGTCAGCCCGTAGCGCGATACATCTTCCAGCGACCCTCCCTGCGCCCCTACTCCCGGAACCAGCAGGAAATTTTTGGGAGCCAGCTGCCGGATACGGCCTAACTCAGCGGCCTGGGTGGCGCCAACGACAAACATGATCCGATCGGGGCCTGCCCAGCTGTTGGCGGTTTCTATGACGGTTTCGAACAGTTCCTGCTCGCCCAGGCTTTGCCGCTGAAAATCAGCACTACCCGGGTTAGACGTCAGAGCCAGCAAGATGACCCATTTCCCTTCGTAGTCGAGAAAAGGCGTTACGGAATCGTGGCCCATGTAGGGCGCCACGGTAATAGAGTCGAAATGGAGTCCGGCGGCTGCAGGGTCAAAAAACGCCCGCGCGTACAGGCCCGACGTATTGCCAATATCACCACGTTTGGCATCAGCAATGGTGAAGCAGTTGGCCGGGATATAATCGAGCGTTTTCTGCAAACTCTCCCAGCCCCGGGGTCCCTGTGCTTCGTAAAAAGCAATGTTGGGTTTGTAGGCCACTGCCAGGTCGGCCGTGGCATCTATGATGGCCCGATTAAACGCAAAAACCGGATCGGGTTCTGTCAGCAGGTGATGGGGCAGCTTCTTGAGGTCAGTATCGAGGCCGACGCATAGATAGGATTGCTTCTGTGCAATCTGTTCGCTTAACTCCTGGTAGGTCATTCTGATAAAAAAGCCATAGACTAAATAGCTTCCGCCCAAAAGTACGAACTACCGGTCCGGTTTCATACATTTGTAGAAGTCTCCTGTATTCGTATCTACCAAATCTCCTATGCAAGTTCGGCAAACGGCCATTGAGGGCCTGATAGAACTGATTCCACGCGTTTTTGACGATGAGCGTGGTTATTTCTTCGAATCATACAACAAGCCTATGTTTGCATCGCTAGGCTTACCCATGGACTTCGTTCAGGACAACCAGTCGTTTTCTGTAAAGGGTGTGCTGCGTGGTCTGCACATGCAGAACGAGCCTTTTGCCCAGGGAAAACTGGTTCGTGTCATTACTGGTCAGGTGCTCGACGTAGCCGTTGACCTCCGTCCCGATTCGCCTACGTTTGGCCAGTACGAAACGTTCCTGCTGGATGCGCGTCTGGCTAATATGGCTTACATTCCCGAAGGGTTCGCCCACGGGTTTGTAGCACTCGAAGACAGCATTTTCAGCTATAAATGCACGAATGTATATAACAAAGCGGCCGAATCGGGGATTCGTTGGGACGACCCCGACCTGAATATCGACTGGGGCGTCAGTAACCCCATCGTCTCCGAAAAAGATCAGGAATTGAAGCTGCTGCGGGAGGTTTTTCCGAATGTAGTCGTCTAAATAAAAAAGGCACGGTACAGACCGTGCCTTTTTTATTTCTCATACATTTCTTCCATCACTTTCCGCCCTACTTTACGCGCCGACAGCGGGTTCTGGCCCGTTACGAGCCGTTCGTCAACCTCAATGTAAGGCAAAAATGGAATGATGCTTTTGCTATAAAGCGCGTTTTTCTGGCGAAGGGCGTCTTCGAGCAGAAACGGAACCTCTTCGTCGAGCCGAACGAGTTTTTCTTCCATGTTGGAGAATCCGGTTATCTGTCGGTTATTCACCAGCAAAGACCCATCGGACAGCTGCACGTTCAGGAGGCCGCATACGCCGTGGCAGACCGCGGCTACCATACCCCCGTTTTCGTAGATATCCCGGGTGATTTCCAACAGCCGCGGATTGTTCGGAAAATCCCACATGGTCCCGTGGCCGCCCGTCAAGTACAGAATCTGATAGTTGGCCGGGTCTACGTCGTCGAGCCGGATCGAATTGTCGAGTTTATCCCTGAATACGGGGTTGTTATACCATTTCTCGTTAACGGTATCGCGCCGGTCCATACTTTTCTCATCGATCGGGACGGGACCGCCCAGTGGACTGGCTATGTCGTAGGGCAGGTTACGGTCAGCCAGCTCGTCATAAAAGTGAGTGGCCTCGCTAAGCCATAATCCTGTTTTGTGCGGTTTGGTCGGATAATCGGTGTGATTGGTACACACGATCAGCGCGCGATAGATAGGGTCCATAGAGGGGCGGGGCTCGGTTATCGGTAGGCGGTAAAGTTAAGCGTGTTACACGAATCCAGCACAGGCTAGCTAAAAACTGGCAGGTCTGCTCATATCTTCCGCGTCGCTACAGGCCCCAGTTCCAGGTTTAATACGCCACGCGGACAAACGGCCGAGCAAATGCCGCATCCTACACAGGACGAGCGTACGATATCCTGACCCCGCTGCGCGTAGGCCCGCACGTCGATTCCCATTTCACAATAGGCGGAACAGTTGCCGCAGGATATACACTGACCACCGTTGGTCGTAATACGAAACCGAGACTTAAACCGCTGTACCAGACCCAGATAGGCCGCCAGCGGGCAACCAAAGCGGCACCATACGCGGTTGCCCATCAGCGGATAAAAACCGGTTCCTACAACCCCGGCAAACAGAGAGCCGATGTAAAAACCATAGGCCGAGCGCACCGAATAACTATCCAGAAAGCCCAGTATGGCAGGCTGCCCGGTAAAATACGTGTAAAGTACCAGCAGGGTCATGCCGACCGCAAACACCAGCACACTATGCACAATTACCCGCTCTGCCTTCCAGGCTTTCAGGCTCTTGTCTGACAGATGGCGGTAAGGATCTCCCAGCGTTTCGGCCAGGCCGCCACAACCACACACCCACGAGCAATACCAGCGCTTACCCAGGAAATACGTCAGTACAGGCACCGCCACCAGGGCCAGTACGATACCCCAAACCAGCATAAAGATGCCAAGCGAGCCGGCCTGTAGCTTTTCATTGATGCGGTAATCGAAGAAAAAAGTGTAGTCGAGGGGCCAGATATTCTTCAGATCCTGATAAGGCTGGTTGAGCCGCTGCATAATTTCCGGAATCAGGAAGGCAAAGCTTACCTGAAAAAACATGACTGATACCGTGCGCAACTGCTGATAACGGCTGTGCCGGTAGTTAACCAGCATGCGCACTCCCATGACCAGGATGACGAGGGTGTACAGAAACCCGTACAGAAACCACCGGCTGGCCGCACCAGCGTTCAGGGCGCGACTGATGGGATCGACCAGCAGCACCCAGTTGGTCAGGTATTCGGGGTAAAAGTAAAGCGCCACGTAAAAACCAATCAGAAAAACGCCAACGCTGATCCCGATCCAGCCCCGGTCAGTTGCCGGGTGCCGATATTGTCGATTGTTATCGATACCGGGTAGCCGTTTCAACCCCGTCAGGGCATAGATCAGCCCCCCGAGGGCGGCCAAACCCAGGCTCAGCCAGAACCAAAGCCAGACCTGACCATCGTGTAATACCCCCAGCGAGGCATTTTTTGTCACATCGAAAACGTAGTTGTCATAAATGACTTTGTCCCATGCTTTCTGCGCCCGTACCTCATCGTTATAGGCATCGACAGCCCCCCGGAAGTCACTGATAAATGACCAGTTGTTGGTATATACTTTGTTCGCCATGAACGCGGTCTGTTGGCGCAGGATGTTGCGGTGCTCAGGTTTTACTGACGCATCGAGTATAGAATCCGTGAGCTGGAACTGGCTCAGGGTTAATGTAAAAATCCAGAGGGCAAACCCGATCAGGAAAAGGGATAACCCCAGCCATTTGATCCGTTTCATGGTTGAGCTGATTTCAGACCTGAAAGTTACTCTAATTGTGCTATGCTTTTTGTATATGGCCGGTTGAGTTTTCTCAAAGGCGGATTAAACCTTTTTTGCACTATACCACTCTAATCATCGGCCAAACGACGGTTTTGCAGATTAAAATTTTACAATAACAGGACCTAGCCAACTATTAACTCAATAGGATCAGTATATTTGTTTGAACCGTAATGTACATATTCCATGAAAACCATCACCTATGAGTCGCTCCGGGCCGAGCATGCCTGGATGATCGTTTCAGATCAGCTTCAGCAGCGTAATAACATGCTGGCCAAAAGCATTTCCTATATGGAGCGCGACCCTGCCGAGCTACCAATGGCCAGCCGGCTCATGATTCTGCGTTACCACCTCAAAATGAGTTTGCGGCAACTGACTCACGAGGCCCGCCAGACTAGCCGGTCGACCCAGGAAGTAGCTCAGCTGCATCAGCAATGGCTGCATGTTCACCAGTTGTTTTTTCTGCTCCGCCAGATTGATCGTGAGCTAAACCGGGCCACCGGCGAGAATGATACCTTACGCAACTGGATGCATCAGCTTGAGGGCCGCGTGTATCGATCAGCCCTTGTCCATCTGAATTAATACGAACCAGCCACAAAAAAGCGATACATGACTACATGGTGTATCGCTTTTTTATGGCTGATATATACCCTTATCGAATTCTCGTAACCACAATAGTTACACACTTGGGCTGGCATTCGTTGGCTTTGGGGGCCTCCGCCACCGGGGTTACCGGAACCACGGGCACTACGGGAGCCTCATTGTCGGGCTGCTTGACCGGGGGCGGGATAACAGGCGGTACTATAACCTCCGTAACGGGCGAATTTATGGTTTCCGTTACCGGACCATTGGGAGACGTGGATATCCACTCGATTTCGAGCCACCCGTTTACACGAGGTCCATCCGGGGCGGGCTGCAGCTCGATCTGACCAATATTCTGGCTCATCCAGTTCTCATTCTTGCTCAGATCGATCTCATAGGTATGGTACTGTCCGTCGTTATCGACCACGAAATTCATTCGCCGATCATCTGTTCGGAGGAGAGCAGCGTCTTCTGGTCGGCGCCAGCTCAGGCGAAAAGGAGACTTAGTATCCTGACTCTCGTTGTTCCTGAAAGCCGCCCGAATGTACATTTTGGGCACTTCCCTACCCTTCCAAAAAACGAATGGCGATTTGATATGGTTATTGGGCGTGTTATTCAGCAACACCCGTAGTTTGCCATTGATTGGCCAGCCCGTATCCTGCGTATTGTAGTAATACCAACCTTTACGCGACGTATCGAATCGGTAGTTTGGACCGGCAACGGGACGCGGCTGCGCGTACACGTACGATCGAATTTCGTTCAGATGCCCCACAATCAACGCGTAGTCCCACTCATGAACAACATTGTGATCGAGTAAGACAAAGTTGGTGGCAGCGATGTACGATGCAACCTGGCTGTATTCATCGCCATCCAGGTCGGAACCAAAGTAGCCTTTCTTCCAGTCGTAATTGTTGGGTACGTATAGGCCCACTCCATACTGGTTCACATTGGTTGAGGCCATCCAGGGTTCGGTTGGATACACATCGCCAAACGGAACCCGCTCCTTGGGCGGCACGGGCCGGATAACATCAGCAGAAGCGTTCGTGAACGGGTCGTTGCCTTTGTAGTACCACATGTTGTGATACTCGCCGTTCAGGTAAACGCAGGGCATCTCCTGCTGACGGGCCTCGTACTGTGTCTTGTCATTTCGGAAAAGTACCACGCGGGCATGTACTTTAACTACGTTTCCCTCCAGCCTGATCCAGTGTTCGATGGTGGCTTCTCCGTCTTCGTTGTTGAGAGCAAACTGCTTGGGTACGCACTTTACATAGAGCAGGTTATCCTGCTTCTCGAACGCCGTAACCCGGGATGGATTATTGTACGTATCGCCAGCCTGAATGGGATCCCAGCCCAGGCCGGTCCAGGCCGGCGCCCCGTTCTTCGAATAGTCGAGCGGACCGCCGTACAACGCGATCTGTACCTGTCGACCCAGATCGGCATTGTTAATCATGTTGCGGGTACTGACTTTTCCGCCTTGGTCGTTCCGAAACGCCAGGTAGGTCATGGCCCCGCCGTAGTTCAGATCGATACCTACTTCAACCTTATCGTTTTTTATGGTGTGTAACCCGTCCAACGAGGCACCAACCCGGGTTCTGGGGGGTGCATATTTCGTTGTCGTGGCACGCGGTTGCGCCGATAGTGACCCCCAGACAATCAGGCAGGCAAAGAGACTACTACAAACGCGTGAGTACAGATTGAGAGAGAGCGTACAAGACATGCAGAACTTAACACATTTACGGGGTACGAAAACCCCCTGGTCAAATTATATGCCAAAGTACGTCTTTGTATCAGAGCGGTTTGTAATTATTTACCAGTCGGTTGGCGGAACCTTAGCCGACGTTTTTCCCTTGCCCGACTCAACCAGCAGTCGATACCGGAACGTGACGGATTTGCCCGGTTCCAGCGTATAATTCATAGCTGGCGCTTTACCGTTTGTAAACACACTGGGGCCCAGCGGATTAGCCGCAAAAAGGCCGTAACCCCGGGCGTGCCAGTAGGTAGGGTAACCTACATTTTTAGGATGATCGAGCAAAGTAACTACCAGATTCTCAGAACCAACAACGCCTGATAATGCAACCGAACCAGCCCGCGTACCCCATACAGCATCCCCTTCTTTGTTCTCACTGCTCCGGTAAAGACCCGTTACGCCGGTATTATCCAGCAGGGGCACTTTGGTAGCCACGCCCTGCGCATCGGTAAACACTTCTGGCTTGGTAGAAGGCTGTTCCAGCTGGCGCGCTACCCGGAGCGCAATCATCCCCTCTTTGTTATCTTTAAAGACTACCTCTTTGCCAGCCGCCGTAAGCGTGGTTATGCGGTCGATGGTGCGGCTGTCGGCGCTGGCCCCAAACCGGAACGTGGTCGTTTCGCGCAGCATCAGCTGATTATCCTTATCGAGCCAGTCGGCGGTGACGACCAGTTCGCCCTGCCCCTTTCCGCCTTTCATCGACGTAACCCCCGTATGTACGATCGTGCCGAACGGTCCTTTATGCTCCGGGCCTACGTCTATTGAGTTGTTCCAGAAGTCGTGTCCGTTTACGTCGCCGTAATTGAACCACATCCCTACATGGTGCGGATGGTCGACCCGCTCGCCCGGACGCGGCTCGAGCGGCCATCCACGGGTAATTGCGTTTCCGCCCGCCGACACGATCGGGTACAGCACCGGCTTCTTCAACACGGTTGGCCCGGGATAGATGTAAGCCGTAAACGGTTTTCCATCGACCGTCACCGCGACCCGTTTGGCTGCCGGGTCATGTTTAATCTGAATTTGATTGGGTTGGGCTATAACCACAGAAGCTGTCAGCAGAAGCAGGCATACAAGTCGGAACATAAGTCGCAGTTACTAGGCTATTGATCGATTTAGGAGGAGCAGACAAGAAAAATGCCCCGACCTAAGAAAGTCGGGGCACCTGGAATGCTACTGAAAGCGACTGGCAGACTGGCTAAAAACCAATCGTATCGGTCCTAATTGCCCATCAGTATTTTGTTCGTCACATCCTGATCTATCGTGATATAGCCCGGGTAGTTGATCTGTCCACCCAGCAGATCGAGCGTCGGTTTGATCCGGATGGTCAGTTTGGAAGGTTTGCTGCTCTGCGAGCCCGAGAGGTTCTGTACCAGATCGCCGAATGCGTCGCGGGTTTTGGGATCGGTCAGCAGTTGGTAGGCGTTGGTGTTAAGTCGAACGGGCACACGCGTTTTTCCCCCGCCGGGCTGCACCTCGATGCGCTGATTCAGGAATCCATTAAATACCTCCTGACCAGCCAGCAAGACCCTGTATTCCAGCTGATTGATACCGGCCAGCCGGTTTGTGGGGTTCGTGATTTCCAGATTGATGCGCGCATCCAGCGGTACATTCCGGGTCAGCAGACCAGCCGCCAGCCGTGGGAACCGGGCGGGATTCAGGTCTTCGAGGTTGCGAAACTGTCGAACGTCGGTACCGGCCAGATAAATGCTATCGGCCGACGCAATGGTATAGCGGCAGTCGCCGAGGGTTTTAGCCTGTGAAATCTGTTTGTTTACGCCACACTGGCTAAAGAATACGGGCAGGGTAGCAATCAGGAGCAAAGCAAATCCTTTTTTCATGTCTGGTTGTGAATCGTTTTTTGATAAACATCAGACACACCAGAAAGGGTTTAGTTTAATTCTTCTTGATAAAGACCATCTGCACCCGATCAGCTTTGGCAATTTTGCGACGGAAGTCGATTCTTTACAGGCCGATGCCGGGAAACGGCCGCTATGCATCGATACACGCCAAATATGAAGCACTTCTCGGGCAACACCCTGCTGTACAGGCAATCCGTTACATAACGCTGCGCACCACCCTCAGAAAACTGCTTGATTGTCAAGTATTTTTTTATCTTTGTATCAGCACATGCCCAAGACTTTCATGAACAAGCTAACCGCCGACGACCTGATTTACGGGTACATCAACGGTATCTTCCCGATGGCCGATGCCGACGGTACGCTGTACTGGTACGCACCTGACCCACGCGCGGTCATTCCTATCCATAGCTACAAACCCGCCCGATCGCTGCGCCCCATCCTCAATCAACAACGCTTCGACATCCGAGTTGACGCTGATTTTGAACAGGTTATGCGCTACTGCTCCCTACCCCGGTCGGCCGACGATAGTACCTGGATTTCGGAGGAAATTATAGAAGCGTATACCGAACTGCACCGGATGGGCCTGGCCCATAGTGTTGAAACGTATATGGATAACCGTTTAGTTGGCGGCCTGTACGGCGTATCGCTAGGCGCTGCTTTTTTTGGCGAGTCCATGTTTCATCACGTCAACGATGCGTCGAAAGTTGCCTTTCACTACCTCATTATGACCCTCCGGGAACAGCAGTACGAACTACTCGACACCCAGTTCATCAATGATAACGTACGGCGGTTCGGAGCTGTCGAAATTCCAAAAGCGGACTACATGAAGCAGCTCAAGTCGGCCATCCGTAAAAAAGCCCGCTTCACCGAAAACGCGTTTGAACATCTCTTCAGAAACCACGCAGGCGATTAAGCCGATACGCCCCTGAATCTGGGCTAATGCCATACTTGCGCTATCTTTGCGCGCATGACAAAACCTGTACTTGTCCTCAAATTTGGCACGGCTTCCATTACCAAACCCACCGGCGAACCCAATGAGCCCATCATGGTCGACATTGCCCGGCAGGTGGCTGCGCTGCACGCGCGCTACCGGATTGTGCTGGTTTCGTCGGGCGCAGTCGGTGCCGGCAAAGGTCTTATCAACGACTACCGGGGCGATATTACCCAGCGTAAAGCGGCCGCGGCCGTAGGGAATCTGTTGCTGCTCAATCAGTATTCCCGCTTCTTTTCCATATACGGCATCGCCATTGCCCAAAGCCTCTGCGAGCGCCACCATTTTGCCAACCGCGATCAGTTTCTGCAACTCAAGCAAACCTACGAAGAGCTCTGGGCCAACGGCATTATTCCGATCGCCAACGAGAACGACGTAGTGAGCAACCGCGAACTGAAGTTTTCTGACAATGACGAACTGGCTACGCTCATTGCCGTCGGTTTCGGGGCCGAAGCCCTCATGTTGTGCACCTCGGTAGGTGGTTTGCTGGATGCCAGTGGCCAGGTTATCCGGCGGGTTGATACCTTCGACGAGCGAATTTTCGGGGTCGTCCGCACCGACAAATCATCTTTGGGGCTGGGCGGAATGGCCTCTAAACTCACCTTTGCCAAACTGGCTACGCGCATGGGCATCCGGGTCATCATCTTCGGCCTCAACGAACCCGACAGCCTCGACCGGGCGCTCAGGAGTGACCTGGGTACCGAATTCATTCCGGCAGAAACATCACTCTCGGCCCGCAACCGCTGGCTCGTCAGCGGATCGCTCGTGGTGGGACGTATTCGGGTCGATGCGGGTGCCGTACGCGCCCTGCAACAACGGCGGAGCCTGCTGGCGGTGGGCGTCCGGGCCATCCTGGGCGAATTCAGCTCGGGCGAAATGGTGGAGATCATCGACGAACACGATACGCCCGTTGCGGTAGCCCGAGCCCGGATTTCGTCCGACGTACTGGTTCAACAGCTTCAACAGCAAAACGTTGATGTGGCGAATGCCAACGATATCGTACTTTTGTGAGTATGACACCGATTACTCCGCTCCTGCAGGCTACCCAACAGGCCGCTGCCGCCGTTCGTCGGCTCAGCTCCGATCAGAAAACCGCCCTTATCAACCGGCTGGCCGATGTGCTGGCGGCCCAGGCGGAACAAATCGTTGCCGAAAACAGCCGTGATCTGGACCGGATGGACCCCACCGACCCCAAATTTGACCGGCTCAAGCTTACCGAAAGCCGGATACAGGGGTTGGTCGATAGCCTGCGGGTGGTAGCTACCCTGCCCGACCCAACGGGCGAAGTGCTGATCGATCGAACCATTGAACAGGGCCTTCGTCTCCAGAAAATTGCGGTGCCGCTGGGAGTAGTAGGCGTCATTTACGAGGCCCGCCCCAACGTAACGGTCGATGTGGCGTCGCTTTGTCTGCGCTCGGGCAATGCCTGCGTGCTGAAAGGCGGTAAGGAAGCCGACTTCTCGAACCGCTACCTGGTTGGACTGATTCAGAACGTACTGGCCGAGTTCGGCGTCCCCAAAGCAGCGGTTACCCTGCTCCCCCCCGACCGGGCCGTAGTGAACGAACTACTGACGGCGGTACGCTACGTAGACATCATCATTCCGCGCGGCTCCGAATCGCTGATTCAGTTTGTGCGGAAACATTCGCTCGTCCCCACGATCGAAACAGGCGCGGGCGTTTGCCATACCTATGTAGAAGCCACCGCCGACCTGAACAAGGCAGCAGCTATCGTTGTCAACGCCAAAGTGTCGCGGCCATCGGTCTGTAACTCACTCGATTGTGTACTCGTCGACGCAGCTGTGGCTAACCAGTTTCTGCCGATGCTCACGGCCGATTTTGCCCAATGGAACGTAGAGGTTTTTGCCGACGAAACGGCTTATACAATTTTTCAGAAAGCCGGTTATACGAACCTGCAACCTGCCCAACCCGACGATTTCGGCCGCGAGTTTCTGGATTATAAGTGTGCCGTCAAAATCGTTTCCGGCCCCGATGAAGCGCTGTCGCACATACAGACCTACTCATCGCGCCATTCGGAAGCCATTCTGTCGCAGAATCAGCCGGTTATCGATCAATTTCTGCGCGAAGTCGATGCAGCTGCGGTCTATGCCAACGCATCGACCCGTTTCACCGATGGCGGCTGCTTCGGACTGGGTGCCGAGATCGGCATTTCCACCCAAAAACTCCACGCCCGGGGTCCGTTCGCGCTCGAGAAGCTGGTCACCGAGAAATGGATCGGCATCGGCGACGGTCAGGTACGTTGGTAGACGAACCTACCTGCCCCTGTTTTTTTAGCCTTATCGAATATCGCAGTTCGTCTCTTCTTACCGCCAGACGGCGACAATCTACCTATATATTACTGTTCGGGACACCTTGGCCTAGAGTATACAGACGGCTACGGCAGGGCATCAGGTTTTCGGCCATAGCCCTGCCATTGTCGCATCTTATAAAATCAGGCAATTAATGGCGTATCCAGCTCGGCGAGCGACGCCAGAATCTCCTCCTGCGTGACTTCGTGCTCCACCAGTTTGCCGGATAAAAACTGCTCATAGGCCGACATATCGAAGTGGCCGTGGCCGCAGAGGTTGAACAGAATCGTCTTGGGTGTTCCTTCTTCCTTAGCGATGAGCGCTTCGCGGATAACCGTCGCGATGGCGTGGTTGGCTTCGGGCGCCGGAATGATGCCTTCCGTCCGGGCAAACTTGATACCCGCGTCGAAACACTCGAGCTGGTTGAACGATTGCGCTTCGATCAGTCCGTCGCGCAGAAGCTGGCTGACAATCGCTCCCGCCCCGTGGTAGCGCAAACCACCCGCGTGGATTGGCGCCGGAATGAAGTTATGGCCCAGTGTATACATCGGCAAGAGCGGAGTCATACCGACCGTATCGCCGAGGTCATACCGGAATACGCCCCGGGTAAGTTTGGGGCATGAAGCCGGTTCGGCCGCGATGCAGCGGATGTTCTTACCCTCTTCCAGGTTATAGCGCAGAAACGGAAAGCCAATGCCGGCAAAGTTGGAGCCACCCCCAAACGGCGCCACGACAATATCCGGAAAATCACCGGCCTGCTCCAGCTGCCGGATACACTCCAGGCCAATAACCGTCTGGTGCATGAGTACGTGATTCAGCACACTCCCCAGCGCATACTTGGTATGCTCGTCATGCAGGGCCATCTCTACGGCTTCTGAAATGGCAATACCAAGACTACCCGGCGAGTTGGCGTCCTGCGCCAGGATACTACGCCCCGCGTTGGTCCGGTCAGAGGGCGACGGATATACCGAGGCACCCCAGGTATTCATCATCATTTTCCGGTACGGCTTTCCGTTGTAGCTGGCCCGCACCATGTACACTTCGCACTCGATGCCGAAATGCTGACAGGCGAAACTCAGGGCACTACCCCACTGCCCGGCACCCGTCTCGGTCGTGATTTTCGTAACTCCCTCCTGCTTGTTGTAAAAAGCCTGCGGTACGGCGGTATTCGGCTTGTGCGACCCGGCCGGACTAACCCCCTCGTATTTGTAATAAATTTTGGCGGGCGTGTCGAGCAATTTTTCCAATCCCGTGGCGCGGTACAGCGGGGTAGGTCGCCAGATTTTATAAATCTCCCGTACCTCTTCCGGAATAGGTACCCATTTCTCACTGGTGACCTCCTGTTTAATCAGCTCCATCGGAAACAGCGGAGCCAGCATGTCCGGCCCGATGGGTTCTTTGGTACCGGGGTGCAGCGGAGGCAGCGGCTTGTTGGGCATGTCGGCCACGATGTTGTACCACTGCTCCGGAATGTCGGATTCGGCTAAGATAAACTTTTTCTGTGCCATGTATTTCTAAGGATTTAGATGGGTGGGTAAGATACGAAGACGACTACACTTTCGGTCAGGTATTCTGCGACAGACCCAGTTGCCAGCGCTTAAACACCTGCTGATAGAGCCGATGGCGCTTTGGATCGGGCTCGTAGGTATCCCCAAACTCAACCAGTTTAGCGGCTTCGTCGAGGGTGGCTACCAGACCCAGGGCTTTCATAGTCAGCAGGATGCCGCCCATCGAACCGCTTTCGTTGCTGGCGTTGAGCCGCACCGGAACCCCCGACATATCGGCCAGCATCTGCACCCAGAACCGCGACTGCGCGAAGCCACCATTGGCGTGAATAACCCGGGTCGGCCCAGTATGCTTCATCAGCAGTTCGTTAATAAGCATCAGGTTGAAGAGTACGCCCTCCAGCGCAGCCCGCACGAAATGCGCCCGCGTATGCTGCCAGTCTACGTGCAGGTAGGCCCCGCGCGCGTGGGCATCCCAGAGCGGAGCCCGTTCACCCTGCAGGTAAGGCAAAAACAGCAGGCCATCCGAGCCAGGCGCAATGGCGTCGGCCTCGGCCAGCAGCACGTCGGTGTCGGCCTGTGCCAGCTTTTCGGTGACCCACTCCAGCACGTTCCCCCCGTTATTGGTCGGCCCGCCAACCACGTAATAGTCGTCATCCAGTATGTAGCAGAACAGCCGACCCTGCTCATCGCGGAGGGGTTTTCGAACGGTTTGCCGGATGGCCCCGCTGGTACCGATGGTAAGTGTAGTGGTTCCGCGCTTGATAGCCCCCGCTCCGAGGTTGGCCAGGCACCCGTCCGAAGCTCCGATCACCAGCGTTACGGCACTAGTCAGACCAGTACCGGCCGTTTGTCCACTCTCCCGAACCGGGTGCTGGTGGGTGGTAGGAACCGGGGTAGAGAGCTGGTCGGCCCGAATACCAGCATGAGCCAGAGCCAGCTCGCTCCACTGTCGGTTGGCCGCGTCGAACAGGCCGGTAGCGGTAGCGATGGAGTAGTCGATCGCGAACTCGCCTGTCAGCTTATGCCACAGGAACTCCTTGATCGACCCGAAACAGGCCGTCCGGCGCAACAGGCGCGGCTCGTGTTCACGCAGCCAGGCCAGCTTACAGAGCGGCACCATAGGATGCATCGGAATACCGGTCTGCTGATAGAGCTGCCGCCCCAGTTCGGCCTGGGTAGTACGGAGGTCGGACGCCTGTTGTTCAGCGCGGTTGTCTGACCAGATAATGGCGTGGCTGAGCGGCTCTCCCTGTGCATCCATGGCCAGGAGACTATGCATAGCCGTACTGAAAGCCACGTGAGTAATGGTATGCCCGGCCCCGGCCAGCTCCCGGTTCACTTCAGCCATCACCTGCACAAACGCCGACCAGATCTGAGCGGGGTCCTGTTCGGCAAAACCCGGTTTAGGATGAAGCGTTTCAACGGGGGCCGATGCATGCGCCAGAACCTGATTCAGGTCGGGCGGCAGGGCCAGGGCTTTTACGTTGGTTGTACCGACGTCTACGCCAACAAAGCAATTCATGGAGTGTCGAAAGTGGGTTATGGTATGCTAAAGCAACGCATTTTTTCGATTTGATGTTTGTCTGGCTGCCAAAGCCGGGCCGCTGCCGACGGCCTATCGGTTTCGGGCTTATCTTTGTAAAAAGCCATTTCTATGTCGTGGGTCCGGTTAGTAGGTGTTGTCTGTGGAAGTGCCATGCTGTTTATGGCCTGCCAGTCTTCCAATAAAACCGATACCGCCCCTACGCCCCCCGCACCTACCCAACTCAGCGGCCAACAGCTGGCTCAGACCTACTGCGGCAGCTGCCACCTCCAGCCGGCACCGGCCTTACTCGATAAGGTGACCTGGCAAAACGGCGTACTTCCTCAAATGGCCCTGCGCCTGGGTCAGTCGGATCGGCAGATGGAAGAAATCATGCGCTACAGCAACACCGACGAGCTGAAACGCCTGATCGAAGCCAACATATTCCCCGAACACCCGACGCTTCATCCGTCCGACTGGCAGAAGATTGTCGACTACTATGTGGCGCAGGCTCCTGACTCGCTCCCGGCGCAGGCCCCCCATGCCGCTATTCAGCCAGCGTTGCCCTTGTTTACGGCTCATGCTTCCGAGCGTAGCGTCGATGGTCTGATAACGCTGCTTACCTACGACTCGCTGTCGCAACGGATCTGGGCAGGCGACGCTCGCGGTAATCTATTTGCCCTCAACAAGCGGCTGCAGCGGATCGATTCGCTACGCACCAGCAGCCCCGTGGTAGACCTCCGCAGCCATCCGGATGGGCGTCTCGATCTGCTGACCGTGGGTGTCCTGAATCCGAACGATCAGCCCGCAGGCAGCTGGGAAACCCGGTCGGCTGATCGTAGTCGCGCACAGGCCGTACGAATTGATAACCTGCAGCGACCCGTTCAAACCACGGTAGCCGATCTTAACCGCGACGGTCGGGAGGATGCGCTGATTTGTGAATTTGGTCACCACCTGGGTAAACTCAGCTGGTACGAACAGTTGAAAACCGGGTACCGGGAACATGTACTGGACGCGGTTCCGGGTGCCCGCGTAGCGTACGTGCGGGACGTCAACCACGACCAGTGGCCCGATGTGGTGGCGTTGCTGACGCAGGGCGACGAGCAGGTGGCAGTATACTACAACCAGCGAAACGGCTCGTTCCGGAAAGAAACCGTGCTTCGGTTTCCGCCGGTTTATGGCTCCAGCTACCTCGAACTGATCGATCTGGACCGGGATGGCGACGACGACCTGGTCTATACCAATGGCGACAACGCCGACTATTCGCTGGTACTGAAGCCCTACCACGGCATCCGCATTTTCGAGAACGACGGCCGATTCCGGTTTCGGCAAACCTGGTTTTACCCGATGCACGGAGCCAGCCAGACCGTTGTCCGGGATTTTGATCAGGACGGCGATCCCGATCTGGCAGCCATCGCCCATTTCCCCGATTTTTCGCAGCGGCCCTATGCCGGGTTTATCTATTTCGAAAACCGGGGCAGCCAGCTGTTCATACCGCGCTCTTTCCCGGCGGCTAACCGGGGGCGCTGGCTACGACTGGCCGCGGGCGACGTAGATCAGGATGGCGACGACGATATCCTGCTGGGCTCGTTTTTTCGCCCGACGGGTCCTGAGCATGCCGCTTTGATGGACTACTGGCGCCGACCCGGTAGCGGGATCATGCTACTCGAAAACAAGCTACGCTAGCCGATAAAAGCGGGTGGCATTCTCGCCAAAGACCTTTAGGCGGACCTCGTCGCCCCAGGGTTCTACATAGTCTTCGATAATCGTTTTCACCTGGGTATAATTGGCCGCCACCAGACATACCGGCCAGTCGGAGCCGAACATCAGCCGGTCCGGGCCAAAATGCTCAAAGGCAACGTCGAGGTACGGAAAAAAGTCGCGCTTACCCCAATCCTGCCAGTCGGCTTCGGTAACCAGGCCCGACAGTTTGCAGTGTACATTGGGCTGTTTGGCAATCTCCGCCATGAAGTTAGACCAGCGGTTAATGTCCCGTTTCTTTATGTATGGCTTGGCCAGATGGTCGATAACAAAATTGACTTCCGGCACGGCCCGAACCAGGTGTAAGGCAGCTTTCAACTGATTGGGATAAATCAGGATGTCGTACGTCAGTCCAAAATCGGCCAGTTTGCGTATCCCTTCTACTACGGCCGGGCGGGCCAGGAAATCGTCTGGCTCAGCCTGGGCCACGTGCCGATACCCCTTGATGGGCGGATACTGAGCAAAGTGGGCCAGCCGGTCAGACAGAGTCGGCGCCTGCAGATCGACCCAGCCAACAACACCTTTAACGATATCGTAGGCCCGGGCCAGCTTAACCAGAAATTCGGTCTCGGCTTCCGACTGGCTGGCCTGCACAGCCACACAGCCGTCGACGCCGTTTTCGGCCAGTACCGGCTCCAGGTCGGCTGGTAAAAAATCGCGCCGGATGGCCGACATATCGTCGGTAATCCAGGCGTCGCGGACCGGCTCATATTGCCAGAAATGCTGATGCGAATCGATGATCATAGGAGATACGAAAATACGAGTCAGACAAGCCTGATGACGTGAAAGGTGCTGATTACCCTGCGTTACGATCAAGTCCCTAACCCTTGGAAGAGCATGGTCCTGTCATCCCGACTTCAATACCCTCAAGTATAGCTTACGGCAGTTTGCCGTTGCTCACCCAATCCTTCGATACCGAGTTCGATGACGTCGCCGGGTTTGAGGTAGCGCGGTGGTTTCAGACCGAGGCCTACGCCAGCGGGCGTGCCGGTTGAGATCACGTCGCCGGGAAGCAGGGTCATGAACTGACTGATGTAACTGACCAGCGTCGGCACGTTAAAGATCATATCGTCGGTATTGGAATCCTGCAACCGCTCGCCGTTGACACTGAGCCACAGATGTAGCGCATTAGGATCGGCAATATCATCTTTGGTAACCAGGAACGGCCCCAGGGGCGCAAATGTATCGGCACTTTTTCCTTTTACCCACTGCCCCCCCCGTTCGAGCTGGAAGGCCCGTTCAGAATAGTCATTGTGCAGCGCATAACCGGCTACGTAATCCAGCGCGTCGTCGAGTTCGACATAACTGGCCCGTTTGCCGATGACGATGGCCAGCTCGACCTCCCAGTCCGTTTTTTCGGAGCGCTTCGGAATGACCACATCGTCGTTGGGTCCGCAGAGCGCCGTGGTCGACTTGAAGAACAGGATCGGTTCTGCGGGGGTAGGTGCGTTCGTTTCGGCCGCGTGTTTAGCGTAGTTCAGCCCCACACAGACAATCTTGGAGGGTCGTTTTACGCAGGGGCCGAACCGGGCATCGGCCGAGACAATCGGGCACGCAGGCGCGTGGGCTGACAGCCAGTGCGCCAGCCGGTCGGGTCCGTTACTGGCAAAGAATGACTCGTCATAATCTTCGCCAAAATGAGTAACGTCAAGGCGCTGACCATTGGGTAGTTCAACGCCGGGGTGTTCGTGGTCGGGCAGGCCGAAGCGGAAAAGTTTCATAGTTAGTTTGTGGTTTTTCGTAAACGTATAGGCAACCAGGTTCGGCCGGTGGCGAGGGGTAGGTCAGGTGTTCAGACGAGTAAATCCTCCATCGAGCGGATAATCGCAGCCGGTAATAAATCCAGCCTCATCGGAGCACAGAAACAGCGCCAGCGCTCCGACTTCCTGCGGCTCGGCCATGCGGCCAATGGGCTGCGTTTTTGAGAGCCGCTCAAACATCTCGGCTTCCTGACCGGGGTAGTTCTTCGCCAGAAACCCGTCTACGAAAGGCGTATGAACCCGGGCGGGCGAAATACAGTTGCAACGAATTTTATCCTTCAGATAATCCTTTGCCACCGACAGCGTCATCGTCAGAACGGCGCCTTTACTCATCGAGTACGCAAACCGGTCGTTCAAACCCAGGGTTGCGGCTACCGATGCCATGTTCAGAATAACGCCCCCACCCGCAGCCTTCAGATGCGGAATAACCGCATACAGGCAGTTGTACACCCCCTTGACGTTGATCCGAAAAATCCGGTCGAAATCCGCTTCGGAGGTGGTTTCTACGGTGCCAACGTGCGCTACGCCTGCGTTATTGACCAGTATATGAATAGGCCCTTCGGCAGCCAGCTGGTCGACCAGGGCGCGTACGGTGGCCTGATCCGATACATCAACGGCATGGCTCGTTGCCTGCCCCCCCTCCTGCCGGATACCTTCGGCAGCCAGTCCGGCCTGTTCGGGATTCAGATCAAAAATACGCACCAGCGCCCCGGCCTGCGCAAACGCCTTCGCGATAGCCAGTCCAATACCGCTGGCCCCACCGGTGACGATGGCGGTTTTGTTAGAAAGTGAGAACATAATCGTTACTAGAGTGAATCAATGGGTAAGTGACTGCGTAGAACGGGTGCTGTTTACTCGCCCATTCATTCAGTCACTCATTACAGCGACACCCCCCGTTTCCAGGGAATGAAATCATCCTGACCAAGTCGTTCGGCTGCGGTTATGGTTTCGCCCGAGGCCAGCCGGACGATGTAGTCGAGCAGGGCATCGGCATTTTGGTCAATCGTCTGCTCGCCCTCAATGATCGGGCCGCTGTCGAAATCAATGACATCGGGCATCCGGTTCAGGAGAGCACTGTTGGTCGATATTTTTACGACCGGACACACGGGATTGCCGGTTGGTGTACCCAGCCCCGTTGTAAACAAGATCACGTTGGTACCTGAACCGGCCATACCGGTTGTGGCTTCAACGTCGTTGCCGGGCGTGCAGAGCAGCGTCAGGCCGGGCGTATCAACCGGCTCGGCATAGTCGAGTACCTGGGCCACCGGAGCCGTTCCGCCTTTCTTGGCCGCTCCGGCCGACTTGATGGCATCGGTAATGAGTCCGTCTTTGATATTGCCCGGCGACGGGTTCATGTCGAACCCCGACCCTACGGCTTCGGCCTGGGCCGAATAGCCACCCATCAGGTCGATGAACTTCTGAGCATCGGCATCGTTGACGGTGCGGTTAATGAGCTCCTGCTCAACCCCGTTCAGCTCCGGAAATTCGGCCAATACAGTTTTCCCACCCAACGCTACGATCACGTCGGACAGATGGCCGATGGCCGGGTTGGCCGATATGCCCGAAAAGCCGTCAGAACCACCACATTTCAGCCCGATGGTCAGCGCGCTGAGCGGAGCGGGTTGGCGGGTTAGTTTATTGATCTCGGCCAGGCCCAGAAACGTTTCTTTAACCGCCTGGCTCATCAGCGCGTATTCGGTACCGGCCTGTTGTTCGAACAGCAGCAGCGGTTTGTTGAATTTCGGATTTTGCCGCCGGATTTCGGCCGAGATCATATCGGCCTGCAGGTGCTGGCAGCCCAGACTCAGTACCGTTGCCCCCGCTACGTTCGGGTTGTTGATCATCCCGGCCAGCAGCGAGCAGAGTACGGCCGAATCCTGCCGGGTTCCACCACAGCCCATCTCATGGGTCAGGAACTTAATGCCATCGACATTCGGGAACGGCCGGTTTGACGGCGGGGCGCTGGTATGGGTCAGGGTATGATTCTGACTTACATCGACAAAGGGCTGCATTTTTCGGATCACATCCATTTCGCCCGCCCGGTACAGGCTGAGCAGTTCGTGAACCTGCTGCCGGTACATCTCGGGTTGTGCATAGCCGAGTTCGCGCTCAAACGCATCTTTCAGAATAAGCACATTCCGGTTTTCGCAGAAGACCAGCGGCACAACGAGCCAGTAGTTGCGCGTACCAACCCGACCGTCGGCGCGGTGGTAGCCCATGAACGTGCGGTCCTGCCAGCGCGAGACATCGGGGGGCTGCCAGCGGTAGGGCTGCTTTTTGGCCAGGCCATACGGGTCGGCGTCGTGTTTGAGGTTAAAGGTAGTAATTGGTTCTCCCCGCCGAATGGGCTGAGTGGCTTTACCCACCAGCACGCCGTACATAATAACAGGATCGCCGGGCTGACGGTCTTCGGTAACGAATTTATGTTTGGCTCCCACCGCATACGGGAGTGTATACGTTTGCGAATCAAATTCTATCTGTTCACCAGCCGTCAGGTTACGCAGCGCCACGATCACGTTATCGGCAGGGTGAACTTTTAAGACTATAGCGGGCATCAGTGCTTGTTTTTTTGCAATAAAAGAGACGATCGGATTAAAATATACCAGTCCGGCCCGAAAAACTTTGCCATACTTATTGCGAATATGAGCACCAATCCCAACATTTGACAGTTCGACCCTGCTCTCCCCATGCTCACCCCTACGTCGCCCGGCTTCTCGTCCTCTGCCCCCGGCAGTCAGCACGCAGGTTCGTTCGGCACCGACCAGCCCCGGGCCAGCCGGCTTATGTCGATGGATGCGTATAGGGGGTTCGTTATGACCCTGATGGCGGCCGAACTCCTTCAGTTTCATCGGTTGCAGGAGCAATTCCCCGCTAGCCGCTTTTGGTCTTTTCTGGCTTATCACCAGAGTCATATAGAGTGGGCGGGCTGCTCGCTGCACGACCTTATTCAGCCTTCGTTTTCGTTTCTGGTGGGCGTAGCCTTACCGTACTCGATGGCCGCGCGGGTTACGCAGGGCCAGTCGTTTCCGGCTCAGGTAGGGCACGCTTTCCGGCGATCGCTGATCCTGATTCTGCTCGGTATTTTTCTCCGTTCGGTTCATGCCGAGCAAACCAATTTCACCTTTGAGGATACGCTGACGCAGATTGGTCTGGGCTATCCGTTTCTGTTTCTGCTCGGTGCGGCCTCTTCCCGAACCGGCTGGATTGCTTTGGGCGCCGTGCTGGCCGGGTACTGGCTGGCTTTTGTTCTCTACCCCCTTCCCGGTCCGGCTTTTGATTACGCTGCCGTTGGGGTTCCGGCCAACTGGCCCGAGCACTACAGCGGGCTTATGGCTCATTTCAACAAAAACAGTAACCTGGCCTGGGCGTTCGATACCTGGTTCTTAAACCTCTTCCCCCGCGAGCGTCCTTTTGTATTCAACGGCGGTGGCTATGCCACACTGAGCTTCATACCCACCCTCGCTACTATGATACTGGGGCTACAGGCAGGTCGATGGATACGGTCGGGTGTGCCCCGGCGCCAGCTCCTGACACGGCTACTAGCGGCTGGCCTGACGGGTATACTGGCTGGTCTGGCGCTGCACGGGCTCGGTATTTGCCCGGTTGTTAAGCGTATCTGGACGCCCGCCTGGGTGTTGTTCAGCGGAGGCTGGTGCTACTGGCTGCTCGCCTTTTTCTACGCTCTGGTCGATGGGACGGGGCGTTGGCAACCCATGGCCCGGCGCTGGACCTTTCCGTTTGTCGTTGTCGGTATGAACTCCATTGCTATCTACTGCCTGGTTCATCTGATCGATCGATTCATCATCAATTCACTTTACATTCATCTGGGACATCAACCGTTTCAGCTATTCGGGGCTGCGTATGAGCCACTGCTGGTTGGAGCCACCACCCTGGCTATCTTCTATAGTATGCTACGCTGGATGTATGCCCGCCATCTGTTTATACGCATCTGATTTATGATCACGGCCAACCTGCTGAATCTCTTTGACCAGACTATTTTTTACGGAACCCTCACCTTCGAAAATGGCCGTATTGCCCGTATCGACCGACTCGGCCCCGAACGTCCTGGCGAGCCTTATGTGCTGCCCGGTTTTGTTGATGCGCATGTCCACATTGAAAGTTCGCTGCTGACACCCCCTCAGTTTGCCCGGCTGGCCGTTGTGCATGGCACCGTAGCCACCGTATCCGATCCGCACGAAATTGGCAACGTACTGGGCGTAGCTGGCGTTGAATACATGCTGGCCGAAGCCCGGCGGGTTCCGTTCAAATTCATGTTTGGCGCGCCCTCCTGCGTACCGGCCACGACTTTCGAAACTGCCGGTGCTACCATCGGCGTTCGGGATGTGCGCTACCTGCTGGGCTTGAAAGAAATCGGGTACCTGGCCGAGATGATGAACTACCCGGGCGTGTTGCACGAAGACGCCGACGTCATGGCCAAACTAGCACTGGCCAAAGCCTTCAACAAACCCATTGACGGGCACGCACCGGGGCTCACGGGGCCTGACGCCCAACGCTATATAGACGCAGGCATCAGTACGGATCACGAATGCTTTACCTACGAAGAAGGGCTCGACAAAGCCCGTCGGGGCCTTCACATACTGATTCGGGAAGGCAGCGCAGCCCGCAATTTCGATGCGCTGATTCCCCTGCTGGCCGAGTTCCCGAAGCAGATTATGTTCTGCTCAGACGATAAACACCCCGACACCCTCGCCGAAGGACATATTAACCAGCTGGTAGTACGGGCGCTGGCCGCCGGACACGATCGTTGGCATGTGTTGCGGGCGGCCTGCCTTAACCCCGTACTTCACTACCGCTTGCCAGTTGGTCTGCTACGCGAAGGCGACCCGGCCGATTATATCGTAGTCGATGACCTGGAGCGATTCACTGTTCGACAAACCGTTATCAACGGTACGGTAGTTGCCGAAACCGGACAGTCATACATACCGGATCTCCGCAGCGAGTGGGTCAATCAGTTCAACTGCTCGCCCAAACAGGCAGACGAGTTTCAGGTCAGCGGTCAGGCTGGAATCCCGATGCGGGTCATCGAAGCCCTGGACGGTCAGCTTATTACCAACGAGCTCCACGTCGAACCAACGCTGGCAAAGGGGCTGATCGTACCGGACACTGACCGGGACCTGCTTAAACTGGTGGTTGTAAACCGCTACCAGAACGCCCCCCCGGCGGTAGCCTTCATCCGCAATTTCGGGCTGAAGCACGGCGCCATTGCGTCGTCGGTCGGGCACGATTCGCACAACATCACTGCCGTCGGCTGCGACGATGCCAGTCTATGCCGGGCCATCAACCTCGTCATCGAAGCCAGGGGTGGGCTGAGCGCGGTCAGCGGGTTACCAGTGGGGCATGAATCAATACTGGCCCTGCCCGTAGCGGGGCTGATGACCGATACTGATGGCTATGAGGTAGCCACTCAGTACAGCGAGCTTGACCGGTTTGCGAAGGCAGAACTTGGCAGCACACTTGCTGCGCCTTACATGACTTTGTCCTTTATGGCCCTGCTGGTCATTCCTAACCTGAAACTCAGCGACCGGGGTCTCTTCAGCGGAGAGCAGTTTCAAATGACCAGCCTACAAATTGTTTAATCGTACCACAAAAAAATTTTATTAACACACCTTTTTTAATTCAATTAATTATCAATATGTTTACAGACCTCAAGACCCTTATCAATTCCTACCAACCCGCCTAACCGCTCATGGCTCGTTCCCGTACAAAAACAGGTCCCGACGACGAAACCCTCTGGAATCAGTTCCGCGCAGGTGATGAAAACGCCTTCGCCCGCCTGTATCAGAACTACGTGCAGACGTTGTACCACTATTGTGCTCACTTCGCAACTGACCGGGCTCTGATTAAAGATTGTATTCACGACCTATTCGTTGAGCTCTGGAAGCATCGCACCACGATCGGCCCAACAACCTCAGTTCGGTTTTACCTGATGGCTTCCATCAAACGTAAGCTGGTCCGTCATCTGACGGCAGAGCAGAAACTGGTTAGTCAGGATGAAGTGACAAACGGCCGGCGCGTTGGCGACATGCTCTCGGGTGCTGATCCATCGCACGAAAACCTGCTTATTGCTCATGAAGAGGATTCATACATGAACGAATGCCTGCACCAGGCGCTGGATAAACTCCCCCGTCGGCAGCGGGAAGCGGTTCACCTTCGCTATTTCCAGAACATGAGCAACGAAGAAATATCGGCCCTCATGCAAATCAACATCCAATCTGTTTACAACTTGATTTTCGGCGCTATGAGCAACCTCAAGCGGTATGTAACGCCCGAAAATGTGTCTTTATAAACCCGACTACTCCTAACCCGACCCTGACCGGCGGCTCGAGAGCCGCCGGTTTTTTGTTGCCCGCCCGGATAACGTACCGCCCACCTACTTTGCGTAATTTTGCCGGATGAATACTGACTCAACGCCCCTTCCCGAACGGGTTCGTCCGCGTACCCTCGATGACGTTATTGGGCAGCGAAAACTAATAGGCCCGGGCGGAGCACTGCGCCGGGCAGTAGAAGCCGGCCGCTTACCCTCCATGATCCTGTGGGGACCACCCGGCGTCGGCAAAACGACCCTGGCCCTACTGCTGGCCGAAGCCGTAAAGCGACCCTTCATCGCCCTCAGTGCTATCAACTCGGGGGTTAAGGAAATTCGCGACGTACTCAGCCGCCCGTCGGGCATGTTCCCGCCGGTGGTGTTTATCGACGAGATTCATCGCTTCAACAAAGGCCAGCAGGACGCGCTGCTCGGCGCGGTCGAAAAAGGTCAGATTACGCTGATTGGAGCCACCACCGAAAACCCCTCGTTCGAGGTGAACGGGGCGCTGCTATCGCGGTCGCAGGTGTACATCCTGGAGCCGCTCAGCCGCGACGAACTGATCCAGCTCGTTGACCGGGCCATTGCCCAGGACGCGTTTCTACGGTCCAGGCAGATCACCGTTGAGTCGTACGATGCGCTGCTGCGTTTGTCGGGGGGCGACGGCCGGAAGCTGCTGAACCTGCTCGAACTGGTAGCTTCGGCCCATGTTTCGGCCGACCCGCTGGCCGTAACCGATGAGGGGGTAACGGCGGTGGCCCAGCAGAACATCGCCCGCTACGACAAATCCGGTGAACAGCATTACGATATCATTTCGGCCTTTATCAAATCGCTGCGTGGGTCAGACCCCAACGCGGCCCTGTACTGGATGGCCCGTATGATCGTGGCGGGTGAAGATCCGGTTTTTATTGCCCGCCGAATGCTCATTCTGGCCGCCGAGGATATTGGCAATGCCAATCCAACAGCCCTGATTATGGCGTCGGAAGCGGTACAGGCCATTAAAGCCATCGGTATGCCCGAAGGCCGGATTGTACTCAGCCAAGTCGCCGTTTACCTGGCCACATCGCCCAAAAGTAACGCCAGTTATGTAGCCATTGATGCCGCCATCGCCCTGGCCGAACAGACGGCCCACCTGCCCGTACCGCTCCATCTGCGCAACGCCCCAACTAACCTGATGAAACAGATTGGCTACGGCAAAGACTATCAATATGCTCACGCGCACGAGGGTAATTTCGTGCAGCAGAATTTTCTGCCCAACGACCTTAGGGGGCATAAACTGTACGAACCCGGCCACAACGCGCGCGAAGCCGAAATACGGCGAAGTTTGCAGAAATGGTGGAGCGACTGGTACGGCTATTAACGATCCCCTACTTTTTTATCAGGGTAGTAAATCAGCTTCTTATGCTTTCTTCCCTTTCGCGGTTTCCCTGATGAACTAAGTATAAATACATACCCTGTTTACTGTTTCTGTTCACCAGACCACCGGAAACCGACGAGCTGACCAGGTGTGTAAAGCGGGAACGAAGCAGCGAGTAAACAGCCGGGGCATACCCGATTTTACGAACTGACCGCAAACCGGAGACTGTTTTCGTGAAAGACGTAGCTGACGACGTAAAAGAATGGCTGGTTCGGATTGCCCGGTACGATGACCACCGGGCCTTCCGGCTGCTGTTTGAGCTATTCTATCCCGAGCTGATCCGGTTTGCCCTGTTTTACGTCAAGGTTCGCGAAACGGCCGAAGAGATCGTACAGGATGTCTTTCTGAAAATATGGCAGATTCGGGCTACGATCCTGGCTATACTCAACTTCAGGGCCTACCTGTTTTCGGCAACGCGCAACCACTGCCTGAACTACTTACAGCGAAAAGGCAGTCCGGCATTTACCTCCGTCGACGGCACAGCGGTAGCCGACACAGTTGGTACTGACGATAATCCGCACCAGGCGCTCGAGCTGGTTGATATGCAACGGACCATCCAGGCTGCCATAGATGCGCTGCCGCCCCAGTGCCATCTGATCTTTCAACTCGTAAAAGAACAGGGCTTTTCGTACAAGGAAGTTGCTGATTTACTGGCTATTTCGCCCCGGACCGTCGAAACACAGATCAGCATCGCCCTTCGTAAAATAGCCGCAGCCCTGGGGCCACTATTGGAATCGTAAAAGAAAATCTAAAAATTTTTACGCTTCCTTTACGGGATCGGTCGGTAAACCCTGTCATTGCTTTTGAAACCCGAAAGCAATGCACGACACTATAGACTGGACCCTGGTAGGCAGAGTATTTGCCAACGAAGCTACGGACGAGGAACGTCAGCAGCTGGAGCGCTGGCTGGCGGCCCATCCCGAGCAGCAGCCCGTCATCCATCAGCTGTACCAACTCTGGCAGACGCCCAGCGCCACGCCATCCGCCGATCGGACGGAGGTAGCGGCCGCTTATGAGCGGCTACAGCAACGGATCGAGGCCGAAGAAGCCCTGTCGGCTCAACGCGTTCGACCGCTCTGGCCCTCGCGATCGTGGCTGAGCTGGGCAGCGGCTGCATCTGTCATACTCCTCCTCGGCTTCCTGGGCTGGACCCGGCTGACCAATCCCGCCAAAACTACGGCGCTGCTCGAGCAGGCCAACCCGAAAGGCATCCGATCGCAAATCCGGCTGGCCGATGGAACAACGGTATGGCTCAACGCCGACAGCCACCTGCGCTATCCGAAATCGTTTACCGGCGACTTGCGCGAGGTATCGCTGGAAGGGGAAGCGTTTTTCCGGGTAGCCCATAATCCGAAACAGCCTTTCGTGGTCCGGCTCGCTACAGGATCGGTGCGGGTACTGGGCACCTCCTTCAACATCCGGGCCTACCCGGGCGATAGCACCGTCGAGACGTCGGTAGTAACGGGGCGGGTGGCGTTTGTGCCCAACAAACCCGTTCGTCGGCCCCGGACCAGCCCCGGCGCCAGCCCGCCGACACCGGATACGCTCTTCCTGACTCCCAACCTGAAAGCTATCCAGTCGCTAACGCGGCAATCTGTGGCAACCCAGCCAACGGTTGCCACGAACCAGATCGCCTGGACCGAATCAAAGCTTGTTTTCCGTAACACGCCAATGGGCGAGGTAGCTAAAACGCTCGAACGCTGGTATGGCACTCCGGTAACCCTCGAACGGGAGTCGCTGCGGCAGTGTCCGCTGACGGGCACCTTCCAGAACCAGAGCCTCCAGGAAGTCATGACCCTGATTTCGATGACCAACCGGTTTCAGTATGAATTGACGCCATCGCAGGTAACCATCAAAGGCCCCGGCTGCGATAGTGAATAATCTACCGCCCCCATTCCTGTTCCTTAAAACCATCCAATCAATGAAAAACCTCTCTACCCGCTGCCTCTTATTGGTTTCGCTGGGCATTGGGCCGACCCTATTGGCGCAGGATGTAGCCAGTACCAGTGCCGTTATGTCGCAGAAGCGGCCCGCCGACGCCACCACGGTAACGGTAGCCTCGGAAGGCCGAACCCTCGACCTGATTTTGCGCGATCTCGAGCAACAGACTTCCTACACGTTTGTGTACAGCAACGAACTCTTCCGGCAGCTCAGGCCCTCCCTGGTGGCGGTTCGGCAACCACTACATGCCGTGCTGGCTTCGCTCCTGAGCCCGTTGCGCGTTGCCTACCAGACTGTTGGCAATCAAATCATTCTTTCCAATGCCGACCGGGTGATTAGCGGTCAGGTAACCGATGCCAAAACCGGCGAAGGGCTACCCGGCGTAAACGTTACCATCAAAAGCACAAACCGGGGTACGACAACCGACAGCCAGGGCAATTATCGGATCAGTCTGCCCGAGCAGTCGGTCACCCTCGTCTTCAGCTACGTCGGGTATGCCCCCCAGGAAGTAGCAGTCGGCCGCCAGACGAACCTGGCCGTGCAGTTGGTTGCCGACGAGCGATCGCTGAATGAGGTACAGGTGGTGGCTTTCGGTGAGCAACGTACCCGCGACCTGACCGGCTCTTTTGCATCGGTCAAGGCCGCCGACATCCGGCTGAGTACCGCCGTCAGCCCCGACGTAGCCCTGCAGGGCCGCACTCCGGGCGTACAGATCACGCAGGCCGGCGGAACACCCGGCGGAGCCGTACGCATCAATGTTCGAGGGGTAGCCTCGATCAACTCCAACTCGCAGCCGCTGATCGTGGTAGACGGTGTACCGATTCTGACCGGGGCCTTCGGGGCCGGCGGAGTAGCCATGAACCCGTTATCCGAAATTAACCCGGACGACATCGAGAGCATGGAAATTCTGAAAGATGCGTCGGCGTCCGTACTGTTCGGGTCCAGAGCCGCCAATGGTGTTCTGCTGATTACCACCAAAAAAGGAAAGAAAGGAAAGCCCCGGTTCGACATCAGCTATCAGGAGGGCGTCAACACGGCGACCAACCGCATCGACCTGGTCGATACTGGAGCCGACTATCTAAATATTCTGAAACGGTCGGCCCGTAATAACGTACGGGCCGGACTCAATCCCCAATCGACCAACCTGGTCAGCCTGCTTCCCACGGGAATTCTGCGCGGCACCCTGGCTCCGGCGCTGGACCCGCGGCTGGTCGACTCGACTACGCTTTATAACACACAAACCAACTGGCTCGATCAGGTACTGCGCCAGGGGCGATTCAGGCAGGCTACACTGGGGGTAAGCGCTGGCACCAACAAGCTGTCGGCCTACGTGAGCGGTTCGTACCGGGGTGAAGACGGCATCCTGGTTGGGCAGTCGTTTCAGCGGGTCAGCGGCCGGACTAACGTCACCTACACGCCCGTCCGTTTCCTGTCGATGGGCGTCAACCTGTCGGCCAACGGTATCGAAACCAACAACGTGCCCATCAACAACTCGTTCCGGTATGCGCTGGGCGGAGCGTTGCCAGCCTACCCGGTTCAACTGCCAGACGGCTCGTTCTTCAACGGGATTGCCAACGGGACGAACAACACCATCAGCATCGGGACCAACCCCGTTTTTTTCCGCAACAACTACACGGATGTAGCCAGAACGTTTCGCAGCACCAACACCGGCTTTCTGGATATCAAGCCCCTGCCCGGCCTGAGCATCCGGACCGAAGCCGGCTACGACTACCAGCGTACCCGCGCCGATGTTCTTCAGAACCAGACCCTGTATCCAACGGGGATTGTAGGTGCCGAACGGGGTGGAAACGGACGCGCCGAAAACCGCGTCGTTACCAACCGAACGTTCAACCTGAACAACCTCGTCAGCTACACCCGTGTACTGGGCAAAGAGCACCGATTAACGGTTCTGGCCGGTAACAATCTGCAAAGTACCCGCTCCGACAATGCCACCTACATTACGGAAAACGTGCCGGAGGGGGCAATACGGGGGCTCGATACGGCCCGCTCGGTCGTGTATGACAACGAAATTTCGTTCCGCTTCGTCTCGTACTTCGGCCGTCTGAATTACGCTTTCCGCGACCGGTATCTGGTCGAGGTCAGCGCCCGAACCGACGGATCGAGCCGCTTCGGACCGGGTAATCGCTGGGCCACCTTCCCCGGCGCATCGGTGGGCTGGATCATCAGCGACGAAGAGTTTTTACGGAACGCATCGATCATCAACTTCCTGAAACTCCGCGCCAGCTACGGGTTGACGGGCAATGCCGAAATCGGTAATTTCTCCTGGCAGAAAGTTTTCACCTACGTTGGTTACAACGCGGCTATCTACGGCGGGGTGCAGGGTGGGCAGTTCACCAGCCCCGGCAACCGCGCCCTCGGCTGGGAGTCGACCCGTCAGCTGGATCTCGGTGCCGACTTCCGGATTCTGGGCAATCGCCTGACTGGCACGATCGACTATTACAACAAAATATCGGACGGACTACTGCTCGATTATTCGCTCGGACCACTGGCCGGCACCATCAACAACGTCATGACAATCAACCTGGGCTCGGTCCGGAACCGGGGCGTTGAGTTCAGCATCAGTTCGCGCAATATCGAACGGAAAAACTTCCGCTGGTCAACCGACTTCAATATTGCCCGCAACGAGAACCGGGTGTTGAGCACCTACGACGCGCCTTTTCTCAACTTCCCCTCGCAGCTGGTAAACGGCCCCAACATTGCCACCCCGGGCTATCCGCTGGGCAACTATTACATGGCCCAGTTTGCGGGTTTCGACCCCGTAACGGGCAATGAGCTCTTCTACGAGCGCGATCGGTCGGTCTTTGCCAATACGGGCCAGACCGTTCGGACGGGTAACCTCTGGGACGGCACGATCAACAACCAGGCAGGGGTTAACCAGTTCATTCTCGAGAACCGTACGCCCTACCCAACCTTTTTTGGCGGCCTGACCAACACCGTGCAGGTTGGCCGGTTCGACCTAAGTGCGTTGATCTATTTTCAGGTTGGCAACTGGATCTATGATCAGGGCGAACGCGCCCAGAGCTATCCGTTCACGGGGCAGGTGCTGCGCCAGACGATTCCGGGCATCGGCAACGTACAACAGGCCATTCGTCAGGGCGACAATACCGCGCTGGACCGCCTGCAGTGGGCGTCGAACATGCGGGGGGCCGAGTCGACCCGGTTCCTGCACAACGGCTCCTTCGGGCGGCTCAAGAACGTGCAGATCGGCTATAGCCTCTCTCCCGAAACCGCCCGCAAGCTGAAGCTTCGTAGCCTCCGGGTTACGCTGACGGGCCAGAACCTGTTTACCGTCACCAAATTTCCGGGCTGGGACCCCGAAGTATTCCGGAACGGCGGGGCCGACGGGGCCAATGCCAACCTCTCCCCCGGCCTGACCAGCAACGATTTACCGCAGGTAAAAACCTATCAGATCGGACTTAACGTCAGTTTCTAACCCACTGAACACTAGCACTATGAAATATATACTCTCCCTATTTGTCCTGTTCGCGCTGGCTGGCTGCGAAAAGTACCTGGATGAGGTTTCTTCCAAACAACTGATTCAGGCGCAGAATGTCAGAACGGTTCAGGAGCTGGACATTCTGATGACCGGCGCCTATGCCGGTATTGCCCGAAACGTGGCCTTTGGCGGAAACGCGCTGATTATTGGCGAAACCTTTGCCGATCTGGTGGCGGTGAACAACACGAACTACCGCACCAGCCCCGGCCGGTCGTCGCGGGTCTATACCTGGACCCATCGTGAGGAAGACTACGGATTCCAGGCCGAATTTTTACAGTGGAGTACGTTTGGGCTCAACAATGCCAACAACGTGCTGGAAATTTTGCGGGGTGGTCAGGTCCAGACGCCCGGCGAGACCAACCCCCGGCTCGATATTACCCAGCAACGCAACCGGCTTGAGGGAGAAGCGCGCTTTATCCGGGCCATGTGCGTATTCGAGCAGATGCGGCTGATTGCATACCCCTGGGGCTACACGCCCGACAATAGCCACCCCGGCCCCATTGCGTCGTACCGCTCGCTGTCAGAATTTGGCGATCTGTCGTTTCCCCGACTCAGTGTGAAAGCGGGTTATGACTCCGTACTGACGGACCTGCGACTGGCCGAGCGGCTACTTCCCGATAGCTACGACCCGGCCCGCCACCTGCCCGACTACCAGCCCCGCGCCAATAAACATGCCGCACAGGCATTGCTGGCACGCGTCTATTTTCAGCAGGACAACGTAGACAGCTGTCTGGCCGTTTGCAACCGACTTCTGGGTTCAGGCACCAACTACCGGTTTCCGCTCGTAGCCGGCAATCAGATGCTGACCAGTCTTTTTCAACGTACGGGCATCACCCCAACAACCAATGCCTCCAGCCGCGACGAAGTTATTTTTGAGCTGGTCAACGTGGCAGGCCGTAACGTACAAAGCACCAACAGCGCCCCCATCCGAACCCATTACGTACTGCAATCGCCCTATACGACGGCGCAGCTGGCCAACGTCAACACGCTTACCAGCGGGCCTAACCTGCGCCTGAGTCAGCGATTCAAAACCCTGGCCAGCTTTGACCGGGCCCGCGACCTGCGCTACCGAACCCTGATCGATACGAGTCAGGCCACTACAGCAGCTACCCTCTGGAACAGCCCCAACCGCCTGTGGTTTCCGCGAAAGTGGGGCGTTCAGGGCACCACCAATCTGGGTCCGGCTCAGGGTGTCAACTCAAACGTAGTTCTTTATCGGTCGGCTGAGTTTATTCTGATGCGGGCCGAGATGAACGCGCGCAAAAGTAATACCGCAGCCGCACTGGCCGACCTGAACGCCATTCGGGTGCGGGCCGGACTACCCGCCCTGGCTACCGCCCCCGCCGATCTGCTGGCCGACATCCGGACCGAGATGGTGCGCGAACTCTTCGCCGAAGGCCAGCGGATTCATGACCTCAAGCGCCGGAAAGAATCCGTCGATCCAGCCGACCGGACCCTATCGCCCGGTTCGGTCGACTGCACCGTAGCTGGCTGTCAACCCGTTCCGTGGAACAGCCGCTTCACCGTATTCGTGGTGCCCCAGACCGTGCTGGACCGAAACCCGCTGATGGTACAAAATGACTAAACGAACTGAACCCGATACTCTTCATGAAAGCACTACTTCTTTTGCTGACGACCGTAGCGCTGGCGGCCTGCCAGGACGATGCCTTACCCGCCCTCAGTTCGGGCGACGATGCTCTCAAAACACAGCTACGCGGGGTCTGGCTACCCAACCAGCTCCAGATCAAATACCAGGTTGGGCTCATTCCGAACCAGCGCGACACAACCATTACGATAACCCCCACTACGGCTCCGCTGCTGGTAGCGACCCGGCCCAACGTGATTATGCCATTTACCGACACCCTGTACATCGGCACTGTAGCAACGGCCCGCATCGACACGTTCTTTACCCGCAACCGGGGCCTTCGCCAGCAGGGTAATTTCTTCCTGACCACGGGAGTCGACAACGGAGCCGGGGTGCTGCGCGTGGCCCGACCGACGTACACGCGTGGAACCCTGACCCGCTGGAATTATGATTTCGTTTTCCACGGAACGGTGCTGCCCAACGCCCAGAACCAACCCGCCTACAGCTACACCAGCTACCCCAACTATCCGCTCACTATCCGGGAAGTAAGCAGCAACCGGCTGGTCATTAGCTTCCAGACAACGGGAAACATCAATAACCTGCCGCAGGCAGCTATTACCCCGGCCAACCAGAACCTGAATACAACCTGGGCGGGTCGAGTGGGCCTGATTACTGCAACCTTCACTAAACAATAGCCCGGCGTTTTCTGCATGCGTACCCGTTTTTTCTGGCTTTGGAGTTTACTGAGTGCCGGCGCCATGGCGCAGCCTCGCCCGACAAACGACCCGTTCCTGCACCGGCTGTACGATCGGCTGCACGAGTCGCCGGTACAAACCAAATACCGAACCATTGCTCCTATGCCCATCGGGGCGGTTTATGTGCAGCAGCCCGGCGAAGGCGAAGCTGAGATGCGGGCCCATTTCCGCACCATGAAACAACTGGGGTTCAACGCCCTCAAGCAGATCATGACTGTACCGGGCTGGACCATCGAGCAGGTTCAGCTGATTGCGCTCGAGGAAGGGATTATTCCCTGGTGGTATGGCGAAGGGGGCTGGCAAAGCATCACCCCTGCGCTGCTCAAAACCCTCGCCATTCCTGTCAACACCCCCATAGCTGAAGTTCGGCAACACCCACGCATGCTGGCCTACCAGCAGGAGCTGTTACGCCAGCGTATCCTGAAAAGCGATGCGCTGATGAAAGCAACGGGGAAGCCGCTCAAAGACCGGAGTGTGGCCTACGAGCCGGAACTGGGCGGGCGCGGATTCGACCTGACCGATCGCGGCAAACAGCTGTTCAGGCAGTGGGTACGGCAGCAGTACGGCACCATTGAGCGGCTGAACCAGGTCTGGAATCAGCACCACGCCGGGCTGCAAGCCGGCGAAGGCGATCCGTTTTCATCCTGGGATGATTTTGAGAAGCGCTACGGCCAGCTTAGCAACAAAGAATACCGGCACCTGCACGATATTCTTAACTTCAAGGTAGAACACAGCCTCGAAAGCATCCGGCAAACCTGCGAACGCTTCCGCGCCTTCGACTCCAGCGCCGTATTCAGGGGCGGGGGCGAGATAGGCCTGTTTCATCCGCTGGCGTGGTATGGTGTTGACCTCGAACGCGTGGCGGATCTGATGACCCGGTACGGTTCGTTTTACCCCTCCATCCATTTTGCCTGGCATTACGGCGAAGTCAATTACGAACTCGTTCGGCCATTCTACATGCAGGCCTCGCTGGCCAACGACTTCTTCAAGGGGGGCTGGGCCGCTACCTGGGAGTCGACCGGTGGGCCGCAGCAGTTCAGCGGTGGTCGGGGCGGAGCCGACTTTACCGTTGACGAGGGAACGATTACCCAGTTTCTGCTGAGCCAGATTGCGGCTGGTTTCCGGGGCTGGGGGGCCTGGGCCTGGAACGCCCGCACGGCTGGCTGGGAAGCGGGCGAATACGCCCTGCTCGACCGGCACAACCAGGTAACAGCCCGCGCCGTCCGGATGGGACAGATTGGGCAGGCCGCCAACCGCTACCGCGACGAGCTGTGGGCCGCCCATAAAGAACCGACTGTGGGGGTACTTTACGACTGGCATAACGAAGCCACCTGGGCCGCCATGAGCGAGTCGGGCCGGGAAGAGTTTCGGCTGCGGCCGATGCAGGCCAGAGTCGGCATCAGCCGGGCGCTCATCAACGCCAACATCCCGTTCGAATACGTCACGACGCCCGACCTGGCCAAAGGACTGGGTGGCCGCTATCGGGTTCTTTACGTACCGGCCCAGGTCAGCCTCAGCCACGATTTGGTCCGTCAGCTGGGTGAGTACGCCAGGCAGGGCGGCCGGTTGGTGATGGATGTACCGTCGGGATATTATGATGAGTTTACCGCGCTGCTGCCAACGAGGGCGGGTAGCGAATTTGAGCAGTTGACCGGGGTTACCATCCGCGACTATCAGGGGTCGGGCGTCAACCGGACGTACCGGCTCGGCACCACGCCTGTTTTGGGAATGATTGCCACATTGCAACCGACCACGGCCCACGTCGTGAGCCGATTTGACAATGGCCAGCCCGCCATTACCGAACAAACAGCCGGCCGCGGAACAGCCGTGGTGCTGGGCTACGAAGCCGCCCGGATGTGCTTCAGGCCGGGGCATACCGATTCCGAAAACCAGTTGATCAGCCAGGTTCTGGGCACCAGCCAGCCGCCCTATCGCTGTACCGATGCCATTGTGTACCGGCTGGCGGCACCCGCGGCCGACCATTACTTTTTTATCAACGATGGTCCGGCCCGCACGGCTTCCCTGACTACGGGTGCGATCCGGTACAAAGCCGCTGTGGACGCCCTGACAAACGAACCAATCGATCTGAACCGCCCTGTTGCGCTCGACGCCAACAGTAGCCGATGGATACGGGCCATCCGCTGATACGAACCCATTGCACGAATACAACCCATTGCTATGCAGATGTTCTCTCAGAACCGACGTTTATTTCTTCAGCAGGCGGCAACGCTGAGCCTGGGTGCCGCTGCGGGTCTATCGACCTCAGCCCAGGCCGCCCCGGCATCAGCCGTTGCGACACCGCCCACCGACACACCCCAGCCTACCGACGTACAGAAACGCTGGATGGACCTCAAATTCGGCATGTTCGTGCATTTTGGCATCAATACCTACTACGACACCGAATGGAGCGATGGCACGCTCGACCCCGTCCGGTTCAACCCCACCCAGCTCGATACGGACCAGTGGTGCCGCGTTGCCAAAGCAGCAGGCATGAACTACATCGTCTTCATTACCAAGCACCACGACGGCTTCTGCCTCTGGCCCAGCCAGTACACCCGCTACTCGGTGGCGTCGACCCCGTTCGGGCGCGATGTGCTTCAGCTGGCCGTAGCATCGGCACGCAAGCATGGCCTGAAGGTCGGCCTTTATTATTCGCTCTGGGACCGTCACGAGAAAACGCACGACACCGACGACTGGGCCTATGTCGACTTCATGAAAAAGCAGCTGCATGAACTGCTTACGAACTACGGCGACATTGTGGAGCTATGGTTCGATGGCTTCTGGAAGAAACAGAAAACGGGCTGGACCAAAAAAGGGGAAATCGAGGGCGAGCTGGCGCCCAAAGACGCCCGGGCCAACCGGGATGAAGCCTTCATAAATGCCTGGCGGAACGAGGGAGCCTACCGCTGGCAAATGGATCATGTGTATCAATACATCAAATCGCTCCAGCCTGATTGTCTGGTGATGAACAACTCCACTACGGCCTACCCGGGGGTGCCGTTGCATCCAGTCGACATTCGCAGTGGCGAGAAATACACCCGCCCCACCACCGATCAGAAAGTATGGAACTGGCTGGGCCGCGACCGGTTTCTGCCCATGCAGATCGAAACCACGATGTCGACAAAGGGCGATAAGCAGTTTCCGTCGGGCAACTGGTTCTGGCACGAATGGGATCATTCCGTAGCCTCGAAAGAACAGATAAAGGGCTGGCTGAGTATAGCCGGCCAGATGCAGGCCAACCTGTTGCTGAACGTGGGGCCGATGGCCAGCGGCCGGTTACGCCCCGAAGATGAGCAGGTGCTGCTGTCGCTCTACCCCTGACGCCGTCGTTCGATGGCGTCACGAACGCGGGCGGCACTTTCGTAATCTTCCTTCCGGATAATTCTGGCCAGTAAGTCCTCCAGTTCGGCAAGGGTGTACTCCGCGTATGATCCTTTTTTATCCCGGACTTTATCGTCGGGGTAATAGCCGGTCAGCTCCAGAACGGCCTGGGTAACTAACACCGGACAGCTGGCCCGCACGGCCATCGCGATCGCATCAGACGGGCGGGCATCGATCTGAAGCGGCCCCAGTGGTCCGTCGAGATATAACTGGGCAAAGAATACGTAATCGCTATCGACCCGATCGATCAGTACTTTGGTGAGCCGGGTTTCGAGCCGTTCGAGTGTCTGGTGAAACAGGTCATGGGTCATGGGTCTGACCGGGTTCATCTTCTCCATAGCCATAGCGATTGCCTGCGCTTCGGCCGGCCCGATGATGAGCGGTATTCGTCGTTTGCTGTGGGCATCCTCCAGCATCAGTGCATAGTTGCCCGGCTTCGACAGGCTTTCCGACAGCGCCACGATGCTCAGTTCAATCGTCTCCATGCTCCTGATTTCGTTGAATAAACTGGCACAACTCCCCTATATCCGTAAAGGGTGAAATTACGAATCCTTCGGCACTGAGCCGGTACAGATCGCGCGCTTCTACTTCAATCTCGAAGCCGTTCTGGAGGTAGATATGCCGCCCGACCAGCTGCCGTACCTCTAGTTTCATTTCCTGTAAGGCATACAGGACAAAGTCTGTCTCATCATAGGTATGCATCAGCCCGCCAGGTTTTCGTAAAGCACCTGTATACCCAACCCAATACACAACCCGGCCGATACAACGATCAGCCCCGTACGAACCCCCGGTCTGGTCGTCAGCCGCACCGAAAACGGAATGCTAAACGCACTGGCGGCTACCATCATACCAGCCATCGACCCCAGGCCGAACAGCAGCAGGTATACCAGCCCGGCCCCTGCGTCCCTGATCTGGGTGAGTACCGACAGTATCAACGCCCCGCTACCGGCCAGACCGTGTACCAGTCCAACACCATACGCAAGCCGGTGGGTATGCGGCTGGATTTGGCCGTTGTGAAGATGGGTATGTCCAACCGCCGACCCGTCGGGCGCCATCCGCAGCCGATACAACCGAACCATGCCCAGAACGACCAGCATCAGGCCCACCCCGGCCTCCAGGTAGCGAAACGTGTCTGCCTGGCTGGCAACGCGCCCGGCGATAAATACGATACCCACCAGCAGAATAGTCGAGGTATGACCCAGCCCCCAGAACGCGCCATCTTTCAGCGACAGCCAGATATTATTCCGTTGGGTGACGATGCTGCTTACCGCCACCAGATGATCAGCTTCGAACGCATGCGTAAACCCAATCGCCAGGGCTAATAAGAAAGGGAGCAGAATGTCCATGCTACTGGTTAGTTATCAAGTTCCGTTTTATCTATCGGCGGTCCGTGCGGTCGGCGCCGTCACCTGTACCCGCACCAGCTCAGCTTATCCCCAACCAACCCAGCACAACGCGGTGGTTACCCGTATCGGCAATGGCCATGCAATCTCCATCGATGCAGATCGAGAAAGGCCAGTATAGCTGCCGATCCGTGCCGAAGCGGGTGTTGCCGTTTTCGCTGCCAGTCTGAAAGTTGGCGTGCCCGATCAGTCCATCGGCCAGTGGGTTACTGGCGCACGGCACCCGTTCGAACCAGAGCAGTCGGCTATTGCCGGTGTCGGCTACAAAAAGGCCTTTTTGGTAGAAAAAAGCATCGTAAGTCCAGCTCAGCGTATGCTGCTCCGGGCTAAGCCGAAACTGATTCTGCCCGTTGGCCTCGAAATCGGGTTGGCCGACCAGCGCATCGGCGGGCTGCGTAAACGCTGAATGCCAGTCGTTCCAGAGCAGCGTCCGGTAGTACTGCGTATCGGCAATGGCCAGCTGCCCGTCTGGGCCGACCCGCACCGAATAGGGCCAGACGGGCTCGCGGTTTTCATAATCCCGCCCGGTAAAATCCGGCTTGCCAATAACCCCGTCGGCGCGGGCGAACGATTCAGTTGGCATTTGTTCATAAAACAATACCCGCCGGTTACCGGTATCTGCAATCCAGAGCCGCTCACCATCCGAAAAAACACCGTAGGGCCAGTTAAGCGACTGCGCGCTCGGCGCCGTTCCGATGCTCCCCACGTTGGGCTGATTACCGCTGAAAGCAGGCTGCCCCAGCACCACATCGGCCGGTTGGCCCGAATAGGTCGGGAACGAGAGCCAGATCAGGACGCGATGGTTCCAGGCATCGGCCACCACCAGCCGCTCCCCATCAGACCACAGCCCCGACGGATACTGCAACGTGCCGGCTCCGGTGCTGCCACCGGCATTACGACCCGTATCGGCCGAATCGGGCTGGCCCAGTACCAGATCAGGTTCGGCAAATTCTGTTTTGGGCAGTCGATGCCAGATGAAAACCCGATTTTGACCGGTGTCGGCTACAAAAAGCTTACTGCCAGCCAGCCAGACCCCACGCGGAGCCAGAAACGGGTTACCCAAGCCACCCCGAAACACACGGCTATCGGTCAGCAGGGGTGCCAGATTCAGTAGCGAGGCTGGTGGTGGCTGGCTGGTCATGGATTAGCAGATTCGGGGAAGTTGTTCGCCTACCAGCATACTCACCACCCGGCGACCACCAATCCGGCTGGTGAGGACAACCTGACCTGGATGCTCGGTGGTGATACTACCCATAATGGCGGCCGACTCGCCATAGGGCAGCGTTTGCAGCCTGCCTACGAATCGCTCGGCGACGTCGGCCGCGACGATAGCCAGAAAAACGCCTTCGTTCGCTACGTACAGCGGGTCGAGCCCCAGCAGTTCGCAGGCACCGGCGACCTCTTCCAGAACGGGCAGACTGGCCTGCTGGATGTCGATGCCGATCCGGGCCGCGCCACTATTGCGGTCACGGGCAATCTCGTTAAGCACCGTTGCCACCCCCCCCCGCGTTGGGTCGCGCAGCAAGTGAATAGATGGGCCAAATTCATCGAGCAAGGTCTGAACAGTATGGTTCAGGGGAGCGGTGTCGCTTTGCAGGCTGGTTTCAAATTCCAGTCCTTCGCGCACCGACATAATGGCCATGCCGTGGGTGGCGATGTTGCCGCTCACGATGAGTTTATCGCCCGGCTGTACGCAGCCAACGCTGATATCGGCTTTCGGGTGAAGCGTTCCGATACCCGCCGTATTGATAAAAATCCGGTCGCCTTTGCCGCGCTCTACTACTTTGGTATCGCCCGTAACGATTTGCACACCGGCCCGATCAGCGGCTGTTTTTATACTGACCAGCACCTCCCAGAACTCGCTCATGGTCAGCCCCTCTTCCAGGATAAAACTGAGCGACAGATAACGGGGTATGGCTCCGCACATGGCCAGGTCATTGACGGTTCCGTTAACGGCCAGCTCGCCAATGGTACCGCCCGGAAAGAACGGGGGCGAAATCACGTAACTGTCCGTCGTAAAAGCGGTCTTGCCCGTCAGATTGAGAATAGCGCCGTCGTGGTGCGTATCGAGCAGGGGATTTTTGAGCAGGTCGAACACACCCGCTTCGAGCAGTTTATGGGTGAGGGTACCTCCGCTTCCGTGGCCGAGCGTGATAACATCGAAATCCAGTTTGGGCATCGGGCAGGTAAGTTGCATAGCGTATCGGGTGGGTAGTACGAGGAACGGAAGAATGGAAACGAACTCAACCTCATTCGACACAGTCACTCAGGGCTGACGAAAAATGATAATAAGCCGCGCAGGCTCCCTCCGACGAGACCATAGGCGCACCCAGCGGACGTTCTGGATTACAGCGGGTGCCAAACTCGGTGCATTCGTTCGGCTTCCGGATTCCTTTCAGCACCAGACCGGCAATGCAATCGGAGCACTCGGGCACTTTGGGGATAGACACCGAAAACTTGCGGTTCGCGTCGAAGCGGGCCAGCTCCCGACGTACCTCCCAGCCACTCCGGGGAATGGTACCGATACCGCGCCACTCCCGGTCGACGACCTCGAACACCTGGTCAATAACCCGTCGGGCATCGGGATTGCCTTCGGCCCGCACCACGCGGGTATACTGGTTTTCGAGCTTGTGCTCACCTCGTTCCAGCTGCCGGATGGTCATCAGGATACCGTGCAGCAGATCGACCGGTTCGAAACCCGTTACCACGATGGGAAGCCGGTATCGCTCGGCCAGCGGGGCGTATTCGCCGGTGCCCATAATGGTACATACGTGGCCTGCTGCCAGAAATGCCTGAATGTTCGTATCAGGGTCGTTCATCACGGCTTCCATGGCGGGAGGCACCAGCACGTGCGAGGCCAGGATCGAGTAGTTCGTCAACCCCAGCTGTCGGGCCTGTACCACCGACAGCGCATTGGCCGGGGCCGTTGTCTCGAACCCCACCGCGAAGAACACTACCTCCCGATTAGGGTTGTCGCGGGCCAGCCGGACGGCTTCCAGTGGCGAGTAAAGGATACGAACATCGGCCCCACCGGCTTTGGCTTCGAGCAGGCTCCTGCCGGAGCCGGGCACCCGAATCATGTCGCCGAATGAGCACAGCATAACCCCTTTTTCTTCGGCCAGGTATACGGCTTTATCGATCAGGTTAACCGGAGTGACGCAGACCGGACAGCCCGGTCCGTGTACCATCGTGACCGATTCGGGCAGCAGGTTCAGGATGCCGTTCTTGACGAGGCTGTGGGTTTGGCCGCCACACACTTCCATGATTGTCCAGGGGCGGGTAACGGTACGATGAATTTCCTGCACGTACTGGTCCACCTGGTCGGGGTCGCGGTATTCGCTGAGGTGTTTCATCAGTGGTTACGGTCAATCTGGCTGCTCTCTACCAACTCGTCCAGCTCCCCTATCTCGGCCAGGTACTGGAACGACTTCCGGGCCTCTTCTTCGTCAACAACGCTAATGGCTACGCCCACATGCACCAGAACATAGTCTCCCACGTCGGCATGAGGGACCATGTCCAGACTGGCTTCTTTCGTGATGCCGCCAAACGACACCTGGGCCATACGTACCAGCCCATCGTACTGGTATCCAATGGATTTTATTTTACCGGGAATGGCTAAGCACATAATCAGTTTCGGTTTGTACAGGTGAGAATCGGTCCGGTTGCAGGGTAGATCGGATCAGCTGCCCGAACGAAATGCATTCGTCGTTGGGCGAGAGCTGCCGGTGGAAATAAAGTTGGTAAGCAGCGTCCAGGTCGTACCGGAGCCAGTCGACCAGCAGGGCATTCTGAAATACGCCCCCACTAAACGCCAGCTGATGCACACCCTCACACCGGGCTACCGCCGATACCGTAGCCACAAGGGTGGCATGAAACCGGGCGGCTATCGCAGCGGTGGGTTTTCCGGCCAGCACGTCGGCTATGACCCCGCCAATAATAGACCGGGTTGGTACAGTCGGCCCTGCCCACGACACCGGCAGGTACGACCGCGCGGCCCGGAAGCCGTATTGCCGCACGTAACGGCCAGCCTGTTCTTCGAGCAGGAGAGCGGCTTCGCCCTCGTAGCTTACCCGATCAGCCAGCCCCACCAAAGCCGCTACGGCATCGAACAAACGACCTACGCTGCTGGTCGAGAGCCGATGCGCGGGCAGCATTTTATGGTACAACGTCCACTCGGCAGGGGTGAATTTTTGGTGAAGCAGGGCAGCGGCACCGGGCATTTCGTAGGCTAGCGACAAGGCAGACAACCGGGGTTCGCGGGGCATTTTATCGCCCAGCAAAGCCGGGAAATAATCGAAATGGGTAACCCGGTGAACTATTCCATCCTGGTACGACATAAACTCACCGCCCCATATTTGTCCGTCGGTGCCATAGCCGGTGCCGTCCCAGATAACACCCAGAACGGGATCGGGAATGGTGAGTAGGTCATTCTCGGCGAGTACAGCCGCCAGATGCGCTTCGTGATGCTGCACCAGCGTAAGCGGAATACCCCAGCCAGCCGCCAGTTCGCGAGCCAGCTGCGTGGAGAAATACCCGTCGTGCTGATCGGCCACCAGCCGATCGGGCCGGGCGTCGAACAGGCGCAGGAAATGATGCAGGGTAGCGCGAAAATTGGTTTGTGTATCGTAGCTCTCCAGATCACCCAGATACTGGCTGATGTAGGTATTGCCCCGAAGCTGCCAGGCAAATGTGCCCTTCAGCGAGGCTCCCAGGGCCAGTATATTCGCCGACGTTGCACCGGACTCGCCCAGAAACGTTGGCGCAAATCCCCGCGATCGGCGTATCATAATTGGTTGCCGGTACACCCGCGACAGACGCACAACCGAGTCGTCCTGCGGCACCATAATGGTCCGGTTGTGGGTCAGGACATAATCGGCCACGGCCGGTAGCTGACCAGTGGCCTGCTCGTCGGTATACGCAATGGGCGACCCACTGATGTTACCGCTGGTGGCCACCAGCGGCCGGTTAAACTGCTGGGCCAGCAGGGCTAACAGGGGCGCGTAGGGTAGTAGGACACCCAATTGCCCCAGACCGGGGGCCAGAGCCTCCCAGGCCAGCTGCGAGGCTGGTTCGGCCAGTATGTCGAGAAGGACAATGGGGGACGCTGACCTTTGCAACCAGCTTAGCTCGTCGGTCCGACACGAGCAATCCTGCCGAATTGCCTCCGCCGAGGGGTACATCACCGCCAGGGGTTTCGTTGGGCGATGCTTCCGTCGGCGAAGCTGAGCAATAGCGTCGGGGCTGGCGGCATCGCACAGCAGCAGGTACCCGCCTATTCCTTTTACCGCAACCGTATGTCCGGCTTTTATCTGCGCCACCGCCTGCTCAATGACTGTCGTCTGATCGGCTGAGACGCATTGCCCCGCCTGGTCGTACAGGCTCATCGTAACGGCACAGTCTGGGCAGGAATTGGTTTGTGCGTAGTACCGACGGTTTGCGGGATCGTGATATTCAGCTTCGCAGGCAGCACACATACCAAAGTCGGCCATCGTTGTAGCCGGGCGGTCATACGGCAACGCATGGCTGATTGAATACCGCGGTCCGCAGTGCGTACAGGTCGTAAAGGCGTAGTTGAACCGACGGCTAACCGAATCCATCAGCTCCGTCCGGCAGGTATCGCACAAGGCCAGGTCGGGGGTCAGGAGTAAGGACGCCTGCCCCTCCGACCGGCTGTGGATGATCGAGAAATCCGGATAAAGAAGAGGAGTGGTTGGGTTTACTTTTATGGACTGGATACGAGCCAATTCAGGTGCTTCGGCCTGTATTCGTTTCTTAAACTGTTGGGCAGTCTCGGCGTCTGCATTCAGGTAGACATGGACACCATCGGGGCCGTTGCTGACGGTACCGGTGAGGCTCATGGCGCGCGCCAGTTGCCAGACGAAGGGCCTGAACCCCACTCCCTGAACCAGGCCGGTGATATGCAGATGAAACGTCATGAGTTATGTACCGCTGTATGCCGGGAGGTCGTTTACAGAATGAATTGGCAATCAGGCAGCCGGACTGGTCAATACCCCTTTTTTCTCGGCTACTTTGGTTAGCAGCCAGTCGCACCAGGCATCGATCCCTTCGCCGGTCAGGCTGGAAATGGTCAGTACGTCAATATCCGGATTCACCTCGCGGGCGTCCTGAACTACGTTGGCTACGCTGAAGGGTACGTACGGGAGCAGATCGGCTTTCGAGACCACCATCAGCTCGCTGGTCAGGAACATACGCGGGTACTTTTTGGGTTTGTCGTCTCCTTCGGTGGATGCCAGCAGGGTAACGCGCAGGTCTTCGCCCAGATCGAACGCAGCCGGGCAAACCAGGTTGCCCACGTTTTCGATGAAAAGCAGATCGACTCCCGTCAGATCGATATGATCCAGCGCCTGATAGATCATCTGGGCTTCGATGTGGCACATACCGCCCGTAACGATTTGCAGCGCGTTGATGCCTACCTCCCGCATCCGGATAGCGTCGCGTTCGGTTTCTGGATCACCGACCAGAACGGCCATGTTGAGCCGGTCGCGCAGGCGCTTACCGGTTTCCTGCATGAGGGTGGTTTTGCCGCTCCCCGGCGATGAACAGACGTTGATGACGAGTATGTCGGGCAGGCGGTCGCGTATGGCCCGGGCCACGAAATCATTTACCTTGAGCAGGTTAAGCGTTGTATTTTCGCACTGTACAGACCCGACAGAGGCCTGATTGGATTTCGGTTTTACGGTGGTCATGGCTGGTTGTTATTAGCTGGCTGAAAACCAGGTGGCGGGCCGAACGGGCATGTCCCACCCGATACCCACAGTGAGTCAGTCAGTTCCGGGTACTCAATCGTCAAATTCTACTTTACTGATCAGCAGCTCTTCGCCCTGTATGACGTTGCGACTGGGTTTGCCACACGTACAGATGAATCGATACTGTTGCACCTGGGTTGTTTTTCCGCAGTCGTCGCAGCGGATCAGAATCGGCAGCACCTCAACGTGCAGACTCGTCTGCTGGTACCGGGGCTCATCTGCCACCACGGCCTGAAACGCGTTCTGCATCAGGATAGGCTGCACGTTGGCCAGCAGCCCCGCCTTCAGATAGATACCCCGAACCCGGTCCATATCAGCCGGAAACTCATCCTCGAGCGTCCGGAGAATAGTCCGGACCAGCGATATCTCGTGCATAGGACAACTGGTAATGGGTAAAATTAATCTTTGATTAGTGAAAGATACGTAAAACGAACACCCAATTAGAAAAATATTTCTAATTGTATCAAAGAAAGACATTGCTTGGTAGCACCGGCCCTTAGACAGATAAAATATCCTGTTGAATATCAGCCAGTTTAAGCAGATGCTGATCAGCCTCCCGAATCAGGTTTTCGTCCTCGACCAGCCTGCTGACCTCCCGAGCCTTTCGGACCATATCCGCATAGAGAGTTCGTTGGTGCTGCGGATCATCTTCACCTACGTACCAGCCCGCTTCGAGGTAATTCAGAATAGTCAGCGCCCGCTCATACGGATATCGGTCTGCCGTACGGATCGTCAGCGCATCGCGGTACAGCCCAATGGCTTTGGCATAATTATCAGATCGGGCCGCCTGCGGATAGCTGGTCATGGCATTGGCGAAGTGGTTGCAGATTGTGGCGTATTCGTACGGAAACGCTTCTTTAGTATAGTAGGCCAGCGCGTGTTTGAACGAACTCGACGATATAGCGGCCCAGATACCTTTCTTGCGGGCTTCGTCGGGAATTTTGGCGTAGATCACGCCCAGATGATGCTGAATATCGGCAAAGATGGCGGGGGCGTTTTGCTGGGTAAACAGCTTGAGCGCTTCCTGATACGCTTCCATGGCCGGCCGGTAAAATTGCGGATTACCATGCTGCGCCCAGGTATACAGTAGAATGCCTTTCCGGTACTGGGCGTTAGCCACCAGTTCGGGCAACTCTTCTTCCCGAAACAGGTTGATGGCGCGGCTCAGGTAGCCCAGCGCTTCGGCGAAGCTGTTCTGAAAATTAGCCACCTGAGCCGCGTCGAGGAGCAACATGCCCACCTGCGGCAGCCGGTGCTGCCCTTCGTAATGTTGCAGCACCCGCCATAAACCGTCTTTGGTTTGGGTCAGCAGCGCTTCGTCGTACGGAACGGTGAGCTGCTGCAGCCAGATACTCGTCTGCACAGCCAGCAACTCGATTGCGGCATCGGTAGAGAGACCCGCTTTGGCAACCTCCGTTATCAGCTGATCGGCTTCGGCAAGCTGACCCAGGTCGGCCAGAAAGGTAGCATAATGGCGGGTCGTGAATGCCCGGTGCCCGGCGTCGGGCGCCTGGCTGATAGCTGCCTGGTAGGCCTGTCGGATGGTTTCTTCGGGTGTATCGATGAGTCCGTAGTGAGCCGCTACGGCTCGGTTATGCCACCGCCGATAGTGGTCAAAACTCCCGGACCCGTTGACGGGTGCAGCCGGCAATTCGACCGAAACGCCCGCCTGTAGCCGGTTGATCAGGTCAAGGGCGTCGGCCAGATGACGGTCGTATTGGGCGTGTTCGTATACATTCTCCCAGTTGCCGAGGTAAAGGTACACAACAGCCAGCAGCGTATCAGGTGTACAGCGCAGGGGGCTGGGCAACAGTACGGGCGGCAAGCGCTGCGCCCAGTCGAGGGGTAGCTCGATGGTTTCCTCCCGAATGGTCAGGCTGTCGGGCGGGGCATCCGATAAGGAGCATACCTTTATCAGTTCGTTCAGGCGAAACTCGGCATCTATAATGGATTGAACACTCGTCGGATTATCGGTAGCCAGGGTCAGATAAATCATAATGAGTCAGAAACGCTAGAGGTGAACGGATAGAATACCCGTCGTCTTCAGGTCGTAGGTGAGTTCCCGGTCGGTATCGTCGATGTCGTGATCGATCAGGATCTCTCGCAGGAGTATTGTTTTGTCGCCCAGCAGGTTCCGGTCTTTCAGTACGACCCAGTCAGTTTTATGTATCTTCTCGAAAAACGCTTTCGATTTGCCGGCAACCAGTAAGGTCTGCCGGTCGGGATAGTACACCAGACTCACCTGCGGATCGTTACCGAAAGCCGTCCTGACCACCGATGCATCGATATGCAGGTGGCTGTTTTTCAGTCGTACCATTGGTCAATGATATCATGTGATGGCTGTTCACGCTGCTGCCGAATCGGGGATTCAGCCCGGAACCATATCGCCCAGAATCAGGTCAACGACCCGATCGCCGGCGGCCCGGACCGATTCGGAGAGGTCAACGTCCAGGCGGGTATTGTCGACTGCAATCAGGTAGACCTGTACATCGTCGGGGTACTGATCGCGCAGGATTTTGCGGGCATACGACAGCGCCTGGTCCCACTTGAGGCTGTGCAAAAACACCATCGGATCATCCTGAATGGCCGCTTCCACTGCCTGGGCCGGTACTTTGTAAAGCGTACCCGGTGGTTCGCCGGTGTTTACGACGGCATCAACGATCAGGATGCGCTCGTGGCCCTGCAGCTGGAACAGTACCTCGAAAGCCGACGTACCCATGTCGAACAAACTGACGTCATCGACCGACCCGAGCGTGGCCCGGAGCCGGTCGATGACGTAGCAGCCAATCCCGTCGTCGCTCCGAACGGGATTCCCAAAACCCATGATGGCGGTTTTCATAGATGAGCAATTGAGTGCATGAGTGATGGCGTGACGCTGGACTGGGCCACTCATTCACAATTTAAAGTTGGCTAGCTCCTTGCCGGACTGGGCATCGTGGGCATGAACAGTACAAACCAGGCACGAATCGAACGAGCGGGCCACCATACCGACCTCAACGGGGTCGTGTGGGTCTTCGATTTCAGTGCCTTCCAGCGCGGCTTCGATCGGGCCGGGGTTACCCCGGTCGTCGTTGGGACCAACGTTCCAGGTAGTGGGTGCCATAACCTGGTAGTTCTTGATCACGCCATTTTCGATCTCGATCCAGTGGGCCAGCGCGCCCCGGGCCGCTTCGGTGGCGCCAAATCCTTTACCGTCCTTTTCTTCGGGCTTGATGTAAAACTCGCTGTTCAGATCGATCTGCCGAAGCCATTCATCAATCAGCGTATACAGCCGCGGAGCCTCGTGCAGCCGTGCCAGGGTACGGGTAAACACGTTAGCGCCCAGCTGCTTGTATACATCGCCGAAGAGCGGATCATAGATTTGATGAGACAGTAGATTGTCGGGGTTCGCGTTCATGAGCACCCGCGACAGTGGACCGGCTTCAGCCGCATAGTCCATGTAGCGGGGCGCCTTCGACCAGCTGTATTTCCCGCCAAAATCGGTACTGTGCAGGTTCTGCGACGGCAGGGGCGTTGGCAATGGCTCTTCCCAGGGGTGTGCCGGGGGTACATCCTCAAACCAGGTGTGCAGCACGTGCTCCTTAATTTTCATATGGTCGAACACGCTGTAATTCGTGCCGTCGAAGAAGCCGCTCCGGCTGATAAGAGCCGCGTTTCGTCCATCGACCGTTGGTTTCTGGTAGTGGTCTTTATGCAGATAGGTCCCGTAGGCAACGAATTTGCCGACGCCCTGGCCAAACTTGTGCAGGCCAAACTCCAGGCTAGCCCTCACAAACAGGCCCAGGTCGGAGTTGCGCTGCGATTCGTTCTCGTCAATATACGCCAGCAAGTCGTCCCAGCTTTTTACCTGCATATACCGCTCGATGGGGGCGCCCAGCCAGATACTCTCGAGCCAGTCTTTCCGAAACTGGTTCATGATGGCGTGGGCCCGGGTAACGTCCTTGAGTGTGGGCGCGCACATAACCCCACCCGGTACCATATAGCTGGAGTGCGGCCACTGACCCCCGAAGAGAGCATACACCTCTACGGGTCTGCCGCTGGCCGTTACTCCTTTCTGAAACGAGGTTCCCACGTAGGCCGCAAACCGGCGAACGACCTCATCGTAGAGCGGCTTGTTGGCAAACTTCTTATTGGCCATATCGGTAGCAAAAATGGCATAGAACCAGCGCGGAATACTCTGAATGGTTTCCGTTGCCTGACCAATGGCCCGCAGCAGCAACGCGTTGGGCGGCAGGGTGGTTTGCCAGGCCGTGTCGAGCGCCGACGAAGCGCAGTACAGGTGCGAACCGCCACAGATGCCACAGATACGGGGAGTGACGATCAGGCCCGACTGCGGGTCTTTGCCTTCCATGATTTTCTCAAAACCCCGGAACATGGCCGCCTGCGTGTGCGCCCGCGTTACCACGCCATCTTCCATATATACTTTTACGTCGAGGTCGCCCTCAACCCGCCCTACGGGCGAAATATTCAGTTCTTTCTGGGTTGCCATTGTTGGTCGTTCTTTACGGAGTGAATGCATGAATGAACCGCCCACAGGTCGCTAGCAGCGCAACCGGCGGGTTACGCCAATCACGCAACGGTTCATTATTTGGATGAATCGAACTGGGGTTGCTTTACACCGATGGTGCGCTCGGTACCGGAGACCACTTTTTCGAAACCAGCCCGTAGGTAATAGCCTAGTTTAGAAGTGCCGGTGGGGGTGTCTTTAGGCAGGAAGCCGAGGTAATGCATGGTTTTAAAGACACTCCCTTTCTGAAGGTCATGATGCGGAAAACCCGGCTCCGTACAGCCCAGGCAGGGATGGTTAGCGCGGGTTTTGCTCGACTGCCGGTTCCAGAGAATCCGGTTGCAGCTGGCGCGGGTCATGGGACCCCGGCACCCCACTTCGTAGAACAGGCAACCGCCCCGCTTGCCAAAGCCACCGTCAACTTTCTGGGCAAAGCTGATGACGTTGGTACAGCCGGTCTGTACAAAATCCGTAAAAAATGTCTTGGGGCGGTGGTAATCGTCGAGCAGCACATCGCCGATCCGCCCCGTTGCAATGGCGACCAGTATCTGGGTAATCCAGTCGGGGTGGGCCGGGCAGCCGGGAATGTTGATTACGGGCAGACCTCCCTTCGATACGTAGTTCGCTCCCAGAAAACCGCCCTTCGCTGTTTTCAGAAACTGCATTCCGGTCGATTCGCTCGGGTTGGGAGCCACCGCCGGAATACCGCCCCAGGTGGCGCAGTCGCCTATAGCCACCACGTATCCTACCACTTTAGAGAGTTCCAGGACCCAGTCTTTCATAGGCCGCTCGCAGAAGTAGTTCATCGTACCGGTATTCTTCGGCCCCTGAATGATACTCCCTTCATAAACGAGGATGTCACACTGTACCCGGCCAGCCAGAATGTCCTGCAGCAGATGCGTGACCTGATCGCCGATTTCCAAACCGATGGACGGATGCCATAGAATATTGACGCCGAAATCGGTCACCAGATCGACGACCGTCGGTTCTTCGGCGTTCAGGAACGACATAGTATTGCCACTACACGCGCCCCCCTGCAGCCAGAGTACATTAGCCATGAAAGTACGGGTTTAAGTACAGTTAATTATTGAACTATATGAAGCACAAATGTAATTTTTATTTTTAATTAGAAAAATTTTTCTAATTCTTTTTCACGACGATACCTACCTCGCTGTCAGCAGGTTTCAGGGCTAATCGATGGTAAAACGGGGGCTTGTGGCTAGTAGCTCAGCAGGGGCACCACGTCGGCCTGGTATTCGGCCAGGCCCTGCTCGGTGAAATAAGGCCGGATATGACTCCAGACGGTCTGTTTGTAACTTGTTTCGGTGCTGTGCAGCCCGCGCATGGTGTTGAAGATCGGCGAAAAAACCAGCGACATCCAGAGCGACTGCGCCAGCTGATCGTAAAAACCGGGTGTCGGTTCGGGCTTGAGCACCTCCCGTTGCTGATGGAACAGAAGCCAGCTTCGGAGCTGAAGCAGCATTTTATTGACTGCCTGCTGCCAGGCCACCGTATGATCGCCCGGGGTGGTGCTGGCTTTGAAAAATTCGGCCAGGTAGAACTGATTGGCCTGGAAAAACTGGTAATACAAGCTCAGCTGCTGATCAAAGTCGGCCAGCTCGGGGCTTTGCAGGTACTGCCGAAATATATGGCTGAACTCGTCGATGACCTGTTCATAAACCGATTCGATGATAGCATCTTTCGATTTGTAATGGTAGGCCAGATTACCAACACTGATCCCGATCTCTTCCGCAATCTGCTGTAACCGTACGGCATCGACGCCATATTCGTTGAAGAGTTTGACGGATGCATTCAGGATACGTTGCTTGGTAGACAGCATAGCAAATGTTGGATCAGTTGAGACAGGGGTTAAGCTGATCGGCCGAAACGGTCAGGGTACCGCGCTGGTCTTTGGCCGCCAGTCGACGCATAAAATGAGCCTGCTGAGCCGCCCGCTTCGGACAGACATGGGAGGTAATATGCCGCTTCAGAAATTTGAGCGGGTTATAAATGGATGCGAACAGCAGATCGACCTGCCACTCCCCTTTCGACCGGGTCAGCTGTTCGATAACGGCCGTATCGGCCAGCCACTGGTCGTTGCTGTACAGGTGAAAATCGGACAGATTTCCTTTTCGTTCGGTAAAATGCAGGTTGTTGATACCCGCCAGCAGGTTAGCATAGGCAGCCTGGTCGATACTAAACGGCTTTTTTCTCATACGCAATGGCAGTGAAGCGGGTAATGAAGGAGCTAAAGTACAACTATAATAAACGTTTGCCTAACCCCGCCGTTAAAAACCAGCCTGCAACGAAACCGCTGACAGTCAAACCAATGCGCCCTAAGAGCCGGGACTAGACCAGCGCGAACAGGTCCTGTACGCCCAGCATACGCTTTGTTACAAAACCTTCTCCAAATTCAGCGCCAATCATGTGTCCATGTTCGCGGGTGCGGGCTTCGAGAAACTTCATAAACGGCTCACCCGAAATGTAGCTCTGCGGCTCGTTGCTGTCCGGATTGAAAAACTGACTTTTGTAGGCTTTGATTGCCGCTATTTTCTGATCCCAGTAAGTCGAAATATCGACTACGAAATCGGGACGGAGCGAGCGATCCTGAATAAAGTGATAAATGAAATCAGGGCGATGGGCTTCCTGCGGCTGGCCGTCTTTGTCCACTGTTTTGATCTGCCGAAGGCCCGCATAGAAACAGGCTTCAACGACCAGCTGCGCAGCCCGGCCATGGTCGGGATGGCGATCGTCGGGCGTATTGGTCAGTACAATTTTGGGGCGGTAGTGCCGAATAATGGGGATCAGCGCCATCTGGTGTTCTTCGTCATTGCGGAAGAAACCATCGCGAAACCCCATGTTCTCCCGGGCCGACAGCTTCATGAGCCGGGCTCCTTCGGCCGCTTCCTGCAACCGGATCTGTGGCGTGCCACGGGTACCCAGTTCGCCCTGGGTCAGGTCAACGCCTGCCACCGTTCGGCCTTTTTCAATCAGCGACAGCACGGTACCGGCGCAGGTCATTTCAATATCATCGGGGTGGGCGGCTATGGCCAGTACATCTACGATCATGGGGCAGTGTGTGAACAAAAAACGTTGTTCAGATCGGGGGTCGTTAACTAGTCTATCAATCATTGTTGGCGGATTTTTGTTCACGAGCAATCCGCTGCCCTGTCATTTTATCGGCGAAACCCGTTATTTTGGCGGTAGCCATCCCACTCACTCATGTCATACAAAGCCCTGGCCCTTCAACTAGCCTGCCAGACCGTTAACACCTTCCAGACCCGCGATGAAGCCGAAGCGGCCATGCTTAGGACCATCGAACGCCTTGAACAACAGATTGCCGCTTCTATCAACTTCATCGGCAAAGACACCCTGCTGGTCGTAGTACCCGAGTCTTTCCTGACGGGCCCACCGCTTAGCGAAACCACGGAACAGTGGCGCGAAAAAGCCGCCCTCGAGATCGACGGACGCGTATACGAGGCTCTGGGCGCTATGGTACAGCGGCAGCAAATCTATTTTTCGGGCAACGTTTACGAACAGGATGCTTTTTTTCCGGAACTGTACTTTCAGACCAGCTTCATCATGGGTCCTAACGGCGATGTGCTGCTGCGCTACCGGCGACTGAACGCCATGTACACCCCCACGCCCCACGATGTCTGGGAACTGTATCTGGATGCGTACGGTTACGATTCCCTTTTCCCGGTTGTCAAAACAAACATCGGAACCCTGGCCTGCATTGCCTCCGACGAGATTCTGTTTCCGGAAGTAGCCCGTTGCCTGACCATGCGCGGAGCCGAAGTGCTCCTGCACGCTACGGCCGACGTGAGCAGCCCGTTGGTTAGTCCGAAAAATGTAGCTAAACAGGCCAGAGCCATCGAGAATATGGCCTACGTTGTATCGGCTAACGCGGGCGGAGTCATCGATAGCCCGATTCCGTCGGCAACCCATAACGGTGGGTCCAAAATCATTGACCCCCGCGGTATGATCCTGGCCGAAGCCGCCCAGGGCGAGAGTCTGGCGGCCACCGCCGATATTGACCTGGCAGCCCTGCGCGAGTTCCGGCAACGGCCCGCAGCCGGCAACCTGCTGGCCCGCCAGCGCAATGAATTGTACGCCCAGAGCTACGCCCAGACCAGCATCTACCCCCCCGACACCCTGCTGAGTCAACCCGCCGAACGCCCCCACTTTGTTCGAACACAGCAGGAAGTGATCAAAAAACTCTACTCCTGATTCATTCAACCGAAAAAGGTCCTGCCGGGACCTTTTTCAGTTTTCCGGACAAACCGGTAACTGGCCAGACCCATGCGCCAAACACCAGTTATCGGGCTGCAACCGGTCGGGTAAAGGGCAGACCGGAGCCTACCACTGCATACTTCTGCCAAACTTGGCGTATTTTTGCGGGTTATTACATTATGACCGCAAGCATCCGCGACATCGCCTATCAACTGCGGCAGGGCCAGCTGATTGCCCTAGCCGACGAAACTGGCTGGTCGGTAGCCGCCGATCCGACTAATGACGCAGCTGTTCAATCGCTGCTCAGCCTTCGAACGAGCCTGCCTGCTCAGCTGCAGCCCACCGTGCTCATTCAGCATACCGATCAGCTGGGTCTTTACGTGGCTAAAGTGCCCGATGTAGCCTTCGATCTGGTTGAGTTTGCCGAAAACCCGCTGATTGTCGTCTACGATCAGGGCAAAAACCTGGCCGCATCGGCCCTGGCTGATACGGCTACAGTGGCCGTTCGGCGGTCGCTCAATCCCGACATTCAGCGGCTGATCGGCAGTTTTGGCCGCGGCTTGCTGACCATTCCATTCGAGTCGCTGAGCCTGCCACCGGCGGCTGAATCGCTCGTTGCTGAGCGGTTCGGAACGCTACCCGGCATGCCCAGATGGCCCCGCATCATGCGGCTGGGGGTAAATGGCGAGGTGCAGTTTATACGAAAATGAATTTTAGCGACACACTCCATAAAAACCCGATTTTCGAGACCATCGCCCAACAGGCTGATTCGATGGGCGTAAAAGCCTACGTAATTGGCGGGTTCGTACGCGATCTGGTGCTGGGACGCCCGTCGAAAGATATCGATGTGGTCTGCATAGGCAGTGGCATTACGCTGGCCGAAGCCGTGGGTCAGGCGCTGCGCACGCCCGTTGCCGTATTCCCGAACTTTGGCACCGCTATGCTACGCACAAACCAGCCTGGCAGCCCGACCACCGACAGCTGGGAGGTTGAGTTTGTTGGCGCCCGGAAGGAATCGTACCGAAGCGACTCCCGCAAACCAATTGTTGAAGACGGCACCCTTGAAGACGACCAGAACCGCCGGGATTTTACCATCAACGCCATGGGCATCAGCCTGAGCCAGTCAGACTTCGGCACCCTGCTCGACCCGTTCGACGGGCTCAAAGACCTGAAACGAAAAACCATCCGGACCCCGCTCGACCCGGCCCTTACGTTCTCCGACGACCCGCTCCGGATGATGCGGGCCATCCGGTTTGCGTCGCAGCTAAACTTCGATATTGAGCCCGACACCTTCGACGCCATCGTCAGGATGAACGAACGGATCAGCATTGTGTCGCAGGAGCGCATCACCGACGAACTGAACAAGATCATTCTGTCGTCAACGCCTTCGTATGGGTTCAAACTACTGTACCACGCGGGGCTGCTGGAGCGCATTTTCCCGGAGTTGATTGCCCTGAAGGGGGTAGAGACGGTAGAAGGGAAAGGCCACAAAGACAACTTTTACCATACGCTGCAGGTCCTCGACAACATTGCCAACCGCTCGAAAAAAGACGCCGTCACCCCCGAAAACGAGCTGTGGCTCCGGTGGGCCGCCCTGTTGCACGACATTGCCAAGCCCGCTACCAAACGGTTTGACCAGAAAGCCGGCTGGACCTTTCACGGCCACGAAGACCTGGGGGCCCGCTGGGTACCGCGTATTTTCCGAAACCTGAAGCTGCCGCTCAACGAGCATATGCGGTTTGTACAGACGCTGGTCCGTTTGCATCTGCGCCCCATTGCGCTCACCAAAGAGCAGATTACCGACTCGGCCCTGCGCCGGCTCCTGTTCGATGCCGGCAACGAACTCGACGGCCTCATGGCTCTCTGCCGCGCCGACATCACCTCGAAGAACTACGAAAAAGTCCAGAAACATCTGCGTAACTTCGATAAGGTCGAACAGAAGCTGCACGATCTGGAAGAGCGCGACAAGCTACGCAACTTCCAGCCCGTCATAACGGGCGAACTCATCATGGAAACGTTCGGTCTGCCGCCATCCAAAGAAGTAGGCGAGCTGAAAACCGTGGTTCGCGAAGCCGTGCTGGACGGTCTTGTTCCCAATACGCTCGATCAGGCGCTTCCGTTTTTGCTCGAAGAGGGACGAAAACGCGGCCTGGTTGCCAAAACAATCGTGAACAATGACCAATGAATCCGCTTATTTTGAGCATTCATTGTCCTCATTCCCTGTTTATCATTCATCGTTTATTCAGTTAACACCGTGGAGAATAATACCAATTTCCGGCGCTTCTTTGGCGCATCGCTGACCATCCTGGGGGTTGTCGTCGTCCTGTTTGCCCTTGTGGCCTTTCTGTCTGATGGCAAACCCGTTCTGGGGATGAGCGTTAACAAGGCCGAGTCAGCCGCCCCGTTCATCGTCGGTATGATTTTTCTGATTACCGGCGTCAACCTGGTGCGGGAGTCATAATAACCACGGCCAACAATTTACAGACAGGCGGGTTACTCTTTCGGGCTGGTGGGTTGTAAACACCGGCTCCCCGAGTCAGCACACAACCAAACCCGTCTATCCGTGGCCATTCCCGACGAAGCCTTTACCCTGGGCGTTGAAGAAGAGTATCAGATTGTTGATCCCGAAACCCGGCAGCTACAGTCCGACGCGCAGCTCATTCTCCCGGAAGCGCGGGCTACCGTCGGCGATCAGGTAACCCCCGAAATGTACCGATCGCAGATCGAAATTGGCACTCCCGTCTGCCAGACCCTCGGCCAGGTGCGCGACGAACTGAACCGACTGCGGAGCGAGCTGATTACAGCCGCCGGGAAAACGGGAAATCGCATCGTGGCGGCTGGCACCCATCCTTTTTCGCACTGGGAAGACCAGAAGCTGACCCGGCGAGCCCGCTACCGCGACCTGGCTACCGACTTTCAGCAGCTCACCCGAGAGCAGCTGATCTTTGGCTGCCACGTGCACGTCGGCATCCCGGATCGGGAAATCGCCATACAGGTCATGAACCGGGCGCGCCCCTGGTTGTCGGTCCTGCTCGCACTGGCGGGTAACTCACCCTTCTGGCTTGGCACCGATACCGGTTATGCCAGTTTTCGCACCGAGATATGGGGGCGCTGGCCCACCGCTGGCATTCCGCAGGTCTTCGACGCCTGGGCCGACTACGAGCAGCTGGTCAACGAGCTTTCATCTACGGGCATCATTGCCGATGCCAGCAAGATTTACTGGGATGTTCGGCCGTCGTCGCATTACGATACGCTCGAGTTTCGGGTAACGGATGTTTGTTTAACCGTCGACGAAGCGGTTCTGATTGCCGGACTGGCGCGCGCGCTGGCCCGAACCTGTGCCTGGGACGCTGAGCGATACGCCCCCTTCCGCCACGTCAGAACCGAATTGATACAGGCAGCCAAATGGCAGGCAGCGCGCTTTGGCCTGACTGACCAGCTCATCGATGTACAGGCAGCCCAGGCAGTTCCGGCCCGGCAACTGGTCGATCAGCTACTGACCTACGTAAGCCCGGCGCTGGACGCTTACGGCGACCGAAAAGAAATAACCAGGCTGATCGATAAAGTTTTTCGGGAGGGCAACGGGGCCAGCCGGCAACGGGCCGTTTTTGAGCGGACCGAGAGTCTGGAAGACGTTGTTGACTACCTGATTACCGAAACGGCCAGATGATCTTACCGGCTCAATCGGGCCGAAAGCAACCAGCTGTAGGTATTGAGCGGCAAGGGAAGACCGTCGGGCTGTATCTGTAAATACATCAGGTGCAGGTGCGTCGGTGACCGGCTTTTGTAGGCGTTGAACCCCGTTCGGCCCATTTCGCCAATTTTCTGCCCGGCCTGTACCCACTGCCCCGGCGCAACGGTGATGTGGCTGTTGTGTGCGTAGTAAAAAAGGCCATGCAGGGTTGGGTCGTAAATCCAGATCCAGTTGCCCCCCCGGTATTCGGAACCCGGTAACCAGCCCGTTTCGATTCCCAATACCAGGCCGTTGCTCATCGACAGAATATCGACCGGCTGCCGGGTCCGGTCGTCGAGATAATCCTGATTTCGGTCTGAAATGAATATATCCTGGGCCGGGTGGCTCCCGCGTACGTTGTAGTCGAACAAATCAAATCCGTTCCCCCGGTACCCTTCGCCGTGAGTGCCTCCGATGGCACTGGGCGCATACCCACGCAGCGGGAACGCAAAGTAACGACCCGTCCGGCGCAGACTGTCGCGTTGGGCCGAATCGGGCTGGAAGCTGTCAACACTCCTGAAACGCTCCTGCAGTCCTTTCATGATGCCACTAAAGGCTATACGGGCCGAGTCGGGCGCTACCCGCTGTTCACGAATCAGGGTGTACAGGGTTTGAAATTGCTGGCAATAGGCGTAGACAGTTGGCTCTACCGAATTGGCCGATACAACCTGCGATGAAGCTACGTTTAAACTCCCGATCACAATTGCCCCCAGAATACCTGCTACCCGCATGAACGACAATACGTCAACTTTCACTACCTGTTACATTAAGGTCAAGTGCCCAAAAATACGGAAAGTAGCGGTAAATAAGGCCGTCGACCCCGGCGACCTGCCGTACAGTATACCATCTGAGTGTAATCAGGCACCTCCAGGCCGCTCGCCACCGGGCCGGGCATTCCCGCGGGTGTACGTTCTTATCCGCCGGGTACGGGATCAGCCAGGCGGCAATCGGCCTGATACCATGGCAGTTCCGGACAGACCCGCGCCGTCTGGGGGTAAGGCGCCTTTTGCTGGTCAGGCTCCCACCAGCGAAAAATACCAGCCTGAAAAAATAATGTAAAAGCAAGTCTTCTGAAGGAAGCAAACCTGTAGTTTATCCTATTATTTTGTCTTATTGGTAAATACTATAAGCCCTGTTCCAGAATGAATCGACGAAACGCGCTTTCTCATATCTCGCTGCTACTCGGAAGCACCCTCTCGGCCCCTACCCTGCTGGCTATGGACCGCCGGGGCCGGCACCAACGGGTTCCGGGCGGATTTACCCTCACTTCAGACCAGCGCAGTCTTGTTGCGACGGTGGCTGAGTTAATTATTCCAAAGACCGATACTCCGGGCGCTATAGAAGTCGGCGTACCGGCTTTTATCGAAATGATGCTGCAGGACTGCTATCTGCAACCCGAACACCAGAGTTTTGTGGCGGGGGTTGAGCAGCTCCAGCAGGCCGGTTTTCTGAGCCAGTCAACGGCCGATCAAACCGAAACGCTTCGGCGGCTGGAAGCGGAGACCAAAGAGCTCATGAAGGCTTATCAGGTGCAGCAAACGAAAATGGGCGATAATGAAGATAAAGAACTGATGAAAAAACAGGCTACGGGGCTACCCTTCTGGCGGCTTATGAAGGAACTGACGCTGCTGGGCTACTTCACGTCCGAAGCAGGTCTGCAGGCGTCGTTCAATTATGTACCGATTCCGGGCAAGTACGAACTCATCAAGCTTAAGCCCGGTCAGAAAAACTACGCCTATTAACCCCTACCTACCTTTATGAATCTAAACCTAACGACGGATAAAACCCATCGCTACGACGCTATTGTGGTGGGGTCGGGCATGACTGGCGGCATTGCGGCCAAGGAACTAACCCAGAAAGGCCTGCGTGTACTCGTGATCGAGCGAGGCCGCGAGGTGAAGCATATCGACGATTACGATACGGCGATGAAGGCGCCCTGGGAAATTCAGCACCGGGATAAAGTCCCCGTTCGCTCGGCCGAAGAGTTATGGGCCAACAACCGGTTTGTGGGCATGGCTCAGGACGATAAAGCTGGATTCATGACCAACGACCAGCAGAACCCGTACGTCGAAAAACGGCCGTTCGACTGGATTCGGGCTTATCATACGGGCGGCAAGTCCATGCATTGGGGCCGGCAAACCTACCGCTGGAACCCCGCCGACTTTGAAGCAAACGCGAAAGAAGGCATCGGGGTCGACTGGCCCATTCGTTATACTGATCTGGCGCCCTGGTACACTTATATCGAGAAGTTTGTGGGCGTGAGCGGGCAGGCCGAGCAGCTGGCAGTACTCCCCGACAGTCATTTTCTACCGCCCATGCCAATGTCGCCCCCCGAGCGCTTTTTTCGGGAGACCATGAAGCAGAAGCTCAATCGTCCGGTAACCATTGGCCGCGTGGCCAACCTGACCCAACCGCAGCCGTGGCATACGGCGCTGGGCCGGGCGTCGTGTCAGTTCCGTAACAAATGCAGCCGGGGCTGTCCGTATGGGGCCTATTACAGCTCACTATCCGGAGCGATTCCGGCGGCCCGGGCTACCAACCGGCTGGACATTCTGCACGACAGCATTGCGGCTGAGCTGATCTACGATGATAAAACAGGCCGCGCCACCGGCGTTCGGGTCGTTAACCAGCATACCCTGGCCGTTACCGACTATTCGGCCCGGATTATTTTTCTCAACGCGGGCTCAATGAATACGGCCGCGCTGCTGCTCAACTCCCGGTCGAGCCGGTTTCCGAATGGCCTCGGCAACGATAGTGATCAGGTTGGACGCAACATCATGGACCACCATCTGGGGGCCGGTGCCAACGCCACCATTGAGGGATTCGAAGAAGACCTGATGTACGGCCAGCGGCCCAACGCCCTGTATATTCCCCGCTTCCGAAACTGGGGCAGCGACCGGCAGACTACTTACCTGCGGGGCTTTGGGTACCAGGGCGGAGCAAGTAGAAGCGACTGGAAACGGGGCGTGGCCATGGACGGCTTTGGCGCGTCGTTCAAACAGCAGATGACACAACCCGGCGCCTGGACCATCGGGTTTGGCGGCTTCGGCGAGGTATTACCCAATCCGAACAACCGCATGTACCTCGACCCGGTAAAGAAAGACAAATGGGGCGTTCCCCTCATCGTGTTCGATGCCGCCTTTGGCGAGAATGAGATCGCCATGCGTAAAGACATGATGAACTCGGCCGCCGAAATGCTCGATGCCGCCGGTTTCAAGAATATTACGGGTAATAACCGGCAGGATGTTCACCTGGGCCTGGGTATCCACGAAATGGGTACGGCCCGCATGGGCAAAGACCCGAAAACGTCGGTGCTGAACAAATTCAACCAGGTCCACGACTGCAAAAATGTGTTCGTCACTGACGGAGCCGCCATGGCCTCTTCGTCCTGCGTGAACCCATCGCTGACGTACATGGCACTCACCGCCCGCGCGGCCAATTATGCGGTAGACCAGCTGACCAAGAAGAACCTGTAGAGACGCGAGGGCCGGGACGCCAGCCCTCGCGTCTCTTTTGGCATCATCAAGAAACGTGATGAACAGAGACGCGAGGGGTCGCGGGCTGAGACGCGAGGGGTCGCGTCTCTACGGGCAGAAAATCTTGTAGAAGGTATAGCTTACCATGATGCCGGTATAGGTGTAGCTGTCGCGCAGAGCGGGGTTTCCTTGGGCGTTTTTGGCCGTCGTGACGCCGTAGGTAACGTCGCCGAGGCCGTCCAGATAGTCGCTGTTCGTGAACCGGGTACCAAACTCAGCACCGATGCTCCAGGGGCGTTTGATTTCGTATTTTACGCCCACCCCGATTGGAAAGGTCATATACCCTCTGGCGCGCACCACCGAGTTACGAACGCTGAAGAGACCGATTCCTCCGAAGACGTACGGTGTCCAGTTCCGAACTTTGGGTTGCGGTTTGTAGGAAAAGAAGTTGTACTGAATGTCGATCGTTGCTTCGCTGACCCGGCTGTTGAACGAATAATCGCGGGCGAGCTGAAGCGGGTCACGGCTCACCCGATCTTCGCCTTTGATACCTCCGATGGCCAGTCCCCCCCGGAACGACACTGACCGGGTGGCATTATACCGGAAGAACATGTTGGCCGCTGGCATGTAAAAGCGGGGGTTAAGGCTGGGCGACACGTCTCCCTTGTACAGCATTCCCCCCAGCCCACCGCCAATCTCGGCTTTTTGCGCCAGCGTAGTCAGATTGATAAAAAGCCCGGCTATTACCAGCCAGGCCATTTTGATTCTATGCCTCATAGACGTGTGGAGAAACCCAACCGGTATTACTTGATGGGTGGGCACTTAATCCGACCCGGAATAATGTAACGAACGGAGAAATTAGTCAGCAGGTAGCCATCTTTCAACACCGTGTTGGCTCCACGAATCTCGCTCTGAAAAGGACTGGGATCGGCGGCAAACAACTCCTGCGCTACCGTGTAGCGATCCGTATTGACACGGGCGGCATCGCGTTCGAAACGCCGGTCGGCCATGATAGCGCCAAGTCCCTGCACGGCTTCCGGGCTGGCATAGTTGCCGCCTACATCGTCAAGGTAGTCGGTGAACGTAAGCCGGAACCCGATTTCGGCGCCCAGGTCGAAGTTATCGTTCAGCCTGTACCGAACGCCAAAGCCTACCGGCACAGCCAGCGTTACCAGCGAGTAGGGCTTGTCGTAGCCGGGCTGGCCCTGTCCTTCCGTGCGAAGCGGCTGTAATTTTACCCATTTTCGGGCTTCGTACTCGCCATTGTTGTTGTTGGTTTCGGTAGGCGTGCGGGCTTCCGGTGCATGAGCCAGCAAGGCCAGGCCACCAAACAGATAAGGCGTGAATTTGGCCCGTGCGTTCGAGTTGCGTCCGTCTTCGATAAAATTATAAATACCCGTTACGGCAAACTCTTTCAGGTCGTTCCGGAAGTGGAGGTTTCGGGCGTACTGAGCCGCAAACAAGGTGGGGTTCGCCTTGCTGAAGGTGTAATCGTCGCCCGCAACGCGCGCCCAGGTAAACGATGCTCTGGCTGCAAAATGGGGCGTAAACTGACGCGTATACCCGAGGGCAACGTTCCAGCGGGGCATGATAAACGTAGCACGCAGCGGCTGCCGGTAACCAGCCAGCTCACCGTAATAATGCGAGGAGCCGACTCCCAGGGAGACGGCGGAGTAAGGGGCAAAACGAGTGTTTGGTCGGCGTTGGGCTACACTATCCGTAGCCCGGGTTGCCAGTAATAAAAGAACCGCAACGCCTGCTACTACGTACTGATATGTTTTCATAAAGCGTAAAATACGTGAATCAACCCCCGCTGGCCCCAAAAGCCAGCCAATTCCCAAACGGAGGTATTGTTAAAATTATTGGCGAAAAGACAAAAAATGTACGACATACCGCCTGTCAAACCATTGATTGGACCGTTAATTGACAAAAACGCCCGTCTGGTTTCAATTCCGGATATCCCAGCCCCAGTTAAGTTTGCTCCGAAGGGTGTTCAGAAAGTTATCGTCGCCGAGCTTAACCAACCTGGCTTTGAACGCTTCCTTCTGTACGCTGATCCGCACCGACGTTTCAACCGTGAACGACCGGGAGTCGAGAGCGGCCAGAAAATTCCCACTCCGGCTCTCAACCTCAAACGCCAGCTGACAACTGTCCATTACAATCATGGGCCGTACGTTCAGGTTATGCGGGCTGATCGGGGTAATGATAAAATTGTTGGTTTGCGGCAGCAGTACCGGCCCGCCACAGCTGAGCGAGTACCCCGTAGAACCCGACGGCGTAGAAACGATCAGCCCGTCGGCCCAGTACGAATTCAGAAATTCGCCATCCAGATAGGTATGTACCGTAATCATGGACGAGGTCTGGGTGCGGGTGATGGTGAAGTCGTTGAGACCGAACGGAAGCTGGCCGAATATCTCCTGGCTCGACCTGACGCTAACCAGGGTTCGCTCATCAATGCTGTACTGCTCGTTAAAGAGCGCATCGATCATCAGTCGGATCGATGAGGGAGCCACTGTTGCCAGAAAGCCCAGCCGCCCAATGTTAATACCAATGATCGGAATCTGCCGGGGTCCAACGTGGGTTACGGCATCGAGCAGGGTACCGTCGCCCCCCAGGCTAAAGATGAAATCAGCATCGGCAAGGCCTTCGTCAACGGTGTAGGTAGCGGTGCTGTAATGAGTAATGCCAGCGTTGTCGAGGAACTCGCGATACCCCTGCGAGATAAGCACATCGGCCTGCCGTTTTGCCAGTTCTTCAAACATAGACTGGATATACGGTCGGGCCTGTTCGGGAAAGTTACGCCCGTGAATGGCGATTTTCATGGAAGAGCGTTTACAGGTTTCGGCATGAGGTTCCGGAAGCGGATTACACCCGCGTTTTCAGTCAGGTGATGGCTGACCAGAACCAGGGAGCGAAACTACCAAAACTAGGTGTTTAAATAACGAAGCAACGAATCGAGCCGCTCCTGATCGATACTGTCAACGGGTGTGTTGGCAAAAGCAGCTTCGATCTGATACCCGAACCGTTCGAGCGTTGAAATCACGAGGGTGATATCGCGCCGGTTGAGTTTGAGCGTCAGTCGCGAGCGGTCGGGTTGCCCGTAGGCTGCGCTGGAAAAATAGCTGCTGACAATTTTGGTGTTGTTCGACTCGATCAGCCGGCTGATCTCGGCCATTGAATAATCGCGTTCGTTCAAACTCAGGATCAGAATGGCACCGGCTTCCTGAACGCCCAGCTCCTGCGCAAACTGCCGAATCAGTTCGTTGGCCGAGACCGTTCCGATAAATTCACGCCCTTCGTTCAGTACCGCCACGACATCCATCCGGTTCTGAATCACTAGGCTCAGAATCTCATACAAATGCTGATTATCGAACACGTAATTCTGTTCAAAAAGCCGCATTACGTTGCTCAGGGGCTGCTCTTCGTCGGCTACATCCATGAGCAACTCTTCGGTTACTACGCCCTGGTATTCGCTCTGATCAGTCAGCACCAGTTGCCCGATGCGGTGCTCCTGCATCCAGTCTAAAGCCTGTCCGACAGAGTCAGACGGTTTTAGCGCCGGGAGCATGGGGTCAATAAGTTCGGCAGCCAGCATATGAATGGTGTCTAAGAAAACTGTATGCCAGAAAACTACAGAATTTCCGGCATAGTTTCCAAATCTTATTTAAAAGGCCGGGTGCGTAGCGTATAGGCCGGGCTGCGGGCTTCGAACCCGCTCGCCAGCCCCGTACCCTAGTCTACCAGTTCGCCAACCGGATGGCGGGCCAGCCAGCTTTCGAGCAGCTCGTTGAACCGGGCCGGGCACTCCATCATCGGCGCGTGGCAGCACTGGTCGATGAAGTACAGTTCTGAATGAGTGATGAGCCGGTTAAACTCATGACCCACGTTGGCCGGGGTAATGGTATCGTTGAGCCCCCAGACCAGCAGCGTAGGTACCTGAATCTGATGCAGGTCTTTACCGACGTTGTTGCGCTGGGCCGACTTGGCAATCGATACGATACTCATGCACTTGGGAATGCTGCTGGTGATCTCAAACACCTCGTCGATCAGCTCCTTCGAGGCCACGTTGGGATCGTAGAACGTGTAGGCTACCCGCTCAGCAATGTAGTCGTAACTGCCGCGCTTGGGAAACGAGCCACCCATGCCGTTTTCGAACAGCCCCGAACTGCCCGTCAGCACCAGCCGACGAACCTGATCGGGATTTTTGAAGGTATACAGAATTGCCAGATGACCACCGAGCGAGTTACCCAGCAACGTCAGGTCCTGTAATCCTTTCTGGGCAACAAATTTTTCGATGAACGCTACGAGCCCTTCCAGGCTGGCCTGCCGGATCGGCATTTCGTAGATCGGCAACATCGGAATAACAACCCGGTATCGGTTCGAGAAGGTCTGGATTACGTCGTCCCAGTTGCTGAGAGCGCCGAATAAACCGTGTAATAACAGCAGCACTTCGCCCTCTCCTTCGTCAACGTAGCGGAATCCCGCTTCTTCTCTGATTGTGTACTTCATGCGCATTAAACAGTTAACGATGCGGTAGATACTGGTTTTGGGTTAGTTTTTGAACAATTTTGATCCAGTTGGTCAGTAACGGCAGGCCCCACTCGGTCAGTACGGCCTCCGGGTGAAACTGAACCCCCCAGAGCGGTAACGTCCGATGGCGGATTCCCATCACCTCGCCCAGATCGGTCTCCAGTATACAGTCCAGACTGGCGGGGAGCTGGGTCAGCACCAGCGAGTGATAGCGCGTGACCGAAAACGTATCCGGTAGGCCGGTCAGCAGCGGGTCAGGGTGTGTACCGATCCGCACCCGCGACACTTTGCCATGCATCGGCTGAAGGGCTGGACTCAGGCTGGCCCCGGCCCACTCGCCGATGGCCTGATGTCCCAGACAAACCCCCAGCATAGGCACCCGCCGGTGGTAGTAGTCGATAACCTCCAGCAGCCGTCCAGCCTGTTGGGGACGACCCGGCCCCGGCGACAGCACAACGCCATCGACCGGCTGGGCGACCAGATGCTCGAACGGCTCATCGTTGCGTACTACCCGACAGTCGGCCCCCGCCTGTCGTAAATAATCGACCAGCGTGAAGGTAAACGAATCATAATTGTCGAGCAGCAGCAACTTCATGTTTCTGTAACGCAATCTGGTATCGCAAAATTAATAGTTTCCCCAAAAAGGCAAAATCATTTATATAATCATTGTTGATTTACAGACGTTTAACATTTAATTAACTTGATTTTATTCAATTTATCCAAAAATAATACTACGCATTTGACTGATAACTCGCCGGTTAGGAGTCGGAACGTTTATTTTTGGTGCAGAATTTATCGACTCCATTACCTGATCGTATGCCTGCCGAATTACCTGTTGTTATTGTTGGTGCCGGTGTTGCCGGCCTGAGTTGCGCCGTCTATCTCAAACAGGCGGGTATCGATGCGCTCGTGCTCGACGCGGCCGATGGTGTGGGGGGGCGCGTTCGTACCGATATCGTAAACGGTTTTCAACTCGACCGGGGCTTTCAGATTCTGCTGACGGCGTATCCGGAGGCCCGGCGGTTGCTGAATTACAACGCGCTCGACCTGCGCCCGTTTCGCTCCGGCGCGTTGATCCGCCATCAGGAACCCAACCAGGCTGCCAGCTGGATGAAACTGCTGAATCCCTTTCAGGAGCCGCTGTCGGTATTCGCTACACTGGCCTCGCCGGTAGGCACCCTGGGCGATAAGCTGCGGATTGTCGAGCTGATGCGCCGGACCCAGTCCTTATCCGTTACCGAGTTATTTCAGCAAACGCCCACCACTACCCTGGCCCTGCTGGACGATATCGGTTTCTCCGACCAGATGATTACCCGGTTCTTCCGGCCGTTTTTCGGGGGTGTTTTCCTCGAAGACGCCCTGGTTACGTCGAGTAACTTTTTCGAGTTCTGCTTCCGGATGTTCTTTGAGGGCAAAGCCGCCGTGCCGGCACGGGGTATTGGGGCTATCGCTGATCAGCTGGCCGGCCGACTCGCTCCCGATCAGATTCGGCTGAAGACCCTGGTTCGGCGAATCAGTGGCTCAACGGTCGAGCTGGCCTCGGGCGAGAGCCTGGTTGCGGGGGCGGTGGTCATGGCCGTGGATGCGGATCAGGCGGCCCGGCTAACGCAACAGGCGCCCCCCGTCAGTCGGTCGTTTAACCATACGACCTGTACCTACTTTGCGGCACCCGCCAGCCCCAATCCGGAAAAACTGCTCATGCTGAACACGCACCGCACTGCTGCCATCCATAATATGGCCGTCATGAGCGACGTAGCGCCCGGCTACGCCCCAGACGGGCGGGCCCTGATTTCGGTCAGTACCCAGGGGTTGGAAACGTTTATTGAAGAGGCCCTCACCCGGCGAATCCGGCAGGAGCTGACCGACTGGTTTGGCGCCGACGTGGCTAGCTGGCAGCACCTGCGTACCTATCATCTGCCACAGGCCTTACCGGCCTACGATCCTACCGTTGTTCACCAGCCGCTGCAACTGGCCGAAGGGCTTTATCAATGTGGCGATCAGACGGCCTACCCATCGCTCAACGCAGCGCTACAGACCGGCCGTGAGGTAGCCGAGCGCATTGTGATGAATCATCGCTAACCCAACTCCCCGCCCGCATGCTCTGCCGCCTGCTTCTCCTGTTGCTCACCCTGCCGGGTTGCCAGACCGATCCGCCGTTTCGGTATACAGGACCGATTCTGAAAGGGGTCAATCTGGTGGCACCACCGCGCCAGCCCGACTCTGCGGCCCTGGCACCCGTTCGGGCGGTAAACGCAGACTGGGTGGCCATTGTGCCCTATGGCTTCTGCCGCAAAGACGACCCGCATTTCTTTTTCAGTGAGAACCGGCCGAAAGAAAGCCGGAAATACGGGCAGTGGTGGGGCGAAACGCCCGCCGGTGTAGCAGAAACGATTCGGATGGCGCAGAAAGAGGGGCTTAAGACCATGCTCAAACCGCACGTCTGGATGCAGGGCGGCTCGCACCTCGACCTGGAGTTCAGGACCGAAGCCGACTGGCAGTCGTTCGAGAAAGATTATCGGCAGTACGTGTTGTTTTTTGCGCGCATGGCCGACTCGCTGCAAGTTGATCTGTACTGCATCACTACCGAGCTGGACCGCTTTGCCATAGCGCGTCCGGCCTTCTGGAATCAGCTGATCACAGACGTACGGAAGCTGTACGGCGGTAAACTGACCTATGCCGCCAACTGGGATCGGTATGAATCGATTCCGTTCTGGAACCAGCTCGACTATGTTGGCGTCGATGCCTATTTCCCGCTGTCCGACGACCGCACCCCCTCGGTAAACGCACTGGTTCGGGGATGGAAACCCCACCTGAACGCCCTGCAGAAAACAAGCGATCGGCTGCAGAAGCCCATTTTATTCACCGAATTTGGCTACCGCGCCTGCGATCATACGGCCCGCCGTCCGTGGGAATCGGAAACCGACTGCATACCCAATCTGCAGGCGCAGGCCAACGCCTATGCGGCCCTGCTCGATGCCACCCGCCCGCGGGCCTGGTTTGCCGGTGGTTTTGCCTGGAAATGGTTTATGGATCGTGAACCGCGCCACCGCGAACGCGACCAGTACAGCCCGCAGGGACGCCTGGCCGAACAAATCCTCAAAAAGCAGTGGCTATCCAAGGCAAACTAAAACACTAGGAATTGGACCAACGACTCTGGCGAAGCGCAACAACTAAACCAATAACAATTTAGCTAACTTTCAAATCCTTTGTTGTCTTTTTGAGTCGTGCCATTTTGTTATAAGCTGCGCTTCTTTCTGTCGTGTTGTGCGTCATTGAATTCTTTTATGTTGTTCTTAAAATTTTCTCAACCTTCTTTCCTTTCGCTAATTCGTCTACTAATTTATCAAGATACCTTACTTGTCTCGTTAGTGAATTTTCAATTTCCTCTATCCGATAACCACAGATTACTCCTTTAATCAAGTTAGCATTTGGGTTCAATTTCGCTTTCTTGAAGAATGTTTCAAAAGTCGCTTTCTCGTCAATGAGTTCTTGCACTTTTCTTTCGTCAAAACCTGTCAGCCATTCAATGACTTGATGCAATTCTTCTTTTGTCCTCCCTTTTCTCTCAGCTTTGGTAACGTAATGCGGATAGACAGAAGCAAAAGTCAATTTGGCGATTCTTTCATTATGCTCAGCCGTTATTTCCATTTTTTGGTTGTCAACTTTGTTAAAGTTTTGATTTTGGTATGGAGACGCTGTCCCGAAAGTCCAAACCTGCCTAATAGGGGCGTTCAAATTGTCGCCGGAAGGTTGGCCCTTACGCACTTTATGGATTTGCACCCAACGACCACGAGGGCTGATGGCGAGTGAGTTATCTTCCTGAACGCGAGTCACTTGCAATCTTTATATCCTTTCTCGATTGGGCTGCCAACTCTCGCTCGGGACGTGCTCCCTGTCGACGGAAAGCTACCCTAAGTCATTTAGGCATTCTGAAATGTCAAAATAGTAATTTTCTACTTGAGTTATAATTTGGGTAGGCGTTATTTCTTTGGTTTCAATCTTGATTTTGTCAATCAATTTGTCATTATGACCCAACAGTTGCTGACCAATAGTTTTCCACTCAATTCCTCTACCAATGCCAAGATATTTGAGAATGGCATACTCAGTTCCAACATAGTCATTTATTAGTGTTCGCTCAATAACGATAGGGTTATCAATGGAATTACCATTGCCTCCATAAATTGGGAAGTCAACGCCAAAATCATATATTAGTAATTCTCTTAAGTTCATAGCCTATCTTTTAACTTTTTGAAAGTTATTGCTTACAAACTATATCATCCAACATTCTTCATGTTACCATCCAAAATTTCTTTCTGCTCCTCAACCTGAGATTCCGGCCAATAATTAGTTAAAGAAAATTCATCTAAAATAGCATTGGCTATATTAAATAAGGCGCGACCTTCAAGACCAAGCAAACCTCTATAAGCGTGATATTTGCCAGAACTTAAGTCTTCTTCTAAATCTAAAAGTATAACTTGATAAACTCTATTCTTGATAAGGGCTGGATTTTTTCTAATGTATTCAAGCCATTTCGGCTGGTCACTGATAACATCAGTTTTGATTGAATCAATCATCCGATTCAGATTAGGGCTGGTTCCAAATTTAGATTTAGCTTGTTCCAAGATAATTAAAACTTGCCCAATTTCTGGTGAACTATACTGTGGAGACTTTTGAGCGACAATTTTAGGCGCGACACTATTAACGAATAACGACAAAGGCCAAGTGAGAATATATTGTAGGTGATTTCCTTCCAAGACCAGAGGAGTTTGCTCTGTAACTGGGCGTTTTTGTTCATCGGAAAGTCTGATATATCCGATGAAAAGATAAATTGCAGCAAGTACAAAAAAGGTCATGTTGTTGTAGATAAGTAGTTTATAATTAAAAAACGCTCTCAAAAGAAATGTTTCGGAATTAGTAACCCTGCCCAACCGGGACGTTTCTCGTGTCGCAAGAAAGCTGCTCTGCCTGTCTAAGCCCGACTGTCGGGGCGGTTAGCTTGTCAACGGGAGCCGCCAAACGAACCCATGCCTGTCCGAGCCGTGACCCCTATCGCCGGAGCGACGGAACACACATACTTTTTTATGATTGTTGTGTCCACCTAACGACTACGAGGGCTGATGGTGAGCGAACAACTTGACTAAACATTCAGACCTGAACCTTTACACCCTCGTTTGGTTGGGCTGACCAACTGTCCTATTGCGGCCTGCATCCTGTCGCCATACAACCACCCTATGCGAAGGCAATGATTAACGGTACGAAGCTTTAGACTTCTTAATTTTTACTGCACCTAAGTTGTTTGTTTCTAGAAAAACTGAAATTGCGGTTGGTAAGACATCGTTTTTGGGACCAATAATTACTTCTGCAATTGGATTGATTTTACCTTGATTAGTAAAATCTTGTTCAATGAATGCTACTGGTATATTTTGCCGCATTCTGAATAAGATAGGCTGACCTTGTGCATCTGCCCCAAATGCTGTGCCTCCGCCATCCAGTAACTTTAGAAATTCATTACTTTTTTCAAAATTTAGGATGTGAGTTATTCTAATCTCCTGTTCTTCTCTAAAAGCTGGATTTTTAAAAGCTGCTAAGTCGCAAGCAATGCCATAACATGCTTGATTGAAATCTGAACCAAATTTCTCTGTCTCGCTTTGTTCAATTTTATGCACGACCTTTATAATTGCCTTAAGTTCGTTAATTTGTTCTTTTTCATCGTAGAGAACTTTGAGTGGCCGAATCGGGAGTTGTAATACGTCTTTAGCTTTGAAGCCAATCGCATAACCATTTCCATCATCGGCGTAAGCCCTCCATTGACTAAGCACATCACCATCTCTTGAAAAACAAGTTGCTACAAGTAAGCCAAGTAGACTTGACGATGAAATTAATTCATCTATTTTATCAAGAAAATCTTTGCCCAATTCATCAAATAGTTCGTTAGCAACTTTCTCCCATATATAATACCCCCAATGTATTTCCATGAAATCGTTCATTGAGAATAAATCACTTAGGCGAATCTTCTTATTGGTACATATTGCGAGGAAGGCGTTTGCATCACAATAGTGATATATTATCTCATCTTCGACAGGTTCGTAGGTTCTACTCAGAAGCATTCTTCTAAAAGGTTAATAGCGCTTAATTTAATATGCTAATTAACTGGGGCGTTTCCTCTGTCAACCGCTACCGGCCAAATGCGCTTTATTGATTACCTCAATGGGGCCTCTCTCGTGTCGACCGAAGCAAACTAACGAGCCAAAACCGTCTTGCCACGGGACGTGCCCCCTATCGCACATAATCTCACTACTACGTTATTGGCTGTTACGTCCACCCAACGTCTCCATGTGTTGATGGTGGTTACACAACTATGAAAAACTGACGTGGCTTCAGCCTTTACACACATGAATGGTTGGGCTGCAAAACCTCCTCCGGGGGCGCGCAACCTGTCGCCCGAATGCTGGCACTGCAACACAGGCTGAATTTTGAGACCCGATCCCTCCAATGGGAAACCCGCCATCGCAACAACTCCGTAAAGCGAAGCTTACTTTTTTTGAGGGGGAGAAGGTGGCGGATTCCTCGGCGGGGGAGACGGTGGGTTCCGCATAGGCGAAATTTGCTCTGTACTCCTTTCTGTACCTCGGTCAGGTATCACTACTTCTCGTTGCTTACTCATTTTAGGCTCGGTTATATCGTTGTAAATAGGACTGCGCTTCTGACTCACTCTCAGCCTTCATCCGTTCGTGATTCTTTATAGTGACTTTCTTTGACGAATCGAATATCTCTTTTGAATACGTCTCACATAGCTGATAATAGGTTTTACTGGCCTGAGCATCTTCTATTTCCCATGCGTTCAACTGATTGAAAAGTTGCTCAATTCTTCGGAAGTGAGTTTCGTAACATAGAGTAAGTTGACAAACACTATCAAGTTGGTCATCGCTATGAAAAATCTGACCTTCAATAAGTTGTAGTAATGAAATGACGGAAATAATACTACTAGTGACTATGCCGAAAGTGGAATCTTTTAAGAATGCCCAACCTAAAATGCCGCTGGTAGAAAAGACCAAAGTTGCCACTTTGTATAGTCGTTTAATGTTTCTATGCCTTTTCAAGTAAGCAGTGCAATAAAATTCCCGCATTTTGGCATCCAGCATTTCGTACCAGAGTTTGTCAAAAATTGTCATGCTTAATTTTTAAATCTTAATTTTTAAATCAATTCCCTTGTCGCCCGGAACTTGGCATTTAGAGTAAAGTAGTCTTACCCTAATGGGGCTTCAACTTGTCGCAGCAAATACCCAAACAGAAGCCCAAAACTGCCCACGCGGGGCGGTCAAACTGTCGTACGAAAGCCGGAAATGAAAGCCCGGTGTAGAAAAGTACCCAACGACCCGATGGGTTGATGGCTCTGCGAACTACTCAAGGCCACGGACGTGGCGCCAACCTTTACACCCTTTGTTGTGTTGCACAGATTCCCAGCCAGCAAACGTCCTATCGTCCGAAAAGGTGAGAGTGCGGAACGGGCAAAAGACATGTAGGTACTGAGTCACTTGGCAACTTATTTATTAAACTAAATTGCTATTTTTGTTAATAACAGCGGAATATCACTACCTGAAAGTTTATTAAGCTCAATAGAATTTTTGGCAAAATCGAATGAAAAATCTATATCATATCCAGATGCTAAGGCAGCATAAAAAGAAGAAGCGAAGTGTATTGCCGTTTCATCTTTTACGGTATTTTTCATGCAAATTACCTTAGAGATATATTGGCTTAACAAATGGGATTGGCTAATTGAATGGCATGAATTCAAAAAAATACAAGTAATATACTGGGAAAACAATTTAAAGAGTTCTGCTAGTGGCTCATTGGATACAATACTTGCTTTACCTCCCTCTTTTCCGATAAGGCAAATGCCAGTACATGTTCCATGCCCAGAAAAATGTATTATTTGAGGTTTATGATTAAGTAGCTTTTTTTGTAAATCACTAATCCGACTTGCTAAACAAGGAATTAGCTCATAGTCATCTCTGTGTTTCGATTGCATTAATTCAAATTCGATCTCTCTGTACTCTTCATCAAGCCTTAATCTACTTTGATCTACTGCATCTGCTGAGGCAAACAAAATTATTGTTTTTTCAGAAGGCAATGACTCTTTAACTTCTTTTCTCTCTGGCAAGTGCACTAGATAAAAACCATTATTACTAATTTCTTTTATAACAGATTTCGACAAATCGGAAATTTGCTGTTTAGTTTTTACTAATTTTTCTTTCTCTAAATCCTCATCTATAGTTACACTTTTCTCTAACTTATCATTAGTTTGATCTAACTTATATTTTAATGTACTTACTTCACTATCAAGGCGTTCGTCGTTATTTCTAACTATTTTTCCAATAGAATCTAAAGCTTCATGCAACCTATTCTCATCAATCAATTGATTAATTTTAAGATGCGTTTTATTTAAATTTTTTGATAGATATTTGTCATCAATAAGCCATTCGCCAATAATTGGCTCTTTGTTTATAGTTTTATTACTTGATTTGATAAAGTAATAAATTTCTTTTCTACGATTTATTTCATCTTTTGAAAGAAATTCCGCCAATCTCGTATAAATGGGATTAATATTTGAATCATTTTTATAATAACTCTTGAATTGCTTTTTCAATAAATTATTATGTAAAGAATTTTTTCTAATGTAAGTGTTTGTATTTAATATTAATACTATTTTTTTTGCTGGAATCTTTTCTATATATGAATTAATTGTATAGCTTGAGATACAAGAATATATATTTTTACGATCTCCATCTGTAGGAATAAAAAAACTAGTTCTGAAACTAGAAAATTTATGGCCTGAGAACTGAATGACTAAATGATCATTCGGGCTCATTGCCTTGTTTAATCTTTCGAAATTAGAAATAATATTTGTTTTAGTAGCTTCATGATTATATAATTTATAAATATTCTTATTTTTAATATTAAATTTAATGTTATTTACCCAAACATTAAATAAGTACTCTGAATCTTTTACACTGAAGTCAAGATCTTTTTCTTTATCGTAATTATCTATACCAATTGACAGAAAATAATACTCGCCAGTTACATTTTTAAGTTGATCTTCATGATCTTTATCTGACTCTGTTTCAATAGAAAAGAATGAGCTTAGTTTCTTAAAGACGTTTAAAAGATCCATTGTTATTTAAATTTAAATTCTACTATTATTTACAATTTTTGGCTGGTTACAGGTTTACAAAATACATACCTTACTTATTAAATAGGCATAGTATCAGCATTTAGCTTGTCAGCCGAAACCTGCCGAACGAGCAAAAAGCTTGACCTCTGCGGTCTGCAACCTGTCAGCCGAATCGCTGAAAGGGAAGCCCAAACTTGCCCACTTAAGGCGGTCAACTTGTCGTCCGAAAGCCGGAAATGAAAGCCTGGCATTGACGACCACCCAACATAGTATTGTACGCAACACCACTTAATATCAACCTGTTGATTATTAGCAAATTAATATTAAGTGTAGGCAGTAACAACTACGCGTATATTGACTCTTACCAAAGAACGGGAGTTACCAACACATTTCAAAAAGATCATACGTGAGCGGTTGCGCGTTTTTAGGCAACGGTGGTTTAGCCAGCCAGGGCTCGCCGGTACGCGCTCGGCGTCTGACCCGTCACGGCGCGGAAGGTCTTGTTGAAATGCGAGAGATTGTTGAAACCAACCGACAGGCCAATATCGGCCACCGTACGCGCCGAATGCAGGAGTCGCCGGGCCTGACTGATTCGGTATTCGTTCAGGAAATCGGTAAACGTCTGGTGCGTCATCCGCTTGAAATACCGACAAAAAGCCGGTACGGTCAGGCTGGCCAGGTCTGCCACCGCCCGGATGTCTATTTCTTCGGTATAATGCTGTTCAACGTACTGACAAACCCGGTTGATGCGTTCTTTTTCCTTCGGGTTCAGGTCGAAGCGAACCCCGTCGGCGTGAAGCGGCTCTACATCAGTAGCGTCGGCCAGGTAGTGCAGCACCCGCAACAGACTCAGCATTCGCTCGAACGGTGGCTGCTGGGGCAGCTGGGTCAGTAAGGGGCCAACGCGCTGCCGGGTGTCATCGCCAAAGAGCAGTCCCGAATGCGACCGTTCAAACAGTCGGCGGACCTGCGCCAGCTCCGGTTTTTGCAGAAAGTGCTCGCCCATAAAATCCTCGCGCATCTGCACAACGATCTCTTCATACTGCCCCTCGGTGCCGTAGCTGAAGTTCAGGTGAGGCAGATTGGGGCCAATAAATACCAGCTCACCGGCTTCGTAGCGGGAGAGGCTTGTGCCGATGCGTCGCTGGCCGCTGCCCACCGGAATGTAGACAATTTCATACTCGGGGTGGTAGTGCCAGTACACCCAGCACGGCTCGGCTTCGGTGCTATGAATTACCCGAAACGAACTCCCGGCTTCGGGTTCTATTTTCTCGAACTGCAGTTTCATAAAGACCAGCGAAACAGGGCGTTTGGAGGGAAACCGCTTTTCGCTTTATAACGTTTATAGACCAACAGCTTGCTCATTCAAAAAACACCATGAACCGAATCCTTCTTTGCTTACTGAGTCTGATCACGCTGGCCGGTCTGGCTCAGGGTCAGTCTACCGATTATGCCTTCGCCAAATTACCCGCTCCCAAACCCGGCGAAGCCGTAGCCACGTTTGCGGGCGGCTGCTTCTGGGCACTTGAAGAGGGCATGGACCAGCTCAAAGGCGTGCGCGAGGTCGTCTCGGGTTATTCGGGCGGCTCGGTCAAAAACCCAACCTATGAACAGGTAGGCACCGACCGAACCGGCCATGCCGAATCGGTACAGGTTTATTACGACCCCAAAGTCATCAGCTACGCCCAGCTGCTCGACGCTTTTTTTGCCGGCCATGACCCCACGACCCTCAACCGCCAGGGACCCGACGTTGGCCGCGATTACCGGTCCGTTGCGTTTTACCGCACCCCCGCCGAGAAGGCCGAAATCCTGGCCGCCATCAAACGGGTCAATGACTCGGGGCATTATTCGGGCAAAGTGGTCACTGAAGTAGTAGCGTTTCAGGCTTTCTACCCCGCCGAAAATTACCACCAGAACTATTTCGCCCTGCATCCTGATCAGCCGTACATCCAGCGGGTATCGCTACCCAAGGTCGAAAAGCTCCGCAAAGCGATGGCCGGACGGCTTAAAAATAATACGTCGTTAACAATGAATCGCTAATTAGCGGCATCAAAAAGATAATACAGCATCAGCAGCGGATAATAAACACACAGAATAGCCGGCTACCACCGGCTATTTTTGCAGCATGAATACACCGGTTACCCTCAACAAATCACACCTCAACCTACTCGTTCGGAGCGTACTGTCGTTCTTCATGAACCGACAGGCGCTGGCCGTTGGGTTGGTCTTTGCGTCAGACAGCCTGCTGTTCGGCAGCTGGGTTTCTCACATTCCCTACGTAAAACAGAAGCTGAGTTTATCGGAAGCCGAGCTGGGCCTGGTTCTGTTTGCCATGCCGGCCGGTTTGCTGGTGATGAACCCGCTGACGGGCCGGATCATTGCCCGGCTTGGCGAAGCGCGGTCCTGTTTCTGGTCGGCGGTCGGGCTGGCCATCTTCATGTGCATCCCGATTAACGCGCCCAATACGCTCGTGTTGACCATTGGTCTGTTTCTGGTCGGGCTGGCCGCAGCGCTCATCAACGTGGCTATGAACACCAGCGCCACTAACCTGGAACGCCACCAGGGCAGCGTGATCATGTCGTCCTGCCATGGCATGTGGAGCCTCGGTGGCCTGCTGGGTTCGGGTATTGCGGGGGCCGTGATAGCCCTGCACGTACCGCCCCCGGTTCATATCATGGTAATATCGGTACTGATCCTGCTGGCTACGTTTCTGATACAGCCCATGCTGGCCCGGATTCCATCGAGCAGCCGTACCGAAACCGGCGAGAAGGCCGGCTCCTCCTTTGTTATGCCAACCTTCGACCTGTTGCTCATGATCCTTATTGGGCTGGCCCTGGCCATGGGCGAAGGAGCCGCTTTCGACTGGAGCGCCGTCTACCTGCGCGAAACCCTGGGAGCCAGCAGCCAGATTGCCGCCCTGGGTTTTGCCAGCTTCTCGCTCACTATGACCGGATTCCGTTTTCTGGGCGATGCCATCATCCCGAAAATTGGCGGCAAACGCTGGTTGCAGATCGGTGGTGTTCTGGCCGCGCTGGGTTTGGTTATCGCCATTGCGCTGCCCTACCCGACCACGGCGCTGCTGGGATTCGGGTTGCTGGGGGCCGGCTGTTCGCTGGGGGCACCGGTCCTGTACGCGGCTGCGCTACGGGTGCCGGGTATTCCGCCTGCGGCTGGTCTGGCTACCTTTGCCACGTTCAGTTTCATCGGTTTTCTGGCTGGCCCACCGCTGGTTGGCTTCATTGCTGAAGGGTTCGGCCTTTATTTCGGGCTGGGCTTTGTGGCGCTGATGCTTCTGATTTCGGCGGGCCTGGCCCGACTCGTAAACCTGTTCTAACCCGAAGAACGGACAACGGAGCCCCGTCTTAGGGCGGTTAGTGGCCCTGCACCCGCTTCTTCTCTTACTCAATCCTGGTGAATGAAAGCAGTTATTTTTGATATGGACGGGGTGATTGTGGATACCAATCCGCACCACCGCATTGCCTGGCGTGAGTACTACCAGCGCAACGGAAAAACCCTGAGCGACGCCGATTTCGTGGAACATGTGTCCGGTAAGCACAACACCCACATCGTAGCCCACCTGTTTGCCGACCAAACCCTGACGCCTGACGAGGTGCTCCGGCTCGGCAACGAAAAAGAAGCCTTATTTCGGGAGCTGTACCGCCCGGTCATCACCCCCGTTGCCGGACTGGTTGACTTTCTGAAAGCCCTGAAAGCAGCTGGAATTCGCACCGCCGTAGCCACGTCCGCCCCGGTCGAGAACCTGGAGCTGGTCATCGACACGCTTGAGCTACGGCCTTTTTTCGATGCCCTTCTGAACGAAAGCATGGTCAGCCATCCCAAACCGGACCCGGAAATTTACCAGAAAGCCATGCAGCAACTCGGCGTCGACCCGGCCGATAGCGTGGTGTTCGAAGACTCCATGACCGGCATTCAGGCGGCCCGGGCTGCGAGGGCGCAGGTGGTGGGCGTAGCCACTACCCTTTCGTTCGACGATCTGCGGCCTTTTGTCGACGACAGTATTCACGACTTTACCGACATGGATCTCGATCGGTTGCAGCGCCTGTACGGGGTAGCGTCTTAAGTTTTTTTAACGTCCGTTTGTCGGGGCCCTGCTCCGAAACTTGTAGTTTTACGGAACTGTTATTCAGAACCAGTTGGGTAGTGAATCGTGCGGCAACTCCCTATCTTGCCACTGCTCACCAGCCAGCTGGTTCTGACCCGTTTTAGCTATGTCGTATCCGAGCCGTTTTTTCCTGGTACTGGCCGTTGCCCTCTGCAGTTTGACTGACGTGTGGGCGCAGGGGAAATACGTGATCGGAACGGTCATCGATCAAACGACGCAGAAGGGGGTAGACCGGGCAACGGTCATCAACCAGCGCACCCGCCAGCGGGCCCGAACCAACGCAGCCGGTCGTTTTTTTCTGACCATCCAACCCGGCGATTCGCTTATCCTGAACAGCCAGCTCTACAACCGCACCGCCATCCGGTACGACGGTTCGGACAACCCGACTATTGTGGCCAAATCGTTACCGCCCATGCCCTACCGGGTCGTCGACCTGGCCGAGGTGACCGTAACGGCCAAGCGGTATGAAGAGGTAAAACGCGAAATTCAGCAGGTGCTGGCCGAGCCCACCGCGTCCCGAAAAGTAACGGGCGAACAGGCATTTGACCGGCTGGCCGATGGTGCGGGCGTTACTCTGCTGTACGAACTGTTTGGTAAACGGCCCAAGTCAGACCGCAAGGCGTATTACATTATGCAGCAGGACCGCCGACATGCGCTGGCGCTCGAACGGTTCCGGCTGCTGGTCGATCAGGCTACCGACCTCAAGGGCGATGACATCGACCGGTTCTACGACTTCTGCGATCTGGACGACGAGTTCCTGCTCAAAGCATCGGACTATGATCTGATCAACACCCTCCAGCAACTCCGCAACCGCTTTCGCTACGGGTTCAACCGCCCCAGCCGCCTGCAGGCCGACCCCGACGCGCCCCGCCAGTAGCCAGCCCTAACCCGGTCAGGGCAGGACAACAACCGGATCACCCGCCCCGATTGTTCCACCCTGAATGACCTTAGCCGTCAGCCCGCCGTGGCCCCGCATCGCATTATAGCCGCCGGGACCGAGCGCCGTTTCCATCTTGGAGCAGGGATGACACTGGCCGGTGATCTGGAGAACTACGCCCCCGCTGGCCGGGTCGCCGAACTGGAGCCGGTGGTCTTTCAGGGCCAGCAGGTTTATGCCCGATATAACCAGGTTCCGACGCAGCAGGGCCGGATCGAGGGCATCGCGCCCCGTTAGAGCCGCCACCACCGGCAGATGTTCGGCCTGGATCAGGGTAACATGGCGGTTACCGCTCTGCCCGCTGTAGTGATCGCCGACCAGCCCCCCTTTCGTCGATACCTCGACCGAGTCGACAACACGGACCGCTCCCCGGCGCTCGGGCCGAATGCCGATCCACTCCACCCGGCCAGCGCGCGGAAATACCTCAAACAGGTCTTTGATGTTTTGCATACGTATCTCTTCGCCCGGATAATTCAGGCGAAGGGATAACCTAATAGCTGAGGTAGCGGTTCTCGACCGAGCCGTCGTCGTACAAATCAACCAGCGCGTACCCGGCAGATGTATGATGATACCGGCCAAACCACCAGGCTCCGCTCACGGCGCCGTTGCAGTAGTACGAAACGCCGTTGTAGTCGACCCGGTCGGTCAGGTGAATATGACCACTCAGGGCCGCTTTCACGTTCGGATACTGGTTAAAGAGGCCCGTTAATCGAACGGTATCGCTGTGCATCCAGCGCGACGGCACGTTCCAGTGGTCGCCCTCGAAGCGTTTGCCGTCGAAGAACACACAGGCGGCCAGGATGGGCACGTGCGATACGATCAGGACAGGCGTACTGGCCGGTGTGGCTTTCAGTTCGGCTTCGAGCCAGGTGTACTGTTCCTCGTCGAGATGGGCGGTATACCAGCTGCCATCGGCTTTGGGCTGCACGCTGTCCAGCACGATAATGCGCCAGCCGTTACGATCCAGACTATAATAGCGCTGGGTAAGATGCAGTTCGTCCATGGCCCACTGCCGCCCCGACAAAAACGACCCGTTCCGGTCCTGATGGCACCAGATGTCATGATTACCGATGCAACTGAGTACCGGCAGGGCATTTTCATTCGTCAACACCTTGTTGTAGAGACTCCACTGGCGTTTAACGCTCTCCTGGCTACGGCCGTGGGCTTCCATGATGGCGTCGCCCCCGTTCAGGATCAGGTCGGGCCGGTCGGGCAGATCCTGAAGATGGTGCAGGCATCGTTCAAACCCTTTGGCCGCGCCAATGATGGGCTGCATGTGAACATCGGTCAGGTGAGCAATGCGCAGGAGTCGGCGCCTGGGGGCCGCAACGGGCCGGGCAGAAACAAGGTGAGGGGTCGAAAGGGCGGCCAGGCCCGTACTAACTCGTTTGACAACGTCGCGACGATTCATGCGTCATGATGGTTTGCCAAAAGTACAGACTTGCCGACCCTTGCCCGTTACGCCGATTTTATGATTGTATTAGCGAATCGTGTAGAAATCAGCGACTTTGTTCATATCCGGTCAATACCGGCGAAGCAAGGCCAGCATTTTCTCGTCGAGCTTCATGCCCTTGTAGCGCTTGTACTCAATGTCGGTCCGGTCGCTGTTGAGTATACCAAAGGCGCCCCGGAAGTTCCAGAGCGACCAGCCCCAACCGGCCTGTTTCCAGAGTTTGAGCTGATCTTCCATCCAGCGCAGCGCCACGTCGTGGGGGGTTTTGTTGTAGCAGCCCCACTCGCCCACGTGTACGCCCACGCCCTGCTTCTGCAGTTTCTGCCAGGGCTCGATCGCGATCTTCCGCAGCGAATCCGCACTCCAGGTAGTATTCATCCACTGGGCCGGCCAGGTTGGCGGGGGCGTATCTTTGAGCATGGGCACCCACTCTGCCTTGTAATGGCTGACGTTCATGGGCAGATACCCCCGGGTGCTTTGGCCTACTTTCAGATCGGCCAGCCTGAACACGGGCTGGTTGCCGTACTGCAGCCCATCGGCAATGATCAGCCGGTCCGGATCGACCGAGCGAATCCCCTCAACCAGCGCCCGCACCACCCGCAGGTAATTGGTTTCGTCGGTGGTGGGCTCATTGATGAGATCGAAGGAGACCTCCCGGTTGGGCAGGCCTTTATAGCGTTCGGCCAGGTGTTTCCAGTGAAAAACGGCTGCTTCTAGTGCTCGCTCATCGGTCCACAGATCAAGCGGTTCGGCGGGCGGGTTCACGCAATAGCCCGGAATCCGGTGCAGGTTCAGGTTAACATGAATCTTGTACTGCCGCCCGAACGCCACGGCTTCGTCTACCTCTTTCAGCACCTTCTCGTTGAGCTCGGTCCAGTGGGCCGGGTCGGGGGTAGCCCAGCAGTGGTACGACATGGGTAACCGTACGAAGTTGAACCCCCAGTCGGCGATCATGTCGAAGTCGCGCTCCTGATACGGCCCGGCCGGCGTGGGCCCGGTGTTGCCGGCCACGAACTTTTCGAGCAGGTTGAACCCCCGCCAGCGGGGTAGTTTGTCGGGTGTCGGTTCGGGGAGAGCCATGGGTACCGCCAGGCTCAGCTGACTAAGCCCGGCAGCCGCCGAGAGCGAGGTTTGGATAAAGGAACGACGTTGCATAACGGAAACGTGGATGTTATACCCTGCCGACAGCCAGCCTGGCCAAACACGCTGTGGTATGCCGACGGGTAAGACTGTAACCCGCCGTTTCCGTAAAAGTTAGCCCAACGGCCGTATCCGCCCGCGCTACCGCCCAAAGTTGAGCGTAGTACCCAGCCGATAACCCAGCCCTTTGTAGGCTCCATCCTGAAACTGGCCGATCACCTCTACCCGGAAAAACGGCAGCACTTTAGGCACAAGCCCGTTCAGCCCGTACCCTACTTCGGTATAGTTCTTCAGCGCGGGGGTGGTCAGGTAGTTGACGAACAGATTCTCGCGCAGGTCGAGCAGCCGCAGTACAGTTACCTGGGTGAGGATGAACTTCCGGAACTCGCCGAACACGTGGGCTTCGGCAAAGCGGCTGGCGGTGCTGTATCGATAATACGGCAACATGCGGAATACCGTGACCGGGTCGCCCTGCTGGAACCAGAATTCATTGCCCATGAAGTGTTTGAAGTCCGGGAAGAACAGCTTCCGATCCTGCACGAATGCCCCGGCCGATACCGCGTAACTGAGTCGGCTGCGGATACCCGTCTCGAGCGATTGCCGGGCCGAGAGCTGTAGAAAATCATAATCTACGTCGCCCAGGCCACGCCGGTAGTTCAGGCTCAGGACGGGGGCTTCGTCATCGACCAGCCGATACCGAACCCCGTTGCGCACCCGGTACCGGATCGTTCCCAGGTTGAGATGGGCCCACAAATCGAGCGTGAGGGCGTTATGGGTCGGGAAGCTGGTGGTGGCCAGCTCGACGTTGTCGGGGCGGTTGGGGGTAAAGGTGCGGTTCTTCCAATCGATCCAGGGGCTGATCGATTCTTTAAAGTTGGCCAGTTCGCTGCGTCGGGCGTATTCAAAACTGCCCGCCAGCGAGAGCCGGTCGTTCAGCGTCCGCACGTCGCCCCGCAGCTTCACAAAATCCTTGGCGTAAAGCTTCATGAAGTTCTGCTCGAAAACCAGGGTCGTCAGGCCGTTCAGTGCGGGACTAATCGGGTTAGCCGGGTTAAACTGGTAGAAATACCGCCCGCCCGATGCGTCCAGACTGCCTTTCACAAACCGCACCCCCGTTTGTCCGTAGCCCACCAGCGCCCTGGGTCCAAACTGGTACCGCCCTACGGCGCCCACGTACCAGCGCGGTATAGACCGAAACACATTCGGGGTTTTGAGTGAATCGGCTTTACTGGCCATTCGGTTCAGTCGCAGGCCGCCCTCGATAGCGTAGCCCTCCACAGTATTGTACTCGATGTTGGATACTGGACTCGTCCAGACCAGGCGTGTTCGGGGGCCAAGCCGGAACGTGGAGCCAGACAGCGCAAAACCGACCGGCGAGAACTTGTCTTTCTTTTTGCCTTTTAGACTATCGGCTTTCATTTTCACCTCGCGGGTGATCCGCAGGCTATCGTTTTTGGCGTAGCTCGTTATTTCGGCACTAGTCAGCGGCACCGCCCGGATCGAATCCCAGAACGCCGTGGAGCGTTTGCCCGCCAGCGAATCGATTGCGGTTGAGTCGTTCCGTACCACCTGCACATCGTCCCCTTTTTTCTTGCGATCTTTGAACTGCTGCTTTTCGTATTCCTTGATGAGCTGTTTGAAGTTCTTCGTCGTCAGCTCTTTCTGTTTCTTCACCGTCTGCTCAAACGACTGCCCCTTGATATCGCGCTGGCTCAGCACCGAAGCTGGCTTCTCTTTTTTCTCGTCGATGACCGGCACATCGTCCACGAAAGCCGGGTTAACGGTCAGCTGATTATAGGTCTGGCTGCTGGCGCCCTGGGCCGTGAACTCGACCCCGAAAAAGCTGCCTTTGCTCTCGAACCGGAAGTTCACCGGCACCCACACGTTCTTGATGGGCGAGAGTGTGGCGCGGGTGTTGGTCGTAAAGCCCTGACTGCTGCGGTATTCCAGCTGGAAACTATGCATGGCCCAGGTGTTCTCGATGATGTAGATCACCCCCCGAAAAACACCTTCGCCCCAGGAGCGCGGAATAACCCGAATTTTGCTGATTTCGATCTCCCGCCCGTTCGGACCCGGTTCGCGGAAGGTGCCCTCGTATTCAAATTTGTAATACGCAAACGCACTCGGTGACAGGGGCGACACACAACCGGCTATCTTGGGCGCGTAGAAAGAGCCCAGGTAAAATGAAGCCGGTACGACCTGATCGATCTGCGAATTGCGGGACGCAATGATCCGCCGGTTGTACGAAGCCGGCTGCCTGAACGTCACCTCCGACACGGTCTCGTACAGAATCGGGCGACCCACTTTAAAGTTGGCTTCGCGTTCGGCCTCGGCCAGCTGTTTCTTGAACATATTGGCAATGGCCGGCAGCTTCAGCACCACAAACGACGCTTTGCCGTAGTTACGGGCCGTGAACTGCTGCACCTGCAACTGGTGAAACCGGCTTTTGGCAATGGCCCGGCGCATGATGCTATAGGCCGGGTCTTCGTTGCCGGCTTTGGCCTGCACTTCGGCCAGCCGGAAGGCCTGCTCTTCCAGCACCACATCGATAGTCTGGAAGCCATTGGTAATCTCTACCGTTTTCTGAACCGCCTGAAAGCCCAGGTACTGGAACGTGACGGCGTACTGCCCCGGCGTCAGCGCCAGTTCATAGCGCCCTTCGTCGTTGGTAATCGTTCCCTGCGAACGATCGGTAGCCGCACTGCCTTTGACGATAATGGCCGCGTAAGGCAGGGCGTCTCCCTTTGCGTTTTTCACCGTGCCCCGCAAACCTGTCTGGGCCAGGGCGGCTACCGAGCTAAGAATAAATAGGCCAAACAGTACGAATGGTTTCATGAACAAGACGGCGTAGTAAATGGGTAAGATCTGGGTTCTAATGTACTAAAGGAACGATAGAAGGCCGGTCTTTCATCAGTAAGTAGCTGATTTTTGGACGGGTTGGCCGCTTTTGCTCTGCTACGCCCCGCCGGACGCACAGCCTGTTGCCCGTCATGGGTCTGTTTCTGTCCTTTTCCAGCCGGAACGTATACGGCGTTGACTGGCGCAGCCGGGCAGCCCCTGAATAGACAGGCCGCCAAATTACAACGACCCGACCAGTACGTGATATCCGTTAAGGTAATTTAAGAATTCGCCCGGGTTGGCTCGCTAGAGAACCCGATGGTGAGGAATGGGCGTCGAAGTCCGCTGCGTCTGGAATGGGAGCGTTTGGCCTATGGCTTTCAAACGGACGAACGCTGCACCCAAGGGCGTAGAGAAGCCAGTCAGCCGCAGCCTGGGAGTGAACGTAATGCCCTGAACCGTCCACCCAACGGCCCAGGCGGTTGATGGGCTCTGCTTAACTAGCCTGACAGCCCAGCAATACCACCGCTACACGCGTACGCTTTGTTGGCTATCACTTTCCGCATGAGGGAGCCTCCACTGACAGGAATCCCCCCTCACGAAGGAGTAATCAGATGGGTCATTCTACCGTCAATGCCGCGATCGGAAAAACATCGGTCAACAACGTGCCTGACGAATCAAACCACTGGCATTTTACCTGTTCTTTGTCCTCTACAAGCGTTTTTAGGATGGAACCGTCTCCGTATTTTTTTCCATAACCCGTGACTGTCATTTGAGGACTGCCAGATTTAAGTTTGACTACGCTGCCAATTGTAATTTGTTCCATTATGTCGTGTATCATTTCTCATCGAGCGCCGAGGTCAAAACTCCGTAACAAGCTTATCCATCGCGTCTGTGCTGTTGTTCGACAGGGTGAAAATATGACAAAATTATGCGTCAGCCCTTTCTTAACCCATAGAAATCGGTGCGGCACAATTCGGACAAGCTGCGAGAGACCGCGAACTGTCGAGCCGAGGCTGTCAAGCGGTGGCATATCAAGCACGTTATCGTGTCGGCCGAAACGCATTGTACAACGAGCTATCCAGCAGTGACCGACCTGCCGACCAATACGTGAAAAACCAGCAAATAACGCTCAATACTAATCTGTTACCATATCGCCTATGGAGGAAGTCCGTCATAGGCAAGCCATAGACAGGTTTATTAAGGCTTGTATTTTGTCAGCAAGGCCCGGAATCTCTCGGTGTTGCGGATGTTGTTCAAATCGGAATCCTTGGTAATATGGGCAAAGTCGTTGTAGCCATTTTGCAGAGATTTTTCAAACCAGTGTAGGGCAGGGTCAGGCTGGTTTTGCAATGAATACAGACAGGCCAGGTTATAAGGAGCCAACTTATTGCTTGGTTCGAGAGTAACCATGCGCTCAAAACAGGGCTGGGCTTTATCATATTGTTTAAGGTAAAGAAACTGAATACCAAGTTGATTCCAGCCATCGGGGTCGGTTGGTACCAAACGGCAATAGGCCTCAAAACAGGAAACAGCTTCGGCATAACGCGCCTGGTTTTGCAACAAATAACCCAGATTGTTATATGCTGTGGTATAATTGGAGTCGAGTTGAATAGCTTTTCGGTAGGCATCTTCAGCCTCCTTGGGGCGATTTTGATCAGCCAGCACAAGACCCAGATTGTAGTAGGCCTCGGCCTTATCGGGTTTGAGCTGAATGGCTTTTCGGTAGGCAGCTTCGGCCTCGCTGGGGCGCTTTTGACCAGCTAAAAAATCACCCCAGGAGCTGAGTAAAAGGTACCAGTTAGGTGTCATCTGTAAGGCTTTACGGTAGGCTACTTCGGCTTCTTTATTTCGTTTTTGTTCATATAGCAAAGCTCCCTGAAAACAATAGGCAACAGCTGCCAGCGAGTCAAACCCAACAGCCTGGTTAAAGGCTGTTAAAGCAGCCATATTGTCTTTAGTAAATCCTGCGTTTATCCCTCTGAAAATGGCGGCCCGCGCCCGCGCTGGATTGTAAAAGGCGCTGCCCTGCCCCAACAAGTCAGCCGCGTATCTAAACTGCTGGTCTTGTCGTTTAATGTAATCGTAGAGGAACATATACACAGACTGTTGATTTAGTTGTTTAACGTAGTCATATTTTTTCCTGAACTCTTGTATGATTATCGTATCGATCTTGAAATCGTTTATAACAGCATTTAAAATCATCTGCCCCTCATCCATCAGGGCGGCTGCCAGTTCGCGCTTCAGAAAGGGCAGGGTATTGGCAACCTGTGGATTTGTGGCTAGCCATTCATAGTCAGCAATGGCATTTTCGGGCTGTTTTTGAGCCAACTTCTGCTGAAACTGACGGTAGCGATGCCACACGCTACTGTCGGCATGGGTCAGGGCGGCTTCCACAAAGCCTTTGCCCCCAACAGCAGCAAAGCTGGGTAGGCTCCGGTTAGCCAGCAAAGCGGCTTTAGTAGGGCCATGCACATATGCTAACGGTGCATTGCCATCGCCCACCTTAAACGGTGTCTGCTGCATGGGTTTGGCTTCGGGGCCTACGTGGTCTTCGAGATAGCGTTCCAGCTCGCGGGTGGTTACCTGACCGTTGGTGTCGGCATCGGCCAATCCCTGTAACCCCCGTACCAGGTGGTAACTAAAGGCCCCCCGGCCTCCGCCCCACTGCTCGCCTTCCACAGATACTTCGTTACTCTGGCAGGACATAACTTTAGTTTCGTTGGCAACCTGCTTCGCTAATTGTTCACCGGCTAGTTGCAACCCACCTATTTCATTACCCGCCAGTTTTCCGGCCCGGCAAGCATCCAGATAAACTTGAACAGTAGCCTTTTTATCAGCGGAGAGTGTGGTAATAAAATCTTGAAAAAACACAATAGCGTAGGCGGTGGACTGATATAATTGGTGGTTAGTATCATAGGTCAGCAGAAAACCGCGCTGTGCTTTGGTTTTAAATTCCTGGTCGCCGTGACCGGAGAAGTACAGAATGACACGATCGCCCGGATTTACCAGATCAATTAGGTCGCGAAGGGCTTTTTCAATCTGAGCCGTAGTTGCCTTTTCGTTTAACAGCAGCTTCATATTACTTAAAGGTACCGCCCCCCCAGCGGGTGAAGCCAAGAATTGATGAAAGGCCATGGCATCTTTGTCGGCATAACGCAATTTGTCCACGAACTGGTAGTTGGAGATGCCCACAATCACAGCCCATGTCTGACCAGTGGACGGGGCGGCACCGCTGATAACCACAACCCCTTTTGAATCAGATCGTTGCTGGGCGTGAACAGCTTCGCAAAGTAGCAAAAGTCCAACAACAAGGTAGGATAGACGGTACATGGTGTTCTTGGAATATGTATCGAGTAAAGCTATAACCATGGCACTTAGGCAGGAACGTTAAATTGAGTATCTTCTACAATTAGGATAATGGGCCAACTTTATTGTTAGCACTTGCTCGCCAGCCAAGTCAACCACACTCTCGCCAATCTGGTCAACAACTTTACCGCTTTATCCCCTGAGGATGTTATATACTATTTAGCCGAAGAAAAACTCAGGCCCTGCTTACATTAAGAGAAAGCATAGCCACTTATCAAGTCACTTCGGGAAAGTTCTGCTTTTGATGACGCAGTGCTGGAAAAAATTTACTCCACCAAAGTTTAGGGGGTAGACGACAGTATTGCAACAACGCACGTTACCAAGCAAGCCGCGAGAGGCCGCGAACTGTCGAGCCGAGGCTGTCAAGCGGTGGCATCTCAAGCACGTTATCGTGTCGGCCGATATGCATTTGTCAACGTGCAGTCCGCCAGATTTGGGACTGTCGGCAGGTACGTGGCAAACCAACCAAAATGAGCTACCGAACGGTCATCAGACTGTCAACAGATACATGCCAAACCCGCAAATAGCACTCACTATCAATCCGTTAAACCACCAACCGAGACCCGACCACGCCACTCACGTGACTGAACCGCCCAACATAGTATTGTACGAAACCTCACTTAATGTTAAATCACTGATAATCAATAAAATGATGTTAATTCTACTAATAGAGACCTACTCTGCGCATCATTTGCTCTATTGAAATAAAATCTAGTCTAATAATAGGCACTTCTCGTATACCGATCTCCCCCAAGGAGCCGGAAAGCCGGGCTTGCTGAGGTCGAATTTATTATCCGGTAGTAAAACGGGGATGGGCTTCTTGGCTGACTCAGAGCAACGGTACGCGGCAGATTTGTAGAAAAACGTTGGCCGGGTTTTGTATCTTGCCAGAAACTGCCCCCTCATTCCTATGCGTCAACGGATCTACCTGTTACTCTGTTTCTGGCTGCCCCTGGCCGCAGCTGCCCAACCCACCACCATCCTGCCCGAACGCGAACGGGCCCGTATTGTCGATGAGATTCTCGAAGACCGGTTCAACAACCTGCTCCCGCAGCTGATGCGTCGCGAAGGGCTGGATATGTGGATCATTATCTCCCGCGAATACAACGAAGACCCCGTGCTCCGGACCATGTTGCCCAGCACCTGGCTCTCGGCCCGCCGACGCACCATCATGGTCTTTTTCGACACGGGTAAGGAAATCGAAAAGCTGGCCATTGCCCGCTACGATGTCGGCAACCTGCTCAAAGGCGCCTGGGATATCGACGTGCGGCCCAACCAGTGGGAAGCCCTGGCCAAAATCATTGAGGATCGTAAGCCGAAAAAGATTGGCCTCAACACCTCCACCAACTACGCCCATGCCGATGGCCTGTCGTCGACCGAACAACGGGAGTTTCTGGAGAAGCTACCCGCCGATTACCGCAAGCGCATCGTCTCGGCCGAGAAGGTAGCCGTGGGCTGGCTCGAAACCCGTACCGAAAAAGAGATGGCGATCTACCCCATGATCTGCCGGCTGTCGCACCAGATTATTCAGGAAGGGTTTTCGGAGAGCGTGATCCAGCCGGGCGTCACCACCACCGACGATGTGGTCTGGTGGTTCCGGCAGCGCATCACGTCGCTGGGACTCGACACCTGGTTTCACCCGACGGTCGATGTGCAGCGGGCCGACAGCCAGGATTTCGAGCACCTGCGTACGTTTTCGAAGCGTCCCGACAAGCAGGTGATCATGCCCGGCGATCTGCTCCACGTCGATTTCGGCATTACCTACCTGCGCCTGAACACCGATCAGCAGCAGCATGCCTACGTACTGCGCCCCGGCGAAACCGATGTTCCGGATGCCATCAAAGCCGCTTTCAAACAGGGCAACCGCCTACAGGATATCCTGACCGATCAGTTCAAAGCCGGTAAAACAGGGAACCAGATGCTGCTGGCCGCCCTGGATCAGGCGCAGAAAGAAGGCATCAAGGGCACGATTTACTCGCACCCCATTGGCGTGCACGGCCACGCGGCCGGCCCTACCATTGGCCTCTGGGACCAGCAGAAGGGCGTTCCCGGTACGGGCGATTATCCACTATTGGCCAACACGGCCTACTCCATCGAGCTGAACGCAGCCGTTGAGCTGCCGGCCTGGAAAAAAACAATCCGGATCATGCTCGAAGAAGACGGCTACTTCGACGGACAGTCGTTCCGCTACATCGACGGACGACAGACGGAGATCTACACCATTCCCCGCCAGCTGGGGTATGTGAAATAGGGGCTAAACCAGAAAGGGTGCCTGCCATAGACTGAGCGATGAAGCAACAGGTCTACGGCAGGCACCCTTTCGATTACCGGTATGGCTTAGGCCAGGCGGTTGATGCAGTTCAGATCTTCGAACGCGATTTTCAGGCGCGACACCATGCTTTCTTCCCCTTTGCGGAGCCATACGCGCGGGTCGTAATATTTCTTGTTCGGCGAGTCGGCTCCTTCGGGGTTACCGAGCTGGCTTTGCAGGTAGCCTTCTTTTGCTTTGTAGTAGTTCAGCACCCCTTCCCACATGGCCCACTGCATGTCGGTATCGATGTTCATCTTCACGGCGCCGTAGCGGATAGCCTCCCGGATTTCCTCGCGGCTCGATCCCGATCCGCCATGGAAGACGAAGTTTACCGGCAGTGGACCCGTTCCGAATTTCTCCTGGATGTAGTCCTGCGAGTTTTTCAGAATGATCGGCGACAGTTTCACGTTACCGGGCTTGTATACCCCGTGAACGTTACCGAAAGCCGCAGCAATGGTGAAGTTCGGCGATATTTTGCTCAGCTCTTCGTACGCATAAGCCACTTCCGACGGCTGGGTATAGAGCTTGCTATCGTCAACGTCCGAGTTGTCGACACCGTCTTCTTCACCACCCGTTACGCCCAGCTCGATTTCGAGGGTCATGCCGATTTTGGCCATCCGCTCAAAATACCTGGCGCAGATCTCGATGTTCTCTTCGATCGGCTCTTCCGACAGGTCGAGCATGTGCGAGGAAAACAGCGGCTTACCGGTTTGGTCGAAGTGCTTTTCGCCGGCCGTCAGCAGCCCGTCGATCCAGGGCAGCAGTTTTTTGGCGCAGTGGTCGGTATGCAGAATGACCGGAACCCCATACAGCTCGGCCACCTGATGAACATGGGTAGCGCCCGAAATCGACCCGGCAATAGCAGCCTGTTGCTTGTCGTTTGGCAACGCCTTTCCCGCGTAGAAAATGCCGCCCCCGTTCGAGAACTGAATGATCACGGGCGAGTTAACGACCTTGGCCGTTTCCAGTACGGCGTTGACGGAGTCGGTGCCAACAACATTGACAGCCGGCAGGGCGTAATCATTCTCGTTAGCATGCCGAAAAATTTCGGAGACAGCGTCACCGGTCACGACGCCGGGTGCAAATCGAGTGGCTACATCGCTCATAAGAAGGGTATTTTTGGATTCGTTCAAGATATAATTTGCCGGAAAGCAGATTTCTGCCTGTCACAGCCAACGGGGGGTAAAATTGCGGATAATCCGGAAATAATACTACTTACTGTGCCTCGGTAAGCTCCATCCACACCAGCTCGACGCCGTAACAAACTAAACAAATTCGTTTTTTTACCACATTGACCGGCCTGATTTACAGTCACTCCATTGGGCACAGCAAGCCGTAAACCATTCCTAAAGCAGTAGGCAAAGCCACCCGATCGGTTTGTCTGGTATAGTTTTTTCGCTCTACCTTGCATCCATTCGCTAAACTCAGATCAGTATGAAAACCGTATTCTTTTGCCCGATGTGGGGCATGGAAAGCCTGTCTTATCCCGAAGCCGCCAAACGGGTAAAAGCCGCTGGCTACGACGGCATGGAAATATCGGCCGGACCCGGCAAACGGAAAGAAGCCGTTCAGGTCATGCGCGACCAGGGCCTGGAGGTAATTCTGATGGCCTTTGGCGGAGGCAGCAACTTTACCGAACATAAACAGAAGTACCGCGACGACCTGCTCGATATTGCGGCCAACAAACCGCTGTTCATCAACGCGCATACCGGTCATGACTACTTCACCTTCGAGCAGAACGCCGAACTGATCCAGACCGCTCTCGACGTACAGAAGCAGACCGGGGTTCGCATCCTGCACGAAACCCACCGGGGGCGGTTCAGCTATAGCGCCCCGGCTATTCAGTATTACCTGCTCAAACTACCCGATATGCGCCTGACGGCCGACTACTCGCACTGGGTCAACGTGGCCGAGTCGTACCTGACCGACCAGGCCGAGAACGTAACCCGGGCCATTGCCGTCAGCGACCATATCCACTGCCGGGTCGGCCAACCCGAAGCCCCGCAGGTGTCGGACCCGCGCGCCCCCGAATGGCAGGCCGCGCTGGAAAGCCACGCCAAATGGTGGGACGCCATCCGGGCCCGGCTCCAGAAGGCCAACGCCCCCACCCTGACTGTTACCTGCGAGTTCGGGCCGGCACCGGGCTACCTGCCTACCCTGCCCTACACCAACCAGCCCGTAGCGAGCCAGTGGGACATCAACGTCTTCATGAAAGATTACCTCAAAAAGCGCTGGCAGGAAAATTGATACATCCATTCCGAATAGCGCAATATGCGTTGGCAAACGAGCTGAATCCTACGGCGTTATTTGTAACTTTACTTCATGCTCCGCTCTCTCTTCATCGCTTGTGTGTTTCTGTGCGTTTCCCTGCCACCGGTGCAGGCGCAACTGGCGCAATCGCTGCGGATTGAGATCCCCTCAGACCCCAACGAACCGGAAGCCTTCGACGTTGTTCCGCTGGCCGACCGGGGGGTACTGATGACCGTGCGAACGGGCGGTTTTTTCGACAACAGCCCGGCCGAATTCACGTTTCAGAAGTTCGACACCAACCTGAAGTCGCTCTGGAGCGTTCGGTTCAAACAGGACATCAAGTACAGACCGCTGCTGTCGTATAATGATCAGCAGTACATGTATCACCTCTTTCGGGAGTACGATACGAACCGGTTTCAGTTTCTGCGACTCCACCTCGACGATGGCGTGGTTGAAACGATTGACGGTGTGCTGCTCGACCAGTTCGACATTCAGCAGTTCAAAGTAATGGGGAGTCAGGCCTACGTGGGCGGCTACCGCCATCAGCGCCCAGTAGTGATGGCCTTTTCCTTTTTCGACGGCTCAGCCAGGGTGCTACCCGGCCTGTACGTGAATCACATGGACATCAGCAGCCTCGAACTCGACGAAACCCGACGGGAGATCAACGTGCTGGTTCACTCCACCCGGCGCCGGTGCCGGTTCTCGATACGCACCTACAGTTACGACAGCAAACTCATCCGCGTGGTCGATTTCGACGGGGCCAAAAACAGCCTGATCTCCGGCAAGCTGCTGCCCGTCAACGAGCACGAATCCCTGCTGGTCGGCAACTACTCGGCCGATTGCACGCCCTATTCGCAAGGTATCTACGTGACGCGCGTACGACACCCCGAGCCGGACGAATCCATGGCTGAGGTCACCGCCGACGCCGTGGGGGCGATTCAGTACATTGAGTTTTCGGAACTACAGAACTTTTTCAACTACCTCAAACCCCACCGCCAGCAAAAACTCCGGGCCCGGGCGCAGAAGAAAAAAGACGAAGGCAAAGATTACAAGTTCCGCTACCGGCTGCTGGTGCATGATCTGCAACCAACCCCATCCGGCCTCACCCTTGTTGCGGAGGTCTACTATCCGCAATACCGGACCAGCGCCCTGGGCTACAGCGGCTACCTGCGCGGAGCCGACCGGTACGACGGGTTTCGCTATACCCACGCCTTTGTCTGCGGCTTCGACAAACAGGGGAAACTGTTGTGGGACAACTGCCTGCCCATCAAAGAGCTGCTCAATGCCGAGCTGACCGAAATGGTACAGGTTTCCCAGCAGGGCGACCGGATGGTGCTGGCCTACCCGAACGATGGCGAAATAACGACCGAAGTAATTCAGGGCAACAAAGTGCTTAAGGAAACGGAAAAGATAAAAATACAGACCAGCAATACCGACGAACGCGTCACCTACTCGGCGCAGGAGAACCTGATGGCCTGGTACGACCGCCACTTTCTGGCCTGTGGCTTCCAGAAGATTGCAGCTTCCAAAGCGTTTCCGAACCCGCGCGAGGTCTTTTACCTGAACAAACTCACCTACGATCCCGACGCGCGGCCCGCCAGTACGGCTAGCCAAAAAACCGCCGGATCAGGGCGATGATCAGGTTCAGCAGCACACTGACCACCAGACAGGTAACGACAGGAAAGTAAAAACCTCCCCCGTTTTTGCCGGCCAGGCGGATATCACCGGGAAGGCGGCCCAGCCAGCTGAGCCGATCGCCCAGGCAATAAATAACGAGCCCGACCAGTAGCAGGGCTGCTCCTGCCAGCATGATGTATTTACCAACCGTTGTGTTCATATAAATAAGCGTCCATTCCCGTAAACGAAAGCCTCAGCGGTTACGGTTCAGTCAGGCCTATAAAATCAGGTCGTCCGGGTTCTGGATCTCGCGCAGGTCGGTGGTCACCTCAAAGCGGCCCGCTCCGGCGCGGTGCAGCGGATCATTGACAAAGTAAGGGCTGAAGTCAAGCTCCGTCAGCGCCTGAATCTGCGACAGCGGCACCTGGTACGTCCGAAACGCGCCAAATCCATCTTCGGCTATTCCCTCGCGCAGATTGACCAGCAGATTTTTCTGGCTCAGGAGATAGCCCGTCATGGACAGTTGACCATCTTTTTTGATCACGGCGGCTACTTTCCAGAACTGGAGCGGCAGCAACACCCCCCGGTAAGGTATATCAGCCTCGCCAAATACCGGCCCCGTAAAGACCGACACCTTCAGCTGGGCCAGCTTCGTATTGTTCAGGATGTAATCTTCCAGGTCGGCCCAGGCTTTCTGGTTCAGGCCCGCATGTTGTGGGCACGAGTTCGTGTAATGAAACGTATCGTCATTCGCCTGCTGGGCCTGAGCGCCCCAGACCGGATCGAGCCGCCGAACCATGTGGCCCCGGTCCAGGTCATTGTTGGCGTATACCTCCGGCCCGGTCTGGTAGGTTTCGCGCAGGCGCGGGTCCAGAATCCAGACATCGGAGCGACCCATCGACTGGGTTCGCTGGCCATCGATGTTCACCGCCGTAGCTACAGACAGGCGCCGGATTCGGTGCATCGCCACGCTGAAATTCCGATAGGTCAACACGGTTTTCTGGTCGATTGTCGGAGCCAGCCGGTCCGTGATCGGGGCCAGCAGCGACTCGAACGAAATGGACGTTCCGGCCAGAAAAGCCGGGTCGTAGCCGTTGCGGTCGGTGTAGGTCCGGGGCGCGGGTTTGCGCGTCTCGAACCCAACGGCTACCGGACCGAGGCCAACCGAGACGGCCTGATCCACCCCGGCCGCACCCAGCTCGATACGGATCCGGAGCGGAACGGTAAACTGAATGGTTCGTACCGTTGCATCGGTCGATACAGGCGTACCGGCCGCTACTGATGATGATGTGTTATTGTCTGACATGGCTGACGGAACGGTTTAGGGTCAGATGCTGACCAAATCGGGCAGGGCGAATTGGTTGAGGGATAAAGTTAATGTACAATTTCCGGCTACAGCCCGACCGGATTAGAAAGCGGTTAACTAGCTTATTTAACGGCCATTAGATTAACTTATACCGTGCAGCAACAACCTGACGAATACAATTTATTTACAAACAGCACTTGACTTTACCAGATAATTTCTCTACTTTTGCACCAGATTTTACAAGCGGCATCCGTCGCGTCTCTGTTCTCTCACTATTTACACGCTGAGTTAGGTCTGACAGAGTCCGGTATGGACATACCACAGTACGGATGTACAGATGGGTTTTCTGGGTGGACGTCCCGCCGTGAGCGGGACATTTGCGCGTGGGCTAATCGGTCAATTTTCATTGTCTTCTCCCCTATTGACAGGCTGGGGGTTTGGTGGTCCTTGTTGGGTCGTTGGGCAATCGTTCGTTGGGCAATTCTCGCATTATCGCGCCGTTCACTGGCACACACTCGTCTTCGCTTGGAAAGTTCAACCACAACTTTCTAAGAGTAATGAAAACGAAAAAAAGTAACACAGATGAGCAGGATCTTCTGCTCACACAGGATCAGCCTACTACCGACGTTGCCGCTGTTGACGTCCCCAAGGCCAAAGTTCCCCGCAAAAAAGCAGCTAAACCGGAAGAGGCTCCCGTAGCCACAGCCCCGGTTGCCGATGACAACGAGGCCGAAACGCCCGTTGCCAACACCGAGGTAGAACAGGCCGTTGCTGAGGTTATTACGGTCGACGAAACAACGCCAGCCGCTGCTCCGGTTCAACCCGTGGTTGATCCCAATCAGGTGCTTTTCTCGCAGCTGGACATTTCTGACGAGATTTTACAGGCCGTTACGGACATGGGCTTCATCAGCCCGTCGCCCATCCAGGCCGAAGCAATTCCGCCCATTCTGGCGGGTCGTGACGTGATTGGTCAGGCCCAGACAGGTACGGGTAAAACGGCTGCGTTTGGTATTCCAACCCTCGATCTGATCGACACCCAGGACCGCTCGGTACAGGCGCTGATTCTCTGCCCTACCCGCGAACTGGCCCTTCAGGTAGCCGACGAAATTCGGAAACTGGCCAAATACAAGCGCGGTGTACGTATCGAAGCCATTTATGGTGGCGACTCGATCGAACGCCAGATCCGGTCGCTGAAGAGCGGGGTGCATATCGTAATCGGTACGCCCGGCCGCGTTATGGACCACATGGAGCGCAACACGCTCAAACTCGACAACGTCAAGATGATGATTCTGGACGAAGCCGATGAGATGCTCGACATGGGCTTCCGCGAGGATATCGAAAGCATTCTGGAAGATATGCCCGAAGAGCGGCAGACGATTCTGTTCTCGGCTACGATGTCGAAACCGATCATGCAGATCACCCAGAAGTTCCAGAAAGATCCGGTGCTGGTGAAGGTCGTGAAGAAAGAGCTGACCAACGTCAACATAGAGCAGGTCTACTTCGAGGTAAAACCCAAGGCGAAAGTCGAGGTGATGTGCCGCCTGATCGATATGTATGACCTGAAACTGCTGCTGGTTTTCTGTAACACCAAACGCAAGGTCGACGAGATCGTTGAAGACCTGCAAATCCGGGGCTACCAGGCCGAGGGGCTGCACGGTGACCTGCGGCAGGCGCAGCGTAACAACGTAATGAGCAAGTTCCGCTCGGGTACCACCAGCATTCTGGTCGCGACCGACGTAGCCGCCCGCGGTATCGACGTTGACGATGTCGACGCCGTTATCAACTTTGATATTCCCCTCGACGAAGAGTATTACGTACACCGTATCGGCCGGACCGGCCGCGCGGGTAAGTCGGGCCGGGCGTTCTCGATGGTAGGCCGCGATGAGAAATATCGCTTCCGCGAAATCCAGAACTACACGAAAGTACGGGTCGAGAAAGGCGTTATTCCGTCGTTCGAAGACATTGTCGGTATTCGGAAAGCCCGCTTTATCGAACAGATTCAGCAGACCATTCAGGACAGCAAAGACCTGAACCTGTATGAAGATACATTGACCCAGCTTCACCACGCGGGCTTCTCGACCGAGCAGATCGTAGCCGCCCTGGTAAAACGCAGCATGGGTCTGGAGAAAAACGAATTTGCTGATCAGAACCTGGCCCTCGAAGATGATCGCCGTCGCGATGATCGGGGTGGACGGGGCGACCGGTTCGAGCGCGGCTCGGGGCGGTTCGACGACCGGCGTGGCGGTTCACGCTTCGGCGACCGCGACGATCGGGGCGGCTCACGCTTCGGTAACCGCGACGATCGGGGTGGTTCGCGCTTTGGCGACCGCGACGACCGCGGTGGCTCACGCTTCGGTAACCGCGACGATCGGGGTGGCGACCGGAAGCAATATTTCGAGCGCGATGACAAACGGGCTCCCCGCGAGCGCGAAGCGAACATGACCCGCCTGATGGTTAGCATCGGCCGTAAAGATTATGTTCGTCCGGGCGATATTGTAGGCGCGATTGCCGGTGAAGCCAATATTCCGGGCAACACCATCGGCAGCATCGACATTTTCGACAAGTACACTTACGTTGACGTACCGAAAGACGTAGCCAATCGGGTCGTTGATGCCATGGAAGGCAACACGATCAAAGGCCGCCGGGTCAACATCGAAATTGCCCGCTAAGCGCGAGCAACTCATTCATAGACTAAAACGCCGGGCGGTTTCGATCGTCCGGCGTTTTGTGTTATACGGGTTAGTCACCCTGTTACGTCATACCATACCCGAAGATCTGCTTCCGGACCTGACGGGCGCGGGCACGGGTTTCTTCGGTTTTCTGCCTGAATCGCTCGGCTTCGTCGTACCGCCCCAGGTCGGTGTAGTTCTGCGTCATCTGCTCCAGCAGCATAACGGCCTCTTCCAGACCCCGGACCACCTGCCAGTGGGTTTCTTCAACCGTTTTCGATAGCTCGGCCAGCAGTGAATCCGGGGTGAAGGCATGGCCAGTATGGCAACGGTACCGGGTCAGTTTCCCCTCTTCGATACTCATGAGCACCCCGTTACATTCGGGGCAAGTTAGTGTTGTTGGTTTTCCCATGCCCACAATGCCTAGTTCAAACCCATTAGCCTGAGCTGCAATCTCTATTTCGGTCTGTAGCCGTATTTTCTCCGCCTGCACCAACTCCGGTGGCCCATTAACGGGCTCTGCTATCAGCCGGCAAAGGGTGGAGGCTATCTCGGCCAAAGGCACCGTATAGTCAACATCTACGTACTCAAGCACACTCGCAGGCATACTCGGGTAAAGTGCATCGTCGGGCTCCTGAATAACGCATACGCCCCCCATCCGCTTAACGCTCCACATGCCTGAGGTGCCATCGTTGAGTAGCCCCGTTAGGACCACCCCAATTACGCGCGGGCCGTAGGTATAGGCGGCCGACCTGAACAGGGCGTCGATCGATGGGCGAAACCGATTTTCTTTCGGGCCCTTGCGTACCAATACCCGCCCCTGTTCGATCAGCAGGTGGAAATCGGGCGGAGCAATGTAAATATGGCCTGGCTGTATGGGGTCACCGTCCTGCGGATGGGAAGCGGGCAGCTTACCCGCCCGGCTCAGAATAGCAGGCAGGAAACTGGGGGCATCCGCAGAAACATGCTGCACCACAAAGATCGATGCACCCAAATCAGCTGGAAAGCCAGCTACCAGTTCCTGCAGGGCCGATACGCCACCGGCTGATGTACCAACGACTATAATAGTTCGTTTTATCGTTTCATGCTCACTCATTCCAGTTCTATCCTCCCTCCTTATCAGACTATCTAAACCAGGCTGTCAATTGTTTGCAGATTCTGCAGCGTGGTGAGCGTAGGCACGGGGGAGCGTGACCTCAAACCGAGTTCCTACACCTATTTTACTGTGGATAGCCAGTTTTCCTTCCAGCAGGCTAATCAGTCGCTTGACGATAAATAATCCAATTCCCTCGCCAGACCCCAGGATACGGTTTGCTGCGGCTTCGGGCGGTGTGTTGGTCTGCAAATGAGTTAGCTGCTCAACCTGGGCTGGCTTCAGGCCGGGACCTGTATCTGCTACGGACACTTGCCAGTAACTATCGCTGAGGGTGGTCCAGCTCACCGTCACGCTTCCCTCACTCGTGTATTTGAGGGCGTTGAGTACCAGATTCTGGACAATACGACGCACTTTGATCGGATCGCCCTCTACCGGCAGGGTGTCGTCTCCCTCCAGCCATAAAGACAAGCCTTTCTCATGGGCTATAATCCGGGTATATTCACCAAACTCTCTCAGCAGACCGGCCGCGTCGAATGCTTCGATATATACCGTTTCCTGGCCGGACTCCAGCCGTGAGAAATCCATGAGCTGGGTGAGCAGCACGGTAACCTGGCGAAGATTACGCTGGAGCATATGGAGCATCTGGGTACGGTCTTCTTCGGTATCGGATACATCGAGCAGTTGAGCAGCCCCCTGAACAATACCAAAGCTGCCCCGCAGATCATGCGTAGTGGTCCGCAGAAAATCGCCACGCTCCCGAATGTGTTGACGCAGGGCTTCGACGTCCTCGATGGTACGCTGTGAAGCCACCAATTCTTCCAGCAACTGTTCCTGCTGCAAAATAGCCGCTTTGAGTTCGGTAATATCGAGCCCCGTCAGCACCACCCCGCCGTCGTATCGATTCGCCGAAAGAGCCCGCCAGCGCAACTGGCCGTTGCTCATCAGCTGCCGTTCTTCATATACCTGCTTATTCTCGGTAACGACCTGTTTGAACCAGTCAAACGTTTTATCGGCCCACAGAAACGAATAAATAGGTTTTACCGACTGGCCGATCAGGTCGGCCAGCGGTTGCCCGACCAGATCGGCCAGCTGCTGGTTACCGACAACCAGCCGAAAATCGATGATCGGGTCAGTAGCCGGGTCGCCATATTCATCGTCGGGTTTGTCAAAAATAGCCTTCAGGTAGCCGATAGCCGTCGGCACCCCATTCAGTACGGCCTGCAGGTTATGGGCCATCTGCTCCAGCCGGCGGGCGGCCACTTTCTGTTCGGTAATATCCTGCGCAATACCAACGAACCGAACAGGTGAGCCGGCTTCATCGCAGATAACTTCCTGCCGGTTATAGAGGTACCGAAGCTGCCCATCGGGCCAGTAAATCCGACGGATGTACGAAAACGGCTGGCAGCTACGCCGGGCTTTCTCGATCAGCGCGTTGATAGGAGCAACATCGTCGGGGTGGGTCCGGCTTTCGACAAACTCATAGGTTAGCTCAACCGAACCGGGTTCGTACCCAAACAAGCGATATGTTCCGTCAGAGGCCGTCAAATAGCCGGTTGGTGCATCCCGCGTATAACTACCAATATGCGCAATAGCCTGTGCCTTGTTTAGAAAAGCACTCTTCTCTACCAGTTCAGCCGTGCGCTCCTGAACGCGCCGTTCCAGCTCATCGGTCAGCGTTTTCTGAATATGAATATCAACGCTGGTTCCAATATATCCGGTGAATGACCCATCAGGAGCTATACTGGGCCGGGCGTTTTGCAGGGTCCAGCGGTACTCTCCATCGTGGCGACGTAACCGGCACTCGATCTGGTAAGGCTGTCTTTTGGCAAAATTGGCGTGAAAAATAGTCAGATACTGTTCGCGGTCAGCCGGATGCAGATCCTCGATCCAGCCCAGTCCCAACTCTTCTTCCATCGGCCGACCTGTAAAATCGAGCCATATTTTATTCACAAAGGTACAGGTCCCGTCGAGACCAACGCTCCAGATTAGGGCTGGTGCGTTATCGGCTACGTTCCTGAACCAGGCTTCGCGTTCCTCGACCAGTCGCTGCGCCAGCCGGTGTTCTGTGATATCTTCAATGGCGAGCAAAACCGCTTCGTGCTGCCGAATAACCCGTCGGGCATTCAGTCGCATTACTTTCTCGCCGATGATAGGGAAGTCATTGGCCAGTTCAAAACCCTGTACGAAGTCGTTTTGAAGAATAACGCTCTCAAGTAATTGCCTAAGCAGGGGCACATCCCACTGCCGATTGCCGAGTTCATAAATCAGTCGACCTTCTGTTTCTTCCTCTCTTACCCTGAACAATCGGTAAAAGGCTTTGTTGGCACTCCTGACGCGCAGATCAGCATCCAGAACGAGTGTGGCTTCGCGGATGGTGTCGAGAATAGCCTCGGCAAACTGATTGGCCTCGGATAGCTGATCGTTACGCACCTGTAGTTCCTGGTTGATTGTTACCAGCTCTTCGTTGGCCGACTCAATTTCCTCTTTGCCCGTTTCCAGTTCTTCATTGATACTCTGCAACTCTTCGTTACTACTGATTATTTCTTCGTTAGCCGACTGTAGTTCTTCGGTCCCCGCTTCCTGAGCCTCAATGATCAGGCGCATATCTTCGCGCAGGGTGCTCAGCTCCTGCTCGAGTTGCTTTATCCGGAGGGCGCGGGCGTCGGCGGAGTCGTTATCAGCGGTCGATGTCGTCACGACTTCCTCGAAGAGAACCAGAAACAACGGCTCTTCTCCGTTCGCCGTCAGCGGCACTATTTCAATGGCTACGTAGTGTTTCTGCGTCTTTATCTGAACATCAATGCCCGTCCGGCGCACGGTTTCGCCGGTTTTGCGGGCTTTATGGATGGCATTCCGCAGTTCGAAGACCAGCGCGGGGCGGGCCATTTTCAACAGATTCAGACTGGCTTTACCAGGGGCAGGCTCCAGAAACAGGCCGGTTGATCCCCGAAACTGGAGAATATCCATATCCTGGTTTACAACCACACTGGCTGGCACATATCGGCTTAGCAGAATACTGTCTACGATTCGCTCCAGCTCAACCGCCGGATTTTTGCCAGCCCCCCGCCGATCACGACTTCCGCGGCCAGCCTGTTGATCAGAAGATGATTCATCGGTCAACCGATTGCTGGACAGTTCCAGGCCGTAGCGGGGACTCACCGCAAACGGGCCGGGAGAGAAGTCTGCTGGTGCGTCATTTCGGCGCACATAGACGCGGTAGTTTTTTTCCAGCTGAGCAAACAGAGTGCCTGAGTTGCCCACTGTTTCTGACTTCCCGAGTATCAGATAGCCGTTCGGATTGAGGGCATAATGAAACGTAGCCATGACTTTACGCTGGAGTGACGTATCCAGATAAATCAGCAGATTGCGGCAGCTAATCAGATCAAGCCGGGAGAACGGCGGATCTTTCAGGACGTTATGGGGCGCAAACACACACATGTCCCGAACGCTTTTATTGATCCGGTAATGATCATCAACTTTCGTGAAGAAGCGTTGTAAACGCCGGGGCGAAACGTCCATCACTTCACCCCGGGTGTAGCTGCCCAGCCGCGCTTTGGCTACGGCCAACTCGCTCAGATCAGTAGCAAAAATCTGGATAGTCACTCCGGAAGCCCGATCGCCAAGGATTTCGAGCAGCAGAATAGCCAGCGAGTAGGCTTCCTGCCCGGTTGAGCAGGCCGGTATCCAGATGCGAAACGTGTCACGCGGTTTCCTATCCCGAATGATCTTCGGCAGGAGCGCTTTTTCGAGATAATCCATGGTGTCGGCATCCCGAAAGAAAGTAGTCACGTTTATAAGCAGATCGTCATAGAGGGCGCGGGTTTCATCGGGATGCTGACGCAGAAACTGCGCATATTCCGGCAGTGTTTCGAGCCGAACCAGCAACATTCGCCGGATAATTCGCCGGCGAATGGTCGTCATTTTATAATGGCTGAAATCAACCCCCACTACCCGACGAATCAGTTGAATAATGATCTGAATATCTTCGTCGGTTATTGGCATAGCTGCAGCAGGACTGTCGTCGTCGTTCTGCCCGATTCGTTGAAACAGGCTGGGTTCCCGGCTCAGCCGTTCCAGTTCACTTGCCATTCTCGGGGGCGACAGTATCTGATCTACAACACCTTCGGCTATCGCCGAACGGGGCATGCTCTGAAATAGGGCCGTTTGATCCTGCGCAAAAGTGATTCCCCCGCCAACTTTAATAGCCCGCAGTCCCAGGGCTCCGTCCGAAGCCATTCCCGATAGTATGATGCCGATGACACGTTCCCGCTGCTGATCGGCCAGCAAAGCAAAAAAACGATCAATGGGGGTCAATGAATACGTCTGGGGCCCGAGCGACGGTTGCAGCACCCCGTTGACTAAGTCCAGGTCTCGATCTAATGGCAGCACGTAAACATGATCTGGCTGAATGGTAACCCCCTCTTCAGCCTCCTGTACAGGCATAGCCGTTACGCCCTGTAGCATCAATACCGGCTGCGTTTCAACATCAGGAACCGGATGCTGCACATACATATAAGCGAGACCGGTAGTAGCAGGCAAAGCTGCAAAGAGGTCAAGAGCAGCCTCCAGTCCGCCCACTGACGCACCAATAGCAACAATAGGTATAGGAGCCGAATGGGGTGGTTCGGGCGTATTGGTAGTAGCTTGGGCCATTGACAAAACTAAGGCTTGTTTTCAACAACATCTAACCTGCTGACAAAGGGGAGGATTGCACCGCTTTCGGATGTGGCATACTAAACGGGTAACAAATACAGGCAGCGCAGAGAGAATATTATTATATAACCCTACATTTCTTATTGAGTTTATAGTATTTTCACATTTCAACTTACCACATCTATTGCCCGAAAGGCACACTGCCGCTATGCATTCCTCTCTATCCGACGCGAGTAGACGTAATCTTCATCGTGCCAGTCTGATCATTATTGAAGATAACCCCGATGAACGCGTGATCATCCGCAGAGCTGCGGAGCAGACGTTAGAGGATATAAGCCTCATATGGGCCAACACAGCTGACGATGCCCTTCGGTACCTCGACCAATGCGATGGGCAGGTAAGGCTTTTGCCTAAACTGGTGTTGCTGGATTTGTACCTGCCCGATGCCGAACAGGGCTGGCAGTTTCTGACTCAGTTGAAAGATCGGTCGTGGAAGCGCTCACTACCTATTGTTGTTCTCAGCCGGTCGAGTTCGCCCGCCGACGTCATTCAGGCCTATGATCTGGGGGCTAACTCCTATATCATAAAGCCAGGTAGCCTGGAAGCCTGGCATGACTATTTTTCCTCGCTGCGTCTGTACTGGTGGGAAACGGTTACGCTGCCCGTGGTAAGCCCCGCACCAACGCTGTGAGAGCTACGGCAATTCGTAATAATACCCGAAGATAATTCCCATCTCATCCTCACTGGTCAGGCCGAAACCAACGGCCTTGCTGGTGGTATTGTTGTAGGTAATTTCGGAAGTAAGCCCTTCGCCTGCCTTCAGATCGATGGGTGTTTTGAAGGTAATGATGTCTGGATGTTCCCAGTCGGTCGAGGTATAGATAATCTCGCCATCGCGGGTGCCGCCCTTGATCCGGATCACGAACTTTTCGCCCAGCTTGTGCATGTGCGACGTCAGCGTCAGAATCCTGCGCGGTTTGTTGAAGGTGAACGACCGGGTGGCGGTGGTGCGCTGATTGGGCGGCAGGTTCAGGCTGGTATTGCCCAGATCGAGCGTCTGTACGACTTGTTTGACCTGCGCGGGGTCTATGCTGTACAGATTGAACTGCGCTTCGCCCTTCATAACGCCATCGGTCTTGTTGACGTAATGGGAGTTCAGGTCGAGCGATGCGCCGGCAGGCAGCAGCAAGGCCATGCCTTCTGGAAACGTGTAATCGATATATTGCGCCTGCGATCCGGCCAGGTACACGTGGTTCGACATGGTCAGGGCCGTCGCGAAGTTCAGCGAGTTGTCGGGGTTACGCAGGTCGCGGACGTCGTTCAGGTTCGGCAGCAGGCTTTTGTTTCGAAAGTCGTAGGCTACGAAGTGATGGCTGCCGCTGCGCATCTTGATCTCGTAGCGGTTTACGTACATAGGAGCCGTGTTGCCCACCAGCTGACGGGTAAACAGCTCGCGCTCAAACTTCGGCTGGATATCGAAAGCCGCAATTCGCATCTGTACTCCCCGCCCGCTGGCCGGGGCCGCCAGGGGTTCGTAGGTGGCTACGGTAGTCGTTTTATCATCCAGCAGGGCGGCATCGGCCACACTCCCCGTTTTTGGGGCGCCTGCTTCGATCCAGCGCCGAACAAATTCTACCTGACCATCGGGCAGTTGCGCGCTCCCCAGCGGCATCAGGTTGCCGTACTGACGGCCGCTATGGTGACCGGCGCTGGCGTTGAGTTTATGGTAAAGCAGGCTCTCCAGCGACGCAAACGCCTTTACCCGCTTCAGACCATCGGTTTTGGCTGAACTGTTTTTGGGGTCAACGCCCACCAGGTTCTGATACGCCAGCCCCGCAGCCAGCACCAGGCCGTGCTGCGCAAACGAAGGGTCTTTCTCCGACGCGTGGCAACCCGCCGTAGCACAGGAGGGTGTCAGAATTTTCTGCTGCATCAGCTCGAACGACGATACCGCCGTTGGGTCGTCGGTCGTGTCGGTGGCGGCATTCTGGCAAGAGCCCATGACCAGCAGCAGACAGGCGACTCCAATTCCTGAGGGCAAGAGCGTAGACATCAGACGGTTCATAAGGTTTGGGAGGAGATACGTTCGTTCTGATAACGAAAAAACAGCGGCTGTACTACCGCACAAGTTACCAGTTTTTCTGTTGCAATGGGCAGCTAATTCCTTGATAGGGTGCTGATTCAGAAACGGAGAACAAAGTCCTGCCGGGGCTGTTCGGTACGAATAAATACGAGCCCTACCCAGTACAGATCAACCGTTACGCGCACTGCCGGGTGGTTTTTTATGTACGCCCAGGCCTGCTCCATCTCCTCCGACCAATGAATGTCGTCAAATATGAACACCGTGTCATTATGGGCGTGAGGCAGGCAGGTCTCAAAATAACGGACTGTAGGCTCGTAGCGATGGTTGGCATCGAAAAATACCAGATCGAGCGCGTCGAGAGTGGCGAGCCGGGCCGGCAGGGTTTCGTCGAGGTTTCCAACCACAACGGTTGTATTGTCGATGTTGAGCCGCTCGAAGTGCTGACGGGCCAGCGCAGCCGTTTGCGGACAACCTTCAAACGTCCACACCTGCCCCTGGTTGAGCCGGGCGGCTTCGGCCAGATACGCCGTTGTCAGCCCCAGCGACGTACCCAGATCGAGCACCGTTCGCGCCCGGAAGCGCCGAATCAGCCGGTATAGCAACCGACCAAAGCGGGCGGGCTTCTGCGAATGCCGGGCAATGTCGGCCACGTTGCGCTGCCGTGAGCCGTTTACTTTAGAGCCTGCCCCGAAGTCAGTAATATCGATCCGGTTTTTGTTCCGCCGGACTTCGTGTCGAAGCGAGCGAATTGGCGCAAAAGCCGGTTCGTGCCGGTTGTCGGCCTGGATAACTTCGGTATACAGGGCAAATAAAAAGGGCGAATGCAGCGAGTGCTCGTCGCGGGCGCGGCCGAGGTAGCGGAAATAAGAACGAACCAACGGAGAAAGTAGTGACTAATTTAAGCGGAACGGCACGACCATCGTAAACTCGGGAATGTTTACCTGGAGCCGTTTTCCGTCAATAATACGCTCGACCAGATAGGTGCCGGCCATCTTGCCCATACTCGACCGGAGATTGCAACCCGACACGTATTCGTGTACCTCACCCGGCTCCAGAACGGGCTGCAGACCAACCACGCCCTCACCTTCGACCTCCCGGACGGTGCCGTTCGAATCGTAGATGAGCCAGTGCCGGCGAAGCAGCTGGATCGTGTAGTCGCTCGCGTTTTCGATCGTGATTCGGTAGGTAAATACGTAGTGTGCCTGAAGCGGGCTGGAGTAGTCCGATTGATACTCAGTCTTCACGCTCACTTTTACGCCTTCAGTGACTGACGATACCATAATTATCCTGTCGTTTGGCAACCTTACAACGAAAATACGGTTGATAAGTTATTTTACGCAAGAACCCATCTTAAAAATTTTCGGGGTATAGGTTCCAGCGGTTTTGGCCTATAATTCCCATTCACCCGTATCAGTTCCCGCAAATGAAAGTTTCCATAGCCGAATCCTGGCAACCTTATCTTCAACCTGAATTTGACGCGCCTTATTTTCAGCAACTGGCCGAATTTCTTAGACAGGAATATAGCACCCAGCGCGTTTTTCCGCCGGGAAAACTGATTTTCAATGCGTTCGACAAATGTTCTTTCGACGACGCCCGGGTCGTTATTCTGGGTCAGGATCCTTACCATGGCGAAGGGCAGGCCAACGGACTGGCGTTCTCGGTAGCCGACGGTATACAGAAGCCCCCCTCCCTCGTCAATATCTTCAAAGAAATTCAGGATGACCTGGGCAAGCCCGTTCCCAAGTCAGGTAATCTCGAACGCTGGGCTAGTCAGGGGGTTATGCTACTCAACGCTACGCTGACCGTACGCGCCGGCCAGGCAGGGTCGCACCAGGGCAAGGGCTGGGAAACCTTTACCGACTCGGTAATTAAACTGATCTCCGACCAGAAACAACATGTGGTGTTTATGCTTTGGGGAGCCTACGCCCAGAAGAAAGGGGCCGTGATCGACAGTAAGAAACACCTGGTCCTGAAATCGAAACACCCCTCCCCCATGGCAGCCCAGTGGGGCGGCTGGTTCGGCAACAAACACTTCAGCCAGGCCAATGATTATCTCCAGAGCAAAGGCCTTCCCCCCATCGAGTGGTAGGCTACGGCGAATCAGTGATGGCTGTTGTAGTACTGTTCTACTCATTTTTGTCATCCCGGTACAATAGATCTCTTCTGAGTCGGGATGGCAAAAACACGGGACGATAAAAGTATTCTCAAGGGGTCTGGACCAGGCCCTGCCACCAGTCAAGTCAATTCGAATAGCCGAAGGGGCAGAAACGGGAGAAGCGGATCGGTTTAGTATCCAGCTTTTTCCGTTCTGCCCCTTCGGCTGCTTTTTGCTGTTTCCTTAATCGATCGTTCTGAACAGGCGGTTCCAGCGGATTTTGTTGTACCACTTGTCCGGGTTCGGATCGAGCGACATCCAGACGAATACGGCCTTACCGACAATATGATCGGCGGGTACGAAGCCCCAGAAGCGCGAATCCAGTGAGTTATCGCGGTTGTCGCCCATCATGAAGTAATAATCCTGCTTAAACGTGTACGAGCCGATGGGCTGGCCACCAATCTTGATACCGGTTGGACTCGACACTACGTTTTCGTTGCCTTCGTACAGTTCAATGACCGGGCCGTAGAGCGCTATGGTCTGCGCATTGATCGGAATCGTTACGCCCTGTTTCGGTACGGTAATCGGGCCAAAGTTATCGTGGTTCCACTTGAACGTCGGGGTGCCGTATATACCCGGCGACATTTCGCCCGGCTTGTCACTCATGGGTTCGATTCCTTTCACCCAGTCGAACCCTTTCAGCTGATTGATAACGGTTTCGGTCGTGTTAATGCTGTACCCTACCATGGTCGAACTCTTGGTCGAGTCGTTATACTGCTCCAGGGGCTTCCAGTTTTCGGTCGGCTGGCCCGGATCACGGTAGTCGTTCACGATGTCGTACTTACGGAAAAAAGCCGCATCCAGCACTTCGGTTGTTTTCAGAAAATACTTCTGCTCCGAGCGGGGCGGCTTGGGCAGCAGCGTACCGTTAACATACACCTCCCGCTGCCGCACTTCGAGCACATCGCCCGGAATACCGACGCAGCGCTTGATGTAGTTCGTTTTCAGATCGACCGGGTAATCGATGTTGTCGTTCAGGTACTTGGGCGGTACGTTGAACACGACGACATCACCATTTTTCACACTCGTGAAGCCGGGCAACCGGTATGAGGGCAGCTGAATGGCCGTGCTGTACGACGGAATGTTGGTGCCCCAGATTTTCTGGTGGGTCAGGGGGACCTGCAGCGGTGTTGTGGTAGTACGGGTACCGTAATGGAGCTTGCTCACGAACAGAAAATCACCCACCATCAGGCTGTTTTCCATCGATGGTGTTGGGATCGTGAAGGCTTCCATAAACAGCCACCGGATGAGGGTAGCTGCCACAACGGCGAACAGAATCGAATCGAACCATTCGCGGAGAGGTGATTTCTTGGCTTTAGCCGGTTTACGGTCGGCGCGGGTTTTAACTTCAGACACGTCCTATAACGATTAATGATGAATGATTACCGATGAATGATGATCGATGAAAGGCAGCGCAGGTTCATCATTGATCATTCGTACCTAACAGGTCGTCCATCCCGAAAATGCCCTCGCGGCCAATGATCCATTCGGCCGCAACAACAGCTCCCAGCGCAAATCCCTGTCGGCTGTGGGCAATATGGGTAATTTCAATTCGGTCAACGTCAGAATCGTACCGAACCGTATGCGTTCCGGGTACGGACCCTTCACGAAGCGACTCAATTTCAACCGCTTCGGTCGAATTGATCTGCGAATTGGTACTATCGGTCTCTTTACTGGCCCAACGGCGTTTGGTCGGCAAGTGTTCCATAACCCCTTCAGCCAGCGTAATTGCCGTACCACTGGGCGCATCTTTTTTTTCGGTATGATGAATTTCGGTCATCGATACCTGATATGATGGGTAGTTCCGCATGAACTGCGCCAGCGTTTTGTTGAGCCGGAAAAACAGGTTGACGCCAATGCTGTAGTTCGACGCGTAGAAGAAAGCCCCGTTTTTGCGACGGCAAACGGCCTCGATGGCCTGCCGCTGGCTCAGCCAGCCCGTTGTGCCACAAACGACCGGCCAGCCACGTTCCAGACAATAGGTTATGTTTTCGGCAGCCGATTCGGGCGAGCTGAACTCTATAACCACGTCAACAGCCTCGTTAGGCAGGATATCGAAATCGGCGCGGTTGTCGGCGTCTATGCGACCGGCAATCTGGTGGCCCCGTTCGAGCGCCAGTTGCTCGATGGCTTTTCCCATTTTACCGTAGCCAAGCAAAAGAATATTCATGTTTTTTTCGGTGTTGTCAGCGACGGGTTCCGTTACTTGAATGTAAGGGCCAGACGTATCCCCGGCACGGGCCCGGTGCCCGGCAAAGGTAGTACGGTTGGCTCAACACGCATGGAAATATCGTCGGATAGATCGAAGGTTTTCAGGTGGGCCGCTACGTTGGCTTCTACTGCACTTACGGCATAGAGCACAATCGACAAGAGTATATTCAGGTCCCGGTAGCGCCGGTAGAAGTCGTACGCATTCTTGGCACCCGCCGTCGACCGGAAAATATTATCGCCAATCTGTACCTCCTCCACTTTCTCAATTACGGCCGGAACGGGAATCCGCTGGCTGATCAGCTGGGGTACATTGGTAAGTTCAACCTGCGTTGGGCCCACTATCTGACGCCCGTACAGAAGGAGCCGGTAGCCATCTTCGGCTTCGTTGGCCAGCCGCCGGTAGCGCAGAAAGTAGTAGCTAATGGCGGCATATCCGCCGTAGATAAACGGTATTTTATAGTACTGCCGGTTATAGGCCTGCCCCAGGCCGGGCAGAATCAGCGACCGGATGGTAGCCTGTCGGGGAATGATTTTTCGGATTTCGGCCTGCTGGCGAGCCCCCACCCGTATGGTATCCGCCAGCGACTGCACCAGTGAGTCGCCCTCCGGAGTCAGCTCCGACGAACCTACCCGAATCGGGCGGCCTCCGTTGTTGGGCAACGTAGCCGGAATGGTGTCGGCGGCCGACCGGATCTGCCGCGTCGAGTCAACGGCTGCCGGTGTCCTGGCGGGCACAATTGCGGGTTGTTGTGCAAACAGGCGTTGAACGGGTACGTTGAACAGCAGAACGGCTACAAATAAGACAATAAGCTGTTTCATGCTTACACAACGCTCAAAGTCGGTTGGTTGACCGGGCGCTGTATCCGTTTACGATAATTTAACACAACTAGGTTTGGGAGTTGAGAACCTCCAGAATCTTGGTCAGCTCTTCCTGCGACGTGAACGGAATCTTGATCTCACCTTTGTGCTTCTCATCAGCTTTGATCGATACCTTGGTGCCGAACAGCGACGAGAGCTTGAACTGGAGACTCCGCATTTCCTGCTTGGGTAGCGTCACACGCCGGGTGGCGGTTAGCAGATCGTCATCGTCCGACAGGTTCCTTACCGCTTCTTCAACCTTCCGTACCGACCACTCTTCATCAACAGCCCGGTTAAACAACCGAATCTGTGAATCGGGGTTTTCGATATTGATGATAGCCCGGGCGTGGCCCATCGATATTTTGTTATCGCGCAGAGCCGCCTGAATGACGGGGGGCAATTTCAGCAGCCGGATGTAGTTGTTGACCGTAGTGCGGTTCTTACCTACCCGTTCGCCCAGTTCTTCCTGCTTCAGGCTACATTCTGTAATAAGCCGCTGATAACTAAGGGCAATTTCTATGGAATTGAGGTTCTCGCGCTGGATGTTCTCGATCAGCGCCATTTCCAGCATCTGCTGGTCATTGGCCGTCCGGACATAGGCCGGAATGGTTGTCAGCCCAATCAGCTTGGAGGCCTGAAGACGCCGTTCGCCGGAGATCAGCTGGTAGCGGTCTTTGCCCAACTGACGAACCGTGATGGGCTGAATAATACCCTGTACCCGAATCGACTCAGCCAGTTCCTGAAGCGCTTCTTCGTCGAACCGGGTTCGGGGCTGAAACGGATTGGTTTCGATCAGCGAGAGGCTGATCTCGGTCATGGTACTGATCGACTCAAACGGCGAGGTTTTGGTCTGGCGGTTTACCGCGTCACTGTCATGCAGCAGCGCACCCAATCCACGGCCCAGTCCAATCATCTTCTTATTCGGTGCTTTGGTGTTCGCGTTCTCCATACCTTAAGTACGAGCCGAAGCCCGCTATGTTGGTAGAAATCACGGGGGTTGGCCCGTATTACTAGGCTTCCTGCGGCATCATGCCGTTCTTGATCAGAATTTCGCGGGCCAGGTTCAGGTAACTGACGGCTCCTTTACTGTCGGCATCCTGAGCCAGGGCGGGTACGCCAAAACTGGGCGATTCGCTCAACCGGATGTTGCGGGGAATGATGGTGCTGAATACCATTTGCTGGAAATGGGTCGTCACTTCCCCTACTACCTGGTTCGAAAGCCGAACGCGCAGGTCGTACATCGTTAGCAGAATACCTTCAATAGATAGCCGGGTGTTGAGCCGTGACTGAATAATCTTGATGGTATTGAGCAGTTTGCCCAGTCCTTCGAGCGCAAAATACTCGCACTGAACCGGGATAATGACCGAGTCAGCGGCTGTCAGACTGTTGATCGTGATCAGACCGAGCGATGGAGAACAGTCAATAATAACAAAGTCGTATTCATCGCGGATGCTGTCGAGCGCGTTCTTCATCTTGTCTTCGCGGTTCTGAAGATTGATCATCTCAATCTCGGCTCCGACCAGGTCAATATGTGACGGCAGCAGATCCAGATTTGGAAACTCCGTTTGTATGATCGCATCGTGAGGACGTACGCCCTCCACCATGCACTCATAGATGCTGTTCTCGATTTCTTTCGGATTGTAGCCCAGTCCCGAGGTCGAATTGGCCTGCGGATCTGCGTCAACAATGAGCGTCTGGAATTCGAGGGCGGCCAGGCTGGCGGCCAGATTTATTGTCGTTGTAGTTTTACCGACGCCCCCTTTTTGGTTGGCGATAGCAATGACTTTACCCATGGGTCTGTGCGTTGCAGTCCCAAATATGCCGGATAGTTTTCACGAATCCAAGCTATGTTCCACGACTGTTTCACAAAAAATCGTGAAACAGCCTCAGCGGGTCAGCAGGCCTGCATCCAGTACGAACTGCGAACCGGTGATGTAACGGGCTCCGTCAGAAACCAGATAGAGCACCATCGCCGACACGTCTTCTGGCTCTACCCAGGGTACGGGCAACAAATTTCCCGCCGACCGTTCGGCTATTTCCTGTGTAGTGGTTCCTTCCAGCGCGGCCAGACCATCGTTCATGGGGGTGTTCACGCCGGTGGGGTGAATGGAGTTGACCCGGATGTTGTAAGGCGCCAGTTCAATGGCCCAGGATTTGGTCAGCCCCACCAGCCCCCATTTAGACGCGGCATAGTGACTCAGCCGGTTCATACCCCGCAGACCGGCAATGCTGGAGTTGTTGATGATAACGCCCGACTGTTGCTCCATCATGACGGGTATGACCCGGCGGGCTACCAGCCAGGCCCCTTTCAGGTTAATATCGAGCATATCGTCCCAGGCGGCTTCGGTCAGCTCGTGGGCCAGCCCATAGGCACAGATACCCGCGTTGTTGAACAGGATATCAATTCGGCCAAAGCGGTTCATGGTCTGCTCCACGGCCGCTATGATGTCTTCGTCGCGCCGAACATCGCCCTGCCAGATCAGGCAATGCGGACCCAGGGCGTTGACTTCACGCTGCAGCGAGTCATGTTCATTCTCAGACCCGAAGGTATAGGCCGGATAGGTAAGATTTCGGGCCACATCGAACGCAACGATGTTGGCCCCTGCCTGCGCCAGTGCCAGCGCGACGGCCCGCCCCTGCCCGTGGGCTGCGCCCGTGATAAAAGCCGTTTTACCGGTTAGACTGGCCATATTGAGGGATTTTCAAAGTTTCTGAAGCCTTGTCAGGTTGGGTTGGTTACAGGATAATACGGAGCGAGGTACGAATCGACCTCCACCTCCAGGGCATTGTTGAATACGTTGGTAGCGATCATCTGCCCGGCAAACGCAACGAGTATCACCAGTTCGGCAGGTGTACATCGCCGGGCGACGGTCTGGTACAGATCAGCAGGCACTTCACCTTTGTTTCGGGCCATCTCGCTCCCGAACCGGAGCAGCGCCTGCTCGTCGTCGGTCAGTACAAGCGCTTCGGGCCGCTCGCCATGGTCGATTATGATCTTTCGGAAGAACATGGTACAGAGCGGGCAGTCTGAACCTTCGGAGATAGCATGGGCGAACAGATACGCCAGCCGGTTTCCCACCAGCCCGATGACCTCCTGATACAGCGGATACCATTGCATGTATACGTCGAACGCCAGGGGCGAATGGCTTAGGGTAGCCTTCATATTCGTGATGCGCGACCCGGGATAGTCAGCGATGTGCCGGGCCCAGGCCGCTTTCAAGTCGTCTGACGCCTGACTTTCAGGTAATGGATCGATGCGAGACACAGATTGAGTGATGAGTGATGAATGATGAGTGATGTGAGTAAAGGAACGGGCTAGCAGTCGTCGGAATGACAAACCCGCAACAGGACAAGCCAGCCGTCATAATTACAACCCAGGCGCAGGCATGACATATACGAGTGTGACGGCCCGGACCTTGTAAAGGCTGATGTTATCTGTTCCTGCTCCACTGGGCTAGTTTTTCGCCCGCCCGGCGGAGGGTTTCGTCGTCTTTGGCGAAGCAGAACCGGAGTATGTTGTAGTCGTTCCGCTGGTCGTAAAAGACCGATACCGGAATGGAGGCTACGCCAATCTCTTTCGTTAAGCGAACCGCCAGGTCATAATCGGGCTCGTCGGTTATAGCCGCGTAGGATAGGTTCTGGAAGAAAGTGCCTTCGGTAGGCGTGAACGCAAACCGCGACCCGGCCAGCGCCTGAAGAAACAGGTCACGTTTCTGTTCGTAGAACCCGGCTAGAGACTGATAGCGGTCGGACTTGCTAAGATATTCAGCCAGCGCAACCTGCATCGGGGTCGATACGCTGAAGGTCAGGAACTGGTGTACTTTCCGAAACTCGACAGTCAGCTCGCGCGGGGCCAGGCAGTACCCGACCTTCCAGCCCGTTACGTGAAACGTTTTCCCAAACGACCCCACCACAAACGTACGCTCCCGCAAAACAGGGTGCTGCATCAGCGAGCGGTGTGGCCGCTGGTCGAAGGTAATGTGTTCGTAAACCTCATCGCTGATTATAAACAGGTCGCGCTCCTGCACCAGATTAGCCAGCTGGTTCAGGTCATCGGCAGTCCAGACGCGACCGGTCGGGTTATGGGGGGTGTTGACCATAATCAGCCGGGTTTGGTCAGTTACCTTCGCGGCTACCTCCGCCCAGTCGATGGCGTAGTCGGGTGGGGTCAGGCTGACGAAGACCGGCACGCCCCCGGCCAGTTCGATGGCAGGCACGTAGCTATCATAGGCCGGTTCGAATACAATGACTTCATCCCCAGCCTGCACCACGGCCGTAACGGCGGCATAGAGCGCTTCGGTAGCGCCCGAAGTGATCGTAATCTCGCTTTCCGGGTCGTAGGACGGACCATATACCTCAGCGGTTTTCTGCGCAATGGCTTCGCGCAGCACCGGCATGCCTGCCATGGGTGCATACTGGTTATGATTGTTGCGCATGGCTTTCGTGACCAGCTCCAGCAGGGCCGGATCGGCCGGAAAGCTCGGAAACCCCTGCGACAGGTTCAATGCTCCCAGATCAGCCGCCAATTTCGACATGACGGTAAAGATCGTGGTGCCGACGCGGGGCAGTTTAGAAGCAAGCGTTTGCGTAGGTTGCATGCAGTGCAGTCAGCTACTGAAACAGAAAGTAAGCCACCACCAGCGTGATGACAATGTTGAAGCCCTGTGCCAGCAGGAACGCGTAGAGCGGCCGGCGGTTATCGGCATTAAACAGATCGGCAAACCGGGTTTCGAGCCCTATGCTTACGAAGGCCAGCGCGAACCAGAGGCCCTGCAGGCTTTTCAGACTTCCCTTTACCGTATCGATCGTTTCGGCCGACAGCGCGAAAGAGAACAGCAGCGATGCTCCCAGAAAACCCAGAATGAACTTCGGAAACCGCTCCCAGATCACGCCCAGCGTGGGCTTTTCGGCCTGCACGCCGTCTTTACCCGAGTAGGTCCAGTACACGCTAATGGCAAAAGCAGCCAGTCCGAGCAGAACGTTTTGCGAGAACTTGACAATGGTACTGATTTTCAGCGCGGCCTCGCCCGCGAGCGAGCCCGACGCCACCACCGCGCCAGTGGTATCGATCGTACCGCCGAGCCAGGCACCCGTCACTTCGGGCGTAAGCCCCATCGACTGAGCCGCGTAAGGCATGAGCAGCATCATCGGAATAGCCGTAATCAGCACCAGTGAGATTACGTACGACAGTTTCTTGCTGTCGCCGTGGATAGCGCCCGCCGTGGCGATAGCGGCCGACACCCCACAGATAGACACCGCCGATGCCAGCATCATGGTCATTTCATCGTCAATCTTCAGCCGTTTGCTGATCCAGTACGCCACGTACCAGACCGACAACACCACCACCAGCGCCTGAATCAGCCCCAGCGAGCCCGCCTTCAGAATATCGCCGAAGATGACGGTCGTACCCAGCAGCACCAGCCCGATTTTCACGAACAGCTCGGTAGCCAGAGAAGCCCGCAGCCAGTCGGGGAGCCGGAGCGTATTACCAATAGCCAGGCCAATCATCAGACTGAAAATAACGGCTTCGAGGTTAAGGTCCTTGAGGGTTTTGTTGCCCGCCAGAATCAGCGCCAGCACTGTTAAGCCGAAAATAACCGGAAAGCCCAGCGCAGTAGCCCGAACGGAACGGCCCGTCAGCCAGGCGCCGGCCAGCGCCACCACGTAGGTAAACGCGAACTGCGCGGCTATAGCCACCAGATTTTTCGCTGAGAATACCGTACCTGCCAGATCGCTGCTGTCTTTCCAGCCAAAAGCCGGGGCGGCAATGACCAGTCCGGTCAGCGAAAGGCCAATGATAGCCAGCCCCAGCACCACAACGGTCCAGTCTTCGTTCAGGATCGATGTAGCAGGCGGGATAGCGGGCTGCGTCGCTGCGGTTGTCTTCTTACTCGTACTTTCCATTCGTTTGTGCGTTGTTTGTCTTACAGTATGAAATCTATCGGTTCGTCAAAACTACCGGTGTAGCCAGGCCAAAACTATCGCGCAGTACCACCCGGGCGGCCTGGTAGCCACACATCCCGTGTACCCCTCCGCCGGGTGGCGTGGCCGACGAGCAGATGAACAGCCCCGGCTCCGACGTCCGGTAAGGCGTCAGGCTCAAGGTAGGCCGCGTATACAATTGCCCAATGTCGATGATACCACTATTGATGTCGCCCCCAACGTAATTGGGATTCCAGGCTTCTACCTGGGCGGTATTCATCGTAGCGCGGGCCAGAATCCGATCCCGGAAACCTGGCGCAAACCGCTCAACCTGCCGCTCAATACGGTCGGTCATGTCGACGGTCGAGCCGTTCGGTACGTGGCAATAAGCCCAGGCGGTATGTTTACCGGCCGGTGCGCGGCTGGGGTCGAAGCGGCTTTGCTGGGCCAGCAGTGTATATGGCTGGTCGGGATGCTGCCCGTCATAGGTCTGCTGCTCAGCCATTACGATCTCTTCCAGGGTGCCGCCGAGATGAATTGTACTGGCGCGGTCACAGTCGGCAGCGGCAAACGGAATGGGTCCGTCGAGCGCCCAGTCGACTTTAAAAATACCGGGTCCGTAGCGGTAGCGCTCCAGCTGTTTTCGATAGAACGCTGAAAACCGATCACCCGCGATAGACAGCAGCTGCTTCGGACTGAGATCGAACAGCACGGCCCGGGTTTTGGGCAGGTCGGCCAGCGTTCTGACAGGTCGGTCTACCTCAATCCGGCCACCCAGCGATCGGAAGTACGACGCGAGGGCATCGGCGATCTGCTGCGACCCACCTTTGGGCATCGGCCAGCCGCGCTGGTGGCCCACCGTCATCAGCACCAGCGCAATAGCCGCCGTTGTCAGGTTGGTCAGGGGCTGAATGGCGTGAGCGGCCATACCGGCCAGCAGGCCCCGCGCTTCGGTAGTTTTAAAACGCCGGGCCAGCTGGGTTGCCGGCAGCAGAGCGTTCAGGCCAAACTGCGCCAAATCGATCGGATGATCCGGAAATCGCAGTGGTCCCAGCACATCGGGGGCCAGCCCGGGCCAGTGCCGCACCAGCGGTTCAAATAAACGCCGGTATGTTTCTTCATCAGCGCCAAGCGTCCGGGCCGTATCGGCTACGGACCCAGCCAGAATAGCCGCCGTTCCCCCATCGAACGGATGGGCGGCTGCTATGGGCGGGTAGATAAACTCCAGGCCGTATTCGGACAGGGGCAGGCTCTGAAACAGGGGCGAACCAGCGGCCAGCGGATGAATGGCCGACCCTATGTCATGCACAAAACCGGGCAGGGTCAACTCGGCCGATCGGGTACCGCCCCCAATGGTCGGCCGCGCTTCCAGCACCACCACCGACAGGCCTGCCCGCGCCAGCACGATTGCCGCGCTCAGCCCGTTGGGACCGGACCCAACAACCACCGCATCGTATTCAGACTTACTCATATGTCGATTGGGTTTGCGGGCGAACCCGGGTTTGGTCGGGCGGTTTGATCCAGTAGGTTGCTCCGCCTACGACGACTACCCCCAGCCCGATCAGGCTTTCGACGGGTCGGTCGCTGATGATAAAGGCCAGCACGAAAAGGCTAAAGCCAATGTAGGCCCATTGCAGATACGGGCGAAACGGGCTCGGGAAGTCATCGGGTCGGCGCGGGGTGCGGAGCAGACTCGCCACTGCCAGCGTACCCATCAGTTGCAGCACGAACGATGTGCAGAGCAATACCTGTTCGAGGGTTCCGGAAAACAGCAGCAGCAGGGTAACTCCTACCTGCAGCCAGATGGCCCGAACCGGCACCTGCTGCGGGGAGACGACGGCAAAATAGCGCCAGAGCGGAAAGTCGGCAGCCATACGGCTCGTTACCCGCGCCCCTACCCAGACATATGAACTCATGGTAGCCAGCAACTGAACAGCAATACCGATACTGATCCACTTGCTGGCCGTCGTCCCGAAGCCATGCTGAAAAGCCAGCACCGCCACATCAGCCTGGTTCCGGAGCTGGTCCAGACTGGCCAGCCGCAGAAAAACCAGCTGTAGCGCTACGTACAGCACCGTCACCACCCCCGTACCCAGCAACAGCGCCCGGGGCAGGTTATGACGCGGATCGCGAATTTCAGCGACGATATAAGCGGCCGCGTTCCAGCCAGTATAGGCATAGGTTACGTACAGCAGCGATACGGCAAAACCCGACGTAAACACCTCGTCCGATACCCCCGCCCCGAACCGCAGCGCATTGGGTTCCGACGGCGCTGCCGCAAACCCAACGGCCAGCAATACTGCTACGAATACTATTTTCAGCAACGTTGTGGCGTTCTGGAACACACTGCTGTGGCGGAGGCTGACCGAATGCATCAGCCCGATCAGCAGCACAAGGACCACCGTGAGCCAGCGGCTGTTGGCCGTTCCGAGCCAGGTCTGATCGAACGGGCTCAGGTAGGCTTCCATGGCTTTGCCGGCAATGGCTACCGGGGCCGCAAACCCACCCACCAGCGATACCCAGGCCGACAGATACCCTAAAAACGGATGCAGCCCGCGCGAGATGAAGATGTAATCGCCCCCGTTTTCATGGCGGTAGTGGGTACCGAGTTCGGCCATGGTAAACGCACCGATCAGCGCCAGCCCTCCGCCCAGTACCCATAGCAGCCCAATTGACCAGGTGTTCTGCACCGTGGCCAGCTGAAAGCCCAGACTCGTGAACACACCCGTACCGACCATATTAGCAATGACCAGTGAGGTGGCTGTTCGCCAGCCTATTTTATGGGTTTCACTCATAATTGCGCAAGAAATGCTGAACAAGCCGGTAGGCCAGCCCTCCCCGCAAGTTAGCCGTTCGCCCGTAAACACCGATGTTCTCGTATAGCAAATACTCATTTTCAGATGTACAACCCGTTTGCCTGGTTCAACTGTCCGTCAGCGACCGTAGTCCGGCTGATAGAGCACCCGCCCGTCGGGTTTGATTAGCCAGGCGGTAACCGGGTTCATGTGATAGCCGCCCGTATCGGGGCCGCGCGCGTCGAGGAGTTGCCTCAATGTGGGTTGTACATAGCCCGTCTCGTCGGTTACGCGACTCATAATCAATGTCTCGACACCCTCCCACCGCCAGAGGTGGCGAAAAACGGTATGGGCCTTGTCGAGTACCGGATCCTGCAATTCAGCCACCTGCCAGTGTTTACCGGCGTCGGTGCTAACCTCTACCCGAGTCACTTTACCCCGTCCGCTCCAGGCCAGCCCCCGGATTTCGACCCAGCCGCGCTCGATCTGGGCTGGGTACGTCGGAAACGTAATGATGCTCCGGGCGTCGATGTCGAAACTGAACTGACGGACCTTACCACCCTTGATGGTTTCGGTGTACTTCGATGTTTCTTCGCGGGTATGCCAGGGCGCGTCGCCCAGTTCGATCCGGCGGAGCCATTTAACGCTGGTGTTACCTTCCCAGCCCGGCAGAAACAGCCGAACCGGATAGCCCTGTTCAGGCCGGATGGCTTCTCCGTTCTGCGCATAGGCAATGATGGCATCGGCCCAGCCTTTACGAACGGGAATACTCCGGGTCATGAGCGCAGCATCGCCCCCTTCGGCCAGAAACCAGCTGGCTTTCTCCCGCACGCCCACCTCCCGGAACAAGGTCGACAGTCGTACGCCAGTCCATTCGCTCTGGCTGGTCAGGCCGCAGATGTCCTGGGGCGTCATGGTGTCTTTCCCTGTTCTGAAATTACCGGAGCACTCCAGAAACGCGATGCGCGATACGGACGGGAATCGTTTCAGATCGGCCAGCGAAAATACCGTTGGCCGATCGACCAGCCCATGAATCGTAAGGCTGTAGGTAGCCGGGTCGATCGTCGGCACGCCGTTGTGATGCCGCTCGAAGTGCAGGTCCGACGGCGTAAGCATCCCCTGAAAATCCTGCAACGGCGACCGTGATGAAATATCGGAAGGGCTTTTGGCCAGCGTCTCGAACCGCGACCGCGATCCCAGTTTGCCGGGTGGAACGCCCATCTGTTTGGTCGGATCATTGGGCCTACCGACCTGTAGCCCTTTCGCCAGCGTGGTTTGCACGATCGTTACAGCCATCGCTCCGCCCAACAGACTACGTCGGGTAAATTTGGGTGGCTGAGTAGGGTTATTGCTCATTGAAGAATGTAATGATGATGCCTGGTTCAGGCGTAGACTCCGCCTGACGTCACCGAATTTCCGGACCGCCTTTTCGATCGTCGGGGACATAACTGGGCTGGGCAGGCATACGGATAGCGGGTAATGTTTTCGCGTTCAGGATCGTTTTTTCGTCGATGAGTTTGTTGCTGTAAAGCAGAAAGGCCGTCAACGCATACACTTCTCCGTTCGTCAGCGAACCCGGTTCATTGAAAGGCATGGCTCTCCGTACGTAATCAAATACAGTCGTCGCATAGGGCCAATAGTTTCCGATAACTTTAGCGGGCCGTTTACCAGGGACAGCAGTCGTTACGACCAGGGCTCCGTTTGGCCCGCCCGTACCGCCACTCCCGTGACAGGCCGCGCACTTAGCCGAAAATAGCACCGCCCCGGCGGCTACCGTTCCTGACCCGGCCGGGAGACCTGTTCCATCCGGTCTGACGTCGATGTCGAGGGCCGCTACCTGCTCGGGTTTAGCTAGCTTCCCAAAACCAAACGCCCCCGGACCAAAGCGCTCGGGCAGGGTATCGGCTTTGCCAGCACTGGCCCCGGCAGATGTCCGGGGTCTAAATGAATGAATTGATACGGCCTTCCAGCCAGACCAATTCATTAAAAAAATGGGTATCAGTAACCACGGGTTAGTCATACCGTCCGGCTTTGAGGGTGCTTTCGGTTAGGGCATACGGTCGCGTAATCCGGTCCAGCACCACGTAAATGGAATCTTTCCGCTCGTCGATACCCGTCAGTACCACGCGCTGACCGTCGGTGGTCTGGTATCGGAGCACCATTCGCTTCCGCTCAGCAGGCCGACTTTCTTCCACGAGTCCCCGTTTGCGTCGGGTGGTCTGCACCAGCGGGTGTACTTTCGTAAACTCGTCGCCGATGGTAGCCCGCGCCGAAGCCGGAATCCACTGCTTCTCCGAAATGGCGTTCGGATTTTTTGCCTTTTCTTTCCGTCGCGTTCCGCTTTCTCCGGGATTACCGGCACCAGGCGCATCATCGCGTGGGCCGTTCAGGCGTACTTTATCCTGTAAGTAGAGCGTCTGATTTACGGTATCGGCATCGTAGTAGAACACGCGCTGCCCGCCCGCTACGCCCGTTACCTCGAACGTTCGGTTCAGGTCGCGCATGGGTGATCCTCCCCCATTACTGAGGTCCAGCCTGGCCGGCCGATTAACTTTAAAGGTGAGCGTGGTCCAGTTTTCAAACGTTGCCTCCTGCCAGCGCGTAGAGTCGGTCAGGCTATAGGGTACAGGCTGGCCGTTGAGCCGGAACTCGGTTACGGCGTAGTTGCCCCGCAGGGCCCGGATACCGCGCTGGGCAGGCTGCTTATACGGGTCGTAGATAAAGTTGACAACCTGCAAGTAGAAGAGCACCCCAATAAACAGGAATAGGGTAATCGCTTTCAGGCCGTAACGGGCCCAGCGCTGCCAGGCTTTGGAGAGATCAGGGTAATGGTAAACAGGCACCGTAAAGCGTTCGCGTACGAACAGGTTCCAGGCAAACGGCACATCGTACCACAGCAGAAAAGCCGACAGCAGCACGAAATACGAACTGTATACATGCACGCCCCCGTCGTAGGCCAGGTTGACATAGACGATGTCGGCCAGGGCACCGAACAGCAGGGCTGCGCCCAGAAACGTTGTTTTACGGAAAAACAGCAGCGCCCCGGCCACCACTTCGACCACGCCCGTAAAGACTTCGTACCAGGGGACGATACCGATGGACAGCCAGTACAGTTTTTGCCCGGTCAGATCGCCGAAGTTGGTATTCATCAGCCCCAGCGACGGATAGGGCAACTGCGTCGGCAGGAGCTTAGTAAAGCCAAAGCCAATGATACCGATACCGGCCCGGTACCGCACCACCACCCGCAGCCAGTAATACAGGAGCGGTCCGGCGTCCCGGTTATAATTGGTCGGATCGGCTTTCCGGAGTCGAACAAGGGCGGTCCAGATCAGCCCACCCACGCTGGCGACCAGCAGGGTAATGATCCAGGAGGCATAGCCGAGCAACGGACTGCCGAACAGCGTATTTCCGAAGAATGTCAGCCCCGATCCAAAGCGGGCAATGTCATACACATCGCGGTAATGCAGATTCGTCCAGTCGAGGGCCAGCACGTCGCGGTACCAGCCCAGGTTGTTGGGCAGCGACATGGCCAGAAAGAAAATAAAGGCGATGCGGAACGCAATCTTCTGGGTCTGGGTCCAGTTTCGCGGCCGGAACGACTCCGTTCGGAGCGCAGCGGCTACCCGGTTCAGCCCGGCAGAGGTTTGGGTGCTAATCATGAATGATTGTCATTAGAGGTCATCAGGTCGAAGCCTACTACCCGCTTCTATAAGGTCAATCCTTTGCGCCTACCCACTTTGGCGGCTTCGTACAGGAGGTATTTCCTGTCGACGCGCTCCAGAACGGCATACACCGAATCGCGCCGGGCGTTTATACCGGCCAGCACCAGCGTACTGGAGTCCGGACGTTCGTAGCGTAGCTGAAAGGTATCGTCGGGTCGCTGCGGATTCCGAAGCTGCACCACTTGTCTATCCCGCTCCGATGCACTGGTCACGGGTTCATACCGGTAGTAATGCCGGCCGATCTGCCCCGACCACTCGAAATGCCGCGCCGAATCGGGTCCGGCGATGTCTTCCGCGTTGAGCCGGGTTAGCGGAGCCGCGCCCGGGCGACGGATGCTGATGGTGTTCCATTTCTCGACCACGACGTTATGCCAGCGCAACGAATCAGTCGGAGAGGGCGGCCGTGTTTGCCCGTTCAGGCTAAACTCGCGCACGGTATACAGCCCGGCCGCATCAGACAGGCGGGCCTGCTCCGTTACCGTCGGATACTGATGCCCACCCTGCCGCAAGGCTCCGTACGCCGACAGCCCGTATAGGCCAGTCAGCAACACAACCAGTGCTTTACCGGCCAGCCGGGCCGACTGCTGCCAGCCCGGGTCAAACCGGAGTCGGTACCTGGCGGGTGCGGTAGGTTTGCCCAGCACCAGCAGGTTGTAAAACCGGAACCCATCGTACGCCAGCAGGTATAGCGCCAGCGTGATCAGAAACAGGCTATATACGTACTCACCCCCGTCGTAAGCGATGTTCGACACGAACACATTGCCCGTGAAGAAGATCGTGATGAAGGCTCCGATGGTAGCCGACCGACGCGTAAGCAACAGCAGCCCGGCCACGGTTTCGACCAGGCCCAGAAAAGCCTGGTACGACGGTACTACCCCCAGCGTAAGCGCAAATAATTTCCACTCGGTCAGTTCTCCGTAGGGCGTATTCAGGTGGCTCAGCGAAGGCTCCGGCGCCTGCAGGGGAAACAGTTTGATAAGCCCGAACGCCAGCAAACCGGCCGCCAGTCGGTAGCGAATCAGGATGCGCAGCCACGCGTTCAGCCGATTGTAGTCAGGCGCTGGTTGGCCCGATGCCGCCCGTTGCCGTTCCCAAGCCGACCAGCCTACGGCGCCCAGGCCAGCCAGAGCCGCTGCGATGCCCCAGTTCAGGAGCGAATCGGTATCTCCCACGAAGCGGGGTGTGTACTTAGCCAGCTGAAACAGCGGCTGGTACAAACTAGTCTGCCAGTCGGCCGTGAACAGCGTACGCCAGAAAGAGGGGCCAACCGGTACGATCTGAATCAGAAAATAAAGCGCGAAGAACCGGAACAGCCCTTTTTCGTAGGGTCGCCATTCGGTCGGCGCGGGTAAGCCTACCCGCCGGTCTTCCCAGGCCGGATGGGGTTCGTCCTGAAAGGGTGTCATACGCATGGGTTATTTAGCGGGTTCATTGGGCCGGGGCGCGGGCTGGTTGATTACCTTCCGGGCCTGCAAATCGAACTGCTGCCCCTTACCAAGAAAGTAGAACGGCCCACCTGTACTGTTCTGCCCCGAAGGATATTTAGCGCTGCTGTTGATCTGGTTAATGTCGTAGATACCCACGAACGAGTTTCCCACGACCTCGAAGGTATTCTTCCGCACCACGACGGCCGTGCTTTCGTCGATACCGATACCGAGCAGGTCAGGCCGGGCTTTGATGACGTCGATCAGGTCGAACTGACGATTCCGGCGCAACACGTGCTGATCGATGGTCAGGTTACGCGCAAAAGCCAGCCCTTCGGTATGATCGCCGACCATGATGCTGTTGCCTTTGGTGTCGCCCCGTACCATGAACGATCCCAGAATCGTAGCTCCCGCCGATGTTCCGCCGATGACCCCGCCCCGGTTCAGCAGGGCGTTGAACTCTTTATGCGCCAGTGTGTTCAGATACGAATCGGCCAGCCGCCAGTGCCGCCCTCCTTCAAACCAGACCGCCGTTGCCGTTTTAAGAGGTGCTACGAACGACTCCTGGTTGGCCTGTTTCGGATCGCGGGTGTGAAGCAAAGTGACGTTGGCAACGCCCAGCTCAATAAGCCGTTTCTGGGTACGCTGCCCGCTGGGGTTGAGCGTCGAATCGTCGCCCGCCGTCGGGATCACCACAATCCGGGCATTGGCAACGCCCCCCGCCAAGTCAATAAAGCGGCTCCAGATATCGGGCGGAATGGCTCCTCCCCCCACGATAACCAGCGCTCCTTTGTCGGGGCCAGTTGTTTGAGCAGCCGCCGTCTGGCTCAGGCTCCAACTTGTCATAACGGCCAGCAACAGGGCCATAAGCATTCGTTTCGTATTCATGACACTTGGGGGGTTGGTTAATAGCCCTTGTTCTGGGTCAGCGACTTATCGGCCAGAATTTCACTGGTCGGGATGGGCAATACATATTTGTTTGGATCGGCAATACCCAGCACAGGCGCTACCCGACCCGTACGGATCAGGTCGAACCAGCGGTCGGTCTCGAAGGCAAACTCCAGCCGGCGTTCGTTTTCGATAGCCAGCAGGATAGCTTCGGTCGTAGGCGTCGTGGCCGTGGTTAGCGTGGCCAGATCGGCGCGACTCCGCACGGCGTTCAGATCGACCAGGGCCTCGGCGGGTTTGTTCAGCCGGGCACGCGCTTCGGCCCGGATCAAATACAGCTCGGCAATACGGATCAGGTAGGCCGGGTCGGTGCCGGTGGGCGTCCGGTAATAGAGCCGCCCGTACCAGAGGTTACCCGGAGGTGCCGTTTGCGCAATCACCGCCGACCGATTACCCCCGATAGCCGGGTTGTTCAGCAGCGATACCAACTGGGCATTGGGCGCCCACTCGCGCCGACCGCTCAGCGCGGGTGGTAGCCACCAGTTAAAGTGACCGTTTTTGAACGAGTTCGAATACGCCAGTTCAAATACCGACTCCGTGGTATTAACGGCATTATTGGCGAAGAAAGCGCTGTAGGGCTTCACCAGCCGGTAGTTGGTCGCATCGTCGATCAGCCGGGTCGCGTAGGATTCGGCCTCGGCCCACTCCTGCCGGTAGAGGTGGTAGCGCGCCCGCAGGGCCCAGACCGTTTTGCGGGTTACGCGGTTGCGGTTGGTCGTAGCCGCCAGCAGGGGCTCAGCAGCCGTCAGGTCTTTCAGCACCTGGGCATAGGTATCGGCGGCACTACTGCGCTGAATACCGGTATTATCGCTGGGCGTACGGGTTGGCTTCAGAATGAGTTGTACGCCACCCCAACCCCGCGCCAGATCGAAGTACGACAACGCCCGAATAGCCAGAGCTTCACCCTGAATCTGGTTTTTGCGGGCTTCGGTCAGCTGCGGGTCCGTCAGCGTCGGCACCGTTTCGAGCAGGTAGTTGGCCGCCAGGATGGTCCGGTAAATAGCCCCCCAGGCCGAGCCTACGTACCCGTTGTCGGCCGTTAGCTTACGGGCCGTAATCTCCTGCGGGGCGCCCTGCGAGCCGGTCCACTGGATATCGCCCCCCGACAGGTAAGACAGAGCCGAAAAGTTGGACCCGTAATAGCCATCGTTGCCCAGCCGGTTGTAGAGGCCGTTCAGGGCTACTTCTGCCGTGGTTGCATTGGTAATGGCACGTTGTTCATCCACCTGAAGTTCAGGCTGTACCTCCAGAAATTTACTGCATCCTGAAAGCAGGAGCAGGCATGGTAGAATCAATTTCAGCTTATTCATGATATCCGATGTCGTTACTTATAAGGTTAAGTTCAGCCCAAACTGAGCGGTTCTCGGAATGGGTGGCGTACCCAGATCCTGCGCCTGGGTGCTTTGGTTAGCCGTTACGTTTACCTCCGGATCGGGGCCCTGATAGTTGCTCAGCAGCCATAGATTCGACCCGTTGTAGTACACCCGCGCCGAACTGATACCCACCCGACGCAACAGCGATTTGGGCAGCGTATACCCAACCACCAGACTGCTGAGCCGCACAAACGACCCGTCTTCGAGGAAGCGGCTGTTAGGATTCAGGTTGTAGTTATTACCCAGGGTGGTGATGCGCGGTACATCGGTGATGTCACCGGGTTTCTGCCAGCGGTTGAGCTGGTTTTTGTTGATGGCCCGGCGGTCGTCCCGGGTACCTCCCGACTCATGGAAGAACCGATTATTGTTGTTGACCAAATTACCCGACGTGAAGTTGAAAAACACCGACAGGTCGAAGCCCCGATACGTTACGGTGTTGTTCAGGCCGCCGACGAACCGGGGCAGCGCCGTTCCGACATACTGCCGGTCGGCCGCCGTGATAGCCCCGTCTTTGTTATAATCATCGTAGATCGCATCGCCGGTTTCGGGGTTTACTCCCAGCTGCTTGTACACGAAGTAGGCATGGTAAGGATACCCCTGCACCAGCCGCTGTACGTTGTAGCTGGCATCGACCGGAATGGACAGTTTCTCGATGCGGTTACGGTTGGCCGAGATGTTGAAGCTCGTATTCCAGGTCAGATTTTTGGTCTGGATGTTGATGGTATTCAGCCCAAACTCCAGCCCCCGGTTGCTGATTTCGCCGTCGTTGCGGAAGATGCTCGAAAAGCCGGTACTCTGGGCCAGCGGCACCTGAATCAGCAGATCGTAGGTATACTTCTCATAGGCATTGATCTCCAGACCGATGCGGTTGTTGTAGAGACCGATGTTCAGTCCGGCATTGATCTGGCGGGTCGTTTCCCATTTCAGGTCGGGATTGGCCAGCTGCGTCGGGAACGAGCCGGGGTTGTCCTGGTAGTTGAACCCACCGCCCCACAGGCCCCGCGACGCAAAATCGTTGATGCCGTTCTGGTTACCGGTCCAGCCGATGCTGGCGCGTAGCTTGAGGTCGCTGATGGCCCCTACATCCTGCAGAAAACGCTCCTGCTTGATCTGCCAGGCTACCCCCGCCGACGGAAAATATCCCCAGCGATTATTAGCCCCAAACCGGCTCGATGCGTCGGCCCGCAGACTGGCTTCGATAAAATACTTCCGCGCAAAGTTGTAATCGACCCGCCCGAAGAACGACGTCAGCCGGTTCTGGCTCCGGTTCGACGACGAGGTAGTGACCGAAGCCGAGGCAATCTGTTTGAAGTCGTCGGAGGGGAAGTTGGTACCCTGCGCCAGCGTCTGCTTGGTCACGTTGCCCTGCACGCTGTTTCCCAGCAGCGCGCCAAACGAATGCTGACTGCCGAACGTTTTGCGGTATTGCAGCGTCTGTTCGTTAATCCAGACGGTATTCTGGCTGATGCTCGATGTGGCCAGCCCTTTGTTGGCGATGCCCCGGTTGGTCAGGGTGTTCCAGTATTCGTATTCGTCATAGAGGTTATAATCGAGGCTCCAGCTGCTGCGAAGTTTCAGGCCGGGAAGGATGTCGTACTCGCCGTAGAGGTTGCCGATGTAGCGCGTACTGACCGATTGCATATCGGTATTGTTGATCAGCACGTCGAGGTTGTCGAACCCCGCCCATTTGGCGTAGGTGCCGTCGGTATTGAACTTGGGCAGGTAGGTGGGCGTATGCAGAGCCGCCTGCAGAATACCACCCTGAGGTCCGTCGCCAACGCGGGCATTGGTCCGGTTCGACTGCGAGAAGATGTTGCTGGTTCCGATCCGGATTCGGTCGGTCAGCTCGTGGTCGAGGTTGAGTTTGAAGCTGGCCCGCGCAAAGTCGTTGGTCCGCAGGGTAGCTTGCTGGCTGGTATACCCGCCACCGAGGTAAAAGCGGGTTTGCTGATTCCCGCCCGACACGTTGAGGTCGTAATTCTGCAAGGCGCCCGTTCGGAAAATATCGCCCAGCCGGTCGTAGGTCTGCTGCTCTTCGGGCAGGCCCCGTCCGCCCTCGGCAACAGGCCGGAAGGGTCGTGTGGCAACCGGTTTTCCATCGTTCACCCAGGCCTCGTTGATGATGGTAGCGTGCTCGGGGCCGGTCACCAGATCCCAAAGCTTAGGAGCCCAGGCCTGCCCTACCGAGGTGTTCAGCGCCACTTTTGTTTTGGCGTTGTAGGAGCCTCGCTTGGTCGTGATCACCACCACGCCGTTGGCCGCCCGTGCGCCGTAAATAGCTGTGGCTTCGGCGTCTTTCAGAATCGAAATCGACTCGATATCGGCCGGGTTGATATCGGCCAGCGGGTTGTTGGCCTGCCCCTGGGTCGTAATTTTCTGGAGGCTGTTGTTGTTGATGAATACACCATCGACCACGTAGAGCGGGTCGTTGCTGGCGTTGATAGAGGTGCTGCCCCGAATACGGAAGTATAGCCCGTCGCCCGGTACGCCGGTGTTGGCCGACACCTGTACGCCCGCCACCCGGCCCTGCAGCTGCTGCTCGAAACTGGCCACAGGCCGGGTCTTTATTTCGTCGGCATTGATCTGGGTTACGGCGCCGATCAGGTTCTTTCGCTCCTGGGTGCCGTAACCCACCACGACAACTTCACCCAGCTGGGCCGGGGCCTCCTGAAGCGTTACGTCCAGCCGGGTAGAGCCGCCCACGTCAGGGACGCGAACCTCGGTGGTTTTGTAGCCAATGGCCGAGATGACCAGCACCTGGCCGGCCCCCGCCTGGATGGAGTAGCGCCCGGTTCCGTCGGTACTAGCCCCCTTGTTTTGTCCCTTCAGCACGACGTTAGCGCCGGGGAGCGGCTCCTGATTATCGGAACGCACGGTTCCGGAGATAGTGGCCGTTTGTGCCAGCAAACGACTACCAAGTAGCAGATAGACTACTACCAGTCCAATAAATTTTTGCATTATTGTATTGGTTACGTGAAAATGAGGTCTGCCAGGACCTTGTTGTGTACCAACCGGGACGGTTGCCGCCGTTCCGGTTTTTTTATACCCCCGCCCTGGTTGCCGCCAGTTGGGGGCCTGCCTTCGCCATCAATCGACAGCGTGGCGTCCGAATACTATCATTTTGGTATCGATTCCGCCTATGTCCGGTCTGGCACGGGCGGGTGGGCGCTGTTTATTTTTCTTCGTCATTGTGTGTATATGAGAGTTGGGAGACTGGGCTTGACTGAACGTACGTGCGGAGGTTGCCTTGTTAGTCCTGAAACCGTTTGGCAAACCGATGGTAAAAAGGCGTTTTGCTGGTTGCGTGCTTAGGCAAATAATCGCCGGTGATGATGGGGATGTACATTACCCGCCGACGGCTGGCCGCCCCGATATGGGGCGACTGCTCGACCCGGTGCCACAAACTGCCGTTATGAATGGTCAGGTCACCGGCTTCAATGTCGAATCCAACCTCGCGCGGGTCGGGCCGGTGATCAACAAACTGCCGTTTCCGGAACAGTGTCATCAGTGTATTCTGCCGGTGCGTACCGGGCAATACGCGCAAGCCCCCGTTCTGCTGCGGGCAGTCGTCCAGGTGCAGGCCTACGTTCAGCATCGGCCGGATACGGTGACCCAGAAACAGATCGCGCGGGCTGTCGGTATGCCAGCCCATGCGCGAAAAATTGCTTTGTGGGGTTCTAACGTAGTGGTTTACGACCAGACCGTCTTTTTCTTCGGGGCTAATGCGGCCTTCGTAGGGGGCCAGCAGCTGGGTCAGCCCCTGCAAGCGCGCATCGGTCAGAAACTGTTGTAGTATCGGACTAAAGACCGACGTAAACGCAAAACGCTGCACAATGCGCTGTCCGTTTTCATCGTGCCCGAATTTGATAGGTGTCCCATTGACTTTGTCTACTTTTTCGGCAAACCAAAGCGACTCGATACGCTGAATCTCCTGCAGGAACGTCTGTACAGTGGCTCGGTCTACGAAATGCTTCAGCTGGATAAAGCCGTTTTGATTGAAGAAATTGGTTTGCTCAGCCGTCAGTACGGGGGCATATTGAACAGGGGTGTCGTTAGCAGATAGTAGCATGGAATACTCTCAGTTAAGCTGCCTTCGGAAACAGGCGAACGTAATACGTATAAACCAGGCAACCCGCGCAGAATCCGATTACGGATTCGAGGGTTGCGAAGACGGCCAGTACAGCAGCCGGGATCAGAGACGAAATCCCCAGCAGCTGGAGAATCGAGATAAGCAGGCCGAAAGCCAGGCCAATCCGGGCGGCAAACCGCTTGGGTGCCTGGTCGGTCCCTTTATACGGTAGGCGTCCCAGCTTAACCAGTTGGTCGGCCAGGTTGCCCAGGGGACTGTATTTGCCCAGATCGAAGCCGCGCAGGCCAAAGTCCGCGGCCAGTAGCAACGGCAGCGCCAGCCAGCCCGTAATCAGGTAAAGCGCCGTTACCAGCAGGACAAGGCCCGCTACCAGCCGGACTTTTGTTTCATTGATCTGTACGCCATCGGTCGGGCAAATCAGGTCATTGGTGAGAGCCATATTCGTTATGGTTTTGGTGCACAGCCCCGGCAAGCCACTCGGGCATGGGGGTATTAATGGTCGCCGTAGCGTTTCTCTCCCGCCGGGATGGCCACGGCCAGCTTGTTCTGCTTCGGAGGCAGCGGACAGGTGGCGTAGGGCGTGAACGCACAGGGCGGATTGATACTTTTGTTAAAATCGAGGGTTGTCAGTCCGTCGGCGCCGGGCACATCGGCGTACAGAAAACGGCCCGATCCATAGGTATCGTGGCTGTTGGTCTCATCGCCAAACAGTATAAAGAGTCTGCTACCCTCGCCGACCGCGTCGAGCCGGTGTGTTTTACCATCGAGGTCAAACACCAGCGAACCGACCAGCGGCTGCTGATTGGTTTGCCCCGTAATGTCCAGAATGGGAATGGTGCGTGGCTTTTCAGGACGCTCGAGCCGGGCCTTAACCCGGAATGCTTCATTGACCGGAAAGCGCTCGATACCTGTAAACTCTTTCAGAAACGAACTTTCCAGATCGCGAAGCCGGATAGCATACCGGTCTCCGCGCTTAATAACGAACCAGCGCAGGGAGCCGTGAGCCAGCACAACTGGTTTTGTTTGACTGGCCGCAAAAATGGTTTTTGTCGACAGCACGGGCTGCCCGTCGACCTGCACCACCTGACCCGGTGCAGCCTCAAAGGACACCTCACCCTTCGCCAGACGAAACGTACCGAGCTGATCGGGCGCTTTACCACCCGGAAACATCAGGTCATTACCTGGATCAGTACCAACGGAGTTGACTCCTTCTTTCAGCCAGTACAGCCCCGCCAGGTTCAGCCAGCCGTTTTCACTCCGGAGCGACTCAACCCGCTGCTGGTGCCATTCTTCGATCAGCTCCCGGTAGGTTGGTTCCTTGGCCAGCCTAAACCCCGATGCGATCACCAACGCCAGCAGCCAGAGCAGCATGAACCAGCGGGCATACGGATTCAGTGGCTCATTGATCGGTTCATTCGTTGTCATGATCTATCTAATTAGAATACAGTGTCGATTCGTACGATTCCTTTTACAGACTGCAGTTGCTGATCAATTCGCCGGGTTGGGTGTGCCGGCGACAGGCGAACGGCCAGTTCGCCAACAGCGCGGATTCCATCGGCCTCAAAGTGTACACTCACCAGCTGGCAGGCCTCCGTCTGTGGTACGGCCTGAAGCACGTCGCTCACAAAACACGGCCGGTCAAAACCAACAATCCGATAGTTGACTTCCTGCCATCCTGAATTCCCCGTTGCTGCCGTCATGTGTTTGTTTAGTTAGGCAAACTGGACTTGCTGACGCGGATACGGCAGTGCCAGCACCGCGTCAATAACCGCTTTCCGATCAAAGGGCCCGTTGAAATCCTCGTCCAGGAAGTGATAAGACACCCGCCGGTCAGCCCCCACCACGTACAGCGCTGGCGTGAACACTTCTTCCGAAATGCCCGACACCCGATCCCAGATTGGATTCTCTTCCGAATAAACTCCGAACGTGCGGGCTACTGAGAAGTCGGCGTCATACACGACCGTGAAGTCGATCGGTCCGATCTGACGCGCCAGGGAGGGCGACGACTCATTCGAAAAAACGACCAGATCGGCACCAGCGGCCCGCAGCTCACCGGCCAGCGCCACCAGCGCATCGAGGTACGGCCGCGCATAGGCTCCCCAGCATGGGCAGTAGAAACTGATCACCAGCGGCCGCTGCTCAACGAGTTCGAGCACCGAAGTGGTCTGCCCGGCCGCTGACCGATCCGAGGTAACGGCCTGCCAGCCCTGCAGCGCCCCGCCTACACTGAAGAAAGGAACGGTATCGCCGGTTTGCAGCGGCCGTACATAACTGACTCGTGGCGAGAAACGCTCTTTAACGGTTAGCGGGCGGATTTCGCCGTGCTCATTTACAAATTCAAGTGTCATCGTACTGGTTGTTTAGGTGATTATTTGATTCCGTAGATAAGTTGATAATAATGCCGCTTCACCGTGGCGAAATAGGCCCAGAGCGACAGTGAGCCGATATAGGCCAATACGATGAGCAGTTTGTAGCCCGACAACGCGTACAGCGTCATCCACAACACGCCCACCCGGGCTATTTCCAGGTAAAGCACCCACTGTCGCTGTTCCAGCACCGCCCCCATATTTACGACTGTCAGGAGGATGAAGCCCGCTGCCAGCCACTGGTATACGGCCGGGATGTGCTGTTCGTATAGGAGCAGTCCGAAGAGCAACGCCAGCGTCAACACCATCTGACCAATTACATAGCCCCGGAAGCGGTGATTACTGGCAGTCGACGTGTGTGAGCGGGTTGGCGCGTCGGCCCATAGGAACTGCTCTTCCAACCGTTCGCGCCAGGCAGGGTCAACCGCGTACGGTCGACCGAACAGCAGCCGCAGCTTAGCCCGAAAGCCGGGCGTTTGCCGAACCGACACCAACAGCTCCAGCAGGAAATGAAAATGCTGCCATAGAAAACTATGGCTATTGAGCGGCTTGGTTAGGCCATATACCGGCTCTTCATCTTCTTCAATAAACGTACCGAAAAGCTTGTCCCAGATGATGAGCACATCGCCGTAGTTTTTATCGAGGTAGGCCGGATTGCTGGCGTGGTGAACGCGGTGGTGAGAGGGAGTTACGAGCACGTATTCCAGCCAGCCCAATTTACCGATGGTACGCGTATGAATAAAGAAAGGATACAGGCCGTGCAGCAACAGCAAACTTGTAATCATCTCGGCCGGAAAGCCTACGATGGGCAGCACCGACCAGAACCCGGTTCGCAGGATGGCCTGAAAAACAGTGATCCGGGCCGACACGGTATAGTTGAACTCATCGCTCTGGTGATGTACGATATGAGCGGCCCAGAACAGGTTGATCTCGTGCGCCAGCCGGTGATACCAGTACCAGACAAAATCCGTAGCCAGAAAAAGAACAATCCAGGTCCAGAGGCCGGGCTGTATATCGAACAGGGCGTAGTGCCGATGCAGCGAATCGTAGACGAAATAAAAGGCCCCAACGGTAAAACTGTCCAGTAGCCGCTCAATGATCCCCACGTTAAGATTGGCCACCGAGCTGCTGAACGTAAAGTAGTCTTTACGCTGCCAGCGGCTCACGAGGTACTCCAGTCCCATGAGCAGGAGAAAAAACGGAACCGCAAATGCTAGCCAATTGATTTCCATACTGTAATCTGACTATCGTTTCTGGCTTAATCAGCCTGGTTAATGATCTTATTTGTACTTATATCCTATAGATATTATAGGATAATATAGTTTACGTTGATGCCAGGTTGCAGCTGGCTTGGAAGCAACCGGCCTGTATCGGGTAGCCGACGAGACGGGTTGCAGAAAATGGGTTAGTTAGGGTAACGTGAGGAAGACCTGTTCAACAACAGCACATTCGCATACACAGCAGAGCCGGGAGTGGTTTCTGTGCGTGAGGTAAACCGGTATACAAAGCAACTGGAGCTTTCATAACAGGAGCGTGCCGCTTAGGATCTTGTAGATTGGTAGGCAAAGGTGAAATACCAATTTTAAAAATCCAAACAACATGCTAAAAATTTGATAAACAAGTTGTTATGAAATAGTCTATCGGTTTTAGGGAGTAATAATTTTCCTATTCGCTATCGCGCTGCACCGACTCGTTGTAGACGCCTGATTTTCATCAGGCTAGGTAATTGCCGATACCCACAATAACGGACGACAGCACAACCGTCAGTATACCCAGCTTGATAGTTCGCAGGGTCGATTGATTGGCTCCGCGCCACTCGTGCAGGTACAGGCCCCACAGACTGCTGAAGGCGATGATAAAGGCCATATGAAGTGTCCAGCCCGAAAAGCGGTACTCCCCCATCTGGCTGTCGCCCATACCATAGAAGAAGAACTGGAAGTACCAGGTAACCCCGGCCATGGCGCAGAAGAGGATATTTCGCAGAATGGGAGCCGACAGGTTGGTGTAATCAGAAAAAGTCTGGTTTCGAAAGTTGAGGTAGATCGTCCAGACGGCGTTGGTCGTCAGGCCACCGAGCAGAATAATCACCAGGGCTGCGTTGTTCATATAGAGCGGATCGGCTCCGTAGCGGACGGCCCGTTCGGCGATGGACTGCCCGGCCGTTAAACCGAACGAGAAACAGGCGCTCATCACACCGGAAAATACCGCAACCAGAAAGCCTTTGCGCAGATCGAACTCGGCAATGGCCGCTTTCTTCTCGGCTTCGGGCTGCGATTTTTCTTTCATCATACCCGCTACACCACAAATGCTGATTCCGACTACACATACCGCCAGCCCCAGCACGATTACCTGGCCGGAGGTGGTGTTGATCAGACCGGCAAACTGCCCCCCCCAGATCGGCGGCACCAGCGTACCGAACACGGCACACAGGCCCAGCACCACCGCCATACCAAGCGAGAGACCCAGGTAGCGCATGGCGAGGCCGAAGGTTAGTCCGCCAAACCCCCAGAGTACGCCCCAGAAATAGGTCCAGAACAGCGTTCCGGAATCGGTCTCCTGCAGTACCTGCAACAGGTTCGGCACGGTGAGCAACCCCAGCACCCAGGGGGCAATCAGCCAGGAGAACAGCCCGCCAACGAGCCAGTAGCTTTCCCAGGCCCACCCCTGTACGCGTTTGTATGGTAAATAGAAACTTCCCGAAGCAAACCCGCCGAGTGCGTGCAGAACAACTCCCCAAATAACCGCCATAGTGCCAGTGACTGATAATAGATGATCAGCAAAAGAAAGACGCTGGCCATACCGAACTTACCTACACACTCCTACCAAATAGCAGTTTTCGGCCAAAAAATTGATTTATGTCGAGCAGCGCATCTCCGATATTACACCAATCCACTCACGGATGCGCCCGGCCAGCAGCGTTTGAGCGCAATCAGGTTGGTTGGGATAGGCTGCGGGTTCCAATGCGGATGAATAGCCAGGGCAGCCCCCAGCGCGGTAGCCTGCGCTACCGACGCGGCCCACACCTCAACCCGCGGAAAGGCTTCGGCCAGCAACCCCATGTAGATCGAGTTGTGGCTGAACCCGCCGTCGACAAACAGTCGACGAACGGGCGGTCGATTACCTGGCCGCTGATGCAGCACCAGTTCGGTCGATATCAGCTGCTGGGCCACGATGTCGAGCATGAGCTGATGGTAAGCCAGCTCATAGGTGGGGAATAGCGTCAGATCCCGGTCGGCAAAGGAGGTTGGGTTCATCGACACCTGCGGCCGGGTGCCGGATTGGGGTTGGCGTGTGGGCAACGGGTCGGTCTGCAACTGCCGGATCAGGGCAGGATCGTATGCGACCCGCCTGTAGGTGTCGGTCGCTACCCCGAAGTGATCGGCCAGCCGGCAAACCTGCTGTTCGTGTTCGTGGCCGGCAAACAGGCGTGACGCTTTTACGGGTTGCCCCTGGTATGTCAGGTAGCACAGACAGTCGTACTGCAACTCTTCGGCCGTCAGCGGATCGGTATTAAAAGGATTCAGGCTGATACACCAGGTGCCGGTCGAGATCAGCACAAACGGTTCGTCAAAGCTGGCCAGGTACGGAATAAGAGCCGCCGACGAGTCGTGCAGCCCCATGCCGACATACAGCGCGGCATCGCCCCGGTCTACCCGGCTCACCGCATCGGCCGTTACGATGGGGGCCTGAATCTGGTCCAGCTTTTCCTGAATGACCCAGTCGTGGTAACGCTGCTGCCGGAAATCCCACAAGAGCGTATGACAGCCCAGGCTGGTCAGGTCGGCCCGGGGCTGGCCGGTTACCAGATAGCTCAGGTACTGGGGCAGGTGAAGAGCGTAGCGAATCCGGGCATACAGGGCGGGCTTATCGTATTTGACCCGGTATAGCATCAGCCCTACGTTCAGGCTGCCGAGGGCTGGCGAGGCCGTCTGCACCGACAGCTCATCCGGGGGGCCATATTGCTCATAAAACTGCTTTTTTATCGGATCGGGCAGCGTTTTGAGGTAGTTATAGAGGCAACCCGCCGGTTTCCCGTCAGCTCCGATATAGACGTAGCTGGCTCCATAGGCGGAGAAGTTTACGGCCTGCACTTCAAACTGGGGGAAAGCCAGCACCTCCGCCAGTGCCGTTTTCAGCCAGCGCCCCAGGTGGTCGAGGTCTTCGCAGGGGTCGCCGTCGTCGTCCGTTGCTTCGTCGAACCGCTCTGTCCGCTCCCAAACGACTGCATACTGCCGATCGAACAGGAACAGCTTCTTGTTCGTCTTTCCCACGTCGAATACGGCAACAACCGGCGTCTTATTCATGGAGTGAGTTAGTGATTGAATGATTTGTGGCTGAGTGACGACTCTTCATACGCGTTGCATTAACCGCTCAATCACTCAATCACTAATTTACCCTTGCTAGAGTCCCGTAGCTACGGTTTTGAGGCCGCGTTCGCGGATGAGATGAGTGCGGGTGTCGAGGCTACGGTACAGGTTTAGCGGTTGCAGCGCCCCGCCCGCCCGGAGCCGGGCTTCGGCCACGATGGGGCGCACATCGGTCCGGAATGCGTCCTGCAGAATCTCCTGCGCCCGGACCACATCGTTGGCTTCACGCGCTTCTTCGAGAGCCGTCCGATCAACGAGCAGGGCCTGCGCATAGGCAATCTGAATGGCCTCTACGCTCTGAAGCAGATCTTCGAGCGGGTCTTTCACGTTATGACTGGCATCGATCATCCAGCCCAGATCGGTAGCGTGGTTCATATCCCGAGCGTCCATCCCATCAACGAGTTCGTTGAAGATCAGGAACAGCTGGTACGGTTTGATGCTCCCCGCCGTCAGGTCGTCGTCGCCGTATTTAGAGTCGTTGAAGTGGAAGCCACCCAGTTTTTCTTCCATGAGCAGCGTAGCCACAATCTGTTCGATGTTGGCGTTGGGCAGGTGATGGCCCAGGTCGACCAGGGTGTAGGCTTGCGGACCGAGTTTGCTGGCGTAGAGGAAACTGCTGCCCCAGTCGCCAACGGTCATCGAATAAAAATTCGGCTCAAACGCTTTATACTCCACAAACAGCTTCCAGTCAGCAGGCAGGGCCGCGTAGATTTCCTGAAGGCTCTCCAGCGTTCGGGAGAACGCCTTACGGAAGTTTAGCTGCCCCGGAAAACACGACCCGTCCGACAGCCAGACTGTCAGCGCCTTCGACCCCAGCGCCACACCGTGTCGGATCACCTCGATGTTATGTTCGATAGCCTGCCGACGCACCGCCGGGTCGACGTGTTGCAGCGACCCGAATTTGTAGCTCAGCGCCTGATCTGGCTGGTCCTGAAACGTATTGGAGTTGACCGCATCAAAGCGCAGTCCGTAGTGGGCCGCCGTTTGGCGGGTGGCTTCGGCATCCTGCGGAATATCCCACGGTATATGCAGCGAAATAGCCCCACTGGCCCGGTTGAGCGCGTGCAGCAAACCCACATCGGCCATTTTCTCGTCGAGGGTACGGGGTTCGCCCCCACCCCCGAACCGCCCGAAGCGCGTACCGCCCGTACCCAGCGCCCAGCTCGGAATAGCGATCTGAAAATCGATAAGTTTCTGGATAACCCGCTCCGCATCGGCTACGGCATCGGTCCAGTAGGCCAGTTTTCGCCGGTGGGCATCGAGCAGCCGCTGGTTATGATCGGCGAGTTGAAACGATTCAAGGTTCATAGGGTTCAGGAATAATCGGTTACTGGTTTACCGAACAAAAGCCATGGCAACACCACCGTCTACATTCAGCACGTTGCCGGTCGATTTATTGAGCAGCCCCCCCACGAAGGCGAAACACGCATTGGCAATATCGTCGGGCAGGATAATTTCGTTGAGCAGGGTTCGTTTGGCGTAATAGGCGGGCAACTCTTCGACCGGTACGCCATAGGCTTTGGCGCGTCCCTCGGCCCAGGCCCCGGCCCATATTTTACTGTCGGCGATGACCGCATCCGGATTGACTACGTTCACCCGGATATGATCTTTGCCCAGCTCGGCCGCGTTCAGTCGACTCAGGTGCAGCTGGGCCGCTTTGGCCGATCCGTAGCCTGCGTTATTGGGACCCGATACCAGCGCATTTTTCGAGACGATGTTCAGCACGTCGCCCCCGATGCCCTGCTTACGCATGATGTCGACCCCGGCCTGCGTAACCAGAAACTGCCCTTTAACGAGTATGTCGTACAGCAGATCCCAGTCTTTCTCCGTGTGTTCTTCAATGGGTTTGGAGATGGAGATGCCGGCGCAGTTGACCACGATATCGACGCCCCCAAACGCCAGGCTGGCGGTATCGAAGGCACCGCGGATCGTGGCCGCTACCGTAACGTCCAGAAGGGCCTGGGCGTGGGTGTCGCGACCGTACTGGTTCCTGAACTCGGCGTCGGCACCGGCCAGCCGGTCGGCATCGTTATCGTTCAGCACCACGCAGGCTCCCTCGTCGGCAAAGCGTTTGGCAATGGCTTTTCCGATACCGCCCGCACTGCCCGTAATCAGCGCTACCCGGCCCGTTAGCGGTCTGGGCTTCGGCATCCGCTGCAGCTTGGCTTCTTCCAGCAACCAGTATTCGATGTTAAACGCTTCCTGCCGGGGCAGCGAGGTGTACGACGAGATGGCCTCCGCGCCCCGCATCACGTTGATGGCGTTGATGTAAAATTCGGCCGCCACCCGAGCCGTCTGCTTGTCTTTGGCAAAGGTGAACATACCTACCCCCGGTAGCAGAATCACCACCGGGTTCCGGTCACGAATGGCCGGGCTGTCGGGGTGTTTGCAGGCTTCGTAGTAGGCGGTATAATCGGCGCGGTACTGCTCAAACTGATCGGTCAGGTAGGTACGGAGGTCATCGGCCGGGCGCTGCGATAACGATTCGACTGCTTCCAGCACCAGCGGCTTGATCTTGGTCCGCAGAAAATGGTCGGGGCAGCTGGTTCCCATCGGCGCCAGCCGGGCCAGATCGGTCGAGTTGATGAACGTCATCACCCGCTCATCGTCGGTAAAGTGCCCCACCATGGGGCGTTCGGCCGAGCACAGTCCCCGCAGCAACGGAGCGAGCTGAGCCGCCTGCTGCTGACGCTGATCGGCAGGCAGTGACTCACGAGCCGCCCCGCCAAAAGCAGGTTTGGTACTTTTCTCCTCCAGGTAGTTAGCACAACGCTCGATGATTTCGAGCGTATTGACATAACTTTCGTAGGCCGTATCGCCCCAGGTGAACAGGCCATGCGATCCCAGCATGATGCCGCGCAGATTCGGGTTTTCGGCTACGCAGGCCACCAGTTTCAGCCCCAGATCAAACCCCGGACGCTGCCAGTCGACCCAGCCGATTTCGCCGTTAAACAGCTCCTGGGTGATGGCTCGTCCGTCGGCTGCGGCCGCAATGGCAATGGCCGCGTCGGGGTGAAGGTGATCGATGTGTTTGAAAGGCAGAAAAGCGTGCAGGGGCGTATCAATCGACGGTGCTTTCGACGCCAGGTCGTAGATACAGTGGTTGAACAGCTCAACCATCTCATCTTCATGTGCCAATCCCCGATATATCGTTTTCAGGGCATGGAGCCGATCCATATACAGAGCCGCCAGCCCGCTTTTCTTCAGCGTGCCGATGTCGCCCCCCGACCCTTTCACCCACATTACCTCCGTCGACTGGCCGGTCAGCGGGTCGGGAGCCATGGCTTTGCAGGAGGTGTTCCCTCCGCCGTAGTTGGTCAGCCGCAGGTCGGCACCCAGCAGGTTAGAGCGATAAATGAGCAGCGCCACTTCCCGGTCGGGCTGGGGTAACGCATCGAACTGAGCGGCCCTGGTCTCATCCCAGAGGTAACTGACGTGTCGAAATGTATTCGGGGTTGCAATCATGGGTTCAATAAGTTGGCCCGACAAAGTAGCTGGGTTCGGGCGGGGTCACTTTCCTATACATGCCTACTGACCCGACAAACCAGGCCGGGCTCTTCGGACAACCTCAGCGGAGCGGGTATTCCTTTACAGCGACTGACGAACAATGAGCTGAAACGGGTTCTCGACCTGACGGCAGCTGTTCTCCAGAATTAGCTGGGCGGCTGTGCGGCCCATCTGCGCAAAATCAGTAGACATCACGGTGATACCATCCAGCAGGATTTCTTTCAGGGGCGTTTCGTTATACGAAAGAATACCGACCTCCTGCCCTACCGAATACGAGGTAGCCTTTATTTTCTTGATCAGCGTGACCAGATCATCTTCCATGATGTTGATATAGGCATTTCCACCCGTAATAACTTCGCTATCAATATCATGGATGACATGGGCCGTAAAGTCATGTTCGTAACAGAACCGGTAAAAACCGTTCAGGATAGCGCGCGGGTGGTAACTCTGGGCCGGAAACAGCAGGTTCAGCGTCCTGTACTTACGCAGCAGCGGCAGGGCTTCGGTCAGTGCCTGCATGAGGTCTTTCTCGAAATTCTGCACCACGGCGGCATACTGACCCGATAGCCCGTCAATATGTTTGTCGAGCACCAGCAATTTATGCCTGGGCAACTGATCGATAAGCTGCCGGGCCTGTTCGTCGCCGTTGAAAAAATGGCCGATGATGACATAATGCGTATGCCGGGCGCCTTCTTTCTCGAGCAAGGCTTTGAACAGTCGGAAGTCGTTGTTGTAAATGTAAAAGTCGATGGTAACGTCGGGCCCGACGGTCTCTACGAACGAATCGTAGATAATCTTCTTGTGAGCACTTAACTTATTGAACAGCAGGAATATTTTCAGATTACGCCCCACCGGCGAGTGGTTGATGTAATAGCCTTTCCCCTTTACGGCCACAATGATTTCCTGTTCTTTCAGCCGATCGTAGGCCCGCTCAACGGTGCGCTTGGCCACGTTGAACTCGGCGCTGATCTCGTGGATCGACGGCAGCTTATCGCCCGGCCGACTGTCGCCATGCTCGATGCCTTCGACTACCGATTCATAGATCTGCTGGTATTTTGGGGTACTCGACTGGTCGTTGATCCGGATAAGCGATGCGGTATTCATGGCGATAAATTTACTCATTCCAACAAAAAGTTTGGTTTTTATAGGAATGAGTAGGTAAGTTGACCGGCAACAGCCCCACACCTTTGGCCCGACTGCTACCGATCTGTAAACGATTGACTTTACGTACTTATGAGACCTGCTGTGTTACTTGTTTTACTTAGTTTATGGCTTTATTCGCCCGTTCACGCCCAGCTCAGCCCTGTGGCGTTAACCTGCGAACACCGCACCAATCCGCTGGGCCTCGACGAGACGAAGCCCCGCCTGAGCTGGCAGCTGACCGGTACCGGACGCAACCTACGCCAAACCGCGTATCAAATCCAGACATCGGACGCGCCAACCTTCAAAAAACTAGGCTGGGACTCGGGCAAGATACCGTCCGATGCTTCAGTACTCCTTCCCTACGAGGGACCGGCCCTGCGCTCGGGGCAGCGGGTCTACTGGCGGGTACGCGCCTACGACCAGACCGGCAAAGTGGGTTCGTGGAGCCCAGCCGCGTACTGGGAAATGGGGCTGCTGTCTGCTGCCGACTGGCGGGCCACCTGGATCGAGCCTGCCGATACCGTTAAAACAGGAGCCCCGGCCATCATGCTCCGGAAGCCGTTTTCGATCACCAGGAAGGTAGCGTCGGCCCGCGCCTACGCTACCGCCCACGGCATGTACGAACTCCGGCTGAACGGTCAGCGCGTTAGCGATGAACTGCTGGCCCCGGGCTGGACGGTTTATTCCAAACGGCTTCAGTATCAGGTGTACGACATAACCAGCCAGCTCCGGGTCGGTGCCAACGTGGTTGGGGCTCAGGTTGGCGAAGGCTGGTATGCCGGCGTGATCGGGTTTACGAACAACGCCAAGTATTACGGCAACCGGCTTGGATTACTGGCTCAGCTGGTGATCCGGTATACCGATGGCACCACCGACGTGATCGGCACTGATGGCAGCTGGCAGTACAGCACCAACGGCCCCATCCGGCAATCGGAACTGTACGACGGCGAGACCTACGACGCCCGCCTGAGCCGGGCAGGCTGGGATGCACCGGGCGCAGGTGCGGGAGGGACTGACTGGTCGGCGGTGCGCGTCGCCAGCTACCCGCTTACCAACCTGCGGGCTACCGTTAGTGAGCCCGTCCGGCGGCAGGAAGAGCTGAAACCCCAGCGTATTTTCCGGACGCCGTCGGGCACGCTGGTAGCCGACTTCGGCCAGAACATGACCGGCTGGATACGGTTGCGGGTGAGCGGACCGGCCGGCACAACGGTACGCATCCGCCATGCCGAAGTGCTCGACAAGAAAGGCGAGTTTTATACCACCAACCTGCGCCAGGCCAAACAGGAGCTGACCTACACCCTCAGCGGCAGCGGCAACGAAGTCTATGAGCCTCACTTCACCTTCATGGGATTCCGGTACGTAGCCGTTGACGGTTTCCCGGGCGAGCTGAAACCGGAGCACCTGACCGGCGTCGTGATCCATACCGACATGCCCCCTACGGGCCGGTTCGAGTGCTCCAGCGCGCTGATCAATCAGCTGCAACGCAATATCGAATGGGGGCAGAAAGGCAACTTTGTCGACGTACCGACCGACTGTCCGCAGCGCGACGAGCGACTCGGCTGGACCGGCGATGCGCAGGCCTTTTGCCGCACGGCGGGATTCAACCGGGGGGTGGCGGCTCTGTTTACCCGCTGGCTGGCCGACGTGGCCGCCGATCAGAGTGCCGAAGGGGCCGTACCTTTTGTGGTACCCGACATCCTGAGCCGGGTCGATCCGAAGACGGGCAACCGCGACGTAGCCACCTCGGCGGGCTGGGGCGACATCGCCACCATTGGCCCCTGGACCATGTATAACCTCTATGGCGACCGGCGGCTGCTCGAAACCCAGTACCCCAGCATGAAAGCGTACGTCGACTACATCCGGAAGAAAGCCGGGGCTACCAACATCTGGAAAAGCGGCAGCGTCTTCGGCGACTGGCTGTTCTACAAACCACACATGTACAGTCATACCGAACCCGACGGTTATACCAATGGCGATATGATCGCGACCGCGTTCTATGCCTACTCGACCGATCTGCTCCGTAAGGCCGCGACAGTGCTGGGCAAAACCGACGACGCCCGGCAGTATGGCGACCTGTTCGAGTCGATCAAAGCTACCTTTCAGCGCGAGTACGTTACGCCCTCGGGTCGTATCGCATCGGACTCGCAAACGGCCTATGTGCTGGCGCTGAACTTTAACCTGCTGGCCGACGAGCTGCGTCCGCTGGCAACTCAACATCTCGTCAACGACATCAGGAGCCGCAAAAACCACCTCTCGACCGGCTTCCTGGGTACGCCCTATCTCTGCCACGTTCTGTCGGACAATGGGTTTACCGATGTGGGCTATGATCTGCTGCTGCAGGAAACCTATCCTTCCTGGCTGTATCCCGTTCGGATGGGGGCAACAACGATCTGGGAGCGCTGGGACGGTATCAAACCCGACAGCACTTTTCAGGATGAAGGCATGAACTCGTTCAACCACTATGCCTACGGCGCCATCGGCGACTGGATGTACCGCGTTGTGGCGGGTATCGAACTTGGCCAGCCGGGTTACAAGCAAATCCGGGTTCAGCCACAGCCGACCGACCGGCTGACGTTTGCCAAAGCGGCTATGAAGAGTCCCTACGGCGACATCGAGTCGGGCTGGGAACGGAAAGACGGCCAGCTGGTGGTTCGGATCAGGGTACCGGCCAACACGACAGCCCTGATCCGGCTACCCCGTGCCGAAGCCGGTAGCGTTACCGAAAGTGGCAAACCGCTGGCCCAGGTTCCCGACTGTCGAAACATTACGCCCGACAAAGGGTCGCTGGCCATGGAAATCGGATCGGGTGAGTACACATTCACCTATCCCGAGAAATAGCCCATCCGGTGCTGCAGGTGCCGTAGGTTCGGTATGAGCATATCCTATCATACGCACCTACGGCGCTGGGCTGGCAGGTGGCGGCTAATGCATTGCCTTGACTGCGTAACTGCGGCCTAATCGGCCCAGACCTTTGTGCCTTCGGTGCAGTTGCGGCACATCTCGATGTCGGAGCGCGACCGGAGCAGCGTTTGCCGGAAGTCGTGGTAAGCCGGACCATGCCAGAGATTGGCAAACGATTCGGTTTGCAGATCGCCCAGCCGGTGGTGCGCGTCTTTATCGAAGCAGCAGGGTACTACCAGACCATCCCAGGTGATGACGCAGGAATGCCACATCTTCCAGCAATGGTCGCCAAAACCGTTCTTGATGCGGTACGTTCCGTCGGCCTGTGCCGCATACCGGCTGTACTGATCCAGCGTCGGAATCAAGTCCGACCCCTGTTCGTAGTCGTAAATCTGCGCGGTTTTAAGCCCTACTTCGTCAACGCCCAGCTCGCGGGCCAGCTTCTTCACCTCCGCAATCTGGTGCTGGTTGGGCTTCACAACCAGAAACTGGAATACGACATGGGGCGTGCGGGACTTCAGCTCTTTCTTCCAGCGCAGAATATTCTTCGTGCCTTCGAGTACTTTCTCCAGCCGGCCGCCCACCCGATACTGCTGGTATACCTCCTGGGTTGTACCATCTATGCTGATAATCAGCCGATCCAGACCCGACTCTACCGTTTTACGGGCGTTCGCGTCGGTCAGGTAGTGAGCGTTGGTGCTGGTAGCCGTGTAGATGTTCCGGTCGGTAGCGTATCGGACCAGCTCCAGAAACTGCGGATGCAGATACGGCTCACCCTGAAAATAGAAAATCAGATACAACAGCGTTTCGTGGAGCTCATCGATCGTTCGTTTGTACAAATCTTCACCGAGCATACCCGTAGGCCGTGTGAAGGACCGCAGGCCGCTGGGGCATTCGGGGCAGCGCAGGTTGCAGGAGGTAGTGGGCTCAAACGATACCGACATAGGCAACCCCCGATGCACTGACTGCCCCGTTTGCCGCGATCGGTAATAACTCGACACCACCTTCAGCGCATTGGCTACGCGTTTGGGCGTCAGCTTGGAAGCAAAATTAAGACCGTCGAGTATATTACGATTCATGAGGTAAAGGTACGTCCTGAACGGTTCTTAACCCACCATTCTCCCGGCTATTCGCCCACTTCAAGCCGCCAGACCCGGCAGCCGGCTTCGTCAAAAATGACTTCACCGTTTTCTGTGCCAGCAACGGTAGCTGGCAACGCTCCGGTCATGCTGGCCGCAAAGATATAACCACTCTCTTCGGCATGTGTCCAGGCCAGATAGCCTTGCTGGTCGGCGGGCGAAGTGAGCCAGCGGGTCGGTTTCTTCTCAATATCGGGCCAGATTTGCTCGGCAACCTGACGAATGCGGGTGATGATAACAAACTGATTGGCATTTTCGCCCCAGACAAACGGACCGTGTGTCACCTTGTCGGTTTCGCGGTCATCCTCGATCCGAAACACGTACAGCTTGGTATATTCTTCGTTGGCTCCGCGCTCGTCGTGCTGATTACGCACTTCAAAACCCAGCCCCGTATAACTCGGCCAATCGGTCAGAAACAGTGCCGTAAAGTAGCGGAACAGATTGCCGGTCCGGTAAAATTCATCGAAGCGTGGGTCGTCCTTGTCAGCGGTCATCACCGTAAAATTCGGCGCAAACCGGCGCACCTGGCGGTATTGATCGTAGAGGGTAAACTGCCGTACGAATTCATCGGACCCAACAACCAGCGACTGAAGATCGCCCAGGGTCGAGTCGGCTTCGATGGCATCGAGGTGGTCGAGTTCGTCCCCGTAGCCCATCACATCGGGCGGAGCCAGGAACGTTTCTGCGAAGAACCCGAAATACGCAACGCCGTTGCCGCGAACGTAGCGTTTGATGGACCGGAGGGGGTCGTAATAATGCCCGATCATGTCGGGGACGCCGTCCGGCCGCATCTGCACATGGGCCATGTCGCCCCGCATGAAATCGAAGTTATAGGTTCGCTGGCAATCGTGCACGCGTCGGCAGATGTAATCCCAGGCGGCATAGTTGGGCCGGTTGAAGTCGAGTTCCCATTTTTCGTTGTTGTCTTTCGACTCGTAGAAGCGGTACCGGGCCAGCGGCCCAAACACTCTGGACATCTGCTGCGGCCGATCGAATGCGTACTGGTACCAGCGCTGCCCGAAGTCATCGATTACGAAATCGATTGGGTCGATATGCAACCCCCGGTACGGCGGTCCCATGGTCATGGGCAGGGTTTCGTACCCCTGCGCGACCAGATGCCGAATCAGCGCCAGTCGGCGGTTCAGGCGCCCGCCATAATCGGCCGGATTACCAAACAGCATCCGCACCCGCTGCTCATCGGTCAGCAGCAGATGGGGTCCGTCGGACCGGTTCGAGGCAAAGAAAGTATCTTTGGAAAAATTGAGTGGGGAACCGTCAGCGGCTCCCTGAAACCGCAAAAACTGCCAGATGGCTTCTTCCACGTAGCGGTACACGTGGCTGGTATGATCAACGATACGCGCCTTATCGCGATGTACCCACTCGAACAGCGACGGGTGGGTCAGTACCATCTCCGAAAACCGGTCGGTATGCGGAATAACGTCCATCCCCACCGTGCGCCCCGTGGCATGGAGAAGGTTAATAACGGCCTTCAGCTGCTTCTCTACCGTATTAAGAGCGGGAACGTACTGAGCCAGGTCGGTGTCGAAAAATTCCGGGTTGATCTGCCAGCTGACCATGCCGTACAGGCTCCCGACCACGCCCGGCTCCCAGATCGGCAGCAGGTGGATACTGTCGTGGCAGGCGGGCAGGGTTAGGGTATACTGCACCGTTTTCCAGAACGAACCGATTGTGCGGACGTTTACGCCAACCATGTTGCTCTGTTTCAGCCAGCCCCCGTCGGTTTCCCGGGCTACGGGGCTGGGAATGGTTTCGGCCGGGTCGAGCGCCCGACGCAGCAGGTCGGTACCCAGCCGTTTGTGCAGCAGATCCAGGGTCTGATAGACCGAAAACTGAACGGCGGTCTGGGGTAACAAACCGGGTATGAATGACGATCGGCCCGACAGGTAGGCGTCGGTGTGGGTGGCATGCTGTTGTTGCCAGTCGGCTATCAGTTCGTTGAGGGTTGTAGGCATGGGGCAAATGTAAAACGGTTTTCACAAAACCAAATGTCAGCTTTGTTTGTCATGCTTAGTATGCAGGATGTTATCGTAGCAGGCGGAGGACTCGCCGGTTTGGTCAGCGCACTGGAACTGGCGCGGGCGGGCCATACCGTCACGCTGATCGAACGAAAAACGTACCCGTTTCACCGGGTTTGTGGCGAATACGTCTCCAACGAAGTCAGGGCCTACGTCGAATCGCTGGGCATTGATCTGGCGGGACTGGGCGCGGCCGACATCCGGCGTTTCGAGATTTCGTCGCCCTCGGGTCGGCTGCTCAGCAGTCCGCTCGATCTGGGCGGTTTCGGAATCAGCCGCTATACGCTCGACTACGAACTCTTTCAGCGGGCGCGAGCCGCCGGGGTAACATTCCTGTTGGGCCAGTCGGTCGAGGACGTGTCGTTTCAGGACGATGTGTTCACCGTTACCTTCAGCCACGGACAGACCCTGTCAGGCCGGCTCGTTATCGGCGCCTTTGGCAAACGGTCGCGGCTCGACAAAACCCTAGACCGACCCTTCATGCACCAACCTTCACCTTACATCGGGGTGAAATACCACGTCCGGATCGATCTACCCACCGACGTTATTGCGCTGCACAACTTTTCGGATGGCTACTGCGGTATGTCGGCCATTGAAAACGATGGGTACTGCGTCTGCTACCTCACCACCCGCGCCAACCTGCGCCGGTACGGCAACATTCCGGCTATGGAGCGGGCGGTGCTTCATCAGAACCCGCACCTGAAAGCCGTTTTCGACCGGGCCACGTTCCTGTACGCCAAACCCGAAGTGATCAACGAAATTTCGTTCGCGCCCAAACAGGCGGTTGACCAGCATCTGCTGATGGCAGGCGACTCGGCCGGGCTGATAACGCCCCTCTGCGGTAACGGCATGGCCATGGCCATTCATGGGGCCAAACTCGTCAGTGAGTTGTCTGACGCTTTTCTGCGTAATCAACTCAGTCGCCCGGCGCTGGAGCGTCACTACCAGCAGGCCTGGTCAGCGCAGTTTGCCCGGCGTTTGTGGGTCGGCCGCACCGTGCAGAAACTGTTTGGCCGACCCTGGCTGACCGAAGCGGGAATCCGGGCTTTTGGCGCGTTCAAACCGGCCCTGCGCACGGTTATGCGGCAAACCCACGGTCAGGTCATTGCCTGATCGGCACGCTTCATACGGGCAATTCATCCGTTCAGAACGGCTTTTACGCACTTCATATAACCCCCTATTCTGTAGCGATTTAGGTCGCCATACCTTTGTTGTGTTCAAATTAAACAACAACCAGAAACTACTGAACACAACATGAAAACTGTAGTCAAATCAATTCTGCTGGGCCTGCTTCTGCTAGGTTCATTCTGTGGGCTGATTGCCCTTACGGCCAGTGCGGCCGAAGCCAAACCGACCGACGACCACCTGGTTAAAACCGCTGTTCGTCACCGTCTGTACTCGTCACCTTCGGGGGAAGTCATTAACGTAAACGTGGAGAAACCTGCTGGCCAGCTGGTGCGTGTGTTCATTGCCGACGAAAGCGGCCGGGTGCTGGCTCATCAGACGATCGGGAAGAAAGGAGAAATATTCCGGCTCCGATTCAACGTGGCCGATCTGGAAGACGGCGCTTATAGCGTTCGTATCTCCAGCAAAAACACGGAAGATCAGTATGACTTTAAACTGATTACGCCTAAAGCCGAAAAGCCCGTTCGGTCGGTCAGTCTGAACTAAGTTGTTGGTCAGCCCCTACGGCTCGGGCGCTCTTTCAGACGACTCAGTACGCTTTACGAGCCCTTCATACCTACCCCGGTCTGCTTCGGTAAGCCGGGGTTTAATTTTGCTCCGTAACCAACAAAGACAATGACTATCAGACACACTCTGGCCCTGGCAATGCTCTCCGCTCAGATCGCCCTCGCCCAGAACGATCCCATCCGTCCACCAGCCCGCCCTCTGACGATCTCGCTCTTCTCCGAGTCGGTTAGCCTGCCCACTTTTAAAGGTTTTTTGCGCCGACCTAACCTTGGCGTTCGCATTGGCACAGAGTTTTATTACCGCAACCGGCCGGGTTCGCAGCTAATTCAGACGCTGAATGTCGGCTTTTACCACCATCGGGGCCTGCAAAGCGGCCTGTACCTGAATACCGAACTAGGGTACCGCAAATTCATAGGTGGCTTCTTTGCCGAAGGTTTTGTTGGCCTGGGCGCGCTGGGACTATCGCAGCAGCTCCGTCGATACGAACGAACCGAAACCGGGGATTTCAGGCCGGCGTCCCGCTGGATGCTGCGCGCCATGCCTTCGGTCAGCGCGGGGGTCGGCTACCAGTTCGGGCGGCAGACAACGATGCCGGTCACCCTATTTACCCGCTACGAAGCCTTCGTCGAAACGCCCTTCAGCAACCGGGGCATTCCGGTGCTGCCCCACTCAGCCCTGCACATAGGCACCCGATTTCCGGTCAATCCGTAACCCATCCTCATCCCGATCATGAACTTATCTGCTTACTGGCCTGCTCTGCTGGGCCTGCTCATGGGCTGCGAGCCCCTGGCCGTTCCACAACCCACCCCTCTTCCCTGCGGCCTGTCGGCCTACGCCCGGCATCCGCGCCACCAGACTTACCTGACCGAACTACAGCAGTACCGGCAGCAGTCGGTTGCGCCGGGTAGCATCCTGCTCATTCAAAAACCGGGCGAACCACGCTGGATCGGTGCCGTCGGCAAAGCCAATCTGGAACACCAGACCGACATACAGCCTTGTGGCCAGTTCCGGGTTGGGAGTATCACCAAGATGTTTGTAGCCGTAGCGGTTCTGAAACTGGCGGAGCAGGGCAAACTCCGGCTCGACGACCGGCTGGCGACCCTGCTGCCGCATACCGCTGGTCGTATTCCGCAGGCCGACCAGATCACCCTGCGGCACCTGCTGTCGCATACGAGTGGCCTCACCGATCCACCCAACGAAAGCATCCGGTATCAGCTCCGCATCGTCGATAACGCGCCGGAACGGTTCAGCCTGACCACCGATCAGTTACTGGACACCTATGTATACGGGAAACCGCTGCACTTCACGCCAGGAACCGGCTGGCGCTACAGCAATGCCAACTACTGGCTGCTGGGAAAACTGTTGGAGCAGCAAACCGGCAAACCCCTCCAAAGCGTACTAAACGACTGGATTTTCAAACCACTCGCGCTCAACGACACCTATATTGAGGTGCGGGACGATAGCCAGCTGGTGCGTGGCTATGCCGACCTCTACGGCGATGGACGCCTGTTCGATGTCAGCCACTGGGATCGGGCCGACAGCGATGGCGAAGCCGACGGCGGGATCATCTCGACAGCGGCCGACCTGGCTACGTTTGCCGAAGCGCTTTTTGGTGGTAAACTGCTCAGCGACGCCTGGCTGACGGAGATGCTCAATCACACCCGGCTCCCCAGCTGTCCCAACGGCGACTGCGAGTATGGGCTGGGCGTAGAACACTGGAAAACCGGACTGGGACTGGCCTACGGCCATAACGGCGGCTCGGTGGGTATCGAAGCCAACCTGCTTTACTTTCCCCACAATCGGGGCGTATTTGTCTTGTATAAAAACAACGGCAACGGCTCCGACAAACGGCTTATGGACCGACTCATGAAATGACAGCATCCCGCTCATCGCTTCAGATCTACGCCGGTTTGATTGGCTTCTGCCTGATTACGGTCGGGCTGGGCCGCTACCTCGATAGCCAGGGCGTAGCGAACCTCCGGCAGTTTGGCTGGGATAGCGTCGGGCTGGTAGCCCTCGGCACGGTGGGCGTCTGGCTGGCGCCCCGCACGGGCTTCGCCGACCTGCTCGATCCGCGCGTCACCAACTGGCAGCGCCTGGGTCGACCTCTGGCCATCGGGTTTCTCTTCGCACTGGCCGATGTACTGGTTTTTGTGGGGGTCATCCATCCCGAACCGGTTACCGCACTCCTGTTCTTCATGCAACCATTTCCCTATTCGATACTGCTGTACGGCTCGGGCGCGCTGTATGTCGACGTTCTGTACCGGCTCCTGCCCATTCCGGTTCTGATGTGGCTGGTTGGCCGGTACGCGCTTACCAATCCCCGGCATACGGGCCTGTTCTGGCTACTGGCGGGCCTCTCGTCATTGGTTGAACCGCTGGAGCAGCTCATCACCGACTCACCGGCCCTGATCGCGTATAGTTTTGCCAGTGGGTATCTGATGAATCTGTTGCAGGCCTATTTTTTCAGAAAGTATGGATTTCTGGCCGGGCTCATGATCCGGCTGGGGCATTATGCGCTCTGGCACGTCGGGTTTGGGCTGTGGGTTGAGCTGAGGTTATAAAACGAACCATGAACGGACTAAACGATAAGACCCTGCGACTGGCCGGACCGCTCATTCTCTGGGCGGTAGCCACCGTATTCTTTAATCTCTCTACGCTGGTACACGCTACCGTGAGTCCCTGGCGGTTTGTGCCGTACGGGATCGTAACGCTGTACATGACCTGGTTTACGGTTCGGTGGCTGGTTATACAGGCCCAGCGCCGATACGCGGGCCTGGAGCGCACCCGGCAACGGCTGATCTGGCTGGGCCTGGTCGGCTTGCCCGTAACAGCCCTGCTGGTCGGCGCCCGCATTATGCTGGCCCGCTACTGGGTCTTCGCGAACCAACCGGACTGGGATACCGGCGATATTCCGTTCATGCTCGGCATCGGCCTGTTCAATCTGGCAATTATTGTATCGATCTATGAATCGCGCTACTTTTTCAGGCAGTGGCTTCGTACCAAGCGGGAGGCCGAAGAGCTACAGCGCGCGCAGCTCGAAATGCAGCTCAGCTCGCTCCGCAGCCAGGTGCAGCCGCATTTCCTGTTCAACAGCCTGAACACCCTGCAGGCGCTGGTGAAGGCCAACGAAAATCCGAAAGCGATGCAGTTCATCGGTGATCTGGCGCAGGTGTACCGTTATCTGCTGCAAAGCAACGACCAGCTCCTGGTTTCGCTGGAGAGTGAGCTGGCCTTTACGCATGCTTACATCAACCTGCTCAAGACCCGCTTCGAAGATGGCCTGCAGCTCCACGTTGCCATCAATCCGGCCTATCGCCACTACCGACTGCCCCCGCTGACCCTGCAGCTCCTGGTCGAGAATACCGTGAAGCACAATGTCGTCAGCGCAACCCAGCCCCTCACGATCCGGATTTACGATCAGGACGAAGCGTTTCTGGTCGTCGAAAATAACCTGCAGCGCCGGCCCCGTTCCGATGTGGCGTCGGACAAAAAAGGGTTGCTGACCATCAGTCAGAAGTACCGGCTGCTCAACCAGCCCGACGTGGAAATTCACGAAAACGCAGCCACCTTCGCCGTAAAAGTCCCCCTTATGAAGCCTGTCCAGACCCCCTGACCAGCCTATGAACGTACTGATTATTGAAGATGAGCCACTGGCCGCCCGGCAGCTCCGGACCATGATTCAGGACTTCGATGCCGCCATCAGCGTGCTTGCCGTACTCGACAGCGTGGTCGGCGCGACCCAGTGGTTTCAGACGCACCCGCAGCCCGATCTGTTACTGGCCGACATTGAGCTGGTTGACGGGCAAAGCTTCGAGATTTTCGACCAGGTCGAGGTACGATGTCCGGTCATTTTTACGACGGCTTACGATGCCTTCGCCCTCCGGGCTTTCCAGGTGCATAGCGTCGATTACCTGCTGAAACCCATTGACGAAACAGCCCTGCGCCGGAGCCTGGAGAAATTCCGCGACATGCAGCGGCTCTTCGGGGCGGCTCGCGCCAGCACCGACCTGCGTGAGCTGATCGCTAGCCTGCGCCCCGAACCGACTGCCCAGCCCGATTACCGCGACCGGTTTTTGCTTAAACAGGGATCGCGGCTGCTGCCGGTCGATGTGGCCGAGATGGCTTATTTTTCGACCCGCGAGCGGCTCACGTTCGTACACACCTGGGATCAGCGCGCGCTGCTCATGGATTACACCCTCGATGAACTCGAAAGCCGACTCAACCCGAACTTATTTTTCCGAGCGAACCGGCAGTTTATCCTGCATGCGCAGGTTATCCAGCGGGTGCATATCCACTTCAACGGTCGGCTGAAACTGGACCTCAAACTTCCTGTCGACGAAGCAATTTTTATCAGTCGCGACAAAGCCGGTGAGTTCAGAGCCTGGCTGGGCGAATAAGTTTCCGGCCGGCTAGAAAGCGCCCCGGCTTGTGAAGGTGGTGATGGAGCTGGGCGCCGTGGGGGACGGCTCGCTGGGGGCGGGCGGGATCGACTGTATGCCGGGCGTTGGCCGCCGGACGTTGAAGAGCCGGTTGAACGAGCGGGTATAGAGTACGCTCAGTCCACCACCCGTGGTAATGGTGCTGTTGATACTCCCCTGCCCCAGTATGCTCTGCTGATTGCGGTTATACATCTTGGCGCGCAATCGGCCATCAGACGTAATGAAGTACTCGAGTGTCCACTCACCGAGCAGGCTGGCCGCGTTGTACTGGCTCTGGCCATACGTAAACCCACCGTCGCGGCTGATCCGGAGCCGGTCGTTCAGGAGCCGATACGAGAACCGGAGTTGCAGATTGTTGAGCAGGTTTTCGTTCTGCTGCGTACCGAAGCCCGTGAACCCGCCAAACGATACCCCCACATCCAGGTTTTCGTCCAGGTTGGAGGCCAGTCGGCTGATCTGGTTAGAGAGCAGCTCGCTCACGCTGTTGGCCACGCCTGAGTTGACCTGATTCTGATCGAAGAGGCTCGTACCTTCGGGCAACAGCTGGTTGAACAGGAGAACACTGCTGACCTGCCGGGTCAGTTCCTGCTCGTTGCTCTGCAACCGCGACTCGAAGCTGGTCACCGCCTGCCGGAAATCCGACGACGCCGGGTATTCCTTCACGTCGAGGTCGTAGCTGATGGCGGGGGCCCCCAGCTCGCCGTTCAGTTTGATGAGCAGATCGACCGGGTACCGGCGCGACTGATCGGCGGTTCGGTTTGTAGTGCCGTTTACTGCCAGCAGCGGAGCCAGCGAGGTATACTGGGTATAAGCCGCCGTTACGTCGAGCAGGGCGCCGTAGGGATCGCCCGTCCAGGTGATCCGGCTGTTGGGCTGTATCTGGAATCGTTTGTTGATCACATTCTGGAAGGTGAACGTATAATCACCTTTCTGGATCTCGTAGCTGCCCGTCATGGTGAAGTCGCCTTCGGTATCGACTTTCATGCCAAGCCGACCCTGGCCGTAGGCTTTGATGATGTCGCCCGTTTGCCGGTCCAGCTGAATTTCGCAATACGCGTCGGGTGTAATGTCGAAGTTAAAGTCCATCTGAATCCGCGACAGGTCAACGTCGCCCGAAGCTGGTGTGGCGTCGGTGGGTCTGGCAGGCTGACCAGCCGTCAGCGCGCTCCGGTTCACGAACCGAATCCGATCATCTGACGCGACCGATGTAGCCCCGTCGAGCGGAATAAAAATGCGCGTGCCTTTATTACTGGTCGCGTTGGCCCGGATGGTGAGATTATTGAGCGGTCCGTAGAGTTCGGCCTTGCCCGTCACAATGGCCTGGCCGTAGAACAGGTCGTTGTCTTTGGCCGTCGTATTCAGAATTTTAAAGTTCTTGAAATCGGCATCGAATCCCAGGGTAAAATACCGAAATCCGTCGTGATACACCCCACCTCGCAGCTGAGCGGTATTGCCGTCGGTGTCGCGCAGGGTCAGTCGGCGGGTAATAATCTCGTTCTCCCCGAAATAGATGACATCGTCGAAGGTAAAGTCAGTTTTAAGGTAGTCGAAGCGCCCCCGGCCCCCTTTTACGGCCAGCTCTCCCTTGAAAACGGGTGCCGATGGCTGACCCGTAACGGCAATTTTACCACTGGCCGTACCGCCCAGGTTGGAGAAGAGACCGGTCGTAAACGCTTCCAGTACGTGCAGGTCGGCCTCGTTCACACTGGCGCTGAGGGCCAGCGGACTGGCTTTCTGCTGGGGCGTGTAGTTCCCCGTCAGGGTCAGCACACTGGCTCCGTTGCGGTTAACGTCGGCGTTGACGTTGAGCCGCTGGGCCGACTGATCCCAGGCCAGCCGCCCATGTACGTCGCCAATCAGGGCGTTATCGTACGAGAGGGCATTGACAGCCAGCTCGCTCTCAACAATGGGAGTTTCGTAGATGTCACGCAGCGACAGGCTACCGTTGAGAATCCCGCCAAGGCTGGTAAGCAGGACCGGATTGAGCGACGCCAGCCGGAAGTTCTGAGCCACCATGTCGAGATGCTGGGTGGTGTCGGGCGAAATCTGACCCGATACGCGGATAAGCTGATCCTGATTCTGCACCGACACGTTGCGGAGGGTGTATTCATCGCCCACCTTCCGGATCAGGCTGGCCGGATTCAGTACCCAGTCGCCGTTGAGTACGCGCAGTCGCGACGGGCGGAAGGTCAGGTCGATGGCATCGCCTTTGAACCGCAGCTCGCCGTTCAGGTTAGCCCGGTTGGTACTGCCGACCTGCTCGATACTGCTCGTGAACTCGATATGATCGACGTCCCACGAGGCTTCGGCCTGCAGCTGCTGGGTGGGCAGCAGCGAGCTAAACGTCTGCCGGTCTGAACTCAGGACCGCCGAGGCCAGCACGGCCTGATCGTAGGTGTATTTGGAGCTGGTCAGGTCGAGTTCGCTCCGGCCAAACGCCAGCGAGCCGAGCCGCATAGAATCCGTTTTGAGCGTAGCTGTCAGAAACGACAGGCTGTCGACCGTAAACCGACCTTCGAGCCGCGAAGCCGACGCAACATGGTAGGTTGGCGCCAGAAACGTCAGCAGCGGCCGGGTGTCTTTGGCCGTAAACTGAAAATCGACGCCGTAGCGCGACGCAGCAGCCTGACCCGACCGGCGGGCGCGCAGTCGCTTCTGCTCGTAGTAGGTTTTCATCCCGGCAGCATCGCCCTCAAAATAGAGCTGGTATTCGCGTGCCAGCCGGGTCAGATCGTCGAATGTGTGCTGAAGCTGGAACGCCCCCTGCAGCCGGGCCGTCAGAAACTCCGAGTCCAGGTCGAAATAGCGCTGGTTGCTGACCGAATCGCGACCGGGCAGCGCGGCTGGTGCGCTAGTCCGCTCAACCGTCGATTGCAACGTCAGCGTACCTACGCTCAGGTTGCGCCGGTTCAGGCTCAGTTCAGCGTTCTGCAGGGCGATGCTCCCGACCAGATCATCGAGCTTATTTCCCGTCAGCTGCACATCCAGATCGGCCTGTACCACCAGGGAGTCGCTCAGATAGCCCAGTGCCCGCAGGTCAGCCTTCTTCACGGTGCCGTGCAGATCGAACCGATTGCGAGCGCCCTGCATGTCAAACTCGCCATCCACGGCCAGTACTGCGTTAGGATCATTCAGTCCCAGCTGCCCGTGAAAAAATGCCTTTTGCAGATTGCCGCGCAGGGTCAGATTCCGGTACTCGTAGCGCTGCCAGCCGAAACGGGCCAGCCGGGCATCGACATCGACGCTGGCCCGGGCCAGGTCGGTACCACGCCCTATGATGCGCCCTTCGCCGTCGAGCAGGCCGAACTGCTCAGGCTGGTCGATGAGCTGACCGAGGTTCAGCGCAGTTGCTTTCAGATTGGCGACGTAGGTAGTCGGGTCGGCCTGGTTGCCGAGCTTCAGCGCCAGATCGCCCGTCACCTGGCCCAGCGCCGTGCGGAAATCCCCTTTGGTTTTAAAGTCATCGAAGGCCCCCGCAAAGGTGGCGTTGAAGGCTACGGTTCCGAGCTTCTGTACAGTCTGGTTAAAAGCCGGGTCGGGGTAATACTGTCGGATGTCGGCCATGTTCACCACCGAGGGCGTAAAGGCAAAGGCCACCGTGGTCCGGTCAATATCGGGCAGTCCTTTCCAGGCCAGATCGCCCGCCAGCCGGCTCCGGCCCCCCGCGCCAAACCGCAGGTCGGTCCGGCTCAGGCGGAAATCCTCCACGGTCCCTTTAAACTGACCCGAAAGCAGCCAGGTTTCCTCCAGGCCGCGCAGGTAATCGGAGAAAAAGCCCAGGTCTTTAGACCGCACCTGGCTGTTGCGGAAATTAGCGCGCATGGTCACCTGGCTGTTGAAATGCCCGAATGCCGACGGTTTTTTGTACTGAAAAACCAGTTCGTTGCGGATAATCGAATTACCAATGTGCGCGTACAGCTGCGCCAGTTCCAGCTTGGTGTTGCAGTACAGAAGTTTGGTATCCAGCTGCCGGATCTTCAGCCGCGAGTCACGATCGACGCCCGACAGGCCCTTGATATCGAGCGCCACGGTATCGCCCAGAATGAGCAGATTGCTGACATCGGCGTTGATGTGCTGAATCGTGAAGTGATCGTAATCGAAGCGGTTCGGATTGTTGAGCAGCGGCTCGCGCGGGTCGTAGAGCGTATAGGACCCATCGGCCAGGGTGACCCGGGCCACCGTGAACGGCACGTTCTGGTTTGGGATGCTGGGTTTAGTGGGGTCGGACGTCAGCTCTTCGATGCGCGCGATGAAATCGTCCAGATTGGTATCGCCGTTGGCCGGGTTCTTGATCATCTGCACATTGGGGCGGTAGAGCACCACCTCGTCCAGATGCAGGTTATGCGCCGACGAGTCGATCAGGTTACGGAGGTTGTAGTTGGCATCCAGCCGCCCTACCCGGATCATGGGCCGGTTCTGCAGATCGCGGATGCTGACATCTTCGAGGGTGATGGAGTCGAACCACTTGACCGATACGCCCCCGACGGTAACGGGAAACTTAAGTTTGTCGGACAGGTAGGTGGCGCCCTCCTGCGCCAGCCGGGTTTGCACGGCCGGAATCTGAAGCCCCAGTATAACGCCAACCAGCAACCCTATCGCCGTCAGGAACAGATAGAGAAGTGTCTTGAGAAATATGACGAGAAACTGACGCATTCGGTCCGGAAATGCCTGATCGGGTAGTGTATGCGGGAAAAGCTATGCGTTAGACGTCTTTTTGAGGGAACGGTTTAGCCGCGACTTTCCTTATACAAGCTACAGAAAACATTATCCTTTTGTTTTTACGGTGAATATACTGGCAATTGAATCGTCCTGCGATGAAACATCGGCGGCTGTCCTATCCAACGGTCATCTTCTCTCAAACATTATTGCGACGCAGTTAATTCACGAGCAATATGGGGGTGTGGTGCCTGAACTGGCCTCGCGGGCGCATCAGCAGCACATTATGCCGGTAGTAGAACGGGCCTTGCTCGACGCAAATATAGCGAAAACTGACCTGTCGGCGGTAGCGTTTACCCGGGGGCCGGGTTTGCTGGGGTCGCTACTGGTCGGGGCTTCCTTTGCCAAGGCCCTGGCACTGGGTCTCAACATTCCGCTGATTGACGTCAACCACATGCAGGCGCATGTGCTGGCTCATTTTATCGAAGAACCCCGGCCGCCGTTTCCCTTTCTGTGCCTGACCGTTAGCGGGGGACATACCCAGCTGGTGCGCATCGACGGGCCGCTCAGCATGACCGTAATTGGCCAAACGCAGGACGATGCGGTGGGCGAAGCCTTCGACAAGTCGGCCAAGTTGTTAGGCCTGCCCTATCCCGGCGGGCCGCTTATCGATCGCTATGCCAAAGCCGGTAACCCGCTGGCGTTCCGGTTTCCGCTCGGCGAAATGCCGGGGCTCGACTATTCGTTCAGCGGCATCAAAACGGCCATTCTGTATTTTCTGCGCGACAATACGAAGACAAATCCTGATTTTATTCAGCAAAACCTCCCCGATATTTGCGCCAGTATTCAGCATACGCTGATCCAGATGCTGCTGACCAAGCTGAAACGGGCGGTTCGCGAAACGGGCATTCGGCACATCGCCATTGCCGGGGGCGTATCGGCCAATAGCGGCCTTCGGTCGGCGCTGACGCAGCTGGGCGATGAGCAGGGCTGGACGGTTTATATTCCGCGCTTCGAGTACTGTACCGACAATGCGGCCATGATTGCCATGGCTGCCCAGTTCAAGTACGAAGCAGGTGCTTTTGCCGACCAGACCATCAGCCCCCTGCCAAGGCTACACGTCTAGCCAGCCGTCATGGATCGGTTCGTGCTGGCGTCCCGATTGCGTATCGACTAACTACCGCCTTCTATGCCAACGATTTCAGCGCTGTATCTGTACCCCATCAAATCGCTTGGCGGCATCGCCGTTCAGGAAGCGATCGTTACGCCCAGAGGCTTTCAGTACGACCGGCGGTTCATGCTGGTCGATACCCACGGTCTGTTCATCACCCAGCGATCGAACCACCACATGGCGCTGATCGACGTCGCGCTCCGCAACGACCAGCTGCTGATCTGGCACCGCCAGCGCCCCGACCAGGTGCTCGAACTACCGCTTACGCCCTTGCCCGACACCCTGGTTCCGCTGCCAGTAACGATCTGGGACAGCGAGGATGTGCCCGCCCTGGCCGTCAGCGACGAAGCCGACCGCTGGTTCACCAACGCGCTGGGCAAACCGTGTCGGCTGGTCTACATGCCCGACACTACCCACCGGTCTGTGGAACCCGGCTACGCCCGCCCCGATGAAGCCGGTCAGCTGCCCGCCGTTAGCTTTGCCGACGGTTACCCGTATCTGCTCATCGGGCAGGCTTCCCTCGACGAGCTGAACCGGCGGCTGCCGGAGCCGGTAACTATGCAGCGGTTTCGCCCCAACATCGTGGTAAGCGGTAGCGGGCCGTACGACGAAGACAGCTGGAGCCAGTTCCGGGTTGGTGAACTGGACTTCTACGGCGTGAAGCCCTGCGCCCGCTGCGTGCTGACCACCATCGACCCCGCTACCGGCGAAACCGGCAAAGAACCCCTCCGGACCCTGAGCACCTTCCGCCAGTGGAAACATAAAATTCTGTTCGGTCAGAATGTACTCGCAGCGACTGACGGGCCTCGCTCATCGGCGCAACTAAGCGTGGGTCAGGCCGTTGAGGTAACAAACCGTACAACACCCTGGCTGGCCGCTCCCGCACCCCTGTCGTCATCTGAAAACCTGACCGCCTGAAATCTGTTTACTGGCTACTGACTACTGCCTGTTTTGATTACACCTATCCGCAACGCCTATTACCTGAGTTTCCCCGTCGTGATGGGGGCCGTCCTGTCGAACCGAATGGCCGCCCGCCTTTCCGATGTCGATCCCGTTCACTGGGCCACACCGATCGTGCTGGCGCTGGTGGTGTTTATCATCTATGCAACAGACCGGCTGCTCGACATCCAGAAGCCCACGCAACCCACAACGCCCCGGCACCGCTTTCATCAGCAGTACGCCCCGCTGCTCTGGCGCGTGGTGGCGGGGTCGGCGGGGCTGGCCCTGATCCTGACGTTCTTTCTGCCCGCTCCGGTAGTCAAGTTTGGAATAGTGCTGGGGGGCGTGTGTGCGGCTTATGTGCTGGCGGTGTACCGGCTTCCAGCGGGGCACCCGGCCCTGTATCTGAAAGAGCCAATGATTGCGGTGCTGTACTCCGTCGGCATCTGGGGCAGCGTCTGGGCGCAGCGGCCCACCGTTCGCGGTATCGAACTGGCCGAGTTTGGTATGTTTCTGGGTATCGCTCTGCAGAATCTGCTGCTGTTCGATGTGATGGAACAGCGCGAAGGCACGGCCCGGCCCGAATCATCGCTGGTTACCGTGCTGGGCGCGGCCCGCTGCGATACCCTGCTGCGCTGGCTGACCTTTGGTATTGTTGTGACCGGGTTCGTGGTGTGTTTCTCGACCGACGACCGGTTTGCCCAGCGGTCGGCGCTGATTCTGGCGCTGATGAGCGTGGTGCTGTACGGCATCCAGCGGTATCCGGCTTATTTTCTACGCAACGAGCGGTACCGCTGGCTGGGCGACGGCGTATTCTGGATGCCAGCTCTAGTGCTGTGAGGCTACCGGAGCCAGGGTGGTCAGCATCCCGGCTTCACCCGCGGTTTTTGGCTTAGGGACATCCCCGGCTTTCCCCACCATCGATTTGGCCTTAACGGCTTCTTTCACATCGCGCCGGGTCAGGATGTCGAGCAGGATTTCGGTCATGTATTCGCGCTTGTTGAACACGATATCGTGCCGGTTCTCGGGCAGCAGGAACTGCTTGACCCGGGCGTTAACCAGCTTCTTCTGCGCAAAATCTACGTTTGTCGGATAAACCAGTTCGTCGCGCTGACCGTGCAGCATCGTGATGCTGGCCCGGATTCGGGACCAGTCGGGCAGGATGGCTTCGAGCGCGCGCTGGTGAGCCAGCTTTTCATCGTTGGCCAGCCGCAGCAGCGTCGGTACGCACCAGCGAATGAGCGGACTATCGGCCAGGTAGCTGATTGGGTAGGTTCGCTCCAGCCCGGGCCCCAGCGCCGATGATACGAACACCACATGATCGACCAGGCCGGGGTTGTTCATCGCCAGCCGCGCCGATACCGACCCGCCGTACGACGAGCCCACAATCATCAGATACGAGGCATTGCGGTATCGATCGATGAGCGGTTGCAGCAATTCAGCCTGCCGCACTACCGACGTTTCGACCCGGCCAAAGTCAGAATAGCCATAGCCCGGCCGGTCGACCGCTACCAGCTGAGCGCGGTTGAGCAGCAGGGTGTCTTTAAAGAAAGCGTTGAAAAATGACAACGAACTTGGGGCGCCATGTACAAACAGAACCACCGGTTTTGCAACGGTGTCTGACCGGTCGGCCCGGGCGGGTGTTTCCATAAACCGAATGGTTCGGGGTACGCCATCGGGGGTATCGATCTGGTACCGGTGTACCGTTGGACGAATGCGCTGTTCCTGAAATTCGGCGGCCAGTTCCTCATCAGACTGCCGGAAATCAACAAACCAGGCAACTGATAAGGTGCCAACTACCAGCAACAAAAGGACAAGTAAAGACCAGCGAAAGACAATCAAAAAACGTTTCATAGCAGCAGTATGTACAGTAATAACTGCAAATAATCGGCCAATAGTTTTGAAAAAACCGAAACCTGCCTGAGCGGTAAACATTTCGGCAGGGAGGCCGTTCTGCCAGTAAACCAAAACCACGAAACGCTATGAAAGAACGAGCCGACGCCCCGGCGCAGGTCAGCGAGACCGACCTGGACCGCCCTAACCCGCAAAATCCCGGCGATACCGACATCAGTTCATCGGCCACGCGCCCGGAAACTCAGCAGGCCCTACAGGCCAACGACGCCGAGAAAATGACGCCCGACGACGCCAACGAACTCGACGACTCGGATTAGATGCACGCCCTTCAACGAAACAGCCCGGCCCTTCGCTGTCTATAGCAAAAGGACCGGGCTGTTTCATATATCGATTTACCTACCGCTTGCCTGACTGACGGTATGGGTGCGCTCTGTCGTTGCCGGGCTAGGCCGCTACTTCGCTCTCTACCGCCAGAAAGTGCGTCAGCTCGTTCTGATTATTGTAGAGAGGGTCAATATGCACCCGGCAGATATACGGTTCTCCGTTCTTCCGGTAATTGAGCAGATCAGCTTCTACCGAGTCGGCCCGGTCGAGCGAATCGCGCACCTGCTGCAGGGTATGCACGTCGGTATCCGGTCCCTGAAGCATTTTGGGAGTCCGGCCGAGGGCTTCGGTATGAGCGTAGCCGGTCATGGCCAGAAAATTCTGACTCGTCCACAGAATTGTTTTGGACAAATCAGTCAGCACGAGGGTATGACCGTTCTGTAGTTTCCGCAGGTAAGCGTTGCGTTTCCGGCGGGGCAGGTCCCAGTCAAAGATGTCGGCCAGCTGCCTGAACAGAGCCGCTTCTTTGTTTTTTGCCCGTTGCTGCGCCTGACTGAGCAGAAAAACTTCATAACAGGCAACGGGATAAGGCCGGCTTCCGTCCTGCTGAGACCGGCTGTATCCCCGGTTCACTAATTCGACGTACGATTCTGACGTGAGCATGGCCATTTGGGTTATTAGGATAAATGTACTACCTGCAACTGGTCTTTGCAACCTTTGCCGGTTAACAAACTGTGAAGAGGAGCTGGCAACAGAAAAAAATTTTTAGCAGAAACCAAACTGATAGTCAGCCAGTAAATCGGCATCCTGATCAACTCCGTCAAGTTTTTTTAGGAGCCCTCTTGTGTATAACACCAAAAGCCCCTACTTTTGTGCCACGATAAAGGAAAACGACAACGGTCGCCCCTTCATCGAAAATGGTTCGGTAGTTCAGTTGGTTAGAATACCTGCCTGTCACGCAGGGGGTCGCGGGTTCGAGCCCCGTCCGGACCGCCAGCTAAGTCCTGATTCGAAAGAGTCAGGACTTTTTTTTGTTCCCTTGGGACAAAGCATTTTTATATGGGCCTCCTCCCCACCACCGGGCATCCAAAAACGTGACCTTGAGCGCCAGCCTTCCCTGCTTCAACCTGGATTAGTCCCCCGCAGAGAGAGCAAACCGCTTTGGCCTGGGTAGTGTCGGGCTACAGTCAGGCGTAAAAACGGCAACTAGTTAGTGAAAATCATATATCCTCTTGTATTGGCGTTCAAAAAACCCGTGATTACCATTCACTTACCATTATCTATTACACGCATTGCAAGATCAGTTCTCTTCGGTGCTGGATACAGATACGATTGTGCTGAATTGCAAAAAAGGAATCAGCATGAATTGAATGGAGCTGGCGGGTTTATCTGGTCCCTATTACCCGACAAATACTATCTGTTCAAAAAATCAAAGACCAGTGAGTTTGACGTAGACGAATTTATCTGTCAGCAGGAACCATTGCTTTTCATAGGTAATCTATTTGATGAAAACCTTATCGAAACTACGGCTTAGATACGCCACCATCAGCTCGCTGCGCTGGACCGAGAAACTACTGTTTATGTATGTACTCGCGGTACTGATTCTCGTTAAGGTACTGATCCTGCTGTTTCCAGTAAGCTGGTTTATCACGCCCCGATCGGCCCCAGCTTCCCATACCTCGAAACGAGGAATCCCCATGACCACTATGAACAAACGGGTGTGGGCGGTAAATGTCCTCAGCAGGCACATTCCGCTTGGGTTCACCTGTCTGGTTCAGGCGCTTGCTGCGAAATGGCTGCTGAAAAAACAACCTCATATTCAGGTTCACATTGGCGTACGCAGCAATACCGCCGACGGGTTTTCTGCCCACGCCTGGGTAACCTACCAGTCGGTAATCATACTCGGTGAGCAACCCAACTTGCAGTTCGAGCCAATTTTAGCCTGGACGTGATGCCCTATTTTTACAGAGCCTATGGGCTATCGATCTCGTCCGATTTCCGGCTCCCCCCTCTTCCCGAAAGAGCAGCTACGGCTTTTGTCGATCTAACGATCAGGTACGGTCAACTGCCGACAAAGCCACCTATGGTACCCTCGAAAGCCTGGCGGGCGGGCCTGCATGCCCAATTCGCCCAAACGGACCAACATCATCTTTGGCTGGACTGGCCCCCACTCATTACGTTTATAGCCCGCCACGGCAACGAGCTGATTGTAGATTCGGCTCAGGCCGATGACCAGGTACTCGCTCTCTTTACGCTCAGCGAAGCACTAGGCCTCATTCTGTTCCAGAAGGGGTACTTCCTGCTACACGGCAGCGCTGTTCGCATTGGCCACGACGGGGTTGTATTTCTGGGAGAACCGGGAGCGGGCAAATCCACCACCGTTGCTGCTTTTGCCGCCAAAGGGGCTGGGGTCATCAGTGATGATATGGTTTGTATTCGACCAGACCCGGGGGGCGATCATACGCTGATTCCCGCTTTTTCGCAGGTAAAAATCTGGCAAAACAGCGTAGACGGACTAGCCTTACCCCTGGATTCCATGACACCCGTACGGGAGGGGGTAAACAAATTCTCGTGGCATGAATCGTTTCCATTCGACGAAGAACCCGTACCGTTAAAACAAGTAGTGGTGCTGCTGCCTCCGAACACACCAGGCAGTATAACGACTCCCGTTCCCAGCAGCCAGGTTCCCGTCGAATTACTCCATCATTTTCCGCTACCCGATGCCCTTCTGCATGGCCTTGAACTAAAAAAATGCTTCGAGCAAAGTGTGTCCATTGCACGAACTACCCCCCTTTTCCGTATGAGCCGCCCCGCTACCTTTACCGATTTGTATTCGTTTGTAGATCGCCTGAACGCTACACATTGACATGAAATCGCGCCACTCGACCGAGATCACTCTTCTGCTCATGGCCTGCTCATGGAATCCATCGACCAGACGAAACGAATCCATAGTATCGCTGCTGGAGCGATACACACCAGACTGGGACCGGCTTCTTACCCTGGCTAACTACCACCGGCTCACCCCTTTTTTGTATCACGCCCTCAACGAGGTTCCGTCCGTGCCTGATGCTTTTAGGGCAAGCCTGCGTCAGGAATGTCTGCATCGTACTACCGATAACCTGATCAAACTTCAGGAGTATCATCGAATAGCGGCCGTGCTCGACAAACAGGCAATCGGGTACATCCCATTCAAAGGAATTTACCTGGCAGAACACAGCTATCCCGAACGTGGCCTGCGCCCAATTGGCGATATGGACATTCTGGTCGACCAAAAAGACGTTCAGCGGGTGATCGACATCCTGTCGCCAGACGGCTACCGGATCGGCGATAAACACAAACCTTATTTAGAACATCCGGCCGGTGTGATCTGGGACGAGCTGAGCGAGATCAGTTTATTCAAACCCTACTTCGACACCAGCCGCTTCGATATTGATCTACACTGGCGGGTCAACTCGCTGTTAAGAGAAATCGGTGAGTTTGAGGTAAGCGATTTCCGCTCGACTCCCGATCTCATCATCGAGAATCAGGTCATTCTGTTAGTTCTTCACCACGGAGTCAATAATTCCTGGGAACGTATTGGCTACATAAATGACCTGTATTTTCTGCTTCATCGACAGGATCTCAACTGGGAGTGGCTGCTGAAAAAAGTAGAGCAACATCAACTGGAACGTATTTTTTTCACCGGCCTGTACTGGTGTCAGGCTATCTGGGAATTTCCGGTAATGGCCGAGGTTCAACAGCAGATGGATATGTACAACCTGGCCAGGCTGACCGAAATTCGTGAAAAAAGGTGGGAAAACGAACAGCCGGCCCTGTTCAGAACACTGCTCGTCGATTTTGCCTCTACAAAGGTGGCGTTGATTGATAAATTGAACGTTTATGGGCACTACACCCGTAGTTTTATGTTTCGATCTACAGTCATCACCATCGACAGCCATTCGTTTTTCATTCCTAAGCGATGGGGCTTTCTTACAGCTATGGTGCGGGTCTTTCTTTCCTTGATGCGCGCCCGCTAGCCAAACAGCCAATCACTGATACTGCCAACGGCTTCAACTCCTTTTGGGTAGTGCAGACAGCCAGAGAGAGAGGTAAATAATTCGGCTCAATAGCCAGTTGTAACGCGTTTTTTTCTGGATTGGTATTCGACCATTACATACGATGGTAACGATCTCGTTAAATACCGATCGGTCTATTATTTCCCAGATTTCGTGACTGGGTGATGCGATTTGCTCCCGAGTGGCCTGATAAAGTTGCTGTGCAGTCAGATTACCATATTCAACGAAGTTAGTCTTCGTAAGCCGGTTGCTGATGGCCGGGGGTAATACGGTTTGCAGACCCTGACGAATCAGTCCACGGCCACGCCCCTGATCGAAGTTCACCCAGGCCGGGGTTGCCAGCCCCACTTCAACAACCCGTTTGTCAAAGAAAGGACATGCATACTGGTGGCCGTAATAGGCGCCTATATGCTCTAATTGCTCATTACATAGCACATTTGTCGCATTGATGATCCGAATGAGAGGAACGGGATGTTCCGCTGACAGGCAGGCGCTCAGGCCCTCGGTAGCTGACGTTGACAACGGGGCCGACAACTGCTGAAATACCGGCGTAAACGCACTGTCAATCAGAGCACTATGCGTTATTTTGTCGCGAATACGCTGTATGCAGTAGGTCAGCATCGAAGCTGTAGACAACTCGAATCGTTGCTGCTGCGCAACCAGCGTACGCAGAAACGTCAGGAACGGCCTGTGTTTGAATCGCCTGACAACTTCGGCACCAACCGTGTACAGAACATAGGTTTCAAACTTTTCCCGTTCGCTCAAACTGAGCCACTTAGGACTGACATGCGTCAGATTCTGGCCGGGCTGGCTGATCCTTTGCCGACAGGCCTGTTGCACCCCCTCCCAGTCCTCCTGATCGATCAACTGATCCAGATAATCAAATCCCGTGGTGATGACACTGTCACCGTCGTGGCCCGTGAGGATGCTGTCACAACCGACCAAGCGGGCTTTTACCGAAACACTGAGATGAAAACTGGATGGCAGGATAAACTGCTCTGGCCGATCAAAAAGGCGATTGATTTCCAGGATAGAGGCAAGCACATCGGGTACGGGCTGTACGGTATGGTGCACCGGTTTCCATTTTTCGACAACGGCCTGCACATACGTCGATTCGTCCGTTGAGGCCAGCCCCGTATCAATGGTAAACGTATGTAAAGAAGGACGATCCTGCACCAGGAGCAGCTGCTGGGCCACGCAGCTAACCGATGATGAATCCAGACCCCCACTCAACTGGGAGCCTACACGGCTTTTATTCCCCATTCGGCTGTCGATAGCCCGCGTAAAATCGTCGCGGAATAAGGTGGCGTAATCAGCGGCTTCTGTCAGTCCGCTCACCCGGCTGAGATCTGGTTTCCAGTAAGCCCCAACCCGGCTGTGGCTACTGGTCAGCTGAAGATAATGGCCGGGCAGAACGCTGTATATGGCTTCGTAGAAGGTTTCTGCGCGGTACGGTACATAGGCCGTTGCCCAGGTCAGGTACTCTCTGTATTTGTGGCGATTCGGTTTGACGATGACCTCCCCGATGGCGAGCAGCGCCTTGATCTCCGTAGCAAATGCGCAAAACGAACCGGGTCGATGCACATAATACAACGGTTTAACGCCCAGCAAATCTCGGGCACAGACAAGCGTCTGCCGACGGTCGTCCCATAAGGCTATCGCAAAATCGGCGTTCAGTTGATTGAATGACGAAAATCCACGCTGCAGGTAGTTGTCAACCAGGGAATTGTTGGCGCCGGGCTGTGAAAAATCAGCAGTATCGGCAACGGCATACATACCCGCATTTATATCAACAGTCAGGGTGCTGTTAAATGCAAACAAGGTACCTTGTTTGTGGGAATAACGTTTTACCGTGCCTCTATGCACCAACAGGGTTTCAATGGCAGCCATGTCGGACAAATCGACAGGCCGTCCATCAAACCGGATTATTCCAGCGATTCCGCCCATATTACTTAACCAGGTTAGTGAACGAAAACGGACTGGCAAAATAAGCCTTTGCCATCACCTATTTATGGACTCAATGCTCCTTGTTAATCAGTACTGACCAGGACCCGTATTCAGCTGAAGCGAGAAGCTAGGCCGGTTCCCGTCTTTTATTGGTTCGACGGACAGACCTACACCCTGTAACGCCTGGCCGACTTCCCTCCTCGGGTGCCGTTGAACGTCAGTCGTCTAACAACGAATAGTATCTTAAAAAATAGGACACTTTTTAGCTAGCGATTTGGTTGATATAACAACCTACTTTACTTTTGCGGCATGACAGTGATTAAAGAACGAGAGCTACAGACCAGGTTTGCAGAACGCATGGGTACCCAGGCCATTTTTGTGATCAGTCATGTAGGTCACCTGATGGCACGCCGGGCCAACCGCGAACTGGCACGATTGGGGTTTACGATCCAGATCGAACAGTTCCCGGTCCTGTTTGTTGTCTACTTTGCCGGTGAGGAGCTACTGTCGCAACAGGAGATCGCCAACTTTCTCCAGAAGGACAAATCGGGCATACAGCGCTCGGTACGGACCTTAGAACGAGACGGTTACCTCCGGGTTGTACCAGATAGCGACGACCGGCGCAAGAACATGATCCGCCTGACGCCCGTCGGCAAGATGGTGATCGAGCAGGCCCTGAAAACAACCGAAACCATTGACCACGAAGTGATGAGCCAGCTGACTGCTGATGAACGCGATTCGTTCCTCAAAACCGTGATGAAGATCGCCACCCTACTGGAAAAATAATTTTTTTGCTTAATTAGTTGACATATCTACAGTAGATACGTCAACTTCTGGATTTATGAAACGATTAATTGCACTTTGCTTAGTTTTTGCGCTCGGCACCTCCCTGACCGGATGGGCTCAGACGCAACCCCAGCCCCCCGCCCCGGGCGGTTTTCGGCTGAAAGACTGTATCGACTACGGACTAAAGAATTTTGGCAGCGTTCGGCTGGCGCAGTATCAGGTAGAAACCGCCGATCAGCAGGCGCGGCAGGCGCTGGGGCAATACCTACCCCAGGTCAGTGCGACAGGAACAACCATCAACAACGTCAAGCTACAACAGAGCGTCGTTCCGGCGGGGGTGTTCGGTCCCGAACCGCGGGTGTTCATCATCGGACAGAAGTACCAGACCAACCTGACGGCGCAGGCCAGCCAGACTTTGTTCGACAAATCGCTGCTGCTGGGTATTAAAGCCAATAAGCCGAACCAGCAGCTGGCCGCCCTGAATACCCGACAGACGCAGGAAGATGTGATTTATAACATTACCAGCAACTACTACCAGGTGTTTGTGGCCCAGCAGCAGATCGCGCTGCTTCGCGACAACCTGGAACGGACCCAGCAGGTACTCAACATCCTGAAGCTCCAGCGCGACAACGGGGTGATTCAGCCCGTTGATTATACCCGTACGGAGGTTAGCTACAACAGCACCCAATCGCAGCTGACACTGGCCGAGAACGATCTTAACCTGGCGCTGAACCGGCTCAAATACCAGATGGGTATGCCGCAGGAGCAGAATCTGGTGCTATCGGACTCGACCCTGCTGACGCAGTTGCCCACCATTGACCAGGGGCAGTTCGACGCTAGTCGGCTGGTGTCGTTTCAGCAGGCCGAAACCAACCTGGCCCTTCAGAGTCTGCAATATCAGCGGATCAAAGCCGGGTATCTGCCCACGCTGAGCCTGACAGCCAACTACGGCACGGTGAACCTCGGCGCGCAGACGCTCGATCGTATTTTCAGCAACTTCGTTGGCTTCGGCAGCTTCGGACTACGGCTGAACATCCCCATTTTCGACGGATTTCAGCGGGACGCGCAGCTGAAGCAGCAACGGCTCACCCTACTGACCCAGGAAGAGCAACAGAAACTGAACGTATCGGCCTACCGGCTTCAGTTCAACAACGCCCAGTCGCAGATTCAGCGGGCCCAGGTGAGCCTGCAGAACGACGATCGCAACGTAAAGCTGGCGCAGGAGGTCTACAACATTACCACCCTGCAATACAAACAGGGCACCAAACTGCTAACCGACCTCATCAACGCCGACAATTCGTACCGCGAGGCCCGGACCAACTACATCAACTCGCTGATCAATCTGTACCAGGCCCGGCTCGATCTCGAACAATCGCAGGGGAGTCTCCTAAGCTTTTACAACCAACTCTGAGCAATACAACCGATTTATAGATCATGAAAAAGACAACGCTCATCGTCGTCGCAGCCATACTCGCCATAACCGGTCTGATTGGCTTCCGTCTGGCTTCCAACAAAAAGAAGATCGACGAGCAGAAAAAGCCTGCGGTCCTGACCAACGTGGCCATTCCGGTTACCGTAGCGCCGGTTGCCGAAGGTACCGTTAGCCAGCAACTCGTTAAAACGGGCAACCTGATTCCGTACAAGGAGGCCGACATCATTGCCACCACGGCCGGTAAAGTCACCAAAGTCAATTTCAACCTGGGTTCGTCGGTACGCGAAGGTGCCACCCTGGTTCAGTTCGACAACCGGCTCAAGGAGCTCTCGCTGGAGGCAACCCAACTTTCTATTGACCGGCTGAAGAAAGACGTGACGCGGTATAACACCCTGCTGGCCGGTAACGCTACCACCGAAATTCAGGTGAACGAAACCAAATACAACTACGAAAACGCCGTTAACCAGGCCGAGCAGATCAAAAAACAGATCGCCGATGCCAACGTGAAATCGCCCATCGGGGGTCGTATTGTCCAGAAAGACATCGAACCCGGCGAGTACATCACGGTTGGTAAAGTATTGGGACGCGTGCTGGACGTAGCCCGGCTGAAAGTGCAGGTACCCGTCAACGAAAGCGACGTATATCAGCTGCGCGAAGGACAGGCCGTCAACGTCTCGGCCGATGTGTTCCCGGGCCGGACCTTTAGGGGTCGTATTTCGTACATCGCTCCGCAGGGCACCGAAGAGCACAACTACCCGGTCGAGATTACCATCGACCAGGCCGGTAGCCTGAAAGCCGGTACGTTCGTTAATGTTGACTTCTCGCAGAAATCGGCGCAGAAAGCCCTGCAGATTCCGCGGTCGGCGCTGGTCGAAAGTATCAAGAACCCCTACGTCTACGTCGTTGCCGGTAACAAAGCCGTTCGGCGCACCATCCAGGTAGGTCGCGACTTTGGCGACACCATCGAAGTACTCAGCGGCCTCAACGCCGGCGAGCAGGTAGTTACGACGGGCCAGCTGAACCTCAGCGACGGCAAGCCGGTCCAAATCACCCAATAACCAACAGCTCTCATGTCTGTATCTGAAATAGCGGTTAAACGGCCCCTGCTGGTAACGACCATTTTTACGGTCCTGATCCTGTTCGGTGCCCTTAGTTACCAGCAGCTTTCCTACAACCTGCTGCCCAAGTTCGAAGCCAACGTCATCAGCGTGGTAACGACCTACCGGGGAGCCTCGGCCGACGAAGTAGAAACCAACGTAACCAAGCGGATTGAAGAAGCCCTGTCGGCGCTGGAAGGCCTCGACCGGATGACTTCAACCTCGCAGGAAGGCGCGTCGAGCGTGGTTATCCAGCTCAAGAACGGGGTCAACACCACCCTGGCCCAGCAGGACGCCCAGCGCAAGATCGAGCAGATTATCAACCTCCTGCCCGACCAGGCCGACCGCCCCATCCTGAATAAATTCTCGACCGACGAGATTCCCGTACTGCGAATGGGCGTTACGGCCGATATGTCGCCGACGGCCCTTTACGACCTGATCGACAACGACATTAAACCCCAGCTCTCGAACGTGGCCGGGGTGGGTCAGGTCAACGTCATCGGCGGCAACGAACGCGAAATCCAGGTCAACGTCAACACCGAAAAGCTGCGCGGCTACGGCCTCTCGATCGGTCAGGTGTCCCAGGCCATCAACGCAGCCAACGCCAGCTACCCGGCGGGTCAGCTCGAAACCCGGCAGTCGCAGTACTCGATTCGCTTCGACGCGTCGGTACAAACGGTGAAGCGCCTGCGCGACCTGATCATAGCCCAGCGCAATGACGGCAGCCAGGTGCTGCTGAAAGACGTAGCCGAAGTCGTTGACGCTACGACCAAACCGACGGCCATCAACCACATCAACGCCCGGCCTTCCATCGGTTTGCAGATTCAGAAGCAGTCAGACGCCAACGCCGTATCGGTGAGCCAGCAGGCGCAGGTTAAAATTGCGCAGCTGGAAAAGCAGTACAGCAAAGTAGGGCTCAAGTTCAACATCGCATCGGACCAGTCGATTTATACCCTGGCATCGGCCCACGCGGTTGTTGAGGACATGGGGCTGGCGGTGCTGATCGTATCGCTGGTGATGCTGCTGTTCCTGCACAGTTTCCGCTCGGCGCTGTTCGTCCTGGTGGCGCTGCCGTCGTCCATGATCCCGACCTTTGCGCTGATGTACATCATGGGCTTCTCGCTGAACCTGATGACGCTGATGGCCCTCTCGCTGGTGGTCGGTATCCTGGTCGATGACTCCATTGTGGTGCTGGAAAATATTAACCGACACCTCGAAATGGGGAAAGACAAACGACAGGCGGCCCTCGACGGCCGGAGCGAGATCGGCTTTACGGCGCTGGCCATTACCCTGGTCGACGTGGTGGTATTCGTACCGCTGGCTATGACCGGTGGCCTGATCGGGAACATTCTGCGCGAGTTTGCGCTGGTGGTCGTGTTCTCTACCCTGATGAGTCTGCTGGTGTCGTTCACCCTGACGCCCCTGCTGGCGTCGCGCTTCGGCAAAATCGAAGTGCTGAACCCCAAGTCCCTGTGGGGTAGCCTCAACCTGGGCTTCGAGCGCTTCCTCGACCGGCTCACCAGTGCCTACGGCCGCATCCTGGTGTGGGTACTGGGCCACAAACGGTACGTCTTCCTGGGCGTCATTGCGCTGCTGGTTGGCTCGATTGCGCTGGTCCCGGCCGGTTTCATTGGCGGTGCGTTCATGCCGCAGAGCGACCAGGCCGAAATGAGCGTACAGGTCGAGCTGACGCCAACGGCCTCCATCTACCAGACCAACGCCGTGGCGCAGCGGGCCGAGCAGATCATCATGAAGCACCCCGAAGTGACCAACGTGTTCACCAACGTGGGCTACAGCAGCAACGGCCTGGCCACGGCCTCCAACAGCAACCTTGCCGACATCAACGTGAAGCTGGTCGACAAGAAACAGCGGACGCTCTCGACCGAAGCCTTCGGGCAGATGCTGAAGCGGGAAGTCGGGCAGATTCCGGGGGTTAAAGTAACGGTCAGTCCGGTCGGTATTGTAGGAGCCTCGCAGGCACCGATCATGATTGCCGTCAAAGGCACCAACCTGGCCAACATCCGCCAGGCAGCTGAAATTGTTAAACAGGTCACCACCTCGGTACCCGGTACGCAGGACGTGAAATATTCGGTGAAAGATCCGAAGCCCGAAGTAACGGTCAACCTGAACCGCGAGCGAATGGCCCAGCTGGGTATCAACGCATCGGATGTTGGTATCGCGCTGCAAAACGCCTTCCGGGGTAACGATCAGTCGAAGTTCAAGCAGAACGGGAACGAGTACGACATCCTGGTCAGCCTCGACCAGTTTGACCGGACCCAGGCGCAGGACGTAAGCCGGCTGACGTTTGTCAACAACCAGGGCAACACCTTCGAGCTGTCGCAGTTTGCCACCGTTCAGGAGCAGGTAGGCGAAAGCGTCCTGGAGCGCATCGACCGGCTGTCGTCCATCACCATCAACGCCCAGGTAGTGGGCCGTCCGGTGGGTACGGTGGGGGCCGACATTCAGGCCAAAATGGCGCAACAGACCCTACCCGAGGGCGTAAGCATCCAGTACCTGGGGCAGCTGCAGCAGCAGTCCGACGCCTTCGGTAGTCTGGGTCTGGCGCTGATGATTGCCATTCTGCTGGTATACTTCATCATGGTAGCCCTGTACGAAAGCGTTGTTTACCCGTTTGTGGTCCTTTTCTCGATACCGGTGGCGCTGGTCGGTGCCCTGCTGGCGCTGGCGCTGACCATGGAAAGCCTGACGGTATTCTCGATTGTGGGGATGATTATGCTGCTCGGTCTGGTGGCCAAGAACGCCATCCTGATCGTTGACTTTGCCAACCAGCTGAAGGCCGAAGGGCACGACGTCATCGACGCCCTGATCGAAGCGGGTAAAGAGCGGCTTCGCCCGATTCTGATGACAACCCTGGCCATGATTCTGGGTATGCTACCTATTGCGCTGGCCAGTGGTGCCGGTGCCGAAACCAAGAACGGGATGGCCTGGGTCATCATCGGGGGGCTGACCTCGTCGCTGATCCTGACCCTGCTCGTGGTACCATCAATGTATCTGGTCGTTGACCGGATCATGGCCCGGTTCACGAAGAAGAAAGTCATCCCGAAAAAACCCCAGGAGCTGGAAGTCGCCAAAGCCATGGAGTAATCGACCAGAAGGCCTGCCGAGCGGCAGGCCTTCTGTATTTACAGTCGGTGCCGTTCGTACAGGGCCAGCCCGGTCTGGGTCAGCAGTCCCCGCACGAAGTGGTGCTTGATGGACAGTTCGGCGCCGGCATGGGGCACATCCCACTGACTTTGTTCGAGCCACAGCCAGGCCATGGTCGTCTCGTCCAGGTCGGTGCGGTACAGCCCCTGCCCGACCCCCGCCCGCAGGTTGGCCAGCAGAATGGTATTGATGTATTCGGTCCGGAACGACTGAAAGTAGGTCCAGATCGTCGGGTAATGCCGCTGGATGTCGCGCAGCAGGTTCGGGTTTACGGTCTGTTTGTACTGAATGAGCCGATCCCAGATCAGCAGCGCGCTCGCCATTGGGTTGGTCACCTGATCATGAATGGCGTTGGCTTCGTGCAGGCTCTCGTTCAGCTGGCTCTCCAGTATCTGCCTCACGAGGTCTTCCTTGCTGCCGAAATACTGATACACCGTCTTTTTAGAGATACCCAACTGCTGGGCTATATCCTCCAGCCGGATGGATTTCACCCCGAACTGGTTGAACAGCTGCCGGGTCTCCGTAATGATTCGCTCTTTCATGCTTCATTAACCCCCGCAACGGCCGAGAGTTATGCCAGGCCGTATACCGCGTACCCCTGCCCCCCCGCAGGGGTTATTCGGCGTATTGCTGGAGTGATTGCTGCAGGTAGGTTTTTAGCTGTACCACCAGATGAGGGGGCGAAAGAACCTTTACCGTCGGACCCAGTCGCGCCAGTTCGTACACCAGTTCTTTGTTGATAATTATTCGGAGCCGGATGCGACACTCAGACTCGGTGTCGCACAACACATCGTCTTCGGTAAACGGAAAAAACGGCTGCGCCCGGAAATAACGCCCCTGCTGCGGACTGAACGACAGCACCACCGCTTCCGGCTCCTTGTCTTCGTATACCGCTACCCCCAGCGAGTGCCGAAAATACCCGTCGGCATCGAAATTGGGGATAACCGTATCCGGTGCGGTTTCCGTTACGACCAGACTCCCGGCCACGATCCGATCCAGCCCAAACACCCGCAACAGCCCATAATCGACCTGATACCCAACCAGGTACCAGCGGTTCCGGTGCTCTTTGACCAGGTACGGAACTACCCGATGGGGACTCGGCGCCGGGGCGTCGAACTTCTGATGACTGAACGTCACCATCGTTTTATTCCGGATTGCCTGTAACAAGAGAGCGACATACTCACTTCCCCGACTGTAGGGCACCGACTCGAAATGCAGGTACTGCCGGTAATCGGCCGAGCCCGAAAACCGGAACCGCACCGCCTTCTCCAGCTTGTCGACCAGGCCTTCCAGATCGCGAAACATAGCCAGTTCCTTAAACTGATTCAGCGTAGCCACCGCCGTTTCGAGCGCAGCCAGTTCGTCGTTGCTGAACGGCAGCTGAATAGCCATATCGAAAGGCGTTTCGTAGCAATAGCCGCCCTCGCTGCGCCGGTACACAATGGGGGCGTTGTACTCCTCGCGCATGAATTGCAGATCTTCTTTCAGGGTGCGCTCCGAGACGCCACACAGCCGCATCAGCTCCTGCCTGGATACTGGTCGGCCGCCCCAGCGGTTGAGTCGGTCATTGATCTTCTGAAGTCGGTCAAGACGATTTTTTACGATTGGCATGGAAAAAAAATAGTTTCGTGCAGATAGATTGCCCGATGCTACAAGACCTTTGAACCGCTTACTAACATGAGCTTGTAACTGGTACAGCAAAGGCATAACATTACAGACATGTAAATCTAATCATTGATTCAGTGCCGGGTTAACCGTTTACTCAGTCGATGTGATTTCTATCCACCACCATGCAGTTTCGACTCGTTCTCCGCCCTACTGCCCGGCAAACCCTGGTTCCGTTCAATTACGCATATCGGCTCAGTGCGTTCATCTACGCCGTACTGGCCGAAGCCGATGAGCAGTATGCGCATTTTCTGCACAACCAGGGATATACGTATTCGAGTACCCGACGATTCAAGCTGTTCACCTTTTCGGACCTGATCATGCCCAATGCCCGCCTGGACGTACGCGCGGGCGGTATGTGGGTCAACTCACCCCATATCGAGTGGATCGTTAGCTTCTACGTCGACAAAGCCGCTCAGGATTTTATCATAGGGCTGTTTCAGGACCAGCGCTGTGTGATTGCCACGCCCCGGCACCGGGCTGAGTTTATCATTGAGCGGGTAGAGGCCGTACCGGTGGAGATAACAAGCGATACGGTTCGGTTACGGACGCTTTCGCCGGTAGTGATTGCGGAAAAAGATGAGCGGGGCATGGATCAGTACCTCCACCCGGCCGACGAGCAGTTTGGCCCCCTGCTGGTGTCGAATCTACTGGCTAAGCATGCCAGCGTACAAGCGGCTCTATCGACAGGCGACCTGACGGATTACGAACCGGAACCGGCTCCGCTCACCTACCGACTGCTGCCCAATCCGGGGCGGCAAGCGGCCCAGCCCAAATCAAGATTAGTCACGATTAAAGAAGGTGCGCGAGAAGAAACCAAAGTGCGCGGCTACTACGGCTTCCAGTTCGAGCTAAACGGCCCCAAGGAATTGCTGGAAATGGCCGTACTGGCCGGTGTAGGGCGGTATAACGCGGAAGGATTCGGGTGTGTGGGACTTACAGAAACCAAACCTACTTCTGGGGTGTCTGATTTTGTTTCGTCGCCATGAAGGCATTCCAGTCGAAATCCTTCAAAACTGTATTCATCACATAATCGGCTTTTGCCTTTGCCCCTTCTTCGGCTGTGTCAAACTTACGGCTAAGGGGGTGATTAGGTGGCAGTTTCCGCTCCGTTTTTTTAATTGTCGATGCCATGATATTGTTACTACAGAATTATGATGAATTTCAAAATAAGCACTTAGCAATGAAATGACAATATTTAAGGATTACACAGGCAGCGCTATGCTCAATAACGCGCTACAAACCATCGAAGCCCTAACTAATCAACATATTAGTACAGTTGATGCCGATACATTGCTTAAACTATTCAGGAATCCGTACAGTGATGGTTTACATACACTCATACGTTTGAATAAGCGACTCAAGAGCTATACGATGCTCTTCTCTAAAAATGGGCCGCTATTCAACGATAAGGAGTTTGGCGAAGCCATCTACAACCAACTCATTTCTGGTATTCTAGAAAATGTGGAGGGCGAGGGTCCATATACTTGCGAGTTGTCGGGCTTGAAGTTCAAAACAACGTTTGATGCTTTCTATGAACAGACGCTCCGTAAGGTAGGCTATCCAGTCAGCAAGATTAACGGCAAAGATAAAACCGTCAATCGTTGTTGGTTTCCGTTGTTGGGTGGGTTAGGCTCTGACGCACAGGCATTACCACAAGCCAAATATGCGCTTACCGTTCACCCTATTTGTTTGGCTATTATGCAGTTCCTGCCCTTGTCTGCGGTGCTTTATAAAGGTGGTATTCTGCTAGTTGACTCATCTAATTATGAATTATCGAGAATACTGATAGCTAAATATGCCGCCCATATTAAAGATAAAATAGGAACCGTATCTGCTAACGCGGTAGTAGATAATGTAAAAGACTTTTCAAAAGGAAATTACATTCTTGACATTTTAGATATTGTCGCTTTTAAAGAACAAGCCGATAAAACTACTGCTATTAATCTTTGGAGTTTTACCAATTCAGGTACCGGAGCGAGTTGTGAAATTGACCGCATCCCAAACCAACTAATCGTTAAGCTGCTCAAGCTGTACAGAAATCCTTCGCTACGGCCAACGCTGGAAGGGATTCTAAAGAATCCAAAAATTCAGTCAGACTTCCTGGAATGCCTTGAGGGGAATATTGACTTCTATGGGCTTTACCCCAACAAAAATTCAGATGGCGTTTCTATTCGATTCTATGAAGAATACCAACGTCTTGTCGGAAATGAGGATAAGTTAGAATATGCCAAATACATCGCTCATCTGTTGGGTAAAGGGGAGTGGAGTAAAGCTCAATATAAGTTTTTAGAAAAATCGGACGCTCCTAACAGCGATTATGCCCTGTACAAAAGTATGGTTTTTGAATCTATGGTAGGAGCAGCAAGTCGCAAAGAATGGCATTGGGCGCATCATATTTCAGTTCTCAATAATCCTGAAAGAATTCCTGTAGACGGTACCATTAGTCGTATGTATCGGATGGTGCATTTCTATTATCTAACGCTGTCTGCTGATGACGACGTAACAATGCCTCCTGTTCCAGATATAGCAAGCTCGCCTATCGGTCAGTCGATTAATCTGTTCTTTCATTTGATGGGTGAAGACAAGCGTAGCTACAGCAGTCGTTGGTTAGGAACCCGTTATCAAGAAGGCAATCCGTTACCCTTATTAATTCGAGAAAGCAGCCGGTTATATGAGTTTGAAACAGTTTATTCATTATTGTTCGACTCAGAAAATCGCCAAAACGCTTATGGGCTGCGGGATATTCTGCGGATATATCTAAACTATTACCGCAATGAGCCGACCCCTCGGTTAGTATTTCAACCGACAGAGCTGCTTCCTAAGCCCAGCGTTGAGCAGAGTTATTACATTAAAAACTTCCGACAATTCGTCGACGAATACATCCATTACTATCGTGATGGACGGAATAAAGGAAGATTGGATGAAGAAAAATTTCGTCAGCATGTGCTGGTTCCTATGCGTCGGGAAAGCTTTCAAATTGCTCAATGGATAGATTCCGTTAGTGAAAGTATGACTGAGCTGGAAAAGGAGCTGGAACAACCGTTTGCCCCCTCGATTCCTCCTGAAAAACTTTTGTACGACTATATGGGCAAATACAACCCATCGTTTACCCGATTTGCTATTGAGTACCTTTTAAATCAATTCTATCATCAATCATTGCTTTCTTTAACAACAGTTTAGTATGGCAACTCTTAACAACATTACCGGTGCGTTGGTCATCGATGGTACGGCCGCTTTTTTAAATGGGGCAGGTTTAGGCGCAGGCGAAGACCGCAACAAAGTAGTCCCAAAAGTATTTGAAGAAATGGTGAATGGCCGCCGTGAAAAAGTGCCTTACGTGTCGGCTCAGGCATGGAGAAGATGGCTCCGAAACACTTCAAATGAGGAAAATAACTGGACACCCAGCGAATTGCAGGCGATCGGCGTTTCAAAAAAAGGAACCACTAATAAAATTTCTACACAGCTTGATCCAATTGCTTTTCCGGAAGATGATTTATTCGGCTATATGCGTAGTGGGGGAAATGATAAATCAGGAGCGGGTGATGAAGAGGATGAAGATGAAGCACCTGCAAAAACTAAAGCGGAAAGTGTTCAGCGGACATCGCCGTTTAAATGCTCTGTCTTAAAGGGTATTCGTGGTAAGCGGACGTTAAACGTTGATGAGGGTTTTGTGCATCTCAAAGAAAATACACCATTGCCGTACTCAACGCAATTTTATGCGGCTCATCTTGAGGGATTCTTCAATCTCGAATACTACCGGCTTGGGCAATTTGACAACTTGGGTAGTAAACAGGAATTGGCCTCTGAGACGGTTAAGCAATATGCAGATCAGTTAACCTATAAACCTTTAGGTGCAAAAGGAACATTCAAACGCTTCACGCTACAAAATGCGGAACATTCACGCAAAGAGCGTGCGGCTGGTTTGCTACGTGGCTTGGCTTTTTTACGGGGTGGCGCAAAGCAAGCTGCATTCGGTGCAGATGTAAGCCCCAAAGTGTTGATTTTGGCTGGACTTGAATGTGCAAATCCAGTCTTTAATAATCTGTTTGAGGGTTCTGGCGAAATGCCTTCTTTGAAAATAAACGCTCTGAAACAGATCATTGACGATTACCAAAACAAACTGGCAACACCCGTCTATATTGGTATACGGGAAGGGTATCTACAGAATGAAGCTGAGGTTAAAGCTCTCTCAAACAATTCCACGATTGTTGTTGGCTCGCCTGTAAGCGTTGCTCAGGATTTTATAAAAGCTCACTTGACTACAACATCCAATGAATGAAGTGCTGGAAGTTCAATTTGATGGATGGACAGCAACCCCACGTTTGCCATTTGTCCTTTCAGGAAATGCGCTTTGCATGACGGTACCTTCTTACTCGTCGCTATTGGGGTTGATCGGTTGCTGTTTGGGACGTATTGTAACACATGATGAAGTACAGTTTGGATTTCATTATCAATACGTAACAGAAGCTAATGACTTAGAAACCCGCCAGCGGTTAGAGTTTGATGGCCGTAACGTAAAGCCACACGCCAAAGGGACGGATGCATACAAGCGGGAGTTTCATGTAGTAGCGGCAACTGACTCGACGGGAGATCTTCAACCTTGTTTGACTCTCTGGCTAAATCGCACAGATTGGATTGATTATTTCCGCTATCCAGTTGGAACACCTGCATTGGGACGCTCACAGGACTTACTACGAATCCGATTTGAATCGGTTCGAGTTGTCGCAGTTGAGGCTGTTACGCAGGCAAAAATTAGTGGATGCGCTTTACCATTTACACCAGGTATGCAGGTGGCCGGGCAGCTAGTGCAACTAGCCGACGCTTACGAAGAATACACGCGAGTGGGGGCAGGTCGAAAGCCGATCAATCCGCGTGTTTTCATTAATCTGGCAGCAGGTACTGGTCAAGAAATATCAATCGGTAATCTGTTCAGAACCAACGAAGGCAAAAGTTTCTATCTACACAACTGGCAATGATTTAAAATGGATTTCAGCGTTTACAAAGCCAAAAGTGATGACCTAACGTTTGCCCTCTGCATGACGCTTGAGGAACATACGCGACGGGTAGTTCGAGCGGGCATTGAATTAGTTAACCGGTTGCCTTTTACTGAAGACGAGCGTAACAAGTGGCTAAAAAAAGCTATTCGTTGTGCTGTATGGCATGACATCGGCAAATTGCACAAGAGCTTTCAAGCGAATCTGAAAAAGGGAACAACGGTTGTAAGTATTCGCCACGAACTCATCTCACTTTGGTTTTGTGAGCAGTTCTTGAATCTTCCTATTGACGAATTATTTGCCATTGCTACGCATCACAAAGGGATCGTTTCAGATGGTTTCAAGAAACTTTCTCTTTACGAGATAGGAGCTGATTTAGCCTGTCATCTATCCGACGACCCTGAATTGGTAAAGAATGCTGAAGAGATCGTTAAGGCATGGGGTACGCTTTTCAACGATGTTTCACCAATAACAAATAATGTTTCTCCTAAAGACGCCTATTCGGATGAAATTCAATTTCTTCTAATGAATGATAAGCAGCAATCACAGCCGACAGATAGGTTACAACTAGCTCGTATGCGTGGATTGCTGATGGCTGCTGATCATATCGGTTCTGCAAAGACAGAAAGCGATTTGCCAGTATGGAAACGACTTGAGTTGACAGATTTTTACCCCACTACCCTAAACAACAAAAACAAAATCGTTCGAGTACCTTTTCGACCATTTCAGGAGCGGATGCAGCGTTATATAGGCGACGTTATTTTACACGCGCCAACGGGTTCGGGGAAAACGGAAGCAGCATTAAGTTGGGTGTATGCCAATCAGACGGAAAATGCCAGACTGTTTTACTTGTTGCCGTATACTGCCAGTATCAATGCTATGGTACGTAGACTTAAGGGCGTTTATGGGAAAGAACGTGTAACAGCTCTTCACAGCAAAGCCCTTGATTTTTTCTATGAGGAAGCAATCAATGAAACGAACAATTTTCAACAAAGCGAAGAGATTGCTCGAAATAAACGGTCTGCTTCCCGTGAATTATTCTATCCTGTCAAAGTTGCTACGTTGCATCAGGTATTGAAACATGCGCTACATGGTAAAGGATGGGATATGAGTCTATTCGACTACCAAAACGCACTGTTTATCATTGACGAATTCCATACGTACGATGCACACCTAACAGGGATGATGCTGGCAACGCTAAAGTGGCTTAAGCGGTTTTGCAACGCTAAAATTCTGTTGATGTCGGCAACCATTCCCAAGTTTCTACTTGATCGAATTGTCAATGAACTGTTTGATGGTGATACATCGAGAATTCTTCGCCCAAATCCAGGTAATCCAGCCGATGCAGATATATTAAAACGTATTCGCCATAAATTGATTTGCCAACCTAAGAAAACAGTTATTGATTCAACTGAGCAGATTACACAGATACTAGAGGAAGGAAAGAAAACTGTACTGATTATTGTCAACAACGTTAGTACTTGTCAGAAACTGAGTCAAACCTTTGATAAATTTAATCCCAAACTATTGCACGGTGGATTTCATCGCAAAGACCGTAAAGAGATTGAAAAGAGTATTACTGCAGACGACAGAAAGGAGCGTCCTCGATTATTAATTGCTACACAGGCCGTAGAGGTTAGTTTAGATATTGATTATGATGTTGCGTTTATTGAGAATGCTCCGATTGACGCGCTAATTCAACGATTTGGCCGAGTCAACCGAGCTGGCAAGCGTAAAAAACCATCCGAAATATACCTTTTTGAACTTAGCATTGGCAATACTAAACGGATATACGACCAAGCTATCGTAGATGAAACATGGCGTGTTCTGTTGAAACTGGATGGACAAGAGCTATCTGAGCAACATTTGGTCGATGCCTGCGATGAAGTCTATGAAAAGGGCTATACCGAAGAACAAGAGCGAAATTTCCAAATTGGTTTTAATCACGAACGTATCGTCAATTTTGAAAGCACATTTCATGCGGGTGATTGGGCAGATTGGGTTGAGGACGTTATTGATAAGACTAATCTAAAGATTGATATTCTGTGCGAAAATCTAAGGTCTGAATTCGAAGCTAAAAGGAAGGAAGGTAAGTACATTGAAGCCAGCCAGCTTTTGGTGCAGGCTTATCCGTGGGAGTGCCCTAAAGAGCATCAAATCAAATTGGAAGACAAGCAGAATACGCTGGTGGCAACTAATCTTGAGTATACTAAAGGAGTTGGTTATCAACGAATAGAGCGTTCACCTGATTTCCATTTCCTGTAGAATCTATGGCTCACGCCAACGCAACTCTTATCAACTATTACCACCTATGCCACCGGAAGATGTGGCTGCACGCGCACCAAATCCGTATGGAACACACGTCCGAAGCGGTGACCGAAGGAAAACAGCTTCACGAACACGCCTACCCCCAACGCGCCGAACGATACCGCGAAATCACGATTGATGGCTCTAAGATCGATTTCTACGACCCGTATGACAAAGTGGTACATGAGATCAAGAAGTCGGACAAGCTGGAGCATTCGCACGTAGCCCAGGTACAGTTTTATCTTTATCTGCTCCGTAAAAATGGCATCGACGGAGCAACCGGATTGATCGAGTACCCCAAGCCGCGGCAGACACAGACCGTCCGGCTCGAAGCCGAGGATATCCCGGTAGTGGAAGAGTGGATTCGAGATATTGAACGGATCGTGGATAGTGAGCAGTGTCCGGGTCGGATCAGCAAATCGAAATGCCGGGCGTGCAGTTACTTTGATTTCTGCTATGTCGAAGAATCCAGTCAATAAAATCGGACAGCCGAAGCGGAGCAATAGCCACCGCCCAGCTGTTCGTTCTGTTCTCTACCCAGTATGAAATATCCTCGTCAACTGTCGGCTGGTGCAAACAACGCGGTCATTGCTGTATCGGAAACCGAAGTAGCTAAGCTCTTTACGAGTGATACGCGCTCCGATATTGGTTCAGAAGCCGAAAAGATGAAGTTCGCCAACACAATTAATGATTTGGTGGTCAGGTTTATCCGACTCGATTATAGTGAAGAACTACAGGCCGAAATGCTGGTCATGGAGCGTATTCGTCCGTTTGACTACCGGGCTTACGAAATTGAACGTTGGGAATTATGGTATGATGTGTTTGCCGATGATTTGACGGCCTTACATCAGGCGGGGTTTGTTCATCAAGATTTAAAGCCGAGACGTCGGCCCGGGCTTTCTGATCTGGGCGGCCTGGCGTTTGATAATATTCTGCTCACCGAACACGGCCTACGGCTGATCGATGTAGGCATATCGGCCTTGAAAGAGCAGGTAGGCGAGCGGATTTTTGCCAGATATCTGGACGTTGAACAAACCGAACTGGTACAGTTTCGGAATTATTTTTTGAACGGATAAGGCCGCGTAAAACAGTATTCGTCTCTGCCTCTTCGCTACATCAACTTTATGAAACAAACCAAATACCTCTTCAACGCTGGCCGCATGAGTCGGCAGGACAACACGCTGAAGTTTACGCCGGTAGACGAAGCCGGCCAGGAAGGACAGCCGCGCTTTCTGCCCGTTGAGCAGGTGTCGGACCTGTATGTCTTCGGCAGTCTGGACGCCAACTCGGCCCTTTATAACTTTCTGGGCAAGGAAGGCATCGCCGTTCACTTCTTCGACTATTACGAGCATTATACCGGTTCGTTTATGCCGAGGGAGTATCTGCTGGCGGGCAAAATGCAGGTCGAGCAAACCCGCTATTATTTGTCGCCCAAAAAGCGGATCGCCATTGCCCGAACGTTTGTAGAAGGGGCAGCCTGCAACATTTTGCGGGTGTTGAAGTACTACAACAATCGGCAGAAAGACCTGGAAGCGGCCGTTACCACGGTAGAGCAGCTGCTGGCAAGCGTACCGACCGCCCCGGACGTACCGACGCTGATGGGTATTGAAGGCAACATTCGCCAGACATATTATAGCTGCTTCGATGCCATTGTGGGGGAAACATTCTGTCTGGATGGTCGCAGCAAACGCCCACCCCAAAACGAGTTGAACGCGCTGATTTCATTTGGCAATATGCTCTGCTACACCGCCTGTCTGAGCATGATTTATCATACACAGCTGAACCCGACCATTAGCTTTCTGCACGAGCCGGGCGCGCGCCGGTATTCGCTGGCGCTGGACATGGCCGAGATTTTCAAACCAATTCTGGTTGACCGGCTCATTTTCCGTATGGTGAACAAGCGGCAGCTCCAGGCGTCAGACTTTCGGGCCGAGGTGGGCGGCTGCGTCATGAAAGAAGCGGCCCGGAAGCGGTTTCTGGAGGAGTTCGACGCAGCGCTGAAAGAAACGATCAAACACCGGGCCCTGGGTCGGAGCGTGAGTTATCGACACCTGATTAAGCTGGAGTGTTACAAGCTTCAGAAGCATTTGCTGGGGATCGAGGAGTACAAACCATTCAAGGCCTGGTGGTAAGTTAATTTTTTGAATGAGCGAATGCGTGATGGCGTGCGTACTTGTTGCGCAGCTTTTCACTCAATCGCTTATCCACTCAATCACTCCATAAAAACATGTACGTGATTCTGGTGTATGACATGGGGCAGAAGCGGGTCGGCAAAATGCTGAAGCTCTGTCGGCGGTATTTGAACTGGATACAGAATTCTGTTTTCGAGGGTGAAATGACGGAGGTACAGCTAAAAGAACTGCTTTATGAAGCCCGGCGGATTATGCGCGAAGACGAGGATAGCCTGATTCTGTTCAAAAACCGGGATCAGAAGTGGCTCGACAAGGAAATCGTGGGTGTAGAACGGCAGTCGACGGATAACTTTTTGTAAGGAGAATGTCGTCGGTCTGGCCAGAATTGTTCTTTGACATGCTGTAAAGACAAGCAATAATGCACCGTTTGGCTATAAAAGCCTGATACTGAACCGTCGTCGATCGCCGGACTTTTTCGTAGTAATGGCGATCGACGATTTTTAGGCCAAAAAATTAATTGTCAGCGTGCCTTTGGACAGCCTGAAGGCACTTTTTTCGTGATAATTTCACGGCTTCTAATCGTACCTGAGTGGAATTGAAATTAGCGACTGGCAAGCCCGTCGAGTTTCCGGCCGGGCTTCTAATCGTACCTGAGTGGAATTGAAATTAAAGTCCAGCACTGCCACGCGCAAGGGGCTGGCACTTCTAATCGTACCTGAGTGGAATTGAAATGTCTACTATCAGCAGGTTATCAGATGAGGGGTCGACTTCTAATCGTACCTGAGTGGAATTGAAATGCATAACCGGCGTCCGGCGTCGTCCTGGCTTGCGTTCTTCTAATCGTACCTGAGTGGAATTGAAATGGCGCTGCGTATAGCCATACCGTCCCGGCTGATGCCCTTCTAATCGTACCTGAGTGGAATTGAAATAGCCAACGGGCATCTGGCAACAGGTGCGGAACCTGACTTCTAATCGTACCTGAGTGGAATTGAAATTAGCTCAATGGCGTGAGATGCGACACCCTCTAAACGACTTCTAATCGTACCTGAGTGGAATTGAAATATGAAACAACTAGCTATTGCCCTGCTTTTGCTACTGGTCTTCTAATCGTACCTGAGTGGAATTGAAATGAGGGTAAACTATTGGGCATCGTCGGGACCGACCTGCTTCTAATCGTACCTGAGTGGAATTGAAATTTGGAAATTACGTCGCCGTTAATGTAGCTCGATGCCTTCTAATCGTACCTGAGTGGAATTGAAATTCGTATTATTAAAAAGAATCTTAAAGACCCTGACAGCTTCTAATCGTACCTGAGTGGAATTGAAATCGAAGTCCCCACTATGGTTGTCATTGCTGACGTTATCTTCTAATCGTACCTGAGTGGAATTGAAATGGGTGCGGGTTGAGAGTGAGAAGTCGTATTTAGGCTTCTAATCGTACCTGAGTGGAATTGAAATCGTGAACAACCTGAGCCAGTTTCGATTCTGCCCCGAGCTTCTAATCGTACCTGAGTGGAATTGAAATAATACGCATCAGCCAAATCAATCAGGTATTGCAGGGCTTCTAATCGTACCTGAGTGGAATTGAAATATGGACTTGAAGACAGCCAGTACAAACGGGTCCTGGCTTCTAATCGTACCTGAGTGGAATTGAAATCGTTGCCTAGTTCATCCGATTTCGCTGGACTAGGCTTCTAATCGTACCTGAGTGGAATTGAAATGCCATGAACGTCTATGTGCATGAGGGTGCGGGCTGGCTTCTAATCGTACCTGAGTGGAATTGAAATATATTCTGCGAGTAGTTAAACCGGATTCTTACGCACCCTTCTAATCGTACCTGAGTGGAATTGAAATCCGTTCACTAAGCCCGAAATCTGCTGCGGCAAATGGCTTCTAATCGTACCTGAGTGGAATTGAAATGTTGGCCCGTGCCTGTCAGGACTACCCGGACGCGTATCTTCTAATCGTACCTGAGTGGAATTGAAATTCAGACATCCCGTTTGAGCCAGTGGTCTATATCAGCCTTCTAATCGTACCTGAGTGGAATTGAAATTATCGAATTAATCCTAGTCGCTAACCACACGTAACACTTCTAATCGTACCTGAGTGGAATTGAAATGATGATGCGGTTCGCCTGCCCTACCTGATGAGCACAGACTTCTAATCGTACCTGAGTGGAATTGAAATGGATTGCGCTCATGCGCGACCTCCAACCTATCCCCACTTCTAATCGTACCTGAGTGGAATTGAAATTGGGTGACCGGATTATTACCGCTACGAATGAACGCCCTTCTAATCGTACCTGAGTGGAATTGAAATGACGAAGCGCGAGGTCATGGACCTACCTCGCGACTACCTTCTAATCGTACCTGAGTGGAATTGAAATGTCAACAGCGCAGTAGCTAGTAAATTGGCCACGACCTTCTAATCGTACCTGAGTGGAATTGAAATCCAGTTGCTTGTTCCTCCCCTGCCCTGCTGGTAGGCCTTCTAATCGTACCTGAGTGGAATTGAAATCAGGTCGGCGGCTGTTAGCATAAAAGCGTCGCCAAACTTCTAATCGTACCTGAGTGGAATTGAAATGCGTCGTGCTGGCTTGCGCTTAGTGCAGACCTTAGCGCTTCTAATCGTACCTGAGTGGAATTGAAATAATAGTTTGGGGCGGGATTGGAATGAATCTCCCGAGATCTTCTAATCGTACCTGAGTGGAATTGAAATTCACGCTCAGGGACGAGCCAGGCTATAAACCGATACCTTCTAATCGTACCTGAGTGGAATTGAAATTTTTTTTCGTGACATTATTCCCGCCGAATTGCAAACTTCTAATCGTACCTGAGTGGAATTGAAATCAAGACCCATGCCCAACGCGAAACAATCAAAGCCGTCTTCTAATCGTACCTGAGTGGAATTGAAATTGTGACGCCTGCGAATGGGTAGCAATGAATCCGCCCTTCTAATCGTACCTGAGTGGAATTGAAATGGACAGTAGCCTACCGCGTAACGGGCGGGCTGCGCGACTTCTAATCGTACCTGAGTGGAATTGAAATCGAGTGTACGACACTCCGGCTCGTGGTTCTGGGCAAGGCTTCTAATCGTACCTGAGTGGAATTGAAATTCGCCTGAATGCAAGTAGCTACTCCATGCCGTCCGGGCTTCTAATCGTACCTGAGTGGAATTGAAATGTCATCGAGCAACAGGCATCAACGGCGCGAGGTCTGGCTTCTAATCGTACCTGAGTGGAATTGAAATTACCCACCGTAAAATGATCAACCTCTACCGCACCACTTCTAATCGTACCTGAGTGGAATTGAAATGCCGTGCGCGCCCGGCGCAGGCTGTCGGCGGTCCCTTCTTCTAATCGTACCTGAGTGGAATTGAAATGTGCTGCAGGAGCGCATCCCCGACGGCCCCAAAGTAACTTCTAATCGTACCTGAGTGGAATTGAAATAACGCCGGTTGGCTCTACTCGAAGCGGAACAGCGCTTCTAATCGTACCTGAGTGGAATTGAAATAAAGTAGCTAGATACGGCTGTGCTAAGGTCTTTGTCTTCTAATCGTACCTGAGTGGAATTGAAATAACGGGATGAATCAATAGCGGCTATCGTGTCGGATACTTCTAATCGTACCTGAGTGGAATTGAAATCTAAGCTGCGGGGTCGATGAGGTAGCGCCAGACGATCTTCTAATCGTACCTGAGTGGAATTGAAATAATGGCTGGAACGGTTGGGGTGGGTTCGCCAGTCTCTTCTAATCGTACCTGAGTGGAATTGAAATTTTTTCGAGCGCCCTGATTTTGTCCTGCAACCGCTCTTCTAATCGTACCTGAGTGGAATTGAAATTTCCTGAAAGAGCAGTGCGACGCCATCGGCCTACCCCTTCTAATCGTACCTGAGTGGAATTGAAATTGGCAAATCCGGCTTGACACAGGTAGGGCGAAAGACTTCTAATCGTACCTGAGTGGAATTGAAATAACACACCCACGTTCGCTACAATCTGGAGGATGGCTTCTAATCGTACCTGAGTGGAATTGAAATGCATTTGCGCAGGAACAGTACGCGAAGGTGTTGACTTCTAATCGTACCTGAGTGGAATTGAAATTGGCTGGCCCGGCTAGCTCGTGCCTGTCAAGATTACCCTTCTAATCGTACCTGAGTGGAATTGAAATGTTTTAAAATCATCGACCATCTGGTGTACCGACTCGCTTCTAATCGTACCTGAGTGGAATTGAAATTGTAGCCTTTGTTTCGAAACCGGTTCAGCGTATCCTTCTAATCGTACCTGAGTGGAATTGAAATGTCGACTTCGGCCCGGGCCATGGCTTCGGTAACCGGCTTCTAATCGTACCTGAGTGGAATTGAAATGTCGACTTCGGCCCGGGCCATAGCTTCGGTTTGTCTTCTAATCGTACCTGAGTGGAATTGAAATACGTGATCGCGTATGGCCGATTGACGGAAAACCTGCTTCTAATCGTACCTGAGTGGAATTGAAATGACAACGTTCGTTCGGGCTATTAATAACCTGTCCGGCCTTCTAATCGTACCTGAGTGGAATTGAAATGACCAGCCGCGTAACGGTGAACACGTTCGCGGATGCTTCTAATCGTACCTGAGTGGAATTGAAATTCCGGCAAACTAACCGGCAACGCGGCCAGCAGCTCGCTTCTAATCGTACCTGAGTGGAATTGAAATAGTAAACCTCGACTTCCTAGACGCAATCCTCTAATGCTTCTAATCGTACCTGAGTGGAATTGAAATTCACAGAAACAGGGCTGATTATGGGCCAGCAGACGGCTTCTAATCGTACCTGAGTGGAATTGAAATGCCGCACGCGCCCGGCGCAGGGTGTCAGCGGTTCCGCTTCTAATCGTACCTGAGTGGAATTGAAATATGGCATAGCGGCCAAACAGTAGCTGCATCAGCGCTTCTAATCGTACCTGAGTGGAATTGAAATACGTACTGACTGACTTAGCCGACGATGTGCGCGATACTTCTAATCGTACCTGAGTGGAATTGAAATCTCAACAACCAGCGCGATACGGGCCGCGAGTTCGGCTTCTAATCGTACCTGAGTGGAATTGAAATTCAGCCTTTCCCTGCGTTCAGCCTTGCCGCCGTTCTTCTAATCGTACCTGAGTGGAATTGAAATGATCACCGACCCTGTACTGAAGGGCGCCAGCTGCACTTCTAATCGTACCTGAGTGGAATTGAAATTCGCAGTCGATGTCGATGGCCAGGCCCGACATATGCCTTCTAATCGTACCTGAGTGGAATTGAAATTACCACTTTGCAGCCGCTCGTTTTGCTCCTGTAGTTCTTCTAATCGTACCTGAGTGGAATTGAAATACTGTCTGTTTCTGCGGAAGAACGGGACCGACCTGCGCTTCTAATCGTACCTGAGTGGAATTGAAATCTGTAAACAAGGCACACAATAAATCCACACCTCAGCCCTTCTAATCGTACCTGAGTGGAATTGAAATCAAGAATAAAACCGATAAATCATTGTCGGTAAACCCTTCTAATCGTACCTGAGTGGAATTGAAATCAGCGAATCGTATATCAGTAGGGCTGATATGGGCCCTTCTAATCGTACCTGAGTGGAATTGAAATTTGACACCATCAAATCGGCTATCGGTTACGTGCTCACCTTCTAATCGTACCTGAGTGGAATTGAAATAATGTGAACCCTACCTGCGGCAGGTAATACCACCACCTTCTAATCGTACCTGAGTGGAATTAGGATCGGCGGGGAAGTTGGTTGAGTTGTTCGGTTGGTCCGTTAGGATTTGGGAGGTTCGTTCTTTAGTTGATGAAGGTATTCCATAATGCCTGATGCTAACTATGAAATCATACCTTATTGCGCTGGCTACAGCGGTCGTGCTGGCGGGCTGCTCCGGCAATAAAACCACCCAACAGGCCAATGGCTGGACCAGCCTCTTCGATGGGAAAACCCTCACCGGCTGGCGGGCTGCCGAAAACCCGACCACCTTCAGCGTACAGGATGGGGCCATTGTGGTCTTCGGCCCACGGGCGCACCTGTTCTACGACGGGCCCGTCAACAATCATTCGTTCAAAAACTTCGAGTGGAAAGCGCAGGTGAAAACGATGCCCGGTGCCAACTCCGGCATGTTTATCCATACCACCTACCAGGATACCGGCTGGCCCGTCAAAGGCTACGAAATCCAGGTGAACCAGACCCATACCGACTGGCGAAAGACCGGCAGCGTGTACTCCTTTCAGGATGTGAAAGAAACCTTCGTGAAAGATGACGAATGGTATACCGAACAGATTACGGTCGAGGGTAAAAAAGTGACCGTTCGCATCAACGGCAAAGTTATCAACGAGTATACCGAACCCGACAATGCCGAACGCACCGGCGATAACGCGACCCGCCGGCTCAGCAGCGGCACCGTGGCGCTGCAGGGCCATGACCCCAAAAGCAAGGTGCTCTACAAAGACATTATGATCCGGGTGCTGCCCGACTGATCGGCTCCCTTTTCAGTACGAACGGTCGGTTCGGGCGTGCAGATAGGCGCCCGAACCGACCGTTCGTACTTTTCGGACACTGGCTTTATCGGAATTTCTGAATGCTGTACTGGTTGCTTTGCAGCTGGGCCGGGTTCATGGCCATGGCCGCTGCGCCTACCTCACCGATCCGGGCGTTGAGGGTAAAAATACTGTTGTTCACCAGCACGTTGGTGGTAGCCTGCGCATAGCCGTTCGTGTCGTTTCGGACTAGGCTGGCCGTGGCGAAATTGTCGGTGCTGCGAACCAGGGATACCTGACTGCCGCTATTGGTCACGATATAGAGATCGGTCGTCCCCACGAGGGTAATGCCGTCTCCCCCCTGCAGGGTCAGTCCGCCCACTTCGGTGATGGCGTTGCCGTTGTTGAGATCGATCTTGAAGAGTTTGCCTTCGCTGGTTTTTACGGCAATCAGGTAGCCGCCGGGGTGGTAAATGATGCCGTTCATGCCAAACATGCCCATGGGCGCGCCCAGGCGGGTGTCGTTCACCAGAATAGAGGGGGTTCCGTCGGGCGCTACTTTATAAATGACGGGGGCAAACGAATCCGTTACGTAGACGTTGTTCTGCGGATCGACCGCCAGATCGTTGGCAAAATGACGAACGCCCGGCAGCAGGTTGTCCAGGTCGACGCGGTTGGTAAGCTGGCGGGTAGTCAGATCGAACACCAGCAGTTCGGCCAGCTGAAAAGCGGTTTCGGGTTTGCTCTTGACCGAGACACCCTGATCGCCATTGCAGACCAGAATCCGGCCACTGCCCACCTTCACCCCGATGCCGCTAACGAGGGCCGGGTCCGTGAGCAGGTCTTCATACACGCCCGTTGTCGACACGGTGCCGATTTTCCCCTGGGTGATCGACGTAATGATGAACCGATCCAGCTGCGCGGAGTACGCAATTCCTTCGGGGTACTGGCGGGCGGCCGTAAACTCGATCCGATCCGGGAAAACGGCATTGGGACTGTCGCGGTGATCTTCGCAGCCCGTCAGGCAGGCAGATGCGGCCAGCAGAACGCCGGAGACTATACACGATGTTTTCATAACGCAGGACTAGACAATAGATAAAACATATAGAACAAGACGACCAATCGGCACGCCCTTTCCCGTAAGTACCTGTCAAGTCACTTTGTTTCTCTAATATTACGGAGTGGGAACGGCCGGCCGAAACTGCTGGATGCTATAGTCGCGGGCCTGGAGCTGGGCGGGGTTGCCGGCCGCTGCGCTTAGTTCACCGATGCGGGCGTTGAGGGTATAGATCCGACTCCCCACGGCTACGCTGGTGGTGGCCTGCTCGTAGCCAGTAGTATCTGCGCTGACGAGGGTGGCGGTTTTCCAGTCGTCGGTGCTTCTCAGCCGGGATACCTTTTGCCCTTCGTTCACGACGTACAGCTCATTGTCCAGCAGCGTCAGGCCATCGCCCCCCGCTACGGTTACACCCGTAATTTCGGTGATGATATTCGGATTGGCCACACTGACCTTAAACAGTTTGCCTTCGTTCGATTTCACCACGATCAGGTAACCGCCGGGGTGGTAAACGATACCGTTCAGGTTGACCCCCTGCGCCCCGGCAAACAGGGGGCTGTTGATAAAAATACTGGGCTTATAATCAGGCGTAACGCGGTAGATCACCGGCGCAAACGAATCGGTGATGTAGGCGTTCCCCTGCGGATCGAAAGCCAGATCGTTGGCAAAATGACGAACGCCCGGCAGCAGCGAGTCGAGCCGGATGGTCTGCACTCGGGCGCGGGTCGTGAGGTTAAACACCAGCAGCCCGGCCGTTCTGAGGGTGGTCTGGACAGTGCTTTTGGTTGATACCCCCTGATCGGCGTTGCAGACGTATAGCAGGTTGCCGCGAATTTTCAGGCCGATGCCGCTGATGAGCCGGGTGTCGGTGAGGAAGTCGGCATACCGCCCGGTAAGGTCAACGGTACCTACCTTGCCCTGCGTGATGGAGCTGACCAGAAACCGGTCGAGAACGGGCGAATAGGTAATACCTTCGGGATAAAGCCGGTCGGCCTGGAACGCAATTCGTTCGGGAAACACGGCCGCATTGAACTCGCTGTCGGGCGTGTTGCAGGCCCACATACCGGCCAGGAAAAGAACGGGAAGGCGTAGCAGATACCGGAACATAGGCGAATGATTTACTCGATGAGGCAACGGATTCCATAAAGTAGCAAAAAACTATCCGTTTTGTTTTGGGTTTACACTAGAAACGTAATACTACCAACGTCATGAATCATTTCACCACCTTAACCGAAGCCATGGAAGCCCTGCGCGAACGCGGCTATACCCACGAATTCGGCCCGAAAAGCGATTATCTGGAAGAGAAAAGCACCGAGACCAAACTCAAAAGCGATGAGTTCAACGTAGACGAGTTCCACCGGTTCGAGGGCACGTCGGACCCCGGCGATGAGATGACGCTATACGCCATCACGGCTGCCAATGGTATGAAAGGCGTCTTTGTATCGGCTCAGGGCACCTACTCCAACGAAGCCTCGTCGGAACTGATGGCCAAGTTCAACGTATCGGACCGCGCGGGCGTCAACACCGACGGCGCGGTGCAGCCAATGGATGGTTTGCCCGTCGGCGATAATTGATTTTTGTCATATTTGCAAGAAAAAAGCCCGGAACATACTCAATTTTCCGGGCTTTTCGCTATCTTTGCGCCCTTTACAGAAAAAAGATTGTTGTTATTCGTGCCGATAGATCATGAAATTATCCGAATTCAAGTTTGATTTACCCGAGAGTCTCATTGCTAAATACCCGGTTGAGCGGGGTGAATCGCGGTTGATGGTTGTTGACCGTAAAGCCAAAACCATTGAGCATAAACAGTTTTCGGATATACTCAGCTATTTCACCGATGGCGATGTAATGGTCATCAACAACACGAAAGTGTTTCCGGCGCGTTTGTATGGCAACAAAGAGAAAACCGGCGCTAAAATTGAGGTCTTTCTGCTGCGGGAACTGAACCGCGAAATGAAACTCTGGGACGTACTGGTCGATCCGGCCCGTAAGATCCGCGTTGGGAACAAACTGTATTTCGGCGATAGTGACCTGGTAGCAGAAGTTATCGACAATACTACCTCGCGCGGCCGTACGATCCGTTTCCTGTTCGACGGTAACCACGAGGAGTTTATGAAAGCGGTGGATGAACTGGGCGAAACCCCCATCCCGCGCGAGATGCAGCGCGAAGCCGAACTGGCCGACCGGGATCATTACCAGACCGTTTTTGCCCAGCACGTTGGCGCCGTAGCGGCCCCCACGGCCGGTCTGCACTTTACCCGCGCCATGATGAAGCGGATGGAGATCAAAGGGATTCACTTTGCGCCCATTACCCTGCACGTTGGTCTGGGTACGTTCCGTCAGGTAGACGTAGAAGACCTCACCAAGCACAAAACCGATTCGGAGAATTACCGGATTCCGGCCGATGCGGCCCAGATCGTCAATACCGCGCTCGATGGCGGTAAACGCGTCTGTGCGGTGGGTACGACCTCGCTCAAAGCCATCGAATCGTCGGTGTCGGCCAATAGTCGGCTGAAGCCGGTAGAGGGCTGGACGGATAAGTTTATCTTCCCCCCTTACGATTTTAAAATTGCCAATTCGCTGCTGACCAGCCTGCACCTGCCCGAGTCGATCCTGATCATGATGACGAGCGCGTTTGGCGGTCATGAGCTGATCAAGGAAGCGTATCAGGTAGCCATCAAGGAGAAGTACCGCTTCTTCAGCTATGGCGATGCAATGCTGATTCTGTAAGCCCGCGCCCAATAGTGGGTTGTCGTTTGTAGTTTTGCGTTAGTTTATCCTTCGCATGACAACCCACGACCAACCGACCTCCTCCCCGGCCAGCCCGGCCTATTTTGCCATTATCGTTGCCGGTGGCAGCGGTAGCCGGATGAAATCGGACATACCCAAGCAGTTTCTGCTGCTGAACGGCAAGCCGATCCTGCAACATACACTGGACCAGTTTCTGGCGGTACTGCCCGCCGAACAGATCATACTCGTACTGCCCGCCCGCGAACGCCAGACCTGGTTGTCGCTGTGCGGGCAGTACGGCTTTCAGGCACCGGTGCGGTTGATCGACGGCGGAGCCTCGCGCTTTCAGTCGGTGCGCAACGGCCTGCAGGCCATTCCTCTGTCGGTCGACGGTGGCGTTGTGGCGGTACACGATGGGGTTCGGCCATTCATTGCACCCGACATCATTCGCAGCAGCTTCGAGACGGCTGCCCGCCTGGGCTCGGCGGTGACCTGCGTACCGGCCAAGGATTCCGTTCGGATTGTCGGGACCGACGGCATGAGCCGGGCAATTGACCGGGCCAGTGTCCGGCTCGTGCAGACGCCACAGACGTTTCGGCTCGACTGGTTCCGGCAGGCGTTCGCGACCGATGAGCAGCCTCACTTCACCGACTGCGCCAGTGTGCTCGAACATGCCGGTTTCCCCATCGCGCTGATCGACGGCGCCTACGAAAACATCAAGATCACGACCCCCGACGATCTGGGGTACCGGGGTTAGTTAGCCAGGTATTTTATTCATATCGCCCCGCCGGGGCCGAGTGGGCGGCAGCGCCAGTTTCCAGTACTAGATTCCGTAACTTGCTGATCCGATCAGTTGATTAACCCGCTTCCATGCGTCACCGCTTTCCGCCCGATTACTACATCAACGGTATCCTGAACGGCGACCGGCTTACGCTTAGCCGCGCCATTACCCTCGTCGAGAGCCAGCGGTCAGACGATCAGCTATTGGCGCAACAGGTACTGGAAGGGGTGTTGCCCAACACCGGAAACAGCATCCGAGTCGGTATTACGGGGGTTCCGGGGGTTGGAAAAAGTACGTTTATCGAAGCCTTCGGCCGCTACCTGACCGGGCAGGGTCATCGGCTGGCCGTGCTGGCCGTAGACCCCACCAGCCAGCGGTCGGGCGGTAGCCTGCTCGGCGATAAAACCCGGATGGAGACACTGTCGATGGACCCAAACGCCTACATCCGCCCCTCCCCGGCCGGTGATTCGCTGGGGGGCGTGTCGCACCGTACGCGCGAAACCATGCTGCTCTGCGAAGCCGCTGGCTACGATGTCGTTCTGGTCGAAACGGTGGGTGTAGGCCAGTCCGAAACGGTGGTGCACGGCATGGTCGATTTTTTCATGCTGCTCATGCTGGCGGGTGCCGGAGATGAGTTGCAGGGCATGAAACGTGGCATCATGGAGCTGGCCGACGCGCTCTGTATTACCAAAGCCGATGGCGACAACCGGGCCGCGGCCGACCGGGCGCGGGTCGAGTACCAGAACGCGCTGCACCTGTTTCCGCCTACCGGCACCGGCTGGTTTCCGCCCGTTCTGACCGGCTCAGCCCTCACCGGCGAAGGCGTAGATACGGTCTGGCAAACAATCCGGGATCAGCAGCAACTGACAACGGCCAACGGCTACCGCAACCAGCGTCGGCAGGAGCAGCAGCTTACCTGGTTCAGAGCCCTGCTGCGGCAACGACTCGAGGGTATGTTCTACGAGCAGCCCGGTATTCGCGAGCGGTTAGCCCATATCGAAGAGCAGGTTCGGACTGGCACCCTCCTCCCCGGCCCCGCCATCGACCAGCTTCTGCACTAAAAAAGCCACTGCTCAACGCAGTGGCTTCGGATGGGGGATAGAAGAAAAAGCTTACGCGTGTTGCGGCTGCCCAACAAAAGTAGCCGTCACCTCGGCTACGCGCTTACCCTGAAACCGGGCCGCATCCAGGGCAACCTCGTTGGGTGGCACCGTACCGTTCTGGCTCGTATGCGAGGTACCATAGGGGTTGCCCGACTGGAACTGGATCGGATCAGCGTAGCCCGGGCCAACAATGATACTGCCCCAGTGGTAAAAGGTGTTATTCAGACTCAGTAGCGTCGACTCATGGCCACCGTGGGCTGTAGCCGCGCTGGTGAAGGACGACCCAATTTTGTTCACGAGCTTGCCCTGTCCCCAGAGCGGACCGGTTGTATCAATGAACTGCTTGAGCTGAGCGGCCGGCATGCCGTAGCGCGTGGGAGCTCCCAGGATGATGGCATCGGCCCATTCCAGATCATCCAGCGTAGCTTCGGGCACATCCTGGGTTTCGAGCCGGTGACTCGACCAGCCTTCGTTCGATGCAATGGCTTCTTCGGGAGCCAGTTCTTTTACTTTCAGCACCCGCACCTCGGCGCCAGCCTGCTTGGCTCCTTCTTCGATGGCACGGGCTATTTTGTAGGTAGTACCCGTGGCACTGTAGTAAATAATTGCAATTTTCGTCATGATCCGTTGCTGGATAAGATAAGTGTATATACACGAAAAGAACTACAAGAAAACCCCTGACCAGTTCAGATTGATGAACCGGTCAGGGGCTTGTCTACAGCTTAGGAGTTACCCAGCGTACGGTCTGGCTCGTTGGCCCGGGTGGCCGGGATAGCGCCTTCCTGCGTGCTGCGGTTCCAGTCAGCATCGGCCACTTTCTCATCGGTAGAGAGGGCGTCCGGGTTCTGGTAAGCCGTCATGGGTTCGTCTTCGTCCGTCGATGCGTCTTCGGCGTCCATGGGTAGCGGCTCCTGCCCCCACGAGGCCCGCTTCGACTCATCGATGCGCTCGGCCGACATATCGTCGTTTTCGTCGTCGCTGGCCAGGGCAGCCGCCTGGGTCACATCCCCCGGCACGTCGGTATCCCTGATTTCAGCGACGCGCGAGGGCAGTTCGCTGTCCAGATTCTTATCGTTGAGTTGCGCCAGTTCGGGATGAATACCCATGGTGCTGCGCATTTGCTTGGCCGCGTTGGACTCGGTGCTTTCTTTGCGGGAATTGCTACTTACGCTCATAACGTTGGTTGGTTTATCGGTTAACGGAATATAAAGTGGTTTATAGCCGGTGCATTCGAACTCACCAGAGACTTCTCCGACAAGGGCAGGCAGTACCGGCCATAACCCGGTTAATAAGTAGGCTGATTGTTGAGATCGGTACCTGTTTCGGCTACTTCTTCCTCGCGCGACTGATCGGTTTCGTCCGTATCGTTTGTGTCGCTATCATCGGCTTCCGTATCGTCGTCCTCGCCCCCGCCAGACTCCTGCTGGGCTTTGGCGGCTTTCTGGGCGTTGGGAGCGCCAACACGGTCGGCCGATGCGTAATCATCGGGACCGTGGGTCGTTACGTCGACCATGGCCGTATTGGTTTTGTCGGCACCAGCAGCTGCGTTCTGGGCGCCCTCTTCGGTCACTTCCATGGTACTATTGTCCATGTCGCCCATACGTAGAACGCCATTTTCGCTGTCCATGTCGGTGCTGCCCATAGCGCGGTTGTTACGGCCATCCTGACCGCCCCGAACCTGTTCGCTGTCGAGACCATTGGGTGAATTTTCGGTTTCCGGCCGGTGCTTATTATCCTGTTTATAGACATCAGCATCAGCGCCATCCGAGCCAAAAGGGCCTTCTGTGCGGCCAATTATCTGCGCGTCGTCGCGCTTTACGTCCTTTTCGTCTTTCATAGCGTTGGGCTTATTCAATACATAGAATAACTGGATTTTTGGCAAAAGGTTATCCCGCCCCTGTTACAGCCCATCAGCCCAACCTACCGAAAAATCAATATTTGTACCGATAAATATACATTATGTCCGAAGGTTCATTTGAGTGTATACATTTGTATGTGTAAGCCAGCAAAAATCTTTACATGGCTGCAACTAAATACCCCTTTTCAGGGTCTATATTATACAGACTATATGGCTGCCTTTTACATACGTTTTGGGCAGTCTTCGATATAAAAGAGTTTAATAGTTGGATAAAGCGTAATACCGAAAGCGGGCCGACATTGTCGACCCGCTTTTTTGATTTTCCGGTATTTGTCCGTCTGGATCAGGGTTTATCCCACCACACGCGCGAACTGGTTCTGTCGCCGTTCGACAAACGGCCTACGGCCGCTTCGTACGCAGCGGTGTTCAGCGTTGGCTCCGTGTTCGGATACCCGTACCGGCGCGGAATCTGCTTGCTTTCGTTTACCGCATAGGGGGTAGGCTGCAGATTCGGGTACCCCGTCCGACGCCATTCGGTCCAGGCTTCCGATCCGTTCGGATACAACGCGATCCAGCGCTGATCACCAATTTTTGCCAGGATGTCGCCAGCGGTAGGCGCTACGTTCGGGCTGGCAATGTAGGCCGTGAATTTAGCGGCATCGTAAACTCCCCACTGCTCCCACGACGCACGAATCGCGTCATTGTAAGCAGTTCTCGCATCGGCAGAAATCCAGCCGAGGACCGATGCCTCAGCTTTGGCCAGTAGCATCTGAGACGCCGTAATGATGTAGCTGGGCTGCGTCTTGGCCAGCACTTTTGCGCTGGGCAGGGCATACTCAGGATTATCGTTCGTATAATCGATGAGCAGGTCGCGGGTCAGTCCATAGGGAAGGCCCACAAAGTCGCCGGTGCTGGTTGGGGTAGCGTAAGCCGGCAGACGCGGATCGTTCAGGCTTTCCAGCTTGTTGACCAGCACATCGCTCACACCGTAGTCGCTACGACCATCAAACAGAGCATTGTCCGGATTCCGGAACTGATTCACGTCCGTATACCGAATGGTTGCGTTGTCGGCGTTGGTGCTGATGTAGCCAGCCGCATCATTGTAGGCAGCCGTGAACTCCGTACGGCCCGTGGCAGGGTCTACTTTGGTCAGGCGCAGCGCCAGGATCATCCGCAGCGAGTTGGCAAACTTCTTCCACTTGGTAGCGTTACCCGCAAACAGGATATCGCCGTCGAACGCCCGGCCGTTGTCGAACTGTGCACTGGCTTCTTTCAGCTCTTTGAACAGATCGGCATAGATCGCCTGCTGTGGGTCATATTCGACCTGCGTCTGCTTCTTGAGCGCGTTGAAGTAAGGCACATCGCCCCAGCGGTCGGTTACCACCGAGAACACATACGCTTTCAGAATCCGGGCCGTAGCCAGCTGGTTGTTGTTCGAACCAAACTGCGCAACATAGGCTCTGGTCGACTCATCGGTATTGTAGTCGATGATGGTCTGCAGATCCTGCAGGGTTACGGCATAGTAGCGGTTCCAGTCGGCAAACGTGGTCGCATATAGCGAATTTTCGGGATACTGGCTCTCCGACCAGTACTGCACGAACAAACGCGGCTCAGGCGCCAGCGTGGTCAGTCGGCCAGCAATACCTTCCAGCAAAGCGCCGGTTGCCGTGGTTGGCGGTACACCGAGCATGGCTTCGGTCAGCAGCGCCGAGGTTACCGGCGTTACGGCAGCGTTCGGGTTTATGTTCTGATCACCAAAGTCGCTGCAGCTCGCCATCAGGCCCAGTCCGGTTAGCAGACCGAGCGTCAGGAATCTATTTTTAACGGTAGTCATTTGTGTTTGAATTGAGTACGCGACCCACCCCGCAGCGCGGGTCGCGTGGGTACATGGCTCTTAGAAACTTAAACGAACGTTGAAGCCCAGCGAGCGGGTGCCCGGCTGCTGGCCGTTTTCGCCGAAGCGCTGTGCCAGCTCCGACGGATCGATGTTCGGGTTAGAAGCGTAGATCAGCCAGGGGTTACGAGCTACTACGCTCAGGTTCACGCCCTGAATGTATTTGTTCGGTTTGATCGGCAGGGTATAGCCAAAGCTCACCTCCCGCAGTTTGATGTACGACGCATCGAATACCGAGTTATCGATGATGCTGTTGTTACCAAACTGATGGTAGTAATCGTAAGCCGGTACGTAGGTATCGATAGCCTCGCCGGTTTCGCTCACGCCCTGTACCCGAACGCCACCGCCATTGGCTACGTCGTCCCGAACGTTCATGCCTTTGTCATTGGTAGCGGCCGTTTCGGCGTACAGACCCGAGTAGGTACCCCAGAAGTTCGACAGCGAGAAGTATTTACCACCGCGCTGGAAGTCAAGGCTCAGACCCAGTGAGAAATCCCGGTACCGCAGCGTGTTCACCAGACCACCCGTGAAATCGGGCAGTACCGAGCCAAAATACTGGTTCGGTGCGAATACATAAGTACCGTCTTCGTTCAGTACTGGCTGGCCGTTCTGGTAGACGATACCATTGCCGCGCAGCTGACCCCAGCGGTTGTTGCCACCGTTGTCGACACCGGTCGAGTGAATCACGTACGAGTAACCGAACTGGTCATTGGTCGAGAACGACTGACCCGTAGCGCCGAACGCCGTCGACGAGGTAGCCTGAATCGAGTTGATACCCGGTGCCAGGCTGATGATCCGCGAGTTGTTGCGGGCGAAGTTCAGGGTAATATCCCAGTTGAAGTCCTTACCCACGATGGGCTTACCATCCAGCTGAATTTCGATCCCGTCACGCTCGATCCGGCCGGCGTTGATAACCTGCTGGGTAAAGCCGCTGACGGTTGTTACGTCTACGTTCAGGATCTCGTTGATCTTGTTCTCCCGGTAGTACGTAAACGCCAGACCGGCCCGGTTCTTCAGAAAGCGCAGATCGACCCCGGCTTCGAACGCCGACGACAGCGACGGAACGATGTTGGCGTTGGTCAGCAGGTTCGGGGTGGTAATCAGGCTGTTCGTGTTATTGTACTTGAACTGGTTTACCTGATAGGTCAGAGCCAGCTGGTACGGGTTCAGGTCAGAACCGACCTGCGCCCAGCTACCGCGCAGTTTACCGAACGACAGGAACGGCAGCGCGTTGCGGGTCAGCTCCGAGAACACGAAGCTACCGCCTACCGATGGGTAGAAGTACGAGTTGTTGTTGGCAGGCAGGGCCGAACTCCAGTCGTTACGACCCGTTACTTCCAGGAACACCAGGTCACGCCAGCCCAGCGATGCACGGGCGTAAAGGCTGCGCACGGTTTTGCTGAAACGGTTGTTGGTCTGGCTGAACGAGCCGATCGAGTTACCGATCGTAAAGAGATCCGGTACGAACAGACCACCCGTGGTAGCCAGGTCAACGCGCGTATAGCGGTTATCCCGGATGTTACCCCCAACGTTGGCGTTCAGCGTGAAGTCTTCGCCGAAGCTATCGTCGTAGGTAGCCAGGAACTCGTAGTTGTCTTCGCGGTCGGTGATCTGACCGGTGGCGTATTCGGCTTTCAGACCCGTCTGCGACGCGCTGGTCTCCAGAATATTCGGCGTTTTGTTCTCGTAGTTCGTGTTCCGCTGGTTCCGGCGCAACCAACCCTGTACCCGGAACTTATCGTTGATCTTGTAGGTCAGGTTCACATCCCCGAAAATCCGGTCGCGGTTGGTCTGGTAGTCGATGTTGTCGAGGTACGAGTACCAGTTGTACCAGTAGTTACCGCGGTTGAAGGCGGGCGTCTGGAAGTTGGTCGTTGTGGTTGGGTTGGTGTGGTTCCAGCTGGCCAGCGCACCGGTAGGCGTACGCAGGGCGCGCAGCTCGCGGAGTTTGCTCATGTCCAGATCGCGGTGGAACCACTGGTTGAACGAACCCGAACCCGACAGGTTGGAGTAGGCATCGTCAAACTCGCCACCCAGCCGTTCGGTCGTGTAGTTAATGTTCAGACCGGCCGTCAGTTTGGTACCCAGGTCGAAGGTCGTAGCCGCGGTGATGTAATTCCGCTTCAGCGACGTGTTAGGCAGGATACCCGTCTGGTCGAGGTTGTTGTACGACAGGCGCAGGTTATAACCCGTGCCGCTCGTGCGGAGGCTTACGCCGTTGTTGAGCGTCCGGCCCGTGTTATAATAGTCGCGCACGTTGTTGGGCTGGGGCGTGAAAGCGGCCGTTTGGAACGAATAAGCATGACCCGGATACCAGGCGTACCAGGGGATGTATTCGCTGCCATCGATGCGCGGACCCCACGAAGCGTCATCCGAATAGTCGTGGTACTTCTTGCCGTTCAGTGCCTGCCACTCAACCGGGTTGCCGGGAGCCCAGGTAAACGTACGCCAGTCGGCCGATCCACCGCCACCGTACTGGTTCTGGTATTTCGGGATGACGTTCACGCGGTCAAACGTGGTGGTGCTGTTGATGTCGATACCAATGCCTTTGCGATTCAGTCCTTTTTTGGTCGTGATCACGATCACACCGGCATCGCCCCGCTGGCCGTAGAGGGCCGTCGCGTTGGGGCCTTTCAGTACCGAGATGTTCTCAATATCGTCGGGGTTGATGTCCAGCGTGGGGGGTGTATCCGAATCGCCCGTTAGGGGCGTACCGTCTACGACGTATAGCGGGTTTTTATCGACCAGCGAAGCCGCCCCACGGATACGAACTACGGCACCCGAACCCAGCTTGGAACCGGCCTGGCTCAGTACCTGAAGACCGGCTACTTTACCCGCCAGAGCGTTACCGGCATCCGCCTGCCGAACCACCTGAAGCTGATCCTGGGTGATTTGCTGGGTAGCGAACGAAACCGATTTAGCGTCGCGCTTGATACCCAGAGCTGTAACGACAACCTCCTGCAATTGGGCTGCGTCTGAAACTAGTGTTACGTTGATGGAAGTTTGATTACCTACCGCTACTTCTTTACTCGTAAACCCAATAAAACTAAAAACCAGCGTCGAACCCGCTGGAACGTTGAGTCGGTATGTACCACTCGCATCGGTACTGGTGCCGCGCGATGTGCCTTTCACCGCTACGTTAACGCCGGGAAGATCAGACCCATCTTCTGACGACGTTACCTTTCCACTGATGGCAATATCCTGCGCCATCGACGGTAGATAGAACAAGCACAGCAGGAACTGTACCACTAGAAATTTTCTCATAAAAGTGATCTTAAGTGTAGGTTAACGCTGAATCAGCATTTTTTCTAATATCAAAATTGTGCAAAATAGTTGTCACAACAAAATTTCGTAGTCTATAATTTTTACAGAATTATTAGAATACTAAAGTACCATCCGGGCGAATATTCATATTATCAAATTATAACTATCTCAAAACCAACGATTTTTTGTTAAGAAATCATAATTCTATCCCCCTTCACAAGCTGATCCACTGACGGACAAACTGTTTATACTTCCGCCCTAATCTCGCCGAAAAATCAACTTTTTCTATCATACGGGAAACTGACAAAATATTAGATTAGTCATATTTACTTAAGTACTTTAGGCCCTATACACTGAGTAAACCAAAAGCAACCGTGCAGATAGTCAGTACACTACCTGTAGCGTTTTTTCTTCAATATTCAGCCGAACCTGGCGCGACTGCTGTCTGGGCCCCAACAAAAAAACCTGCCATGAGGCAGGTTTTTACCAGCGTACTGGATGGTATTGATTCTACCGGTTGGAGCCGATGACCCGGGTGTTCAGGCCACTTCCTCCTGGCTGGCTGAGGGGGCCGTCGTGTTTCGGGTGGGGCTGGCCTGGCCGGTCAGTTCAGCCAGTAGCTCACTGACGCTGACCATGGCAAAACTGCTGGCGTAGTCGGCCATAGCATACGGAATAATTAGTTTGTCGCCGTTGATAACGCCCCCGCAGCTGTATACGACGTTGGGCACATAGCCTTCGCGTTCGTTTTCGTCGGGACTCAGGATGGGCTCGGTTGTTCGCCCGATTACTTTGCTGGGGTCATTCAGATCGAGCAGGAAAGCGCCTATGGCGTATTTACGCATCGGCCCGACGCCGTGGCTCAGTACGAGCCAGCCCGCTTCGGTTTCGATGGGCGAACCGCAGTTACCCAGCTGCACGTACTCCCAATGGTAGGTTGGCTTCAGAATGAGTTCTTTGGTTTGCCAGAAATACAGGTCGTCCGAGTACATCAGGTAGATATTCTCCCCATCCTGCCGCGAAATCATTACGTAGCGCCCGTCAATTTTACGGGGAAACAAGGCCATACCCTTGTTCGATACCTCGGCGCCGTTGAGGGTACTGACGCTGAAGTGCGAAAAATCTTTGGTTTCCAGCAGCTGCGGGAACGTAACCCGGCCGTTGTAAGCCGTATAGGTAGCATAGTAGGTCACCTCCCCGTTATCGTCGGTAAACTGCACGAAGCGGGCGTCTTCGATACCGTTGGTCTCGTTGGGCGACGATGGAAAAATGCAGCGCTCATCGAGGCTCTGATCATCGTCGAAATCGATTTCGTAGTTCGACTTGGCCAGGGCCAGCAAACCACTCGCAATGGTTTCGTATTCGGCGTTATAGCGGTACTGGGCCAGGATCCGTTTGATCTGGGCGTCGAGTTCGGTCAGGCTGAACTCCTCGCCCAGGCCGATCATCATTTTTTCCTGAATGCTGTTTTCGAGCCGCAGTTCGTAGAGTTTGCGCTCAAACTGCGTCCGGTTAAACCGCTGGGTAGACAGGATATCGGGGGCGGTGACGTAGCGGGATGGCTTCCGCAGTACGATATTGCTTTCCTCGTCGATGTACCCCATCCGGAACGAGATCGAAGATACGTGGCCCTCGCCGGTAGCCCGCAGGCTCAGGATAAACCGTTTGTAGCCAGGCGGCACGTTGGTCTGGTCGGGGTGCCAGATCATGGAGGGGTTGAACAGGGCAGCCGACTCCAGCGAATACTCCATGGTGAAATAGGCTCCCAGCAGCAGTTTGCGCTCCTGCGTCAGGGGTTCGTCGGTCAGGAGCTGGGGTCTGATCTGCTCAAACCGCTGTAGTAAAAACCGTTCCAGCTTGTAATGTCGGCCGCCAAACTCCCGAATGACTTCGTCGAGCTTCTGATCAACTTCATCGTCGGTCATAGACCCAACGCGGGCAATGATCTTTAACGTGCGGGTAGCACTTCCCAGCTCAAAGGGACGAAACAAAACACGCGTCGGGTCCGGCCGGAGAACAATACCCGTTCGGGTTGCTTTTATGCTCATTTATAAAAAGTTTTCAGTGTCTGTATACGGTTTCCGGCAAATTTCGTCCGATTTGGCCAGCCATCACCCAAAACCGTATACAGAAAACTGAAAACTACTAAAGTTATTACCCATTCACCAGCGCAGAAACGGCCAGATTTACCGATTTTGCTTCGGACCGTTGCTTCTGAACGCTATGCAGCTCGGCCAGCGCCAGCAGATACGACAGTGTGCTTTCGGCACCCTGGTTCTGGTTGACCCGGTCAATATGCAGGCCATCGCGGCAACCGCCCGTCTGCGCGTCGTATAAAGGCAACCCCAGGTCGTTGTGGCCGGTAAACCATTTGAACACCCGGAGGGCGGTACGGTGCCAGTCTTCGTCGCCGGTAACGGCATAAGCCGCCAGGCAGGCCGATACCGTACTCTGCGCTTCGAGTGGCTGCTGGTCGAAGTAAGCGCGGGGCTGTCCTTTGATGTAGAACCCGTTCGAGCCGATGGGCTGGAAATTACCCCATGCCGGATTGGTGCGAGTCGATACACCCGGTGCCTGGTTGCCGAAGTCGGCCGTACGGGGTCCGGCCGTTTGCAGCTCGATCAGCCACCGCAGCGAGTTTAACCCGATCTGAACCAGCTTCTCATCGCCCGAGCGGAGCAGCACGTGTGCCAGCACCGCATTGTCGTACGAGAGCACGTTCTCGAACCAGGGCCAGTCTTCCGTTGCCGTAGCGTTGTATAAGTCCATCAGCTTGCCGAGCAGTTGCTGCTGGATAGTTTTGGCCAGCCGGTCGTCGCCGAATTTTTTCTGGTACTCGTAGATACCCAGCAGCGAGAACGCCCACGCCCGGGGCGAGGGCATATGAACAATACTGGGCAAAACTTTCTCGATCAGGTTAATGGCCCAGGTTACCGTGTTTTTGTTGGCGTCGCGACCCAGGCAGGTGCCCAGGGCCCAGACGGCCCGGCCCGTGCTGTCGTCCGAGCCGACGTCTTCGAGCCAGCGTCGGTCGTAACTCATGAAATTACGGAACCGGCGGTGTTCGTCGGTGTAGGCGTAGTTGAGAAACGCGCAGTAGTCGTCGGCGGCCTTGTCGAGTTTCTGTTCGCTCAGCCCCGCATCGCGCAGGGTCATGGCCAGAATCAGCGCCCGGGCGTTATCGTCGGTGCAGTAGCCTTCTTCGTAAAACGGCAGGTGATACCGCGCGTGCTGCACGATACCGGTCGAGTCGGTCAGGCGGTACAGATGGTCGAGCCGGATGGCGGGCAGCACGAATCCACTGGCGCTCCCCATATACGGTGCCAGTCGGCCAATGGTACTCATGCGTTCCTGACGCGCCTGCGCAAACGAGTTGGCATAAGCCTGGATGGACCGCTCCCAGATCATTTCGCGCCCCATCAGGTAGCCCCGCTTCCGCATGGCGTGCCGCATGGGCTCGTCGGTGAGCAGGTTGATGATCTGATCGGCAATAGCATCGTGATCGCCAAACGGCACCAGCACGCCCCGGCCGTCGGCCAGCAGTTCTTCGGCATGCCAGTACGGCGTCGACACGACTGCTTTACCGCAGCCAAATGCGTAGGATAGCGTACCCGACGTAATCTGAGCCGGGTTCAGGTAGGGCGTAATGTAAATATCTGCCGAGCCGATGTACTCGAGCAGGTCGTCGAGTTCAACGAATTGGTTGTAGAACCGTACGTTGTCACGCACACCCAGATCTTCGGCCAGTTTTTTCAGGCTGTCGCGGTACGCTTCGCCTTCATGTTTGATCAGGTGCGGGTGAGTAGCGCCCAATACCATATAAACAGCGTTCGGAACCTTCTCCACTATACGCGGCAACGCCCGAATCACGTTTTCGATGCCTTTGTTGGGCGACAGCAGACCAAACGTAAGCAGGGTTTGCTTGCCTTCCATGCCGAATTTATCCTTGTAAAAGTGCGGATCGACAAACGGCATATCCGGAATCCCGTGCGGAATCAGGTCGATTTTCTCTTCGGGTATTTCGTAAATATTGATCAGGAAATCACGACCTTTCTCCGACATACAAACCACCCGGGCCGACAGATCGGCAATGCTTTTCAGCACCAGCAGCTGATCTTCGTTCGGGTTTTTCAGGATGGTATGGAAGGTCGTAACAACAGGCATCGACAGATTCCGGAGCATCGTCAGGATATAACTGCCGGCTGGTCCGCCAAAAATGCCGTATTCATGCTGCAGACAGACCACATCCACATCTTTGGCATTGAGAAACTCGGCTGCCCGCCGGTACGCTTCTTTATCATGCTGGTAAAAATCGTAACGAACCTCCGTAGGGTAGTCATAGCCATCGGGTGTATCGTTTACGGATACAACGATAGGGCGGGCATCAGGAATAAATCGGGCATATGACGTATACAGATCCGACGTGAATGTGGCAATGCCACACTGACGGGGCAGGTAGTCACCAACAAAAGCCACGTTTTTCGGATTATGTGGCCATGCCGCCGTTGCTGTTCCGCCCTGCTCAGGCGAAACGCGATTGGTAGGAGTCGTCATAATTATTGAAAGGTTTTGCCGCGCTAAAGAACCGCGACATGCCTGGTAACGCTATTGAATCTATATAACTATAATAATAATCGATTGAGCCAGTCTTTTGTTTTGAGAAACAAAACATATTTGCATCATACCTTGGCTAAAGCGCACTTTAAACAAATATTATTTTATATACTATACAATTTACCGCATTTATTATTGGTTTTACAATATTTCCCAAAACGGTAACAAATGAATTATTCATCATCGGCGCTCAATGCTGCCGAGTAGCTCAAGTAGATAATCCCGTTTTGGCTTATTGACCGGCACCTGGGCTCCGTCGGCCATGAGCAAATACCCCCCCTCCTGCCGAACGATCTTGCGCAGGTAAGCCGGGTTGATCAGGTGCGAGTGATGTACCCGAACAAAGCCACAGGGCTCCAGCGCCTGCCCTACCTCTTTCAGCGTTCGGCAAATGAGCAGGCTGGAGTTATCCTGCAGAAAGAAATGCGTATAGCTGGCATCGGCCGTACAACGAACAATATCGCTCACGTCGATGATCTCATGGCCTTCCTGCGTTGGCAGCGCCACCCGGGTCCGGCCGGGGCTGGCTGGTGTCTGCTGGTAGTGTTCCTGAAACAGCTGATACTGCCTTTGCTGCAACTGCCTTACTTTTCGCTGCTGCCAAAGTCCGATGGCTTCGCGCAGTTCGTTTTCCTGGATGGGTTTGAGCAGGTAATTCAGGGCGCTGAACCGAAAGGCCCGAATAGCATACTGGTCGTAGGCTGTTGTGAAAATTACATCGAAATGAAAATCACCGACTTGCTCAAGCAGGCTGAAGCCGTTCATACGCGGCATTTCAATATCCAGAAACAGCACATCGAAGGCCGTATGCCGAATAAACTCAAGAGCCGCTTCGGGCTGATTGAACTTAGCCATTACCTGTACATTCATGTCGAGCTTGCGTAGCTTCATGTCGAGCAACTCGGTAGCGTGCTTTTCGTCGTCGATCAGGATCGCTTTCATAACTGATTGTGACTGGTTTGTGGCCGAGATGGGCTTGTCAGCCGAAGTTGGTAAGTAATTCGGACCAGCGTACCGCAGCGACCGCCATCGGCCAGGTCGATCAGCTGTACGTTGAGTTGCGAAGGGTAATTCCGGTTGAACAGGTCGATCCGCTGCTGAGTAATAGCCATCCCGAGCGATTTCTGTCGGGTGGCCGAGCGGCTTTTCAGCCGGGCCGACTGCTCGCGCCCGATTCCATTATCTTCTATCTCAAACTGAATGGTTTCTTCGTTGAGCATCAGCACCCGCAGCCATACACATTTGTCGGGTCGATGACTGTGCTGCAGGCCATGCCAGACTGCGTTTTCTACAAAAGGCTGTAGTAATAGCGGGGGAACAACCACCGCATCCTGATCAATAGCCGGATCAATGTCGATTACATACTGGAAGTTTTCGTCGAATCGACTGCTTTCCAGTTCAAGATACAGCTGTAGTCCGCTTATCTCTTCAGTCAGCCGGACGGTATCTTCGTTGGAATGATTGAGAATCAGGCGCAGCAACCGCGAGAAGTTAGACAGATAACGGGTGGCGTTGGCTTCGTCTCCCTTCAGTACAAAATACTCGATGGTGTTCAGGCTGTTGAAGAGGAAGTGGGGGTTCATCTGGCTGCGCAGGGCCAGCATTTCTACTTCGGCCAGTCGTTTTTCATAGGCCGTTCGCTGCTCGATTTCATCGATATAAGCCGCCTGACTGGCCTGCCGTTCGCGGTCGATGATCCGGATACGATGGGCCAGCGCCAGGGCAAAAACGATGATTTCGAGCAACACTCCCAGGGGCAGCATCAACAGATTATCTACATAGCCCGGCAACGACTCACCCACCAGAATGATCTCGCCTGCCCGCAGAGAAGCCAGTACGCCAATGACCGTAAGCAGTACATTACCTACCACCACATAGCGCGTCAGTACGGAGGGCACCCGCCAGAGCATCCAGACCAGCACCGCCACATGTACCGACCCAAATACCAACCGGCAAAACCAGTAGCTCAGCTGATAAAGGCCACCGTCGTTGGTCAGCAGCAGCAGCCCCCCCGCCAACAGGCTATAGGCAATAGCAAACCGCCCCCACTGCTGCAGCTGGCGGGCCGCTGCCGGATGCGTCCGCGCCAGGTCAAGCAGCTCGACCAGGAAATACATATACGCGCCCCAGCCAACCCAGACGATACTTTCCATTGCATGGTAGCGAAGCAGGGGCATGGTGGCAAAAACCTGCCCAATGGGTGTATACGTTCGGGTCTTCAGTAAAGCGTACAAACAACCGGCCAGCACGTACAGCGCGTAATAGCCATACAGCGGCCGACGGTAATAGAGGTAGATCAGCACTACAAACAACAGGAAAAACAACAACCCTCCCTGCACCCACGACCGGTACTGCAGTTCGGGCAGGTTACGCCTGTACTGAAACAGGGCCTGCCGAAAATGAAATGCTTCTGATTCAAATCGCAATCCCAGCGAGGGGCGGGGCAGTTCCGAATGGGTCAGCGCCGGTAGCAGGCCCGGGCGGTTAGCGACCCGGATCAGAACAACCGTGGTCTGTCGGGCCCCGAACCGGAGGGGTATGTACTGGTCATCGTCGGGAGTAGCCCAGTCCTGGCGCGGAACCATGGTGCCGCACCGCAGCGAATCGATCAGACGCCCCGAGTCGGGCATAAGCCGATAACAAACGACGGTCTGACTGGTAGCCGCGTAGGTATAGAGCGTCCGGCTTGTATCGGCATCGTTCAGTACCAGCAGGCGAAGCCAGTAGACCTGCTGGCCGTTGGTGGGCAGGTTCGAGGAGACTCGCTCCCCTGCCGCCTGCCGAAACACCGAGAGCCAGCCTGCCTGTCGGTCTGTACTCCTCAGTACAGACCGGTCGCGCAGATAGATTGGCCCGCGGTCCAGCTGGCTTAACCGGATGGTATCAAGATGGCTGGCCACCCCTAACCGGCCAGACAGCATCATACCCAAAAAGAGTAGCCAGCGAACCATAGGTTTTCAACGACAAAGTCCCGTGAAACAATAGTACGAAAAGCACCCGACTGAGTAAAGTCAGGCTAACAGACAGTGCGTTTCAGTTTACCAGCCAAGCGTTTCGACCCATATGCACGCCTGGTCCGTGTATTCACTCATATAAGATGCTGACAAACCCAAAGTCCAGACTGGTCAATTTCCCGGTCCGATTCTGGAACCTCCTGCGGACCTTTCGTTAACGTTCACAAAGCAGCAACCAACCACTCCGCGTATGAATTACATCGCTTTACCAACCCTGGCTTGTTTACTGATGGCTACTGCGGCAGCCAAGGCTCAGGTGCGCGTCTCAGATCCGAAACAAACCGTAGAACGCAATGTAGAGTATCGGGTCAATAATAAGGTAGATCAGAGTATAAACCGGGGACTCGATAAAGTAGAGCAGGGCATTGGCAACATCTTCAAAAAAAAGGAAAAGAAAGCCAGCGGACAGCAACCCGCCGATGACACCGCTCAACAAACGGCCGATGGACCGGCCAGCCCCGCCAATCAGCAACCCACCGGCACGCCGGTAGGCGAAGCGGCAGACACGGGCACCCCCCGCCCGTTAAAAGCTTACAGCCGATTCGACTTTGTTCCCGGCGAGAAAGTAGTGGCCCTAGAGGATTTCGGTCAGGATGCGGTTGGCGACTACCCGGCTAAATGGAATACCAACGCCAGCGGTGAAGTAGTGACCCTGGATGGGCGGTCAGAAAAATGGCTGGCGGTTACGCAGAACGGCCTCTTCTACCCCGAATTTCTCGCGGCTCTACCCGAAAACTTTACGCTGGAAATGGACATGGTCATCACCCCCGGGTTAGATAACAACCTCCTGGGCACGGCGCTGAACTTCGTTGATGGGAAAGCAGCCAAAAATCTGCTTACGGCAGACCGAAAAAATACCGTACAGCTCAACATTCATCCGGGTGGCGGGTATACCAGCGTTACGGCCTGGGATGCTGACGAAACGATTCGGGTAACCAACGAAAACTACGAGAAAGAGTGGCTCAGTGGCGAGAAGCCAGCCGCCCGGTTATCGGTCTGGCGGCAGAAAAACCGACTTCGGGTCTACCTGAACGAAGTTAAAATCTGGGATATTCCACGCGCCTTCGACCCGAGCGTAACATACCGGCTTGTACTGGAACGCAGTTTCTTTACGACCGAAAACCAGGCCTGGTATATCGGCAATCTGCGCGTTGCCGTGGGTGCTCCCGATACACGCTCAAAACTAATTACGGAAGGTAAATTCAGCACAACGGGTATTCTGTTCGATGTTAACTCCGACAAAATCCGCCCGGAGTCGTATGGTGTACTGAAAGAAATCGGGCAGGTGCTGAAAGAGAATGCCGGTATACGCGTCAAAATAGTTGGCCACACTGATTCAGATGGCAACGACGCCAGCAATCTCGCCCTATCAAAACGACGGGCGGCTTCGGTCAAAACGGCGCTGGCCACTGAGTTCGGCGTTGATGTTAATCGCCTGGATACCGATGGGAAAGGCGAAAGCCAGCCCGTTGGCCCCAACACCACGCCCGAAGGCAAAGCCAACAACCGGCGCGTCGAATTCCTGAAACTGTAAAGCCGAGCCTACCAAGCTGTATCGAACAGACAAGCCGCACGCCCGGAACTGAAGCTATGACCATCAAATCGTTGTTCATACTACTCGTCTTTCTATCAACGGCTGGCGCCAGCTGGTCGCAACAACTAACGCCGGGCCAGCAGGCTGAACTGAAACGACTATCCGAGGAAGCGCAGGCAGCCTTCAGGAAGGCGCTCGATCCCGACAACATAACCCGTTTGTTCGACGAACAGATTCAGGAAGCCAGAAAGAGTGGGGCCACACCTGCCCAGATTCGGGAACTTGAGCAAGCAAAAGTCGACGCCCTTCAACAGTTCCGCACCAACCAGAAAGAAGGAGCTCAACAGACTGAAACAATTGCCAGCCCGAACCCCAGCAAGAAAGCAGCTGACCCCAACAAGGCTTTGCTGACAACACTGAAAAACCGGCCCTCTCAACCCGATTCAGGCATCGCGCCGGTCATGTACGACCCTTTACCAGGCCGTTACTCCCTCATACCAATGGCTTTCCGGGTCTACGCCGATCGCAAGCTGACACCCGGGCAGTTCGTAGCATTCATGCAAAAACGCTTTCAGGTCATTCTTCGCGAAACCGGCCAATTTGGTGCCGGGAGAGGGCAGAGTCGACGCTATGAACAACTGCACGAAGGACATCCCATCCGGCTATCGCACTATAGCATTACGCTCGACACTAACGGGTACGTAATACGGGCCAACGGCGATCTTTTCACGATAACCCGGGTTGCTAACCCGCCCCGGCAGGCCAGCGAGCTCCTGTTGGCGCTGCGTCAGGCTACCCAGCTACCAACGCTGACTCTTCACAATCAGATCTCCTCAGAAACACCCCTCCCCTATGCCCAACCGCTGCCGATGGCATGGGTACACCCCAATCTGGACCCAGCAAACCGAGCCCCTGTACTGGCTCAGCCCTTTACAGTTGTCACCCCCACCCAGCATCGGCGATGGTATCTCGACGCACAAACGGGAGCCCTGGTAGCTACCGAAAATCGGCGGCCTGCCTGCGCCCCTCAGCCCGGCCCCTACAAAACCGTTGTTCAGACATTTCATCACCAGAAACGAAATGTCGGCGTCGTGGCGGGGTTGTATGCCGGAAAATCGGTAATCCGACTGGCCGACAGCACCGAAACGCCTGCGATTGTCATCATCAAGCCGCACTACCATGTTGTTCCCGAGTTTACCACCGACACGCTCCTCAACGATGCTGCGCTCAGGAACCGGGGCGATTTCGACGCGTTGTACGGCTTCCGGCAGTCGGCCCGCTTTTTCAAAAACCTGGGTCATCATAGCTTCGACAATCAGGGCTCTTCCGTTCACGCTGAGTCATACCTGGAAGAAAACGCCTGCTGGTCGCCCGACAGCCGGAAATTTTACTTCGGCCTGGTGAATAAAACCCCATTTGCTGATCTTAACACAATTGGGCACGAGTTCACCCATGCCGTTAACGAGTACACCTGTGGTCTGATTTATCAGGGCGAATCAGGCGCTCTCAACGAATCCATTGCCGACATATTCGGCACCTGTATCGAGCATCAGGCTGTTGGCGGAAACTGGCTGCTGGCCGAAGCAGTTGTTCCGGGCGGTACTCGGGATATGGCCAATCCCACCGCCAAAGGTGACCCCGATACCTACCTCGAATCACCCTGGGGCTCTACCAGTACGACCTACGACGAAGGAAACGTGCATAAAAATTCGGGGGTTGGCAATAAGTGGTTCTACCTGCTCATCAAAGGAGGTAAAGGACAAAACGGCCTCAAACACCCATACGACGTTTTCCCGACAATGCCGTATAACACCCTGGCCCGGATAGTACTGACGACCTTACCCCGGCTAAGTCCCCGATCTGGTTACGAAGACCTGTGCCGCGAAACTATTGCCACAGCCGGGCAGCTCTTCGGCGAATGTAACGGTGTTACCGAAGCTGTAAAACGGGCCTGGTATGCCGTTGGGGTTCTGGAAGATGCCCCCGTGCCGTGTAAACCTGGCTGGACTATGGATATGGTTATGAAAAACGAAGGGCAGAAAATGGTTATAAACCTCTACTTTAAAGGCGATAGCGCTGTCTCTGTATACCGAAGCCACGATGGGTTCGTGAAAACGTTTTCCCGCCGAAGCAGCCCCACAATTACTGCTGTTGTGAAGAACGAAGATGGTATCCACACCCGTACATTCCCGAAAGACTGGACCAATTTTCTGGAACGAACGATGGACCAAACCCTGCCCGAGCAGGATGCGCTGATGGCCGAAGCGCTACAGGAAGCCAGGGCCGAACTGGCCAACCCGAACACCTCGCCCGAACGACAGGCTGAGTTAAGGAAAACGATACACATGACCGAAGACTTCATCCGACAAGGACAACAGGGCCGCGCCGACATGAAGAAACAGCTGGCGGAAATACGTGAAGGCAGCCAGGCAAAGTCAGAGATGGCTTTCTGGGGCAGCCGACAGGCGCGACGCGAGTTTGACAAGAAATACATCAAGGCAACAACTACTTATCAGGGCACCTATCTGGCCCGTAAATACGTACTGGATGGCAGCGCAGCCGGCATGTACTGGTGGACAACCGCTCAGATTCCGCTCAGCTTTTCGGACCTGACGCTGATGCTTCCTGCCGCACCAACCCTCCAGATGCGCTCGGGTCTTGACCACTGGATTCGGGGCTTTCCATTACAATTTCACGATATCTTTCAGATCCAGAACATTCGTGAGAGTGCCCCCGCCAATTTTGATACCCTCTTTTCAACAGCACCTGTTTTTTGACAGATCACTTTGTCAGCGACTCCCCGGCCTTTGTCGGGCTCAGGGCCATGTTTGTCTGAAATAAGTGGTTCAGGCCGGAGGTGGCGGCTAGGTTTGTGATTATAAACCAGTAACCACCATGAACAACTTTGTCCACTCTACTATTGGCCTCCTCCACCTGACAGCCGCCGTTGTGGCCATGATCACCGGCGCCATCGTTATCCTTACGCCCAAAGCGACGGTAAGACATAAACGAATCGGGTATGTCTACGTGGTCAGTATGCTGCTCGTTAACCTGACAGCCTTCCTGATTTACCAGCTGTTCGGCAAGTTTGGGCCCTTTCACGTGGCCGCTCTGTTCAGTTTCGTCACGATACTGGGCGGAATGATTCCAATCCTGTTCCGACGCCGGTTTCCAGACTGGCTGTCGTATCATTATTTCTTCATGAACTGGTCGGTAGTAGGGCTCTATGCCGCGTTCTGGGCCGAAACGCTGGTGCGGCTATTTCGGATGGCGCAGTTCTGGCCGGTGGTGGTGCTGGCAACCCTGGCCACGACCCTTACCGGCAGTATCCTGATCCGGCGGCATAAAGATCGGTTTCTGACCGGTCGGCCCGCAACCCCCATCGGCAAGCCCACCCTTTTTCCTTAACTTGCGCCTTCATTGTTTGGCGTTCGGCCTGAGAAGTTCGACGTGCCTGCTGCGTCAAACCTCAACCCAAACGCCATACAGTTGAATGGTCTGGCACCGTATCTCCTCCTTAATTCTTCGCCATCGGCTGGCCCTGGTAGCCGCTGTTCTGATTGGCACGGCCTTCATGGGCTACCAGGCCAGTCACGTTAAGTTATCCTACGAACTCGCCAAAATCCTGCCCGTTTCAGATACCGAATACAAGCGGTACGAGACCTTTAAAAGCCGTTTTGGCCAGGATGGCAGCGTCATGGTGCTGGGCATCGAGTCGGACAGTATGTACCAGCTCGATTTCTTCAATGACTGGTACGCCCTCAGCCAGCGCATCAACGCCATCGAAGGCATTCGGGACGTGGTCGCCAACGCTAACCTCTACGACATTGTCCGCGACGATACGGCCCAAAAATTCCGGATTGTACCGCTGGTACCCCGCCCTCTCTCTACCCAGTCGTCGGTCGATAGCCTCCGCGACCGGATTGCCCGGCTGCCGTTTTACCGCGGGCTGGTGCAGGACAGCAGTGGCCGGGCTCACCTGATGGCCGTTACCTTCGATCAGAAGCTGATCAACACCAAAAGCCGCATTGCCACCGTTCGGCGGGTAGCAGCCATGGCCGACTCCTTCGGAACGCAGCACAGGCTCACGGTTCACAAGTCGGGCATGCCCTACATCCGGACTGAGTTTTCGGCTAAGGTCAGCCAGGAGCTTACCCTCTTCATGGTGCTGGCTTTTGTGGTTACGGCGCTGATTCTGGTTTACTTTTTCCGGTCGCTGACGGTGATGATCGCGGCTGCGCTGGTGGTAGGTATCGGGGTGATCTGGGTGACCGGCTACATTGTTCTCTTCGGCTACGACATTACCATCCTGACGGGTCTGCTGCCCCCGCTCATCATCGTGATCGGGATTCCGAACGTTATTTTTCTGCTCAACCGCTACCACGAAGAGCTGAACCGACGGCATCAGAAAGACGACGCGCTGCGGATCGCCATCGAAAAGGTAGGCGAAACGACTTTTTTTGCCAACGTAACCACGAGTATCGGCTTCTTCGTTTTCTACTTCACGGCCAGCCCGCTGCTGCTGCAGTTCGGGCTGGTAGCGGCTTTTGGTATCATGACGACCTACGCCGTATCGCTGATTCTGATTCCGATTATTTTCAGCTACCTACCGGCCCCTTCGCCCAAACAACGGGGCCACCTCGACCGGCGTCAGGTCACGCGTTTTCTCAGCTGGGTCGATCAGCTGGTCCGCACGCGTCGCACGGCTATCTATAGCTTCATTGCGGTCGTAACGGCGGTATCGATATTTTTTGCCCTGCGGATCAATGCCATCGGGTACGTGGTTGATGACCTGCCGGCCAACGATCCCATCTACGCGGATCTTAAATGGATCGAGAGTCGGTTTAAAGGGGTTATGCCGTTCGAAGTGAGTATCGACACCAAACGGCCCGGCCGGGTACTGACCCCACAGACACTGAGCAAAATCCGCCTGCTGGAGCGCGAGTTCAGCAAATACCCCGAGTTCACCCGCCCCCTGTCACTGGCCGAAGCCGTCAAGTTCTTTTACCAGGCCTACCGCGGGGGCGACCCCAAGTATTATGCGCTGCCCGGCGCGCTCGAACTGGGCCAGCTAGCCAGTTATGCCCCCCAGCTGAAGGGGTCAGAAAGTCGCTTCAAAGGCTACCTGGACAGTACCCGCCGGTATACGCGTATCAGTTTCCAGATGCCCGACGTCGGTACCGTCCGTACTACCGAGCTGCTGAGCCGGCTCCAGCCCAAGGTAGATTCGATTTTCAACATAGACCGCGAAACGGGCCAGCGCGTAGCGGCCGATGAGCAGTACGACGTCAGCATCACTGGCAACAGTGTAGTTTTTACCCGCGGCAATGATTACCTGCTGAAAAACCTCGCCGAAAGCACCATACTGGCCATTCTGCTGGTTTCGGTGATTCTGATTATTCTCCTGCGCGATATCCGGCTGAGCCTGATTGCCATTCTGCCCAGTGTGGTCCCCCTCATCGTTACGGCCGGAATCATGGGCTTCTTCGACATTCACCTCAAACCCTCTACCATCCTCATCTTCAGCATCGCCTTCGGCATATCTTCCGACGGCACTATCTATTTTATCACCAAATACCGCGACGAGCTTCGGAACGGGAAACGATCGCTGACGCAGGCCGTATCAGAAACCATTCGGTATACCGGCCTGAGCATGTTCTATACGGCCATTATTCTGTTTGCGGGCTTCGCCATCTTTACGGCATCGACCTTCCAGGGAACCATAGCCCTCGGCATTCTGGTGTCCATCACCCTGCTGATGGGCATGGCTTCCAATCTGATTCTCCTGCCGGCCTTCCTGCTAACGGTCGATAAGCGCCGAAAAGCCGCTGTGCCGAGCCAGTCTTAGCTAGGGAAGCGTTGGTGGATGGATAGACAGATCCAGCAGGGCGGTATCGTCTTCACCATTGGTATAACCGTTTCCCGGCCTGGAATCTGGATCAGTGACGGCTGCCGCCTGAATTTCTGCGTTGAGCCGGGCCCGGCCCAGCGGGGTTGTAACCGTGGCTCTGAATGAGAGTGTGGCCGTTCGGCCAGCCGCCAGATCGCTGATCGTGCCGCTGACCAGCCCGCTCACCACCGTCATGCCGGGGCCGTCCAGAAACGAGAGGGCGGCTGGCAATGTACATCCCACCCGAACGCTCCCCGACGAACGGCCGCCCCGGTTGGCGACGACCAGACTAATGGACAGCAGCTCCCCGGTCCGTACCGCCAGCCGACTCGACACCAGTTGCAGACTCAGGTCGGCTGTGTTGGGATCCGGGATGGGCTGGTTCGAGGCAACAGCAGGCAGCGGGTCGGCGTTGACCGAAACGGGAACACTGAATACCTGCCCGGCCGACGCCCGGGTTCGAAAGGTGACCTGGGCCAGATCGTCCTGCCCATCGCCGATGCTCGTATTGGGTTGCGAGTCGACATCCAGCTGATCGGCCCTGACAATTTCGGCCGCCAGCTGATAAACGCCCTCCTGCGTAGGCTGAACCAGGAAGGTCACCGAACGCGGTATCGACGGTTGTACCTCCGGCAGTTTGACCAGAACCAGCCCCCGTTTATGGGTCACCTGCGTCCCCTGCATAAAGGGTAGCGCCGGGGGCAGATTACACCGCAGCCAGACGCTGGTAGCCGTTCGCGGCCCCGTATTGTCGACCGTCAGGCTAACCCGAACCGGTGTGTTCAGTGCCGGACTGGTTTGGTCCGTATACATGCGTAGGCTCAGGTCGGTACTCGTTATGGCCGAAGGCAGACGAGGCTGGGTGTTCTGAAAGAAAGCATCGGTTAGCGAGCCGTTCCAGGCATCTCCCACCTGCCGCAGCCCATCGCCGGATAAATGAACCCCATCCGTACGGGGCATCTGAATGGCGTCGGTATTGGGGCCGGGATACACCCCGCTGACCTGCTGGACAACCTGATTCTGGGCGTTGATCACCGGCGCGTACTGCGTCAGGTGGTAGTTCAGGTACAGGTTGTTATCCATCGATGCCCGCGCCACCACCCAGGGCAGGGCGAACCCGGCATCGGCCCGGCACTGCGCTATGACCGTTTGCAGATCAGCCGCGTACCGGGAAGCCGACGGGTCGGTATCGTAAAACTCCGATTCGCCCTGGTGCCAGAGCACCGCCCGCAAGCCCGTCAGGGGTACATAGTCCTGCACGACGCGCTTCAGATTGCCGTACGGCATACCCGGCCGAAAATAATCGCCCCCCGACGTTGCGGTACTATCGACAGTAATACTTTCGCGCCAGTTTCGTACGGCCGTACCAGACCAGGCGGTATTGTAGAACAGGATCGGTACGTTTAGCCGGGCCGTCAGCAGATCGCCCAGCCGACCCCAGTTCCAGGCCGTCTGGCCGCGGGGGCCAACGGTACCCGTAGCCGACAGGGGCGCCCCGGTAAACGGAATCGGCAACCGGATGGTATCGTTCAGGTTAAAGTGCGGACTGCAGACCACCCGCTCATCGGCCGGGTTAATGGCATCCCGGTTTCGAAGGCCCTGCCCGTTCGACTGGCCCGCAACGACAAACACCTCGCCCACGCCCACCGGCTTTACCTCCGCCACGGCCGTAATCAGCCCGCTGCGCCAGGCCCGCACCTCGATCCGGTACCAGCCCCCGCTAACCGTCAGCCGCCCCCCGAAATGGCCCTGGGCGGGTGCTGCGTCGAGCAGAACCCAACCGGTAGCCTGCCCCTGTCCCGGATTCATTTCCGTCAGACGAGCCTCTACCTGATCCGTCAGCGCCGGACAAAGCCCCATGATCGACAGGGTCGTTTGGTTATTGTTACCGCGCTGAAACACCAACCGGGCCGTCGGGAAAGTAATCGTCAGCTGCGCGTTGCAGACAAGCGTTATCAAAAGAAGTACCCCAGGCAGACCAACCCGCTTGCCGAGCAGCACACAGGATTTATAGAGCGGCATAATTCATCAGGTGATAGACACAAATACAAAAATTTGCTTCTATCTGACGGAAGACAACTCTATAAGACACTATTTACTATATGGTCTATTTGATAACTATTTATTTAAACTAACTATCTTCTAGTAACGTGTCAAATGATACAAACTGCCCTCCGAACCGATGTTGAATGCGCTGCTGCATGGTTTCGGCATGTTGGGCCAGGTAGGTTTCGTATTCGGTCCGGCTCTCGAAGTTAAGCTGGAGAGAATAGGTAACGCCCCCGTTGTCAAGCTCCGTCAGCAGCCGAAGCAGGCGATGATCGACGGTAAGGCCCGTTGCTTTAACGGCTGGCAGATAGAACGCTTTGATCCAGCGCAGCCAGTCGGTAGCTACTTCCTGGGCCACGCTATAGGTTGTGTTATAAAGAATCATACCCATTCAACACCGTCGGGTCGGTGTAAGTTGACCATTTGGTTGTTTCTTTGCCGAAACAAATTGATTCATCAAACCTACTTTTTATGTATCCCGGATTAGTACACGCCCACTCAGGCCTCCGCTGGATTGCGCTCATCCTGCTGCTGGCTGCCGTGGCTGTTGCCATTGGCAAGTGGCAGGGTCGCAGCGGCTATACCGATGGTAACCGCAAACTGTATTTATTCACGCTGATTGCGGTTCATACCCAGCTGCTTATCGGACTGCTGCTTTACTTCATCAGCCCCAAAGTGAATTTCGACCAGCTGAGTGACAAACTGTATCGATTTTATACCGTTGAGCACACGACAGGCATGCTGATCGCCATTGTGCTGATCACGATCGGCTACTCCCGCTCAAAACGGGCTACCGATCCCACCACGAAGCAGCGGCTGGTTGGTATCTTCTACGGCCTCGGTCTGCTCCTGATTCTGGCCTCTATTCCCTGGCCCTTCCGTATTCCGGGCGCTGGCTGGTTCTAAAAAATCAAACCCGTCTTCGGCTGAAGTTATTGCTGGAGACGGGTTTATTCTATTATTTCTATAGAGATTTTATTAAAATTATATTAAATATTCCTTCCCTATTCTACCTTATTTATACCCTCGTGCCTAATTACCAGCTGGTTACAAATTGTGGCACTTAACATGTGGTTTCAGGAGTGTAGAAATCTCTCCTCAACTATTTGGCATTTATTCCACAACTCCCTACTTTTATATCAAGTAATTTGTACCTAACCTTTGATCATGATGATAAAAATGCTCCTGGCAGTAGCATGTTCTGTCTCGTTTGGCATCGTTCAGGCACAAAACGTACCCACCGTCACTCCACATTCACCCACCGTACCCGACATTTCCACCGTAGCTTACCCTGTACCCACCGTAACGTCTAGTAAGCCCACCGTTCACTTAACCGATCCATCGTTTTACGAACAGATTCCGCTCGTCAACGAGGTTATCGGCTTCGCTAAAAAGCACCTTTCCATTCGGTACCGGTCTGGCGGCACCAGCACACGCGGGTTTGACTGTTCAGGTTTTACCCGCTTTTGTTTTAGCCACTTCGGGCTCAGTCTGCCTCATTCCAGTGCCGCCCAGGGTAATGTCGGTCATGCCGTCGACAAATCCGACGCGCAACCCGGCGACCTCATTCTCTTTAAAGGACACAGTTCAGGAGGTAACCGCATTGGTCACGTTGGTCTGATTACGGAGGTGATCGGAGACCGGATCAAATTCATCCACTCGGCCTGGAACGGGGGCGTCCGGTATGACTACCTGCACGCCGATTATTACCAGCGCCGGTTCATGGGCGTTCGGCGGGTTGTTACCCTACTGGCCGAAAAATAGCACGGTAACTGCTTTATCTGATTATAAAAATAAAGCGGCTCAAGGGCCGCTTTATTTATGTAGGGTCGTGCCAGCCCCACCGCTCGTTACGGCAGCTCCCAGCTCGTCGGCGTGGCAGATCACTACCCGGGCCACGCCGTTATCCAGCGCCCTAAACGCATTATCCAGCTTAGGAATCATGCCTTTATTGATGAACCCGGCGGCTTTGTAGTCCGCGTAAGTGGTCGGGTTTAGCGCCGGAATAACGCTGTCATCGTTAGCAGGATCCGCCAGTACGCCCCGCTTCTCGAAACAATAGACCAGCGTTACAGTATCGTGCCGGGCCAGATCAACCGCAATAGCGGAAGCCATGGTGTCGGCATTGGTGTTCAGCAAACCACCCTGGTTGTCGTAGCTGATGGGCGCAATAACCGGCGTCAGGCTCTGGCGCAGAAAGAACTGAATCTGTCCGGCATTGACTTCGTCCAGATCGCCTACAAAGCCGTAATCGATGGCCCCGACCGGCCGCTTGTGAGCCAGTACAATTCGGGCATCGGCGCCGGTAAGACCAATGGCGTTGCAATCCAGCGTCTGAAGCTTTGCCACGATCTGTTTGTTGACCAAACCGCCGTATACCATCGTAACGACGTCCAGCATGGGCTGGTCGGTAATACGCCGTCCTTCTACCATGGTGGTCTGAACGCCCAGCTTCTCAGCAACCTGGGTCGCTATTTTACCGCCACCGTGTACCAGAAGTTTAGCACCGGGCAAACCGGCGAAGGCGGTCAGAAAACGCAGCAGGGCGTCGGGGTTATCGATGACGTTACCGCCAATTTTTACTACGGTCAGGTTATTCATGCCAGACTAGCACACAGCCGACTCGGGCAGGCTCCACTCAGCTAAGCTTCGCTGCGTAAAGTACCCAGTCCTGCCGGCTGTGATCAATAGGTTTTAAGAATTTCTTTCAGTACCGCCTGGGCCGACCACTCCCGGTTAGCCGCCTGCTCGATCACCAGCGACTGCGGCCCATCCAGCACGGCGTCGGCCACTTTCAGGTTACGCCGAACGGGCAGGCAGTGCATAAACTTACCCGCGTTGGTCCGGACCATATCGTCCATCGTAACGGCCCAGGACGGGTCCTGGGTCAGCACCTGTCCGTAGTTAGTGTAGGATGACCAGTTTTTTCCGTAGATGAAATCGGCCCCGGCAAAGGCTTCTTCACGGTTGTAGATGACCCGGGCGTTACCCGCAAACTCAGGAGCCAGCTCATACCCTTTGGGATGGGTTATAACGAACTCGACATGACCCGACGCAGCCCGGGCGTTCATCCACTCACTGAACGAGTTGGCTACGGCCTGGGGCAGCGGCTTGAAATGAGGAAGCCAGGTCAGCACCACCCTGGGGCGGGCCACGGTCTTCGCTTCTTCGATCGTGATACAATCGGCCAGCGACTGCAGCGGATGCCGCGTGGCAGACTCCAGGTTCACGATCGGCACCCGGGCGTAGCGGGCAAACTGCTGCATGACCTGTTCGCGGTAGTCGCTGTCGCGGTCTTTCAGTTCGGCAAAGGCTCTGATGCCGATGATATCGCAGTATCGGCCAATCACGGCAGCCGCTTCGCGAACGTGCTCCGCTTTATCGCCGTTCATCAGCACCCCTTCTTCCATCTCCAGTCCCCAGGAGTCCTGACCGACGTTCATGATCATCACGTTCAGACCCAGGTTCTGGGCGGCTTTCTGGGTACTGAGCCGCGTGCGCAGGCTGGAGTTGAAAAAGATGAGCCCAATGGTTTTGTTCTTACCCAGCAGCTGGTCGGCAAACGGGTTGGCTTTGGCATCCCGGCCAGACTGAATGAGCGCGTCGAGGTCGGTTACGTCAGCGAGAGAAAGAAAGTTGGTCATAGTGTAGGGAAACGCGGAGCGCGCAAATCGGCATCGGCTGGCAGCAAGCCCGGCCGGACCAAAAATAAGTTTATAAGGAAACAGCCTGCTTCACCTCCTGCTGCAGGGCGTCGAGGAACAGATCGGCTTCGTCGGTACCGATGGCCAGCGAAGGCAGCAGCCGGATGGTGTTCTTACCGGCCACGCCCGTGAACTGCTTGTGTCCGAAGAGCAGCGCTTTCCGAAGAGCATCAACCGGGTAATCGTATTCGATACCGATCATCAGCCCGCGGCCACGCAGTTCTTTATAGCCGCCAATCTGCCGGATACCGTTCATGAGGTAATCGCCCATACGAACGGCGTTGTCGATCAGCCCTTCGTCGCGCATGATGTCGAGCACGGCAATGGCGGCCGTACAGGCCAGGTGGTTCCCGCCAAACGTCGTACCGAGCAGCCCGTAGCTGGCGTGGAACTTTGGCGAGATCAGGATCCCCCCGATCGGAAAACCATTACCCATTCCTTTGGCCATCGAGATAATATCAGCCTCGATACCGCTGAACTGGTGCGAGAAGAACCGCCCCGACCGGCCGTATCCGCACTGAACCCCATCCAGGATGAGTACAGCCCCTGTTTCGTCGCACCGACGGCGCAGTGTTTGCAGAAACTCATCAGTGGCTACATGAATACCGCCAACGCCCTGAATGCCTTCAATAATAACCGCACAGGTCTCGCTGGTAATGCCGGCAATTGCAGCCTCTATATCATTGTAGGGCAAGAACCGAACGTGCTGGTTGTAGTTGACGGGCGCCACGATGGCCGGGTTGTCGGTGGCGGCAACGGCGCCGGCCGTGCGGCCATGAAACGCTTTCGTAAACGCCACCACCTGGGTGCGGCCCGTATGAAACGACGCCAGCTTCAGCGCATTCTCGTTGGCTTCGGCCCCGGAATTACACAGAAACAGGGCATAGTCCGGATGGTCCGACAAATCGCCCAGTTTATCGGCCAGCTCCTGCTGCAGCGGAATCTTTACCGAGTTCGAATAAAACGAGATCCGGTGCAGCTGGTCGGTCAGCGCCTGTACGTACCGGGGGTGCGTATGCCCTACCGAGATGACGGCGTGGCCGCCGTACAGGTCCAGATAACGGGTGCCTTGGGCATCCCAGAGGTAGCTGCCCTCCGCCCGAACGGGTTCGATGTCGTAGAGGGGGTAAACGTTAAACAAGTCAGCCATTGGTCCGATCAATAATCCGTGGGTGCAAGTTTACGGATAATCGGGCGAAATGGGGTCCGGAAACACAAAAAGGAAGCCATGGAGCCTCCTTTTTATGTTTCCGGACCGCTGGACTTCAGGCAGGCAGCCCGTCAATGAATGTCTGGAGTGCCTGTACGGCAGCTTCGGGTTCTTCGATCATACCCAGATGACCAGACTGGTCGAGCGTAACCAGCTGAACCTGATCCGACAGCTCGGCCAGGGTAGCGGTTTTGTCGTAGGCAATCAGCTGGTCCTGTTTGCCGAGTATCAGCAGCACCGGAAACGAAGCGGTTCGCAGCACATCGGTCCGGTCAGGGCGACCCATAATAGCCTCCATACCAGCCGCCAGCGCATCGGCGGGTATCGTGCGGTAGCGGTCGATATACGGTTTCAGCTGATCGGCGGGATAATCGGGAGCCACCATTTTGGGCAGGGTCGACTCGATAAACGGTTCCGCGCCGACCGTATTGAGTTTCCCAATGGTTTGTTGGCGCTGTGCTTTCTTCGCGTCATCGTCGGCATAGGCGGTTGAGTGGAACAGCACCAGGCCTTTTACCCGGTTCGGATACCGCTCGGCAAACGCCAGCGCGATATAGCCCCCCATTGAATGGCCGACCAGTACGACTTGCCCATCAGCACCGGCTTCGGCCGCCAGATGCTTGCTGATCAGCTCGGCGTATTCGTCGATGCTGCGGTGGGTGGCCACGTGCGCCACGTCCGGTACGACGACCGGAAACTTGGCCGACAGATCGGCATCGACCCGCTGCCAGATGGTAGCGTCGACGCCATGGCCGTGGATAAGACAGACAAGCGGTTGTTGGTTCATAGTAGCAAAAAAACCTAAAAGACCGTATGAACAGGTCTTTTAGGTTTCAGTAATTGTAGTTGTACGATTTACTATTCAAGCACGCCCAGCAGGATCAGTACAATACCTACGATAAGCAGGATCAAACCAATTACGCCGATTACTCCGCCGAAGATCAGCGACAGCAGCAAACCGATGGCCCCGATGATGATACCATTGCGGGTGTTGCGGTTCAGCGCCTTCGAATCGTCAGGAGCTACGTGATTTTTGATCTTCTTATCCATTTTCTTCAGCATCGTCCGCTCCATCAGCGACATTTTCTTCGTCGCTCCGGCGGTGGTAGCTACGGCCGTTTTGGCGTTGGATGTAGCCAGCAGCTGGTTAGCACGCTCAATGTGTTTGGCCAGTTTTTTGTTCGAAGCCAGTTTGCTGTCGTTGCGAACATAAGCTTCTACCTGGTTCATCACCTGCCGAACCTGAGCTGTCTGCTCGGCCGGTGCAGGAGCCGCAACGGGCGCTACTTCAACAGCGGGCGTTTCAGCAACAACCGCCGGCTGAGCCACCTCGGCCGGGGTAACAACGGCTACTGTCTGAGGCTGGGGCGACTTATACTGCTCGCGCTGGCTTGGCTGAAAATAAGCAACCGGACGGCTGCAGGAGGAGAGAATGGCGGCACCCATCAGGGCGGCAAAAAGATTCCGGGAAAGTGTGTTCATTGAAAAAACAGATTAAAATACATACTGACTTATCAACCAAAACAACCGCAACTTATAAGGTTTGTTGGATGTCAGGCAAAAAAATTGTATAAAATTGAGCGAATGAAGGATCACATCATATGAAATTCCCGGGTAATGAGCCCACTAGCTCTTCCCGGAAATTTCATGGAAATGAACGCAGATACGCGCTAGGCCAATAGTCCGACCAAGAGTACAATGGCCCCGGCCAGGAGCAGAATAACCCCCAGCGTACCCGAACCGCCCAGCAGCAGAACGAGCAGACCGATAATCACCGCTACGGCACCAGCCGCCAGAATACCCGTGTTGGCCATTGCTTTTTCGGGGTTGTTGGGGGCCAGCTGGCGGTTAATTTTCTTGTTTAGCTTCTTGATCATCAGCCGTTCAACAAGCCCGGCTTTTTTCTGAGGAGCCGTAGTCGCAGCGGGCGTCAGCGTGTTTTTCTGCGCGGCCGAGGTCAGCATGGTCCGCACCTTGTTCAGGCGTTTCTGTACGGTTTTATCGGTGGCCAGTTTGGCGTCGTTGCGCACCATCGCGTCCATCTGATCCAGTGCGGCATTGGCCTGGGCAATCGGCTGGGCGGGTGTGGTGGCCACAACGGATTCGTTTACATCACCAACCGGAGCTGCTACATCCGCTACGGGAGTCGGTGCAGCGGGTGCTTTCGCAAACGACTCGCGGGGGCTTTTCTGGAAATAAGCTACCGGGCGGCTGCAGGAGGCAAAGAAAATGGTCAGCACGAGGCCGACCAGCAGACGTTGTGTAAGCGTGTTCATGGTGTAACGTTGGTTTAATGGTCAAATGGATTTGTTTATCAGGGGGTAAACCGGCGCTACCGTCAATTGTTGAGAGTTTAGAAAACTATTCGATCAACTGGTCAACAAAAAACCCCGACATCGGTGTGATGTCGGGGTTTTTTGTTGGTCTGAAGCCGCGTCGATCAGGCTACGGAGCGTAGTTCCTGATGGGCGGTCTTGCCGAATTTTTCGCGGGCGTACTCCAGACTGACGGTCAGCTCTTTTATGCCTGTCTGCGACGGAATTTCGAACATGGCGTCGGTAATGATCGACTCACAGATAGACCGCAGGCCCCGGGCGCCGAGGCCGTACTGCAACGCCTGGTCTACGATGTAATCGAGCGCGCTATGATCCCAGTGCAGGGTCACCCCTTCCATCTGGAACAGTTTGTCATACTGTTTCGTGATGGCGTTTTTGGGCTCGGTTAGAATCTGCTTCAGCGCGGCTCGATCGAGTGGCTCCAGGTGAGTCAGCACCGGCAACCGGCCAATCAGCTCCGGAATCAGCCCGAATGATTTCAGATCGAGGGCCGAGATATACCGCATCAGATGCCCGCGCTCGAAGGTTTCGTTCAGGCGCCGATCACCCGAGAAACCGATGGGTCGGGTGTTGATCCGCTTGGTAATGTGCCGCTCGATACCATCAAAAGCCCCTCCGCAGATAAACAGAATATTCTCGGTGTTAAGCGCAATCAGGCGCTGGTCCGGATGTTTACGACCACCCTGGGGCGGCACGTTGACGACCGATCCTTCGAGCAGTTTCAGCAGCGCCTGCTGTACCCCTTCGCCACTGACATCGCGGGTAATGCTGGGATTGTCGGACTTGCGGGCAATCTTATCGATCTCGTCGATGTAGACAATACCCCGTTCAGCGGCCTCCACGTTATAGTCTGCGGCCTGCAGCAGGCGCGTCAGAATCGTTTCGACATCTTCGCCTACGTAGCCGGCTTCAGTAATGACCGTAGCATCGGCAATACAGAACGGGACTTCCAGAATCTTGGCAATGGACCGGGCCAGGTAGGTCTTGCCCGTACCGGTTTCGCCCACCATGATAATGTTCGACTTCTCGATCGTAACATCATCGTTGGTTTTGAGCTGCATCAACCGCTTGTAGTGGTTATAGACCGCTACGGTAATGGATTTCTTGGCTTCATCCTGACCAATAATATACTGGTCCAGATGCCGCTTCATATCGACGGGCTTGATCAGGTTGATCTTGATTTCGGCCGGTTCACTCCGTTGCGGGCGCATTTCTTCCAGCACCACCTGGTGCCCCTGCTCGATGCAGTAATTACAGATGTGCGCGTCGATTCCCGAGAGCAGCAACATCACCTCGTTTTTGCGTCGTCCGCAGAACGAGCAACTGATTTGTGGCATGAACGTTTGCAGTGTATTAAGCTGGTTTGTACGGACGAAGGCCGAGCCGCCGTGTTCTGGCTAATTACCTGACTATTTTCAGCAGCCTGTCTGGCTACCCAATCGGGATTCAGTTCGGTCTTGTCCGGGTTTGTGTAACGGTATGTAGCGTGTCTTTGTTACCTCAAGTTCGCTAAAAAAAGCGACCCGGGCACACCCGGGTCCTCAGTAGTCTGCAAATTTATTGACCGGTGCCCGAATTGCCTAAAAAACGCATCAAATGACCTACAATGCCCATTTGATCACCGGACAAACCAGTCAATACATAGCCCGTTATAAACAGACAGGGGCAACCGAACAGGTTGACTGTTCAGCTGCCCCAATCTGATTCGAAGTGGCGTAACTATGCTTTCTCCCGACGCAGTACCTCGTCGATCAGGCCGTATTCTTTAGCTTCTTCGGCGCGCATCCATTTGTCGCGGTCCGAATCCTTTTCGATCTGCTCAACGGTCTTACCCGAGTGATGGGCCAGAATCTGATACAGCTCTTCGCGAAGTTTGACGATCTCGCGGGCCGTAATCTCAATATCGACCGATTGTCCCTGCGCGCCACCCGACGGCTGGTGAATCATGATGCGGGCGTGGGGCAGGGCGGTCCGCTTACCCGCTGCGCCACCGGCCAGCAATACCGCGCCCATCGACGCAGCCAGGCTCGTGCAGACGGTAGCCACGTCGGGCCGTACGTACTGCATGGTGTCATAGATACCCAAACCGGCATAGACCGAGCCGCCGGGGCTGTTGAGGTACATCAGAATGTCTTTCTTGGGATCGGCCGACTCCAGAAAAAGCAACTGGGCCACAATGATGTTGGCAATATTGTCATCGACGGGAAGGCCCATAAAAATGATCCGGTCGGCCATCAGGCGCGAAAACACGTCGACTTCGCGGAAGTTCATCGGACGCTCTTCGATGACAGACCGGGTCATGTTCTCGACAGTGTGGTTCATGTAGCCGTCAACGGTCAGGCCATTCAGCCCCATATGGTGTACGGCGTACTTGCGGAATTCGTTCTGAAAATTCATATCCTGGATTTACGCTTTAGTATAAAACGATGATAAGCGGGTGTTAGTTTCGGGCTAATTAACCACACATAGACCGACTACACAAAGATTATGGCGTTCTTCAATAAACTTAATGCCCGTCCGTGTCCATTGTGTCGCTGTGCTTCATAAACTTGCACCGAACGATGCAAAATTGCGTTATGCAACCGAAATACCCTGTCGGTCTCTGTTTAGATTTTATCGGTATCACTTGAGATGAAGACCTCTGTCGAAGAAAAAATACGGCTACACAGGCTCCAGCGCGGACTTTCGCAGGAAAACATGGCCGACCTCCTCAACCTGTCAACTACGGCTTACGGCGATATAGAACGCGGCAAGACGGAGCTGACGCTGACGCGCCTGACCCAGATCGCGTCGGTACTGGAGCTGTCGCCGGTGGCCCTGCTGTCAGACGATGCGCTGACGGCTCAGGTCGTCGACACGCCCGACGAGGATGCGGAGCACGAGCGTGAAACCCTGCGGCTGACGGTTGAGAAGCAGCAGATCGAAATCGATAAACTCCGGCTCGAAGCCGAGTACTGGAAACGCAAATACGACGACCGAATCGCCCTCGAGCTGGTTCGCAGTATAGGGGCTCAACAACCCCGCGAACGAATCGGGTTTTAGGTCGGGACAAGCCCCGCATTTTTTTTCATAGGTGCGTAGGGGTATCCCTGCGTTCGGTGGTCATAGTGTAAAACCACCGAAAAACACCGCATCCTCTGACAACAACGGCTCCTTTTGTGCAGACAACTCCGGACGAAACCCTGATCGGCGAAATCCGCATCGGCAACGAAGCGGTGTTCGAGACCGTATTTCGTCAGTATTACGCGCCCCTCTGCCGGTACGCCCGCCCGATGCTGGGCGACATCGACGAAGCCGAAGAGGTGGTACAGGCGATTTTTCTGACGGTTTGGGAACGGCGCGAATCGTTGTTGATTACCACTTCCCTGAAAGCGTATCTGTATCGGGCTGTTCATAACCGCTGTCTCAACCGGCTCAACCAGCAATCCGTTCAGGCCGGTCACCGCCAGCAGGCCGCCGATGAACTGTACAGCAACCCACCCAGCCCAACCCAGGATTTGATGGCCGACGAGTTGAGCACCCGGCTTCAGCAAGCCATGGGCCGACTACCCGAACAGTGCCGACGGGCGTTTGAGCTGAGCCGGTTCGACGAGTTATCGTATAAAGAAATTGCCGATCGGCTGGGTATTGCCACCAAAACGGTCGAGAACCAGATTGGCAAAGCACTGCGTATTCTCCGTACTGAATTGAGCGACTATTTACCACTTTTACTTCTCCTGGCCTGGGGAACTGGCGCATAATGGCAACTGAACCGCAATCACCGATCGATGACGCGCTGCTGGGCAAGTTTCTGGCGGGCGAAGCCTCCGCAGCCGAGGCCGAACGGATACGTCGCTGGCTGACCGACCCTGCCAACCAGCGCGAATACGATAGGTTTGCCCGGATCTGGCACACAGCCGGTCAGCTTACCCAGACCGAAACGGTCAATACCGAGGCCGCCTGGCAACAGGTTCGCAGCCGAATGCACCAGCCGTCTCCAGCCGTTACCAAAACCGTTGTGCGCCCCTTGCCCGTTCGGCCAGCGCCCTGGCGCAGCTACGGCCGGATAGCGGCCATGCTCGCGCTGGCGGTGCTGGCCGGCGTGTCGGTCTGGCGCTATACCCGCTCCAGCACCGCCGACCAGCCAGCCGCGCTCCTCTCCGTAGCCACCACCTCGACCGCGCGGCAGTTTACCCTGCCCGATGGATCGACGGTCTGGCTCAACCGCAACAGTCGGCTGACCTATCCGGCCACGTTTACCGACAGCAGCCGGACTATTTCCCTTACCGGCGAAGCTTTTTTCGATGTCACCCATGATCCGGCGCATCCGTTTCGGGTACGGGCCGGAAAGGCCGTGGTCCGCGTACTGGGCACCTCGTTCAATGTGCGCTCGCGGGGCGATAGTGTGCAAGTGGCGGTACGAACCGGGCGGGTACAGCTGTCAGCTCCGCGGCAGGCCATTGTGCTGACACCCAATCAGCAGGCTACCTACCAGCGGACTGCCGATACCATCCGCCGACCGGTAGCCCTGGATGCCAACCAGCTGGCCTATCAGACCGGGCGCCTGTCGTTTGTCAATACCTCGCTGGCCGAGGTGGTGCGAACGCTGCACGATGTTTACGGTACTGACATCCGGCTCGATACACCCGCCCTCAGCAACTGCCGGCTGACGGCCGACTTCAACCGCGAATCGGCCGATGCCGTGCTGGCGGTGGTGGCCGAAACCCTGTCGCTAACCGTCCGACGCGACGGCAATACGCGCGTACTTACCGGCGCTGGCTGTGGACAATAACATAACCTGGCATGGGGGTATTAGCCCGCTGACTGGTCTTTGGTCAAACCAGCATTTGTTATGACCTTACTTCGCATTTTCGTTTTTCTGCTTCTCACCCCGGTTTGGCTGCGTGCCCAGTCGACACCCCCGCTCGAACGGCTGATCACGGTTACCCTGCGCAACGAACCGCTCAATCAAGCCCTTACTGTTATCAGCCGTACCGGCCAGTTTAGCTTTTCGTATAACCCCGCCATCCTGAACCAGAGCCGCCCCGTTAGCCTGCGGGTGGTCAACCGGCCCGTCCGCGAGGTACTGGGGCAGCTTTTCGGCGGAACCGTCCGGCTCCGGTCGCGGGGTAACCACGTCATTCTACTCCGTGCCGACGAGCCCGAACAGCCCAAAGACTTTATCCTCGACGGCTACGTCATTGACGGGCAAACCACCGAACGGATCGGGTCCGTAACCGTTTTCGAACGTAACTCGCTGCGGTCGGCCCTGTCTAACGAGTACGGCTACTACCGGCTGAAACTCCCGGCCGACCTGGCTGCGGTGCGGCTCGAAGTTCGGCGTCAGGCTTACCTGAGCCAGTCGCTGGCCATTCCGTCGCGCCGGTCGCAGCCCCAGAATATTTACCTGACTCCCCTGCCCCGGCCTGCTGCCGTCAGTCCGCTCGACACCCGGCCGTTACCGACCGATTCAGCCAGTCGGCCCGGCCCGATTCTGGCTGAACGGCCCGTCGTCTTTGCCTCGGCCGATTCGGGTACGGTACCGATGCCCGCATCGTTTCTGGACCGGAGCCGGCAAACCATTGGCCGCTGGGCGCTGTCGACCCGGCAACTCCTGACCGATATCAACCTCGACCGCGACACGCTGTACCGCACCTGGCAGGTATCATTTCTGCCGGGTATCGGCACAAACCGGGGGCTGGGTGGCCGTATTATCAACGACTATTCGGTCAACATTTTGATCGGGCATTCGCTGGGCGTACGGAAGGCCGAGTTTGGTGGCTTGTTCAACCTCGTCCGCGAAGACGTGCAGGGGGTGCAGGCAGCCGGTTTCGGAAACCTCGTTGGGGGCAATACGCAGGGGGTTCAGCTCGCAGGATTCATGAATACAACCCAGGGCAACGTTGGGCCGGTGCAACTGGCGGGCTTCGTCAATACCGTTGGCGGCACCGTTCGGGGCCTGCAGGCGGCCGGGTTTCTGAATGTGGTCCGAAAAGACGTGCAGGGCGTTCAGCTGGCTGGCTTCCTCAACGCCGACCGGTCCAGGGTGCAGGGCGCTCAGGCAGCCGGTTTTGCCAATGTGGTCGGGGGCGATGCGGGTGGTTTCCAGGTGGCCGGATTCACCAATGTGGTTCGGGGCCAACTACGGGGCTGGCAGGTGAGCGGTTTTCTGAACGTAGCCCGCGACGTGGTCAGTGGCCGACAGGTAGGCTTCATCAACCTGGCCCGCTCGTCGGAGCGCGCACCCGTCGGTTTTTTCAGCTACGTACAGACGAATGGGTACCGGGCCATAGAGGCTTCGGCCAACGAGGTCACGCCCCTCAACGCCACGTTCCGGACGGGGGTTCGCTCGTTTTATAACCTCTTCACGGCCGGGTATAATCCGGGCGGACGCTTCTGGAGTTACGGCTACGGGCTGGGCACCGCTACGGCCGAACGACGCGGCTGGTCGGTATCGCTGGAAGGCAGCGTACACCAGCTCAACCGCACCGATGAGTGGATCGATAACCTGAACATGCTGCTGCGGCTCTCTCCCCAGCTCAGCAAACAGATAGCCGCCGGACTGGGTATTACGGCAGGGCCGACGCTCAACGGCTACTACTCGAACGATGTATTTCTCAACCCCCTGCGCAACCAGTCGCTCCCGGCGGCTATTCTGACCCCCGACGCGCCGGACAACACCCGCGACGAATGGTCGGGCTGGCTGGGCTGGCAGGTAGGGCTGCGGTACAGCCTGTAAAAAAAGCCCCCCGCTCGTGGGGGTTACTGAGCGGGAAGCGGTCATAGGCGCAAACATGCTACACACGCTATGCGCTTCCCGCTCCTGCCGACGCTACTAATCGGCCTCTTTCTACCCCTCATCACAATGGCCCAACCGCTGACTCAAACCGTGCGCGGGGTCGTGGTCGACCAAAGCCTGCAAACTCCCATTCCCGGCGCCACGGTCGTTCTTCAGACGGCTACACCAGCCAGGGGAACCCTCACCGACACCGACGGATCGTTTCGACTGGCTGGCGTTCCGGTTGGGCGGCAAACCCTCCGGATTTCATTTGTCGGCTACAAAGACGCCCTGTTGGCCAACGTAGTTGTCGATGCCGGAAAAGAACTGGTACTCACCGTAGCTCTTGAAGAAGCCATTGGCCAGCTGGCCGAAGTAACGGTGAAGCCTACTGTCGAGAAAGACAAACCGCTGAACGAAATGGCAACGGTATCGGCCCGTACGTTCTCGGTCGAAGAGACGCAGCGCTTTGCCGCAGCCGTCAACGACCCGGCCCGCATGGCCACGGCCTACGCCGGGGTAGTCGGGGCCAGCGACGGCAACAACACCATCGTTATCCGGGGCAACACCCCTAACGGACTGCTCTGGCGGATGGAAGGCGTCGAGATTCCGAACCCCAATCACTTCGCCAACGTAGGCACCGCGTCGGGGGGCATCTCGATTCTGAGCGCCCAGCTACTGGCTAATTCCGACTTCATGACGGGGGCGTTTCCGGCCGAATACGGCAACGCGCTCTCGGGCGTTTTCGATCTGCGGCTGCGTCGGGGCAACAACCAGAAGCCGGAACATACCATTCAGGCGGGGGTGCTGGGGATCGACGTATCGAGCGAGGGGCCATTCAGCAAGCGGTACAAAGGGTCGTACCTGTTCAACTACCGCTACTCCACCCTTGGCTTGCTGAGCAGACTGGGGCTGGACGTAGGCACGGGCGTGACCACCTTTCAGGATGTGTCGTTCAACGTTTACCTGCCCACCGCCAAAGCCGGCACGTTTACCCTCTTCGGCTTTGGCGGCCTCAGCAGCCAGAACACCGATGCCGTCCGCGACTCAACGGTCTGGCGGGCCAGCTACGAACGCTACGACGATCGGTTTACGGCCAATACAGGCGCCGTTGGTGCCACGCACGCGATCAATATCGGCCCGCGGGCGTTTCTTAAAACGGTCTTTTCCGGTTCGGGTTACCAGAACCGCTACCAGAGCGATTACCTGACCGAGCAGTACCGCCCCGAACTTCGGTACCGGGAACAGTATACCATCCGAAAAGCCATTGCTTCCAGCACCCTGACCTACAAGCTGACGAGCCAGCACACCATTCGGGCTGGTCTGATTGGGTCGCAGATCGGCTATACCCTCGCCCGCGATGAATGGGCGGCCGATCAGGAACGGGTTGTTACCACCGTACGGGTACCTGGTCAGTCTACGGTTACGCTACAAGCATTCGGGCAGTGGAATTACCGGCTGTCGGAGCAGTTGACCGTAAACGCCGGGCTGCATTACCTGCGGCTCTTCCTGAACGGGTCCGACGCCCTGGAGCCGCGTGGGTCGGTACGCTGGTCGTTCCGGCCGGGGCAGTCGCTCAGCCTGGGCTACGGCCTCCACAGCCAGACCCAGAACCCGGCCGTTCTGTTTGCTACCTCGCCCGGGGTCGGTCAGCGGTCGAACCAGGCGCTTGGCTTCACCCGTTCGCATCATGTCGTACTGGCTTATGACCGTCGCCTGACCGATCAGCTGCGGCTGAAAGCCGAAACCTACTACCAGTCGCTGTTCAATATTCCGGTCAGTGCCGACACGGCCGACTCATTCTCCATCATCAATTTCCTCGACGGGCTGAGCACCGACAAGCTGGTCAACAGCGGTACGGGACGTAACTACGGGCTGGAGCTGACCCTGGAGCAGTTTCTGAATAAAGGCGTGTATTTCCTGTTGTCATCGTCGCTGTACCGGTCCGAATACCGGGGGTCGGATCAGATCTGGCGGAGCAGCCGCTTCGACGGTCGTCATGCCACGAGTTTTCTGGCGGGGAAAGAGCTAGCCACCGGCGACCGGGGCCTGTTCCGAAACGGTACTATCGGGCTCAATATCAAGCTGACTTACTACGGCGGTTACCGCGAAACACCCGTCGACCTGGCCGCGTCGCAGGAACGGGGCGCAACGGTCCGGTACGACGACCTGGCCTATACTGTTCAGCTGCCCAACTATTTTCGCACCGATGTGCGGTTCAGCTGGAAAAAGAACCGCCCCCGCTCCACCAGAACCCTCTCGCTCGACGTACAGAACGTAACCAATCGCCAGAATGTCTTCGGCCGCTACTTCGATCCGCAAACCGGCACTACCCGCACCAGCTACCAAACAGGCCTCTTACCGGTGCTGAGCTACCGCGTCGCGTTTTAAAAACAGCATGGCCACGTCTGACAGGAATCGGACGTGGCCATGCTGGGCTGGATACGATTTGCTACTACGGCAGGCCGTTGGGACTACAGGCTCACAGACGCCCAGTCGATACCGTTTTTATTGTTGGGCTTCCGCACTTCGTAAGCCACCAGCAACTGACCGTCGACCACGACCCCACTGGCGTTGGTGCCGTTCTGCGCATTTTTGACGTACTGGGTGGCCGCGGTACCGGCAGCGTCGATGGTACGGAACGCAATGACCGAGCTCATGCCACTCTCCGACGGCTGGCTCTGCTCCCAGAGCAGTACCGACGACTTCGAGGCAGGTACCAGATACGCATTTTTGGCGGTAGGATCGTCGAGCACAAACAGCCGCTTGCCCTGCCCGTTCACCACCCGGATACCCGGCGAATCGGTCGTGCCCGAGAACCAGGCTACCAGCGGATTGCCGCCACCCGCGCTGGAGGTTGGGCCCGAGTGCGGGCAACCGTTGATCTGCCAGTTGTCTTTCGACAGGATCGCAGGCTTCGTAAAGGTTTTTCCGTTATCCGTCGAGCTCATCCGGGCAATGTCGCGGATGTTGTCCTGGTTTTCGCGATAGTATACGTGCAGCGTGCCGACGGGGTCGACCAGCAGACTGATGTTGCAGCACGCACAAACGTAGGGGTCCAGAACGCGCTCGGCGCCAAATTTTCCGCCTGCGGTTGTTACCAGCCGCAAATCGCGCTGCTCGTGTTCGTTGCCCGGAATATCGTTCAGCCAGGTTACGGCTATCTCGTCGTTGGCCAGCACGGTGGCGTCGAAAAAACCACGTACAATATTCGGTGTTTTATCAGCGTGAACCGGCTCGGGCAAGGTCCAAGTGTTACCCTGATCGGCGGAAGTAACATAAACAATCCTCAGATCGCGTGGCCGGCCACCACCACGGGCCGGTTTGGACGCGTCGGCCTTCGGGGCGTTGTGCCCTTCGTGTCCGCCGTGGGTATGATCAGCAGTCGGAACAACCGAAGCCTGTGCGTTGGTGGGTTCGGGACCGCGCAGGGCAAATACAGCTACTGGCGATCCATTCTTACGAAACAGCAGTTTGGGCCGCATCAGCCGCGAGTTACCGATACCCGCTGCCGAATAAATCAGTTTCTTACCCCCAAACGTCCTGCCTTTGTCGCCGGACTTGGCCCAGTAGAAGTATACTACGCCATTGTTGTCTTTTTCGGTCCAGGAGAGAGCCACCTCACCGGCGGGGGTGCGGGATAGCGTAGGCACCGCATAAGCGCGGGTGGTATCGCTGAAGAGGCCCGTGTGGGCGTAGCTCGCCAACCCACAGAGGGTCAGCAGACAGAAGAAAGTTATTTGCTTGAGAAAGGTACGCATACGATAGGGGTTTGACCAGTGCGGGCAAGAGTTATTTATATTAAGTCTAAGTTACAGCAAAGGTAAACGATGCCTTGCATGTTTGTTCTGCTGTTTGCAAAAATTCTGCTTACCGTGTCGGGCACCCGCTTATATTTGATCGGTTTACCTTGAAACGGCCCGCAGACACAGGCCATTTTCCTTCTACATCCATGAACGAATCGAGTAAAAATTTTCTGTATCAGTACCTCAACAATGCCTCACCGACCGGATTCGAATCGTCGGGGCAGCAGATCTGGCTGGATTACCTCAAGCCTTATACCGACGAGTATATTGTCGATACCTACGGTACGGCGGTGGGCGTAATCGGGCCGGGCAAAGACTATAAAGTGGTGATCGAAGCCCACTCCGACGAGATTTCATGGTTCGTCAACTACATCTCCGACGACGGCTATATCTACGTTCGGCGCAACGGGGGTTCCGACGCGCTGATTGCCCCGTCGATGCGGGTGCTGCTCCATACTAAAAAAGGCCCCGTAACGGGTATTTTCGGCTGGCCGGCCATTCATGTCCGCGACCTGGCCAAAGATGCCGCACCCAAAGTGACCGACCTTACCATCGACGTGGGGGCTGCTACGAAGCAGGAAGTAGAGGAGATGGGGATTCATGTCGGCACGGTAGCCACCTTCTCCGACGGGCTGATGGAGCTGAACGATCGCTTTTACGTAGGTCGGGCATTGGACAACCGCATGGGCGGATTCATGATTGCCGAAGTGGCGCGGCTGCTCAAAGAAAACAACATTACCCTGCCCTACACGCTGTATATCGTGAATGCGGTTCAGGAAGAAATCGGTCTGCGCGGGGCCGAAATGATTGCCCGCCGACTAAAGCCCGATCTGGCCATCTGTACCGACGTAACCCACGACACCCAATCGCCGAAGTACGACAAGAAAGAACAGGGCGATCTCAAGTGCGGAGGGGGCCCGGTGCTTTGCTACGGCCCGGCGGTGCAGAACAACGTCCTCGATTTCCTGATCGACGTGGCGCAGACCCAGGACATCGCCTTTCAGCGGCAGGCGGTAAGCCGCTCGACCGGTACCGATACCGATGCGTTCGCCTATGCTACGGAAGGCATTGCCTCCGCGCTGATCTCTCTCCCGCTGAAGTACATGCACACCACCGTCGAAACCGTTCATAAAGAGGACGTACAGAACGTTATTAAGCTCATGTACGAAACCCTGCTAGCCCTGAAAGGCAACGAAGATTTCCGGTACATCAGATAAAAAACGCCCGCAGGCCGAAAGGCACCTGCAACAGGGAGCTGGACCAACGTTCAGCTCCCTGTTTGTTTATAGACCCACGCCAGCCGGTATCCAGCCCGTAAGCAATGGCCTGGTTGCCACCCATTTAAACTACTATTTCTATAGGTAATACATAAATTATTGATTTTCAAATCAGAATCCGATCTATATAAGAAATACACCCTTTGCTAGATTCACCACCACTTAGTAAATATAGATACCATTAATCTGTTTTATAACAACATTTTGTTACCAAATTTGCGCAAATAATAAATAAACGCATATGCGATATAGCTACCTCATCCTGCTGCTGGCCACCTCCCTGTCGGCCTACTGCCAGACTGGCCTTTCTACCGATCAGCGGCAAGTTAACACCCCGATCCGGCCGTTACCCTCCTACCGGCCCGGGTTCGCCGTCATGCTCTCTGCCGGTTCGGCGGGCGGTGGCGTAGCTGTTGGGTACTCCCTCAACCGGCAACTGGCGGCCCGGCTTGGGCTCAACCTATTCAGCTACTCAGGTACGCTGACAAGCGGCAAAGATACCGACGACATTCAGATCGGGTTCGATTACAAGCTGAAGCTTCTCAACACCAATCTGCTGCTCGACTATTATCCGTTCAAACGGTCCGGGTTTCGGCTGACGGGTGGAGCTTTTTACAATCTCAACCAGATCAGCTTCTTCGGCAAACCGGTCAAAGACGTGAAGTTCAACGACATCACCTTCACTATAGACGAAGTGGGAACCCTCGACGGCAGAGCCGACTTCAACAAGATTGCGCCTTATATCGGGCTCGGCTTTGGAAATCCGTACACCCGTAGCCGGCTTAAGTTCATGGCTGACGTTGGTTTCTTCTACCAGCAGTCTCCACAAATTACGTTTAGAACGACCGGCCTGCTGGAGCCATCGTCGGACCAGGGTGCCGTCATTGAAAATAACCTGAAGCCGCTTAAGTATTACCCGATTGTCACGATTGGCTTGGCCTACAAACTGTAATCCATACCAGCCTTCAAACTGTATAGTCCTTTTATGAAAAACCTTCGTTCGTTATCGTCGTACTCTCTGCTCAAGGCAGTGGCGCTGTCTACCACCATCGGCCTGGCCGTGGGTTGTCAGAACCTCAAAGACATTCAGAATATCGATCCGCTCAGGGATGTGGTATTCAAACTGAACTACCAACCGGCAAAAACCCAGATACAGGGGCTGGTTGTTGACGCCAGAACCGGCTTACCGCTGCAGATTCCCATCCAGGTGTACATCGTAGGGAAAGACGCCGGTCGGGCCATTACCTTCGACGGTAAAGCCATTAGTACTTACCGAGCCCCCAAAGGTGATATCTTCATCGGCCTGACCGGAGCTGAGCCAACCCGCGCCACCCCAGCCGAACTGCGCATTGTCGTGGACGCCGATGGGTATACCGCTTCCAGCATGAACCTGACCCTGACCAGAGCCCTCAATGATCCGTTTACGATCCGGCTGGTCAAGTTCGACGCGCCCCCGACGGGTGCAGCCTCGAAAGCGCTATCGACCCCGACGTCGGCATCGGGCGTGGTGACGTCGCCCCGGGTGGTGGAGATCACGACGCCAGCGAGCGGCTCGATCGCGGCTACCCAGCTGAGCCTGTCCATCCCGGCCAGCACGGCCCTGAAAGACAGCAAAGGTGCTCCGGTCACGGGCAATGTAACTACTTCAGTTGTGGCTTTCAACGGGCAAAGTCCGGAAGCGCTGCAGGCTTTTCCGGGTGGCCTAACGGCACCGGTGGCCAAAAGCGCTCAGGGTAAAACCGACGCCAAAGGCCTTTTCAATCCAATCGGGTTTGTGGCCATCGAAATGAAGAATCCGGCCGGGCAGATCGTATCGACCTTCAGCCAGCCGGTTACGATTCAGATGAGTGTGCCGACGACTACGTTCAATCCGGCAACGGGTCGGCCCATCAGCGTCAATGACCGGCTTGAGGTCTACAGCTATAACGAACTGACCGGCGCCTGGACGTTTGAGCGGGAGGTAGCCGTTCGGCAGGCAACCAACGGACTGGCTGTCGACGTTCCAATCACTCACCTGTCGTACTACAGCATAACCACCCAGCGCGCGGCCGAAACCTGCTCGATCACCTACACGGTTCGTAACCTGCCCACGGGCACCGCCTACGTATATTCGCTTTTCAGGTACGATCAGGGCTTCGGCGGCACCCGGCAGGTGGTCGCTTCGCAGAGCAGCACCGATGGCCGTATTTCCTTTACCGTGCCCGCTGGTAATTACGAACTGGCTCTGTACGATCCGCTCGACAATACGCTACTCGGCTCGACCCGCAGCACCAATCCGTGTGGTGATATCGGCGTAGACGTTACGATTCCAACCGGCCAGCTGAAAGCGGCCTTTACCGTGCGGGCGGTCTGTGAAAACGGGAAAAATTTCGAGGTATACCCCACCGTCAGCGTTTACTACGGCGAAACCGGCAAAACCCCCGTTGCGGTTGCTACCTTCGAGAACGGCAAAGGGATTCTGACGGGTCTCAAACCGAATACGAGCTATACCGCTACCGTTTACTACGAAGGCGGCTACAGCGTCGATTTCAACTCCGGCACCCAGGACTCCGAACACCTGCTCGAGTACGTGCTGAAGTCATACACCCAGGCCTGCAAGAACTAGCTACTACGGTGCCGCGACGCCGGGCTTTATCCGGCCTCCGTTCATCGCTCTCTACGTCATCTTACCCTTTACACACGCAAGCCCGACCAGACTAATCTGGTCGGGCTTGCTGTTGGTGGAGGCTGGTTCATTTGCCGCTGGTGGTCGATACCGGCGGGTTGATCATAATATGGGCGCGGTGGGTGCCGGGGTCCATGATCCAGGGCATACCGGGGGCTTCGGGTTTGAGCGGCAGCCCCGTACTCTCGACCGTTGCGTACGGAATGTACACCACAGAGCGCAGGTAGCCATCCTTTACAGTGCCGGTGGTCGGGTCGTAGTTGTCGGGCTTGGCTGTATACACAAACAGCGAGGAGGGATTTTTTGGCATGGCCCATTTTTTGGCTTTCACCTCCTGCTCCCGAATCTCCAGTATCTCGTTCGGTTTCTTACCCTGTTGCTTCAGCTCCCGGCCCCGCTTCATAAACGGTTCCAGATCGCGGTGGTAGCACGACACGCTGAGCCCTTTCTGAGCCGGGTCGTCGGCCAGGCAGATCAGTTCGTTGGTACCTTTTCGTAATACCATGAACTCGTTTTTAGCCGAGTAGCCGTATACGGTAGCCCCGGCCTGTTTATCGGCCGGAGCGGCCAGCACAGCGGTCCTGATCTGGATGTCGGCCGGTGGCACATCGGTTGACTGGGCCAGCGCCCCGAAGCCAGCCGATACCAGCCCTACTGTCAGCAGAGTCGTTTTCATAGTAGCGTGTGTTTCTCTTACAAGCCGATCGGGCCGTTGACTTACTCACCCGTTCCGGCGAAAGCCCCGCGGACCGGTTCCGGGCCCCTGCCGATTGAACGGACTCATGCCGGGCGCATTGCCCGAAAAATTACGCAGGTTGTAAACAAAACTGACCAGAAAATAGCGGTTCAGGACCCGGCTCTGCACCTCTTCGGTATACGTATCAGTCACGTTCCTGACGATGCTGCGGTTCTGGTTCAGCAGATCAAAGGCCTGAAAACGAATCTCGCCCTGCTTTTGCTTGAACAGCTGTTTGGCCAGCGTGGCGTTCCAGAGGGTAAACGACTGGTTGAAAGCACCCGACGAGCCGCCGTAGTGGTTGTAGTACACATCGGTCGATACCGTGAAGCCGCCCGGCAGCTGGTAGAACGCATCGATGGTGACGGTCTGGTTCAGGAAAGTCGTGTTCTGCTGCGGCTGGAGCGAGTACCGCGCCGACTGAAAATTGATGGTGCCGCCGAGGTTCAAGTCCAGCTTTTCGGTGAAGTTCGAGCTGATGTTCAGCCCCTGCCCCACGAGCCAGTTGTTGGCCAGGTTGGCCCGGTCGTTTACGAAACTGGTACCCCGGTTGTAGGTCAGGTTGGTGGTCAGGTTCAGATTGGCCTTTTGCTGACCCAGCTTAACGGGCTGCCCCAGCACCAGCGACCCGTTGGCTGTATAGTAGCCATCGGTATTAACGGGCTGCGTCACCTGCGCGCCGGTTTCGTTGAAACGGGTGGCGTTTACGATCTTGTTATCGGTCCGGCTCAGGTTCACGAACGCGAACAGATTGCGAAAGGTAGTTGGCTGAAACCGGTTGAAATTAAGCGACAGCGTATGGGTATATTCGGGTTGCAGGGCCGCGTTGCCGAGCCGGATATTGAGCGGATTGATATTGTCCGGTACGGGTTGTAACTGGCTCACGCTGGGCGCGTTGATGCGGGTGCGGTAGTTGACTCGCAGCCGGCGGTTTTTCCCGAAGTTATAGGTAAACAGGGCATTAGGCAGCAGATTCGTAAACGTCCGGCTGAAGGTGGCGCCGGGGGTAATGTCAGTAGTATCGGGGGTAAGGTTGTCCGAGTTCAGCATGGCCTGCTGGGCATCGAAACCAAGGGCGTAGGTATATTTGAGCCGGTTGGTTTGCCAGGTCATACCGGCCCGGTTGGTCATGAACGTGTTCAGAAATCGGTTGCTGAGCTGGGCGTTGGGCAGGTCGTACTGGCCGGTAGCTTCGTTGAAATTATTGACGAACCGGTTCGAGGTGTTGTTGTTGTTCGACAGGGCGTAGTGGAACTCGATGGTCTGTCGCAACGACAGCGGCTCGGTATAGCTGAGGTTGATGCTGTTGGTTACCGACTGGGTTTCCTGATCGTTGCGCTGGTTGATGACCTGTTCGAAAGGAGCCGTCTGGCTAACTGGTCCACTGGCGGTTGTCGAAATGGGGGTGTTGGGCCGGGCAAAGGTGTTGAGCGATCTGTTAAACCCTTCGTTGTCGACGTTGTTCATCGCCATGTTCCAGTTCAGGGAAATGGTTCGCCCGCGTTTGCGAAACTTACGCAGCAGCAGTACCGAGTTGTTAGCGGTAAAACCGGTTCCGGTCGAGCTGTAGTTGGTATTGCTGGTGTTGACCGGGCGGCCCTGCCCGTCGAGGGTCTGCGAGCTGCTCCGGGTCTGGAAGCCTGAACTCAGCCACGACAGGTTCGGAATAACCCGGATCGTAGTCAGCGAATCAAGACGGTAGTCGAGCCGGAGGTTGACCCGGTGGTTGGTGTTGGTATTGTCGGAGCCATTGTCGCGATTGGTCACAAAAGCCGAGTCGGCCCGGCCGGTACCCGACAGGCCGTTGGGCAGTACGTTCTCGCGTCGGCTGCGCTGATCGGTCAGGGTGTTGGTCTGGCTGGCGTTATAACTGCCTGCCACATCGATTTTTTTGCCCCAGGTGTCGCGGTAGTTCAGCCCACCGGCCCACGACTGGGTAATGGCATTGTTACCGACCTGTCCCCCATTACCCACGCCGGCGAAGGTTCCTCCCCCGCCAACCCGAACCAGGTTGCTGCCTCCGCCACCGCCCATACCCTGACCGGCCCCGCCAAAATTACTGCCCAGGCCCAGGTCCTGCGCCGTGAACCCCTGCTGGTTGAGGTTATTGGCCATGCCCAGCACCGAGATTTGTCGGCCATTGTTGAACCGGTTCAGGCTGGCCCGCGCTGAATACCGAACGTCCTCGCCCGGCTGCGGCCCGGCCGCTACCGACTGCTGCCCGAACGATCCTTTCCGTTTATCTTTCTTGGTGGTGATGTTGATCGTCTTTTCCCGGTCGCCATCGTCGACCCCCGAAAACTGCGACTGCTCTGACTGCTGGTCGTAGAGTTGCACCTTGTCGATGATGTCGGCGGGCAGGTTACGGGTGGCCATTTTCGGATCGTTACCGAAGAAGGGCTTCCCATCGACCAGCACTTTCCGGACCTCCTGCCCCTGCGCCTTTACGGTACCGTCGCGACTGACCTCAACGCCCGGCAGCTTCTTAAGCAAATCCTCTACCTGAGCATTGGGACGGGTCTTGAACGAATCGGCGTTGAACTCGAGCGTGTCTCCTTTGACGGCAATGGGCGCTTTTTCGCCCTGCACCTGAATTTCGCCCAGGGTCTGCGAGGTAGCCACCAGATCGATAGTACCCGCATCTGGATTAAGCGTGGCCGACGAGACCGTTACGGGCCGGGCCTTACCCCGGTAGCCTACGTAGGTAACCAGCACCCGATACGCCCCCGCAGCCACTTTCGGGAATGCAAACTGCCCCTCGCCATCGGTAATCCCGAACGTAACGAGCGACGAATCCCGCGCCGACAGCAGCGATACCGACGCTTCGAGCAACGGTTTGCGGGTCAGCGAGTCCACAACCGCCCCCCGGATGCTGCCCGACTGAGCCAGCGCAGCTTTCATAAAGACAGGACATACCAAAAAAATGACCAGAAGAAGTCGTTTCATAAGTTGTTTGAGGAACGGGCCGGTCTGCCACCACTGACCGAGCGTGTTTGAGCGCTTTTTCAGTTACGGGGGGGCATACCGTTCATCATCCGTTGCCGGAACGTAGCCATCGATTTCCGGCGTAGCTCGTTCATCTCGTCCGACGAAACGGCTTTGGCATTGGCGGGGGGCTGTACGGCGCTGTCGGCAACCGCTTCGGCCGATACGCTCGTGGCTTTGAACGATTCGTTGTCCGATTCGATCTGGAGCACCACGCCCCGCTCCGGCGTCAGCGCGGCTACGGGCGAGTAGGTAAACGGCAGCTCGGTCGTGTACCAGACGGTATAGGTTTCGGCTTCACCGGGGGCCGGTGCGGTGGCCGACGCATCGCCGGGCCGACCACCCATAGTGGGGCGGGCCACACGGGCGGTGGCAGTGGCTTTGTGGCAGAGGTATCCGGCAATCTTTCGGGTTTTGTCGGAGGGTTGCCAGTTCTCGGGTTTGGGCATGGGCCGCTCCGTGCGGTAGGTGGTCTTCACCGAATCGTTGGTGATCGTCATGACGTCGATACGCTGGCGATTGGCCAGATCCAGGAAGGTCGTCTGTTCAAACGGGGGCGTCATGCGGGTTTCGCGGGGAACACCACCGCCCCCGCCGGGTCCACCGCCTATGGTTCGGCTGATCATCATGTTCTGCGGCCGGTCGCGTTCCTCCTTGGCCATGGTGCCCGAAAAAACCAGCTTCTGGGTAAACGAGATCACCTCCGGCATGCCTTCGGGCGCATCGGGAGCGCCGGGACTTCCGGGCCGTACTTCCTGACCGTTGATTACCATCCGTACCTGCGAGAGGTCGACCCGGCGCATGCCTTCGTAGGTGATTTTACCTGCAGTGGGTGGCGTCTGGGCCAACGCAACCGAGGTTGCCAGTAACGTAGGTAAGAGCGCAGAGAATAGATTTTGTTTCATGGCGTAAAGAGCGATTCGGCGGTTGAATGTTGCATAAATATCCCGTTTGGCGGATTGTATTTTGTTAAAAGACGTTAATGAGGAGACGAATGCCCAAATTGTGCCGCTGAATACCATCCTATGAGTCCCAAACGCCTTATTTCCGTTGTCCCGTCGCAAACCGAACTGCTGTTCGACCTGGGGCTGGACGATGCAATTGTGGGTGTCACTAAATTCTGCATCCACCCGGCCGACCGGGTACGCAACAAGCCCATAGTGGGTGGTACCAAGACGCTGAATCTGGACCGTATTCACGACCTTCGGCCCGACCTGATCCTGGCAAATAAGGAAGAGAACACCCGAGACGAGATCGAAGAGCTACAGCAACGGTACCGCGTTCACGTGACTGACATGGCTACGATTCCTGAAGCGTTGTCGATGATCCGCGAGGTAGGAACGCTCGTCGGCAGAAGCCGGCAGGCCGAATCCATCATTACCCGGATCACGAACAGCCTGCCCGCTTTTCCATCCGATTCGGCTTCGCCGTCGGTTGCTTACTTGATCTGGCGCAAGCCGTATATGGTGGCGGCAGGCGGCACCTTCATCGACGCCATGCTCACCGCAGCGGGCTTCCGAAATGCCTTTGCCAGCCAGACCCGTTATCCCGAGCTAGAACCCGACGCGCTGCGGGCGGCCCGCCCCGATCTGATTTTCCTGTCGTCGGAGCCGTACCCCTTCGGCGACAAACACCGGGCCGAGTTCCAGGCTCTCTGTCCGGACGCCCGGGTCGCGATTGTCGATGGCGAGATTTTTTCCTGGTACGGCAGCCGGCTGTTGCAGGCGGGTGACTATCTTAAGAACTTACGCAACCAACTAGACTACCACCCCTGATGGCTACTAATACTTCGTCTGCTATTCGCTCAGCGCCGGCTGCCGATCATATGCTGTCGGTGGCGTCGGTCAACCTGGTTCTGTTTGCGGTTCGGCAACGCGGACTCGATCCCGGGGAGTTGGCCCGGGCGGTAGGCATCGACCCGGCCCGGCTCCGCAACCCCGACGAGCGACTGCCGATCCGGACCATGCAGCACCTCTGGCAGGAAATCGTAAGCCGCTCCGGCGATCCGTCTATTGCGCTCTCGATCGGTGAGCTGGTGAACCCGTTGTCGTTTGGGGTACTGGCCTATGTGATGATGCACTGCCCCAACCTGGGTCAGGCCTTTCAGAAGCTTATTCAGTATCAGGATATCGTCTGTGAAGGCATCCGCACCAGCGGTCGGCACGAGGGTTCGGCCTATGTGCTGTCGCTGCGGCTGACCAGCCCCGACATTGTTTTTCCGGCCTACGCCGTCGAGTCGGAACTGTCGGTCTATTTGGCGGCCATGCGGGCGCTGACGGGGCAGGCGCTCGTAGCCAGGGAGGTCTGGTTTGCCTACCCGCGCCCCATCGATACCAGCCAGCACGAACGGGTTTTCGGCCCGGCCCGGCTCCGGTTCGACGCGCCCGAATCGGCCCTCGTCCTCGACCGCGCCCTGCTCGACACGCCCATCCTCAACGCCAGCCCGGGGCTGTTTACCCTCTTTGAACAACAGGCCAACGAATCAATGAAACGCCTGAAAACCCCGGCCCTGACCGAGCGGGTCCGGACCGAGATTCTGGTATTGATGAAAGGGGAAGAGCCGACGCTGGCAGCCGTTGCCGACCGGCTCGCCATGGGCATCCGGACGTTACAGCTGCATCTGAAAAGCGAACAGACCAGCTATCAGCAGATTCTGGACCAGGTGCGCCGGGATATGGCGATAAAGCACCTGCGCGAACCGCACTTCAGCACCACCGACATTGCCTACCTGCTGGGATTTGCGGAGCCGAGCGTCTTTTTCCGGTCGTTCCGAAAATGGACCGGTCAGACTCCGGGCGCCTATCGCCAGCAACTGTATGCCAGCTAGATACCAGCTTCGGCAGCCTCACAAGACTACTTACGTACAGACGCTCGAAGACTTATTTTCCGGCTCACTTATAGGTGATCGTATACTGAAATTTCCCCATAGCGCCCAGCGGGGCGATACGCTGTGTCGGAAATCCGCGCTCGTTGACCTGCTGCGTTTCGCTGACTAGCGTATAGGTGTTGCAGCCGTACAGGGCGGTACAGTGCTTTATGGTACGGGACAGGAGATTATTAGTCGTCAGCGCATTATCCAGTCCAATCAGGCCGGTAGAGAGTACCTCCCGGTTAAAAACAGCCAGTAGCGCCGTTAGTATTTGATACTCTTTACTCTGCGCAAACACATTCTGATGTGGATCGTACTGCTGATTTACCACCTCGGAAAAGTTATTCGGATTGCGCGCCTTGCTCCAGCTCGATTCGGCCGCTGCATCCAGGTTCCCCTGGCGGTCCAGAAAGAGTCGGCCCAGACTGACATTGGTCTTCAGCGGATACCCCTGCTGATCGACGGCAAAAGAGGCCGTTTTGACGGTCTGGCCCCCAATCACCAAACGGGCATTGATCGTTTGGCCGGTATACGCCAGTTCGAAGCGGCCCGGTTTGGATTGACCATACGCATCCGAATCACGATCGTCAGAAAGCGCGTCTATCGATACGGAAGACAGGCGATCGTGATCATACGCAAACTGCACCCACTGGTTTACAGGTTTGTTACCGGGCGAGGCAGCCAGCAGCGAGTCGCGAACCGACACCAGCTGGTTGGCCGCGTTGTAGACAAAAAGAGACCGGTAGACGAGGTGAGCGAGCGTACCCTCAGCATGGTAGTCGATCGAAGCAGGCAGGGTCAGCCGGGTCGGGGCGACTTCAGCGTCGATGGTCGTCAGTTTCTGACAGGAGGTAGCAGCGAGCAGAACGCTTCCTAAAAAAAGGCTGGTTAAACGGGCGGTGTAGTTCATAACAGATCGGATGCAGAGACAGGCAAAAAACAGGCAAATTCTCGACAAAACAAAACAGTCGACTTATTTCATATGATGGATATACCGAATTGATGCTGAGACTCTAACCCAATACGGCGTTCCATTGATCGTCTCCTATCAGAAATGGCTATCTGCTTAACTTTATCGCCGGCCGGAACGGTAGTTAGTTCATCCCAGTCAGCCCCGGTGCTTCTACAGCGCTCCCAAACTGGTATGCTTGAAACTATCGGCGTACTTCAGCCCGTAGCCCGCCACCCGGTCCATACTCGAATGCGCTACCAGCATGACCCCCGTCAGCATCAGGTACTGATTACCGACGGCCAGCCCCCAGATACCGATCAGGATACCCAGCGCTTTGTGGTGAACCAGATTATAGGTTACAGCGCCCACGGCCGGGTTAATCAGGTACCCTACCATACTCAGGTCGGGTAGCAGTAGCAGGGCCGGAAACCACCACCAGGCAAACGTCAATTGCGAAAACAGATACACACACGCCAGGAATAAGGCAAACTCTTCGGCTTTGAGCAGGTTTTTCATCGGATTAGTGTTCGTGAGAACGTTTAGTACATCACAAAGGTCCGACGAACCGACCGGGTGGTCGATGACGAAAAAAGCAATCTTACTGACCAATTACGAAAATCGCAGCGTCGTTGATCGACCCACCAGGCCCGGCATAATCAGCTAAGCTTTGGTCCCTTCGGCCAGCGGCTCCACCATGACAACGTTGGCCATATCATCCCAGAACGAGGGATACGACTTGGCCACAACGCCCGGCTCTTCGATGATGACAGCGCGCTGCATCGCCACCGGCGCAAAGGCCATGGCCATCCGGTGATCGTCGTAGGTATCAATAACCGGGGTAGATAGCCCGGCCGGCGCATCGGTCAGCGAACGGACTTCGTAGCGGTGGTTTGCTTCGACCTCTACCAGTTCAGCCCCTAGTTTTCGGAGTTCAGTCTGCAGGGCCAGTACGCGGTCGGTTTCTTTGATCTTCAGGCTTTCGATGCCGGTCAGGGTGAGCGCCACCCCGCTAACGGCCGCACAGACGGCCACGGTCTGCGCCAGATCCGGACAGTCGGTAAAATCCCAGCTCAGGGCCGACTCGGCCGGGCGCCGGGTCAGCGTCACGCCCCGATCGGTAAAAGTGCTCTCGACGCCCAGCGCCCGCATGATTTCGACAATAGCACTGTCGCCCTGCAACGACTGCGGCTTCAGTCCAAGCAGGTCGATGGTGGTATCCGGATCGCCCGACAAGGCCACTACGCTGTACCAGTAACTGGCACCCGACCAATCGGACTCGATCTGATACGGTTTCGGTGTATAGGGCTGGGGAGCTACGGTAATGGTTCGCTCGTCCCAGTTAGCCTGCACATCGGCCCCGAAATAGACCATCTGCGCTATCGTCATCTCGATATACGGGCGTGACCCGATCGGGCCGGTCAGCGTCAGGGTCAGACCCTGCGGCAGCATCGGGGCAATCATCAGCAGGGCCGAGATGTACTGGCTGCTCACGTCGCCCCGGATGCTAAGTGTATACTGACCCGACGCGCTGAACCCGTTCAGTTGCAGCGGAGGATAACCTTCGTTGTTGAGGTACATAATGTCGGCCCCGAGTGCCCGCAGCGCATCGACCAGGATACCGATGGGCCGTTCGCACATGCGGGGGGTACCCGTCATAATCTTCGGCTGCCCCGTTACGGCGAAATAAGCCGTCAGGAACCGCATAGTCGTACCCGCATCGAGTACATCGGCCGTGTCGGGCTGCCCCGTTGGTGCGACCGCTTTCAGCAGCCGGATCATGGTTTGCGTATCACGGGCTGTAGATAGATTCTGGAGATCACACCGGAAACCGGTCAGGGCATCGAGGATGAGGGCGCGGTTGCTTTCGCTCTTCGACGAAGCCAGCGGGATAGTAGCCCGAACGGGACCAGGGGCAGGAGATAAACGAACGGCGTTCAAAAGACAGGATGGGTAATGGCTCGAATTAGTTCGCAAAAAAACGAAATAACCGCTAGATTCCGGCCATGTTTACGGCCGACAGTCGGTTGGCTGTACGAAAAATAGCCCTTACACGACGTAGATGAACTACATTACCAACGCCACTGTCTTCACCGGCAACGAATGGCTGCCCGGTGCGTCGGTGCGCCTGACCAATGGTCGTATCCAGGAACTGACCACCGATCCGGTAACGGCCTCCGACGACGATGTACTGGATATCAACGGCGATTACCTGGTCCCGGGCCTGATTGATCTGCAGCTCTACGGGGGTTCTCACCTCTTCCTGAACGATCAGCCTACACCCGACACGGTCCGCCATATATACGACACCCACGCCCGCAACGGCACCACGAGCCTGCTGCCCACCATTCATTCGACTTCACTCGATCTGATGCAGCAGGCGATGGCCGCGGTACAGACCGTTCGGCACGAAAATCCGTTCGGGGTTCCGGGTATCCACGCAGAAGGCCCTTATTTCAACCCCATCAAACGCGGAGCCCACAGCGCGGCCTATGTCCGAACCCCGGCCGAGGGCGAGCTGGAAACGCTGTTCGGCACCAACGCCGACATAATCCGAATCCTGACGCTGGCCCCCGAAATACTGACGCCTTCGCAACGGGATATAATCCAGCAGCTGAAGCATTCGAACACGCTACTGTCGCTGGGCCACTCCAACGCGACCTATCTTCAGGCCCGGCAGTCGTTCGACAGTGGTTTCACGCCCCTGTCTACGCACCTGTACAATGCCATGCGTGGATTCGAGAGCCGTGAGCCGGGCGTTGTGGGGGCCGTTTTTGACCACCCGGCGGTTCGGGTCAGCATCATTGCCGATGGCTACCATTGCGATCCGGCCACGATCCGAATTGCCCATAAGCTCCTGGGCGACCGGCTGTTTCTAATATCCGACGCCCTGTTTGCCAGCTCACCGGGCCGCCCCGGACCACGGGCTACGTTCTCGCTGGGTGAATTTGTCGTTCATTACGAGCCGGATGCCAATGGACCCGGCCGCTACGTCAATAACGAAGGGAAGCTGGCCGGATCGGCCCTGACGCTGATCGACTGCGTTCGGGTGGCGGTCAATCAGGCAGCCGTCGCCTTATCCGATGCGTTGCGGATGGCCAGTACGATTCCGGCGGAGATCATCGGGATGGGTAACGAGTTAGGAAAAATTCAGCCTGGCTACGTCGCCAACCTGGTTCGGCTCGACCAGTCGCTGACTACAAAAAGCGTATGGGTTTCGGGGGCGTTGATGGCGCCTTGATCGGTTAACCCCGGCATTCATGCCGACGGCACCAAGGCAAACCTCGGCAATCCCCGGCATTTATGCCGGGGCTATTCATGGATCGCCCCGGGCCAGATCCGGCTCATTAGACCAATGACTAGCGTCGGCATTTATGCCGATGCAACCAATCCCCACTCGCTACCAACTACCAACCCCCGGCATAAATGCCGGGGCTAGTCATGGATCGCCCTAGGGCCAGATCCGGACTCATTAGACCAATGACTAGCGTCGGCATTCATGCCGACGGGACCAATCCCCGACGTTATCAATCCGAACCCGCATCATAATATACCCCGACACCATCAATCCACCCGTCGATACAGGCTCAGCTCGTCGTCGCCTACGCGCCCGCGGTCGAAAAGGATACCCCGCACGGTAGGGGCTTCGATACCTCCGCCCAATAGCATCGGGCTGCGGAACACCCGCATTTCGTCCCAGAGACCGGCGTCGATAAAGGCATTGAGCAGGGTAGTTCCCCCTTCTACCAGGACCGACTGAACAGACCGCTGCCGCAGATCGTCGAGCAGCTGGGGCAGAAGTGGCTGGTCAGCCTTCAGCTGTACGAGAGTCGTCTGGCCAACGGTTTCTGTTTTGATCAGGTTGTACCGTAGCGTGGGCTGCGACCCGTCGAATAGGTGGAGCCCCGCATCCAGCCGAAGCGCCCGGTCGATAACGATCCGTATCGGGTTTCGGCCGGGTACCAGCCGTACGTTAAGCCGGGGGTTGTCGGTGTGGGCGGTGTTGGTGCCAACCATGATCGCGTCTTCTTCAGTCCGCCAGCGGTGTACCAGCCGTTGCGACAGGGGTCCGCTGATCTGCACCGGCGTACCACCCGCCCCCGCCAGATACCCATCGGTCGTTTCGGCCCACTTCAGGATCACATACGGCCGCTGTTTCTCCATGAAAGTAAAAAAGCGGCCGTTGAGCCATCGACCCTCTTCGGCCAGTACGCCCGTTTCGACCGGAATGCCAGCTGCCCGCAGTTTGTCGAACCCCCGCCCGGCTACCAACGGATTCGGATCATCGTTACAGCAGACAACCCGGCCAATTTTCTTTTCGATCAGCAGATCGGCGCAGGGGGGCTGTTTGCCGTAATGCGAGCAGGGTTCGAGAGTTACGTAGGCGGTGCTGTCGGCCAGTAGCGGTTCATCTTCAGGGCGAAGCGACAGCACGGCGTTCCGTTCAGCGTGGGCCTGCCCGTAGCGTTCGTGCCAGCCTTCGCCAATAATCCGATCGCCGTGAACAATTACGCAACCCACCATCGGGTTGGGGCTGACGTGGCCCCGACCTAGCGCGGCCAGTTCGAGCGCACGACGCATATATTGTTCATTCATCATCAGGTTGTAGATGATTGCGTCTGACCTATATAATCAGACGCAATCGATTTCTAGATTGCTTTGCTATATTTCTTAAAAAGAAACCCAAATTACGTCATGCTTCGCACATGCATTACCTCCGTCCTGCTGGGTATTGGCCTGATAACGGCCGGAACCGCACAGGCTCAAACCCTGACCGAAAACACCACCTGGCTCAAAAAAGAACTCAATGAGCTTGTCGATAGCAGCGATGCCAAACCGGTTTTCGACTTTAAAGACTGCCTGATGACTATGAATGTCAATACAAAAGAAGAAGGCATTCGGGTCAAAGTAGACATGAACTGGCCATTGAAAGAAATTCGCAAAGTAAGTTATAAAGCAGCCAGTAACGGCAACTACACCCTGGTTCTGGATGTTCCGGCCAACCAGGTAAAAGGAAAAGTAAAGGTTGGTATTTTCTCGAAAACGCTGCGCGAAAAAGGCGACGGCGGACACACCTCGCTCGACCTGAACACCCGCGACGAAAAACGAATACAGGCCATTCAGCAACGGTTCGAAACGTCCATCCGGCAATGCCAGCGCGGGAGTTGACCACCGAACTCCCCAAACACACAAATGACCCGGAAACGATCCGGGCCATTTGTCTCTCGTTAAACAGGTGTGCTTACTTATTCCCCGACGGCCGTTTTGTCGGCCGTTTTCTTATCGCCAGCTCGTTTTACGTACTGGCCCTGATCAGCCGTGGTGGATGAGCCATGGCCGGTTTTATAGTTGCGGCTGGCCAGCGAAGCCGGCTCATTGGCCGTTACTGTCAGGCCACCCGACGGTGTCGTACCCGGTACAGATTGTTTATAATTGGCCACCGCCCCCTGCGCCGTAGGAACTATCACCGGTGTTCCGGCTTTCTGCTCCCAGCGACGGGCTTCGGCACTTTTATTGGCATGTTTGTAGTTGTGCGTCGAGTATGTATGGTCATGACGGGTGTTGCTGCTCTGGGCCATGGCAGCCGCCGTAGTCAGCACTAAACCGGTCACTATCAATAGGGTCGTTTTCATCGTTTTGTTAATTTAATACGCTTTATCGCCGTTGCGATGGTACAAAGGTGGGGTCACCCCCTAAGAACCGGGTTAGTTCGGGGTTAGAAAACGGTTAGAATTCTCCCGCCTTTTTGCCAGCTTTACACTTCAATTACTTTTGATACCGAATGGCCACAGCCAAACCGCTATACGACCGCCTAAGCAAGAACATTACCGCCTACGCGCCTGAAGAAGCGCGCGAAATGGCCTTTATGCTGCTCGACCATTACTTCGGACTCCGAAAAACCGACGTTCTGACCGACAAACCCTTACCGCCCAATCGAACCGAACCGGATTGGTTCCGGATACTGGAACGGCTGAACCGGCAGGAACCCATCCAGCACGTTATTGGTACCACCATCTTCTGCGGACTGGAGTTTGAGGTATCGCCCGATGTGCTCATTCCGCGGCCCGAGACCGAAGACCTGGTGCGCCTGATCATGCACGACTTTGCCGACCGTACCGACGATGTACCCATTGTAGATATTGGTACGGGCAGTGGCTGTATTGCCGTAACGCTGGCCCGCTTTCTGCCCCAGTCAGTCGTAACGGGCTGGGACGTTTCTGAAGATGCGCTTGCGCTGGCCCGGCAAAATGCCCGGCACCTGAACGCCGACGTTACATTTGCCATTCAGGATATTCTGAACGTAACCCCGGATTTTGGGCAGCAATACGACGTGGTGGTCAGCAATCCGCCCTACGTGACCCGCTCCGAAGCGGCCGGCATGGACCGTAACGTGCTGGACTACGAGCCCGATCTGGCTCTATTTGTCGATGACAACGATCCGCTGGTGTTTTACAAAGCGGTAGCCGATTTCTGCACCCGCCACCTGACCAGAAACGGCGCCTGCTACGTTGAAATTAACGAACGGTTCGGCACCGCCACCCAGCAGGTATTCACCGAGCGGGGCTTCTCGAACATTCAGGTTTATAAAGATATTCACGGTAAAGACCGAAGCATTCGGGCCGCCTTTTAGCCCAGGCGGTCCGTCGACACGGCGGTCCGTCGCTACGGCGGTCCGTCGCTACGGCGGTCCGAATGCTCCGTTTACAGAACAAACCACCCAGTAACCAGTCTTCCATTTTCCTATGCAGCCCACCACCTCTTTTGCCTACCACACTAAAATCCGCGAGGTATTCAACGAGATGAGCCAGGTCGTGGTTGGGCAGGAACGGTTGCTGAACCGGTTGCTGATCGGCCTCTTCACAGGTGGTCATATTCTGCTCGAAGGCGTACCGGGCCTGGCCAAAACACTGACCATCAACACCCTGGCTAAAGTGCTGGAACTGGACTTTCAGCGCATTCAGTTTACGCCCGACCTGCTGCCCGCCGACCTGATCGGCACGATGATTTTCAACCAGAAGACCAGCGAGTTTGAGGTGAAGCAGGGGCCTATATTTGCCAATCTGATTCTGGCCGATGAAGTGAACCGCTCGCCCGCCAAAGTGCAGGCGGCCCTGCTCGAAGCCATGCAGGAGAAACAGGTAACCATCGGCGAAGAAACCTTCGTTCTCGACCGCCCGTTTCTGGTGCTGGCCACCCAGAATCCCGTTGAGCAGGAAGGTACCTATCCGCTGCCCGAAGCCCAAGTCGACCGGTTCATGATGAAGGTCTTTGTCGATTATCTCAGCAAAGACGACGAACTGGCCGTTATGCGCCGGATGTCGAATATGAACTTCGATTATGAGGTGCAGCCGGTGCTGGGCAAAGAAGATCTGGTAGCCATCCGCGACGAAATCAACGGCATTACGATCTCCGAAACCCTCGAACGGTATATCATCGAGCTCGTTTTTGCTACCCGCCGACCCATGGAGTACAACCTCCGCGACGAAGCCCGCTATATTCAATTCGGCGTGTCGCCCCGAGCCAGCATCAACCTGAACGTAGCCGCCAAAGCCCTCGCCTACTTCGACCGGCGCGATTACGTGCTGCCCGAAGACATCAAGGAAGTGGCTCCCGACGTCTTCAACCACCGCATCATGCTGAACTACGAAGCCGAAGCCGACGGCGTAACGCCCCTGCAGGTCATCGACTCCATGCTGCGCAAAGTGGCTATTGGCCGATGAACCCGGGCCGGGGCTGATGGTGTTCTGTCGGTATGAAGCAAACCCAGCTTTTTTTACTTTTGGCAGTGCTGGTTGCCGGAGGGCTCTGGCTCTACGCCACCTATTTCGGTACGCCACGCCCACCCCACCGCCGACCCGCCGGCGCCACCTCGCCCAATAACCGGCGCGTCGAAAAAACCGATGCCGACTGGAGCCAGATCCTGACGGCCGCCCAGTATCGGGTCATGCGCGACCGCGGTACCGAATGGCCGAACAGCAGCCCGCTCAACCACGAACACCGCCCCGGCACTTTCGCCTGCGCCGGTTGCCGAAACCCCCTGTTCGCGTCGACCGCCAAATTTGAGTCGGGTACAGGCTGGCCCAGCTTCTTCGCCCCTATCCTGTCAAACGCCGTCTATACCGAACCCGACGGGAACCGCTCGGAAGTGCGCTGCGCCGTTTGCGATGCCCATCTGGGACACGTTTTTCCCGACGGACCCGACCCGACCGGCTTGCGCTACTGCATGAACGGCGTGGCGCTGACGTTTATTCCGGCCGCGCGCTGATCGATAGGCGGGCAGGCTGTTTTCTTCGGCCACCGCAACGGCCCAATACGTGCGTGGTATGAAGCGGGCCTGACCGACGACCCCCAATCATAACACTACGGAAACAGTAGGATAAAACTCGCGTCACATCCGCGACCCACCTTTGTGGTGGCAAAAGCAGCCCCTCGTTCGGGCCTTTCTGCCAAGCGTTCTCTCAACGAAACCGGATGCGCATGAAGCTACTGTTACTCCTCTCTCTCTCCTCGCTCAGTCTGTTTTTCCTCGACCGGGTCGATGTTGGTCTGACCCTGACCCACGCAACCACCGTCGATTCGCTGGGCGCGTGCCAGGGGGTGAGTTTCCTGAACGGCAAAGCGTATCTCTATGGCGACCGCGAAGTAGGTATGATTCGCACCTATGCCGTTGGGCCGAAGTCGCTTAGTTACACGGGGCAGGAAATCCGGCTGACTGAAGGTGGTCAGGATGTGATCAACCACCCCACCGGCATTGCGTACAATGGGTTGGGTCCAACATTCATTGGAAACAGCATCCGGCCGGGTGACGCTTCGCAAAATCCGGAAAGCACCCGGTGGCGGGCGGTCATCTATTCGGTCAACTGGGCCGGGCTGCTCAAAACCGGAACCCTGGACGGGAACCTGCTCAACACCATCGAGGACGACGCCTGCATTCAGGGCACCCGCCCCGAATACGTTCAGTACCAGAACCGCTGGTACGTGGCTACCGCCGACTACGGCAATCACGCCAACGAGGTACGACTGTACGATCCGGCCCGACTGGCTACGGCTAAAAAAACCAGTGAGCCGGGGGTCGTTGTCAAAAAATTCACCTGCTCACCCTGGGTACAGAATCTCCACTGGATACCATCCAAAGGGGTGCTGGTCCTGATTCAGAACCAGATAGAAGGTCGCCGGTGGCGGTTTACCTTTCTCGATCTCAACAAATCCATCGAAACGGGGCGCGAGCACGTACTCCGCACCATCGACCTTGATAAAGCCGACGAGCTGGAGGGGTTTGCCCTGCTGAACAGCCCGACAACCGGCCTGGCCGTCACCTCCTCGCGTATGAACAACGCGCACTTTGTAGACCTCAGCTGGTAATAGTGTCATACTGGAACGTAGCCAGGTGCGCCGGTTTCTTCCCTTTGCAAATCCCAAACAGACAACCTATTGATATGAAGCAGTACTCAACCTCACGCGTTCGGCGTTGGGCTGGCGCTTTGGCGTTGACCCTCGGCACAACGGTGTTCTATCCGGTTAGCGGCCTGCCGACCGGCTGGGGCACCAGCGAACATCGGCTCGTTGCCATCACGGGCCTCGTCACCGACGAACAAAACCAGCCCATTCCCGGCGTCAACATTGTCGATAAACAGTCGCGCAAAGGTACCGTCACCGACGCCAACGGGCGGTTTTCCCTGGATGTACCCCCCGGCGCAACCCTGGTCGTATCGTCGGTTGGCTTTATGGCGCAGGAGATCGTGGTCGGCACCCAGCCGACGCTGACTATTCGGCTGAAAGAAGACGTCAATCAGCTGGCCGAAGTGGTGGCGGTGGGTTATCAGACCCTGCGGAAAAGCGATGTGACCGGAGCCATTGCCAACGTGAAAGCCCGCGAGCTGAACCTGGCGGCTCCTACGCTTGGTCAGGCCCTGGTCGGTAAACTGGCTGGCGTACAGGTGGCTCAGGTGAGCGGAGCGCCTTATGTCGGTACGAAGATCCGGGTGCGGGGTATCGGCTCGATCAATGCCAGCTCCGACCCACTCTATGTCATCGACGGGTTTCCGGCCGGGAACGACGTGTTCATCAATCCGAACGACATCGAGAGTATCGATATCCTGAAAGATGCCGCTTCGGCCGCTATTTACGGGTCACGGGCCTCGGGGGGCGTGGTGCTCATCACGACCAAACGCGGCAAAGACGGCAAGGGGAAACTCGACTACGAATACCAGTTCGGCATCAACCAGCTGGCCAAAAAGGTGAAGCTGCTGAACTCGACCCAGTTTGTCGACCTGCTCATCGACGCCCGCAACAACACCTACCGCGACCTGATGCAGAATGCGGGCAGACCCTTTACCAACGCCAACTTCTCGGACCCTAACGCCACCCGTATTGCCAACGTTGGCAACGCCGGCTCGGTCAGCATCCCGACCGAATTTTACGACTTTGCCAACCAGCGGGCCATCGCCCCGAAGTATGACACCGACTGGCAGGATGCGCTTTACCGCAACGCCCCCCTCAACCGGCATAACGTTCAGTTCTCGGGCGGGGCCAACAACCTCCGCTACCTGCTCAGCGCGGGCTATCAGGATCAGCAGGGCATTATTGTAGCTACGAAGCAGCAACGGGTAAACCTGCGCGCCAACATCGACGCCGACCTGAACGCGAAACTGAAGGTAGGAGCCAGCTTCTTTGTTACCTCGACCAACAACCGCGAGGTGCAGGAAGGTCGGTTCAACCAGGGCCCGATTCTGGGTGCACTGATCTTTCCGCCTATTTTCAGAGCCTATGACGACAACGGCCGACTGATCAAGAACGAAGCCGCGTCGCAGCAGCCGACCTTTGGGTTCCAGACCATCGAGAACCCGGTAGCGCTGGCGCAGGAGACCAACATCACTCGCAAAGGGCTGCGCGGCACCTACAACGGCACCGCCAGCTACGAGATCATTCCGGGGCTCATCGCCAAGGCGAATCTGGGCCTGCAGACGTTCAACGAAAAGTACGAATACTACCTGCCCACCAGCCTCAGCAGCGGCAACAACCCGCCCTACTCGCCCCAGGCCATTGCAGCCGCCCGCGCCACCGCCCAGACCACCACGACGCAGAACGTGCTGGGTGAGTTTACGGCCAGCTACAGCCGCCAGTTCGGGCTGCACAACCTCAACCTGCTGGGTGGATACACGGCCCAGCGAATTACCGGCGACCGGATCAGCGTGTCGGCGCAGGGCTTTCAGAATGACCGCGTTCAGGAAATTACGGGCCGGGGTGCCGACCCGACCAATTTTTTCCTGAATACCGGCGGCAGCGAACTGGCCACGGGCAAGTTTGAAGAAACGCTGCTGTCGTATCTGGCGCGGGCCACCTACAGCTTCGATGAGCGCTACTTCCTGACGGCTGCTTTCCGTACCGACGGCTCGTCGCGCTTCGGGCCGCTCAACCGCTGGGGCAGCTTCCCGTCCCTGTCGGCCGGCTGGACGGTTTCGAACGAACCGTTCTACCGCGACTGGCTGGGCTCGGCCTCCAGCCTGAAACTGCGGGCCAGCTGGGGACTAACCGGCAACTACAACATCGGTAACTACAGCTTCCTGCAAACGATGGCTAATCCGGGCGGGGTTGTTTTCGGCACCAACACCATCAACACCGCCTACTGGGCCGGAGCCATCCGGGATCAGGCGCTGGGCTGGGAAACAACGTCGCAGTATAACGCAGGGTTGGATGTCGGCCTGCTCAACAACCGGCTCCTGATTATTGCTAACGGCTACCTCAGCTACTCGTATGACCTGCTGTTCAACCAGCCGATCTCAGCCGTTTCGGGTACGTCGGCTATCCTGACCAACCTCCGCGACTCGCGCATTCGCAACCGGGGGGTCGAACTCCAGATCGACGGGCGGGTCGTTTCAACGCAGGATGTCAAGGTCAACCTGAGCGGTAACATTGCCACCAACCAGAACCGGGTACTGGACATGGGCGGCTCGAACGCCATTTTCTCGGTCGGTGCCGAGCGGCAATACATTACCCACACGACGCAGGAAGGCCAGCCGGTCGGTATGTTCTACGGCTTCAAGGTCGTCGGCATGGTGCGGGAAAGCGACATGGAAGCCATTGCGCAGGATAACGCCAACTACAACCCCGCCACCCAGAGCTTTGCCCCCGGCTACGTTCGGAAAGGGCCCGCCCGCTCAACGGCGTCGAGCAACCCGCTGCGGCCCGGCGATCTGATTTTTGAGGATGTAGACGGCAACGGCGTGGTCAACGATGCCGACAAACGGGTCATTGGCAGTCCTTACCCCAAATTCACCTACGGCCTGTCGGCTACCGCCAGCTACAAAGCGCTCGACTTTAACGCATCGTTCAACGGCTCGCAGGGCAACCAGGTGCTCGACGGACAGGACTATTACGTCTTCAACATGGAAGCATCGGGCAATCAGTATGCCGTTGTCGACGAACGCTACCGTTCCGAAGCGCAGCCGGGCAACGGCCAGGTGTATCGGGCTGCCCGGGGCGGTACGCAGAGCAACAGCACCCGTTTGTCTACTTTTTACCTGCAGGACGGCTCTTATTTCCGCTGTACCAACCTGACCATTGGCTATAACCTGCCCGCTTCGCTCCTGAGTCGCGTGAAGGTGGGTGGCCTGCGGGTCTATGCCAATGTGAACAACGCCTTCACCATTACCAAGTATAAAGGCTACAATCCCGAAGTCGATTACAACGCCGGTGTCAACCTGACGCCGGGCGTCGACTACGGCATGTACCCGCTGGCCCGGGGCTACAACATCGGCGCCCGCATCTCTTTCTGAAAATGAACTAGTAGACCACGCCTGATGAATCATACCAGCGGTCCATCAGGCCTGCAAAATCAGTCAATCATGAACCCAACATACGTACGAATCCTGCTTCTGAGCGCCACGCTGTCGATGGCCTCCTGCGGACAGGAATTTCTAGTCAAAACCGACCCCAATGCCATTGCCGCTGCTGACTTTTACCAGAGCGAAAACGATGCGCTACTGGGGCTCAACGGCGCCTATCAGGCCCTCCGCAACAACAATGGCCTGGCCGAAGGCAGCGGTCTCTTCAACGAGCAACGCTCCGACAACACCGGCACGAACGACAACCAGTCGAACGCGGGCGAGCCGTTTCAGTTCAACGATTTTTCGATCCTGCCCAGTAACACGTATCTCAAGAACCACTGGCTGGCACTGTATCAGATCGTAACCCGGGCCAACCAGGTACTGGCCGGTACTGAAACGCTTACCTTCAGCAACCCGCAGACGAAAGCGCAGTATCAGGCCGAAGCCCGCTTTATCCGGGCACTGGCTTATTTTCACCTCGTTCGGAAATGGGGCGATGTGCCACTCGTCACGCAACCGCTCAACTCCGCCGAAGCCGTTCGGACCAATACCTTCCGGGAGAAGAAAGAGAAAGTCTACGAGCAGATCGTGGCCGATCTGACCGAGGTTATCAACAGCCCGCTGCCCGATATTCAGCCGGCGGCTCAGAAAGGTCGGGTCTCGAAAGTAGCTGGAAACGCGCTACTGGGGCAGGTCTACCTGACCATGGCCACCACGCTCGACCAGGCTAACCGGGCGGCTAACCTCAACCAGGCTAAAACCTACCTGACCAACGCCTACACCAAACGGACCTTTGGCACGCTGAAAGACATTCCCTATGCCGATGTGTTCGACGTGACGAAGAAAACCACAAATCCCGAGGCTATTTTCCAGATCGTGTACCGGCAGGGCGACGTCAACTTCTCGTCTGGGATTGCGGCCAGCAACCAGGCCCAGGGCGAAACCATCAACTCGTTACGGACCACCACGGGCGTTGGCGGCAACGTAAAGCCCGATCTGGTGAAAGACTATGAAGAAGGGGATCTCCGCAAAGACTACTCGATCAAATACGCCAATGCGGCCAACGTCCGGGATTATTTCATCACCAAGTTCCGCGACCCGAGTCCGGCGGCCGGTACCAACGGCTGGGGTGGCAACGACTGGCTGCTGATCCGGTATGCCGACGTGATACTGATGCTGGCGGAGGTAAACCTGTACCTGGGCGACGAAGCTGCAGCCATCGGGTTTCTGGATCAGGTACGCGAGCGGGCCAAGCTGCCCCTGTATAATGTAGCCAGGGCCAACCCGACCTACAGCGCCCGGTATCCGACCCTTCGGCAGGCTATTCTGCACGAACGGCGCGTGGAGCTGGCCTTCGAGAACCACCGCTGGTTCGACCTGCAGCGGTTTTTCACCCCCGCCGAGCTGGTAGCCTACTTCCAGACGAAGCCACAGGCCGATTACGGAGCTGCCCGCGTCTCGAACTTTGGTCCCAAGGACTATTACTACCCCATCCCGTTCGATGAAGTCAAGCTCAACCCCGAGCGCATGTACCAGAACCCGGGGTATTAATACCGATAACCGGGGCTAAAGATCAGATAACGCAGCCCCGGCAGGAGCGACATGTACGTACGGATCACCTCCTGTACATGTCGCTCCTGCCGGGGCTGTTTGCTTGGGAACCATTCTGGCTGCGTTATCGGCACGGCTACCGGCTAGGCCGGTGGGTTTGTGGCTGGCGGTTTGCTGTTTACTTTCTCGTCGATGATGAATTCCGGCCGTTTCTTGATCTCGTTGAATATACTGCCCAGGTATTCGCCCAGAATTCCGACGGTAAGCATCTGCGTACCCCCGAAGAACATCACCACGATCAGTGTCGACGACCAGCCCTGTACCAGCCGGTCGGGCAGGAAAAAAGTGGTGTAGAGCACCCACATGGTCAGACACAGGGCGATGATAACCGAAAAAATACCGATCGATGAAGCCAGCCGCAGCGGTTTGTTGCTGAAATAAAGCAGGCTTGTCCGAGCGAACTTCAGCATTTTCGAGAGCGGGTACTTGGTTTCGCCCGCAAAGCGTTCGGCCCGCTCGTAATAGATCGGCACCTGCTTGAAACCTACCCAGCTGATCAAGCCCCGAATGTATTTGTTCCGTTCTTCAAGCCGGTTGAAAGCATCGATCACCTTCCGGTCAATGAGTCGAAAATCGCCCGTATCGACCGGCAGCGGCACTTCGGAGAGGTAGTTGATGATGCGGTAAAACCACTTGGCCGTAACGCGTTTAAAGACGGTTTCGCCCTGCCGCTGTTTTCGAACGGCATACACCACGTTACACCCTTCAGCTTCGTACATACGAACCATATCCGGAATCAGCTCGGGCGGGTCCTGAAGGTCAGCATCGATAATGATAGCCAGGTCGCCGGTGCAGTTTTCGATACCGGCCGATACGGCGGGCTGGTGACCGAAATTGCGCGATAACGAGATAATATGCACGTGCTCATCCTGGCTGGCAAGCTCTTTCAGGATGGACAGGGTATAGTCCCGACTGCCATCGTTGACGAACAGCAGCTCGTAGGCCGAGAAGTTGGCCTGCATCACCCGGGTCAGGCGCATGTATGTTTCGCGAATGACCTGCTGTTCGTTAAAACAGGGAATAATGACAGAGATGGAATGTGCATTCATGGGCTACAGGTACCGGCGCATCGCTGGTTAAAGATAACGGCTCAGAACTGAAAATAGATGAACTGGTTGGACGAGAACACCCCGAACAGGTAGGTAGCAAAGGTGATCAGCACGAACAGAATGGCGAAGCGAGCCGTATTGCGGGTAGGAATGTACAGGTAAAAATATTCCTTCAGCAGTAGAAACGCGATCAGAAACACGCTGAGCCCCATTTCGGTCGCGTTCATCGGGCTGCCAACCGGCTGATCGAACGAGAGGGTGGCAATGCGCTGCAGAATCAGGAACGCATCGCCAACGGTACGGGCCCGGAAGAATACCCAGGTGAGCATGATCAGCACGAAGGTAAACAGCACGTTGCCCACCACCCGCAGGGGCGAAACGGGGGCTTCGAGCCGCTCGGCCGTCGATACCCTGGGCGCAAATCCCAGCCTCTCCAGCACCCGGTCGCGCAGCACCGCCAGCACCTGGTACAGGCCGTTAAGACCGCCCCAGATCACGTAGGTCCAGTTGGGCCCGTGCCAGAGGCCGCTGGCCAGAAACACGATCATCATGTTGATATACTGCCGCACCTTGCCCTTCCGGTTACCGCCGAGCGGGATGTAGAGGTAATCGCGGAACCAGGTCGAGAGTGAGATGTGCCAGCGTCGCCAGAACTCCGATACCGACTGGGCAATGTAGGGCGTACGGAAATTCTCCATCAGCGTGAAGCCCATCACCCGGGCGGCTCCGATGGCCATGTCCGAATAGCCCGAAAAATCGCAGTAGATCTGGAAGGTAAAGAAAAACGTGGCCACCAGCAGCGTCAGGCCGTTGTGCTGCCCCGGGTCGTTGAAGCCGTAGTCGGTCATCATGACCAGCCGGTCGGCAATGACCACCTTCTTGAACAGGCCGAATGCCATCTGCATTAGGCCCGCTTTTACGTTCTCGGCGTCGAAGGGAAAGGTTTTATGAAACTGCCACAACACGTTCTGCGGACGCTCGATCGGGCCAGCCACCAGCTGCGGGTAGAACATGACGTAGAGCGAGTAGATGCCGAAGTGCCGCTCGGCTTTCTGATTGCCCCGGTATACCTCAATGGTGTAGCTCATGGCCTGAAACGTATGAAACGACAGCCCAACCGGTAAAATGCTCTTGTTGTCTTTGAACGACGAGACACCACTCTCACCGAACAGGTGCAACACGCCCACGAACAGCCGGTTACCGATGGCCATCACTTTCTGCGCCACCCCCGGCATGCTAAGCTGATCGAACAGCAGCGACAGGTTTTCGGTGAAAAAGCCGAGGTACTTGAAAAACGCCAGGATACCCAGGTTCGAAATCAGCGAGATAATCAGCAGCCAGCGTTTGGCCGGACCGGTGGTCTTCTCGATCCAGATGCCGGCAATGTAATCGATAATGATGGTCAGCAGCAGAATCAGGATGTACTGCGGCTTCAGCACCATATAAAAGTAGCAGCTGGCTACCAGCAGTAACATCCACCGCCCCTGCCATTTCAAGCCAAAGTAGCTGAGCGTGACAACAATAAAGAACAGTAAAAACTGGACGGAGTTAAATAGCATTGGTTTGGTGGTATCCGGTACTTTTTAGTCGGTTTTCAGTAATCGGTTTCGGCTAGTCCGACGCCGGTTGTACCGACGGACCGACAGTCGAAACCGGGAAACCGAATACCGCAATAACCTTAATAAACTTCCTCGACCCGCTCAACAAAATCGCTGAATTGCCGGGCCGGGATGAACTGCGGCTGGGTTCGGTACGACAGCACGATGAACACCAGCAGCAGCGAAATCAGAAACGCCTGTAAGATCACGATCAGGAACGACGACACCAGATAGCTGGTCCAGCCCGGTACCGACGTGTTGGTAAAGAACTTGAGCGCCAGCACCACACCAATGCCCAGGCTGGCGGCCCCGGCCATAATGACGCAGAACAGCGCCAGCCGAACGGCCGTGGTATCCATCAGGACCGAGACCGCACTCAGGCCGTGCAGCACGAGCGAGACAAAGTTCATTTTCGACTCCCCCGCCAGTCGGCGCCCCCGCTCCAGCGGTACGGCCGTATAGGGTAGCCGCGACCGGATAACCCCACCGGGGTAGTTGTTCCAGATCTCAGACACATGCGCCAGCTTCCGCAGCTGTTTGGCCGGTATCAGGCTGAAGTTACCGAAGGTAATGACCTTACCGGTCAGGATTCGGAAAACGGTCTTGTACACTTCATAAAACACCCGAAATACCAGCCCCTCGTGTCGTTTGGAGCGGTGGGCAAACACGACCCGGCCCGGATGGGCGGCACCGGTCTGCACCAGCGTTGGAATATCTTCGGGCCGGTCTTCTCCGTCGGAGTCCATCACGATAGCCGGGTATTGATCGGGCAGCGAGGCCAGGTGCGACAGACCCAGTGCTATGGCTTTCTGGTGGCCGACGTTGCGGTATAACCGCAGCACCGATAGCGACTGGCCGATGCCCTGCGGCAGGGTTTCGTAGTTCGTGGCCGAGCAGTCGTCGACGATCAGGAACGCCAGGCGGCTCACCAGCGCCGGATCGACAACCGCCCGGATGCGCTCGAGCAACAGGCTCAGGGCCTGCCAGTCGTTGAACAGCGGGATGACGATATTAATACGATCGGGAAGCTCACTGGATTGGGTAGTCATGAATGATGGCAGCTAAATGGCGAATGGCACGCAGGCGGTTGCTTAGGGGAACGACAGGCGCTGGTTACTAATCCGGATCGGGCGACCGTTGCCCGGCGGGGCAAGCACCCCAACGCGGTAGGTACCCGGCGCCAGCGTGGCATTCAGGATTTCACCCTGCACTTCCTGCACAGGACGATTCAGGTAAAACGCGCCGAACGTAAACGGCGATTCGGATGGAAAGAGAAACACATGCCGATCCGACTGTACCAGCACCGCGCCCTGCCCAATCGGCTCAGGCAGGCTACCCGGCGGCAAGTCGGCCAGGGTGCTGTAGCCGCCTTTGTTGAGACGCATCGACAGGGCTGGTTCGGCGGGTACCGCAGCGGCCTGCCGTATTTGCGTCTCGTAAGGGCTAAAATACCCTTCCGGGTAATGGTACAGCCCTCGTTTCATGGTTTCGCGCATGATCTGACGGGCAAAATCGGCGAAGGGCGTCCCCCAGCTGGGGCCCAGACCAATGTCGTTCAGCCGGTGGTTGAAGGCCGACGTCAGCAACATCTGTTTCCGGAAAGCCACTTTGGGCCAGTGTACCGTATAGGAGAGCGTCCAGACCACCAGCCCCAGTCCAAGCCCGGTGCGCAGCCAGCGGGTAGGCACCTTCGTCGTACTCAGCTCGCTCAGTCCATTCAGGTAGATCAGCACCGTCAGCACAGCCGGGTAGATCATGTAGTTGCTCACCATCATGACCCAGTAGCCCATTCGCGGGCGCAGAAACGCGATAATGACGGCGTTGACCATCAGAAAGGCGTAGCAGCCCGTAAAAAAATACCGTCGGCGCTGGGCGGGCGTCATCGGGGCCCGGCTGTTCTGCCAGAGCGGCCAGTTCATACGCCACAGCAGCCATACCATAATCGGGATAATGACCAGACCAAACAGGGTGGGCAGCACACTCCGCCAGAAAATCGGCGCGTCGGGCATGAAGTCCATCAGCGCGCCGGAGAACGTAAAGAAGCCCGAGAAAACCAGGTACGGATATTTTAGAAAAAAATCGACACTGCTTTCGTTACCCTGCAGATCCGGAAAATCGTGAAAATAAAACTTGATAGCCGCAGCTGCCATCACGAGCCAGATACCCAGCCGGAGCCACTGCCGCTGAACGAACAGCACAACAGCGCCCGCCACCCAGCCAAATACTCCGTTCCCCATCGACATCGACGCCAGCAGCTGTACGCCAACGGCCGCGCCAAATCGGTTGCGCTCATTGGCCGACAGCAGATAGATTGACAGCAGAATCTCGAAGATCGACACCTCGTGCTGCAAACCCGTCAGGGCCCATACGCTGGTCAGGTGGTACTGGGGTTGCCAGAAAATAAACGCAACGGGCACAAAGGCAATCAGCGGTAGTTTCAGGGACCGAAACACCCGGTAGAATATCGCAAAGATGCCGAACTGAAACCCGTAGGCCACAAAGATCAGCCACCGGAAGTTGACTTCGCCCGTCAGGTTATACAGGGCCAGCGTGGCCAGCTTGGCCGTCAGAATCCGGTGTTCGTTGTTGGGCGCCAGCAGCCAGTAAATCTTGTCGCCCACGGTTTTACCGTCGGCGTAGTTGATCATGAACCGGAAAAACGCGTCGAAATCGTCCATCCAGGGGATGTTGACGGCGTAGGTCCACAACAGCAGGGCAAAGCAAAGTACAGGAATGAGAACGCCAACACGAGCCAGTGTTCGATATCGATCGGGGGCCAGGATCTGGGGTTCAGCAGTAAGCGTTGATTTCATAAAGCTATTGTACCGCTTCGGTTGAGTGATCGGTCAGTACAACTGTTTTTTTGTGATAATAATCGGCCCAGCACCGGTTCCAGAGGTGTTTGGGGTCGTTTTTAACGTCTTCCAGAAATAACGAAGCCGGATAAACGGGCAGCGGGGCTACCTGCCCATTGGTAGCATCGGTCTGCGCAAATTGTGCGTAACGCTGCTGCATAGCCTGGTCATACTGAGCCGCCCGGCCGCTCAGCCAGTCGCCATAGGCTACTGGCGTTACAGACCACAAACCCGTTGCGATCAGCACCCAGCCCAGCGCGGCCACAGCCAGCGTCTGCGCATATGATTTTGGGAAGCTGGTCGCAAAACGATGGCGCAAAACTACCATCAATAGCGTTAGGTTGTAACCCCAGCTTAACCAGAACAGCAGATTGATCAGATTAACCAGGCGCGTAACGGGCGGAATACCAACGCCGTAAAAGTGCAGCGAAATCAGCACCAGTACCGTTGCGCCACCGTGTAGCAGCCCCCAGATCGGATGCAGTCTCAGGTAAGCCGGCAGCGGTTTGGCTGTCAGCTGCCAGGCCAGCGGCAGGTACAGCAGCGACAGCGGCAAGAGTGGCGTTTTCAGCAGCTGGTGCGACAGGTACCCCACTGCATACCGGAGTGACGACAGCACCGTATGCGGAATATTGCTGCTGTTGGGATTCGACGCCATCCGAACCGCATTGCCGGGTGCGGCCATCAGGTAATAACAGCTAATAGCCCCTACCCCGAGCAGTATTAACACCGTAGCCGACAACCGCCGACGCTGAATCAGCTCGCCCAGCGTAATCAGCCCCAGCACGGACATAACCATGACCATACTCGTTTCGCTCGACCCCACGATACCTGCGATGAGCAGGCTCTCGGCCAGCAGATAGCCCGGCGAAAGGCCAAACCCCTGCCGCTGATGCGCAATCAGCGTTGCCAGCAGCGCCAGAAAAAACACCGCCGACATGCTGTAGCAGGCCATACCGGCATACCAGTACATAAACTCAGGCAAGCCCGCCAGCGAGGCTATGAACCCCACGAACAGGCCGGCCGCCAGGGCCAGCGAAGCCGTTTGCCGCCCCGAGCCGCCCGATGCGTTATCGGCCACCCACTGCCGCGCCAGGGCGTAGAAACTCAGCAGCAGCAACGCCAGCAACAGAATTGGGTATATTTTGTAGCCGGTATACCAGCCAATGGTCAGCGGACTGGAGTGAACAACAAAATTATGGAAGAAACGACCGCTCCAGCCGTCGTAATAAAACTGCTGAGCCTCCCAGAAGCCGTACTGCATAGCCGTATTAGCGAAGCAGTAATCATCGGCGGGCGATGGATGGTTATAGAAGGAAAGAGCCACCAGTGGTACAGTCAGCACCAGCGACAGAGAAGTTAAAACAAGAGTAACAAGACGCAGCAACGGTGCGGAACGAATCATGTTGACACGGTTAAGTCGATGTAGGCAGGTGGGTCTGCGCTTTGGTCAGTCGGTTGTTTAAAAACGGGTATGTCAGCACAGCCGCCAGTATGACGAGCGTACCGATGTAAAAGCCCGGGGTCATGCGCTCATCGTCGCCAAAAATCAGCACCGCCAGCACAATTCCATAGACTGGCTCCAAATTTACAGTCAGGATAGCTAAGTACGGCGAAAACTTACGCAACAGCCGAACCCCTACCCAATACGCATAGACCGTACAGACCAGCGACAGCACCAGCAGCCACAGCCACTGGGCCGGGCGCGTCGGGTATAAAAAAAGGGCCGAATCAGGTTCCAGAGCCCAAAACACCCCCACCAGCGCGACCGATCCGACAAAGGCGCCCATCATCTCATAGAGGGAGATAACCAGGGCGTCGTACCGTTGGGTAAATCGACTGTTGATGATCGTAAACAGCGCCGACAGCATGGCCGACGACACCGCCAGCGCCAGCCCCATGCCTTTATCGAACTCAAACCGGAAGATGAGGTACAGCCCGGCCATGACCACGAAGCCAAGAATAACTTCAATAGCCCGCATCCGCCGACGCAGCAGGATCGGCTCCAGCACACTGGCCCAGAGAGAACTGGTAGCCATACCAGCCAGGCAGACCGACACGTTCGCCACGCGCGCAGCCCAGAAAAACAGAACCCAGTGGAGCGCAATTATCCCCCCCGTTGCCAGCAGCCGCCAGCGATCACGCGCGGGTACGCCGATCGACTGGTTCCGAAACCACAGCACGGCGCCCATGCCCAGCACGGCCAGCCCCGTCCGGTACAGGACCAGCGCCGACGAGTCGAGCGGAGCCAGGAGCTTACCCAGAATAGCCGTGAATCCCCAGATCAGGACAATGAAATGAAGCTGAAGATAATCAGGTAGGGAAGGCTTGTTCATGAATGATGAATGATGAACGATGAATGATGAATGAGCCCGCCTGGAATCATTCATCATTCATCGTTCATCATTGATTTACCTGGGTATTGTGTTGTACAGCAAGACGCCGATGGCCGCAAAAATAGCGTTCGGAAGCCAGACCGCCACAATAGGATTCAGGTTACCGGATTCGGCGATGCCTTTGGCCAGCATGAAAAACAGCAGGTACGTAAAGGCCAGGAAGAAGCCCAGCGCTACCTGCCAGCCCACGCCCCGTCGGCTTTTCCGGGCCGACATGATCACGCCGATAACGGTCAAAATCAGGATGGCGAACGGGCGGGTATCGCGGCTGTACTTCTCGAGCAGGTATACCTCAACGCCGTCAGCCCCCCGGCTGCGAAGCAGGTCGATATGCTGGTTCAACTCGGGCAGGGTCAGGGTTTCGTAGAGGTTGAAATCGGAGCTAAAGTCGTCGGGTTTCAGGTTCAGCGTGGTATCGATACGGGTACCGGGGGTCAGGGTTTCGCGCAGGCCGTCGATCTTTCTGATCTTGTAATCGTAGACGGCCCACTTCTTTTTCTTGGCGTCCCACTCGATATGGTCGGCGGAGAGTTTCTGCCGGAGCTGGTTTCCCTGCACCTGCTCCAGGGTGAATTTATAGCCGGTGTTGCTCAGGTTGTTATAGCTTTCGAGGTAGGCGTAGGTGTCGGGCGCAATTTTGATGTGTACATTCCGACCGGTATAGGTATATGCTTCGTTGATGTAAGCCACCTCGAACGCAATCCGGGTTTTGTTCGCCTTCGGAATGATGTAATTGACCATGAAATAGGTTAGCACCGCCAGCACCGACGCCCCCAGCACGTAGGGGAACAGCAGCCGGATAAAGCTGACCCCGCTACTAAGGATGGCAATAATTTCGGTACGAGCTGCCAGCCGGGAGGTCAGGAATACGGTGGCGATGAAGACCATCAGCGGACTGATGTAGTTGGCCCAGTACGGAATGAAGTTCAGGTAGTAGTCGAACAGAATCTTGCTGCCGGGCGCATTGTGTTTGTGAAAGTTGTCAACTTTCTCGGTATAGTCGATCATCACCACGACCAGCACAATGACCAGCACCACGAAGATGTAGGTCTGCAAAAAACGCTTCAGTATGTACCAGTCGAGTAATTTCATGGGTCGTTATCCTAGTCTGTTTACGTGTTCTGTGGTCCTGTTCACTGTTGTTGGTATGGGCCGTATCCTCCGTCACCATGGTCCGTAGCCTCACGCGCCTACGCCTGCAAACCCATTGGCAGGACACACCGGTTCCTCAGTTTACCAGCAGGTTTTTGGCGACTTCGTGGCTCACGAATACCGGTCGGCCGCTTTCAATCTGTACCAGCACCGACTTATCGAAGGCGTTGATCTCGGCTATGGTTACCAGACACCCCAACGTAAGGTTACACCGGTCGAGGTGTTGCAGAAACGCCGTCGAGTGTTCCAGCACGCCCATTAGCCGGATGCTATCGCCAGGTCCCGCTTCCGACAGTTTCCGGTACCCCGTTTCCGGCATTTGACCAGCCGGGGTAGGAATCGGGTCGCCATGCGGGTCAAACTGCGGATAGCCCAGATACGTATCCAAACGTGTCACCAACTCCTCAGATCGCACATGCTCAAGCTCTTCGGCAATGTCGTGGACTTCGTCCCAGCCAAAACCCAACTTTTCGACCAGAAACACCTCCCAGAGCCGATGCCGGCGAATAATCTGCAACGCCAGCCGTTCGCCCTCTTCGGTGAGCCGAACGCCCTGGTATTTCTTGTAATGGATCAACTGTTTGTCGGCCAGCTTCCGCAGCATATCCGTTACCGAAGCCGCCCGGGTGGCCGTCATTTCGGCCAGCGCGTTCGTTGTCACCTCCCCCTCCTGACGGGTGGCGAGGTAATAGATGGTCTTCAGATAGTTCTCTTCCGTGAATGACTGCATAGGCGACAGCTACCCGATAAAACATCGAAAATCGGGCAAACAGTTTGGCGGCAAAGATAGTTTTTATGTTAAACTTTCTAAAAATTTAGACTAGTCTAAATTTTTATTTCAACTATTATTACCTTTGTTTCAGCAGACCGCTCGATGACAACGGCAGGTAGGCCCCCCGTCGGTCGGCGGTGGGGGCAGTATGCTCAACTAACGAATGGAAGTAACCAATACATTTATGAAAGGCTGGCGTCAGGACCCGTCGTCGAAGTCGCTGGCCGATGTGCATGGGTCAGTTCACGTACCCCGAAACGCCGGTTTTTTTAAAACCCTGGCGGCTTATGTCGGGCCCGGGCTTATGGTAGCGGTAGGCTACATGGACCCCGGCAACTGGGCCACCGATATTGCGGGGGGGGCTCAGTTCGGGTATCGGCTGTTGTCCGTCGTGCTGATCTCGAATCTCTTCGCCATGCTGCTGCAGCACCTGGCGCTTAAGCTGGGTATCGCCACCGGCCGCGATCTGGCCCAGGCCTGCCGCGATCATTACAGTCGCCCGGTGGGTATTGGCTTGTGGGTACTGGCCGAAATTGCCATTGCAGCTACGGACCTGGCCGAAGTCATTGGCTCGGCCATTGCGCTGAACCTCCTGTTCGGTCTGCCGCTCACGATCGGCATTCTGATCACGGCCGTTGACGTCATGTTGCTGCTGTACCTGCAGAATAAAGGCTTTCGGGTGCTGGAACGAATCGTGGCCAGCCTGATTTTTCTGATCCTGGCCTGCTTCGGCTATGAGTTGCTCGTCTCCCGGCCCGACCTGGGCGAGGTGATGGGGGGCTTGCTACCCCGCCCCGAAATCGTCACCAATCCGGGTATGCTCTATATCGCCATCGGTATCCTGGGCGCCACGGTCATGCCCCATAACCTCTACCTGCACTCCAGTATCATACAAACCCGCGATTTCAGCCGCGACGATACGGGTCGGCAATCGGCTATCAAGTTTGCCACCATCGACTCAACGGTCTCGCTGTTTCTGGCTTTCTTCATCAACGCAGCCATTCTGATGCTGTCGGCGGCTACGTTTCACTATTCCGGCAATCAGCACGTGGCCGACATCACCGACGCCCACCAACTACTTGACCCGCTGCTGGGTACTAAAGTGGCCGGTATTCTGTTTGCCGTCGCCTTGCTGGCGTCTGGCCAGAACTCTACCGTGACCGGTACCCTGGCGGGGCAGATTGTTATGGAAGGTTTTCTGAACATACGGCTAAAACCCTGGCTCCGGCGAATCATTACGCGATTGGTAGCCATCGTTCCGGCCCTGGTAGTAGCGATTCTGTATGGCGAGCGGGGCACGTCCGAACTATTGGTATTGAGTCAGGTTATCCTGTCCTTACAGCTGAGTTTCGCAGTTGTACCGCTGGTCACGTTCACAAACGACAAGCTGAAGATGGGCCGTTTCGTCAATCCCGCCTGGGTTCGCATCACGTCATGGGCCGTAGCCACTATCATCATCGCCCTGAACGGGTACCTTCTCTGGGACACGATCTTCTAGATATCTAGTCTAACTGCTTTGGTGAATGCGAGCCGGAACACCGACCGCATCGGCTATTGCGTCTCCTGGCCAGATGGGTTTTGCTAAAACGCCCACACCGTGGCGTGGTCCGTGAGAAGACGGACCACGGATGTAGAGACGCAACCCCTTGCGTCTCCTGTCCGAATGGCTTTTGCTGACGCACCAAATGGCTGACGCGCGGGTGGTCCAACTACGCGTCCCGGTTAGGACACGGACCAAGACATGTAGAGACGCAACCGCCCGGTGGCCCGGCCCTCGCGTCTCCCGCTCGACAGCAACAAAAAAATAATAACCATCGTAATATTGCGATTAATCAATTCATGTATACCTTTGCCACATGGGTGTCACGAAAACAGAAGTCTTTACGACCGAGCAGAACCGGATTGCCGACCTGGCCAAAGCCTTTGCGCACCCAGCCCGGGTGGCTATTCTCCAGTATCTGGTCGCTACGAAAGCCTGCGTGTGTGGCGATCTGGTCGATGTATTGCCCCTTTCGCAGGCTACCGTCTCGCAACATCTGAAAGAGCTGAGCCGGATCGGTATCATCAAAGGAAACGTACAGCCTCCGCGCGTGTGCTACTGCATTAACGAACCCGTCTGGGAAGAAGCCCAGGCCACGTTTGGTAACCTGCTCGCGTCATTCACCCAGAACACCTGCTGCTGATTTTTTTTACCTAAATCAATCGTAATATTACATTAAACCAATAAGAACATGACTACTGCCGAAGAGCTCAAAGCGATTGTCCGTCAGAAATACGGCGACATCGCGCGTCAGGAAGAAACCCAGGGTGTAGCGGTCGATGGTGGCTGCGGCCCTTCGTCCTGTTGTGGTCCGGGCGCTACGGATACTTCGTACAGCATTCTGATGAACGACGAGTACCACACCGTCGACGGCTACGTGGCCGATGCGGATCTGGGGCTGGGTTGTGGCTTGCCGACCCAGTTTGCGCAGATAAAACCCGGCAACACCGTCGTTGACCTCGGCTCCGGCGCGGGCAACGACTGCTTTGTAGCCCGCGCCGAAACCGGAGAAACCGGCCGGGTCATCGGGCTGGATATGACACCCGGCATGATTGACCGGGCCCGGAAGAACGCAAAGGCACTCAACTACACCAACGTCGAATTCGTCTATGGCGACATCGAAGACATGCCCCTGCCCGATAACCTGGCCGACGTTGTAGTAAGCAACTGTGTCATGAACCTGGTGCCCGACAAAGCACGCGCCTTCCAGGAAACATACCGGATTCTGAAACCCGGTGGTCATTTCAGTATCTCCGATATCGTCCTCGTGGGCGACCTGCCCGAGGGGCTGCAGCGGGACGCGGAGCTGTATGCAGGTTGCGTATCGGGAGCCATCCAGGAGCGCGACTACCTCGATATCGTTACCCGTTCGGGTTTTACGGCCCTGCAGGTGCAGAAGAAAAAGGAAATCAACCTGCCGACCGAGCTACTCCAGACCTACATCACCGCCGACGAACTGGCCGCATACCGGCAGGATGGCCGCGGCATCTACAGCATCACCGTCTTTGCCCGCAAACCACTCCCCAGCCAGGAACCGTCGGCTGAGTCCTGCTGCGGACCAACCTGCTGCAACGGATAACCGATTCGGTTGCTCACCCGCTCTATATCGTATGGTTGAAGAACCTATTCAGGAAACCGACATTGTGGTTATTGGTGGCGGACAAAGCGGCCTGTCGGTCGCGTATTTTCTGCGCCGAACCGGTCGTTCATTCGTTATTCTCGATGATCAGCCACGGGCGGGGGGCGCCTGGCTCCACGGCTGGGATTCACTCCGGCTGTTCTCACCGGCCGAAGCCTCGTCGTTACCCGGCTGGCCCATGCCGCGCCCGGCAGGATCAGATGCCGGTTTCCCAGCCCGGCAGCAGGTTATCGACTATCTAAACGCCTACGAAGCGCGGTATAAGCTGCCTATCCGGCGACCTGTCCGGGTAGAACAGCTTACGCGCCATACCGACGGGTACATAATCCGGACGGATAAGGGTTCATGGCGGGCGCCGGCCGTGGTTTGCAGCACCGGCACCTGGACGCAACCCATTCTACCCGCGTATCCGGGTCAGTCGGATTTCAGAGGCCTGCAACTTCACTCGGCCCATTACCACTCGTCCGACTCGCTGGCTGGCCAGCGGGTGCTGATCGTCGGGGGCGGTAATTCGGCAGCTCAGATTCTGGCCGAAGTATCGGAGGTAGCCCATCCCGTTTGGGTAACCCTGACCGAGCCAACGTTCCTGCCCGACGACGTCGATGGGCGGGTTTTGTTTAGCCGGGCCACGGAGCGGTATCATGCCGCCCAGGCTGGCCAGTCGCCGGAGTCGACCGGTCGTCTGGGCGATATTGTCATGGTTCCTTCGGTGCAGGCAGCGCGTAGTCGGGGCGTATTACAGGCACGCCGGCCCTTTGTTCGGATAACGGCCCAGGGGGTTGTCTGGCCAGACGGTCGGTCAGAGTCGTTCGATACCATCATCTGGTGCACGGGTTTTCGCCCGGCTACCGACCTGCTCGGGCCACTGGGTCTCGTAGACAGAGAAGGCCGTGTGGCTACTGACGGAACCCGGGCCATTGACGCACCGGGTCTCTGGCTGGTGGGGTACGGCAACTGGACAGGTTTTGCCTCGGCTACCCTGATCGGCGTTGGCCGATCGGCCCGGCAGACCGCCGAAGAAATTAATGCGTATCTACCCCAGCCCCAACCATCTATTTAACTCTTTCGTATGGACAACCCTTCTGTAACAGAAACGACCCAACCGCCCCGCCTGTCGTTTCTCGACCGCTTCTTAACCGGGTGGATTTTCGGCGCCATGGCGCTGGGTGTGCTGCTGGGAAACCTGTTTCCGCAAATTGAACAGTCGCTCAGTGCCTACCAGTCCGGAACTACTAATGTGCCCCTGGCCATCGGACTGATTCTGATGATGTACCCGCCCCTGGCCAAAGTGCGCTACGATCGACTGCCGGAAGTGTTTCGGAACACAAAAATCCTGACGCTGTCACTCGTGCAGAACTGGCTCATTGGCCCGGTGCTGATGTTTGGCCTCGCCGTTCTGCTCCTGCCCGACAAGCCGGATTATATGACGGGACTGATCATGATCGGCATTGCCCGCTGTATCGCGATGGTCATCGTCTGGAACGACCTGGCCCTCGGCGATCGGGAATACGTAGCGGGGCTGGTAGCGTTCAACAGCATCTTTCAGGTCCTGTTCTATTCGGTCTATGCGTATGTTTTCGTAACGGTACTGCCGCCTTTGTTTGGCCTCCCGGGCGCCACGGTAGCTATCAGCATCGGGCAGATTGCCGAAAGTGTCGCTATCTACCTGGGTATCCCGTTCCTGGCCGGGCTGCTCTCGCGACTCCTGCTAACCCGGCTGTTCGGCACCGACTGGTATGAGATCCGTTTCCTGCCCTTTATCAGTCCTATTACGCTGGTGGCGCTGCTCTTCACGATTGTGCTCATGTTCAGCCTGAAGGGAACGCTGATCGTACAGATTCCGGGCGATGTGCTGCGAATTGCGCTGCCACTGGTCATTTATTTCGTGCTGATGTTTTTCATGGCTTTCTACCTGGCCAAGCGGGCCGGTGCCGATTACGCCAAAAGCACCTCACTAGCCTTCACCGCAGCCGGCAACAACTTTGAGCTGGGCATAGCCGTAGCCATTGCCGTCTTCGGCATCAACTCGGGGGCTGCCTTTGCGGCCGTAATTGGTCCGCTCATCGAAGTCCCCGTCCTGATTTTACTCGTCCATATTGCTCTTAAACGACGCGCCACGTTCAAACCACGTCCCCAATGAAAATTGCTCTTTTCTCCGACATTCATGCCAATCTGCCCGCCCTGGAAGCGGTGCTGGCCGATATTGACCAACAGGCCGTTGATGCCGTCTACTGCCTGGGCGACCTGGTAGGCTATAATGTCTGGCCCAACGAAGTCATCAACACCATCCGCCAGCGGGGTATCCCCACCATTGCCGGCAACTACGACTACGGTATTGGCCGACAGAGCAACGATTGCGGCTGCGCCTATCGCGAAGACGCAGAAAAAGCGATGGGCAACGTATCCATCAGCTACACCAACCAGGTCGTTGGTGCCAGCGAACGCCAGTACCTGCGTACCCTGCCCACCCACATCCGGCTCGAGTTTGAACTCGGCTTCAACCCGGATCAGCTCTGGCATCAGCAAACGCCCTTTGTCGTGATGCTGGTACATGGCAGCCCCCGGCGCGTTAACGAATACCTGTTTGCCGACCGGGGCGACCGCAGTCTGGGTCGGGTACTGGAAGGAGCCGGAGCCGACGTCCTCTGCTTTGGCCACACCCACAAACCATTCTACAAAGTAGTCAGTGGCGAACCCGAAGGCCAGGAAACCTACTTCCGGCATGCCGTCAATATCGGGTCGGTGGGCAAGCCAAAAGATGGCGACCCTCGTGCCGGTTATGTTCTGCTGACCATCGACGAAACGGCCCGGCCGGGCGCTAAAGAGGGCGTTCAGGTCGACTTTGTACGGGTCGAATACGACGTTGAACAAGCAGCCCGCGCCGTTGAAGACAGCATACTGCCCGATCCCTACGCCGACATGCTGCGTACGGCGCGCTGATCTGTTTTCTGTTCATACCCAGGCCCCGTTCTGACGCAGTAGTGCGTCAGAACGGGGCTTTTTTTTGGGCGCATAATCAGGGGATCGAAGCCCGTAGATATGGCACATGAAAAAAATACAGCAACCTATTTGTATATATAGCTTTCTTATACATACATTCGCCTATCACTAACCGTGCTTCATGAGTTTATATGGAACCAACCCAGAGTGAGTTTTTGCGCGGAACGCTCAAGACAATCGTGCTGACGCTGCTGACGAACCAGGAACGCATGTACGGCTATGAGATAACGCAGGCCGTTAAAGAGCGTACGCAGGGGCAACTGGTGCTCACCTTTGGCGCACTTTACCCCGTTCTGCACAAGCTGGAGCAGGAGAGGCTGCTCATCACCGAATCGGTCGAAGTAGAAGGCCGGCTGCGCAAGTACTATTCGCTCACACCCAGCGGTACCCAGGCGGCCCAGCAAAAAGTTTCTGAGTTCGAACGATTTGTTTCGTTAATGCGCTTACTCCTTCCTTCGCCTAAACTGGCCCTTAACAACCTATAAACGAACCCCGGTTATGGAAAAGCTAAACCCACAACAGGTTGCCAGACTCTACGACCATCTGGTCCGCTCCGGCACGGATACCGACCTACTCCCTGAACTACTCGATCATCTCGCCTGCGAAGTCGAATACTACATCTGGCTTGGTTTGCCGTTCGAGTCTGCCATGGATAAAGCCCTGATGGAAGCCGACGTCAACGCGGTTCAGACCCTGCGGCAGACCTACCAGCGGGAACTAAGCCTGAGCGGTCTGCAACTTGAGTCAGCCAGCAAGGACGATATCCTTTTCCAGTTTCGCAACAAGGCCTACGGAGCCTATTACCTTCGGCAGGCCTACCCCACCGCGCTGCGCAATGCCTTTGGTCTGACGCTGGGTCTGTTTATGATGCTGATCGGGCTGATGCACATGATTGGTCGGGGTTCGTTCTCCTACTTCAGCATCTGGGGGGCGCTATGGCTCGGTGGCCTCGTTGCGGTTACCCTGGCCAGTTTAAGCTGGTACCTGGAAAATGAACGCCAGCGCATCCAGCTTGGGTAGTCAACAGCCAAACGGCCGTCCGTCCCATCGGGCAATATCGTCTCCTTTTCCTGGCTGGTAGCCAGCCGTTTACCACCCGCCAAAAAGCCTGGCCCCTCATGGGTCAGGCTTTTTGGCGTTGCCGATTGCCGCTTTTGGGTTGTCTACCTGCCGTAATTTCAGTTTATTACCGGCTTAAACGGGGCAGATCGGCCTACCGGTTACGAGCTTTTTGCCGACTGGCCAACTTTTTTCTACTGACAATGCTTATTGACAGGTCACCAATCCTACCAGCCACCTGATGGTTTCAACCAATTATTTTCGACAGTCAGCCAACCGAAGTGGGTCGTTGTTGTGTCAACGCTCCGGACTACCTACTGCCGATTTTTATACCCGATTTGTTTTTATACAGCTTCATGAATTCTAACCTGAACGTTATTCTGGACGTCAGTATGCTGGGCATTGGCTTTTATCACAGACAGGCCAAGACGGGCGTAAGTCGCGTAGCCGAACAACTGCTGGATGGTCTGTGGCAGGCCGACGACATCCAGCTTTCCCTGGCGGCTCCTACCCATCTGCCCGAAGCAATGCGGTATGCCCAGGCGCATTTTGGCCCATCAGCCCCCGCCTTTGTGAATCGCCCGGCAGAGCGAACGGTAGCCAGGCTGGAGAACGGGGTACTGAGCCCGTTTCCTGTTGGGAGTGTACCCAGCAAAGCCATCCGGGCGGGTGCCTACAAACTTCGGAAATTTACCGGCTCCCATGCTGCCCGATTCGACACCCAGTCCTGGCATGGCCGTATCTACCACAGCCCCTTCTACGAAATTCCAGAAGCTGTAGCGCAAAGCCGGGCGGTGCAGAGCGTACAGACGATTCATGACCTGATTCCGATTTTTCATCCCGAATGGTTTCCCGCTGGCGATAACAGTGTGCGGAGTATGCTGGCCCGTCTGAACCCCCAAACCCATATTATCACCATATCGGAAGCAACCCGGAATGACTTCTGCCAGCATACCGGAACAGACCCGGCGCGGGTAACTCCTATTCATCTGGCGGCCTCTCCGGCCTTGTTTTACCCCGTTACGGATCCTGACGCCCGGCAACGTATTCGCCAGCGCTATCAGCTGGGCGACGCCCCTTACCTACTCAGTCTGGCCACGTTCGAGCCCCGGAAAAACCTGGATCGGCTGATTCGGGCTTTTGTAAACACGGCACAAAGTGGCGAGATTCCGGCCGAGGTCAAACTGGTACTCGTTGGCGCCAGGGGCTGGAAACTGGATCAGATTCTAAACGAACTGGCCAGTCACCAGGCGCTGCAATCCCGGATTGTCGTGACCGGGTTTGTTCCCGATGAAGAGCTGGCCGCCCTGTACTCGGGAGCAACGGGGTTTGTTTACCCGTCGCTGTACGAAGGGTTTGGACTGCCTCCGCTGGAAGCGATGCAATGCGGTTTGCCGGTTATCACCTCCCGCATACCCGCCATTCGGGAAGTAGTTGGCGAGGCTGCCCTGTACATCTCTCCTACCGATACCGATGATTTATGCCAGGCTATGGTAAAGCTGGTCAGTTCGGATACTCTCCGCGCCGGTCTGGCTCAGCAGGGCCTACAGCGGGCTCGCCTGTTTTCATGGAGCCGATTTATAGCCGAGCACGTAGCTCTGTACCGGCAGATAGTGAGCTGATTGGCCAGACTCATAAAAAGAGACGGCCCACTCAATGAGCGGGCCGTCTGCTAAACACACCTAATTAAACAAATCCTGGTAGGCATGATTGGCACTAAACTATACCTACGTTAAAAATTATCTCTTCGATTTCAGTAGACTAAAGCAATCCCGACTTTCTTCTCCCGATTTAACAGCTGAATCAAAAAGACCGTTTCAGTCGGGTCTTATCAGACGAGTTCGTGCGTTCAGAGTCATCGGTACGACTCTATAATTTTCTCAGGCGCTGAGGTTCCGGTCTGCCCGTGCCGCAAACCCGGCTTACGCTCCCCGCCCATCTTTGATTTATCTCATTCCATACGGTGTATAATGATATAATATCGGGGAGGCACCAAATGTTTCAGCTGGCAAGGGCCGAAAAAGACAGAGATAGTAGCTGACGCAAAGCCTGCTGCTCATCTGGTATTATCGGGATGTATGAGGAGTTGTCAGCGCTCAAAAGCCGGTGGAGCCCGCAAAGCACCCTGTACCAGACGGCCTGTGGTTACATACCGGGTCGGAAGGAAATAATGGGTTCGGATTGTTACCAGCAATGTCCAGATTAACCTCGCTAAATAAGCGAATGAGCCGGACAGCCACTGCCCAACATGAACATCGGCCCGCTCATTCCAGTCCCGCCAGACGGCAGTCAATTCGGCTACGGGACCGAAGCGGTCGGCCAGGAAATGAGTCAGCGCCGACGCCAGCCCTTCGTTTTGCCACGGCAGCGCACTAAAGCCTTCGGATGCATCCGGGCTCAGAAACCGTTGGTCAACCCCCATCAGGTAGATACCCCCGCGCCGGTCGTACCCAACCGGTAATTGCTCCTGCTGTAGCCGCGTGGCAGCCGTCAGCAGATCACTCACCCGCAGATCGGGGCAGTCGTCGCCCACGACGATAAGCTGGTTATAGCCCCTGGCCAGCGTTCTTGATATAGCCAGCTGAAGCTGCTCTCCGAACGGACGGGTGTAGTCGCCTGGGGTAAGCAGGGTACCCGATCGAACGCACACCAGGCCAGCCGCCTGTATCTTGGCCCCGGTCAGCTTTGTCATCCGTTCCCACAGCCGCTGGTTACGAGCTACACGGCTTCCGGCCAGCTTCTTGCCAGCAGCCGTCCAGGATGTCGGGCGCGAGAACAATAAAACGGCTGTTGACAACGGGAAAACAGGCATGTGAACAAATAAAGGCCACAAATCAACGATGTAAATCTGTAAATTATATCATCTGCCCGACAAACCTAGGCAACGGTAGTTTAATCGTCTCCCTCTGCGGGTAACTTTCAGTTCGGCCCAACGTCAATCAATCTAAACATCGGCTATCTTTGCCCCGTTTTATTCCGTTCTTGTAATGAAAGGCGTAAGCCTGTTTTATGGAAGATAAGAAGCATTCAGACACCGTAACTGCCGCCGGTCTACTGGTGGCGATGGGTATCATTTATGGCGACATTGGCACCTCGCCCCTGTATACGCTTCGGGCTATTATCGGCGCCGATAATGTTATCCGGGCTGATGTTATATACGGTGCTTTATCCTGTATTTTCTGGACACTTACCCTGCAAACCACCGTCAAGTATGTAATCCTGATCCTGAGGGCCGACAACCGGGGTGAGGGTGGCATCTTTGCGCTATATGCGCTGGTTCGCCGGCATGCCCGCTGGCTTACCTTACCGGCTATCATTGGTGGATCGGCCCTGCTCGCCGATGGGATCATTACCCCGCCCATCTCCGTATCTTCTGCCATCGAAGGCCTGCGGCAGCTCTACCCCAATATAGAAACCATTCCGATCGTTATTGCGATTCTGACAATATTGTTCCTGATTCAGGCTTTCGGCACCAGTGTGGTCGGTACGACCTTCGGCCCGATCATGCTGATCTGGTTTTCGATGCTGGCCGTGCTGGGTATTGCTCAGCTGATACAGGCGCCGGGGATTCTGATTGCCCTCAACCCCTACTACGCCTGGTGGCTGCTGACCCAATACCCCGACGGATTCTGGTTACTGGGGTCGGTATTCCTCTGTACTACCGGCGCCGAAGCGCTCTATTCGGACATGGGCCACTGCGGCCGCTCCAACATTCGGGTGAGCTGGGTGTTCGTCAAAACGGCCCTTCTTCTGAACTACTTCGGTCAGGGAGCGTGGCTGCTGAGCATCGAAGGGCAGAAGCTCTCCGAGCGCATTCCCTTTTACCAGGTGATGCCCGGCTGGTTCCTGACAATTGGCATTGGGATTGCCACGATGGCCACTGTTATTGCCAGCCAGGCCCTGATTAGTGGTTCGTTTACGCTGATCAGCGAAGCCATCCGGCTCAACTTCTGGCCCAAGGTACGGCTGCGCTACCCCAGCGTTCAGAAAGGGCAGTTGTACGTACCTAGTGTCAATTTATTGCTCTGGGCGGGTTGTGTGGGCGTCGTTCTGTACTTCCGGGAGTCGAGCAACATGGAAGCCGCCTATGGACTGGCCATCACGCTGACCATGCTGATGACAACCCTGCTGATGACCTACTATCTGTATACGCACAAATACCAGGCGTGGGGAGTAGTGCTTTTTTTAACGGTTTATCTGGGTATTGAGGGGTCGTTCCTGATTGCCAACCTGATCAAATTCCCGCACGGCGGCTGGGTATCGGTATTCATTGGTGCTTCGATCGCCAGTGTGATGTACATCTGGCTGCAGGCGTTCCAGATCAAACTTCGCCTGACGGAGTATGTGCGTATCGACCAGTACATTCAGGCCATTAAGGAACTGAGCCGCGACATCAGTATCCCTAAATATGCCACCCACCTGGTCTTCATGAGCAACGCGGCCCGCCAGTCGGAGATCGAGTCGAAAATCATTTACTCCATTTTCCAGAAGCGGCCGAAACGGGCCGATATCTACTGGTTCGTGCACGTTGATACGACGGACGATCCGTATACAATGGAGTACAAGGTGAACACGATCGCTCCCGACGACGCCTATAAAATTACCTTTAAACTCGGATTTCGGGTCGAGCAGCGGATCAATCTGTTCTTTAGGAAGGTAATTGAAGACATGGTAAAAAATAAGGAAGTGGATATCACCAGCCGCTACGAATCACTCAGCCGGCAGAACGTGATCGGCGATTTCCGGTTCGTTGTTCTCGAGAAATTCCTGTCGTTCGAAAATGAACTACCCGCCCGCGAACGACTGATCATGAACATCTACTTCACCATCAAGGGCTTCACCACGCCCGAAGACCGCTGGTTTGGTCTGGACAGCAGCTCGGTCAAGGTAGAAAAAGTGCCCCTCGTTATTCGCCCGGTCGAAAACGTGAAACTCAAACGCATTGCATCCTAACTACAGAACGACTGGGTGGAAGGGTGAACGAGCCCCGTACGAACCGCTCGTTCACCCTTCCACCCTATCATTTTAGTCAATTTTATGAAACTTCTCATCACCGGCGGGGCCGGTTTCGTTGGCTCCTCGATCGCCATCTCGCTAAAAAAGAACTACCCCAATTACCAGATTTTTGCCCTCGACAACCTCAAACGACGCGGCTCCGAGCTGAGTCTGGCGCGGTTGAAAGCGGCTGGTATCGAGTTTTTACACGGCGACATTCGCAACAAAGAGGATTTCGACGCCCTGCCCGCTGTTGATGCGGTCATTGAAGCATCAGCCGAGCCAAGTGTACTGGCCGGCCTCGACGGTACGCCCGACTACCTCATCAATACCAACCTGTTCGGTACGGTCAATTGCCTCAACTACGCGCTCAAACATAAAGCCAGTTTCATATTTCTGTCGACAAGCCGCGTATATCCGATCAAAACGATCGAAACCTTAAACTTTGCCGAAGCCGAAACCCGCTTCGTACTGACCGACGATCAGCCGGTTCCGGGCGTTTCGTCGAAAGGGATTGCCGAGAACTTCCCGCTCGACGGGGCGCGCTCACTCTACGGAACAACCAAGCTGGCTTCGGAACTGCTCATTCAGGAGTACAACGAGTTTTACGGGCTGAAAACCGTCATTAACCGCTGTGGCGTCATCACCGGTCCGTGGCAGATGGGCAAGGTCGACCAGGGCGTGATGGTGCTCTGGATTGCCAAACACTACTTCGAACAGCAGCTGGCGTATATAGGGTACGGTGGCACTGGCAAACAAACCCGCGACATGCTGCACATAGCCGATCTTTACCGACTGGTGGACTGGGAGCTGCACAACCTCGACGCCGTCAATGGCGAAATATTGAACGCGGGCGGCAGCAACGAAAGCTCGGCTTCCCTGCAGGAGCTGACAGCGATTTGTCAGGAGGTGACGGGCAAAACCATTCCCATCAACGCCGTAACCGAAAACCGGGCCGCCGATATCCGGCTTTACATCACCGACAACACCAAAGTGACGAACCTGACCGGCTGGAAGCCCGAATTAGGCATCCGCGAGATTGTCACCGACATCCACGACTGGCTCAACGAAAACCGGGCCGCCCTGGAACCCATTCTGCGCTAAGCCTTCGGCTATTACTATTTAGGCAGTATAGCAGCTGGCTCAGACCAGCACACTATAATCAGAGAAGGCCCTGGGCGTGATCACGCCCAGGGCCTTCTCTGATTATAACGACCAATTACCTCCTATTATCGACGCTGCTGATCCAATCCGGCAGTCCTGTTTCTGCAAGCCAGCTGTAGCTCTCCTGAAAAAACTGCGCAATATGGGCGGTATCGGCGGCATCAGAAACAGGCAACAGCGCCCCCCGCCAGTCCGGCCCGTCGCGCCACTAGCCCGCCGAAAGCGCCGGTGCGGCCCCGAACTCGACGGCTTGCCCAGGTATAAACCGTTTATGGTTTTTTGATAAATTCCAGCGCCACCCCGTTTATGCAGTACCGCAGACCGGTTGGCGCCGGACCGTCGTCAAAAACATGACCCAGGTGAGCATCGCACACGGCGCATTGCACTTCGGTCCGAACCATGCCGTAGCTGGTGTCGCTTACGTCTTTCACGATGGATTTACTGATCGGTTTGTAGAAACTGGGCCAGCCGGTTCCTGACTCAAATTTGGTGTCGGAGCTAAAGAGCGGCTCGTGGCAACCCGCGCAGCGATACACGCCATGCGCATGGTTACTAGCCAGCGCGCTCGTAAAGGCGCGTTCGGTTCCGTGTTTGCGCATGACGGCGAACTGAGCGGGCGTCAGTATCTTCTGCCACTCAGCCTCGGTCTTTTCGTACCGCCGGGGCGGTTTACCATCGAATAAGGTATACGTTACAGGCCCAAAAGCAGATGCCAGCAGCCCGATAAAACCGATCAGGAACAGTCCGCCTGTGCGTTTGGCTATGGTTTGTCGATTCATGGTGTCTGGGTTTGTTTATGGACTTAATACAATACCGAAACGGGTAACACCGCGCTTACCTGGTCGGCAATGTCGTGCGCCACGGCTCGCTTGGACTTCAGCCCGAAGCGGTGAATAGCGCCGTTGCGGTGAATAAGGGTTACCTGGTTGGTGTCGTGGCCAAAGGCAGCTCCGGCGTCCCTGAGCGAATTGAGCACAATCAGGTCGAGGTTTTTGCGAACCAGTTTGGCCCGGGCGTTAGCCAGCTCGTTGTCGGTCTCCAGCGCAAAACCAACCATAAATTGATCGTCGCGCTTCCGGGCGCCCAGGCTGGCCGCAATGTCGACGGTTCGGACAAGCTCCAGGCTGAAGTCGGGCTCTTTCTTCTTGATTTTTCGGTCGGCTACTACTTTAGGCGTGTAGTCGGCCACGGCCGCAGCCAGTACCGTGATGGCTGCCGTTGGGAAATGGTCCAGACAGGCTGCGTACATCTGGGCCGCCGAGCGAACGTGCACCACCCGGATTGTTGGGTACTCGACGGTCAGGTGGGTAGGACCGCTTACGAGCGTCACGCTGGCACCGCGTTCGGCCAGCACGTCGGCGAGGGCGTACCCCATTTTACCCGTCGAATGATTACTGATGTACCGGACCGGATCGATAGATTCCTGGGTAGGTCCGGCCGTGAGCAGGACGTTCAGGCCGCTCAGGCTTGTGTTGATGGGTGCAAATAAAGAGTTCATTCGTTGGTTGATTACAGGTGTTTGATTGGGCCAGGCCCGTGAGGCCAGGTGCTTATTGTTTATCGCGCTGAATCCGTTTCCAGATGCCGACGGCTTCGCGAAGGGTCATGTAGGCAACACCCCGCCGGTGGTTTTCGCGGCTGATGTCATACAGCACGCGCCAGTGATGAAACAGCACCCGGTAGGCCTCCCACAGCGAAAAGCCGGGCTGGTAGACGTGTGCGGGTTCGGCACCCGCCCCGTTCAGCTCCAGAATCCGGATGTGCCGACCGGCGTACAGATCAGCCACGGTCCGGCAGCGCAGATCGTAACGGCCGTAGTAGAACCCCTCAATGGGCTGGCTGATGCGGTCGAACACGCGGGTTAGCTCAGGCGTGATGAGGTGGTTGGCATCCAGAAATTTGGTGCCTTTGCTATGGTTGCCGATAGACACTAACGTCATTGTTTCGCCCGGGGCCGGTATCTCATGAAAACGGTTGCCGTAGCGGGCCGTCAGGGCGGGTAGCTGCAGAATGGCCCGCTCGTTCTGCCGGATGAGAGCTTCGATGCAGTCGCGTCCGTTTCCCCGAATGGTCAGGAATTCTTTCTGAACAATCGACGAAATCACCCCTTGTACCTGCCCGGGAAACCGGTAGTAAAACACCCCCAGTTCGAGTGGTTCGTCGACATATTCCTGAATCAGAAAATCGCCGGGGCTGCTCTGGCTGTAGTTGACCAGGCTCTCCCAGTCCTCGATCGTCTCGACCCGCCAGCCGCGTTCGCCGACGTTGGGTTTGGCAATTAAGGGGTAGGTCAGGCCCTGATCGGCCATCTGCGTAAAAATGGTATCGAGCTGAGATGAGGCCGCAACGAACAGCGTCTTCGGCTTGAATTCGTCGCTGATACGGTCCAGAATACCGGCCTTCGACTCACCCAGCAGCCCACCCGTTTCGATGGATGGGTTGGCGGCCGAGAAGAAAAACAGCGACCGGGCCCTGATCGACAGCCAGACGTGGTAGATGAATACCGGGAAGTACACCACCGCAAACGGCCAGTACTCCCACGACCGCAGGCGGATAAAAAACGGGGTAGAAAGCCGCAGCCGGGTTAACCGGGCCGATAACGTGTGCCCGAGCGGGGTAGACACCCCGGAGCGTTGGTCGAGTGAACTAAGCGATTGCATAAGCGGGTCGGATGGTTTGCTGGCTGAACGTAGACTGCGTAAAATCTTCGTAGATAAACTCGGTTTCCCCGTCCTGCTGCACGATGCTCGTCAGGCTGATGGTTAGCAACGTATGCTGCCGATTCATACGAATACTGGTTTCGGCATCACCATCGCCGGCCGACTGGTGAAAGTACCGGATGTCATCAACCGTCGGGCTAGGGTGTTGCTGTCGCCAGTTTTCAAACCAGCCTTCGCGTTTGGTAATCATGTTGGGCGTGTAGAGGGTCACCGACGACCAGATGTGGGCGCGGTTGGGGTCTTTCTCGTGCGTGAACAGCCGCTGTCCAGTCCAGCGGAGTTCGGTCAGGCGCTCTGCTTCGGCAAGCAGCAGGGTAAACGGTTCGATGTGGCCAAAGTCGTAGGCGGCCGAGAACGCGTCGGTGGACGGATAAGTGAAGAAGTGCGGAATGACCAGCCCCCGACTGTGCTTATAGGCCGGCTGCACCTGGTGCGGCACGAAAGCCCCGTTGAGCAGGCAGACCGTAGTGCGGGCTGAACTGGCAATCCAGGTGCCCTGGCTCTGCGGGTCCTGTGGGAAGGTTACGGCCTGGTTGCCAATCGAAAACGCTTTGGGTGGACGCGCGGCCGGACGAATCGCTTTCTCGTCCCGGCTGTGAGTCAGGATGAAGCCGTTGGTGGTAAGGGGTAGATACGTGGCGGTACACATAATCGGGCTGGTTGATTACCTTTCTTATAATCAAGCAACGTACCAGCCTAGGCACGAAGTGCAAACAACTGACTTACAGCCTCTTGATCTTCATAGCTTTACATTAACCAGCCATGCCGGTTACGATATTTCGTGAGATTTCCGGTTGGCCGTAACATCCTATGGCCGCTGGATGCCCAGTTTTTTCATGCGCGAATCGAGCGTGGTTGGTATCATGCCCAGGATTTCGGCGGCTCCGTTTTTGCCGCTCACTTTCCAGCGGGTGTGCTCCAGCACGGCAAGGATGTGGTTGCGCTCGGCTTCTTCCATGGTTATGAGTCCGGCCGGTTTGGGGACCGCCTGTTTCCGCCGGAGCCAGTCGCCGAGTTCCAGTTTCCGGCCCGACGAGATGATCAGTGAACGTTCGACGACGTTCTCCAGCTCGCGGATGTTGCCCGGCCAGTGGTAATCCATCAGGATATCGATCACGCCTGGTGGAATAACATCGATCTGGCGCCCGATACCGGGGCCGTGTTTGGTACAGAAGTGGCGAACCAGCAGCGGAATATCTTCTTTTCGCTCACGCAGAGGCAGGCTTTGGATGGGAAATACGTTGAGCCGGTAGTATAAATCTTCCCGAAAGCGGCCGTCGCTGATTTCTTTGTCCAGATCGCGGTTGGTGGCGGCAATGACCCGCACGTTGACTTTGAGGGTCTTTGTGCCCCCCACCCGCTCCAGTTCGCCTTCCTGCAACACCCGCAGCAGCTTAGCCTGCAAATCGATCGGCATTTCCCCGATCTCGTCCAGGAAAATCGTTCCCCCGTCGGCCAGTTCGAAGCGACCTATTTTCTGGGCGGTGGCCCCGGTAAACGCGCCTTTCTCGTGGCCAAAAAGTTCACTCTCGATCAGGGTAGCGGGCAGAGCCGCGCAGTTGATTTTCACCAGCGTTTTGGTCCGGCGGCTGCTCCGGTTGTGCACAGCCCGCGCCAGCAGTTCCTTACCCGTGCCCGATTCGCCCAGAATCAGGACCGACGTTGTGGTGGGAGCAACCTGCTCAACCTGCCGGAGCACCTTCCCGAAGGCTTTGCTCTGGCTAACGATTTCCTCGAAGTTGCTGGTCTGTTTGATTTCTTCGCGCAGGTACGTATTCTCGGCCTGTAGCTTATTCTTCAGCTGCTCAACTTCAGCCAGCGCTTTGGCGAGCGACTCGGTTCGTTCGGCAACGCGTTGTTCGAGCAGGGCGTTGGCAATCTGCAGTTCGCGTTGCAACCCGCGCAGGGTCAGGTGCGTGTTGATGCGGGCCAGTACCTCCTGCAGCTGAAAGGGTTTGGTGATATAATCCACGGCGCCCATGTTAAAGCCGTTGACCTTATCGATCGTTTCGGCGAGGGCCGTCATGAACAGCACCGGAATAGCCTGCGTGGCTTCTGTCCGTTTGAGTCGGCGGCAGGTTTCGAAGCCGTCCATACCGGGCATCATCACGTCGAGCAGGATGAGATCGGGCTGGGCCAGTTGCGCCTGCTCGATGGCACTTTTGCCGTCGCGGGCCACCAGCACTTTGTAATTGAACCGGGTCAGGGTTTCGTACAACACGCTGATGTTGTTGGGCATGTCATCTACGATAAGAATGGTCCGGCCGGTACCGATGCTGTCTGTGTCGTCCGTGGCTGCGTGGTTCGTGGTGAGAGTGCTCATACCGTTTCTAAACAGGCTTGAAGATATTTTTTGATCCGGCGCGTATCGAACTCACTGGCGGCCTGTCGGATCTGGTCGGCAAACGGCTGGTGGGCCGAGTTGGCGTTTTCAACCTCCGCAATCATCGTCAATACTCCCTGAATATCACCCAGGCGGGCCAGTTCATACAGCGCTTCCAACTGGGCCGGGTCAGGCAGCTGCGTCGGCGCACCACCCGTTCGGTTGCTCGTCTTTGGCGCGGCTGCCGGGTCCGCGCTGGGCCGGGTTTGCCACGTCAGGTTGAGATGCCTGCCGATTTTAGTCAGCAGCGAATCCAGATGAACGGGTTTGGGCACGAAATCATCGAATCCGGCCTGCTGGCTCCGTTGCTTGTCCTGCTCAAACACCTTCGCCGAGAAGGCAAACACGGTGGCCTGACTCGTAGCCGGATTACTTCGAATCTGTTTCAGGGCGCCAAACCCATCCAGGTAGGGCATCACCAGATCCAGCAGCACCAGGTCTGGTTGGTACAGCATCGCCTGCTCAACGGCTTCGCGACCGTTGCGGGCTTCAATAACCGTAAAACCCAGGGGGGTCAGCAGGTTGGTCAGCACCGAGCAGTTTTCCCAGCTATCGTCGGCCACCAGAATCGTTCGGCGCGCCCCTTCGTGCCCAATAATCGGCTGGTCGGACTGGTTGCTCTGCTCCAGAGCGGGGGCGCCGGTGGCTTCGGGTAAGGTCAGCGAAAGCCGAAACTGGGTGCCCTGCCCCGCCTGACTCGATACGAACAGATCGCCGTTCATGAGCCGGACCAGCTGGTCGGTAATGGACAGGCCGAGACCGGTGCCCTCCACAAAATCGTTCGATTCGCGAATTTGCTGAAACGGCTGAAAAATACTGGACAGTTGTTCGTTGGCAATGCCCACGCCGGTATCTTCGATCATGAAGCGGATGGTGGGGGACGGTGTTTCCGGACTGGCGCGATCCAGCCGGTCAGGGGTCCACTCGGCCCGGAACGTAATTGTACCCGTGGGCGTAAACTTTACGGCATTTCCGAGCAGATTCAACAGCACCTGCCGGAGTTTACGCTCGTCGCCCACTACCCATGCCGGCAGGTTGTCAGACAGCTGTGTCTCGAAACGTAGCCCCTTTTGTTCGGCCCGAACCTGCGTTTGCTGCGCAATATGCTGCAACAGTTCGGGCAGGTAAAATACCTCCGACAGCACGTCCATCTTGCGGGCTTCGATCTTCGACAGATCCAGCACGTCGTTGATGAGCGAGAGCAGGCTTTCGGCGCAGTCGTGCATGATCTTCACGCCTTTCTGCTGGCTTTCGGTCATCATCGGGTCCCGTTTAAACAGCTGGGTATAGCCCAGAATACCGTTGAGGGGGGTGCGTAGTTCGTGGCTCATTGTCGCCAGAAAATCGCTCTTGGCCCGGTTGGCAGCTTCGGCTTCTTCCTTAGCTTCGGCCAGTTCGCGGGTGCGCTCGACGACGGTGGCTTCCAGCTGTTCCTGAATACGCAGCAGCCGCTCTTCGGCCACCTTACGGGCAATTTCGGCCCCCGAGCGGGCAGCCAGTACCCGCAGAATACCAATGTACTTGTGGTGGTCGGCCATCGGGCGGGTGTCACTCACCGACAGGTGGCCAACTACTTCGCCCAGTTTATCGTAGATCGGCACTCCAAGGTACGCTTCGAGGCCGACACCTTTGCTGAAATTGTCGGCTACGTCGGTGGGAAAGTACAAATCTCGGCCCTTCATGACGATGTCGCAGGGCGTACCAGCCAGATCGTATTCGACGTTTTCGTGCAGCGCATTATGTACGCTGAAGGCCAGGGTCCGGACGCGGGTCTTTTCGACGTTGGTACACTCGGTCACCATCGCGAACTGTACGTTCAGCGTAGTAGTCAGTTGCTGCACCAGCGACTGAAAGAAGTCGATGCCGATATCGGCAGCCGTTCCTTCCGAGATTTGGCGGAGCGTATCGTCCAGCTGCGAGCGTTCGGTCACGTCGCGCACGAAGCAGCACAGGTATTCCTGTTCATCGAGCTGGATGAAGTTCATGCCAATCTCAGCCTGGCGAAGCGTCCCATTCTGACGGAGTTGGTTCATATCCAGGGTCAGTGTCTGCGCCTGTTTCAGCCGCTGCCATAGGTCGACGTACTGGTCCTGGCTGTAGTCGGGGTGAATGGTACAAAAATGCAGGGTGCTGAGTTGATCAGAGCCATAGCCCAGTTGCCGACAGGCCGCTGCATTGGCCCGCTTCACCTGACCGCGCTGGTCGAAAAGAAGAATAGGTTCCAGGGCGTTTTCGACGGTAAAGTGCGACAGTCGAAGCACCTTGGGGGAGATGACAGCGGTTTCGTTTTCTATCATGATCGGGTGAAAAGTCGTTGCGGTATGCCGTTGACCGGCTCATATACGATAAGTACGCCTGCAATTCCTGGTCCGAATGGCCCAGTGGCCGGGATTAACGGCTATATGAGCCAGATTGAGCCCTTTTGCGCCATACTCGTTGCTGGTCTGATACACAACGGGCTGGTTTGTCCCGGTCATTTCGTGAAAGTTACGAAATATCGGGACTTACCAACTGGCAAGGAAGCGTGCTCTCTGCGCGTTTTAGGCGTTTTCCGGCCAGTGAGCGCGTTTTTGGCCGGCCTGGCACGGCTGGAACGGTATTTGGCAATTGAGTCAGGGAGTTTGCGCCAAGCACTCGACCATCAATCGTCAAAACAAGATCATGAAAACGCTTTCAATACTGTTCATCGCTTTCGCCTTTTTCATGCAGCCGAGCCAGGCCGGGTTGGGACTGGTTCAATCGGACCCGACTGTTCGTAAAAAGCACTTTAACCTTGATAAAGGGGTCGCTATTCAGGGCTACGATCCAGTGGCTTACTTCACCCAGAACAAAGCCGTCAAGGGGTCGGCCGCCCACACGTTCACGCACAGAAATGTTACGTACCGCTTCGCTTCAGCCGCCAACCTGAAGGCGTTTCAGGAAAACCCTGGCCAGTACGAACCGCAATATGGTGGCTGGTGCGCCTACGCCATGGGGGCAGCGGGTGAAAAGGTTGAGGTTGACCCCGAAACCTTCAAAATCACCGACGGTAAGCTCTTCCTGTTTTACCACACCTTCATCAACAACACCCTTACCAAGTGGAACAAAGACGAGCCAGCGCTGCACCGGAAAGCCGATGCCAGCTGGTCAAAGCTCATCCAGTCGTAACACCGTTCGTAAACCCGTTATCAATCATGACCAGTATCACTCCTTACGTCCTTCGGGCTGCTCGTTTAGTAGCTGCCATCATTCTGCTCCAGACGTTGTATTTCAAGTTTGGCGCGCAGGCTGAATCCGTTTACATCTTCGCCAAGCTGGGGGTTGAACCCTGGGGCCGCATCGGCTCGGGCGTTGTTGAACTGATGGCAGCTATACTCATCCTGATTCCCCGTACGAGCTGGATCGGAGCCGGGATTGGCCTGGGCGTCATGGCAGGCGCTATCCTGTCGCACCTGACGGTGCTGGGCGTCGACATTCTGGGCGACGGCGGGTATCTGTTCTTTCTGGGGGTTGTCGTGGCCGTGAGCTGTGTCGTTATCCTGTTCCTGACCCGTCAGCAGTGGGTGCCCATCGTGTTCAGCCTGCTGGGCAACGCCCCTGGCAAGAAAACTGGCAGGGGAGCCCGCACTAAGCAGTTTATGTAAACGCAGCGACCTGGAATAGCCGTAGTGCCTCATTAACAAACAGCTCATTTATTCACCCATCCGCTTTTCTTACCATGTGTCTGAAATCTGCCAGTACTGATATTATGATGCAACTCGCCGACGTAATCGGCCAATTAACCGATCGTGACTACGCCCGTCCACTGTCCGTACTGTCGGGAAATACCATCGGCAAGCACGTTCGGCACATTCTGGAATTTTACGAACTGCTGGTCACCAGCGCCCAGACGGGCCTGCTCAACTACGACCAACGACAGCGCGACCTGCGGCTCGAAGTAAACCCCGACGAAGCCATCCGGCGCATTGGCTCGATCGACCGGTCTATCCAGCGGCTCGATCTCAGCCAGTACCTGCGGCTGGAAGCCGACCTGTCGGTGGCGGGTGCCGAGACCATCCAGATTCCGTCGTCGTTTGCCCGCGAGCTGCTCTACAATGTCGAACACGCAATACATCACATGGCGTTGATCCAGGTCGCGGTTATGAATTCGTTCCCTGACGTTGACCTACCCCCGCATTTTGGGGTGGCCTATTCGACGGTACAGCACCAGTCTCATTGAGAACCCACGACTCCCCGGCCAGTCAAAGTACCAGCCGGATTACGGGATCGTACAGAACTGACAATCAAGCCCCATGCTTCTGCTCTTCCTCATCGTCAGCGTCATTAGTTTCGCCGGGTCCTTACACCCCGGCACGGTTAATCTGGCCGTGGTACAGACAACGCTAAGCCAAAGCCGGCGCGCCGGATTGTGGCTGGCTCTGGGCGGAAGTCTGCCCGAGATCGGGTACAGTGGGCTGGCGGCCGGTGGGCTGATGCTCATTCCTACGCACTCAACCTGGACGGTCGTTCTGGCGTATGCGCCGATTCCGGTGCTGCTGGGCGCTGGCCTTGCTGCCTTTCGGCAGAAGCCCGTCGTGTTGAGCGTTGCCCCGGCCAACGGGGTATCGCTGCCATTCTGGAAAGGAATCGCTCTGGGTGCCACGAACCCGCAGCTGTTGCCGTTCTGGTCGGCGGTGTGGCTTTATCTGAGTCAGGCCACCATTGGCAGCCGCATGCTGGTGCCGGCCGGGCAGCTTGCCAGCCAGTGGGTATTTGCGCTCGGAACGGCCGCGGGTGCCTTTGGTCTGCTGGTCGTTGTTGTGTGGCTGGCCGACTGGCAGCGGCAACGTTTGCTGCGGTACCTGAACGGCCCGTGGATCAACCGGCTAACGGGTGGGCTGTTTATCGGCATGGCGCTCTGGCAGCTGGTTCAGGCAGTCAGGTGAGTACGGTCAAAGGTGGTTGCTTTCTTATAAAATTGCTGACGCCAACCAGACGCAATTGCCGGTCCGCCGGTGCGGTTGCGTCTTTGTAAAATTGCTGACGCCAACTAGACGCAACCAATTGCGTCTCTACTTATGGGCTCTTCTCGTTTTCGATGGCGTATGCTGCTACTCATTTTGTTTCTGTTAATAGCGTTGCTCCCCCGGTTTGCATCGGTGCGAATGTCGGATACGAACGTGGCTACTTATTTCGCCAGTCAACCGGTGAAACCCACGTTTGCGATGATTCAGGCCGTTCCCGGTAACGGGACCCGGCCGGTTCACTACGCCCGGATTGGACGCGACACCTTACCTACAGTCCTGTTTATTCACGGTTCGCCGGGGTCGTGGGATGCCTTTATCAGCTTCTTCGCCGATTCATCTCTTTATACCCGCGCGCAGTTGATTTCGGTAGATCGGCCTGGTTTTGGCAAGTCAGGACTGGGGAAACCCGAACGTTCGCTGGCCGTTCAGGCCGCCAGTCTGGCTCCTCTGTTGCGGCTGAGTCATTCCGTCCGCAAGCCCATTCTGGTCGGACATTCGCTGGGTGGCCCGGTAGCCGCCCGCATGGCGATGGACTACCCCAACGACGTAGGTGGCCTCATTCTGGTTGCTCCTTCGATCGATCCCGACCTGGAAAAGAACGAATGGTACCGCCCCATCGGCACTGTGTTTCCGTTCCGGCAATGGCTGCCCACCGAACTCGACGTAAGTAACCAGGAAATTTTGCCGCTCAGGGGTGAGCTGGAAACGATGCGTCCGCGCTGGGCCACGATCCGCGTACCCGTCACGGTCATTCAGGGCGAAGATGACCCCCTGGTACCCGCCGGCAATGCCGCGTTTGCCCAGCGAATGCTCGTCAACGCGCCCGTCACGATGCAGCTGATTCCAAAGATGAATCACTTCATTCCCTGGAGTCGCCCGGATTTGATTCACGACGCGATTCTGGACCAACTGACGTTCGGTCAATCAACCCATGTATCAACTAAATAATCACCATGAAACTGCTCATTCTTCGTCTGATCGTTCTTGCCCTGTTGTCGGTCACGACAGCCCTTGCTCAGAAATCAACCATTTACGCCCCCGGCGGTAAGGCCATCAACGGCTACGACCCCGTCGCTTACTTCACCGAGCACAAGCCGGTACTGGGCGATCCTAAAATCACCTACCGCTATGAAGACGCTGACTGGTATTTCGCCAGTGAAAAGAATCGGGATGCGTTCAAGGCAAACCCCGTGACCTACGCTCCGCAGTACGGCGGCTATTGCGCATTTGGCACATCGCGCGGCTACAAAGCCCCCACCGAAGCCGATGCCTGGACCATCGTTGATGATAAGCTGTACCTGAACTACAACACGAAAGTGCGGACGGAATGGAACAAAGACCAGGCCGGCTACATCAAAAAAGCCGACGCCAACTGGCCATCGATAAAAGATAAAGAGCCCAAGTAACTCACCCTCACCAACCACTCGTATGCGCCGTTTTTTTCTTGTTTCACTCCTGCTCCTTACCCTGTCTACGCTGTCGATGGCAGGCGGCCCCTGGATTCGTGGCTACCGCAAAGGCTTTGTGCAGCTCGGCTACTCCGGTCTGTATTATAACGCCGTCTACGGGCCCACCGGCTTAGAAACCGCCGTGTTCAGAAACACCAGCGACGTAACCCTGCAGCTCTATGCCGAATATGGCATTGCCAAAGGCTGGGAAATTCGGGGGGTGTTGCCCTACAAACTGCTGAAGACCGGTCCGAGTACCAATGTTAGCGCCAATCCGGTCAATGCCGGTACGCTGACGGGCATTGGCAACATCGGCCTCGGCCTGAAACGAGCGCTGCTCGATGGCCCCGTTACAGTCAGTATAGGCGTCGATGCGCTGGCCAACACCTTCACCAACAATGACCGACTGGGTCTGCGAACGGGCTACGAAGGCTGGACCGTACTACCCTATCTCTCCGTAGGGTCGGGCGGGAGCCGCACCTATTACTACGCCGAAGCAGGCTATGGACTCATGACGCAGAATTACAGCAACTTTCTGAAACTGAACGGCGAATTCGGCTACCGGCTGCACCCGCGGCTGTGGGTAGCCGGTACGATCGACTTCCGGTTACCCGCCAAAAACGGACCGTTTTTCAATACGGAAGCCTACCAGTTTACGGGCACGTACCTGAATGACCAACAGTTTCTGGGGGCCGGCCTGAAGGCGGCCTACGACATCGTTCCGGACAAACTAGGGCTGACGGGCAGCGTGATTGGTGCGCTGGCCGGTGAGAACGTGCCGTTCTCGCGGTCGTACAATGCCGGTATATTCATCAAATGGTAAACGCAAACTGACTGATACTATGAAAACGCTTCTATTCTTTTTGCTGCTGGGCCTGCTGGTCAGCTGTACAACGACTGAAGAAACCGTCAGCCCCGGCGTCACGACCGGTACCACCCCGGTATCCGGCACCGCCACCGTCGGGACACCCGCTTCGTCAACGACTACGACAGGGCAGGCTGGAGGCCTGCAGGGCATGTTTATGAGCAATGTACACCCCACCAGCGGAACCGTGAGCGTGCAGACCGCCAACGGCAAACAGACGCTGGTCTTTACCAACTTCCGCACCGATGGAGGCCCCGACCTGCGCATCTACCTGGCCGAAAACACGGGGCTGCGTAATTTTATCGAAGTGTCGAGATTAACCAGCACGAGCGGCACGTTCTCGGTCGAGCTTCCGGCCACTGCCGATCCGGCCCGGCAGCGGTTTGTCATCATCTGGTGCAAAGCCTTTTCGGTGCTGTTCGGGAATGCCGAGTTAAAATAGCCCACGCCTACCCTGCTTCTCTATCACATGGCAACTACTCTTGCTACGTTCGTTGGCAGTGAGCACGGCCAATGAAAAGTAACCAGCCTACAACCCGTAGTCGGAAAACAGTTTTAAACGAATGATACATACACCCATGCTATACGAATTACCCAACAGCCACGAATCACCTCCGCAACCAACTCCACCAGCCAGGATTCGGCCAACCAGACCTGACGACGTGCCCGCCCTGAAGGCGTTGATCGACGCCGTTGGTCTGTTTCCCGCCGACATGCTGGACGATATGCTGGCTGATTACTTTACGAATCCCGACAGTAGCGACCGCTGGCTCACCGACGACGATAACGGGCCGGTGGGTGTAGCTTACTACGCGCCGGAGCGCCTGACCGACGGCACGTATAACCTGTACCTGATTGCCATCCATCCTGACCGGCAGGGCCAGGGTCGCGGAGCGGCTTTGCTGCGCTACGTTGAAGAGGCATTGCGGACACGGCACGAACGGTTGTTGCTGATCGAAACCTCAGGCTTACCGGACTTTGAGTACCAGCGGGCCTTCTACCGGCGATGCGGCTACGTAGAGGAAGCTCGAATACGAAATTTCTATCAGGCTGGCGAAGACAAAGTTATCTTCTATAAGGAGCTGGCTGACAGCACGTCCGCCTGAGCAGGTTAGTTACACATCGCTATCTGGCTGATCCTGTCCATTCTCATCTGAACCACTTCTATGGGGGCGTCGACGTACAGGATTAGCCAGTTATCCGCCTTTTTGAGTCGCCCCTTTACGCGAACCCCGCGCCCCACGTCAGCCAGCACCCGCTCGTTGATTGATTCACCAGCCGGACCAACAAGCACGTAGCCCTTTATCAGGCGCGTCCCAGCCTATACCCGGCAAGTCCGGTTATTTTATCCGTTTTATTAGCTCGTCGGTGGTTACTTCGACTAGGCGGCCGATGGGTTTGCCGTTTCGGTAGGCTACGACTTTCAGGCGGTCGGCGCCTTTGGGCATTAGGATCGGTTTGGTATAGAGCGGAGAGCGGTCGTCGGGCAGGGTATTGTCGGTGGTGTAGTACAAAAACGCGTCGGGTAGTTCGTGGCTTAGGAATACCTCAACAAAGCCGATGGGCGGCCGCTTTACGGTAACAATCGGGTTGTAAACGCTCCGGGCGTAATTGACACCCAGCACATCGAACCGCCGAAAGTGGGCTTCGACGCGATTCATGAAGCCCGGCCAGTTGCGGGCGGCTTTGGGCGACCAGAGAACTTCGGCCAGTGCAAACGCGCGGGGCCAGGTCATGTACTCGGCATGGCGCGCATTCGGCACCGATTCTGTCCACAGATTTCCCTGCCCACCCAGAATCAGCTCCGCCCGCACACTGTCGGGAACGGGTTCAAAGGCGTAGGAATCGCTCAGGCGGCAGATTCCGTAGGTGCTGGGTTCGGCCGTGGGTTCACCCTGGTACAGATCGAGGTAACAATGCTGAAACGGCGTCATAATGACCGGATGCCCCTGTCTGGCGGCTTCGATCCCTCCTTTCATCCCGCGCCAGCTCATGACGGTAGCATCGGGGGCGAGCCCACCTTCCAGAATCTCATCCCAGCCGATGAGTTTCTTTCCTTTGGCCTGTACAATCGTTTCGACTCGTTTGATGAAGTAGCTCTGCAGCTCCAGCACCGACTTCAGTTTGTTGGCGGCCATGAATGGCTTGCAGGCATCGCATTTCTCCCAGAATCCCTTGTACGCTTCGTCGCCCCCCACGTGAATGTAGGGACCGGGAAACAAGGCCGCTACCTCGGTCAGCACCTTATCGACAAATATGTACGTACTGTCTTCGCAGGGGTTGAGGTTGTTGTCTTCCAACCGGTAAAATTTGCCGTTGGGCGGTACCACCACCGGTTTGTTTCCGCAGGTCAGATTCGGATAGGCGGCAATAGCCGACATAATATGTCCAGGCATGTCGATTTCGGGCACAATGGTGATATGCCGGTCTGCCGCATACCGCACAATCTCCCGGATGTCTTCCTGCGTATAGTAGCCGCCATAGGTTGGATTCTCGCCGGGCAGCGGGTTCTCGATATCCCACCACCGGCCAGTGCGGGGCACGCGCCGGGAGCCAATCTGGGTCAGCAGCGGCAGGCTTTTGATCTCGATCCGCCAGCCCTGATCGTCGGTCAGGTGCCAGTGAAACACATTGTACTTGTACTGGGCCATCTGGTCGATAAACCGCTTCACGAAGGCCTTATCAAAGAAATGACGGCTTACGTCGAGCATCAGCCCCCGCCAGCCAAACCGCGGCTGATCGCGAATGTGCAGCGCCGGCAGGGTCCGCCGGGCCAGGGGGCCGTTGCCGGCAGCAACCCTGGGCGGTACCGGGTCCACAGCGGGCAGGAGTTGCCGCAGCGTTTGTAAGCCGTAGAACAACCCGGCCGGTTGGGGGGCTGTCAGCGTAATACCCGATGGAGCCACAACCAGGTCATACCCCTCCGGCCCTACGCCCGTTACCGCGGCCAGCCGAACCGTAATAGCTCTGGCCGGACGGGGCTGATCGGTTAGTTTCAGACCCGGTAAGTTGTCCTGCACCATCCGGCGTACCGACGCAACCGGCGTCAGCACCGTGATCGGTGTCTGGGCCGTTAGCACAAACGTGCCGGAGCGGGTTTCGAGGGTTTGCGGTGCCGGAATCAGGGCAGGCAGGGATGATTGAGCCAGGGCACTCGTGGCCAGAAGAAGTAAAAAAAGCAGTCTACTCATGAACGGATGATAAACGAGCGCCAAATATAGCAGCCATCTCCCCCGAAAAATCCGCTGACTGCCGGGTAAAAAACAAGCAGCCGCTTCTTTTGACAAGTGAACCAGATTCAAGCACTTTTTTTATGAATCAACCCGATAAACCAACCGGCAACGGCACAACCCGTCGCCAGTTTATCCAGACTGGCGCCCTGGCGGCTACCAGCTTTTTCATTGTACCCCGTCACGTACTGGGCGGCAAAGGCTTCATTGCGCCCAGCGACAAGCTAAACATTGCCGGTGTCGGTATTGCCGGCAAAGGCTTCTCAGATACCAATAATGCCTTTAACAAAGGGGCCAACAACATTGTAGCCCTGTGCGATGTGGATTGGAGCCGCGATCAGGTCAAGAAAAACTTCGAGCAGCACCCCAACGCCAAACGGTATAAGGATTACCGGGAGATGTTCGACAAGGAAGCCAAGAACATCGACGCCGTAACGGTTTCTACCGCCGACCATACGCACGCCGTTATCGCTATGGCAGCCATGCAGCGGGGTAAACACGTATACGTGCAGAAACCACTGACCCACAACATTTACGAAGCGCGGATGCTCACCGAAGCGGCCCGCAAATACAAGGTCGTTACCCAGATGGGCAACCAGGGCTCTTCGAACCCGCAGCAAAAACAGATGGTCGAGTGGTTCGACAAAGGACTGATCGGCAAGGTGCATACCGTTCATCTCTGGACCAACCGCCCCGTATGGCCGCAGGGTATTCCGGTTCCGCAGGCCGATGCCAGCGTACCGGCCGACCTCGACTGGGACGTATGGATCGGGCCAGCCCAGAAAGTGGGCTATACCCCCGCCTATCACCCGTTCAAGTGGCGCGGCTGGTGGAACTTCGGCGCCGGAGCGCTCGGCGACATCGGCTGCCACATCATGGACGTACCGTTCCGTGTACTGGGGCTGGGCTACCCCACCGAAGTAGAAACCAGCATCGGTTCGGTATTCCTCAAAGACTGGACACCCGAGTACATTCCAGAAGGCTGTCCGCCCTCGTCACGGGTTGAGCTGAAGTTTCCCGAGTCGGCTAAAAACAAACAGGCCGTTACCATGACCTGGTCCGACGGCGGCCTCCGCCCCTTCCGGCCCGAGTTCCTGCCTGAAGGTGAACCAATGCCGGAAAACGGCGAAAACGGCGTGCTCATGATCGGCGATAAAGGGCTGATGGTATGCGGCATGTACGGCAACGATCCGAAGGTATACACCAAAGACGGCAAGAAATTCGAAGCCGCTAAGATCCAGACCGACGGCCCGGCCCTGCCCGAAAATGGCCATCAGGTGCTGTGGACCGAAGCCTGCAAGGCTGGCTTTAACAGCAAAGAACACAAAGGACTAACCTCATCGTTCGACTTTGCCGGTCCGCTGACCGAGTCGGTGCTGATGGGTAACGTGGCTATCCGGAGCTATACCCTGCGTAGTGCCAATGCCAATGGCCGCGGCTTCAGCTACCCGGGTCGCAAGAAGCTAACCTGGGATGGCAAGAATATGAAGATCACCAACTTCGATGAAGCCAACCAATTCGTATCACGCAAGTACCGCGAGGGCTGGTCGCTGACGGCCTAAGAGGTCGTTCGACCCATTTTATCGGCCATGCGCTGAACAAAAAAACCGCTCAGACGAGCGGTTTTTTTGTTGGGCCCTTCCCTAACCCCGCCGAACAACCCGCCCGGCCAGCGGTTCCTCCGGGTATAACAACCGGTTGCGAGTATGATGAAGCGCGTAGGAAGCTGGATACTGATACTGAGCATGCTGGCCTGTGGCGGCAAAAACACCTCATCAAACGTGCAGTCGCCGGGGCGTGACAAGACCACGAAAACGGAGGTGCTGGAAGCCGGTGCCACAGCCTTGCAGGACAAAACCCCGGTTAATCGGCTCGAAATCTACCTTAATGGCTTTCACTTTTATAATGGCCAGATGGAGGGGCAGATGGAAGCCCATCACTACTGCACCAAACTGAACGAAGACCTAACCCAGTGCGTCATCTACGACGGCAACGGAAAAGACGCCAAGCTGATGGGGGTTGAATACATCGTCTCCGAAACGCTCTTTCGCACGCTGCCCCCCGACGAAAAGAAACTCTGGCACAGCCATCGCTACGAAGTCAAAAGCGGCTCGCTCATTGCGCCCGGCCTCCCCCTGGCTGCCGAGCACGAACTGATGGAAACGGTGGTGTCGACCTATGGCAAAACCTGGCACACCTGGCATACCGATCAGGACCTGGCACTCCCGATGGGTAGCCCGGCCCTGATGATGGGCTTTACTCAGGATGGTCAGCTGATGCCTAACCTGCTGACCGATCGCGACAAACGATTCGACGTATCGACGGCGGAGAAGCGACAGAACCGGGCCGACATCCCCGTTCCCGCCCCGCAACCCGGCGCCGACTCCTGGCAAACGGGCAACATCGTGCAGCTGCCGGCTCTGACCGGCCATCAACACAAACACGTCAGGCAAGGCAGCTTTTCGGACAAAAACCAGCCACTCCCTGACGTGTTTGCGCTACGCGTTACGTGGATAAACGGCGCACGGGCTATCTGACCAGCAGCCCCGTTACCAGGTTTCGCAGCCGGTCATGGGCAACGTAGGCCCAGATCAGCAGCATGTACATCGAAAAATCCTGATACGAAACGTGCAGCGCCATATTGTTGATGTAATAGCGGGTCGCCGTGAAATCGAGCGAAGGGGTAAATCCCAGCAGATTCTCGTACCCCAGTATTAACGTGAGCCCGAGCGCGTAGAAGAGGTACTGCGGCTTGCGAAACGCCCACAACACACCCGCTACGGTCGTAGCGCCAAAACCCAGGTAATGCTGCCAGCTAAGGGATAAGTCGGTGGTTACGGCTACATAAATGGAGTACGCCTGTACAGAAACAAGAACGGCCAGAATTAGTCCATAGCCGTAAAACTCTTTCAGCTGAGTACGTTGCATAAACAGATATTGATTAATGGAAAGAGGGATTAACACTAAAAATACGATAAAACGAGGTCTTGCAGATGGATTTAGTAGGTTATTTTCCACACTAACACCCTTCTTTCAGCGTATCGTTCAATACCGTCTGGTTTAAGGTATATTTGTGGACACCAACTCATCCATCATAACCATGTCGACGCCTTCTGTTGACGTAGCTATTATCGGAGCCGGCTTTGCGGGTCTGGGCGCAGCCATTCGGCTCAGGCAACGGGGCACTTCGTTTATCGTGTTTGAGCGGGCCGGCGAGGTGGGCGGCACCTGGCGCGACAACATATATCCCGGCTGCGCCTGCGACGTGCCCTCTCATCTCTATTCGTTCTCGTTCGCGCCCAATCCGCACTGGTCACGGGTCTATTCGACCCAGCCCGAGATTCTGGCTTACCTGCAAAAAACCGTCGGGCAGTTCGACCTGAGCCCGTATATCCGCTACCATACCGAAATTATCAGAACTGCCTTTTCGGAAGAGAATGGCTACTGGACCCTGACCGACCGGGCCGGCCATACCACAACGGCGCGGGTAGTGATCGGCGCCATCGGCCCGCTCAACCGCCCCAGCCTGCCCGTATGGCCGGGCCTGGATACCTTTGCCGGTCGCCTGTTTCACTCGGCCAGCTGGGACAGCTCGTATGACCTGACCGGTAAACGCGTGGCGGTAGTGGGTACCGGTGCCAGCGCGATTCAGATTATACCGGCCATTGCGCCAGGGGTTGGGCATCTCACCGTTTTCCAACGAACCGCGCCGTATGTAACCCCGCGCCTGGACCGACCCGTGTCGCCTTTCACGCAGCGGGTGTTCCGGCACGTGCCCGCGTTTCGGCAACTGTACCGGTCGTTCATTTACTGGACCAACGAGCTGCGGGGGCTGTCGTTTCTGGGTAATGATACGTTCAACGCCTTCGGCACCAAACAGGCGCTCAGGCATCTGGAAAGCGCCATTCAGGACCCGGCGTTACGGCAAAAGGCCACGCCGACCTACAAGCTCGGCTGCAAACGAGTATTGGTCTCGGATGATTATTACCCGGCCCTTGCCCAGCCCAACGTCGAACTGGTTACCGACGCCATCACTGAACTAACCCCCACCGCCATTGTCGACAAAACCGGTACCGAACACCCGGTCGATGCGATCATAGTCAGCACGGGCTTCGTGGCTGCCGACATTATCTGCGATCTGCACGTGACTGGCCGGCGGGGCCGGGTGTTGTTCGACGAGTGGCTAATGAACGGCGCCGAAGCCCATTACGGGCTGACGGTATCGGGCTATCCCAACCTGCTGTTTCTGGTCGGGCCCAATACCGGCCTGGGACATAATTCAATTGTTCACATGATCGAATCGCAGCTGAACTACGTCATGGATTATCTCGATTTGCTCGATCGGGCGGGCCAGGGCGCGTTCCTCGATGTTAAGCCCGATGCGCAGGAGACCTACAACCAGGGTATCCAGCAGAAGCTCAGCACCACCGTTTGGGCCTCGGGCTGCCAGAGCTGGTACCTGAACAAACAAGGCCGGAACACGACCATCTGGCCCGACCTGACGGTAGCCTACCGAAAGGCCACCCGCCGGGTCAAGGCCAGCGATTACGAGGTAGTTCAGGCCCAGCCGCAGGCAACCACCCGGCCCGACCTGCAGCCGCAGTAGCGCCGACCGCACGAACCACGGTGTGGAACAAAACATGGATAGTTAACTGAAAATCAGCCTTACGCCGGTATACTTATCAGAGCCTGGGCCATGTGCAGGCCGGACAGGAACGCCCCCTCTACGTTGCCGCTCCCGAAGCCATCGCCCCCGAACAGCAGCGGAAACGGTGCCGTAGCGGCCAGATATGAATCCGGATGGCGGACGTCGGCCTGGCTATACCGCCACCGATGTACCTGCATAGCAGCAATCGAGCTGGCCGGCACCATGTCCTCCACCTGCTCAAGCAGCCGCTGGCCGATGGCGTTGAGATCGGCTTCGTCGAGATGAGTCTGGCTGAAAGCCGCGCTGGCGTGCAGGGTAACGGAAGGCGTAGATGAAATACCTTTCTGCTCATTATCGGCAATCCAGGCAATATCGCCCGTTTCGTAACGGATACCGCCCGGCGCCGGAATCTGGCTGGCCTTGTTGAGCGCGGCCATCACCGCTATACAGGGTTGGTAGCCAATGGCCGACAGGGCCTGGCGGTCAGCGTCGGTGAGCGACAGACCGCTATCGTGCAGCAGGGCCAGGGCTTGCGGGGCGGGTATGGTGATGAGCAGCGAATCAGCCCGGTGGGTGTCGCCTGCGTCGGTGCTGATTTGCCAGCCCGCGTCATCCTGACCAATGCGTATCGCTTTCTGGCCGGTCAGCACCGTCAGGCCATCGGCCATGTGTTTGGGAATAGCACTCATGCCCCCTACCCCAACGAAGCGCGGATGGGTGAACGACGACTCCGCGCGATTGGCTTCTTCCAGATGCCAGGGGGTTACCACCCCAGCCGCGGCCAGCCTGTCGGTAAACGCCCTGAACGCGGTGCTTTGGGCGGAGAAATACTGAGCGCCGTGGTCAGCACGGGCCGTCAGCAGGCGTCGGGTAGCCATGCGGCCACCAACCCCACGCCCTTTGTCGAGCAGGGTAACGCGCCAGCCCTGTTGCGTCAGGGTTCGGGCGGCCGACAAACCCGCCATACCCGCGCCGATGATAAGTGTAGATGTTGCCATAGAAACCAATAAAGTAGGCCAGTAATCCGGCTTAATCGTAAAGTATTGTCTAAGCGTTTGGTTTTGCCAGCCGGCGCTGACCAAACAAACTGCGATTTACGACGTCTTGATTTTATACCGTACTTCGTAGTATACTTCGTAGCTTACTTCACGTCGAATAAAATCTGCCTCCGCTTGCGTCTTTTTGTTCGTTATCTCCTGCCTTTACTGATTGCCTTGCCGATTGGTTTTCTGCTGCTGTATCCGCAGCTGTGGCGGTGTATGCGGATCGGACAGACGCCGGGCTTCCGCCTGCTGGACGGGAGCCCGGGCGTATACGTCAATCAGGCGGCCACAGCCCGGCAAACCAGCCAGCTCAAAGCCCACGTGCTGACGGCCCGCAACCGGATCAGCCGGTTCTGGGGCGACCGACACGGCCAGGCGGTGCTGATCTACTGCCCGAAACAGACTGACTATGAGCAGTACTGCCTGGGTGGCGAAGGTGCCGGATGCAGTCTGGGAACGCCCTGGGGCGATTCGTTTCTGGTACTCGGGCCAGAAGGCAACAACGCCGATGTTATTGCTCACGAACTTTGTCACGACGAGCTGTTTGCGCGGCTGGGCTGGTGGCGGGTGAAACGGCAGATCCCCGTCTGGTTCAATGAAGGGCTGGCGCTCATGGTCGATTATCGGTTCAGCCCCCCCGACCTCTGGGACAAACCCGCCGATATGCCCACCCCGGCCGACTCGTTCGACGTCGACGAGTACCAGCTTCCGTTCACCCAGCGGTCGGTGCTGCCGCTTTCGGAACTCGAATCGACCCGCGATTTTTTTGGCGGGGGCTACGAACGGGTTATGCTCGCTTACCAGACGGCCGCCGACGAGGTATCGCGCTGGCTGACTACGGTTGGGCGTGCCAACGTGCGGGTTTTGACCAACGCCGTTGCCAGCGGACAGGATTTCAGGCAGGTATACCGGCAACTGGAGCTCGACAAACGAGCTAGACGCACCCCACCCCCAAACCGGCCAACCCGTTAACCTGAGCCGTATTTCCGCTCAAAATCAGCAGCATAGCTACTACCCACGGGAATCTCCTGCTTGCCCACAAAGACTTTTGTCCGCTGAAAAGAACTGATTTTGTCGAGCGATACGATGAATGATTTATGCACCCGGCAGAACGACTCGGCAGGTAACCGGGCCTCGATAGCTTTCAGCGTCAGCCGGCTCAGGAATGGTCGTGCCTGATCGGCCACGAAAATCTTTACATAATCTTTCAGTCCTTCTATGTACAGTACCTGATCGAAATAAAGCTTGATTTCCCGGTATTCGGAGAAGATAAAGAAGTAGCCCCGGGTGGTGGGCGGGGTAACCACCGATGGCGCGTCGGGCGGGGCGGGTACGGGGGTTGGCTGCCGGAGGGTGTAAAGGTCGTACGCTTTGTTAACTGCTTTCAGAAACCGCCCGAACGGAACAGGTTTGAGCAGGTAATCGACCACATCGAGTTCGTACCCTTCGAGGGCATACTGCTCATAGGCGGTTGTGAAAATAACCATGGGCGCCGATACGCCGGCCCGCTGCGGCATGGTGCGCAGGAACTGTACCCCCGTCAGGGTTGGCATCTGAATATCCAGAAAGAGCAGATCGACCGGTTGCTGCCGGAGGGTATCCAGCGCATCGAGCGGACTCGCAAACTGCCCAACAAGCTCCAGAAAAGGAACCCTGGCAATATCGTCGGCCAGCATCTCGAGGGCAAATGGTTCGTCGTCAATGGCGATGCAGCGGAGCTTGTTCATGGCGCAAATGTAAGGTCAGCACAACCCGAAATCGATTGTCCTCATGCACCAGCGAGAGCGCGTGCTGGCCGGGATAATGCAGCGCCAGCCGTTTCTGCACGTTGGCGACGCCGATTCCCGACTCAGGTAGCCCAGCCGGTGGCGACTCCGGGCCTGGCTCGGATGGCGGAGGCCCGGCAACCGGGTTATCGGTTCGGAAGGTCAGCGTATCGTCGGTGACGGTCAGGCCGATACGGATGTGGCTCTCCTGCTGGCCGTGTAGTCCGTACTTGAACGCATTCTCAACGAACGGGATAAACAGCAGCGGCTCAATGGTATGCTCGTCGATAGGGCCTTCGCAGCTGAAACTAACGGTATGTTTATCGGCCAGCCGCATCTGCTGCAGATCGATATAATGGCGAAGATGGTCTACTTCCTGCCGCAGCGGCACCCGGTCCTGCTGCGCCTGGTAGATCATGTACCGGAGCAGCTGGGCCAGGGTAACCACGGCCGTTTCGGTCTGGTCCGATTTCCGGCGGGCCAGCCACCGGATGTTATTCAGGGTGTTGAACAGAAAGTGCGGGCTCACCTGTAGCTTGAGCATGGCCAGCTCGGCCGATACTTTTTCGAGAACCATCTGTTGCCGGGCTTCCCGGCTGCGGGTATGAAACCGGAACAGCGCCATCAGCGAACTGACCATCATGGCAAAGCCGAACGAAATGCCACTGCTCAGCGCCCCCGGCCAGGGGCTGTGCGGTCCTGGCCCCCGGTGGCCATCGGGTGGTGGCGGAAAACCCGGGGCCGGGCCCGGGCCACCCATCGACCGCTGCATCATGTCGGCGGGTGGAAACAGGAAAAAGCTGGCATAACGGGTCAGCACGACACTAGCCAGCATTCCCAGCACGATCAACAGATACTGCCCCGTTGAGAGGCCATCCGAACCAGCCTGATCACGACTGTCGAGCAGCTTCGGCATCAACAGGCGCAGGTTGACGTAAAAAAACGCAATGATCAGCAGGCTGGTGAGCAACTGGGCCATACCGATGCTGATCAGATCCTGCTGGTTCCAGAGAAACGTGGGCAGGGTCAGAAACGGCAATCCGACAAAGACGAGCCACCCAATTAGATGAAGCCCGGTCTGGTAGCGTTCAAAAAACCTCATACGGATGCAAAATACGAGGCTGGGGCGGCTTTACCGTCTCCGGCCTTTCATCTGCCGACGGGGGCTGCGAATGTGTCGATATGATCAGGTTCAGCAACGGTCGTCGGCACATAGGGGCCCAGCGTCGTGCTGGTGGTAAAGTTTACCACTTTAATAGATTATTAATGCAACGTCGGGCATTCTACGGGCGTAATAATCGTTATACGAGTGTGGGAAATCCCTGCAATCCAACAAATAACTATGAGAAACGTAAGCACAAACCCTACCCGGCGACGGACGCCCTGGGTACTTGTCGCCAGCTTCGCGGTGTTGCTATCGGCCTGTAAAAAGGAAGCAGACCTGGTGACCCCCGCCCCGACAACCACAGCCGGTAACCCCAATGCCGAGGTCAACAACTGGATTCTAGACAACATGCGGTATTACTATTACTGGAACACGAAAATACCGGCTAACCCCGACCTGACGCTGGCGCCCGAGCCGTTTTTCAAGTCACTGCTGAATACGTACAACGCAACCACCAACCCCGACGGCGACCGGTTCTCCTGGATTCAGGAAAGCGCACAGGAGCTTCAGGCCAGCCTCAGTGGCGAGACTACCACTACCGGCATGGAATACCAGCTGTACCGGCGGGCATCCGGATCAGACGATCTCATTGCCCAGGTACTGTATGTACTACCCGGCTCACCCGCCCAGAAGGCAGGGCTGAAACGGGGCGATATCATCTCGAAAGTGAACGGGCAGGTGCTGAGCATAAGTAATTACTTGAGTCTGCTCTTCGGCACCACCACCAATTTTACGTTTGGCCTGGCCAGCGCCAGCAATGGCAGCCTGGTCGATACGGACGTGAGCCGGAGCGTTACGGCCACCGTTTTTCAGGAGAATCCGGTGTTTCTGGATTCGGTCTACACGGTCGGCAGTAAAAAGATTGGCTATCTGATTTACAATCAGTTCGTTCCGGGCGCCAATAACAGCCGCACCAACGAATACGACGCCCAGATCGATGCCATCTTCAGCGATTTCAAGGCCCAGGGCGTTAACGAGCTGGTGCTGGATCTGCGCTATAACCCCGGCGGATACACCTCGTCCTCAACGAACCTGGCCAGCCTGATCGGCAAGGGCGTCACGACCAGCAAATTGTTCTTTCGCGAAGAGTGCAACCCGACCCTGACGGCGGCCTGGACCCGCCAGTACGGCAGCGATTTTCTGGTCAACAACTTCGTGACCAAGCCCCAGAACATAGGCGCCAACCTCAACCGCGTATTTGTGCTGACTACCGACCATACGGCCTCGGCCAGTGAGCTGATCATCAACGGCCTGCGCCCGTACATGACCGTGACGACCATCGGTACAACCACGACCGGCAAAAATGTAGGCTCGATCACCCTGACCGACGACAGTGGCAAAATAAAGTGGGGCATGCAGCCAATTGTGTTCAAGTCGTTCAACAGCCTGGGGCAGTCTGACTATGCCAGTGGTTTCAAACCTACGATCGAGGTCGAAGAGCCGCTCAATCTGCTGCCGCTGGGCGATACACGCGAGCCGCTGCTCGGCACGGCCCTGGCGCAAATTTCCGGCACCGCTCCCTCAGCCCGGGCCGGATCGGCCAACGCCAATCCGCTCAGCTCAATTGGCTCGTCCATCCAGCGCAAAGCCGGTGCCCGGTATGGCATGGTAAAACCGCTGAAGACGCTGGAGCTGGCCAACTAAGTCAGCTACGACCACCCCTTCCGGCTGGTTCTGAACCAGCCGACCCCATTGAGGAGACAAGTGCTCCCGGCGGGGTCGGCTGGTTTTTTCATGGGCCTGACCCGCTCATACACAGCTAAGTAGTTTTACTCCCCACGGATAGGCAACCAGAAATTTCGGACAGGCTGCAACGGAGTAGCCAGCGTCCACGTAATCGTCTACAGTAAACCAAACAACAACCATGAAAAAACTAATTTTATCCAGCCTCATTGCCCTGTTGGGTATTGGCCTGTGGAGTTGCAATCAGCAGGAAGGTTTGTCGGTCGATGCCGATTCGACGCTGGGGGCTGCCCGGCTTTCGTCCGATTCAACGGGTTTCCATTGCCGCGACAGTCTGACCCGCGTGGATGTGTCGGCCCTCCCAGCTGCCGTAACGGCGTATATCACCTCGAAGTACACCAGCGCTACCATCAACTACGCAGCCAAAGACGATACGGGAAACTTCCTGGTGGCCATCACCCAGGCCGACGGACGCAAAGCCCTGCTGTTCAACGCCGACGGCACATTTAATAAAGAGCTGGCCCTGCGGGGTGGCGGTCCGGGCAAAGGTGGTCCAGGTGGTCCCGGACGCGGTCACGGTGGCAAAGGCGGCAATCGCGACAGCCTGAACAGAATAGCAGTAGCTTCGCTGCCGGCCGCTATCACCAGCTATATCACCACCAACTTTGCCAGCGCAACCATCAACGCAGCCGTCAACGATCCGGATCGGGGCTACATCGTCATGATTACCCAGGCCGACGGTCGTAAGGCGCTGTTGTTCAATACCAGTGGAGCCTTTGTCCAGGAAATTGTTCGCGGGTTCAAAGACTATACCATTATCAAAACCAGCGAGTTACCCGCTTCCGTAACCAGCTATATTAGCACCAACTACGCAGGCTCAACGATTAAGGTAGCCGGTAAGAGCAGCACAGGCCAGTTTAAAGTACTGATCCAGACGGCCAGTAACGGCCCCGCCGAGCTGCTGTTTGCCGCCGACGGTACGTTTGTTCAGATAAATCGCCGGAAGCGGTAAGCAAGCCCGTTGTCGGTTGCCGTCAAAAAGACCTGGTCAGTTGGCCGGGTCTTTTTTTTACGGACTCCCAGCGGGGCATTAGCAGGGGGAAAACCGGGATTCGCTCAGGGATTTTCGGCATTCGGAAAAATTACGTGTAGCAGCACCTAATTTCTAGGCATATTTACCGTTGTAAGTTCGTATCACCCTACACAAATCTATAGCCAATGAAACGTCTTTTCCTTACCCCAGCTATTGCCCTGTTTGCCTTCGCAGCACAAGCCCAGACCTGGGCCGTCGACAAATCGCACTCGAAAGTCGGCTTCACCGTTACGCACCTGATGCTATCAGAAGTGGACGGTAACTTCAAAACGTTCGATGCCAAAGTAACGGCCGCCAAACCGGATCTCTCGGATGCCGTATTCGACCTGACGGCCGATGTGAACAGCATCAACACCGACAACGAACGGCGCGATGGCCACCTCAAGAGCCCCGACTTCTTCGATGCCGCCAAATACCCGACGCTTACTTTCAAAAGCAAGTCATTTACCAAAGTAGAAGGCAAAAAATACAAAGCGGCCGGCGACCTCACCATGCATGGCATTACGAAGCCCATTACCCTCGATGTGGTGATGACAGGCCCCGTCACCAACGAAAGCCCCCGCGGCAAGCAGGAAAAAGTGGGCTTCAAAGTAACCGGCCAGATCAAACGGTCAGACTTCAGCCTCGGCACCATTCCGGTAACCGTTGTCAGCGACGAAGTTGAGCTGAAAGCGGCCGGTGAGTTCACCAAACAGGATGGGTCGGTAGCCGAAAAGAAATAATTCACAGCGCCTTACAGGCAGCCGCAGTCTCTGTATGCCTTCAGTGGGCTACAAAGGCCGCGGCTGTTTTTTTTGCGGATGGTTTCTGTACGTCGCACCAACTCCGGCCTGGTCGGCACATTAGCCGCCTTGCTCTACACAAGCCGGGAGTCAGGCAACGAAGCCGGGCCTGTAGACGTACTAGGTACAGAAGACGACACAAATCCGTCTATAACCAGCTCTCTATGATCCCCAGCGAACCTATCTCCCGGTTGAGTTTTCTCCGCAAAGCCATTGTCAGCACGGTACTGACGCCAGCCATGCTGCAGTCCTGCTCCAGCCAGACGGAAATTACCCCCAACGGTACAACGAACGGCTCCTCAACGGGCGGTTCTACCACCGGCAGCTGCGTTGTGACCGATACCGAAACCGACGGCCCCTACCCGCTCTACAACAGCCGGGGTTCGGCCCTGCAGCGCGTCGACATCCGCGAGGGTAAAACCGGCCTTCAGCTCGACATGACCATCACCGTTAAGAACGTAAATAACAGTTGCGCCGTGCTGGCCAATGCCCGTGTCGACATCTGGTATTGCGACAAAGACGGGTATTATTCGGGCTACAGCAACTCGGGCTACCTCGGTACCCAGAACAATACCGGCAAGACCTTTCTGCGGGGCCTTCAGTACACCGATACCAGCGGACAGGTGAAGTTTACAGGTATCTATCCCGGCTGGTACCAGGGTCGCGCTACGCATATCCACGTGCAGGTTTACGTAGATAATACCTTAAAGCTAACCTCACAGATTGCCTTTCCGGAGGACATCAACACGGCTGTCTACAATACCGATCTCTACAAAGCCCACGGACAAAACTCGCTCAAAAATTCGGCCGATAACATCCTCAGCGACTCCCTGGACAATGAACTCGCCATCGTTACCGCCAACAGCGCCACCGGTGGGTACAACCTGACTCATACCATTTACGTAAAAGCCTGATGATCGACTGGCCCGCGTTCAGCCCGTTTCCCAGCCAGTTTATTGGCGTGTCGACCTTCGATGCCGCTGACACCGACCGGGTGCGCACCTACCTGAACTGGAGTGAGTTGTTGCGGCAGTGGGAGATTCCAGTTTCATTTCCGGAAGCCCTCGATAGCCCGGACTGGAACACAACGGCCCGCAGCTTACTGGCCGACGCCAACGCCCTGCTCGATGGCTGGATTGCCGGTGGGTTGTTGCGGGCTGAGGTTACCTTCGGCGTTTGGCAGGCTCGGGCCGAAGGCGATCAGGTGGTGGTTCAACCCGCTACCGGAGCTGCCGTTCGGCTGACGTTCCCCCGCCTGCCCCTGGCCGATGGCTCGTCATACTGCCTGGCCGACCTGATCAAGCCAGCGGCTCTCCTGACCACTGCCGAGTCGGACTACATCGGTGGCTACGCGGTCCGACTCGATCAGCGTATCGGTATAGCCATTCAGCCCTGGGTCGCTGCCGAAGACGACTACCGGGTGTTTCTGGCCAACGACCTCTGCGCGCTCTACCGATCGGCGGTGGCTGATTACCTGCATTATCGGCTCCGACGGTTCATCTGGGCCTATTGCGACGACGATGACCTGAGCAATACCGAAATTATGGAAGGTTTACACCAGGGAATTCGGGTTCCTGTCGGTAACTACGCATGCCCTGGCCCGGTTGAGCGTTCCGGTCTGCCGGAGTTGCTTGGCCTGGCAAACCCGCTTTCGGCCGGCTGTGGTTTTTTCTTTGCCCACCCCAGGGCCCGGCCTTTTCAGCCCCAACCCGTTTATAATTCGCCCGTAGTCAACGCATGAGCAAAGCCCGTATCCAGCTGGCCTTCCGTCACCTCATCGACGCCGGGAGCGCCCGCTCTGAATTCGAAAAGGTTGTTTTTGCCGACTCGTACCAGGAGTTTCGCCTGCAGGTACAGGCCTACAATTCCAACAACCACTACACCACCTATCAGCAGGTTCGGGCTGCCGTTCCGCAGGCTGACCCGGGTCTGTCGGTTCGGGTCAGCTTCGCCATAGGCCTGTACGTAAACGAACTGAACGGACACATTCCCGGTCTGGTCGACACGCTCGGCCAGCCGGTTTCGTTCGTCGACCATCGGTTTGCCCTGCTCGATTCGCACATCACCGACCGGAGCCAGCACCGGATCGCACTCACCTACCTGACCGATTCACTGACCTGGCTCGACACGGTGGGTAATTACCTGCTGCTGAGCACCATCGACCCAGCCTACAGTGCCGAGCCGGTCGATACGTTCCTGCTTCTGATGCAGCCCAATCTGAGCATTTGTTCGTACCAGCCGGGCCTGCATCCGCGTCCGGCTTAACAATCAGACAACACGGGTTTCGGGAAGGTTGCCCTGCTTTTTGTGTTTATTGCAGGAAACAACCTCTTCCACCATGAACACGATTCTGTTGCCTACCGACCTGAGCGAAGCCACCAATCAAGCCCTGAACTGGGCGCGCCTGCTGGCCAGCCACTACAAAGCCCGGCTTATACTCCTTCACGTGCAGCCCATGCCCATGCCCGATACATCAATGCCGGTAATTGGCGATCTGGGCGTGGGCACGACCGTAATGATGGATACCGAACCTGTTTATCAGGAGCAGCTTACGAAGCTGGCCGACCAGCTGGAAGCCGACGGGCTCACCTGCCAGACCGACCTGCGCCGGGGCGCCGTTAAAGAAGCCATTCTGGAAGCCGCCCGCGAACACCAGGCCGACCTGATCGTGACCGGGCGCAGCAACCTGTCTTCGTTCTTCGACCGGCTCATCGGCAGCGAAGCCACCGGCATTGCCCGCGATGCCCACTGTCCGGTACTGGTCGTTCCTGCCGATCAGGCAGACGACGCCCCCCGGCCCGTGTCGCTGCAACAACTGGTCTTTACGACACCCCTCGAGTTTGATCAGGACGATACGTTTGCGCAGGCTGTGGCGCTGGCCCGGAGCTTCGGGGCATCGCTGCGGGTGCTGCACGTACGCGCCAGCAACCAACCCAATCTCAACGACGATGCCGAGATGACGGCCCAGTTGCAGGCGGTCTACGGTACCGAACCGCTCCCCGTCGATACCGTTGAGGCCAACACCGTAACGGGTGGTCTGGAAACCTACCTGAGCGAACATACCGTCGATCTGCTGGTGATGACGACCCGCGAGCGCGATTTCCTGTCGGGCCTGCTCAACCCCAGCCTGACCAGCCGGATGGTAAAGCTATCAGACGTACCGCTGCTGATCTATCAGGACAAAGGCGACTTATAAGCGGTCGGGCGGCTGACGCCGGGCGGCCATTTCGTCGGCAATACGCCGGGCGTCGGGGTCGCTCAGCTGCCGGAGCTGGGCTACAATAGCCGCGTAGTTCCGGTCGTCGCGATTCTGGCTCAGTTTGGCGGCCCCCTCCAGGGTGTCGATGGTCATCTCGAACGCTACCACACCGCGCATCTCCCGGCGTACGTACGCTTCGGTCAGGCTGTCGACAGATACCGGATGCTCGGAAGTGGCCTCGTAGCGGTCTAACTGTATCCGCAGCAGGGCCAGCGTTTCGTCGTCGGACAGGATGCGGGTTCGGCCGCTGGCCTGCACGGACAGGTAGTTCCAGGTCGGCACGTTGGGGTGATCGTACCAGGACGACGAGATATAGGCGTGGGGGCCCGAAAACACCACCAGCGCGGGCGTTTCCTGCGCCAGCGTTTTCCACTGCGGGTTCGCTTTGGCCAGATGACCAACCAATTTATGCGGCCCATCGGCGCTGATCACCAGTTCAATGGGCAGATGTGTAGCCATCGGTACTCCGTTCTCCCCGGTTGTGATGAACAGGGCAAAGCTATGCGCCTGCATAAACGCAAGCAGCCTCTCAGGATCGGTCTCCCGGTTGTGTTTATTGATGTACATAGGCGGTCGTGGGGTACGTTATAGGCCCCGAAGCGCGTCCGGCTTCACGGTCATGTAGTAGAGATCGAGTCCCGGCACCCAGTAGTCGGGTTGGGTGTACTGGAGCTGAAAACCGAAGCGCTCGAAAAAGGCATACGCAACCTGCGAGGTACGACAAACCAGTTCCGTTACATTTGAATGCCGCTTGATCGCCAGCAGGTTATACTGCATCAGCGCGGTACCTATACCGAGTCCTTTCTGATCCGGATCGGCAAAAATCCAGATAATGTGCGCCTTCTGTTCGTGGGGCCGGATCGAATGCCCGCAGGCGCCGACCACCCGGCCTTCGTGTTCGGCCACGACATAGGGCTCCTGGCAGGTAGTCAGAAAGTCGGCATACTCGGCCACTTCGCTCTCGCCGAAAGCGGCCGGTACGTTTTTTCGAAACACAGCCAGCAACGGCTCCGTATCGGCAACCTGCCAGGGTCTGATCTGTATCATTGCAGATAGTCAGGTAAGGGACTGCCGGAATCCTGGGGCACTGGCGCCAGCCGAACGGTTTGCATCGGCACGACCCCCGACCAGGTTGGCAGGTCCATGTCTTCCGGATCATCGGAGGGGCCACCCGTGCGTACTTTGGCCGATGCTTCGTGCAGCGAAAAAGCCAGCACTGTGGTTTTACGCATCTCACTATCGGTAGTCGGACGCAGGTCGGCCCAGCGCCCCGGCACCAGGTGGTCCGTTATCAATGCCAGCGCTTCCATCCGCTCGGCTTCGTCGGTTACTTTCTCGGCCGTAGCGAAGATTACCACCGACCGGTAGTTTACCGAGTGATGAAAAGCCGACTTGGCCAGCACCAGCCCATCGGTCAGCATAACCGAGATACAGACCGGCGCACCAGCCTCAATGGTCCGGATAAAGTGGCTCCCCACCGATCCGTGGATGTAGAGTTTGTCTCCGTTACGGGCGTAGGCCGTTGGGATGGCCATGGGCTGCCCGTCAACGGCGTAGCTGACGGTACAGAATAGGGCTTCGTCCAGAATGGGGTGGATCGTTTCGGCGTCGTAGTAAGCGCGTTTGGCCAGTCGGCTGGGGATAAGGCGGGATGTTATCATGGCGGTATCAATCGTTTCTCTGGCAAAAGTCGTACTTTACCGGCCCGTACAAATCGTCCGGTTTATACAAAACAGCTAGTCCGGTTATGCTTCCTTTCAAGTCGCTGCTCACCGTCGATAAGACAGCCGCCACGCCTGTCTTCGTCCAGCTGGCCGACCAGCTTCAGCAACTGATCCGGTCCGGCACCCTGACGGCCGGGCAGCGCCTGCCCGGCACCCGCCAGCTTGCCCAGCTGCTGGGTCTGCACCGGCAAACCCTGGTGGCCGCCTATGACGAGCTGCTGGCGCAGGGCTGGCTCGAAAGCCGGTCTGGCAGCGGCACTTTTATTACGAGTCACGCCCTGGACACCCGCCCTCAGCCCCTGGCCGACAGTCTCGCCCTGCCGTCGGTCCGGCACCAGCCCGGCTATTCGTTCGAACCCCGCTCGTTTCTGGCCCGGCCGGTACTCACCAACCCGGGTGGCCTGCGGCTGGACGACGGCTTCCCCGACATCCGGCTGGCCCCCATGGACGAGCTGAGCCGTGCCTATCGATCTTATTTTCGGTGGGGCAATCCACAACAGCACTTCGGTTACGGCGATACCAAGGGCCACCCGCTCCTGCGCGAACAACTGGCGCGGCACCTCAACGAAACCCGGGGTCTGCATACTACCCCAGACAATGTACTCATTACCCGGGGCAGCATCATGGGCCTGCACCTGGCGAGTCAGCTGCTGCTCCGCCCCGCCGATGTGGTAGCCACGGGGCTGACCAGCTGGGCGGGTGCCACCATGAATTTTCTCAACACCGGCGCCACGGTCCTGCCCGTTTCGCTCGATCAGCACGGGCTCAACACAGACCAGCTGGCTGACCTCTGCGACCGGCAGCAACGCCTGGGCCGCCCCATCCGGATGGTGTACGTGACGCCCCACCACCACTATCCGACAACGGTTACCCTCCGGGCCGACCGACGGGTGCGGCTGCTGCAACTGGCCGGACAGTACGGGTTCGTAATTCTGGAAGACGACTACGACTATGATTTTCACTACCTGAGCCGCCCCATTCTGCCACTGGCCAGCGCCGATCAGCGCGGGATGGTCGTATACGTGGGTTCGCTCACTAAGTCGGTAGCGCCTGCTTTTCGGGTTGGGTACGTCGTAGCGCCCACCGCCGTCATTACCGAACTGGCCCAGCTTCGGCGCATCATCGACCGACAGGGTGACCAGATGCTCGAGTTCGCCATTGGCCAGCTCATCAAAACGGGGGTGCTGAAGCGCCATTTCAGGAAGGCGCTGCGTACGTACGAAGGCCGACGCGATTATTTCTGCCAGCTGCTCAGTACCGCCCTGCCCGAGGCCATACAGTTCACCCGGCCCGATGGCGGTCTGGCCGTCTGGGCTACGTTCGACCCGGCCATCGATATGGCCAGTCTCGCCGAGCGGGCCCGACAAACCGGGCTGTCTATAGCCAACGGGCTGTTTCATAATCCGCCGGGGCAACGGCTCAACGGCACCCGGCTGGGATTTGCTTCGAGTACAGAGGCCGAGCTGGAGCAGGCGGTGGCGCTACTGAAACAAGCCGTGGACAACCGGTAACCAGTTTCCTACCCATGAGTATAATCATTGATCCGGGTACTGGCCGGCAGCAATCAGCGCCGTGACCGCGTCGGCTTCTTCGTGCTGAACCCAGTGGGTAGCGTTCTCGAAGAAAATCAGTTGGCCGCTGTCGCACAGGTCAATACTCGGCTGCGCCATCTCCCGCTTCAGAAACCGATCCCGGGCGCCCCAGATCAGGAGGGTCGGTACCCGTATTCGGAGCTGGGTGTTTTGCTTTGGCGGTCGTTGCAGCACGGCCCGGTACCAGTTGATCATGGTCCGCAGAGCGCCCCCGCCCTGCCCCCAGGCAGCCCGGTACTGATCCAGATCGGCATCACTGAACGTACCCGGCCGGCTACTGCTGCGCATGGTCCGGGCCAGCATAGCCCAGTTGTTTAGCCGGGAAACGGCTTCGGGTAGCCACGGTATCTGAAAAAAGCCGATATACCAACTCCGCAGCATCTGCCCCGGATTGCGACTCGCCATTTGTTTCATTACCCCCGGATGCGGCACGTTCAGCACGACCAGCCGCTCAACCCGCTCCGGGTAGGTAGCCGCTACCCACCAGGCAACGGCCGCGCCCCAGTCGTGTCCGACAACGGTAGCTTTCTGCCGACCGGCCGCGTCGATGAGCGCGACCACGTCAGCCGCCAGGGTATCGATGGTATAGGCATCAATACCGGCCGGTTTGTCGCTGAGGTTATAGCCCCGCTGATCGGGCACCCAAACGCGGTAGCCGGCCTGCGCCAGCGGCTCGATCTGCCGTTTCCAGCCGAACCAGCATTCGGGGAAGCCATGTAGCAGCACGAGCAGGGGACCATCGGCCGGGCCCGCCTGCACCACGTGAAGCCGAACCGGTGGGCGTGCCCCCGGCTTCGTAACGGGTATCGTATGATGTTCCAGATTGTAAGCAGCCATATCCGTCTAACCAGCAAGGATCGGACCGTGTTTGATTGAAGTAAGGCTGGGCCCGGTCAGCAACCGGTGGGAAGCCCTAGCCAGAAACAGGTTATGATCCGGGCGGCCCTGGTTTTAGTCGGCGTCGGAAGCGGTCCGGGCGGCTTCCCGGCCGACCATGGCCTGCTTGCGGTCGGTGCCCCAGCGGTATCCGCCAAACAGACCGGTTTTTTTGATGACCCGATGGCACGGAATCAGGTACCCGACCGGATTACTCCCGATAGCTGTCCCGACCGCCCGCGAGGCCGTGGGCTGCCCGATGGATGCGGCAATCTGGTCGTAGCTGACCAGGCGCCCTTCCGGAATCCGCAGCAGCGCTTCCCATACTTTCAGCTGAAAGGCCGACCCCCGCAGTAGGACAGACAGCGGTTTTCGCAGCTCACCAGTTGCCGGCGTGGCTCTGAAAATCTGATCGGCCAGGGGCTGGAGGGCGGTCGGGTCGTGGTACAGGCTCGCGTCGGGCCAGGCAACCCTAAGCAGCGACTCCACCGACGCCCCCGGTCCATCCAGGAAGTGCAGCAGTGCTATTTTCCCGTTAATCGCCCCGAGCACATAATCACCAAACGGACTAACAAACCGGCCGTACTGCAGCCGAAGCCCAGCCCCGGCCTGCCTGAACTGCCCCGGGGTGACTCCTTCCAGGGTAACAAATAGATCATGCAGCCGACCAGTACCTGACAAGCCAGCCTCGTAAGCTGTTTCGGCGAGTGGACTACCTAACCGCAGTTGCTGTTTGGCGTGTTCGAGTGTGAGGTACTGGCTGAACTTTTTAGGACTCACCCCAGCCCATTCGGTGAAGAGTCGCTGAAAATGGAACTCGCTCACGTTGGCGCGGCTGGCCAGTTCTGCCAGCGTAGGCCGGTCGCGGTAGGTAGCCGCCAGCAGCTCAATTGCCTGTGCCATCTGCTGATAGGTGTAGGTACTGTTCGTGTTCATGGGTTTGTTGTTCAGTTGACCCTAACAAAGGTCGGTATAACCCCGCCCCAGGCCAACCCGATTCTTGCGGACTTGCTTCCCGAAACCGGTACCCATTTATCACAAACGGGTCGATTTTTACGTTCTTAATTTAGTATCTTTGGATACGTTAACGCTAACTTCTACATGAAAAAACAACTGATTGCCTTCGTTGCCTTCGTGGCAGTGCCGGCCCTCGCGTTGGCACAAACGGCCGACGAAGTGATTGATAAACACCTGGCTGCGCTGGGTGGGGCCGACAAGGTGGCTGCGATCAAGACCCTCGACGTAGAGCAGTCTATGTCGGTCATGGGTAACGAACTGACGGCTAAAAGTACGTACGTCGTTGGTCAGTCGATGCGGAGTGACGTGTCGGTTATGGGTTCGCAGATAACGACCGTATTCGATGGCGACAAAGGCTGGATGATCAACCCCATGCAGGGCGGCACAACCCCGCAGGATATGCCCGCCGAGGCCATGAAAGCCGCCAAAAGCGGTACCGAACCGCAGATGATGCCGCTGGCTTACGTCAAGAGTGGCAAATATCCTTATGAACTGGTGGGCAAAGAAAAATACAAGGATAAAGACGTGTTCAACCTGAAGGTGAACCGGCCCGAAGGTGTTTTCAACTACTTTGTCGATGCTACCAATTACCAGCTTGTCGGCATGAAAGGCACAACACCCCAGGGCGACATTACCGCTTCGTTCTCCGACTACAAAACGACCGACGGGCTCACCATCCCGTACGGGAGTGAAATAACTTCACCGATGGTGCCCGCCCCGATCACCGGCAAAATCACCAAGATCACCTTCAACGCCCCGGTCGACGCGACGATCTTCGCCAAACCCAAATAAGATCAGCTAGTTATAGATTTCAGCCGCCGAAGCCACCTCCTGATGGGGTGGCTTCGGCGTTTTCACGGGTTGCGTATTTTCCGGCTTTTGTTTTCTGCCTATCTTATGCCTGAATCTTAACCAAACGACCTGACTGTATGAAACAAATCGCTTTACTTGTCCTTACGCTCACCACCGGCCTGTCGGCCAGCGCCCAAACCCTGAGTGGGTTCGTACCGGCCCGGCAGGAAGCCCAGCAGAAGCTCGAAACCGAATTCAAGACCAAGCAGTCGCCGGCTGCCTTCAAGGCGCATCTCGAAAAGCTGAGCAGCGTACCCCACATTACAGGCTCGCCCGAAAACGAACGCGTCCGCGACTACATTGCCGAAACCATGCGCAAAGCGGGCTGGCAGGTCGACATCTACCCGCACGATGTGATGCTTCCCAAAGGCCCCGGCGAGATTGCGGTCGAGCTGGTAGAACCCGTTCGGCAACCGCTCAACATTCGCGAGTTCATTTATCGGGAAGACAAGTACGCCAGCGACCCGCGGCTCACCCCCGGCTATAACGCCTGGTCGGGCTCGGGCGACGTGACGGCCGAAGTCGTTTACGCCAACTACGGCCGGAAAGAAGATTTCGAGCAGCTCAAAGCCATGGGCGTTTCGGTGGCTGGCAAGATCGTGCTGGCGCGGTATGGCGGCAACTTCCGCGGGTACAAAGCCCAGTTTGCGCAGGCTGCCGGGGCTGCGGGCGTGCTGATTTTCACCGACCCGGCCGATAGCGGCTACATGCGGGGCCTGACCTTTCCCGAAGGGCCGTTCTATTCGGAAAGCACCATTCAGCGCGGCTCGCTCCTGACGGTTCCCTATACCGGCGATCCGCTCACCCCCGGTGAAGCGGCCCTACCCATGGATGCCAAAAACACCCCCAAACGGCTGGCCGAGAAAGATGTCGCCTTCCATAAAATTCCGGTAACGCCCCTCCCCTACGGATCGGCCGTTGAGATTCTGAAGCGCATGACCGGCACCCGCCCCGTACCCGGCGGCTGGCAGGGTGGCCTCCCGTTCACCTACCGACTGGAAGGCGGCAACGCCCTGCGGGTGCGGCTCATGGTGAAGCAGGAACGGTCCATCCAGCGCATCTACCAGGTTGTCGGCACGCTGACGGGCAGCGAATTTCCCGACGAGTGGATCATTGCGGGTTGCCACTACGACGCCTGGAGCTTCGGTGCTACCGACCCCAACTCAGGTACGGCGATGCTGCTGAGCATGTGTGAATCGTTCGGAAAACTGGTCAAGGCAGGACAGCGCCCCCGGCGTACGATCAAGGTCTGTCACTGGGATGCCGAAGAGCCGGGCGTCATTGGTTCGGCCGAATGGAGCGAACAGTTCCGCGACGAGCTGACCCAGAAAGCGGTGGCCTACATGAACTATGACGCAGCCGTATCGGGCCGCACCTTCGGAGCCTCGGCCTCGCCCAGCCTGAAAAAGCTAATCATCGAAGCCACTCAGTCAGTGCAGTACCCCGACTCGAACAAGACCGTTTACCAGCACTGGATGGGTCACAAAGCGGCCGGTAATCCAACCCGCGTTACGGGGTCGAGCGCTCCTGCTGTGCAGGACGGCGAACCAACCATTGGTAACCTGGGCGGTGGGTCTGACCACATTGGTCCGTATATGCACGTAGGCATACCCGCCCTGAGCGCCGGAATGGAAGGCCCAACGCTGTACCACTCGCAATATGACGATCTGTATTTCTACGACAAGTTTGCCGACCCGACCTACAAAATGGGTCCAATGATGGAGCAGGTAGTGGGTACGATGACCTTACGACTGGCCAACGCCGATCTTGTTCCCTACGATGTAGCTCGCTACCCGAACGATCTAAACGTTCACCTCAAAGCCGCCGAACGGGCCATCAAAGCCTACGCGCCGACCTACACCATTCAACCCCTGCTCGACGCAGTTACCGACCTGAAGAAGAGCGCCGATGCCTGTGAAGTAGCCCGCCAGAACTACCTTAAAACCGGCCGTACCGACAAACTGGTTGAGCTGAACCGCGAGCTTCGGCTGCTGGAGCGGGCCTTCATCGACCCCAAAGGCAATGCGTTCGGTTCGTGGTACCGGTCGCTCTATGCATCGTCGGACCCTAACAGCGGCTACGCGTCCTGGATGCTGCCGGGTTTACTCTACGAAGCTTCGCTGAAATCGACGGCCAACCTGCCCGAGCTCGAAACGCGCTACAAGAAAGCGATCAATACGCTCAGTGAGAAATTACTGGCCCTGTCGCAGGGTATGGGTAGCCCGGCCAGCGTAGGCGGAGGAAAATGATCTCATTTTTCTAGCCGGGGCTCCTGCTTCGCAACCCTGCAGTCAAAACCGGCTTTTCAGGTAAACGTGCGCCAACAGTAGGTACATGTTTACCTGAAAAGCCGGTTAAGCAACTCAGAATCGGGAAATTGGCGTAAACAGAGTTTACGCTTTGGCAGGCTTAGCGTGTTCAGGTTTGAGCACGACTACATCGCGAACGACCCCGCCCGCGTTGATTTTATCGACCATCTTGTCCAGCAGGGGCGTGGCCCAGCTGGGTATGTATTTATCGGTTGTTTCGATGAATACCTTCGGGAAGTCGTAGAGCGCACGGCCCAGCCCGAACTGTACGGCGCACCGCTTCATGGCATCGCTGATACCGCCCTTGATGGGTTCGATGCCTGTGCGACTGGCGCCATCGGTCTTGCGAACAATCTCGCCACCGGGCAATACGGCCGTGATGGTACACAAAAAGCCCCCTTCTATTTCTCGGATTTCGTTCTGCCAGCCCGCCCAGCCGAACTGATCGTCGAAGCGTTGCATCACGCAGCGGTTGGTAATGTAGGGCACGACAATAATCTTCTGTCCATCCTTGGTCTGGCTCTGCACCCGCCATTCGATTTCGTGCGTCGTGAGCGGAGCCGTGAGTACGTTCAAGTCCATTGGTTGTTGTTTACTTAGTCATAAATATTGCGACGATGCCCAACGCCAATTACGTTAACCGTTAACACATCGTCGTGAATGTCGTAAATGATGCGATAGTCACCTTTTCGTAGTCGATATCCGGCGCGCCCTTTCAGCTTTTTACAACCGTCCGGACGAGGGTCAGCGGCTAACAGTTCGATCGCATCAAGCAGTGTTTCAGCCACTGAATCGGGCAACTTGTCCAGTTGCTTCTGGGCAGTCCGTGTTAATACAATTGCATACTCAGCCATTCGACTGCTGTCGTTTTTTACGATAATCGGCCAGCGAACGAGTCGGCTCCTGTCGCGCCTTCACTTCGTCATAAAGCCGAATGTCATCGAGTTCTTCCAGGTCATCCAGCACCTGTTGCCATTGCTGAATCGGCAAAACAACCGAGACTCGCTTACCCTGCTCGTCGGTAATATACTGGGGGTGCAGTGTCTTGTTCATCTGGTTAGGTTTGATTTGATGTAAGCTTATGCTTTTCAAGGAAATTAGTTATCAAAGCGCTGGGTCCCTTCCAATTGTACACTCTCTTACCAGTCCAGAATTGTGACGTACTGACATTTATACCGGTCAGTAACCACTCCAATATTTGGTCATGCGAAAATAAATAACAGCCTGTCCAGTTAGCCGTAGGAAGACACACCCACATCTCTTTGCTACCTCATTCGGCCAGTTTCAGCAGTTCGTTGAGTTTCAGCAGCGCTTCAATGGGGGTCAGGCGGTTGACGTCGATGGCGCGGAGTTTTTCGCGGATGGCTTCGGAACGCGGGTCGCCGGCTTCGATGATGCGGAGGGCCAGCTCGCGTTCCTGTGGTACGGCCTCGCGGATTTTCTCCTTGTTGGTTTCCCGAACGTGCGAAGCCTCCAGCTGCTTCAGGATCTCGCCCGCCCGGTTTACCACCTGCGCGGGCATACCGGCCATCTGCGCCACGTGAATACCGAAGCTGTGCTCAGACCCGCCTTCTTTCAGCTTGCGCAAAAAAATCACCTTATTGCCCATCTCCTTCACCGACACGTTGTAGTTGCGGATGCGCGGGTTATCGACAGCCAGGTCATTCAGTTCGTGATAGTGAGTCGCGAAGAGGGTTTTGGGCCGACAGTCGGTCTTGTTGTGGAGGTATTCGGTAATGGCCCACGCAATAGACACCCCGTCGTAGGTGCTGGTGCCGCGCCCGATCTCGTCCATAAGGACCAGGCTCCGCTCGCTGAGGTTATTCAGGATGCTGGCCGTTTCGGTCATCTCGACCATGAACGTGCTCTCGCCCCTCGACAAATTATCCGACGCACCCACGCGGGTGAAAATCTTGTCGACCAGCCCAATCTCGGCCAGGGAAGCTGGCACAAAACTGCCCGACTGGGCCATGAGCACGATTAGCGCCGTTTGTCGCAGCAGGGCCGATTTCCCCGCCATGTTAGGGCCGGTAATGATGATGATCTGCTGGGTTTCGTCGTCAAGATAAATATCGTTCGGAATGTAGGGCTCGCCGGGAGGCAGCTGCTGCTCGATAACGGGGTGCCGCCCGTCTTTGATGTTCAGCACCTTACTTTCGTTCATCTGCGGCCGGACGTACTTGTTCCGAACGGCTACCCGCGCAAACGAGGAGAGCACATCGAGCACCGACAAAACACGGGCATTCTGCTGAATAGCTCCTACGTACTCACCAGCGGCCATGATCAGATCGGCAAACATGCGCGATTCGATCTGGAAAATCTGCTCCTCGGCGTTCAGAATCTTTTCTTCGTATTCTTTCAGCTCGGGCGTAATGTAGCGTTCGGCGTTAACCAGCGTCTGTTTCCGAATCCAGTCGTCGGGCACCCGGTTTTTGTGGGCGTGGGTCACCTCCAGGTAGTAGCCAAACACCTTGTTATACGCCACTTTGAGCGAACTGATGCCGGTGCGCTCTACTTCCCGCTCCTGAAGCTGAAGCAGATAATCTTTTCCCGAGTAGGCAATGGCGGTTAACTCATCCAGCTCGGCGTTGATACCTGGCTTGATCATACCGCCCTGGTTAGATAGGGTGGGCGGGTCTTCGCGCAGTTCGGCTTCAATCCGATCGATCAGGAAGGCGACCGGGTTGAGCTGATCGGCGTATTTCTTCAGCGACGCCGGATGAAGCCCCGGCGTATCGGACTGGCTCAGCGCCGTGATCAGCATCTCCTTAATCGGCAATACGTGTTGCAGCGACCGTTTCAGCTGCAGCAGCTCGCGCGGGTTTATCCGCCGAACGGCTACTTTGGAGACGAGCCGTTCCAGATCACCGATTTGCCGGAGGTGGCTGACCATGGTATCGGCCAGTTCGATATCCTCGACAAGAAGTTCGACCATGTTGAGCCGCTCATCGATCAGCGCTTTTTCCTTGAGGGGCAGGCTCAGCCACTTCCGAAGCAGCCGCGCCCCCATGGGGGTTACGGTCTGGTCGAGGATCTGGATCAGCGGAACGCCCCCCTCCTGCTGCGCGGCTGTCAGCTCAAGGTTGCGGATCGTGAACCGGTCGAGCCAGACGTAGCGGTCTTCTTCGAGTCGGGTAACGCGGGTAATGTGCTGCAGGTCCTTGTGCTCGGTCTCGTTGAGGTAGTGCAGAATCACCCCGGCGGCAATAATCCCGTCGGGCATGCCTTCGATACCGAATCCTTTCAGCGAGCTGGTCTGGAAGTGCTGCTTCAGGAAGTTGTAGCCGAAATCGTAGGTAAAGGCCCAGTCTTCCAGCGTATAGGTATGAAATTTATCACCGAAGAGCGCGCCGAACTCCTGCCGGTTGCGCTTACAATACAGCACCTCCGACGGGTTGAAGCTTTGCAGCAGTTTATCGATATAGGGTCCGTTGCCCTGCGAGGCCAGAAACTCGCCGGTCGAAATATCCAGAAAAGCCACGCCAAACACGTCGTCGGCCTGCCCATTGCCGGCCTTGCCGAAGTGAACGGCTGCCAGGTAGTTGTTCCGGCGGGTATCGAGTACGTTATCGTTGAAAGAAACGCCCGGCGTAACGAGTTCAGTAACGCCCCGCCTGACAATGCCTTTGGCCAGGGCCGGGTCTTCGAGCTGGTCACAAATCGCTACCCGTTCGCCCGCCCTAACCAGTTTGGGCAGGTGGGTATCGAGGGAGTGGTGCGGAAAACCAGCCAGCTCTTCGTTCGCTCCGCCGTTGTTGCGCTTGGTCAGGGTAATGCCCAGAATCTTACTGGCTTTCACGGCATCTTCGCCGAAGGTCTCGTAGAAATCTCCGACGCGGAAGAGCAGCAACGCACCGGGATATTTGGCCTTAATCTGGTTGTATTGGCGGTTGAGAGGGGTTTCTGTTTTCCTGGATTGTGGCTTTGCGGCAGTGGCTGTCTTCACTAGTTTCGGGCTGATGTCGTAAACAAAAATAGTGATTTTTCGGGGGAAAACCGAATTGTTTACGCGATCCGCTCGCGGCTCAGCTCGGGCATAGGCACGCCCAGATTCAGCTCGTTCATGCAGCGAAAATGTCCCTGTGGACAACGCGCCGAACCGATTTTCGAGCAGGGGCGGCAAGGCAGATTCGGTACCTGCAGGGATAGGTGCGGGGTCTGATAGGGATACATGCCCAGCTCGGGAGTGGTGTTGCCCCAGAGGGTGTAGACCTTCTTTCTGAACGCTGCCGCCACGTGCATCAGCCCCGTATCGTGACTGAACACCACCCGGGCCTGCTGCACCAGCGACGCCGACTGGCTGAACGGGTACAGGCCGCAGGCATTATAGACCCGATCGGGACCAAGCGCCTGCAGAACAGCGGCTCCAGCCTCCCGGTCTTCGGCCCCGCCCAGCAGCACCACCGGGTAGTCGATGTGCTGCACCAGCTCAATCATACGCGACACCGGCAGTCGCTTGGTGGCGTGTTGCCCGCCCATGGCGTAGGCTACGTAGCCGTACCGGTGGGTTACCGGCAACTGATCCATGGTTACCTGGTCGGCTTCAGGAATGAAATAATCGAGTCCCCCGCCGTCATTGCTGACGCCCAGCGGGATTACGGTGTCCAGATAGCGGTCAACGATGTGCCGGTCGGGCATATAGTTGACTTTCCAGCGGACGTATAGCCACTTCCGCCAGTTGAGTTTGTCGACCGTGTAGCCCGGTTTCCCCAACGCCAGCTTCACGGCCCGGGTGCGCAGGTTGTTGTGCAGATCGATGACCAGATCATACTGCTCGGCCCGAAGCTGACGAATTAATGCGGCCAGGCTATCGTCCAGATAATAGCCTTTGTCGATATAGGGATTGGGCTCGATCAGTGCCGAATAGGCCCGTTTGGTCGCGTAATGAACCAGCAGGCCGGGCAGTTGCTGCTTCAGGCAGCGCACAACCGGACTCGTCAGCACGATATCGCCGATGGATGAAAACCGCAGAATCAGGATTTTTGTGGGGCGTGCCATAGTCAGATGGGCCGTTTACTTGCAGTACATGGGCGCGTTGATATCCAGTTTCCACTCGGGCTTATCGACCAGGTAATTGTTCTGCCGCAGGGGCCAGGTAGCTCCACCGTCGGTGCTGGCCCGAAAATCGTACCGTTGCCCGATCTTCAGTTTGTACGAAGCTACCTTGCGTTGCGTGCGGGTGGCCGTAATCAGCTCCCGCCAGTTTTCCTTACCGGTTTCGCTGTACTGGGTCCGGATCTGGGCCGGCAGGGCCGACTCGTCGAGGGTGGTTCCTTTAGGGCATTCGAAATCGAACGACAGATTCATGACCGGCGGTACCGGCAGCGACGCCAGACTGACCGCAATGGGTGACGGATCGCAGGTTTCGCCTACCGCCGACTCGGCCATCAGCCCCCCTTTGGCACCTTTGCCCCAGGCGTCGGTTTCGTCGTAGATCCGCAGTTTTAACTGCCGCCCGCCTGGCTGCCCCGACACCCGGATAGAGGCCCCGTTGTTCACGTTCGCGTAGAAGTTGCTGATACGCTGGCCGGTAGTAGCGTCAATCAGTTCGCAGCGGTAGTTGACATCCACATTGGCCAGCTTACTGCTTATGGTAAAAACGGGTCCCAGGTCGCAAACCGACTCCGTCCAGGTGGCCACGTAGGCGGCTGTGCGGCTGGCCGTGGCGCGGTACTCCAGCCGGTTGTTCTGGCTGTTTCGTACGATAACTCCCGGGGTTTCCTGCTGCCAGCGGTTGGCGAAGGCATCGTAGCTGTAGAGCGGAATCGAGTCGCCGGGTTGCACGCGCCGGCCGTTGCTGCCGTTGATGGTGGCCGGATTGATATCCATGGTCAGACGGGCCGGTTGCGACAGGCCGTGGGCCAGCAGATACGCTTCGTTGTAGATCTCCAGGGTCAGCGAACCCGCCAGCGAGGTTACCCGCAGGCTACCCGGTGCCGGTCCGCCGTTTTGTCCGTGTACGTTGGAGAGTATACCGCCCCCCGGCACCTGGCTGGTCACATCACCGGCCCGGGTGTGGGTTTGTAACACCTGCATGGTCAGCTTCCCCCCCACGGCCTGCCCATCCCGATCGGTCAGGCGGGTACCGGCCGACAGGGTGACCGACGCCCGGTCGACGTCTGCAGTCAGGCCGGTGGTGGTGAGGCTGAAGGGGGCCATCAGGGTACCGTCAGCCCCCGCCTGACCGGTCAGGCGGGCAGGCGTCAGGGTGCGGGGTGGCTTACTGAGGCTGATTTGCCGAACCACCCGCGTTACCCGCCCCGGCCCGGTTTGTACGATGGGCTGCACGATCGTCATATACCCTTCCGCTTCAACGACGGTAGTAAACCGGAACGGCGCCTGCGCCGACAGGGTCACCAAAGGCGACGGAGCCAGCAGCAATATCCCGTCAGGATTGATCCGGTAGCGGGTTGTGTTGAGGGTAGTAACGACCTGAGTCGCGTTTGGGCCAGCCAGGGTAATACGATTATCGGTTGGCCGCGGGTTACCCGCCGGATCGTAGAGTCGAACCTCGACGACACCGATCTGGATAGGATCTTTGACCCGCAGCTGAACCCCGTCTAACGGGTTCTGGCAGGTAAGCAGGCCAGTAGCCAGACCAGCACATAAGAGAGAGGATAGCCGACGTATAGTCATGAGTTGAGTTGGATTGCAGTCGTGTCAGCAGCTAGTAGTGTATCAACGGCTCAGCCGGTAGCCGACGCGCAGATTCAGCGTGGGCAGGTAGCGATAGTTGCGCAGGTTACGCTCAACCACCGGGATCTGCTCCGACAGGTTGGTCGTTTCCAGAAACCCTTCATACTTCAGATCGATGCGGGGCTTACCCAGGTAGAAGACGCCCATTTCGAATCCGACACCAACGCGTTTACGGGGAATAACCCGCCCGAACCCCCAGCCTACATAGCCTACGACCGGACTCCAGCGGATAGCCAGGTCGATCGTGCCCACATCTTCGGGGGTTAGCTCCAGCCCACCCAGGTTCAGTTTTGTATCGGCCGTTGCGATAACGCCCAGATGCGGATGCCAGGAGTACCCAACTCCGCCCGCCAGGAAAAACGCCCCCCGCCGAAACGGATGCCAGTTAAGCCCGGCCTGGGCTATACCGATCATGAAATCAGGATCTACGGTCAGGAATGAGTTGGGAGCCGTTTCGATCTGGATGGGCTTCCGATAGGCGATATACTGACCGCGGACCACCAGCGCCAGGCGATGCGGCTGGCTTAGCGTGCGGGCGTAGAAAACGCCGGGCCCGGTGGTGGTGAGTTGTATACCCAGCGACTGGTTGTTGAGGCCTCTCGCCAGTGAATCTGAAGACGACTGACAGTAGCCTGCCCCTACAGATAGGCTAAGACCAATGCTCAGGAGATACTTGTGCAGGGTATACATAAGATCTAATAGGCTTAGATCAAATTTATGTAAGCATAATTACAGTAACAAGTACTATAGTATTTAATCGGGTTTATTCTACTTAAAATACAATTTCTGTATTCTCATTATCTCAAATGAATATATGTATATTTGAAATATAGACTTTACAGTCAAATTTCAATAACTGGACAAAACTAATATATTTAAATTTTAAATACCTATAAATCAACTAGTTATAAAACTGACCTTTTTGTCACTAAAGCGACTTATTTGACAGCTAACCGTACTGACCCTCAGCACAATCGGGAGTAAATCGCTGACATACAAGCTATATTACTTTTCCAGACAGTTGTATAATTTATTAACTGAACTCTTGTTTCGTAAATATAGTATTTACTATTTTTGCTAAGCCTGTTCAAACTAATAGTCAATAATACGCACAATCCTACTAAAGATACTAGTTTATGAAAATAGCTCTCCCGCACAGACTCAATCATTACGGACACTATGTTATACTAGGTTTACTGATTTGTAGTCAGTACATAGCCGGCTGTGCTTCTACAAAAGAACTCGCTTACTTTCAGGACGACCTAGCCCAGGCTACTGCTACGACTGCCGCTGCTGAACGGTATGTTCCAAAAATTCAGACCGGCGATGTCCTCTCGGTTCAGGTGAGCAGCTTAAATCCAGAAGCCTCATCCTTTTTCAACCCGTATTCTCCTATTGCCGCTGGCGGATCAGTTCAGACCGCCCCAGCCTCACCAACCACCCCTCTGCAAGCAATTAACGGCTATCTGGTCGATGCAACCGGTGCCATTGAGTTACCGATGGTGGGAAAAGTGAACGTGGCGGGCCAGACAGTAGCGCAGATCAAGGAGAAAATACGCGGTATGCTGACTGAGTACCTGAAAGAACCTACTGTCAACGTACGTAACCAGACGTTCCGGGTATCGGTCATGGGCGAAGTGAGCCGCCCCTCTCTGTTTGCCATTCCAAACGAGCAGATCACCCTGCTCGAAGCCCTGAGCCTGTCGGGCGATGTTACCATCTATGGCCGGCGCGATAACGTTCTCATCATTCGGGAAGAAAACGGCCAGCGTACGTTCGGCCGGGTCGACCTGACCAAACGCGATGTTTTCAACTCGCCCTACTACTACCTGCATCCGAACGATGTGGTTTATGTAGAACCGGGCCGCGCACGGGCTGCCACGGCCGACCGTACCAATCAGATTTTGCCCATTGTTCTCAGCGCGCTCTCGTTCGTAGCGATTATCGTATCCCGTTTCTAAGTCACTCCACCGCACGCGATGCTATTCAACTGTTAATGACTTCTCAATTGTAAACTGACACGATTATGTCAAATCAGAGTACGTATGCTTACGCGCCTTACCAGGTGTACGACGGCGAAAAAGAGCCAAACCTACGGGTCGTATTGATGCGCTACCTAAAGCATTGGCCCTGGTTTCTGCTATCAATACTCGTAGCACTGGGGGCAGCTTATGCCTACTCCCTGTACCAAATACCTATCTATCAGGTAAAGACAAGTCTTTTGATCAAAGACGATAAGAAGGGGCTGAGCGAAGAAAACATCCTGAAGGAGATGGACATCTTCGCTCCTAAAAAAGTAATCGAAAACGAGATGGAAATCCTCAAATCGTTTTCGCTCATGAGCAAAGTGGTTGGTGAACTGGGCCTGGAAGTGCAGTATTTCCGCCCAACCGCTACCATTAAGCAGGAGATCTACGACCAGTCGCCGATCAAGCTGATTGTTGAAAAAGCCAAGCCGCATCTGTACGATGAAGAGCTAACCCTTACGGTGGTTAGCCCTCGGGTCGTTCGCATTAATAACCTGGCTTATCCGGTTAACCAGAGCGTTCACACGCCATACGGTCGGTTACGATTCTTTACCCGCCAGCCCCTCAACGTAGCTGATGAGCCCCTAATTGTACGGGTTAGCCCACGGGCCGCTACCGTTGAGCGCTACCTAAAAAATCTGACGGCCGAGCCCAGCAGCAAAGCCTCTACCGTATTGCAGCTGACGCTCGAAGACGCCGTTCCGCGCAAAGGAGAAGCCGTACTCACCAAGCTCATCGAAGCCTACAATCAGGACGCTATCACCGATAAGAACATCGTTGCCTCCAACACCCTCAACTTTATCGAAGACCGGCTTCGGCTGATTGCGGGCGAGCTGACCACCGTTGAGAAGGGCGTAGAGTCGTACAAGTCGTCGCAGGGCATCACGGACCTGAGTTCGCAGGCGCAGGTATTTCTCGAAACAGTCAAAGAAAACGATGCCCAGCTGAACCAGGCCAGCATCCAGCTGAACGCCATTCAGGATATTGAGCGCTACGTCAACAGCCAGAACAACGAGCGCGGGGTGGCCCCGTCTACCCTGACCGTTGGCGATCCGGTGCTGATCAGTCTGGTTGGTAAAATGAACGAGCTGGAACTGCAGCGCGATCAGCTGAGCCGCACTACCGCGCCCAACAACCCCATGCTGCAGTCGCTCGACAGCCAGATCAAGATCGTTCGGAGCAGCCTCTCGGAAAACGTTCAGAACATGAAACGGACCCTGCAGAGCACGGAGCGCAACCTCAGAAACACCAATCGCCAGCTGGAAAGCCAGATCCGCAGCATTCCCAGCAAGGAGCGGACCCTGGTCAACATTACCCGCCAGCAGGCTATCAAAAACAACCTGTATACCTACCTGCTCGAGAAACGCGAAGAAACGGCCCTCTCCTACGCATCGACCGTAGCCGACAGCCGCACCATCGACGCGCCCCGCAGCGGCAGCAACCCGGTGAAGCCCGTGAAGAGTACCATCTTCCTGCTGTTCGGCATGCTCGGCCTATTACTGCCGGTAGGCGTACTGGCTGGCCGCGATGCGCTGAACGACCGGATCAGTCACCGTTCCGACGTAGAAGATGCCTCGCAGGTACCGATCCTGGGCGAAGTGGTAGCCAGCCGGAACAACGATCCGCTGGTGATGCTCTCCGGCAAACGCTCGGTCATTGCCGAACAGATCCGGACGCTGCGCACCAACCTCCAGTTCCTGCGCAGCAACCCCACCGACAGTCAGGTTGTCCTGTTCACCTCGAGCATCAGTGGCGAAGGTAAATCCTTCCTGTCGCTGAACCTGGGCGCCAGCCTGGCCCTGGTCGATCGGCCAACGGTTATTCTGGAAATGGACCTGCGCAAACCCAAGCTCCACTCGGTACTGAACATTCCGAACCGGGCGGGTCTGAGCAACTACCTGATTCAGGAGGCCACGCTGGACGATATTCTGCAGCCGGTACCGGGTTTCCCCAATTACCAGATCATAACGAGCGGACCACTGCCTCCGAACCCGTCGGAGCTGCTGAGCAGCCCACAACTTGAGCAGCTCTTCCGCGAACTGCGCCAGCGCTTCGACTACGTGATTGTTGACTCGCCCCCGATCGGCCTCGTTACGGACGCCCAGCTCATTGCTCCGTTTGCCGACACGACCATGTTCATGATCCGCAATGATCACACGCCGAAAACGTGTCTGAAGATGATCGATACGCTCTACAAAGAGCACCGCTTCCAGCGACTGAATGTCGTCCTGAACGCCGTTGGCGAAGGCCAGTCGTACTACTACAGCTACGGCTATTACGAGAAAGAAACCGGTAACTCCCGCAAAGCGCTCTCCTAACCAGTATTTGAGGTAAATGATGTCAATATGAGTAAGCCGTAGTCCCCGACTACGGCTTACTAAAGACTCTTTTTGCCCTTTGGTAAGCCCTGTTTATGCGTACTACTACAATCTGAACAATAGAATCGTTAACCTACCATCCACATGCTCAGCCTTTCTACCTCTTTTGTTGAGCCGGTCCAGACGGAAGCGGACACCGTATCCGTACCGATCTGGATTGCTCTGAGCAAGCGTCTGCTCGACCTGGTTGTATCGGGACTAGTTGTATTGCTCGTGCTTTCGTGGCTTATTCCCATACTTGGACTGGCTATTCGTCTTACATCACCCGGTCCGATGCTCTTCATACAGGTTCGTACCGGGCGCAACGGGCGTTTATTCCGGTGTCTCAAGTTCAGAACCATGACTTACGATCCGAACGCACAGTTCAGGCAGGCTACTAAAAACGATCATCGGGTTACCCGCATTGGTGCTTTTTTACGAAAGACAAACATCGACGAGCTTCCGCAGGTGCTGAACGTTCTCTGGGGCGACATGAGTCTGGTAGGCCCACGCCCTCACGCCATCCAGCACGACGCTCAGTTCTGGAACGCCATACCCGGCTACGGATACCGCTACGCGATTAAGCCCGGCATTACCGGACTCGCCCAGGTGAGAGGATGCCGTGGCGAAACATCGCACATATCCCAAATGGCGCACCGGGTCCGACTGGATAAATTTTATATTCAGAAACAGTCTGTGCTCCTCGACATCAAGATTTGCTGGTGGACGGTTAAAAGTATGCTTCGGGGTAACACCGGCGCCTGGTAGTATATGTCCCTATCTGAAAACCAACTCAGACTGGGACCCGAAACAGGCGGTTAGCCTTACGAGATACTCAATCACTAATACATAACTCTCAAATATTTAAATAGAATGCAGGCTGCTAATCGCGTAATAAAAAATACGGGTATTCTTTACGCGAGAATGGCAATAACCGTTTTCATTTCTTTATATGCGACTCGTTTACTATTAGCCGCATTAGGAACTGAAAATTTCGGAATATTCAATGTAGTGGGCGGCATGATTGCCATGCTTACATTCCTGAATACGGCTATGACTTCGGCTACTCAACGATTCATGTCGTATACTGAAGGAAGTGGTGATTTACAACGTTTAAAAAAGATATTTAACGTTAGTCTGATTTTACATCTATCGATAGCCATCCTACTGTTTATTGCGATAGAAGCTGTTGGCCATTTCCTGTTTGACGGTATACTGACGATTCCGGAGACACGGCTAGCTGCGGCCAAATGGGTCTTTCATTTTTCGGTTGTGAGCACTTTGTTCACCATACTGGCAGTCCCATATGACGCAACAGTCAATGCGCATGAAAATATGATTTTCTACGCCATTGTTGGCGTAATCGAAACCGTAGCTAAACTGGGCATTGCGATATTCATAACTTACACGTCTGACGATAAATTAATAATTTATGGATTACTGACATGCCTGTTATCCGTAGCTTTATTAGCTTTCAGAGTTATCTACTGTCATAAGAAGTTTTCAGAATGTGAAATAAACCCCCGTAAGTATTTTGATAAGGAAGTTTACCGAGAAATGACCGGCTTTGCTGGCTGGTCATTTCTCGGCTCGTCAAGCAGTATAGTTGCCAATTATGGGCAAAGCGTACTAATTAATATTTTCTTCGGCCCTACCGTCAACGCAGCGCAGACCATATCAGGGCAGGTCAGTGGACAACTAGGTGTGTTTGCAACGGTTATGTTAAAAGCCATCAATCCATTAATTACTAAAAGTGAGGGTAGTGGCGATAGGAGCATGATGCTTAAAGCCTCCTTCATGGGTAGCAAGATGTCTTTTTTTCTGTTGATGCTATTATACGTCCCTGTCCTGATTGAAATGCCTTATATTTTCAGTTTATGGCTTAAAGAAGTACCAGATTATACTGTCATATTTTGCCGTATTCTATTAATTAGAAACCTGATTGAGCAGCTATTTCTGACCCTAACGTCTTCTATTGCTGCAGTAGGAAAGATCAGAAAGTACCAGATATACAGCTCTATATCAAATATACTACCTTTAGTAGCTACATATGCTTTGTTTTCTCTTGGATTCCCCCCTTATATCCTGTATATCAGTTTCACATCGTTCACTATTATATCGTCTGGAATTATATTACTCTTTTCAAGAAAATATTTCAACTTATCAATTACTGATTATCTAAATTCTGTAGTGTTTAAATGTTTCATTTGTTTGGCAATTGTTTTTATTCCATGTTATGTTATTTCGCTCCTAACAGTGGAGGGGGTGATGCGGTTAATAGCAATTACCCTAACTAGCAGCCTTTTGTTTACTGTAGTAATTTGGAGCATTGGTCTATCAGCATCAGAACGAAGTTATGCGAAAGACACAATAGAAAAGGGCATAACGTCAATTAAACTAATAATGAACAAATCTTTACTGAATGCAAAGTAATGGCAGCCAAATTACCAACATACGGTCAAATTAAGGATGTAGCCTGGCAAAAGGTCGTAAGAAATACGTACGGAAAATCTATATATAAAAGTTTATACAAATCGTACTGGAGAACCAAGTTTATCAAGCCAAGTTCTGGAATAGCTCAACGAAATTATTTTACGGCTAGGCCTCACCCCGGTGCTGGTATTGGCCATCAAATGGCAAACTGGATTGCTGGTTACTGGTTTGCAAAGCAGTTTGGTTTGCAGTACGCTCACTATCCATTCAGTAGTCCTGCATGGGAAAATCTATTAGGATTCAGTCATAATGAAACTGACGTAGATACATTAGTCAGGCTTGAAGGTCGAAAAAAAATATATTTGCCCAAATTTGATGAGTACAACCAAGCTGATATAGAATTTATACATCGCATCATAGAATCCTATAGTAACGAGAAAGTAGTTTTCGTTGCGGAACAAGATCAATTTTATCATGACCAATATGGGGTCATCGACGAATTGAAAGAGAAGTTCTACATAAATGAATTATACCATAGAAGTAAATTGACCTATACAAATGACACTTTCAATATTGCTATCCATATTCGCCGGGGAGATATAACATCCGGTAGAGATCAAAATAGTAATCTGTCAATGCGCTGGCAGGATGATGACTACTTTGAAAACGTTTTGTCGAATGTATTAGACAATTTATCATTGAATAAACCTATTTCAGTTTACTTATTCTCTCAGGGCGAAAAAAGCAACTTTGCGTCTTTCGACAGGTTCAAAAACGTGAATTACTGTCTGCACATGGGTGCACAGGAATCTTTTCTGCACATGGTATATGCCGACCTGCTTATCACAAGCAAAAGTTCTTTTTCATATAAACCCGCTCTGTTAAATAAAGGTGTTAAGGTTTGCCCACGCAATTTCTGGCATGGATACCCGCAGACCAGTGACTGGATACTTGCCGAAGAAAACGGAGCATTTGACGTAAACTTATTAGCAACCAAGTCATGAATGAATTCTCAGCAAACATTCTGAAAGGCTTACGTAAGCTGTATACCTCCATTAAGCCAGGCAAGATGGTTACTGGCCGAAACTGGAAAATGTTTTCCAACAAAGAATATGCGAATGAACTGATCTATGATGCCTTGAGTGATAGCAAACCCTGCATGATTGCCCGGTTCGGCTCAACTGAAATGCTCTGCTTGACAAACTATGTAGGAGTTAAACAGCACAATACTAACTGGCTGGATTTCATAAAAGGCAAATCACTGCCCTGGTGGTGGCAACCAGCAACACTCAACCAGATGCAACAGTGGAGTGGCTTCTACCCTCCCCGGCCCGACATGGTTGAACGATTCTGCCGACTGATGCTAACTGATATTAAGCAGATCGATATCCTTGGCTCCTGGCTACAGGAAGAAACTCTGTTCAGGAACGAATTGAATTCCGCAAAGCAGGTGGTGCTGGAAGATCTGGAGCCTTTTTTCAGCACCAATCCCTGGACCAGGGCTTTAGCGGGTAAAAAAGTACTGGTTGTACACCCCTTTGCCGAAACTATTGAGCAGCAGTACCAGAAGCGTCAGTTACTCTTCGATAACAACCTATTACCAGCTTTTGAACTGAAAACAATAAAGGCGGTACAAAGCGTAGCTGGCGAACAAACAGCATTTGACGATTGGTTCGAGGCTTTGGACTGGATGAAAGGTGAAATCGATACTACAGATTACGACATCTGTATCATAGGCTGTGGAGCCTACGGCTTACCACTGGCTGCTCATGTAAAGCGGATGGGCAAAAAGGCAGTCCATTTGGCTGGTGCAACCCAGTTACTGTTTGGTATTAAAGGGAAGCGCTGGGAACAGTTCATCGTCTGGCCATACAATAACTTGTTTAATGAGAATTGGGTAAGGCCAGGGCAAAAAGAAAAACCAAAAAATGCTTCTGTTGTTGAGGAAGCCTGTTATTGGTGATACTATGAAAAATCTACTGAAACGCATACTATGGATGCCCATTGGTTTGGTAAAGGGTTTACTAGATCTAGCCAATACTAAATCACGCGATATTCAAAATAAACGAAAATTTGATCGTGTGGTTATTGATAGAGACTGTTGTCTTTCAAATGATACAACCATCAGCCCAAATTGTCATATTTTAACCGGGTGCACGATAAATCACACGCATATTGGTTCCTACACATATGTAAATAAAAATACTTTCATTCAGCATGCTGAGATAGGTAGTTACTGCTCTATTTCACATGATGTCACAATAGGGCTCGGTGCTCATCCTTTACACATGTTTTCGACATCAACAGTGTTTTACAAACAAAAAAATACTCTTGGTATTAAGCTAGTCAATAAAGAACCAGAATTCAGCGAATACTCACCTATTTTAATTGGGAGCGATGTATGGATTGGAAGTAAAGCTATGATTATGGACGGGGTAACCATTGGGCATGGAGCAGTTGTAGCTGCGGGAGCAATTGTTACAAAAGATATTCCCCCATACGCTATAGTTGCTGGAGTACCAGCTAAAATAATTAAGTATAGATTCTCTGAAGAAACTCGCCTTTCATTATTAAATACTAAATGGTGGGAATATAGTCCCGAAGATGTCTATTCTATGCAAAATACGCTGCAACAATTGTGTAATGAAGAAGTAACATTCAGTAAATAGTCTTGGTCATGATTCAATATATCTTTTCAAGAGTATATAAAGCCACTCGAAACATGTTAGCCGTTTTGAATAAATTTCTAAGCAAAGCGACATGCAATATAATATTCTACGGACAGAACGTAGAACACAAGGATTATTCTACTATAGGCATACCATTTGTATCTGTTACTATAGGAGGAGAGTTTAAAATTGGCAGAAATCTAAAGATGAATAATACTTTAGCTGGAAATCCAATTGGTCGTTCTCAACGTTGTATATTTTTCGTCAATAAAAATGCTCAGTTAATTATAGGAAATAATGTAGGTATAAGCCAAACAGCTATAGTTTGTCATAAACAAATCATTATTGGAGATTATGTAAAAATTGGGGGCGGGACATGCATTTATGACACTGACTTTCATTCCATTGATCCAAACATTCGAAAAAATCCTAAAATGGATCGGGCCCAGAAAGCTAACTCGGCAGTAGTTATAAAAGATAATGCTTTCATTGGGGCTAACTCTACAATACTAAAAGGCGTTACTATTGGAGAAAATTCTGTCATAGGTGCCTGTTCTTTGGTCACAAAAAGCGTACCCGACAACGAAATATGGGCTGGAAATCCAGCTAAGTTCGTTAAGGCTGTTCATGTGAACAATAATATACAACTCTCAATTTATTAAGATATGAGCAACAAACTGAGAAAATATTTACCCGTACTTGTTTTATTCATCACGGTTTCATCAATAAATCAGTGGTCTGACTTGCCTATTGGAAATACTTATATATGGTGGGCAATATATTCATGTATCTTGTTCGGATTGTACAGATCGAAAAAAATTTATTTTGATCCAGATAATAAACCTATCATAAAAGTGATTTATTGGTTTTTATTCTGGAATATTATTTGCATAATACGGGGTATTTTTGTGGCGGATAATTATTGGGAATGGAAAAATTTAGTAGCAACAGGAATGGTCTTATTGCTGCCACTTACTATTAATATATCAACACACCCTTACATGATACAGCGAATAACATCAACATGGCTAAAATACGCCTTACCAGCATTCTTTGTATTTTTGCCATTTCTACAAGGGGATGGTATTGGCAGGTATTTAGTTCCTGTAAGTTTTCTACTATTATTTTTCCCATTCATCAACTTTAAGTGGAAGACAATTCTTCTACTATTCTCTTTGTTTGTTTTACTAGGAGATTTGAGCGCACGAAGTAATATTATTAAGTTTACAATTCCTTTAATGCTAAGTCTTCTATTATACTCCAAATTTCTGACAAAAGCAAAAACACTTGAAATTATCAGAATAGCATTGATTACCAGCCCCTTGTTTTTTTTCTCTTTAGCAGTAACTGGAAAATTCAATATTTTCCGAATGGATGAATACATTTCTGGAGATTTTACAACAATTGTAAACACAAAAGAGGAGTCTAAAGAAGAAAATTTAATCGCAGATACACGCAGTGCAATTTATATTGAAGTCATAAATTCTGCTTTAAAGCACGGATATGCTGTAATGGGAAGGACTCCAGCACGTGGTAATGAATCCGAGTTGTTTGGCTATTATGCTTTTGAGGAACTTAAGACAGGAAAAAAAGAGCGCTTCAGTAATGAAGTCTCAATTCTAAACATATTCACTTGGACAGGGGCTATCGGTGTAGTATTATATTTTCTTATTTTTTATCGAGCTTCATATTTAGCTATAAATAAGTCAAATAACAATCTCATACGAATTATTGGGTTATATGTTGCTTTTCGATGGGTGTATGCGTGGGTAGAAGATTTTAGTCAATTTGACTTATCTTATTTTTTTCTTTGGATAATGATTGGTATGTGCTTTTCCAAATCATTCAGGGAGATGAATGACGCCGAGTTTCGCTACTGGTTAGGCGGATTATTCGACAGTCGCAAGAGAAAGATAGTGTTCAAACCCCAACTACAAGCATCAAATTAATAAACTGATGAAGAAAATAGCCGTTCTAATAACATCTCATAATCGAAGAGAAAAAACAATAGCGTGCTTGCACGCTTTGTTCAATTGTAGCATACCAACGGAACATCAAATTAATATCTTTTTGGTAGATGACGGTAGTACAGACGGAACAGCAGAAAAAGTTATGTCTACCTTTCCCTCTGTTAGAATCATTAAAGGTAATGGTGATCTCTATTGGAATAGAGGCATGCATCTTGCCTGGAGCACAGCCTTGAAAGCCGATACATACGAATATTTCTTATGGTTGAATGACGATGTAACACTTTTCAATACAGCATTAGAGCAATTAATAATTACTTCAAATGCGTTACCTGATTCAATTATATGTGGATCTATGTGTTCATCAAACAACAAAGTGACCTATGGAGGATTACAAAAAAACTCTAGGTTACTTACGCCAAACGGTTATCCACAACAATGTAATGAATTCAATGGCAACTGTGTCTTAATCCCTATATACGTTTATAAATTAGTTGGAACTATAGATCCTATTTTTCCGCATGCGATAGGAGATTTTGACTATGCATTACGAGCAAAAAAGAAGGGTGTAGAAAGCTACATTGCCCCAGAATTTATAGGCTTTTGCGAGAAAAATCAGTCTTTACCTAAATGGTGCTTACCACAAACACCATTCATTACACGGTTTAAACATCTTTACAGCCCACTTGGATATGCACATCCATATTATCAGTTTATATTCGAGAATCGTCACTATGGAGTTCTTAATGCTCTAAAACATTTTTTATCAATTCACCTAAGAGCGTTTAGACCACAATTATGGAAACAATAGATCAGGCCGCCTTTGTTTTTCAGACAGACTCTGAAATTGTGAAAACAGTTTTTGAGCAGCAAGACAATATATTGATTGAATATAATAACCAAAATAACTTAGATATAAAACAATGCGTTATATACTTCTCTAGCAATAATATATATTACCCTAACACAGAAGAGGTCTTTAAAAAACGAATTGTTGATAAAAATAGATACGAGTGGTACGAGACCAGAATTAACAATTCTGCAAAACATATCTTTATTAGAGACATCAAAAAACAGTGGTACTTGGGAGGCATTAATTCTACTTTAAATTCCATAGATAAACTTGCAAATTTTCTAAAGAAGGAAACTCAAGGGTATTCAGTCATAACAGTTGGTAGCTCCGCAGGTGGCTATGCAGCCGTACTGTTTGGATCGTTGCTAAAAGCAGAAAAAATTTATTCATTTAATGGCCAATTTGAGTTGCATAGTCTACTTTCATCGTCTTCCGAAGCAATAGATCCAATAATATTTAGAGAAAGAAAAAACCCTGATATAACTAAATATTATTCTATTAAACCTTACATAAGGAAACCAGAAAATATTTTTTATTTCTGCTCTACAAAAAGTAGTTGGGACTCGAATCAATTGCTTCACATAAAATCTATTCCCCTGAATAAAATAAAATTCAGAACAGGTCATCATGGTATTCCATTCCTTAAAACCAGCCTACCACTAGTCTTAAATATGACTGTAGACAAATTAACAAAGTTATCCATAAGCACTCACATCCCATTCATTTTTTCACTTAATATTGAAGGATTATCTGCGTTTAATAATTTATTAAAAATTATTTGGGCTAAGAAATTTAGTAAGCGATAATTTAATAATATCTTTACGACCCTTTCTTTTCGTAGATATAATTGAAAAGCCTGAATGACTCAAATGTGTCATTCAGGCTTTTCAATTATATCTACGAAAATGTTAATTTTTAAGCCCACTTAGCATTCCAAAATAACTTTGTTTTTTCTCAAGTTTGCTGGTAAACAAAAGCGGCATTTCGATAGGACCATTATCTTTAACTTGATCACTTTCTGTATCAGTTAGGCCCCACACAGTTATTCCATGCTGCTGGCTAGTTGGTACATACTGTTTATATGCATTGGCAACAGTTTGAAATTTGAGGGCTTGACTTTTCAAGAGCTTATCTGAAATAACAAGCTGATTACTGCGATTAGGATTAATAGCAATATCGAGTTCCGATACGTGAACGAGCAAGCCAGTAGAAGCTAATACCTGTAATGATTTACGAATGCTTTCGTCAGTAGTATTCACGTTGATATGCATTTGACTACCTAAACCGTGGATTGGAACACCGCTTTTTCTGAATTCATTCACCATTTTTAGAACGGCTGGTAACATCGGCTCAAACTGTCCATAAGCATTGTCATTATAAAATAGCTTTGCGCTTGGATCTGCTTCATGCGCCCAGATAAAACATTTTTTTACAAATTCCATGTAAGCTTCATCACTGTTGTAAAGCTTACGAAACGATGTTTGCTTCATCTTTCCATTTTGACGTTCAAATATCTCATTGATTACGTCCCAGCTGTGGACACGCCCCTTGTAGCGGCCTACTATAGTTTGTACGTGAATTTTAACCTCTTTCTCAAACTCTTCAGTACTTCCTTTGAACTGCGTCAGCCATTCTGGAGCAGCCTCGTGATAAACTAGGCAGTGGCCATGCAGCCGTGCACCGTACTTTTCAGCTCCTAATACTCGGCTATCCATCACGTTGTATAAGAATTTACCTTTTTGCCATTGAACATTCATAAACATTCCTACCGTCAGGGAATTGAATTCATTCGCAATAATCTTTTGCACTTTCTCATCACCTTTTAACATAGCAGAGCTATGAAGACTTCCAATTGGGAACGAAGCGGCTGATTTAAGAGTAGCCAAGCTATCTGATACAGCAGCGTTCAAACGAGCAGACGCAATCATTTCCTCATTCACACTTGCAGGAGCTACCGTATCAACCTGCTGGCTGCATGCGGTCATCAAACCGGTGATAATCAGAGAGATCAAGAATGTGTAGAGCTTGGTGGCGGAGGTAGAAACTTGTGTCATTTGGTACGTCTTTTTTGTCCGTTTTCGTTGAGACAAAATTGATGTACCGACATAAAATCAACCTTAAAGCCTGATTAACATACACTTAAGGTCAAGTTATAAACTTGTTAATACCGGATTAAGCTGGAATTAAGACATATCAGCGAATTAAAGTGAACTTAAAATTTGATGATTAAAATCATAAGCTTACAGAGTACCATGACTTCCATATTATAACTCACTATTTACCAAAAACAGTATTTTATTAACTCTATTACGCAATAGGCATAACTAAGGACTAATTTCTACACTAGTGTAGATTAAAATCCACACCGCTCGCCATTAATCAAGGCCGTTATCCTGCTTAAATGATGATTAAAATGGTTAATGCTGACTTTTATAACCGTTAAAAATTTTGTGACCTGTGCGCTTTTACTTTTTGTTACTCAGTCATGAATTCAGTCGCAAATCCTGTCGTGCCTAAGTACCTTATTCATTTATGCTCCTATCTCTACAGATGATCATCAGGCCTTTTCAAGTCTCTACTCGGCATAAACGCAAACGAGCCCCGACGCAGTGGGCGTCGGGGCTCAGCAGACGGTGTTATCTCCGTAGGTATTGCTATATTACGTACTCGTTCGCCATTTTGGCAGGGCTTACATTTTTGTAGATAAAAAGCTGCTTATGCGCTATTTCTGCTGATGTATACTGCGTTTCATATTGCCCGCGTATGGCCTGAGCTGTATTATCAGACAACTTGCCTGATGAAACCTCATGAATGACCTGCCTCAAACTAGCAGCATCGCCAGGCAAGAAGCGGGTTCCGTAGTCTCCCACAATTGAACGGAGATTTGCCTGATCAGCATAAATAATAGGAGTGCCTGTCGCAAACGCTTCCAGAATTACCGTAGGTAGCCCTTCATACCATATAGAGGGCACAACCAATGCCCTGCACTTCTTTAGTTGCTCGACAACGGCGGCCCGTGGCTGATGGCCAAGGAACTGGATAGTTTGATGCTGTTGAACGGCTTTCTCCACGTCGGCTTTTAAAGGACCGTCGCCCAGTATTTTCAACCGTTGTGAAGTCGCTCCGAAAGCTGCCAACAAGGTGTGAATACCTTTTTCGGGTGAGAGCCGGCCGATGTACAGAAAGTAATCTTCGCGCTGGGCGGGATCGGCGTACCCCAGATCAGGTACCGCATTTGGCTTTACAACGACCTGATCCGGTCTGAGCCCCAGCGAAGACTGCAACATTTTGGCACGGGCAAACTCGGTCAGCACAATGAACCGATCTACCATACGCCAGACTCCCGTTAGTTTATGCAGGCTGGTAATAGCCGTTAGTTGCGTAGACTGAAGGCGCGAGTCGCGGAAACAGCCAAACCGAATACCGTCAAGAGGAATTGTCTTGGTCAGGCAACGCTCACAGGGTACTTCACCTTCGCGCATCAACATACCGCTGGCGCATACCAGCCGGTAGTTATGAAGTGTCATCACGACAGGAATATTCCGACGTTTAACGGCCTGAATGACAGAAGGCGTTGCCGTGTAGAATAAATTATGAATATGAACGACATCAGGTTTGAACCGGTCTATGGCCTGCTCGACCCGCCTGGCCGACTGACTGCTATATAACGACAGAGCCGCCCCTGTAACCGTCCCCAGTAGCGAACCATCGAAACCATCGTTCGTAAATTCAACCGTTTCGACGATCGAACCGGCTTCCCGTAGCATGGCCACCTCCTGCTCGAATATGATATCCTCTCCCCCTCGCTGCTGATAGTAATTATGAATAAACAGAATACGCATAAGCTATACGACTATGAATCATGTACGGGTATACCTACGGAACGATTAATTGCGTAAACCGGCATAGGTTTTCAGTCGGTTAAACAGCCGGACTCGTAAACTGAACTGATGCTGAATCTGGCGGGTATAGTAGGGCGTGGGCTCGATGTTATCCGGCAGCATGAACGTTCGCTGAGCGCCCGTATCGAGCCGGGTCCGGTAACGGTTAAATACGTTGGTGTTGGTCGACTCAGTAGAGAAGCCGATGTTCTGAATCTTCGACTCGGTCGGGTAAATGGTAAATCCGCCCGCTTTGAACTGGCTGTAACACCACCGGATTGCCCAGGAGTTGATCTCGCCTTCCTGCTGCCGCCGAAGCATGCGCACCCGGTCGCTTCCTCCTTGGTTGAACTGTTGTTGCCGAACCGGATCGGCCCGGAAGGCTGCGTAATCAGACACCGCCCAATCGGCCTGTTGCCAGCGGTCAGACCAGGTTGCCCAGCCCCACGAACCCGTACGCGGAAAAGCGTAAGCGTCGGCCAGGTAGCTGATTGGCCGGTCGATGGGGAATGAGTAACCCGTAATTGAAAATACCCGTTGGTTACCCTTGTACCGTTGCAGGCACTGATTCATATAGTCGAGGAAATTAGGACTGGTCAGCAGGTCGTCTTCCAGCACGATAACACTCCGGTACTTTCCCAGCAGAGCCGTTACGTTGGTGATGATCGACTTAGCCAATCCGTTGTTAGTCTCGGCATACTGACGATGAACGGCCCGAAATCCCGTTGCGGTATCCAGCACAGCCCGTACGGCTTCTACCTTGTCGGCATCGGCCGGGCTACGGGGCCCATCGGAGAATATATACAGTTCACTGTCCGCAGCCAGATGGTTGGCCTGCAAAGCTTCCAGTACCTGACGTACTTCATCGGGGCGCTTGTAGGCGAACAGCGCAATGGGAGCCAGTCCGGCTCCGTTAGTTCCGAACTTTGTCATACGATAGCTGCTGGTTAAGAAACTGACGGACGAAATAGTAGATGTACAGGGAGTTGGTAACCGTATAGCGTTTGAACAACCGGCGGGGCTCCTGCATCAGGCGGAATAACCACTCGGTACCGATTTTCTGCATCCAGCGGGGGGCGCGTGTCTGCTGGCCGGCCAGCACCGGCAATGCTCCGCCAATACCGAGTAATACGGCCGGGATACGCCCCCGCATCCGGGCCATCCAGAGTTCCTGCTTGGGGCATCCGAGCGCAACGAAAACCAGCCCGGCACCCGACGCGGTGATCTGATCGACAACGCCGGTTTCTTCGGCGGGGGTCATGGGCCGGAACGGCGGTGATACCATACCGGCTATCTGCAGCTTCGGGAACTCCCGGGCACAGATCCGGCGAATTTCGTCCAGCACGTCGGGCGTAGAGCCGTAGAAAAAAACCGAAATACCGGCCTCGGCTGCTTTCTGCAATAAGCTGCTGATGGCATCCATGCCCGCAATACGCTCCTGTCGAAGGCCGTACAAACCACGCATGGCCCACAGTAAAGGCACTCCGTCGGGCGCTACCCAGTCGGCGCTGTTTACGGCCTGGGCAATAGCAGCGTTACGACGGGCCTCTACAACCATGTGTACATTGGCAAAACAGACGGACTTCGATGCCCGCTGGCGGGCGGCTTCTATAACCCAGTCCTGCAAGTGGGCATAATCGCCCAAAGAAACATTCAGGCTGATCACCCGCGTACGCCTAACGGGCAGAGAGGGTGTTGACGGTTCAGATGTTTGTAATGGCATAGGTTGTATCTATATAAGCGGTATCGTCAGGACTGAGTATGTATGTAAAGTGCTTCGATCGGATTAGTAGCAATAAAGCGGGTCAGGATAGTGGTAACTACGGATGAGGGTCAGGGTCGGTTGGTTGTCCAGGTCTTGCGTAGGCTGATCCAGCCGCCCAGCGAATTGGTGTATAGCTCGCCCTGGTCGAGAGCAACGGCCGTCCGGAGTTCAGACCCGCCCAGCCAGTTGAGTGGCCAGTTAACCGAAGCCAAACCGGAAAACTGCGGTACGGCCCGACTGAATACCCGCCGGGGGGCGCCGTAATGCTGGCTGGCCGATAGTTTCAGCTGCCAGCGGGTTCGTTCGCCGGCCGATCCGGCCAGTCCCAGATGGATCAGCTCGACCCGATTGCTGGCAATAGCCAGTACATTGTTTTTAACGGCAAACGGCACATCGGTCCGGACGTCACGGAGCTGCGCGAAAAACGGGGTCCCGATTACGTTCCGATCCTGTACCCAGCCGTCGCGGTACTGGTAGTTGTTGAAGTAATCGTCTTTCCCGTCGTAGCGTACGGTGCCGGTAATCGATCCGCTCTGGCTGAGGGTGGTCAGGTACTCGATCAGCAGGTTGTCGACCCCGAAGCCGGTGCCCGGTTGCCGTTTCAGCCGCAGGCCGTACAGACCGTCGGGCATGTTGACGAACACCACCCCCGATTTATCCTCGAAGGGATGTTGATAATAGCCCATGAGCTGCCAGCGCGCTACGGTTGTCTCCAGCGCAAAATCAATGGAGCCCAAATGGTTACCCACCCGGTTCAGGCGATCGAAATCGGTCAGATTGGGCGAATCGGACTCCCCTCCTTCCCGGGCGGTCAGGACATAGAGGTAATCCTGAAACGAGCTGGGGAGCTGCCCGTTGATAGCGAGTGTTTTGGGCAGGGTTGCCGAGCGGCCTCCCCACTGGGCATTATGCAGCACACCACCGGTGAAACGAAACCGGTTGTTGGGGCGGCCGATCCGGACATATACCGCCTTCTGGTGCAGAAACGAGCCCTGGATGGAGTCGGTATTGGCAAACCACCCGTGTGCAAAAAAGGCGTTGACGGATACCAGCCCCCGGGTAAAGCCCAGCGGAGCGAATCCGCGGGTGCCAATCTGTACTTTAGTGATGGGCAGTGCGTTTCCTGACCAGGCGTAAAAACCAGATGTCAGGGTTGAGTCGCCCAGGCCGATGATTTCTTTTTTGCGACCGCCCCACAAACTGAAACGGCCCATATCGAGCGATACATACGCCTGAGGAATCAGCACCCGCGACTGAGGAGCCGCGTTTCCTACGACTTCAACCCCGTACGAAAGCTGCCGATTCGGATGGGCAGTGCTCAGGCCGTAGCGGCCCGTTGTCTGGAGAATGGCCAGGCCGGCCGGGCTACTGACGGGAACAATGCCAAACTGATTAGCGCGCAGCCAGAACGGTGTTCGAGTGGCCGATGCTGCCAGCCCCGCTACCTCGACCCCGTACGTAGCCGAGTGTCTTGATGCTACCGCCAGCGAGTCGGTCGTTTGCGCCCATACTTGACTTACTGCAGCTACACTAATTAACAGTTTGAGAACTCGTAGCCCTGTTATCATACGAGGAATATATATATTTCCCCTAATAGTAATAGAAAATAGATTTTTATAAGTTTCTATTACCCAAAGGTTTCTCAAATATAATTATCAGTAACTATATATATCTGTATCAACTAAAATTTTGTCAAATTTCACCCCTGTTAAGCCTGATTGGCAGTGTTTTGTCAACTCTTAAAAAAGCCGCCCGGTGTAGCTACCAGCAGCGAAAGGCCGTAGACGATGAATCCTATAAGCATGGCCTGCTCGGCGGGTATGCCTACATAGCTGGCCCCCGCCGAAAAAACGATTTCCCGAATGCCGATACCACCAACCGTAATGGGGAGAGCCGTACCCAGTGACGAAGCCAGAAACAGAAACAGGTAAGAGCCCAGATCGTCGGTGTACCCCAGCGACCAGACGATATAGACCGTCATCAGGCACTGCGTCAGCTGAACCCCGACCGAATAGAGATGTAGCAGCAGCTGCTGGCGGACTGTCCAGCCCATGAACCAGCGCAACCCACCGATAAAAACGGCGTACATGGCCAGTACCAGCAATAGGCAGAGCCCCCCCGAGATACCGAGCTGAGGGAGTCGGGCCCAGGCCGCGATCAGCAGCAGCGCCACCAGCGGAACCAGGCCAATGATCCGGTCAAGCAGCGTCAGTGTGGTCAGTTTTCGGAGGCTACCGCCACCATGCCGGTGCAGTTGCCAGACCTTAAAGCCGTCGCCCCCCACGCTACCCGGCAGAAACTGGTTGTAGAACATGCCCTGCCAGTAGAGCCGGATCAGATCCGCCGATGCCATACGAACCCCGGCCTCTCTGACCAGCAGCCGGTAGCGCTCCGCCGAGAACCATTTAGATACCGCCATCAGCCCTCCCGCAGCCAGCAGCCGCACCAGTTCGACGTCGAGCGCACTGTAGAACCGGCGGTTGTGTGCCAGCTGATATACCACAACGGTCAGCGCGCACATCGACACCAGCCCTTTCAGACTGACCAGCGGCCGGATTCTGGGCCGCGTTGATAACGTATTGGGCCTGCTCAGCATACGGATCGGGGCTTGCCGGTGATCAGCATCAGTTGAATTGTACGATGAAGGCCGGATGCCGGTCAAACAGGGTTAGTTCTCCCAAGGTCCGGTAACGCTCGTTGACCAGACTGGCCGAGTCGGCGATATAGAGTGCCTTGCTGTATTTCTTACTGGTTCTGCGCAGGATACTGCCCCGGGCCGCGGTTATGTGGAATGTGCTGACATCCGTGGCATTATCGGCACCGACCGTTGCTTTGTACCCGTATAGCGGGCGCCCCAGCGTCAGCTGAGCGGCCTGGGTGGCGGAGTCTCTGTAAAACTGCCGCTTCTCAACCCGCCCCGGCAATACCAGCCAGTTGAAACCCAGCCGGACCACCACCACTACCGCCACCATGAGCCCCAGTCGGTTTATGGAAGGCTGATAAAGCTGCCAGGCCAGCACCAGGAGCAAGCCCGAAACAAGGGCGGTTTTCCAGACAACCCCCGGAATGGTTTTCGTGGTTGGGTAGAACAGGGTGACCCAGCAGCCCACGGCTACAAGCAGTGCCGTAGCCAGCCAGATCCGCTCTACCCACCACCGCCGGGGCTCTGTCGGTACCGAGTGCTCATAATAGAGGTAGGCCAGTACCGTAAACAGCAGCGGCACCAGCCCGATCAGGTACCGACCGTATACCTGCGGAGATAACCAGTAGATGAGTACAGTGAGCGAGAAGGTCAGCCCATTAAAGGCAATGAATGAATTGGCCTTGAGTAACGTCAGTATATGCCGCCGAAACAACAGCACCACCAGTAAGGTATACGGAACGAAATGGTAAATCAGCTCGAACGGAAAGGAAACAAGGTGCAGCAGAGTAGCGCCCAGGCCAAACGTCAGACCGGTTCGTTTGGCACTTTCGCTCAGGATGACGCTGGCAACATCGCTGAACGGAATGGCATTTCGGCTGAAATAGGCCAGGTAATAGCTACCCGTGATCAGCACAAAGATGAACAAACCGGCTGCATGAGCCGGATGGAACAGCAGGCGCCAGCGCCGGGTATACAGAAACCAGCCAGCCAGGGTGAGCCCCTGGAAAGCAATGGGAGGCAGTCCTTTCAGCAGGAACCCAACGGCCGTAAGCGCATAGGTAGTAGCATAGAGCCACCAGTAGTTTCTTTTCCGGTCAAAGTGGTACACCAGCATCATGGCTGCGTAGGTCACCCAGGCAAATGTAATCTCGATCAGCCCCAGCATGGAGTCGTAGAGCAGTACCCGACCGTTGGTCAGCGTCATCAGGGCCGCAGCCAGCGCTATGGTGCTGCTGGTATACCGGCGCACGATAACGAATAACGTTACCCCCAGCAGCAACAGCGATACCAGCATCGGAAAACGAAGCGCGTAGGTTGAGTACGAACCAAACAATTGATAGGAGCCAATGATAATCCAGTTGTACAGCGGTGGTTTGTTGAAATACCGCTCGCCGTGCAGGGTTGGGGTTATGTAGTCGCCAGACAGTATCATCTCGAGCGATACCAATGCCCGTCGGGCTTCGTCGCCCGTGTCGAGTGGCATGTACCCCAGATGGCTGCTTAACACGAGACACAGGCCAGACAGGAGCAGCAGGGTCCAGCCCGGCCGAAAACGGGAAGCTACCGATGCCGCTACGACAGATGTATTTTCAACTACAGACATACGTTTCCTACATCAACTTTTGCCCCGAGCCCCAAAAGATGCATACTGCAACCCGTATATTCCCTTACACGACTGCTAAAGAATAGCTCAGAATGGTGCAGACCAGGCTGCAGAGCAGAAATCAGATCGTGACAGCGAATACCAGGTGACGATAGCAGGGCATAAAACAATGCCTGTCAGCCCGTCGTATCAATGAATAGAGGGTTGGAAATTTAGCAGTATTGTTAACAAAAAAGCAAAGTCCCTGATAATTTATTTGCAATATCCTATTTATGTAAACTTACAATACCATTGTTAATCCAGCAATGACAGATTTAGTAAAGATTGTTTCCGGAGTTGTTCATATTCATTCATGGGAAAGAACATGGCAAGACTTTTCAGATCGGCAGGCCGGTGCAAATCGCTACTGATAAAATCAACCCATTCATTTTTCAGCAAGAGCCGGGCCTGGGCCTGCGCGCGTTCCCGGTAGCGCCCGGTAAAAGAACCCCAGTTTAGCTGAAACAAACACCCGATTTGTCGAAGTCTGGCCAGGCTGGGCAGATCGTCATTGTAGTACGTATATCGTTCAGGGTGAGCCAGTACAGGCGTATACCCACGCGTCTGCATTCGAAAAATAAGGTCTTCCAACTGACGGGGGGGCGCTGCCCAGCCCAGTTCCACCAGCAGATAGCGGGCGGTCCCAAACGCAAGCAGGTCGTCGGCCTCCAGCATATCGCCAAAGAATTCATCGAGCATGTATTCAGCCGCCACGGCTACTTGTATAGGTAGGCTATGCTCGTCGATCAGGGACTGTAAGACCGCCTGACCGGCTCTGATATCGGCAGAACTGTTTGGGTACCAGTCTCTACTGACGTGCGGAGTTGTAATGACGGTTTGTATGCCCCAGTCGGCCAGTTGTTTCAGGCAGGTCAGGGCCTCTTCGGGTGATTTCACCCCATCGTCAATGCCGGGGATTAGGTGTGAGTGCATGTCAACCCGCCAGAAACAAGGCTCTTCCGTCGATGCTCCCTGAGAAGATCGGGTTGTCATTGCCTGGCGAATTATTTGCCAAAGACTCATAAGTTACTTCCAATAATCGCTAAAGCCCACGCTAAGGGTACTCAAATCTACTCTACAATATCTAGTAATGCTATCAATAAAATAGGAAACTTATTTAAAGTATCATACACTGATAATGTTCAATTTTTAATTATTAGTAACAAATATACTTGTTTATATGGGTTACCACTTTTAAACAATTTACCTCAATACTAACTTATAGTTACACAAATAGCAAAAAAATTATAACTTATTATAAGGAAATGAGTTTTGTGAAAAAAGTTTTCGGAGTAATAGTTTAATGTTTTTAAATCGATAGAATTACTTAATTTCACCGCGGTATCACCACTGCAACTTATATCATATGAAGTTAACTATACTCACTAAATTACTACTTGAAGAGGGCTGGCAAACAAGCAATTCGCAGCATGCACACACCTTGTTTATGTACGGCCACAAATCGGGTTCTTCTTCTTTAATGGTTCCATTCGGGAACTCAGAACAGGTACCAGTCGGTACTTTCAACGCCATACTGCGCAGTGCACGCCAAAAAAAGCGCCATGAAAGCTGGCTATCGTTTCTGCTAACCACCCATACGGCCCGCGTTGTTCTGGAGAAACAGGACAATATGTTATGGGGTCGGATCGAGCTGCCGGGTTTATTAATTGCTACGCAGGGGTGCTCCGTAGACTGCGTCAGTGATACGCTCCGCTCGTTGTTACTGTCACAGGTCGACCAGTACGACATCAGTTATCGTAAAGCGATTGAAGCGATGCATTTCAACCCGGTTTACGATACCACCGCCGTATGGGAGCTGATCAAACAGCTGAAAGCAAATCATATTGCCGACGAAACTGGTCTGGACATAGACCTGCTCGGCAGTTTTATGACAGGTGCTTCGTTTCCCTGCCCTGACCAGGCCACCCGGCTTGAGCGGTCGATCCGTGAGTTAGGCCGCCAGCTTATGCAGGTTTCAATCCGTTAGTTTATATATACTATCTCCTCTCCTGGCCTGTTTGCGAGTCGGCCAGACCTGTATTTCTTACCGATGACAGCCCTTACTTTTGCGCTGAACCATCGTGCAGATTACATGCCCCCTCGCAAACTCGCTCTCCAGGAACTGAACCGCCTGTCGGTCGACGCTTTCCGTCAAACGCCTAAATTCCCTTACTGCCTGCTTCTCGACGACGTACGCAGCCTCAATAACGTAGGTTCCGTGTTCCGGACGGCCGATGCATTTCGGGCCGAAAAGCTGTATCTGTGCGGCATTACGGGACAGCCTCCTCACCGCGACATCACGAAAACGGCCCTCGGCGCCACGGAATCCGTCGTCTGGGAGCACGTTGCCGATGCGGTTGCACTGGTCAGGCAACTCCGGTCAACGGGCTGGCTAATAGCCGCCGTCGAACAGGCCGAAGGCAGCACTATGCTCTCTGACTTTCAGCCGATTCAGGGACAGGGTTACGTTTTTGTGCTAGGCAACGAAGTCAGTGGCGTAAATGAGCTGATTATTCAGCAGGCCGACCTGACGCTGGAAATACCACAGTTTGGCACCAAACATTCGCTCAATGTAGCTGTTACAGCTGGGGTGGTTTGCTGGGATTTCATCAACAAAATGTAACAAAAACTTAACATTGGACTTTTGATTGTCAGGGAAATTTCGTATTTATTTGTAGATTTTTTTCTTTCATACAATGGCAAACAAAATCACAAAAACAAAACAGAAATCACTGACAGCTGACATCGTCAGTTCGATTGAGACCAAACTGGGCGAGGCTGGTGAGGCTACCAAGAAGATGAAAAAGTCCATCGAGAAGTCGGCCGAGAAACTAGCCAAGAAGCTGGCCAAACTGATGGACAAGGCTGAAAAGAAAAAAGCAAAGCCAGCCAAAGCTACTGATAAAAAAGCCAAGAAAGAGGCCGCTAAAGCCACCAAAAACGCGGCTAAAGCTGAAAAGAACGCCAAACGCACGGCCAGCCAGAAGGCCAGCGAAGCGCCCCGATCAGAGCCGATCAGCATCAGCACGCCACCCACCATCACCCCGCCACCCCGCCCCCGGACGTCTCCCGCCAAAGCAGCCACATCGCGCAGCACAGCCGCCAAGACGACTACACCCAAAGCAGATACTACTACGGAGTCACCCGCCGAGACGGCTTGATTTCACCATTTTTTGTAATTCATAAACAAAAAGCCTGCATTAATGCAGGCTTTTTGTTTATGAATTACAAAAAATGGTAATTTTACTGTGACTTTTGAAACATCCGCTCGTCCATTGTTCTCTCAAGGCGATATCCACGCGCCAAACTCTTATATATCTGAACTGAACGGCGATATGCCTAACCGCTACTCTACTATCATTCTTATTGGTATTGCATTATTGCTGGCCGTTGTTACAGCCTCGCTGCTTTACACCAATTTATTGTCACTGCCGGTAGCGGTTCCTCAGATATCCCCTTCCTTTCGCTGGCTGACTTTTCTGGCGCTCGCCCTTATTTCCCAGGCGTTCATGGGCTATATTCTGTGGCGCATGTTGCGGCTGCGGCAACGATCGGTTATTCAGACGGAAGTATTGCATTCACTGGTGCACGAGTTTCAGACGCCCATAACAGCAATCCGCATGGCGGCCGATGTGCTGGATTCGCCCATTGCCCGCAACCAGCCCGAACGGTCAGAAAAATACATCCGTATCATTCGCGAAGAAACCGAACGACTCCAGCAGCAGGTGGAGACCATGCTGACGCTGGCGCGCGCCGATCGGAATACGCTCCTGCTGAACCTGGAGCCAGTCCCGATCCAGCAGCTGCTGCGCACTATTGCCGAACGCCATGGTGACTATCTCCAGCTTTCGCTACCCAGTTCAGACCCTTACCTGCTGGCCGATCGGCTTCATCTGACCAACGTATTGCATAACTTGCTCGATAACGCAGTCAAGTACAGCGACGGTCATCCGGACATTACCCTCTACGCTAAGATGAACGCGGGTAGCCTTCAGATTGCTGTCTGCGACCGGGGCGTTGGTATTTCCTCCCAGCACATTCAGCAGATATTCCAGCCCTTCTACCGGGTACATGACCGTCGGCAGCCCAATGTTAAAGGCTTCGGGCTGGGACTGAGCTACGTACAACGGATCGTAAAAGCGCACAACTGGCATATCGACGTCAAGAGTGAGCTTAACCAGGGTAGCGAGTTTATCATCCGCATTCCAACCGCGTCTGTTTTATCGGCCAACGCCGTCAGCACTACCCGTAAGCAGGTCGTCTAGCTTTTTACAGCCATCTTGAACGCTACCCGGCTGGTAATAACCGCTGGTGATGTTCCGTATGGATACTGATAAAGTCGATCATCTCCCGAACGGTCAGCTTGCCCAGGGCGGGGTGGGGCAGCTGGTAGCGGTCTAGATCGGCCGACGACCAGTCGGATACGCCAGCCGCCACCGACTGATACATAGTCAGTATTCGTTCCATCAGCTCAGCCCGGCTTATCAGGGTATCAGCCAACCGGGGTACCATACCATCGGGTGCTTTCACCCCCGATTCAAGCGCCTTTTCGTAATCGGCCGCCAGCTGCGCGTAACCCCGCGATGGCTTCTCTGCAAGCCCCCACGCCAGCAACACCTCACGAGGGCCCGCCACCAGCCGCGCTACGGGCCGGGCCGACAGATAGAGGTGCTGAACCACCTCCGCAACAGACCATTTCCCGGACGGTTTCTCCCGAAACATTGCTTCTGAATAATGGCTGATCTGATCGGCAAATGCCTGGTATCGGCTCCTGAGCCGGTCCAGGTCAGCTGGGATGTCTGGCGTCATAATTTATTGGTGCTTCAGGCGAACCCACTATGCGCTGCTAGCGCAACGCGGTGTAGCTCACGATTAAAAATAATCACAACCGCCTAATAATCAATATTTTAATTCGAAAAATAACTAACTAAAAATGATCTATACTGTCAATCTATTTGTTAGCACTATAGGCAGATGAAGCAGTGTCTGAAGCCGAATCTGACCGCTTTACTCAACGAACGCATGCAGCCTGATTTGATCCAGTTACCCCAGCCAGAACCGACGGCCGATCTGTTTTCCACCCAGCCCCGCCACCCGCGCCTGTGGATGCCCAAGCGGGTCGTTTTTACCGCCGACGCGCTCAAAGAACCATTCGGTAAGGCTATGCACGATCGGATTTCAGCCCTTGGCCTGCCCATCGACATTGCCCAGAACAACCGGATTACGGGTCTGCGGGGAGCCGACGAACGGGAAACCTACAGACTCGCCAAAAACACCCTGGCCGTAGTAAACGCCCCGGCTGGCGCGTTTAAGTTTCAACCCATTCCGCCCTCGGCCGACTGGCAGATGAACCTGGCCGAAGGCTGCCCCGCCCACTGTCAGTATTGCTATCTGGCCGGCAGCCTGAGTGGGCCACCGGTGGTCAAAGCCTTTGCCAATCTACCCAAACTACTGGCGCATACCGCCACTTACGAAGGCACTTATCCGCCCAACCGAACCTGGCAAAACTCCGCCGATGGGCTGGCTGACAACCGCCCAACGACCTTTGAAGTGAGCTGCTACACCGATGTACTCGGCATTGAACACCTGACCGGTAGCCTGGCCGAGTGTATTCGTTACTTCGGGACCCGCGAGCAAAGTCAGCTGCGGTTTGTTACGAAATACGGCCAGGTCGACCGCCTGATCGATCTGCCCCACCATGGCCAGACCCGGGCCCGCGTGAGCCTCAACGCCGATAGCATTGCCCGCCGGATCGAAGGCGGCACCGCTTCGGTCGAGGCCCGTCTGCAGGCCATCCGCCAGTTGGCGTTACCACGCGCACAGGGCGGTGGTGGCTATCCAATCGGCCTCGTCATTGCCCCTATTATGCCCATTCCGGACTGGCAGCAGCACTATACGGCGCTGCTCGACCGCATGCGGGAGCTGCTTACCTGGCCCGCCAGCTACGGCCCGATCGACATGAACGTAGAGTTCATTAGCCACCGGTTCACCCCCGGTTCCAAGGATGTGCTACTTCAATGGTATCCCAATACCTCGCTCGATATGGACGAAGCCACCCGTGCCCAGAAACGAAATAAATTTGGGGGCACAAAGTACGTTTACCGGCCAGACGACATGCGCGCCATGAAAGCATTTTTCTACACCGAATGGCAGAAGCGCTTCCCCAACGCACCCATTCTGTACTGGACGTAGTCGGTATCGTCGGGCGGCTCTGGCCGAAGAACAAAGCAGCCCGACACCCGTTCGACTACCACACCCGGGCCTGTTGTACCTCGGGTTTGTATAGCTTCTGGCCGGGTTTAACCCCAAAGGCCGTGTAGAAAGGAGCAAAGTTGGTCAGCGGACCGTTGACCCGGAATTTGGCGGGTGAGTGCGGGTCGGTAGCAATCCCGACCCGCTCGGCTTCGTCACGGATTTTGACCCGCCAGACCTGAGCAAACCCCAGGAAGAAGCGCTGATCAGGGGTGAACCCATCGATCTTGTCGTTACTTTGTCCCTGTTTGGTCAGCTTGAACGCCTGATACGCCAGCGTAATGCCCCCCAGGTCGGCCAGGTTTTCGCCCAGCGTCAGCCGACCGTTCAGGTGCAGGTTGTCGAGAACGGTATAGGCGTTGTACTGATTGACAACGGCCTGGGTTTTGGTTTCGAAGCGTTCGGCATCCTGCTTCGTCCACCAGTCGCGGAGGTTTCCGCTGGCATCGTACTGGCGCCCCTGATCGTCGAAGAGGTGGGTCATCTCATGCCCGATTACCATACCGATACCGCCGTAATTGATGGCGTCGTCGGCGTCTTTGTCGAAGAATGGAAACTGGAGTATGCCGGCCGGGAACACAATTTCGTTGTTGGTCGGGTTCGCGTAGGCGTTCACCGTTGGCGGAGTCATGCCCCACTCGGCCCGGTCGACAGGCTGGTTGATTTTCGCAAACTCTTCTCTATAGTAATGTTCCCGTGCCCGCTGTACGTTACCAAAGTAATCGTCGCGTTTCACGGCTACATCGGAGTAGTCTTTCCATTTGTCGGGGTAACCAATTTTCTTCACGAATTTATCCAGCTTATCCAAGGCTACCTCTTTGGTTTCGGGGGCCATCCAGTCGAGTTTCTGAATCCGCTCCCGGTATACGACCTGCAGGTTATTGACCAGCGACAGCATACGCTCCTTGGCTTCGGCGGTAAAGTATTTTTTCACCCATAGCTGACCGAGAGCCTCGCCCAGGGCGTCGTCGACCCGGTTGGCGATGCGTTTCCAGCGGTCGGGCATTTGTGGCTGGCCATACAGGGTCTTGTTGTTGAAGTCGAACCGGGCCTGCTCAAACTCACGGCTCAGCAAACTGGCATTGTTATCGATCAGGTCGAACACCAGCCGGTCTTTGAGCAGGCTGACAGGGGTTTTGGGCAACATGCTATCCAGCGCCTGGTAATAGCCCGGCTGGGCAACCAGTACTGTATCGATCCGGCTTAGCTCCATCGTATTCAGAAACGCGCGCCAGTTGAGGTTGGGCATCTGCCGGGTCAGGTCGGCAACGGCCAGCTTGTTGTAATTGGCTACTGGATCGCGCAGGTCGGCCGGGGCTTTGTGCGAGCGGGCCAGGGCTGTTTCGAACGCCAGAATAGCCTCCGCTTTGGTCCGGGCCGAAGCCGTATCCACGCCTGTCAGCGCAAAGAGTTTGGCGACATACGCCACAAAAGCCGTCCGGATTTTGCGGGTGGGCTCGTCGGTCTTGGTATAGTACTCTTTCTCCGGCAGCGACAAACCCGACTGGCCGAAATTGATCCGGTTGATGCTGCTCTGTCGGTCGTCGGCACCGATGTAAAAACCGAAAAAGGCCCCGCCCCGGTTGCTTTTGCTGGCGGCCATGTAGTTCAGCACATCCTTGTAGGTTGTCAGGGCGGCTATCCGGGCCAACTCGGCCTTTATAGGTTCGTAGCCAAGCTTGTTGATGGTAGCCGTATCCATGCCGCTGGCGTAGAAATCGCCAACCTGCTGCTCCACGGTGCCCGCTTTAGCGTCTGCTTTGGCTACTTCCTCCAGAATAGACTTCGTTTTCAGCTGGTTTTCGTCATAGAGCTGATAGAACGAGCCCCAACCAGTCTGATCGCCGGGGATCTTTGTTTTTCGGACCCACCCGCCATTGGCGTAGGAAAAAAAGTCGTTACCAGGGCTAATGGTTGTGTCCATACCTGCCTTGTCGAAGAAAACAGTTCGGCGGGCGGGTTCGCTGGTATCGCTCCGCTGCTGACAGGCGGCCAGGGTTAACAGACTCAGGCTTAGGCAGGAAAATTGCTGTATATGGCGCATGAATACCGGTATTAGGTGTTTGCTTTGTACTTTTGGGTAAAGATAACAGTCTGAATTATGAAGAAATTACTCATCATCGGCTTAGTGCTGGGTCTGTCTTCGGGGGCCTTTGCCCAGCAGGAGATCAGTTACCACGGCAAGAAAATCAACGAAAAAGGGGCTATTCAGGCTACTGAACTGGCCACCCAGATGGGCAGCAAGGAAAAGATGCCCGCCAAAGTAGAAGGTACCGTCGAGTCGGTCTGCAAGGTAAAAGGCTGCTGGATGAAGGTGAAAACCGGCGATGGGCAGACCATGCGGGTAACCTTCAAAGATTACGGCTTCTTTGTCCCGAAAGACATTGTCGGTAAAACAGTCGTGGTTCAGGGAACCGCCGAAACCAGCGTCACGCCCGTTGACGAACTCCGTCATTACGCCCAGGACGCCGGTAAGTCGAAAGAAGATATCGAGAAAATTACGGAGCCCGAAAAGGCCCTGACGTTTGTTGCCGACGGGGTCATCGTGAAAAAATAACGGACGCTTGCAACCATACGGGAACGGCGTGGGTCTGACTGACAACTACTCACGCATCATTCCTATGAAATCGCTCATCCGTTTTTTTGCGGCACCGCTCCTCGGGCTGAGTATGCTCTGTGCCTGCCAGTCGCAAACATCAGACGCCACCCCCTCCGATAAAGTGGTCCTGGGTTTTCAAAAATCAGCCCGGCTGGCGTCTGGCCTGACCGTGCGCGTCGACTCCCTGACCGATAGCCGCTGCCCAACCGGTGTTACCTGTGTTTGGGCCGGCCAGGCCGTTGCCGCCGTGACGATCAACGCAGGAACAGACGCCCAAACGCGCAGACTGGTGCTGGAGCCGGGGCAGACGGACCGAAGAGACTCGACAACGGTGCTGTTCGACAACGTCACGTATAAGGTCATCCTGCGCGAGGTCATCCCCTACCCGGTTGGCAACGAACGACCCGAACAGCAGGCCATCATTCAGATAGCCCGGCTGTAGTAAAGCATAGCTGCAAAATTCGTATTTTTCAGGCCGCAACGACCCGTTGCGGCCTTTTTCGTACTTAACCGTCTACTTCATGCGTACCTTGTACCTGCTGGCAGGCCTCTGTCTGCTGTCTACTCCCCTGCTGGCCCAGCGGACCCTGCTCCATTGCGGCAATCTTTTCACCGGAACCAGTAATGACCTGCAACCCCAGATGACGGTGGTTGTTGAAGGCAACAAGATTACGGCCGTTCAGAAAGGCTACCTGGCTCCCGCCGGTGCCGACCGGGTCCTGGATCTGAAAAGCAAAACGGTTTTACCCGGCCTGATCGACATGCACGTTCACCTCGAGTCCGAGACCCGGCGCGGAGGGCAGATCGATCAGTTTACGCAGAATGTGCCCGACATTGCCTACAAAGCCGCCAAACATGCCAGAACGACCCTGCTCGCCGGCTTCACCACCGTGCGCGACCTGGGCGGATCGGGGGTCAACATTTCCCTGCGCAATGCCATCAATCAGGGATTGATTGAAGGGCCGCGCGTGCTGACCGTTGGGAAAAGTATTGCAACGACCGGCGGCCATGCCGACCCCACCAACGGCTACCGTCGGGATCTGATGGGCGATCCGGGTCCGGCCGAAGGCGTAATCAACAGTGCCGAAGATGCCCATAAAGCCGTCCGGCAACGCTACAAGGAAGGGTCTGATCTGATTAAAATCACCGCGACGGGGGGCGTTCTGAGCAACGCTAAAGATGGGTCAGGCCCGCAGTTTACCGACGAAGAGGTAAAAGCCATTGTTGTGGCAGCCAAAGATTACGGATTTGCGGTAGCTGCCCATGCCCACGGTGCCGAAGGCATGAAACGAGCCATCCGGGCAGGCGTTCAAACCATCGAACACGGCACCTACATGGACGACGAAGCCATTGCGCTTTTCAAAAAACACGGCACCTACTACGTTCCGACGATCATTGCCGGCAAAACCGTAGCTGATTCGGCCCGTATGTTCGGCTACTACCCGGCGCTGGTTCGGCCGAAGGCGCTGGCCATCGGTCCCAAGATTCAGAATACGTTTGCCAAAGCCTACAAGGCGGGGGTCAACATCGCCTTCGGTACCGATGCGGGCGTGTTTATCCACGGCTATAACGCCAAAGAGTTCGAATACATGGTCGAAGCCGGTATGCCTGCCGTCGAAGCTATTCGAACGGCCCTGCTCAATAACGCCCGGCTACTGGGGATGGAAACCCAGATCGGCTCGATCGAAGTGGGAAAACTGGCCGACATCATAGCCGTGGACGAAAACCCCGTGCAGCAAATCAAAACATTGCAAGCCGTCCGATTTGTGATGAAGGATGGCACCGTGTATAAGCAGTAGCCGACCGGGTTCTGGTTAAGGGGGCAGTACTCCCGAACGTACCGACGGCAGCTTCGGGCCGATGGGCAAAATCTAGCAGCAGGTGCTCCACACAGTAGCTCAGGTTCCGGGCGTCGCGCATACTCAGATAAGCCGGATTGCCGATCAGCTGCAGGCTTGCCGACCGTTGGGTTTCATTATCCCGCCAGAGCAGCTGCAGGGGTACATCGCCTTCGGCGCTGGCATACCGCTCAACCCGGCATTCGAGACCCTCGATGGGAAAAACCGGAACCGGGGGTATGTGCTTCACCAGCACGTCGAAGAGCCGGGCCTGTGGCCCGTTAGTATCGCTAAGCCGCTGAATCAGGTGGCTCATCGGATAAAACCGATGGCTGCCGTCGGCCCGGCTCTGGCGCTTGATGGTGCGCAGCAGCATAGGCAGAGTCTGATCCGGGTCGTATTTGATCTGGATAGGTAACAGGCAGTCGAAACGCCCCAGCGTTGAGCGTTGCCGCTTCGACTGCCTACCGGCTACAACCCGCCCAAATACACAGACCGACTGCTGGCCAGCGCGCGAGAAATAAATAGTCAGTGCGGCCAGTAACAGATCGGCAGGGGCGGCTCCTGTGCTGGCCACGGCCAGGTTCAGCGTACGGCCGAAGCTTTCGTCAGCCGGTAGACGGTACAGCTGCCGGGTCAGAAACTGCCCCGTAGCCTGCTCGTTTAACAACGGAGACGGAAGATCGGCGAATTGTTTCTGCCAGTAGACATGATCTTCGGAATAGGCCAGGCTGTTCAGGTAAACGCGGGCCGATTCTACCTCGTCAGCGTACGATGGCGCCTGCGACGGCATAGGCTCGTCGGCCTGCATAGCGGAGTAAGCTTCGGTGATGTAGCGTATGAGTCGATCGAAGCCGGCGTCGTCGAGTAGCAGGCGGTGGCCCCGCACCAGCAGCCGATGCTCGTAATCGGACACCCGCAGCAGGGCTAAGTCGAAGAATCGGCGGTCGGCCAGATCGAAAGGCTTGACGAACCAGTTTATGGCCCAGGCATCGGCAGCCTGGCGGGGATTGGGGTTTTCGCTGCAGTCGAGTAGTGGCAGGATGGGTCGGCGAAACTGGTCGGTGATCGTTACCCGCGGTGCTGCTTCGGCCAGGTCGAACTGCCAGCGGAATACGTCGAACATGACAGGCAGGTGATCAACGACCCGACGAACCAGCGCGTAATTGAGTGAGCCCGTTAAGACCAGGCAGCCGCCGACAGCCTGATCAGGGCTGCCAGTCTGGCCCGGTTGTCGATTAAGAAGTTCTTCCTGAGCCAGGTGTAATGGCAGGGAAGTGGTTAAAAGAGGAAATGAGTTTTTCATATAGGCCCGTTGGTTTAGGCGTAATGAGCATAGTAAATACCACCCGAAAGGTACGCCCTGTCACTACGCACAGGCAGCACTTGTCGGTAAACGGCCCGCCAACGTAGGCGAACGAGTAAAACGTGCGGGTAAGCGATTTTCATCGAATGGTATCCCGACAAACATACAGCGATACCATTCGCTAGAAAGTAGTATACTGAACGTTGCAGTTTTAGTAACTTGACACATGAATGACTGTTCACTTGTAGTTCCCTACCTTCCTCTATGAATGTTTTAACCTCCTGGCTATTAGTCTGTACCTCTCTCCTGGGCAGCTACGTGGCTTCTGCCCAGAAACAATTTCTTCCCGATTCACTAAACCACGCGCCCGACAGTACCAAGGCCTGGACCCTACGCCAAATCGGCGACTCCCTCGTTCGGATCAGCCAGCTCGCCCCAGCCAAACAGGCTTACCTCGAAGCGCTGGATGTATCGCTGACGGCCAAAGAACCCGACCCTGGTACCATCGGCTTATCCTACCGGGGGGTCGGCTACTGGTATGAACAGGCCAACGAGCTGCGCGAAGCCATTCAGTATTATCAGAAAGCACTTGGCTACCTGCGCCAGTACGGCAACACCTTCCACGTGGCCCGGACCCTCAAGTTCATCAGCGGAGCCTATACCCGGCTGAACGATCTCAAAATGGCCCGGCACTACCTGAACCAGGCCGTTACCGTAGCGCAGCAGTCCAGAAATATTGATTTGCTGATGGAGCTGGATGGTGAACTGGCGATCGTAGAAGCCAAAAGCAACCGGCACGACCGGGCGCTGGTTCTCAACCAGAAAATTGCAGATTACTACCGGCAGAAAAAGGATTGGAGCACGTACTACGGGGTATTGATCAACGTGGCGCTTACCTACAAGAACCTGGGACAATACGCACAGTCAGAAGCTATCTTCCGATCTATTCTGACATACAGCAAACAGGCGAAAGACACGTTTCTGGAAGGGTATGTCCATACCAATATACCGAACGCTCTGATTCCGCAGGGTAAACTCGACGAAGCGGAAGCTCATTGTAAACAGGCCTTGATCTGGGCCGTACAGACCGGCGCCGGCAAGTATAGCATTCTGGAAGATATTTATGGCAATCTGAGCAAAACCTACCAGAAGCGGGGCAATTACAGGCAGGCTCTCGCCTATTACGAGCAGCGGACAGCCGCTCACGACAGCGTGTTCAACGAGATTCGGAACCGCCAGCTGGCCGAGGTGGAAGCACGCTTTCAGACGCAGGAAAAGCAGGCTCAGATTCAGGTACTGGACGCCATAAATGCTGCAAAAACCCGCCAGGTCTGGGCCGGGGCCACCGGTATCTTACTACTTTCCATCCTATCGGGCACCCTGTTTGTCTTCTACCGCCGGATTCGGCGCAACCGCGCTCAGATTCAGCAGCAGTCAGAACAGCTGACACTGATGATGAAAGAACTGCATCACCGGGTCAAGAATAACCTGGCCATTGTTTCCAGCCTGCTCCGGCTTCAGTCGAACCGGCTCGACGACGAGAAAGCCATTGCTGCAGTGCGGGTTGGCCAGCAGCGGGTAGAAGCAATGTCGATGATTCACCAGCGACTATACCAGACCGACCGGGTATCTACGGTCAATATGAGCGAGTTCCTGACCGATCTCAGCGAGAGCCTCATGCGGGCGTACGGGTTTGCTCCCGATGATTTCGACCTGCAACTCGACATCGAACTCAACGAACTGGATGTCGACGTAGCCATGCCGCTCGGACTCATTGTGAACGAACTGGTTACCAATGCCTTCAAGTACGCCTATGCCGATGTGCAGCGGCCGAAACTGCGGATCAGCCTGCACCGGCAGAATGGGCTGGCGCAGCCCGGCCTGACGCTGGAAGTGCAGGACAATGGCCCCGGACTCGATACCGCCGACTGGCAGCGGGCCGGCCATCGGACCTCGTTTGGCAAGCGGCTTATCTATTCCCTGAGTGAGCAACTGGATGGCCAGCTTGAACTGATTCGGCAGAACGGCACCCTCTGTCGGCTCTATATTCCTCAAACCAAACTACGGGCCGCAGCCTGATCATCATGACGGATCGCATCAATATACTGATCGTTGAAGACGAAGCTATCCTGGCGATGGATCTGAGCGATATGCTCGAAGACGAAGGGTACTACGTTGTCGGTACGGCCAATAACGGCCGAAAAGCTCTCGATCTGTTTCAGCATAATCCGGTGGATCTGGTGCTGTGCGATATTACCATCAAGGGCGACTGGGATGGCATCGAAACCATTGGGCAGCTGGTCAGCATTCGGCAGGTGCCGGTAATTTATCTGACGGCCCTCACTGACCGCTCGACCATTGCCCGGGCCAAAGAAACGTTTCCGGCGGCCTACATTACCAAACCCTTTGACAGCTCGCAACTGCGCTTGGCCATCGAAATGGCTCTCAACAGCTTCTCATTGCGGATTTTGGCTCCCCAACCACCCGCTACGCCGGTTACAGAAGCCAAAGTACGCCCGCTTACCGGCGAGAAGCCGACCCCGGAGAAAGACCCCAGCCGAACCGCGCCGATTCTGCGAATCAACGATGCGTTGTTCGTGAAACAGAATTATCAGTTCGTAAAAGTATTGTTGAGTGAGGTGCTGTACCTCGAAGCCGACGACATCTATACGACCATCAACACCACGGGTCGAAAGTACGTAGTGCGGCTCTCGCTGAGCCAGATGATCGAACGGCTACAGGCCAACCGGCTGGCCCGCACCCACCGATCGTTCGTTGTCAACCTGGATCGGATTGACTCCTTCAGCGACCACGAGGTTATGGTTGGCGGACACTCGCTACCACTCGGCCGTAACTACAAAGACGAGTTCCTGCGGCACTTCCCGGTTTGTTAGAACCCGAAATACCGCTCAGCGTTCCGGTAACAGATGTCCTGCACGATCTGGCCAATCCAGTCGATATCGGCCGGCAACTCGCCGTTCTCGACGTCGTTTCCGAAGATGTTGCACAGAATCCGGCGGAAGTACTCGTGTCGGCTGTAAGACAGGAAGCTTCTGGAATCGGTTAGCATACCCACAAAGGCGCTCAGCAGACCCATATTCGACAGGGCGTTGATCTGCTTCTCCATCCCGTCTTTCTGATCGAGGAACCACCAGCCCGACCCGAACTGTACTTTGCCACGCACCGACCCATCGTTGAAGTTACCGATCATGGTAGCAATCACTTCGTTATCGGCAGGATTGAGGTTGTAAAGAATGGTTTTAGCCAGCTTATTCCGGTCGTCGAGGCCACCCAGAAAACGCGACAGCGAGGCCGCCTGCTGAAAATCGCCGATCGAGTCCCAACCCGTATCGGGGCCAAGCTCACGAAGCCGCCGACGGTTGTTGTTCCGCAACGCACCCAGATGAAACTGCTGCGTCCAGCCTTTTTCGTGATCCCACTCGGCAAACTGCACCAGCATGAACGACCGAAACCGGGCCATCTGGTCGGGACTGAGTGGTTGCTCAGTCTGGGTCAGGGTATTGAAAATGGTCTGTACCTCGCTCTCCGTATAAGCCACAGCATCAATGTACTCGAGCCCGTGGTCAGACAAACGGCAGCCCATGTCGGCAAAGTAATCGTGCCGGGCTTTCAGCGCGTCGAGATAATCGGCCAGGGTACGTATATCGCGGTTGCTCAGGGCGCTCAGCTTCTGAACATAAGCCCGGAATGCCCTTGGGTCGTCAACAGCCATCGCTTTGTCGGGGCGGAACGTAGGCAGAATTTTAACATCGAACCGACTCTGGGCAATAGCGCGGTGGTACTCGAGCGAATCGAGCGGATCGTCGGTGGTGCAGACCACCCGTACGTCGAAATGAGTCAGCAGCTGCCGGGTCGACAACTGGGGTAGCTGCTCGTTGCAGCGGTCGTAGGTGTCGCGGGCTGTAGCCGGGCTGAGCACATCGGTAATGCCGAACGGATTGCGGAGCTCCAGGTGCGTCCAGTGGTAGAGCGGGTTCCGCAGCGTATACGGCACCGTTTCGGCCCATTTTTCAAACTTTTCCCAGTCGCTGGCATCGCCGGTGCAGTAGCGCTCATCGATTCCGTGCGTCCGCATAGCCCGCCACTTGTAGTGATCTCCGTAGAGCCAGAGCTGGGTTATGGTGTCGAACTGCCGGTCCTGCGCAATCTGATCGGGCGGCAGGTGGCAATGGTAATCGATAATCGGCATTGATCGGGCGTAATCGTGATAAAGCCGTCGTGCCGTATCGGTCTGCAGCAGAAAATCGTCGGAGAGAAAAGTGGGGGTCGGCGTCAGCGTGTTCATGACAGGAAAAGGAGCGAAATCCGGATTTCTCCCCGTTGATCGTGGTTTTATGGTTTACCCGCTTCGAGGGGACGGGCGCTGACAGCCGACGCGTCGGCTACCGGAGCACTGGCCATCCACTTGCGGATAATCCCAGCCAGCGGCCTGAATTCAATCAGAAACCCATCGTGTCCGTATAACGAGTCGATTTCCTCATAGGTCGCGTCGGGGATATGACGCGCCAGGAACTGCTGCTCCGATACCGGAAAGAGCAGATCGGACCGAATACCAACAACCAGCGTCCGCGCCCGAATCTGGCCCAGTGCATTCAGGATACTGCCGCGGTTTCGCCCGACATTGTGCGAGTCCATCACCTTGGAGAGCGTCCAGTAGGTGAACGCGTTGAAGCGTTCGGCCAGTTTATCCCCCTGATACCGCTGGTACCCGGCGGCTTTGTAGCCATCCATCTGTTCGTTATTATCCAGCGCCTGGGTAAAACTATAGGTATCGTAATTGCGGTACGAAATCATGGCCATGGCGCGGGCGGCTTTCATACCGGCAACCCCGGCGTCGGCGCGTCTTTCGCGCCAGGTCGGGTCTGCGTCGATGGCCATCCGCTGCGCTTCATTGAACGCAATGCACCAGGGCGATGCCACGGCGCTGGTTGCCACCACGATCAGGTTATCGATCAGACCGGGCTGCGCAATGGCCCATTCGAGGGCCTGCTCACCACCCAGTGAACCACCCACGCAGGTATGTATTTTATCAATGCCCAGCTCCTGTCGTAACAGGTCGAGCGCCCCCACCATGTCCCGGACCGTTATGGGCGGGAAGTCATGGTAGTACGGCTGACCCGTTTCCGGATTCGCCGACAGCGGCCCGGTCGACCCGTAGCAGGACCCCAGCACGTTGGCACAAACAATAAAATCCCGATCGGGGTCGAAGTATTTACCGGCACCGATCATACCGCCCCACCAGTCTCCGGCATCGGCGTTACCGGTTAAGGCATGGCAAATCCAGACCACGTTCGAGCGGTCGCGCTGCAGCGTTCCGCGGGTGGTATAGGCCAGCCGAAACCCGGGCAGGCTCGCGCCAGATTCGAGTGGAAATGAATACTTGTAGTCGAAATACTGAAGGTCCAAACGTAAAAAAGGTTTTCAGTTCGCTGGTTTCGCGGCCGGTTTCTAAGGTCGATCCGGACGGCCAAACCAGCGAACTGCGCTGTTCATACTAAACCGCTACTGGCTCAGCAATGGCCGCAAAGGCCTGCTCCAGATCTGCTTTTATGTCATCGATGTATTCAATACCCGCCGAGATCCGCAACAGACCGGGTTCGACCCCCGCGCTGGCCTGATCCTGCTCACTTAATTGCTGGTGCGTAGTCGAAGCCGGATGGATAATCAGCGTTTTCGAGTCACCCACGTTGGCCAGGTGACTTACCAGCTTCAGGCTGTTGACAAAGCGGTCGGCCGCTTCTTTACCACCTTTCACCTTAAACGTAAAGACGCCCCCGAAGCCCCGCTTGAGGTACTTTTTGGCCAGTTCATGATACGGGCTGCTGGCCAGGCCGGGGTAGTTGACTACCTCTACCTGCTCATGCTGTTCGAGCCACTGCGCCAGCGCCAGTGCGTTCTGTACGGTACGATCTACGCGCAACGACAGGGTTTCCAGCCCCTGCAGCAACAGGAAGGAGTTGAACGGGCTGATGGCCGGACCCCAGTCGCGCAGGCCCTCTACCCGGGCCCGGATAATGAACTGAATATTGCCGAACGGACCACCCACTCCAAACACCTCGCTGAAGACCATGCCGTGGTACCCCTCCGACGGCTCGGAGAACTGCGGAAACTTACCATTCCCCCAGTTGTAATTGCCACTGTCGACAATGACGCCCCCAATGCTCGTGCCGTGACCACCGATCCATTTGGTAGCCGACTCGACCACAACGGCCGCTCCGTGTTCGATAGGCCGGAACAGGTAGCCCCCGGCGCCAAACGTATTATCGACAATAATGGGCAGGTCGTGTCGCTTCGCCAGGGCCGCGATGGCCTCAAAGTCGGGAATGTTGAAGCCCGGGTTACCGATCGTTTCGAGGTAGATCGCCTTTGTTTTGTCGTCGATCAGTTGCTCGAACGATTCGGGTTTGTCGCCATCGGCAAAGCGGGCTTCGATGCCCAGGCGTTTGAACGATACCTTAAACTGGTTGTAGGTGCCCCCGTACAAAAACGAGGTAGTTACGAAGTTATCGCCGGCGCTCAGGATGTTGGTCAGCGCAATAAACTGAGCCGCCTGCCCCGATGCCACTGCCAGAGCGGCTACCCCGCCTTCGAGGGCTGCAATCCGCTTCTCGAACACATCGGACGTCGGGTTCATGATGCGGGTATAAATGTTGCCGAACGCTTTCAGCGCAAACAGATCCGCACCGTGGGCCGAATCGTTAAAAACATACGAAGTTGTCTGATAGATAGGTACCGCCCGTGAATTAGTAGTTGGGTCGGCTTCCTGACCTGCGTGTAGCTGAAGGGTATCGAAATGCAATGAAGAAGACATGATATTTAGTGGTTTTGGCTTGGAATATTCCAGTGGATTCAGACGGCTGAGCCATCCGGTTACAGGCTGACTTCGTCGGGTCTTGACAGATACCGGCGGCCAGGCGCGCGATCAACCCTCCCGGTTGTCGTGGCGGAGTGTGTGTGATACTTAGTAGGCCCGAACGGGCATACACTGTTGGCTGTAGAGCATGTGCATAAACGATTTATAGTCCCTAATGTCCGCCGGAGCGGCTGCTTTAGGCAGGAGTTAGCACCTTGCCGTGTGGTAGGTTGCCAGCGGTTCACAGAGCCTGATCTCTCCCCCGCTTCTGTATAAATCAACCCGCGCCCCTGAAGAAAAAGACGCGTAACAATTGACTTGATGACGCAAGTATACAGGGCAAAACGTCGTTAACCAAACCTATTCTGGTTTTTCTGTCCGTTCCCTCTTTTTTTATTTTTCGGGGTCAGACCGCCTGCCGGATGTCGGGTTTGTTCGTTACTTTTGTCTGGTAACACACCCAATCAATGAGCCAAACCTACCGATATAATCGTGAAAATGCCACCCGGGTGGCTGGTACAACCACGCTTAAAGACGCTATCGGGCAGTTGTTGAAACAGTATCAGTTACAGACACGCTTCAACGAAACCTATCTCGAAGCGTTCTGGAGCCGCATGATGGGCCAGGCCATTGCCTCACGTACCAAACGGTTGTACGTCCGTGAACGTAAGCTCTACATCGAGATTACCTCTGCCCCACTCCGCAACGAACTCGTCAATGCCAAGCAGAAGCTAATTCAGGTTATCAACCGCGATATGAACGCCGAGGTCATTGATGATGTGGTCTTTATCTAGGTAAACCTTCGGCAAACTCCTGCATTGTCATAAACTCGCCCCGGCCTTTGAGGTCCTGCACCAGGGCATCGACCCGGTCGAGCAGCAGACCGCTCGAATGACGGCGAACGTAAGCCGGAATCTGGTCATAGGCCGCCAGATCGGTAAACTCCCACGGATGTACGTATAGATTCAGGAAGCCGTCGGACCGTAAGGTTTGGCGGCATAATTGTTTATAGAGAGCAAACGGGAAGTTTTTCAGACTAAGCCAGAACAGGGGCAGCCGTAGCGAAGGCGTTACCGACGCCGGAATCTGCCAGACGCCCGATTCCCGAAACGGATGCCGGGGCTCTCCCCAGTGGTTATACCGGCCCGGCAGCCAGGTCGGGTGCAACGATGAATTGTATTGATACCCGGCCTGCTGCACATCAACCGGATTGACATAGCCCATGCGGGCGCGCCGGAAGCCGGTAACCGGTCGACCCAGCAACTCCTCAAGCGCCAGTCGGGACGTCAGCAGATCGGCGGGCTCGAAGGTAGTATGGTAATAGCCGTGGGACGCAATCTCATGACGGGCAGCCAGCTGCCCCATCAGAACAGGTTCGTGTAGTGCGTAATTGGCTGTAGTAAAGAGTGTAGCCCGTACGTTGTTCGATTCGAGCTGCTGGTTCAGACTGATCAGGCCCCGCGTCGATACGGCTACCTGTTCGCTCAGCGGGATAGCATGGCCGAACTCCAGCGCTGTGTCAAATTCCTCTACGTCAACGGTGAATAAAATAGATCGTTCTGGGTGGTGGGTTGCCATGAAGTTACGGTCTCGTCAATATCACTTGTGTCGCTGATGATATAGGCTGGTCTTCCTTTTACTTCAACGAACGTTTTTCCTAAATACACGCCGATAATGCCAATCATGATGAACTGTACGCCACCAATCAGAGCCATCAGCACAACCAGCGTTGTCCAGCCCGACACGGTCGCGTCGGTGAAGAAATATTCATACAGCACCTCCACGCCAAACAGAATAGCAAACAGCGACATGCCGAAACCGAGCATAACGGACAAATACAGCGGCCGGGTAGAGAAAGAGGTAATGCCCATGGCGGCCAGTTTCAGCATTTTCCGGATGGAGTATTTTGACCGGCCGGCATACCGGGCAGCGGGCTCGTACAGAATACGGCATTGCCGGAAGCCAACCCAGGAAATGGCCCCGCGTAAAAACAGATCATTCTCCTTGAATTGCCGGATTACGTCGATAACTTTCCGGTCAAGCAGCCGAAAATCCGCGGCCCCATCTTCAAGCTCCAGGTCCGAAACCCGGCGCAGCAGCTGGTAGAAATACTTCGACGAGTTTCGTTTGAACCAGGAGAGTTTCGGATCAGGGCGACGCACGGTATAAACGACCTCATAGCCCTGCCGCCATTTCTCGATTAGCGTCGGGATCAGTTCAGGCGGGTGCTGCAGGTCGGCATCGAGGCAGATGACGGCATCGCCACGCGCGTTTTCGTAGCCGGCCCGCAAGGCCATCTGGTGACCGAAATTGCGCGAAAACGATATAAATCGAACCGCCGGATACCTCTGACTCAGTTGCCGGAGTACATAGCGGGTCTGATCGCTGCTGCCATCATCAACGATCAGTATTTCGTAAAGACCCTCAGAAGCCATGACCGATGTTAGTCGTTGAACCAACACGGTCAGGTTCTCTTCTTCATTAAAGGCTGGCACGACTAGGCTAATCATACCTGGTTGCAGCTTCATACGTTTACTGGCTTACTAATTAGATAGGTACGGCAGGTCCGCTCTGAGTGGAGCCAAAGTTAAGTACATATACCTAACGGCAGATAACTCAAAAATTAAAGTTAGCTTAAACTTACCTTAAAAGCGGCCTGGTATTAAGGCTACACCAAGTATGAATTATCTATGAAAAAATCTATGTTATCCAACAGAAAATCAGACAAACAGCGGTTATATGGCGCAGACAGCCAGCTGGTTGATCAGGAAGAACGGCGGCTCGATCTGGGCTTCGGCTCCACCTTTACTGATCCCAACTCCCGACTGATCAATAAAGATGGCAGCATCAACGTTACCCGAACCAACACTTCGTTCCGGGACCGGGTAAACCTCTACAACCGGCTGATTACGATGAACTGGCCCTCCTTTTTTGGGGTGGTGCTCCTGCTGTATTTCTCGGAGAATATGGTATTCGCCTGCATTTATATGCTGGTCGGTCCTGAATACCTGCTCGGTCTGGATAAGGTGACGGATGGGAGCCCTTTGGGACAATTCTGGGGAGCTTTCTTCTTCAGCGCCCAGACCCTTACGACCGTTGGCTACGGCCACATCAGTCCCTCGGGGTATTTGATCAGCGCTATTGCTGCGCTCGAGTCAATGATCGGTCTGCTGGCCTTCGCGCTGGTGACGGGGCTTCTATACGGCCGTTTCTCGCGCCCTGTGGCACATATACGCTTTTCGACCCACGCCTTGTTTGCGCCTTATCTGGATGTGAATGGCTGGATGTTTCGTATCGTTCACCAGCGCGCTAACCAGCTCATTGACGTACAGGTAGACGTATCACTGTCACGGCTGGAAACCCGACCCGACGGGGTGCGTCACCGGCGATACTATAACCTGGAGCTGGAGCGCAACCGGGTAAACTTCTTCCCCACCAACTGGACACTGGTTCATCCCATCACACCGGGCAGTCCGCTACAGCAGTGTACACCCGACGATCTGGCCGAATCAGATGCCGAATTTCTGATCCTGTTGCGGGCTACTGACGATACCTTTTCGCAGGTTGTACACACCCGCTATTCCTATCGGTACGATGAGGTTTTGTGGGGCCGAAAATTTTTGCCGATGCTGGATGGCAACCAACCAGGCGGGGCCTTACTCGATCTCGCCAAACTGGATGATACGATAGAGGCTCCGCTCAACTGACCTTATCGGCTTCCTTCGATCACAGGTCCGCTTATGCTAACGAGAATATACTCAGTCATGACCTGACCTCATATCTAGATTTCTATAAGCATAATCTTTAAGTAATGAGAATTATATGTTTACTAAAATATCAATTTAACTACTTTATTTCACTTTTTTATTCGGGATTGGCGTCATCGGTCAACTGTCGGCTCCGGCTCAAAATACATAACGCCGACGTGTACAATTTTCCACTGCTCTCCTTCTCGTTCGAGGTAGCGTACCTGCTGGCTGTGGGTAGTTGGTCGGCCATGGCAGCTCATTACCTGACAGAAGGTGACGAAAGCCGCATCGCCCCGAATCCGGATTCGATAGTCCCGATTGACAAATACGGAAGAGTCTGGTTCGGCCATCTGACGAAACGAGCTGGTCAGTCCCCTGCGCAGCGCCGTCTGTTCGCCCTGCGCCACGACCACCCGACCGTCTCCCAGGCTAACCCGCTGCGATAGTTCCGTATGATTAGCCCAGCAGCTGGCCTGCTCTGTCGCATTGCGGTTCAGGTAAGCCTGTGCCTCTCGTTCAATAACGATACAGATTGCCCGTTCATCGGCTGGTAGTGACTGGGCAATAAGGATCCGGCTAAACAGCACGAAACCAAGGATAATACCAAATTGACACACGCGGTTCATAGTCGTGAAGGAAGGATTCAGGGCAGTACACCAAATCGCTGACAAACAATGATTTATCCGGACAGAGTCGGATCTGATCAAACCTAAATCACATACCCCAAACCACAAAACGGGTTGATTAAACGGTGCCTCCTATTGAGTAAGGGGCAACCGAAAGCCCAGTTCCTCCGGGCAATTCTTCCTTTAACTTCCTGACCCGGCACTACCCAAAAGCAGAACAATCCGTTTACTTTGCCAGCATGTTAATTGACGAATCTGTTCTAGTAACTCCTCCCGTTCTGCGCCCCGGCGATACAGTAGGGGTTGTATCGCCCGCCAGCTGGTTTCCGTATGATGAACTGGCCGAAGGGTTACGCATCTTACGCGACGACTGGCAGCTTACGGTTATTGAAGGCAACAGCCTGCGGGCGCAGGAGGGTCCGTTTGCGGGCTCTGACGAGCTGCGCCGGGCGGATCTGCAACGGTTCTTCGACGATCCGTCGGTGAAGGCCATATTTGCTACGCGGGGTGGCTACGGCTGCTACCGGCTGGCCGACGAACTTGACCTGACCGGTTTGCGGACTTCCCCGAAATGGCTCATTGGATTCAGCGACGTGACGGTGCTGCTCAGCCTATTTTATACTGCCGGTATTGTCAGCCTGCACGGCCTGATGCCCCGGCAGTATGGCCAGCCCGAACGCGCCGAAGCCCTGGAGTCGGTACGGCAGTGGTTGTTCGGCGAGCAGCCCGGCGCCTATACCGTAGCCGCTCATCCCCTCAACCGGGTGGGTCAGGCATCGGGACCACTGGTGGGCGGCAACCTGACCATGCTGATCAACTCGATCGGTACCCCAACCGATGTGGATCTGACTGGCACGATTCTGTTCATCGAAGATATTGACGAGACCCTGTTCTCACTCGACCGCATGATGACTCAGCTACGCCGGGGTGGTCGTTTGGCGAAGCTGGCGGGGCTCGTGGTCGGGCAGTTCACCGACATGCGCACCAATCCATCATTACCGTTTGGAAAAGACGCTTACCAGCTGATTGCCGAGGCCGTGTCGGCCTACTCGTACCCGGTTCTGTTCAACTTTCCGGCGGGTCATGTCAATGTTAATCTGGCCTTGCCTATCGGGAAACGGGTTATCGTAACGACCGGCCCAACGGGAGGTACTCTTACCTTCCCATAAAAGTGTATGGACGTATTTGCCGGACAAGTTATCTGGATTACCGGAGCCTCCTCGGGCATTGGTGAGGCTCTGGCCCTGGCGCTGGCGCAGCCCGACTCTCCCTTTCCCAATCCCAGGCTGGTTTTGTCGGCCCGACGTGCGGAGGAGCTGCAGCGGGTTGCCGACCTGACCGGTCTCCCCAGCCGGCACCTGCTGGTGCTTCCCCTCGACATGACCGATGTGGCCAGTCTGCCCGCGCATGTCGATACCGTCCGCCAGCACTTCGGTCGTATCGACTACGTTTTTCAGAACGCCGGCATCACCCAGCGGAGTACCGTGGCCGATACCGACCTGGTCGTTTACCACCGGCTGATGGATGTCAATTTTTTCGGCGTAGTGGCCCTTACCAAAGCTGTACTGCCTGCCATGCTGGAACAGGGTAAGGGGCATTTTGTGGTGACGAGCAGCGTAGCGGGCAAGCTGGGGACCAAACAACGGTCGGGTTATTGCGCCAGTAAACACGCGCTGCACGGCTTCTTCGACGCACTTCGGGCCGAAACCCACGCGGCCGGGTTGCGGGTCACGCTGGTTTGCCCCGGCTACATCCAAACGCCGATCTCTCTCCACGCCCTGGGTCCCGCTGGACAGGTACATGGCAAAATGGATAAGCATCAGGAAGTGGGGATGCCTGCGGCTGTTTTTGCTCAGCGGCTGCTCAGAGCCGTAAAACAGCAAAAAGAAGAAGTATATATAGGCGGACCGGAAACGTACGGTATTTACCTAAAGCGGTTTCTCCCTGGTCTTCTGTCCCGGATCCTGCGGAATCGCGAAGGCACCTGATCGACCCGCAAAAAGCGACTCCCGGATCGATACGTTGTCAGCAACGTATCGATCCGGGAGTCGCTTTATTGATACGACAACTCAGCCGTTACTTGCCGCTTACCGCAGCTACTTTACCGGTCTGGCTCATATAGTCGACGGTCAGGTGGCAGAGCGTTTTCATGCCAAGTACGAAGCAGCTTTCATCGATCTGGAAATCGGGGGTGTGGTGCGGGGCCGCTTCCTCCACCTTCTTTCCTTTGGTCATACCGCCCAGGAAGTAAAAGAAACCGGGTACCTTCTGCTGATAGAAGGAGAAGTCTTCGGCTCCGGTTTGCGCCGGTGTAATCCTGACATTGTTCTTACCCGCTACCGCTTCGAGCGTGGGCACCATCTGATCGGTCAGTTTCGGATCGTTATAGGTAACCGGGTACATGATATCGATTTTCACATCGGCCTGCGCACCGGCGCTCTCGGCAATGTTCGTAGCCACCTCGTTGATCCGGCGGTGAATGGTTTTCTGCATGCTGTTGTCCAGCGACCGAATCGTGCCGATCATGTTTACTTCTTCCGGAATGATGTTCTGCCGGATGCCACCGTGGATAGCCCCTACCGTAACCACCGCAGCATTCTCCGTCAGGGGCAGGTTTCGGCTCACGATCGTCTGGAGACCCATTACCACCTGCGAAGCCGTTACGATCGGGTCGACGCCTGACCAGGGCGACGCGCCATGTGTCTGCTTCCCTTTCAGTTTGATAGCAAACTGATCGACTGCAGCCATGGTAGCACCGGGCCGGTATTTGATGGTACCGACTTCAGTTTGTGAATTAATGTGCAGTCCAAAAATGGCGTCGACTTTCGGATTGTCGAGTACCCCTTCTTTAACCATTAGGTAGGCACCTCCCTCTTCACCCTGGGGCGCTCCTTCTTCGGCAGGCTGGAAAATGAATTTTACCGTTCCGTGAAGTTCATTTTTCACCGAGGCCAGCACTTCGGCAGCACCCATCAGCATAGCCACGTGGGAGTCGTGCCCGCAGGCATGCATGATGCCCGTCTGCTGGTTATTATATTCAGTACGGACCTCAGACTTGAAAGGCAAGTCAACGCGTTCGGTTACCGGCAGGCCATCCATGTCGGCCCGCAGCGCAACCACCGGGCCGGGTTTGCCGCCCCTGAGTATACCGACCACTCCGGTTTTACCGATGCCGGTTTTTACCTCCATACCCAGTGCCTGCAGATGAGCAGCCACCTTGCCCGCCGTCCGGAACTCCCGGTTGCCTAGCTCAGGGTACTGGTGAAAATCACGACGCCAGGCGACCACTTTTTTCTCCAAACCTTCGGCTGTTTTATCCATTCGGGCAGAAAGACTCGTTTGCTGAGCATTTACTGTTTGAGCCATCAAGGCCAGACCGGCAAAAATTCGGAAGCACTGTTTGTAGGAAATCATCAAAATATCCAAGTTTATCTGTACGTACATTAATCTGTTTTTTGCCAAAAATACCAAATAAATCGTAAATAATTTCCATAAAAACAGCAATTAAAATAATCAATATAGCTAATAATCAGTTTATATCTCTATATCTATAGATGATTGGCCAATATGTAACGGCCAGACTACTTATTCTCATGAAAAGAATAAAAAAGTACCATCTATATATGCTATAGAATACAGGTCTCTTATCTTTGCGTCTTATTTAACGGTACATCTCAATGTAATTCTAATCTCTACTCACAAATGCGCAAAATTTTATTTGGAAGCTGGTTGCTTTCGTTATTGTTCTGCCTGCCGGTTCTGGCGCAGGAAATAGCAGTAAGTGGCCGCGTCACTTCATCAGACGACGGCTCCGCCCTTCCCGGCGTGAGCGTACAGGTAAAAGGTACTACCCGCGGCACAACAACCGACGCCGAGGGGAATTACCGGATTAGTGCTCCAGCCAACGCCCGGTTGGTATTCAGCTTTATCGGTTTTCTCTCGCAGGAAGTAGCCGTTGGTAATCGCAGTACCGTAAACGTTCGTCTGGAGAACAACGCTCAGGAGCTGAACGAAGTCGTAGTAACGGGTTACGGCGGTACCGTTAACCGGCGCGAGTTTACCGGTGCCAGCTCGAAAGTAGCCGGCGCTACGGTATCGAACCTGCCAGTTGGTAGCTTCGATAAAGCGCTGGCAGGCCGGGCAGCCGGTGTGCAGGTAACGTCGGCCAACGGCGTACCGGGTGGTGCTATTCAGATCCGGGTTCGGGGGGTCGGCTCAATCTCGGCCGGTAGCGATCCGCTCTACGTTGTGGACGGCGTTCAGCTGAACACCACCAACAACTCAACCTTTACCAGCAGTAACCCACTGGCGTTTCTGAACCCCAGCGACATCGAATCGATCGAGATTCTGAAAGATGCCGCAGCAGCTTCTATTTACGGGTCTCAGGCCGCCAACGGGGTTGTATTGGTAACGACCAAACGCGGTAAAGCCGGTAAAACCCAGATTTCCGTTAACTATTTCACGGGGGTTGCCGATCCGATCAAAAAGCTCGACGTACTCAACACCCAGGAGTGGATTGCTCTGCGTACGCAGGCCCGCATCAACGGGGGGCAGACCAGCGAAGCCGCCCGGACGGCCGTGCTGAGCACCATTCGTCAGCCAACGACCCTGAGCGACGCTGAAATTGCTGCGCTGCCTACCTACGATTGGCAGGATGCCGTATACAAGCGGGGCATCACCAACAACTACGAGCTGGGCCTGAACGGCGGTACCGACAAAACCCGCTTCTATGTATCAGGTTCGTACTACACCCAGAGCGCCAACATCGTCAATGTTGACTTCAAGCGCGGTACGCTGAACACAACGCTGACGCACCAGATTAACCCCAAACTGTCTATTGACCAGACGCTTAAGCTAAGCACCATTTCGGCGCGGGGGCAGTTCGGTGGCCCGAACGGCGGTTCGTTCCTGGGTGCCGGTGCGTTCGCATCGCCCCTTATCCTTCCGAGTATTCCTATCTACAACGCGGACGGATCGTATTTCGGACCGCCCTCGCAGGGTGGTATTCCGGGCATCCTGAACCAGAACATTCTGCAGGTTAGTGAACTGAACACCATCCGGGCCGATATCAACCAGTTTGTGGGTAGCCTGGCGCTGAACTACAAAGTAATCGATGGGCTTACCATTCGTCCGTTTGTGAGCCTCGACTATCGGATTATTCGGGGCCGGAACTTCTCGGACCCACGGACGGCCGATGGTTTCAACGTACGTGGCCGGATTCAGGATCAGCTGAACGAGAATAAAAACTTCCTGACCAACATCACGGCCAACTATAACAAGCTGTTTGCCGGCAAGCACGATGTAGGTCTGTTGCTGGGCGCCGAGTACCGCTCCGATGTGAACGAGAACCTGGCTACCAACATCACCAACGTACCGACGCCTGACTTCAAGTACGCCAGTGCGGCTGCGTTGCCCCAGAACATCTTCGGCACGTTCAACAACTTCCGCAAGGCGTCTATCTTTGGAAACATCAAGTACGACTTCAACAAGAAGTATAACCTGAGCCTGATTGGTCGTCTGGACGGTTCGAGCCGGTTCGGGGCCAACTATCGGTACGGTTTCTTCCCGTCCATATCGGGGGCGTGGCTGGTTACCGAAGAGGATTTCCTGAAAGGCAATAACCTGGTCAGCGACCTGAAACTGCGGGCCTCGTTCGGTACAACGGGTAACGACCAGTTGGGTTCGCTGTTTAACCAGTCGAACTTCCCTGGCCTGGGTCTGGTCAGCGCCGGTTTTGACTACAACGGTGCCGCCGGTTTTGCCCCCACGCAGCTGGCTAACCCTGACCTGCGGTGGGAAACCAACGAGACGACCAACATCGGTCTTGATTTCGGCTTCTTCCAGAACCGTCTGACGGGTTCGGTAGACGTGTTCCGACGGGTTAGTAGAGACCTGCTGCTGCCGTTCAACCTGCCGTTCACCAGTGGTTACTCGACCATTTCACGCAACGTGGGTTCGGTGGAGAATAAAGGGCTTGAAATCGAACTGAACTCGGTGAACCTGAAAGCAGGGCCGTTCCAGTGGCGCTCTACGTTCAATATCACCTTCATCGAGAACAAGGTAACGTCGCTGTACCCGGGTATCGTACCCCTGGCCAACCCCGACAGTGCCATCACGCTGGCGTATACCGACTTCTACGGAGTAGGCCGGACGGCTATCCTGGGTCGGCCGCTGCAGGCTCAGTACACCACCGATTATGCTGGTGTTAACCCGGCTACGGGTCGGCCGATGTTCCGCGATTTTGCCGGCAACATTACCTACACCCCGATTACGCCCCGCGATCAGAAGTATTTCGGTACGGAGCTGCCCAAATTCTACGGCGGTTTCAACAATACTTTCACCTACGGTGGGCTGACACTCGACGTGCTGTTCCAGTACGATTACGGCCGGCGGTCGTTCAACTCGCAGACGTCGTTCCTGTCTGAGCTAGCTGGTCGTGACTTCAACGCCCTGCGCTCGGTATACGACCGTCGCTGGCAGCAGCCGGGCGACATCACCGATGTGCCGCGCACTATCAACGGCAACATCGAAACCCGCGGGGTTAGTGGTCTGGGCGGTACCCGTACCCTCGAAGACGCTTCGTACCTGCGCCTGAAGCAGATCACGCTGGCGTATGACGTACCAGCTGCCGTTTCGAAGCGGATCGGTGCGTCGAAAGCCCGGGTATATATCCAGAGCGCTAACCTGCTTACGTTCACCAACTGGACGAGCTACGACCCTGAGTTCCTCAACTTCGGTAGCGGAAACACCGGGGTTGTACCGAACTCGAAAACTTACCAGGCAGGTATCAACTTAACGTTCTAATTCAGCCAACGATTTTTGACTCCATGCGTACAATCAAACATATATGGTCCCTGGGCCTGCTCACTACCGGTATCCTGACGGTAACGGCCTGCTCGAACCTGCTCGATGTCGACCCACGATCGAACGTTGACTCGCAGACGGCGTTAACCACCGCCGAAGGCCTCGATGCCGGCCTGAATGGTATCTATGACCGACTGCAAAACACGGCGCTCTATGGTCGTGATATGCTGGCCGTAGCCGAAGCACTGGCCGACAATGCGCAGGCAACCAACAAATCGGGTCGTCTGAACAACGAGAACCGGAACATTGCCGGTTCATCATTCGGTACGACCTTCGCACCGGGTACCTGGCAATCGGCCTATTTTGCCATCAACCAGGCTAACCTGATTCTGGACGCATTGCCTGGCGTAACCGCGCTGACCGATACCAACCGCCGGAATTCGATTCGGGGGCAGGCCCAGTTTCTGCGGGCGCTGCTGTACCACGATCTGATGCGAATTTATGCGTATGATCCAGGGGTAGAAATCGCTCAGAACAGCCGGGGTGGCGTTCCTCTGCTCACAACGGGTGTGCTGAACCAGGGACAGATTACGTTCCCGGCCCGGGCACCCATTGCCGACGTTTACAGACAGATTTACACTGACCTGCAGGGATCGATCAATTCATTTAGCCGTGGTTCTTCGGGCTCTTCATTTCCGGCTAACGGTACATTGCCAACGAACGGGAACTTACAGGCCGCTCAGGTTCTGTTCTCGCGGGTAGCCCTGTACAATAAGGACTACGCCACAGCTGTGAAAAACGCGACCGATGCGATCGCCGGTGCCGTTAAACTTTCGCCTAACGCATCGTATGTAGGTGGCTGGCGGGCTCCGCGTAACCCCGAGTCAGTGTTCGAGCTGGCGTATACCACGCCGGAAAACATTGGGGTGAACAACGCGCTGCAAACAACCTACACGACACTGGTTCGCATTGGTGACCGCTCAACAACGGGTGGTTTTGGTGACCTGGTTCCCAACAACGCGTTCATCGCCGAGTTGGAAGCCGAGAAGAACGCAGCCGGACAAGTCCTCGACATCCGTCGGCAGTTGTACGAACTGGGCACGACGGGCCGGGGTAACGCGTTCATCGAGTGCACCAAGTTTCTGGGCAAAAACGGCGTCATCAACCTAGACAACGTTCCGGTTATCCGGATCTCGGAGGCTTACCTGAACCGGGCTGAAGCCAACGCCATGCTGGGTAACACCGTCGATGCCCTGGCTGATCTGAACGTTATCCGCACCCGCTCGGGTCTTCCAGAGCGCACTGGCCTGACTGGCGATGCGCTGCTGAACGAGATTCTGCGGCAGCGTCGGCTGGAGTATGGGTTTGAAGGTCACCGCTGGTTCGATCTGAAACGGCGCGGGCAGGATGTCATCAAGACCATTCCGCTCACGACAACGCCTAATAACGTTCCGTACAACGATTTCCGCATCCTGGCCCCTATTCCGGTCAACGAGTTATCGACCAACAAAAGCGTTCGGCAGAATTTCGGTTACTAACCTGCTCTCCAGGCCCTTCTCCAGCATGAAGGGCCTGGAGACATCAACCATTCGTTTTCAATGAAAAAAATACCTGGATTTATAGCGGGTGCTTTAGCGCTGTTGATGCTTTACGCCTGCGACAATAGTATCGATAAAGTCTTCGACGAAGAGACCCTGGTCGAATTTAACGAAGCGATTCTACGGACTAATGCTACGGGCCGTCCTTATTCGATAACGGCTCTGCCCAATAGCGTAACGGCTGGCAGCTCCAGCGTGGCAACCATCAATCTGGTTGGCCGCCAGCGGACCAGTGACCTGACGGTGCGGGTCTTCGTTGACCCGACAGCTACTACAGCCTCGCCCAACAGCTACACATTGTCTAACGGCGGAAATGTAACTATTCCGGGAGGACCAAATGGACGCAATGTGGGCTCACTCACGGTAACAGTTGGCCGGGCCACCAGTTCTACCGCGCCTATTGCCAATTTGGTGTTGGTTATAGACAGCACCAGCACGGAGTTCAAACCAAGCCAGAACTACAAAAGGCTCGGTTACTCATTCCGTCAGTAGTCGACCTACATACTCTAGCAAAAAGGCCCGATTCATTATGAATCGGGCCTTTTTGCTAAAAAAAATTCTACTTGGAATAAAAAAATGTCAATATTGATCTAACTAGGTAAAACCAGCCTCATGTAAGAACAGCTATCGATACCTAATTACTCAATTACTCATCAAAAATTAAGTATATATACTCTAACACTATAAGTAAAACTAAAGATAGTATAAGTAGTAATGCGCAGATCATTCATTGTCAGTAAATCTACTAAACCTAAAGAGAAAGTAATTTTAATACAACTATCCATATAGGAATATAATTTATTTAATAACCCATTTGCGATGCCGAATAAATTGTTTGTACTTTTGCAGCCAAGTTTTACCATTTTTTCTAACCTAATCATAAGTATGATCAGAATTTTATTTGGAAGCTGGCTACTTACACTTCTTTTGTTCATTCCTGCTCTGGCGCAGGATGTAGCAGTGAGTGGCCGCGTCACTTCATCAGACGACGGCTCCGCCCTTCCCGGCGTGAGCGTACAGGTAAAAGGTACTACCCGCGGCACAACAACCGATGCGGATGGCAAGTACCGGATCAATGTGTCGGGCAACGCCCGGCTTGTGTTTAGCTTCATTGGCTTCTCCAGCCAGGAAGTAGCCGTTGGCAATCGGGCCAGCGTAAACGTCGCACTCACCAGCGATGCCTCGAACCTGAACGAAGTCGTCGTAGTCGGCTATGGTTCACAAAGCAAAAAAACCATTACGGGTGCGGTATCGTCGGTAGAAGGGTCGGTAATTGCCAACAAGCCCGTACAAAGCTTTGATCAGGCACTACAGGGCCGGGCAGCTGGCGTAAACATCGTCACCCCGAACGGCGTCCTCAACAACGCTCCGGTAATTCGCGTACGGGGCGTGTCGTCGATTAGTGGTTCATCGTCTCCGCTGATCGTTATCGACGGCTTGCCCATCAACTCGGGCAACGTATCGTCGGGTGGCTTCACGGTCAACAACCCCCTGGGCGACATCAACCCGAACGACATCGAATCGCTCGAAATCCTGAAAGATGCAGGGGCAACGGCCATTTACGGGTCGCGCGCTGCGGCCGGGGTTATCCTGATCACCACCAAGAAAGGTAAAGAAGGCCGCGCTCAGGTGAGCTACGACGGCTGGGCGGGTGCTACGCAGCCGTTCCGTCTGTTCAACATGCTCAACGCGCAGGAGTTCATGACCATCAAGAACGAAGCCGCCCGCAACGCCGGTCTGCCCGATCAGTTCTTCCCGACCCTGAACCCCGATGGCAGCATTGTCGATACCGACTGGTACGATTACGTATACCGGACGGGTTTCCAGCAAAACCACAACATCAACGTAAACGGCGGCACCAAAGACACGCGTTATGCCTTCTCGGTTGGCTATACCAATCAGCAGGGTATGATTCAGAAAAACGATTTCAGCCGGGTTACGGGCCGGATGAACATTTCGCACCAGCTGAACAAAGCCATCCGCATTGGGTCAAACATCACCCTGGCCAACAGCTTCAACCGGTCGCCGAACACGGGAACCACGGGGGCCTTCAGCACGGGTGGTCTGGGTCGTCTGCCGCTGGTACTGGCGCCAAACGTGGCTCCCTACAACGCTGATGGCAGCTACAACATCAACCGGTCCAGCAACAACCTCGGTCTGGGTAATAACCTGGTTGGCCCCGGCGGTTACTACAACCCGCTGCCCGACCTCGATCTGAGTAAATTCACTTCGGAGAACAACCACATCATTGGTAATATTTTTGCCGATGTGAACCTGTTCAAAGGACTGACCTTCCGCACTTCGTACGGCACGGACCGGACAACGGTAGAAGACATCGACTTCCGCAACAGCATCCATGGCGAAGGCGGCACCAATGGCGGTCAGGCGTTCAACATCTATTCGAACGTCAAACTGTGGAACCTGCAGAACTACCTGACTTACGATTTCGGCTTCGGCAAGCACTCGTTCCAAACTGTAGTCGGGACCGAGCAGCAGAAGTTCACGTACGACAGCTGGGGCGGTTCGCGTCAGGGCTTGTCCGATCCGTTCTTCACAACCTATCAGGGTAACTTCACCACCAACAACCCGCCCGCTGGTAACTTCCAGACCCAGACCGGCCTGTCGTCGTACTACGCCCGGGTGAACTACGATTTCGATAAGAAGTATCTCTTTAACATCAACTTCCGGCGCGATGGCTACTCAGCCTACGCAGCGGGTAACAAGTGGGGTAACTTTGCCGGCGGATCGGTTGGCTATCGTATTTCGGAAGAAGACTTCTGGAAAAACTCACGGCTGGGCTCGGTCGTGAACGAGTTTAAACTGCGGGCCAGCTACGGTCAGGTGGGTAACACCGGTATTGGCAGCTTTGCCTCGCTGAGCCTGTTCAACTCCGGCCTGTATGGCACCGTACCGACTTTCGTATTTGCTCAGGCGGGTAACCCCGATCTGCGCTGGGAGGTTAGCAACAGCCTGGATCTGGGCGTGGCCTTTGGTCTGTTCAACGACCGCATCACGGGCGAATTCACCTACTACCAGAAGCGCGTAAACGACCTGGTACTGCCCGAACCGACAGCTCCGTCGCGTGGTATCCCGGGCAACAGCATCGCTACCAACATTGGGGCGATGGAGAACAGAGGTATTGAACTGTCCATTACGTCGAACAACATCACGAAGGGTAAGTTCAACTGGACAACCAGCTTCAACATTGCTACCCTCGAGAATAAGGTGCTAGCCCTGGCTAACAATAACGCCGACATCTTCGGCTTTACGGGTGGTCTGGAAAACGCCAATATTGTTCGCGTAGGTGAGTCGATCGGTAGCATCTTTGCCATCCGGACGGCTGGCGTTAACCCGGCTAATGGGCAGCGGATTTTTGTTCGTACCGTCACCAACGCCGATGGAACGACTCAGGATCGTCAGATACAGTACAACCACGCAGCCGCCCCTGCCCAGCGCTGGACCTACGTTGACAATGGTACGGTAGCACCGGCTATTTCGGGTAGCGACCGCGTTGTTGTGGGTAATGCCCTGCCCAAGTGGTTCGGCGGTTTTGACAACACCTTCCGCTACGGCAACCTGGAGCTGGGTATCTTCCTGCAATACTCGGGTGGTAACGTAATCTACAACGGTACCAAAGCCGGTCTGCGCGATCAACGCCCCTGGAACAACCATACCGACATGCTGAACCGCTGGCAGAAAGCCGGCGACATTACGAACATTCCGCGTCCGGTGCTGAACGATAACGTCTCGAACGGATCGGCCAACCCGATCACCGAAAACGTGGAAGACGGTGATTTCATCCGGGGTCGTAACCTGTCGCTGTCGTATACGCTCCGGAACGATCTGCTCCGCAAGGCTAACATCTCGTCGCTGCGGCTATACGCCCAGGTGCAGAATGCCTTCGTGATCACCAAATATACCGGTGCTGACCCCGAGGTATCGACCAACCGCGATACCAACATTGCTCCCGGTATTGACCGGAACTCGGCCCCACAGGCCCGGACCTACACGTTTGGCGTTGGTCTTAACTTCTAATCAGCCGGTTTGCTGACTGGGTCTGGCCGGAATCATTTTGTTCGGCCAGACTCAGGCAGCAGTCTGTAAACGACGCATATCGACCATGAAATTATATCCATTTCAACATACATTTTCCCGTACCCGGCGTGGACTGCTCAAGTCCGTATTCGCCACGGCGCTGATCAGCGTATCGCTGACAGCCTGTAACGAAACCGAATTACTGAACCCAACGCCCCTGACGTCGCTGGCTGATCTTGAAGCTTTCAAGAACCCGGACCGCATACTGGCGCAGGTGAACGGCTTGTACGCCAGCGTTAAGTCGGGCCAGTTTCTGGGTGGCCGCTACCTTGTTTACATCGACGTACGGGGTGAGGAATTCCTGAACGTGACCAACAACGGGGTTACGGCCCTCGGTGCCTGGAACCACACGCAAAACTCGCTCTCGAACGAGCCGACCAACCTCTGGAACGCAGCTTATCTGGCCATCAACCGGATGAACCTCTTCCTGGCCGGTCTTGATGCGAACCCGAGCGTCATTGACGCAGCGCTGGCCAACCAGTACCGCGCCGAAGCCCGGTTCCTCCGGGCGCTGACGTATCTGCAAATGGTGCAGCTGTATGCGCAGCCGTTCACGAAAGACAACGGTGCCAGCCCCGGTCTGCCACTTCGCCTGAAAGCTGAAGTAGGAACGGGCAACAATGACCTGGCTCGTTCTACGGTTGCTCAGGTGTATGCCCAGGTGCTGGAGGATCTGAACTTTGCCGAGCAGAACCTGCCCGCTACCTACGCCAGCGCCACGCTCAACACGACCCGTGCGCACAAGAACACCGCTATTGCGCTCAAGACCCGTGTGTATCTGAACATGGGCCGCTGGGCCGACGTGGTGACCGAAGCCAACAAGATCGTGTCGGCAGCCGCTCCATTTCGGGCCGCATCCGGGGTAGCTCATCAGTTGCAGGCTAACGTAGCTTCGGTATTTGCCAGTCCTTATACCACTGCCGAGTCGATCTTCTCGATGCCAATGAGCAGCAACGACCTGCCCGGTACGCAGAACGGTCTCGGCAGCTACTACCTGGCCGTAATCGGTATCGGTGATTTTAGCCTGAACCCCGCCGGGATCATTGGCAACGCAGCCTTCGCCAGCACCGACGCCCGCCGTGGTTTCGTTCGAAATGATTTCACGAGCGACCAGGGCCGCAACCGCCTGACCAAATTCCCGACTGGTCCGCAGCATACCGACTGGGTTCCCGTCATCCGGTACGCCGAGGTGCTACTCAACCTGGCCGAAGCCAAAGCCCGGCTGACCCCAGGTGCGGTTGATGAACAGGGTCTGGCCCTGCTGAACGCCGTTCGCGGCCGGTCGAACCCCGCCGGTGTGTATACCGCAGCCGGTTTGGGAACAGGTACTGCCCTGGCCAACGCTATCCTGCTGGAGCGCCGGATCGAACTGCTCGGCGAAGGATTCCGGTCAAATGACCTCCTCCGGACCAACCAGCCGCTGCCTGCCAAAGGCACGATCCAGGCTGTACCGGCAACGGCTTCGGTCTATATCTGGCCAATTCCGCAAACGGAGCTGAACGTGAACAAAGCCGCTGTTCAGAACCCGTAAGCGAGCAGCCGACGCCCCTTTTGGCTGATAGCTATCCAACAAAAAAGTCTCCTGCTGCGGTGGGAGACTTTTTTGTTGCCCGATTTACTGACAAACAGGCGTTTTTTCGGTTGTGTATACAATTAGGCCTGGGGTAGAGCTGGTCGGCCGCGGTAAAGCCCGGAGACCACGATCCCATACGAAAGTCGGTTAGTCGACGTAAAACGTCCCGACTACTACATCCGTGAACTTCTGCTGAATGATTAACGCCCGAATTGCCGGTATCGGCCATTATCTGCCCGAACGGGTGGTGCCTAACAACGAACTGGCGCCCCGAATGGACGTAGCCGACACCTGGATCGAAGAACGTACCGGTATCCGCGAACGCCGATACGCCCTGTCTGGAGAAGAAACCGCTACCACTATGGGCGCTGCGGCCTCCCGCATTGCCATCGAGCGAGCCGGTATAACCCCCGACGATATCGACTTTATCGTGTTCGCGACCATGAGTGCCGATTACCTGGTACCGGGCTGCGGAGTCCTGCTGCAACGCGAACTGGGCATAACCCATCGCGAGGTGGGCGCGCTCGACATCCGAAACCAGTGTTCCGGTTTTTTGTATGCGCTGTCGGTAGCCGATAAATTCGTCAAGACCGGCACGTACCGCAACGTGCTGGTGGTGGGTGCCGAGCGGCAGTCGTTCAACCTGGATTACAGCCCCCGCGGCCGTGATGTAGCGGTGTTGTTTGCCGATGGCGCCGGAGCAGTTGTGCTGCAGCCCTCCGACCAGCCCGACCGGGGTATCCTATCAACGCACCTGCATGCCGATGGTACCTATGCCGAAGAGTTGAGCATCATCAACCCCGGTAGCCATGGCAACTATCACTTTAACCGATATAAGCCCCAGTACCTGAACGCCGAGAACGAGTTTGTTCATCCCAACGATGGGCCGTTCGAACCGCCTTATCTGTTTACGGGGGTGTTTAATGGGTTTCAGGTCATAAAAAAGGCATTCGAGAAGTTTCCGGCCGTAATCGGGGAGGCTATCCGGGCCAATAACCTGACCCTCGACGCGGTAGATTTTTTCGTACTGCATCAGGCCAACGGACGTATATTGGAGTTCGTGCAGCGCAACATGAATTTGCCAGTCGGAAAGCTCTGGAACAACATACAACGCTATGGCAACACCACTTCGGCCTCGGTTCCTATTGCCCTCAGCGAACTCTGGGAGGCCGGTAAGATCCGCGATGGCCATGTGGTTTGCCTATCGGCGTTCGGCAGTGGATTCACGTGGGCGTCGGCGCTGATTCGCTGGTAATCTGATCTCTCACCTGGCTGTTTACTCCTATGCAAGTTGGCGATACCTTTACCTACCTCTATCACTTTTCGCAGGATGACGTCCGGCGGTTTGCCGACATTACTGGCGACGATAACCCGCTTCACCTCGACCCGGCCTACGCGGCTACTACACCGTTCAAGCGCCCGATTATGCACGGTATGCTGAGCGCGAGCGTTTTCGCCCGTGTGTTTGGCCGTAATTTTGGCGGTACGGGGGGCGTTCATCTCTCGCAGATGCTGGAATTTGTGCGCCCTATGTATCCCGATACCGATTACGAAGCCCGGTTCGAATGCCGGTTCATCGATACCCGTCGCCATACGGCCGAAATCACCTGTACTGTGGTGGACCCGGCCACCGGCAAGGCTACCCTGCGCGGTACTGGCATCGTGTTCCACAAAGACATGTTCGTGTAGGTACTACGTAAAGATCAGCTTTATACAGGCTACGCCGACGCTTAGTGCCAGCAGGTACCGTAGCGTAGGTACATTGAACCGGTGGCTTCCCAGGTAGCCGCCCAGCAACCCGCCCGCGAAAGCAGCACCGATCCAGCTGTACACCGCCGGATCGGGCGAGTAGCCTTTGCTGAGGAGGCCAAAAAAGCCCGAAAGCGAGTTCACAAAAATGAACAGGGCCGACGTAGCCGCCACTTCTTTCAGGCGGGCCCACCGGAATAGTAGCATGACGGGGCTAAGTATGATCCCTCCGCCAATCCCGATCATCCCTGATAACAGGCCAATCAGTCCGCCTGTCAATAAACCGGCTCCCAACGGAATCGGCCGCGGTTCGGCTTCGTCACCCCGAACCGACCACAGGAGCCGGACCACCACCAGCAGCAGACAGGCCGCCAGCAGCTGCCGATACAGGGTGTCACTCAGCGGAATTTTAGCGCCTACGAAGGCCAGCGGCACACTGGCCACGGCAAATGGCCAGAATGTATGCCATCGGAAATGCCCCGCCCGGTAAAACTGAATGAACGACACCGTCGATACGAATAGGTTCAGCAACAGGGCCGAAGGCTTCAGCAAAGCCGGTGCTATACCGAACAAGGCCATGGTAGCCAGATATCCGCTGGCTCCGCCATGCCCAACGGACGCATAGACAAAGCCGACCATGAACAGACAAACCAGAAAAACGAGAGAAGAATCCATACAACAAACCGTTTCTACCAAAGAGACACCAACTCCCGCCGGGAAGGTCGTATTTTGTCGAAAGATAGTCCCGATTGTCATGATTCTGCGCGCCCTATCGCTTATCGTTTCTCTTTTCTGCCTGTTGCCAACCAACCGGGCCAACGCCCAGCAGCCCATCAAGAATACGCGCTGGAAAGATGTACTGGCCAGTCCGGGTCAGCCGCCCCGCACCTGGGCGCACCTCGACCCGATGACCGACTCCGTGGCGGGCATCAGCCTGAACCGGGCGTATGAGCTGCTCAAAGGCAGGCCGTCGGTACCGGTCGTGGTGGGCGTACTCGACTCGGGCGTGGACATTGAGCACGAAGACCTGCGTGATGTGATCTGGACCAACGACAACGAAATAGCCGGCAATCAGGTTGACGACGACAAAAACGGCTACCCGGACGATCGAAACGGCTGGAACTTCATGGGGGCCCCAAACGGACAAACCTACGAGTACGATCAACCCGAAATCACCCAGACCTACCTACTCCTCCGCAGTCGCTACGACACCGCCGACCCAGCCACAATACCACCGGCTCAACAGCGCCAGTACGAAACCTACCGCGCAGCCAAGCGACTTTACCTGCCCCGCTATCAGGCCAGCCGGGCTAAACTGCTGGCGTTTACCGATACGGCCCGGTTCTGGCAGGTAGCCGAACGACTCGCTCCGCTACTGACGGGCACCTCAACGAGCCAGCAGGCCATCCGGGCCATTGACCTGGCTCCCGATTCGGTAGCGATTGCCGTGCGTAACGTACTGGCCGACGCCTATAATCCACAATACGGCGCCTTCGGCACCTACCTCCGGCTGGTTCGTCAGAACTGGCCGCGCTTCCAGCAGATTGTGGGGGGTGAAGCACTCATTGCCTATAATCCGGACTACAACGCCCGCCGACTACTCGTTGGCGACGATCCGACAAACCTGAACGAGCGGGTCTACGGCAGCCCAACCATGCAGCTTGCCGGCTCTGATCAGCTGGCGGTGCACGGCAGCCACGTAGCTGGCATCATTGGCGCCAGGCGCGGCAACGGACGGGGTATAGATGGCGTCGCTGACAACGTCCGGATTATGCCTGTATCGATGGTACCTGCCAACGGCGACGAACGAGACAAAGACATTGCGAATGGCATTCTGTACGCGGTCGAAAACGGTGCCAAAGTCATCAATATGAGTTTTGGCAAGCGGCTGTCGCCCTTCAAGGAGCAGATCGACGCGGCCGTTCGTTTTGCCGAAGCCCGTGATGTGCTAATCATACACGCGGCCGGCAACAACGGTGAAAACTACGATTCTCTCCCCTCCTACCCATCGGCCCGGTATGCGGATGGGCAACTGGCTCAGAACGTACTTACGGTAGGCAACAGCACCTGGCAACTGGATGCTAATCTCCCCAGCCGATCGTCCAACTACGGTGCGCAAACCGTCGACTTGTTTGCGCCGGGCACCGATATTCTGTCTACGGTACCGAACGGCGGCTACGCCAGTTTTTCGGGCACCAGCATGTCGGCTCCCTGTGTGGCCGGCGTAGCCGCCCTGCTGCGCTCCTATTTCCCAACATTAACGGCCGTACAGGTCAAGGAGATACTGCTGGCAAGCAGTTACCGCCCCGACATTGAGGTCCGAAAACCCGGCCGTTCAGCCACCCTGGTTCCCTTCCGCAGCCTAAGCCGGTCGGGGGGGATTGTCAACGCGTACCAGGCCGTAAAGCTGGCTCTGGAAAAATAGGCTATCGTGTCCTCTACCACAGTCCGTGTCCCCACGGACTGTGGTAGAGAGAAACCTAACTCGTTTTACCAGGCGGCTTCCTGTTTATCGTGCCAGAACTTACCGGTTTCGGTAGAAGGCGCTGAGGTGGCAAGCCAGACGATGGTTTCGGCACCTTTCTCGACGGGGCGACTGGCGTGCGGCCCGCCCATGTCTGTCTGGACCCAACCCGGATCGACACAGTTAACAACGATGCGCTGATCCTGAAGCGCTGCCGCAAACTGCCGGGTAACCGCATTGAGAGCCGCTTTGGAAATGCTGTAGGCCGGGGCATAGGTACTCATTGCATGAAGTGCACCGGCTCCGCTCGACACGTTGATGATCCGCCCCCCATTGGGTGACTTCTGCAGATAGGGCAACGCATCCTGCGTGACCATAATCGGACCGGTAACGTTCGCTTTCAGGGTCCGGTCGAGCATTTCCGGGTTGAGCTTCACAATATCTTCGCCATGGTCTTCCAGGATACCCGCGTTATTGATCAGCACATCCAGGTGATCGGCTTTCTGCGAGAGCGTGCCGAAAGCTGTTTTAATACTGACCGGGTCTGTCACGTCGAGTTGAATAAAGGTTGCTTCATAGCCTTCCTGACAAAGCTCCTCGGCGGCCTCGCGGCCTTTCGCTATATCACGAGCCCCGATAAATACGGCAAACCCCTGCTGAGCAAGCTGCCGAGCTGTTTCTTTACCAATTCCTTTATTGGCTCCCGTAATCAGAGCCGTACGCTGATGTTCAGTTTTCATACTATGGGTACTTCGCTACCCACCAAATTGTTCACGGGCAGCGGACCGTAGACTCAAAGGATGACCGTTCCCTCGGTGCTGTTACAGAATATACTACCTTAGCGACTAATCTTACAACAAGCAAGTTCACTCCTACCGAGCCAATGAAATCGTTTTGCCTCTATTTGGCGCTGAGCGCGCTGACCGTCAGTCTGTCAATAGCCCAAACCCGTCCAACTACGAAATCGACAACCAAACCGCTGTCCACTACCACGTCGGCGACCCGGTCAACGTCCACTACAACGTCGGCTTCCCGATCGGCTACGACCGTTACAACCACGACCAAAGCTACGTCGGCCAGCACCACCCCAACCCGGTCAACAACTACGGCGCCCGCTGCGGCTGTCAGCACCAATCCGAACCGCCGGCAGGAGCTGTACGACGAATACCACGGCATCAGCAAAAAACCATCGACCACCTCAGCCCCAATCGCCCAGCCGGGTCCCTCCAGACCGGGGCCATCCAGGCCGAACCAATCCCGGACGGCCGAACGCAAACCAGCCGATACGCGTCCATCCCAGCCCATTGGCTCCCCGTCGACCGGCCCCGTTACGCGTCAGGAGTCGGCCAGTCCGGCTTTATCCAGCGAGAGTAACTCGGGCGTACGGATCGGCCTGCGGGGTGGAGTTACCTACCCGTATAACTTCGATCCGGACATTGCCGGCGACCCAACGGTGAGTTTCGTGGGGGGCATTGTTTTCAACGTTGGACGCGGCACGCTGTCGTTCCAGCCCGAGATTAACTACGCCCGTTATGCCGGAAAAGCCACCATTGGCCAGGGCACGGTACTGGAAACAACCCTAAACGGCGCTGCGGATCAGGTGGAGGTACCGCTCTTTCTGAAAATTGCGACCGGTACGCCGAACAGCAACCGGTTCTTTCTGAACATAGGCCCCTATGCATCTTACGCGCTCAACATCAGTGTCAACGGCAAAACCCAGTCATTGAATGGTGTAGAGGGGCGGTTTGGCTTCGGTGCGGCAGCCGGTATCGGCACGGCGCTGAAAGCCGGGCCTGGTCATCTGACCATAGAGGTACGGGGGTTGTACTCGCTGGGCGACACTGACGCCGGATTCAACACCGACTCCCAAACTATATATACACAGGCAGCTATTGGCTACATGGTACCGCTGGGGAGCCGCTAACCGATTTTGTTTCTCATAGAGTGGGTTTTCGGAATGGCGATGGCTGGCTGGTCATCGCCATTTTTGTTATCAGACAAAGGGCATGGTCTTTTCCCAGAGCCAGGCGGCTTTCTCATCGGTCGCATCCCGATTATATACCTTTTTGGGCTGGCTATCGGCAAAATAGCCGCCGTTGTTGCTCGCCCCAATCGCCTTGAGCGGAGCAGCAGCCAGGAAAACCGACGTTTGCGCACCTTTCTCGGCCGTTCGCATCAGCGGCCCGGCCAGCGAAAATACCTTACCCAGAAAACCAGGCGTATCGGCCCCGAAATTGGTCCGAACAGCACCCGGGTGAACCGAGTATGACGTTATGCCCTGACCAGCCGTGCGCTTAGCCAGCTCTTTTGCATGGAGGAGGTTGGCCAGTTTGTCGTCACAGTAGGCAAAAGTCGGCGACAGATCATCGATTCTGCGGAAGAAACGAGCCGTTCGACCACCCAGGTAAGCCGCCGACGACAGGTTCAGTATCCGGACATCGCCGGTCTGGGCAGCGGTAGTCTTCAGCAGATCCATCAGATGGTGCGTCAGCACAAAGTGCCCAATGTGACTTGAATAAAACGACTTTTCTATATTGTCGACAAACTCCAGTTTGGCCGGAGTGTAGCCAGCGTTATTGATCAGTACGTCGAGCCGATCGTAGGTCGTTTTCACGTAGGCAGCCGCCTGTCGTACCGCGTTCAGATCAGCCAGATCAGCCGTAATCAGGTCGACCCGCACGGCCGGATTCGCTTTTTGTACCTCCGCCTGAGCCGCCCGGCCTTTCTGCTCACTACGGCATAGCAAAATAAGGTTGAAAGACCGTTGGGCCAGCGCCCGGGCCGTGGCCAGGCCTAGTCCGGAGTTGGCTCCGGTAATGAGTGCTTGTTTCACGATATGCTTTGGTAAAGTGATGGCAGGGCTAGTGCCCAGTGTATTTAATTGACTCTCCGTAAGCCGCCTTTGTTCAGACCGGCACCCGAATTCTGCCGGTCTGCTCGGGATTTATCCGGTCTCTCTTTGACAGGATTCAGTGCTCGCAAACGAAAAAAGCGCCCGGATCATCCAGACGCTTCGGGGTTTCAGGGGGGGCTACTAAGCGTTGAAAGCGGGAGCAAACTCATTTTTAGCGAAGTCCTCCAGCTTCACCGTGCCGTATTCGGCAGGTTTTTTAGCGTAGAAATCTTCCTGAAGTTTGCCGTTTCGCATGGCTTCGCCCAGATACGTGTATTGGGTGGCCACCTCTTCGCTCATACCTGCCTGCAGCATGCCCTGCTTGCTTTGCTCGTCGGAGAACACAATCCAGGGCGTTTCGGGCTTACCGATAGCTTCGCCCAGTACGCGGGCAATTTCGGGACCGGTTCGTTCGTCGCCGGCAATGTAGCGAACCTGCTGACCCGTGAAGTCCAGGTTCAGTAACTCCTGCAGAGCAACAGCGGCAATATCGTCGGTATGGGTCAGCACCACCTTTTCATCGCCGAAATTGCTGCCCATGATACCAGCTCCCTTTACCATACCGATCATGCCAAAAAGATTGTACATGAAGTAAGACGGACGCAGGAACTTGCTGTTCAGACCCGTTACGGCGACCAGTTTCTGTTCCATATCATACAGCCCGTCTATAGGACCGGCTCCCTCACCCAGATGGGCCCCGATGCTGCTCAGCAATACCGCAAACCGGATGTCGTTGGCTTTGATAGCCTCGATATAATTATCGCCAATCTGGTTCTGAAACGCGCGCCAGTTCGTAACGCCCCAATTGCTGGGAATGAGCAGATAGGCCGCGTCAGCCCCGGCAAACGCCTGTTTTAGAAAATCAGCGTCGGTAACGCTCCCTACGGCGGCCTGAGCACCCAGCGCTTCGATAGCGGCTGCGTTTTCGGGCTTGCTGGTTACGACCGTGACGGTATGACCCGCCTTGATCAATCCTTCCGTAATTGGTTTGCCCGTATGACCCAACGAGCCGGTAATGACGTAGTGCATATTGGTTTAGTAAAATTTATTTGGTAAAACTGGATTAAGCAAGTAAACAGCTGGCCGATCCTGGCCGTCTGGTATGTCAGAACATCAGCTTCCACCCGTTGAAAAACAGGTCCTTACCCGGCTGGCCAGACCAGTGTTTGATCGGATCGACGGCTTCAGCCGGTGCGCTTTCTTTCTGCTTCACCACAGCCGAAATCCCTTCTTTGGCCAGCGACCGGCATATGTCTTTGGCGGTAGCGTCACCTTTGCCAGCCAGCAGGCAGACGGCGTTATCTTCGTTTTTCATAGCGGTTCAGTTTATATTGTTTGCACATACAATAGATTTAACAAAAAAATATTAGTCCAGATCGTCGAGTGACCGGGCAGCTTTGAAAACCTGCTGGGTCAACTGGCACACGTCGTCAGGACCAATGGCGCTGGAGTAGCGGGCACCAACCCGCCCCCAGGCTTCGGCAATCGCGGGGCGTAATGCTTCGCCGGCTTCGGTCGGGTATATCAGTGTCTTCTTCCCTTCCGACTCTCGCCGGACCAGTTGCTTCAGCTCCAGTTTTTCTACCAGACGGGTAATGGTCGATGGCGTCAGGAAAAGCGTTTCGCTCAATTTTGATGGGGTGACACCAGGCTGGTCGACCACTTCGCAGAGCAGGTAAGCGTACGAATACGACAACCCGATCCGGCCGAACTCTTCATCACCGATGGCGGTAATGGCCCGGGCCAAGGCGTTTGCCGAGAACAACAGACAAGCGCTGTAGCGATTGTCTTTCTGTCCGGCAACGGCAGGGGTCTCTGTTTCGTTAATCATCTCGCTTCTCATATTGACACAACAAAGGTAGGCAACAATATTTGTATGTGCAAGCAACAAATAATTTTTTTGCGAAGAGACCACTGAGTTGTGAGGAACTACAGGCAGCAAACGCAGGATCAACAGTCTGCCGGTGCGGTCTCTACCGAAGAGGTAAGTGAACTTCGGCCATCATGCAGCGGGCCGAACCGCCCCCGTTGCCTTCAATGATGGGCAGGTCGAAGTGAACCAACGTGGCGTAATCATCCAGCAAGTCAATCTGTTTGGCCGTAAGCGACGCATGAGCCCGGGTCGACATGACCAGTAATTTTTGTCCTTTTTGCGTCAGTACCATCAGCATATTGCCCGCGAAGCTGGCCATCTGCTCCAGCGAAATATCGATGATCCGCTTGTTCAGCCGCTCCAGCTCCTGACGTACCATCAGCCGCTCGTCGGGGTCGGTAATGGCCGACAAACAAACGACCGCGAACGTATCGGCAATGCACATCAGTACATTGGTATGATAAACCGCTTTTCCGTCAGCGTCGGCCGCGCGAAAAGGAACAATACGGTAGCCGGTCTGCCGCGAAAACTCAGCCAGCACCTCGGGATGCGTACGGGGCGACAGACACGCAAAGGCTACCTTGTTCATCCGGTCCAGCACCATACTACCCGTTCCTTCGAGAAACTTGCCTTCCTGTTCGAAGTGCGTCAGGTCAACCACTTTGGCTACGTGAAAGCGCTCGGCCAGGTCATTTATAATATCCGGACGGCGTTCGAGTCGCCGGTTTTCGGCCTGCATCGGATACAGGACCACCGTTCCGCTGGCGTGCAGCGATACCCAGTTGTTCGGAAAAATGGAGTCCGGCGTATACGGCTCAGTGGTGTCGTCGTAGACCATCACATCGACCCCGACAGCCTGGAGTTGGCGCGCCATTTCGTCGAACTCCCGACGGGCATCTTCCTGAGCTACGTCTTTTGTCTGCGCAGCCAGTTTAATATCCTGAAACGCATTGGACTCCGCCGTTTCGGCGTTGAAGCCAAAGCGAACCGGACGAATCATGAGAATACGGGAGGTAGCTTGCGATTGCATAAACGGAGTAGAGTAAAGGTCGTTTGTCGTGTGATTGGAGCGGGTCAGCCATCGCCAAACCTCCGGCAAATTAGCACCTCAATGTCATTTTGCCAATGATTTTTGGCGATCCGGGTGCATTCGTAAAGTCTGTCGGCCGCCTTCCGAATCGTATTCTACCGATTGAAAGCGGCCGACAGGCTGACTAACTGGCTGACGGCTGTTTAGTTGACAGCCAGCCAAGAGGGTGATTTACCCGCTCAGACCCGGCAACGGCCCGCCTGGGTTTAAACCTCTTCCCGAAGCAGCGGCAGGCTCATGCAGTGGGAACCCCCGCGCGCCCGGCTCAGCTCGGCCGAAGGCAGCATAATGAAAGTATTCTGAATGGTTGCCGGCGACGACTCGCCCCGTTCAAACCGATCGAGCAGTCGGGCCGCTTCAACAACGTCGAACCCGGCTTCCCGGAACGCTTCGGCGGTTTTCTGGTTGCGGTCGTAGCCCACCACTACCCCATCCTTCAGCGCCAGCAGGTTGCAGGAGTCGGTCCACTGCTCCCGGGCTCCGAACGGAAATTCGTTATTCCCCGAATAGATAAACTGTACCGGTTCTGCAGCGCCCAAATCATTCTTACTGATGTCGGCCAGCAGGTCTTCGAGGTTGTCGATTTCGATTGGCTTGTGTTCCAACCCTTTGATAAACTGCAGTATTTTCAGTTCTTCGGACAGATCTTTGGGCGAGAAGAAGTGCAGCACATCCCGTTTCTTGGCCTCATCGCCGGTGCGGGCCAGCGAGCCGAGCAATACCCACACATTGCGTTTCACCTGCGTAAATACAGTATCGATGTGCATGTAATCGCGTTTCTTCGGAATCTTGATGATCGTTACCGTATCGACCAGGTTCTTGCTGAACACCAGCCGCATCACCTGCTGAGCCGCGTACAGGGTGGTTCGTTCGCTGACGCCGATCATCAGGTGTCGTTTGGCAATCATCATCACGTCGCCCCCTTCGAGCGTAGATCGGGTAACGTCGCTGTTTACGTCGGCATCGGGCAGCAGGAAAGCATGCTCATTATCCGGAATCTCGATGATTTTATCCTGGTAACTGGCAAAGATGGGGTGATTGAAAAAGATATACTGCGCCAGTAAAGCCTCGCGGGTACGGGCCAGCTTGGCAGGCTTGTTCAGCAGAATATGGTCGTTGATAACAATGCCGATATCGCGCGTGAAAATGAAGTTGGGCAGGGGCGAGAACAGCATAGTCTGATCGGGCAGCGATCCCGAGATCATAATCTTGGCCAGCTCTACCGCATCGAACTGGTTGAGCAGCTGCTGGGTCCGGAACGCCGTTCGTTCGATACCGCATATAGCCGCGATCAGCCGGGTTCGGATGGCCTCGTCGGCCAGAATATCGGATAGCAGACACTGTATATCGATAACCTTGTCGGAGCGGAAGTAGGCCGGATGGTCGGGTTTGAAGAAATTACGATCCGAGTCGGGCCCCAGGCTGGCTATGCGACCGCTTACCTTATCGGGGTCCAGAAAATATAACAGAATCTTCACGTAGTAATCGTACTCATCCCGGCGCATCATGTCCAGATGAACGATGTCCTCGAAGAGCCAGTCCTGCGCCTTCGACGGTACTACTTTACCCAGTCCACGGTCAGGACTATGAATGAGCAACCGTTTGAGGGTTCCAATTTCTGACGAAACGTTGATGGTAGCAGCCGAGGTCTGGGCAGGCGAGGTGACGGCAGCAACAGGCTGTTCTGACAGCAGCGTATCGCTTTCGTGGTTTTGTTTCTCGTTTTTCATGCAAAACCGGCAAGCCTGCTTTAGGACAGACCTGCCGGTTTGCAAGGTACAGCTTTGACCGCTGAAAACGAACGGTGTCTTCGTCTCTGGGTTACCGGGTGGCCGTAGCGGGCTTACCCGCCACTACCTTCATCACCCCGTTCATCAGTCGCCAGTGGCCCGGGAACGTGCAGACGAACGGATAATCGCCGGGCTGGGCAGGGGCCGTAAACTTGAGCCGGTACGTCTGGTCCGGGTTAACCAGTGGCGTAGCGGCAATGACCTGCGGTATAGAGGGCACGTAGTTTTTCTCGGCGCCATCTTTGGCCGTAATCATCTTGTCGGCAGCGGCACCGATCGCGTCCATGCTCTTCTGCTTGCCGATGACCAGGTTGTGCTGCATGGCATCCGGATTTTCGAGCACGATCTCGACCGACTTACCCGCCGTTACCGTGAACGTCTTTTTGTCGTACCGCATCTCTTCCCGTACAGTTTTGAGCCGTACAATCTCTACGTTCGGGTCGACAGGTTCGGCCGAGGCCACACCCCAGGCTTCGTATAACCGACCGAGCCGCTCTTTGATGTCGGGCGAGACGGTATTGCTCAGGCTGGCCAGGAACGACTTGTCGGCGTCGGTAACCTGCGCTTTCTGCCGCGGATTCCAGCCTTCGGCTACGCCTTTGATGATGGCCTGACCGTGGGACGAACCAATCTTCTGAGCAGTTTTGAGCAGCGCCACAACCGAGTCGATGGGTTGAGCCGATGCGTAGCTACGGCTGGCCCGCTCCAGTACATAGGCACTCATATCCTGGGGCGCCCGGTAGGTCAGCTTATGGACCATGTTGTTATTTTGCTCGTTGTCCTCCGCGATTTTGTTCTCCCGATCGAGCATGACTGTTACGTTGTACTGGCCGGCCCGTTCAAAATTCACCCAGAACTCGGTGTTCCAGGGGCCGTTGTTGCCTTTGCTGATGGTTACCGTCTCACCGGGTTTGATGCCGGTTATGTGCGACACGCTGACGTAATCAAGTCGGGCGGGCTCGTCGGCCCCAACCGGTCCTTCGATCCGAACCGACATCGGAATTGGCGTTCCAGCCGGTATGGCCACATCACCTGCATTCATCACGTCGACTTCGATCTTGGCGCTCTGCCGCAACTCGGGCGACTGGGGCGTTGACCGAACGGCAGCAATAACCAGGTCAGGCTTGTTGTTTTTCGACTGCGCAATGGCCCGCCGGGGCATCTCTTCGGGCGCACTGGGTCCACCACCCTGCCTGGCACCGGTATGGTTATGGTGCTGATCGGCTGGCGCCGTACTGGGCTGGGTCGGTGCGTTTGCCGACACCTGTTTCAGGTACGTTTTCAGCAGCTGTCCTTTGTTGGTTGTCAGTGCCAGCGCGAACGCATCGGGCAACCAGCGGTCCGTTACTTCCCGGGCCGACCCCAGACGAGCCAGAATAGCCTGCTGCGTAGCCGCGCTACCCGGCATCTCTGACAGGGCGAGCAGGCTGTTCAGCACCACCAGCGGTTCTTTGTCGTTGAGCGCTCCGGCCTGCACCAGCATAGTGGCTGACTCGGCCGTGCGGGGCATGACCTGTACCACGGTTTTGCGTACGCCCGATGACTCGTGCTTCAGCGCCGACGTTAGCGCGGCCATGACGGGCTGATTAGCAGCGTTTATTTCGCCCAGACCGTGCAGGGTCCAGAGTGCATGAATAGCGGCCGGATTATTCCCGATTTCGTCGACCGACGACTCGTTGACCAGCGCGATCAGCTGGGGAACAACGTCTTTGTTGTTCCGCTCGATCAGCAGGCGCTGGGCGGTCTGGCGCCAGAACATATTATCGTTTTTCAGCGCGGCAATCAGTTCGGCGGGCCGGTCTTTGCTAAGCGACATGGCGGTATAGGGTTTGGCGCCCTTGTAGCCTACGCGGTAAATACGGCCGTGGGTGAAGTCGCGCAGGTTCGTTTCGTACGCATTTCCCTTTCCATTTTCGAAGCCTTTGGGCGTGGGGTTATGCTGAATAATGAAGCTGTACCAGTCTACTACCCATACGGCACCATCGGGCCCTACTTCGGCAAATACAGGCGAGAACCACTCGTCGGCCCCAGCCATCAGGTTGAACCCTACGCCGGCCGCTTCCGCATCTTCATAGTCGGTACCGGTTTTCTTCAGCACATTCTGGTGAACGATATGCCCGGTTGGTTCGCACACAAACGCGACCTTATTCCAGTATGAAGCCGGAAACGAACGCGCCGTGTAGACATTATGACCGGCTGCGGCCGTAAACCCGCCAAACACGTCGACCTGTCGAACCCGCTCGGTGATGGGTTTCATGTCTTTATGCGTGTCGGTACCACGACTACCATTCTCGCGCAGATGCGGCCCGCCCGAAAAATAGCGATTCGGAATGGGCGCGTACCAGCCGTGTGCGTTATTGGCTGTACTGCCAAACACATCGCCCGTTTCGTTGAAAGCCATGCCCCAGGTGTTGTTCGAGGTGGCGGTTACGTATTCGAGCGCTGAACCGTCGGGTTTGAACCGGAAAAAACCCTGCGAGAAGCGAAGCGAATCTTTGCTGTTGCCGACAACCCCTTTGAAGCCGGAGTAGCCAACACTGCCCCAGATCCAGTTATCGAATCCGTAATGCAGGTTGCTTGGCCCCGCGTGGGTATCGAACGTACCGAAGCCGGTAAAAACGATCTTCTTCACATCGGCTTTGTCGTCGCCGTTGGTATCCTGCAAAAACAGCATATGCGGAGCCTGCGCCACGTACAGGCCGCCGTTGGCAAAGGTCATACCGGTGGGGATGTTCAGCCCTTCGGCGAAGTTAGTGAACTTATCGGCCTTGCCATCGCCATTGGTATCTTCGCAGATGACGATGTAGTCGGAGCCGGTTCCTTCGGGTTTGCGTTCGTTGGGATAATCTTTCGTGATCAGGGCAAACAACCGGCCCCGCTCATCCCAGGCCAGAGCAATGGGGTGCATCACGTTCGGTTCGTGGGCAAAGAGGTCCAGCGAGAAGCCAACCGGCACCTGAATGTGTTTCATCGACTCCTCAGGCGAGAGGGGCTCCTGCCGAAGTTGCGGACCAGGCCGTTTTTCGTAGTTGGGCAGCTGAGCTTCGCCGTAGGCAAAGGGTTGCGGGCTGAGGGCGTCATGCTGCTGCTTAACCGCATCACCCACGGCCCAGAGGATGCCCCGTTCCAGCAGCGCCTGAAAACCGGGTTGCCCCCAGGTGCGCTCGTCGTGACCATAGGCCGTGTAGAACACGCGTCCCTTGCCGTACGTGCGGGTCCAGGTATACGGTTCTTCGGCTACACCGGGCTTATCTTTAGCCTGGTCGGCTTTGATATCGCGAACGGCCAGCACGTTGTTGTCGGCCTGCAAATGGGTATGCAGGTAGGTTTCGTCGTAGGCTTTGAACGAAGGCAAACCAGCCGTAATGGGACTGTTGGGCTGGGTAAATCGCGTCTGGATGGTATCCATCCGATGCCGCCAGAACTGCCCGCCAACCACTTTGTCGACATATTCGGACGAGTTGCGGAAGCAATACGACGCGCAGTGAACCGGAATGACCCCGTGGCCCGCCGACACATAATCCAGCAGGGCTTTTTCCTGCGGTTTGGGCAGACTGTCCCAGTTGGCAAAGATCAGCAGCCCGTCGTACTGGTTGAGGTTATCGGCATTCAGGTCGGCCAGCCGATCGGTATAGGTAATGTTGATGCCGCGATTGCCCAGGGCAGCCATGAGCTGCGCTACGCGCTCGCGGGGTTTGTGGTGACCGTTATCGCCCAGAAACAGAATTTCGGTGCGCCGGGGTTTGGCGGCTTCTGACCGAACGGTTGTCTGCGTGGTCGACTGGCGGGTACACTGGGTCAGGACGATCGCCGTCAGCAGCAGACCAATGAGGGAGTAGGTACGATACATCATTGATGTTCATGTAGTGCCGAAGTTCCGGCTTCGGCGATAGAGGACATACTATTCTTTTCCGAAGCCGGCGCATCGACACTACGGTACCCGCCCGGTCCGGAACCGCTAAAAATCCGGCAGCTTTATGATCTCTCCGCCCCGCAGAGCCGACTCATGCGCCAGAATACCAACGCTTGTCCAGTTTGCCGACTGAGCCGCATTGGGGAACGGGTCGCGATCCTCCACAATGGCCGACACAAACTCATGGACCATGTGCGGATGCGAACCACCGTGGCCCCCACCCTGCGTAAACGACAGGTGCTGGGTTTCGTCGGCATCATAGACGCCCTTCGTCGTAAACCGCTGAATGGGTTCCGGCAGCAGATGCGCGTAGTCGGGAACGGTTACCTTTTCAGGAATTTCCGGTTCCGGTTTCTTGGCCGTATGCAACACCGGCTGCTCATCTTCAATCAGTTGCCACTCAAACGACTTCTTATCGCCGTAGACCTCAAAACTTTCCCGGTATTGCCGGGCCACGTCAAAAAGCGACCGGTATACGTAAGCCGACAGATCACTGTCTTTAAACTTGATATGCGCCGACTCAACCGCAAAGGGTGAGTTGTGGATAGAGGCCAGCTCTTCCCGAATGGTCCCCGATCCGAAACACGACACATAATCGGCCTGGAGCCGCAGCAGACCGGCTACCGGCCCAACGCAGTGGGTAGCGTAATGCATGGGGGGCAGACCCGGCCAGTAGTCGGGCCAGCCGTCCATATCCTGCTGGTGACTGGCTTTCAGGAACTGTACTTTGCCCAGCTCCCCTTTTTCGTGTAGTTCTTTGACATACAGAAACTCGCGGCTATACACTACGGTCTCCATCATCATGTACTTCTTACCCGATTCCTGGCAGGCCTTCACAATCTCGGCACATTCTTCTACCGTAGTGGCCATCGGAACGGTACAGGCTACGTGTTTGCCCGCCCGCAGCGCTTTCAGACTCTGCTCGGCATGGTTCGGAATGGGCGAGTTGATGTGAACAGCGTCAACGGCCGGATCAGCCAGCAGTTCATCATAGCTGGTGTATCGCTTTTCGATCCCGAACGCATCGCCAATTTTGTTGAGGTTCTCAACATTACGCTGGCAGATGGCGTACATCGTGGTGTTGGGATGCCGCTGGTAGATCGGGATAAATTCAGCCCCGAACCCGAGGCCGACAATGGCAATGTTCAGTTTCATAAAGTAATGGGTGAAAAGGCAAATGAGTGTATCAGAACGCTGACGTATCGGCGAACGAGTGGCTATACAGTAAGGCTCTTCCGTTCTTTATGTCGTTCGCTTTTTAGAAAAGTAAGTCCGTCAACGGCCAGTTGCTCGGGCGAGGGGAACATAGGGCGGAAGATGTGCGTAGCCGCAGCCAGCTCCGGCGGATTCGGGCCAAACGCTTCGATAGCGACAGGTCCATCGTAGCCTACTTCGTCCAGCGCAGCAAACACATCGTCAAAATTGATATGCCCCTGGCCGGGCGTTGAGCGGTCGTTTTCGGAGATCTGGACGTGAACCAGATAGGGCGCTAACGTACGGATAGCCGCGCCGAGGCTCTTCTCCTCAATATTGGCATGGAACGTATCGAAAGCAGCCCGGCAGTTGGGGTGGTTAACCGCTTCGATGTACCGAAATACGTCGTCGGCGCAGGTAAGCAGGTAGATCTCGAACCGGTTCAATGATTCGATGGCCAGCGTAACATCCTGCGTTTGTGCATGTTCGGCAACCTCCCGCATGGCCGTTACTGACCAGTCCCACTCCTGGGCAGTAGCCGCCCGGCCGGCAAACGTTTTGAACCCGGCGAACGTGGGGCCCATCAGAATTTTCGAGCCAGCCGCGGCTGAACAGTCGACAACCCGCTTCAGAAAATCAATACCAGCCCGCCGAACAGCAGCATCCGGACTGATCAGACTGTATTCGGGACCGCAGATGGTGCAGGTCTGAACGCCCAGCCCCAGACTGGCACACTGCTGCCCGATGCGTTTCCAGCGGGCCGTGTCATCAGCGTTATTGATGGGAATCTCAACGAAATCAAAACCGCTTGCTTTCAGAAACGAGAAGGTGTCGGACAGATCTTCCTCCATCGTCATCGTCCAGACGAATAGATTCATTCCATACTTATTCATATTCGATCTATAAAAAGTTAACAAATGTATTGAGTATACTAGTGGGATACGCGGCTTATATTGCCGAAAACTGACTATTTTTTCACTAATTTTCGACCTTTTATCCCATATTCGAGTAAATAACAAGCCAGTCTTATGAAACAGCCCTTACGAAAAGACCTCGAACCCGTTTCGGCCTCATTCCTGGTCAAGGAACTGGTTGAACCGCACTTCGATCCTAACTGGCACTTTCATCCGCACTACCAGCTGTTCATGGTCGAAGAAGGCACCGGCACGCGCTTCATCGGCGACTCGATCCGGCCGTTTGGGCCGGGCGATCTGGTCTTTCTGGGTCCAAACCTGCCACATCTCTGGCGTAGTGATCAGGCCTTTTTTGACCGGTCCAGTGGCTTGCTGACAAAGGGAATCGTTGTGTATTTCTCAGAAGGCTTCCTGGGCGCTGATTTCATCAACAAGCCTGAAATGGCGGCTCTGCGGCAGCTGTTCGAACTTTCGCGACGGGGGCTCGAATGGATCGGCGACACCCGCGACCGCACCGAGGCCGCGCTCCGAAACCTGACCCAGCAGCCCGTCAGCTTCGATCGGGTGCTAAGCCTGCTCACCCTGCTAAACGAGCTGGCCCACGCCACCAACTACCGGCTTCTGACCAGCACGGGCTACACCAATACCGTGAAACCGTACGAAATAGATGGGTCTGGCTACCGACGCATGCAAATCGTTCACGACTACGTTATGGACCATTTCTCCGACGAAATACACCTCGCTGCCATTGCCGACCTGGCCGGCATGACAGCCCCCGCCTTTTGCCGCTATTTCAAGTCGCACGCCAACAAAACCTTCCTTGATTTTGTGGCCGAAGTTCGCATCGGCCACGCCTGCAAGTTACTGGTAAAAGGCGATTTAAGTGTAGCTCAGATCAGTTTTGAAAGTGGATTCAGAACCCTCTCCAACTTCAACCGCCAGTTTCGGCAGATAACCGGCCAGACCCCCTCGGGTTACGTCAGAACGTACCGGCAGCTGGGCTAAACGAAAACTGCCCACCTCTTTTCAGAAGCGGGCAGCCGGTCCGGGGTCGGACTGTATGTCAACTACGGATTAATACGTTGTCGTACTCAGGGGTTCGCGGGTGGTTACGCCTTCCTGCACAAAAGTCAGCAGATCCTGGTTGAGCCGATCCTTCTCGGTTACAAACAGACCGTGGGGTGCTCCGTCGTATACAATATAGGTCGCGTTCGGCAGGGCGTTCGAGGTCAGTTCGCCCGACGACTCGATGGGTACCGTTTTGTCGGAGTCGCCATGAATGATCAGCGTAGGCACCGTAATCTGGGTCAGGTCGTTCCGGAAATCGGTTTCGGAGAATGACCGTACGCAATCAACCGTTGCTTTGTGCGACGCTACATAGGCCCGGGCGAAATCGCCGTCGAGGTGCGCCTGACTAACCGGGTGGCTGATCAGATTAACCCCGTAAAACTGCTTGCCAAAAGTTTGCAGGAAATCGGCCCGGTCTTTGTCGATATTTTCGACCATCGTATCGAATACGTCCTGATCTACACCATCGGGATTATCGTCGGTTTTGAGCAGATAAGGTGTTACCGCACTGACGAAAGCGACCCGGGCCACCCGGGCACCGCCGTAATTGGCCATGTAGCGGGCCACTTCACCACCGCCCATCGAGAAGCCAACCAGCGTAACATGCTGAAGATCCAGTTCGTCCAGTACGGCTTTGAGGTCAGCCGCCAGGGTATCGTAATCGTAGCCGGTCCAGGTCTGGCTCGACTTACCGAAGCCACGCCGGTCGTAGGCGATAACCCGCAGGTTGTGCTTAGGCAGTTCGGCCAGCTGGTAATCCCACATTTCGTGGCTCAGGGGCCAGCCGTGAATCAGCACAACCGGGCTTCCTGTACCCTGATCGGTGTAGAATAATTTTACATCATTGCCCTGGGCGTCAGTACCCGCTTTAATGTAGCTCATAACTAAGGTTCAATTAACGTGTTGAGTAATATAATCCATGAATTAACCCTAGTTACGTATAATGGTTTGTGGCAGATTCTTTCTTTGCCCTCTTTTGCGCGTATTTTATTTTCAGGTAATGAAACCGTCCCTCCTGTCCCGACTGTCGGCCCAGCCCGACGCCCTTGATCATTTGCTGTCCGGTCTTACCGATGAGCAGCTTCACCAGCGGCCCCAGCCCACTACCTGGTCCATTGCCGAAAACCTGGCGCATCTGGGTCGGTATCAGGAAGTTTTTCTGGAACGAATGCAGCGGATCACTACCCAGGACGAACCCCGGTTCGAGCGCTATGCTGCCGATACCGATCCCGGCTTTTTACCCTGGACCGCGCTCCCATTCGACGCACTTCTTGAGCGATTTCGGGGCGAACGGGCAGCCCTCAACGCCTTTCTTAGTATTCTACACGAGGAACACCTGACGCGCACGGGTCTTCACCCGGCCTATGGCCCGATGACCCTGGAAGGCTGGACTGAATTTTTTCTGCTCCACGAAGCCCACCATTTTTTCACTATCCTCAAACTGGGGGGTGCCCTCCGCACCAGCGGACAGCCGATGGGCCTTTATACACTATAGCCAACCGGCACCTGCACCGAGGCCTGCCCGCTCAGATCGAGATACCGCATTTGTTGATCAGCCGCTCTGTGGTACACCTGTGTGATGCTCACCGTCTGAAGACCGTCGGCCGGGCGATGCATGACAAAATCATGGGCCGGGTCGCCGTCACCCGCCGTTTGGTGAAACGCAAACACATCGGCAGGCGTATACTGCGGCTGTTTGTAAAGAAACTGAGCCAGCCAGGTTTTACGAAGCTCGGCCATAGGCAGCGTGTACAGCGTCACCGACGACCAGATGTGGGCCACCTTGGGCGGCATGTTGCGGAGATAAACCTGCTTCCCGTTCCAGCGCAGTTCATGCAGCGCCGGCGTGCCTGACCCGTGGCTGACGATAACCAGCGTAAAAGGCTCGATACCGCTGAAGTCGTACCGGTCGGTAAACAACGCCGGGCTGGGGTAGCTAAAGTAATCGAGCACGACCAGGCCGCGGCTTTTTCGGTAGGGTGGCTGATGACGATGAGGCTCGAAGGCACCGTTGAGCAGGCAAACGGTTGCTATGCCGGAGGTAGCCAGCCAGGTTCCTCCTCCGGGCGGATCTTTGGGAAAACAAACTAGCCCGTCGGCCAGCGTATACGCCTGGGAAGCCAGTGCAACCGGTCGGCTGCTGAGTTCGTCGCGGTTAGATGTCAGCACAAAACCACCTTCTGGCAGGGGCAAATAAGTTACGACGCACATGCGTTATCGGAGGCAGGATAAGCTTCTATGATGGACCTGTCCTGCTGTTGATGTGATCAGATAAACAAAGAAACCTACAACAATACTCCCTGAAAGACCTCATCGAGCCGGGATACGGGCCGGATGCGGATTCCCATATTTTTGGTATCGAGTCCTTTGAGGTTATATTTGGATATATAGATCTCCTTGAACCCCAGCTTTTCGGCTTCGGCAATGCGCGATTCGATCCGGCTTACGGCCCGAACCTCGCCCCCTAGCCCAACCTCAGCTGCAAACGCAATAGAGGGCGCGATGGCAATGTCTTCGTAGCTCGACACGACAGCCGCACAAACGGCCAGGTCGATGGCCGGATCTTCGACCCGCAGCCCCCCGGCTATGTTCAGAAAGACGTCCTGCTGTCCCAGCCGGAAGCCGCCCCGCTTTTCCAGTACCGCCAGGAGCATATTTAGCCGCTTCGCATCGAAGCCGGTGCTGCTGCGCTGCGGAGTGCCATAGGTGGCCACGCTCACCAGCGCCTGCGACTCGATCATCAGCGGGCGGTTGCCTTCCAGCATCGACCCGATGGTCACGCCACTCAGCGCATCGTCGCGTTGTGAAATCAAAATCTCAGAGGGGTTAGTCACCTGCCGCAGCCCCGAACCGAGCATTTCATAAATACCCAGCTCATCGGTACTGCCGAACCGGTTTTTGGTCGTTCGCAGAATCCGGTAAGTCGTATGCCGGTCGCCCTCGAACGTCAGTACCGTATCGACCATATGTTCCAGCACTTTGGGGCCCGCCAGCGAACCTTCTTTGGTAATGTGACCGATCATAAATACGGGCACCCCTGACTCTTTGGCGTACTTCATAAACTCGGTCGTACACTCGCGAACCTGCGAGACACTCCCCGCCCCCGACTCGACCAGCGACGACTGCATGGTCTGGATCGAATCGATGATCAGCACTTCCGGCTCGAAATGCTCCACTACCCGAAATATATTCTGGGTAGACGTCTCGGTCATGACATGGCAGTCGCTGACGGGTGCATCCAGGCGTTCGGCCCGCATCTTGATCTGCTGCTCGCTTTCTTCGCCCGACACATACAGCACCCGCATACCCGACAGACTCAGCGCGATCTGGAGCAACAGCGTCGATTTACCGATACCGGGCTCGCCCCCTATCAGCACCAGCGAGCCAGGAACGATACCGCCCCCCAGTACCCGGTTCAGTTCCCCGTCGATAGTCGGGATGCGAGGCTGCTCCTCATAATTAATCGCGTGAAGGGCTTTGGGTTTGGCAGCCACGCGTACATTGCCGGGCCCGGCCGACGGACTGCGCCAGCCTCCTTTCTCGGGTTCGTCTTTAGCGACTACCTCTTCTACTATCGTATTCCATTCACCACAGGTAGGACAGCGACCCATCCATTTGGCCGACTGCTGGCCGCAATTCTGACAGAAATAAGTGGTTTTCAGTTTAGCCATTTCAGGAATCTGGAATAACGGCGGATGTTCAATGCTAGAGTTATTACCAGGTCGTTTAAACCAAACGGATGCTGGCCAGTCCAAGCCCCGAAACCGGCTCAGATTAGTTTTTACGCATTGCCCTTATTCAGTATATAAACGCCGTTTCCTCGAAATAAGTTGATCCGGCACACCGCCGGTTCCGACTAAACGTTTAACCATCTAGTACAATCAGACAACCATGAAAAAGAAACTGCTAATCGCTACATTGACACTCCTGCCAGCGCTCACGTTTGCGCAGGGAGGCTTCCAGATCGGAGTTAAAGGCGGGGTCAACCTCTCCAAACTTTCATTCGGCCCCTTTGTAAAAACCACCACGAATTCCAACGGGTCTCCTTCGGTCAATGTCGATGGCCAGACATTCCGGAACAGCATCAGTGACAGCTACAAAAGTCGCACAGGTACCTCGTTCGGTATTTACACCCGCTTCGGTAAGAACCTGTTTTTACAGCCCGAAGTCCTTTACTCAACCCGATCGGGCCAGTTTGATGTTATCCGCAACGGGCAGTCGGAAACGGTTACCATCAAAACAACGAGTTTCGATATTCCGGTGCTGATCGGTATCAAAGGTGGTCCGCTCCGGGTAGTGGCTGGCCCGGTGGTATCGTTGCGTATCGATGATAATCAGCGGCTGGGCGAGGCTATTCAGCAATATACGAGCGGTACACTGAACGATGCCTGGTCAAAAGCGTATTACGGCTACCAGGTTGGGGGCGGCCTCGACCTCGGGTCGCTCGGTATCGACGTCCGGTATGAAGGCAACCTGTCTGACGTGGCGGAGATCAACGACGCATCGGGCAAGTTCAACCAGCGGTTCAAATCGTGGCAGGTAACGCTGGCGTATAAACTGTTTTAAGCCGATTATCCATTATACAGAACAGGGGCGGATACGCAATGTATCCGCCCCTGTTCTATGTTGTTGTTTACCGTTCCTATTAATTATGCATCCGCTGGCGGTACTGAGCCAGTTGCAGCGTAATATCTTTCATCCGACGGCGCGATATGGCTACTTCCCGACCGTCGGCCAGTCTGACCTGCCGCTCTTTGGTGAACACACTGTGCTGTACGTAAGCCAGATTCACGATATATGATTTGTGAATCCGCAGGAACAGCGTGCTATCGAGCGTTTTTTCAAATTCTTTCAGGGTTTTCGACACCAGATACCGTTTCCGGTCGCGGGTATGGAGGAAGGTATAATTGCCTTCACCCTGCAGACAGAGGATATCATCGACCGCAATAAATATGGTGCGGTTCAGATAAGGTAAAGCAATCCGGTGAGTACCTCGCTGATACGAAGCAGGAAATTGAGGAGCAGTTAATGAGGGCTGTACAGTAGAAAAGAGGTTCGCTTCCATGCCTGGGGGTTATTAAGTCCGTATTTGAATCCGTGTCTGATGACTCAAAATTACCACCCGAAGGCAACCCCATGAAAAAACGGTCTGGCAGACAGTCGATTAGATTAGAACCTAATCAACTGTCTGCCAGACCGTTATAAATATTTCTTTAGCTACATTTAAGTGGTAGTACCCACCTGATTACGTAGAAATACGTATAGCCCTTTGTAGCGTCCTACGGAGCACATATGGTAATTTCTACGGAAGAGCGCGTCTAGCTCACTGCAACTGGCTGAAAATCACGGATACGATCCATAAACATCTGCGCCCGGCGACGGGAAATTTTCACCTGCTGGCCATCAATCAACTCCAGCTCGCCTTCTTTCTTGACAAAGAACTTACGAACAAAGCCCAGGTTAACGATACACGATTTGTGAACCCGGACAAACGCCTGGCCGTCGAGCAATGTTTCATATTCTTTCAGGGTCCGGGAGACCAGCATTTTGGTACCATCTTTCAGAAAGAAGTTTGTGTAATTTCCTGACCCTTCGAGCCGCACAATTTCATCGACAGAAATTGTTCGCTTACGATCGTAAAATGGGATCAACAGCTTCTGCATGCACGAAGAATCGGCAATTTTCTCCACACTTTTGTGGAAGGGAATGGACATTGGATCGAAAATCGAGTCGTTAGCGAATGCTTTCATAGTCGTTTTGAGTGAAGAATAATGATTGATAGTTTAAGGTTGATGTTCAGTTACTTAGAGGGCTAGTAATCGTGATCTACCTAGGGAGTTACTGTGCGTAATACACTTCATCTTGTGCAACAATCAGACCTACCTTCCTGCTGTTTTATTTAACGTAGACATCTTCTTTATAAACTGTTATGAATCAGTAGTATTTTACCGCTTACTCAATGACCATATATAAAGCAACGCATGGTCACATGTTGTCAGCATTTTCCACGGTTTTGGGTAATAAAGACCACGCCTACCTGGCATATACGGTTCTCGAATCGGCACTCATTCTGTTTTTCCGTACCTTTGCCCTATACAATGACAGGTAGTGTAGTATGCTGGACCGAGTTAAGGAGATTTACGGGGAAATAGATCAGTACAAAGTAGCATCGAAAGAACAACTGGAGCAGTTTCGGCTGCGATTTATCAGCCGGAAAGGGGTTGTTACAGAGCTGTTTGACGGACTCAAACAGGTATCTCCCGACGACCGGCGCGCCGTTGGTCAGGCCCTCAACGGGCTTAAGAACCGGGCGCAGGAGCGTTTCGACGAGTTTACCAGGCAGATTAACGATCAGCCAGCCAGTACCGATGGCGCCCCCATCGATCTGACTTTGCCGACTGTACCCAACCTGAACGGTACGCAACACCCGTTAAGCCTGGTTCGTCAGCGCATTATCCAGATCTTCGAACGGATTGGTTTTAACGTGGCCGACGGCCCCGAAATCGAGTCGGACTGGTATAACTTCGGCGCCCTCAACTTTCCGGATAACCATCCGGCCCGCGATATGCAGGATACGTTCTTCGTCGAAAAAGACGGTCAGCAATCCGATATGCTGTTGCGGACGCATACGTCGAACGTACAGATCCGGCTGATGGAGCGTCAGCGCGCCAACGGCAGCCCAGCCCCGTTCCGTCCAATTCGCTCCATTATGCCAGGCCGGGTGTATCGGAACGAGACCATTTCGGCCCGCGCCCACTGCATGTTCCACCAGGTAGAGGGCATTTACATTGACCGGAATGTAGGCTTCAAAGATCTAAAAGATACGCTGTATCACTTTGTGAAAGAGATGTTTGAGCCAGGTACGCAGATCCGGTTCCGGCCGTCTTACTTTCCATTTACCGAGCCTAGTGCCGAGATCGACATCTCCTGTCAGATCTGTGGCGGTAAAGGCTGTAACATCTGCAAACATTCGGGCTGGGTCGAAATTGCAGGATCGGGCATGGTTGACCCGCAGGTCATCGCCAACTGCGGCATCGATCCCGAAGAGTATACCGGATTTGCGTTCGGTATGGGCATCGAGCGGATCACCCAGCTCAAGTACGTTGTCAACGATCTGCGGCTTTACACCGAAAACGACGTCAGGTTTCTGCGCCAGTTTGAAGGACTTTGATCATTGGGTGAATGAGTAAGTGAGTAGCCGCTCCAGTCGGCCTTCACCCAGTCGTTCAGTCGCTCATTCACGCTATTATGTCACCTATTCGCTTATCCGATCTTGCGTTCACCCTTGAAACTGTTCTGGACAACGCCTTCGGACAGAAGCCGATATGGGTTGTGGCCGAAACGAGCGATATCAAGAATTATCCCGACCGGGGGTACTGCTTCCTGACGCTGGTCGAGCGGGAAGACGGCCCCTCCGGTCGGCACGAAACGCTGGCCAAGCTGGATGCCTGCATCTGGCGCCGGAACTACCATACTATTCGCGACTTTGAAATCGCAACCGGCGTCGCTTTTGCGCGAAATGTAAAACTATTGCTCCTGGTATCGGTCGGATTCAGCCCGGTTTACGGCCTGCGACTCGAAATCCTGAAGATCGATCCTTCCTACACGCTGGGCAATCTGGAACGCGAGCGGCAGGAAGTGCTGGACACACTGGTTCGGGATTACCCCGATCTGGTCTGGCTCGACGCGGGGCAATACATCACCGCTAACCAGCTGCTGCCCCGACCGGCCGTGTTGCAGCGACTGGCCCTGATTGCCGCACCGGGCTCCGATGGGTGGCGCGACTTTCGCCACGAACTGGCGGCTAACCCCTATGGCTATACGTTCTCGGTAGACGAGTACCTGACTCAGGTGCAGGGTAAAGGGGCCGAACAGGCTATTTGCCAGCAACTGGAAAAGATACGGCTGAGCGGTAGGCCCTACGATGCCGTTGTTCTGGTGCGGGGTGGTGGCTCGCAGCTCGACTTCGGCTCGTTCGACACCCTGCTGATGGGATTGACTGTTGCCGGGTTCAACATTCCGATTCTGGCCGGTATCGGGCACGAGCGCAACGTCAGTATTACGGACATGATGTGTCACCAGAGCGTGAAAACACCGACTAAGGCCGCAGGCTTCCTGATTGAACACAACCGACAGTTCGAAGAAAGTTGCCTTCGGCTCCTCGACCGAATGGGCGTTGTTGCCCGGGATGTACTCCAGAACGCCCGCGAAGAGCTTGATATGCAAACCGACCGGCTGCGGTTTGTTTCGTACAACTACCTCCGCGACCGCCATACTGAACTAACCGAGAAGGCAGTCACGATTCGGCACCTTGACCCTGCCAACGTGCTCCGGCGGGGATATGCCCTGCTGTTGCGCCAGGGCCGGATCGTTACAAAGGCGGCCGAGGTCCGTCAGAGCGAAACGCTTCAAGTCCAGTTGCACGACGGCACCATCACCGTAATGAGCTGATACATAGGCAACGTAAAAAAGTGCGTGGCCAGGATTGACGTATAGACAACAAAACACAACATGACCTATCAGGAAGCTTACGAAAAACTGACAGTGCTGGTCGAAGAGATCGAGAACGAAGAGATTGCGCTCGACGAACTGCCGGCCAAAATCCGGCAGGCTGGCGAGTTGATTACATTTTGCCAGGATCGCCTGCGTCTCGTTGAAACTGACTATCAGGAATCAATTGAACGCCTGCCGAAGCGATAAATCGGGAATTTATCAACCGGGCTTGCGTGTCCTTTAGTAAACCTTGCCTAATTTTATCCCGGAGGGGGGTCATAAAAGGGGTAATGTGCCGATTTTGACTGTGAAGAGAACGACACCCTTGTTTTGCCCGATCGAGTTTTCCTACTTATGAATTTGTTCAACACATTCGATACTGTATTCAACCCGGACGTCGTATCGCGTATTGCGCTGTACGTAGACGAACCGGCTGATAAAATCAATAAAGCCGTTGACGGTCTGGTATACACCATTATTGGTGGTCTGATGAAGCGGACAACTACCGAAATTGGAGTCAATCAGTTATTCAGCCATATACAAAAAGGGCGCTATGACGGAAGTCTGATCGAAAACCTCGATCAGTCACTACGCGATCCGGCGCACACCAATACGCTCATTACGCAGGGTAATGATGTAATCAGTCATTTGCTGCCTGCCATGAAAAGCTCGATCGGCAGCATGATCTCGAGCTACGCGGGCATCCGCAACTCATCGGCTATCTCGCTACTGGGTCTCACGACCACGATCGTATTACACGGGCTGGGGAAGCAGGTTAAAGACCGGAAGCTGGACGCCGATGGGCTGGCCTCGCTGCTTTTTGCCGAACGCGAGGCCCTCATCAACACCGTACCGGATGAATTTATGCCCCGGCTGGTTGAGAAGGTGGGGCTACAGCAGATCGTTTCAGGCCTGGCAGCGCCGGCCCGCCGTTCTGCGACCGAAGCACCGACCCGCTCAGTGGCTTCGCCATCCCGCCAGACCGCTACGGCTACGCGCCCGCCCATCAGTTACGAACCCGCCGAAGAAGACGCCGGTAACAACAGTTCCTTAGCAAAACTGGCTGTAGGTGGGCTACTGGTTCTGGCCGTGCTGGGCGGAGGATACTACATCTACCAAAATACCCAGAATTACGCCGGTGATCAGCAGACGGTTACCGACGCGGGCCCGGTCACGAGTGATACCATCCAGGCCGATACCGTAACCCGGTCGCTGGCCGTACCGGCCGAGCCGGCACCGCGCTCTACATCAGCAACCGCTGCAACTACCGCAACCGGTGTGGCGGTTGGGGGGGCGCCTACCACGCCAGCCAGTAATCTGACCCAGCAAATGACGCCTTACCTGGGCAACGCAGCCCTACCCAAAGGCCGGATCTTCCCGCTCACGGAGGTGTCGTTCTCGCCCGGTTCGTTGTCCATGACGTCGGGGCAGGCAACCGTCGGAGAGCTAGCCACGCTGCTGAAAACCTATCCTTCGCTGCAGATTCAGCTGATCGGTTACGCCAATGATGCCAGCGGAGCACTTACCAACAAGAGCCTGTCGTTCAAGCGGGTCAACCAGATCAAGCAGCAGCTAATGTCGTCGGGTATCGATTTTGTCAGGATCGACGCGATCGGACGCGGCACCGGCGTCAGCAAACGAGACACATCCGGTATACCCAAACCGACGCTGAAAAAAATCGACGTTAAAGTGGTCGTTAAGTAAACGAAAGCAGGGGATGGCCATGGGGAGGCTGATGCCGCTCTTCCTCATCCTGTCCAAACAACTTCCCGCCAGTCAGGTTGAATGGTAAGCGATCAACTTAACACACTCAACTCCTATGACAACTGAAGCAGGAAAGACAGCTCTTATTACCGGCGCATCGAGCGGTATTGGCCGCGAACTGGCAACGCTATTTGCCAAAGACGGGTACAATCTCGTTCTCGTAGCCCGGAGCGAAGATAAACTTCAGGATCTGGCCGACAAGTACAGGCACCAGTTTGGCACATCAACCATTACGGTTATTGAGAAAGACCTGTCGGACCCACAGGCCCCGCAGGAAATCTACGATGAGGTAACCCGGCAGCATATCACCGTAAACGCCCTGGTGAATAACGCCGGTTTTGGCGAGTATGGCAAGTTTGCGACCGAAACCGATCTCCAGAAAGAGCTGAATGTCATTCAGGTCAACCTGACATCGCTGGTCCATCTGACCAAGCTGTTTCTGAAAGATATGGTGAAGCGGAATGAAGGAAAGGTTCTTATGCTGGGGTCAGTAGCCTCTGTGATGCCTAACCCGATGATGGCCGTTTACGGAGCCACCAAGTCGTTTATCTATTCATTTTCCGAAGCGCTTCGTAACGAAGTAAAAGATACTGATGTCTCGATCACGGTGCTGATGCCGGGCGCGACGGATACCGATTTCTTCAACAAGGCGGGCGCGATGAACACAAAAGCGCAGGATCAGGCCCGCTCAACCGACCCGGCTGTAGTGGCCAAAGATGGGTACGCAGCAATGATGGCCGGCAAAGACAAGATTGTGTCGGGTACCATGAATAAAGTACAGGTAGCGGCCGCTCACTTTCTGCCCGATCAGGCTGTTGCCGCCAACATGCGGAAGCAGATGGAAGACCGCAATGCCCGGCAGGAAGAGCAGTCGTCGGCGCTGGCCCTCGGCATCGGTGTAGCGGCCCTTGTGGCAACGGGTATCGTACTCTATGCCACCTACCGAAATGCAGGTCCTGTTGACCGGGCACGGTATCGGTATAAAGCCAGCAAAGCGGGCCGGTCGGCTAAAAACGCACTGGCCTCCGTAATCGACTCGGTGGCCGGGTCCTACTACAAAACCAAAGCCAGCGCCGAGCAGGAAGCGGTATAAAATGAAGAGGAATGGTAGATGATGAATGAGAACTGGCGCGGTCACTCCTCATTCATCATCTACCATTCACTTTTTCCCCGGAAACCGTTCGAACACGTTGCCGACGGCGTTCCTGATCTGATCAGGGTCGAGTGTTCGTCGATTGAGTACGCTTGAGACGGCTACATCCCACAGCAAGGCGTTACGCTGGGCGTCGACGATGTGTAAATTTACGGTTCCCTCCTGATACGTTCCCGTTGGTACTTCCTGACTTCGCCAGCTATACCGGCGCTGACCAATATACAGCGGGGCCTCCCGAATCGTGGTCTGGCGGGTTTGCGTGCGCTCCTTCACCACGGCACCCAGATTGACCAGCAGGTCCGGATTGTCTTTGGTTGGTTCATAGCCCCGGTTCTTCAACTCGATGGCCACAGCCTGTTTGACCTGTTCCATGGCTGCCTGGTATGAATCGCGGGGGGTTGGATCGATACGAGCCGTATCAACAAAAGCATAGGTCCGGTAAGCCGCCCAGGTCGCCGATCGATCCGACTCGTTACGCACAACCCGAAACGGAGAGCAAGCCGATAGCAGCCCGATAAGCAGCAGGAAAAGATGGGGTAATTTCATGGCGTTGGTTAGTTTTCTGTATAACAAATCGCCATGGCTATTTGTGCGTAGATGGGCCTTGCCGGTACGTTGCCTCAGCCAGCGTGTTCAAACAACTTCGACCAGCGCCGGTTCTCTAGAGAGTATTATTTGTTACTTACTCACAACGTTATGAAAGAAGGAACAGGAAAAACAGCCCTTATCACCGGTGCCTCTAGTGGCATTGGTCAGGAACTTGCCAAACTTTTTGCCCAGGACGGATTCGACCTGGTGCTGGTTGGCCGGCGTGAAGAAACCCTCGACCGGCTGGCCGAGGTCTTCCGCAATAACTACGGAACCCAGCAGATTACCGTCATCAATAAAGATCTGGCGCGGGAAGATGTAGCGCAGGAGCTGTACGACGAGCTACAGAGCAAAGGCATTACGGTTAATATTCTGGTCAACGACGCGGGGGCGAGCACCTATGGGAAGTTTGCCACCGAAACGGAATGGGCGCGCGAGAAAGAACTTATCCATCTGAACGTGCTGACCACCACACTGCTGACCAAGCTGTTCCTGCGCGACATGGTAGCCCGCAACGAAGGCCGTATTCTGCAGCTGGCGTCGATGGTATCGGTAACGCCTTTCCCGCTGATGTCGGTTTATGCAGCTACCAAAGCGTATGTCTGGAGCCTGACCCAGTCGCTCAATAACGAACTCAAAGGCACCAACGTAACCATGACGGCGCTGATGCCCAACGCCACGGCCACCAATTTCTTCCGCGAAGCGGGTGCACCCAAACTCGTCGTTGAAGACATGATGGATGATCCGGCTATGGTAGCCAAAGACGGCTACAAGGCGCTGATGAAAGGCGAAGCTAAAGTAGTCCCCGGCGGGCTGGGTAACAAAGCGCAGGAGCTCATGTCCTACGTATCGCCCCAGGAAGCGCTGGCGTCTTTGATGCGCAAATTACTCTCGCCCAAGCATGAGTCGGGTCAGGACCAGAAAACGCCAGCCTGGACCGTCGGGATCGGCATTGCGTTGGCGGCTGTGGCGGGCTACGCGCTCGTACGTGCTTATACCAACGCCAACCCGATCGACAAGGCTCGCTACCGGCAACAGGCCCAGTCGCTGGGAGACTCGGCCTCGGGTACAATCTCGTCGATCATCGACTCGGTTGTCGGAACCTATCACAACGGCAAAGCTAAAGTCGAGTCGACGCTGGCCTGATAGCCAGTATAATTGGAACACATAACTGAACGGAGAGGTTAACGCCCGCTGTAAGCAACAGCGGTTGGCGTTGGCCTCTCCGTTGTTTATCCGAGTACATGATTCAGTACCCTATGCCTGACCTGGTACGTACATCTACGTAATTTCCCGGGGTTACTACCTGTGTTCACGCGTTGCTGTTTCCGACAGTGGGGGTAATGCGACTAAGAAGTTGTATCACCTTACTCATTAATCACTGTTTACTATGAAACGTTTACACACAGGCCTGCTCGTGGCTACCCTCTTCCTTGGATCGTTTGTTTTTCAAAACTGTCAGCCTAAAGACGGCGAAGTAGGCCCCACCGGTCCTGCTGGCCCGGCTGGTCCGGTGGGACCAGCAGGACCGGCTGGACCACAGGGTGCCAAAGGCGAGACAGGCACCGCCAACGTTCAGTATTCGCCCTGGATATCGACCACATTCTCGGGTAGTGGCAGCACCTACACCGGAAACATTACAGCCGCAGCCATCACGCAAGCCGTTCTGGACCGTGCCGATATCCGCGTATACTGGAACGAGAGCGGCCGGGTACTTTCCCTGCCGTATGCCCAGACAATCGGTAGCACAAGCTATTCAGTACACCAGCGCTTTTACGTGGGGCGAATTGAGCTGATTTCTTCTTATGCGTTGTCGAGCCAGCAGTTCCGCTACGTCATTATTCCGGGTGGCGCTGCGGTTGGCGGGCGTAAGGCGGCCATCGACCTCAATGATTACGAAGCCGTAAAAAAAGCCTACAATATTCCTGATTAACCGTAGAGACGCATCCCTATGCGTCTCCTACGCGTCAGCAACAAGACCCTATGCGTATCCTACGCGTCAGCAACAAGCTCCCATGCCTCTGCAACAGAGTATTACATGAGGCCCGGGAAGATGTAATGATCAAATTGCTGACGCGCAGGAGACGCAAAGGATGGCGTCTCTACGTTTTGCGTTTCTTTTTGCGGGCCGAAGGAAACAGGACGTTGTTGAGAATAAGCCGGTAGCCGGGCGAATGCGGGTGTAGATTGAGGTCAGTAGGGGTGCGCCAGCTACCGCCCCCACGGACACCCTCGGGGTCGTGACCGCCATAAAAGGTCCACTGGCCTCGCCCTACTTCGCCGTAAATGTAGCGATCGGAGGTTTTTCCCTCCCCCATCACCAGCGAACTGGGTTTGACGGCGGCCTTTCGGAACGCGGTGGTCTGCCCAAAAAACTCTTTGATGATGTGTTCGTGGTTCTGGGTAAGCATAGCCGGAATCACATCCCATTTGGCCGAGAAATTAAACAACTCGAAGAAACCGGCCGTCTGGTCGTAGCCCCGACCGGCGGCCGAGTTTATGTCAGAAAACGTAGAAAAACCCCGGTATCCATTGTCGCCTTCTAAGGAGAAATTTCCGAACGCCAGCGTTTTGGTAAAGTCCAGCTTAGCCTGCGCGTCGGGGTCGGTACCATCGCCGTCGTACGCGCTTCCTACAATATCGACGCCCTCCGCTGCCAGCGCAATATCGAGCGTTTCAGCGCCCGAACACATGGCAAACAGGTAGCCTCCGCCCGCACAGAACTCCTTTATGGCTTTGGCCACTGCCAGTTTCATGGTAGATACTTTCGAGAACCCGTATTTCTTCGCAATGTCTTCCTGCGCTTTGATGTCGGCCAGCGTCTGCCGGTGAATGGCCCGCCCGAACTGACCCGTAAAGTCCTCGTGGTGCAGGTGCAGCCAGTCATATTTGGGCAGGTCGCCCTTCAAAATCTCTTCATCATAAACGACCTCGAACGGAATTTCGGCGTAGGTCAGCACCAGCAGTACTGCGTCCGTATTTTCGAACTCGGACGGGCTCACTTTTATGGGCGAATAAACAATGATCTTAGCCGCCTTGTGCAGCGTCACCACGTTCATGTTCAGATCGGGATCGGCCAGCTGCTGGCGAATAGAAGCCGCCCGGCTATCGGTGATCGACTCGAACGATACGCCCCGCACCCGGCATTCGGTCTCCAGCGCGGCCGAGTGCTTAATCAGAAACGCCCCACCCCGGTAGTTCAGCAGCCAGTCGACGTCCTGGTCGTCTTTCAGCATTTTATACGCAATGCCATACGCTTTGAGATGGTTGGCCTGCTGATCGTCCATCGGGATCAGGATTGAGCTGGCGCGGGCGGCAATAATCGCCGACAGGAAAAGCAGGATGGTCAGATGCCGTTTCATAACTTGCATACGTTCGCAACTGGTTCTGTTCAATGGTGAAGCTACTTTCCTTATCCTGTTACGGTCTTTTACTGGCTACACTGGCTGTACTTATGATGTTCTGTACCCGTCAGGCTATGCCCCCATCTCCGCCCCCCGTCGAAACCGGCGTTTCGCAGGCCCTGGCCCGGTTTCGGGCCCAAACCCTTGGCGATCTGACATATGCTCTCAAGTTCGACATTCCTGCGCAAAAAAACCAGCCCATTCCAGCCAGTGAAACCATAACCTTTACGTGGCAGCCCGGCAACGCACCTTTGCAACTCGACTTCAAGGAAGAACGCGCTCATTTGCAGACTGTTTCGGTTAACGGAACAGCCATTCCAATTGTTTTTGAGCAGGAACATCTGCTCATCGATGCGGCCCGGCTCCGACCTGGCACCAACCAGATCACGATTGGCTTCACGGCCGGCAATCTGTCCCTGAACCGGAACGACGATTATTTGTATACCCTACTCGTTCCCGACCGCGCCCGCACCGTCTTTCCGTGTTTCGACCAGCCCGATCTGAAAGCCTCGTTTCAGCTCACCCTTACCCTTCCGCAACGCTGGCAGGCTATCACCAATGCCAGCCTGGTCGACTCCGCCGTAACCGCCGGCCGGAAAACCCTTCGGTTTGCTGCTTCGGAGCGGATACCAACCTATTTGTTTTCGTTCGTAGCGGGACAGTTCAGGCCCGTCAGCCGAATCGCCGGCAACCGGCCCATGCTGTTGCTCCACCGCGAAACCGACACCACCAAAATCCGGCTCAGCCTCGCCCCTCTCTTCGACCTGCACGCCGAAGCCCTGGGGTTTCTGGAAGACTATACCCAGATGCCGTATCCGTTCAGCAAGTTCGACTTCGCGGCCATCCCTGATTTTCAGTACGGCGGCATGGAACACGTTGGCGCCATCGACTACCGCTCCTCTACCCTCTTTCTCGACAACGGCGCCACCCGCGATCAGAAGCTGAACCGCGCTACCCTGATTGCGCACGAGACGGCTCACATGTGGTTCGGGGATCTGGTAACCATGCGCTGGTTCGATGATGTATGGCTCAAAGAAGTGTTTGCCAACTTCATGGCCGATAAAATCACGGAGGCTTCGTTTCCCGATGCCAACTACGATCTGCAGTTCGTGATCGACCATTTCCCGGCTGCCTACGCCGTCGACCGGACCGAAGGCGCCAACCCCATTGGCCAGCCGCTGGCCAACCTCCAGGAAGCCGGCTCTCTGTACGGAGGTATCATCTACCACAAAGCGCCGATCATGATGCGGCAGCTGGAGCTCCTGATCGGGAAAGAAACCCTCAAAGAAGGTCTGCGCGACTACCTGAAAACCTACGCTTTCGGCAACGCGACCTGGACCGACCTCATCCGTATTCTCGACGCCCGTACCCCAACCGACCTTCAGGCCTGGAGCCGCATCTGGGTCAGCGAGATAGGCCGACCAGTTTTCACGCACCAGATCGAGCAGCAGAACGGGCGCATTAACCGCTTTACCATCACTCAAACGGGCGAAGATGGCTCCCAGCGCCTGTGGCCCCAGGTGTTCGACGTGGCCCTGGTTTATGCCGACAAGGTCGAGCTGATTCCGGTTACGATGAACCAGCCCACCGTTGAGCTGACCGCTGCCAGGGGCAAAACACCCCCACTGTTCATCGCCTTCAACGCCATGGGGCAGGGATACGGTCGTTTTCCCGTCGACCCGGCTACCCCAGCCCAGCTCGCCAGGGTCGGCAACCCGGTTACCCGGGCGGCTTTGTACATCAATCTGTACGAAGCCATGCTGGCCGGAGCTGGTATCGGACCAAACCAGCTCATCGATACGTACCAGACCATGCTGGCCACCGAGAAAGAGGAGCTTACGCTGCGGCTGCTGACCAGCCAGCTGACGGACCTCGTCTGGACATTCACCCGGCCCGCCGACCGGCCAGCGGTAGCGGCCCAGGTCGAACAGGCAGCCTGGCAGGCAATGGAGCAGGCACAACACCCGGGCATCACCAAACTGCTGTTTCGCCTGTACCAGAGCGTGGCGCTCAGCTCCGGCGCCCAACAACGACTGTACACGATCTGGGACCAGCAGAAAGCACCAGCGGGCGTAACCCTTACCGAAGATGACTATACCTCCCTGGCCCTGGCGCTGGCCGTACGCGACTACCCGGCCGACGGCATCCTGACCCGGCAACTCGCCCGCATCAAAAATCCCGACCGGCAGAAACGACTCGAGTTTATGATGCCCGCCCTCTCCGCCAGCGAGACCCAGCGGGATGCTTTTTTTGCGTCACTGGCCGTCGAAGCCAACCGCGACCGCGAAGCCTGGGTAACGGCGGCCCTGGGTTACCTGCACCATCCGCTCCGGTCCGTAACCTCGGCTAAGTACCTGCCCAAGAGCCTCGAGCTGCTGGAGGAGATTCAGCGAACCGGCGACATCTTCTTTCCTGAACAATGGCTTCGAGCCACGCTCAGCGCTTATCAGACTCCCGAAACGGCGCAGCTGGCCCGGCAGTTTCTGGCCGACCGGCCGGGCTATAACCCGCGTTTGCGCGCGAAACTGTTACAAGCCGCCGACGGACCTTTCCGGGCCAGCAAGCTCCTTTATCAGCCATGACCACAGATACGCATTTCCCGGCTATCAGTCCGGCCATGGCACGGGACCGGTTTCTGCTGCGCGACGACACCTGGGACAATCGGTTCAGGCCCGATTTTGACCAGTTCATTATCTCATCGTTCGAGTACGCCCGACCCGTCATCAAACTACCAGTTCCGACGGGTCGTACTGGTAACCACGCCCTCTTTCTGGTTACTGGTGGCGAAGTCTCCATCCGGATTGGCCACCGGGCGTATACGCTCACCTCACCCGAGCTGGCCATCGTTCCGGCCATGCAGATCTTCTCGATCGAAGCCATTCAGGAAAACACAACGGGGTATATGTGCTTCATCAGTCCGGAACGGCTACGGACCGCCGTTGGTCCTGCCCGCTTCGATTTTTTGAAGCTGACCAGTCAGCCCGTCGTGTCGTTGACAAGCCCCCAAACCGATTATATAGCCAATCTGCTTGGGCGGCTCGCAGCGGAGTATTACACCCACGGCAGCACGCGAACCGACCTGATTGGGCCGTATCTGCTCACGCTGATGACGGAAATCAACCAGGCTTATCTGGGCAGCGTACCGCCCCGGATTAGTGCCGGCGATCAGCTGGTTCAGCGATTTATGGACGTACTGCCCCAGCGTATTCGGCAGTCCAGAGCGGTAACGGCCTATGCTGACTGGCTCAACGTGACCCCCAATCACCTTAACAAAGTACTGAAAGCCCGAACGGGTCGGTCGCCCTCGGTCTGGATTGATGAGCATGTCGTTCTGGAAGCTAAGGTGCTGCTTTTCCAGTCTGACCTGACCGTGGGGCAGATTGCAGCCGAGCTGGGTTTCGACGATCAGTCTACCTTCGGCAAGCTGTTCAGGAAGTATGTGCAGCTGAGCCCCACGGCTTTCCGAGCGCGGCACGACCAGAAAAATGATTGATTTGGACTAATATCCAACGAATACGTCCTAACCTAACAACCGCGTATGCCCAGACCTTTGCGGTATATTACATCGGTTGTTCTATGGTTTATCCAATCATTCTGTTTCTGCATAACGCCCTGCGGTGGCTGGTACTGGGTAGCCTGCTGGCGGCTTTGTCCAGTAGTTATTCGGGCTGGCTCAGCAGCCGTCCCTACCGCCCGCTCGACCGCGCCGTGAGTGTGCTGACGACTTCTCTCGCACATACCCAGCTACTGGTTGGCTTATATCTGTACACCATCAGCCCGATTGTCAGCTATTACTGGACCTACAAACCCGGCTTCGGTGAATCGACCGAATTTCCGTTCTTTGGGCTGATTCACGGCAGCCTTATGTTTATGGCCATCGTCGTGATGACCGTTGGGGCCAGTAAAGCCAAGCGGCAGACCGATCACCGGCAGCGCTTTCGCACCACAGCCCTTTATTTCACCGTAGGTATGTTGCTGATCGGGCTTGCAATACCCTGGCCATTTTCACCCCTGGCCAGCCGCCCCTGGATACGCGGTGTTTAACCAGTACTTATTAACCACAACAATGGCAGCTACTTTTTTCAACTCCCCCAAAATCCGGCTACGGATAATCGGTTTTGCCGAGGGGCTTTCTTACCTCATTCTATTGTTCATTGCGGTACCGCTCAAGCGCATCGGCGGTCACCCGGAAGCCGTTGAGCTGGTTGGTCCCATTCACGGGCTCCTGTTTGTCCTGTATGTGCTGACGGTCATACAGGCAAAGACCGAATATCGCTGGCCGCTGGGCAAAACAGGGCTGGCCCTGCTGGCTTCGGTCCTACCCGGCGGAACGTTTTGGGCCGATTACAAACTGTTCCGGCAACTGCGCGAGCCGTCAGAATAAGTATGCCCGTACTTATCTTTCAAACAGATATGGCCGCTGCGGTCTGCGTACAAACTGTCGGAGCTGCCCTGAATGCTGTCCAGGTCATCACTCGCTGGACGGTAGATCTGGAAGACTGCGATCGGGTTCTACGAATTGAGACGGCTTCTGAATCCGTTCTGGAGGCAGCAACGGTTATCGAGCTGATGAACAGGCTGGGTTTTAGCTGTAGCGAGTTACCCTAGCATCACGTAAAAAACGGCCCCACCTTATGCATAGTATGGCATAAGGTGGGGCCGTCTGTATAGGCTTGTCGTGGATTACTTCACGGCGTCGATAGCGGCAGCGGCTTCGGCGGCTTCGATGGCGGCCCGGTTTTTGTCGCCGTACTCATCTCGCTGCTCCTCGAAATAGGCGAAGATCTGCGTGATGGCTTCTACGTTTTCGGCTATTTTGGCGTGCATATCGCCCAGATCGGTTTCCAGACGTTTGTCGTTCAGGCCGTTCATGTTGTCAACTTCAATCTGACTGATCTTCGTAATCAGTGCGGTCTGGCTATTTTGTAGATCCTCAAGCTCACGAACTACTTTGTTCATCAGTTCGAATTTCTGTAGCTTATCCATAGTAATCAGTTATTTTGTTGAGTAATACTTACCTAACAGAATGCCGACAAAATGGTTTTAGATTTTGGCTTAACAGGCATTAACATAGCCTATATGATCATATAGCAAATCAATTTGACCTATACCAGAACCTACTCTACCTTGTCACCTATCCACTAACTCTTTTCTCATCACTCACGTATCAATCGTATTAGTATGGACAACCAGCCTCAAAAGTTAACTACCGCATCAGGACGGCCCTATGCCGAAAACGAAAACAGCCAGAGTGTCGGCGCCCGCGGTCCCCTGCTGCTCCAGGATTACATCCTGCACGAAAAAATGGCCCATTTCAACCGGGAGCGGATTCCGGAGCGGGTTGTACACGCGAAAGGATCAGGCGCTTACGGTACGTTTACGGTAACGAACGACATCACCCAGTACACCCGAGCCAGGCTGTTCAATCAGGTCGGCAAAGAGACCCGGGTATTCATGCGGTTCTCGACCGTTGGTGGTGAAAAAGGATCGGCCGATACCGAGCGCGACCCACGCGGTTTTGCGGTTAAGTTCTACACTGAGGAGGGCAACTGGGATCTGGTGGGTAACAACACGCCCGTCTTCTTCGTCAAAGACCCCAAGAAATTTGGCGACTTCATTCATACCCAGAAGCGCGATCCGTATACCAACCTGAAATCGCCCACCATGATGTGGGATTACTGGAGCCTGAATCCCGAAAGCCTGCACCAGGTCATGATTCTGATGTCGGACCGGGGTACGCCGGTTGGGTACCGGTTCATGAACGGGTACGGCTCCCATACATTCTCCCTCATCAACGCCCAAGGCGAGCGGTTCTGGGTCAAATTCCACTTCAAATCCATGCAGGGCATCCGCAATTTCTCGGGCCCCGAAGCCGACGCAATGAAAGCCCGGGACCTTGATTTCGCCCAGCGCGACCTGCTCGAAGCCATTGACAATGGGCATTATCCCAAATGGGCGTTAAAGGTACAGATCATGCCCGAAGCCGAGGCCCAAACCTACCGCTGGAATCCGTTCGATCTCACAAAAGTCTGGCCGCATAAGGATTACCCGCTCATCGACGTTGGCGTGCTGGAACTCAATCAGAATCCTGACAACTACTTTGCGGAGGTCGAACAGTCGGCCTTCGCCCCGGCCCACGTGGTAGACGGTATCGGCTATTCGCCTGATAAGATGCTTCAGGGTCGATTGCTGTCGTATCCGGATGCACACCGCTATCGACTGGGCGCCAATTACGAGCAGATTCCGGTGAACCGCTGTCCCTACGCCGTTCATAACTACCAGCGCGACGGACAAATGCGGGTAGATGGTAACGGAGGCCGCAACCCCAACTACTTCCCCAACTCGTTCGATACCATTGTGGCCGACGCTTCGTACAAAGAACCCGCCCAAACGCTCGACAGCCTGGTGGCCGACTGGTACGACCGGAATGCACCCGGCGACAATGACCACTACACCCAGCCTGGTACCCTCTTCCGGGAGGTTATGACGCCCGAGCAGCAGATGGCCACGGTTCAGAATATCGTGACGGCCATGCGTGGTATTTCGGGGCCGAAAAAAGAGCAGATCGTTTTCCGGCAATTGTGCCACTTCTTCCGGGCCGACATGAGCCTGGGCATGGCCATAGCCCGGGGTTTGAACGTAAACGTCGATCAGTTTATGCCTACCGCCCAGAGCGCACACGCGTAATGGACTGACGGCTCCCCCCAACGAGACCTCTCCATCGGTCTTTTTGGGGGTATTTTTTTGCGCCGAAGTTAACCCGGATCAATGCGTAGTTGCCTGCCCGTGAGCACTTTTGTAGTATCTTCATTTAACGTACAAACACAAGATGCAAACGATACTCGGTGCGGGCGGCACCACTGCCAACGATCTGGCCAGCGCTCTGATAACCTATACTGATCAGATTCGGCTGGTCAGCCGGAACCCGAAGGCGGTTAACCCAACCGATGAGCTGGTTTCGGCCGACCTGACCGATGCCGGTGCTGTACGGCGCGCCGTGGCCGGATCGGAGGTCGTCTATCTAACGGTTGGGTACGACTATTCCGTAAAAATCTGGCAGGAGAGATGGCCTGTTACCATGCGCAACGTCATCGAGGCCTGTCAGGAGCAGGGCGCGAAACTAGTCTTCTTCGACAACGTCTACATGTACGACCGGGATCACCTAGACCCCATGACCGAAGAAACACCGATCCGGCCCACCAGCCGAAAAGGAGAAGTCAGAGCGCAGATTGCCGGTATGTTGATGGAGGCCGTACGAGCCGGTACCCTGACGGCCCTGATTGCCCGGTCGGCCGATTTTTACGGACCCGGTAATGACAAGAGCGTGCTGGTCGAAACGGTCTACAAAAACCTGAAGCAGGGCAAAGCAGCCAACTGGCTGGCCGGCCTGGACTACGTGCATAACTTCACCTACACCCCCGACGCGGGCCGGGCTACGGCTCTGCTGGGCAATACGCCCGATGCCTACGGGCAGGTCTGGCACCTGCCCACCCACCCGCAACGGCTGACAGGACGGCAATGGGTCGAGCTGTTTGCCAGGGAAATGCACGTAACACCCAAAGCCAGTGCCTTACCCGTCTGGGCCATGCTGCCTCTGGGCTGGTTTGTACCGCTCATGAAGGAACTACGCGAAATGGTTTACCAGTACGACCGGCACTACGCGTTCGACAGCAGCAAGTTCACCAGGCGATTCGGCATCGAAGCCACCTCCCCGATTGAAGGGGTGCGGGAAACGGTACGCGGCAATTGATCAGCGGGAAACAGCGGGTTGCAGGATGCGTGTGGGATTTCCCCGAGCAGCGACCTGCTTTTCGGGCCGATATGCAGCCGGTGCTGGCCGAACTGCCCGTTCAGATGACTAGTATCAGCCAGTGGGTTGCGGCCCGCAAGGCGCTTTTCTCGACCCCGGTAACCGCCTGATTAACAGACCACGCCTTTCGCTCAATCCTATCGGGCACGAGCTTGTTGCCGGTTTATATTTGATACGAGGGGTGAGTCAGGATTCAGACCCCTGCCTACCCCATGTATCAACCCTAAGCCCCTCAAAGCGAATGCGCTACAAAACCGTGTACGACATCTCGGTGGAGCCTTACGACGGCTGGATCTGGTTCATTCTGGTCGGTATTTTTGCGATTCTGGTGCTGTACAGCTTCGGTGTTCTGACCACAGTTAAGCCCGGTCTGTACTCACAGCGATACTGGGTCGTGGGGTTTGCCGTAGTTATTGCCGGGATAGCGGCCTTGTCGTACTGGGACTTTCACCGACTGCGCGACCGGCTCCTGGCTAACGACTGTCAACACCTCGACGGGATCATTCAGGGACATTGGGAAAAGAAATGGGTGGCGCGCGATGCCAACGGGAAACCAGACTGGAAACATTATGAAGGATTCTCGGTCAACGGCGTATCATTCGGTTATTACATCAAAGAAGCGGAGCATGCCGGTTTCCAGAACGGTGGCCCCACCCAGATTCTACTGCCCGACGGTATGCCTGCCCGGGTGTGGTACATCACTGACAAACATATCGACGATGGGTATCTCGAAAACCGGATTCTGAAGCTACAGCTAGGCGAACTCCCGAAAAATCGATAACTAGGCGACCGGTGCTGCCCGGGAGGCAGTAGATCAACCGATGGCGGCCTAATTCATAAATCTGGTTAATCGACCCACCATGACAAGCAGCAGCCCACTGGTATCAAAAATCAGCCAGATCATAGCGCTATCAGATGCTGAACAGGAGCTGATCGACACGCTATTCCGCCCGCAATCGCTGCACCCGGGCGACTTTTGGCTGCTGGAGGGACAGGTTTGTCGCCATGTGGCCTATATTGAAGAGGGTTTGCTGCGGTATACGGTCAACCACGATGGCGACGAACTTACGTATTCGTTCGGGAAAGAGACCGATTTTGCCAGTAGCTACGAGAGTTTTCTGACCCAGTCAGCAGCTACCTGCGCTATTCAGGCCATCGAACCAACGCGGCTCCGTTGCATTACGCATGAAGACCTTCAGCGGTTTTATCGGGAGGTAAACGAAGGCGAGCGTTTTGGGCGGCTCATCATCGAGCAAATCTTTCTGCAAACGGTGCATCAGCTAACCGGTCTCTACACCAACACGCCCGAAGACCGGTATCTGAACTTCACCCGACACTTCCACGATATTCAGCAGCGGATTCCCCAGTATTACCTGGCCTCCTACGTAGGCGTAAAACCGCAGTCGCTCAGCCGCATCCGGCGCCGGCTGGCCCGGACAGGCCGATGACTCAGCGGGGGTTACGCCGAAGGGCAGTTTAGAAACCGAGGCCAACATTCAGGCTGACGTGGCTGTTTCTGAAGGGCTGATTCTCCCCAACCCCCGTTACGTCGCCCCGTCGGTTTGCCGTTTCAAAATCGAAATCAACATTGAGCGCCGACCGTTTTTTAAGAATCGGAATAGAATAGCCCAGTCCGACCAGCAGGGTAGTACCGATGGCAAACTGATGCTCGTAGGTTTGCGTTGCGTTATACTTTGTTTTCTCCGTCATCTGGCCAATTCCGAAGCTGCTCTTTAGCGCCAGGCCCTGGTTGAAGCGTTTGCTGAACAGGTAGTATTTGGCGCCGATACCGGTATGATAGTAGTTGAAGAGGTATGTTTCGCTGTTACCGCCATTATTGGGCGTAGCAAAAAAACCTTTGATCCCTGCCCCAACACCGAGGCCCTTCCACTGGGCCGGGGCAGCGTAAAACCAGCTCGTGAGTGTGTTTCCCTGGTTTCGGCCAAAGCCACGCCCATCGTTGATCGTTTCTTTTTCGGCGAGTTTGCCCGAGAAAAAGGTGTTTCCATACCCAATACTGATAGTTGCGTAGATGGGCAGCTTGGCGGGTGCAGGCTCCGTCTGCTGCGCCCGGAGGGCAGTAGTTGCCAGGAGGAAAGAGACGGACCCGAGGAAGGTAATCTGAACGGTTTTCATACGTGCTTTCGACTGCTTTGTGATCGGTTGACTGACGATACAAAGGTGCTGCCTGACCGGGGCGTCGTGCCTTGATTTCGGTTAGCTTCGCCAGCGACGTATCTTAACCTGGGTTAAGAAATCGACCTATCCTACCGGTTATCAGCCAGTCGTTTCCGAATGCGTGACAGACTTTCGGGCTTGATACCGAGGTAAGACGCAATATGGTGCAATGGAATCCGCTCCATCACCTTGGGCCGTTCGGCAATGAGCTTGAGGTAGCGCTCTTCGGGCGTATCGAACAGTAACGAGGCTGTCCGACGCTGAGAACCGATCACTATATTCTCGGCCAGCAATCGCCCGAACCGCTCGAATACGGGTCGCTCGGCGTACAGTGCCTGCAGATCGGTTCGTTTAATGACCAGCAGTTCCGTGTCTTCGAGTGCATCGATGTACTGCACCGCTGGCTGCCCGGTTAGGAAACTCTGGTAATCACCAACCCAGGCCCCTTCGAAGAAAAACTGTCCGTTGTACTCATCCCCATCTTTCAGGTAATAGTAGCGCAGACAGCCCTGGTTGATGAAGGCGATATGCGAACACACCTCCCCGCCCCGCAGCAACGATTCGTGTTTGGCCAGTCGGCGCGGAGTGAGCAACGTAGCAAAGTACATAAACTCGTCGCGGGTAACAGGCAACAGCCGGTCCAGACTGATTTTCAGGCGGTCAAACATAGGGGTAAGCTACAACCTTTAGCGGAAAAATCCGCCTTCGAAATGCGCTCCGGGGCTGGTGACTTCCCCCAATCATTCGCCAGGTAAACGAACGTAATTAACTCAGGTGCACGAAACAGGCCAGCCAGACCCGGATTTTTGCCTGGGTTATCAACGCCGATACCCCATCACTATGTTGACATGACACGTTTATTCTGGTTTCCCTGGCTCGCTAGCCTCCTGTTGACCTCACCGGGCTTACTGGCCCAGCATCGCTTTCCCAAGCACGAGTTAAGTATCAATGGATTCCGGGCTCCGTCCATTGGTTTGGAATACCGCCACCGGGCATTCTCGGTCCATGGGGGTTATTACCTGACCAACCTGAGCCCAAACCTTACGACCCGCTTCATAAAAGCAGGGGTAACGGGCTGGTTTTTGCCGGTTGGCCAGCGGCCCAATCCGTCTTCGTTCTATGGATCGGTATCGTACCTGCGTGGTCTCAACCGCGATTACGAAGCCCAAAACGCAGCCTCGGCCGAACTCGGTTTTCGATGGATGGTCTGGCGCGGACTGAATCTGCGGATCGGCGCCATTGCGCTGGCGTCAGCAGGCCAGGCCATAAAAATCAATCCAACGCCGGGTATCAGCTATTCATTCGTTCTCCGATAATCACCCTGCTCTTATGAACTCACCAGAGAAAGTAATGCTGGCCCGGGCCGGTCAGCTGCTCATAGCCGGGGGTCTGCTGCTCCTGATTCCGTACACGATATTGACCAGTACGTTCGACTATCCGGACAGTTTACGGGCGGAGCCGGGCGCCGTGCTGAGCCGGTTCCAGGCGGGCGGGGCCAGCCTGATCTGGACCTGGCTGGCGTTCGCGCTGGTTGGTCTGCCCTTGATTCCGGGCTATGTGCTGCTGGGTCAGTGGGTCGACAAACGGGAGCCGGCAGTACGCTGGGCCACCACCGTCGGGCTTATTGGGCTGGTTGTGCAGCTGATAGGTCTGCTGCGCTGGGTATTTGTGGTGCCGGTGCTGGCTCGCATCTTCGTAACGGCCGATCGGGAAGCGGTTCGGGAGGCTGCCCGCCTGGCCTTTATCACCATCCATCAGTACGGTGGCGTGCTGCTGGGCGAGCACACAGGCCAGCTGTTTACCATTGTTTGGACGGTAGTACTCGCGGGGGCACTCGGCCGGGCCGGGCTCCTGAAACGGGGCTGGGTAGGGCTGGGCTATGTGGCTTCGACCATTTATCTGCTGGCCCAGGCCGAGCTGCTGGCCACGGTACTACCCACCTTCCCGGTCTGGAATCCGGCTGGTTTTCTGGGCAGTACGCTCTGGTTGATCTGGCTCATCGGACTGGGCCTGCGGTGCTGGCAGGTTAGCCAGGCTGAGAAATAAAAGCCCGGGGTTATGATAGAAAAAGGGGGTTGGCTATCTTCATACGGTAAAACCTAACTTCTGCAAGCCCTCATGCTTACCACAACACGCGTCAAACTGTCTGCTATGATGTTTCTCCAGTTCTTTGTCTGGGGAGCCTGGTACGGACAAATGAGCAAATACCTGCTCACGCAACTGAATGCCACCGGCGATCAGGTCGGCAACGCCTACGCGGCTTTTTCGCTCGCCATGATCATTGCGCCCTTCTTCGTGGGGATGATTGCCGACCGCTATTTTGCCGCGCAGAAAGTGCTGGGCATCCTCAACCTGCTCGGAGCGGGCGTGCTTTACCTGATTACGCAGAATACCGACCCGGGCAGTTTCTTTTACCTGATCCTGGCCTACTGCATCACCTTTGCGCCGACGCTCGCCCTGACCACATCCATTGCCATGCAGCAGATGACGAGCCCCGAGAAGGAATTTCCGGGCATCCGGGTGCTCGGTACGGTAGCCTGGATCGTGGTTACCAACATTGTTGGTTTCTACGGATTCGGCGATCAGGTCACGATCTTCCAGCTGTCGATGTACTCGGCGGTAGCCCTGGGTATCTTCTCATTCTTCCTGCCCGATACGCCCCCCAAAGCCACAGCCTCTACGTCGGTTAGCCAGATTCTGGGGCTCGATGCTTTCAAACTCTTCAAAGACCGGTCGTTCGCTATTTTCTTTCTATCGTCGGTGCTGATCTGTATTCCACTGTCGTTCTACTACGCCATGGCTAACCCCTCACTGACCGACGGCGGCATGCAGAACGTTGAGAACAAAATGTCGCTGGGTCAGGCGTCGGAGGTTATCTTCATGCTGCTGATCCCATTGGCCTATAGCCGGCTGGGTGTTAAGAAAATGTTGATCGTTGGCCTCATCGCCTGGATCGTGCGGTTCATCTGCTTTGGCTACGGCGACGTCTCGTCAGAGTGGCTCCTCTTCATTGCGATTCTGCTGCACGGCGTCTGCTACGACTTTTTCTTCGTGACGGGTCAGATCTATACCGACAACAAGGCCGGCGACAAAATCAAGTCCTCGGCACAGGGACTGATTACGCTGGCTACCTACGGCCTGGGTATGGGTATCGGCTCCAAACTGTCGGGTATCGTACTCGATATGTACACCCGCCCCGATGGCACCAAAGACTGGCTGTCGGTATGGCTCGTACCCGCCGGTATTGCCGCTGCTGTACTGATCATCTTCGTGCTGCTGTTCACCGATAACAAGAAATCCGTTCCAACCGAAGGAGAACTGGTAACAGGTCCTTTATAACGGGAAAGCCAAAAAAAACCGCCGAACACCAACGGGCATCAGGTCATGCCTCTCGGTGTTCGGCTTTCTTTGTCTGTCCTCTTCTCTTTTCATTAATGCAACTCATTTCCTACAATATCAACGGCATCCGGGCGGCCATGCGCAATGGGCTGACCGACTGGCTGAGCCGCAACGAATTCGATATTCTTTGTTTTCAGGAAGTCAAAGCCACTACCGACGTGGTAGACCTGGCGCCGTTTGAGCAGTTGGGCTACCAGTATCACTGGCACGCGGCCGAGAAGAAAGGTTACTCGGGCGTGGCTACGTTCTCCCGCATCGCTCCTACCAACGTTGTCATGGGCTGTGGTCTGGCCGTATATGATTGCGAAGGCCGCATTCTGCGCACCGATTTTGGCGACCTGACCCTGCTGAACTGTTACTTCCCCTCGGGCACCACGGGCGAGGTCCGGCAGGCGGTGAAGATGGAGTTTCTCCGTGATTTCTTCGAGTACGTCCAAACGCTGCGGCAAACCCGGCCCAACCTGATCGTAGTCGGCGATTACAACATTGCCCATACCGCCAAGGACATTCACGACCCCGTCCGCAACAAAAACACCACTGGATTTCTGCCCGAAGAACGCGCCTGGATGGATCAATGGTTTGGCTCCGGCATGGTAGACGCCTTTCGGTATACTCACCCCAACGACGTTGCCTACAGCTGGTGGAGTTACCGCGCTGGCGCCCGCACCAGTAACAAAGGCTGGCGCATCGATTACGCGTCGGTCAGCGAACCCATCCGCCACCGCATTGCCGACTGCCGAATGCTTCCCGACGCCGTCCACGCCGACCACTGCCCCGTTTGGTTATCAGTACAGGATTGAGGTCTCTGGTGAGGAGCGAGGTATATCTCCACTGTTTGCCCAACCCGTATGAACTGCACTGCTTCCTGATGTATTATCTGATCTACAAGCCGTACCTGATGCTCTCGCAGTTTTCGCGCGAGGGCGACAAACCCACGCTGGCCGATCTGGCGTACGACTTCCCGAGCGATGTTTATCCCGTTGGGCGGCTCGATGCCGACAGCGAAGGGCTGCTCCTCCTGACGAGCGATAAGCCACTCAATCATCGGCTGCTGAACCCCAGATTCAGGCACAACCGAACCTACTACGTGCAGGTAGATGGGGCGCTGACAGCCGAAGCCTGCCAGCAGTTATCGGCAGGGGTCACGATTTCGGTCGATGGCAAACCCTACGCGACCCTGCCCGCGCTGGCGAAACCGATTGTGGCGCCACCCCTGCCCGACCGCGACCCGCCCATCCGCTACCGAGCCGCCATACCGACCTCGTGGCTATCGATCAGTCTGCACGAAGGCAAGAACCGGCAGGTACGCCGAATGACGGCCGCCGTTGGGTTTCCTACGCTCCGGCTCGTGCGCTGGGCCATCGAATCACTCACGGCCGAAGGTATGATGCCCGGCGACGTTCGGCAACTGAGCCGGGGCGAGATCATGCAGGGTCTAAAGCTGTAGGCTGATCCATAGGCGCTTACAATATACCCTCGTCGGCAAAGCTGTAGTAGGCCTTGTCGGTAAAGATCAGATGGTCCAGTACCGGAATATCGAGCAGTTGCCCCGCGTCTTTCAGCTTACGGGTCAGTTCTTTGTCGGCCTGCGACGGGGTCAGGTTGCCGGAAGGGTGGTTATGAAACAGAATCATCGACGAAGCCAGGTACTCAATTGCCTGCTTGAAGATAATTTTGGGATCGGCCACCGTACCCGATACGCCCCCCGCGCTGATCAGTACCGGCCGCAGCACCTCGTTGGCGCGGTTCATCAGCAAAATCCAGAATTCTTCGTGCGGCTTATCGATCAGATGCGGAATCATCTCGTTGTAGGCATCGCGCGAGCAGGTGATTCGGGCGCGCTGCGGACGGTCCTGCTCTTTGCGCCGACGCCCTAGCTCAAGGGCAGCCACGATAGCGATGGCCCGCGCTTCGCCAATACCCCGAAATTTAGACAGGTCTTTGATGCTCAGCCGGGCCAGGTCATTCAGGTTGTTACCTACGCTCTTCAGGATGATTTTGGCGATATCGACCGCAGTCAGGTCTACCGTACCGGCGTTGATCAGAATAGCGATCAATTCGGCATCGGACAGGGCGGCTTTTCCCTTGAGCATCAACTTTTCACGGGGGCGGTCTTCTTCGGCCCAGCTTTGGATTTTTCCGGAGGTTTCGTAGGTCACGGCAGCAGTGAATCGGTCAGGAACTAAACACGAACTAACAAAATAGACACCATAAACCTCGCTGTTCTACCGCATTTCAGGCCAGTTAGGGCATAAAAAAACCTCACCCCGAAAAAGGTAAGGTTCTGATATGTCTCTGAATGACTGACAACTAGGCAGCAGCAGGCTTCAGACCGTTTACCAACCGAGCCAGTTTCGACTTGTTGTTAGACGCTTTGTTCTTGTGGATGATGTTGCGCTTTGCCAGTTTGTCCAGCGCCGACGATACGGTTTTGAACAACTCAACGGCCATAGCATGGTCGGTGGTGGTACGCAGTTTTTTCACCAGGTTCCGGGTCGTAACGTGCTGGTAGCGGTTCAACAGCCGCTTTTTGGCGCTCGACCGGATTGCTTTTTTTGCTGACTTATGGTTTGCCATCGGTATGTACTGTAAAGATCGTTTCGCGATATGAGGGCGCAAAAATAAGAAAATCAGTCAGCACATCCAAGCGTACTGACTGATTTTCTGTTATAAACCAACGCTTACGGCCGAATATCGGCATTGACGATCAGCGTTTTTTCCCAAACGCCCTGGTTCTGCGTTACAAACTGTTTGTAAGCTGGGCTGCTTTCAAAAATTTTAATGTCGGCCTCGCTCTGAAACGTCAGATAATGCACCACGTCATAGTCGGCAACGGCTCCGTTTGGCAAAATTGTCTTGCCAGACGTGTAACCAACGATGTTTGGAATTTCATGCTTTAGAGCGGCAAAACCGTTCATATGCTGCTCAACAGCTTGCGATTCAACCCCTTTTTTGAATTTCACACACACAATTTGCTGTTTCTGGGCTTTGCGCGCAGGTGAGTATGCACCATAGATTGTCAAAGCGAAAGCACACATCAGCACAACGATAAGGGCGTAACCCCGTGATTTTGGATTCATGACTATTGGTCTTTTTCTATTTTGCCAAATTTTGTTTCGATTTAACAAGCAGTTTTACAGAATAGTTAAATTATATATCCGTAAAGTGCCATGTTTTGTCAAATGTACAAACGTTTTGTTTGGTTGTATGTTTTTGTGGATTTTTTTTCGGGTTTGCTGAGCGGTCAAGCCGTACTGGCCTCCGATAAACCAGAACGAACCAGGCCCAACTGGGGGTTTTATGCCCATCAGCAGATTAACCGACTGGCCGTGTTCACGTTACCGGCCGAGATGATGCCGTTCTTTAAAAAACACATCGGTTTTCTAACTGATAATGCGGTCAACCCCGACAAACGCCGGTATGCCGTAGTTGGTGAGGCTCCGCGCCATTTCATCGACCTCGACGCATACTCCGATACCACAGCCGTTACCCTCCCCCGCTTTTACAAAGACGCTGCGGACCGGTACGGCGAAGACACGCTGGCGCTGCACGGCCTGGTACCCTGGCAGATTCAGCTGAGCAAGTACCAACTGACCGAAGCCTTCCGCCAGCGCGACGTTCGACGGATTCTCCGACTCGCGGCCGACCTGGGCCATTACATCGCCGACGCAAACGTGCCGTTGCATACGACCCGAAACTACAACGGCCAACTCACCGGTCAGCAGGGCATTCATGGCTTCTGGGAATCTCGTTTACCCGAACTCTTCAGTATGGACTACGATTTCTTCACCGGTCAGGCCGAGTATGTATACACTCCGCAAAAGGCAGCCTGGCGCGCCGTATTCAGCGCCCATGCGGCCCTCGACTCTGTCCTGCGACTGGAGCAGATACTTACGCAGGAAGTAGGAGAAACCCGCAAATACGGATTTGAGGAGCGAAACGGGATCACGACAAAAGTGTACGCATCCGATTTTTCGCGTCAGTATCATACCCGGCTGAGCGGGCAGGTAGAACGGCAGATGCGTGCATCGATAAAGATGGTCGGCAATTTCTGGTATACGGCCTGGGTTGATGCGGGCCAGCCGGATCTGAAGTCACTGGCCGGCTACCAGCTGACCGAGCAGGACAAAAATGATGAGGCAGCGGAGAAAAAGAGCTGGCTAAAACGACTGTTTTCAGCCCGGGAGGAGGGTTGATTGGTACGCGGCACCTGTTGAAACGGATTGACTCTAATTCCGGCGCAGGAAGACTTATTGGTTTTTCCTGCGCCGGAATACTACAATACTCGTAACCAAACGTTTACGTGAACGTTTAGTAGTCTGTTCAGGCAATAAATTACACAGTCAGCTTCTTCATATACTCAGCATCGTTCTTCATGCTGCCCAGTACTGACTCAGGATACTCTTCCTGCTCGACAATGAAATACTTCATACCATTGTTCATGGCCGTACGAAGCGTCTTCTTGAAGTCTACGTTACCCTTGCCAAGGTCGTCCTGAACCGGTTTACCGCCTACCTTCTTGTAATCCTTGATATGGCACAGTTCGTAGCGCTTGCCGTACTTGTTCAGGTGAGCAACGGGGTCCTGACCTGCTACATCAATCCAGCACAGATCCAGCTCGAACATGACATTTTTGGGGTCGGTGTTGGCTAGTAGGTACTCCTGTGGGATCTTACCGTCGAGGGGCTTGAACGAATAATCGTGGTTATGGTAACCAAACTTCAGCCCACCCTTACGGACCTGCTCACCAACCGTATTGAACTTGTCGGCAATTCGTTTCCAGTCGTCGAACGTCTTCTGGGCTCCAATGTAGGGACAGAGCAGGTAGCTCAGGCCAGCGCCGTTCGCCATATCGATGCTCTTACCCAGGTCTTTGTTCATATCGAAGTGGGTACTGATCATTTTCACGCCCAGCCCATCCAGAAACGACTTCATTTCCTTCGGCTGCATACCCCACAAAAAGCCCTGCGGTCCACTGTAGCTCTCAAACTGTTTGTAGCCCATCTGAGCCAGTTGCGTCATGACTCCTTTCGGGTCTTTGGGCAGAATATCGCGGGTGCTGTAGAGTTGAACACCAAAAGGGTTAATGGCTTTGCCAGGCGCGCTGGCCAGTAATTCATGACTTAGGGTAAGGGCACCTGCCGAAAGCAGGCCAGCCTGCTGGAGAAACGAACGTCGTTGCATGATAGTAGATGGTTTTGCAGAACTAAAACGTAAAAATGGATTTGTTCTACGCATTTTTTTGTCATAACCCTCAGGAAACTCCACAAAGGCACTTTTGGGCGAACCGCACCGCCCTGATCGTCAACTGCTCTGGCCGACATACAAAGCCTATCGTATCTTTGCATTCTTTTCTGATTCTGAATGACGTATTCCAAGTTATATCTGCAGGCCGGGCGCGACGAAGCCGTTCGGCGGTTTCACCCCTGGGTTTTCTCCCGGGCCATTGGTCGGTACGAAGGGAATCTGGCCGATGGCGACGTGGTTGAAGTCTACGACCGCAAAGGGCAGTACCTTGCCACGGGCCATTACCACGACGGCAGCATTGCTGTGCGTATCTTTTCCTTTGGCGCAACAACCGGCGGACCCGTTACGCCAGACCTGGCCTACTGGACCGATAAGCTGACGCACATCCGCAGCATCCGGCAGGCTATCATCAACGACGATACCAACTGCTACCGGCTGGTGCATGGCGAAGGCGATGGATGCACAGGCCTCATTATTGATATGTACAATGGCGTGGCCGTTTTGCAGGCTCACTCCATCGGGATGCACCGCGAGCGACAGCTCATTACCGAGGCCCTGCGTGCGGTTTTCGGTGATGAGCTCAAGGCCGTTTATGACAAAAGCGCCGAAACCCTGCCCGACGAGTACGGCGCCAGCGTAACCAACGGCTACCTTTTTGGCCGGACACCCGTTCCGCACCCGGTGCAGGAAAATGGTAACATGTTCCTGATCGACTGGATCACAGGCCAGAAGACAGGATTTTTTCTCGACCAGCGCGACAACCGGGCGTTGCTGGCCCGGTATGCGCCTGGCAAACGGGTGCTGAACGCCTTTTGTTATTCGGGTGGCTTCTCCGTCTACGCCCTGCAGGCCGGAGCTAGTGAGGTGCATTCGGTCGATGTGTCGCAGAAAGCGATCGATCTGACCAACCAGAACGTAGTAGCCAATTTCCCCGATCAGACTGACCGGAACGCACCGGGCCAGCACGAAGCCATTGCCGACGACGTTATGCATTACCTGAAACACCAGGATAGCCAGCCGTATGATATCGTTGTGCTTGACCCGCCGGCCTTTGCCAAAAGTCTCTCGGCGCGGCACCGGGCCGTACAGGGCTACAAACGGCTGAACGCCGAAGGACTTCGGCGGGTAGCCAAAGGGGGTATTCTCTTTACGTTTTCGTGCTCGCAGGTGGTCGATCGCGAGTTATTTTACAACACCATCGTTGCGGCTGCCATCGAAGCCGGGCGGCAGGTGCGCGTTCTGCACCACCTGAGCCAACCCGCCGACCATCCGGTAAGCCTCTTCCACCCCGAAGGCGGTTACCTCAAAGGGCTGGTGCTCTGGGTCGAGTAATAGAAAAGCCTGCCGAACGATACAACCTTGGCCGGTTTGCGCTAATTTTGGCACGTAACCTGTCCCGACTACGAACAACCCGATTTATACAGACTATATATGGCTGAATTGATTCGAATGCCCAAGATGAGCGACACCATGACCGAAGGGGTCATTGCGGAGTGGCATAAGAAAGTGGGCGATAAAGTTAAATCCGGCGACGTCCTGGCTGAAGTCGAAACGGACAAAGCCACTATGGACCTCGAAGCTTATGAAGAAGGCACCCTGCTCTACATAGGCGTCGAGAAAGGCTCGTCGGTGCCCGTTGATGGCGTTCTGGCTGTCATCGGAGCCGATGGTGAAGATTACAAATCGTTACTAAACGGTTCGAGTGGTGGCAGTCAGGAAGCCCCGGCCGCCGAAACGCCGAAACCGGCGCCGGCCGAAGCGCCCGCTCCCAGCGGAGACGCCAACAAAGCTGAGGTAGCGACCAACCTGCCCGACCAGAAAGCGGTGTCGGCTGCCCCGGCCGAAAACGTCAACGCGTCAGTAATCCGGATGCCGAAGATGAGCGACACCATGACCGAAGGAACGATCGTGGCCTGGCACAAGAAGGAAGGCGATACGGTAAAATCTGGCGATATCCTGGCCGAAGTCGAAACCGACAAGGCCACTATGGACCTCGAAGCCTACGAAGAAGGCACCCTGCTCTACGTTGGGGTGAAAGAAGGCGCCGTTGTCGGAGTCGATGAGATCATTGCCGTTGTCGGCGAAAAAGGCGCCAACTTCAAAGTCCTGATCGACAGTGGCGGAGCACCGGCTCCCCAGCCTGCCGCCAGTGGCGCTCAAACCGCCGAGCAGAACCCGCAGGCATCGGCACCGGCCAATGCCGCAACGGATCTGTCGTACGGGGGAGAAAAAGGCGACAATGCCGAATCGAACGGTCGGCTGAAGGCGTCGCCCCTGGCCAAACGCATTGCCGAAGAAAAAGGAATCGACCTCAAGCAGGTTCAGGGATCGGGTCCCGAAGGCCGCATTGTGAAAAGCGATGTTGAATCGTTTGTTCCATCGGCCGCTCCGGCCAAACCCGCAGCCGCACCAGCTCAGCCAGCAGCCGACGTATCGAAGCCAGCAGCCGCTTCGCAGCCCACACCGGCCGCTCAGCCTGCGCCCGCAGCCGGCGACTACGAAGATGTACCGGTAAGCCAGATGCGGAAAACCATTGCCCGCCGGCTTGGCGAAAGCATGTTTACGGCTCCCCACTTCTACCTGACCATGGAAATCAACATGGACAAGGCGATGGAGCTGCGCGGTACGGTCAACAGTGTGAGCCCGGTTAAGATATCGTTCAACGATTTCGTACTTAAAGCCGCGGCCGTTGCGCTCAAGCAACACCCGAACGTTAACTCGTCATGGCTCGGCGATAAGATCCGCAAGTACAAGTATGTCAACATTGGCGTCGCTGTGGCGGTCGATGAAGGGCTACTCGTTCCGGTGGTTCGTAACGCCGACCAGAAAACGCTGTCGACCATCGCGGCCGAGGTGAAAGAAATGGCGGGAAAAGCCAAGGACAAAAAGCTCCAGCCCAAAGATTGGGAAGGCAGCACCTTCTCGATCTCGAACCTGGGCATGTTCGGCATCGACGAGTTTACCGCCATCATCAACCCACCCGATTCGTGTATTCTGGCAGTAGGTGCTATCAAACAGTCGGTTAAGTTTGAGGGTGATACGGCCAGGCCTACCAACATTATGAAGGTAACCCTCTCCTGCGACCACCGCGTGGTCGACGGAGCTACGGGATCGGCTTTCCTGCAAACGCTGAAAGAAATGCTCGAAAATCCGATGCGGATGCTGGTATAAATACCATCAGATACAACGAAGAAAGGGAGCCAATTGGCTCCCTTTCTTCGTTGTATCTGATGTATGCTTAGAGCGCGGCTGGCTACAGAGCGGCCTGGAGTTTTTGCTCCAGCACACTCTTCGCCACAGCACCAATTACTTTATCGACCAGCTGACCGTTTTTGAAAACCATCAGCGTCGGGATGCTGCGGATACCGAACTTGGCGGGCACCTGCGCATTCTGATCGACGTCCATTTTCGCGATAACGGCTTTACCTTCGTATTCGCCAGCCAGTTGCTCAACAACCGGCCCGATCATCTTACATGGTCCGCACCATTCGGCCCAAAAGTCGACCAGTACGGGTTTGTCTGAATTTATCAGTTCGTTGAAGTTCGCATCGGTTGCTTCAACAGCCATGGATCCTGCTGCCATGAGTGAAATCTGTTTATTGGGTTGAACTTGTTTCAGACGTATAAACCCGCGCGGGCCGGTTTAGTTCCGAATCTACGCGACCTTACACGTGACACCCTCCATGGCTTCGAGCGCCCGCAGAAACGAGTTGGCCGGCGACACTTTCAGGGTACGCGATTGCAGGCTGACTTCGATTCGTTCGTTCGGGTCTACTACGTTCAGCGACAGCGTACAGGTGCCGGGATGAGCGCCGATCAGTTCATTGAGCTTAGCTACCAGTTGCGCGTTTACCGAATCCAGCATCAGCGACACCCGTATTTCCTTACACATCTTGTCGCGCATTTCGGTCAGCAGCCGAATGTTAACCGGTTTGAATTCGAGTTGCTCGGAATTCCATCGGTTCTGCGTTTTTCCGGTAATGTGCAGGAAACGACCCACGTCTACGTATTGCCCCATCCGCACGTAGTCATCGCCGAAGAGCGCCATTTCAATTGCCGTATTGTAATCTTCGATCTTGAAAATGCAGAACGGGTTACCGTTGCGGGCAATCTTGGTCTGCATGGCCGTGACAATACCCGCTACTTTAATTTCCGGCGATTTGACTTCGTAGATCTTATCGAGCGTACAGTTGCAGAAACCGTCCAGTTCGAGCCTGAACTCGTCGAGCGGATGGCCGGTGATATAAAAGCCAACCACGTCTTTCTCGAATTTGAGTTTTTCGATCTGGTTCCACTCCGGCACGGTGGGTGGTTTGGGCCGGGCAATCATCGGCTCTCCCCCCATCATGGCCCCGAACAGCGACTGTTGAGCGGCTGCTTTCTCGGCGTGGTAGTTGTTGGCATACCGGATTACCTTGTCCAGGAACGGCGAGGTATCTCCTTCGCCCAGCTCGAAATACTGCGCCCGGTGGTATTCGTCGATGCTATCGAACGCGCCGGCGTAGGCCAGCGATTCGAGAGTTTTCTTGTTGACCGTGCGCAGGTTGACCCGAATGGCGAAGTCGAAAATATCCTTGAAGGGCCCACCGGCTTTACGCTCTTCGATAATGGCTTCTACGGCTGCATCGCCCGCGCCCTTGATGCCACCGAGACCAAACCGGATTTCGCCTTTGTCGTTCACCCCGAAGAAACGCTCCGACTCGTTTACATCAGGGCCCAGTACCGGCAGGCCAAGATTCTTACATTCTTCCATGAAGAACGTAATTTTATCGATAGACCCCAGGCAGCTGGTAAGAACGGCCGCCATGTACTCCGACGTGTAATGGGCTTTGAGCCAGGCGGTCTGGTAAGCCACAAACGCATAACAGGTCGAGTGCGACTTGTTGAAGGCGTAACTGGCAAAGGCTTCCCAGTCGGTCCAGACTTTCTCGCAGATTTTGAGGTTCAGTCCGTTGGCCGCGCAGCCTTCCATAAACTTACCCTTCATCTTGTCAAGCACGTCTTTTTGCTTCTTACCCATGGCTTTCCGTAGCACGTCGGCATCGCCTTTGGTGAAGTTGCCGAGCTTCTGCGACAGCAGCATCAGCTGCTCCTGGTATACGGTAATGCCGTACGTATCGGCCAGGTACTCTTCCATTTCGGGGAGGTCGTACTTAACCTCCTCACGTCCGTGTTTCCGGTTGATGTAGTTCGGAATGTACTGGATCGGGCCGGGGCGGTAGAGCGCGTTCATGGCAATGAGGTCCTCGAAGCGGTCAGGCTTGAGGTCCTTCATGTGCTTCTTCATACCGTCGGATTCGAACTGGAAGATTGCGTTGGTTTCGCCCCGCTGAAACAGTTCATACGCTTTCGGATCATCGAGCGGAATAGCGTCGATGTCGATGGTACGTCCGTAGTTCTGCTTGATCAGCCGCAGACATTCCTTGATAATGGTCAGGTTGCGTAACCCCAGAAAGTCCATCTTGATTACGCCCGCGTCTTCAATCACCTTGCCCTCATACTGGGTAATGATGAGGTTGGTATCCTTGGAGGTCGAGACGGGCACAATATTGGACAGATCGTCGGGCGCGATGATGATACCGGCCGCGTGAACACCCGTATTCCGAACCGTACCTTCGAGCCGACGGGCCTGCTGCAGCACGTTCTGGACTTTTTCGGTATCAATCAGCTTCATGGCACGCCCTACGCTCTGATCACCCGCTTCGAGCGCCCGCATCCGCTTTACATTCTCGACCTCGTCCGGCTGAATAAGGCCCGACAGTCCACCCGGTCCATCGATAGGGTCTTCGAAGATCCGCCGGAGGGTCATGTTATAAGTCGGCTTATCGGGTACAAGCTTGGCCAGGGCGTTGGCGTCGTTGAGGGGCAGATCCATGACCCGGCTCACGTCCTTAATGGCCGACTTGGCCGCCATGGTACCGTAGGTCACAATAGCCGCCACCTGCTGCTTTCCGTACTTATCGACCACATAATCGATCACCTTCTGGCGTCCTTCGTCGTCGAAGTCGGTATCGATATCGGGCATTGACTTCCGGTCGGGATTCAGGAATCGCTCGAACAGCAGGTCGTATTTGATGGGGTCGATGTTGGTAATACCGATGCAGTAGGCCACCGCGCTACCGGCCGCGCTACCCCGTCCCGGACCGACCATAACGCCGAGGTCGCGCCCGGCCTTGATGAAGTCGGCCACGATCAGGAAGTAGCCCGCAAAGCCCATTGTTTTAATCGTAAACAGCTCAAAATCGAGTCGTTCCTGCACGTGGCTTTCGATCTCGCCGTACCGCTGCCGGGCGCCCTCGTAGGTAAGGTGTTTAAGGTATTCCCACTGGTTCAACACATCGTCGGCGTGCAGCTGGAACTCCTGCGGAATGGGGAAGTTGGGTAGCAGAATGTCGCGCTTGAGTTTCAGCGTCTCTACTTTTCCAACAATTTCGTTGGTATTGTCAATGGCTTCGGGCAGGTCGTGAAAGAGGGTGCTCATCTCCTGCGTGTTCTTGAAGTAGAACTGATCGCTGAAGAACGCAAACCGGGTCCCTTTCTTGGCGCCTTCGTCTTCGTTAAACTCTTTCTCGGAAGGCGTAGCCAGTTTTTCGCCGGTGTTTACGCAGAGCAGAATATCGTGGGCCACCCAGTCATCGCGGTCTACGTAGTGCGAATCGTTGGACGCAATGATCTTGACATTATACTTCCGGGCAAACTTGACCAGCACCTCATTGGCCTTGATCTGATCGGGTATTTCGTGGCGCTGCAGCTCAACATAATAATCCTCCCCGAAGCGATCGAGCCACCATTTGAACTCAATTTCGGCGGCTTCTTCCCCTTTCTTCAGAATTGTTTTCGGGACAATAGCTCCAATGCAGCAGGTGGTTGCAATGAGTCCTTCTTTATACTGGTCGATCAGCGCCTTCGTAACCCGCGGATACTTGCCATACAGGCCTTCCATGTAGCCCAATGAGCACAGCTTAGCCAGGTTTTTATACCCCTGCGCATTCTTGGCCAACAGCAGCTGGTGGTACCGAATGTCTTTCTGTTCCTTCGTAAACTGTTTTCGGGTATGATCGTCTACCACATAGAATTCGCAGCCTACGATGGGTTTGATGCCCTGTTTGCTGGCTTCGGCCACAAACTCGAAAACACCGAACATATTGCCGTGATCGGTAATCGCCACGGCGGGCATATTATCTGCTTTAGCCTTCTTGACCAGCTTTTTTATATCAGCCTGCCCGTCGAGCAGCGAATACTGGGTATGACAATGGAGGTGGGAGAATTGCATGGATACTGTTGTCTGAACCGGGATCCGTCTGATTTTTTGGTTACCCAGATAATGAGTACGACCGATACCTGATTGGATTCGCGTTGCTAAAAATAGTTAAATCCAACTGGCAGATGACTACTCTAGAACGAGAAAAATCACGTCTACTTTACAACCAGCTGTAAATGAATTATTTTGCTATTCAATCTAGACTGATAACTTATAAGTGAGGTCTATGAAAAAATCTTTGTATGCTATATTACCTGTTCTGATGCTTAAAGAGTCCTTCATAATATCTTCCTAAGTTTTTTTGCGCTTTCGACAATAAAACAAAGCAAGAGGGTATCTCTCTTTCAAAATCACTCTCGGTGTCGTCTTTTTTTATGGGATTTGCATGACCATAGTGATTTCTCTTGTAGTAAAGCAATTCGTCAGTTTTCCAGTTTGCACCTGTAGCATTAAAATACTGCCTGTATATTTTCAGCTTATCCCTCCATTTGAAGTCAATTACTGAAAGTACTTGACCAGTTAAGGCCTTTTCTATCGTATCTTTGTTCTTGTGATTTGAATATTCAAGTACCTTTCTTCCAAAGGCTGACAGCATTGTAATTTCTCCAGACTTCTCTACCAAATCATCATGAATTTTAGATATGTGTATAGTATTGATTCCGTATAAAACAATTTCTTCTAACTGTTTTATATAGTGGAAAGATGCTTCTATCAAATTTTCTTTTATTGCGGCTTTCTCCATCAAAATATAGCTATTAATTAGGTTTTCTTTTATAGTATGTTCATCCTTATATAAGTCAACCGCCCTCATTAGTATTTTCTCTAAAATACAGTGATACTCGTCTTGTGAAGTTACAAATAGAAATTTGTCATCGTTATTCATTTTCGTACGTTATTGCTAAGTAAATTTATTTGAATTAAAAAATTTTGAATATCTTTATCTTCTCCTCCCCGTACCATTTTTAAAAATTGAATTTTCCCATACAGAACATTCTGCAATTTGGGGATTTTACGTTTTCGTTGGAAAACGGCGGTTTTCGGGTAAAGCTGTTCAAAGCGGACTTGGGTAGTTTCCTCACCTTGCTTTTGCCAGTTATGGAGTATTGCCCGGAGATTGCGAATATAATCACGGTTCACGTTTATTTTCTCATTGATGACGACTCCTGTTACTTCTTGTCGCTGATTGGGGCGTAACAGCCGGGTTTTCTTGCCATTGACCATAAAGCCTTCTTCATCTAGAATCTTACCCAAGCCATAGCTAAAACTCTTTCGCGATTCATGCGACAACTGATCGAAACTTAGGGAAATATCATCAGCGTAGCGGGTGTAAGTAAGGCCATGTTTGGCTGCCAAGCCGCTGATTCGGTAGTCCAACCTCTTACAGACGAGATTAGTTATAATGGGCGATGCTGGCGAACCCTGCGGCAAGCGTCCTTGTAAACAGCAGAAATTAGCTACAATATGAGCCAGTTCGGGAGTTAAGCCATAATCAGGCAGTTGCAAGACCGCTTTAACACGGCCAAAATGAATCGTAGGAAAGAAGTCTTTCAAATCAATGTTGAAAACGTGCTGCTTACCCACGTGCGGCCGGGCGTTAGTTACGATACTCCGGTTCCGCACAAATCCGTGCGCGGCTTCACTAGGTTGATACAGGTGACTAAACACAACGTTCAGCAGCCGCTGAATTTGCTTTAGCCTTTCTTCCGGCGCATGAATGATTCGCTCACCACCAGATTTCTTCGGCATCCGATGCTCTTTGTACTTACTTTCTAGGTTATAGTAGTAATGATACACCTGCCGCACAGAAAACGACTTGTGTTCCAGTTCCAGTTTTTTCGCGATCAGTTCACCCGTCAGATTGAGCAGTGTCGTTAAATCAGCCAGATTTCTGCCGGAACGTAGGGTATTGGTAATCGTTTGCAGCTCGTCGGGAGTAAATTCCATCAACGTATAGAAAAAGAAGCACCTGCGGTTATCATCAAAAAAATAAAAATTCAAACAGCAGCAGCGTTTTAACCTTGAAAGTGGGCTATAACGCATTAAAGCATGGCGTAACGCCATACAGGTCAAGATTTTGCCGCAGGTGCTTCGTACAAAACTACACAAAAGCTGTTACGCAGCCCATGTATATAATTCTTTCCGGGCGCGGGTCAGAGCGGTGTACCGCCAGCGTAAGCTGGTCTTTTGGTAATCAGCATACAACGCGTTTCGATGGATGATTACGTTGTCCCACTCACTGCCTTGCGCTTTGTGGCAGGTCATTGCGTAGCCAAAACGTAGCATAATTGGATTATAAAACGGACTGCTCTCTATCCGGCCGTGCGTGTGTTTCTGCATCTCAGCATGAAAGTGTTTTGCCATTTCTTCATCGAGTACACCCCTCGAATCAGGGTCAGTACTAAGCGTGTCGAGCAGTGTTTTCGCTGTTACAATTACTGGGCCCCCATCTGCATTCTGGAAAGCTAACTCAACATCCGCGAAAGTAAGCCCGGCGTACTGCTCAGTTTTGCCTATAGCTCGTACATAGCCTGTTTCGCCATTGAAGACAGTTTGCCCATTGCTTTGCCACGTTTGATGTACAACGACTTGATCATCAACATGCAATTGATCCTGCTCGTAGCCAAACTGTTTACGAACAGCGCGATTCCAATAATTTACGTCTTTGTTGGAATTAGCAATTAGTATGACCTTGTCAGTATTCGCTGGATCGTACAACCGCTCGAAGTGTTGCGCCATTTGCCAAGACTTGCCGGTTATCCTAACCTGAATACGGCTGTTGTCAGGTTGTAGTCCCTGCTCGATACAGTCGCGTATATAGGTCGCATTGTCAATAATGTACGAACCGGCTCTGGCTCGCATTACTTCACTCAAAAAGTAGTCTTGAGTGTCCAAGCCGAAGCTGTGATGTAAATACTCAGCCTGCAAGGCAGGTGAATAATTTTCGGAATCGCCTGGCTGAACCGGCGGTAGCTGACAGGGATCGCCAATGAATAAAAATTTATTCTGAGCGTTTCCCCGTCTGGCATAACCAATTAAGTCTGAGAGTAACGCCCCCGCCTGTACGAACCGTTCGCTGCGGGAAAATGTATCGCTAATCATAGACGATTCGTCTACCACGTACACTGTGTACTTCTCTTCATCGTTCGGCTTACTCATAAACCGAACCCCAAGTCCATTAGGCAACTGCTCAATCTTGTAAATCGCCGAGTGAATGGTTCGGGCCGGGAGCGACGAGCCAGAAGCCATATTCTTGGCGGCTTTTCCTGTTGGGGCTATCTGAACCACACCGATACCCTGTTTCAGAAGGTGACTCACAATATGGCGCGTGAGGAACGTTTTACCAGTCCCGGCCGAGCCTTTCAGAATATGAGCATCGCTACCGAAGCCCGGACTCATCAGCGAATTCGTAATGCTGGAAAAGTAAGCTGCCTGCTGATTATTGAGAGAAGTAGATGTGTTGTTGGTCATACATGCAGAGGCTTTTGGTTAGAAGCCGGTTGCAAAATTATTTTTTAAGTATGCAATCGTACTGCATACTTAAACTTATCTTTGCGATTACTATGCCAGCAACAAAAGAACAACTTCGCCGATTGATGGAGCTAGACAAGTTCTTCCAGAACGGGCACCGGTGGAAGGCTATCGACTTACTGCGTAAATTGGAGCAAGAGGCCGATATTCAAATCAGTGATCGTACTTTAAAGGACGACCTTGCCTATCTGATTACCGAGAGTAATGGTATATTGATAAGGAAAAAAATTGGCCGAGAATGGCTGTGGTTCTACGAAGAAAGCACCTACTCACACTTTAAAAAATCGTTGCTACCTGCCGAAGTCGCCGATCTGCGAAAAATGATTGTAACGTTCAAGGAATGGGGTGATTTACCTTTCTGGCAGGAGATAGAACTACTACTGAATCAGTTTGAAACCAGATTTTCTTTTGACAATAAACCCAATCGCAAACTGATAGAATTTCAAAAACCCATTTCTATTGGTGGCAGTCAGTGGTTAAAGATGTTATATGAATGTGTTGATAAACGTAACGTAGTAAAAATTGTGCATCGTTCACTGCGTAAAGGAAATAACGTTACTGTCGAGGTGTTACCATTACTTTTAAAAGAGTATAATAATCGCTGGTGGCTGATTGTCTGGTCAGGGAGTATGATAATGCCCATTGCGCTAGAAACTATATACGACGTGGAGTTCTCAGAAACTGAGATAGAAGAACCCCTAAATTTTGATCCAGAAACCTACTTTAACAATATACTAGGAGTAACTAAAAACCAGGGAGAGATAGAGACAATTCTACTACGAATTTCGCCCGAGAGCGTTAACTATTTAATAACTAAACCGTTACATGAATCACAGAAGCCGATGAACGACGAGGGAACAGAAATTACTCTTCGCCTTATTCCTAATTTCGAGTTACAGCAAGCAATTCTTCAATATGGTCCTCAGATAGAAGTACTTGAGCCCGAAAGCCTACGAAAAGCAATCAGCGACAAGCTAAAAGAAGCATCGCAGATTTACAATTAACTCTGTATTTACTGGCTTCGGCAACGAACTCGAAAACACCGAACATGTTGCCGTGATCGGTAATTGCCACGGCGGGCATGTTATCCGCTTTAGCCTTCTTGACCAGCTTTTTTATATCAGCCTGCCCGTCGAGCAGCGAATATTGGGTATGGCAATGGAGGTGGGAGAATTGCATTAGCTGTAGTTATCTTTTCGATCGCCGATCTTTAGTATCTCGACGGTAAGTAGTGAATCCTGTACACTGTAGATGATGCGATAATCACCCACACAAATACGGTACAGGTCTCTGAATCCTTTTATATTTTACAGGCTGGCGGTCGTGGATCATCGGCCAGTTCGTTGACAGCCTCACGAATTCGGAGAATGATATGGACCGGAAGTTTAGCCAGTTCCTTTTCTGCCGACCTCGTAATGACTATCGTGTACTTACTCATTGCTGCCTTTATCGGGTAGTAATTGGCTCACTACGGTATCAAACACTTCTTTAGGCTCATCCAGACGTGCCTGTACTTCCAGCCCATCCAGAAAGTCTTCCAGTTCATCGCCATATAGAGTCAGGTCAATGACAACTGCGGTACGTTCGCCCGCGTCGTTAACGAGATAGTTAATGCCTCTCATTCGTGTATCTGTCGAATCGTTGGTTGAGTAAAGTTAATCGGTATACCCTTGCCGAAGCCCAACTAGTAGCCTGAATTTCTAAGCAGGAGCATAATCCCAATCTTTAGGTCGGGGATCGTTCGTTTGGTAGAATTGCCTGACCAGGCGGATATACTGCCGAAAATCTGTATTTTCTTCGACCAGTCGATTTACGGTATTCCAGTCAATATCAACCCGTTCTTTGGCAGGAATCAAAATCTCACTTTCGGCTGGATTCTCAGCGTTTAACCGAATCACGCCCAAACCGTGCAAACTGGTCAACATTCGTAGCTCTTTAATCGTATCGCGACCTTCAAACTCGGCAGCAACCAGATAAGCCATATTAGCCCAGCTTGAATTACTGACCGTCTGGAAGAAAACTTCTCTAACGTTAGACCGGTTGACCAGCAACTTAACCTCGAACGACCAAAGTTTTGTTTTTCGATCGGCATATTGCTTTACACAATCAATCACTTCCTGATGCCAGTCCGAACTGAGGATTTCCATGCCGACCACATCGGGGTATAACCATTTATTGCCCCCCGGCCCTTGCCTGTTACTCGACTTCTTCTCATCAATACGCTTGCTATGGACCTTTAACTCCAGATAGATGAACTCTGCCAGCTTGGGGTATAATGCATGCTCGTTAACAGATGGAGATGGCAATTCTTTAATTACTAGCACGTTACCGGTTTCAATCTGGCTTACCTCGGCCTGATCGGTTTGAGAGGTGTAGTAATATCTTCGGGGTCGTCCTTCGGTTGTTTTGATTTGAGGCAACTTCTCCTGCAAACGTTGACCCTGCGAACTGATCTCGGCGGCTATTTGAGCAATCAAATCATCATCAGTCAGCAAAGGGGCCACTGTTGCCTTACTTCGCTGTTGCTTTTCTTTACACTCTTCGGGATACGTGCTGAAAATCCACGTGGCTATTTCTCGGGTTGTGAACTTTTGCTCAGCCCTCTCCTGAAGAAATCCTGTTACTAATTTGGTGAGATTTAACGCCATGCTACGCCAGAAAGTCGATTGTATCTAAAACGGCTACCATGTCGGCCTGCCCATCGAGTAGCAAATACTGGGTATGACAATGGAGGTATCGATTGGGTAAATTTAAACCAAAGAAGCGGGGACCGGATAGTGTGCAGACTTATTTTTTGTCTTGCTACCGTCAACCCACTAAGGGTGAAATGATTCGGTTACCAGCATTTATTCGGCTAAACGTATCTGGTGCCAAGTCAATAAAAATAGGTGCTTTTATTCATAAGTTTTTCTGTGCTTCAGTATTTACTTATCAATCCCCAGGTAAAAGTACCGTATCTTTACCGACCTCCGTAACCAATGTACCTGCAGGGTAACACCTGCTGCCCGATCAAGCATGCGTGCCTTTTTCAGTAAACCGCTGTTCAGCGATTTTCGATTTATTTTCGGCGTTTATGCGCTGCTGATGGTGTTTGCCAGCATCCGGATCGTCGTCAATCAGGACTCGAATAACTACTCCATCTTTTATCATTCGCTTTATCACCTGATCAACGGCACGAGTCTGTACGCCGAGTATCCGGCTGAGTATTTCGATCACTATCACTACGCGCCCACCTTTGCGGCTTTATTCTCGCCAATCTTCGCCCTCCCATATTCGGCTGGTTTGTTTCTTTGGCAGCTGCTGTTTGCGGCCGTATGGGTCTATGCCATCTACCGCATGCCGCTAACCCATCGGCAGCGGGTGTTTGCCTATTGGTTCGGGCTGCACGAACTCTTTACGTCGATCGTCAACAGCCAGACCAATCCGCTCATTGGGGCCATTCCGCTGTTCGCCTTTCTGTGCTTCGAAAAGCGACAACCGTTCTGGGCGGCTTTCTTCATCATGCTCGGGTTCAACGTAAAAATATACAGCCTCGTGGCAGCCGGTCTCTTTGTTCTGTACCCCCAGCGCGGCCGGTTTCTGGTCTCGATGGTGGTCTGGGCGGTGGTGCTGGGGCTACTACCGCTGTTGTTCACAACGCCCGACAAGCTGGCCTGGCAGTATGACTTATGGGTCAAGCAGCTACTCATCAAATCAGACCACGACAAGTGGGCCAACACATCGATTCACCGGCTGCTCCACCTTTTCGTATCGCCCAATCTGGACACAGCCGTCATTATCGGCTCGGGCGTACTGTTATTCTGTACGGTCTATCTACACATCAAACGATACAGCGAACAGACCTTCAAACAACTCATGCTGGCGTCGATACTGATTTTTCAGGTGATCTTCAACCCGGTTTCCGAGTCGCCAACTTACATCACCGCCGTAACGGGCGTTATTCTCTGGTGGTTTGTTTGCCCGCAGTCGCGGCTGGACCACGTGTTGCTGATCAGCTGCTTTGTGCTGACGATTATGTCGCCGAGCGATTTGTTTCCGGCGTTTCTGCGCAACGAATTTGTGTTACCCTATGGTTTGAAAGCGCTGCCCTGCGTGCTGATTTGGTTTCGGGTAATTTACCTGATGCACCGGCCAATCGCCCTGCGCCAACCTGCAACCCTGCCCGCCTAAGGCATTCATCACTCATCGCTCATCATTCATCACTCATCTTATGCCTACCTGGCTCGACTTCTGGCAAAACGAAAACGAGTTCGACGACTCGATGACCGCCAATTATGCTTTTTTTCTGGATCGGGTCGAAACCTACGCGCCCCTTTCGCCGTCAACCCGGGTACTCGACATCGGGTCGGGACCGGGCAACCTGGAAGACGCCTGGCACAGCCGGGTTGGCGAGATTCATGGACTCGATATCTCAAAGCGATACAATGCGATTACCCGCGCCAAGCACGCTGGTCATCCCAACGTGCATATTCATGATATTCCGGCCGACGACTACCTGAACTTCGGCCCGGTGGCGGGTCGACAGTTCGATCTGATTATCGTCATGAGTGTGGTTCAGTACTACCGGAGTGCGGCCGAAGTTGAGCAGTTACTAACCAACATAAAAGCCGCAGCAGCACCCGGTAGTCGGGCATTGCTATGCGACCTGATCGTTGCCGAAGGCGTGCTGGGCGACGTACTTAGTATACTGGGACGTTCGTTGCGGCAGGGGCAGCTGCTATCGATGCTCAGGCTGTTGTTCCGGCTCCGCTTCTCCGACTACTACGCGGTTCGGCAACAGAACGGAATTCTGATCGTACCCGAGCGCGACTGGCTGGCCATGTGCAAACGGCTGGGTATTAACGCCCGTTTTATTGACGAACCGCTTACGCTGCAACAGGAGCGAAAAAACCTGCTGCTCCAGTTTTAGGCCCGCGGACCGACAGAGCAGCCGAACGAATCAAGGTTCGTTTATACTTAAAAAACCGGCACGGCGTTTGATAGACAAACAACAGACTTAACCCATCTTCCAATAAACATCATGGCTTTTCTTTCTATCGTTCGTTCCTATCGAAACGTACTGATGGCGCTACTCGTTGTCAGCACCCTAACTACCTCCTGTAAAAAATCGGGCGGCAGCGACCCCGACATCGACCCGCGCGAACAATACGTTGGTATGTATGACGGCGACTATCGGATTACCATCTACATTGGCTCTGACGGCCTGACCCCCGATGTGGGAAAAATCAACGTGGCCGTAACGAAGGCCTCCAATCCGAAAGAAATGTATTTCGACATGTCGTACGACGGAAACGTCAAGGAACGTGTCACGGCGGAGCTGAACGGCGACACCTTTACCATCATTGACAAGAAAACGGATCAGATTACCCTGACGCCTACTAACAGGGTCAACTCCGACTACGCAGCCACGGGCAGTTTTACCAGCACCCAGCTCCTGCTAAACGCTTCGGCCAATGCACTGCGGAACGGCACGCAGTACTCGAAAAAGTACGATATCATCGCGACCCGAAAATAAGTATCTTAGCGCCGGTTCCTAACATCCGGTCTGTTCATGAAAACACGCATGCTAACCGGCCTCATGGCCGGTTTTTTTCTGTCGGCTACGGCCCAGACACCCGCTGCCCGGGTAGTCACACGCCCCAGTTCAGCGCCCGCTATATTGCAGGAAGCCCCCGCCGAAAGCGTTGGGATGAGCACGGCCCGGCTCCGGCGCATGGACGCTGTCATTGACGATTACATCGCCAAAGGTCGTCAGGCAGGGGTTGCAGTGCTGGTGGCCCGGAATGGACGTATCGTGTATCACAAAGCCTATGGTCAGGACGATATAACGACCCGATCGCCCCTGACGCGTGACGCCATTTTCCGGCTGGCCTCGCAAACCAAAGCCATCACCAGTATTGGACTAATGATGCTCTTTGAGGAAGGCAAATTCCTGCTCGACGATCCGATCTCGAAATACATTCCGGCGTTCAAAAACCCCAAAGTACTCGACAAGTTCAACGAGAAAGACACTACGTTCACTACCGTTCCGGCCAAACGGGAGATCACGATTCGGCAGTTGCTGACGCATACGTCAGGCATCAGCTATCCGACTATCGGCACTAAAGAAGCCGTAGCCATTTACGCCAAATACAACATTCCGAGCGGAATCGGGACCCCTACCGGTACGCTGGCCGAGTCGATTCCGCGGCTGGCCGCTCTGCCGCTCATGCACAACCCCGGCGACCGGTGGACCTACGGCCTCAGCACCGACGTACTGGGCTACCTGATTGAAGTCCTGTCGGGACAGTCGCTCGACCAGTTTCTCCGGACACGCCTGTTCGAACCGCTGGGCATGAAAGACACCTATTTTTACCTGCCCGCTGCCCAGCAGCCCCGTCTGACGCGCGTCTACACCGAAGACTCGACCCGAACCCTACGACGCCTGCCCACGCAGGGGGGCATTTCGGAAGACTACCCCAAGCAGGCGGGGACCTACTACTCTGGCGGAGCAGGCCTGTCGGGTACGCTGTTCGATTACGCTATATTTCTGCAAATGCTGCTCAACGGTGGAACCTATAATGGCAAACGTATCCTGAGTCCAACAACGGTTCGACTGATTACCCAGAACCAAATCGGGGATCTGAACCAGGGTATCAACAAGTTCGGGCTGGGTTTTTCGATTACGTCCGAACGAAGCGCGGCCCGACTGCCCGTATCGCAGGGGAGCTACGACTGGGGCGGTTTTTTCGGTACTACCTACTGGGTCGACCCTAACGAAAAGGTAGTTGCCCTGCTGTATACGCAGAAAGTGCCGAACAGCTACGGCGACTTGACCGACAAGTTCAAGGTGCTGGTCTATCAGGCTATCACTGAGCTTAATCAGGCAGAGCGGTAGAAGCCCTGCGCTGTCTTCTTTAGTATCGAGTTGATAAACCCGATATCTCTCCATGAAACACCTACTCATCTTCTGCCTGCTACTCACCGCTCCCCTGGTTCAGGCTCAATCGAACGCTACCGAAAAAGCGGTACTGGACGCCGAAAAGCGCCGGTTCGACGCTCAGGTAAGCAAAGATTACTCAGCCCTCAACCAATTACTGGCCGACGATCTTGTTTACACCCACTCGAACGGCAATACGGATGGCAAGGAGTCGTATATCCAGTCGATTCGTGATGGCAAGTCCAACTACGCAGCCATTGACCCACAGGAGCAGAAAGTCCGGGTGTACGGCAATACGGCCATCATCAACGGTGTCTGTTTGATCAAAATGAATAACAACAACACCCCCACCGAACTCAAGCTTCGGTATACAGATATGTACGTAAAAAAGGGGGGACAATGGCAGATGGTAGCCTGGCAGTCGCTCCGACTGACGCAATAAATGTTCCGATTCCTTTTCTCCGGCATGAATGCCGGAGCTAGTCATTGGCGGAACTCCCTGTAGAATTTGGATTATCCAGACAATGAAAAGCCCCGGCCTTTAGGCCGGGGTTACATTTTGTTCCATCTGATTCTCTTTTCTCCGGCATGAATGCCGAAGCTAGTCATTGGCGGAGCTCCATATAGACCCCCGAACCGACGAACAATGAAAAGCCCCGGCCTTTAGGCCGGGGTTAATTTTTCGACGCCATTGCCGGGTGTGTATCTCCCCTTTACTCTACTTTTAGAAACTCCCGGAGTTCGGTGGCATCCTGGGCTTTCATACGGCCGGCGAGTACCAGGCGGAGCTGCCGCCGGCGGAGGGCGCTGGCGTACCGGTCTTTTTCTTCGTCCGTTTCAGGAACGACCGCCGGAACCTCGATGGGGCGGCCACTCTGATCGACGGCCACAAAGGTATAGAACGCGCTGTTGGTACTGACCCGTACACCCGCTGGAATGTCTTCGGCCCAGACTTCAATAAATACTTCCATCGATGAACTGAACGCGCGGGTTACCTGCGCCTTCATGGTGACGATATTGCCCAGCCGGATTGGCTCCGCAAAAGAAACGTTGTCGACCGAGGCCGTTACAACAATGCGGTTTGAGTGCTTTTGAGCAGCAATAGCAGCCGCAATGTCCATAAAATGAAGGAGTCGGCCACCCATCAGATTATTCAGGGTATTGGTATCGTTAGGCAGTACCATTTCGGTCATGACCGTCATGGACTCGCGGGCTAGTTTGGGCTGGGGCATTCGTTTTCTGTTCTGTTTTCGATGTACAGCCCGGCAATAATAACCAGCTGTATAGAGTCTGTGATGATCGGTTTCTATAAACCTACTGCAAACCAACGACCGAAAACTGAAACAGGCAAATAAGGGGTTATCAAAGAAAATACCCCTATTATTGTATAATCAAATCCAAGATTAATCCAACATACTATGGAGCGTCTGGCTGCGTATTTCGAACACATTCCATCATCTCACCGAAGCCTGATTCTGGTTGGTGGTATTACGCTGTTCTGGCTGATCGAGAGCGCGGCACCCCTCTTTCGGTTCGAGTATAACAAACTGCGCCATGCAGGCATCAATATCTTCTTCACACTAACCACGGTAGTCGTCAACTTCGCCCTGGCGTTCATCCTGCTGCGGACCAGTGACTGGGCTGTTCAGAATCACCTCGGTCTGCTGCAATGGATTGAATGGCCGCTCTGGGCCGAAGCAATACTCGGGCTGCTCGCGCTTGACCTGATCGGTGCCTGGCTCCCCCACTGGGCCGAACACCAGGTTAAATTCTTGTGGCGTTTTCACCTGATCCACCACACCGACACCTACGTCGATACCACCACCGCCAACCGCCATCATCCGGGCGAGAGCGTGATCCGGTTCGTATTTACAACGGCTGCGGTACTCGTTACAGGAGCGCCAATGTGGCTGGTCTTTTTGTACCAGGCGCTGTCGGTAGCATTATCGCAGTTCAACCACGCCAATATTGAACTACCGCGCTGGGTCGACCGGCTACTGGGGCTGTTCATCGTAACGCCAAACATGCACCATGTTCATCATCACTATGTGCTGCCCGTTACCAACATGAACTACGGCAACATTTTTCCGTACTGGGACCGGCTCTTTGGCACCTACCACGAAATGGCCGGAAAAGATCTCCGGTACGGTATCGATACCCACCTCAGCTCCAACGAGCACTCGCAGGTAAGCAACTTGCTGAAGATTCCGTTTCAGGCGTATCGGCAACCGGTAGGCCCCGAAGTTACGAAGGAAAAGCAAACGGCCTGACGTTCGTTTTTGAGCCGCTGGCGTTTACCTTCGTCGACTCGTCAACCCGCTGACGGGCAGACCCTCGCTGGCCAAAACACACGTTCCTGCTTCGTTGGGTCTGACCACTTCCTAAAGGATTGCTTCGTTCGAATTAACATTTTTTAAAGCAGGCTGCTTACAACGGTTGGTCGATTTCCGGCGTATTCGTCGGTGTAATCAACTTCCCGAATGATGAAATGCTTCCGCTTATCAGTAGCCATCCACTGGCTGGCTATCCCTGTTTCCACCTTCCTGCTAGCCCTCGCTGGCTGTAGTAATTCAGATAGCGTTACCCCCCTGGGCGACTGGCGCCGTCGATCCGACTTTGAAGGCATTGCCCGCCAGGCCGCAGCGGGCTTTGTCATCAACAACGTGGCCTATGTAGGCACCGGTAATAACGCCGATAACGAGCGCCTGCGCGATATGTGGTCGTACGATGCGGCCCGCAACACCTGGACCCAGGTAGCCGATTTTGCGGGTTCAGCCCGCCAGGCCGCCACGGGATTTTCTGTCGGCACCAAAGGCTACATCGGTACCGGCCTGAACGCGAACAGCGACCGGCTCAACGATTTCTACGAATACGACCCCGCCAGCAACCAGTGGCGACGCATTGCCGACTATGCGGGTACGGCCCGCCGAAACGCCGTGGCGTTTACGATCGGCAACAAAGGCTACGTAGGCACCGGTTTCGATGGCAACTATCTCAAGGATTTCTACGCCTATGACCCGGCTACCAACACCTGGACGCGAACGGCCAGCTTCAGCGGTTCCAAACGCCTGGGTGCCGTTGCCTTCGTGCTCAACAACCTTGGGTATGTGGTAACGGGCAATAACAACGGTACGGCCCAGAAAGATGTGTGGGCTTATGACCCGACTCAGGACACTTGGATCGAAAAAGATAAGTTCACCGACGAAGAAACGGTAGCCCGGAGCTATGGCGTTGCCTTCACGCTGAACAACAAAGCCTACGTGCTTCTTGGCGATGGTAACAGCACGGTCTGGGAGTACGACCCGGCTGCCGACGCATGGGCTGACAAAAATACGTTTGAGGGAAGCAGCCGCCTGTACAGCTGCGGCTTTGCGCTGAATAACAAAGCCTACGTAACAACCGGCAGTGTTGGCACCAGCGTGCTGGACGATCTGTGGGAGTACGACCCAAGCCTGGAACGCGACGATGACAACTAAACCGCAACTCCGTCGCACCTGGACCCTGCGCCTGATGTGGGTGCTGGCCATTGGGTTTATGGTCTGGCTGTATCAGGCATCGCCCCGCTACAGCCTGCGTACATACCTCACATCGGCGGGCTGGGGTTACGATATTCTGCGTAATAACATACCGCTCATCCATCAGCCAACCCAGCCAGCCGTAGCGGGCCGGCTGGGGTTCGAGAGCGAAGAACACGCCCGGCGCGTTGGTGAGCGGGCCCTTGCTAAAATCAGACAGGGTCAGTTCCCCCCCACCCTCAGCCCCGCTGACCTCAAATAACAGGCAGACGGCTCACCGCACATACACATGTCTATTACTTCATTTACAGCCAGGGTAACCGCCTTCCTGATTCTGCTGCTCATCGGCACGAGCTGCCAGCAGGGCGACCTCGACGTGGGGCAGCAGATAATCACTCCGCTGGAGCTGGCCATCACGCCCATCGATACGTTCCGGGTTGACGCGGCTACGGTTCTGACCGACACCTTTGCCACTTCGGCTGATAGCAGCGTACTGGTAGGTCAGTGGACCGACGCCCTGACAGGTCGCACGTCGGCGCTTGGGTTCTCGGCGGTAAGCTATGTCAGCAACGACCTGCCCGACCGGACCGGCGCCCGCTTCGACTCGCTCGTACTGGTGTTGCCACTGGGAACGGCCTACGGCGATACGACAACCCCGACGACCTTACGCGTACATCGGCTCACCGAAAGAGTGGACACCCGCATTTATTACAATCTCGACGCCGTTGGGTACGAAGCCTCGTCGTTTCTGGTAAAAACCGTTCAGCCCCGGCCCGGCTCCGGCAGCCGGCAGGTGCGGCTGAAACTACCGGACGCTTATGGACAGTCACTTTTTGCAGACCTTCGCAGCCGAACGATCTCGGACAACGAAACCTTTCACAACCTGCTGAAAGGGTTCGCCTTTGTAGCCGAACCGACCTCGGCCAATCTACTGCTCAAACTCGCTATCTCATCCGGATCGGCGGGGCTTGTGCTTTATTACCACGAAAACGATCTCAATCAGACGCGAAGCACCCTGCGGTTTCCACTGGAAGGAGGACACTTCAGTCAGATCGTAACCAGCCGGAGCGGTACTCCGCTGGTAGCGCTCACTGACCGCAGCCGTTCCGTAACCAGCAGCCAGACCGAGCGTACGAGTTTTGTTATACCGGCAGCCATGCTACAGACCCGGCTCAGCTTTCCGTCAATCGGTCAGCTGGCCCTGCTCGAAACGTTTCGGGGTCTTAATCGCGCCGAACTGATCGTTGAACCCGTTGGTCAGAACCCGCGCAGCAACGCAGCACCACCCACCCAGCTGGTCCTGTTTCAGACCAACAGTCAGAACGAACGGCTGGCCATTGTTCCTGACGGAACGGGTGGTAGCAGCACCGTAGGCGCCACGTACAGCTACAGCCTGACCGACCTCGAGCAGCAAGGCCAGTATGTGTTCGACCTGACGTATTATCTGAATGAAATTCTCAGCAATCGGCTTACCAATCGCCCCCTTTTGCTGACGGCGGTTACCAGCGCGGCCCAACTTCCGCAGGAACGGCTGACCCTCGGCGACAACAGCAACGGAACTTACCGGATGCGGCTGAAGCTGTACGCTACGTTTGGAAAGTAGGACACAGACTCAGTTTCTGTAACAAAAAGCTGCCGTAAACAAGACGGGCTAGATGTGATGGATGGCGGGGGTTACGGCTCGACACGCCCGATACCGATCCTGGTTGTCAACTATACGCCGATGGCCTGGCTGGCCGCAGCGGACGGCAAAAAACAGGCGAAACAAAGATCCTGGCCGACATCGGCACTAATCGGAAACAGGCCCGTGAGGAGTAGGCCAATAACAAAGTATTCCGCGCCTATTGCCAGACCGCATCTATTGTATCGATGGCTTCGGCAACGCTGGCTGCACCGGAGTTGATCAAAGCCATAGGGCGAGTGACTGGCAAATCCTAATAGTTTGTTTAGGGTTTTTATGCTTTTGCTAAACAATATAACCAAACAGCCGTTTGGGAAAGGTACACCCATACATATGGGAACATGTGCGCTTAATAACCAATAACAAATCGAAACATTATGTTCGCTAAAACCTCTAAGCAATCGCTCCGGGCGTTTGGTTTATTGTCTAGCCTGTTCCTGGCGCTGGCCCTGACGTTTTCGGCCTGTAAAGACGAAGAAAATCCGACAATTCCTCCCCCGCAAAATATTGTTGATCTGGTCGTTTCAGGAAACCAGTTTACGCTCCTCGAAGCAGCAGTTACGCGGGCGGGCTTGGCAACAACCCTGTCGGGCAACGGTCCTTTTACGGTATTTGCTCCTACGGATGACGCCTTCCGGGCGGCTGGTTTTGCCGATGCGGCTGCTATCAATGCAGCTCCGGTAGCTACCCTGAGCAACATTCTGTTGTATCACGTCGTGAGCGGCACGGCCGTAGCATCGTCGGCTATCCCGACGGCACAGACCTCGTATCCGACTTCGGTTTCGGGCAATGCACCGATTTTCGTTACCAAAGCCAGCTCAGGCTCGGTATCGGTTAATAACGCCCGCGTACAGCAGGCCGACAATCCGGCTACCAACGGTGTGGTTCACGTAATTGATCGGGTTCTGATGCCACCGGCCGGTAACGTACTGCAACTAGCGGCTGCCGATCCACAACTGTCGCTGCTGGTAGCCGCTGCCCAGCGGGGTGGTACAGCCGTAACGGGAGCTCTGGGCGGAACGACGCCAATTACCGTATTCGCGCCAACCAATGCCGCCTTCAACGCAGCCGGTTTTGCTGACGTAGCCGCCATCAACGCGGCTCCGGTTGCCACACTGACGGCCGTATTAACCAACCACGTGGTTGCCCCGGCCCGCGCTTACTCGCCAACGCTGGTGAATGGTCCCGTAACCACTTTTGGCGGTGGCTCAGTGACAGTAGCCGTCGGTAGCAACAACGCGGTTACGCTGCTTAGCCGTGGCAACGGTACCAACGTATCAAACGTGACAACAGCTGACATTAACGCCACCAACGGGGTGATTCACAAAATCGACCGGGTGTTACTACCGTAGTTTTTATCCGAATTCCTACCTGTGAGAGTACGGACCAGCCTTTAGAGACTGGTCCGTTTTTTTATGGGTCGCCGGCGAGTCACCCAAAGCCGCATCCTGAATCAAAACCCGGTTTTGGCTGTTGTATTTGTATACCCAACACCCCAGTTTATCGTCAATTTATCAGGGCGCAAGTAGGCTTTCTGAGCCCGACTTTCGACCTTTGGCGAATTGATCTGCGACTTTTATCGAATGGCTAAACCACAGAAAAAACTGTTTTTGTTAGACGCGCTGGCTCTTATCTACCGCGCGCATTTTGCGTTCAGCAAAGCCCCCCGCATCTCATCCAGAGGGGTCAATACCTCGGCCATCTTCGGCTTCATGAACGCCATGATCGAGGTGTTGTCGAAAGAAAAACCGACCCACATCGGTGTTGCCTTCGACTCGTCGAAGAAAACCTTCCGGCACGAACAGTTTCCGATGTACAAAGCCACCCGGCAGTCGCAGCCCGAAGACATCAGCGTGGCTACGCCCTACATCAAACAGATCATCGAAGCCATGCACATCCCGATTCTGATCATGGATGGCTACGAAGCCGATGACATTATCGGGACCATCGCCAAGAAGGCGGCCCGCGCCGATTTTGAGGTCTATATGATGACGCCCGATAAAGACTACGGACAGCTGGTCGAAGAGCACGTTCATATCTACAAGCCCGCCTTTATGGGTAAGCCCGCCGAGAAGCTGGGGGTAGCCGAAGTCCTGGAGCGCTGGCAGATCGAACGTATCGAGCAGGTTACCGATATGCTCGGACTCGTTGGCGACTCGGTCGATAACATTCCGGGCATTCCGGGCATTGGCGAAAAAACGGCTCAGAAGCTCATTGCCGACTTCGGCTCGGTCGAGAATCTGATTGCCAGTGCCGACCAACTGAAGGGCAAACTCAAAGAGAACGTTGTTAACTTTGCGGAGCAGGGCATGCTCTCGAAACAGCTGGCTACCATCCACCTCGATGTTCCGGTCGACTTCGACGAAGACCGGTTGCGGCATACCGAATACGACAAACCCCGGCTGGCCGCCCTGCTCGATGAGCTGGAGTTCCGGCAGATGAAAACGCGGCTGCTCGGCGGTACCTACGACGAAAAGCCGCTCCCCACTGCCTTTCAGAACAACCCACCGGCTCAGATGAATCTGTTCGATTCGCCCGCCGATCAGGTACCTGCCTTCCTGCCGTTCCCCAACATGAGCGCGGTAAAGCCATCGGGCGCTGACGACCTGCCCTTCGATTTCGACTCGGCGTCTCCGGCTGCGGCCCAACCCGCCGACAAACCGAAGCGTACGAAGGTGAAAGCCCCGGTCGCGTCGGCGTCGGCAGCCACACCAGATGCCGTTACCGATACCAAAACGACCGACGATGCGCCAGGCGCTACCGTCACCGAAACCAGCGAGCCAGCGTATCTGGACGTTTTTCCCGACTACGAGATTGACGAGGTTCAGCCCGAGCGCCGAAAAAATATACTCTCGGTCATTCACGACTACCGACTGGTCGACACGGCCGAGCTGCGGGCCAGTCTGGTCCATTACCTGAGCCTTCAGAGCAGCCTCTGTTTCGACTCGGAAACAACGGCCATCGACCCCGTTGAGGCCGATCTGGTCGGGCTATCGTTCGCTTACCGCCCGGGCGAGGCTTTCTACGTACCCGTTCCGGACAACCGCGCCGAAGCCCAGGCCATTGTTGATCAGTTTAAGCCGGTATTCGAGAATCCGGCTATCGAAAAAATCGGACAGAACCTCAAGTACGACCTGCTGATGCTGAAAAAGTACGGCGTCGAGGTACAGGGCAAACTGTTCGACACCATGATTGCCCACTACCTGATCGAGCCGGAAATGCGCCACAATATGGACATGATGGCCATGACCTATCTCAACTACCAGCCCGTTGAGATCGAGGCCCTGATCGGTAAGAAAGGAAAGGGACAGCTGACCATGCGCGATGTAGACGTGCAGAAAATAGTGGAGTACGCGGGCGAGGATGCCGACATCACCCTGCAACTGCGCAACGCCTTCGCGCCCCGGCTCGAAAAGGACAGCCTGCACAAACTGTTCGATCAGGTCGAGATGCCGCTTGTGCAGGTACTGGCCGATCTGGAGCTGGAAGGCATCACCCTCGATACCAACGCCCTGGCCGAACTGTCGGCTACGCTTGAGGTAGACATGCGTCAGGTACAGCAGGAGATTTTTCAGATTGCGGGCGAGTCGTTCAACATCGGGTCGCCGAAGCAGCTCGGCGAGGTTTTGTTCGACAAACTCAAGCTCGACAAGAACGCCAAGAAAACCCGCACCGGCCAGTACGCCACCGGCGAAGAAATTTTGTCGAAGCTGGAAGAAGAGCACGAAATTGCCCGCAAAATCCTCGACTACCGGGAGCTTATCAAACTGAAGAACACCTACGTCGACGCGCTGCCGTTACTGATCAGCAAGCGTACGGGCCGCATTCATACCTCCTTCAACCAGGCCGTGGCCAGCACGGGGCGGCTTTCATCGGCCAATCCCAACCTGCAGAACATCCCGATCCGTACCCCCCGTGGTCAGGAAATACGGAAGGCGTTTGTGCCGCGCGGGCCGGAGTTCCTGATTATGTCGGCCGATTATTCGCAGATCGAACTCCGGATCATGGCCGCCTTCAGCGGTGACCAGACCATGCTCGATGCGTTCAACAACAACGTCGATATCCATACGCAGACGGCCAGTAAGGTCTTCCACGTGGGACTCAACGACGTTACCAGCGACATGCGCCGGAAGGCCAAAACCATTAACTTCGGCATCATCTACGGCATATCGTCGTTTGGCCTGAGCCAGCGACTGAAGATTCCGCGCAAGGAAGCGGCCCAGATTATCGATGAGTATTTCGCCGAGTTTCCGGCCATCAAAGCCTACATGGACCAGAGCGTTGAGAAGGCGCGTGGGTTCGGATACGCTGAAACGATTCTGGGTCGGCGCCGGTATCTGCGCGACATCAACTCCCGCAACGTAACCGACCGCATGTTTGCCGAACGAAACGCCGTAAACGCGCCTATTCAGGGGAGCGCAGCCGATATGCTGAAGATTGCCATGATCCAGATCCATGACTTCATGCGCCGGGAAAAGCTGAAATCAAAGATGATCCTGACGGTACATGACGAACTGGTATTCGACGCCCACCGCGATGAGCTCGATCTGCTGCGCGAGCATGTCGATCATATCATGAAGAACGCTATTCCGATGGGGGTTCAGATGGAAACCGGCATCGGCGTCGGAGAAAACTGGCTGGTGGCCCACTAGTTCATCCGCCTTGCGGTAGATTCATCGGCTCAGCCACCCGGTCATACAATATCTCTACAATCGCAAAACCGGATGCTGTACTTTGGTGCAGCATCCGGTTTTTGTTTAAGCCCGCTCCGGTTGCAGCTATCACCCAAAGCTGTACATTGCTTTACTTATTCTTAACCTGACACGTATGATTATTCTAAGCATCCTGTTCTTTCTGGCAGTACTTATCGCGTTCCTGTCTGTCGTTATCGTTCAGCAGGGTACAGTGGCGGTTATTACCATTTTCGGGAAATATGCCCGCGTTATGACCCCGGGGCTGAACTTCAAGATTCCTTTTATCGAGTTCATCTACCGGCGCATCTCCATCCAGAACCGGTCGGTCGAGCTGGCGTTCCAGGCCATTACCGCCGACCAGGCCAACGTTAATTTCAAGGCTATGCTGGTTTATTCGGTCCTGAACCAGGCCGAAGAAACTATTAAAAACGTGGCGTTCAAGTTTATTAACGAGGTTTCGTTCATGCAGGCGCTCACCCGCACCATCGAAGGGTCCATCCGTAGTTTTGTAGCCACCAAGCGGCAGTCCGAGATTCTGGCCCTGCGCTCCGAAATTATCGAACACGTCAAATCCCAGCTCGACAGCCTGCTCGAAAGCTGGGGCTATCACCTGACCGACCTGCAACTGAATGACATTGCGTTCGACGAGGTAATCATGCGCTCGATGGCGCAGGTAGTAGCCTCCTCCAACCTCAAGGCAGCCGCTGAGAACGAAGGGCAGGCGCTGCTCATCACCAAAACCAAAGCGGCCGAAGCCGAAGGAAATGCCATAAAAATATCCGCCGAAGCCGAAAAAACGGCCGCTCAGCTGCGGGGTCAGGGTGTGGCGCTGTTCCGCGAGGAAGTAGCCAGAGGTATGGCCGAGTCGGCCAAGGTCATGAGCGAAGCCGATCTCGACGCGTCTCTAATCCTCTTCTCGATCTGGACGGAAGCCGTTAAGCATTTTGCCGAAAACAGCCGGGGCAACGTTATCTTCCTCGATGGGTCGACCGAAGGCATGGAAAAGACCATGAAACAACTGCTGGCCATCGAAAAATTAAACAGAGTCCCTGAAATAGCCTCCATCGTTACGCCCGACCCCAAAGCCCGCAACACTGACTAGTAGTTCAAACGGCCTGTCGGGTCTCACTGGCCAGCCTGGCGTTGGTCAGTGAGACCCGACAGGCTGATCGGTCAGGCGTTGGTTGATGCCATAGATAGCGTGCTGGCACAGCATAATAAACGCCAGCACCGTATGTACCGATTCGAGCAGGATACGGCCATTATTAGTATCGATTACCAGCCGCATCAACGTATGCCCCTGTTCTTCGGGTAGCGTAGACGGGAGGGTGGCGGACATCGGCACGAACAGCATCAGGAGCCAGTCGATGAGCAGACAAACTAACGACACCCACAGGAGCCAGCCCGATATACCGGCGGGTCGTTTCCAGATGATAAGCCCGTTGAGGATAGTCAGTAACAGGAACGGTATGATATGTTCCGGTATCATGCGTTGTTCGTGAAGCGCGTGATAGGTCACAAAATTAGGCACCCCCATCAGGGCCCGCGACGGATAAGCGACGAAATAGTCCATCATGGCGGTTCCGTAGCTGTAAAACGCAAGTGCGCAGAACGCACTGATGAGTAGGGTTTTGTTTACTGATGTCATGAGAGGAAAGGCTGTAGTAATTTTGGCAACAAATATAATCACAAGCAAAGCTATAGGACTATATCACTTTGCCCCTAAATACTGACAAACAGCACCTTACAATAAATATTTACCCAACCAATCGGTTAGTTTAGGAAACTGAACGGGAGAAAGGCAACCCGGCCCCCTGGCTGGATTGGGGTGTAGGAGTAGGTATTCGCCGTAAACACAGTTGTCTGTTCCTGGTTATCAGTGACAGTGAACCACCAGGCGGGCAAACTGACAGGCCCCCTGCCAGCATCAACTGTTATGACAAACCTACTTTTCCCAACTGATTTTTCGTCCAGCACCACCGCTCCGTTAAACTGGGTTCGACTGTTTGCCCGCAAGACGGGCGCCACGATCACCCTGCTGCACGTGTACCAGCCCATGATTGCCGACACGACTCTGCCTACCCTGGGCGATCCGGGCCTGGGCCTGGCCGCTTCGCAGGAGATTGAAGAGATAAGCCAGCAACGCCTGTCGCAACTGGCCGCTAACCTCCAGGCTGAAGGCCTCTCTGTCGTGACAGACTGGCGGATCGGCTCCGTTGACGATGAAATTCTCGACGCAGCCCGCGAAACCTCGGCGGATCTGATCATCATGGGCCGCAACTCGCTTAGCAGTTTCTTTGACCGACTGGCTGGCAGTGCCGTTTCGGAAGTTGCTGACTCCGCCATCTGCCCGGTTCTCATCGTTCCTATGGTCGAAGAAGGCACCCTGGCTCCCCAGGCGCAGATCCGCACCATTGCCTATGCCATGCAGTCGGGAACGACCCAGGCCAACGTGTCGGCCCAGACCGATTCTCTCGTCGATACCTTCGATGCGCAACTGCAGATACTGACCGAAGACCAGCTCAAAAATCCGCCCGTCGACCTGATTGTCATGCAGCTCTACCCCCAATCGGGTTTTCTGGATGGGCTGCTCCACCCGAACCGGACCTCGGCCCTGATCGAGACATCGGACGTACCGGTTCTGGTTTATCACCAGCCCAGGTAACATCCGCTTATACCGCTGTCGTACCATTTCGGAAGCGACGCAACGAACCGAAGCGTTCCGGCGTATCGGGACTATCCAGCAAATAGCGCATCACTACCTACCGTACGAAAACAAAATTGGCGCGTCGCCTGGCAATCTATTAACTTCCATCCTATTAGGTATCCATCCTATTAGGTAATAGAGTTCGTCGGCTACTGCATCGGTGCATCCGCATAGCGTGGCATTTACAGTATCAGAGTGCTGAGTGAATGTAGCGTTTCAGGTAACAGTGGTTGTATGCGGCTAACTCTATTTGTCTTTGTCTGGATTTTACTGATCCTTGTACCCGGTTCACTATGGGCAACCCATCAGGTAGGTGGGCAGATTGAGATGCGTTCCCTCGGCACAGTACCCGGCGCCTATCGAATCATCGTGACCAACTACATGGAAGCCGGGCGCCGGGCCGATCAGCAGGGCGGAGGAACACTGGGCATATTTCGTAAGCGCGACAATGGGCTCATGCTGTCATTCACCGTTAGCGAAACCGGCCAGCGCCAGCCTGTCATCTATGCGAACTCCGTCTGCGCCGATCAGCGTAATCTCAGCTTCATCGTGGCCACCTTTGAAGCCACTATCCAGCTCGACCCGGCCACGTACAGCGACCCGGAAGGGTATTATATCTCTTATCAGACGCGTAATCGCAACGGCAGTATTACCAACCTGGTCAACCCGGTCCAGACGGGATATACCTTTTACATGGAGTTTCCGGCGCTGGTTCAGGGAGGCCGCCTGTTCGTTAACTCATCACCCCGCTTTCCGGCTATCAACGGCGAGTATATCTGTATCAACGAACCGTTTACCTTTCCGTTCGGTGGCACAGACGCCGATGGCGACGAGCTGCGCTACTCAATGATTACGCCCCTGAACCAAAAAAACGGGAATGGCCAGGGGCAGGGTAATATTGTGGCACCGGCGCCCTACCCCGACGTAACCTGGGCCGCCGGCTATAGCGCCGATAACGCCATCAAAGCCAGCCAGCCCCTGCGCGTCAATGCCCAGACCGGACAGCTATCCGTAACAGCTACCCAGCTTGGGTTATTCGTCTTTGCGGTACGGGTCGAAGAATTTCGCAACGGGGTGAAAATCGGGGAGGTACGGCGTGATTTCCAGTTTCTGGTCGTTGATTGTCCACCAGCCCGAACCCCAGAGCCAACGGTACAGATTGTTACCCGCCCCGGCCAGCAAAGTACCACAATCTGCCGGAGCGATTCGGCCGTGCTCGAAGCGTCGTTCGATCCCAACTGGAACTACCAGTGGCGCCGTGATGGTGTCAACCTGTCGGGGGCAACCAGCGCCACCCTGGCGGCCCGGGCTACCGGCCTGTATACGGTTGTTGCTTCAACAAAAAACATATGCAGCAAAGTTGGTAATTCAGAGGTGCTGGCGGTATCTGTAGTCGGTAGCGACGCCCGATTAGCCACTGCCGGGCATTTATGCGCCACAACGGGGAGCGTTAGCCTGAGCGCCGAATCGTCCGAAACGGAGGTGACTTACCAGTGGTTCCGCAATGGCCTTCCCCTGGCCGGTCAAACCGTCGACTCGCTGCGAACCAGCCAGCCGGGACGATACTGGGTTGTCATGACCCACAAGACACTGGGTTGCCTGTCGCGCACCGACACGGCCGATGTGTCGCGCTCGGCAGCGGTTTCGGCGGTTGTTACGTCTGAATCGGGCTTCAACCGGCTTTGCCCGCAAGCGACCCTGAGCTTACGGGGAAGCGGTGGACTTACGTACAGCTGGCAGCATAATGGACAGCCCGTAGCAGGGGTTACGTCTGCTCAGTACAGCATTTCGGCCGTTGGGTCCTATGTCGTAACAGCCGAAGACATTTATGGCTGTCAGGGCGTGTCGGCCCCGATCAGCATCACCCCGGTACCGCCCATTACGGTCCTGCTCGATTCGCTACCGGCCGTTTGTGGTCCCAACGCACCGGCCTACAGCCTGCAGGGCAAGCCGGCGGGCGGAATCTACGAGGGCACGGGCGTAGCAGAAGATGAGTTCAGCCCACTACGGGCCGGCATTGGGAATCACACCATCACCTATACGGTAAAACCAGCGCCCGAATGCGCCGGGGTAGTAGCCACCCGAACGGCCGTTGTATCGCCTATTCCCACCATCGACCTGGCCGACTCCATCATTACCTACAAAGGCAATACGTTCGCCCTGACCCCGGGCCTGACTGGTAATCCGAATCAGTTTCAATGGGCATCGGGGCAGTATCTGGACAATGCAAACGCGGCCAGCCCAACGGTTCAGTCGATTCAGAGCGATATTACCTATACGCTTTACGTGGCCAACAGCTCTGGCTGCGAAGCGCGGGACACGATTCATATCACCGTATATGGCCGCGTATGGGTACCCGAAGCCTTCACTCCCAACGGCGATGGGATGAATGACACCTGGGACCTGCCGGGTATCGAAGCGTTCCCGGATGCGGTCGTAACGGTCTTCAACCGCTGGGGCGAGGTTATATTCCGGTCCGACAAAGGCTACAAGCAGCCGTTCGATGGTACGCTTAACGGAAACGTGCTGCCGCCGGGCCTATATGCCTACACAGTCTATACAGTGCCCGAAAAACCGGTATTACGCGGGAGCCTGGTGATTGCCCGGTAAAACCAGAACCGGGCAGTCGTGGCCAGCAGGCGCTCCAACTGCCCGGTTTGCTCGTTACACCTTTAGTTTCTGTACGTTTTTGAAACTAATGGCAATAGCCTCCAGTGGGGGGCGCTTGCAGACGTCCTGCTCCACAAAATAGTGGGTCATACCGGCTATGTTGCGCGCGTCGAAGATGCGCTGAAAATTGATGCTGCCCGTTCCTACTTCGGCAAAAGCCCGTTCGGGCGTTTTTTCCATGTCTTTGATGTGCCAGAGCGGGAACCGGCCGGGGTGCTTTTTGAACAGCGCTACCGGGTCCTGCCCGGCATACGTAGCCCAGTATAGATCCAGTTCCAGCTGCACCAGCTTAGGGTCTGTACCGCTCAGCAGCACATCATACGGAACTTTACCCTGCAGGGCTTTAAACTCAAAATCATGATTATGATACGCAAACTGTATGCCGGCCGCCCGGCATACTTCAGCCGACTTGTTGAAGAGGTCGACGTATTTTTTGTAATCGTCGAGTTTAGTACGCTCTTCCGGAAAGAGGTAGGCACAGACCATGTATTTCTGCCCGATGGCTGCGGCATCGTCAACCGCCCGTTTCCAGTTGTTGATCAGCGATCCTTCGTCTTTCATCATTACCTTACCCGTAACGTAATGACCACTGGGCGTCGACAGGCCCAGGTCTTTCAGCAAAGCCGCGTATTCGGCCGGTTTTTTGCCGAAGAACTTGCCCCCGGCATAGCCGAACGACTCCACCTCTTTGTAGCCGATCTGGGCTACCTTCTTCAGGGTTCCGACCGGGTCTCTGCCCATATCGTCTCGTAAGGTATATAGTTGCAGACCAACTTTCTTGGTGGGAGCTGCCAACACGTCGAAGCGCGATGTCAGGGCGGCAGCTGCAGTGAGTGCACTCAGTTTCAGAACCTGTCGGCGACCAGGCTTTTCTGGAAAATTCATAGCTATAAACCGGATTACAAAAACGCACTATGAAGTCGTGCGTTTATCAATCAAAGATAGCTTTTTCCGGATTGTATTGAATTATCGAAAGGTGGCGGGCCAGCTACTTCCCAATACAGGACCACTAAAAAAACCGGGGGGCAACTGCCTTCCGGTTTTTCTGATTATACAACTCAATGTGTGGACTATTTTATCGGCCGCTCGATGCATTACCGGACATTTTGTTCATCACCTCACGGGATACTTTCAGGTGGGCTTTCACCAGTGGGTGAGCCGCCTGCGCCACTTCTTTCAGATTACGATCCGAAGCGCTCGATTTGACCTTACTCATTACGCCGTCCAGCTTTTCGTGGCCTTTTACGCCACTTTCTGTCACGTACATCCGGTCGAACGACATGCCCGATTGTGCTTTCATTTTGTCAAGCCTGGCGGTGGTTTCGGCATCGAGAGCACTGGGGAGGGTTACGCCTTTGGCAGCAGCAATCTCCTGAAGTTTGGCCGACAGACCCGTTTGCTCCTCCACTTCGGCCTGGGCCAGTTGGCGCACTTCGTCGTTGCTGGCACTCTGCACGGCCATTTTGCTCATTTCCAGTTGCATCATCCCCCCTTTGGCTACTTCCATCATCAACGCCTGGTCGGCGCTCGACAGTTTGGCACTAGTTGGCTGAATAGCGGCTACCGTAGCGGCTCCCTTCTGGTTAGCCTGGTCAAACGATGCTTTGCTCTCGCGCCCTACCATGCCGGTTGTTCCTGCGTTCATGGTGCCGGCGCTGTTCTGCTGCGCCACGGACACTCCAGAGGCCGCCAGGACTACGGCCAGCCCAAGAATAATTCGATTGGTTTTCATAGCGTGTTCTACTGAGTATGATTAGTTTATCACTGAGGTTTCAACTAACTCGACAGCACACTGTTCCAATCAATCTTTATATTCTATAGGATATTATATAATCGAGGATTTCGGGTCCGTAGCCTCACAATTGATGCCGTATCCGCCGATGTTGGCCCTTGCTTAGAATGCCAGCCAGCCCGACACTTTAATGGCAAACGGGGTCACAGGAATGCCCGTACGGCTCAGATTATCGCGGTAGGTAAGCCGATGAATGGCGTCGACCCGAAGCACTTTGAAAATATTATCAATACCGTACCCAACTTCTACGTAGGGCGTGCGGCTCAGCGAATTAAATCCTTCAACTGCCCGCCCCTCCTCGTCTGCTGGCGGAATGAGCGCTACGTTAGCTGAGGAGACGCTGCCAACCAGCACTTTGGCGGTTACCAGCTCGCGCCATTTGAGCCGACGCAGGCCGGGAAGCCGGTTAAACAGCAAGCCGTTAAAGTTATGTTCAAACTGCGCCGATGCCCAGCGATCTGCCACGAATTCGAAGAAATTCATCAGGTTATAGGCATTGCCGACATAGAACGACGATTCGTTACCCAGGGGCGTATACAGCAGAGGATAAGGCACCGTTGACGGAATCAGCCCACCGTCGAGTGTGTAGTACGTACGGCCTAACACCCCCATCCGGAACGAATGTTTCAGCGAAAACGCCACCCGGTGGTAAGTAAAGTCGCTTCCGAAAACCTGCCGCAGTCCCAGCGTATACCGTAACGTGACGATAGGTTTACGGGTAGCTCCGGCGCTAACGCGGACGTTGTCGTTCTGTAAAATGACCTCGTCGGGGGCAAATCGGGTTTCTGAGGTAAGCTCCGTGACCTGGTAGGTAGACCGGATCGTCTGGTCATCGTCCTGCGGTTGCGGCCGGAATGCAAACGGGAAGAGCGGCTCGAAGGAACGCCGACGAAGGGCCAGCGTCTGGGTGAACCCACTGCCCATCTCCCGCCGGAAATACAGGAGTTTATCTTCCTGAAAATAAGGCCGACGAATGGTGCCGAAGCGGGAGTAGGCCGCAAAAAACGAATTGCCGCCAATGTTATCGGCCGATACCCCGATACGCTCCAGGTCGTAGGTTTGCCGATAGCCCACCACGGTCCAGGGTTTACGGCTAAGAATCCGCTCAATGCCCACGTTATACTTAAACTGCTGGTCCCGGGTGCCGTAGGCCACATATCCGCTCAGCAGCCACTTACGACTAAAACCGGTATTGGTACGCATGCCCAGCCGAAACCGGTTTCCTTCAATGTTGTTGTTCGCGTAGGAGTAGAGCAGCGGCCCGACGTCGATATGCCAGTTATCGATGGGTTTGTAGCCGAGTACGCCCAGTTTGATAATTTCACCAGCTACCTTGATAACCGGCACATTTCGTACCGAGTCAACCACCCGCATCGCCTGCCACTCGTCGGCCGAGAGCGAGTCGGGCCGAACGCGCTGCCAGAACGCCACATCGGCCGTTCGGTAGTCGTCGTCCAGCTCGATAGACGGGTCATAAAACCCGACCTCTTTCGGCTGATTCTCGACAATGTTACGGGCCGTGGCAAAGAATCGGATCAGTGCCCCCGGTGCCCGTGGGGTGGGTTCGTCGGTATCGATGGTGACCTGCGTCTGGGTCGGAAACCGCACCCCCGATACCGTCTTTTCCCACTCCTGCTCGATGTGCAGTTCGTCGACGAAGTTGATATTGGCCCGTTTGTCAACCCGCGCATCAATCTGCGCCAGCGCCACCTGCATCGTATCGATCCAGACCGTCCCCGAAAAAGCCAGATCAGCGGCTCGCTTCGGCGCGAATTCGATCTCGTAACAAACCGCATCGCCCAGAGTCATCGTATCCTTCATCCGGAAGGTATAGACCGTTTCCCACTGCGCTCCTACCGGCGAGGGTATGTCTTTCCGGAGTACATAGAGCGAGTTCCGGTAGAAATTGTACTGCTGGAACGAAGCCCCCGTCAACTGGGCAATCAGCCCGCCATCGCTCACCCCTACCCCGGTCACATGCGACTTCAGCACCCGTTCCTTCTGCTTTTCAGGGTTGGTACGGGCGTAAAAGTTGGAGAACGTTTCGGAGACAAATACCGGTACCGCCGGGTTTCCGTTGCCGTCTGTTATGGCCGGAAGCTTACCCAGCAGCCGACCGATAGGCCCTGGCGATCGGCCTTTCCGGCGTTTCTGACTGAAGTTATTAACATACCCTTCAATCTTGGTATAGCTGTCGTACTGATAGCCCGACAAACGCGTTGGGTCGTACTGGGCTCGCCGGCGGATGGCTTCCCGCATCACCCGGTAGGCCGGATCGCCCCCTTTGGCGTACACCTTAACCTCCTGGAGTTTGGTTGCCCCCGCTGTCAGTTGCGCATCGACTACCTGCGTTTCAACCGGCATGAGCCTGTAAAAGCGGCTTTGGAACCCCAGACTAAGGACTTGCAGGGAGTCGGCCAGGCGCTTGGCCCGAATGGTATAACGCCCTTCGGCATCAGACGTTGTACCGATTGTTGTTCCTTTGATGGCAATGCTGGCAAATGGTATCCCCTCTCCTGTTGCCGCATCCGTTACGCGCCCGCTAATTGTATAGGTAGTCTGCGCCATTGCCAGCCACGAGCAGCTCAATAACAGACTGATCAGCAAAAAGCGTCGTAAAAAATGCATCATTGAATCAGAGATGTTGGCAGTAGCAGGGTAACCAAAATATAGTCAACAGAGTTTACTACAGATGTTATTTTTACATGAACGCTACGAAACAGGTCATGGGCGGTATTGATCCTCAACGTATTCATGGACCCAGCTCTTCTAATCGCTACGCTTTTTACCCTCCTTCTGTTGCAGCCGGATAGACAATACAAACAAAAAGGCGCCTGCTTCCGTGCAGGCGCCTTTCGTAGCGAGTTAGTATGTACTAGGCCTGAGCGACCCGCAATTGGTGGCGCAGGTCATCCAGCTGCTTCTCGGCATCGGCAATCTTTTTATCGATGTCGGCCCGTAGCTTGTCGGCATTCTTCGAACGGGCAAAGAATTCGATGTTGTTACGATACGTAGCGATGTCGTTTTCGATGGCCGTGATGCGCCGGCGAATATCGCCTTCGCGTTTGTTGCCCCCCCCGTCGCGGTCGCCCCGGTTGTAGTCCCGATCAGCCCGATCGCGGCCACCGCCACCCCGAGTAGCTTCGGCCTCGCTCTGGAGCATGATCCGCTCTTTATCTTTAGCCGGAATCTTACCCGTGGCCCCCACCAGCGCGTTGACAGCGTTGATGTACCGCTTTTGAATCGGCTCTTTATCCTTTTTCGGTACGAAGCCGATTGCATTCCACTCTTTCTTGAACTCGTTCAGCTGCGACAGATCGGCGTTTTCCGTAGCGGCCGCTTCGATCCGCTCGATGAGCGCAATCTTTTTGGCCAGATTCCCTTCAAACTCCCGTTCTGTTTCCTGATTTTTCGAGCGCTTCTTGTTAAAGAATGCATCGCAGGCGGCTTTGAACCGGTCGAAGATCGAATTCTTCTGTTTCTCCGGAACCTGACCAATGTTCTTCCACTGGCGCTGTAGCTCGATTACGGTCTGGGTAATTTCCGGCGACTCTTCGCCCGAGGCCAGGATCGCTTCAACCTGCTCGCAGAGTTCGGTTTTCTGACGCAGGTTTTCTTCGCGCTTGCTTTCGAGCTGTTTGAAAAACTCGCCTTTGTTGTGGAAAAATGTTTTGAGGGCCGACCAGAATTTTTTGCTCAGCTCTTTACCTTCTTCGCGCGGCATTGGTCCTTTTATGGCGTTCCAGCGATCCTGGAGGGCCATCACGACCTTCGTCTTGTCGTTCCAGTCGTTGATGCTGTTCGAGGTGAACGAGGTCAGCGGTACCAGTTCTTCGTAAATAGCCGATTTCTCTTCGTACAGCTGAGCCGATTCTTTACGCTGCTCGTTGGTCTGATCACGCCGTTTGTCGTACAAAACGTCGAGCGCAGCTTTCATGCGGCCCCACAGAACTTCCTGCTCGGCTTTTGGTGCGGGACCAATGTGCTTGTATTCTTCGAACAGGGCGTTTGCTTCGTCGATAGTCTGGCGGGTTACAGGCGTCTCTTCAGCCGCCTTGGCCATCGCTTCCACTTTTTCGATCACCTCTGTTTTCAGGGTCGTATTCCGCTTTCGATCCAGCTCCTTCAGCTCGAAATAGATATTCCGGTTGCTGTAGTACCGATCGACCAGGGCGTGGTAGGTAGCCCAGAGCGTAGCGTTGTGCGGGGAATTCATGTTTCCGGCCGCTTTCCACTCGTCCTGAATCTTCTTGAACTCGTTCCAGCTGGTTTTGGGATCGCCCGCGTTGTTCTCGTCGGTCTCAACCAGTTCGCGCAGGCGGGTCAACAGCTCGGTTTTAGCCGCGAAGTTGCCGTCTTTCGCCTTATCCAGATTCTGGAAGTAAGTATTCTTAAGGCTTTTAATCTGCTTGTAAAGTTCGTCGAACCGCAGAACAGCCTCATCGTATTTATAGTCGAACCCTTCTTCAGCACCGGTATCGGCTACGTAGGCCTGCAGGGCAGCTTCCCGTTCGGCCCGCTTCATCTGATCGAACAGGGGCTTCACTTCTTTCAGTACCTGATCGGCTTTCTTGAAATCGGTGGGGGTTACCGCTGCTGCACTGACAGTTGCAAGCTGGCCTTCGAGCAGGGCTACAAAATCCTGTTTCGAGAACTGACTGTAGTCGGCCGCCGGTTGAGAAGCCGTTTCATCGGCTTCTTCGGGTTCGGCTACCGTGGCATACTGCGCCGTAACCTCATCCGTTTCGGCCGTAGACGTTTCGGAGGTAGGTTCCGTTTCGGCGGCAGCAGGAGCCTCTTCGTCGGCGACAGGCGCAGGCGTTTCAGCAACAGGCTCCTCTGACGCAATCGTCTCAGCGACGGGCGCTTCGGGTTGAGGGGCAGCGTCGGGCGCTGTTTCGGCAACCGTTTCCGGAGCGGCCTGCTCGGCTTCCTGAGGGTCAGCAGCCGACTGATCAACGACCGGCTGGGTTTCAACCTCCGGCATTACCGGCTCATTTTCAGTTAATTCTGGAACTGTCAACGTATCGTTCGATTGAGAGGTAGGTTCGTCAACACCACTAGCCTGTGGCTGAGTTGCGGCCGGCGTCTCTGTCGAGTCAGGCGTAGCAGCAGTTGCCTCGCCCGAATCCGTAGATTGCGTCGTGGTGTCTTCGGGGGTATTAACGGCCAGCGTGCCGGTTGCCTGATCTGTAGCGTCCGGCTGCTGGTTTATTTCCTGTTCTTCGTTTGCCATGTTGGGAACGTACCGATTACTTTTGCAAAATTACGACAATATGCGGATTTTCTTGCAGTTCGGCCGTTGAATTGCCGTTAAACAACCCAACAGAATGCCGTCAACAATTAGCGACTTACGGAAAGAATATACGCTTAACGGTTTGAATGTGGACGATGTTTCAGCTGATCCACTCACTCAATTCCGACTTTGGTTCGATGCAGCCCTGAGTTCAGGGGTTCCGGAGCCGAACGCCATGCACGTCAGCACCATTACTGCCGACGGCCGACCAGATGGTCGTATTGTGCTGCTCAAAGATATAACAGCGGGTGGATTTGTCTTCTATACTAACTACGAAAGCCGTAAAGGACGCGACCTGACCGAACGCCCGGTGGCCGCTCTGACCTTCTTCTACCCCGAGCTGGAACGCCAGATCCGGATCGAGGGCCACGTGGAGAAAGTAAGCGCTGCCGAGTCAGACGCGTACTTTGCCAGCCGGCCGCGAGGTAGCCAGATCGGGGCCTTGGTATCAAACCAAAGTTCGGTTATTACCGATCGCAACACCCTCGAACAGCGCCAGCAGGAACTGGAAGCCCAGTTTGACGGTCAGTCGATTCCGCGACCGCCCCACTGGGGTGGGTTTCGGGTGATACCGGATCAGGTTGAATTCTGGCAGGGGCGCCCCAGCCGTCTGCACGACCGCATCCGTTACCGGAAAGACGGACAGGACTGGCTTATCGAACGGCTTTCCCCCTAGAACTTGTTAAAACAGTTTTTTTTGAGGTTGCAGGATGGGCCGATGCTCATTTTGCAACCTCTTGTGTTTGCTGGCCCCTCTTCTCCTCAACTGCCAACCTGATGGCAGTCCCCGCTGTCGCCAGTTTCCTTCGTCTGGCTACAGCACCCTTTCGCCAACGGATGGTTTGCCAATATATACTACTGAAAGCGGCCGTTTACAGCCTATTTTATTGAGCTATTTTGGGATAAAATTGTGCTATTATGCTAAGTTACTATATATTTGGTAATTTGATAGCGATAATCCTACCCACCCCTCATGACTGCGTCTCATTGTCCCAAGTGTAATAGCTCTCAACTGGTTAGAAACGGCATTCTTAATAACCGACAACGATACCGATGTAAGCACTGCGCGTATAACTTCACTGTCGACAAGGTGGGCAAAGGCATCAATAGCTATTACGTCATCAAAGCGTTGCAGCTTTACATTGAGGGCGTCAGCTTCCGGGAGATCGAGCGGCTGCTGGGCGTAAGTCATGTATCGGTTATGAACTGGGTCAAGAAATACCAGGTGAAAGCCCCCCAGAACCGGCTCTACCACCCAACCTATAAGATATTGAACCACAAAGAGTTGTCTGAATTTTTCAGTAGTCGCGAAAACGTGCAGGGCGCAGGTATGATCGTTACCGAATTAGGCGATAAATTTATGGTTATTCGCTGGGAACGCTTCCGCGACTGACCATCGCTATCAATTGACCGTATCTATCCCAACGGTTTCGCAGGTCTTGCAGAAAGAGACAGTTTTGATCCGGCAACGAACGCCGATCCGAACTTGTCTTACCCATGAAACATAGCTTACAACTGCTTGTACTCGCGCTGCTGATCAGCGGGCCATGTCAACAACAAAGTATAGCTCAGGGGTCATCCGACTACGGAGCCGGGCTCAAATTGAACCTGAATCCGGAAGGGACTAAATACGCCCGAATTATTATGTGGAACCAACTGTGGTTCAGATCCATGCAGATGAATCCCGGCACGGCGGTAAACGGAGTGCCGACCGAGACCCTGACGGATATAGGCGCCCGGCGGCTTCGGGTACTGGCCTACACCCAGATTTCGCCCCGTTATCTGATTCTGACCCACGTAGGTATTAACAACCAGACATTCATAAACGGCGGAGCCGCAGGAACCAGCGGTACGGGTGGGTACGGCCAGGGCAAAAAGCCGGGTCTGTTTTTCCACGATGTCTGGAACGAATATGCCGTCGTGCCCAGCGGGCAAGACGCAGCCGGCTTGGTTCGTAAAAACACGCTCTATCTGGGCGCCGGGCTGCACTACTGGCACGGTATATCCCGGATGACATCGGCCAGCACGCTGAACTTCCTGGCGGTCGACGCCCCGATAGTTAACTGGCCACTGATCGAAAATTCGGATCAGTTTGCCCGGCTGTTCGGTATCTATGCCAAAGGCAAACTGGGTAAGCTGGAGTATCGCCTGAACTACAACAAGCCCTTTGCTACCAACCAGACGCCCCCCCTGAGCGGCACGACCGTAACGCCCAATGTAGCCGTTGACAACAATGGCGTCAGTAAAATGTCCTATGGTGGCTACTTCGAGTATCAGTTCCTGGATCAGGAAGCGAATGTGTTACCTTTTAAGGTGGGCTCTTACGTAGGTACCAGGCGCGTATTTAACCTGGGCGCGGGGTTTTACCGGCAGCCCGAAGCAACACGCTCTATGAACAACGGTAAACCCAACGCCCACGATATCAATCTTTTCTCGGTCGATGTCTTCGCGGATATGCCCATTGGGAAACAGGACAAAAACATGGCCGTAACCACTTACAGCGTACTTTACACGTATGATTTCGGCTCGAACTACCTGCGGAATGTGGGAATCATGAACCCCGGTACGGCCGACCCTTCTTTTGAAGGAAAGCGTGCGCTAGCCGGTCCGGGTAATGCGCGGCCGCTGGTCGGTACGGGAACGATCTGGTATACCCAGGCCGGTCTGCTGTTGCCCAAAACCACTGACAAACCCTTAGTGCGGATACAGCCCTATGCAGCCTACACCCTCAAAAACCTGGAAGCGCTCGGAAAATCCGGTACTTATTACGACCTCGGCTGTAACTTTTATCTGGACGGCCACCATGCCAAAATTACCCCCCAGTGGTCGGTACGTCCTGTCTACACCGACAAAAACACCATCAGCGGTAAGCGGGGTGAGTTTATCCTGCAGGCCCAGGTTTATCTTTGATTCATTCCCTATTCCATTAATCTTCTTTCATTCATGATTACAGAACCTAAGGCCAAACCAGCCACTAACATCCGTTCGCTGATCAGCGTCATCGGAGCCTCTTCCGTTGGAACGCTCATCGAATGGTACGATTTCTACATATTCGGGTCGCTGGCAACGGTACTGGCCACCAAGTTTTTTCCGGAAGGCAATTCAACGGCGGCCTTTCTGTCTACGCTGGCCACGTTTGCCGCCGGTTTCGTTGTTCGTCCGTTCGGCGCGCTGTTTTTCGGGCGGCTCGGCGATCTGATTGGCCGGAAATACACGTTTATGGTCACACTGCTGCTGATGGGCGGGGCCACATTTGCCATCGGTCTGATTCCGAGCTACGAAACCATTGGCTTCCTGGCTCCGCTGCTGGTGCTGATTCTGCGCCTGTTGCAGGGGCTGGCCCTGGGTGGCGAGTACGGCGGTGCCGCTACCTACGTAGCCGAACACTCGCCCAAAAGTGAGCGCGGGTTCTGGACTTCCTGGATTCAGACTACCGCCACCATTGGTCTGTTCGTTTCGCTGCTGGTGATTATGCTCACGCGGTTGTCGATGTCCAAAGAAGCCTTTACTGACTGGGGCTGGCGGGTGCCGTTTCTGGTATCGATCCTGATGGTGCTTATTTCATATGTCATCCGGAAAAACATGAGTGAGTCGCCCCTGTTCGCCAAAGTCAAGGCAGAGGGGAAAACGTCGGCCAGTCCGCTGAAAGAAAGTTTTGGCAACCGGTACAACTTCAAATTCGTTCTGCTGGCGCTGTTTGGCGCAACCATGGGGCAGGGCGTAGTCTGGTATACGGGCCAGTTTTACGCCATGAGTTTTATCCAGAAGATCTGTAACGTAGAAGCAATGCAGGCCGACGGGCTGATGACCATAGCCCTGCTGATGGGCACGCCTTTCTTCGTGCTATTCGGCTGGCTCTCGGACAAAATTGGCCGAAAAAGCATCATGCTGGCGGGTATGCTGGTCGCCATTCTGTCGTACCGGGCCATCTACGAGAAAATGTACCAGACCACCAACCTGAGCAACAAAACCGAAATAGCCGGTGCTGCCCGAATCGACTCGGCAACCGCTCCCAACCCAAAAGAAGCCGGTGGGTTTATCATGACCAAGACCATTGCCAAAGCGTATACCGACGGCACCACCTATGAGGAAGTGATCAAAACAAAAATTGCCGCTACGCCTGCGGCTGAAGCGCCCAAGCCGGAAATCAGGAAGACCGTCACCATCAATGATGCTGACAAATGGACGCTGATCTGGCTGGTATTTATTCAGGTGATTTTTGTAACGATGGTGTACGGCCCTATTGCCGCTTTTCTGGTCGAGATGTTCCCGACCAAGATTCGGTACACGTCCATGTCGTTACCTTACCACATCGGGAACGGGGTTTTTGGCGGCCTGCTGCCGGCTGTAGCGACCTACCTGGCCACCAAAGCCAACGACGCCAACACGGCTGCGGAAGCCGTTGGAGCCGCCCTGCCCAACGCAGCTCCCTATCTGGAAGGCCTCTGGTACCCGATCGGTGTGGCTGCGGTCAGCTTTGTCATTGGCCTGCTCTACATCGACAACAAAAACCGGACAACCCACGACTAATTCATTTCAACCTGTAGACATTCTGTTTCATGAACGCAATCAAAAAATACGCTGGCATTGTCTGGCTGGCGCTGGCGGCTGTTGTCGGCTACTACGGCCTTACCCAGTTCGGTCTGCCCAAACTGACGAGCGGCAAAACCGAAGACCTGGTTTTTGGCATCATCATTTTGTTCGTACTGTTGCCCATTATCGTGGGTGGACTGGTCCGGTTTGGCCTCTACGCGCTCCAGGGCGAGTATGACGATGAAGTCAGCTAGGCCACACCCGCTGTCAGTAAGGCGGCAGAGCAGTACCGCTGGCCCAATACCAGCGGTACTGCCCGAGACCGGCTGTTGATCTATACCTATCCCGTAACTGACCCTATGAAAACCCGGCGACTACTGTTGCTAAGCATCGTATTCATGCTGCTTTTCAACGAGCCGTTCCTGTCGATCGTTAACGTACCCGACCTGACGGGTGGGTTGCCTGGCAGCTATGCCTATGTGCTGGTAGTATGGGCCGCCCTGATTGTATCGCTGGTGATCTGCCTGCACGGCAACCGCAACGCTGACGATTCATTCCATCCCGATGAATAGCCTTACGCTCATCGTCTGCTCGCTGCTCTACCTGAGCCTGCTCTTTCTGATTGCCTACTGGGCCGAACATCGCACGCATACCCGCCAGAGTCTGGTCAACAACCCGTATGTCTATTCGTTATCACTGGCTGTTTACTGCACGGCCTGGACCTTCTACGGCAGCGTAGGCCGGGCTGTATCGCACGGGATGCAGTTTCTGACGGTCTATATCGGCCCAACGCTCGCGGCTCCGCTCTGGTGGCTCATCCTCCGGAAAATCATCCGCATCTGTAAAGTGCAGCGCATTACCAGCATTGCGGACTTCATTTCGGCCCGATATGGCAAAAACCGGGGGCTGGGCGTTTTCGTGACGGGGTTGTGTGTAGCCGGTATCATTCCCTACATCTCTATCCAGATCAAAGCCATAGCGACCAGCTTTTCGGTATTGTCGGGGCAAGCAGATAACGCGTCGGAAGGCTTGTTTCTGGGCGATCAGGCCTTTTATATTACGCTGGTTCTGATCGTTTTCACGATCCTGTTTGGTGCCCGCACCCTCGAAGCGACCGAGCGACATGAGGGCCTGGTCACGGCCGTTGCGTTCGAGTCGCTGGTGAAGCTGGTCGCTTTCGTAGCGGTCGGGCTGTTCGTCACCTTTGGGCTGTTCAACGGCCCGACGGATATTTTTCAGCAGGCCCGGGCCATACCCGCGCTACGCCAGCAGTTCACGTTCGGGCCGGGCCATACGTCGGGCGACTGGTTCTGGAATATTATACTATCGATGCTGGCCGTTCTGTTTCTGCCGCGCCAGTTTCAGGTGGCCGTCGTAGAAAATACCAGCGAGAAGCACCTCAACAAAGCCATCTGGCTGTTTCCGCTGTACCTGTTCGTCATCAATATTTTTGTGTTGCCGCTGGCCTTTGGCGGACATATTCTGCTGGGCAACCTCCCCATCGACGCCGACAACTATGTACTGGCCCTGCCGGTGCAGTACGGCCGCGAAGGCCTGGCCTTACTGGCCTACATCGGTGGGTTTTCGGCGGCCACGAGTATGATCATTGTCGAAACGATTGCGCTCAGCGTCATGGTCAGCAACAACGTCGTGATGCCGTTTCTGGTGAGCCGTTCCAACTGGCAGAATCGGTTTGGTTCGGTGTCGAGTACGTTTGTCATCAACATCCGGCGGCTTACCATTGTCCTGTTTCTGATCCTGGCGTATATATACTACCGAACGGTGTCGCAGCAGTTCTCGCTGGTATCGGTTGGGCTGATTTCGTTCGCGGCTGTTGCTCAGTTTACGCCGGCCATGATTGGCGGTATTTTCTGGAAAGAAGGCAATCGGGCGGGGGCGCGGCTGGGTCTGTATGCCGGTACCGCTATGTGGTTTTACACGCTGATTCTGCCTACGCTCGTTCCCGGGCTGCTTCCGCCTACGCTACTGACCGAAGGCCCCTGGGGGATCGGCTTCCTACGCCCGCAAAACCTGTTTGGCCAGACCGATCTGGAGCCGCTGGCCCAGGGAATTTTCTGGTCCCTGCTGGTCAATAGCCTGGGGTATCTGTGGGGGTCTATCAACCGGCCGCAAAGCGCGCTGGAGCACAACCAGGCGGTCCTCTTCGTCGATATTTTCCGGCTTTCGCGCTCCGACGAGAGTTCCGTAATCTGGAAGGGGCAAGTAGTCGTATCGGAACTACAGCGACTGCTCACCACCTTTTTCGGAGCCGACTGGGCCAGGCGCGTTATTGAGCGGTATACCAGTCGTCATGCACCCGCCACCCCGACCATCTATGCCGACGCCCGGCTGGTTACCTACTGCGAGAAACTGCTGGCGGGCGCTATCGGAACGGCTTCGGCCCGTACGCTCGTAGCCTCCATCGCGAAAGAAGAAACCATTTCGGTCGATGAAGTGATTCGTATTCTCAAGACCTCGCAGGAGCTGATTTCGGTCAACCGGGAGCTCAAACGAAAGTCGACGGAGCTGGAACAGATGGCTCAGCAACTCAGCGAAGCCAACGAACGCCTGCAGGCAGCCGACCTCAACAAAGCCGAGTTTCTGTCGACCATCACGCATGAGGTTCGTACGCCCATCACGTCGGTGCGGGCGCTGGCCGAAATCCTGTACGACACCCCCGATATGAACGACCACTCCCGCCAGCAGTTTCTGGGAACGATCATCCGCGAGTCGGAACGGCTTACCCGACTCATCAACCAGGTGCTGGATCTGGAGCGGTTCGAGTCGGGGCGGTTACAACTGCAGCTGGAGCCGGTTCTGTTGCGCGATATCGTACGCCAGGCCATCGACACCATACAGCAGCTGATCCGCGAAAAAAACATCAGCATCACGGTGCAGCACGATATTCCGCCCACAACCGTGCGGGCCGACCACGACCGGCTGATGCAGGTATTCATCAACCTGCTGTCGAACGCGATTAAGTTCTGCGAGCCTAACCAGGGCCGGATTGCCGTACTTACGTCGGCTGATGGCACCAACCTGATCGTGAGTATTACCGACAACGGCGTGGGCATCGACCCGGCCTATCATGAGCTGATTTTTGACAAGTTTTACCAGCTCCACCACAAAACCCGCGACAAACCGACGGGCAGCGGACTGGGCCTGGCGATATCCCGAAAAATTGCCGAATTACACGGCGGTAGTATTCGGGTGGAGAGTCAATTGGGACAAGGTGCTACCTTTACCGTCCGTATACCAATTGACTAGCCATCAGATTACTGATCTATATGCTTACCGTAGTAATTGCTGACGACGAACCAAACATTCTGCTCTCGCTCGAATTCCTGATGAAGAAAGAAGGGCACCGGGTCTTTATTGCCCGCGACGGAGCCGAAGCGCAGGAACTGATCGACGCCGAAAAACCGGACCTGCTCCTGCTCGACGTCATGATGCCTAAAATGAATGGTCATGAACTCTGTCGGTACGTACGGGCGCAACCCGATCTGAACCATGCGAAAGTAATTTTTCTGAGTGCCAGAAGTAAAGAAGCCGATGTGCAGGCCGGTTACGAGGCCGGTGCTAACCTGTACATACCCAAGCCTTTTTCGACCCGTGACCTCGTCAGCCGAATCAATCAATTAATGAAGCCGGTCGGGTAAGTGGGTAGCTGTCTATACCAACTTAGCAAATAAATTGCCGGCTGGAACGCTGGTGTCATTTACTTTTACTGTCTCATTTACCTTTTGCCCTTCAACTATGCGTATCCGAACCTTTGACGACTATCAGCAGGCCTACCAGCAAAGTGTCGAAGACCCCGAGGCCTTCTGGGCCGGTGTAGCTCAGGAATTCCAGTGGCGCAAACCCTGGACCAAAACCCTGCAGTGGAACTTTACCGAACCCAATATCAAGTGGTTTGTAGGGGGTAAACTGAACATTACCGAAAACTGTCTCGACCGGCACCTGGCCGAGCGGGGCGATCAGCCCGCCATCATCTGGGAACCTAACGACCCGCACGAAGCCGGGGTTACCCTCACCTATCGGATGCTCCACGATCAGGTTTGCCGAATGGCCAATGTGCTCAAACGCAACGGCGTAGGCAAAGGTGACCGGGTCTGCGTCTATATGCCGATGGTGCCCGAACTGGCCATTGCCGTGCTGGCCTGCGCCCGTATTGGCGCGATTCACTCCGTTGTTTTCGGTGGATTTTCGGCCCAGAGCATTGCCGACCGGATCAACGATGCTCAGTGCCGACTAGTGATTACGGCCGACGGTGCTTATCGGGGCAACAAAGAAATTCCGCTCAAGAGCGTTGTCGACGACGCCCTGATCGGCTGCCCCAGCGTGGAGAAGGTAATCGTTATGACCCGTACCCGCACCCCGGTAGCCATGCTGAAGGGTCGCGACGTATGGATGGAGCAGGAACTCAAGCAGGTAACCGCCGACTGCCCGGCCGAAGAAATGGATGCCGAAGATGTGCTGTTCATTCTGTATACCTCGGGCAGTACGGGCAAACCCAAAGGCGTAGTCCACACCTGCGGAGGGTATATGGTCTATGCGGCCTATACCTTCGAGAACGTGTTTCAGTACGAGCCGGGTCAGGTGCATTTCTGCACGGCCGACATCGGCTGGATTACGGGACATAGCTACATCGTATACGGGCCACTGGCCTGCGGGGCCACGTCGCTGTTGTTCGAAGGGGTACCGACCTACCCCGACGCCGGACGTTTCTGGGATATTGTCGATAAACACCAGGTCAACATCCTGTACACCGCCCCAACGGCCATCCGGTCGCTGATGGGCTTTGGTCTCGACAAGGTAGAAAACCACGACCTGAGCAGCCTGAAGGTACTTGGCTCGGTAGGCGAGCCCATCAATGCCGAAGCCTGGCACTGGTACGACGATCATATCGGTAAAAACCGGTGCCCGATTGTCGATACGTGGTGGCAAACCGAAACGGGTGGTATGCTGATTTCGCCCATTGCAGGCGTCACCAAAACCAAACCCACTTACGCCACCCTCCCACTGCCCGGCGTTCAGCCCATGCTGGTCGACGAAAACGGGCAGGAGATCGAAGGCAACGGCGTATCCGGAAACCTGTGCATGAAGTTTCCGTGGCCGGGTATTTTACGGACAACCTGGGGCGATCATGAGCGCTGCCGACAGACGTATTTCAGCACCTATCCCGGCCTGTATTTCACCGGCGATGGCTGTCTGCGCGACGAAGACGGCTATTATCGGATCACGGGCCGCGTCGATGACGTCCTGAACGTATCGGGCCACCGCATCGGTACGGCCGAAGTGGAAAACGCCATCAACATGCACACGGGCGTGGTCGAAAGCGCCGTTGTCGGGTATCCGCACGACATCAAAGGGCAGGGTATCTATGCGTACGTCATTGCCGACGCCATGCCCTCCGATCATGACGCCGACCTGACCAAGCGCGACATTCTGGCTACCGTTAGCCGGGTTATTGGCCCCATTGCCAAGCCCGATAAAATCCAGTTTGTTTCGGGACTGCCCAAAACCCGGTCGGGCAAGATTATGCGCCGGATTCTTCGCAAAATTGCCGAAGGAGACACCAGCAACCTCGGCGACACAACCACCCTGCTCGACCCGGCCGTTGTAGACGAGATCAAAGCCGGCGCCGTATAGGTTCCTTCAGAATCCTTTCTCAAGCCTAAACGGTCTGTTTCGCGACCGTTTAGGCTTTTTTTGATGTCCTCAAACCCGCTTTCGCCCACCGGGCTATACAGGACCGCTGGCTGCGCCGTACCAGCAACAGGCTGAGTACGCCCAATAGGTTTTGTCAACGACGTTTTCAGTTCAGGCGATCTTTTAGGCTCGTCTGTTGTTACACCGACAAATCCCGTCCGCTCACCACCAGGCCGGGCCGTTAACTCCTGTATGAAACTACTTTACAGTTATTTGCGCCGTTACTGGGGCCTGCTGATCCTGGCGCTGCTGCTGGCCGCTATCAACCAGATTTTTTCGCTCCTCGACCCGTATATCTTTCGCAAAATCATCGATCAGTACGTTGTTAAGCCCGGCGGCACCCTGCGCGACATTAACTTCTGGGAATTTTTGCAGAACGGAGCGGGGCTTCTGATCCTCCAGGCCCTGGGCGTAGCCATGGTGAGCCGAATCGCCAAAAATTTTCAGGACTATTACGTCAACGTAATTACCCAGCGGCTGGGCGCCAGACTCTATACCGACGGCCTTCGCCACTCCCTCGAACTACCCTACCAGGTCTTCGAAGACCAGCGCTCGGGCGAGACGCTCGGCAAGTTGCAGAAAGTACGGTCCGATGTCGAGAAGCTGATTCAGTCGTTCGTCAACGTTCTGTTCACGTCCGTAGTGGGTATCGTGTTTGTGATGTGGTACGCCACCACCGTATACTGGCCCATTGCACCGGCTTATTTTCTGACCATTCCGCTGCTGGGGTTCGTGAGCTCGCTGCTCAGCAAAAAAATCAAGAACGTTCAGAAAACGATCGTTGCCGAAACCACGGCCCTGGCCGGATCGACCACCGAGAGCCTGCGCAACATTGAGCTGGTCAAAAGCCTCGGCCTGGCCCAGCAGGAAACCGAACGACTGAACGCCACAACCGAGAAAATTCTGAAACTCGAGCTGAAGAAAGTGCGCTACATCCGGTCTTTGTCGTTCGTTCAGGGCACTTTTGTGAACCTGCTTCGCAATGCCATCATGCTGCTGATGTTGTTTCTGGTCGTGCAGGGGCGCATTACGGTGGGTGAGTTTTTCTCGCTGTTCATCTATTCGTTCGCCATTTTCGGACCGCTCCAGGAATTGGGCAATATCATCAATATATACCGCGAAACGGAAGCGTCGCTGGCTAACTTCCAGCAGATTCTCGACACCCCGCGCGACGTTAAACCCGCCCTGCCGCAGCCCGTCAGGGATCTCCAGACGCTGGCTTTCGATGCGGTCCGTTTCAAACACCTGTCGGCCAGCGTTCCGGCCCTCGATGGTATTTCGTTCGATGTCCGGCTGGGCGAAACCATTGCCTTCGTAGGGCCGAGCGGCTCGGGCAAAACCACGCTGGTCAAGTTGCTGGTGGGCCTCTATACGCCCATGAGCGGCCAGATTCTCTACAACAACATACCCGGCTCGGCCGTCGACCTCGACGAGTTACGTGAGCAGATCGGGTTCGTTACGCAGGATACGCAGCTTTTTGCCGGCACCATCCGCGAAAACCTGCGCTTTGTGGCCCCCAACGCCACCGACGAAGAATGTCTGATGGCGCTCCGGCAGGCCGCGGCCGATTCGCTGCTGGCCCGCGCCCCGCAGGGCCTCGATACGGTTATTGGCGAAGGGGGCGTAAAGGTCTCCGGGGGCGAGAAACAACGGCTCAGTATTGCCCGCGCGCTGCTGCGCAAACCGACCCTGCTGGTCTTTGACGAGGCTACCTCGGCGCTCGACTCGCTGACCGAAGAAGAGATTGGCCGAACGGTTCGTGAGTTGTCGGGTTCGCACCGGCACATTACCATCCTGATTGCACACCGGCTGAGCACGATTCTGCACGCCGATCGTATTTTTGTGCTCGAACAGGGGCGGGTGGCTGAACAGGGCCGTCACGACGAGTTGCTGGCGCTGAAAGGTCTCTATTATGCCATGTGGCGGCAGCAGATTGGCGAACGCAAAGAGCTGGTAGCTGTCTAGCCGTTTACCCATAGCCCATCAATAGTAAAAAAGTCAGTTCTCCCGCTTCATTCGTAAAACAAGTCCCATCCCCCCTATGCTACGCTACACGATTGGCAGCGCCTTTGTGGCCGTATTTTGCCTCAGCAGTTTTCTGATCGACCGAAAGCCGGCGGCAAAAACGGCGCGCGAAAACTACGAAACCTATTGCTCCTCCTGCCACGGCGAAAAGGTAGAAGCCTTTGTTGATCGCCAGTGGAAACACGGGAAAGAAAAAAGCGATCTGGTCAAAAGCATAACCGGCGGTTACCCCGACCTGGGCATGCCGGCCTGGAAAGGCGTGCTGACCGATAAGGAAATCGACGAAATGGCCGATCTGATTCTGACGAGCCTGAAGAACGTGGATCAGTACAAGTTTGCCAACAAACCATCCTCCAACGTATTTACCTCGGAAGGCATGACGGTCAAGCTCGACACGGTGGCGAGTGGGTTCAAGTCGCCCTGGGGTCTGGCCTTCCTGCCCGATGGCAGCATGCTGGTGACCGACCGTACGGGCGATCTGTACCGGGTCGAAAAAGGCAGTCAGAAAACCAAACTAACCGGCGGCCCAACCGTACTGGCCGAAGGACAGGGCGGCCTGCTCGACGTAGAACTGCACCCCGACTTTGCGAAGAATCAGCTGATCTACCTGTCGTATTCGGCGGTGAAGCAGGAAGGCAGCGACAAACTTTCAACCACGGCCGTGATGCGCGCCAAACTGACCGGCAACACCCTGACCGATCAGAAGGTAATTTTTGAAGCGCTCCCCTACGCCAAAACCCGCCACCACTACGGCTCACGGCTGGAATTTGACAAGAAAGGGTTTCTGTACATTACGGTTGGCGACCGGGGCAGCGAGCAGCAAAACCCGCAATCGCTGGACCGCGACGCGGGAAAGGTGCACCGCCTGCACGACGATGGCCGCATTCCGGCCGATAACCCCTTCGTAGCCAACAAGAGCGCGCACCCGTCTATTTATTCGTATGGTCACCGCAATCCGCAGGGTATGGCCCTGAACCCGGCCACGGGTGCCATCTGGACCCACGAACACGGGCCGCGCGGGGGCGATGAGATCAACATCGTCAAAAAATCGGCCAACTACGGCTGGCCTGTCATCTGCTACGGCATCAACTACGACGGTAAACCGATCACCAACCTGACGGCCAAAGAAGGCATGGAGCAGCCGCTTACCTACTGGTTGCCCTCCATCGGTCCCAGCGGCATGGCTTTCGTAACCAGTTCCAGATACCCGGGCTGGAAAAACAACCTGATGGTGGGGTCGCTGCGGTTCCAGTACCTGAACCGGTGCGTCATGAACGGCGACAAAATTGTCAGCCAGGAAAATATTCTGAAAAACATTGGCCGGCTGCGCAACGTGACCATGGGCCCCGACGGCTACCTCTACGTATCGGTCGAAGATCCGGGCTACGTATTCCGGCTGCTGCCCGTTACCCAGTAAGCGGCTCACAACCCGACAAAAACGCCCGACAGCGCTGCTGCCGGGCGTTTTTGTATTTTACGAAGTTGTGTCTTCCGGCCATGGTGTCAGCTTCAGCAGGGCCCGCATGCGTTCTTCGACCAGATCGAGAAAAGAATCGTCGCGCAGGTAGGCCGTGTGCGACAGGGGCGTTTCTGACAGGGGCCACATACCGGCATTGATCGGAATGTCGTCGATGCGGGTGCCCTGCGTATCGTCCCAGATGTCGGCCAGCGGATACCCAAGCACATCGTCCGGATCGAACACGTTCTGCCAGCGGGCTTCGGCTTTCAGGGAAGCCGGTAGGTTCTGGTGCGGAAACGGAATGCATTTGATGGGGGGCGAAGGCGGCAGAAAGAGCGGAATATTGGAGCCGAACGTGATAAACGACGTGAGCGTTTCGGTCCGCTCGAAGGGCGTTTTGCCCAGACCAACATCCTCCTCGTTTTTGTTGTAATGCTGGTCCCAGATGTAATTACTGGCGATTACGCTGCCCAGCGAGTGGGCCAGGATCATTAGGGGCCGAGGTTGTCCCTCGCCTAGCCGGGCCGAGAGCTGCTCCAGACTGGTCCGCATGCATTCATGAATCTGCCCATACACCGGTTTGCCATCCTTGAAAAAACCAGACAGGTAACTCACCGGGTCGCCCAGTGCGCTGACGATCCAGCGCCGAAACGCCAGCGCATCCAGCTGACCACGCAGCAGAAGCCGATGCCAGGTTACGTCCTGCTGTTTCTGCAGAATAGGGGCCCAGTAGCACGCTTCAAACTCGACCTCCCGGGCCGCATCGCCCAGGCGTTTTGTCAACTGACCAATAAGTGTTTCGGCATAATCGGGAGCAGGATCGCCCATGCCGTGGATGATAAAAACGCCTAGTTTTTTGGTCATGGTTCAGCCCGTTTCATTGCCCTGAAAGTACGCAAAACATAAATCCCGTTCGCTCGAATAGCACTTTTCCAACACAACATCTCATCCCGGTGCCCCGTTAACCTTCCAACTACCTCTCGTTACGCAACAATGACGACAGGATTGCTTACTTATTTAGTCAACGATTTACCAACTCAACGTATGACCATTCATCTCAATTTCAACACATTCCGATCAGTGGCAGCGGCCTGCCTGCTGAGTTCGGTTGCCTTTCTGAGCAGCTGTACCAATAGCCCCGATCCGCAACCGGTTCCACCTACGACGACCAATCCGGGTTCGGGCACCGCGACTACGCCCGGCACCGGCACGGCCACGACACCCGGCTCCGGCACATCGACCACGCCGGGTTCAGGCACAACAACCCCCGGCTCGAACCAGACCGTTGTGGCCTCGTATGATTACATCAAGCAAAAAGATAATCTGACATTCCTGACGGCTGCCATCGCGCAGGCGGGTCTGGTTGCGGATGTGAACAAAGGCGCACTGACCATTTTCGCCCCCTCCGACGACGCCTTCCGGGCGGCTGGGTACGCCAGTGTGGCCGCAGTAAGCGCTGCGCCGGCGGCTGACCTGAAGCGGATTCTGCAATACCACGTCATCGGGTCGCTGATCGACCTGTCGTCCATCCCGACGCGGGTGAATACCTCGTATCAGACCACCTTGCCCAATACGCAGGTGTCGGTCTACAAGGTTAGCAACAGCGACGTCAGCATCAACGGGGCAAAGGTTACCCAGGGCGATATTCCGACAACGGGCAGCACGATTCATATCATCAACAAGGTGCTGATGCCGCCAACGATCAACGCAGCCGATGTAGTAAAAGCCAATAATGATCTGTCGCTGTTCGTAGCTGCCGCCAACCGGGCCGGTACCAGCATTCAGAACATTCTGAGCAACAGCACGCAGAATGGCGTAACCGTTTTCGCCCCCAACAACGCGGCCTTCAACGCAGCGGGCTATGCCAACGTGGCGGCCATCGAGAAAGAAGACCCGAAAAAACTGGCCGATCTGCTGGCCTATCACACGCTGAACTACCGGGCCTTTGCGCAGACGTTCCAAAACGGGGCTGATGTGGTAACGGCACAGGGATCGAGTGTGCGGTTCAACGTAGCCAATGGCAAAGTAACCGTTTTGGGTAAAGGCAATGGCACCAGCGCAGCCAACATCACCCAGGCTGACGTAGTGGCCAACAACGCCGTTATTCACGTCATTGACCGCATCCTGCTGTTCCAGTAGTGACCGCAGACAGGAGGTAGTTAAGCGTGCCCCGTTCAGGAACGGGGCACGCTTGTTTTAGGCCGTACAGTAGCGAACGACTTCGGCCCGTCTTTTACAACAAACACGTTTTCATACAGCCCATGCGCTTCCGGTTTATTTTGTCTGCCCTACTCATTCTGACTGCCAGCCTGACGCAGGCTCAGAATACCCTAACCTCACAGGAAAAGAAAGAGGGCTGGACCCTCCTGTTCAACGGCCAGAACACCAACGGCTGGCATACCTACGGTGGTAAAGGGGTTGGTTCGGCCTGGCGCGTGGAGCAGGGGGCGCTTCACCTGTACGTGCCGAACCGAATCGGCAACAAAGCCGCTAACGGGGGCGACCTGGTTACGGATGCCTCGTTTACCGGCGATTTTGAGTTCAAGGCCGACTGGAAAGTAGAACGGCTGACCAACAGCGGTATTTTCTTTTTCGTGCAGGAATCCCCCGCCCACAAGAACGTATACGATACGGGGCTTGAGCTTCAGGTCCTCGACAACGCCATTTACGAAGGAGCCGATGAAAATAAACACCGGGCGGGCGACTTTTTCAGCGTAGCCAACGCCCGCGTTCGTGAGGTCAACCCAGTCGGCTCGTGGAATCAGGTGCATTTTGTCATGAGAAAGAACACGCTGACCGTATCACTGAACGGGTTTACCATCCACGAGTACACCCTCAACAGCCCCGAATGGAAACAACGGGTGGCCGCCAGTAAGCTCAAAGACGCCCCCATCGGCAAAGGGCAATACATTGGCCGAATTGGTTTGCAGGACTGGGGCAGCCCCGTCTGGTTCCGCAACGTCAAGTTCCGTCGTCTATAGCATCCTTATAGATACCGCAGCCAGGTCACCTCGGGGTGGGCGGCTTTGTAGCGACCATACCAACGGCAGAGCGGATACAGAACAGCCACCAGCGCAAGCCAGACCCCATAAACGCCCCCCAGCGATATACCCGCTCCTTCGGGCCGACCAAAGTTGAGCGGCCCCGAAGGCACATCGGCCCAGGAGTAGCCCTGCGCAAACGACATCGCCAGCATAGACAGGTGAACGAGGTACCAGTGGATGAGGTAGTAGAACATAGGTACCTGGCCATATACGCGTAGCAGGCGGGTCAAGCCGTTGTCGGCTCCGTCGGCAGCAGCCAGAATCAGCAGTGCCAGTCCGATGGTTACGGCCGTGTAGAGCAACGAAGGCGGATATTTGCTCACGTTCAGGAACGAAAGCACCGTTAGTAAACCACTCTTCTGCACCGACCAGGGTGCCGGATCGCCATAGAGGTTCAGCAATCGAAGCACCAGAAAAACCGCCAGCGCCCCCAGGCCCAGTTGCCACAGCAGCCGTCGGCGACTGGTAATCGGCTGCTCGAACAACCGCCCGGCTGCGAACCCCAGCAGCATAATACCCAGCCAGGGCACCAGCGGATAACCCACCAGCACTGTCAGTTCCGGGCTTACCACAAACACGTTGGTTCGGAACAGCAGCGACCATACGAAACTCCCCACCGGATTAGCAAACGGCGCAAACGGCAGCAGGTTATGCAGCAGGACAATACCGAACCCGATACCAGCTATCCACCGAACGGATAACTTCGCCAGCAGCGACAGTACCATCAGCCCGCCCCCAATGGCAAAAATGACCTGTAGCATAAGGCTCCTGAACTGAATATCGAACCAGAACGCGAAGTTGATAACGGTCAGCTCCAGCACGATCAGCACCAGCCCCCGTTTCAGCAGAAACCGCCGGGCTTCGGGCGAGTTGCGCTTTTGTAACGACAGATAAGCCGACACCCCCGACAGAAATACGAAGGTCGGGGCGCAGAGGTGGGTAATCCAGCGGGTCAGAAAAATGGCAGGGGTTGTCGTGGCCAGATCGGTCGGGTTCTGCGTCAGGGCGGGTGTGTGGAGCAGGTCGCGGACGTGATCGAGGGCCATGATGACCATGACCAATCCCCGCGTTACGTCGATTGTCGTAATCCGGTTCATGTCATTTCTTGCGTCCGTACTGGCATCGGGTATTGTCGGACTTTACGTAGTAGGATTTGTAGTTCAGCGCCTTACGGTCGGTACAGCCTTTGAGTTCGAGAATCTCGACCGAGCGGAAATCGATCGGGTGGCTCTCGGCCTGCAGCGCAATGTAGCCTTCACCGAGTGGTTTGTTAGCCCGGCTGGCCCAGTAATCGACATTCTGAATTCCGGCCGCTTTCCAGTCATACTCGTCGCTGATGAAATAGCTGCTTACCCGGGGCCGCTGGTAGGTCAGCACCGTATCGCCATCTACCAGATGATGAATGACCGAATCGCCCAGCACGATGGCTTCGGCCGTTACCCACTGGTCGCCGTCGTAGGTTTTTGAGTCCGAATCGATGCAGTGGGCGGGGTTCAGCTTGCCATCCATGTAGACCTCTGTGCCGGGGGTGCAGAGGTTAGCGGTGTGGCGCGGCCCCTTCCCCAGCCCGCCCAGCAGCTGCAACTCGAGCGACACCGGAAAATCCTGGCCCAGCGACAGACTCGCAGCCGACTGCGAATGGAGCATGACTCCACTGTTGCGCACATTCCAGGCCGCTCCGCCTTTGGTTTGCTGACCAACAAACCGGTACGTGAACCGCACTCTATAGTGCGAGTAGGGTTTCTTGTAGTACAGGTGCCCGTATTTACCATCGAAGCTGGTATACTGATCATAGGCCAGCCGCATAATACCATTCTCGACCCGGAATGTATTCTTGTAATTATCATTCAGGGGCTGGCCCGTGATCTTGATATCCCAGCCGGTCAGGTCTTTTCCGTTAAAGAGCGGCTCCCAGTCCTGACGGTTGGGGTTAGTCTGGGCAAAGGCCAGGCCTGATGTAACGAAAAGCAGACCAGCGAGCAAGAGTGTACGCAATGGCATCATAACGAGTGGGGTTAACTACGTGTAGGACAGGCTCACGAATAGGATCAGTGCGAACACGACGGCACCGAAACCAGGTTTAAAGAGCCTGTAGGGCAGAAAGACGATAACCGCCGATAGCCTACTGTCTGTACAGCCCAGAAAGCCCTACTGCCGACGCTGGTAAAGGCTTTTTCGTAGCTTTGGGCCCCGGATAGGCTATGGTTCGACCTTCTTCAACCTCAATAATCGGCGCCTACTGGCAGCGCGTTCGCCCGTATCTGACCTCGGCCGACTGGTGGCTCTGGTGGGGATCGGTAGCGCTCTTCGGCAGCGTTGCGCTGGGAAGCTGGCTCGGTCAGCTCTACTTCTTCGAGTTATTCAGCCATTTTCAAGTTCAGTACACATGCATTGCGCTGGCCTTACTACTGGCAAACGGGCTGCGTGGGGTATGGCACAAACGATGGGTGCACCCCTGGTTCCTGCTTCTGACGCTGGCACTACTTGGCTGGAATAAGACAAACTACGCAGGCTGGTGGTATCCGGGCGACTACAATCAGCCGGTTCTGCCCCCGCAGGGCGACGTTCGGGTCTACCACGCCAATGTACTCGTTACCCGTAGCGAATACGAGACAACCCTGGCCACCCTCCGAAAACAACGGCCCGACCTATACGTGCTACAGGAAATGACACCCGCCAGCATTCGGTACGTTACAACCCGCCTTTGCGGAGCGTATCCGCACTGGTTCGCGTGCTGGTCGAAGAAACGGTTCTGGATACTGGTCGGTAGCCGCACGCCCATCCGGGTCGATACGGCCCTGGCCCGCAACCATCAGCTCATTACCCTCACGACGGTTGTGAACGGCCAGCCGATGGCCCTAGTCACCGTTCATCCACGCATCCCGCTGCTCCCGTCCTGGTTCAGGGGGCGCAATGCCCAACTGACCGAAGCCGCCCGCCGAACCCGCTACCACAGCCTGCCTGCCCTGCTCATCGGCGACTTCAACATCAGTATTTTTTCGCCCGTGTATGCCGATGTGTTTGGACCGCCCAACGCCGTTCCCGCTACGGGCGGGCGCTCTAACGTGCCCGCGCTAACCAGCGGTCGGCACACGCGTACCCAGCCAACCTGGCCCGCCTTCTTTCCGCCCCTCCAGCTTCCGATCGACCATGCGTTCGCCAATGCGGGCTTTCAGTTCAGTCAGTTCCGAACGCTCCCGCAGGCTGGCTCTGACCACCGCGCGCTACTGGTCGACCTTCGGTTTGCGAGCCGCCCCTGATCGGCAAACATCTTGGCACGCCGGTAGTTTTTCTGTATAGAAAATCGGGCCATCCGCCACGCGGCCGACCCGACAGCTAATAACCACTATCGTTATGAAAAACTCATCAATCTGGCGCATCGCCACGGCGGTACTGGCCGTCGGCAGTATTATCTATACCACCACCTCCAGTGCCCGTTCGCGTCGGGTAGGCAAACAGATGCAACAGGCCGAATCAGAACCTGAATTCGATGTGCCGGCCGAATACCAGAACGTATTCGACCGCAATCTGATCATCCCGGCTGGCTGGGCGTTCGGGGTGGTCTGGTCAACTATTTATTCGGGGCTAGGGGCAATGATGGTTCACCAGGCGCTGCCGGGTCAGGCCTACAACCCGCGCTACCAGAAAGCATTACCGTGGTGGCTAACCAGCTGGACGCTCAACGCCATCTTCGGCCGTTATTTTTCGCAGGATGATAAACGCAGTGTTGTCGTGTCTGATCTCACTACAAAGGCTAACCTGGTAGCAGCCCTGGGCTTGCACCATGCGCTCGAGATTGGCAAAACCGACGTACCCGCTCCCGAAAAATACCTGCGGATTCCGGTCAGTTTGTATACCGGCTGGCTAACGGCCGCCACCGTTGTCGGCACCCCCGATACCCTCCTGACTCTCGATGCCTGGGAAACTGATGACGAGCGGGATGTACCCGTAGCCGCGGGCATTCTGGGTGCTACGGCGGGCGCGGGTTATCTGGTAGCGCGCCAACTCAACGATCCCTGGTTCATGCTCCCGTTTGTGGCTGGCTTTGGCGGCATTGCTTCCCGGCAGTGGAACCGCTATCCGGTTGTAGGGCTGACGGCAGCCGGTCTGGCAGCCGCGTATGTCGGTTTGCTGGCCTACTGGCTTCCCAAAGGAAAGTTTCGTGACCATGACCGTACGGTTCTCGACGCGGCTGTAGTCGATCCCGATTATCAGGACAACCCGGCCGATGTATATTCGGGGCTTCAGCATGAAACCAATATCGAACGGGAACGTATGACGCCGATCGAAGCCGAAGGACTGGATTGATGACTCTATTTTGTCGAGCCTGTTTTTCTAAAGACTGCCCCGATCGGGCGGTCTTTTTTTATTGTGAGCAACGTTTATCAGACTATTCTGTCATTGGTGTAACTATGTTTTGCTTTACGTGGCAAAATGACGGTATTGTTTATCTTCCTAATCCCGATCCGTTATGTACGCTCCTGACACCCCCACATTTTCGGCACCGGTCAGCAAACCATCCCGCATTCAGGTTGTGGATGCGCTGCGCGCTTTTGCCCTGCTCGGCATCTTAATTGCCCACGTATCGGTCTGGTTCGATGGTGGGCCGTTACCCGGCTCGGTCTACCAGATCAACAGCCAGGGAACCGCCAACATGGTGGCCCAGACGTTTGTGGGTATTTTTATCAGCGGTAAATTTTACACCTTCTTCTCGTTTCTATTCGGGCTGAGTTTCGCGCTCATGCTGACCCGTTCTACCGATTCTGACGGCACGTTTCTCCGCCGATTTGCCTGGCGGCTGCTCATCCTGGGTGCCATCGGATTTCTCCATCACCTACACTGGCGGGGCGACATTCTGAGCATTTACGCCATGCTGGGTTTTGGCATGCTCCTGTTCCGGAACGTACCAACCCGCTGGGTGCTTGTTGCGGCCATACTACTGGTTCTGAACGTACCGGCTCAGATACGGAATAACTACAACCAGTTTGTAGCTCCGCAACCCACGAAAACCCAAAACGAACAGCGGCAAAAAGAGGACGAGAAGCTGGTAGAGGCCAATTACAAAGTCATCAAGCAAGGCACGTACGCAGAGGTTGTCCGCGTGAACCTGAGCGAATTCAAAACCAAGATGCAGTTCCAGTTCGAGAGCGGGCGTATCTATATCACCCTAGGCTTCTTTCTGCTGGGCTTGTATGCCGGTCGTCGGCGCTTGTTCCAGCAGCTCAGCGAATACCGTCCGTTTTTCCGGCAGCTGACACGGTATACGGGGCTACTGGTCTTGGGTATCATCCTTCTGTTTGTAGCGACTATTCTGACCCTCGGCCCTAACAGCCAGCCTCCCAAAGTAATCGAGGTTATTTTTGGATTTCTCTTCGATCTGGGGAATGCTGCCCTAACGGTATTTTATATCAGTGGCTTAACCCTGCTTTTCCAGCGGCTATCCTGGCAGCGGGTCGTTTCACCGCTGGCTGCCGTTGGGAAGATGGCCCTGACGAATTACATCCTGCAATCGGTCATCGGCACGCTGCTCTTCTACGGCTACGGCCTCGGCCTGATTGGCGAAATCGGCACAGCAACGGTGTTGTTGCTTACTATTCCCATTTTTCTGGTGCAGGTGCTGTTCAGCCAGTTTTTGTTATCCCGGTTTCATTACGGCCCCCTGGAGTGGCTATGGCGCTCGCTAACGTATCTGAAGTCGCAACCCATGCAGGCCCGCCACCCGTAAACCACCGCAACCATATTCCTACCCTCCAATAACCGGGATATCACCACAACCAAGCCCCGTGGGGGCGGCATGTCATAATTCATGCCGCCCCCACGGGGCTTCTCTATAAACTCCGTCCGTATGGCTATGGACACCCAGCTCCTGCGAAGCCGACCGTATTTATCCTATCCAACTGCTATTGACCTGTCGCTCCTATGGAGCTAATCATATCCGCCTTGGCCAATTGCCGTTGACATGCATCCCGTAGGCCACAGGCGGAATACCGAGAACCTTGCGCATTCAGAACGCCTGAACAAACCTGCCTATACAATTCCGAACAGACATTTTGACGCATTTAGCGACCCGGATAGCTTATTTTACGTCAAAATGTCCGCAAAACAGACCCGGCCCGGAGTTTGTTACCAACTGGTAAAGACTGACGGTACTCTCTGGTTATTGATTTATCTCATTCATTCCTCAACCAGCCATGAACGTTAACAACTATACCATCAAGGCGCAGGAGGTCGTGCAGCATGCGGCCCAGATGGCGCAGGGTAATCAGCAGCAAACGGTCGAAACGGGCCATGTGCTGAAAGCCATTTTAGAAGAAGACCCAAACACCGTCGGGTTTCTGGCTAAGAAACTCGGCACCGACATCAAACGACTGACCCTCGCCCTGGATGCCATCATCAACGGATACCCGAAAGTGGTCGTTGCGGGTGGGCAGCAGCAGGGCATCTACCTGGGCAATGACCTGAACGCGGCTTTGCAACGGGCACAGACGCAAATGAAAGACTTTGGCGACGAGTATGTCAGCGTTGAAATGATGCTGCTTGGCCTCGTTGGTGGTAAAGACACCGTAGCTACGTTACTGAAAGACATCGGATTCTCCGAAAAAACCCTAAAAGATGCCATTCGCGACCTGCGGGGCAAAAACAATCCTGTGAAAGACCAAAACGCAGAAGCAACGTACCAGTCGCTGGAGCGGTACGGTATCAACCTCAACGAGCGAGCCAGCGCGGGCAAAATTGACCCGGTGATTGGCCGCGACGAAGAAATACGGCGGGTGCTTCAGATCCTGAGCCGCCGGACTAAAAACAACCCGATGCTGCTGGGCGAACCCGGTGTTGGTAAAACCGCCATTGTAGAAGGACTGGCCCAGCGTATTGTACAGGGCGACGTTCCGGAAAACCTCAAGTCGAAGATTATCATGTCGCTGGACATGGGCTTGCTCGTGGCTGGTGCCAAATACAAGGGCGAGTTTGAAGAACGGCTGAAGGCTGTCATTAAGGAAGTGACAGACTCCGATGGCGAAATCGTCTTGTTCATCGATGAAATTCATACTCTCATCGGTGCGGGCGGTGGTGGCGAAGGGGCTATGGATGCGGCCAACCTGCTGAAACCAGCTCTGGCAAGGGGCGAACTGCACGCTATTGGCGCCACTACGCTCAAAGAATACCAAAAATACATCGAGAAAGACAAAGCCCTGGAACGCCGGTTCCAGGCCGTACTGGTCGACGAGCCCGACGTGCCGGATGCGATCTCGATCCTGCGCGGTATCAAAGAGCGCTATGAGCTGCACCATGGCGTACGCATCAAAGACGACGCGGTTATTGCCGCCGTTGAGCTGTCGAACCGCTACATTTCGGACCGGTTCCTGCCCGACAAGGCCATTGACCTCATGGACGAAGCAGCAGCCAAACTCCGGCTTGAGATCGACTCCGTACCCGAAGAGCTCGACGAGCTGAACCGCCGGATCATGCAGCTGGAAATTGAACGCGAAGCCATCCGGCGCGAAGACGACCGCGACAAAGAAAGTGTGCTGAGCCGGCAAATTGCCGAACTCAACGAACAGCGCACCGAACTGAAGGCCCGCTGGGAAACCGAAAAAGCGTCGGTCAACGAAGGCCGTACGCTGAAAGAACAACTCGATCAGCTCCGTATTGAAGCCGAACAGGCCGAGCGCGCGGGCGATTACGGGAAGGTAGCCGAGATTCGGTACGGCCGCATCCCGGAAATTGAAAAACGCCTGAACGAACTGCAACGGGAGAAAGGCGACGGCGACGTGTCTAACACCCAGAGCCCTATGCTACAGGAAGAAGTCACCTCCGAGGATATTGCCGAAGTGGTGGCCAAATGGACGGGTATTCCAGTGAGCCGAATGCTCCAGTCGGAACGCGACAAACTGCTATTCCTGGAAGCGGAACTCGGCAAGCGCGTAGCGGGTCAGGAAGAAGCGATCGAGGTCGTGTCGGATGCCGTACGTCGGAGCCGCGCGGGTATGCAGGACCCCAAGCGCCCCATCGGTTCGTTCATCTTCCTGGGTACAACCGGCGTCGGTAAAACCGAGCTGGCCAAGGCCCTGGCCGAATTCCTGTTCAACGACGAGAACGCGCTGGTTCGCATCGACATGAGCGAGTACCAGGAGCGCCACGCCGTGAGCCGCCTGATTGGTGCCCCTCCGGGCTACGTAGGCTACGACGAAGGTGGTCAGCTAACGGAGGCCGTTCGTCGGAAACCGTACAGCGTTATCCTGCTCGATGAGATCGAGAAAGCGCACCCCGATGTGTTTAATATTCTGCTGCAGGTGCTGGACGATGGTCGCCTGACCGACAACAAAGGGCGGGTAGCCAACTTCAAAAATACGATCATCATCATGACCTCGAATATCGGGTCGCACGTGATCCGGGAGCGGTTCGCCGATATAACGGATCAGAATGCTGATCAGATTATTGAGAGCACGAAAGAAGAGGTGTTCGAGTTGCTGAAGCAGACCGTACGACCCGAGTTTCTGAACCGGATCGATGAGCTGGTGATGTTCCAGCCGCTGACCAGACGCGAAGTGCGCAAGATCATGGAGATCCAGTTCCGGCAAATCCAGCACCGGCTGGCCGAGCAGGGTATCGCACTCGAAGCCGACACGGAGGTACTCGACTTCATCGCCCGCGAAGGCTTCGATCCTCAGTTTGGCGCCCGCCCGCTGAAGCGTGTGCTGCAACGGCGCATCCTGAACGCCCTCTCGAAAGAAATTCTGTCGGGCCGGATTCAGAAAAACGCCATCGTGGGCATGATGCTTAACGAAGACGAAAGCGGCAAAGAAGATATCATCTTCTACAACCTCGACAAGGTGGTACCGATACTCGACTAACAAAGACACAAAAACGCCCGGCCAGCAGGTCGGGCGTTTTTTTATGTCCTGTCAGGCAGTTCCTGATTATGGCACCGTTACTTAACGCGAACGACGAACAGTCAATTAAGCCTATTCGTTGCCATCCCGATGAGAGGACAAAAAAGCTATCTATAGGTTACCCTCGAATCATAGCCACATCACAACGCTGCGTCGGTAACAAACGGCAGGATCGCCTTGTCCCGTCAGGGCCTTCACAACGCAGCGTCGGTAGCAGCAAACGGCCCGATCATCTATGGCCCGTCAGGGCCTTCACAGCGCAGCGTCGGTAGCATGTCGGTAGATGTCGGTGCTTTTATTCGGTTTTGAAATCCGAATCTTTAAGCCCTTTATTCACCTTCACGTTATCGACGGTCATGACCATGGTACCGCGGGCCGACTTCTGGTTAAGCGTCATCGGGAATTTAATGCCACTCACATCCTTATAATCGTCGTATACGGTTGTCGTCGTCATACTACCCCGGGGCGATTTGTTGGTTACGACCGACTGCACTTTCAGGCCCGTGCTGGTGTCGAAGTTGTCTGTCCAGGTAGATGATCCGTCGGCGGTTGTGTGGCTGAGTTTATAGGTGCTCTTACCGTCAACGGTCTCGGGCCCGACCAGGGTGGTTTTCACCCCATTTTCGGCATAGTGCAACTCCGGAAACAGCGTATTCATCAGGGTCATCTGCTGGGCCGCCGGGCCGTCTAGTGTCTGGCTGCCCTGCATCCCGCCCATGAGTACCTTCTGTCCGTCGCCGGTTTGCTTCATCACCTCCATACCGTTGGCGTTAATCACCATCGAGAACTTGTTGGGTAGTTTCTGCTTGCGGGTAATGATCATCACCCCGCGCTCGGTCTCGCTCGACATGCTCATTGTCAGATCGTTTACCTTCATCAGGGCATCTTTACCGCCGAGGGCCGTAACGTATTTGTCCAGTACCTGATCGGCCGTGGGGGTGTCTTGTGCGGTGGCCTGCCGGAGCATCGCAGGCAGCAACAAGAGGGCTATAATGTATCGTTTCATGAGGAGAAAAGGGGGGTGATTGGTTCAACCAAATGTAAGCGATCGGACCTGAATCAGCAAGCCATTCAGCAGCTCCTGTACAGGCGGCTTCGGCTATCGGAACAGGGCGTATTCAACCAGGTATACCGCAGCCCCCGCGGCATAACCGATCAGCGCGAGCCAGCTGATCCGGCGCAGGTACCAGCCAAACGATAAGCGCTCCATACCCATAACCGCTACCCCGGCCGCCGACCCGATCAGCAGCAGACTGCCACCGGTACCGGCGCAGTAGGCCAGAAACTCCCATAGCTTGGCATCGGGCGGGTAGGTCTGCAAATCGTACATCCCCATGGCAGCCGCTACAATCGGTACGTTATCAACCACCGCCGATACGATCCCAATCAGCAGGACGATTACGTCCAGGTTTCCGACAGAATCGGTCAACGCGCCAGCCAGGCTCCGCAGCACGCCCGTCGCTTCGAGCGAACCGACCGCCAGCAGAATGCCCAGAAAGAACAAAATGCTGGACGTATCGATGCGGCTCAGGGCGTGAGCGGCTGTAAATTTCTGCCGTTCGGCTTCATCCTTATCGCTGTGAATCACCTCCGACGCCACCCAAATCACACCCAGCACGAGCATCATGCCCATGTAAGGCGGCAGATGGGTAACGGTTTTGAAGATCGGCACAAACAGCATGCCTCCCAGTCCGATCGCCAGCATCAGCCGTCGGTCGCGTCGGGCCGCCTTCGATACATAGGGACGACTGATGCCCTGCTTCGCCGTTGGCTGAGCGGCCTGCGTATCGGCTTTGTACATGAATGTCAGGATACCCAGCGGCACGACCAGCGAGACCAGGCTGGGCAGTAACAATTCGCGAATGATGTTGGCGGTGGTAATCTGCCCGCCTATCCAGAGCATAGTCGTCGTTACGTCGCCAATGGGCGACCAGGCCCCGCCGGAGTTGGCAGCCAGGATGATCATACCGGCAATGACCCGCCGTTGTTCCGCGTTACGGACCAGCTTACGGGCTACCGAAATCATGACAATAGACGAGGTAAGATTATCCAGCAGCGCCGACAGCACAAATGTCAGCAGGCTGATAATCCAGAGCAGCGTACGGGTATTGCGGCTGGCAATCCGGTCGGTAATGAGCGTGAAGCCATCGTGTGCATCGATCAGTTCAACGATGGTCATGGCCCCCAGCAGAAAAAACAGGATCTCGGCAACCCCCGTCAGGTGCTCGCCCAGGTGGTGGACAACGGCTTCTATATCACTGACCGACAGGGCATATACCGTCCAGCAAACCACGCCCGTAATCAGCGCCGTAGCGGTTTTGTTAATTTTGATCGGATGCTCGAGGGTAATCAGAATGTACCCAATAACGAAGAGTATGATGAGGGTTATTGTCATAAGTAGAACCGGAACGACTCCGCAATTGTCTGTATGTCGATGGCAAAGAAGCTATTTATTTTACGAATTCCTGCACTTGGCCCCGATGGCATGGCCCTGTTTCCATTCATTCTGGTCCGGCACAGAAACCCCGGTGCCACGCTGATCAATCACGAACGGATTCACCTGCGCCAGCAACTGGAGCTGGGCGTCGTACCTTTCTACCTTTGGTATCTGATCGAATACGCGATCCGCCGGTTTCAGTACCGCGATCATTATACGGCTTACCGGAATATCAGCTTCGAGCGCGAAGCGTTTGCCAACGACCAGAATCTGGGCTACCTGGCCATACGACCGGTCTGGGCCTTTCTGAAATGGACAAAGAAAAGCAGGCTGTAGTTCACTCGTTGTTCAGCCGCTGCCCCCGAACCGCCCCGCCGATCATCACCAGCGACGACATCACCACCACCAGCATGGGTATGCCCTCGCGAAAGCCAACCAGCCGCAGGTTCTCCGGAATGTTCAGGTAAAGAAGAATCGTGATTAGACCACGGGGCGCAATCCAGAGCAGGGGTCTTGCAGCACTCGAGTAGGTGATGCGCAGCGTAAGCCAGCGCCAGACAATGATGATAAAAACAAATAACGCACTGACAATCAGAGCATCCGTATCAACGAGTTCGCTCGGTACGGCTATGTAGCCGAAAATTAGGAAGAAAAATGTCCGGACAACGAAGGCCCCCTCGGCGGTGAGGTTTTTGAGCTGCTCAAGCTCTTTCTCAAACAGATCGTTTTTCAGAATACGGCTGAGTGTGCCGCGGATAAACAGCTCCGTGTTGTTCAGGAAAAGCCCGAAGATCAGGATCAGCAGCAACGACGACAGATGGTTTATTTCGGCCAGGGCGTAGACCAGAAACAGCACCGAAATAATGGGCAGAAACTTGATCCGGTGGTTGATGCGGCTGATCAGGTAAAGCAGCAGGAAACAGCAGGCCAGCGAGATCAGCGCCATCACCAGGGTGTCGCGTGCGAAGAACCAGACCGCTCCCAGCACCGAATCGCGGCTGAGCAGCAGAAAGTTATAGGCCATAATACCCAGAATACCGGCAAAGGCCGACTCATAAACTACAAAATCCTGTTTTCCATCCGAGAGGTTGGTCACGCTCGCATTGGCAACGGCACTACTGATGATAGAAAACGGAAGAGCCGCAATGAGGCAATGGTAAAACGTATCGTTGAGCAGCAGATACAGCGTGCCCGCCATCAGCAGCGTACCGCCAATAATCGATAGCAGCGACGCCAGCAGGGTTCGGCGCAGCACCCCCAGTCGCTCACCGTGGAGTTCGAGGTCCAGCCCGCCCTCCAGCACGATCAGAATAAGTCCCAGCGTGCCCAGTGTTGGCAGGATGGTATCCAGATAAGGCACCCGCACGCTAAAGTAGTCGGTGGCCTGCCGGGTCAGCATACCCAACGCCAGCAGCAACAGCACCGATGGAATCTTGAAACGACTGCTGAACAGGTCGAAGCCGTAGGAAATCAGCACCGCCAGGCTCAGCACTATAATCAGAATTGAGGAATCCATGCAGCAAGATACTAAAACGGTACTCAGTTTACAGAGTACCGCATCTGGTTTACTACGTTCTGTTGCCGTAGCTACCCGTCAGAATTAAACTACTGGCTGGCCTGCTCGTTAACCAGATCCGTCATGATTTTGGCCGAGAGCAGGCAGAGCGGAATGCCTCCGCCGGGATGAACGCTCCCCCCTACAAAGTACAGGTTCCGGAATTCGTGCGAGAAGTTGGCATGCCGCAGGAAAGCCGCAAACCGGTTGTTGCTGCTGTTGCCGTACAGAGCACCCTGGCTCGATGAGGTCCGGGCTTCGATACTGCGCGGGTCCAGAACAGCTTCGGTTTCTATTAGCGGCCCCACATCAACGCCCAGATTGTGGCTCAGTTTGCGGATCACGTCCTGCCGCGCCCGGCTGATGATAGTATCCCAGTCCTGGCCGGTATTGTTGGGCGCGTTGAGCAGGATGAACCAGTTTTCGCAGCCCGGCGGAGCATCATCGGCCTTATGTTTCGACGTGATATTGAGGTAGATAGTCGGGTCGCTGTACAGCTGGTTCTGGCCAAATAACTCGGCAAACTCGGCGCGGTAGTTGTTGCTGAAGAATATATTATGCAGCCCCAGCTCGGCAAACTCCCGCCGGATACCCCAGTAAAAAATCAGCCCCGAGCTGGATTTGGGCTGCCGCAGAATTCGTTCCGGCTGCCGGGCGTTGGGCAGCAGTTTCCGAAACGTACTGACCACATCCATATTCGACACAACCAGCGTGTAGGGCCGCGGAAGGTCCTCGCCCGCCAGCTGAACGCCCAGCACCCGCGTTCCTTTCGTGACGAGCTGGCTTACACGCGCCCGGTAATGAAACCGCACGCCGAGATCTTCGGCCAGCCGAACCAGGCTCCCGGTAATGCTGACCATGCCCTGCACCGGAAAAAAAGCGCCGATGTTATACTCCAGATGCGGAATGATATTCAGGGTGGCAGGTGTCTGGTACGGGTCAGAGCCGTTGTAGGTGGCGTAGCGATTAAACAGCTGAACGAGCTTGGGATGCCGAAACCGACCTTCATTGGCCTTGTTCATGGTGCTGAACACCCCCAGCCTGGGCAGGTTGAGATAGCCCCGCAAGGCATCCCGGTTCATCCAGGTACTAATTTTATGCAGCGACCGGTGCAGAAATAGCTTTTCGGTCACCTCGTATTTGAGAGCACTGTCGCGGAGGTGGTCCAGCAGATGACCGGCGGGTTCGCCCAGAACGGACTCTACTTCCTGACCAAATCGGGTATGGTCGGCCCAGGCCGTGAGCCGGGTGGCATCGTCCCAGAAATAGCGGCAGGTTTCGTCCAGCCGGATATAGTTAAAATAGTCGGCCGGCTGCCGACCCGCCAGCTGAAACAGTTCATCGACCAGGTGCGGCATCGTAAACAACGACGGCCCCGCATCGAATCGGTAACTCCCCCGCTCTGTGGTCAGATCGAACGCAGAGAGTTTACCGCCCGGATAGTCGTTAGCCTCGAATACGTCGACGGAATAGCCTTTCACCGCCAGCCGGATGGCCGACGCAATACCGGCAATACCGGCCCCGATAACAGCAGCAGTTTTCAAAAGGTGATAAAGTGAACCGGCAACAGGGCGTTCCGTTGCTGGTTATTTCCGGGCGTAATAAAAGAGATTAACGGCAGAAGCGCTGCCTTTCTCGCTGATGGTGAAATAGCCTTTGCCATCCTTGTCGAAACAGATGGCTTCACCCTGCGGCTCTACCCGATACGGCAAGGCCTTGCTATTACCTCGTTGCAGGGCATCGGCAATACTTTGGCCGGCATTCCGCTTCCAGTACCGGATTTCGGTATAAGTCCGTACCACAATCTCGGATCCATCGGGCGAAATAGCCGCTCCGGTTACGAACGTCATGGGAATTTCACCCAGCGATTCGGCAACGGTCAACTCGTTGATGTTCTGCGGGTACGGCAGCCGATACAGCCGCACGTTGGCCTCCCGCTTCGAGATAATGTAGATATCTTTAGTAGCCGGATCAATGAACATAGCTTCCGCATCGCGGGGGCCATCGGGGTAGCGGAAGTTGATCCGCTCAATCTGCGTGATCGGAGTTTGCAGGTTGGCAGGCTCCGGGAGTCGGTAGATCTGCAGAAACGGCTGCTGGGCGTTATTGTCGCCAATATCGCCGATGTAGAGGTAGTTAACGCCGTCCTGAGGGCCCGGTCCGCTGGCCAGCTCTTCCCAGTCGCGGTTTTCGAAACGCGGAACGCTGATCCGGCCTTTGAGTTGCCCGTTGTGTCCGAGCAGCGCTAATTCGGCTGGTGAGCCGCTGTCCTGGTTGATCCAGAGGTTACCCGGCTGGGTTCGGCTATCGACCATACCCGAGGCTTCGTCGATCAGACCAGCCTGAACGGGGGTTGCCGTCGGGTCCGCAAACTGAGCCTGATCTACACCCGGCAACTCCAGTTTGCAGGAGCTGGCGGTGAGCAGGCCGATTAATATAAGAACAATACGCATGAAGTCTTTCAGGTTGATTGTGCCTCAAAGTAACGAAAGGCCAGACGAAAAATTAGCGAATCGGGCTGATAAGCTATTCAACAGTCTATTATTCGGATTAAGCCGGAAGCAAAATGGAGAACGTAGCCCCCTGGCCCGGTCGTCCCTCGGCTTGTATGTAGCCGTGGTGGTTCTCGACTACTTTCTGCACAATGGCCAGCCCAATACCCGTTCCCTGGTATTCGCTCCGGCCGTGGAGTCGCTGAAAGACCTGGAAAATCCGGTCGGCCTGGCGCGGATCGAACCCGATGCCGTTGTCTGACACGTCGATCCGGCAAAACCACCGGCCTTCATCGGCCACCGACACCGGCATGCCCGCGTGTTTGCCCCGTATCATCTGGCCCGTAATGATCACTTCCGGCATCTGGTTCGGCTTCGTGAACTTGAGCGAATTGCTGACCAGATTCTGAAACAGCTGCCGAAGCTGAAGACCATCGCCCGGAACGGTAGGCAACGGGTGTACCTGAATATGCGCCCGTTTGTCGGCTATGGCCGTTTCCAGATCGATCAGCACATCGTCGATAAGCGGGTTTAGCTCTACAGGTTCTACTTCTTCGCGTTTGGTCGCTACACGCGAATAGGCCAGCACATCCTTTATGAGCACCTGCATACGGGCTGCGGCCGACTGCATACGCCGGACCATATCAACGCCTTCGGCATCCATGACGCTGACATACTTCGTCTGGATAATATCACCAAAGGCCTGAATTTTACGAAGCGGTTCCTGCAGGTCATGGCTGGCCACATACGCAAACTGTTCCAGATTCCGGTTCGACCGCTGCAGATCTACTACCGAGGCCTGAAGTTGCTGCTGGAGCTGTTTGAGGGGGGTATAATCGCCGAACGTGACCAGCACCTCATCGCCCATTTTGGTTGAGAGGATATCCAGCCATGCGTCGATCCCGTCGGTATTGTAATGAAAATCGAACCGCTGCGGATCGCCGGTAACGTAGGTTTTGTAGTAAGCATCGAACAGGCCATTGCTTTTGTAGCCTGGAAACCACGTGCTACCCAGCGCCCCGACTACGGCCGCCGGATCCTGCCCAACATACGAAGCGAGTTGCCGGTTGGCCACCCGAAACCGGAAATCAACGACCTGCCCCGACTTGTCGTGTACAGGACTGAACAGAAATATACCCGTCTGCGACGTGTCGATAACCGTTTGCAGCTCAACCGCCGACCGCTCAATGAGCTGAGAAGCCCTTTTTACGACTGATACATCCGAAAAGGTAACCACGAAGCCATCGCCCAGTTTCTGAGCCGACACATCGATCCAGAAGTCGAGTCCATCATGATTATAGTGTAGTTCCGTACGCGTCGGCTCGCCCGTTTCGGCGGTATTCACGTACATGGCAAACAAGCCACTCTCTACGTTACCGGGAAACAGGTTCAGCATCGTATGACGCTTGATAAAGTCGACGGGGTAGCCAACCAGCTGTTCGCTGGCCTGGTTCACCGTTACGTACCTGAAATCAACAATCGATCCTTCATCGTCCCGGATGGCTTCGAACGACATAATACCGCTGTTGGAGCTGTTGAGCACACTATCGAGCAGGTCGGCCTGGCGTTTGGTTTCGGCTGCCTGCCGTTCTACGGCCAGCTGAGCCTGCTTGAGGTCGGTAAAGTTGGTGAACGTAACCAGTACATCCTGCCCAAACTTCATGGAATGCACATCGAACCAGAGATCGAACTCGTCGACATCGTAATGAATGCTGAATCGCTGCTCCTCGCCGGTATCAAACGTATGCCTGTACCGATCAAACAGGCCCGTTTCGCGATAACTGGTAAACCAAGCTGACGCTATGGCCCCCGTTAGCACCTCGGGCGTCTGACCCACCATAGCGGCCACCATCCGGTTAATGGTTTTGAACCGGAAATCAACGTGCCGACCGGTTTCATCATACACCGGACTAAAGACAAATATGCCGGTCTGCGAATGATCAATAACGGCCTGCAGGTCGGCAGCAGCCTGTTTCAGGGCTTGCTGGGCGCGTCGGACTTCGGTGGTATTGGCAAAAGTAAGTACGACTTGTTCGCCCTGCCGAACCGACGACACTTCGAACCACCCCTGCAGTACCTCATCTTCGTAGTAGTTCTCAGCACGCCGTTGTTCACCGGTGGCCAGTGTCTCGCAATACAGCGCAAAGAAGCCTGCCTGCCGATAGCCCGGGTAAACGTCCTGCATGGTTCGGCCGATGGCCTGCACCGGGTCAGCGCCGGTGAGTTGCTCTACAGCCCGGTTGGCAGCCAGAATCCGGAAATCGATTACCGAGCCGGGTTCAGAACCAGTTGCCGGCTCGCGGATTGGCTCCAGCAGCAACACACCGTTGATGGAACCATCAAGCATGGTATGCATCAGTTCGGCCTGGGCTTTGTTGGCAGCGGCAGCCTGTTCGAGCGCCAGCTGCGCGCGTTTCTCGGCCGACACATTGGCAAAGGTGATGACCAGCTCCTCGTCGGCGAGTTTACGGGTATTTACGTTTAGCCATTGGCTGAGCCGTCCGTCGTTGTAGTACGTTTCAACAAACTGAGGTTGTCCCGTCTCTATGGTTTTAACAAAAGCGTCGAATAAGCCCGAATCGCGCAGGTTCGGGTGCAGTTCAAGATCGCGCCGACCGACCAGCGCATCGACCGTTGACTGCGAGATCGTGGCTGCCTGCTGGTTCGCCGACAAGACCAGGAAATCAACAATTTCGCCCTCGGCATTACGAATCGCCCGTTCGGCGACGATGCCGTTCGACGATGCGTCGAGTAATTTATTGAGAAAGTTGGCCTGCCGTTCTTTCTGCACAGCCGTCTGGTGCTGCTCGGTAACGTCGGTATAGGTAACCACCAGCCCATCGTAGAACGGCGACAGGGTGATATCGAGCCATATACCGTGGCCATCCAGTTCATACCATGTTTCGAATCGATGCGGTTCACGGGTTTCGGTCACCCGTACATACTGATCGAACAACCCATGTTCACGGATTCCCGGAAACACGTCCGAAGCACGCTTTCCAACTAAGTCTCCTACACTTTTGCCGCGCAGAGCCGCCCCTACTTTATTGATCGCAATGACTTTAAAATAGTCGATCCGGCCGGTTTCATCGCGAACGGCTTCCAGGGCTTTGATACCACTGGCTGAGCTATCCAGCACACTGTTGAGCAGGTCGGCCTGCCGTTTACTCGCGCGCGACTGCTCTTCCAGGGCCTGCTGATTCCGGCGGGCCAGGGTGATATCGTTGAAGGTAATGACAAACCCGTCGGCCAGCTTTACAACGGCCATATCGTACCAGAGCAGCTGATCGCCATCCGGATAGGGCGTCTCAACGCGGGCGGGCTCACCGGTATCGACAACCTGCATGAAGATGTCGAACAGCCCCCCTTCTTTTACGCCCGGCAGCTGGTCCAGCATAGGCTCACCAATAACCGCATCGGTCAGCCCCAGCATGCGTTTGGCCGCTTTATTGAGCCGAATAAATTTGAAGTCGATAATCTGGCCCGTCTGATCACGAACGGACTCATAAGTAATAATACCGTTTAATGATGCATTCAGGATGCCATCCAGTTGCTCAGTAAGCTCTGCGAGTGATTGGTGATCCGTGGAATCCGTTAGCATGATTGATGACATCCCAACCATTCAGATTGGGCAACGTTGAATGAGATAGCAAGTTATCATTTTTTACGGACAGTATCGTTTTTGCCGTTTCTGTGGCTAATTTTATACGCACGCTAACCTAAAAACTCAACTCATGTCCTTATTTACGACAATTTCTGACCTGTCGCGGTCGGTAGGCAAAGCCCGTTTTGCGCTGGCCCTGTCTGGCTTGCTGCTACAGGCCAGACTAACGGGTGCTCAGGATACACCGACGTATCAGACGCCACCCAAGGCGCTGGCCGATCTGGTTACGATGCCGCCCACGCCAACGGTCAGTCTGTCTGACAAAGGTGATGTTATGGTCATTCTGGAGCAGGCCTCAGCGCCCGGCATTGCCGAACTGGCCCAACCGGAACTCAAACTGGCCGGTCTGCGCATGAACCCAGCCAATAACGGCCCCAGCCGCATGCGCTACATCACAGGCCTGAAAATTAAAAAACTGAACGCCAGGGAAGAAACACCCGTAACGGGGCTACCAGCGTCGGCGCTGATCAGCTACGTACAATGGTCACCCGACTACAGCAAGATTGCCTTTGCCAACTCGACCGACGAGCGAATCGATCTGTACGTAGCCGATGTGGCGACGGCCAAGGCGACTAAAGTGGGGAGCGCTGCTCTTAACGCGACCATGGGTACCCCTTTCCGCTGGCTGTCTGACAGTCGGGCGCTGATTGTGAAGACCGTGCCAGCTGGCCGGGGCAACACCCCCGAAATGAGCCGTGTGCCCGCCGGACCTACCACCCAGGCCAACATTGGTGGCAAACGCGGGCAGGCTCCTACCTATCAGGATTTGCTCAAAAGCCCGTCTGACGAGAAACAGTTTGCCTACTACACCACCGCCCAGGTGGTGCGGCTTAGCCTGGACGGACAGGCAACCCCCATTGGCCAACCCGGCATCATTGCCTCGGCCGACCCATCGCCGGATGGTAAGTACGTCCTGATCGAAACCGTACATACGCCCTTCTCCTACCTGGTGCCTGTTTATCGGTTTCCGCTGCGTACTGACGTATATGCCAGTACGGGCGCTCTCGTAAAAACCCTGAACGACGGCCCCCTGCAGGAGAGCGTACCCTACAGCGCCGACGGAGCGCCAACGGGTCCGCGCGAGTTTGCGTGGCGGGCCGATGCCCCAGCTTCGGTCTACTATACCGTAGCGCAGGACAACGGCGATCCCAAAGTAAAGGCCGACGTGCGGGATAAGGTATTCCTGGTCGAAGCGCCTTTTTCGGGACAGCCTCGCGAAATATACGCAGCACAATACCGGTTCGAAGGCTTTGAGTGGGGCAACGAGACCATGGCACTGGCTACCGAACGCTGGTGGCAGACGCGCAAGATGTTGACCCGTACCGTAAACCCGACCAGCTGGCAGGCAGCCACCCTGTTCGACCGGTCGTACGAAGATCGGTACAGCAACCCCGGTCAGCCCGATACGCGCCACAACCAGTACGGTCGTGAAGTACTGAACCTGCTGGCTAACAACGAGATTCTGATGCTGAACGGGCAGGGTGCCTCGCCCGAAGGCGACCGTCCGTTTGTGAGCCTGCTCAACCTGAAGACCAAACAAACCCGCGAACTGTGGCGGTCGGCAGCTCCGTATTTCGAGCGTCCCGTTGCTGTACTGGACGCAGCCCGGCAGGTCATTCTGACCACTCGCGAAACGCCCGACGAGAACCCGAACTACTTTGTCCGTAACCTCAAGGCCCGCATCGCTCCGGTTCAGGTAACGGCTTTCCCGCACCCCTATCCGCAGCTGAAAGGCGTTCAAAAGCAACAACTTCGCTACAAACGGGCCGATGGCGTTGACCTGACGGCTACGCTGTATCTGCCAGCTGGCTACAAGAAAGAGCAGGGCCCACTGCCTACCTTCCTGTGGGCTTACCCGGCAGAGTTCAAGAGCAAAGACGCGGCCGGCCAGGTGTCGGGTTCGCCCTACCAGTTTAACCGCATCAGCTACTGGGGTGCTGCGGCCTTCGTAACCATGGGCTACGCTATTCTCGATAATGCCAGCATCCCCATCGTGGGCGAAGGCGACAAAGAACCAAACGACACCTACGTTGAGCAGCTCGTCAGCAGCGCCAAAGCGGCCATCGACGAAGGGGTTCGGCTGGGCGTAGTCGACTCGAGCCGTGTGGGCGTGGGTGGTCACTCGTACGGTGCCTTTATGACGGCCAACCTGCTCTCGCACAGCAAGCTGTTCAAAGCCGGTATTGCTCGCAGCGGTGCCTATAACCGCACGCTGACTCCCTTCGGTTTCCAGAATGAACAACGTACCTACTGGCAGGCGCCGGAGGTTTACAACACGATGTCGCCGTTCATGAATGCCGACAAAGTAAAAACGCCGATCCTGCTGGTTCATGGCGAAGCCGATAACAATACCGGTACGTTCCCAATTCAGTCGGAACGCTACTACAACGCGCTGAAGAGCTTCGGTGTAACCAGCAAACTGGTGCTGCTGCCGTACGAAAGTCACGGTTATACGGCCAAAGAATCACTGCTGCATATGCTCTGGGAAATGAACGGCTGGCTCGAAGCCTACGTCAAAAACCCCAAGCCAGCCACAGCCGCCGGTCAGGCCGGTAAAGTAGGGGGCGGCAAGTAAGAAGTCACCCGCTGATCGGGGTTGTTGAGATGCGGGTGATCCGTTTCTTGACAACCCCGATTTTTTTATAGCTACCTATCAGGCATCTGATACGGCCCAACCGAACCCGCGCCCCCCGCTGAATGTTGTGTATACAGGAGCAGCCTGTACGGCTCTATACCATCTGTTTTCTGCCTACAAACCCGAATGCTTTACCCCCAGACATTAGAACATAAACTAGGTTTCGACACCATCCGCCAGCACCTCAAAGACGCCTGCGTTAGCCCGTTGGGTCAGGATTATGTCGAGAAAATCCGCTTTACCGATAACCTCTCGCTGATTGATAAACTCCTGCGCCAGACCGACGAGTTTCGGCAGATTGTGCAGTTTGAACCTGACTTTCCGAGCAGTAACTACATCGATGTACGGCCCCACCTGAGCCGCGCCCGCATCGAAGGCCTAGCCCTGACCGAAGCTGAATTTTTTGACCTTAAACTGGCTCTGCGCACCATTCAGGACTGTCTGAAGTTTCTGGCCAAACGTGAAGAGAGTCAAACATTCCCGTTCCTGCGTGAGTTGGCCGGGCCGGTTGGCGTCGACAAAAAACTGACCGACGCGCTCGAACGCGTCATCGACGACCGGGGCAACGTTCGCGACTCGGCCTCGCCCGAGCTGGCTCAGATTCGTCGGCGGATCATTGGCGAACAGGCCAACCTGCGAAAACGACTCGACAGCATTCTGCGTCAGGCCCGGCAAAACGGCTGGATTCCCGACGACCTCAGCCTGACCGTACGCGGGGGCCGGCTGGTTATCCCGATTGCGGCCGAACATAAACGCAAGATCAAAGGCTTTGTCCATGATGAATCGCAGACGGGGCAGACCGTATTTCTCGAACCAGCCGAAGTGTTCGACGCCAACAACGAAATCCGCGAGCTGGAGTACGAAGAACGACGCGAGATTTACCGAATCCTGCTGGCCCTGACCGATCAGGTCCGGCCCCACCTCGATGATTTGAAACGGGCCATCAATTTCCTGGCGCAGATCGACTTTATACGGGCCAAGGCTAAATTGGCCATTCAGCTGGACGCGGTGCTGCCTAAGCTCCACGAGCGGCCGTTCGTTAACTGGACCAGTGCGCGCCATCCGCTGCTCCATCTGTCGTTCCGGAAACAGAATAAAACCGTGGTCCCGCTGGGCGTTCGGCTCGACGAAAAAGCCCGGATTCTGATCATATCCGGCCCCAACGCGGGTGGTAAGTCCGTTGCGCTCAAAACCATCGGGCTGGTTCAGTACATGCTGCAGTGCGGTCTGCTGGTTCCCATGGCCGATTATTCGGAGATGGGCGTCTTCCAGAATCTGTTCATCGACATTGGTGATGAGCAATCGCTGGAGAACGACCTCAGTACGTACTCGTCGCACCTGACGGCCATGAAGCAATTCGTGATTGGGGCCAACAAACGCACGCTCTTCCTGATCGATGAGTTCGGAACGGGTACCGAGCCAGGCCTGGGCGGAGCCATTGCCGAGTCGATTCTGGAAGACCTTAACAAGTCGGGCGCCTACGGAGTCATCAACACCCACTACACCAACCTGAAGGTGTTTGCCGATAAAACCCCGGGCCTTATCAATGGCGCCATGCGCTTCGACGGGGAGCATCTGGAGCCGCTTTACCAGCTGGAAATTGGTCGGCCGGGCTCGTCATTTGCGTTCGAAATTGCGCAGAAGATTGGCTTGCCCAAAGGCATCATCGACCGCGCCAAAGAGAAGCTGGGCAGCCAGCAGGTCAACTTCGAGAAACTGCTGAAAGAACTCGACATCGAGAAACGCGTCTTCTCGGAGAAAAACCTCGAAATCAGCATCAACCAGCGTAAGGTAGCCCAGCAACTGGCCGAATATACCGCCCTGAAAACCCGACTCGACAACGAACAGAAGCAGCTGCTCAACGAAGCCAAGCAGAAAGCCAAAGCCCTGGTGCAGGAAGCCAACCAGCGAATCGAGAACACCATCCGGGAGATTAAGGAAAACAAGGCCGAACGCGAAGCCACCAAACAGGTGCGCCAGGCACTCGAACGGTTCGACCAGAAAGAGCTGAAGCCCGAGCCGGTAGAGCTGGAAAAACCCAAACCCGAAGAAGAGTTCGAAGCCGATAACGGCGCCATTGCGGTCGGCAGCTACGTCCGGATTCAGGGCCAGAATACCATCGGCGAAGTGCTGTCGATTCGCGGCAAAGACGCCGAAATCCGGATTGGCGATCTGAAATCGAACATAAAGCTGAACCGACTCGAGAAAGTCAGCCGGAAAACGTTCGTAGCCGCTACCGAAACCCGAGACGACCGACCGCGCAGCCGGGGTGTCGACATGAACGAGAAGATGCAGAACTTCAGCTTCAACCTCGACATTCGGGGCAAACGGGGCGAAGAAGCCCTGGGCGAAGTAGACCGTTTCTTCGATGATGCGCTGATGCTCGGATACCCCGAATTGCGCATCGTACACGGCAAGGGCGACGGTATACTTCGTACCCTGGTCCGGAATCACCTGCGCGGCTACAAACAGGTCGGGTCGATGCAGGACGAACATGCCGACCGGGGCGGGGCCGGTGTTACGATTGTGAAGATGAAATAGGCTCGCCGACCAGCTGTACTCCTCAACCACAAACCGCAGTTCACTTGAGCTGCGGTTTGTGTGTCTATAGGCCCCCGAAACAGCCACCGGCCGACCGAAAAGCTGGCTATTATGACCAGAAAGTAATAGATTGTCAGCGGCTTATCCGGCCATTCATCCATACAACCTTACTCCAACCGTCACATGCGCAACCTGTACCTACTCGTTTTCTGTTTATGGGGCTTCATCACCTACGCCCAGCAACCGGCCGCCAACCCCGCCGACCTCACCGAACGCATCCGCAACCTCGAAGAAAAACTGGATTTTGCGTTGCAAAGCCAGGACAAAAGCACCGATGATCTGATGTGGTACCAGCGCGTAGGCGACGTTGCCTTTGTCGACAAAGTACGCTATACCAGCAAACCACCCCACGTGATCCGAAACCCGACCGGACAGGGTGCTACCAATCCACTGGTCATCCCGGCCTACACGTTCACGCCCCGCAAATACGCAGCCGACAAAAAACTACCGCTGATCGTGTTCGTTCACGGCGGGGTACATAGCGATTTCAACTCCAGCTACGCCCATATTGTCCGCGAACTGATCGAGCAGGGGTATATTATTATTGCCCCCGAATACCGGGGCAGCACGGGCTACGGCGGCTCGTTCTACAAACAGATCGACTACGGCGACTACGAAAATGATGACGTACTGGCCGGCAAACGGTGGGCCGTTGAGAACCTGCCGCAGGTTGATCCTGACCGGGTAGGTATCATGGGCTGGAGCCACGGCGGCATGATTACCCTGATGAATATCTTCGACCATGCCGACGACTATAAAGTAGCCTATGCGGGCGTTCCCGTCAGCGACATGATTGCACGGATGGGGTACAAAAGCCAGAGCTACCGCAACGAATTTTCGGCCGCTACGCACATCGGCAAAGATGCAGCCGACAACGTAGCTGAGTACCGACGCCGGTCGCCGGTCTGGAACGCCCAGAAGCTGAAAACGCCCCTGCTCATCCATACCAACACCAACGACGAAGACGTAAACGTACTCGAAGTAGAATCGCTGATTAACGCCCTGAAGGCCAACGGTAAGAAGTTCGACTACAAGATCTACCAGGATGCGCCCGGCGGCCATATTTTCAACCGCATCGATACCCGGCTCGCCAAAGAATCGCGCCAGGAGATTTACCGGTTTCTGGGTCGGCAGCTAACGCCCCCTAATGCGGTGAAATAGCAATCAATCAAGGAGCCGCCTGCTGCTCATCGGCTGAGTAGCGGGCGGCTCGTTTCACGCTGTTAACAGTGAGTCACGTCAGTGCGCCGATACCATTTTCAGCCCGATTACCGAACCGATCAGGAGCGCGATGAAGAACAACCGCCAGAAGTCGGCTGGCTCGCGGAAGAACAGCATCCCGATCAGCACCGTGCCGACCGCGCCGATGCCCGTCCAGACGGCATAGGCCGTACCGAGCGGAATAGTGATCGTGGCTTTGTTGAGTAAGTAGAAGCTAACTGCCGCACACACCAGAAACCCGGCCGCCCAGCCAGGTTTCTGAAAATTATCAGACAACTTGAGACAGGTAGTGAAGCCGACTTCAAAGAATCCGGCCAGAATCAGCAGTAACCACGCCATTCGATTAAAACAAATTGGTACATGCTGATAACCGCCAACCGGTACCATTTGTCTCCAAAGGGCCGGAAAGCCGCAATAAAAAGTGCCGGAAGCAACGCCCCCGGCACGCATGAAACTGACTGGCAAACAAGCCGCAAAACGGCTTCGCCGGTTACGACAGGCCCAGCACTTTTTTGTTAAAACTTTCGTCGGCTCCTGTGCCGGCGAAGTCGTCGAAGGCGCGTTCGGTTACCCGGATGATGTGGCCATCAATGAAGGGGGCTCCTTCGGCGGCTCCCTGCTCGGGATGCTTCAGCGCACACTCCCACTCCAGCACAGCCCAGCCATCGTAGTCGTACTGCGCCAGTTTGGAGAAGATACCCGAGAAATCGACCTGGCCGTCGCCCAGCGAACGGAACCGCCCGGCACGTTCTACCCAGCCCTGGAAACCGCCGTACACGCCCTGCTTACCCGTTGGGTTAAACTCGGCATCTTTTACGTGGTACGCATAAATACGCTCGTGGTAGAAGTCGATGAACTGCAGATAATCGAGTTGTTGCAGCAGGAAGTGGCTCGGGTCATAATTGATACCGGCCCGCGGGTGGTTATTCACCTTCTCCAGGAACATCTCGAACGTAATGCCATCGTGCAGGTCTTCGCCGGGGTGCAGCTCGTAGCCCACGTTGACGCCTGCCTCGTCGAAGGCGTTCAGGATAGGAAGCCAGCGGTTGGCCAGCTCGGTAAAGCCCGTCTCGACCAGTCCGGCCGGCCGCTGCGGCCAGGGGTACATAAATGGCCACAGCAGCGCTCCCGAGAAGGTAACGTGGCTCGTCAGACCGAGGTTTTTCGAGGCTTTGGCCGCCAGCATCAGCTGGTCAACGGCCCAGGCCTGCTGTTCGGTTGGTTTACCAGCCAGTTCGGCCGGGCCAAACCCGTCGAACATGGGGCCGTAGGCGGGGTGTACCGCTACCAGCTGCCCCTGCAGGTGGGTCGACAGTTCGGTGATTTCAACACCGATGTCGCCGAGTTTGCCTTTCAGCTCATCGCAGTAGGTCTGGCTTTCGGCCGCCTGCTTCAGATCAATGACGCGCGGATCCCAGGTCGGCAGCTGAATGCCCTTGTACCCCAGGTCTGCCATGTATTTGGCAATGGTATCCAGCGAATTAAAGGGTTCGGCATCACCCAGGAACTGAGCCAAAAAGATGCCGGGGCCTTTCATTGTTTTCATCTTTTATTGAGCGAGTTAGTGATTGTGTGATTGTGTGATGACTACGAGCCGCTATTGGCGCTACTACGCGATTTGGATAGTATCTTCAACAACTGATAGCCCTCATTCATCAAATCACTCAATCGTGTTTCAGACACTATTTCTGTAAAAATTAACATCTCCAGCCAAAAGAGCGACTCATCTAATTCCTCAACGACAATGCTGAGCTTAGCGAAAAACTCATTCTGGCTACGGGCACGGCGAACAGCGCGGTAATTGGCGGCAGATGAAGATGATGACCGTATCAGTTGCTTGCCAAAATGCTGAGCTTCATAAGCATGAGGAAGAGCCCGAAAAACCTGAACACAACGAAGCATGAACGTTTTCAGACGTTGCTCAATGTTGTCAGCAAACACCCCTTTATCCAGTTTGGCAGGCTCCATAATCATGCATAGGTAAGCGTCGCACTCAATCGCTCATTCACCCAATCACTCAATAATTACCCAGGCCTGGCTGCGGTTCGATTCCAGAATTTTTTCGCAGATGAGCAGTTCGCGGTAGCCGTCGGCGAACGTCGGATACGTCGGGTTTTCGGGTTGTTTACCGGCTTCGATGGCGGCATAAACTTCTTTGAACATCTGTTTCGATGTATCGGGGAAGCCTTCGTTGTGCCCACCGGGGAAGCTGATGACCGAGCGCGCTTCGGCATGAACCAGCGACGGATCGTCGGTCATGGTTTGGTTGTACCCGTCGCGGTTACCGATCCAGAGCTGGTTTGGCGACTCCGAATCGAAGGCGAAGGTCTTCTTCGAGCCCGAAATTTCGATCTTCAGCTGATTCTTGCGACCGGCCGATACCTGCGAAACCGTAATGACGCCCCGGTTGCCGTTGTCGAACCGCAGCAGCACGTTGGCATGATCTTCGGTATTGATCGGTACATCGGCATAATCTTCCGGCTGCAGCATCTTGCCCGAATACGTCTCAACGGGCTTCAGGGGCTTTTTGCGGGTTTTGTGAACCGTGTTGAAGTCGGCCAGTACGGCTACCGTTTTCACCCCGGTTACGTATTCGAGCAGGTCCATCAGGTGCGAACCGATGTCGGCAATAGCCCGCGAATCGCCCGATTTATCGGGTTCGAGCCGCCAGTTGTAGTCGGTGTTGTAAAAGAGCCAGTCCTGGAGGTAGGAGCCAATAATGCTGTACACATCGCCCAGCTCACCTTTCTCGCGCATGACCTTCATCTGCCGAACCAGCGGGTAATAACGTAGGTTGAAATGAACAGCATTGACCAGCCCCGTCTCTTTAGCCAGCTGTACCAGCTCCTCGGCTTCGTGCAGATCTTTGGCCAGCGGCTTTTCGCAGATCACGTGCTTACCGGCCAGCAAAGCGGCTTTCGACTGCTGATAGTGCAGGAAGTTGGGCGTACAGATGTGTACCACCTGGATATCGTCCATCTTGAGCAGCTCCTCAAACGTGGCCGACCGCTCAATACCGAGTTGATCGGCTTTCTGACGGGCCAGCTCCGGCGTTACTTCGCAAAGGGCCAGTACATTCGTGTTGGGCAGGCGACGGAGGGCTTCGATATGCGCCGGTCCAATGAATCCGGTGCCGACGACACCGATGTTGATTTTTTGCATGAAAGGTAGTTCCGAAGCTCCAGCTTCGGTTAAGGTTTGGTGTTTGTTACAGCCGAAGCTGGAGCTCCGGTTTTACTCAACAAATTTGGTCCACTTGGTAGAGTCGTCCTGGCTGGAGGCTATTACGGTGTCGATAAAAGCCAGCCCGCGCACGCCATCGTAGACCGTCGGGAAGTCATAGAGCGGATCGGCCGGCCGGCCTTCCATATGCGCCCGAACGGCGTAGGCAAAGTTGCGGTAAATGTTGGCAAAAGCCTCAAAAAATCCTTCCGGATGGCCCGCGGGCAGTCGGCCGTGCGCTTTGGCAGCCGCCGACAAATCACCCACCGACGGGCGAATGATGCGCTGGCTTTCCTGCGTCTTGTAGAGGAGAGTATTAGGCTCCATCTGACGCCACTCAAGGCCGCCCAGTTCACCGTAGACGTAGATTTTGAGGGAGTTTTCTTCACCGTTGCTGATCTGGCTGGCGTGCAGAACCCCTTTGGCACCCCCTTCGAAGCGCAGCAGCACATTGCCATCGTCATCCAGCTGACGGCCCGGCACGAAGGTGCTCAGATCGGCGCAGAGTTCGCTGATTTTTAGTCCGGTGATGTACTCGGCCAGGTTTTCGGCATGGGTACCGATGTCGCCCATCGCGCCGGCCGCACCCGACCGCGCCGGATCGGTACGCCAGATCGCCTGTTTGTAATCATTGTGCTCTTCGTCTTTCGAGAGCCAGCCCTGCGGGTATTCGACAACAACCTTCCGGATAGGGCCCAGTTTGCCGTTGCGCACCATGTCACGGGCTTCTTTTACCATCGGGTAGCCGGTATAATTGTGCGTCAGCCCGAACACCAGACCGGTTTTCTCCACAATGGTTACCAGATCTTTGGCTTCCTGCAGGTTGAGGGTCATCGGCTTATCGCAGATGACGTGAAAGCCGTTCTCCAGTGCCATTTTGGCGGCCGGGAAGTGCAGGTGGTTGGGGGTAACAATACTGACAAAGTCAATACGGTCGCCTTCGGGCCGTTCCTTCTCGGCCCGAATCATCTGTTCGAACGAATCGTAGACCCGTTCGTCGGGCAGATAGAGTGCCCGACCGGTGGCTTTGGATTTTTCGGGCGACTGGCTGAAGCAGCCGGCCACCAGTTCAATTTCGTGGTCGAAGATAGCGGCCCGACGGTGTACGGCCCCGATGAAGGCGTCGAGGCTACCCCCTATCTGACCCATGCGCAGTTTGCGATGCATAACGTAGTTTTTTAAGTAAAGAGCCTGTTCGGGCCGGTTTACCCGTTGTTCGGCGTGAACAATTTTCGGGGCGGAAATTAGCGGAATAACTTTTTTTTAGGAAATTTTGCACGAACGGACTACTTACAACAGGTAATTGCTACCATTAGACACCTTTTTTTGACAACCCATTTCGTTCTAATCTAAACCCCTAAAGTATATTCCAAATGAACCTAACCATCAACCGTTCGCGGCTGTTCAACGCCAGTTGCTTTGCAATCATTACCACGGCCATGGCGTTCGCTATCCGGGCGGGTGTGCTTACCCAACTGGGTAAAGAGTTTAACCTGACCGCCCAGGAACTAGGGTATGTAAACCAGATGGCTTTTCTGGGATTCCCCATTGCCATGATCTTTGGAGGACCGCTTTATAATATCATTGGACCAAAACGTATTGCCTGGGTAGCGTTTGCTACGCACGTGCTGGGTCTGGTACTGACCATCACAGCATCGGGCTTCTGGAGTCTGCTGATTTCTACGTTCTTCGTTGGTTTTGGTAACGGAACCGTCGAAGCAGCCTGCAACCCGATGGTTACGGACATGTACAGCGGTAACCAGACCACCAAGATGCTGAACCGGCTGCACATGTGGTTCCCAGGCGGTATTGTGATTGGTAGCCTGCTGTCGAAGTTCATGACCGACGCGGGCCTAAGCTGGCAGCTCCAAATTAGTGCGATCCTGATTCCGGCGGTTATTTACGCAGTCCTGTTTTTTGGCCAGCAGTTCCCAGCCAGCAAAGTAGAAGGGGCTTCGTCAACGGGAGAGAACTTGAAGGCCATGGCGTCTCCGCTCTACCTGTTCATGCTGGCCTGCATGGCGCTGACGGCTATTTCTGAGTTTGGCCCCGAGCAGTGGATTGATCCGATCATGAGAAACGCCGGTGCTAACCCCATGCTGATTCTAGCGCTAGTTACGGGCCTGATGGCCGTTGGACGTTATTTTGCCGGGCCTATCGTACACCGCCTTAACCCCACAGGTGTCATTTGGGGCTCGTCTATCGTAGCCGCTATCGGTATCTACATGATGAGCAACGCTACGGGCGGCATGGTCTATCTGTCGGCCGTTATCTTCGCTATCGGCGTGTGCTACTTCTGGCCAACCATGCTGGGCTTCGTCGCCGAATACATACCCAAGTCGGGCGCGTTTGGCTTGTCGATTATGGGCGGTATGGGCATGTTTGCTACCTCGATCTTTCAGCCCGTAATTGGAAGCTGGCTCGATACAGAAGCAGCCAAACGCGGTCTTACGGCCGAAACGGCCGACCTGGCAACGGGACAGGCTACCCTCGGCCACATGGTTATTTTCCCGCTAATTCTCATTGTGGCTTTCGGCATACTGTTCTTCGTGATGCGCAACCGCAAGCCGGGCCACCACGTAGACGAAAGCGTCGTGCTGAATCAGCCGATCCAGTAAGAAAGCAGGTTATTCTACCATCAAAAAGCCCTACTGTTGATAAGCAGTAGGGCTTTTTGATAGTGCCAGATCAGAATTTACGTTCTCGCCAGACAACCTGACGTGTGCTTGCTCCCAATCCGGCATCGGCAGCGATGCAGATCTGTATCTCAACGGCTTACCAGACAGCGGTAACGAACGTCTCCGGCCGACTTACACCAGAGCCCGTAGTGCATCCAGTCGCTGCTCCTTGGCCGCTTGCCGGGTAGCGATGGCTGTGGGGGTCCAGTAGCGGTGGCTGGCCAGAAAACTAACCTGTATCTGGTTCCAGACCGTTTTATCGGGCACCATATCCCGGACTTTCAGTTCTTCGAAAAGCGAGTGGGCAATGGGTTCGAAATCGGTGCGGCCCAGGTAATCCAGGTCAGCATCGCACAGGATCTCTTCCAGCTTGTTATGAGGAGTTTGTGGGATGCGTGTGGCCATGATCATCCCGCAGATGGTCTCTATTTGCCTGTCATTGTAATCAAAATCGGGCAATACCTGCCGCACGTACACGCAGCCAGCTTCTTCGTGGCCCCGGTAGGTCGACAGAAAGCCGGCATCATGAAACAGCGCTGCTGTATGGAGCAACGCCAGCGATTCTTCATCAGTGATGCCCTCGCCCTGGGCGATCCGGTTGGCAGACTCCACCACATCACGCACATGATGCAGGCCATGATAATGCAGGGTTGGCGATAGCCCGGCCCTCAGCTTATCAAAAATAAACTGTTCAGCATCGGCAAGATTCATGGATAACTACGATCAAATTTTTCGTACTGTTTTAGCGAATGTAAGCGAACAACCCAGTATATTAATAACATAGTACTGGAATATTTATAATTTAATTCAGCAGGTCAACCTCTTCATAGGCATATTATTCACGTACGTATGCCTCGACTGCTCGCGCCGAAAACTCACCTAACCCAGTATACTACAGACATTTTCCGGGCAGAACAGTGAACCCGGCGAACGGACCCATACAGGCAGACGCGCCAGGGAGGTTATTCACGACTACTTACAGGGTCCGTTCTGTAAGCGTGCCAATGCCAGAAAAAAGTCGCTGTCAGTATGTATTATTCATTGACAACCAGCTGACGTCACTCAATACACCCACTTTACGGCACGTTTTACCACTCCCGGCAAATTATCAAGTACGTAGTCAAGCCAGATCGATTTGTTGACCCGACTGGCAGTGGGGTACGGGTATATTTTGTTGAAGAAATCGCCGACCGTAAGCTTTTTCTGCACCGCCAGAATCAGCTCCTGAACCAGTTCACCCGCATTGGGCGCAATGACCGTTCCGCCCAGCAACCGGGTTCCAAACGGGTTGAGGCCTTTAGGTTCGGTGAACAGAATCATTTTAGCGTATTCGTAGGCTTCGATGACGGCCCGATCGTCTTCGGCAAAGTCATAGACGACCCGTTCGTACCGAATGTTACGCTTCGTCAGCTCATCTTCCTGCAGGCCGAAAGTCGCCACTTCAGGATCGGTGAAGGTTACCCAGGAAAAATGGTCGTAGTTTAGTTTTTTGTCGAGCACCTGGCCCGGCGTCAGCAGGTTGGTCACCAGCGTTGACACGTGAAGCTCGGCCGCGTGGGAGAAATAACGAGTACCCGCCGGCGCGCCGGCGGCCGCGTCGCCAGCCGCAAAAACGTGCGGATTGGTCGTTTGGAGGAAGTCGTTGAGCTTGATCTGCCCTTTATCGTTCAGTTCGATACCCGCAGCCGACAGGTTCAGGTCATTGAGGTTGGCTGTCCGGCCAACGGCTACCAGCACCACATCGAACGGCAGGGTCTCGGTGGTGCCGTTTCGGCTCTCGATCCGGGCCGTATGCGAATCGGGGAAAGCGGTTACCTGCTGCCCCAGCCGGAACGCGATCCCTTCGGCCTCGAGCCGCTGTTGCAGCAGCGCCGACACCTCGGGCAGTTCTTTGCTCAGAATCCGGTCTTCCTGGCCCACTACGGTTACCTGGCTCCCAAACCGCGCAAACGCCTGCCCCATCTCCATGGCAATTGGCCCGGCTCCTACGATGAGTAATCGGTTGGGCAAGCGATCGAGCGAGAAAATGGTCTCGTTGGTATGCACCTGAACAGCCTCGACTCCATCGGCTTTCAACCGCTGCGGCTTCGACCCGGTGCAGAGGACAATGTTTTTGGCCGATGTCCGTAGGGATGTCCCGTCTTCGCGGGTCACTTCGATTTCCTGTCGGCCAACGAAGCGTGCCGTTCCCAGCGCCACATCGAGCCCTTCGCTATCACGCAGGTAGGCCGCGTTTTCGTGGGTACGGATAATGTCCTGCCGCTCCCGGACGTACTGCATCACGGCCCCCAAATCGGTAGCTCCCTGCATTGTCCAGCCAAACGGGCCGGAGCGCCGGGCGTTGTGAATCATTCGGCTCACGTGGATCAGGGCTTTACTCGGTACGCAGCCATCGTTGAGGCAGTCGCCCCCAATACGCCGGTCTGATCGGTCAATGATAAGCACATCAAAGCCCAGGCGTTTCATGGCAATGGCCACGCCCAGCCCGGCCGAACCGGCTCCAATAGCAATTAAGTCGTAGTGCGTTTTCATGGTGTCGGCCGGCTAGTCTTTCTTAAAATCGGCCAGGGTTCCGCGAATGGTCGTGTTGAACTGGCTGTTTTTGAACGCCAGGTTACCGTCTTTATCGATGATTTTACAGTGAAACGTCACCAGGAAAGGGGTGTCTTTTTTGTCGAACAGCATCTTGGGCAATAAACCCAGCGACTGCCCCGGCTTTACCGTTACCGGAAAAACAACGGGTGTAACAGCCTGTTTTCTGATCAAAATTGGTTCTGGCTGCTCTCCCTCCGCAATCTGCTTTCCATCAATAGATACCGTATAGCGCGTGTCGGTGAAGTTATACGGAAACCGGTTGCGGTTTTCAACGTTCACCTTCGCGGCTACATCGGTTCGTTTCAGGCCGAGTTTACCGAAATCTATGTCTTCAATTTTGATGGTTGGAATGTAATACGTAGGCAGCTTCTTCTCGATGTTCTGCGTGAACGTACGTTCGCCCAGAATGGGCACATCGAGATCGAACGTGGCCCGAACCCCGTAGGTGGTACTGTCGATGCCTTTCTCATCCAGAGTTTTGAGTACCGTCATCAGTTTTTTGTTCAACAGCTTCATGGGCAGCGTAATAAACGTGCTGTCGCCCGACTCGACCTCGATGGGTTTGGCATAGGTTTCTTCGACAATGGGCGTTTTGGCCATGTAGACCGTATACCGTAGTCCAGTGGCCTTGAACCCTACCGGCAGCGGGTTGTCGATCAGCATCTTCAGGGTCATGTCGATCACATCGTCATCGATATTGGTGATATCGAGCGTGCTGACTTCCAGGCGTGGTTTGAGTGTGTTGTCATACGCGCCCCCTTCCGATTCGGCATTATTTTTCAGTCGGCTATACCAGACATAAGCGCCAATGACGCCGAGCAGCAGCAGCCCCAGAGCAATGATCCATCCTCTCTTCATAACGTTGTGTTAATAAGCTAACTTAACGATACACAGGCAACGACTGTTCAGACCGTTAAACTATTGGCCCCTTTTTAAACCTAAAAGGCATCAAAGACATTATTAGTCGGGTAGAGACCGGTTGGTTTTCTGCCTATCTCAACTTCCGTCATGATACTGAGACTCGTTTTAGTTCTGTTGCTTATCAGCGCGGCATGCCGCAGGCCGTCGACCCGGTTAGGCGCGACACTAACTCCGACCGGACAGGCGTCCCGGCCGGTTTCGACCACGCCCCTCCCCCAACTGGCCGACTACAGCTCCGCGCTGAAAGCCGGGCATGAACTCGTTGCAACTGGCACAGAGCCCTTCTGGTCGCTGACCATCAATCCATCCAAAAACCGACTACAATTTTCGACCCTGACCGGCGACAGTCTGACGACAGCCGTACCGCCAATGACTACCAACCCGGACGGCAGTTTCCGGTATCAGACCGAAGCAGGCACCGACCCAATCACCATTCAGTTCCGGCCCGACAGCTGCGTCAACGCTATGTCGGGACAGCGCTACGATTACCAGGTAAACATTTCGTATAAAGGTCAGAATTACGCGGGCTGTGGCGTATCGCTCCGGCAGGTTGCTCTGCTTCAGGACATCTGGGTGTTAAAAACCCTGAACGGCAAACCCGTTCAGGCCGCTGGCCCTCGGCAGGAGGTGCCACGGCTGGAAATCCAGCTAACCGAAGGGCGGGTTATGGGTACCACCGGCTGTAACCGCCTGAGCGGGCGCGTCAAGGCCGATACCCGACTGATTCAGTTTGGACCGCTGGCCGTAACGAAAATGGCCTGCCTCGACGAATCCGGCCGGACCGAGGGCGACTTCCTCGAAGCACTCAGCCAGTCGCTCACCTACAACGTTACGAACGGCACCCTGACGCTGTTGCGGGACAACAAGCCAATTATGACTTTCAGGAAGGTAGACTAAGTGGTTTACAGGCCGGTATAAAGTGTGTTGCCCTCGTCAAAAAAGCGGCAAAACCGGTATAAAACCTAGCCAACGAGCTTACTAGATCAGTGTCTTTTTGGTACATTTGTTTCTTGGTATAAGCCAATGTGGCTTTCCGTCCGGAACGTAGCTTCCGTCGTACTGTTCCCAGTTACCCAATCAGGTATATCTCTATGAAAAATGAATGGCTCCCCTCCCGCTCATGGTTGCTGGCGGGTGCGCTGGCAGCGCTGTTGCCCGGTCTGAGCGATCAGGCACTGGCCCAGTCATCGGCCAAACCAGCAACCGCAGCCGTTAAACCAATTGCGCTGAACCGCGTGCTGGTCTTCTCCAAAACAAAAGGCTACCGGCACGGCTCAATCCCCGCCGGTAAACGCGCTATGGTTAAACTCGGTCAGGAAAACGGCTTTGCGGTTGACACCACCGAAGACGCCAGCCAGTTTACCGATGCCAACCTGAAACGCTACGGTGCCGTAATCTGGCTCAGCACCACCGGCGATGTGCTGGACGACGCCCAGCAGGCCGCTTTTGAGCGGTACATTCAGGCCGGGGGTGGCTACGTAGGCATCCACGCAGCCACCGACACCGAATACGGCTGGCCCTGGTACAACAAGCTGGCGGGCGGGCAGTTTGCCAGCCACCCCGGTAATCCGAACGTTCAGGAAGGCGAAGCGTATGTAGTTAATAAGGACCACGCGTCGATGTTTGGCTTCCCTGACCGCTGGAAAGTCAAAGACGAGTTCTATGACTTCAAGAACTTCAACACCGACGTGAATGTGCTCGTCAAGATTGATGAGAAAACGTACAAAGACGGAAAAATGGGCGATAACCACCCCATGTCGTGGTACCACGATTACGACGGCGGCAAAGCGTTTTACACCAACTTTGGTCACCCCGACGAAACATTTGTCAACCCGGTTTATCTGAAGCACCTGCTGGGCGGACTCAAATCCGTGATGGCTACCAGCCTGAAATACAGCCAGGCCAAAACCCAGCCCTATCCCGAAGAAAACCGGTTCGAGAAACAGGTACTCGTATCGAGCCTCGACGAACCGACCGAACTGGCGGTGCTGGACAACGGTAAAGTGCTGTTTGCCGAACGCAAAGGCGCGCTGAAGCTCTGGGACCCGAAAACCAAGGCGGTAAAAGTAGTGGCCAATTTCCCGGTCTATACCAAGTTTGAATACGGCCTGATGGGTATCAACATCGACCCGAACTTCAAACAGAACAAGTGGATTTATGCTTACTACTCGCCCGTTGCCCGGGCCGAAGCGCCCGGCGATACTGCCCAGCACCTGTCCCGGTTCGTGTATGACGACGTTCGGGACACCCTGTTGCTGAACACCGAAAAGGTGCTGCTGACCGTCCCCGTCAAACGCACCGACTGCTGCCATACCGGCGGCTCTATTGCGTGGGATCGTACGGGTAACCTTTACCTCTCGACCGGCGACGATACCAACCCCTTCAACTCCCAGGGGTTTGCGCCCATCGACGAGCGGCCGGGCCGGAGCGGCTGGGATGCCCGCCTGACCAGCAGCAATACCAACGACCTGCGCGGCAAAATCCTGCGTATCAAACCAGAAGCCGACGGTACCTACTCCATACCGGAAGGCAATCTGTTTCCGAAAGGCAATCCCAAGGCCCGTCCGGAAATTTACGTGATGGGTAACCGTAACCCTTACCGCATTGCCGTTGACCAGCGTACGGGCTTCCTGTACTGGGGCGAAGTAGGACCTGATGCCGGTGAAAACAGCCCCCAAAAAGGCCCACGGGGTCATGACGAGATCAACCAGGCTCGTAAGGCGGGCTACTACGGCTGGCCGTTGTTCGTAGCCGACAACCGCGCCTATAACGCATACTCGTTCAAAGACAGCCTGTCGGGTCCGCTGTTCGACCCGATGAAGCCGATCAACGACTCGCCCCATAACACCGGTTTGCGCGAGTTGCCCCCAGCGCAGAAAGCGTTTATTTATTACCCCTATGCCGAGTCGCCCGAGTTTGGGGAGATTGTTGGCAAGGGTGGCCGTAACGGCATGGGCGGCCCGGTTTACTACTACGACGACTATCCGGAAACCCCCGTCAAGTTCCCCCGCCACTACGACGGGAAGTTCTTCGCCTACGACTGGATGCGCGACTGGATCAACCCCGTTACTATGACTAAAGAGGGTGACTTCGTGAAAATGGAGCGGTTCATGCCCAGCGCCAAATTCTCGCACACCATCGACATGCAGTTCGCCAATGACGGTAGCCTCTATACGCTGGAATATGGCCAGCGCTGGTTTGCCGCCAACGACGATGCCCGCCTGAGCCGCATCACCTACAACGCCGGGAACCGCAGACCGGTAGTCGTAGCCTCTGCCAGCAAAATGGTAGGCGCGGCCCCGCTGACGGTAAAGTTCGACAGCAAAGGCACCACCGATTATGACGGCGACGCGCTGAAGTACGAATGGTCGTTTGGCAAAGGACTACCTAAACAAACCACCGCCAGCCCATCGGTAACCTTTACTAAACCGGGTGTTTATCCGGCCGTTCTGAAAGTGACAGATGCCGCTGGTAACGTGGCCACCAAAACGATGGATATTCGGGTTGGGAACGATGAACCAAAAGTCGACCTGGCCGTAACAGGAAACCGCTCGTTCTACTTCCCCAACAAGCCGGTCAAATACGCCGTCAAAGTGGTCGATAAAGAAGACGGTACACTGCAGAAAGGCATCAGCGCCGACGACGTAACGATGACAATCGACTATCTCGAAGGTTTCGATAAAACGATGCTGGCGCAGGGTCACCAGGCCAATACCAGCTTCTCGACCGGCAAACGTCTGATCGAACTGAGCGACTGTAAAGCCTGTCATGCCATCGACAAAAAATCGATCGGACCGGCTTACCTCGATGTAGCCAAAAAATACAAAGGGGCGTTCCAGATTGAAGGCAAACTGGCCAACAAGATCATCAAAGGCGGGGGCGGTGTATGGGGCGAACAGGCCATGAGCGCACACCCGCAGCTCAAAGACAGCGAAGCAACCGAGATGGTCCGGTATATTCTGTCGCTGGCCGATGAGAAAACAGCCAACAAGCAGCCAGTAGCCGGTAACTACGTACCCGCCGATCAGAAGAAAGAGGGTGCTTATGTGCTGACGGCCTCGTATACCGACCGTGGTAACGGTACCATGGGCCCACTGACGGGAACAACCACACTGGCGCTGCGTAGCCCAAAGATCAAAGCCACCGCTGCCGATACGAAAAAAGATATCCGCGAGGTCGACATTCCCAAGCAGGGACCAGCCGCTTTCGGCACCAAATCGGGTAGCTACGTAGCCTTCAACGATATCGACATGACTGATATTCAGAGCCTGTCGGTGATGGCGTTTGCGCCGAACGAACGAGCCGCTGGTGGTAAGCTCGAAGCTCGTCTCGACTCACCCACGGGTACGCTGATCGGTGAGGCCGATGTGAAACAGGGAACAACCGGTCCGGTAAACCTGCCCTTCCGCCAGCCGGTAGCGGGTACCCATAAGCTGTACCTGATTTTTGTAAACCCATCGGCCGGGCAGAAACCCCTGTTTGCCGTTGATCGGGTACAGTTCTCAACTTCGGGTATGTAAGTAATTCCATCTGCAGATAAACATGAGTCATCCCGAAGTTTGTATCTGGTGAGCGATGAACAAAGCTCACAAAGCCGATCACAGCAGGAAAAGCGGTGTCAGTGCAAACTGGCACCGCTTTCCTGTTTGACGGCACTACCTCGAACTAAGGCTGTGCGCGGCTGGGTTTATTCAACTAACGGTTAGTCAAAGCGATCCAACAAAGGCTGTACACACTTACGGAACTGCGACTAAAAATAACAAGCCTTTTACTTGCCTTAGTCGGCTGTAGAGCCAATTTTTGCCACGTTTTTGGATACAAGAAAATCTATCGGTTAGTCGTTCGCACCACCAAACTCAGCAGGTTTCGCTGTTCAGCCGACTCCATCAAACTCCGGGATAACTCCTATTTATTTTTTTATAAGGTGAGAGGATGAATCATTCATACAACGCCTAAACAGATAGCTTAGTGGCTAATTATTCAGATGTGGCTGATCAGCTCACCCAATTTACGGATGCCATTGATGTATAGCTGGGTGAGAGGCTGACCACAAGTGATCCGCAGACATTGACCGTACTGCGGTTGAGTGGAGAACAGATAACCCGGGAAAAACGCAATACCCTGAGCCACAGCCTGCGCCAGAACCGATGACAGATTAACAGACAGATCATCAGGTAAACGCACCCACAGCACCAGCCCACCAGCAGGCATACTAACATGTGTGTTAGCCGGAAATGCCTCCAGAATCAACGCCCGATATGCCAGCACCTGCTGCTGAATAACAACCCGCAATTGACGCATATGACGTTCGTAACGACCCGTCTGCATAAAGTCGGCGATAGCGGCCTGGGGCAGCGTTGCCGGGCTGTTGGTTTGCATCAATTGCGCCCGGATCACTTCATCCCGGTAGCGGCCGGGTACTAGCCAGCCTACCCGATAACCCGGGGCCAGCACCTTCGAGACCGACCCACACAGCAAAACCCGCCCAACCCGGTCGAAACTCTGGCAAGTTCGGGGCCGGGCATAGCCAGCATACAGTTCACCATATACGTCATCCTCAATCAACGGCACATCATACGAGGCCAATAAATCGACCAGCGCTTTTTTGTGCTCATCGCTCATACAATATCCGATCGGGTTGCTAAATGTAGGAGTAAGCACCACCGCCCGAATGGGTTGGGTAGCTAATGATTGATTTAGCACCTCCAGATCAGGACCGGTTTGGGTATCAGTAGGCAACTCAAAGGCGCGCAAACCCAGCCCTTCCATAACTTGCAATAGGCCATAGTAGGTGGGCGACTCGATAGCTACCATGTCGCCGGGTTTGGTCGTGACGCGCAGGGCTAACGTAATGGCCTCGATACAGCCCGTAGTAATCACCACCGAATCGGGAGTCAGGACATGGTCGGCCCAGGTCAATCGTTGCGCTACTTGCCGACGTAATTCGGGAAAACCACACGTCGTTTCGTAGCCCAGACCGCTATCAGGTAAATGGCGCAGGATAGTCAGCAGGGACTTGTTGAGTTTGGCCTGCGGCAAGAGCGACAAACCCGGCACGGCCACGGCCATATCTATAACGTTCGGGTGAGACCAGCCTCGGGGCAATTGGCGCAGGGCTTGGCTCACGGTAATGTTCATGGCGATAGGCTGGGGTTTGCTAAGCTGGGAAGGTTGTCGGAAGCGATTCACCACTTCTCGAACATAATAACCTGATTGGGGCCTAGCCACTACTAGCCCCCGGGCTTCGAGTTCGTAGTAAGCCCGGAAAACAGTCGTCAGACTGACCCCTTGTGTATGACTGGTCTGACGCACTGAGGGCAGCCGTTCACCAGGTTTCAACAAACCACTAACGATTTGTTGTTGCAGTTGTTTGGCAATAGCCTCGTAACGATAGGCTGTCTTCATCGGTAAATTGATCTGGTTATTTTTCACAAAATTGCTACTGTTTTTTTCATCAATCTAACCCAACCTTTGCAGTCGATATCTAGCCGATAGTAAATGACTCACTATGCCATCTACTCCTTACTTGCCCGAACACGATTCACTTGATCAGTTACTCGATGCGGCCCGTGCCTATTGTGGCCAGTTTCTGGCAGATTTACCCGAACTACCCACGTCTCGTCCCGATCCGCAGCTACAGCCCGCTCAGCTTCCTGAAATCGGCATAGGTGGCCTGGCTGCGCTGGCCGAGTTCGACGCTCAGTTTCGGAATCTGTTGGTGGGGTCGGCGGGGCCACGCTATTGGGGCTTCGTCACAGGCGGCACTACCCCCACCAGCATCGTAGGCGACTGGCTCACCACTGTTTTCGACCAAAATCCGAAGGGCCTGACCGGTCCAGGTGATCTATCAGCAAACATAGAAGCGCAATCGCTGGCACTTTTCCGCCAGCTCCTGAACCTGCCTGACGATTTCATGGGTGGTTTCGTGACGGGGGCAACTATGGCAAATTTTACGGGGCTGGCTGTGGCCCGGCAGTGGGCGGGGCAGCAACTTGGGTGCGATGTGGCGCGGGAGGGTGTCAGGCCCGGTCAGATCCGGGTGCTGGCTGCCGTGCCCCACTCGTCGGCTATCAAGTCACTGGCAATGCTGGGGTTGGGCAGTACATCGCTTGAAAACGTACGCAGCCTACCCGACCGGGAAGCTATCGATATAACCCACCTGACCGAACTGCTGAACCAGCAACCCGGCCAGCCCGTGATTGTGATGGCTAGTGGCGGCACAGTTAATACCGTCGACTTTGACGATCTGACTGCGCTGGTGGCGTTAAAAAAGCAATTTGGTTTCTGGCTGCACGTCGATGCTGCGTTTGGTGGTTTTGTGGCCCTCGTCCCCTCCCTGGCGCCCCGGCTGGCGGGTTGGGAATGGGCCGACAGCATTGCCATCGACAACCATAAGTGGCTCAATGTACCCTACGACAGCGCTGTCTGGCTAGTGCGATCAGTTTACGCCGTTCTGCAGGTTCAGACGTTTCAGAATACCAACGCCCCCTATCTGGGCGATCCTATGACTAATTTTAGTTACCTCAATATGGGTCCCGAAAACAGCCGCCGACTCAGAGCCTTACCTGTTTGGCTGTCGCTCATAGGGTATGGCCGAACGGGCTTCCGCGTTATCGTGGAGCGGTCGGTGGCCCTGGCGACAGAATTTGGTCAACTGATTGCCAAAAGCGGTTTTCTCCAGCTAGAAGCTCCTGTTAGGGTTAATGTAGTGTGTTTTTCGTTGCGGCACCATAGAACCGACGCGACCTGGCTGGCCACGTTTCAGACAGCCTTGAACGCTGAAGGCCAGGTATATCTCACCCCGACGGTATATAATGGAGTAAGCTGCCTGCGAGCAGCTTTCGTCAACTGGCGGACTCAGACGGAAGATCTGCACCGGGCTATCAGAACCATGACTACCGTTTACCAACAGCTGACCGAGGCTGGCACAGACAACCTTCGTATCGATCGGCACTTTTTGTAGGTTTGTGTCTCCTCCACTCTGTATCCTATGCTCCGTCTTTTCCTTACCGCCTGCTCTCTGCTCTTCATCGCAGCCGCCTGCCAACCGCAGAACGACGCTCAAAACCTGATCGATCAGGCGATTGCGGCCCACGGTGGCGATGCGTACCAGAATAAGCGAATCTCGTTCGACTTCAGGCAGTTTCACCTCGTGCTGGAACAACAAAATGGCCGTTTTCGGTACGAACGCAGCTATCGGGACTCGGCCGGCGCAGCCATTCGCGAAGTGCTTACCAACGATTCGTTTACCCGCACCCGCAACAACCAGACTCAGCCGCTCGATACCGCCCAGATCGGTAAATACAGCCGCGCGGTGAACTCAGTAGCCTATTTTGTGCTGCTGCCGCACAAACTGAGCGACCCGGCCGTACTGGCCGATTATGCCGGCCAAAGCCAGATTGACGGGCAGACTTATGATAAAGTACGGGTGCGGTTTCGGGCCGAAGGCGGTGGCGACGATTACCGGGACACATTCTTTTACTGGTTCAACCAGCAAACTCACACCATGGATTACCTGGCCTACAGCGAAGGAGGACCCCGCTTCCGCAAAGCCATCAATCCGAAAACGGTCGGTGGTATCCGGTTTCAGGATTATATCAACTACAGGGGCGACGAAAAAGATACGACCTCGGTGGGCACCTATGACCAGCGCTACCAGGCGCGACAGCTTCCCGAGCTGTCGCGCATTGAGCAGAAAAACATTCAGGTTACGCCCTTGGCCGATCAGTAGCGAATGGTCCAGAACGGGTTGCGATGAGCGGTCATGCTCTCCGCGATATGCTGCGAAATCAGGGCGTCGTAGGCCGAATCGCTCAGCTTTTTCCCTTTCAGCTTGGGTAGCTTCAGATCATCGGGGGTGAGTTTACGGAAGGCCACGCCGGTTGCTTCGATGATAACATCTCCCTCGTTCAGGTTCAGCTCCAGAATGACTCCGGGCAGGCCACTGTACCGCTCCGGACCGGCCGGTACCGGAATATCCTGCGCAAACCAGGCCGTTATCTTCTGCTTCTTGATGGGATCTTCCGTATCGGCCCGCATACAGATGTAGCCTGCCACTTCCTTGATCTGGTTACCGATTTTCCAGGTCGGTGTATGCAGAGAGTCTTCAACGATGTAGGTTTTACCCAGCATCTCCATCACATCGATTTTTTTGTCTTTGTCGAAGTTTCGGTACAGCACCAGATCGGCATTACGCCACGAATACTGGCCGTCTTCAGTTTCGCCCTGCTCGCTGGCGTAGGTATAGAGACTCTCATTGGCGTTGAACGACAGCTTCATTTTTTCTTTCGATTCGTCGTCGTTTTTCCAGGTCTGAGCCGCCCGGTCTTTCTGTTCCTGGCTCAGAAAGGTCATCCGGGCTATAATCTTGCTCCAGTAGGTTTTGCGCTGGTACGTTACCACGCCTTCGGTTTGCTGCGCCAGCGATAGCGTAGTCGTCAGTATACCGCAGAGAATAAGAATGAACCGGTTCATAACTGGCTAATTTGAGTGTATCAGACGGGTTGGTTTCTCCATTAAAAGTTTTCCCGGCGCATCTTGGCCTGAACGCCACGCATGTTATAGGTAAAGCTAAGCAGAAAATACCGGGCCAGCGTCTGCACCCGCTCTTCCGAAACGAAGTTCTGGCCGGCATACTGCGACACGTTGAGATTCCGATTCAGCAGGTCGACCGCTGATAGCCGGACTTCGGCTTTTTTCGCCTTGCCCAGGATGTGATAAGCTGATACGTTCAGGAGCGGCACCCGCTGATCAAAACCGAAACGTTCATTTTTATAGACCCGGTAGTTCAGCGCCGATGTCAGGTAGATACCGGCCGGTAGCTTCAGGTTAAGATCGCCCCCGAAGTTGTTGGTGATAATGGTCTGATTCTGGCCCGTATTGATCGAATATCGGGTTTGGGCGATACCTACGTTCGCGTTACCGTAGAACGTCAGCCACTCAACCGGTGTCAGGTCGAGCCGGGTTCCTATATTGTAGCTTTGGTTGTAGGTCTCATTGGTAACTCTATCGATATTGGTCAGGTTGCGCCCAAAGTTGAGCTGGGTGTTGAGCCGCAGTGTAGCTTTGGTTTTTTTGATGGGAAAGCCGTAGTCCAGGTATGACCCGATGGTACGCCCGCCGGTCAGGTTTTCCGGAAAGCTGCGGGTAACGAGCGTTTGCCGGTCAACAAGCTGGCTGTATACGATCTGGTTGACGTAGTAATTGCCGTAGAGGTTGGCGAAAAAATTGGTGAAGTTACCGGGGTTGAAATAGCTGAAGCCCACATTCACACCGTGCTGGAGTTCGGGCAGCAGGTTCGGATTACCCTCGGTGATGAATAACGGATTGGCGTTATTGGGAAACGGCTGCAAATCCCGCGACGAAGGTATGCGTACGTTCAGGTCATACCCGCCGTAGACGTACCGGTTGTTTTTCATATCGTAGTTCAGCGAGACGTTCGGCACAACGGTCGTGAACGTCCGGCGAATGAACCGGAATGCCGACGAGGTCTGATCAACCGCAAACCGACCATCGATCGTAAACTGCTGCCCGGCCAGCCCCACCGCCAGATTCAGTCCCTTGTACGAATAGCGGACGCTGCTGCCCAGTCGGTTGTAGATGTAATTGTTTCTGTAGTAGCGGCTCAGCGAATCGTTACGACTGTTGCCCACATCGGCCACATCGAGCACGTTCCGGTCTACTTCATCATAGCGGAGGCTGAAGTTGTAGAACGACTCCCAGAAGAACTTCTTCGCAAATGGTTCGATAAACAGCAGACTGGCTTTGTATTCGCTGCGCAAACTGGTGGTTTCCTGATCCTGCCGAATCCGGCGCAGCTGTTCGTTGACGCTGGTGGCCTGAAAAAACTCATTCGTCGCGTCCAGGTTCAGGGTGCCGTCGCTAGTATTGATCTGGTAGGTAGCGCTGGCGGCAAAGCTGCGCCCTTTCTTTTTGAACTTGAGCCGGTACAGGAGCGTATTGGCCGACCCGAATGTGGCCGCTATCGTTCGGTTGTTGGTACGGTTGCGGGTCGATACTAGCTCGGGCCCCGATGTCCCGTTGACCCGGAATTGTTCCTGTAATCTGAACAGGCCCGCATTCCCGTTGCCGAGCCGACTGTTGTTGATAAAGATGATGGTATTCAGCGAGTCGATGGCTTTTTCGTAACGCAGGCTGACGCGGTGGTTGGCGTTGAAATTAGTCTGACCGCTCGTTTCTGCCGTCCGGAACGAACCGTCTTCCAGAAAGTTACGGCGGTTTCGTTCGGCATCGAGTTGCAGACGGGTCTGGCTGTAATAGTAGCTGGTGCTGAGTTTGGTTTTCTTGGTATCGTAGTTGTAGTTGGCCCCACCGGCCACGTTGTTGGAAAAGCCCCGCCCCGCCCGGCCATCGACCGGAATACTCAGGCTTTCGTTGTCTTCATCCCCCCCGAAGAATATGAACCGTCCTCCGCTGCTGAAGCCAAAATCAGCGTTGTCGTTCCAGTTGAACGAGTTACTCCCCCTAAAATCCTGATAATCGTTCCAGGACAGCCCCTGCTGGTTGGTGTTGTTGCCCAGCCCGATAACCGAGAACTGCCGCTTAGCGTCGAATTTGTTGTAGTTTCCCTTGGCGTCGGCCCGGGGGCTTATGCCGTTCGAGGCCGGGCCTGCCCCGGCGGTCAGCTTACCGAATCCGCCTTTCTTAAATTCTTCCTTAAGTTCCAGGTTAACGGTCTTCTCTTTCTTGCCGTCTTCAACACCCGTCAGTTTGGCCTGTTCCGTTTTGTCGTTATACACCTGCACTTTCTGAATCGCGTCAGCCTGGAGATTCTTGGTAGCCAGTTTGGGATCGTTGCCGAAGAAATTCTTGCCATCTACGGTTACTTTCTTGACCTCCTGCCCCTGCGCCCGGATGTTGCCGTCCTGATCGACCTGCACGCCGGGTAGTTTCCGGAGCAGGTCTTCAACAGTCGAGCCCGGCGGCACCTTGAACGAACTGGCATTATACTCAATCGTGTCTCCTTTGATGGTCAACGGGGCCTTGGCCGTTCTGACCACGACTTCCATCAGCTCTCTGGTAATCGGTTTGAGTTTCAGCGCACCCAGGTCTACGAGGGCCTCGCCCGCTGGTTTCACCAGCTGATTATAGGGCATGTAGCCAACGAAGGATATTTTCAGGATATAGTTACCTGCCTTCAAGTTCTTGAATGAGAAGGCTCCTTTCTCGTCGGTCCGGCCAAAATTCACCAGCGACGAATCCCTGGGGCTGAGCAGCATCACGGTAGAGGAAGCCAGCGGAGCGGCCGACGTATCTACGGCGCGGCCCTGCAGGGTAAACCGAGCCGGAGACTGAGCATGGAGTTTCCCCATTAGCAGGCACAGTATGGCCAGCAGGAAAAGGTTTTTCATACGGTTTGGATTTAGGAAAGGTGTAACCAATAGTAAAGCTACGCGTACAATCTTTACCCTGGTTACAGGCTTAACGATTTTTAACTAAAAATATAGTAGTTTATTTCGTAAGCGGCAGATACCGCCCTCTGGAGCCTGTAAACCAGCAAATGACCGCGCGACTTACCTCTGGTGAGTCGATTCCGACAGAAATTCCATACCGATCTGGCAAAAGATTATTGAACCGCCAGCGCCCTCGCTCAGCCAGCCAGGGCGGTCTGCTCCAGCACCTCCCGAATAGCGCTGGCTTTGAGCAGACATTCGGCCCACTCCTGGTCGGGGTCAGCGTCGTAAGTAATGGCGCTCCCTACCGAAAACGATGCATACCGCTGCTCGGCATCGTACAGTAATGAGCGAATCACTACGTTGAAGTCGAAATCACCGTCGGGGGTAATGTAGCCGATCGCCCCCGAGTATACGCCCCGCCGACTGGCCTCCAGCTGATCGATCCGTTCCATAGCCCGGATTTTAGGCGCTCCCGTCATACTACCCATCGGGAAGGCATTGCGGATACTATCCGCCCATGACACATCGTTCCGTAGCGTGGCCGATACCGTTGAGATCATCTGGTACACCTGCCGGAAGCCATAGATTCCGAACAACTCGTCTACTCGTACCGAGCCAGTTTCGGCACTTCGGGCCAGGTCGTTCCGTACCAGATCGACAATCATCAGGTTTTCGGCCCGCTCTTTTTCCGACTGAAAAAGCTGGCTCCGCAACTCGGCATCTTCGTCGGTCGTTTGCCCGCGCCGGATGGTGCCTTTGATGGGTTGTGACAGAATACGGGAGCCTGTTTTTTTGAGAAACCGTTCGGGCGAGGCTCCCAGCACATACCGGTTGTCAAGCCTGAGAAACGACGAGAACGGCATCGGCGACCGCTCGGTTAGCGCCTGGTATGTACGCAGCGGGTCCAGCCGGGCCTTTTCCAAAAAGAACTCAATGCAGTAATTAAGTTCGTACACATCCCCATCGCGGATAAGCTGCTGAATCTGCCGAACAGTATTCAGGTAAGCTTCGGGCGTAACGCGACACTGAATGGCGGGCGCTGCTGGTTCATCTGACCGGAAAACCTCGCTCGCCGGCGTCCGAAAGGCCAGGATAGCCGCCATAACCGCCCGCGCATCTCCCTCGCCCCGAACCGTTATCTCCTGCAATGAGCCGTTGATCTGGCCTATGTCGATAACCCAGGCTGGCTCCACAAAGTAGGCATCCGGGAAACCCAGCCGATTGGGGTGGCGGCTGTTCAGTTTTTCGAGCTGGTTTTTGAGGTCGTAGCTGAAGTAGCCAACCAGAAACGAAGCCTGTTGCCGATGGGCTTCGTACAGAGCCTCGAAAACATCGGAACCCGCAGAACGCCTTGTGCTATCGGCGGTGGTTATGGTCGTCTCCTGGCTGGCCTCCGAAAACGAAATAACCCGTTTCGCCCCAACAAACAGTCGGTTCGGAAACGGGTCATTGGGATACATAATGCCGTTATTGGTCAGTGAAGCAACGAAGGTACCAGTGGGGCTGGGTTGTGACATTGCCCACTTCAGCGCCTGCCACTGAAGGGGTGAACCATCGGTAATCGTTACCCGCGCTTCACGCATATTTACGGCCGAAGCAGCCGGACATCTACGGCAATGTCTTTGCCCTCGGCGTTATGACCAATACTGAACTCCACTTCATCGTCTACCTGCAGTTCGTTAAAGTCCGTATCCAGCAGACTCGTGTAGTGGAAAAACAGGTTGTTGGGTGGGTAGTTCACAAAACCATAGCCGGTTTTCAGGCTGCGGATCGTACTGATCTTGCGGCCTTCCGGATCGTCGTCGACATCGTCGGCCACGTTATAGTTAGGTTCGTCATTTACCTGGTACGCGTTGTTATACCCGTTCCCGTTCAGGTAGTCGCCGTCGTAGTTACTGCCATTGGCGGTAGCCGCCGTGAAGGCGGGCCGGGACTGCTGTTTTACGAACAGGTTCTGGATAACGGTATCGTTCCGGCGACTGCGGTCGTCGATCAGCGCGTGCATACCAACCGGATAGGATACTTCTTCGAGCAGGTCCTGCGAGGTGCGGGTCACCTGCTTTTCGCCCTGTTCGTTCAGGAACTCAAAATCCCAGCTCAGCACCATGATCCGCGAGCCGAGCGTGTTGAGTTTACGAATCAGCGGTACGTAATCGCCATCAGAAGTGATCAGCACAACGACATCGAATTTTTTGTACTGAGCCAGCTCGAAAGCTTCCAGCGCCAGCCATACATCGATTCCTTTTTCCTGCCGATACCCCTGGTAGGTTTTAACCGGCAGATAGTGCGTTACTACCCCTTCCGACATCAGGATATCGTCGAACAGGCGATCGTAAAAAAGCTGATTACCGCGCTGGTTGGCTTCGTGTGCGTTGAGCCGCCCCCGGAAATAGTGAGCATCGACAATCTGGCAAAGCCGTTCGTTAACCCCTTCTTCTTCAGCTACCTGGCGTCGGATAAAGGCATGAAGTCCGGAAATACTGATGCGACTGCGTCGTTCGTGGGAGTAGTTGTAGTAGTTGCTTACGTGTAAAAAATAATTACCATCATAAAAAACCCCGATTCGGGTTAGTCCAGATTGTGCAGGCATAAGTTAACCGTAGTTTATCGAAATGTACGAACTGTAAAAAAAGGCAACGTCTGATGTTCTTATTACTGTAATCGAGCTGTTAGGATGTGTACGGGTTGTCTTTCGTCTGGCTTCTTTTGCGGAGCAGGTCTCTATTTCTTTCGTATGGATAAACCAATAAGGCAGCTTACTACAGATAACAACGGGTACTTTTTCTGGCTAATAAAGAGAGGTGTACAGCTATAAAGAACTACAGGGCAAAAATAGCATAATTTCACTTGCAATCCGATGGGGGCGTATCTTTGTCCGCTCATTTGCGCCTACCATGCAGAAAATTCTTTTCATTGATCGCGACGGTACTCTCATCGTAGAACCCCAGCCCGACCAGCAAGTCGACTCGCTCGCCAAGCTCGATTACATACCCAAAGTGCTATCGGCCCTGCGCCGGATTGCCGAAGACACCGACTACAAACTGGTGATGGTTACCAACCAGGATGGGCTTGGTACCGACGCCTTTCCGGAAGATACCTTCTGGCCCGCCCATACCAAGATGATGAACACCTTCGCCGGTGAGAACATCCACTTTTCGGGCGTCCATATCGATCGCCATTTCCCCCGGGATAACGCCCCTACCCGTAAACCCGGTACCGGCATGCTGACCGAATACATGGACGGCTCGTACGATCTCGCTAATAGCTACGTCATTGGCGACCGCCTTACCGACGTGCAGCTGGCGGTCAACCTGGGGGCGCAGGCCATCCTGTTTCTGCCGCCGGGTGGCCTCGATACCGTCCAGATGGCCGATGTTACCGGTTTGACGGAGGCTATGCAGGAGCGGATAGCGCTCAAAACGGGCGACTGGGACGAAATCTACGCGTTCCTGCGAATGCCCAACCGCACGGCCACCGTTGCCCGAAATACGAAAGAGACCCAGATCAGCGTCGAGTTGAACCTCGACGGGCGCGGCCGGGCCGATATTCAGACGGGCCTTGGCTTCTTCGACCACATGCTCGATCAGGTTGCCAAACATTCCGGAGCCGATCTGACCATACGGGTGCAAGGCGATCTGCACATTGATGAGCACCACACGATAGAAGACACCGCGCTGGCCCTCGGCGAAGCCTACCGGCGCGCCCTCGGCGACAAGCGCGGCATTAGCCGCTACGGCTTTCTGCTCCCCATGGACGAAGCGCTGGCTCAGGTGGCCATTGATTTTTCGGGGCGACCCTGGCTGGTTTGGGATGCCGACTTCAAACGCGAAAAAATTGGGGACATGCCAACCGAAATGTTTTTCCATTTCTTCAAGTCGTTCTCCGATACGGCCCTGTGTAACCTCAACGTAAAGGTAGAAGGCGATAACGAGCACCATAAAATCGAGGCTATTTTCAAAGCCTTTGCCAAAGCCATCAAAATGGCGGTTCGGCGCGATAGTAAGGAGCTGGACAACCTGCCCAGCACCAAAGGCGTTTTATAAGCAGTTACCCCAAAAGGTAGATCGAGCCTTTAGGTTTAAACCGCTGGCTCTTGTACTTTTGCACCCGAATTCAACTGAATACAGACATGGATCTTTCAACCCCACTAACTATTCTGTTCTACGTTGTTCTGCTGGCGGCTTCTTTCATGACCGGCCGTTGGTTAGAGCGCAAAGACCGGAAGTACTAGTTCAACTAGTCGTGAACAGGTATTGGTCAGGCTCTTCAGCTTCGGTTGAGTGTATACCCGTATCTGTTCACGACTAGCTGTTCACGTCTTTTTATTATGCTTGGCGCACTAGCCCGTTGGTTATTTAAAATATGGGGCTGGCGTATTGTCGGGCCGGTTCCAACAGTGCCGAAAGGGATCTGGGTAGTAGCCCCTCATTCGACTAACTGGGATTTCCCGATTGGCCTTGGTATTCGGCCCACCATTCACATCTGGATTCAGTATCTGGCCAAAAGCTCGCTGTTTACCTGGTATGCCGGGTGGCTGTTCCGGGCGCTGGGTGGCAAACCCGTTTACCGAGACAAGTCGAACAATATGGTCGACGCCACCGCCAGTCTCTTCCGGGAAAGCGACGAACTTCACATCTGCATTGCGCCGGAAGGAACCCGAAGTAACGTTTCGCGGCTCAAGACCGGCTTCTACTACATTGCGCTCAAGGCCGGGGTTCCGCTTATTCTGGTTGGCTTCGACTGGCCCCGCAAGCTCGTTCTGCTCAGCGAACCGCTCTACGTGACCGGCGATTACGAACGCGATATGCTGCCGTTTTACCAGTTTTTTTCGCAGGTTCAGGGCGTCAAGAAAGACTGGCTCCGCAACTGGGAGCGTACGGGCATCATCGAAAAGAACTAGCGCATCAGCTCGACCATGCGTTTGCCCGCCCGCTCCGACCCACCGGGCTCGCCCATTTTCTGCGCTACCTCAGCGTATCCCGTCAGGACTTCCTCCCGCCGGTTGCCGCCCGGCAAAATAGCCCGCAACTCGGCCGTGACCCGCTCCGGTGTGCAGTCGTGAATCAACTCCCGAACTACTTCCCGACCGGCAATCAGATTTACCAGCGACAGAAACGGCACCGCCAGAATACGCTTGCCGATCTCGTACCACCAGCGTGGCGTTTTGTAGAGCACCACTTCGGGTACGTTGAGCAGGGCGGTTTCGAGCGTGGCCGTACCGGACGTAACGAGTGCAGCCGACGCCAGATGCAGCAGGTCGTAGGCCGCATCGCTCACCCGCAGTACGGCCGGGTAGTCGGCCATGTATGTATTATACAGATCGTCGGGCAGGTTGCTGACCGTTCCGACCACGAACTGATAGTCCGTAAACGACCGGGTTGCCGCCAGCATAACCGGTAACATCCCTTTGATTTCCTGCCGCCGGCTACCGGGCAACAGCGCCACTACGGGCCGCCCGTCGAGCGCCAGCCTGCCGGCAAACGTCGGATCGGGCCGGAACGCTCGGAGCGCGTCGAGCAATGGGTTACCCACGTACTCGACCTCGTAATCATACTGGGCAAAAAACTCGGTCTCGAAGGGAAAAATGGTAAACAACCGATCAACACTGGCTTTGATCTTGAGCGCCCGGCGTGGATTCCAGGCCCATACCTTGGGCGATATGTAATAGAACACCCGAATGCCGTGGCGTTTGGCGAAATGGGCCATGCGCAGGTTGAATCCGCCGTAATCAATCAGAATCAGCACATCGGGCCGGTTGGCGAGCAGGTCTGCCTCACACTCACGCATGATGCGCCGGATCGTGCCCAGATTTTTGGCCACCTCCAGAAAGCCCATAAACGCCATCTCGCGGTAATGCCGGACCAGCACGGCCCCGGCGGCTTCCATCTGTTCACCCCCATAGCCGCGGCAACGGGCTTCCGGATCATACTGCCGGATGGCCCGGATCAGGTTCGCTCCGTGCAGGTCGCCCGACCGTTCGCCGGCTATCAGGTAATACGTCATCGGTGGTTTTTGACAGTCAGATGGAGACAGGCATTGCCTGATGATAAAGGCTATTCGCCAAAGTAATCAACGAAGTTTTTGGGTGTTTCGTAGAGACGCAGCTGGTGCAGATGGGCTTCGGTAACGGGCGCCAGCGCGCGCTCGAGAATTTTCCAGATCTCCATGACAAAAATTTCGCAGCTGGCCATTTTTCCCTGCATGAAATCGACATCAAGGTTCAGGTTTTTGTGGTCCACTTTCTCGATCACCTCCCGCTTGATGATATCGCCGAGGACTTTCAGATCGATCACGAAACCCGTATCCGGATTGGGCTCTCCTTTTACCGTGACAATCAGCTCAAAATTATGCCCATGCCAGTTCATATTCGCGCAGGGGCCAAACACCTCTTTGTTGCGCTCTTCCGACCAGGCCGGGTTGTACAGCCGATGGGCGGCATTGAAATGTTCAATTCTGTTTATATAGACCATTTTTCTGGTTTAGATAAGGCGGTTGCCAGAAACGCCGGTGAAAAAAAGTGCACAAAGATACGCATTGATGAGCCGCTATAAAAGCCGGGGGTCAATCCACAGAGTCAGTACCCGGCAGTACCATGCGGGTAGCATCAACTTCAATAAATACAATTTTATCATCAAAAACGCTATTCCTTTCTTCGGCCTAAAACCAGTATCTTTACACCCTACTTTGCCTTGTTTATCCTGATTATTATCGACTTATCGATACGAACACGTTTACGGACATACATTTATGATTATTGTTACGGGGGCCGCTGGTTTTATAGGGAGCTGTTTGATTGACAAACTAAATCAGGAAAATTTCAATTTTATCATCGCCGTAGATGACTTTTCCAACCCCCGTAAAGCGCCAAACCTCGCCAATAAACGTATTCAGGAACGGGTAGATCGGGAGGTCTTTTTTGATTGGCTCGACCAGAATTATCACGAGGTTGAATTCATCTTTCACATAGGCGCCCGCACCGATACGACCGAGTTTGACCGGCAGATATTTGAGCACCTCAACGTAGAATATTCCAAACAGATCTGGCACCGCTGCATCCAGTATCAGATTCCGCTCGTCTATGCTTCGTCGGCGGCTACCTATGGTTTAGGGGAGTTGGGCTACGATGATAACGAATCCCTGATTCCGCAACTCAAGCCGCTCAATCCGTACGGCGACTCGAAAAACGAGTTCGACAACTGGGCGCTGGAACAGGAACGAAAGCCGTTTTTCTGGGCCGGCCTGAAGTTTTTTAACGTATACGGACCCAACGAGTACCACAAAGACCGGATGGCCTCGGTTATCTTTCACGCCTACCGCCAGATTTGCCAGTCGGGCCACATGAAGCTATTCCGGTCGCACAACCCTGACTTTGCCGACGGCGAGCAGATGCGCGACTTCGTTTATGTGAAAGATGTGGTGGATGTTTGCTCCTTCCTGATGCACCACCGGCGCAACTCAGGTATCTACAACCTGGGCAGTGGCAAAGCCCGCACGTTCCGCGATCTGGCGGTCAACACCTTCCGGGCCTTGGGCCTCGAACCCAAGATCGATTTTGTGGATACCCCGGCCGATATCCGCGATAAATATCAGTATTATACCCAGGCCAACATGGCCAAAATCCGCTCCATCGGCTACGAACGCCCTTTCACCTCGCTGGAAGATGGCATTACCGATTACGTGACCAATTACCTCAAGGCCGATAAGTACCTCTGAGCCGCCAGCCCCGACTTACCATTTCTTGAAGATAAAAAATACGGCCAGCACAATGAAGGCGAATCCAACCAGGTGATTCCAGGCCAGCTTGTCGGTTTTGAAAAAGTATACCGTAATGATCGTAAACACGATCAGCGATACGGCTTCCTGAATGGTTTTCAGCTCGAACAGGGAGAAAGGCCCGCCCATTTCATTGGAACCGATCCGGTTGGCGGGTACCTGAAAAATGTACTCGAAGAAAGCGAGTCCCCAGCTCAGCATAATGATACCGAACAGCGACAGCTTGGCCAGCATCGGATATTGCTTGAGTTGAAGGTGGCCATACCAGGCCAGGGTCATGAATACATTGGAGAGCGTTAACAGCAGAACGCAGTAGATTCCTTTCATGGACGAAGCCCGTTGATGACGTTTATTCCCAGACGACCTCGATTACTTCCCGGATCAGGTCGACAGTGGTTTGTTTTTCACCACTACTGCGTTTAAGGGTCAGCTTGCCGCTGCTAACCTTAGCCGCTTCCTGTTGCAGTACATGAGTGGCATCTTTCTTATGAAAGACCGATACCGCCGGTTCAGTCGTGTTAACATCCAGCGTCAGCGACTTACCCGAGGCTTTGATGGAGCGGGCGGTTGACGGCAGGGACTGGTTTTTAACGAGCGCCAGCGCCCGCGACGCCTGGGGTACGCCGTAGCCAACGTAGTTATTGCCGTACGGGTACAAATGCGATGACTTCTCGATGATCTCCATCACCTGTTTATTGGTAAGCTTCGGATTGGCCTGCATCAGACAGGCGGCAAAACCCGTAATCACAGGTGCCGACAGCGAGGTGCCATAGAGCGAGAAACACGATACGTTGGGCTTCAGGTAGGGTAAACTCTCGGGGCCGATGCTGCTGTAGCCGATGCGGTTCCAGAGTTTGGCGTTAGTGGCGCCGATGGCCAGCACACCCTGCGCATCGGCCGGCGTGCTGATAATTCGCCACGAACGGTCATCACCTTCGTTACCGGCCGAAACTACGATCAGAATTCCTTTCTTATCGGCGGCAATCTGGGCGGCCCGGCTGATCAGGCTCGTGTGGCCATCCATCTGCTTGGGCTCGTAATTTTCCTTGGGGTTACTCATACCTTTGGCGTACCCCAGCGAGGTGTTGATGAGCCGCACGCCCAGGCTGTCCATCCACTCCATAGCGGCCACCCAGTTGTCTTCTTCGCCCCTGTATTCGCGGTTTCCCTGGTCAGTACGGGCCAAGTAGAAGGTGGCATCGGTAGCCAGACCATACTGAATATTTTCGGTGGGATCAGTACCGGCAATGGCAGCCAGCACCTCGGTACCATGAAAGTCAGACATGGACTCCAGCGTTCGGAGCAGATTGGTTTGCGGCCGGTTCGGATGCACATAATCGCGAACCTGCCGAACACCCTGCCGGGTAAACACGTGTTTGAGCGCGTTGGCCGAATCGGCTCCGAAAAAGCCCGCGTCGATCACCCCGATAGTCACGAATCGCCCCGTTAAGCCTGCCCTCGCAAAATCAGGTGCCTGAATCTGGGTCATGACCGGTGCGAGCTGCGGTTTGGAGACAGGCTCCGTAGCGGTGATAATCAAAGCCGGATCGATAGGCTGTATGGCTTTAACGAACGGCAGCGCCAGCACTTGGCGACGCTGTTCGAACGTTAACCGGGCCGATACCGCGTTGAGCCAGCGCGACTGGCGCAGGGGCCGGATACCGGTTTGCTGGAGCTGATGCAGATAAGCCGATGACACCGGGCGATCCGTATCGTCGATGGGAAGTTGCTGAAGTTGCCGTCGGGCCAGCGCTGCGGGCGATAAAGCGGGCGGAGCTGTGATGTCTTTACCCTCCAGCAGGATCCAGTAGTTTGTGTTCGCCGGTTCCGGCTGGCCCCATGCCAGGCCAGGCAACAGCCATAAAAGCCTCAGGCATCTCCGTACAACATGATTCATCATGCTAAAATAGCCACTCCAGACCGGAATTGTTCAGAAATTGTCGATAATTTCCCGAACCCGTACCCGCATCCGGGGCTTCTCACCCGCCGGTACGATCACAATGATCCGATCACTGACGCTCTCGCCGTTGCGAAGAATATAACCGGCCTGCACGTTGGTAGTTTTAACGACATCTTTACCGTCGGCTCCTTTTACGGTTTCGCGGTAGGGCACCACAAAGGGCCGGGCCAGCAGACTCCCGCCTTTGCTGGTCATCCGCTTGCCGGTTGCATTCAGACAATCGAAACTGGCCAGGAGGTTCGGGTTACTTTCGGTACCAAACAGGGTCTGCCGCGGGAAGATCAGCTTGGCACAGCCGCTTTTGTTGGTTACGTACAGCCCCAGTTCGTAGCGGTTATATTCTTCGGTTTTGACGTCCTGGGCTCGTTCGTTCAGCACTTCGATGCCGTACTCGACGCCGTTGAATACGGCCGGCTCGCCGGGAGCTATATCGTACGACGTCTGCGCCAGAGCCGCCACAGACAGGGTAAGAAGCGTAATGGTCAATACCGAAAACCGGATCAGTGTAGAGGAAAAAGACATATGTGGTGGGGTTACATGAACGGCCAAATATGCACGCTTTTCAATTAATCAGCGCGACCATTTACTACATTTGCCGCACAGCAGACCGGCGATTTAGTAAACGTCACAATGCCGGCTACCACCATCAAATTCGTTGAGCCTAATGCGCTACTTACCCCTCGATTCATCTCTTTTCATTAAAAATCGGCAGCGGCTGGCCACCCGCCTGAAGCCCAGATCGTTGGTCGTACTCAATGCCAACGATATACTGCCTACCAATGCCGATGGCACGATGGCGTTCCGGCAGAACAACGACCTGTTCTATCTCTCCGGCGTTGATCAGGAAGAAACGCGGCTGGTTCTGTTTCCGGATCATCCCGATCCGAAATTCCGCGAAGCGCTGTTCCTGCGCGAAACCAGCGAACTCATCGAGATCTGGGAAGGCCATAAACTCACTAAAGCGGAAGCCGAACAGCTCACCGGCATTCCGCAGTCACGTATCTACTGGAACAATCAGTTTGAGCAGATATTTGGCCAGATGGTGTTCGAAGCGGAACACATCTACCTCAACACCAACGAGCATACCCGCGCCACGGTAGACGTACAGACCCGCGATGCCCGCTACATCGACCAGTTTCGGCAGATGTACCCGTTGCATCATCTGGAACGGCTGGCTCCGCTGATGCATTACCTCCGGGCAATCAAACAACCGCAGGAGGTGCAGCTTCTGCAGACGGCGATCGACACGACGGAAAAAATGTTCCGGCGCTTACTGGGCTTCATCAAACCCGGGGTCTGGGAGTACGAGATTGAGGCCGAGATGATGCACGAGTTCCTGCGCAATCGCTCCCGGGGAGCGGCTTATTCACCCATTATCGCGTCGGGAGCCAACGCCTGCGTACTGCATTACATCGACAACAGCCAGCAGTGTCAGGATGGCGACCTGGTCTTGCTCGACCTGGGCGCTGAGTATGCCAACTACAATGCCGACATGACACGTACGGTACCGGTAAATGGCCGCTTCACCGAACGCCAGCGGGCCGTTTACGATGCGGTACTGCGGGTGATGAACGAAGCCAAACAGATGCTGCGCCCCGGTAACCTCTGGGACGATTACCACCGCGAAGTAGGTAAGGTGATGGAGTCGGAACTGATTGGACTGGGCCTGCTGGACCGGGCGGCCGTAGAAAAACAGGATCCTGATGCCCCTTTGTACAAGAAGTATTTCATGCACGGCACTTCCCACTTCCTGGGGCTCGACGTACACGACGTAGGGAACAAGTACCGGAAGATGGAACCCGGCATGGTATTTACCGTTGAGCCCGGCATTTATATCCGCGATGAGAAAATCGGGATTCGGCTGGAGAATAACGTGATTCTGACCGAGTCGGGCAATATCGACCTGATGGCTAACATTCCGGTCGTTGCTGACGAGATCGAGGAGTTAATGAACCAGTAAGTGGGTCCTGGTAGTCGGGTTACGGGTATTGAACAAACTCCGGTACACCGCAACCCGACTATCAGATTGTCTATTTAATCTCGGCTTTCTTGGCGTTTTCGCGGTCGAGAGCAATGTTCAGGCTTGAATAAATCCGGCGGATGGCCGTTTCGATGCGTTCCCAGCCAGCTTCGGTACGGAGATCGATATCGACGATGTGATCGCGCTGCGCGCTGGTCAGTACCATGTACGTAACGGCCGAAACCATCAGGCTGGTAATGGCAATCGGGTCGAAATCGGTGTAGGGAGCCAGTTTGTCAACCAGGTTTTTATACGACCGATCCCGGTATTCGGCCAGCCGGCGGGCCAGTTCGGTTTCGCCGTGGGTCATCTCCCAGCGTATAAGCTCCTGCGACGGCTTGCGCGCCCGGAACTCCCGCAGAAACTGGATGGTATACTCAGACCATACTTTACTCCGGTTTTCGGCGGGCAGATTGTCGGGAACAGACTCCAGGAACTTATCATTGAACATCGACAGGAAGAATCCTCGCTGCACATATGCTTCCAGCAGACCGTTCCAGCCGCCGAAATAACGGTAGATCAGCACCTTATTAACACCGGCACGCTCGGCAACAGCGTTAATACCTGCTTTCTCAGTACCTCGTTCGGCCATTACATCCCCCATAGCACGCAAAATACGTTCCATGGTCATCTGGCGGTTTCTGCGCTTGACGACTTTCATACTTGTTAATCAGTTATGTTTTAATTAGGTGTTTATCGACTCGTACAATCGGGAGGGTGCTACTAACTCTACCCAAGCCATAGTCTGGGTACAAATATGTATAAACAAGTTGATGTTACCAAGCGGTAACCTTAACGCCTTACCGGAAAATTGAGGAACTGGTCCGACAGCTGACCAATGGCTTCGGCGAGCTTATGTCTGGTCACGACAACGGGCAGCCAAAACGGAGAAAGTGGGTCGTCGTGCCAATCAGGGGCTATTTCGAAGGCCAGTTTGATTTGCAGGAGAAACTCGTCGGAGTCGGCCGAAATACATTCGAGGCTGAGGCATGGCTCGGTAAAGACCAGTCGTCCCTGCGAACGACCGGTGGCGTGCAGCTGCCGCAGCCAGTCGAGCAGGGTACTGATTTCGTAGGTATACAGTATAGCAGCGGTAGAGGTAGACTGATGATGCTGCCAGCCAGACCGAAGCGCCACCCAAAGCAGGTTCCGATCGGCCGACGAAGGGCTGTCAGGGGCGTTTTCGTAGTCTAAAATGTTCAGTTCGAAGAAACTGCGCTGGCCGATTAGAAGCATGGGGTTAGAGCTGTAGCCTGACGTAGTACCTACCAGGTTGTGCAGAACACGTATATACGTCTGAAAGGTACCACTATGCGTTTAGATACGCAAACCCGGCTAGGGTCTGGCACCTCGCAAACGCACGAAAGAAACGACCGGCTACCGCTCCGGATAGGCCGCGACCTGACCCGACAGGTCCTGGATAGCTTCCTGCAGCTGCCTGCGGTTCAGCAGCAGATTGATCTTGACCGGAAAGCCGGGATATGTATGCCAGGCCGGGGTCAGCGCGTGGTCCAGCTGAATCTGTAATCGGTAGCTATCGTTCGGGAGCGCCGTGGCCTCAACACTCAGGCCTGGCTCCGGAAACGAAACGTCAATGTGGCTCGCGGCCTTGTTCCAGAGCGCTCGAAGGCCGTTCAGCAACCGGCCAACTTCCCAGGTCTGCAACGGCGCCGACTGCGTATCGGCCTGCTGACCCAGCAACGTCGATACCCGACACTGCAACCGGTTTCGCTCCCGCCAGTTGGTTGCCTTTTTACCGTAACCCAGAATTGAGAGTTCAAATGATCCAGCTGAGGAGATAAATTTCATAACGAGAGCGATTTAAGACTGCATATTTCCTATAAAACAAATATAGTAATAATTTGTTTAAGGTAACTATTTGTTCATCAGCGAAGATATCCCTTACTGACCAAGTCCGAGGCTGGCTTACTATCTTTGCGGCCAAAACGTAAACTATAGACGATACATGGCAAACGTGCTCATTATTGGAGCCGGTGGCGTTGGCAGTGTGGTAGCGCACAAATGCGCTATGAACAGCAACGTATTTACGAACATTATGCTGGCCAGCCGCACCAAGGCAAAATGTGACCGCATTGCGGCTGAAATTCAGGAGATGCACGGCGTTACGATTCAGACCGCGCAGGTCGACGCCGATGTGGTGGCCGAGATGGTGGCGCTGATCCGGTCGTTCGACCCAAAACTGGTCATCAATGTAGCTCTCCCCTACCAGGATCTGCCCATCATGGACGCCTGTCTGGAAGCCGGTGTGCATTACATGGATACCGCCAATTACGAACCTAAAGATGTAGCCAAGTTCGAGTACAGCTGGCAATGGGCCTATAAAGAACGCTTCGAGCAGGCCGGTCTGATGGCCCTGCTGGGCTGCGGCTTCGACCCCGGCGCCACGCAGGTGTTTACGGCCTATGCCAACAAACACCATTTCGACCGGATGGACTACCTCGACATTGTCGACTGCAACGCCGGTAACCACGGCAAAGCCTTTGCTACCAACTTCAACCCGGAAATCAACATCCGTGAAATTACCCAGCCCGGTCGATACTGGGAAAACGGCGAGTGGGTCGAGATACCGGCCATGAGTATTCATAAGCCCATCGACTACCCGGAAATTGGCCCCCGCGAGTCATACGTGTTATATCACGAAGAACTCGAGTCGCTCGTCAAGAACTTCCCTACGCTCAAGCGCGCTCGTTTCTGGATGACATTTGGTCAGGCTTACCTGACCCACCTCGAGGTGCTGCAAAACGTCGGCATGACCCGCATCGATCCGGTGCCGTTTCAGGGGATGAACATCGTTCCGCTCGAATTTTTGAAAGCGGTATTACCCGCCCCCGACAGCCTTGGCGAGAACTATACCGGCCAGACCAGCATTGGCTGCCAGATCAAAGGGGTAAAAGACGGCAAAGACCGGACCTACTTCATCTGGAACAACTGCGACCATGCCGAGACGTACAAAGAAGTGCGCGGCCAGGCGGTCAGTTACACGACCGGTGTGCCGGCCATGATTGGAGCGATGCTGATGCTGACGGGCGTCTGGATGAAACCCGGCGTCTGGAACTGCGAAGAGCTGGATCCGGACCCGTTCATTGAGCAGATGAACAAACAGGGCCTGCCCGTGCAGGAGCGCGTAGACATTCCGCTTCCTCACGAGTATCCGGCCTGAGCCTAAGGCAACGGCCTGACCTAAATCGGCATCAAGCACAGTCGGTCATTATAGTGACAAACGGCCATGTGTTTTGATGCCGATTTTGTATTTTTACCCCTGTTCATTCCCGTTAACCAACGAACTACTATGTTCCTGAAACAGTACGCATTGTTACTCCTGATGCTGCTTCCGTTTGCGCTGCAGGCCCAGACGACCGACAGCAGCCGGACCAGGCGCGCGCTTAAACCCGACCCGGCGCCGGTATCGTCCAGGCAGCCCAACAACCCAACCCTGACCAATCAGGAAATGTCGCAGATTGTCAACGCGGTGGGTAGCGCCGGTAGCCCGGGCATCATGGTCCGCACCATCGACACGCGCTACGAAGGTTTGCGTGGCACTCCCTATTTCCTCAACGGCTGGTCGAAGGGCCAGATTCTGCTGCTCGGGGGCAAACGCTATACCGACGTACCCATTAAATTCGATGCCTTCCGGCAGGCGCTGATCCTGCTCCGGCCTACGATGGGAAACGACTCCATCATTATTGACCGCAGCACGGTCAGCCACTTTCAGCTCGTTAGTCCTGATGGGCAGGAATATCTATTTAAGCGGTACCCGAACGTGAAAACAGCCGATGCGGCCGCCGATGGCAGCTATTTTCTGGTCTTGTACGAGGGCAAGACCGCCCTGCTGAAGCGGGTGGCGAAAACGTTCCAGGGCGCTGACTATAAACAGCCCTACTCCAACGACATCCGGTACGACTCGTTCCAGAACAGCCATGCTTATTATCTACTCAAACCCGACCAGACGCTGGTTAAAGTAAGGCTGACGAAAAAATCGCTGCTTGACGCCCTGTCCGACAAACGCGATGGGCTGAAAGCCATGGCTGACCAGCTTAGTTTCAAGAACGAAGGCGACGCGGCCAGCCTGGTAGAGCAATACGATAAACTGTAAGTTTTATGGAAATAGAACGGAGCGTACATCCATGCGGTGCAAACCAAACCGCTCCGAGATCATGTCCCGTATATCTGCGCCAGCTGATACGCTGACCTACAACGAAATCATTTTTCAGGCCCGGCATCGGGCCTACGGTGCCTTTGACCTGCGCCAGCATTACCGACCGGCGCTTACCCGCGCGCTGTGGGTCGGCGTGGGCCTGTTTCTGCTAGGCCTCGCGGCACCGACTCTTTACGCCCGGCTTTTTCCGAAGCCCGACCTAGGCGATCAGATCGTACTGGTCGAAACGGATCTGGTTAAGCTACCCGACACGCCCGACGAACAACCCATTCCGATCCCACCGCTCGAACAAGCCCCGGCGGTCAGTACCGTCCGGAACCTGCCGCCGGTAGTACTGCCCGACCCCGAGGTCGTTGACGAAGCCATGCCACCTACAACCGAGCAACTGGAGAAAGCCACCTCCGGGCCGGTTACGGCCGAAGGAACGGGAGTCGACGAAGTCATTGCCGCCCCCGAGGCTACCGGCCCCACGGCAACCGAACGGGCGCTGGAGGTAGCCCCTACCAACCACGATGAGGCCTTTATTGCGGTCGAGCAGCAACCCGAGTACCCCGGCGGCATGGCCGCTCTGAACGACTTCATTACCCATACGTTACGATACCCCCAACGGGCCAGTTCGGCGGGTATATCGGGCCGGGTATACGTCAGTTTCGTCGTTAATACCGACGGCAGCCTGACCGAGGTTCAAGTGCTGAAAGGAATAGGATTCGGCTGCGACGAGGAGGCTATACGCGTGGTCCAGAAGATGCCCCGATGGCGTCCGGGTAAGCAATCGGGACGTACCGTTCGGGTAAAATTCAGCTTGCCCATTGCCTTCACACTGGAATAGCCCGCCCGACGGGGCAGTAATGCCGGATCGGTCGCGTGGTCAGAACCAATCAGGCCGTACCTTTGCGCCATGCAAACGACCTTACATCAACCGGCTTATATCAATACGGCTCCGTCGCCCTGTTTCGTGCTGGACGAAGCCAAACTACGCCGGAACCTGGAACTCATCGACTCGGTGCAGCAGGCGGCCGGTGTAACCATTATTCTGGCGCTGAAAGGGTTTTCTATGTACAGCGCGTTTCCGCTCGTGCGCGAGTACCTGAGCGGAGCCACGGCCAGTTCGTTGAACGAGGTCAAGCTCGTAAACGAGTACATGGATGTTAAAGCGCATACCTATATTCCGGCTTACCAGGATGGGGATTTCGAGGAGGTCGTTGAGCGGAGCAGCCACCTAACGTTCAACTCGTGGAGCCAGTGGGAACGGTTCGGGCACCGGGCAGTGGGGCGGGTATCCTGCGGGATTCGGGTCAACCCCCAGTATTCGGAAGTAGCAACGGACATGTATAACCCTTGCGTACCCGGTTCGCGGCTGGGTGCCACCCGCGATCAACTCCCCGATCAGCTCCCCGAAGGCCTGGAAGGTATTCACTCACACACCCTCTGCGAAAACGACTCCTACACGCTGGAACGCACCCTCGATGCGCTCGAAAGCCGGTTTGGCACTTTGCTCCACCAGGCCCGGTGGGTTAATCTGGGCGGGGGCCACCTGATGACCCGCGAAGGCTACGATACCGACCACCTCATCCGGATTCTGCGGGCGTTCCGGCAGAAATACAATGTAGACGTCATTCTGGAGCCGGGTTCGGCGATTGCCTGGCAAACGGGCGTGCTGGTTTCTACCGTACTCGATGTGTTCAACAGCCAGGGTATCGATGTAGCCGTTCTGGATACGTCGTTTGCCGCTCATATGCCCGACACCCTCGAAATGCCCTACAAACCGCGCATTCTGGGGGCCTACCACGAGCCGGTAGCCGGCAAGCCCACCTACCGACTTGGCGGTATGACCTGCCTCGCCGGCGATTTTATGGGCGATTATTCGTTCGACGAACCGCTGGCCGTTGGCGACCGGATCGTATTCGACGATATGATTCACTACACTATGGTGAAGACGACCACTTTCAACGGGGTGAACCTGCCCAGCATTGGTATCGTCAACGAAGACCAGCACTTCCGGCTGGTACGGAGCTATGGCTACGATAGCTTCAAAGATCGCCTGAGTTAACCGGTTACCGCTGGTGCAAATCCGTTCCGTTCGGCGGGGCGAATTTGTGCCAGCGGACCGGCCATAAAAAAAACCTGCACGCATCGGGGCACGCAGGTTTTGATCAGACAGCTAAAGGTGTTCTGCACAAGGCAGATACTGCCGTAAAAGTACAAATAGATTTACGATTTTGTGATATAGTTTCCAACTCCACACCCGGCCGATCTTGTGCCCGCCAACCGGGGAGCTGGCCTACCTTATTTGAACTCGCGGTGATAAGCGGCTTTGTACAGTTCTTCCTGAGGCAGGCTCTTGAAGTATTCATACGTAACCCGTAGTCCTTCGGCCCGCGACACCTTGGGCTCCCAACCCAGTAGTTCCTTAGCCTTGGTAATATCGGGCTGCCGCTGTTTCGGATCGTCTTTCGGCAGGTCTTTGAAGACCAGTTTCTGCGACGTACCGGTCAGCTTGATAATTTCTTCGCCAAACTCCCGGATCGTGATTTCAGACGGATTACCGATATTGACCGGGTAAGCATGGTCGCTGAGCAGCAACCGGTAAATGCCTTCAACCAGATCGTCGACGTAGCAGAACGAACGAGTCTGGCTCCCATCGCCAAACACGGTCAGGTCTTCACCACGCAGGGCCTGGCCAATGAAAGCCGGCAACACCCGACCGTCGTTCAGGCGCATCCGGGGCCCGTAGGTATTGAAGATCCGGACAATGCGCGTTTCCAGACCGTGGTAGGTATGGTACGCCATCGTCATAGCCTCCTGAAACCGTTTCGCTTCGTCATAGACACCCCGCGGCCCGACCGGGTTCACATTGCCCCAGTACTCTTCATTCTGCGGATGCACGGTAGGATCGCCATACACTTCTGAGGTCGAGGCAATCAGCACGCGGGCCCCTTTTACCCGGGCCAGCCCCAGGCAGTTGTGAATACCCAATGAGCCTACTTTCAGCGTCTGAATCGGGATTTTCAGGTAATCGATCGGGCTGGCGGGCGAAGCAAAGTGAAGAATATAGTCTAGCTCGCCCGGTACGTGAATGAACTTCGAGACATCGTGATGATAGAACTCGAAATTTGGCAGGTGGAACAGGTGTTCAATATTCCGGATGTCGCCCGTGATGAGGTTATCCATCGCAATGACGTGATACCCCTCTTTAATAAAGCGATCACTCAAATGCGACCCCAGAAAACCGGCCCCGCCGGTAATAAGTACACGTTTCATGAAATGCCTGTAAAATGAATAAACATAGCGAAGTAGCTAACAACACAGCGTAACGAAAATTGCCGTCTGTCCTGCAAATCTCCGTTACGCCGTCGTTAAAAACTATACTTTTTGTTCTACTGGTGCCAAAACGGCTTCGCGGCCTACGCTATAGTACGTATAGCCCTGTTCACGCATCTGGTCCAGTTCGTATACGTTACGACCATCGAAGATGACTTTGCCTTTCAGCAGCAGGTTCATCTTGTCGAAATCGGGCGTACGGAACAGCGGCCACTCCGTCACGATCACGAGTGCATCGGCATCGTCGAGGGCGGCATACTGGGTATGGGCGTAGGTAACGGTGTTGCCGATCAGGTTGCGCACGTTCTCCATCGCTTCGGGATCGTATACGGTTACTTTAGCACCTGCATCAACCAGCGCCCGGATGTTATCAAGCGCCGGTGCTTCGCGGATATCGTCGGTATATGGTTTGAACGCCAGACCCCATACCGCAATGGTTTTACCTTTCAGATCCCCCCCGAAATGGTTCAAAATCTGCGGGATGAGCTTGACCTTCTGCTCGTAGTTTACCTCCATGACCGACTTCAGTACTTTGAAGTCGTAATTGAAATCCTGGGCGGTTTTGGCCAGAGCCTGTACGTCTTTCGGGAAACAGCTGCCGCCGTAGCCAATCCCCGCAAACAGGAATCGTTTGCCGATACGGCTGTCGGTACCGATACCGCGCCGGATGTCGTCTACGTTAGCGCCCGCCCGCTCACACAGGTTGGCGATCTCGTTCATAAACGTAATCTTGGTAGCCAGGAACGCGTTGGCTGCGTATTTGGTCATCTCAGCCGAGCGCTCGTCCATGAAAATGACGGGGTTACCCTGCCGCACCAGCGGGGCGTACAGCTTGTTCATGACCGACTTGGCCCGCTCAGAGCGCGTACCGATAACGACCCGGTCAGGCTTCATAAAGTCTTCTACGGCTACCCCTTCGCGCAGGAATTCGGGGTTCGAGACCACGTCGAAATCGACCGTTGCATTGTCGGCGATGTGGGCGTATACCTTTTCGGCAGTTCCTACCGGCACCGTACTTTTATCGACGATCACCGCGTACTGCTTCAGGATCGGGCCCAGATCACTGGCTACTTTCAGAATATATTTCAGATCGGCCGACCCATCTTCGCCCGGCGGGGTGGGCAGGGCCAGGAAAATTACTTCGGCACCTTTGATGCCTTCTTCCAGGTTTGTGGTGAACGATAAGCGTCCTTCTTCTACGTTACGGTGAAAAAGCGTTTCCAGTCCCGGCTCGTAAATTGGCACGATGCCGTTGTTAAGCTTCTCTACTTTCCGTTCGTCAATATCGACGCACGTCACCTGGTTGCCGGTCTCCGCAAAGCACGTTCCCGTCACAAGACCTACATAGCCGGTTCCAACGACTGCCAATTTCATAGACTGAACATTAAAGAGTTGTTACTAAGAGTTGGTTGAGATAGACCGAATGACGGTCGAACGTTGCAAAAATAGGAGTTTTTTAATAATACGCTACGTTCCCGTCTGAATACTAACTATTCCGGTGAAACTTATCGACCTGGTCGACTGGTTCATCTCCGACACTTTATTTCGTATAACCTAAGCCAATGGATAAACTATTGGTAATCAGGATTGGTCTGGCTCGTATTTTCCGTAAAAAATGACCTAATTCTGGTATCCATTTTGCCTACATGGTGGTTAGATAAGAAGCGATTGCATTTATCCGTTTTAAGGATAGCTTCAACAACAAACCGATAAAACCAGGAACTGCACTTATGGTCAGTGAAATTGTAGAAAACCAAGTTAGTACATCTGAGCGAACGGCATTGTGTCAGCTCATTATTCAGGCCGTTCGTGACATTAGTGAGCGTCATATCCGTCCAAACAGCCGCCAATGGGACGAGACCCAGCATTTTCCGGCCGATCTGTTTCGTTTGTTGGGCGAACAGGGGCTGATGGGTATGCTCGTGCCGGGCGAATATGGCGGGGCCGGGCTCGGCTACCGCGAGTACGTAGCCGCTATTGTTGAACTGTCGCGGGTCGATGGTTCGATTGGCCTGTCGATGGCCGCCCACAATTCGCTCTGCACCAACCACATTTTATTATTCGGTAACAGCGAGCAGAAGCAAACCTACCTGCCCCGGCTGGCCAGCGGAGAATGGATCGGGGCCTGGGGCCTCACCGAACCCAATACCGGCTCTGATGCGGGCAACATGCGCACAACGGCGGTTCGTGACGGCGATGAGTGGGTACTTAACGGGGCCAAGAACTTCATTACCCACGGCAAGAGCGGGAACGTAGCTGTGGTGATTGCGCGCACCGGCGAACCAAATGCCCCCCATAACGCTACGGCCTTTGTGGTTGAACGGGGTACGCCCGGTTTCACGGGTGGACGAAAAGAAGATAAGCTGGGCATGCGCGCTTCCGAAACGGCCGAGATGCTGTTTCAGGACTGCCGGATACCAGACAGCCAGCGGCTTGGCGAAGTAGGCGATGGCTTTGTTCAGTCGCTGAAAGTGCTCGATGGCGGGCGTATCTCCATCGCGGCCCTAAGCCTGGGAATTGCCTACGGAGCCTACGATGCCGCAGTGGCGTACGCCAAAGAGCGCGAACAATTCGGCAAACCGATTGCCAGCTTCCAGGCAATTGGGTTCAAACTGGCCGACATGGCTACCGAGATCGAAGCTTCCAGGCTGCTAACCTACCAGGCAGCTGACCTGAAAGACGAAGGCAAAACGGTGACAAAAGAGTCGGCCATGGCCAAGCTGTTTGCGTCGGAAACAGCGGTGCGGGTTGCCAACGAAGCCGTTCAGATATTTGGCGGTTACGGCTATACGAAAGATTTCCCGGCCGAGCGGTTCTACCGCGATGCCAAGCTGTGTACCATTGGCGAAGGCACCAGCGAGATCCAGAAGGTTGTGATCTCCCGCCAGATCCTGAAATAGTCTGAGAACAGCAGCGGGGTCAGCAAGAAGAGGAACTTACCGTATCCTGCTTCCTGTTGACCCCGCTGCTGTTATAATCTTTATTAGACCGTCCGGCGTGAGCCTTTAATCAAAGCCGCAATACCGAGAATAATAACTGCCCCTACAAACGCGGTCAGAATCTGATCAATGATACCACCATCGCGGCCAAAAATCCACCCGCCAACAAATCCGCCGGCAATACCAAGCAGAATTTCAGCAAGCAGCGAAAACGAGAACCGTTTGAAAACAAGGTCGGCCAGCCAGCCAGCTACCGCACCCACCAGGATTGAAACTAGGATACCCATGGTCTTGTGTGTTTGGTTTGTTATACGTTGAGTAAAAGTTGTTTGTGTCAAACAGATACTTAACGCAGGACACAAAACTTTGTTTAGCACTTCGAGCCAATGACCGCGAGCATACGCCCCGTTTGCCCCTTCTCGGCCCGGTACGAGAAATAGTCGGCCCGGTCGGTTACCGTCGAGAAGGGAGACAGTTCGATCTGGTCAGCCAACAAACCGGTATCGATCAGCTGCTGTCGATTGGCCGCTTTCAGATCAACAGCTGGGCGCTGCGTCTCAGGCTGTATCTGTACAAATTCGGCGGCAAACTGATCAGCTACTTCCGGCCCCACCTCAAACGAGCAGGCATCGATACAGGTACCTATATATCCATAACAATCGGCCGGGTCGGTACCGAACTGATTCGTCATAGCAGCCAGCGTTTTCACGACAATACGGCCAACGGTACCGCGCCAGCCCGCATGAACAGCCGCTACCGCCTTATGCCGGGGGTCGTAGAGCAGGATCGGTACGCAGTCAGCGACCGTAACACCTACCAGCAGCCCCGGTACGTTCGTGATTAGCGCGTCGTACCCGGCATACCGGCCAGGCTCAGTGGCATACAGCACATCGGTACCATGTACCTGGTGAGCAGACGCAAATCCCAGGTCGGTGGCGCCGATGTACTGGAAGAAGCGACGCCGATTCTCCTCCACATGGGCGGGCAGATCGTCGGTATTGATGCCTAGATTCAGGGAAGCAAACGGAGTCGGGCTCACACCGCCATGTCGGGTACTCTCGGCCGATACCAGCGTATCGAAGCGGGCCAATAACGCTGGTTTCCGATACAGCGGGGGTTCTGTCGTAGTTGGTTGATTGATCATGTCGCTCATCTGCAAACCGGACGGGTTCGCCATAGGCTGTTAAGGCCCGAAATGTACGGAATCGATTAGTTTACCCAATGATCCGGACAGCTTTGCTCCTATACGGTGACTGGCTGCCGGGCTTGTACCGCATCGAACCGGGCTGGCTGCTGCACAACTTTACCAGGCCTCAAACCACTCATCCGGTATATCGACCATTCCGCTAGTTTGCAATGCATAGTACTGTTGGGTACCCATATCTTTGTTTCACCAACCGAGACAAACCCGGCTGCTGAACACAAACAACAAAAGCTATGAAAACCCTCATCAAATCACTCGCGCTGACTCTTCTGACAGGCATCGCCACGGCATCGGTATCACTGGCCGAAACCAAACCCATTGTTCGCCCTACGGCCGCAGCTTCGTTTAAAACGGGTGTTTACAGCACTTCCAGTGGCAAACTGCACATTTCGCTCGACAAACAAACCGGCGGTACGGTTGATGTTCGGCTCAAGGATGCCAAAGGAGCCGTACTATACAGCGAACACCTGGGCCGGAACGAAACCCGATACCGCACCCGTCTGGATTTGTCCGAACTTGAAAACGGCACCTACGAACTGGAGATGACCAATGGCGTTGAAACCACCCGCCAGACAGTCGTCATTAACGCGCAGCAACAACGGATTGTCAACATTCAGCTGCTGGCCGCCAAGTGATGATAACCGCTCACTGGCCCCGACCGCCGGACTGATAGCTCAGTCCGGCTTTTTTTGTGGCAAAAAGGCCGAATCTAGGGAATACCGCGTCATTTCCGATACTGTTTCTGTCCATTAATACGTTACTTGTGCTGTCAACGTTGCCCATTTTTGACCACTCGTCAACCTGTATACGCGTTATGGACAAACCACCCCGCTACCAGAATTACGTTATCCTCCCCGCTATCGGCGTTCATTTTTCAACCAATCGTCCGGTTTCAGAAACGCAGGTTCAGTACGCCAGACTCACGCCCAACACCCACCTCAACACCCTGCTGGACGGTGGCCTGCCCGACCAGGCGGTGGTGCTGGACTCGACCGAACGGGGCGATATCAAGCTCATCCGGCTGCCCGAGTCCGAACTGCCCGACCTGCGAGCTCAGCTACCGGGTCTTCGCTTTGTTCCGGAAGTATTTTACTACCCACAGCGCTGGCAGCACGAAGTCCGCAACAAACCGGCTCCACTGGCCAATCAGGTTCGCACGGCAGTACGGATTGTGCTGCGGGCCGCCAAAACCAATATCCCTATTGCGGGTGCAACGGTCATTGCCTTTACCAACTTCGACGAGCGGGAAGGTGAACAGGCGATCTCGAACGCGCAGGGCGTTGTTCGTTTCAACAGCGTTGGCAACCGACCTATCGATCAGCTCTTCGTGTATCCTAAGGTGGGGTACTGGAGTTTCTGGAAGCAAAACCTAACACTGACCAACAACGAGGTCTTTGCCATACAGCCCGTTACTCCCGACTATACCGACGCTAAAAACTTTTTCTACCCACCCGCGCCGGCAGGTGATCCGAATGGACAGCAGGTAAAAGTAGCGGTTATCGACACCGGTGCAGGCCCCCACCCCGATCTGATCATTAAAGGGGGGGGCTGTACCGTAACCGGCGATGACCCCAGCGATTATGCCGATATCGATGAGCACGGCACCCACGTATCAGGCATTATTGCCGGACAGGGCACCCCACCAGACAGCCTCCGGGGCGTAGCGCCCAACGTCTCGCTGTTTGTATACCGCGTATTTGGCCGGAGCAGCCAGGGAGCGTCCAACTTCGCGATCATCAAAGCCATTGAACAGGCCGTAGCCGACGGCTGCGATCTGATCAATATGAGCCTGGGGGGTGGTGCATCCGACGATGCCACCGAAGATGCCATCAGCTATGCGCACGCGAACGGAGTTGTCTGTTTCGTAGCGACCGGCAATGATGGCCGGCAACCGGTCAGCTTTCCGGCTTCTTACTCGCTGGCCCTGGCGGTTGGGGCCATGGGGCGTAAAGGCACGTTTCCGGCCAACACGACCGACGCGCCAAACGTAGAAGCTCCTTTCGGTACCGACCGCAAAAATTTTGTAGCTGCCTTTTCCAACATTGGCCCCGAAGTCGATTTCATTGCGCCGGGCGTCGGGATCGTCTCAACGGTGCCGGGGGGGTATGCTCCGCTCAGCGGTACGAGTATGGCCTGTCCGCTGGCAACGGGTATCGCAGCCCGGCTGCTCTCGGCCGAACCCGATATCCTGAACATGCCGCGTACGGCTACCCGGGCCGAAGCCATTGTCCGCCTGCTGGCAACAAAAGTAAAAACACTGGGTTTCGGACCAACCTTCGAAGGGATTGGAATGTTGTTTGTATAAGTTTTGTTGGCTATCTATGCAAACAGTTTGCAACCCAATGACAATCAGGACTATGGCGCAGGACAGATATATCTTGAATTTTAAGGGCACCCCGCCCCTGCCTGCCGATGATATCCGGCTGATCCGGGCCAAGTCGAACGTGGTCGATTCGAGCCGCAAAACGCTGCTGGTCGAAGTCAACGAAGAGGAAGCCGTTTATGAGCTAACCCGCCGACTGACCGACTGGACCGTTAAAAAAGAAGCGCACTACACCGTACCAACCACCAGACCCAAGGTTCAAAAACCGCCCCGGCCGTATAAGAAATAACTCGTTGATACCAAGCCAGTCTTCTGCATACGGAGGCTGGCTTTTTTTCTGGTAGCCGGCCACTGCCCAAGTTGGGGTAACATTGGGTTGTTGCGTTTGTTGTATATTCAAGAAATTATTTACCTACAACCGTTGACTGACTGGCCCAGGCCCGCGGCTCAGGCCCGGCTGCCCGCCACTCGCTGATCAGCCCATACCCGTTGCGCAGACCCCGGTCGGCGCCTTATCCAGTATGTCTAGTACGCCGTTTATCTCCTCAATCACTGCCTGGCCTGACCTGGCTACCGATACTCAATTCCGGGCTGATCTCGCTCAACTCTTACTGCCCTATATCAACACCTGCCGCTGGTTTGCCGGTAAAGCCCGGCAGCAGACGGGCTGCTCCGTACAAACGGTTCACACCCTGCCGCTGCCAGACGATTCCGTAGCGTATCTGCTTATTCTGGAAGCCACCTACGCCGACGGCATCCCGGAAAGCTACCAGCTTCCGCTGGCGTTCCTGCCCGACAACGCGTCCGCGCTGGAGGCTGTGCCCGACAAAGGCCGCATCGGTACCGCCACCCTGGCCGATCAGCCCGGTACGCTGATCGACGCCATCTACGACGAGCGCTTCCGAACGGCCTTGTTTTCGGCCATATACGCCAACCAGACGATAGCCCAGCCCGAGGGTACGCTGGCATTTCACCGCGGCAAGGGACTGGCCGACGGCGATGCCAGCCTGCCTTCCCAGGTGTTGCCCGTCGACTCCAGTAACTCGGCCATGACGTTCGGGGGCAAGTACTTCCTGAAGCTATACCGCAAGCTCTTTAACGAAACCAATCCGGAGGTCGAGATGGTCGCCTTCCTGACCGACGAGAGCGAGTTTGCCCACATACCGGCTTTTGGTGGTAGCCTGGTCTGGCAGCGGCCCCAAACCGACATAACCCTCGGGATGGTACAGCGCCTGGTGCCAAACGACAAAGACTCCTGGGCACAGACGGGCGATTACCTGAACGATTTCTTGTACGCTGTACCACAACGCCTGTTTGCTATTCGCGAAGACGTATTCGACAAAGTAGAACTGCTGGGCCGACGAACCGGCGAAATGCACTGCGCCCTCTATAAACCCGACCGGCCCAACGAACCGGCCAACCCGGCCTTCGCCCCGGAACCGTTCACCAATGAGTACCGCGACTTCCTGATCCGGCGTTTCGAAGACCTGCTCGACCGCCGGTATGCCCTGCTGATCGACAACTACACCCGGCTCGACGCCCAGGCGCAGCGGCTGGCCTGGGTATTTATGGAGGCCAAAGAGATGATCGACGCCTTCGTCGACGATTTTCGCACGCGCCCGCTCGACTCACTCCGCATTCGGATTCACGGTGATTATCACCTCGGACAGGTGCTGGCTACGGAGTCGGACTTTGTGCTGATTGACTTCGAGGGCGAGCCGGAAAGCAGCATCAGCGAACGAAAAATCAAGCACTCACCCCTGAAAGACGTGGCGGGCATGATCCGGTCGTACCATTACGCGGTTTCGGCCAAGCTCTTCAACTCCGCCGAAACCGAAGGCATCGACCCCGACCATCTGCAACGGGTGTCGGACCGCTGGTTCTACCTGATCCGCGATACGTTTCTGGATGCCTACCTCGACACCTTTGGCGCGCCCCACCCGCTCTTCAAGAACAACAACGAGATCAACTTCCTGCTGCTGATCTACCTGCTCGAAAAAGCCGTGTACGAGCTGGGCTACGAAATCAGCTACCGCCCCTCCTGGGTAAAAATTCCGCTTAAAGGTATTATTGATGTGGTACGCGAGATCGAAAAAATCCGGCTCAGCGACGGCGACCTTATACCCGACGTACCCATGCTCCAAACAGGGCTTTTGCAGGGAAAGCATAGTTGATCCTGGTCCATTCTAAACCCATACCATACCCTTGAATCCGTTTCAGAACACCGTTGTCCTTATTACCGGAGCCGGGTCAGGGATTGGCCGTCAGCTCACGATTCAGGCCGCAGCGCAGGGAGCCGCCGTGCTGGCCACCGACCTCAACGAAGCCGGTCTGGCCGAGACAAAGTCCCTGTCGACCGGTGTGGTTACAACAGCCCGGCTCGACGTTTCGGACGCCGGCGCGATTCGGGCATTTGCCGCCGAAACCATGCCAGCTCTGGACGGGCGCAAACTCATTCTGGTCAACAACGCCGGGGTAGCCCTGGGCAGCGGCCCGTTCAGCGAAACCGACCTGGACGATTTTGAGTGGCTGCTCAGTATCAACCTCTGGGGGGTTATCCGGATGACCAAAGCCTTTCTGCCGTATATGCTGGATGCGAGCCGCGCAGGTGGCCCGAATGGCCATATCGTTAACATATCGAGCGTATTCGGTCTGGCGGGCGTCATGAACCAGTCGGCCTATTGCACCGCCAAGTTCGGGGTTCGGGGCTTTTCAGACGTGCTGCGTATGGAGCTGCTCGACACCCCGGTTCGGGTAACCTGCGTACACCCGGGCGGCATCAAAACCAACATTGCCATCAGCGCCCGCGTCGGCAAAGGAACGTTCGTTACCGAGGCCATGCATAAGCAGGGAGCCGCCAGTTTCGAGAAAGCCGCCCGAACCACCCCCGACGAAGCCGCGCGGGTAATCTGGAACGGCGTCCGGAAAAATAAAGCCCGGGTTCTGATCGGGGCCGATGCTCACCTGATTGAGCGGCTGACCCGTTTGTTTCCGACCGCCTATGTCGGGCTGATGAAGAGCCAGATTGAAAAAGCGTTTAGTACGGAAGGCTGAGATTTTTTCTAACTTTCCGGCCCTGATCGCGTTCAACAACGTACGTAATCCGATTCGTATACCCAATGGCAAAACGCACAACTTCTTCCGAATCAACGTCTGATTCCTCCAATACGCCCCGACCGACCCGTTCCCGCTCGGCTAAAAAAAGCGACTCCATCACCGAATCGATCAACGCCCAAGAGGTACCGGTTCAGGCCGATCCCGTCAGCCAGCCGCCCACCGAAACCGGGCCTTACTCTCGCTTCACCGATTTCGATATACACCTGTTCCGCTCGGGTAAGCACCAGCGGCTGTACGAAAAGTTCGGCTCGCACGTGGTTGAACACAATGGCGTTACAGGTACCTACTTCGCCGTGTGGGCTCCGTCGGCCCGGTACGTAGCTGTCATCGGCAATTTCAACGGCTGGGACCGGGGCAGCCACCCCATGAACGTTCGCTGGGACTCGTCGGGTATCTGGGAAATTTTTGTTCCGCATATCGGCAGTGGCGAATCCTACAAATATTTCATTGTCCACGAAGGCGGCCGCGAGCTCGAAAAAGGAGACCCCTATGCCCACTTCTGGGAAGTACCCCCCCGTACGGCTTCCATTGTTCGGGATACGTACTACGAATGGCAGGATGGTGACTGGATGGCCAATCGAAAAGCCAAAAACGCGCTCAACGCGCCCGTTTCGGTGTATGAGGTTCACCTCGGCTCATGGAAACGCGACCCGTCGGACCCCGAACGGGAGCTGAGTTATGGCGAGATAGCCGACGCGCTGGTGCCGTACGTGCAGGACATGGGCTTCACCCATGTCGAGTTCATGCCGGTGATGCAGTATCCCTACGCCCCGTCGTGGGGTTACCAGATTACCGGCTACTACGCCCCCAGCAGCCGCTTTGGCACTCCCCAGGATTTTATGCGCCTGGTTGAGCGACTCCACCAGGCCGGAATCGGCGTATTGCTGGACTGGGTACCGAGCCATTTTCCCGGCGATGCCCACGGGCTGTACGAGTTCGACGGGTCGCACCTGTACGAGCACCCCGACCCGCGCAAAGGCTATCATCCCGACTGGAAAAGCTATATTTTCAACTACGGCCGCCCCGAAGTGCGCTCGTTCCTGCTGAGCAACGCCCTCTTCTGGCTCGACCGGTGCCATGCCGACGGCCTTCGGGTCGATGCTGTCGCGTCGATGCTTTATCTCGATTACTCGCGCAATGCGGGTGAGTGGGAGCCGAACGTATTTGGCGGTCGCGAAAACCTCGATGCCATCTCGCTCTTCAAAGAGATCAACGAAGCCGTTTACCTCAACTACCCCGACGTACAGACCATTGCCGAAGAGTCGACGGCTTTTCCCGGCGTGTCGAGACCGGTATTTACGGGCGGACTGGGTTTTGGTATGAAGTGGATGATGGGCTGGATGAACGATACGCTCCGTTACTTCGAGCGCGATCCGGCCTTCCGCAAGTTTCACCAGGACGAACTGACGTTCAGCACGGTTTACGCCTTCACCGAAAACTTCATGCTGCCGCTCTCCCATGACGAGGTCGTGTACGGGAAACACTCTCTGGTCGGCAAGATGCCCGGCGACGAGTGGCAGCGGTTCGCCAATCTGCGGTTATTGTTCAGCTACATGTTTACCCACTCCGGCACCAAGCTGCTGTTTATGGGTGGCGAGTTCGGACAGACATCGGAGTGGAAGTTCGACGCCAGCCTCGACTGGCACCTGCTGGAGTTTGCTCCGCATCAGGGCATGTCGGCCTGCGTTAAGGCGCTCAACAACCTGTACCGCACCGAGCCAGCGCTGTTCGAGCGCAACTTCACGGCCAACGGCTTCGAATGGATCGACACGACAGATCGTGAGAACAGCGTCATCACCTACGCCCGGAAGGGTGAAAATCCGGCCGATACGCTGCTGATTGTCCTGAACATGACCCCGATTCCGCGGGGCGATTACCGCATCGGGGTACCGTCGGCGGGGTCGTATAAAGAGATTTTCAACTCCGATGCGCGGGCGTTTTACGGAAGTGGCGTACAAAACGAAGGAACCATCGGCAGCGAAGAACAGCCCTGGCAGGGCCGGCAGCAGTCGATCCGGCTTAACGTGCCTCCGCTGGGCGCGGTGATTCTGAAAATTAGCCAGTAAACCTACGTCCTCAGAAGCCTGAAGGAGGAACCAGAGAAGGGAAGACCGTTAACTCCCTTCTTTGTGTCCTCCTTCTTCTGTTTATTCGCTTTCTCTATCTTTGCCCGCATGAAGACAGTTTTTGCTGGTTTGTTTTTCCTGCTATCCGTTCAAAGTTTTGCCCAGTCGCCGGTGGCAGCCCGCCTAAGCAGCGGATACGATCTGGGGATGGCCTACTCGAAAGATCACTACAATCCTTCCCTCGCTTATTATCAACTCATAAACATCGGCGAACGAAAGCTCTTTGCCCTGGGCTGGACACTGCGGCTCGGCGCCTTTTACGGGGATAACCTCAATTACTACACGGCTCCGGCCCGGCTCACGCGTGAGAAAACCGGTTTCGAAGCGCTGGGAGCTCCCCTCGTAGTGCGTAATGTAGACACCGTTCGTTATGATTACATTACCGCCACCTCGCTGAACGTAGGCATTCGTGCCCAGGTCAACCTCGGGCGGGTAACTCTGGGAGCCAGTGCCGACGTACTGGGTCTCACGCTGGGTCGCTGGCGCACGGGGCGTTACCGCTCGTCTACGGGTCAGTTTACTATACAGAGTGCTTCAGGCAGCGATTCGGCGAATGTCTTCTTCCAGGGCGCCAATACCTTTCAGCGGTCGTACCCAAGCCGGGTTAACCTGCGGCTGCTGGGCGATAACGACATCGGCACCCTCTCGACCGAGGTATACGCCCGGATTAACGTTTCGCAGCGCCTGGGCGTGAAACTCGGCTACCAGTGGCTCACCACCGAAGCAACCGTTCAGAACCGCGACGTCATTGCCGACAACAACCGCTTCCGACACCGCGCGGGCATGCCTTACCTGGCCCTGACGTTCCCGATTTTTTACTGACATTCTCTATCATATATACAAAAGGGACGGCGCCAAACCGTCCCTTTTTTAGTGTGACTGACTGTCTTGTTTTGCCGCCTGGTGGCTAGCAGAACGGGTGATACTGAAAAACGACCCAACGCGGAGCGGGCCACGTTTAATTCTCTATAGTATCAAGCCCCTGCTCTCTCAGTTTGGCCAAGCCATCCTTCATGGCTTTAACCTGTTCTGGTGAGTGTCCCTGCCAGAGCGTAACCTCTCCAACAACTTTGAAGGGATGCACGGAGCGGTATGCCATCGTCGGATTACCCGGAAACTTCCTGTTGGTCAGATTCGGGTCATCTTCGATCGGCCCCGTTGGTTCTACCAGATAGATCCGTTCGCGGCCCTCGCCAGATGCGAGTTCGGCACCCCAGACAGCTGCGTCGAGCGTTGCGGTCAGGTAAATGTGGTTCAGTTTATCGTACTGAGCGTAGTTTGAGCTGAAGCCCACTTGTATAAAGTCACCCACCTTCAGGTCGGCTTTGGTGCCGTGCAGGTATGTCTGGGCAAACGGGCTGTAAAAAGGGGCTGTCGTTTTCGTTTCGCGCTGCGTGTCTTCCATAACCGGTCGTTGAGGACACTCGTTGATTTAAACGTTCTCGTGACGTGGCAGTCAGGCCCCGTGCTGTGTACTACTTCTTCAGGATGCCCTTCTCGACACTCTCGTTGATCAGGCCCTCGGCGTACTTCCAAACCGCTGCCGACCCGTTTTTAATCGCTTTTTTCTTGTCGTATACTTTTTGATACCTGACGTCGAACTCCGCCCAGGTTCCACCATTGTTTGAGGTGTTCTGGAGCAGCGGTTCAAACCGGTCCATGGCTCGGGCAAATTTCGCTTCAGCCGTCAGCCCCTCTTCAAACTCTTCCCAGATCGCTATAAACTCATCAGCCTGCTTTTGTGGCAACAACCCGAATATGCGTCGGGCAGCCGCTAACTCTTCGTTGGTATTCGTATGATTTTTTTGCGTGTCATAAATGAACGTATCTCCAGCGTCGATCTCGACAATGTCATGAATCAATACCATTTTGATGACTTTCAGGACGTCAACCGGAACATCGGAGTGCCCGGCCAGCACAATGGTCATCATGGCCAGATGCCAGCTGTGCTCAGCATCGTTTTCGGGTCTGTTGCTGTTAAACAGCTTTGTTTTACGCTGTATGTATTTGAGTTTATCAATCTCCTTGATAAAGTCGATTTGCTTTACCAGATCGCTAGTTTCCATGCTGAGTAATAAATAAACCTGATTGTCTGATCCAATAACGATGTCAACAACAACGCCGGTTAACCGACCTAAACCATCAGCTAATGCCAACGGGTGTTGACGCTAAACGAGGTATCTGATTGCGCATCGGGCTCTACCCGTTGCTTCCTGTTCGGTCGAGCAAAGGGCGGCACGAGTAGCCTGCCGATCAGGAAGCCATAGCGCGGCCTGAAGTCAAAAAACCTGGCTGCGCGCCTGCAGTTCCTTTTTGACAGCCCTCACATCATTTATATTGATATAGAGAACTGAAGACAAGGCCAGGGGAATTATCAGCAGGGGGAGCCCGATGGAAGCCTGCTGGTTAAAACACAAAAAGAGAGCGGCTATCAGCAATAGCGAGAGTAACCCACCGAGCGCAGCTGTTACAACTTCGGTCGTCCTTTTCCGTTTGAGCAAAGCCTCGTTGCTCATCTCCTGAATTGTCGGGCTTTTCATACAGCTAATGTAGCAAAATCAAAGTTATTTTATCGGGTACATATACCGTTATCGGACCACTTTCTGGCCAATTCAGCCTTACCTGGAACCGTCATATATACCGCACCGAGCTTAAAAGCGCGGCCTCCCGGAGCGTGCCTTCGTAAGCCAGGGCGGCCTGCGACTTTTAAACCCCGCCAGCTGACTACTTAGAGCATCACTACCGGTTAACCCGACGGGCAAGCAAATAGTGAATTGTTCCTATCAGAAAACATAACAAACCTACCCCTCTGAGCAGAATCCCCCAGCCGATGACGTAATACGTGTCATAAAGTTGAATGTCAACTTCACTACGACCAGCCCATAAAGAGACAACTATCAAGAGCAGGCTAACTCCTAAAAATATCAGTCTGGTGTTCATTACTACTTTGTCTACGATGGAGCTATACCTAGGTCTACGTCCCTGCTGCACGAACGCAGGCACACGAACATTTAACAAATGGTCCGTCTAACACCCGCAGGTATTGACGTTACTTATCAAACTGACTAATTGGCGCGTCCGGCTTGTCGCCCGAAACCCGAAATGGAAGCCCAGCGCTACCCTTCGGGACATGAAGCTTGTCGCCCAGGACCGCCAAACGATCACGGAATTTTAAATTTGCGCCCAACGCCTACGGGGGCTGATGGTCGGCACATAAGTCCGTACGAACGAACGTACTTGCACCTTTACATACCCATCTTGATGTACGCATGCCTCCTAACACCCTCATTATCAAGCTTCACCCAAGTTAGTAAAAAGCCCCAAATCTGCGCCCGTTATCCCAAACTTTAGCAGCTTTTTCTTCATCTGACGAATCTGTTGCTGCCGTACTTGCTCCCCATCCCGAACCAACTTGCCCGGATCATACGCTTCTTTCGTAGTCAGCATCTTGTAGACCACTACCGCTAACTTACGAGCTGTGGCCGTAATGGCTTTGATTCGGCCTGCTTTGTAGGCAATCTTCTGGAAGAAGGCCGTTAACGGATTCGGTTTTTTCATGTTGCCCAGCGAGTTAGCCACCATTCGGAACGTGTTGGGCAAGGTTGATTTGTTCTTTAACGTCTTCTTCGACAACACTTTACCGCCCGACGCTTTGTTGTTCGGTGTGAAACCCAGCCATTTGGCGAAGGCTTTGGCCGAGTGAAACTTGCGGATCGACTCGCCTACTTCCGCCATGAACGTCAACAACGCATCCCGACCAAAGCCAGGAATGTTGCTTAAGTCCACTCCCAGCAACTTGTGAGCATATTGCTCGATAGGTAGACGCGGAGTGTTGCGCGATTGACGCAGTTTCACCCGGCCAACCGTGGGGTCAGCTACAGCCTTAGGTTGCTCCAACCCGTTGGTATGATCAGTGAAGTGTCGGTCAAGTTCCTTGTCCAACTCAGTAATCTCATTTTGGAGGTTCAGATAAAGCCGATAGTTGCTGCGCACTTCAAAACGCATCGCCCCATTCCAATTGCCCCGCAGCAGTTCAATAATTTCGACAGGTTTCTTTTTACAGCCACTGTCGACTAGCCCGGCCAGTTCGACCGGGTCTTCCTGGCCCTGACAGATGGCGGCAATCACCCGCAAGCCTGATACCGAATTGGTGTCCGTTAATACTGCATCAAGCCGGATGTTACCCGCCCGCAGTGCCTTCTGGATACGCCGGATGTAATCTGCGGCATCCTCCACCAGCGTCCTGCGCAACCGGACTAAAGGTCGGATGAGCGTGGAAAACTCATCAGGCAGGAAAATGGGCGGTAACAAACCCAGACTGTGCAGGGTACGGATGTGGATAGCATCCGACGTATCTGATTTGAAACGTCGGTAGTTTTTCGTGTTGGCACCGGCTGTCACCAACACGTCAAAACCAGATTCCTGAAGTACATTAACTAATGGTTTTTCGTAGCCGCCCGTTGCTTCCATCGCCACATGCTTGACCTCATGCTCGGTCAGCCATTGGGCCAGCCTAAACAATTCTTTGGTCGATACACCAAACTGTTTGACGTGTTCTTTAGGATCGTCGCCCACAGCTACAACGTGAAACTGAGAGCCAATGTCGATACCTGCCACCTGCTGGTGGACGATGGGCATAGCCAGATAGTTGTCTTGCTTTTTCATGCTTGAGGGGTAGTAAGCAGTTGAAACAAAGGGCTATCAGCGGGCTATTAAAGATGAACGATAATCATGATGTACGGAGTAAGAGCCAAGCTCTTCTACCAATTGGGTTCTCAAAGCATAAAGTGCCAAGCAATCTATGACAAATAGCCAAATCGGGCAGTTGGACGGGTTGATGAGCACCAAAAGACAGGGACGATCTTCCCAGAATGGGCTACTGACAGCCAGGTAAATATAGGGGCAAAAGGTGGCCTCCTGTTCTCATGCGTTCTCTTGGTTTCGTTCGTGAGCGAACACAGTGGCTGTTGGGCTGTCAGCCTAACCTCGGGACGAGCAACCTGTCGCAAGACAGGTAAACTGCGCGAAGTAAAAAAAGCATCAATACGGAATACTGCCAAGTAATAACGTACCGGTAAAATCACCGACGATAAAAACGCAAAGCCAATTGTGTCTACTACGTAAGTGTTCAATTGCTGGAGTATCATTTTCATCAGCACTCAGAAAATAATAGATATAAAGCAGTTTTCTAAAATCTGGCTTAAACGTATACGTCAACAAACTTAGTACGGGTTTACTATCTCGTAACTGAATCACTTTGTAACACCAATAAATTTTGACTTGTATGAGCCAGATTATAAACAGGATATTATAGATAAAAATAATACCGAAAATTGCCACGAAATCTACTTTCATTTCTGAATTAATTTGCACTCTACTGTAGCTTTTTCTGTCGAACGCTACGAGCCAACTCACTTTTTGTCAGCCTGACCGACCGGGGCGGTTCTCGTGTCGACCGAAACTTGACTAACAAGCCAAAAAGTTGCCTGTCGAGACGTGCACCCTGTCGACCGAAAGCTGACTACTACGTTGTTTTCAGCTTGTTGCAGCACCCAACATAGTATTGTACGCAAGACCGCTTAATATGAAAAGCCTGATAGTCAGCACTTTCATATTAAGCGTTATAATGCCCTTTGTACTTCTACCTATATTTACCTTGTGGTAAGTAAAGGCATTACAAGCATACGTAAAGTAGCAAAACAAGACAACCCGCATGGCAAAAAAAGGTTGTGTTCTTCAACGGGTCGAGCGTATCTGGGACATCGACGGGTTTCCGAACTACTTCTTCGGCCACCATAAACAGCTTTACCGCTTTGACACACGTGGACAGGTAAAAACCAATAAACGAGTCATCATTGGCACTACACAGGGGTATATACTCAGAACTGAATTTTATAGTCTCTCCCAACTCCGCCCACTGCTGCGCCGACATGAGGCTACAGATCATCAAGCGGACTTTTGAGCTTACTGATTTTATCAGCCGTCACGTGCGTGTAACGCATGGTGGTCAGGATGCTCTCATGACCTAATAATTGCTGAATGTACCGTATGTCGGTGCCAGCTTCCAGCAGGTGCGTAGCAAACGAATGCCGTAAGGTATGAATACCGCCACGCTTCCGAATACCGGCCGCCTGCGTTGCCTGCGCATAAACGAGCTGGATGGTCCGGGTTGCCAGCGGCTCGCTGGTCTGACTTTCTTCAAACAAATACGTCCGGGGTTTATACGTGGCTACGTAGTCAGAAAGCAGACCGTCCAGTTTTTCGGAAAGCATTACCGCGCGGTCTTTTCTGCCTTTGCCACCCCGCACGTTAATGAGATGCCGGGTTCGGTCAAGGTCGGTCAGTTGCAGGCTGGCTACTTCGCTAAGCCGCAGGCCGGTGGCATACACCAGCTGAAATAAGGTTCGGTATTTCAGGCTGGTTGTAGCGTTAACTATAGCCTTCACCTCGGCTATGCTATACACGGTAGGCAATCGGCGGGGTTGCCGTGGGTAGTCAACGTCGTAAACGGCTCGGTCTCGCCGTAAAACTTTTTCCTGATAGAATTTCCAGGCGTTTATATGCACGTTGACGGTTGCCGGTCCAAGCCGTTTTACCTGAATCAGAAAAAGCAGGTATTGCTGATAGTCGGCCTTCGCGAGATTTATTAATTCCTGCGGTTGCGTGTACTGAATAAGCGTAATCAGGGCCTGTTTGTAATTTTTGGCCGTTTTTTGGCTGTAGTTGCCAATCTGCATCGCATCGGCAACGGCCACAATGACCGGATGCTGGTCATACGCACGCTGGGGCGGAGCGTACCGAAATGGTTTTCGATGGAAAGCCGGCTGTTGTTTGCCGATGGGCGGCCAGGGCGGATTGGCCGCGTTTTCCACTTCGGAAACGGTTGCCTGGGGCTTGTAAAGCCGTACTACGGCCTCATCGAACCGGCAGTGCTCTTTGCCGAACAACTGGCCCAGCTTTACAACGCTTGCGCGGGTGTTAGGTACTACCCAACACCGGCGACTGTAGCTCCACCGGCGGCCGGGTACCTGCCCAATCTGGTTATTACCGATGGGGTCGGCAGGAAACGAAACGGCTAACAACGACGAATCCTTATCGTCGATACGAATGGTAATCATGTTCAGGAATAGCTTGCTTACAGACAGCTATTCCTGAACATTGTCACTAGGCCTCTACCGGTTTTAGATCAAAATAGGTCTGAAAAATGGCCGTACCCACTTCGTTCGTACGTGTCTGAAACTGATCGAGGTACTGGTGCAGGCCCGCTTTGAAAATGTCGGCGGTTTCGGTGAACTCGATTTCGGTACGAAGCTTTGAGAGAGCCCGTTCGGCGGGGGTACCGAAGCCCTGGGTTGGGTTGTTACCCGATATTTCATACAGCGACAGCTCGGCCTGCCGAATGCAGTGGGCTACCGCCCTGGGAAACATCTTGTCCAGGATCAGAAATTCGACAATGCTGGATGGCGTGAGGCTGCGGTACTGCTGCCGGTGCATGTTATACGCACTGACCGACTTCAGTACGGCCGACCAGATCATGAGGTCGATGGTTGACCCAACGGCATCTACTTCGGGCAGCAGCGTGAAATACTTCACGTCCAGAAAGCGCGATGTTTTGTCGGCGCGCTCCAGAAACCGGCCCAGCCGCCCAAAATGCCAGGCTTCGTTGCGAGTAATGGTTGCGTCGATGATGCCGTAGAACAGCTGGGTGCTGTTGCGTACTTCGGTAAAAAAGTGCTGCGTCTGATTCTGGCCCCACTGCTGCTTGGGAGCCATGTCGCGCACCATGAGGTAGAACTGGTTCAGGTGTTCCCACATCTCTTTGGAGATAGCCTCCCGAATGGTACGGGCGTTTTCGCGGGCGTTGCTCAGACATGACACAATCGAGTTCGGATTCCGCTTGTCGAACGTCATGAACTGAATCACGTTTTCCCGGGTGGGCTGGTCGTAGTATTTCTCGAACAGGTGATTGTCGGCCGTAGCAATCAGCAACGGCTCCCACTGCTGATCTACGTTGGGAGGCAGGTCGAGCGCCAGGTTAAAATTCACGCTCATGAACCGGGCGTAGTTCTCGGCCCGCTCAATATAGCGGTGCATCCAGTAAACAGAGTTGGCAACGCGGCTCAGCATAGACTAAAAGCGTTAGTTATAGGGGTGGGTGACCAACAAAAATAGGGTTTATGCGCTATTCTACAAGTATTGCGGCCCTGGTTTTCGCTTTTCTCCCATAGCGTCGGTAGCTGACCACTCCCCTACCGACCCGTCAGTACGAACCTACATTTCAGTATCAACCACGTCTATCAGTATCGCCTGCCCGTCTTTACCATCATGTCCAGACTATCTTTTTTACTGACCCTTGTCATGCTGTCAGTGTCTACTCTGTATGCCAATGCAGCACCGGGAAAGCCGGCTTCGTCCAGGCTCTACGAAATTCGTATCTACTACCCCACCCCCGGCAAATATGCTGAGATCGTGGATCGGTTCCGGCAGTATACCACCCGGCTCTTTGCGAAACATGGCATGGAAAATATTGGCTACTGGACCCCCACCGATACGAGCCGTAAAGAATTGATTTATATACTGGCCTACCCCGATCGTGAAGCCCGCGAAGCCTCGTGGCAGGCATTCAGTAATGATCCTGAATGGAAAGCGGTGGTGGCCAAAACGGAAGCGAACGGAAAGCTGGTCGACCACGTAGACCAGATTTTCATGACCGAATCGCGCCTGTCGCCAACTATTAAAACGGGCGTCAAAAATCCCGAGCGGATCTTCGAAATGCGTACCTACACCTCGCCCCGTGGTAAACTGACGAACCTGCTGACCCGCTTCCGGGACCATACGATCAAGCTGTTCAGTAAACACGGCATGACCCATATCGGCTATTGGATTACGACCGAAGCCGACGGGAAGCAACCGAAACTCATCTACATCCTGGCCCATCCCAGCGAAGCAGAAGGCCGACAGCATTTCAAGGACTTTGCCGCCGACCCCGACTGGGTCAAAGCCCGCGAAGCCTCAGAAGCCAACGGCAAAATCACCGAGAAAGTCGAGTCGGTCTATATGAAACCCACCGATTATTCCCCGATCCGGTAGAGACGCAACCGCCCGGCGGCCCGGCCATTGCGTCTCATTCGCGTCAGCAATAAGCCATCCGGTCAGGAGACGATAGCCATCCGGTCAGGAGACGCAAGGGCCGGGCGGTTGCGTCTCTACGGGTTCGAAGAAATACGACATGCGTTCGCCTTCTACATCATCATAGGTATAGATGGTGCGGGGGCGGTGTTTGTACCAATACCGGATCAGGACAAAATCGCCGATGCAGGCGCTGCTATGGATGAGCAGAAGACCTATCCAGAACACAGGATAGGCTGGCACGAGTACCCAGCCGACAATCAGGCCGATGGTGATGACCAGGAAAGGCATAACGGCCACAAAGGCCACTTCGCGCATGGTAGCCGGAAAGTGCTGGCTGTAGGCGTATACCATCAGACTTTTCAGGGAATACCCATACCCTACCTTTGGCGCGCCGATGTATTTGAAAGCCAGCCCGTGGATGAGCTCATGAATAGGCAGCAACAAAAAAAGACCCAATACGGCCGCGCCGATCTCCCATAACTCTGTTCCAGCGCCCGATTTGCCCACGCTGCTTACCAGGTAGTAGGTAATAGTAAAACCAAGCCCCCCGCTGATGGCACCTACTCCCATCATGGTCAGTGTTTTCTTCCAGTTTTGCCGGGCGGATTGCTGCGGAGATGGGGCCGTGCCCAGCTCTCGCATAATGAACTGATTCATATCGTCAATCTTAAAAGATTCTATCAGTCGATACTGCCCGGAATGATGTAGTTCGTCAATAGTAGGGCGCATGGATGCAGTCGATTAGTTTTCGTAACAAAGACCCGAACGGCAGGTTCAGTCACCAAAGCTACAACGTTATGAAATTACTCGAACACCTCGCCAATGGGTCGGCTGCCGACACCACAGATACCGCTTTGTCACGCCAGCATTTTCTGCGGCTGGCGGGGCGCAGCGTAGCCGTAGGCTTCGCCGGAAGCCTGGCCGCATCGTGCCAGACGAGCCGGAACCCAACTACGGCCTCGGGCATATACAGTACAGCAGGAGGAGCGTCGGTGCCAAAGCTCCCGGCCACGTCGCCCCCCGCCAACGTACCCGACAAACCCGAAGATCCCGTTAAGCTGGAAGCCTGGAAGGCAAAGACCGAACGGGAGTCGGGCCCTACGCCGACCCCCATGGCCCCGGGTCAGCGCGTTGGCTATGCGCTGGTGGGTCTCGGCCATCTTACCCTGGAAGAGTTGCTACCCGCTTTTGGCGAATGTAAAAAGTCGAGGGTAGTAGCGCTGGTGAGCGGCAATCCGGACAAAATGCGCAAAGTAGCCCGGCAGTATGGCATCAAAGAAACCAGCCTCTACAGCTACGAAACCTACGACCAGCTAAAAAACAACCCGGAAGTTCAGGTCATTTATATTGTGCTGCCCAACGGCATGCACGCTGAATACACCATCCGGGGTGCGCAGGCCGGGAAACATATCCTCTGCGAAAAGCCCATGGCCAACACCCCCCAGGAATGCCAGGCCATGATCGACGCCTGCCAGAAGGCCAACCGAAAGTTGATGGTAGCTTACCGGATTCAGTATGAGCCCAACAACCGCATGATTCGGGAGATGATACAGTCGAAGCGATTTGGTCAGACCAAGTTCGTTGAAGCGTTCAATGTGCAGAACTCAGCCAATCCGGATCACTGGCGCCATAAGAAAGCCCTGGCGGGTGGCGGGGCCCTGCCCGACATCGGCTTGTACTGTCTCAATACGGTCCGCTACCTGCTGGGCGAAGAACCCACCGAAGTGTTCGCGTATCAGCACAGCACACCCGGCGACGCCCGTTTCCGGGAGGTAGAAGAGATGGTCAGCTGGCAGATGCGGTTTCCGAGTGGTATCGTCGCCAACTGCGGCACCCACTACGGTGTTCACGAAACCCGTCGCTACCGGGTCATGGCCGAACGCGGCTGGATGGGACTCGATCCGGCTTTTGCCTATAACGGCCTCCAGCCAGAGGTGTCTTATGCAGACGGAAAAATCGAGCATAAAGAGCAACCGAAACAAGCCGAGAAAAACCAGTTTGCGGCCGAGATGGATCACTTCTCGGACTGCATCCTGAACGATAAGCAACCGTTTACTCCCGGCGAAGAAGGGCTACAGGATCATAAAATCATGGCCGCTATCTACCAGTCGGCCCGCGACGGTCGGCCCGTGAAATTAACAGCCGTGACCAAGAAAGACGCGTTTCGCGGACCGCTGCCGGAGATGCAGTGACCAGCTCGGGGCTAGAGCAGCACAAACTCGACCCGGCGGTTCTTCTTTCGGTTTTCTTCGTTATTGTTCGGCGCTACGGGTTCAGTAGGGCCACGCCCTACGGCCCGGAGCCGCTGTTTGCGAATGCCTTTGCCAACCAGGTAATCAACCACCGACTGGCAACGGTCGCGGGAGAGCTGAACGTTGGCATCGAAGTCGCCCTGGTTGTCGGTATGGCCCTGAATTTCGATACGCATCGACGGATACTGATTCAGTACCTCATACAGCTGATCAAGTTCGGCATACGATTCGGGACGCAGCACCGGGCTGCTCTGATCAAAATACAGCTTGTTGAGCCGGATGCGTTTCCCTTTTTCAACCACACCGAACGCTTTGGTAGCTACCGCCGATACCGAGGTTGCTGCGGTTTCGGGACTCGGAGCTGGTGCTGGCCTAATTCTGCTGGAGTCTGCCTTCTGAACGACTACCGCAACGGGTTTCGCCACCAGCCTGACCACCACCTCGTTCTGCGCTTTATCGATGGTAACGGACCGGCTCAGGTCTTCGTACCCTTCGGCCAGGACGCTAAGCTGGTAGGTTCCTTTGGTAAATACCTCAACGCTGGCCTGCTGCGTACGCGCATCGGTTTTCAACGGCTGGGCCTCTGGCTGGCCAGGCCCAGCCAGCCGGAACTGTGCATTCGGAACGGACTGGCCGGTCTGGCTGTCGACGGCCCGCACCGTCAGGAAAAAACGAATAGCATCCAGTTCCGCGTCGAACTCGTACCGTTTCCCGCCCGCCGGTACGTCGATGCGGAGCGTTCGGCGAATCGACGTATAGCCCGGTGCGCTCACCTCGATCGTCAGGTCATCGTCGGTTGTGTACTGTTGCTCAAGTCGCCCGTCGGGTAGGGTAAACTGTTCCGTTTTCCCGCTGGCTGTCGACGTAATGTCAACGATGGCCGAACGCAGCGGCTGCCCGATGTGCATGGCGAACACTTTAATGGTTAGTATGCTGGGCTGTCGGCGCACGGTATCGGCCAGCACCAGACGAGCGGTATCGGCCAACGCCGGTTGTGACGCCCGTATCCGCTCAACAGCAGGCTCTGCCGGTTTCTGAGCCGCTACGGGCGGGGGTACAGATTCCACAGCAGTAGCCGCCGGCCGCGGTGGTTCGCTTACAATCACAATATCGTCGGCCTGACGGCCGGCTGCGGGCAGGGTGCTGGTTTCGGTACGAATAGATCTCAACCGGAAATGAACAGGAATTACGGCGCAGGTCAGGTAAGCTGCCCGATCGACAGCCCGGCTCATGAGCCGGTATTCTTTCTCATTGACCGACAGCCGGTATCCGTTCGTTATGGGCAGCAGCACCGTATAGCGCCCATCGGCCGGGTTGGTTTCGACTGTAGTGATTACGCTTCCGGAAGCCACGTCGGTCACTACCACCCGGGCCGGCAGGGGCGCGCCCGTCAGCGAATCGGTCACGAACCCCTGCACGGTAGCTAGTTTAAACGGACGGAGTTCTTCGGGAATGGCCGTTGTGTACAGGTCGCCGTCGCTGACGTAGTAGAGCAGATCCCCGCAGGCACTGATGGCTACCGACTGATCGGATCGTTTCGTGTTGATGTACTGTAAGTTCTTCGGCTCTGACCAGCGCCCGTCGGCCTGCATGGTACTCATGTACAGATCGAAATCGCCCATGCCTTTGGTTTTAATCGATGAATACACCAGGGTGCGGCTGTCAGCCATGATCCGTGGCGCTTTCTCACAGTCGAGGTTAACCGGCGGGGGCAGTTCGATCGGGCGTTTCCACTGGCCGTCGCGTCCTTTTTCGGAGACCAGAATGCTGTAGCAGGTATGCCCCTCGCGGGAGCGGCTGGTCAGGTTTTCGCGGACAAAATACAGCCGGCGCCCATCGGCCGAAATACTGGGAAACCCTTCGTAGCCGCTGGTGTTAATGGCTGGCCCGGCGTTGATGGGTGGCCCCCAGCCATCGCGCTGCCGAACGCAGTAATAAATATCCTCACGGCCAAAACCGGGTTTAGTTGGGAAGTTGGCGAAGAAGAACAGGTAATTCCCGTCGTAACTGATGCTGGGCCCGCCAATCAGGGGCGTCATTCCATCGCTATCGTATCGGTTGATCGACTGGATCGGTTCGGGCCGGGTCCACTGCCCGCTCGGGTGCAGATGCGCTTCATAAACCCCGAAAAACTGGGCACTGAGTTTATCGTCGACGGCCTGCTGATCCCCCTCGGCGTTGATACGCGGCACTTTCCGATACGCATTGACAAACAACCCGTAGCGATCCGACTGAAAAACGAGCGTTTGCCCGTCGGCACTCACCGATGGGGCATATTCGATATGGTCACGTAAGTTCAGCGGCTCCGGCATTCGCTTTTTCCCCTGCGCCAGTGCATCGGCACCGGGCACAGTCAGCAGCCCAGTCAGTAGGGCCCTGGCCAAATACCTAAAAACCGGTCGACTCAGGCATTGCCGGAAGCCAATAGTGATCATCATGCAGGTTGTTTTCAGCTATCGACGCGATGCTCGACTCCTTTTTATTCATCTTTGAACGAAACCCGCAAACCGGCTGCAGTGCCCGGCCGGATGGCTACCGAAAAACGAAACCGTTTCGTATCGCCGAAAGCCGTGCCCAGTTCTTCTTTGAACAGATTTGCCACCCGAACCAGCGGCTCCTGATCGCCCCCCGAAAACTCCAGCGTAACGACCCGCTTCGGATTAGCCGACAGGTACGTTTTGAGGTTCCCAATCGCATCATCATCCTGTTTGGGCCCAAGCAGCCAGCGCCGGTTCAGTTGATGGAGCAGAGCGCTTTCGGCGGCCGACAAGCCCGCAACAGGAAGGGGCTCCAGTGCTTTCAGGGCGCAGCCATCCAGCTCTTTCAGGCCTGCTTCGGTGGGGCAGGCGTCCTGACTATCGCGCAGGCCATCCTGGTCCCGATCAGGACAGCCGCCCAGCGCCGGCACACCCGCCACCGTTGGGCATTCATCGTCGTTATTGGCGATTCCGTCGTTGTCCGTATCGGGGCATCCGTTAAACCGGGCCGGGCCGGCTTCGTTGGGGCAGGCATCATTCTTATCGAATATACCGTCTTTATCGGCGTCGGGACATCCTTTTGTTTCGGCGGGTCCGGCATCCTGCGGGCAGGCATCGTCTTTATCCTGAATGCCATCGCGGTCGGTATCGGGGCATCCCTGAAACGTCCAGATACCGGCCAGATCGGGGCAGCGGTCCCGGCGGTTCGACACATAATCGCCGTCGCGGTCGGGCGGTCGCCGGGCACCTATGGGCAGGGCTACACCCGCAAAAACGTGGGCCGACAGGCCGTTATCGCTGAAGAAACCAAGCAGGTTATCGGTACCGACCGTAAACAACCCCACCCGAACGTGGGTGCCGACCGAGAGCTTTCCGAGTGGTTGCCAGTAGTTGCCCGTCACCGAGAACTCGCTGCCCGCCGACTCGTAGCGCGGCCCGAAGGTAATCAGTTCGGCCCGGTGCTGGGCAGCAGCATCGGCGGTGGTCGGTTTCCACCAGGCCGCGCCGAAGAACCACCCCTTCCCCAGCTGCGCATCGGCCTGAACCGAGAAAGTCTGCGGGAGTTTATGGGTCAGATCCCCGATGCTTCCTTCGGGCAGTACGCCCAGCGACTGCGCTACGGCATTGCGTACCTCGGTGGGTGTTTTTGGGGGTTGAACGGCCGCTTGCTGCAGCATACCGGTTCGGGGCTGAACGGTCCATGAGCTGGCATTTTTATACCGGATCGAGCCGATGTCGAGCAGGGCCAGTCCCAGCCGGAACTGGTATTTGGTCTGCGTCACATCGGACATCGGCTTGCCATCCATCTGATACCGGAACGACTCGGCCCGGGGCCTGAACTCATAGGTAACGCCAATATCGAAGCCGCTCCCGCTTCCCGGAACGCTACCCAGCAACACATCGGCCACGTTCAGCTTGCTCAGCGTGGCCAGGTCTGAGTAGGTTGTCTGCAGGCTGTTCAGCGAATAGCTGACCTGGGTAGACGGGGCGCTGAAATCGCCATTGGCCTGCAGGCTGGACGACTGAAGCCCCCGAATGTACTTGTAGGTAAGGCCCGCTTTCACGAAATGCTGCTGCCAGTCGAATACGGGCATGGCATAGGAAAAAGCCACCTCACCGAACGCATCGGAGCTGAGCGCCACGGAGCGGTTACCGGCAGGGAGTGGTGCTTTACTTCCTTCGAACCAGTCTATCAGATCATAGCCCCCCGTCAGGTTGATGTCGGACCGGTAGCGGGTTGTGATCGCAAACGCCTTACTGTCGCGCAGCTGTACCATCAGGCCCGGCCCGCGCAGGTCTGCCTCTTTTACGGCCAGGTCCTGCCCGCGCAGTTTCAGGCTGGCACTGGCAAAAGGAACCGTAGCCAGCGGCAGGCGGGGTTGAGCCGCGGCCTGAAACGACACGGTAGCCAGATTGATATGGGCACCCAGCCGCGAGTCAGCCATTGAAGACGGATTCAGATACGCGCCGTTCGTGCCGGCATAGTTACTGAGCTGATAGGCCGTTAGGCGCTGGGCAAACGCATGGGCAGACAGCAGACACAGTACGAGAGAAAAGAAGAAGTGGGGCATACAGAGAGGAGAAACGTACCCGGCAAAAATGCCGAATTGCGCCCCCGCATCCAAAACTAACCCAGTCTGATTTAGTAAGCGCGCAATCTACTGATAACCACGAGCCTGTAAACCGAACAATTCGGCATAGCGACCGTCTTTTTCGAGTAGTTCATAGTGACTGCCTATTTCGAGCAGAGTCCCGTTCTCCAGCACCAGAATCCGGTCGGCCATCCGAACCGTACTGAACCGGTGGGAAATGATAACAGACGAGCGGCCTTCGGTCAGTTTGATAAACCGCTGAAACACCTCATATTCGGCGCGGGCATCGAGGGCAGCCGTGGGCTCGTCCAGAATGATCAGCTGCGCATCGCGCATGTAAGCCCGGCCCAGCGCTACCTTCTGCCACTCGCCCCCCGAGAGTTCAACGCCTTTGTTGAACGAACGGCCCAGTTGCTGATCGTAGCCGCCGGCCAGTTTGGCGATCACGGTATCGGCCAGACTCCGCTCAGCTGATGTCTCGATGCGCGGCTGGTTGGTTCGTTCGTCGATGTCGCCCACGGCGATGTTGACCCCCGCCGACATTTTGAAGCGTGTATAATCCTGAAAAATAACGCCGATGTTTCGTCGGAGTTCGAGCAGGTCGTACTCGCGCAGGTCATAGCCATCGAGCAGGATACGGCCTTCGGAGGGGTCGTAAAGCCGGGCCAGCAGTTTGACGAGCGTGGTCTTACCGGCGCCGTTTTCGCCAACCAGCGCCAGTTTTTCACCAGCCTGAAGCGTGAACGACAGGTTGCGTATGGCCCAGCGTTCGCTATTGGTGTATTTGAAGCCGACGTTCTCGAACACGAACCCGGTGCGGATGGGATTTGGGAAAGGGCGCGTCGTTGCGGGCGAGTCGATCAGCGGTTTGATCGCAAAATAGTCGAACAGGTCCTGCAGGTAAATGGCCTCCTGAGTCAGGCTGCTGAACTGCAGCAGAATCCCTTCCAGCGAAGCGCGCACCTGCCGGAACGAGCCCGCCAGAAATGTCAGGTCACCCAGCGAAATCTGTCCGTTTACGGCCCGGAGCACAATCCAGACGTAGGCCCCATAGTACCCCGCCGTACCCAATGCCGTCAGCAGCACGCCCCAGCTGGCCCGGCTGACAGCCAGCGCTTTGTTCTTCTGAAAGAACTCGTTCGATAAGGTCCGGAACCGATCGATCAGGAAACCAGACAGACCAAAAATTTTCACTTCCTTGGCCGTTTCATCGCTGGCCCCTACGTAGCGGAGGTAGTCCAGTTCGCGCCGTTCGGGTGTCCAGGAACGCGACAGCGAGTAGCTGCGCTGGTTGAAATAGTTGTCGCCGATAAACGAGGGCGTTACGGCTACCAGAATCAGCAGCAACAGCCAGGGGTTGTACACGGCCAGACCAGCAGCCAGAAAACCGACCGAAATCAGCTCCTGCACCTGTCCGAACACCCCCGACAGCAGCACCGTGCGACCCGTAGTCTGCCGACGGGCGCGCTCCAGCTTATCGTAAAACGTAGCGTCTTCAAACTGTTCCAGATCAAGCGATGCGGCATGCTCCATGAGCCGGATCGAGGTGCGGTTGGCGAACAGATCGCCCAGCAGCCCGTCCATGAGCGACACCGCCCGGCCCAGAGCGGTAGACAAAATAGCCATGCAGAATTCGGCCGCCACCAGCCACCACAGGTAATCGGTATCCTTATCGGTTGTCTGTCCCGCCAGCAGCACCACTTCGTCGATGAGCAGCTTACCCACGTAGAGCGTAGCCGCCGGAATGGCCGCCCGCACCAGTCGCAGGAGTGCATTTCCGATAAAAAGCCCCGGCGACACCGCCCAGACCAGTCGAAAAAAAGCGGGCAGGTTACCCAGGGCGGCAAACCGGTCGCGCCAGCTCAGCTCTTCTTTCCGATCCGTTGGCACCGCACCGTTCGGCAAACCGGCGGGGCGTGTAGTTGTCTTTGCCATATACGAAAAAGACAAGGGCCGTATCTGATTAGTTCATAGACAAGCACCCCACCAGACTGGTGTAAAATCATTTTATGCCAGTCTGGTCAGAATAGCCGTTATTTCGTGTAAAGATGCCAAACCGCCCCACTGCATGAACACGAACAAATTCACGGCCTTCTTTGAACGCTTCGCATCCCGGGCCACCCGCGCCACCGGCTCCTCAACCGCCTTTCTGCTCGCCCTGCTAACTATCCTGGTCTGGGTGATTACCGGACCTGTTTTTGGCTACTCTGATACCTGGCAACTGGTCATCAACACCGGCACGACTATCATCACGTTTCTGATGGTGTTCCTGATCCAGAAATCACAGAACAAAGACTCACTGGCTATGCAGATCAAACTGAACGAACTGATTGCCGTCAATCGAAAAGCCAGCAACCGCCTGCTCAACCTCGAAGACCTCAACGAAGCCGATCTGATTGCGCTGCATCAGTTTTTTGGTCGACTCGCCGAGAAAGCCAAACAGGAAGACAGCCTCTCCGAGTCGCACTCAATCGAAGAAGCCGAAGAGATTCACGTTGAGAAACTCGAAGAAAAACACAACCGTACTGCGCGTAAAACCCCCAGAACGAGCGCCAGCTGATCGCCGTTGGCTCGCCATATCGGTTACCTTTGCGCCATGAAGCGACTTGTCTCTGTTTGCGTACTGTGCCTGCTGTTGATCAACGTCCGCGCCGACGAACCGGTGGGCATGCGGTTCTTTGTCGGTTCCTGGCAACAGGCCCTGGCCGAAGCCCGCAACCAGCACAAACCGCTGTTCGTAGACGTCTACACCACCTGGTGTCCGCCCTGCCGACGAATGGCCCGCGAAGCGTTCCCCAACCCGGCCATCGGCGACGCTTTCAACGGCCGGTTCATCAATTACCAGCTCAATGCCGAAGTTGGTGAAGGCCCCGCTGTGGCCCGGCAATACGGTGTAGGCAGTTACCCGACCGGCCTCTACCTGACCCCCACTGGCGAACTGGTTCATCGGTCGGTTGGTTACGCGGGCGTCAACGCTATGATTCAACAGGCGGACCTGGTCTGGCGGATGCCCAGGCTACGCCGGTCGATCAGCAAACGAAATCGGGTCTATACCGAGGAGGAAAAGTAAAAACATAGCCTCGGGCACTTTCTCTGGGGTTGGTACTTCTTGATCCTCAGCCCGTCTATGCTCACCCGTCGTGACTTTTTGCAACGTTCTTCGCTCAGTGCAGCTGGCGCGCTGGTAGCGTGGGAAACCACCTCCGGCACGCCCCTCCAACTCCCGACCCAGCCTTCCGGCGTTCAGCCACCCACTGGCCTCCGGTTTCGACAGGTTCACCTGGACTACCACACCAGCGAACTGATTACCGATGTGGGTGCCCAGTTCGACCCCGACGAGTTTGCCGATACGCTTACCAAAGCCCGCGTTAATTCGGTTACCTGCTTTGGGCGCTGCCACCACGGCTACATCTACCACGACACCAAACGCTTTCCGGAGCGGCATCACCCCCACCTGAAGCGGAACCTACTGAAAGAGCAGATCGAAGCCTGCCACAAACGCAACATCCGGGTTCCCGTTTACCTAACCGTGCAGTGGGATCATTTTACGGCTCGGGAGCATCCCGAGTGGATCGTTATTGATGAACACGGCAAAGCCAGTGGTACCGAACCCTTCGACGCCGGGTTCTACCGCAATCTGGATGTCAATACGCCCTACGGCGATTTCCTGAAGGAATACGTGGCCGATCTGTTCGAAGCGGTACCGGTGGACGGGCTGTTTTTCGATATCATCAAAGTGCTCGACTCGTCGAACCCGCATACCATCCGCCAGATGACGGCAAAAGGGATGAACCCAGCCCTGAAGAGCGACCGCATCCTGTTTTATAACGAGGTGATGGCCAACTGGCGGGCTGATATGTCGGCCTTCGTGCGCAGCAAAGACCGCAACGCTACCATCTTCTACAACTCCGGCCACGTTGGGCCGTATATTCGCCGACACCTGCCTACCTACAGTCATCTTGAGCTCGAATCGCTGCCGAGCGGTGGCTGGGGATACCTCCATTTTCCGCTCACGGGCCGCTACGCCCGCACGCTGGGCATCGATTTTCTGGGTATGACCGGCAAGTTTCACACCTCCTGGGGTGACTTCAGCTCACTCAAAAACCAGGCCGCGCTGGAGTTCGAATGTTTTTCGATGCTGGCCCTCACCGGCAAATGCTCCATTGGCGATCAACTGGCCCCCAACGGCAAAATCGATCCGGCTACCTATGGCCTGATTGGCTCGGTATACAGTCAGGTCGAGCAGAAAGAACCGTACTGCGTCGACGCCCGACCCCTGGTCGATATTGGGGTTGTAACCATGGAAGAGATTCAGCCGCTTGACGTCACCACCCGCGTACCGGACCCGATGATGGGTGCTATCCGAATGTTGCAGGAGGGTAAACACCAATTTGACGTCATCGACGGTCTGACCGACTGGTCGGGCTACCGCGTGCTCATCCTGCCCGATCAGATTCTGCTTACCGACGCCCTGAAAGCCAAACTTGACGCTTATCTGGCCGGTGGTGGTGCTGTACTGGCCTCCTATAACTCGGGCCTGACACCCGACAAACGAACCTTTGCTACCAACGCCTTTGGGGTCTCGCTCGTGGGCGAAGCACCGTATAGCCCCGACTTTATCGTGTCGACCGGCGAAGGAGTCAGTGCCGGATTGCCCGCCACGGAGCTGGTCGTTTATCAGAAAGCCAACGAAGTCAGGGTAACCGGTGCTACCGTACTGGCCATGACCAACGTGCCATATTTTAACCGGACGTATCAGCATTTTGTGTCGCATCGCCACACGCCCTCCAGCGGCAAACCCGGCTATCCGGCCATTGTACAGAACGGTAAAGTCATCTACATGGCCCATCCCCTCTTTTCGCAGTACGCCCAGAACGCGCCACGCTGGTGCCGGCAATTTGTACTGAACGCCCTGCAGCGGCTCCTGCCCGACCCGCTCGTGCGTACGCCTGAGGCTCCCACTACCCTGCTGGCCACCCTAAACAGCCAGGCAACCGAAAACCGCCGTATCCTGCATTTGCTGCATTACGCTCCCGAACGGCGCGGGCGCGATTTTGACGTCATAGAAGATGTAATTCCGCTGTATAACGTAGCGGTTTCGGTAAAAGGGTCGGCCAAACGGGTAAGCCTGGCTCCGTCGGGAAGCGCGCTGAAGTTCACCCAGCGAAACGGTCGGGTTGAGTTTGTGGTGCCGGAGCTGCGCGGGCACCAGCTGGTGGTGTTGGCATAAGTCAGTCGGCCACTACCCAAGTACCGGCAGCGACGTACTGTACCCGACCGCCAATCTGCAGATCAAACAGCCCCTCGCTGGTGAGCGACCCGTTCAGTTCGAGCAGCGATGGTCGGCCTGCTTCGTAGCCCTGTTCAAGCCGCAGCTGAACCGGCCCCGGGCCAAATACCCGATGCCGGAGCAGGTAGGCCAGCAGACATGAACCCGCGCTACCCGTGGCAGGATCTTCGGCTACCTGCCCCTGCTCAAAGCAGAACATGCGCGCATTAAGCTGATTGGTAGCCTGGTAAGTTTCCCGACAGAACGGGTAAAGCGAGCTATGTAGCCCTTGGGGATTGTTAGTCTTATGCAGTCCGTGAGCCAGTAGCCAGGCTTCCAAGTCATCTTTGTCGAGTCGGATAGCCCGCACCGCAGCCAGCGAGCGAAGCGGCACCATCACGTACTCAAGACCTGTGCTGACCCACTCAATGGGCCAGTCGGTGTCGATCGCTTCGGGAGGCAGGTGCAACAGGCGAGCCAGATCGGCGGGGTCGTAGGTTTGACCAAACCGGGGCTGGGCGGCCTTCAGCCAGGGCGTCTCCTCTTCCCACCGCACCGGAACAGGGCCTACCCCCAGGTTCAGCGAAAAAGGAACGATGCCGGTTTTAGCCAGATGATGGGCCAGCACCCAGCTCGTTCCCAGCGTAGGATGGCCAGCAAAAGGCACTTCGTATTCGGGTGTGAAGATGCGAACATCGAACCCCCGCTCCACCGAGCCACCCATCACGAACGTGCTCTCCTGAAAGTTTATTTCGCGCGCCAGGGCCAGCATCAGCTCGGTTGTCAGTACATCGGCGGGTACATCGCGGGCGTCGAAAACGGCCAGGGGGTTGCCCTGATACCGCTGGCTGGCAAACACATCGACGATGAAAAACGGCAGCGCAGTCATGGGAAGCGTACAGGTCAGACGGTAATCTCGATCCGATTCTGCTCGGGATCGAATACCACACTTTCGTAATAGCCGTCGCCGGTTCGGCGGGGTTCGCCCACGACGGCGTAGCCATCGGCTCGAAGCCGTTCGGTCAGGGCATCGACGGCGGCTTCGCTGCCGACTGATATGGCGAAGTGAATCAGCCCCAACGCCTGTTGGAACGGGTCGTTCTGCGAGTAAGGAATACCTGGCCTTTGCATCAGCTCCAGCCGCACCCCACTATCGAAGCTGAGAAAATAGGATGAGAAACCGGTCCGGGCGTTTCTGTACATATCGTTACTGGTCGCTCCGAAGTAGGTTTCATAGAACGTTCTCATCGATTCCAGATCAAGAACCCAAATAGCCACATGATCGATACGCATGTCAGAAACCTACTTTTATGGCTTCCTGCCGCTCGCCTGAAACTGTTTGCTCTTCGAGGTTGAAGATGTCGGCCAGCGTCATGGCCTCCTGGGTCCGGTACTCCATGCCGAGATGAGCCAGCAGGTCGTTGGCTTTGCTGGTAGCCAGTTTGCCGAAGGCGTAATCGACCATCAGGCGACCTTTCCGGAGGAGGGCTTTATCGAGCAGATGCTTGCTGGCGTTGAAGGTAGCAATGACCTGAATGTGCATACAGTCGGCCAGCAACCCGTCGGTTAGGTTCAGGATGTTGGAAACGCTGTTGGTGTCGCCCCCGGCCTCGCGCGACTGAAGAATCCGCTCCGCGTCTTCGATGATCAGCACCGAATCTTTATTATCGAGCAGAAACGGAATGATCTCCGGCGAAGTCAGGTAGTTGGTCATATAGGGCGGCAGAATCAGCATGTCCTTCTTGACCAGCGAACTCAGGTACTTGATATAGGTTGTTTTGCCGGTTCCCGGTTCACCATGGAGCAGAATCAACCCTTTGCTTTTGGGTTGTGCCAGCAGGTTTACCAGCCGTTCGTGTACCGGCGGGAAATCGCTGTTGTAATGCAGCTCGAGATCTATATTCGGCGGCAGAATCTCGACGCGCTCGGTATGCAAGCCACCCAGACCACTCTGAATCAGATAAATATGCGTCTGATTCTCTTCATGCACGTATTTGTGTTCGTAAAAACCGGTCAGCAGTTCTTTTGCCGAGGCCTCGTTGAGGTAATAGCCATAGAGCCGAAAGAAGCGTTCGCCAACAAATTCGGCCTTCAGTATCAGGCCTTCGTCGTGTTGATAGATACGCTCGATGGTGTGCCAGCCTTCGTCGTTGACGCGGCTCGTATGGTTGATCAGCCGAAACCCACGCCCATCCAGTAACTCCCGCGCCGACAACTTAAAGTCGTCGTTAAAGTGCAGATAGTTCGGGTACGTACCGAACGCCTGTACAAAATGGGGAGCCAGCGGAAACTCACGGTCAAGGTCGCTGGGAATATACAGGTTCTGAATAGTTTGTTGGTTGGGCATACGACTGTCGGCCGTCAGATAGCGAAACATGTCAGCCCTTGAAAGCTCTTCGTAAGGTTTCAACGGGACGCTGGATTACGTTTCAACGCGTCTAAGTTACCGAAAAATTAACGAATAGATCAAGGAGTATCGTGTGTGTACAACCCGGCTTGAGTAGCTAGTAGACGAACTGCAACGCACCGGGCGAGAAGCGTAACGCAATTTCGTGGACGCTTGGCTGAAAATATAAACTGGCGTTCGGATTCTCGGGCGTTTGCGAATAGAACAGATAGCTAAGCCGAATCGCCTTGGTAAACTGGTATTCGGCCAGGGCGTGCAGGTAGTTGGTTTGCACAAGACCAGGGCTGTTGTGTCGGTACGAAATACCCAGTCCGATCTGCTCGTGGAACCAGATGCGGGCATTCAGGTCAGCCCCCACCGGGCGATCGGCAATTTTGGAGATCAGCACCGACGGGATCAAAACGGCGTTGTCGCCAACGGCAAAGCGGGTGCCGGCCTGCACCATCAGGGGCCGTACACTCTGGTACAGAAACCGCCCTGACAGATCGAGCGCCCGTCCCGTAAGTTCGGGCACGGAAATACCGCCAAACAATCGGTCTGACTGGTAGTAAACACCAACACCAACACTTGCTATAGCCCGGTTCAGGCTCGATGCGGTAGCATAGTCATATAAGGGTAATACATTGACCCCTCCCTGTACGCCGATCGACAGTCTTGCCAGCGCGGGCAGGTTAAACCGATACGCCACGCTCCCCGAAACGCCGGTAGCGGCAAACAGACCCATCCGATCGTTGAGCGCCTGGAAACCTAACCCGACCCGCCCGTTGGCCACCGCCCCATCGGCAGCCACGCTCTGCGTCAGTGGCGCCCCCCGAACGCCGAGCCATTTGCGCCGAAGCAAAGCCGTCAGCTGAAACGATTCGCGCGCGCCCGCGTACGCCGGGTTGATAGCTAACGGATTAACCAGGTACTGCGAATAAAGCACTTCGCGCTGGGCCTGAACCGGTTGAGCCAGCCAACCACACACGGCGATCAGAAAAAGGGTAATTAATCGGACGCGAACTAAGTGGGGCATACCAAAAAATAGAGTTAAGCAACCAAATTGGCCGCTTTTCAGCTAAAATCCTAATTGGAATAACTGGCCTGCCCTGTTACCCTGATGCCTGTCTATAAAACCAAAAGCGAGCAATACACCAGGGTATTGCTCGCTAATTTATTATTAAGTTGGATAAAGCGCTTGCCTGTTAATAGGCAAAAACTATACCAATGTTTCTACATTTAATTAATCCATCGACAGAATTTTTATTTCTGTTCGCCGATTTTGCTGATGATCCGTTTCTGAGCAGTTGACACCGTCTTTACAGCCATTCAGCAGTAACGTTTCTCCGTATCCTTTGGCAATCATCCGTTTGGCCGGAATACCTTTCGATTTCAGGTAAGCAACGGCTGCTTTGGCACGGTTGGCAGAGAGCGTGTTGTTGTAGGTGCTGGTAGCCCGGCTGTCTGTATGCGACCTCATTTCAATCCGCATGGTCGGGTATTTTGTCATCAGCGCTACTACTTTGTCAAGCTCCACAGCCGCATCCGGGCGGATAGTAGATTTATTGAGGTCATAATAGATGTTGTCGATTTTGATAACATCTCCTTTGCGGAACATGACCAGCTCGGTAGCCCCCGTGCCATCTTTGGCGATATGAGACCCGGTAGTACCCATATCGTTTTTTATCGCTTCGAGCGAGTAATCGCAGCCCGATGTAATCGAAAAGGAGTAGCTGCCGTCTTCTGTCGTAGTCGTTTCCTGAGAACTGCCGTCGCATTCATTGATCATTACCACCTTAACGCTCGCCATCGGTTTTTTATCAGACTGGGCTATTACGCGACCCCGCAACGTACTGACCGTCCCCGCGGCTTTGGCTGAACCTTTTGAGCGACTGAGTGGAATATCGAGCCGGGAGGGCTGATCGTCAGCCATATCCTTGGTAGAGAACCCGATTTTATTGTCGAGGTACCCATCCCGGCTAGCCAGGAAGCTGAATTCATTATCTACATCGACACAGAATCTAACCAGTCCTTCGGCATCGGTCTGGAGTTGCTTCTGCCCGTTAGCCGATGCATTATCGACCGCCACCGTGGTATTGATCAACGGTTCGCGGGTTTCGGCGTCGAATACGCTTACCGTCAATTCCCGACACGGATACAGCGAGCCTTCGCGCGTGAATCGATACAGGTCGTCGTCAGCCCCTCCGTTTTTTCGGTTACTACTGAAATAGCCCCGCTGCCGGTTGCCGTCGGTAACAATGCCGAAATCATCCTTGGGCGAGTTGAGCGGTTCGCCCAGATTGCGGATGTTGGTCGCTGACGTACCATCTGCCACCAGGTTCGCATAAAACATATCCAGATCGCCCAGGCCAGGGTGGCCATCCGACGAGAAATAGAGATTACCTTTTTCATCGACAAACGGGAACAGTTCGTTACCCTTTGAGTTGACCGTGGGGCCCAGGTTTACGGGCTCGCCCCAGTTGCCCTTGTTCCAGCGGGAGACGTAGATATCGGTGCCGCCGAAACCACCGGGCCGGTCAGATGCGAAGTAAAGCAACTGATCGGGCGTACCGTTTTTGTCTTTGGCCAGGGCGGGGTGTCCCGTTGAGAACTCATCGCTGTTAAACGGTAACTCCTCTGCTTCGCTCCAGTACCCATTGGTATGAGAAGAGGTATACAGTTTCAGTTTGTTGATCCGGTCGGTACTTTGACCATATTTACCGTTTGTATAGTTATTCCGGGTGAAGATGACCCGTGAACCATCTTTGGTAAATGAAGCTGGCCCCTCGTGGTACTTAGTGTTGAGGGTCTGGCTAAACCGATCGGCTTCGCTGATGAGCTTGTCTTCGTACCCCTGGCTGATATTGTTGCCACCGAAGAAGCCTACCGTGCGCGAATCATTGGCCGTAGGGCTCGTAAAATCATCGCTCCCCAGCGGACGGATCAGTTGCGTACGGGGCACAGGCTGTTTAGCTGCCGAACCACCCAGGCTAGAGGCTTTAGCCGCCCGCAGCCCTTTCACCTCCGGCAGGTAATGCAGATCCAGAAATGGCGTACTGTTCCAGTTGAAGACGCGCTTTATACCGGCTCCCCCGCTTTTTGACGATACGAACACCAGACCGTCTTTGTACAGCATGGGACTGAACTCAGCTTTGCGGGTGTTCATCCGCAGAAATTCAACTTTGTAGCTAGCCGCGTTTTTTGTTAGTGGGGTTAGGTCGCGGTATAGTTTGGAGAAAGCAGGCCCTCGTTTATCTGTCGTCTGGAGAGCGCTGTATTTTTCGTAGGCTTCCTGCGCTTCGCGGTATTTCCCATTGCTTGCCAGCGATTGTGCATAATACAGGTAATATTGATTGTCTTCGGGCGATAATGAGCCGCTACTGATCAGGTCTCGATAGACCCGCTCGGCGTTGACCATATCACGAATTTGCTGGTAACTGTAGCCCAGGCGAGTTTTGGCCAGACGCAGCTCTTCGGTCGAGAGCGAAGCCGGTTTAGCGAGTGCCTGTTCATAGAGTTCAATGGCTTTGGCATAGGCCAGCTGGCTAAACTGAGTGTCGGCTTGTTTAACCAGCGACTGAGCCAGCAGCGAACCCGCCCAGAGGCATAAAAAGGCAAGAATAGGAAATGTACGCGTCATACATCATGGTGGTTATGAGACGGAACGAGAGAGAGTGAGCAATTTTATGCTTTTTGAGTTCCGTAGAAAATACACCTTTCCAGTAAGCAAATACTGCGCCGAATTTTAGACTTTTGGTTACGGAGAGAACAACCAAACGGCCCATGATATCGACGGCCTTGCAGGCTTTGTCAACATCATGGGCCGTCAGAAACCCATACGCTGTATGATAAGTCTATTAGAAGTAGCGCGGGGTCAGGATACGATTTTTACCGAAGCCAAACTCGTACCGAAGCATAACCTCGTGTGAGCTGGGCGCAACAGACCGCAGGCCGTTCATGGTTCGATCATAGGCATACCCAAACCGGAACTGATCGGTCAGCTGAACCTCCAGCATCCCCACAACGGCATCGGTCGAATAATCGGTCCAGGTAGAGAACTGATTCCGACGAATCGAAGCGCCAATGGCTATCCGATCGGCAAACCAGAAGTTGATGTTTCCGTCGAAGCCAAGCGGTGCGCCTTCGGCATATTTGACCAGTACAGACGGCTTCATTTTCACCGCCGGGCTGATGCCGACTACGAAACCAGCTGCCGCAAAGGCATGACGCGCCTGCACCGACCGCAGATCCCCGACGTTGTATTCGCTCAGCTTGTTCTTAATCAGGCGCGGTACCGATAGGCTCAGGTACGACCGGTCGTTACTGAGGTAAATGCCGGTACCGAAATTGGGCAGCACCTTGGATATATTCTGCGCAAAGGCCGGATCGATTGATCCATCGGGACTGGTCATTACCTCCGTCAGGTTAGCCCGGTAGCTGGATGCTCCTCCCTGCAGACCCAGAGCCAGCGTTGTACGCTGACCTACTTTAATCCGGAATGCGTAGGAAGCAAAAGCACCGGCTTCTTCCATAACGCCGTACCGATCGCCGTACAACTGTAACCCGATACCGACACGCTCCTGGTTGAGGGGCATGTCCATGGTGAAGGTAGCGGTTTGGGGAGCTCCCTGCACGCCAGTCCACTGGTTTCGGTAGAGTGCCGACATGCTCAGCACGTCACGGCTTCCCGCATAAGCCGGATTCAGGGCCATCATGTTGAACATGTACTGCGAGAACATCTTGTCCTGCTGCGCCCGGACCTGGCTGCTGCCGATCCCGAGGATCAGCAGCAGCGCGATTGCCCACTGTTTTTTTACTAACTGGTTTACCATCGGTATTAGCGGTTAATCGTCATGTATCGTACAAACTTGCGCCCGTCGCTCAGGTTGATCACGTAGTAGTACGTTCCGTCAGGTACACCGGCAGCGTTGTCGCTGATTACAGTCCCTGCATTCGGCTTACCGTCCCAGTCGTTGCGATAGTCATCGTTATTGTAAACAAGGTGTCCCCAGCGGTTGTACACCTCAAGACTGATGGTTGCCGCCCCGGTTCCGCGGATGACGAACAGGTCGTTGACCCCATCGCCGTTCGGGGAGAAGCCCTCCGGAATAAACAACGCCGTGCTGGTAGCGGGCAGATTCAGCGGAGTAGCTTCACGCTCGTTCAGATCGGTCGGGTTGTTGTTTCCGTTCACGTCCGGGTTCAGCCCATTGGTCGAGATGTCTGATACCTTATCTGTACCTGATATTGCCTCAGCATAGGCCGTGTTCAGGAAGGTAGTCGTGCTACCGAAGGTGGACACGTTTACCACAAACAGGATGGTATCTACTTTACCGGCAGCCAGCGTACTGGTGCTGTCGCCAAGTACGAGCAGCGGATTAGCGCTACCGTCGAAGGCTGGGTTCAGCTTCAGCGTGCTACCCGTCGAGATAGTTACCGGTGCACTCACCACCTTGTAGCTGGCTCCGGTTATGTTGTTAAACACCTTGGAGAGTGTATCACTAACCGTTACCTTCTTCAGCAGCTCACGACCGTAGTTTTTCACAACAACCTGGTACACCACGTTGAAGCTTTGATCCGCCTGGCGAACGGTATCCCGAACCGACATGGCCAAACCAATGTACGAGGCCGACGACAGGTTATTGAGAATGACCGGCGTTGCTGCGCTGTTGTTACGAGGATCGAGGTCCTTGTCCGGATCGTCGTCGGGACCCGTCGTTGACTGGTCTTCAACTACTTTTTTATCCGGTGTCATGGCAGTTGCTTTGGCCGTGTTATAGAACGTCAGCGAATCGGCGTTGCGGGCATCGACCCGTACGATGAACGCCAGGCTGCGGCTTTCCCCTACGCCCAGGCTGCTCAGTGAATCGATCAGCATATTCGTAACCAGGCCCTGTCCGGTATACTGCGGGTTAACGGTCAGCCCGGCACCAGCGCTTACACTGATTTGACTGCTGACAATCAGCGCGCCGTTACCAAACGTTTCGGAGAGATTATCAACCACCTGCACGTTGGTGAGCGGCACCGTACCACAGTTTTTCAACGTGATCGTATACGGGATGTCGAAGACGCCTTCAGACACCGCTACGGGTTCCCCAGCCTGCTTGGCTACGCCGAGCAGACCGGCAGGCAGATCAAAGCGAACAGGCGTTGAGACCGCACCCGGCTTAACCGGATCAAGCCCGTCATTCGAGATATCGCTCACGGTCTGACCGGTTCCGGTCGTCTGTCCCGTTACCGTTGCCGACGAGAAGAATGGGCCATTATTACCATTCAACTTCACATTGACCACAATCAGAACCGTATCCTGCTCACCAGCAGCCAGTTTACTGGTCCCGGCCAATACGTTAGGATACGTATTACCATCGTAATTGGCATCCAGTACCAGCTTGCTGCCAGCGCCTACCTTTGTACCAACCACCGTATACGATACCGGCGGAGCGAAGGCTCTTACCAGGCTATCGGTCAGGCTGATACCTGTCAGGTCAACATCACCCAGGTTCTTAATTGTTGCTTTGTAGGTGATGGTATAACTGTTATCAGACTTAGGCTCGATTTTGGCGACTACCAATGCCAGACCAATACCTGGCCCCTGCGGCTGTCCGCCACCAAGCGTGAAGCTGGTTACAGTCGAGTTGTTGGTTGGATCACCATCACCATCCGGATCGGAATCTCCACCGGTCGTCGACAGATCGGTTACCGTTCCGGAACCATTCAACGCTGTGGCGCTGGCGATGTTGATGAACCCACGGGTTGTATCACCTGCTGCCCGTCTTACAACCACATCCATTGTGAACAGCTGCGAACGGCCGGGGGCGATATAACTTACCGGATCGAGCAGATCAACGTTACTACCAGCACCTGTGAAGGTAGCGAGTGGCTTGAGGGTAGAACCGGCCTCTGGCTTCACGACCGCACTCACCAGCTTGTTGGGTGCGAAGAAGAAAGCCAGATCATCAACCACCTGCACTTTCCGCAAGGTATCGTCACCAAAGTTGGTCGCAACAAAGCGGTACGACACCTTGATCAGCGAATCGCCTTCTGCCTTCGGGGTACCGAGTACCGACTTGGCCAGACCAATCTGGCTTGGTTTGTAAGCCGCGTTGTTAGTCACCGTTGCGCTGGCCGTATTGTTGGCCAGGTTGGTGTCTTTCTGATCGAAGTAGGTGATAGTAGCCGTGTTGACAACTGTTCCTTTCGCCACAAGCCGCGCCTGGAAGCTAATCGACTCAGACTTACCAGCCTGAAGGCTGTCGATGCGCTTCGTAATTACGCCGTTCGATACAGAGAAGCTGGTCGCTCCGCTTACCACCAGTTCAAGACCCTGAGGCAGCACGTCGCGTACATCGATGTTCTTAGCCGTATAGAGACCGTTGTTCGTTACCTTGATGGTATACGTTACCGGCTCGCCATGCTGAACCGCCGACACGCTCGCCAGCTTACTGATAGACAGGTCTGTCTTAACCGTATCCGTAGCGCAGTTGAAGATGCTTACCACCACTTTAGCCGGTGCACTCACGCAACCGTTGCTGCTGCGGGCGAATACGTAGTACGTTCCGGCACCTACCGAATCAGGGCGTGTGATGAGTTTCGACCAGGCAGGCTGCCCGATGCGGTACTCATACGTACTACCCGCCGTTGTGGCAGAGAGCGCCGACGTCAGGTTAGCCACCACCGATGGGCAGTTGTTGCGCACGTTTGCGACGAGCGGCATCGGAGCCGGTTCGGCTACCTTCACGACAACGGGTTCGGAGAAGGCCGAGCTGCATCCACTACCATCTACAACCTGCAGGGTGTAGGTTCCGCTGGTTTTCACCACGATGCTCGATGAGCGCTCTTTGGTACTCCAGATATAGCCACTGGCTCCCTGTGGCCCTACCAGCTTGACAGAGTCACCATAGCAGAGGTTCGTTGACCCTACGATCTGAACGGCCGGAGCAGTCTTGCTGCCCTGAATCGTCAGAACCATTTCATCTTTAGCCACCGCACAAGCTGCGTTATTCGTGCTTACCGACAGTGTTAGCGTTACTTTGCCCGAGGCAATATCCTCGGCACTGGCGGTATACGTAGCGTTCAGCTGGAACGAGTTATCGAAGGTACCCGTACCGCTGGTAGTCCAGTGGGCGGTTCTACCCGCGCCACCCATTACACCAGCCAGTTGATAGGTCTTCGCAGCGCATATGCTGGCGTCAGCACCCGCATTGGCCGTTGCCGGATTCTGCGGATCGCAGGGCGAAGCGCCGGCACAGGGAATGATGTTGACGTGAATGGCAACCGGCAGGCTATAGCAGCCATCAATCGTTTTCTCCACCACATAATACGTACCGGCACCTACTGCTGTGTTTGTCACCTTCGAGGCTGCGCTCAGCGATTGACTCGTGTAGAACTCAAACACACCACCACGGGTCGAGACCTGACTGGTTACGGCCGTTGTTAAATCAACCGTATTGATCGGGCAGGTGTTGGTTTTATCTACCGTTTTCGGCTGAGCCACTTTCGGCAGAACCGTTACCGTGACCGCGTTCGAAGCTTCGCTCTTGCAATTATCCGATGTGCAGCAGCGGGCCGTGTAGGTCTGCGTAGTAGCCAGAGACACCGTCATGGTCGATCCTACCTGATTGTTCGACCAGGTAACGTACGAACCAGCCGGGCAACCCTGCGCTACCAGTGTTACTGGTGCACCGAAGCAAGCGGTCGTGCTGGTTCCGCCGGCTACCGAGATCGTCGGTGCATCAGGCGCGCCGGCTTTGATCGTCGTGTAAGGAGACCAGGCACTCGAGCACTCACCTACCATACACTTCACTCGGTAGCTGACATCGGCCGTGGCAATGAATGACAGGCTGCTACCCGTCGTCACATTGTCGGACCAGATATACTGACCACCCTCGCAACCCGTTGCAGTCAGCGTTACGCGTTCCCCTTTACAGGCTACCATCCGATCAGCAGAGATCGTTGGTACGTTCGGCGTATTCACAACCGCATCGCCCATGTTCGAGTAATTGCTGGTGCAGCCGTCGATGGTGCACGTAGCCATTACCCACAGGTCAGACACGATTGTCTTCGTAATCGACGCGCCTTCATCACCGTTGGTCCAGCGGATGGTACCTCCTTCACAGCCTGTAGCTGTAAACGTTACGGCGCTACCAGCACAGACCGTGAACGGTTTGTTCGGGCTTATGACGGGCGGGGCCACGCGTCTGACGTTGATTCTGGCACCGGTGACATCAAGGTCAGCACACAGCTTCCGTTCTGCGATGAGCTTAACCACGTCACCACCCGTTGTGAGACCCGGTCTTACTACCGACAGGTCGAAGTAGTTCGGCGTATTCGGGGTAGCATTGTACACCAGCGTATGGATTGTATAGCTACCCGCTGCGTCGGTAACGCTGAAGGTCGGTGTAGTACTGGTCTGTTGAATGACCAGATCGGCGCCTTTCGTCAGCACATACAGTACGGAGTAGCCCGCCGGCTGTACCAGACCACCGTTTGGCCTAGCGGCCAGCGTCGTAACAATGGCAGTACCCGAACAGATGGTGGCTTCCACCGGTACCAGCGTACCTGCTTTGGCGACGCAGCTACCCGAATTCACGATAATCGTATTCGACGGGTTGCTGAGGCAGGTGCGGTAGCGACACTGCGCATAATACGTCTGTGCACCATTCGGACGGACGACAATCACGTTACCCATGTTATTGCCGTTGATATCGTTGGCACTCCAGATCACATCACCCGTGCAGCCGATAGCGGTCAGCGAGACGGTACCACCTGGTTCCACAACGGTTGCCGAAGCGACAATGGTTGGCGTTGGTACCGGCGTCACCGTGATCGTATAGGTTGCCGACTGCGGGCTCCGGCATTTACCATCCTGGCAGTAGAGCGAGTAACCCGTCGTTACCGTTGGCGACACGATGATGCTGGTCGTTGTCTGACCTGTGCTCCACATCGGTGTGCCCATGCAGTTGGTTACCGTCAGCGTCACTTCTTCACCGGGGCAGGTGTGATCCGTGCTGCAGGTTACGATCGGCTGTGGGGCTGCGGTTACGCTCACCTTGATGGTGTTCGACCGGCTGCTGCCACAGGCACTACCGCTGGTAGCCGTACAGATTGCGTAGAACTCGTTTTGCGTTGGCGTTGCCGATACAGAGACCACCGAGCCGGTCTGACCATCAGACCAGGTGATGGTACCTCCCGAGCAACCCGTTGCGGTCAGCGACACCAGGCCGCTGCCACAGATTGACGTCGTAGAAGCGACGATCGTTGGCGGTGCTACTGTTCCCGAAGTCGTTACCGTTACCCGGATGCCGAGTGACCGGTCGCTCTCGCAGTTCCCCTGTTTGCAGGTAGCGAAATATTCTTTCGTTTCTGTCGGGAAGAAGCTGATGCTGGCACCGACGCGGTCAATACCATACCATTTAACAGTTCCTTCACATCCCTCAGCCGTGAGCGTCACTTTCTCTCCGCTACAGATCAGGTTTTTACCCGAGGTCAGACTGATTTGCGGAGCCTGCGGGTTCACGATCGTTACCGGAACGGCATTCGATGGTTCACTGAGGCAAGTACGGTAGCGGCACTGGGCATAGTAGCGCATACTTGCCGTTGGCCGAACGGTGATAACTGACCCGGTCAGGGAGTTACCATCTGTACCCGCCACGTTCCAGATAACGGTACCGTTGCATCCCGACGCGGTCAGCGAGACAGGTGCTCCGGCGCAGGCCGTATCAGCACTGGCCGTTACGGTCGGAACCAGGGCCGGTACTACGCTGATCGAGTATACTTTCGATGGCTCGCTCTGGCAACCGTTTGATTTGCAGTATACCGAGTAACTGTTGCTACCCAGGCTTGGGCGGACAACGATGCTACCCGTCGTTAGGGTCGTGCTGCTCCATACTGGTGTACCCACACAGCCATTTACCGTCAGCGTTACTTCTTCTCCCGGGCAGGCAATGGTTGTACTGCAGGTAATGGTCGGCGTCGGCAGGCCCGTCGAGATATCGATGGTCTTCGTAGCCGGTTTACCTGGGCAGCTGCCAATGACACACTGAGCCGTGTATGTGGTGCGAGTTGTTGGTTCAACCACAATTACGCTGCCGGTCTGTGCCCGCTCTGACCATTCAATTTTACCACCTTCACAACCCGATGCGGTCAGGGTTACCGATGTACCCGGGCAAACCTGATCTGCACTGGCCGTAATGACGGGTGGCTGTGGATCCCGTACGGTTACCGTGATGAGGTTAGACCGGCCGCTGATGCAGGCCTGACCCAGTACACAACTGGCCGAGTACGTAGTCGTTACGGATGGCGTCACAACCACACTGAAACCAGTCTGTTGATCTGACCACCGGACTGTACCTCCTTCGCAGCCTCGTGCCACCAGGGTCGTTGAACTGCCTTTGCAGATCTCCGTCAGGGCACAGACAATAACTGGCGGCTCGGCGCTGCAAACCGACACATCGATCGTTGCGCGAGCGGTATCGTTTACCGCATAACGTGGATCGTTGTTCGAACCACTGATGATGCCTGTATTGGTAATCGTACCGCCAGCGTTAATCGTTGCTTCGATCAGCAGGCTACGGTTCGACCCTTTGGTAAGGGTACCGATAGTCCAGGTACTGGTAGCGGCATTATATTCAGCCGCTGGTGTCGCGCTGACAAATGTCAACGTGGGCGGAAGTACATCTTTCACCTTCACATCAGCACCTGCAATCGGGCCGTTGTTGCTGGCGGTGAGCGAGTACGTAATTTTCTGACCTACTTTGTATGGACCTGCCGTCACAACTGCTTTCGTAAGAGCCAGGTCTGGCAGGCACGTACCGACGGTAATGGTCAGCGACGCCCGCGGACTCACACAACCACTCGGACTAACCGCTTCGGCGGTGTAAACCACCTGACCGGCCGTAGCTGGCGTTACAACCAGTTTACCACCACTTTCCGTTGTACCAACCAGTCTGTTGCTTTGATCGTACCAGTTGATACGGGCACCCGGGGCAAAGCCTATTAGTTTAGTGCTGCTACCCTGGCAAACCAGTGTGTCGTCGCAGGCTACGCCAACGGGCATATCGGGTCGCTTGTTGATAGCAACCATCAGTGAACTGGTTGCGGCCTTACAAACACCGGCGCCATCCGGATCGTTGGTTGTTGCGGTCAGCATAACCGAACCGTTGGCAATATCCGCGGCAGACGGTGTGTAGGTAGCGCTCAGGCTGGTTGGGCTGCTGAACGTGCCCGTGCCATTCGTCGACCAGACAATACTTGTTGCCGAGCCAGACAGTACAGCTTTTACAGGAACGCCATCACCCGAGCAGATTGATACACCAGGGCCTACGTTGACGCCTGCCACGCTCTGGCAGTTGCAGTCCACGATTTCTACCGTCAGTACGGTTGGGTTGCTGTAGCACCTTCCTGATTTGGCAAACAGGTAGTACTTCCCGGCGCCTACTGCCGTGGTATTCGTTACCCGGGTGGCTTCGGAGCGGGTCAGGCTCGTATACCACTCATAAGTAAGCCCCGTGCTGTGGTTCTCTATTTCAATCGTTGTCAGATCGACAGTTGTCTTCGGACAGGTATTCTTGATGTTACCAAGGCAGATTGGGGTGGGCACGGTCGTTACCGTTACCACCACTGGCTTGCGCGGACTAGCGCAGCCTTCTGTCGTTGCCTCAACATAGTATACAGTCGTTGTGGTTGGATTGACCACCAACGGCTCACCGCTGGCGAGAGTCGCAATGGCTACCCCATCATACGGAGTGAGGTACCAGCGGATTTTCGCACCCGGTACGGGTGTCGATGCCACCAGCGTTGTACTCTCCCCGTTACAGATGCTGGCATCAGCGGATGCCGTCAGGTTGAAGTTATCCGGGCAACCGGTGCCTATCGAGAGGCTGTACGAAACTGTTACCAGACACGATTTGGCATCTGTGGCAACAACCGTAAAGTTGCTGACACCAGCCGTAGTTGGTGTTCCGGACAGTACACCCGTTGTTCGATCCAGCGTCAGGCCCAGGGGCAGACTACCAGCCACCACCGCGTAGGTATAAGGTGCCGTGCCGCCCGTAGCGACCAGCGTCTGGCTGTAGGCTATACCTTTCACACCTGCCACCAGTGTTGACGGCGTCAGTGTAATTGGCTGGCAGAGTGTGCAGGACACAGGTACAGCGTACGTCGTACTCTTGATCAGATTCACCACGCCTGCCAGTGTAGCCGTAACCGTGCGTGAAGCAGGTCCGTTGCTTATACCAGTTAGTGAGAACGAGACTGAAGTCTGTCCGGCCGTAACCGTGTACGACGCAATGGGCGAACCATTTTCGGTGATCGTCAATACCCCCGGAATAATGTTCGTAAACGAAACAGTACCGGTAGTAACATATCCATTCGTTGCAGTATTACAGATAGCCGGTGCTACAACGATGGCCATGGCCGGCATTCCCCCTACCGTTACCGGAACAGACGCGGTATTATTGACCGGGTTTGTATCAACAGGTCGATATCCATCTACGTTCGATACCGATGTGTAGGGACTGACGACGGCTATGTTGGTCAGCGAACCACCCGCAAATGCAGCACTGATCTGCGCCGACAACGTCAGCGAGGTGGTACCACCGTTAGCGGCCAGCGGTCCGGCAATGACCGTGCTCACTGAATTGGCTCCGCTCGTGGCAAAACCAGTTCCGCTTACAAAACTCATACTAGCCGGTAAGAGGTCGTTTACAACCACATTATAAACCGGATAGGCCGAGTTATTCGTAACCCTTAATTCGTACGTAACAACGTCACCAGCCGTGAACGAGCTGCGACCACCGGCTACCGTCTTAGCGATACCCACGTCGTAGCCCGGTACAAACCCGGCATCCAGGCTGGGATTGAACTCGCCCGAAGCCAGCGTCACGCTGCCCGTGCGGCCCGTGGCCAGCAGGTCACTGTCGAGGCTACGATTCGGACCACTCAACGGTGTGGTGGCCGTGAAGCCCGTCGGCGTCGAGAAGCCCACGGCATAGCTGTTGCTGCTGCCTGGGGTCAGCCCCGTGAAGCTGTAGAAGCCCGTGCTGCTGGTGAGCACTGTCTGGCTGGTGGGCTGTCCGTTGAGGAACAGCGTGGCTACCACCCCGGCGATACCCGGCTCTCCGGCATCCTGCACGCCGTTGCTGTTCAGATCCGCCCAGACATAGTCGCCCAGACCGGCGAAGCTGCCAACGGGTACTGTCGTCGTGGCCGTATTGTTAGCTGGATTGGAATCCCGCGGCTTGTACCCATCCACATTGCTGGTGGAGGTGAACGGGCCAACCACTGCCACGTTGGCAATACTGGTGGCTGAGTAGGTATTGCTAATCTGGGCGGTGTAGGTCAGGCTTACCGAACCACTAGCCACCAGCGGACCAGCAATGGTGCCACTGGTTGAGTTGGGGCCACTGCTGACCAGACCACTGCCGCTTACAAAGCTTACGCCAGCAGGCATCTGGTCAGTTACCACCACATTATAAACCGGGTAAGCCGAATTGTTGGTGACTACTAACCGATACGTGATCAGGTCGCCCGGCAGATAGCTGCCTTTGGGATTCACCACCAATTTCTCGATACCCACGTCATAGCCCGGTACAAACCCGGCATCCAGGCTGGGATTGAACTCGCCCGAAGCCAGCGTCACGCTGCCCGTGCGGCCCGTGGCCAGCAGGTCACTGTCGAGGCTACGATTCGGACCACTCAACGGTGTGGTGGCCGTGAAGCCCGTCGGCGTCGAGAAGCCCACGGCATAGCTGTTGCTGCTGCCTGGGGTCAGCCCCGTGAAGCTGTAGAAGCCCGTGCTGCTGGTGAGCACTGTCTGGCTGGTGGGCTGTCCGTTGAGGAACAGCGTGGCTACCACCCCGGCGATACCCGGCTCTCCGGCATCCTGCACGCCGTTGCTGTTCAGATCCGCCCAGACATAGTCGCCCAGACCAGAAGTCGGAATCAGGTAACCGGCGTCGATGGTCGTGTTGGTCTCACCCGAGGTCAGCGTCACCGAACCGCTCAGCCCCGTCACCAGATCAGCGTCGGAGTCAATCGTATTGTCGGTGCCTGAACGCGGGGTGGTTGCCGTCAGACCGGCCGGGGCCGTGAAGCTTACCGAGTAAACGTTGGTCAGACCCGGCGTCAGTCCCGTGAAGCTATACAAACCACTGGCATCGGTCGTGGTCGTGGCCACTACGGTACCGTTGAGCAGGAGGTTCACCGTTACGCCCGAGATGGGGGTGTCGCCGGGCGACTGAACGCCGTTACGGTCGTTGTCGGCGAAGACGTAGTTACCCAGGCTGGCGGGCTTGATGAAGCCAGCATCCACCGTGGTGTTGAACTCGTTAGCGGCCAGTGTGTAGCTACCCGTCACACCCGTGCTGGGATTAGCATCACTATCCGTTGCGTCGGGGCCTATGTTGGCCACCGTTCCGCTAAAGCCGGTTGGGGTGGAGAAGCTCACCGAGTAAACGTTGGTCGAGCCAGGGGTCAGCCCTGTGAAGCTGTAGAAACCACTGGCATTCGTCGTCGTCGTAGCGATCTCCAGTCCATTGAGCCGCAGGCTTACGGTTACCCCAGAAATGGGTGGCTCACCCGCATCCTGCTGCCCGTTGGCATTCTTATCTTCCCAGACATAGTCGCCCAGACCAGCCGTCAGACGCTGGTAACCGGCGTCGATGGTCGTGTTGGTCTCACCCGAGGTCAGCGTCACCGAACCGCTCAGCCCCGTCACCAGATCAGCGTCGGAGTCAATCGTATTGTCGGTGCCTGAACGCGGGGTGGTTGCCGTCAGACCGGCCGGGGCCGTGAAGCTTACCGAGTAAACGTTGGTCAGACCCGGCGTCAGTCCCGTGAAGCTATACAAACCACTGGCATCGGTCGTGGTCGTGGCCACTACGGTACCGTTGAGCAGGAGGTTCACCGTTACGCCCGAGATGGGGGTGTCGCCGGGCGACTGAACGCCGTTACGGTCGTTGTCGGCGAAGACGTAGTTACCCAGGCTGGCGGGCTTGATGAAGCCAGCATCCACCGTGGGGTTATTCCGAGCGGTACTTGATTCAGGCTGACTTGTATCTATAGTATATACGCGCGTCAGTCCATTGAGGCCCGCATCGCTGTTCATGTCATCGGATACACCCGTTGCCGTTTGCGACGTAGGCTGGAAACCGGCTGGTGTTACGAACTTAACCGTGTAACTGCCATCGGTCAGACCCGTGAAGCTATAAAGCCCGCCCACCGTTGTTGTGGTCGACGCCAGCAGCGTTGTACTCGTCTGATTATATAGCTCAACGGTCACACCGCTGATACCGGGTTCGTCAGCGTCCTGTTTGCCATTGGCGTTTTTATCTTCCCAGACAAAGTTACCGAGGCTACCCAGCGGACCCGGTACAAACTCTATGTTACAACAGTTTGATGAAGCACATTCATTCTTATAGGTCACAAAACGATAAACGCCCACCGACTTTATAGTCAATGAGTTATCATTGTTTACTACAGCCAGCGAGGTCGATACGGCGGATGTACTGATGGGTACATCGTTCCGGAACCACTCGATCCGATCGAAACCAGCCGGTATAGACACGGTATATTCATCGCCCGCGTAGAAAAAGATTGGAATAGCAAAGCAGACAGCCGCGTAGTCGTCTTCGTATATATTACCAGACGCAGGCGAATCGGGATCGGTCTGATCGAGGCTGGTAACCTCGGCGGTGTTGAACCAAACCCCTCGTCCCACTACAGTGGCCCGGAACGTGAGCGTCGCCGATGCGCCGGGCGCAATCGAAGGAATACGCCAGGTTCCGGTCGTCACCGTCGATGACACTGCCGCCGTATATGTTCCGGACGAAGTTGACGCTGACGAAGGTACATAAGTAGCCCCTTCCGTAAGCAGGAGGTCCGTTACTACTACGTTGGTGGCAGCAGCAGTGGCATTAGCTGCGTTGGTAACGACCACCGAATACGTGATAACATCACCAAGTGCCGGGTTCTGGTTACTGAAGGCTTTGGTCAGACTTAGGTCGACGACGGCGGTTTGCGCAAACGTCGCCTGGATACCGCCCAGCCAGAAAACAAGCAGTGCCACTAGTGACAGCACTCCCTGACGAGACCGCGCGCCCCATGAACGACCCTCGTCACCTGCTCCGGCCAGACGTTGTGAAAAACGGCTCGTGCGAGTAGGCTTTTCTAATGCCGTACTATCCCCCCTGCCCACGTTAACCTTGGGTCGGCTTATGGACATATGAGGTGATTCGTTCTGTAAAATTTGATCATTCATTCGCGGTAGAGTAAGAAAAGTAGGTGGCTGCTGGATAAAGTCTATAGATGGGTTGATAGTACTTCCGGGCGGAATGTCGGGCGGGCGCCCCGCCGACCGGATACCGCTAACGGCATAGAGCCGGGCTGGCCGCGACTCTGTCATGAAGAAAGGAGAAGGTTGTTGTTCAGGCTGTGCTGACGGAAGAGGCTGAAACTTTCTCTGTATCAGCTGGAGCACATAGCCAATTACCTGATTTGCCAGATAATCTAGTTTTGCGCGGACGTTATCAATCTTCCGGTCGTTTTTACGACGTACCGGATTCACTGAAACACCAAGACGTTTTATGCGAAGCGTAGACGTTACTTCCATCTGCAACTTTATTTGGAGCGTATACTTAGCGGCAAAATCAGCCCGCAAACGTTGCAATTATTCTGACCGACAAACCATGCCCAAGTCACGGTCTACCCTGCCTGATAACAGCGGCTATTTTACTCTCCAAGAATTTAACTAAAACTATGCCAAACAACCGCCCCTTGGTGACACGCAAACAGGACGGCGAGTAAATCATTGTATATTCGAGAGTTAATGACTCGCACGTATAGTGGTTGGAGTAAGTAAGGGCAGTCTGATCCTTGCCGGGTTACTCCAATACGGATACAGGAGCAACCCGCCGGGTTTAGCGAAAACTATGCCAAGTGTAATGTAACCTGCCCGGTGTGACTAATTTATTCAGCACGCCAGATTATGCATGACGGCTCACTCTATTTGACAATAAAGCAGCCCAGCAGGCAGGTCGATAAGAGAGGATACGAGAAAATGGGAGCCGGATAAGTATGTCCTGAGAGGCTTATCAACATAATCGGCCGACAAATATAGCTACTCAACAGAGTAAAATAGTTCGGACTCGACAATTTGACCTAAAAAAAAGAGCTGCCCCTTTCAAGAGCAGCTCCGGTAATCAGTTGCGAGTAGTTTCTCCTAGAAGTCGTAGCCAAGCGTTAAGTAGGCGATGGGCTTGGTGACCGTTTTATCTTCCAGCCCCCAGCCGTAATCAAACTTGACGAAGTAGCCGAACAACATGGTTCGGGCACCAGCGCCGTAACCAATCAGGAATGGATTTTTGAAGTTAGTGACCTTAGCCCGGAACGGGATATTTCCTCCTCCTACATTTTCCGTATTCAGACTATTCTGCTGGCTGAACGGCCCACTACCCGTCCAGGCGGTACCGATATCGGTAAAGGCCACCAACTGCAGGTTCCGCAGGAAGTTCGATGTAATATTACCCCGATACAGGTACCGGATCAGCGGAAGCCGCAGTTCTGCGTTAAACAGCATGTAGCTATTACCCGTCAGTTTGCCCTGCCGGAACCCCCGCAGCGGAGCCGCGAAATCCAGAAAGAACACATCACGGTAATCATACGGAATTTCGTTGGCCAGCGTGTTGGGCACCCGTAATGGGTTATTGACGATAGCATCCTTCTGGTTCGCTCCGATCCAGTTTTCCATTCCGCCCAGCGTACTCTGCTTCGGCGATGGTCCGCCCGACTGACTGAACGCAAAACGGGCGGCCAAAATCAGGTCCCGGTGTATTTTCTGGTAGTGACGCAGATCGAGCGACAGCCGACGGAACCCCTGCGAAGCGGCCCGTAAGCCACCATATTCTTCGAAACGGAGTTTCATACGGGTGCCCACGGTCATATTCATACCGTTGACTTTTGTATTATCGAACACAAACTCACCCCGCAGACCGGCATAGTCCGATACGCGGTCAGGTTCGGCGAACGTGGTTAGATCAATCAGCCGGGTAATGGCGTAAAAAGGCGAGATAGTAACCCGGCTGTTTACCGAAATCGGATAAGAAGCCGACACGGCTATGCGGTTGTACCGGTATTTCTGAGTCAGGCCCAGCTGATCAATGAACAGGGTCTGCCGATCAACCCGGGCGCCGTAATCGATGCGGTTCGTCTGATTGGTGTACTCCGCGAAGAGATCACTGTTTCGTAGAGTCGTTGTGATGAAACCACCCGCCCGAAGCACGTGATTTTCGAGCAGGTCGGTTAAGGTTACGTCCTGCGCGAAGCCAAAGCCCCGAATCGGATCGATGCGCCAGTTTGAGGTAGCATCGTTGATAGTGAACATTCCTTTGTAGGCATACGGCCCACGAATGGTAATGTTTTCGCGCCGACGATTACGCGGAGGAGCGGTGGCAATACTGGGAGTTAGTCCCACTGTTCGGCGCTGGCGGTATTCGGCCGCCTTCAGCACCTCGGGGTCGAACTGGTAGTTATCGGTATCTACTTCACCAGGTTCCAGTGCCAGCTGCCGCGCCGGTTCAGGACGTACCGTATCGGCCTGCCGGGCGGCTACCGAATCGCCCGACACGGCACCGGCCCGTCGGGTGGTATCGGTGCGCAGCTGCTCGGCCCGAACTGAAGCCGATGGATTCGTACGATTGAGCGTCGCTACCCGCGGGGTAAGCGGAGCCTGAGCCGTTTGGGTCAGGTTTAGTTTGGAGCGGAATCCAATGTACTCATCGCCATCCTGCAGGGTGCTATAAACGAAGCCACCCGTGGCTGGGTTGAGGTCATACAGTCGGATACTCTGCGGGAAAGCGGTTACCTGCCGGGCCGTACGCGTTTCGGTGTTATACCGGTACAGATTGCGGACACCGTTGGCATCGTTCAGGTAATAAATTGTTGTTTCATCGGCCGGAACGGGGTTCACGGCATGAGTCAGCGAATCGGTCAGCCGCTGCACCGAAAGGTTACGGGCGTTTCCTTCGTGGCTGAACAGGGTAAGCCGATCGCGGATGGTCTTGTAGCTTCCTTTGTCAACCCCCAGCGTGTCGAGCTGGCGGTTGGAGCTGAACACAACCTGCCGGGCCGTGCGCCCAACAAACTGCGGATACAGATCGTCGTAGAGGTCGTTTGTGATCTGCTGATAAGATCCGCGGTTGATACTGTATAAGAACAGGTCATTCTGCCCTTTCCGGTCGGCGCTCATGATGAGGCTGCTGCCATCTTCTGACGCGTCCATCCAGACAACCTGCGTTAAGCCGTTCACGGTGCGTCTGAATTCCTGCTTGGGCCGCTTTTCCAGGTTAGAAAACTGGTAGAGGTTAGTACGGCCCAGCTCGTCGGTCAGTACCAGCAGATTGTTGTCTTTCTGCCAGGCCACCAGGGGCGTACTGGTCCGGGTCGACTGCCCATCGAGCCGGTACCCACCCGACAGTACGGTTGTCTTTTTTCGGTTCGTCGTATTGACAACCTCTACGTCGAATTTCCCATCCCGCAGGACGGTATAGGCAACAAACTGGTTATCGGGGCTGATCTTCAAACTGACCAGCGATGATTTTTCGTCGGCCGAGCTGACATTGAGTCGAAAATCGTCGGAGCCAGCCTGGTACGACTGCGATACGCTCCCGGCCATACCGGCATAATATTCGCGCCATTCGCGCAGAAACCGGTTGTAGGGTACGCCGAGGGTGCTGGCAATACTGCTTTGTTCGTTCCGGATAATGCGGGTCAGGTTCAGAATATTGGATACGTTATCGCGCCCGTATTTCTGCACGATGTAGTTCCAGATGGAATGGCCTACCCGTTCGGCCTCGGCCCCGGAGAGGAGCGACGGTTTCTTGACGGGTCGGGTCAGCGATACGTCGCGCATGTAGTCGTCGAGCTCTACGCTGTTGCCTTCGGCAATATACGACGCCACCCCCGGCATGAACCAGTCAGGCAGCGTCAGCAGCAGCGAGCTTTGTAACGCATCTTTCAGACTCCCCCCGTACAGCATGTCGTAAACAAACAGCATGGAGATGTCGCGGATAATCTGCCGGCGGAAGCTGATCTGATCGCCCGTAAAGGCCAGCTCTACCCGCGACTTCGACAAGTCGAGATCACGACCGCTCAATCCCGACTGTGCGTTGAGACCAATGTTACTCTGTGCCAGCTCCTGCGGGGAGTTGAACAGGAAAATTTTGATACGGTTATAGGGGGTATAGCCCAGCAGTTCGGTGATTCGGTCAAACTCCGACTCGGCATACTGGGCCGTCAGGTTAGCGATCTGAGTGCCGTCCTGGTAATAGTAGATTTCGAAGTTCGATGTCCGAACAATTTTCCAGTCGAAGTTCCGGTACTGAATCCGGTTTTTACCGAACCGCTCGAGCGACGGATAATTTTGCGCCACGGCTGCGCTCAGCCCTCCCAGCCACAAGCCCAACAGCAGTATGTAATGGTTCCGCATAACGAAATAGTATAGACGTTGGCTACCGGTTTTCGGTATTCAGTATACGGTAAACGAACTGATAAAGATGCTGGTTACCGCTCTGAAACTGAAAACTAATCAACCGTGACTGTATAACGATACACAGCGGCTAATATTCGCTTCCGGTTCTAATTCTTCACCATCGAGCAGGTGCCGCGCAAAGTCTTCGGCCAGGTAGGGAGCCAGCGATACGCCCTTGGTTCCCATACCGCCAAAAACCCCCACGGCCGGATGTTCAGGGTGCATCCCAACAAACGGCCGCCGGTCTTTGGTAGATGGTCGAATACCGGCCTGCTGCGCCACAATCTGATACGGTACCCGCAGGACTGGCTTTACTTTCGACTCTAAAAACGATCGACCGTCATCGGTTGTTTGCCAATCGAGATCATGCCATGAATAAGTAGCCCCGATACGGACCAATCCCGGACGAACGGGCAGGATGAAAACTCCTTGATTAACTATAGCCGTAATAGGATAATTTTCGATGACCGCCGTCAGAATCTGCCCTTTAACAGGATTGTAGGGTAAGTAGCCAAATAACGAATTCTCACGGGCCTGCACCCCATCGCAGAATATGACTTTATTAATAGAAATGCCGTTCCACTTTACGCTATCTTCTTTAATAATCAGATCATTAACACCAACACGACCTTCATAATATTGATTTTTTCTAACAAAATAACCTTTTATCAACCGGACAAACTCAGTTAAATCGACCCATCCGGCCTGGTGTACATCCAACCCACCATAAGGGTTGTTGATATACTCGCCATAAACCTGATTGTCAGTCGATTCCTCTGCGTAAGCGTGAGCCGTCGGGTCGTTGATCAGAGCGAGGTAATCAGCTTTTTCGGCTTCGGAGCGAAACGGACGATAGATGGTTTTAGGATGAAAAAACCGCACGCCCAGTTCATCTTCGATACCTGTATAATACTGGTGCAAAAAAGGAAACAATTCATCTGCTTTCCAGGTGCGAACGAGTTTACGGCCCGTGAGCGGGTTGACAATACCAGCCGCCACGCCCGACGCCGATGGTAAAGCCGGATCATCAGCGAGCAGCACCGAGCAACCCCGCTGATCGAGTGTCCAGGCCAGCACCGACCCAGCTACTCCCTGCCCCACTATCAGAAAGTCGACGGTCATTTAGAAGGAATGATGAATGATGAATGATGAATGATGAATGATGAATGATGAATGATGAATACTTATTTATTATACATTATTCATTCTCCCCTACACATTCTTACTGGCTCACTTTATTGCTTTCTGCCGATGGAGTTCAGACAGGCGTCGGTCGGCCTGCTCGATGACCCAGTCGACCTGCTCTTCGATGGTCATGTGCGATGTATCCAGCAGGGCCGCATCAGGTGCCTGCATGAGTGGACTTTCTAAGCGGGTCGTATCAATCAGGTCGCGCTTCTCAATATTTTTAATGATATCGTCAAGGTTGACCATGTCGCCTTTTTCAAGCAGCTCCTGTTGTCGGCGTTTGGCCCTGATGTAGGTATCTGCCGTCATGAACACCTTTACCTCTGCATCGGGAAATACCTTGGTTCCGATATCCCGGCCATCCATGACCACACCTCGTTTACGACCCATTTTCTGCTGCTGAGCGACCATGGCCCAGCGCACTTCGGGGATGGCGCTTACCTCGCTGACAATGTTTGAGATATACATGGTCCGAATCTCTCCTTCTACGTTGAGGCCGTTCAGGCACGTCTCGTTCTTGCCGGTACGAGGGTTGTGGTTGAAGGTGATATGAACTCTGTCGAGGGCAGCTACTACTTCTTTATGGTTGGAAAGCGCAATACGTTCCTGCGTGAAGAACAGGCTTACAGCCCGGTACATAGCCCCGGTATCAATATAGCCGTAGCCCATGCGGGCGGCCACAGCTTTAGCGGTGGTACTTTTGCCACAGCTCGAATACCCGTCAATCGCGATAACTATCTTCGGCATGTAATAAGAACCCGCCGAAGCGGTAATGTTTTGGCAAAATAACCACAAAAAAAGCAAAGGGGAAAAAGCAGCGGGCCCGGAGCCTGGGGAAGTAGACCGTACCCCAGGCTCCAGGCCCCAGCCCACAGGCACTTACGCCCGTTCAGCCCGCAGGATGGCAAAGACATGCTCATCCAGGTACTGGTTGTTCTTGACGGCGGCTTTCTTATGGATTGCTTCGTGCCGGTACCCGGCCGACTCCAGCACCCGCATAGAGCCTATATTGCCTTCCAGCACGCAGGCAAAGATTCGATTGACCTGAAAATTACTGAAGATGTAATCGGTCATGATCGGCACGGCCTCGGTCATGATGCCCCGCCCCCAGTATTCTTCGCTGAGCCAGTAGCCGATCTCGGCGTTGTAGCGGTAAATATCATCTTTTACCGTAAACCCGATATTCCCAACCGCCTGTCCGTCAACTTCAACCGCCAGATTGTTGGGCTGCTGGTACGATTTGTTGGACCGAACCCACGAATGCGCATCGCGGGGCGTGTATGGGTACGGGAAAAAGTCACGGACATTGTTCCAGATACGCCGGTTACTGGCGTGGTGTGTTAGCGAATCTTCGTCGCCCTCGCGCCAGGGGCGAAGCCGACCCAGGGTTAAATCGAACGTAATCAACGTCGTTGTCAAAGAAGTCAGGGTTAATACTACGACAGTAACAACTGGATTAGGTAAATGTTAAGTCGCCCGGTTATTCGGGTAACACGACGGTCAGACTCCGGGCGCCGTGCGCTCCAATGACCAGCGACTGTTCGATATCGGCGGTCTTCGATGGGCCGGCAATAAATGTTCCGTAGGTGAGCCGGGACCGGTCAAGGCGTTCGTAGGCTACGTGCATGTTGGGAACGAGCGCGTCGCGGTCAACCACCAGCACCAGGTACTGGGTAATGAACGGCAAAGCCCGGTGCAGCATTGAGGCCTCCGGTACCCAGATGGCCGCGTTCTCCGCAACGGCAAAATCGCCCCGTAAAACGGCCACGTCAATCTGTTCGAGCACCTGTTTGTCGGTATCTGGCCCAACCGGTACCAGAGCCAGCCCCGGCAAAGGCACCGATGAGGCAATCCGCTGAGCGTCTGGAAAGGTTTTTTGCAGAAAACCAACCAGCGAGGCCGGGGTGGCCTGAAGATCGGCCAGTTGACCGCCCACAAAAGCCAGCGCTTTCTCGAACCGGTCGCTCAGATCGTCGGCTTCGTTCACGAAGGTTGGTACATCGGGAAGCGGTAAAGGCTCCGGCTTGTTCTGCCGGATGCGGGCAAGCATGGTATCTCGGGCGGTCGTCATGGGCGGCAAATTGGTTTTGTAGCCAATACTACGAAATAACTTCGTCAGCACCCTAACTGATTTCACTCCCGGCATTCGGGCGTTCGTCAGAAAAGACTCCGCTGCCGGCTGACCATGAAGTAGTTTTATGACTGTCGAGACCTGCACAAACCGACTATACGCCGTGCTTTTCATGAACCTGGTCAATTTCGTATCCGCCGGTATTCTTTATTACTTTCCGGCCGGAACCCTCTTCCTGCGTCGATCCTATCGGTACTTCGGGCAAACCGGGCCGAAGCAGGCCACCGAAAATAGACTATTTTTAGACCGGCCAGCAACCTCATTCCGACAGGAGTGTCAGCCAGCCCCCTGCCTGCTGAGCAACCAGTTTCCAGGATCTAGCCTGCCACGCTATCATTATGAAATGCGATACACCCCCTTTCTGAGTATGAACAACCGAAGACTATCTTCCAACCTATGACCCGCGAACAACTTATCGGTACGATTGGCAGAAATGGCAAGCGGCTCAAGCTGCGCGGGTCCGATCTGGCTAATTTCGACTTTAGCGGCCTCGACATGACGGGGGCCGACCTGAGCTTTTCTAACCTGACCCGGGCCAATTTCAGAGGAACTGTCCTTCGCAACGCTAACCTAAGCTTCTCCAACCTGACCGGCGCAGACTTTACCGACGCAGACCTCTACGAAGCTAACCTGAACTACTGCGAACTTCAGCAGGTTGACCTCACCAGTGCCAACGTAGAAGGCGCTTCGTTCAACTTTTCGGGCCGAAGTTCGTACCAGCCCAATCCGCGCCGGGAGCCCATTACGCTCACCACCATCCTGCAGAAACCCGGTTGGGGAACCCTGATCGGTATGATTTTGGGGGCCCTGCTGGTGTACGGAGCCAGCGGGATCATTTACTTCACCAACCTGATTGCTACGGCTACCGACGACTGTATTGCCGACCTGTACCGGTTTGTGATCGCCCAGAATATTGCCGATGGCATCGCTACCTTTCTGGTTACCTGGGGCTTGCTGGGCTGGCTCACCCGTCGGTTTACTACAGTCTGGAAACGGCACCTGATCGTGAGTATTGCGGTATTGGCTTCGGTCATGACTATTAGTACCGTTATCTATTACTGGTTAGGAAGAGAGGTCCTCACCGAACTGAGCAAACGTCCCGATTACAATAATACCAACGCGCCCTGGCACATCTATCTGATAGCGGATGTCCTGATAGCCAACGTTTTCTTATACGTGCTGCAACAGGGCCGGCAGCTGACCCGCAAGCTCTCCGAACAGGAGTTCCAGCTCCTGAACATGGAAAAACTGAAAACCCGCGCCGAACTGGATGCCCTGCAGGCCAAGATCAACCCCCATTTTCTCTACAACGCGCTCAACAGCATTGCCAGCCTGGTTCATGACGACCCCGACAAAGCCGAAGAAATGACGTTGCTGCTCTCCAAACTGTTCCGCTATTCGACGGGGCGCGAAGGCGAGTTGTTTGCCAGCCTGGCCGATGAACTCGAGATGGTCCGAACGTACCTCAAAGTGGAGCAGGTTCGGTTCGGCAACCGGCTGGCGTTCAGCGTTGAGGTATCCGAACCCAACCTGATCGATCTTAAACTACCGCAGTTTTTGCTCCAGCCCATCGTCGAAAACGCCATCAAACATGGCATCGCCAAACGTGCCGATTCGGGCCGCATCGATGTCCGTATTTATGAAAAAACGGGGGAGTTACACCTTTGCGTTCATGATAACGGCCCGGCCTTTCCCGACGAGATGAGTGGCGGCTACGGCTTGCGCAGTATCCAGGACAAACTAAAACTGCTCTACGGCGACGACGCCCGGGTGGAGTTGCAGAACTGGCCGCTCAAGCAGGTGCTGCTGTCCATAAAAATGGCAAAACTTGTCCATAACGACCCGTCATTCTCCATATCGGAGGTTCACTAATCACCTACCCTTTTTATTTCCCGATTAGCTTCACCAGCCTTATGCCATTTCCCCTCAAGACCTTACTCATCGACGACGAACCACTGGCTATCAGCCGCTTACGACGCCTATTGGATAAACACAGCGATACCTTTACCGTTATTGGCGATGCAACCAACGGCGCCGAGGGTCTGACGCTTATCGAGACCCGGCAACCCGACGTTATTTTTCTGGACATCGAAATGCCGTTACTCAATGGGTTCGAGATGCTTTCCAAACTCACCGCCATGCCCATGGTCATATTCGCCACCGCCTATGACCAGTACGCGATCCGGGCGTTTGAGGAGAACTCGGTCGATTACCTGCTCAAGCCGATCGAAGCCGAACGGCTGGCCCGAACCGCTCAGAAAATTCGGGCGCTGGTCGAGCGGAACGAGCCCGAGAGCCGAAGCAATCCGATGACCGAAAGCGTGATGCGCCTGCTGGCCCAGATGCAGCCCAAAAAAGAAATCTATTCTATCTCGGTCAAAACCGGCGAAAAAATCCGGCTCGTGCCGCTCTCCGACATTGCCTTCTTCGAAGCCGAAGAGAAATACGTTTTTCTGTCGACCGTAGACGGGCAGAAGTTTCTGACCAGCTACACCCTGACGGCCCTGGCCGAAAAACTACCCGATACATTCGTGCGCGTCAGCCGGTCGGTGCTGGTTAACCGGCAAAAGATCTCAGAAGTCCACCGCCATTTCGACGGCAAGTACCTCCTGGCCATGAGCGATAAAAAAAGCACGAAACTAACCACAGGAAGCACGTATGGCGATACCGTGCGGCAATTGCTCGAGCTATAAACCAAAACGGGACCGGTAGATGGAAGAGAAGCTGTCGGCAGAACCGATTAGTTTTGTACTATGAGCAAGAAAAACCGCTCCGGGGTTGTCTACTCGACCAACCCGGATTTCAACTACCAGGCCGATGAACAACCACCGGCCGAAACCCTGCCGCCCGCCCAGCAGAACCTGAAAATATGGCTGGTTAAGCTGGGGGGCAACAAAGTGGTTACGGCTGTTCGGGAATTTATCGGCAGCGAAGCCGACCTGGCCGAGCTGGGCAAACAACTCAAAGCAGCCTGCGGATCGGGCGGCTCCGCTAAAGACGACGAAATCCTGATTCAGGGCGACCACCGCGACAAAGTTCTGGCCTGGCTGACTAATAAAGGCTATAAATCCAAAAAAGCCGGCGGATAAATCCATCCCGCTGGCCCGATCCAGTCCGGAACGATACACACTATACGTAACCGGCATCGGCTACGGGAACGTAAAAAAGACCAGCGTCGGTGTACTTCCCAACGCTGGTCTTTTTGCTTTACCAACATGCCTTACTCGGTCGCCTGCCCGTCTTCCGGCATCTCCATGTAGTTTACCTCCCAATGATGACCGTCGAGGTCGAAGAAGCTCCGGTAGTACATAAAGCTCTCATCGTGAGGCTCCCCGGCGGGGGTAGCTCCGCCAGCCATGGCCCGATCGACCAGGGTGTCGACCTGCTCGCGGCTATCGGCCGACAACGCCACGATTACTTCCGTCGTTTTAGAGGTGTCGGCCAGTTCTTTAGGAGTGAAAGTTGTAAAGAAACTGTCGACCAGCAGCATGGCGAAAATGTCGTCGCTGATGATCATGCAGGCCGCTTTCTCGTCCGAAAAGCGGGCGTCGAAGCGGAAGCCGACCCCCGTAAAAAACTCGACCGACCGATTCAGGTCACGAACGGGTAGGTTCACAAAAATTTTGGTTGCCATAGTAGTTGTTGTTTGATTTTGTGCTGGACAAAGGTACCCATCCCCGCCAGGGCCCTTGCTGTGTGATCAGGACAAGTTGAGGGGGTGATTGCGACAACCCATTTTATTCGCATTTTTGCCCGCCCGCAACCGGCATTTCCCTAACTCACACAGTATGCTTCGCCCTTCTTACGTACTCACGTTACTGTTCATCAGCGCGCTTCTTGGCGCAGGTCTGGCCCCCGGCCCAACAACCAAACCTATCGTGCTGGCCTACGTTGGCGGCTTCCGGGGGCTGGTCAACACCGACCAGATTGCGGTCGAAAAACTGACCCATATCAACTACGCCTTCGTCGATGTGCGAAATAACCGCGCCTGGCTGCATAACCTGGCTACCGACTCGACCAACTTCCGGAAACTGAACAACCTCAAGCAGCGCAATCCCGACCTGAAAATTCTGATCTCGATTGGCGGCTGGTCGTGGAGCGAGAATTTTTCCGATGCGGTGCTGAGCGATACCGCCCGCGTAGCATTTGCAGCCTCGGCCGTCGACATCGTGCGCCAATACCAGCTCGATGGGGTCGATATTGACTGGGAGTATCCGGGTATGAAGGGCGAAGACAACGTTTTTCGGCCCGAAGACCGGCAAAACTTTACGCTGCTGTTCAAAGCCCTGCGCGACCAGTTAAACAATCTGCAGAAACAGACCGGCAAACCCTATCTGGTTACCACGGCCCTGCCCGGCTTCGACGCCATCTTTACCCATACCGACATGGGCCAGGCACAGCAGTATCTGGATTACATCAACATCATGTCGTACGACCATTATACGGGCGGGCCACTGGCCGGGCACCATACCAACCTATTCCCGACGGGCCAGGTACCTAACGAACAATCGGGCGACCGGGCCGTACAGGCGTACCAGAAAGCGGGCGTACCTGCCAGTAAACTCCTGCTGGGAATTGCCTTCTACGGGCGGGCCTGGCAGCTTCAGCAAGACAACCCCAAAATCCAACCCAGAACCATCGCCAAGGTAGAACGGGGCGGTGGCTACACGTTCATCAAAGACAGCTTACTGACCAACCCGGCCTACAAACGCTACTGGGACCGAAAAGCCAAAGCGCCTTACCTCTATAATGCCGATCTGAAACGCTTCGTCTCCTACGACGACGAAGAATCGGTGAAAGCCAAGTGCCGGTATGTGAGAAAAAAAGGGCTGGCGGGCGTCATGTTCTGGGAGTACTCCAGCGACCCTAAAACCTACCTGCTCACCGAGATTGACCGGCAGCTCCGCCAGCCATAACCTCACACCGCAACCTCTATTTCTATACCCTTACCCCCTCCCCCCATGACGGTCAGCCGCGCACTTCTTTTGTTCTGTTTTCTGCTGTTTTCTGGCCACGCCCGGGCCGCTAAAGTCGATACCGTCGACACCTACAGCCCATCGATGAAAAAAACGATCAGGGCCGTGGTGATCACGCCCGACGCCTATACCACCGGCGCCGAGTTTCCGGTCGTTTATCTGCTCCATGGTTATAGCGGCAACTACAGCAACTGGATTCAGAAAGCACCCGCCCTGAGCCGGGCGGTAGACGCCAACGGGATCATTGTAGTTTGCCCGGACGGCAACTACGGCAGCTGGTATTACGATAGCCCCGTCGATGCGTCGTTCCGCTACGAAACCTACGTCTCCAACGAGCTGGTAGCCTGGGTCGACAGCCATTATAAAACCATAAAAGACCGGCAGGGGCGGGCCATTACGGGCCTGAGTATGGGCGGACACGGCGGCCTGTACCTGGCGTTCAGGCATCAGGACGTTTTCGGAGCCGCTGGCAGCATGAGTGGCGGAGTCGACATCCGACCGTTTCCGAACAACTGGGACATTGCCAAACGCCTGGGTCCATACGCCCAGTTTCCTGACCGCTGGGAGCAGCATACGGTCATCAACCTGCTTCATCTGCTAACTCCCGGCTCACTCTCGCTGATTATCGACTGCGGCACCGACGATTTCTTTTTCCGGGTCAACAACAACCTGCACGACAAACTCCTGGAGCGTAATATAGCCCACGACTACATTACCCGACCCGGCGGGCATAACTGGACATACTGGAATACCGCCATAAGCTACCAGCTCCTGTTCATGCGGCAGTTTTTCGACAAACGGAAGCCGGGTTGAGGAGTCAGTCGCTGGCATTCCGGAAACGTAACATAGGTCCGGGTAACAGGACCAAACAAAAAGTCCGGGTAGTGGTCTTTCCATAAAGACTACTACCCCATGAACACGTCAAACAACACCGTCCTGATTACGGGCGGAGCCTCCGGCATTGGCTGGGCCCTGGCCGAGCGGTTTCTTCAGGCAGGCAGCCAGGTCATCGTCTGTGGCCGACGCGCCGATAAGCTGCAGGAAGCCCAACAAAAGCACCCGCAGCTTCACACCCGCCAGTGCGATGTAGGCCAGGCGGCTGAACGGATAGCACTGCTCGACTGGGTTCGCAGCGACTTTCCGCAGGTTAATGTCCTGATCAACAACGCGGGTATTCAGCGTCGGATGCAGCTGGCCGACAGCCAGAACGACTGGCGCGAGAGTCAGCAGGAAATTGCCATCAATCTGGAAGCTCCGCTGCACCTGGCCACGCTGTTTATTCCGCATCTGAAGCAACACCCGCAATCGGCCATTATCAACGTAACGTCGGGGCTCGCCTTCGTACCGGGCGCGTTTGCCCCGATCTACAGCGCCACCAAGGCAGCTCTGCACTCGTTCACAATGTCCCTGCGGCATCAACTGGCCAACACCTCGATCGAGGTTATTGAACTGGTACCGCCGGCCGTAAACACCGATCTGGGCGGGCCGGGGCTGCATACCTTCGGCGTACCCGTCGGCGACTTTGCCGATGCCATGATGAACGGGCTGCAGACTGGCGCAACCGAGATTGGCTATGGCACTTCGGAAACTAATCGTATGGCCTCCCGTCCGGAAATCGACGCCATCTTCGCCCGCATGAACAGTCGATTCTGACAAAAAAACGACAACCCGCGGCTGGTCCTTTTGGCCCGATCCTGATGCTCGGGCACACGATCAGGCAACACTATGATATTTTTTTATTATATATAATATAAGTATAGACAAAAGCGATTACTTTTAGACCATAAACAACATACTGAACAAATCTGACAGGAGCGGTCATCGTCGGTTTTGTCAGGCTGCCGTATAGCCTGCTGGTTGCGTAACCCTCTGTTTAGCCACCTTTTGTTATGGTCACGAAAAGAAAGCAGATAATCCGGGTCGTCTTCGATGTGCTCGACGAGATGAAAAACCAGCTTCGGCTGAATGAAGACTTATCCGTTGCGGCCACGGACCCCGACGAAGCCATCGACTGGGTCTTTGCCGAGATGCAGCGCCAGTTCAACCGTTCCGACATCCGCCTGTCGCGGGTGCGGATCGATGCGTAAGTACATCGGGTTTTGTTCCAGCTGCCCCCCTTCCCTGCCTCTTCCTCACTTTAGCAGGGCCTGGGTCAACTTTTGTGCTGCGCCCGGGTTCCGGTAGTAAGTTCAGATCCTTCAATCAATCAGTTAAGAGCGCTATGGAAAATCAGGAACCTCAGGACAAGACCCTCGATCAAACGGATTACGACTCCAATGAATTCGACTCAGCCACCACGAACGACGAGGCAGCCGCTATGGAGTCGGGCGTCGAGCTGGATGACGACGAGTAACACAACCTTCGTGTAGCAGTGCCCGGCCCCGACCATCTACGTCGGGGCTATTGTTTATATACCCCCTCTGTTTATTTATTCTTCCCTATCCTTTTTGGTGATAAGCAAGTCAGTAAATGCTACTTATCCAGCAACAGACTACTATCTCTACCAATTTATTAGTCATCAAAAAATAGATTATTGAAAATCGTTTCTACATTTGTCTTGCTGAAAAGCGAAGCTTTAGGGGTGCCCGTACGGGCTGAGAGATCACCCTTTGAACCTGAACAGGATAATACCTGCGGAGGGAAAAGCGAGACAATAGTTTCCTGTAGTGGCTCTGTGCGCGTAGCGCTACAGTAGGCCTGCTCCTATTTTTTCGCCTTCTTTTCCGGTTTATCCGCGCGGTTCGCTCCCTGGCTTGTGCTTTTCTATGCGCTGAAGCACAGGTTCCATGATTGTATTCGTCAATAACCAATCCGTAGAAACGCCTGATACGGCATCGCTCGAGAGTCTTCTCGCTCAACTGGCTATGGCCAACCGGAAAGGCATAGCCGTAGCGGTCAACAATGCCATTGTGCCCCGCACGGCCTGGGCAGAGCTTACTCTGTCGGGCAACGAAAAAATTATCATTCTACAAGCAACCCAGGGAGGATAACGATGAGCCAGAAAACCGAACAACTACCTTCGCAGCAGACCATTACGCGCCAGCCCCTGACCGGTTCGCGCAAAATCTACGTGCCCGGCCAACTCTATGATATCCGCGTGGCCATGCGCGAAATCACCCTGTCGGATACGGTCACGCAGGTCGGTAACCGGAAAGTCAGCCAGCCCAACGCGCCCGTAACGGTTTATGATACCAGCGGCCCCTATACCGACCCCGACGCCAGCATCGACCTGCAACTCGGCCTCGATCGGCTTCGCGAACCGTGGATCCGGGACCGGGGCGATACCGAACAGCTGACGTCGTTTTCGTCGGACTACTGCAACCAGCGACTGGCCAACCCCGACCTGGATGCCCTGCGGTTTGCCCACATCCGGTTTCCGGTGCGGGCCAGGGCGGGCCAGAACGTAACGCAGCTCCATTACGCCCGCAACGGCATCATTACCCCCGAGATGGAGTACATCGCCATTCGGGAAAACCAGCGGATCGACACCCTCAACGACCAGTCGTCGCTCTGGAAACAACACCCGGGCAACAGCTTTGGCGCCAACACCCCCGTTCCCTACATCACACCCGAATTTGTTCGGCAGGAAGTAGCCGCCGGACGGGCCATCATTCCGGCCAACATCAACCACCCCGAGAGCGAACCGATGATTATTGGCCGTAATTTCCTGGTCAAGATCAACACCAACATTGGCAACTCGGTTGTATCGTCGGGCATTGACGAAGAAGTAGAAAAAGCGGTATGGAGCTGCCGATGGGGTGGCGATACGCTGATGGATCTGTCGACGGGCAAAAACATTCACGAAACCCGCGAGTGGATTATCCGGAACTGTCCGGTGCCCGTTGGGACGGTGCCCATTTATCAGGCTCTCGAGAAGGTAAACGGGAAAGCCGAGGCCCTGACCTGGGAGCTGTTTCGGGATACACTCATCGAGCAGGCCGAACAGGGTGTCGATTATTTCACCATTCATGCCGGCGTGCTGCTGCGCTACATTCCGCTGACGGCCCGACGCGTTACGGGCATTGTTTCGCGGGGCGGCAGCATCATGGCCAAGTGGTGTCTGGCCCACCATAAGGAAAACTTCCTGTATACGCATTTCGAAGAGATCTGCGACATCATGAAGGCCTACGATGTGTCATTTTCGCTGGGCGATGGGCTGCGCCCCGGCTCCATTGCCGATGCCAACGATGCGGCCCAGTTTGCCGAACTCGAAACCCTGGGCGAGCTGACTAAAATTGCCTGGAAGCACGATGTGCAGGTAATGATCGAAGGCCCCGGCCACGTTCCTATGCACCTGATCAAGGCCAACATGGACAAGCAGCTGCGGGAATGTCACGAAGCGCCTTTTTACACGCTCGGGCCGCTCACAACCGATATTGCCCCCGGCTATGACCACATCACATCGGGTATTGGCGCGGCCATGATCGGCTGGTTCGGTACGGCCATGCTTTGTTACGTTACGCCCAAGGAGCACCTCGGCTTGCCGAACAAAAAAGACGTTAAAGACGGCGTTATTACCTACAAGATTGCCGCCCATGCAGCCGATCTGGCCAAAGGTCACCCCGGTGCGCAGTATCGCGACAACGCCCTGAGTAAAGCCCGTTTCGAGTTTCGCTGGCAGGATCAGTTCAACCTCTCGCTCGATCCGGATACGGCGCGGGAGTTTCACGACGAAACGCTGCCCGCCGAAGGGGCCAAAACCGCCCACTTCTGCTCGATGTGTGGCCCGAATTTCTGCTCGATGAAGATTACGCAGGACGTTCGCGACTACGCCGACCAGAACGGGCTGGCCGATGCCGACGCCCTTGATCAGGCCATGCAGGTGAAAGCAAAAGAGTTTGCCGAACAGGGTAGCCAGCTTTACTTATGACCGCATCGCGCACCTGGCCACCGGTTCAGCACGAACGTCCTTACGCGCTGTCTATTGCCGGACTCGACCCCAGCGCCGGAGCAGGGCTACTGGCCGATGCCAAAGTTATGGAGGCTCTGGATGTCTACGGCCTGGGGGTTTGTACGGCCCTGACGATGCAGCATGATGCCGATTTCAGGGCTGTTGAGTGGGTCGCGCTGGATTCGATTATCGCCCAGTGTGTGCCGCTGGCTGACCGCTACCCGATTTCAGTCGTCAAGATTGGGCTGGTTCAGTCGCTGCCGGTGCTGGCGGAGCTGACCGACTGGCTAACCCAAACGTGGCCCGGCCTGCCCATCATCTGGGACCCGATTCTGAAAGCCTCCGCGGGCTTTGATTTCCACGCGATGACCAGCCAGACGCTGCTGTCGACCATACTGCCCCGGCTGAGCTTGCTGACGCCCAATGTATCCGAGGTGCAGCGGCTTGCCGCTGTAGATGAAGCCGTTCGGGCCGCCAGGACGCTCAGCGTGTATTGCCCGGTATATCTCAAAGGCGGTCATGCGGAACCGATCAACGGGATAACAACCGACAGGTTACTGTTGGGCGGGCAGGACATAGCCGAGTTCCCGGCGCCGTTCCTGCCGGATGGCGAAAAGCACGGCAGTGGCTGCGTACTCTCGTCGGCCCTGGCTGCGGGTTTAGCCAAAGGACAGCCGCTACCGGAGGCTTGCGCTACGGCACGTCGCTATATGAATCAATACCTGGCCAGTAGCCCCGGCTTGCTTGGCTTTCACCAGTCGCTCTCATGAAAATAAGCCAGTTACACTATATCGTCACCCAACCGGAACAGGCCGAAACCGCCTGCCGAGCCGGTGTTGACTGGATTCAGCTTCGGCTAAAAAACCGGTCCTATGCCGACTGGAAGGCAATAGCGCAGGATACCCTCGCGGTTTGTCGGCAGCATAACGCCCGGCTGATTATTAACGACAACCCAACCCTGGCGGGCGATATCGGAGCCGACGGCGTACACCTGGGTCAGGACGACATGCCCGTGCCCGACGCCCGGGCGCTCCTGGGCGATGGGTTCCTGATCGGGGGCACCGCCAACCGGCTCGACACCATACTGACCCACTACCAGCACGGCGTCGACTACGTTGGGCTGGGGCCGTTTCGGTTTACGACAACGAAAGAAAAGCTCAGCCCCATTCTGGGTCTGGCAGGCTACCAAACGATCCTGTCGGCGCTGCAGAACCGCTCCCTTTCTGTTCCTATTGTTGCCATTGGCGGTATTACCCTGTCCGATGTACCCCCGCTAATGCAAACCGGTCTGCACGGTATTGCCGTATCGTCGGCCATCAGCGGAGCCAGCGACCCCGCCCGCCAGACCCGCCTTTTCCTGGATCAGTTATCAATTCTAACCCCTGCCGTTCACTGACATGACCACTCAGCCATTAATCATCGCCGGCCAGTCGTTTTCATCGCGGTTGTTTACCGGCACCGGTAAATTTGGTTCACCGCAGCTGATGGAAGAGGCCCTGCTGGCCTCGGGTACGGAGCTGGTAACGGTAGCCCTAAAGCGGGTAGACGCCTATGCCCACCAGGATAACACCCTTGCCTACCTGACCCACTCCCGGCTAAAGCTACTGCCTAACACATCGGGCGTACGAACGGCCCGCGAGGCTGTGTTTGCGGCCCAGATGGCCCGCGAAGCACTCGAAACCAACTGGCTAAAGCTCGAAATTCACCCCGACCCCAAATACCTGCTCCCCGATCCGATCGAGACGCTAAACGCGGCCCGAGAGCTGGTAAAGCTCGGCTTTGTCGTTCTGCCCTATATCCACGCCGACCCGGTTTTGTGTAAGCGGCTGGAAGAAGTTGGGGTAGCGGCTGTGATGCCGCTCGGCGCCCCAATCGGCACCAACAAAGGGCTGCGAACAATCGATTTCCTGGAAATAATTATTGAGCAAAGCCGGGTTCCGGTTGTGGTTGATGCGGGCCTGGGTGCCCCGTCGCACGCGGCTGCGGCTATGGAGCTGGGGGCCGATGCGGTGCTGATCAATACCGCTATTGCCGTTTCTGACGATCCCGTACGCATGGCTACGGCCTTCAGGATGGCCGTTGAGGCCGGTCGGCTGTCGTACGAAGCCCGGCTGGCCCGCCCCGCAACCACCGCCAGCGCCAGCAGCCCACTCACCGCTTTTCTGGACGACCTATGACCCACCAATCCTGGTTTGAGGCCCACGACTGGCCAACCGTTCAGCGCGACATTTACGCGACAACACCCCGGCAGGTAGAGCAGGCGCTGTCCAATAGCCGACGCACACTCGATGATTTCAGGGCCCTGATTTCGCCGGCGGCTCAGCCTTATCTGGAACCGATGGCTCAACTTAGTCACCAGCTGACCCAGAAACGGTTCGGAAAAACGATGCAGCTCTACGCACCCCTGTACGTATCCAACGAATGCCAGAATATCTGTACGTACTGCGCGTTCAGCCTCGACAACCGGATTGCCCGGCGCACCCTGACCGCCGAGGAGCTACTGCGGGAAGCGCAGGCCGTCCGGACGCTCGGCTATGAGCACATCCTGCTGGTAACGGGCGAGGCCAATCAGACAGTTGGCGTGCCGTACCTGAAACAGGCCATTCGGTTGCTGCGGCCGTTTTTTTCGCATATCTCGATGGAGGTGCAGCCGCTCGACCAGCCGGAGTACGAAGAGCTGATCAGCGAAGGGCTGAACACGGTGTTGGTCTATCAGGAAACCTACAACCGCAGCACCTACAGAACCCACCATCCGAAAGGCAAAAAATCGAACTTTTCCTACCGACTCGAAACGCCCGACCGGCTCGGCCAGGCGGGTATCCACAAAATTGGCCTGGGCGCCCTACTGGGCCTCGAAGACTGGCGCACCGACAGTTTTTTTACGGCCGCTCACCTGCATTATCTCGAACGGACCTACTGGCAAACCCGGTACAGCATTTCGTTTCCGCGACTGCGCCCAATCGATCTCCGGCAAAACGACACCATCACGTCGAAGTCGTTCGAGCGGTGTATGTCTGACCGGGATCTGGTGCAGCTGATCTGCGCTTACCGGCTGTTCAGCGAAGAGGTTGAACTATCGCTGTCGACCCGCGAAACACCCCGCTTCCGGGACCACGCGCTGCGGTTGGGCATCACGAGTCTGAGCGCGGGCTCGAAAACGAATCCGGGTGGCTACGCCGTGGAACCCCAATCGCTGGAACAGTTTGCCATCTCCGACGAGCGTAGTCCTGCCGAGATGGAAGCGGTTATTCGGCAGCAGGGATATGAACCAGTCTGGAAAGACTGGGATAGAACGTTTATGCCCGTATGACTCCGGAAGAAATCAACCGCTACAACCGCCACATCCGCCTGCCGGAAATTGGTCTGGCCGGGCAGGAACGGCTTAAACAGGCGCGGGTGGCGCTGATCGGCGCGGGCGGGCTGGGCTGTCCGGTGGGGCAGTATCTGGCCGCTGCCGGCGTGGGCAGGCTGGGTATCATCGACGGCGATCGGGTGGAAGCCAGCAACCTGCAACGCCAGATTCTCTTCGCGCCCGAGCATATTGGCCAGGCCAAAGCCGACGTAGCGGCCCGGTGGCTGGCCCGTCAGAACCCGTATGTTCAGGTGATGTCCCATGCCGTATTTCTGGATCGGTCCAACGCGCTGGAGTTATTGACGCCTTACGACCTGGTAATCGATGGGTCTGATAATTTCGCAACCCGCTACCTGGTCAATGACGCCTGCGTTTTACTGGGAAAACCACTGGTAGTTGGGTCTATCTATCAATTTGAGGGGCAAGTCAGCGTTTTCAACTACCACAACGGGCCTACCTACCGCTGTCTATACCCCGAAGCGAGTGAGCTGGCGGCCTGCAGCGAGGTAGGGGTCCTGGGTGTACTGCCCGGTATGACTGGCTGCCTGATGGCCAATGAAGCGATCAAGCTCATCACGGGCATTGGCACCTTGCTCAGCGGAATCGTACTGGTGTTTAACGCGCTGACCTGCTCGTTCGATACCTTCTCGTTTACGGCCAATCCGGCCAACCGAACCCTGAAGTCATTGCCCGAGCCGATGCCGGTTTGTGCGGATACGTGGCCGGAGATAGGACCGGAGGAGTTGCCCGACTGGTTGCAGCGGGGCAACAAGCCCCTGTTGCTGGACGTACGGGAGGCTGCCGAGTACGAGCGGGACAATATGGGTGGGCAGCTGCTGCCACTGGCCGATCTGTTACAACACCCCACCCAGGTACCCGCCGATCGACCGGTTATTATCCACTGCCAGGCGGGTGGGCGAAGCCGGCAGGCGGTTCAGTTTTTATGGCAGCAGGGCTACCGGAACGTGGTTAATCTACGCGGAGGTATTAACGCCTGCCGAAACCTGTCAACGGCCCACTGAAGCCTTTATGTCGTTCAATGCCCCGACCGGATCGGGTTGCTGCCATAGTCCACCCATCAGCGCGGCTCCGTCGAATCCGGCCTGCCTGACCAGGGCTACGTTTTTGGCTGTGATGCCCCCCAGTCCAATCAGCAACGGCAACTGGGTATGCTGTTCGCGCAGAGCCAGTTGCTGACGCCCAATGGTATCCAGACTGACCGACGGGCCGTAGCCGGGCTTGCTGATGCTGGCAAACACCGGGCTATAGAAAACCATTGAAACGCGCCCGGCCAGGTTTGCCCACTCACTCAGGTGATGAATACTGGTCGAGAACGGAGCGGCTTCGCGGCCCGTCAGCCATTGCCGGTCGGCTTCTTTCACGTGCCACCGAAAAGGAAAAGGAACCGCATCAGACCGGCTGGCCGACAGCAGCACCGAGGCCTGTTTATCGGGCAGTAACCTGTCCGGCGAGGCTTCCTGCCCGGCCGAACGCCAGTACAGAAAGTCAAGTCCGTTGGCTAACAGAGCCGCCAGCGTTGGTATGTCCTGGCTTTGGGGACTGCCGTCGGTTATGCCGACCAGCAGAAATGAAGGAGCACTCATAGGGACAAATGTAGCTCTTCAGACCCCGTTGGGCTTTCCTGGGTGCGGTCTATTTTCTATCTTAGAAGCTTCTCCCCCTCTGCCAACCAGACAACCTGATGAAAACGTCCCGACGTCATTTTTTACGCCGAACCGGCCAGCGCGGTCTGGCGGTCTTATCGGCGGCTGCGCTACCGGCCAGTGCCAGCCCGATGCCAACCAGCCAGCCGCCCTTACCGGCCGCTTCGTCCACACGTATCAAGCCCGATCATGTCATTCGGTCGTTGCCCGAAAATATGGTATGGGGCTATTTCGGAGCTGATGTGCCCAAGGTATATACCGTAAAAGACGGCGATGTGGTCGAGATTCAAACGGTCAATCCATCGGGCGTGAGTCGCACCAATCCCGAAGAGTTTTACACGAAGAACAACCTGCCCATCGATGCCCACGCGCAGGAGGTCATCGCCATCATGAAGAATGTGAAGCCCGAGCCCTCCGGCATTCGCGGCCACATGCTAACCGGCCCCATCTACATCGATGGCGCGCAACCCGGCGACACCCTGGAAATCCGTATCCTCGACCTGACGTTCCCGGCTGGCTTCGGGGTCAACAGCGTATGGCCGGGTGGCGGAGGTATTCCCGATGCCGTCACCACGCGCGACACCTTTGTCTATCGTTACGACAGCAAACGCCGGGTGGCGGTATTGAAAGAAGGGGTCGAAATTCCGCTGAAGCCATTCATGGGCGTTATGGCCCTGTCTCCGCCCCCCGAAACCGGCCGGGTCAGCTCCATCCCACCGGCTTTTTTTGGCGGCAATCTGGACATCAAACACCTGACCAAAGGCACTACCCTTTTTTTACCCGTTTCGGTACCGGGTGGCCTCTTTACCACCGGCGACGGTCATGGCGCGCAGGGTAACGGCGAAGTCAGCGGAGTCGCTATCGAAACGGCCCTTACCCTAACGGCCCGATTCATTGTGCACAAAGGAAAAGCGCTGAAGATGCCCCGCGCCGAAACGCCCACCCACTTCATTGCCGTTGGGCTCGACAGAGACCTCAACAAAGCCATGAAAAACGCGCTCATGGAAGCCGTCATGTTCATGAAAGAGGAGCTGGGCTTCACCGTCAACGAAGCCCTGTCCATTGCCAGCACCGGTGTCGACTTTGAAGTAAGTCAGGTGGTTGATCAGACCCTGGGCGTTCATGCCATGATTCCCAAGTCCATCTTCACCAAACGCAAATTCGCCTACTGGACGTAACAACTACCGGGGTGCGGTCGGCGATCCAACAAACCAGTGCGTATTCATGTTAAAATGAAATAGTCAGCATTTGTTTCGCGAACTGGCCGCCAACACCAGGCTTCTGCAGCGGCTAGCTTGCATGATCTCAACGGTATCGTTCAAATGGATATATCGAAGCTGTTTGGTCTCATTACGCCACTCGTCCTGCTGTCGCTGATGGGCCTGATCATGATCCTGTATGGGTTTGTCGATATGAAGCAGGAGAATAACGTGCTCCAGTTTTTCTTCGGCATTCCGCTCATGACGGGCGCCCTCGGACTCCACTGGCTCGTTCGTCGGGCTGTTCGCTATGACACGCGCTATGTCTGGATTATCGAGTCCATTATGGTAGCCTTTATGTGGTACGTTTTTAACCATTCCTGATAGCGGCCTCCAGATCTGCTCACCAAACCTCCGCGCTTATGCTTCGCTCCGCTTTGTTTGCTGGTTTTCTGCTCATCTCTGCCCTCCTTCTCGGCTTTCAGTCGACAGACAGCTGGCTGGGCAAATGGTCGGGTGAGCATCCCGATGGTGTCACGTATACCATCATCGTGAAAGACAAGTACAAGGGCATGAACCTGTGCGACGTACACGCGCAGGGCATCCAGACCTTCTATCACCTGGAGTGCTGGGCAACCGGTACTCCAACCACGCTGAAGGTATACTACCGCTCGACCACCGACGGCGCTTTCTACGCCAAAGACCCCGTCAAGCTTAACCAGCCGCTTTTCATCCTGCAACGGGAGAAAGGCAAAACCAACTGGCAATGGCAGCAGATCTTCGACGGGAAAATACCGGTTCGCAAAAAAGCATCGGCATAAATGCCGATGCTAGTCATGAACCCAAACGGCAGGGTTCGCATTGAGGGCTACCGATGAATAGGCCTGGCATTTATGCTGGGAAACGAGGGTGGTGTATAAAATATGACATCGGCATGAATGCCGATGCTAGTCATGGACCTAAACGGCAAGGTTCGCATTGAGGGCTATCTATGAATAGGCCCGGCATTTATGCCGGGCATCCACGAATATGGCATCGGCATGAATGGCGGACCATGCTTTTTACCTCTGCACATTACAAAGCGACTTTTTTCTCACCTGCGTTTACGCCCTTGAGGAAGGTGATAAGCCCTTTCATGTAGGTCTTCTGATCGTCGTACAACGACATGTGGCTCCCGTTGGGGCAATAAAGGTAGCTGCCGTTAGCGACCTGGGTCGACATCCATTTCATGTGGGTGGGGTCCATGGTGTCATACTGTGCACCGATGGTCAGTGTGGGCACTTTGATTTTGGGCAGGTCGGCTTTCCGATCCCAGTTGGTCAGCTTACCCGCAATGCCAAATTCGCTGGGTCCCTGCATAGTCACGTAAAGCGACTGGTTGGTTTTGTTGAGAGCCCGTGTCATGGGCTCCGGCCACTGGTCCATGGGGAGTCGGCAGATGTGCTTCGCGTAGAAGTTGGGCATCAGCAACTCCATATAGCGGGGATTGGTATATTGACCTTTGGCTTCGAGCTCGTTTACTTCTTTCACCACGGCGGGGTCCATCTGTTTGGCCAATACCTCATCGGCATACCTGCCATAGTCGGGGCAGCTGGCCATCATATTGGAGATAACAAGCCCTTTCAGGTTCTGGCCGTATTTGAGCGCATATTCGGTAGCCAGAATACCACCCCACGAATGGCCCAGCAGGTAGAAATTATCGGCCGTCAGGTTCAGCGCCGTACGTACCTGCTCCACTTCCTCAACGTAACGGGGCAAATCCCAGAAGGTGGTATCGTTCGGATTATCGGAGTTGCCGGTGCCCAGCTGGTCGTAGTAGATAAACTCGATTCCTTCGGCAGGCAGGTAGCTTTCCATCACCTCGAAGTATTCGTGTGTAGCGCCCGGCCCGCCGTTGAGAAGCAGTAGTTTGATGGTCGGGTTGTTGCCAAAGCGCTTTGTCCAGACCTTGAAGGTTCCCTTAGGTGTCTGGATCGGAATGACACGAACGCCCCCGTCGGCCACCCCACTGGTGTCGGCGGCAAAGTACGTTTTCAGGGTAGCGTTGGTTGTTTCGGCCGACTGGCAGGAAGCGCATAAACCGGCCAGGCCAAGCAGTAGCCAGGTGAGATAATTCATGAAAATGAGTCAGGGTAAGGTGGTTGACAAGTATACGCAGGATTTGGCAAAAACTCCTTCCGTTCGCTCAATAGGCGGCCACACCCGAGCGCACCCCCGTGAACAGGCCCAGCATTCATGCCGGGATATATTATCCATGAATACAACATCGACATGAATGTCAATGCTAATCATACCTCACCCTGAGCGAAATCCGGACCGGGGCGAATCATGAACAGGCCCGGCATTTAGGCCGGGAAATCGGGTGGTATTTTAAACATGGCATCGGCATAAATGCCGACGCTAGTCATGGGTCGCCGGGTAAAGGATCCGGACTGGGGCGAATCATGAATAGGCCCGGCATTCATGCCGGGATACACAATACAAAAACGGGCTATACAATATACAAACACAAGCCCGCAGGCGCATTACCGGCGAGTCGACTGCTGTTGCAGGGCTTTTTTGAAGTACATCCCCTGGCGGGTAGGTTTGTAGGTCCAGTCGGTAAACAGCATGGGGGCCCACTGCGGGTCGAACACCCAGACGATGTACGAAATACCGTTCGTGTCGCAGTACCGCGTGATGGCGTCGCCGTACGATTCGTCGCTGATGACCGGCACATGAGCGCCTTTGTCGTCGGGACCGCAGAAGCCAATTTCGGTCAGGATCAGCGGGTATTTTTTGGCCACAAATCCCCAGTCGGCCGTCCATTTATCCTCCCAGGGCTTTTCGCGTTTCATCGGGTACGGATGGCTCACATAGCCGATTCCCTCGGCATTGATCGGGCTGCTGGCAACGTCCCGCAGGTCATAGGCCCAGTTGAAACCCGCCACCAGCGGAATCGCTTTACCACCGTTGGCCCGGATAATGGTGATGGTTTCTTCCATCAGCGCTTTCCACTCGGCCCAGCTGCAGGTGCCCAGTTTGCCGCCCATGATGGTAGGCTCGTTGAAGAGTTCGAAAAACCCAACGGTTGTGTTGTCTTTGTAATGATCGGCTATGGTACGCCAGAACTCGAACGTTTCCCGGCGGGTGGTTTCGTACATGGGGTTCTGGTACATCTCGTTTTTAAGGTTCCCGATGGTATGCCAGTCGATGACCACATACAGCCCCAGCTCACCGGCCCAGGCCACGCCCTTGTCGAGCAGCTGGAGGTACTGCTCTTTGCCCCGGTTGCGCCAGGCGGCCGGATGAACCGGAAACCGAACGATGGTAGCGCCCCAGCGTTTCATCTCCTCAAAATAGGACCGGTCCCAATGCCCGCTCTTCTCCAGCTTATCGGGATCGCTGGCATTCAGCCCCCGGAAAACCAACGCCTTCCCGTCGGCCGTGACGAAGGCGTTGCCCTGAACCCGCAGCCGGCTGAGGGGCGTAGCGGGCTGAGCCAGGAGCTGACCAACTACCAGAAAAAGGCCGAGAGCCAGCCCCGGCACTGAAAACCTCATCATCAGATTACTCGCTTAAAAATCAGTATCGGCTTTGGTCAGGTCCATGTCCTTGATCCAGAGATTGCGGTACAGCACGTTATGCCCTTCGGCCTGTAGTTTCAGCCCGCCGGGGGTTTCGGTGATGCCTTTTCCGCCATCGTTACCGCCGTCGATACCCGAGTTTGGCCCGCCCCAGACCTGTTTGATGGCATGATTGGTATGCACTTTTTTCCCGTTGAAATATAGGGTTACCAGCGGCCGTTCGGTTAGTTTGCCGTTTTCGAAACGCGGAGCGCGGTACATGATATCGTAGGCATTCCACTTGCCAACGCCGTTGTAGGCGTAATAGGGCGAGGGCGTTTCGTTGATAATCGCGCCCATACCGTGGGAGGTTGTGTCGCCGTCGAACACCTGAATCTCGTACCGGTTGTGAAGATAAACGCCACTATTACCGCCCGGCTCCGGAATAAAGAACTCAACGTGAATGCGGGCATCGCGGTAGTTCTTCTTCGTCACGATGTCGGCGGCTCCGTACTTACCACCTGCCCCGGCCGGGTCGTTGGTATTCAGCACCATGCCTTTTCCCGCGGGGTCGGGCACGAGAAACCATTTGATGGGGAGCGTAGCTGCCAGACGCGGCCCCTGCCAGTACGTCCACTTATCGTCGAGAGTCTGCCGCTTCCCATCGAACAGGATATCGGCGCCTTTGGGAGGCTTCGTCCCAACGCCGAGCGGCTCTTTGGCCTGGGGAATCATGGCAACACTACCGGCCAGCAGCAGCAGCGCCGGTAAAACGAAAGCAGGTTTACGAAAGATTGTCAGCATAGACTCGGGGAGTTTTATCAGATGGGTTTAGGTTAGGGCCACTGTTGAAGCGGTTGTACGGGACGGGCCGGTTTAGCGGCCGCCCGCTCGGGGAGCAGCGACACGGTCAGGGCACCTTTGGTACCGGCCGCTACAGGTACCTCAAAAGTCAGCAGGGTTGTGCCGGGGTTGGGCGCATCGTAGTCGTGGGTCGGTTCGGCGGGGGCGGTTTTCAGCGTCACGGCTGCCGGTTCCTGCACCTGAACCATGAGTTTCTTCCCGTTTTTGGTCAGTTCGGCGCGGTTGTTTCCGACTACGGTTACGGTAGCCGTTGTGAGCAGGGTCCAGCGGATGGTAGCCGGACTGGCAGCAGCTTCGACTTCGTCACGCACCACCACATGATCCTGGTCAACGATTGCAATACCCCGGCTGGCTTTGGTCAGCGAGCCGCTGTAGAGCGAACTGAGGTCGGTAGTGGCGTGCATGAACCGGGCCGATCCCGATGAGCGGGTAATAGGCGCATAGCCGTCGACCCGCTGCAGACCATTATTGACGGTCAGGGTGTTATGTACGGCGTTGCCATAGCGGTAGACCTCCCAGCGCTGCGAATCCTGCTCCTTACCCCATATTTTGATGCCTTTTGACTCCAGCGAGTTGTAATCCTGCATACCCAGGTCCATGGCCCACCGAACGCCATCGGCTTCCATCACGAACGAACCGGCATCCATATGCGCATGGTTAACCGACGGCGACCCGCCTTTCATTCCGACATAGATAGCCGCCGGATCGGTCCAGGATGAGCGCATCAGCGCCACCGGGTTTTTCCCCTTGCCAACCCACAGCGTCGACGCGGGCGCCGGAATGGAGTTGACCCGAATGCCTCCGTTCCAGAGCATGATGGCCGGCAGCAACCGGTCTCTAACCTGACGGGCGGGGTCTTCGGTCAGCAGCCGTCCGCGCTCTACCCACAATAGCGACGGATTTTTTGTTTTTGTAGCAAACCAGAACATGGCCGGCTGCAGGCTACCGCCCGTACCCGCGTCGGAGTAGTTGAACGAGCTGCCCGTAGGTCCCGTCATGTTGGCCATATACTCCGCCGTTTTCAGGAAGCCGGGCTGGTTCGACAGGCCAAAATCACGACCAAAGGCTTTTTCCATGGCGCTGATGTACATGACGTTGAAACTCGTGCCATACCCCCAGTAGCCGTAGCCTTCGGGATAGGCGCCGTCGGGACCGTAGTCGCCCATCGATAGGACGATGGTTTCGACAGAGCGGTTCAGGATTGTACGGGCCAGCTCGGGCTGGTCTTCGTAGATGGCCAGGGCGCCATAGGCCATACCCGCGTTGCAGACCTGGTTCCAGTTGTGCGTTGCCTTCAGCCAGCTGTTGTAGCGGCTGTCGAGCGAAGGCTCGATTCCTTTTTTCAGAATGGCCGTTTTGATGGCGGTTCGGGACGCGGCCGACAGGTCGTTGTAGAGCCAGTCATAACCGATCCCGGCGGCCATGGTCATCTCGGCTACGTCGAGAAAATGTGACGGGTTCCAGTCGCTGAAGGCTGATATAGCAAGCAGTTCTTTTTCGGCCCGCTCCAGGTAAGGCCGCTGCTTAGTCGTTCGCCAGGCGTACGACAGCAGAAAGAGCCGACGCAGGGCCTCGCGCGACTTATCGAGTAGCCGCCGGCCAATCTGAATCCGCTCTACCGGTGCAACCGCGATCAGCTTGTCACATTCGGCCAGCATCGCCTGGTGCAGGCTGTTCCAGGTTTTATCGGCGCGGAGGGTCTGCTGAATGTTGGCTTCTTCGCCAGCCAGCATCAGGATACGCGGATGGGCGGGCAGTTTGGTGGCTGCGGTGATGGGCTTGTCCTGAGCCTGCAGCGCCGGACCGCAGAGAACAACCACCGTAAGTATTCGAAGGTAACCGGAGAGGGACTTCATGAAACGCTGATTTAGTCAGAAAAGCAGTCAGTCCCCTATTTATACCGGCAATGTATTCCGGCTTGTTATCCCTCATCACGATTTGTGATGCCCGCTGGCGAGCCGCCCGGTCTACCTTTACGGCGAATTAATCACCTCATCCGGGTGTTTCACCAATAGCGTCGGTGTCCTCCAAACAGGCCACTGACCGAACCTCGTACCAACAATGATTACGACTGATATATGCATTATTGGCGCAGGCCCCGTTGGTCTGTTTGCCGTATTTGAAGCGGGTTTGCTGAAAATGCGCTGCCACCTCATCGACGCCCTGCCGCAGGTAGGTGGCCAGCTTTCCGAGATTTACCCGCACAAACCGATCTACGACATTCCCGGCTACCCGGCCATCAACGCGCAGGATCTGGTCGATAACCTGATGGAGCAGATCGAGCCGTTTCACCCGACGTTCACCCTCGGCGAACGCGTCGATTCGCTCGAACGCCAGCCCGACGAGTCGTTTATTATCACGACCAACGATGGTACCGCCGTTCACTGCCAGGTGGTAGTCATTGCGGGTGGACTGGGCTGTTTTGAGCCCCGTAAACCCGAGATTGAAAACCTCGAACAGTTTGAAGGAAAAGGCGTGGCCTACATGGTCAAAAACCCCGAGCAACTCCGCGACCGACGGGTGGTACTGGCCGGTGGTGGCGACTCGGCCCTCGACTGGACCATCTTCCTGGCCAATGTAGCCAAAGAAGTAACGTTAGTCCACCGCAGCGACACGTTTCGGGGAGCGCCCGACTCGGCCGAAAAAGTATTCGAACTGGCGCAGCAGGGTAAGATCAACCTTGTGTTGCAGTCAACGATTACGAGCATTACCGGTAACGGCCACCTGCAGGAAGTCAACATCACGGCCAAAGACAAGACGGTGCGAACCCTGGAAGCCGATAACCTGATTCCGCTGTTCGGCCTGACACCCAAGCTCGGCCCGATTGCCGACTGGGGACTGAGTATCGACAAATCGGCTATCAACGTCGACACCACCGACTACTCGACCAATGTGGAACGCATCTACGCCATCGGCGATATCAATACCTATCCGGGCAAGCTGAAGCTGATTCTGTGTGGATTTCACGAGGCCGCGCTGATGTGCCAGAGTGCGTTCAAATACGTACACCCTGAACAAAAGCTCAGTTTCAAGTACACAACCGTTAATGGCGTTCCGGCCTTTTAATTCGGCCTGTCTGACCTTTGGCTTGTCGAAGGTCAGACAGAGCTGTTACCCATACCGTTATGATTCAATTCACTGTAGAAGACCGCGACGGCACGCGGCAGACGCTGGAGATTCCGGAAGGCATCAACCTGAGCCTGATGGAAGTGCTGAAAGCCTCTGAGTACAACATCCTGGCTACCTGTGGCGGGCTGGCTCTCTGCGCTACCTGCCACGTACAGGTCCTGAACGGCCTCGATGCCCTGGCTCCCGCTCAGGACGCTGAACTCGACATGCTCGACACCTTACCCGATGCCGACTCGGACAGTCGGCTGGCCTGCCAGCTCCGGGTCGACGAACGGCTCGAAGGCGGCCTCTTTCGAATCCGGGGGGCTGAGCAGTGAGTAACAGCAATAACAGACGATAGCAGGCGTGGTGGCATGACGTTATATCGGGGCATCACGCTCGCTCCACAACCCCTCTACTCTACCTCCACGACCATTTCGATCTCGACGGCGTAGTTGGAGGGTAGGGCGGCCATACCCACTGCCGACCGGGCGTGTTTACCCTTATCACCGAAGGCAGCTACGAGCAGATCCGAACAGCCGTTGATTACCTTGGGCTGATCGCCAAAGTCGGGCGAGGAATTGACGAAGCCCGTCACCTTCACAATCCGCCGGACCCGATCGAGATTTCCCAGTTCAGCTTTCAGACTCGACAGCAGCGCGATCGTAGCCTGCCGGGCGGCTTCGTAGCCCTGCTCTATACTCAAATCGACACCTAGTTTGCCGGTTGTTGTGGAGACATGGCCGGCCAGAAAAACCAGATTGCCGGTGCGGACGGCTTTGACGTAGTTGGCCATCGGCTGGGTGGGCGGAGCCAGGGTTATACCCATCTTGGTCAGCGTTGGCTCGATCGACTGGGCGTTGGCCACGACGGAGGCTGTCAGCATCGACAGCAGCAGAAAGATTTGTTTAGCGTTCATCAGACAGGAGGATCAGGACCGAAAAATAGGCAAAAGGACCGAAACCGCAGTTGAACCAACCCCCGCCCACTGTTAGCCGTTAAATCGTTATCACTAACTCAGCGACAACATGAACAAGCCTATTTCGAGACAGCAACACGGCCTGGCCGACTACACCTATGCCCCCCTGGTAGCCACCGCCCCCGAGACCCTCGGATTCTCCGACAACCAGACCGCTACGACCTTATGCCGACTGCTGGGAGGTGGTGTGCTGGCCGCCACTCTGTTCACCCGCGCCGAGTGGGGACTGGTGAAAGCCATTCCGTTCAAAACCCACCTGACCCTCGACGTCATGAGTGGTGCTCTGGCAACGGCCGCCCCCTGGCTGTTCGGTTTCTCGCGCAACACGCGCGCCCGGAATGCCTTTCTGGCTATGGGTGCAACCAGTCTGGTTGTAGGGGGTTTACTGACGCAGTCCAATGAAATGCCCCGCTAAGAAAGTTGTTCGATACCAGTACGACCCGGCCCGGCAGAACTACGTGGGTTCTGTCGGACCGGATTGGCTGAACCGGGCCTCTGAAGGCTTATACCAGCTACCGGCTTTAACTCAAAACAGGTTTTTCCAGTACGATAAACGACAGCGGCACTTTGGGCATACCGAACCGCGGGTCATCCATCGGAAACGGCTTGGTCTCGCCCGTGGCGCTGTACCCTCGCCGTTCGTACCAGGCTACGAGCTCCGTACGCTGTGGAATAACGGTCATGGTGATGGTGGTGCAGTACCAGTCCCGGGCCACCTCTTCAGCAGCCGCCATGAGCTGCTTACCGATACCACCAGCCTGCGCATCGGGCGATACAGTCAGCATACCCAGATAGAGGCTATCTCCTTTTTTCTCCAGATATACGCACCCCAGCAGCTGGTCGGCCATGCGGTAGGTCAGGATGGTAGCCAGCGGGTTTCTGAGCATGGCTTTTAACGACTCTTCATCAGTACGGATGCCACCGAGCAGATCGGCTTCGGTGGTCCAGCCCCGGCGCGAGCTGTCGCCCCGGTAGGCGCTGTTAACCAGTTGATTCAGGGTTACGACATCGCCTTCGGTGGCAGGCGAGATAGACGGATTATTCATGACACAAAGATAAGAGACCATTTTGCATAGGTGCTCATCACGCTCCCGACCGCCGGTTGGGTCACCATTTCCCGGTAACTTAGGGGCGTCTATTACAACCTGCCATGAAAATCTCTGTCTGTCTGCTCTTCCTCCTGCTGACCACAGCCGCTCTTGCTCAGACCCGGCCCGACCTGGTAACCCCCTACGAACGGAGCCAGGGTCGACAAACGGCAACCTATGCCGAGATCATCGAGTACTACCGGCGGCTCGATCGGCAGTTCGATCAGGCCAAACTAATGGACGTGGGGAAAACCGACGTGGGTCAGCCGCTGCACGTGTTTCTGCTCGCGGCTGACAAAGGTTTTACCGCCCGGCCCGATCGCGTCACCCTGCTGATCAACAACGGCATTCACCCCGGCGAACCGGAGGGAATCGACGCCTGTATGATGATGGCGCGCGACCTGCTGCTGACCAACAAACTGCCCAAAAATGTCCTGCTGGCCATTGTGCCGGTGCTGAACGTTGGCGGCTGTCTGAACCGGGGGGTGTCGCGGGTAAACCAGAACGGGCCGGAGACGTATGGCTTTCGGGGCAACGCGCGAAACCTGAACCTCAACCGCGATTTCATCAAGGCCGATGCCGAAAACACCCGCTCGTTCCAGGCCCTGTTTCAGCAGCTGAAGCCCCAGGTGCTGATCGACAACCACACCAGCAACGGCGCTGACTACCAGCACGTGGTCACCTATTTCTCTACCCAGAAAGATAAGCTTCACCCGGCTCTATCGGGGTACATGACGCAGACCTTTCAGCCCGATCTGGACAAGGTCCTGACGGCGCAAGGATTCCCCCCCGCCCCTTACGTGAACCACCCCAGGGATACGCCCGAGAGCGGCCTGCTGGGCTACAACGACTCACCACGCTACTCAACGGGCTATGCGGCTCTGTTCAACTGCTTCGGCTTCACCCTCGAAACCCATATGTGGAAAGACTATCCGGCGCGGGTAAAGGGTAGCTATGCCTTCGATGAAGCCGTTCTGCGCCTGTGCGAACGCGACGCCCGTCAGATTCTGGCCAACAAACGACGCGCCGATGCCGCCGTCAGCCAGCAGACGACCTTTGCGCTCAACTACCGGCTCGACCGCAATAAGACCGATACGATTACCTTTCTGGGTTATGAAGCGGGGTACAAGCCCAGCGAGGTATCGGGTCTCCAGCGACTGTATTATGACCGCAGCAAACCCTTTACCAAACGGATTCCGTACCAGAACACCTTCGTAGCCGATCTGGAGCTGACCAAACCCCAGGCCTACCTGATTCCGCAGGCCTGGTCCGACATCGTGGCGCTGCTGAAACGGAACGGGGTGCAGATGAAACGGCTCACCAACGATACCCTAATCACCGTTTCGGCCTACTACCTCGACGACTACCGCACCAGTCCACGCCCGTATGAGGGCCATTACCTGCACTCGGGCGTGAAGGTCAGGACCGAAACGCAGCGCCTTTCGTTCTACAGGGGCGATTACATCATCCCGACCAATCAGCCGGCCAACCGGTATCTGATCGAGACGCTGGAACCCCAGGCTCAGGATTCGTTCTTTGTCTGGAACTTCTTCGACAGCATCCTCGACCAGAAAGAATATTTCTCCGACTATATTTTTGAGGACACAGCCGCCGAGCTGCTCCGGAACGATCCGGCTCTCCGCCAGAAACTGGCCGACAAGCGAGCGGCTGACAAAGCCTTCGCCGAAAATGCCGACGCGCAGCTCTCGTTCATCTATAAACAGACGCCCTATTTCGAGAAAACGGTCAATCGGTATCCGGTTTTCCGGCTGGAAAGGCCCCGATAATGACCCGGATCAGGCCGTTTCGCTGAACTAGTTGTACCACGCGTCGAAAGCCGCTACAACGTCGGTCCATACGCTCGTGCCCGCTTTGGGATCAGAGTTGACCAGCACCGCCACATAAACCTCGTTCTCGAAACCAAACAGCCACGCGCCCACTTCGCCCGAGTTGCTGGAGGCTGGGTAGCCTCCGTTCTTCTTGACGTATTTGACCCCCGTGTTGGTCAGTATGTTTGCGTTGTCGTACCCCAGCGTATCCCGGCGCATGGCATCGGCCACCGACTTGGGCAGAATCTTGTAGGTATGATGCAGGGCATTCATGAAGGTTGCCATCTGCAGGGCCGACATGTTCCAGCCGCGCTCGGCATTGGTCAGGGTCATATCGCCCCAGTCGGTACCCTTTCCGTCAGGAGCGGCCCATTTGTAGCACAGCGCCGGGTTGGCATCGGTGGGTTTACAGGCCATGTTGGGGGCTATCCCGATTTTATCGAAGACGTTGAGCTGGCAGTAGTTCATGTACGCATCGGTATACTCCTGCGCTTGCTTCTGCTCGACCTCGCTGATTTTCTGAGCCGATGCATTGGCTGGCATGGGCGTGATGGAAGAGCTACCGGCTATGTTGGGAATCAGGAACCGCATGAGCGCGAAGTTCATGTTCTGATAGTTGAACGTCAGCCGGGGCGAAGTTGCCCCAACGACCATAGCCGCTTTCAGCGAGGCATAGTCTGAAGCCACGTTTTTCGGGAAGCCACTGCGCATGGCCAGTAACTGGCGGAAAGTGATGGTTTTGATGCTCTTGTGCAGTGGCCAGTGTTTGGGCAGGTAAGCCCACATCGTTGAGTCGATGTTGATATTTTTGGCGTTGAGCGCGTGCAGCAAAGCCGCGGCCGTAACGGTTTTGCTGACGCTGGCCACGTTGATTTTGTCACCTACATCCATCTTGCGTTCGGGCGCGTCGGCGGCCCGGCGGGCATTGCCTCCGGCGCGGGAAGCCCGCAGCGAGCCGTCGGCAAAGACCACGATCTGGTACCCCATCACGTCGGGTTTGATACGCGCTTCAATGTCGTTGGCCAGGGCGTCTACGTCGAGCGATTTGCCATTTTTACCCACGTTGGCAGTGGGCTCGCAGGCAGTCAGCACCGCAGCCAGGATAAGTAAACTGATGACTGAGTTCGAAAAGGTTTTCACGGGCAGTTTTGGTTTAGTATGTCCGGGGCAAAGGTACCGCAGCCGCCCACAGCCCCACAAGCGCATAAAACCTTGTCCTGATGGCGGTTAATACGGATTCTTGTAGTCAAGTATTCCTACGTATCAACCCATGTATTTACGTAAGAATGGGCATATACACCAATGCGGGTCCGGTAGTTCAGCGCTCTGCTACTACCAGATCCGTGAAGGCCATAACCGGTATTGGAGACGGGGCTTAACAGTTGCCCGGCAGATTTGTTAAGGAATCAAGAGCTGACTAAGGCTGTAGACGAAACGCATCGACCACTCCTATTCCGTCACGACTATGCAGACAACCCTCCTCTGGGCAGGCCTGGAACATCAGTCACTGGAACACTGCCTGATCACGGCCAGCGCTACCGGGTTTGAGATCCATTCGGTGGTTGTAGGTCTTGCCGACCTCGGTCCGTATCGCGTAGACTACACGATCAGAACCGATGCCTACTGGCAAACGACAGACTGCCAGCTCCTGACGCTGCTGAATACCCAAACCAGACACCTACACCTTCGTCGCGATGAAAGCGGGAACTGGCTGGCGAATGACGAAGAGATGACGGCCTACCGGGGGTGTACGGATGTCGACATCTCGTTGACGCCCTTTACCAACACCTTACCAATCAACAGGCTCCGGCTGGCTGACGGACAGACTCAGCGTATTCACGTTGTTTATATCGATGTGCTGGCTCAGCAAACCGCGGCCGTTCATCAGCGTTATACCCGACGCTCGGCCACTACTTACCAGTACGAGAATGTACCCAACGATTTTGAGGCAACGATTACCGTTGATGGTGCCGGGCTCGTAGTCGATTACCCGGGCTTGTTTACCCGACAGGCACCAAGCCAGACTGGCCAATGGGTTAATTGAATGATTGGCGGAAGGCCAGCGGAGACGACCGGGTCTTGTTTCTGAACAGTTTGCTGAACGACTGGGGGTGTTCAAACCCTAGTCCATAGGCGATTTCACTGACCGACAAATCGGTAGTCGACAATAACTCCTTCGCCTTTTCGATCAACTTGTTATGAATATGCTGCTGGGGAGCCTGCCCCGTCAGCGACTTCAGCAAACTGCTCAGGTATGAGGGTGACAGATTGAGCTGATTGGCCATGTAGGCCACCGTAGGCAAACCCGATCTGAGCAATTCGTCGCTGTCCAGATAAGCCGCCAGGGTTGCCTCAAACCGGTCCAGGATGTGGTGGTTGGTGATCCGGCGGGTAATGAACTGCCGCTGGTAGAACCGGTCCGCGTAGTTAAGCAGCACCTCAAGCTGAGCCATGATGATGTTCTGGCTGAAGGCATCGATCGGAGCCTGATACTCCTGCTGAATTTGCCGGATGATGTTGACAACCACGGCTTCTTCCTTCTCCGACAGAAACAGAGCCTCCCGGATAGAATAATCGAAATAAGCGTGTTGCCGAATGGTTTTGGCCAGCGGAGTACGCCACAGAGAGTCGGGGTGAATCATCAGCAGCCAGCCGGTGTGCTCGGCGGGTTCATCGGTCGTAACGGCAAGAACCTGACCGGGGGCCAGAAACACCATTACGCCATCGTCGAAATCATACGGCTGCTGGCCGTATTTCAGTTGGCCGTTGAAATTCCGTTTCAGCGCGATCGAATAAAAATTGTTAACAATAGCTTTTGGCTTATCGATCTGTCGCGGTCTGATATCATCAAACCGGACCACGCTGATGAGTGGATGCTCTGGTTTGGGCAAACCGGCAAACTGATGGTAGGCAGATAGGGTATCGATGCGATGAAGTGTCCCGGTTGTCATAAGTCAATTAACGCTGGGCCAGGCTTCACAGCAGCAAATCCCGGCCCAGCGTCTTACAGGTTATACAATCCCTTTATTCCTTCGTGGAGGGGGGTGGGCGTACGGCCCAGCAGCGTCTCCAAATCCGGGCTGATACGGTCTTCCTGCCCATGGGCAATATCTGTGATAAACCCGGTGATTCGGCGGGCTACCACCTCGCTCAGCCCCCGCCCGATCAGCTGCGTTTCAAACGTGGCTGGATCTGCCGGCGTGTAAGTTACCACCTTATCCGACAGATCGGAAAGAGTTTCGGCTACATCATAAAACGAGTAGGATTCGCTCCCCGTCAGCAGGTAAGTCATGTTACCGTCGGTGCGTCTGGCCAGCGCATTGGCAATGGCTTCACCCATCTCGCTTCGAAGGGCAAACGCAACCCGGCCCGCCCCGGCTGGAACATAAATACCGCGCTCGAACACAGCATCACCACCCAAAAATTGCGGCAGAGCGTCCATATAGAGCACGTTCTGAAACAGGGTGTAGGCTAGCCCACTGGCTTTGATATAGTCTTCGGTCTGAAAATGGCCGTTCATCAGCTGGTTGACCAGCGTAGCCGGCTCTTTCAGGGCCCGACTCGTGTAGGCAACTCGCCGAACCCCGGCTTTTCTGGCGGCATCTACCACATGCTGGTGCTGGCGAACCCGGTTTTGCTCGTCGGTGCCCGCAATCAGGAGTACGGTTTCTATACCGGTCATAGCGCGGTCGAGGGCCTCCGTATCGTCGTAATCCCCCGGCGTATCGTTACACCCTGTTCGAGCAGATGGGCGGCTTTCTTTTCGTCTCGCACCAGGGCAGAAAGCTGGCTTGCCGGTACGAGTTGCTGTAACTGCTGAATAACGGCAGTACCCAGCTGGCCGGTGGCTCCGGTTACTAAAATCATAGCGTTGCTTGGTTTTGGTCAGGACAAAGGTCCGCCGGATTCCCCCCGCAAACGTAGCCGGATTTATGGTAGTTGTAGCCGAATCGATGACCGGCCCGGGCTGATACCGGACCGGCCTATACGCCAATGACCCGGGCGCTGATTCGTACAGAACCACCGCCCGGGCCAGCCGATAGAGAGCATTTACTTCCAGCCCCCGCCCAATGCCCGGTAAATAGTTACCATGGCATTCATCTGCTGCATCTTGGTCTCAACGAGTTCGAACCGGGCCTGTACCGCATCGCGCTGGGTCAGCAGCACTTCCATATAATCGGCTCGGGCTGAGTTGAAGAGCGTAGTTGAAATATCGATCGATTGGGTAAGTGCCTGTACCTCCTTCGACTTCACCCCGTAGCTCTTCTCCAGGTTGCTGATGTTCGAAAGCTGGTTGGCCACCTCGATATACGCGTTCAGCACGGTTCGTTCGTAGTTGTAAACCGCCTGGATCTGCCGTGCGTTTGCGCTGTTATAGGTAGCAACAATCGCGTTTTTGTTGATCAGCGGAGCGGCCAGATCTCCCGCCAGCGACATGATTATCGACTCGGGCGTCTTTAGCAGGTAAGCCGGGTTGAAAGCCTGGTAGCCGATACCGGCCGAAATACCCAGCGATGGATAAAAACGGGCTTTGGCCACCTGAACATCCAGTTTACTGGCGGCCAGCTCCTGCTCGGCCCGCCGAACATCGGGCCGGTTTTCCAGCAGCTGCGACGGAATGCCGACCCGTATGCTGTCGGGAACCAGGTCGTTGAACATTGCCGAGTTGCGCACCACGGGCCGCGGGTACCGACCAACCAGAAAGTTGATCCGGTTCTCCGTTTCCACGATCCGCTGCTGAAGGCCATACTGCAGGTTCTGGGTGTTCAGCACCTGCGCTTCGAATCGGCGCACGGCCAACTCGGTAACCCGGGTCGCTTCTTTCTGCAGCCGGACGGTCTTCAGCGCGTTATTTTGAATCTCCATGTTCTGCCGGACAATGGCCAGCTGATTATCCAGCGCCATGAGTTCGTAGTACGACGTGGCTATTTCGGCGATCAGGTTCGTGATCGTAAAGTTTCGGCCTTCAACGCTGGCCAGGTACCGGTTCACAGCCGCCTTTTTCGCATTGCGCAGCTTATGCCATATATCCACCTCCCAGGTAGCCACGGCTCCCACCATGAAGTTGGGCAGCGGGTCCGGAATTTCTTTGCCCGGCTTGATCTCCGTCGTAGCCTCCGTTGCGCCCAGCAGCGTGTAGCGACCCACTTTATCGACACCTGCTCCACCCCGCAGCCCCACAAAAGGCAGGTATTCGCCCTGCCGGGCCCGGATTTCGTTCTGGGTAATCTGAATCTCCTGCAGGGTGATGTTCAACTCCTGGTTGTTGGCCAGGGCCGTATCGATCAGGGATACCAGATTGGGATCGGTAAAAAATTCGCGCCACCGCAGCCGGGCCGTGTTGGTCGAGTCCTGTGAGGTTTGGTAACTCACCGGAACGGTGCGGTTTTCGGTTCTGGTTACCAGAGCAGGCGTCTTGCAGGCAGTAAACGCTACCGACAGGCAGGCCACTACCAGGTAGATAGGCAGGCGTATTTTATACATGGTCAGGATTGTCTTCGGTTACAGGAAACGCATCGAGCTGATGCACCAGATTTTCGGTCAGCGGATCATGTTCTTCATCCCTGATCATCTTCCGGCCGTCGGCCAGATGACCGAATATGTAGTACAGACCCGGGATGATGATGACCCCAAACATGGTTCCGAACAACATACCCCCCAGCGCCGACGCCCCGATGGTCCGGTTACCGATAGCCCCTGCACCGGAGGCCGTAATCAGCGGAATCAGCCCGGCTACGAAGGCAAACGAGGTCATCAGAATAGGGCGGAACCGTACTTTGGCTCCTTCGATGGCCGCGTTCAGGATCGTTTCGCCCTGTTGCCGCTTCTGCACCGCAAATTCGACGATCAGTACGGCGTTTTTACCCAGCAGCCCGACCAGCATGATCAACCCAATCTGGGCGTAGATGTTGTTCTCCAGCCCCATCACCTTCAGCACCAGGAACGAGCCGAATATGCCGACGGGCAGCGAAAACACAACGGCTAGCGGAATGATGAAGCTTTCGTACTGCGCGGCCAGCACCATGTACACAAAAGCCAGTACGATCAGGAACACATACAGCGACTCGTTACCCCGGATCGACTCATCGTAGGAAAGACCTTCGAACGCGATGTCGTAGCCTTTCGGCAGCGTTTTGGCCGCCACCTCCCGAATAGCCTGTATCGCTTCGGCGGTGGTGTAGCCTTTGGCCGGCAGGCCCTGAATGGCGGCCGAGTTATAGAGGTTGAACCGGGTGATCTCGTTTGGCCCCTGCCCTTTTTTCAGCTTCATGAAGGCCGAATAAGGCACCATCTCGCCTTCGTCGTTTTTCACGAAAAGCTTCAGCAGATCGGACGGGAGCCGCCGGAAGCTCGGATCGGACTGCACGTAGACCTTGAAAAACTGGTTGAACTTGATAAAGCCCTGCTCGTAGGTACTACCGATTAATATATTCAGGTTGTCCATCGCTTTGCCGATCGATACGCCTTTCTGCATGGCCAGGTTGTTATCGATCTCCAGCTCATACTGCGGGTAGTTAGCCGCGAAGAAGGTAAACAGGCCCGCCAGCTCTTTGCGCTTACCCAGATCCTCCATGAACTGCTTATTGATTTTATCGAATTCGCTGTAGTCCGTGTCGGTGTTCTTATCCAGCAGGCGCATCGAAAAACCACCCGACGTACCGAAGCCAGGAATAGCGGGTGGTTCGAAAAACTCGACGGTAGCGCCCAGGTTTTTCGACTTCTCTTCCAGCTCTTCCATGATCTCCTTCACGTTGTGCTGGCGCTCTGACCAGGGTTTGAGGTTGATCAGACAGGTACCTGCGTTGGAGCCCCGCCCTTCGGTCATGATCTCGTAACCAGCCAGCGACGAGATCGACTCGATACCTGGCACCTCTTCACAAATCTCCTGCAGCTTTCTCGACACCTGGTTGGTCTTTTCCAGGGTAGAACCCGGGGGCGTCTGGATAATGGCGTAGATCGTGCTCTGGTCTTCGTTCGGGATAAAGCCTGCTGGCAGAATCTGGTTCTCGTAAGCAATGCCCAGACAGAAAGCCGCCAGAATGGCGAACGTAACAAACCGACGGCTAACGATGAGTCGCAGCAGGCCTACGTAACGTCCGGTGAGTTTATCGAACCCGCGGTTGAAGCTGTCGAGCGCGCGGGTCAGCGGATTTTTCCGGCGGGTATGCCCATGGTGGTTCTTGAGCAGCATAGCGCACAGCACGGGCGTCAGCGTCAGAGCAATCAGCGCCGAAATCACAATAGAGCTGGCCATGGTGATCGAGAACTGCCGGTAAAACGTACCGACCGGCCCCGTCATGAACGAGATGGGCAGGAATACCGATACCATCACCAGCGTAATGGCAATAATAGCCCCGCTGATCTCGCCCAGCACTTTTCTGACTGCCCCGAACGGCGACAGGTGCGGCTCTTCTTCCATTTTGGCGTGTACAGCCTCGACCACCACAATGGCGTCATCGACCACAATACCGATGGCCAATACCAGCGCAAACAGCGTAATCAGGTTGATAGAAAGCCCGAACGCCTGAATGACGAAGAACGCCCCGATCAGCGACACCGGAACCGCCAGGATCGGTATCAGCGTCGACCGCCAGTCGCCCAGGAAGATGAATACGACCAGGGCCACCAGCAGGAAAGCATCGCGCAGGGTATCGATAACCTGCTCGATAGACGCGTCCAGAAACTGCGATACGTCATAGCTGATCTTATAATCTACCCCCGGCGGAAAGGAGGCCTTCATGACTTCGAGTTTGGCTTTTACTTCTTCGATCACGTCGCTGGCGTTACTACCGTAGTTCTGCCGCAACACGATAGCAGCCGACGCATGCCCATCCAGGTTGGAGTAGATGTCGAAGAATTCGCTACCCAGCTCAACCCGGGCTATGTCGCGCAGGTGTATACTTTCACCGGCCGAGTTGGCGCGGATAATGATACCCTCATACTCCTCGGGTTTGTTGTATCGCCCTTTGTAGGTAAGTACGTATTCGAGTGACTGAGCCGCTATACCCGAGCTTTGACCAATCCGGCCGGGCCGGCCAATGATGCTCTGTTCGCCCAGGGCCTTCATCACTTCTTCGGTAGAGATGTTGTAGGCCCGCATCCGCTCGGGGTTCAGCCAGACGCGCATGGCGTACCGCCGGCTTCCCAGAATCTGCGCCCTGGCTACCCCTTTTGTCCGCTGAATTTCAGGGATCATCTTAACGGTAGCGTAGTTGAACAGGAATTTTTCGTCGATGCTCTTATCCTTCGAGTAGAGGTTGACGTACATCAGCATGCTGGGCTGGATGGGCGTAATGATGACCCCCTCCCGCTGAACCAGTTCGGGCAGCAGCGGCATCACCTGGTCAACCCGGGTCTTAACCCGGATAACGGCATCGTTCGGGTCCGTACCCGGCTCAAAAATGATCCGGAGCGTGGCCTCACCGGCGCTGGTTGCATCGGTAGCGATGTACCGCATATCCTGCACCCCGTTGATGGCCTGCTCCAGGGTAATCAGCGTCGATTTCACCAGCACATCGGCACTGGCGCCGGGATAGGCAATAAAGATGTTTACGGTTGTTGGGGCGATATCCGGAAATTGGGAGATCGGCAGTTTTTTGATAGCCAGTACGCCGATGAAGACGATCATGACCGATATCACAATGGCGAATACGGGCCGGCGAATGAATTTGCTAAACATATCCTGGTTTGAATGACTACTAAATAATGAACAGGACACAACAGATCCGCAAATCGCTATCAATCAGCCGATAGCGACCAACCGTCGTGTCTTTCACAGGGTGCATTCTCTTATTCGGCGTACAGGCTCAAATGAGCGATAACAGCGGCAGGCTGCTCGAATTTGTATTGTATCTTCTCGTTCTCTTTTACCTGACGCAAGCCTTCCAGCAGGATTTTGTCGTTTTTCGTCAGACCCGACCGAACCACAAAAATGTGCGGCATCTCGGCGGCTACGGTGATTTCACGCGACCGGATCACGTTGTCTTTGTCGACCACGTAGACATACTTCTTTTCGAGCACTTCGAAGGTGGCTTTCTGCGGAATAATGAGGGCGTGCTTCAGCGGCAGGGTCATCTGTACCGTACCCGTCTCGCCATGTCGCAACAGCCCTTTCGGATTGGGGAAGGTGGCCCGGAACGCAATGTTGCCGGTTTCGTTGTTGAAGTCGGCCTCAATGGTTTCGACTTTACCCGAGAACGGGAACAACTGGTTGTTGGCCATCAGCAGGTGCACGTTCGTCAGATCGCCCGACTGCGCTTTGGTCCGGTAGTCGAGGTATTCGGCCTCCGGCACGTTGAAATAGACCCACATCCGGCTATTGTCCGATAGCGTCGTCAGCAAGTCGCCTTCATCGACCAGGCTACCCTGCCGTACGTGGAAGTGGTCCATTATGCCCGAAAAGGGCGCTTTGATTTTCGTGAACCCCAGGTGCGTCTGGGCCAGCGACACCTCTGCTTTGGCCTTGTCCAGTTTGGCATTGGCCATGGACAGTTCGTTGGGCGCCACGATTTTATTGTCGGCCAGTTTTTTGGTGTTCTGGTATTCGATGTTGGCAAAGTTGGCCTCGGCCTGGGCCTTCTGCAGCTCGGCCTCGTACAACTTGGGCATAATCTGAAACATCATCTGTCCCTGGTGCACATACTGCCCTTCGTCAACGAAAATGTTCTGAATATAGCCCCGCTGCTGCGCCCGCATCTCAATGTGGCGGATGGCCTGTATCTGCGATACGTACTCTTTGGTGATCGTCGTATCGCTCACCAGCGGACTGGTAACCTGATACCTGACCGCTTCCTCCTTCTTTTCTTCTTCTTTCGTACAACCTGTGCAGCACCAAACGGCAGACAGGCTCACAAGCATCAGGATTTTTTTCATACAGGTTGTATGGTTTACACGAAACGTTTTGGATAGGGGTGTATGGGGAGTTATTCTCGGCTAAGAACGCTAGTCTGACGATTGGCGCCGGGCGCTGACCATCTGCTGCGGAGGAGCGTTGGGCGCTTGCTCTAGCTGGTGAATCAGGCTGTCTTTGTGCTCATTAGCGCGTTTGCAGTCTGACAGCTGCTGCTGCCAGACCAGCAAATCGACGGGATGTACGGCGCTGCCCGCATCATAATCGGCCAGCCGTGGCGGGCGGCTTTTTTCATGCAGCAAAAAACCGTTGAACACCAGCGAAAGAGCCAGTGCTAACCCGAAGCTGTAAAGCAAAATCGATGGAGAATGCCGACGCTGCATGACTCGTGTCCGTGTTAGGTTGACACAAAGCAAACACCACCACATTAGAACGGTGTGAGAGGGAAATTAGAAGATATTAGAATAGTATAATGGGTAGTTATTGTAAAGCTCCAGCCAGCTATCTGCACTATAAATAATTATATTTTTTGATACATAAAGTCAAATCAACAAAACTAACGTAGTGTGCTGGTTGTCTCTACCGGTAAGCTACAAACGCAGTCTGTTTGGCAGGCAACTCGAACGTTTTTCAGATAATAAATTGAATTACAACTGGTCTCCGACTAAATTCATTAACAATGCGACAGCGACATACAGCTGAACAACTAAGGCATCCTATGCCTGGGCCGGCAGACGAATGGTAACCGAGGTACCTTCGTTGACACGGGAGCTGATCTGAATAGTACCCTGGTGCAGCTCCATAATTTTTTGGGTTACGGCCAGCCCAATGCCATAGCCAGGTACGCCTTCTACGTTTTTGCCGCGGTACAAGGGGTCCAGGATATGGGCCGTGTCGGTTTCGGCGATGCCCCGCCCCTGGTCGGTTACGGTCACGACAATTTCTTCGTTCAGCGACTGCAACTGCACCGAAACGGCTTCGCCGGAGTACTTACAGGCGTTGTCCAGTACGTTCAGAAAAGCCGTTGTCAGCAGCGTAGCATTGCCTTTTACAGTCATCGAGGCTTCGTCGGCGGTGGTGAATCGAAGCGGCAGGCTGCGGCCCGGATACTTGGTCTGCACCTGGCCGATGGCCGTCAGCAGGCAGTCGTCTACCTGAACAGGCGTTAGGGCCACTGTTCCGTCGGTCACCTTGGCCAGGCCCAATAGTCCATTGGTCAGCAGGATGAGTTTTTTGAGTTCGTCAACGGCTACTTCCATGCTGTCGCGCCAATCGTCGGGATTCTGGTCGTAGCGGAGGGAGGTTTCCAGCGTACCCAGGGTGTTGGTAAGCGGAGTTCGTAGTTCGTGCGACGCGTGCGAAACGAAGCTGCGCTGCGATACAAACGCATCTTCGAGCCGGAACAGCATCTGATTAAAGGTCATGGCGAGCTGAGCGATTTCGTCGCGCCGGTTGCCTTCCTGTACGCGTTTGTGGAGGTGTGTGGCGGTAATCTGCTCCACTTCGTCCACGATCTGGGAGATAGGTTTCAGCACCCGGCCCGAAAAATACCAGCCCGCCAGCACGATCAGCGCAAACCCCAGCAGGTTGGCCAGCATCAGAATCTGTTGCAGCGTACCCAGCTTGTCAAAACCGATCCGGTCGTAGCCCGACGCAAAAATATAGAACAGCTGCCCCCGGTCCCGGTACGGAATCAGGATAGACTCCAGCCGACCACTCTTGAATTCGAAGGGGACGTTGGCGGTCAACTGGTCAATCTGGCCCTTGTAGTAGTCCGATTCTTTCAGGTTCCGGTTGGTAAATACCAGATTCCGCTGGCTGTCGTAAATGCTGAGCTGCTCGTCTACGATGGTCAGCAGGTCGGTGCGCACCATATTCTCAAAGAAGTCGTCGTGCAGATGCCGACGCGAAATCAGCACCCGGCCCGTTACCCGCGCCTTTCCTTCCAGCTTATTGTAAAACTCCTCCTGCCGGTACAGCGAATAAAAGTACCAGACCAGCAACGACAGGGTAATCTGGATGGCGGTGGCCAGTAGGGTAAAGCTGATCGTCAGTCGGTTCCGGATGAGCATGGAGGTAGTTGCGCAATGGGCAGGTCTGTATTACGGCATACTTGTCAGCACCTGTCGGCCGCCATCAGTCTTCGCGGAGAACATAGCCCATACCCACAATAGTATGCAGTAGGCGGGGCGAAAAATCTTTGTCTATCTTCTTCCGCAGATAACTGATGTACACATCGATAACGTTGGTGTTGCTATCAAAATTCAGATTCCAGACGCGCTCGCTGATATCGACCCGCGAAATGATCTTTCCTTTGTTGAGCATCAGGTACTCCATCAGGGCGTATTCGCGGGTGGTCAGGTCAATCCGCTTGCCGGCGCGCGTAACGGTTTTAGTATCCAGGTTCAGTTCGAGGTCGGCCAGCCGGAGCACCTGCTTGGGTTTGGGGCCATTTCGGCGGGTTAGCGCCCTGAGCCGCAGCAGCAGCTCCTGAAACTCGAATGGTTTGGCCAGATAGTCATCAGCTCCGGCGTTGAACCCATCGGCTTTATCGGCCAGGCTATCCAGCGCAGTCAGCATCAGTACCGGTACGGCCTCGTTTTCGGTCCGGATCAGCCGACACAGTTCAAACCCGTTGATCTGCGGCAGGTTAACGTCCAGGATAATGATGTCGTAACTATCCTTGCGAAAGAGCGACAGGCCGGTACGCCCGTCGTAGGCCACGTCGACGTCGTAGCCCTCGGCCGATATGCCTTTGCGGATAAACGAAACCACCCGCTCCTCGTCTTCAACTAAAAGGATTCTCATGAACGTTCTTCATTGAGCCGCACAAGACCTGGTTGTTGCTGGCAACGGCTTCTGGTACAGACACGGCAAAGATACCAGTAGATTCATTCATATCCGGCGTGTACAAGTTACGCAAACAACCTCCATACGGCTTTAGGCGGAGCTGATTGCCCACGACGCGCAGCCAAGACAGACACGGGCTAACGATCAGCCCGCATGAGTCGTGTTATTCGGCGAAAGTCCTGGTATTCCGGTGAAATTGGGGGTTTGGCTAAACCAGGGCTCGCCAACTTGCGTTGCGTACGTATGTCTATTCTCCTTTCTCCCCTGCAACTCCGCAGCATCCGGCTCCGGAACCGGATTGTTGTCTCGCCTATGTGCCAGTACTCGAGCGTCGACGGGTTTGCCGACGACTGGCACCTGGTACACCTCGGCAGCCGGGCCGTTGGCGGAGCGGGTCTGATCATTACCGAGGCCGCTGCCATATCGCCCGAAGGCCGCATCAGTCCCGACGATCTCGGCATCTGGTCCGACGACCATATACCTGCCCTGCAACGGATCACCCGCTTCATCAGCCAGCAGGGTGCAGTAGCCGGTATTCAACTGGCCCATGCCGGTCGGAAAGCCAGCCATCGCCGACCCTGGGACGGCGGTACGGCCATTGCCCCCACGGAGCCACGCGGCTGGCAGACCGTAGCGCCCAGCGCCCTTCCATTCAACCACGGCGAACCCGAACCGACGGCCCTCGATGCCGCCGGTATCGAAACCGTGCTGTCCGACTTTCAGGCCGCTACCGAGCGGGCGCTCAGGGCGGGTTTTCAGGTCGTTGAAGTGCACGCGGCCCACGGCTATCTGCTTCATCAGTTTCTGTCGCCACTGAGCAACCGGCGAACCGACCATTACGGCGGCTCGTTCGAGAACCGGATTCGCCTGTTGATTGAGGTGATTGGGCGCGTTCGGGCGGTCTGGCCGACTGAGCTGCCGCTGCTGGTTCGTATCTCGGCAACCGACTGGACCGAGGGCGGCTGGACACCCGACGATTCGGTAGCGCTGGCGACCGTACTGAAACAACACGATGTTGACCTGATCGACTGCTCAACGGGTGGTAACGTGCCGCGCGCATCGATTCCGACCGGGCCGGGCTATCAGGTGTCGTTTGCTGATCGGGTCCGGAACGAGTCGGGTATACCGACCGGCGCCGTGGGCCTGATTACCTCCCCTGAGCAGGCCGAATCCATTCTGGCCAGCGAACAGGCGGATCTGATTTTACTGGCCCGCGAGTTTCTGCGCGATCCTTATTTTCCACTTCATGCCGCCCATTCTCTGGGCGACGATATGCCCTGGCCCGTGCAGTACGAACGGGCTAAACCAAGACAGTAATCGTTATGATGACATTTGCATCCAACCAACCCGAAGATCTATTCTTCGATGCCGCCCGCCGGGGTGATGTGGCTTACCTGAGCGAACAGATCGACGCGGGCTTCGATGTTAACCAGCAGAATGGCAAAGGCTTTACACCCCTGACCATTGCGGCCTACGACGGACAGGTCGAGGCTACCCAGCTTCTGCTCAAGGCCGGGGCCGACCCCAACATACAGGACGTGAGCGGCAACACGGCGCTGATGGGCGTAAGCTTCAAAGGCTACGCTAACATTGCTCAACTGCTGATAGCGGGTGGTGCCGATCTGAACCTACAGAACAGCAACCAGGGTACCGCGCTGATGTTTGCCACGATGTTTGGCCGCAATGCGCTGGTAAAGCTTTTGCTCGACGCGGGTGCCGATACCACCATCCGCGACGTCCGCGGCCATACGGCACGCGACCTGGCCATTCAGCAGGGCAACGAAGAAGCCCTGGCCTTGCTGGGTTAAGGATTCATCGGCATAAATGCCGATGCTATTCATGGGTCGCCCGGGAAAGGATCCGGACCGGGGACGAATCATGAATAGGCCCGGCATTTATGCCGGGATATAAATACGGGTGGGGAAACAGGGTCATCGGCATGAATGCCGATGCAATTCATAGATCGCCGGGGAAAGGATCCGAACCGGGGACGATCTATGAATAGGCCCGGCATTCATGCCGGGATTTCAATACGAATCGGATTCATTGGCATTCATGCCGGGATATCAATACGGGCATACATATCAAAATACAAATCCCGCGAGGCTGGCCGTTCATCAGGAGCGGAAGCCTCGCGGGAGTAAAGGTATTCGTTTACTTAGTTACCTTTCTTTTTGTCGGCTGGCGGAGTCGATGATCCCATTTTGGCGGGAGCGCTGGCCGGAGCGGTAGCGGTTACGATTGGTTCACCTTCTTTGTCGAGTTCAACCAGTTCGTAGCCGAGCTTGGCCAGACCGGGCTTGATCAGCTCTTTATTACCGACCACCGTAATGATCATGTTGTTGACCGGCAACCGCTTCTTTGCAATGGCATCGATCTGCGCTTTGGTAATGTTACGCAGGATCTCGCTCTGCTGCTCTACGTAGTTGCGGGGCAGGTCGTAGTCGATGATCCGGCTCAGGAAGTAGGCTTTCTGGAGCGACGTCTCGTACCGCAGCGCGTCGACCTGGCCGAGCGAGCTTTTCACGAAGGTCAGCTCCTGGTCGGTAATGCCCGTCTTGCCGTAGTTGGTGATCTCTTTGATGAATTCAACCACCGAGCTGTCGGTAGCGGCCGCTTTCACCCCGGCCTGTGCCGTAAACGGACCCGGCGTTTTGGTGCTCGAGAAGCCCGAGCGGGCCCCGTAGGTCCAGCCTTTATCTTCGCGCAGGTTCATGTTGATCCGGCTGCTGAACGCACCGCCGAGCATGTAGTTGGCCAGAGTGGTCTTGTAATACTCACCCGTGGCGTCGTAAGGCATGTCGGTCAGGTAGCCCACCCGAATCTCCGACTGAGCCGCCCGTTCCTTGTCGATCAGGTAAATCCGGGTTTTGTCGATTTTACGGCTGACGGCGGTTTTCGGCATGGCGACGGGCTTTGCCGCCCATTTGTTCAGGAATGCCAGCTTGGGCATCACCCCTGCCTGCTCGACATCGCCCACGATGACCAGGTTCGTTACCGACGGCGACAGGTACTTCTGGTAATACGCTTTTACGTCGTCGAGCGTAATGGCCTCCACCGTTTTGGTCGTACCACTTACGGGTACCGACCGGATGTTGGATGCGCCGTAGAGCAGCTTATTATAGGCCTTATTGGCAATGACAACCGGCTGGGTACTTTGATTGGCAATCAGTTCCAGCTGCTGTTTCTTGAGCCGCTCAAAATCGTCGGCGGCAAACTTGGGCCGGAACAGTTTTTCTTCGACCAGCGCCAGGGTCGAGTCCAGATTTTTGGTCAGCGACTCGACCGATACGTTGATTTCTTCGGTGCTGGCCCGAATGTCGATACTGGCGCCCAGCTTCTCGAGTTTGGTGTTTAGCTCTTCGTTCGAGAACCGTTCGGTGGCCTCGTTCATTAAGGCTGCGGTCAGTTGCGCAATACCCGCTTTAGACGGATCATTGGCCGACAGCAGGTGACCGCCTTTAATGGTGAACAGCATCGTTACGGACGGAATTTCGTCGTTGCGCGTTCCGATTACTTTCAGGCCGTTGGGCAATTTGTCGGTCCAGAAAGGCGGCACTTTCAGGGCCGGATTAGCACCGGGGCCGGGTTTCACGCTCCGGTCGAAGCTATCTTTCGCCTTGGCATAGGTCAGCGATTTGTAGCCGTAATCGGGTGCCTGATAGCCCGCCGTCGAGATCGTGTAGTTGTCGGGTTTGGCCACAATGTCGGCTTTACCTTTCGGATATACGGTCAGCAGCACCGCATTCTTACCTTTCACGTACTGGTTATACACCCGCATCACGTCGGCTTTGGTTACCTCGCGGTAGCGTTTGAACTCCTGCGGCAGGTAGTTGGGCGTTCCCAGATAGGTCTGGAAAGCGGCCAGCTGCGACACCTTACCCGATACGCTCGACAGACCGTCGATAAGCTGAGCTTCGCGGGTGGCGGTAAACTGCGCAATGTCATCGTCGGTAACGCCCCGGCGCTCAAACTCGGCCAGTGTCCGCCGAACAATGGCTTCGGTACTATCGAGCCGTTTATCGGGAAAAGGCAGGATCGTCATCGTCAGCTGACCCGCCAGTTCGGTAGCCGGATGCCCCGCGTTGGCCTGCACTGCCAGCTGCGGCTTCACCAGGTTTTTGTAGAACAAGGAGTTTTTACCACCGCCCAGAATCTCGGCCAGCGCGTCGAGCGGGGCTTCGTCGGGGTGGTAGTTCGGCACCGTTGGGAAAACGATCTGCAGCATCGGGAAACGCACGTTATCCTCGTACGAAACGTACCGGTCTTTATCCAGCACGGGCGTAGGCACCTTGGTTTTGGTTACCTCAGGGCCGCGCGGAATGGAGCCGAAATATTTTTCGGCCATCGCCACGACCTGTTTGGGGGTTACGTCGCCCCCTACCGTCAGTACCGCATTGTTGGGGCCGTACCAGCGTAGGAAAAAGTTTTTCAGATCGTTAACGTCGACCCGGTTCAGGTCTTCGATGTAGCCAATGGTCAGCCACGAGTACGGGTGGCCGTACGGAAAGAGGTTTTTGGCCACGTATTCGCTGGCCAGGCCGTAGGGCCGGTTGTCGTAGTTCTGGCCGCGTTCGTTTTTGACGGTAGCCCGCTGAATCTCGAATTTTTTCTGAGTGACGGCATCCAGCAGAAAACCCATCCGATCGGCTTCGAGCCAGAGCGCGCGTTCCAGCTGGTTGCTGGGCAGGGTTTCGTAGTAGTTGGTCCGGTCGCGGTTGGTCGATCCATTGAGCGTTCCGCCCGACTCAGTAACGATCTTGAAGTGTTCGTCATCGGCTACGTGGTCGGAGCCCTGAAACATCATGTGTTCGAAGAAGTGCGCAAAGCCCGACTTGCCGATCTCCTCACGGGCCGACCCTACGTGGTAGGTAACGTCGACATGGACAATCGGGTCAGAATGGTCTTCGTGGACAACCACCGTCAGCCCGTTAGGCAACACGTACTTTTCGTACGGGATCAGGAGCTCTTTCCCCTGCCGGGTGACTTTCTCCACGAGTTTCGTTTGCGCACTGGCTGGGTTGGTCATTAGCCCAGCCAGCAGCAACGAAAGGTAAACTGTAGCTTTTTTCATGTAGAGTACTAACAGAAGTAAGCTTCTAATTTACATAGAGAAGCCAACTCGTTAGATACTCCTGACCATTTTTTTGTCACTTATTTGCCACCCGGTCGGGATGGGCGTACTTCTACCTTGCTGGGCAGCGTACGGGGATGCATTTTCAGCAGGTCATAGACAATATTGCCAATGTCTTCGGGCTGTATTTTCCAGGCGTCGGCATCGCTGGGCTGGTGGTCGGCAAACTCCGTGGCCACCGAACCGGGCATGATCGTCGACACCTTGATGCCTTCTCCGCGCAGATCGAGCATGATGGCCTGCGTAAAGCCAACCAGCCCGAATTTACTGGCGTTATAGGCCGATCCTTTCTCGAAGAAATTGGCCCCGGCCAGGCTGGCTATCGAGATAAAGTAACCCTGGGTCTTTTTCAGTTCAGCAATGGTGGCCTTGGCGGTGTTGAAGACGCCGGTCAGGTTGATATCGATGGTTTCGCGCCACTGGTCGGGCGTCAGCTCCTGAATCGGCGCAAAATGCCCTACGCCCGCGTTGGCAATGACGTAATCGAGTCGCTCCCACTGCTGAACGATGGTGTCGACCACGCGCTGCTGCGACGCCAGGTCACGCACATCGGCCGCCAGCCCCAGCGCGTGGCCGGGCTTGATCTCGTTCAGTTTAGCCGCTGCCAGCTCGGCCGCCACCGACGACCGGCTTGTAATGGCCACTTTGATGCCTTGTTTGATGAGCACTTCGGCCACGCCGTACCCAATACCTTTTGAACCACCCGTAATCAGCGCGGTTCTGATGTAATCTGCCATGAATTGTAGAATCGGAATAATGAAAAACTCTCTGTGCCGATAACCGCGTATCAATCCCGAAGGTTTTAACGGAAAAGCCCTGACCCGCATCGCCGACAACCGATTGACCCACGTGCGCGACAGGCTGCCCGGTCTGCCCTACCGCTTTTGCGTCAGCTGTAACGAGCTGTCGTTGATCTCGAACTGCTGCTTTTTCAGCAGATGAATCACCTCCGCGCCTGCCAGCAGCACCGGACCGTAGCCATGGGCTGCGTACAGGTTGATCGGCCGGTGGTAATAAAACGCCGGATCGAAGCCCATACCCGTACCGACGCAGGTTCCCGCCACCTGTCCTTTTTCCGTTACTTTAGTCGCCACGGCGTTCCAGCCCAGCAGAACGACCGGTGCGTAGGCCAGCGGATCGATCCAGCCCCGGTTAATAGCCCGGGCCATCGAGTATACATAGATCGCCGTGGCCGACGTCTCCAGATACGAATCGGTGCGGTCGAGCAGCTGGTGCCAGAAGCCTGAACCCGACTGGCAGGCGGCCAGCCCCCGCACGTGTGTCCGCAGCAGGTCGAGCACAGCCGCCCGGCCCGGGTGGGTTTCGGGTAACACGTCCAGCAGTTCGACCGCCGTCATGACCGCCCAGCCATTGGCCCGCGCCCAGTGAAACTCCGGATGAACGCTCATGCCTTCGACCCAGCCGTGCATGTAAAGTCCGTTCTGACGGTTGAACATCCGGGTCGAGAATTGAATCACCTGTTTTACGGCTTCGTCATAGTAGGCTCCGTTACCCGTCAGTTTTCCCATCTGCGCCAGAGCGGGTACGCTCATGAACAGATCATCGAGCCAGAGAGTGTTGGGTTGTGGGCGGTTGCGGGCCAGGGTTCCGTCGGCCAGACGATGTTCTTTGGTCTGGATATACGACAGGTAGGTGTCGATCTGCGGACGCAGGTCGGCTTTGACTCGACCGGTTCGGGTGGCTTTGATCATAGCCGCTGCCATGGCGCCCGCATCGTCGAGGGCGTGGGGGGCCAGCATGGGCCGCAGCGGGGTGTTAGCCTGCGGATTAGCGCGCACCTGCTCGCGGAAATACGGAATCAGGTTGACCAGAAACGCCAGGCGCTGGTTGGTATATTCGGCATAGCGCGGATCGCCGGTGGCTTCGGAAGCCAGCAGCATACCCGCGTAGGTAACGCCCCATTCGTAGCTGGTCAGCCGGAAGTCGCCGGGTTTCAGCACTGCGTTGGGGTTAAACGTACCGAAGCTGGTAATGGGCTGGCTGGTTTGCTTGTCGATGACCTCCATCGGCGTCACACCGGCCAGGTAGGTATAGACTCGATTCAGCACCTTCGTTACATCGGCAACGGCGGGCTGACCATACGGAACGGGGTAATCGGGTTGTAACAGATGCAGGGGCGTGGTCGAGTCGTTGGCTTTGGGCGGAGTCGACTGCCCCGACGACAGCGCAGCGGTAGCGGCCCAGCATACAGTCAGGGCAGCGCGAAGAAAAACGGGAGATGCGGGCATAGGAAGTGTCTGTACGGAAAATAGGTACGTTGCCCTCAAAAGACCCCGTCGGGCCGCGGTTACTGTGCCGCCCGCGCTAGGGCTTAACCCCGACAAACCGAAGCAGACTCCGGTAGATCACGTTGTTTTTCCAGTACAGCTGCGTTACCATGCCTACGTGCTTCTTGCGGGGCAGGGTAGTATACTCGTGTTGTATACCCAGCGCCTGCAGCCGCTCATGAAACCGACGGCTGCTGCTGGTAATGCTCGGGTACGTTTCGCCACCCACAAACAGCAGCATGGGCGGATTGCCGACCCGAACGTGGTACATCGGCGACACCGCCCGCCAGACGGCCGGGTCTTTACCGAACGGAATCAGGTACTGCTCGTCGTTGGGGTACTCCAGCTTTGTCAGGTAATCAGCCATATCAAGACCGGCCGGGTCGTCGAGAATGGCTCCTTTAACGGGATTCGCTGACCGTCCCAGTCCGGCAAACAGTTCATCCTTCACCGCCAGCAGGGCCGCCAGCCCGGCACCGGCCGAGTGACCCATGGTAAACAGCCGGTTCGGGTCGCCCCCGTAGTCGGCAATGTGCCGCGCAGTCCAGTCGACGGCGCGGGCACAGTCGGCGGCCATATCGGGCACCCGAACGCCGGGCGAAAGCCGGTAGTTGATCACCACCGCCACCACCCCCTGTTTAGCCAGCCGCCGACCCACGAAACTGTACAGGTTTTTGCTGCCGCTGTTCCAGCTTCCGCCGTGGATGAACACCACGACCGGCCGCAAAGTCGATGATGTCGCCCTTGGCGCATACACATCGAGCCGATGCCGGGCGGCATCGAAATCAGGGGCCGCTGCGGCTACATACGCAACATCTTTAGTTCGGCGGCTGGCGCGGGCGGTAGCGTATTCGCTGGCAACGAGCAGCACCAGCGCCAGGGTGAGCAGCAGCGCCGGCACCAGCCAGAGCAAACGGGGGATCAGCATAATCCGGTGGGTTCAGTATACGATAACAGCCGCGCTCCTGTTGCAGAAACGCGGCTGTTGTACATACGCAGTCGGACCCGTTTGGGTTCAACCCGCTAGTAAGTGATCTTCTGTATTTTGCCGTCGGCCAGGCTGTTGATGTAGTAGGTATTAGCCGCGTTTCCCAGCTCAATATCGGTTGGCAGGTTCAGACCTTCCAGCAGCGTGGTGGCCTGCCCATTCGCCGACCGGATCAGTTTACCCGTCTTGGGCGTCAGCCCCTGGGGACCAAACTGGGCAATCTCCAGAATAAGCGGGTTCTGATCGGGCGCAAACAGCACATCGACCAGACTCGTGAAGCCATCCTGATAGAGCGATACGTTTCCGGCCACATCGATCTGGAATACACGGGCTTTACCCACCGGAAACGGGAAACCCGACAGCGTGGAGACCAGGAACCGCTTGCCGTCGAACGCGATACCGGTTGGTACCGCCTGGATGACAGGAGGCCCTACCGGTGTTGGATTGGGCAGACCCGGCAGCGTGGCAAAAACGCTTAGCGCACCGTTTTTGGCCCGGCGAATGATGGCATTGGCACCCGCATCGGCAATGAACAGGTCGCCGTCGGGTCCGAAGGTTAGGTTATACAGGTTCGAATCTTCTGTATCGTCGGTGAACTTGTAATCGAGCACAAACTGACCGATGGCTTCGCTCTTCAGCGTGTTGAACGAAACCGGTGCGTCGCCGGGTTTGAACGACCCTACATTGGCGATGTACATTTTTTCATCAATGCCATGCAGGATATACAACATCCCATCCTTATACAGCAGGTGGTTAAGTCCGTCGGGGGTATTTTCAGGGCTGATGCTAACGCTGAACCCGGTAATGACGGGGTATTTCTGACCACCGGGCATAATAACGGATACCATACCGGCTGCTGTCTCGGCAACCCAGATACGGCCCTGATTATCGGCCGACATCCCGATCGGGAAAGCCAGCTGAGTGGCTACATCATCGACCCGTAACCGGCTGGGGCCGCTGGGGACCAGGTGGTCCTGACAACTGTTGAGCAGAAGTAGCGTGCATACAGAAAGAGCAGCAAGTAATGAGGTACGCATACGTTTGGTTGTTTTGGAAGGAAGAAAAGAAAATATGAGCGTAGAATAGAGCTATTGAGAATACGGACAAAAGTTAGAAACAGCTCATGGGCGCCCTTCTTTTTAGTTAGGCAGCGGTACAACGATTTATTAATAGGTAGTTTACTGATTACCAACCAGTATGTACCAGCCAGTCGGTCGCGGCCATGCCGTATGCTGACCGTCCAGACCATTGGCTCCTCAACCTGCCGTACCTTTGTCACGTTACGACGATCAGCCCATGCAAAACCTGAAACCCACCTCCGCCAGCGGGCCTGTTACCGATGAACAGCGAGCCTACGCCCTCGACGCGCTCAGCGCCACCCGCATCAACCTGCGCCAGTCGCTGGAAGGCCTGACCGATGCACAGCTTTCCTACAAACCGGCCCCCGATCGCTGGTCGGTAGCCGAGTGTATCGAACATATCGCTTTGGTTGAGCGGGGTATCTTCGGCGGCATCCAGAAAGGAATGAGTTACCCCGCCGACCCCGCCAGGCGGGCCGAGGTGCGGCTATCCGATGTCGATGTGATCAAAGCCGTTCGCAGCCGCGCCGTTACGCTGCCGGCGCCCGATCCGTTTATACCGACGGGGCGGTTTGGCTCAACCGCTGCGGCCCTGCTGGATTTTGAGCAGCAGCGCGACATAGCCATTGCCTACGTACAGGCCCAGACAGACGACCTGCGAACGCACTACTTCCGCCATATAGCCCTGGGGTGGCTCGATATCTACCAGGCCGTTCTGCTCCTGTCGGCCCACGTGGAACGGCATCGTAAACAGATCGACGAACTCAAAAACAGCCCCGACTTTCCGGCATGATCGATTCAGCCCGCCGGGCGCTGCTGCCCATTTTGTACCAGTCGGCCGAACTGGTGGCCATCAATAAACCGCACGGACTGCTGGTCCACCGCTCGCCCATTGCCAGCGACGCCAGCGAGTTTGCGGTGCAGTTACTACGCGATCAGCTGGGGCAGCGCGTCTACCCGGTGCATCGGCTCGACCGGAAAACGGGGGGCGTCCTGTTGTTTGCGCTGGATGAGGCCATGAACGCGGCCATGCAGCAGCGATTTATGGACGGGCTTATCGACAAAACCTACGTTGCCATTGTGCGGGGTTTTACCGACGATACACAAACCATCGACTACCCGCTTCGGCGCGACGATGGGGTGGTGCAGGAGGCTGTCACGCACCTGAAAACGATTAGCCGTACGGAGATCCCGCTGGCCGCCGGGAAACACGCTACATCGCGGTATTCGCTCGTCGAGCTAACCCCCACCACCGGCCGGATGCACCAGCTGCGCAAGCATATGGCGCACGTTCTTCACCCCATCATCGGCGACCGGCCCCATGGCTGCAACAAGCAGAACAAGCTATTTCTGGAACATTTCTCGATGAATACGATGCTGCTGCACGCCCGGCAACTCCGGTTTCAGCACCCCACCACCGCCGAACTCATCGATATCACCGCCCCTTTCCAAACCGAGTTCACCCGCATGCTGGCCACCCTGTTTGGCCGTACGGAATGACCTGCCTGAATAGCATAGCTGACGCATGAACGGGCCGTGTCCTCACGGCCCGCGATGCAGGAGTCGGACTGCGCGTCCCGGACTACGCGTCCCGGACTACGCGTCTCGGACTCCGCGTCTCGGTGCAAACATGGACTACGGTTTGGAAACGCGAGCCTGCGGACCGTAGAGACGCGACCCATCGCGTCTCAGACGCGTCAGCCAAAGTCCCATCCCAAGATCCGTGTCCCCACATCCCCTGACCGAAGGGTCTGTTGCTGACGTCAGTCAGAAGTGATGGGTTGTGTCTCTACGAGAACCGGTAGAGCGTTACAGATTCTTTTGCCAGATCTCGCGCAGCTTCAGCTGTTCGGGCGTGGCCTGGGAATTGACCTGGAACGCGAACCGTTTGACCTCGTCGGTTTCGACCATGGCGTTTTTGATGGTCAGCTCCTGCCCATTCCGGCGAATGGTCATCTCGTAGCTGTCGGCCGGGGTAAGCTGGCTCATCTGTTCGATCACCGCGCCCGCGTTACCCATCGACAAAGGTTGCCGGTTGTAGCCGATCCATTCGTCGTTTTCCTGCAAACCGGCTTTGAGGGCAGCCTCGCTGAGCTTGCTGAGGATCAGCTTACCCTCTACCGGCCTTACGCCATAGCCCCTCGACACCGTTTTGCGGCCCGTTGCCAGCGCCGGACTGTAGTTGATACCCAGCTTACCGTAGTACTCGGTAAACGGCAGCGGCTCGGCGGCCTTTACGTAGCGGTTGAAGAAGTCGGCAATTTCGGGGTAGGTCTTCTGGGTGAAGATGGTAAAAAACTCTTTCTCCGGAAAGGCTTTGTTTGGGCCATAGGTTGTAGCCAGTTCGTTGACCACCTCGCGCAGGCCGCGCGTTCCCTTCGATAGCTCCAGCAGCCGAATATCGAGCAGCCCCGCTACCAGGGCACCCCGGTTGTAGATGTTGAAATACTGTTTCTGGCCTTCGTCGGTGAAGCACGTCAGGCCCAGCTGGCTCAGGGTGTAGGTCGTATCGAGCTGCTTGTCGATGCTGATTTTCTTGCTCTGCTGGTCCAGGTACGTCGGCAGGTCCATGATCTGGCCGCGCAGCTGCATGGCGTTGCTGGCCCATTCGGTTACGCCTTCATACAGCCACAAATGCTCCGATGGCGTCGGCGTAACGAAGTTGAACTGCTCGATCAGTTCGCTGTGGATGTTGAGCGGGGTTACTACGTGGAAGAACTCGTGGGCCGCAATGGAGGTAACCTCCTCCCCCACCTTCTTTGAGAACTCTTCTTCTTTGAGCACGTACTCCGAGCTGTACGAATGCTCCCAGGCGCCCCAGCTCTCGTCTTCGAAATGGTACAGGAACGTATACCGCTTTACGGGCAGCTGCTTCAGAAACTGACCGGCCGCGTTGAGCATAGCCTGCATACTGCCCAGCAGCTGTTCCGACTTGATTTTATCCGTCTTCGAATAGGTATAAACATCGATCTGTGCCCCGGCCACGGTCGTGGAAGCCTTCGTTAGCCGACCCAGCAGAATGGGCGAGTCAACGATGCGGTCGTAGCTGGCTGCTACGAAGTTACCCCTGGCATTTTTGTCCAGGGCCGTTCCTACGCTCCAGTCGGCGGGGTAGTTGATTTTCACCTCCAGCGGGGCCGCCTGCATACCCGTCGGAAAGCCAAACACACCCTGCCCGTTGATCAGTACATGGTCGTTTTCGATGGATGTGCCGCACATGTTGTACGGTTTGTGTTCGGCAACCGGCGTATCCCAGGTTTCGGCAATGCTGTACTGAATGGTCCGTACGTTCTTCGGCTCGGCAAACTTCCACTGGTTGGTAGATACCTGCTCGGTTTTCAGCTCGCGGCCTTTGCTGTCGAACGCTTTGAATGAGCGCACATACCGGCCAATGTCCATGATCTGATACGTACCTGGTGCCGTGGCGGCAAACTGGTATATGGCATTATCGGCGGTGAGGCCATTTACGCGCAGGGTTACCTTGAACTGATCGTCGGCGCGGTTGGTAAGATCGATCTCGTAGACCAGCGGAGTTGCCGGTTTAGTGGCGGCCACCGTTTCCTGGCCCAATAACAAAGCAGCCAGCAGGCCTGCCCATCCAAAACGCTTCATAGAGTTTCTAGCTGATGAAAACACGATGAAGCAAGTTACCGCAATTTGCCAACCCCGGAAACCGGGCCGTTGTTGGCGGAACGATTCGAGGATGAGCGGTTGGTTGGCTACACTAGTATCCCATCAGATCCAGTTCGTCGGTGGGACGGATCTCGACCCGCTTCCCCATCTTTTTCTGGATAATTTTGAAGTGGTGCTCATCGTCAGGGGTTATGAGCGAGATGGCTTCACCCGAGGCTTCGGCGCGTCCCGTACGCCCTATTCGGTGGATGTAATCTTTGGGCGAGCGGGGTAGTTCGAAGTTGATCACGTGGGGCAGAAACTGGATGTCGATACCGCGCGCAATCAGGTCTGTAGCCACCAGCACCGTCAGCTTACCCGACTTGAACTGCCGCAGCGCTTCCGTTCGGGCACCCTGCGTTTTGTCGCCGTGGATAGCCATGGCCTGAATACCGTTCTTGCTCAGTTTCCCGACCACGTTATCGGCCGTTCGGGTCGAGGATACAAACACCAGCACCTGCTTCATCTGGCCCGTTTTGATCAGATAGCGCAGCAGCGGCCCTTTCCGTTCAGGATCGACCCGGTACGCCAGCTGCCGGATCTGGTCGATATCCTGCGGCTCTTCGGCAATCTCGATTTTGGTCGGGCTTCGCAGCAGATTAGCGTTGATATCCTGAATGGCGTCGCCCAGGGTTGCCGAGAACAGGATGGTCTGCCGGTTTTTAGGGAGCCGCGCAAAAATGGCTTCCATCTCCTTCGCAAAACCCAGCTCCAGCATTTTATCAGCTTCGTCGAGCACCAGCACCTCTACCCCCGACAAACGCAGGGCATTGCTACTGAGCAGATCGAGCAGCCGCCCCGGCGTAGCCACCACAATTTCGGCGCCGTGAACCGCAATCATCTGCGGGTTGATCGACACGCCCCCGTACACCGCTACCGTTTTCACTTTGGGAAACAGATACGCACCGAGCATCTCGAATACTTCGGTAACCTGTGTGGCCAGCTCGCGGGTGGGTACCAGCACGAGCACGGTAGCCGACTGACTCTTGGCCGTTTTTGTCCGGTGAAACAGCTCCAGAATCGGCAGCACAAAACTGGCCGTTTTGCCCGATCCGGTTTTGGCGATGCCCAGAATATCTTTTCCGCGCAGAATGGCCGGGATGGCGGCCTGCTGAATGGGGTAAGGTTTGGTATACTGCTGATCGGCAACGGCCTTCAGCAGGGGGTCGGACAGGCCGAGTGATGAAAATGACATAGAGGTAGCTTGATTACTTTTTCCCGCTCCGCTTGATGGGTCGGCCGTATTTGATCCGTTTCTCGGCGGCATAGTCGCGCCGGACGTTCACCTTCTGATTCTTAGCGGCTTTCTCATGAAAGGCCGGTCCGACATCCTCGCGTTTGGGCGCTTTGGGCTCAACGATCTTCATGTACACCTTCGGCTGTTCGTCGTCGGTGAGCTCGTCCGAAATGGCCAGGTCGTCGGGTAAGGGCAGCATCGGAATGGTGTAGTTCATCAGCTGTTCGATAGCCGCCTGCTGGGGTTTCTCTTTCTCCGTAATGAACGTAATGGCAATACCAGTGCGGTCGGCCCGACCGGTGCGCCCAATCCGGTGAATGTAACTCTCGGGTTCGGCCGGTACGTCGAAGTTGATTACGTGCGATACTTCGGCCACGTCGAGGCCACGCGCAATGATGTCGGTCGCAATCAGGATACGGTAGGTTCCGGCCTTAAACCGCCTGACGGTTTCGAAGCGCTGGTTCTGCGCCTTGTTGGAGTGAATAACCCCGATCTGATCCGGAAAGTCGTCGTCTATTTGGTCAAGCAGCTGATCGGCCAGGGCTTTGGTGGCCACAAAGATCATCACTTTGCTCATATCGGCCTCCTGCCGGAGCAGATCGGTGAGCAGATTAACCTTCGTATAGAAGTTAGGAACCAGATAGGCCGTTTGCTGAATATTTTCCAGTGGAGTACCGGCTGGAGCCGCTTCTACCCGGATGGGGTTGTTGAAATAGGTCTGAATCAGCTGCTCCACATCGCCGGTGATGGTAGCCGAGAACAGCAGGTTTTGCCGCTTGGGGGGAAGCAGGTCCAGGATATTTTTCAGCTGAGTCCGAAACCCGAGGTTCAGCATTTCATCGACCTCATCGATCACCATGCGCCGGATCGATTTGGTTTTGACGGCGCCGTTCAGCAGCAGATCGGCCAGTCGACCCGGTGTGGCGACCAGCACGTCGGCGCCTTTCTGCACCTCGGCCACCTGCGGCTTCATGTTGACGCCCCCATACACGCCTACCGTTACGACGTTCATGTAGGCGGTCAGTTTATTGACGGTTTCAACCACCTGCACGACCAGTTCGCGGGTAGGTACCAGAATCAGTAATTGCGGCTGTTTATCCTGGGTAAATTGAAACTGACGCAGACAGGGCAGCAGATACGCCACCGTTTTACCGGTTCCGGTCTGGGCAATACCGCATACGTCGCGTCCCGACATGACCACCGAAAACACATGCTGCTGAATGGTGGTAGGCGTCGTATAGCCGAGGTCGGCAACCGCCTGCAGCAGTGGCTTGTTCAGATTCAGTTCCTCAAACGTCATGGCTATGGTGCTAACGAAACCACAAAGGTACGGCTAATCTGCCGAATGCCCGGTCGGCGATAAAAAAGACCCCTCCACGGGTAGGGCGGCATCGACCCATACGCTACGGCTCGCGGGTCCAGACCTCGTCGACTTTACCGCCGGTAGAACTCTGACCGGTATGCCGCCATTCGCTGCCGGCCACAGTATCGGTGAAGGTCAGCGACCGGCCAACGCGGCTGTTATCGCGGGAGAAGAAATCGATGGTTTCGGTATATTGCCCACCCGCGAAGCGATACGTACCGCCACCCGTCCCGGAAAACTGCCGCGTCTGCGGGTTGATGGCAGCCCACTGAAACCGGGTGCCGGTCAGCAGCTTGATGGTTTTGCGCGCCCCCCGCTGCATAGTCGTCATCTGCCCGGCTTCGCTGGCCCGCCCCGTAATGCGCCACAGGCCTGCGAGTGGGGTTTTGTCGGATGGCTGATCTACATTCGCAAAGGTCCGTACACCCGCCGGGCCATTGAGCGTCAACTGCCCGTTTTTCAGCGTTACCGAGTACAACTCAACCTGCCCCACCCGGCTGCTGTCGGCCGTATCGAACTCGACCGACAGGCTCAGCTTGTCGCCCGACCGCTGCCAGGCTCCGCCCCGGGTACTGACAAACCGGCTGGCCTCATAGGTGGTCTGCATCAGGTAGTTATCAACGATGGTCAGCATTACCGTTGCGTTGGTAGAGCCGGTCTGTTTCCACGCGCCGTCCAGGTCGGTACGGGCCGGGCGCGTAGCCAGCAGGAATCCGCAGGCCATAATAACGAAGCTAATCAGAAGCGTTTTCATAAAGGATTTATTTGTTTATTTCCTTGGCTGGGGAAACCGATTATTATTCGCCCCCGGCATGAATGCCAGTCCTATTCATGGGTCGTACTCCATTCAAATCCGGCCTGGTTCAGTCAATGACTAGCACGAGCATTTAGGCCGGAGAAACATCAACGCCGGAGAAACCGGGAATCATTCCTTCCCCCGGCATGAATGCCGGTCCTATTCATGGGTCGTACTCAATGTGAACCCTGCCCGGGTCGGTCAATGACTAGCTCCGGCATTCATACCGGAGAAACCCAGAGTCCTGTACCCGACTACTGCTTTTCCAGCTTTTTGAGGGCTTGTTGTATGTAGGCTTTGGATACCCAGTTCGTACCGATCATTACCCCTTCGATATTGTGGGTCTGATTGATATCAGCCAGAGGGTTACCGCTCAGCAGGACCAGGTCCGACACATTGCCGGTTTTAATGACGCCCGAGTCCGGTTTGTTCAGGTACGAGGCCACGTTGACCGTACCCGTCCGCAGCGTCTCGTAGGGTGTAAGTCCGGCATCGACCATGTATTTCATTTCGTGATGGATGGAGAAACCGGGCACATTAAAAATCTGGGGAGCGTCGGAACCCAGCAGCAGCTCGACCCCGTTTTTCTGGCAGGCGTAAATGAGCTTCCGGCGGATATCGATCAGCTTTTCAGCGTGCTCTTTCGAGAAGTTCGGGTTGCTGGTGTAGCTGGTCTTGGCGTTGACCCAGTTCTGCACGTCCTGGGGCTTCATGTATTTCATCTCCGGATCGGCGGTAAAAGCCTCGGCGGGCTTGGGAGAGAGCCATCGCTCGGCCAGCGCCTGCGTCGGCACCACCCTTATTTTCTTGTCACGAAGCGCACGGACGAGTTTCGGAATACGGGCGGCATCGGCCTGCCAGGCTATCCAGGAGCCAAATAGTCCCGTTTCGGGTTCGGCCAGGGTATCGCTCCCCGGCGTGATGGCTTCAATGAATCCATCCAGATGATCGATTGAGGAATACCGCGCATCAATGGCCCGCCACACGCCGACGTTGAACGAAACGTGACCTACAAACGGAATACCTACCTCCTGCGCGGTTCGGGCAATGGCCGGAAACGTTTCTTTGGTCAGACCGGGGTGTAGCTTCAAATAATCATACCCGGCAGCTTTCTGCTCCCGTACCATTTCGGCCCCGCGCCCGGCGGTTTTTACGGTCTGCCCGTTAAACGAGGGGCCCGTCGCGTAAAAATGCGGCCCCAGCACGTCACCGGCATTAATCATCCGGCGCAATTCGAGGTGTCTGGGATGGCCAAGCATGCCGCGTATGGTCGTGATGCCGTTGGCCAGGTACAGCGTCAGCACCTCTTTCATCGGCTCCAGATTGTCGATGGGCGGAACGTGGGCGTGCATCTCCGCCCAGCCGGGCGTCAGGTACTTACCAGCAGCATCGATGATCAGCGCCCCGGGGGCCACCTTCACGCTGCCGTCGTTCCCCATGGCCGTGATCCGGCCGTTACGGACAACAACCGTCTGGTTGGTCAGCACCCGTTCCCGATCCATCGGAATCACATGAACTGACCTGAACACGATGTCGCGCTGGCGATTGCTGATCACCTCCTGCGCCAACCCGGCAGCAGGCAGAACAGCGAGGATAAAAAAAAGGAAGCGTAGCATAGGCATAAAGAAACGAAACCGGACAAAAATACCCCTGATTCCAACAGGTATCAGGGGTTTGCAGCAATAATAAGCCCGCCAATCAGGCGACCTGAACGTTTACTTCGTAATAGTCAATGACGGGCGGGCCGGCAAAGTAAGTGCTCATTTCGCGGAGAACTCCCTGAAGAAATCCGTTTGTCTCGGCCTCCTGCCGGTGTGTTTCTGACTGCCACAGCGTTACCATCAGGCCTTTGTTCGTGTCAGAATTGGTCAGAAAACGGCTATTCATAAACCCGTCGAGCTGCCTGAGGGCGGGGCCAACCGTATCGCGAAAATAAGCGATAGCTGGCTCGACGCCATCGGGCCTGAGCGGAACCTGGATGATTCGTGCGTACATACTGGTAGTAGGTTTAGAGAGGAAAACGATACAAGGTATGGTCAGGTTATTCGGCCTGCTTCCGGTAGCTAATCACGAGAAAAAGTTTACTTCTTCCAACTCGCTTACCAAACCCTTATCCAAAGGTCTACCCTATTGACCGCTAAAGAAATATCCCCCCCCGCATCAGCCCTTTGCCGAACCAACCCGCCCGGTGTATGAACCTATTTGGGCCCGTTCGGATTTTGGCTAATGATACACCGGGCTGATCAGGCGGTCATGTCGGCCTCCATGATCGCCTGATCAGCCCGGTGCTCAATATAACTAACCCATGAAAGTAAACGCAATTATTACAGGGGCCACTGGCATGGTTGGCGAGGGCGTACTCCATGAATGTTTACAGGACGCCGATGTAGAGCAGATTCTGCTGTTGAACCGTAAACCAACCGGGATCTCGCACGCCAAAGTACGTGAAATCATTCACGACGATTTTTTCGATCTGACACCCGTAGCGGCTCAGCTGACGGGCTACAACGCCTGCTTCTTCTGCCTGGGCGTATCGTCGGTTGGCATGACCGAAGCCGATTACTATCACCTGACCTACGATCTGACCATTCATGCGGCTCAGCTGATGGCGCGGCAGAATCCAGACATGACGTTCTGTTACGTTTCGGGCAGCGGTACCGACAGTACGGCGCAGGGGCGGGTGATGTGGGCGCGGGTCAAAGGAGCAACCGAGAATGCGCTGCGGCTGTTGCCATTCCGGAAAACATACATGTTCCGGCCCGGTTTTCTGCGGCCGACGAAAGGGCTCAAAAACGTAAAGAGCTATTACCGGTACATTGCCTGGCTGTATCCGGTTTTCCGGCTGGTACTGCCGAGCTTCGTCTCTACGTTGCAGGAACTGGCCAAAGCCATGATCAAAGCCACAACCAAAGGCTACGACAAGTCGATTCTGGAAGTCAACGATATCGTGAAGCTCGCTAAGTCCTGATGCGGGTAGACCCGTCTGGAGTTGACAACGCTTTGTTAGCGGGGTATCTCCGCTATGTCAAGTTGCTGAATGAGCGCGGGATTTTCAGGGGTGAGCGTGAAAAACACGTCGATGTTGGCGTTCTCGCCTTCGATGATGAAATGGCCACGCAGCTGGTTTTCGGGAACTAGCTCCCCAATCCGCTTGATCTTTCCGGCTTTGGCATACAACGCCTGCACCGCTTTCCGACGGCTATCGACCGACTGATCGGGAAAGAAATTTTCGGCGAAGATGCCGCTCGATTCAGCACTGGTCCAGTCGGGCAGGAGTTTGACCAGTTCGGCTTTGCGCTGGTTCAGAATGGGCGAAACGGGTAGCTGCCGGGGCATCAGGCCAGCCTGCGATACCAGTGTATCGAGCACGACCGAATTGATGGTTCCCAACCCCGCATACGTCAGGTTTGCATAGGCAATGACGGCGATACCGTGGTTGGGTAACATGCGCCACTGGCTGCCGAAACCGGGCAAACCACCGCTATGGCCAACGCTCACCCGCCCCTCACAATTCTGCGACCAGCCGAGTCCGTAGCCGTAGCTGCTGGTAACGGGGCAGGGTTTACCAGCCGAGGTTTTTGCCTGGGTGGCCAGCCCCGAAAACATCCAGGGTTGCTGCATCTCCCGCACGGAACTGCGCTTCACGGGTCCGCTGTCAGCCCCGCTCCTGGGGGGCCAGGCAGCCAGATGAAACGCGACGTACTTACTAAAATCCTCGATCGAGGTGATCAGACCTCCCATCGCCCCGTACGAACCGTCATGAAGCAGCGGCTCCTCAACCCATTGCCCGTCCTGAGCCCGGTAGCCGTGCGCCAGCAGGCTGGCGGGCACGCTGGTGTACTCCCAAAGCGTTTGGTTCATGCCCAGTGGCTTTAGAATAGCATCGGTGATGTACTGCTGATACGGCTTACCCGACACCTTCGTGATAATATTACCCAGCATGGCGAAACCGAGGTTACTATACTCGTAGGCCACGCCCGGCGCATTGGCACTGGTCAGCCCACCTTTAATGAGGCTGATCAGGTCGGCGTCCGAATCGGCCAGCTGACGGTCGCCCCAGGGGTTGTCTTCCGGAAAGCCGGCCGAGTGTGTCATCAGGTTACGAATCGTGATCAGGGGCGCGTCGGCGGTGACGTACGCGATTGATTTCAGCTCCGGGATGTACTGTTGTACCGGGTCGTCGAGCCGTAGTTTGCCCTGGTCGCGCAGGTGGAGGATAGCCAGGGCGGTCAGACTTTTGGTCATGGACGCAATCCTGAACAGCGACTTAGGGGTAGCCGCCGTTTTCTTCGCCACATCGGTATAGCCCGTGCTGCCGGCATAGACCAGCTTTCCGTCGACCACGACACCGTACGCCAAGGCCGGGAAATTACGCCTGGCGGCATAGTCTTTGTAAAGCTTATCGATCGTTGGGGCGAGGGCCTGTATCTTTTTCAGCCGGTCAGGGTCGGTGAAAACCGGGGGTTCGTAGGTCTTCACCGATGCCACAGGTGAGCCCACTGGCTGGGCATACAGGCTGGTGAGGGTAGAAAGCAGAAAACAAACAGGGATAAGTCGCTGGAGCATGGCTATCAAGGTATGAAGCCCAAGATACGGCTTATCGCAAAAAGACGAGTGCGTATCCCAAAATCACGTATCGATCACCACCCCTGGTCCCGAACCGCCCGATACAATTCGCTGTCGCCTGCTAAATTGTCTTCGTCCGATACCGCTGCTGGACAGCCCACAAATACGGCAGGTCCGTTACCAGCCCACCCGGGGCCAAAACGGACCTGCGCTATGTTCATGATTTGTTGTTGACTGGTACTAGCGCGGCCCGCGCGAGCCCCCACGACCACCCGGAAATCCGCCCTGGGGCATCTGCGGCTGGCCAGCCGGTGCGGGTTGCCCCTGACCGCGGGACTCGAACCCACCCGACCGCTGTGGCTGAACGGGGCTGTTATCCCGTTGCGGGAACGACTCGACCCGCCCGCCCCGACTCTGGGGCATCGACTCGCGCTGGGTCGGAATCTGTCCCTGACCGCGTGATTCGAAGGTGCCGCGCGACTGACCACTCTCACGCTGCGGAAACGATTCGCGCCGGTTCGGCTGCGGAAAACCCGACCCTGCCTGTGGCGCCGGCTCAGTCGACTGAGCCTGGGGTTGCGGTTCATAACGGGGTGTGCGTCCTGAGTAGTCGGACGACTGACCCCGTGGCGAATAGCGGGGGCTATCGTAGCGTGGTCCATCGGTACGGGATGCTCCCGAACCACGTGACTCTACCTCTGGTGCTTCCATACCGGTCGCACCCGTATAGGCCCCTGAATTGGTTCGGTAGTCGCGACGACCGTAGTCAGGACGAGTATTGGAGTAAGCAGGCCGGTCGTTGGCATAGGCAGGCGCACCACCTCGCGAACCCCGGCTGGCTTCGGGCCGGTAAAAGCCGACCGTATTGTCACGCACCACGGTTCGTCCCGGGCGACCTGCGTTTTCGACCCGGTATACCGGCACGCTCCGTCGGGTTACGTATTCGATTTCTTCCCGACGCGGCCCGTACGCATAAGCCCGGTTATTGACCCGGTATACGTTATTGATGATGGTTGTATTGTGGTAGATATTCACCACGCGCGGCCGGGGTACGCAGTAGTTGTACAGGCGCGGGCTGGTGATGTACACCTGCGGTACAAACACCCAGTAATCGGCCGGAATGTTGATGTTCACGTTGATGTTGATACCCGGTCCGAGCGGAGCCCAGCCGTAATAGCCGCCCCCCGACCGCCACGATACCCAGGCTGGCCCCCAGTCGTAGCCCGGTACCCAGGCCCAGCGCCGATAGCGGTCGAGGTACCACCGTCCATAGTGGAACGGTGCCCAGCCCCAGGCGTAGTCAGATACCCAGGTATTTCCATATTCCGTTACGACCCAATGGCCGTTGGTAGCGTAAGGTTGAAAGCCCGGCTCGACATTGGGAATCCAGACCCGGCCGTATTCGGGCGTGTTGACCCACTGCCCGTAGGGGCCCAGGTCATTATAAAAATCCTGCGACGGAACGGGACCACCCGGCTGGTTATACGGTTGACCATAGGCCTGGTCATAGCCCGGCTGGTTGTAATCCGGCTGTCCATAGTCCGGTTGACCATATCCGCCTTGTGCCAGCGTCGTCGTTATGCCAGCCAGGCTCAGCGCCATGCCGACAATCATTGTCCGGAAGTTCCCTATCGTTTTCATCGCCTTGTGTTTGGCTTATAGCCATTAGATACCACTGATCGCGAAACGTTTAATCCGGGACGGATTATTTCTTTCTCCGGCATGAATACCGGGAAAATTGGGGGATTTATGTATTGCCCGGTACGGATGACGAATACCAATCAGTTTCTCTGGCATAAATGCCAGAGCTAATCATTGACCGTATCAGGCGAGATTTGAATGGAGCACGACCTATGACCAGCATCGGCATTTATGCCAGAGGAGTCCGAGCTACCCCTGATCATTGATCGAACCGGGCGAGATTTGAATGGAGTACGACCTATGACTAGCACCGGCATTCATGTCGGGAAAAATGAGGGGTATATGTATGGCCCGGTACGAATACCGGGCCATACATATACCCCCTTAAAAATGTCCCCTCACGAACTTCACCCTTTCTGGCTGGTCATGCCGGGCTGGCGTTTGCCTTGCAGTACGGGCCGGGAATCTTTGGTGTTGTTCAGTTTGGAGAGGCTGCTTTCAAAAGCAACAGACAGACTCCCGGCATCGTCGAACTGGCAGGTTACGGTTTCGTAATGCGCCGTTTCAATGAACCGCCACGTCATCAGGAACGTGTTGGCATCGGTCCAGGTGCCCGTACCCGCTACCCGCGTCTGGGTTTCGCCGGGAACGGGGGTGGCAACGAGTTTGAGCGGAGCCGTCGGGAAGGTCGTTTCTGACTCGACCCAGCGGTTCAGGCCGCACGTCACCTGATGGGTCCCCCGATCGTCACGCAGTTTGAAGATACAGCCATCCTTGCCGAACGTCAGCGAAGCCGTAGTCGCTTTCAGACTGTTATCAGCCAGAGCGTAGGTGTATCCACTGATCGTAGCCGTCAGTGGCGAGGTCGTATCCTGCTTCGGGAACGGCAGGGCCAGGCTTTTGAGTTTGCGGGTCAGGGGTTCGGTATCGGCTTTCCCGGCCGCGAGTCCTTCACCCCGCAGGGCAGGCAGGATATGGGTCCAGACCGCATCCAGAATGGCCTGCATATCGCCGGTTTCGGAAGTGATCGCTACCACAGCATCCTCCTTCGGGAGCACGATGCAATACTGTCCGAAGGCGCCATCGCCCCGATACGCATCGTGCCGACACCGCCAGAACTGGTAGCCATAGCCCTGTAGCCAGTCGTTCTCCTCGGCCTTCCGTTTGCCGCCGGCCGACATCACCTGCGAGCGGGTAGCGTCGGCAATCCAAGCTTCACTAATGAGCCGCTTCCCGTTCCAGACACCCTTTTGCAGATAGAGCTGGCCAAATTTGGCAATGTCTTCGGTGCGGACCCGCAGGCCCCAGCCCCCCGTATTGATTCCGTTCGGGTCCACCTCCCAGTCGGCTCCTTCGATGCCCAGCGGGTCCAGCAGACGCGGTTTGAGATAAGCCAGTACCGGCTGGCCGGTCAGCTTCTGCACAATGGCCGAGAGCATGTACGTCGCCCCGCTGTTGTAGACAAAGTGCGTACCAGGTTTGTGGTCGACGGGTTGGGCCAGAAACGTTCGAATCCAGTTCGTATTCCCGTCGGCGCGCATAGTGGCGGTCGTGTCTTTATCGTGGCCGGTCGACATGGTCAGCAGGTCTTTAACCCGCATAGCCGCCAGGTTCTCGCTGACCGTAGCCGGCAAATCGGCCTTGAAAAACGAAACCACTTTATCGTCGACAGACAGTTTTCCCTCCGCCACCGCCATACCTACGGCCGTTGAGGTAAAACTTTTGCTGAGCGAATAGAGCGTGTGTTTCAGCTGCGGAGCGTAGGGTGCCCACCAACCCTCGGCCACGACCTGCCCGTGCCGAACAACCATCATGCTGTGGACATGCAGCTTCTCCGCTTCTACGGCGGTGAGGAAGTTCAGCAACCCCGTCGGCGAGACACCCTGAAGGCCAGGCAGACTACGGGGCAGTTTGAGGGTACGGGCGGGTGCGCCCCAGCCCCAGCTCGTATGGGCAACGCTCAGGCTCACGGCGCCCAGGCCCAGCTGTTTCAGAAAAAGTCGGCGAGATGATATCACAACAGTAGATGAGTAGATGTGCCTGTGAAAGAACCACTCCCCCAAATTATACTTTGGTCAGCGCATCGGCAGCCCCTGCTTACCAGCCGGTCTACGGCCGGGCATGCCGCATCTCCAGACCTACCGACGTGCGGGGCTTAAAGCCCGTCCAGAGCTTGGTATTGGAATTTTCGGGCAGATCGAAGTATCGGGCGTAATCCTGTTTTTTGAGGTACATACCCAGAAAGGCCGTCACGAAATGCTGGTTGATGTTGTTGATACGCCGTTCGTTCCAGGCCGGTTCGGCATAGCGCAGGTATTCATCGAGTGGCAACCCGGGCTTCAGCGACTCGGCCGGCGGAGGGTTCGGGGCTACGTTATGCCGAGCGTTGAGGTAGGTCAGCAGGTACCGGTCGGCGTTGACAGCTCCGTCGTAAATTGCCTTGATCCCTTTCTCATAACCCGATATATCGTCCTGGCTACCCGCCACGAAGAGCGTTGGCCGGGTCAGCCCCGCCAGACCCTCGGCATCCCAGACGCCCCGTTCCATGCCCCAGGGCGCAAACGCCACTACGGCTTTGATACGCGGGTCCTGCGAGGCTTTGTAGGCCGGCGAGCTGGTCGTGCGTGCTTCCAGCGCCGTGCTGCCACCGGCCAGCTGGCTGAAAAATTTGGCAGCCTGGGCGCTGTAACCGGCTCCGGCGGCATTCAGGGCACCGTATCCCCCCATCGAGTACCCAATCAGGGCCGTGTTGCTAGCATCGAGCAGTCCGGCCAGGAACGTTTTGCTGGTTTTGGCACTCAGCCGGGCCATTTCATTCAGTACGAACAGATCATCGAGCGAGCGGTTCAGCAGCGTACTCGGAAAACCGGCCGCATCGCGAAAGGTCGATTCAGTATGGTCGATCGAAACGACAACGTAGCCTTTCGAGGCCAGGTTTTCGGTCAGATAGGTAAACAGCAGGCGTGACCCCAGATACCCGTGCGACACGATCACCAGCGGATACGCGCCCGTTCCGGGATCAGGGTCGGCATCGCGCAGAGCCCGCCCGGCAAAGGTGAACGGGATCAGGGGCCGCTTGGGATCGTTGGCACTGCCCATTACCTGCTCGTAGACCACCCGCTCGGCCTTGCCCGCCGGAATCCGGGCCGGATACCAGATCTCGACCGTAAGCGGACGGTCATAGCGGGGTGTCTGGCCATCTTTGGTGCGCAGCACATCGGCCTGATCCTTGTTGGTCAGCGTCATGGTACGCACCCCAACTCCGTACGAACCCCGCGCGGCTAGTTCGGGCGCGTCGGGAAGCAGGTCACCAAAGACAAAGCCATCCGGCGCAGTCTGGGCTTTCAGGGTAGATGGGACGAAAAGAAGGGTAATGAAGACAATAGCGAGGAAGCGGTTCACAAGCAACATACGATGGCAGGGGTTTAGGAACGGTCGGTCCCGGCACAGGCCGGTGTCGGGCGGCCAATATACAGAGAAAAGGTAGCTCCCAACCGACACTATCGGACAATCGGGGGCAGTCGCGGGCGGTTTGGCGCTGACAACGGTGTCGGCTCCGTCATTTCGGCGTACTTTTGAGGTATGCTTACTCCCGAACAGTCGGCGCAGCTCCTGGCGAATCTGGACATCACCGCCCTCAACCCCATGCAGGAGGCTGCCCAAGCCGCCATCCAGCCCGACACCGACACCTTTCTGATTGCCCCCACCGGCTCGGGCAAAACACTCGGGTTTCTGCTACCCATACTTCAGCTCCTCGAACCCGCCAGCCCCGGCGTACAGTGCCTGATTCTGGTGCCCGCCCGGGAACTGGCCCTGCAGATCGAACAGGTCTGGAAAAAGATGGGAACCGGCTATAAGGTCAACGTCTGCTACGGTGGCCATTCGATGGAGACCGAGCTGAAGAACCTCAGCAACCCGCCGGCGCTGCTCATCGGTACCCCCGGCCGCATCAGCGACCACATCGACCGGCAAACGGTTGCCCTCGACGGAGTTCATACGCTGGTGCTCGATGAGTTCGACAAGTCGCTGACGCTGGGGTTTCACGAAGAGATGGCCTTTATTGTCGATAGCCTGCCCGCCCTCCGCAACCGGGTGCTGGTATCCGCTACGGCAGGCATTACCGTTCCTGACTTTATCCGGCTCAACAACCCGACGAAGCTTAGCTTTGCCGCACCCGACGATACCGAAACCGGGCTGGCGATCAGGCTAGTCTCCGCCCCGGCGCGCGACAAAATCGATACGCTCTTTCGACTACTCTGCTCGTTTAATTCCGAAGCTGCGCTTATTTTCTGTAACCACCGCGAGGCAGCCGAACGAACCAGTGAGCTGCTGGCCGACAGGGGTATCTACTCGCTGGTGTACCACGGCGGTCTGGAGCAGGACGCCCGCGAACGAGCCCTCATCCAGTTCCGAAACGGCAGTGTCCGGTACCTGATCACGACCGATCTGGCGGCCCGCGGCCTCGACATTCCAGAGATGAAACACGTAGTCCATTACCACCTGCCGGCTCATCAGCACGAGTTTACCCACCGCAACGGCCGCACCGCCCGTATGCACGCGTCCGGCACAGCCTACGTCATCCTCCACCCGGCCGAAGACAGGCCAGCCTGGCTCCCCGCCGACCTGGAGGAGCTACCCCTGCCCACCGACGGCCCGCTGCCTCAGGCGCCCGAGTTTCAGACTCTGTACATCAGCGGAGGCCGCAAGAACAAGCTCAACAAAGTCGATATCGTAGGCTTCTTTTCGCAGCAGGGCAAGCTCGCTCCCGGCGACCTGGGCCTGATTGAGGTGAAAGATTTTATGTCTTTTGCCGCCGTCAAAACAGCAAAGGTCAGCGCCCTGCTGACGCAGATCCGGGATCTGAAAATGAAAGGTCGTAAATACAAAATCGAACTAGCCCGCTGATGGCCGAACACATACCTTTTGGCGACCCTACCCTGCTGGTCGAACTGGTCGATTATAAAATGCCGTTTGGCAAATACAAGGGTGTGCTGCTTCGTCACCTGCCGATGGCGTATCTGGAATGGTTCGCGCAGAAAGGGTTTCCGGCCGGTAAACTGGGGCAGCTGCTCCAGACACTGTACGAAATCCGGCTCAACGGACTCGACTACCTGCTCGACGGGCTGAAGCCAACCCGGCGGTAAAGCTAGCCCGGCTACTCGTCGGTCGGCTCGGGGCGGGGGCCGTATTTAGCGTCCCGGATGGCGATCCAGTCGCGGGCGGTGCCGCCGGCCGAGAAATGATCGTCTTCGTCCTGCATTTCCTGATCCCAGCTGAATTCAGCCGTAAACTGCCCCTGTGCACTCAGATCGATCTGCAGGTAGTTGGCGGGGGGCTGGCCTTCCTGTTTCCGCTGGATAAACAGCGCCTGTACAGCCTGTGTCACGTCTTCAGGCATATCAGTAGAGAGTGGTGCTTCCTCGCCCGCCGGGGTCAGGTAGGTGCCGTCGTACTCAATATCCTGCCCATCGCTCAGGGCCTGTACGTTCAGTCGGGCAATGGTCCATTCATCAGGAATGGCGCGGCTGATGGCGTCGGTTAGTATGTCGTAAATTTCGTTGGTTGTCATAACGGAATCGATTGCGGTGCAGTTACTGTTCAGCAACGCCGAAGCGCCGGATTCGGGAGCAAAAATAATCGGTCTGCTCCCGAACCCGGCGCTTCGGCGGTATATAAGTGGGCCGGTGGTCTATACCGCGTTCCCGATTTTCATCTTGACGGGGTCCCAGCTCACTACTTTTTTCTGGAACAGGCTCATGTTGCCGCACTGGGTGGGTCCGCAGGCCCGCAGCCCGAACGTAGCGTCTTCGATGTTGGGTTTCTTGTCGCGAACCGAGTTGAAGAAATTTACGAAGTGCTCGTACCGGTCGCCCTTATAGTCTTTGGGCACCGTATACTTAAACTCCTTCGGCCCTTCCATCTCGGGCACCGATGGGTACATTTTGTTGTACTCCGCCACAAACAGTTCTTTCTGATCTTTCGGAAAGTTATCGACCGACATGCCAGGAGCTTTCGGAAACTTGTTCTTGCGAACGGTCAGGCTATCCCAGCCGATAGACAGGTCGCCCTCGGTACCGACCAGCCGCACCAGATACGCGCCCCCACCGCCATCGACGAAGTTAGACCGGGTGGTCAGGTTGAACTCCGGATGTTCGGCGGTTTTGGGGTAGTCGTAGATGCTGAGCTGAATATCGGGCACGTCGCGGCCGTCTTTCCAGTAACGCGTTCCTCCGCTCGAATAAACGCGGTTGGGGCCGAGCGATCCGGTAATGGTATGCAGACTCGTGAGCAGGTGTACGTACAGATCACCCGCAATGCCGGTACCGTAGTCCTGGTAATTGCGCCAGCGGAAGAACCGGAGCGGGTCCCAGGGGCGCTTGGGGGCGCTGCCCAGGTACGTATCCCAGTCAACGGTCTGGGGCGATGCATCCGGCGGAATCGAGTACTGCCAGGCGCCCATCGCGCTATGCCGGTCGTACTGGGCTTCGGCAAAAACCAGCTCGCCAATATCGCCCGCCTTCAGCAGTTCCTTGGCTTTACTGATGATGATCGACGACGCAAACTGGCTGCCTACCTGGAATACCTTGCCCGTATCGGCGGCTACCTTAATGAGCGTATGACCGTCTTCTACCTTCTGCACCATCGGCTTTTCGCAGTAGACGTGCTTGCCTTTCCGCATGGCGTCTGACGAAATTTTCTCGTGCCAATGGTCGGTGGTGGCGTTGATCACTACGTCGATGTCCGAGCGGTCGAGCAGCGTGCGGTAGTCGCGGGTAACGGTCAGGCCATCGCCCCACAGTTCTTTGGCCCGGCGCAGACGGCCGTCGTAGAGATCGCAGGCGGCTACCATTTCAACCCCGTCGACCATGAGCGCGGTCTGCGTGTCGCCAATGCCCATACCGCCCGTTCCGATCAGGGCCAGCCGGACCTTGCTGTTGGCCGAGGTACTGGCGTGATTTTTCACCAGGTTCAGGTACTGGGTCGTGGGAGTGCTGGCCGCTTTCGTTTCAACCAGCGCCGTCGGAGCCGTTGCAGCGGCTACACCGAGGGTCTTGAGAAATGTGCGCCGGGATTTACTACCCATCGACTCCTGACTGTTGTCTTTCATCATGAATTGAGGTTAACGATTGGCTCATGGGTCGGCACGTGTCGAGACTTCCGATCCACTGAGATTATACAAAGTAACAAATTTTTAGAACGGTGCCGAAGCAAATGGCAATCATTATATGAGGGATATGGGTTTCACTGCAGATGATTTACGCCTGTATCTGATGATTGAAAGCAGATATCTTTCGATGAATTGATTGAGTCAGACACAGCAGAGCCAGGCCAATTATCATCGTTACAGTGCCGTTTTTTTAAGCGACACCCCCACTGTTTTTCAGACAAAAGGGGGAAATGCTGATGGCATCTCCCCCTACTTTATGAACGTGAGTTTCAGACTGGCTACAACCGTACCACCTGGCCCGTCCGGACGCTTTCGTCACAGGCGAAGGCGATGCGGAGGCTGTTGACGGCGTCCTGCAGATGATCTGTCAGGTCAAGATTTTCCTGAATAGCCCGCCGGAAATAGCGCTGTTCGCGGTTGCAGAGCTCCTGATGGTCGGGTTCATCGTGCATGTCGATCCAGGTGTCGGGTTGTGTAAACTGATCGTCGGCGGTCAGATCGGCCCGGTGAACGCGCAGCGATTCGGTCTTGGTGTGCGCGTCGACGTTGTCCGACTGCCCGGTATTGCCAGCGTTTTTAGCCACGATCGACACACAGCCTTTAGGGCCGATCACGTCTTTGACGAAGAAGGCCGTTTCGCTCATCATCGGCCCCCAACCCGCTTCGTACCAGCCTACGGAGCCATCTTCGAACCGAATCTGGAGCTGGCCGTAGTTGTAGTTATCAGCCGGGATATCGTCAGTGAGCCGGGCGCCGATGGCCGTTACCTGAACCGGTTTGGAGCGGGTCATCTGGCACATGACGTCGATGTAGTGAACCCCACAATCCACAATCGGGCTGAGCGACTTCATCAGGTTGCGGTGTACCGTCCACATCTGTCCGTGGCTCTGCTGGTTGAGGTTCATCCGCATCACGAGCGGTTTGCCCAGCTGCTGCGCTTCGGATACGAACCGTTCCCAGGACGGGTGAACGCGCAGGATATAGCCGACTACTACTTTTTTATCGGCTTTCCGGGCCGCAGCCACCACCCGCTCGGCTCCCTCAACGGTGTCGGCCAGGGGTTTTTCGATAAAGACGTGGCAGCCCTGTTCGAGCGCCATCAGCGCAAACGACTCATGGGTATCGGGGTAGGTAGAGATGCAGACCGCATCGGGTTTGGTTTCGGCCAGGGCCGTGGCGTAATCGCTGAACAGCGGATACCCTCCGCCGAGTTTTTCGTTGAGAACGTGTTTGCTGTTTCCGGTCGAGACGATGCCGCAGATATCAAATCCGTCGAGAGTCTGGTACGCACTGGCGTGCGACGCGCCCATATTGCCACAACCGACAACCAGTACGCGAATAGAAGGAGTAGTCATCCGGCAAAGATAAAAGAAACGCCCCACGTAGAGACGCGATCCTTCGCGTCTCACGATCCTTCGCGTCTCACGCGCGTCAGCAACAAACCATCCGGACGAGAGACGCAAGAGCCGGGATGGTTTTGCCCTTGTGTCTCCTGTGCGTCAGCAAAACCATCCGGACGGGAGACGCAAGGGATTGCGTCTCTACATGCCGGCAGCAAAACCATCCGGACTACGCGTCCCGGTGCAAAGGCAACCCCGTCTCTTACTCTCCTAATCCTTTCAACTTCTGTTTCGTATCGGCGTCGGCAGGGTCGAGTAGCAGCGCTTGCCGGAACGCATCAACGGCCCGTTGCTTCTCGCCCCGCAGCTGGTAAAGATCGCCCAGGCGTGCGTATACGATGCCTTCTTTGGGATACTGCTCCCGGGCCAGCTCCAGAATCGCTTCGGCAGCGGGCAGATTGGCGGGGCGGCTCAGCGCAAAATCATAGGCCATGTAGGTCAGTTGATACACGTTGAGTTTCAGCGCCCGATAGCCGTTCACCGCATCGGCCAGGCGACCCATCCGGATCAGCTCATTGGGCAGGTAAACGGTGTCGGGCAGTCGAGGCCATGGCTTCTGATCCCACTCGATGCGTAGCGAATCGATACGCCCAGTCTGCCCCCGGCTAAAGTACGCTTTGGCGGTATAGTCGGTCAGGGCGATGGTATCGGAGCCTACAGGTACGCAGATAATGTCGTTGCCGTTGTTGATTTTTTCGATGAGCAGATTCCCGGCGCGCCGGATCGACACAACCTCGTCGGGCCCGCGCCGGTAACGACCCACGTAGGTATCCAGCAGGGAGTCGGGCAGGACTTTGGGAACGAGCAGCTTCGGCAGAAAATCGGTCCAGCGGTAGACCTGCGCCACCGCTCGCCGAATCTCTTTGCCCAGTTCAGATGCGCCATTGTTGTTGTTCATCATGACCACCATGCCGTTCCCGCCTTCTATGCTGCCGATGGCGTAGGCAATAAAGCCCGCGTTGGTGCCCGTATGCTCGAAATAGCGCCCGCGCTCGTTGGTGCTCAGCGCACTTTGCAACAGAAACGCGCCCAGCCCGATCTGCTCCCACATGAAGCCTTCGCTGATAACGGCCAGTGGCTGCATCATGGCCCGGGCCGACGCCTGACTCAGCAGACCGCCCCGACCCCGGTAGCTGTTTTGCAGGTCAATAATAAGCCGGGCCAGTTCGGCAGGGGTGGCGTACAGACCGGCGGCAGCCTGTTGCGGATAGACGTAGGGCTTCCCTTTGAACCAGCCGTTCGACGAGTAGGCGCCCGAGGCATAGGGAGCCAGCGCAGGCGGCAGCGGCTGCGCGAAGGTAGTGCGGGTCAGGCCCAGCGGTTTAAACAGCAGCGTTTCGGTGAGGGTCGCAAAATCCTGCTTCGTCACGTCCATCAGGGCCATCTGCACCACCAGATACCCCCCGCCCGAGTACCTGAACTCCCTGGCAGGCTCGCTGTTTACGACCACCGGGCGACTTTCGGTACCCGGCTTCCCGGCCAGAATATCCGGCACCGACGGCAATGGCGTACGGTCGGGCGTATACCCGAAATACGACGACTGACTCGTGCCGCCCCGGTGGCTCAGCAGCATACGGAGCGTAACGGGCGTTTTCCGCGTGTAGTCGCTCTCGGCCAGTTTCCAGGACGTCAGGTATTGATTGATGGGGGTGTCGAGGTCGAGTTTGCCCTGATCGACTAGCCGCAGCGCGGCCATGGCCGTTACCAGCTTCGAGATCGACCCTGCCGAAAACATGGTTTCGGCCGTCACCGGCTTACGGGTTACCGTATCGGCCAGGCCATACGACTTCTGCCAGTCCAGCTTATAATCGCGAATGACGGCCACCGACAAGCCGGGTACCTGGTGAAAGCGCATCCGTTCTTCGAGCGACCAGCCTTTCAGCCCGGCCACCGGCACGTACGGGATAAGACTATTTTCGACGGCGGTAATCCGGTCGGCCAGCCGGGCGGGGGGTTGCGCCCAGACGGTGCCGACAACGCACACGATGAGCCAAAGAGCAGACAACAGTATTCTGACAGTCATGATCGAGTGATTTTTGGCTCAAACATCCGACTCCTGGAGGTCTGCGTCGTCCCGAAGTGTGATTTGGGACATCTTCAGATACGCTTTTGGGGTATATCCCGTCTGTTCTTTGAAAACCCGGTTGAAGGTTGTCTTCGACGAAAAGCCCGCGTCGAAGGCCAGCGCCAGAATAGTCAGTCGCTCGGTGTCGCCGGCGGCCATGCGTCGTTTCACCTCATCGATCCGGTAGGTGTTGATAAACTCGTTGAACGACTGGTTGAAGCCGCCGTTGATAATGCGCGACACGGCGTTTGGCGTTTCGCCCAGGTGCCGGGCCAGCGAGGCCAGAGTCAGCTCCGGGTCTTTGTAAAGTTCCTGCGCCCCGATCGCGTCGAGCACCTGCCTGCGCTGACCAGCCGAAACGGGTAATAGCCGACCAACTTTTTCGATCTTCTGCAACCGGTCATAGAACAGTCCGATCAGCGCCAGTACGTACACAAAAACGGGCAGTATCTGCGAGGTCAGGTAAAAGCGCGGCCATCGCGGGGGCAGGTAGGCCTGATTTACCAGCGGCTCAACGGCAGCTATTCCGTAAAACACGGCTAGTCCGTTCAGCAGGAGCCGCAACCAGGGTTCCGATGCATAGGGCCGACTTCGGTAGATGGCGTACAGCACCATCAGGCAGGTTCCGTAATGCTCTACATAGCGGGTGTAGGGTTTATGGACGTTCAGCCAGAACCAGGCTTTGGTATCGAGCGACTGTACCATCAATATCGTATAGAATAGCCCCTGCACCGCAACCGGCGCCCAATACCAGCGCAGCCCCGGAACCGCCTGACCCGACCGGGCCCGCACGTATCCGTACAGCAGCGGCCCGAAACTCCAGGAGAAAAACAGCGGGGAGAAATACAGCCAGCGGTGGGAGTAATACACGCCCGACCGGCTCAGAAAGTAATCGAGAACCTGCAGGGTAAGCCCGCTAATGAGCCAGGCCAGCCAGCGGTTAGACGCCCGGTCGGACCGGACAAAAAGCAGAATGGCCGTAGTGACGCCCTGTACGATGCAGAACAGATCGAACAGGTTTTTCAGGTCCAGATAAACGGTCATACGTTGGCGTAGGATTACCCGCCTAATCTACACCGATTTTCTGATTCTGGCCCAGCTTTGTCGCCCTTAATACGTGATCTCGCTGATCTGGAGCATGTCCTCGCCCTTCATGGTTCGGACTGCAACGAGATCGCCGGTTTTCTTTCCCTGCATGGCGCGGGCAATCGGGGCGGTGAAGGCAATGAGCCCTTGGGCGGCATCGGCTTCATCGACACCCACCAGCGTTAATCGGCGTTCGGGCGGGGTGGTTTTACCGGGGCGGGGTTTGAGCGTAACGGTGGCGCCAAAGCGGACCTCGTCCGTAGCGGCATGATCGTGCGGATCGACAACCCGCGCGCTGGCAATACGCTGGTTCAGCAGCCCGATGCGGCCGTTCAGTTCGGCCAGCTGACGCGTCCGCTCGCTATCATCGGCCGACCGGGCGGCAACGTGGGCGCGTTCCGTTTCCAGCCCGGCCAGTTCGGCCCGGAGCAGCGCCAGGCCCCGGGGCGTAACGTAGTTGGCAACACCCGGCGGCAGCGGTGCCCGCGCCGGAATCACGACCGGATCATCGGCCGACTCGTTTTTCAGAAAAGCCCGGCTCATCGCGTTGAGGTTTGTTTACAGAATAACCACCCAGACAAGCCGATGTTTGTCATAATCGGGGCTAACCCGCAGATTCAACCTTGCTGGCTTTAACTGACCAGACCGGGCCAGTTGCCCGGTTCTATTCTAGACGCAGCTGGCAGGAACGAGCCGAACGCTCACAGCGGGATAGCGCGCTCGGTCAGGTCTTCAACGGGAATCGTCCAGGCGCAGCGAAAATGGCCGAGGGGGCAGGCCGGCCGACCGTGAATACCGCAGGGTTTACAATCGAGGAGTTCGGGCGTCTGCACAACAACGGCGTCGTTGGCCAACGGACCAAAGCCAAACTCAGGAACCGTTGAGCAGAATACGGCCGTTGTGGGCGCGTTCATGGCCGAGCACAGGTGCAGCGGGGCCGAGTCGTTGACGTAGTTCATGATGGCGCCTTCCACAAGGGCGGCCGATTGGAGCAGCGTCAGCGTGCCCGCCAGGTTTTTCACCCCATCGCGACCGCTGTCCTGCCCGATCTTCTCGCAGACAGCCGCATCGGTGGGCGCGCCCAGCAGATAGACCGTCAGGTGGCGGGGCAACGACTGAATCAGTTCAACCCACCGTTCGGCCGGGTATTGTTTGGTGAACCAGACCGAAGTGGGTGCAATACAAACGTACGACTGCTGCTGCAAGGGCTGAACCATGTCGTAGTCGGCCCGCGACGGGTAGAGCCGGGGGCGGGTTCGCACGTAAGAGAGACCCAGCGGTTTCAGCATCCAGGCGTTTCGGTTCACCTCATGTACCCCCGGCATGAACTTGTGGGTAATGCGGTGGGTAAAAAAGCGCGAAAACGGATTTTTATCGAAGCCTACCGTAACGCTGGCGTTCGACAGGGCCGTCAGCAGGCCGGTGGCCCCGAAGCGCTGCAGGTTCAGCACGGCATCGTACCGACGCACGCGGATGGTCTTCAGCAACGCCCATAGGCTACCGTATTTGGCCCCTTTTTTATCCCAGATCAGTACTTCGTTGAGAAACGGATGATTGGCCAGCAGACTCTCGTTACCTTTCCGAACCAGTACGTCCAGTACCGCCTGCGGACGAGCGCGACGTAGTTGTTCCAGCAGAGCGGTTGCCAGGATTACGTCGCCGATGAACGCGGTTTGAATAATCAGGAACCGGGGCGGATTACTATCGGTTATCATGAGTACGCTGATCTACGTCAGGTGGACGGCGTTTATGGCTTAGAATGGAAGATTACGAAGTATATACCCTGCCCAACGGTATTCGGATTGCGCATAAGCAGATGCCCCATACGCAGATCGCTCATTGTGGTATTATGCTGGACATCGGCAGCCGCGACGAACAGCCCCATCAGCAGGGACTTGCTCACTTTTGGGAGCATATGGCTTTCAAAGGTACGGAGAAACGAAAATCCTACCACATTATTACCCGACTGGAAACCGTAGGTGGCGAACTGAATGCCTATACTACGAAAGAAAAAGTGTGTTTTCACGCGTCGGTGCTGGGGGCGCACTTCGAAAAGGCAACCGAATTGCTGGCCGACATCACCTTTCACTCGGTTTTTCCGGAAAAACAGATCGAACGGGAACGGGGTGTTATCCTCGAAGAAATGGCGATGTATTACGACTCGCCCGAAGATGCCATTCAGGATGACTTCGACGAGCTGATGTTTCCGAACCACGCACTGGGCGGCAACATCCTCGGCACCACCGAAACGGTTGGCTCGTTCCGGCGCGAAGACCTGCAGCGGTTCATCGGCGAAAACTACGACACCCGCAGAATCGTGTTTGCATCGGTCAGCAACCTGCCGTTCAAACAGGTGGTGAAGGTGGCCGAGAAGTACCTGCGCGATGTGCCCGAACAGCACGCCATCCGCCAGCGAAAAACGCCTACCGACTACGTACCGCGCCAGACCCGGGTTGAACGGCCCATTACGCAGGCGCAGTGTGCGCTCGGACGCCCCGCCTACGGACTGACCGACCCGCGCCGGCTGCCGTTTTTCATGCTCGTCAACCTCCTCGGCGGGCCGGGTATGAACTCACGGCTGAACCTGAACCTGCGGGAGAAAAACGGCCTTGTTTACTCCATCGACGCCAGCTATACGCCTTTTCTGGACACCGGTTTCCTGGGTATTTACTTCGGTACCGACCCGCGCAAGGTAGAGCGGGCACGCACGCTGATCATGAAAGAGCTGAAACGCCTGCGCGAACAGCCCCTCACGACCCTGCAACTGCACCAGACCAAAGAACAACTGGTTGGGCAGCTGGCCATGGCCGAAGAAAGCAACAACAGTTTCATGCTGATGATGGCCAAAAGTCTGCTCGACATCGACCGGGTAGAGGCTCTCAACGATATCTTTAACGACATCAAAGCCGTAACCGCCCGGGAACTACAGGACCTGGCGCAGGAAGCCTTCATGGACGATCAGTTTTCGTCGCTCACCTTTGTTCCGGAGAAAGAGTAGTTCCTGTAGTCCCGGCGGGTTTTGAGGGTGGCCGGTGGCTGCGCCGGCCTGATTTCTACCTTGTTTTCGGCATGGTCTTTACGAACGTCTTCTGGCTTAAAATAACCCTGATTCCGTCTATCATCGCCCTCATTACGCTGGTTGCCCGGCGGTGGGGCAACCAGGTTGGCGGGCTGATCGGAAGTATGCCGTGGGTAGCAGGCCCTATTTTGCTGTTCTTCATCCTGGAGCAGGGAACGCCGTTTGGCATCCAGTCTATTCAGGGCGTCATGCTGGGTATCCTGGCTTTGATCAGTTTTTCGTTCACGTACGCCACCCTGTCGCAGCGCCAAAGCTGGTTGCCAACTCTGCTGACTTCGTACAGCATCTACGCCATTACGGCCCTGGGGTTCAACGCGCTCCGACCGAATCTGTGGGTCGGCTACGCGCTGGTGCTGGGTAGCGTATGGCTGGCCCTGCGCTTTTTCCCACGCCCAAAAGCACAGACAACGTCGGCCCGACGGCTGCCGTACGAGATTTCGATTCGCATGGCCGTTGCCACGGTTTTTGTGGTCGTTATTACGGGGCTGGCCAGCGTGCTGGGACCGACCTGGAGCGGTATCCTGACGCCCTTCCCGATCCTGACGTCTATTCTGGCCATTTTCTCGCATACGCTGCAGGGCAGCAACGCCACGATCTCTACCCTCCGCGGGCTGGTTATGGGGCTGTTCGGTTTCAGCACATTCCTGTTCATGCAGGCTTTTTTGCTACCTCATTTCTCCATAGCCATCTCGTTTGGCGTGGCGCTGCTGGTCAACGCCCTGATCAACCTGCTGGCTAGCCGCTACGGACAAACCGCCTTCGGCAGGGCCGTGGCGAAAACCGGCTCGTAGGATCTCGTCAATCGGAGACAAGCCATCCATAACATTACGTTATTACTAACTCATATACAGCGCAGACCATGACCATTGAAGCAGCCCAGCGCACCGTCGACGAATGGATAAAAACCGTTGGCGTCCGGTATTTTTCAGAACTTACAAACATGGCCATACTGACCGAAGAGGTCGGTGAGGTAGCCCGCATCATGGCCCGTCGCTACGGCGAACAGTCGGAGAAAGAATCGGATAAACACAAAGACCTCGGCGACGAGATGGCCGACGTACTGTGGGTGCTGATCTGCCTCGCCAACCAGACCGGTGTTGACCTGACGGAAGCTTTCCGGAAAAATCTGGAAAAGAAAAACATCCGCGACGCCACCCGCCACCTCGACAACGAGAAGCTTCGGTAAACCCCGTACTACCGCGACGACTGGCTGAGGTAGCCCGAGCCGTAGTAAAACTCCACCCGCTGCGTCTGGCCGTTTTTGTGCCGAATCAGCCGAACGGTTTCGCCGGGTTTGGCGCGGGCGGGTTTCTGAACGACACGCGGTTTCAGCAGCTGCAGCGGGCCGTTGTTGTTCGACGCCAGATACCACAGGGCCGACCCCGTAGACAGAGCCGCGAGGGCTTTGGCATCGCCATCGACCGACAGACCAGCCTCGGCGGGCATTACCGCCCGGAAACCGCCCCGCCCGTTGCCCAGCAGCAGACAGCCGCGCCCGGCATCGTACCAGCCCGTATAGGTTTCGGGGGCGTAGGAGTTCCCAACCAGCAGCGCGTCGGGCAGGTTGTCGCCGTTGAAATCGCCGGTCTGAACCCCGAAAACGGGCGAGGCCTGTGCCAGCGTTGGCAGCGGGTGAACCACGAAGCCTTCTTTCCCTTTGTTTTCGAGGTAGCACGACCGTAGTTCAGTAGCTGTCAAGACGGTGGCTCCGTCGAGGTCATCGTCCGTAAACGCGTCGGCAAACGATTTGTCGGCGTACTGCTGGAAGCTGGTGAAGCGTTTCCGGGCAAAGGTCGGCATCTGGTCGTTCAGCACGTCGCGGATAGGAACGAGCTGTTCCTGTCCCTGGAGATAGTACGTCAGGATGGGGTCCATCTGGCCGTTTTTGTCGAAGTCTTTGGCGTATACCCGCAGCGGCTCCTGCGCTGACACCCGATAGCGCGTATTCAGCCCCAGATTACCGGCTATGTAGTCGATATCGCCATCGCGGTCGAAGTCGGCGCCGGTGAGCGAGTTCCAGAGGCCGGCTGGCAGCCTCGTTTCAGCCCTACTGAATACGCCTTTACTGTTCGTATAGATCGTGATCGGCATGAACTCACCCGCCAGCATGAGATCGGGGTCGCCGTCGTTGTCGTGATCCGTCCAGAGAGCCGCGCAGACCATACCGGCCTGCCTCAGCCCGGGGGCCAGCTGGTCGGTCACATCGGTGAAGCGCGGTGGCCCGCCGGGGGTTTTGTCGTTCCGGAGTAGGTAACAGCGGGCCGCCAGCGGGTACTGCCCCACCCTGACCCGACCGGCCCGGAACAAATCGAGATCGCCATCGCCGTCAAAGTCAGCCGCCACGACGCACGCGCCCGACGAAGTAGTTGGCGGCAACACGCCCTCCGACCGCGTCAGCGCCCCCCGGCCGTCGTTGAGGTAGAGTCGGTCCTGGTAAATACCGTTGCTGTCGGGCTGGGCGCTGCCGCCACTCACGACGTACAGATCCTGGTCGCCATCGGCGTCGACGTCGAGAAAGAGAGCGCCCATATCTTCAAGGTCGTTGGCGCCCTGTTTCTGTTCGGCAAAGCGGCCGGGCGCGGTCTGCAGGAACACACTTCGTGTTTGCCCCGGATCGGCCCCGATAAATACATCGTCGAGTCCGTTGCCGTCGGCGTCGGCGATGGCAATGGCCGGGCTGTTTCGGGCGTATACTTGCGGCAGCAAAGGGGTGCGCTCCAGATCGTTGAGCGGGGCTTCGCGGTGCTGGAAGGTCAGTCCGGCCGTGCTGCCCGCTACAGTGTCGAAAAAGGGAGAACGATCGGAACCGGCTGACGGACTGAAAGCCTGGGCGTTGGGCTGATACGCGATTCGGTGCAGCCGGTCGGCGGAGAGCGCGCCCAGTCGCTGGAACGTGCCGTCGGCCCAGCGTATTTCGACCTCGGCGCGGGTGTGTTTGCCGACGCCCACATGCACGAACGGCTCTACCGACGACGCGTACCCGCGTACCGGATGCACCGCTACCGACTGGGTTTGCCCATCGGCGGTACGAACCCGCAGTTCGGCCCCCAGCCCGCGAGCATCGGCAGGCAGATGCAGCCGGAGCGCGTGACTGACGATGGGCTTGCCGGGCTGGTTGGTTTCGTTGCGGTACAGCCCGGCTTCGGCATCCATGTTGTTGATAACCAGGTCGAGGTCACCGTCGTTATCTAGGTCAGCATAAGCCGCCCCGTTGGAGTAGGTCGGTTCGCTCAGGCCCCAGGCTTCGGACTTGTCTCCAAAAAGCGGTGGTCCCGATGGCCCTGTACCCGTATTGCGGTAGAGGTAGTTATGCAGTTTGGCGTCGGGCAGTTTATACAGTTCCTCGAGGGTTTTGCTGACGGAGCCGTTGCTGGCGTTGGCCATACCGAAGCTCGAAGCCTGGTTGTTGAGGTAGGCAATGTAGTCGAGGTTGGTAATATCGCGCCGGTAGCCATTGGTCACAAACAGATCCTTGTGGCCATCGTTGTCATAATCGGCCAGCAGGGGCGCCCAGCTCCAGTCGGTCCGGAAGACACCCGCCAGCTGACCGATTTCGCTGAAGGTGTTGTTGCCCATGTTCAGCTGCAGCGTGTTGCGCACATACTGGTCCTGATACCCCTGCTGCCGGGCCAGGTGAAAAAACTCCCAGCTGGTTTTGATGAGCATCATCTTCTGCCGGACGTTGGTCTCGGGCAGCATGTCGAGCACCATGATATCGGGTCGGGTGTCGTTATTGACATCCTGAATATCGACCCCCATGCTGTTATAGCTGGTGTGTTTAAAGTAATCGGCCGCCCGATCCGTGAAACCGCCGTTTCGATTGTTGATATAGACCAGATCGTTCGACAGAAAATCGTTGGCGCAGTAGACATCCAGCCAGCCGTCCTGGTCGATGTCCGCTACGGCGAGTCCGAGTCCATACCCTTCGGCCAGGATGCCGGCCTGCCGGGAAACGTCCCTGAAAACGGGCGACTGCTGGCCCGACCTGTTCGAACGTCCGGTCGTACGGCTCGGCTGAACATTCTGGTATAGCCGATCGGTACTCAGACCTTCGCCGTTGATCCGTTTGGGGCGGATTGAGTTTCGGCCGGTGCGCTCCATGGCGTTGTTCAGTACGTAACAGTCCAGGTCGCCGTCGCGGTCGTAATCGAAAAAAGCCGCCTGCGTGTTCATGCCGCTATCGGCCAGGCCGTACTCGCTCGCCAGTTCGCGGAAGGTGGGCACCTGGCCGGGTCGGGTCTGCTGGTTAATAAAAAGCAGGTTATGCCGAACGGCGCGGTTCGTATCAGGACCAGCCACGCTGACATAAACATCGGGCCAGCCGTCCTGGTTGACATCGGCCACGCTGACGCCAGTACACCAGGCCCGGGTCGTAACACCCGCCCGGGCCGTTACATCAACAAAGCGAAAATCGCTCCGGCCCGGCTGCGTCCGGTTCATGTAGAGTCGGCAGGTCACGTTGTTGCCCGCAAAAAACAGATCCATACGCCCGTCGCGGTCGAAATCGCCGATGCCTACCCCGGCCCCGTTGTACATCGGATCGTAGGTATTGGCGTTGAGCGAGTCACTCTCGAACGGCTGCATAAGGTTGTTGAACGTTACCCCCGACTCGGCCGAACGAATGGATGTGAATAGGGTAGTAGCCGACGGTTTGGGTTTGCACCCCACGAACCCAGCCAGCACAAACAGCAGCAGAACAATACGAACAGGCATACACAGGAGCGAAACGACTCCGGCTAAAACAAGCGGAGGAGACAGACGTTTCTTCTTTATCAATAGTAGTATAAAAGGAAGAAGTAGTAAAAATACGGAGAAAAGGGCGGAAGTTTGTGCACCCCTTTTTTGTAGATTTACTAGTCAACCCCCTATCTCGCTGACAGTGGACGGCTTACTCAACTATCATCAGGCGACCGATGCCCAGATCTGGGACGATTTTTTGCTGGGTAGTCAGCCTGCCTATTCGTTCATGTACGAGAAGTACGCCCGGATGCTGTACAACTACGGCTACAAGATTGCCCAGAACCGTCAGCTGACTGAAGATTGCCTGCAGGATCTCTTTCTGACCATTCTGGAAACCCGCGAACGGCTGGGCCATACCGACTCGATCAAGTTTTACCTGATGCGTTCGCTCCGGCGCGAGATTGTCCGTAAGCTGAACGCCCAGCACCGCTTTGCCGATAACGCCGAGCACGATGTCGATTTCAAAGTCGAGTTTCTGTACGAGCCGACCTGGCTCGATTCACAGATCAGCAAAGAGAGGTCGGAGGCTGTACTGCGCGAGTTGAACCAGTTGCCCGCCCGCCAGAAAGAAGCCCTGTTCCTGAAGTTTTTCGACAACCTCAGTTACGAAGAAATTGCGGGCATCATGGGCATCGAAACAACGTCGGCCTATAAGGTCATCTACAAGGGTATTGCCGCCCTCCAGAAACGAATGCCCGTTGATCTACTGTCGGTTCTACTGCTGTAGAGACGCGATCCTTCGCGTCTCCTATGCGTCAGCAATGGACTACACCATGGTCCGTTGGAACACAAACCACACCCGCGTCAGCAACAGACCATCCGCACAGGAAACGAAAAACCATCCGGACAGGAGACGCAAAGGATTGCGTCTCTACAAGCCTCAACGACAGACCATCCGGATAAATGGTCGAACTACGCGTCCCGGACTACGCGTCCCGGTGCAGACACGGACCATGGTGTAGGCCTGTAGAGACGCGATCCTTCGCGTCTCCTATGCGTCAGCAACAAACCATCCCAGCGGCCCGGCCATCGCGGTTCTACATAGTATTATATCCGTAAATTTTTTCCCGATTCCGGGGGATAATTAGCCGGGAAGCGCTCTTCTGGTGGTAGTGTGTTTTATACCGCCTGATGAAACAGCCTTACTCCGACTATACCGTCCGCGATTTTGTACTCGACGATGCGTTCCGCCGATGGGTTTTCGAGCCCAACGAGCAGAGCATGACCTTCTGGCATACGTTCATGCTCAAACACCCCGAGCAGCAACCGGCCATCGACGAAGCCTCGTCGCTCCTGCTGCACCTGCAGGCCAACTACGATGACCTCACCGACGCCAGCCAGCAGCGAATCGGACAGGTACTGGAACAGGCGTTTGCCCAGCGCGCCCGCCCGGAGCTGGTGGCGCCTGTTGTACGGCCCCTCTGGCAGCGAAGAACATTCATCGGCCGGGCCGTTGCCTCACTGGCAGGGATCATTATGCTGGCCGGTGCCCTACTATGGTATAGCCTTCAGCCCAGTCAGCAACGCATACAGACCGCTTTTGGGGAGAACCGCACCGTTGCCCTGCCCGACGGCTCAACAGTTCTGCTCAACGGTAACTCCAGCCTGACGTTTACCGACAACTGGGATACCGAAGCAACCCGCGAAGTCTGGCTCGAAGGCGAAGGCTTTTTCAACGTGGCTAAAAAACAGACCCCGGCCGGACGACTGAAATTCATTACCCATACGCCCGGCCTCGACATTACGGTGCTCGGCACGCAGTTCAACGTAAACACCCGCCGGGGCAGTACCGCCGTTACGCTGGTAGAGGGCCAGGTGCGGCTCAGCAAGCCCGGAGCAGCCCGGCAACAGGTTATCGACCTCAAACCGGGTCAGTTCGCCACCACCCAGCCCAGCATTGAGAAAGTAGAGGTACGCACCGAAAAACCGCAGCTGCATACCGCCTGGACCCAGCGGCAGTTTGTCTTCGAGAACACCGCCCTGAGCGATATAGCCCAGCAGCTGAACGACACCTATGGCCTGGAAGTAGTCTTTGAAGACAGCGATCTGGCCAGCCGCCGGTTTACCGGAAATCTGACCAACGAAACCCCCGAAACCCTGCTGACTACCCTTTCCCTGACCTTTGATCTGACCGTTCGGCGCGACAGTAACCGCGTTGTTCTCCAGCGAAACCCATAGCCAGTACCGGCCGGCCCATTGATTTTTCCGCCCAAGGCCCGACTACTTTTTCGTAAAAACCAACTTGATCGCCCGAATTACCACATATCTGTTCCGCTTATGAAAAACAAGTATATAGTCCTCTCGCTGTTGCTGACGGGGGTCGGTGTGTATGCATTGCCGCAGCCGGCTGCTGCGCAACTGCTGAGCCGCGCCCACGCCAGCTATGCCGGCACGAGCTACCAGGCCCCAACGCCTGCCGAAACCACGCCCGGCCGCAACCAGGCAGGCCGCTCGCTCAAACGAGCCCTGTCTGACCTTGAAAAACGGTTCGGCGTTAGTTTTGCCTACGATGAACAGCTGCTGGCCAACCGCCGGACAGAGGTCGATGTCGATGGTCTCTCGCTCGAACAGGCGCTCACCCAGCTCATCGACGCACAGGGCCTACGGTACCGGAAGGTGAAAGCCAGCCTGTACGTTATCCAGCCGGCTCAGCCAAAAAACGGCGCGGCCGGCCCCACATCCCCGGTCACCGCCCTACCCGACCGCTCGGTCAATGAACCAGCAACCGGCCTGGCCGAAGCCCCGCAGGTTAAACGCATTACGGGCCAGGTGACCGATGAGAACAACCAGGGCCTGCCCGGCGCCAACGTCATCGAGAAAGGGACCAGCACCGGTACCAGCACCGACGCCAACGGCAATTTCGTCCTGAACGTATCGGATGCCGCCACGACGCTCACCATTTCCAGCGTGGGCTACATCAGCCAGGACGTGCCGATCGGGAATACGGCTGTCGTGAACGTGAAGCTCGCGCCCGACGACAGAACCCTGAATGAGGTCGTCGTTATCGGCTATCAGGCGGTGCGGAAGCGGGACGTAACCGGGGCCAACGATGTCATTAGCCCCACGCAGGCCAACAAAGTGACGGCTAACTCACTGGCCGAGTCGATTCAGGGTCTCTCGCCCGGTGTCACCGTACGCAATACGGGCGTGCCGGGGCAGCAGGCGTCGATTCAGATCCGGGGGGTAGCCAGCTTCCTCAACACCGATCCGCTCTATATCATCGACGGGATGATTGCCGATGCCAACCCGACCATCAACAACGACGATATCGAGTCGATTCAGGTGCTGAAAGATGCGTCAGCAGCAGCTATTTACGGGTCGCGGGCGGCTAATGGGGTTATCATTATCACCACCAAACAAGGAAAAGAAGGCCCTATCCGCGTGTCGTTCTCGGGTAAATACGGCGTCCAGCAGGTTTATAGGCGCTGGGATGTGCTGGATGCTGCCGGCTTCGCAGCCCTGCAACGCACCCAGTACCAGAACGCCGGCCAAACGCCACCCGCCAGCGTGGCTACGGGTACGTTTAATCCCAACATCAATACCGACTGGCAGGATCAGGTGCTCCAAACGGGCAATCTTCAGGATTATAACCTGACGCTCTCGGGCGGCTCCAAAACCGGTACTTACCTGATATCGGGCAGCTACTTCGGCAACAAAGGCTATGTTATTGGTAGTGGGTTCGACCGGGCCAGCCTGCGGATCAACACCCGTAGCACCGTAGGTCGGTTTACGTTCGGCGAGAACGCGCTGCTGACCAACTCGAACATTGAGAACTTCCCGGCGGGCAATCCCATCTACGACATGGCTGGTATGCTGCCCGTCATTCCCGTACAGGACCCGCGCTATGTGAACGCCAGCAACCCCGGTGGCTACGGCATCGGCACCAACCCCGATGCGGTCACCTATGCCTTTAACCCGGTGGCGGTTCGGAACCTGGCCAGCAACAAAAGCAACTTTGCCAAGCTGGTCGGTAATGCCTACCTCGATGTCAAACTAGCCGACTGGCTAACCTACCGCGCCAACGCCGGGCTGGAAGTCAGTTTCGACTACACCCAGAACCTGCGCCGGATTGGCACCTATCAGTACAGTGCCTCGCCGGTGCTTAGCTCGGTTGCTGAAGACCGGTCGCGTTACCTGAGCCTGCTGTTCGAGCACACCCTGAATTTTGACCGGGTTTTCGGTAAACACAGCGTCAACGGGGTGGTCGGTATCAGCCAGCAAACCGCCCGGCGTGATGTCACCTCGGGTTCGCGTACCAACCTGGGCTTTGCGGGTGGTCAGTATTTCAACACCATCAACGCGGCTACCGGGGTGTCGAACTCGGCGGGGGGCACGCCCGACGACTACCGGATTCTGGGCTACCTGGGCCGGGTCAACTACACCTACAACGACAAATACCTGCTGACGCTGACCGGCCGCGTCGATCAGGATTCACGCTTTGGGGCCAATTACCGGACGGGTTTCTTCCCCTCGGTAGCCGCGGCCTGGCGCATCAGTCAGGAGAAATTCTTTCAGGTCGACTGGATCTCCGACCTGAAGCTCAATGCTTCCTACGGAAAGCTGGGCATTGTGGTGCCAACGCTGGGGTCGTTTCCGTATACGGCCTTCATCAATAACAACCCAAGAGCCATTTTCGGAGTCGACCAGACGGCTGTCGTAGGCGCTTACCAGGCGCAGCTGGCCAACCCCGATCTGCGCTGGGAAGAGCGCCTTCAGCAGAACTACGGCATATCGGCCAGTTTTCTCAACAACCGCATCAGCACCGAGATCAACGTGTACAACTCGCTCTCGAACGATGCGATCCTGAACCTGGCCGTACCGGGCTACCTGGGTAACCTGCGCGGCAACCCGTATGTCAACACGGCCTCGATTCGCAACCGGGGGATCGAGTTCTCGGCCACCTACCGGAACAACAAAAACGCCCTGAAGTGGGACGTATCGGGCAACTTCACAACGATCAAAAACCAGGTCGAGAACGTGGGCAACCAGGGTCAGAATATCAACTACATCCAGAGTGGCAATACCCGCTCGCAGGTGGGGCTGGCCGTGGGGCAGTGGTATGTGCTGAAGACGGCGGGTATTTTCCAGAGTCAGGAAGAGATCAACAACTACCGGGGTCCCAACGGCCAGTTGATCCAGCCGAACGCCAAACCCGGCGACATTCGCTATGTCGATACCAACGGCGACGGGCAGATTACGCAAAACGACGACCGTCAGTTTGTGAGTTCGCCCTGGCCCAAACTACAGGCGGGGGCTCAGTTCAATGCGTCGTACGGCCCGTTTTCGCTGAACGTACAGCTGACTGGCGTTTTTGGCTACACCGTCTACAACGACGTACGGCGCGGGCTCGACAGCTACCAGCTGACCAATTTCCGCCGGGACATCAGCCCCTGGTCAACCACCAATACAAACACGACCGATCCACGGCTTGGCCTCGAAGCGGGCGATCAGGGCATCATCTCGAACAACTTCCCCTATACGGACCGCTGGCTCGAAGATGCCTCCTACGTTCGGATGCGCAACGTAGAGGTGGGCTATACGCTGCCCAAAGCCCTGCTCAACCAGCTCAGAATCCGCAGTGCCCGCGTGTTCATCAGTGGCCAGAACCTGTTTACGGTCACCAGCTACTCCGGACTCGATCCCGACGTAACGGGAAGCGGCATTCAGGAGCGGGGTGTCGACAACGGTCACTGGCCTTCGCCCCGGGTAATTTCGGCGGGTATCAACTGTGATTTCTAAGGTAACCCAACGCACCGGGACCGGGCCAGTCGGGATGGAGTCCTGCTAAACCCGGAACCGCTCTTTCGTTCATCCATTCTTTCGCTTTTTCTTCTACGATGAAACATAGATTCATTCTCCTCAGTCTGGCCGCCACCGTTACCCTGACGGCCTGCGACCGGAGCCTGGACATCGTCAACCCGAACCAGGTAACGACCGAATCGTTCTGGAAAACGTCCGACGATGCGCTGGCAGGGGTCAACGCCGTCTACAGCACCACCCACCGGGGCGGTATTTCCCGATGGCTCCCGTTCTACTACATCATCCGGTCCGACGAAGGCCGTAGCCAGAGTCCGGCTACCGATATCGTCAACAACATGGATCAGTTTCTGGTGACGGACTATAACTACGGCAATGCCTACTCGATCTGGAACGATAACTACATCGGCATCAACCGGGCCAATCAGGTAATCAGCAACGTTCCGAACATCCAGATGGACGCTGCGCTCCGGGACCGGTACCTGGGCGAAGCCAAGTTTATGCGGGCCTTGTTTTATTACCACCTCGTCACGCTCTGGGGTAACGTGCCCCTGGTTCTTCAACAGTCGGTGGTGGGTGATAAACCCAATTCGGCTACCAGCGCCGAGGTATGGGCCCAGATCGAGAAAGACCTGACCGAAGCGGCAACGGTGCTTCCGACCACCTACGCGTCTACGGATCTGGGGCGGGCCACACGGGGCGCAGCCTACGCCCTGCTGGCCAAAGCGCAGATGCAGCAACGGAAGTACACCGAAGCCCTGACGCCCCTGCAATGGCTGGCCGACGGCGAAGGCAAAAGCCTCTATGCACTCGTACCCAACTACCGCGACAACTTCCTGATCTCGACCGAAAACAACCGCGAGTCCGTCTTTGAATGGCAGTTTCAGATCAACCCGGCCGAGTTTACCGACGACGATACCGAAACACCGAACCAGAACTACGGCACATCGATTGCCCAGTTCTTCGGGCCGAGCGGTATTGGCTGGTCAGATGGCGAAGCGCACCGCTGGCCTATCTACGAATTTAACGAGCGAACCACCGCCGGGGCTCGTGACCCGCGACTCGAAGCGTCGTTCCTGTTCGACTCTACCGATGTGCGGGGGCCTAACTTCACCCAGATCTACGGCGAGACGTTCACCCAGCGATACGGCACCGGCAACAAACGGGTCTGGTTCCGGAAGTTTCAGAACGACCACTGGAAAATTGAAGAAGGCTACCGCTCACCCAACAACTGGCGCTACATTCGGTATGCCGATGTACTGCTGATGTATGCCGAAGCCCTCAACGCAACCGGCAAAACGAGCCAGGCCTATCCGTATGTCGATCAGGTGCGCCGGCGGGCGGGGTTGCCCGCGCTGTCGGTAGCCAGACCGGGTCTCAGTCAGGAGCAGTTTCTGGCTCAGCTCAAACACGAGCGGGTTACCGAACTCTCGGGCGAAGGACACCGCTGGAACGACCTGGCCCGCTGGGGTGACCTCGGTCCCCAGCTCGCACCCCGCGACCCGGCTTTTTCTACATTTGTACGCGGAAAAAGTGAACTGCTCCCCATTCCACAGCTGGATCGGGACCTGAACCCCAACCTGCAGCAAAACCCGAATTACTAAGCTCATTCTGCGTCGTCAGGTGCAGCCATTTCAGTACTGAAATGGCTGCACCTGACGGCTTTATGCCGTTTCTCAACGATGAAAAACATCCTGTTTGTTGTCCTGTCGTTCCTGCTGGCCTGTCAGTCGGCCAAACAACCGGACCCCGCACCTACCCCGCCCGTAACCCCGGTCGATACCGTTGGCCGGTTCGCGAACCCGTTGCTGACAGCCGCGCCAGATCCCTGGGTGACGCAGAAAGATGGTTTCTATTACGTTATGCATACGACGGGGGCTAACCTTCGCATCTATAAGACATCGGCCATGAGTCGGCTCAGTCAGGCCCGGCCCGTTACCGTCTGGACCCCGCCCGCTACGGGGCCTAACTCGCGTAATATCTGGGCACCCGAGCTGTTCAACGTCAACGGGGTCTGGTATATCTATTATGCCGCCGACGATGGTAACGACCGGAACCACCGCATGTTCGTACTCGAAAATACGGCGGCCGACCCTACCACCGGCACCTGGACCGACCGCGGACGGCTGAATCTGCCCGAGAATAAATGGGCTATCGACGGTACGCTGCTGCAACGGAACGGCCAGCTCTACTTTGCATGGTCGGGTTGGGAAACGGATCTGGGCGGCTCGCAGCATCTGTACATTTGTCGGTTGACCAATCCCTATACCGCCGAGACGGCTACGACCCGCGTTCGCCTGTCCTCGCCCGACTATGCCTGGGAGAAAGAAGGCTTTGGGGTCAACGAAGGACCCGAGTTTCTAACTCATGGCAACAAGGTGTTTCTGGTGTATTCGGCCAGCTTCTGCGGGACCGATCTCTACGCCCTGGGCCAGCTCTCGGCCGATAGCAGCGCCAACCTGCTCGATGCCAGGTCGTGGACCAAATCAGCTACCCCGGTGTTTGGCCCCAATGCCGGTAATGGCACTTTTGGCGTGGGCCATAACGGCTTTTTTACGTCGCGCAACGGGCAGGAAAACTGGCTGGTTTACCACGCTAACGCGGCTCAGGGGCAAGGCTGTGGCGATCAGCGTTCAATACGGATGCAGCCGTTCAGCTGGAAGCCCGATGGTTCGCCCGACTTCGGCCCGCCCAAACCCCTGACCGAACTACAGAAACGGCCCGGTGGCGAATAAAGTCGGCTGGTTCCGCTTCGTAGTTATAAAAAATCCCCCTTGACCGCGTCGAGGGGGATTTTTTTGATGTGTATTTATTGCTGACGCGCGGGAGAGACGGTATATAACTGCTGACGCGCGGGAGACGCAAAGGCCGGGCCGCCGGGCGGTTGCGTCTTTACTTTTGGAATGATCCAAAGATGTAGTCCCACATAGGAGTCGAAACGCCGTAGTTGCTCTCGGGGTTTTTGTAGTGGTGAACGCTGTGGTTTACCCAGAGTTGCTTGAAGAAATTCTTCGGGGGGGCGTAGGCATGAACAATGAAATGCACGGCCAGGTAGCCCGAGTAGCCAACCAGAAATCCGGGGAAGAACGCATAGGCCGCTTCGCCCATCATCAGGAAGAACAGGCCAAAGAAGGCACCCGCTACGACGATAGCCAGCGCAGGCGGCATGGCCAGGCGGGTTTTGTCTTTCGGATATTCGTGGTGAACGCCGTGAAATGTGTACTGGATTTTAGCCCGCTGGGGCGTGCTGGGCGTCAGGTGATACAAGTAACGGTGCAACACGTACTCGAACAGGGTGAATACAAACAGCCCCGTAAAAAAGAGGGCAGCAATCATCTGCGTACCCATATCTGTATACGTAAAGGCATACCAGCCCAGGAATACAGACAATACCAGCCACATCGAGATCGGAATCATGATGTGCGTTCGCGACAGCGCTTCCAGGATTGGGTTATCGAACAGTTTTTTCGTACCGCTGTTTTTGGGGCGCGTTCTGCCGTGACCGGCCATTGTTTGTAATGTATCGTTCGGCTTTTCCATAATAAGCTTCATTCGGTTGATGAGGCAAAAATACAACGAAATCCGGGTTTACAGCCCTCATATAGTAAACCCTCTTTACTATAGCCATTCAGGTTTTACTTACTTCCAGCTGGTCGGACAGTTTTTCCTGCATGGCCGAGAAATCTCCCTTCGGCATCTTCTGCCGGATGATTAGCCGCAACGAGTTGTTATACGTCAGGTAATTGAACATCCAGTTGATAAAGATAGCCAGTCGATTCTTAACGCCAACAATGGCCATTAAGTGCACGAACAACCAGGTTAACCACGCCAAAACGCCCTGAAATTTCAGGAACGGCAAGTCAACCACGGCCAGTCCGCGGCCAATAGTAGCCATCGTTCCCAGATCGCGGTAGGTAAACTCCTCCGGCGCCTGGTTTTTCAGCCAGCGGCTCATGTTCCTGGCCAGCAGCCGACCCTGCTGAATAGCGGGCTGCGCTACCTGCGGATGACCGTTGGGCCACTTCTCTTCGCTCATCAGCGCTACGTCACCAATGGCAAACACGTCCGTGACCCCCTGAACCTGGTTGTACCGGTCAACGATGATTCGCCCCCCGCGACCGAGCACCTCGGGTGGCAGACCCGCCAGCGGACTGGCTTTGACGCCCGCAGCCCAGATCAGGTTGTTGGTACGCAGGGTCGATCCGTCGTTCATGGTAACGATACGGCCATCAAAGTCCTTGACACGGGTGTTTAGCCGAACGTTTACGCCCAGCTCCTGCAAATACGACAGCGAGTGTTCCTGCGACTGCTTCGACATCGGCCCCAGCAGCTCCCCACCCGATTCGATCAGGTAGATGTCCATCTTCATGAAGTCGAGCTCCGGGTAATCGCGGGGGAGAACCGTCCGGCGCATCTCGGCCAGCGTACCGCACAGTTCTACGCCCGTCGGTCCACCGCCGACCACAACGACATCCATGAACCCTTCGCGCTCATCTTCCGACTCGACACTGAGGGCATCTTCGAAGTTCTGAAGCATCCGGTTGCGGAGCGCAATGGCTTCGGCCACCGACTTCATGGGCAGCGCTTTCTCGATGATATTCTGCTGGTTGAAGAAATTGGTATCCGCACCGGTGGCAATGACCAGCCAGTCGTAGGTGATCGGGCCCAGCTCGGTATCTACCGTTTTATCGGCCGGCCGAACGCCGGTCACGTTGGTGACCCGGATATGTACGTTTTTGCAGTTGCCAAACACCGCCCGCAGCGGAAACAGGATGGAGTTGGCCTCCAGACCTGCTGTGGCCACCTGGTAATACAGCGGCTGAAACTCGTGGTAGTTCTGCCGGTTGAGCAACACCACCTGAAAATCAGACCGATTGGCCAGCTTCCGGGCCAGCTTGAGCCCCCCAAAACCAGCGCCGACGATGACCACGCGTTTCCGATCCGTTTGCGGTATGTTTGGATTCATAGGATAGTTGTTTATCAATAATGACCCGTAGCGCTCATTATTCCTTATTCATTATCTATTCTCAACGCTACATTGTTCAGCATCGGATGGTCATACGTTATCCATCACCTGCTGCAATACCCGTTCATAATGGGCCTCGTAGCGGGGCAGAACCCGCGACAGCTCGAACTCGGTAGCCCGGGCCAGCGCATTTTCCTGAAAGGCAGGCAGGTTAGCGTCGTCGAGCACGAACAAAGCGTTGCGAACCATATCGCTGACGTCGCCTACATTGCTGAGGAAGCCCGTTACGCCGTTTACGTTCAGCTCGGGCAGACCGCCCACATTCGACGAGATGACTGGCACCTGGCAGGCCATGGCTTCGAGGGCTGCCAGGCCAAAGCTTTCGTTTTCTGACGGCATCAGAAACAGATCGGCCACCGACAGCACCTCCTCTACGGCGTCCATCTTACCCAGAAAACGCACCTGATCGTAAATGCCCAGGTCGCGCACCAGCCGTTCGATACGCGCCCGTTCGGGGCCGTCGCCCACCAGCAGCAGCTTGGCAGGCACCTGTTGCTGCACATGGTAAAACACCATCACCGCATCATCGATGCGTTTGACGCGCCGGAAGTTGGACGTATGTACAATCAGCTTTTCGCCGTTGGGGCAGATCGCTTTCTTGAAATGCTCTTTCTTCTGCCGCTTGAAGCGCGACAGGTCGATGAAGTTCGGAATAACTTCGATGTCGCGGTGCACCTTGAAATGTTTGTAGGTATCCTGCCGAAGGTCTTCCGATACGGCCGTAACCCCGTCAGATTCGTTGATGCTGAAGGTAACCACGGGTTCATAGGAGGCATCTTTCCCGACGAGCGTAATGTCGGTTCCGTGTAACGTCGTCACGACCGGCACCGACCGACCTTGCGACCGCAGAATCATTTTAGCCATGTAGGCAGCCGACGCATGCGGTATGGCATAATGAACATGGAGCAGATCAACATTTTCGTTCGTTACCACATTGACCATCTCGCTGGCCAGCGCCGACTCGTAGGGCGCGTACTGAAACAGCGGATAAGACGGGATGTTCACTTCGTGATAGAAAACGTTTTCGTTGAAGAAGTCGAGCCGGGGTGGCTGCTGGTAGGTGATAAAATGGATCTGGTGACCATTCTTGGCCAGTGCCTTACCAAGCTCGGTAGCCACCACACCACTGCCCCCAAAGGTTGGGTAGCACACTATGCCAATTTTCATGCGAAGGAAGCCGCGAAGGCCGGAAACAGTTTGTAGGTCAACAACAAAACAGGAGTAAAAGAATCCCGAAGCGGGCGGAAAGAACGAACGATGCGGGTACCCCCGCTCAGTCCCTCGGTTTTGGCCCCGCTCCGGCTGGTACATAGCCAGGCTAAGATTGGCCGGGCGGCCTTACCCCTGACCGCCCTGTTTTCCCTATTTTTCGCGTACTTTTAGGCAAAAATCGGTCATGGTCGTGCGTCAGCCTATTCCTTTCTCGGCCTTTGTGGGTGGCTTTCTGCGGCTGATCCGGGTGCAGAATCTGCTCATTGTCGTGCTGACCCAGTTCCTGGCCCGGATTGCTTTGGTGGGGCCGCGCGAGCAGTGGCTCCAGATCCTGGTCGACCCGACAATCTGGCTGCTCTCGTTCTCGACGGTCTGCATTGCGGCCGCGGGTTATATCATCAACGATTACTTCGACATCAAAATCGATCTGGTCAACAAACCCGACCGGGTCGTGATTGGCCGGTACCTGAAACGCCGGGTAGCGCTGGTAGCGCACCAAAGCCTCAACGTCATCGGCTGCCTGATCGGGTTGTACCTAAGCCGCTGGGTCTTCGTGGTCGATGTGGTGAGCGTATCGCTGCTGTGGTTTTACTCCGCCAACCTGAAGCGGCAGCCCGTAACCGGCAACATCGTCATTTCGCTCCTGACGGCCCTGTCGCTGATCGTACTGGCCGTTTACTACCGGCAAAATGCCGATATGCTGCTCATTTACGCGCTCTTTTCGTTCGGTATTTCGCTCGTTCGCGAGATAATCAAAGACATGCAGGACATTCGGGGCGACGCCCGTTTCGGTTGCCGAACCCTGCCGATTGTCTGGGGCCTCCGCCGGACCAAATACCTGCTCTATGTCCTGATCGCGTCGTTCATTACCACCCTGTTCCTGATTGCCGACTCGCTCAACAACTGGCGCCTGGAGGTTATTTTCCTGATTCTGCTGGTTCCCCTCACCTGGCTTACCTACCGGCTCGTCTACGCCGACAAACGCAGCGATTTCGGCTACCTGAGTACCCTCTGCAAATTAATTATGCTAATGGGCGTGCTGAGTATGATCTGGGCCTGACGCCCATCAACAACCGTTTGCTCAAGGACTTAGGTGTCCATTTGCCGCCATACGTACATTTGTCTTGTATTAACCTACTTGCTTCTGTTCGTATGAAACTACACGGATTTCTTTTAGTGCTGGCGGTGCTGCTGTCGACCAGCGGAAAGGCGCAGAACTGCCTGGGCGTTCCGCTAAAAACAGGTCAGTCGTTCGAGATGTCGATGTTCAACGCCAAAGACAAACCTACCGGCAAGGTAACCTATCAGGTAACCGATATGCGCCGGGAGGGCAGCCAGACGCTGGTCGATATAACCGTTCAGATGACGGACGAAAAAGGCCGGCAGCAGGCTCCGTACACCGTTCGCTACACCTGTACCGGCAGCGAACTCCTGGCCGACCTGTCGGGGCTGGCGCAGACCATGCAGAACGCTGGCATGAAAGACACCCAGATCAAGCTCAAAACCAATCAGCTCGTTTATCCCGGCCAGCTAACCGTGGGCCAGAAACTATCCGATGGTCAGATGGAAGCCGATATGATCACGAATGGCAGCAACATGATGGAAATGTCGCTGGTGATGAGTAACCGGCAGGTAGAAGCCCAGCAGCCCGTAACCACGCCCGCCGGTACCTTCAACGCCTATAAAATTAGCTCGGATCTTTCGCTTACGAACCGGGTCATGGGTATGCCGATCCGGAGCACCATGCGCGTGGTCAGCTACCGAACCACCGATCAGCTGCTGGACATCCGGTCCGAAACCTACAACAAAAGCGGCAAGCTGATGGCCTACACCCTGCTGAGCCGGGTGAACTGAGCGTCTTTTTCTAATTTTTCGCAACTTTGTTGCAAGAAATCGGGTTGGATTGAAATACGGTTGCCGAACGCATCGTATTTTTGCTCCTGCTTATGAAGACAGATCTGTTATCCAGCAAAGCCGACTACATCGGCATCACCGGCTCGGTGCTGTGTATCATCCACTGTTTAGTAACCCCCGTGCTTTTGATGACAACCGCCGTGTTTCAGGACGAGCAGCTTCGGGTTGGTTATCTGAGTCTGGATTACGTCTTTATCGGCGTCAACATCATGGCTGTTTTCTTCGCCACCCGGCACCATGTACAACCCGCTACCAAACGGGCGCTCTGGGGTTTTCTGCTGCTGTTTGCTACGGGTATTATGCTCGAAGACGTTAACGAGATCTTTGAATACGTAGGCTACGCAGCCTCGGCGGGTCTGGTCATCAGCCACCTCATCAACATTCGTCAGCATCGGCTGAACCACGCTCACTAGTTGGGAGCGCTGAGCCGCCGGTCGGCTATGTAGTCCGTATCGGTTAGCGTCCGCAGGAAGGCCACCAGCTGCTTTTTCTCCGTGTCGGTCAGCGGCACCCCCGGTCTGCCGTTTATCCGCAACGCCGGGTCAAGTTCGGGCACATCCTGCATGTTGGTACTGTAGTGATTCATCACCTCTTCGAGCGTCCAGAACCGGCCGTCGTGCATGTAAGGACTTGTTCGCTCCACATTACGCAGGCTGGGCACCCGGAACGTAAACCGATCTTCGGGTCGGAGCGTAATCAGCGACCGGCCTTCGTCTTTGTTAGTAGCCCGGCTCAGCCCGTTGTTGCGGTACGACTGGTCGGTAAATAACTCACCCGCGTGGCAGGTGCTGCATTTCTGTTTGAACAGCGTAAGCCCGGCCAGTTCGTCGGTCGATAGCCGCCCCCCAGCCTCGTTGCGGACGTACTTATCATAGCGACTGTTGGCCGATACCATCGTGAGCATGAACTGCGATAGCGCCTTCAGAAACCGGTCGGTCGTGATGGAGTCGGTTCCGAAAGCAGCCAGGAACATGGGGCGGTACCGGGGCGACTGCCGCACCGCGTTCAGCAGAGCCGGCATCGAATGGCCCATCTCGACCGGATTTTCGATCGGTGCGATGGGCAGCAGATCCAGATCCTGGACGCCCCCATCCCAGAAAAAGGCCTTGTAGAACGCCATGTTCTGTAGCCCCAGGTTGTTCCGGGTGCCAATTTTGTCGTTGATGCCGTGGCTCAGGGCGTGGTCGGTATGGGCAAAAGCAGCCCCCTGCTGGTGGCAGAACGCGCAGCTGACCGTCCCGTTCACCGACAGCATATCGTCATAGAATAAAGCCCGGCCCAGGGCGACGCCCTCCAGCGTCAGCGGATTTTTGGCGAACGCGTAGGTTGGTTCGGGGAAGTTGGCCGGCTTTTTCCAGGGGTAGGGTGTGGTCTGGTATTCAATGGGTTTGGGCCCAGTTGGTTCCGGATCGGTAGTAGGGTCGGACCCGCCCGGCTGGCACGACACCACCGCCCCGAACAGGACGATACTGATCCATACTCCGAAAATTTGCCAGCGCTGCATAGTCTTAGTTTAACGTAGCCGTTGTTTTACCCCGGTAAGCGAACATTTGTGCGTAGTTGTTCGCAATGCTGCTCGAAAAAGGCGATATCATCACTTCCGGATTGGCCTTTATACTGAGCAGGGTTGGTCCATCAAAGATTTTGAGCACATCGGCCTGCAGCAGCACCGTTGGCACCTTCTCCGCATCGACCTGCGCCACGTCGGTACCGAACAGGACCGGTATCGTTTTCAGGTTGTTGATGGTGCGGGTATCGCGCCCACCGAAGAACCCGATGTGGTACCGAAAGGTGTTGCTGCCCGTAGCATCGACGGGGGCGCTGGGCGAGGTGCCTTCCAGCTTCATGAAGATATAGCCCGAATTCCAGGACCAGTACATCCCGTTCGCGCCGGTATGATCGCTGCCGGGATCTAGCGCGCCCGTTCGGCGGCTGATGTCCATGGTACTCCGCAGGCTATCGACACCCAGTACGAACGAAACCCCTTTGTAATCGCCGTAGGGCACATTTTTGAGGGTGATCCGCTGGCTGGCCGGGTCGGTTTCCCGTACCAGAAAGTAGCTGCTGTCCTGCGGCACCACGTAGTCAGCGCCGTTGGTCCGTATCAGCCGGATGTTGCTGACGAAGTAATTGAACGCCGTTGGCGTAAACGACTCACCCAGCGCGTTGCGGTAGGTACCCGTGTTGAGCTGGAGGTTCTGGTTACCCGCCACGTTATCCAGCTGAATCACGAACGTACCCGTAACCGCTTCGGGGTCGGGCGTATCGCAGGCCAGTAAGCCAGCCGTCAGGCCCAGGCCGGTAAGAAATACATACAGAAGTGAACGGTACATAGTGTCATCAATTAGTTAAGTCGGTTCCGACTATATAGGGTGATGAGCGTTACAATACCCGCGCTGACCAGCAACAGAAAGAGCCACACAACGGCATTGGTTACGCTGAATGGCTGCTGGAGAAATTCATTCACCAGCCCAGCTGCTGTTCCCAGACAGATACCGATCATGCTGACGTAGATGAACTGAACAATGGGCGGCAGTCGTCGGAACATCGGGTCATTGGTTTATGGTAAAAGAGTAACGAACTGTTCCGTAAAATCGTTAGTCCGGTTCAGGCTTTTTTAGGAGTACAGGCGCGGTTATGACCACATAACCGCGCCTGTTTTTACGGTTGCTTGCCCAGGAAGGCGTTGGCGTCGGCCATACTCCGGCGCATCTGATCGCGTACCTGGTTGACTTTGTTTTGCTGATCGCTCAGGTAGTCGAGTGCTTTCGTCTGGTCGAGTTTACCGAGCGTGTCGCCGTTGTACTGGTTCATCCAGGTCATCATCGCATCGTCGGCCTCGCCGAGCCGTCGGCTGATTTCGGTGCCCTGCCTGCTGGCAGCCGGCGCTGCGGCTTTGGCCGAAACCGCCTTTTTCAGCCGCATCAGGTCACTCATCTCAGCCATCAGGCTGTCATGAACGGCAAGGATTTCCTGTTCTTTTTTTGCCACCGGACCAGCAGCGGCTGTTTCGGACGAATGAGCATGATCGGCATGGCCGGCGTGGTCATCGCTTTTTTGGGCCGGCTGACAGGCAGCTGTGGTCAGCAAAGTACCGATCCAGATCAGGTGTATGAGTCGCATATGTGAAGGGGTTTGCCCGGTAGTTTCCGGGTGTTTACTGTTGATACTTGATTCAGGCTTGTTTGAGCCCATTCATTCTAATTTACCTACCCGTTGTGTAGCCAGATTTGACCCATTCAGGATCAATTTAACGGCGATCTACCCAATTTTTACCCTGCCCTTTTCTGCTCATAAGCCAGCAGCCCGGCATTTCTCACCGGCAGCGCTACCGGACAGGCAGCCTGGGCGGTTAAAACAAAAACGTTACGTGCGTACTCAACTGGTCGTTCGCCCGCAATTCGCCTTCCGACAGGTTCTGGGCAACAGGGTGCCGGTAGCTGACCCCAATCGAAACCTTTTTTAAATAAACTTCTGTCCCCAGACTCAGGTGAGTTGCGTAGCCGCCGGTTTGTTTATTTACAATACCCTTGCTGGTATCATGACCGGCCTGCTCCACAAAAAGCCCCACATTAGGCATAATGGATCGATTGTCTCCCCCTGCCAGATAAAACAAAGATAAACTGGTTGTGAGTCGGTTACCGAACTCGTAACCCATTGAATTGGTCCCGGTGAGCCGGTAGGTAACATCGGCGTTGGCACCCCAGTTTTTGTAGCGGGCTGTATAAATGGCACTGGCCATCCAGTCCGTACTGCCCGTACCGAGCTGGAAGTTGGCATTGGCCACTTCGGTCAGGCTGTTTTCGTCGTATTGATAGCGGCCTGTGGGCAGTTTAACGCCACCACCTACCAGCAGGTTGTGGTTGACAAGGTAATTTTTGTCGTTGTCCATAAACGTGTTCAGCAGATTATACTGCACCAGCGCCGACACATCGCCCAGGCCCCGCAACGGAATGGTCTGTCCGGTCTTGAGCAGGGTTTGTTCGTTAAACTGATACGGTACAAACGCCAGCACCTGCACCCGTTTCAGCGGATAAAAGCGCCCCCACAGCTCGGTGGTGCGGAACGTCTCACGGCTGCTCAGATTGAGGCTGGTCAGGTGCGAGTTGTAGGAGCCGTAGCGATAACGAACCCCAGCAAACCCCCGGTGTCCCTGTGGCAGAATACCAAAGAAAGAACCGCTGTTGCTGCAACCACACAAATCGCAGGCCAGCACAGGAGAAGCGAGGCAAACGACCAAAAAAACAAGCACACATTGTTTCATAACTGTCTACTTTTAGGGTTCAACGAAGCGCGAATCCCGCAGAAACTGGTCGTCGGTCAGTGTTTTCAGAAACGCGATAATCTGCCGCTTTTCATCGGCCGATAAGGCGATTCCCGGGCGGCTATTTTTTTGCAGGAGTGGATCGAGGTTTTCGGTCAGCTGCACATTTTCGGCGTAATGATCGAGCACCGCTTCGAGCGAGTAAAAGCGGCCATCGTGCATATACGGCAGCGTTTTCTCTACATTTCGTAGGCTGGGCACTTTAAACGTGTAACGGTCCTGCGGCAGTTCGGTTACGTGGGCTCGGCCCAGGTCTTTGCTACCCTGAATAAATAGACCGTTGTTGCGGAAGCTGTTGTCGGTGAACAGTTCACCAGCATGGCAACCGCTGCATTTGGCCCGAAACGTCGTTAGGCCCGCCTGCTCATCGCTGGTGAGCGTACCACCTGGCTCCTTCCGCACCCATTTATCGTATCGGGAATTACCCGACACCAGCGTAAGCATAAACTGCGACAGGGCCTGCAGAAACCGGGGGCCATTTATTTCGTCCGTACCAAAAGCAGCTTTAAACATGGCCGGATATTTGGTACTCTTGCGAAGTTTATTGATAACGTTTGTCGATCGCTCATCCATCTCGACCGGGTTCTCGATGGGTGCAATCGGTACCAAATCCAGATCATGTACGCCACCATCCCAGAAAAAACTGGTACTCCAGGCCAGGTTCTGGATGGGCTGCGAGTTGCGGGTTCCCACCCGATTGTCAATCCCATGACTAACATCGTGCTGATGATGGGTGAACGCATAAGCCTGGTTGTGGCACTCGGCACAGGCAATTGAACCGTCGCGCGAGAGCATGGTATCGTAAAACAACGCACGTCCCAGCTTAAAGCCCGCGCTGGTAGGCTGATTCTGGTCCAGTGCATATACTGGTTGCGGAAAGTTGGCCGGCTGCTTAAACAGAACGTCGGGTTGAGCATCGGTCTCGGTTGTCTGACAAGCGGCCAGCCACAGACAACCAACCGTCAGCGCGCTCAGCACAAATAGGCTTTTTGACATACTTACGGAACCGTTGTGAAGCCCCGGCCTGCGCAGGCCGGGGCTTCGGCATTACTGTTTTTCGTTATGGACGTGATCGACCTGAAACATGGTCTTGTAGTTGTCAGCTACCGGACCAGCAACCGCCGGGCTGTGAATCGCAGCTGTTTTGGCCAGGCTGATCCTGGTCGAGCCATCGAAGATTTTCAGTGCATCGGTAAACACATGTACAACAGGCGCAATATTGCTGCGTACCGTAGCGGGAGCAGGCATCGGTACGGTGACCGTACGCAGGTTGTTGGCCGTTTTGGCCGCCCCATTCCAGCCTCCGCCGTAGCCGCCCACGTGAATGGCAAATGCCTGACCGGGGCTGGTGGTTGTCGGAATCGCGGTAGATGTCCCTTCCAGTTTCATGAAGATGTACCCCGAGTTCCACGACCAGTACATACCGTCGTCGCCATAGCTGGTTGGATCGAGCACACCAGTGCGTTCGGCCACGGGCGAAATGCTCTTCAGGCTATCGACCCCAATCATGTACGAGAGTTCGGTATAATTACCGGACGGAACATCCTTTAGCGTGATTTTCTGCGAGTTGGGATCGGTTTGTTTTACCAGAAAGTACTGATTGGGGAATTTCAGCACCGTACCGTTTTCGTTCTTCAGCGTGATGTTGCTGACAAAATAGTTGAGCCTGGTAACGGCAAAGGTCTCTCCCGAAGCGTTTTTATAGGCAGGTGTGTTCAGCACCAGTTTCTGATCGCCGACCCGGTTTTCGAATTCGAATGTAACACTGTTCTTAACATTGGGATCGATGGCATCTACGCTTTCTTTGGAGCACGAAACCATCAAAACGCCAACCACCAACAGGGTGCCCAGCACCTGAGTAAATGATTTGTTAATCATTGGTAAACAAGATGTTGTAATAAAGAAAAAGTAAATGGAAACAGACCAGAAGCCAGATTGCCAGCTCAAACGATCAGCGGCAAACTATGACCTGGTAAGTACGGGCAGCTAGCCCAGGGGGGCAGGAAAGGGTACAGATATAGGATACCGCTCATTCAGCGACGTATACATCTGAAAACCTTTTCATTACCCGGAGAAAATCAGCCTACAAGGCGGGGGGGATGGAAGAGAGGAGCCAGGCTAATCATGTACGTACCCAGCGTATAACCGAAACGAGAGTCGGCCTGAATATCCGTCAGCACTGGCGCGAACCGGAACGAAATTACGTCATTCCAGAACAACTGCAGTGTGGGCAGATTCTGCACGCGCTCCGTCGTTTCTTTATCCTGCCGCTCCTGCGACGCCTTCAGCCGTTTGGCCAGAAAGCATTTGCCATCGCAGTGAAGCTGAGGCTTGTCGCGGTTTTCGCACAGAACACGGGCAATGTAGTCTTTGTTGGCATGGTAATACGCAATGACACCCCACTGGCTGACCGAAGGCAGCAGCGTAGCAACAAGCAGCAGGTAGATCAGCGCATTTTTCATGACCAGCGCAAAGGTACAAGCCGATATAAAACGATGAAACAAATCTTTTAAAAATAGAATTTCCGGCTGTCTCCGTCAACAGTTGTTGAGTATTTTCAGTTGTACCTAGTCTTGAACCTGGTAATGAAATTTCTCACCCACTTCCTGCGGATCCTGACTTACCTGTGGCTGGCCTTCCTGCACTTACCAACGCTGGCCCAGTCCGTACGTCCCTCCACAACCCGACCCTGGACGTACTGGTGGTGGATGGGTAGCGCCGTCAACGAAGCTGATATTTCGTGGCAACTCGACGAGTTTGCCAAAGCTGGACTGGGGGGTGTTCATATCATCCCGATCTATGGCGTACGAGGCTACGAAGCGCAGTCGATTCCGTTTCTGAGTCCGCGCTGGCTACGCGTTTTTGCGCATACCGTCCGCGAAGCCAACCGGCAGGGCCTGGGGGTTGACCTGACAACCGGAACCGGCTGGCCCTTCGGTGGCCCGAATGTAATGCCCGACATGGCGGCCCGGCAATGGCAGCTGCAGGCAGGGCAGCTGGTTAGTAAGCCCACCCGGCAGCAGGTTAAGCGGGCCGCGCCAGGGGGCGAGGGACCCGTTCTCGATCCGTTCAGTCAATCAGCCATGCAGCAGTACCTGCGCCGGTTCGATTCTACCCTGGCGACCCTGCCAACCCAGCCCCGCGCCGTGTATAACGATTCGTACGAAGCCTACGGGGCCAACTGGACAACCGATTTCCCCACTGAATTCCGCCAGCGCCGGGGCTACGATCTCAGCAGCCAGCTGACGGCCTTCCTCGACAGCACCAGTACCGATGGCGGACGCGTCCGGCAGGATTATCAGCAAACACTAGCCGAGCTGCTGCGCGATGCGTCGGTCGGCACCTGGACCCGCTGGGCGACGCAGCGAGGGTACCAGACGCGCTACCAGGCCCACGGGTCGCCGGGTAACCTGATCGATCTCTACGCGCTGGCCAGTATTCCGGAAACCGAATCGTTCGGGAGTAGCCGCTTCCCGATTCCGGGGCTCCGGGTTGACGAGAACTACGAAATCGATCGGTTCGGAACGCCCCACCCGCTGGCCATGAAATTTGCGTCGTCGGCCGCCAACCTGACCGGCAAACCGCTCGTCAGCTCCGAAACCGGCACCTGGCTGGCCGACCATTTCAAGGTGAGTCTGTCGCAGATCAAGCCGCAGGTCGATGAGTTGTTTACGGCTGGCATCAACCATATTTTTTACCACGGCACCACCTATTCACCCGCCAGCCTTTCCGGGCCGGGCCTTTCCGGGCCGGACCAATCCTGGCCAGGCCTCTCCTGGCCGGGCCTCTCCTGGCCGGGCTGGTTGTTTTATGCGTCGACCAACTACGGACCGTCGTCGCACTTCTGGCCACAGCTTCCGTTGCTGAATCAGTACATCGACCGCTGTCAGAGCCGCCTGCAGGCATCGCGCCCTGATAACGACCTGCTGGTTTATTTCCCCATGCACGACCTGTGGGCTACCCGCGCCCGATCAGCTGGGGGGCTGCATATGCTCGAGGTTCACCACGTTGACCGCTGGCTGCTGCCCCTGCCCTTCGGGCAGTTGTGCGACAGCCTGCGCCAGCGTGGCTATGCCTTCGACTACGTATCGGATCAGCTGCTGAGCACCCTGAAAACCAACCGGCAGGGCCGTATTCTGGCGGGCAACGCCAGCTACCGTGTGGTTGTTATTCCGCGCTGTACGTACCTGCCCGAAACAACAATGGCCCAGCTCGACCGGCTGGCCCGACAGGGCGTTCGGATCATCTTTGAGGGTGGCTTACCCGAGCAGGTACCCGGTTTCTATCAGCATCAGGCGCGCTCACAGACCCTCCGTCAGCTGGGCGCAGGCCTGCGTCGGCTACCGGTCGTTTCGATCAGCCGGGACGTGCTGGCCACACTCAACACCATCGGTATTCGGCGCGAAGCCTGGGCCAACCGGGGCTTGTCATTCATCCGCAAGCGGCAGGGCGACAGTGTTCAGTATTTTATAACAAATCTGGGAAATCAGTTTCGGGCCGGCTGGATAACCCTGGCGGCTCCGGGCGGCCCGGTCAGTCGCTACGACCCGCTGACGAATCAGTATACTACCCTGCCCGACCGGCGTTCGCCGTCGACCCGCTCGGTCTGGCTCCGGCTGGAACCGGGGCAGTCGTGCTTTCTGACCGTATCGCCAGCCGCCCCCCGGCCCGATCGGTCGCCAACCGTTGCGTCGGTCGGGCCCGGTCAGTCGGTCGCGCTGCCGATCGGTGGGCCCTGGCAACTGACGTTTATGACCGGCCAGCCAACGCTCAACCTCAGCCGACAGATTCCAGAGCTGACCTCCTGGACAACCCTGGCCGATTCGGCCGGTTACTTCTGGGGCACCGTTCGGTACGAAACCACGTTCGACCTGGCGGCCCGTATAGACCCGGCGGCTGTTTATGAACTGGACCTGGGTTCGGTACGCGAGGTAGCCGCCGTCCGGCTCAACGGCAAGCCACTCGGTACGGCCTGGTGCTTACCGTTTCGACTGACCATACCGGCCGGGCAGCTGCAGCAGGGCCGCAACCGACTCGACATCGACGTAACCAACCTGTCGGCCAACTACATGCGTCTATACGACCGGCAGCAACCCGGCTGGAAGAAATTCCACGATATCAACATCGTCGACATTCGGTATCGACCCTTCGATGCCAGCCGCTGGTCGGCCGAACCCTCGGGTCTGCTGGGTCCGGTGCGAATTGTGTCCTACAAATAATCAGGTATTCTGGCGGGTGGGGAGTGCTTGACTATCAAAAAGTACCCAATCATCTGTGAAGCCTTCAGCCACTCACCCACCCGCAACGAGAATGCCGAGCCGGTACCGCTATCCGTTCCTCACCGGCTTATTCCCAGACCGGGAACGGATCGCGGAAAGCGCCACCCGATTCCATATGTTTCAACTCCAGTTCGGTACAGAGGCAGTCGTTTAGCTCGGCGGTAATCTGCGGCTGGTCCAGATCCTGCCCTATAATGACCAGCTCGTTTTGCCGATCGCCAAACCGCTTGTGCCAGCGTGCTTCGATCTGCGGCTGATTGTCCAGAAACGACCCGTAACGCACCCGCTGCTGAAACGGCATTGAGGCCCACCAGACGCCAGCCGCTTCGGCCCGCAGACTGCCCCCGGCCTGACTGAAATTCAGCGCGTCGGCCGGGCGCGACGCCAGCCAGAATAGTCCCTTGCTACGAAGAATACCGGCCGGAAAATTTTCACTCAGATAGTTCCAGAAGCGGGCGGGATGAAATGGCCGCCGGTCGCGAAACACGAACGATGAAATGCCGTACTCCTCGGTTTCAGGCTTGTGTGCTTTTCCGGCCTGCTGGTTCTGCAACTCCTGAATCCAGCCGGCCGACTGCGAAACGACGTCGAAATCGAAACGGCGGGTGTTGAGCACCTCGGTCAGATCGACGCGACTGAACTGACTCTCGACCAGCCTGGCTCCGGGATTGAGCGTACGCAGTATGGCTTTCAGCTCACCGGTTTGCTGCCGGCTGAGCAGGTCCGTTTTGTTTAGAACCAGCACATCGGCAAATTCAATCTGATCGGTCAGCAGGTTCACGATGGTACGCGTGTCGCTGGCGTCTTCGTTGAGCGCCCGGCTATGTACCGTGTCGATACTGCCGAAATCCTTGGGGAAGTTGAGCGCATCGACCACCGTAACCAGCGTATCGAGCCGCGCGAACCGAGACAGGTCTACCCCACCCGTGTCCCCATCGGCCGACTGGAAAGTAAACGTCTGAGCCACCGGCAGCGGCTCCGAAATACCCGACGATTCGATGATCAGGTAATCGAACCGGCCTTCGCGGGCCAGCTTTTCAACCTCAACGATGAGGTCTTCGCGCAGTGTGCAGCAAATACAGCCGTTCGATAGCTCGACCAGCTTCTCTTCCGTACGCGACAGTCCGCCCTCCTGCCTGACCAGCTCGGCATCAACGTTGATCTCGCTCATGTCGTTCACGATGACTGCCACCCGCAATCCCTGCTTATTGCGCAAAACGTGGTTCAGCAACGTAGTTTTTCCCGCTCCCAGAAAGCCGCTCAGTACCGTGACCGGCAACCGCTGATCGGCCCGTATTGGCTGGCTGACAGCTCCCTGTATTTCTTTTGTCGTGCTCATAGTCAGGCAAAAGTAATGTTGAACTCCTTAAATGCAACAACGTTGCATAAATAATTTTGACTATTCCCGATCTGAAGTGGTTATTTCGGTATGCCACACACACACGCTCACGGGCCAGCGCATGATCATAGCCATGCGGGGCATTCGCACGGGCCGGTTACGCTGACGCACGTGAACCGGGCGCTGATTGTCGGCGCAGTGCTCAATACCGTCTATGTCATTGTTGAATTTAGCCTGGGGGTTTATTATAACTCGGTAGCGCTCATTGCCGATGCGGGTCATAACCTCAGCGACGTAGCCGGGTTACTGCTCTCGCTGCTGGCGTTTCGGCTGGCGCGGGTGCGCACCTCGACCAACTTCACTTACGGGTTCCGGAAAAGTACGGTGCTGGCATCGCTCGGTAACGCCGTCATTCTGCTCGTAACGATCGGTGCTATTCTCTGGGAGAGTATTGGCCGTTTCTATCGGCCCGAACCGGTGGCGGGCGGACCGGTCGCCTGGGTGGCGGGCGTCGGCATTGTGGTCAATACGGTATCGGCGCTGTTATTTTTTCGGGATAAAGATCACGATCTGAACGTTCGGGGGGCTTACCTGCACCTGCTGGCCGACGCGCTGGTATCGGCGGGGGTCGTGGTGGCGGGGGTACTGATCAGCTATACGGGCTGGGTCTGGCTCGATCCAGTCATTGGTATTAGCGTAGCCGGGGTCATTCTGCTCTCGACCTGGCGTCTACTGACCGAAAGTCTGCGACTCTCGCTGGACGGGGTACCGGCAGGGATCGATCTGGCCGAGGTGGTTCGCGACCTACAGACGGTGCCGGGTATCAATGCGGTTCATCATGTACACGTATGGGCGATGAGCACGACCGAAAACGCCCTCACCGCCCATCTGGTTCTGGAACCGGACCTCAACGATATACAGATCGTTACCCTGAAAGAAGAGGCCCGGCATCGGCTGCTGCATCAGAACATCAGCCACGCTACACTGGAAACCGAAGCCATTGCCAGTCCCGGTCACGACCCGATTACCTGCTGATGCACGATGTTTGTGCCATCAAATACCCGAACCTGCCGGGGTTAAAGCGTTCACAACCAACGCAAATAACCAATCGATTTACTGACATTCGCCATCGGGTGTGCAGGTCTGGCCCTGCGCCACCTCCAGGGCCGACGCGCCCGCTTCCCGTTTCCACTCGCCAAAAGAGGTTTTGATAGCCTCCAGAAACGTTTGACTTGGCTGCGCGCCCGACACGGCATACTTCCGGTCGAAGACAAAAAACGGCACGCCCTGCACGCCAAACTGCCGGGCTTCGTAGATGTCGTGCCGAACGGCATCGGTGTGCTGGTCGCTTTCCAGAACTGAACGCACCTCGGCGGGATCAAGGCCGATGGTCTGGCCTAACTCGATTAGGGTAGACCGATCGGCAATGTTCCGTCCCTCGGTGAAATAAGCCGCAAATAGCCGCTCTTCGGCTTCGTTCTGACGGCCATGCTGTTTGGCCAGGTGCAGCAATCGGTGCGCATCGAACGAGTTGGCCGTAACTGATTGATCGAAGTGGAAGGTAAGCCCAACCTGGCTGGCTACGTCGGTGACGTGGGCCGTCATTTGGCGGGCCTGCGCGACCGACATCCCCTTGCGTTCGGCCAGGTATTCGTAAATCGTTTTGTCGGGAAGCGTCGGCTGATCGGGGTCGAGCTGAAAACTTTTCCAGACAACTTCTACCGAATCCCGATCAGCAAACTGGTCCAGGGCCGCTTCAAATTTCCGCTTGCCGATGTAGCAGAACGGGCACATCACATCTGACCAGATCTCTACCTGCATTTTCGTTTCCTGAGCAATCATTGGCTTTTCTAATTAGTTAAAACAATTGGTTTTGGCTCATCAAGCGCCCCGGTTTCAACCCGTCTGGCCATACCCGGTGAGCCCGTTGGTTGTAACCTTACGGCAGCAGCAGCAGCTTTCCGGTGGTGCCTCGTCCCTCCAGATCTCGGTGCGCCTGCGCGGCATCGGCCAGGGCGTAGGGTGGCTGAATACGTACGTTCAGCTGGCCCGAACGCACCCAGTTCAGCACGGCAGTAGCCCGTTCGAGCAGGGCCGCGCGGGTAAGAATATAATGGCCCAGCGCGGGACGGGTAAACATCAGCGACCCTTTTGTATTCAGGATAGCGGGCGCAAACGGTGGCACGGCCCCGCTGGCGTTCCCGAACGATACCATGGTACCCAGCGGTCGTAAACTATCGAGGCTGCCTTCAAAAGTCGATTTCCCGACCGAGTCGTAGACCACATGAACGCCCTGCCCGCCCGTTAACCGACGTACTTCGGCAGTGAAGTCGGTCTGGGTATATAAGATAACTTCGTCGGCTCCGTTCTGGCGCGAGAGTTCGGCTTTTTCTTCAGTCGATACGGTCGTGATGACGCGGGCGCCCCGCATCCGGGCAATCTGGGTCAGCAACAGGCCAACGCCCCCGGCACCCGCATGTACCAGCACCGTATCGCCCGGCCGGATCGGGTAGGTCGTAAAGGCCAGGTAATGCGCCGTCATGCCCTGCAGGAGCACAGCCGCGGCCTGCTGATCGGTAATCTCATCCGGTACGGGAACGAGCCTATCGGCCGGAACGACCACATATTCGGCATACGAACCGGGGCCCATGCTGTAGGCCACCCGCTGCCCGACCGACAAGTCCGTTACGCCTTCGCCGACGGCCTCGATCACCCCCGCCCCTTCCGAACCGGGTACATAGGGTAGCGGCACCGGATACAGACCCGTGCGGTGGTAGGTATCGATGTAGTTGATCCCAATAGCCGTCAGCCGGATCAGCGCTTCGCCGGGACCAGGTGTCGGTGTCGGCAGATCGACCAGTGTCAATACGTCTGGTCCGCCGGTCTGAGCAAATTGAATGGCACGCATACAAAAGACGTTTGCCCTCCTAACCAAGCGACCACACGTCCGCGTTCAAAAACAAATCTAAATTTCTGGTAGTGTCTCGATTTAAATTTCAATCTCTTTTCTACTCAAAGTGCAATTGATCAGATAGTTTGTAAATTGTCTTTTATTCGAACAAGTGTTATAAATAACAATATGTAAAGAGAATAAACATTGAAGTTAAGTGTGTATTAAATAGATTCCTATCTAAGAATTATCCAATTTCCTCCTTACTGAATATCCTTCAGCTTAATCGACTTTTCTAATTTGTCATACTCAATACTACAGTCTTCAGAGTCAGATCCATCAATGAAGTTTATCTGAAAAAAATGCCCTTCTCTTGGTATAGCATAATTTCTATTTCTTACCTTGATTGGAGTACCATCAGCCAATTTCATAGTAAACTTGGTGACAAAATAGACAGATTTAACACCGTCTATTACCTTTTCTTCAGGTCTTTTGATGTACTCCATGTCTTTGAAAATCTGCTTCATTCCATTTGCGCTCTGCGTAATTACGGACATGAAATCATCAAAGTTCTTAATCGGGTTTTGCCTTACTAAGACATTGATAGTTGGAATTAGCCCGGCATGAGCTTGGGGATTGTACTTGTAATAAGAGGTTAGAGCTACTGAGTTTTGATTTTGTTTGATGATATCGTTAAGTGTTTTACTACCTATTTCATAGCGTTTAATGTTATTGATGAACTCCGTATTTTGTCGTTCTATCCAATCCGCTGGTTTGAGCATTGAAAAACTGTAGGCTTTATTAACAAAACGTTCCTGGGCTGATACACTTGTAAATTTCAACAGGCAAACCCAGACTAGAAATACATACTTTATCATTGATATTTAATTTACATTATCCCATGCAAAGTAACCTATTTTATTGTTGTATAAGTCCCGTAATGTTAACAGGTCTCTATCAGTTATCTACAACTTTTCAAAAATAGCATAGCTAATCATAATTTAAAGCGAGACACTACCAAATTTCTCGATCCATCAGTCCGGCCAAAAACCCGCGTCCCGGCTACCGTCCGACGCAGCGGAAGAACCAACTAAGCTAATCGAAGCGTAGACATCCTAATAAAATATGGCTAATTCATGGATTAGTAGTATTTATTTCTAAAAAATAGGCCATTTGCCATATAGTATAGGGAAAGAGATGTCAGTCAGTTAGTTTAGCCTATCGGACCAACTGGCTGAGTATATGCTACCTTACTTTCCTTTCGGCAATGAATTTGACCATCGTATGGGTACGGCTCTCCTGCGACCCGACGAAACCCTGGTTGAAGTAGATGAACACTACCCAACCGAAATTGCCCGAAAACGAGTGCTACTCACCCAGGATCATCAGTATTACTTTCAGGCGCGGCCCGGTACCGAGCCGGCGCAGTGGGATGTGCTGGAACGACTCCTGACCGAGGCCGCCACGCATTACCCGAATCACTTCTCCCTCACGCAAAACGGCCCGGACTGGCACTGGCAAAACTACCTCCTGAACGAAGACCAGCACTTCACCTTTGGTCAGCCCGACACGCTGCCGCTGGCCCCCCTCGACTGGGTAGGCCGTCAGGTACAGGAAGACCTGCTGATTCTGAGCGCCGAAGAAGGGGCCGCGCTGGTAGCGGGTCAGCTCTGTTTCCCGAACGGCTGGTGCCTCGATGATAAGTTCGGACAAACGTTTCTGGGTATTCACAAACCCGCCCCGGACGCGGTACAACCAACCTTGCAGGCGGCTCAGAAACTCCTGGAACGCATCCCAACCCACCGCCCCGTCTGGCGGGCCAGCTGGAATTTCAAGATTACCGACCAGCTGGATCTCTCGACCCGGTATTCGGCGTCTTACAACGACGACCTCAGCCAGCGCGCGCCCGATATGGCGGCCGATACCATTGGCGATCAGCTGTTTATCCGGGTAGAGCGGCAGACATTTACGAGACTGCCCCGCTCGGGAGCCATCCTGTTCGGTATTCATACCTACCAGAATCTGCTCGCCCGCGAAGCGTTTCGATACGATCGGGCCCGACGGATGCTCAACACCCTTCGCACAACGCCCCGCGATATGCTGACCTACAAGGCCATTGCGCCGTTCGAACGTCCGCTCCTTGAATTTCTGGAACAGCAGGTCGCCAATGGTATAGGGCTGTAGCCGGGCAACGCGATCTACTGTTTTACGTATTTATTGAACGCAATTAGTACTGACCCGGCCACAACGACATGCATCAGCTCCAGTACGACTGCCATACCAGCCGGCACGTTGGGGATCGTGAACGGCGAGGAAAACGACAGGATCAGAACGATAGCAGCTACCCAGTTAAAAATCCGGAGCGGGTTTCGGGTAAACCGAATCAGCAGAAAAAAGACGAGTCCGGCCACCAAAGCCGGTAGTATAGAGCTGATAATGACCGGCACGATGGTAAGCGGCTGCCCGGCATTCGGAATAATCAGATCAGCCGGAACAGCTCCCGTTGCCGAGCCAACCCAGAACAGAACTGCGTTGATCGCAGCCGCAACCAGGCCAGCTGCCAGGGCCGGATACAGAACTTTTCGTACACGAATAGAGAGATTTACTTGAGATTCCATAGGACAGACTGGTTTGAGATGGATACTGGATTTGGATATTCTGGTACAAGGGCAACCGACTATCGACGCAAGGGTAGTCAGGGGTCAGAGCTCCACTACAACTATTCTATATCATCGATATTTTTCATAACACTGTTTTAAATTAGGCAAAAAATAAAAGGCTACAAACCTTTTATAAATCGGCTCACGGCCTCGTCGACAAGCTGTTCAAATCGATCAGCGTGGCAATCGTGCAGAGCCAGGGCCACAAAGCCCTGCATCATGGCAAACCAGTGCATGAGTACTGACTCTACGTTATCGGCGGTAAGCTGCTCTACGACCGACTGAACCTGCCGCATGATCACCAACGCTTCTTCTGACGCATCACCATGGCAAACAGCCCCGTTGAGATTGAACATCAAAGCGTACCGCTCCGGGTTCTCCTTCGCAAACCGTAACATGGCCAGCGACACGGCTTTCAGCTGTTTCTTTGGTTTTCCGTCACGGGTAACCAGAGCCGCTTCCTGAGCAGCAGCCAACTGGCGAAATCCTTCCCGCTGCAACTCGGCCAGAATAGCATCTTTACCGCCAAAATAATGGTAAATAGCCGTGGTACTGGTCTGAAGCCGATCCGCAATCTTCCGCGTCGAAACCCCCGGCCACCCTTCCTCGCTGGCCAATGTTAACGTTTGATGAAGAATATCCTGTTTTAGCGACTCCTGGTACTCCGCTTTCCGTGACATATTTATCCCGTAACAGTGTTACACAAAAAAGGTTCATAGACGATCGAATGCATACGCCTGTTCTACCCGGCAAATCCGAACCGTGAAGGATTCATACCAGCGCTGGCGACCCTGCTGCTGGGCCAGGCGGTGTTCGGCATGCTGCTTCCACTGACGAATTGCATCCAGGCTATCCCAGTACGAGACCGTGATGCCTACCCCCTGCCGGGCCGACTCGACACCCAGGAAACCCGGCTGTTCGTGAGCTAACTCAACCATACGAGTTGCTGTATCGCCGTATCCGTCGGTCTCGCTGGTCCGGAGCGAGCTGAAAATGACGGCGTAATAAGGAGGTTGGGGCGTTTGAGCCAGCATAAAACTCTATTGATGGGACTACTGTAGACTACCCTATTGCTACTGCAATAATACGATACCCGTCGGAATAACCGTTTGACGCTATCAGCAGGACGTCTATCTTTAACGCCCTAAAACAACCCTGGCCGTATGCGTACTCTTTTCTTATGTCTGCTTATCGTGATAGTCAGTCTGGGCCCGTCGGTAGCCCAGTTGCCAGCCAGCCGGCCCGTTGGCTCATCGGCGCGTACCTACTGTAATCCAATGGATATCAGCTACCGGTACAATTTCGAACAGCTGAACGAACGAATATCGTACCGCTCGGGCGCTGATCCGGTCATCATCAACCACAAGGGCGAATACTACCTGTTTGTCACGATTCAGGGCGGCTGGTGGCACTCTAAAGATCTCTCGAACTGGCAATACGTGGTTCCCGACAAGTGGCCGATGGAAGATATGTGCGCGCCCGCAGCGCTGTCGGTACGCGATACGCTTTATCTGTTCCAAAGCACCTTCGAGCAGCGGCCCATCTTTATTTCGACCGAGCCCGAGAAAGGGAAGCTAAAATTCTACAACCGCTGGTTACCACGCCTGCCCAAAGACATCGGTCCCTGGGACCCGGCTCTTTTCCATGACGAGGATACCGACAAGTGGTATATGTACTGGGGATCCTCGAACGTTTATCCGCTCTTCGGCGCCGAGTTGGACAAGAGCCGCAACCTGACCTACGCCGGAAACAACCCGGCCGAGGCCTACAAGGCGATGCTTTGGCTCGACCCGTACAAACACGGCTGGGAACGCTTTGGTCCGAACCACTCCGACCCGTTCAAGCCCTTCGTTGAAGGGGCCTGGATGACCAAACACAACGGTAAATACTACTTACAATACGGCGCTCCCGGCACCGAATACAACGTCTACGGCAACGGTACTTACGTAGGTAAAAGTCCGCTGGGCCCATTCGAGTACGCGCCGTATAACCCCATTGCCTACAAACCGGGGGGGTTCGCCACGGGCTGTGGGCACGGAAACACCTTTCAGGATGTGTATGGCAACTACTGGAATACCGGAACTACCTGGATTGGGGTCAACTGGGGCATGGAACGCCGGATCGTGATGAATCCGGCGGGCTTCGACAAGGACGATCAGCTCTATGCCGATACCCGCTTCGGCGACTACCCGCACTTCCTGCCCACTAAAAAACTGGATACCCGATCGGGGCCAGGTCGCGAAGACCTGTTTACGGGCTGGATGCTGCTCAATTACAAAAAACCCGTTACGGCCTCGTCTACGCTCGCTACCGGTCCGGCCGATACGGTCAGCGTTGATCGCGTAGCCGACGAAAATCCCCGCACGTTCTGGGTGGCCGGCCACAACCGCGCGGGCGAAACGCTGACAACCGACCTCGGAGCGGAGCATGACATCCGGGCCGTACAGGTCAACTATTTCGACTACAAACTCGCCATTTTCGACTCTGACTCGACGGTCTACACCCAGTTCCGGATTCTGACCTCGACCGATGGGAAGACGTTCGAGGTGGTGGCTGATCTGACCAAAGAGCCGAAAAAAGATCACGCCTGCGCCTATGTAGAGATTCCTGCCCGGGCAGACGGCAAGCCGGTTCGGGCGCGCTACGTACGGTACGAGCACGTATATACCGCCGGCAAGCACCTGAGCATTAACGCGTTTCGGGTATTTGGCAACGGACTGGGAAAAGCACCCGCCCCAACGACCCTGACGGCCAAACGCCAGACCGACCAGCGCAACGCCGACCTGAGCTGGAAAAAAGTGCCCGGCGCTACCGGCTACAACATCCGCTGGGGTATTGCCCCCGATAAACTTTACCAGACCTACCAGTTCTGGAACGACGCGCCGGGCACCTTCGAGCTGCGGGCGCTGAACGTAGGGGTTCCCTACTACTTTGCGATCGAGTCGTTCAACGAAAACGGGGTGTCGAGTCTGAGCGAAGTGGTATCGATCAAGTGACCGGGCTGTTGTTTAGAGCAAATCACGAACGGCCTGCCGAATATTGGCCGACATCCGGTCGGTGGGCAGGTCGTTGTCATCGGTACCAAAGGGGTCTTCAATCTCTTCGGCGATCAGTTCCAGACTGGTCAGTACGTAAAAAACGATTAGCACGACCGGGATGACCCAGTAATGCAGCGACAGCACGTAGCCGATGGGAAGCGTAAGGCAGTATAAGGCGACAAATTTCTTCAGGAACGAGGAGTACGAGTACGGAATCGGCGTCGTATGAATTCGTTCGCAGATACCGCAGATGTCGGTAAACGACTGAAATTCGGCATTCAGCACCAGCAGGTGTTCGGGGCGTAACACACCCCGCTGGTAGAGTTCGTCCATTTTGCCGAAAAGCCGGGTCGCGATCTGGTTAGGCTGGTGCCGCTTCGGGTCGACCGTAGCCGGGTCAAAGCCAGGGCAGGCTTCCCACTCGGCGGGTTGCGCCACACCACGCAGGTGGTTCTTCAGCGCATAGGCGTAGTTCGGAATCATAACCTTAAAAAAGAGTCGGTCTTCTGCATGCTCGGCCAGGATATGCGCTAGTTTAATGGCCAGGTTCCGCGAGTTGTTGGTCAGGCTGCCCCAGGCCTTACGCCCTTCCCACCAGCGGTCGTAGGCGGTGTTGGTACGGAACACCAGCAGGGTCGAGATCACGAATCCCAGCAGCGAATGCATGATCGCTATGTTCTTCAGATCGGACTCGGGACCGGGATGAACATATTCGATGATAAAGTAGGCTACCGCGCTGCAGTACACCAGCATACCAAGGAGTGTAGGGCCCAGCTTCCGGGCCGTATCGCCCCTATGCATCGAAAAGATGGCATGAAGCCAGTCCCTGGAGTTATAATCAACCATATGGCAACCAACAAAAAGTGCCGTTAACTTGCAACTATGACCATTACCTTTCGCAACGACCGACTTGACGATTTTCTCGCCATCCTGCACGAAGTGGGCCAGTGGATCATCGATACGGGGCAGGAAATGTGGCAGTTAGACACGCTGACTATAGACAACCTAGTCGATGAGTATACACGGGATAATTGTTGCGTTCTTTACGTCGACCAAATACCGGCGGCCACGTTTATCCTGCAATGGAAAGACCCGCTCTACTACCCAGATGTACCCGACCATACGGCGGGTTTCATTCATAAGCTGGCCATCCGACGCCAGTTTGCGGGTCAGGATCTGTTCGCGGCTATACTGGACTTTTGCCGGTCGCAGTGCCTGGCCCGCAACATCCACGAGATTCAGCTCGAAACCGATGCCACCCGCCCCGCCCTCCTGCGTTTTTATGAGCGCCACGGATTTCAGCCCACCTACCAGAAACGCATCCACGAGTTCGGCCAGTCTTTCGACTGCCAGTATTACGTCCTGCCCCTCCCGTAGAGACGCAACCCCTTGCGTCTCCTATGCGTCAGCAACCCCTTGCGTCTCCTGTGCGTCAGCAACCCCTTGCGTCTCCTGTGCGTCAGCAACCCCTTGCGTCTCCTGTGCGTCAGCAACCCCTTGCCGTTAGCACGCGGTAAAGGATGTTGATATTGCTGACGCAAAATTGTTGCTGACGCGAGTGAGACGCAAGGGCCGGGCCGCCGGGCGATCGCGTTTCTACCAGGGCGTTACCCAATTTGTCGGATACCGTCTGTAGCTATAAACGATGCAGGAAAATCTGTTTGGCGGACGATACCGGATCGAGTCAACTCGCCTGGCCAGCTACGATTATGGGTCGAACGGTATGTATTTCATCACCGTTTGCACCCGCGACAGAGCCTGTTGCCTGGGCGAAGTCAGGGTTGACCCAGCGGGCGAATGCGTCGTAGAACCGACGCTGCTGGGGCAGCGGGTTATTGAGGGTTGGCTGGCTATCACCCACTATCACCCCTACGTACTGCTGGATGCGTTTCAGCTCATGCCGAATCACGTACACGGCGTTTTGTGGATCTGCAAACCCGATTACACTGATTGGCAACCGAACACGTTCGGGCCACAACGCCAGAATCTGGCTTCCATAGTCCGGGGTTTTAAATCAGGCGTCAAGACCTTTGCCACCCGAAACAAGATTCCCTTCGATTGGCAACCTCGTTATTACGACCGGGTCATCCGGAACACCGACGAACTGGATCGCATTCGCCAGTACATCGAAGCCAACCCCTCGACCTGGCACCTGGACCGCGACAACCTCGAGAACCTGTACATGTAGAGACGCAATCCTTTGCGTCTCTGGGCGTCAGCAACAGTCTGCTTTAGCAAATTGGTAAAGGTTATTGATAGTACTGTCTTGTAAGAGACGTGTAATTGCTGACGCGCAGGAGACGCGAGGGATCGCGTCTCTACAGGGTTCCCGTTGCTTTTCGTAGCTGTAGCTGGCCGCGCAGGACGTCGTATACGGCACGGAGGTAGTTATTTTCGGCGGTTTGCAGGGCGTATTCGCTGTTGCGGAAATCGGCCAGCAGCAGCGTGCCCGCGTCGAAACGCACCCGGTCGATGGCTACAATCTGCTGCGCCTGAACGATATTTTTGCGACTCTCGTCGAGGTTCTCGCGGGCTTTTACCAGGGTGTTCTGAGCCGATCGGGTCTCGTAGTCGAAATCATTCCGGAGTCGTTGCAGCGTATTCTGGCTGATTTGCGCCCGGCGCACGTAATCCTGTCGGTTAATACGCGTTTGCCGACCGTCGAAAACAGGAACACTAACCCGAACGCCTACGAAGTTATACGGAAACCATGTACCGGCCGCAAAGGGCTGAAACGCATCGGCCAATTGTTGCGCGAAGTATGCACCGTAGGCCGTCACGACCGGTGCCAGCCGGGCCTGCTCCCGGCGCTGGTTGAGTTCGTTTACCTGCCGGTTTGCCTCCTCCTGCTTTAGCTCCACCCGGTTTCCACCAGCTGGTTCCTGGGCCTGAAACGAGGTAAACAGCGCCGTCAGCGAATCGGCGGGCTCAACGGCCTGGCTGCTGTTGATCCGGTAGCGAAGGGTCTCCAGACTCAGAGCGTAGTCGCGCTGGTCGTTGCGGTAGGCCTGTTCGGCATTGCTTAGGTCGAGCGCAAAGCGGTCGAGGTCGGTCTGGAGCAGGGTGCCGCTCCCGAACCGCGTACGAGCCTGGTCGAGATACCCCTGGGCCCGCAGCCGCGCCCGCTCCGACAGCCGGATTTTTTCGCGATCGAATACGGCCTGATAATAGGCTTCCGTTACCTGCTGGCGTACGTCGACCCGCACTTTTTCGAGCAGGGCCTGCTGACCCTCTCCGTTCAACTGATTGATTTGCCGATCGATACGGCTCGTAGCGTCATAGACTTTCTGTTCGGCCTGTATATTCAGTACGTTATTGACACGGGTTCCGAAACGAAGGATCAGGTCCTGTCCATTGGCAAACGGCGCATTCTTGATCACACTCTGCTGAATCTGCGTGTTCCACCGAAAATCACCGCTGGCGCTGACCTGCGGCTGCCAGCGGGCCCGTCGGCGGGCTTCGTCACTTTCCGTAAGCTGGATCTGGAGCTGCTCGTTTGCCAGCTCCAGCCGGTTAACCTGCGCCTGTTGAAGCGCCTGGGGCAGCGTAATCTTCGCGGGCGATTGAGCGAATGAGTGATTGAGTACCAGTAGCCCAATCAGTATAAACATAGATTTCATGAGCATTCGTGAGGAAGAGCAATTGAATAATCGAGTGCATGGACACGCATCATTCAGTCACTCAATGAAACTTATCGTCTGAATACAGATGCAGGCTCCAGCGAGGTGATACGTCGAATGGCGAACAGGCTACCGCCCAGGGCGATGAAGAGCGTGATGCTGATGAAGCCAACCTCGAGCCAGACCGAGAACGAGAAGTTGGAGCCGATGGACATAAGCAGCAGCCGGAAACCTTCGACAAAAATTCGCCCGATGGCGTAGCCAATAACGGCCATAAGCATCGCCTGGAGCAGAATAAGCCGGGTTATGTAGCCGTTAGCCGCGCCGATGGCCTTGAGGGTGCCATAGTCCTGAATCCGTTCGTTCGCAGCCGAGTATAGGGTTAGACCGATGATGACGAAGCCCGCAATGATGGCGAACACGATCAGGAAACCAAACGTAGCCGCAAAGCCTCCCGATACCACGGCCTGCGTAAAGGTACTGTCGGCAAAAGCGTCGCCCGTCCAGGCCCGTACACCCGCTATCGACCCGTTGATGCGCCTGACCACAGCCGCCGGATCGGCGTCAGGCTGGGCCTCGACCAGGAAAAAACTTACCTTGTTGGGTGAGAAGCCGGTCAGGCTCCGGGCCCGCTCAATCGTGGTAAAGGCGTAATCGATCCCCAGACCCTGAGTACCCCGGGTCTGCCCCGCTTTATAGACTCGCTTGCCGTTAAACTCGAATGTTTCTCCGGTTTTCACGTCGCCGAGGTTCTCCGAAAAGACATCCATAAACAGCGCGCCATCGGTGAGCAGCAGGGCGGGCGACACGCCCGGTTCGAGGTTCCATAGCCCCACGTAGGTCGGGGCCTGTACGCCAATGAGCGATAGTCCGGCGGTTTTACCGTTGAGCCGCTTGACGGACCCCGCTGAGATCACCACTTCATGCACCCGCCTGACCCCGGCGATGCTGGCCACCTGCCGACCGATCCGAACATCGAGCGGTACCGTCTTGTTGGCGTCGCTGGTACTTTCGTCCACTAGCCAGATGTACTGCTTATTGCTGTTCACGACGTTGATGATCGAGTTGGTCAGGAACAGGAACACCCCCGACTGCTGACCGACCAGAAACACCGACAGCGTAATACCAACCACGGTTCCAATCGACTTGGCCTTGTCGTATTTGAGGAATCTGTATGCCGTTCGAAACATGATGAGAAAGAGATAAGGATGGAGAAGCAACCGCACGGCCTACTGCCCGTTACCAACCTGGATAATGCATTCGACCCGCGCGCCGATAATTACATTGGCCGGATTGTCGAGCTGTACCCGCACTTCGCGGACGCGCCGGTCTTCGAGGTTCGATGCGTTGTCGGAAAAGAGCGATTTTTTACGGAGGTAAGGCGACGCCAGCACCACCGTTCCCGTTGAAAGCCGCTCGTTGCTACCCTGGGGCCGTATATAGGCTTTCTGCCCCACCTTGACCCGAAGCGCGAACAATTCGTCGATTTCGGTCAGAGCTACCAGCGGACCGGCGGGCGCAAAATCACCGATCGACTGGTTCGTAGCCAGAAACTGCCCCACCTTGGCGTCGAGGCTCAGCAGCGTTCCGTCGACCGGCGCCTTCACGGTTTTCAGGCCCGCTACGGTTGACGCATAACGGATATCGGCGCGGAGTTCGCCGATCCGGCCCTGGGCCTGCTTCACCTGCGCTTCCGAGGCCCTAATCTGCTGCTGGAGGTTTTGAACCGCATAGCGGGCGTCGTCGAGTTCTTTTCGGGTCAGCGCGTTACCGGCAAAAAGCTTGTCGCTACGGACCAGGTCGGCTTCGGCTTTCTGAAGCTGAACCCGCAGCGTCTGCACCTGCTGGCGGGCGGTTTCGACAGCGTCCTGCTGGGTATTGATCTTAACCGCAGCCTGCCGCAGCTGGGCCGACTCCAGGGCGTTATCCATCGTCAGGATCACCTGCCCTTTCCGGAGCTGCTCGCCAATGGTTACGTTAATCTGCTGGACAACGCCCCCCGTTTCGGCCGAGAGCTGGCTGATGCGGGCGGCCGGTTCGATAACCGCTACGCCCATCACCTCGCCAATGCGTTTCGGCGCCTGTACCGTTCGGACCGAATCGGCCTGCTGTTCAGCTGTCTTTTGCTTGTTGTCCGAACACGCATTCAGCAACAAAAGAGTAAGTAGTATGTAGGGGGCTTTCATGGATTGGATGGTACAATTTTTCGTGGATCGGTAAGGCCTATGTGCAACGCTTCGGCAATTTTCAGCGATCGGTCGATGCGTTTGTCTGTCGATTTGACCGCCGTTACCAGGTAGATGAGACTTCGCTGACGGCCGGGCGTCAGTGCGTGAAAGATGTCGTTCGCTTTGGAATCGGTGGCCAGCACTTCGGCCAGTTCGTCGGGCATCTCGCATCCATACCGGCTGGTATCGGGAGACAAGGTTATCGTAACCGCACTTCCTGCCGAAACGCCTGCCGCATTGCGGGCTTGCCTGCCGATGATCAGCTGATAGCCGCCAAGACCATTGTGCATGAAGCCGCCGTGATACGACTCACCGTCGAACAGTTTGTACAGACAGCGTTTGCCGTTTGCGGGCAGCCAGGCTTCGGCCACGTCGGCCGGAATCTCGACCACCTGCATGGGGCCGGGTACGGTATGGATTCGGGTCTCAAACGTTATCATACGGCGGTGTTTATATCGGTTTCGGTAACTATTCCATTGTCTACTTCCACAATGCGGTGTGCGTAGGGCTTCAGCCGCGGGTCGTGGGTAACGACGGCTACGGATTTACCCCCGTCGGCCAGCGTCCGCAGTTCGCGCATGACAACGCCAATCGAGTCCTTGTCGAGCGAGGCCGTCGGTTCATCACACAGGACCAGCTTGGGGTTGGTTACCAGCGCGCGGGCAATGGCAATACGCTGCTGCTGCCCACCCGACAGTTGGCGGGGTAGGTTGAGCCGGCGATCAAGCATGCCTACTGTTCGGAGCGCCTGTTCGGTACGGTCGCGGGCTTCGGCCCGGTTCACCCCCTGAAGCTGCAGCGGCATCATCACGTTCTCTTCGGCCGTGAGTGGGGCCAGCAGGTTGAAATTCTGGAATACGAAGCCAATGGTGTTGAGCCGCAACATAGCCAGCGCCTTCTGACTCAGCTGATTTACATGTTTCCCGTCGACCCACAGATCGCCGTAACTGGGGTATATGACACAACCCAGCAGCGACAACAGCGTCGTTTTCCCCGAGCCGGAGGGCCCAATGATCAGCAGCAGTTCGCCCTCGTTGAGCCGGAGCGAGGCTGGCTGCAACGCCACAATAGTCTGATCGCCGGTTTTGTACTCTTTGCCAGCTCCTTTCAGTTCTGCAATCATATGGGTTAGTGCATGATAGGGTCTACTAAAACGATCATTTTACTATTATTCCGTAGCTTCTTCTCAATATCATCGGCAATATTACTACGAAAGCATAACTATTGTTACGACTTGCGTAAAAAAAATTTTAGTTTCGTAATGAATTGCCCCAAAAAACGCGTTGATCTGTACGAAAGCACAGTAAAATGGATAGAGGAGAACAGAATCTGGTTGAGCTGGTAAACCAATGGGCGGCCTATAGCGCCAACACCCCGAATGCTGATCTGGCGGGCTTCTGCCTGCATTACCTGACCGAGCAGGCCAGCAAACCGTCCATGGCTGCCGCGGAGCCGGTTATAAACGAAAACGGAGAGGTTAACCAGCACTGGGCCAACAGCCTGACGGGCGATATAGACTGGACGATGGTTCCTGTCCGGCCCGAAGCACGGCTGGGCGCGCTGGTCGGACGACTGGCCAAGTATGCTTATTTCTACTCGAAAAAGGCTATGCAGGATCTGGCCATCAAAGGCCTCGACGACCCTATATACCTGCTCGTGGTTATCCAGATGGGCACGCCTAAGAAAAGCGAAGTGATTTATGAGATGATGGCCGAATTTGCCTCGGGCATCGACGTCATCAACCGGCTGATTCGTATGGAACTGATTGAAGAGTTTCCCGATGAGCAGGATCGGCGGTCCAAGCGGCTGCGCATCACGCCGAAGGGGATAGCGCTGATTCAGGAATGCTTCCCCGTCATGAACAAAGTGGCCGATGTGGCCTACAGTTCGCTGACCGAAGGCGAAAAGGCCATTCTGGTTCAAATCCTGGACAAACTCGACCGATACCACGCTGAGCACTACAAACAGAGCCGCCATTGCGAATTTGACGAGGTCTATGAACGAATGGTAGGGTAACTTTGCAGCATGTCTACCCCACCTCCCGTGCGCGACCGCCGACTCATTCATATTTACGCGATTATTTTCATCGACGTGGTGGTAGGGTCGGCTATCGGGCCGGTGCTGCCCGAGTTTGTGAAAGGACGCCCGCAGCCGCAGCTCTGGCTGGCGCTCGGTACGGCGCTCTTTCTGGGCGTGCAGCTCTTTTCGGCCCCGCTGCTGGGCAAACTATCCGACGGCTACGGACGCCGACCGATCTTCATCGTGTCGGCCGTGGGTACGTTTCTGGCCGACTGTCTGCTAATTCCCATCACCCTGGGCTCGCAACTGGCCAACCGGTTCAGCGACGGCCTGACCAACGGCATGTACGCTACGGTGCGTTCGGCCATTACCGACATTTCGCCCAAAGAGGAGCTATTCCGGAATCTGGGCATCGAAGGAGCTATTCTGTCGCTGGGGTTCGTAATCGGGCCGGCCGCGTCGGGCCTGCTGCTGACGAGCTTCGACGTGGTTGAAGGTGATCAGGCGCGGGTGGTGGTCATCATGGCGGTCGTTCTGTCGGCGGTAAATATGCTGCTCAGCTATACCCTGCGCGAAACCCACGCCAACCCGTCGGGGGTTTCGACCGAGGCTCTGAAAACGGAACTGATCAACTCGCTCAACGTGTGGCGCATCTGGTCACGGCTGTCGGCGAAAGACCGGAAGTACCCCGGCCTCAAGCGGCTGGTGCTGATGCAGCTGGCGCTCACCATGAGTACGGGCTACTACTTCTATTTCGTAACCTTTGCCAGCTTTGGGGCGCTCCAGCTCGATGCCAAGGGAATTTCTTACTTCTTCATGTATTTCGGTGCCCTGAGCGTGGGGATCAACTACGTGTTCTACACCTATTTCGCCGACCGCATCAACCAGCGCCGGGGCATTATCTGGTTTGCCGTGCTGGGCGCGCCGGTCCTGGCTGGCTACGGCTTTATCGGCGATTCGGTCCTGTGGCTCTACATCCTCGTCACAATCGACTGCCTGACGCTTTCGCTCATTCAGGGCCTGATTGAAGGGCTGATGGCGCAGCGCACGACCGACGAAGACCGGGGCGAAGTGTTCGGGATCAACCAGGCGTTGCAGGGGCTGGCCAGTTTTGGCACGACGGTGGTTTTCGGGGCGTTGTCGCTGCTCGATTTGCGGCTCCCGTTCGGCTGGTTCGCCATCTGCCTGGCGCTGGTGGCCTGGCTGGCGTGGCAAACCCGGCCCACCCCAGCAACCGAAACCAGCCCGAATTAACCTTACTGCACCTGAATAAGTTGCGTGGCCGCTACCGGCCGGCCGTCCTGGGTTATGCCCTGAACCGTTACCCGAACTGTCCGAACCACATCCGAGAGCGGGAACAGCAGGCGCGTTTGCCCGTTGCTGTCGGTCTGGGCAATGGGTTTCCAGTAGAGCACATCCCGCCGGTCAACGGGGCTCCCTTCGGCGGGTGCGACACCAGCCTCGTAACGCGGCACGGTAAACGCCGGCGGCACAGACGGGTAACCGATCAGCTGGAGCGATTGCGCGGTCTTTTGCCGACCCGGTCCGCTGGGTTCCGAAGCGCTTCGTTTGGAATAGAACGCAATGACCCCGTTGCCGCCCCGAACCCCGTACATCCCTACCGACCCCGCGTTTTTCAGTACTTCAATCCGTTCAATATCGTTCGGACTGAAGCCAAACAGCGCTGTGGATGGGTCGCCGGTAATGGGCATACCGTCCATCAGATAGAGCGGTTCCGTACTGCTCTGCAGGCTGTTGATACCCCGTATCGTAACGGCATACCCATTGGACGACTCGCTGGATGCCAGCTGCATGACCGACACCCCCGACACCTGGCCGCGCATCATCTCGTACAGGTTCGAAAACTGGGTGGTATTGCCCGAAAACGTAACGGTAGCGTCGGCTTTTCCGTGGAGGCTCATGCCCCGAACCGCATCGCGGGGGTCGGCCTGCTTCCGCGCGCTTACGTTCACCTCGGCCAGCTGACGGGCTGCTTTCTGCCGATACTGCCCCGGATCGGCCTCCTGCCGGAGCCGGGCCGCAGCCAGCACCGCCGACAGCCGTTCCCAGTCGACGAGCGTATCGGCGCTGGTTCGCGGCCAGATCATGCCGGGGCGCTGTAGCACCAGCCGGGTATCGGTAACGGGCAGACTTTTAAACTGCCGGTCGGTAAACTGCACCAGTAGCGGCAGAGTATCTTTAACGGCCAGCCCCGCCAGCCGGAAACGCCCCTGCTGATCGGCTCCAACCGAGTTGACAAAATACTGGGCCGCACTAGTCGATGCCACGACCAGCTGCGCATCGGGTATCGGCAACCCGGCCGCATTCAGCACCTGTCCCATTATCGACACCCCACCCAGCCAGCCGGCGTCGTGGATGCCCCCCATGCGTCGCCATTGTTGCCGCGCCAGCTGCTGGCTGAGCCGCTGGTGCAGGTCGGGCCGGTTCGTTTTCAGATAGTCGTTGGATAGCCGGATGGGTTCGCTCAGCTCACCGGTAAGAAACAGATGCGTGGGCAGGTCGTCGGCAGCGGTATCGGGCGGAACCTGGTCAGCGTCGGTGATCGACACGGATAAAGCGGCTACGGCTGGCCGGCCACCGTCGTTGAGTGAAATGGTGAGCGAAACCGACTCGCGGGGCTGGTAGCGGGCTTTGGGTGTCGTCATGGTCACGGCTACGGGCGGCAACCGATCCGGCACAACGACCAGCCGTTCGGCCTGCAGGCGGGCCACATCGTTATACAGCCGCAGCTGAACCAGCCCCGGCGGCAACCGGAGAACGGGTATGCTCAGCTGCGCACGACCGGCCTGTAGCAGCACTTTCTGCTGATCGACCAGCTGTCCCCGTTGCTGAATGAGGAGATACACCGAATCTGGCCGCTGTTGCGCGCCCCCATCCATGGTAATGGCGAGTCGGCTGGTATCGGTGCTGAGATCGACCGACAGACTCAGCCCATTGGTTCTGGCGGGCTCGGCCACAACCTGTTTTGCCATGGCGGTTTCCCGGGCGGGTCTGGCCGAGCGGTCGAGCGCATTGTAAATAGCGACCGAACGCTCGAAGGCGGGCCGAAACTGCCTATCGTCTTCGTCAGTATAAACGCGCAGCCGGTACAGGCCCGACCCCAGCGTATCCGACAGCCGGAAGTTACCCACGCCCCGCCCCTCGGCTACGTGGAGCCACTGGTGCTGCACGAGTTGTCCGGAAGGGGTCAGCAAATCGGCCTGGGCGGCTGTTTCGCCGGCCGGGCGCCGATGGGTGGGCGTGTCGAGCAGGTAGACGCTGAACCAAAGGCGGTCACCGGTCAGGTAAAACGGCTTGTCGATGTGGGCATAGGCCGTCGGGCCCAGCTGCCCATAATGACTCGTAAAATCGGCGGCAATCCGCTCCAGTCGCTGATCAGGTGGCAGCAGCTTCCCCTGTGTTATGAAAGTCTGGCTCGCTTCATCGCCTGGCTGGGTTTGGCCCGGCAGCCCGGTTAGTTTCCAGTCGGCGGGCATCTGGGTCGACAACCGATCGTCGGCGAGCGATCCGGAGGCTTCCAGCCCGTTGGGAACGGTGATCAGCCCATCGGTCGCCAGCTGGCTCCATCCCTGGGGCAGGGTCAGCTGCGAGTAGGCGTAGCGGGCATCGCGATAGGGTGAAAAGGTAGAGGTAGCCCGCGTATAGAAAACGACCAGCGGGCGGGCCGTTTCGAGCCGCCGTTCAAACGGCAGCCTGCCGGGCTGAATCAGCGTAGCCACCGTAACGGGCGTTAGCCGTTTGTATTTGTGTATGGCCTCGTACAGCAGCGGCTGCCCATTGATGGGGCCCATGGGTTTGGTAATGTCTTCGTAGTAGACCTGAAAGTCGTTCTGTTCGTGCGTACCGCTGATGAGGCTGGCCATCAGATGCCGCAGCGACCCCAGATAAGCCTGCATCCGGTTCCGGTGGTAACGCTCGGCCTGTCGGTCGTCGGCGGGGGTCAACGGCTCGAAGCGGCTTGCTCCGGCATAATACACCTTGACCAGACTTCCGTCGAAGCGCTGAAGATCGTAGTAGAGTCGGTAGCCCAGGGCCTGATTCTCGATGATGAGCGGAGCGGTAGCGGTAGCGATCAGGTGTCCTTTTTCTTCCGTAAACGACAGCACGAAGCTGTTGGTAATCTGGCACTGGCTGCCGAACGGATCGCCCAGGAGCTGCCGCCTAAACTGGCGAAACTGCCGCTCCCAGGTCCGGTTCTTGCGGTTGGCCCGCACCGTCACGTCGGCCAGTACCCGGCTGTCGGGCGTGAGCGCGAAGGCGAGGGTAGCTGGTCTGGCCTGATCGAGCCGCAACGTTTGCCGCGCCGTTTGATAACCCAGAAACGACGATACGACCTCAATGGTACCGAGGGGCACATTCGGCAGGTCGAACCGCCCCTGCTCGTCGGTAGTGGTGCCGCGCGTTGTTGCGTTCAGGTACACACTGGCAAACGGCAGGGGCTTGCCGGTAGCCGCATCGGTTACGCGCCCCGACAGGCTGGTTGTCTGCGCCAGTCCCGACCTGACCAGGAGCAACAGGCCAACCGCCAGAAAAGCAATGGTTCTTGAATAAGAGTGACCCGCCATACGAATAAACTGCTGGTAAACTGCTGGTTATTCTCAAAAGTACAGCGGGTGAGTATTTTTACTTAACCCCAGTACGTCAGGGCAGTACTTCCAGCTTCTCGCCCGAAAAGGCCAGCGCTTTTTCGGCGAAGAGGACTTTGGTAGCAGCCCAGGTCGTGCGGAACAGCGCGCTCTGCCGATAGGCCTCCAGGGCGTCGGCAGAGTCCCAGAGGCTGTAGGTCATACGCACCGCGGGATGGTCAGGGTCATGCAGGAGCTCGAGGTGGCGGTTGCCGGGAAAAGCCCGGATGTGGTGTTTCGACCGATCGAAGATAGCCTGAAAATCAAGCAGGGCATCTTCCCGAAAGGTCATGCGGACAAGGCGAACAAGCATAGCGAATCGGTGACGACAGCCCCGGATACCGGTTGTTTTACCTGCGCAGTACCTGGTAGCTGTATGTTTTCTGGTTGCAAGGTAACACCTCTGTGCCAACGCTACCAGCCTTACCGGTCTGTATGTCACTCATGACCCCGTCGGTATGCCGCTGGAGGAGCCGTATAACCGTATGCGGCTGTACTTCACGACTCTTTAACTTACCCCGTTTCAGACCCGGCACTGTTTTTGTACACATCATCTTGTATCCATATAGAATAACCTCACTTTAAGCGCTTCTTTTTCCGTTTCAGCCGACCATCGGTTGCCAGCAACCGGACCGCGACGGACTTTTGCCAGCACTGACACAACCCGGAACTAACTACTACCATGTCATTTACTTACCCGCATTCCGTTGAAAACAGTACTGGCGAAACGCTGATTTTTCACCAGGTCATTCCCGAACCCGATGGCGACCGCGTGGTTGGGGAGAACTTCGTAGCCCCGGGCTCTGGCCCACCTATGCATGTACACTGGCTACAGGATGAAGGCTTTACGGTCCTTAGCGGAATCATAGGCTACCAGCTGGCCGGCCACAAAGAGCAGTATGCGCAGGCAGGTGAGACTGTCGTGTTCAAACGCGGTGTACCGCATCGATTCTGGAACGCGGGTACCGACCCACTGCACTGTAGTGCCTGGCTCAAGCCTGCCAACTCGATTGTCTTTTTTTTATCGGCCCTTTTTGCCGCTCAGAAGAAATCAGGTAGCCCTCGCCCGGAAGCCTTCGACGCGGCTTATCTGCTGACCCGATATGCCGACGAATACGCCATGCTGGAGGTTCCCTGGCTTGTCAGGCATGTTCTGATGCCCATTACGTACCGGCTGGGAAAACTGCTGGGTCGGTATGAGCACTTCAAAGACGCCCCAGAACCGCTGAAACGGGCAACCCGTCTACGGCAGTCGGCTGTTTCGACCACTATTGTCCAGTCGAAACAAACGCTGCCGGCTACGCACTAGCATCAGTTCCGACTGGGCTATGGCCGGGCATAACTGGCTCATCAGTCAATTATCACGATCTGCTTTTCATCCCTGCGGGTCAGGACAGGCCGGGTCATCTACTGGGCATCGAAATTGGTAACGAATAGAGTACGGAGCACCACCTGTCTACCCAGACTGGACAAGCGACGAACCAGATGGTCGAAACGGTTTCGTAAGCCTATGAAACCTTAGATACCACGGCTGAATAGTGGCAACAACGCGGCTGTCTGACCAGCAACCTTACCTGCACCCTCGGCCCGGCAAAACAGGGTCTGCTTTGGGATAAACCGCTTTTTTTACCGGATAACCGTCAATTCGTACCAGTTCCGCAGGCTGCCCCGCCGGTAGCTTTGTCTCATCCATTTGGGTCAGGCACTTCCGTTTGCCCGATTGGCAACCATCGATCGACATTACTCGGAACAGGTATGGATAATCGCATTTTAGGTCTTCATCATATTACGGCCATCGCCAACAGCGCCCAACGCAACTACGACTTTTATACCCGCGTGCTGGGCCTGCGGCTGGTCAAGAAAACGGTCAACTTCGACGATCCCGGTACCTACCATTTTTACTACGGCAACGAAGAAGGCACACCGGGTACCATCCTGACGTTCTTTCCGTGGGAGGGCATCGGGCCGGGTAAAAACGGCGTCGGTATGGCCACCGAAATCGGCTATTCGGTACCCGTCGGGAGCCTCGACAGCTGGGCCGAACGGTTCCGCGAAACAGGCGTCGTTACGGGCGAACGGGCCGAACGGTTCGGAGCACGCTACCTACCCTTCAAAGACCCCGACGGGCTGGCGATCAGCCTGATCGAGCATCCCGACAGTCGGCCCGCCTGGGAAACCGAAGCCGTTCAGCAGGCTATGGCAACCCGGGGGTTTCACAGCATAACCCTGACACTACAAACGGTAGATGCCACAGCACGCATACTGACCGACCTGTTCGGCTATGAGCTACAGGCGCAGGATGGCAATCGCTATCGATTCGGTACCGACGCCATCGACACAGCGTCGATTGTCGATCTGCTCGAAGAACCTAAAGGCCCCATAGGCCGCAATGCCGCCGGCACTAATCACCACGTTGCGTTTCGGGTGGCCAACGAGGCTATTCAGATGGCGCTCCGCGATAAAATTTTGAGCCAGGGCCTGTCGATCACCCCCAAAATAGACCGCGACTACTTTTTCTCGCTCTATTTCCGCGAGCCCGGCGGGGTGCTGTTCGAGATAGCCACCGACAATCCCGGCTTCACTGTCGACGAACCCCTGTCGGCCCTCGGCTCGTCGCTCCGGCTCCCGAAACAATATGAAGCCTCACGAGTGCACATCGAGAAGACCCTGCCTGTACTGACCACCACCTGAGGGTTGGTCGACCTGTTTTTCCCAGCCTCTTTACTCATCAATCACCAATCCTGACTGCGTATGGCCACGATAGCCTTATACGGATTTGGCCGCATTGGCCGACAGTTTCTGCGTATAGCTCTGCAACATGACCTGTTTACGCCGGTTGCCGTGGCCGATATCCGCGACGAAGCAACGCTGGCAGCTCTGTTTGCGGTCGATACCAACTATGGGCGCTGGCCCGAAGCCGTTACCGGACGGGCCGGTACGCTACAGATCGGCGATCGCAGCCTGCCCTACATCAACTCAATGCAGGAAGTACCGAACTGGGGCGCGCTGGGCGTCGATCTGGTCGTTGACTGTACGGGTCGGGCTACTACCCGCGCCGGGGCCCAGGTTCACCTGGATCGGGGCGCCCGCTACGTACTCATCAGCGCCCCCAGCAAGACCCTGGCCGACTGCGATGCCGTCCTGCTCAAGGGAATTAATCTGGATACATTCGACCCGGCCCGCCATCACCTCATCAGCATGGGCAGTTGTACAACCAACGCCCTGGCTGCGGTGGTGAAGGTAATCCGGGAGAGTTTCGGCATTCAGTACGGTCTGTTTTCGACGGTACACTCGTACACGAACACCCAGTCGCTGACCGATCAGCCGATGAAAGACCGGCGTGACTCCTGGGCCGCAGCCGAGAATATCATTCCTTCTTCGTCAGGAGCCGCCCGGGCGTTGCAGTTTATCTGGTCCGATCTGAAAATTACGGGCAAAGCCTACCGCGTTCCGACCCGAACAGGCAGCATTGCCGAGCTGAATCTCATTACCGAAAAAGACTGTACAGTGCAGAACGTCAACGACGCGTTTCGCCAGGCCGCTACCGAGGGACCACTGAAGGGGGTTCTCGACGTACTGGATGGCGAATGGGCCTCGTCGCGGATTGTGGCCGATCCTCACTCCTCAATCGTTGATTTACCCCTGACCGCCAAAGAAGGTAATCTGCTGTCGGTAGCCACCTGGTACGACAACGAGTGGGGCTTCGCTAACCGCCTGGCCGAAGTGGCTGCGTTTCTGGTCGATCGCATCTAGCCGACCGCATCTAGCCGACCGCATCTGGCCGACCGCAAATTTTCTAATCAACACCCGCGCACCATGGGACAACTCCATTACGATACCGTTTCGGAGGCCGTTGCTGCCTTACAGAAACAGGGGTTCACGACCGATTTCCGACTCGAGCAGGACCGGCTGGTCTGCCCGGTGGCGTCCTTTGGCGCCGATGAGTTTACGATCGTCGACATCTACCGCTACGAGGGCGATACCGACCCCGCCGACGAAGCCAGCGTCTACGCCATCGAGTCCCGGTCGGGATTGAAAGGGATACTGGTTACCGGCTACGGCGCTTCGGCCGATGCGGTATCAACCACCCTGCTCGAAAAGCTTCATAGCCGATAAATTCCATTCCTGGTCTCCCCCACGACAACAACCAGATTCTTATGAAAACAACTATTGGTATCTCGCCCGAAAACCGCGAAGTCGTTGCGCATCAGCTGGCCATACTGCTGGCCGACGAATTTGTACTCTACACCAAAACCCTCAATGCCCACTGGAATCTGGAGGGTATCGACTTTCACTCCGTACACCGTTACTTTGAAGAGCTTTACACCCAATCGGCCGACATGGTCGACGATGTGGCCGAGCGCATCCGGCAACTGGGCCACTATGCTCCCGCTACCCTGAAAAATTTCCTGCAACTCACCCACCTGACCGAGCAGGACGAAGATGGCAATGACAGCCGCAGCCTGATCAGAAAATTACTGGCCGATCACGAGAGCCTGATCGAGTTTATTCGGGGTACGATCAACGAATTTCAGGAAGCCCATCACGATGCCGGTACGAGCGATTTCGTTACGGGACTGATGGAAAAACACGAGAAAATAGCCTGGATGCTGCGGTCCCATCTGCGCTGAATAACTACAAAAAGAGACAGCAGCCTCCAGAGAGAGCCTCCAAAAAGAATGCGACTCTCCAGAATAACTGGAGGTTGCTGCCAGACTAACAATAGAATAAATCCTTAACAACCAACAGATTACCCCAAAAACAGCCCCATTTTTCAAACTGGCATTTTCTTGGCAATGTAGTTCGTACTGGCCGGGTCAACCTCCCCTCCGAACTCTTCGCTTTATGAAACCAAATACGCAACACGGGCTCCTCGACGTACAGCGATTCGAGGCAAGTCACTGGCCGCTGGCCGGTCGTGCGCAGCGCCAGTTCAAGCTGATCCTGATCCGGGCCGGCTATGGCTATCACTGCATCAACGGCAATCAGTTTCCCTACCGGTCCGGCGATATTTTTTTTCTTGGCCCGGTAGACAACCACTCTTTCCTGATCGATCAGCCGACCTCGTTCTGCGTACTCTCCTTTACGGAGTTATACCTCTCTCGCCTGTCGGCAAGCGGTCGGGAGGCCTGGCCGCAACTAAGCGAGCAGAGCCAGCTGGTCAGCCAGCCGTTCGCTGGCAGTATTGTCAGCAACACGACAGAACAGCAGCACCTGAGCGCGCTGGTCGATATGGTCCAGGCGGAACAGCTCAACCACGGGCATTTGCTGGCCAACCCCATTGTGGAGTCGCTGATGAAAACGATTGTCAGTCTGATAGACCGTCAGCTGGCGCGGCATCCGATGCGGCTCCCGACGCCGAAGAATGCCGCGCCATCGCTGATCCGGCGCATGGGTGCTTATATCTGTCATCATATTACCCAGCCCGATCGGCTCCGCATCGACAAGATGGCCGATGTCTTTCATTATTCGCAGAGCCACCTAAGCGCGCTCTTCAAGCAACAGGCGGGTGAGTCGATTCAGCAGTACATTATCCGGTACAAGCTCCAGCTGGTAGAAGCCCGGCTGCGGCTGAGCAACATGACCGTTTCGCAGATTGCCGACGAGTTTGGCTTTACCGACATCTGTCATCTCAACAAACTGTTCAAACAGCGGTATCAGACAACCCCTACCTCCTACCGCAGGCGGGTGCAGGTGTCGGGGCTGATCGACCCTACCTACGCCCATGACACTTTTGATGCTGTCTGACCACTCCGCCCGGATCGACCGAACCGATTGGTCATACGCCGACTATTGGCTGTTGCTCTATTTTTTCTTCCGCAAAGGTCAGGCTGATCTGTACGCCGTTGGCCTGGCTGATCTGGAGGTTGCCGCCAAGCTGCTTGCTCAGCCCCCGAATCAGGCTCATGCCCAGCGTACGACTCCGGTTCGGGTTCAGGTCGGGGGGCAGGCCGACCCCGTCGTCTGCCATGACAAGCCGGTAGGTCTTTTTGTCGAGCACTACGAAGTCGATGCGGATGAGCCCACTTTGCTGACCCGGGAAGGCGTATTTGAGCGAGTTGGTGATCACCTCATTGATGATCAATCCCAGCGGAACGGCCAGCGTAACATCCAGATCGACCGGGGCGATGGCGAGTTGTTTCTGCACCGTATCCTGCCGCGCAAAGGTCGTCAGCAGGTACTCGACAATATCGGCGATGTAGGCCCTCATCGAGATCGTGGAAAGCCGCTCGGACTGGTATAGCTTCTGATGAATGAGAGCCATCACATGTACCCGGTTCTGGCTTTCGCGGATGGCCGACAGGGCGGCTTTATCTTTCAGGTAAACGCCCTGCGAATGAAGCAGGCTGCTGATGATCTGCAGGTTGTTCTTGACCCGGTGGTGAATTTCCTTGATCATCCATTCTTTCTCGTCCAGCAGACCTTCTTTTTCATCGAGCAGGCTGTCTTTGTCCCGGATGAGTATTTCCTTTTCGGCCAGAATCCGCTCCAGCGATTCGTTTTTACGGTTGATTTCGAGCTGTTTGGCTTCCAGCAGCTGGTTGCTGCGCCGTTTCAGCCGGTACTGGCTGTAGCTGAGTCCCAGCAGGCCGAGCAGCAGAACGGTGCCGGACAGTATGCCGTTGCGGGTGGTCTGGGCGCGGGCCAGCTCGTTCTGCTGCTGCTGAATCTGCTGCACTTTTTTGGCGGTGGCATACCTCACTTCCAGCTCAGCCAGCTTCCGGGTTTTGGTAACGGTAAAAATACTGTCGTTCAGCGCCTTGTGCTGCCTGAAGTGATCAATAGCCGAGAGGTAGTTACCTTCGATAGAATCGACCTTGAAGAGCATGTAATGAATATCCTTGACGGTCGAGAGCGAGTTTTTCTGTGGATTATACGACAGCGCCTTTCGCAGATAAAACCCGGCCTTTCTGACATCGTTGCGCGCCAGATAAAACTTGCCGACGTCCTGCTGCACCTTCTGCGACATCTCGAAGTCACCGCCCGATTTTTTATAGTGGGCCACCGCCTGGAGGTAGTAGCGTTCGGCCAGGTCGTATTTTTTCAGATCATCGTAGCAGTAGGCATAGCTCTGGGCCACGCATCCGTTCTGAATGTTGTTGATTGTCGGAATCTCCTGAACCAGATTGGTGATCAGCCCCAGCGCTTCGTAGGTTTTCCGGTGCGCAATCAGATCCCGCACCAGCTGGCTGGCTGCGTTGTACAGCGAGAAATTGGGCAGCTTTTCCTGACGCCATTGCTCGAAGCTCTTCCTGTACCAGTAGATACTCTCGCTCTGATGCCCCAGCTCCATGTACATCTGCGCTAGCGTACCGTAAAAAACGGCCGCCGACAGCGTATCCTGGGTCCGGTTCATGCTTTCCAGACACTGGAGCGCATAAAAGAGCCCTTTGTCGAAATTACCTTTCAGCCGGTTCACGCTGGCCAGACTGTTGTAGGTATAATGCAGCTTGGGGTACTTCAGCTGTTTATAGCGCCTGAGTACGTCGGTAAAGGCCTGTTCGGCCACGTCGAGTTCGCCAAAGTCCATATGCAGCGACGCTGCCTGCTCCATCACCTGCACTTCTTTCGGCTGATTACCGAGCTTTTTGTACAAAGCAGCGGCCTGTCGATAGTACGCAAAGGTTTCCGGGTAGTTCTTGATGATGTACCGCGTACAGGTCGCAAAACGCAGCGTAGCTTCGGCCTCGGTTTGCAGGTCGCTGGTTCGGCGGCAATCGTCGATCAGGTTAGCAAAAAGTGCCTTGCCCAGCTTTACATTCCCCCGTTCAATGTAGGCAACGACCAGCAGGCTCTGAGCATCATGCTGGTCGTTTACCCGATGCAGGGCGTTGCTGAGCTCGTTGGCCTGCTTCAGGTAGGTTATCGCACTATCCAGGTCGCGGGTAACCTCGCCCGCCTTATACACCTGAAACTTACCCAGCTCGATCAGCGCGTGGAGCCGGTTGGTGTCGGGCCCACTGTTGTTGAGCTGAACCAGCAGCTGGCTCGCCATTTTGCGGGTAATGTTCTGCGCATCGGCGGGCCGGGCCGCCAATGCCGCTAACGCCAGGCCACACAAAAGCAGCCTCGCTCCCCGTTCTGGTCCGGGCAGTTGCCTGATGAATCGAAAAATAGCAGCAGACTCAGCCATGGGTTATGTTTTTAGCAGAATGGCACCGGCAGTAAGACATAACGGACTTAGCGATCACCCGACGAAGAGGTCGGAAACTGGGTGGCCAGCACTTTCCGGATGCCCAGTTTCTCCATCCGGTATTCCAGCGTTGTGGGCTTCAGATTCAGCCGTTCTGCCGCCCCCCCGCTTCCCCGGATACGGCCGTTGGTTTGCTTCAGCACCGACAGGATGTACTCCCGTTCGGTATCCTGCTGAATCTGTTTCACATCCTGTAAATCCCGGGGCGCCGACATGGCGGACTGCCCCTGAGCCGGATAATCGCTGGCAGACGGCACCCGGGCTACCGGGCAGCTCATAGCCAGCAGACTGTTGACCAGCGGCCGCCCCAGGCTAAGTGGTGTGTAGCCGTCGTTGATGATAACGGCCTGCTCAATGACGTTTTCCAGCTCCCGGATATTACCCGGCCAGTTGTGCCGGATCAGCTCGTTCAGTGCGGCATCGCTGATGCCGTGGTAGGGTTTGCCCAGTTTGCGAGCCGATTTCTGGGCGAAGAACTGGGCCAGCAGGGGTATATCGCCCGGTCGTTCGCGCAGCGAGGGCAGCGTAATCGGGAAGGTAGCCAGCCGAAAATAGAGGTCCATCCGGAAGCGGCCTTCGGCTACTTCTTTCTCCAGCTGCCGGTTCGTAGCGGCAATGACCCGCACGTTGGTTCGGATGGGCGTTTTGCCGCCCAGGCGTTCAATTTCTTTCTCCTGCAACACCCGCAGCAGCTTGGCCTGAAGCTCCAGCGGCATCTCACCAATTTCGTCCAGAAAGATGGTGCCACCCTGCGCCAGTTCGAACTTGCCGATCCGCTTCTCGAAGGCGCCCGTAAACGCGCCTTTTTCGTGGCCAAACAGCTCCGATTCGATGAGGGTAGCCGGCAGCGCAGCGCAGTTGATCTTGACCAGAATTTTATCTTTCCGCGCCGACAGGTTGTGCAGCGCCCGCGCAATGAGCTCCTTGCCGGTGCCGCTCTCGCCCAGAATCAGTACCGTAGTGTCGGTATTGGCCACCTGCGTAACCTGATCGAACACCTGCAGCAGCCGTTGACTGCGCCCGATGATTTCTTCGAAGTTGACCAGCGTTTTTACTTCTTCCTGCAGATAGGTGTTCTCCCGTTTGAGCTGTTCGCTGAGCCGGGCCACTTCTTCGAACGCAAAAACGCGCTCCAGCATCAGCACAATGGGCTGTTCGAGCCGCTCGAGCAGGTTACTATGCCGCGACTGGTAGACATCGGCAGTACGGCTCATGAACGTGATCACGAACCGGTCGATCTGCCCCAGCTGCAGCGGCATGATCAGCGCCGACTCCAGCCGAAAGGCAGCCGCCAGGGCCTGCACCCGCCGATTCCGTTTGCCCAACGCGGCAAAGGTATCGGTGCTGTAGCGCGCCGGTCCGTCGGCAACTGAGTCGGCCGGTACCTGGGTCAGCTCGCCGACGGTTGTGCTGGTTACCTGCCGCAGATCGTCGAGGCTGAGGGTCTGGTATTCGTCGAACCCGACCCGGTAAAAATTGAAGCTGTGCGCCGTTCCGTTTTTCTGGTAGCTGACGGTCAGGAAATCGAACGGTACGTGCGGCTGAAATACTCGGGCTGCGCTCAGCAGCTTCTGTTCCCAGCTCACCGGCTCCGAAAGCGCATCCGTCAGCGCAATCTGAAGCGCCTTTTCTTCGCGAAGCCTTAGTTCAGCACTGTGCGCCTGGCGGTACCGACTGATCTCCAGCGTAGTTAGAATGTCTTTCTCCCGAAATGGCTTAACAATATACCCAATGGGCTGAGTGGCTTTTACGGCTTCGAGCACCCGCCGGTTGTCGTTGGCCGATATATAAATAAACGGAATGCCGCGTTCCTCCAGCTGCTTGGCCAGGTCGATGCCGGTTTCGTGGCCTTTCAGGTAGATGTCAAGCAGGACGATATCGGGCTGCTCCTGCGCCATAAAGGCCAGGGCTTCGGCTACCGAGTCGGCAATACCGATGATGGAATAGCCGGCCTGTAGCAGAATGAGCTCCAGATCGTTGGCAATGATGTATTCATCTTCGACAATCAATAGTTTGCAGAACGATGTTGATGAAAGAGGAAGGCCGATGGATGATTGCATAGTCTGAAGAGCTTTATCTGAATATCGAATACAGACCGCGTTGTCGTCTGGCTAACAAGAATTATTCCCGTTCGTGGCCCGGCGCCGTTATCGCCGAAAAACCCCGGCCAGGCCAGCCGTTTTGTGTCCATATCTACTCATCACTGCTATAAATACGCGGCTAATCAGATCAAAAATAACAACTCTGCGCCACGTTACCGGAAATAATCGCTAGATGTATCCGACTGTCGGCAGAGCACCCGCTACGGGCTGTATGGAGAACTCCAAACATTCTGGAGTTCTCCATACCTGACGGCTCAACTTACTGGAGCTACCCAAACAGGCTATGCGCGTTATGAATTGACAATGAATAATTTATTCCTCCACCACCGTCTGTGTAAGATATAATTACTAACCGGAGAGGTTGGCACTTGGGTTGATGTAGGGTCTGGATAAAGCCCTTCCTTTTCAGATCGTTATGCCCACCTCCAGGCAGCTTATCGAAGTCGTTTATAGTGTGGCTACAGACAGCAATCTGAGCCGAATCCTGCCGATACTGGACGAGGATATCGTCCTGTATATGCCCGACTACATGTCGATCGGTGGCGAGTATCACGGGCGGAGGGGATTCCTTACCCTTATGTCGAGGGTGTACAAACGCTGGGAGCGCATCGAGCTCAGCGCGCTGGTATTCTTCATGCCGGACCATGACCCTCTCTCGAACGCGGTTGTAACAACGGGCCTGTTCAGCGGAACTCTCATCCCCGATAGCGAACCGGTCAGCCTGCCGTTTTTGCATTACTGGCAGCTCAAAGACGATAAAATAATCGCGCTACGGGCCTTTAGCTGGCATACCGCTCCCCTGCTCAATCGGTTCAGCCGGGACCAGACCCCGTTCAATAACGGCCCGTATACCTGGCCGAACGGGAAGCGGTCCAACGGATCAGCGCCCTGATCACAAGGTTCGATCGGGTACCAGCGGTAGCCCCGTTCGGCTACCGCATTCCGGATCACCCCGGCCCGTCAGGGCCATTATAGCGCAGCGTCGGTAGCGAGGGAATCAAATATCCGGCACCCCGGCCCGTAGGGCCTTTACAGCGTAGCGTCGGTAGCAGGCGGGCCAATCTGTTGTAATCAATCCCTCTTCCCTGATAATTCCTCTGCGCGGGCACGTACTGCATTGCGTATAAGGCACCGCGTTATTGGGTTCCTAGGGGCAGGCTGATGGTAAACTCGGTAAACTGCCCCTCTTCGGAGGTCACCGTAATGGTGCCGCCGTAGCCTTTGGTGATGATATCGTAGCTTAGGGACAGGCCCAGGCCGGTGCCCTCGCCGGTGGGCTTGGTCGTGAAAAATGGTTGAAACAGCTTGGGCAGCACCTCGTCCGGAATGCCGGTTCCATTATCGCGAATTTGCAGGCAGATGCAGGCATCGTACCCGCGAGTGGTTATGTGTAGGGTAGGCTGATAGCCCGGTTCAGCCGTTTGCTGCCGTTTGTGCAGCGCGTACAAAGCGTTGCTGAACAGATTGAGCAGCACCCGCCCCACCTCCTGCGAAACCACCGACACCAGCCCCAGGGTCGAGTCGAAATCCGTGACCAGTGCGGCCTCGAAGGCCGGCACCCGGGTCTGGAAACCCGTGTAGGCCAGCTTGTACGTTTCGCTGGCCAGCGCGTTCAGATCGGTAAGCTGTTTCTCACCGGCAATGCTGCGGCTGTGCTCAAGCATGCCCTTCACGATCGACGAGGCCCGGTTGCCGTGGTGGGTTATTTTTTGCAGATTTTGGGTCAGGTCGGCCAGCAGCTCGGCTTCCAGCGCCTGGTCGCGGTTGGGGCTCTGGGCTTCCTGCACCAGCTCCGTAACCAGCTCGGCCGATACTTCGGAGAAGTTCTTCACGAAGTTGAGTGGATTCTGGATTTCGTGGGCAATACCCGCCGTCAACTCACCAAGACTGGCCAGCTTCTCCCGTTGAATCAGCTGCGTCTGGGTGTCGCGAAGCTCAATCAGCGACTGATTGAGCTCTGCCGTCCGATCGGCTACCTGTTGCTCCAGCAGTTGGTTCTGATTGGCCAGCAGGTACTGCTTTTCCTGCTCCTGCGCCAGCGTTTGTGCTGACAGACGCCTAACGGCCTCAAACTGCTCCCGCAGGGCCTGGTACGTACGGGCATAGTCGCTGACGAGCGAAAACGACAGGCCTATCGGGATGCTAAACATCATCATCAGCCCCAGAATGGCCGTTGGCAATACCAGCCAGAACGAGGGCGGTGCCGTATCCGACAACCCGTTCAGCAGCTGGGCCACGATGTTGATACCGATGATGGCCAACAGTGAAAACAGCGAAAAGCGCAGCGATTTCCAGGGCAGATGGGAATCCGGATCGGGGTTTCGGCGCCGGGCCAGCCAGCTTACCCGCGTGTATTCGATCAGCACAACGATGAACGAAATCCAGGCCTTGCCATTGATAACGGAGTACAACACACAGCCATAGACCACCATAAACAGCAGAACAGCCATAATGAGCCAGAAAACAACTCCTAACCGCCGGCCCAGGTAGATATAGACCGATAGCAGCAACAAGCCGAGCGCCAGATTGACCATGACCCAGAAGCCCATCAGCAGCCCGGAGTCGAGAGTCAGCGTACCGACCTGACTACTGATCTGATCGATCAGAAAAATCAGCGCGAACGACAGCATGGTCAGGGCAAGCACCAGGTTGACCCGTTGGGATCGGTTAGCCCGGTAGAACAGCAGGTGTAGCAGGCTGAGTACCCCAAAAATACCCGCCAGCAAATACTCCATAGCGGCCGACTGAACCTGGTTGCTCATGAGTTCGACGGGGGCCCGGTCAGCCGTTTGGAATGACACCTGAAACGGCATTTTGTTCACGGAGTTGCCGATGATCGAGTCGCGCCGAAAGGTATAATGAACCGCGAGCGTATGTCGACTGGTATCGCTGATCGGAAGCGGCACGAAGGCAATCAACCGCTGTGAACCACCCGAATCGAACAGGGCCGGTTTCAGGGTAGCCAGCTGCTTTCCATCCAGGTAGACCTCCGATGCGCCAAACTGCCGGAACGTCATGACCAGTTCGTCTTTTTCGGGCCGCTGTAGCTGAATGATTCGGCGGAACCAGCCATGTCCCGCCTGCCAGAGCTTCGTGTTTTCTGTAATACGGATTCGGGGGCTGATTTTTTGCCAGTGTCCATGATCATAGGCCGGGTTGGCCCAGCCTGTACTATCACCAGCCCGAAACCGCCAGGCGTTTTTCCAGCCCACGTCAACCGACGAAAAATTTTCGATCACAATCGCCTGAGCGCGGGCGTTCAGGGAACCTGACAGAACAAAAAGGCACATACCTAAGCGGTAGAGGTATCGCATCATAAGGCAAAGAAAGTAGACCCGGTCAGCAAAACATTTTTACTGTATTTAGTTGTACAGCGTAGTATCTGCAGGTAGCCAGCGTCGCCAGACTGCGGCACCGCTCTGTATCTAAACCAATCCTATCGTATGCAATATCGCACATTCGGCCGCACTGGCTGGCAAGTTTCTGAAATCGGCTATGGCATGTGGGGCCTGGCGGGCTGGACCGGCTCCGAGCGCCCCCAGATCGAGCAGGCGCTCGACCGCGCCGTTGAACGGGGCTGTAACTTCTTCGATACGGCCTGGGCCTACGGCAACGGCCTGAGCGAACAGATTCTGAAAGACCTGCTGGCCCGTAACCGCGACAAACAACTGTACGTGGCCACCAAAATTCCGGGCAAAAACTTCAAATGGCCGTCCAAACCCGACTACGCCCTGGAAGACGTTTTCCCGGCCAGCCACATCATCGAATACACCGAAAAGAGTTTGAAAAACCTGGGCGTCGAAACGATTGACCTGCAGCAGTTCCACGTCTGGGAAGACGCCTGGGCCGACCAGGACGAATGGCAGCGGGCCGTAGAGCAGCTGACTCAGCAGGGCAAGGTACGGGCGTGGGGCATTTCGGTGAACCGCTGGGAGCCCGACAACTGCCTCAACAGCCTCCGCACCGGCCTTATCGACGCGGTACAGGTTATTTACAATATTTTTGACCAGAACCCCGAAGACAATCTCTTCCCGCTCTGCCGCGAGCTGAACCTCGGCGTTATTGCCCGCGTCCCGTTCGATGAGGGTACGCTGACGGGTACGTTCACGAAAGAAACGACCTTCCCCGCCGACGACTGGCGGTCGACCTATTTCGTACCCGAGAACCTCAACAGCAGCGTTGACCATGCCGACGCCCTCCGGCCGTTGATTCCGGCCGGCATGACCATGCCAGAAATGGCACTTCGGTTCATTCTCAGCAACCCCGATGTGCACACCACCATTCCCGGCATGCGTCAGCTCCGTAACGTAGAAGCCAACACGGGCGTCAGTGACGGGCAGGCTTTACCGGCCGAGCTGGTAAACGCCCTGAAAGGCCACCGCTGGGACCGTACCCCGACCGAGTGGAGCCAGTAGGTAACGCGTGTCCGTCAGTCAACAACCAGTACGGAGTGTAGCGTCAGTTGCGGAACCGTTACGGTAGCCACGCCATTGGCATAGCGCATCGGCAATGACCGGCCTTCCGGTTGCTGTACGATGCGCTTTGGCTTTTTGTCGGTCCGCACCCGAACGGTCAGGTTGGTCAGGGGCGGCACTTCATCGTACGTAAATACCCGGGGGTCGGCATGTCGACCCCCGGTATTGATCAGGTTGACTGTCAGCCGATTGTTATGCCGACTGGGTACCACATGAACCAGGCGCGACCCACTCACCTCCACGATCGGGTTCGGCAGCAGCGGCCGGGCCAGACCCGCCAGAAAGTCACGCAGTTTGGTCGACTGGTGGGTGCGGTAATCGGTGCTCAGGTCGGCATACACGGCCGTTATCCGCCCCTGCCCGAATGGTGTTTCGGTAGCCGCTACGCCAGTTACTGACCCAGCCGTTGCCGAGCTGTGGAGCTGCGCCACCGGCCGGGTGTGGGCGCCTGTAAGCTGAACGGGCAGAAACGGACCCGCCAGCACGACCGACTGCCCGCTGGCCTCCACCCGCCGGGGGCCGTTCAGCACCGACCCCGTTGGCAATACGCCCAGTTCAGCGGCAAACTGACGGGTATTGGTAGCGCCGATGATGAGCAGATGGCCGCCCTGTTCTGCGTACGTAAGCAGCTCTTTCCGAAACGACGGGTCGAGCGAATCCTGCTGCGACAGCACAATGACCGGGTACTGCTGCATACGGCCGCGCAGATGATGCTCTGACAGGATTTCTACCGGTAGCTGTGCATCGAGCAGGGCCGTCAGTATGCCATTGATGCGCTGGGTCTGGCCACCAAACAGTGACTGGCTGGTGGCTCTGACCGTGGTATTCGAATACAGCAGCGCCACCTGCGGTACGGCTACGCTCCCCTGACAGAACGGTTGTCGGGCTCTGACAAACCGGCCCAGTTCAGCCATAACCGGCAGGTCGCCCAGCGGTAGTGAGCCGTCGCGCTGCTGCTGGTAGTAGGCCTGAAACCCGCCCCCCAGCGACAGCACTTCGGCCGCTTCCTGCATGAGGTGAACGGCCGTTTTCTGATCACCCTGCCGTGGCGGGCCAAATTCGTACCAGAATCCCCACGACATTAGATCCCAGGGTTTCCTGTACAACTGCCCCTGCGCGGCCAGGATACGCCCTTCTAGGGCGGCCGAGTTTACGCTGTTGCCCGGCGTCAGATCGCCCGATAGGTAATCGACGTTGGTGGTGATGGGCTCGGGCATCATGGATGAGTAAGCCCAGTTGGAAGCAATCTGGAACGTGGGCCGATGACGGTGTACTTCGTCGACGTAATGGCCGATGTACTGGATAAACGACTCGCGGGCCATATTCTTAAACAGGTCGTAGCCAGGATCATTGCTGGAGCGCGGAACGGATTGCAGCCCCGTTGTGGTCCGGAACCGGTCGAGCGCAGCGGGCGAATAGTCGGGTACCGTGGCCCAGCACTCGCCATCGACCCAGACACCATCGGCTCCATAGTCGGCCAGTTCGCGGAGCTGCGGAATCAGCAACGAATCGGCGTAGGGGCCATAGACCGATGCTTTCGACAGGTCGGTGCTGCCGTCTGCTTTCCGGGCGGCCCAGCCGGGATACTTGGCCAGTGCGGCATCGTCATATACGCCCGAATAATGCAGATACAGACCCACGCCGTGCTTTTTAGTGATGGCCCGGTAGAAGGCCAGCGGGTCGTTAGCAATACGGGGCGCTACCGAAGCTGTAGCCACCCGCGATGGGTAACTACTGATGCCGGGATGACCCTTGCAATCGACCTGGATAAAGTCGGGCTTAACGGCCGCCAATAGTGAATCGATCTTTTTCTCGGAGAGGTTTCGGCCAATCAGCGAATCGTTGGAGCCGGCATGGAAATCGAAATGAAGGCCAAAATACCGGCGTACCGGAGGCCTTCCGGAGGCTGACTGCGCCTGAAGTTGACCACAAAAAAAGGTAAGAAGCAGAACGGCAATAACTCTCATTGCTGACGTATTGGTTTGTATAGACAACGCCCGGACCACCCGGAACCTCACACCCTCTGTCAACAATTCGCGCTTACCCGATCAGACCCGGCTGCTATTCTAAAGCAAAATCGAGCCATAACTAACTATGCTTCAGCTGCTTATTTTTCCCGGAAAACAGAAAGTTTTTTTAACGAATCAGCGCCATAAACGGAGCGAGGTGGCACGACCCAACGGCATGCCACCTCGCTCCCCAGCGGATACGGTCGGTCACCTAATACTCCTGCTCCAGGGGGTGAACCATGAACTCGTCGATCACGACATGGGCGGGGCGGCTGATGATGAACAGCATCGACTCCGCCATGTCTTCGTTTTTGAGCCAGTTGGTCGAGGTTTCGTGACCGTGCCCTTTGGCGTGGAAGTGCGAATCGACCAGGCCCGAATAAACCCCTGACACTTTGATACCAAACGGACGAACTTCCTTCCGCAGTGCGCCCATGAACGCTTCCTGCGCGTACTTGCTGGCCGTATACAGCGATCCACCCGCAAACGTTCGCTTGGCCACATCGGACGCTACGATGACGATATGGCCCGATCCCTGCGCCTTCAGCGTAGGCAGAGCCGCTTTGGTCAGTACGAACGTGCCTTTTACGTTGGTAGCCATCAGCGCATCCCACTCCTCAACCGTCAGCTCGTCCACGTTTTTGAAGACACCGTACCCGGCGTTGTTGATCACCACATCGATCCGGCCGAACCGGTCGAGGGCAGTTTGTACAACGGCGGCCATGTCGGCCTCGCTGGCTACATCACCGGCAACGGCAACAATATTGGTATGTTCGGCTTCCAGCGTTTTCAGGTCATCGGCATTGCGGGCGGTTACGACTACGTTCGCGCCGTTTTTAGCAAGCAGCAGCGCCGTGGCCCGGCCAATACCGCGCGAGGCCCCCGACAGAATGATGGTTTTGTTTTCGACAGTCATACGTTAGAATTTTGACTGCAAAGAACGCAAAGGTTGGCGCAACCGTCGCAAAGAAGTTCGGGACTGACGACCTTTGTGGCCTAAACCAATCCTTCATCCGACCCCTATGCACGATTCCTTATCCGATAAACTCACGCAGCTGGAGCAAAAATTTGCGGCCATGGGGCAGGACATGAGCGCCTACCTCGAAGGCCTCCTCCAGGCCGATTACCTGACCTATTGGGATTATATACACCTCGACACGCTGCTATCGCTGCAAAACCCCAAAACGGCCTATCCGGATGAGCTGATCTTCGTGACCTACCACCAGATTACCGAACTGTACTTTAAGCTGATCCTGCACGAGATCGCGCAGATTGCCAATGCCGCCCCGCTGACGGCCGACTTTTTCACGGCACGCATCCAGCGCATCAACCGCTACTTCGGCCTGCTCGAAGAATCGTTTGGTGTCATGATTACGGGTATGGAACGCGAACAGTTTTTGAAGTTCCGCATGGCCCTGCTCCCCTCAAGCGGCTTTCAGTCGGTCCAGTTCCGCGAGATCGAGATTGTATCGACCACGTTCTGGAACCTGCTGATGGACCCACCCGCCAACGCTACCACCTTTAGCGAACAGTACGACGCTATCTACTGGAAACGGGGCGCCACCGAACTGGCTACGCAGCAAAAGACGCTGACACTAAAACAGTTCGATCAGCAATACAGCGGTCGGCTCATCCGGCTGGCCGAAGCCTATCAGTCGAGAAACCTGAACCAGCGCCTGCTCGATCTGGAACAGGCCGGCGACGCCACCGACGAGTTGCGGTCGGCCCTGCGCGAGTACGACCAGCGGGTGAACGTCCGCTGGAAACTGGCTCACCTGCGGTCGGCGGTGCAATACCTGCAGAAAGCCCCCGACGACATCCGGGCTACGGGCGGCACCAACTGGCAAACCTACCTGCCACCGGCGCAGCAGCAGCGCATGTTTTTCCCGACCTTGTGGCCGGCTGATGCGCTACAGACCTGGGGTAAGCACCTCCCTTGATCAGTCGTTGCGTAGCTTCTTGAAATACCGGACCATCTCGCCGTAGCCCAACCCCATCGACAGGCCCGTTACGGCCTGGGCAATGCGTTTGGTTTTGGTGTCGACAGTTTTAGCGTCCTCGATCCAGTTGCTGAAATAAGTCTGGTGGCCTTTGGGTAAGGTATTGAAGAACGCCAGGGCAGCTGGCTCATCGTCCAGGCAAGCCAGCAGGTCGGGCGAGAGCGGCATGGAGTCGGTATCCAGCGCCAGTTCGACCCGTACCGTAGCACCTTCTTCCTTGCGGATACCGCGTCGCATGTCGGCGTTGACGGGCATGATAAAAGCGCTGTCGGCACCGCCAGCCTGCCCCATTGGCAGCAGGGCGACGAATTTGATAACCAGCGCGTCGAGTGTGCCTTTCACCCGAAACGAGGTTCGCTGCCCCGGGCTGAGGGCGTCCGATACGTGGTTGGGGATCTCGATATAGGTCCAGCCGGTTTTTTCGCCTTTCTGCTCGAACCGCTGGAGCAGGGCGGTAAAGGTACAAGTCATAGAAAAATGGGGTGGGCAGCAGGGCCAACACCGATCACAAAAATAGGTCGCCAGCGCTACCACCCTACCCACTTCGGCGGTAAAGTGTCAGTAGTGTAAATGACTGACGGGGTTGATCCCGATGGCTGGCTGAAGAGCAGGCACCGGAATTAACCCCGTCAGTCGACGAAGCCAGTAAACCATACGATAGGCTACAGACCTGACCCGTCGGCCTTACCGCGCGATACGGCATAGGCGCCAATGTTTTTCCCGCAGATCAGCCCCGACTCACAGTCGGATCGAAAATGGATCATTCCATAAATACGCGACACGGAGGCTTCCTGCGCTTTGGCCATGAACTCGTTGGTTCGCTCCGGAAACACGTAGGAAAGCACCGCAGCCGCAGCCCCCGAAAAGGTCGAGTGGCCCGAGGTATAGCTGGGGAAGTTGGGTAATCCTACCGATGTTTTCACGCCAAACTGCTGCGGGCGGGGGGTGTAATAATAGAACTTGGTTTCCCAGCAGCACACGCCCGCATCCTGAAGCGCCGTACTGACCAGAGCCAGCGTTCGGGCCATCCGTATCTCACTGAAGCGTGCTTCGTGGGCCGCATCGGCAGCGGTGCGGGCCCAGTGACCGGGCGGAGTATAGCTACCGGCTCCGTCGGCCCAGAAGTTGGCGATGCGGGCCTGCTCACGCGTCTGGTTTTTCTGGATAGCCTGTAGCTCGGCCAGTTCTTTCTTGAACTGGTCGCTGCCCGGCAGCGGAGCCGGACCGGGCCGTAGCTTCACGAGCGTAGCGCGGTCAAAGTTCCAGAGCGATACAGCGCCGTAGTTGGGCAGCATCGGCGGCCGGGCCGGAGACTCCTGGCTGACCCATACGTCGGCCAGACCCCGTGCTTTGGCCGCTTCGATCATCGCAGCCGTTACGGTCTGGTTATTCGACGCACTCATGCCATCGGTCCGGGCGCGGGCCATTACCTTAGCACCCACCTGACTGCCGAGGTCAGCACCAGCGGCCAGGTCGCTCTGCACGTTCATGCCCGCCCACAGCCGACTCTCGCGGTGTTCGGCCAGTTTGGCATCCAGAAAAGGCCCTTCGCCCGGAAACATGGCCTTCAGAATAGTATAGGACGCCGTCGCCACAACCGCGTCTTCAGACGGGTAGGCAGGCAGCGCCGATACCGGCAGGGCTACCCGCACCGAAGCGTCTGTCTTCGAAGGGGCTGTCCGTTTAAAGGCGTATTTATAATGCCAGGCTGCTACCAGCGCGTCGTACTGGGCTACGCTCAGGTACGCCAGGGCGCGGGCTGTATAGGGCGGGTTGGCAAACGGAAATTTCGGATCGGCCAGCGGATTGGCTGCGTCCGGAATGGGATACTTACCGTCGGCGTTCGACGCGGGCGGCACGTTGTAGCGGGCCGCGAGTTCGCGGGCTATTTCGTTCCACCGGTATACCGCACCGGCGCCCCAGTATACTACCGCTTCCTGCTGCTGCCGGGTCAGGCTGGCTGATTTGGTTTTCAGATCATTCAGCTCGGCCAGATAGGCGGCCGACGAGGTAGAGGCCGGAGCCGCCACGGTAACGTCGGTTGGCGCGGTCAGGATGTATGTTTTCCAGCTACCCGCTTTGGCATCAACATCGGCAGGCGTGTAGGCCACCCGTTGTGGTTCTTCAATGGTTTTATCGCAGGAGGTCAGCACAGACGACAGTCCCAGCACCGACAGACCGGCTATCAATAGAATACGCGTACTAGATTTCATGATGTTTACTGTTAATTACTTACCGTTCAACTGAAAAAGGAGACCGAGCATGTAGCTGGTACTTTGGCCAGCGTTCAGGCCATCGGTGACGTAAGCCACCCGCGCGTTCACCCCGATGTTGCGCGGCTGAATTTTACCGTACCAGCCGACCTGTGTCATCTGCATCTTGTTGGTTGGGAAAGGCATGTCGTTCCGGCGAATGTTGTCGCCATTGACACAAGCGAACCGCTCGGCAAACACTTCTGTCTGCCAGGCCCGGCGTACTACCCCCAGCCGAACAGCGGCATCATAGGCGTTCGGCACGCTGACCTCATCGGTATTGTACACCCGGTTGTCGGCCTGGTAAGCGTCGCGGTCGATCCGGATGGTACCTCGCCAGATATACGAGCCATGCGTCGTTACGTACAGTCCCGTATGCGGATGGGTGTAGTTGAGCAGGAGCCGTCCCGTAACGCTGCGGGCCTGCATACCAATCGACATCGGCAAAAAGTCGGGTACGTAGTTACCGACCGGTATCGACCCACCGATAATGGGGTTGACCGATAAGCCTTTGTACTCGACAGCCTTAATCTTCAGCCAGGCCGACAGGTCCTGAAATCCCTTTTGCCCCATGAGGTTTCCGGCGCTGGTGCTGGTCCAGATATAAGGCAGATTCAGAATCAGGTTGACCCGGTTACTAACCCCAATGGCGGGCATGATGGCGGCCGTACGGGTGGTATGGCGACCAATATTCAGGTTTTCCCGTTTAAGCGTCCCTTCCCAGTATTCGGTCCAGGTGCTTTGTCCGTACATACCGGCAATACAGACGGTTTTCCGGGGCATGTAAATAGCGTCATGGGGCATCTGCGCCCAGATGGGTGCGCTCAGCAACGATAGCAAAGCGACTAGTATCAGGTAGGTAATTCGTTTCATACAGGAAGCTATTAAGCTAGTTTAGAACCAGCGGGATACGGTGAACGAGACCAGGTAATCGGCAAAGGCCGCGTCGCCATGCCGAACGCCGGTTGGGTCGAGCCGGTCGGCGTAGCTTTTGATTCGGTTGCGGTACAGCGCGACCGGCACCGTGAGGGCGGCTGACGTTTTGTGGCGCATATAGGCTAAACCCGGCTCAACGGATACGATATAACCCGGCCGCCGAAAGCCGCTGCTTCCGCCAAACGCGTCGATAGCGGGAACGCCTTCAACCCGCCCACCCAGCATCACGGCCAGTCCGGGTATGGCCGAAATCGACTGACTCAGCCCGACACGGGCGGCAAACTGATCGGCTACCGAGAACTCGCCAGCAACGAGGTCGATGGTCGTAGCCAGTGGATTGCGCCGAACACCGTTGGTTTCGCGGGGATTGAACAGGTAAAACCCGTTGCCATAGGCCGTCAGCCCCTTTGTCAGCTGCCAGTACCCCTGCAGTTCGACACTGGCGCCCACGCCCCCGTCGCCGAGCTGAATCGACTGGTCAACGGGCAGGGTAACGGTATAATCCTGTCCTTCTTTATTGAGCTTGTGGAAACTATCCGTGGCCCGGTAGTTACCGGTCGGCAGCTTCACCCCTACCCCAATGGATATGTTGGCTTTGGGCAGACTGACCGGGTTCACCAGCCAGTAGCTACCCGACAGCCGCAGATCGCCAATGCCTTTCGAACTCGTAGCGAAGCGTTTCTGAGCCGGGTTAGCCGTCAGGGCGTTGCCATAATGTTCGTAGAGCGAGGAGCGATCGTTGGTCTGCACCGGCAGGTTCACCGATACCGACCACCGCAGCGCAGGCATGTAGGTGATGCCCAGGTCGAGGGCATGCGATACGTTGATGACCTCGGTGCCCTGTTCGACGCGCTGCTTCTGTTCCTCGTCGCCCACGAAGTGTTTGTACGACCGGAAGAAGCGGTACCCGGCCGATACCTGCCAGTGGCCGGTGCGTTGTTTAAAAAAATCGGCCGAGTTGGTACCTGCCGGAGCCGCGCAGCTCATATGACGAACCGCCACGCAGCCCTGCGCCCGGGTAAGGGTTGTAGAAAATAGCGTGCAGGCAACTGCCAACACGATTGTATAAATCGGTTTCATAGAAACGAATAGCTGAGATTGGAGAATGGAAAACAGGCTTAGCCAATAGCCAGACAGGCGTACGTCGAAGGCCGAACCAGTCACTGATTATACCCCAGTCGTATGTCTGCGTATACACTGCATCGCAAAGCCGCGCTTCACGACCTGCGCAAGACAGTCAGACAGGTTATTTATACCAGAGCTTTATAGCTGAACACTCAGCCATCAAAGCCACCCGGTACAAAACAGGGAAATCAGTAAAACTGGCTCAGGCAATTGACGCATACAGCCTCAACAGCGAACCCATACGGGACGCTTGGCCATCGGTGAGCAATACTAGCGTAAGCACCTCAGCTTTCGGGCGGGGGAGAATGGATAGGCAGCGCGCGGGAAGTAATAACGAAGACCAGATCGGGAATCCGGATCGCATCGTGCCAGTTGGGAGGTAAGAATTCAAAACGAACCCGCGGAACGGGTGAGTACTCCTTCAGCAGCAGTTTCAGCAGCTGACTGGCTTTCTGGCGGGAGTTGGTAGCTCCGCTCACGTGATCGTTCAGGAACGAGAGCAGATCGCTGCTCCAGAACGAACGGCTCTCGGTTTCGAGGGCGGCAATGTGAAGCCGGTCGCCCCGCACTTCCATGCTGACAACATCGTAATAATGCCCTTTGTAGGTGAAGCCCTCGGACGTAGTGCGGGTCAGAGCAACCGCCCTTTGGGTGTCGTTCATCGGAATCTGAAATTCGACGATGCTATCGACAGAACGGTAAACGAGTAACTCTTTCGACAGGTCGTGTTCAGCCTGCCACCATGCCCCCACAGCCACCAGCACAGAGGCCAGCGTGTGGTAGAGGAGCAACCCAAAAAGACCAACCGATACAAGTTTCTTCACTATTCCCAGAAAAAGTAGACCTCAAAATTAAGCACAAAACAGAGACAAAAGCAAATCTCTACCGTAAGCCTGCAATTTTATTGCCAAAGTAACCTAAATAACCACCCTCATCTGTTTCCGTATCTGCTTTGGGAAACTGATAATCATGTTTTCGAAGCAAACAAACGGCTCATCAGGACGTATATAACCACAGCGAATCTCCGCCAAACAGACGTTTTCGGCCCGGATTGTCGACAACAGCTACCAATTATCTTTGGCCCTGTTTCAGGGTACGGCTGAGGTTCGGCCCTATACCTGACAGGTCGGGCCATCAACGAATAATGGCGTGGCCACCGATGGCGAAACTAGCTGGCGTAAAGATCAATTATGGGCTCACCGACTAGTATGCCAAACCAATTACTGGAAGCTGCAATCAAAATCGGTAGCTTTGTGTTAAGCTCGTACGTATGATTGTCGATAACCATAACCGCCCCATCACCTACCTTCGGCTAGCCGTAACGGACCGCTGTAACCTGCGGTGCTTCTATTGCATGCCTGAAGAAGGGATCAGGTACCTGCCCAAACAGCAGCTGCTGACTTACGAAGAAATGGAACGGCTGGTGCGGGTACTGGCACGGCTGGGTGTCAGTAAGGTCCGGATTACGGGCGGAGAGCCTTTTGTCCGCTCGGGACTGATGGCGTTCATGCATCGGCTGGCCGAGGTGCCGGGCCTGACCGATCTGTCAATGACGACGAACGGGGTGCTTACTGCCCCGCACGTAACGGCCCTGGCTGCGCTGGGGGTGAAATCGGTCAATCTGAGTATCGACACCCTCGACCGGGAGCGGTTCCGGCAGATTACCCGGCGCGATGAGCTACCCGCCGTGCTGCATACGCTGGATGCGCTGTTGGCGGCCGGTATACAAACCAAGCTCAATGCAGTCGTGATGGACGGGCAAAACACGCAGGACATTATTCCCCTGGCCGAACTGACCCGTCAGCTGCCCGTCGATGTGCGCTTTATAGAAGAAATGCCGTTCAACGGCGAAGGCAGCCACTACCCGGTGCTCCACTGGACCCACCGGCGTATCGTTGATCACCTCCTGAATCATTTTCCGGACCTGCAACGCCTGCCCGATTCGCCCTTCTCGACGGCCAGTACTTACCAGATTCCCGGTCATCAGGGCACGATCGGGGTAATTGCGGCCTTTAGCCGGACGTTCTGCGGCACCTGCAACCGCATCCGCCTGACCGCCCAGGGTACGCTGAAAACCTGCCTGTACGACAACGGCGTACTCGACGCACGGGCGCTGCTCCGCAGCGGGGCTACCGACGACGAACTGACGGCTGCTTTCCTGCAGGCTTTCTCGCACCGACCTGCCAACGGATTCGAAGCCGAATCCCGGCGCGACACCGTAACGGAGTCGATGTCGACCATCGGCGGTTGATGGTCGGGTAATTCTTGCTCGCAGCCGTACTTAGTTCGCGCAGAGCGAAGCCGCGGGCGGTAGGTCGGGCCATTCTTACCGGCGCCCATAATCCTGCCAAGGCTACACTATGAACATGATGCTTCTGACGGAGTTACGGGCAGCATCGGGCCACAAAGCCGCAACGGGTGCTTCTGGTAATGAATCGATGCTTACGACCTGAAATACCCGGTTTGATGGTTGCGACCCACCGGCCGGATCTGGGCAAGGGCCGCGGTAGCCGCTAGAGCTTTACGGCTTCGGGAACGCCTTCCAGATACGCATTGGTAAACAAGGTAGCCGCATCCACGCGCTGAATCAGTTCGCCATCGGCATCGGTCAGCAGGTGGTTCCGAATAAGCCAGTTGGCAAACGAAGCCCACACGTTGCGGTGCATATAGCCCCAGTGCCCATCGGCATCGAGGTAATACCCGGAAGCCGACAGCTGGCTCTGCTCCACGAAGTTGCGATTGGTTAGGGTCGGATGTTTCGAGGTATCGATCAGGAGCCGGGCCGCTTCGTCGGGGTTGTCGACTGCAAACCGGAATCCGGCGGCCGTAGCCGTCAGGAACCGATGCATCAGGTCGGCGTTTTGCTCGGCCCAGTCGCGGTTAGCGGCCAGTACGGGGCTGTAGCCGTAAGGAATCTCGTAGTCGTCGAGCAGGAATTGGTTCAGCTCGATACCGCGGATATCGGCCTCTACGCCCTCCCAGGGCAGAAAAATCCAGGTGGCATCGGCTTCGCCTGTCAGCAGCGAGTTCCAGATGTCGAGCCGGGCGGGCTGGTGTGATACAAACTGACCATTGCCGCCGTCGTTCTGAATCATCTGCCGGATAATGTCGTCTTCGTAGCGGGCAGCATAGGATGCATAAACCTTGCCGTCGAGCTGCCGGGGGCGGGTGATGCCGCTCTGGCGCAGCGTAACAACGGCACTGGCATCGCGGGCCAGCACGGCGGCTACGGCTACGAGGGGAACCCCCTTGGCCTGATAACTGAAAATACTTTCGGATGGCGTGATGGCGAGGTCGGCTTCACCCTGCGCCACCCGTTTGGCAGGAGTTGTCTCGTAATTATCCTGATCGGGTGTGCTGATTTCGACCGTCAGACCGGCCCGTTCGTAATCGCCCCGGGCCAGGGCTACGTAAAATCCGGTATGATTGGTATTGGGGGTCCAGTCCAGGGCTAAGCGAATGTGGCTGCTCATACAATTCGATGGAGATATGGCAAGCTTAACCCGCCACCGGACCGAAAGTTTTCGGCCCGCGCCAATCGTCCCGATATTTAGAATTGACTGCAATTTCTTACCGGAATCGTCCTAATCACATCAGGCGGGTACCCGCGCCGACACGGGCTTACGGGCGGGTTTGGCAGCCGCTTTCCGGGCCAGCTTCCGTTTATTCCACCAGATCAGAAAGCCCGACACGGGGAGCGACGCCGAAAACAGGCTCACCATAAAGGCCAGAAATTTACCCGGCAAGCCCAGCCAGCCCCCCGTATGAATATCGTAAGCGGCCCCGCGCGCCCTGTCGCCCCGCGAAAAATCCTGATACCGTTTGCCTTTCAGCACCGCGCCGGTATACTGGTCGAAGTTGTAAATGGTGTATTTCCGGTACAATGACCCTTCGTCGTACCGGACCTGCACCCGCAACGCCCCTACCGAATCGGCCGGAAAAATGACGTATGACTCAAACGCGTTCGGCTCCAGCGCCACGACCTGCGCGTAGGCCCGATCGACCGAGGCTGGACGAGCGTCGGGGCGGTAGACCGACTGTACTTTGGCACGGTCACGGGCGGGCGAGCCGGTGAGGGCATACAAGCCGTTTTCCCACCACTCGAACGACCAGATCAGCCCTGTCATAGGAATGAGCAGCAACAGCCAGGTCAGGTAAAATCCCCCCACGCTGTGCCAGTCGTAGTTGACTTTAGGCCAGCGGGCATCCCACTTCACGGTGAACTTCGACCGGATCATCCGCTTCGTCTGGGGCCACCACATAACCAGACCCGATACCATCATGAACAGGTAGATCAGCGCGGCCGTGCCGATAATGTAGCTGCCCGTTTTTCCCATCATCAGCGTCGTATGAATTTCGCGGTCGATGGCGAAAAAATCGCGCTTCAGGTCACGTATGCCGAGTACCGAGCCGGTATAGGGATTCACACTGACGAGCCGCTTGTCTTTAAGCAGTACCTGATAGGAGCGGTCAGCCTCGTGGCGCCGGAAAATACGCTGCAGCTTCGCCTTCGGAACGTCGCGCCGGACTACATCGGCCACCTGTCCAACGGTCAGTACAGGGCTCGTGCGCGGCTCCACAAACAGCTGATCCCGGTGAATAAGCGCCTGCAACTCTTCTTCAAAAACGAACAGACAACCTGTCAGACTACTAACGAACACAATCAGGCCCGATACCAGCCCAAGCCACAGGTGAAGTTTGCCGAACGTTTTTCTCATAAACCATCATGCGGGTAAGCACCCGGCCTTGTCAGTAAAAGGCGGGCACTTACCCGCATTACGGGCAAAGGTCTACGTACTTTAGAATTATTCCAAATTAAATCAATCAAAACTCCCGACCATATTCCGGTGCAGGGTGCGGGCGCTCCACTGTCCACCGGCAATGATCCGTCGAACGGTATAGAGCGGCATTTGATCGTCGCGTTTGTCGGCCAGGGTAAAAGCAGCTGCGTAGCCCCGCTTCTGCAGTTCGGGTAGGGCGGCTTTGTTCCAGAGCCCGAAGGGGTAGGCAAAGTACCGAACGGGTTTGCCCGTGATGCTTTGCAGTTTGGCATTGGGTTCGTCGATCTGAGTTTTCCAGTCGTCGCCCTGGTATTTCTTCACGTTATGGTGGTCCCAGGTATGGGCTCCGATCACGTGACCACGATCCGACAGATCTTTGATCTGGGTTTTATCCATGTAAGGCTGCTTACCCCGCCGGCCAATGGCTACAGTCATAATAAAAAACGTGCCTTTAAAGCCGTGTTTTTCCAGGATGGGCGTGGCCGTCTCGTACTGATCGAGGTCGCCATCGTCGAAGGTAAGCATGACCGGTTTGGGCGGCAGGGGCGCACCCGTGGTCAGGTAAGCGTAGAGCTGATCGGGCAGAATGGTATGGTAGCCGCTATCGGCCAGCATCTGCATCTGCTCCTGAAAAGCCGCCGTTGGGATGATGTAATCCCGAGCCGTTTTGGAATCCTTGGGCCGCCAGTCGCGAATCTGGTGGTAGCAGAGGATAGGCACCTGGGGCCGCGCCAGAATGGTAGCCGCATCGGCAATTTTGCCGGCCGGGATAGCGGTTGGGTCGGGCGCCGGACTGGCCGCAGGGGCAGCCGGTTTGGCCTCGGCAGCAGCCACCGGATGGTCGGTTGTAGCAGCTTCGTTCGTGTCGGAGCCTTTAGACTGGCAACCAGCCAAACCGGCAGCCACACATGCAGACAGGAAGAGGTTGGTTACGAGGGGTAAGTATTGACGAGTAAGCATAAAGAATTAGTATGTTCTCAAACATACGGAAAAGCGCCAGTGGAATATATACCCCATGGGGTTTTTAAGCAAAAAATCAATCCAACGCCCCACTTACCGCCTGCCTTCTTTTTCAACAATCTGATCATACAGAATCCGGGCGCGGTCGCGGGCGCGCTTGACCCGCATTTTTACCGCGCTGGCGGTGGTGTCGCGATCCAGGGCCATCTCTTTGAGTTTATTTCCCTGTTCGTATTTGATCAGTAGCAGATCGCGCTGGCGCTGGTTCAGCTGAGCCAGCACCCGGTTGGCCAGCAGCACCCGCCGATCTTCGGTATCGCCCGAAAAATCGTCCAGTTCGGCGCATTCGCGGGCGTAGTTATGGATATGCTGGCGGATACGCTGTTTTCGGCGGAGCTGGTCGATGCAGTAATTAACCGTCATGGTATGGAGCCAGGTCGAGAGCAGCGCTTCGCCTTTGTAGCCGTTGAGTTTCCGGCTCAGGCGCAAGAAAATCTCCTGCGCAAAGTCCTGCGCGTCGGCATGGTTTTCGGTGTACATCAGGCAGCGGTGGTAAACGCGCTGGTAATGTCGGGTATAAATTTCGGCAAAATAGAGGTTATGACCTGTTTGCAGATACAGGTCGACCAACTCCTGATCGGATACGTTTTTCATGGGTAGCGACGAGTACAAAAAAGCAGGGAGAACAACCGGCAGCCGTCCCTGGCGGGCGGGCGCAGCCGTAAAGCGGGCAAGGGGCACCGTATAGCGCTGCTAAGCAGCAGGCAATTATCGACCAGCTCATAGCTGTTGGCCTGTACCAGGGCTTCTGGGAAAACGGACTCTTGACGTAATACAATCTTGTTCTCGCCGGAGCAAACACCCAACCAGCACCGATAGAATATGCTGGTCAGTACGGCATACGACAGAATGATACGCCAGGGCATGTGCGAATCACGTTATAGTTGAGTAATTCTCCCTACTTAGTCAAATAGACAAAACAATATAGAGACAAAACCCAAAAAGAAAGCCCGGAGTTATTATTTGTGTGTAAACGGCATGACCACCTACCTGTTAAGGTCTGATCAGCATAGTGCGCTCGGCTACGGACTGAATCTTTTCCCGGGAGAAAAATACCGGAAAATACCCATTCTCGGCCCAGAGCGGAAAGAGGTCGCCGTAGTGCGGGCTATCGGGATCACCTGACTGACCGGGACTATTAATACCCAGCGTTTTGTCCCAATCTTCGGTATCGACCAGAATCCGGAACGAGGCTCCGTGGGTCTGGTTCAGGTCGTTGGCGGTAGCGTTGACGGTTTCGCCGTAGCCACCCCGCGCTACCGGCCCCAGGTTAATCCGCTGCTGCATAGCTTTGTCGACCAGATCGCTGAGCGGGTGGGTAATGGTGATGTGCTTGTTTTTACGCTGACCGTAGCTCCAGTCGTCCATGTCGTTGCCCAGGCGGGCGGTCAATTCGGCCACAGCCCGGTCGAGGCTGGTGAGCAACAAACTGTCGCGGGCGGGGGTCGGCACCAGCAACGCATCAATGATCCGTTTTGAGGGCAGGCTCCGCAGGTAGGGCCGCGCGTTCTGGGGCACCTGCGCTTCGTAGACGGCTTTTTTCAGTTGACCTTCCCAGGCTACGTAAATAGCGGCTGCCACCGACTCGGGGTTGAGTCGAAAATCCCATTTGCGGAGGTAGCTCAGGGCCTGCTCCGTGCGGTTTTCGGACGAAGCCAGATGGGTTAGCAGCGGCACCAGCGTACGGGCCGGAATGGACAGGTAATCGGCCTGGAGCGCCATAAAATCGACCAGGTTCTGCCGCTTGCCTTCGCCCAGCACCTCTTCGATCCGGTGGGCACGGCTGGGGGCGGCCCAGGTCCAGCCAATGGCGTTCCGGTTTGGAAAGTTGACCGGGGTCAGGTTGTTATTAGCCGTTACCACATAGCCTTCGGGCGGGTTGAGTTTGTTGGGCAGTTGCTGAATGGGCAGGTACCCGCCCCACTCGAACCGGCCGTCGCCTGGTACGGGCACCAGCCCGCTGAAGTTTTTCCGGATGGGCGATAGGCCTACGGCCTGCCAGCCAATGGTTCCGTTGGGTTCAGTTGCTTTACCGGCCAGAGGACGACCCGCCCAGATCATGTTCTCGCCCGGAATCCGGCTGTAGGTACAGGCCTGCCGGAACTCGGCCCACGACCGCGACTGGTTCATCCGCAGACTGGCCAGGTAAGGCGCACATCCCCGCTCGAGCCAGCCCGCCCGGATGGCGTAGGCCTTATGGGCGGCTTTGTCTTCGAACACCACCGGGCCGTGGCGCGTATATTTCAGCTCGACCGTAACGGGGGCTCCGCCTTTGACCGGAATCGTTTCGGTCCGGATCGTCAGGGGTGCCCACTTGCCTTTGTAGCGGTATTGATTGGGGTTCTTCGGATTGGTTTCGTACACCAGCAGGTCTTCGTTATCGGTTTCGAAGATGGTCAGTCCCCAGGCACCGTAGTCGTTATGACCGATCGACACGCCCGGCAGGGTTGGCTCGCCCGCGCCGATTACGTTCCAGCCCGGCGCGTGCAGATGCACCCAATACCGCAGCGAGGGCGTACTTTGGGCGCGGTGAGGGTCGTTGGCCAGCATGGGATATCCGCTAGACGATTTATTACCCGCCAGTACCCAGTTGTTCGAGCCAACGTATTGTTTTTCGGTGTCGAAATAGGCGTCTGTCTGCGCTTCGTCTTCGTCGGCTTTGGTAGCCCGCCCCTGAAACTTGAGCGGTAGCCGAAACGCTTCGTACAGACCCAGTATTGGTTGAAAGAGTTCATCGCCGTTCACGTGCAGCGTCAGATCAGGCTCGGCGGGGCTGGCCACCGGATGAAACCACTGGAGACTACGCAGCTTTTCGGGCCCGATCAGTTTGACCAGCCGCCCGTAGTTCAACTCGTCGCGAACATTTCCCAGCAGGCCCTGGTGACGGCTGATGACCACCTCAGGCGTCCAGAAACCGGGTTTGGTATTGAGCACCCGAAACTCGAACGGCAGCTTTTCGGGCGTTTTCAGGATCTCGGCAATGTAGGCGTTGATGCCTTCAACAAACGCCCGCACAATTTGCGGGCCGCGCGGGTGGTAATGGCTCAGCTCCTGGTCGAGCGTACCGTTTGCTCCGCCCGTGCGGTACCGGAACAGCCGCGTACCGATGTCGCGCTTTACTTCCTGCGGACCAAGCAGCTCGGCCACCGTTCCCGTTGCCTGCCGACGCCACATTTCCAGCTGAAAAAGCCGATCCTGCGCGGCCAGGTACCCCTGCGCAAAAAACAGATCGTGTTCGTTGCGGGCATAGATGTGGTTAACGCCCCAGCGGTCTTTGATTACCTCGACCGGTAGTTGAACCCGCTGCGCTGACAGCGGATGCAGCAAGGCCGTTGCGCAGAGAAACAGCAGTACAAATCGACGCATGTGTATAGGTTTGTAAGGCAAGATACCAAATCAACTGATTAGTTCAGTAACCAATATAACAGGCCAGTGCCCCACAGCGGACCACTCTTTTCTACAATTTCTATATCCTTAAACTAATAATCTAACAATCAGCACAGACTCAATACGTAGCTGTTTAGAGCGGCTCACAAGCCCTCGACCGAGAAAACGTCCAGGGTTTGCTGGCGGAAGTTGCGCACGCGGGCAAATACGGCCGTCCCGTTGGGCGAACCGGTCTGGTTGGTGTTACCCTCAACGGTCGAAAAGACGCCATCCCCTACGGCCGTGATGATACCGGTATGAAACCAGTCGGGCTTACTCTGAACGGTCCTACGTAGCAGAAACAGATCGCCGGGGCGCACCTGGGCGGGGTTTTGCCGAACCACTATGCTGCTCAGCAACCGGCCGCTGTCCTGGCCCGCCCGCGCTACTACATCGCAGCTGAGCGAGCGGGGCATCAGGCTCGTAAACACCCGCCCCACAGCCGACGCGGCCTGATCGAGTATGGCTTGCGCAAATCCCATGCACCACAGTATATCGGCCCCTTCCAGTCCCTCGCAGTAGCTGCGTACCCAGGGTCCCAGATTAGTCGTACGCGTACTGGTTTGCAGCTCGGCCGCGAACTGGCTCCGGTGCCGGGCCGCTGCTGCTACGATCAGCTCCCGCACCGACTGCCCTGGCGGGGGCTCGGCCATCGTGAAAGCGGTACGGAGTGGCCGGGTCAGCCGGTTGAATACCGCCGGGGTAACCACGCCCGTTGGCGATAGCTGCACCCGTTTTTGAAACCGTTTGACCGCCTGTTCGGTAGCGGGTCCGAAGTCATTGTCGATCGTTACGGCCAGGGCTACTGTCGGAAAAAAGGGGGCGTTCAGACAAAGCCACTCCTGCACCCGCCGGACATCGGCCCCTGTATGGCCCCGTTTTACCGGAGCGGGCGGTATCAGCTCCGTCTGAAAAGTTGTCTTCAACATGATCGGTTCGTTCTGGCTGGAAAGGAGATTATAGGAAGCGCTGGCGCGGATGGTGTTACTTATACAGGAGGGGCCAGGGCGGTGGCAAGGTGCAAAAAAATAGCACACCCCCTGCGCATCAGAAGCACCCGGTAATGAGCGGTTTGTCTGATCCCGACAGGCGCTTCCCGCCGAACGATCTACTGGCAGACTACCCTGTCGGCAACCGGACTGTATACGGGGAGCAGGCGGAAAAACGTATCTTCCGGCCCGAAACCGATGCCTTTACCCATGCGATTCCTGCCCGTTCTTTTATTTTTGCTTGTAGCTGTAGCTACTCACGCTCAACCGTTTCAGGCCCTCTGGCTCACCACCTCAACCGCCGACTCAACGGCTCCCAATAGCTGGCATTGCTATCGGCAAACGACCAGCCTGCGGGCCGTGCCCAACCAGGTCATAGCCCGAATTGCGGTCGATAGTAAGTACTGGTTGTGGGTCAATGGTCGGCAGGTGGTTTACGAGGGCGGGCTGAAACGCGGGCCTAATCCGCGCGACACCTACTACGACGAAATCAATCTGGCTCCTTACCTGAAACCCGGCTCCAACACCATAGCAGTACTGGTCTGGTTCTGGGGCGGCAAAGGCTTCTCCCACCGCAACAGCGGCCGTACCGGTCTGCTCTTCGACTGCGAGACCAGCGCCGGGCCTTTCCTCAACCGCTTCGGCTGGAAAGCCCGGCCCCACCCGGCCTACGAGCCTTCACAGCTATCGAAGCCCAACTTCCGGCTGTCGGAACCCAACATCCGCTTCAACGCCCAGAATGACCTGCCCGGCTGGTACACAGCCGACTACGACGATAGCGCATGGCCGCGCGCGTTTATTGTAGGGCGGGCGGGTAACGCGCCCTGGGGGCAGCTCACCAAACGCCCGATTCCGTTGTTTAAAGATCATGGGCTGAAAAACTACGTACGCACCCAGCGACGCATCGGCAAGGCTAACAAGCCTGACACGCTGGTCGGTACGTTGCCTTACGATTGCCATGTTTCGCCGGTGCTGACCGTTAAAGCTCCCGCTGGCCAGCGCATCATGATCGGCTCCGACACCTATTTCATGGGCGCATCGGGCAGCGACTCGCTGTACACCAACGGGGCCGAATACATTACCCGGGCGGGCCAGCAAACCTATGAATCGCTCGGCTGGTTGTCGGGGCACGAAATCCGGTACGCACTTCCCAAAAGCGTAACGGTCGTGACGGTGCAATACCGGGAAACGGGCTACAACAGCGCCTTTGCCGGGTCATTCCGATGCAATGACCCCATGCTGAACAAACTCTGGGACAAAGCCCAGCGAACACTCTATCTCAACATGCGCGATAACTTCATGGACTGCCCCGACCGCGAACGGGCCCAGTGGGCGGGCGACGCAGCCCTGCAGATGGGCCAGACGTTCTACGCCCTGGACTCGAACAGTACGGCGCTGGGGCGTAAGTTGTTCCTGAACCTGGCCGACTGGCAGCGCCCCGACAGTATCATCTACAATCCGGTGCCCGAAACCAACTGGAAACAGGAACTCCCGGCCCAGTCGCTGATGTCGATGGCCGAAAGCTGGCGGTACTTCCGGCATACGCACGACACCGCTACGATCCGGCATATCTACCCCGCCCTGCGCCGGTATCTGGCTCTCTGGAAAACCGACTCAACGGGCCAGCTCAACTACCGCAAGGGCGGCTGGGACTGGGGCGACTGGGGTACCAACCAGGATCAGGTACTGATTCAGCACGGCTGGTACGCCATTGCCCTGCAAACGGCCATCCGCATCGCCAGCCTGACCCGGCAACCCGACCACGCCCAACAGTACCAGCAGCGACTCGACAGCCTGCGTACGTTTCTCAACAGCCCCGTTTGCTGGAACGGCAGCGCTTACCGGCATGCGCAGTATACCCAGAAAACCGACGACCGCGCCAACGCGCTGATGGTACTGGCCGGTATAGCCGACTCTACCAAATACGACGCAATCGTACAGGTATTTTCGACCCAGCAGCACGCCAGTCCGTATATGGAAAAGTTCGTGCTCGAAAGCCTGATCCGGATGAATCGGTTGCCCATGGCCCTGGCCCGCATCAAAACCCGCTACCGCCCTATGATCACCAGCCGACTCTCTACGCTGTGGGAGTTATGGGCCTACGACGATCGGCCTGGTGTGGCGCATGGCAACAGTGGCTACAACCACGGCTGGTCGGGTGGGCCGCTACTGCTGATGGCCGAATACGTAGCGGGCATGCAACCGGGCGACCGGCTGGGCCAGTACCGGATTTTTCCGCAGCTGGCATCCCTGACCAGTATCGCGGCCTCCATGCCTACGGCGGGCGGCCCCCTGTCGGTGCAGATCGCCAAATTACCGGCGGCTCTCAACATGACCGTTACCATTCCGCCCAGGCAGTCGGCAACGGTTGGCCTGCCACTGACCGGAACGCCAGCAAAACGGGTGCTGTGCAACGGGAAACCGGTTGCGCAGGTGAGCGGCCTTCGGTTTGTCGAAAAAAACAGCCGGTACTACGTAGTCGAAGTACCGGCCGGAACCTATCGGTTTTCGGTCAATTAATCGTCGTCGTCATCATCGTCGGCTTTGGCTACGTTCAGGAAAGCGCCCCGGCGCGGAGCGGGCATAACGGCATGTTCACCCCTGACGGCCTTCCAGATGATTTCGTTGAACAGCCGGTCGTCGATTTTGTCGGCATAGCGCAAGTCGATTTTTTCCGACTGGCGGGCTGGTTCGGTCATGGCCGTGTTTTTGGCTTCGAGGTCTATGTTGGCCGGTTTGTGCTGGTATGGCGTCAGGTTGGGGGTGTTTGTAAAGCAGGCGAACATCGGTGTTGCGGCTGCGTCGTACTGGCTCATTGGCGGCAGGCCCAGAATCAGTTCCATAGTGCGGAGCATGCCCGAGGTCGAATACATACTGTGTTCTATGTGGTTTCGCTTCGTATAGGGGCTGATGACGAGCGCGGGGGAGCGGTGGGCGTCTACATGGTCGGCTCCGTTCTGCGCGTCATCTTCGAGCACAAACACGGCCGACTCTTTCCAGATTGGACTTTTGGACAGATGTTCGACAAAACGGCCCAGGGCCAGGTCATTGTCGGCCACGTGAGCCGCCGGGGTAGGCGCTCCGATACGGGCGCCACTAGTATGGTCGTTACCCAACCGGATGCTGCTGAAATGCGGCACCGCATCGAGGGCAATCAGCGAATCGAGGTCGCGCTTCCAGATCTCGACCCGTTCGATATCCTTGATCTTCAAGTCATAATCGGGATAGTTCGGTACAAACCGACCGTCTAGCGCCGAGCCTTTCCGTTTGGAGTAGGCTTCAAATTCGCCGTAGCTGCGGTATCGTAACCCGGCTCGCTGGCAGTAATCCCAGATAAATCCTTTTTTGGGATACGCAATGGGGCGGCTTCCTTCGTAGTCATAAGTACCGCCCCGCCCGCCGTAGCTGGTGGGCCACGTCTTTTCAACGTAGTCGTTAGCGTAGGCGGCCGTGCTCCAGTTATGCCCGTCGGCGCTCACCTCAGCATCGACATAGAAGTTGTCCAGCAGCACAAACTCCCGGGCCAGCGCGTGGTGGTTAGGAGTAACTTTCTCCGGAAAGATGCACAAAGACGTATCGCCATTGCCCTCGGGCATATCGCCAAATAGCTGATCGTAGGTGCGGTTTTCCTTGATGATGTAGAACACGTATTTAATCTGGGCCGACTTCTCTCCTACCCGCTTCGGAATGGGCGAGTTGGCTTCGCCGGCCGCCAGCTTCTCTTTTTCTTTGGTATAGGGCGTATTCTGGTAAACCTGTTTCGAGAGCGTTGCCATCGCTTTGGAAGCGGGCAGGGTAAAGATCGACAGGGTGCCTTTGAACAGACCGGCTATATATTCAGTACCCGACTCACGACGTTTATACGGGTTGGGTCCGTTGGGATTGGCCTTCGAGGAGAACCCTTTACCATTGGCTACCAGCACTTTCTTACCCACCACCTTCACGGCTGTTGGGTACCAGCCCGTTGGAATGAATCCCAGCGACCGGCTCCGCCCCGGCTTCGACACGTCGAACACCGCCAGACAGTTGTTATCGGCATTGGCTACCAGCAGCGTTTTACCGTCGGGGGTCAGCGCCAGTCCGTTGGGCGTACTGCCCGCCGGGGCATCGGGATAGAGCGCCGTCGTTACGGTTTCGAGCACCCGGCGCGTTTTCAGGTCAATGACTGATACGGCATTATCGTTAGCGTTGGCCACAAACAGATACTTGCCGTCGCGGCTGAAAGTCAGATCGTTCGGACGGCTTCCTACGGCTATCTCGCCGGTCAGCTTCTGCTGGCTGGGGTCGTAGATCAGCACCTTATCAGCGCCCCAGGCCGTAATATAAAGTTCATCCGAGACGGGAGACCGCTGGCAGGTATAGGCTTCAGCGGGCAGTTTAATGCGGCTGGTAATTTGCTTCGTGGCCAGGTTGCAGACGTACAGCATACTATCGTCTTTAGTGACGGCATAGAGCGTTTTGCCGCTCCGATCCGTCTCGACACCCGCCACCGAAATCCGGACCGGCCAGGGTTTTCCTAGTACGACCGAGTCGGTTTTGACCAGCTTATTGTCCGACACGTCGTAGATCAGTACCCGGTTGTCGTTCCCTCCCGACGCCAGCAGCCGTTTTCCATCGGGGGTGAAACGCAGACCGACCCACGACTTGGCGATCTCGACTTCGCTCAGCAGTTTTTCGCCCGCGATATCGATCAGCTGAATCGTTTGGGTACTCTGTCCGTTGTTGGTCACCGCCAGCCGTCGACCATCGGCCGAAACCGCCAGATTCAACGGCAGATCACCCAGCGGTAGTGAGCGACCATAGGGTGTCAGGCTCCAGCCGTTGGGCAGCGTCAAGCGCTGGGCTGATTGGGCAGTAGCCGCGTACATACCGAAGAGTGTACAACTGATAAGAAGCAGAAGTCGACGCATAAGAAAGACGTTTTCGTAAAAGTAGACGCAAATAATCACGGCCCTGTTACGCTTCTGTTAAGGTCTCGCCAACCGCTTATTGCTTCAGAAACATAAGCACCGCCTGCGCGAAAGCGGGCGTACTCATGGTCGTATTATGAGTACCCGGCACCGTAACCAGCCGCGCCCCCGGTACAATATCGATCAGCGACTGCGGATCGCCGTTGTCGTGATCCTGATCGCCGTTAACGACCAGCAGCGGCACCGTAATTCGCCCCAGTTCGGCCCGGCTGGCCGTCGGCTGAAACTCCTGCAGCCGGGCCAGCGCGAGGGTATCGGCTCCGCTCCGTTTGGCGTAGGCAACGGCCTCCTGCAACTCCGGATGCGAGCCGGGCTTGGTCAGCGCTTCGAAAAAGTTTTTGCGCCGGTACCAGTTGGGGTCGGTAAAGTCGGCACTCATGCCCCCCATAACCGCCCGCCGTACGGGGGCTTTCATCGTCAGCAGCTTAGCCGTCAGGATGGCCCCGCGCGAATAGCCGACCACATCGTAATTTGTCAGACCGAGGTGTTTCATCAGCGCCATGACGTCTTTCAGTTCGGCGTCGTACTGATAAGCCTCCGCCGTATGGGGGCGGTCGGAGCGGCCGTTACCCCGCAGGTCGAGCGTAACGACCCGAAACCCCGCGTCGGCCAGCGCCTGCCGAACGGGCGCGCGTTTCCAGCTTTCGCCATTGGTGATGAAGCCGTGCAGCAGCACAACGGGCTGGCCCGCGCCGATCACGTCGTAATGAATACGGGTTCCGTCGAAGGAAGTAAACAGCGGCTCACGGTCAGCCTGGGCATACAACCAGCCGGGCAGGAGTCCGCCAATGAGCATAAGAACGAATTTCATCACATGCAAGAGTCAGAAAATGAAATACATAGATCGATAAGTCTAACCTTTCCAGGTTCTACCGGGTTATTCAGCAAAGAACCATACTCAACGACCATGAATACATTAATCGACCATCTTACCCCCGGCGACGGCGATACCGAACTCATCGGCTCGCGCATCGGTCGCATCGATCCCGAGAACTTCCGTAACCAGAGTGGCGCAGCCATCGACGATGACGACGATGGCGATACTGAAGATGCAGCCCTGACCGACGATGAACCCGTTGATGAAGACGGCGACCCGACCGGCGAACACGATCACCACCAGGACGACAACTACGCCCTCGGCGGCCACGTAACCCGGTCCGGTAGCGTATAGAGCCTGCACCCGGAGTGAATAAGGTATTTAAAAAGTATATGCCTCTCCCACTGTCGGGGTCTGCGACCACCGACAAAAGGTAAAAAATCAAACCAACTACGCGATGAACCCCAACGACAACCAATCCTACAACCCTGCCGACGACGATAACCAGGGCGTAGCTCAACTGCTGGCGCAGGCTCAGGAAGCCAACACGGGCGAACCCCAGGCCGGGGGCATCAACCCCGTGCGGGACCAGGGACCGTTACCCATCAAAGAAGAAGTCAACGAGTCAGACGCCGATGCCAACGGAGTCAACGACGACCTGCTGGCCGAAGAAGATGTCGAAGCCGGACAGGTTGACATCGAGTACGAAGAAGGCGACAACTAAACCCGCTCCAATCCCCGACCAGACAGGCCTATCTCCATGACCAATACGCAGCTTGCTCAACTTGTTATTCGTTTAGGACTGGGCATCAACATGCTTATGCACGGTCTGGTGCGCATCCCTAAACTCAGCGCGTTCGTCACTAAAACCGGCGCCGGCTTCGCCAGTACCATTCTGCCTGCGATATTGACCAATGCCTTCCTGTACACGCTTCCTTTCGTGGAGTTTGCCAGTGGCGTGCTGATCCTGCTGGGCGGGCAGTTTAGTCGCTGGGGATACTTCATCGGCGGGCTTACGATTGCCGCTCTTCTGTTTGGTACAACTCTGAAAGAAGACTGGCAGAGCGCCGGTACCCAGCTCATCTACGTCATCGCCTTTTACCTGGCCCTGCGCGGCCTCGACGATCGGGGTCGACGGTAACCGCATGAACACAGTTACGCCATAGAGGCCCCAACCGAATACGATTTCAGCGGGCTGGGTTGATTCGGATACAGGCCCGGAATCGACCCAGCCCGCTGGTTTCTGGTCACGAACGCAGCGCCGGTCCGATCGTGCGCCGAGGCCGCATCGGCATTGAGCTCAACCGATTAGCGAAAGAAACCGGCCAACCACGACCCTCTTTTGGGCCAGACAGCAACCCGACTGGCCTAGGCCATCGGCTTACGCATTCCGCAATCAGACCGGCGTATAACGGGCTGAGTAGGCATATTCAGGGAAACTTTCCGATATTTGTTCTGTTTGCCCGGAACGCACCTACCCAACTGATTGTTAAAATTATACCGTAAGGACGCAACAAACTACGCGACCAACCGACACTATGAGCAAGGACGCTGCGATTTTAGAAAGCATCACTACTTCTGAGTATAAATACGGATTTGAGACTATCATTGAAGCCGACGAGGCTCCTGTAGGTCTCGATGAAAGTACCATCCGGTTTATCTCGGCCAAGAAGAACGAACCCGACTGGCTGCTCGAAAAGCGGCTCCAGGCGTTTCGGCTCTGGCAGGAGATGACTGAACCCCACTGGCCCAATGTCAAATACCCCAAAATCGACTACCAGGCCATCAAATATTACTCGGCTCCCAAGCAGAAGAAAACCGTAGGCAGCCTCGACGAGATCGACCCGGAACTGCTCGACACCTTTAATAAACTGGGCATCTCGCTCAGCGAACAGAAGCGGCTGGCCGGCGTTATCGACGAACCCCAGGGCGAACGGCCTCAAGTAGCCGTCGACGCCGTGATGGACTCGGTTTCGGTAGCCACCACGTTCAAGAAAGACCTGGCTGAGCGGGGCATTATTTTCTGCTCTATCTCCGAAGCGGTTCACGAGCATCCCGAGCTGGTGAAAAAATACATGGGCTCGGTAGTACCCGCCAAAGACAACTACTTCGCAGCGCTGAATGCAGCGGTGTTTACCGACGGTTCGTTCTGCTACATTCCGAAAGGGGTTCGCTGCCCAATGGAGCTGTCGACCTACTTCCGTATCAACGCAGCCGGAACGGGCCAGTTTGAACGGACGCTCATCATTGCTGACGAAGGATCGTACGTAAGCTACCTGGAAGGCTGCACGGCCCCCATGCGCGATGAAAATCAGCTCCACGCAGCCGTTGTTGAACTGATTGCGATGGGGAACGCCGAAATCAAATACTCGACCGTACAGAACTGGTATCCCGGCGACAAGGACGGCAAAGGCGGTATCTATAACTTCGTTACCAAACGCGGTATCTGCGACGGCCCGAACGCCAAAATCTCCTGGACTCAGGTTGAAACCGGTTCGGCCATTACCTGGAAATATCCCTCGGTTATCCTGAAAGGCGATAACTCAATCGGGGAGTTTTACTCGGTAGCCGTTACCAACAACATGCAGCAGGCCGATACAGGCACCAAGATGGTTCACATCGGTAAGAATACGAAGAGCCGCATTGTATCGAAAGGAATCTCGGCCGGCAAGAGCCAGAACTCATACCGCGGGCTGGTGCAGGTACTAAAGCGGGCCGAGAACGCCCGTAACTACTCGCAGTGCGACTCGCTGCTGCTGGGCGACAAATGTGGTGCGCATACGTTCCCGTATCTGGAAGTAAACAACCCATCGGCCACGGTCGAGCACGAGGCTACTACCTCAAAAATCGGAGAAGATCAGCTGTTCTATTGCAACCAGCGCGGCATCCCGACCGAGCAGGCCGTGGCGCTCATCATCAACGGGTACGCCAAAGAGGTGCTGAATCAGTTGCCCATGGAGTTTGCTGTGGAAGCGCAAAAGCTGCTCGCCATCAGCCTCGAAGGCAGCGTTGGGTAAACCAATTTGACGTTTTTTTATATCTTGAAGCCCCTGCCAAAACGCAGGGGCTTTTTTAATTCCAATCCATCCACCAAACTTGGAGAAAAACAAAGACTATTATGAGCAGTTTCTTCGTCAGAAAGAAACAGACGTTCTCGATTCAGTCGGCGACATCCTGCAAATAGAATTGCTTTTGTTCGATCTACGAAAACTTTATTTAAGAGCAGTGGATTTACGAGAAGAAGGCAACGAAGTGGCTCAACAGTTACGGAATCAAGATACAAGGCTACGGCAATTGCTTTCTGTTGAACAGGCCCGGCTCGCCGATTTGGAATTGGATGTGGCGCACGCTAAATTTATGTTGGACTTACTAAACCGCAACTTATGACATCCGCCGATAAACAGCAGCAGGCTCAGCAGTTAGCCACAGAAGGGCAGCAGTTGATCAGTCAGGCTGAAACGTTGCTGAAACGGGTGGTGCTGCGGAACACCCACCTGAGTCAGGAGCTCAGGCAGGTACGGCTAGAGCTGGAAGAGAAGCTGGCCTCCCAAAAGAAGTAACTTAAAACGTTATATCCTGAAGCCCCTGCCAAAACGCGGGGGCTTTTTTTCAGCTACGCTTATGAAACGATTCGAATACCTGACCCTCGAAGTAGACACCAGTGGTTTCTGGAACAATAAAATTGACTCCCAGCAACTGAACGACAAGCTGAACAAACTGGGCCGTGAGGGCTGGGAAGTCACCTCCACCGTTGATTTGAACTGGCAGCAGGGGGCCACCAAAGGACTGCTGGTTATCCTGAAACGGGAGATCGGCTAAGTAGTAAGCAGACCCAGTACCGCCAGGGCAATAACCAGCCCGCCCAGCATCAGGGCCACCAGTTCGCGGGGGGTAAAAGGCGGATGGTACGTATCCGGATTGGCCTGCTCGTAGATGTAGTTGAGCTGCTTTACGGTGGGCACCAGCCATACAAACGGCAGCAGGAGCAGATAAATCAGCACAACGTAGTTTGGCATGGTTCGATTCAGCACGCGCTGCAGGATCTCGAAAATCACGTAACCGGTTGCGTACCCGTTACTGCTGATGCCGGGATGCCCTTTCTCCACAGCCAGATCGTTAATGTGCTCCAGTAGCGTATGGACAAAAAATACGTTGAACACAGCGCGCCAGAATGGGTAAATATCCCACTCGTAGACATCCCTGAAGAAGCACCAGTTTCGATATAGCCAGTACATCGTGTACAGGCCAAACGTAAAAAAGGAGAGCAGGCAAAACACCCAGACTGGCTGTTTCCGTACGTATTGAACCTGCGAGTCTGGTTGATATCTATTGTCCATACCGGGGCGTGGCCATTGTAAAAAATGGCAATGTAAGCCCAGGTTCACACCAGGCTATTGCTATTCCTGCAAAAATAGGGCTAAGCTGATCACGGCACCGAAAATGCCTCTGTATCGCTTGTCGGTATTACCGGAAACAACCTTGCTATCACGGCCGTTTTTGCGTAAATTAGCCAGCGTTCTACAACGCTACGAATGAACTTCGAATTAACCTCTGAATTTCAGCCCACCGGCGATCAGCCAAAGGCGATTGAGCAACTGATTAAGGGTATACAGGAAGGCGAACCCGCGCAGGTGTTGCTGGGTGTTACCGGATCTGGAAAAACGTTTACTATAGCTAACCTGATTGCCCGGACCAACCGGCCAACGCTGGTGCTGAGCCACAACAAAACGCTGGCTGCCCAGCTGTATGGTGAGTTCAAGCAGTTTTTCCCCAACAATGCCGTCGAGTATTTTATCTCCTACTACGACTATTACCAGCCCGAAGCCTACATCGCCACGACCGGCACCTATATTGAGAAAGACCTGGCCATTAACGAGGAGATCGACAAGCTCCGGCTCTCGGCCACGTCGGCTCTGATGAGCGGTCGGCGCGATGTGATCGTAGTGGCCTCGGTATCGTGCATCTACGGTATGGGCAATCCCGATGAGTTTAAGCGCAACGTCGTTAACATCGGGGTTGGCGAGCAGATGAGCCGCAACGCGTTTCTTCACAAGCTGGTCGAGATTCTGTACAGCCGCACCGAAGGCGAGTTTCAGCGCGGCAACTTCCGCGTCAAAGGCGATACGGTCGATCTCTACGTGGCCTATGCCGACTTTGCTTACCGGGTCATTTTCTTCGGCGATGAAATCGAATCCATTCAGCGAATCGACCCCTCGACCGGCAAGAAAATTTCGAACGAGAACCTGGTGACTATCTTCCCGGCCAACCTGTTCGTGACAGGCCGCGATACGCTCAACAACGCCATCTATGAAATTCAGGACGATCTGGTCTCGCAGGTTCGCTACTTCGAGTCGGAGTTTCGCGAGCAGGAAGCGACCCGCATCAAGGAACGGACCGAGTTTGATCTTGAAATGATGCGCGAGCTGGGCTACTGCTCCGGTATCGAGAACTATTCGCGCTACTTCGACCGGCGCAAACCCGGCCAGCGCCCGTTCTGTCTGCTCGACTATTTTCCGGACGATTACCTGCTGGTTGTCGACGAGAGCCACGTAACGATTCCGCAGATTCGGGCCATGTGGGGAGGTGACCGATCCCGAAAAACGGCCCTGGTCGACTACGGATTCCGACTTCCCAGCGCCATGGACAACCGGCCCCTTACCTTCCAGGAATTCGAAGACCTGTCGGGCCAGACGATTTACGTATCGGCCACGCCGTCGGACTACGAACTCCGCAAAGCCGAAGGAGTTGTTGTGGAGCAGCTGATCCGCCCAACGGGTCTGCTCGACCCCGAAATTGACGTCCGGCCGAGCCTGAACCAGATCGACGACCTGCTCGAATCCATCGACGCCCGCGTTAAAGCCGGCGAGCGGGTACTGGTTACGACGCTGACCAAGCGCATGGCCGAAGAGCTGACCAAATACCTCGAACGGGTGGGCATCAAAACCCGATACATCCACTCCGAAGTAAAAACCCTCGATCGGGTGGAGATCCTGCGCGACCTGCGGCTTGGTAACTTCGACGTGCTCGTGGGCGTGAACCTGCTCCGCGAAGGTCTCGACTTACCCGAGGTATCGCTGGTGGCGATCATGGATGCCGACAAAGAAGGTTTTCTGCGCGACATCCGCTCGCTCATCCAGACCATTGGCCGGGCTGCCCGGAATGCGAACGGCAAGGTGATTATGTACGCCGATACCATTACGGGTTCCATGCAAAAGGCGATCGACGAGACGAACCGGCGCCGGGCCATCCAGATCGAGTACAATACCGACCACGGCATCACGCCAACAACGGTGCTGAAATCGCGCGAGTCAATTATGGGGCAGACCAAAGTGGCCGACTCAAAAGTCCGTCAGTTTTATGTCGAGCCCGAAGAGATTCGGATTGCCGCCGATCCTGTGGTTCAGTACATGGGCAAAAACGATCTCGAAAAGGTTATCAACGAAACCCAGTCCAAAATGGAGCGGGCCGCCAAAGACCTCGACTTCCTCGAAGCCGCCCGGCTCCGCGACGAGCTATTCCAGCTCCGCGACCGGCTGAAGAAAGAGACAGCGTAACGACCTGACCGGCCATGAACGAACCGGCAGTTACTATCTATAACCGTTTCGCACTGCCAGAATTATCGTTTTATTTTTTTGTTATGCTGCCGCCGAAAGCAACCATAAGATTTATAGCCCGGACGCTTTCGGCGGCAGCGTAACAAAATCATGTACAGAAGGGGCGTCAGATCAGCCTGTCTCGCCTACTTCAGGGGTCCCCACCGGTCGTATCGACTTCAAGAGCTCAGCAGGGCATAGTCGGGATGATCATGTCAAGTTAAAGATTACCACTAACTTGCGCGCATTCCGTTAAAAACCACCCTAACTATCATGAAACGCATTGGGATTATTCTGGCTATCATTGGGGCCGTGCTGCTCGTAGCCTTCTTTGCCCTGCGCACCTTTACCAAATCGGCCAGCCCCGAAGCCGTCGCTCAGTTCGATCAGAACGGCTTCACGCTGAAAGTCGATTATTGCCGCCCCGCCCGCAAAGGCCGACCAATCTTCGGCGGGCTGGTTCCCTACGGTGAGGTATGGCGCACCGGCGCGAACGAAGCAACCGTTATTCACCTGGGGCAGGACGTTATTCTGGCGGGGCAGTCGCTCAAGGCCGGCGACTACTCGCTCTGGACCATTCCGTCGCCACAGGGCTGGACGGTTATCATCAATGGCGAAACCGGGCAGTGGGGTACCAACTACGACCAAAAGCAGGACGTGATGCGCGTGCAGGTGAACACACGCCCGCATACCCCGCCGATGGAGCAGTTTCTGATCAGTTTTGTACCGGCCAGCAACGGCGCCGATATGCTGCTGACCTGGGATCAGACCGAAGCGATCGTGCCCATCCGCCAACCCTAGGGCCATAAAAAAAGGCCTTCAGGAAAGGCCTTTTCGGTGTACAACTCCATTCGGTTATTCTCGCTGAAAACTCCGCGCTATGAACGACAGAGCATCGGGCAAACCGGTTCGCCAGTAGGTCCAGGTATGGGCTCCGTCGCGGACGCGGTATTCGTGCGGAATTTTGCGCTTGAGCAGTTCGATATGGAGTTGTGCGTTGGCCGCACTCAGAAAGTCATCGTCGCCACAATCCATGTACCAGCGCACTTTTTTCAGATCGTTTTCGGGAGCCGAGCGGGCCAGGGTAAGTGGGCTGTTGCGTTTGAAATGGGTCGTGATCCGCTCTTCGCCTTTGACCGGACCGCTAAACAGGGCCGCAAATACCTGGTCATACTGCTCGTCGGGCGTAGTGGCAATGCCTTCTTCGGTAAAGACAGCCGCGCTGAGAGCTGCACACGAGCCAAACAGATCGGGATGATGCATGGCCAGCAGCAGCGACCCATGTCCGCCCATCGACAAGCCCGAAACGGCCCGATACTCGCGCTGGGTCCGGGTGCGGTACATGGAGTCGATGTGCGGAATAAACTCCTGAACAAACATATCTTCGTAGCGCACCTTGCCCAGGTAGTCGTTCATATACCACGTTACGCCCGCGTCGGGCATGACAATAATCATGGGTGGCAGCTCGCCCGACCTGATTTTTTCGTCGACGATGCGATTGGCTTCACCAAATTGTACCCAACCCGTTTCGTTGTCGGTATAGCCGTGGAGCAAATAAACGACCGGGTAGCGCCGGTTGGAAACGTAATAGTCGGGCGGCAGGTAGATTGAGTATTTGACGGCCTGGTTCAGCAACGAACTGTTCAGCCGCAAACTCTCGAGCAGGTGAGCTTCCGGTGCCGACACTACCGGTACCGGACCGTTGTTCTGCGGGGCCGTCAGTTGCGACCGCCGACGCGACTGCGCCTGGGCCGTTAGCACCCAGAGCAAAAACAGGGCACTCAGAAACAGACTACGTAGTTTCATAAGTAGTGAAACGAAATAAAATGGTTAAGTGAATATAGGGTTGCGGCTATTGGGTATCAGCCACCAGTAGCCTGTTTATTTACGGGTTGACTGGCGTACCCTTGTTCTGGTAACGAAAAAACACTCCTCCTATGCACAAACGTCTGCTATTCGCGCTTGTTTTATCGATTGGTACCACCCACGCGGGTTGGGCACAGACCCTGCCTGACTGGGAAGATCCACAGGTTATCAGCCGAAACACCGAGAAACCCCATGCCAACCTGATCCCGTTTGCCACCGAGCAACAGGCCCTGGCCACCCGCGACTGGCGCAGTTCGCCGTATGTCAGCCTGCTGAACGGCAGCTGGAAGTTTCGCTGGGTAAAGCACCCCAGCCAGGTACCCGCCGACTTTTATCAGCCCGCGCTGAATGACAACACCTGGGATAACATGCCGGTGCCCTCCAACTGGCAGGTTGTGGGTGCCCGCGAAGGTCGCCCCTACGACCGGCCCATTTTCACCAACATCAAACACCCGTTTCCGGCAACGCCCCCGCGCATCACCGCCGATACCAACGCGACCGGCCTCTACCGGCTGCGTTTTACCGTACCGGCCAACTTTCAGGGTCGGCATGTATTCCTGCATTTTGCGGGCGTACAGTCAACCTGCCGCGTATTTCTGAACGGGCAACCGGTGGGGTATCACGAAGACAGCATGACCCCGGCCGAGTTCATGATTACCGATAAGCTGAAGCCGGGCGAGAATCTGCTGGCTGTTGAAGTCATCAACTGGTCAGACGGCAGCTACCTCGAAGATCAGGATTTCTGGCGCCTGTCGGGCATTTTTCGGGATGTGTTCCTCTACGCGACGCCCAAAACGTACCTGCGCGATCTGTACGTCGTAACCGACCTCGACGAGCAGTACCGCGATGCCACCCTGAAAGTGACCGCCAACGTTCGGAACCTATCGGGCGAGTCGGCTCCGTATCGGCTCCGGCTAACGCTGTACGACCCGAAACAAACGGCAATTTTCACGGAAACGATCAACGCCAGCGATGCCGTCGAAACCGATCAGGAACGAATCTTCCGACTCACTAAAGCCATCAAAGCCCCGGCGCTCTGGAGTGCCGAAAGCCCGGCCCTTTATACCCTAACGGCCCAGCTGATTGGCTCCGACGGTCAACCCACCGAGGCTATTAGTCAGCGCCTTGGCTTTCGGGAAATGAACCTGACCGGTGGTCTGCTCCTGGTTAACGGGAAACCGGTTACCTACAAAGGCGTCAACCGCCACGAGTTCGACCCAGCAACAGGCCGGGTTGTTGACCGGGCCACGATGGAGAAAGATATCCGGCTCATGAAGCAGTTCAACATCAACGCCGTACGCACGTCGCACTATCCGAACGTCACCGACTGGTACGACCTCTGCGACGAATACGGCCTGTACGTCATCGACGAAGCGAACATCGAAAGCCACGAACTCTGGCAGAAAGGCCAGACTCCAGCCGCCCGACCCGAATGGCGCAATGCGTTCGTAGCCCGCGGCCGGGCTATGGTTGAGCGGGACAAAAACCACCCGAGTATCGTCATCTGGTCGCTGGGCAACGAGACTGACATGGGCCAGAACTTCGTAGACATGGCCAACATCATCCGGCTTGTCGACCCAACCCGCCCTATTCATTACGAAGGCCGCAACAATTACAACACCGATTTCGCATCGGCCACGCAGCCGCTTACCCAGTTCGACATCATATCGACCATGTATCCGTCCGTGGCCGGCATGGTGGCGCTCATGGAAAAAGACCCCTCACGTCCGCTCATCGTCTGCGAGTATGCCCATTCGATGGGTAACAGCGTCGGCAATCTGAAAGAATACTGGGCCGGCATCGACAAATATCCCCGCATGCAGGGTGGTTTTATCTGGGACTGGGTCGATCAGGGCCTGCAGCTCCGCAACAAGGCCGGGCAGCCGTTCATGGCGCATATCAACTACATCGACGGAGCCAACGCGGGCGACGGCCTCGTCAACGCCGACCGTACGCCCCAGCCTGAGCTAAACGAGGTTAAGCTGGTGTACCAGTATGTGAAGCTGACGGTACCCACCGCGCTATCGGTAGGCAGTCCGGCCCGGGTCAACGTGCGCAACACCTACGACTTCCAAACACTCGAACCATTCCGGCTGGTCTGGTCACTGATCCGAAACGGCGCGGTCGTTCAGCAGGGTGCGGAGACGAACCTGGTCGCCAAACCCGGCCAGACGCAGGTGCTCACCCTGCCCGTTACGTACCCCGGCTTTAACCCGACCGACGACGCCGAGTATTTCCTGAACGTAAGCGTCCGGCTCAAACAACCGGCCAGCTGGGCAGCCGCCGGTCATGAAGTAGCCTCGGCCCAGTTTCCGATAGCCGTCAGCGCAGGCGGTTTGGCAACAGCGGGGGTGCCGCCGGTTCCACCCGTTAAAGTGGCTTCAACGCCGACGGAGGTAACGATTCGCAGCAAAGACGTGGCGGTCGTTTTTGACAAACGCATCGGCGGGTTGAGCCAGCTTTTTTACCGGGGTCGCAACCTGCTGACCCAACCCCTGCAACCCAGCCTGTGGCGGGTACCGACTGACAATGACGAAGGCGGAGGAGACCAGTCGTACGCGGCCCGCTGGCGTCAGGCCGGTCTCGACACCGCCAAAGCCCGACCCGTCAGCCTGACGGTCAACGCCCGCCCGCAGCGCGTACTGGTCAGCTGCATCAATGAACTGAGCCTGAACGGCGGCAGCATCCGGCAGCAGACCGACTACCTCGTATACGGCACTGGCGACATTCAGGTAACGACCACCTACACGCCCAGCGGCAGTCTGCCCCCTCTGGCCCGAATCGGTCTCCAGCTGCACCTGCCCGCCAGCTTGAGGCAGCTAAAGTGGTACGGACGTGGTCCCTTCGAGAGCTATGCCGACCGGAAAGATGCCGCGCCGGTTGGGCTGTACGAAGCCCGCGTAGCCGACCAGTATTTCCCCTACCTGATGGCCCAGGAAAACGGCAACAAAACCGACGTCCGCTGGGCTGAACTGACCGATGATTCAGGCGTTGGCCTCCTCATCATTGGCGATAAAACTGCGGCTGGCCTGCTCAATATCAACGCCCGTGACTATACCGATGCCGCTTTACTAAAGGCAAAGCATCCGTATTCGCAGCAGCCCGAACGCGGACAAACTACGGTTGTTAACATCGATCTGGCGCAGATGGGGCTGGGGGGCGATGACAGCTGGACACCCCGGGTTCACGCTGAATACCAACTGCCCGCTACCAGACCTTATACGTATTCGTTCCGGCTCCGACCGGTTGATGGACGCACTGATGTTACGCGTGTTCTGAGCCTGCACTTACCCCGTTGAACCAGCCTGTCTGGATGGCTGTTCTGACAGAGTCTGCTAAAAATTAGCGATACGTTCTTGCGGTTAGTGGTATAAAACCTCTATTTTCGCCCAGGACCAACCCTTTAGTAAAAACCCACCCTGATTGTATGGCCAAGTTGATTATCGTGGACGACGAAAAACCAATTCGGGCGGCTCTGCGCGATATCTTAGAGTACGAAGGTTATGACGTGGACGAAGCGAAAGATGGTGAAGAAGGGTTAGATATGATTATGCGAACGAGTTACGACGTAGCTCTGTGCGATATTCGAATGCCCAAGCTCAACGGGCTTGAGCTCCTTCAGAAAGCCAACGAAGCCAGTCGTAGCACTCAGTTTGTAATGATTTCGGCCTTTGGTAATGTTGAGAACGCGGTAGAAGCAACCAAACGTGGCGCGTTCGATTTTATCACCAAACCACCCGATCTAAACCGCCTGCTGATTACGGTCCGTAACGCCATCGAACGGTCCAAACTGGTTCAGGAAACCAAAACCCTGAAAAAGAGAATTTACAAACTCAACGAGATTGTAGGCGAGTCGGAGCCAATCCGTAAGGTGAAGGATACCATCAACCGCGTGGCTGCTACCGAAGCCCGGGTTCTTATTACCGGGGCCAACGGTTCCGGTAAAGAGATGGTAGCCAAACAGATTCACGAAAAAGGCAGCCGTGCTTCCATGCCGCTCGTTGAGGTAAACTGCGCGGCCATTCCGAGTGAGCTGATCGAGAGCGAACTCTTCGGCCATGAAAAAGGCGCCTTCACGGGTGCTGCGGCCAAACGCGTCGGTAAGTTCGAACAAGCCGACGGCGGCACGCTCTTCCTCGACGAGATCGGCGACATGAGCCTGTCGGCCCAGGCCAAAGTGCTGCGGGCGTTGCAGGAAAACAAAATTACCCGCGTCGGTGGCGACAAGGAGATCAAAGTCAACGTGCGGGTTATTGCGGCTACCAACAAAGACCTGCGCCAGGAAATTGTTAACGGCAACTTCCGCGAAGACTTGTTCCACCGGCTCAGCGTAATCGTGATTCACGTTCCGCCCCTGGCCGAACGACGTATGGACATCCCGCTCCTGACCGACAAGTTCCTGCACGACATCGCTACCGAGTACGGCTCTACGCCGAAAGAGTTTACACCCGACGGTATGGCCTATCTGCAGTCGCTGCCCTGGACCGGTAATGTTCGGGAACTGCGCAACGTCATCGAACGCCTTATTATCATGTGTGGCGATGAGATCACGCTGGACGACGTGAAGCTGTACGCTTAAATCTGACGAACGACACATCGAGCCAGGCGCCCCCGGGAGTTGCCTGGCTCTTTTTATGGTCAGAGAACCATCAGATTACAGCCCCGCACGTCAGAATTGTCGAACCGGCCAATTACCCGGAAATGACCATCTGCACCGACGTACTGGCCCAGGTCCTGGGTCTCCAGAAACGAACAGGAGTCCAGGTTGGCCAAATCGATAACGTTGATACCGCCCGACTGCCGCGCCCCAGGGCCGGCCGGAGATGCGGCCGGATAGATCGTGAAGGGGTCATTGATGTCGCGCAGCAGCACACGCAGCGTTGGGCTCGGTCTAAACACCCCCTGCCCCAGCGAGTAGGCCTGCGACAGTAGCTCGGTCATGCCATATTCGGAGTGAACGATGGGTACCCCGGTTCGGCTCGTCAGTATGTCGTGGACTTCCTCGCGCAACAGCTCCTTCCGGCGCCCTTTCATGCCCCCCGTCTCCATCAGGATTAGATTCGGATAATCTGCCAGCGAAACATCCGTCCGCGACTCGGCCCAGTCGAGCAATCCGAACGTTACGCCGATCAGCAGGGTCTTATGCACAGAGCGTTGCAGCAGCTGATACAACCGGGTAGACAGGGCGTCGAAATCATTTAGAAAAAAACCACTCTGCGCCGAGTCAGCCTGCGCCATAAATCGCTGAACCATGTACACTAATGACGAGTTATTTCGTTCAAGGTACGAGGGTAACAGCGCCAGAATAGTGACGTTTTGGAGCGGTCCGTAGAGCTGCTCGAAAATTCGGGTACTGACGGCATCATACAGCGCCGGATCGGGTACATAATGACGGCTGGTAGCGGCTCCGGTCGTGCCGCTGCTGGCAAAGGTAAGCGTGTTGGCCAGCAGCTCGGGGCGGGGGTCAACGCCGGTCAGAATGGTATGGTTCCTGAAAAACCCGATCGGCATGAAGGGAACCTCGCGCAGGCTGGAGATCTGCTCGGGCCGAACGTGCAGATAATGCAGATATTGCCGGTAAATAGGGTTATGTTCGGCCTGGTATCGAAAAACGGCCAGCGCCAGCGACTCAAATGATGCCGGGGTTACGGTCAGGATCTGCTGCCTGAGCCTCGCGCGCCGGGTAGCCACATCGGCCGGAAGTGTTGATAAAAGAGACAAAACAAGAGCGTTTATTGCACAACGAGTACAACAGTATGCAGCGGCAACAAATTCAACCATACCTCCTTGTATTGGGCCTGGCCCTCACTCTGTCGAGTTGTTTTACCGAACCCAACTACTCTAATGTTCCCGAGATATCGTTCGAGCGCGTGGATCGGTACTCCATAGCAGGCGGGCAGGGAGTAGGTCGCTCCCGACGCGATTCGGTCATCGTGGTCATTAATTTCAAGGATGGCGACGGCAATCTGGGCAACGATATTCCCATCTCGAAACCAGACTCGGCCCGCTATGCATCCAACGGCGGCTGGGGCAACTACCGCATCCGTACGTTCCGGCTCATTAACCGCCAGTACGTTGAAGTGCCGCTGACTGTTAACCGGACCCTGTACTTCCCCGATCTGGCCAAAGGAAAACCCAGCGGAGCCATTGAGGGGCCGCTTGAATTCGATCAGATATTCCAGTACGGGACCAGTTTCCAGATCTACCCGACCAAATTTCAGATTCAGATTCGCGACCGCGACCTCAACGAGAGTAATGTCATCGAAACGGATACCGTCTGGCTGCCGTACCCAAGATGATCAGCTGTTATTCAGCACAATACGAAAGGTCGTTCCTTTGCCTACCTCCGAGCTTTTTACGTACAGGCGTCCGTTGTGATACTCTTCAACGATGCGCTTGGCCAGCGTCAGGCCGAGGCCCCAGCCGCGCTTCTTGGTGCTGAACCCGGGGTTGAACACCTTCTGCATGTTCTTCTTGGAAATGCCTTTGCCCGTATCGGCAATGTCGATGGCTACGCTTCGGTTGGGTAATGTCTGCATCGTGAGCCGCAGTTCCCCGGTGCCTTTCATGGCATCGACGGCGTTTTTGCAGATATTCTCGATGACCCACTCAAACAGAAGTCGGTTGATTTTAACGGTCTGTCCGGCCGGCAGCTGGCTGGCCACGCTCATTTTTACCTTCGTTGAGATGCGTTTCGAGAGGTAATCGGTAAACTGACGAACTACCTCGTTCAGGTTTTCTTCCTTCAGCGTCGGCACCGACCCAATGCTGGAAAAACGGGCCGTTATGGTTTCGAGCCGACGTACATCTTTCTCGATCTCGTCGGTTATCGATCCGTCGTACTGGTCCGGATCGGAACGCATATACTCTACCCAGGCCATCAGCGACGACATGGGCGTACCCAGCTGGTGAGCGGTTTCCTTCGCCAGCCCCACCCAGACCCGGTTCTGCTCCGCCCGGCGCGACGCACTAAACGACAGGTAAGCCAGTACCCCCAGGGCCGTCAGTATGGCCAGCAGCGCGTACGGGAAATAGGTCAGTTGCCGCAGCAGGCTCGAGTTTGCGTAATAGACCAGCCCCCGCTCATTATTACCCAGATCAACTACCAGGGGCGGGTGCCGATCCCGCATCTCGACAATCCGCTGACGAAGTAGTTTTTCGCGTTGCTCGGCATTGTACTCTTCCGGTATGTCAACATTGAGCGCCCCGCCCAGCTGGCCTTCCGGATCGACGTAAATGGCCGGAATTGTTTTGTTCGCTTTCAGGATTTCGTCGGTCACGAATGTCAGATCACCCGCGTTGGCCTGGCTGCTGCCAAACAGGTAACCGATACTTTTGGCGTAGAGCTGAACGTACTGTTCCTCGCGGGCTTCGAGCCGGGTAATTAGCCGGTTCGTGTACAGCAGCGAGCCCGTTCCAACCAGTAGCAGGTTCAGCGCTACAATAATCTTCAGAATATTATTCTGATTATATATATCGAATGACTTGAGCATGGATAATGAATTCCCCTTCGACTAAACGAAAAATTGCAAATGATGGTACAAAAGAGAACGTCTGCCGGGCCGGTTCTGTTTCTATTTAAATAGGACTCAAGAAAGAAGTTGGCCTACTTATCTGGACACATTCTAAATAAATAAACCGATTACGAAAGCTGTTTCAAGGTCCGGCGATTGTGTCGTAATTTTGTGTTGACCCGTGGTCATATAGCGTGTTTTTTCGGCAATGTTAGATACTTTCAACTCAATTAGTTTATCGCACAAAACGGCACCGCTTCATGTGCGCGAATTAATTGCACTCAGCGAAGAAGAAGCCAAGCGGCTCATGCTGCGGCTGCGCGACTTCTTCGGTTTGTCAGACCTGCTTATCATCTCAACCTGCAACCGCACCGAGGTTTACTACGCATCGGAGCAGGGCGGAGCGAACCTGAACGCCGACATTGTCAGGCTGTTGCTGATTGAGAAAGGACTGACCGATACAGATCAGTATTTGCCTTATTTTCAGTTTTTTGCCCGGCATGAGGAGGCCGTTCGGCATCTGTTCGAGGTATGCGTAGGGCTCCACTCGCAGGTGGTGGGCGACATGCAGATTCCGAATCAGGTGAAGCAGGCGTACCAGTGGTCGGCCGATCTGGACATGGCCGGCCCTTTCCTGCACCGGCTGATGCATACCATCTTCTTCACCAACAAGCGCGTGGCGCAGGAAACGGCCTTCCGCGATGGAGCCGCTTCAGTATCCTACGCAGCGGTTGAACTGATCGACGAACTGGTAGGCGACCGGCAGGACCCCAACGTACTCGTTATCGGCCTGGGCGAAATCGGTACCGACGTTTGCCGGAACCTGGCCGACCGGAACGTGAAGAACATTACGCTCTGCAACCGCACCCAGGCTAAAACGGAAGTGCTGGCCGAACAGTACGGGTTTCGCATTGCCGACTTCGCCAACCTGACCGACGAGATTCGCCAGGCCGATGTGATTATTTCGTCCGTCATGCGCGACGAGCCGCTCATTACGCCCACGCTGCTGCAGGGCGTAACGGTGCTTACCTACAAATACTTCCTCGATTTATCGGTTCCCCGCAGCGTCGATACCGCTGTTGAGCAGATTCCGGGTGTGCTGGTTTATAACATAGATCACATCCGCAACCGGGCCGACGAGGCTCTGAACCAGCGGCTGGCGGCCATCCCGAAAGTAGAAGCCATCATTGATCAGGCCGTAACCGAATTCGGCGACTGGTCGAAAGAAATGATCGTTTCGCCAACGATCAACAAACTGAAAAATGCCCTGGAGCAGATTCGCAAGGACGAAATTGCCCGCCACCTGAAGCACCTCACGCCCGACGAGTCGGAGAAGGTTGAAAAAATTACCCGGGGTATCATGCAGAAGATTATCAAGCTGCCGGTACTTCAGCTCAAAGCCGCCTGCAAACGCGGTGAGGCCGAGACCCTCATCGACGTGCTGAACGACTTGTTCGATCTGGAAAATCATACGGCCGACGAGCCGAGTCGGCTTCAGTAAGCCATATGTACCATTACCTAAACTCCCAGATCGGCAACGGTTTGGGAGTTTCCTTTTTCGAGCCAGCCAGGTGCTCTTTCCCTCACTACAGCGTACCGATCAGGCCAAGCCCACGCATACGCTTAACCCGCTTTACACTATGAAAACCATTCTTCGCCTGTTTGTTTTTGTTCTGTTGGTAGCGGGTCTGATCGCCGTCTGGGAGCAGATTCGCGGCAGTAGCGCGTTGAGCCGGTTTCGCCGGGGCGATCAGGCTACGCAAAGCATTGTCCTGAAAGAGGTAACAGCCCTGGGCAAGCTGGAGCTTGTGCGCTACACCTTCAAAGACATAATCGAATACGAGCAGCCCAATACGTTTTTGCCCAACGCCAACGCGGTTTTGATCGTCGAGGGCGAGGCCGTCGGCTGCATCGACCTCAGCCGGGTGGGTCCGTCCGACATCCTGACCAGCGAGGACTCTGTAACCATCCGGTTGCCTAAGCCCGAACTATGTGGCTGGAAAATCAACCATGACCGGTCGCGGGTCTACGATACCCGGTTTTCGTTTCTTGACCAGTCGCAGCTGGTGAGCGATGCGTACCGCAAAGCCGAACGGCAGATCCGGCAGTCGGCCCTGGACGGAGGCATACTGACTCAAACCCGCGAAAACGCCGACCGGATGCTGCGTCCCTTACTTACCCAGCTGTCGGGCCGGAGCGTAGGCATTACCTTTCACGACTAAGCGGGCCCGCTGCGAGTCGGGTTAGCCCGGCGCCTGCCGTATGGTAATCAAAAATGTTGATCGTTTTTACCCAATACGTTTATTTTTGAGTAACATAGGCCACTTTCCCGTCGTTTAGAGGATAAACCCCGTTAACGCACCAACTGCCTATGAACGCCAATATACCGTCTGTCGCCAACGGAAATCTCCTCATTGCCGAGCCTTTTATGGGCGATACAAACTTCGAGCGGAGCGTAGTACTGGTTTGCGAACATAGCCCGGCCGGTACGTTTGGACTCGTGCTGAATCAGCCCACCGATATTCACCTCAGCGATGTAATCGAAGACATTTCGGTCGACCTGCCTTTGTTTGTCGGCGGCCCTGTTCAGCACAACACCCTGCATTTCATCCATCGTCGACCCGACCTGATTGAGAACTCCATTCGGGTACTGAGCGGCCTGTACTGGAGTGGCGACTTTGAGCAGGTAAAGCAGGCCGTTAATCTGGGTACCCTCACCGATCGCGACGCCCGTTTCTTTATTGGCTACTCGGGCTGGAGCGAAGGTCAGCTGGATGCTGAGCTGAACCAGAAAGCCTGGATCGTCAGCCGTACTGATGCCGACTTCCTCTTCGACACACCCGCCAGCGAGTTCTGGCGGGGGGTTCTTAAGCGGATGGGGGGCGAGTATAAGTCGATTGCGCACTACCCCGTTGATCCCCGTCTGAATTAAGCGGCCTGATCTTAACTTTTTTTAACCAATTTTGTGGCCTGATCAACCGTTATAGGGTGGTTATACTCCATCCTCATTCCTGTATGCGCACGTACCGATTACTTTTTTTTGCTTTCACACTGCTCCTCCCCGCTCTTTCTCAGGCCCAAAGTAATAACCCCGTTGGCGGTCATTTCGGGCTCAAGGTAGGGGCTTCGTTAACGCGTGTCAACGTATCAGGAATCAGCGCCAATATTCCGAAACAGGCGTTACAGCCTCATTTCGGCGTCATGTATCGGTATCGGTATCAGCGGTTTGTGATTCAGCCCGAAGCGCTGCTGGCCATCAAAGGAGGCACTTTTCAAATCGAGCGGGTGGGCGGACGGTCAACCAGCCGCGCCCAGTACTACTACGCCAGCGTGCCAATTCTGCTGGGGTATATCCCAACCGAAGGTCTGACGCTTCAGGCCGGTCCTGAGTTCAGCTATGCCCTCAGCACCAACACCACAACCGGCCCCGGCCCCCGTAATGACCTGGGCCTTGTGGTCGGTGCTCACTACGATTTTCTGGACATGCTCGACAAGTTCAGCCTGCACGTTCGCTACGTCTACGGCCTGAGCGACGTATCGCCCGAGCCCCTGGCTACGTACCGGAACCGGAATCTTCAGGTGGCTATAGTGTATAATCTCTACAACAAGAAGAAAAAATAAGGGTCGATCATTGGCTTCGCGGCAACGCAGCCAGTCTTTCCAACCTGACCACATCGCCAACCGTCCGTTACTCTCCCTGCCATGCTCTCTGACTTCGGTGTGCTGCTGCTGTTCATCCTGGGTGCGTTTGCGTTCATAGCCGTTGTGCTGTTTGCGGCCCGGCTTCTTCGCCCGAACCGCCCGAACGTGGAGAAAAACAGCACCTACGAATCGGGCGAAGAACCCATCGGCAATGCGAATGTGCAGTTCAACATCCGGTTCTACGTGGTGGCGCTGGTTTTTGTACTATTCGATGTGGAACTGGTCTTTCTGTTTCCGTGGGCAACGGTATTCGGGCAGGCGAGCCTGATCCGGGCTTCTGGTGGGCTCTGGGGCTGGTTTGCACTCACCGAAGCGTTTCTGTTCGTGGCAATTCTGGGGCTGGGCCTTGCCTATGTCTGGGCCAAAGGGTATCTCGACTGGGTCAAACCCCAGCCTAAACTACCTACCGCCCCCACGCATATACCCCCGCATCTGTACGACCGGGTGAACGACAAGTACCGGTCGGCCTCGGCTCCCTCGCAGGCCTGACCAGCTCACCAACCGATCTCTAACCGATATGAGCGATAAATCCGGCGAAGCGAGTGTCATTCTGATGCACTCCGAAGAGCTCCTGAACTGGTCGCGCGAGAAATCGCTCTGGCCTATGAGTTTCGGGCTGGCCTGCTGCGCCATCGAGATGATGCAGGCGTTTGCGGCCAACTACGACCTCGACCGTTTTGGCATATTTCCGCGCCCGTCTCCCCGCCAGTCTGACATCATGATCGTGTCGGGAACGGTTACCTATAAAATGGCGGATCGGATCCGGCGTCTGTACGAACAGATGCCCGAACCCCGGTATGTACTCTCAATGGGCTCCTGCTCGAACTGTGGCGGTCCCTACTGGCAACACGGCTACCACGTCGTTAAAGGCGTAGACCGGATCATACCGGTCGATGTGTACATACCGGGCTGCCCACCCCGCCCCGAAGCACTGATCGACGGGTTTTTGAAGCTGCAGGAGAAAATCAGGACCGAGCACCCGCTGTCGGAGCCGAAATAAATGTACTTTTAGTTCAGATTAATTGCCCAATACCGGGTTGGCCGACGAACCGATTGCGGCTGGCCCGTTTACGCTTAACCTGAACCATTCGTGAACGCTTTACTCCTGTCGCTCCGCCACCTGCTCCGGTCGACCCGGCTCATCGGGTTGCTGTACGGCATTACGCTCGTGCTGGGGCTGCTGGTCGCCCTGCCGTTTTATAGTACCCTTCAGGCCGAAGATCAGGACTCGCGTGCCTTTCTAAACCTGCTCGACGGTTTCGATTATACCGTTTATGCTGATTTCATGCAGCGCAGCGAGCGGGTCATCGATCCACTATTGAGCGTTGGCCGCTGGCTTGGGGTTTTGTTTGTCTTTCTCAGCGTTTTTCTGGCGGGCGGCATCCTGAACATCTTTGCGCAGCCCTCGCGCCGGTTCGACGCCGGTCTGTTCTGGCAGGTATGTACGGCCTATTTTGGTCGTTTTCTACAGCTGCTGGGCGTAACAACCCTGTTTCTGCTGGTGGGGGCGGGCCTCTGGCTGGTTGCCGGTCTGCTGGTCGGCATCGTGCTCAGCGATACGCTGACTGAGCGGGGCTTATTCTGGGTAGGCCTGGGTTTCTTCAGCCTGTTTGCCCTCACCGCCACCCTGCTGTTCTGCATAGGCGATTATGCCAAAGTGATTATGTTCCGCGACGATGAGCCGAACGCGTTCCGGGCGTTTGGCCGGGCGGGGCGGCTGGTCATGCGGAACCTGCCCCGTACCTACGGTTTGTACTGGCTGTTTATTGGTATAGGGGCCGCGCTGTTCGGGCTCTACTTTTTGATCGATGGGCTAATTCCTATGCGGAATACGCCTACTATTCTGCTGATGTTTCTGGTACAGCAGGCGCTCGTGCTGGCCCGAACCGCGCTGAAGGCCTGGGCACTCGGTACCGCTTACCAGGTGTATCTGTCCCTCCCAGCACCGGTACGGACCGTTCTGCCGAGCCAGGCTGACCTGACCGTGATCCAGCCCGGCCAGCCTGATCCGTATTAGTACCGTGTTCCGAACCTGTCATCTGCCACCTAATCCAATTCTTACGAACCTGCCTTTCGGGCTTCTCGTCCTGCTATGAGGTAGTTGTCTGACATAGGCACCCCAGTCCGGATCAAGACGCGTGGAGTCGACTTATAACTACGACAAGGGGCGCATTATGGGAGGGCTCAACTCGTATCAGACTGGACAAACCGTAAGTCGGCTCTCCCACCCTCATTATCATCTATTTGCCAATACTGCCAGCAGGCGTTAATCTTCTTTGGCCATTTCGTATTATTGCAGAATCAATCTCTCTGCTTTCGCCGTATGGCTGTTCCAACCCTTCCTAAAGAAACGCAGGCTGCTCCGGCAGGCCTCTTCAGTCTACCCGTCATCGTTGCTGCCCTCGGTTACTTCGTTGACATTTATGACCTGCTACTATTCGGCATTGTTCGCGTGCCCAGCCTGAAAGACCTTGGCCTAACTCCAGATGAAATCTCGACGGTTGGCGCCAGTATTCTGAACTGGCAGATGGGTGGTTTATTACTAGGCGGCATCCTGTGGGGCGTACTGGGCGACAAACGGGGGCGGCTGTCGGTCTTGTTCGGCAGTATCATTACCTACTCTATTGCCAACGTAGCCTGCGGATTTGTCGATAACGTCACCTTCATGGAGCCGACGCTGTATTATGCACTCATGCGGTTCATTGCCGGCATCGGCCTGGCGGGCGAACTGGGCGCGGGCATCACCCTGGTCAGTGAGGTGCTTCCGAAAGAAAAACGCGCGATCGGTACGTCGCTGGTGGCCGGCATTGGCCTCTTTGGGGCCGTAGTAGCCTACTTTACGGTTAAACTGTTCGACTGGCAAACAGCCTTCTTCGTGGGGGGGGGCCTGGGGTTCGGGCTGCTACTGCTGCGGGTAGGTGTTGTGGAGTCGGGTATGTTCACTACTGTTACGGAGCAGACGCACGTAAACCGGGGCGATTTTCTGTCGTTTTTCACAAACGCCAACCGGCTCAGCCGCTACCTGAAATGCATCGGTATTGGACTGCCCACCTGGTTTGTCATCGGTATTCTGGCTACGTTCAGCAACGAATTCGGGAAAGCATTCGGCATAGCGGAAGAAATACAGCCGGGGCTGGCCATCATGTGGTGTTATGTGGGTCTGGCGGCCGGCGATCTGGCCAGCGGCTTCATCAGTCAGGCGCTGGCATCCCGCAAAAAAGGGGTTGCGCTGCTGATGGGCATAGCGCTGCTGTTCAGCCTGGTTTATCTCTACACCGGCATCACGTCGGCAACGGCCCTGTATGGGCTCTGCCTGGCCATGGGGTTCGGCATTGGTTACTGGGCCATGTTCGTGACTATTGGCGCCGAACAGTTTGGTACGAACTTGCGGGCCACGGCGGCCACGACGGTTCCCAATATGGTGCGTGGTCTGGTTATTCCGATGACACTTACCTACCAGGCCCTGAAGCCTTCGCTGGAGACGATCAACGCGGGGGCCGTTGTCGGGCTGATCAGCTTCGTGATTGGGTTCTATTCCATCCTGACCATTCCGGAGACGCACGGTAAAGACCTCGATTACCTGGAGGAGTAACGGCCTGCCCGAACGATACCCACCTTATGCAAACGCTCACGCCCCTGCCCGCAGCGCGCCCGTCGCTGCGGCCCTTACTGGCATTACCGGTCATTGTATCGGCCCTCGGCTTCTTCGTCGACGTCTATGACATGCTGATTTTCAGCATCGTGCGGGTGCCGAGTCTGCAATCGTTAGGGCTGACCGAAGGCGCCGTATCAACGGCAGGAACGTTCATCCTCAACTGCCAGCAGGCCGGTCTGGTGCTGGGCGGTATCCTGTGGGGCGTACTGGGCGACAAACGAGGTCGTATGTCGGTCTTATTTGGCAGCATTGTTACCTACTCCCTGACCAACATTGCCTGTGGATTCGTACAGGATGTCAACACATACGCGGTGCTGCGCTTTCTGGCGGGTATCGGCCTGTCGGGCGAGATCGGGGCGGCTATGGTGCTGGTAGCCGAAATACTACCGAAAGAAATTCGGGGCTACGGCTCGGCGGTTGTGGCCGGTATCGGCTACCTTGGCGCGGGCGTGGCGTACCTAACCGTTGAGTACTTCAACTGGCGAACGGCCTTCTTCGTAGGGGGCGGCATGGGCCTGGCGCTGCTGCTGCTGCGGGTCAGTGTTTTCGAATCGGGACTGTTCAGCCGCTTCAAAGCTGAGCACAAAGGCGTTAGTCGGGGCAATTTTGGGCAGTTTTTTCGAACATGGGCCTCTACCCGCAAATACCTCCAGTGCGTAGCGGTTGGCATGCCTACCTGGTTCGTTGTCGGTATTCTGGCCACGTTTGCCAACGAATTTGGTCAGGCACTGGGACTGACAGAACTGGTCAAGCCCGGCCGCTGCGTTATGCTGCTCTACGTGGGGCTGGCCGGTGGCGACCTGCTAAGCGGTCCGCTGAGCCAGTGGCTTCGGTCGCGTATAAAGGCTATTACGAGTCTGCTCCTGCTCAGCATGACCCTCTGCGGAATTCTGCTGTTCGGCGGCATTGACACAGCCGAGGGGGTGTATACCGTTTTTCTGCTGGCGGGTTTCTGCACCGGCTACATTGCTATGTACCTCACTACGGTAGCCGAACGGTACGGAACCAACCTCCGCAACACAGCCACGACGTCCGTACCGAGCGTGGTACGCGGTACGCTGATTCCGATGACCCTCGCGTTTCAGGCCATCAAGCCCGCCGTTGGTACGCTGGTGGGGGCCGGCCTGCTCGGCCTCGTTGTGTATGGACTGGCGTTTTGGTCGCTGAGCCGTCTGGACGAAACGTTCGGCAAAGACCTCGATTTTGTCGAGTAAGCTGCGCTGCTGCCATTCATCCTTTTTCTAAGCCGCTGCTCCAGAACCGCAGCGGCCCGGCCGTCTGCCTGCATCATTGGGTTGATTATTCACTTAATCCATTCGACTCAATGAAAACTCGCATCACCCTGATTGTCAGCCTAATATTGCTGACACTGACCGCATCGATATCGCTTGCGGAAACGATCCAGACCGGCAATCCAGAGAAGAGAGCTTTCCAGGCCGCTATGTATCCGGCCGCGGCCTCTTCCAAAGTGTGGCTCGCTCTGGAAAAATCATTACCCCAGTTTAAGGTAAACGTAGAACTGATCGATCAGAAAGGCAATGTTCTGTTCCGGGAGACTCTGCCGGGTAAGGGCGGCAAAAGCAACCGGTTCAGACAGATGTTCGACCTGAGCGATGTAGAAGATGGAAACTACACCTTCCGGGTCTATACGGCCGGATTTCAGTCCGAGGAGTTCTCGTTCCGCCTGTCGACGCCAACCGTTACCCAGCGGCTACCGACCCGACTTGTTTCCATGAAATGATAGTTGTTTTATCCGCTTTATAGGGGCACAAAGCATGACTTTGTGCCTTTTCTGTTATTTGTGCAATGATTTTATGTAAACGATAAAGCCTATTTCAAGAATAAATTGCTTTTTTACGCGCTAATCAGCTAACCCTTTTCACTGCGTGCCGTAATGAACCAGCTAAACCAGTTAGATTACATTATCTTCCTCCTGTACTTCATTGGTGTCTCCTCCTACGGATACTGGATTTACAAGCGAAAACAAAAGACCAATCTCGACACCAAAGACTTTTTCCTGGCCGAAGGGTCCCTCACCTGGTGGGCCATTGGCGCGTCATTAATCGCATCGAACATCTCGGCCGAGCAGTTTATCGGGATGTCGGGAAACGGCTTCCAGTTCGGGGTGGCCATTGCCGTATACGAGTGGCTGGCCGCCATCTCGCTGATTATTGTGGCAGTCTGGTTCATGCCCATCTACCTCAAGAATCATATCTACACCATGCCGCAGTTTCTGAAGACGCGGTATAATGAAACGGTCTCCCTGATCATGGCCGTTTTCTGGTTGTTCCTGTACATTTTCGTTAACCTGACCTCTATTCTGTTCCTGGGCGCGCTGGCCATCAGCACGCTGGTCGGTGCCGATTACTTCCATGCTATCATTATTGGCCTGTGTTTGTTCGCGCTGGTTATCACCCTGGGTGGTATGAAGGTGATCGGGTATACTGACGTTATCCAGGTAGTAGTCTTGATCATTGGTGGGCTGGTTACGACCTACCTGGCGCTGACGCTGGTAAGCCAGAAGTTCGGCCTGGGCAACGACGTACTGGCGGGTTTCGGCGCCATGATGCGCGACGCGGATGACCACTTCCACCTGATCTTCGAGAAGCCGGGCCCCAACGCGTCGCAGGTAGAGATCAACAAGTACCTGACCCTCCCAGGTATTGCCATGTATTTTGCCGGTCAGTGGATCGTAAACCTGAACTACTGGGGTTGTAACCAGTACATCACACAGCGCGCGCTCGGCGCTGACCTGCACACCGCCCGCACCGGTATCCTGTTTGCTGCGCTGCTGAAAATTTTCATGCCGCTGATCGTTATGCTGCCGGGTATTGCGGCCTACGTCCTTTATAAGAACGGCAGTCTACAAAGCGAGATGGCTCCGGGTGGCCGGCTCCTGGCCGACAACGCCTACTCGGCTATTCTGTCTTTTCTGCCTAACGGGCTGAAAGGACTATCGATGGCGGCTCTGACCGCAGCTATCGTAGCCTCCCTGGCCGGTAAAGCCAACTCCATTTCGACTATTTTCACCCTGGATATCTACCAGAAGTACATCAAGAAAGACGCCAACGAAGGGCAGCTGGTCTGGGTAGGCCGTATCGCTATTTTCATGGCTATGGCGCTGGCTATTGCCCTGACCTGGCAGGATACGCTCGGTATCGGTCGCGAAGGTGGCTTTACATTTATCCAGAAGTATACGGGTTACATCAGCCCCGGTATCTTTGCCGTCTTCCTGCTGGGCTTCTTCTGGAAACGGACAACGGGTACGGCAGCGGTGGTCGGTATTCTGCTGGGTTTTGCCCTGGCCGTATTCTTTAACCACTACGCGCCTACGGTACTAGGCAACGAAACGCTGATCTACACGGCTTTCCCGAACGGAAACGGCGGCTACGAGATCCCATTCCTGATCTGTATGGGCTGGTCGTTCTTCTTTACGGTAGTGGTCATGGTTGCTATCAGCCTGGCCGGTCCGGCCGTTAGCCCGAAAGCGTTCGAGATCGACTCCAAAATGTTCCGCCTGGCTCCGTCGACTACAGCCCTGATCGCGGTTATTGTGCTGCTGATTTCAGCCATTTACGTCCGGTTCTGGTAATCCTTTTCGGCAGGTAGCGTGGTCCGTCGTGACGACACAGCGAGTAAAGAGGTAACTATTGTTTTCTCTGTGCTTTTTGTGTCATCAGGACGGACCACGCTTCGTTTTGATGGCAATAGATGCTGACCCACCCTCCCCTATGACGACTACTCCACCTTCTCCTGTTTCGCTCCGCCCCCTGTTCACCCTGCCGGTCATTGTGGCTGCGCTGGGGTATTTTGTCGATGTATATGACCTGCTGTTGTTCAACATTGTCCGGGTGCCCAGCCTGAAGGATCTGGGGCTGTCGGAAACCGAAATTTCGCTGACGGGTGGCCAGATTCTGAACGTGCAACAGGCGGGGTTGCTGCTGGGTGGCATTCTGTGGGGTATTCTCGGCGACAAACGCGGTCGGTTGTCGGTCCTGTTCGGCAGCATCCTCACCTACTCATTGGCCAACATAGCCTGCGGATTCGTTGAAAGCCCCACCACCTACGCTCTTCTCCGGTTTGTGGCGGGGCTGGGCCTGGCGGGGGAGCTGGGGGCGGGCATTACGCTCGTCAGCGAAATTCTGCCCAAAGAACTGCGGGGTTATGGCTCGTCGCTGGTAGCCGGTGTGGGACTGCTGGGTGCCGTAGTCGCTTATTTCACGGTAACGCTGTTCGACTGGCGTACGACCTACTTCATCGGTGGAGCATTAGGACTAGGACTGTTGATTTTGCGGGTGAGCGCACTGGAGTCGGGTATGTTCCGGCGCGTGCAGCAAACGGGCGTAAGCCGTGGCAACTTCTGGGCGCTGTTCAGCCATAGTGAGCGCTTGTCGCGCTACATCCGCTGTATGGGCCTGGCCGTACCGACCTACCTGGTCATTGGCATCCTGGCGACGTTTGCCAACGAGTTTGGGAAGGCGCTGGGCATTGCCGAACCAATCCAGCCCGGTCAGTGCGTCATGTTCACCTACGTCGGTATGGTTGTGGGGGATTTGTTCAGTGGACCGCTCAGCCAGTGGCTGAAATCCCGTCGCCAGGCTATCGGGCTCATGATGGGTCTGAACTTTCTGTTCGTGGGCATCTATCTGTTTGGCGGGTTACGTAGTGCGGATGCCTTTTATTCGGTTTGCGTCGGCATGGGGTTCAGCATCGGGTATATAGCCATGTTCCTGACCGTCACTGCCGAAACGTTCGGCACCAACCTCCGGGCTACGGCAACTACCTCCGTAGCCAACAACGTGCGGGCCACAACGCTGCTGACCATTCCGGCATTCCAGCTGCTGAAGCCCAGCCTGGGCGTAATCGGCTCGGCAGCCGTAGTAGCCGCCGTCTGTTTCGCCCTCGGCTTCTGGGCCGTTCTCACCATCGACGAAACATTCGGCAAAGACCTCGATTACGCCGAGTAGAGACGCAACCCATTGCGTCTCACATGCGCCAGCCATTGCGTCTCACATGCGCCAGCCATTACCTCTCACATGCGCCAGCAGAAAGTCCACACTACCCGGCCATTGCGTCTCTACAGGGGAGGCCGTTTCATGAACCAGGGCTGGGCCTGTTCGAGCTGCCCCGCCAGCCTGAAGAGGGTGGCCTCGTCGCCGAGCCGGGCCGCCAGCATAACGCCGACCGGTAACCCATCGGCCGACCAGTGCAACGGCACCGACATAGACGGCTGCCCGGTCATATTTGTGATGACAGTGTACGAAATATAACCCAGCGAGCGTTCGGCGAGATCGTCGATGGTTCTGCTGCCTTTCAGGTATTTCAGCCCTCCCACGGCGTCGACCAGCTTCAGGAGTCGCTCTTCTGACGCCCTATTCTGAAACGTACCGATTTCGATGGGCAGCCGGGGCAGCGTTGGCGTCAGAAACAGGTCATACGTTTCGTGCAGCTGCCCCATAGCCCGGTTCAGCGTATTCCAGCGTCGTTTCTGGTAAGCGACATCAGCGGCCGAAAACCCGTCTGCCAGGCGGGCCAGCGCCCAGGTGTTCAGCTCTACATCGCCCGACCGAACCGGCCGACCCAGGTAACTACTCAGTTCGCGCAGGGTAGCTGCCGTCTCGCTCAGCACCGACACAAAGAACGCTTCAGTCAGGATGGTTTTCTCGTACGGCAGGGGCACCTCCTCTACCGTATGGCCAAGTCGTTCGAGCAGGCGTACCGTTTCCTGAACCGCTTTGATACATTCCGGGTCAATCGTCATCGAGGGCATGAGCGAGGCTGCGGAGAAAGCAATACGAAGCCGACCCGGATCGCGACCCACTTCATCGGCAAACGGACGTTCGGGCGGGGTAATCAGGTACGGATCGCCCGCCATAGGGCCTGCTACCGCATCCAGCAGTCCCGCACTGTCGCGCACAGAGCGGGTCAGCGCGTGCCCAATTACGGCCCCGTTCCAAAGCTCACCATAGCGCGGCCCGAGCGTCATCCGTCCGCGCGATGGCTTCAGCCCAAACAACCCACAGCAGGAGGCCGGAATCCGGATCGAGCCCCCCCCGTCGGAGGCCGTGGCTGCCGGTACGATACCAGCCGCTACCGCTACCGCCGACCCACCGCTGCTGCCACCGGGCGAATGCGTCGGTTTCCAGGGATTTCGGGCCGGGCCATATAGCTTCGATTCGGTATACGGCGTCAGGCCAAACTCCGGCGTGTTGGTTTTGCCGAAGAACACCAAACCGGCCGCCTTCAGGCGGCTGATCACCTCACTGTCTATCGGGGATACGTAGCTGGCGTAGGCCCGGCAGCCCGACTTCATCGGGGTACCGGCCCATTCCAGCTCCAGATCCTTGATCAAAAACGGGACACCCCGAAACGGTCCAGCTTCAGGAAGCCGACTGGTCAGGGTGCGCCCCTGCTCATACAGGGGTGTTACGATAGCATTGAGGGACGGATTGACCGCTTCAGCGCGGGCAATTGCTGTCTCCAGCAGTTCGACGGGTGACACCTCGGACCGACGGACCAGCTCGGCCAGTCCCGTGGCGTCGTATCGGGCGTAATCGCTGAATGGTATAGATTGGGTTGCGGGAGTGGGCATAGCCATGATTCATTTCGTCAAATATAGTACGGTTCCGGACCCAACCAATTCCGCTCATCCGCAAACACTTACCCCACATGACGGTTAGTTTCCTGATTACTCAGCCATATGCATCGTACCTTCCAGATTCAGCTCCCTGCCGATAAAACAACCGCCCTGATGGCCGACCTCCTCCAGTTCGATGAGGTAATCGGCGTGGCGCTCTACCCCGACAACTCCCACAAACCCGTTGGCGACGCTCTTTCCGTTCAACTGCTCAACAAAGGGTCGGACCGAGTTTTAAAAGCCATTGCCAACCGCTGTGGCGATGCCCCCTACCTGGTCAGCACGTCGCTTACCGAGAGTATCATCGAACCTGATCAGGCCGACAAACTCGAAAATGATGCCGACGAAGCCATTTGGGAAGAAATAGAGACTGGCATGCGGCACCAGGGACGGATAACCCCCAACTTTGTCCTGCTCATGGCGCTGGGGGGCGTTATGGCAACCATCGGCCTCGTATCGGCACCAACGCGTCAGATCATGCCATTTGTAGCAGCCGCCGTTATCGCCCCGGGTTTCGAGCCACTGGCTGGTATTGCCCTGTCGGTCGTGCTGCGCCGATGGCAGGTGCTCTGGCGGGCTATTCAATCGTCGGTAGTTGGCTACATAACCCTGATTCTGACTTCAGCACTTACCTACTGGTTCCTGCAAACTACCGGCGAGGTCAGCTTAACCGATTTTACCCGCAGTGAAGAGGTCTATCACCTGGCGAACCCCAGCACGAGCGACACCCTGCTGTCTGTGTGCGGAACCCTGGCCGGGGCTATCATTATGTCTTCGTTCCGGAAGAGTATTATTGCCGGTGCTCTTATTGCTATGGTTATCATCAACGCAGCGGCAATGATCGGGATCGGGCTGGCTAGTGGCCGGTATGATCTGGCGGAACAGGGACTTCAGCGGTTCGGCTTCGATATTCTGTTGATTCTGGTCTCGTGCCTGCTGGTTTTCGGCAGCAAACAGCGTTTTTTCCACCACCGCCGACCGGTAGCCTGACCCCCTGGCTACTGCTCCGCTACGGCTACCCCGATCTTGGAATCAGCCGTGCCGTAATACAGAAACCACCGCCCCCGAAACGGCACCATCCCTTCCAGAAAAACCACCTGGTTGACCTGTCCTTCGAGTTCGTAGGGTTGATCGGGACGGATGAAGTACGTCTCCGAGCGATCGATCAGCCGGGCCGGGTCGCTGGCGTCGAACAGCAGCTGACCGCCGGTATACGCATGATCGGGCAGGTTGGGATCGCCGGTTTTGGGTTCGTTCATACCATTGTAGATCAGCAGGATGCCAGCTGGCGTCAGCAGGGCGTACGGGCCGGGTTCGATCAGGCGGGCGTCGTAGGTACCCCGGCGCGACTCGGCGGCTGGTATCGGTTTCCCCTGCCTGTTCTCGAGCGGTGTCCAGTGAAGGAGATCCGTCGATACGGCCAGGCGCAGGTCGGGCTGGTCGCCCCAGTACATCCAGTAGGTTCCGTTGATTCGCTGGGCCACGATCCGGTCTCCAACGCGTTTGCACACGATAGCGCCCGACTTCGACCAGGCATTGCGGTATTTTCCGTTGGCATACTGATCGAAGGCCAATCCGTGTTTTTTCCAGCTTAGCAGGTCTTTCGAGGTAGCCACGCAGAGCCGGGCTTTGTCGCCGTCGTAGGCCGTATAGGTCATCACGTAAACGCCGTTGGGGCTTTCAACGACCCTCGGGTCTTCGCAGCCCCCGGCCCATTCGTAGGTTTTCATCGCGTCCTGATCGGGATAAAATACCGGCTTCGGCAGCCGTTTAAAATGCAGCCCATCCCGGCTGACGGCCAGCCCCAGCCGCGAGGTTCCGCCCACCCGCCGAACCGTATCTTCGGCCCGGTAGAGCATATATACCCGCTTGTTGCGCACGACAGTAGCCGGGTTATACACGTCTTTTTCTTCCCAGCGTACCGTTTTTCGGGAGACGGGGCAGAGAAAGGTAGTCGTAGCCTGAGCATTCAGAATCGGGTTAACGGCATTCTGTTTGACGAAAGGGCCCAGCATCCACGGCTTTTCGGGCACCGACTGCGCCCCAGCCAGCGCAGATAATCCCCACATAACGAGGACAATGGCAACAAAACGACAATGGTAAGTCAACACCATAGATGAGTAGATTTGGCCCGGCAGGACAGTTTGATCAGCAATGCAATCCGGTAAAGAAAGCAGCAGGTGGTTGGTTTGTACTGACGCAGTCTGCTCACTACATTGTTCGCATGCGTATCCTGCCCCTTTCGCCTACCGCTGCCTGGTCTGACGCCATGCCCGCCCTGTTTGGTCGCATGGCAACGCTGAACGTAGGCGTCATCGGCGATTTTGCGCTCGACCTGTATTACCAGCTCAACACCGAAACGGGCGAGTACTCACTCGAAACCAACCGGCCGGTTTACTGGGGCAGTCGGCCCAAAGCGTCGCTCGGAGCCGCGGGCAATGTTATACAGAACCTGCTGGCGCTGGGCGTCGGCCAGGTCTGGGCCGTCGGTGTAGTTGGCGCCGATCTGTTTGGCCATGCCATGCGACAGCTGATGCAGGAACGGGGTGTCAACACCGATCACCTGCTGACGGCCCCGACCGGCTGGGATACCTGTGTGTATACGAAGCCGATGCAGCAACAGGCTGAAGCGAACCGGATCGATTTTGGCAGCCAGAACAAACTACCTGACCATGACTTCGACCAGCTGCTCAACGGCCTGGCTCAGCTCCTGCCCCAGCTCGATGTGCTGGTCATCAACCAGCAGTTTCCGTGTCCGCTCCTGACCGAAGCCCGGCTTCCGGCTCTGAATGAACGCATTCGTCAGCACCCGGCGGTGTGTTGTCTGGCCGATCTGCGGCATTCGGGACTGCTGATTCGGGGAGCCACGCTCAAAGTAAATACGGCCGAGCTGGCCCGTTGCCGAAAGGTGACTCTCCCCAGCCATCCCGACCTCGACTGGTGTATTGAACACGCCCGGCTACTAAACCAGGAGTTGGGCGGACCGCTGGTCGTTACGCGGGGCGAGGCCGGTATGCTCTACGTCCGGGATGACGACATCTGGTCGATCGACGGCCTTGAGGTATCGGGTCCGCTCGATACGGTGGGAGCGGGCGATACGGTTGTAGCGGCTCTGGCGGCCAGCCTGAGCGCCGGTGCGCTCCCCCCGCAGGCCCTGACTATCGCTAACCTGGCCGCAGCCGTTACCGTACAGAAACTCGGCCAGACCGGCACCGCTACACCCGACGAATTGTATCAACTGGCCACGACCTACACGCCCCATGAACCGCCAATCCCTTCAGCAGCATCGTCAGGAACTGCATCATCACCTGACCCATCAACTTCTTCCGTTCTGGGTAAGCCGTAGCGCCGACCGCGTGAACGGCGGTTTTATCACCCACTTCGATCAGCATGGGCACGACACCGGCACTGACGAGAAATCGCTGATTTCGCAAACCCGTTCGATCTATACCTACGCGTCGGCCCATCGGGCGGGCTACGGCGGACCCGAACTGGCCGAGCTCGCGCGACATGGTGTCGACTACCTTATCAATCGGATGTGGGACGCGCAGTATGGTGGTTTCTACTGGATGACCAATCGGCAGGGTGACGTGCTCAACGACCAGAAAATCGCCTATGGACAGAGTTTCGCCATCTACTGCCTGAGCGAATATACGCTCGCCACCGGCGACCCGCGGGGGCTGGACTACGCCCAACGGGTGTTCGACCTGCTGCAAATCCACGCGGCCGATACGCATTATGGCGGCTATTTCGAGATGTTTTCCCGCGACTGGACGCTGAAAGGCCCCGGCCCCGGCGGTGGGGATCGCAAAACCCTCGACGTACACATGCACCTGATGGAGGCTTTTACTACGCTCTACGAAGCCAGCCAGCATCCTCTGCACCGTCGAAAGCTGCTCGAAGTAATCGATCTGCTTGTTCAGCGGATCTTGCACCCCGCCTACGGAACGGGTCTGCCGCAGTTCTGGGCCGACTGGCGGGTAGCGCCCCAAATTAAATTCGACGTGATCTGGGGCTGGGACCGGTTTGCCGAAGGCGGCATCAAACAAACGGCCGACGATAACACCAACTATGGCCATAACGGCGAGTTCGGCTGGCTGCTGCTACACGCCCTCGACGTTCTGCAGTTGCCCTACGATACCTACCGCGCTGTCTTCGAAAAAGCCCTGAGCCACGCCCTGAACTACGGGGTAGACTGGGAATATGGCGGTGTTTTTGTAGAAGGCTCACACAGTGGAACCGTTTATGACCGCGAAAAAGAATTCTGGCAGCAGGCCGAACTACTGATTGGCTTTCTTGACGCCTACCGGATTACGGAGAATCACGACTACTGGCGGGCCTACGAGAACGTGCATCGTTTCGTGCTCGACAAAATGGTAAACGCTGAAGTAGGCGAATGGTGGCCGCTCATGACCCGCGAAGGACAACCCATCTGGACGCACATGGGTCATTCCTGGAAGATCAATTACCATACCGTACGCGCGGTTATCCAGTCTATGGCCCGGCTCGATCGGCTGCTAGCCCAATTCACCTAACTCTGGCGGTTGTTCTTTTACCTGGCAACCACGTTCTTGCCAATCGTTTTCTCGTCAATTATGCCTTCATGCCGCTCGTCGGTAAGCGGGCCGCCAAACCAGCGGGTCCGTTGGCCGGTTCCGGCAGCATCGTCCAGCTCCATCAGCCGGATGCCGCCCGGGTGGTCGGGCAGGCCGGGCGGCTCGTCAATCAGCTGCAAACCTACCCAGGCCAGGTACTCGTTTAGCTTCGCGTCGAGCGGTTCGTTACCGAAAATGCATAGGTCGTAGTACCAGTCCAGCGATTCGCCCGCTACGGCTTCGGTGATGGCCCGATAATCGGCCAGGGTATATCCCACAAACGGCCGGCCGAACCGCTCCCACAGCTGGCGCATCACGTCATCCAGCGAACGGGCATGATCGGATAGCCGACGGATATGCAAATCCAGCATCAGCGCGGCAATGGCTCCTTTATGATAAACCGACACCTTTCGATCGGGGACACCTTTCTCGTAGCCGTCGAGCCACAAATCCCACGACGACTCGACCAGCGACTGGGCCGCCTGACCATTGTTTTCGAAATGGCGCTTCAGCAACACCTGCAACTCTTTCAGGTACGCTTCGTCGTCGAACACGCCCGACCGGCGCAGCATCAGGTCGCCATAATAGGTAGTGACGCCTTCCGCAACGAAACAGGTTGTGAAGTAGTTTTCGCGGGTAAAATCGTAGGGCAGCAGTTCGGCGGGTCGGATGCGGATGATATTCCAGGCATGATACAACTCGTGCGAAGCTACTCCCAGTAGATCCTGGTACAATCCTTCCCCTTCGTCGTTGGGGCCGAGCACCAGCATGGTCGAGTTGCGATGCTCTACGCCGTGGTAATGCGCAACCGGTAAAACCAGGGTCAGAAAGTGATAATCGGGTTCGGGAAACTCACCGAACAGCGCCAATTGCGCTTCCGAGAACCGGCTGAAATCACGCACAAGCCGATCCGGGTCGAACGTTGGGGTGCCGTCGGTCCGGCGTCCACCCTGTATCCAGACGTTGAACTGAACGCCACGCACCGCGTACTGAATATGCTGCATGACCGGCGCGGCCATGAGCGGTCCGTCTACGAGTTCGTAAAAATCGCGCGCGACCAGCGTCCGGGTGTCGCCCCCCGCCGACGACAGGCCACAGGCTACCATCCATCGCTCCGGAATAGCCAGTTCGAGCGTACAGGGCTCATCGATCCGGCCGTCGGCATAGACGCACAGATTGACCGGATTTACGTACAGCAAGGTGTCGCTGATAAAGCTGCTGCCCGCGTTGAGCAGATTAGGCGTCGGCAGCAGGGCGTAGTAGTTGTAAAGCACCGTAAGCGCCGTAGTACCGTTGGTCTGTACCCGCCAACGGTCTTTGGTCACTTTTTGAAACGGCAGCGGCTGCCCATCGGCATCAACCACCGTAAAGCGCTGAATATGTTTGGCAAAAGGCTGCAGTTCATACCGGCCGGGTCGCCAGGCGGGTAGCTGAAGCTCTACGTAGCTGCTGGTAATATCCGTAAGATGGGCTTCAACGGCAATATAGTGCTGCGGATTGGGCGTTCCGGCGTTTTGGTCGGCAGACAGGCGGTAATGCATAGTTCGGCAAGTAAGTACAGTCGATCAGGATAGCCGAGGCAGCCCGGCTATCCTGTTAACTACCAACACAAATAATGACAATTCGTTTTTCGAAATCGGGCTTGGTAAACTGTGCTGGTTCCGCTATCTTTGCGGACTCATTTGGAACCAAGGGTTTTAAGGCAACATAGATCATGAAAAGAACATACCAACCATCGAACCGCAAGCGGAAAAACAAGCACGGCTTCCGCGAGCGGATGTCAACCGCCAACGGCCGCCAGGTGCTGGCCCGCCGTCGTGCCAAAGGTCGCTGGAAACTGACCGTTTCTGACGAGAAAAAAGGCGAGCGGTTCAAAGTTTAATGAGTTTGTGGTTTTCTGTCTGCTGCTTCTCGGGAGTAAACTGACAGAAAACTATAAACTATGAACCGAATGATGCAGCAAACCTTCACCAAATCCGAGCGGCTTTGCAGCAAAAAAATTCTGGGCGAATTGTTTAAGAAAGGTAGCGCGTCGGTCCAGACGTTCTACCTTTTTCCGTTTCGGGTGCTCTATCTGTCGGCACCCGCCCCGCCCGATGCCCCCCCTCCTCTGCCGGCCATTGTGATCACCGTTCCCAAGCGCGGCTTCAAGCGCGCCGTTGACCGAAACCTCATTCGACGACGCGTACGGGAAGCCTACCGGCTCAACAAAGCGCTGCTCAGCAGCCGGGCCGACTGGTTTAGCCCGGCACCCGGCCAGGCGCGCCCTACGGCCATTGCCTTTCTTTATACCGCCAAACAGATTATTTCGTTTGAAGAGATAGAAAAAGGTATGAAATTAGTACTACCAAAAGTCGTGAGCCGATAGCCATCAGTTAGTCCTGCTGAGTGCTGTTTCCGAACGGCTTACGACTACTGACTGTCAACTGACTTATGCGCCTTCCCAAACGTTTTACGCTCCTTGCCTCCTCGGTCCTTGTGGCAGGCGGTATCGGGTTCTTCTCGTTCAAAACCGACGACCGGTTCTTCGAGATTGCCCGTAACCTCGACATCTACGCTACGCTCTTCAAAGAGCTGAATTTGTATTACGTAGATGAGGTGAATCCCAACCGCATGGTCAAGACCAGCATCGATGCCATGCTGAAAGCCCTCGACCCGTATACCAATTTCTTCGCCGAAGATGAAATTGAAGATTACATGACCATGACAACCGGCCGCTACAACGGCATTGGGGCGCTCGTTGGCCAGCGGCAGGGTAAAAGCATCGTGCTGATGATCTACGAAGGTACACCGGCCGAAAAGTCGGGGCTGCAGATCGGCGACGAAATCGTGAAGATCGACGGGATCGACCTCAAAAGCCGCAAAGATGCCGACCCCGGCAAACTGCTGAAGGGGCAGAACAATACGGCCGTTAAACTGACAGTTCGCCGGTTTGGCCAGAAAGACCCCGTCGACGTGAGCGTTACCCGCGATGTGGTGAAGATGACCAACGTGCCGTACTACGGCATGATCAACGACGAGGTGGGCTATATCGACCTGAAAGACTTCACCGCCACAGCTTCGCGCGAGGTAAAAACCGCGTTTCAGGAGCTGAAAGGGAAAGGCATGAAAAAGCTGATTCTCGACGTCCGCGAAAACCCCGGCGGTCTGTTGAACATGGCCATCGACATCTCGAACATTTTTATTCCGAAAGATTCGGAGGTCGTAACGACCAAAGGCAAGGTAACCGAGTGGAACAAAACCTACACGGCCCTCAACCCTCCCCTCGACCTCGATATGCCCATCATCGTACTGACCAACAGCCGCAGTGCGTCGGCCGCCGAGATCGTATCGGGCGTTATTCAGGATTATGACCGGGGCGTACTGGTTGGCCAGCGGACGTTTGGCAAGGGGCTGGTACAAACCACCCGCGAGCTGTCGTTCAATACCAAGCTGAAAATCACCACGGCCAAATACTATATTCCGAGCGGGCGCTGTATCCAGGCCATCGACTACAGCCACCGCAACCCCGACGGTAGCGTTGGTAAAGTGCCCGATTCGCTCAAAACGGCGTTCAAAACCAAGGCTGGCCGGGTTGTGTACGACGGCGGTGGCGTATTGCCCGATGTGGTCGTAGAAGCTCAGACACCAACCCCCATTGCATTGAGCCTGACCAACAAAGGGCTGATCTTCGACTATGCGGTCAAGTACCGGAGCGAACATGCGACTATCAAACCGGCCCGCGAGTTTCGCCTGACCGATGCCGAGTATGCCGACTTTACCAAATGGGTAGCCGATAAAGAGTATGATTATACCACCCAGGTCGAGAAAGATCTCGGCACGCTCGAAGCATCGGCCAAAAAAGAAAAATACTTCGATCAGATTCAGGATCAGCTCAAAGCCCTGAAAACCAAAGTGTCGCACAGCAAAGACGCCGACCTGATGACGTTCAAGAACGAGCTTAAAACGCTGCTCGAACAGGAAATTGCGGGTCACTATTACCTCCAGCATGGCATCAAGGAAGCCTCTTTTGCGACCGACCCCGAACTGAAAGCCGCCCTCGACGTCTTCAAAGACATGGGTCGCTACACCGCCATCCTCAAAGGCACCAAATCAAAATAACGATGAGCGATGAGTGCTGAGCGATGAGCAACTGACAGCACTCATCGCTCAGCACTCATCGCTCAGCACTTTTTACTGAATGCTTCTTCTTTCCATCGATACGTCCACGGCGTCCTGTTCGGTAGCTGTACACGGGGGCAACGGCCCGGATGCGGCTACCTTGCTGGGTTGTTACGAACTCTTCACCGAGCGTACCTCGGCGGCTATGCTCACCACCCTGATCGGTGATGTGGTGCGGCATACGGGGCATGAACTGGCCCAGCTCGATGCGATAGCGATCAGCAAAGGCCCCGGCTCGTATACCGGCCTGCGCATCGGCGTCTCAACGGCCAAAGGGCTTTGTTTCGCCCTCGACAAACCGCTGCTGGCGATCAATACCTTACAGGCTATGACCGAACAGGTGCGCCAGTACGCCACCCTGTCCTCGGAACAGCCCGTACTGTTCTGTCCCATGATCGACGCCCGGCGTATGGAGGTATACTGCGCGTTTTACGACATAACCGGCCGGGAAATTAGGCCCACGGCGGCTGAAATCATCACGCCCGACTCCTTTGCCGACCTGCTGGCCAGTAGCCGGGTGCTCTTTTTCGGCGACGGAGCCGCCAAATGTCAGCCCACGCTGGGGCACCACGCCAACGCTCTATTCCTCGACCAGCTCATCATCCCCTCGGCCCGGACGGTTGGTCAACTCGCCACCAAGGCCTTCGCTAGCGGCCAGTTTGAAGACCCGGCTACCTTCGAGCCGTTCTATCTCAAAGAGTTCATGACGACCCAGCCCAGGCGGGCAATAGCTTGACCGCAAGCTACTTATCGACACCAGAAACATTACATTTTCTCTATATAAGTCGCTACTGCCAGCCGCGAGAAAACGCTGCGCCCATTCTGGTATCATTTTGTTGGTTAGGTAACCATGTTCGTGAGTTAGCATGACTTATAATGCCTCTCTCCGTCAGAGGATAGTTACGTGCTGTTGACGTCTCTACCCCACCGTTCATGTCCCTGATTGCTTTATGTTCCCGGCGCTTGTTAACCCTACAGATATCGGCCGCTTCGGACGCGGCTGCGTTGCTCTGGCGCACTCCGCAAACCAATGCGATTGTGTTTCGGCAACGAGTCAGTACCGAACAGCCACGCTTTGCCTTAATCACCCAGGATTACCTGCAGGACGCTCCGCTGTTTACTGACCTGCGGGCGGGCAGTCCCGAAACACTGCTGATCGTTTGTCTCGAAACCAGTTCGGTGATGACAAAACCGCTCTGGAAACTACTGGACAATCTGGAGTTCGATGTTCTTTGTACGGTTCCCGAACTCACCGACTGTTTAGTAACGCTAAAAGCCGGGCGGTTTTTCCAATCGGCCCTGCTCCAGACAGCAGCTACTTATAGCATCAACGAGCCGTTTCCGGGCTGGCACAGTCTCTCCCCTGCCGAACGCCGGGTACTGCGCGGTGTATCATCGGGACAAACGGGACCGCAAATTGCCGACACCGAGTGCCTCAGCCAGAAAACAGTGAATAACCATAAACTAAATATAAGCCAGAAGCTGGGTATATCGGGTGGCCCCGGCAGCCTGACCCGCTGGGTAATGGCCCACCGCGAAACGCTGCTACTACTGTTGGCCGACTAAGTAAGTTTCGGGTAAGTAATAAGCAAAATTGCCCATCTAAAAAAGGTAAGTTTACCCACAGAAAAAGAGCAAGTTTGCTCATGCGCCGGGGTTGTTCGTGTATCACTTTTGTCTCGTCAAGCGCGCGACAAAGGCGGATGCCGAAAAGCCTGAAAGAGAGTAGGTTAATCATCATGTATTTCATGGATATGAAGCGGTTGTCTGACATTGATATGGCTACTATTGAAGGTAGTGGTAAAGTTGGGTGTGCAGTAGCAGTAGCAGGATTTGCTCTTGGCGTAGCAGGGCTTGCTATGACTGGAGTTGGAGCGCCCTTAGCAGCTACCCTAGTAGCTAGCCAAGGATATGTAGCAGGAACGGTGGGTTTAATGTCCTGTTTTACTAACAAATTTTAGTAAAAGTCAGTAACTTTATTTTGACACTGACATCTATTTTTCTACTGAGTAAATTCAATAGAAAAATAGATGTCATCAACCAAAATTAATATGAATAAGAAATTATTTAAAACGGTGTTGATGTACACATCGTTTACATTCTCAGGCTTAACCTTTGGATATGCACTATACAGCGATCTCAAAGATAAAGAGTTAGTATATGCTCTTTGCACAGGAATAGGCACTAATCTTACAGGTATTGCCATGCTCATAGATTTGAAACAGAGAAACGCCAATCTGAATAATCCAAACTGAATTTTCAAGGCTTACACCCGTTGACATGTATTTCTGTTGAAAATTTCATTGTCGAGCAGAAGTCAGATACAACTCCTTGCAAGCATCCTAACAGGCAACGAGGTAGCGTTTTCACGATAATTAACAAGAAAAAAAATAGGTAGTGGATGCAGTTATACTCGAAGAAAAATTAATTGACAAGCAAGCCAATTACTGTATCGAAAAACAGGTAATTAATAAGCCGATTATTTCGTCACAACCTACTATTGATATTAGAAAGTAGGCCATCAATACCTCATTATCAGTGATCGCTGGCGTGGCAAACTTATATCTACACATAAATCCTTAGGCCGTCTTTGTTTGCGTTGACTTACAAGTCTGGCTGGAATCAATTCTCCTGTGATCCGTCAAGTAACGCTACTCCTGGCCGACTAGCTACGTTATAGGTAAGTAATAGGTAAAGTTGCCCACCTAAAAAAGGTAAGTTCACTCACAAGAAAAGAGCAAGTTTGCTCATGCGCCGGGGTTGTTCGTATATCACCTTTGTCTCGTCAAGCGCGCGACAAAGGTGGATACCGAAAAGCCTTAAATAGAGTAGGGAACGTGTATTATATTTTTCAACATGAAAAAGCTGACTGAAGCACAGATGATAGCCACACAAGGTGGTGCCAATTTCTGGAAATGTTTACTGGGAGTTGGTCTGATAGTTCTTGGAGCAGTTGAAGCCGTTGCCCCCCCTATTGCCGCTGCTGGTATAGCCGGCGGTGTTGTACTGGTTGACAAGCACTGTTAGTTATTTACCCCCGAAAATAATTTTCGGGGGTAATCCTATCCGTTATCTACCAAAATGAAAGCCCTATTAGTTGTAGTAACAATGTGTATTTCTTTACTGGGCAAGTCCCAGCAAATAAATTACACAGGTAACATGATTCTGTCGAGTGCATTCAGTAATAGTTCCATTCAGGTTAATGATGGCAATGAACATTTTGCACGTATTTATCCGACAGATTATGGTCGACTAACTATTGACGTAGGTGGATTACAGTACTTTTTGACTGCCAAGAAGAAGTATTTAGTCATCGCCAACGTAAAAGGCGATTCAATTGGTTTGTTAAAAGGTCGGAAAATTTTCTTCCAGGGCAAAAGCTACAGACTAAGTTACCCGCCAGGCCGTGATTTACGCATCACGGGACCAGATAGAGTGGTAAGAGGCCGCTACCAAGCTAGTAAAGCACTGCGTGGAAGCTTCGAATTAACTATTGAAGCTAACTCTGCAGACAAGTCTCTAGCAGGGATTATGTTATATCTACTTACTCAGAAAGTAGCAATTGATAATGATAGTGGTTCTTATTGGCTCTTAGGCTTGACTTATCTGCTGGGTAATTCTTAGGCAGTAATTGTTCACTGATTTTGCCACAATAAATCGATGAATTTCTTAACAGATCCAGTACAGCGTAAGCGGTCTGCCCATGAAAGTAACATTTGGTTTGTATATACGGCGACCTCTCTTGTCAGTGTTTTTCTAGCTGTTGCGGTAAATCATCTGCTTATATCCGATGGGTTATATTTTAATGCTTTGGCAGAGCAGATGACTTATGAGCAAATTGAAAAGACTATCTCGCAAAACCATAAATGGGCTTGGCTTGGGTATATTTTGCTGCCCCTATACTGCTTGGTAAAGTTTTCTCTCGTCGCGTCCTGTCTGAGCCTTGGTTATTACTTCGCTACGAATCGGTGGGCCTACAAAGCCTTTTTTCGGGTAGCCATACAGGCTGAGTTGGTGCTGCTATTACCCGCTCTAATAAAGCTGCTATGGTTCCTGTTTGTACAAACCGACTACAGTTTACAGGATTTGCAGGTGTTTTATCCGCTTAGTCTGCTCAATCTGCTCGATGTTCATTCCGTTGAACCGTACCTATTTTATCCGTTGCAGCTGCTCAATTTATTTGAGTTGACTTACTGGCTGATGCTGGCCTACGGTGTGGCGGAGGTGGTGGGCTGGTCATGGCAGCGCGGGCTGGGTATGGTAGCGGCTTCGTACGGCTCAGGGCTACTCGTGTGGGTAATGTTCGTCATGTTCTTAACCGTTAGCCTGTCATGAACCGCTACGCAAAATGGGCCTTACCCCTACTAGTGCTGGGTCTGATGACCTACTTCGGTTGGGGATTCACCAGCGCCCTAAGCCGCAAACGCGAAGAAGCTGAGCGCATTCATACACTACCCGCCTGTGCGGTTACGCCCCTGTCGGGCGGGCCGATTCGGCTGGCGGCTACGGGCCGTCCGCTGGTGCTGGTTTATTTCGACCCCGACTGCGACCATTGTCAGCGTGAAGCGGATGAACTACGGCAGAACGCCCACCAACTGGCCCATACCGACGTCTGGCTACTGTCGGCGGCTCCGTTGACGGCCCTAAACGCTTTTGCCCAAACCCACCAGCTTGACACAATCAGTAATCTGCACGTAGCACACATAACCCAACAAAAAGCTTACGACACCTTCGGCTTTACGTCTGTTCCCGACGTACTGATCTATCACGCCGACGGGTCGCTGGCCAAACGCTTTCGGGGCGAAACCAGCGTAACAGCCATAGCAAACTATACAGCCCCTTTACCCAAATAAAAGCGGCCTGTAGCCATCACAATTCTTACTACCCACCACTATGGAACAGATTATATCAGTTCTCTGGCTACTGCTTTGCCTGCTATTTGAGCAATTGACCAAACCCTCGTGCTGACATGAAGCCGTTAAACTACCTGGAACGAACCCTGATACGCCAGCAGGGGCAGGCTGACTGCGGTGTGGCTTGTCTGGCTTCAGTTATGGCGTACTACGGTGGGCATAGCCGGCTCGAACGACTACGCGAACTCAGCGGTACCGATACGCAGGGAACCACTTTACTGGGACTCCATCAGGCCGCGCAGCAACTTGGTTTAGAAAGCGAAGGACTACAGGCCGACTCCATCGAAAACCTGAAAACCGATGTCAGCGGGCCCGTTATTCTGAACGTATTGATAGATGACAGGCTCCAGCACTACGTGGTCTGCTACGGCTGGGATAACATAGCTGGAATTTTCAGTATCGGCGACCCGGCAAGGGGTATTGAGCACTACACCACCGAGGAGCTGACGGCAATCTGGCCCTCCAGAATATTACTGGCCCTGACGCCCAACGCATCGTTCGTCAAACAAACCGACGAAAAGGTCGCCAAACGGCGGTGGCTTCTCGGATTAATTCGCGACGACATACCCTTACTGGCCATTGCCACGGGGCTGGGTATTGTCACCGCAGGGCTTGGCCTGTCAACCGCCATTTTCTCGCAAAAGCTGATCGATGAAATCCTGCCCCGGCATGACACAAAGCGGCTTTTACTGGGACTGGCCCTGTTGGCGTTTCTGCTGGTGGCGCGGGCCGTTGTTGGGTATCTGCGTGGTTTCCTGCTGAACCGCCAAAGCCAGGACTTTAACAACCGCATGGTCAACCGGTTTTACGGAGCGTTGCTCTATCTGCCTAAGTCGTTTTTCGATAGCCGCAAAACCGGCGAGCTGGTAGCCCGCCTGAACGATACCAGCCGCATTCAGCGCAGCATCAATCAGATCACGGGCGTGGTAGTTATCAACGCGCTGGTCCTGCTGGTGTCGGCAGGGTATCTGTTCACCTACTCGGCCTGGATTGGCCTGCTGAGTTTGGTGAGTATACCCCTGTATGGTGGGCTAGCCTGGTTTTTTCACAAACCAATTCTCGACGGTCAACGCGATGTGATGGCTGCTTCGGCCCACACAGAAAGCAATTATGTCGATACCATTCAGGGAATCGATGTCATTAAAACCAGCAATCGGGAGCCGTTCTTTCAGGAGATAACTACTTCCGTTTACAGCTTCTTTCAGAAAAAAGCCTACTCACTGGGGCTGGTAGGTTTGCGTTTCTCGCTGCTGGCAGAAGTTACCGGTGCGTTGCTGATTGTTGGCCTGATGGCTATTACATCGCTACTGGTGGTGCAAAAAAGCCTGCAACTGGGTGAGATGATGGCCATCCTGACACTGACCGGCACCATTCTACCCGCCGTTGCCAGTCTGGCCCTAACGAATATCCAGCTGCAGGAAGCCAACGTAGCCTTCGAGCGGATGTACGAGTATGCGCAGCTTGACCCCGAGCACCCGGCAGCCATACCACAAGCCGATTTTACCTTTAGCTCAGTAACGCTACATGACGTATCGTTCCGGTTCCCGGGCCGACCCACGCTTTTAGATCGCGTGTCATTGACCATCCACAGAGGTGAACAGGTGGCTTTATTAGGCGAAAGCGGCAGTGGGAAAAGTACGCTCCTGCAACTCATTCAGCGATTTTACAAGCCAGAAACGGGACGGATAAGCGTAAACGACACCGATTGGGAACGCATCGACACCCCAACATGGCGGCATGGACTGGGTGTAGTGCCACAACATATTAAGCTGTTTAGCGGCACCCTGCTGGATAACATCTGCCTCGGAGATACCATCGGCGAAGCCGATGATATTGTTGATTTTTGCCGAACCTATGGCTTTGCAGCCTACTTCGAGCAATTTCCACAGGGTTATTTTACCCGCCTTGGCGAAGATGGCGTAAACCTGTCGGGCGGGCAACGCCAGCTAGTCGCACTGGCCCGAGCCTTGTACCGCAACCCGCAATTTCTTCTGCTCGATGAGCCTACATCCGCAATGGACCAGCACACCGAGCAATTTGTGATGAATCTGCTGGACAATTTACGCCCGCAGCTCGCCATTTTACTCATTACCCACAAGCCACAACTAGCAACTACGGCAAACCGGGTTTATCGGCTCATTAACCATACTTTACACGTCTACGAAAGCGAAGTGCTGCCCATATAATGCCTGACTAGCCAGGCCAATCCACCAAACGATATATTTTTGCGTTACTTTGCGTCGGGCCATCTCCCCTTGTTTCCGTGCAGATCATTGTTGATATCGGCAATACCGACGCCGTTTTCGGTCTTTATAACCAAACCTCCTGGCAGCACGTCTGGCGAACACCCGCCCGAATCGATGAACCGGCTCAATCGTACGAAGCCCGGCTACGTCTCTGGCTCCTAGAAACTAACGTTACCCTCAGCGCTGTACAGACAACGGTCCTCAGCAGCGTGGTGCCAAACCTGACGCCTACCATGCGGACCATGCTGACCGAACTGTTCGGCTTCGAGCCGATTGTGGTAGGGCCTGGTGTTTATCCGCTGCTGCCACTCGAGATTCTACGTCCGCACGAGATCGGCACCGACCTTGTTGCCAACGCACTGGCCGCTTACACCCGCTACCGGCAAAACTGCGTTGTGGTCGATTTTGGCACCGCACTTACCTTCACCACCGTGTCGGCCGAAGGGAAAATACTGGGCGTAGCCATTGCACCCGGGCTGAAAACCGCCATCCGGTCCCTCTTCGCCAATACGGCCCAGCTGCCCGAAGTGCCAATCGAGGTACCTGCCTCGGCCCTGGGCACGAGTACCACCCACGCCATCCAGGCTGGCATTGTGCTGGGTTACGAGGGGCTGGTTCGGTCGCTGGTTGAGCGGATACGTGCCGAACTGCATAACGACTGTATAGCCGTAGCTACCGGCGGGCTGTCGGGTCAGATTCCGTCGCTGAAAGATGTGTTTACCGCCGTTATCCCCTCACTGACACTCGACGGGGTTCGGCTGATTGGCGAAACCGTAACGGCTTCACAGGTCTGACTGTCAGGCAGCTGTAGTCTTCGTTTCTACAGAATTGAGGAGCCATTTACTCAAAAAATTTTCGGCTAAAATGTTAGCCTGCACCGAAACAACTGGAGCGGATTTGTATAGTCCGTTTTAAGTCAAATAAATGCCTATTGGTCCAGTGGAATAATACAATTATTGACCTACCAGACCCAATGCCCCGCTGGTAATCGACTAGTGGTCAACCTGGCAGGGTTTTTTCTACACGCACGCTGTCTGGCCCCATACCGGGCCTTTCGATTGATAGACAGCGTTATGAAAAACTTATTTCTTTCTGTAATAACAGGACTCATGCTGACCGGAGCGGGCGGCATAGCAGCCCCCGTCTGGAGTACGGGCGAACTCCAACTGGCTAACGGCACTTTGCTCAAAGGTGAACTCAACTATAACTGGAAAGCAGAAATCGTCCGCTACCGGCAGGGCGATGTTGTCAAGGCCTACTCGGCTCTTCAGGTCAGCAATTTCCGGTACTTCGATACCAATCAGAACACCCTTCGGAAGTTTGTCTCCGTCCTGTATCCATTCAAATCGAAGCAGGTGCGACCCCAGTTTGCCGAAGAGTGCACCGCCGGGCCACTGACTGTTTATCGGCAGCTCCGGCCTACGCGGGAGATGCTCAAAATTGGTAATTCCATCGCTACCGAGGCCGATCCCGAACTGGTTAAAAACATCGATAACTTCGAGTACTTCGTGGTAGACGGACAGGATATAGTTCGTTTGCGGGATTTCAGCCGTACGCTCTGGCCCCGCATGTGCGACGAGTTTGGCCAGGCCCTGCAACAGTATGTCATCAAACGCGACCTGAATGTAAATACCACCCTGACCCGACTGCTGCTGATCAACCATTATAACTACCTCAAGATACAGGCCGTAACGGAACCGGAGGAAGTGCCATCGCTGGGCCGATGACATCCGGTGACCCGATTTTGCGCAGGAGGTAACTCACAAACGGGTTACCTCTTTTTGTATTTTTTCAGGCCATCCGGCTTGCATCTGTAATTCTTTGGACCGCTCAGTAAATTAACTATCTGGTTTTTAGTCTATTGTTTTTTCTACAAATACCATCGATATGTCTATTTCTCCTATCCGTCCAATTTAGTCTGTACATTATTAAAACACAAGGCATATGACTATTTAAAGGCCTGTTAACAAGATACTTAGCTTGTCGTTTATTTCAATAGCTTCGTTTAGATCAACGTGGCGCGGTAATTATCTGTGCTGCCGACATTCCGCAAACTGAATACAGCTATGAAACGACATGACGCATCAACTTTACTGGCATTTATTGTACTTTTCCTCTCTCAGGTAACGTTGGCAAAACCACCCTTGCCTGTCTGGCGATCGGGTCAGCTTACCTTCTGGAATGCGGCTTCAGCGCAGGGCGAGCTAGCCTATAACTGGTCGGCAGAGATGGTGCTGCTGAGGTTGCCTACCGGACAGATTCGTACGTACTCGGCCAGTCAGGTCCGGCAGTTTGGCTGGTTCGATACCAACCAGCACAAACAACGAACCTTTGTCTCGCTGGCCCGCAAACGTGTCGACGAGCAAACGGCGCATGGTTTCTACGAAGTATGCCTCGACGGCTCACTAACGGTAGTTCGCCAGCTTAAACGCCAACGAGGCTGGCTCAGCCGCTCGTTTCATCGGCCCGAACAGCTGATTGATACGCCCGAACTGGCCGATCTGCAGGAGCCGTTCAATTACTTTGTTTACGATGAGGGTCAGTTTCTGACATTCGAACGGTTTTTCCCGGATATCTATCACCCGCATATGACTAGCCAGAGTCGCGAACTGGATGAGTTTGTGCTTAGCCACAATCTGAACGCCCGTACTATTCTGGGTCAGTTGATCCTGGTCGACCGGTACAACAACCTGTCGAAAAACGGGCAGCAAACGGCCTCCGCCCGAACGTCCAGCCCAGGGTCTGAATAAGTCAGTCGGCCCGATTGGCAGGCTCGGGCGGATCGTTTGTTTCGCCCGCCTTCTGTTTCCGGCGTTTCCGCAACGCATCGTTCAGCAGATATTCGATCTGGCCGTTTACGCTCCGAAACTCCTCCTGCGCCCAGCGTTCCAGCTCCTTCAGCGTTTCTGGCTGTATCCGTAATACAAACGCTTTTTTTTCTGATGCCATAAGGAAGCAAGAAAAAGAAACGAACCGACAGAACGGACAGGTATGTACCTGTCCGTTCTGTCGGTTCGTTTCTCCTGTTAGTTATATAGTGTACCGGCATTCACAACCGGACTGACCGATTTCTCTCCGCAAAGTACAACCAGCAGGTTACTGACCATGGCCGCTTTCCGCTCTTCGTCCAGCTGCACCACATCTTTTTCGGCCAGCCGGGCCAGCGCCATCTCAACCATACCAACGGCTCCTTCTACAATCTGCTTCCGGGCCGACACCACCGCCGTAGCCTGCTGGCGCTGGAGCATGGCTCCCGCAATTTCGGGCGCGTAGGCCAGGTGACTGATGCGGGCTTCCATAACCCGAACGCCCGCCTGACTCAGCCGCTCGTCGAGTTCCTGCTCCAGGAATTTGTTGATCTGACCCGTATTGTCGCGCAGGGTGACCGTCTCGTGTTCGTCTTCCATATTGTCGTAAGCGTGTGAGCTGGTCAGGAAGCGCACAGCGGCCTCGGACTGAATCTGCACAAAAGTCTGGTAATTATCGACATCGAACAGGGCTTTGGCAGTATCGGAAACCTGCCAGACCACCACAGCCGCAATTTCGATGGGGTTCCCCATTTTGTCGTTTACTTTGATGGTTTGTCCGTTGAGGTTTCGGGCGCGCAGACTGATCTTTTTCTTGCTGTAGAGCGGATTCACCCAGCGCAGGCCGTTTTGCTTCATAGTGCCTACATAATCGCCAAAGAAGGTGCAGACAACAGCCTCGTTTGGGTTGATAACGGTAATACCGATAAAGAGTACGACAGCTGTCAAAAACAGGAGCGCAGCTACGAATACGTTCAGGTTGGCCCAGGCCACGGCCGTTGAACTGACTAAACAAACGATAGCAGCCAGCAGCAATACATAGCCAGACAGGGAGGTAAGTGGTTTTTCGTTCATGATTCAGGAATTGATAGTAGTTTGATATCACAATAATACTACACAACTCTGTTGAACACTACAGATTGGGACAAACGGTCGGGGCTGGCAATCAGCGGTCAGTTACAAACGCATCCTGTAAAGGCCAATCCTTTTCGCTATTTTTGCACCCTGATTTCGTAGACTGATTCCTGGAAATCATCTAAATCTGATAATCATCGTTCAGACAATGTTGAGTGAACAAGAGATAAATCGCCGACAAAAACGCGAAGAATTGATGCGAATGGGGATTGACCCCTATCCCGCTGAACTCGTTGACGTTACCACCACCGTTGCCGACATCCGGGCAGCCCATCAGCCAGGCGGGCCTGGTACCCATATCGAACCCGAGATGGATTTCTCCGACGATGAACGCTGGGGCAACGTTCAGCTGGCCGGTCGATTGATGATCGTCCGCATCAGCGGGAGCGCATCCTTTGCCGAATTACAGGATTCAACGGGTCGCATCCAGCTGTATTTCCGGCGCGACGACCTCTGCCCCGGCGAAGACAAAACGCTGTACAATACGGTCTTCAAAAAACTGCTCGACATTGGCGATATCATCTCCGTTCGGGGTCATGTGTTCTCCACGAAAACCGGCGAGTTATCGGTCTATGTAAAAGAATTCAAGCTGCTCAACAAAGCCCTGCGGCCGCTACCGGTCGTTAAGGAAGTTATCAACGAGCAGGGTGAACGCGAAACCTACGACGCCTTTACCGATCCGGAACAGCGGTATCGGCAACGGTATGTAGACCTGATCGTAAACCCCCAGGTACGCGATGTTTTTGTAAAACGGACCAAGCTGGTCAATTCAATCCGGCAGTTCCTGAGCCAGAAAGGGTACCTGGAAGTGGAAACCCCTATCCTGCAACCCATTCACGGTGGAGCAACTGCGCGGCCATTCCGTACGCACCATAACACGCTCGATATGGCGCTGTACCTGCGGATAGCCAACGAACTGTACCTCAAACGCCTGATCGTAGGTGGATACGACGGCGTATTCGAGTTCGCCAAGGACTTCCGCAACGAGGGGATGGACCGCACCCACAACCCCGAGTTTACTCAGGTTGAATTCTACGTCGCCTACAAAGACTACATCTGGATGATGGATACCATCGAAGAAATGGTCGAGAAAGTGGCGCTCGACGTGGCCGGTACCACTAAAGTAACCGTTGGGCAGAACGTCATCGACTTTAAGCGCCCCTGGAAACGCCTGACAATGTTCGAAGCCATTCAGGAATATACCGGTGTCGATGTATCGGCCATGGACGAAGCCGAGCTTCGGGAGGTGGCCGAAAGCCGCGGTATCAAGACCGACGCCAGCATGGGCAAATCGAAACTGATCGACGAGTTGTTTGGCGATGCCTGCGAACCGAACCTGATCCAGCCAACATTCATCACCGATTATCCGGTCGAGATGTCGCCCCTGACTAAAAAGCACCGGAGCAAACCGGGCCTGGTTGAGCGGTTCGAGGCCATCTGTAACGGCAAAGAAATTGCCAACGCCTACTCGGAGCTGAACGACCCGCTCGACCAGCGCGAACGGTTCGAAGAGCAGCTCCGACTGGCCGAACGCGGAGACGAAGAGGCCATGGCGCTCGACGAAGATTTCCTGCGCGCCCTCGAATACGGGATGCCCCCCACGGCAGGCGTTGGGCTGGGTATTGACCGGCTCACGATGATTATGACGAATCAGCCGTCTATTCAGGACGTCCTGTTCTTCCCGCAGATGCGGCCCGAGAAAAAGCAGGAGCAGTCGGACGAGAGCGACTTTGTGGCGGCAGGTGTACCGGCCGAGTGGGTGCCAGCCGTCCAGAAACTGGGATACATGACGGTCGACCAGCTGCGGGCCGCCAACCCAAATAAGCTCTTCAACGACCTGGGCGGTGTACGGAAGAAACTGAAGCTGGATGTGCCCATGCCGGATCTGGCTACCGTTCGGAGCTGGACCGAATAAACAGGCTACACGAAACAGCCGGGTCGCGGGTCTGATCCGGCTGTTTTATACACAAAAAACCCCGCTCGGCAACCGGGCAGGGTTTCTTTTTGGTCGGCCATAGAGGCTTAATAGTCCGACTCTAATTTCTTTACCTTAACCGCGTTAAGTCCCTTTTTCCCGTCAACCACTTCAAACTGTACCCGGTCTTTCTCGCGGATGGTGATTCCGTTTAAACCAGTAATGTGAACGAAAATGTCCCGGTTGGTATCGTCTTCTACGATGAAACCGTATCCTTTACTTTCATTGAAAAATTTTACTACACCTGTTTGCATAAAACTTAAACAATTAAACAATTAAACATACAAAGGGTCAGTTAGTAACAAAGACGCGAAACAGGTTCCAGAAGGTGCCTACTGGCCGGGGTACTGGGTTGAGGATCAGCGGGCTTTGTTTACGCACGAGTACCGACACAACACGTAAGTGTCGGCCCCGTTACAACACAAAGAAAATAAAAATGTTCCGACTTCAAATAGCCAGTAACTATTTTTTTGCCCTTCTCACGGGCTTCTGACGCTATTTCTGTGTTATCGGTAAACATTCTACAGCACCTTTGCGTTATTTTTGCTACGTTCGTTAAACGTATACAGGTATTACGGACTTATGTAGTCGGTATGGAAAAGATAAGATATTTCGTTGAAAAACAGGCCTTCGGTGTCTGTTCGCGCCTTGGCGAGAAGATGAATATCTCGGCCAGCAGCATCCGGCTTTATTTCATTTATACGTCATTCCTGACGCTCGGGTCGCCAGTTGTTCTGTATCTGATTCTGGCGTTCTGGCTGGAGATGAACAAGCATCTGCGTCGGCACGCTCACCCCACTATCTGGGAGCTGTAGTATAGCCCCGGCCGTTCAGGCTATCAGACCTTTTATTTCCCGTTATCTACAATTTCTCGGTAGGTCTTTTTGCCCTGCCCGAAATAGCTCCATACAATGCTGCGTGGAAACAGGCCGACGGCATGGGTTTGCTGCTGCCTGAGTGCCCGGCGCTGTTGGTTCAGCTGCGGCAGGTGGGCATAGAACGCAAAATGAGCGCGAATGATCGCCCATACGTCACGCCACTGCCCTACTTTTACAAACAGCAGCGACGATAGACCATCCAGGACCAGCCGCAGGAATATGCGCAGCCACAGTCGGCCGTCGGCAGGCCAGTTCTTGTACAGCATAAACAGGCTGTTGCGGTAATTCAGGTAGGTCTTGTGCGGGTTTGACTTAGGCAGCGTGCCGCCCCCCACGTGGTACACCACCGACTGCCCGCAGGTCCAGATTTCGTAGCCCAGCCGCTGTACGCGCCAGCACCAGTCAATCTCTTCCATGTGGGCAAAGAAGCTGGCATCGAAACCGCCGGTCTGGTGAAAAACACTGGCCCGCACGAACAGACAGGCGCCCGTTGCCCAGAATACGGGACGGTTGTCGTCATACTGCCCCTGGTCGGCTTCGAAGGTGGCGAACACGCGTCCCCGGCAAAATACATAGCCCAGCCAGTCGACGAACCCACCGGCGGCTCCTGCATGCTCAAACAGGTCGCGCTGCTGGTACGATCGGATTTTAGGCTGACAGGCCGCTACCGTCGGGCTGGATGCCATCACGGAAAGGATCGGGCTCAGCCAGCCGGGCGTTACGTCAATATCGGAATTGATGAGAGCATAGTAATCGAACGGAGCCTCGTTTGCACGGATGTAGTCGAGCGCCCGGTTGTACCCCCCGGCATACCCTTCATTACGCGCCAGTTCGATAACCCGCACGGTCGGAAAGTGAGCACGAAGAAAGGCAACGGAACCGTCGGTCGAGGCACTGTCGGCTACGTAAACCGGATGACCATCGGCATGGGCAAGTACGGCAGGCAGAAACTTAGCTAAGAATGACTGACCGTTATAATTAAGAATGACGAGTGCGAGGGAATCCAAAATGGGTGGGCAGTTTGTAGCAGAATGGGCCGCAACCCGCCCATTCTGCTACAAACTTATCAACTTTTAAGACATGAGTCCGTCTAAATTCAAACCGGGTATGTTGGGCAAAAGCCCCTCTGTGGCCTGCCGCAGGTGTTCACGGGCCTTGGTTTCTACGTTCTGCATGGCTTTGTTGGTAGCCGCTACGATCAGATCCTGCAACATCTCGCGGTCGTCAGCCGACTTTAGCAGGTCGGGATCGATTTCCATGCTCAACACGTTTTTCAGCCCGTTTACGGTTACTTTCACCAGACCAGCCCCCGACTCGCCGGTTTCGGTTACGTTCCGCAGGCCTTCCTGAGCGTCTTTCATTCGGGACTGAACTTCCTTCATCTTCCCGAACATATCCATCATATTCATAGTAGTTTCGATTCTTGTGGTCAGTACTGTCTACGCGCGTGAGCTATACCGCCTGGCCGGTAACCGGCCGGATGCACCCGCTAGCGTATTAACAACAACGCACCGGGCCGAACAGTTTTCTGCCCGGTCAGGTCCTGAACCTCGATCTGGTACATATACTGCCCCGCGGCCGCCGGCTGACCATTAACGGTACCGTCCCATCCCTGGTTTTTATCGGTTGTACTGTAGATGACGCTACCCCAGCGGTCATAGATCGTCATCCGAAACTGATCAACAAAAATGCCTTTGACCACAAACGTATCGTTGGTACCATCGCCATTGGGCGTAAAGGCATCGGGCACCAGAATCCGGGCCTCGCGCCGGAAGGTGAAGTAGTTCGAATAGCTCACCAGTGCCCCGCTCGACACGGCAATAATCCGATACCGCTGCGATTGCAGGTTCGGGTCGTTCGGGTCCGGTTCGTAACGCGTGTTACCACTAACCGGGATATCGCGCTTGGTACCGTTCAGCGAATCGATGACTTCTACGGTATAGCTGGCTACCGGTCCTGTCAGGAAGGGCGAATCAGCGGTCCAGTCGATGCTGTTGCTGCTGTTCGAAGCCAGATATACCGTACAAACCGGCTTCGACGGGGGTGAAGTCAGGCCGCAGTTGTTTCGGTAGGTAACCTCGTAGCAGTACGAACCCGCCGATGCATTGGCCGACTCATCGACAAACGTGTTTCGATTAACCACCGACCCGACGGTCTGCATAGCGCCCGATTTTCCGTCGGTCCGGTTTACCACCAGCGTATAGCTAGCCGACGTGCCGCTGACGGGCAACGAGACCACCAGGCGAGGCTGGTTGTTCTCTATCGAAGCGGTTACGCTCCGAAATTCACCGGGAACGTCTCCGTTGATACCCGTCACGCAGACAGGCGCCGATGTGATTGTTGTTGGGCCAGCGCTGGCTTCGATCGTGTAACAGTAAGCGACTCCGCATTCGATGCGGTTATTGTCGACGTAGGATGACGCGGACCGGCTGGTCAGCAGACCTCCAATCGGCGCGCCATTGCGGGTCAGGCGATACGAACGGAAGGGTCTTAGGGTAGTAACCGTACCCGCATAAGGCTGCCAGCTCAGGTTATTCTGCTTACTGGCAGCTTGCGCGTTAAGTACCAGACTACATACCTCGTCAGACCGAACCCCGGCGCTGTTGCAGGCATCCTGCGCAACCAGCTGAAAACATTGTACCTCTTTGGCATTGGTCTGCACCGTGAACGGAGTTGACCCATTTCCGTTCTGCCCCGTGGGCGCATACACGCCCGACGCATCTTTCTGGTACAGCTCTACCGTTGTACCCGAACTGACCTGATACTGAATAGAGATCGAGTTGTCGCTAACCGTAGTTAGTCGAGTGATCAGCGGCTGGGCTGTGGTGGCGAAGTTGATCGGAGCCGAGCGAGCGGGCACAGGCGTGCAATCGGTCAGGGCGGCATACCGCCCGGTAATGATCACCGTATACGTTCCCGGATTCAGGTAGGTGTGCGTCTGCTGTGTGGTTATGGAGCCGCGGGGTCGTTCCTGCCGGTTACCATCGCCCCAATCTATGATATAACTATCATATTTATTCGAGTTTTCGTCCAGCGTGACATCGACAACCGCCCGCCGGTCTGAGCAGGTTCTGACGGAGAGGCTGACGGGGCCCGTAGGCAGTACGGTTACGGTTTTACAGGCAACGGTTCCGGTGGCCTGCCCCCCTCCACTGCCAACCTGAAGAATAGTATAAGAACCGGGTTTGCTGTAGGTATACGTGGTGGCCGCGGTTCGGTTAGTCGGAATACCGTTGCCGTCATACTCATAGGTATACGCCACGTTGGCAACCGTAGCCGGTACACTGACAATCTGAATAGGTGTACCTACGCAGACACTCGCTTTATCAAGCGCAAAGCCGCCCTGGGCCGCACCGCCGGGGTTGATACAGACATTCTGGGCCTGAATCTGGCCGGAACCAGTCAGGTACATGAAGCTAACTACAATCGCTAAAAACCAGTAAATTGTGTGAACAGTTGCCTCTACTCCGGTCAGCCACAATCGAATCATTCGCACAGAAAGTAAATTTTTGTCGTTCCTATATATGGCGCAGTGTCTAGCGTTAAAAACGTTCCGGCTTACATTTTCGCGTTGGTCGAAACGTATCTTTCCCGAAATCAGTTTTGAGATTGACAACTGCCGATTCCGCCGTTGAGTAGATACCAAAACAACTACCAAAGATACTTCCACTGACACGCATCAACCAAACAGATGAGCAATAATAGTACCAAGTCTGCCGAGTTCCAGAACGAACCAGCCCCTATCCGGCTCGACCGCATCGAAGAGGCTATTGCGGATATCAAAGCAGGCAAAATTGTGCTGGTGGTAGACGATGAAGACCGCGAAAACGAAGGCGATATGATCTGCGCAGCCGAAATGATTACGCCCGAGATGGTCAATTTCATGGTTCGTGAAGCTCGCGGTCTTATGTGCGCCCCCCTCACGCAGGAACGCTGCGACGAACTGGGACTTGATATGATGGTGAGCAGTAACACGTCTGTTCATACAACCCCATTTACCGTATCGGTCGATCTGCTGGGCCACGGCTGCACGACCGGTATTTCGGCTTCTGACCGGTCCAAAACCATTCAGGCGCTGGTCGATCCGGCCACAACTCCCGACGATCTGGGTCGGCCCGGTCACATATTCCCGCTACGGGCCGTAGAGGGGGGCGTTATTCGGCGGGCTGGCCATACCGAAGCTGCCGTCGATCTGGCCCGGCTGGCGGGACTCTCGCCGGTAGGTGTGCTAATCGAGGTGCTCAATGAAGATGGCACCATGGCCCGCCTGCCCGAGCTCCGGGTACTGGCCGACCGGTTTGGCATGAAACTGATCAGCATTCAGGATCTGATTGAGTACCGGCTCCGGACCGAAAGCCTCATTCAGCGGCAGATCGGTGTCAATATGCCCACCGAATTTGGTCATTTTGACCTGATCGCCTTCAAGCAAAGCAATACCGACGATACCCACCTGGCGCTGGTTAAGGGAGCCTGGGAACCGAACGAGCCCGTGCTGGTGCGCGTTCACTCGTCCTGCGTCACCGGCGATATTTTCGGCTCATGCCGTTGCGACTGCGGGCCTCAGCTGCACGCATCGCTGAAGATGGTGGAGGCCGAAGGGAAAGGCGTGGTGGTGTATATGTTTCAGGAGGGACGCGGCATCGGGCTACTTAACAAACTGAAAGCCTATAAGCTCCAGGAAATGGGCCGCGATACGGTAGAAGCCAATCTGGAACTCGGCCTGCCGATGGATGCGCGCGACTACGGGGTTGGCGCCCAGATCCTGCGCGACCTGGGTGTTCGTAAACTGCGGCTGATCTCGAACAACCCTAAGAAACGGGCGGGTCTGATGGGCTATGGACTCGAAATCGTTGAGACGGTCCCGATCGAGATTCCAGCCAATCCGCATAACGAATACTACCTCCGAACCAAACGCGACAAGATGGGCCATACCATCATGAACGAGCCGGTAAACGAAGAACAATAAGTCAATCTGCCGGTTTCGGTGTAAGCCTCGTTACAGGCGTTGACCGAAACCGGCAAATCCCAAGACCGCAACACCGCATGAAAAAGCCATCGTTTCATGACCTCATTCACGGCGAAACGCCGGTGCTGGTCGATTTCTACGCCGACTGGTGCGGCCCCTGCAAGCAGCAGGCCCCTATTCTGAAACAGCTTACCGAGCGCGTAGGCGACAAGGTTCGCGTGGTGAAGGTCAATGTCGATCATAGCCAGGCTGCCGCCAACCAGTATCAGATCCGGAGCATTCCGACCATGATTCTGTTTAAAAACGGCAAGATTGTCTGGCGGCAGTCGGGCGTTCAGCCGCTGCATACCCTCGAGGGGCTGGTCAAGCAACATAGCGTGTAGCTCAGACTAATAATGCCGGTGCGCGCTGTTGATGCTTATATATACGTACGCACCGGCTACGTATATCGTATAGCCAGTGCCGTGTATGATTCGCTACCTGAGTAACGGTTATCGGTTTTCCCGCTTTCGCTTGATCGACGTCCGGGCGGCTACTTCGGCCTGAAACTTAACCTTCAGTTGCCGATCCAGCTCTTTGTCACGAGGAATATAGATACTGGTTTTGCCGTCGGAGTACTTAAGCTGCCAGTAAATAGTATCGGTGGTAGGCGGAATGGACGTATACACGGGTTTACTCATGACTTAGCTGATAAGAATGAAAATGGGTGCCTTGCGGCACCGTGTCTGAATGGCCAACCCGTTATACGTCTGTTTCTGGTCAGCAGAACAGCGATACTGGTAGAGCGGTCCGGCCGGATTACGCTACGCAGTTTTTCTGACGCTAACGGCATTAAGGCCCTTCGGTGTACGCGTCACTTCGAAGCTTACTTTATCCTGTTCGTTAACCGCATCGAGCAACCCGTTCATGTGTACGAATATGCTCTCCTGGCTCTGCAGGTCACGAATAAATCCGTATCCTTTCGATGCGTTGAAGAATGTTACTATACCTTGTCTGACAGCCTCCTGAGGAGCTGCATCTTCCTGTTTAGACACCCCGATCTGGATGTTTTCCACATCAATGGTTCTCTTCTTACGGGGGTCGGGGGGCGTTGAGGTGATGTTGCCGTTTTCGTCAACATAAGCCATCATCTCGTCGAGACCCTGCCCTTTTTGCGCATTGGCCCGACGTTCGTCTCTTTTTTCTTCTTTGTCTTTGCGTTTCTTCTGTCTTGCTTTTTCTTTTTCCTTTTTACTAAATGTCTCCATTCTGGATGGTATTAGATGAGATGATCCGACGTGTTTCGCCGGGACTTGTTTCGGAGAGGTGAAGATATCTGTGCGCCGATGGCCGCCAATCCGGGTGGGTTTATACCCCCCACTACTAATCAACCGTATTGTTTCGAAATAAGTTGTACTTTTTAAATATTATTCACGCACACCGTCAAATCGGTTGCAATAATTGGTAACGTGCTCCAGCTTGGTTACCCGTATCAGCTTAACTCGCTGTTAGCTAGTGTACGGATAGAGATGGTGTGTTTATCTGAACGGATGTACATATACGTTTATCAGTGGCCTGTCCAGCCTGTTTCTTCTATACAAGCATAAAATAAAACGCCAGACCGCAGTGGGATCTGGCGTTTTATTTTCAATAAGTAAAGACGGCCTACGAACCACACATTTCGCAACCCTCGGGGTCATCGAGTGAGCAGGTCATAGCGGCATACTGCTGTTCAAGATCGGTCACCATCGGCACCGGCGTGGGCTGGGCGTTGGTCGCGTGATCTTTGGCGTACTGCACATAGTCGAGTGGCTTCTCAACGGGTGCGCTCTCGGCCATAACCGGCTCCAGCTGCGGCTCGGCCTGGGGTTGAACAACGGTGAACTTCACAGCATCGGCAGCGGCTTTCGTGCGGAGGTAGTACATACCCGTTTTCAGACCCGCTTTCCAGGCATAGAAGTGCATCGATGTCAGCTTACCGAAGTTCGAATCCTGAATGTGGATGTTCAGCGACTGCGACTGGCAGATGTACGCGCCCCGGTCGGCGGCCATATCGATGATGTGCTTCTGCTTGATCTCCCAAACCGTTTTGTAAAGATCTTTGATGTGCTGCGGAATGTTCGGAATTTGCTGTACCGATCCGTTGGCCAGAATCAGGTTGTTTTTCATGGCATCGTTCCACAGGCCCAGCTTCACGAGGTCTTTGAGCAGGTGTTTATTCACCACGACAAACTCGCCCGACAGCACGCGACGGGTGTAGATGTTGCTCGTATAGGGCTCGAAGCACTCGTTGTTGCCCAGGATCTGCGAGGTCGATGCCGTTGGCATAGGCGCCAGCAGCAGCGAGTTCCGCACGCCATGTTCAACAACCTCTTTGCGCAGACCTTCCCAGTCCCAGCGACCCGACTTGGGTTTTACCCCCCACATATCGAACTGGAAGATCCCTTTCGAAATTGGCGAGCCTTTCCAGGTTTCGTACGGACCCGATTCTTTGGCCTGCTCCATCGACGAAGTCATGGCGCCAAAGTAGATCGTCTCGAAAATATCTTCGTTCAGCCGACGGGCTTCGTCTGACTCGAACGGCATCCGCAGCATGATGAACGCATCGGCCAGCCCCTGTACGCCAAGGCCAATGGGGCGGTGACGCATGTTGCTCCGGCGAGCCTCTTCCACCGGGTAGTAGTTGATGTCGATAATTTTGTTGAGGTTCCGCGTAGCCGTTTTGGTTACCTCATACAGCTTCTGGTGATCAAAACGCATCACACCATCGGGATCGCGCTTGATGAATTTCGGCAACGCAATCGAGGCCAGGTTACAGACGGCGATCTCGTCGGGAGCGGTATACTCGATGATCTCGGTACAGAGGTTACTCGACTTGATGGTACCCAGGTTCTGCTGGTTCGACTTTTTGTTGGCCGAATCCTTGAACAGCATGTAGGGCGTACCGGTTTCGGTCTGCGACTCCAGAATTTTGTACCACAGCTCCTGGGCTTTCACCGTCCGGCGGGCACGGCCTTCGCGCTCGTAGCGCTCGTAAAGGGCTTCAAATTCTTCGCCATGGCAATCGGCCAGGCCGGGGCACTCGTGCGGGCAGAACAGCGACCAGACGTCATTGTCTTCGACCCGTTTCATAAACAGATCGGGCGTCCAGAGTGCATAGAAGAGATCGCGGGCGCGGGCTTCTTCTTTCCCGGAGTTCTTTTTCATGTCCAGGAATTCGAAAATATCGGCATGCCAGGGCTCCAGATAGATCGCGAACGAGCCTTTCCGCTTACCGCCCCCCTGATCAACGTAGCGAGCCGTATCGTTGAAAACCCGGAGCATCGGTACAATACCGTTCGAGGTGCCGTTGGTACCTTTGATGTAGGTACCCGTAGCCCGAACGTTATGAATGCTCAGGCCGATACCACCCGCCGACTGCGAAATCTTGGCGGTTTGCTTCAGGGTGTCGTAGATGCCATCGATGCTGTCGTCTTTCATGGTCAGCAGGAAGCAGCTCGACATCTGCGGCTTGGGCGTACCGGCGTTGAAGAGCGTAGGCGTAGCGTGGGTGAACCACTTCTCCGACAGCAGGTTGTAGGTTTCGATGGCGGCCTCAACGTCTTCCATATGAATACCGACGGCTACGCGCATCAGCATATGTTGCGGGCGCTCGGCAATGCGGCCGTTGATTTTCAGCAGGTACGATTTTTCGAGCGTTTTGTAGCCGAAATAGTCATATCCGTAATCGCGGTCGTAAATGATGGTTGAGTCGAGCAGGGCTGCGTTGTTACGTACTACGTCATATACCTCACGCGAGATCAGCGACGCGTTCTCACCTGTTTTCGGGTCCTCGTAGTGATAGAGCTGCTTAATCGTTCCCGAAAATGACTTGTTGGTCTCCTTGTGCAGGTTCGAGATGGCAATCCGGGCCGCCAGAATAGCGTAGTCCGGATGTTTGGTCGTCATCGACGCGGCTGTTTCAGCGGCCAGGTTATCGAGTTCGGTAGTTTTAACGCCGTCGTAGAGGCCGTTCACGACTTTCATCGCAACTTCAACTGGCTGCACATAGGCTGGGTCGAGGCCATAGCACAGCTTTTCAATGCGGGCGGTAATCTTGTCGAACTTGACCGACTCCCGGCGGCCATCGCGTTTGATTACGTACATACGTTCTAGGATTAGTGGTTATCTATAGAGAAATGATAAATGCGCGCAGTAGGCTGGTACAGTTATGTTCAAATAGACAGAAAATCACACCTGAAGGTTCGGGTGATTTTCGGTTTCACAGAAAGATTCAAATCTACCGCCAGGGTTAATAAATTGTTAAGCCGTCGTTTCTAGATACTTATCAACTCGTTACGGTAGCTGCTTCTTTCCAAAACAAAATTAAGCGATTTTTTCAGGCTGAACCAGCGCCGGGGCCTGGTCTTGAGAGGAGGTATTCGGTACCGAAAGGTAGAAGAAAAGCCCGACTCAGGCAACGGTTTGTTACGCCATTATTAGGCAACGGATCAACTTTATTCGATTGATTTCTAACCCGTAAAAGAAGCCGCAAAAAGGTTTGTGGGTCTACCGAAAAGACCGTACCTTTGCAATCCTTTTCGGACGGAAACCGAGAAGATGACAAGAAACTGAGAATAAATCATGAAAAAGGGCATTCACCCGGACTACCGCGATGTGGTATTCCACGACCTGTCGAGCGATTATAAATTCGTGACGCGCTCAACGGTTCAGACCAGAGACACGATCGAGTTCGAGGGCCAGACCTATCCGCTCGTTAAGATCGAAGTTAGCTCGCAGTCGCACCCGTTCTACACGGGTAAGAACGTACTGCTCGATACGGCCGGCCGTGTGGACAAGTTCCGCAAGCGTTACGGTACCAAAGCATAACGTTTATCAGCCGTTCGGCCCGAGTCATCTACTGACCAGTCAATTGTGCTGATATACCCAGACCCCCAATCCGCCAGCCGGGTTGGGGGTTTTTCTGTGTCCGGCTCCCTCTGCAGCAGCTCCCCTTCCGACGTTCCATAAAAACGGATGCTGGTCCCGCCTTCCGGCCAGACCAGCATCCGTTCAGCACTGCTTCTATTACTCGATACCGCCCATCCACTTCTTCAGTACCCGCGAGAAAAGAAACATAATGACCCCGCCCCCCAGCGTAAACAGGGCTACACTCTGAAACAGCGCCGGCATCTGGCTCACGTTTTCTTCGTCGAACCCGCCCGCAAACAGGCCGGCAATCAGATTACCCAGCGACGAGCCGACGAACCAGATTCCCATCAGCTGGCTGGTATACCGCTTCGGTGACAGCTTGGAGAAGGCGCTCAGCCCTACCGGGCTCAGGAACAACTCGCCCAACGTAAAGAACAGATATGTTGACGTTAGGTACAGGGGCGACGTACGTACACCCGTCAGGGCCAGCTTTGCCGCCACAATCATGACCACGTAGGCCAGTCCCAGCAAAATGAGGCTCGTAGCAAACTTGGCCGGCACCGAGAAGTCAATCTTCCGGTTAGCCAGAAATACCCACAGCCCGGCCAGCACCGGCGAAAAAATGAGAATGAATGCCGGATTCAGGTTCTGGAACCAGCTCGACGGCATCTGCCAGCCAAACAGGTTCAGGTCTGTATACCGGCTTGCAAAAATCTGTAGCGATGAGCCCTGCTGTTCGTTACCGGCCCAGTACATGGCCGCAGCCAGAAAGAACGCAAATAGCACCACTACCCGCTTTTTCTCGGTGGCATCGAGCCCGCCCGCTACCAGAATGTACGTGAAATACCCGAGCGCAATCAGCGAGATAATGGTTCCCATGGCCTTGGCCAGCCCCTGCGCCGTTGTCAGGTCCAGCACGCCCGTCAGCTGCAGGCCGGCCAGCAGAGCTACCAGCACCGCCACGAAGATCAGCATCGACCGGTTGCCACTCGATGACTGCCCTGCCCCGGTCGGCTCCTTGGCTACGTACTGCCCCCGATCGCCCAGGTAGCGCTGCCCGAATGTACGGTAGGTGATAACGCCAAGAAACATCGCTATCGCAGCCGCGCCGAAGCCATAATGCCAGCCCACCTTCTCGCCCAGATACCCCACGATCGAGATGCCGAGCAGAGAGCCGGTATTAATGCCCATGTAAAAAATAGAAAAGGCGGCATCCTTACGGGCGCCACCTTCGGGGTATAACTCTCCCACAATACTGCTGATATTCGGCTTCAGCAGGCCGGTGCCGATAGCCACCGTGCACAGACCGGCATAAAACAGCCCCGGCCCCGCCGGTACAGCCAGAATGATATGACCCAGCATAATAATGATACCACCGTACCAGATCGATTTCCGCTGCCCCAGCAGATTGTCGGCAATCCAGCCGCCGGGCAGCGACAGTAAATACACCGATGCGGTATAGATGCCGTAGATAGCCGCCCCTTCCGGCTCGCTCAGGCCCATGCCGCCCCGTACGTTGTCGATCAGGAAGAGCAGCAGGATGGCCCGCATACCGTAGTAGCTGAACCGCTCCCACATCTCGGTGAAAAACAACACAAAAAGCCCCATCGGATGCCCGAAAAGGGTGGCCTGGCCGGCCGTTTTATTACTTACTGCTTCCATGCAAGTGGGTCTAAAGTCGGTTGATAAACCAAATAATATAGGTATGTAAACGAAAAAAATAACTGTAAAGATACTCCCAATGCCCGAAAAGCCGTCACGATTCCACCCGCTTGTCCCATCTTTGCGCCCGGTGCTCTTTTTGGGCGCTTTTGCAGCTACAGACCTATGCTCCTCCCCTTCGACTTCCAGACCGAGCCTTACCTGATTCTTGATCTGTCGGCTACGAACCCCGATCTGATGCCTGACCAGCAGACGGGCCGGCGCCCCCTCGACCTGACCGATACCGCCCGTTTCAGCGACTATGTGTTTGGCCAGCTACAGACGGCGGGCGCACGGGTGGGCGTGGGCGGCTACAACGAACATCGGGTCATTTACCGCCGTAGTCCTCACTTTCAGCAGCAAACCGAACCCCGCGAGATTCACTTGGGTATTGATTTCTGGGCGGAGGCCGGTACGCCCGTTTTTGCCCCGCTCGACGGTATTGTGCACAGCTTTAGGGATAACGATAACTTTGGCGACTACGGCCCTACTATCATCCTCGAACATCGGGAGGTCGTTTTGCCAGCTTTCAACGGGAAACCGCTTTATAGCCTGTACGGACATCTGACTCGGGCTTCGCTTAACGGCCTGTATGACGGGAAACCAATTCGGGCTGGCGAAAAAATTGCCGAAATAGGCCCCTTTCCCGAGAATGGCGACTGGCCTCCGCATCTGCATTTTCAGCTGATGACCGATATGCTCGGGCTTCGGGGCGACTTCCCCGGCGTATGCACACAAACCGACCGGGCAAAATTTCTGGCCCTGTGCCCAAACCCAAACCTGCTTCTGGGTATTAATGGATTGTAAGCTATCATTCGCCAACTACCATGATCGCATTTGTTTATACCAATCTCAACGAAGCCTACCGCAGCCAGCTACGCCAACAGTTGCCCGAGGCTGTTGAACCAATTTTCCGGAACGAGCTATCGGCCGAACAATATCAGCCGGCTTTCCGGTCGGCCGACATCGTGCTGGGCAACCCGCCGACCGACTGGTGGATTAACCCGCCGGTCAAGTTGCAATACTGGCAGCTCGACTCCGCCGGTTTCGATGGGTATCAGGGGGTACGGTTACGGGCACAGGTGGCTAACATGGGCGATTACTTTGCCTGGCCCTGTGCCGAAACAATCGTGGCGGGCATTCTGGCCCACTACCGGCATATCGATGAGCTGGCAATTTTGCAGAGTCAGCGTCAATGGTCGGGCTCGGCCGTGCGCGCCAAACTCGGTCTGCTGCGCCGGAAGCAGGTTATTATCCTGGGGTCGGGAGCCATCGGTCAGGCCGTTCGGCAAATGCTGCTCGGCTTCGACTGTAGCGTCCGGCTGCTGGCCCGCACCGATCCGGCCGCCGAACTCCACTCGGTCGACGAGCTGAAGGCGGCTCTACCTGCAACCGATCTGGTTATCAATACATTGCCGGGTTCGGCCAAAGGTTTTTTCTCGGCCGAGCTGATCGGCTCCATGCAAGCCGGCAGCGTTTTTGCCAATGTAGGCCGGGGCAGTACTGTCGATGAACCGGCGCTGATCGCGGCTTTACAAACCGGCCAGCTGGGGGGCGCCGTTCTGGACGTAACCGCCACCGAGCCCCTCCCCGCCGACAGCCCGCTCTGGACCCTACCCAACGTGGTGCTGACCCAGCACACCGCCGGTGGCCAGCCCATGGAGGATGCCGGTAAAGTCGACCTGTTCCTGCGCAACCTGTCCCGCTTTCTGGATGGTCTGCCGCTGGAGAATGCCGTGGAGCTAGGGAAGGGCTATTGAATTCGGTAAAGAATAGCCGTGACCACAGCCAGCAAAGGGCCATGGCCACGGGAAACGACCTATTTCAAGCTACTCAGGTAGGTCTTGTTGCCGTTTTTATTGATGTAATACTTACCGCCACGGGGACCGGTATATACGGTTTCGCCGTTGGGACCTTTGCTACTCCGATCAACCGGAGCTTTGTAATCGGCGGGCGTGGCTTTCTCTTCCCGCGGCTTAGCCTTGGGCGCTTTGGATTCGTTTTTGGCCAGTCTGTTGTCGGCTTTGGCTTCTTTCGTGGCTACGTTGTCGGCTTTGTCGGCTTTTTTATCCACTTTATCCGCCTTCTTATCGACCTTGTCTTTTTTCTTGTCAGATTTGTTTTCGCTGGCGGCCAGGTCGTCGCCCTTGGTTTTCTTCCGGTCGGCTTTCGCTTCCTGTTTCTCTTCTTTTTTCTCGGTCTTCTCTTTTTTGACTCTCTCTTTCTTGGGTTTGGAGTCCTGAGCTGAACCGGGGTACGCAACCAGGAGGCAGAGCAGCAGGCTCCAGCAGGCAAGCATCTTTTTCATACGAATGTAGTGTTACGGTGGTATTGATACGTTACGGTGGTACTCAGTACCACCGACGCGAAAACTACCTATTATTTTCAATAAAGTATATAAGTCATCATCAACCCGGTTCATTCGCCTATACGACTTCCGCCCTTTTTTGTGTATTTTTGATAGCTCTACGCGCCTGTTTCCTATGATACTGACCGACCAATCGCCCGTCGATTTTCTCAAACGTTATTATGGGTACGACCGCTTCCGGCCCATGCAGGAAGACATTATCCGGTCTATTCTGAGCGGGCGCGATACGGTCGTTCTTATGCCGACCGGGGGCGGCAAGTCGGTCTGTTTTCAGATACCGGCCCTGATGCTGCCCGGCGTTACGGTGGTGGTTTCGCCCCTGATTGCCCTCATGAAAGATCAGGTTGGCGCCCTGCACCTGAACGGCATCCCGGCGGCCTATATCAACAGCACCCAAACCAGCCGGGAGCAGCGCGACATTGAAGAAAACTGCCTCAGCGGTAAACTGAAACTGCTGTACGTATCGCCCGAGAAACTCCTGACCGATGCCTTTTTCATCTTTCTGAAACGCATTCGGGTGTCGCTATTTGCCATCGATGAAGCCCATTGTATCTCGTCATGGGGCCATGACTTCCGGCCCGAATACACCCAGCTGAATGTACTGAAAGAACACTTTCCCGACGTACCGACCATTGCCCTTACCGCTACCGCCGACAAGCTGACCCGGCAGGACATTGCGCAACGGCTCGGCATGAACGACCCGGCCGTTTTTCTGGCTTCGTTTAACCGAACCAACCTGAGTCTGCAGGTACTGCCTGGCCAGAACCGACTTCAGCAGATTATACGACTGCTCCGGCAAAAACCCGACACGTCCGGGATTATTTACTGCCTGAGCCGGAAATCGTGCGAGACACTGGCGGGCAAGTTGCAGGAGAAAGGTTTCGGAGCGGCTTTCTACCATGCCGGCATGTCGCCCGACGAACGTGCCAAAACGCAGGATGCCTTTCTGCGCGACGACGTACGCATCATCTGCGCCACGATTGCCTTCGGTATGGGTATCGACAAGTCGAACGTGCGCTGGGTGATTCATTATAATATGCCCAAGAACATCGAGGGTTTTTACCAGGAAATAGGGCGGGCCGGTCGGGACGGCGCCCCGGCGCAGACGGTCCTGTTTTACAGCTTTGCCGACGTAGCTACTTATAAGGATATGCTGTCAGAAAACAGCCCGGCCAACCTCAACCTTCAGCTGGCCAAACTGGAGCGGATGCAGCAATATGCCGACGCCCACACCTGCCGCCGGCAGATCCTGCTCTCCTATTTTTCGGAAGAACTGCCCGAACCCTGTGGCAATTGCGACGTGTGCCGCGACCCGCGCGTAACCATCGATGGCACGGTACTGGCCCAGAAAGCGCTGTCGGCCATCGTCAGAACCGGCGAACGCGTACCGATGAACCTGCTGATCGATATTCTGAGGGGGTCGCGCAGCCAGGCTATTCTGCAGGGTGGCTATGATCAGATCAAAACCTACGGCGCGGGCCGCGACCTGCGCTTCGACGAGTGGCGGAGTTACCTGCATCAGCTCATCAACATCGGTGTGATCGAGATCGCCTACGATAATCACTACGCGCTGCGCCGGGGCATCCTGGCCGACCAGGTGTTGTACGCGGGCCGCAAGATCAATCTGGTGCGCCCCGACGATGTGCCGAAAGCTGTGGTCGAAAAACCAAAGACCAAAACCGAAACCCAGCGCGACGATCTCTTCGAACAACTGCGCACCATCCGGAAGCAGCTCGCCGATCAGCAGAACGTCCCGGCCTACGTCATCTTTACCGATACGACCCTCGAAGATATGGCTCGCCAGCGCCCCACAACGCCCGATGCCCTGCGCAACGTGAGCGGAGTGGGTGAACGGAAGCTTCAGCTGTTTGGTCGGCAGTTTCTGGACGTGATTGTCAGCTACGTACGGGGCCGGGCCGAGTCGGGCGAAAAGCCCAAAGGATCGACCCAGCTGCTGACGCTCGATTTGTATAACCGGGGTCTCAGTATTGATGAAATAGCTACCGAACGTCAGCTGTCGCCAGGGTCGATTGCGGGCCATCTGATTCAACTGGCCAGAGGAGGTTACGACATCGATCTGGACGGCCTGCTGGCCGACGCGGTAACCCCAGCCGAACAGCAGGAAATTGAGCAGGCTATTGCTACGGTTGGTATGCCAGAAGGCCGTTTAAAAGCCGTTTTCGACGCGCTCGGGGCCCGTTACAGTTATACGCAACTGGCCCTGGTAGCCGGGGTTATGAGCAGATAAAATACAAATTCGAGCCGGACCGTTGGATAATTCTTAGATAACTAGTTTGGCAAGTAGACTCTGACTAGGTATCTTCGTACATATCGAGCCGAAAAACCCGTTCTAATCACACGGGTTTTGTCGTCTTTATGTGTCACAACAAATACCGTTATTTTGATAAAAGAAGTTGGCTTTTCACTGCTCATGACCGCCCTTAAACCGGGCGTTGGTTTGCCCCCTTTCGGGTCAGACACGAGCCGAATACTTCCGTCACCGAACGGCCTGGACAACCCCTCGCTGCTGGTTGTCGACTCCACCAAGCGCGTTTTCCCCATCTATTTCTGCGGTGAAGAAGTGCCGGTCGACGAACCTCGCGTATCGCGCCGATGGGTACAAACCCTCCGCACCTACGGCGCTCAGCAGGAGTGCCTGTTCGACCTTCGCAAACGGGCATCGACCTTCTTCCCCATCATCGATCCCATTCTCCGGAAGTACAAAATTCCCCGCGATTTCCGCTTTATGCCGCTGGCCGAAAGCGCCCTTGTCAACGACTGCGTATCTCCCAAAGGAGCCTCGGGCTACTGGCAGCTGATGCCGGGTACCGCCCGCGAACTCGGCCTGAAAGTGGGCAATGGCGTCGATGAACGGAACGATCTGCAAAAAGCAACCGTGGCGGTGTGCCGGTACCTGCACCAGCTCTACGGCGAACTAGGTTCCTGGACCCTGGTAGCCGCGGCCTATAACGGCGGTATCACCCACGTGCAGAACCGCATGGAACAGCAGGGGCACTCCAATTTTTACCGACTCCGGCTGCATCGCGAAACAAGCCACTACCTGTTCCGGATTCTGGCTTACAAAGAGCTGCTCAGTAACCCGCGTCAGTATACGCTTCTGCTTCGCAACTCGACCATCGCCGAGCTCACCCGCCCGCTGCCAAGCTGGAATAAACCGCTCGCTACCCCGCGGAAAATCAAAGATGCCCCGACGGTCGAGCTAGTCGACGAAGATTATACTGATCCGACCTGGGGGCCACGACCCAACCGGGCGCTGACCCAGACCCCGTCTGATACGCAGCAACTCATTGCGATGGCGGCCGCGGCCAAAACCAATCCCGATGCGGGGCTGGAAGACACGAGCAACAAGCTACCGATCAAGAAACTGATGATGGGCCTGACCGTTCTTCGCTTCCGCCGTCCCCGCTTTTTGCAGTGGAAAAAAGGGGAAGGAATCCGTCCGTTACACTTCTGGGACTGGCTCTAAAGAGTCTCCGATTTTATCCTGTCTGATGGTGCCGTTTCTGTATGGATGGCACCATTTTTGTTTTAATAAGTAGCAAAAAAAGTGTAACACTATAGTGTAACCCTAGACTAAAATCTAAGTCACAACCGTAGAGCGTTACCACTTTTACCTGCCGTACGATGAACTTGTCTGCCTCTTTTGCACTGGCGACCGGACTGGTCGTGGCTAGTATATCGTCTTATCCCGTGTACCGGCCACAACTTTCTGGTTTCAGTACCGTTACAGACACCAGAAATGAGCTAGTACTACCCACGTTTGACCCGGGCCTGCGGTCAATGCTCCCGCCTGTGTATTTCTGCGGGGAGTCAGTGCCGTTGCACGAAGAAGCCGTAGCCCGCCGACTTGTTTCGGCACTGGTACGCAACACCGCCCAAAACCGGGCTATTTACCAGATGCGGCAGCGGGCTACCCGCTTTTTCCCAATCATCGAACCTATTCTGGCCCGGCATCGCGTGCCGCTCGACTTCAAATATCTGCCACTGGTCGAAAGTGCACTTACGGGACTGGCCGTTTCGCCCAAAGGGGCCGTGGGGTACTGGCAGTTTATGCCGGCTACCGCCCGCGAACTGGGTCTGAAAATAGACGGCCGTTTTGACGAGCGGCAAGACCTCGTCAAGTCGACCGACGCAGCCTGTCGATACCTGCGCTTTCTGTATAACCGACTGGGTTCGTGGACACTGGCGGCTGCGGCTTACAACAATGGTATCGGTGCCCTGCTCGGCAACATCCGCCGACAGCAGCAACGCGATTATTATTACCTGCGGCTGAATGCCGAAACGGGGAAGTATCTGTACCGGATTCTGGCGTTTAAAGAATTGTTTTCCAATTACAAGGCTTACCAGGCCATCATTCCGGACGATATGATGGCTTACCTGAGCGAGGCCTCGATACCCGACACCGGCGAAGAAGAAGAGGTGCTGATTCCGGAGGTTGTCGTTGACGAAGCAACACGCACCGCCCTGAACACGCCCGTTCAGCCAGCAACAGCCGGCTCGCGAGATATGGACATCCCGCTGCCCAACGCGGCCGACGTGTTCCGGGGCGGTATAAAGGCGCGTCTGGTCGAATCGACTGGTCTTATCAGGGGGCAAATCTGGGTGTTTCACCTGACCCGCGACGGTATGGCCGATGGCAAAGAAGTAGAAGAAGGAGACGTTTTGTACGCGGTTGTTGAGGATATAGATGCTAAAACGAACCGGCTGTACCTGCGGGCCGACAAACTGTATTCGGCCAGCGAAAAGCATACCTACAACCTTGCCCTGAGCGCCGTTGATGCCTCTACCGGACGCATCGGCATTAAATTACCCGATGTCGATCAGATTAAGTCAGGCTGGATTCTGACCTGGAAAGCTTTATAAACCGGTCGAACTAAACCCCAGCTCCGCTTCGTTGTCAATGGGTTATACCATCACTCAACTGTTTTGACGCCAGCAACACAACGTATCTTTCCGGTCTTTTTCCTTGTTGTGCTGTCGCTTTCGGCGGCCGTTGCCCAGAAGAAGGCGGTTACCAAAAAGGGAAGTACGCCCCGAACGGCTCTTATGCAGCCCCGCCCGGCTCTGGGTCTGGTTCGGCCGCACTTCTGCGGGGAAATGGTACCTACTCAGCAGGCGGATGTGTCTGCCAAACTGGCCATTGCCCTGGCCGGTAGCTCGGGGTATGCCCGGCATCTAAGCGCCCTCAAAGCCCGCTCGGCCCCCTTCTTTGCGGTTATTGAGCCAATTTTGAAAAAGCACAGCATCCCGAATGATTTCAAGTACCTGCCGTTGATCGAGAGTGCCTGGCAGGCCAACGCAGTATCGTCGGCCGGAGCGGTTGGGTACTGGCAGTTTATGGACCAGACGGCGCTGGACATGGGACTGCGCATCGACCCGGGCAACGATGACCGTACCGACCTGCGTAAGTCGACCGAAGCAGCCTGTAAATACCTGAAATTTCTATACCGGAAACTGGGGTCGTGGACGCTGGTCGCTGCCGCCTACAACGGGGGCGTCGGTATGGTTGAGCGCAAGATTACCCGCGTGGGTCATCGCGACTACTACTCGATGACCATGAATGCCGAAACGGGTTACTATCTGTACCGAATCCTGGCCATGAAAGAGCTGTTTACCAACCCGGCCTACGGACTCGGTAACCAGGGGCTACTGCTGGCTTCGGCCGGTAACCCCTACGACGCCGAACGTGAGCAAGCCCGGCGCATGGGCTGGCTACGGGATAGTGACCCCGAACCGGTAGGCACCCCCATCGAAACATCGGACATAGCCCCGCCCAGTCGCAGTGAAGCCCTGGTAATGGATAGTGTGCTGGCCCAGTTACTGAAAGACAAGCCTGCTGCCACACCCGTATTTCTCGGCGATGTGTCGGCGAAGCTGGTTCGGGCCGGGCAGCGGAAAATAGGCCAGAGCTGGGCCTTTTCCCTATTGGATGATATCACCGTCGACGGAGACGAACTGAAAGCGGGCGACTTGCTCTATGCGGTCGTTGATGATATTGATGCGAGGGGCAATTTATTCCTGCGGGTAACCAAAGCCATTTCACCCGCCACCAGGCAACCTATTCCGCTGGTGCTGACAGCCATCAACCCCAGCACCGGGCTCGCCGGTATTCCCTGCCCTAAGGTCGTTAAACCCGGCTGGGTTGTTCAGTGGAAACTGTAACCCCACGGCCCGATTCGGGGTCTGGTTCAGGAGCGGGTTAACTCTCGTTTGTACGTATCGATGGCACGCTGCCGGGCAAACGCATGATCAATCATGGGAGCCGGGTAGCCAAAGCTGTTGAATTCCGGTACCCATTTACGAATGTATTCGCCTTTGGGATCGAACTTCTGCGCCTGTAACGTAGGGTTAAACACCCGGAAATAAGGGGCCGCATCAACGCCCGATCCCGCAGCCCACTGCCACCCACCGTTGTTGGCCGCCAGATCGAAATCGCGGAGTTTTCGGGCAAAGTACGCTTCGCCCCATCGCCAGTCGATCAGCAGGTGCTTGATACAAAAGCTGGCTACAATCATCCGGACGCGGTTGTGCATCCAGCCCGTCTCGTTGAGCTGCCGCATGCCTGCGTCGACAATGGGGTACCCTGTTTGGCCCGCACACCACCGCTCAAACTCCGCTTCGTTGTTACGGAACTGAATACGGTCGTACTCGCGCCGGAAAGCGTGTTTTTCTACGTGTGGAAAATGATCGAGCACCTGAAAATAAAAATCACGCCAGGCCAGCTCCTTCAGAAACGTGAGCGACGTTGCTTTGGCCTGCCGCGCCAGATCGCGGATACTAATGGTGCCGAACCGCAGATGAATACCTAACTCGCTCGTACCGGCCTGGGCCGGGTAATCGCGCATTTTCTGGTAAGCCTGCAGCAGCTCGGCCGAAACCGTCGGTTTAGGATACGACTCACCGAGCGGCTTAAAATTCATAGCCTCCAGCGTCGGTATCTCGGGTGGGTCGATCCGATAAACGTGCTGAAAGTACGACTCAGTTGGGTAAGACTGGAGTTGAAAATCGTCCAGTTTGTTCAGCCAGTTATTGCTGTAGGGTGTAAAGACGGTATACGGCGAGCCGCTGCCGGCCAGCACTTCGTCATGATCCAGCAGCGCATGGTCTTTACTGGTATAAAACTCGATACCCCGTTCGGCCAGCCGGTCACGAACCTGGGCGTCGCGCTCTTTGGCGTATACCTCGTAATCGTAGTTGGCGTACACCTCCGCCACGGTATATTCCTGGGTCAGCTGCTGCAACACGTCGAGCGGTTCGCCATAACGGGCTACCACCCCCGACCCCATCGCAATGAGTTCCTTGTTGATCCGGTGAATTTCGGTGTGAATAAACTCGACCCGCCGGTCGCGCCGGTCTTCGAGCCGATCCAGAATCAGCCGGTCAAACACAAATACGACAAGAACGGGGTAGCCACTTCTCAGCGCGTGGTAAAGCGCGGCATTATCGTGCAGACGCAGGTCGCGCCGGAGCCAGCAGAGGGCAATTGGTTGGGGCATTGTACAAGACGGATTATGGCATGCCAACCGCTCGTTTTATTAGAATGTTTGACAAAAAACGGGTAGAATCACGAGCCCTAGCGCGGCCTGTACGGCCTGCGGTGGCACTGATTCTACCCGTATTCACCAGCGCGTAACGCTGTTATTCTGGCTGGAAGCGCAGACGAACGGTATGCAGCTCGGCGGCATCGCTACCGTAGCCTGCCAGCTTCTTACCGGTCAGCTGCTTCACAAGACTATTATTTATCTGCTCATTCTGGCTGAATACCTCAAGCTGACACAGCTCGTTGTCGGCATTGACCCGGAATTGAATCACCACAACACCCGGCCGCTGGCTTGGTCTCAGCGCGTCGGGATAAGAAATGTACTTCGCTAACTGCTGCTCCATCGTGACTTTAGGAGCTTTGGTTTTGCGGGTTTTTGTCGGCGTAGCGTAGGCTTGCGTCGCCAGGAAGCCTACCAGCGTAAGAAGAAAAAGAGACTTTTTCATGACTTCGTTATTTTATAGATGAACAATGCCCAGTCGCCCAAATCCCTCTACCGAGTCGTAAGGACTAATGTTATGTCAATATTACTCAAATATTAACCCAATGTTATCAAAATATGAATAAAAATTTTCAGTGGTCAACAAGTTTATCCTTACATGGACAGGCAAATAAAAGCTGTTTTCGTAATTAGAGGCCCACATACGCCCCTAAAAGGTGTTTTACGCCTATCAGTCGGCTTCTGTTTTTTAGTCGACCAGTCCTCCAATGTTACCCCAATGTTAACAAATTAGTCAAACAGGCTTAACATTGGGGTAAAACAGACCTACGCTCGCCTGCATTGGGCAGTCACCTGAGCCACGATGTGCTCCCTGAGGGCTGACAGCTATTCTTTATCTTTAGCGGTACCAACCCCTCCTCCATGAAAACGCCTGCCCTTTTCCTGATCTGTTTCAGTACCTCCATTGCCCTGTTTGCTCAGATCGATCCTGCCCGCGTAACCATTGCCCGCGACGCGTATGGCGTACCGCACATTTTTGCCCAGACCGATCCTGAAGTAGCTTATGGGCTGGCCTGGGCTCATGCGGAAGATGATTTCAAGACCATCCAGCTGCTGGTACTCCCTGCCAAAGGCATGCTGGGGCGGCATCTGGGCAAGCAGGGGGCCACGGCCGATTACGTGGTCGAGTTGCTTCACGCTCCTGAACTGGTGAAAGAACGGGGCGAAACGGCACTCGATCCCGACTTCAGGGCGGTACTTACGGGCTACCTGCAGGGCCTGAATGATTACGCCCGGGCGCATCCGGCCGAGGTGCTGGTTCGCGGGTCATTTCCGGTCACGCTGAGCGATTACCTGAAGGTATCGGTCTTATCGCTGTCGGTCATTTCGGGCGTAGACCGGGCGCTGCAGCGCATTTACGGCAATCAGGTACCGCTGGTCGACTTCATGAAGAATACCGGCTCCAACGCCATTGCTGTTCACCGAAACAAAACCACCGAAGGCCAGACCATGCTGGCTATCAACTCCCACCAGCCGCTCGAAGGCCCCGTGGCCTGGTACGAAGCCCATTTGTGCAGCGAGCAGGGCTGGAACATCTTGGGAGGCTTATTTCCGGGCGGAGCAACGATTTTCCACGGGGTCAACGAGCACCTTGGCTGGGCCCATACCGTAAACTACCAGGACAAAATCGACATTTACCAGCTCCAGACCGACAAAGCCCATCCTAACCAGTATCTCTTCGACGGGCAATGGCTGCCGCTGGAGGAGAAGCGGGTTCGCCTGCGGGTCAAAGGCATTCCCGTAGCCATCAACCGGAAAGCTTACTGGAGTCGGTACGGCGCTACCATCAAAACCAAACGGGGCTGGTTTGCCATCCGGACCGGTGCCAATCAGGAATTGCGGGGTCTGCAGCAATGGTACCGGATGAACAAAGCCCGTTCGTTTTCCGAGTTCCGGCAGGCGCTTACCATGACGGCGATTCCGGGCTTCAACATCGTTTACGCCGATGCCGATACGATCTATTACGTCAGCAACGGCAAGATTCCTTACCGAAACCCGGACTACGACTGGAGCGGCACCTTGCCCGGCAATACCTCACGCACCCTCTGGACCCGCTTCCGGCCGCTGGCTGACTTTCCGCAGTACCTGAACCCACCCGGCGGCTACCTCTTCAACATGAACAACACCCCTTTTAACGCTACCGCGCCGGCCGATAATCTCGACCCCGATGCGTTTGACCCGACTATGGGCTATGAGCGCTGGAATACGAACCGCAGCATCCGGTTCGGCGAGTTAATCAGCCAGTATGACAAGCTCAGCTACGCCGACTTCAAACGCATAAAGTACGATCTGCAACTCCCCAAAAGGCTCTCGTACGCCCAGGGACCCGACGCCAATGCCCTCTTCGAGCTGGACCCCGATGCGTATCCGGATATTCGCGACCTGATCTACACCATCCGGACCTGGAACCGGCAGGCCACCGTCAACAGCCAGGGCGCGGCTGCCTTCCTGGTTTTTTATCGTTACTGGCAGGATAAGCTCAGCAAACAGACAACGGAAAAAACGGTACTCACGGCCGACGACTGCGCGGCCGGCCTGCGCCATGTGCAGGCTTACCTCCGGAAACATTTCGGCCGGACCGACATTACCCTGGGCGACTACCAGAAACACGTTCGGGGCAAAACCGAGTTGCCGATCTGGGGAATACCCGATGTACTGGCCTCCATATACGCCATCCCCTACCGGCAGGGCCAGGTTCGGAGCAGCCAGGGCGAGTCGTACATTTCGCTGGTGCGGTTTCCCCGGACGGGCCTGCCGCTGATCGAAACCGTTAACTGTTTCGGCGCGTCGGGCCGTCCCGACAGTCCGCACTACACAGACCAGATGGCCTTGTTTGCGGCTCAAAAAACCAAGCCAATGACGCTGGACAAGCAAGAGGTACTACGCACGGCCAAACGCATCTATCACCCCGGCCAGTAACGAGCCATCAGACGGCAGCTACGTTTCTACGGCTGTATTTTTTCCGGTATTCGAGTGGGGTAAGTCCGGTAATTTGCTTAAAAACTTTCCGGAAAGTTTTTACGTCATTATAGCCCGCGTTGTACATCAGTGAGGTTACATCATCCGCGTTTTTTTCGAGGGCTTTTTTGGCTGATTCTATTTTGACGCGCTGCAAATACTCAAGCGGTGTATTCTGCGTCGCATTTTTAAACCGCCGAATAAAATTCCGCTTGCTCATGTTGGTTTGTTCGGCAATCTGATCAACGGAAATGGGCCGGTGGTAATTTTTTTCGATGAAGGTCTGCGCTTTCAGGATAGCCTCGTCTTCATGTTGTCGCTGGCCCTGAAAAACAACAAAATAAGCCTGACTGGACCGGTCGAGATCGATGTTGAACATACGGCTCACCCCGATGCTCACTTCGTGCCCGCAGAACTTCTCGATCAGGTACAGAATCAGGTTCCACGACAGTAAGGCCCCACCACTGGTATAGATGCCATCCCGATCTGTCACGACGGCATCGGCCAGAACCTGCACATCGGTATAGCGTCGCTGCATATCATCAATGGCCATCCAGTGCGATGTACAAGCTTTTCCGGACAAGATACCGGCTTCGGCCAGCAGATAACTACCCAAACACAGACTGGCAATCTCGATACCGGCTGCGTGTTTAGCCCGGAGCCAGTCCAGCATACCGGCTTTCCCGGCCAGGGCCAGATCGGGGTTTCCGTAGAAGGCAGGCACCAGAATAAGATCCGTATCCGTTACCTCATCCAGCGTTTTGTAGCAGATCAGTTGAGCGGGTACGTTTAATTGAATATGCTTCGATTTTTCACTGACCAGTTCCAGACTGAATGCCGGCGATTTACCCAGTTGCTGCAAATATCCATTGGTAGCCAGCAGCAAGTCGATAGCGCCGGAAACCGACGACAAAACCGCATCTTCGTAAACAAGTAACGAAATTCGTTTCATAATTTTTTTAGGAATAGAGAAAGAAAAGGCGCTTTTCTGCTGCGCTATACTGACACTCTAAAATACGAATTTATGCGCTACTTTCCATCTATTTTTCCGACCGGAATAACCGAAAAACGGGCCGTTGACTAGAGCTTTTTGTAACGCAAAAAAGTCGTCTCCAGGCTTGCTGGAGACGACTTTTCGGAATGTATTTCTGGTATGATGAAGCTCTGGCGATCAGGCGGTTTCCAGCTCACGCTCGGTTTTGCGGGAACGGGAGCGGTCGTGCTGCAACCGGAGCAGGATACGTTCTTTGATCCGCATCCAGCGCTCGTACAGTTTCGACTCTTTCAGGAAGTTCCAGTTTTCGGTTTTCTGTTCCGGTTTCTTGTGCTCTTCCGGATCGTAGAGCATACCCGTGCAGAGGCAGTGCTTGCGGTTGGTACGGGTCAGAATATCGAAGTTGGCGCAGGTCTGGCAGCCCTTCCAGAAAGCCTCATCACCGGGCAATTCACTGAGCGTAACCGGCTGATAACCAAGATCTGAATTAATCTTCATTACGGCCAGGCTGGTAGTAATACCAATGATCTTGGCGTTGGGAAAGCGACTCCGCGACAGCTCGAACGCCTTGGCTTTGATGCGCGTAGCAATGCCGCTCTTCCGGTGCTCGGGGCGAACAATAAGGCCGGAGTTGGCTACGAACTTACCGTGTTCCCAGGTTTCGATATAACAAAACCCAACCCATTCGCCCGCCAGCGTAGTGGCCACAATGGCCTTGCCTTCGAGCATTTTTTCCATAACGTAAATGGGCGAACGCTTGGCGATACCGGTTCCCCGGGCCTTGGCGCTTTCTTCCATTTCGCGGCAGATTGTTTCGGCCAGTTGCAGGTGGTTTTCGCTGGCAACCTGCACCATGTATTGATCGTTGACTATTTCGGGCGTTATCATCGTCGTTTATCAGGCGGGTATGAGCCGCAACGCGGAGACGGTGTGATCCGTAGGGGTTACAAAAAAAGTTAGAAAAAAAGACGAGGGGAGTCCACCACGTAGGCAGACAGAGCTATATGGTCCTTTCGGACCTAAACCGAAATGGCGTAGTATGGAAGAAGGTCGGTATGAAAACGAGCTTGGCCATCGGTTGTGCGCAAATAACGCGGACAATGTTCGGGATATTATCCGGGTCGTGCAATAGATTAAACGGTTTTTTTACAGGATAGTTCGCAACTGGCAAAAACATAAGTCCACGACAGCGAGTACAGCTAGTTCTCGGCATCACGAATCATGCCGATCTGCTCGCAACGTTACGAATGACCTCGCCTTTCACCCCGCCTGTTTATGCCCTCACACTCAGCCAGAGCCGACCGCTTCGCTACGGTGTTTTTTTCTATCTGTACGTCATGCAGGGCATCCCGTCGGGCTTCTACCTGACGGCGCTGGCCAACTATTTTACGGCCGAAGGGGTCAGTCCGGACCGGGTTGGTTCATTCATTGCCATCATCGGCTTGCCGTGGGCGTTTCAGTTTATCTGGGGGCCACTCATCGACCGTTTTCAGCACTCGCCCCTGGGCCGTCGCAAGCCTTGGGTGGTGGGGTCGCAGCTGATAACGGTGCTGGCTTCCTGTATCTTGCTGACCGTACGTAATCCGGTGGCCGATATTGGCCTGTTGGGCTGGTTGTTCTGCGCCCGAAGCGTATTTGCCGCCATTCAGGACGCCAGCGTCGATGCCATGGCCATTACCGTTATCCCTGACGGTGAACGGGGCCGCGTCAATGCCTTCATGCGGGCCGGGTTTCTTATCGGTACCGGCATCGGAGCGGCCGTTTTTGCCGTACTCCTGCGCCGGTACGGGTTTTATGGAGCGGCCCTGGCGCAGGTGGGCTGTTTGCTGACAGGCGTCCTGCTGATGCTGTTCGTTCGCGAACGAACCGATGATCAACTGTTTCCGTCCTGGACCCGACATGGCAGCGCGTCGCTGCCCAAACCGGTTGTCCGACAGGCTGAGCAGCCTGACCATACGTTTCGCTGGCTGATTACCGAGTTGTTCAGAGGGCTTCTCTCCCGACAGAGCGTCCTGCTGTTTGGCGCTATACTGATGGCCTATACCAGCGTATCGCTCTTTGCCCGGGCCTACAATCACCACCTGATCGACGACCTGGGCTGGAAAGACGAAGACCTGTCGGTACTGACAGGGACGTACGGCATGGTGGTCGCTACCGTCATTGCTCTGACCGGCGGGTATCTGGCCGATCGGGTCGGAGCGCGCCGACTGCTGGTGCTGATGGTATTTATGGTTGCCCTCTACCTGCTGGGGTTCAACCTGCTGGCAGCGCAGTGGATACAGCGGCCGCTGGCCCAGACGGGGCTGGTCGCCCTTTATTTCATGGACCCGGCCATCAGCGCGGCCGCTATGCCCGTTCTGATGGCCATTTGTCGGAAAGGCGTCGAAGGCTCCCAGTTTACCACCTACATGGCTTTCGTGAACCTCTGCGACATTGCGGGTACGTTTCTGGCGGGAAATGCCCTGCTGTATCTGGCGGCCCCGACCATCGGCCTGGGAGCCGGTTTACTGGCGGCAGGGGCGGCTTCTCTCCTGCTGCTCACATTAAGGCGAGCTGGCTCCAGGTGAGTCTGGCACGTTCGGAATTTGGTGCGTAGCTTGCGATGGACCAACCGTACGGCCATGCTTACCCTCCGCAAAAATCTTTACCGGATTCTGGAAACCTCGACGGGCAAACGCCGGGGTATTAGCCTGATTTTTAACAGCGTACTCCTGTCGATCATTACGCTGAACGCCCTGGCCATCGTCTTGCATACGGTGCCCGAGTACAACCGGCGCTACGAACGGCTTTTCTACGACTTTGAGCTGTTTTCGGTCGGGTTCTTTACGATCGAATACCTCATCCGGCTGTGGGTATGCGTCGAGAACGAGCGGTACCATCACTGGTTCTGGGGACGGCTTCGGTATATTGTTTCGACCCGGGCCATTATCGACCTGCTGGCTATTTTCCCGTTCTACTTTACGCTCTTTGCTACCGATCTGGCCGTGGTCCGGATTCTGCGCCTGTTCCGTATTTTCCGGCTGTTTCGCATCTCGAAATACTCGCACGCCTTCCGGGTCATTGTGGCCGTTATCAACGATAAAAAAGAAGAGCTGATTTTGGTGCTCACCTTCGTGGTATTCATGCTCATCATCGTATCGAGCGTCATGTATTACGTAGAGCACCCCATCCAGCCCGATAAATTCAGCAGCATTCCGGCTACGATGTGGTGGGGAGCCAGCGCCATGACAACCGTCGGTTACGGCGACGTCTACCCGGTGTCGCCCCTGGGCCAACTCATTGGTGGTCTGTCGGCTATGATGGGTATTATGCTGTTTGCACTACCAACCAGTATCCTGGTATCGGGTTTCTCAGAACACATGCGAACCCGCAAAGGCAGCCCCCGGCAACGCTGTCCACATTGTGGGGCGGAGATTTGAAATCCGCCCCCGACCTGCTAACTTGCAGTATGGAAAATTTCGTGGTCTCGGCCCGCAAGTACCGCCCCGCTACCTTCGATACCGTCGTGGGTCAGGAGCATATTACGACTACCCTCAAGAATGCCATCAGGACCAATCATTTAGCCTCGGCGTTTCTTTTCTGCGGGCCGCGCGGGGTTGGCAAGACCACCTGCGCCCGGATTCTGGCCAAAACCATCAATTGCCAAAACCTGACGCCCGAGGGCGAAGCCTGCGACCAGTGCGAGTCGTGCGTCAGCTTTTCCCAGAATGCTTCCTTCAATATTCACGAGCTCGACGCGGCCTCGAACAACTCGGTTGAGGATATCCGGAACCTGATCGATCAGGTCCGTTACCCACCCCAGTCGGGCAAGTACAAGATTTATATCATTGACGAGGTGCACATGCTCTCGTCGGCGGCTTTCAACGCCTTCCTGAAAACGCTGGAAGAGCCGCCGGCCTACGCCATTTTCATTCTGGCCACCACCGAGAAACACAAGATTCTGCCCACGATTCTGTCGCGCTGCCAGATCTTCGACTTCAACCGGATACAGCCGGAACACATTGCCGGTCACCTGGCCAAAATAGCCAGCCAGGAAGGCATCACCGCCGAGTCGGAAGCGCTGGACCTGATTGCCCAGAAAGCCGACGGCGGTCTGCGGGATGCGCTGTCGATGTTCGACCTCAACGTAACCTTCGCAGCCGACCGGATCATTCGGTACAAAGACGTGCTGGACAACCTGCACATTCTCGACTACGACTACTACTTCAAACTGACCGATCTGCTGCTGGCGGGTAACCTGCCGCAAAGCCTGCTGACGGTTGATGAGATTTTGCGCAAAGGATTTGACGGGCACCAGTTCATCGTCGGCCTGTGCCGCCACTTCCGCGACTTGCTTGTCTGTAAAGATGCGGCCACGGTTCAGCTGCTCCAGGTAACGGAAAACGTTCGGCGGCAGTACCTCGACCAGGCAGTCCGCGCCCCCATGTCGTTTCTGCTGTCGGCCCTCAGCCTGGGCGGTCAGTGCGACATGAACTACAAAGCGGCCAAAGACCAGCGGCTGCATACCGAACTGTGGCTGATGAAACTGGCCAACCTGCGCAACGTACTGGACTGGGAAGCCATACCGACCCTGTCGCCCAGCGGATTACACCCAGCCAGCCACCTTGCCAGCGGAGACCCCGCCGGCGAAAAAAAAAACGACGGACCGACCCGCAGCCAGCTACAGCCCACGCCTGATAGCCCCGTACCCAGCCCACCCGTCCTGATCGAGTCACACCCGTTTACGAGTGAACCCGTCAATGGGTACCACCCGACAACGCCCGCCAACGGCCAGCCGGCCAGCCCGACCGCCTATGCGCCCCCCGTCCCTGACCGACGACCGGTCGAGCCGGTGCCCGTAGCCCCCGTTCCGGTTGCCGCTACCGCCGACCGCCCGACCAAGCCCGCCCTGGTTCCGCCCGCGCGACCCGCTACCAGCAAGCTCCGGTCGACGGTGCCGCTGACCACCGCCATGGCAAAGCCAGCAGCAGAAACCGAAACTGACGCGCCGGTAGCTCCTACGCGGCCCGATAAATCGTTTGATTTTGATCAACTTCGTTCAGCCTGGGTGTCGTTTGCCCGGCTCCGCCAGCAACAGAACGACTCGGCCAGCGAACAGCTGATTCTGAACCGCGACATTGAGCTCGACAGCCTGACCGTTCGGCTAACGCTCGACAATACGCTACAGGTAGGCATCCTGAATGACTTCAAAGTAGAGCTGGTCACTTACCTGCGCAACCAGCTCCAGAATAGCCAGGTACAGGTCGAGCACGAAGTCAGGCTTCAGGAGGTGAAGAAAATGATTTACAGCCCGCAGGATAAGTACAACTACCTGGCCGAGAAGAACCCGGCCCTGCACGACCTGCGTCAGGCCCTCAACCTGGAGGTCGACTACTAACCGGAAGCTACCGAAATCAACTCAGCAACGCGGGGCCTCCGTACACAAATCGAGTTGTTTACTTACCCCGGGCCTCCCGGATCAGCGATTTGTACTGCGCTATGGCCAGCGCCTTTTTGTAGTACAGCTTCGCCGTTTGCTGGTTGTTGCTGCGAGCCGCAATGCGGGCCAGGCCAGCATAGGCCATGGCCTGATACTCCTTCGTATAAGCCGCATTAACTGGTTGCCGGAGCGCGGTCTGATAGGCACTGGCCGCTTCTTTATCGTCGCGGTCGGCCTGCTCGGCCAGTATTCCATCGAACGTATACACAGCCAGGGGCAGCAGTTGCCGGTTGCTCATCTGCTTCAGCCGCTGTACATAAGGCCGGGCTTCGGCGTAGCGACCTGCCAGCAACAGCGCTTCGGCGTTAATCATCCCGAACAGCGGGTTATTGGGGTATTTATCGGCCAGGTATTTGGTAAACGCAACCGCCCGGCCCGGCTGGGTTTCGTGTTTCAGAAGCACATGCGCCAGGTAATAGTTGGCACCGGCCCGCATGAACAGCGCCCGTTTGGCAGCAATCTCCATCTGTTTCAACCCCAGGGCCATATCGCCGTCATCGAAAAATACCATAAACGGCCGCACAACCGGATGGTCGATGGGGTAACGCTCTACATAATAGTTGTATAAACCCGTCGTAAAATAAAAGTCGGGGTTTTTGTCCATGAGCTGGAACCCATCTTTCAGATACCCGTACGATTTGCGCGACTCCCCGACGGCCTTAATCGTTTCGTTCTGGTTGTTGTACAACGCAGCCAGATAACTATGCGCCGTCAGTGCAAAGAAAATACCTTCCGGGTCCTTGTCGTTTCGATCGAGCAGGCGCTTCGACAGGTCGAGACCCTGACCAACCGCCTGTATGAACTGGGCTTTAGCCGCCGGGTTCTCGTGAATGGGTACGTATTGCAGTTCCAGCTTGGTAGCCAGCAGAATAGGCCCGATAGGATGTTGCGGATAGCGGGTGCGAATCTGCCGAATCTGTTCATCAGCCTGGGTGAACTCCATGCTGTAGATATTGTCCAGCACGCGCTGAACGGTTTGCTGGGCAGCCGGGTCGGTCAGCACCTGGGCCGGAGCCAGTCCGGGCAAAACCAGCAGCAGGAGCCCGATGAAGAAGCGGAAATGTACAGAGAACGGTGTCAACGTATAGCGGTTGATTCTGTACGGCCGGAACCGTACTTTTGTTGAGTGCGTATTATCTAACGAGGGCTATACGCAAAAGTTTTCATTCATGATTCAGTACGAACAGTTTACGCTGGACAACGGCCTCCGGGTGTTTGTCCATGAAGACGCCACCACTCCCCTGGCCGCGGTCAACATACTTTACAACGTCGGCTCGCGCGACGAAGATCCCGGCCGGACCGGATTTGCGCACCTGTTCGAGCACCTGATGTTCGGCGGTTCGCAACACATTCCGAGCTACGACGAGCCGCTGCAACGCGTAGGGGGCGAAAACAATGCTTTCACCAGCCCCGATATCACCAACTATTACATCACGCTGCCGGCCGCCAACCTCGAAACCGCTTTCTGGCTCGAGTCGGACCGGATGCTGAGTCTGTCGTTCGATCCACAGGTGCTGGAGGTGCAACGGAAAGTAGTCATCGAAGAGTTCAAGCAACGGTATCTGAACCAGCCTTACGGCGATGTCTGGCTGAAGCTGCGCCCGCTGGCTTATCAGCAACATCCGTATCGGTGGGCAACCATCGGTAAAGACATCAGCCACATCGAAAACGCCACCCTCGACGACGTGCGTGCTTTTTTCTTCCGCTATTACCTGCCCAACAATGCGGTCCTGGTCGTAGCCGGCAACGTAACCGTCGAGGAAGTAAAACAGCTTTGTGCCCGCTGGTTTGCGCCCATTCCGGCCGGGGCTCCTTATGTGAGGCAGCTCCCGCAGGAAGCGGTGCAGCACGAAGCCCGCAAACTGGAAACCAGTGCCAAAGTGCCGCTCAACGCACTCTACAAAGCCTGGCACATGCCGGGTCGCTTCGAGCCGAACTTCCAGACGACCGACCTCCTCAGCGATATGCTGGGCCGCAGTAAATCATCGCGTCTGTATCAGAAGCTCCTGCGCGACAATCCGCTTTTCAGCAACATAGGTGCGTACATTACCTCGTCGCTCGACCCCGGTCTGCTGGTCGTACAGGGTACGCTGAACGAAGGTATTTCGCTCGAAGAAGCCGACGCGGCTGTTGAGTCGGTTATTCAGGAATTTATCGATCAGGCCGTACCGGACGAAGAGCTGACCAAGGTAAAAAACCAGGCCGAAGCCACGCTGGCCTTCTCGGAGGTTGAGTTGCTGAACCGCGCCATGAACCTGGCCTACGCTGCCAACGCGGGCGATCCCGAACTGGTCAACCAGGAAGCCGCCCACATTCAGGCCGTCACGCCCGACGATGTGCAGCAGATGGCCCGGCAGGTACTGCGCCCCGAGAATTGTTCGACTTTATATTACCGCGTTGCATGAAAATCCGGGTCGGACAGGGCTACGACGTCCATAAACTCGTAGCAGGCCATCCGTTCTGGCTTGGCGGCATTGAGATTCCGCATACCCACGGCGCCTTTGGGCATTCAGACGCCGATGTGGTTTGCCACGTCTTGTGCGACGCCCTGCTGGGAGCCGCCAACATGCGCAACATCGGTTACCATTTCTCAGATAAAGACCCGCGCTGGAAAGGCGTCGACAGTAAAGTGCTGCTGGCCGAGGTGCTGCGGATGGTGCGCGAAGCGGGCTACGAAGTCTCGAACGTCGACGTAACGGTTGTGCTGCAGGAGCCGAAGCTGAATCCGCACATTCCGGCCATGAAAACCTGCCTGGCCGGGGTTATGCAAATTCCCGAAGACGATATATCCATCAAAGCAACCACCTCCGAACACCTCGGCTTCGTAGGTCGGCAGGAAGGCATAGCCGCCCACTGCGTAGCGCTTATTTACAAATAGCCAGAACCCCGATAGTATGATCCATCTAACTCTACAACCGCGTTACCTGATGGTTGCCCTCGCCCTCATCGTGCTGAATGCCTCGCTTGCGCAGGCTCAGAAACCGGCCGATATGCCGCTGGGATTTGAGGAGTACGATCCGGTATCGACGCTGAAGGTACCCGAGCATAAGCTGACCCGCGCCAAGTTTCCATTTATCGATGTGCACAACCATCAGTTTCAGATGGACAAGGCTGACCTGCGGCCGCTGGTGGCCCAGATGGACAGCCTCAACATGCAGGTGATGGTAAACCTGAGCGGACGCGGCTGGGGTAATGTGGCCGAGAACACCCGGTTCTTTACCGCAGCGGCCACCAATATCCAGAAAACGAATCCGAAACGGCTCATCCTGTTCTCCAACATCAACTTCGATGACATTGGCAAGGCGGGCTGGACCGATGAGGCCGTAAAAACGCTCGAGGCTGACGTAAAAGCCGGAGCCAAAGGGCTGAAGATTTACAAATCGCTGGGTTTTAGCGTGAAAGACGAAAAAGGCCAGCGCATTCGGGTCGATGATCCACGGCTGGACCCGATCTGGGCCAAATGTGGGCAGCTGGGCATTCCGGTGCTGATCCATACCGCCGACCCGAAGTCGTTCTGGGACCCGATGGATCGCTACAACGAGCGCTGGCTCGAACTTAAGCTCCATGCGGGCCGCAAACGCTCACCTAATGACCCCGTTCCCTGGGAGCAACTCATTGCCGAGCAGCACAACGTTTTCCGAAAACATCCCAAAACGACCTTCATCAACGCACATATGGGCTGGTATCCCAATGATCTGGCTAAACTGGATAGCCTGATGCAGGTATTCCCGAACATGAACGTCGAAATTGGAGCCGTCATTGCCGAGCTGGGCCGTCAGCCTCGGGCCTCACGCCAGTTCTTCGAGAAGTATCAGGACCGGATTCTGTTCGGTAAAGACAGCTGGGTGCCGAGCGAATACGCTACCTATTTCCGGGTGCTTGAAACCAACGACGAGTACTTCCCCTACCACAAAAAATACCATGCGTTCTGGCGTATGTACGGCATGGGACTGCCCGACGAGATCCTCAAAAAAATCTATTACAAGAATGCACTGCGGATTATTCCGGGGCTGGACAAGAGCCAGTTTCCGCAATAAATGAGGCTTATCTGTAGCAGACTGGCCGCTGTATATCCTTCAAAAAATTAATCTGATGAACCGGTTCCTTATCCTTTCGCTCTGTTTCCTGTGCCTGATGGGCCCGTCATCCGTCCGGGCGCAGAACCTGTCGACCGATGACTTTGAGCAACAGCTGAAGAAAACGCCTGGCGCTCAGCTTCTCGACGTCAGAACCCCCGGCGAGTTTGGCGGTGGCCACCTGCCGGGCGCCACGAACCTCGATTTCAGAAATCCCGCTTTTGGCCAGAACGTGGCCAGCCTCGACAAGACCAAACCCGTCTACGTCTACTGCCTCTCGGGCGGACGCTCGGCCGAAGCGGCCAAACTAATGCGCGAACAGGGGTTTGCGTCGGTCTATGAGTTGCAGGGCGGCTACCTGAAGTGGACCACCAAACTAAAACCAATCGAAGGCGCCAAAGCCAGCCCGACCGCCAAAGCCATTACCCCTGCCGAGCTGAAAGCGTTATCGGCCAGCAATCAGCTGGTGCTGGTCGATTTCTACGCACCCTGGTGTGCGCCCTGTCAGAAAATGATGCCGATCATGGAGCAGCTGCAAACCCAATACGCGGGTAAAGTGCTGGTGGTTAAAGCCGACGCCGACGCCAGCAAGGCTCTGATGCAGGCTTATCAGGTCGACGAAATACCGACTCTGCTTCTGCTCAAACAGGGTAAGCTGACCGAGCGACTGATCGGCCTGCAATCGGCTGCTTACCTGACCGACCTGCTCGATAAAAACCTGTGACCGGCTGCCCATGATCATTACCCGAATCAACCTCTACGCCTACAACATCCCGCTTAAAGCCCCCATCGCCATTTCGCTGGGCACCATTGACAGCGCCCGGAATATACTGGTCGAAATTCAAACCAGCGACGGGCTGACGGGCTGGGGCGAAGGATCGCCGTTCTGGATGATCGTTGGCGAAACGCAGGCATCGGGCATGGCGGCTGCGCAGGATATGGCCCGGCTGCTGCTGAACCGCAACCCGCTCGATATTGAGGGCTGCGTGACCACACTGACGCGTTATCTGCCCGGCCACGTCACCACCCGATCGGCCTTCGATATGGCCCTGTACGACCTGGCCGCCAAAGCCGCCAACATGCCGCTGTACCAGTTTCTGGGCGGCTCCCAGCGTTCGCTGGTCACGGACGAAACGATCTATATCAACACCCCCGAACGCATGGTCGACGACGCCTTGCGGATTCAGGCAAACGGGGGCGAAGCCATCAAGGTCAAACTCGGCACCAACCGAATCGACGACATTCGGCGGGTAGAGGCCATCCGAACCGCCATCGGCGACACCACCCCCATCCGGACCGACGCCAACCAGGGCTGGGACGTGGTTACCGCCCAGGCCGTACTGCGAGCCATCGGCAACTGGAACGTACAGTATTGCGAGCAGCCCATCCGGCGACACGACATTGCGGGTCTGCGACAGATTCGGCGCAGCTCGCCGGTACCGCTCATGGCCGACGAGAGCCTGTTCGATGCCACCGACGCCATCCGGCTCGTTCGGGATGAAGCGGTCGATTATTTCAATATCAAACTGGCCAAAAGCGGAGGTATTTTCGACGCACTGGCCATCAATGCCATTGCCGAAGCCAGCGGTATTGCCTGCATGATTGGCTGCATGTCGGAGTCGCGGCTGGCACTTACAGCCAACGCACACTTCGCAGCGGCCCGGCAGAATATTCGTTTCTGTGACCTAGACGCCTGCTTCGAGCATGCCATCGACCCCGTACAGGGCGGTATCGTATACAAGGGCTACCAGATCGAGCTGTCTGACGAGCCCGGTATCGGCGCCGACGTTGACCCCGCGTTTCTGAACAGGCTGGAGACAATCAGCATCAGCGGTAGTACGGCCTTATGAATACCATTCCGCCTGACCGTCGGTTCGCGCTACTTTTCGCCCTTGTCACCGGCCTGGAGCTGGTGGGCGATCTGACGCAGATCAGGTGGCTGCACTACATCAGCAAGCCGCTCATTGTTGGGCTGCTGCTGGCCTGGTCATGGCGGCACCGACGGGTTGGTGGACTATCGATGACGGTCTTACGGATAAGTCTGGTTTTTGCGCTACTGGGCGATGTGTTCCTGATGATCCGGGAAGTCGATCTGTTTGGCCTCGGGCTGGCTTCGTTTCTGATCATGCAACTGGGCTACTGCGTTGTGTTCCGAATGCGGGGGGCGGGGCAGTCCGTTTCGCTGCCGACGGTCGGCCTGCTGGCGCTACCGTTCGTCGTCTACGCAGGCAGTTTTCTGCTGATTCTGCAGCCGACCTTCCGAACCAATCCTGCCCTGAACGGCCTCTGGACCCCGGTTGTCGTTTATGTTATCTGTATCAGCACCATGGGTCTGCTGGCTGCGCTCCGCCGGGAACAGCCGGGCTATGGCCCTGTACTGATCGGAGCACTGCTGTTCATGGCGTCAGACTCGGCCATTGCGATCAATGCCTTCCTGACACCTTTTGCCGGAGCTACGGTATTCATTATGAGCACGTACGCAGCGGCCCAATACCTGATCGTTACCCATATTCACCCCACCCAATGATTACTATTACACTGGCTCAGACCGATGACGACCTGCGCGGCATACTGGCTCTGCAACAAAAAAACCTTGTCCGTCACCTACCGGCCGATGTGCAGGCCAACCAGGGCTTCGTCACCCTTCAGTACAGCCTCGACCAGATGCAGCAGATGCACGCCGTGGCGCCGAGCGTTGTGGCTAAAGAAGACGACCAGGTTGTAGGGTACGCCATTACCTCGGCGCCCGAGACGCGGACGTTTCTGCCGGAGCTGGGTTCCCTATTCGACCAGATCGACTCGCTAACCTACGAGGGGCAGTTGCTGAGTCAGTACCCGTATTACGTAATGGGGCAGGTTTGCGTGGCTGACAGTCACCGCGGCCAGGGTATTTTCGACCGGCTTTACGAGCACCATCGGGCTACCTACAGCCACCGCTACCGGATGCTCATCACCGATATTTCGATTCGGAATACCCGCTCCTTCCGCGCTCATGAACGCGTGGGGTTCCGCCCTGTTCACCAGTTTTACGAGCCCGGCGCGGGTGAAACCTGGACCGTTGTTGTGTGGGATTGGCAATTGCCGGGCTGAGTGGGTAGAAACAAACCCGGCCCGCGTTCTTTCCTGGTAAGCCCCCTTTCACCGACTGACCAGACTGTTTCATGCGCTTCGTTCTTTTGTTTTTGTTCGTAACGACTACCCTGCTCGCCCAGCCCCGACCACAAGCTTTTACCACCGCCCGCACACCCACCGAAGCCGGTTTCTCGACCGGGCGGCTCAAGCGGATCGACACCTTTCTGCAAGGATTAGTTGACCAGGGTATGGCCCCAAATGCGGTTACGTTCGTGGCCCGCCGGGGTAAAGTGGTTCATTACAAAGCGTTCGGGTACAGCAACCTGGAGAAGAAGACGCCCCTCAAGCGCGACGACATCTACCGCATTGCCTCACAGTCGAAAGCCATTACGACGGTAGCGCTGATGACGCTGTTTGAAGAAGAACGGTTTCTGCTCGATGACCCCATTAGCAAGTACATACCGGCGTTTAAGAATCCCAGGGTACTGGTTCAGTATGACCGCAAAAACCCCACCGGTGGCAGCTACGAAACCCGACCGGCCCGGAGCGAGATCACCATTCGTCAGCTGCTGAGCCATAACGCCGGTATTCCCTACGAACACCCCCTCGATCAGCGACCGGAATTTACCGTGCCGTTTTTCAATTCAACCGCACCCGACAAACTCGAAGACGTCATAAACCGGCTCGCGGCCCGCCCCCTGCTCAACGACCCCGGCACCGACTCGACCGGCAAAGGCTTCGTTTATGGCCTCAACACCGACATCATCGGGCGGCTGGTTGAGGTGTTGACCAACCAACCCCTCGACGTCGTTCTGCGCGAACGGGTGCTCGACCCGCTGGGCATGGCTGATACCTATTTTTATCTGCCGCCCGGCAAGGCCAGTCGCCTGGTTGAACTATACGACAAAGGCAATGCCGACAAACCGCTGGTGCTACACCCGAACAAAACCTACCGGCAGTATGCTGTTTCGGGCGCCAGAACCTATTTTTCGGGTGGGGCGGGCCTGGTCAGTACCGTAGAAGACTACGCCCGGTTCTGCCAGATGCTGCTCAACGGCGGCACATTCAACAACCGGCGTATTCTGGGTCGGAAAACCGTTGAGATGATGGTTCGTAATCAAATCGGCGCGGCCGAGGTATGGGATCGGCGCGACAAGTTCGGATTGGGATTCCAGCTCATTACCGAAGGCACCCACTATGGCGATCAGGCTACGCCGGGCGCCTATACCTGGGGCGGCATGTATTGTTCGGAGTTTACCATCGACCCCAAAGAAGAGCTGATTCTGCTCGTTTTCACCAACGTTCAGCCCTATGCTCATTACAGCGACTTCGTCCGCAAGTTCCGCACCGCCGTTTATCAGGCCCTGGAATAGATTTCGTATATTTGATTGATGCAGCTCAACCTACTACGACATGGAGTCAATACCCAGAAAGCGCCGGTCTATCGGTAAAGCACCCGCCCAACGCGCTGCTTCGATACCAGATTCACTGATTTACGAAATGCTTGACGGTCGCCCACTGTATTATTATGGCTACCGTGAGGTATTGGCAGGCCGCAAAACCACCGAAGAAATTATGGGGTCGAGTACATTGCAATGGGTGTTGGTGTCTTACTTCATGGAGCTGATGATTTTAACCCTGGACCGCAAAAAATATCGTTTTGCCTCTAATGAAGCAGGCGTTCACCTGGACCACCGCAGCAACCTTTCTCACGACGTGGCCATCTACGACCGGACTATACTGACGCCCGACAAGATCAATAAAAAGTATGCTGATGTACCCGCTACACTGGTCATCGAAATCGATGTTAAGGCTGATTTGTCCAACGTTGAAGATCGTAATTACGTTAACTTAAAAACACGCAAACTGCTCGACTTTGGCACCAGCAAAGTCATATGGGTTTTCACGGATTCCCAGCAGGTGATGGTGGCTGAACGTCAGGCAGAAGCCTGGCTGACGATGGACTGGAACCGGGAACTCGAATTACTGGACGGACAGGTCTTCAACATTGGCGACTACTTGTCTCAGGAAGGTATTGACCCAACCGGTGAGTAGCCGATGCCAGGTAATCACCCTATTTGCTCGAAGCAGCTCGTTACCGACAAGCTGTTGACCGGATAAAAAACCAATATTGGTACGCCCTGCCGACAAATCTCGGCAGGGCGTATTTTTGCCCTTATCTTTTTCCAACCGATGCGTAAAAAAATTGCTCTTATCATAGTGGGGGTACTGGCCGTTCTGCTGGTCTGGCAATGGGAGTATGTCAGCTATGGCTACATGCAGGCCAGGGGTCAGCTCCGTATCATGCTCAACACTCAACCGGTTGAGGAGGTGCTGACCAACCCGGCCTACCCCGACTCGTTGAAACAGAAAATAGAACTTATCCGCGAAATCAAGCGTTTTGCCATTGATTCATTGCAGCTCGATCCATCGGGCAGTTACGAATCGTTTTATGATCTGAAAGGCCAGCCGCTGATGTGGATGCTAGTTGGATCTGAAAAATATAGGCTTGTACCGGTCGAATATCACATTCCGATATTGGGCACGTTTTCGTATAAAGGCTTTTTCGACCGCGACCGGCTTGTAGAAGCGGATACGGCCTTACGAAAGCAAGGATACGACACCCGAATCAGTGAGGTAGCTGCCTATTCGACATTAGGATTTTTTAAAGAACCCATCCTATCGAATATGCTGTCCCGAACGGAAGGTAGCCTGGCCGAACTGATTATTCACGAGCTTACCCACGGTACGCTGTTTGTGAAAGATAACCTGGAGTACAACGAAAACCTGGCCGATTTTGTGGGCGAGTACGGCGCCCAGCGATTTCTGGCCCGGAAGTACGGCGTTAACTCTACTGTTTATAAAGACTATCTGGCATCAAAAATGTACTACGAGCGCTACGATGATCACGTACTGCGCGGTACCCGGGCGCTCGACAGCCTGTATGGGACCTTTAAACCCCAGACGGCCGAGGTAGTCAAAGATTCATTGAAGTGGAAGATGATCCGGCAAATCGTCAGTTCGGCGGATACATTGACCGATGAGCGGAGTCCGTCAGGAGTTCGTTCGGTAAAAAAGAGACAATTGAGCAAACTAAACTTACCGAATAATGCGTATTTTATTGGCTATCTCACCTACCGGAAACAGCAGAATCGGTTTCGGCAGGAGTTTGAAAGCCAATTCAACAGCGATTTCGGGCGGTATCTAACATACCTGAAACAAACCTATCCATCTTTGTAAGTGAGGTCCGGCCAACGGGCTGTTGTTGCTATGAAGAAGTATTTGATTGGTCTTGGTGTTATTTCGGTGCTGGCATCGGGCTTTACAGCACTGAACAGCTACCGGCGTGTCGTCAACACGAGCTTTGGGCCGGGCGAACATCTGGAGTACCGGGTTCACTACGGGTTTCTGAACGCAGCCGAAGCCATCGTAGACGTTAGTCCAACCCTGTATAAAGTAAACGACCGAGCCTGCTACCGCGTTAACGTTGACGGGCGGACGGTGGGGGCGTTTGACCTCGTTACGCGCATCCGCGATACCTGGCGGTCGTATATCGATACGTCGGCCATCCTGCCCCAGAAATTTTATACCAGCCTTCAGGAAAACAGCTATCGCAAGGAAGAAAACATTACGTTCAACCACGCAGCCAATACGGTAAAAGCGGAAGAACGGACCGAGCGCGACACCTTTAAGGTACCCGATAATGTACACGACTTCATCAGCGGCTACTATTTCCTGCGGACGATCGATTTCAACCACATGGCAAGCGGGCAGGTGCTCGAAGTACCCGCTTTCTACGACGATACGGTCTATAACATGAAGGTGCGGTATCGGGGCAAAACGGTCGTTAAAACCAAACAAGGCAAAATCAACGTGATCCGGCTTAACCCGGTGTTGCCGCAGAACAAGCTCTTTAAAGACGAAGAGTCAATCCGGATTTTTGTGTCCGACGATACCAACAAAGTACCTGTTAAAGTTGAAGTAGATCTGTGGGTGGGATCTATGGTGATGGATCTGCGCCAGAACAGCGGCCTCAAACAGCCTTTACGCTTCTTCTAGACCACTGAGCAAAGGCCTGTTCCAGCCAATCTGAAAAACCGTCCAACCGTCGGGGTTGGTACGGAGCGAAAACGGAAACCCGTGGTTGAGCAAAATCTCCCGCGTGAGTGTCAGGCCAATACCCTGCCCGTCGGCTTTGGTACTGAAAAACGGGTTGAACAGATCAGCCGCTACCGAGGCCGAAATGGGTTGCCCGTTGTTTCGAACCTGTACCTGCTGATCGGTTAGCCGCAGTTCAACGACCTGCCCCGGCTGGCAGGCTTCCAGCGCATTTTTTATCACGTTGACCAGCACCTGCTCCAGTTGCCCGACATCGATTGGCGCGTAGACCGGCGTGTCGGGCGCAACCGCCGAGAGGTTGACCCCCCGCTTTTGGGCCTGTGGCTGCATCAGCCGCACCACGTTCTGAACCAGTTCGGTCACGTCGGAACGCACCGGGCTGGGAACCGGCAACCGCACGACATCAGCAAACCGGCGCATGAACAGGTTTAGCCGGTCGTTTCGCTCAATAGCAACCCGCACCGCTTGACGGATGTCGGCATCCGGGAGTTCGGGTTCGGCTATGGTCAGAATAGAGTTAACGGCGCCGATGGAGTTGTTGACCTCGTGCGCCATCATGCGGATCACCTTTCCGTAGGCCTTCTTCTCAGTCTCGACGATCTCGGCCGTTAGTTCTTCAATGAACAGAAACTGCCGCTCAAACCCCCGATCGATGAACTTCCCGCGCATGGCCCGGTAGGTTTCTACGCCGGCCAGTTTAATGGTATGCGGCTGATCGGGAGGGAGAGCGCTCAGTTGGGTCAGCAACGGATGACCGGTGGCCGATAGCGGTTTAGCCAGCAGGTCGTGATCCGATAGCTTCAGCAGCTGACGGGCTTTCGGGTTGAGAGCCGATACGCGTTCATCAAAGTCGAAAATAAGTAGTGCGATCGGCGACGCGTCGATCAGTTTGTTCAGGAAGAACTGCTGCTCGGCCTGCCGCGTCCGTTCGTGACGCAGCTGATCGATCATTAGGTTATACACCCGAATCAGCTCATCGACCTCTTCATTACCCGTCGGGACAAACTTGATGGTAAAGTCTTTTTCGCGAATAGCCTCGATACCCGACGCAATAAAAGCCGATGGTTGCCGAAAGGTGCGGTACAGACGAATGGCCACGTAGAGCGACAGCAGAATGAATACCTCGGAGGCAATGAACAGAAACTTATGCTCTTTCAGCAACTGAAATACCAGCCCGACCAGCACCGCATGAACGGCCAGCATATAAAGCAGGTAACGCGTTTGAAAATTGAGGTGCATATCGTCTAAACGAGCCAGGGCGGGCAATATACCCGGTACCAGCCCGGATACGGGCCCGACTGCCGCTGGTTATGGCCTTTAATCGTCGGTATTGTAAGCGATGCCGTACTTTTCGAGTCGGCGGTAGAGGGCAAACCGGGTGATACCCAGCGCCCGGGCCACGTTAGCGACCCGGTTGTTATGAAAAGCCATGGCCCGCTGAATCATCTGAAACTCCATTTCCTCAAGCGTCATCGTTCCTACGGCCGGCATACCCGCGCTGGCTGCCGAGCCCGCCGGGCGCGAACCCAATGGATTAACGTGCTTCTCGAAATCAGCTACGGTCAGGGTGTCGGCGGGGGCCAGGAGCACCGCCCGTTCCACGACGTTTTTCAGCTGGCGGATGTTGCCGGGCAGCGACAAGCCCTTCAGCCATTGCAGCGCGTCTTTGCCGACCTGTAAGGCGGGTCGATTATAGAGCGTTTTCAGGTTGTTGATAAAGAACGCTACCAGTTTGGGAATATCGGCCGGACGCTCGCGCAGGGCCGGAAGTCGTACAGTAATCAGGTTGATGCGGTAGTACAAATCCTCGCGAAACAGGCCCTGGCTCACCATTTCCTCGAGATTTCGGTTGGTGGCGCAGATGACGCGCACGTCAACGGTTCGGGTCTTGCTGCTGCCAAGCGGTTCAAATGTCCGGTCCTGCAATACCCGCAGTAGCTTGACCTGGGCGGCCGGGTCGAGGTCGCCGATTTCATCCAGAAAAATGCTGCCTTTGTGGGCCAGCTCGAACCGACCCACCCGGTCGGACCGGGCATCGGTGAAGGCGCCCCGCACATGACCGAATAGTTCGCTCTCGAACAGGGTGCTCGATATGCCGCCCAGGTTAACTTTAATGAACGGCTGCCGCTTTCGCCGGCTGTTCTGGTGGATGGCTTCGGCGATCAGTTCCTTGCCCGTACCGCTCTCGCCCGTGATCAGGACCGGCGCATCCGTTGGGGCTACCCGCCCAATGGTCTCCAGCACCTCGAGCAGCCGGGGATCTTCGCCCACAATCGTATCGAACTGAAACCGCTCGTCCAGCTGACGCCGGCCCGCCGATACCGGCTCGCCCACAGAACGACCAGTACCGGCCAGCTGCAGCGCCGTCTGAACAGACTGAAGCAAGTGGTCATTTTGCCAAGGCTTGGTAATAAAATCGCTGGCCCCGGCTTTCATACCCGCTACGGCCAGGTCGATACTGCCCCAGCCCGTAATCAGAATGACCGGCACGCCCGGTACGCGCTCCCGGATGTACCGCAGGAGCCGCAGCCCATCATCGCCCGACGTATCGACCGAAAAATTCATGTCGAGCAGAATCGCTTCGGGAACCTCCTGCTCCAGCACCTCCCGCGTTTCGAACGGTCCGTCGGCCACGCGCACAGCGAAGCCTGCCTTGCGAAACAGCAAAGACAGAGACGTTTGAACAGCGCTATCGTCGTCGATGATGAGGAGCATATAAATCGTTGAGAACGAATGGATTTTGGAAAACCCGAAATACTGTCATTCCAATGATTGCAGTGTAGTGGTGCGGTGTTAAACGTTAACTGACTAGTAACGTAATTCATTGTATGACAAAAAACTCGACCATTCCTCACAAATCAGCCCGAACCTCTGGCTCCGCTACTCGGCATGCAGGGCTACGGCGGGTTGTACGGTAGCGGCCTGCCGACTGGGCAACAAGGCGCAGAGCGTAACCAGCAGGTAGATAACCGCTACCGACACCCCAATAGCCGTCAGGTATACCGACGACTTCAGGTTAAACACGTTCAGCAGCGGAAACTGCCCGGCCAGCAACAGCCCCAACACCAGCGCAAAAGTAGCCAGTACCCACATTTCACCCACAAATTGCCGTGAAATACGACGCTCCGTAGCCCCCAGCGCCCGACGCAGCCCGATTTCGCCCCGGCGTTTGGCAATGCTTACGTTCAGCACGCCAAACAGACCCAGCGCTACGTTGATGAGCAAAAAACCACTTACGATCAGGAAGATAATAACGGGCACCAGCGCGATATTGTGCTGATTAGTCCGCTGGTTTTCGAGGTAGGAGACTTCTACAGGCCAGCCTTTGGTGAGCAGGCCCAGATCGCGGGTCAGTTTTGCCTCGAAGCCGGCATCGGTGCCGGGTTTTACGTTCAGCAGCATTGATCGGGTATAGTTCCGATCCTGACCTTTGTTCATCTGAAAAAGACCGGGCAGGTTTTCCTGGTACTCCCCCCTGGGTTTGAAGTTCCCGACAATACCTACAATCGTGAAATAATCGGTCGACTTGCGTTTATCATCGGCCCCACCGAAAGCAATCTTTTTACCCAGGGCAGGCTCGTCGCCGAAGAGTACTTTCTTCAGGGGGGCGTTGATAACCAGCGTGCGGGCGTCGGGCAGCTCGTCTGACTTATCGAACCAGCGGCCTTCCAGCACCGGCACACCCAGGGTTTTGGGCATATCCAGATCCGTCCGGAATTGCTGAGCCAGCACCGTTGCTTTGTTGTTGGTTACATTCCCATTCGATGAGTTCATAGAGTAAGGCAGGTTGCTGCTGAACACCGTGGCGGATTCTACCTGCGGATACGACAGCACCCGGCTTTTAATCTGCTGCATGATATCGCCGATGGTTGAGTCCGCCTGCCCGCGGGCATCGAATCCCAGCGCCCATCGGTTTTTATACTCGAAGCCAATGGGTTCCTGGTAGTTCTGAAGATTATAAACGATCAGGCTGGTAACGCCGAACAGTACTAGAAACGAAGCCAGAATCTCCACAATAATCAGCAGATGACTTCCTTTCTTATTCCACATAAGTCTGATGATATGACGTAACATAGGAATGAGTGATTGGGTGATTGAGCGGTTGAGCGAGTTAGCGAGTTAGCGATTGGAAGGTTCACTCAATCGCTAACTCACTCAATCACTCATTATACTTTCAGTGCGTCGGCAATGGGGAGTCGGGACATGCGGAAGGCGGGAGCCACTCCCGACAGTAAACCGAAGATCAGGCAGATCAGGATGCTCACGGCAAAAACCGTAAGGTTGAGCGTCAGATCAGCTTTGGCAATCCACCCACTTTGGTTGATGTAGGCAATAATCAGCGTCGACAGCACCAGCGCAATGGCTCCACCGATGAACGTGATGAACAGGTTTTCGACAATGAACTGCCCGATCAGGGTTCTGACGGGCGCGCCGAACGCTTTTCGGATGCCGATTTCAGAAGCCCGCTCCATGATCCGGCTTACATTCAGGTTGACCAGGTTAATAGCCGGTAACGCCATGAACAGGAGCATGAACAACCCCACTACGGTGTAGAAAATACCACTGACCGACCGGTCGAAGAAGTTACGGAGCCAGGTACCCAGATACGTTTCGGCGCCGGTTTCGATGACGCTGAACCGGAAACCGTTCGATTCGTTTGGCAACGGAATCCGGCTGATCGCCTGATTGTATTCATCCTGAATCGCCGACATATCGGCCGGGGTGCGGGCCAGGATCAGGGCCGAATAGCCTCCCGAAAAACCCTTGCTCAGATCGGGCCGGTGGGTGGCCGTAGCGGGCATGTACAAATCGGCCGACGTAACGGGCCGGGTAACCGGCACGCCCCGCACCACACCAATAACCCGGAATTCACGGCTATCCAGGGTTAGGTATTTGCCTACAACGGGCTGGTCTGTTTCGCCGAAGTACTGTTTTTTCAGGTTGTCGGTAATGACCATGACGTTGTCGCCCTGTTTCATGTTCTGCTCGTCATACGGTTTACCCTCTACGAAATCGAAGTCAGTAACGGTCCAGAACTGGGCGTCGGTATGCTTGATCCGGAGTTCGATACGCTTGTTGTTGACGTACGTATTGGCAAACTCGAACAGGGTAGTAAGCCCTACAGTCTCCGGCGTTTTCAGCGTTTTTACGTAGCGCTGCATAAACTCGTAGCTGCCCAGACTGTTATTGTGCGACTGCTGGAGCGAATCACTGAGCGAGATTATCTGAATATACAGCAACCGATTACGCCGGTTTTCGGGGTAGTGGCTCCCGATCAGATGATCCAGAAACGAGGTAATCACCATCAGTACGGTCAGCGTCAGGCTGATGCCGAAGAGCGTGATGAAGGTGTAGAACGGATGCCGCAGCAGGACCTTCCAGGCTATTTTTATGTAGTTCGTGAACATGGCTTTTTAGAGAACGGGTACGTGATGACCGATGAGCAATGCGATACGCGGTTATCGTTCCTCGTTCAGCATCAGCACACTATCGCCGACCATGGCCCCGTCGAAAAGCCGGACGAGCCGATGGGTCCGTTTGGCCATGCTTTCGTCGTGGGTAACCATGACGATGGTGCTGCCATCGGCGTTCAGCTGCTGCAGAATAGACATGATCTCGTTGCCCATGGCGCTGTCGAGATTACCGGTCGGTTCGTCGGCCAAGATGATGGCCGGCTGACCAACAATGGCCCGCGCAATAGCGACCCGCTGTTTCTGTCCGCCCGACAGCTGGCTCGGGAAATGCTTCATCCGGTTGCTGAGCCCTACTTTTTCCAGGGCCTGCCGGGCCAGCTCCCGACGCGAGGGACCGGTTTCGTCGCCTTTTCGGTACAGCAGCGGAATCTCTACATTGTCGAGCACTGACAGGTCGTTGATCAGGTGAAAACTTTGAAAAATGAACCCGATCTTCTGATTCCGAAGGCGGGCCAGGTCCACGTCGCGGTACTGGGTTACGGGCTGTCCACCAATCTCGACCTGCCCCGCGCTGGGTGCATCGAGCAATCCCATCAGATTCAGCAGCGTCGATTTTCCGCAGCCGCTGGGGCCCATGATCGACAAAAACTCACCCGCCCGAACGGTCAGGTTAATGTTGGTGAGGGCCAGCGTCTCGATCGTGCTGGTGCGGTACACTTTTTCGATGTTCTTGAGGGCAATCATGGGCTTGGGTGTTTATTGAATTTTTTGTCCAGCTTCAAAGTCGTACAGTGTGAGCAGCCGTAGTGTGTAGTACGCCTGCCAGTAGTCGCGCAGGGCCAGGATGGCATCGCGCCGGGCCCGGTCTTTATCCTGAATGGCAATACCCAGATCCGTAACCGTAAGGTCGCTCAGCTTGAAACGCTCCTGCGCAATCTGGTAGCGGCTTTGTGCGATCTGATCAGCTTCAGCGGTCAGTTTAACCTGCTGGCGGAGCATATCCAGCAGCGTTACCTGGGTGTAAATCTGCTGCTCGAAGGTGCGTTTGGCCTGCTCAACCGTTTGTAGGGTCAGCTCCTGATTGGCGCGGGCGGTTTCGGTACGGGCGCGGGCCCGCCCCCAGGTCATAACAGGCACCGTAAACTGAATCTCGACAAACTGTCGGTCCTGAGGCCGCACGTACACATCGCCGGGCCGGTTACCCCTATTGGTCAGACCGAAATCAGCGTTTAGGGTGGCGTTAAGGCCGTTTTCTTTGCGGGCTTTCTCCATATCGCGCTCGGCTTCCAGCAGCTTACGCCTGAAAGCAATGGCATCGGAGCGGTTACTGAACGCCTGCTTCAGGGCCAGTTGCAGATCAACCGTAAAATCACGCACCTCAGTGGGTATCACCAGCTCGAACGGGCGGGGCCGACTGGCCATCGACGGGCCGTTTTCTTCTTCCCGGCTGTTCATCAGCGTCCGCAGTTTCAGCGACGCAACTTCGGCCGTTTGTCGGGCCGAAGCCAGATCTTTCCGGGCGTTCAGCACACTCAGTTGCAGCTGCAGCAGGTCATTGCGCGATATTTTACCGAGTTCGAGCTTATGGCGGGCAATGGTGTAGAGGGTGTCATTGTTGGCCCGGTTGGTTTCGGCAATTTGCAGGTTCACCTGCGCTACCAGCAGATCGAAATACAGGCTCGTTGCATCGAGAGCTACCTGCTCCAGGGCTTCAATGTATTGCTGGTTGCTTTCGGCATAGCGCAGGGGCTCGGTCCGGCGATCCCACTTCATGAGGTTGAAGCGAAAGAGCGGCTGGCTCAGACCGATGGCGAACGGAATGCCGTTGTAGAGGGTTCTTCGGTTCAGAAAATCGTCGAACCGCTGAAACTGCTGTTGCACATAAATCGATCCGCCGGTAAACGGAATGTTCTGACTCAGCGACAGATTAAGCAGTGAGTTATTATTCGATACCGGCTGGAAAGCTATGGTGCCATCGGGCTGTACGACCTGAACAAAGGAGCGGGTAAAACTCGGCAGCGACCCATCCAAGCTCAATTGAGGTCTAAAATCGGCCAGAAACGACCGGTATTTCCAATAATTGGTTTTTTGCTGCGTAATGGCCTGTTTGCTGGCAATCGACTGCTCCCGGGCTATCGTCACTACTTCGCCCAGCGTCAGCTTGAGCGGCTGCGCAGCGCCCCCCGCCACCGCTATCACCAGCACGAGCAGGGTAAGCTGCACAAGCCGGCATACCCGCAAAGCCTCTGCGTACAGGCCATACTCGCCGTGGTCCGCGCCTATTCCTACTCCCGCTGAAATAAAGGTAGTTTTCATGATTAGTGGGTAGCGGGGTTGATGGTTAGCTGCTCCACGTTTTCGTACTCGCTCAGGTCGGTAATGATAACCCGTTCGCCGGGGCGCAGGCCACTCCTGATCTCGACCCAGTCGAAGTTGGTCAGCCCGATTTCGACGTCGCGTCGGCGCGCCAGCTGGTTTTCGTCCAGCACGTAGACGTACTGTCGGCGTTTGCCTTTGAAAGCCGGCCCATTAGCCACCCGTACGGCCCGCCCGCTTCGGTTGGTGACGATAAATACATCTACTTTCTGGTTGGGGCGAAGGGATGCGTGGCGGTTGTCATCGAGCGCGACCGCAAACCGAACCGCATCGTTCTGAACCGACGGCTTGATCTGAGTGATCACGCCCCGCAGACTCAGTTCATTGATGCGCACGATGACCGGCAACCCTACCTGAAGCTGATCGGCATAAGCGTCGGAGCAGGACCCCTCGACCCGAAAGCTACCCAGATCGGCCAGCTTAGCCAGCATATCCCCTTCGTTGACCGACGACCCTATCGTTTCGTTGACCCAGGTCAGCACCCCGGCCCGGTCGGCCACGATGTCGGCCTGCCGCAACTTCTGCGACAGAACTTTCAGGTTGGTAGCCTCGATACTGGCCTGTAGCTGCGACTCCCGCAGGCTGGCGCTCATTGACCGACGGTTATAGGCCAGGTCGTTTTCCAGCTGTTTCTTTTCCAGCTGAGCAATGCGTAGTGCGTTTTCGGCGCGGGTTACGTCTTCCGGCGTGCGGCCGCCCACTTTCAACAACCGCCGGGCATCGTCTACCTCCGCACTGAGCCGGTTAATGTTGAGCGATTTGATCTGGTCGTTGATATCCGCATCGTACAGGTTTTTGTCCAGTTTCATCCGCAACTGATCGATGCCATTCTGCTTCAGCGACAGCTGATCCTGCAACTTTTCGTACTCGATCTGCGTCAGTGACTTGTCGAGTTCAATAATGGGCTGGCCGGGCCGCACCCGCGCGCCGGGCGTCAGCAGCACCCGCCGGATGCCGGCCCGAATGGGGCTGGTGATGATTTGTTCATAGGCCGGAATAATCTCACCGGTAGCGTTCAGCGTATTTTCGACCGGGCCTGTCTGCACCACCGCCGTCCGAATCCGGGCCGCATCGACCGATGTTTTAAGCAGCGCACGCATACCGATCAAGACCCCCGCCAGACCAGCGGCAACCGCGAGGCCAAGCAACCAGTTTTTCCGGCGGGAACGGGCAACGACGTCAGAGGCTAAAGCGCGGTCCATAGAATAAGCGTACAAGAGTTCACGCTTTGTACTACCAACGCCGTGCCACCAGGCAAACCCTTACTAAACAGTACCTTACCATAAATTCAACCAAATTAATCCGTGCGAAATCGCACAGGTTGTGCGGTCTGCCAAAGCCAGCTGGCCAATGGCGCTGGTTGGCCGTGCAGGAGCTGTTGCTTCAGCCGCCACGCCAGTCGTTCGGGCCAGGTAAAACGCTGCCAGCAAACAGCCTGGAAAGACATATCTACGGCACCAAAGCTGCGGTAAAAATCCACTATAGCTGGTTTCTCGGGACTTTCGAAGTCGAACCAGCCCGGCGAAGCCTCTCCGGCATAGTACCGGATAACCCGATCGATCAGCAGGGTCCGGGCGTTGCCACGCCGACCTACCGGACTGGCCGCGTTGAACAGGTAGATAACCCGGTTGCCTTCCCGAACAAAGAGCGCTCCCGCTTCTATATGCCCGTCGAGCTGCGCATAGTGCAGCTGGGCAAGCTGACGAGCCCGGAGCGAGTCGTACAGTGCGCTCAGGAAAGCATAGGCCCAATCACCGACCCCGCCCGCTATGGTATTGGCATGGTGGGTTCGGAACAGCCGCAGCAACGGCTCCAGGTCTGTTGATTGGGTGATTGTCCAGTTCATCTCCTCGGCCCGACGCAGATTCCGCCGACGGTCGCGGCTATAGCGACTGTAGATTGTTTCGTAACCGGCCGATAAATCGAGCAGGTGTGTGGTCAGCAGGCGGATCGGCTCGGTTGGCCCGGGCCAGGTAGCCCCTGCCTGAACATGCAGCCCTGAATTATACCGAAACTGCTCGTAAACCGCCCGGTAGAACGGCGCCGGATCAACCGTCGGGTCGGCGCTGAAGAGGCCCAGCAGCTGGCAGAATAGCGGCTGGTGCAGTACCCAACGGCCGTATTTCCGACGCTGCGGCACCGGCAGAACCGCCCGATAACCACCTTCTTCGCCGGGCAGTACCCATCCGTCCCATTGCCAGTCGGGGCCGGGCAGTACCGCATCCAGATACCACGAATACCCGTACACAATCCGCTGGGCCGATGCCATAACGCAGGCATCCCACGCCCGGCTATCGAGCTGGTGGCGACGATACAATTGAGGACAAGGCGTAGTCAAGGCGGCACAGGCTAGCGACCGAGTCGCAGAAGCGACCGGCCTATATCAACCCCCAACTTACGAATGATTACTTAAACTGCGCCTTCAGCTTCTCAACCACATCGCGATGTTCGGCATGTTTGGCTACCAGATCGCTGATGGTCTGAACGGCATGGATGACGGTACTGTGGTCACGACCGCCAAAGTGGTACCCGATTGACTTGAGCGAAAGATCCGTTTTCTCCTTGGCCAGGTACATAGCCACCTGCCGCGGATGCACCAGTTCGCGCTTACGGCTTTTGGCTTTCAGGTCGGCAATGGTGACGTTGAAATAATCGGCTACGGCCTCCTGAACGGTATCGATAGTAACCTCGCGCTCCGAGTCGACCACGATGTTGCGGAGGGTTTTCTTGGCCAGTTCAAGATCGATCTCCCGCCGGTTCAGCGACGCCTGCGCCATCAGGGATACGATAACCCCTTCCAGTTCCCGAACGTTGGTATTAACGCTATGGGCCAGGTACTCGATAACGGCATCGTCGATATAGATCCCTTCGGCCTGGAGTTTTTTCTGGATGATGGCGATGCGGGTTTCCAGATCGGGCGTTTGCAGATCGGCGGAGAGACCCCACTTAAACCGCGATAGCAGCCGGTCTTCCAGCCCATCGAGCGCACGCGGAGCCCGGTCTGAGGTCATGATGATCTGCTTGCCCGACTGATGGAGGTGGTTGAAGATGTGGAAAAAGATTTCCTGAGTCTTCTCCTTTTTCTGCAGAAACTGCACGTCGTCAATGACCAGTACATCGACCTGCATATAAAACGCCGTGAAGTCGCGAATACCGTCTGACCGGACAGCGTTCAGAAACTGGTTCGTAAACTTCTCCGACGTAACGTACAGTACAAACTTGCTCTGATTATTATTCTTGATGTAGTTACCAATAGCCTGCACCAGATGGGTCTTCCCCAGGCCTACGCCCCCATGAATCATCAGCGGGTTGAATGACGTAATGCCCGGCCGTTCGGCTACGGCATACCCCGCCTGCCGGGCCAGCCGGTTACAGTCGCCTTCTACGTAATTGTCGAAGGTATAGGTCGGGTTGAGGTACGAATCCAGCGTGAGCGAGTCGAGGTCTTTGAGCTGGAACGGACTTTTCAGAATATCGGGGTTGACGTTGTCGGGCTTGGCCGTCTGGGGCGACTTGGTCGTTGGCACGTTGACCGTCAGCGGCCGGTTTTTCTCGTCGCCTTTGTCAACGATGATCGAGTACTCGAGCTGCCCGTCGCGACCGATAGCCGTGTCGAGGGCTTTCCGGAGGGCATGCACGAAGTTCTCTTCGATAAACTCGTAGAAGAACTCGCTGGGAACCTGAATAGTCAGCACGTTGCCGTTAAGCCGGAACGGAACAATCGGTTCAAACCAGGTATTGAAACTGTGTTCGGGCACGATCTCCCGAATGACGCTTAGACAGCGGTTCCAAACCGTTGTTAATTCGCGTTGCATATTAGGCTGGGTCGTTCCGTTCACGGGGCACTGACTGATTACGGTGGTATCGCTCAAAAAAGGGAGACAAATGTAGGGATTTATCCGGCCGGATACCCCGCCCTCCGCTACGTTTTTTTCGTCGGCACACTCCGCCCCACCAGTCTCCGCTCCTGTTCGTTAAGCTAAAGTTACGCTTTACCACCAGAACGTCAACGGCATACGCTAATCCCTTCGAATAATGCAAACTCACGAGGCCGCTGGCCCTTGGCAAAGCGGTTTTGCCCCCGAAAAGAGAAAGTACTACTTTTACATCGTATCGTTATCGATTTTGTATGGAGCCGCTCCCTAGCCATGTATTCCCTGCCACCAGCAAAGCCGACTGGCTGGACCAGGTTCGGAAAGAACTGAAAGACGAGTTCGCCGATGAGAGCCTGCGCTGGACCATCGACCCAGTAGACCCGGGCAACGGCCTCACAGTCGACGCGTATTATACCGCCGACGATCTGACCGGATTGCCGCTGGCTACCATTCAGGAAGCCCAGCACCAAACCAACCGCGTTGGCTGGCTCAACGCCCCCGAGTATCACATTACCGACCCAGCGGGCCAGTCAGCCACGCTCCGCGATGCGTTGACGCGCGGAGCCGATGCGCTGGTTCTGTCGCTGCCCGATGAGGTTGGCCAAACCGACGGCAACCTGGCCCGGCTGCTGCATGGCATCAAGCTCAGTGAGACGCCGGTTTATTTTCGGCTGTCGGGCCGTCCAGTTCCTTTTCTTAACGGCCTGCGGCCTATGACGCCTTACCAGCTCAAAGGCGGACTGCTGACCACAGCCTCCGTTAAGGAGATTGTTGAAGCCACCCGGCTAACGGCCGACTCACCCCAGTTCAGAACCATCAGCGTTGGCAGTCACGATTTTCACAATGCAGGAGCTTCTGCTGTTCAGGAACTGGCTTTCACCCTGGCACGGCTGGCTGATCAGTACCGGGCGCTCCTGGCAGCGGGGTTATCCCTTGACCAGCTGGTGGCCCGTACGCTGCTCTCGGTATCGGTGGGCACCAGCTATTTTGTCGAAATAGCCAAGCTGCGGGCCCTGCGGGTACTCTGGCATCGGCAAATGGCGACCTACGCCGACACCGGGTTTCCGGGTCCTCTGCTCCTGGCCCAGACATCTACTTTTTACGATGCAGCTGTTACGCCTTACACCAACCTGCTTAGGGCCACTACCGAAGCGATGGCGGCCGTCATTGGGGGCTGCAACGTGCTGACCGTTCATCCGTACGACACGGTTCTAAAGGCTCCCAGCGAGTTCAGCGAGCGAATTGCCCGCAACGTGTCGATTCTGCTGAAGGAAGAAAGTTACCTCGACCGGGTGGCCGACCCCGCTGCGGGTAGCTACTACATCGAGACCCTGACCCACCAGCTTACCGGGCAGGCCTGGTCATTATTCAACCAGGTACAGGCCATGGGAGGCTTTCAGACAGCAATGGAAGCCGGTTTCATCCGGGCCGAAATTGATCGGGCGTACCAGGCCAGGGTCGAAGCCGTTCGTAGCGGCAAGGTGCTGGTGGGCGTAACGAAGTTTCGATTCGACGACGATACGACCGCTGAAGCCGCTGCCCCCCTGGCTGGCCTTCCCCGTTCGACCGGACTGCCCGACCGCCGACTTACCGCCGAGTTCGAGCAGCCATATCAGTAACCTTAACAAACCATGGCAAAACGCTGGACAGAACGGCTGGACTCTTTTACCCGAGCGGTTGGACAACTCCGCTCCGCATCAGCAAAAAACGACTATAGTGAACTCGAGCGCGCCGGTCTGATTCAGGTGTTTGAATACACCTTTGAGTTAGGCTGGAAGCTGATGCAGGATTACTGTCGGGAGCAGGGTTTCGAGGTTAACTCCCCTCGCGAAGCCATACTGACAGCACTGGTTGCCAGGCTGATTACAGAACCTGAGGGTTACGAGTGGTTAGACGCCCTGAAGCAACGTAACTTACTGGCTAATACATACGATGAACAACGCAGTCTGGAAGCAGAAGCGCTCATCAAACAACGCTATCTTGTCAGCATCGAGCGTTTATACGAGACATGTCAGCAGCTATAATAGTTGGGTTACGCGACTCGGATCTGGCCTATATGCGTGGGTTGTTTCAGCAACATAGCGACATTGAGCAGGTATGGATCTATGGCTCCCGCGCCAAAGGTACTAACCGCCCCGGCTCCGATATCGATCTGGCCCTGACCGGACCGGCCTTACGACCCGAAACCGTCCGTCAGGTACATTTTGAGCTGGAAGAAAACAGCCCCATGCCTTTCTTCTTTGATGTCGTACACTGGAATACAGTTGGCAACGAGAACCTAAAAAACGAAATTCAGCGAACGGCACAGCTTCTGTACCAACGCCCTTCCTAAGCATATGGAACCTACTCTCATCAACACACAGCCTTCATCGCCAGCGTCACCAGCCAGCCCGCCAGCCTTCACTACGGCCGAAGGCATCCGGCTCAAACCCCGCTTTACCGTTGCCGATATCACCGGCCCCGACGGGCACCTGGCCAGCCATTTGTCCTACGCAGCGGGTATACCGCCGTTTCTGCGGGGTCCCTATGCCAGCATGTACGTACGCCAGCCCTGGACCGTACGGCAATACGCCGGTTTCTCAACGGCCGAAGCCTCGAACGCCTTCTACCGCCGAAATCTGGCAGCTGGTCAGAAAGGGCTATCGGTTGCGTTCGACCTCGCCACCCACCGGGGCTACGACTCCGATCATCCACGCGTCGTCGGCGACGTCGGTAAGGCGGGTGTAGCCATCGATACGGTCGAGGACATGAAAATCCTGTTCGACCAGATACCGCTCGATCAGATGTCGGTCAGTATGACCATGAACGGTGCTGTGCTGCCGGTTATGGCGTTTTACATCGTAGCCGCCGAAGAGCAGGGGGTTCCGCCCGAAAAACTGTCGGGTACCATTCAGAACGACATCCTGAAGGAGTTCATGGTGCGCAACACCTACATCTACCCGCCCGAGCCTTCGATGCGGATTGTGGGGGATATTTTTGCTTATACCAGCCGCCATATGCCCCGGTTCAATTCCATCAGCATCAGCGGCTACCACATGCATGAAGCGGGTGCCCCAGCGCATCTGGAGCTGGCCTACACCCTGGCCGACGGGCTGGAGTACATCCGCACGGGCCTGCGGGCCGGTATGGGAATCGACGAGTTTGCGCCCCGGCTCTCATTCTTCTGGGGCATCGGTATGAACCACTTTATGGAAATTGCCAAACTCCGGGCCGGGCGGCTCCTCTGGGCAAAGATCGTGAAACAGTTTGGACCGACGAATCCAAAGTCGCTGGCGTTGCGGACCCACTGCCAGACGTCGGGCTACAGCCTGACCGAGCAGGACCCGTTCAACAACGTAGCCCGCACGACCATTGAAGCCCTGGCGGCCGCGCTGGGGGGCACCCAGAGTCTGCACACCAACTCGCTCGACGAAGCTATTGCGCTACCCACCGATTTCTCGGCCCGGATTGCCCGGAACACCCAGCTCTATCTGCAGCACGAAACCGACATTACCCGTGCTGTTGATCCCTGGGGCGGCTCTTATTATATAGAATACCTGACCAAAGAACTGGCCGAGCGAGCCTGGGCGCTTATCGAAGAGGTAGAACAGCTGGGCGGCATGACCAAAGCGATCGAAACCGGTTTACCCAAGCTCCGCATCGAAGAGGCAGCCGCCCGCAAACAAGCCCGCATCGACGCCGGAAAAGACGTAATCGTAGGCGTAAACCGGTATCGACCGGTTTCTGAAACCGAAATCGAGCTGCTCGAAGTCGATAACAAGGCCGTTCGCGATGCGCAGATCAACCGGCTGAACCAGGTCAGGAGCAGCCGCGACAACGAGCAGGTCGAAGCCGCGCTGCGGGCCATTACCCGGGCCTGTCAGCCAGGTGCCAGCCAGCCAGCCCAGACCGACACCAACCTGCTGGCCCTGGCCGTTGAAGCCGCCCGACACCGGGCCACGCTGGGCGAAATATCAGACGCTATGGAAGATGCATTTGGCCGACACAAAGCCACGATTCGGGCTGTATCGGGGGTTTACTCCGCCGAGGTTTCGGACGACGAGAATTTCCGGATTGCCCGCCAGATGGCCGATCAGTTTGCCGAACTCGACGGTAGGCGCCCCCGCATACTGGTGGCCAAAATGGGACAGGACGGCCACGACCGGGGCGCCAAGATCATTGCTACCAGCTTTGCCGATCTGGGCTTCGATGTCGACATGGGTCCGCTGTTCCAGACACCCGCCGAAGTAGCCCGGCAAGCGGCCGAAAACGATGTGCACCTGGTAGGGGTGTCGAGCCTGGCTGCCGGTCATAAAACCCTGGTTCCCCAGCTCATCGATGAACTCAGACAACTTGGTCGCGATGACATCATGGTCATTGCAGGCGGGGTTATTCCGGCGGCTGACTATCAGTATCTCTACGACGCAGGGGTCAAAGGGGTTTTCGGGCCGGGTACGGTTATTTCGGTAGCGGCCCAGAAAATTCTGACGGAGCTGATGGCTACGTAGCCGTTTCGTCGGCCGGCCAGTACAGCGTGAAGGTAGCCCCGGCGCCGGGCTGTCCGTCGGCGGTGATGATCCCACCGTGATGGTCCATGATACGCTGGCAAAGCGCGAGCCCCGTCCCGGTGCCGGTGGGGGTATCGCCAGTGCTGTTCAGCCGCTGAAACAGACCAAAAATCTTCTGGTTGTAGACCGGATCGAAACCCATACCGTTATCAGCTACCGTAAGCCTGTGGCAGGTAGCCGACTTGATGGCGGCCTCTACGGGCACCTCGCCGGACGAAACTTTGCTGTAAGTAATCTGAATTACCGGTTTTACGTCGGGGCGGGTATACGTAAGCGCGTTTCGGAGCAGGTTTTGCAGCAATTGCCCGAACATGAACTCCACAACCGATACTACAGGCAGCGTATCGGTTATAAGGGTTGCTTGCTGCTGCCCGATAGGCTCCTCCAGCTGGTTTTGAAGCTGAGTCAGCAACTCGTTCAGATCTACCAGCTGACGCGGGCGGACCACCAGGTTGGTGCGGGCATAAGCGGCCAGGTTTTTGATCAGCGCCTGCATCCGTTCGGCGGACTGCATCGACCGGTTAAAATAGCTCTGCCCTTCTGTCGAGAGCCGATTTGCTTCGCGCTCCAGAATCAGGCTGTTGAACATCCGGATCTTACGCAGCGGCTCCTGCAGGTCATGGCTGGCCGCAAAGGAAAAAGCACTCAGTTCGGCGTTCCGCTTCTCAAGCTCGCGGTTTTTTTCGGCTAGCTGGCGGTTCAGCTGCTCCAGATGCAGTTCCTGCTGCTTGCGGGCAGTAATGTTCATATCGATCCCGAACACGCCCAGCGGCTCGCCTTTCTCGTTATGAATAATACGCCCGATGGTGTGGATAAAGATTTCCCGGCCCTGCTTGTCGTAGCGCCGGTACTCCATCTCCAGATCCTCCCCGTTCAGCGCCCGCCCGATAGCACTCTGGAGAATAGGCAGATCATCAACGTGGGTAGTCTGAGCCACGCTGTCCAGGTCTACCTCTATCTCGCCGGGTTCGTAGCCCCAGAACAAATACATTTCGGGACTCCACCGAATCTGGGTATCACCAAAGTACCATTCCCAGCTGGCCATACCAGCCATACGCTGCGCCTGACTCAGCTGAGCCTCACGCAACAGCAATTTCTCACGAATAGTGCGCTGCGATTCTTCTGAATCAGTATCGGCAGGCACAGAATTAACGGGCATGTTCTTCATACACAGCAACCGGCCATACACAGGCTCATCAAAAGTACTCCCTTTTCCGGCTGTGCCCCCCAGCAATACTCAATAAAACCAGCTTAGCTTATTATCTACACAAAACTCACCAGTTGGTATGAAAAACAAGCCAGCCCGTAAACTGTTTGCACGAAGCCAGGCCGGGCGCAGCCAGCCAGCCCCCTCCCGGCGGTACTGCTGTCTGAAGACACATAAAAAAACTGGGTACCTGACCAGCAAATCGGTCTGATACCCAGCGTATGTACAGCGACGAAACTTAGTACTTGTTCAGAATCGAGTCGGGCAGAGCTTTTACGTCAAGTCCGGTTGCCTTCAGTAACGAAGCCCGATTGTTCTGCCCGTCAACATAAGCCGGGTTAACGATCATGGATCGGTTGTAATAGTAAGAAGCCAGCTCAAGTTTTTGCCGGTTGTTCTGCGCAAAACCTTCGCCCTGATAAATAACCCCCAGGTTATTGTAGGCAGGGGCATAGGCATTGGCCGCCCGAATGGTCTGCTTGTAGTAATACTTGGCAGAGTCTACGTTTGGCGTAATTTTCTGGAAGACATACGCCATCGAGAAATAGGCTTCGCCGAAGTTCGGGTAGATACGGGTCGACTCCTGCAGGTGATCGAGCGCCCAGCGGCCGTGCTTGTTGGCCCGGGCAATGTTACTGTCGATCAGGGCCTGCCCTTTTTTCACCTGCTCGAGGGTTGGCTTAGGCTTAATGCTGTTCACGGCATTGGCAATGGAGTCGGCTTTGGCCCGGTCTTTCAGCCCTTTCTCGATCCATTCGTTAGCCACGTGACGCTGTACCTGACAACTGGTAGGCGCATAAGGCAGGGCCGAGTTGAACAGCACGAAGTTGTTCTCCCAGTCGCGGTTACGCTCCACGGTTTTGAACGAGTAAAGGCCGGCCACTACCGCCATGAGCCCCAGCAGAGACGCATAACGAACCGGTACGGGCTTACCGTCCGTTGCCTCGGCACCGGCAGTCCCCCGCACCAGCAGTTTTTGCAGCGCCCATATCAACACAAAGGCGAAGCCCATAACAGCCGCGTAGGTAAACCGCTCAGCAAAAATACCGCCCCGCATCCAGATGAAGCCGAGTCCGGGGGCCATGGTCACAAAGAACCAGAAGATACCGAACCCCCAGAGCGTGCGCTGAACGAAGCCGCGCCAGGCCAGCACCAGCAGACCAATCAGCGAGAAAAAGCCCGCCCAGGTCATTATATCGCCTTTGCTACCCGACGGAATTACGTTGAACGAGTAGTCGTAGACCAGCGGATGCGGCAGCACGAGCAGCCGGATGTAGTACAGCAGGAATTTGAACGTGGTCGATTTTTCGGTCTGCAGAATCTTGTAGGGGTAGTTGGCCCAGTCAACGGGGGGCGTACCGCTGAGCGTACCGATCATCTTCTGTTTCTGGTAGAAGAACAGAGCCGCCACGATCAGGAACGGCCACAAACTAATCAGCGACTGCCAGACGTTCCGGCGGGCAAACCAGTACTGCATGGCCGGAATCAGGGCCAGGCTTACGATAGATGACTCTTTAGAAAGGAACGCGAAATAGAGCGAGGCACAGGCCAGCCCCAGCCAGCTTCCAGACAGGGCACCCATGATAATGACGCCCATGATACCACCTGCCGTGCTGCCAAACGTATTGACCATCAGACTGCTACCGATTACCCAGCCGGCAACCACCGAAAACAAGCCCAGCAAACCACCCAGCGGCCAGTCAGCAACAGGGCCTTTGAACCAGAGCGATTCGGCAGATTCGAGGTGTTTCCAGTACGAGAGCAGCATCAGGCCGATGAACAGAAAGCTCAGGATCTCGTCACGACCTTTGATGTTGGCCACGATCTCCGTATGAATCGGATGCGCAATAAACACCAGCCCGATCAGGAACGCGATAATGGTTTTTCGGTCGAGCCATTTCTGCAGCAGCACGCCCAGCACCAGGCCGGTCAGCGCATAAAGCCCGGTATTGATCATATGGCTGATGTTCGGATCGTCTTTGAAATACTGCTGCTCAAGCGCGAACGTTATCAGCGACAGTGGGCGGTAGTAGCCAAGGGATATGTTGCTGAAGTGCCAGAACTCAGTCCGGAGCAGATCTGGAATGCCGGCAAAGCCTTTTTTCACGAACAGGTTCTGCCCTATGGCGGCAATATCATCGAGCGCGTACTGATGACCGAAGGTATTTACGTAAAGAACCCCACCAAGCAGGGCCAGCAGGACGGGTGGCCACCAGGCTACCGGGCGTTTACTAATTGGCAGATCGGAAGCCGACGACTCGGCCAGACGCGTGGCAGCTGGTCGGACCGACGACTCGGCCGGCCGTACCGGTGCCGTCCGTACAGAACTGGTGGCAGGCGCTGGGGCTGGTTTGGGGGCCACCGGACGGGGGCCGATGGGTTGTTTTTTTTTGGCCATAACAGCAGGGTACTGTCTTTATTTTAGGTCAATTTTGCGGTCCCCTAGGTTTACTCGGTAGAGTAAGAAGAAACCGGTTACGTATATTCATTGTAAAGTTCCGCAAGAATGTCAGCAAAATCAATTCAGGTGATACATCAGCTCAAAACTATTGCGCTTCTGGTAAGCATAGCGGCCACCCTCAGCGCCTGTCGTGGCATTCGTACACCGGCTCCGCAGGCGGCTGATCTGAACAGAGCCGACAACCTGGCCCTGGGCAATCCCAGCGCGGCCTCTACCGCCAACCCGGATAACTACCTGATTGTCAAACATCAGTACACCTTATCGTACAGCCGCAGCCGGGGCATCGCGAACTGGGTAAGCTGGCACCTCAACCAGTCCTGGAAAGGGAATGTCCGCCGAACGGATGAGTTCAGACCCGACCCTACCCTGCCTGCTGGCTGGTATGCTGCCCGCCCGGCCGATTACACCAACACGGGCTTTGACCGGGGCCACCTGTGCCCCTCCGACGATCGTGACGCTAGCCCGGAAGATAATGCAGCTACCTTTCTCCTATCCAACATCGTGCCACAAGCCCCGCGCCACAACCGCGAAGTCTGGCGATCGCTCGAAGAGTATGAACGGCAGTTGATAGCCGACGGTAGCGACGTATATGTTATTGCCGGTACCAGCGGCACCGGGGGCACCGGCCAGAACGGGTATTCCACCTCGCTGGCAGGCGGAAAGCTGACCGTTCCGGCCGCGCTCTGGAAAATTATCGTCGTGGTTCCGGCCGGGGCTGATAAAACGTTTCAGCTGACCACAGCTACGCGGCTGATTGCCGTCACGATCCCCAACACCCAAACGGCAGCCGACAAACCCTGGCGCGCTTACCTGACTTCTGTCGATGCGCTGGAACGGCTGACCGGGTATGATTTTCTGTCGGCCGTACCGACCGATATTCAGCAGGTTATCGAGGCCCGAATCGATAGCGGAAGCCTGTAACAAAAAAGCCCGGCAACTCAGCCGGGCTTTTTTGTTACACCAGTGTTGGCACTGCCGGCACCTCCTGCCGAAGCGGTATGCGCTGGGTTCTGTACCGGAGAAGCGCGATCGCGTCCTGATCGTCGGCAAATGTATTGTTCAGGTTGACCATGTGCGCAGCCAGCACATCATAGCGCCCGCGCATAAGCAAAAAGAAGATCTGCAGAAAATCGAGCCCGTCGAAAACGATGGCCCGGTGCTGAGCATACTTATCGATGGTCTTCTGGAAAAAAGTCGGGTGCTCGGTCCAGTGCATGGCGGGCCGAACGTGGTGGCTGATGTGGTACCCGTCGTTCCAGCACTTCTTGTTATACTTCACGTTGATGCAGGTAATGCTGTTTTTGTACGCATTGCCGGGGTCCTGCCCGTCGACGAAGGCGTGCTGAGTCCAATTGCCGAGCATGGCAATCAGCCGGTAGATCACCAGCGGCAGCAGGAAGACCAGCACCGTTGCCGGCCAGTTGATAAAGCACAATCCAACGCAGACGATCGCAAAAATAGTTTCGCCGATCAGCGCCCGCCTGGCCAGCTTGGGCCGGTTTTTCCAGCGCAGATAGGCCAGCAGGTCGTATACACCACGCACGAAAAACTGCCCGAAATAAGCCAGAAAACTCCGAAAGCTATCCCGCTGGAACATCATCGTGCTGCTTTCGTCGTCCTCCAGGTTATTTTCCGGATGGTGCATGCCTATGTGGTGGCTGTAGTAGGTTTCGGGGGTATGGCCGAAGAAAGGCGCTACGATCCAGGGCAGGTAGTTATTGAGCCAGCCGTACTCCGGTTTGAAAAAAGGGCGGTGACTGGTGCAGTGGAGCATCAGCCCAAACGGTCCTTTAAACATGAAGTTACTGATGAAAAAATGAACCGCAGCAGCCGCCCACCACTGCCAGCTGAAAAGCGGGAGCAGAAAAAGCGCCACCGCGAGCGGAATGAGGGTAAAGGTGATACGAAGGGTCAGGTAAATGAACGGCAGATCGCGCTCGTCTTTGATGTACTGGAGAAAGAAACGATCGACCTGGTTGTAGGAACGGCTCGTAAAGACAGGGTCATAGATAGCGTTCAGCGTTTTCATCGAAGCGGTACAACGTACAAGATTACTACTTATAAAAAAGAGCCTGATCGTTTCAATTGCTGTTACGACAATCGAAACTGCCCAGGCCCTCTGACAATTATAACGAAAAAATACTAATTAGATTGGACTACGTCTATTTTTTTGCAACCGCGTGACCGCCAAACTCATTGCGCAGGGCCGCCACTACTTTACCCGTGAAGGTATCATCCTGAAGCGACCGGTAGCGGGTAATGAGCGATAGGGCGATAACGGGCGTAGGTACGCCGAGATCGAGCGCCGTTTCCAGGGTCCATTTTCCTTCACCCGACGAGAACATACGGCCCTGAATTTCGTCGAGCCGGGCATCCTTCCGGAAGGCGTTTTCGGTCAGTTCCATCAGCCAGCCACGAATTACCGACCCGTTGCTCCACATGCGGGCCACGGCCTCGAAGTTGAACGGAAACTGGCTCTTCTCGAGCACTTCAAAACCTTCGGCTATGGATTGCATCATGCCATATTCGATACCATTGTGGACCATCTTGGTAAAGTGTCCGCTGCCCGCCGGGCCGGTATACAAATAGCCATTATCGACCGAAATATCGTTGAAAACGGGGTGGAGCGGTTCAATTACGTCAGCATCGCCCCCGACCATGGTACAGGCTCCGTTCAGCGCGCCGTTGATACCACCACTGGTACCACAATCCAGATAACCGATGCCTTTTTCTTTCAGGTAGGCATGGCGCCGGATTGAGTCCTTGTAGTGCGAGTTACCACCATCAATGACCGTATCACCGGCCTGCATAACAGCCAGTAGCTGCTCAATCACATTGTCGATCAGGGGACCGGCCGGAATCATCATCCATAAGACGCGCTTTTCGGGCAGGGCATTATAAAGGTCCTGAAGGGAGGTAACCCCCTGTGCGCCAACCGTTGAGATCGCTTTTGCCAGATCCTCGTTGATATCATAGCCGACAACCGTATGTCCGTGTTTCACTAAGTTACTGACGAGATTAAATCCCATCTTGCCTAAGCCAATGAATCCAATATGCATAACTACCAATGGTTTGAGCGGTCAAATTGGCGATTTTTTCCCAGAGTACGGCCCCAACTACCGACAGTTTTATGCAACAGGTTCCCTCCATACGCGAGTTTGGCTTCCAAAAGATCGAGTTTATTATACTAAACCATTCAGTTAAATATACCTATCTCAATCAAAAATATACTTATTCCATCAAATAATATAATTCTAATGATTACTTAAAAAAACACAATAAATAAGCAGATAACTAATTTCTGGTTACAAAAAGAGCAACTATCATACCAACAGCAGCCTGTTTCTGGTTAGATTTGGCTGATACGTTTACCGTTCACCTAGCCCACTATTCTGTATGCGAAGCCTCTCTGTGTTTTTCATCGCCTGCTCAGTTTACCTTTCCGCCTTAACAGTATATGCCCAGCAAACGGCAGCTGACTTTTTCAACGAAGGCATTACCAAGAGTAATACAAAAGACTATCCGGGTGCCTTGCAGGCCTTTACGTCAGCCATCATTCTTAACCCTGAAAATGCGCCCAGTTATTACAATCGGGCACTGGCAAAAATCAGTCTGAATGATATTCAGGGGGCCAACCTTGACCTCGACATAGCGCTGGACCTCAATCCTGGCGATGCCAATGCCTATCTTTACCGAGGTCTTAACCGGACCCGGCAGGACGATTTTCGGGGTGCTATGCAGGATTTTAACCGGGCCATCGAGCTGAGTCCCAACGATGCGCTGCTGTATTACCAGCGAGGTCTGTGCCGATTACAGATCAACTACATCAACAGCGCCCTGTCTGACTTCAACAAGGCAGCCGCCCTGGCGCCTACCGACGCCAATATCCTGACCGCACGGGGTAATTGCAAGATGCAGCTCAACGACTACAAGGGCGCACTGGCCGATTACAGCCTGGCCCTCGAGAAATCGCCCAACAAGCCGCAGGCACTGGCCGGACGTGGCTACGCCCGTTTCAGGAGCGATGATTTTAAAGGGGCCATCAGCGATTTTAACCGCGCCCTCGAGATCGCCCGGGATGATGCCGAACTCTACTACCGACGGGGACTCGTTAAGGCCAGACTGGGCGACTTTGCCAGTGCCATTGTCGATTTCGACAAAACGGTTTCGCTGGCTCCCAATCATTTTAAAGCCCTGTTCAGCCGGGGCTTCTGCAAAAGCCGACTCGACACGCCCAAACAGGCAGTGGCTGACATTGACAAGGCAATTGAAATGGGGAATCTGACCGCTCAGACCAAGGCTTACTACAGTGACTTTATCACGGCCAGTACGCTACCCCTGCTCAACTCGGTCGTGCAGGATCGCTACAAGGTTACCGAACTGGCCGAAGACCGCTCCGACGCGTACCTGGTCAGAGGTATCCTGCGAAACTCAACCGGCGACGGAAAGCTGGCCCTGCAAGACCTCAACCGGGCGGTTGAACTCAGCCCCACCAACGCTGAAGCGTATTTTATCCGGGGGGTTATCCGTTCCTCGCTCGGTGATCAGAAAGGCTCACTGATCGACTGTAACAGCACCATCAAACTGAATCCGCGTCATTCGGAAGCGTACTACCTGCGGGGAATTATTCGCTACGACTCGGGCGATGAGCAGAACGCCTGTGTCGACCTGAGCCGCGCGGGTGAGTTGGGCTATACCCAGGCGTACAAGATCATCACCGAGAAATGTAACGCCCACCGCCCAACGGCTATGCGCTAGTCCGGCCACCTGCTTCTGAAACTACTAAAGCCGCGATACAATCACGGCTTTAGTAGTTTCAGGATGAGCCAGGCCAGGCCCACGCCAAGAACCGTTCCGACGGCATCGGCCAGCGCGTCGTAAAGGTCGTATGACCGATGAATGAAAGGCATCAGTCCCTGGTATACCTCAATCAGGTACCCGTAGGCAATACCCGCCGTGATGACCCAGCCGGCCGATCGGCCCGAGAGTCGCCATAACAGACCGAAGCCGACAAACACACCCGCGTGTATCCATTTATCCTTGTTGGTCAGATCAGGAATGCCATTACCCGGCAACGAGCAGCCAATAAATATGGCCAGGCTCCAGCCGAGCGCCAGAAACTGCATGATCCGGTAGCGATTGAGTACAACATTCATCGGGACAGACGATTGACGGTCAACAAGAGGAATAAGCCAATCAGGCTAAGCAAGTATACGACATTACGCGAATCGATCAGCCCCCGACCCAGGGCCCGGTACTGTTCGTCGAGCGCAAAATAAGACAGATAATAGGACAGGCCGCCCAACACCGACAGCCCCGCCAGCGCCGACAGGCCGACGTACAGCAGGAAGCAGAAAAATACGCCCAGCACGAACGCCACGACCTGGTTATCGTTAAGCGACGAGGCCCATACTCCTACCGCTACAAATACTCCGCCCAGCAATAGCAACCCGATATACGACCCGAACACGCCCGCCGAATCGATATTACCTACCGGTGCCCCGAGCTGGTACAGCGTTACGTAATACAACAAGGTTGGGAGTAACGTCAGCGCAACCAGCAGCCAGCTCGCCAGGAATTTACCGCCAACAACACCCCAGCGGCTAACCGGTTTGGTCAGTAGCCACTCCAGGGTACCGCCCCGCACCTCGTCGGCAATCGAGCGCATGGTTATGGCCGGTACCATAAACAGCATCACGTAGGGCGTCAGGTTGAAAAACGTACCCAGGTCAGCGTAGCCGCTTTCGAGCAGACTCGTATCCGGAAAAACCCACAACAGCAGGCCAGTAGCCGCCAGAAAAACGCCCATGATGATATAGGCGATCGGCGACGAGAAAAATTGATTTATTTCCTTGCGAAATATGGCCAGCATGGCGGGTTACTCAAACGGATTTGCCTTGTTCCGGCGGATGAAGGCAGCAATGATCAACGACAGGATAAAACCCAGCACAATTGACCCAACAATCCCGAAAACAAACGTTAAACCGGGGCTCTGGAACATTTGCATGAACTCCATCTGCTGATCGATCTGATCGTCAGACAGGCCGCTGTCTTCCAGTCGTTCGCGGGCCTGGTCCATCATCCGCTCCATAACGCCCGAATCGATCACTGTGGTATAAAAAACCGAAAACAGGCTCGATAGCAAGCCCGATACGGCCGCGGTCAGCGTGCCTACGCTCAGCCCTTCGCCGTAGCTCATGAAACCGCCGTTCAGCGTTCTGAAATCGCGCATGGCCAGCGTAATACCAACAATACTTAACAGGTACGTGATAGCGCCCAGTCCGGTGTTTCCGATGTTATCGGTTAAGAACAGAAAGAGCGAATACAGAATCAGGGCAATACCGAGCAGGCCGCCCCATTTGAGGGCAACGCGGGCGGGTGATGGTTGATCAGTCATGACGTTATGGTTTAAGGATTCAGAACGCTATAGTCCTGTTTGCGGAAGATAAGCGAAATGATCAGCACGGGCAGCACCGCCAGCGCAGTTTTCTTGGTCAGCTCGTCGGGCAGCAGGACGCCGGGTTGCATGGACGTTACTTTAGCCCACTGTTCGTTGAACGTTTCGGGGCCAAACTGATCCACAATCTGCTTCTTGCCTTCGAGCAGCAGTTTTCTGGAATTGGCGACGTACTCGACCCATACCGCCGGGTCAACGTAGCTCACGAACAGGTAGATCAGCCAGCCCGTCAGCAGGGCAGCGGCCGTATTCAGCACGTAACCGATGGTCAATCCTTCCCAGAGGTGCATGTGCCCCTGACCGATATTTTTCCGGTAGTACCAGACCGTTCCGACCAGCATGATGATATGAATACCGTAATCCAGCACCCGAACGTTGCCCAGCGCCGGTACCCCCAGTGCGTACAAAGCCAGAAAATACAGGAAGCACAACACACCCGTCATCAGTCCGGCCAGAAGCGGGATTTTCAGGAGCGGATGGCTGAAATAAGCGAGAATGCTTTTCATAAGATGGAATGGATCAGGCCTTGGTAAACAGACCCTGATGAACGATACCAACCACCCGACTGGCGAAGGTATGCCCAAAGAACGGCGAATTTCTTGATTTTGACTGCGTTTGGTCGTACGTCCAGGCACCGGATGGGTCAAAGAGCGTCAGGCTGGCGGGTTGCCCTTCGTCGATCCGCAGGGGCTGAAGCCGCAGAATCTGCCGGGGCCGGGTAGTCAGCTTGTCGATAATCTGTTCGATCGAGAGGCCCTGCCGCTGCGACAGTACCGACACTACGGCCGTTTCGAGGCCGATTATACCAAAGTCAGCCTGGTCGAATTCCAGGTTCTTGCTCTCCGCATCCTGCGGAGTATGATCCGATACAATGGCATCGATGGTACCGTCGGCCAGGCCAGCCCAAAGAGCGGCTACATCATCGGCCGAGCGGAAAGGTGGGTTCACTTTCAGATTGGTATCGAAACCAGCCAGGGCCGAATCGTCGAACAGCAGCTGGTGGGCGGCTACGTCGCAGCTGATGCGTGCCCCCTGCGCCTTGGCCTGCCGGATCAGCTCCACCGACCGGGCCGTTGAGATGGTTGAGAAATGCAATACAGGCGGCAGAGACACGGCCTCATCGGTTGCGGGTTCGGTGGCCATTACGTAATCCAGCAGCCGCAAATCGCGCTCAATCATCAGTTCTTCGGCCAGGGCCGGAATACCTTTCAGGCCCAGCAGGGTACTCTGAATGCCTTCGTGCATCTGCCCGAACCGGGTCAGCATGGTTTCTTCGGGCCGGTTCATGAGTAAACCGTCTATGGGCTGCAGGTATTGGAGGGTCTTGAGGAGCAGATCCGGGTTCTGCAAGGGATGATGCCCATCCGAAAACGCAACCGCTCCCGCATGGTGCAGGTCGAGCATGTCGGTGAAGTCCTCGCCGGCTGCTTTTTTAGTAATTGCGGCAATTACATGAACGCTCACCGGCTGCCCCTCGGCCATGCGCCGAACGTAGCCCAAAGTTCCTTTGCTATCCATGACGGGCTGGGTGTTAGGCAGTACTGCAATGTCGGTGAAGCCACCAACGGCTGCCGCCCGACAAACGCTGGTCAGGTCTTCTTTATGCTCAAAACCGGGGTCCTGGGCCAGCACGCGCAGGTCGACCCAGCCGGTCGATACGTGCAGGTTATCGGCTTCCAGTACACGTACACCGTCCTGGGCCTCCAGGTTTTCGCCGATTTGCCGAATCAGGCCGTTTTCGATCTGAATATCGCGCAGCTGGCCGTGAAAGGGCGAGGCTGCATCAACAACACGGGCGGAACGAATGAGAAGTTGCATACAATGTCCCCGTACGGTTTTAACGGAAGGGGCCGGGGAGAGATAAAAAAAAGCTATAAAAAAGGCTCCACGGGCGCGTTGCCTGTTGGAGCCTTGTTCATGTTCCAGAAAAGGAATCAGGCACCAACCAGTTCCTGATAGGCGCCGACCGTCAGCAGACTGTCTTTCTGCCCGGCATCGACGGGTTTGAGCCGAATCAGCCAGCCTTCGCCATACGGGTCGGTATTAACCAGCTCGGGCGATTTTTCGACGGCCGGATTCAGCTCCAGCACTTCGCCATCGATCGGCAAAAACAGATCCGATACCGTTTTAACGGCTTCCACCGATCCGAATACGTCACCCTGCTTCAGCGACTGACCAAGTGCCGTAATGTCGACGAAAACAATATCGCCCAGTTCGTGCTGCGCGAAATCTGTAATTCCGATAACGGCTGTACCGTCCTCGTCAATCCGAACCCATTCGTGATCTTGTGTGTAACTCAGTTCTGCGGGGAAATTCATGCGGAGGGTGATGATTTATATAGCCACAAAATACGGTAGCGGGTGCCGGATTTGCAAACACCCTATTTGGCCACGGCCGACTGAGTGGGGTTGAAAACGCCGAGCCGGTCGTTGCCCTGCCGCGCAATCATCCACTGCGGATAAGGTTTGGGACGCGCGCTGACGGCGTCGAGCTGTTCGAGCTGTTCGGTGGTCAGACTCACCTCGGTAGCGCTAATATTATCGTTGAGCTGCTCGGTGTTTTTAGCTCCGATAATAACACTCGTTACGCCCGGTTTGGCCAGCACCCAGGCCAGCGCAATTCGCGCTACCGAAACGCCGTGGGCTGCGCCAATCGCCTGCATCACCTCAATAATATCGTACGCCCGTTCCTGGTCTACCGGCGGGAAATCAAAACCCAGTCGACGCGAATCGCCTTCGGGTTTGTTATCACGCGTGTACTTCCCGGACAGGAAACCGCCCGCCAGCGGACTCCACGGCAGGATAGCCATCTGCTGATCCTGCACCATGGGTACGATTTCGTTTTCGAGGTCGCGCCCGGCAATGGAGTAGTAGTTCTGGGTCGATATAAACTTGGTCCAGCCGTACTTGTCGGCAATGCCGTTGGCTTTCATGACCTGCCAGGCCGCCAGGTTCGAGCAGCCAATGTACCGCACTTTGCCGCTCCGGACTACGTCTTCGAGGCCACGCATGGTTTCTTCGAGGGGCGTTATAGGATCAAATCCGTGAATCTGATACAGATCGACATGATCGACCTGCAATCGCTTCAGGCTATCGTCGAGTTGCTGCATGATCTGTAGCCGCCCCAGCCCGACCTGGTTTTTGCCCTCGCCCATGCGCCCCCGCACTTTGGTAGCAATAATCAGTTCGTGACGCGGCAGTCCCAGCGTTTTGATCGACTGTCCCAGCAGGGTTTCCGACTGGCCGAAGGAGTAGACATTGGCCGTATCGATGAAGTTGATTCCCTGATCGAACGATGTCTTGACAATGTCGTTAACGGCATCCTGCTGCAGGGTGCCCATGGCCTGCCAGTAGCCATTTCCGCCAAATGTCATCGTGCCCAGACAAAGTTCAGACACCAGCACACCCGTGTTTCCCAGTTGATTGTAGTTCATGTTACTGTTGGTTTATAGTTCTGTTTTGGGTCTGCCCTATCACTTCATGGCCGTTAAAATGCTTCGCCGAGCGAAAAGTACAGGCCCGTGCCTTCGCGGGTAACCCCGAGGTCGGCGCGGAGGTAAACATCTTTCTTTTGAAAGAACAGGAACCGTACCCCGCCCCCGGCCGCCCACCGAAACCGGTCGAGCTGCACTTGGCTGAGCGTCGGCGCTACGGTGCCGATGGCTGCAAACAGGGTTCCGCCCCAGCGACGGCTGAAGCCAAACGGCAGCCAGCGCAGCTCGGTCTGGGCCGCCAGCAGGTTTTTATCGCGATACCGGCCAAGGTAATAGCCCCGCATGGTACTTTCGCCCCCCAGCAGGGCGAGGTTATTGAATGGCACCTTGCCACTCATAAACGTGCCGGTAGCCTGGAACGCCAGCACCCGGTTTCGCCGACCCAGCGGCCGGTACAGGCGCCCGTCGAAGAGCAGCCGCTGAAACCGGAAGTTGCTGCCAAAGGCCGGAACACTACGGAGCGCAGCAGCCTCAAAAAAAGCACCTTTCCGCACATTCAGTACGTTTCGCCGGTCATCGTATACCAGGGTGCCCCCCAGCTCCAGGGTGGTCGAGCCGGTGCCGCCCGCGGGCAGTTCGAACGAACCAGGGTCGACCCGCTCGAACGATACCCGCTGCAGGTTTTGAAAATCGACCTCGACGCCGGCGTACCAGTTTTCTATGATCCGGCGCATACCACGCTGCCTGATCTGTACATAGCTTGAGTTCACCAGGGCAGGGTCGTTAGGATCGGTATCGGGTCCGATGCCGTAATACAGCAGCGGAAACTGCTGGTACCGGGCCCGTCCCAGCAGGTAATAGGTGTTCTTATCGGAATAAATGGCGTTTTCGAGCTGCGCGCCAAACTGCCCCCGCAAGGTCACGAATCCGTACAGGACGAGTTCGCTCAGGCGGTTTACGAGGGTATCGTTTTTGGCATAATACAGCGAGAAAACCCGCACCCCAAGCTCCAGGCTGGTCTCCGGCGAAAAGCCCGCCGTCGGAAAAGCCAGTATCTTCGACGAAGCCGCCGAAGAGGTATCGTTGAGCGTATTGTAGATGAACCGGCCAACACCCCGCTGGGCTATTTTAGGAACGCGCTGCTGGGCTATAAGCGGTATTGCCGTAAGCAGCCCGAGCACCAAGCCCGCTATTAGTTTCGAGTGAATCAATGGGTACTTGCTTTTAAATAAGAAACGGTTTTGAACGATCTATGTTCCGGAAAAGGGGGCAAAACAGAGTTGGTAACAGTCGGTTAGTCCGGCACAAACGCAGACTCGCCTTGTCGACCGGTCAGCCAACCGAAACCCCTATGCAGCGGGTGAGTTGCCGGACCTTCTCTCTGCTTCATTACCAACCGCCAGGCCAGATCGTGCCATACCAGTCTACCGACGTTTGGTCTGACAACGGTTCTTTACGCGTCATTCGTTGCAACAAGACCCTTCATTTTAGTATTCTTTACAAGAATTCCTTCTGCTGGTGTATGTATGCCCAACATTGTAAAACTATCTCACCCGTTCGTTATATATTTACTTTACAAAATAAGGCTTTAGCTAAAACTGGTATCTACCAGAATCCACACTTCTGAACCCACTTCGCACCATTTATGCGCTGGCTGTCTGTACTTCTCCTGGTATTTACCACCCTCCTTTCTCACCTGACGTCAATAGCGCAACCGATTATTCAGCGGCAGACAGGCGCCATTGAGCAACGCGGGCGTATCGATGAAAACACCCGTATTCTTGACCAGACAACCGGAAAACCGATCTCTTATACTGAGTATATGGCCCTGATGAAACGTGATGCGAACGCCTATTATCTGGAGCCGATGCCTGATGAATACGGCGAATTCAGCGCCTACAAAATCCGGCTAAAAACGGCCGACGAGCGAGCCACCGGTCAGCTCAACATGCGCGATCCTGCGCAGCAGCCCAAAGTTGGGGAGCCTATTTCTGCGTTTATCATGAAAGGTATCGATGGCAACGTGTACCGATCTGCCGACCTGAAGAGTCGCGTGGTCATCCTGAGCTTCTGGGTCAGTCTGCGCAAGCCATTCTGGAGTGCAGACCAGAGCAAAAAACTCGCGCAGACACTACGCCCTTATCAGTCCGAGACAGACCCTCTCGTTCTCGGCGTTGTGAACGATTCGAAAGAGGAGTTAGAAGCCATACTGGCAACCCAGACCTTACCCTTTATTCCTATACCCAATTCGTACGGCTTTCACAAACGATACAACGTACTGTCAACGCCCTCATTCGTCGTCATCGACAGGGCCGGCAATGTGGCTGCCTACCTGGAAGGACCGGGCAGCTATGAGCGGCTTCAGCAGGTGCTACAAACCGTAAGCCGCTAGCTGCGGCTGCGGTCGGTGCTGTGCCTGCTGAAGCCGTTGGCCTGTAGGAAGGGCCTAAACCAGGGCGATTTATTTTTTCCGGCGGTTAGCAATAACGAAACCGCCCCACACTGCTTTCGTGCTGAGCGTATCGGTACCGACCCGCAGCGTACCGCTTAGTAAACCGGCCATGTATTCGTTCCCGTTGCGAACGGCGCGGGCTTTGATTTGCGAATTGCGCGGAAAAACGGGACTGTCAAACGACACGCCATAGCTTGATGCACTCGACTCGGTCGGCTTCTGGGGGTTGAACAGCAACCGCGTAAAGCCATAGGGTGTGCTAACGGTATAGGTCTTTCCGAACGCTGTCAGGTTAGGCCCGTGATTCAGGGTCAGCGCCATCGTGCCATCGGTCTCGTCGAACAGGCCCGTCAGGTAGTCGGTATCGTTGCCCGACAAAACGGTCGAGTAATCGGGGGTTTGGTTCCGGAAACGGGTCAGGTATACATCGTCTTTCCGGCTGCTGCGGAGCGTATCGCGGCCAAAGATAAACGGCACCCGCTCGGTCGTGAAAGACGTACCGAACCAGAGATTATCCTGCTGATCAACGGCTAGATACCCTTTTGGTTGCAGAAATCCGGTAACCTGCTCAAACGACCATACTTCGTTGCCCGAAAAGTCCCATTCTTTGATCAGAACGACGTTCCGATCCGTAAAGCGCTGGCCGCCAACCGTCAGCGAGTAGAACGTATTATGTCGGCTTAATTTCAGGTCATCGGGATTGTCGAACAGCTCTGTATCGATCTGTTTTTGCCATAACATCGTCCCGTTGGCGTTGAAAGCAAGCAGGTACGTATCGTCGGCACCCGAGTTGCTGCCGTCGCGTTTTTTATTCTGCCCCAGTGCTACAAAGTTACCCGTTGGCAACGCCAGTAGCTGGGTCAGCATCAGGCTAGCCGTACGCCGAAACTCTTTCGCCCAGATCAGGCTCCCGTTTTTATCCAGCTTCGCTACAAAACTCCGGAATACACTATCGTAGGGAAATACCGGCCGGGTCTGGTACGTCAGCGAGCCGTAGAAACCACCACATACCAACACGTTGCCAGTCTGATCGAGTGTTATTTTATTTAGGAAACACCGGTCGTCGCTGCTGCTGGTATTCTTTACGGTGAACTGATTGAACCACAGGCAGCTCCGATCGGGCCGAAAGCGAGCGATAGCGCCGTGAAAATGAGCCCCAGCATCCTGACGCTGGCCGCAGAACGATGTATTACCAAACAAGGTCCCGCATACGTATAGGTCTTCATCGGCATTCGCCAGCAGATCGTTGGTCGAAAAACCTACATTGGCGGTACCATTGGCAAAGAACCAGGCATCGGTGGTGATCGGAACGGGGCGGGGTTTGAACAGGCAGCAGGCGGTAACAAGAACGGCCAGTAAGGCCGGCAGAATAGCATGTCGTATCATGTTGCGGTGGGTTTGGTAACAGGCCTCTAATTACCAAACTTTTACCTCATTTTACAGACACCACTACTTAAGTATATTTACTATACCGCATCTTCCATCTGATTGCTCGTTCACGGCAGGGCACAAATGAGCTACCCTATTCGGCCAGATTGAACTTAACCTGTACCCCACCCGACGTAGTGGCCCGCCGGAACGAGTTCGAAACAAGCGGGTCGTTGAACGTCCGGTCGAAATAGAAGTTGACGTTCAGTCGTCGGCTAACGATATAGCTGACCTGTGGCCGCAGCTGGAAGTTAACATTACCCGCCGTCAGAATCTGCTCCGCGTCGATTTTGCGCTGGATAGCCCGGGTGTCGCGCAGGGTCAGGTTGGCCGAGAACGTCAGATCGTTTTTCAGGCGTTTGTAGGCCCCGTTAATCCGGAATGGAATCCGGATGTTCTGCCGCGTGAAGCCAATGGAGGCCGTCAGGTCTTTATTACTCAGCTCAGCAACCTGAATATTGGACAGGTTCAGCGCAATATCGCGGCTCTGGTTGTATTCGAGTCGGCCGCTGATCCGGCTTTTGGTCTGAAACTGCACCCCAATCATCGGCGCAAATTTCTCCGACATGGTGATGGTACTCATGGCAAATACCGGTACGTACTGGCCCAGCTGGTTCACCGCGGCCCCTAACGGGTAACCCTGTACGGCCAGATTCACGAAGGCGGCTCCGTACTCCAGGTTGGAGATAAAGTTACCCACGCTGTAGTTGGAGGTGTAGCTGTGCGTGATGGTGAAGGCGCTGAACCGCTTCCGGATAAAGTCGAGCCCCGACAGGCCGTTGTAGTCGATCCGCCAGTTAGGCAGCGGGAAACTATAGAACGGCGACAGCTTTGCTTTCTCGATCGGCTGTCCGCTATAAGCCGCGAAGAAGGCCGGAATCAGCACATCCTGCGAAGTAGCCGTATAGATGCCCTGCCGGTCCGGATTCGCCTGGGTCAGCTTATCGATGAAGTACTGCCGGTAGCTTTCGAAGCGGTCGAAGATGGGTGATGTATTGTCGCCCCGCAGCCCGATGAAAGCTGTCCGGAACGACCAGAACGACATCGAAAACTGTCCGTTACGCACCGGCGACTGGGTTTCGAAAGGACCACCTTGCGAGCCCGGCCGGAAAAACTCCTGGTACGCGTCGGTCCGGTCCAGTCGCCACTCTACCTGCATCCGGAAATCCCTGAACGGCTCGAGCGTGGTGCGGGCGTTGAATTTTTTGGTCAGGTTCTGCTGGAATGCCGTATTCTGCACCGTACTCGGGGCCAGCCAGCCGCGTTCGGCCGCCCGGTACTGAATGGACCTGTCCTGACTGCCCAGTACGAAACCCAGTCCCGGCGCGTTGTTTTCGTCGACGCCGAAGTACCTGGGCGTTGGCAAAAAGCCCGGCAGGATGGTCGACTCCTGCACCGTGTACTGAAAATTGATCCCCCGCACGGTCAGCAGCGCCCGCGTGAAATTCTTGAGCACCCGGCTCTCGCTCCGCTGAATCTCTTCAATATCACCGGGGTTACGGGCAAAGTTCTTCCGCACCGGCGCCGGCGTGTTGGCAAAACGCAGATAGCGTATTTTGTTATAGAGCCGAATCAGATCGACCCGTCCCGTAATGCCCCGCTCGCGGTTGTTTCTGACGACGTTACCAAACGGCACACCCAGCGTATCGGCAATGCCGAACGAATTGGCCTGAAACTGATACCCTACCCCATATACGGCATCGGCCGCAATCCAGTCGAGCAGCGGAATTTTGTCCAGTGGCAGCCGGTAGGTGGCGCGGATGTCCTGCACAAAATTCTTCAGTCGGCCCAGTCGTTTGAGGCTATTGATGATCGAGTCGCGTTTGGCCTGGCTGTTTATATCGCCCGCGGGTTCGTCGATGATCGAGTTGGCCTGCGACCGGTAGGTCAGCACCAGACTTCGGGTCAGGTTCCAGGTCAGGTCGTAATAGCGGTTGAACAGGAAATACTTCTCAAACTGAGCCGGAATCCCGTTTGTGGTCAGGTCGGACGAGCGCAGCTGGGTTTTCACGAAACTACGGTCCAGATCGGAACGGATACTGACCAGCGACGGCAGCAGCGTCAGGTTAAAATCCTTGAGCCACCGCAGGTAGGGCGCTTCGAAACTGGCTTTGTTGCGGAACGGCTCAAATGCTTTTGGCTGCCCGCTAAAGGTGTAGGCGATACCACCCCGCTGCTGCCGCTGCAGAAACTCGTCGGTCAGAATGTTGCTGCGCTTGGTATCGTTGAAGGCGTAGGTAAACGCAAAGTTCTCGACATCCCAGAAGTGCGTTTTGGCGTTTGGGTTGGTCTTTACCTTTCTGACGTTCGAGAAGTTTAGCCCGCGACGGGTGGTATTGTCCTGCACCATGCGTCGGTAGTTATCGCGCACCAGGCCTTCGGGCAGGGTCGAGAGCGAATTGTCTAGCGGCACGTCGGGATCGAGCGGATCGAAGTGCGGGTCTACGTTCCGGTAGTCGTAGTTAACGTACATCGGAATACGCAGCCCCCAGTTGGCGGGCAGAAACTTATCGACCGAAACGGCCGATGAAAGGCCAAACTCCTTGGTTGTCTCGCGGGCCCGTTCGCCAATGCGCGTCTGCACACCGCCAAAGCCAAAGGTGGTAATCCGGCCCGATGCCGTCACTGTGGCCAGATCGGCCAGCTTCATATTTACAGAACCAATGGCCGCCATACCCGCCTGCTGGTCGTAGCCGTTGGCGCGCAGTTCGTTAACCCAGATCGTAAACGTTTTGGCCCCTTCGCCATCGCCGGCCTGGCGGGGGTTGCGCACCCCGATCATTACCGACTGTACGGAACTCAGGTCTGGGTTGCCGACCACCGTCAGTATGTACCGCCCCGTCGACGAAGGCAGGGTGAAGGGTAAGGAGGTTCGGCGGGTAAGCTGGCGGTTCCGCTCCGTTTTCAGGTTGGTCAGCTCTTCCAGCGCGATATCAAGTTCGTTAGCGGATGGCCATACTATGTCGGGGCCCCAAAGGCCTTCGGGCGTTGCCTGCAGGCGGGGAATCTCGATCTCGTAATAGTTGTCGGTATAATCGGTGCCGAGCCGGACGAAGGCCGACACCTGTCCATCCACATCCTCCTTTCTGTCGCCGTGCATGTGAATGAACATCTTGAGCTGCTTACGGAACAGCAGGTCGAAATTCACGTTCCGGAACGCCCCGCGCGAATCGCCGTCGCGGAGGTTGGTTACGCTCAGCCGCATCGACTGCTCGTTCAGTTCAACGGTGTTCACCTGCGTATAGTCGCGGTCGCGCTGGTAGCCCGGCGGCACCGAGTACACGTATTTGTTGCCCCCTGCCTGCGTAGCCAGAGCGCTGCTATTTTCTTCTACGTTCACCGTCGAGACGGTAAAGTTGGCGTCGTAGGGTTCGGGTACCTCCTGCAGGCCACGCTGGTTCAGATCGCCCAGGTATTTGCGGTACTGATTGGCTTCCATCTGCAGCTGTGCAAACCGAAGCACAACCGGCTGGTCAAAATCAGTCAGGTACATCCGCGCAAACCGGATCGATTTGAAGCCGTTGATGTTACCCACCTTCCGCAGATACTCGCGAATCGGAATCCGAAACTGATACCAGGTAACCGTACCAGCCACATCGGTCGGCACCGTCACCTTGTCGACAATATAGCCTCGCCCTACCTCGAGCTGGTCGGGCCGCAGATTCACTTCATATTCGTAATAGGCTTCGTTATCGTTGATGGTATTATCGGCGTTGAGGTCTTCGATATCGGGCAGGGTCGACGACGCGGGGGTCAGAAACTGGTTGGTGGAGGTATTCTCGGGCGAGTTGTTCTCCATACCCATGTAATGCTTGTACCGGGCCACGATGTACTTCTGCCGGTCGGCCTCTTCGCCCAGGTAGAATCGGAAATCGTCGCCCGAGGGGTCCTGCTCGATGGAAGCGCGGGCCTCCGGGTCAGTAATCCGCGGCAGCACCGTATCGAGGTAGCTTTTGAAGAACTGCTGCTCCGACACCACACCGGGAGTTGAGTTGGGGCGGCTGGTCAGGCCGTCGAGACCGATGTCCTGGTTGTCGCGACCACCACTCTGGAACGCATTGGTCACAAATTGCTGCTTGGGTGCCCGACCCCAGGGGGTTGGCTCTACGGTGCCGTTGCGGGTGCTGTCCAGGCTACCGTTGGCCGGGAAACCGTTCTCAAACGTATAGCGGCTATCCTTAACGACATCTTCCGAAATATCGCCGAGGTTGAAGACCAGCCGGCCGCCCGTGCTGTTGGGCTGGTTTTTACTATCGTCAGCATTGCCCCTTACTTTTCCGCTTTCTCCCTTTACGAACGGGTCCATGAGCCAGAACGTGAGGTTCTCAACGTTGGCATTGTCGAAGTCGTTGTCCGAGGCAATAGCCCGCGTTACAGCGCCGAAGTTGCGCCGGGGATCGTTGTTGAGCGTTCCGTCGGGTTTCAGGTTCGGGTTATAGTTGTACATACCCCGCTCGCTGGGAAAGTACGCTACGTCCAGAATGCTCTCGGGCAGCTGCACCGGCCGGGGCGACCGACCCGGAAACAGATCGGTGGGCAGGAAGTACCGCTCGTATACGTAGTTCTTCACCTCATCGGGGTCGACGTTCGACACGGCGCCCTGCAAACCGGGCGTGTACAAACTCGGGTCTACGGAATAGACCGAGATACGGGCGCGGTTATAAGCCGATTCCAGCGGATTCTGGAACGATCCCTGCGGAAACTGCTGCGGGGTAGCCCCCAGCCGCCAGCGGGTGGGTTGGCGGGTCAGGTCGAAAATGGTTCGGGCGGCTTCGAAATCGTCGAGATAGCTATCGCCCCGGGCGCGGGGGTTGGTCCCCGGAAACAGCTGCGCTACTTCGGCACTGGCCTGAATGGTCGACATTTCTTTGGTCTGCACCAGCGGCAGGCCATCGAGCAGGCGCGTCAGGCCGGGCGAGTCTTTGCGGTAGTTGGCGTGCAATCCCAGAATGGAGTTGTTGACCGGTTCGTTGCCAATGGCCACGCGGGTCAGGAAACCGGCGGGGGTTTCGCGCATGTGCATGGCCGTCAGTCCGAAGTTGATATCGGGGGTGAGCAGGTAATCCAGCCGCGTACCGATCAGCGTTCGGATCTGGTTCTGGAACAGGTCGGGCTGCTCGAAGCTAATGCGGATTTCGCGGCCCGAGTTGGTCACGCTCTCATTAATGATCCGCAGGCGCCCCGTCTGGCTCTCGAAGACATAATCGGCCCCCGGCATCATCGGCACGCCACCCGCCGTTACCTGTACCGACTGCTCGTTGACGCCATAGGGCAGCTGAACTTCGGCCCCATTGCCCGACTGAAACGAACCGCGCAGGAAGAACTTATTCCGGTCGGCCAGCTGCTGGGCATCGGCCAGGGTTGTCCGATACAGCTGATCGAAAACGTATTTGGAGCGCAGGTTGTCTTCGTCGGGGTCGAACTGGCGGCTCAGGAACGACCCGAACGGTTCCAGGACCGGGAATATGATTTTGCCATAGCGCGGATCGACCGTAATGTTCTCCACGTAATCGAAGTTACCGTCGGGCTGGGCGTCGAGTTGCTGGTTGAGCCGATCCATATTGAATACCTGTACCAGCGGCCGGTTCTGCAGGCGCCGACCTTCCTGCAGGTTCGGGTTGTCGATACCGGTAACATCGTCTTTGTAAACAATCCGCAGCTGAAAGCCCTGTCGGCTAATCTGGGCATTGTTAAGGGAATAGATGTTTTTCATCATCAGGTTCCACATCGGCAACTGAAGATTGTTGCGCAGCGTGGCCGACTTCAGCAGCTTCAGTACCAGCACTTCGTCATTGCGCCGGGCCTGGTAGTCTTCGGTCAGTTCACCCACTTTATAGCGTCGGCCCTGATAGGTATATTCGTAGGATACCGCCAGAATCTCATCGTTGCGCAGGGGCGTCACGAGCGAGATATACCCCAGTTCGGGCTGCAGTTTAAACTCCCGGTCGGTCAGGCGTTTAGCACCCCGCAGCAAGTCGAAATCGGTACCTTTAGTAAGCTGATAATCTGTGACGAGTGCTTCGTTGGTCTGGTCAACCTGCCGGAGCCGGTTGCTGGCGTTACTCGTGAGCCGGTCAAACAGACCATTGGCGCGGTTGTCGGACGGGGTGCGGGTGTTGCGGGAAAACGGTTGCAGGTTGGGGTTGTTCTGGCTGTAGGGGTTGCCTTCGCCCAGGTCCTGAAAGCCAACAATGTTTCGCAGCGTCTCGGTGGTATTGGTCCGGTTGGTGACGTACACCTCTACCCGTGTTACATTGACGCCCGAGGTTACCTGCGGCAGGGTTCTGAGCGAAGCTTCGTAGTTGGATCGGAAAAACTGCGACAGAAAGAAGTGTCGGTTCTCATCGTACTGATCGGCCCGCAGTTCGAACGGCCGGTTCGAGGTACCGCCCCGCAGAACGATCTCGCTCTTTCGCGACCGCTGCTGCGAAGCGACCACCGTAGCGTTCAGCTTACCAAACCGGAGCTGGCTTTTGATACCAAACAGGTTCTGCACCCCCGGAATTAGCTGGCTGTTGACGGCCCAGCTGATATTACCCACCTCAAGCCCCTGCAGGATACTTTCGTTCTGCGGCTGAAAAGCGGGCAAACCCGGCGCCTGACCGGTAACGCCTGGCACACCGGGTAAGGTAGGCGCATTGGGCAGGCTGGGCATACCGGGCAGACTGGGCATACCGGGAAGGCCCTGCCCCGTTCCGATACCGGGCAGACTTCCGCCGGGCCGGTAGTTGACCTTCAGCGCATTCTCGAAATTGAAGCTGGCTTTGGTATCGAAGTTGGCCATCACGCCCAGCTTCTCCCCGATCTTGCCGTTGAAGTTAATACTGATCTGCTCGTTGAACAGGAAGTTTCCGTTCCGGCGCTGTCGAACCGGCAAGACGGGGTTATCGATAAACTGGTACAGATAGCCAAAATCGAGCGTGACGAAGCCGTTCGGCTTAAAATCGATCTGGCTCCCGCCAAACAGGCGATCGATGATGGGCGGCAGTTCGAGTTTGGGCACCAGTCCACGCCCACTCAGCGCGCTTTGGCCATCGCGCCGGGCGCCGTATTCGCGCCAGATGCTTTGCTCGACCCGCTGGTTCTGAAGCTGGTTATACGTCGAAAACGGAATTGTTTCGGCGGGGCGGTAGGGTAAGCCATACTGCGACGGGGGCAGCGCCAGCCCCGGCACGCCCACACCCGGCGTCGTAGTGGCCGATGAAGGCGTCGATATACCCGGCGCGGTGACCCCATCCGTACGGCCCTGCACCGAATTGGGCGCAGGCGCTCCCGAAAGCGAGACACCCGTCTGTACGCGTTCGGTAACGGCCACGCGCCCGTCGGGACTCAGCCGAAAATCGGTCGATACCCCTTTGGGATCACGAAGAATGAAAGGCGATTTGGAAGGCCGCTCCGAGAAGCGGGTAGCCCGGCGGTCGGGCCAGTTGATGGTTGGCCGGCGGTTGGCCGAACGGGCCGCCCGTATACTATCGGTCCGGTTCTGTACGGCCTGTTTGATAGAGTCGGCCCGGGCAATGGCCCGTCGGCGCGCATCGGCCCGCGCCGAGTCGGCAGCGGCCTGTTGCTGCCGTCGGCCGGCAGCCCCCCGACGAGCGGGCGCTGCCGCTGGCTGATCCTGCCCGAAGATTGTTCCCATACCCAGCACCAGACAAAACACCAGCAAAATCCATTCGCGCGAAACGAACAGAAGGTGGCTAGCGGTCAAGAAACGGGTGCTGACAGTAAAGTTGTGAACAAAGTAAGGGTTCACCATTGGGGTACTAAGCGGTTCAAAAAGGATATCGTACGGTACGTACTTCTTTCAAACGGCCAAAATCGGGCCAATCGTCTAATGAATGAATAGATTTTTTGAGGAATAGCTTACTATATGGTTTTAATCGCTTTTCGAAAAAATGTTTTGTAAAGATACACGGCGTTCGGGGCTGATTTACTACATAGACGTAAATTAACACATCGGTAACTGTAGGCTATACGCGATTAGTGGCTCTGGCAGCCTGGTGCAGCTATCTTTGCTCTATGTCTGCTATTCAATCTGATACCTACGACCTGCGCGGTTACGAATGCGACGCGCTGGGCCGCATCAGCATTCCGACGCTTATGAACTGGATGCAGGAGTCGGCCAACCGCAACGCCATCGCCTATGGAATCGGTATCGACGAGCTGGCCCGCCGGGATCTGGACCGCTCTCCGCTGGGCTGGATGCTCATGCGCTTTCGGCTCCGGATGCACCACTATCCGCTTTATGGCCAGTCGGTACGGGTGGTTACGTATCCAACATTCGTAGAGAAGTACTTTATCCACCGCGATTTTCGGGTACTGGCCGAAGACGGCTCGCTGCTGGCCGAGGCCGGTAGTACCTGGCTGGTTTTCGATATGGACAAACGGACTATGGTGCCGCTGCCGGGTTTCATCCGGACACTCACCCCGCCTGCCGACATCGAGCCGCTGCCCACGCTACCCCTCAAGCCGCCGTTTCAGAACCAGACCTGGGAACCCACCCGGCAGACCGATGTACCGGTTGGCTGGTTCAGCATCGACCAGAACCAACACGTCAACAACGTAGCCTACATCCAATGGCTGCTCGAAGCGACAGACCAACAGACGCTGGAAACGGCAGCCCTGGCTGAACTCGATGTGGTGTACCGAACAGAAAGCCACTGGCAGGATCAGCTGCTTATTCAGTCGACGCCCGACACAGCCGACGCCTACCTTCACCGTATCGTTCAGGCCAGTTCAGGCCGCGATGTCCTGCTGGCCCGGACTCAGTGGCGCCCCAACCCTTCATGATTCGTCGAAAGATTTTCCTGGCTGGCGCAGTACAATGTGTGGTCCGTATGGTCACCGTGGTCCGTGCGGTCGGCGCCCCGATCCCCACGGGCCATGGTGAAGATAGGGTTACCGAGAAGAGCCGCGTTTATACCGCTGGGGAAGTGCAGCGTTCGATCGATTAACCGTATTTTTGGTTATTCAGGCTTATATTTGGCCAGGCCCGACTCGGACCGAACCGACAGTAAACCCTATTGATTATGACCACTTCACCCAACATAACCAACACCCTCGACGGCGTATTGCAGGGGCTGATGCGCCGATACAGCGAACGCGTACCCGATGTACAAACCATCATCGATGCTATGGTTGAAGACGGCATCATCGCGTCGGCCGAGGAAATCGAGAATGACCATATTGCCTTCCGAACCATGGGGGTTCCGCATTTGGGGCTGGCATCATTTGAGAAGATCTTTACCCACTACGGCTACGAAAAACGGGATCGTTACGACTTCACCGAGAAAAAACTGACGGCCTACTGGTACAGTCCGCCCGCTGGTACCAACGCCAACCTGCCCCGTATCTTCGTCAGCGAACTGCGCGTGCATGAACTGTCGGCCGAGGCCCAGCGTATCATTCATCGGTATACCGACACCGTTACCAGCGACCCGGTCGATGCGCTCGATCTCGACGATGCTGCGGCTGTCGATGCCTTTCTGCACCGGCCGCTCTGGCAAACCCCTACCCTATCCGATTACCAGACGCTGCTGGCCGAGAGCGAATACGCAGCCTGGGTCATCTACAACCGATACTACCTCAATCACTTCACCATCAGCGTTCATAACCTCAAAAAAGGCTACAATACTATCGACGAGTTCGTTGCCTTTCTCCAGGCCAAAGGGCTCCGGCTCAACTCGGCGGGTGGCACCATTAAAGTCAGCCCGGACGGGGCGCTTCGGCAGGCCTCAACGGTGGCTCAGCTCATCGAAGCGGAGTTTGCCGGGGGCGATGTGTTCCGGATTGCCGGTTCATACGTAGAATTTGCCGAACGGCGCGTACTTCCCTCGTTCACCCACCTTTCGCCTGATCAGATCGGGCGGGAGCACCGGCGCGAAGGCTTCGAGGCTGGCAATGCCGACAAGATTTTCGAAAGCACCTTCACCACGCAAACAAATCGGTAGAAAGTATAGTAGTTGCGGCTTATGCCATGCAGCTAGTCGGTCTGGTTCCTAAGCCGGACCGGCCAGCCTGTACGCCGTATCGTATAATCAGCCAACCATGAACCGAATCATCCTTGTCGCGCTGTTAGTAAGCAGCTTTGCCACCCTGGCGCAGAAAGCCGCCCCCGTCGGTATTCAGCTGTACAGTTTCCGGGATCAGTTTGCCAAAGACGTGCCGGGCACTATGGCCAAAGTAAAGCAGATGGGATTCCGACAGGCCGAAATTGCCGGCACCTACGGATTGAGTCTGACCGACTTCCGCCAGCTGCTCGACCGGAACGACATCAAAGCCATCAGCACCGGAGCCAGCTTCGAAGACCTCGACAATAACGTACCGAAAGTGCTGGCCGAAGCCAAAGCTCTGGGAGCCAAATACGTGGTCTGCGCCTGGATACCGCATCCGGGCGATACGTTCATGATTCAGGATGCCGACCGGGCTATCGACGTCTTCAACACCGCCGGTCGGTTGCTGGCCGACAACGGTATTCAGCTGTGCTACCATACCCATGGCTACGAATTTCAGACGTATCAGGACGGCACCTTCTTCGACTACCTGGCCGAGAATTTCGACCCGAAGGCCGTAAACTTCGAGATGGATGTGTACTGGGTTAAGTCGCCGGGCTACAATCCGGTAGCCCTCCTGCAGAAGTACCCCAAACGGTTTCCGCTGATGCACCTCAAAGACCGCAAGCCCGGCACCCCCGACAGCATGAGCGGCCACGCCGACGTAGAGTCGAACGTAACCCTCGGCACAGGCGACGTGGGCATCGCCGACATCATGAAGCAGGCTAAAAAATCGGGCGTCAAATACTTCTTTATCGAAGACGAATCATCGCGCTCCATGCAACAGGTGCCCGAGAGTATTTCCTTTCTGCTAGGGCTGAAATAACAAGCGTATTGGTGCGCCGGGCGTTCACGCAATACTACTTCCGAGGGTAAAGTCGTAGACGGCGCGGGCCAGGGCCTGAATATCATCGAAGGTATGAAAGGCACTGATAATGACCCGTGTGTTAGGATTATCGGCAGGCGTAGGGTACGCGAAGGAATAGATAAAAATACCGCGCTCCAGCAGAAAGGGGTACAAGTCGTTCTGCTCCGTAAAAAATACCGGAAATCCTTTGGCATGCTGAAACAGGCCGGTCCGGTCGAGCAGGGCTTCGGCCAGGGTTATGTTCTCGCGCAGTTTGGCCCGCTGGTCGGCATAGAGCGCATCGGCTCGGGTCAGTACATCCATGTAGGCGGGCGGCATGGGCGAACAGGCCCCGAAAAAAGCGGTTTTGCGCAGTTCATCCAGTACGTCGGTATTACCCAGCACCACGCCCCCTGGCACGCCCATTGCTTTTGCCAGCGAAGCCGTTATCAGCAGGCGAACCGAGCCCGGGCGCGGAATCTTCGGCCCTATGCCCCAGCCGGGACCGGGCAAACCATTGGCGCGGGGCAGGTCGTTGAGAATACCGATCCCGTGCGAATCATCAACCAACAGCGTAATGTCCCGATCTGTTGGCAACGCATCGACCCAGTCGAACGGGTAATAGCCGGAATGGGCCGCATCAAGCGCATTCAGCAGGATGGCGACGGGACCAGGCGGCAACGCCCGCACCTGGTCGGGCAGTTGGGCCACCCAATCGCTGAACGGCAGACCAGGCAGCGCCACTGCCGGATCGTGCCAGAGCGCCGGGTGGGCCTGCGGGCCATAGATGAAGCAAGCCTGCTGCGCCCGCAGGTATTGCACAACGACCTGACCAGCCATCATACCCGACGATACCGTCAGGGCCGCTTCGGCACCCGACCAACTGGCCAGCCGGGCTTCGGCTTCGTCGTAGATGCCCAGTTGCAGATTACCGTTGCGGGAGCTGCCGAACGCCGTGCCGTAACGACCGATGGCGTTGGTCAGCAGCTGCTGAAAGCCGGGGTGCTGTGGCATACCCAGATAAGCCGTGCCGCTAAAAAACAGATAGTCCTGTTTGCCATGCCGGATGGTACGGCCCGGTAACTGATCGATGGTAAACGGATGGATGGGTTGTTGACTCACTCGTTCGTTGGTTAAAGCATCAGCCGGGCGCCGGTGCCGTTTTCGCTGGCGTAGATAACCCGGCCGTTGTTAAAGGTAACCCCCGTAGCGGGATCGTTGGCAATGAGCAGCGACCCGTCCAGGTCGGCGTAGTCGAGCAGCGGCAGCAGCTGGGCAATGGCTGAAATGCCCACACTCGACTCGGTCATGCAGCCGACCATCACGCGTAACCCCAGCGAACGGGCGGTAGCAATCATTCGCCGGGCGGGCGTCAGGCCCCCGCACTTGGTCAGCTTGATATTGACCCCATGAAAATAACCAGCGCAACGGGCTACGTCACTTTCTACGATGCAGCTCTCGTCGGCAATGATCGGCAGGGGTGACTGCTCGGCGAGTTGCCGGGCTCCGCTCCAGTCGGTGGCCGGGAGGGGCTGTTCAATGAACTCAACCCCCAGCTCGGCCAGCTCGGGCGCAAAAGCCAGTGTTTGTTCGGCAGTCCAGCCGCAGTTGGCGTCGACCCGAAAGCGGGCGCTGGTATGGGCCCGGAGCGCCCGCATCACGTCCAGATCGGTATCGGGTCGGCCAAGTTTAACTTTATACAACGGCCAGGGCCACTCCAGGAGCTTGCTCACCATCCGGTCGGGGGTGTCGAGCCCGATTGTATAATTCGTCAGCGGACTTCGTGAGGGGTCGAGGTTCCAGCACGCATAGAGCGGCTTTTGCTGCCGCTTGGCCCACAGATCCCAGGCAGCCTGGTCGAGGGCGCAGAGCGCAAAGGGATTACTGGCCAGATACGGCTGCATCTCGGCCCAGAACACGGCCGGGTCGGCTAGTTCGTAGGCTTCGATCCGATCGCGAAGCGGTTCGATGGCCTCCACCATCCCATCGATGGTAATGCCGTAGTAGCGCGTAGCGGTCGCTTCCCCGTACCCACTCAACTCGCCATCGCGCAGTTCGACGAGCAGCGACGGTTGCACATCGCGGCTATCGTGGGCAATGGTAAACGTATGTTTCAGACGGAGATCAACCCGGTGAAAAATCAATTGCATGAAGCAAATATAGCACCTTACAGCTCGACGAGCCCACACCGGACGGCAACGATCACCATCCCGACCCGCGTACGAACGCCCATTTTCTGAAAAACTGTTTCGCGATAGCCGTCTACCGTACGGGGGCTGACGCACATCCGATCGGCTATGTCGTTATAGGTCAACTCGCTACAGGCCAGCTTCAAAAAATCGGACTCCCGGTTGTTCAGTCCGAACATAGGCGTGCTGGTAACGGGATCGGTTGTGTTGAGGCTACGAATCAGCCGGTGGGTCAGAAAATCGGAATAATAATACCCTTTCTCCATCACGTCATCGAGCGCCTGTCGTAGTTCCGTTGATCGACATCCTTTAAGCAAATAGCCGCGGGCCCCGTTGCGGAGCATGCGCACGATATGTTCTTCCCGGTCGGTCATGGAGAGCGCCATAACCCGCACCGATGGATAAAGCTGCCGGAGCTGCACCGCCGTTTCGAAGCCATCCATCTCGGGCATATTCAGATCGACCAGCGCAATATCGGGCAGCGGTCCCCGCTGGAGCCGGGTTAGCAGATCACGGCCGTTTTCGGCAATGAACAGCACTTCGTAGCGATCAAATTTTTGAATTAGATCAGCCAGCGCTTCGGCCAGCAGGTGATGATCGTCGGCAATGGCGATTGAAGTTGGCATGGGGTATACGAGAGGATAATTATCTTCTTGAAATATAGATAGTTATATAACAAGCCACTAAACTAAGCCCGCAAACAGCAACCAAAATGAATATGAATGTATTATACGGTATACCCGCCGACCCCTACCGGGTGTAATTACGCGGCAGATGTACGGTAACGGTTGTGCCGGCACCCAAACGGCTCTGAACGTTGAGCGTGCCGCCGAGTAATTCGGCCCGGCGGTGCAGGTTGCTCATGCCTGACCCGGACTCGTTAATTGGGCGGGCTGCCACATCGTCCTGGCTGAACCCCTGCCCATCATCGGCAACCGTAAGCGTAAGTCGATCAGGCTGATAATCGACCAACACCGTTACGGTACGGGCGCGGGCATGTTTCAATACGTTGTTGAGCAACTCCTGACTCATTCGCAACAGGACAATATCGACCTGCTCCCCCAGCGCATATACCTCCCCCGATTCGATGAGCCGGGTTTGTAGGCGGCCCGTTCGCTGAATACGATCCAGCTCCAGCGACAGACTCGGCAGCAACCCGAACCGCTGAACCGTGCTGTGGTCCAGGGTCTTTGCCAGCGCCCGCACGTCGGTGATGATGGTACTGACAACGTCGCGCGTTTGCCGAACCGACTGCTGCACCGCGGCATCTGTACTGTCATCTTCGAGCTGGTTCAGCCGCATGGCCGCTACCGTCAGTAACTGCCCGATATGATCGTGTAATTCTTCGGCAATCTGCTGAAGAGTTTGGTTCTGAATTTCTAGTTGAGACTGTAATAATTCGCGCTGGTATTTTTCCTGCATTTCTTTTCGTTCACGAATTACTTCTCTACGCCGACGCCGGTGAAAAATAATGAAGCTGGCGCTAAACAAAGCCATGATCACGAGTACAATACTTCCTACAACAAAGGCAACAAGTACTGCATTGGCTGACTCGCTATTCATGGTTCCGCAATGAAGAAGGGAGCAAACAAACTATCCCAATTGTTACATACAGTATGTAGTTAAAAGGAAAGCTGGCATAGTATATAAAAGTAGCCAGTTTTTGATTGCTGATGATGAAATAATCGATCAGACCAATGGTAAAAAAAGTACCCGCAAAGTAGATCAGGATAGCCACAAACAGCCAGAACAGGCCATCACGTTCCGGTACGTACAGATCCTGCCGATCAAGCAGTGTTCGAAAAAAAATAAAGCACCAGTATATGACCAATGCGCTCTCGATCATGTAGGTAATCGAGTTGTTATGAGCTGGCGACTGCCAGAAAATAGTACTGATCACGACAACAATAATGTACCCAATTATGGAGCCGATGATTCGCTTTCGATGCTTTTCGGATGGTAAGGCAAGGTAAAAAATGGCACCCAGGCAGGTGTATTCTATAGGTGCATACAGATGATAGATGAATAGGTTATTTCCGTTGGTAGTTACTTTGATATAATCAGTCCAAAGCTCGACCAGTAAATTACTGATGACCAGCAATAACAGCGGACGTAGCGTATTGTCTATCCGCGTAAAATTTATGAGTATGATTATAACATTAGTGGCCAGCAAACCCAGGTATATTTTATTGGGCGTAGACACCAAAAGTAGCCATTCCATATCGTCTGTTGAAAGTATGAGCCACTCCGCCGGCGGAGTGGCTCATTGCTCTTATTCTTTATACCCATCGGGCAACAGCTTACTGCCTTTATACGGGCGCAGACAGGGCGGATTTCTACACAAAAAATTCGTAACCAGTCCGCTTTTTAACGGCTCCTGGTCATCACTGATCAAATCCGTATACGTATTGGCTGCGTCTGGATGACTTACCGGCACCAGTAATGGCCAGATATCATTCTCGACCCCCGAATTAAAGGCAGTATCCTTAGTCAGGTAAATCCGTATGCCACCGCAATTCGGGTTGCTGGCAATAATCTTCAGCAAGGTGTCGATACGTACTGTCGCGGCCAGAAACACATTGTCGGGATCGACACTTCGACCTTTTACCATGTAGTCGATGTAGTTTTTCACCTGTTTTTGTAATTCACCTATAGTGACCGGTTCGGCCTGGCTGGAGGTCGGATCGAGTTCGCAACTGGCTTCTACAAATCTGAATCGATTAGCGGGTGTGTGTGAAATAAGGAGGGGCATAGGTTTGGGGTTTTGATTTTTGCGTCAAATTATACTGTACAGCTATAAAAAGTGATGCGGTTCAATCGCTTGCCTAAGATAACAAAAATAAAGCATTGACCATCAATGTATTATTAATATTTTATAGGCCTTTTACCCCGTAAATACGGGAAATTCCCCGTATTGAACACTGGCTTTTCCAACGCCCGTTTCGGGTTGATTTCTCCTTGCCTCGTGCTTGTCAGACCATCACCTTTGTACAGTATTTCTATCCACTCCATAATCACATCGCTGACGAGCGTCAGTACCCAGCCGCCCCGGGCAGCTGGGTATTTTTTTGAAACGGCACGCGGGCATATATACGCACACAACTAAGTCATATTTTCTGATTATCAATTTATTACCAACTAATTTTTTATCTGTCAAATCTAAACAATGCCGTTAAACCGTATGTCTTCCCGTTGATCGATCACACTTCACTATCAGTTTACTTAAGACACAATTTATCAGCATGAAAACGTTAAAATTCTTTTTCGCACTGGCTGCGCTGGTAGCGGTAAGTCAGGTTTCGTTTGCTCAGGAAAAAACCGTGACGGTAGGTGGCGCGCCCATGTACCCATCGAAAAATATCATTGAGAATGCCGTCAACTCGAAAGACCATACAACCCTGGTAGCGGCTGTTAAAGCGGCTGGGCTGGTTGAAACACTGTCGGGTCCGGGTCCCTTCACGGTCTTCGCGCCAACCAACAAGGCGTTTGACAAACTACCCAAAGGCACCGTTGAGACGCTGGTCAAGCCAGAAAGCAAAGAAACGCTGACCGGCATCCTGACCTACCACGTAGTACCGGGTAAGGTAAGCGCGGCCGATCTGATGAAACAGATTAAAGATGGCGGTGGCAAAGCTACGCTGACAACGGTTGCGGGCGGTACGCTGACGGCCATGATGAGAGGCAAAAACGTGGTACTGACCGACGCCAAAGGGGGCAACTCGACCGTTACCATTGCTGACGTAAACCAGTCGAACGGCGTTATTCACGTTATCGACACGGTACTGATGCCGTAAATAAACCACATCGATGGAACAGAAAACCCGGCCAGGTGGCCGGGTTTTCTGTTTTTAGCCCAGCCGGAAACCGGATAACCACTGAAAAAGAAGCCTGAACATCAGCCCCCCGAGTCGGTTATCAACAACAAATACATATAGCTTCATAAAATCTGATCAACGTATGAAAAGTGCAGTAATGATGGTAGCTCTGCTGACCACGCTGGCTTCGGCAGGCAGTTTTGCCCAATCGGGTAGTTCGAGCAAGAACAGTACAAAGCCCGGATCAAGCAGTGGGCTGCAGCAATCCGTTAAGGGTGGTGCTACGTCGGGTGGTCCATCTAACGGAGCCGGTAGCATAGGTGCTCAGAAGGGCAGCACCAGCAAGCAGGGGTCGATGACCGCGACAACGAAGTCGACCACCCGCAAAAAAACGGGTAGCCGGTAAGCCGTATCAACGTTTTTGATTTCCTAACAACAGCGCGCACCTGACCAGCCTGGTTGGGTGCGCGCTGTTGTTAAAACCGACCGAAGCCACCGTTACAGAGATCTGCCGGTGCTTCGTTCTTATTTTTCAGGGCGACTGTTGTTCACGGAGGTGCTGTCAGCGACTAATACCCACAAAAGCTGTAGTTTTTGTATGTATTAACCTTCTAAACCAAACAACAGATGAATCCGAACCAAATACTATGGGAGAAAGGTGACTTTACCCAAATTGCCCGAACCATGCGGGAAAGCGGGGAGAAACTGGTGGCTCAATTTGATATCACCCAGGGACTGGAGGTTCTTGACCTGGGTTGCGGGGATGGAACCACCGCCCTGCCGGCAGCCAGGCGCGGGGCTATCGTTTTAGGGGTCGACATAGCCCGCAACCTGGTCGAAGCAGGCAACAAGCGCGTACAACTGGAAGGCGTTTCTACCTGCACGTTTCAGGAAGGAGATGCCACCAACCTGTCAGAGCTGGATGATCATCGTTTCGATCTCGTTGTGAGCATATTCGGCGCCATGTTTGCCCCGAAGCCGTTTGAAGTGGCGAGGGAAATGGTTCGCGTGACCCGACCGGGCGGGCGGATCATTATGGGCAACTGGATTCCGGGCGACCCTACCCTGGTGGCTCAGATTCTAAAAATTAGTTCGGCCTATACTCCGCCACCGCCCGACGGGTTCGTGAGCCCTATGCTGTGGGGTATCGAGAGCCATGTCATCGAACGGTTCGAGAAAGCGGGGATAGCCCGATCGGCCATTTCGTTCAAGAAAGACACATTTACCTTCAACGCGCCCTATGCCCCCGCCGAATTTGTCAGGGTATTCAAAACCTATTACGGGCCAACCATGAATGCGTTCGAAGCCGCCGAAACGAACGGAAAGACGGCCGAGCTACAGACTGAACTGGAAGCCCTGTTCAACAGCCAAAACAAAAGCATCGACCCGACTACCACCACGGTTGATGCTTCTTTCCTGCGGGTAACGGTTCAGTGTTGACTATATACTAGCCAGTTTGGGCTGACTAGTATACCTTTTATTGTCTTATTATCGCAATCGATTTGTCTCGTCAATAAGCCAGTTTACATCTGCGGTGTATGGGTTAGTCTTTAGGTAATTGACCCATAGTCGTAGTATTGAGACAGCCGGTGAGTTTGATTGTCTGAGCGCTCTGAATAGTTTCTGAAAGTTATCGGAGTGAGGATCACGATCTTCACTTTTCGATGTTTTAGAAATTTTTCTGAGTTTGTCAAAATCATGGGGTAACCCATACGTGGTTAATGAAATTTGAGCCTCATCAGCACAAAATATGATCCATCGTTCGACTGCCGGACATAAGTAGATAAGGAAGTGTGGTCTTGTTCTGTGTTGCAGCAGTCTGAGACAACCTTCTATATGATAAATCGAGTCAAAATTCTGTGCATATTCCCGGTCCTGCACATCTTCATCGACAATACCCAGGGCAAACTCATCAGCCAGGCTCTCCTTCATTATTTTCAGGACATTGGTACCTTTTTGATGATTATACTGACGTTTAGGCGGTACAAGTGCTTTAACTAGTTTCGTGTCAATATAGCATTCAGGGAGCACATTCAGGTCCATCAGGATAAATAAGCTTCGCTGTTAAAAAATAAATCAACGCCATATTTTCTGACTTCGTAAACCTCTTCTGTTGTCAGTCCTCTCACGACGGTCTGTCCATCCTTAAAGTCGACCATGAATATGCCTAACTCATCGATGGCATCGGTCAGAAACTCCTCAACGATCAACGGGCTATGCGTTACTATGAAGAATTGATTGGTCAACGAACGGATTACTTCCTGCGTAAATTCGCTTATATAAGGTGGATAAGCGTGTGCTTCCGGCTCTTCAAATAAGAGCACTGAATTTTCATTGGAAGCAACAGCTGTTTTATAAAAAATAATACGTTGCAGGGTGTCTGCTACCGACGAGTAGGGCAACTGAAAAACTTCATCTTCCCCTTTCTCTTTTTGTACTTTCAATGATTGACTGGCGGTATCTAGTACCAACCGCAAACCGTACTGCCGAAACCACTGAGCATATAGCTTGCGAAGCTCAGGCATGAGTTCAAGAACGTACAAAATATTTTCCCCAAAAGGGGGAAGCAGGTAAGATACCCTTCTTTCTAAGAACTTCACATCAGGCCTATACGCATATCGTTTTGTCTCTGGCTCAAAAATTTGGCTGTAACCTTTAGGCTTATGTACGCTAAAATTATCATTTACTGTATAGGCGTACTTTTGATTAGTGTGAACATCATTGGGATCAAAGGTGTTAATACTTCTCGCTGCAACAAGTGTTTCAGAGGCAGATTTAAGGAATATAAGCTTACATACCTCTTCGTATTGCAAGTTTTTATCCCGCCTGATTTTTATTGAAACTTCTTGGTTTATATCTCCATTGAAATGGAGCTCCCTGAGATTCTCTACCCGGACAATATCTGTTAATTTCTCCCAGGATGTATTCAATAGCGACAGCGCTTCTATAATATTTGATTTTCCTACGTTTGGCCTACCGATGAAGAGGTTGATGCGCCCGAAACCGTCAACCGTCAACTGCCGGATGGATTTAAAATTGGTGATTTCCAGTCGATCAATAAAATGATTCATGTCTGATTACCGATTACGCGCCTAAGTTAATAACAAAAAGACGGCAGTGCGTAGCCGTCTTTTTGTTAGAAATGTGTCTATTCAGGCGGTATCAGTAGCCCAGCACCGGGCTTAGCCACCGCTCTATCTCGTCGACCGGCATGTCTTTGCGCATCGCGTAGTCGAGTACCTGGTCTTTGCTGATCTTACCCACCGCAAAATATTTCGATTCGGGGTGGCTGAAGTAAAAACCACTCACCGACGAAGCCGGGTACATGGCAAAGCTCTCGGTCAGCTCGATACCGATTTTATTGGCGTCCAGCAACTCGAACAGGGTCGCTTTCTCTGTATGGTCGGGGCAGGCCGGATAGCCCGGTGCCGGTCGGATGCCCTGGTATTTTTCTTTGATCAGCTCGTCGTTACTGAGCGTTTCATCGGTTGCGTAGGGCCAGAATTCTTTCCGAACCCGCTCGTGCATCCGTTCCGCGAAGGCTTCGGCCAGTCGGTCGGCCAGCGCTTTTACCATGATGCTGTTATAGTCGTCGTGGTCGCGCTCGTATTTTTCCAGCAGTGCTTCAATACCGATACCCGCCGTTACCGCAAACCCGCCAATGTAGTCTTCTCGGCCGCTGTCGAGGGGAGCCACAAAGTCGGCCAGGCAGAAGTTGGGTAAGCCCGGTGCTTTCTGATTCTGCTGCCGCAGAAAATGCAGCACCGTACGGGTGTCGTATACCAGCGTGCCGGCGTTGGAGACGCTTACCGCAGCCGCCGATTCGGCCCGGCTGATTTTGTACTCGATGTGCCGGTGTGACCCGTGGCGTTCGCAGGGGATATCGCGGACTTCCTCTTCGAACTCATGCAGCAGCACGTCGTCGTCGGTGGAGTTGGCCGGGTAGAAGCCGACTACCGCCTTCGCCCCTAGCAGCTTGCCGTCAATGATCTCCTGCAATAGCCGGTTGGCATCGTCATAAAGCCGACGAGCCTCGCTACCCACGACGGCATCGTCGAAGATGGCCGGGTATTTGCCGCTTAGCTGCCAGGTCTGAAAGAAAGGTGTCCAGTCGATGTATTTGGCCAGTTCAGCGATATCGTACTCGTCGAAATAACGATTGCCCAGAAACGCAGGTTTGGTTGGCTGGAAGGCCTGCCAGTCGATGGGCGTACGGTTGGCGCGGGCTTTTTCGATACCCAGCAGATTCTTCTCTTTCTGCCGCTTGGCGTGGTCTTCGCGCAGCCGGGCGTACTCGGCTTTTATTTCGCGGAAAATCTCTTCTTTAGTGCCTTCGGTATCGCTGACCAGCCGACCGGCTACCGGTACGCTGCGGCTTGCGTCAAGCACGTGGATAACCGGCCCCGAGTAATGCGGGTCTATTTTCACGGCGGTATGCATCCGGGAGGTCGTAGCGCCCCCGATCAGCAGCGGGATCGTAAAGCCCTGTCGTTCCATCTCCTTCGCCACCCCCACCATCTCGTCGAGCGAGGGGGTTATGAGCCCGCTCAGGCCAATAATGTCGACCTGGTGTTCGCGGGCCGCGTCCAGAATCTTCTGGGTCGGCACCATCACCCCCAGATCGATGATTTCGTAGTTATTACAGCCCAGCACGACACCAACGATGTTTTTGCCGATATCATGCACATCACCCTTCACCGTGGCCAGCAGTATTTTACCGGCATTGGTCGAGGTATCTCCGCCTACCAGTTTCTCAGCTTCGATAAAGGGCGTCAGGTAAGCCACGGCTTTTTTCATGACCCGCGCCGATTTGACCACCTGCGGCAGGAACATTTTCCCTTCGCCAAACAGATCGCCCACGACATTCATACCGTCCATGAGCGGTCCTTCGATCACGTGCAGCGGCCGCTCGACCTGCTGCCGGGCTTCTTCCACGTCCTGATCGATGAAATCCGTAATACCTTTGACAAGCGCGTGTTTGAGCCGCTCCCGAACGGGTTCACTCCGCCACGCATCGTCCTGTACCACGACCTTACCTTTGGCTTTTACCGTTTCGGCAAACTCGACCAGGCGTTCGGTAGCGTCGGGCCGGCGGTTGAGCAGTACGTCTTCGCAGCGCTCGAGCAGGTCGTTGGGGATGCTGTCATACACCTCCAGCTGACCGGCGTTCACGATACCCATGTCGAGCCCCGCCCGGATGGCGTGGTAGAGAAAAGCCGAGTGCATGGCTTCGCGCACCACATCGTTGCCCCGGAACGAGAAGGAAATATTCGACACGCCCCCGCTCACTTTCGCCAGCGGCAGGTTCTCTTTGATCCAGCGGGTGGCATTGATGAAGTCGACGGCGTAGTTGTTGTGCTCTTCGATACCCGTTGCTACGGTCAGGATATTGGGATCGAAGATGATATCCTGCGGGGGGAAGTTGACCTTGTCGACCAGAATCCGATAGGCGCGTTCGCAGATTTCGATGCGCCGTTCGTAGGAATCGGCCTGCCCATTCTCGTCGAAAGCCATCACCACCGCAGCAGCTCCGTAACGCTTAACGAGCTGGGCTCGCTCGATGAATGCCTCCTCCCCTTCTTTCAGCGAGATGGAGTTCACGATGGCTTTTCCCTGCACGCATTTGAGACCGGCTTCGATCACTTCCCACTTTGACGAGTCGACCATGATCGGTACGCGGGCAATATCGGGTTCCGACGCAATCAGGTTCAGGAACGTGGTCATGGCCTCGACCGAGTCGAGCATACCCTCGTCCATGTTGACGTCAATCACCTGGGCGCCCCCTTCCACCTGGCCGCGCGCAATGCTCAGCGCTTCGTCGTAGTTGCCTTCTTTGATCAGCCGCGCAAATTTCTTCGAGCCGGTCACGTTGGTGCGTTCGCCAACGTTCAGGAAGTTGGTTTGCTCGGTAATTTTGAGGGGTTCAAGCCCGCTCAGCTTCTGGTAAGGTTCAGGCGCCGGCAGCTGGCGGGGTGGGTATTTGGCCGCCACATCGGCAATAGCCCGGATGTGGGCCGGGGTAGAGCCGCAGCACCCTCCTACAATATTGACAAACCCGTCGCGCACGAATCCTTCGATCTGAACGGCCATCAACTCGGGCGTCTCGTCATACTCTCCGAAGGCGTTGGGCAGTCCCGCGTTCGGATACGCCGACGTAAAAAACGGCGCTTCTTTGGCCAGCGTCTGAATATACGGACGCATCGGCTCAGCCCCGAGCGCACAGTTCAGCCCCACGCTCAGTAGCGGCAGGTGCGAAACAGAATATAAAAAGGCTTCCGTTGTCTGTCCCGACAGGGTTCGTCCAGAGGCATCGGTAATCGTGCCAGACACCATGATCGGCAGCGGAGACTGGGCTTCGGCCAGCTCACCGGCCTGTACCGCGACGCGCTTTCCGCCTTCCTTGAAGTACTTGTCGATGGCAAACAGGGCAGCTTTGGCGTTGAGCGTATCGAAAATGGTTTCGACCAGCAGCAGATCGGCTCCTCCATCGACCAGCCCGGCTACCTGCTCATAGTAAGCAGTCACCAGATCATCGAACGTAACGGCGCGATAAGCAGGGTTGTTGACATCGGGCGACAAACTCGCCGTGCGGTTGGTTGGCCCCATAGCGCCAGCTACAAACCGGGGCTTATCGGGGTTTTGCCGCGTAAACTCATCGGCTACTTCTTTAGCGATCCGGGCCGACTCGCGGTTCAGTTCGTAGGCCAGCGACTCCATATGGTAGTCGGCCATGGCGATACTGGTGCCGCTGAAGGTATTCGTTTCGATAATGTCGGCACCGGCCTCCAGATACTGCCGGTGTATCTCCTGAATAACCTCAGGTTTGGTCAGCGACAGCAGGTCGTTATTGCCTTTGAGATCGTGGGGCCAGTCGGCGAACCGATCACCCCGGTAGTCGGCCTCGGTGAGCTGGTACTGCTGAATCATGGACCCCATCGCGCCGTCGAGGACGAGGATACGTTCCCGGAGAAGTTCGGTAATAGGCTTCAAAGGATGCAAATCGTTTTGGCTATATTCAGAATCAACATATTGTCAGCCCGGAATAATTCAAGTGCCGTGAAATAATGACTGACTGGTAACGGTTGTGGTGAAGTGCTTAGGGCTGGTAAAATTACGCAAAACAGTTGGTCAACGAAACGCTTTCTGGTCTATTGGGTATACGGCCATTCTGAACAGGAACCGTTCGTAACCAGTTTATTTCGCACGGGCTGGGCCTGCCGTCCGCTCTCAACGTGGCAAACCGGTGCGTTCAGGCCTGTACGCCACTGGTAGCAAAGCTCCCGGAAGTTGGTATCTTTGGCCGTTTTGTTCATTAAAATTAGCTCTTTTTGTTTTGAAACTGGCAGCTATTGATATCGGGTCGAACGCGGCTCGGATGCAGATTTCGACGGTTCTCCACAACGATGACCTCGTCAGTTTTAAGCGGGTCGAATACGTCCGGTTCCCGCTCCGCCTGGGCCACGACGTCTTTAATTTCGGCGAACTGACCCCCGAGTCCGAAGCCCGTACGACCAAGCTCATGCAGGTCTATAAGTTATTGATGGAATTGCATGAGGTAGAAGGCTACATGGCCTGCGCCACCTCAGCCATGCGCGAGGCCAGTAACGGTCCCGATATAGCCCGGCGTATCGAAACGGCAACCGGGGTAAAAATCCACATCATCGACGGCCAGAAAGAAGCCGAACTAATCAACAATGTGGTTGTTCAGGCCCTCGACGACCGGCAGTTTCTGCACATCGATGTGGGCGGTGGCAGCACCGAGCTCAACCTCTATGTGAACCGGCAGAAAGTCAATTCCAGATCGTTCAAGATCGGCTCGGTACGGCTGCTGGAAGGCAAAGAAACCAAAGGCGCCTGGCGCAAAATAGAAGACTGGGTCGAGGATAACGTCGACGCGTCCCGCGAGATTATTGCCGTCGGTACGGGTGGCAACATCAGCAAACTGTTCAACCTGGCGGCCAAAACCTCGGAAGAAGGTACGACCCTGACCGAAATTGAGCGCATCCGGAATCACATTGCTACGTTTAGCCTGGACGATCGGATCAATAAACTCCGGCTCAATGCCGACCGGGCCGATGTAATCGTACCGGCCGCCGACATTTATATTTCGGTCATGAAATGGGCCAGAGCCAGCCAGATTATCGTACCCGACCTCGGTCTCAAAGACGGTATTATTCAGCTGGTTTACTCGCAGCACATGAAAAAGAGAAAAACGCACTGACCCGCGCTTAAGGGCTCATTCGTAACGGCCGGCACGCTCTCCAGGGTTGCCGGCCGTTACGTTTACCCGGTTCCTGCGTAAGGAAGGTATGCTCTACCGTATTGAACTCGACGCCGATCTGCACGCGCCCACCCGATGGCCGTATGTGGAGGACGGCTTCTTTTTCAATACACCCGCCCACGTTCGTCAGCAACATCCGGGCACGGGCCATACGTTGCTGGCCGTAAACACCCGCACCGGGCGGGCCGAAGCGCGCTGCACGTTTTTCGTCGATGGTCGCCAGGCCCGTAGCCCCGCGGCCGCTCCGTTCGGCTCGGTCGAGTTTACCGACACGCTGCCCGACACGGTACTCGCCCACTTTCTGGATACCTTACTGGCGGTGGTCTCTGCCAGCGGGGTGAGCAGCTTCCGGCTGGTCAACTACCCCCACGGGTACGCTCCCCGCCAGGCGCAGCAGCTTACGGAGCAACTGATCCGGCGCGGGTTCGGCATCGTGGCGACAACGGCGAGTTACCTACTGTCCATTACCGACGACCCTTTCGACGCCCGCATCGATGCGTCTGAACGGCGACGTCTTCAGAAATGCAGGAACGCCGGTTTCCGGTTCGAACACTGGGCTACCCCCCATATCGACCACATTACCGCCTTTCTGGTCAGCACCCGGCAGCAGCAGGGCTACGCGCTCAGCCTGCCCCCCGACCGGCTGGGCCAGTTGCTCCGAGCGTTCCCGAATCAGTTTCTGGTTTTCGCGGTCAGCGATACCGTTACGATAGCTGCCCTGACCATAGCCGTACGGGTCCGGGCCGATATTCTGTACAGCTTTCTGCCCGCATCCAGCCCCGACTATCATACCTACAGCCCCATCGTGCTACTCACCGACGGGCTGGTTGGCTACTGTCAGCAGCAGCATATTCGGCTACTCGATCTGGGCGTAGCGCTCGATGGCAATCACCAGCCCAAACCCAGCCTGAGCCGATTCAAACGCAGACTCGGCGCTCAGGAATCGCCCAGGCTTACCTTCGAGAAGCAGTTCTAGCCTACCTCATCCCTATAAATATCGAGCGAATGCTGCTTGGGGAAACAATCGACCAGTCCCTGCTGGTTGAGGTTGACGATGGGATAGCCTTTGAACTTTTCGAGGTCTTTGAACAGAAAGTGATGGGAGTACAGCAACTCGCCTACGCTGCCCGCGTTCGTGGTACGCACCTTCGACGGCGGATCGCCCGACTTATCGTAGAAATGCCGGTCGATGTAGTACATATCGTTAGTCTCGTCTACCACCAGGTTGAGAAAATAATCGTTGTCGAAACCACAGATATAGATTTCGCGGTAGCCCATGTAACAGGCCGCGGCCAGGGCTTTGTAGGCCGTCATGGATATGTAGCTCCGGGGGCCGGTGATGGTAATCCGGTTCAGAAACACGTTTCCCCGGTCGTAGTAGCCGTATTTTTTCCGAAAGGGCGATGCATCGACATGCTCCAGCGGTACGAAGCAGGTGATGTTTCGTTCGGTCAGCAGGGCCATGTCCCGTTTGAGCCGCTCGGTCAGGTGCGGGTATTTCTCGGGAAAGAAAAAAGCCGGATCGCTCAGCAGGTAATAGTCGGGCACAACGACATCGGCCAGTGGCGAGCTGATGTATGAGTTCACCGCAAACACATCGAAGTCATGCGCCTGCTGCAGCCGCCTGATCTTATCGGGATCGAGCCGCCCGACCGACGGTCCATTGGCCAGCACCAGCGCCTTCCGACCCGACATACTTCCTTTGAGCCTACGGGTCTGCCGCAAGTGACCATAAGTACGGCTCACCACCTTCAGGCGGTAAAACCAGTTACGGGCCACCGTATCGAACCAGAAACCAAGAATGCGGGGTATGCTCAGACCAAGATAATTCATCGACGAGTGCGGGGCGGTAGTGACAGCCCGCAAAACTACTACGAATCCGGCAAATGGCCGGGCGGGGCCGCTCAGCTTGGCCAGCCAGCATTTATTTGCTACTTTTGACCTATCTCGAACACGCCACCGTGGATGAAAAAAAAAGTATTGGTTACCGGCGCTGACGGTTTTATCGGCAGCCACCTGGTTGAAAAATTGCTGGACGAGGGGTACGCGGTAAAAGCCTTTGTGTATTACAACTCGTTCAACAGCTGGGGCTGGCTCGACACCCTCCCGACCGAAAAACTGCAGAACATCGAAATTTTTGCCGGCGACGTGCGGGACCCGAACGGCGTCCGGACCGCCATGAACGATGTCAGCATCGTGTTTCACCTGGCCGCGCTCATCGCCATTCCCTACAGCTACCACTCGCCCGATAGTTACGTCGATACCAACATAAAAGGTACGCTCAATATTCTTCAGGCCGCCCGCGACCTGGCCGTTGATAAGGTACTCGTCACCTCAACGTCGGAAGTGTATGGCACGGCCCTCTCGGTACCCATCGACGAAACCCACCCCCGGCAGGGACAGTCGCCCTACTCGGCCACCAAGATTGGCGCGGACTCGATGGCCGACGCGTATTTCCGCAGCTTCGGTCTGCCCGTGGTTACGGTGCGGCCTTTCAACACCTACGGCCCCCGACAGTCGGCCCGGGCCGTTATTCCGACCATTATTACCCAGCTGCTCAACGGCTACCGGGACATAAAACTGGGTTCGCTCCACCCGACCCGTGATCTGGTATTCGTTAAAGATACGGTGAGCGGATTTGCGGAGATAGCCCGACACGATGCACTGATCGGTCAGGAAGTGAATATTGCCACCAACACCGAGATCAGTATTGGCGACCTGGCCCACAAAATCATCGATCTGATGGGCGTTGAGGCCAGCATCATCTCAGACGACCAGCGATTACGCCCCGAAAAGAGCGAGGTAGAGCGACTGCTCGGTTCTAACCAGAAGATTACGTCGGCAACCGCCTGGCGCCCGCAGTACAGTTTCGACCAGGGCCTTCAGGAGACCATAACGTGGTTCAGCAATCCGGAGAACCTTAAACAGTATAAGGCGCATATCTATAATGTTTGACCTGTTTGTTCAGTTCGTCCGCGATACATTCAACGACAGCGACGGTTTCATCCCCCTGCACGAGCCCCGCTTTACGGGAAATGAAAAGAAGTATGTCAACGACGCCATAGACTCTACCTTCGTGTCGTCGGTGGGGCAGTATGTGGATCGGTTCGAAGAGCAGATCCGCACTTATACCGGTTCGTCCTACGCCATCGCCACCGTAAATGGAACCGCAGCTCTGCACATGGCCCTGATCCTGGCGGGCGTTCAGCGCGACGATCTGGTCATTACCCAGCCGCTCTCGTTCGTGGCCACCAGCAATGCCATTGCCTATACCGGTGCAACGCCCTGCTTTGTCGACATCGATCTCGCCACGCTGAGCCTCAGCGCCGAGAAGTTAGCCACCTTTCTGGATACGCAGACCGAGATCAGAGATGGGAATTGTTATCACCTGGCCAGCGGAAAGCGGGTGAGTGCCTGCGTACCCATGCATACGTTCGGCCATCCGGCCCGGATCGATGCCATCGTCAGGATTTGTACAGCCCACCATATTGCCGTTGTCGAAGATGCCGCCGAGTCGCTGGGCAGCACCTACCAGGGTCAGCAAACCGGCACGTTCGGGCTGCTGGGTACCTACAGCTTCAACGGCAACAAAACCATTACCTGTGGCGGGGGTGGCATGATCGTTACCAACAGCGAGCAACTGGGGAGGCTGGGAAAACACCTGACTACCCAGGCCAAGGTGCCGCACCAATGGGAGTTTAACCACGACCAGACCGGCTATAACTACCGGCTGCCCAACCTGAACGCGGCCATGGCCTGCGCGCAGATGGAGCAGCTCGATGCGTTCATTGCTAACAAACAGCAGCTGGCCAGCCTGTATCAGGCCTTTTTCCAGACAACTCCTTACCAGTTTGTGCAACAGCCGGCCAACAGTCAGTCCAACTTCTGGCTGAACGCCATTCTACTAAACAACCGGCAGGAGCGCGACGAATTTCTGGCCTATACCAACCGCAAGGGTGTTATGACCCGGCCAGCCTGGACCCTGCTGCCTAAACTTCCGATGCTGAGCCACTGCCCGCACGATGACCTGACCCACGCGCAGTACATCGAAGATCGGCTCGTTAATATTCCCAGCAGTGTACGACTGACATGAGCAAGCCACAACTGATACTGGTAGGGGGCGGTGGACACTGCAAATCGGTGATCGATGTCGTGGAAGCGTCCGGCCAGTTCAGCATTGCCGGCCTGGTAGATACCCGCGATAAGCTGGGCACCACCCTCTCGGGCTACGCTGTTATTGCCACCGACGACGACATCGACGCACTGGTTCGGGAGTACCGCTATTTTCTGGTAACGGTAGGCCAGATCAAGTCCAGTGCCCTGCGGTATCGGCTGTACCAACTCATCAAAAGCCAGGGCGGGCTGCTGCCAACGCTGGTTTCGCCCCGGGCCTATGTGTCGCCACACGCCCAACTTGGCGAAGGCACGGTTATTCATCATCAGGCGTTTGTGAATGCGGGCGCCCGGATCGGCGTAAATTGCATCATCAATACGGCTTCCCTGATCGAGCACGATGCCCAGATCGGCGATCACTGCCACCTATCGACGGCGGCCGTTGTCAATGGCGACTGTCGGGTAGGTGACCATAGTTTTGTAGGGAGCCGGGCCGTGCTGTCGCATGGCGTTCATGTGGCCCCCAACGGACTGATCGGCGCCGGGGCCGTTGTGCTGAGCCATACCGAAGCAGGAAGCCTGTACGCGGGCAATCCGGCGGTTCTGAAAAAACGAGTATCATGAGTAAGACACTGATCATCGCCGAAGCCGGCGTCAATCATAACGGAGACATAAACCTCGCCAAACAGCTGATCGACATTGCTGCCGACGCCGGGGCCGATATTGTTAAATTCCAGACCTTCAGGACCGAGAAACTGGTCAGCACATCGGCCCGAAAGGCAGACTATCAGGTCAACAACATGCCCGACGAGGCCGACAGCTCCCAGTTTGCCATGCTGAAAAAGCTGGAGCTGAGCCCGGCCGATCATCAGGAACTGATGGCCCACTGCCAGCTGCGTAACATTCAGTTTTTGTCTACCGCCTTCGATCTGGACAGTCTCGATTTTCTGGCGGGCCTGAACCTGACTATTTTCAAGATTCCGTCGGGCGAGATGACCAATCTGCCCTATCTGCGCCGGATCGGAAGCTACAACCGGCAGGTGATTGCCTCAACCGGTATGGCTACTATGGATGACATTTCGGCCATGCTGGATGTGCTTATCAGCGCCGGTACGGCCCGCGAAAATATTACGGTGCTGCACTGCAATACCGACTATCCGTCGCCTTTCCAGGATGTTAACCTGCGGGCTATGCAAACCATTGCCGACACGTTCGGGGTTGCGGTTGGCTATTCCGATCACACCCCCGGCATCGAGGTACCCATTGCGGCCGTTGCCCTCGGCGCTACCGTCATCGAAAAGCATTTCACCCTCGACCGGTCGCTGAAAGGGCCCGACCACCTGGCCTCTCTCGAACCCGATGAACTGGTTCACATGATCCGGGCTATCCGCAATATTGAGGTGGCGCTGGGCGACGGTATCAAGCAACCGACCCCATCGGAGCAGAAAAATCTGGCCGTAGCCCGAAAAAGCATTCACCTGGCCCGGCCACGGCTGGCGGGGCAGGTACTGACCGAAGACGACCTGATCATGAAACGGCCGGGCACCGGAGTCTCGCCCATGCTGCTGGATCAGGTAACGGGCCGTAGGCTGGGCGTCGACGTCGAAGCCGATCACCTCTTACGCTGGGAGGACCTGCTATGAAAATCGGCGTATTGACCAGCTCCCGGGCCGATTACAGCATCTACTACCCGCTGCTGACGGCCCTGGCCGAAGACCCGTTCTTCGATCTCGACATCCTTGCGTTCGGCACCCACCTGTCGGCCCGTCATGGCCATACGGTAGACCAGATTGTAGCGAATGGGTTTTCGGTCAGGCACCAGATCGACACCCTCCCGGCGGGCGACGCCCCGGCCGACATCAGCCACGCGATGGGCAGCGTGATGCAGGCGTTTTCGGCGCTGTGGCCGCACGAAAGCTACGATCTTGTGCTATGCCTGGGCGACCGGTTCGAGATGTTTGCCGCCGTGGCCAGCGCCGTACCATTCAACCTGCCGGTGGCGCACATTCATGGGGGCGAAACCACCCTGGGCGCCATCGACAATGCTTTCCGTCATGCTATCACAGTCATGTCGACCTACCACTTCACCACCACCGATGCGTATAAAGCGCGGGTGATCGAACTGACCGGCTCGGCCGAAAATGTCTATAATGTCGGGGCCCTGAGCATCGACAACCTCCGCCACCTGACCCTGCTGACCAAAGCTGAGTTCTTCGAGAAATTTGCCATTGACCTCGACCGACCCTCGATTCTTATTACGTTTCATCCCGAAACGGTTTCGTTCGAGAAGAACAGAGAACACGTAGCCGAACTGATCGGGGCACTCGGGCAGCTGTCGGCCTACCAGCTGATCATTACCATGCCCAATACCGACACCATGGGCAACTACGTTCGGGAGCACCTGCTGGCCTTCATCGACCGGCAGCCCAACGCGGTGGGTGTCGAATCATTCGGGACAATCGGCTACCTTTCGTGTATGAACTACTGCCGGTTCATGCTCGGCAACACCTCGAGTGGCTTTGTGGAAGCCAGCTTTTTCCCGAAATACGTGATCAACCTGGGGAATCGGCAGGAAGGGCGGCTAATAACACCCCATATTATCAACTGCGCCATTGAGGCCGACCAGATCCTGGAAGCGGTACGGGCCATCGAAAACGCAGGCCCGCCCGCGCCGGTCGACGCCTACGGCAACGGTACCACCGCGCAACAGATCGTTTCTATTTTAAAACAGATTCGTGGCAGACTACAGTAAACATATCGTTCAGCAGGACGTACCCGTTACCCGGGCGCTGGAGCAGATCAGCAGCCTCGGTCAGTACCTCACGCTCTTCGTAACCGACGAAACCGGCAAACTGCTCGGGACCCTCACCGACGGTGACATCCGGCGCGGACTGATTGGCGGCAAGCAACTCAGCGAGCCCGTTAGCCAGTTTATGAACCCGAACTTCCGGTTCCTGCGCCATAACGAATACGACACCGAAACTATCCGGCGCTTCCGGGCGCAGCTGTTGCAACTCATTCCGGAGCTGGACAGCGAAGGGCATATCATCCGCATCGTCAACCTGGCCCAGACAAAAGCACTCTTACCAGTCGACGCCGTCATCATGGCTGGCGGCAAGGGCGAACGGCTGATGCCCCTGACGCGCGATACCCCCAAGCCCCTGCTCAAAGTCGGCGATAAACCCATCATCGAGCACAACATCGACCGGCTGACCCGTTACGGAATCAACCATATCCACATCACCACCCGCTACCTGGGCGAACAGCTGGAACACTATTTCGGCGATGGCTCGGCCAAAGGGGTAAGTATTCAGTACACCCGCGAAGATGAACCCCTGGGTACCATCGGATCGATGCGCCTGACGGACAATTATCAGAACGACACCATTCTGCTGATGAACTCCGACCTGCTGACGAACATCGACTTCGAGGATTTCTACGAAGCCTTTCGCCGGCAGAACGCCGACATGTCGGTAGCGACGGTGCCGTATCAGGTCAATATTCCCTATGCCGTTCTCGAAACGAATGAGGGAGCGATTCGGTCGCTCAAGGAAAAGCCGACCTATACCTACTACATAAACGCCGGTATCTACCTGATGAAACGCAGCATGGTCGATCTGATTCCCCAGGGCGTGTATAACGCCACTGACCTGCTCGAGAAGCTCATAGCCGGGCAGCATACCGTTACTTATTTCCCAATGCTGGGCTACTGGCTCGACATTGGCCGACACGAAGATTACCAGAAAGCCTGCGTCGACATCAACCACATTACGTTATGAAACCCCTGTTCCTGATTACGGCGCGGGGTGGCTCGAAAGGCATTCCCGGCAAAAACATCAGGCCCTTTCTGGGGAAACCACTCCTATACTACGCCATCGATACGGCGCGGGCGCTGGCTCCGGACGAGGATATCTGCCTCTCTACCGACGCCGACGAGATTATCCGGGCGGCAGAAGCCTACGGCTTGTCGGTACCTTTCAAACGCCCCGATCAGCTGGCAACCGACCAGTCGGGCAGTTATGAGGTGATGCGCCATGCGGTCGACTTTTACAGGCAGCAGCATCGGCCGTACGATACGCTGGTGCTGCTACAGCCCACCTCCCCGTTTCGTACCGCCCAACACGTTCGGGACGCGATGGCGCTCTACTCCGGCGAGCTCGACATGGTAGTATCGGTAACGGAATCGGCCAATAACCCGTACTATAACCTCTTCGAAGAACGCGCCGACGGGTTCCTGCAACGGTCGAAGGCGGGTAACTTCAGCCGTCGGCAGGACTGCCCGGCGGTTTATGCTTACAACGGAGCGGTGTACGTGATCAATCTGGCTTCGCTGGCCGAAAAACCCCTCAGCGAGTTTAGTAAGGTCAGAAAATACGTCATGAGCCCCCACGACTCCGTCGATCTGGACACCCCGCTCGACTGGGCCTTTGCCGAATTTCTGGCTACGCATCGCTCTCTGACGGCCACCCCCTAAGCCAGCCCGTTGCGGCACCGGACTGCTGGCTGGGCCACAGGTGGCAGTTCTCGCCCGAAAGCCGTAAATTTGAGGGGCCAAGTCTGGCCGGATGCGCGTGGCTGCGGGATAACGTTACCAACACCGACTGCCACATCCGCTTATCGGGCCCGGGCTGGCAAACCTGATTGACGCCTGCACAACCGGCCGGGCCCCTGTTTCCCGATCCCCGATTCTTCGTCATTCGTTTACTCGTTCAGTACGTGGGTATCATTAAACGGCAAACCATACAGAGTTCGATCTATTCCTACGCGGGGGTAGGCGTGGGTTTTTTAACGCAGGGCGTCTTTTTTCCAAACCTGTTCTCCCCGGCGCAGATCGGCCTGATGGCGCTGCTCATCGCCATCGCTCAGGTGCTGGTTCAAGCCTCAAGTCTGGGCCTAAACAACGCCGGGGGCCGTTACTTTCCGTATTTCCGGAACATCGACCGGCAGCATAACGGCTACCTGATTATTAGCAGTCTGACCACACTGATCGGTTTTGGCCTCTGCACCCTCATTCTTTGGCTGGGTAAACCCTGGGTCATTGCTCACTACGGTTCCCAGTCGCCCCTGTTTGTCGAATATTATTATCTGCTCATTCCGCTGACCTTTTTTACAGCCTATTTTGCCGTCTTCGACAACTACGCCAAGCTGCTCTACGATCCCGTTACCGGTACGCTGCTCCAGCAGTTTGTACAGCGGGTGCTGGTGCTGGCAGCAGGCGGATTGTACTGGGCGGGCTGGCTCACCTTTGAGCAGTTTATGGGCGTCTGGCTGATGGCCTTTTTTATCCCGACTCTGTTGATGATAGCGAGCGTGGTCCGCGATGGCAACCTGTTCGTTAACCCGGGTTACGTAGCGGTCAGCCCGGAACTGCGCCGGAATCTCATCCGGTATGCCAGCCTGAGCCTGACCACGGCCCTGTCGACCCAGATCATCCTGACTATCGACAAGGGCATGATCAGCAACTCGCTGGGGCTCGACGCCACGGGGATCTACAGTACAGCCTCCTATTTTGCCGCCGTCATTGCCCTGCCCGCAACGGCGCTGTATAAAGTTGCCGCCACCCTCATCGCCGAATCCTGGAAAGTGAACGACCGCGCCAATATTCTGATGATCTACCGCAAAAGCTGCCTCAACCAGCTCATTGCCGGCTGTCTGGTCTTTATCGGCGTAGCGGTCAACCTGCCCAGCCTCTTTACCATACTGCCGGCAGGCTACGAAACGGGTTATTTCGTTATTTTGTGGCTGGGACTCAGCAAACTCATCGACATGGCAACGGGCGTCAACGGCCTTATTTTGTCTACGTCGCGTTTCTATGCGCTCGACTCGGTGCTTTTTATCGGTTTGATTATCATCACTATTCTGGCCAACAACTACCTGATTCCCCGCTATGGCATCGACGGAGCCGCGATGGGTGCCGTGCTGGCCACGTTTCTGTACAATTTTGTCCGGACGCTGCTCGTCTGGATCGCCTTCCGGATGCAGCCTTTTTCGTGGCGCAATGGAGCCGTCATTCTCGTTGCCGGGCTGGTCTGGCTCATCAGCGAGCAGGTGCCACATTATAGCGGATCAATCTGGCAGACCGGAACCGACGTACTGCTTCGGTCGGGTGCCGTTACTCTGCTTTTTGTGGGTCTTGTTGTTGTATTGAAACTCTCGCCCGATGCCAGCGAACTCCTGACGGGTGCCTGGCAGCGGGTGAAAAAGCTACGGTCCTGACAGCCCGTAGCGCCTGATCACGTTTGTGTTTACTAACCGCTCACCAGTAACGCTGTGAGTTCATTGATGCGAAAACTTCTTATTAAGGTATTTGGCCTCGACACCCTGTATAAAGTACGAAAGTCGCCCGTCGTTAATTTTTTGCCCCGGCTGAAAATGGCCAGCGGGGTCTATAACTACCGCTACGGCCAGATTCTGCGCTGGGGCCTTCAGTCGCGGGAAGATACCAACTTCACCTATGAGCTAAGCGACGACAATCTGCTGTATCTGGCTCATACCGTTGCTGTGGTGGCCGGCGTGTCGCCCAAACTGGTACAGCAGTACATCCGCGAAGCCCAGACCGACGAGGCCCTGCGCCAGCATATCCTCGAAAAAACCCGCACCTCATCGTACCGGCGTGTGGCCGATCTGCGGGTGGAGTTCGGTCGGCGGCTGGGCTGGTATGCGCTGGTCCGGCTCCGTAAGCCAGGGGTCGTAATCGAAACGGGCGTTGACAAAGGGTTGGGGGCGGTGCTGCTCTGCGCGGCCCTGCTGCGTAACCGCGAGGAAGGTAAACCCGGCCGCTACTACGGCACCGACATCGCCACCAAAGCCGGCTACCTGCTCGATGGCCCCTACCGCGAGGTAGGCGAAGTACTCTACGGCGACTCCATCACGAGCCTGCGCGCATTCAGTCAGCCTATCGATCTGTTTATCAACGACAGCGACCACTCGGCCACGTATGAAGAAGACGAGTATCGGGTCGTTCTGCCCAAGCTGGGGCCGGGCGGCCTGCTGCTCAGCGACAACGCCCACGAAACAAGTGCCCTGGCCCGCCTGTCGCTGGAGGTAGGGCGTAAATTTGTCTTTTTCAAAGAGATTCCGAAAGACCACTGGTACCCCGGTGCGGGTATTGGCTTTTCGTACTAAAGAAGGCGCTCTAAACGGGGGCAGGCCAGACAACAAACAACCTGCACTCGCTTCTGTCCTTCCTGTTCTTTCCGCTTATGTGGCTCTTCAAATACCTGTTTACGAACCTGTACCGGGCCCTGCAATCGGGCAACGGGCGCCGGCTGTTGTGGCTCTTTTTCCGGTACGCCGGCCAGCCCCGTCACCAGTTACGTGTTATTCCGTTTCTGCGTTACCGCTTTCAGGTGCCGGACCCGCTGTCGTTTGTCTGGCAGTTCAAGGAAATCTTTGCCGATGAGTCGTACCGCTTCCAGACCGATGTGGCCAAACCCGTCATTTACGACTGCGGAGCCAACATCGGCACCAGCCTGGCTTATTTTCGCCAAACCTATCCGCAAGCCCGCATTATAGCGTTTGAGGCCGATCCGGACATCGGGGCGGTGCTGGCGCGTAACCTGCAAACCAACGGCATCAACGACGTTGAGGTCATTAATAAAGCCGTTTGGATACATGAGCAGGGGCTCGATTTTGGCAGTGGCGAAGCCGATGGCGCGTCCATGTTTTCGGAGACAGACCGGCGGCTGGTTCCGTCGGTCCGGCTGCGGGACTACCTCCTGCGCGAAACCCGCATCGACATGCTCAAAATCGACATCGAAGGCGCCGAAACCGAGGTGCTGGTCGACTGTAGCGATGCGCTCGCGCACGTCAGAAACCTGTTCATCGAGTACCATGCCTACATCGGCCATCCGCAAACGCTGGGCCTCATCACGCGGCTGCTCGAGAACCAGGGCTTTCGGTATTACATCGACAGCAACCAGTCGCGGGTGCGGCCGCTGGTCAACCATCGCTACCGGGGCAACGACCTGATGGACCTGCAGCTCAACATTTTTGCCTATCGTCCATGAATGTTGTCATCCTCAGCACCTATCAGCATTTTGGCGGGGCGGCCGTAGCCACCAGTCGGCTCCATCGGGCGCTGCTCAACCAGGGCGTTCGGGCAACCCTGCTTATCGGTACGTCGAACCGGCAGGAGAAACACCAGCCCGCCCCGGAGGTTGCGTTTCTGGCCAACAATTTCCTGGCCGAACAAACCGCCTTTGGCCGGTTCGTGGCCGAACGGCTTTATTTTCTGCCGTTCGAGCGCGACCCCTCCGTCCGTTTTCAGTTTTCACCAGCGGTATTTGGCGCCGATCTTGATTTTCACCCGGCTATCCAGCAGGCCGATCTGCTGCATATTCACTGGAGTAACTTCGGCTTTTTATCCCTCAGCGGGCTGCGGTCGCTGTTCAGCCTCGGCAAACCCGTTGTCTGGACGCTGCACGACCAATGGGCCTTTACGGGAGGATGCCACTATACGGGAGGGTGCACCCGCTTCCTGACGCACTGCCACCATTGTCCGTACCTGAAAAAACCCGCCAGCAACGACCTGTCGGCCAGGCGGTTCGACCGTAAGCAATGGGCCTATGCCAACGCTCCGCTGCATGTGGTACACCCGAGCCGGTGGCTGGCCGAACAGGCCGAAGGCAGTGCGCTGCTGGGCAACTTCCCGCATCAGGTCATTCCTAATACGCTCGATCAGCAGGTCTTCGCGCCAACGACTTCCTCCCGGGCCGGAGGTCAGCCCCAGCGGCTGTTATTCGGCAGCGCCAACGTAACCGATACCCGCAAAGGATTCAGGTACTTTGCCGAAGCCCTGACTCTCCTGCACCAGCAACATCCCGAACTTACGCCCGAGATTCTGGTCTTCGGCAAAGGACGCTCGTACCTCTTCAACGAACTACCCTACCCGATCCGGCAACTGGGCCTCCTGACCAGCGAAGCCGATATCGTGGCTGCCTACAACGCAGCCGACGCCATGGTTGTCCCCTCGCTGGAAGACAATCTGCCCAATACAATCGTCGAAGCGCTGTCCTGCGGAACCCCCGTGGTCGGCTTCCGCACGGGCGGCATCCCCGAGATGATCGACCACCGGCAAAATGGCTACCTGGCCGCTACCGGATCGGCGCAGGAGCTGGCCGACGGGCTGGCGTTCGTGCTCACCCATCCGGACCCGGCCGCTCTCCGGAATCAGGCCCGCCAGTCGGCCGAGGCCCGGTTTTCGGAAAATGTCGTTGCCGGTCAACATATCGATCTGTATCAATCGCTACTGAGCGCACCAGCTAACCGATAGCGGAGAACGCCCCCTCTGATCATGCCGCCGACCGTCTCCATCATTACGATCACCTACAACGCCGACCAATTTCTGGAGCGTACGATCCGGAGCGTCATGGCCTACGCCACTCCTGAAGTTGACTATATCATCATTGACGGAGCCTCGACCGACCGCACGCTAGACATCATCCGGCAGTACGAAGCTCACGTAACGAGCTGGATTTCGGAGCCCGACCGGGGGCTGTACGATGCCATGAACAAAGGCCTTCATCGGGCGCAGGGTGAGTACGTCTGGTTCATGAACGCAGGTGACGAACTCCACGACCCCGATACCCTGCCCAGGCTGCTCAGTCTTATGCAGACAAACCCGGCGGATGTGTATTACAGCGACGCCCTGTTCGTTGAGGACACGGCAGACCAGCGAACCAGCGTACCTATTGGCCTACGCAGCGTGGTAACGCCACATACCCTGCCCGTTCCGTTGACCTGGCGCGATATGGCGCTGGGGATGAAAGTATGTCATCAGGCGTTTGTGGCCCGCCGGTCCATCGCGCCGGATTATATACTCGACAACCTCAGCGCCGACCTCGACTGGGAAATTCGTTGTCTGAAGGCAGCCCGGCGTATTGAGTTCGTTCCCTTTGTCCTGTGTCGTTACCTGGTTGGCGGTTTGTCAGTACAGCAGCACCGGCAGTCCCTGATCGACCGCTTCAGAGTGCTGGTTACGCATTTCGGCTGGAGAGCAACGCTGCTCAATCACGGCCGAATTGTCTGGCGGGCTCTGAATCGACGCCGTAAACGTCTGGGCAGCTAACAAAAGAAAATCAATAAAGTAGCCATGCAGCCTCGTTGCTCTATATTATTTGGCCGGTATGAATTTTGCGTGAAGCCGACGGGATTAATGACTAAAAAATACCTTTACATCGAGAATTGCAGATAAATTTGCGGGATTTGCTTCGCTAAAGCCTGGCCTTCTTGTCCTTTTCCTGTAAAAAAATAGATTTAACCAATGAAACGAATCGCTGTATTTACTTCGGGGGGCGACGCACCGGGGATGAACGCTTGCATCCGGGCCGTTGTCCGGGGAGCAGTTTACCACGGACTCGACGTATTTGGCATCCGCCGGGGGTACAACGGAATGATAAACGGTGACATTTTTCAGATGTCTTCCCACTCGGTCAGCAACATCGTACAGCGCGGAGGAACCATTCTGAAATCGGCCCGGAGTAAAGAGTTCATGACGCCCGAAGGCCGTAAAAAAGCCTACGACCAATTACAGAAATTCGGGATTGAAGGCCTGATCGCCATCGGCGGAAACGGTACGTTCACCGGCGCAACGCTCTTCTACGACGAATACGGCATTCCGACCGTGGGCGCGCCGGGTACCATTGACAATGATCTCTACGGCACCGACTATACCATAGGCTTCGACACCGCCGTTAACACGGCCCTCGAAGCGATCGACAAAATCCGCGATACGGCCGACTCGCACGACCGCATTTTCTTTATTGAAGTAATGGGCCGCGACTCGGGTTATATCGCCATTCAGTCGGGGATTGCGGGTGGGGCAGAGCTGGTCATGGTACCGGAGGTACTCACGCCCATTTCTGAAGTTGTCGAAACGCTCAAGGCTGGCTGGAGCCGCCAGAAATCCTCGTCGATCATTGTCGTAGCGGAGGGTGAAGAAGAAGGAAACGCCAACGAAATTGCCGAGAAGATCCGGCAGCAGGTACAGTCGGATATCGACATGCGCGTAACCACCCTGGGCCACATCCAGCGGGGCGGCATTCCAACGGCCTACGACCGGATTCTGGCCAGCCGTCTGGGCCTCGGAGCGCTCGAAGGACTCATGAACGGCGAGAAAAACGTGATGGCTGGTGTGGTCAATAACGAACTGGTCTATACGCCCTTCAAAGACACCATCCGACTGCCTAAGCCCATCAATGAGGATTTGCTGCGGATGGTAAAGATTCTCTCGGTCTAGACAGTCAGACGCCGGAACAGGCCCCGCGTCCCAGCGCGGGCCTGTTTCGGCTCAAATGTACCCGGCCAGGCGGTACGCCATATACCCCACCCCTTCTTTAACGAGGTAATATGCGTCCTGAAAAGCCTGCGCGTTGGGCAGCAGCCAGTCAGCCGGCACGAACGTGCGCTGATGGCTCATGAAGCTGCCCGGAAACGGCACCACCTCAACACCCGCTTTTCGAAAACAACCCACCGCCCGACGCATGTGCCAGGCCGAGGTGACCAGCACGCAACGGTTGGTACCAAACTGCTGCCGCAGTAGACGAGCTGTGAACAGGGCATTTTCGCGCGTATTCTTCGACTTGTTTTCGAGTATGAGATCTTCCCGGCGAACCCCCGCCGTTTCCAGGAAACGCGCCGTCATCTGACCTTCGTCACTTACGATCCCCGGCTGAAACGGAAGGTCGCCGTTGCCGCCACTAATCAGAATGGTATGGACTGCTCCCTGTTTGTACAGATACAGCGCCTGCCCGGCCCGATCGGCCTCTCGGTCGAGCAGAAACCGCCGGTCCGGTATGGGCGTCATCCCATCCATCATGCCGCCGGTCAGGACGACAGCAATGCGGGCTGTGGTATCAGTCGGAACGGCTACGGGGCCATATTCCCACCCGTGGGCAAACTCATTGATCAGGAAGGTATTGCCAAATAACCAGAAGACGGCCAGCGCCCCACCCACCAGCCGGCGCCGGTGGTTTTTGGTGAACAACGCCAGCACCAGCAGAGCCACCAGCCAGCCCGCCGGCGTGATAAAGTAGCTGAGAACTTTAGAAAAGAAATAAAACATAGACTACAGCCGGGATGGCAAGCGTTTTGTAGCTGACGTATTTACAAATCGAAACCTGTATTTTTGACATTTCACAGCCGCGAAGATACGTACCACCCCCTATGAACAACCGTCTTATACTAACCTCTATACTTATCGTAGTGCTGACAACGATCGGCTGGGCGCAGTCGCCGGCGCCGGCTGACGGCTTTGCGATCAAAGGTCGCATACAGGGCCTCAAAGACACGACCTGCGTGCTGGCTCATTACTTTGGCGCTACCCAGTACATTCCGAAAGATACGGCCCGGGTCGACGCAACCGGGTCGATGACGTTTTCCGGTACGAAGCGCCTGCCCGGTGGGTTGTATATCGTTGTGACACCCAAAAATCGCTACATCGAATTCCTGATCGACGAGGCAAACCAGAATTTTTCGTTCGAGACCGACACGGCCAATACCGTACGGGAGATGAAAATCACCGGCTCAAAAGAGAACACTCTCTTCTATACGTACCAGCAGCAGCTTGGCAAGATTTACGAGGAAGCTCAGGCGCTCAACGTTCAGAAAAAACTCCGCGACGACGCCGTATCAGCCGCAGTCACCAACAAACAACTGGCCGACCTGCAGAAGCAGGCCCAGACCTACCGCGAGCAGTTTCTCAAAGACAACGCCGGTACGTTTGCCGTCAAACTTCTGAAAGCCACCGCCGAACCCGACATACCAGCCGCCCCCAAACTCGCCAACGGCCGCGCTGACTCAAACTGGGTCTTCAACTATTACAAAAGTCACTTCTGGGACGGATTCGACTTTGCCGACGAGCGGTTTGTTCGCACCCCTATCTTTCAACGCAAGCTTGACCGCTACCTGAAAGAACTGACCGTCCAGACGCCCGACTCACTCATCAAAGAGGCCGACTTCATCGTGAACAACGCCATAAAAGGGAAGTCGAAAGAAGTAAAGTCGTATGCCATCTGGTATATCACCAGCCAGTATGAACAACCCAAAATTATGGGCACCGACGGGCTCTATGTTCACATGTTCGAAAAGTATTACGCGACGGGCGTGATGCCGATTACCGACTCGACAACGATCCGGCAGATTGGCGAGCGGGTTAAGTCGCTGAAGCCTACGCTGGTTGGTAAAGTACTTTCGATACCTAACGTCAGCGACACGCTTCGCCGACCCATTGCCTTTGCCAACATCAGGTCGGAGTACACGGTCGTTTTCTTCTACGATCCGCAGTGCGGCCACTGCCGCGAGAGCGCTCCGAAACTGCAGCAGTTTGTCGATGCGAACAAAAGCAAAGGCGTTGAGGTAGTTGCGGTCGCGGTTGAGCAAAGCCCCGACGAGTGGAAGAAATTCATTCGGGAGTTCAAACTCCAGAAAGCCATCAACGCGTACGATTACAGCTTCCGTACCGACTATCGCCGTCAGTATGATGTCTGGACCACGCCCACGATTTACGTGCTCGATAAAGACAAAAAGATCATTGCGCGCAAGTTGCCCATGGAGCAGCTGGAAGACTTTATCGGTTTCCACAGACGCCAGCAGGCAACCGCCAAAAAGCCGGCTGCGGCCCCAGCCAACGCCAAGGCCAGCGTGAAAAAATAAGCCAGTTCCCGGCATTCGATGCCCGGTCAGACGAATAAAGCCAAAGGCCAGCGCGACTAGGTACGCTGGCCTTTGGCTTTATTCGTCTGACCGGATTCGTAGTAGTTTCCTGGCCCGTTGGCAATAACCGTTCTGGGGGACTACCTCATTTTTGTCCGCTTTACCAGGTAGGCAGTCAGAATCTGCTCGAACCCCTGGGCTATATCGGCTTCGATGAAGTCGATCTTGTACTGACCGCAACGGAGTTTTAGCTCCTGAAAGTAGTTTTTAACGGCCTGCTGGTACGTATCGCGCACCTGGCCGGGCTGTACCTTCACTTTCTCGCCCGTTTCCAGATCGATAAACTCATAAGGCCGCTCATCGAAGGCAAAGTCTTCTTCGGTTTTTTTGTCCGTAACGTGAAACAGAAGCACCTCGTGCAGATTATGGCGCAGGTGTTGCAGCGCCGAAAACAAGGCATCTGATTTCTCCGAGTTATCGAACATATCGCTGAAAATCACCACCAGCGACCGCTTGTTAATTTTTTCGGCTACTTCATGAATCACCTCCGCAGCCGATGTCCGGCGCAGGGGCTTGGGCTGAAGCATGAGCTGGTCCAGCTGGGTAAAGATCTTGTGTACGTGCGAGGGTGTCGACTTGGTAGGCGTCTGCAGGTCGATCTGATCGGCAAAGGCCGTCAGGCTCACCGCATCTTTCTGACGCTGGAGCATATAGGCCAGACAGGCCGCAGCCATTACGCTAAAGGTTATTTTGCCGTAGTTGCTCTCGGGGTAATACATGGACGAGGACGTATCGACGAGCAGGTGGCAGCGGAGGTTTGTTTCTTCTTCGTAGCGTTTAACGAATAGTTTCTCCGTTTTGCCGTATACTTTCCAGTCGATATGCCGCGTGGTTTCGCCGGTGTTGTAGAGCCGGTGTTCGGCAAACTCAACTGAGAAGCCATGAAAAGGTGATTTATGCAGGCCTGTAATAAACCCTTCGACCAGCTGGCGGGCCAGGAATTCGACATTGCCGAACGAACGTACCTGCCCCAGGTTAAGTGGTTGTTTCATAGGGGTAAGGTACACAAAAAACGAACCCGCCCGACACCCCCGTCAGGAATTGCACAGCGGGGTATCGGGCGGGAACAGGACCGGATTAATACATCCGGGCGGTTGTTAAAGAACCGGCTCCAGCAAGGGCTGGAAAGCAACGGGTGCACTGAACGCTGAGGGAGCGGGTGCGAAAGCAACGGACTGGCTTTTGCCAATAACCCGGAGCGAAACATTGGCAACGCCCTTCGAGATCATGCCTAAAGCACGGGCGGCTGCGTGGGTCAGGTCAATGACACGGCCTTTGGCAAAAGGACCACGATCATTGATTCGTACAATTACGGTACGCTGGTTGTCAAGGTTAGTAACTTCAACCAGGGTGTTCAGTGGGAACGAACGATGGGCGCCTTCGAGGGCTTCGGCGCTGACGCGCTCACCGTAGGCCGTCTTTCGGCCGTTAAACTTTTTGGAATAAAAAGACGCTTTGCCTTTCTGTATGAGACTCGGTAGAGTCTCCGCCGGTTTTATGCTGCTAAAGAACAGCATAATGGACATGATTACACTCATACAGCTATTGGTTACGTGAATAATGCAATGGAGCGGCTGCATTCGTTGCAGGGGCCAAATCTCCATCCCCAAAAAGTGCAATTCCTATTTTACAAAGATACATCATATATGCCTAAAAGACAAGGCTTTACCGAAAAATCTGTGGAATGGTCTCCACAACCTGGCCCGAATGTGAGGGTTTTTCGCCCCAAAATATTGTTGTTCAATTCTTTTTGTTCTCATACGAATGAACGTACTTTAGCGTTTACGAACGCACTAAACCTAACGCATTGTGGACGAAAGAGAACGGGAAAAGATTTACTCCAAACGGGTTCGGGCGGGCAAACGAACGTATTTCTTCGATGTAAAAACCACCCGCGCGAACGACTATTACCTGACCATAACTGAAAGCCGCCGACAGCCGCAGGGCGAAGGATTCACCTACGAAAAACACAAAATGTTTCTTTATAAAGAAGACTTCGACAAGTTTATCGAAGCCCTTCAGGAAACCGTAGATCACGTTAAAACGGAGCTCATGCCCGATGTCGACTTTTCGCAGTTTGCCCAGCGCGAACGCGACGAATCGGACGACTACGCCAGCAGCGAACTCAAGTGGGAATAACTGAACACCAGCTGCATGATCTGACTCTACTCACTCGTTTTCAAAATCCTATTCAGCCCTTGGCCCATGCCGAAGGCTTTTTTTGTTGTAATTTTGTCTAAACTATTTAGCGATAGAGCGAATGGGAAGATGGGCCAGCTAAACCTGTAGCTACGGCTCCCGCCCCCTCTCAATCGCTCCATCACGCATTCTCTTATGGGCTTACAATGTGGAATTGTGGGGTTACCGAACGTCGGCAAATCAACCCTGTTTAATGCAATATCGAGCGGCAAGGCCGAAGCCGCCAATTACCCGTTCTGTACGATAGAACCCAACGTTGGTGTAGTCACCGTACCCGACGAACGGCTCGACACCCTCGAAAGTCTGGTGAAGCCGCAACGCGTTGTTCCAACCATTATCGAGTTTGTCGACATTGCCGGCCTGGTCAAAGGAGCCAGTCAGGGCGCGGGTCTGGGAAATAAGTTTCTGGCTAATATCCGCGAGGTGGATGCCATCGTTCACGTGATCCGCTGCTTCGAAGACGATAATATCGTTCACGTAGAAGGTAAAGTGAACCCCATTGCCGACAAGGAAATTATCGACGCCGAACTACAGCTGAAAGACCTCGAATCGGTCGACAAGAAAATTCAGCGGATCGACAAGGCAGCCCGCGTGGGTGATGCCAAAGCCAAAGTCGAGCTCGAAATACTGAAACAGTTTAAAGCAGCCCTGGAAGCCGGTCGTAGCGCCCGCACTGTACAGGTGTCGCCCGAAGAGCGCGAAACCGCCATCGGCGACATCTCGCTGCTGACGGTGAAACCGGTCATTTACGTGGCCAATGTGGACGAAGGCAGCCTGCCCAATGGCAATCAGTACTCCGACGCCCTGCGCGAAGCGGTAAAAGACGAAGGTGCCGAAGTCATTATTATCAGCGCCGGTATCGAGTCACAGATTGCGGAGATGGAAGACCCCGATGAGCGGGAGCTGTTTCTGGGCGAGTACGGCCTGACCGAGTCGGGGCTGAGCCAGCTGATCAAAGCATCGTACCGGCTGCTGGGACTGATTACCTACTTCACGGCCGGTGTGAAGGAAGTACGGGCCTGGACTATCCACCGGGGCTGGAAAGCTCCGCAGGCCGCCGGGGTCATCCACTCCGACTTTGAGCGCAAGTTCATCCGGGCGCAGGTCATGAAACTCCCCGACTTTGAGCAGTTCAAGACCGAAGCGGGTGTTCGCGAAGCTGGTAAGCTGTCCGTCGAAGGAAAAGAATACGTCGTGCAGGATGGTGACATCATGGAGTTCCTCCACAGTGCCTAGCCAAAGTATCCAAAAGGCCCGAACGATTGTCTAATCATTCGGGCCTTTTGATATTCATTACCGCCGGTTGACGCCCATACGCCGGTAGCCAACTAGCTGGTCGGCGCGGGCAGCTGGCGGACGGTGGTAGACAAATACTTCGTACTCGTTTTCCGTAGCCGAGTAGTTTCCTTCGATATACCCTTCATCGACCCGAGGGGGCTGGCCATTCGTCCGAACGATGTAATCATAGTTATAAACGCCCTGTTTGAGCAGGATAGCCGCCTGATACGTACCCGATACCGCGTCGAAAGCCATACGATTGCGGTCGTCCAGTCGCCAGAGGTTAAAGGCGCCATTCACAAATACATCTACGCCCGGCAACTCGGGTATTCGCAGCGTAAATACGGTTTCGATGTAGTCAGCGCCGGTAGCGCCGTTGCCCGTTTCGCGGTGGTCGATCACGTATTGCCCGTTGAAGTCGTCGCTCTGGATATAGGCCCCCCGACTACGCGCCTGGTCGGGCTGAACATAGGCAATGTTGCGGTCGGCAGGGCGCTCGATGCGGTCAATGAAGTTAGCCCGCGATAGTACCGTTCGTATGTCGAAAAAACGAAATTCGTTTCCGCCGGGCATGGTGTTGCTCAGATCGATCAGCCGGTATTCCAGCACCTGATCGAAGGCACGCACGTTGGTAGGCCGCAGTCCGCCGATAGTCCGGTCGTCGCGGTAGTTCTGCCGGACAACGACCCTGAAATCGTCCTGGGGCGAAATCACCTGATACCCCCGATAGTCGATGGCCAGATCGATTTGCTGATCGGTAAACTGCCGCGACGGATCCGACGAGAAAGCAACGGCTGCGTTGACCCGAATCCGATTCTGGTAGGTGCTGAACCGGCGCGTCAGGATAATATTGCTCCGGTTACGTTCGTCGTAAACGATAAGCAGGTAATTGCCCGGCAGTTTGACCCGCGGCACCGGAAACTTGTAGTGATAGTACGGCACCTTGGTGTTGATCGATACGGCGTAGTCGGTGATGGGATTGTCGTTATACTCGTAGGTAAACTCGATATCGTTCAGCACAGACTGCTTCCAGTCGGCATTACAGTGCATCAGTTTAGCCCGGAACGACCGGTAATTGGCCGTCAGGTCATCGAATTCAAGCTGAAGAAAGGCCGTCTCGTCGAGCGCGATAACTGGCGGGTTTAGCGTTTCGGACGGGTTGTCGGCTGCGTTGGCGACCAGCTGCGGAAACAGCAGGACGGTCTGAATTTTGGGGTCGTAAATCTGATCAACCGCCGGAACGGACTGGGCAGAGACAGGAACGGCAACCGAGGCCATCCACAAACACATAATCAGCAGGCGGTACGAAATCATGGGCGATGTTATCAGCAGAAGCAGGTATCTACTAAACGGGTTTTGGCAGCAAACCGTCAGTTGCGATGGCGAAATTAGGCGTCTGTATGCAGGGTTGGCCGGTTTAATCAGTTTACTTTGCTCAACAAACGAGCCAATTTCCTGTCGGCCTTCGCAGGTGTGGGGTTTCCGGGTTTTCTACTGGTATGCGATCAACTTGGCCATTCAGATACGGTCAGGCAATCCGTTTCTATCGATATACCGCCCCTACGGCACCAGTCGAAAACCCGACCACAGGGAGAATGTCAGGTAGGGAGCCACGGGCAAGCCCGTCTACAGTCCCCATTACATGAAAAAACCCAGCCGGTTAGACTGGGTTTGTCGGGATCAGGCTAGTTTCTTTTCCCACTCTTCGGCTTCGAGCATGGCGTTCTCCCACTCGTCCTGAAGCTGACTGATTTCGGCTTTGACGCGGTGGTATTCGTCGTTTTTAGCCTGCATCAGCTTGCTGTCGCCGTAGGTAGCGGGGTCGGCCAGTTCGGCTTCGAGTCGTTTTTTGCGTTCCTCCAGCTGGCTAATCTTGGTTTCCGATTCTTCGGCCTGCTGGGTCAGTTTCTTCAGGGTTCGCTGCCACTCCTTCCGTTCGTCGTCGCTGGCGCGCGGGGCGGTGCTGGCTGGCTGGGGGGCAGGCGTGGGTTTCTTGTCAACCGCTTTGGTATTGCCGCCCTGCTCCTTTCGCTCTTCCATCCACCATTCGTACTCATCGTACGTACCCGGATATTCTTTGATCTGCTCATCTTCGATGTACCAGATCTTATTGGCAATCTGCGAAACGAAATAGCGGTCGTGCGATACGACTACGTATGTTCCTTCATATTGTTCGAGCGCTTGAATCAGGATGTTCACCGACTGCATGTCGAGGTGGTTGGTTGGCTCGTCAAGCAGCAGGAAATTGGCCTGCGACAGCAGCACCTTGGCCAGGGCTACCCTCGATTTTTCGCCCCCCGACAAGACCTTAATTTTCTTGAATACCTCATCGTTGGAAAACAGAAAACAGCCCAGTACGCCCCGCAGCTCACCTTCGCTCTTGGTCGGGTTGGCATGTTTCAGTTCGTCGAGCAGCGTATCCTCAACGCTCAGCGACTCCAGCTGGTGCTGCGCATAGAAGCTGAACGACACATTATGGCCCAGCTGGCGTTTACCCTCGTTAACCGGCTCCGAACCAGAGATAATCCGCAGCAGGGTCGACTTACCACGACCGTTGGCACCGATCAGCGCTACTTTGTCACCCCGCTCCAGCCGGATATCGGCCCTGGTCAGAATCCGCTTGGGCCCGTAGGCCTTCGTGATGTCGTCCAGGTGCAGAATATGTCGGCCGGGCTGAGTCGAAAACTGGAATTTGAAGTTCACCCGGGCCGTTTCGTCGATCACCGCATCGACCAGCTCCATGCGGGCCAGCTGTTTAACGCGGCTCTGGGCCTGTTTCGCCTTCGTGGCTTTGGCCTTAAAGCGTTCGATAAACCGCTCCGTCTGCCGGATTTTGGCCTGCTGGTTTTCGTAAGCGCCTTTCTGGATTTCGTTCCTCAGCGCCTTTTCTTCGAGATAGAACGAATAATTGCCAGGGTAGTAATTTAGTTTGGCACCAGCTACTTCAACCGTCACGTCAATTACGTTATCGAGGAACTCGCGGTCGTGCGATACGACGATGACGGCTCCTTCGTAGGTCTGAATATATTTCTCGACCCACTGAATAGAGGGTAAGTCAAGGTGGTTGGTCGGCTCATCGAGCATCAGCAGCGACGGCTTCTGGAGCAGCAGTTTAGCGAGCATCACGCGCATGCGCCATCCGCCGGAGAACGTCCGCAGGGGTTTTTGCAGGTCATCGGTCGAGAAACCGAGTCCTTCCAGGATTTCTTCGGCCCGGGCCTGTACGGTATAGCCATCGAGGGCGTCGAACTCTTCCTGCACTTTGCCGAGTTTATCGACCAGCTCATCGCGATAGTTGGTTTCCATCTCGTGCAGCAGCTCGTCGATCTGCCGCTGGAGCTCGTTCTGCCGCGCGAAGGCCTGCATGGCTACGGACAGGATGGAGTCATCGGTCTGGTAGCTGAGCAGATCCTGGTTGAGGAAACCCAGCGTAACGTCGCCGGCTTTGGAGATAGTACCGCCATCGGCCTGATATTCGCCATTGATGATGCGGAGTAAGGTGGACTTGCCGGTACCGTTGAGGCCAATGAGACCGATTTTCTGGTTAGGCTTAATGTGCAGCGATGCGTTTTCGTAGAGCGCGCGGCTGCCGAGGTAATACGACAGGTTCGTGATGGAAATCATGGGGCAAATTTACCGAAAAATGCCTGGTCGGCTGCAAAAAATTGTATCATGAGTTGTGCATTATGGGGCTTTGGCCCTATATTTGCACCCGCTAACAGCAAAAAGCCTCCTTAGCTCAGCTGGTAGAGCGACGCATTCGTAATGCGTAGGTCGCAGGTTCGAATCCCGTAGGAGGCTCATATCCCCGCTCAATCGAGTGGGGATTTTTTATGCCTCCGGCATGAATGCCGTAACTATTCATTTGTCGTAGCTGGCTGGCTCGTTCGTTTTTGCGGTCTATTTTTTTGAGCTGCATCTTGGCGGATATAGTCCCTTTTTTCACGGCATGAATGCCAGGGCCAGGCATTTGTCGTAGCTGGCCGACTCATTTGTTTTTTTGTCTATTGTTTCGACTTGATTATTGCTGGTCGGTCCCGGCTCATCCGACAAATGAATAGCCTCGGCATTCATGCCGTGGAGTTGTTGGCCATACCCCTCTCCGATTCATGAATAGCTCCGGCTTTTATCCTGGGAGAACCTGTTCTGGCATTTCATTTGCATCTGATGACTTACCCGGTATGTACTATGTACGCCACACAGGTGACAACCCACTGATTGACAGGTATCCAGATGAAACAAACCGATTCCATCATACGTTATATGGCTGATTTTTATTGCTTTGTATGAAGTTAGTGCCGTAGCTCAACGACGTTATGAAAAGCCCATCTATGACCCCGTCCGAAAACCCGGTTCAACTCCGGGCCGCACTCAGCCTGTCAGGCAACGCCATCATGCTGTTCGAGTGCCTCCGTACGGCGCTGGGCGAGATTCAGGACTTTCGGCTCATACTGGCCAACCGAAAAGCAGAAGAAATAGTGGGCATGAGCGAACAGGACATGCTCAACCGCAACTCTACCGACTTATTTCCTACCGCCAATACCGTCAACATCTGGGAGCAGGCCCGACGCGTTGTAGAAACTGGGCAGCCGTACGAGGTTGAATTTCAGCCACAACTTAACGACCAGCTCAGTATGAACTGGTTCTCGCTGACCCTCCAGCGGTACGGTGACGGACTGGCTGCATCCTTGGTCGATATTACCGCCCTCCGCCAGCAGAAAGAACTTACCGAACGTATTCTAAACGGCTCTATCAATGGGATGGTCACCTGCGAGGCTCTGCGCAACGAGACGGGCACGCTGTACGATCTCCAGATTCGGCTGGCGAACGACGCAGCCGCCCGCCTGATCCGGAAGCCAGTCAACCAGCTGATCGGCGATACACTGTTCAACCAGCCTGCCACGCTGGCCCAGCCGGAGCTGCTGCCGCGTTGTATCCACACCGTCGAAACGGGCGAAGCTCAACGCTTTGAAAGCCGGATCAGCATCAACGGTATCGAGAACTGGTACGACATATCGATCTCGAAGCTGGGCGACGGACTGGTAATAACGTTCATCGATATTACGGTGGCCAAGCACCACGAGCAGGAACTCAACCTGCTGATCGAAAACCTGAAACGGTCAAACCAGAACCTGGAACGGTTCGCCTACGTAGCTTCTCACGACCTGCAGGAGCCACTCCGTAAGATTCAGTCGTTTGGCGAAATTCTGAGGAGCCAGTCGAGTCCGGCCGTAGACGATCACAGTCGTGAGCTGATTGACCGGATGCAGTCGGCCGCGAGCCGGATGAACACGCTTATTCTTGATTTGCTGACGTTCTCACGGCTATCGACCCAGTCGCAGCCTTTCCGGACAATATCCTTGCAGGAGGTGGTGAGTGATGTTCTGACCGACCTCGAAGCCGCCATTCAGGCGAAACAGGCGCAGATCGAAGTAACGTCGTTGCCCGCTGTCCTGGGCGATGCGCTTCAGCTCCGGCAGGTGTTTCAGAATCTGCTCAGCAACGCGCTCAAGTTCGTCAAACCAGCCCCTGCCCAACAGAAGCCACATATCCGTATCGACTGCGAACAAGTTTCCGGTAGTGCTGTGCGACCTCTGCCTGGTCAGCCGATCGCTGCGTCTGACAGTAGTCGGTTGTTTTATGCCATCAGCGTGATCGACAACGGTATTGGCTTCGACGAGAAATACCTGGACCGGATTTTCACCATCTTCCAGCGACTCCATACCCGCTCCGAATACGACGGCACCGGCATAGGCCTCACCATTGTGCAAAAAGTAGTGGAAAACCACAAAGGCTACGTTAGCGCCCGCAGCCAGCCCGGTCAGGGCGCTACGTTCACCGTCTATCTGCCTGCTTTACCACAAAAAGAGGTGGTTTCCCAAGGATGATCGGTGGCTGTACGACGTGGCGCCCTACCCCTGGTCATCGCTGAAAAACCACCCACAAAACGCTGGTTTCGTTGCTGGCTAATACCGCTCGTTGCTGGCTTCCTCGTCTTCGGCGAGTTCGGTTATTTCCCGATCCAGTTCATCATCGGAGATATCGTCTTCGAGCAGATCGGCGGGGGTGTCGTCCATGTCTTCGGCGTTCGATACTTCATCGGTCGCATGGCGGGCCGTGGCGGTATCGGTGTAGAGCAGCGTGTCGGTCGCTTCCTCATCGCCGGGGTTCATCACGTCAGGGTCGTTATTAACGCCCAGCCCTGCGTAGACCACTGCGTCCATCTCGTCATTGTTCTCGGGTACGTTGGTGTTCTGGGGCGACATACCCTCCAGCGGGCCACCCGTATTCTGGTCGACGCGCTGCTGATCGGCGTTGTTTGTATTTTCCATACTGGTTTTTCGTAGCTGAGATGATCAGGTTATGGCTGGTCAGGGCACGTTACAGGCCATGACTCAGCCGTATGTGTCTCTAACCGCCGAAGCCCCAAACTGTTTTTTTGCTACTTCCAGACAACCACTTTCTGCACCTGCACCGACCGGTTTTCGCCCGTGAGCCGGAGCAGGTAAGTTCCATCGGCCAACTGACTGACATCCAGCAGCGTCTCTTCACCAGCCCGTACCGGCTGGGCGGGCAATACCGCCTGACCGGCTAACGACAGCAGTTCGACCTGACCGGTAAAGGCGGGACGCACCGTCAGAAAATGATCGGTCGGGTTTGGGAAGGCCCACGGACTGGCTGGCTCTTCGGGTTTGGTACTCGTAACGACTACTTTCTGCGACGTGTTTTTGAGGTAGCGCAGCCCCCCTGCCCGGCTACCCAGCATCAGGTCGGGCAGCTGATCGCCATCGAGGTCAGCCACAGCCGCCACCAGTCCCGCGCCCGGCAGACCCAGGCGCGGCAGCGAGTCGAGCAGGGTGAGAGGCTGGTCGGGCCGGTCGGGAAAGCGGTAGATGCGGAGCTCGCCGTGGTCAGATGCCGAAATCAGCTCTGCTTTCTGGTCGCCGTTCAGGTCAGCCACGACCAGCGACCGCGCCCGATCCTGAAACACATTGGCTGTTAACCCGCCGAAGGTCTGGTTCTGAAGCTGAAACGAAGGGCTGGTCGCCGAGCCAGCGTTGCGGTAGTAGCTGATGGTGCCGTCGTTTTTGCCGAGCAGCAGGTCGAGCAGACCATCACGGTCCACATCGCTCAGCGTCGGTCGCTCGCCGATCTGCTGCGTACCGGGCAGCGCCCAGCTGACAGCCCGACTCAGGTCGAACCGGACAGCCGACCCTTTCGGAGCCGTATTCACCAGCGCCCGCATCTCTACGTTGCGCGCACCGGTACCGGTCAGCACCAGATCAACACTGCCGTTGGCATCGATATCTACGAGCTGGGGCAGCACCGACGTCAGCGCCAGCGACTGGCTGATACCCAGATAATCGGTCGTGACGAGCACAAAGGCCGGATTCTGGTTGGTGCCCTGGTTTTCGAACTGCCATAAGCCCGCCCGGTAATTGGTTCCGGTACGCAGCCCGTCGAAGCCCACCAGCAGGTCGGCATCCCCGTCGCCGTCGAGATCAGCCAGGGCCGGCGTAGCATTCTCTCCCAGGTCGAGCATGTCTTTCTGCAAAAAGTCGGTCTGTACAAACTGAAAATTAGGGTTGCGGTTGTTGCCGCGATTTTTATAATACCAGCCCGAAGCCCGGAAATCGAAGACCTGATTTTCATTATACCCGACGTTGGGCGAAGCCAGTAAATCTTTTTGCCCGTCGCCGTCTACATCTTCCCAGGATACCGCCGGAAACGCCGGAAACACAATCGGCTTGCTGGCCGGAAACAAACTGTCGAAGCCGACAAAACGGGCTACGTTCGAGTTGGGACCCGCCCCCCGCAGCCGGGCCAGGTTAGAGCAGGTAACAAACCCGAACAGCAAATCTTTATTGCCGTCGCCATCGGTATCGACCACCGTCAGCGTATTGCCCGAGTGCAGCGGCCGACCGTTAGGATTCGTACCGGCCAGGGGTGGCTTTATGGCTACCGCCCCCGCCGTAATCGGTTCAACGGAGGCCGGGGCGTCGCCACACTCCAGCCCGAAGACAAAGTCGTTGCAGAAGTTTTTCTTAAAATAACCCCAGCAGGGTCCCGACGTGCGTTTGAAGTCGAGGCCGTCGCGTTTGCCGGTGCGCTCCACGCTCATGTTCTGCTGATACGAAATCTGATCGCCCGAGGGGTCGAAGGTGAGTACGTCGATATCGCCGTCATTGTCATAATCGAGAATGGCCGGTGTATCGACACCCGCCACGTAGAGCGACTGTCGGCCGCCGTATCCTTCGGTCATGAGCTCGGCAGATACCAGCCGGAATACGGGTCTACCGTTGACGGGTTCGTTCCGGAACAGCCGGATGCTGCTGGCACCGTTGGTGAAGAGGTCTTTTTGGCCATCGCCGTCGTAATCGACCAGCAGCAGCCAGCTGTAAACGGTTGGAAAAATGGCTTCATACTCGGGCGCGTACCGCCAGGCAATTCCACTACCGGTCGGGTTATCGATGGCCACAAAAGTGCTGAGCTTGTTGGTAGTCCGGTCAAATACAACCAGATCGTCGCGGGTATCATCGTTGAGCCGGAGGGTCGAGTACTGGGTTGCGTTCAGCCCGCCCACCCAGGGGTTCAGCACGGCCTGGCCGTTGACGCTGACGGTTGGCCGCTGGTCGTATTGAAACCCGAAGGCCCCGTTCGATTGCGCCATACTCCACCACGGACTTACCAGAAAACAAAGCGTAAACAGCTTTTTCATTCTAATTTTGACTGGATTATTCAACACAGAAACACTGAGGTCATCCGGTTTGCCGGCAACGAACCCAGACTTGCTCCTGACACGACGTTGTTTTCTGTGTCTATTTGAAACGATGAAACCCGCCCGAATGTGATGGTGAACACCGAGCAACTGTATCATAAATTTCTGGAATGCACCGGCGTATCGACCGATACCCGACGGATTACGACCGGCTGCCTGTTTGTAGCCCTGAAAGGCGGCAATTTTGACGGAAACCAGTTTGCCCAGGCGGCTCTGACGGCCGGGGCCCGCTACGCCCTCGTCGACGATCCGGCCGTAGCGGCTCAGCAGCCCGACGGTTGTTTGCTGGTAGCCGACACCCTCACGGCCCTGCAGGATCTGGCCCGCCATCACCGCCAGACGCTGACCATTCCGGTAGTGGGCCTGACCGGGTCGAATGGCAAAACCACCACCAAAGAACTCATTGCGGGGGTGCTGTCGAAACGCTACATCACCTACGCCACCCAGGGCAACTTTAACAACCACATCGGAGTACCGCTTACGGTTCTGTCCATCACCGATCAGTACGAGATGGCGGTCGTCGAAATGGGTGCCAATCACCAGCGCGAGATTGCCCTACTCTGTTCAATCTGTCAGCCTACCCACGGACTTATTACGAACATCGGCAAGGCCCACCTCGAAGGGTTTGGTGGTATTGAGGGGGTGCGGATCGGCAAAGGCGAACTATATGATTATCTGGCCACTACCGGCGGAACCGTGTTCGTCAACGCGAACGATCCTGTTCTGACGGCCATGCATCACGAGCGCAGCGGCTTCGGACAGACCGTTTTTTACCTGGAACATAACCAGCCCGAACTCGTGCAGGAGTCGCCGGTAGCCGTGTACCGAACCGACACCGGCCAGACCATCACGACCCACCTGCCCGGCCGTTATAACTTCGAGAATATGGCGGCCGCCCTGGCTATCGGGCAGCATTTTGGGGTATCGCCGGCCGAGGCTCACCATGCCGTTGCCGACTATAACCCGACCAACAACCGCTCGCAGGTGGTTCAGAAAGGCAGCAATACGGTACTGCTGGATGCCTACAACGCCAACCCCAGCTCTATGGCGGCTGCCATCCGGCAGTTTGCCGCTACCCCCGCCAAACGCAAAGTCGTTATTGTGGGCGATATGTACGAACTGGGCGACGAGAGCCCGGCCGAACACGAAGCCCTGGGGCAGCTCATTGCCGATGCCAAGTTCGACCTGGTTATTCTGGCGGGGAAAGACATGAAGTACGCGCTCGGCGCCCTGCCCAAGGCCTATTATTTTCCCGACAAATTTTCACTGCACAACTGGCTGATGGACAACCCCATGACCGACACCCATGTGTTGATCAAAGGATCGAGGGGCATGAGTTTGGAGAGCGTTGTGCCTTTTATCTAACGCCCGGCGGCTACTGATGGCCGGCTTTCTCTCCTGTCGACACGTATGTCTGTTTTCCGAATCCTGTTCTTCCTTGTTTTTACCCTGCCCGTCCTGGCGCAGGACCTCCCCCGGTTCGAGTCGGAGATTCGTGCTTTCGAAGCCGCCGATAAAACCACCCGCCCACCCCGACGGCCTATTCTGTTCACCGGTAGCTCGTCGATCCGGCTCTGGGACAACCTGGCCTCGTATTTTCCGGGCAAGAAGCTGCTGAACCGGGGCTTTGGCGGATCTGAGCTGAGCGACGTCATTCGCTATGCCGATCGTATCATCATTCCCTACAAACCCAAACAGATCGTTCTGTACGCTGGCGAAAACGATATTGCCACCGGCAAAGTGAGCGGCCATCAGACCTACGAGCGGTTTGTTACCCTGTTCCGTTACGTTCGGAAACGATTACCGGGTGTGCCTTTCGTGTTTATATCCATCAAACCCAGCCCGTCGCGCCGGCAATACCGGGCTCAGGTCGACGAAGCCAACCGGCTCATCAAACAATTCCTGGCCGGACAGTCGAAAACGAATTTTGTCGATATCGGCCCGGTTATGCGCCAGCCAAACGGGCAGACCATCGGCGCCCTGTTCAAGTCCGACAGCCTGCATATGAACGAGAAAGGCTATGTTTTGTGGGCCAGAGAACTGCGCCCTGTACTGCGGTAATTACAACCGCATTTCCATGCAGATATCGGCCCGGGTGTAGGGCGACGGCCGGAGCGGGACTTCCACGAACCCCACCCGTTTGTAAAGTTCAATGGCGGCCACCGCTTTCCGGTTCGATTCGAGCCAGATCAGGGTGGCGCCCACCTCCCGAGCATACGCAATAGCCCCCAGCGCCAGCAGCTTACCTACGCCCTGGCCGCGAAGCGCCGAAGCCACCGACATTTTAGCCAGTTCGTAAGTCCCCTCGCCCGTAGGAACCATAGCCGCCGTACCTACGATTTCATCGCCCTGTTTCGCCAGCAGAATCTGCCCGCCGTTTGGCAGGATGTAGGTTTCGGGGTGGTCGAGCTGTTCGAGGTCGTGTTCTTCTACGGTAAACGATTCGCTGATCCAGGCTATGTTAAGCCGTTTGAAGTCGGGCTGGTACTGCGGTTGGTAATAAATAATGGAGATGTCGTTCATACTGAGTACAGGTGGAGGTGATTGATTTGATTACGCCAGGTGGTAAAACGGACTCTATGGCTGGCCTCTGGCGTCCAGCTCGGCCCGTACCCGATCAAAAAAGCTCTGCTCGGCCAGCTGGTCTTCCATTTCCTGGACCGATATAAGCAGATTGTGCGTTTGCTGCATGAGCATCTGACGGTTTACCGTTACGAAAGCATCCCAGAGCGGCTGTAGCCGGGGCAGCATCGCCAGTCCCGCTTCGCTCAGGGCCAGGAGTCGTTTGCGCCCATCCTGATCGGACCTGGCCGATGTAATGAGATGTCGCTTTTCCAGTTCGTTGATGACCTGGATAACCGCCGGATGGGTAATGCCGAGCCGGTCGGCTATTTCCGTAACCGCAACGGGCCCCTGCCGGGCAATCAGGATGAAGATGGTAGCCCACCGAACATCGAAATCCAGACCCGATTGCCGATAAATAGCCGTAACCGCCTGCCAGTACGTTTCGCTCAGCCGCCGAAGACGGCTGGCCATAGCCAGCTCGGCCAGTTCTGCCATGAAATCCATATAAGTAAGTATTTACGTAAGCGCTTACATAGTTAGCTATTCTCTGGTCGGATGTCAAGCTGGAATGGATTATTTTTTTTGTTTAGCGGTTATCAGCCCGTACAGTCCTTGTCTTCTGGTCTCTATTCATCATTTATGCGCCTGTTTGTCTACCGCTACGTTTTTCTGGTCGGGTTGCTGAGCAAGACGTCTACCCTACTGGCCCAGTCCATTCAATACATCAACCCACCCGGTCTGCTGGTGTCTAAAGGGTATACCCAGGTGGTTGTTGCGCAGGGCGGCCGAACCGTGTACGTATCCGGGCAAGTCTCGGCCAACGCCAACGGGGAGATTCTGCACAAAGGCGATTTTCAGGCGCAGGTCAGGCAGGTATTCGATAACCTGAAAACGGCGCTGGCGGCTGCAGGGGCGACGTTCAGCGACGTCGTAAAACTGACAACCTATGTCGTGAACAGCACGGACGACAAATTAAACGCCGTACGCAGCATCCGGACGCAGTACTATACGGGTCCTAATCCGCCAGGCAGTACCTATGTTGGCGTCCAGGCGTTATACGATAAAGACGTGCTGATTGAAATTGAGGCCATTGCGGTCGTCCGATGACTGGTTAAAATACTGAATGGTTAGTCTTTCTGCCCGTTGGCAGCTAATTTTGCACTTTGCTAAGAAATCAATCCGGTCTGCTGATGACCCACTGAGCTAATTGTGGGCGCTTCCGTAGACTGAAACATGTAAACTACTGTATGCAAACCTCCACGTACGTTCCTTACAAGGTTAAGGATATCGCGCTGGCCGACTGGGGCCGCAAGGAAATTCGGCTTGCCGAAGCTGAAATGCCGGGTCTGATGGCTCTGCGTGCTGAATATGGCCCGTCGCAGCCGCTGAAAGGCGCTCGTATTGCGGGTTGCCTGCACATGACCATCCAGACGGCGGTGCTGATCGAAACGCTGGTAGCCCTGGGCGCCGATGTGACCTGGTCATCGTGTAATATCTTCTCTACGCAGGACCATGCCGCTGCTGCTATTGCCGCTGCGGGTATTCCGGTATACGCCTGGAAAGGGATGACCGAAGAAGAGTTTAACTGGTGTATCGAGCAAACGCTGTTCTTCGGCGAAGAACGCCAGCCGCTCAACATGATTCTGGACGACGGCGGAGACCTGACTAACATGGTATTCGACGTGTATCCGGAGCTGATTCAGGGCATTAAAGGGCTGTCGGAAGAAACCACCACGGGCGTTCACCGCCTGTACGAGCGGATGAAGAACGGCACGCTGCACCTGCCCGCCATCAACGTCAACGATTCGGTCACAAAATCGAAATTTGATAACAAATACGGCTGCCGCGAGTCGCTGGTCGATGCCATCCGTCGGGCTACCGACCTGATGCTGGCTGGTAAAGTAGCGGTTGTAGCGGGTTATGGCGACGTAGGTAAAGGCTCGGCCGAGTCGCTGCGGGGCGCCGGCTGCCGCGTACTGGTAACCGAAATAGACCCCATCTGTGCCCTGCAGGCCGCTATGGACGGATATGAAGTGGTACCGATGGACGAAGCCGTTACCCGGGCCAACATTTTCGTGACCGCCACCGGCAACGTCCGGATCATCAAAGACCGGCACTTCCGCGCCATGCGTGATAAGTCGATTGTCTGCAACATCGGTCACTTCGACAACGAGATCGACATGGCGTGGCTCAACGAAAACTACGGTCACAGCAAAAGCCAGATCAAACCGCAGGTCGACATGTACGAAATCGACGGCAAAGAAATCATCGTACTGGCCGAAGGTCGTCTGGTGAACCTCGGCTGCGCGATGGGCCACCCCTCGTTTGTGATGTCGTGTTCGTTTGCGAACCAGACGCTGGCGCAACTCGAACTGTGGGCCAATTCGGACAAGTACGAGAACAAAGTATATGTATTGCCCAAGAAGCTGGACGAAAAAGTAGCGGCTATGCACCTGGCCCACGTTGGCGCCAGGCTCGAACCCCTCGAGCAGGAGCAGGCTGACTACATCGGCGTTACGGTTGACGGCCCGTTCAAATCAGAGATGTACCGGTACTAACCGCGTACATCCCTACCTCGCTTTAGTTGGCGCAGCTTCGGAAACGGGGCTGCGCTTTTTTAGTATATTTGTTGATAGACAACCCCATCATCCTTCTTTTATGAACCGACTGTTCGCGGTGCTGCTGCTTCTGACGTCGTCTCTGCTCTGTTCAGCGCAGCAGACCACGATCGATACGCTGCATTGGAGCGCTACCCGTCGGCTACAGCTCAGCGACTTTCACAGCCCCGCCCAGCCCGGGCTAGGCGGGTCGGAGTTCTATTACCAGATCGGCTACGAAGTGCGGCCAACATCGATCGGAAGCCTGCCCGCTATTGATGCCTTCTGCCTGATGTTCCGCAACCTGTCGTGGGTTTCCGAAACGGCCCGCTCGGAGCGTACACTGGCTTATAATCAGGTCCTGTTCGATCTGGTTGAAGTGCATACCCGTCAGATGAAAGCCAAGCTGATTGCGCTCGGTGCCGACCGGCGGTTTAAACAGCAGGCCAAGCAAATTGAATACCTGACCAACGCCGAGCTGGGTGCCGAAGTAAACCGGTTCCGGGCCGAAACCGGCGGGGGCGACGACCTCGCAGCCCTGCAGCGATGGCAGCGGCAGGTGGTTCAGCGACTGTACGATGTACCCGACCTGGTAACGACCTACCGCTCGTCGAAAGTAGGGTACGGCATATTCTTCGGTGGAGGGGGCGCCCTTGCCACCGGCCCGCTGGCCCAGCACCTCAACCCATCGGGCGGTATCGTGTTCGGTCTGGACCTGGCCTTCCGGCGAACGGTGCTGTTTATCCACCCCACGCTCTACAACGGCAGCATCCGGTCCGGCTTTTCGCACCAGAACAAAAAATGGGAAGCCGGTATGCCTGTCAGCCCCACCCAGCTAGAAATCGGCCTGGGAGCTATCGCCTACGAGTCGGCCCGGCAGCGGCTGATTCCTTATGTTGGCTACCGGCTGCTGGAACTGACGCCCCGTAACCGGAACGATGAACGGTACAAAGGCTTTGTGGTATCGGATCATGCGCCCGTAGTAGGCCTGGCGCTGGACATCAAGCTAGGCAATAATACACCCCGGGCCGATCGTTCAGAAAATAGCTTCTGGTTTGTTCGTACCAAAGTATCCTACAGCCCGGTGCTGATTGGCAAACCCTTTTCCGGTGGCCTGTTCAACCTGCAGATCGGGATCGGCGGCTTCGGACGGCTTCGTAAAGTCAACTACCGCCCCGAGCGAACAACCATTGTGCTGCCGGGCAACCTGATTTAATCACCTGATCGGCATGGTGTTTTTTGTCGCGTCTCCAGACTTCCGTTTATGAACGCCGTTGGCAAGCTGGCTTTTGCCCTATTTATTTCGATCCTAAGTCAGCCGTTGATCCAGGCGCAGACACCGACCAGCCGGTTCACCCATGCCGACTCGCTGCGGGGTGGTCTCCGCCCCGAACGCACCAGCTACGATGTGCTTTTCTACGACCTGAACCTGAGCGTCGATCCGGCTACCCAAACCATCCAGGGCAGTAACACCATCCGCTACAAAGTCGTGAAGCCGTTTCGGCGGATGCAGGTCGATCTGTTTGCCAGCATGGCGGTTCGGGCCATTACGCAGAAAGGCAGCAACGGCCAGCTCAAACCGCTTGCCTATACCCGCGACGGCAACGCTCTTTTCATTACGCTACCCGACTCACCAGCTACCGGTCAGGTTCGCGAGATCACCATCAAGTATGCCGGCAGGCCCCAGATTGCCAAAAATGCACCCTGGGATGGCGGCTTCGTCTGGCGGAAAGATACCACAACGGCCCGACAGGCCGACTGGGTAACGGTAGCCTGCGAAGGAACGGGCGCCAGTTTATGGTGGCCTAACAAAGACCACCTCTCCGACGAGCCCGACTCGATGCGCATCCGCTGCCGGGTGCCGAAAGGGCTGACCTGCGTCTCGAACGGAAAGCTGGTTGGGCAGAGACCGGCCGCTGGCGGTACACAAACCGAATGGACCTGGTTTGTTCACTACCCCATCAACAATTATAACGTTACCCTCAACATTACCGATTACGCCCACATCTCGGACACCTATACCGCCAGAGATGGCCAGAAACTGGCGCTGGACTATTACGTATTGCCCGGCAACCTGGCCAGAGCCAAAGCGCACTTCGCCCAGGTAAAGCCCATGCTGGCCTGCTACGAAACTCACTTCGGCAAATACCCGTTCTGGCGCGACGGCTACAAACTGGTTGAAACCCCTTACTGGGGCATGGAGCACCAGAGCGCGGTTGCGTACGGGAATAAATACCGCAACAACGCGTACGGGTTCGACTTCATCATCATCCACGAGAGCGGGCACGAATATTTCGGCAACAGCCTGAGTTGCGCCGATCAGGCCGAAATGTGGATTCATGAGTCCTTTACGACCTACGCCGAAGCCCTGTACCTGGCCTGTACGCAGGACGAAGCCCGCACCATCAGCTACCTCAACAACCAGCGGAAGCTGATTAAAAACAAGTTTCCGATGCTGGGGCCGCTGGGTGTCAATGCCGAGCAGGAAGACACCGACATCTATTACAAAGGAGCCTGGATGCTCCATACTCTCCGCTATGCCGTTAACAATGACAAAATCTGGTTCGCGGCCATCCGGGCGCTGGCGACCGAAAAACAACGCTCTACCGTATATACCGATGAGATCATCGATTTTTTGGTCAGGCAGACCGGGGTGAACCTGCGTCCGTTGTTCGATCAATACCTGCGCCATGCCGACCTGCCCACGTTCGAGTACAAGCTGACTGGCAAAGGCACCGACGAGCTGGAGATGAGCTACCGCTGGGTGGCCGACACGGATGGGTTCAACCTGCCCGTGTGGGTCCAGACCAGCACCAGCGACTGGCAACAACTACGGCCTACCCGCTCCTGGCAGAGCCTGATGCTCAAAGCTAGCCCCGGCCCGGTCAGCGTAGACCGGGATAAAGGCCTGTTCGACGTACGCGTCACGGCTGTCGACTAGCTGCAAACCCAGCCAGGGGCTACGCCCACTGATTGGGTTTGCTGGCCAAAGCCGGGCGTTGGCCCCACCGGCTGGATACGGTACTACATTATGCCACTATTATCAGTCTGGCTTGCCAACATAAGCGGCTGGGGCTGCTGGACCCGTTTCGTTATCTTTACATCCATCATGAAGCAACTCCTAGTATTGATTACCCTTGCCGGGTTGTCGGCCTGCCAGCCGGGGGGATACCACCTGACCAGCCAAACTGCCCGCCGAATCGGTATTGACTCGGCAAGTGCCCCAGCCGACAGCAGCGTGGCCCGCTTTCTACTTCCCTACCGGCAGGGCCTCGATCGCAGCATGAACGAAGTGCTGACCCGGTCAACGGGCCGGATCGAGAAAGGCCCGCCCGGCGCCCCGCTCAACAATCTGCTTACCGACGCACTGCTGCAACAGGCCAGCCTGCGCTACGGCAAACCCATCGACTGCTCGCACCTGAACTACGGCGGTATCCGGAACAACCTGCCCGAAGGCAATATTACCACCGGCTCGATCTTCGAAGTGATGCCGTTCGACAACCAGCTGGTAATCCTGACGGTTACGGGCACCATGCTCCAGCAGCTACTCGATCATTTTGCGAAGGACGACCGACTAGTCGTTGGTGGTCTGCGGGCCCGAATCCGGGGGGGGCAGGTACAGGACGTTACGTTCACCAACGGCCGGACTCTGCAACCCAACGAAACCTATACCGTGGCCATGAGCGATTACGTGGCCGACGGGGGCGACAACACCGGCTTCCTGAGAAATCCGGTCCGGCGCGAAACCCTTACCTACCTCATCCGCGATACCCTGATCGATTATTTCCGGCAGCAGGGGAAGTCGGGTCAACCTATTACTCCTACATCTGATGGACGCTTTACAGTTGAATAGACGCCAGTTTCTGAAGCTGCTCGGCACCACCGCCGTCATTGGCGCGGTAGCCCCCGACGCCCTGGCCCGGCGCGGCCCCACTACGCTGACCATTCTGCACACCAACGACGTACACAGTCGGCTCGACCCGTTCCCGATGGATGGCAGCCGAAATGCCGGTCGCGGTGGCGTGGCCCGGCGCGCTACGCTGGTCCGGGCCATTCGGCAGGAGCAGGTCGACGGGCGCCCCCGCAACGTGCTGCTGTTCGATGCGGGCGATATTTTTCAGGGAACGCCCTACTTCAATCTGTACAAGGGCGAACCCGAAATACTGGCCATGAACCAGCTCGGCTACGACGCCGGCACCATCGGCAACCATGACTTCGACGGCGGCATCGACAATATGGTGACTCAGTTCGGCAAGGCTACGTTTCCGATGCTGATTGCCAACTATGACTTCAAAAACACCGTACTGGACGGCCGCACCATGCCTTACAAAATCTTCACAAAAGAGGGCGTTAAAGTAGGTGTCTTCGGCCTCGGTATCCGGCCGGAGGGGCTTATTCCGAAAGACGCCTACCGTGAAACGAAATACCTCGACCCCATCGAGATTGGGAACGACATGGCGGCTACCCTGCGCAACGACAAAAAATGCGATTATGTCATATGCCTGTCGCACCTGGGGTTCAAGTACGACGGTCCAACGGTTTCGGATAACGTGCTGGCGGCTCAGACGCGCCATATCGACGGTATCATCGGCGGCCATACCCATACGTTCCTGGATGCTCCCGTGCAGGTCAACAACCGCGATGGGCAGCCCGTCTGGATCAATCAGGTTGGCTTTGCCGGCATTAACCTGGGCCGGATTGACCTCACGTTCGAAAAAGGAAACGTAACGGCATCGGGTCAGGCCGTAGCGGTTAAAGGCTAAGCTATTAAGCACGGACTACTCCGTATACGCATAGCCTTTTGGGCCGCCTGTTTGCCTTAAACAGCGTCTAAGTTCGTATCTTTACAGCATCAACGGGTAACCCGGCCACCGAGCGATCAGGGCCACTGCCGGTCTGCTACCGCCCCTGGTTACTCTTTCACTCTTTCGCTCTTTCGTCCATGAAATTTGGCGTTGTTGTATTTCCCGGCTCTAACTGCGATCAGGACGCGGTAGACGCCCTTGAACTGATGGACCAGCAGGTTGTCAAACTCTGGCACAAAGACCACGACCTACAGGGCTGCGATTTTATTATACTTCCCGGCGGCTTCTCCTACGGCGACTACCTCCGTACGGGCGCTGTAGCGCGGTTTTCGCCGATCATGAACGAAGTGATTGCCCACGCCAACCGGGGCGGTTACCTGATCGGTTTCTGCAACGGCTTCCAGATTCTGGCCGAAGCCAACCTGGTGCCGGGGGTACTGCTCCGGAATACGAACCAGCAGTACATCTGCAAAAACATTTACCTCAAGCCGGAGTCGACCGATGCGCCGCTCACGGCCGATCTGGAACGCCGGGCGTATAAAATTCCGATGGCCCACGGCGAGGGTCGCTACTTCGCCGACGCCGATACGCTCAAAGCGCTGACCGATAACGGGCAGATCCTGTTCCGCTACTGCGATGAACAGGGTAACATTACCGATGCGGCTAATCCCAACGGAAGCCTCGACAACATTGCCGGCGTAACCAACGACCGGAAAAACGTATTCGGCATGATGCCCCACCCCGAACGGGCGGCTGATCCCATCCTGGGCAATACCGATGGGCGGCTTATTCTGGAGCAAATGCTCAAAGTCGTTCTGGCCTAAACATAAAAGGGTGGCTCGGAGAGCCACCCTTTTATGTTTCATATACAGCTTACTGCGCTACCGCTACCAGCGCCGGATAATCGGTATAACCTTTCTCACCGGGCGTATAGAACGTGTTGAAGTCAGGCTGGTTCATGTCAGCACCACTTTGCAGCCGCGCCACAAAATCAGGGTTGGCAATGACCGGGCGGCCGAAAGCCACCAGATCGGCCTGGCCGCTTTCCAGAACAGCTTCGGCCCGCTCCGCATCATAGCCTCCGCTCAAAATCAGCGTGCCGGTGAAACGAGCCCGAATGTCGTCAACGATATGGGCCGGTACGGCGGGCGCACCCATAGCCGCGTGATCGACCAGATGTAGGTACACGATACCCAGCGCATTCAGTTTTTCGGCCAGATACCGATAGGTTTCGTCGGTTTCCGGATAGGGATGGATGTCGTTGAACACACCGTAGGGCGATAACCGCACGCCCACCTTATCAAACCCGATAGCCTTTCCAGCCGCTTCGGCCGCTTCGAGCAGAAAACGGCTGCGATTTTCAACACTACCGCCGTACTCGTCGGTACGCTGGTTAGAATTCGGGCTGATGAACTGCTCAATAAGGTATCCGTTGGCGCCGTGCAGTTCGACCCCGTCGAAACCGGCCTCGATCGCGTTTTTCGACGCTGTTACGTACTCCTGAATGGTTTGCTTCACCTCATCGGTTGTAAGGGCCCGGGGGGTTGGGTGATCCTGCATCCCTTCGGTATCGGTATAGATCTGACCGGCAGCCGCAATGGCCGACGGGGCAATGACTTCGGCATTACCCACCAGATGACTGGCGTGGCCGATCCGGCCGGTATGCATGAGCTGGATAAAGAGTTTACCACCTTCGGCATGAACTGCGTCGGTCACTTTCCGCCAGCCAGCTACCTGAGCCGCACTATGAATACCCGGAATACGCGCGTACCCCTCGCCGTTGGGCGAAGGCGATACCCCTTCCGTAATGATCAGGCCAATAGACGCGCGCTGCGCATAGTAGGTAGCCATGATATCGGTCGGCAAGTGATCGGCCGTGGCCCGGTTGCGGGTCATGGGTGCCATAACCAGGTGGTTCGTCAGCGTCAGATTGCCCAGACGAGCTTCTGAAAACAGTTTTTGTGCCATGTGTTTATTTCGGTTGTGAACGGTTTTACTCCGTGAATACCCTCCCTCAACACAACCAAATATTTAAAAGTTTGGATGTTTACGGATAAAATTTTAGCCCAGCTTCTCCAGGAAGCCGGATAACTGCTGCAATGACTCCTTATTGAGCGACAGGTACAGGTTTCGGCCTTCCTTGCGCGCGTTGACCAGGCCGCTCTCGGTGAGCTGCTTGACATGGTGCGACACGCAGGGTTGCGACAGCCCGGTCAGTTCCTGAATATCGGTGCAGGTCATACTGCCTTTGTCCGACAGCTCCAGCAAGATGGACAGGCGGTATTTATCAGCAATAGCGCCCGTAGCTTTTTCAACAAACCGGTGTTCCATAGTAGCGAGGGGCTTCGTCCCCAACTAATGACGAAGAAACAAATTATCTATATGCGAACAAAATCCAGCGACTTATAGTGCCTGCCTGAACGCCAGCGGATTCCGTGGCTGATAATCAGTCGGTCGTTGTCTGCTTTGTACGTATACAGCAGACAACGACCGGTTGGGGCTTTACGGTATACTGGCGAAGAACTGAAGCGTTTGAAGCAGGTAACCCGGAATAGCGCTCGCGTGCGACTGACCCTGCAGCGGGAACAACTGAACCGTCGTGGCGCCTTTTTGCTTCATCGCGTTGAAGGCATTCTCGCTGTTGAGCGGATAGACCTGCTGGTCGGCAGTGCCGTAGATGAGCAGGGTCGGCGTCTTAGGCACGAAATTGTACGTATCGTTATCCTTCAAGGCATTGATAAACTCCGTGTCGGTACCGTTCAGGATACCGTTCTTAAACCCATCCGTAGCGGCCTGGTTGAAGCTGACGTCGATAGTAGCCAGGAAACCCTGGGTCTGTACCCGGCTCGCATACGGCTCTTTCAGAAAGAAAGATAGCGGTCGGTTCAGGTTATAGATCCGGTTGTAGGTCGTCATGACCCACAAATACTGGCTGTTGGCCAGGGGCAAACCGGAGGTGGGGCTTCCCAGCACGTATTTAGTAAAGTTGAGCTTATCGTAGGCTCCGGCTCCTGCGCTAACGGCTTTAAGGGTAAAGGGTTGCGAATTTTCGGTTTCCATCTTCTGCTGCAGCGCCATCGTAGCTCCGCCCCCCTGCGAGTAGCCCGACAGATACAGGTTGTTGTTCCAGCTGATGTTGTTGGCAGTACAGAACTCGCGGGTAGCCTGAATCATGTCGTAGGTCGACGAGGCCAGGGTTTTACGGTGTTCGTAGGGATGCGGCACCTGCTTACTTTCGCCGTAGCCGATGTAGTCAGGGTAGATAATCAGGTAGCCCAGCGCGGCTCCCAGTACGCCCACGGTAGCCGACTCCCCCCCGGCCACGAAGTACGAAGGCGCTTCCTTTTCGTCGAAGATCGTGCCGTGCTGAACGCTGATGGCCGAAAAAGCGCCGGTCCTGGTAGGTACCAGCACCGCGCCCGATGCCGTAATGTCAGTGCCGTCGACATTTTTGGTTTTGTAGGTAATGCGGTGAACCGTGCAGCCGTACTGGATAAAACTGGCAATCGGAATACCACCGCCCAGCTGTGCGCTGAACTGGCTGAGCTGGGTTACAACCTGCTCTTTGGTCAGCTGGGCAATTTGAGAATTCCCAACCAGGTACTGGTTTTGCGGGGTCGGCGTATCGGTCGTGCTGTTGTCGCAGGCGGTCAGCACCACAGCCAGCCAGAGTACCCAGACGTACCGGAATGACTTTACGGTAGAGATCATATGATTAGAACGATTTGACAAGGTTGCAGAGGAAATAAGCGATCAGATTACCTACAAATATGCATTCGTTTTCGGTCTGTTTTTTGCCGATTATAGGTGAGCAGCGGAAATCTGTTGGTGAGCGGGTCTGGCAGCGGGGCGAACTTGACCCGGTCGGCTGGACAGAATCAGCGGGGGCGTAGTACCTTTGTGCTTTCTTCTCGCTTATTTCATGAAAGTAGCCGGTTTCACCTTCATTCGGAACGCCATCCAGTACGACTATCCTATCGTGGAAGCCATCACCTCTGTACTGCCGCTCTGCGATGAGTTTGTAGTTGCCGTGGGTCAGTCCGACGATGAAACCCTCGCCCTGATTGAAGCCATTCCGTCTGACAAAATCCGGATCATCCAGACCGTCTGGGACGATACGGCCCGCGCGGGTGGTCGGGTTCTGGCGCTGGAAACCGACAAAGCCCTGGCTGCGGTTTCAGCCGATGCCGACTGGGCGTTTTATATTCAGGGCGACGAGGTGCTGCATGAACAGTATGTTCCGGTCGTTCGCCAGGCCATGGAAACTTACCTGACCGACACCAGCGTAGACGGTCTTCTGTTCAACTACCTGCATTTCTACGGCTCCTACAGCTACGTCGGCGACTCACGCCGGTGGTATCGGCGTGAGATACGCGTGGTTCGTAATACGGGCAATGTGGCTTCGTACCGCGATGCGCAGGGATTCCGCACGCGCGAAAACAAAAAACTGCGGGTGCGCCTGATCGACGCCTGGATTTACCACTACGGCTGGGTGAAGCCCCCCGAAACGCAGCGAAAACGGCTTCGCAACGCCAACCAGTTCTGGCACAGCAGCACCACCATCGACAAAGCCAACGCTGGCGCCGATGTGTTTGACTACAGCCAGATCGACTCACTGGCGCCGTTTACCGGTACTCACCCCGCCGTCATGCAGGCCCGGGTAGATCGGCTCAACTGGCCATTTACCTTCGACACCCGCCAGAAACGGTATACGCCCCGCGTCCGCTTCCTGACCTTTATCGAGAAACTGACCGGCTGGCGCATTGGCGAGTACAAGAATTACAAGCTATAAAAAGGGGGACGGGCCAGTAGAGCAGTCGATTGACTACTTTACTGGCCCGTCCCCCTTTTTCAGTTCTTTAGTTAAACGTCACACAGCAGAACGGCTTCTTTCAGGCTGGTAAGCGGGTCGCGTTTGGGAATAAACTCCTGCGCCACAAATCCTTTGTATCCCGTCTCCACGATGGCTTTCATCACGGCCGGGTAGTAAATCTCCTGCGATTCGTCGATTTCGTTCCGCCCGGGGTTGCCGCCGGTATGGTAGTGACCAATGTACTGGCTGTATTTACGGATGGTTCGGATAATGTCGCCCTCCATGATCTGCATGTGGTAGATGTCGTACAGCAGTTTGAAGTTCTCCGAGCCAACCTGTTTGCAGACCTCTACGCCCCAGGCCGTATGGTCGCACATGTAGTCTTTGTGATCGACCTTGCTGTTGAGCAGTTCCATGATCATGGTGATGCCGTGCTTCTCGGCGCTGGGCATCAGGCGTTTTAGACCCGTAGCGCAGTTTTTAGCGCCTTCTTCGTCGCTCATGCCGCGCCGGTTGCCCGAGAAACAAATAACCGTTTTGTAGCCGGCTGCCTTGAGTTTCGGGAAGATGGCTTCGTAGCTGGCCACTAGCTCATCGTGTAGCTTGGGGTCGTTGAAACCGCGTTCGATTCCCAGCCCGGCTCCCTGCGGCAGGGCGCAGGTCAGACCGTATTTTTTGAGGGTGGGCCACTCATCAGGGCCTAACAGCTCAACAGAGGTGAGGCCAATTTCTTTGGCCGACTTACAAAACTCATCAAGTGGAATTTTGCCGTAGCACCATTTACAGACCGAATGGTTAATGCGCCCTTTCAGCGCTGTAGCTCCACTGGGAGACAGATCGGTTTGAGACGTATTCATAGAAGCAGCAAGCGATTCAGTCAGGGCGGGTAGCGCAAGGGCGGTACCGGTTAAGGTTCGGAGGGCCGTTCGGCGAATCATGTTGGTAGGTTTTACGTAGAGACGCAACCGACTGATGTTGACAATCGGTTGCGTCTCGCTAGATCTGCCGGTATCAACACCGGCGCAACTGGTTTAGGATTAGAGTTCCCGGACTCGGATATTGCGGTACCAGACCTTGTCGCCGTGATCCTGGAGGGCAATACGACCGGTCGGAAATTTGTTGAAGCCTTCCCAGCCCTTGAATTTGCTCTGCGCTACCATAGCGTCCCACTCAGGCCCGCTGGTTGGGTAGTCGGCTACTTTTTTACCGTTCAGGTAATGCTCGGCGCGGCCGTTATTAACGACCAGCCGGGCTTTGTTCCACTCACCGGCCGGTTTAGCGGTGTTCATCGTGATCGGCTTCTGGATATCGTACAGCGCGCCGGCCGTGCGGTTACCATCGCGGCCCATCTTAGCATCGGGATGACGCTCGTTGTCCAGCACCTGCATTTCAGGGCCGGTATTGTAGGTAGCTTTGAACTTCGGATCTTCGTTTACGTGGTAGATGATGCCGCTGTTGCCTCCTTCGGCAATTTTCCACTCGATTTCCAGTTCGAAGTTGCCATACTCTTTATCGCTGACGAGGTCACCACCACCCCGGCCACCGGCAAAATGAATTGCCCCGTCGTCAACAACCCAGTTGCTCGACACGGGCTGATTCGTTTTGAGGTAATTGTGCCAGCCGGTCAGGGTTTTCCCGTCAAACAGCGTTTCCCATTTTCCTTTTTTAGGGATTGCCGTAGCGGGTACTGGGTTGGCAAACAGGGTTCCACCAAGGGTCAGTACCAGAGCCAATGCGGTAACTGAAGCACGCAGGTAGTTCATAGTTGAGATTTGTTAGGATTATTACGGAACAATACTACTGAAAAAACCCGTAGCTCGTATAAATACCAAAGAGGCAACCGGGCCGCTCATACCCGTATTAACGGAAATCTCCCCCCTATACGTCTGTCTGTCAGTAAGCAGCAGGTACCGGTATCGAAATTTATGGGAGCGACGCAATTTTCGTTCTGAAAAATCTGTTGGACTATAGCAACAATAGATTGCGCTGCCCGATCATCATCCCATGGAAGCGACTACCCTGATTCCCGCCGAAAAAGAGCGCTATCAAAAACACCTCAATCTGCCCGAACTTGGCTCTGCCGGCCAGCTACGGCTCAAGAACGCCCGTGTGCTCGTTGTTGGGGCGGGTGGTCTGGGGTGTCCGGTACTGCTGTATCTGACCGCTGCCGGTGTCGGTACAATTGGCCTGATCGATCCTGACGTCGTGGCCCTGAGTAACCTGCAGCGGCAGGTCCTCTACACCACCGACGAAGTGGGCAAGCCTAAGGTCAAGATGGCGGTTAGCCACCTGAACCGGCTCAACCCCGACCTTACCTTCGACACCTACAATATGGCGCTCGAGATTGGCAATGCCCGTTCCATCATCGAGAAGTACGATATCATCGTCGACTGTACCGACAATTTCACGGTGCGGTATCTGGTCAACGATATGTGTGTGCTGCTCGGCAAGCCGTTCGTTTACGGTGCCATCCATCGGTTCGAGGGACAGGTAGCCGTCCTGAACGCCAGCCTGCCCGACGGGAGCCGGGGACCTACCTACCGCTGTATCTTTCCGGAAGAACCTAATTCCATTGAGATTCCGAACTGTAACGACACGGGGGTGCTGGGCGTATTGCCGGGGGTTATCGGCACTTACCAGGCCAGCGAGGTGATCAAGCTGATCACAGGGATTGGGCAGCCGCTGAACGAACACCTGCTGATGGTCGATCTGTTGAGTATGGGGCAGCAGAAAGTCAAACTCAAACGCCGGGCCGACGCCGACGAGTTGGCCCGGCAGGGACTCAGCAAAGCCGGAGCCCGACCGGTATCAGGCGCTTCGGGACCGCAAAAAATAACCCCGGCCGAGCTGGCCGATCGGCTGGCCCAGGGCGAATCGATCTTCCTCCTCGACGTTCGCGAACGCCCCGAGTACGACCTCTGCCACCTCGACGGAGCAGTCCTGATTCCGGTGGGTATGATTCCGAACAACCGTAAGCGCATTCCAACCGACCGACCCGTGGTTGTTTATTGCCATCACGGCATCCGGTCGGCCAACGTAGCGCAGTATCTCTACGCCCAGGACGGCCTGACCAACCTTTACAACCTCGATGGCGGCATTAACGCCTGGGCCCGCGAGATCGAACCCGAAATGGCCGTTTACTAATCCTTCGGCCCGTATGACCGGCCCGGCCTGGGTACGACGGTTACTGGCTGTACCTGTTGCGACTGTTTTAGTCGTACCTTTGCCGCGCCATAACGGTAAACAAATCATGTTTGTCAACATTCTGAAATCGAAACTCCACCGCGTTCGCGTGACGCAGGCTGAGTTAAACTACGTCGGCAGCATTACCATCGACGAAGATCTGATGGATGCCGCCGGGCTGCTCGAAAATGAGCAGGTGCATGTCGTCAATAACAACAACGGCGAACGGCTTATTACCTATGTCATCAAAGGAGAACGCGGTAGTGGTATTATCTGCCTCAACGGGGCAGCCGCCCGACGCGCCCAGGTCGGCGATATTGTCATTATTATTTCATACGCCATGATGACCGCCGAAGAGGCACGCACCCATAAACCTACGGTCGTTTTTCCCGACGACAATAACAAACTCGTAACGGATTAACCCAATACCCAGAGCGTAGCCCCTCATACCGGTTACGCTCTTTTTTTACACACCCCGTTTGCTCCCTCCCCTATGAATCTGAAAAACATCCTGAAGTACCTCATTTCACTGGCCATTGCGGGCGGGCTGCTCTGGTTCACCTTCCGGCAGAGTAACCTGAACGCAGCCGATCTGTGGGCTAAAATCAGCGCGGCCGATTATCGCTGGGTCATGCTCTCGATGGTACTTACGCTGGTGGCCCACTGGAGTCGGGCCGAGCGCTGGCGGCTGCTGCTGGAGCCGGTTGTTCCGCAGCGGCCTTCGTCGGTCGAGGCAACGGTGAGCGTACTGATTGGGTACCTGGCCAACATGGCCCTGCCCCGCGCGGGTGAAGTGGCTCGTTGCGGCACCCTGTATCGGCTGTCCGACGTACCCGTTAACGTCAGCTTCGGTACGGTAGTGGCCGAGCGCCTGTTCGACGTGCTGGTGCTGTTTATCCTGCTGGGCGTCACCTTCATCCTGGAGTTTGACCGGTTGAGTCAGTTCTTCATCGAGTTTCTGGGCGGCAAACTGCCCAACGGGAGCGCCGGTGGCGGGTCGGGCGTACTCGTGCTGGCGGCCGCTACGCTGGTAGGGCTGGCGCTGCTGGGCTGGTTTCTGTTCCGCCGATACCGGGCTGTGCTGGAACGTCAGCCGTTCTATCAGAAGATCAGCGGTTTTGTCGTCGGTTTGCTCGAAGGGCTGCTGAGCGTACGGAAACTACGCCGGCCGGGGGCTTTTGTGCTGCATACGATCCTGATCTGGACTATGTACTACCTGATGTCGTACACACTCTTCTTCGCCATGCCTGCCACGGCTAACCTGGGTCCGCTGGCCGGCCTGACCATTCTGGTAGTCGGTACGCTGGGTATGGCCGCGCCAACACCCGGCGGTATCGGCTCGTTTCACCTCCTGGTTGGGCAGGTAGCGCTGCTCTATAGCCTCACCGCGCAGGACGGCCAGATTCTGGCTACGTTTATCCATGGCGTTTCTACCCTGATGATTATTATTTTGGGCGTACTGGCCCTGCTGGTTGTGCTGCTGCGCCGGAACCGCGTGGTCAGTTCATCCGCTTCGTTACCCGATACCAATCCTGTTAACCTGGAACGGTAATCGTTTCCCTGTATGACTGAACATAAAATTCTTTCTCGCGACGAGGCCATTCAGCAGGCCGATCAGTGGCGCGCCAATGGCGAGCAGATCGTATTTACAAACGGCTGCTTCGATATTGTTCACCTGGGCCATATCGACTATCTCGAAAAGGCCCGCCAGCTGGGCGACCGGCTGATTCTGGGTCTCAATACCGATGCGTCGGTAAGCTGCATCAAAGGCCCCCTGCGGCCGGTCGTAAATGAGTACGCCCGGGCCCGGCTGATGGCGGCTCTGGCCTTCGTCGACGCCGTCACCCTCTTTGGCGAGCCTACCCCTCTCGAACTGATCGAGGCCGTACGACCCGACATCCTGGTGAAGGGCGACGACTATAGCGTGGCTACGATTGTGGGAGCTGATTTTGTTCTGGAGCGGGGCGGACGCGTCGAAACTATTGCTCTCGTTCCGGGCTACTCGACCACCAAACTGATTGAACGAATCAAGGGCAGTTATTAGACGAATTAGTAGTATTTCAGTAGATTCTAATAAAAATTTAATCTACTGATGTAGTGGAACTTACATCCCAAGTTGTCTAACTTTAAAATCCTGATGTCCTTAATACAGTTATCAGGGTGTAGATTTCTACATAGACAGCAACATACGGATGACCTTACAAAAAACTCGATTCACCCTGCTCGTTCTGGTCCTGCTGGTCGTTTGGCCCATGGCCGTTCAGTCGTCAGCCGGTCCCTCCGGCGATCAGATTCTGGGGCGCTGGCTCTTTCCGGCCAAGGGGTCGAGCGTTGAAATATACCGATCTGGCAATCAGTATTTTGGCCGCATGGCCGATGTCAGCTCAACGGGTAAACAGCAGTTTGGTGTTACCAAGAATCAATTGCTGATGAGCAATCTGTCGTTCGATGGGCAGGTCTGGTCGGGGGGCGAACTGATTCATCCCAGAACCGGCAATCGTTTTGGCGTTGAACTGAATCTGGAAGATCCACGTACCCTCCGAGTCAAGGTTTATAAAGGCTTCAAGTGGATTCATAAGGAGTTTACGCTGACTCGCCCAATGTAGTTCTGCGCTCCGTTTCCCTGAAAATTTCCTCAACGCTCTGCCCTTAAAACGGCGGAGCGTTTGTATTACCAGCCGGCCAGACGGCGGCAAAACCTGATAAATGGCAAAAAGGCCGGGATACTTTTTGGTAATAATCGTTGTTTTACTATCGATGGGTCATTAAGTTGCCCAGCAATTGAAACCACAAACCTGACTAACGAACGATGTCATCCATTTGGTTAATTATGATTTTGATCTTCGGCGCCAGTGCTTTTGTAAGCTGGCGGCTGCGGAGCAAGTTCAACGAATATTCACAAGTCGGCCTGAGTAACGGGCTCAGCGGAGCTGAAATAGCTCAGCAGATGCTGAATCAGAACGGCATTTACGATGTGCGCGTGCTGTCAGTAGAGGGTATGCTCACCGACCATTACAACCCGCAGGACAAAACGGTGAACCTCAGCGCCGACGTCTATTACGGGCGAAGCGTAGCGGCTGCGGCCGTAGCGGCCCACGAATGCGGACACGCGGTGCAGCATAAGGTAGCTTACGGTCCTCTGCAGTTCCGGTCGGCTATGGTACCCGTGCTGACTGTTTCGTCGCGCTACCTGCAGTGGGTACTGTTGGCCGGGGTACTGTTGCTACAAACCACGCCCCTGCCGCTGGCCATTGGTGTAGGCTTGTTCGCGCTGACTACGCTGTTCGCGTTCGTAACGCTGCCGGTCGAGTTCGACGCCAGCAAACGGGCCCTCGCCTGGATTCAGACCAACGGCGTTGTGAACCAGCGCGAATACGGTTTCGCGAAAGACGCCCTCTGGTGGGCCGCTATGACCTACGTCGTTGCCGCCCTGGGTTCGCTGGCTACGCTGCTGTACTACGCCAGCCTGCTGCTGGGTGGTCGCCGGAGCGACTAGTCCAAACTAGTTAGAAGGCAGAAAAGCCTCGCCCATATCGGGTGAGGCTTTTCTACTTATTAGGGAGCTGACTACGCCAGCTGGAGGGAAGCCATAACCTGCCGGATCACCACGTACCCCGACTCAACCATTTCGGGTGTGGGGGCCTGCCGGTCAATCAGGGAACCTACCACCGCCACAACCAGGGCAATGACCAGCGCTGGCCAGAACCCCCGAATCGTGAAGCTGTCCAGAAAACTGTCAATGAGTTTGAGCAGGATGGCCGTAACCACAATCCGTACCAGACCCGTCAGCAGGAAAAAGGTGACGAGGTTCAGCGGGAAGCGGATAATCCAACCCAGGACGAAGTTAAGCAGCCCCAGCAGCACCGCAATCAGCAGTGCCGTACCGAAATTTTTCACATCGATCTGGGGCATGAAATACGCCAGGCCAAAAATAACGCCAGCGTCAATAAGCAAGTGTAGTATCAGATTCATAGGGGAATCGTTCGAGTTGTTTTCAGCAAAACAACCTGATTGAGCACGAGTTGTTTGATCGGCGTCGGCGCCGGGTCAGTTACCAGTGTCGATCCGCTTCTGCTTTTTCCCAAATCAAATGGGTTGGTTTAACGGTTTTACTCCGTAAAGCCCTCTACTCATGTACCGTCTTCTGATTTTCCTCATTACTTCCCTGATGGCCTGCGGACAGGGATCGTCGCAACAGACCGCGACCCGCCCTTCTACCGACTCGACCCGGATCTACCAATTTGGCGAAGCCAGCCGCGACGGCATCGGTAAACGGTATCAGGGACGCGAGATTGCGCAGGTTATGGGGCACCTCGGTGCGTCGTGGCTCGACCGGCCGGAGCGGGAACAGGAAGAGCGAACCGACCTGCTACTCGAAGCCCTTGCTCTCAAACCAACTGACGTGGTGGCCGATATAGGGGCCGGAACGGGTTATTTCACTTTCCTGATGGCCCCCAAAGTACCGCAGGGGCAGGTTCTGGCGGTCGATATTCAGCCCGAGATGATCGACTACCTGAACGAAGGCAAAAGCAAGCGGAAGATCCGGAACGTAACCCCCGTACTCGGTACCGAATCCGATCCGAAGCTAGCAGCCAACAGCGTCGACCTGGCTATTCTGATCGATGCCTATCACGAGTTTTCGTACCCGCGCGAGATGATGCAGCACATAGCTACGGCCCTGAAACCGGGCGGGCGCGTGGTGCTGGTTGAGTACCGGGCCGAAGACCCCAGTGTTCCTATCAAGGAGCTCCATAAACTCAGCGTGGCGCAGGCCACCAAAGAGATGAAAGTTGTTGGGCTCCGGCTCCTGAAGAATGACAAACGGCTGCCGCAGCAGCACATCATGTTTTTCGGGAAATAACCCCGTTTCTCTGACGGAGGTTATCTAGAGGTGATTACCGCAGTATTTGCAGAAAACAGCGTCGGAGTCGTGCCCCTCTGCCCCGCAAACCGGACATGACTGAGTTGTTACCCGGCGGGCTTTGAGGGCTGCCTGCGAGATCTCGACCGTAACGATGCCGGTCGGCACGGCAATGATGCCGTAGCCCATGACCATAACCAGCGAGGCCAGCGCTTTTCCCCAGGGCGTCTGCGGAGACAGATCGCCGTACCCAACGGTAGTTAGGGTTACAATAGCCCAGTATATGCTGGTCGGGATGCTGTCGAAGCCGTTTTCTTCGCCCTCGATCATGTACATGATCGAGCCGATCACCACCACCAGCGACAGAATTGTCAGAATAAATACGCTGATCTTCCGCTGACTGGCTTTGAGCGCGCTTGTCAGAATAAACGCTTCGGAAAGGTATTCGGAGAGTTTCAGGACGCGGAACACCCGCAGCAGCCGCAGAATCCGGATGGTGAACAGGTACTGGCTACCGGGCAGAATCAGGCTCAGGTACGTTGGCAGCAGCGCCAGGATATCGACGAAGCCAAAAAAGCTGAGCATGTACCGCAGCGGACGCCTGACGCTGATCAGCCGCAACATATACTCGATCGTGAAAAGTATGGTGAAGAACCACTCGATCCGGATCAGAACCTGACCGTAACGGACCCGGATACTCGCCACGCTCTCAAGCATGACCACCAGCACACTCAGCAGGATACTCCCGATCAGAACAATATCGAAAGCACGTCCGGCGGGCGTGTCGGCCTCGAAGATGATTTCGTGTAAGCGAACCCGCCAGTGGGCATCCGGTTGCCGGGAGTCAGAACGGTTCATACAGTCGGGAATAACGAAGGCCGGATGGCAGGCGCCGGGTTGGTTCAGCCCCCGTCGGGCGGTTAGGCGGTAGCCAGTTTGCTTTTCCGGAATCCGTACGAAAAATAGATAACCAGTCCGATGGCCAGCCAGCCGACGAAGATCAGCCAGTTGCTGGCCCCCAGCTCGGTCATCAGGTACAGGTTGGTCAGTACACCAACAACTGGCAGCAGCGAAAAGTTATACCGGAATCCCTGCACAGCCAGGACCGCCCAGGTACCCCAGAAAACGAACAGCAGTGGTTTGGCTTCCATGTGCTCCAGCAGGTTGGCGCCGGTCAGGGTATAGCCGAAAGCCAGGATCAGCAGGGCACCGATGATGTATTTCCCGTTGATGTAAGGCACCCGAAACTTCGACTGACCCGACAGCCCCCTGGCATCCAGGTACAGAATACCTCCACAGACCAGAATAAACGCGAAGAACGTACCGACGCTGGTCAGATCGACGAAGAACTTAAGGTCCATAAACATGGATGGCACCGCCACCAGAAACCCGGTAACGATCGTAGCGAACGAAGGCGTTTTGTAGCGCGGGTGGATGGTGGCGAACCGTTTCCAGAGCAGGCCGTCGCGGCTCATGGTCATCCAGATCCTGGGCTGGCCCAGCTGATACACCAGCAGCGCACTTGTGATAGCCACTACGGCACTCACCGAAATAACCCCCGCCACAAAGTCCAGATTTACTTTCTGGAACACGTAGGCCAGCGGGTCGCTCACGCCCAGTTCTTTATAGTTGACCATACCAGTCAGTACGAGGGTAATCAGCACGTACAGCACGGTACAGATTGCCAGGCAGTAGAGCATAGCCCGGGGCAGATCGCGCTGAGGATTCTTGCACTCCTCGGCCGTGGTAGAAATCGAGTCGAAGCCGATAAAGGCGAAAAATACCGACGCCACGCCACTCAGCACGCCCGCTACCCCATTTGGTGCAAACGGCGACCAGTTGGCGGGTTTCACGTAAAAGGCACCTACACCGATAACCAGCCCAATAACGGCCAGCTTCAGCACCACCAGAATGTTGCTGGCGGTGCGTGACTCTTTAATACCAATGTATACCAGTGCCGTTATAAGTACTGTAACCGCCCCGGCTGGCAGGTTGGCAATCAGATGCAGATCGCCCAGCTGAGGGGCCTGTGCGTAGGCATCCGCCAGCACGCGTGTGTTCTCCGGAAGGGTGTCGAGCGGAGTGCCTGCCTGGCGGGTCTGCTCAACCAGCGCAAACGCCCGCAACGCCGAGCCGTAGTCGGTAGCCAGATACTTGGGAAAGGTAATTCCGAAGCCGCTAAGCATCGACGTAAAATACTCCGACCATGAAATAGCCACAACCATGTTGGAGACGGCATACTCCAGAATAAGCGCCCAGCCGATGATCCAGGCAAAAATCTCTCCGAAGGCTACGTAGGCATAGGTGTAGGCGCTGCCGCTGACAGGTACCGTACTGGCAAACTGAGCGTAGCTAAGGGCCGTAAAGACGCAGGCGATGGCCGTAAAGACAAACAGCAGCGACACCGCCGGACCGCCATTATAGCTCGCCAGCCCGATGGTACTGAAAATACCGGCTCCGATAATAGCCGCAATGCCAAACGAAGTCAGGTCGCGTACGCCCAGCGTCTTTACCAGCTTGCCGGAATCGCCTTCGGCGGCATCACTTAAAATTTGCGTTACGGTTTTTTTACGGAGAAGAGACATGTATCGATCAGAAAAACGGTGCCTATTTGCGTTAAACCGCTAAAAATAGAGATACTTTCCGGTTTTTTGTACGTTACATTCGTACCAGAGGCTGCAATAGTCAACCTGGTCAGGCCAATTTAGTCGTATCCATGTCGATCCGTGTTCAGAATTTGACCAAGGTATATGGTCATCAAAAAGCAGTCAACCAGATTTCGCTGGTTGCCCAGCCGGGCGAGATCGTCGGTTTTCTCGGTCCTAACGGCGCAGGGAAGTCGACGACCATGAAAATTGCGACGGGTTACCTGCCCCCTACCGACGGCACGGTCGACGTGAACGGCTTCGACGTGCGCACCCAGCCGATGGACGTGCGCCGGAGCGTTGGCTACCTGCCCGAACACAACCCCCTGTACCTCGATATGTACGTGAAGGAGTACCTGCGCTTTGCGGGGTCGCTCCATGGCCTGGGCGGAGCCGACCTCAGCCGACGCATTGCCGACATGATTGAGCGGGTGGGCCTGGGCCGCGAGCAGCACAAACGCATTGGTCAGTTGTCAAAAGGCTATCGACAACGGGTTGGTCTGGCGCAGGCACTTCTCCACAACCCGCCCGTGCTGATCCTCGACGAACCCACTACCGGCCTCGACCCGAACCAACTGGCCGAAATCCGGCAGGTTATCCGCGAGGCCGGCCGCGACAAAACGGTGCTGTTTTCGACCCATATCATGCAGGAGGTCGAAGCCGTCTGCGATCGGGTGGTCATCATCAACCGGGGGCAGATCGTTGCCGACGGACCGCTGAGCCAGCTTCGGGGGGCGTCGGCGGGCGCCGGGGTTGTCGTGATGGCTGAGTTCGAAAGCGAGCTGGCCACAGCCGATGTTCTGATGAACCTGCCGGGGGTCGAGCGGGTCGAGCCGCTGGGAAAAGGCCAGTATCGCGTCACGGCCAGCCCCGATACCGATCTCCGGGCGGCTATCTTCCGCCTGGCGGCCGATCAGAACCTGACACTAGTTGGGTTACGTCAGCAGGAGAATTCGCTGGAAGGCATCTTCAAGGAGCTGACCCGGTAGGTCATTGACAGGTCGCCCCGCCGGGGCTTGAGGGGTGGCTGTAACTTCGCCAACTGATAGCGTGTAAAGCCGTGTAGCTGGCGGCATATGGTCGGCAATGGGCTATAAACGACAAAAGCGGGTGTTGCCCGCTTTTGTCGTTTATAGATATATCTATGTGCCTGTTTCTCCCTGACGGTTCAGCCTAGCGGGCCGTTGCCATTAGTGGGTACTGGTCAAATATGGATCGGACAATCCCTTTGAAATAGTTGTTCTTGAAGTTGGGGTTGCGCATCATCTTCGACGCGTAGCCTTTCCAGATCACCTGATACGACTCAGCATCGATCAGCGAGATCATCAGCGTTCCTTCGTCGAGGTTGTAGTCGATGCGTTTGTAGGTGGCGTCATCGTCTTCACGAACAACCCAGTCTTTGATGACCGGCTGCTGATAACCGCGGAAACGCAGGTCCGAGCGGAAGATGTTGTATGAGATCAGCAGGTTCGGGTTGCGGTTACTTACGCGGTAGCCGCGGGCCTCCATCTGGTGCCGGATGGCATCCTGAATATCGGAGCAGAGCAGCGTTGAATCCACAAACTCACACTCCAGGAAATTGAATGATTCGTAATTTTTGAAGTGACCTTCGTAGCTGTAGTCGTGCTCGACAAACAACCGACTCGGCGAACAGCCCGCCATCGCAATAACGGCCAACGCAAACAGGATACCGATATACTTCTTCATACTGCGTTTGTAAAAGTTGCTGATAGGAGATTCTGATTTAGTAGAACGATGGTTTATGTCGTGACCAACTCAAATATAAGCGGTTATGTTTGGTTATTCAAGGTAATGTTACCAAAATTTAATTGCCAGATGAGTTATCGGCAAAATCTCCGTACCGCTGCGAAACGCGCTTTTTCTTACCTGGATAAGCCGCTGTAAAAAGCCAGCCCCCGGCGCATGTCAGCCATGGTAACCGGCAGGTCGAACGCGCAGCTGCCCGGCCCGTCGAGCAGCGCCATCCGAACCTGATTGCCCCGGTTTTTCTTGTCCTGAAGCGTCAGTGCCAGAATAGGCTCGGTGTCTGCCTCGGTTAGTCGTACATTCCCATATACGGCAAACACGTATTCTTCGATTTGCGTGAGCAGCTCCTGATCGATCATCTTTTTCTGGAAGGCAATGAACGCTTCGGCTACCATACCGACCGCAATGGCTTCGCCGTGGAGCAATCGCTTGCGGGGTTGTGTCAGGAAGTAGGTTTCTACCGCATGACCGAGCGTGTGGCCGAAGTTCAGGATCTTCCGCAATCCTTTCTCCGTCGGGTCCTGTTCAACCACCCGCTGTTTTACGGCTACCGAATGCGCCACAAGCATAGCCCAGTCCTGCTCGTCGAGGTCGCGCCGACGAATGTCGTTCCACATGCTGGCGTCGGCAATGAGGCAATGTTTGATGATCTCGGCAAAGCCCGACCGCAGCTCCCGCTCGGGCAGGGTAGCCAGCAACGACGGGTCGATCAGCACGGCGTTCGGCTGCTGAAACACGCCGATGTGGTTTTTGAAGCCGTTGAAGTCGATACCCAGCTTGCCGCCAACGCTGGCGTCGACCTGGGCCAGCAGAGTCGTCGGCAGTTGAGCAAAGGCAATACCGCGCTTGTAGGTAGCGGCACAGAAGCCGCCCATATCGCCAATAACACCACCGCCGAGGTTCAGCACCAGCGCATGCCGGTCAAAATTGGCGCGGGTCAGCGCATCCCAGATCAGCTCGCAGGTAGCCAGGTGTTTCTGTTCTTCACCCGCCTTGATGCGTACCAGCGTATGCCTGGGCAGCAGGGCCTTTATTTCGGGGTAACAGAACTTAAAGGTGTGATTATCGGCAATGACGGCTATGGCCGAAAAATCGGAAGAGTCCAGAAAAGCGGGCAGGCTTTCGGTAAGGGAAGCAATGGTTACAGTTGACATACAGCAAATGTACGCAACAGCAACGGCTGGTCGTAACGATACCCTGCATCTGTTAACAATCCGGAGTAGCCATATCCTTCCGTGCCCAAAAGCTATCTCTTTTTCGCCTATGTAGCCAGCTCTGAGACCGGCTGTTTCGAGTCGCGCCAGTACCTGGTTTATAGTTTGGCATTATAAATGTTTTCAGACCAACTACCAGACCCACCCCCAGGCCCCTATGCCTGACTCTGGTCTGCTTCTCTCATATATAGCCATCTATTGTGCTGATGTCTCGGAATGTATCTTCTCCACTGCTCCGGATAACTGGGCTGCTGTTACTCGTGGCGGCCTGCAAGGAATCAATCGATACGGCACCTATCAACACGGGCAAAGCCATCGAATCCTTTGTTTTTTCGACTCTAACGCCCCCGGTGTCGGCCGTCGTCGACTCCGTGGTGTACACCGTTCGGGCTACCGTTCCGGCCGGTACGAACCCCAGCCAGTTAGTACCCGCCATCACGATTTCGGAGAAAGCGATTATCTCGCCCGCTTCAGCTACGGCTCAGGATTTCAGCAAACCAGTTTCGTACACCGTTACGGCCATGGACAAATCGGTACAGCCCTACGTGGTCACGGTCAGCGTAGCCAGCCTGATTCCCAACGGGGGCGCTCTTGTTTATCTGGGAAACAGTATTGGTAATTTTTTCGCCCTCGACGGGGGCACCGGTACTGTGAAATGGCGCATCTCGACAGGTGCCTCCATTACGTCGAGCGCTTATGTGGCCGCCGGGCAAGTCTTCACCGCCAGCGAAAATGGTAACCTCTACGCGCTCGATGCCCTGACCGGTACCCAGCGCTGGAAATTCAGCGCCGGCAAGAGTATTCTGTCGAGTCCGGTCGCATCGGGGCGGCTGGTACTAGTGGGTAGCGAAGACCAGAACCTGTACGCCCTCGACATCCTGACCGGCGCCCAACGCTGGAAGTTCAGCACCGCGGGCGGAGTTACCTCAAGTCCGGTTGTCGCGAACCGGTTGGCCTATGTGGCCAGTAAAGACCAGACGCTCTACGCCCTCGATGTGGACTCAGGTACGCAACGCTGGAAGTTCAGCGCCGGTAACAGCATCACCTCCAGCCCGGCCGTTGCCGGCGACCTGGTCTACATCGGCACCAACGATTATAACCTCTACGCCCTCGATGCCGCAACCGGCGCCCAACGCTGGAAATTCAGCACGGGTGGGGCCGTAAGCTCAAGCCCGACGGTTGTCAACAGCATCGTATACGTAGGCAGCGACGACCGGAATCTGTACGCGCTCAATGCCAGCTCGGGCGCTGTAAGCTGGAAATTCAGCACCGGCGGCCGCATAACGTCGAGTCCGGTGGTGGCAAACGGGCTTGTCTACGTGGGCAGCGACGACCGGAATCTGTACGCCCTCGATGCGGCTACGGGTACGCTGCGCTGGAAATACAGCACCGGCGGCCTCGTTAGCGCCAGCCCAATCGTTTATAACGGCTTTGTTTACATCAGCGGGCAGGATACCAGCCTGTATTGCCTCAACGCCACCAGCGGGGTTCTCCGGTGGCGGGTTCCGCTCGATGCCCGGCTGCTGGCCAGCCCCTGCCTGGCTACTACAGACCTCGTACCGGTGGCAGCGGGTATTAGTGGCGGGCAGCAGTAAGGGGGCGGTTAGGACAGAACAGGCAGAATTGCTTAGCTTGCCCGGCCAAACCCTATCCCCTTCGCGCCCAGCCGATGAAAGTCCGATACCGCGTTCTAACCGGTTTATTTCTCCTGTCGACCATCACCTACCTCGACCGCGTTTGCATGAACGTAGTCAGCAAGTACGTGAAGGCCGACCTCCAGCTCGATAACCAGCAGTTCGGCTGGATTCTGGGGGCTTTCTCGCTCTCGTATGCCCTGTTCGAAATACCGACGGGTACGCTCGGCGACCGGATCGGGCCAAGACGGGTGCTGACCCGGGTGGTGCTCTGGTGGTCGGGTTTCACGGCCCTGACCGGCACCGCCTTCTCGTTTCTGTATCTGCTGGTGGTTCGGTTTCTGTTCGGCGCCGGTGAGGCCGGGGCTTACCCGAACTCGTCTATCGCCATTGCGCGCTGGTTTCCCGCTATTGAGGTCGGCCGGGCGCAGTCGGTCATCTGGGCCGCCGGTCGACTGGGTGGTGCGCTAACTCCGCTTATTGTGATTCCACTCGTCCACTGGGCGGGCTGGCGCTGGGCGTTTGCCATCCTCGGTTTCATGGGGGTTCTGTGGGCCATCGGCTGGTACGTGTGGTTCCGCGATGAGCCCGCTACCCAGCCCGGCATTAGCCCCGCCGAAGTTGACGAAATTGAAACCGGCCGGAACCTTCGGCAGACCGACCACCGTATTCCGTGGCAGACCATTATCCGTAACCCTGACCTCTGGGCGCTGATGCTGATGTGTCATCTGTTTTTTTACGGATCTTATTTCTTCACGAACTGGTCGTCGGTATATTTTCAGGAAGGCCGGGGCATGACCGAAGATCAAACCAAAAATTTCATTTCACTCTCGTACTTGCTGGGGGCCGTTGGCTGCCTGGCCGGGGGCGCGCTGAGCGATGTGCTCACCAAACGCTACGGCCTCAAGATTGGGCGCCGGGCGGTAGGCATGGGGGGGTTGGGGCTATCGAGTCTGTTTTTTCTACTGGCCGGCCTGACAACCGACAATCAGGCTGCAGGCTACCTGCTGGCCACCTGTGTGCTACTGAAGGACCTGGCTCTGCCGGTGGCCTTTGCCGTATGCGTAGACATTGGGCAGCGCAACGCCGGTACCGTTACGGGTTCCATGAACTTTGCGGGGCAGCTGGGTGGCTTTTTTATCACCATCCTATTCGGCATCATCGTTGAGCAAACCCATAACTTCAATTATCCCCTCTTCATGATTGCCGGCTGCCTGCTGGTCAGCGCTTTACTCTGGCTTAAGATCGACCCGACCCGGCCGGTGGCCATCCGGTAAATTGTGAGGTTCCGGTCTCCCCGGCCCGATATTCACCATGATTCACGTAAAAGGTCTTCTTTTTTATAACTAATCTCTATAGGTATAGTTGGTTTTATAGATACGCGTCATCTCTAACCAACAAACCCAGAGAGCCATGATATTAAAAATGGACCGGTTGCCGATCGAGCTACCTCGCCCCAACAACCCGTCGCCTAACAGCGCAGCTGCCGTGCAGGAGCTGCTGGGTGGTAAATTCGGGGAGATGTCGACCCTGATGAATTACACGTACCAGTCGTTCAACTTTCGGGGACGTAAGAAACTACGGCCTTTTTATGATCTGATCTGCTCTATTGCGGGCGAAGAATACGGTCATATCGAGGTAGTTTCGTACACGACAAACCTCCTGCTGACGGGCGTAAGCAAACGCGGCATGGACCCAACCACCACCCCGCTGGCCAACGGTGTAGATGCGCGTAATACCAGCCACTTTATAGCCAGTGGTCAATCATCCTTGCCGATGGATTCGATGGGTCGGTTCTGGTCGGGCGAGAACGTCTTCAGTAGCGGTAATCTCAAGCTCGACCTGCTCCACAATTTCTTTCTCGAATGCGGAGCCCGGGCCAACAAGATGCGCGTCTACGAAATGGTCGACGACCCAACGGCGCGGACCATGGTGGGATATCTGCTGGTACGGGGTGGTTTACACGTGGTAGCGTATGCCAAAGCGCTCGAGAAACTGACGGGAGTAGAGGTTACCAAACTGCTGCCCATTCCGGATCTGAGCAACGATGCGTTCCCCGAAGCCCGGAAGTTCATGGACGAGAAGCTTCACCTGCAGCTGTATACATTTAGCCAGGAAGACTACAAACAGGCCGGTCTGATCTGGAACGGGCCCCACCCCGAAGACGGGCAGGAGTGCGTAGTCATTGAAGGGGCCATACCCGGCTACCCGGTTCCCGACCTCGACGAAGAGCCGCAGCTAAACGCGCCCGGCGCCGACGATTTCGACCCGCAGATGTTTGCCGATATGGCCAAGAAGATGGGAATCGATTATAAATATTAACCGAGTCTCGTCATCCCAACGAATAAACAAGACGACAAAACCATAACTCGGAAGTGATCAGAAATGGAAAAAGGCACTGGCTAAAGTCAGCGCCTTTTTCCATTTCTGGAGTAGTCAATTACGATATCACTTTCAGCCCTTCTGCAAAGGCCTGCATCTGGGGCATGGTACCCAGGCTCACGCGGCACCAGTATTGACCGTCAAATTTCCACTGACGAATACTTACGCCCTGGCTCATCATCTTGGCTACGAAATCCTCGCCCTTCATCCGGATCGGGAACAGCACGAAGTTAGTGCCCGATGGCAGATAGGTATAGCCGTTGCTTTTCAGGGTTTCGTACAGGTACTCCCGCGCTTCGAGCCCTTTGGCCAGCGAATACTTGATAAAATCCTGATCGGTATAGCAGGCAAGACCGGCCCGGATGGTGGTCATTGTCAGACCGCCGGGTCCCCCGCCCCACTTGCTGATGGCCGCCAGCGTATCGGGCTGACCAACCAGGTAGCCCAGCCGCAAGCCAGCCATGCCGTAGATTTTTGAGAACGTACGCGCGACCAGCACGTTCTGGCCTTTTTTCACGTTGTCGATCACCGAAAATTTGGCCGGGTCGCTGGTGTAGTGAATATAAGCCTCGTCGGCAAATACCGGCTTCTTGGCCGACACCCGGTCTACAAACGCCCGCAACGCTACCGGATCGATGGTTACGCCCGTTGGGTTGTTCGGGTTGTTGATGTAGACCATGCTCGTATTGTCTCCGATGCGCTTTTCCATCTCGGTCAGGTTGTGGTCGTAGTTACCAGCCGTCAGGGGTACTTTTTCCCATTTGGCGCCGTGCTGAACCGCGGCCCGCATCAATTGTTCGTACGTAGGATCGGCCGAGATGATCGTACCGCCGGGCTTGGCATAGCTGTAGTGCATCGCAGCCGATATCAGCAGCGATCCCGAGCCGGGCGCCAGCAACACCTGTTCTTCAGCTACCCCTTCCTGCTCAGCAATCATCTTACGCAGCTGGGTAGCATACTGAAACGGATACAGGTAGCCTTCCTGCGCAGCATCGTTGATGGCTTTCAGCGCCTTGGGCGACGGGCCATAGGGGTTCTCGTTGGCCGACAGACGGGCTTTCATGGCCCCTTTGGGCGGCAGCACCGGCGCCGTTGGAGCGGCATCGAGCCATGGTTCACAATATCCGGCCTGTGCCGTTGCAAGACCTAATCCAGAAACCAGACCAGCCCGCAGCCAGTCACGACGATTGATTGACATAATTATTTTTTGAGTTATTGGTAATGGGGTTTCCTGTAACGGATATTGGTTTACGGCCAGCCGCTGCCCCAGGGCAATAAGCCAGCCGTAAACCAACCTCTGCTTACGTATTAGTTGACACCTTGTACTCGGGACAGCCGCGAGAAAGCCTGCCCTTTGTACTCGCCTGACCAGGTCAGTTGAACACTACTTCCCGCTCTTGGCGCCGTTACGCCCAGTTCAGCCCAGGTTTTTGTGAGGCTGGCTTTACCGGTTCCGTCGGTTTTGAGATCACCGAGTGCTTTCCCGTCGCGCGTGGTCAGCCTTACGGTCAGCGACGTCACCGGAATCGAATCGATCCCGACTTTATTATCCAGAATGCCACTTTTGTCGAGTTCGTAGATCCGCACGCCCATCACAACGGGCCCCGTCACTTTCTGCGATACCACGGGCTCGGCCGTCAGGCCACCCCCATCGCCGGTAGCGTTGTCGATCACAACCAGCACCGGAGCGGCTACACGGTCGATGAACGGATCGTCTTTCTTCATGCAGCCAGCCAGCGAACCCAGAGCCAGCAGTGCCATTATCGGGTAAATTCTATATCGTTTCATTGGTCGATAGTCCTTGTTTGTTGTACATGTGATTTTACTTCTCCGACCACCACAGTTTCGACTTGGTGTCGTTTTTACCGCCAATCATCTCGACGCCTTTCTTGTAGTTGGCTTCGTTCAGCGACACTTCTGAGCCCGGATAAGGCAGGCGGGTGGGCAGAACGCCGTCGTTCTCGAACACCGCGCGCGGATCTTTGGCCGGCAGCACCGGCAGGCCCGTACGGCGATACTCGGTCCAGGCTTCGAGGCCCTGGCCAAACAGCGCGATCCATTTCTGCTCCATGATTTTCTCTTTCGATACGGCCCCAACGGTTTTCAGATACGCGTCAGACACTTTCAGCCCATACTGATCGAACGAAGCGGTTATGCCTCTCTCGAAATAGCTCTGGGCCGACCCGCTGATATCGCCATCCTGAGCCGCTTCGGCCAGGATCAGGTTCAGCTCGGCAAACGTCATCACCACTTCAGGCGCAGTTTGCTGAATGAAATAGGAACCGATGTTCGAGCTGACACCCAGGTAGGTTGTGGCAACGGCATCGGGCAAACCGTTGGCGTGGCCGAGGTATTTACCATCCTTGTTGGGTTGAGCAAACACCGTCAGGCGGGCGTCGCCAAGTTCGGTGAGCCGGTCAACAAACGTTTTGCTCATATTCCAGTCCGTACGGCTGTCGTTGACCATCACCATGTACAGTTCGTTGCTGCTCGACAGGACCGTGGTGCATTTCAGGCTTGCGTTGTCGGCGTTGCTCGTGAAGATGGGGTACTTGGCCGGATCGCCCAGAATTTCGGCCATGATGGCTTTCGACTCGGCGGGTTTCTTAACCGCCTGCCGGTTAGCCAGCCGCAGCCGCAGCGAGTTGGCAAACTTCTTCCACTTGGTGATGTCGCCGTTGTAGAGAATATCGCCCGATACAGCCGAACCACCAACGGTCAGCTTATCGTTGGCCGTTTTTAGGTCGGCCAGCAGCCCAGCGTAGATCTTATCCATCGAATCGTAAGACGGACTGTAAACGGGCGTGTCGGTCGTGCCTTTGAGCGCTTCCGTATACGGAATTGGTCCGTACAGATCCGCCAGCAGCGAGAACGTCCAGGACCGCATCACCAGCGCAATACCTTCAAAGTTCGTATTCTGATAGGCGCCACCGGGCTGCGACAGGGCAATGATCCGCTGGTAGTTGACGAGACCGTCGTTAAACAGGGCTTTCCAGTTGTTATTGTAAAAAGCCGGGCTCAATCCGTAATTGTCGCCCTCGTTGGAGTAGATATTGCGCGAGAGGTACTGCATCCAGAGCATAGCCCCGTCCAGGTTGAGCCGCTCGAAGCGGGTTCGGCCACCCCAGGAGCGGTCAATAGTGTATTCGAGTGCGTACGGCAGCAGAAACTGCGGCCCAAGACTGGTTGGGTTGTTGGGGTCCACGTTCATCTTGTCAAATTCCTTGGTGCAGGAAGAGACCGTCAGAAGTGCCGCTATAGCGAGTAAGAATGTGCGTTTCATAGTTAGTCGTTTTCCGTTTTCAGCGTCCGGCTGGCGGTACTGGATGGCCTCGTTGCAACCTGTCCGGTACCGCGGCCTGGCGTGCCGATCCCCATTAAAAACTTAGATTCAGGTTAACCCCTACACTGCGCGACGAGGGTAGCTCGCCATAGGCAAAACCCTGCTGGTTACCACCAAACCGGTCAACTTCCGGATCGATGTGCGGGTGGTTGCTGAACAGCATCAGCAGGTTCCGGCCTACGACCGAAATCTTGGCCGAGCGGATAAACTTACCGGCCAGCAGCGAGGCAGGCAGGGCATAGCCGATGGTAGCTTCGCGCAGTTTTACGTACGATCCGTCGTAGATAACCGCTTCGTGGTACCGGCGTGGGTTGTTGTAGCTATAGAGGGTGCTGGCGGGCATGATGACCGTGTTAGGCACATACTGGGGACTCTCGGCCGTACCGATGTTGACAACCCCCTTGCCGATGATTCCTTCTTCGCGACCAACGGCCGTTTCTTCATACTGGCCTGTCCAGCGGGCGGTACCGGTTCCTTCATCGTAGAAGTCACCCCCCATTTTTACATCGACCAGGGCCGAAAGAACGATGCCTTTGTAGCTCAGCGTGTTCAACCAGCCACCGGTCCACTTCGGCTGAATGTTACCCAGCACTTTGGGGTCCGTAGCGACGACAGGCAACCCGTTCCGGTAAATGATCTGGCCATCCGGTGCCCGCTCGAAACCGATGCCGAACAGGGTGCCGTAGGGTTGGCCCACGCGAGCCTCGGAGTTAAGGCCCTGGCGGGTGTTGAGCACGTAGGTGGTCAGGCCGTCGGCGAGGGCGTCGACCCGGTTGCGGTTGCGGGCGAAGTTCAGCGTGGTTTCCCAGGTCAGGCCCATGGGCAGCCGCACGGGCGTACCGGTCAGTACGATCTCGACGCCCTGGTTGGTCAGCTGACCGGCGTTCAGAATCCGCTGGTTGTAGCCGCTGGCTTTCGAGATGTCAACGGCCAGAATCTGGTTGCGCGATGTCTGCTTATAGTACGTCACGTCCAGACCAATGCGGCCTTTCAGGAAACGCAGGTCAACCCCCAGCTCGGTACCGGTAGTAATTTCGGGCTTGAGCGTTGCGTTGGCGATGGTCGTGTTTTCGTAGAACTCAGGGATCGATCCGTTCCAGGAACCACCCGCCCGGAAGGTCTGGGCCAGTTGGTATGGGTCGGTGTCGTTACCCACCTGCGCTACGCTGGCCCGGATTTTACCGAACGACAGCACGTTGCTCTGAATGCCCAGCAGCTCGGTCAGGACCGCCGAGGCCGACACCGATGGGTAGAAATACGAACGGGCTTCGGTGGGCAGCGTGCTCGACCAGTCGTTACGGGCTGTAGCGTTCAGGAAGAGCGAGTTGCGCCAGCCGAACTCGACCGAACCGAATACGCTGTTCATCTGCGACTCCCGAATGGCACTTTCGGCCGTGTTCTGGCTCGGGTTCGAGTTGGCCAGGTTGTAAACGCCGTCTACGACCAGCTGACCCACCCGGGTGAAATTCCGTTTGTAGTAGTTGATGCGCTGTACGCCCCCCAGCTGCACGGTCGTAGTCAGCTCAGAGGTGATGTTTTTGTTGAAGGTGAACAACAGGTCGTGGTTCGTCTCCTGCCGGCGCAGCACCTCTTCCGAATACTGGCCCGGCGTCTGGTTCCCGTTCCGAACCCGCTCAAAGTTGATGATGTTGATCCGCGTATCGGACCAGTAGTCGGTACCGCTCCGCAGCATGACACTCAACGACGGCAGGATTTTGTAGTTCAGGGCGATGTTGCCTACCAGCCGGTCTTTATCGTTGGTGTAAGGCAGTAACTCGGTCAGGTAGTAGGGGTTGGTAAAGAACGTATGCTGCCAGTTCGGCGGATCGGTATCGGCCGGGCGACCGGGTAGCGCACGCTGGATGTGCGTAGCCGAATAATCGCGCCAGTTGCGGATCTTGGTCCAGTCGGTCTGGCGGTGTGCCCAGATAAACTGCTGCCCTTCCTGGTAGCCCCGGTTACCGCCCGATTTTACGTACTCGGCCGAGACCGATACGTTTAGCTTGGGTGTGAAGTTGTAATTGGTGTTCAGCTTATAGTTATTCCGGAAGAAATCATTGTAATACATGATGCCATCCTGGGTGAGCCGCCCCACACTCAGCCGAAAGTTCCCTTTATCGTTACTACCCGACAGCGCCACGTTGTTGGTAAACGTTTTACCCGTTTGCCAGTAATCGGCGTAGTTGTTGGGTGCTGGCGTCAGAGGTGCCACTTCGGTACCGCTCCACCAGTGGCGAACCAGACGCCCGTCCATAGGCGCGCCCCAGCTTTCGTCGGTCCCTTCGGTGCCGCTCAGCGGAGCCAGCGGACCATAGGCGGCCCGGTACTGCGCTATTTCGGCCGGGTTGGTGATGGCCCCGCTCCAGCCGTCGGTATACCAGGTGCGGTAACCGTTACCACCGGCATAGGTATTCTGAAACTGTGGGGTAATCCAGGGGCGCTCGAACGTGGTGTTGGAGTTGATCTCGACCCCAATTCCTTTGGTACCCGCACCCGATTTTGTCGTGACCAGGATAACCCCGTTAGCCGCCCGCGAGCCGTACAGAGCAGCCGCGTTGGGCCCTTTCAGTACGCTGATATCCTGAATGTTGTCCGGATTGATTTCAGAAAGGCCACCACCAAACTGTTTTTCGCTGGTTTGCTGGATTGGTACCCCGTCTACAACGATCAGGGGCTGGTTGTTACCCGAGATCGAGGCTGCGCCCCGAATCTGAATGGCGGAGCCGCTGCCGGGACCGCCGTTGCTGCTGATGCGCAGACCCGCTACTTTACCCGACAGGGAGTTAGCTACGTTGGTGGCCCGGGCTTCGGTGAGCGAACCGCCTTTGATTTCCTGCACCCCGTAGCCCAGTGATTTTACTTCTTTCTTGACCCCGAAGGCCGTTACGACCACTTCGGAGAGCGAGCGCACGTCGGACCGGAGGGTAAAATCCAGTACCGACCGGCTACCAACTTTCATTTCTTCGGTCATGAACCCAATGGAGCTGAAGGTCAGAACAGCCTCGTCGTTGGGCACACTCAACGTATATTTTCCTTTTGAGTCGGTCGTGGTACCGACCGACGTCCCTTTCAGCACGACGTTCACGCCCGGTAGCGGCCCCTCCTCGGCCGAACTCACCGTGCCCGTCAGCAGACGGGACTGCGCCTGAGCGGTTAGTCCGGCCAGGCACCAGAAAAGAGCATAGAGTAATAGTTTTCGCATGTTAGTTAGGTTGTTTTAACGAGTTGCCTGCGCCCGGTCGTCCAGGCGATGCCGAATACTAGCCGCCCGATCCGAATCGCCCGAAACCAACCGGGCGCAATGCAACCGCTTCTGCAAACCGTGGGGTCGCAGATACATGAAGTACATTCAGCTAAAAGGGTACGTGTTGCTGCCTCGGCCTATCCACACGCGCATGGATCAGGAGATGGGCAACGCTCGTTCTGACAGCATCCCGTCCAGCAGACGGCTAGCTATACTCCTGACCGTTCGCCGGGCGAAACGGAAGTAGGATGTCATCGACTGCCCCACAAGTGCGGCCAGTGAACAGTCGATACGTGAAGTTGTTCTGTTGTACTAAAAACGATGTACCAAATATAGGCCCTTAATCAAATATCCAAATAACATTTTGATAAATTTTATCGATACATCAATAATATTCTACATAATCATACTTTATCAGAATATACTACAAGTCTTGGAGAAAACTTTTTCTTGCTTTAGTCCTACTTTAATTTCTTTCTGTAATAATCCGATCATAGTTGTATATCTATAGATTTAGGGGCAATTTTGACCCCGTTTTCCATACAATTCTTATTCTCTCCTAATTGCTTATGACGTTATTTGTACGCAGTATACTCCTCATACTGCTTTGTTCATCAACATTCCTGGCTGCGCTGGCTCAGGATCGGACGATCTCAGGTCGGGTCACGTCGGCCGACGATAACCAGCCTATTCCCGGAGCCAGCGTGGTGGTGCGCGGCAGCACACGGGGCACAACAACCGACGCGAACGGTAACTTTCGCATCCCGGCCACCCGCGGTCAGGTACTTCGGATCAGCTTTATCGGCACCACTACGCAGGACGTTACCATCGGCAATGCCGACGTGATCAACGTGGCGCTGAAGCAGGAAGCCAACGCGCTGAACGAAGTCGTGGTTACCGCACTCGGTATTGAGCGGGAGAAACGTCAGCTGGGGTATGCCGTTACCGAAGTAGCCGGTCAGGATCTGGCCAACTCCCAGCGCGACAACTTCCTAAACGCCATTCAGGGCCGGGTGGCTGGGGTGCAGGTCGGCACATCGAGCGGTATGCCGGGCTCGTCATCGTCGGTCATTATCCGCGGTATCAACTCGCTCAGCGGTAACAACCAGCCCTTGTATGTGGTGGATGGTATGCCGATCAGCAACAATACGATCTCAAGCAACAACTTTGCCTCGTCGCGGGCGGCATCGGGTCAGTCGACCGAAAACCGAACGGTCGATTTCAGCAACCGGGCGCAGGATATCAACCCCAACGACATTGAAACGATTACCATCCTCAAAGGCCCCGAAGCTGCCGCCCTCTACGGGGTCGAAGCCGCCAACGGTGCCATTGTGATCACTACCAAAAAAGGTCGGTCGGGTCAGGGCCGTATCAGCTATACCAACAGCTTCACCTGGCAGCAGACCGGGCCGCTGCCCAAAACCCAGCGCGTTTACGGGCAGGGTAACAACGGCGTCAGCAACAATACCAACTTCAACGCCTTTGGGCCGCGGATTCCGGAAAACGACACCTTGTACAATAACGCCGAGAATTTTCTGCGCACCGGCACCGGCCAGCGGCATAATCTCTCGTTCGACGGCGGTACCGATCGGTACACGTACCGGCTATCGGCGGGATATACCAGCTCGGAGGGCGTTATTCCAACCACTGATTACAAACGACTCAATATTACCCTGGGCGGTACGGCCAAACTGACGGATAAACTCTCGCTCGAGTCGACGATTCAGTACATCAATACCGACAACCGGAAGGTATCCAAAGGAGCCAACAGCTTCCTGATCGGGATGCTCTCCTGGCCCGTTACCGACGACATGAGCAACTACCTCAACCCGGACGGATCGCGTCGGCGGGCTACGGTAGGCAATACTGAAGTAGAGAACCCGTATTTCGACATCAACAAGAACCTGCTGCGCGACCGGGGCAACCGGGTCGTTACCAACGTGGGCGGTAACTATACCGTAGCCGACTGGCTAACGCTGTCGGCCCGTGTCGGTCTGGATGCCTTCTCGACCCAGTACCTGATCAAATACCACCCCGAGTCGAACCGGTCGGGCGGTGTCATTGGCGGAGCGCTCGACCAGGCAACCGACAACAACCGGACGCTTACGGCGCAGTACTTTGCCACGCTGAAACGCACCTTCGGCAAACTGGATGCGTCGCTGCTGGTTGGTCAGGCCATCTACGACTACCGATACGAAGTGCTGGCCACCCGGGGCGAAAAATTCCTCGACCCCAACTTCACCTCGATCAACAATACCGATCCGCTGACGCAGAAATCGCTGTCGACGCTTCGGCAACGGCGGCTCATCGGGGCATTTGCCAACGCTACCTTCGATTATGACAATACTGTTACGCTGACCCTGACGGGCCGTAACGACTGGTCGTCGACATTCCCGATTCAGAACCGCTCGTTCTTCTACCCGTCGGCTTCGCTGAGTTTTGTATTCACCGAACTGCTGCCCGATGGCGGCTTTCGCAAAGCGCTGAGCTACGGCAAACTGCGTTTCTCGGCCGCTCAGGTGGGTAAAGAAGCCCCCGAATACGCCACCACGCAGGCGTATGAGAACCAGACCACCACGGGCGGTGGCTTCTCGTACGGTTTCACGGCGCCCAACCCGGTGCTGCGGCCCGAAAAAGTGACCTCCGTAGAGGTAGGTACCGAACTGAAGTTTTTCAACGGCCGGTTTGGTATCGATGCGGCTTACTACCGCACAACGAGCATAGCCCAGATTATTCGCGATCTGCGCATCAGCTACGGAACCGGCTTCGTGCTGAAAACCATCAACGGCGGTAAACTCTGGAACAACGGAATCGAACTATCGCTGACGGCCGAGCCGATCCGGCAACCGAATTTCGGCTGGAACACGACCATCAACTTCACCAAGACCGACAGCCGGCTTGAGCAGCTGGCCCCGGGTCTGACCGAGTTCTACAATTCTGACTCAAACGTCTACAGCAACATCCGTAACGGATCGCGGCTGGGCGGCCCGCTGACCACCCTGACCGGAAACAGCTACCTGCGCAACACGAAAGGCGACATTCTGATCAGCCCCTTGTCGGGTCTGCCCCTGACCGAAACCGTCTGGAACGTCGTGGCCGACCGCAATCCTGACTTCGTGATCGGTTTCCTGAACTCGTTCCGCTACCACGACCTGTCGCTTAACTTCCTGTTCGACATCCGGAAAGGGGGCGATGTGTATAACGCCACCGAGTCGTATCTGTACCGCACCGGCCTGAGCACCAAAACGCTCGACCGCGAAACACCCCGCGTATTTACGGGTGTGCTGAAAGACGGGCTCGAAAACTCCGATACCCCTACCCGCAATTCGATTCAGGTTGTTCCTTACTACAACAACAATTTTTACACATCGCTGGCCGACGAGACCTTCATCGAGCGCGACATCAACTGGGTTCGGCTGAAGGAAGTAACGGTACGGTATAACCTGCCGACATCGGTGCTGGGTCGGTCGCGGATATTCAAATCGGCCAGTGTGTTTTTCACGGGCAATGATTTGTTCCTGCTGACGAACTACACCGGTGGCGATCCGGGCGTAAACGCGGTCAACACGGCTACGGGTGGCTCGGGCGGCTTCGGTATCGACTTCGGTAACCTACCCCTGCCCCGGGTATTCAACGCAGGTATTAACATTGGCTTATAACGTATCAACAACCATGCAGTACAAAAAACTAACCGGACTCCTGCTAACTGGCCTGGCCCTGATGCTGAGCAGTTGTAACGAGTATCTGGATATAAATAATAACCCCAACAACCCCGATAAAGTCGAGGCTGCTCTGTTGCTGGCTCCCATCGAGAATCAGTACGTTTTGGGTATTCAGTTCGATGCCCGCTACATTGGCTCTTATGTGCAGAACTGGCATAACGCAACCTCGGGCGTTGTCTGGGATGCGCAGGGCTACGCTCCGTCGTCCGATGCGGGTGGCGAGCTGTGGCGCAGTGTCTACTGGAAAGGAGGCCGTAACCTGCTCAACCTCATCGACGATGCCCGCGCGGGTCAGAAGTGGGACTATCTGGGAGTTGGCCTGCTGATGCAGGCCTGGGGCTGGCAGATGCTAACCGACGTACACGGTGAGATTATTCTGTCCGAAGCCTACGACCTCGATCCGAACAAAAACACCTTCGACTATGACCCCCAGGAGGCCGTATACGCCCGGGTGGTCGAGCTGAGCCGCGAAGCAATCCAGAACCTGAACCGGGCCGACGGGGCCGTATCCCAGGCCGCTCTGGCCCGGGGCGACGTCCTCTACAAAGGCGACCGCCTGAAATGGAAGAAGTTTGCCTACGGCCTGCTGGCAATCAATGCCCATCACCTGTCCAAAAAGGCCAGCCTGTACAAACCCGACCAGGTGATTGCCTACGTCGACAGCGCCTTCACGAGCAATGCCGACGATGCGCTGTTTACCTTCAACGGTCTCAGTACCGCCGATGCCTCGTTCTTCGGCCCGGTGCGGCAAAACCTGCAGGTATACGGCCAGTCGACGTTCATCACCCGGCTGCTCGACGGAACCAATACGGCCTTTGGTGGCGTAAAAGACCCACGGCTCCCGATCATGCTGGCCGCCAGTGGCGACGGTCAGATCCGGGGCATTACCATCGGTCAGGGCCAGTCGACCGCAGCCAGCGTTCCGCTGCCTACCCGCGTGGTAAGTCCTTGGGGTACGCAGCTGGGTATTAACCCGCCCGCTGGTACAACCGGCCGGTACATTTTCACCGACCGGGGGCCGTTTCCGCTCATGACCTACGCGCAGCTCCAGTTCATCAAAGCCGAAGCCGCCTTCATCAAAGGCGACAAGGCAACGGCGCTGGCGGCTTACCGCAAAGGCATCGAAGCCCACCTGACCGCTCCTTACGTAAACGTATCGGCTACCGATCGGGCGGCCTACCTGGCCAACCCAGCCGTAGTACCCACCGCCGAAAATCTGGCGCTGAACCAGATCATGCTGCAGAAATACATTGCGCAGTGGGGATGGGGTTTCCTGGAGCAATGGGCCGATATGCGCCGGTATAACTACGATGCCAACGTATTTACGGGGCTGACCCTGCCGACTACGTTCTACATCAATAACAACGGCAAAACGGTACAGCGGCTGCGTCCGCGCTACAACTCAGAGTACGTCTGGAACGCCGATGCACTGGCCAAGATTGGCGGTCTCGAACTTGATTTTCACACAAAACCGCTGTGGTTCACCCAGCCGTAACCGCGATTTTCTCTCATTATGAAGCATACATTCATTCAGTTTATTGCCCTGGGCGCGGCCGTACTGCTCGGCTGGTCGTGCGAAAAGAACACCCTGACGCTCCCCATCGAATCTGTAACGGGCGGAGCGCGAGTCAAGCTGATCCATGCGGCTCCTGAAGCGCCGGGCGTCGATCTGCTCATTGGCGGTAAAAAATTCAGTGGTTTTACCCCGGCCGGCGCGTCGACGACCAGCCCCGGAACACCCGTTCCGATCCGATACGACAATACCTTTCCGGAGCGCGGTGCCAACTACACCATCGTACCGGCGGGCGCATCGGAAGTGACCATTACGGCCCCCGCCACCACCACGGCAGGTAGCGCGACCGTGATCAGTACCCAGAACCTGACGCTCGACGACAACAAATACTACTCCCTCATCGTAGCTGGCAGCGCGGCCCGGCAGGAAGTGGTCCTGGTCAACGATGATTTCAGCGCGGCTCTCGATCCGACTAAGTTTTATGTTCGCTTCGTGAACCTGATTGCCGGTCAGAACTACGACCTCGCCCTGGCGAGTGCCAATGCGCCGGCGCTGGTAGCTAATCTGCCCTACAAAGGCGTGTCGCCGTTTGTGCCGGTCGATGTAAGTAACAATGCATCGTTTGTCCTCCGGGCATCCGGCTCTGTAACCCCCGTCGGCACTGCTCTTTCCTTTACCAATACCGCTAACGGTCGGGTACTGACTATCTACGCACGAGGCATTGCCGGCCGCACCGGCACCGTTGCGCCTGGTATCAATATCTACACGAACCGATAGTTTACTAATTTTTCTATTTCGACGCGCTCTGACTCTAGGGTCGGGGCGCGTTGCCATTTCCGGCATACCTGTAGCTGAACGAAATCCGGTTTTGTGAGTTACTCGTATATAACCGGGCACCTGTTCATGGCCCTATGGGGTATCGCACTTATATATGTATCTGGCTGATTTGTATTGGCGGATTCGGTCTGGCCATTGCCCAGTCTCCTGATTCGACCCAGAAATCTACGCCCCAAAAAGCGTTCAGTCTGTTTCCAATTCCGGTTGTTTATTACACGCCCGAAACCCGGTTTGCCTTCGGAGCGGCCCTGTCGGCCACGTTTCGGTTCCGGCGCGACCATCGGCAGGTGCTGGCCGATACCGGACAAACCACCCTGACCGACCCTGACCGGCCGCGCCCCTCCAACGTTCAGTTCATCGGGGCCTATACCCAGAACCAGCAGATTTTGCTTTATTCACCGTTTCAGATTTTTTATGATCAGAATCGGTATTACATCTACGGCGAGGCTGGCTACTACCGCTATACCTACAACTTTTACGGTCTGGGCCTCCGCGAAACCCCGGCCGAAACCTACGGAGTCGATTTTCCGCGTATCCGGCTGAATGCGTTCCGGCGGGTTCGGCCAAACCTGTACGCCGGCCTGCGGTACGAGTACGAAAAATACACCATTACCTCGGTCGAACCCGACGGACTACTGGCTACAGGTACGGTCCCCGGCGGGCTGGGCAGCCGCATTTCCGGCCTGGGGCTCGGCCTCTTATACGACACCCGTAACACCATTTTCTACCCCGACCGGGGCATCTTCGCCAACATCTCGTACCTCGGTCATGGACGCGCCGTGGGCAGTGAGTTCAGCTACAACCGCTACGTAGCCGATGTGTCGTTATACTACTCTCTTACCCGCCGGGCCATTCTGGCCGTCAACTCGGTCGTCAGCCTGACGGGCGGCACCGCTCCGTTCAACGCCTTATCGCTGCTGGGAAGCGGCAAACGGCTGCGCGGCTACTACGAAGGCCGTTACCGCGACGAAAATATGGCCCTCCTGCAAACCGAATTGCGGCTCAACGTCTGGAAACGGCTGGGTGCGGTGGTATTCGGCGGGGTTGGTATTCTGGGTGATAGTAATGAATTCCTGCGGCCCGGCGCGCCCAAGGTGGCTGCCGGGGCCGGCCTGCGCGGACGCATCAACGCCGATGGCCTCAACGTTCGGGTTGACTACGGCGTCGGTAATCGATCAACAGGTCTCTATGTAACAATTGGTGAAGCGTTTTAACCGGGCCGGATCAGTACGCCACCCCGTTGGCCAACCTCCTGCCCAGCCAGTGCCTATGACTCTCAGTATCGTAATCCCCACGCTGAACGAAGCCGCCAATATTGGCCGGCTGGTGCGTGACTTAAAAAAATACGGAAACGATCAGCTCGCCGATCTGATCGTTGTAGACGGCGGCAGTACCGATGCTACCGTCGATGAAGCCCGGCAGGCCGGAGCCCGGGTGGTGAACTCGCCCCTGCCCGGCCGCGCCAACCAGATGAACGCTGGCGCCAGCCTGACATCGGGCGAGGTGCTCTATTTCGTTCATGCCGATGTGACGATCAACCCCGATTTTGTTCAGGACATCACCCAGGCCATCGCCAGTGGCAACGAAGCGGGCTGCTACCGGTTCCGGTTTGCCTCGTCGCACCCGCTGCTGCGGCTCAACAGCTACGGCACCCGCTTCTCGGGCCTGATGAGCCGCGGGGGCGACCAGACCCTGTTCATTACCCGGTCGCTCTTCGACCGGCTGGGTGGCTTTCGCGAACGGTACGTCATTATGGAAGACTTCGACATGATTGCCCGCATCCGTCAGGTAGCGCCGTTCTGCATCATTCCTAAAGACGTAATCGTGTCGGCCCGGAAATACGAGTCGAACAGCTGGTTACGGGTACAGGTCGCCAACTTGACCGCGTTCTCGATGTTTTTCATGAAGGTATCGCCGGTACGCATCGCCCAGACGTATCGGCGTATGCTGCATTGACAAAGTAAAACTCAGGATAAAGTGTATAATATTAATATAGTATCACTTTATCATTTTTACTTTCTGCGAGTTATATACTTGTCATTACTCAATGTATGAAAACAGTCTTACTAACGGGCGCCAACGGTTTTCTGGGCGGGCATCTGTGCCGCGAGCTGCTGACACGCGGCTATGCGGTACGGGCGTTTGTCAGGCCGGGCAGCGATCTGCGGGCGTTGGCAGGACTGCCGGTCGATATCTGGACAGGCGACATCCGGGATTCGGCCAGCGTACGGGCTTCGGTATATGGCTGCGATCAGATTATCCATGCCGGTGCACTGGCGCAGGTAAACCCGGCCCGTTCGCCCATGGTGGTCGAGGTGAATGTGTACGGCACAGCGGCCGTGCTGGCGGCAGCGGTACAGGCGCGGGTAGAGCGGCTGGTCTTTGTCGGAACGGCCAACGTGTTCGGGTTCGGCAGCAAGAAACACCCCGGCGACGAGTTGTTTCCGTACATGGGCAGTCGCTACGGCCTCGACTATATGGACAGCAAGCGGGCCGCTACGGATCTGGTGGTACAGGCCGTTCGGCAGGATGGACTGCCGGCCGTACTGGTGCATCCTACGTTCATGCTCGGCCCGCTCGACTACAAAATTACCTCCAACGCCCTCCTGCTTGCTCTTTACAACCGGCAGCTTGCGGGCATACCGATGGGCGGTAAAAATTACGTACACGTAGCCGATGTGGCTACGGCCACCGTTAATGCTCTGACCATGGGGCGTATCGGTCATTCATATATTCTGGGCAACGAAAACCTGAGTTACCGCGAAGCCTTTACGTTATTTGCGGAATGGATGCAGGTCCAGCCGCCCCGACTACCGGTTTTGCCCCCGCTGGCGTCGGCCATCGGGCGACTGAGCGACTGGAAACATCGGTTTACCGGTCAGCTCGCCCGGCTGAATTCAGCCATGACGGCCGTTGCCAACGACGGCCACTATTTCAACGTCTCGAAAGCTCGTAATGAACTCAACTTACCCACAACTGCCCTCCGCAACGCCGTTGAGCAAGCCCTCGACTGGTTCAAATGTCAGCAACTTCTCGATTGATTCGTCTCCTGTAGCACCGGCCCAGCCTGACTATGTGGCCCCCGTTCCGGCCGACAGACCTCGACAGTTATTGACGGGCAAGGTAGCCATTGTAACGGGTTCTGAGTCGGGCATTGGCCGCGAAACGGCTCGTCAGCTGTGTGAGCAGGGCGCCAGTGTGGTTCTGAACGGCCTGAACCCAACCCGGCTTGAACAGACAGTCCGGGCCTTTCGGCAGGCGGGCTATTCGGCCGTGGGCTGTCTTGCCGATGTTACCGACTACGAACAGTGCCAGACCCTGATCGATACTGCGGTCGAGAACTTTGGCCGAATCGATATCCTGATCACCAACGCCAGTATTTCCATGCGGGCCTACTTTGCCGACCTGACGCCGGACGTGTTCAGGCGGGTGATGGACAGCAACATCTACGGATCGGTTTACCCGCTCAAAGCCGCCCTGCCTTACCTGACCGAATCGGCCGGCAGCGTTACATTTATCTCCAGCATTTCGGCCCTGAACGGGATGCCCAGCGGGTCGGCCTACTGCGCAGGGAAAGCCGCCCTGTCTAACCTGGCCCACACCCTCCGGCTCGAGCTCCGCAGCACCGGCATTCACCTTGGCGTGGTGCATATCGGGTTTACCCAGAACGACTCCGACAAGCGCGTTCTCGACGCTGCCGGGCAGCCCGTACCCATTGCGTACCGAAACCCGCGCTGGCAGATGAGCCAGACGCAGGTGGCACTGGCCATTCTGCGGCATATCCGCACCCGCCGGCAACGCACCATTCTTTCGCCCACGGGTATGCTGATTCATGTCATGACCACGTATTTCCCTCGCCTGGCCGACCGCATCATACTCTGGACCATGAAGCAGTGGCCCCGGTCGTATGAGTGACAGGGTGGGTCATTACAGCCCGATCGCCAATCGCACGCCCGGATACACGTTCTTGAAGAAGCCGTTCATGTATAGCTCCGGCTGTACCTTGAACAAGCCTTTCTGGTATACCGTACCACCCAGCTGGATGGTATTTCGGTCGAAGTAAGGCCCGCTTCGGTACACTGGCAAGCCAACGAAGAACGACCCTAACTGCCGGCTGAACGGATTGGCTTTGCCCCCGCTGGCCGGTTGGTAAAAAGCGACCCCCACAGTCAGGAAATCGTTCCGGAAGGTCTGAAACCGACCGTCGGCGGCTGTCTGCGCGAAGAAGAAGCTGGACGAGTAGCCGATGCCGTAGCCAACGTTCCGGTATCGGTTCGGAATCAATTGCAGATCGAGCTTCAGCGACGGTACCCACTGGTTTCGGACCAGCCCAACGCCAAAACCCGGCTGAATGCTGAGAAACGGAGCCCGCGCCAGACCCGGCCCGATAAACTCTGCTTTCTCGTCGGTGCCCTGTACCATATCGAACGCCATTTTCGGGTTGGTCAGGTCATGCGCCTTGTACTGCTGTACAGCCGCCAGCGCCGTTTCTACTTTTCCGTTGACGCCACCCCGCGCCAGCATCGGCCCGATATCGGCCAGGCTGTTGATGAACAGGTACATCATGAAAGCCTCCGACGACCCTTTCTTACGGACTTCGCTACTGGCGGGTACGTCGGCCGTCCAGCTGATCTGCAGCGTATCCTGCTGCGTTTTCACGCTGAGCGGGGCATTCCGGTTGCGAAGCCGAAACGACGACACGACCTGCGGCCAGACCCGCACCTCCAGCGATCGGTCGGGCTGCCCCAGCCGGAACCTGGCATGAACCGCATGGGTAGGGTTTTGGGTGGTGTCGGCAACCTGCTGATAATCGGCCACGAACAGGCGAAGTACCGAGTCGACGTTCTGCCGCTGACGAACCTGTGCGTACCGGTCAAAGCCGACCAGGAGTGTGTTGCGCTGCCCCAGATCGATCTCGATATGGCTCAGTCCGTCGAAGTTGTGTTTGTGGTTGGGCGTTTGCAGATGCGACCCGGTTTGCTGGGCCATAGCGGTTCCGGTCATGCTCAGCAGGAGCACAACGAGCTGGTTAATAAGACGCATACTAAGGGGTTGATTTAAGGATTCAACGGGAGAGTTAAGGTTGGCGTGACGGCATCGACGGGAACGGGTCCGGGCGCACCCGTTCCCAGCCGCACCAATCGGTCGGTGCGGTGCGGAGCAGGTCTGATTTCGTCTTCGGCTTGTAATTCATTCAGATGCACGACCTGAAACCGGCGGGTTTTAGCCACCACCGCCGATGTCGACGCGGGCTTACCGGCACTGGCAACCAACGCTGGCGTAGTAGTTGCTACCGCTTCGGGGGCGTTTGTATTGGCTACAGGTTCTGCCACAGTTTCCAGTAGCTGCGGGTTAGCAGTAGTCTGGACCGGGGTGACGGCCGGCGTGGGCAATTTCCTGATTCGGTCCGGCGCAACCGCTGTTTCGTGCGGTACTGAAACGGGCTCCGGCGCGGGGCTGTACGGCCGATCGGGCACCGAAGCAGCCAGTGGCGGAGCAGGCTGGCGCTCTGTCCGGCGCGCCAGCCCGGTTGCCGGCTCCGGCCGGGGGTAAAGGCCCAGCCAGACCAGCAGCAGCCCGATCAGGCAGGCGGCTACCGCGCCCCCAACCCGCCACCAGGGCCAGCGGACGGGTTTTTCCTGCATGGCTGGCCGCAGCTGCTTCCAGACGCGGTCGGGGTCGAAGGCCGACCCGGGAGGTGGCCCATCGGGGAGCCGGTCGAGCGCCTGCCGCACCCACTGATCAAGCGTTTCGTCGGGTTGCTGTTTCATAGCCGTATTGGGTTAACCAGGTCTGTAACAAAGCGCGGGCTTTGCTCAGCTGCGATTTTGATGTGTTCTCCGAAATACCGAGCTGATCGGCTATTTCGCGGTGCGAGAAGCCCTCGATGGCGTATAGGTTGAACACCGTCCGATAGCCAGGCGGCAGCTCCCGAATTAGGGCGTAGATCCGCTCGGCATCCAGCCCCGCATCGGGCAGCGGTTCCGGGTCGGCATACGCTTCGGCGCTGTCGTCGGTCTGGAACACCGGCAGGCATCGGTTGGCCCGCAGGTATTGCAGCGCTTCATTGACCACGATCCGGCGGAGCCAGGCTTCCAGACCAGTATCGGTGCGGTAATTGAAGTCACCAATGGCCCGGAACGCTTTCAGAAACCCATTCATCAGTACCTCCTCGGCTTCTGGCTCATTCCGAACATACCGCAGGCTCACCCGAAACAGCCGACCGGCATACTGATCGAACAGCCGCTTCTGGGCGAAGGCGTTACCCCGTTGGCATTGTTCGACCAGTTGCTGTGACATGCGATGAGAACGATTCGTATGGGATTCAATGACAATAATGCCTGCCTCGGTAAAAGGGTTGCCTGACCAACAAAAAAAGGGTCACTGCTCCCCGGCAATGACCCTGTCGCGTGGCCCTACAGCCCGACGCCCTTACTCCCGCTCTACCGAACTAGCCCCCGACAGTTGTGAGTTGACCCGGGGCGTGCCCTGGTAGCGTACTTTGCTGGCTCCGCTGGCTTTCACCGTCAGTGCATCGGCGACCCGCACCCGCGCTGTACTGGCGCCCGACAGGTCGAGTGAGGCCGTTATAACGGGGTAGTTGAGGGTTTCGAGGGTACTGGCGCCCGAGAGGCTGGCGCGCAGGTCGGTGCCGCTGCCCATACTCGTCAGTACCGACGCGCCCGACAAGTCAGCTGCCAGCCGGGTTACGTTACTGTTCACGGCAGCTTTCGACGCACCCGTCAGGTCAACACGCAGGTCGGTCAGGTTGGTAAAGCCGGTCAGGGTCGACTGGGACGCGCCCGAGAAGCTGACCGCCCGAATCGTTGGCATGGTGATGGTGAACATCATGGCGTACCGGCGTTTACGCGTGTAGTTGCGATACTGCGCATGGAGCGTTCCACTGCGAACGCTGACATCCAGATCGTCAACGTCGCTCCGATTGCCTTTCACCTCAACGGCAAAGACTGAACCCGACCGGACATCGACCCGAAAGGCGCTCCCCATGTCGAGCCGGTCAAAATTTTCGACTGCCAGCGAGCGGGTCGTTTCTTCGTACGGCCCGCTGTCGGGCTGACAGCCAAGCAGTAGGCCGATCAGTGCCAGAGCGGCCAAGCGAAAAATGAGTAGGTGATTCACAGTAGTTGTTGGTTTACCCCGCAAAGTTCACCCTCAGCCGTCGGTCCGAAAGTAGATAAGGCACGAATCAGCATAGGAACCCGCTGGAACGTCGTATTTATGAGATGAGCAGCTGCGGAACAGCTTTACCTACCGTTTACTCAAGCCCGCCCGGTCTATTTGGAAGTAACCGCTGTCCTGCCTTTCTTTAAAGCTGCCAACAGTACCTTTCGGCAGGAAACAGAATACGAAGAAGCCATTGACATACAACCTGTTGCCCACTGACTACCTCCCATCCAGCTTCGTCCGGGTGTCGATACACAAAGAGCGCTAGCCAGCTTATGAGCAGCGACCACCGGGGCCTGAATCACCCCGCCAGGTCAACGTTTACCTGTTCATGCAGCCGCGAGCAGTGTTGAGCCATTCGTATTAGCAGACCAACAATTTCAGCCGTCAATCATAACCCGTTTAACCAATAAGTACCCATGAAAAAACAATACCTGGCTCTCGCTTCCTTGACCCTGTTTCTGGGCACCGCTGCCCTGGTCTCCTTCACCAGCAAGCCCGCCCCGGCGAAGCGGGTCGTCAACAACCCGCCCTATACCAAAGCGCAGATCGAGAAAGGCAATTATCTGGTAAAAATTATGGGCTGCGCCGACTGCCACGCGCCCAAAACCATGACCCCGCAAGGCCCCGTTCCTGATCCGATGCTGGGTTTATCCGGCCACCCGGCTAAAATACCGGTGGGCAAAGTAGCCAAAGATGCCCTGACCGACTGGGTTTTGTTTCACCCCATGAATACCATTGCAGTAGGCCCGTGGGGCGTATCGTTTGCGGCCAACCTGACCCCCGACAATACCGGCATAGGCACCTGGACAGAGGAGCAGTTTATCATTGCGCTGACCGAGGGTAAAAGTAAAGGCATCCGCACGGCCCGTCCGCTGCTACCGCCTATGCCATGGCCCAACTACGCTGACATGAAAAAGGAAGATCTGGTAGCCATCTTTGCTTACCTGAAAAGCTGCAAGCCCATCGAAAACGCGGTTCCACAACCCATCAGCCCTGACAAATTATAAACTAAATTTTCAGATTAGTCCATCAACAAAAACGCGGTCAGACCAAGCCTGACCGCGTTTTTGTTGATAACGTTGGCTGAGCGGGTTAACACTGCGGTCTCACTCAATGCCGATGTTGACTTGCTGTCTATGAACGAATTAATAAAAAACGACTCACAGAATGAGCCAGAAAACGGATAACTTTGTTAAGTCAGCACCAACAGCAACAAAATGCCAACTCATAAAACAAAAAAGCCTGCTTCTCCATTGGTCATACGTGGACGAAATGCGGCAGGTAAACTTATTGAAGGTTCGATTCCAGCTGGCGAGATACCAGCCGAAGACCCAGGCCTGGTTATTCAACGGATACTAGCCAGACACAGTAATATCGTACCTACGCCTGTGCTCCTCGAATGATTAGCTCATCGTCAAGTCCTTTTGTGTTGGTAGATACAGGGGTGATGAGTCGTTTCTTTCTGAACAAACCCCAAATTGTCAAAGCATATCATGAGCTGACCAGGCTGGCTGCACCCGTTATATCAGCCAGCATTTATATTGAGCTGATGCGCTGGTTGATTCATATCAGAGGGCGTACCGTTGACCCCATTACAAAAAGCGAGTTTGACACCATCCGTAAGCAGTTAGACAAATATGTACAGCTCAACCACGGCGATTCCATCGAACTGGCTGTAGAGGTCTCCCGGCTTTACCCCGACACCGGACTGGGCGATTGTTTCACAATTGGAGTCGGCCTGTTTTTCGACGTACCCGTTTTTACGCTCAATCGGAAACACTTTGAACGAATACCAGGCATTCGGCTCTATCTACCTACCAACTACGAGCTTCTGGAAACCAATTTATGAGTATGTCATCGAGCAACTGCTTAATCATTCGTGTGTTCCGTCTATACAGTCCATCAACAAAAACGCGGTCAGACTAAGCCTGACCGCGTTTTTGATGGTACTATTCGTTTTACTCAACCGTTACGGACTTGGCCAGGTTGCGGGGCTGGTCAACGTTGCGGCCGCGCATAACAGCAATGTCGTAGGCCAGCAGTTGCAGCGGCACTACCGATACCAGCGGCATCAGCACGTCGTGTACGTTCGGAATCTCGATGGTGAAATCGACCATGCCCGGCAGCTCGGTATCGCCTTCGGTCGTGATAGCAATGACACGGCCTTTGCGGGCCTTTACTTCCTGGATGTTCGACACCACTTTCTCGTACGAGCTGTCTTTGGTAGCGATAACCACCACCGGCATATCTTCGTCGATGAGCGCAATGGGGCCGTGTTTCATCTCGGCAGCAGGATAGCCTTCGGCGTGGATGTAGCTAATTTCTTTCAGTTTCAGCGCCCCTTCCAGCGCCACAGGGAAGTTCATGCCCCGGCCCAGGTAGATGAAATTGCGGGCGTAGGTGAAGATGTAGGCAATCTCCTTGATCTTGTCGGCCGACTGCAGCACTTTTTCTACTTTGGACGGAATACTTTCCAGCTCGACCAGCAACTGCCGGAACAGCGAGTCTGAAATAGTACCTTTCCGCTGGGCAGCCGCCAGGGCCATCAGCGTCAGTACGGTGACCTGAGCGGTAAAGGCTTTCGTACTGGCCACCCCGATTTCAGGTCCGGCATGAGTGTAAGCGCCCGCATGGGTAGCCCGCGCAATCGACGAACCGACCACGTTACAAACCCCAAAAATGGTAGCGCCTTTCGATTTGGCCAGTTCGATGGCCGCGAGCGTATCAGCCGTTTCGCCCGACTGCGAGATGGCGATCACAATGTCACCTTCTTTGATGATGGGGTTTCGGTACCGGAACTCCGATGCGTACTCGACCTCTACCGGTATGCGGGCCAGTTCTTCGAAGATGTACTCGGCTACCAAACCGGCATGCCACGACGTACCGCAGCCGATAATAACGATCCGCTTCGATTTAGCCAGTTTGTCCATGTAGTCGCGCAGGCCACCGAGTTGCAGCATGGCCGCGTCGGCGTTGACCCGGCCGCGCATGGAGTCGGCAATGGAGCGGGGCTGCTCAAAAATCTCCTTAAGCATGAAGTGGTCATAGCCTCCTTTTTCGATGGCTTCCAGCTCCAGCTCGATGGTATGTACGTAGGGCGTCGTGGTCGTGTTGTCGAGCGTGACGACCCGCAGCTCGCCGTTTCGGATGACCGCAATTTCGTAGTCGTTGAGGTAGATCACCTCCTTGGTATACTCAACGATGGGCGTCGCATCCGACGCCAGGAAGAATTCGTTGTCGCCCACACCAATGACAAGGGGTGAGCCTTTACGGGCAGCAATGAGTTGGGTCGGTTCGCTTTCGCTCATGACCACAATGGCGTAGGCACCTACGACTTCCTGCAACGCGAGCCGTACGGCTTCTTCGAGCGTACCGCCGTTATTTTCCCAGATGTCCTCGATGAACTGACCCAGCACTTCGGTATCGGTCTCGCTCTGAAACGTATGCCCTTTTTTGAGCAGCGCCTGCTTGATAGCCGCGTAGTTCTCGATGATCCCGTTATGGATAATAGCCAGTTTTCGATGGAACGAGTAGTGCGGGTGCGCGTTCACGTCGTTCGGTTCGCCGTGGGTAGCCCAGCGGGTGTGGCCCATGCCGACGGTAGCGTGCAGCGCGCGCCCGGCCAGTTCCTGCTCCAGGGCGGCCACCTTTCCTTTCTTCTTATATACCTGAAGATCCGTACCGTTCAGTAGCGCTACACCGGCGCTGTCATAGCCCCGGTATTCGAGCCGTTTCAGCCCTTTCAGTACCAGCGGACACGCTTCCCGGTGCCCAACATATGCTACAATACCGCACATAAGTCGATTCTTGATAAAATGTTAACAGGGTTACAAACATAAACCAGATCGGCCAATGTCCGGTCCTGGGTATAAAGCAAATACAAAAAGCCGGATAATCCGGCTTTTTGGAAAAAGTCAATCTGACGGTCCGGCGGCTCCTAGTTCGAGGTGGTATAGAAGACCACCAGCTTCACACTGGATTTGCCGTCAAGCGCGGCCCGCCAGACCCGGTCGGTCAGGAAAGCCTGGGTGGCATCGCTAACGCCCCCGTTCGCATTCTGCGGAAAGAGCGTGCCGCCCGGCGCTACCAGTGCCAGCCCCGTATTGGGCGTAATGCCAATTACGATCGACTGCAGGTAGCCCGTCATATCAAAGGTATAATCGCGGGTGCGATCACGCAGTTGCACCTGTTGTGGCCGCGCAAAGCTGATGGCGGTCCGGTCGGTCGGGCCCGTTGTAGGAACGATGAACGGGAAGCCGCCAAACCGGCTCGTACCCGAACCCGTTACGTCTACCCGGCGCAGCACGTTTTTCTCATCGACCTCGGCCAGCGACATCAGGTAGGGCGCATAGATATTGTCATTCGTTGATCGGGTTGGCGTAATGATCAGATCGGCCCGGTTGATAGCTACCCGCGCCTGCTGTACAAACCGGGTTAGCGTCGGGAACGTGAGCCGGGTGGTTACGCCCGTACCCGGCTGAACGAAGGTACGATCATTCGTAGCCGAGGCTGGCAGTACATGCCCCCGCTGTAGATTGGCCAGCGCGGTACCGGAACGGTCGGCCGTGATCTGGTTGAATCGCTTCCCGGCCAGCGAGAAAATCTGGAACCGCACCCGTCTTTCGCCTTCAACGTGGTAGTAGACTACCACCGCCGACCCGGTCGAGAAGCCGATCACAGCCGCCTGGTTGGAGGAGGTCGTTGTCAGCATCAGCCCGCGCCGGACCTGCGCCCGGAACAAGGCCGGATTGGTTGTTTTCCCCGCTTCCGTATTGGCCAGCGCCATCAGTTCCCGCCCAAATGCATCGGGCACGGTCAGCTTGAACGACAGCGAATCCGTTGTGTTGGGACGCGGCCGGATGGTTTGCCGAATCAGCGGCTGGGTTTCGGCCGGTACGTTGCTGCTGATATCGTAGTTAATTGATGTGTTCAGACTGTCGGTGAGCCGGTAAATCTGGAGTTCCTGCGTCTGGGTAGTATCGCCGTAATACAGCTGATCGTAGTCCAGAAACAGGCGCGTCGAATCATAAACGATACGGCTGGCGGGCGTTACATTGGTCGTGGCCGAGTCGGTCACGACGAAATTAGACCCCAGCGACAGCTGCACGAACGACCGGGTCTGCACCCGGCCAAAGATGGGATCGGTATACCGGCCCACCAGCATGGTACTCTGGTCATTGCTCCGGACCGAGTCGAACCGAATGGTTTCGCGCGTAACGGTCAGCGTATCAGTATAAGAAACAGTAACGGGCGTGGTGGGAGTCAGCCCAATTTCTTTAGGTTCTTCACAGGCCAGAACGCCCGCTACAGCACCGGCCAGTAGAGTTAGTCTACCCAGCCAGCTGCGTGTACAGGTTGTAATAACGTTCGGCAACATCTTCATCGTCGGCAGCATCAAATTTATGTTCGGGTAAATCAGTTAAAATGGCGTTGAGACTTTCGCTCGACTCTTCTTCGGCGCGAACCACAGCGTCTGCGTAGGTCGAGCCAATCCGAATGAAGCCGGGGAAATCAGCCGTTTTCAATTCTGCCAGCATTTCGTCGTCGATGTCCATCATCCGGGCCTTTTCGATGATGTCGCCTTCAAAGCGATGCTCAAAGGCGTTATTATAAACCGTAAAAACCGACTTGGTGTCTTTAAACATGGGGTCGTTTTTATAGGTTGTCTTGAGGTACAGCGGAATCAGGGCGGTCATCCAGTCGTTGCAATGGACAATATCGGGCGCCCAGCCTAACTTTTTGACGGTTTCGAGCACGCCTTTGCAGAAGAAGATAGCCCGCTCGTCGTTGTCTTCGTAAAAGCGATTCTCTTTGTCATGGAAAACGTACTTCCGCTGGAAATAGTCTTCGTTATCAATAAAATAGACCTGTAGCTTGGCCGTTGGAATCGAAGCCACCTTGATAATCAACGGTTTCTCTTCATCACCCACGGCAATATTGATACCCGACAACCGTACTACTTCGTGCAAGCGGTTTTTGCGTTCGTTGATCAGTCCAAAGCGCGGCACCAGGATTCGAATTTCCATGCCCCGCTCCTGCATAGCCTGCGGCAGTTTACGGACGAAATCGGCAACATCGGACGTTTTCAGAAAGGGATTAATCTCGCTGGCAACGTAAAGAATACGTAATTTGCTCATAAGAACGGGAAGCGGGTGTTGTCTGAGAGAACCAAAAAACTTGCAAAATTATACAATTTTTTCCCGTATTTCAATAAGATTTGTGCAAAAAAAGAAGGATCGCATAGCCTGAAAAATAAGCCCCACGGCTTGTTTCAGCCCGGTTTCCTACGCCCGGCTCTGCGTCCAAGCTCGTCTACTTTATGCTCCTCATTCACTCAATTGCTTCGCTTCGTCAACAGCTTTCTTCCCGCCAACCCGCTCAGTCTGTTGCGCTTGTGCCTACCATGGGCGCCCTGCACGATGGGCATCTAACCCTGATTCAGCAGGCCAGGCAGGAGAACGATCTGGTTGTCTGCAGTATATTCGTTAACCCGGTGCAGTTTAATAACCCCGACGACCTGGCCCGGTACCCGCGCACGCTTGAGGAGGACTGTCGGCTGCTCGAAACGGCGGGCTGCGACGTAGTTTTTGCGCCTTCTGTCGACGAGATGTATCCCGAGCCCCCCCTGCTCAAACTGAACTTCGGCGAGCTGGAAACGGTCATGGAAGGCGCTATGCGTCCGGGTCACTTCAACGGCGTGGGCATCGTAGTCGCCAAACTCTTCAATATTGTTCAGCCGAATCGGGCGTATTTCGGCCAGAAAGATCTGCAACAGGTCGCCGTAGTGCGCCGACTCATCCGTGATCTAAGTTTCCCGGTCGAGTTGATTCGATGCCCTACCGTCCGCGAAACCGACGGACTGGCTATGTCGTCGCGCAACCGCAACCTGACCCCGGCCGAACGGGAGCAGGCACCCGCCCTGCACGAAGCGCTGACGCTGGCTCATGATCTGCTGCGCGAGGGCCAGAGTACGACACAGGCGAAGGCGGCTGTAACCGGTTTTTTCACTAACCACCGCAGTTTCCGGCTGGAGTATGTCGAAGTAGCCAACGCCGATACGTTGCAACTGGCTAACGAAGTGCTGGCGCCCGGCCAGACGGCTATCTGCCTGGCTGCCCACCTCGGTAACGTCCGCCTGATCGATAATCTGGTATTTTGAGAAAACCTGTTTCGGGAGGTAGGCGGGGTCGTGATGGTTCGTTGTTTATGAAGGCACAGCGCCCAGCCGAATACGCCATTGTTGCACCTGGCCAATATGTCGCACCGACAGCGTTGGGTGGTAACGGCTCAATCGACAATCCGGAACATCATTTTGGCTTTTTCGCGGGACAGGGCGTTGAAATGCCACCACTCGAACTCGATGGAGCTGAAACCACCCGCCCGCATCGCCGTGCGAAGAATACGCCGGTTCTCTACCTGCTGTTTCGTGAGCTTACCGGCTTTAAGCAACCGTTCCTCTTCGGACGGGTACGCCAGTTCACCGAAGAAATCGTATTTGGTGCCCATATCGAGGGGTTTCCCCTCCGTTGTGGCCACAGTCAGGTCAACCGCGCAACCGTAGTTATGAATAGATCCTTTGCGCGGGTCAGCTACGTATTTCTGGCGTTCGCCCTCAGCTAGCTCAGGCAGGGCGTTCCAGAGATTCCATTGCGCCTTGCGCGGGCGGGCCGCATCGTAGACCAGCAGGCGAAGGTCGGGGTGCCGGGCCTGTAACGCCCGGCTGGCACTGGCTAGCTTTTGGGCCGCCATTGGCTGCATGTACGCCCGCGTCAGGTCGCCGTAGACATCTTTCCCGACAAAATTATCGGTCGTCGAATACTTCAGTTCGACCAGAATAGACGGGTCTACCGCCTGTACGTCGACAAGGCCTTGTTTTTTCATAGCGCCTTCGAGCGACTGGGCCGTAAGCGAGGTTGTCAATGACGGAAACAGGGAAAGCAGGAGCAGAAACGCGATAAAATGGGGCTGCTTCGTGAGGTAGTCGTTCATGAAGATTGATTTGTGCCGGTCGATCGTGTAAACTTACAGGATTTATAACCAAAGCTGGCGCAGGGACGCAGACGAAGTCGATCGCTCTTCTCTTCATTCGCTCTTTCACTCATCGAGACTGATGGCTCTAAATTACATCTGGGTTGCTTTTTTTCTGATTGCCTTTCTGGTGGCGCTGGCCAAGCTCATTTTTCTGGGCGACACCGAAATTTTCAAGATCATTGTTGAAGGCCTGTTCGACTCGTCGAAGGTAGCGGTCATGGACATTGCGTTGCCGCTGGCGGGCGTAATGACGTTTTTTCTGGGGCTGCTGAACGTAGGCGAGAAAGCCGGGGCCATCAATTTTCTGGCGCGGATCATCGGGCCGTTCTTCCACAAACTCTTTCCCGAGGTGCCGAAAGATCACCCGGCCAACGGGCAGATGATCATGAACTTTTCGGCCAACATGCTCGGCCTCGACAATGCAGCTACGCCCTTCGGCCTACGGGCCATGAGTAGCCTCCAGGAGTTAAACCCCAACAAAGACACAGCCTCGAACGCGCAGATCATGTTCCTGGTCCTGCACACCTCGGGGCTGACGATCATACCGCTCAGCATCATGGCTCAGCGGGCTATTCTGGGCGCTAAAGACCCGTCTGATATCTTTATTCCCTGCATCATCGGCACTTACGTCACCACCGTGGTAGCGCTGGTAGCCGTTGCGCTCAAACAGCGTATCAACCTGCTGAACACCACTGTACTCGGCTGGCTCGGGGGCATCACCGGCCTGATTGCGCTGGCCCTGTGGTGGCTATCGGGCAAGCCAAAAGAAGAAATCGAAGTCATCTCGAAAGTAACGGGCAACCTGATTCTGCTGACCATCGTTGTGTCATTTCTGCTGGGGGCCATGCGTCGAAAAGTACCTGTTTTTGAGACCTTTATCGAAGGCGCCAAAGGCGGGTTTGAAACCTCGGTGCGCATTATTCCGTATCTGGTTGGGATGCTGGTGGCAATCGGTGCGTTTCGAAATGCAGGCGCTATGGACTACCTCGTGGGCAGCATGAAATACCTGTTCGACCTGACGGGGCTGAATACCGACTTTACCGATGCCCTGCCCGTGGCGCTCATGAAACCGCTGAGTGGCTCGGGCGCACGGGCGCTGATGATCGACGCCATGAAGCAGTTTGGCCCCGACTCATTCGTGGGGCGGCTGGTGTGTATCTTTCAGGGGTCGGCCGATACGACGTTTTACATCGTAGCGCTCTACTTCGGCTCGGTAGGCATCCGCAACACGCGCTACGCCATTCCGTACGGTCTGTTTGCCGATCTGGTCGGTGTTATTGCCGGTATCGCGCTCGGCTATTTCTTTTTTCACTGACCCAAAACGGGCGCTGGTGCGTTATAAGAACAACCGGATATACGCAGCCGGGACGAAAATCACCTCTATTTTCCGTACGCGTCAGCTTAGTGGCGTGTCACCCGATAAAACGAATGAATATTACCCAAGTCCGAGAACACCTGCACCGGCTCATCGATGAAGTAGACGACATCTATGTTCTCAACGGCCTGTACCGCACCCTGGAGTCAGACAAACGGCATCGGGAAGAATATGAGCGCGAGCAGGCCGAGAAAGCCCGCAAACAGCAAGCTAAAGCAGGGGGGCGAGGCCGCTGATGGTCAGCGCGATGATGGTGGTATTGAACCCAAACGAGAGTACCCCATGGATGAGCGCTGTCCGGCGCATGGCCTTCGAGCCAATGGCCACGTCAGACACCTGGCTCGTCATCCCGATCACGAACGAGAAATACGCAAAGTCGAGGTAATCCGGTTCGGGCTCGTGCGGGAAATCGAGTCCACCCGGCCGATGCGTTTGTCGGGGGTCGTTGCCGTAGTAGAGGTGCGCGTATCGCATAATGAACACGGTATGCACCAGCGCCCAGGCACTAAAAACGGCCAGCACAGCCAGTGTACTGTGCGTGGCCCGTTCGGTTGGCTTCATGCTGTCGAGCAGGGCCACAACGGCAAACAAACTCGCCACAGCCGCCACGACCACAAACGCAAAAATAAACGTCCGGCTCGAATCCTGCAGGCGCGAGAGCCGGGGCAGATCGCGGGGATGCGCCAGCAAAATCGACGTCCACATCAGCCCCAGTACCGTGAAGGCATACCCGATCCAGATCAGGGTTAGCTTTACGGGCATCTGATAGTTGGTCGGCATCACCACCAACGCCGTTAGCAGGGCAACACCCAGCGCCAGATAGAGCCGCTGGTGAGCATCGAAACGACTGACGCGCTCAGAAATAGACATCAGGAATGGGGTTCATGTATCGCCCACCGACGCGCCGGACCGCAACCCGTCCGGCGCGTCGGTGCGCTGCTTACTTACAGTCGGCCAGAATGCGCTCGTTATTCTTGATATACGCATCATCGCCGGCTTTCTTAGCCAGTTCGAGCGATTGCTGGGCATCGGCACGAGCCTGTTTACAGTCGCCGGTTTTGGCCGCAATCTTTGCCCGCAGGTGATAAGTCCAGTATTGCTTTTCTGACTCGACTACTTTATTGGCCCAGGTCAGGGCCTGCTTCATGTCCCGGTTGGTGTCGTAATAGTAGTTGGCAGCGGCCGATAACACCCCCGGCTTAACATCAGCTTTGGCCGTTTGCTCGGCAATCTGGGCCATGATTTTGGCGTCAGGATCGTTTTTAAGGGGTAAACGCGCCACCAGTTTTTCCCAGCGCAGCGTCAGGTTGGCCGACGTGGGAGTAAAGTCGGTAAACTCGAAGGTCAGTGCTTCGGCCGGGGCGTTTGCCGTCTCGGTTTTGACCGCGAACCGGGCCACGTCGTTCGCTTCTTTGTAGTCATACGCGCCCCAGCTATTCGCATCCTTGTTGACAATAAACGTAAAGTCAGCAGCAGTCGGAATGGCATACAGCCCGTACCGGCCGGCGGGAATGGTTTTGCCGGCCACCAGCATATCTTCTGACAGCACGATATTGGTTATTTTATTCGCGCCGGTCCGCCATACTTTACCGTAGGGAACCTGGTCGCCGAACATGGAACGGCCTTTGAGCGACGGGCGGGCATACTCGACAGTAACGGTACCCAGACCGACCTGCTGCGATACGGTAGCCGACGGGCTGGCGGCTGGTAACTGAATTTGTGCATACGCCGTACCGGTCAGGCAGGCTACGGCAGCCATTGAGAGTAAACGAGCAAACATTGTCGTGAATGGTGATAGATTTTTTTAGTGCAAGTTTACGGCTTAATGCCATGCCATCCAGCTGACTTTCCTACTTATCCACCCCGAAGCCAATGGTATCTCCGGTTTCTGTAGACGTTGGTTACTGTAGGCGTCTGCCCGATAGAAATTTATAGATGATCTGGTCGCTTACCTACTGTCAGTGGTCGAAGATCCTGACAGTAGGTAATAGCGAATAATAAGTAAACTAACCTATACGAATACAGACGCTTGTGAGGGTCATTTACCATGAAAAACAATTCCTTTCTATGGCAACTTCTCCATTTCCCAAAATTTTCGATAATCTTGCCTTGTCGTTTCGACACCTGTACAACCTGAAGCCACGCTGGCCTGACTACCATGAAAGATTACATCCGCCCGATTAAACGCCTGCTCGTCGCCAACCGGGGCGAAATTGCCATCCGCATCATGCGGGCTGCTACCGAACTTGGCATCACCACCGTAGCTGTCTATACCTACGAAGACCGGTATTCACTCCACCGCTACAAAGCCGACGAAGCGTACCAGATTGGCCGCGACGAAGATCCGCTGAAGCCGTATCTCGATGTGGAAGGAATCATCCTGCTGGCTAAACGTCACCAGATCGACGCCATTCACCCCGGCTACGGATTTCTGTCCGAAAACGTGAAGCTGGCGCGCCGATGTCGTGAAGAAGGCATAATTTTCATTGGCCCGTCGCCCGAAGCCATGGATGCCCTGGGCGATAAGGTACGGGCTAAAAACCTGGCCATGAGCGCCAACGTACCGCTCATTCCCGACTCGCGCGAAGAAAATATGTCGCCCGAGTTTGCCCTGCAGGAAGCCCAGCGCATTGGGTTTCCGGTCATGGTGAAAGCGGCTGCCGGCGGAGGAGGGCGCGGGATGCGCGTTGTCCGGAACGTCGACGATTTCGAGAAAGCCTTCACCGAAGCCAAGAACGAAGCCCGCAACGCGTTTGGCGACGATACCATCTTCCTCGAAAAATTCATTGAAGATCCCAAACACATTGAAGTACAGCTCCTGGGCGACCAGCACGGCAATATCGTTCACCTCTACGAACGTGACTGCTCGGTACAACGGCGGTTCCAGAAGGTAGTCGAAGTAGCGCCGTCGTTTGGGCTGCGGCAGGAAACCAAGCAGAAACTGTACGATTATGCCCTGCAGCTGGGCCGGGCCGTGAACTACTCCAACGCCGGAACAGTCGAGTTTCTCGTCGATAAAAACGAGAATATCTATTTTATTGAAGTCAACCCCCGCATTCAGGTAGAACATACCATTACCGAAGAGGTAACCGGTATCGATATCGTTCGGACGCAGATTCTGATTGCGATGGGGTATCAGCTCTCCGACAACGGCATCTACATTAACCACCAGGACGAGGTGCCCCTCAACGGCTTTGCCATCCAGTGCCGCATCACGACCGAAGACCCCGCCAATGGGTTCAAACCCGACTTCGGCACCATCATCGCGTACCGGAACGCAGCCGGTTTCGGTATCCGGCTCGATGAAGGCAGCAGCTACGCGGGCATGAAAATATCGCCGTATTTCGACTCGATGATTGTGAAGGTGTCGGCCCGGGGCCGTACGCTCAAGGGCGCTACCCAGCGTCTGACCCGCGCGCTGGTCGAGTTCCGGATTCGGGGGGTTAAAACCAACATCGGCTTCCTGCTGAACGTCATCAGTCACCCAATTTTTCAGCGGGGCGAAGCGCGGGTGTCGTTCATCGAAAATCACCCCGAACTGTTCCAGCTCCGCGAACCGCAGGATCGCTCTACACGGGTACTCAACTACCTGGCCGATGTGATCGTAAACGGGAATCCGGAGGTAAAGAAAAAAGACGACAGCAAGGTTTTCCGGACGCCGGTCGTGCCGCCCTTCGACACCTACGGGCCCTACCCGGCCGGCAACCGCAACCGCCTGAAAGAGCTGGGTCGCGAGTCGTTTGTTCAGTGGGTCAATGACCAGAAACCGATCCTGTATACCGATACCACCTTCCGCGACGGTCATCAGTCGCTGCTGGCGACGCGGGTCCGGACGCAGGATCTGCAGCGGGTGGCCGAAGGCTTTGCCAAAGCCCATCCGGAATTATTCTCGATGGAAGTATGGGGCGGAGCCACCTTCGACGTGGCGATGCGTTTTCTGTACGAAAGCCCCTGGAAACGGCTGGCAGCCCTGCGCGAAGCCATGCCGAACATGCTGCTCCAGATGCTCTTCCGCGGCTCCAACGCCGTGGGCTACTCGGCCTACCCCGATAACCTGATCGAGAGATTTGTGGTGCAGTCGTGGGAAACCGGCATCGACGTGTTCCGGATTTTCGACTCGCTGAACTGGATCGACGCCATGAAGGTCAGCATCCGGGCCGTCCGCGAACGAACCGATGCGCTCTGCGAAGCCGCCATCTGCTACACGGGCGATATGCTCAGCCCCGCCCATCCAAAATACACCCTGCAGTATTATCTCGACCTGGCCCGTCAGCTCGAAGACGAGGGGGCTCACCTGCTGGCCATCAAAGACATGGCTGGACTGCTAAAGCCGCTGGCCGCCGAGGTGCTGGTCCGCGAACTCAAACAGGCTGTCAGCATCCCGATCCACCTCCATACCCACGACACGCCGGGTATCCAGGCCGCTTCGTACCTGAAAGCCATCGACGCCGGTGTCGATATTGTCGACTGTGCGCTGGGGGCCCTGTCAGGACTTACGTCGCAGCCCAACTTCAACTCGGTAGTTGCCATGATGCAGGGCCACGAACGCGAGTGCCCCATCAACCTGTCTTCGTTAAACGCGTACTCCAACTACTGGGAAGATGTGCGGGAGTATTATTATCCGTTCGAGAGCGGCATGAAAGCCGGCAGTGCGGAGGTCTACGAAAACGAGATTCCGGGCGGGCAGTACTCCAACCTCAAACCGCAGGCGATGGCAACCGGACTGGGCGACAAGTTCGAGACGCTGAAGAAAAACTACGTCGTCGCCAACCAGCTCTTCGGCGATATTGTGAAAGTAACCCCGTCCTCGAAGGTAGTCGGCGACATGGCCATTTTCATGACCGCCAACAACCTGACCGCCGACGACGTTCGGACCCGTGGCGAATCGCTGGCGTTTCCGGAGTCGGTGAAAGGGTTCTTCAAGGGCGAGCTGGGCCAGCCGGTCGGTGGTTTCCCCGAAGATGTGCAGCAGGCCGTCCTGAAAGGCGAAGAGCCAATAAAAGGCCGCCCGAACGAACACCTCAAGCCCATCGATTTCGACAAGGATTTTGCGGCTTTTCAGGAGAAATACCCGAACAACGACGGCTTTGTCGACTACCTCTCGTACCAGATGTACCCGAAGGTCTATGACGAATATTACAAGGCCAACGAGCAGTATGGCGACGTCAGCGTTATTCCGACGCCTGCCTTCTTCTACGGTCTGAAACCCGGCGAAGAGATTCTGATTCAGATCGAAGAAGGCAAAAATATTCTGGTCCGGCTCCTGTTTCAGTCAGAACCGGACGCGTTCGGGATGCGCACGATCACGTTCGAGCTAAACGGCCAGACCCGCCAGGTGCAGGTCCGCGACCGGGCGTCGAAGGTAGAGAAGCAGATGAACGCCAAAGTGAGCAAAGACGGCGACGTAGGCGCTCCATTGCAGGGCCGGCTGACGCGTATTCTGGTGAAAGAAGGCGATGCGGTGAAGAAAAACCAGCCGCTGTTCGTCATCGAAGCCATGAAGATGGAAAGTATCGTGGCTGCGCCTAAAGAGGGAAAAGTAGCCAAGGTCGTGCTGACCGAAGGGATCGTAGTTGAACAGGACGACTGGGTTATTGCGCTGGATTAAGTAATCACCAAACCGTGTTTCTATGCAGAATCAACCACCCCCGCCCCCCCTGGGTGGCCCGCCCGTTGGTCCACCGCCCATGAGCCAGTCCGACGAGCGCATGTGGGCCATGCTGACGCACCTGAGTTCGCTGACGGGTTTTTTCACCCTGGTAGGCAGCCTGGTTGGGCCGCTGATTGTCTGGCAGGTTCAGAAAGAGAAGTCGGCGTTTATCGACTACCACGGCAAGGAAGCGGTTAACTTCAACATCACCATGGCTCTGGCCGCGGGCGTGGCGTTTCTGCTCTTCCTGATCCTGATTGGTTTCGTACTCTTCTGGGTGGTTGGAACCGTCTGGTTGATTTTCACGCTGATTGCGGCCATCAAAGCCAACAACGGCGAATACTACCGGTATCCGCTCTCGATCCGGTTTATTAAATAAGCGCATCATTTCGGCCTGACCGCCCGGTCAGGCCGAAATGATCAGAACCACGGCCGACGCACCTTGAACGACCGGCGCAGACCACTGATGAGCAGGAAGGCCCCCAGCAGCCCAAAGATCACGGCCAGGATCGTTACGTGGAAGATGGCAAACAGGATGGCCACCAGAATGACAATAACCGAAGCTTTCAGTTTCCAGCTGATGCGCTGCCACCAGTTCAGCTCTTCGCGCAAAGGCATACCCAGCGCCTGCCGGATCTTGTTGCCCAGCCGCATCTGCTTTTTCGGTTTGGGGCCCGGCCCCTGCTGCTGATCAGCAACCGACGCGGGGCGGGTCAGCATCGATTCGACCCGACGCATGCGGTGGTCCAGGCGCGTCTGGGCCGAGTTGCCGACCTGCGTTTGCCGACTAGCCAGGAGCGGGCCGGCCTGGATAGGGCCAGCCTGGATGGGTCCGGCCTGGACAGGTTCCGTTTGTGACGGCTCAGCCATAGCGTCAGCTACCAGCGCCAGGGTGTCTTCCGGCATGTCGGCAGTGGGTTCAGGAGTCGCCTGCGCCAGCCGGGCCGGGCTGTAGGGCGTACGCTGAAAATAAGCGACGGGACGGTGGCAGGACGTAGCGAACAGGCAAAGAGCAGCAGCACAAACAGAAAAAGCGTTTCTCATCAGGTATCTCGAACAATCAGCACGCGAAGGTAAAAATCGTTTAGACAACGAAACAGACAAGCCGGTTAATATGAATTGGCTAAAATCAGTATGAAAAAGGCGGTTCGCTGCTTTCCCGACAGAACCCATTCCCTATCCTGATGACCCGCCTTATTCCTGGTTTAGCGCTGTTAATCACCCTCCTACAGCCCGCCCTGGGCCAGGCTCCCGAGCCGCCCGCCAATTATGACGAAGCCAGGGTAGGTACGTATACCCTGCCCGACCCGCTGGTTTCGAAGACAGGCAAACGCATAACCAACCCAGCCGACTGGCAAAAACGCCGGATCGAACTGCTGCAACTCTTTGCCGACAACGTGTACGGGCAAACCCCGTCCAGGGCCATAAAACTTCGGTTTCAGGTCAACAACGTAGACCCCTCTGCCCTGAACGGGCTGGCCACGCGGAAACAGATCTCTATTTTCTTTGCCGACTACCCGCAGCTACCCCCCATCGATGTGCTGCTGTACGTACCCAAAAGCGCTAAAAAGCCCGCGCCTGTTTTCCTGGGCCTGAACTTCTGCGGTAACCACTGCGTCACGACCGAAGCCGATATTCCGCTCTCGACCCGCTGGGTCAGCAATGTGATTGGCGAGGTGTCGGTCAATAACCGCGCTACCGAAAAAGCCCGTGGCCTCCAGGCCACCCGCTGGCCCATAGAAACCGTGCTGAAGCGGGGCTACGCCCTGGCCACGGCCTACTATGGCGACATCGAACCTGACTACCCGCAGGGCTGGCATACGGGCATCCGCTCCGTACTGGGCGACACCACCAACGCCAGCAACTGGGGCGCTATCGGAGCCTGGGCCTGGGGATTGAGCCGGATCATGGATTACCTGCAAACCGACCCCGCCATTGACAGCAAACGCGTCCTGGTGATGGGCCATTCGCGGATTGGCAAAGCTGCTTTATGGGCCGGTGCACAGGATACCCGGTTTGCGGCCGTCATCTCTAACGAGTCGGGCGAGGGCGGGGCGGCCCTGGCCCGGCGCTGGTACGGCGAAACCCTGGAGCGCATCAGCACCCATTTCCCGCACTGGTTCTGTCCGCGCTACACCACCTACAGCAAGCGGGTAGCCGAACTGCCCGTCGATCAGCACGAGCTGCTGGCGCTGATAGCCCCGCGCCCGCTCTATATTGCCAGTGCCGACGGCGATCAGTGGTCCGACCCGCGGGGCGAGTTTCTGGGTGGTGTCGAAGCCGAGGACGTTTACCGGCTGTACGGCAAAACCGGGTTGGGGCCGGTCAGCTTTCCGGGCCTGAACGAACCCGTAGGCCAGACGGTACGCTACCACAACCGAAGTGGCAAACACGACGTAACCGACTACGACTGGGCGCAGTATCTGCGCTTCGCCGACGAATTAGTCCGCTAGTCGTGGCTACCTTTGCGGCATGACAACGCCCGACAACGACCCGCAGCCCTGGCAGGTCGAATCCTCCGAATACATCCATCAGCTACCCTGGTTTACCGTTCGGAAAGACGCCGTCCGGATGGCCAGCGGGGGGTATATCCCCGACTATTTTCTGCTCGAGTACCCCGACTGGATCAACGTAGTGGCCGTTACGACCGCAGGCCAGCTGGTGCTGATTCGCCAGTACCGGCACGGATCGGCCGATGTTCGCTACGAGCTTTGCGCCGGCGTAGTCGATCCGGGCGAGTCGGCCCTGGCCACGGCCCAGCGCGAACTCCTCGAAGAAACCGGATTTGGCGGTGGACACTGGGAGCCGCTGCTCACCCTGTCGGCCAACCCCGGTACCCATACCAACCGCTGTTACTGTTTTCTGGCAACGGGTGTCGAGCCCGTACAGGCGCAGGAGCTGGAGATTACCGAAGAAATTACCGTACACCTGGTGTCGCGGGAGCGCGTCCTCGACATTATCGAAACCGGCGAGATGCTACAGGCGCTGCATGTGGCTCCCCTGCTAAAATACTGTCTGCAATCGTGATTCATCGGATTAGCTGTCCAACCCGACCCGCTTCGGCCTTATCTTTGCGGTTCGTTTTTTCATCGACCGGCCCAAACCACGATTAATCTGCCGACTCCGACGCATTCGTACCAATGATCATTCCCGTAGCTCACCGTGCCGACCAAACGCAGGAGTACTACTTTTCGGTTAAACTCGCCGAAGTACGTACCCTCCTGGCGGCTGGTCACGACGTCATCAATATTGGCATCGGCAACCCCGATCTGATGCCCTCCGACTCTACTATCGACGCGCTGATGGCTTCGGCCCGGCAACCGTCGGCACATGGCTATCAACCCTATAAAGGTACCCCCGGACTCCGGCAGGCTATTGCCCGCTTCTATCAGCATACCTACGGCGTTACGCTGAATGCCGATACGGAACTGCTGCCCCTGATCGGGTCGAAAGAAGGCATTACCCACCTGTCGCTGACGTTTTTGAATGAGGGCGACGGGGTGCTGGTACCCGAGCTGGGCTACCCTGCCTACCGCGCCGTGAGCCGTATGCTCGGGGCCAACGTGCTGGAATACCCGCTCCGGGAGTACCATGGCTGGCAACCCGACTGGAGCACCATGGCCGATCTGGTAGCGGCTACGCCCAACACCAAAATCATCTGGCTGAACTACCCACACATGCCCACCGGCGCGCCCGCCACCCGCGAGCTATTCGAGCAGGCCGTTCGGTTCGCCCATGACCACCGGGTACTGCTCTGCCATGACAACCCCTACAGCCTGATTCTGAACAAAAAACCGCCCATCAGCCTGCTGTCGGTCGACGGTGCCCGCGAGGTGGCGGTTGAGCTGAATTCACTCAGCAAGTCGCACAACATGGCGGGCTGGCGCATTGGCTGGCTGGCCGGGGCCAAACCGTATATCGATGCGGTTCTGACCATAAAAAGTAACGTTGACTCGGGCCAGTTCAAACCCCTGATGGATGCGGCTACGGAAGCCCTCGGCAACTCCGACGACTGGCACCGCGAGCGAAACGCCGTCTATCAAGGCCGCCTGGATGCGGTTCATGAACTGCTCGACACCCTCGGCTGCACCTACAGCCCCGATCAGGAAGGGTTGTTTATCTGGGCCCGACTGCCTGACTCCGTAGCCTCGGCCGAGGACCTCGTGAACGAGCTGCTGTATCAGAAACATGTATTCATTGCGCCAGGCTTCATCTTCGGCCCCAAAGGCGAGCGGTATATCCGCATCTCGCTCTGCGTACCCAAAGAACGAATCCAGCAAGCTACCCAACGCATACAGGCATGACAATCAGCATCGTAGGCATCGGCCTTCTGGGCGGTTCATTCGCCCTGGCCCTGCGCGACAAATACCCCCGAATGCGGTTCATTGGCGTCGATGCGTCGGCGGTGAACGGACAGCTGGCCCTCGCCAAAGGCATCGTCGATGAGCTGCTGCCGCTGCCCGAAGCCGTTGCGCAGAGTACCCTCGTTGTGCTGGCCACGCCCGTCAACGTCATTCTCGACCTGCTGCCTACCGTACTCGATCAGCTGCCGGCGGGTGCTACCGTCGTTGATCTGGGCTCTACCAAAGGACTCATCTGCGACCTCGTCGATGCGCACCCCAACCGGGCGCAGTTCGTAGCGGCTCACCCCATGGCGGGTACCGAAAACTCCGGCCCCGGCGCGGCTTTCCGCGAGTTGCTGCCCGGCAAAAACCTGATCATCTGCGACCGGGACAAAAGCGATCCGGACAGCCTGGCCCTGGTCGAAAGTCTTTTCCGCGACATCGGCATGAAGCTCTTTTTCATGACTCCGCAGGAGCATGACCTGCACCTGGCCTACGTCTCGCACCTAAGCCACATCAGCGCCTTTGCACTCGGCCTGACGGTACTGGAAAAAGAGAAAGATGAGCAAACCATCTTCGATATGGCCAGCACGGGTTTCAGCAGTACGGTGCGGCTGGCCAAAAGCTCTCCGCAGATGTGGGCACCGATCTTCGACCAGAACCGGGCCAATGTTTCTGACGCGCTGGGGGCCTATATCGACTTTCTGCAACAGTTCAAACAGATTGTCGACAGCCAGGACGTAACGACCTCGCTGGAGTTCATGAAGCGCGCCAACGTAATCCGGCGGGTGCTGGACGGCATAGAGAAGCGGTAATTTTTTATCTTTGGTAAAAAGAATACGATCATGACAAAGACGGCCGTACAGGAATCCCTCGACAAACTGCCTGACGAATTCCCAGTTGAAGCCCTGATTGAACGTTTGTTATTTATCCAGAGTGTTCAGGAAGGCCTACTGCAATCAGAGCGGGGAGAAACGGTACCTTTAGATGAAGTCAGGAAACGGTTGCGTGGATGATTAGCATATCTTTCACGAACCGGCCATTGATGACCTCGATGCAATAAACGAGTATCGTTCTGCTTACTCACCGGCTTATGCCGATCATCTGATCGATACTATCATCGCTAAGATCGACCGACTCAGAACTTTTCCGCAATTGGGACGTAAAGTACCCGAATTCGATTTGCCTACCCTGCGCGAGCTGATTCATAATGATTACCGCATCGTTTACAAACTGGTCGACGATGAAAAAATCGACATCATTACGATTCAGCATAGTTCGCGCAACTTGCAAGAGCGATTCTTCGATGCAACCTGATTTGACGGCATAGAGAAGCGGTAATTTTAAACAGTTTGGGTTTGCGGTTTGTCGTATTACTAAACCTAAAACACGAACTGTTGTATGCAATCGACAACCGACAAACCCGCTACCCAGGCGGGTACGATTACCCTGGGGGGCGACCTGACCGTAAACCGGATGGGGTACGGCGCCATGCGCATCACCGGCGACGGTATCTGGGGGCCACCCCGCGATCATGACGAGGCCATTCGGGTGCTGAAGCGCTGTCTCGACCTGGGTATCAACTTCATCGATACCGCCGATTCGTACGGGCCTTATGTATCCGAAGAGCTGATTGCCGAAGCCCTCCATCCCTATGCCGACGGCCTGGTTATTGCCACCAAAGGCGGTCTGTTACGCACCGGTCCTAACCAGTGGCCGGTCGACGGGAGCCGTAAACACCTCGAAGAAGCGCTGAACGGAAGCCTTAAACGGCTGAAGGTAGAACAGATCGACCTGTATCAGCTGCACCGCTTCGATGATAAAGTACCCGCCGAAGAGTATCTGGGTTTTCTGCAGGAAGCGCAGCAGGCTGGTAAGATCAAACACATCGGCCTCTCGGAGGTAGACGTGGAGCAGATTGAGCAGGCGCAGGACTATTTCGAGGTCGTGTCGGTACAGAACATGTACAATTTCGGTCAGCAGAAATGGAACGACGTGCTCAAATACTGCGAAGCGCAGAACATTGCCTTTATTCCCTGGTATCCGCTGAGCGCCGGTAACCTGGAAGCCGAGCAGGCCATTCACCGAGTGGCCGAACGGCATCAGGCAACCGAATATCAGGTAGCTCTGGCCTGGCTGCTGGCGGCCTCGCCCGTGATGCTGCCCATCGCCGGTACTTCATCGGTCAAACACCTGGACGAAAACGTACAGGGCGCCACGATCAAGCTGACCGAAGAAGATTTTCAGGACATGCCGCTGCCGTAAGCGAGAAGTAAACAAGAAGAAGGGGTACAGAGAGTCGCTGATGCGATTCCTGTACCCCTTCTCTTTGTAACCTACTCACCGTGAATAACGGCTGGCAGGCCCCTGTCACTGATTATTTATCCCCACGGAGTGCCTTCACTTTTTCGTAGGCATCTTCGAGCTGGCTCATCTGCTTCATCAAATCTTCCTTGATGTAGGCGGGCAGGTGGTCTTTCTCGATAGCATCCTTGTAAGCCTCCAGGGCAGCGTTCTCACCGAACTCAACCGAGCTCAGCACCGTATCGCGGTCTTTGCCGGTCAGGGCTGCCTTGATATCGATCCAGGCGCGGTGCACTTTGCTCGATACGTCGGTCGAAGTAGCGTCGGTAACGGCCGTGCCGTCGATGCGCACGATATGATCAGCCAGCTGGCTGCGGAAGTTCTGGCTCTGTACAACATAGTGCCGGAACAGATCGTCCAGTTGAGCATCCTTGTTGTCTTCAATGGCTTTTTCGTACCCCTGAATCCGGTCGTTATTGATTTTGACCAGGTCGTTCAGGTCTTCTACGATTTCTTCGTTCTTAATCATAATCGCTGACTTGTTTGATAGAATGTGAATCAGCTAGTAGAACCGTAGGAGCCGCCGATTGTTTCGGCAGTTACTCCCAAGTAACCTCAAACTGCCATGCCGTGTACCAGTTTGTCGACCAGAAGAAGGAAAAAGAGATTTGTTGACTAAACGGTGTTTTTTAGCCCGCTCAGTCGGATACAACTTTTTTTTTTAAAAGTACAAAACTGCCGGGTCACCTTCTCCGTATCTATTCCAGTTCTCTCGACGAACGGGAGACGATTTCACTAAACGTTTATACAACTCAATGGAAAAACTACCCAACGACCAGACTGACGTACGTCAGATGTTGACGGGCAGGGAGTCGGCCGCACTTGGGCGTCGTCTCTTCATGCGCTACATTGGAGCAACAGCGGCTGCTGGCGTAGCCCTGAGTGCCTGCCAGAATGAACTGGTTGATCCATCGGCCCGCGGTGCCGCCCGCGCTGGTGATGTCATTGACCTTGGTGACATCGGCTATGACGATATCGGTGTTCTCAACTATGCCTATGCGCTGGAGCAGCTGGAAGCCGCTTTCTACATGCAGGTAATCATGACGCCTTATGCCGGCATGAACGGCTACGAGCGCAGCGTACTGACCGAAATTCGTGATCATGAGATCATTCACCGCGAGCTGTTCAAAGCCGCATTGGGTGCCAAAGCGATTCCGGGCCTTACCCCCAACTTCAGCAGCATCAACTTCGGTAGCCGGGCCGCCGTACTGGGCGTAGCACGTACGTTCGAAGCGGTAGGTGTGTCGGCTTACAACGGCGCTGGCCGTCTGCTGAAAAGTGCTGATTACCTGACCCTGGCCGGCAAAATCGTTTCGGTTGAAGCCCGCCATACGTCGATCATCAGCGAACTGCTCAATCCTATGACGACTTCGTTCGCTGGCGACGATATCGTAAACCCAGGTCCTGCTTCGGGTCTTGGCGAAGCACGCAAACCGGAAGAAGTACTGGCTCTGGTCAGACCTTTCATTCAGGAAACCATCAACGGACGCACCCAGCCGCAATAATTAAGCTACGACCATGAACCTACAAAACATACTGAACGAAATTGAAAAGGTTGATGCCGAAGTGTACGAGCGGCTTGACCACGTATCGCGTCGTCACGTTTTTCAGAATCTGATGAAGAAGGCGGTAATGGGCGTTGCCCCGGTCGCTTTCGGTTCGATCCTGAACAAAGCCTATGCGCAGAACAGCGCCGTGGTTGAAGTGCTGAATTTCGCGCTGACCCTCGAGTACCTCGAAGCAGAGTTCTACAACATCGGTACGGGCCGGTCTGGCTTCCTGACAGGTGAGGCCATGACGACCTTCATGCAGATTGCCAAGCACGAGAACGCTCACGTAGCCCTGCTGAAGAGCGCGCTGGGTGGTGCGGCCGTTGCCAAACCAAACTTTGATTTTACTGCCAAAGGCGCTTTCCCAACTGTATTCACCAGCTATCAGACATTCCTGGCCGTTGCTCAGGCGTTTGAAGACACCGGTGTTCGGGCTTATAAAGGACAGGCTGGTCGGCTGATTCCGGCTCCCGATATTCTGACGGTAGCCCTGCAGATTCACTCGGTAGAAGCCCTTCACGCAGCCAAAGTACGTTACCTGAACGGGAACAAAGGCTGGATCGTGAACTCGAACGGCTTCCCGGCGGCTGTATACGCTGGCGACGACGTCGTGTCACAGGGTGGCGTAAACCTGGTCGGCCTGACGGGTCTGAGCATGGAGCGCGTAACCGAAGCCTTCGACGAGCCGCTGACCAAAGAGCAGGTACTGGCTATTGTCACCCCGTTCCTGGCGTAACGGAAACGTTTAGTGCCGAAAAAGGGGACCCGCCAATTGGCAGGCCCCCTTTTTCATGGCCCGTTGGTTAGCCGTTTGTTCGGGTGGCGCTCACGCTGCGGAGCCGGAACACCGATCCTTTCTCGAACTGAATCTGGTTGGCCGGGTACATAAACTGAATCTGCGTGATCACCCCGTCCCAGCCGGGCAAGCCCTGCATGTTGACTTCGTAGGTACGGAACTGCCCATCGCCGATGATCGGAATATCGACCGAGCGCGTCGGAATGTCGTAGATGTCAACCTCGCCGGGTCGGCGCCAGGCCAGCCGGACCGAGGTGGCTTTTGTCTGGAAAGCGGCCTGAATGTACAGTTTTGGAATTTCGGCCGCCCGCCAGAAGACCAGCGGACTTTTGATACCGAGGTTATTCTTGGTCAGGTCTTCGCGCTGGAACAGGATTGCCAGCTCGTTCTGAATAGGCCAGCCCCGGTCCCGGGCGTTGTAGTAGTACCAGCCCTGCCGGTCGGTGGTGAACTGATAGTTGGGCCGGGTAGCCGGGCGCGGCTGGCTTACGGCATACTGCCGGATATCGGTCAGGCCACCCACCACCAGCGTGTACTCGTATTCATACTGGCCGTTATGGTCGATCAGCAGAAAACTATCGCTGTTGAGATAGCCGCTGTGCTCGTCGAACTCCCCCCCTACTTTTGGCGTACCGAATCCGGCCGACCGGTACCGGAACTCGTTGGCCCGGTATAAGCCCACGCCCCGGCCTTTGTCGTTCAGCAGGGCAATCCAGTTTTCAGTGGCGTAACGGGTAATGATATCGCGGTCGGTATACTCAACGGTGGGCGCGTTGGTGAAGGGCTGCTCGCCTTCGTAGGTGACAATTCGGTACCAGGGGCCGTTCAGGTAGACGCAGGGCGTTTCCTGGGTCCGGGCCTGGTATTGGGTGGTGTCAGCACGGTTGACGGTAATGCGGCAGCGAACCCGAACGGTATTGTTCTGAATCTCGTACCAGTGTTCCATGGAGCAGTCGGCCGGCTCGTTGAGCAGGGGCCAGATCAGCGGCACCGACTTCACGTAAATCCGGTTCTGGTCCTGCTGGTAGCTGACAATGCGGGCGGGATTATTGAACACGTCGCCGGTTTGTACCGGGTTCCAGCCGAGGTATTTCCATTTCTCGACGGGCTGCTTGCCGTTGATCGAATACGGAAAGGGCCCGCTGTAGATCGACGTCTGAATTTGCCGCCCCAGGTCCACGTTATTGACCATATTTTCGCTACTACCGGCTTCGGCCAGGTAGGTGATGGCCCCCCCGGCGTTAAGGTCGATACCGACGCGGAGCTTGTCGTTACCCAGAAAGAGCCGCTTCTGGGGCGAAGGTGTGGTCTGCGGAGGCAGGCCGGGAGTAGTCGTGGGTGGCGGTGGCGTATAGGGAACCGTAGCCGGATAGTCGCGGACACAGGTAAACGCCAGCGCACTGATCAGAACGGACGAAAGTAGAACGGGTAAACGAGCCATAAATAAGAAAACTATGCCATAACCTACTCAAAAGTAGCCCCGCAACCAACGTTTTCCAACTAAACTTAGCGACCAACCGGCGCAACCGGATTCACGCCCCACGGATTAAAAAAACCGCCCTCTGGCCTGACTGACCCGATGTAGATTGGTCTGGAGCGAGTAGTTGTTACCGGTTGGCTTCGGAGAGCCAGTGGAACTGGCGTTCGGCGAGCTGGAAATGGCGGTTGGTGCGTCGGAGGGCCACCGTCAGCGAGTCGCCCCGGAACAGGCCGCGCAGCAGCAGCCGGTTGGTATCGGGCCGGTCGATGTGCAGGGTGAACAGCGCCAGGCTGTCATCGGCAAATTTCCTGAAGGCAATGGTTTGTTGGGTAGAGTCGAGGTCGTAGCTGAAATAGCCCCGGCGGTAGCGCTGCCGGAACAGCGTATCGGCCGTCTGGATACTGCCCGTTGTTTGTTCCTCGAACACCACGTTCTGCCACCGCAGCGAGTCGGGAAACGATACGGGCACCCGGAAGTCGGCCACTTCGTAGAAACCGGCTTTCAGTTTGGGCTTAGGCGGTTTTTTACCGGCAACCGGCTCGGGCTGGCTGTACTGGTAAGCCCGGTAGAGCGGCAGCAGGCCAAAAAACAGCACAAAGCTGGCTTTGAGCACCAGCCAGCCAATACGCGCCCGGCGGGTCGTAAACGCATACGTTCGTTTGGGTTGCGTGGGCCGGTTGAAGACAAAAAAATCAAGCAGTCGGCGGGCGTCGCCGAGCAGCAGCAGGTTGCTGAAAACGAAGAGATGGATGGAGAACAGCTTGACCGGAATGTCGTAGCAAAGGTTCATCATCATGACGTTCAGAAAAACGCTGGTGGCCACAAACGCGCCCAGCGTAGCCGTACGACGCCAGAGCAGCAGCACCCCGGCCAGCACCTCGACCGCGCCCGAAAAAAACTGATACGGCTCCGAATACCCGATAAACAGCCAGGAAAAACGCATCGGCAGCAGATCGCCGAGGGGCGTAGCGAGCTGGCTCAGCGACGGAAAAATCATCTGCTGGCCAAAAAGTTTGATGGTTCCGTAGAGCAGCGCCACCAGCGCCACGTAGTAGCGAAGCGCCACCAGAAACCAGTACGACAGCCGGTCATAGGCCCGCCGACGGTCGAGGGCGCTCCAGACCGCGGTCCCGATCAGGGCCAGGAGGGTAAAAAGACAGAGCTGGGCGTAGCCGTACGAGGTATCGCCACTGCCGTTGAACGGCACCAGTTGCTCCTTGACGTGAAAAAGGTGCCGGTTAGCCAGGGTTACCAGCCAGCTCTCGCCCATCGAGTAGTAGTTGCCACCCAGGTTGAGCAGCGGCACGTCACCGGCCCATTTCAGGGGCGACATGTAGAGACCGACATAAATAACCGTGAACCGAAACAGCAGCCGGCGCCAGACCGGCCAGACGACATCCGGGAAACGAGCATCGGCAAGTGCGGAAGGAGCAGAAACAGCCTGCATCACAAAAACCAGGGTTAAAGGATTTTAGACATACTATAGCCGCTAGTAATATACAACTTTTATTATTGGTCATTTACCTGCTGCCGGGCCGCAGTGAATTGTCAATTGCGGGCAGCGGGTCCATTATTTCCAGAAAAAAGCTATCTGGTTGCTAGTCAGTCGGTATTATAGTTTACATGCCATCATTTCGACAAACGCGTAGCAACCCGTTAGACTATTTCAGAATTCAAACACATTTATTATCGACTTACGGATCAGTGGTTTTTATATTGAAGCTCTTCTATGGTGATTGGCATTTTGCACTGATACAGATTGCAAAATCACTCCAATATGGATAATTTGCTATACACTTTTCTACCATCCATACCATCTTATCATGACTGCTGAGGTCAAACAGAATTTATTCAAGGCGGTGGCCGGTTTGGCCGCTTTTGGATTTGCCGCCACCGGACACGATGCTGCCAGCCCGCTTATGACTGCCCTGGTGAGCATAACGGGGGGCTGGGCGGGTCAGTTTGGGGTAGAGCTGTGTATGCCCTTCATAACCAAACGCTGGCTGTCAGGAAGCCGTGAGCCAGCGGTTAATCACCACATTCAACGGTCGCTGGTAGTGGCTATCCAAAAGGCGCTGGACGACATTGAGACGGACTACCTAAGCCGCGATGGCATAAGCCCCAAAGAAGACAGTTCGCTACGGTTGTTTTTTCAGACGCTGCGCAATCGCAGTCAACAAGAGTATGTAGAGGCTACTCAGGAGGAACTGGCTAAGCAAGAGGTGCTGGACTATGTGTATAACCGCGCTGCCAGCCAACAGCAGTTGCAGGCAAAACTGAAGATCGACTTCGACACTCAGGACGAGGAATTTTATTTTACGCCAGCTTTCATTGACTACTTTCCCACCCGTTTTGCCGAACGGACGCAGTTCTATTTCCGCGAAGAGCTGAAAGGCAGTGGCGACCAGCAGGAAAAAGCCAAAAAAGCAATGGACCTGCTTTTCTTCGAGACCTTGCAGGCTACGTTGAACAACCTCCGCGACACACAGCAGGCCAGCCAGATCGATCTGAAACAACTGCTGGACCAGGCACTGACCACAGGAACACAGACCCTGCAACAGATTGACTTCTACGGCGAACTCTGGATCTCCGCCATCCGTCAGAACCGTAGCCAGCTTGACCGCATTGAGCAGCGGCAGGACAAACTCCTGGAGCAGGTTGGCTACGTACGGGCCGACATGGCTACCAAAGAAGATGTGGCGGCTCTGGGACGCCAATTTAACCGGATACTTAGCCAGCCCGTATCGGCCGGACTACTCATGTCAGAGCAGTTCTTGCAACTGACGCAGGCCGTACGCGAAAGCCGCCAGGCCTTTGCCGACGCAGAAATGGCACTTACCCAAGCTGAAGCCAGCTTGAGCGCGCTCGAAGCCGCCTTAACCCAGAACCCAGCCTTGGCAAGCTCGCTGGAGATGGTGCTCACGCAGCAGCGTACCACCCGCGATCAGGCCAACCAGACGGTTTTGAGCAAAGACAGGGAGCAGCAACAAGCCCAGCAGGCCTTAAGCCATTTCCTCGATGAGGTGGCCACCGTACAAAAAGCCATCCAGAATTCTACTTCCCACCGTGCCGATGAAGCACGTAAATTAGTTGAGCAAGGCCGCTTTGCCGAAGCCCACGCTGCCCTCAATGCCGACGAGCTGCGCCGGGACTTAGCCGATTTGCTACAACAACGCGATGCGCTGCGCCAGCAATCGGCCCAACTGGCACAGGACTTCATCCTGAAAGCTAGTACCACGGTGCTGACCAAAGAACCCGGCTGGCTGGCGGAAGCTTGGCGGCTATATGAAGACGCTGTCAGTGCTGATGAAACCTACGACACCTGCTTTGCGCTGGCCTATTTTCTTCAAGCCCACAATCAGCATCTGGATGCAGTTGCCTGGTACGAGAGAGCTTTACGTCTGTCCAGCGATGAGTCTCAAAGAGCCACCACGCTCAACAATCTGGCTGTTCTCTACAGGGCCAACCAACGCTTTGCCGAGGCCGAAGCCGCCTATGATGAAGCCCTGAGCATTCGTCGGCAACTGGCTCAGCAGAGCCCAGCGGCCTACCTGCCCAATGTGGCCACCACGCTCAACAATCTGGCTATTCTCTACAGGGCCAACCAACGCTTTGCCGAGGCCGAAGCCGCCTATGATGAAGCCCTGAGCCTGTATCGGCAACTGGCTCAGCAGAGCCCAGCGGCCTACCTGCCCAATGTGGCCACCACGCTCAACAATCTGGCTGTTCTCTACAGTGACAACCAACGCTTTGCCGAGGCCGAAGCCGCCTATGATGAAGCCCTGAGCCTGTATCGGCAACTGGCTCAGCAGAGCCCAGCGGCCTACCTGCCCGATGTGGCCACCACGCTCAACAATCTGGCTGTTCTCTACAGTGACAACCAACGCTTTGCCGAGGCCGAAGCCGCCTATGATGAAGCCCTGAGCATTCGTCGGCAACTGGCTCAGCAGAGCCCAGCGGCCTACCTGCCCGATGTGGCGATGACACTCAACAATCTGGCTATTCTCTACAGTGACAACCAACGCTTTACCGAGGCCGAAGCCGCCTATGATGAAGCCCTGAGCATTCGTCGGCAACTGGCTCAGCAGAGCCCAGCGGCCTACCTGCCCGATGTGGCCACCACGCTCAACAATCTGGCTGTTCTCTACAGTGACAACCAACGCTTTGCCGAGGCCGAAGCCGCCTATGATGAAGCCCTGAGCATTC
>NZ_SWJG01000001.1:0-483628 GCF_005870035.1 Spirosoma lacussanchae | reverse complement strand
TCGGCAACTGGCTCAGCAGAGCCCAGCGGCCTACCTGCCCGATGTGGCCACCACGCTCAACAATCTGGCTGTTCTCTACAGTGACAACCAACGCTTTGCCGAGGCCGAAGCCGCCTATGATGAAGCCCTGAGCATTCGTCGGCAACTGGCTCAGCAGAGCCCAGCGGCCTACCTGCCCGATGTGGCGATGACACTCAACAATCTGGCTGTTCTCTACAGGGCCAACCAACGCTTTGCCGAGGCCGAAGCCGCCTATGATGAAGCCCTGAGCATTCGTCGGCAACTGGCTCAGCAGAGCCCAGCGGCCTACCTGCCCGATGTGGCGATGACACTCAACAATCTGGCTAATCTCTACAGTGACAACCAACGCTTTGCCGAGGCCGAAGCCGCCTATGATGAAGCCCTGAGCATTCGTCGGCAACTGGCTCAGCAGAGCCCAGCGGCCTACCTGCCCAATGTGGCCACCACGCTCAACAATCTGGCTAATCTCTACAGTGACAACCAACGCTTTGCCGAGGCCGAAGCCGCCTACGATGAAGCCCTAAAAATCAGAGTGGAGCTGGCGGCTTCTAATCCAGATGCCTACAGCGTTTCGGTGGCTGGAACGGCTGTTAACATGAGCATTTTCTATTTAGAGCTACCTGATTCAAACCGGGAGCAGTCCATCGAATATGCATTAATGGCATTGCTACACACCATACCTTACTATGAGCGAGTGCCTTACGCTGGGCGGATAGCAAAGACGGCTGTTGAAATTTGTGAACACTGGGGCATAGACTGGCAGATTGAGTTGCAAAAGCGGATTGACGATTCGGATGTCCAAGCGGATTAATTAACTGTTTTCTTTTAATTCCTTTCTCAGCCCCCTACCTTTGCGGGATTTTTGGCCGTATCGCTCCTGATGTTCTGGCCATTCTACCCATTTTTCATTGCTCCTGAGAAATGCCTAAAAATTCTGCCATCCGCTCGGTTTTGATTATCGGCTCCGGCCCTATTGTTATCGGACAAGCCTGTGAATTTGATTATGCTGGTTCGCAGGCAGCCCGGTCCATCCGCGACGAAGGAATCGAGGTCAGTCTGATCAACTCCAACCCGGCCACGATCATGACCGATCCGATCAACGCGGACAACGTCTATCTGCTGCCGCTGGAGAAAAAGTCGATCGTCGACATCCTGAAAAAACACCAGGAGATGGGTCGCCCCATTGATGCCGTACTGCCCACTATGGGTGGCCAGACCGCCCTCAACCTCGCCATCGACTGCGATAAAGCGGGCATCTGGGAAAAGTACGGGGTGAAGATCATTGGCGTAGACATCAAGGCCATTGAGACCACCGAAGACCGGGAAAAATTCCGGCTGCTGATGCTGGAACTGGGCGCGGGCGTCTGCAAAGGCCGTACGGCTCGCTCGTTTCTGGAAGGAAAAGAAATTGCGCAGGAGATTGGCTTCCCACTTGTTATCCGACCGTCGTTCACCCTGGGCGGTACGGGGGGCGGCTTCGTAAACCATCCCGACGACTTCGACAAGGCCCTCACCGCCGGGCTGCACGCGTCGCCCGTTCATGAGGTGCTGGTCGAGCAGAGCGTTATGGGCTGGAAAGAATACGAGCTGGAGCTGCTGCGCGATAACAACGGCAACTTCATCATCATCTGCTCCATCGAGAACTTCGACCCGATGGGTATCCATACCGGTGATAGCATCACGGTGGCGCCGGCCATGACCCTGCCCGATACGCTGTACCAGAAAATGCGTGATCTCGCCATCCGGGTCATGAGTGGTATCGGTCAGTTTGCCGGGGGCTGTAACATTCAGTTTTCGGTCAATCCGCAAACCGACGACATCATCGTGATCGAGGTGAACCCGCGGGTAAGCCGGTCATCGGCGCTGGCCTCAAAAGCTACGGGGTATCCCATCGCCAAAATTGCCGCTAAAATGGCCGTTGGCTATAACCTCGATGAGCTGATTAACCCGATTACGGGTACGACGTCGGCGTTTTTCGAGCCCGCCATCGATTATGTCATTGTTAAAGTACCGCGCTGGAACTTCGACAAGTTTCCGGGTGCCGACCGCTCGCTGGGTCTCCAGATGAAATCGGTGGGTGAAGCCATGGGTATTGGCCGGAATTTCCAGGAAGCGCTCCAAAAAGCCTGTCAGAGTCTCGAAATCCGGCGCAACGGCCTCGGCGCCGACGGCCGCGAGCTGACCGACCGCGACGCCCTGCGGGAAAGCCTGGCCCACCCCAGCTGGAACCGCCTGTTCCATATTTACGATGCGTTCAAGGCCGGTATGTCGTTCCGGACCATTCAGCAGCTGACCAAAATAGATCCGTGGTTCCTGCACCAGATCGAAGAGCTGATTCTGCTGGAGCGCGAAATTCAACAGTACGACCTCGACGAGCTGCCCCCCGAGCTGCTCCGCACAGCCAAACAGAAAGGCTATGCCGACCGGCAGCTGGCCCACATCCTGCAGGTTCGCGAAAGCAAAATCTACGACTACCGTCAGCGTCACAACATCCGGCGGGTGTTCAAGTGCGTAGACACCTGCGCGGCCGAATTCGAAGCCAAAACGCCTTATTACTACTCGACCTTCAACAACCAGCTGCCCATCACCCTCGACCGGCCCGAGCCGGTATCGGATCTGCCGGGTAACGAGTCGGTTCGGTCGAACCGGAAAAAGATTGTGGTGCTGGGTTCCGGTCCGAACCGCATCGGGCAGGGTATCGAGTTCGACTATTCCTGCGTTCACGGCGTGCTGGCGGCTAAAGAAGCGGGGTACGAGACGATTATGATCAACTGTAACCCCGAAACCGTCTCGACCGACCCCGACATTGCCGACAAGTTGTACTTCGAGCCGGTGTTCTGGGAGCACGTTCACGCTATCATCATGCACGAGCAGCCAGAGGGGGTTATTGTGCAGCTGGGTGGTCAGACAGCCCTCAAGATGGCGGAGAAGCTGACGCGCTACGGCATTAAGATCATCGGCACCAGCTGGGAAGCGCTCGACCTGGCCGAAGACCGGGGCCTGTTCTCGGGCATGCTCCGCGATCTGAATATTCCGTATCCGAAGTTTGGTACCGTTCGCGAATCAGAAGCCGCCATCGAGCTGTCGCGCGAACTGGGTTTCCCGCTGCTGGTACGGCCGAGCTATGTACTGGGCGGTCAGAGCATGAAAATCGTGATCAACGAAACCGAGCTGGAAAGCCACGTGATGAAGATCATGCAGGATATTCCGGACAACAACATCCTGCTCGACCATTTCCTGGAGAACGCCATCGAAGCCGAGGCCGACGCCATCTGCGACGGTGAGAATGTGTACATCATCGGGATCATGGAGCACATCGAACCGGCGGGTATCCACTCCGGCGACTCGTACGCGCTGCTGCCTCCCTTCGACCTGAGTGAGCATGTGATCAATCAGATCGAAGAATACACCAAAAAGATTGCGGTCGCGCTCAAGACGGTTGGCCTGATCAACATCCAGTTCGCCATCAAAGACGAGCAGGTGTACGTGATCGAAGCGAACCCCCGCGCCAGCCGTACGGTACCGTTTATCTGTAAGGCGTACCAGGAGCCGTATGTCAACTACGCTACCAAGGTGATGCTGGGCGACAAAAAAGTGACCGATTTCGATTTCAAGCCGGTCAAAAAAGGCTACGCCATCAAGATTCCGGTCTTCTCGTTCAGCAAATTCCCGAACGTGAACAAGGAACTCGGCCCCGAAATGAAATCGACCGGCGAAGGCATCTACTTCATCGATGACCTGACCGACGATTTCTTCCAGAAGGTCTACTCCGAACGCAACCTCTACCTCAGCCGGTAAAACTGGTTGAGGAATTGGGTATGAATAATGGCCCGGCATTGATGCCGGGCCATTTCATTGGTTATCCTCAATACGAATTCGTACCCACTCCGACCATGAATAGGCCCGGATTTTAATCCGGGATAACCTATTCGGAATGACCATTTCGGGATAAAAATAGGCCCGGCATCAATGCCGGGCCTATTCATTGGTTATCCTCAATACAAATCCGGCCCATTCCGACCATGAATAGGCCCGGATTTTAAACCCGGGATAACCATTCCGGAATGATCGATCCGAAACGGTTATCCCATAATTTATTAGAATCCTAAACCGACGGCGAAACCACGAATCGTGGGGTTGCCGGGCAGCATGGCGCCAGCCGTAACCGACGGCGCGGTCAGGTTTACGGTGTACAGGCGGGTCGTGCCGTTCGACCGGAGAATAGCATAGGCAATATTGCTCGTACCACCGATGTCAAAGCCATTGGCTCCTTCGAACGGCAGGCCCAGCAGACCATTACCGCCAACGGGTACCAGCGTACCGTTGTTCGGCGGGTTCTGGATGAACAGCTGGCCGTTAGAGTTGCTGAGGCTATACAGCGTCGTTGTGGTAGACCCCGCAAAGTTGTTGGTGTAAGCCGCGCCGGTAGCGCCACCCAGCGAGCCGGTCAGCATACCGTCTACAGCGGCAACAGCCCCGTTGTCGGGGTTCAGGCGCAGGTTCTGGTTGCTGTTACTAACGAGCCGGATGCGGTCAACGGTTGGGTTGAAATCGAAGCCGTAGTCACCTACGGTCAGACCGGGGCTAAACGGAGCACCTACCGCCACAGCAGCGCCATTCGACGTGTTGATGGTATAAATCCGGCTCGTGCTGCCCAGCGCGTAGAGTTGACCGTTAACCGGCCGGAAGTCGATTCCATAAATATCTTCACCCGGTTGCAGACCAGTAATCGGCTTGGCAATGGGCGTCGGATTCATCGGGTTGAAGATCCACAGCATGTTCGACGACGTAACGGCGTAGGCAACCGGCTCCGTCGGGATGGCCAGGCCAACAATGCTTACGTTTGGCAGGTCGCCCAGGCGCTCGGCCGCACCGCTCGTCAGGTCGATCTGATACAGACCACGGGTGTTACCGCTGATCAGCGTAGCAATAGCGCTGCCATCCGGGCCAATGTCGAAGCTACCGGTACCGGCAATATCGACACCCAGCGAACCGACAAGTTCGAGCCGACCATCGTTCGGTGGGTTCTGCCGGTACAGCCGGTCGGTAATCGGGTCAATGTCGTACAGGGTCGTAGTTGTAACACCGGCCCGGTTGTTGGTATAGGCAACCGCCGTAACAGCCGCACCCGCTACGCCGTTGATTGCGCCGTCTACGTTGGCTACAGCGCCAGTTTCGGGGTTGAGCCGCAGGTTCTGGCCCTGGTTGGTTACGAGCCGGATGCGGTCAACGGTCGGGTTGAAATCGAAGCCAATGGCGTCGCCGTTAGTAGGTGGCATAAACGGACCGGCACCGATGGGCGTTGCTACGCCACTGTTCAGGTTGATAACGTACAAGCGGCTGTTGCTGCTAACGCTGTACAGCTGCCCCGTAGCTGGTCGGAAGTCGATGCTTACCAGCCGCTCACCGCTTTGCAGGCCCGTAATGGTCATGGAGCTGCTGCTTACCGACGGATTCTGGGTGTTGAGCTTAAGCAGCTGATTGTTGTCCGACAGGACATAAAAGTCAAAGTTAGCCGACAGGCGGGCACCGGAGACGGTGGGCTCAACGGGTTGTAGCGCGTCGCGGCAGGAATCCAGAGTCAGGAGCGAGCCAATAGCCAGCAGGCTGGCGGCCATTCGGAGCTTTGTTCGGTACAGCATAGACATAGATGAAAAGTTTTTCTAGTACTAATTGATCATGAACAGGTTGCAACAACCTGCATGAGCCTATACGACCGAATCTGATGTCTGGATTTTATCGGGTTAAAAAAAGGTTAAAAATTAATATTTCTCTAATCGAACCTACCTACAGGAAAGTGGCAGCGCGGCTACCGAACCGGCTACGCAAACGAATCACGGGGTTGAAACACGACCGCCCGACCCAGCAGCGCCCAAACCTACCAGTTCTTTTTCAAACTGATCGAGCCGCCCGTTGATGTTGGAAACAAATCGCCCCGGTCCAGCGCCAGTGCGGTTGTTAGCCACAGCGGAGCCTTTTTGTGCAGCACCCATTGCGCTGATAGCAGGCCCGAAAACTGCCGGAATGCCGTTGGGTAAGGCTGCGTAAACGTACCCCAATTCCGGCTGTACGAGAGTCGCGTAGTCAGCAGCGGGCCGCGCCGAAAACGACCGCTCCCCCCCCCGTACCAGACCCTGACCCGGTTGTTCGGAAAATACCCTCCGCCGGTGAACGCGTTGACAGCCTCCGAAAACGACGCGCGGGGCGCAATAAACGGCGTTCCGAGTGTATGACCGCGGTACGACCAGCCTTCGCGGTACTGACTGTTGTTGAAGTAGTTATCGCCCCCCTGGTAGCGGGCCATCTGGTCGAACGTGGCTCCGCTCTGGTTGGTTGTACTGAGCCACTCCAGCACTACCCGTTCAACCCGGAACCGGACCGGATTCGTTTGTTTGTTCAGAAACCGTAATCCCGTCAGCCCGTCGGGCACGTTCTGCAGCGCCAGCCCCGACGCGTCTTCGTACATATGCTGGTGGTACAAAAGCCAGCTCTGCTGACGGCCGTTCCAGGCCAGCGCCAGGTCGTAACTACCGACGTGATTACCGATCCGGTTGGTGCCGTCGAAGGTGGTGAAGCGGTTGTTTTGCAGGGCATCCGGGTAGCGGCCCGTGATCAGCGACAGGTAGTCCCGAAACGAAGTAGGCAGGCTACCATCTACCGACAGATCGGTGCCGATCAGGTAATCGGCGCGGCCGCCCCACTGCACCTGGTGATTCAGTCCAACATATACGTTGATCCGCGCCTGCGGCCTTCCTATCCGGCCATACAGGTATTTCTGGTGCAGGTAACTGCCCTCAATGTAGCTATTGACCAGCCAGCCGTGGGCATAACCAGCCCGTATAGCGATGCGGTTTCGGGTAAACGCCAGCGGCACGAAGTCCGGCATGTGCAGCTGAATCTTCGGAAAAGGCAGCGCGTTCCCCGACCAGGCCACAAAACCCGATGTTAGGAGCGTATCGCCCAGTCCGTATACCTCGCGCCGGTTACCGCCAAACAACTCCAGCCAGCGGTAGCGGACAGTCACGTAGGCATCGGGCAAGAGCAAAGCTGGCTGGTCAGGCGACGGGCGCGGCCCAACGTTGGCAACGGCATACAGCCCGCCCCCCCAGTCGACCCGTTTTTTCCGGGTGGTGTCGGGGCGGGGCGCATACGTGCGGGAGATACCCAGCCGGAGCGTCCCGAACGACCCGCGCAGCGGCACCGTACCGTATTGGTTGGTACGCAGCCAGAAGGGGTTCCGGGCAGAAGACGCACCAAACCCACCCAACTCGGCCGAGTACTGAACAGACTGCGCCGACCCAATCCGCAGCAATCCCAGCGCTATACTCCCAATCAGGTAAAATTGTCGCATACCGGGCCTTTTATCCACTTTCTCTATCTACGGAAGACCATAGATACTGAATTCATCTGACATTGGGATATACTCATTTTCCGAACTATTGATCGGTCAATGCTCTTATGCACACAAGACCGTTTTACCCCTATGATTATACCATCCGTTACCCTCAATAATGGCGTCGATATGCCCCTGCTGGGATTGGGCGTTTATGCGCCCCAACACAATAGTGAAGTGCAGCAGGCGGTAGAATGGGCCCTGGAAGCGGGCTGCCGCCTGATCGATACGGCCTCGGCCTACGGAAACGAACGCGAAGTGGCCGACGCGCTCCAGGCCGCTAACCTCCCCCGCAGTGAGGTGTTCATCACCACCAAAGTCTGGGATGACGATCAGGGCTACGAAGCAACCCTGCGCGCCTTTGACCGGAGCCTGGAGAAACTGCAGCTCGACGTGCTCGACCTGTACCTCATCCACTGGCCATCGAGTCCGCACCGGCTCGACACCTGGCGCGCGCTGGAAAAACTCTATGCCGACGGGCGCGTGCGGGCCATCGGTGTTTCGAACTACTACCAGCCACATCTGGACGAACTGCTTGGGCAGGCTACCGTTGTGCCGGCCGTGAATCAGGTCGAGTTCAGCCCCTACTGTTACCTGCCCGACGTGCTGGGGTATTGCCGTTCAAAAACGATTCAGCTCCAGGGATACGCTCCGCTGGTCCGGGGCGAGAAACGTAACGACCCGCCCCTGGTAGCACTGGCCGAAAAATACAATAAGTCGACCTACCAGCTGCTGGTACGCTGGTCGGTTCAGCACGGCGTCGTTACGATACCGAAGTCAGTCAAACGCGACCGCATCCGCGAGAACCTGGACGTGCTGGACTTTACGATCTCGGACGAGGACATGGCCCTGATGAATACCTTCTACGACAACACCCGCATAGCCACCGACCCGCGCGAGATTCCGTAGCCGGTTTGTCAGCGGCAGATGGTGGTCAGGTCCGGCCAGCGCTCGCGCAGGAGTTCAGCCAGTGCCAGCAGACCCCACTCCTCGGTTCGGCGGTGGCCCACGGCGATAACGGCCATGCCGGTCTGGTTCACGGCGTCCTGCGCGGGTTTGCGGTACTGACCCGTCAGGTACAGCTCGGCCCCCGCTTCGGCAGCCTGCCGGATCAGCGCATCGGTCATAGCGCCAACCACCGCCAGCCGGGTTACATCGGTATGCCGCCCGGCTTCGGCCCGGTCGTACCCGGCAAACGCCCGGCTGACCGTGGCCAGCTGGGCGTCGAATTCGCGCGTGGGCACGTCGATCAGCATCCCGACGGGTCGGGGGGGCAGCAGTTGCCCGCGCTCATCGGTAGCCTGTTTGGTGCCCAGCGGCCGAACCGGGTCAGCCGCCCCCAGCAGCCGGGCCAGCCGATGATTCAGACCCATGGTCAATGTTTCATCGAACGGCAGGTGATGATGCAGCAGGGCCAGACCCGCTGGTAGCTGCGACGCATCGAGCTGCCAGGGCCGATGCAGCCACAGGGCGTCGAGTTCCTGCTCACGAATCCAGTTCAGGATGCCCGGAAACGGCTCCAGTGCCAGCCCCAGCCGACGAACGGGCCGGTCAGACGGGCAGTCGATGCCGCCCTGTTCGCTAAGCGGGTAGCGCCCGGTGGCGAATTCGTGGTCGAGATAGTCGGCAATGTGATTGACAAGTAAGGGTTCTGCGCTCATATTTGCTTAACTGCCTGCCCAGCCTATAGTTCGTTATGCGGAAACTGATTCTTTACATCGCAACCTCGCTCGATGGGTACATTGCCCGCCCCGATGGCCGCGTCGACTGGCTCGAAGCCATACCCAACCCAAATTTACTCGACTACGGCTACGACGATCTGCTGGCCGGTATCGACACCACGCTGATGGGCAACAGCACCTATCAGGTCGTTCTGGGCATGGAGGGCGAGTTTCCCTACGCCGACAAGATCAATTACGTATTCAGCCGGTCGGTCCGGCCCAATGCGCCCTATGTTCAGTTTGTAGCCGACGACCCGGTGGAGTTTGTCAGGTCGCTGAAGCAAACCGACGGCCAGGGCATCTGGCTGATTGGGGGCGGTCAGATCAACACCCTTCTGCTGAACGCCGGTCTGATCGACGAACTCATCGTTTCGGTAGCGCCCATCGTGCTCGGCGCCGGTATTCCCCTCTTCGGCGTCGGCGCTACCGAGACCCCGCTCACGCTGGTCAGCAGCCAGGCATTCGATACCGGATTTATTCAGATGACCTACCAGCCTGCCTAGGACAAATAGGCTTTTTCAGGCCGTAGGGGCCTGTTTCAGACCACTGGCTCAATTCTGATTGGATTTCAAAAAAATAAACGCGTAGGTTTGCATCGCAAAACGCGGCCGCGCCAGCGGTCCACTAACGCCCATAAAGTTCCTCGGCTAAGACCCTACGCAGGTCTTCTTTCTCTCCTCCAGTACCTCGCTGACCCTTCCGACAGGGTGGCCATTTCCATGTTTCATTATCCATAGGTTGCCGTTAGCCGGTTGGGCTATGGGTCAATCCGTTGCTGTCAATGACCAGATTTTTCAGGTTATTTCTGGCCGCCCTGCGCGGTTCGGAAACCAATTTTACGTCCGGTAGTATCAACCGGGCCATTTTTCTGCTATCGGTGCCTATGATTCTGGAGATGGTCATGGAGTCGCTGTTTGCGGTGGTCGACGTATTTTTCGTAGCCCGCATCGGTACCGAAGCCATCGCCACGGTGGGGCTGACCGAGTCGGTTCTGACCATCGTTTACTCCATCGCCATCGGTCTGAGCACGGCCGCCAGCGCACTCGTTTCCCGGCGTATAGGCGAAGGCAACCCGCGCGAAGCCGGTACTACGGTGGGGCAGGTTATCCTGGTCTCGCTCACGATGGCGGTGCTGCTCGGCGTACCGGGCGTGTTACTGGCCGAAAACATCCTGCAGCTCATGGGTGGCAATGCCCAGCTGGTCGCTAACGGATCGGGCTTCACGCGCATGATCTTTGCCTCGGCCCCGGCCATTATCCTGCTCCACACGCTCAGCGGCAGTCTACGCGGAGCCGGAGAAGCATCGCTGGCCATGCGTTCCCTCTGGATCGCCAACGGGGTTAACATCGTCCTGTGTCCGGTGTTCATCTTTGGGTTTGGTCCCGTGCCGGCCATGGGCGTAATGGGGTCGGCGGTAGCCACCACCACCGGCCGCTCGCTGGGCGTACTGTACCAGCTCTACGCCCTGACGCGGACGGGTAGCTCGGTGCAGGTACGGAAAGCCGACCTCTCGCCCGACACGGGTATTATCCGAAACCTGCTAAGCGTGGCAGCCGGCGGTACCGGACAGTTCCTGATCGGGTCGGCCAGCTGGGTCTTCCTGACGCGGCTGGTGTCTACCTTTGGCAGCGAGGTTGTGGCGGGCTACACCATTGCCATCCGGATTCTGGTCTTCACCATCCTGCCGTCCTGGGGCCTGGCCAACGCAGCGGCTACCCTGGTGGGTCAGAACCTCGGCGCCGGGCAGCCCGACCGGGCCGAAACCTCAGTATGGCGGGCTGCCTTCTGCAACATGGTGTTTTTGCTGCTGGTAGGCATCGGCTTTTATCTCGGTGCCCATGAGGTAGTTGGCCTGTTCGACCATGACCCACGGGTGGTTGCCGTGGCCGTAGAATGTTTGCGGGTGTTTTGCGTGGGGTATGTCGCCTTTGCGTATGGCATGGTCGTTAGCCAGGCCCTCAACGGAGCAGGCGACACCCGTACGCCAACGCTGATCAACATCGTATGCTTCTGGCTGGTCGAGATTCCGCTGGCCTACGTGCTGGCCGAGCGGATGCAGTGGGGGCCGTCGGGCGTATTCTGGGCGGTGGCGTTTAGCGAAACGCTGCTGGCCGTACTGGCTATTCTCGTGTTCCGGCGCGGCCGCTGGAAGCTGATTCAGGTATAGCCAGATGCAGGTGTAGAGGGCCTTTGGGGGGCGAAACTTTTACCCGGAATGGCCCGTTTATTCATAGTAGACCAGTGACGTTTCATCACGGGTTTACACATACCACAGACATCAATTCATGAACGAAACCCATACACACCCGACAACCAAACCGGCCGAAACCGCCGTACTGGTTGCCCTCGTCACCCAGAAACAGACCGCCGACCAGACCAAAGAATATCTGGACGAGCTGGCTTTTCTGGCCGAGACCTCGGGGATCATCACGAAGAAAACCTTCACCCAGAAACTCGACCGCCCCGATACCCGCACCTTTGTGGGTAAAGGCAAGCTGGAAGAGATTCAGACGTATATACTCGACAACCCCGTCGATACCATCATCTTTGACGACGATCTGACCCCGGCGCAGGTGCGTAACCTCGAAGGTCAGTTTACCGACGTTAAAGTGCTGGACCGTAGCCTGCTGATTCTGAACATTTTCTCGATGCGCGCGCAGACGGCCCAGGCCCGCGTGCAGGTCGAGCTGGCGCAGTATCAATACCTGTATCCCCGACTGACGCGGATGTGGACTCACCTGAGCCGGCAGAAAGGGGGCGCCGGGATGCGCGGACCGGGCGAAAAAGAGCTCGAAACCGACCGTCGGATCGTGAAAGACCGGATCGCGTTTCTGAAAGAGAAGCTGGCCAAGATCGACAAGCAGAGCGTAACCCGCCGGAAAGAACGCGACCGGCTGGTCCGGGTGGCGCTGGTCGGCTATACCAACGTAGGCAAGTCGACGCTGATGCGGACCATGGCCAAAGCCGACGTGTTTGCCGAAAACAAGCTCTTCGCTACCGTCGACTCGACCGTACGGAAGGTGACGCTGGGCAATATCCCGTTCCTGCTCACCGATACGGTTGGGTTTATCCGCAAACTGCCGACTACGCTCATCGAGTCGTTTAAGTCGACCCTCGACGAGGTTCGCGAAGCGGATATCCTGGTTCACGTAGTTGACGTGTCGCACCCTAATTTTGAGGAGCAGATCGAGGTCGTGAATACCACCCTGGCCGACATCAAAGCCGCCGACAAACCGATGGTGCTGGTGTTTAACAAAATGGACCAGTTTACGCCGAAGGAAGAATGGCTGGAGCAAACCCTGCCCGACCCTGCCGATGATCCGTTTGGTGACGACGCGCCGGATGAGGTAGCCGTACCGGTAGCCGTACGTCGGCAAACCGCGCTCGATTTTCTGAAGAAAACGTACCTGACCCACAAGGCCGATCATGTCGCGTTCATTTCGGCACAGACCGGCGAAAACGTGGGCGAACTGCGTGAGCTGCTGTATACGTTAGTCAGGGAGAAGCACTATCAGATCTATCCGAACTGGGTCAACGTGCCCCTGGCCGAATCGGCCGAGTACGGCGACGGTTTGGCAGGTTAACGGATTTTCGACAAATTTGCATAGTTCAAACCTAAAAGGTTTCCCCAAACCTTTTAGGTTTTTATTTGGTACCCCGGGCAAGGTTTGCCCGCGTCGAGTTGCCGCAGCTCGGGCAGAGCAGGTCCTTTTTCCGGCCCAGCTTAGCTACTAATAACAGGTCCCGTAGTTCAACGGATAGAATAGACGTTTCCTAAACGTTTGATATGGGTTCGATTCCCGTCGGGACCACGACATGGTTTGCACAGCTGTGCAAACCATTTTTTATTATTTCTCCTGGCTGCGTGATAAATGTCACGGACACTGGCCGGCACGGCTTATAGCTTTGTAGGATCAATCAACTTCCTACGCAAATGATCAATAGGCTGAAATCGTTATTCGGCGCTTCCGGAAGCCGTTCGTTCGATGAATCGATACTCCGGGAAGCAGTAATCGTAGATGTACGCTCGGCGGGCGAGTTTGCGGGTGGACACGCCAAGGGGGCCGTTAATATTTCCCTCGATCAGCTCGAAGCCCGGCTCGACCAGCTAAAAAACTACCGTAAACCCATTGTGCTCTGCTGCGCGTCGGGTATGCGGAGTAGCCGCGCCAAATCGTTTCTGGCCAGCCAGGGGCTGAAAGACATACATGATGCCGGTAGCTGGCGAAATCTGCCCTAGTCAGCCCTACCTGATGAATGGCCTCAGTACATCCGTTTACAGTTATCCCCACCTACCGGTAGAGACACCCCCCCCCGTCAGTGGATTCATCCCTGACGGGGTACCTGCCTGATTCATTTGGCTGAACTCGTTTTTCGGCGGTTGGTGTGGAGGCCGAAGACCGTGTAAAGGGGGCATACGCCGGTCATACTGGTCAGGGCAAAAACAACGGCCACTATACCCAGCACAATGGCCCATAGGCCCGTGACGAGTTGTGTGACAATGAGCAGAACGACGATGGCGGCTATTGACAGCCGGATGCGTTTGTCTAGAAAACCCATGTTCGCTTCCATGTGATTAATAAGCCTGGTTGAGCCAACAAGGTACGCAACCGTCGAGGCCCACGTCTGTGACTTTTATCACACGAATCCCTGATTTTTAACCCATTACCGATTCCGATCTACGCCCACCTGCTCGCAGTAATCGAGTACGGGGCAGGTAGAGCAATGCGGCAGGGTACCCGTGCAGATGTGTTTACCGAAGGGCATCAGCAGCCGGTTAATGTTCACCCACTGCTCGCGGGGGACCTGCTTCTCCAGCGCGGTCAGGGTCTGCTCGGGTTGCCTGGTCTGAACGTAACCCCAGCGGTTGACCACCCGGTGTACGTGAACATCCACGCTGATAGCCGCCTGACCCGTCGCCACACCCAGCGCCAGATTCGCACACTTTGGCCCCACCCCTTTCAGCGAGGTCAGCGTTTCGTAGTCGGCCGGTAACTGCCCGCCAAATTCGTTGACGATCCGTTCGGCAATGCCGCGCATGGTATAGGCCTTCTGATCCGGGTAGGTAGAGCCATACAGGCAGGCCGTCAGGGTCGGGATGTCCAGGGCCAGCAGCTGCTCCGGCGTGCGGGCCTGCTCGAACAGCCGTAACGATACGGGTATGGTTGTTTCATCGAGCGTCCGGATCGACACGATGCAGGAGATCAGCTGCTCGAACAGGCTGTCGTAGCCGCGTTCGGCCAGCTCGAACATGGCCGCTTTGGGATAGGGCCTGATAGCCTCGTCGATACGCGACAGAACAACGTTGAGGTCAAACGACATAGGTGAGTCTCGGTTTACACCGTTACAACTACCATCTCGACCCGTCGGTTTTCGGGCCGCTCTTTCAGGCTGCGGTTGGTGTTGATGGGGCGCGACGGACCGTAGCCGACCGTTTCGATCCGCCCGGCGGCAATTCCTTTGCTGACCAGATACCGCTTCACCTCATTGACCCGATTGCGCGACAGCTCCACGTTGGCATCGAAATCACCGACGGTATCGGTATGCCCTTCGAGCCGGATCTGCATGGTCGGGTTATCCTGCATGACAGCCACCAGCCGGTTGAGCTCCGGAAACGACTCCGGTTTAAGATCGTACTTCGACACATTGAAATAGATATTACGGAGGGTGACCGTAGCACCGGCCTCGATGGGTACCAGATCGAAGTCGCGGGTAAGGTTGATCCGGTTCGTTGCCAGCGTATCGCTCTGGCTGAAGTAACCCGGTGCCGAGGCCGTAATGGCATAAACGCCCCGCCGGTCGACAGGAATCTGGTACTTGCCCGTCAGACTGCCGCTCAGCACCGAGTCGGCGGGATCGTCGCCCGCGGCTTCAGCGCCCGAGATCAGCTGGTAGCTAACCGTGGCCGTTATAGGTTTACGGCTTTTGGCGTTGCGCGTAATACCGGTTATCGATATACTGGCCGGAACAGGGGCAGGCGTTACGGGTGCCGGGGTTTTGGTTTCGGGGGCAGGCTGAGGCAGGCTACGCGGCCGGGGCGTCGGCGTGGCGGGTACCTGCGGACGCGGACTCCGTTTGGCATAGGTATCCTTGGGCGGGCGGGGCGGGTTAATGATATGTACTCCCCAGAAGTTGAAACAAACGTATCCGTAGCTGTCCTTGCACTCGAACAGGTCGAATACCGTATAGCCCGGATCGATGCGCTCAAAATACGCTACGAAATCGACCGTCTCGCCGGGGGTGACGCGCCGACGGGTTTCGAGCGGGATGTTCTCGGCCCGTACAAACTTGTACGACCGTTCGCCCTGATTGACATACAGGCGCGACGACGGCTGAAATCCAATGGTACTGCTGATGGTCCGGTCCGGAATCTGCCGACGGCTACCCGCGGCCCGAAATGTCATGTACAGGATCGTGTACTGATCCGTCAGCTCGACTCGTTGAATCGACACATCGGTGTCGTTTACGTCGTCGACGCGGGGCTTCGGTGTGGTATACTGAACCTGAGCCAGCAGGTCCGGTACCCACACCAGCCCTACCAGCAGGGCAAGTATATAACGGTTCATGGTCGTTGTTTACGGGAAGTGTTCTTCTCTAAAACGTTGGACCAGGCCGGGTAGTTTATGGTTTAATCAATTGCCCGTTTTCGGCGTACCAGTACGCAATGCCAGTCGGGTCGGCAGGCTGGAACGTGCGCAGATCAAAACCGGCCGTACCCGTCTCGGAACCCGCCACCCGCACCACCCGTACGGCTTTGGCGCTGGCTTTCCAGGTGAGGGGCTTACCGGGCGTACACGTTTCGGGCAATGTGGCCGCGGCCTGCAGGAAATAGGCGTTACCCTGCCCGAACACCAGCGTTTTACCGTCGGGTAGCACACAAACAGCCGTTTTTTCATCGACGCCGATACCCCGGGGTTGTTTGGTCTGGGTTGCAGCGCGGGCCAGAAACGTCAGGTGTCGGCCATGCCGGTTGCGGTTGGTATAATGCTGGTCGGTGATCAGGTTGGCCAGCAGCGGGTGTTTCAGAAAATCAGCATACCCCAGCGTAACCCGCTGATCGAACGGGTTGGCCAGCGCTTCGTCAGAAACGACAGAATCGTGCAGCGCCGAGAAATAGACCTGCCCCAGAATAGCACAGCCTGCGCTGGTGCCGCCCAGCACTGCTCCCGCCCGGATGCGTTCGTTCAGGGCATCGGCCAGCGGGGTTCCCCGGTAAAAGTTGACGTAATTGGCCTGATCGCCCCCGGCGAAGAAGATCGCTTCGGCCTGGCGTACTTTCCGGAGAATATCGGCATGATGGGCCAGCTCACGCGTGTTTACCAGTATCGTTTCGACGGAGTTGACGCGCTCGCCCAGCCGGCTGAACAGATAGTCATTATAGCCATTACTGCCCGACGCTCTGATAATGAGCACATCGCCGTGGTTGCTGCGTTGCAACAGCCAGCGCATGGCCGCATCGACATCGGTACTTCCGCCAGCCAGTACAAGTCCGCCCAGGGGTTGGGTCTGCACATCGGCCGTGTCGCCCGTTACCCAGGCGGTATAGGCCGCTGGCCGGAGGTCGGGCGTGGGCACAAGATTTCCACAGCCTATCCATAAGCAGGCGGGTAACCACAGAAGAAAGCAAACCGGTCGAATCATAAACGCCTTAATCGTACGGAAACGCAAAGATAGTATACTTCAGCTTTTACTTACCCTATTAATGGAGTATGCTATTATATAATATTTGGTATAATTTTATTTCATCACATAATGATTCTGATATATGTATGTATTACCAACCAGAGTATCCTTTTTAAATCAGTACGCAAACATTACTTTTGTGGTTATTGTCGAATTAACCACTTCATATTATGAGTAAAATTCTACGAATTGTACTGTCATTGCTCGTTCTGGCCGTACAGATAGGGTATGCACAAACCCGCTCTGTTTCGGGTCGGGTTACGTCGTCAGATGATAATGCAGCCTTACCAGGGGTATCGGTCAGTGTAAAAGGCCGAACAACGGGTACGCTGACCGATGCCAATGGCAACTATGCCCTCAACGTTGACGATAACGCTACACTTATCTTTAGCTTCATCGGCTTCGCCAGTATCGAAGAGCAGGTAGGCTCCCGCTCGGTCATCAACGTAAAACTACAGGCTGATGTCCGCAACCTGAACGAAGTCGTCGTCACGGGCTACGGGCAGCAAATCAAGCGCGACCTGACCGGTAACATTGCCAAGATCAGACCCGCTGATATTCAGGACCAGCCCGTAACGACTTTCGACCAGGCCATCCAGGGTAAAGCTGCCGGGGTGCAGGTCAACTCGGGTAGCGGCAAACTGGGTCAGGGCATTCAGGTACGGGTGCGGGGCCAGTCGTCGGTATCGGCCTCCAACCAGCCGCTGTACGTGGTTGACGGTACACCGGTAACGACCGATAACCTTTCGTTCAATGCCGCGGCCACCAACCCCCTGAGCGACATCAACCCACAGGATATCGAGTCGATCGAAATCCTGAAAGATGCGTCGGCGGGCGCTATTTACGGCTCGCGGGCGGCCAACGGTGTTGTACTGATTACGACCAAAAAAGGCCGCGCCGGTCGCACCAACGTGACGTTCAGCGCGCAGGCCGGTTCGAGCGAGCCCACCCGGAAGGTGCAGTTCCTCAACACCCAGCAGTATGTAGATTTCTACCGGCAGGCGGCTGCCAACTCGGACCGCATCGACGGCTACGCAGCCAACGACCCTGATTCGTATACGACATACATGGAAGATTTCTTCCTGACGCAGGGCCTGGGCACCTTTGGTACGGCCAACCAGGCCAGCACCAACTGGGGTGATCTGGCCTACCAGGATGCGCCCTTCCAGCAGTATGATATGAACATCAACGGCGGTAACGACAAAACAACGTTCTACCTGTCGGGCCAGATTCTGGATCAGAAAGGGATACTGATCGGCAACGCCCTGACGCGTTACTCGGGCCGGGTCAACATCGACCATAAAATTTCGGATCGGTTCCGGGTTGGCTTCAACACCGGTCTGTCGCGCACGTTTAACCAGCGGCTCTCGGGCGACCGTCAATTCGACAACCCGGTTCAGATGGTGGCCCTGCCACCGATGACGCCTTCGACGGACCCGGCCACCGGGCTGCCCGCAGGAACCCCTCCCGGCGACATCTCGATTCCGTATTACTACAACCCGATTGTGAACCTGGGTAACTCGAACTTCAACACCACCGTATACCGCAACATCAGCAATGTATACGGCCAGTTGGGTATTGTTAAGGGCCTCACCTTCCGAACCGAATTTGGTCTCGACGTGCTGAATCAGCAGGAAGAGCTGTATTACAGCAGCAAAACCCAGCGAAACAGTGGCTCACCCCTGGGCGAAGCCTCGAACCGGTACGTACGCGTCGAAAACTACACGACTAACAACTTCTTCAACTACGGTACCAGCTTTGGCCGCAGCGCGGTAGATGGCGTACTGGGTATGTCTTACCAGCAGTCGCAGCGGAAAACCAGTTTGGCCGAAGGACAGGATTTCCCCTCAGACGCCTATAAGCAGCTCGCCAGCGCAGCGCGCAAGACCAACGCCAGTTCGACCCAGACCGACTACCGCTTCCTGTCTTACTTCGTTCGGGCCAACTACAAGTTTGCCGATCGGTATCTGCTGGGCGTCAGCGCCCGGATTGACGGTTCGTCGCGCTTCGGGCAGGACAGCCGCTACGGTTTCTTCCCGGCGGTTTCGGCGGGCTGGGTGCTGACCGAAGAAAACTTCCTGAAGAATACCTCCGGTATCAGCTTCCTGAAACTCCGCGCCAGCTACGGCCGCACCGGTAACGCCGAAATCGAAAACTTCCCGCAACTGGGCCTGTTCACCGGCGATGGCGGCTATGCCGGCCTGCCCGGTCAGCGGCCCTCGCAGCTGGCTAACCCCAACCTGAAGTGGGAGACCACCGACCAGGCCGACATAGGTCTTGATTTCGGATTCCTCAACAACCGGATCAATGGCGAAATCGACTACTACAACAAGCAAACGACGGGGCTGCTGCTGAACGTAAACGTGCCGGGCACAACCGGCTTCTCGACCCAGTTCCGCAACGTAGGTAGTCTGGAAAACAAGGGCTTCGAGTTTGTCCTGAACACCGAAAACACCACGGGCGCTTTCCGCTGGACAACGAGCCTGAATGCATCGACGAACCGGAACAAAATCACGAACCTGCAGGGTCAGATTATTGAAGGGGGTCTGAACGCCATGAGCCGGGCCGTTGAAGGTCAGCCCCTGGGGGTGTTCTTTACACCCGAATACGCGGGGGTCGATCCGGCCAACGGAAATGCGCTCTGGTACAAGAACACTACTGGTACAGACGGCTCTATCGACCGCACCACCACGAGCACCTACAACCAGGCGCAGCGCGTAGTAGCGGGCAGCCCGCTACCGAAGTGGACGGCCGGCGTTACCAACACCTTCAGCTACAAAGGATTTAGCCTGAGCGTCTTCTTCAACGGCGTGTTCGGCAACAAAGTCAACTTCTATGGCGTAGGTCGTTTCTCGTCGGCCAACGGTCGCTTCGAGGATAACCAGACTGTAGATCAGTTGGCCGCCTGGACTCCGCAGAACACCAACACGACGGTACCGGAAGCCCGTTTGTTCTTCAACAACGGAGCCCAGCCCTCTACCCGCTTCATTCTGGATGGCTCGTTCGTTCGGCTGCGGAATGCTACGCTGGCTTACAACCTGCCCAAGACGCTAATCAACCGGGCTAAGCTCAACAACGTACGGATCTTCGTAACCGGCCTGAACCTGCTGACCTTCACCAACTATGCTGGCTGGGACCCCGAAGTCAATGCCGACGATATCGTTACCAACATTGCACAGGGCTACGATTTCTACACGGCTCCCCAGGCCCGCACCATTACGGGTGGTATCAACATCGGATTTTAAGCAATCGACAAACGGACATTTCAGATTATGAATACATACATAAAAAACGGATTGCTGGTTGGTTTGAGCACCCTGTTGCTGACCGCCTGTAACGACCGCCTGACCGTACAGCCAACCCAGAGTATCGACGCCAGCCAGGCGCTGACTACCGAACGGGATGTGCAGATTACCCTCACCGGCGCCTATGACGGCATCAGCGATGTGAACCTCTACGGGGGCGGTATCCAGTATACCGGCGAGCTGCTGGGCGACAACCGCGATGTGGTATTTGGCGGAACGTTTACGAGCCTGGATGAACTCTGGCGCAAAACCGTCACAACTACCAACGTCGACGTGCGTGACCTCTGGCTCGACAGCTACAACGCCATCAACCGTACCAACAACGTACTGGCCAACCTGGACAAGGTCAGCGCAGCCAACCGGAACAACTACGAAGGGCAGGCTCGTTTCCTGCGCGGCTCGCTGTACTTCGAACTGGTGAAATTCTACGGCAAAAGTTTCAACGACGGTACGCCCGCCAGCAACCTGGGGGTGCCGCTCGTGCTGACGCCCACCGGAACGATTGGCGACGCCGACAGCCGCCCGCGGAACAGCGTGGCCGAGGTATACGCGCAGGTACTCGACGATCTGACGAAAGCCGAACAGCTGCTGCCAGCCACCCAGCCCGCTTCCTTTGCCGGTACGGCCGATCCGAAAGGCTTTGCCAACAAGGCGGCTGCCCAGGCTATGCTGGCCCGGGTATATCTGCAACAGCAAAACTTTGCCGGTGCCCGCGATGCCGCTAACCGCGCCATCACCGCCGGTACGTTCTCGCTGGCCAGTACCTTTGCCGGTGCCTTCACCGATACATCGCCTGAAACGATCTTCAAGGTACTGGTTACCGATCAGGACGGCAGCAACGCGCTCAACACTTACTACGGGTCGACCCGCGTGTCGGGCCGGGGCGATATCCGGGTGCAAACCAAATTCCGCCAGCTGTACGACGCTGCCGATGTGCGGGGCCAGTTTTTCACCACCGTCAGCAATAACGTGTTCACGAATAAGTTCAACGACCGTTTTGGCGATGTGCCGGTTATCCGGCTGGCCGAGATGTACCTGGTCCGGGCCGAAACGAACCTGCGCCTGAATACCACCGTCGGCGCCACTCCGCTGGCGGATGTGAACATAATCCGCGCCCGGGCCGCTGCGCCCGCGCTCACCAGCGTGAACCTGGCGGCCGTGCTGCTCGAACGGCGGCTGGAGCTGGCGTTCGAAGGTCAGCAGATTGCCGACATCAAGCGCACGGCCGGTACCGTTGGTACCACGCCCTACAACGCCAATAACCTCGTACTGCCCATTCCGCAGCGCGAGATCGACACTAACAAACAGCTGACCCAGAACCCCGGTTACTAGCGGTCAGGCACCCATAAAAAAAGCGAGCCACGTAGCTGTGGTTCGCTTTTTTTATGAACTATCAGCTAAACTAGACAGCCCGCAGCCCGGTTTCGATAGCTTCCTGCTTCAGCTGCGCTTTGTCAATCGGCACGACGCCCACCGACTCGCAGACCAGTCCACCGCCCAGGTTCGACAGGCCCGCTATAATGGACGGTGACTGCTTCAGGGCCACGCAGCAGGCTGCAATGCTGATAACGGTATCGCCCGCGCCCGATACGTCGGCAATCTGACGGACGTGGGCAGGTAGTTTCAGCGTTTCTCCATTGTAGTCGATGAACGCACCGCGCTCCGACAGGGTAATCAGCGCCCCTTGTAGATTCAGTGTCTCTTTGAGCTGGCTGACCACCGCCCGAAATTCGGTCGCGTTGTCGACGTCAAACTCTACTTTCAGCCCTTCGCGCAGCTCTTTCAGATTGGGCTTGAACAGGGTGGTATTCTGGTACGACAGGAAATTGCGTTTCTTCGGATCAACCACCGTCGGTACGTTCTGCAGGTTGGCAAAGTCGGTGATTTCGGCAATAGCTTCTTTGCTGAGCACCCCTTTGTCGTAGTCTTCAAAGATCACCACATGACAGGATGGAATCAGTTCCTTGGCTTTCTGCACCAGCTGGGCACGCTCGTCGGCAGTAATGTATTTGTCGGTTTCGGTATCGACCCGTACGACCTGCTGCGCGCTGGCAATGATCCGCTCTTTGATGGTGGTGATGCGGGACGATGATCGGATCAGCCCGTCGCAGTTGAGACCCCGGTCGCAGAGCTCCTGTTCGAGCTGATCACCGGCCGTATCCGTACCGATTACCGAACAGATGATCGCTTCGGCCCCCAGGGCCTGTACGTTGAGGAGTACGTTACCCGCCCCGCCCAGCCGGCGTTCACGCCGGTCTACCGTCACAACCGGAACGGGCGCTTCGGGCGAGATGCGTTCAACCCGCCCCCATACGTAGGAATCGAGCATAACATCGCCAACAATCAGAACTCGGAGCCGATCGAACTGATCAAACAACTCATCGAGAGACATATCCAGAACCGGATTCATAAGCGAACTAGTGAAGTGGGAAACCAGCGCATGTCAGACAACACCGACCAACCCCTGGTCGATATGGGTTAGCGGAGCTGCCGGTTTCGCGCGGGCATAACAGGCGCAAAGAAACGAAAACCGGGCGCGTTTTCCGAAGCAAGCCGGGCAGAATGAGCCAGCGGGCCTTACTTACCAGCTCGCAATCAGGCCCGCCAGCCAGTCGGGTTTAAAGAAAAGAGCCAGAATAGGCACCACCAGACCCACCGCCAGCCAGCGTGCGCCCCGGGGCAGTACGCTCGCCGACGCTTCTCCGCCTGCTGTGGATGGCATGGGTCTGAAAAACAGCAGGAACGGGATACGGAGGTAGTAAACGAGTGAAATCAGGGCGTTCAGCAGACCCAGCGCAAACAGGGCCAGCAGCCACGGCTTTCCGCTCAGCTGCCACGCATCGTAGAGAGCCGAAAAGGACAGTAGCTTCGCCGTAAACCCCACCGTTGGCGGCAAGCCCGTCAGGGCCAGCATCACCACCGTCAGCGCCACCGACAAGACGGGCTGTCGGGAGCCCAGCCCCGCAAAATCGCGGATGGCGAGCGTATGTCCCTGGCTGCTGGCCAGCAGATCAATCAGAAAGAACGCGGCCAGCGATATGAACAGGTAGGTGCCGGCGTAGAACAGTACGGCCTCAAAACCCGCTTCGTTCAGGGCCACTACCCCCACCAGCAGAAACCCGGCATGAGCAATGGACGAGTACGCCAGGAGCCGTTTGGCATCAGTCTGCCGCAGCGCCGACAGATTACCGATCAGGATACCCGCCAGCGCCAGTACGGCCAGGGGCGTTTGCAGGGCGCCCACCGTAGCCGCCCCGCTCTCCGACTCGACAGGCAGCGCCGTGATGACCCGCATCAGCACCAGCACCGCAGCGGCTTTGGGAGCTACGGAGAAAAAGGCCGCTACCGGCACCGGCGCAGCTTCGTAGGCATCGGGCGTCCAGACGTGAAAGGGCACGCCCGCCAGCTTGAACAACAACCCCGACAGGGTGAGCAGAACAGCCACCGTCGCCACGGCCGCATCCTGCCGGGCCAGCTCCGCCCCGAAGGCGTCGGCGGTCAGGTCGAGCGTACCGGTCATGCCGTAGAGCAGCGACATCCCGTACAGCATAATGGCCGAGCTGACCGCACCGAAGAGCAGGTACTTGATGCCGCCCTCCGATGCTTTCCGGGTGGTGGTTAGCGCCGTCAGCAGGTATGAGCAAATAGAAACCAGTTCAACACTCAGGTATAGGCTAAGCAGATTGACCGATTGCGTCATCAGAAACAGCCCCAGTGTCATGGCCACCAGCAGCGCATACCACTCGAGCGGCAGTTTACTCGCTGAATTGGCATGCCTATTGGGGCCCATGAGTTGCTCGTACCCCACCACCAGCACCGCGCTCATCGCCACGACAACCTGGAAGAAAAGCGCCTGATTATCGACGTACAGCAGCCGCATGAAGAGAAACCCGCGCCAGGGCAGCAAAACCGCCCATAGTCCGGCTACGACCAGCGTCAGCAGGGTAAGCAGGCCAATGACCCGACGCGCCCGGTGGGGGGTTGCGCGCAGCAACAGTAGCTCAGCCAGCAGCAGCCCACAAAAGGCCACCGATAGCCAGCCGATTGGCCCGAAGCCCCCCAGGCTACTGATAATGTCAGAAAGTTGATCGGAGAGAGACAAATTACGCAGCGGTTCGGAACCGTACCGGGGTCCGGGCCGCACACAGCTGTTTTGCGGCCCGGACCCCGGTACGTTACTCGTTATAGAATCAGATCATTCCGTCGCGCAGGGGCTGCCCTTCGTAGCCGCGTAGCTGAACCGGTTTCTGGGTCTTGCGCAGCCGGATGTTCAGGAACTCGACCAGCAGCGAGAACGCAATTGCAAAGTAGAGATACCCTTTGGGCACCGTACCGATCGGCTGGTTAAAAATAATAACCTCCGACAGGTGGGCCCCTTCGACCACGAGCATAAACCCGATCATGATCAGAAAGGCCAGCCCCAGCATCTGAATGGTCGGGTGCTCGTTGACGAAACGCCCTACCGGCCCCGCAAAGAACATCATAACCAGCACCGACAGCACTACCGCAATCATCATGATGGTTACGTTCTGGGTCAGTCCGATGGCGGTCAGGATGGAGTCGATCGAGAAGACGATATTCGTGATGGCAATCTGCGCCACTACGCTGCTGATCGTTGTCTTACCCGTTGTTTGGCCCGTCACCTCGTCTTCGCCCGGTCCTTCCAGCTTGTGGTGGATTTCGGAGGTCGCCTTGTAGAGCAGGAATAAACCACCCGCAAACAGAATCAGGCTCTGCCCGGTCAGCTCGGCCCGGAACCAGCCCGAGTCGATGTGGGTAAACGGCTTGCTCAGCGAAATAACGAACGAGATTCCCATCAGCAGCAGCAAGCGGAAGCCCATGGCCAGGATCAACCCGATGTTACGCGCCCTGGCCTGGTCTTCGCGGGCCAGTTTGTTGGCCGCGATGGAAATGAAAATAATATTATCGATCCCCAGAACAATTTCCAGAAATGTCAGGGTCAACAGACTGATGATCGATTCAGCCGTAAACAATTCGGTCATAGCATTGAAAAAGTAGGTTGCACAAAACTACCGGCTCCCGACCGGGTGTGCAACCCCTAGTTCAAGAAAGAACCGCCCGCCGGACAAAAGGTTGGCGTATGGCCTGAGCGGTTAGCGACCTGCGCTGTCAGTCGGCTTCTCAACCGTATCGGCCCCGGCGCGGAAAGCGGTTCGTTTGCTGGCCAGCCCATCGCCATCTTTAATAATGCGGGACGTGCCGACCGGAATCAGCTCGTCGCCGGGGTCGTTTTTACTCTTCATGTACAGGGTGGTGTACAGGTTCCGGATACCGTCGCTGGTTATCTCGCCCGAGAAAATCCGGATCTGTTTGGCCGTGGCAGCCCCTGATTTCAGGTCGATTTCGGCAAAAAACGTGAACTGAGTCCCGTTTCCGGCAATGAAGCCCCCCTGCCCCGCGCCGGTCGAGTTGCCTGTTTTCAGTTCTACTTTGGCCCGCTGGTCGGTACTGGTCTGCTCCGAAAAGCGAAGGATCAGATCGGAAAACGCATCGCCCGGCTTGAAGGTATCGTCAGGGCCGTAGGGACTGACCAGCTCATGCGGAGCCGACATGTATATTCCTTCAATAGTGGGTGGCACGGTGCCTTCGTGAATGGGCATGCCGCGCTGACGCAGCTTTTCGATGTCATCCTGCGTAATAATGGACTGAATACTGGCAGAAAATCCTCTGGCTGGGTCGACCTCGTCTTTCGTACAGCTGCCCAGGATCAGCAGACACAAGGCTGGAACGGCCAGCGAAACCCGAAATGGCATGAACATAGCAGTGTTCGTTTAGATTGTTCGCTGATTGGTCGGCCTGGTAGCCATTTGAGCAAACAGACGGCCTGAACATACCCCTTCGATTGAGCCAACGGTAAGCGGATTTAGGCCCGGCGGGGGTGTCAGCCGCTGAAGAAGGCCGGCCCGCGGCTTGCTGGAGTTAGTAACATATTAGCGGTTGTGTGCGTTAACAGAAAAAGTTATGTTGCGTCAACACACCGTCAGGCTGTTTTTGGCCAATCGGAAATCTAACGCATGTCTGCCACTAAAGTACTTGTCCGTGTTCTGCTTGGTCTGCTCGCCCTCGTGCTCCTGCTCGTGGGCTTTTTGGCGTTGGTAGCCACGACACCCTGGGGCCAGCAGCTCGTTACCAAGCAAGTCAACAGCTATCTGGCCGGAAAAATCAAGTCGCCGTTCCGTATCGGCCGCGTCCGCTACAGCATTCCCGACTACATCGAGCTGGAGAATGTCTTCTTCAAGACACCACAGGGCGACACGCTGCTCGACGGAGGCCGTATGCGCGTCGACCTCGACATGTGGGGCTTGGTGTTCGACAACAAGGCAGCTATCAACCAGATCGAGCTGGAACGTATACGCCTGACCATTAGCCGCACCCTGCCCGACACGACCTTTAATTTCCAGTACCTCATCAACGCCTTCGACACCAGCACCGCGCCCGAACCCGCCGATACCGCTGCCACCCCAATGGCGATCAACCTGACGGGTATTTCGCTGAAGGATGTTCGGATCAAATACCGCGACGATGTGGTCGGCGCCGATGTGAACGCGTATGTCGACAGCCTGCGGGCCAACTTCGTCAAGACCGACGTCTATACCTCCCAGTACCATCTGGAAAACGTAGCCATTGACGGACTCAACGCCTACACGCGGCTTTACAACGGGCTACCCACGCCCGATAGCCCGGCATCCGATCCGGCCGACTCGCTCGATATTGGCCTGGGAAAATGGACCGTCAACCGCGCTCAGTGGGATGTACGCGTCGAAACCGCCGACTTCAGCACGAAGGGGAAAGTGGGGCGGCTGGCCATGGAGACAGATTATTTTTATCTGAATGGCCAGAAGATCGGCATCCGCTCGCTCGCTCTGGAGAATGGAGACATTGCCGCCCGCCTGACTAAACCGACCAAAAAAGCCACTACTACCCCACCCACGGCTACCACAAGCTCGGGGGCACCCGGCTGGTTTGCCCGACTGGGTACCGTTCGGCTGGCCAACAACCGAATCCGTTATGACGACGAGACGGCCCCCCGACAGCAAAAGGGACTCGACTACGGCCACCTCGACCTCCAGAACCTAGGCATCGACGGGCAGGCGCTGGTGTACGAAGATCAGGGCGCCCGCGGGCAACGGATCAGCGGGCAGCTTCGGAACGGCCGGTTCCGGGCGTCGAGCGGGTTTACCCTGCAGCAGTTGAGCGGCAACCTGCTCTACACCGACCGAACTACCCAGATTACCAACCTGCTTATCAAGACGCCTACCTCGCTGCTGCGCGACCAGCTCATACTGCGCTACGACTCGCTTGGCCAGTTGAGTATACCGCGCTTTGCCAACCGGGTACAGGTGCGGGTCAACCTGCGTCAGAGTCGCCTGTCCGTAGCCGATGTGCTGCAACTGGCGCCTTTTCTGGCCGATACTCCTCCCTTTGCCGGCAACCCGAAGGGCGTATTCGTGGCCAACGCGCAGGCAACCGGAACGCTGGCGGCCCTCAACCTGCCCCGCTTCGATCTCGACATGCTGTCGGGAACGCACCTGCGGATGGGCGGCCGGCTAACCAACGTAACCGACCCCGAACGGCTGGGCGTTGACCTGACCATTCGGGAGGCTACGACCCGCCTGGCCGATATCAACCAGCTGGCGCCCAAAGGGTCGATTCCGGCCAGTATCGACCTGCCGCCGGATTTTGACCTGACGGGGCGGCTACAGGGACAGCTGAACGATTTGATTATCGACGCCAATCTGCGAACCGACTGGGGATCAGCTGCGTTCGACGGGCGACTGGCCGGGTTCGTGACCGGAAAAAACCAGACTTACAAAGGCACCCTCGACCTGCGGGACTTCGACGCGGGCAAGTGGACCAAACAAACCGGTACCGTCGGCAAACTGACCGGACGCGCTACGGTAGATGGCCGGGGGATCGACGTCAACACCCTGACGACTCGTTTCGATGTCAACGTCCAGTCGGCCGAGCTGACCGGCTACCGCTACCAGAACCTCATTGCCGAAGGCCGGCTGGCCAACGGCCTGCTCGATATCGTCGGTACGCTCCGCGACCCGAACGCCAGCCTGAACCTGGATATGAAAGTAGGTCTGAAGAACCTGACCGCGCCGGAGGCTGGCTTTCCGAGCGTAACCGGCCAGGCCGTCATTAACGAACTGAACCTGCAACCGCTCAAGTTGTACAGCGACCCGCTGTCGGTCAAAGGCCGGATTATTCTCGATATGGCCTCCACGGACCCGGTCCGGCCGGTGGGTACGGTCGAAGCCGCCGACGCGGTGATCACGCTGAACGGAAAGAGTTACCCTGTCGATTCGCTCTACGCCCGGCTGGCAGCCAACGGCACTACGAAGCGGGTGCTGGCTCAGGTGCCGGGCGCCCGGCTAACCCTAAACGGTCAGTTTGAGTACGCCCAGCTGTATGATATTGTAGCCAGTGAGATCAGCCGGTACATCGCGATCCCGGATCTGACGTACAAAAACATTCCGCCCCCCTACGCGTTCCAGGTCGGTCTCAAAGCGTACCAGAACCCGCTTTTCCAGGCGTTCGTACCGGCCCTGACCCGGCTCGACACGGTTCAGCTAACGGCTTACCTCGACAACGCCAACCCGGCCGGTAGCCTGACCGGCTCAACACGCGACACCACCCTGTCGGCCACGATCCGGACGGGTACCATCGTCTACGATACGACCACCATACAGGGCGCCACCCTGGCTATGCAGGCTGTTAACAACGAGTTGAGCCTGAACGGGACCATCAACGGGATTCTGTACGACGGCCTGACGCTGCGCGAAACCGACATTACCGGAACGGCCGCCAACAACCGGCTCCGGTTTGCCGTAGTCAACAAAGACTCGGTCGATAAAGACCGGTTTGGGCTGGCCGGTACGCTCAGCATTGTCGACAAGAACTACCGGTTTCAGTTTGCGCCCAGAGGCCTGCTCACCAACTACGAGCGCTGGGATACCGATACCAGCGGCTTCGCGCAGTACGGAAACGACGGCGTGCTGATCAACCGCCTGCGGCTCGACTCGGGTCCGCAATCGCTGGAGGTCAGCAGCACCGAACCCTACGGCAACGCGCCCATTCGTATTACCACCCGAGCCGTGGAGCTGGGGTATCTGGCGCGGCTGGCGCAGCAGGATACCACCCTGGTTGCGGGCGAGCTGAACGGCACAGTGGTAGTGCGCGACTACCTGGGCGAAGACAATCAGCTGTCGTTCATCGGCTCGATCTACGTCGACAGCCTGGAGGTGATGCAGAAGCCGATCGGTAACCTGACGGCCCGCTTCAGCAACAATTCGGACGGCCGGATTAACGTCAACACGGTGCTGGCCGGGCCCTACAACGACGCTACCGTCAGCGGTTTTTACAACCCGGAAGATCCCAAAGCGGCTCTCGACCTGGCCGTTACCCTGAAACGACTGGACGCCCGCACCATCGAAGCCTTTAGTTTCGGCGAGCTTCGGCAGGCCCGGGGCAAACTGACGGGTGAATTTACCGTGGCCGGATCGCTGACCGATCCGCAAACCAATGGGCGCGTGGCCTTCGACTCGGTTGCGTTTAACATCAAGCAGCTGAACGCGACCTACCGCATTGACCAGGAGCAGTTGTCGTTCAGAGGCCAGACCATTACCCTTAACGACTTCAACGTACGCGATACGCTGGGCCGCACCCTGACCACCGACGGTACAGTGGTTCTGAAGAACCTGCCCAACGCAGCCTATAACCTGCGCGTGCGGGCCAACCAGTTCCAGGTCCTGAACGCAGCCCGGAAAGACAACGATTACGCCTACGGCCAGGCCGCCGTTACGGCCGATCTGCGAATCAAGGGAGCAGGGTCCAATGCATCGATCAATGGGAAAGTACGGCTCGACGATGGCAGCAAAATCTCGCTGGTTTTGCCCGACGAATCGGTCGATGTTAACGAAGCCAACGGCATCGTTACGTTCATCAGCCACAACGACTCGCTGGCGCTGAAAAAATACATCTATCGCCCTAAAACCGACTCGACAACCACGAAACGGCTGGCCTTCGACGAGCTGAGCAACTCAACGATTTCGCTCGATCTGGAGGCCGACGAAAAGTCGGAGCTGACCATTGTGGTCGATGAACTGAACGGCGACTACCTGCGCGCCCGTGGCAATGCCCGGCTCAACGTGGGCGTCAACGCGGCCGGTGAGATCACGGTGTTAGGCCGCTATGACGTTACCGAAGGCGAATACTCGCTGACTTACCAAGTACTGAAACGGCAGTTCAAAATTCAGAAAGGCGGTTATATCAACTTCTCCGGCGATCCACTCCGGGCCGATATCAACATGACCGCGCTCTACGACGTGGCCGTATCGCCCGCGGATCTGATCGGGAACGAATCGACAACGGTCGATGCCAACGCCATCAAGCGGAAACTACCGTTTCAGGTGGCCCTATCGATCAGCGACAACCTGGCCCGGCCCAAACTGGACTTTGACATCCGCCTGCCCGAAATTGAAGACGGCAGCAACAGCGCAGCCAGCAGTCCCTTTGCCACCACGATCGAGAACAAGCTGAAGACGTTGCGGCAGGATCAGTCGCAGATCAACAAGCAGGTATTCGCGCTGCTGATTCTGAACCGGTTCCTGCCCGAAAACACCTCCGACTTTTTCTCGGGTGGCTCAGCGGGCGGGCTCGACACCCAGGCCGAAGGTGTAGCGCGAAACAGTGTCAGCAAACTCCTGTCCGAGCAGCTGGGCCGACTGGCTTCAGGCGTACTGAAAGGCTTCGACGTTGACCTCGACCTGCTCTCGCAAACGGGCAGTGCCAATACGGGCGGTCTGACCAACGGCGCCCGCACCGACCTGAACGTGGGGCTGTCGCGAAGTTTCCTGGAAGGTCGGATTACGGTGTCGGTGGGTCGTAACTTCGTACTCGAAAACGCGGCCCAGAGCGCCACCCGCAATCCGAACGAAGTGTTTGACAACCTGTCGGTAAACTACACCATTACGCGCGATGGACGCTATGTACTGCGCGGCTACCGCCGTAACGATTACCAGGCGGTACTGGATGGGTACGTGATCGAAACGGGCATTGGCTTTATCATTACGGTCGATTATGACACCTTCTCCGACATCTTCCGCCGGTCGCCCGGTGCCGCCCTGAATTGACGTATATGAAAATGAGTTTCCTCACCATAGATCGAGCCAGTATCTGGCCCTACAGGGGTCCGGCCTTGTTTGTGCTGTTGCTGATTACCCTGAACGCCTGTAACGTGGCGAAGCGGCTACCGCCCAACGAACGGCTGTACATGGGCACCGATATTGTGATGCAGGCCGACTCCACCGTGCCCGAGTCGGAACAGGATGCGATGGAAGAGCAACTGACGGCGCTGGCCCGGCCCCGACCTAACAAACAGCTCTTCGGGTACCCCTGGAAAGTAGCGGCTTATTACCTCTTCGGCGAACCCCGCAGCAAGAACGGATTCAGAGCCTGGTTCCGCCGGAAATTCGGGCAGGAGCCGGTCTTCGCGAGTGCCAAGGCTATTTCGTCGAGTATTCCCGTCTGGGAAGCCCGGATGCAGAACGAAGGTTATTTCGACTCGCAGGTAACGGGCGAACTGAAAGAAGAAGGTTACAAAGCCAGAGGGGTTTATACGGTGCAGCTGAAGCCCCGTTTTTACATTGATTCGGTGGCCTTCGTGTTCGACTCGCTGGCGCTGAGCGACACCAGCGCGCGCCGGAATTTTATGACATCGGCCCGCCGGACGCTACTCAAAAAAGGCATTCCGTACCGACTCGACGCCATCAAACTGGAGCGGGAGCGCATCGGTCAGTACATGAAACAGCACGGGTTTTATTACTTCCTGCCCGATTACGTAGCCGCCCTGGCCGACAACGACTCGGCTGCTCACCGGACTGACTTGTACATGTACATCAAGCCGGAGATGCCCGCTGCGGCCGGCGTGCCCTACTCGATCCGGAACGTCTTCATCTACCCGAACTACAACCTGTCAACGGCTCAGCGCGACACGAACCGGCAGCAGGCCTACCAGACCCCCGAAAATCGGTTCAATGTTGTCGACTCGACCGATCACTTCAACCCCAAGCTGTTTCGCGATATCGTAACCGTACTGCCGGGCAAACGCTATAATAGCCGGGCGCAGGACCTGACGCTGTCGCGGTTCGTAAACGTCGGCGCGTTCAAGTTTGTCCGAAACCGCTTCGACCCCGACCAGCAGGGCGACTCGGCCGTTCTCGACGTTCATTATTACCTGACACCCTACCCGACCAAATCCGTTCGGCTCGAAATAGACGGCACCTCGCGCTCCAATAACTTCACTGGCTCGCAGCTTACGCTGAGCTGGCGCAACCGCAACGCCCTCAAACGGGCCGAACTCCTGACCATCAACGCCAACGCCGGTATCGAATTTCAGGTCAACGCGGGCAATCAGGGCATCACGAACTACCGCTACGGCCTCGAAGCACTGCTGAGTTTTCCGCGGCTGGTCAGCCCCATCCGGTTTCGTCAGGATGAGCGCCAGCGGGCCCTGCCCAAAACAAACGTCACCCTCGGGTATCAGACCATTATCCGCGGCAACCTCTACAGCCTTAATTCGTTTCAGACCACCTTTGGCTACTCCTGGCGGCAGAACCAGCAGATTGAGCATTCGTTTCAGCCGTTCAATGCCACCTACGTGCTGCCTTCCAACATCAGCCAGGCCTTTATCGACTCGGCCGTCGAAAATCCCTTTATTTTCCGGCAGCTGGTTAACATACAACGATCCAAACAGCTCATCCTGAGTTCGCTCTACACGTTTAACTACAACTCGTCACCCCGTACGGTTTCGCCTACTACCTTCCGGCTGACCTCCAACGTCGAAGTGGCGGGTAACCTGGCCAATCTGCTGTTCAACAAGCGCGACGAAAACGGCGATAAGGTTATTTTCAACGTTCCCTTCGCCCAGTACGTCCGTTTCGATGCCGACGCCCGGGTTTACCGGCGGCTGGGCTCGAACCTGACCTGGGCCAACCGGCTTTTTGTGGGCGTCGGCCTGCCCTACGGAAACTCGCGGGATATGTCGCTGCCATTGATCCGTCAGTATTTTGTGGGCGGCAGCAACAGCATCCGCGCCTTTCGGCCCCGCGCCATCGGCCCCGGTCTGTTCACCCGCGATACCCTGCAGAACGTGCTCATCACCCAGGACGGCGGGGGCGATATCCGGCTGGAAGCCAATACGGAGCTGCGGCTGAAATTCAACAAGTACATAGAGGGCGCCGTATTTGTCGACGCCGGTAATATCTGGTCTTACTACGCCATCAACGTATTTGGTCCGGAAGCCCAGTTCACCAAACAGTTTTATGAGCAGGTAGCTATCGGTACCGGAGCCGGTATCCGGATCGATCTGTCGTACTTCCTGATTCGGCTGGACCTGGCCACCCCGCTGCGCAAACCGTATAAGGTCGACGGCAGCGAATGGGTCATTAACCAGATCAACCTGCGCGACAGCAACTGGCGCAAACAGAACCTGGTCTTCAACATAGGCGTGGGGTATCCCTTCTAAAAACAGGCCGGGGCCCATCAGCTGACGGGCCCCGGCCTGTTTTATTGAACTTCTTTTCGCAATACCGGTTCCAGAATACCCCAGACCGTACTGGCCACGATCTTATGACCGGCGGGGGTTGGATGGATGCCGTCGGGCTGGTTCAGCTTCGGCACGCCCCCTACGCCTTCGAGCAGAAACGGGATCAGCACCGCCTTGTTCCGGTCGGCCAGCTCTTTGAACAGATCTCTAAACTCGCGGGTATAGTCGGCGCCCATGTTCGGCGGGATCTGCATACCGGCCAGTACGATCGTTGCATCGGGGCTTTTGCGCCGGACAGTATCCATGATGGCCTGCAGGTTCTGACGGGTCGAGCTGAGCGGCAGGCCGCGCAGACCGTCGTTGCCCCCCAGTTCGAGCACGAATACCGAAACGGGCTGACGCATGACCCAGCCGATCCGGCTCTTGCCCCCGGCGGTGGTTTCGCCACTGAGCCCGGCGTTGACAACCTGGTAGTTTAACCCGAGCGAGTCGATCTTCTGACCAATCAGGGCCGGAAACGCCTGCGATGGCTCTACCCCGTACCCGGCCGTGAGACTGTTGCCGTAGAAGAGAATGACGCGCTTAGCTGAGGGAGCCGCAGCCGTCGTCGCTGCGGGCGCGTTCGTCGTGGGCGGGGCAGTAGCGGTATTGTCTTTTTTATCCGACGACCCACAGCCCCAAACCGCTACGCCTAGTATCAGACCGCTTGTCACAGAAGCCAGGGTTTGCCTCGTTCTCAAGAACTTCATAGGAATGTATTCGGTTTTGATTACACACAGAGGCACCGAGAACGCAGCGAAATTCAGCAGAAGCGTTACGTTCCCGGTGCCTTTGTGTGTAATCAATAAACACTAGCTCTTTGTTCCATGAGCATTCTGCACGTCGAAAATCTCACCAAAACGTACCGGAGCGGAGGCCGTGACCTGACGGTTTTACACGGGGTAAACTTTACCCTCGAACCGGGCGATACGTTTTCTATTGTAGGGCCATCGGGCAGTGGTAAAACGACCCTGCTCGGTTTGTGTGCCGGTCTGGACCGGGCCTCGTCGGGCAGTGTATATCTGAACGACATCCGGCTCGATACCCTCAGCGAAGACCAGCGGGCCGCCGTCCGGAATGAGCATGTAGGCTTTATTTTTCAGAATTTTCAGCTGTTGCCGACGCTGACTGCTCTCGAGAACGTAATGGTGCCGCTCGAACTGCGGGGCGAACGCGGAGCGCAGAAGGCCGCCCAGGCCCTGCTCGACCGGGTTGGGCTGGGCCAGCGCGGTCACCACTACCCTACCCAGCTTTCGGGCGGTGAACAGCAGCGGGTGTCGCTGGCACGCGCCTTTGCCAACCGGCCCAAACTGCTCTTCGCCGACGAACCCACCGGCAACCTCGACGCCGACACCAGCGAAACGGTAGTGGACCTGCTCTTCGAGCTCAACCGCGAAGCCGGCACGACGCTCGTTCTCGTTACCCACGACCTCGAACTGGCCGCCCGCACCCAGCGCGTCATCCGCATCCGGGGCGGAGCCGTTGTCGATCAATTCGTGAATGAGTGATTGAGTGATTTACCACCCGGTAGCCCGCTAATTCACCTATTCACTCAATCACTCATTAAAAATGGACTCCCCCCGCATTCGGCCTGTACCTCGTCCCCGCTCTGGAACGAGCTGGCTCTTCCGAATGGCCTGGCGCGACAGCCGCCGGAGCCGACAGCGTTTGCTGCTTTTCATGTCGGCCATTGTACTCGGTATTGCCGCCCTGGTAGCCATCAACTCCTTTGGCGACAACCTGGCGCGCAGCATCGACGGGCAGGCCCGTGAACTGCTGGGCGCCGACCTGACCCTGTCGTGGACACGTACGCCTTCGCGCCGAACGGTGCAGCTGGCCCGGACCATGGGGCGCAGCCGCTCGTACGAAGTGTCGTTCCCCTCGCTGGTCTCCATCCCGAAAACGGGCGGGGTACGGCTGGCGCAGGTCAAGGGACTCGAAGGCGGGTTTCCATTTTATGGTACCTGGGAAGTAGAGCCGCTGGCGGCCGTTCAGACGTTTCGGCAGGCCAGCGGCCGTGTAGCCCTGGTCGACGATGCCCTGCTGGTTCAGCTGGGCGCCCAACCCGGCGACTCGGTTCGGGTCGGCACCCTTTCTTTCCTGATCGCTGGCCGCGTGCTGAAAACCCCCGGTCAGGCGGCCATCACTACGACCGTAGCTCCTACCGTTTTTATTCCCAACAAGTACCTGAACCAGACAGGCCTGCTGCAGCGCGGTAGCCGGATTGCCTATAAATACTACTACCAGTTTCCGACCACTACCGACGTTGGTGCGTACATCAAAACCATTTCGGGCCGTCTGGACAAGGAAGGCGTCAACTACGATACCGTAACGGCGCGTAAGCAGCAAACCGGCCGCTCCTTTGCTGACCTGACCAAATACCTCAGCCTGGTAGCCTTTGTAGCCCTGCTGCTGGGCTGCGTAGGGGTAGCGAGTGCAGTGCAGTTGTACGTCAAAGAAAAGATAGCTTCCGTAGCCATCCTGCGGACTCTCGGGGCCAGCGGTCGGCAGGCCCTGCTGATCTACCTCATCCAGACCGCCCTGATGGGTCTGCTGGGAGCCGCGATCGGTGCGGTACTGGGCTCAGCCGTACAGCTTGTACTGCCGCGGGTGTTCAGCGATTTTCTGCCGGTGGCGGTCGAGACGAGCCTGTCGGGGGTCGCCATTGCGAGTGGCATCGGCACAGGTCTGCTCATTTCGGTCCTGTTCTCGCTGTTGCCGCTGCTGGCCATCCGGAACGTATCGCCCCTGCGTACGCTGCGTACCAGCTACGAAGATGACCTGTCGGGGCGCGACCCGCTGCGGTGGCTGGTGTACCTGCTGGTGCTGGGCTTTATCGTTGGCTTCTCCTACTGGCAAACCCGTAGTCTTACCCTGGCGCTCGGCTTTACGGGCGGTATGGCCGTAGCCTTCGGTGCACTGACGGGCCTGGGCCTGGGCCTGATCTGGCTCGTTCGGCGGTTCTTCCCGGCTTCGTGGAGTTATACCTGGCGGCAAAGTCTGGCCAACCTGTACCGCCCCAATAACCAGACCCTGATTCTGGTCACGGCCGTGGGGCTGGGCGCTTTCCTGATCTCCACGCTCTACCTGACCCAGGGACTCCTGCTGAACCGGGTCGAGCTGTCGGCTAGTGGCAAGCAGCCGAATATGGTGCTGTTCGACATACAGAATGAACAACTGGCCGGCGTTCGTTCGCTGGTGGCCCAGCAGAAGCTGCCCGTGCTGGAGCAGGTTCCCGTAGTAACCATGCGGCTCGCCACCATCAACGGCCTTACTCCCGAAGCCATTCGGAAAGACACCAGCCTGAAAATACCAGACTGGGCCATGATGCGCGAGTACCGGGTGACTTACCGCGATTCACTGATCTCGTCGGAGAAGCTGACCGCCGGGAAGGTACCCTATCAGGCCAATGGTCTTCCGTATATTTCATTTGAGAAAGCCTACCTCGACCGCATGCACCTGAAAATTGGTGATACACTGACGTTCAACGTGCAGGGAGCACCTGTTCAGACCATCGTGGGCGGCACCCGCGAGGTGGAATGGAACCGGGTACAGCCTAATTTTCTGGTTGTCTTTCCGTCGGGCGTACTCGAACAGGCTCCGCAGTTCCATGTCCTGATGACCCGGGTTCCGAGTAACGAGGTGTCGGCCGTGTTGCAGCGGGAGCTGGTCAGTCGGTTTCCCAACGTCTCGGCCATCGATCTGGGACTTGTCCTGAAGACGATCGACGAAATTCTCGATCAGATTTCGTTCGTTATTCGGTTCATGGCCCTGTTCAGCATCCTGACGGGCCTGCTGGTGCTGGCCAGCTCGGTTATCATCAGCAAATACCAGCGCCTGCGCGAAAGCGTGCTGCTTCGAACCCTCGGCGCCAGCCGAAACCAGATTCTGCGGATAACGGCGCTGGAATACGGGTTGCTGGGCATGCTGGCCGCTCTGGCCGGTATCCTGCTCTCGCTGCTGGGCACCTGGGCGCTGGCGCAGTTTGTGTTCGAGGTAACCTTCCGTCCTGATCTTGCCCCACTGGCTATCGTAGCCGCCGTGGTAACCACGCTGACCATCCTGATCGGTGTCTTCAACAGTCGCGAAGTGCTGGTTCGGCCGCCCCTGGAGGTATTGCGAAACGACGCCTAAGCAACAGGGCTGGCCCCGCAGATTATCTGCGGGGCCAGCCCCATCTCTATTGTCAGTTTATTACTGCGCCAGGTAACCGCCATCGACCGGGTAGTACGAACCCGTTACAAAAGAGGCTTTATCGGACGAGAGCCAGATAACCAGTTCAGCGACCTCCTCCGACTTACCCAGCCGACCGATGGGATGCATACTGATGAGTTGCTCCCGGGCTTCGGCGGGCAGTACCGATAACAAGGGGGTATCGATGTAGGCCGGGCCAACGGCGTTGACCCGAATGCCGGATGCTGCGTATTCAAGGGCCGCGGTCTTGGTCAGTCCCACGACACCGTGTTTGGCAGCTACATAACCCGGCGAGTTAGGCGTACCGACTTGACCCAGAATAGAGGCCATGTTGACGACAACCCCACTGCCCTGCTTAGCCATCTGCGCCAGCTGGTATTTGAGGCAGTAAAAAACGCTGTTCAGGTTAATATTGATGATCTTCTGCCAGCCCTCCAGGCTGTAGTCGGCGGTCTTGTTCAGCTCACCCCCAATACCGGCGTTATTGCAGGCAATATCCAGTTTGCCATAGCGATTAACGGCTTCGGTCACCAGCCGCTGGCACTCGGCGGGGTCACCTACGTCGGCCAGCACGAAATGCGCCTGCACGTCCATTCCTTTGATCTGTTCGACGACAACCTGCCCCTTTTCGGCATCGATATCCGATACCAGTACGTTCGCACCGTGTTGTCCATAAAGCAGGGCAATGGCTTTCCCGATACCCGAAGCGGCTCCCGTAACGAGCGCTGTTTTTCCAGCCAGTGAATGTTCCATGATCCTGTGTGTTTGCTTTACAAACAAGCCCACCTCTAAATAGTTAGGCAAGTAGTCGCTTATCCATGAAGTAACAACATAGGCAAAGGCTACAGCTGGACCCAGGACAAACCATCAACGCAACTTATTTCCAGCGCATTACATCCATAACGTTCGGACAGAAATCGTATTCGTCAGGAATGTTGGAGCCTATAATCAGGAGTTGGGTGGGGCCAAGCTGGCGTACCTGTTCGTGGTACCAGGCCGCCCCCTGCCGGTCGAGGTTGGCCGTCGGTTCGTCGAGGATTACGACCGGCGAGTCGGAGAAGAACGCCAGGCCGAGTTTGACCCGCTGTTTCATCCCCGACGAGAAATACTTGACTTCTTTGTGGCGGGCGTGGCTAAGCAGCAGCCGATCAGCTACCATTTCTGTCGTCAGGCCCGCCTTGAACGGCTTAAACGTCTGGTGAAACTGCAGCAGCTCATCCAGCGTCAGCTCCTCGATCAGCTCCAGATACGGGGCAGCCAGGCTGACATGCCGGAACCAGTTGTCGGGGTCCAGGTCTTTTCCGTTGAGGCTATAGGTAAGCTTCCCTTCGGTCATGGGCAGACTACCGGCCAGCAGCTGCAGCAGCGTCGATTTCCCGCTTCCGTTCGGGCCAACGAACGTATAGCTCGTTCCGGCCGTAAACGTCAGATCGACCCGCCGAAAGATCCACTCTTTCCGGTATTTTTTCCCAACCTGGTCCGCTTTGATTACCATAATTCGACTGTTATGTCGTTTATTTTAGTCTCACCGTGGTCCGTGTCCTCACGGACCACTTATGCGACAGCAATGCCATCCGGATAGGAGACGCGATACCATCCGGATAGGAGACGCAAAGGCCGGGCCGCCGTTGCGGTTGCGTCTCTACGACACCACACCATAGTTCTGCTCCACGGTGGCCGTTACCACGGTAGTGGTGAAATAAAGAATGGACAGCGATCGCCGGGTAGCGTCTCTATCCATTCGTTGTAGTTTTGGTATGCTTTACTCGCGTTCGGTACCCGATGAGGTCGGTCCTTTCATGATGCCCCGCTCGGACGAACGGATGAAATTAACGATCTCGTCGCGCTCATCCGATGGCGGCAATTCGAGTTCGATCTGCGTTAGCGCATCGGCGTTGTTCAGGCCACGCAGGTAGATGTAGCGGTATATTTCCTGGATTTCGTTGATCCGGTCATTGTCGAACCCACGCCGACGGAGGCCAATCGAGTTGATGCCCGTATAGGACAGCGGCTCGCGAGCGGCTTTCGTGTAGGGCGGCACATCTTTCCGGACCAGCGACCCGCCCGAAATCATAGCGTGTGCACCGATTTTCGTGAACTGAAGTACCGAACTCGACCCACCGATAATGGCCCAGTCGCCCATGTACACGTGGCCGGCCATCTGAACGTTGTTGGTCAGAATGCAGTGATTGCCAATGCGGCAGTCGTGGGCTACGTGCGCGTAGGCCATGATGAGGCAGTTGGCGCCGATCTCCGTTTTCCAGTGTTCTTCGGTACCGCGGCTGATGGTGGCGTATTCACGAATGGTTGTGTTGTCGCCAATGAACGTCCGCGTGTACTCGTTTCTGAACTTGAGATCCTGTGGAATGGACGAGATGACCGCGCCCGGATAAATTCGGCAGTTACGGCCAATACGGGCCCCTTCGTTGATAACCGCGTGCGAACCAATCCACGTCCCCTCCCCAATTTCAACATCCTTGTGAATAATAGCAAACGGCTCAATCACCACATTGTGCGCAATCTTGGCTTCGGGGTGTATGTACGCTAATGGTTGAATCATGTTCTTCTAATGATGAATGATAAACGATGAATGATAGGGGAACCCGTCGGAACCTCAACGAATGATTTGCCCAGCCGGGCAGCGTGATGAAAACCAGCGATATGGCTCCTCATCAGGTATCATTCATCATTCATCATTTCTTTTTAACCAGACTGGCAATCATGTCGGCTTCGCAAACCAGCTGGTTGTTGACATACCCCCGGCCCTGCATTTTCACGATACCCCGTTTCATGGGTGTGGTGAACTCACACCGAAAGATTACGGTATCGCCCGGCAGAACGTTGCGCCGAAACCGGCAATTTTCGATACCGACCAGGAAGGGCCAGTAATTTTCAGGATCCGGTACCGTGCTGAGCACCAGAATACCACCCGTCTGAGCCATTGCTTCCAGCTGCATTACCCCCGGCATGACTGGGTTTCCCGGAAAATGGCCTGGGAAGAACGGCTCGTTCATGGTTACATTTTTGATACCAACCACGCTATTCTCATCCAGCGCGATGATTTTATCGATCATCTGAAACGGATAGCGGTGGGGCAGCAACTGCGAAATTCGGTTGATGTCCAGAACCGGCGGCTGGGTAGCATCGTACTTAGGCACCTGATTAGCCGCGTTTTTGAGCATCAGTTTTTTTATTTTTTTAGCGAAGGCAACGTTGGCCGCATGACCGGGCCGGGCCGCCAGAATCTGCGCTTTGATGGGCCGGCCGATCAGCGCCAGATCGCCCACCATGTCGAGCAGTTTATGGCGGGCCATTTCGTTGGGGTAGTGCAGCTCCAGGTTGTTCAGAATGCCTTCCCGCTTGTTAACGCCTACCTTCGATTTGTGCAGCAGGTCGGCCAGGTAATCCAGTTCGCCATCGTTGACCTCGCGGTCTACAATGACAATGGCATTGGTGAGGTCGCCCCCTTTGATCAGGTTCTGCTTGTAGAGTGCTTCGAGCTCGTGCAGGAACACGAACGTCCGGCAGTTGGCGATCTGTTCGGGAAACTGGCTGATGTCGTTCAGATAGGCGTGCTGGCTGCTGATTACGCGCGAGTTATAATCGACCATAACCGTCAGCCGGTAATCGTCCAGCGGCAGGGCGGCCAGCTCGATGTCTTTTTCGGCATTGCGGTAGTGGACGTACTCGCTTACTTCGAAGTAGTTACGCTGGGCGTTCTGCTCTTCGATACCGGCGCTGCGCAGGGCTTCGATGAACTGAATCGACGAGCCATCCATGATGGGCGGTTCGGGACCATCCAGCTGAATCAGCACGTTATCGATCTGTAAACCAACCAGAGCCGCCAGGGTATGTTCTACGGTATGGATCCGGGCACCACTTTGTTCGAGGGTCGTTCCCCTCGACAGGTCTACCACGTTATCTACGTCGGCATCCACGATGGGCTGGCCGGGCAGGTCGACACGCTGAAATTTATACCCATGGTTGGTGGGCGCGGGCAGAAACGTCATCGTAGCCGAGACGCCCGTATGCAGGCCCACACCCGATACCGATATGGATTTCTGAATGGTCTGTTGTTTGGTATTCATGCGTTTCCGTTTTCAGTGGATGCGTTTGTCGACTTCAGTCCCGAACAGGACCGATGCCCGAAACCTGAAAACTATTTATTGTTCTTTTTCTCGAGTTCACTCACCCGCCGGTCAAGATCGGGTAATCGGCGGAATATAGCCTGCGAGCGCATGTTGTCACGCAGCAGGAAGGCGTGCGACCCGTTCAGCGAGGTCCCCTCTTCGGTGATGTTCTTACCAACGCCCGACTGAGCGCCTACTTTGGTGTTGTTGGCAATGGTCAGGTGACCGGCAAAGCCGACCTGTCCGGCTATAACGCAATTTTCTCCGATTTTGGTCGATCCGGCAATGCCCGTTTGGGCAGCAATGACAGTATTCCGGCCAATTTCGACGTTATGGGCAATCTGGATCAGGTTGTCCAGCTTAACCCCCTGGCGAATAATCGTCGACCCCAGCGTGGCGCAGTCGATGGTAGTGCCGGCGCCGATGTTGACGAAGTCTTCGATAATGACGTTACCCAGCTGCGGTATGGTCTTGTACGAACCGTCGGCCTGGGGCGCGAAGCCGAAGCCTTCGCTGCCGATAACGACGTTGGGATGCAGCACACAGAAGTTCCCGATTACGCAGTTGTCCATGATCCGGACGCCAGCCTGCAGAATGGTGTTATCACCGATCCGCACGTTGTTACCCACATAGGTATGTGGATAAATCTTGACGTTTTTTCCAATCTGGCAGTTCCGGCCGATGTAGGAGAAAGCTCCGCGGTAGATCTGGTCGCCGATCTGGGTTCCTTCGCCCACGTACGACGGCTCTTCGACCCCCATTCGGGCAAAACTAATCTGCTTATGATACTCTTCGAGAAGGCGGGTAAAGGCAGAGTAGGAATTTTCTACAAAAATAAGAGCCGACGATACCGGGCGTTTAGGCTGAAACGAACGGTCAACAATAACCGCAGAAGCCCGGGTCGTATAGAGATGTGGCTCGTATTTGAGATTAGACAGAAACGAAATGTCGCCTGGCTGCCCTTCCTCTATTTTGGCTAACTTACTGATTGCCAAACTGTCGTTGCCGGCAACCTCGCCATCCAGCAGCATAGCGATCTGCTTAACTGTAAACTCCATATACGTATAAAGCCCGTTCCGGAACGCTCTGTTTCAACGGGTATTTGGGCCGCTAAGGTAATTAACAAATTGCACTTTCCCGCACTGAGCTTCAGCCGGGCGCTTACTTCTCAACCTCGTTGAAGGCCAGATTCCGTGCCCAGCAAACGTAATACCGCCGAACAATATTGGTCAGCACCTGAATATTTGACAAATCGGATGCATCGGCTATATCGATTACCTGGCCCGATTTCAGTTTTATACTAATCCGTTCCTCAGATGGCATGTAGGCGGCATTGGTGGCCTGACCCTCTACCAGGAAGTACGACAGAGCATCGTCAGACAGGCCCTGCTCGCGCAGCTGGCCTTCGATCTCGGTCAGCAGCGCTCCTGCAAACGGCTCCGTCGACAGCAGGATTTTGAACAACCGCCGGTCGAGCAGCATCTGGCAGAGGGTGGCCAGTATCCAGTCGTCGTGGGTAGCCCATTGTTTCACGCACGACCAGACATCATAATCGTCGAGCCGGGTGAAAGCGTTCAGGTAGGTGCGGTCGGTTCGGAATTCGGCGAGCGAGATGCTGTTGGCCAGAAACAGCCGGAACGTGTCGGGAGCGTAGATAGCCGCGCCCTGCCGGGCCAGGAACCGCGCCCGGCGCAGGATCTGAACCAGCATCGACTCGCAGCAGATCGACGTTTTATGCAGATACACCTGCCAGTACATCAGCCGCCGGGCATTAAGGAAATTTTCGACGCTCAGAATTCCTTTGGCCTCTACCACCAGCGTATCGTCGACCAGGTCGAGCATCTTGATGATACGCTCGGCGCCAATAGCCCCTTCGGCTACGCCCGTATAATAGCCATCGCGGTTGAGGTAATCCATCCGGTCCATATCGAGCTGGCTCGACATGAGCTGGTGAAAGAAAGGCCGTTCGTAGGTGCCTTCAAACATCCGAATCGCCAGCGACAGCCGCCCGCCCATCTGTTCATTCAGGTCATGCATGAGCAGCAACGAAATTTCTTCGTGCGGCACGTTATCGAGCAAACAGCATTCGAGCACGTGGGAGAAGGGCCCATGCCCAATGTCGTGGAGCAGAATACCGATCTGCGCGGCTTCGCACTCGGCATCGCTGATGCGGTGCCCTTTGCTCTGCAGGGTCTGCATGGCCTGCCCCATCAGGTGCATGGCTCCCAGCGCGTGATGGAAGCGGGTGTGCAGCGCCCCCGGATAGACATACTCCGACAGGCCTAACTGCTTGATACGCCGAAGCCGCTGAAAATACGGGTGCTCGACCAGGTCGAACAGCAGTTCAGTCGGTATGGTAATGAATCCATAAACGGGGTCGTTCAGGATTTTTTTCTTGTTGGGCGCTGCCATGCGGCAAAAGTAGTAGACAGACGAACAGGATTTAGCCGATTTTTTACCAACGGATCGCCGAAAATCAGCCCCATCGCTACAATTCTGCCTAAAAATGCTTAAATTTGCATCGCTGACGTTGAGCAATTGACCAGCAACGGGCTTGTAACTCAGTTGGTTAGAGTGCCTGACTCATAATCAGTAAGTCCCAGGTTCGAGTCCTGGCTGGCCCACAAAAAGCCGCAGTATCTGTCGATGCTGCGGCTTTTTTTAATGGAGCGGAGCTACCCGACTTACCTGACCTTTGCCTGGCCCAGCACGCGCAGCAGGTTACCCCCCCAGATTTTGGCGATGTCTGTCTCGGAGTAGTTCCGGCGTACCAGCTCGGCAGTCAGGTTTTCGATCTGGCTCACGTCTTCCAGCCCGTTAACGCCCCCGCCCCCGTCGAAGTCAGAGCCGATGCCGACGTGGTCGATGCCGACCAGCTTTACGATATGATCGATATGATCGACGATATCGGCCAGACTCGCCCGCTCCGACGCGTAGGCTTTCGCTACCGAATCGCTCAGGGCCGTCATTCGGGCTTCCATCTCGGGCGTAACGACTTTGCCTACGCGCGCCATCCGGATCTTGGTCTTGGCAGCCCGGTGCGCTTCTGACGGCTTTTTCAGGTAATCGCTCACGAAGTTGACCTGCACCACCCCGCCTTTGGCTGCAATGGCCTTAATCATCTCGTCGGTCATGTTGCGCGGAAAATCGCAGAGGGCCCGGCTGTTGGAGTGCGATGCGATGACAGGGGCTTTGGACAGTTCGAGCACGTCGTAAAACGTACTGTCGGCCACGTGTGAAACGTCGATCAGGATGCCGAGCCGGTTCATTTCGGGCACCACCTTCTTGCCAAACTCGCTCAGCCCACCGTACATCGGCCCGTCCGGATCGGTAGACGAGTCGCCGATGAGGTTGTTGGCAAAGTGGGTCAGCGTCATGTAGCGGCACCCCAGGTCGTAATAGGTTTTCAGCAGCGACAGGTCCTGCCCGACCGGGTAGCCGTTTTCCATCCCGATAAACACGGCGCGTTTGCCCGCTTTCTCGATGCGGTAGGCGTCTTCGGGCGTGGTGGCCAGTTCGGCCAGATTCGGGTATTTTTTCAGCGCCTGATGAATCAGGTCAAACTGGTTAAGAGCGTTTCGTTTGGCTTCGGCATGGCCTTCGGGCGTGCGGGGGCCCTGCGAGGTATAGACCGCAAAAAACATGGCATCCATATTGCCTTCTTTCATGCGGGGAAAGTCGATCTGGGAGCCGCTGCCTTTGGTGTTGTGGCGCTGGCCCACGTCGAAGCCTGCTTTCTGCATCATAATGGGCGCATCGGCATGGGTATCGAGCGTCAGCACCCGCTGGTGAATCCGGTGTACGTTTTTGTCGGGTGGGGCGAGGTAAACCAGGAAAGAGATAAGGGGAAGCAGAAAGAGATTCATGTGTTCTGGTTGTATAGTCAATGGGAAAGCTACGCAGAACCGCGCGGAAACGCAATCCCGAACCGATGGCACGAAACTTTCCGTCCAAACGCCCGGTTTGTCAGAAAGCGAAAAAGCCGGACGCGATTCGCCCTTTCGTTCATACACACTTTCGCTCACTGACGCCAATGGCCGTTGTACCCTACAAAGACAAAGACACCTCCAAGCGCGACCAGGTGGCTGAGATGTTTGACAGCATCTCGCCCAAATATGATCTGCTCAACCATGTGCTGAGTGGTGGTATCGACATCCTGTGGCGCAAACGGGCCATCCGCGAACTCCGGAAAGCCTCTTCCCAGCCACCCAAACGCATCCTCGACATTGCGACCGGCACGGGCGATTTTGCCCTCGAAGCGCTGGCCTTAAAACCCGAGAAAATTGTGGGCATGGATATTTCGGAGGGTATGCTGTCGGTAGGGCGCGACAAGATGCGTAAGCGGGGCGTCGATCATATTATCGAGATGCGGTCGGGCGATTCGGAAGGTTTGCCGCTGCCAGACAATGATTTCGATGCTGTCATCGTTGCATTTGGTGTGCGTAACTTCGAGAATCTGCTGAAAGGCCTGACCGACATGTACCGCGTTACCCGTTCGGGTGGGGTGTGCGTTGTGCTGGAGTTCTCGAACCCGCGCCAGTTTCCGTTTAAGCAACTCTACGGTTTTTACTCCCGAACCATCCTGCCGCTCATCGGGCGTGCGGTGAGCAAAGACGCGTCGGCCTATACGTACCTGCCCGAATCAGTGCAGGCGTTTCCCGACGGTCCCGACTTCCTGCGCATCTACGAAGCCGCCGGTTTTACCAACACGAAATGGATACCGCTTACGTTCGGCGTCGCATCAATTTACATTGGCCACAAGCGCTGATTGTTTGTCTGCTGCTTAGTTCCTGCTGCCTGTCGGCCCGCGCCCAGGGCTACAAGTACGTTCGCAAGCACCTCGAGCGCTACGACGACAAAACCATTCATTACGGTTTTTTCTTCGCAGCGCCCGTTACCCGATTCAGCGTGGGGTACAGCCCGGCCTTCGTTACGTCGGATTCGGCCTATCGAATCTATTCGCCCAACACCGGCAGTTTCCGGGTCGGGTTCGTGGTCAACACCTTTCTCGACGACCGGTGGGATCTGCGCCTGACACCTTCGGTATCGCTGTTCAGCCGCGAAGTCAAGTACGATTATCCCGGCGGCACCTCCCGCACCGAAACCCGCGAGTCGACCTGGCTCGATTTTCCGCTGCTGCTCAAATACAAATCAGAACGGCGCAACAACAGCCGCATGTATCTGCTGGCCGGGGGCGCGTTCAGTGTTGAAACCAACGTGCGTCGGCGGGAAAATCAGGGCGCGAGCCGGTTAAGCACCAACACCATGGACCTGGCGGTGGAGTACGGGGTTGGGTTCGAGCAGTTTTTCGAGTTTTTCAAGCTGGCTCCCGAGCTGCGGTTCTCCCACGGGCTGCTGAACCTCTACCGACCCGGCACTAACGCGGCCAGCCTGGGAATTAACCGGCTTACCACGCACAGCGTTACCCTGTATCTGAATTTCGAGTAGAAGACCCTAGCGACCGGTAGGCAGCACCACCGCATGCCACCAGTAACGCCGGAACGCCTGAAAATAGTCGAGCCACTGCTGGTAGTCGACTGGCTTCACCATGTAGGAGGTACCGCGATGCACGTACGACTCCTCGATATCTTCGGCCCGGTCAGAATGGCTCATAATCACGACCGGCATCAGTCGGTAGGTGTGGTGGGTTTTTATCAGTTCGAGCAACTGCCAGCCGTCGTCGCGCCGGGGCAGGTACAGATCCAGCAGCACCAGTTTCGGAAACTGTTCGGCCGATGCGGAGCAGGCATCCAGGTAGGCCAGGGTTTGGGCTATATTAGTCAGCCAGACGGGTTCTACCTCAGGCAGTTGCTTTTGTAACGCCCACCGAATCAGCCCCCACTGGTCCGGGTTATCTTCAACGACCAGGATCGTTGCGGGGGGCGCTTTCTTTTTACGGGTAGTTTTAGTTGAGGTTGAGGTCATTGGCTCGTGGTTCGATATAACTACTCAAACCTACAACTATAATAATCCTGAAGTCTTAGTATACAAAAAGGCTTATTGTATGGGACAGCCTTTTTCCAGGATAAACGCAATTTTCTTCATTCCTTTTTGGCTGACCTGCCCGGCTTATTTTCAGCCCGTTAGCGGCTCCTGCGTCTGGCAGGGCCTATTTTTTTCAACTTTTTTTGAGTCATCACTTGCAAAACCAATCAGCAGCCTGCTATATTTGCACTCCCAAACGACAACAACGGGCGGGACAAGAAAAGGGAGTTTAGCTCAGCTGGTTCAGAGCATCTGCCTTACAAGCAGAGGGTCGGCGGTTCGAACCCGTCAACTCCCACCAAAAAAAGGGTTACGTCAGCAATGACCGTAACCCTTTTTTGTTGGCCTTTGCTGAATACGCCAGGTTGGTTTGCTGCTCGATTCATAACGACCAAGTTTGCTGGCACTTGCTCTCTGCTGCACTGGCAGATAATCATTTGCCCTTAGTGGAATAAGATACGCCCCGCCCACCGACAGTAACCCATTCGATACCGGCGTTATCAGGGACATCCGGCGCAGTTTGTTCAAGCGTATGTATAACCGTTGTTGCCCGATCCCGTCGCGTCAGATTCTCTAATCAATCCGCAGCTCGGGTAGTTTATACAGGTACCGGCACGGCTCAACCGGTTCTTACCGATTGTTCCGCGCTCCGACAGGACAGGGACTAACAGCCTTGGTAGTTGGCCAGCAGCCGGTTCTGGTTCGGCTCTGTCTGGATTTGACTTTACTTACTCAACGAAACGTTATTTATGCTACTGAATCGTCGGATTCCTGTATTGTTTTTCCTGCGCGAAATACGCCGGGAGGCCCTGCTGGTTTTTTTGTTTGCCAATGTGGTTGTGCTGGTCAAGTTTTCGCTCGGTTTGTGGACCCTGACGGTACCGATTGCCATACCGACCCTGCTGGGTACCTGTATTTCGCTATTGCTGGCGTTCCGTACCAACCAGTCATATGATCGGTGGTGGGAAGCGCGTATTGCCTGGGGCGCCATTGTCAACGATAGCCGAAGCTTTATTCGGCAGCTGATCATGTACCTGCCCGACAGTCCCGACCGGCACGATCTGGTCAGTAGCTTCGTCAACCGCCATTGTGCGTGGTGTTATGTGCTGGGCGATGCGCTGCGGGGCCACATCATTCCCGATCATCTGACCAACTTCCTCAGCCCGGCCGCTACCAAACGAATTATGGAGTCCGATAACAAGCCGAACGCCCTGTTACTGGCCCATGGCGAATCGATCCGGGAGCTTTACGCCGAGGGCCAGCTGACGGATTACCAGATGGTGCAGCTCAGCGATACACTTACCAAATTTACCGACTCGATGGGTCGCTGCGAACGGATAAAGAATACGGTTTTCCCGCGCACCTATACCTTCCATATGCAGGTGTTTATCTACCTCTTCGCAGCTGTATTGCCCTTTTGCTTCGACGCCGATATGTATTACCTCGATGTGCCGCTGGTCACGCTGATCGGTTCGGCGTTTATCCTGATCGAAAAGAGCGCCATCCAGCTTCAGGACCCGTTCGAAGGCCGACCGACCGATACGCCCGTAACGACCATTGCCAACACCATCGAGATCAACCTCAAGACGATGGCCAGTTACGAGGCCATTCCCAAAAAAGCCGAAGCCCTCACGTATTATTCGCTTTAACCGGTACTGGTTGCTACCGACCTTTACCGACGCTGCGCTGGGGAGACTCTGACGGGCTAAGATGAAAGCTCGCTATTTTTGAACTGACTTAATACATGTTCCGGGCATCGGGGCGGGGCGTTTCTGGTCCAAACGGGGGCGGGTTCTATTGCTTACCGGTCAGCGCCCTGATCGTACTGATTTCATTTCCACTGAAGGGGGTGCCGTCGGGGCGGTAGATGTCGTGGAACCATAGCTCCGGCTCTTTCCCGCTGGGTACGGGCGTTCCCCAGGCGAAGATGGTGTTGGTCTTACCCGCCACAAAGCCCCAGTTGATAGCCCCTACGTTCTCTTGCTTCAGCATCGGCATGATCGTCTGAAACAGGCTGCCGTTCTTCCGGGCCATGTATTCGGTACAGATCAGCGGTCGGTTGTATTGGCGCAGGTCGCGGATCAGCTCCTGATGCCGGTCGATGTAGCCGTAGTGGTGGTAGGTGATCACGTCCGAGTTTTCCAGCTGGAATTTGTTCAGCTCGGTAAACTTATCGCCCCAGCTCCAGACCCCGGCGCTGACGGGCTGCGACGGATTAACGGCTTTGGCCCAGCCAAACACGGCTTTCAGCAGGGGCAGGCTCCGGTCGAAATACTGACTGTTGCCCGGTTCGTTGTACAGGTCCCAGAGCAGCACGCGCTCGTCGTTTTTGAAGGTCGTCATCACGTCTTTGACGTACCGCTCCAGCATGGCCAGACTGTCAGGATGCTGGTGAATCATGGTGCCGGGGTCGCGTACCCAGCCGCTGTTGTGAACACCGGGTTTAGGGTCGGGCTGTTTGCCGGGCCGGTATTCGTCATTCCAGCAGTCGTCGAAAAAGACCAGAATGGTTTTGATGCCGTGTCGGCTGGCAATCTGGAGGTACTGGTCCAGGCGTTTTTTAAACCCCGCCTGATCACTGGTCCAGGCAACGTGGTGCAGGTATACGCGCATGGCGTTCAGCCCAAGCCCTTCGGCCCAGCCCAGCTCCCGATCGATGGTTTTGGGGTCGAAGGTAGCGGCCTGAAACATGTCGAGCTGGTTGATGGCCGTACTCGGCTGAAAGTTGGCACCCCGCACCCAGCCCTGCTTCTGGTACCAGGCGTTTGCCTTTTCAGCACTCCAGACGGGGGTTTGCGCCAGTAGTCCCGAGCCGGTCAGGAACAGGCTCAGCAGAAGAATCGATACGTATTTCATACATCAAGTAGGGATTGGAATCGACTATATCAGGCGGTAACGAGCCGTATCTACTCATCGACCGGCCTCCAATGGCCCCGCCCCTACCCTCTGGTCCGGGCTAAAGTGCCTTACGAAGGGCCATAATTTCGGGGAGCGACAGCTTGTATAGAAGCGTCAGGCCGCCGTATACGGCCCCGCCGATGGCTATTTGCATAGCCGCGTTCACCGGCCCCGTATTGCCTACGAAGGTTTTGTAGACCAGGATCAGGCAGACCATCGCCAGGCAAAAAGTGACGGGCAGCCGGATATTGGCGAAGAACGGTCTGTAGAACGAGCCGATGAGCCGGTGGGCAATCAGGAAGCTGAATACGTAATTGATGAACGTAGCCAGTAAAAACGCCAGCGCAATACCCGTTACGCCCCAGTACGAGCCCAGCACATATAACAGCGGCACTTTGATCAGCAGCGTAACCAGGTTCAGGTAGAACAGAATCTTGGGTTTCCCTTTGATAAAAACCAGGATGAACAACGGATGGCTCATGCTCGAAAAAAAGCTCAGGAACACGAAAATACGCACCAGGTCGACGGAGCTTTCCCAGCCGGGCCCGTACAGGATCGGAATAACGATATCGGCGGTGATGAATAGCCCCGCCAGCAGCGGCATGTTGCAGTAGCTGATGATGTCGAGAATTTTCAGGTACGATCGCTTCAACTCCTCGTTGTTCTCTTTCATGCGCGCCAGCAGCGGGTGCGCTATTTGCAGAATAATCGGGTTGAGCTTGGTAACCGGATAAATAGCCAGCTGGTACGCAATGGTGTAATACCCCAGAATCTTCACCCCCAGCAAACCACCGATCACGATATTGTCGGAGTTGAACTGAATGAAGCCCAGCAACCCGTCGCCGATGTTGTACATACCGTATACCAGATGCTCGCGGGCCGACTTCAGATTCATGTACAACATCGGCCTGAAAAACCGGAAGCCCTGCTGCACCTGAATGGCCGATTTGGTGAGCTGCATCGACAGCTGGCCGTAAATCAACGACAGCTCTTCATACTCCTGATAGGCCAGAAAGACAGTAACCGACGTGCCCACTACGGTACCGATGATATCGGTGAGGGCCACCGACTTAAATTTCAGCTCTTTCTGGAGAATAAACGAATAAATCTGGCCGACGTAAACGATCAGAAAATAGCAGGACGACAGCTGAATTACCTTCTCCAGGCGGGGCTCTTTATAATAGGCGATAATCAGGGGCGAGCTGAAATAAATGACCACGAACATGAGCGCGCCCAGCGACACGTTCAGCAGGTAAAGCGTCGAGAGCACCTTCCGGTCGCTCTCCTGCCGCGATATAATGGAGTTGGAAAAGCCTACGTTGGTGAATATGGTGAAGAAATTCACGATCATGGTGCTGATGCTCACAATCCCGAACGCAGACGGGTCGAGCAGCCGCGCCAGAACGGCAATCTGCGCAAACTGACATACCGTAGCGATAACCGTGGCGCTGGTTATCCATTTTCCCCCGTTGATGGCTTTATTGACCGTACTCATAGAAACAAGTGATGAAACTGGTGTGGCAACAGATCAGAGCTTTACCCAGCTCTCGGGTACCAGATCTTTGGTGTTCCAGTCGGGTTTATTCCGGTACCATACCCGGGGCGCAATGACCGTTTTTTCGGTGTTGTTGTTGAGCCAGGCTCCCCACCAGCTGTACGAGCTGTTAGCGATGATATTATGCTGGCATAAGCTCATCAGCTCCAGATCATAGATGTCGCTGTCGGCGCCTTTGTTGTCGACAAAGTACGGGTCGGGAATGAACTGCATATGTTCTTTTACCCAGTCGGTATCGTCGCTGAAGACAAAAAACGTACAGTCGCCGTGGGCCGCTTTCATCTGCTCGATCGCGTTTCTGTAGTAGTCGATACCGATAAACCCGAACGACTGGCTAAACTCGGGATGGTGGACGTAATCGCCCCGCCTGACGTGTACCGATACCGGCAGGTTGCTGGCCAGCACGGCCTGTTTCTGCCGCAGAAAATCAGGGCAGGTCGCTTCTTTAAAGACCAGATCCTGGCGCAGGGTGGCGGCTACATCCCGAAAGTATTTCTCCGACTGCCAGTAGCCCTGTAAAATGGTACAGCCCGCCCGTTTACGCAGCACCGACTCATCGAAATGATGCTGCTTTTCCCGGACCCAGCTAACCACCGGCGGCAGGCTCCGGTTGGGTAGTAATTTGGTGCTTTTGGCCAGGTAAATGCTCGTTTTCCGGGCAATGGTTTTGTAGTGAATATGAAAATGGTCGAGCTTGAACTGACGCGCCGTATTGTTCGGGTTTTTCATGTCGTAAAACCCAAGATCGAAGTAAAGCGGGGTGTTATTTTTCAGGGACAGATGCCGGGCCAGCGCGTACTGGAAAAGCTGATTGCCCAGGCCGCTCGTTATTTTTGAAATAATCATATTGGGTACAGGTTTTCGATCGGATCAGGTTTTAGTACAAGACATTAGTAGGCTGGCTGTGGTCTAGCGAACAGTGGGTTGAGCTGCGGCTGCGGTCGCTTCTTTATCGAGCACCGGGGCTACCAGCAGCAGTACCATGGTCAGGTACACGACCAGGTTGGTAGGAAACTGCCCCAGCAGCTGGTTACCGTACGAAGCGCCGACTATGCCCACGTAGCCGCACAGCAGCGCTTCCATCGTCGATCGCAGGCGCGGGTCTTTCAGCCGGCGGATGTTGATAAAGGCGATTACGATCATGAGCAGCACCGGAATCAGGTAGATAACGAGACCCACCACGCCGGTTTCGAGCCAGATACGAACGTACCAGCTATCGATTCCCAGCTCGGTCAGCGCGCCCGTAACGCCGTATTTAGCCCCGGTAGCGGTCATGCCCAGCCCTACGCCGAAGGGTTTGTTCTGCATGATTATTTTGAAGGTCCGCTGGTTGTTGAGCCGCACCTGCAGCGACGGGTCGTTGGGGTCGAGCGAGCTGCGCATCCGCTGAATCTGGTAATTGCTCTGCCCCACCCGGGTGAACTTCAGCAGCCCGTAGGCCCCCAGCAGCAGCAGCCCACCGGCTACCAGCAGCGGCACGTTGCCTTTCAGCAGCAGATACACAGAAAACCCCATGCCCAGCACCAGCACAGGACCGCGGCTTCCGGATACCGCAAACCCCCAGAAATAGACCATGGCGAGTATAAACAGCCCGATCTTGCGCGACCATTTTGGTTCGTTCAAACCCCGGATCAGCGTAAACACCGTGATGTGGGCCATGACCGCCCCAAACTGCCCCGCATCGGACACAAAGGAAAAACTGCGGAGCTGGCCCTGCAGCAGGTGGGTCGTATAGCCGAACGTTTCGAGCCACACCTTATCGGCCCCGACCAGCCCGATGTACTGCTGCTCGAACGACCAGATGGCCAGCACGAACGAGCAGCCCGACCAGATGCGGATAATCCGGTTCAGGTCGGCCAGCCGCGATATAGTAACCACCCCCACGATCAGCACCTGCAGCCAGTAAAACGAAAAGCCGCGCACGCTGTAGAACCAGGCTTCGGCACTGCGCGACTCGGGGTTGACCAGCTGCAGAATGGTATAGATCAGCCACATCAGCACCGCATACGTCATCGGGTTGTGCAGCCGGGCCGTATCGGCTTTACGCCCCGTAAACAGAATTCCCAGCAGCGAGATGGTCAGCAGTCCGTCGACCGTTAGCCCGAACGGAACCGCCACCGGCGACCACCGGCTGACCCCGCCCAGAAAAAAGCCGAAATAAAAACTGGAGATCAGCCCTAGTTTCGGCTGCCGGAAGCAACAGATGACGTAATAGAGCGCCGGTGGACCGGCTACCATGGCCAGCGCCAGCGGTACCCCACCTTTGGCCACCACCTTGCCCACCAGCGCTCCCAGTAGCAGCAACGCCAGCAGCGAACTCAGGATACGCAGCGCAGGCCGGGTATCGAGGTAGCTGGCTCGGGAGTTTGTGTTCTGGAGGGGTAGCATGGCGGGTAAAGCACTGAATCTGGCCGGGTTAGCTCCGTTTAACGACGGCCTTTTCGGCCGCCTTATCGCGAACCTTCTTTTCTTTCTTCCGGGCCAGTTCGCGTTTGCGTTTGGCTAGCGGCCCCATCAGCGTTTCGAGCCGGTCGGGTTCAACGTCGTTCAGCACTGCCACCACGGGGCTGTAGGCCGCCCGCCGATACAGCGTAGCCAGCTCCTGATCGGCCTGGCTCCAGGACGTGCGGGCGCTCACCACCAGCACCGACATGTCGCACTGCCCGATCAGCTGTACGGGCATCGGCGTGTTGAGCAGGGCGGGCAGCTCCAGAAAAATGTAGTCGTAATCGGACAGGGTCTGCTCGGGGGTCGACTCCATGAACTCGGCCAGCCGGTCCACATCGGCCAGGTTGGTCAGCTGCGGATACGCGATCAGCTTGGCCTGCGACGTGGCCGGGTTGAGCAGCTCGTCGACCCGCAGGTAGGCTACCCGCTTCCCCGATTCGGCAAAGAGGTCGCTGATGCGGCTGCCCACCCACGTTTTTCCCTGCTGGGGGCGGGTGCTGAAGATCAGAATCAGGTGGTACGAATGCCGGGCCAGTCCGGCCTCCTGAATATCGACCAGGATGCGGCTGCGCAACTGTTCCAGCATGCTGTGTTCGGCAAAGTCGAGGTCGTATTTCTCCAGCCGGGGCAGGCGCAGGGGCAACGCAGCCGCCAGCGGGATGCTGGTCAGCGGCTCCACCCGCTCGGGCGACGCAATCGACTTGTTGAGCATCACCTGACCCAGCGCTATCGACAGGATCAGGACAAACCCACCAAGCCCGGCGGCAATGATCAGCATACGCCGACTCGATGGCAATGGCTTCATGGGTAGCGAGGGCGCGTCCAGCACGGTCATGGCCCCGCTCATTTCCAGATCTTTTTGCCGCAGCCGGGCCTGGTTCAGGCTGTGCAGCGCATCGAAATACTCGCGCTCGGCCAGACTGATTTCGCGCTGAAACCGCCCGATGGCCGAGCCTTGGGGAGCCATGACATCGTAGACCTGATCAAACTCCTTGATCCGGTCCTGCATGGTTTTGAGCCGAACGGTAGCCCCCCGGTTTTCGAGGGTGTTATCGAGGTATTTGCCCATCAGCTCCTGCTGCGGCACCGACTCGAGCGTATGGGTACTGTCGTAATAGCGGGCCACCATGCCTTTCAGCTCGTCGGACACGCGGTTGGTAGTAGCCCGCAGCTTGTCGATGGCTTCTTTCGAATAGCCGTACACCATGGCGTTAGAGAGCTGAGTCTGGGCCTTGTCCAGCTCGGCCCGTTTGTCGTTCAAGGCTTTGTTGGTGACCAGTACCGACCCCAGATTGGTAATGCGCTGGTTGAGGGTGCCGAGGGCTGCATTGGCTGTTTCGAGGTTTCGCTTTTCCTGGTAATACTCCGTCGTGATGCCTTCTTTAGCCGCTGCCGTGTACTTCGACTGCTCGCCGTAGTTGATGATTTTATTGTCGATGCTGTACTTGGTAAGCCGGTCTTCGGCCGCTTTCAGGTTACGGAGGGCGGTTTGGGTCTGGTCTTCAAAGTAGCCCACTACGCTGCCGGTCTCGGAGGTTTTGAACGAGGTGTAGCGTCGCTTGAAACTCCCGATCAGATACAGCAGTGTTTGCTGGCAAATGGCCGGATCGGTGCCTTTACAGGACAGGTCGAGCATGTCGCTGTTGCCTTTCCGGCTGCTCGTAATCCGGCCCAGTATCGATTCTACCGCATAGGGCGTCCCGGACTGGTAAAGTAACGACTTGACTGTATTGCCTTCGGGCTGCTTCAGCATGGCCAGCAGCCGCTCGTAGGTCGCTTCTTCGTTGCCCGGCACGATGGCTTTCTTCAGATTGGGCGTCATCAGGGCTTTCAGCGCCTTGAACGAGTTGGCCCCAAGCTGATCGGGGCGGGGTTGCCGCAAAACCAGGTGATGAGCCAGCAGGCGCAGCCCCACATCCGATAACGTCTCGCGCGACTTGATGGTCGTCATCAGGTTGTCGAAGGCGTTGTTGACGGCCGTATTGTCGATCCGGTCGCTCTCGGAACTGGTGATCGAATAGCCCGACGCGATACCCGTATAGACCGTAGCCGTAGAGGTGAACTCCAGCGGCATATCGCGCGTGAAGTAGGCCACGGAAGCCGTCAGCACCGCCGGAAATAGCAATAACCAGAGAAGCCATCGCTTAACGACCTGCACAATAGTAGCCATCGTCAGTGCCATAGCTTATCGTGCTTTTAGTTGACCCATATCAACGCCAACCAGGGCGCTCAACTCATACAGGTTGTTCACTAGATTACCCCGTGCGATCTCCGTCTTGATGTGCGTTTCGGTATAGCGGGTGCTGGCGCCGGCGTAGTCGTCTACGTTCAGCCGCCCTTTGCGCCACTCGATCTCGGCCGTCTGGTACGCAATCAGCGATTTCTGCTCCAGCTCGATGTAGGCGTTCACGATCTTCTGATTGGTCTGCATGGTCTGGTACAGCTGACTGATTTCCCGGCGCAGGCCCAGCTTGATGCCATCCTGCTTGGCCACTGCCGACCGATAGGCGGCCTGCTCCTGCCGACTCCGGGCCCGGTAGCCCAGCAGGGTGCCCAGCGAGATACTGGCCTGCACGCCCGCCCGGTACCCGTTCGATACCTGAATATTTTCGGCGTTGGCTGCGTTGCCGCCAGTAGCCAGTAGTGACTGGTTGCCGGTCGAGTAGCCCCCCGATACGTTCACCCCACTCAGCAACGACGACCTGACCAGCCGGTTGGCCTCTACCTGTACGTCGAGCAGCGCTTTCTGCTCGCGGATGACCGGCGAGTTTTGCAGGGCCAGCTGATAGAGCTGTTCGAGCGGCAACAGCTGATCGACCAGATCTTTGTCCAGATCAAATTGCAGGCTATCCGTAGTAGCAGCCGCAGCACAGACCCTCGGGCACGGTATCAGGCCCAGGGTCATCGTCAGCAAACAGACAACGAGAAGCAATTTCATTAGTTACGATTCGTACAATTACTTTGCCAAATTTAGGCCATTTTGTATTTATATAGATTTCAAAGTTAACTAACAGTTTAAATATATAGCATATACGTTATCCTTTACGATTCCCTTTTCAGCTTACTGACTCATAAGTATATGTACTCACCTTAGTTGTCTACCTTGTAGCGGGCTGATGCGCTACCGCATCAGCCTGCGTTTCAGCTGCCGATGGCTGGGTCAGTACCTCGTCGATGATGGCCGAAAACTGCTGTCCCCGGTGCTGCCAGGAGTTAGACCGGGCCATCTCGATTCGTTTCAAACAAAGGTCAGGCTTATCGAACAGCAGACTTTCCTGAAGCGCGTCGACAAACGCATCGGTCGTTGAGGCTACCTGTATCAGCCCATCAAACTGGCTCAGATCGGTAAAATCAGTAGCGACAACCGGGATGCCGGTGGCGAGGTATTCATTGAGCTTCATGGGGTAAATGGCCCGGGTCTGCTCATTCCTGACAAACGGAATCAGGCCCACGTCCATCTGCCGGACCCAGGTCGGCAAATCGACAGGTGGCTGGGGCCCTGGTGCCTGCACGTTTTCAAACTGGCGCAGCCAGGCCGCCAGCGCCGGATCAGGTATACGACCAACCAGCAGGAACTGAATATGGGGAAAATGGGTGAAACAGCGCTCCAGTAACGACCAGTCGATCCGGTTGTCGAGCGCACCGATGTAGCCAATGGTTTTTACGGCCCGACTGGTTGGGTACAGCGCGTCGGGCTGGTAAAACTGGTCGAAATCGACCCCGTTTTCGACCAGAAACGTACGGGGCTGCTCTGCTCGTTTGGCAGCCGCCAGCGCAGCTGAGGTAGTCACGACCGCATCGACCCGGCGCAGAAACTGCTTCTCAAGCCGTTCGCCATGCTGTCGGCTCCAGGCTTCGGCCCGGATATCGTCATAGCAGTAATAAATCAGCGCCCGTTCGTTCAGCAAACCGGCCATAGCTACGCCCAGCGAGGGATGAAAGGCGTTGATCACCACCGGCCGGGAGAAGCCCAGCCGATCGAGTGCCCGCCGGATACAGCGGGCCTGCCGCCGGGCATTCCAGTTCAGGAGGGCGGTGTAGAGGGCACCGGGCGGAAGCCAGTTGATGGGGAGCGTCCAGGGGAGCGTCAATACGTGCAGCCTTGCGTCAGAGGCAAGCGAATGGGTGGTTAGCCGATCAGTCAGACCCAGTACGGCCCGCAACGGTATCCTGGCCCGGCCCAGCAGGTGCTTGACCACATCGTTGATGGTAAACGCGTAATTGACAAACAACAGCCGGTGGTCTTTGGCCAGTTCGTTCATCAGCTGTACCGTCGACTTGTTATAATCGCCCGGCCAGCTGACCAGACCTACGCACACGATGTCTGTTTTCATAGGCCGGGGTTAGCTGACCAGGGCGGTCGCCGAAGCAGGCTGCCCGGTTCCGGCGAAGTGTGACTGTACGTACTGCTTCACTTCTTCGTCGGTTTTGGCGTGCAGGATGGTAGCGCCCGACAGTTGCGGATACAGGGTCTGGTAGCAGTTGAAGTGATGCTCGGGTCCTTTCTTAGACAGAATCAGGTTGATACCGCCAAAGTAGCTGGCCAGTACCGACGTGCCGCCATGGGTGGAGATGAACCGCTCGGCGTTGGCGTAAAGCTGGAGCTGAAAATGGTTGTAATTGCGGGCGTTGCCCCGGTTGGCCTGAAACAGGTCTTCCATCAGCAGCACCTCCGGATGTTCACGCCGAAGCCAGTCGAACTCCCCCAGATCGTGAAAATCGCTGTTGTCCATTACGATCTGCGCCAGTTTTGGCCGGTTGTAGATAATGGTATACCGATCTTTCAACGACCTGATAATGAAATCGATGACCTCCACGCTTAGAAAACTGACCGGCGGCCCGTCCCACTCCTGGTTGTATCGATTGGCAATGATCAGGATCGGTTTATCATAAACATACACGTCGTTCCGGTAGATTTCTTTCAGCGGTACGGGCGTCCACTTGCTCATGTCGTAATCGTGGCTGTACAGGGTGCGGGGCAGGTCGTAGTTATAGTTTCCCTCAGTCGTGCGCCGGTCGAACGTGGCCGTATGCTCGGGCGAGAAGTAGTAAAACTCACCCATAAATTTGGTGGACTGCGTAGCTTTGAGGGTGCCGTTTTTATAATGCCAGTATGCATGGGGTAGCGCAAACTGCAGGTCTGGCCCGAACTCGCCATCGAACCCGATTACCTTGTAGGGCTTGCGCCGGATAAAGTCGGCAACGACGTACCTGATCTGCACCAGTTTGCAGAGATAAGTATTCCGGTAATAGTAACGATAGCCCGGCGGCACGCCCGCATAGCGAATACGTACATACAGACTCACCAGTTTACTGGCTATCCTGAAAAGCAGTGAAGGGGGAGTCATAAGGGTTCGTTCAGTAACGCTGGCGCCTGGGTACGACTACCCTAGCGATAACAGCGGCTTTTTTCTAGTTAGAAATTACTATAAATAGACTAACAACTACCTGTAAACTTCGACGGGCAGGTAAATTTAAAAAAATCTGTCTATTCTAAATAATAAGTTAATAATATTTCACTTTAGAAACTTAAATGAGGTGACTGGATAGCCACCTAGCCCAGGGCATACCGCTGACTACGGAGTTCGATCGAAACAGGCAGTAGATAGTAGATGGGCAGCTTATAATTTAATGACCCGGCCCCGAATCAGGCGGTCGCCGGCCTGAACCTGGTAGGTATACGTACCGGCGGGCCAGGTAGCAGTCGACAGGGTAACCGCTTCCTGCTGACCGGGAATCGCAATCTGGTTCATCAGCTGACCCTGAACCGAATAAACCGCTACCCGGCTGATCAGATCCCCCGTCCGCAGCTGAATGGTTAGTTTATCCACGCAGGGCGACGGATACGCCAGCACCCCCTCCAGCGCTGAATCGGGCAGCAGCGGCAATTCATAGTCGGCCCTTGCCCGGGCTCCGTTGCCTCCGGCCAGGATGAATTCATAGGCGCCTATGTCGTAGGCTTGGCCAGCCGGCCGGGGCTGGTCGTTCCGATCCGCTACAACGCCCCATTGGGCCGCGTGGGTACCCGCGTTGATCAGCGGAGAGCCGGCTACCAGCAGAAAATTATCGCTGGCCGCGTCGGCATAGCCCGCCGTAGCGTACGACACCGCCGAAAAATTGGTCATGACTGAGGCCGTAGCACCCTGCGCAAAGGTGATCGCCCGCCCCTGACTCCCCCAGTTCGTGATGGCGTTGTTGGCAATGGTATTGATGTTGTCCTGATTGTAGAGCCGGATGCCGTCGCGGACGCAGCCGCTGATGGTATTGTTAACGATCTGCACGATCGTACCCGGCAGCGACCCGGGCCGCTCGTCGCAGAAGATGCCATCGCCCCCTACCTGGCTGATTACGTTGTTGAAAACGCGGTTGTTACCCAGATGCCCCACCACAATGATGCCCATGCCCGCCACCCGCCGAATGGTGTTGCTATAGCAGTCGCCCCCGGCTCCTCCGCCAATCTGGATGCCGTTGTTCTGTCCGTAGGCAAACGGCGAAATACCGGTATCGATCAGCTCGTTATGATGAACCTTCGCATCGGGTGCGCAGCTGTACTGCAGCCCTTCGGCGCCGGTGCGTTCAATTCGGTTGTGGTGAATATCGAGTCCGTAAATCAGGTGTGGGTAAACCTGTTTCTGCATCCCGTTACAGGAAATGGTCATGCCGGTGCCGAAAAACGAGTTACCAGCGTAGATACCTTCACCTTTGGTGTCGTGGATGTAGTTGTCGTGTACGTTGACGTTGTACATCGTAAAGTTGGCCTGCCACGTCAGGGAGTCGCAGCTGGGGTCGGTTTTGATCGACATACCGGCAAACCCCGACTGCGACACTTCGAGGTGGTCTACCTCGCAGTCAGAACTCATACCCCCGATACCCAGAGCCGCTGCCGCCGTGGCGCTGGCCAGGTGAATGCCGTACGGATTCGCCGGATCACCGCTGCCGCTCACCACAAAATACCGACTGCCCGAGAACTGGAGACAGCTCGCGTTGGAGGTCGAACTGAACGACACCGGCCCACCGCAGTTCACAAAACGAATTGGCTGGGCGGGGGTACCCACAAAGTTGGTAAAGGTGGTGTTCATATAGGCCCCTGCCGCCAGGCAAACCGTTTTCCCGGGCGCTACCCGCAGCAGGTGGTTGTTATACGAACCGGCCCTGGTAACGGTATAATCGCAGCCGCAGGCCGATGAACCGCCTATCTGCCAGCCCGGCGGCACAGCGCCCAGATTGGTGTATAGTATACTGTTGTTATAGATAGAAGCGCCCGGCGCGTTGTTGACCGTCATAGCGGCCCCGCCAATGTATTCGATCCGGTTGTTGTAGACCTCCAGTCCTTCGATCTGAACCGGGTACACCCGTTTCTGTACGCCGTTGCAGGTAATCAGCACCCCGTTGGTAGCCGACTGCCCGCTGCCCAGAAACATAGCCGTACCGGGGGTGTCATGGATATAGTTGTCGTGAATCTTTACCGTTCTGACGGTATAGTTGGGCTGGTAGGTCATGGAGTCGCAGCCAGGGTCGAGCTTCATAAAAAAGCCGGCATACCCCGAGCCGGCCACTTCTACCCGCTCCATTTCGTAGTTGGTGCTGGTACCGCTCACCCCTACCGCCGATGCACCACTTCTAACCTTGTTGGCCACGAACCCGTACTGAACCGCCGGATCGCCGGAGCCGCTCACGACGAAGTGGCTGCTGTTGCTGAATCCCAGGGCTTCTCCCCCTGTTTCAACACCCGTCCGGACCTGCCCGCCACAGTTTATGAAACGAATGGGCTGGGCAGCCGTTCCTTTAAAATTGCGGAAGCTCAGGCCGGTATACTGACCCGCCTGCACACAGACCGTCTGGCCCGGCTGTACGTTCAGTACGTTGTTGTCGTAAGCTCCCGACTGCGTAATGGTAACGGCGCAATTACAACCTCCTCCCGACTGTGTAAACCCTGATTGCGGTACCAGAACGGCCAGACAAAACAGCAGATAGCGGTACAGCATCATCTCAATCTGAGTATAATTAAGAGGGTAAGTAGCCTTTCTACAACGTCCGCACAGCGTCACTCAGAAGAGACCAATGCCTGAATCAGCTTACCCTGCCACTCCTTTGCCAGCATCTACGACGAACCATACGGGGCAGATTGAGCGACTGATTGGCAAATTCAGATCACGATATTATGAATTTTAATTGTTTTTTAAGAAGAGGTTCTTTCTCTACTGTAGATTTTTGTTTATGACCCTGTTCGATTGCGTGAACGATGTATGGGCTCGATTGTTGAGCTTTTTCCTGCTTATCTATTCTGCAACAATAACTTACAGCAACGTAAGTATTACTTTCAATGTAAGTAGCGCGTTTTGTTTAATTTACTTTTCGGTATACAGAAATAAGTACCCGATTGCGCCCCTTGGCCTGACAAATCCGTAGAGCCAGCCGTTACGGTTCGCCAATAACTATCAGACAACCGCCCAATGGTGAGCCTTTGTCTGTAGCACCAATAACAAAACAGCCAGCCTCCCCACAAATCGCTGGGGACGGCTGGCTGCTGAAGGAATCGAAAACGACAGGTCAGAAACAGACTGATCTATTCAACAAACGGGCGCTGGCTGGTCGCTTTCTCCGTCGGGAAATCGGGCGGGATCGGGATGTCGACTTTACCCGTGGCGGCCCACTGGGCCCCGCGTTGCAGACAGGTAATGAAGCCAACACATTCGACTGAATAGTCGACGTGGCCCAGGGGCGTGTGAAAAATGCGGCCTTTTCCGTACTCAATGGTCATCAGCATGGGTTCGTGCCGGTCGGTACCGCGGTTTTCTTTGGGCGAGAAAGCCGTAGCGAGTACCGTCATTTTTTCGGCGGGGCCACGCAGCCGGTCATACATCTCGTCTTTTGTATGCATCCAGTTCAGCGGCATTCCTTTGGTGATCGGATGCCGGGTATCCCGAACCGTTATCAGAAACTCTTTCTGCGCACCGTGCGAACCGGCGCGTCCCGCCTGACTGTCTTTGACCAGTTTCCCGCCCTGGTCGTAGTAAACGTAGGGACCATCTTTCTCGGTTCGGTCGCCCCAGCCGCCCAGACCGATCATTTTGTTGTAGGCGGGCCAGAGCGGAAACGAGTTATCGGCCGCGTGGATGACAACCAGCCCGCCCCCCTCATTCATGAATTTCTCGAAATCGGCCTGCGTCTCGTCTGACCAGGGGGCCGCATTCCAGCCAAAATTGCAGACAACCAGATCGTACCTGGAGAAGTCGGGATGAAAGCTGGAATCGGCTTTGGGTTTCGGCAGGGCCTGGGTGCTCCTGACCCCGTCTACCTTGTATTTATCGATTAGATCGGCGCCATTCCAGGTAAAATACGTGCGCTTCACATCGACCGAAAATTTACCCGTTTCTTCCAGGTAGCGTTTCATCATGAACGTAATCTTGGGCCACTGCTCGTGGTTGTTCTGCCCGTCTACGATCAGGGTTCTGATGACCTTTTGGTTACCCGCTTTTTTCGATTGCGCCAGGGTGTCAGCCGGGAGGAAGGCAATGAGCAGCAGCAGGAGCGTGCAAAGTGATTTCATGAAGGTTCGTCTGTGTGTTGGCTCTCGACCAGAAAGCCGCACAGGACCTGAATCCTACTTTCCAGCCACAGTATATCGACGCCCTGCCCCCGCTGTCGGTCCGGAACGGTCTCGTTCCGGCTTAAATCCGCTGAATCAGCTCCGCCACCTTATGTACTTCGCGGCCCATGATGTGGTCAATGATGGCCTGGGCGTGTTCGCGTCCATTCTCGATAAACACCTTTTCGGTGTAGATTCCTGCCAGTACCGTACCGCAGACGTACAGGCCCGGCACGTTGGTTTCAAAAGTTTCTTTGTTGAAGACAGGCACCTGCGTAAGCGGGTCGAGATCGATGCTGCACCGGCGAAGCAGATCGGCATCGGGAATGTATCCCGTCAGCACAAACACAAAATCGGCCGGAATCTGCGTTTCATCGCCGGTTTTCAGGTTGTTCACCGTTACACTTTTCTCGTCGATCTGGGTAACAACGGCGTCGAAAACGGTCTTGATTTTACCTTCCCGAACGCGGTTTTTAACGTCGGGTACCAGCCAGTACTTCACCGTACTCCTGAAATCGTCGCCCCGGTGCACAACCGTTACGTTCACATCGTGTCGATACAGTTCGAGCGCGGCCTCAACGGCGGAGTTCGACGCACCAATGATGACTACGTTCGTAAACGAATACTTAAAGGGCTCGTCGTAATAGTGCGACACCTGGGGTAGGGTTTCGCCGGGAATATTCAGCCAGCGGGGGCGGGTGAAGTAGCCCGTGGCCATGATCACCTTACGCGCCTGGTACTGATCGCCAGTGGTGGTAGAAACGGTAAACAGGTCGCCCTGTTTCTGTACGTCCCACACCTCCTGAAACAGTTTGGTGTTCAGCTTGTAATACGCAGCCGCTTTCCGGTAGTATTGCAGGGCTTCGTCGCGGCCTGCTTTGACGCCCGATATCGGAAAGGGCAGTCCGCCAATTTCGATATTTTCGGCGGTTGAGAAGAAACGCATCCGGCGCGGATACTGACGGATCGACTCGGTGAGGCTACCCATTTCCAGAATCAGATGGCTCAGACCCGATTTGGCGGCTTCGATACCGGCAGCCAGGCCGCAGGGCCCTCCGCCCACAATAATGACGTCGTAGTGTTGCATATTCAGACAATTGGCAGGTAGTCGTCAGCAAATAGTCTGCCCTGCCCTCTAGGTATGCAACATAGAAAAACCCCTCAAAGGTTGCGTTTCTGAGGGGTTTTCCAGACGATTTACGGGGTTGTTTATCGAATCCGGGTAGCCTGGATCGGGATGCAGGTGGGTTCGGGACACCCCAACTCAACCACCTCGACACTGGCCGAGATAAAACAGCCGCTGGCCGCGGTAGCCTTCACCGTATACACCCCGGGTTGGGTTACCTCGTTAACAAAAGCCGTCGACGTGTAGGAGTCGGGGCCTGTCCACAGGACCGATGCGCCGGGGGCAGTAGCTGAAATGGTAGCCAGGCAGGTTAAACAGGCCGGGGCTGTAACCGTGGCGGTGAGCGAAGGTACGGATGTATCGGAAGTAACCGTAGCGGTGGCTGTACTGACCGACGCCGGACAGCTACCGTCGCCAACCGTAAGCGTATACACCCCGGGCTGGTCGGTAGTCGGATGCTGCGCTACACTGTTGAAACCACCCGGCCCGGTCCAGACAAACGTAGCCCCGGTGGCGGGCGTATCATCACCATACAAAGCCTCTCCCAGCAGCGTTATGGCCGTGGTCGAGCAGCTGAGGGTAGCACCCGTAGCCCGGGCTTTCAGCGCCGGCAACACATTGATGATCGTTTCTGCCGACTGCCGGCAAGCCGGATCTTCGGGTGTAGGGAACACAATGGCGTAGATGTACTGTGCCTGGGGCGTGGCGGTGTTGTTGGTCGTGTTGAACGAAGGCGTATGCAGCACCGCCCGCTTAATGGAGTCAGCCGTGGCCGACGCCGACAGCGCGGTAGTTGATATACCCGGCCCGGCCGTAGCCGATACCGTTCCGAGTACGGTTCCTCCGCTATACATAGCCGTACCCGACTGCGGACTGGTAAACAACACAAACCGCACCTGATCTACCAGGCTCAGGTGCAACCCATACGCAGCTACAGAATCGACAGAAGTGCCTGAACAAATGGTGAGCGCTTCTTTTTCAGGTGCCAGCATCGGGCAGGAGAACATCGACAGGTCGAAGGAAAAGTCATTCTGGCCGGCATCGCCCGTTGTTACGGCAATCACGGCCGACGACCCGGTTGTGAGGGCGTCGGAATCGCGCAGATCGGTATCCGAATTACCATCGGTCCGGTTCAGGGGCGAAATAGCATATGACCGCTGCACAACCGCGCTTTGCCGCCCCCCGCGAGCCGCCAGCCGCCCCCCGGCTGAACCGATAGGCCTGGCGCCTTTCAGCGTAATGTCGAGCAGGGGTAGTTGCGAGAGGTCCATCCGAACCTCGTAGCGGTGATTAAACTGGATACCGGCTGGCACCGTACGGTTGTCGAAATAATACTGACCGCCCTCGTGGGTAGTTTGGGAAGCAATCTGCACCCCTCCGTTTTCCATATCATGCAGCGTCAGCACGATACCGTCGACACCGGGTTCATACGCATCCTGAATACCATCGCGGTTATCGTCGAACCAGACCCGGTTACCGATACCAACCGGTGCCGGATCACACAGGGGTTTGCTATCGCCCAGGCCCGACGCTTTTCCAAACAGGCCCGGTACCTGAGCGTACAACACGAAATTACGGTTCACCTGGCCCGTCATGTTGTTAAACACCTTCAGGCCACCCGCTTTAAAAATACCTTCGATTGGGTCAAAGGCCGAGGTAACCACTTCGTTGTAGCCCGGAATCAGGCTCAGGGCGCCGTTGGTTACTTCGGCGTGCGCCACATTGCCGAAGAAAATCCAGTTGTCGAGCCCGTAAAATTCGCCACCGATATTGCTGGCGTCAACAGGGCCTTCGTTGTTAGCGACCCCACTACCCGTCCGGTTACCGGCTTTCCCATTCTTTTCCAGTTCGTAGGTCCCGTTGTTGTTGTAGGCCCGAAGAATATCGCCCCCGGTAAAGCCATCGTAAAAGCCGTTGCCGTTCGGATCGTGGTTCTGAACGCCCCCCAGCATACCGAACCGATCCAGAAAACCCAGGATCATGGACCCATCGTCATCAAATTCAATATCGGTGATCATCGGTTGCGGATGCATCACAAAATACGGACTGGTGCCGGCTCCGCAGGGCGTTGGCCAGGCACTTGTCCAGGGGAGCCACCGGTCATAGCGCGCGCAGGAGTTCTCCGGGTTGAGCGGATCAGTGGTCAGGTCGGCCGGGCCGCGCCGGAAATCGAGCGGAAAGGCCAGTACCGATTCAAAGACCGGGCTGGCAGCCGAGGGGTCCATGCGGTAGATCGTCACCTTCAGATCGCTTAGCTGCTGCGACGTTTCGGCCGAACACACAACACCGATATACAGCTTACCCCGATACACCTTTACGGCCCAGGGCCGGTAGTCGCCACCAGAACAGCCCGGGTCGGGAATGCTCCATGATTTTACATCGGCAGCCGTTGGTACCCGGGCAGGTACGCCCAGGGAGAGCCCATAGAGCTTCCGATCGTTGAGGTTGACGAAATACAGTGTCTTGTCATCTTCCGACATATCCATGCCGCCAAAGCTGCGTTTGCCAACATCGGTCATCGGACCGGGATCGGCGTTGGGCAGTAGCTTATTTCCCGACAGACCGCTATGCGAATCGCTTCCTACGTCGATACCAATTGTACTGACATCCAGAAAGTTGCCCGTATTGGATGATGTAATATCGGTCACGTAAATACCCCCCGGTCCCAGCGGGCCATATGAGGTATGCCGCTTCAGAACGGCCGCTGAGAACAGCTTTTTACTACGTCGCTGATAAGCCAGTCCCCAGGTGGCGCCAACCTCGCCGGCCGATGCCAGGTGAGTAGGGTAAAAATTAGTAGGCGAAGCGACACCACTGGCCGTATAGGCAACCGATACCAGCGCATCGGCCCGGGCCGTTTGTTCATCTGGCGAAATACCGTCTGTTAGGTTCGAGTTGCCATTTACATAGCAGGGCGTTGCCAGTTTCACGTCGGTACTCTGGCAAAAATCGGACGGGTAGTTCAGGCCAACGCTGACAGCGGTTGCCGATACGCCCGCCGTTACGAACTGCACCCGGGTTCCACTGCCACTACCGTAGGGGCCTTCGTAATCGCCGGTTGGTAAGTTGCCGAACTCGATACGCACCGGCGTTCCGGGCGGAATCTGAGCCGAACTGAAACTAAAGCGACCGCTGGCGTTTGTGGTCGTCGTGAGCGCTGTCCGGCTCAGGCCGGCAAAGGCTTGTACCGATACGTCCTTAATGCCTACCTCAATAGGTAATGTGTCGGAACGGATGCCGTTTAGATTAAAGTCACGGTATACAACCCCACTGACCTGAGCCCGCGCGCTCAGCGTAACAAGCATGAGCAGCAGAAACAGACCGAACCATCTACTAAATACAAGAATACAGTACGAGTAAATTTGTTTCATACTAAGAGGCCGTTAAATTGATGTAATTGGCAAAAAAAGTAACTGATCAGAGTTAACTTAGTAAGGCATGGTACAGCGCTGTTACCGGAGGCCTGCGGGCTGCTTACCCGCTTATCTGGCAATGGTAGAATAAGCAACCGCTTAGTAGACAAAATCCTTGCCATCCGCAGCCGCTTTTCTCCGTATCTTTACAGAACGTACTCTTCAGAAAAGGTGGAAAATCAAGCCAATACGTTATTTGCTTCTTTTGATGCGGACGAGGTAACCTTCTTTGCTGACCTGATTTTACCCATTCCGGTCCCCAAATTGTTTACCTATCGGATACCGCGGGGAATGGCCGATCTGGTCAAAATTGGTGCCAGAGTAATTGTTCCGTTTGGCAAGAAAAACAGCCGCGTTCTGACGGCTATCGTGGCCCGTTTACACAACTCTCCGCCCGCAAACTATCAGGCCCGCTATGTTACCGAACTTCTTGATGAGTACCCTTTAGTTAGCAGCTATCAACTGGAGCTTTTCCGCTGGATGTCTGAGTATTACATGTGCTGCGTGGGCGAAGTGATGAACGTTGCGCTGCCATCCGGGCTGAAAATCTCAAGCCAGTCGAAAGTCCAGTTTAACCCCGATTTTGACTACCCGGAACTGCTGACCGAGCACGAAGAGATTCTGTTGACCGAGCTCAAAAAACAACCCGCCCTCACCTACGACGAACTGGGTCGGCTGGCGGGCGAAGGCGTCAACATAGCCGCGCTGATCAAATCGCTGGTCGGTAAGAAAGCAGTCATTGTTTTTGAAGAGATTCGGGAGAAGTACGTACCGAAGATGATCCGGAAGATTCGTCTGCATCCCAACTACGAAGAACGGGAGCAGTTGTTGGTGCTACTTCAGCGGCTCGAAAAGCTGCCCAAACAACAGGAAGTGGTTATGCGCTACCTGCGTCACGTACCGGTGCAGCATAACCCGGCACTCAATCAGAAAGGACTCGACAAAACGATTCTTAATCAGGATGACGAGCTGTCGCAGTCGTCGCTCCAGACGCTGGTCAAGAACGCCGTTTTCGAAACCTTCGAGGTTATTCAGCCCCGGTTTGCCGACACCAATGCCCCACAGGGCGAAATACGGCTGACCGAACACCAGCAGCGGGCCGCCGAGCAGATCATGGCCCGGTTCGACCAGCAGAACATCGTGCTGTTTCACGGCATCACGGGCAGCGGTAAAACTGAAGTCTATATCCATCTGATTCAGCAGGCGCTGGCGGGCGGGTCTCAGGTGCTGTACCTGCTGCCCGAAATTGCACTGACGACCCAGATTGTAGTCCGGCTGCAGCGGGTCTTCGGCGACAAAATGGGCATTTATCACTCTAAATTCTCGGACAACGAACGGGTCGAGGTCTGGAAAGGGGTAGTTTCGGGCCAGTATCAGTTCGTGGTGGGCGTACGGTCGGCGGTGTTTTTGCCGTTCGACAACCTGGGCCTGGTCATCGTGGATGAAGAGCACGAAACCAGCTATAAACAACATGACCCGGCGCCCCGCTACCACGCCCGCGATGTGGCGCTGATGATGGCCCACTGGCAGCAGGCCAAGGTCCTGCTCGGCTCGGCTACTCCCTCGCTCGAAACGTATTACCAGGCCCAACAGGGGCGCTATGGGCTGGTTGAGCTGCATCATCGGTTCGGCGACGCTACCCTGCCCAATATTCTGCTGATCGACACCAAACAGGAGAAGCGGCAGAAGACCATGAAGAATGAGTTTTCGTCGGCCCTGCTCGATGCGCTGGAGATGAACCTGGAGCGGAAAGAGCAAAGTATCCTGTTTCAGAACCGGCGCGGCTACTCGCCCTACATGCAGTGCGAAGACTGCGACTGGACGGCCGAGTGCCCCAACTGCGCCGTTAGCCTGACCTACCACCAGCGCGATGCCGAGCTGCGCTGCCATTACTGCGGCCATAAGGAAGCGGTGCCGCGCCTGTGCCCGACCTGCGGTTCTACCAAAGTCAAAACCATCGGCTTCGGTACCGAAAAGCTCGAAGATCAGCTCCAGGTTTATTTCCCGAGTTCGCGGGTACTGCGGATGGACCTCGACACGACCCGCGCCAAAGATGCGTATGGTCAGATCATCCGCGAGTTTGAACGGGGCAGCGTCGACATGCTGGTCGGCACCCAGATGATTACCAAAGGACTCGACTTCGACAACGTCAGCCTGGTCGGTATCTTCGACGCTGACCGGCTCATCCACTTTCCCGACTTTCGCGCTACGGAGCGGTCGTTTCAGATGCTCACCCAAGTAAGCGGCCGCGCCGGCCGACGCGCTGGCCGGCAGGGTACGGTCCTGATTCAGACGGCTAACCCGCACCAGAGCATCCTGCAAAAAATCATCCAGAATGATTACAAAGGCCTGTATGAGGAAGAGATTCAGGAGCGGCAGGATTTCAACTACCCACCGTTCTCGCGGCTCATCAAACTAACCGTACGCCATCCCGACAAAGCCATTAGTCAGCAGGCCGCCGAACGCCTGTGTGCCGAACTGACCGATGCGCTCGGCAGCACGCGGGTACTGGGTCCGGAGCAACCCCTGGTCGAGCGCATCCGGAATCAGTTCCTGTTCGACATTCTGATCAAGATCGAACGCGAGAAAGTGAACGTCAAAGCCGTAAAGGCCTATATCCAGGACCGAATCAACGACATCCTGACCGACAAAGGCCTCCGCCAGGTCAGCATCGTTATCGACGTCGACTGCCTGTAATTCCGGCTTGTTGCGGTTGCTCCAATTTTTTCTGGCCTGAAGGCCAGGGCAAATGAATGCCTATTCCCATCACCCCGGCCTGAAGGCCGGGGCTATTCATGTACCCAACACATGGGGGCATTTCCGCAACAGGGCGATCCATGAATTGCCCCGGGTTTAAAACCGGGGGTTTGTTTAATCATTCCCATCACCCCGGCCTGAAGGCCAGGGCTATTCATGAATCTAACACAAACGGCCACTTCCTCAACAGGACGATGCATGAATTGCCCCGGGTTTTAAACCGGGGATTTATTGGACTATCCCCTTTACCCCCCGATCCGGCCCTTCTCAGCCTCCAGGCCGGTTTCGCGCTGGCGGGCGGCTTTGAGCTGTTTGCTGCCGAAGTTGTACGTAAAATTGAGCCGGATCTGACGACTCTCCCAACCGCCACTAGCGTCCATGTAAAGACCGCCAAACTGACTGATACCGCGCCAACGCTGGCTGTTGAACGGGTCCGATACGGTCAGCACCACCGATCCCCGGTCGGCCAGCACCTTACGCTGTAAGCCAACGGTACTTCCCCAGAAATGCCGGTTCTGAAAGGTGCCGCCCCAAATAGAAGGTGAGGTGTAATAGCCCGACACCTCCAGCCGCAACTGGCCAGGTAACGTCAGCGTGTGCTGCGCATACAGACTCAGCACGTGGGCCGTCAGACCGATGCGCTTCCCGTCGCCGAAATTGGCTTCGTTGGCCGATCGATAGGCGCTTACGTTCATGAACACAGTCCACCACCGGGCCACGTTGAACGGATAGCTCACATCGACCGACAGCACGCGCTGGCTGGCCAGGTTGCGCGTGGTAATGTAGTTACGGGGCCGACCGTCGGCACTGCGAGCGCTGGTATCGGTAATCTCGGTGAAGAAATCCTGCGTGTCGCTGTAGCTGAGGGAGGTTGTCAGTTTGTATTTGTAGGTACGCGACAACCGAAGGGTATTGGTATACTGTGGCCGCAGAAAAGCGTTGCCTTTCTGGTACGTCAGCTCATCGAGCTTCGACTCAAAGGGGTTCAGACTCTGGTAGCTCGGCCGGTCAATCCGGCGGCTGAAGGTGACCGAGAAGGTGCTGTTCGGCGTAGCCTTGTAAGTGATACCCGCACTCGGAAACGCATTCAGGTATCGGCGTGTCACCATAGCATCGGCCTGGCTGACGGCACTGGTCAGCCGACCGTCCGACTCCGTCTGCTCGACCCGAAGGCCAAACTGCCCCTGCCATTTACCACGGCTTTTCTCGAACGAAGCGTAGGCCGCATAGATGGATTCGGTATAGACGAAGCGATTCGTACGGTCCGGATTGAGAACGTCCTGACCATTCTGAACGTCGAAAAAGTCGAAGTCATTGCCAGTGCGCACCGACGAGAGTTTAAAACCCGCGCTCAGCCGGCCGCCCCAGAGCCGCTGCCCATAATCCGCTTTCAGCGTTCGCAGGTTTATGTCGGTCAGGGTGTTCATGCGGTAATTGCGCTCAAACAACAGCTCGTTCGTTACCGGGTCGACGTAACGGTTGGGCTGGTAGGCGTCGCCGGTCGAGCGGAACCGGCCCAGGTCGGCATCAACGCTTAGCTCATGCCCCGCGGTGTCGGCGTAGCGGTAGTTCAGGTTGGCGTTGCCATTGGCGCGGTTGCTCAGGTTCCGGTTGTCGGCAATGAGCAGCTGGTCCAGAACCCCCACTGCGGTAGTCACAAATCCAATGGGTGTGCGACCCAGTGTACTGGAGGTACCATCGCGCAGCATCCCGTCCAGCAGCAGGCCCAGCGTACTGGAACGGCTCACGAACCAGTCGGCACCAAGCCGCGCCGTGTGTCCGGCCGACGTTGACCGGGTTTCGCTTTTCTGGTCGAAAAACTGCCCGCTCTGTTCGCGATAGAGGTTGATAAACGACCAGTCACGGGCCTGCCGCAGGCTGTAGCTGGCAAACAGATTGGTCTTTTTGACACGGCTGTTCACCGACACGGAACCGTTGTATTTCGGGTAATAGGCGCCCTGCGCGAAGCCAAACGTAGCACTCCCATTCGTACCCGCATCCGGACTGCCCGCCCGGTTTCTTTTGAGCCGGATGTTGATAATGCCGGCATTGCCTTGCGCATCGAAACGGGCCGACGGTTGGGTAATGATCTCGATGGCGTCGATGTCGGTAGCCTGTAACGTCCGGAGGTAAGCCGCCAGGTCGGCCGGTCCGAGGGGCGAAGGCTTACCGTCGATGAAGATGCGAACACCATTTTTACCCTGCAACACGATATTATCGTTCGGATCGATCTGCACCCCCGGCGCTTTCTGCAGCAGCTCAATCGCCGAGCTTCCCGCCGAGGTGATGCTACTCCCAACGTTCAGCACCAGTTTGTCGGGCTGCACGTCCAGCAGGGGCTTCGTTGCCTTGACCTTCACCTCGTCCAGCGATCGGGCGGCTTCGGCCAGTACGACAGCGCCCATCGAGCCTGCCTGTCCGTCAACGATCACCACCGGCCCCGAGGTCCAGGGCGTGTAGCCCACCCCCGTCAGTCCCACGCGGTAGGTGCCAGCCCGTACGCCGGGGAAAACATACACGCCGTTTTCATCGGCCACGGCGGCTTTTACCAGCAACGAGTCGGTCGCCTGCCGAAGGGTAGCCGTAACGAACGGGATTCTCTGCTGCGAAGCGGTAACAGCCGTGCCGCTCAGCAACGCCGTCTGGGCAAATGAGGGAGCCGACAGGATCAGCAAACATAGAATAAACAGGTTTTTCATAGCTTTGGCGAATTGGATAGGTCAAAGCTAGACACCCGCTCCGGGGCCTGCCAGTCCCAATCGGTGAGCCGACAAATACATCGCCGAACGGCATCCCATTCCATTCAGCGACGTATTTGTCAACTCGTCGGAAAAAGACGCCGGCCATCTACGAATCCGTATAGCTTTGCGAACGATGGGTACCCGTGCACGGTGAGATAACGCCACGCGGGAGTGAAACGAAACTAACTGTACAAACCAGGCTACCTTATGAACTGGAACCGGATTGCGTTTTGGGGCATTACGTACCGCCAGCTGACGATGATAGTAGGGTTGTACATCGTATCGGCACTGCTCTACGACGGGGCGTTGTCGATCAGTGAGCGGGCCTGGTCGAAAAACTCCCTGTTCATTGACTTTCTCTACGAGGTTCCGAGGGCTCTGCTCGACTACGGTATGAAACTACTCGTTACGGCACCGGTCTGGTATCTGCTATTTATCCGCCTGCGCCACCTTACCCTTACCCGCCGGATTCTGTTGCACGTCGTCCTGCTGCCGCTCTACCTCTTGGTCTGGCAGTTTTTGTACTATGCCGTATCCGATGGGCTGGGGATCGGGCGGCTACGGGGTACCGGGCAGGTCTGGGATACCTATATCGGGGCGCTGTTCTATCTGGTGCAGTTCGGCATTTTTCACGCCTACGATTACTACCGGGATCTGCAGCGGCAACGGCTCCGCGAAGTGCAGCTGCGCGAACTGACGCTGAAAAGTGAACTGGCGGCTCTGAAAGCCCAGCTCAACCCCCATTTTCTGTACAACGTGTTCAACACCATCAGCGCATCGGTACCACCCGCTCAGGAACGCACCCGCGAACTACTGGCCGAACTGGCCGACCTGTTTCGCTATCAGTTACAGGCCTCCAAAGCCGATGTGGTCACCGTGCGCGAAGAAATCGCCTTCGTCAAGAAATACCTTGACCTGGAAAAGGCCCGCTTCGGCGACCGGCTCCGCGTCTCGTTCGATGTGGCCGATAACGTACTCGACAATACCATCCCGCCCATGCTCCTGCAACCGCTGGTCGAAAATTCGGTGAAACATGGTATTGCGTCGCTCATCGAAGGGGGCGATATTCACGTGGGCATTCACCGGCAGAACGGACACCTGCACGTAGCGATCTCCGACACGGGCGTTGGCCTGAACGGATCCAGCACCACCGGTCACGGCCTGGGGCTGGCCAACACCCGGCTTCGACTCGACAAAATGTACGGCAGCCAGCTGACCGTGGGCAACAGCCAGCCCCGGGGCGTCATCGTACAATTTACCATACCAGCCTAACGCAACCCGACCGGTTCTGCCGGCCTACCTATGCAGAAAGTTATCATCATCGACGACGAAGCCGCCGGACGGACCCTGATCCGGCAGTACCTCGACGCTTACCCCGCCCTGATCGTGGTCGGCGAAGCCAACAACGGCGTCGATGCCGTACGGCTCATCAACGAGTATAAACCCGACCTGATTTTTCTGGATGTGCAGATGCCGGGCCTGACGGGCTTCGACGTTCTCAAACACATCGACGAGATTCCGCAGATTATTTTCTCGACCGCCTACGACCAGTACGCCCTTCAGGCCTTTGAGGTTCATGCCGTCGATTATCTCCTCAAGCCCTACACCCGCGACCGGTTCTCCCAGGCCATCCAGCGCGTGACCGACTCGCGAGCGGGCAACCTCCAGAAAATTCAGCCCCTGGCCGAGAGCCTCCTCAGTACCGCCACAACCTATCCCGAGAAAATTCTGGTACAGACCGGCAACCGGCTCGTTACGGTCGCCGTGGCCGATATTCTGCGTATCGAAGCCGAAGGCGATTATGCCACCCTGGTTACCACTATGGGTCGCCACCTCAGCAACTACGGCATCAGCGCGCTGGAAAGTAAACTCAACCCCAGCCATTTTCTGCGGGTTCACCGGTCAGACATTATCAATCTGCACGTTGTCCGCGAAATCCAGAAATACCCATCCAGCTACGATGTCATTCTGCAAAACGGCGATGTAGTGCGCGTGAGCCGGTCGTATATGGACAAGATTCGGGAGCTGACCTTTTAAGCACGAACCCCATTCCGCCTTCCGCGTTTGAGCCGGGTTACACCGGCCCCCTGACGATCAGGAGTCAGTTGGACCATTTTCAGCTGCGGCAGCGGGGGCAAACCGGGTCGGTAGCCCGTCGGCTTCTTTGTAAATTTTCCGCGAACACAACTGTATATCTTTGTGTCCGGTTATTTTTGCACCGGCTTCTGGCCGTACTGCCCAACTTTTTCTTTCCCCATGTCCAAGAAAACCAAGATTGTGGCCACCATTGGCCCGGCTTCCGAGACCAAAGAACAACTGCTGGCACTGGCTCGGGCTGGCGTTAACGTCTTCCGGCTCAACTTCTCCCACGGCACCCACCAGGATCACCTCATGCGGCTTACCCGCATCCGCGAAATCAACGCCGAATACAACCTGAACCTTTGCGTTCTGCAGGATTTACAGGGGCCAAAAATCCGCATCGGCAACGTAGAGCATAAAGACGGCGTCATGATTTTGCCCGGCAATACGCTGACGTTCACCAATGACGACATCGTGGGTACGGCCGAGCGCGTCAGTACGCCCTACAAAGACATGTACAAAGACGTACACCCCGGTGAACGGATTCTGATGGACGACGGCAAACTGGAAGTGCGCGTACTGCGGACCGAAGGCACTGACGTCGTTACGGAAGTGGTCTACGGCGGCTCCATGAAGTCGAAGAAAGGCGTAAACCTGCCCAACACGAAGGTATCGATGCCCGCCGTAACCGAGAAAGATTGGGCCGATCTGGAGTTTGGTCTCGAAAACGACGCCGAATGGATCGCCCTGTCGTTTGTACGGGAAGCGTCGGAGATTCTCGAAATCAAAGAATACATCCGGTCGAAAGGCAAGAAAAGCCGCGTCATCGCCAAAATTGAAAAGCCCGAGGCTATTCAGAACATCGACGAAATCATTGCTGCTACCGACGGTCTGATGGTAGCGCGGGGCGACCTCGGTGTCGAACTGCCCGCCGAAGAAGTACCAATGATCCAGAAAATGCTGGTCGAGAAATGTAATCGGGCGGCCAAACCGGTTATCGTGGCTACCCAGATGCTCGAAAGCATGATCGATGCGCCCCGCCCCACCCGCGCCGAAATCAACGACATCGCCAACTCGGTACTCGACGGCGCCGACGCCGTTATGCTCAGCGCCGAAACCGCGTCGGGCAAATACCCGATCCTGGCCGTAGAGTCGATGGCCAACACCATCCGGCAGGTAGAGGCAGCCTCCGACGCCATCTATTACCGCTATCACGCCCACGTCAACGAGCAACCCAGCGAGAACGTCATCAACGACAACGTGGTGATGAGCGCCTGCCGCCTGGCCCGCGACACCCGGGCAAAGGCCATCATCGGGATCACCAACTCCGGCTATACGGCCGTGCGGCTCTCGCACCACCGTCCCAAAGCCGACCTGTACGTTTTCTCGAACGATCCGCAGCTACGCAATACGCTCGGCCTGTACTGGGGTGTTCAGGTGATGCCGTACGAACAGAACCCGGAACTGAACATCGATCAGACCGTAGAAGGGATCAAGCAGACGCTCATCAGCCAGAAAAAGCTGTCGTCGGGCGATATCTTCATCAATACGCTCAGTATGCCGCTGACGCAGTCGCGCCGGACCAACACGGTCAAGCTCAGCACCGTCGATTAATACGCGTTCCCTTCCGGAAAGCAGCCTGTTTTCCGGAAGGGCCGGACATAAAAAAAAGCCGCGAAGCCAAGGGCCTGTCGCGGCTTTTCTATTCTCACTGAAAATGAAGCTTTTAGGCCTTCGGCTCGTCGGTTGTCTCGGCTGAAGGGGTTTCGTCGGTGGTTTCGGCCGCTTCGGGCTGGGCTTCGAACACCTCGGGCGCGTGCTGGCGCAGAATGGTATACCAGACAATGAGCTTCTTGATATCGGCAGGCCGTACCCGATCCCGATCATAATTGGGCACAACGGTGGCCATAAACTCAGCCAGTTCATCGTTCGAGCCTTTGGGGTCAACGGTCAGGTTGTCGCCGTAGGTCGTGTATACGCTCATCAGCACGTCGGCCAGCGGAGTTGACTGATCGTTGCCGTCGCCATCCACGTAGATGGATATATCATTCAGGACCGAGACACGAGCCGTTGGGCCCATCATGGTCTTTGCTTTCTTATCATCGAGCGACTCAACAATAACGCCTGCCCGGCCTGGCTTCAGAATTCGGTACAGGCCGCTATAACCGGCCACATTGGCAATCTGCTTTAATGCTTCCATAAATAATCTACTAAATTGGTAACGCTACCTTGGTTGGTGTATTGTTAATTAAACTGAGTGATTGGGTGAATTTATCATCGATCACTCCGGCGCGGGTTTATTTGCCGGGCCTAAACCGCTTGGCGCCTGCACTCTTCTCATAGTCCTCGTTCAGCGGACGGATGAACGAAAGAATGTCTTCGCGGCCCGCAGCGGTGACGGCCGATGTGATAAAGATTTGCGGCACCTCTTCCCAGGTTTCGAGCAGCCTGGCGCGGTAGTTGTCCAGGGTTGCCTGGAGCTTTACGGCACCCAGTTTTTCGGTTTTCGTGAAAACGATCACGAACGGCAACCCCCGATCGCCGAGGTTTTCCATGAAATCGAGGTCGATTTTCTGCGGCTCGATCCGCGAATCGACCAGCACGAAAATACAAAGCAGGTTGGGCCGGCTGGTCAGGTACCCATCAATCAGCGCGGCAAACTTCTCGCGCTCGGTCTTGCTAACCTGCGCGTAGCCATACCCCGGCAGATCGACCAGATACCACTGATTATCGATGATGAAATGATTGATTAGCTGCGTTTTACCCGGTTTACCGGATATTTTAGCCAGCGACGCCCGACTCGTGAGCATGTTGATCAGCGACGACTTACCCACGTTGGACCGGCCAATGAACGCATATTCGGGTCGATCGGGCCGGGGGCACTTGGCAGGATCGGAGTTACTGACGAAAAATTCGGCTTGTTTAACGGGCATCGTGGTAGTAGCTGAAACGGCCGCAAAGTTCGGAAAGAATGTGGACAATGGCATATGCTTTGCACCTTGTCGTTTACAATGCCGTTATTAACTTGCTTTCAGAAATCGCGTCGCTGGAAACGAAAGGCACAAGGCTATGCGTTATTAATCAGAAAAGACTCACAGACTACCGGCGCGCCGGATCAACTCATGAAAAAAGTAGTTTGGCTATTAACCATTCTGTTTACCGGGCTTGGTGCTGTTTCTACGGACGCGGCCCGGTCGGTCCCCCCCACCAACCGCATCGGCGACGATAAGCCCGAAGCGGGTATTCAGTTCACGGAGGCATCCTGGCGCGAGATTCTGAAAAAAGCCAAAGCCGAGAAAAAAGTCATTTTCCTGGATGCTTACGCCAGCTGGTGTGGCCCCTGCAAACTGCTGCAGAAGCGGGTGTTTACCCAAAAGACCGTAGGCGACTACTACAACAGCCGGTTCATCAACGTGAAGATGGACATGGAAAAAGGCGAAGGGCCGGCCCTGATGCAGGTGTATCCGCTCGAAGCCTATCCAACACTGCTGTTCATCGACGGCAACGGTCGGGTTCTGAAAAAAGTCCTGGGCTACCAGTCGCCCGAAGACCTGATTGCCATTGGCCGCAGCGTGAAATAAATCACCGACATTCAGGACAGGAGCCTGTGGTCATACGACCGCAGGCTTTTTTCGTTGGCCAGATCCGACCCGGATTATGCCGTTGTGGTCGAGGCAGGGCGGCTGACGGGTTCCCCGCCCGCGGCTGCCTTCAGCAGACAGCGGGCCAGCTCGACCATAATCGTATGGCGGTTGAATTGCCGAATGAAGTCAGGCCGGTACTGGGTCCGGTAAGGCGTCTGCTGCAGCTGGGTTACCAGCTCGGCCACGTTGCCGGGCGGAAACAGCCGGTGGTTGCTGAGGTGTAGTCGAACAAAGCGGGCCGCGTAGCCCCCCACCCCCGCCAGAATCGGTTTGTCGGTCGCTCCGTACTCGAACAGTTTGGAGGGCAGCACTCGTTTCAGCGCCCGCAGATTACCCAGGTGAACAAACAGATAATCGGCCCGCTGGTACTCGGCCAGCAGCGTTTTTCGGTCTACGGGCGGGCGCAGCTCCACGTTTTTCACCCCCCAGTTATGAACGGCCGCTTCAAGGGCCGACAGCCTGCTGCCATCGCCGATGATGACGAACCGAAACTGGTTACCGAGCAGCCAAGCCGCCTGCGGAACAATGATCTCCAGCCGCTGCCCGGCCCCGATATTTCCCGCATACAGAATAGTTACGGGCCGGGTACCGTCAGGCGCTGGGGTAACCGGATTATTAGTGGGCATAAACTCTTTATCGATGCCGTTGGTATAAAAGCTGTACGACGCCTGCCGGTACCGGCCGAAATAGCTGGTAAAGCCTTCGGATACCAGATTGATATGGCGGGCGTAGCCGAACGTGTACCGCTCCACCGCCCAGAGCACGGGGTTGAGTGGCCAGCTGAGCGGATGCCCCAGCAATTCGACTATGGTTTCCCGAAACAGATCACGGATGTCGAGCAGCAGCGGAACCCGGCGCTTTCGCGCCAGCCGGGCGCCCAGAAAGGCCGTGAACAAACGCGACGACGACGCAATGACCACATCATAGTCGTGTCCTTTAGTCAGCTGACGAGCAGCCCGGTAATACGCCCCAAACGACCGAATCTGATCCCGGAACCCGTTCGCGTGGGCCGGTACACTAATCCGGTCGATTAGTAGGTTTCCCCGTTGTTCATGGGCCGGCGCCAGCCGGTAGAACGACTGGTATCGGTTGGGCTGCGTAGTGACTACGTGCAGCCGGTCATCGGTCGTCAGCTGCCGCGACAATTCGGCTACCAGCGCCGAGTTGCGGAACGACCCTGCACACAAGTCCGGCTCGAAGTAATAGGTTAAAAACAGAATAGTCATTCGGCTAGCTGGATTATGGTGTTCAGAGTGGTAGCAAAATCAACCGTCAGGCAGCTACCGGGCCGCAACTGGTTAAAATCCAGAGCCATCTCGTACGGAGTCAGCTGCCACGTCAATGGCCCATCTGACCGTAGCATCAGCCGCAGCGGACCAATGATGGCCCCGTTATCAGTCAGGCTAACCGGCACCTCCGGATGGGCATAAAACCGGGCCGTTCTCTGGCGATTGTTGGCAGTATGCCGCCCCGTAATCCGGTCGGTAATCCAGATACGGTCCGGAGATAGCGTCCAGCGTCGCCAGTGGGTCAGACCCAGATGCCGGTAGCCCGTATGCCGGGCCAGCAGGGTTGTTTCCGTATCGGTCAGTATCGTAACCCGCGCCCGGCGCCCCACCCGAAAAGCAGCCCAGACTTCCGATGAGTTCTGACCAGCTATCTCCACGGTATTATGGGCCGCGGTACTGCGCTCCCACCGACGGCGTTCGTTTCGTTCGTAAGTCGACGTACCCACATCGACCAGCACCGGACGGTTATCGACATACAGCAAAAACCCGAAGGTGTCGGCATGGGCGTGGCCGGGCTGATGATCCGGCCCTACCGGCCCCACGTCGGCCAGCAGCTCATACCTGGGCCGACGGAACATACGATAACCGGGCTGCCCGAAGCGGGTGTCAGCTACGGCCAAACCAGCTGTCGATATCACAGAGATACTATCGTTCATCATCGGTAAATCGCCGTTCCGAAACGTAATGGCCGCCAGCCAGCCCTTCATTCGGCTCACGTTGCGGGATACGACGGTTATCAACTCCGGGTCGTGGTGCCAGCTGTCGGCCAGCAGCATGGTCAGCAGGATAATAAGCCGGTTCAGCAGCAGCCGGTGGTAGGTCGGACTTTGTTCGTAATGCCCCCCATCTGACCCGATCTGACGGCTCAGCTCCGTACAGACGAGTTGAGTTGCTTTTCGTAACCAACGCTCATCACGCCAATGTACTGAAGCCATCAGCAGCGCGATGCCATTTTCTAGTAAATGGTTGCCGCTCAGGTGATATTCGAGCCGTTGCCAGACCAGCCGGGCCTGTGCTTTCAGGTGCCGGTCCAGTACGGCATCCTGAATCTGGTGCCTCCGCAGAAACTGAATCCAGTTGACCAGCCGCAGGGAGGTCGGGTACGGCTCCAGCCCATCGCGCAGGGAAGCGGTCTGACGCACGAAGTCGTATAGCAGCGCCAGCCCCCGATCAGCCGGCATGGGTTCCGGCTCGTTCAGGTAGCTGAACCCGTTCAGGTGATAGGTCCAGAGTTTGCCGTATACGGCGTAATTCCAGTCGACGGTTTCGTAGAACGTGGCGGTGCGGTTCAGAAACGTGAACGCAACAGGCGCTATGTCCGGCACACCCGGCCGGGTCGTCCCAGCCGTATACCAGGCATCGGCTCCCGGCAGGCGCGGGGCGAAACGCAGTCGGTTCCAGACCTGGTAAACGAGCTGGCGGGGCGTCAGGTGCCGCAGCGTGCGCCAGTACCGACCGGGAGTTACCATGTCGAAGGGGCTGATAGTGGTTCGATAGTTGGCTGGAGGGTGACCCAACCGGTCTGGCGCAGGCTCTCCAGGGCAGCCAGCATGGCCTGGGTCGTATTTACGCTCTCCGCGAACGGAATGGGCGGTTCGCTGCCCTGGCGCCGGTGATGCGCCAGGGCCATCATCAGCGCCCGATGGCCCTTATCCTGCCGCCCCGCCAGCCGCGAGAAGTGGCGAAAGCCATAGCCCGTGAGGCTTCGGTAGTTGTCAAGCACCAGCGTCCGGCCCTGGCTATGCACCTCAACCCGTTCCTTGGCGTAAGCACGGCTGCCAACGGCGAGGAAGTTCAGCACCCCCGTAGCGCCGTTGGCGTACTGAATGAGCAGCGAGGCCGAATCGGTTGTCTCGCTGGGCTGGGTTCCCATCGCCAGCAGACACACCCGCACCACCCGACTACCCGTCAGAAATGTAATCAGATCGACGCCATGGCAGCCTTCGCCCAGCAGCCGTCCTCCTCCAACAGCCCGGTCGTGTAGCCACGACCGGGCCGGCACCTCGCCCACATTCATAGTCATGGCCACATGCATCGGCACCGCATTGGATGCGGCTCCGCCCAGGAGCGTCTTCATCCTCTGCACATAGGTCGAGTAGCGTCGGTTAAACCCCACCGTTACGGTCCGGCCCGACAGCCGCTGTGCCTCCACGACATCGGCTAGCTCAGCCTCCGACAGCGTCAGTGGTTTCTCAACAAAGACATGCTTACCCGCCCGTAGCGCGTCGACGGTGAGCCGGGCGTGGCTGTCGTGACGGGTAGCGATCAGGCACAGGTCGATTGTCGGGTCGGCGAGCAGGTGGCGGTAGCTGGAGGTAGCCTTTTCGATCCCGTAGACGTTTGCCAGCCGGGCCGCGCTGAGTCCACTTTCGCTGGCAATGATGGCGGGAATCAGGCCGGTCTGTTTCAGAGCGGGCAGCAAGGTTGTTTTGGCGTAGTTACCCGCGCCGATCAGGCCCACCCCACCAACCGAATCCGTAAACCGGCCGGGACTTATACGAACGACCGGACTGAGCGATACCGGGTCGGGATACGAAAAGAGGGCGGCCACCGGCCCCGTCGATGTGTACACGGAGCGGAAGTCGGTCAGCGGTACGGGCTCCGTCCGCAGGGTCGACACCGTCAGCTGACCGCTGGCCAGCAGCTGCAGAATGGTCTGGAAATTCCGGTTTTCGGTCCAGCGGACAAACGGTAGCGGGTAGTCGTGCCCCTGCTGCTCGTAGGTATCGTCGTAGCGACCGGGCCCGTATGAACACGACACCTGAAACGTCAGTTCTTTGGCGTAGAAATCGGCCCGGTTCAGATGCAGCCCTACCTGCCCCACCAGTACGATACGCCCCCGAACCCGGCTCATTCGGGCAGCCTGGGTCAAAAGCGTATCACCCGATGCGGTAGCTGCGATGATCACCCCATCGGCACCGGCCTGCCCCGTCAGCGATACGACGGCGCGTAGTACGTCGGTCTGGTCCGGATTCAGCGCCAGCAGACCCCGGCGCCGGGCCAGGTCGCAGCGGGACTCGTCGGGGTCCGTAGCCACCACCCGGCAACCGTTGATCCGAAGCAGATCGGCGGTGAGCTGCCCAATCAGCCCCAACCCCATAACCACGACCGTTTCGCCCAAAGTCGGACTGAGCAGGCGGATACTCTGCAGCGCAATGGCTCCCACAACGGTAAAGACGGCATCGTCGTCGCTGACATCGTCGGGAACGGGAGCTACCAGATTGCGCGGTACGCAAACCACTTCGGCATGGGGGCCGTTGCTCACTACGCGCTGCCCTACGCGGAGATCAGTTACTCCTTCGCCCAGGGCCAGTACTTCGCCTACATTGCAGTACCCGAGCGGCACCGGCTGGTCGAGCCGCCGACGTACCGCATCGATGGTGGGCCAGAGGCCGTCGGTTTTCAGCTTGTCCAGCATCTGCCTGATCCGTTCGGGCTGCTGGCGGGCTTTGGCAAACAGACTGGCCCGTCCGAAGGCAACCAGCATCCGCTCCGTTCCCGCCGATACCAGCGACCGGCGCGTTCGGATCAGCACCTGCCCGGGTCTGACCCGTGGCGCGGGCAGGTCGTCAAGGCGTATCTGCCCGGTTTTCAACTCCAGAATCAGCTGTTTCATGCCCGGGAAGCCGCTATACAGTTAGCAATGCGACGGGCCGTCTGGCCATCCCAGAGCGGGGGCACGGCCGCGGGCCGCCGGGTTCCGGTCAGCAGGTCGGTTACGCGCATCCGTACCGTATTCGGGTTGAGGTCGCTCAGGAGTTGGTTGGTGCCGAGGGTGGTGGTAACGGGCCGCTCGGTGGAGTCGCGGAACGTCAGGCAGGGTACGCCGAGATAGGTAGTCTCTTCCTGAACACCGCCCGAATCGGTAATGACCAGAGCCGCCTGATCGAGCAGGTTCAGAAACTCCAGGTACCCCTGCGGCTCCAGCAGCCGGACATTCGGGAGTTGCTCCAGTTCATTCAGCAATCCAAACCGGGTCAGGCTGGCCCGCGTACGCGGGTGCATCGGGAACAGGACCGTACGCTGCTGCGCCGTATCGCTGATCAGCTGCAGCAGGGTCCTGAGCCCGTCGGCCGAATCGACATTGGCAGCCCGGTGCATGGTCATCAGGATGTACTGGCGGGGCTCGAGCCCCAGCGAACCCACCGTATCCAGGGCGCTGGCCCGGGGTAGGCATTGCTGCAGCGCATCGATCAGCACATTGCCCACAAAATGAATCTTTTGCGGGCGTATGCCCTCGCGCCGGAGGTTTTCCAGCCCGGCCGTTTCGGTAACGAACAGCAGGTCGGCCAGCTGGTCGGTCAGCAGCCGGTTGGTTTCTTCGGGCATCCGCCGATCACCGGAGCGCAGACCGGCTTCGACATGCGCCACCCGGATGCCGAGCTGTACGGCCACCAGCGCACAGGCCAGCGTACTGGTCACATCCCCCACGACCACCACCCAGTCGGGACGTTCTGTGAGCAGTACGGCTTCAAACCGGGCCATGATGCCAGCCGTCTGCTGCGGAATAGACCCCGGTCCAACTCCCAGCACATAGTCCGGCGCGGGCAGGTTCAATTGCTGGAAGAACAGATCGCTCAGCCGGGCATCATAGTGCTGGCCCGTATGCACGATCAGGTTGGTCAGAGCCGGATGCGCGTTAAACGCCTGGTGCAGCGGAGCCACTTTCACAATATTCGGGCGGGTGCCGACAACGGTAATGAGTTTCACGGGGTCTGCGGGGTCGATTAGGGGTTCACACTACGGCCTGACCAGCCGTTTGTACGGCATCGTCAAAGCAGGCCAGTTCATCGGCCAGCACAAAGCGCGACTGCCGGGTGCGGGTCAGCACACAATCGCGGATATGAAGGGTCAGTAGTGTTGTCAGTTCGATCTCGCGCCAGGGCCGAACATCGGCCAGGAAGGGTTGCAGCACAGCCCGTTCGTGGCCCACGTCTTTCGGTGAGAAGCGCCAGGTTTGTTTCGCGGCTCCCTGCCAGATGGTCATCGACCGGAAATCATCGATCCGGGCCATGAGATCGCCACATTGCAGGTCTATTTGCTCACTGATGCCTTCGTAGGGCTCCGACCGGGCGGTCAGCACCAGGCTAACCAGATCATGCCGATCGGTGGTGAGCGTCACCGACAGGTTATCATCGGGTTCGGCCGGATCAGCCCAGGTCAGCTGGATGGCAAACCAGTCGGGGAAGCCGCGTTGGCTCATCAGGTGAACAGCCAGGTCGATCCAGTGACTTAGGTTGCCCAGGATGCGGGTGCCTTCGGACGGGTGGCGGTACCAGTGGTCGGGCGGGATGCGGTGGCCGTTGATGTGACAGCTGAGGCTGAAGGGAGCCGCGCCCGGCTGGGTACGTAGCCAGGTAGCCAGTTTGGTCGTAGCCGCGGCAAAAGGCCGGTTGTAGCCAGCCAGCAGCTGACCCGCGGCCGCGCGCTGCGCCGACGACAGCGCCACCAGCTGCTGTCGGGTAACCGCTACCGGCTTTTCTACGTATACATCGAGCCCCCGCTGTAGTCCCGCCAGGGCGTAGGGCGTATGCGACGCGTGTGGAGAGGCTATATACAGCACCCGCAGGGCCGGGTTGGCGAGCAGTTCGCCGGGCGTGTCGACATACCGCCGAAAGCCGTACATCCAGGCCAGCGACCGGGCCTGTTCGGCATCGGTGTCATACGCATCGAGGAAGCGATTGCCCCGGTGTTTGCGCAGGAAAAAACAGAGGGTGCTGAACGCAAACTGCCCGCAGCCAATAACCGACGTATCGGCCCGGCCCGGCCACCCCCGCCCCACCATCAGCCATACCGGCCATTGGGTACGGAGTCGACCGGCAGCTTTGGTAAGGGCCCGACGCCAGCCGTAGATCCCGGCAAATCGAACCAGTCGAGCTAGCTGCTGGGTCGTCATAGCGGAGCTGAAACCGGGCTGAAGAGCTGCTGGTACTGCGCCAGGGCGGCTGATTGGTCGAAGATGCGGTCCAGCACAGCCCGGGCGCCAATGGCCCGCTCGGTGTAGGCTATAGGCCCCATGTCCAGGCAGCTGGTCAGGACGTCGACCCAGCGATCGGTATGCAGCGGCAGGTTCCACCCGGCCCGCTGTTCGTACAACCGCTGCCAGGGGGTCTGGTCGCTGATGAGCACCGGTAACCCGACCGACAAGGCTTCGGCAATACCATGACCAAAATTTTCGCCGGACGTGGGCATCACCAGAAAGTCGTACGGTACAAGCGTGTCCCGCACGGCCGTCGGAACCACGTCGCCCCGGTACACGATCCGATGCCGGCTGGCACAAATACGCTGCAGACACGCCTGCCAGTAACGCTCGTCGACCACGGGGCCGTAGATGGTCAGGGTCACCCCCTCGGGAACCCGCTCCAGGCAGTCGAGCAGAAAAAGCAGTCCTTTGTTTCTGGCGATACGGGCCAGCCAGATCAACCGGAGCTGCTTAGCCTGTTTGTAGTGCGGAGGGCGCGGGCTGAGCCGAATGGGAAGGTCAGGCGCCAGCACAATCTGGTCGGCACCCACGCCCAGCCAGTACTGGATCTCCTCTTTTTCGTGGATCGATGTGGCGTGCCAGCGTAGCCTGTCGGTCATCAGCCAGCGTAACAGCTGTACATACGGTTGTTTTTTCCAGGCTTTCAGCCGGATAGCGCCCGGCAGCAGCTCGCCCCGCGGAGCCACGGTAATGGGGCGTTTCAGCAGGAGGCTGTTCAGCAACAGCAGCCGCGTAAATACCGAAAATAAACTGTTGGTATAGACCAGCGCTTCGGGCCGCTCACTCAGCAGTTGCCCCACCCGGCAGAAAGTGACCTGATCGGGTGGCAGGTACAGCACCTGATAGCCATCGCGGTGGAGCCAGTTCTCGGCCGCCAGGCCGGGATAGGCTACGGTGTCGCCGGCGTCGCGGTCGCGCGTTACAACAAACAGATCGTACTGATCCCTCAACAGGCTAATCAGGTTTTCGACAGCGGGAATAGGGCCACCAAACCGATAGCCAGGCCGAAAATGGTCGATAAAAATGAGCAACGAGGGTGTCAAGAGCAGCGCGTTTACCGGTAATTACCAGAACCGATAGACGTATATACAGCCCTGTAGTCACGAGCCATCTGGGCAGTAGAATACCGGTTGGCATTCTGCAAACCAGCCGCAATTCGCTCGCTTCGGCAGGTTTCATCCGCCATGAGCCGGACAATACCCGCCCGAATGGCAGCCACGTCGGTCGGGTCAACCAACAGCGCTGCGTCGGCCGCTACTGTTCGCATGGGCTGCCGATTGGCGGTAATGACCACCCGCCCTACGGCATTGGCTTCCAGAATGGGCATACCAAAGCCTTCGTACACAGACACGAACGTGACAAGGTCGCAGTTTGTATACAACTGAAAAATAGCAGCCTGGCTTAGGTCGGCATATGATTCATAATCGATCCGGCAGCGGTCGAGCTGTTCCGTGAGTTGGGGCGACAGTGGGCCAACCAGCACCAGCCGACACCGCAACCCGGTCAGCGCATCGATCAGCCGGGGCAGGTTCTTGTGCGGAGCCGTTCCCAGCTGGAGCAGGACCGGGTAATCGGACCGAAAGGGACGCGGGCTGTACTGAAAAATCGGGTCCGGCGCGTTCGGCACGACTACCACCGCATCAGCCCGACGCCCTACATACCGGCGGAGTTCCTGCCGGGTTTTGTCCGAGACGGTCGTTACGACAGCCGCCCGGCGCATGGGCCAGTAGAACCACAACAGCCAGAAAACCAGCCACCGAACCGGCCGACGCCGATTCTGATGCAGGGTAATGGCATCATGAATGGTCAGCACCGTTCGCGACGGCGGCAGCACCAGCGCCAGGTAATGCACGTCGCCCGTGATATGGTACACGTCGGCGGGTGAGGTTCGGGTCAGCCGGGCCACAAACCGGAGGTTCTGCCAGACGCTCCGAATACCGCGGCTTACGTGCGGCATCGTTACCACGCGGACTGTGTCGGCCGGCTCACGAGCCAGCTCCTGCCCGATACCGGCTACCAGCGACTCGATGCTGTGGCCTGTACCGGGGCTCCGTAGTAGCAGGGTTATGTTCATGATGGTGCTTCTCCAGACGCATTTTGGCCGTCGGTAGCCGACTGCGGGGCCGGGGTTCGTTTCGGGCTCAGTAGCCAGGCCAGTGCGTAGCAGACCAGTACCGACCGCAGACCGATCAGGAAGGTGATCATATCGGTCTCCAGCATCGACAGCGCCAGCGATACCAGCACACAGGCCGTCAGCAGCGCAAAGACCGGCCGCCGGTCCGACGACGCCAGCCGGTACACCAGCCCGACCAGCGCCGTCAGAAAACCCGCGTACACGATAAACCCCAACCCGCCAAAATCGACAAACGACTCCAGGTACAGCGTCTCGCTGATGTCGGTCAGGCCGATTCCGAAGGCGTGTTCATAGAGTTTTTCTTTTACCTCGATTGTTTGCTTGTCGACCAAAAAATCGCTGGGCGTCGCCACGAGCAGACTACCCACCAGTTGCTGTCCCAGCAGGGGCGACTGCGAACTGGTTCGGAACAGATTCACGAACTGGCCCAGCGCCAGCGACCCATAGCCCGCCCGCAGCGCCAGGTTGCGGTTCCGGAGCGCGCTGTATTCATCCGTATCAGCCTGCCAAAGCCCCGTCAGCATTTCCCACCCACTCATACGCTGGGCCGCTTCGAACCGATAAACGACCCGCAGGCGGTGGTAGGCATCGGCCAGCGCAAAGGCCATCATCGCCGTCAGCAGCAACGCCAGGCTATTTTTCAGCCGAAATGGCCGGCTTAGTGGCCGGTCGAACAGAATCCCTAATCCGGCCAGCCCGAAAAAGAAAAAGACGCTGCGTCGACCAAACAGAAAAAACCAGCCCAGCTCAACCGTCAGCAGCAGGCCGTAGAGCAAAACGTGTCGGTAGCGACCTCGGATGTACTGATCCCGGGCGTAATACCCCAGCACCACCGGCATGACCGGAACCAGCGGACCGGTCAAGGCCAGCAGCGGATGCGTAGGCGCCCCGTCCTGCGCCAGATCACGACCGCCGTAGACCACCGCCCCAATCGCCAGCAGATATCCCTGCGTCAGCAACAGCAGCCCGACCAGCCCCTGCAAACGACGCCGGTGGTCGGTCAAAGCTGCCAGCGCGGTCCGATGCAGCCGGGTTATGCGACCGGTCTGCTGAACCCGGTTGCCCACCAGCCACAACGTCAGCGCAAAGGCGTTGGCATACGCCTGCGCCAGGGCCAGATCGGTACTGGTCGTATGCGCCTGCTCAATAACATCGGTCCACAAACCGGCCTGCTGAATCGATAGCGCCAGCAGGCTGAACAAACCACCCAGCGAACTGAACAGCCCGATCGTGACAGCGGCTACCCGGAAAAAGTTGAGCCGACTCGCCGGATGGCGCAGCAGCCCGACCCCACCCAACCCGCTACCCGCCAGCGAGAGCAGGGCCGTACTGACAAAGACCGCATCGGCCGGCCAGACCAGCCCCAGACCCGCTACGGCCATCGCCAGCAGCAGGTACCACACCACCCGTCGATCAGCGTCGTGTTCCATTGGTCAGAGGCCCAGTATGGCCAGTAACTGCGCTACCCGCCGGTCAAACGTGTGATACTCCTGAAAATGCCGGTACTGCCGGTCGGCCAGCTCGTGGCGCTCGTCGGGGCGGGTCAGGTATTGCCTGATGCTGGCGATGGCTTCGTCGAGGGTATCGAACGTCACCTTGTCAGACGGCACTCCCGTACAGGCGGCAACCATGGGTTTATTGTCGCACAGCTGGAATCCGCCGATGCCGTTGATTTCGAAATATTTCTGATTGGCCGACGACACCTCGGCGTAGTGAAAGCCGTTGAATACCACTTTGGCGCCGTAGACGAGCCTATTTTTCTCCTCGCCTGTCAGGTAGCGCGTCCGCCATTCGACCGGGCCCGCCAGGTGTCGGTACCGACCGGGCTGTCCGTAAACCACCAGGCGTAGCCCCGCCCGCGCCAGCTGCCCGATCAGCCGGGCCCGGTAGGCGTACAGACTTCCGTAGACCAGCACGTCGACCTGCTGCCGGCGTTCGGCATCGGCTTTGGGGAGGCTGGGTCGGCAGTGTACGCGGGGATTAAATGCTTCGGGCAGGTAGTGGGCGTTCAGACCGGCTTTATCGCGCAGGAACGCCACCAGATACGGCTCTTTCGAGAAATAGCAGTCGTAGTCGGCCCCGATGATCTGCTGCTGCTCCAGGTTGGTGAGCGCATCGGGGTTGATCTGGGCAACGGGTACTCCCGGCAGATCGCGCTTCAGCCGGTCGACCAGCAGGGGATGCAGGTGACGGTATACGACCAGCACCAGATCGGGCCGACATTGCCGAATCCGACGGGCCAGCTGTCGGGCCAGCAGCCGGTCATACGGCTCCGCAAAACGGGCCATCCAGTAGCTGAACCGTACCGAAGCAGGCAGTCCGTCGGTTATGTCGACCAGTCGGGGATGGTGGCCCAGCGCCCGGAACGAATCTCCGAGGTGATACTCCAGCGAATCGAACGCCCGACATCCCACCAAGACAACCTTCATCGGTTTAGCTGTGCAAAGGCCTATAATCGCCAGTAATCGAACCCATCGTCAGGGCTAATGGTATACAATCCTTTTACGTCGAGCAGAATGGGCGTACCGTTCATCAGTCCCCGCAGATACGCCACCTCATATTGCCGGAAGGAGTCGTGCCCCACCGCCACGATAACGGCATCGTAGGGTCCTGCGGGCCGATCGAACAGGGCCAGCCCGTAGGCCTGGGCTACCTCCCGGGGCGATGCGTAGGGGTCAACTACGTGTACGCTGATAGCCAGTCCCATCAGCTCCCGAACCAGATCGACCACTTTCGAGTTGCGGATATCCGCCACGTTTTCCTTGAAACTCAGCCCCATCACCAGCACCCGCGACTGCGCAGGCTCCTTGCCATTGCGTACCAGCATCTGGTTCAGCTTAGCGGCAATAAACGATGGCATGGCTTCATTGATGCGTCGGCCGGAGTTGATCACCTCGGGGTCGTAGCCGAGCTGGCGGGCTTTATAAAGCAGGTAGTGCGGATCGATACCGATGCAGTGCCCCCCCACCAGCCCCGGCGTGAACGGCAGAAAATTCCACTTCGTGGCGGCCGCTTTCAGCACATCCTGCGTGTCGATCTGCATGCGGTCGAAGATGATGGCCAGCTCGTTCATGAGCGAGATATTCAGGTCGCGCTGTACGTTCTCGATCACCTTGGCCGCTTCGGCCACGCGGATGCTGGGGGCTACATGAATACCGGCTTCGATAATCCGGCCGTAGACCCCGGCGATGGTCTGAACGGCATCGTCGTCGCTGCCCGACACGACCTTAACGATGGTGGTCAGCGTACGAACCCGATCGCCGGGGTTGATGCGCTCGGGCGAGTAACCCACCTTGAAATCGGTGCCGAGCCGTAGCCCCGACGTTTGTTCGAGTACCGGCAGGCAGTCCTCTTCCGTACAGCCCGGGTATACCGTCGATTCATAGACTACATAATCGCCCGGTTTCAGCGCCCGGCCAACAGTTGCCGACGCCCGGCGCAGCGGCTCCAGATCGGGTTGGTTGTCGGCGTCGACGGGGGTGGGTACTGTTACAATGAAAAAATGGGCCTGCTGCAACCCGGCCGGATCAGCCGTAAAGCGAATGTCGGTACCGGCAAAATCGGCGGTTGTCATCTGCTGCGAAGGGTCCTGCCCCTGCTGCATCTGCGCCACACGGTCGGCATCGATGTCGAAGCCGATCACCCGGAACTGCCGCGCCAGCGCCAGCGCCAGGGGTAACCCCACGTAGCCCAGCCCCACCACCGCTATCCGTTTTTGTTTTGTTACCAGTTCATCGATCATTCGTTGCAGCGCTAATCCGCGCGGTTCATTCAGGTATTTCGGTATCGCTTCTGCAGTTGCGCAGGGGGCGGTCTGTGTCAGGCTGCGGGTTACCTCAGGTCCCGCCAGGTCAGCCAGCCGGGCCAGTCTACAGCCAGCGTCAGCACGTAGCCAGCGCCCAAAGCTAAGCCCCCCAGCCCAAACAGCAGCACCAGCAGGGTCCGTTTGGGTGAAACCCGTTCGAGCGGTACCGTTGGGGGTTCGAGGACTTTAAAGACCGGCGTCCGCTCCTGCACCTTCAGCCGGGCCTGTTCGTAACGCCGGGCCAGCTCGGTATAGAGCCCCTGCGCCAGCGTTAGCTCGTCGGTCAGGCGCTGTCGCTCCAGCGTGGCCGTTTGCAGAAACAGGCGCTGGTGCTGGTCGTTATGCCGAAACAGCCGGAGCTGCGCCGTCTGGTAGCGCTGGCGGGCGTCGGCAAGCTGCCGACGATAGAACAACAGATCCTGCCGGGCTTTTTCGGTGCGGTAGCCCACTACGTACTGCTGCAGGTAATCCATGGCCAGCTGCGCCACCGTGGCCGACGCGCTGGCATCGGGCATCCGGGCCGTAATCGTAATAATGCCGGAGCGCGTATCGAAGCGCGCACTCACCCGCTCGCCGACGGCCTCGATCAGGGCTTTCTGCCGCATCGACAGCCGGATGGGCTGCCCGGGCCGAACCCCCGCGGGTGGTGCCAGCTCGCGGCTACCCGCTCCGAACCACCGGCCAATCTGCGCGATCAGGCTACGCTCCGGGCGAATCAGCTGCCCAACGGTAGTCGTATCGCCCTGGCTCAGCCGCACGCGCTGATCGATCAGCGCCAGCAAAAAAGGGGTGCTCTGCAGAATATTGGGGTACAGATCGGGCCGGATGGTTTCGGTATCGGTGGCGTCGGCCAGGTCGAAGCCCGAAAACCCCGCCACCGACGCCAGCTGCCGGAGTCGGTCGCCCGACCCATCGGTCAGTTCGGGCATGACCCGCGCCCCGGCCGCATACTCGGGCCGGAGCAGCAGCGCTACCGCCACCCCCAACAGCGCGCCCGCCAGCCCAATCAGCCAGACCAGCCGCCGGTTGGCCCAAAGCACGCGCCCGATGGTTTCGGTCGACAGGTCGGCCCAGGCCAGGCGCTTCGGATGGATAGTCACAGGGTACAGATCGGGAGTGGTTCTGCCCTCTCCGACGTACAGACACGCCTAATGTCTCTGCTGACCGGTAAAAGTTAACGGCCGGGCGGGCGTTACATCCGCTGCATCAGCCGAACTACCATCTCGTTCTTCCAGGACAGGAAGTCGCCCGCTTCGATATGGGCCCGCGCCTGCCGCACCAGCCAGAGGTAGAACGTCAGGTTATGCAGGCTGGCAATCTGCCCGCTCAGCAGCTCGTCGGACTTGAACAGATGGCGGAGGTACGCTTTGGAGTAGAACGTGCTGGCATAGCCGCCCAGCCCTGCATCGATCGGGTTGAAGTCGCGGCTCCATTTTTCGTTCTTGATGTTCATGATGCCTTCCGTGGTAAACAGCAGGCCATGGCGGGCATTGCGGGTTGGCATCACACAGTCGAACATATCGACGCCCCGCGCAATGGCTTCGAGGATGTTGGCGGGTGTACCCACTCCCATGAGGTAGCGGGGTTTGTCGGCAGGCAGGATTTCGTTGACCAGTTCGATGGTTTCGTACATGGCTTCGGCGGGCTCACCCACGGCCAGGCCACCAATGGCGTTGCCCTCGCGCTCCTTGCTGGCGATGAACGTGGCCGACTGTTTCCGCAGATCGGGATAGGTGCTGCCCTGTACGATAGGGAACAGGGTTTGTTTGTAGCCATAATGTCCCTCGGTGCTGTCGAACCGGTCGATGCAACGGTCGAGCCAGCGGTGGGTCATCTCCATCGATGCGCGGGCATAGCCGTACTCGCAGGGGTAGGGCGTACACTCGTCGAATGCCATGATGATATCGGCGCCGATAGTCCGCTGAATGTCCATAACGCCTTCGGGCGAAAAGTGGTGCTTCGACCCGTCGATATGCGACATAAACGTGACCCCTTCTTCCTTGATCTTGCGCGTTCCCGACAGCGAATAGACCTGGTATCCGCCCGAATCGGTCAGGATAGGCCGTCGCCAGCCGTTGAACGCATGCAGTCCACCGGCCTGCCCCAGCACGTCGAGGCCCGGACGCAGGTAGAGGTGGTAGGTATTACCCAGAATAATTTCGGCGTTGATGTCGGTTTCGAGTTCACGCTGGTGAACGGCCTTCACGGTCCCGGCCGTGCCGACTGGCATAAATATTGGTGTCTGTATAGGCCCGTGATCCGTCGTAAGCAGCCCCGTCCGGGCCTTCGACTGTGGATCATGCGCCGTAATCGAAAAATTCATTCACAAAGATAGGGAAGGAGTGATGAGTTATGAATGATGAGTGATAAGCGATGAGCGATTGGCTATGAGCGATGAGTGACAGCTATGAGCCACCTGTGGGCGTGTCCCCACGGCCACCTTCGCGACAGCAACACCATCCGGACAGGTGTACGTGTCCCCACGGCCACGGGTGGCTCATCATTTATCACTCATCGCTCATCATTCATAACTCATCACTCATCATTCATTCCCGCTCATCGCTAATCGCTCATAACTCATCACTCTTCTTTACCTTTGCCGCTTCATTCAGATAATCAATTCACTACCGAACAACCGTTTACTTTTTCCGTGATCACTGCCCTCCTGATCGCCTGGCTGCTTGTGGTCGGCATTCAGCTCGTTTATATCCTGTTTATCTACACCCGAACGGCCTTTTACCGGCAGCCCCAGCGGATGGCGGTGGCGGTAGCCGAAGCGGTTTCGGCGCCTGTCCGATCGCGACAGGCCGCTGGTGAGACGCTGACCGACGACGAAGCCGCGGGCGTGACGGTCGTGGTTTGCGCCCATAATGAGCTACACAACCTGACCGAGCTGCTGCCCCTGCTCAACGAGCAGCACTACCCCACCTTTGAAGTGCTCGTCATGGACGACCGCTCGACCGACGGCACCGTGGCGTACCTCGAAAACGACATCGCCAGCCTCGACCGGGTTCGGTTCATCCGCATCGCCAACGAACACGAGCACGTTACCCCGAAGAAGTACGCCCTGACCATAGCCCTCAAAAAAGCCACCTACCCCACCGTCCTGCTCACCGACGCCGACTGCCGCCCCGCTTCGGCCGACTGGCTGGCCGGTATGGTCGCGCCCCTCACCGATCCCAGCCGCGCCATCGTTCTCGGTTTTTCGCCCTACGAAGCCCAGCCGGGTCTGCTGAACCTGCTCATCCGCGCCGAAACGCTGTTTACGGCCGTGCAGTACTTTTCGCTGGCGCTGGTGGGTCGGCCGTATATGGGCGTGGGGCGCAACCTGGCCTACCGGACCAAAACCTTCTTCGCCAACCGGGGTTTTTATACCCACAAGAACGTGCTCGGTGGCGACGATGATCTGTTCATCAACGAAGTAGCCACGGCCCGCAACACCGCCATCTGCCTCGACGAAGACACCTTCGTGTGGTCGAAACCAAAGGAAAGCTGGGCCGACTGGCGCATCCAGAAACGGCGGCACCTGAACGTAGGCAAGCACTACAAGCCGGGCCATAAATTCCGGCTGGGTCTGCTCACCGGCTCGCACGTGCTCAGCTGGCTGCTGGCCCTGGCGGCTGGTAGTGTGCTGCTGATAAAAGAAATACGACAGGCGCCGTTCACGACCGACGAATGGCTACTTTTGCTCGTTGCCTCGGGCGGGTTTGCGTTTCGGTGGCTGGCGTTCTGGGGCGTTGTGGGCCGAATCAGCTACCGGCTGGCGCATACCGTTCACTGGGCGCTGGTGCCGTTGACCGACCTGATGCTTGGCATCTATTACGGCCTGGCGGGTCTGAAAACCCTCTTCCGCCGACGTCGGCAGCGCTACCACTGGCGGTAGATGGCCAGAGAAGACCGATGAGCGGTCGGCAGGCGACCGGGCCACTTGAATGAACTGTGATGACTATTGATCTTCTGCTTACTTATTTTCCGAACCTGACAGAGCAACAGCGAGAGCAGTTTGCCGCGCTGGACGGGCTCTACCGCGACTGGAACGCCAAAATCAACGTTATTTCGCGGCAGGACATCGACGCCCTCTACGAGAAGCATGTGCTCCACTCGCTGGGTATCGCCAAGATTGTATCGTTCAAACCCGGCACCGAAATCCTGGACGTAGGCACGGGGGGCGGCTTTCCGGGCATTCCGCTGGCTATCCTGTTTCCCATGGCCGACTTTCATCTGGTCGACAGCATCGGCAAAAAGATCAAAGTGGTGCAGGAAGTAGCCGACGCGCTGGGCCTCACCAACGTCAGGGCCGAGCAGGCCCGCGTGGAGCAGCTCAACACCACCTACGATTTTGTGGTGAGTCGGGCCGTAACGCGGCTGAAACCGTTTCTGGGCTGGGTTCGCTACAAGATTCACAAAAGTGGCAACAACGACCGCCCCAACGGGGTTTTGTACCTGAAAGGCGGTGACCTGACCGAAGAACTCGCCGAAGTCCCTGACCGGTACCGGGTCTACGACCTCTCCGATTACTTCAAAGAGCCGTTTTTCGAAACCAAAAAAGTAATTTACGTCCCGAAGAAATAGGTATCACGATGAAGAAACACCGGTTCGCCAGGTATAGCTAATGGCCGTCGGTTATGCGTTAAAGTTATGGTCGGGCAGCATCGCCGGTGCAGACACGGACCACAGTGTCGGGATGCGCGCTACCCGAACCAACTAAACCCCGGAGGCACTTTACCGACAACCGGATTTCAGTATCGACCTACCCAAATCAACTATGAACGAAAAATTCCATTCCAGCAGTTTCAAGGACCCCATCAACCGCGACGAGGTTGAGTTCAACGACAAAGGGGTTACGTTCCGGGTGCGCAAGCTCATTGGCGGCACCGACAACTTCGTATTCTACTCCGACATTTCGGGCGTCGAGATCGACAATGGCGTTTTCTTCTCGACGGTGCGGGTGATTCCGCGGGCGCGGCCGGAGATCGTGATCCGCAACTTTACCAAGGGCGACGCCCGGCGCATCAAGGAGCTGATCCTGCAAAACGTACCGAACAACCGGCCCGACATGTTTGGCGGTCCTCAGGGCGGCTATCCAGCGCGCTGATCATCAGCGGGGTAGCCAGCCTATACCGCCTGCTACCCTCTGACGGTATATTTTTTCTGGAAATATACTTGCGCGGTGTTGTGTTACGCACTACTTTTGCACCCACAATAACCGACACACTCCCGAATAGCTCAGTCGGTTAGAGCATCTGACTGTTAATCAGAGGGTCGCTGGTTCGAGCCCAGCTTCGGGAGCAAAAGCCATTTAGCAGCAATGTTAAATGGCTTTTTGATTTTTTGACCCGCTGGTTGACAGAACCTGATTAAAGGTATTTATCGATGCTGCTCAGGCAATGGGCCGGGCCTTGCTCTTCACTCCATCCGGATTATTACAAATCTCGCCGGGTTTACCAGTTTTAGTCATCGACCCCGGTCCATCATCTTCGAAAGTATAGATTATGGACCGGGGTCGATGACTAAGCGAAATGGCAGGCTATTTGCCAGGGTTACCAGTACGCCACTAAACCAATCAATCATTTCTGAATCAAAAGCTTACCCCGTTTGTTATCTATTATACAGTCCTTGCCGTTTCAACGTTATTCAGTAACTTTAGCGTTTGTGTTTTATGAATGCGTCGCACCATATGATCAGTATTCCAGAGGAAACAGGCGTAACCGTTGATATGACGGTGGCCTCGATGGCCGCAAAAGCCGTTCATACGGCCTTTCTAGATGCGCGTGTCAGTAATCAACCCGTTGTGGTGGCAGAAGGCGATGAACTGATCGAGCTGGGGCCTGACAATCGCCGAACCGTTCTGAAACAGTTGACACCTCTGCAAAAGCCTACCCGGCGGCTGCTGATCATCTCCTAACATATCGTGCCTACCCTGACCTTATTTGCCGGACCCAATGGTTCCGGTAAAACTACCATTGTCAAGTACGTACGGCAAAACGTTCAGTATCCTTATCCGCCCGATACGGTCTACCTCAATGCCGATGATTTGGAACAGGAACTGCGCAGAAACCCCTTCTGCGATTTACGAATTTTTGGGCTTTCGGTACTTCCATTATCCAGATGGAACCGGTTTGTGCTCACCTCTACCCTTACCGATAAAATTTGCCAGGTTAAACGGATTACAACCGAGCAACTACTGAAATGCGTAAAACTGGTACATGGCGTAATCATTATCAGAACGGTTCCTGTTGAAGGCGACCCCGACCGGCTCGATGTCGACTCGTATGTAGCCGCCCTCATCATTGATTTCATTCGGTACGCCCTCATCGAAGCCCGGAAATCATTTGCATTTGAAACGGTCATGTCGCATGTCGACAAACTGGACATCATGCAACGGGCCAAAGAGGCTGGCTTTACAGTACGCCTGTACTACATCACCACCCGCGACGCCGACATTAACGTGGCCCGGGTCAGGTTTCGGGTGGCCTCCGGTGGTCATCCGGTCAATGAAGCCAAAATTCGCAGTCGATACATCGGTTCGCTCGATAATCTGGCCGGGGCCCTTCGGCTATCCGACGAGGCCTTTCTGTTCGACAATTCGACCAACGGTCAGGATAGTATCGAGGTAGCCCGCAAAACCGGCAGCGACCTTACCGTTTCTACCGACCTGGTTCCTGACTGGTATATCACCTACGTTGAAGAGAAGTTTCTGACCAGTTAGCTTCATTGTACCCCTGTCACGCAGCCAGCCGTCCGTACGAATTGCGTCTGACGGAGACAGCACCTTCATCGCTTTCAGGACCCGCAGATTGGTTTTCTATTCAGCTTCGCGAACCCTGATCTGAGCAACAATGGGTCTGGTTTGTCATCGCCTGATTATCTCTTTTTATAGCAGTCAATGATCAGTAGGCCATCCCGCTACCCTGGCGAACCGGCGATACCGTGCATTCATAAGCACAAACGCATAGCTTTGCCGATGGCTTTTCCCTAGACCGATTATGCGACTTTCGTTTGTTTTTCTGATGCTGCTGGTGCTTCCTGCCTGGGCGAAGGTAACCGATACCCGTCCTAAACCCCGGGTGCTGGTACTGACCGATATAGAGAATGAGCCCGACGATACGCAGTCGCTGATTCGGTTTCTGCTCTATGCCAATCAGTGGGATATTGAAGGCTTGATTGCCACTACGTCGGTTCATCAGCAGGAGCGGGTTGCGCCCGAGAAAATAAGGGAGGTCGTTACAGCCTACGGGCAGGTCAGGGCGAACCTGGCATTGCACGAACCCGGCTATCCGGAAGCCGCGCAGCTATTGGGTCTGATCAGACCGGCCCTGCCCCGGTTCGGCAGGCAGGCGGTTGGTCCCGGTAATGACTCGCCCGGCTCGGACTTGATCATTCAGGTTGTCGACAAAAACGACGAGCGGCCCGTCTGGGTGCTGAGCTGGGGCGGACCGAACTGCCTGGCACAGGCGCTCTGGAAGGTATCGATGACCCGATCAGCGGAAGAGCTGAACCGCTTTATCGCTAAACTCAGGGTCTACACCATCTCCGACCAGGATGATTCGGGGCCCTGGCTGCGCAAAACTTTTCCGTCGCTTTTCTACGTGGCCAGTCCCGGCGTATATGGCCGGGGAGCGTACCACTACGCCACCTGGAACGGCATCAGTGGCGATCGGCACCACGGTCGGTTCACGGGTGCCGATTTTTCGCTGGTCGATAACCCCTGGCTGGATGTCAACATCCGGCAGGGTCACGGCCCGCTGGGAGCGCTGTATCCGCTTACCAAATACCTGATGGAGGGCGATACCCCATCATTTCTGCATTTGATCGACAATGGGTTGAACGTCCCCGAACACCCGGACTATGGCGGCTGGGGCGGCCGCTACGAATACTATCAGCCCCGCACCCGACCCTGGTTTTCGGAGCCGGAGACCCGCCCGTTTTTCACCGACGCCGACGATGAGGTGAAGGGGGTCGACGGACACATGCACCGGAGCAATCAGGCCACTATCTGGCGCTGGCGGCAGGCCTATCAGCATGACTTCGCGGCCCGGATGGACTGGTGTGTGAAGCCGTTCAGCGAAGCCAACCATCCGCCCCGGGTCGTGCTGAATCACCCGGCGGCCCTAAACGTAACCAGCGGAGAGCCCATCACCCTCAACGCGCGGGGCTCGACCGACCCCGACGGCAACTCCCTGACCTACAACTGGCTCTATTATCCGGAAGCCGGTACGTATCTGAGCCATCGGGACCTGGTGATCAGCCAGCCAGCCGCCCCCGCTACTACCCTGACGGCCCCCGATGTCAGCAAACCCGAAACGCTGCATTTTATCGTATCGGTAACGGATAACGGCAGTCCGGCTCTGACACGCTACCAGCGCGTACTGGTAACGGTCCTGCCAAAAAATCGGTAGACCGCTGGCTAAAGCACTGGGGCGGGGAACAGGCTCCTCTTCCGATCTTTCGGGTATGCAGACGTTGCTTTGTTCACTCCTGTTGCTGGCCCGGCCCCTGGCAGCGGCTCCGGCCGAGCCGCCCCCGCAGACGCTCAACCAGTATGTGGCGTTCCTGAGTCAGTCGGTCGACGTGGTCAACGGGCGCTGTCTGGCCCTGAAAGCGTATGAGGCCGAGGTGCAGCGGTATCGCAAAAAAGCCGATGGTACGCTGCGGCTGCCTTCGTCGGGGCCGCTGGAGACGTATTATTACCAGAAAGCACTGGCCGCTACCGGACTGACTGCCGCCGAACGGCAATTGTTGACAACCGGCGCGCAGGGCCTCTGGCAACGGCTGAACCAGATCGACCAGACCGGCAAGGCCCTGGAAACCTACGTGCGCCTGGGCGATTACCGGCGCGACAACCTGAGCCGGTCCGACTCGCTGGTACGCGCGCTACAGACCCTCGCCGGTCAGTTCGGCCAAGAGAAGGATGCCTGCTACCAGCAGATCCGGCAGATTTACCGGCGGTACCAGCCCTACCAGGCCAGCGACCCGTATCTGGTTGCCGAACACGAGATGGAACAGGTGCTGCAAAGCCAGCAGGCGCTGCTGTCGGCCCTCCCCTTCGTGCTCCACGACGATAGCCCCGCGGCCTGGCCCGCTGACCGGGTGCAGCAACATATGCTGGCCGATGCGGAACGGCTGCAACGCTTCGGCCAGACCGCCCCCCGGATCGGCTACCCGGCCTCGTCCATGCTGGCGTCGTTCAAAACGGCTTTACAGGCCATGCAGGCCCTCAAAAGCCGGGCCATCGATGACAATACCTATGCCGCCCGGCAGTCGGCCCGGCACGGGAACGAGGTGTACCTGGCCCTGCTGCAGGCGCTCAATCAGGATTTGCTGGCCATGTATCACAGCTTTGTCAACTACAGCCAGTCGGCCCGGGCGCTGCTCGACTACCCCTCGGTCAGCATTACTTTCCTGACCGAGTCACCCGCCCCGATCAGCCGGACGGTTGCGTCGGCTGCGCCTTTTGTCAACAGCCCCCCGCTGGCGTTCAGCACCCGCCCGGCAACGGCACCGGCCAGCCACGCTACGTTTCTGGCCCTCAACGCCTATGTCGATTTCATCAACGAGTCGCTCCGGCAGCTGCATACGCTACAGGTCGGCCTGCGCAACTACCAGTCGTCGGCGGAGTACCAGCGCGATCCGGCCCGGAGCCAGAAACGGGCGGCCCTCACGTATGCCCACGACGACTATAAACTGCCCACCTCCCTCTATCAGCTGCTGCGGCTCAACAGCCAGTCGATTCCACTTCCGTACCGGGCTTCGGTCAGCGGTCAGGCCGAGGTGCTCATGAACATGCTGATCGAGATGGACCAGCTGAGCATCGAACTGACGAACTACACCGCCGACAAACGCTACCAGCAGGACCAGCTACAGCGGTCTGACGCTATCCTGGACCGTTATGCCTACCTGTTCGATGCGTTTGATCAGAAGAAAGAACGGTTATATACCGACATCCGGCGTATTTACGAAAGCTACCCCACAGCCAGTCCGGGCAGCTCGTGGAACCGGGCCGGAAAAGCCCTGCTCAGCGCAGTTGACAGTAACCGGGCCGTGCTGGCGGGTATCCGGGCGTACCTGAGCGGACAGTCGGACCGGCTACCCGAAACCGCTTCTCTCGAAGCCATGGGCCGGCAGCTGATGGCCGATGAGTATTCGAACCTGAACGGCCTGACCCGCTACGGACGCAGCAACGGACTCTGCCCCTACACTCCCTACGAAGACCTGGCCGAGAGTTCGCTGCGGTTCGCGGAGCTGACAAAGCGGATCGCGTTACCCCGGCCCACTGCCACCAGCCATCCCTACGAGTCGGTCTATTATTTCTACAACAATCAGCTCATTTACCCTTACAACAAGTTCTGCGAGCTGGCCAAAGAAAACCGGCTGAAAGCCATTAACCAGCCCGACCTGTTCGCGTTTCGCCGGCAGGCGTCGGCTACGGGGTTGCCCCCCGCTCCGGTACCGGTCAGCCCGCCCGAATCGGCACGCGCTCGCCGGGAGCCATCGCCCAGCCCGGCCACAACGCCGGCAACGCCCGTTTCACCGCCCTCCGCTCCTGTAGCTGCCGGACCGACGCTGCGGGATACGGTTTATGTGGAGCGGCTGCGGGTCGACACGATGTACGTCGACCGAAGCCGCGACCGGGCGGTCAGTCCGTCGCTGGCGGGATTTGCGCCGAACAACATGGTGCTGCTGCTCGATGTGTCGGGCTCAATGGATTCGCCCTATAAACTGCCCCTGCTGAAGCGGTCGGTCAAAGCGCTGCTGACCCTGCTCCGGCCCGAAGACCAGCTCTCCATCGTAGTTTATTCCGGCAAAGCGCGGGTGGCCCTGAAACCAACCTCCGGAGCGCATGTCGATGAGATTGCCCGCGTCATTGACGAGCTGACATCGACGGGCGATACCGACGGGAATGGCGGGCTGAAACTGGCCTACAAGGTGGCGGACAAACACTACATCCGGGCCGGTAACAACCGGATCATTCTGGCTACCGACGGCGAATTTGCAATCAGCGGGGAGGTACTTCAACTCATCGAAGATCGCGCCCGGCAGGACATCTCCCTGACCGTTTTCACCTTTGGCCGCAACGCCCTTACCGGACAGGGCCTCCAGAAGCTGAGCCAGCTGGGTCGGGGCACCTTCGTTCATGTTACGCCCCAAAACGCCACCAACCAGCTGATTCTGGAAGCGCAGGCCAGGCCCGTTCGGTAAGCAACCTGATCTGGCCAGTAAACGAATAATTAGCTCAGGGCCAGTCCGGCCAGCGGCAAATCGAACCACCGGGCCAGTACGGCAACGATCAGGTTATGGTCATCGCGCTGGGGCAAACCCGACACGGCCAGCGTACCGACGCAGCCCGTTCCGCGCAGGATCAGCGGGAAACAGCCGCCAAAGGGCGCGTAGTCTCTGAGGTCGAGGCCCGAGCGTTCCTGCAGGGAAGTTTGCCGCTGTTGCAAATCGAGCCCAACGGCGTAGGAACTCCGGTGGAAACGCAGCACCACGTTTCGTTTGCGCCGAATCCAGTCGGCATTGTCGGCGGTGGTGCCGGGCATGGCGTAGAAGAACAGCGGCTGACCAGCCAGCTGGATCTCGATGGCAACGGCTTTACCGGCGGCTTCGGCAGCTTCTTTGAGCCGGGTGCCGAGCTGCCAGGCGGTATCGGCCGTGAAGGTATCGAACTGGAGTTGCTGCTCCTGAACGGCAAGCTGGTCGAGATCGGCCTGTATATCAATGGGGGCGGTATCCATAGGGAGCGGAATAACGGGTTAGGGCCGGGTCGTGACTGAGGAGCTACCGCTTCTGACGACCCGGCCCTGACAGAACCACAGGCAGCGGCTTCTCTACTCGTCGGTCCAGCGGGTCAGGCCCAGCAGTTTTTTCCCCAGCTCGCTTAGTTCGGCGGTCTGGTGGCGGGTGCGCTCCCAGCCACGCGGGTCGCCGGGAAAGGCGTAACCTTCGGGGGCGATGCGGTCGCGCCAGGACGTGATGCGCCACTGCCGCAGGGCTTCATTGTCTTCTTCGGCCGGCATCATGGAAATATACTGCGCAATCCGCACCTTATCGGCCGAGCGGTTGGGCCGGATGCCGTGGGGCTGGGTACTGTTGAAGATCAGCAGATCGCCCGCGTCCATCTTCACCTTGACCAGCTTGTCTTCGAAGCCCGTAATATCGGGTTTGAACCGGTCGCGGTCGGCGGGTTGGGTCAGCTTCCAGGTGTCGTAGGTACGATACAGCTCGGGTATGCACTGGAAACCACCCATGTTCTCGTCGTTCTGATCGGCCAGGGCCAGCACGCCCTGTACGTTCTGGGGGCGGGTTTCGGGGTCGTAGTCCCAGTGAATGAATCCTTTGAAGGTATCCTGCGGACGCAGCGGAAAATTCAGGTTAGCCCGGTCTATGGTTACCCAGAGGTGCTCGGTGCCCCAGATGTCGACAAACGCATCGTAGACACGGGGATACTGGCGGTTGTCCCACTGGTACTGGTGATTGTAAAGTTCGACCATGCCGCTGCCGATCAGCTCTTTCATCTGCATGTCGGCCCGCGGGGGCGCGTACCAGGTGCCGGGGTCATTGGGGTCTTTTTCTTCAAACGCCCACAGAAAGCGGGCCAGTCGCTCGGCCTGCTCGCGCGGCACGGCCTGTTTGACAACGATATAGCCGTTTTCTTTCCAGAACTGCCAGTCGGCTTCTGACAGTACCCGCAGCGGTTTGACCGTTTCGCCGGCGCGGTCGCTCAGGCTGATTTTGCTGCTGGTAGCCGTTGAGGGGTTGCCCGGAATATCTTTGTGGGCGTTGGCGGGCGCCATGGTCGGCGTCATGGTTGGGGTTGCTTCCATACGAGCTGATCGGTAAAAACAGGGTTTGGTTAGAACAAAGGTAGCCCGACCGGAGCAGGAGGTGTTACTACGAAACTAGCCCTTTTTTGTACTATATTGCTCTCAGATAGTACCAGACTCTGGCAAACCGGCAGATATGCACAAAACCCGCCCCGTATGAAACTAGCGCTCGAACAGATCAGCCCGGATGCCGACAGCTCGTTCCATATCCTGCTGACGCCCCAGCTGAGCGACGTTTTCCTGTGGCATTACCACCCGGAGTACGAGATCGTGTTTATCGAAGGCGCCAGCGGCACCCGCCACGTAGGCAACCACATGTCGCGCTACGAAGGCAGTGATCTGGTCTTTATCGGCCCCAACGTGCCGCACCTGAACTTCGACTACGGGGTTAGGACCGAGCACCGAAAAGTGGTGGTCCAGCTGAAAGAAAATTTTCTAGGGGAGGTGTTCTGGCAGGCACCCGAGCTGGCTGCTATTACCCGCCTGTTCGAGCGCGCCCGGTCGGGGCTGTCGTTTTATGGGGCTACCAAGCAGGCCGTTGGGCAGCAGTTGAGCCAGCTGGCCGGGCTGCCTTCGTTTGAGCGGCTGCTCAGCTTGCTCCGCATCTTTCAGCAACTGGCCACCAGCACCGAATACACCCCCTTACACGGCCAGGCGGTAGCCAGCGCCTATAACCTCAACGAGCAACAGCGGCTGAAACGGGTGCATCAGTTCATTACTGACGAATATGCGCGTAAAATCGAGATTCCGGAAGTGGCCGCCCTGGCCAGTCTTACCGAATCGGCCTTTTGCCGATCCTTCAAACGAATTACCGGGCTTACGTTTACCCAGTTCCTGAACCAGTACCGGATCAATCAGGCGCAGAAGCTGCTGCTCATGGACCATACCGTATCGGAAGCCTGCTTTGCCTGCGGATTCGAGAGCCTGTCGTATTTCAACCGCATTTTCAGGCGACTGACCGGCGAGAATCCGCTTCAGTTCAAGAAACGCCACCGCCAGGAACCGCCCTGATCTTTTTTGTCATTCCGCCGAAGAAGGGATAACAACGTGAGCAGATGATAAAAAACGGCGGGGCGCCTTACAGTTTAAACGCCAGGCCGGGTTCGGTGGGCATGGAGGCCGGGTGGAGGAGCTGGAGCAGAACGGCCCGCTCGGGGGCGGAGAGATGCTGCTGAAGATACCCGGCCAGGTTGCCATAGGTAGCGGTTGCGAAAGCCGGATGCAGCGCCTGATACGCGCTCACGCAACGGATGATCTGTTTCAACTGGCCTGCGTACCTCAGCTGCCGATCGATCTGTTCCGACGAGTCCGTTTCGAAGAGGGTCATCAGCACGCAGCGTATACTCGTGAGGGTTGCGGCCTTGTACAGTTTCCAGATCATGACTATCATATTTAACTAGTTGGAGAAATAAACCAGCCTGCTTAGTGCATAAATCGTTCCAGAAGCGGGGGTGACCACGATTTTCTGGAACGATTTATGCTTGTTACAGTGCTAATTCTCAAATTTACTATTTTAGCTTTAAAGCCAACTCATTGTTACTAACAAAACAATGATCCGGCTATAAGTAAACAGTTACACCCAAATCTGGTACATGAAAAAGTAAAGAAGTATCATACATCGTTATTATCACCTCAACCCTCTTTATATCAAACACTTATGAAAATACAATTAAAATGTATTTATCGATGAATGGGTAACACCAGTCAATTGTTGTCCGGAAATAACTGACCCTTATTAAAATTTGAGCTGGCCACCTGAATAATTACGTATATGGTTTTTAGTAAACTTATAATTTGCCATATTTGACACTTGTAACTTTACAGCAAGCATAAAGACAACCTCATGGAAAACAGCTACCACGTCCTTCATATAGATGATGACGTTTTCATCAGAAGAATCATCGAGCAGGCTCTCGGCGCCCAGTTTAAGATTACCTCATTTGCCAATGGTATGGAAGCGATGATGTGGCTGGAGTCGGGCAACGTGCCAGACATTATCCTGACTGATCTTCGGATGCCGATGCTCGATGGCACTGAAATGATCGATCTGATCCGGAGCAGCTCCCTGTATCGGCACGTACCCATTATCGTGCTGTCCAGTGCCGACGACAGCGCGCTGAAAGTGAAATGCATTGACCAGGGGGCCGACGATTTCATCATCAAGCCGTTCAACCCCCTGGAAATAGAGGCTAAAATCAAAGCCTTACTCCGCCGGGCCAACGATCGCCGGACCTTCCGGACTGATTTCGATGCCGCACGACTGAGCCCTTTCAGACAGTAACTCTCCTTCTCTGTGATGACTTCAGACTCGCCCGTCAATACCGTTGATTTCCGCATACTGTATGTTGAAGACAACGCCGAAAGAGCCTCTGATTTCGTGCAGGCGTTTGCTACGCTGGGGTCGGTAACGGTTCTTCCCGGCCGGTCAGAAGCGCTGGCAGCCCTCCAGCAGGGTCGGCCTTACGATCTGGTCGTGGTCAATGATGAACTGGGTGGGCTGAAATTCCTCAACAGCATCGACACGATCCGGCTCGACCAGGCGTTTGCCGTTATGCTGCTCAGCCCCAACGCCGAAGCCGATACGAACGTGCAGGCCGAGGGTCAGCCCATCATTGACGTATTTCCGCTGGATTACGACCCCACGGCGGTTCGGCAACGGCTAACCTACCTGATCCGAAAAAAAGAGTACAAAACAGCCTTTACGACCTTCGACAACGAAGAGCCGCTCCGGATGCCCCTCGGCAAACGCCTGTTCGATATTGCCGTGTCGGCCGGGGTGCTGCTGCTGATCTCGCCCCTGCTGCTGGTAGTGGCCGTGCTGATCCGGCTCGACTCCAAAGGGCCTATTCTGTACAAATCCAAGCGGATCGGTATGGGTTACAAACTGTTCGACATGTACAAGTTCAGGACCATGCGCACCGGGGCCGACAAGCTCATTTCGGGGATGGCGTCGCAGAATATGTACCAGTCGGCCCAGCCCGAGCAGGCTCCCGATGCGCTCTGCGAAACCTGCCAGCAGGCGGGTACGTCCTGCCAGCGGCCGTTATTTCAGGACAACATGCAGGTCTGCGAGATTCAGGTGCAGCGGAACCGCAAGGCCAAAGCCATGTTCATGAAGTTCAAGGAAGATCCGCGCGTAACCCGCCTGGGCAAGTTCCTGCGCAACACGAGCATCGACGAGCTGCCGCAGCTGTTCAACATCCTGAAAGGCGATATGTCGTTTGTGGGCAATCGTCCGCTGCCGCCCTACGAAGCCGAAAAGCTGACCACCATCGGCTACGCCCGCCGGTTTGCGGCTCCGGCGGGGCTGACGGGACTCTGGCAGGTAACCAAACGCGGTAAAGCCGGCGTGTCGGATCAGGAACGGATTCAGCTCGATGCGCTCTATGCCCGAACCTACTCCTTCCGGACCGATCTGATTATTCTGATCCGGACGGTGAAGGCTGTTTTCCAGAAAGAGAATGTATGAACAGCCAGCCGCTCGTTTCGCTGATCATCCTGAACTACAACCAGGTTGAGGTCACCTGCGCCCTGCTGGCGTCGGTGCAGCAGCTGACGTATCCATCGCTCGAAATCATCGTCGTCGATAACCATTCGGCCCAGAACCCCGAACCGGCCATTACAGCAATAGGCCTGCCGAACCTGCGGCTCATCGTTACCGATGCCAACCTGGGCTTTGCGGGCGGCAACAATGTGGGTATCCGGCAGGCCACGGGCGACTTCCTGCTTATTCTCAACAACGATACCGAGCTGGCCCCCGACCTGATCGAGCGCCTGCTGGAACCCTTCGCCACCGACAACGCCATTGGGGTTACCTGCCCCAAAATTCGTTTTTTCGACCATCCGACCGTTATTCAGTATGCCGGCTATACGCCCCTGAACACGTATACCGGACAGGCGTGGGCCGTCGGCAGCCATCAGGCAGACCGGGGCCAGTTCGACCAGCCGGGGCCTACGCCGTTTGCCCACGGCGCGGCCATGCTGGTCAAACGCGACGCTATCGAGCGGGCCGGCCTCCTGCCCGAGCTGTATTTTCTGTACTACGAAGAACTCGACTGGTGCATCCGAATCCGCGAGGCAGGCTATGTCATTTATTACCAGCCTTCGGCGCTGGTCTATCACAAAGAGTCGATATCGGTGGGCAAGGGAAACCCGCTGAAGGTGTATTACCAGACCCGAAACCGGATTCTGTTCATGCGCCGGAACGTGGCCCCGCCCCGGCTGCTGTTTTTTTTGCTGTACTACGCCGGCCTGGCTTTACCGAAAGCCATGGTGCGCTACAGCCTGCGCGGCCAACTCCCCTTTTTGAAGGCGCTGCTCAACGGCGTCGGCTGGAACCTGCGCCATAGCGTAGCCCGGCCGGCCCCGCTGCCAGCCGACGCCGTAACCCTGTTAACACCCCCTGTGTATGCGAATCGGAATTGAAGCTCAGCGACTCCTCAGACCTCATAAACACGGTATGGACATTGTGGCGCTGGAGCTTATCAATGCCCTCCAGCAGATCGACCATGACAACGAGTATTTCATCTTTGTCCGGCCCGACGTGGACGAAGGCTGCCTTAGCCTGCGCGAGAATTTCACCCTGGTCAAGGTAACGGGCAACAACTACGTACACTGGGAGCAGGTGGCACTCCCGAAAGCCATTCGCGACTACCGGCTCGACGTGCTGCACTGCACCGCCAATACGGCTCCGCTGATGCCCGGCGTTCCGCTGATCCTGACCCTACACGATGTGCTGTTTCTGATGCCCGCCTTCGGCATCAATACCGCTACTGCCTACCAGCGCTTCGGCAACCGGTACCGGGCCCTGCTGGTTCGGCGGCTGATCCGGCGCTGCCACAAGATCCTGACAGTGTCGCACTTTGCCAGCCAGCAGATCAAGGGCGAGTTGAATCTGGCCAAAACGCCCATCGAGGTACTTTACAATGGCGTCAGCGCCCGGTTTTCGGAGCCCATCACCGACCAGCAGCGCGACCGCGCCAGGGCCAGCTACCACCTGCCTGAGCGGTTTATGCTTTTCCTGGGCAGCGCAGATCCGCGCAAGAATATGACAACGGTGCTGAAGGCTTTTATTCGCTACGGCCAGATCGACACCGACGTGCAGCTGGTTGTCAGCGGCAAGCTCCCCGCATTCCTGAAGCAGCTACTCACCCCCGACGAGTATGCGTTTGTGGAACAGCGTTGTCAGTTTATCGGCTATATCGATAACGACGACCTGCCGGCCTTGTACGCCCTGGCCGAAACGTTTCTGTTCCCGTCCATCAGCGAAGGTTTCGGCCTGCCCATTCTGGAAGCCATGGCCTGCGGCACCCCCGTTATCACGAGCCGGGTTACCTCCATGCCCGAAGTGGCCGGAGATGCTGCGCTGCTGGTCGACCCGCACCAGCCTAACCAGATGGTGGTGGCCATGCACCGCCTTCGCCACGACCCCGCGCTCCGGCAAACGCTGATCGAACGGGGCCACAAGCAGGTGGCCCGTTTCTCGTGGCAACGCTCGGCTCAGCAACTGCTGGCTACCTACCGTACCTTTGCGCCGGCCCCGCAGTCGGTCACGACATCTACCTATTCAATGGTCTAACTAGCTATGCAGCTCTTCCTCCTGTTGTGTCTGGCCATTGTGGCCTATACCTACGTTGGTTACGGGATCGTGATCACGATACTGGTAGCCCTTCGGCGCTTGATCAAAGGTCGCCGACCGCTTCCGGCCGATGATTCGTACACGCCACTGGTAACGCTGATCATTCCGGCCTACAACGAGATGGACTGCCTGCCCGCTAAACTCAGCAACTCGCGCGCGCTCGATTACCCCGCCGGGCAGCTCCGCTTTCTGTTCGTCACCGAAGGCTCGACCGACGGGTCTACGGCTTACCTCGAAGCCCTACGCGACGCGGGCGACCCGCAGATCAGCGTCCTGGGCGGCACCGAGCGGGCGGGCAAGGTGGCGGCTATGAACCAGGCCATGCAGCACGTCAGCACCCCGCTGGTTATTTTCAGCGATGCCAATACCCAGCTCAACCCCCGCGCCATCCGTAATCTGGTGCGCCATTTCTACGACGAAGGCGTAGGCGCGGTAGCGGGCGAAAAGCGCATCGAGGTGTTCGATGCCGAAGCGGCTGCGGGCGCGGGCGAAGGGCTCTACTGGAAATACGAATCGTACCTGAAGCGGAAAGATGCCGAACTGCATACGGTCGTTGGCGCGGCCGGGGAGCTGTTTGCCCTCCGTACCAACCTATATGAACCCGTTGAGACGGATACGCTGCTCGACGACTTCATGATCTCCCTGCGCATTGCGGGTCGGGGGTATCGGGTCGAGTACGAACCCGAGGCTTACGCGCTCGAGCGGCCTTCGTTCTCGATCGTGGAGGAGAAAAAACGTAAAGTTCGGATTGCGGCCGGGGGCTTCCAGTCGATTCGGCGGCTGCTGTACCTGCTGAACGGATTTCGCTACGGCTGGCTGACGTTTCAGTATGTGTCGCACCGGGTGCTGCGCTGGGCCGTCACGCCGTTTCTGTTGCCGCTGATCTGGCTGGCCAATCTGGCGCTGGTGCTGGGCATCGAACCGCTGTCGCCCCTGGCCTACGGGGTCTGGGTGCTGCTGTTTATTGGTCAGTGTGCATTTTACGGGGCCGCCTGGTTGGGTTACCGGCTGGAGCATCGGCAACTGCGCGTCAAAGCGCTGTTTGTGCCGTTTTATTTCACCTTCATGAACGGTTGCGCGATTCTGGGTTTTCAGCGCTATTGGCGTGGCAACACCTCCGGTATCTGGGAAAAAGCCCGTCGCGCCACCGATCTACAGTTAGCCAAGTAGAGACGCAACCGCGACGGCGGCCCGGCCCTTGCGTCTCATTCGCGGCAGCACCCCACCTACGCGACAGCAACAAACCATCCGGACAGAAGACGCAAAACCATCCGGACAGAAGACGCAAAGGGTTGCGTCTCTACGTGCGGTCAGGACGACAAACGCACAGGTACTGGTCGATACCATGCCATTTCACCCTGACTGTGCCGATAGGCCAGTCAGTGGTACGAACCGTGATGCACGCGTGTTGTTCCTGTTTCTTACTGGCTGACGCCTTTGGCGCTGTGGGGCGTGTGGAGAAACTGGTTCTTGGCCGTTTTCATCTTGTAGATCGACTTGATGAAGCTCGTGAAAAGAACCGGCAGCTTCAGCAGCTCGGCCGGGCCGATCTGACGAATCAGGGCGTTGGGCGTTGAGATATAGAACGTGATCAGCAACAGAGCCAGCTGGCTACCGGTAACCAGCAGAAAGACCGGACTGTTGACCAGCGCACTGGCGATGACGGCCAGCAGCAACCCGCCCATCAACAGAATACGGGGTGGTATCAGCGTTTGAAACACCTTGTCGGCATAGTCGATGTTCCCCTCCAGCAATGACCGGATTCCCGACCGGAAGTTTAGCCGCAGGTATTTGTACTGAGCCGCAATCCAGCGGGTGCGCTGCCGTTCGAAAACCGCTTCGTTGGGCACCTTTTCATCGTATACGAAGGCGTTGGCCACGTAGGTAAACGGAATTCGCTGACTTAGCAGCCGCATTTCCAGCTCTTTGTCGAACCCGCCCACCGCCTGTACCTCGGGCATGATCTGCCGCAGCAGCGCATATTCGAACGCCATACCCGAGCCAATGAGCGCGGCCGACAGCCCTACCGAGCGGTGGCCCTGCCGGAAAATATGGTTGTTGATTTCTTCGCTGATGGCGTCCAGCACCGCCACGCTGCTGTCGGTATTTTTGGCCACCCGATGCCCCTGTACAATGCGCCAGCCCTGCTGAAAGGCCGTGTTGATTTGTTGCAGAAAGTCGGGCGCCATCAGATTGTCGGCGTCCAGGATAACGGCTATATCGTACGTGGTCGGCAGCTGCTGCAACGCCACATTGAGTGCCTTGGCTTTGGTCGACTTCTCGAATGACACCTCAATGACCTGGATCGGGAGCTTTCGCAGGGTCTGAATGGTTTCGGGCTGCAGCGAATCGGCGATCACGATTACGTCGTACATCGATGCCGGGTAGGTTTGCAGCAAGCCCTGCTGCGCCGACTCCAGAATGACGCCATCTTCGCGATAGGCCGGAATCAGCACCGCAATGCGCTGGCTCGTGGCCGCGTAGGTCCGAACCATGTTTTTGTTTTTCCGAAGCCGGCCCGCCAGCGCAAAAAACAGCAGGTACAGCACAACGAGACCTGTGTATAGAAACAGAGCGGCAGCCGCCCACTGAAAAATAAGTATCATACTACTAAGCAGTTAAGCCATTAATCGTTTCCACTCGCGCCGGAGCCGCATCGTAAACGCCTGCCCCAATCCGCCCGACTCCAGCAACCGGCGGTCGCTGGTACGAGCGCGGGCTTTGGGCGACGACACCCGGTACAAACGACCGCGTTCCATCAGGCAAAGGGCCATCCAGCCGTCTTCGCAGGGCCCGCTTTTATGATTCACCGTACCGGTATGACCGGCGTTGAGATTGAAGCCGCCCACGGCCAGCGCGTCGGCCCGCCGGAAGGCGAAGTTGAACCCCAGCACGTTGGTGGGCTCGTTGGTCCGGCTGCGCATCAGCGAAGCCAGCCGCGACGCCCGTTCGTAGAGGGCCAGCTGCAGGGGCGAAGTCCGGGCGCTGGGAATAAACGAGTAGGTGCCGTAGGTGCAGCTCACGGCCGGGTTCTCCAGCGGTTTGATGATGGTATTGAGCCAGGTAGGCGGGTATACGCTATCGGCGTCGGCGTTGGCTATGTAAATGCCCCGGGCGGCTTCGAGCCCGGCCTGCCGCGCGTAGGCCACGCCCTGCTGCTGCACGAACAAAGACCGAACCCCGTACTGGTCAAGCAGGGCCTGGGTCCGATCGGTTGAGTTGTTGTTGGCAATGATGAGCTCAACCCGGTAAGACGTTACCTGAGCCGCCATCGATTTCAGCAGCCGCTCAATCGTCTTTTCTTCATTGTAGGCCGGAACAACAATAGACACCTCGGGGTCATCGACCAGAAAGCGCTTTAGTTGCTGACGGAGTTCGGGAGTACCGGTGGATGGTTTGTGTGAGATAGCGGCCATAGGAGCACGAATTTCACACAAGTATAATGCTATAATTTATTATAATCCATAATATGTAAACAATACAGTTATTAAAATTCGATTAACCTGTTTTTTATTAACAAAACATATGCCTTATTTGAATGTATTTGTCATTCTGCACACTTACAGAGCCGTTCTATCCTGACTTGTATGAAGAAACGACCTACCTGTAGCCTGCTAATATCTACCTACAACTGGCCCGATGCCCTGCGGCTTTGCCTGTTGAGTGCGTTCCGGCAGAGTGTTCTTCCGAACGAGATTATTGTCTGTGATGACGGCTCCCGCGACGACACCCGGCAGCTGATCGATCAACTCCGGCCGCTGAGTCCGGTGCCGCTGCTTCATGTCTGGCAACCCGACGAAGGGTTTCAGCTGGCCCGCATCCGCAACAAAGGACTGGCGCGGTCCAGCTATCAATACATCCTGCAGATCGACAGCGACATTATCCTGCACCGCCACTACGTAAAAGACCAGCTGGCCAACGCGCGACAGGGCTTCTTTTTCTCGGGCAACCGGTATTATCTGTCGCCCGACGAGTCGGCCCGGCTCCTGGCCGATCCGGCTGCCAGCGAACATATTCCGTTCAAACTGAACAAGATGAGCTGGCGCCGGCTACGGCTTCCTGTTTTGCAGAACCCCATGCGCTGGTATTACCACTGGCCGACCGAGTACCTGTATACTACGGGCTGTAACATGGCTTTCTGGCGGCAGGACCTGGTCGATGTAAACGGCTACGACGAGAGTTTCAAGGGATGGGGTTGGGAAGATACCGACCTGGCGCTGCGGCTGATGAACAAAAATGTTAGCCTGCAATTTATTCGGTTCGGCGCCATCCAGTTTCATATCTACCACCGCGAAGTCAGCCCCGACAAACGAAACGAGAACTACGCCCGGGCTATGGTGTCGAAGGAGAAAAAAATCATCTACTGTCAGCAGGGGATGAGTCAGTATCTGCTGGCGGCCAACCACCAGCCCGCTACCGTATAAAGCCGGCTGACTACCGAATTTTCTGTATGGGCATGACTATAACGCACAGGGTTGCCGACAACCCTAGACTGAAGCAACTTATTCATTATCTGCTCATTCCGAAGGGGCAGGCGCGTCCGCGGTGGTGGGTGAGCTGGTTCGTAAATCCGTTCATTCATAAGAAAGGCAAAGGAGCCCGCATCTGCCGGTCGGCCCGGCTGGACGTGCTGCCGTTCCGAAAATTTGAGCTGGCCGATCATGCTACTATCGAAGACTTCTGCGTGATCAACAACGGAGTTGGCGACGTTACCATTGGGCCCAGTTCGCGGGTTGGGATCAGCAGTGTGGTCATCGGCCCCGTCCGGATCGGCACGCAGGTTATCATTGCGCAGCACGTGGTTATTTCGGGGCTGAACCACAGCTACGAATCGCTCGACAAACCCATCCGCCTGCAACCGCCCACCAGCCGTTGTGTGGTGATAGAAGACGAATGCTGGATTGGTGCCAATGCGGTCATTACGGCCGGGGTGCGAATTGGCAAGCACTCGGTGGTAGCGGCCGGCAGTATCGTTACGAAAGATGTGCCCCCCTATTCGGTGGTGGGCGGCAATCCGGCGCGTTTGCTCAAAGCGTATAATCCCGAAAGCCAGTCGTGGGAAAAAGTACGGCCTCAGCCGGTTAGCTGAGTCAGGATCCGGGGGCGTATGGTTTCCATTCGGTCGGCCAGCCGGCATGTCACCCCTACCGGAGCCTGGCGTATGGACAGGCAAATCCGACGAAAATCGCCTAACCAGGACGCTGAACCGATACCAACGTTACAAACCAACCCGTATCTACGGCAGGAGCCGCGACTAGAATAGTCGCGGCTCCTGATAAATCAACGCGATAAGCCCCTTACAAGCGGTATCGGTTGGCAGGCAGGGTAACGGTCTCCAGCCAGTAGCTGCCCAGTGTCTGGAAATACAGCAACCACTCATCATAATCTACCGGTTTTTTCAGGTAGGAAGAAGCGCCCAGCTCGTACGTTTTGAGGATGTCATCGCTATTATCTGATGAGCTAAACGTCACCACCGGGACCTGACCCAGCGGAAAAGGCATGTTTTTAATGTACTCCAGCAACGCCAGACCATCCGTGCGGTCGGGCATGTACAAATCCATCAGGATCAACTTCGGGATCTCCCATTCCTGATAGGTCCAGGCGTCCAGCTGCACCAGTGCTTCTTTGGGCGACCGGACCCAGATAATCTGCACGTTGGGCAGGCTTTGCTGAACGATCTTCTGAATCAGCGTTCCCTGATCCTCGTTGTCTTCAACGAGAAAGATTCGGACTGACCTGGATGTAGTTCGGCCGTTGATTGGACTTCCAGAAATTTTCATAAAGTAGGGAGGTTAGTATATTAGATAACAAACTATTTGTCAAATAGATTAAATAGTTTATAGATAGTTTTCGTGTATATACATTGGTTATCAGGGATTTTCAGCAATAGACTACTATCAAACAGACGTTTGTGATTCAGAATTTGTAGTTGGCAGTTGTCGATTCAATAGCACCCTGATTCGCACGAGTCAGAGTTTTCTACAATGCCTGTAACTCTTGCCCCTGACACCGGGGGGCTAAGGCCGTTAGTGAAAGTAACCGAATCAGCGTCTTAACGTATAGACACTCCGAGTCAGCAGATCGCCCTGACTTTCGGGTCGCCAGTGAGCAAATGGTCTGTCTATTTTGTCTGTTCACCGGCTCAACTTCGGACGCTATCAAGTACAAAAAACCCCGGCAACAGCGTCGCCGGGGTTTTCTAACTATCCTCTCAATATACTATCTTCAATAGGGTTCGGCCTGGTAGCCCAACCCCTTTTATTATCTGACTTTTCGGATCACGACGGGTACGCATTTCGGCGCCGGGCATTCGCATACCACCGGATCGAGCGTAACGATAACGTCCGTTACACAGGTGCCACCCGCGCTGAACAACCGAACGGTATAGGTTTGCCGCTGGGTCGGGTTCGCAATACCGGTGAAGCTCACCGCTCCGCTAACCACCAGCTTGTTGCTGGCCGCTCCGTAGACGGGTCCGCTTCCATACGAGCTACCCTGTACGATGTCGGCACGCTCTACGTTCTGCAGGGTCGTGAAGTCAAACCGCGCATCGCTATTCGGATTGGCACCGGTACAGGTAGCGGCAGTTACCGTCGGGGCCACATCGAACGTGGGGGCACTGTTGACGGTAATCGTAGTAGCAATAGTCGATGAGCATCCTGTCGAGAACGTACACGTAGCCGAATAGGTCGTCGTTACCAGCGGCTCGATCGACAGCGATGCCGTATTATCGCCGGTTGACCAGCGGATGCTGCCACCTTCGCAGCCACCAACGACCAGGTTGGTCGACGTACCGGCGCAGATCGTTGCCGAATCGATAGTCAGTTGTGGGCTGGCGTTAACCGTTACCGTAGCGCTGGTCACGTCTGAACAGCCGGCTTCGTTGGTTACCGTTACCGAGTACACCCCGGTGCTGGTTACCGAAATAGCCGCCGTTACTTCGTTTGTCGACCAGCGGTAGGTAGCTCCCCCACTAGCCGTCAGGGTTGAACTCTGACCAGAGCAGATGGTGGCGTTGCTTACTGTGATGCTGGCTACTGGGTTAGCGTTGACGACCACCGTGCCGCTGCCCACTGCCGTACAGCCCTCGGCCGAAATGGCCGTCACGCTGTAGACCGTTGAGGAGTTGGCCGCGCTCAGGCTCGTAGCGACCGTAGCCGTATTGCCGCTGGCGCCACCCACCTGGGTCAGACCCGATGAGAAAACGTAGCTGGCGTAGCCCGGTGTTGCTGTCAGACTGGCTGTCGTGCCCGCGCAGACCGTCGCGCTACTCAGGGCGATAACGGGGTTGCTGTTGACGACCACCGTGCCGCTGCCCACCGCCGTACAGCCTTCCGCCGAAATGGCCGTCACGCTGTAGACCGTCGAGGAGTTGGCCGCGCTCAGGCTCGTAGCCACCGTAGCCGTATTGCCGCTGGCGCCACCCACCTGGGTCAGACCCGACGAGAAAACGTAGCTGGCATAGCCCGGGGTTGCCGTCAGACTGGCCGTAGCACCGGCGCAAACCGTCGCGCTGCTGAGGGTGATGACGGGGTTACTGTTGACGACCACCGTGCCGCTGCCCACCGCCGTACAGCCTTCCGCCGAAATGGCCGTCACGCTATACACCGTCGAGGAGTTAGCCGCGCTCAGGCTCGTAGCCACCGTAGCGGTGTTGCCACTGGCGCCACCCACCTGGGTCAGACCCGATGAGAAAACGTAGCTGGCATAACCAGCCGTAGCCGTCAGGCTGGCTGTCGTGCCCGCGCAGACCGTCGTGCTGCTGAGGGTGATGACGGGGTTGCTGTTGACGACCACCGTGCCGCTGCCCACCGCCGTACAGCCTTCCGCCGAAATGGCCGTCACGCTATACACCGTCGAGGAGTTGGCCGCGCTCAGGCTCGTAGCGACCGTAGCGGTGTTGCCGCTGGCGCCACCCACCTGGGTCAGACCCGACGAGAAAACGTAGCTGGCATAGCCCGGGGTTGCCGTCAGACTGGCCGTCGTGCCCGCGCAGACCGTCGCGCTACTCAGGGTGATGACGGGGTTGCTGTTGACGACCACCGTGCCACTACCCACCGCCGTACAGCCCTCGGCCGAAATGGCCGTCACGCTGTAGACCGTTGAGGAGTTGGCCGCGCTCAGGCTCGTAGCCACCGTAGCGGTGTTGCCACTGGCGCCACCCACCTGGGTCAGACCCGATGAGAAAACGTAGCTGGCGTAGCCCGGGGTTGCCGTCAGACTGGCCGTAGCACCGGCGCAGATGGTGGTGCTGCTCAGGGCAACTACCGGATTCGGGTTCACCGTAATGGCACCGCTGGCCGTAGCCGAACAGCCCGATGTAGAGATGGCCGTTACAGAATAGGTTGTTGTGCTGCCGGCCGCACTCAGGCTCGTGGCCAGGGTGGCCGTATTGCCACTGGCACCACCGACCTGGGTCAGACCCGGTGAGAAAACGTAGCTGGCATAGCCCGGTGTTGCCGTCAGACTGGCCGTAGCACCGGCACAGATGGTGGCGCTACTGAGCGTAACCACGGGGTTGTCATTAACCGTAATGGTTGTCGATGTGCTGGCGGTACAGGTGCCGTAGGTGTTCGATGTACAGGTAAACGAGTAAGCCGTTGTCGATGTCGGCGATACCGTTATGCTGGCCGTACTGGCACCCGTACTCCACAGAAGCGTACCGGTGCCGCAGCCGGTAGCGGTCAGGCTGGTGCTGCCGCCCACGCAGATGGCCGTGGCCGAAGCTACCGCACTCAGGTTCGGCAGGATACCATCTTCGATAACAAGTGGTACGCAACCGCTAGCCGGACAGTCGACATTGGCCGTTGTGGTGAAGCTATAGCTACCCGCCTGTGTAATGGTGAAGCTGTTCCCCGAAGCCACGGGAGTCGGGTTGGCATTCCGATACCATTGTACATTGGTATACTCGGCCGGCAGGCTCGCGACGTACGACTCGCCCGGGCACATCTTGACCGGTACGGTTACCCCCGCGCGGCTCACGTTGTTGCGCGTGCTGATTTCGGCATCGGCGGTCGTGACATAAGCCGTATTATAGACAATACCTTCGGCATTTGTTTTCACCGTCAGGTTAATGCTCGACGTAGCGCCAGCCAGCATGGTTCCCAGCGACCAGGTCAGTACGGTCTGCGACGAGGGTGTGGTGCTAACCGTAGCCGCTGGTGAGGATGAGACATAGAGTACACCGGCGTCGAGGGTATCTTTTACGATGACGTTGGTAGCCACGCCGTCGGGGCTGATGTTGTCGACCCGAATGGTGAAACTGGCGTTGCTGCCCAGCGTTACGCTCGTTACGGTGGCCGTTTTTGTCAGGCTCAGATCCGGAGCACCGGCGGCCAGTCCAATATCGTACGAGTCGTTGGGCGAGTTGGTACCGCCAGTTGCGGCAAATACCACGATCTGGTTACCGATAACCTGTGCATCGCTGTCGCCACTGGTATCGCCCTGGTTCCGTTTCGTCAGCGAGAAGCCCGCTGGCAGATCGGTTGTAGCCACCCGAATTTCATAGGCCGTATTAGGCTTGAGTCCTCCCGTCACAACGGCGTCGTCGAAGGTATACTGTCCATTGGCATCGGAGGTTGTCTGACCGCGCTGGATTCCCTGCTGATAGAGCCGGAGTTTTACGTTACCGATGCCCACTTCGCCGTCGTCCTGACGGCCGTTTCGGTTGTAATCATGGAAAACGCGGTTGCCGAGTGCCAGCGCTTTGGGTGCGTTTCGGGCACCGGGAGGCCGACTGCCAGGGGGTGAATCATCAGGTACGAAAGCCCCCGCTGTCTGCGCTACCAGGATCAGTAGCCACAGCCCCGCCACCCGCACTAGTCGTTCTGTCAGCAGGGAGCTAAAACTGGATAACTGTTTCATAGAGGATTGTTTGTCAAGATGTTTTATTTAGTTAAGTAATCGGTGTTAGCGGTTAGTAGGCATTGGATATGCACAGGATTTTTAGCGCTTTTGCAGACTTACTTTCGGACATAACAGCGGTTCGCAGGTCGAGCAGGACGCTACAGGGATGGTTGTTTGTGTAGTCTGGCAGGTTGGTATGTCAAGATCACGGATAACGAGGGTGTAGGTGGTCGTACCATCCGCTTTGAACGTAGTGGGCGTGCCGACAGTAACCGACTGGCCGTACGTTGTCCCGCCGGGGTTCAGCACCGTGCCGTTCAGCAGTACCTCGAACCGATTCGATGGGCCGCGCACGCCGGGCAGCGCCCGTACGCCCAGGGTGTAGTAGTCATCGGCGGTAGTTGAGTTGCTGTTGTTGCTGTTGCAGGTTCCCTGTACCAGCGTAGCTGACGTCAGTGTCTGACTAACAGTCGTTGTAGCCGAGGCTGTACAGCCGTTGGGGGCCGTAGCCGTTACGGTATAGGTGCCGGTCTGGCTGACCGTAGCACTGGCGCCTGATGTACTCACCACACCCGGGCCGGCAAACGCGTAGCTCAGCCCGCTGGTCGTGCTACTGGCGGTGAGCGTCACTGTAGCTGCCGTACAGCTGAGCGGCCGGTTACTGGCCAGACTGAGCGACTGGGGCGCATTCGTATTGAGGGTAACCACCGCCGTAGCCGAACTGGTGCTGGTACAGCCATTAGCGGTAACGGTCAGCGTATACGTACCAGGTGTACTGGTCGTGAAGCTTTGTGCTGCGGAGGTGAAGGCGAGCGGGCCGGTCCAGCTGTAGGTCGACCCGGTCAGGCTCGAGCTACCCGTTACGGTGGCGGTAGCCACGCAGGTAATCGTCCCCCCCGTAGCGGTTGGCGCCGGTACCGGCCTGACCGTGACGGTACCGGTAGTCGTAGCTGTACAGCCACTAGCATTAGCTGCGGTTACCGTATAAGTCGTCGTACCACTCGGCGTAACGGTGAAGCTACCCGTCGCACTGGTCAAGTTGCCCGGCGTCAGCGTATAGCTGGTACCGCCCGTGGCCGTCAGGGTAGCCGTCTGCCCAGCGCAGATGGTTGCGCTGCTCAGCGATGGCGTCGGTAAGGAGTTCACCGTCACAACGCCAGTGGCTCTGGCGGTACAACTGCTGGCGTTCGTGGCAACGACTGTGTAAGTCGTCGTGCCGCTCGGCGTAACGGTGAAGCTACCGCTAGCGCTGACCGTTCCCGTGTTGACCAGCGTATAGCTGGTACCGCCCGTGGCCGTCAGGGTGGCTGTCTGCCCAGCGCAAATGCTGGTACTGCTCAACGATGGCGTCGGCACGGGGTTGACCGTTACAGTTCCTGTCGTGCTGGCGGTGCAGCCGCTGGCGTTGACAGCCGTTACGGTGTAAGTCGTCGTGCCGCCTGGCGTAACGGTGAAGCTACCGCTAGCGCTGACTGTTCCCGTGTTGACCAGCGTGTAGCTGGTGCCGCCCGTGGCCGTCAGGACAGCCGTCTGCCCAGCGCAGATAGTTGCGCTGCTCAGCGATGGCGTCGGCAATGGATTAACCGTGACGATTCCTGTTGTGCTGGCGGTACAGCCGCTGGTGTTGACCGCCGTGACGGTATAGGTCGTCGTACCGCTTGGCGTGACGGTGAAGCTACCCGTCGCACTGGTCAGACTGCCCGGCGTCAGCGTATAGCTGGTACCGCCCGTGGCCGTCAGGACAGCGGAACGCCCGACGCATATTGATGTCGAAGAAAGAGTTACGGCGGGATTCGGGTTAATCGTTACCTGAATCAACTGCGAGGGGCGGCAGCCATCGGCTGCGGGGGCAGGATTCAGAATGGCATAAACATAATAGGTAACGGCTGTCGTACCCGTGTTGGCTGGGAAGGCTACGTTCCCGATTCCGGCCGTGCCACTGGCGGGCGTAGCCGTTCCGAGCGACGTACCACCCGAATACATGGCCGTGCCGCTCTGGGGCGCCGTGAAGTAAACAAACTGTATGCCGTTGGTAACCGTAGTTGTGGTCGCCACCGTTAGCGATCGGATGGGTGTACCGGTGCAAACGGCCGTTGTACCCGAGGGATTCGTTATGGTTGGACAGTCAACAAATCCGAAGTCGAGGGTGTGGTTGTTTTCGCCGTAGTCGCCCGTGGTGAAGCTAATAACCGCGTTGTTGCCATTTCGTACGGCATCATTATCAATCGACGGATCGGAACCGGAACCACTGGGCGCCGGCAGGTAGCCCGGCCCCGAAAGGGCGGTCTGACTCAGCGGCACCCGCAATTCATAAGCCGTATTGGGTAATAAGCCCCCCGTCACGTTGGTACTGTTGAAGTAGTACTCGCCATTGGCGTCCGTAGTAGTCGATGCCACCTGCGAACCATTCAGGAAGAGCTGTACGGTTATACTGGCCAGGGGCGAGAGGCCGTTATCCTGCGTACCGTTGGCGCCCGTTGCTACTCCGTCGTACCAGATGCGGTTACCGATTTCGATCGGAGCCGGACTACAGCTCAGCTCCAGATCACCCAGGCCGTTTGCTTTACCGAAAGTGGCTACGTCGCCACTGGCATAGACCTGCACGCTGGTTGACGGACTACCGGTACCCGTCGCATTTCGAAACCGCCGGATCCCCCCCGCATCGATCTGGTCGGTTGGGTCGATTACGATAGACGATACGTCGCCGGTACCGGGAAATAGCGCCAGAGCTCCTTCGCTCATCTCAGCATGATACGGATCGGTAGCCGAAGGAATAGCAATAGCGTCCTGGTAGTAGTATTCACCGCCACCAAACCCCTGTCCGTTGGTTGCTCCAGCCGTAGCCGTTCCGCTACAGACCCGGCCAGCTCGTTCGATAGTCCACTGGTTAACGGCCGGATCACATTTACCCGCCCGCAGAATATCGCCGGGAGCAATGGCGCGGTACAAAGTTGTCGTGTTAGCCGTATTGGTACCGTAGTTATTATTGCCGTACTGATCGCCCAGACGGTCACGTATGCTCAGGATCATGGAACCATCGACATCGAATTCGATACCCGTCAGCATTGGCTGAGGATAACTACAGTTGGGCAGGTCGGCGCGGGCAAACCGGTTGGGTACGCTTCCCGTAGCCGGCGGAGCACTGATCCAGGGTAGCCAGTATTCGGCCCGGTCTACGCCAGACCGGTCATTGTTAGTGGCTCCTTTCTTATACGTCAGCGGAAACGCCAGTACCTGGGTAAAGGAGTTATTTACCGGATTGAACTCGTACACATACGCCTTCATGTTGGTCGTATCGCGGGTAATCAGGTTCCCCGTTGTCGATCCAGAGCCGAAGTTGATAGTCGTGGAGGTAGGCACGCCCTCGTTGGTAGTAACCCCGCCCACGTAGACCCGATCCCGATACACTTTAAGCGCAAATGGTCGAAAAACACTTCCCGTCCGTTGCGAAGGCACCGGCAGTGTATAACTCGTTGGCGTACCGGCCGTTGGGGTCGCGCTGGTAGGGTTAGTGATCGGAATCCTGTACAGCGACCGGTCGGCCAGGTTAACGGCGTATAGAACAGTACCATCTTCGGAAAGCTCGATGTCGCCCAGACCAGCCTTACCCACCTGATCATATACCGACGGATCGTGGTTACCCGTAGTGATATTGGCCGGTAGTCCCCGATCGGTATTTGAAGCAACAGTACCGGCGCTGAGTGTCGTAAACACACTCGATACCAGCGACCCACTCACCACCCGGGTCAGGTAGATAGCCCCTGCCCCGCCGGGGCCCAGCCCCGCATGACGCTTTACAAACGCACTGGAGTAGAGCTGGTTGGCAGCCCGCTGGTACGCCAGCCCATATACGGTACCAACTTGCTGGTTCAGGGCCAGAGCCGTTTCGGTAGGCGAGTTACCGGTACTACTATACGGCAGCGAAACCAGTACCCCCTGCGTACCGGCATTTCCGGTGGTCGTGAGCGAATTTCCGTTCACATAACAGGGCACCAGGTAGTTGGGGTTGGCCTGGCAATAGTCGGCCGGGTAGTTAATACCCAAACTAACCGTTGCTGATACGGGCAGCGTAGTGGTGTTGACAAACTGAACGGTAGTACCGCTCTGTGTACCCCGCTGCCCCGGGAAATAGCCGCTGGGCAGGTTGGTAAACTGAACCCGGTAGGGCCCGACCACGGAAGGTGTAATGCTGTATTGCCCCTGCGTAGCGGTTGTTGAGCTGGTGACTGCCGTTCCGGCAATAGCTCCCGTAGCAGTATATACGGTTACCGTTACGCCCCCTACCCCAATCTCTCCCGTCAGCGTCGATACGGCGGTATACTGACGAGTGCCGCTTTCGTTAAAGTCCCGGTAAACAACCCCCGATATCTGCGCGGTAGCCTGGCCAGCTACCAGCAGGCTAATCAGACCGATAAACAGACCGAAGCCCCGCCCGGAAGCCGTTTTAAGAAATTGACTATATCGAAGGTAAGTGGCGTAGAATTTTTCGTCCATACACAGTAACTTTTTGTATACATCTATACCGTATCATATTGCTGATAAATCAGATGTACACAGACTACTTTTATCGGATAAAGTACAAGTGCAGGACTCCCTCGATCAAATAAGGTGCCAGTTTTCTTAATTAATAAACTTTAATACCCTTTTAATACTACATTCGTACACTAATATGGCTAAACAGGAAACATACTTTAAAATAAGCTCACTAGTACATATATCACCTAATACGTATACTATATAATAACATATTTTATGAATCATCTGATTTATAGTTCATTACGTATATACTACCATAGGCCGGTTTCGGTCGGCTCCGTGCCAGGTATATTTTGTATTAATCAGGCAAAACAATTTATCCGATTTTAGGTCTATACATGGATCGACTCGACCAGGTGGCCCCGCTAATCGGAGCCAGCAGCCAGTACTGTCCAGCCGGAACCTGGCCTTTTTATGGGATGGCCAGTTCATCAAATACTATACCAGATTTGGCAGGAACATCTAGAATTTAGAACATACAGACTGACTGGGTTTAACCGTATGATAAGGTTCGTTTAGACCTCTTATCACAATTCGGTTGTTTTCGCGAAACCACCGTTGGAGATTAGGTATTGATTTGTATATTTGAAACCGTCGCATTATGAATTTTAGGCACAATAAGCTATTATACAGCCTATTGTGTTCTCTTTTTGCGACTCAGCAAACTACCCCACCGGGTTCTACCATAGTCCGTTCACCTTCCTGCCGTCTGGCGTCGATCCAGCCAATCGACTACAGATAGCTATGTCGTCGCATGAGAGTCTCGCCTACGCAACCATTCCAAATCGTTTATTCCCTGCTGGACCATGAGTTTCTGGGTTATCTCATCGAAGCCTTCGTGGTGCAGCGGAATAGCAAGGGAGAGTTAACCCTGCAGAACCAGACGCTCTCGACACAAAATGTAGGCGAGTTTGCGCAGGGACTCGACGAGCGGGATTTCGAACTGGTTAAACTGATCGACAGTATCCAGCAGGACACCATCGTTAAGAAATTTAACACCCGTAAGCTGCCCGCCGTCGATTTTTTCCTGAAGATTTACGACCCCCAGAAAGGCGACAAGCTGGTTCAGGAAGCAATATGCCAGTACCTGGAGAATCTGAAAGCCCAGATCATGGCCCTGATGCCCGGCAAGCCGTTCTATATCATGGGCAATGATGGCAACCCGGCCTGGTCGGTCATTGAGTGGATGCCCGAACCCGCCCGAGTCAACTTCCACTTCGACCGCAACGCCGAATCGACACATTATTTCCCGATTATCCGCTACCCTACCGGCCAAGTATCCGAAACCGGCCGCCCCCTGACCGACCGTGTGGAATTTCAGTTCAAAGATGCACTCATGATCTGCGACGAGCCGGCCTACATGATGGTAGGTAACCGGCTGTACCATTTCGGCAAAAACGTGGATGGGAAAAAGCTGCGGCCGTTCTTCACGAAAAACCATATCGTTATTCCCCGCAACATCGAGCAACAGTACTACGAGCGGTTTGTTACCCAGCTCATTGCCGGCTACGACGTATATGCTAAAGGGTTCGAAATCAGATCCGAGGTGCTGGAGCCAAAACCCGTCCTGACCGTATCAGAAACGGTGACCAGCGGTCGGCCCATACTGGCCGATGGCTCGGTCGATACCGACGAGGAAGCCAGCCACCGCATCACCTTCGATTTGTCGTTTCAGTACGGCGACTTCATGTTCCGGTTCGACAGTTTCGGGCCGTCGGCCAACGTCAGCCTGGAAAAACAGGGCGACGACTATATCTTCCATAAAATTCGGCGGGATCAGCGGCTGGAGCGGCAAAAGCTGAGCTTCCTGCGCGAAACCGGCCTCGACCTGCGGCACGGTCGGCTGGCCCTGCCCAAAACCGAGGCCTTTAGCTGGCTAACCGAAACCAACGTGCGGCTCCAGGAAGCCGGCTTCCAGCTCCGCCAGCACGAACACGACGCCAAACGGTATTTTCTGGGTTATTCGAGCATCGACGTGTCGATCCGCGAAGGCCGCGACTGGTTCGATATCTACGCCAACGTGCGCTTCGGCGAGTTCGAAATTCCATTCCTGAAGCTGAGAACCCTGATTCTGAACAAGAAACGGGAGTTCAGCCTGCCTAACGGCGAGGTGGCGGTGATTCCGGAGGCCTGGTTTACCAAATACTCGGAGCTGTTCGGGTTTCTCGAACATCGCATCGATCAGGATACAGACCAGCTGGTTTTGCAGAAACACCACCTGGCGCTGGTGCAGGAACTGGAACGCGACAACCTGGCCAGCACCGTGATGAGCCGTAAACTCGAGCGCCTGCGCGACTTCGCCGAAATTGAATCGTTTCCGCTGCCGAAGCAGTTCAAGGGGATATTGCGCCCCTACCAGCAGGCCGGTTATGACTGGATGAATTTCCTGCGCCAGTACCGGTTTGGGGGTTGCCTGGCCGACGACATGGGGCTCGGAAAAACCGTTATGACGCTGGCTATGCTACAGGGTCAGAAAGAGATCGCGCTGGCTGAAGCCGGCGTTTCGGCATCACCCGACGAGAAACAGGCCGCCCTCGCAGCCGCCCGGCCCAGCCTGCTGGTGATGCCCACGTCGTTGCTGTACAACTGGGAACTGGAAGCCCGCAAATTCACTCCCGATCTCCGGGTCATGATCTATACCGGCACCTACCGCGACAAGAACACGGCCCAGTTCGACAGTTACGACCTGATCCTGACCTCGTACGGTATCGTCCGGATCGACATCGACCTGCTGAGCCAGTATCAATTCAACTACGTGATTCTGGACGAGTCGCAGGCGATCAAAAACCCGTCGTCGCACATTACCCGGGCGGTGATGCAGCTGAACACCAAACATCGGCTCATCCTGACCGGTACTCCGCTGGAAAACAGCACTATGGATCTCTGGTCGCAGATGTCGTTCATCAACCCGGGCCTGCTGGGCAGCCAGTCGTTCTTCAGAAATGAGTTTCAGGTACCCATCGAGAAACGGCACGACGAAGCGAAGACGGGGCGGCTCTACGGCCTCATCAAGCCGTTCATGCTTCGGCGCAACAAGGCTCAGGTAGCTACTGACCTGCCCGAAAAGGTAGAGAGTGTGCTGTTCTCGGACATGACCCCCGATCAGGAGAAACAGTACGAAGAAGCCAAGTCGTACTACCGGAACCTGATTCTGGAGCGCATCGAAGAAGACGGCATGGCCCGGTCGCAGATGATCGTTTTGCAGGGCCTGACCAAGCTCCGCCAGATTGCCAACCACCCGCGCATGGTCGATGCCGACTACGAAGGTGATTCGGGTAAGCTGGACGACATGCTGATGCGGCTCGAAACGGCCATCGGCGAACACCATAAAGTACTCGTCTTCAGCCAATTCATCAAACACCTGAGCGTTGTTCGCCAATACCTGAAAGAAAAGAACATCAAATACGCCTACCTCGACGGATCGACTACCGATCGCCAGGGCCAGGTCGAGTTGTTCCAGACCGACGATTCGGTGCGGCTGTTCCTGATCTCGCTGAAAGCAGGTGGTTTGGGTCATAACCTGACCGCTGCCGACTATGTATTCATTCTGGACCCCTGGTGGAACCCCGCCATAGAAGCGCAGGCGGTTGACCGGGCCCACCGCATTGGCCAGCAGAAAACGGTATTCACGTATAAGTTTATCGCCAGGAATACCGTCGAGGAAAAAATTCTGGCGCTCCAGCGCTCCAAGCAGCAACTGGCAGGCAGCCTCATTACGACTGAAGAAAACTTCGTGAAATCGCTCACGAAAGAGGACATTATGGTCCTGCTGGAGTAAGACTTGGGTCAGGAACTGATTTTTTGGGACACTCGGTCTGTTTTCGAGTTATCTACCCGGAAATCATCATTCACTCTACTGACTCAACGATGAACACAAAAAGCATACTCGGCCTTATTCTCACCCTGGTCGGACTGGTTGGTCTGATCTACGGCGGCATCGACTTCACTAAAGGGGGCGTAGCGCAGGCTTCGTTCGTTTACCTGATTCTGGGCGGTATCTTTTTCTTCGCCGGCATTAGCCTGATTCGTAATACGAAAGGCTAAAAAAGGTCATTTCCCCCTCAGCGACTGACCATCCGCTGAGGGGGAAATGACCTTTTTCGTGCGAGTGCTTCTAATTGCTACCCAGGTTGTAATAGACACCCAGACCCAGCAGCAGCGCTTTGCTCGTACCGCCCTCACCGAAAATAAGGTGCAGACCGGCATCAAAATTAACACCCAGCGCTGAGGTGATCGCGTACTGTACGCCCGCCTTGGGAGCGATACCAAAATTGGTCACGTTGTCCGAATCAGTCCCACCGACACCGGCATTGGTCGTCAGGTCTAATTTATAAGCAGAGCGGTACATACCCGCTTCCAGCCCTGCGTAGGGACGCAGCGGGTAAGCCGCTTCGCTAAAGAAATACTCCGCCTGGCCCGTAACCTGGAGTATATTAAAGTTAGCTGTGGCCGTCGCCGTAATTCCTCCTCCGCTGCCACTGGCCGATTCACGCCGGGTAAAATACCGCGCGTTTAGCCCAACGGCCAGATTCTGGTTCAGGAAATAGCGCCCGGTAGCTCCGCCCCCCCATAATCCATCGGAAAACGAAGAGCCTGATTCGACGGGGGCCAGGTAGTTTCCGGTTAGGTTCAGCTGAATTTGCGCCTGCGCCCGGCCTGGTACCAGCCAGCATCCCAGCAGCAGGACCAGCACAGCTACTATGCGTACATACTTTTTCATAACTGTAGTTAATAGATTGAGCCGCGAATCTAGGCTTTATCACATATTATCTACAGAACAGATACATTAAATTTATTCATATGTCGGCAAGGAGAACGCATGAATAAATTTAACACAGCGGATGTCTGCGGGTTCGTGCTGGCTTTACTGTTTATTACTTTTTAATACGGTCAACACCATTGACCGGCCTGGCGGCACAGTCGGGGTGATACAGTTGGGTTGGTTACGCTCAGCGGAGGTAGACGCCCATTCGGGTGTCATCACTCAGGACCACATCGACGTGGTCGGTCAGGGTGGTGCTGAGTTCGTAGCCTTTGTAGTCGGCAGAGACGGGGTAGCGGGGGTAGTTGCGGTCGACCAGCACCGCTACCTGCAGCTTGCGGATCGGTACCGACAAGAAAGGCTGTAGACTGAATGCCAGCGTTCGGCCGGTATACAACACGTCATCGACCACGATTACCACTTTATCGGTAAAGTCGGTAACCGATCCGCTGGCTTCGACGGGCGGCTGGGCGGGCTGGGTTTTGTCGAGCCGAAGCTGTAGCAGTTCTACCGAAAAAGGGGCAATTCGCTGTAACTCCTGCGCCAGGGCCTGGGCCAGCACGTAGCCCTCGCCCGAAACGCCGGCCAGCAGCAGAGCCGGCTCTTCAAAATTGGTTTCGTATATCTGGAAAGCAATCCGCCGGATTTTCTGACGAATCTGCTCAGGAGTAAGAATCAGCGTTGGCTGGATGGTATTCATGCGCAGGTAAAACCATTTACGCTGTAAAGATGAGAAAAGTCGGTCACGGAACGAAATTACAGGCCCTTGGGGCCTTTCCCTTTCGTGTGCCCTATTCTCCCTTTCCACCTAACAATCCGTATCTTTGCGCTTTCTCACGAAAGTGCCATGATTGTTAAGACAAAAAAATACGCATTAGACCAAAAGACGTACATCAACATTGCCCTGCGGCAGTGGCTGAAGGAGAACTGGAAATGGGCCTTTGTACCGCTGGGACTGATCCTGCTGAACGTGGTTCTGAACATCACCGGAGCGTATCCTAACTACTGGATTTACATCGTCATTGTGCTCCTGACGATCCTGTACGTGCTGTTCTGGGCCGTACAGATTACAGGCATTGCCCAGATGGAACAGAGCAAAGCCCTGTTTCAGAAATACGTCTACGAAATCGATAGCCGCCAGATCCTGATGCGCATCAACGCCAAAGAAGGGGGCCTGCTAAAATGGAATCAGATCGACAGCGTTATCAAGGACAAAGACGCCTACATCCTCTTTCTGGATAATACCGAAGCCATGAAAAATGTGAAGGCGACCTGGATTGCCCGCGTGGTTACGAAAGGTCTTTCCAAAGCCCAGTTCCTGTATCTGCCGTTCAGCATTTTCAACAGCGATAACGACCTTCGTTTTACGGATGCCCTGCTCCGGCGCAAAGGCCTGCTGCCCGACAGTCCGGCGCTTCCGGCCGAAACCACCAAGTAGTGGTCTGGCCCTGGTCGTCTCACACTCATCTGGCCTTATTGGCACACAACCCGTATGCTCCGATTTCTTAGTCTGCTGATTATCCTACCAGGCCTTGTACTGGCGCAGAAACCCGTTACTCTCGACGACATCTGGGGGCGCAGCCAGGGTGTCTTCAACCAGCGTTCGGTATCGGGCGTAAACTGGATGAAAACGGGTGGTTTCTACACTACCCTCGACGGCGGTCGCATCGATCGGTTCAGCATCACAACGGGCAGCGCCGTAGAGACCCTCTTCGATGAGCGCAAAAACACCGTAACCGGCACCGGCAAAGCCGTTCACGTCGACAGCTACCAGCTCTCGGCCGATGAGCGCAAGCTTCTGCTGACAACCAACGAAGAGCCGATCTACCGCCGGTCCAGCAAGGCCGACTTTTACGTCTACGACCTGACGACCAACCAGCTGAAACCACTCAGCCAGGCCGGCAAGCAGCAATACGCTACATTCTCACCCGATGGGAAACGGGTGGCTTTTGTTCGGGATAACGACCTCTTTGTAGTCGATCTGCAGTCGGGGAAAGAAACCCGGCTCACAACGGATGGCAAACGTAACGCCATTATCAACGGGGGCGCCGACTGGGTCTACGAAGAAGAGTTCAGCATGGCCCGCGCCTTCGAGTGGTCGCCCGACAGTCGGCGCCTGGCCTGGATTCGGTTCGACGAAAGCCGGGTTCCGGAATATAACATGCAGCTCTGGGGGGAATTATACCCCACCGATTACCGCTTCAAATACCCCAAAGCCGGCGAAGCCAACTCCGTTGTAACGGTCTGGATAGCCGACGTAACGACGACGAAGAAAATACAGGCGCAGACCGGCACCAATACCGACATTTACCTGCCTCGAATTCAGTGGACCAAAGACCCGGCGCTGCTGTCGATCCGCCGGCTCAACCGGTTACAGAACCAGCTCGACCTGCTGCACGTGAATGCAGCCAGCGGGGCGGCCACTACGGTGCTGACCGAGTCGAGCCCTACGTATGTGGACCTGGAGTTTACCGACGATCTGACGTACCTGGCCGATGGCAAATCGTTTGTCTGGAGCAGCGAACGCAGCGGCTACAAGCACCTCTACCTGTACAGTATGGCGGGTAAACTGATCCGGCCCATTACCGGCGACGGTACGTTCGAAGCGTTTAGTATCGTAGGAATCGACGAGAAAAAACAGCTCGTGTATTACCTCTCTACCGAAGACTCGCCCCTGGAACGCCACCTCTACCGAATCGGGCTGGACGGCCAGAACAAGCAGCGGCTTACCACCCAGCCCGGTACCCACCGGGCCGACTTCAGTCCCGACTTTTCGTACTATCTGCTGTATCATGCCTCCGCTTCGGCTCCAACAACGGTCAGTCTCCGCAACACCCAGTCGACCACCGATCTGCGGGTGCTGGAGTCGAACAGCGCGCTCAAAACCAGGCTGGCCGGCTACCGGATCAGCCCGAAGCGATTCTTCCGGACCAAAGCCGCCGACGGGTCGACCGACCTCAATGGCTGGATGATTCGCCCGGCCGACTTCGACTCGACCAAAAAATACCCGGTGCTGATGTTCGTCTATGGCGGGCCTGGCTCGCAGACGGTGAAAAACGACTGGGACGCCCGCGACTTCTTCTGGTACCAGACGCTGGCGCAGAAAGGGTACGTCATTGTATCGGTCGATAATCGGGGGACGGGCGCGCGCGGAGCGGCTTTCCGTACGGTTACCTACGCCCAGCTGGGCAAGCTCGAAACCGAAGACCAGATGGCAACGGCCCGGTATCTGAAAACCCTGCCTTACGTTGACCCGGCCCGGGTTGGCATCTGGGGCTGGAGCTACGGCGGCTACATGACATCCCTCTGCATGACGCTGGGTGCCGACGTGTTCAAGACCGGCATTGCTGTTGCGCCCGTTACCAACTGGCGGTTTTACGACTCGATCTATACGGAGCGCTACCTCAAACGCCCGCAGGAAAACGCCAGTGGCTACGACGATAACTCGCCAGTTACCCACGCGGCCAAGCTACGCGGCCCATTCCTGCTCGTACACGGCACCGGCGACGACAACGTTCATTTCCAGAATTCCGTTGCGTTCGAGAACGCGCTGGTAGCGGCCAACAAGCAGTTCCAGTCGTTCTACTACCCCAACCGGAACCACGGCATCTACGGCGGCAACACCCGCCTGCACCTGTACACGATGATGACCGATTTTCTGGAGAAAAACCTGTAGTCCTTACGAAGAGGCAGATCTGATTTCGGTGAGTTTCCGATGTCGGTTTTTTAATTGAACGATGCTTTCCTGCTCACCAAAGGCCAGGTAACCCCGTTCGCTTCCGTATTTAATCTCACTGGTGATAAAATTATCGATCAGCAGAAAGCTACGCTTCGGAAAGTCGGGCGCCAGTCTCAATAAATCCTCCTCATAGATGAGTTTGTGGGTAATCTTTTTCGTGTTACTCAGCCCGCTCAAAATTTGGTTGTACAGTAATCGCTTCTCGTTTCGGGGGTCTTCAAATTCGACTTTGTTGACAATAAAGTAACGCTTAATAGTAGCCCGCTTAGCAGCAAATTTGTTTACTTTGATAAATTCATCATAGTTTTGCCCGCCCCAGAAATTCAGAAAATAGTTATTAATATCATAGGTAACGGCTATTATTTCCTTACACTGATTGTTCTTGAAAAGATGTCTTATGTACTGAATACGCTGAAATTCATTGTTGACCGTTAGCGGGTGATGTGGGGTTATGGTACCGATCCCATCAATCTGTTGCCGTGCTTCATCTATAATGTTTTCTTGTAAACTTTCCAGGTATTGATTCGATTTAATCTTCCCTTCGTTTTTCTTGAGCGTATCAAATAATTCGTTCAGCCTGGTTCTGGCTATCTCCTGAAGCTCAATTCGGGTAAGCCGCTGCCCAATATACCGCAGCGTAGTTGCGATGAAGACAACTAGTCCCAGAATGACAGGAGCATAGTATTTCTGGAAAATAGCGGGTAAGGTGTTTTCAACAAACGACATAACCGCAGAGTCCAAAACAACTACCATTATGGCCACTGCAGCTACCGAAATACTAAGCAGGCTTCGCGAACTCATTTAGTTTTAACCTGTATGAGTGGATATAATCACCTAAAAACGAATGTAAAATACTGTTTTATCTGATTATAACTACCGAAAGCTTTTATGCCACTGTAAAAAAGCGCCTGTAATGGGCGCTTTTTTACAGTGGCATAGTCTGTTTCTTTTTCTACTTCGCCTGGTTGGTGAAATCGACCACCGTAACGTCGGCCAGCCAGGGGCCTACTACCGAGCCAAAAGCTTTGTGAGCCGGATGAGGCAGGTAGGTATCGCGGTCTTTTTCATTATCGAACGTCAGGATGAAAGCATGGGTCAGGCCTTTATCGAGTTTTTCGGGGCTGTTATTGGTTCCCCACTGGAAACCTTTGATTTCTTTAATCTTCGACGGCAGCGCTTCAAAAGCGGCTACAATCTCGGCCACTTTCTCGGGGGTGGTTTCGGGCTTGAACTTAAAGAGCACAATGTGCTGCAGGGCTTTGGCTTTCATAGGTTTGCGGGGCGGCTCGGTACCGGCGTAGGTAGTGAGCGTCAGGACCGTTAATAGACTGACGAGTAGGTATTTCATAGGGATATAGGGTTTACGGGTTAAAAATCGTGCCACGGCTGGGCGACGCATCGCTTTGCACCGTGGCACGGGGGTATAGCGTTACTAATAAAGGGTGGTATTAAGCCAGGCCCCGTTTTGCTTTCAGGTTTTCGTCCAGCGCTTCGAGGAAGTCTTCTGTATTGAGGTAGTGCTCACCCGCTACCAGCTTGGTACCAGCCGGATAAGCCGACAACGCCAGATCTTTGGTCATCTTGCCGCTTTCTACCGTTTCAACGCAGACTGCTTCGAGCGCCGTAGCGAAATCGATCAGCTCCTGGTTGCCATCCAGCTGCCCCCGGAACGCCAGACCACGCGTCCAGGCGTAGATCGAGGCAATGGGGTTGGTACTGGTTTTATTGCCTTTCTGGTACTCGCGGTAGTGGCGGGTAACGGTACCGTGGGCTGCTTCCGCTTCCATGGTTTTACCATCGGGCGTAACCAGTACCGAGGTCATCAGACCCAGCGAGCCAAAGCCCTGGGCTACCGTATCTGACTGTACGTCGCCGTCGTAGTTTTTGCAGGCCCATACGAAATTACCTTCCCACTTCAGCGCCGACGCCACCATATCGTCGATCAGGCGGTGTTCGTAATGAACGCCTTTGGTTTTGAATTCGGCTTCGTAAATTTCCTGGAAGATGTCCTTGAAACGACCGTCGTATTTCTTCAGGATCGTATTCTTGGTCGAAAGGTACAGCGGCCATCCCTTCTGCAGGGCCATGTTGAAACAGGCCTTGGCAAAACCGCGAATCGACTCATCGACGTTGTACATACCCATGGCCACACCCGGACCTTTGAAGTTGAAAACTTCGTACTCCTGTACGGTTCCGTCTTCGCCTTCAAACTTCATGGTCAGCTTTCCTTTGCCCGGCACCAGGAAATCCGTAGCGCGGTACTGATCGCCGAACGCATGGCGTCCTACGATGATCGGTGCGGTCCAGTTGGTTACCAGACGTGGCACGTTGCTCATCACAATCGGCTCGCGGAATACCGTTCCATCCAGGATATTCCGGATAGTCCCGTTGGGCGATTTCCACATCTGTTTCAGGTTAAATTCTTTTACGCGGTCTTCATCCGGCGTAATGGTGGCACACTTGATACCAACACCGTATTCTTTGATTGCATTAGCGGCATCGATGGTTACCTGGTCGTTCGTCTCGTCGCGATATTCAATACCGAGGTCGTAGTATTTGATGTCAACGTCAACGTAGGGCAGAATCAGCTTGTCTTTGATGAACTTCCAGATGATGCGGGTCATTTCGTCGCCATCCAGTTCGACAACCGGATTTGCTACCTTAATTTTTTCCATGCGAGTTGTTTATAATTAATTGGGAACGAAGCAAAATTTGGGAGCAAAAGTAGTGAATAAGGGGCAAGGCGGAAAATAGAAACGAGCCTGAGGACCCTCCGTACGGTTTATCGGTACCGTCGGCATCAATGCCGGGACAATCGTCGGCATGAATGCCGACGCGATTCATAAATCGCCGGTAGAGCGATCCGGCACGAGTATTACCCGTTATCATCGATTGAATTAGCGCCGTAACCTACCCCTACGACCAATAAATAGCCCCGGTATTCATACCGGGGCCATATACCCCGTTTCATCGGCATGAATGCCGACGCTAGTCATGAATAGCCGACAGAACGATCCGGCCCGGGTTTACCCATTCGTACAGGTTATACCATCGCCATCCCCTAACCCCACCGACCAATGAATAGCCCTTGCATTTATACTGGGCATTAATCGTCGGCTGTAAATCCCCATTGCCGCAATAAGCCGTCATACTCCTCCGTATAAGATCGTCCCTCATGATGCGCTTCCTGGTTGCGGATATAATCCCGAGTTTTATTAAGCGTTGATTCACACACGGAAACAGCAAAGTACTCTGTCTGCCAGGCGAAGTAGGCCGGGACATAGCGTTTTTCCTTCAGCCACCTTGAGGACTCCCCTTTTAGGATATGTACCACTTCTGCAATAGACTGAGTTGACCTGAGCGATATGAGCACGTGCACATGATCCGTATAACCATTAATGAAATCGATGTAAATGTTGTGTTCATGAGCGTGATCGCGTATATGCGAGAACACGATCTGACGTAGCGTAGGTGTTTGAAAGAAAGGCTCTCTGTTCTTCGTGCTCCAGACAGCATGTACCCATATTCTAACATAGCTCATAATCACGGCAGGTTACTTTCAGGCATTAATACATACTCTGTAAATATATGAATACAAACCTTCGCTGGTATACCGTTTCGTCGGCATCAATGCCGACGCGATTCATGAATCGCCGGTAGAGCGATCCGGCACGAGTATTACCCATTCTCGTTGGCTACACCATCGCCATCCCCCTACCTCGTCGGCCGATGAATAGCCCCGGCTTTTATGCCGGGGTATCCTATACGCCATATCGTTTCGTCGGCATGAATGCCGACGCGATTCATAAATCGCCCACAGAACGATCCGGCACAATACTCACTCCTCCTAATTGACGGTTTACACCATCCCCCTACTCGCCGACCAATGAATAGCCCCGGCATTTATGCCGGGGTATCGTATCCCAATCCCATATTCAACCCAACCTCAATAGACCTGGTACTCAGACCTGTCAATCTATAAACCCGCCAAGAATAATGACAACAGACCGCCCACCGAGCCGCCGTAACTTGTATATTGTCGGAAACAACCTTATCCATGAAACGAACCATCTACCTCATCCTCAGTGTACTATTGCCATTACTGGCAACCGGACAGCGGAAAGTCAAGCAACCTGCCGGGATCGACCGCGACCCACTCGCCAAAATCAAAGCCGAAGCCGTAGCCGCCGTCGACGCCCGAAAAGACCAGGCTCAGCAGATCAACGACATGCTGTTCAGCTTCTCGGAACTGGGCTTCCAGGAACAGGAAACCTTCACCTATCTGACAACCTTGCTCGAGAAGGAAGGCTTCACCATCCAGAAAAACATTTCGGGTATGCCAACGGCCTGGATCGCCACCTGGGGCAGTGGTAAACCCGTCATCGCGATCGGCTCCGACGTCGACTGTATTCCCAAAGCCAGCCAGAAACCCGGCGTGGCCTACAAAGACCCGATCGTCGATGGGGCTCCCGGCCACGGTGAAGGCCATAACTCCGGACAGGCCCTGAACATCGTAGCCGCTCTGGCCGTGAAACAGCTGATGGAACGCGACAAAATTCCCGGCACGCTCATGCTCTGGCCCGGCGTCGCCGAAGAACTTGTAGGGGCTAAAGCGTTTTACATCCGCGACGGCTATTTTAAGAATGTAGACGCCTGTATCTTCACCCACGTAGGCGACAACCTGACCACCTCCTACGGCGATGCCGGGAACAACGGACTAGTGTCGGTGAAATTCAATTTTGAAGGGTCGGCGGCCCACGCAGCCGGAGCGCCCTGGCGGGGGAAAAGTGCGCTTGACGCCGTAGAGCTGATGAACATCGGCTGGAACTACCGGCGCGAACACCTCGAACTAACTCAGCGGTCGCATTACGTCATCTCCGACGGGGGCGACCAGCCGAACGTTGTCCCCTCCAAAGCGGCTGTCTGGTACTACTTCCGCGAACGGAGCTACCCCAAGATCAAAAAGCTGTTCGAAGCCGGCATTAAAACTGCCGAAGGAGCCGCCCTGATGACCGATACCAAGTTTACCTACGAAATACTGGGATCGGCCTGGCCCGGCCATTTCAACAAGCCCATTGCCGAAGCCATGTACAATAACATCCGGAAAGTAGGGCTGCCCACCTGGTCGCCCGAAGATCAGCTGCTGGCCCGGGCCACCCAGAAAGAACTCCAGGCCCGCAAAACCGGCGGCCTGGCCATGAAACTCGACAGCATCGGACTGCCCGCCGGTACGGCGCCCACCATGATCATGGGCGGCCAAACGTTCGTGCCCCTCACCGGCGGCTCCGACGATATTGCGGATATCTCGTGGTCACTGCCTACCATCGTTCTGCGCTACCCCAGCAACATTCCCGACCTGCCCGGCCACCACTGGAGCAATGCCATCTCCATGGCCACGCCTATCGCGCACAAAGGCATTGTGGCCGGTGCCAAAGCCGAAGCCATGACCCTGCTCGATCTGCTGCTAAAACCCGAAATCATCAAAGAAGCCTGGGCGTATTATACTAACGAACAAACCAAAGAGCAGAAGTACACGCCCCTGATTTCGCCGAAGGAGTTTCCGGCCGTCTACCTCAACCAGAAAATCATGGCCGATTTTAAGCCGAAACTGAAACCATACTACTACGACCCAACCCGTTACAAAACCTATCTCGAACAGCTGGGCATCAAATACCCAACCCTGCGTGACGACCAGCGGGCCGACCTCGAAAAAATAAAAGATAATAAAGAGCCGACGGGCAAGTAAGCCCGCCAGCCTTCCACAAAAAAGCCCCGGTCAGGGGCTTTTCTGTGGATAACGATAAATAGGCTCCGGGTTATCTATTGCTTGTTGCGATGCGCTTTGGTTACCTCCCGGACGTTGTCCATTAAGCGTTTCCAGCAACGGCTGATGGTGCTTTTACCTTCGTCCTGCCGCGCTTTTTTGCTGTCGACCGTGGCCTCGGTTTTAGTCGTTGCGGCTGAGTTGCGAGCCAGAACGGGTGCTTTTGGCTGACGACTCAGGCTTTTGGCGGGTGCGCTCACGTCGGCCGTAGTCGCAACTGGCGGCTGTACAGTTGTCGCGCCCGCGGTTACAGTCATTGATGGGCAGGCGATTAAAAGGCTAACGAGCCATAGACCCGCTACCTTGTTTAGTCCGATTTCTCTCATGAAGGTAAATGCACTCATTAATGCTGGCTATCGCGGGATTGATTCATGTTCGTATGAACCACAATTACAAACATAACGACGTTTAGTATTATTTATGCAGTGAATAGGAATAAATAGTTACCCGGGATACAGTGGCCACAAATCGGTACGGATCAGCCGACCGCACTATAGCACCCCGCCGGAAACTGTTATCTTTGTGTCACTGTTTTTAAAGGACTATGTTCGAGAATCTTCAGGATAAGCTCAATAAGGCTATTAAGACCCTCAAAGGGCAGGGCCGCATTACCGAAATTAACGTTGCCGCTACCATTAAGGAAGTGCGCCGGGCACTGACAGATGCCGACGTAAACTATAAAGTAGCGAAGGACATTACCGACCGCATCCGCGACAAAGCCCTCGACCGCAAGGTGCTGATCTCGGTAGAGCCGGGTCAGCTGTTTGTCAAGATCGTGCAGGAAGAACTGACCGAACTGATGGGGGGCGAAGCCCAGAACATCAACGTTAAGGGCGATCCGGCGGTTGTTCTGATTGCGGGTCTGCAGGGTTCGGGAAAGACAACGTTCTCGGGCAAGCTGGCTGCGTACCTCAAAAAACAGGGCCGTAACGTTCTGCTGGTGGCCGCTGATATCTACCGGCCTGCCGCTATCGACCAGCTTAAGGTACTGGGCGAGCAGGTCGGCGTGGAGGTTTACAGCGAACCCGATAATAAAAATGCCGTTCAGATTGCTCAGAACGCCATCAGCCAGGCACGCCGGACCGGCAAGAAAGTAGTCATCGTTGATACAGCCGGTCGTCTGGCCGTCGATGAAGCGATGATGCAGGAAATCGAAGCCGTAAAACGGGCCATATCCCCCTCCGAAACCCTGTTCGTCGTCGACTCCATGACGGGTCAGGATGCCGTCAATACCGCCCGCACGTTCAACGAACGGCTCAACTTCGACGGGGTCGTACTGACCAAGCTCGATGGTGACGCCCGCGGTGGAGCGGCCCTGTCGATCAAGACCGTTGTCAACAAACCCATTAAGTTCATCAGCACGGGCGAGAAAATGGAAGCGCTCGACGTGTTCTACCCCGATCGGATGGCAAGCCGGATTCTGGGTATGGGCGATGTAATTTCGCTGGTTGAACGGGCGCAGCAGGCGTTTGACGAAGACGAAGCCAAACGCATCAACGCTAAGATGCGGAAGAACCAGTTCGACTTCGACGATTTCCTGAGCCAGCTTCAGCAAATCAAGAAGATGGGTAACGTGAAAGATCTGCTCGGCATGATTCCCGGTATGGGCAAGATGATCAAAGACCTCGATATTGATAACGACTCGTTCAAGCCCATCGAAGCCATTATCAGTTCCATGACCCCCCTGGAGCGTCAACGCCCCGATATGATTGACGGCAGCCGCCGGAAACGCATTGCCAAAGGATCGGGTACCGACATCACGCAGGTCAATAACCTGATGAAACAGTTTGAGGAGATGCGGAAGATGATGAAAAAGATGAATACCATGCAGTCGTCAGGAAAACTCAATAAACTGATGCGCTAGCACCCTATAGTAACCCATTGGTCAGCAAGCCGAATAATCGCCAGGAGCGGTTGTTCGGCTTGTTGGCGTTAAGGGCCTACCCAAACTTATTTCCTGCCCGACCAGGCATCGCATCCCGCTTCCTGGTGCCGTTTCTTTATTAAACGGTATGCCAATGAATAACAAGCTATTAGCCTAAATAACATCAATAATATGCTGAATTATGCAAAAAATGTTAATTTTTAATTTATCATATATTGATTTCGTAAATAAAAAGTTTCTATATTTCTGACGAGGCCTCAACCCAAATTCAATAACCTTCATCTTAACTTACACATGGTACACGTATCTAAACGTGCCCTGCTGGGCGCATGCTTATCCTTTTTACTGGCCAGTTGCCAGCTTACCGAACCCGATGCTGCTTTATCTGACCAACAGGTACCTGACAACCTGGTTCGCTACGAACAGCCCGGCAAATCGGCACGGGCTGCCGGTGACCGACAGAAATACATCATCACGCTGAAAGAAGACGCGGATATCGCGAATCTGTTACCCCCCGAAGGCGGGGCCTACGACGGTCGACTGAACCGGATGCGGGGCCTGATCGAGCAGGTGATCGGCTCATCGATGGGCCAGCGGGCCGAGCAGGTCTATGTGTCCAGTCTGAAAGGATTCACCGTTACCCTGTCGCAGCAGGAAGCGGCCTGGGTCGAGAAATTGCCGGTAGTGGCTTCGGTAGAGCCCGACCAGGTATTTCAGCTGAAGCTGCCGGGCGGAAGCGTTTCAGCGCAGGCGCAGGAAACCCCCTGGGGTATCACCCGCGTGGGCGGATTTGTGAACTATACGGGTACGGCCGTAGCCTGGGTAATCGACACCGGTATCGATATGGACCACCCCGATCTGAATGTGAGCCAGACCCGCGGTCGTAACTTCATCAACACCAGCGCCAGCCCCGACGACGATAACGGCCACGGTTCGCACGTTGCCGGTACCATTGCGGCCAAAAACAATGGTCTGGGTGTGGTTGGCGTAGCGGCAGGGGCTACGGTTATTCCCATAAAAGTGCTGGCCGGCAACGGCAGCGGCTCCAACTCGGGCGTTATTGCGGGCGTCGATTTTGTGGCTAGCAACGGCCGGGCCGGCGACGTAGCCAACATGAGCCTGGGTGGCGGGCTGTCGACTGCCCTCGACAACGCGGTAAAAAGCGCAGCCGCCAAAGGCATCAAGTTCGCGCTGGCTGCAGGCAACGAAGCCCAGAACGCCAACAACTCATCGCCGGGTCGGGTAAACGGTACCAACATTATTACAGTATCGGCTTTCGACGCCAACAACCGGTTTGCCAGCTTCTCGAACTACGGCAACCCACCGATCGATATTTCGGCGCCGGGCGTGAGTATCAAATCGACGTATAAGAATGGTGGTTACGCCACGCTGAGCGGTACCTCGATGGCCACCCCCCACGTGGCCGGTATTCTGCTGGCCAACGGCGGCACGCTTCGCTACAACGGCACCGTAACAGGCGACCCCGACGGCACCCCCGACAAGCGCGCTTATCGGTAACAAAGGATTTTGGTAGATAGAAATCTAGTCAGACACGGCCCGGCTTATAGCTGGGTCGTGTTTTTTTTACGGGCGCTCCGGCCGGACCAGACAGTTGTTTTCGTTGTTCAGCCGCTTGTTTCTGCCGGGAAAAGTGTTGTTTTGCGGCTATGAAACACGCATTTACTGCGCTGCTCCTCAGCGTTGCCGCTTCGGCTTTTGGTCAGGCTTCCGTAGCCTATTATCCGTTCAATAACGTCGTTAGCGTTAGTACCAATGCCGATCGGGCCCTCTGGCTCGATGCGCGCGTACAGACCAACACCGTATTTGGGTCGCTTAGCACTACGTTCTGCCCGATGGTCAACGTGAGTCGCCAGCCCCAGGTAAACGTATATACCGGTCTGGGCGTCCGGTTCAACTTCCTCAACGGACTCGACGACCGTCAGGCGCTGGAAGGGTACTCGCTGCACGTAGGCGTCCGGGTACGGGTACCGTTTGTACCGAATCTGCGGGCTGCTTTCGAGCTGGCTCCCTACGCCCGCCAGGACTTCAAAACCGGTAACCTGCAATCCATGCTGGGGCTGGCCTATCAGTTCAAGAAAAAAGTAAAAGCCGAATAACGCAGAAATGGGGTCGGCAGAACGGGCTGTTGCCTGCTCTACCGACCCCATTTCCCGTTTATAATCGCCCTATTTGGGCTGATTGTACGTAAAGGTACCGTGGGCGAGCTTATCGGCCCGGTCAAATAACTTCAGCGCCTTCTGGTACGTATCGTCGGCCTCGCCAATGACTTTAAAGAACTCGTTGTTCTGGCCGCCTTTGTTGTTCTTCTGGTAGACATACCGCGCCACTAAGGCTTTTATCTGCGTCCGGATATAGGGCTTGGAGCGGTTATATTCTTTCTCGTTGAACTTGATCCCTGCCGACGTAGCATCTTTCACGAACCGGCCCATCTCCTCGTCGTTGATAGAAACTGTTTTGTCGAAGTCAGCAAATGGCAGTTTCTCCAGTTTCTTCCGGTTCGCGTTGGCGTACTCGACGGCAAACTCACGGATGATGTTTTTGCCATACAGCTGCACCAGATAGGGCGTCTGCCAGCTCGAATCGCGCGGAATAAAGTAATCCGGCGTAATACCGCCACCGCCGTATACCACCCGCCCGCCGTCGGTTTTAAACTTCAGCTTCGGGTCGTTCTTGATCGAGTCGGCAATGTAGTACTCGCCCCGTTTCGAGCGGAGTTCCAGCTCTTTTTCATAATCCCCTTCCTGACCCGGCACGTAAGGCTTCTGAATGCTCCGGCCGCTGGGGGTATAATACCGCGAGATCGTGAGTCGCAACTCCGATCCGTCAGACAGCTGCACTGGCATCTGCACCAGTCCTTTACCAAATGACCGCCGACCAACGATCAGTGCCCGGTCGTGATCCTGCAACGCGCCCGCCACAATCTCCGACGCCGACGCACTGCCCTCATCGACCAGTACGATCAAAGGCCCGTCCTCAAACTGACCCGCAATCCGGGCGTAGGTCTGCCGGTCGTAGCGGTTGTCTTTACCATCGGTGTAAACCAGCAATTTGTTACCGGCAATAAACTCATCGGCAATGCTGGTAGCCCGGTCCATATACCCCCCCGGATTGTTGCGCAGGTCGAGCAATAACTGGCTCATGCCTTCGGCCCGGAGAGCCGCCAGCGCCGACTTGAACTCATCGTAGGTCGTTTCGGAAAAACGATTTACCTTGATGTAACCGGTTTTACCGTCAACCATGTACGCAGCATCGACCGAGTAGGTCGGGATGCGGTCGCGGGTAATGGTAAACACCTTGGGTTTTTCATCGCCCTTGCGCAGGATGGTGAGCCGAACGTCGGTGCCGCGTTTGCCACGCAGGGCCTTGAAGACGGCACTGTTCTCGATTTTACCACCCGCCAGGGCCTGATCGTCGACTTTAATGATCTTATCCCCGCTCAGAATACCAGCCGTTTCCGAAGGGCCACCCGCCAGGGGCGTCACCACGTATACCGTATCCTTGTAGATATTGAATTCGATCCCGATGCCGTCGAACCCGCCTTCCAGCTGCGACCGGGCCGCAATAGCGTCCTGCGGGTTCATATAAGCCGTATGTGGGTCGAGCTTCTGCAGCATCTTTTCTATCGAAAAATCGACCAGTTCGTCGGTATTGACCGAATCGACGTAGTTGTTCTCGATCAGCTGCAAGATTTCGCGGTATTTGGTATACCCCCGCCCAATGGTATTCAGGCTCTTGGTGCCGCCGAAAAACGTGGCTCCAATCAGCATACCACCTGCCAGCGTAATGCCCAGCAACATGGGCAACCGAACAGTTGCTTTGTCATTATGAATCGGCGAACGGGGGCCTTTCTGCCCCGCCGATTCGTTGGTCGTTTCGTGTCCTGCCTCCATTCGTTTTAACCCGCTAACTCTGATGTCGTAGTATAGGCATAACGTTGGGAGTATAGCGAAATGTTTGCCAGAAATGCCTATACGGGAAAAAATTGCTAACCGTCTGAACCCCAAGGTCGCTTTTTGCTCTGACAGGCCTATTTTGGGCTATGACGAGTACCTGTTATTGCTGACCGGTCATTAAAGTAAACTAAATATTTCTAACATTTTTTAGCGGGTACTTGACGGATTTACGGAAACGAAGTCTAACTACTTGATTGACATACTTACCAACCGTCTGGTCAATCTTGAGTGCTCAGATTGGTTATTCATGATTTATGGCCGAATTTCACATTCACTCTCATGTACTTTACTTCGATGTCGCTCGTTTATCTGGCTTATTTTGGCTTTCTGAGCTTTCTGGCGCTGACGGTCCTGTATGTTCTGCTGTTTGCCGTAGCGGGTCGGCTGGGCAAAGCCGATGACAGCGGCCCACTCCCTCAAACGCCCCGGCTGCGCCGGATCGGCGTCCTGATCCCTGCCTATAAGGAAGATGCGGTTATTATTGACTCGGTAAAGGCCAACCTCCGCCAGCAGTACCCCGCCGAGCTGTTCGACCTGATTATCATTGCCGACTCCATGCAGCCGGCTACCCTGGCCGGGCTGGCCGATCTGCCCATTCGGGTTATGGAGGTGTCCTTTGAGGTATCGACGGTGGCCAAAGCGCTCAACGCGGCCCTTGCCCGGATTCCTGACGGTCAGTACGATATCATGGTGGTGGCCGACGCCGACAATATCATGGCACCCGACTTTCTGGTCCGGATCAACGCGGCTTTCGAGCAGGGCTGGCGAGCCGTACAGGGCCACCGGGTAGCCAAAAATACCAATACCGGGGTGGCGCTGCTCGACGCCATCAGCGAAGAGATCAACAACCATATTTTCCGGAAAGGTACCCGGTCGCTGGGCCTGTCGTCGCCGGTGATCGGGTCGGGCATGGCCTTCGATTTGCGGCTCATGAAGGCCTGCATGACCAACCTCCGGACCATGGGCGGCTACGATAAGGAACTGGAGATAAATGTTGAACTGAATGGTTACATCATTGGCTATCTGGAGCAGGCCTACATATACGATGAAAAAGTAGCCCAGCGAGCCATCTTCGAGAACCAGCGCACCCGCTGGATTGCGGCCCAGTTTCAGTTTCTGCGCCTGTATTACAAGAAAGGCCTGGCTGAATTATGGAAGGGTCGCCCCACACCCGCCCTGAGTATGCTTCGGCAGGTTGTTTTACCGCGTGTGCTTCTGCTGGGCGTGTTGGGACTCTGTACGCTCCTGGCCCTGCTGACGTTCAACCCGGCCTTGTGGGCCGCTCCGATGGCCCTGCTGATCACCCTCTGTTTCAGCCTGTTTATCTCGATACCAGCCTATCTGCGTCAGCGCGTCACCCTGCGCGAACTAATGCTGATTCCGATGCTGATGCTGAGCTTCGGGCGGGCTGTCCTGAACATGCGAAAGGCCTTCAAACGGTTTATGCATACCCCCCATACGGGCTCACCAGACGTGCATGTACCCTGAAAAAGAAGGGAAAAAAGTATATTAACTATATAGAGTGACAGAATCGAAGACAGCTAGTCCAAACAATAGTCCTGACCCCGCAACCGGGTGGATTGCCGGTAACAGCCTCTCAGCCAGTAACCACCGAACAATAAAATTAGACGATTCATAAGCAACAAAACAGTAACTTGGATACCCGCTGATTCAGTCGTTGAGAAACTGACGCTGTCAGCGTAGCCAAAAACCTTTATTCTGAATGAACATCTGCTTTCGTAGGCAACCATTGCGTACTGTATACCGAATTAGCTTGCTTGTTGTTGTCGGACTATTGTGGACGTTGACGGCTGGGTTCGGGCAGAGCCGGGGCGGGCGGGGACTGGTATCGTTCGGGCGCTCATCGGGGCTGGCCAGTGATACGCTCTACCTCGACGTGAACCAGGACATTGCCGTACAGCTCCTGCCCTTCGATGAGCTGGTAAAGATTGCCGTTGCCTATTCGCCCGCGATCAAATACCAGAATGAGGTATCCAGCGTCCTGAAAGCGTCTCAGGGCGTTGCGCGCACCCAGATCCTGCAGAACGTTTCGGGCTTTGGCAACTACTCGGGCGGCAACCAGGTTCTCATCGCCAGCGGCTCACCTGATCTAAATACGAATCCTATCGGACAAATTGCCAACGGGTATCGGGCGGGGGTCGAACTTCGGGTCTCGCTGTTCGACGTCTTCGGACGGAAACACCTCATCCGGCAGGCCGACGCTAATTACAAGGCCTCCCTGGTTCAGAAAGACATTGCCGAGCTGGAGCTGAAGCAGCAGCTGATCAGCATTTACCAGGACATGATCACGGCCCAGCAGATTCTGAAAACCCGACTCATCGACGAGCAGGCATCACTGGCCGCGCTCCGGGTAGCCGAGGCCGAGTTGCAGAAAGGCAAAATAACCACCGGTCAGCTGGCCAGTGCCACAACGGCCTACGTACAGGCAAAAGCCACTACCGAGCAAGTCAAAGGCGATTTTCTGAAAAGTGTACACTTGTTCGAAGCCTTGATGGGAACCCCCATCCAGCGGCTGAAACGATACTAATGAGCGGGTATGAATATTAGTGTTTTTCTTCGTTTACTGAAGCAACATCTGCCTTTGTTCGTTCTGATTCCCTGTATCACGGCCGGAACCGCCTGGTACGCCACCCGGAACGAACCCAAAGTCTACAAGTCAGAAGCTACGCTCTATACGGGCCTGGCCTCGGGCTATTCGCTGTTATCGGACAAGCAGGCTGCGTATGGCGACCGCTCAGCCAGTGCTTTCGACAACCTGCTCACTACCCTTTATTCGAAGGAGACCATGCTCCAGGTCGGCATTCACCTGCTGGCCGACCACCTGCGTCTGCAACAGCCCGACAGTCTGATCCTGGGAGCCGGTGGCTTTCAGCAACTACAACAGGCCGTACCGCCCAGTCTGCGCTACCAGCTCCCCCTCGAAGGCGACCCGGCCCTGCTGATTACGGCCCTCGACAGCCTGTCGAAAGCGCAGATGGCTAACCCCATCAAAGAGCTACTGCTGACTTCCAATTCGTACTACTCGCTGCGGCACCTGACCGAAACCCTGAAAGCAACCGCCCGCAAAGCAACCAACGACATCCTGCTGATGGAGTATGAGTCTGACGATCCGGCCGTTGCCCAGCGCACCCTTCGCTACGCCATCGACATGCTGAACGAGCGGTATTCGCTCTTCAAAACCTCCGAAACCAACTCGGTCGTTGGCTATTATGAAGGTAAACTGGCCAAAGCCAAGCAAAACCTCGACGAAGCCGAAGGACGGCTGCGCGCCTTCAATATTCAGCACAAGGTGCTTGACTTCGACTCTGAGTCGAAAAACGTGTCGGCGTCCAAAGAGCTGCTGAGTACCGAATATAACCAGGAGCTGATGCGCCGGGATGCGGCCAAAGCCGCCATCGACGCCCTCGACCGCCGGATGGGTCAGCAGGGAAGCGTTCGGTCGGCCAACTCCGACCTGAGCCTTAAACAGAAAAAACTGGCCGACGCCGAGAACCAGCTGGCCAACGCCCGCGCCTACAACCAGCCCCGGCATATCATTACCCGGCTCCAGGCCGCCGTTACCCAGGCCAGCGAAGAGCTCAAACTGAGCGCCCAGAAGTACGATGCCGCAGCCAGTGCTCCCGACGCCCTGCCCGCCCAGAGCATGGCCAACGACCGGATGACCAAGATTCTGGAGTATGAAGAATCGAACGCCCGCCTGCGGACTTACAAGAAACGCATGGACGAGTACCAGGCGAAACTTAACGAGTACAGCCCACTCGGCACCCAGCTCCGGCAGCTCCAGCGCGAACTGGCCGTAGCCGAAAAAGAATACCTCGACCTGCTACAGAACGTCGATCAGTCCCGCATGCGCCGGCAGGATGTTAAAATTGGTGGTACGCTCGAAGTCCTCGACGCCCCTTATTTCCCGCTTGTGCCCCAGGCCGCCAAGCGCTGGCAGCTCGTTGCCATTGGTTTTGGGGTGGGGCTGTTCCTGGCGCTGGTGCTGACGGCGCTGCGCTTCTGGCTCGACAAAAAAATTCACTCGCCCGATCAGGCCGAGCAGATGGTCGGTATGCCCGTTACAGCTGTGTTCCCGACGGTAAGCAAGCCGAATGTGTACTCGAAGGTGACCTGGGCCAGCCGCAGCATGTTTGAACGGTTGTTCAACGCCATTCACATCGAGATAACCCAGGCCACGTCATCGCCCTATCCACCCATTATTACCCTGTTCAGTATCCGCCCGAAGCAGGGGAAATCGTGGGTCGCCAACGGGCTGGCTCAACTGTATAACGACGCCGACCAGCAGGTGGCCTACTGCTACCCCCGCCAGAAAGGCAACGAACAGCGCGAGGTGCGGAACGGCATTACGTTCCTGCCCTATACCATCCGGCCCGACTTCATGAACGTAACGGACATCAGCTACCTGCTCGACGCCAGTCAGGATTTCGACGCCACCCGCTACGACCGGATTCTGCTGGAACTGCCGTCGCTGATCGACCATCAAATTCCGGTATTCCTGCTGAAACGGAGCGCCCTGTCGCTGCTCGTCATCGACGCCAACACGGCCTGGACCCGCGCCGAAAAACAACTGCTCAGCCTCTACGCCCGTGTCACCAACCAGCCCATGCTGCTGATACTGAACCGGGTGGGTGGCAACTACATGGACGTGCCGGGGCGTGACGACGCCAAGCTGGCTCCCATTCAGTCTGAGAACTCACTGTACACCCAGCGGAATATGACGTAGACGACGCTACCCGGTGCAGCAATGCTACCGGGTGGAAAACCTTTCTTTCTCCATGACACCAACCGGCCTTCCCGTAACATCTTTCCCGCTGGTTCATCAACTCGTTGAACGCGTCGCTGCCGACCATCCGGACCGGGTAGCGGTGGTGCATAACAACACCCGGCTAACCTACCGGCAGCTGAACGACCGCGCCGATGCGCTGGCTCAGGTCATTCTGCAACAGGACCCTACTGCCGACTACGTGGCCATCAGCACCCGGCGTTGCCTCGAGATGGTCATTGGCGTGCTGGCCATCGTGAAAGCCGGCAAAGCGTACCTACCGCTCGACCCTGAGCACCCCGAACAACGACTCCGCCGGATCATTACCGACTCGGGCCTGAAAACGGGCGTGTCGATCGGGGTCGATGCCAGTGTTTTTGAGACGCTGGGGCTGACGGTTGTCCGGGCCGATCTCGATCATGAGGTAGCCCCGCAGGCTGTGACGCACCGGAACGAGGTGGTCTGCGTACTGTATACCTCCGGCTCGACGGGGCAGCCAAAAGGCGTTTGTCAGCTGCATACCGGCCTGATCCGGCTGATGGACTGGCAGCGTCGGCACGGCATCGTAGGCATGGGTGTCAACACCCTGCAGTTCTGCCACCTGACGTTCGACGTATCGTCGCAGGAGCTGTTTTTACCCCTCAGCACCGGCGGCACCGTCCACCTGATCGACAACGCCGACCGGCTCGACGCGGGTCGGTTGCTGGCATTCGTACGCGATCATCACATCAACCGCTCGTACCTGCCCTACGTGGCCATCCAGTACCTCTGCGAAGCGGCCATTGCCGAAAACCGCTTTCCCGACGAGCTGCGCGAAATCACCATGGGGGGCGAGCAGCTGAAGCTCACCCCGGCCATGCGGACGTTCTTCGAGGCCCTGCCCGACTGTACGATGATGAACGTCTACGGCCCGGCCGAAGCCAGCATCTGGGTGACCGAATACCGGATGAAAGGCAACGCGTCGGCCTGGCCCACTATTCCGCCCATGGGCTGGCCCATTGTCGATGCCGGGCTGTTCATTGTTGATGAAGACCTTACCCTGCTGCCCAACGGCGAAGCGGGCGAAATCCTGATTGCGGGCAACTGCCTGGCCGCGGGCTACCTGAACCAGCCCGACCTGACCGCCGATCGGTTCATTCAGTGGCAACACCCGCAACAGGGTGAATACCGGGTGTACCGCACCGGCGATATGGCCCGCTACCGCCCCGACGGCACCCTGGAGTTTGCGGGTCGGCGCGACGACATGGTCAAGATTCGCGGCAACCGGGTTGAACTCGGCGAGATCGAAGCCGCCCTCCGGCAAATTCCGCTCCTGGCCGAATCGTCGGTAATGGTGCGCGATGGCGGCAACGGCCAGAAACAGATCGTCGCGTATCTGGTATCGGTTACGGGCCAGCCCGACGATGCGCTGATCCGGCGCGAACTGGAGCAGCGCGTAACCGACTATATGATGCCGTCGGCTTTTGTCTGGATGGACAGGCTGCCCCGCACCATTAGCGACAAGGTCGATAAGAAACTCCTCCCCGCCCCCGAACTGAAACGGCCGGAGTCGGCCGGCGCCTACCGCGCCCCCAAAACGCCCCTCGAACGCACCATCTGCTCGCTCTGGACGCGGCTGCTGGCGATCGATCAGGTCGGCGTTGATGATAATTTTTTCACCCTGGGCGGCAACTCGTTGCTGGCGCAGCAAACAGTAGCGGGGCTGAAACAACAGCAACTAACGCTACCCATTACCAAGCTCTACCAGTTTCCGACCCCGGCCGGTATAGCCCGGTATCTGAGCCAGGCTACCGGCCCCGACAGCCCGGCCCACTTCCCCGAAGCACTGGCCCAACCTGAGGCTTCGGCCGAGATTGCCATTATCGGCATGGCGGGCCGTTTTCCGGGGGCCAGCACCATCGAAGCGTTCTGGAACCTGCTGACCGAAGGCCGCGAAACCACCCGCTTCTTCACCGAAGACGAGCTGGACGGTGCCGTTCCGAACTCGTTCCGGACCGATTCCCTGTACGTAAAAGCGCGGGGCGTTATCGAAGGAGCCGAACTGTTCGATGCCGGATTTTTCGGACTGGCGCCCAACCAGGCCCGGCTCATGGACCCGCAGCAGCGCGTATTCCTCGAAATAGCCTGGGAAGCCCTCGAACAGACGGGCTACCTGCCGCAACAGTACGGCGGCCGGGTGGGTGTCTTTGCCGGTACCGGGAAGAACACCTACTTCCTCAACAACGTACTGCCCAACCACGAGCTGGTAGCGGCTGCGGGGCCGTTTCAGGTCGAACTACTGAATGAAAAAGATTACATCGCTACCCGAACCGCCTACACGCTGGACCTCAAGGGACCGGCCGTCAGCGTCTTTTCGGCCTGCTCAACATCGCTACTGGCGGTAGCCCAGGCCGTGCAGAGCCTCCGAAGCGGCCAGTGTGAGGTAGCTCTGGCGGGTGGCGCCAGCATTACAGCCCCGATCAACAGCGGCCATCTATACCAGGAAGGCTCTATGCTCAGCAGCGACGGGCATACCCGCCCATTCAACGCGGGCTCTACCGGCACCGTATTCAGCGACGGGGCTGGGGTGGTTCTGCTCAAACGGGCCGAAGCCGCCCGGCGCGACGGGGATACCATCTGGGCTATTATCGAAGGTGTTGGTGTCAACAACGATGGCGCTGGTAAGGGCAGTTTCTCGGCCCCTAACGCCGAAGGGCAGGCTGCGGCCATCCGGGCGGCCTATGCCGACGGGGGGGTCGATCCGGCAACGATCAGCTACGTAGAAGCCCATGGTACGGCCACGCCCATCGGCGACCCCATTGAGATCGAAGGGCTGACGATGGCGTTTGGCGAACAGACCAGTCGACAGTTCTGCGCAATCGGCTCCGTAAAAAGCAACTTCGGTCACCTGACCGCAGCCGCTGGCGTGGCCGGGCTCATCAAAACCGCCCTCTCGCTCCACCATCAGAAACTACCCGCGTCGCTGGGTTTCGAGCGGCCGAACCCGGCCATCGACTTCGCCAACAGCCCGTTTTTCGTCAACACCCAACTGGCCGACTGGTCGGGCGAGTCGGTCCGTCGGGCGGGCGTCAGTTCATTCGGCATTGGCGGTACCAACGTACATGTGGTGCTGAAAGAAGCCGACCAGCCCCAACCCGCCCCGTCAACGGCTCCGGTACGGCCCGCGCAGCTGATCAGCTGGTCGGCCAGGTCGGCAGACAGCCGTGATGCCTATGCCCAAAAGCTGGCCGACGCCCTCGCAACCGCCGGGGCACCCGCCCTGGCCGACATCGCCTATACGCTGCATACGACCCGCCCCGCCCTGGCCCACCGCCGGTTCGTGGTGGCAGACACGACGGCCGACCTGCTCGACAGCCTGACAAACCCTGCCGTGCAGACCGCACCACCCGTTCGGCAGGTACCCGACGACATTGTCTTTATGTTTCCCGGCCAGGGCGCGCAGTACCTCAACATGGGTCGGCCACTGTACGAGAATGAGCCGGTTTTCCGACAGGCCGTCGACGAATGCGCCGACCTGCTGACCGGCCAGCTCGACCGCGACATCCGGACAGTGATGTACCCCGATGTGGCCGATGCGGATGCCGAAGCCCGGCTCAACGACACCCGCTACACCCAGCCCGCCCTGTTCATTACTGAATACGCCCTGGCCAGACTCTGGATGCACTGGGGTATCCAGCCGTCGGTCCTCTGCGGCCACAGCATCGGGGAGTTTGTGGCGGCTCACCTGGCCGGTGTTTTCTCGCTGGCCGACGTGCTGCAGGTAGTCAGCTCGCGGGGGCGGCTCGTCAGCGAACAGCCCCGTGGCTCGATGCTATCGGTGCGTAAAAACGCCGACCTCATCCGGGCCATGTTACCCGAAACGCTTTCTATCGCGGCTATCAACAGCAAAAACCTGTGCGTAGTGGCTGGTCCTGACGATGCCGTATCGGAGTTTGCCCGGCAGCTCAGCGACCAGGAGATTCCGAACAAGCGGCTGCCTACGAGCCACGCCTTCCACTCGGCCATGATGGACCCGGTGGCCGATGCCCTTGAGAGTCAGGTAGCCCGTGTTCCGCTGAACCGGCCTCGAAAGCCCATCATCTCGACCTTGACGGGCACGCTGCTGACCGACGCCCGGGCCACCGATCCGCACTACTGGGCGCGCCACATGCGCGAAACAGTGCAGTTTGCCGGGGCCCTCGATACCATGCTGGCCTTCGACAACCCGCTGCTGTTCGACCTGGGGCCCGGCAAAATATCGGCCACGCTGGCGCGGCAGCAGGCAGCGGGCAAACCGGTTCCGGTACTGACCGGCCTCGAAACAACCACCGACTGGGCCGTTACCTGCCGGTCGATGCTGACAACCCTGGGGCAGTTCTGGCAACTGGGGCTAACCCCCGACTGGACCGCGTTTTACGCCGGCCAGCCGCAACACCGGGTCCTGCTGCCTACCTATGCCTTCAGTAAACAACGATGCTGGGTAGACCCGCCCGCGCCCGTAACTTACCCGCAGTCTGCGCCCTCACCGGCCGAGCCGCTGCCGACCCATACAACCTCAACTGAACCGACCCACTTACCCGTACCGCCTATGCGAAACGTTGTACTACTTAACCGAATCAATGAACTGCTGGAAGACGCATCCGGCATCGATCTGGCTGGTGTGCAGCCGTCCATGAGTTTTGTGGAGATCGGTCTCGACTCGCTGTTGCTGACTCAGGTAGCCACTACCCTGCGCCGGGAGTTCAACGTCCCCATCACCTTCCGTCAGCTATCGACCGATTATCAGTCGCCCCAGGAATTGGCGGCCTACCTCGACAAGGCCCTCCCGGCCGATCAGTTTCAGCCAGCCCCCGTTCAGGCAACGCCAGCCCCAGCCCCGGCCCCCGCACCGATAGTCGCCCCGGCCCCGGCACCCGTGTATGCAACACCGCCCGTATCGGTAGGGTCGGATACCGCGCTGGGGCTGATTGCGCAGCAGCTCCAGTTGCTGGCCAAACAGGTAGCTCTATTGCAGGCTGGTACGCCGGCACCTCCGGTACCGGCCGCTGCTCCCGCCCCCCAGCCCGCTCCGGTGCTGAACGGGCATATGAATGGCACCAACGGGGCTGCCCATGCCGCACCGAACGGGAAAGCCATATCGATCCCGAACGGACAGGCCGTTGACATCAGCCCCGAAGAAGCCGCTGAACTTAAAAAACCGTTTGGCGCCACGGCCCGCATCGACCGGCAAACCGCCAACCTGACCAACCGGCAGCACACCTTCCTGAAACAGCTCACGGCCCGGTACACCCAGAAAACGGCGGAGAGCAAAGCGTATACCGAACAGCATCGGGACCAAATGGCTGACCCACGGGTCGTATCCGGTTTCCGGCCGCTGACCAAAGAGATTGTATACCCGATTGTCGTCAACCGGTCGCGGGGAACGCGGCTGTGGGATGTCGACGGTAATGAATACATCGACGTACTGAACGGCTTTGGCTCCAACTTCTTCGGCTACCAGCCCGACTACATCCGCGAGGCCCTGCATCGGCAGATCGACAATGGCTTCGAGGTGGGCCCGCAACACGAACTGGCCGGTACCGTCAGCCAGCTCATCTGCGAGATGACGGGCGCCGACCGGGCTGCGCTCTGCAGCACCGGTTCCGAAGCCGTGCTGGGCGCCATGCGGATGGCCCGCACCATTACGGGTCGCTCGCTGATCGTAGCCTTTACGGGCTCCTATCATGGCATCATGGACGAAGTGCTGGTTCGGGGCACGAAAAAGCTGAAGTCATTTCCGGCTGCGGCCGGCATCATGCCCGAAGCGGTACAGAACATGCTGATTCTGGAGTATGGCACCGACGAGAGCCTGCGTATCATCCGGGAGCGGGCATCGGAACTGGCCGCCGTACTGGTCGAGCCGGTGCAGAGCCGCCGTCCGGAGTTTTTACCCGTCGATTTCCTGAAAGAAGTGCGCGCCATCACGGCTTCGGCCGGTACCGCCCTGATCTTCGACGAGGTCATTACCGGCTTCCGGATGCACGTAGGCGGTATGCAGGCCGTGCTGGATATCCGGGCCGACATTGCCACCTACGGAAAAGTGGTGGGTGCAGGCCTGCCGATCGGTGTAATTGCCGGGAAGAAAGCCTTTATGGACGCCCTCGACGGCGGCACCTGGCAGTACGGCGACAACTCGGTTCCTGAAGTAGGCGTCACTTACTTTGCGGGTACGTTTGTCCGCCATCCGCTGGCCCTGGCTGCGGCTCATGCGTCGCTGACCCACATTCGGGAAAACAGCCCCCGTCTGCAGGAAGGTCTCACCCACAAAACGACCTGGCTCGCCGATCAGATGAACGCCATTTGCCAGACCCGGCAGCTGCCATTTTTCGTGGCTCATTATGGATCGCTCTGGAAAATCAAGTTCAGGGATGAGGCTCCTTATACCGAGTTATTGTTTACCTTAATGCGGGAGAAAGGCATTCATATCTGGGATGGTTTCCCCTGCTTCATGACCGAAGCGCATACGGATGCTGACCTTGATGCAGTACTGGCAGCCTTTAGCGAAAGCGTAAACGCCCTGATCGAAGCCGGGTTCATGCGCGGTAGTCTGCCCGCGCCCGCAGCTCCCCAGGGACAGCTGCTCACGGCAAACCAACCGCCTATTCCCGGTGCCCGGCTCGGCCGCGACCGCCAGGGAAATCCGGCCTGGTTTGTTGCCAATCCTGACCTGCCAGGTAAGTATATGCAGGTGAATAACTAAGCCCGAAATGTCCACACCTCGTCCAACACCCGAGGCAACCTGATAGTACGCATGCTGACAACTGTACCTTACGACCAACTGACCGCCGTTGATTTCGACCCGTTTGCCGGACCGGATATACTGCTCGTCACCCACACCACGGAACCCCAGCGCGAAATATGGCTGGCGTGCCAGTTTGGGGGCAACGAAGCAAACCGCTCCTACAATGAGTCGATCTCGCTCCGTTTTACGGGCCAGCTGAGCATACCGGCTCTGGAGCGGGCCTGGCACGCCCTTGTGCAGCGGCACGAAGCCCTGCGCTCGGCCTTCAGCGCCGACGGCGAGCAGATGATTGTTTTCCGGGAGCTGTCGGTGCCGCTGGAGCTGGTCGATGGCTCGGCGCTGTCAGCCGCCGATCAGGACCGGCTGGTAGCCGATTACCTGAAACAGGACGTACAGACCAATTTCGACCTGACCCACGGCCCGCTCGTCAAAGCCGGGCTGATCAAATACAGTGATACCCGCTTTCATTTTGTCCTGACCGCCCATCATATCATATGCGATGGCTGGTCGACGGGTATTCTGATGCAGGATCTGGGCCGCTTATACTCGGCTTATGTGCGGCATCAGGAGCCGGTGCTGCCGCCCGTCGATGCCTTCAGCCAGTACGCGCTGGAGCAGCGGGCGTTTGTACAGACAGCCGACTACCGGCAGATCGAACAGTTCTGGCTACAGCAGTTTGCGGGCTCGGTACCCGTACTGGACCTCCCCGTCGACTCACCTCGCCCAACCCGCCGTACGTTCCAGAGCGACCGGATCGATTTTACGGTCGACGGGCCGCTGCTACAGGCCGTCAGGCAGATGGGTGCCAAAGCCGGGTGCAGTCTGGTAACCACCCTGGTGGCCACCGTTGAAGTACTGATCCACCGACTGACGGGTCAGACCGACATCGTGCTGGGTTTACCGGCTGCGGGCCAGTCCGCGACCGGCCACGACCGGCTGGTGGGCCATTGTGTGAACCTGCTGCCCCTCCGGAGCTTTCCGCAGCCGGAGCTGACGTTCGGCGCCTACCTGCAGAAACGAAAAATCGACCTCCTCGACGCCTTCGACAACCAGCAGCTCACCTTCGGTAGTCTGCTCAAAAAGCTGCCGATTTCGCGCGATTCGTCGCGGTTGCCGCTGGTGCCGATGGTTTTCAACATGGACATGGGTCTGGCCGATGGAGTCGCCTTTCACGGCCTCGACTACCGCTTCGACACCAACCCTCGCGCGTTCGAAAATTTCGAACTATCGATAAACGCCACGGGCTCGTCCGACGCGCTACAGATCGAATGGTCATATAATACCCAGCTGTTTCGGGAACAAACGATCCGGTCGTTTCATCGGCAATTTGTCGAGCTGTTACAGACCCTGTCGGCCTCGCCCGATACGCGCCTGGGCCAACCCGCTTCGGTCCCGGCGCCCGTGGCTGCGCCGGTGGCAAGTCCGGTCCGCGCCGACAAACCGGGCCTTGGGCGACGGCTGTCGTTTGCCAGCGACCGGGCGCTGCACGACTTTATTGGGGATACCGTTCGGCAGTTTCCGCACAAAACCGCCCTTCGGTTTAAGGAGCAGACGCTGACCTATACGCAGCTGAACGAGCAGGCCAACCAGCTGGCGCGGGTGCTGGTCGAAGCGGGCGTACAACCCGGCGACCGGGTGGGTCTGGCAGTAGAGCGGTCGCTGGAGATGGTTGTCTGTCTGGTAGCCGTCATGAAAGCGGGCGCGGCCTACATTCCCGTCGATCCGCGCCACCCCGCCGACCGGATTGGTTACGTACTGGCCGACGCAGGCTGTCAGGTGCTGCTGACCAATCGGGTTCATCAGGGTAGGTTTGCCGTAACCGCGCGCGAACTGTTGCTCGAAGACCTCTGGCCAACCCTGCCGGGCTACGCAACCGACGACCTGCCGATCCGCGTAGCGGGCGAATCGCCGGTTTATGTGCTGTACACTTCCGGCACTACTGGGCGGCCTAAGGGCGTGCAGATCAAACACAACAGCGTGGTAAACGTCATGTTGAGCGTTCAGCAGCAGCCTGGCCTGAACCCGACCGACAAAACCGTTTCGCTGGCTACTATTGCGTTCGACCTCGCCACCGTCGAAATCTACCTGCCGCTCCTGACCGGTGCCGAGCTGGTCATTGTCGATACCGATACCAGCCGCAACGGACCGGCCCTGGCCGACCTGCTCCGCACCGAAGCCATTACCTTTGTTCAGGCTACCCCCGCCACCTGGCGGATGCTGCTGGAATCGGGCTGGCGCGGCACCCGCGACGTTCGGATCATCTCCTGCGCCGAAGCCCTCTCGAAAGACCTGGCGCAGCAGCTGCTTTCGTTCTGTGGCGAACTGTGGAATTTCTACGGCCCGACCGAAACCACGATCTATGCCACGGGCAAAAAGATTTTACCCGACGATGAGCTGATCACCATTGGGCAACCCATTGCCAACACGACCATCATCATCAACCCCGAGAACCCCGATTCGTCGGGCGAGATCTGCATTTCGGGTGCGGGTGTCGGCATTGGGTACCTGAACCAGGCCACCCTGACCGCCGAGAAGTTCGTGACCGAGGCCGCAACGGGCGTCCGCATGTACCGCACCGGCGATCTGGGGCGCTTTCTGCCCAACGGCGATGTGCAGTACATGGGGCGGATCGATCAGCAGATCAAGATTCGCGGCCATCGCATCGAACCGGGCGAGATCGAGTACAACCTGCTTCAGCAACCCGACATTCAGGATGCCGTTGTCATTGCACGCGAAGATCGGCCCGGCGATCAGCGGCTTGTGGCCTACGTGGTTCCGAGCGCATCGGGCAGCGACGAAGGCTCGTCCGAATGGCAGGAACACTGGAACACAATCTATACGCTGGGGAAAGAATCGGAAAGCGACCTGGACCTGGCCGACCAGAACCTCGATGCGGCCATTGTGGCTCAGGTGAGCGACGTAGCCAACGCCCATGAGCAGAACGAAGAATGGATGCAGCAGTCGGTTCGGCGTATCAAAGCCCTGAAGCCAGCCAGCATTCTTGAACTCGGCTGCGGAGGGGGGCAACTGGTGTTTGAACTGGCCCCGCACGTTCGGCAATACATCGCCACTGACTACTCGCAGCCCGCTATCGACACGCTGTCGAAGAAACTGCAGCAGCAGCCCGCCAAATGGGCGAACGTGCTGGCAAAAACCGCCCCCGCCGATGACTTTACGGGTATCGAGCCGACCTCGCTCGATATGGTGCTTATCCACGCGGTGGCGCAGTATTTTCCTGACCTCGGCTACCTGCTGAAAGTCATCGAACGGGCCGCTAACGCTACGGCCGATGGCGGCTGTGTGTTTATTGGCGGTATGCAGGGCAAGCACACGCTGACCATGTACCACGCCATTGACCTGATCCGGCGCACGAGCGGTACCCGTACCGTGGCCGAGTTCCGGACGGCGCTGGACCGGCGGGTGCAGCTGGACGATGAGCTGATGGCCGACCCGGCCCTGTTTTATCGTCTGCCAGCGTTTATTCCGCGTATTACGGCCGTTGACATCCAGCTGCGCGAAGGCGTTTACCGGAACGAAGCCACCCGCTACGATTACGACATCTGGCTCTACGTAGGCACTCCGCCTGCCGTAGCCACGCCAGACCAGCGCATCGAGTGGGACAACCGGCTGTCGGTATCGGCAATCGGGCAGTTGCTCAGCAGCCATCCGCAGCAGGTTATCCAGGTGGTCAATCTGCCTAACCGACGTACGGCAAAAGATCATGCGCTGCTCCAGTTCATCGGCGAAGCCCGGCCCGACGATTTTATTGGCGAGGTGCAGGACCGGTACAATGCCCTGCCCGAAACCGGCGTTGACCCGAACGATTTCTGGGGGCTGGCCAGCCAGCACGGATTCCGGGCCCACGTTCGCTGGACGGGCAGCCATACCGACAACCGATTCGAAGTCGTCTTCATACCGGCCGACCGACGGGCTATTCCGCCGAAGCCGTCGGCGCTGGTTACAACCCACGAGCGCCTGAACGAGTACGTCAAAAGCCCGTACAAACCGTTTACAACCGTTTCGAAAGAGCATATTGCGGCCTGGAAAGAGCAGCTCCGGCAGGTATTACCGGCCTACATGGTGCCGACGGAGTTTGTGTCGCTGCCCAAACTGCCCGTTACGGCCAACGGAAAAATTGACCGGAAAGCGCTGCCGAAACCCGAGCCGACCGAAGTGCCCGTTGTGAACCGGTTCGTGGCCGCACAAACGCCCGAAGAAAAGCTGCTGGCCGGTATCTGGACGGGTGTTTTCGGTCTCGACAGCATCAGCGTTCACGACAATTTCTTCGACCTGGGTGGTCACTCCATGCTGGCCGTACGGGTAATGACCCAGCTGGAGCGCGAAACCGGTCGGCGTTTTCCGCTATCGATGCTGTTCGAATACCCGACCATCCATCGGCTGGCCCAGCTGCTGCAACCCGACAAACCGACCCGCACGTTTAAGTCGCTGGTGCCGATCAAACCGCAGGGCAGCAAAACCCCGATTTACATCATCCACGGCATCGGGCTGAACCTGCTCAACTTCAGCAGCCTCTCGACCTACATGGACCCCGAGCAACCCATATACGGCCTGCAGGCCCGCGGTCTCGACGGTACCGAAGAGCCGCTGAACCGGATGGAAGATATTGCGGCCTGTTACATTCAGGAGGTGCTGGAACAGAATCCAACGGGTCCCTACGCCATTGCGGGCTATTCGTTTGGGGGGTATGTAGCCTACGAGATGGCGCAGCAACTCCGGGCCATGGGCAAGGAAATCAAGCTGCTGGCCATGTTCGACACCGACGCCCGCGCCCTGGTTTCGCACAAGAGTCAGTTCAGTCGGCTGGTCTGGCGGATTGGGCGGCAGTTCCCGAAGATGCTCTTCATTGGCCGGTCGCTGATCAACCAGCCTAAAGAGACCCTACGCTACCAGCAGGAGTACTTTACCCGGCAGGGGCAACTGCTGCTGGAAGGTCTGGGCCTGGCCAGCAAGCCAAAACCTGCTACTGAACTGGGGCATATGGAATACATTATGCAAAAGCACGAAGAGGCCTTTGAGGCTTACCGGCTACAGCCCTACAACGGAAAGCTCGACCTATTCCGGGCAATGACCCGGCTGTATTTCGTAGATGACCAGGTCTACCTCGGCTGGAACGACTTTGCCCGGCAGGGCGTCCGCGTCCATGACGTTCCCGGCGACCATGCTACGCTCATGTACCCGCCTAACGATAAGGCGCTGGCGCTGGCCCTGCAACGCGCGCTGGATCAGGCATAAAGCAGAAGTTAGCCAAAGGCGGAACAGACGCGCACCTCATGATGCGCGTCTGTTCCGCCTTTGACGTTTGTTATCCCATGCACACCGGAGCCAGGTCGCGTACCTACGGCACGTTATCAACCCGGCAACCTTCTCCGACCCACCACCCCATCCGGATGGCATGTCCACGCCAAACAACCATGCCCGACTACAAACCCCGTAGGGGTGGCATGTTCTGCCCGCTACCGGGCTTCATCATCAATAAACAGGAATAAAGCTAGAGCGCCTGGCGGTAGGCTTTGATCTCGGAGAAGGGCAGTTTGTAAGCCAGCGTCAGGGCCAGATATACCGCCCCGCCCAGCGCAATCTCAGCACCAGCATTTAGCCAGCCCTCATGCCCAACGGTCATTTTGTACAGCATAACCACGCCAATCATAAGCCCGCAGAACAGCACCGGCTTAGCTATGTTTTGCAGGAAAACGCCCAGAAAGCTACCGACCAGGTAATGCACAATGGCGAAATTGGCCAGCATATTCAGAAAGGTCGTAAGCAGAAATGCATAGGCCACGCCCGTAACCCCAAAATACCGGCCTCCCACGTAAACCAGCGGAATCTTCACGAGCAACGTAGCCAGATTCAGGTAAAACAACAGGTTAGGCTTCCCCTTGGTAAAGGCCAGCGTGAAGAGCGGGTGGCTCAGCGAAAAGAAAACACTGACAAACACGAAAATCCGGATCAGCTGAATGGTTTCTTCCCAGCCCGGTCCGTAAAACAGCGGCACCACCGTTTCGGCCGTGATAAACAGCCCCGCCAGCAGCGGCAGGTTGCAGTAGCTAATGAAATCCAGAATTTTCAGGTACGACTTCTTCAGGTCGGCCGCGCTGTCTTTCATCTTCGCCAGAATCGGGTACGCTACCTGCAAAATAATCGGGTTCAGCTTGATGACGGGAAAAATAGCCAGCTGGTAGGCCATCGTGTAGAACCCGAGTTTCTCTACCCCGAGCAGGCCCCCGATAAAAATGTTATCGGAGTTTGACTGGATGAAGCCCAGAAAGCCATCGCCCATGTTGTATATGCCAAACCGCAGGTGTTCTTTGGCATCGTGCAGCCTGAAGGCCAGCATCGGTCGAAAAAACGGCCGGCCCAGCGCAACCTGGAGAGCACTACGCACCGCCTGCCCAACCAGTGAACCAATAATGAGCGACAACTCCTGATACTGGTTGAACGCGAGCGACAGCGTTACCCCTGTCGACACAACGCTGCCTATGATATCGATGATGGCCACTGACTTGAACCGCAGCTCTTTCTCGAGCAGGAACAGGTACAGTTGCCCGAAGTAAACAATCAGGAAATAAAACGACGCCAGCCGGACCACCCGCCCGAGCCGAGGCTCTTCGTAGAACGCAACGATGGGCGGTGTGCTGATGTATATGATCGCAAAAAGCAGCACCCCAACCGCCAGGTTCAGCCAGTAGAGGGTCGATAGAACGCGCCGGTCGCTTTCCTGCTTATAAATAATCGAGTTGGAAAAACCCAGGTTGGCAAACACCCCGAAAAACGCAATGATCAGGTTACTGACGCTCACAACCCCAAAGTCGGCGGGCGCCAGCAGCCGGGCCAGAACGGCTACCTGCGCAAACTGAAACACGGTAGAAATGGCCGTGGCAATTGTGATCCACTTGCCGCCATTCATGGCCTTACGGGTGTTACTCATTACGGTGATGACGGTTAGCGCAGCAGCAAAACTCGGCCGGTCTGCACGTAAGGTTTGTCGGGGCTGTTGACCCCACTAAGTCGATAAGCAATCTGGTACGTGTAAGCACCCGCCGGACAATGCTGCCCGGCATAGGTGCCATCCCACCGGCGCGACTGGGTGTTGCTGGTGAAAACGACCGTACCCCAGCGGTCAAAAATAGACAGATCGTAGGCGATCATGGTGTCGAGATAGACGGCCAGATCGTCATTTATACCGTCGCCGTTGGGCGTAAACACATCCGGAATCTGAACCGGGTTGGTGGCGCAGACGCTGCACTGCCGGAGCTGAATATCATCCAGCGCCATATCGTTGCCGCAGCCCCGCAGGCCCTGGTTGTTGATAAACCGGATCACAACGGTAGCCGACGTTTTAGGAACGCTGAAGACAGTAGCGTACCGGCGCCAGTCGGGTCGTTCGGTCTCTATGATCTCGCCCAGATCGATCAGCTGCAGCACCTCGCCATCGGCCGATTCGACACGCATCGTCAGGTTGGGGCGGATACTGTTTTCGCAGATGCCCGCCCGCAGCAGGTTCAGCGCCCAGACCGACACTTCGTAGGTCGTATTCGGACAAAGCCCCGTTACTGACTGCTGATAAAACTCACCCGGCTCGAAGTTCCCGTTGATGATCAGCATATTACCCCCGGCCGATCCCGGCGTATGATCGCGCGGAATAACGTGCCAGGTGTTGCTGAAGCAGGCACTGTCGAGCGCCGTAGTCCGGGTGTACTCACCATCGTCGGGGCAGGTTCGGTCCACGTACCGGTACGAGGTCTGATTCTCAGGCAGCGGGCCGGCTGTACGTCCGAACGTTTCGCTGACGATCAACGGTCCTCCCGACTCCGGGCAGGTCTGCGCCATGGCTCCAGCCACACTCAGCCAGCCAACGACCAGCGCCCTTATCATTCGCCCCATCCGGCATTCTCTCCAACCACCCTGATAAGCTATTGCACTGACCATGAACGACCACCGCGACCAAACGCAGAAAGATTTTTTCTTCTTAATTATGACTAATCGCACTAAATGACGTCACTACTATAGAGATCAAAAAGACTATTGGTGACCAACAAGCGTAGTAAGCCTCGTACTGTTGTCATCTATGTCACTTTTTGAGGAGGTCTTTCTTTGTTTTTCTATGCCTGCTGCGTTCGTTTCGTGTGTGTCGTGGCTGCCCCCAGACTGGCAGCCTATCCGACCTGGCTCCCTGCCCGGGCCGCTGGCGGTGTTTCGGGTGTTCCTGCCCGATCAAACGACCTGCCTGCCCTGGCTACGCAGCTGGCTCAGCCCCGACGAACTGGATCGGGCCAGCCGCTACCGGCAGGCAGCCGACCAGCACCGCTTCAGCTGCGCGCGCGGCTGGCTTCGTTTGCTGGTCAGTGCCTATACAGGTCAGCAGCCCGATCAGGTGCGCTTCACAATAGGCCCGAACCAGAAACCCGAACTGGACCCAACAACGGGCTGGCATATCAACGTATCGCACGCAGGCAGCTGGGTTCTGATCGGCATAGCGCGTCGGCCTATCGGGGTCGATGTGGAAGAAATCAGGCCGGACTTTCCGGTTAGCGACCTGCTCCCATCGACCTTCAGCCTGTCAGAACAGCAGTACATAACCAGCGTCACCGAGCCGCAACGCCGATTCTACCAGCTCTGGACGCGCAAGGAAGCACTGATCAAGGCCACCGGCCAGGGGCTGGGCAACGACCCGGCGGCCATTCCGTGTCTCGATGGCCAGCATCGGGTATCGGCGTCGGCCATCGGACAGCCGGGCCACTGGGCAGTGCGCAGCTTCGACCTGACCGGGTCTTACAGCGCGGCCGTGGCCAGCAAAGACCTTTCTGACAGGCCGGCATTCTATACGCTTACCCCCGATGCCCTCTACCGGCTCGCGTTGGCTACTCACTATACGCTCTCATGTTAGGCTTAACAGACTCCTGCATCTTATGAAAATCGGCATCGAAGCACAGCGCCTGCTCCGCCCCCACAAGCACGGTATGGACATCGTAGCCCTGGAAACCATACAGGCGCTGGTGAATAACCCGGAGCACGAATACGTAGTCTTTGTGAAGCCCGACATCGCGCCCGATAGTCTGCCTAGTGCGCCCAACCTGACGGTTGTCGAGCTGCCGGGTGGCCCTTACCCAGCCTGGGAACAGTATACGCTCCCCAAAGCCGTCAGTCAATACGGCCTTGATATGCTGCACTGCACCGCCAATACCGCCCCCCTCCGCCGACCGGTGCCGCTGGTGGTAACACTGCACGACATCATTTTTCTGGAAAACCGATTCCTGACGGGCGGCAACTGGTACCAGCGGATCGGCAATCTGTACCGGCGCTGGAACGTTCCGCGGGTCGTAGCCAGCTGCGAACGCATCGTTACCGTCTCGGACTACGAGCGGCAGCGCATCATCGAGCACCTGCGCCTGGAGCCCGAACGGGTCGTTACGGTGCATAATGCCGTGAGTAGCCAGTTCCGGGTCATCGACAATCCTGACCTGCTGGCCCAGGTACGCACCCAGTACGGCCTGCCCGACGAGTTCATGTTTTTCCTGGGTAATGCCGACCCCAAGAAAAATGTACGAAACGTACTGAAAACCCTGCTGTTACTGCAACGGCGCAAGCAGCTCTCGCTGCCGCTGGTGATGCTGAACGTATCGCCTTCGTACGTTAACGAACTGCTGAGCGAAATGGGTGGACATACCCTGGCCGATCATATCATCCTGCCCGGCTACATCCCGAACACGACCTTACCCCTGATCTACAATGCAGCCACGATCTTTCTGTGCCCGTCCCTGCGAGAAAGTTTCGGGTTGCCCATCCTCGAAGCCATGGCCTGCGGTACCCCCGTGCTGACGGCCAGCAGTTCGGCCATGCCCGAAGTGGCCGGCGACGCAGCCCTGCTGGCCGATCCAACGTCGGTTGAAGACATGGCTACCCAGCTCTATCGGCTGCTTACCCAGCCCGCTTTGCGCGAGACATTACGACTGAAAGGGCTGGCGCGGGCCGCTCTGTTCTCCTGGCAGCATACCGCCAACCGCCTGCTGAACGTCTATCAGCAGGTCAGCGCCCAGGCGACCCAACGGTCGTTTCCCGATGTATTCATTGATCAGCCTGCATGAAACGCTTATTTCTCAAAGCACTTTACGTTGTAGCCACCCTGAACTACCCCCGGCTCCGACGCGATCTGCGGTATTTCGTACGCGACAATTACTTTGCCCGCCTGAACCAGCTTCGGTTTATCCGGCAGGATTTTGTCAGCAAAAAGCCCTACAAAGTCATTGATTACCACGGCGAATTTGACCAGGAGTTGCGCTACGTGCTACCCTTTGCGTACTGGCACTACTGCAACGGAACCCTGAAACAAACCATTGGCTGTTCCAACACAAAAGCGTTTTACTTCTTCAGCCCCGATCACGTAGAGCGGTATGAAAAGCGAGTATGGCAGGCCGGTTACGGGTATTATGATGTTCCGAACATGACCCACAGCCCCACCTTCGATTTCTCGAAATGGACGCGCGTGCCGTTTAAAACCCACTATCAGAATACCCGTTTCCGCTACAGCAAGCCAACGCTCGTCATCGCCAATAAATATAATATAGAGTGGGACCAGCCGCCCATTAACTTTCTCGACATCCCGGCGCTGGATCGGATCGTTACGGCCTGCAAAAACAAGTACCAGATTATCTACAACCGCCCGCTGGCTACTCAGATCGTGGGCGATAACAGCGAAACGCTTGATCTGCACGAACACGCCTGGCTCCGCGAACACCACCCCGAGGTGTTGCTCATGAACGATCTGTACGAGCAGAACCGCTCGTCGGTCGATAATTACAACCACTTCCAGCTGCTGGTATACGCCAACTGCGACCGCTTTATCTCGATGCACGGCGGTACGGCTGCGCTGGCCAGCTATTTCGGCGGAATCAACATTATCCTGTCGCACCCCAGTGGTGGCAAAGAGCACGATTTCAACGAATACGAAACGATTTTTCCGGCCCTGTCGGGCGCCAGCATCCAGCACGCCCGCACCGTTGAAGAGGTATTCGGGTTCGTCGACAGCCTGTTTTAGGGCCCTTAATTCTTCGACGTTTTTGTATCGTGGGGCGGGTGGGGCGTCAGGTAAGACAACGGCCGCTGCAATTCGGTAAGCACGCGTTTGCCCAGCGCCTGCCAGAAATTTCCATCGCGCAGCAGGCTCCGGGGGCCGGTCCAGACACAGGCCGCGTTATTTTTCATGGCTGCTACCCGGCCGTACTGCATCAGATCAAAACACATCCGCCCGTCTTCGCCCCGGATATTCTGCATCACAAACCCCGCTTTCAGGCCAGCTTCCCGGTTGTAGCCCATGCTCATACCGAAGGCGTTCAGGTAGGGCCTGTTAACGTGCCGTACTTCAGCAATCAGGTCGCGCAGGGTTTCGTGCAGCGCCAGTTGCCAGCGCGGCATATCATCCTGAGCAATGAACGAGTAGCGGCCATAGACACAGGATACGCCCGGCTTCCGGAGTTTTCGGGTCATCTCATCGAGCCAGACAGGGGGGTACAGACAGTCGGCATCGGCCAGCAGCACGTAATCGCCCAGCGCCAGCTCCTGCCCCATTTGCCGGGCCGGACCGCAGCCCTGTATGGGTTGCAAAGCCGACCGGACATGCAGCCGATCCAGCGTTTCTGCCGTCTGATCTGTAGAATTATTGTTGACGACAATGATCTCGAACGGAATACTGGTTTCGAGAGCAGCGAGCGAACTAACGCAGCGAATCAGGTTAACTTCTTCATTATAAGCCGCAATCACAATAGATACGTCCGGCTTTCCGGTGGGCTGTTTATCCAGCCGGGCATTGATTGCCGCAAACACTGACCCGGGAACGTCGGCCAGCCGTTCATACGGATAGGCGTGTTGGTTGATCCAGTCAGGGTTCTTAAACCAATTCATTGCGGAGACTACTTGCTGAAAAGAAAGGTTTAAGTTACGCTATTTTTACGAAGCCGTAACCCCGCAAAACAGAGATCTATTAATTGGTAGAACTAATAGGTAAATTAAAAACACGGCGCTTACCCGATCAGGCGGGCTGTAGCTGCCTGATAACGGCCTCAAATTCTTCAGAGCGGTGTGACCATGAATTGGCTCTGGCCAGTGCAATTCGCTGATCGAGCCGCTGCCGACTGGTATCGGCCAGCGCCCGCCGAAGGGCCGCCACAAAGGCGTCGGGCGTGTCGGCCAGTTCGACGATACCGGCAAAATCGTCCAGCAGAGAGAACGGGGTTGACACCACCGGTAGCCCGGCCGCCAGGTACTCGTTGATTTTCAGCGGGTAGATGGTATAGGTGTGCTCGTTACAGACAAACGGAATCATGGCGGCACTCATCCGGGCCAGAAGCGGAGGCAATTCGGCTGGCTGGTGGGGCGGAACAAACTTTACGTTGGGATACGGAGCCAGCTGAACCCGGATCGTGGGTTCGTTTACCTCGCCCACAAACATAAAATCAAGGTCGGGCATTGTCCGAACGCAGTGCTCTACCAGCGGCAGATTGATTCGGTCGTCGGCGGTACCGAGGTAACCGACAACCGGTCGGTCCGGCGCGGTCTGGTCGGTAAACGAGCGGGCTTTGTTGAAAAGCTCAAAGTTGACCCCGTTCTTGACGCAGAAGGTGCGGGGCTGCAGCATCGACTTCGACTGCCGGAGCGTTTCGGAGGTAGTCACGACGGCATCGACCCCCTGCAGGTACAAAGGTTCGTACCGCCCCCCGTGGCGGCTCATCCAGCGCGACATGGTAATCTCGTCGAAGCAGTAGTAGATGGTGGCCCATTCGTTCAGCTGCCTCAGCATGGGCAGACCAAACACCGGATTGAAGGCGTTGATAACCAGCGGACGACTGATACCCAGTTGTTTCATCACAGTCCGGAGCCCGGCCGTCAGGCGGTTCACATTCCAGCGCACCACCCGATCATGCGACCGCGCCGACAGCCAGTTGATGGGCAACATAACGGGCGGATGCCAGATATACGCTTCGGTGCCGTTGTCGAACAGTTTCCGGTTGAGCGAGGGAGCCAGCCCCAGCATAGGCCGTACGGGTATGTCGGTACGGCCGGTCAGTCCTTTGGCCAGGTCTTTAAGTGTGTATTGATAATCGACAAATACCACCCGGTGCCGGGCCGAGAGTTCGGTCATCAGCTGCACGACAGCCTTCTGAAAATTGCCCTCCCACGACGTCTGGCCTATGCAGACAATACCGTCAAAAGGAGTGTTGTCTATGAAGACGTTGGGGTTCATAGCTGTGAAGAGGAGGTTTCTTGGGGAGGATGGGAATGTCCCAGCGTTCGCCGGTAGCAAACAGGACAGAATTGATGAATAGCATGGTACTGGTAGGAAACTGCCCCAGAATCGGGTTCGAATAACTCACTAAGGCAATCCCGATGAACTCGGCCAGCAGCGCAATCATGATAATTCGTAATCGGTCGTCCCGAATCTGCCAGACCTTGTATACGCCCGTCAGGATGATACCGGCCAGTACGAACAGATACAGCGATAACCCGACCCGGCCCGTCTCGATCCAGATCTGAACATACCAGCTATCGGTCGGAATCTGCGACGCAAAATGGTTCGGCGAGAAGCGCTGCCCGGCCCCCGACGACGACCCGATACCGGCTCCGAACGGCAGGTCTTTCAGGTAGGCCCGTAGTTTGGCCTGGTTCTCGAGCCGTACGATAAACGACGCATCCTTGGTGGGGCGCAGGGCCGTTCGTATGCGGTAAATCTGGTAAACAGAATCGCCGAAGTTTGTAAATACCAGCACCAGCAGCACTGGCGTAGCTACCGCAATACCGCGCAGGATAGGCTTCAGCTGCCGCATCAGAAACAGGTAGGCCGGGTAACCAGCCAGCAATCCAAACAAGGCGCTGCGGGTACCCGACACCGCAAAGCCCCAGAACAGAATCAGCGCCAGGGTCAGGTAGCCAATTTTGTTGAGCCAGCGTTTACTCTCGAAAAAGAAGATCAGACAGATCAGCGTGACGCCAGCCATCTCGGACCCAAACTGCCCGGCATCCGAATAAAAGGAGAAACTCCGTAGCTGTCCCCAGAGGATGTGGGTGCGTTCGGCGCCTTCGGCCAGCCACCGCTGTTCGGCAGCCGCCAGCCCGATGTATTGCTGTTTGAACGCCCAGAAAGCCGCCAGCACCGACCAGCCTACCCATAACTTGATTAGCGTGTGAATATCGCTGCGGGTGATGGGAGCAACGAAAACGATGATGGCCAGAAAGAACCAATTGATCGAAAACGACCGGATGTGATAGAACCAGGCCTGCCGGGCGGGCGCATCGGGGTTATAATACTCCAGCAGCGTATACGTGAGCCAGAGAATGAGCAGGTAAAAAACCGGATTTTTGAGCCGCGACCAGGCCATGCGTTTCCCGTTCAGGAACACACTGATCAGGGTTAGCGACAGAATAGCATCCAGCGACATGCCCAGCGGAGCTTCGGTCTGCAGAAAGCGGGTGAATCCCAGAATGAAGCTCAGGTTGATGTAAATCAGCAGGCCCAGCCGGGGTTCGAGCAGTATCCCCACTAGCGTCAGCAGCCCTACCGGTACCCCAACGGCCATCAGCGCCCCCATAATCCCGTAAGCGCCCAGGAGCACGCCGGCTATCAGCGCACAGATCACCCCGATCAGACCGTACACCCAGCGGCTGTCGCGGAGCAGGTTTTCCAGAGAAAGCGATTGATTGAACATACAAAGTCAAAAAATTAGGCGGCCCGGCGGGCTTTTTCCCAAACACCCGAAATCGAGCCGTTGCCATAGCGCCAGAAACCGAGCAGCACGCACCAGTTCATAAACACGAAGTAGAACGGCACAAACGTGAGTTTCCAGCGCGTTTGCCGATTCTCCAGCACGTAGCCAAGCATGGCTGCTGCGTAAAAAACAAGCTGTAACCCAAACAGCAACCACCAGAACCGCGTCGAAGCCGAGTTGGGCCGAGTCAGCATAATGGCGTTGAGCAGCAGCAGCAACGGCAGACAAAACGGCGTAACGGCCCAGCGCAGCACCCGGTGCGATACGTACTGAAAGCTCAGCCAGCCGTAACGAAACACGTTCAGCAGATACGCCAGTCGTTTCATGGCCTGGAAGCCCCCCGTAGCAATGCGAACCTTTCGTTTCATCTCCTCCCCGACCGAAAACGAAGGCGACTCGAGCGCGTAGGCATCCGGCGCATAGGCCACCCGATAACCCCGGCCCGCAATGCGCAGAGAAATCACAAAATCGTCGAGTAGCGTATCCGTCTCAACCGGTTCGTATAGTTCCGTTCGAATGGCAAACAGTTCTCCCGCAGCGCCAACAATGGTATACAGCTCGGCGTCGAGTTTTTTGAGGAATGACTCATACCGCCAGTAAAGCCCCTCCCCACTGCCCGCTGCCGCTTCGAAGCCCGCCTGCCGAATCCGTTTTTCACCCGTGACGGCCCCTACCGTCGGCGCGTTGAACCGACGTACCAGCCGACTGACCGCTTCCAGGTTGAGGTGTGTATTGGCATCGGTGAAAATGGTGATCGGCGTCGTAATCTGCTGCATGGCGCGGTTCATGGCTGCTACCTTCCCCAACCGTTCGGACCCCGACAGTATGGTCAGATTCGGCAGATCAGCCCGGCGCTGCTCCAGGTACTCCGCTGACCCATCCGTCGAACCTTCTACCACGAAAAGCAGGTTAAGTTGGCTGGATGGATAATCCTGGGCCAGGCAGTTCTGGAGCTTTTCGGGCAGGTAAGCCCGTTCGTTATAGGCAGGTACTACCAGCGTTACCAGCGGTAACGTCCCGGCCGGACCGGGCAAGGCAGCCGATTTGCCCAGCCGCGCCTTCAGGCTCACCAGTATCCACGCCAGCACTCCGTAGCCCATGTATGTATATAGAACTACAAAAACTAGTAGAAAAAAGGCATAGGCCGTCAGGTCGTAGAGGGTACTGATCATGGGGGAGATGAAGGGGCTAAACCGGGGAGACACTGGCCGATCGGACGTTCCACAGCACGCCGTTCAGGAAAGCACGGGCATGGGTAAACTGCCCTCTTGCAAGATACGAAATCACGTGCTTCGGTAACACTAGTGCCGCAAAGAAGCTATAAAAAACCAAACGTTGAAACAACGAACAGTGACGGCGCATATACAGGATCCGGTTGCGCGTCAGGTAATAGGTACGCAGCGGACTTTCCCGACCAACCGATACCGACTCTTTATGCAAAATCGTAACCTGCGGCTGGTAATAAATCAGAAAACCGGCATTGCGTATGCGCTGCGACCAGTCCAGTTCTTCATAATACAGAAAGAACCGATCGGCAAACCGGCCTACCCGCTCAACCACCTTCCGGCTCACGAGCATGGCACAGCCGTGGGCAAAGTTGGTTGGGCCGGGCCGGTCGTAGCGTCCGTCGTCGGTTTGATTGTAACCAATTATAGTCGCCGTGCCCGTGTACATGTTCATCGGATTATAGCCGGCATACTGCACCAGCCGGGGCGAATCATAGAAGCGAATTTTGGGGCATGTAACGCCAACCTGACTATTCAGGTCGAAAGGCGCCAGCAAGGCTTCCAGGACAGACGGCTCCAGCTCGGTATCGTTATTGACGATAAAGAAATAGTCGCCCCGCGCGTGGTCCATGCCCAGGTTATTGCCCCCCGTAAAGCCCAGGTTCGTGTCGCTCCGCACGACCTTCAGATTCGGGTACCGGGCGGGGTCGATCTGGGTAAGTAAAGCGGTTTCAGACGCGTTATCCACCACCACGATTTCAACGTTCGGGTAGGTTAGCATACGGGCTGACTCCAGAAACTCGCGGGTCGTTTCGGCCTGGTTATAATTGATGGTAACAATAGAAACGCAGGCAGGCGCGGGGGTTAGACGTTCTCCTTCTGCCATAAGCTGAAAAAGGTTCGCCATATGATATACGCGTCCGTTCGGAACGAGAAACTGCTGGCATAATCAATATCAAGCAGGGTCCGCTCCCGATCCGACATGGGCCCCTGCCCCCTGGCCCGTTTTTTTATCTGCCATAAACCCGTCAGGCCCGCCGGGCCGGCAAACCGTTGCGCAAACTCGTCGGAGGTTAGCTTTTCGGCTTCGTACAGCGGCAACGGCCGGTTCCCTACTAGTGACATATCGCCCAGCAGCACATTTACCAACTGCGGCAACTCGTCAATACTGCTGTTCCGCAGAAACGTACCCAGCCGGGTAATGCGCGGGTCGTTGCGGAATTTCATGAACTTAGCGGATTCATTACTTTGCCGCAGGTACTGCTTCTCACAGATGGTCTGGTTATGATCGATCAGCAGTCGTTGGCAGCTGGTTCCCTGCTGCTGGCAATCGGTGCACAGCCGTTCTCCTGCCGCCGACAAATCATTAATGCCTGGCGATTCTGCCGAAATACTGGCATAGATATTGCTAGCGGCCATGCTACTCAATTGTTGGTCGGCCTGGACCTTCATGGTCCTGAATTTATACATATTGAACACCCGGAAATTTGTTCCCGCGCGTTTTGACATATAAAAAGCGGGGCCTTTACTGTCGATAACAATAGCGATTGCTACCAGCAATAGCAAAGGCGATAGAATCAATAAGGCAATTGACGAAACGGCGATATCAATCAGCCGTTTCCACCAGGGTAACCGAAAATGTTGAAATGGCGTTGTGCGTTCGGCCCGTTGGCTTGTCTGTATCCGTTTTTTCAGGTCGATGTAATACTGAATCTTGGTATTAATCCGGCCATCGCCTTCGCCAAGTAGCAGAATATCAGTCACTCCACTCGAAAAAAGGGCCGATGAGAGCCGGGGTTCGGCGGAGTCCGACATCACCAGAACCGGCACCAGTCGATGTCGGACGTGGGTACGGATCAGGTTGGCCACGTCTTTTTCGTAGCTCACATCAACAATAATAAGGCTAAGGGCTACCGCTTCTGATAGCCCTTTTTCGAACTCACTTACGCTCTCATAACGCTCAACCGGGCCGTACTTTCCAACGATTGAGGTTATCCTATGCGTTGCAGCGGTGCCATTCTCCGACAGTATCAGACACAAATCGGACGATTTACTCCCGGAATTGACCTGAGTCACTACATTTTTCAATTCCGATTTCAACACTTTGGCACACATTTTGCAAGTTATTAGGTGAGTTTATCAGGTAATAGTGCTGCAAAACCGTTTAATTAATAATCAGGAAAAATGGCATTGAGCAACCGCGCTTTCTTTCAGAGTATGAGAGACATCACGCGTGATCTCAGCTGCCGGAGCAAATTAGTTCGTGGCTGCGTCCGGGCCAGAACGGGTCGCTTAAGCCCTTCTTCGACCGGGAATACGGTTCGCCGTAGCAGGGCATGAAGTTTTGCTTTTACTTCCAGTGGATTGAATGGTTTCAGAACGACATTGTCAACTCCTTCCTCAAGACTGCGAATACGTGTGTCGCTGTCGTGAGCGTCGGAAAGGGCAACAACCGGAATGTGACTCATTAGCCGATTGGTACGAATGAGCCGAGTTAGTTCAAGCCCACCCAGCGAGGGCAGGTTCAGTTCAGTGAGTACGCAATCAAAGCGGCAACCCTGCACAATTAGCTGGGCGGCCTCCTGACCAGATTTTGCTACGGTAATAGCAAAATCCTGGCGAAGCGTCTGTACAAGAATATCGGCTACGTACGGATTTTGGTCCACAATGAGTAGTCGGTGTTTACGGTCCATATATTGAGCGTTTTGAAAGTTTAGACTGTATCTATTTCTATCGGTTACTGGATTAATAAAAAAACCACAACTTTTAATCCGGCTAACCGAACGTACTTATGGCTTGAATCCCAGCTTAATTTGGTGGGTTGAGGGGACTATCGTGCCCTAAATTTATTAGACGGTCCGTAAAGCCAGCAAAGTCATCCGACGAGCTCTTCCCTACTTTACAAATTGTTAGTTTCTACGAAAACCAGGAGGCTTATAATCAACCGATAAGCAATTCTGTATATACAAATACAATCTCTTTATTTACTTAAACCATTTAACTAATTATCTATTCACTAGCAAGAGTTAGTATACTTATATATTTTAATCAATTTTTAATCTACATCCATTCCGTCTGCTGCTGCCAGAACCGAAATACGCCTTGCCATTTCGCAGCAATTCTGTGTGCTTTCCTTTTTTAATAACCCGCCCTTGCTTCAATATAATGATGGTATCGGCCTTGCTAACGGTAGTCAGTAGGTAGACAACAATAATGATGGTTTTGCCGGCTCTTCAGAGCAGCTGTACCGTCTGCTGCCCGTAGTTCTCAGAGGCTGGATCAAGCGCCGACCTGACTTTGTTCAGAACAGGGTAGACTCGTTTTCTCCCAGATAAATTTAACATTCGCTCAACAAAATCGGTATTGCCGAGCTGGCCATATATGGTCAGGATGCGCTGCATGTCCGGTTCTTCGTCGCCGACGGCCCTATTTCAATTACGTTGCCGGCAAACAGCTCGATCTTCTACGACACTACACTCACCACCCGGCGGAGGCTATCGGCATGCAGGTGCCAGATGTCGTACTCGCCAATGAACATGTTGCCAGTCCGCAGCGGCTAAACTGCAGGATATGGCCAACCTGTATCAACTGATTATTAGCGATCTGCTGAACAACGATGACGTAGACATAGTCAGGAAGCTGCTGGCCTACGAGCACTTTGCCGAGAAGCTCCTGGTCCGACCCAGCTAACGCGTTAGTTTCGCTTCAGCACGATTTCGGCAAACTGATCGAGCGAGGCCGGGTTCCGTAGCGTGTCTTTGCTGGTAGCCAGAGTAGCGTCCATCCCCGACAGCATCTTTTTGACGGGGGTTTCAAGCTTTTTACCGCTGATGGTATACGGTACATCGCCGATCTGGTAGATAGCGTCGGGCACATGCCGGGGGCTGAACTGGCTGCGCAGCGTTTGTTTAATACGTTTGGTTAGCTCATCGGTCAGTTCGACGCCGTCGTGCAGCACGACGAAGAGCGGCATAAAATACTGCCCGCCCGGCTGCTCGACTCCTACGACCAGGCTATCGGCTATTTCGGGCAGGCTCTCTACGGCACTGTAAATTTCGGCGGTTCCGATCCGGACGCCGTCGCGGTTAAGGGTGGCGTCGGAGCGGCCGTAGATGATAACCCCGCTCCGCTCGGTGATCCGGATGTAGTCGCCATGTCGCCAGATACCCGGGTAGTCGGCAAAATAGCTTTTGCGGTATCGATCGTTGCCGGGATCGTTCCAGAAATAGATCGGCATCGACGGCATCGGCTCCAGAATCACCATTTCGCCCAGTTCGCCCCGTACCGGCCTGGCCTGCTCGTCGAACGCTTCTACCTTGCAGCCCAGCAACCGGCACTGAATTTCGCCTTCGTAGACCGGCAGCATGGGGTTCCCCCCCACAAACCCGCTACAGACGTCGGTTCCTCCGCTGAACGAGATCAGCCAGACATCTTTCTTTATCGATTCATAGATCCACCGAAACCCTTCTGCTGGCAGGGGTGAGCCCGTTGAGCCGATGGTCCGCAGATAGGGGAAGCGGTGCGTAGCAGCCGGATTCAGGCCAGCGCGCAGGCAGGCCAGATAGAAAGCCGCCCCGCCCCCGAAGTGTGTAATACGGGCCTGCTCGGCCAGACTCCACAGAATATCCATATCCGGATACCCTGGCGCCCCGTCGTACAGAACCAGCGTAGCCCCCACCAGCATGGCCCCAACGGCGAAGTTCCACATCATCCAGCCCGTTGTCGAATACCAGAAATAACGTTCGCCAACGCGTACGTCCTGATGCAGCCCCAGCGCTTTGAGGTGTTCGAGCAGGCAGCCGCCCACGCTATGGGTGATGGCCTTTGGTTTGCCCGTCGTCCCTGACGAATAGAGCACCCAGATCGGGTGGTTGAACGGTACCGGCTCGAAGGTCAGTCCGTCGGGTGCGGGCGTTTGCAGTACGTCTTCCCAGAGGTCGGCCCGTTCGAGCTGGCTGGTTTCGTCCAGATAAGGCATCCAGACCACCTGCCGGAGCGATGGCAGACTCCGGCGCAGCTCACGCATGGCCTCGGTTTTATCGATGGCTTTGCCCCCATACAGGTACCCATCAACGGCGATCAGCACCTTAGGCGCAATCTGGCGAAACCGATCAACGATGCTGGCTGTCCCGAAATCGGGCGAGCAGCTCGACCAGACGGCTCCGATGGCGTTGGTAGCCAGAAAAGCAACCACCGCTTCGGGACAGTTGGGCAACACTGCCACCACCCGATCGCCCACCCCAACGCCCTGCTGCCGCAGATACGCAGCCACAGCCGCCACCTGATACTCCAGATCGGCCCACGACAGGGCCAGCAACCGCTGCCGGCGCGATTCGGGACCTTCGGCTGCGTAGAGGATAGCGGGCTGGTTGCTCTTATGTCGGAAGATATGTTCGGCATAGTTGAGGGTAGCGCCGGTAAACCAGTCGGTACCGATCATGTCGGCATCGGTAGGGCGATACACTACCTGGGTGTAAGGCGTTCGGGCCTGCACATCGAAAAACTGCCAGATGCTTTCCCAGAAATCTTCGAGATCCGTGACAGACCAGTCCCACAAATCATCGTAGTCGCGGAAGTAAAGGCCTTTTTTGACGAATAGCCAGTCGATGTATTTCTTCATCAGTGACTGACTGGCCGTACGCGAGTCGGGTATGTAGAGCGGGGTGAGTGTCGGGCGGGACATAAAAGCGTGCTAAGGAATACGTTGTTGACAGAAGTTTTCGGGTGTAGCGACTAATCGACTAACGACTAACGGCTCTTCTGGATTGTTTTTGTCATAAAATGCGTTTCTCTTCAGACGGCTTCGCAGGGGTTGTGGCGAAAAGCCGTAACTTTGCACTCCTTTTTTCTCCGTACAAACAACACAGCCTGATTATCAGCGCTTTTTACTTAGCAAAACAGTACACCTTACTGTATTTTTCCATGGACCAGGATTTTGATCAGAACAGAGCCGGCGGCCAAAAGCCGCGCCGTGATGGTGAGCAACGTTCATTCGGTCGTCGGGATGACGACCGGCCCCGCTTTTCCCGCGGCAGCGGCAGTGATGACGCATCACGCCCCCGCTTCAACCGGGATAGCAACCCTACTGATCGGCCCCGCTTTGAGCGGAACGACGAACGCCGGTCAGCCGACCGTACCAATGACAGAGGTAATGACCGGCCCCGCCCGGCCCGACGCACAGACGATACCAGCGACCGGCCCCGCTTTTCGGACCGGAGTGGCGACTCCCGGAGTGGCGACTCCCGGGGTGGCCGCTCGTACGCCAATAAAACCGACCGGTTCGGGAACGAACGACGGTTCAACGACCGCAACGACAGTACCCGCAACGAACGCGACAGCCGCCCCGAGCGGTTTGATCGTAACGACCGTGGCCGGGATGACCGCAATACCGACCGGCCCCGCTTCGAGCGCAGCCGCGACGACCGCCCGGAACGGCCATTTACCGACCGGCGCAACCAGCCTGCTGGCGACCGGCCCCGTTTCGAACGCCGGAGCGACGATTCGCGCAGCAACGACCGCGATCGGCCCCGTTTTGACCGCGACCGCAATACCGATCGGCCCCGGCCTTTTTCGGATCGGCGGGGCCGGTCTGACGAAGGGTCAGCCGAGCGCCCACGTTTCGACCGCGGCCGGAACGACCGGCCCGACCGCGCCGACAAACCAGCGTTCAAACGCGTAGGTGGCTTCAACCGCGACGCCGACGAGCGTAACCGTTCGTTTGAGCGGGGCAACGACGATCGGCCGCGTTTTGACCGCAGCCGTGATGAAGATACCCGCGGCAACCGCCGGAACGATGATTCGCGCAGCAACGACCGCACCGACGGACCGTACAAATTTACGCCGGAGCAACGCAAAGAATCGGGCGAACGGCGCACCGGCCGCTACGAAAAAGCGCCCAACTACAATATCGACCAGCGGCCCTACGAGCGCCGGTCGCGCCGGGACGACAGCGAACCATCGCGTCCATCGGCAGACCGTCCCGCCAAAGCCGACCGCAAAGCCCCGGCGCGCCCCGTCGACGATCGGTCACGTACCAGCGAACCGGGCGATCCGAACACGACCCGGCTGAACCGATACATCGCGAACTCGGGCGTTTGCTCGCGCCGGGAAGCCGATGAACTGATCAGCAAAGGCGACATTACGGTAAACGGCAAAGTCGTTACCGAGATGGGCTTCCGCGTGAAAGACGGTGATACCGTGAAGTACGGCACCAAGGTGCTTAACCCCGAGCGCTTCGTTTATGTGCTGCTGAACAAGCCCAAAGATTATATCACCACTACCGACGACCCGGAAGAACGCAAAACGGTAATGGAGCTAGTAGCCGATGCCGGTAATTTCCGGCTGTATCCGGTGGGGCGGCTCGATCGTAAAACAACCGGTTTGCTGCTACTGACCAACGATGGCGAACTGGCCGACAAGCTGACGCACCCCTCCAACAACGTCCGCAAAATCTACCAGGTCGAAATCGACAAACCCATCACCGAAGCGGATTTCGAAACGCTACTTAAAGGGATTGAGCTGGAAGACGGCCCCATCAAGCCCGATTCGATGAGCATCATCACCCCCGACGCGCAGGTCGTTGGCATTGAGATTCACTCGGGCCGCAACCGCATCGTACGCCGGATGTTCGAGCACCTGGGCTACGAGGTCACTAAGCTGGACCGGACCACCTTTGCGGGGCTAACCAAGAAAGAACTCCCCCGCGGCAAGTGGCGCTTCCTCGACCCGAAAGAGGTAGTGAAGCTGAAATACCTGAATTAGCGATTGCATGAATGAACGATTGAGTGGAAAAACGGTAGATGCTTCCACTCAATCGCTCATTCACGAAATCACTCAATCACTAGTTATGAATCACCTCTTCCCGTACATGGAGCGGACGCTGGTACACGCCAGCGTGACGGTCAATGAACAGTACGAAGCGATGGACGATGTTACCCAGCTTGGCCTGGCAGGTCTGACCGTGGCGCCGTTCTGGGTAAAAAAAATCCGGCGGGAACTCGGCGACGAGCATCCGGCGGTCCTGTCGGCGGTGGTGGGCTACCCGTTCGGGTACCAGCGGACGGAGGTCAAGCAGCTGGAGGTTGAGCTCGCGCTCAAGGATGGCGCTACAGAAATTGAGGTGGTCCTGAATACATCAGCGCTCTTCTCGCCGGCTTCGGTCTGGCTCAAGATCGAAGTCGCCAAGCTGGTAGCCATGGTGCACGCGCAGGAACGCCTGCTGACAGTTGTGCTGGATTCGGCCCTGCTGACCGATGACCAGCGCTACCAGATGATCAAACTCGCAGCCGACGCCGGTGCCGATTTCATCAAAGACCGGACCGGCGCTTTTCCATCGACTTTCTCGCTCGATACGGCCCTTCGGTTTCGGCAGGAGGTTCCCCGATCCGTCGGTGTCAAGATCGCAGCCGACGGAGCTACCCTTTCCGAGCTGGAAGCGCTGGTAGCGGCCGGTGTTGAGCGGCTGGCCATTCGGTCGGTTTCAGACTAATATAACCGGCACGTTAAGCCCCCAACCCATTCTTAAAATACTGATAATCTGCCAGTATTGAACTTTGCGTCAGTTTCTAACCGACTACTGATCTGACCCAAAGTTCATGAAAAAGCTTTACCTGTGTCTTCTGCTGTTGCTGCCCCTTCTGTCGTTTGGGCAGCTCTCGCCGGGCAGTATCGCCTTTACCGGCTTCAATGCTGACGGAACCGATAATTTTAACATTGTGGCCCTGGATGCCCTGCCGGCCAACACCACCATTTATTTCCGCGACGACGAATGGCAGAACCCGGGTTTTAATACCGGCGAAAGTATTCTGGTCTGGAACACGGGCGGAACTGTTATTCCGGCCGGTACGGTCGTGGCGTTCTCCAACATCAACCCGAGTCCGGCTTCGCCCGTAGTAGTGAGCGTCGGCTCGGCCACCATCAGCGGCAACCGGGGTATCTCGAACGAGAACGATGCGATCTTTGCCTATCTGGGCACCGATGCCGATACCCCGACCACGTTTTTGGGAGCCATCTCGAACAACGGCGTGGCGGCCAATACATTCGGCACGCTGGCCGGAACCGGACTGACGCTGGGCGGAACAGCCCTGGCGCTAACCGGCGAAATTGCGGTGGGTATCTACACCGGTCCGCGCACGGGAATCAGCCGAAGCTGTTATCCGGTAGTCCTGAACAACGCGGTAAACTGGCAGGTACAGGCCAACAGCTCTGGCGATCAGTCCATTGACGGTATTGCTCCTGATCTGCCGTTCAGCACTACTGCCTTTACGTTTGGCTCCGCTTGCCCACTGCCGACGGTAGCCTTCAGCGCAGCCAGCCGGAGCGTCGGCGAAGCATCGGGTACGCTTTCGGTAACCCTCGCCGTGACCAGCCCCGGCAGCTCGACTGGATCGGTACAATTGGCACTCGGCTCCGCATCGGCCCAGAACGGTCAGGATTTTGTGCTGGCCACGGCGCCCGTGACCGTGACCATTCCGGCCAATACCAGCGCCATCACGTACCGGATTCCGCTCATTAACGATGGCCTGCCCGAAGCCGACGAATACCTGACACTTCGGCTACAGAACGGCAGTGGCGTACAGATTGGCTCGGTCAGTTCACAACTTGTTTTTATTATCGATGACGACAAACAGGCTCCTGCATCCACTTCGGCGCTTACCCTGCAACTGCTGACCAGCTACCGCAACCCAACGGCGGGCTCATCGGAGATTGTGGCTTACGAGAAAACCAGCAAACGCTTGTTTATCGCCAACTCAGTAGCCAACCGCATCGACGTTGTCAACTTCGCCAACCCATCGGCTCCGGTAGCACTTACGTCGATCAATGTAGCGGCTCTGGGCGGTAGCATCAACAGCGTTGCCACCCGCGACGGTCTTATTGCAGCGGCCATCGAGAATACGAACAAAGTGTTGCCGGGTAAAGTGGTCTTCTTTGACCCGAACGGTCAGATACTGAAAGAGGTAACGACCGGCGCCCTGCCCGACATGGTAGGGTTCTCGCCCGATGGCCGGTATGTCGTAACCGCCGACGAAGGCGAACCCAACGACGATTACAGCGTCGACCCCGAAGGATCGGTTACGGTAATCGACCTGACGGGTGGTATTGCCTCACTAACGCAAAGCCAGGTCACAACCGTTCGGTTCACCGCGTTTAACGATCAGAAGGCAGCCCTCCGCAGCGCCGGTGTCCGGCTCTACGGCCGCAAAGGCAACGTAGAAAACGGGAGCAGCGTAGCCGAAGATCTCGAACCAGAGTACGTAACGTTCTCGCCCGACTCGCGTACTGCTTACGTAACCCTTCAGGAAAACAACGCCCTGGCTGTTATTAATCTGACCAGCAAAACGGTATCGGCCATCAAGCCCCTGGGGCTCAAGAACCACAACCTTGATGTCAACGCCCTTGACCCAACCGACCAGGGTGGTGTACCGGCGCTGCAGAAACTGCCCGTGTTCGGCCTGTATCAACCCGATGCCATTGCTACCTTTACCTCGGGGGGCCAGTCGTACCTGATCACGGCCAACGAAGGCGACGCCCGCGAATACAGCGCCCTGAGCGAAGTAGTGCGGGCCGGAGCGGGTGGTTATGTACTAGACCCAACGGTTTTCCCGAACGCGGCCGACCTGAAAAATAATCTGCTGCTCGGACGCCTGAACGTAACGAACCAGTCGGGCGATCTGGACGGCGACGGCGACTTCGACCAGATTCACGCGTTCGGGGCCCGGTCGTTCTCGATCTGGGATCTTAGCGGTAACCTCGTCTGGGATAGTGGCGATCAGCTCGAACGCATCACCCGCGCCCAGACACCCCTGCTCTTCAACGCCAGCAATACCGATGGCAATCCGGCCGTCAAAAATCGCAGCGACGATAAAGGGCCCGAGCCCGAAGGCGTCACGACCGCCATCATTAACGGACGGGCCTACGCCTTCATTGCGCTCGAACGCATTGGCGGGGTCATGGTCTACGACGTGACAGTACCCACTGCCCCGCAGTTTGTGACCTATTCCGTTAATCGCACCGCACCCACGGCTACGGCCGCCACCGACGACCGGGGTGCCGAGGGCATCGTTTATATTTCAGCGGCCGATAGCCCCAACGGGAAGGGGCTGGTGCTGTTGGCCAATGAAGTCAGCAACTCGGTTTCGGTCTATCAGATCAGCAGCCCGGTCAGCAGCCTGTCACTGGCGCAACCCGCCTACAACTGCGCTACGGGCCTGATTACATACACGCCAGTGGGGGGCGATGGCTCACCGATTACCTTCCAGACGCCTGGTATCCGCAGTTCGGGTCCAACCAGCCTGACCGGTATTGTCGAAGCCGAATTACGTAACGACCCGAAACCCATTACGATTACCGCTACCCAGAGCGGCCGGTCGGTCAGCGTTACGTTCGATTTTGCCGCCTACTGCGCCGGTCAGAACCCGGGCAACGACCTGACGCTGCTGACGCCCACGTACGACTGCTCGACCGGAGCCATCACGTTCGTAACGGCCGGGGGCGACGGCTCACCCATTACGTTCTTCGCGCCCGGTATTCGTCGGGCGTCGGTGACGAGTCCGACTGGTACGGTTGAGGCCGAACTACGTGGAGATCCGAAGCCGCTGTTCATTCAGGCTACGCAGGGTAACCGCACCGTCAGCACCACCTTCGACTTCGCGTCGTTCTGCGTGAGTCGCGCCCGGAAAGCCGCTGCTGAAGCCGAATTGGCCTTTACTGTTACGGTAGCGGGCAACCCCACCTCCGCGGAGCAGGTGCTCGTTCGTGTGTACGGAGCTGAAGGGCAGCCCCTGCGGCTGACCGTTCGCGATTTGCAGGGCCGTACGGTGAGCGACCTGGCGGTGAAGCAGGCCAACGCCGTTGAGCAGCAGACCGTTGAGCTGGGCCGCTCGTCAGGCTTGTACCTGCTGCAGGTCAAGACCCCCACCATGACCCGAACCGTGAAAGTAGTCCGGCAGTAAACTAACCCAGTACATACTCCGTCCCGATGACCGTTCGCTATCATGAATGATCATCGGGACATCTTTTTTTGGCTGAAAAGAATGTTCGGCTTATTTTAACACCTGTTTACACCGCCTTCATCCTATGAAACTATTTCCTTTTATCCTTCTTTTTCTATTGACCATCTCGTCATTAGCTCAACCTGTTGCTTATCAAAGCTTTGAAACCGACAGTGCCGCCGAGCCCCGGGGCGGGATGCCTTCGCTGAGTACCTTCCTGCAAACGAATCTGCGCAAACCCATCGAAGCCGAAGCTCAGGGCATTGGCGGTCGCGTGGTTCTTTCGGGCATCGTAGAATCCGACGGGCGCCTGTCTGACATCAAGGTCGTGCAATCGCTGCGGCCCGACTGCGACCGGGAAGCCATTCGGGTTTTCAGTCGGTTTCAGGCCTGGCGACCGGCCTACAAAAACGGCAAAGCGGTACGGCAGTTCGTTACGATTCCGGTTACCTTCAAAGCCAACAAGCCCTTCCCCTACGTGAATGGCAACCGGATCAGCTATTACGACGCCAATCAGAACCTGCTGCCCGACAGCAGCGACCTGGCCCGGTACAAACAGCTCACCCCAACCGATTCTAACGGGCTTCCCAATGGAAATATCATGGTGTATCAGCTGAAGCGGCAGGTCTGGAAAGAACAGGCCACCCTGCCGTTTGTCCGGAAACGGAGCGACCTGTGCAGTCGCTCCGGAAAACCGGTTTATATGGTTGGGGTTGTACAACAGACCAACCAGTGGCAGGGCCGCGTAGCCGATGTCGACGAAACGGGCACGCTGGTCAGACAGGCCTTCTACAACAATGGCGAACGGGTTGGCTACCAGCTCGACTACTACAGCAACGGCCTGGTAGCCCAGCGCTCCGACGATGCCAACGGCCTGTATGTGTTCAACGCCTGGCACCCCAACGGGCAGATCAAACAGATCTGGACCGTTGACAAACCAAAACCCGGAACCCCGAAAAGTCCGGATCAGGTCATGGCTTACTGGGACAGCACCGGCCGCCAGCTCGTCAACGAAGGCAACGGCAGCGGCTCTTTTACCGAACTGGTGCAATCGAAGAATGACTCTACCCGCCAGACGTTGTTCATCGAAGAAGGCGCCTACGCAGGCGGGCTGCGGGAGGGTCGCTGGATTGGCCACTATGCCGATGGGTCCTACTTTTACGAAGAACGGTACGAGAAAGGTATCTGTCAGGCGGGCAAAGCCATTACGGCCGGGCAGGATACGGTACGGTATACGCAACGCGAGCAGCAACCGGAGTTTGCGGGCGGAATGCAGGCGATGGGCCAGTTTCTGGCCAGTACGCTGCGCTATCCGCCCGATGCGCAACGAGCGCACGCTCAGGGTCAGGTCATGGTTAGTTTTGTGGTTTGCGCCGACGGTACACTCTGCGATTATGAAGTCATTAAGCCGCTACACCCCGCCATTGATCAGGAAGCCCTGCGCATTGTAAAAGCCATGAATGGTCGTTGGAAGCCAGGTGTTCAGCGCGGCCAAAACGTACGGGTGCGGTACCGAATGCCGCTCAATTTTATGCTGGAGTAAGACCGTTATAGCTAGCCTTCCCGTTGCGCTTCTTCGTTAGCCGCATCCATAAAGCAATGAATCGGTTGTAGCCCAATACGTTAATTCCAATCCCACAAGAGGTCGATTGGTAAGGACAAATGGGCTAGTATACACTTTTTATATTTGTGTACTATTTTCTTAATTTGGCAGGTCTTCATACCAACCTCCCTTTTATGAAATTAGTACAAATCTTTTGGTTATGGCTGGTGGTGCCGGTATCCGGGTTTGCCCAGTCGCCAGTCTACAAGTCCTTCGAAGTCGACAGCGTGGCACAGCCCCAGGGCGGTCCTGAAAGACTTCATTCGTTTCTGCTGACCAACTTTCGGATGCCTCTGGCGGCAGGAGCTGCTGGTCTTACTGGCCGTGTCATTTTGAGCGGTATCGCGGAGCCCAATGGTCAGATCAGCCACGCAGTTGTTGTACGCGGCCTTCGGCCCGATTGTGACCAGGAAGCCCTTCGGGTGTTCAGGCTGTTCAACGCCTGGCAACCGGCCATCAAAGCAGGGCAGCGCGTACGTCAGGAAGTTACCTTCCCCCTTACCGTCAAAGCAAGCCCACCCCAGTATGAATACTTCGACGGCCAGCGCATTACCTACCTCGATGAGCAGTTCACCCCTGTTCTACCCGGCAGTAGTCTGGCCCAGTACAAAGAAGTCGCCCGTCAGGACAGCCTGGGGTTACCAACGGGCAATGCCATCATTTATCAGCGACAGGGTAAACGATGGGCTGAAAAGCTGACGCTGACGATGGCCCGGGAAGAACAACCTTACCACTCGCCGGACGGCTTAGTGATAAACCGTATTGGTCTGAAAGCACCGAATCACCAATGGCAGGGCCTGGTCTACGACATTACGGAGACGGGCCGCCGGGTATCCACACGCACTTTCCTGAATGGAACCCAGACCGGAGTAGACCAATTCGATCTGAACGAGATGCTGGTAGAATCGGAACAGGATATTGCCCAGTCCAACAGTAGGGAGCCAGTGCAACAGACGCGGTGGCGATGGTACAGCAACGGCCAGCAGGAATCCATCGCTACCATCAATCGCTATAATCAATCGCGCGCCAAAGCCGAAAAATTCGAATCGATCTGGGATGCATCGGGAAAGCAGATGGTGACCGAGGGCAACGGACGAGCTGTAATTCGCTCCCGAATCGTTTCCAAAACGCGCCAGCAACCCCCGACTGACCTGATAGAAGAAGGCTACTTCGTCAACGGTTTCCGCGATGGGGTCTGGACGGGGCGCTATGCCGATGGGTCTTTTTTTTACGAAGATCGTTACGATACAGGGGAAGACCTGGGTGGCAAAGCGGTGGTTGGCACGCGAGATACCCTGCGCTATGCCAAAATTTACCAGCCTCCTTCTTTCAAAGGCGGTATGGCCGCACTGGGCGACTTCCTGAACAACACGTTACGCTACCCGGCCGAAGCACAGCGACGCGGAGTACAGGGCCGCGTTGTTATCGGTTTTGTGATCAGCGAAGAAGGAACTGTAGACGATATAACAGTAATTCGGGGACTGGGCTACGGTACCGATGAAGAAGCGGCACGGGTGGTCAAATGGAGCAGTAGCCGCTGGACACCGGGTTATCAGCGCGGTCAGCCTGTGCGAGTAAAGTACACTTTACCCATCAACTTTACCCTGTAAGTTCTGGTAAATACCCAACCGTTATGGCGGCCATACACATACGGCGTGGAAAGCCGATCATCTGTTTGTAAATTTGCCCGATAACCTCCGGCACGAGATGTCCCTCAAGCAAGTTCCCCTTCATCATATTCATCAGCAATTAGGCGCGAAGATCGTGCCGTTTGCGGGCTTCGAGATGCCCGTTCGCTACTCGTCCGACCTCGACGAGCACCACACCGTCCGTAATGGCGTTGGCGTATTCGACGTATCGCACATGGGCGAGTTCATCGTGAAAGGCGATGATGCGCTGGCCCTGATTCAGCGGGTATCGGCCAATGACGCCAGCACGCTCTTCGACGGCAAGGTACAGTACAGCTACCTGCCCAACGGCCGGGGCGGTATCGTAGACGATCTGCTCGTTTACCGGATCAGCGAAACGGAGTACATGCTCGTTGTTAACGCGTCGAACATCGAAAAAGACTGGAACTGGATCAACCAGTACGTGCGTGACACCGACAACCTGACGCTCGTGAACGTATCGGACGATATGTGCCTCTTTGCGGTACAGGGTCCGATGGCGGCCAAAGCGCTGGAGTCGCTGACAGCCGCCGATCTGGAAATGACGTATTACACCTTCGAGAAAACAGATTTTGCGGGCATGGCTAATGTTATCGTATCGGCAACGGGCTATACCGGCGCGGGTGGGTTCGAGATTTACGTATCCAACCACCAGGCCGAAACCGTATGGAACGCGATCATGGAAGCCGGAGCGCCCTATGGAATCAAACCCATCGGCCTCGGTGCCCGCGATACCCTCCGGCTCGAAATGGGCTATAACCTGTACGGCAACGACATTACCGACGACACCTCCCCTATTGAAGCCGGGCTGGGCTGGGTCACCAAATTTACCCACGACTTTGTGGATGCCGATGTACTGAAACAGCAGAAAGAGCAGGGCGTTGCGCGCAAACTGGTTGGCTTTACTATGATTGACCGGGGTATTCCACGCGGTCACTACGCCCTCTGCGATGCCGACGGCCATACCATTGGCGAAGTAACGTCCGGCACGCAGTCGCCCACGCTCGGCAAAGGCGTAGGCCTGGGCTACGTACCCACCGCCCTAAGCAAGCCCGGCACCGAAATTTTTGTAAACGTGCGCGACAGACTCCTGAAGGCCGAAGTTGTAAAGCCCCCTTTCGTTCGGCGCTGATGGTTCTCTGCCAGACCTCCAACCAATCGATTCATCTAACCAGGATCTAACTCATACCGATGGGCGGTAGCGACTGTACCTACTGCTCATCGGCCAGCGACATACATGAAACACATTGACGTTTGTTTAACCCCGGATCTGTTGCATCTACACACGGTTGAAAACACCATCGTAGTCGTTGCCGACGTGTTCCGGGCTACTTCCTGCATGGTGACGGCTTTTGCCTATGGGGTGAAAACCATTGTACCCGTAGCGACCATCGAAGAGTGTCAGCAGTGGCAGGAGCGTGGGTATCTGGCCGCGGCCGAGCGTAACGCGCGCCGGGTCGACGGTTTCGAACTCGACAATTCGCCGTTCACGTACATGGACGAGCAGATTCGGGGGGCCAACGTAGCCATGACAACCACCAACGGTACGCTGGCCATCACCAAATCGCGGTCGGCGGTAAAAGTGCTGGTCGGCTCATTCCTGAACCTCGACGCGGTGGCCAGATTCCTGAAAACTGAGCCTTATGATGTGATGGTGCTGTGCGCGGGCTGGAAAGGCCGCGTCAACCTCGAAGACACCCTCTTTGCTGGCGCCCTCATCGACCGGCTCAAAGATAGCTACGCCCTGGCCGAAGACAGCGCCATTGTAGCGCACCGGCTCTACTGCGACGGAAAAGAAAACCTGGTCGGCTACATGGCCAATGCCTCACACATCCGCCGGCTCCAGCGGCTCGGCATTCAGAAAGATATTACCTACTGCCTCCAGCATGACCTCTACGACGTGGTTCCCGTTCTCCGTGGCAACGCACTCGTAGCGATGGAAATGTAAACGGAGTGATGAGTTAGTAGTGGTGAGCGATGAGTGATTGCCTGTAGGCGCCGACCCCACTCATCACTACTAACTCATCACTCATAGCCCTTCTCCCAGCAGCCGTTTCAGTTCGAGCTGGTTGAGCAGGAGCTGGTATTTAAAATTGAGTCGGCCCAGCTCGGCTTCTTCAACGCCGGTTTCGGCGCTTTGTAGCTCTACGTTTGTGATTACTCCGTTGCGCAGGCGGGCGTTGGCAATAGTCAGTGCCTGACGCGCCTGCTGCACCTGCGTTTCGAGGTTGGCCAGGCGGGTCTGGTTGCTGCGGATGTCGGCGTTGAGTTGGGCGAGGTTCTGCCGAAGCTGGGCGTTAGCGGTTTCTACGGCGTAGCGGCTGGCGTTCAGATTCAGCTGGGCGGCCTGGTTCTGTAGCTGGTAGCGCTTACCGGCATAGAGAGGAACTACCACGGCAACACCGGCCGCCAGATTGGCGCGCGGCTGCTCTACGTTGAGCGGATACCCATTTTTGAACCCCGCATTCCCGCTGAACCCGATGCTCGGCTTACCAGCCCGGCTATTGACCAGAATCTCAGTCTCGGCCGCGCGGAGCCGGTCCTGAGCCAGCTGCACATCTTTGTTAGTCGCCAGTACCGGAGCCAGGTCGAGGTTGTAGGGCTGGGTAGCGCTGCTGACCGCATCGGTCAGGTCGAACTGGGTAATGGCCTGGCTCACGTCCGGACTGGGATTACCGGTCAGGAAGGTCAGCGCAGCCAGTTGTCGCTCCAACAGGTTCTGGATTTCGATCCGGCGGTTTTGCGCGGCTTTTACCCGAACCGTTTGCGTCAGTACGTCGTATTGCAGCGCATCGCCGTTCTGCAGCCGCGTTGCCAGGAGCCGCACGTTGGCTCCGGCGGTCCGGATCACCGAATCCTGCACGACCAGGCTCCGTTGCAGAAAGCCCACGCCGAAATAGGCAGCCGCGACCTGAAAGGCCAGGTTCTGCTGCGTAATCTCCAGCCCCCGGCGCAGCACCTGCACGTTATCGGCAGCCTGCCGAACAGATGCGTCGGTCCGGCCAAAGTCGTAGATGGTTTGCCCGATCGATACGTTGCCGTTGAGGTTGTTATTGGGCGCCAGCTTCAGCGTAGCATCCTGCCCGTTGACCGGAAACGTCACCTGCGGCACGGGGGTCAGGTAGGTGTAACTCCCGTTCAGGTTAACAGTGGGGCGTAATGCCGTACGGGCTATATCGACCCGCAGTTCACCCGCCCGGATCAGCTCCTGCTGCTGTCGGAGCACGGGGTAGTTGGCGTTGGCCTGCTGAAGCAGCGCCCGCAGGTCGGCAGGCACCGGAACCGGCTGAGGCTGCTGCGCCCGAACACCACCGGCCGTTAGTAAGGCTATACAGACAAGGTATTTTAACTGCATACATGTATGTGTTTGTGAGACCCGGCGGGTTGCGGCATCATGAGGATCAACGGCCGGCGGCACTGACCATCGACGTAGGCCTATCCGGCCATGCATACCGCTCCCGGGCGCCAAGTACTAGTGAGCGGCATCGGCTACTGCTTTGGCAGCGGCCGGGTCCATTTTTTTGTTTTTCAGTAAGAATAACAGCGGAAACGACACCACGAAAAACAGCCCCGCCAGCCGGAATGTGTCGAGGTACGAGACCATCAGCGCCTGCTTCTGGATAATCAGATCGAGATTGCGATACGCCCCCGTCGTGGCATCGAATGCGTTGACGCCCCGTGCCATCAGCCCCTGCGTGAGCGCGTTGAGCCGTTCGGTCAGGAGCGGATCGCCGGGTTGCAGGTTTGATACCAGATCGCCCCGATGAACAGCGCTGCGCTGGGTTACGTAAGTGTTCGTGATAGCTACCCCGAAGGCTCCGCCCAGCTGCCGCATCATGTTTACGATGGCAATGCCCGTAGGCAGCTGACGCGGTTCGAGCGTCGATACCGACTGGTTGATAAGCGGCACATTGACCAGCGCCAGCCCGATGCCCCGAATGATCAGCGCCCCGATAAAATCGCCATTCGACGCGTCCATGTTATAAGTAGACATCGTAAAGCAAAACGCAGCGAAGGCAATGTAGCCGAAGATCACGATCAACCGGGGCGAGGTTCCTTTGGCCAGCAACCTGCCCGTCAGCGCGAACATGGGCAGCGTAATGAGGCCGCCGGGAATCAGGAGTTTGCCGGTCTGGGTGGCCGTCATGCCAATAATGCGTTGCGCAAACAGCGGATATAACAACACCGACGTAAACAGCCCGTAGCCAACCACAACGATCAGCAGCGAGCCAACCACCAGGTTTCGGTTCTTGAGCGTACGCAGATCCACCACCGGCTCGCGGGTGCCCCGCAGCTCCCACCAGACAAACAGCGGCAGCGTCACCGCAGCGGCAAGGGTCAGGCCCGTAATCAGCGAACTATCGAACCAGTCGTCGGCTTCGCCCCGCTCCAGCACATACTGCAGACTACCCACCCCGATGGCCAGCAGCAGAATACCGAACTGGTCAATTTTGATGGCAGCGCGGTTAATGTTCAGCTCTTCTTCTTTTTTGTCGATGAAGGCCGAGCTGAGCATGACGGCCACAATACCGATCGGTACGTTGATGTAGAACATCCAGCTCCAGTGGTAATTATCGATGATATAGCCACCGAGCGTAGGACCGAGTGTGGGGCCCAGTACAATACCCATCCCGAACAGGGCCGAGGCCGTGGCCCGCTGCGAAGGCGGAAACGCATCGTACATCAGCCCCTGCGAGGTAGACAGCAACGCCCCCCCGCCAACGCCCTGCAGGAACCGGAAAAACACCAGCATCCACAGGTTATCGGACAGGCCGCAGCCATACGAGGCCAGCGTAAACAGGAAAATGGAGCCGATGTAATAGTTCTTGCGGCCGAAGTACCGCTGCAAAAAACTCGTCATCGGGATAACGATCACGTTGGCGATGGCGTAGGACGTCACCACCCACGATACATCCTCGATCGTAACGCCCAGATTACCGGCAATGTCGGTCAGGCCCACGTTTACGATCGAGATGTCGATCAGTTCGATTATAGCTGCCGAAATGGCCGTGATCACCACGATCCACCGACGAAACCCGGTTGGTTGATTCATGTTCTAGGCCTGAAACAGGTAGCATGTCTTGTCCTGGGCAGCGGCCTCACGGACAAACCCGTACATAGTGTTCATTACTCATCGACGCGCACGTCGGCTTCCACGCTGAGCCCTGCCCGTAGCTGATTCCGGTACTTTTCGGGGTTCACGATCTCGATCTTGACCGGTACGCGCTGGGTGATCTTGACGAAGTTACCCGAGGCATTATCGGGCGGCAGCAGCGCGAAACGAGCGCCTGTCGCGTCAGACAGCGAGGCTACCCGGCCTTTGATATCGAGGTTGGGGTAGGCATCGAGTTTTACGTCGACCGCCTGCCCGATTTTCATTTTCTCAAGCTGGGTTTCCTTGAAGTTGGCAACGACCCAGAACGTAGAATCGGCCACGATGGTAAACAGGTTCTGTCCGGGCTGTACGTACTGACCCGCTACCACGTTCTTACGACCTATTTTCCCGTCAATGGGAGCCGTTAGTCGGGCGTAGCCAACGCGCAGTTTGGCGTTGTCGATGGCGGCCTGTTTGACTTTTAGTACGGCTTCAATCTTCTGGATATTGGCCTGGGCTTTGGCAATACCCGCCTGCGCTACCCCCTGCGACGTACGCGCCAGGTTGATCTGCTCAACGTTAGCCTCGTACTGGCGGCTCTGCACCTCAACGTTGTTCTGGCTGTCTTCGAGCTGCTTGCGCGTCAGCGATTGCTCTTTGTACAGATTCTGATCGCGCTGCAGATCACGCTGGGCCTTACTGCGCCGGGACTCCTGCACCGCTGCGTTTGACTGAGCTACCCGAGCGTTCTGCGCCACATTACGGGCATTGGCCTGCGCGTTCTGCAGATCGGCACGGGCATTCTGGAGGTCGGCCAGCGACTGCTGATAATCGGCTTCGGCCTGCGCCAGCGCCACATCGTACTCCTGCGGATCGATCGTGACCAGCAGCTGCCCCTTTTTCACGTTGGCATAGTCGGCCACGTTGACAGCCTGCACATAGCCCGCTACCCGAGCCAGTACCGGCGCCGAGTTCCCCTCAATCTGCGCGTTATCCGTCGATTCGTACTGCCGACCGTGTACGTAGGCTTTGTACGCGAAATAGCCCCCGATCAACAGCGCGAAAAAAAGAATGATACGGGGTAAATAAGCCCGTATGCCATTATTTTCAGCAATATCCGGGCTGCCGTTTGTTGTAGTAGAAATAGCCATGAAACAATTGGTAAGTGTTGGCTTTGATGAGCACAAAAGTAAACCTGGTTGACTATAAAGTCAAACAAGTTGACTATATTTGTTTATGTACCCCACTATGAATGGCTGAAAAGATTATTTTTGTGCCTATGACCACGGAAACAGATAAAAATTCCTTTGATTTTGAACAATACCGCATCATGCGCGAACGGTCTATTGGCCGATTGCTCTGGCGGATGAAGCGGTATATGGAAAGCTTCGTGGAGCCTCGTTTGCACCAGCAGGGCTTCACCGACTTCAAGATGAGTTACCTGATGTTCCTGGCTAACATCGGCGAACGGGGAACGACTAATAACGAGCTGGCCAAACGGGCCTGCGTTACCAAGCAGATGATGAGTAAGATTGTCGGCCTGCTCGAAGCCGACGGCTACATATACACCCAGAAAAATCCCGCCGACTCGCGCTCCAGCGTCATTTTCCTGAATGATCGGGGCAAAGAGCTATTCATGGCGCTCAAAGACAGCATGCAGCAGGCCCGCGACCAGTTCGACGCCATCGTGGGGCACGACCGTATGGATCAGGTTATCGACACCCTGCTAGAACTTGTCACCGTCCTCGAAGCCGACAACCCAACGAACAGTGAATAAGTTATGAGTGATGACTGATGAGCGATGAGTGTATGCCCGTGGTCGGTGCGGTTGGCGCCTGTAAGTACTCATTCATCATTCATAACTCATCATTCATAACTCATAACTTACTCATCGTCCTTTAATTATGTTTGCCTCTATCAATCCCTACAATCAGCGTCGGCTGAAGACGTACCGGGCCGACAGCGCGGCCGCTATCGAACGAAAACTCAAACGAGCCGACCGGGCCTTTGCCGACTGGTCGGTTTTGTCGCTTCCGGAGCGGACTGACTTTTTGCGTCGGGTTGGCTCTCAGCTGGTAAGTCGCCGGTCAGAACTGGCCGACCTGATTACGGCCGAAATGGGAAAAATTCGGCAGGAAGCCGAGGGCGAAATTCAGAAATGCGCCGATGCCTGTGCGTTTTACGCCGACCAGGCCGAGTCGTTCCTGGCCGATCAGGTTATTGACAGCCCCGCCCACCGGAGCTATGTCACGTACCAGCCGCTGGGAACGGTGCTGGCCATTATGCCCTGGAATTTCCCCTTCTGGCAGGTATTTCGTTTCGCCATTCCAGGACTCATTGCGGGCAATGTTGGGGTACTGAAACACGCGCCTAACGTATTTGGCTGTGCGCTGGCCATTGAGCAGGTTTTCCGGGATGCTGGTCTGCCCGACGGCGTTTTTCAGTCGCTGCTGATCGACGTGGAGCCCGTTGAAACGCTGCTGAACGATCAGCGCGTCAAGGCTGTGACGCTAACGGGCAGCGGACGGGCGGGGGCATCGGTGGCGGCCCTGGCTGGCAAAGCCATCAAGAAATCGGTGCTGGAGCTGGGCGGTTCCGATGCGCTTATCGTTCTGGCCGACGCGGACCTCGACCAGGCCGCTAAAATCGCCGTGCAATCGCGGATGCAGAACGCAGGCCAGAGTTGCATTGCCGCCAAACGATTCATCGTGGAAAAATCCGTGAAAAAAGCCTTTACCGAACGGGTAGTTCAGCACATCAGCCAGATCCGGCAGGGCGACCCGACCCATGATACCACGACCATGGGACCGATGGCCCGGCTCGATCTGGCCGACTCGATCGAACGGCAGTATCATCAATCGCTGAAACAGGGTGCCAAATCGCTGATGGGTACTCTGAAACGCGACGGCTGCAATGTTCAGCCCATGCTGCTCGACAAGGTGAAGCCCGGCATGGCGGCTTTCGACGAAGAAACCTTCGGACCGCTGGCCGTACTGATCGACGCTAAAGACGAAGCGGAGGCCATCCGGCTCGCCAATCGGTCGAACTTCGGTCTTGGCTCCGCCATCTGGACCCGGGATCTGGACCGCGCCAACCGGCTGGCCCGGCAGATCGAGGCAGGGTCGGTCTTTATCAACGGACTGATGCGGTCCGATGTTCGGGTTCCCTTCGGTGGTATCAAACAGTCGGGCTTCGGCCGCGAACTGTCCGACGTTGGCATGAGGGAGTTCGTGAACATCAAGACCGTCTGGGTCGAGTAACCCGGGCCTCCGCCCCGGATCATTCCTTCATCACTTTCCGGTGAGCCGTGCCACTGGGCGTCTGAACGTGCAGAAAATACAAGCCTTTGGGCAGGTGTTGCAAATCGAGCGTGGCGGTACGCTGACGACCCCGAATGGCAGGCTGCGTAACAATGGCCCCGCTTACGGACCGCAGCGATATGGCCTCCAGCGTTTCGGAAGCAGGCAGGTCGACGGTCACCGTAGCGCGGGTTGGGTTCGGGTATACCGACATCGCATCGGACCAGGCAGGTTCATTACCCGTAACGGCCAGCACCGTAAACGTGCGTTCAACGGGCGTGGCGGCATAAAACAGCGTGTTCCCTTCCTGATAGGCCCGCACCTTAACGGCACCGGCTCCGCTAATTTTCAATACATTGGCACTGGTCAGAACCGCCGGCCCACCCATCACCTGAAACCCAACCGGCAGCCCGGCCGACGAAGTAGCCCGTAGTGTCATATCGCCCTGATCCGTATAGCGGTCGGCAATAGCGTCGAAGGTTATCGTCTGGGTGGTTTTGGTTGGCAGCACCCGCGTAGCCTGCGTATACCAGACTGGCCATTTGGCACCGGTATACAACACCTGGGCCGTACCGGAGGGCGTAAGCTTATCGGCTGCCAGACCGATGCCGGCCACATCTTCGCTGGTGCCCGACTCGGTGCTGAACACGATCCGGTTGTCGAGCCGCGAGTAACTCGGGAAACCAAGGGTATTGTTGCGGTAAATACCCCGCAGGTTATCCGCGTTTTTGCTCAGGTCAACGGCCACCACGTAATAGATGTCGTTAGCCTCCTGCACGTAGTCGAACGCGATGATGCCGGGCGAGTTTTTAGAGAAAGACGGGTTACCAATACTTTCGCCCTCGTCCAGATCACTGAACAGTTTTTCGATGGTACCGGTAGCAAAGTCGTTCGCTTTGTTATCCCAGACGTTGATAAAGCCCACATCCCAGTAGTCGATGTTTTCACCGCTGGCGTTCTGCAGCTCGTTGAAGGCGTCGTACACGATAAACTCGCCCGTAAAGTCCCACTCAAACGAGTCGGCATAACGTACATCGCCGGTTTCAACGCCCTCTGTATACGTCGGGTTATACAGTTTAAACTCAGCCCACTTCTTTTTGACGTAGCTATAGACATAGATCGAGCCATCGCGGTCGGCAGTCAGGGCCGCCAGCTTGGTACCGTCTTTCGAGATAGCCACATTATCCCAGATCGGCTCGTCGGAGATGATGGTTTCGACGGGCGTACCGGTCAGATTCACCGACCGGATTCGTTTGTCCGACGACACGTAAAACGCTACTTTGCCATCGTCCGTTACGCTGGGGCGGTGGAGCAGCGCCGAACTGGTTTTCTGGTCGAACTTAGCCGTTGAGGACCCCACCGTTGTCGAATACAGTCGGCTGCTTTCGGCATCGGACAGCAGCAGCAGATCCTGTCCGGCCGCTATCGGCACGTCGGGCTGAGTTGGTGTCGTGGGTGCACTGTCCAGAATACCAACGGCCGTAAACGCGTTCTGAGCCGCTGTTACCTCGGCGCCGGGCGTTCCATACAGGTCGGCAGCGGCTTTGATAACGGCCAGCCGCAGATCAACGAACTGCGAGCTGCGGGTGAGGTAGGTCGTCAGCGCCCGATAGTAGACTTTCTCGGCTTTTTCGCGCCCAACGGCCGTCGCAAACTTATAAAAGGCAAAATTCGGAATACCGCTGTTGATATGCACCCCGCCGTTGTCTTCGGTGGTGTTGTCATACTGAAGCATGGTGGCGGGCTGGTAGCCGTTGGGGTCGGCCGTGGGGCCGCCCTGATTCGGGTTCGACAGGTCGCGCAGGGCACCCGACGGCAGCACATTGGGTTGCGCCACATCTTCACCCAGCCGCCAGTCGTCCCGATCGATCAGCACGGCAAACACATCAGCCATCGACTCATTGATAGCGCCCGACTGGTTTTTGTATTGCAGGTTGGCCGTATTCTGAATAACACCATGCGTCATTTCGTGGCCTGCCACATCGAGGGCACCGGCCAGCGGTTTCAGCAACTTTCCGTTGCCGTAGGCCATGATCTTACCGTTCCAGTAGGCATTGTCCAGCGCAGCCCCGTCATCGTCGACTACGTTGATGAGCGAAATCATCGTGCCGCCACTCCCGTTCAGACCGTTACGGCCAAAGGTGGTGCGGTAATAGTCATAGGCAATACCCGCATTGTAGTGGGCCGATACGGCCGTTGGCGACCAGTCGGTATTCGTGGCCGAGGTGATCTGGTACACCTTCTGATTATCGCCATAGGTCTTCTGCGCGTCTACTGTCCAGATCGCGCCTACCGGCTCGTTGGGCATGGTCGACGCCTGGGCGTTAAACATGGGGCGCGACGTATCGATCAGAAAATAAGTCCCGCCCTGCTGATAGGTCTGGAACGTGCGGTTAGCCCCGTTGAGGTCGCGCCCCGAAGCCGCCACCAGCAGCGAAGCAGCGGCCGGGCGTTCGGGAGTGGCAGTACCCGCATTGGCCGATACCGGAACCAGCGGCCGGGTGATGGAGCAGGTATGGTTGTATTTGTCCAGCACCTCGCCCGTTTGCGCATCAATGACGTATTCCCAACGGTCGAGCAGGTTGGGCCGAACGGTCAGCTGATAGGCCAGCCGCGCCCCACCACCCGCCATCGGATACACGCATAGCGACCCTTCGGTGGGCTGTACGTTCAGGATATTGTCGCCAAACGAGCGGACGCGCACGGCCTGGCGCACATCGGTGAGGGCCCGCTTGGTGGCTTCGGCCAGGGCTAGTTGCGGTTGGGTCGACAACTCGTTGGGTATAGGCTGATAACGGCCGTTGAGCACGGTCACGTCGGTACCGGTCAGGTGAGCCACCAGTTCTGACCCCAGCACAGGAACGCCCCGGTGCAGCTGCGTTAGCCGAACGTGGGTCTGACCCAGTTCATCGGCCCGGGTACTGGCCACGGTGAAGCTGGCTTCCGGCGCATCGATCTGCAACAGGCTCCGGATCTGCCCCATAAACTGAAACGCAGCCGACGAAGCCGCGGCCGCCGACAGTCGGGCGCCAGCGTTCTGGTTGAGCTTCTGTCGTTTGCTCAGGGTTCGTTCGATAAATACCGGTAGTCCAGTACTGGTGTCGCGTATGACCCGCAGCCGCAGCGGTTCGGCCGATGGGCGGCTGAGTCCGGTAGCCAGCAGCGTCTGCTGCCCCCGCCGGTTTCTGGGCGTCGGTATGACCTGTGCCGCCAGCCGCTGAGCTACGTTTACCGACGGGACCGATGTCTTGGTTTTACGGCTGAAACCTGTTTTGGGCTGCTGAGCCAGCGCGACCGATGCTGTAAGCAGGGTCAGAAAAAGTACAGGTGCTTTCATGGGTAAGCGTTAGTTGAGCCGGACCGAATCCGGAATCATGGCCATAAATGCGTTATAAAATGCGGGATAGGCGGCCGGTACGGCTGTGTCAGCTACGGACCAGGTCACCCGATACGTTTGTTCACCCTGTTGCCAGCCTACAAACCGCGACCGGTTGCCGGGCTGGTCGTAGCGGGTCGTTTTAATCAGGCAGGTATCCTCCGCAGCGGTGAAGAACCGCCGGACCAGCGCGCGTTTCTGCTTACCGAGGGGCCAATAGGTCGCATCCCGATGTTGCTTCCGGAAAAGTTGTCCGTTGTCGAGCAGGATATAGGTGGTTGTAAAGCCCGTGAACCCGCCCCCGCTACCGACCAGCAGCTGCCGCCCGGCATAGCTGTCGGGTCGGGTGGCCAGCCGTTTCGTGCAGCTCTGTGTCAACAACAGACCCAACCCCAAAGCAGCCATCAGTAAAGCAAGGCGTTGCATACGCGTAAATCAGGAAGTTATCAACAAATGTATATATAGCCTCAGCCTCCGCCAATACGTACCCTATGAATCGGCTGAATAAGTGAAGGAAGCGTGCTTCAGGGACTATGAAGTGGCCCTGGGCTACCAGCCGTCAGGGGGGTGTCGGTACGCCGTACGTTCTCTCGGTCAGGCTCACCGACTGGCCAAAGAGTCCGCGCCGGATGCGAACCTGAAACAGGTTGTCGTAATCGCCCGACGCAATTTTGACGGCCCGGGGCTGCGCGCCCAGTGCCTGCGTAATCTCCAGAATGGTATTGCTGTGCCCTACTACCAGCACCGACTGCCGCCGGATGCGTTTAACCCGCCCCGCTACATCGCCGATGGACCTGGTCGAATAGCTAACAATCGGGAGCCGGAGCCGGGTGGCCAGCGGTTCGGCCGTCTGGCGGGTGCGCCGGTAGGGCGTCGTAAAAATAGAGTCGATTCCCGCACGGGCCAGGGTATCGGCCAGGGCCAGCGCGCGCTGCCGTCCGGCAGGGCTCAGATCCGTCGAGTCGGTTTCGTCTACTTTCTCGGCATGGCGCACCACATAAACTGTAGTTGTCGAGCAGCCCGTGGCCAGCCAGCAGACGATCAGTAATCCGTAGATAAAGCGCATCGTTCTTTTACCATTTTGTCTCACAATGATACAAAAAAAAGTCCCCGGCTGTGAACCAGGGACTCTTACTTGCCAGACTATAGACGGAGGTTACAGTTCGCGCACCCAGATGTTGCGGAAACCAACGGGGTTGCCGTGGTCCTGCAGGATGAGGGGACCTTTGCCGTGTGCCTGCACTTTGGGGTAGCCAATGTATTCGGTAGTGCCGCGAATGGCCACGTGATTCTGCACCAGTACGCCGTTCAGCAGTACAGTTACGAAAGCTGGCTCCAGCATGAGGCCGGCTTTGTTGAAGCGTGGAGCCGTATAGATGATATCATAGCTCTGCCACTCGCCGGGCTTGCGACTGGGGTTAGCCAGCGGAATAGCCTGCTTGTAGATCGAGCCAACCATCCCGTTTACGTAGGTTGGGTTGTTGTAGTTATCCAGAACCTGTAATTCATAGCGGCCCTGCAGAAAGATACCGCTGTTGCCCCGGCCCTGCCCGTTGCCTTCTACTTTGGCGGGTGTCTGAAACTCGATGTGTAGCTGCATATCGCCGAACTCCTGCTTGGTTTTGGCCGACGATGCTGTAGACGAGTACAGGACACCATCGCGTACCGGCCACTTCAGCGGATCGGTGCTGTTGGTTGGGTTATACCCTTTGTTAGCCACCCACTGATCGGCGTTGCGACCGTCGAACAGGATAATCGCATCGGAGGGCGGTGTGGTACCGGCCGTACTGCCCGAGTAGGTGCCGGGTGTCACAACGGGCGGAACGGGCTCCCAGATTTCGGTCGACTCGGGCGTTTGTTTTTTAGGGTCGGTCTGGGCAGAAGCCTGGTTCATTACGAATAAGCTGGCTACACCAAAAACCAGCCATGCGGGCACATTTCTCATGGAAAAAGAAAGGGGGTTAATTGACGTTCAAAGATAGGGTAAAAGGCACACTGCGGCTTTTTTTCCTCAAAAATTGGTAAATTTCAGGCCCCAAATTTTTCAATTGCTACATGATAAAACTTTCACGAATGGTTCGCTTCGGCGGGCTAATGGGTATCGGCTGGACGCTGAGCACAGGGCTTCTTACGGCTCAGCCCGCTCCCACACCCGGCATTCCGCTCACGCTCAACGACCTCAGCGCGTTTAAACCCGCAGCCGCTCACTGGCGAGTGGTGGGTGGCGTTCGCGCGGATCTGAACAAACCCAATACGCTCATTACCGACAAGGGAACCGGTATTGTGGTGGCTCAGCCAACCCCCGCCAAACCCGGCCAGCCGACCGATCCGAAGGCCAGTCTGTTCACCACCTTCGACCACGGCGACGTTGATGTCGAGCTGGACTACCTGCTGGCGTCCAAATCCAACTCGGGCGTTTATCTGCAGGGCCGCTACGAAGTACAGCTGTTCGACAGCTGGGATATCCGCACCCCCAAAACCATTGACAACGGCTCGATCTACGAACGCTGGGACCCCAAACGGGGCGAGGGTCGCTACGGCTACGACGGCCACCCCGCCCGCCAGAACGCCAGCCGCGCACCGGGGCTGTGGCAGCATCTGAAAATCTCGTTTCAGGCGCCACGCTTCAACGCCAACGGCCAGAAAACCCAGAATGCCCGTATGGTTCGGGTCGAACTGAACGGGGTCATCATCCATGAAGATGTTGAACTGACCGGCCCCACGCGCGCAGCCGCTTTCGACGACGAGAAACCGACCGGACCGCTGATGCTCCAGGGCGACCACGGCCCCGTGGCGTTCCGCAACATCCGGTACGTCAGCTACGACAAACCCCGGCCCGAGCTGCGTGATCTGAAATACACCGTTTATAAGGGTAAGTACGAGAAAGAACCCCAGTACGACAAAATGGCTCCCGAGTCGGAGGGCACCTCAACCATCCTGTCGTCGTCGGTAAGCCGGATTCCGAACGAGTTTCTGATTCGCTATACCGGCACCCTGCGCGTGAGCGAACCCGGCGAGTACCGCTTCAACCTGGGCGTGCCGGGTGGTGGTGGCCTGCTCAGAATTAATAACCAGCAGATCATCGCGCCCGGCCAGTGGAATGCCAGCGGCAAAGCCACCCTGCCCAAAGGCGATCTGCCGTTTGAACTGCTGTATGCCAAATTCGTCGACTGGACCAAACCCGCGCTGGGCCTGACCGTTGCGGGGCCCGGCGTTCGGGAGTACGTCATCAGCGACCAGAACGGGGGCGACGGCGAAGAAACCGACCCAATCGTAGTCGATGCACCGACCAGCACCATCCTGCGTAGCTTCATGGACATGCCGGGCGAGAAAAACGCCCAGGGCGGCACCCTGCGCATTACCCATGCCGTATCGGTGGGCAGCCCGGATATTGTACACTATACCTACGATCTGGACAAAGGTGCGCTCGCCCAGGTATGGCGGGGAGCGTTTCTCGATGCCACGCCCATGTGGCACGACCGGGGCGACGGTTCGTCGCGGCCCCGTGGTATGGTACAGCGTCTGGGAGCACCGGTGCTGTTTCTGAGCCAGCTGGCATCGACCCAGATGGCCTGGCCAACCGACACGACCGGTTCGGGTTTCCGGCCCAAAGGCTACGCCCTCGACGCCAGCGATCTGCCAACTTTCCGCTACCAGAGTTTCGGCGCATCGGTCGATGACAAGATTCGGGTGCTGCCCGAAGGACAGGGCGTTCGGCGGGAGGTGACCATTACCAATCCGGCCAGCAACCTCTACGCCCGGCTGGCCAGCGGCATGCGTATCAGCGCCCTGGAAAACGGCCTATACGTTATTGACGACCAGCACTACGTCCGCATCGACGACCTCGGCGGTGCCAAACCGACCGTTCGCGAAAGCAATGGCCGGCAGGAGCTGATTGTACCGGTAAAAGGTAAAGTGGTTTATTCGATCCTGTTCTAAACCACTCCTCCCCCATCTTACGTACCATGAAAAAATTACTCACAACCTTCCTGGCCGTTGCCAGTCTAACAGCCGTTCGGGCGCAGGAGTCGCCTAAGGAAGAGGATTTCTTTAAAATTCTTAAGGTTACGGCCCCCGAAGGCACCCTGCTCGAAGTAGGTGGACTGGCCACCCTGCCCGACGGGAGCCTGGGCGTGGCGACGCGCCGGGGCGACGTCTGGATCGTTGAAAACCCAACGAGCCGCAAGCCCTATTTCCGCAAGTTTGCAACGGGTCTGCACGAGATCCTGGGGCTTACCTATAAAGATGGCGCGCTCTACTGCGCCCAGCGGGGCGAGCTGACCCGGCTGGTCGATACCGATCAGAACGGGAAAGCCGATCTGTTCGAAACCGTTTATGCTTGGCCGCTATCGGGCCATTACCACGAATACAGCTTCGGCCCCAAGGTGGCACCCGACGGGCAGTTCTTCGTAACGGGTAACGTAGCCTTCGGCGACGAAGAGTGGTGGCGGGGCGAAAGCCGGGTCCCCTGGCGCGGCTGGACGATGAAGATCAGCGAAAACGGCAGCATGCAACCCTGGGCAACCGGTATGCGCTCGCCCTGCGGACTGGGCATTTACGACGGTGAGCTTTTCTACGCCGACAACCAGGGCGACTGGATGGGGTCGGGCGGTATTGTTCACGTGAAGCGCGGCTCGTTTGTGGGTCACCCCGCCGGTCTTCGCTGGACCGGAGCCGCTAACTCGCCCGTTAAACTCACCGCCGAGCAGTTCAACGCCAAGATCGACGAACGTCGGCGCCGGGACGAAAATGGGCGGGCTATCAAACCCGAAAACGTAGTCAACGAAACGCCAACCCTTCTCTATACGATGAAGGACCAGTTTCCGAATGCCGATATTCAAACGCCATCGGTCTGGTTGCCCCACGGGATTCTGGGCATTTCAAACTCGGAGATTCTGGAGATTCCGGAGGGCACCTTTGGGCCGTTTGCGGGTCAGCTGCTGGTGGGCGATCAGGGCATGAGCAAAATCTCCCGCGTGTTTATGGAGAAAGTAAACGGCGAGTACCAGGGCGGAGCCATCGAGTTCCGCAACGGGTTCCGGTCGGGCGTACTGCGCATGGCCTGGGGTAAAGACGGCTCGCTGTTCGTGGGCGAAACCAACCGGGGCTGGGGATCGGCTGGCGAAGCCAACGAAGGCCTGCAGCGACTCGTCTGGAACAACGCCCTGCCGTTCGAAATGCGCACGGTGAAGGCCATGCCCGACGGGTTCGAAGTGGAGTTCACCTCGCCCGTTGACCGAAAGTCGGCCGAAGATCTGGCATCGTACCGGGTAGAGAGCTTCATCTATAAATACCACTCTGTCTACGGCAGCCCGACGATCAACAAGGAAGCATTGCCGCTGAAAGGGGTAAAAGTATCGGCCGACGGCATGAAAGCCCGGCTAATCGTGGGCGACCTGCGTCGGTACTACATCCACCAGCTGACGCTCGATGGCGTTCGGGGCGCCCAAGGTTCCTATTCGCTGGTTCATCCGATTGCGTACTACACGCTCAACAACATTCCCGACGGTCAGAAGCTGGCCCTGAGCGAAGTCAGTACGACCAACTCGGCCGCGGCTCCGGCTGCTGCACCGGCTGCCGCTGCACCAGTCGGTAAAAAAGCGACCCCAGCCAAAGCAGGGGCTGCTACCAAACCAGGTACCAAAGTTGATCCCACGCGCGGAGCTAAACCCAAACTGGTAGAAGGCCAGGCTGTCACCATGGCCAAGGCGCCTACTTACGATGAGGTGAAAGGGCTGCTGACCCGCCATACCTGCCTGGCCTGCCACCAGACAAACAAACGGCAGGTCGGTCCGGCCTATGTCGACGTGGCCAAACGGAAATACACCAACGACCAGATCGTTGACCTGATCTATAATCCCAAGCCACAAAACTGGCCGGATTACGCCACCGAAATGCCACCCATGCCACAGGTACCGAAAGCCGATGCGCTCAAGATTGCGGCCTGGATCAACTCGCTGTCAACGACCGGCAGCAGCTCATCAGCCGGGGCGCCCAAGCCCTGATCGCATATTCAGGCAAACGACGGCCTAAAGCCGATCTGGCTATGTAAGAAACGCCCGGACCTGTAGGTTCGGGCGTTTTTTGGTAAAAGGCTTGTCATCAGGTAGGCTATACGCAGCTTTTTCCTGAAATTACTCATCAAACTATAGTAGAAAATACGTGTACAGGGGCTTTATCTGGCTTGGTAATCTACCAAGAAATAGTTGCGTTATTCAAACAAGACAAAAGTAACTTATAAATAACCCTGTATGAAATACCATTTACTAACCCAATCAACAGGTACGTTGCGTGCGCTGCTGTGGGCGCTGCTTCTGCTCACCACCACTGTCACGCACGCACAGGACCGCCGGATAACAGGCCGCGTAACTTCCGGAAAAGACCAGACACCTATTCCGGGCGTTAACGTGTTGATCAAAAACACCCAGACGGGTACTACCTCCGATGCAGACGGTAACTACGCGCTGAGCGTCTCGCCAAATGCTACGCTGGTCTTCAGTGCCATCGGATACGTGGGTCGGGAGGTCGCCGTCGGTAACCAGTCGCAGGTGAACGTCAGCCTGCAGGAAGGGGAGCAGAACCTGAACGAGGTCGTTGTAACGGCACTCGGTATCAAAAAAGAAGCCAAGCGCCTGGGCTACGCCACCGCTACCGTGAGCCCGGAACAGGTAACGACCAACCGAACGGTGAACTTCATGAACGCCTTACAGGGAAAAATTGCCGGGGTTAACATCAGTAGCCTGGGTACCGGCGCTGCGGGGACCAGCAAGATCCGGATTCGGGGTCAGTCGTCGTTCTCGGGGCAGAACAGCCCGCTGATTGTGGTAAACGGCGTACCGATCGATAACACAAACTTCGGCCAGAACAACGGCAACACCGGCGGTGACAACTCCATTGGCAACCGCGACCGCAACTACTCCGACGGGGGCGATGGCCTGTCGTCGATCAACCCGGACGATATTCAGGAGATGACCGTGCTGAAAGGCGGTACCGCAGCCGCCCTGTACGGCTCGCGGGCCAAGGACGGCGCCATCCTGATTACCACCAAAACAAAAGCCAGCGGCCAGGGGATCGGCGTGACCTACAACACCAATTTCACCACCGATACGCCCCTCGACTTTACGGATTACCAGTACGAATACGGCCAGGGCGAATACGGCGTGCGGCCAACGGCCCCCAACCCAACAACGGGCGTATGGAGCTTCGGCGAAAAATTTGCCGGGCAGACCCAGGTGCTATTTGGGGGCGTTACCGTTCCCTACGAACCGGTTCGGGATCGGATCGCCAAGTTCTACCGCACCGGCTCCACCTGGACCAACTCGGTAGCGGTTTCGTCGGGCAGCGAGAAAGGCGGATTCAACCTGTCGGTTTCCAATACCGACAACAAGGGTATTGTGCGCAACAACACCTTCAACCGGAAAACCATCAACCTGGGCTTCAACTACAATATTTCGCCCAAACTGAACGTGTCGGGAACGCTGAACTACTCCAACGAGTACAACAAAAACCCACCCCAGATCGCGCAGCAGGATAACAGTACCCCTACGGTTATCTACACCCTGGCCAATTCGATGCCGCTCGACGTGCTGGAAGCCAACCAGATCAACCCGGCTACGGGCAATGAGTTTATCTACTCGCGCTTCCAGAACCGGACCAACCCCTACTTCGTGCTGAACCGGAAGTTCGAGAACATCCGCCGGGATCGCCTGTTCGGCAACCTGACCGCCCGCTATAACTTCACCGACTGGCTATATGCGCAGGTTCGGGTTGGTCAGGATTACTGGTCGCGGGATCAGGACTATAACTTCCCAACCGGACAGGCATCGCTATCTGCCGCACCCGCCGGGTTTGTTAACGGCGCTTACGTGCAGGAGGCCCGCCGGTTCCGCGAGCTCAACAGCGACTTCCTGATCGGGGCCAACCGGACCTTCGGCAAATTTGGCGTTGACCTGACGGCGGGCGGCAACCAGCTCTATCGCCGGAGCGACCTGAACAGCGTACAGGTAACCGACTTCATTATCCGGGATCTGTATACCCCCCAGAACGGCCGTCTGAAAGACCCCACCTTTGGGCTGAGCGAGCGCAAAGTCAACTCCCTCTACGGAGCCGCCGAATTCTCGTATAACGACTATCTGTTCCTTGGCGTTACGGGCCGCAACGACTGGTTCTCGACCCTGGCCCCGGCTAACCGCAGTATCCTGTACACTTCGGTAACGGGTAGCTTCGTGTTCTCGCAGGCGTTCAACAATCTGCCTTCATGGCTGAACTTCGGTAAACTCCGGGGTGCCTATGCCGAGGTGGGTAGCGATGGTGACGTAGCGCCCTATTCCAATAACCTGTTCTACGGCGTCAATGCTAACCTGTTTCAGGGACAGCCGCTGGCGTTCGTTACCTCCAATACCATTCCCAGCGCCAGCCTGAGACCAAGCCGCACCACCGAAACCGAGTTAGGACTTGAGTTACGGATGTTCAACCGGCGCGTTGGCCTCGACCTGGCCGTTTACAACAAAATAACGAGCGATCAGATTGTTGCCGCTCAATCGTCTGATGCATCGGGCTATACCAGTACCCTGATTAACAGCGGGCAAAGTCGCAACCGGGGTATCGAAGTGTTGCTGAACCTGACCCCGATCCAGAGCACCAATTTTAAGTGGGACATAACCCTGAACGGTTCGTATAACGAGACGAAGCTGCTCAAACTGCTGACCGACGACGACGGTAGCCCCGAAAAAGACTACAACAAAGATAAGCAGGCCGAACAGATCGTGGTCGGTAATGGCATCTACGTTGGTGAACTGCGCCACGTGGTAGGCCAGCCGCTGGGTCAGCTTTATACCTTCGGCTACCTGCGCGACGCCCAGGGCCGGATTGTGCACGATGGCAGCGGCCTGCCTGCCCGTACGGCAACGCCCATCTCGTTCGGGTCAGCCCTGCCCAAGTACGTAGGCGGTATCACGAACGCATTCACCTACAAAGGCCTTAACCTGTCGGTACTGATCGACTTCAAGCTGGGCGGAAAAATGATTTCCGGTACCAACCTGAATGCGTACCGGCACGGGCTCCACAAAGAGTCTCTGGTTGGCCGGGGCGATGCCGACAACAAGATGGTAGGCGTAGGCGTGAACGACAAAGGCGAGACCAACGCGGTTCGCGCCTTTGTGCAGGACTACTACTCGGTGGGCCGGTCAAGAAGTTTGGGCGAGCAGGTAGTTTATGACGCCGGTTTCTGGAAGCTTCGCCAGATCTCGCTGGGGTACGACTTCACCCGGTTTCTGCCCAAGAACCTGTTTATCAAAGGCGTCCGGCTCAACGTGGTATCGAACAACGTAGCCGTGCTGAAGAAGTGGGTCCCCAATATCGACCCGGAGCAATTCGGCTTTAGCTCAGACAACCTGGTCGGTCTGGAATCGACAGGCCTACCCATAACCCGGAGCACCGGTTTCAACCTCAATGTCAGATTCTAATACGCAGACAGCATCCATGAAAAAAATAAGCCTTACGCTCACGCTGGTTGCTCTCCTCACCTGGATGAGCAGTTGCGAAGAAGGGTTCGATACGCTAAACGTTAACCCTACGGCGGCTACCACAATCAATCCGGTTTTTGTCTTCAATAATGCCGTCGTTAACACGTCGTTCCCGACGTCGACCCTGGTTTTTGAACATGCCATTGTGCAGTACATGTACTCGCCAAACTCGGGCGTACTGGCCGGCGGTAACTTCAACGTTGGTAACCCCGGCCCTACCGGCCAAAATGCGGGCATGTGGCAGCGGTATTACCGCGACGTGATCCGGTACGTAGTCGATGTAATTGCCAAAACGAAAGACGATGCCAACCGGAGCAACCTGTACCACATGGCCCGCATCTGGAAAGCCTATGCGTTCATGGTCCTGACCGACACCTATGGCGATGTACCGTATAAAGAGGCTGGACTGGGGTATCTAAGCGGCAACATCAGACCCAAATACGACGCTCAGCAGGCTATCTATGAGGATATCATCAAAGAACTCACCGAGGCCACGGCGGCTCTGGACGCCAGCAAACCAACCGAAGCCGGTGAGGTGATGTTCGGCGGTAACATTCCCCGCTGGAAACGGTTCGGTAACTCGGTGCTGTTTCGGGCCGGTATGCGTCTGACGAAAGTCAATCCGACGCTGGCGCAGTCGACGGCTCAGAAAGCCATTGCCGGCGGGCTCATGCAATCTAATGCCGACAACGGTATTGTTCGTAACAATGCTACGTTCAACAACCTGGTAGGGTCGCTGCTGAACTCGACCGAAGCGGCTAACTTTTACCTGACCCGCTATTTTGTCGATTATCTTCGCACGACCGGCGATCCCCGTCTGGCGTCTATTGCGGCTCGTTATGTAGGGGCCCGGAGTGGCTCGGAGCAAACAGCGGCCCGCATCAACCGCGATCCGGCAGTGCAGATCGGTATGCCACTCGGCTTCGACAACGGCACCGTAGCCACGCAGGTAGCCGCCGACAAGTTGGCGAGCTTCTACGACTACTCGCAGCTGGACCGGACACGCCTGGGCAAGCTGGATGCACCCACTTTCCTGGTCACCTATGCCCAAACCCAGCTGTTGCTGGCCGAAGCCGCACAACGGGGCTGGACAACCGGCAGCGCAGCCGACTACTACAAAGCGGGCGTTACGGCCCATATGCAGCAACTTGCCGATGCAGACGCCACCGCAGCGGTCCCGGCCGCAGCCATCACTACCTATCTGGAGAAAAACCCATACGATGCCGCCCGGGGTCTGGAGCAGATCAACACCCAGTACTGGCTCGCTTCGTTCCTGAACGGTCCCGAAGCGTTTGCCAACTTCCGGCGCAGTGGTTTCCCCAAACTAACGCCCAACCCGTATCCGGGCAAGGAGATCAAAGGCAGCTTCATCAACCGGATTCCATACCCCGATTCTGAGATCGCTGTCAACCAGGCCAACGTAGGCGAAGCTTCATCACGGCAGGGCCCCGACAACCTCGATACCCGCGTTTGGTGGGATAAACAGTAGAGACCCCAACTATCCGAATCCGGGGTCCGTGGGGACACGGACCCCGGGCGCGGCTGCAAAAACCATCCGGTTAGGAGACGCCCCCCACCGTGGTTCGTGTCCCCACGGACCACTCGTGCGACAGCAAAAACCATCCGGTCAGGAGACGCAAGGGGTTGCGTCTCTACGTACAAAACCCCGATCCGCCGGATCGGGGTTTTGTTGTTTTAGGTGATTCCGGGTGGTCCGGTTTTAATCGGCGCGGGGGTCGGATGGAGGGTTATCCCACCGGCCGCGGCCGGTACAGCGGTCACGCCAGCGGGCTTTCATCTGTTCGCGTTCTTCGGGGGTTATCTGCTGCCAGCGCTCGGCCATCTTCTCTTTCCAGGCCCTGCGGCCTTTCCAGCCACCCTCCCAGCCCCGGCCCCGAACACCATACCCCCCGAACAGGATGCGGCTGAGGAGCAACAGACCCAGCGCCTGCCAGAACCCGATGGCCGATACCCCCAGGATAGGGGGCAACAGCGCGTTCCAGAGTGTCATAACGGTCAGGCCGGCCAATCCGGCCAGTACAATAGCAAAGCCAAGAAAGCGGGCCGCCCGGCGAATCCAGAATCGTTTCATTTGTCGATAGATGCGGTTGCCCGCAGGGTGTTATAGTTTGTTACGGACACCAGACGTGGTTACTCGTTGAAGAAATCTTCGTACCAGTCGCGCAGGCGTTTGCGCAGGTGCAGCACCGCATAACGCTTGCGTGACAGGAGCGTATTGAGCGGCACCTGACCAGCGGCTGCTATGTCGTTGAAACTGCGCCCTTCCAGTTCATGCTGCACAAAAACATCGCGTTGTTCGGCTGGTAGCTCGGCCAGCGCATCGGCCAGGGCTTCCATGAGCGTTTCGCGGAAGAACTCGCTTTCGGGTCCGGCCTCGTCGGTCATGGCGAGCCATTCTCCCAAGATTGGCTGTTCGGGGTCGTCATCGGCATGGGGCGGCTCGCTGAGCGAAATGGTGGGGGTCCGGTTTCGGCCACGATACCAGTCGCTGATTTTATGACGCGCCACGGCAAACAGCCAGGATGCTACCCGACCAATGGGTTTGGCGGTCTGGTACGCTTCGGTCAACTCCACAAAGACATCCTGCACGATATCTTCGGCATCGTCGGGGTCGGGCAGTCGCCGACGTATGAAGGCCAGCAGCCGGGCCCGCTCCTGCCGAACGGTCTCGCTCAGGGGGCGTGTCGGGCCCAACTCCTCATTACTACCCAGTCCTGCACTGGTCAGGCTCAGGGCATATTGCGGAGACAGGGCGTCGATAAACTGACTACTACGGGCTGGATTCACATTCGGTTTCGTTCGTACATACAGGTAGTCGGAAACAGAAGGAAAATATTGTCTGGCAAGTGCCCGCAGTCCCATCTTTATCGGAAGAGCGGAACGTACCGGGGACAAACGGCGGGTTACCGGGCTAATAGCCAGCCATCTGCTCATCGGCATAGCACCACAACCAGCGTTCGCCCGGCTCAGCCGAGGCTACGACCGGATGCTGGCTGGTATGATAATGCCGGGTGGCGTGCTTATTGGGTGATGAGTCGCAGCAGAGGGTCGTGCCGCAGGTCTGGCACGTTCGGAGATGAACCCAGGAGTCGCCAGCTTTTATACACTCCTCGCAGACATATTCCTGAGCCGAACGAACGTCGGTCAGCACCGACAGATGGGTACAGAGTTGAGTTTGTTTTAGCATCTCTAGCAGATTTACAGGTTGAACTTACGTTTATTTGCGTGAATTTTCCATGACTACATAGCCGCTTATGAGCAACAGTTCTTTACTCCGGCGACTAGGGAAGCCGCTGCTACAACCCTTTGCCGAGTTTTTCCAGCGGGAGGCTTCCGGCGGTATTATCCTGCTCCTGAGCAGCATCGTAGCGCTCCTGCTGGCCAATACTGACGTCGGCATCGGCCGCTATTTCCCGGCCATCTGGGAAAACCACTTTTCAATAGCAGTGGGTAGCTTTCAGCTCGAAAAAAGCCTGTCGCACTGGGTCAACGACGGGCTCATGGCGCTGTTTTTCCTGATTGTCGGACTCGAGATCAAGCGCGAGGTGCTGGAGGGTGAGCTGGCCTCGGTGCAGCAGGCCGTTCTGCCCATGGTCGGAGCGCTGGGCGGCATGGTACTCCCCGCCGGGCTGTTCTGGCTCGTTAACCAGGGCACCCCCACGGCGGGCGGCTGGGGCATTCCGATGGCAACCGACATTGCCTTCGCGCTGGCTATCGTTAACCTGCTGGGCAACCGGGTTCCACTCTCGCTCAAAGTGTTTCTGACCGCCCTGGCTATTGTCGATGATCTCGGCGCCGTACTCGTCATCGCCGTTTTTTACACCCAGTCTATCGCGGTTGATTATCTGATCGGGGCCGGGCTGGTCTGGGTCGGACTGCTGGTACTCAACCGGCTGGGCGTACGGGTACTGGGCGTGTATCTGCTGCTAGGGCTGGTATTGTGGTATCTGACGCTTAAATCGGGCATTCACGCTACTATTGCCGGGGTACTACTGGCCATGGCGATCCCCTTCCGAACCCGCCTGACCGACCGCGCTGCCGTACAGCAACGGCTGAATACCATCCAGACGATGGTAGGTACCCAAAGCTGCATAGCCCGCGATGTCAGCGAAGAACTGGAGTCGCTTTCGGAAGAGATCAGCTCGCCCTCGCAGCGACTCGAACAGGTTCTGCACAGCCCGGTGGCGTTTTTTATCATTCCTTTCTTTGCGTTCTGCAACACGAGCATTGCCATCGATCTGTCTACGCTGGGCCAGCTTACCGAACCGCTGGCGCTGGGCGTTATGGCGGGGCTGCTCGTGGGCAAACCGGCGGGGGTTTTCCTGCTTTGCTACGGTACCGTACGGCTGGGCTGGGCTACCCTCCCCGCCGATGTGCGCTGGTCGCAGCTCCTGGGGGTTTCGATTCTGGCCGGTATTGGTTTCACGATGTCTATCTTCATCACCCTGCTTGCCTTCGACGGGCAGCCCGCTCTTCAGGATTCGGCGAAGATTGCTATCCTGCTGGCGTCTCTGGTAGCCGGTCTGGCGGGCTATGGTTTGCTGCGTCGGGTATCGTAGAAACAGGGCATCGTTTATTGACGATGGGGTATTGATGGTATCGGTAGTTACGTCTTGCTACCTGCGCTACCGACGCTGCGCTGTTGTGTCCCTACGGGACGATGGTTGGAGGCAGGAGTGGCAGGGATACGACGAAGGTGTTGTTCGTTTCTTCGACACGGGGGGTACGCTGACCCAGCAGCTGGTATTTGTTCAGGATGTTGAGCAGGCCTTTCTGGGTGGAGCTGGCCCGGTTGGCAGGCTTGCGCTGGAGGGTGTTACTGATCGTTAGCCAGCCGTCGGACGTGGTGGTCAGGCGGATGTGCAGCGGCTGATCGGCCGAGACGATGTTGTGTTTGATCGCGTTTTCGAGCAGCAGGTGGAGGGTTAGTGGCGGGAGTCGATAGGCCAGCAACGAAGCGTCGATGTCACTGATCAGATCGATCCCACTACCGTAGCGGGTTTTCAGCAGGTGGTAGTAAGAGTCGACGAACGTTAGCTCCGTTTGCAGGGTTGTCAGCTCGACATCGTTGGTTCGGAGCAGGTATCGATACACACTCGACATCTCATCGACGAATCGTTCGGCTTTAGCAGGCTCGTCGGCAATGAGCGACGAGAGCGAGTTGAGGCTATTGAACAGAAAATGGGGGTTCAGCTGCGCCTGCAGCGCCATCATCTGTACCGTAGCCATCTGCTGTTGAAGCTTTTCCGTAACCAGCTCGGCCTCTACCCGTTTCCGCTGCAGATACTCGTGTTCGCGGGCAATTCGCTGCTCAACAATGGCACTCCTGATGGCCCCCCGACGCTGCCGGTACCCCAGCACCAGGGTGAAACAAAGCAACTCGGCCAAAATCCCGAACTCCATATAGGTCAGCGGAGCCTGCAGAAACAGCAGGGGCGTATCGGCGGGCAGCCCGATCATAGTCAGCACCATAGCCGTAATACCACCGATCAGCAACAGGCCCGACCCCGTCGATACGTAGCGCGGCACCACGCCCCTCAACCCACGAATCTGGACAATACCGAACGTGGCCAGAACAACAATCAGCAGCCGCATACTGGTATGAGCCGTATCATACACGGCTGCGTACCAGGTGTCAAGCCCGAAACACAGCACGCCGATCAGGAGGGCATAGAGTATAATAACGAGCCGGGCCAGCCTGAACAACCGAAACAGAACCGGCAGTCGCGCCTGCAGCTGAATCAGCGCATCGGCAAAATCGAAATAGATAAGGTAAGCCAGCATGGGTGCCACGGCCCGGACAAAATACAGAACCGAAGCCGGCACGTAGGCATTGATCTCGTCGACACGCAGGCCGAAATAAACGAGCCAGGCCAGCATGTACAGCGTATAAAGCCCGTAAATACGCTCGCGGTAGATAATCCACTGCACCACGTTCAGCAATAGAATAGAGCTGATCATGCCGGTAAACAGCAGATTCCAGGTGGCAAACGTCATGATGGCGAACTTCTCTTAGTCAGGCGAAATAGAGCAAAAATTGCCAATAATGGTAGGTGAACGCAATGGCAGGCCTGATGAAACGGAAAAAGCCCCCAATGAACCGTCACACCGGGGGCCTGAACCGAACGGGTCGGTCCGGCGGGTTTAGGAAGATTACGAGTCGGCTAGGGAACAGCTTTCCAGACTATGGTGGTCCGGAGCGGTTTGCCTTCTTCGGTAATGGTTGCGTGGATTGTCAGGGTCTGGCTGGTCAGGTCGGCCACCTCCCAGGTCGTTACGCTGTTGGCAGAGCCGCTAGTGATGGTAATGGTTCGGGTGGCGTAGTTGTACGTCCAGCTGCCGCCCCGCGCGGCTCCCGTTTCGGGGGTATCGCAGGTGATCTGGCCGTCGGTCGTAATCAGCTTCCCGCCTGGGTCGAACACCAGCGCATTGTCGCGGTCGCAGGCAGACATGAACGAGAGCAGGTCGGTATCCAGCTTCCCATCGCCATCGAAATCAGTTGGCGGATCGAGCCGGAACGCCGTCATATGCCAGCGGGGTCCAACAAAAGCCGGAGCGGCTACGGATGCGCTGCCGGGCGCCGGGCTGGCCTTATCCTGTTTACAGGCTACCGTTCCGAGCAGAACGCCCAGCAGAACGCCGGGCAATAAAATTAGCATGCGTTTCATCGTATTGTTGTTGATTTTTAGAGGAATGAATGCGGTCGTTTGACGGGGCAAAGGTGGCCTTCCCCGGGCGGGTTGCCAGTGCTGTTCCGGATCAGAGCGCAGAGTCGGCCCTTAGAGCGGAATAAATTGCGTTTCAACCGCCAATCCTGCGTATTCATCGGCGTTCCAATTGGGGGTTCGTACAAAATGGATCAAGTTTGAGCAAGAATTAGTTAGTAACCGTTTCCTTTATTTCTTGTGGAGCGCCCCAACGACAAATGGTTCAGACGCCTGGGTATACCCGCCCTGATCATGCTGGTGAACCTGTTTTACCTGCGTGACTATCAGTACAATCCGGTAACGTATTTCAGCTGGGTAGCCGTGGGGGTCGTATACCTGACTCCGGTCTGGGCGCTGGTGGTTCAGTGGCTGATGTTCGTTCGTCGGCGTTACCACCGGATTCGGCAGACCCATCGCCGGATCGTAGTCACCTTCATCGGCTACGTGCTGATCACGCTGGTGTCGCAGCTGCTGTTCACCACCGCCATCGACCATTCGGGGTTGGCCGCCAAACCGCTGACCATCCGCTCCTACGTTGTCAATGTGCTGGTTGGCTTTTTCGCGACGGTTCTGGTGGGGGCTATCTACGAAATCATCTACTACCTCCGGCTTTATCGGCTGGCCGTTGCCGAAAGTCAGGCCGTACAGCAGGCCAGCCTGCAAAGCCAGCTCGACAGCCTCAGGAGCCAGGTCAATCCCCATTTTCTGTTCAACAGCCTCAACGCCCTGTCGGCCCTGATCAGCGAAGACCGAAACCGCGCCAACGATTTTCTCGATGAGCTGGCCACTGTTTATCGCTACCTGCTCCAGACCGAAAAACAGCAGCTGGTGCCGCTAAAGACCGAGCTAACCTTTATCCGCTCGTTTCTCTATCTGTTTAAAACCCGCTACGGGGCCGCTTTCGAGTATCAGATCGACGTAGACGACACCCTGCTCGACCGGCTTCTGCCCCCGCTGACGCTTCAGACGCTGGTCGAAAACGCCAGTCGACACAACGTCATTGAGGCCGCCAAACCGCTCTGCATCCGTATCTACACCCAGGATAACGCGCTGTTGGTCAGCAACACCCTCCAGCGCCGAACCCGCCTGCTCGATACCCAGCCCGGCGGCCTGGATCGGCTCATCAGCCGATACCTTGTGTTGCATCTGCCCCCGCCCCAGATCATCGACGATGGCTCTCTGTTCAGCGTTCGGCTGCCGCTCGTTGCCAAAAGCGTAGACAGTGCGGTACTGCTGAAAGTCTGACCTAACCTACCCCAACCATGAAGACGACGGCCTATACCAGACGGGACAACCTGATTGCGCTATGCGTGCTGCCCTGCTACTACCTGCTGTTCAACTACCTGTTGTTCGGCGCGACCTATGTCCGGCGGCCCGATGTGTTCGTCTACGCCACGCTCAGCATCGTACTGGTTCTGACGCCCCTTTACTTTCTGCATGCGATACCGGCTATCTATTTCCGCCAGCGGCTCCCAGCCATCCGCCAAACCTGGCAACGGCTGCTGCTGTCACTGCTGGCTCATGTGATGATGAGTTGGCTCGTTGTCCTGCTTTTCTTTTACGGCTACGACTGGATCGACTTTCCGGGTTACAGGTTCGATGCGGGGCGGCTGCAACGGGCGCTGCTGCTGAGTGTGGTTGGCAACGTGATCGTGAACGTCATCCATGAAAGCGTTTATACCTTCGAGCGCTGGTCGCAGGCGCTGAACGAGACCGAGAAGCTGAAAAAAGCTAACCTGCAAAGCCAGCTCGACGGACTTAAACAGCAGGTCAGCCCGCATTTTCTGTTCAACAGCCTCAACTCACTCTCGTCATTGATCGACGAAGACCCCGGGCGGGCCGAAGAGTTTGTAGCGGAGCTGGCCAGCGTATACCGCTACCTGCTTCAGAACAACACCGACGAGCTGACTACCCTGGCTACCGAGCTGCGATTTATCCGGTCGTATTTTCATCTGCAGCGCACCCGCTACGGCAACGGCCTGACCATGCAGATCGACGTGGCCGATAGCTGGCTGGACGCCCGGCTACCGCCCCTGACGTTGCAACTGCTGGTCGAGAATGCCATCAAACACAATATTGTCTCGGCCGATCAGCCGCTGCACATCCGCCTGGCCACCAGTTCGACCGGTTGCTTGGTCGTCAGCAACAACCTGCAGCGCAAACCGGCCCGCACCGACCGGCAAACCGTACTCTCGAATGGGGTCGGGCTGGCTAACATTACCGCTAAATACCGATTGCTGAGCCGATCAGCCGTACATATTGAAGAAACCAACGGGCAGTTTACGGTAACGCTGCCCCTGCTCGGTCAAACCACCCTGCTCAGCGAAGCCTGACGGCTGATGCTGCGTTTGGGTGGGTTCAGCCCCTGTTTATGCGGGTTGATCACGAGTACATTTGACCCAGCGTTGACCCGTACCGTATTTTTAGTCTTTACCTCTTTTGCGCAAACCCTCGCTGACCATGAACGTACTTATTATCGAAGACGAAGAATTAGCCGTCCGCAAGCTGACCAAACTGCTACAGGACGTTGACCCTACCCTGCATGTTGTGGGCACAGCCGCCAGCGTACGAGCGTCGGTCAGCTGGCTCGAGGCCAACGCACCCGGTCAGCCCTCGGCGCCGGATCTGATTCTGATGGATATTGAACTGGCCGATGGGCAGAGCTTCGAAATCTTCGAGCAAACGACCGTTACGGCGCCGGTCATTTTTACAACCTCGTACGACGAATACGCGTTGCGGGCCTTTAAAGTCAACAGCATCGATTACCTGCTGAAACCCATTAAACGGCAGGAGCTGGAAGCCAGTCTCGAAAAACACCGACGGCTCAGCAGCGGAGCCGCCACCGAACCCGCCCCACAGGTATCCATCGACGCCCTGGTGCAGCAGCTCCGCAAACAGGTAGCCCCCACCGAGCACCGGCGCCGGTTTCTGGTCCGGCATCTGTCGCAGTGGGTGCCCGTCGAAGTAAGCGACATCGCTTATTTCTATTCTGAAGAAGGGGTAAGCCTGTTCCGCACCCGCAGCAACCAGAAATTCTCCGTCGATTATACCCTCGACGAGCTGGAGTCGATGCTCGATCCTGCCCAGTTTTTCCGGGCCAACCGTCAGTTTATTGTCGATATCAATTCGGTACAGCAAATCCACCCGTACTTCAATAACAAACTGAAACTGACCCTGAAACCCAGCCCCGACGACGAAGTTCTGGTCAGCCGCGAACGGGCTACTGACTTTAAAAAATGGATGGGCAAGTGAGTGTACCCCGGGGTACACTCACTTACGCTTACAATGCCGACACGACTTTACCGATCGGCAGCTGGTTCAGCTCGTACGACGTCATTTCATGCACCATCCCGCCCGGCTCGTTCACGAACCGAACCCGGCAGTAGTTGAGTCCCGCTGGCGTATTGGTAAACAGCCAGTTGCGCCCCACTTTCGATAGGATAAACAGGCCGTTATCGTCGCCCAGCGCCGTAAAATCGGCCGTGGGTGCTGACCGGCTGAAGGGCGTCACCCCAAACCGGCGCTGGAGCTGACAGGCGGTACTGGCTACGTCTTCGGTGCCGATGCCGATCTCGCTCACGCCCTGAAACAGGTCATTGATGGTCAGGTTCGGATCGTCGAGCGGTAGGTCCGTACTGGCAATGAACTCCAGCAGGTTGCCCGTACCATCGTAGAAGTAGCAGGCTTTGGCACGCCAGTCCGGCAAATCGGCGATGATGTTGTCCGGCCGGTCGGTGTCCAGATAATCCAGATCGAAATAATACATGACCACATCGAGCGAACTGCGGGGTACGTTGATCGCCAGGTGGTACGGCGCTACGGGTCGACTGGTCAGGTGAAAGGTCAGTCGGGTCCAGCCGATCATCAGGGTCAGGTGGTCATACGAGCGCGACAGGACGGGCAGGCCCAGCCGACGAACGTAAAAGTGTCGGGTGGCGGTTAGATCGGTTGTGTACAGATCAAGATCAAGGAGTTTCATAAGGGAAGAGGCAGCTGTTTTCACGACAGCTCGTTTATGGGTTGTTTACTCTACTAAAGATCCGATTTAAGGCGCCAGCTATCAACAAGCTACCGGATGAAGCGCCGGAAACCCCGGATGAAGCGCAGTCATCACACCCACCCGTCGCGGTGAGGACACCGGGACGCGTAGTCGGACAGGGGTGGCAGAAATAAACAGGCCAGGAGCCACCCGTGAGGATAGCGCCTGGCCTGTTTCGTTGATCCGGTTATTTCTCGATCAGCACGTTGGTCTGAGCATTGGTTTCGAAGGTGTTGGCCGTCATCAGGTCGGTATTGGCCGATGCACCGTAGCTCACGAATACGCCGTAGCCACCGCTGCCGCTAATGCGGGTGTTGCGGATCGTCATGGCGGCTTTTGTGCCATAGATGGCCACATTTGCCTTTTTACCCGATACGATGATACCACTGCCAGCGTTGGTCACCTCGGCGTTTTCGAGTACGTTTTTCGAATCCTGCGAATAGCAGATGAGGCCCCGCCAGTACCCGGCTGTACGCTCGGCACCCGTCAGCACGACTTTCTCGGTAGCCGTTCCTTTCGCACTCAGGTACCCACTGGTGTTGACCCGAATGACAGCATCGCGGTTCATTTCCATCGTAATTCCCGGATTCAGCCGGAAGCCCGTATTGATCGTGAACTCTCCATTGATGCGGTAGGGCGTTTTGTCGGCGAAGGCCGTCCAGGTCACCTCGTTGGTGCCATTGACAGAGGAGGGCGTGACTTCAACTACGTTCCGGCCGTTACTGCCCGTGAAGGTCGATGCCGCATCCAGCTTCCGCACGTTTTCAGCATCCAGCAGAATACCCGCTTCGGTATGGCTGGTAAACGTATTCTTCTCGAACTCGCGCAGGATACCACCGTCGTAGACATAGACCCCGTAGCCGTCGTTCTGGGTAAACAAGCTGTTTTTCAGCGCTATCTGGGCCCGGCTACCGCCCGACAGGAACAGGGCCGCTTTGGTGGTGCTGTAGATGGGGCGGCTGCCCGCATGCATAACCTCCACGTATTCCATCAGGTTGGCGTTGCTGCCCGAATAGAGCGCAATACCCAGCCAGTAACCTTTGGTTTTCTGCACCCCAACAAACCTGATTTTCCGCTCGGGTTCGCCCCTGGCGATGAGCAGACCGCCGTTGTCGTTCACGTTCAGACGCACGTCGCGTTCGAAGGCGATAACCACGCCGGGGTTGATGGTTAATTCATGGTTTACGTCGACAGATTTGGTCACGATATAGTCGGGCAGGTCGGGGTTAACGATCCGGTCGACCAGCACGGTTTTAACCGTGATGTTGGCGCTGATGGCGATTGGCTCGGCCACCGAAGCGACTACAACTACCTTGTCGGTACTTTTGCCGTTGGCGCTCGTAACGGTCAGCTCCAGCTCGTACTCCCCTACCTCGTCGGGTCTGAACGTCGGTTTGGCGGTGGTAGGGCTGCTCAGGGCTACGCTGCTTTTGGCGGGTCGACGAATCAGATTCCATTGGTAGGTCAGCGGCTTACCATCGCTATCGAGCGAACCGGCACCATCGAGCGTGACGAGCTGCCCAACCTGCACCGACTGGTCGGGCCCGGCGTTGGCCACGACCGACCCGACCGGGGTCACGTCAGTTTCCTTCTTACAGCCCGCCACCATAAACAGACTGGCCATCAGGATGATAAATACGAATTTAGATGCGTACGAGGCCGCCAATGCGGCAACAGGAACGGGAATGTTCAGGGTGATGTATTGACTGGGTTTCATAAAAAAGAGGGGTGATTTGTGTTTACCTGCCCAAAAGTACCCGGCCCCGTTTGGCCCCGAAACCACCAGGCGGCTGAAACGGAAAAAGCCGCTGGTGAAGCGGCTTTTTCGACAAACGTTAGCGGGCAGGTGGTCCTAGGGCGTAGCGCCAACCAGCGGCAGCGTCACCACAAACTGCCCCTCATCTTCGCGGATGGTTGGCTGGGGCAGGTTCAGCATCTGGTACTTCGACCAGATGTTCGACAGGCCAACGCCGGTCGACGCCACCCGTACGGTCTTGCGCTGCACGTTATTCCGCACCTGTAGTTGTGCCTGTGCATCGGTTTGTATGCTGATTGTCAACGGCTGGTCGGGCAGAACGACGTTGTGCTTAACCGCATTTTCGACCAGGAGCTGTAGGGTCAGGGGAGGCAGCCGGTAGGTCTGGTAGCGTGCATCGACGTTTACGTTCATGGTCAGGCCCGAGCCGTGGCGGGTTTTGAGCAGGTGGTAGTACGACTGAATGAAGGCCAGCTCAGAGTCGAGCTCGGTCAGGTGCTGGTCGTTCGAGCGCAGCAGGTAGCGATAAACCGTACTCAGCTCGTCGAGGAAAACGCGGGCCTGCTTCGGGTCTTCTTCAATGAGCGAGTCGAGCACGTTCAGGCTGTTGAACAGAAAATGGGGGTTGACCTGCTGCTTGAGCGCGTCGAGCTGGCTTTGCAGATTGGCGGTCCGGAGCTTTTCTTTCTCGACCTCGGCCTGCTTGAGCCGTTTCTGGTACTGCGACGAATCCCGGGCAAAGAACAGCGTCTCGTAAATGACCTGAAAGAAAATAAAATTCGTGGTAGCCTGCACAAAATCGAACCCGTACAGGTTCAGCGCAATGGTCATTTTGTTGACCGTTATGCTGGCCATCTGCCCCGAATCCCGGAAATTATCCAGGTTGCCATGCAGCGCCAGATACCGTAGCGCACTGGTTAACCAGATAATAACGGTACTGGCTATACTACCGGCCAGAAACGTCAGAAGCAATCGCTTGCCAGTGTCATGTCTGGCAAAAAACCGCCGTCGGAAATAGATGATCAGCGCCCGGATCACATGCCAGGTAACGGTAATCGACACGAGGCTGATCAGCATACGGATCAGAATAAGGCCCGTCAGCGGTTGCTCGTGGAAGCCGTTACCCAGTACACTCATCAGAAACAGCAGCGTAATACCGATCACACGCAGCCATTTGTCGTTAACAGTATCCAAGGGGTTGAGGCTTTAAGTCAGGCTGGTTAAATATACGACTCCCTTAGTCACGTAATCAACTATACTTTATGATCGGTCACTACGCCCGGGCAGCTTCCCTCCTTTCGGTCTGCAGACCGAAAGGAGAGCAAATAGAAACGGAGTCGGTCCCTCACGACAACTCCTTCAGCCAGGCTCGTGCCATATCGCGGGCAGCCATCACCGGCTCGCGACCAATCCGGTAGAGCAGTTTCCAGTCGTCAGACTGCTGTCGGTAGTCGGCCCGGACAAATTCCAGTTTATCGCCCTGCCGGCTGACCTTCGCGTCAAAATCTACCGACTCGGCCAGGGCAACGAATGCCGCCAGCCGCTTTTTGAGAAGCTGGTTGGGATTGGCGTTGGCCTGGTACTGGGCCAGACGGCTGCGGTATTCGGCGGCTTTGGCTTTGCTGTCGGCCAGGCGCGTTTCTTCGTTGTCCAGCCCGTGTCTCATCTGGCGGGCCATATATCGGTTCAGGAAAGCCATATACTGCGTTTTAAACTCGGCCGGTTTGGTAGTTGCCAGCGGCTGTAATTGTCGCAGGACCATCAGGTCGCGGGTCAGGGCGGCTTTGGCGGGTGCATCGGCATCGGCAACCTGCTGCTGCAGCTGAATCATCTGCTGCTGAAGCATCATGGCCAGCGTAGCCGGTGGCATCTGGGCAAAGGTCGCGTTGGTTTGTGTTACCTGCTGGTCGGCCAGGGCGCGCACATCGGCCATAGACGTCTGTTCCGTTTGGCGAGCGTCGGCCGTCTGCTGATCGCTGACCTGATACTGCTCCTGTAGCCAGCGGTCGTAGCGGCTCCGGAACACCGCCGACTGAACGTAGGTACGAACCACAGCACCCATGGCCCGAACCGCCGAAGTTCGGGCACTGACCGACAGCCGTTTGCCAGCCTGACGGGCTTCGTAGGGCAGATCGACAGAAGCGGCTTCGGTCGTTAGCTGATAAAATGTTTGATCGTGTACCGCTTCGGTGGTCAGTTTCAGCTCGGTCAGTACGTCAGCGGGGCGGGTCGCCAGCCAGAGCGTAGCGCCAGCCAGCAGCAGCAGGTTCTTAGTGCGGGGTGTCATGGGTAGATGTTGTTTGGGTTGTTGCAAAAGTGGGCGGTGGCGGGCGCAGGCCCAATACCCGACCCGCCGAAACGGAAAAAGCCCGCCATGAACTGAATCATAGCGGGTTTGAACAGACGCGACTCGTTTACTTCTTCGCCAGCTGCAATTCCGCGTTTTTCCGGGCGATATCGTTCTGGATTTTAGGCACCGTTTTCAGGTACTCGTAGATAGCCCCAACTTCCCGGTCCGACAGCATCGGCTTGGGCTCCATCGGGTATCTGATTACGCTTCCGTCGGGACGAACCCCGGCTTTTACCATCCGGATAAACTGCTCTTTGGTATACTTGGCCACGGCGCCGGTTTTCTGATCGGCTGTCAGATTGGCCGTTATAATTGGTTGTCCCCCGTCGCCGGTCATCTCGATACCGCCCCCGTAATATCCCTTGGTTTTTTCGGGATGTACTTTATCCTGATCGATCAGATCACCCGAATGGCAGGCGTAACAGTCGCCGATGGCATCGGCCGTATAGCGCCCCAGCGCAATGGGGTTTGTGCTGTCGGGGAAAGCGATCAGCTGCTGCGGATACGGCAGCGGTTTCATCAGCGTATGGGTCAGCAGTTTCGAGACGAAGCTCAGTTCGGAAGGGGGCGCTTCCTGGCTCGACGGTTGCACCGAGAACCGGTCTGAGCGCAGCCAGGCCACCACCGCCTTCAGGTCTTCGTCGGCCATGTTGGGGTACTGCGGCATGATGGGTGCAAAGGAACCGTCGCGCCGAACGCCCGTCCGCAGGAAGTAGAGGATCTCACCGTCGGTCCAGCTACCGATGCCTTTCTGTTTGTCCTGGGTAATATTTTTGGTGTAGATTTTCCCGAACAAAGCCGGCACATCGGCCATGTGTTTGCCCGTGAGCCGGTTGTCGCGGTCGGCATGGCAGGCCGCGCACTGAATCTGGGCTATCACCTCGCCCCGGGCAATGCGCGCCGGCGTACGCTCGACGGATAGCTCCGGAATCGTTGGCGGATCGTAGGTTGGTACGCCCGACAGAGCTACGTAGACGCAGAAGCCCGCTACCATCAGCAGCAGCCCGCCTAGCAGCAGACCGGTTAGTTTGAGCAGTTTTTTCATGGTTTTCAGGTGAAAGAGGATCGTTGACCCAGACAGAAACTAGTAGCTAATCAGCGTAGCCGATTCGGCTGGGGTCCCGGTCAGCGCCTGGATGTACTGAGTAGCCAGCTGGTTGGGCTGGTAGGCGCTAAACTCAAGGCCCAGCTTATGTACGGCCTGGCGGTAGTGCCCATCGGCCAGCACCGTATGAACCGCCTTCTGAATCTGAGCCGAGGTGGGCGTTTCGGTCTTCAGATCAATTCCGACCTGGCAGTAATCGATGCGGGCCGCGATTTCATTTTTGCCTTCGTGAACCCCGGCCACCACGACCGGCAGCTGGTGTTGCAGCGCCAGCATAACGCCCCCGTAGCCGCCATTGGTCACGTATACATGCACATAGGGCATGACGGCGTTGAAGTCGATGAAATCGTCGATGATGAGGTTGTCCTGCGGAAATCGACGACGGAGTTCGTCGGTCTGCGAGCCGCCCGTTGTGGCAATGACCAGCGTTGACGGATCGGTCCTGAATGCTTCCAGCGCCGGAACGAGGATTTTCTCTACGTTTCGTTCTACGGTACCCTGCGTCACCAGCACAACCTGCTTGTAGCTTAGCGCTTTGGCGGCATACTCGAACGGCTGTTTCCGACCCGAACTGTAAGGCAGCAGCGGCCCCACGAACCGAACGTTCGGGCTGATGCGTTTGCGCGGAAACTCGAAACCCGGCACCCCGCTCTGCAGGTACAGATCGGCCGACCGAACCATGGTGTCGAACATGAAGCCCGGCACCGGCTGCAACCCATACTGTTGGCGCAGCTCGTTGTGCAGGTCGTTGCAGGGCTTGAACAGAATCCGTTGTACAACAAACCGCGACAAACTCTGCAGCCAGCGCCCCACCATTCCTTTGGCGGGTAACTTGCCCATACCCGAAGGCGGCACCAGCTCGTCCGATTCGGCCAGTGGCACCACCCCAACGGCAACGGCTTTGACCGGCAACAGCTCCTGAAGGAACGACCCTGCCATGAAGGCCACGTCATGAACGATCAGGTCGAACGGCCAGCGGGCGTGAATCTCACGCAGGTCGTCGATAAACTCGGGTACGCGCAGCAGAAACACCTGGCTGATATCGAAGCGCAGGCGGGCTACGGTGCCTTTGATGGCCGATCGTTCGGGAAACAGGGCTTCGAGGTTTTCCTGGTTGACGGTTTTGGCCCGAACGGGTTGGTAGTGATGCAGGCCTAGTTTCTTCACCTTGTCGCCGTAGTGACCGCCTACGTACCAGCGTACGTCGTAGCCCAGTTCACGAAGGTGAACGGCAAGGCCCGTCAGGGGGCTGAAATGGCCATCCATCGGCATGGTGGCAAAGAGGATGCGTGGGGGTGTTGTCATGAGTAGTCGTTGTTTGGTGGAACAAAGTTGTCCAACGCCCCCCCTGCACTCAACCCTTTCTCCGATGAACAGGAAAAAGCAGCCAGTCAACCGTTATTTTCAGCGGCTTATGGGCCAGTGCCAGTAATTTCTAATCGTTTTCTAACCATCTCCTAATTTCCCTCTTACGCTTGTTATGCACCTTTGCTCCCACAACAAAACAGGTAAGGCTAAAAGAAAAGTGTAGGACCATCAGTGTGAACTGATATTGGGGTGTTAACGGAAACAGCCAGGCTTCTAGCCCGGCTGTTTTTATGTACATCCTGTTGATTTTCAGCTAACCATCAACTACTTCGGAGCCACGTAGGTAATGGGTACGATACCGGCCGCCCGCGCTACCCCTATATCGACCAGCGCATAGCCGATTTCTTCATTCTCGATAGCATCCTGGTGGCTGACAAACGTGCGGTTGCCGGTTTCGACAGCCGCTACGAACGACTTCATGGCTAGTTGCGCGCCCAGCGTGGTCTGGCCGTTCAGCAGGGTTTTATAGAGCGCCTTGTTCTGGATGGCGGTTCGGCGGGTGTCGGCTCCCAGGAGCGTCGTTTCCAGATACGCCTGCTGCTCACCGTCATCGTCGAGGTCGAAGCCGAGAAACATGTGCCCCGGCACCACCACCAGCGTGGGGTTCAGCCCCACCCGACGCAGCACCGACGCCAGCAAAACACAGCCGTCGGCACAGTTGGCCTGGGTATACTGCGCCATGTCGTCGATGAGCCGAACCGGCTGCGAGGCAACCCCATGCTGCACCGGAACGACCGCCGGACTGCTGCTATACCGAATACCCCGCTCCTGCAACACCCGCCAGATGGCCGCCACCTGCCGGTAAACGGCACTCGGTCCGGCCTGGTAGCCAACAAACGCATCGACGTATTTTTTACGCAGGGCTTCCTGCAGGAGTTCCTGAATCCAGGGGTGGTCTTCGTTCACATAAGCCGCAAACATGAAGTCGATCGCCAGCTCATCGTCGTCGCTGACTACCGCAAACGGACAGTCGTTGATAGACCGGACGCGGAGCCGTTCGGTACGGGGCGGCTGGGGCTGATCGTTGATGATAACGTTGTAGGTAACATAGGTCGTTGTAGCCTGCCGCAGCGTGGCCAGCCGGCTGGGGCTGAACGGGATCAGGGGGGTTATCAGGTACTCCTGGCCTGCTTCGGGGGCCGTAACTTCCAGCACTACGGGTGCGAACAGGTTCAGGACATCGTCGCAGCGGAGTTCCAGCCGCACCTTCGTGTTGGGCTGGCTCGTGGTCAGGGTAATGCCCATAAACCCGTTCGGATCGCCCAGCGAGTAGGCCCGTTTGTCGCCGTCAGGGACCAGGTTCGCCACCGCTATGGCATAGGATGGGTACAGGTCACCGAGTTCGTGATACGGTTTCCAGGACTGAGCCAGCGCGGGCCACGAAGCCAGCAGGACCACGAACAGAGAGAATAGACGGAGCATGAAAATGGGTTGAGTAGAGACCAGATGTTATTCGTAAACTATACCAGCCTCGGCCCGAACGCTGTCCAGCAGGCTCATCAGGTTCAGGCTGTCGGTCAGCGACCAGAGGGGACTTTCGGTGCGGCCGTCGCGCAGACACTGCATCACGTGCTGGGCCTCGTACTCGTAGCCGAAGGTCGAACGGGTAGCTGTAAACGTTTCGGGTTCGTGGCCGTTCCGCACCAGCGTGAGCCCCTCGGTCTCGTGCCAGCGGCCGTGTACGCGAATCTGCCCGTCGGTACCGTGGATGAACGCTTCGCAGGGCGTTTTGGTACGCAGGGTGCTATCCAGCAGAGCCAGTTCGCCGTTGGGGTAGGTCAGTACCATGCCGCATTGTTCGTCAACGCCGGTTGTCCCGAACGTGGCCGAGGCTTTAATGGAAGCCGGCATACCCAGAATCAGGTACGACCAGAAGAGCGGATAAATACCGATATCGAGCAGCGAGCCGCCCCCCAGCGCCTTGTTGTACAGCCGACCCTCGGGCGTGAACGGAGCCGCAAAGCCGAAATCGGCCCGCACGCCCGTAACCGTTCCGATGGCGCCGTCGTCGGCGAGTTGTTTGGCCCGCAGCAGGACCGGCATGAACCGGCTCCACAACGCTTCCATCAGAAATACCGACTTCGACCGGGCCGTTTCGACCATCGTCTGCACCTGCTGGCTGTTCATCGCAAACGGCTTCTCGCCCAGCACAGAGATGCCCCCGTTGAGCAGCATCATCACGTTTTCATAGTGTTTGACGTGGGGGGTAGCCACGTAGACCACATCCAGATCGGGTAACGTCAGCAGGCCTTCGTAGCTATCGAGTGCATGCGGAGCGCCATACTGTGCGGCAAAGGCATCGGCCCGCTGCTGATCGGTAGACGCTACGGCGTAGAGTTGTGCGTCGGGTACGGTTAGCAGGTCCTGCGCAAATTTGTGGGCGATGCGCCCGGGTCCCAGAATTCCCCAGCGGGTCATAACGAATAGGGTTAGTGCTGAATCTTCAGTCGATAGGTTTTACCGGCTGAATTTATCCTTTTTTCCTAAGTTGCGGCCTGTACCATTGGCTTCCGTTGTGAAAAAACGTCATTATCTGCTTCTCCTGCTTGTTTTTCTATTGAGTCCGATCCTGACTCTGGCCCAGATTGTGGAACAGCCCGACCCGCTTCGCCCCTCTACGCCCGACAGTACCCAGGCCACCGCCGATTCGGTTCAGACCGACAGCACGCTGGCCCAAACGCCTGCCCCAGCCACTGCCAAACCGGCTACCCGGATTTTCCGGTATCGGCTGGCGGCCGACGGGACCCTTACGGCCGGCAACATCAACCGGGCGCTGGTGCAGCTGGCGGGCGCTGTCGATTATCAGCTGAGCAATCTGTTCAAACTATCGACCACCCCCTCGTTCGTGTACGGTCGGCAGAACGGCATCCTGGCCGAGCGCGAATGGTTCGGCGATTTCCGGGCTACGTACCGACCCGAAAAACGGCTGTACTACCTGGCCTTCGGCTCTTATGAGCGCAGTAACCTGCGGCAGATCAGCCACCGCTGGACCATAGCGGGCGGGGCAGGCTACAAACTCGTTGACCGCAAACGGGCTTATCTGTCGGTTACCAATGTGGTGCTGCAGGAGTACACCAATTTTGTCGAACTGGCCAACATCAACGTCATCCGAAATTCGGCGCGGCTGTTTGGCGAGTATACCTTCGGGAGCGACCGCTGGACCCTGACCCATACGGCGTTTTATCAGCCTGCCCTCAACCAGCGGAACGTTCGCTGGAATGCCAGCCTGAGCCTGTCTATCAAGCTGAATACCGTTATCAGTCTGCGCTCGTCGCTGGCCAATGCCTACGAGAGCGTCGTGGCCCCCGGCCGTCAGAATAACGACCTGCGTTTCACGGCTGGCCTCGTCTACGAACGAAAATAGGCGACCAATGGCCGCCTATCGTTACTGTTTTTCGGGGAAGGGGATAATCAGTTTCTCACCCCGGGTGGCTATGTCCTTGTCTTTTCGGTTGGCCCGCATGAGGGCTTCCTTGCTGACGCCGTATTTCTGCGCCACCACCCGCAGCACATCGCCCGGCCCGACCGTATGAACGGCCATGACTTTCACATTCAGTTTGGTCACGCCAGCCTTGATCTGCTGCTCCGTAACGCCCGGGTTCAGCTCTTTCAGGGTGTTGATCTTCATATTGTAGCGGTTAGCCACCCCATAGAACGTCTCACCCGACCCGACGGTATGCGTATTGGTAACGCCCCCGGGTTTCACGTTAGGCTTCTCCACGGCGGCTACTTCGGACTTCGGTTTTTCTGCCTTTTTCTCTTCTTTGGGCTTCTCTACCTCTTTCGGCTTTTCGACCGGCTTTTCGGGCTTCGGCGCAGCGGCTACCGGCTTCTCGTCGGCCGGAGCGGGTTTGCCAGCCGTGGTTTCGCGGTTGTCTTCGGCCACTTCTTCGGGCTGGGCGCTGGCATCGGCCACCCCGGCGGGCGGTTCAGCCTGCGACAGGTCGACCGGTGCGGGCTGCGACGAGGTGTCGACTTCTTCGGGAGCCATCAGCATGTCCGGATCGGTTTGCGCCAGGGGCTGCTGCGAGGTCGTGTCCAGCGCCACATTGGTCAGCTCGTCGGAGCCGTCGGTGTTATCGACAAAATAATCGTAGCCTACGTACAGCAAGGCAGCAATCAGCCCCACCAGCACGACCAGAGTCAGCGCCGGTAAACTGTTACTGCCCGTAGGCCGGGGATTTTTGGGTTGTTCTTCCATAGCCTTGTTACTTTTCACTTGGTTGTCAGCAGCTCCTGGCTCATTTCAGCCACTTTTGCTTTCAGCTCTTCCTTAAACCGGGCCAGGTTCTGCGCCACCGTATCGTCGGCGGTACCGATGATCTGCGCAGCCAGAATACCGGCGTTGCGGGCCCCGTTGAGGGCCATTGTCGCTACCGGAACACCCGCGGGCATCTGTAGAATCGACAATACCGAATCCCAGCCATCGATGGAGTTACTCGATTTGACCGGCACACCAATAACGGGCAGGGTGGTCAGCGACGCCACCATACCGGGCAGGTGAGCAGCCCCACCCGCCCCGGCAATAATCACACGCAGCCCGCGGTCCCGGGCGCTCTGGGCGTAGTCGACCATTTTTTCGGGCGTGCGATGGGCCGAAACGATGTCCATTTCGTAAGCAACGCCCAGGGTGTTTAGAATGTCGGCGGCCTCCTGCATCACGTTTCGATCGGAGAGGCTGCCCATGATAATACCTACCATTGGGGGTGGATAAAGTTGACTGTCTGCGAAATAACGCAGATTGCGGCACAGTATGACAGAAAGGCCCCTAATTTTTATCGGATTCCCTGTAGAGACCGGTCCGTCGTCACGGCGACACGGCCCCTACGATGTCAACACCGATATGGGCAGGGCGCGGAACAGGGTTTGCAGGGATAGCTCCGATACAGACTCGCCCGTCAGGCGGCTCGTCCAGGTAGAGGGCGCGTCGTCAGGCAGGGTGATGCGGGTATCCTGCCAGTCGAGCAGCCGGGCATCGGGTTGCTGCTGTTGCCGAACCAGCTGACCTACGTGCAGCGGCACGACAACCACACACCAGTCGTCACCCAGCTGCCGCGCAAAAGCCAGCACGTGGTCACTATGCGTACCCGCTACGGTCAGCGGCCGATAGGCCCCCTCGGCAAACAGCGTTTCGTACTCACGCCGGAGATGCAGCAGGGTGCGGAGCAGCGCCAGCTTGATGCGGCTGTCGAACCGGTTGGCCCAAAGGTCAGCCCAGTCGGCGGAGTCAGGTTCACCAAGCGCGTCGAGGAACCTCAGCCTCCGGTCGAAATCGATGGGTCGGCGGTTGTCGGGATCGACCAGACTCAAATCCCAGTTTTCGGCGCCCTGGTACACATCCGGCACCCCCGGGCAGGTACATTTCAGCGTAGTCTGGACCAGTGAGTTAAGTACCCCCAGGTCGGCCACGCGCCGGTGGAACGGCTCGAACCGCTGCCAAAACGCGCCCTGCTGATCGAACATCCGGTCGATAAACCGCCGGATTCCCTCGTGGTAGGTCTCCTCAACCGTCCAGCCCGACGTATGGCGTTTGGCTTCCTGAAGCGCCTTTTCCATGTACAACCCAAAGCGATTCTGAAAATCGTCGTCGTGCTGGCCGGGCATGGGATAGCCGCCAATCATGTTTTGGAGCATGAAGTACGCATCGTTTGCATCGGGCACACCGGCATACGCATCGGTGCCTGGGTTGGTTTCGGCCAGTATATCCAGCCAGTGCTGCACCTCGGCCAGCCATTCGTCCGACAGATCGGTCAATACGTTGAGCCGGGCGCGCACGTCTTCGCCCCGTTTGGTATCGTGGGTCGTGGTCGTGTTCATGGCCAGCGGCCAGTGCTGCTGCCGGTGCTGCATGAGTTGATGAAAGGCATCGGGCCGCATACCGTGCCGCTCGGGCGCGTCGCCCACTTCGTTATGGCCCACAAACGCGTTGTAGGTATAGAGCAGCGTGTCTTCAACGCCCTTGGCCATGAGCGGACTCGAAAACTGCATCAATCGCTGGTAGAACCGCCGGGCCCGCCCGTTATAATCCGCGTCGGCGGTTTGGGGGCGGGTCAGCAATACATCGTCGAGTAACGCGGCAGCATCAGTCAGTTCGGGCCGCTTCTCCAGTATTTCGGCCAGTATGGCGCGTAAGGCGTCGGCTTCTTCGGCAGGCAGGGGTAACTGGTTGCCATAATAGCGGTAAACGGGGCAGCGTACCAGTACCTCCCCGATGGTTTGTTTCAGCTGGCCCTCGCGCAGCTGAGCCAGGGACTCCTCGTCAACCAGGTTCAGCGACCGGAAATAATGGTACAGGTTATCGAGCTCTCCGCCCATGTACTGCGCCAGAAAAAACGCCTTGCGGTCCCGAACCTGATCGTGTACCGACGTTTCGTTGCCGACCAACTGCCGGTAAAACGCCCGGAAAGCGGGTTCGCTGCGGGTGTCGGTCAGGAGGTTGTTGACCATGGCCAGAAACTCGTAGCCCGATGCCCCTTCAATGGGCCAGTGGTGGGGCATGTCTTCGTCGGCCTGCAGGATTTTCTCGACAATCAGGTAGGTTTCAGGCCCCATCCGCTCCCGCAGCCGGTCGAGGTATTGCGTCGGGTCGTAGAGTCCATCCACATGGTCGACCCGCAGTCCCTGAAACAGGCCCTCATCGACCAGTCGCTTGGTGAGCGCATGATACGCATCGAAGACAGCCTGATCGCGCATGTTGAGACAGATCAGCCCGTTGACCGTGAAAAACCGTCGGTAGTTCATCTCCCGGCGCGTCTCCGGTTCGGTCCGGAACTGATAATACTGGCTGGTGGCCAGGTCGGTCATTAACTCCGGCGATTCGTTGATGTGATCGATAGCCGACTGCACATAGGTCGCCGTGGCTTCATTTTTCATCAGCGCCACCAGCTGCTGCCGGAACTCCTCCCAGGCCACCGCGTAGGCTTCCGGTTCGTCGGTATGTTTCAACTGATCAATCAGTTCGAGCAACTGATGCAGGGCTGTATTGGGCTCACCCGCGCCAGCCTGTATGACTTTCGCATAGCCCCCCGGATTAAGTGGCAGGGTGTTACCCTGCACCTGCAACACCAGCCGATCGTCGATGTAGGCCAGCGTCAGTGCCCCGTCGGCAATGCTCTGATCGAGCGGGCCGGGCAGAAAAGGCGCTTCGATACGACCCCGAAAGAACGAACTGCTCAGCGATGTTTCGAAAAAGCGGGCGTAGCGCGACATACTGCCTTTCTCCAGCATGTCCATCAGCCATTCGTTGGTCGGATGGTAGGCCATGTGGTTGGGTACGATGTCCTGAAACCAGCCCATGCCGGCCGCCCGAAGCCGCTCGCTGATAGCGCGCAACTCCTCTTCCGTGCCTATTTCGGGATTGATGCGAGTGGGGTCCACGGCATCGTACCCGTGCGAACTCTGCGGAGTCGATACGTAGATCGGCGATCCATATATAGTTTTGATACCCAGGGCTTTGAGGTAAGGCAAAAGCCGGTCGAGCTTGCTGAGTGTAAAGGTGCTGTTGAACTGAAAGCGGTACGTAGAGACCGGGTTATACATAATGTTGAGTCTGTTAAACAACCGTTGAGGAGGGGGCCAGCGAACCGGAGCCCCTTACCCTACAACACGCAGCCCCGGACTTGTGTTGGATTTTAGCGTTGCCCGGCGCTAATATGTCCCGCACAATAATATACCCGTGTTCATTCGGGGCTACGCTGGTTTGATAGGTATCAACCCGACTACGCAATACCTATGCTAACGGAAACGCTGCCCGTGGCCAACGCGCCCGACGCCCTGCCCGCAACCCAGCCTATTGAACTGACTATCAATGGCCAAAAACGGCAGTTCAGACTAGCCCCCTGGACAACCCTTCTCGACGCCCTCCGCGAATACGCCAACCTGACCGGCACCAAAAAAGGCTGCGACCACGGCCAGTGCGGGGCCTGTACGGTACTGATCGACGGAAAGCGGGTGAACTCCTGCCTGACCCTGGCGGTCATGCACGAAGACCATGCCATCACCACCATCGAGGGCTTAGCCGACTCCGCCACAGGTCAGTTTCATCCACTGCAACAGGCGTTTATCGACCATGACGCCTTTCAGTGCGGCTACTGCACGCCCGGTCAGATCTGTTCGGCGGTTGGTATGCTGAACGAAGGCAAAGTCGAAAATAAAGCCGATCAGATTCGCGAGCTGATGAGCGGCAACCTCTGCCGGTGCGGAGCCTATCCCCACATCGTCGATGCTATTCAGGAAGTAATGAAAAAAGAACGGTAAGACCGTAGTCCATGCGGTCGGCGCTGTGTCACCGTGGTCCGTGGTCCGGGACGTGTCGTAGTCCGGATGGTTTTTGCTGACGCGCGGTGGTGTTGTAGAGACGCAACCTCTTGCGTCTCCTGACCGGATGGCGTTGCTGACGCATGAGCGATCCGTGAGGATCAGGGCGCCGACCGCACGGGCCAGAGTGATAAACACCGACCACTTGTCAGATAAGCGATATACCGTACACACAAACTCAGCATACTTATGAACCCATTTGCCTATAGCCGGCCGTCATCGCTGGCGGATACGGTCGACGAGCTGGCCGGGAGCAGCCGAAGCCGGATCATTGCAGGCGGCACCAACCTCATCGACCTGATGAAGGAGAACGTGGAGCGGCCCGCCCAGCTTATCGACATCAACCGGCTTCCGTTCAGCACCATCGACGAACTACCCGATGGCGGTCTGCGGCTGGGTGCTCTCGTCACCAACGCCGACACGGCCTATCATCCACTGGTTGAGCAGCGGTATCCGTTACTGTCGCAGACGATCCTGGCCGGTGCTTCGCCCCAGTTGCGGAATATGGCCACGAACGGCGGCAATCTCTTTCAGCGAACCCGCTGCTATTACTTCTACGACACCTCCATGCCGTGTAACAAACGGGCCGCTACCAACAACGGACCGGGCGGCTGCGCGGCTTATGGGGGCTACAACCGAATCCACGCCATCCTGGGTACCACCGACGACACCAACGGCCAGTCGTCCTGTGTGGCCACGTACCCCTCCGACATGGCCGTAGCCCTGACCGCACTTGAAGCCGTAGTGCAGGTTACCGGTCCTAACGGCGACCGGAGCATTCCTATGGCTGACTTTCACCGGCTACCCGGTGCCGAGCCCTGGCGCGACAATACGACCCAGCCCGGCGAAGTCGTCACCGCCATCGATTTGCCCGTACGCGGGTTTCCGGATCATTATACATATATAAAAGTGCGCGACCGGTCGTCCTATGCCTTCGCCCTCGTATCGGTGGCTGTAGGGCTGGAGATGGACGGCGACGTTGTGCGCGACGCCCGCATTGCCCTCGGCGGAGTGGCCCATAAGCCCTGGCGTAAGTCCGAGGCCGAGCAGCTGCTGGCTGGCAAAACGCTTTCGCCCGAAACGATCCGTCCCGTGGCCGACGCGCTGCTGGCCGGTGCCCGGGGTTACGGTCATAACGACTTCAAAATAGAGTTGGCCCATCGCGCCATCGTCCGGGCCGTTCTGAAAAGCGGATTGGCTGATAACACGCAGGAATAATGGCCTGTACCACCGGTAGGGTCTTTGATCAGTAACGGGGTGAATGATCTGCCAATACCCCGTCAGTGGTCGGAGCCCCTGACGGTGGTAAATCGCCACGCGGGTTCATCCACCCTCAGGGTCTTTGACCACTAATGGAGATGTACCCATACGCCCAACAAATCATTAATTGACTCTTTATTGTATGATCGGAAAACCCATAAGCCGCGTCGATGGCCCTGAAAAAGTGACCGGGCAGGCTAAATATGCCGCTGAATTCAACGTGCCTGACCTGACCTACGGCGTCGTCGTGTCGAGCACCATCACCAAAGGCACCATTACCCGCATCGATACCACCAAAGCACTGGCCCTGGAGGGCGTTCTGGAGGTCTTCACCCATAAGAACCGCCCCAAAACGGCCTGGTTCGACATGAGCTACAAAGACCAGGATTCCCCACCGGGTTCGCCTTTCCGGCCGCTGCACGACGATCAGGTGAAATACAATGGTCAGCCCATCGCGCTGGTAGTGGCCGACACCTTCGAGGTGGCCCGCTATGCCGCCACGCTGATTGAAGTCGACTACGACGCTGAACCCTGCGAAACAGACCTGCTCAAGCACCTGCACGAAGCCCGCGACCCGGAGTCGGGCGTGGCCAATGTGTTCAAACCGCTGCCGCCCAAACCCCGGGGCAATTCAGCAGCCGCCTACGCCAATGCGCCGGTCAGCATGTCGGCCCGGTACATTCATGGTATGCAGCATCACAACCCCATGGAGATGTTTGCCACCACGGTAGAGTACGGCCGCAACGGCAAGCTCACGATCTACGACAAAACGCAGGGCGCTACCAACAGCCAGCTCTACGTGACGCAGGCGTTTAACCTGTCGTTCGATCAGGTGCGGGTCGTATCGCCCTATGTCGGGGGTGGGTTCGGGTCGGGGCTACGGCCGCAGTATCAGCTGTTTCTGGCCGTTATGGCGGCCCGCGCGCTGAAACGCTCGGTTCGGGTATCCCTGACCCGCCAGCAGATGTGGAGCTTCGGTCATCGCCCCGCCACCGTACAGAACATCCGGCTGGCCGCCGATTCAGACGGTAAGCTGGCCGCGGTAGAGCACGAAGCCATTGCCGAAACGTCGCAGTTTGAAGATTATACCGAAACCGTGGTCAACTGGACCGGTAAGCTCTACGACTGCCCCAACTCAACGCTGAGCTACAAGCTGAAGTCGCTGGACATGTATTCGCCCCTCGATATGCGCGCACCGGGTGGCGTAACGGGGGTTCACGCCATCGAATGCGCCATCGACGAACTCGCCTATAAGGCCGGTATCGACCCGCTCGACTTCCGGTTCAAAAACTATTCGGAAAAGGACTGGACCGAAAAAGACAAACCCTACTCCAGTAAAGAACTGCGGGCCTGCTTTACCCAGGGAGCCGAACGATTTGGCTGGAGCAACCGTACACCCGAACCCCGCTCCATGCGTCGGGGCCATACGCTCATCGGCTGGGGCATGGCTACCGGTATCTGGGACGCCAGCCAGGTGCCCGCCCGCGCCGAGGCCGTACTGACCGTGAACGGAAAACTGCGCGTCAGCAGCGCTACCGCCGACATCGGCACCGGCACCTATACGATTATGACCCAGATTGCGGCCGAACTGCTCGGCATGCCTCTGGAAAACGTCATCTTCCGGCTCGGCGATACCGATATGCCATTGGCCCCCATTCAGGGCGGGTCGTGGACCGCAGCTACGGTAGGGTCGGCGGTAAAGGTCACCTGCGAAGCGCTGGCCAAAAAGCTTTTCAAACTGGCCAGAAAGATGCCCGGCTCCCCCCTGGCCGGTGCCGACTTCGACGATGTGTTCTTTGCCAGCAGCCACATCCGGCTCCGGCGTGACCCCAGTTTATCGGTTTCGCTGCAGGCTATCGTAGACCAGAATGGCGGCCGGGCCATCAGCGAAACAGGCACCTCGCTGCCAAACGTGCTCAAACAGAAAGACTATTCGCGTAGCGCACACGCAGCCGCTTTTGTCGAAGTAGAAGTCGACGAAGATTTCGGAACGGTAGTGGTTACGCGGGCGGTAAGCGCGGTAGCGGCCGGTCGGATTCTGAACCCCAAAACGGCCCGCAGCCAGATCATTGGCGGCATGGTGTGGGGCATCAGCTCGGCCCTGCAGGAAGAAAGCATCATGGACCATCGCTACGGCCGGTACATGAACCACAACCTGGCCGAATACCACATTCCCGTCTGCGCCGACGTTCGCGACCTCGACGTCATTTTTGTCGAAGAAGTTGATGACATCGTGAATCCGCTTGGGGTAAAAGGGGTGGGTGAAGTGGGACTGGTAGCCATGCCTGCCGCCATTGCCAACGCCGTTTTTCACGCCACCGGCAAGCGCATTCACGACCTGCCGATCCAGCTCGATAAGCTGCTGTAGTTCGGCGTACGGAAGTTTATTGTCTATAGAAGAAACGGTATTTATCGGATAAAACCCGGCAAATACCGTTTCTGTGTTTATTTTTGGGCCACGTTTACGGTTTGCCCCCTCAACAAGGGCAATTAAAAGGGAACACCGGTGCAAAACCGGGGCTATACCCGTAGCTGTAAGTTCTAGTACCAGGCCGACAACAACAAGCCACTGCCACCAGCGGGAAGGCGTTGCCGGTAGAACAAGCCAGAAGACCTGCCGCCAACGCATTCATGATCGAGCTTTCGGGTAAAAAGCCGGGAATGAAAGACGTTTTTCGGTAGAATGGCGTGGCCGCCCGGCGGTCACCGATGGGCGTTTGGCCCGTCTGTCTTTTATTTTCTCTTTCCGACGGCTCATTACTTAATCCATTCGATTAATGATGAGCAAGTTTACCACCCTGATGGCGGCCGTATGGGCCGCATCCGCCCTGCCCGCCCTGGCGCAGGACAACCCCACTCCCCCCCTAGCGCGCGCCCTGCAACTGGACGCGGTCACCGTTTCGGCCAACCGCATCGGGAAGAAACTATCCCAGACGGGCAAAGTCGTAACGGTACTACCCGACTCGGTGCTGCAGCGCTACGCCACCCAGTCGGTGAGCGAGCTGCTGACGCGGCAGGCCGGCCTGCAGATTGTTGGCGCCAACGGTCCGCTGGGTACCAACCCCGACATCTACCTGCGGGGGGCGTCGGCCGGAAACACCCTTATTCTGCTCGATGGCCTTCCGGTCTACGACCCGTCGGGCACGGCCAATACCTTCGATCTGAACCTACTGACGGTGGGCGAATGCGAGCGTATCGAGATTTTACGGGGCGCTCAGTCTACCCTCTACGGGGCCGACGCCGTAGCGGGAGTCATCAGCATCTCGACCCGACAGGCCCGCCCCGAAGCAGACGCCCGGAAACCGCTGGGCGTGACGGCCTCGCTGAACTATGGCACCTACCAGACATTTCGCGGAACGCTGGGCCTGACCGGCCAGACCGACAAGCTGTCGTACGCCGTTCAGTACACCCGGCTGTCGTCGGCGGGGTTTTCGGCCGCTACAGACCCTACCGGCCAGCAGGCTTTCGACCCCGACGGCTACCGGCAAAACGCAGTGCTGGCCAACCTGAACTGGCAGGTCAGTCCCCGGTTGAGCTGGAAACTGCGCGGCATCACAACCGCCTATTCGGCCGATCTGGATGCCGGTGCCTTTGCCGATGAGAAAGACTTCACCTATCACAATCAGTTTAAGCAGCTGGCTACGGGCTTCGACTACCGGCATAACCACGGCAGACTGACGGTCAACTACGGCCTGAGCGACAGCCGCCGTACCTACCGCAATGACTCGACGGTTATCGAACCCAACGCGTCGGAGCGGTATTCGGAGCAGGCTTATGGCGGGCTGGCCCATTTTGCCGAAGCCTACCACACCCTGACCGTGGGGCGCTGGGGCGAGCTGCTGACCGGCGCCGACTACCGGTTCAGCAATACCGATCAGACGTACCGGTCTATTAGTTCGTTCGGCCTCTACGAAGCCCCCCCGATCGGCGCCGATACCGCCCGGATCGGGCAGCTGGGCCTGTATGCGACCGCCATCGTGACGCCCTACCGGGGCCTGTCGGTCGAGCTGGGTGGACGTTACAACCGCAACTCGCTCTACGGCAACGTGTTCACCTATTCGATCAACCCCTCCTATCTGCTGGCCAACCGCATCAAGGTATTTGTCAATGCATCGTCGGGATTCCGGGCGCCTACCCTCTACCAGCTCTTCTCGCCCTACGGCAACAAGGCGCTCCGCCCCGAGCGCAGCCGATCGACAGAAGTGGGCGTGCAAGTGTTCAGCAAAAGCCGAAACGCCTGGGTCAGGGCCGTTTACTTCGACCGACAGATTCAGCAGGCTATCTTTTTCGAGTCGCTGAATACGGCTCCCTTTGGCCGGTACATCAATTTTGACCGGCAGCACGATCGCGGCTGGGAGTTTGAAGCGCAGACGCAGTTCAACCGACTGTCGGTAACGGGTAACCTGACCCTGCTGACGGGCGCCGTTACCACCCGGGCAGCTGGCCGGGATACCACCTACAACAACCTGTTTCGTCGGCCCAGAACCCAGTTCAACATTAGCCTGGGTTACCAGCTGACGCCCCGGCTGTTTGTCAGCGTGGCGGGCCGGTCGGTGGGGGCGCGTACCGATCGGTTCTATAACGATGAAACCTTCCGGACCGACAACGTAACCCTGGCCGCCTATACCACTATCGATCTCTACGCCGAAGGCAGGCTGACGCCCTACCTCCGGCTCTATGCCGACGTTCGAAACAGCCTCAACACCACTTACTTTGACATATACGGCTATAACACCCGCGGCCGAAATGCCAACGCGGGCATTCGATTTACCTGGTAATTTTTTCGCTTCGTACGTATGAAACAACCCCTCAATCCCCGCTCGCTGGTGCTGCTGCTGTTCATTGGCCTGGCGGCCTCCCTGCGCATCGCCAACTCGACCGACTGGTCGCCGATGGCGCATTTCACTCCGCTGGGCGCCATGGCCCTGTTTGGCGGCTCATACTTCAGCAACCGCTGGAAAGCATTTGGTCTGCCGCTGCTGACGTTATGGATCAGCGATCTGGTTATCAACGGGGCGCTGCTCGGGGGCCGGTACGGCATCATGTATGACGGCTGGTACTGGATCTACGGCATCTTTGCGCTCCTGGTCTGGTACGGGCAAGTACTGCTGCGGACCGTATCGATTCGGAACGTGTTGCTGGCCGCCCTGGTGGCTTCGGTTTCGCACTGGGTACTGGCCGACACCAGCGTATGGCTCACCGGCGGCATCGACCTGCGCACCCAGCTCCCGCTCAGCCGCGATCTGGCCGGCTGGCAGCAATGTCTGGTTCAGGGATTTCCGTTCATGCGCAATTTCCTGGCCGGTACGCTCGTCTATAGTACGCTCCTATTTGGCGGGTTCGAGTGGCTGCAAACGCGCTACCCCCGGCTGGCCCTGGCCTGATAGCGACCGTTCTCTACTAGTTAGCTCATTCGCCGGTTCCTATAGTGGGAACCGGCCTTTTCCGACTCACGATGAAAGCCTGTTCATTTTTGCCGGCCGCTACCCAGATGATCTACGACATGGGTCTGCAGGATCAGCTGCATGGGGTTACGTTTGAATGCCCCGAACTAGCCCGGGCCGACCATCCTGTTCTGGTGCGATGCGTACTGGAAGGCCACGACTACAGCAGCCAGGAGATAGACCGCATTTTTTCGGCTTCGAAAGCCGAAGGGCGTAGCCTCTATTACGTGGAAGAAGAAGCGCTGCACGCCATTGCCCCCGACGTTATTTTCACCCAGGATGTCTGCGAAGTTTGTCAGATCGACACCAAATGCACGCAGGCGGTACTGGACCGGCTCCCGAAACAGCCGACCGTCGTGGCGCTGACGCCCCAGAGCCTGAGCGACGTCTTCGACTCGGCCATCACCATTGCCTCGGCGCTGGGCCGCGAAGAAGCCGCCTATACCTACCTCCAGCAGCTGCGTAGCCGCATCGACGTGGTAGTTGATCGGCTTCGGGCCAGCCGGGCCCTGCCCAAACGGGTCATGGTTATGGAGTGGATGGCGCCGATCTACAACTGTGGCCACTGGATTCCGCACCAGATCGCCTATGCCGGTGGTATCGACATGCTGGGCAACCCCTCGGGCGACAGCATCGTGACGAACTGGGAAAAGGTACGCCGGTACGACCCCGAAGTCCTCGTCGTAGCGCCCTGTGGCTTTACCATCGAGCGAACGCTCCAAGAGTTTCCGCTGCTCGAGCACCTGCCCGGCTGGAATGAGCTACAGGCGGTCGTTGACCAGGCCGTTTACGTTGCCGACTTCGACCTGTTCACCCAGCCCTCGGCGGCTACGCTCGTCGACGGCATCGAACTGCTGGCGTCTTGTTTTCATCCCAACCTGTTCAGCGTGCCAACGGCGTTGCAGGCCAAAATCCATCCGGTTTATGCAACCTCAACCCACTTTTCTACAGCTGATTACGGGTGGAGCCCGCAGCGGTAAGAGCCGGTATGCCCAGCAACTCGCCCGGGCCTGGAGCCCCGATCCGGTCTACGTGGCCACTGCCCAGCTCTGGGACGATGAGTTTGCCGGGCGCGTCGACCGCCACCGGCACGACCGCGGCCCGGAATGGACCGTATTCGAAGAACCCCGACACGTTAGCCGGTTACCCCTGGCCAGCCGGGTTGTCCTGATCGATTGCGTAACGCTCTGGCTGACCAATTTTTTCGTAGATACCCAACAGGGTGTGACCGAATCGCTGGCCCTGTTCAAACAGGAGATCGACGCGCTGCTGACCTTACCCGGACAGTTTATCATCGTCACCAATGAACTGGGTATGGGCGTTCATGCCGAAACCGCCGTGGGCCGGGCGTTCACCGATCTGCAGGGCTGGGCCAACCAGTACGTGGCCAGCCGGGCCGACGCCGTCACACTCATGGTCAGCGGCTTGCCCCTGGCCGTTAAACAACCGCTGCTATGAATCGGGCACTGATGAACTGGAGTGGTGGTAAGGATTCGGCGCTGGCGCTGTGGCAGGTCCGGCAAAGCGGCCAGTATCAGGTCGAAACGCTGCTGACCACGCTCAACGCAGCCAATCGTCGTATTTCCATGCATGGCGTACCGGAAGCGCTGCTCGATGCGCAGGCCCGGCGGATCGGACTGCCGCAGACCAAACTGTTCCTGCCCGAAGACAGCAGTATGGTCAGCTACCAGGAGCAGATGGGGCTCGCTCTGGCTCCGCTGGTCGAAACGGGAATTACGCACGCCGTCTTCGGGGATATTTTTCTGGACGATTTACGCCGGTGGCGGGAGCTACAACTGGCCCGCTGGGCACTGACGGCCGTTTTTCCACTCTGGCAGCAGTCGTCGCTTCAGCTGCTCGAAACGTTCTGGGCGGCTGGCTTCGAGACGGTTGTTGTCAGCGTCAACAGCCAGTATCTCGACGCATCGTTCTGCGGACGGGTGCTCGACCGGCGTTTTGTCAGCGACCTGCCCCCAACGGTCGATCCCTGTGGCGAAAACGGCGAGTTCCATACGTTTGTGTACCAGGCCCCGTACTTCAACAAGCCTATCCGCTTCCAGACCGGCGAGACGGTAGAGAAGCACTACACCTACCAAACCGACACCGGCGCCGAACAGCGGTCGACCTATTACTTTACGGACCTGCACCTAATTGGCCACTGATTACCCATGAGCGCACGCTCAGCAGCCCGGGCTGGATGCTGATTACCGGCTTCCAGCCCGGGGCTGGTCGCTAGAGGGTGTAGCCGCCGTTGTACTGGCGTCTGACAAACTGGTTGGCGTAGTCGTAATTAGTGATTTTCATGGCGTTACCGTCCCAGAAGAGTTTTTTCCGGCCAGTGAACTTACCGTCTTCGCGGGCCAGGTACGAGCGCGTAGCCAGATTCCCCATCAGTACGGTTTCGGTGAGCGGGCCAGCCTCGTCGAACGATGAGGAGGTATAGGCGCCGTAGCCCTGCTTACAGGCTTTTACCCACTGCTGCTGGTGACCTTCGGTTTTGCCTTCGACCAGGGGTTTTTCGGGCGTGGGCAAGGCGGTATTGGCGAACCTGGCCGTGGGCAGCAGCTTCGGATTACCACCGAACAGCCCGCCCGTCAGCATGCCTTTGGTACCGATGAACAGCATACCACCATCGATGCTTTGAAACACGTCTTCGTAGGCAACACCCTCGGGGAGCTGGGGCCGGATACCTCCGTCGAACCAGGAAAGCCGGATCTCTTTTACCTTCTTATGATCAGACGGGAACGTCAGGTGAATGGCCGACGAGGGCGGACACACATCGTCGAAGTACGCTTCCTTGAAAAAGTCGGCGTAGACCGAGCCGACGCTACACTCTACTGAGGTTGGATATTTGAGTTTCAGCGCCCGGAACGGAACGTCCATGAAGTGACAGCCCATATCGCCCAGCGCGCCCGTACCAAAATCCCAGTACCCGCGCCACCGGAAGGGCATGTACGCTTCGTGATAATCGCGGGTGGGGGCCGTACCGAGCCAGAGCGGCCAGTTTACCTCGGCCGGAACGGGCTGTTTCTCGCCTTTGTCTTTCGGCGACTGAACGCCCTGCGGCCATACGGGGCGGTTGGTCCAGCAGTAGACCGTATGTACCGGGCCGATCATGCCTTTCTGAATGACCGTTTCGATAACGCGCGTGTCATCGCCCGAACTGCCCTGATTACCCATCTGCGTCACGACCTTGTACTTCCGGGCCGCTTCGGTCAGCATCCGGGCTTCATAGATATCGTGAGTAAGGGGTTTTTCGACGTACACGTGCTTACCGAGCTGCATAGCGGCCATGGCAATGGGCGCGTGCATATGGTCCGGCGTGGTGACGATTACCGCATCGACGGTCTTGCCTGCTTTATCGAGCAGCTGCCGGTAATCCTGGAAGTAAGGCGCTTTAGGAAACTGGTCGCGGTATTTTTTGGATTGCCGGTCATCAACGTCGCAGAGGGCCACGATGTTATCGGTACCGCCATTATAGGCCTGATGAATATTGAAATCGGCTTTACCACCGCAGCCGATGGCCGCTATATTGAGCTTGTCCGACGGCGCTACATACCCTTTGCCCAGTACATGTCTTGGTACGATATAAAAAGCCGCGGCCGTTAACGCACTGCTTTGCAGAAATTTGCGACGGGTTGGGTTGGTCATTGTCTGAAATGGTCATTGAGTGATTGAGCGAATTAGCGAATGTTTCGGCAGGAATCCAACGGATTCTACAAATCATTCAATTACTAACTCGCTCAATCGCCCAATAACTCACTGGGTACTACGCCATCACCTGGCCCATTTTCATGGCAATGCCCATGTCGCCTTTCACTTTGAGTTTACCCGACATGAAGGCCATCATGGGGTTGAGATCGCCGGTACCCATCCGGACGAGATCGTTTACGCTCACGTGCAGGTCGCAGTCGGCAGGTTTGTCTTCGTTCGACACCACTGCGGGCGACTGCGTGGCATCGATATACACGACACCCTGATCGGTGACGAGCTTGGCCGTCGCGTTGAGGCTGTCGGCGTGGGTGGCTTTGGTCCGAATCTGTTCGGTCAGTTCCTGTAAGGTCATGTTGTTTTCTCGTTTCTTTGTAAACTGTGCCGCGAAAATAAGGTTTTCCGGTTGCGCAGGCGGTCTGCCTGGCTTATTTAAACCGAGTGGGTAAAGCCGCTTGCTCCCTATGCGTTCTCAATTTCTGACTTTGCTTTGTGTACTAACCTTTCTGAGTTGCGCCTGGGGCCTCGTTGATGCGGTGGTGTCGTTTGCGCAGACCGATGCCGTCTCCGAAACACCCCTGATTGAGCGTACACTGACCCCCGAGGAGAAAAAGAACGAACCCAAACAATACTTCGAAGACCGCTCGTCGGGCGATGCGCCCATGCCCGGCGATCCTGATCAGATTCGGGCGCTGTCGGTTGCGCAGTTTGCCTATTCGCTGCTGACCCTGCTGGGTGCGGTGTTGATGTTCAACCTGCGCCGGATCGGCTTCTGGGTGTACCTAGCAGGGGTGCTGGTTGGCATCGTGGCCCCGATAGCGCTGGCCGGTTTCGGCGCCCTCAACACTTCATTCGGTGTTTTCTTCAGCCTCCTCTTCGCCGGCCTGTACTGGCTAAACATCAAAGATTTACACCCGTAGAGACGCGACCCTTCGCGTCTCCCAGGCGTCAGAAAGATACCCTTCGCGTCTCATTCGCGACAGCCACGCAACATTTGAACAGGAGACGCCAAATGGCTGACGCACAGGAGACGCGAAGGATCGCGTCTCTACACATTCCAAATAACTAATAAATTAGTTGTAAAACTAAACCATTAGTCATAGCTTTGGGTTAGTATAGAAATTTCACCGTACCATCATGCCAATACGCGACCTGACCAGGGCCGAAGAAGAGATTATGCGGGTGCTGTGGCAGATCGGTAAAGGGTTCGTGAAGGACGTTCTCGCTGAACTACCCGACCCTAAACCAGCCTACAACACCGTATCGACCATTATCCGGATTCTGGAGAAGAAAGAACTGGTAGGCTATACCGCCTACGGAAAAACGCACGAATACTTCCCACTGATCAGCGAGGAGCAGTACCGGCGGTTCCAGACCGAGCAGCTGATGACTAACTACTTCGACGGGTCGCTGAAGAAGCTGGTGTCGTTTTTTGTCAGCGAGAAAAATGTCAGCCTGTCGGAAGCGGATGAGATTATCCGGCTCCTCAACCAAAAGAAAGAGTCATGAACGCGCTCCCCTACTTCCTCACAGCCAGCCTGTTTCTGATTCTGTTTTACGGATGTTACTGGCTCCTGTTACGCCGTAATACTTTTTTCAGGCTCAACCGCGCCTATCTGCTGGCGTCTGTCGCGCTATCGCTGACATTGCCGCTGATCAGCCTGCCCGATTCGTGGCTCAGGGGCGCCGATAGCCCGGCGGTTATGGAGTCGGTTACTCTGCCCACCTTCTCGGTTAGCCCCGACGCGCCCGACACGCTGTATGGACTGACGACCGACCAGTGGTTCTGGCTGGTATACGGGCTTGGTGTAGCAGCTATGCTGACCCGGCTGCTTATGCATCTGCGGGCCGTGTTTCAGCTCATCCGCTCGGGCGTAGCGCAAGTCCGAAATGGCTACACGCTCGTCCGGTTACCCAAACATACCGGGTCGGCTGGCCCCCATCCGTCGTTCTCATTCGGTCGGTATCTGGTGTTGAATCATGCCGACGCCCTAACCGAACCCAACGCCCTGATGCGCCACGAAGAAGCACACATCGCCCAGCGTCATACTGTCGATGTGCTGGTCCTGGAGGCTGTCCGGGCCGCTTTCTGGTTCAATCCGGTCATGTGGTTCTACAAACGCGCCCTGCAGGTAGTCCACGAGTTTCTGGCCGACCGGGCCGCGTCAGAACGAACTGCCGAAGCGCCAGCTACTCGTCGGGCCGACTACGCCCGCGCGCTGGTAGCCTACGCGCTCGATGTTACTCCTACGGCTTTAACTACTCCTTTTGCGTCTGCGTCAACCCTAAAACAACGTATCCTTATGTTACAGAAATCGCACTCCAGCCGCCGGGCTCTGTTTGGTTATATTCTTGTTCTGCCCCTGGCGGCCCTGCTGAGCTTATGCACGCAACCGGATCACAACCCCGCTGTTGAGCGAGCCAATGCCCGCCCGATCGATGGTGAGGTGTATACCGTTGTCGAGCAGCCCCCGGTGTTTCCGGGCGGCATGGAAAAGCTCAGCCTCTACCTGGGTGAACATCTGACCTATCCGGCAGCGGCCCGGAAAGCGAAGGCCACGGGCCGGGTGTTTGTCAGCTTCGTCGTTACCAAAACCGGCGACATCACCGACATAAGCGTATTGAAAGGCATTGGCTACGGAGCCGATGAAGAAGCCATGCGCGTTGTGGCCGAAATGCCCCGCTGGGAGCCTGCCCGACAAAACGGTGAGCCCGTGAACCTAAAATTCAACCTCCCCATCAACTTTCAGCTGAGCGACACGCCGACGCCATCGGCCGGTAAAACGGAACCGTATACTGGCATCAGGTACTTTATCGTCGACGGCAAAGAGGTCACAAAGGCAGAGCTGGAAGCGATTCCCCCGGCCACCATCGTCCGCATGGACGTCAACAAAGAGCAAGGCACCATCGCCATAACGACCAAAAAGTAGTTCCCCCCTCCCGTGGTCCGCGTCCGCACCGAGACGCGCAGTCCGGGACGCGCAGTCCGGGACGCGGACCACGGCGATAGCGACGACCAGCGCACCATTATTGTAAAGTAGTTCTCACCGGTTCAGCCGCTTTTGTTCGATAGATTGTCGTCTATCGATATGCTTACTCGTCGCAGCTACATCCTCCTCCTGTCGGTTCTTTGCCTGGGGTATCACGCCCGGGCGCAGCGGGCCATTCGTCCGGTAAATTTTTCGCAGGTAACGATTTCTGATAATTTCTGGCGCCCCCGCATGGAGCGGGTGCAGACAGCCACGTTGCCGGTTTGTATCGAACAAACCGAAGTCAAAACCGCCCGCATGCAGAATTTTGAACGGGCCGCCGAGAAAATACGGACCGGCAAAGCGGGCAAACACGAAGGCATTTATTTCGACGATTCCGACGTCTACAAGGTGATCGAGGGCATAGCCTATACCCTCAAAACCAACCGCGACCCCGCGCTTGAGCAGAAGGCCGACACCTGGATCGACAAGATTGCCGCGGCCCAGTGGCCCGACGGGTACCTCAACACTTACTACACCCTCGGCGACCTCAGCCAGCGCTGGACCGACATGGAAAAGCACGAGGACTACTGCGCCGGTCACCTGATCGAAGCCGCCGTAGCCTACGCCGACGCCACCGGCAAACGAAAACTACTGACCGTAGCCACCCGGCTGGCCGATTATCTCGACAAGACCTTCCGCCAGGCCAACCGCCCCTGGGTATCGGGCCACCAGGAAATTGAGCTGGCCCTGGTCCGGCTCTACCAGGCTACCCAGCAGGATCGTTACCTCAAACTAGCCGACTGGTACCTCGAACAGCGCGGTCACGGCTATGGCAAAGGCGCTATCTGGAACAACAAAACCTGGGGAGCCGCCTACTGCCAGGACGACGTGCCGGTGCGGCAGATCAGCGACATTAAAGGGCATGCCGTGCGGGCCATGTATCTCTATACCGGCATGGCCGACGTAGCCGCCGAAACCCACGACCCCGGTTACATGACCGCAACCAGCCGCGTTTGGGACGATGTGGTCGGCCGAAACATGTACGTGACTGGTGGCATTGGCTCATCGGTCCACAACGAAGGGTTCACCCACGACTACGACCTGCCCAACGAGTCGGCCTACTGCGAAACCTGCGCATCGGTCGGTATGGTGTTCTGGAACCAGCGAATGAACCTGTACTCCGGCAATGCCCGCTACATCGACGTGCTCGAACGGTCGCTGTACAACGCGGCCCTGGCGGGGGTACAGCTCACCGGCGACCGCTTTTTCTACGTCAACCCGCTGGCGTCGGCCGGGCAACACCACCGCAAACCGTGGTATGGAACGGCCTGCTGCCCCAGCAACGTATCGCGCCTGCTGCCTTCGCTGGGTGGTTATGTTTATGCCGCTGGCCAGGACTCGCTCTATGTCAACCTCTATGTCGGCAGCGAAACAACAGCCAGCGTTGGCCAGCGCACGGTGCGGGTCCGGCAGGAAACGAACTACCCCTGGGACGGCGCCATTACGGTTCGGATCGACCCGGCAGCGATGGGTACGTTTGTGCTCAATCTGCGACTGCCCGACTGGTGCCGCTCGCATACCGTTCGCGTAAACGGCCGCACCACTACAGCCCGAACCAGCCAGGGTTATTTGTCGCTGAACCGAACCTGGAAGAAAGGAGATGTCGTATCGCTGACCCTCGACATGCCCGTGGAGGTGATCGAAGCCGACCCGCGCGTACAGGCGAACGTCGGCAAGCGGGCCATCCGGCGCGGCCCACTGGTCTACTGCGCCGAAGCCGCCGACAACCCCGCCGATACCAGCCTGACCAGCGCGACCCTCTCGGCCGACACAAAGTTCGTAGCCCAGCGCCAGCCCAGCCTGCTGGGTGGCATCACGACCATTCGGGCCACCAGCCCAACCGGTTCGTTTACCCTCATCCCCTACTACGCCTGGGATAACCGGGAGCCCGGCCCCATGAAAGTCTGGTTCGACTGGCGGTAAAATCAAAAATGCGCAACCACACCCACACTATCAACCTACACCAGCTTCAACGCATCGAACCGGCGACCCAGGATGGCTACATCGTCGGTACCGAGGTAGTGGCGCAGGAGCGTAGCGTAGATCTGCCGAAAATCGACGGTGTACTTCAGGTCGCCTTCGGTGAGGTCGCTGAGGTTGGGAGCCTCGTTCAGCACCCGCTGCGACGGTAAGCCACCGCCAATCAGAAATACGTTGCTGGCCGTACCGTGGTCGGTGCCTTTGCTGGCGTTCTGCTTCACGCGCCGACCAAATTCCGAAAACGTCATCAGCATGACGTCGTTTTGCCGGCCAGCCGCTTTTAGGTCGGCCATAAACACACCAACGGCTTCGGCATATTGTTTCAGCAGCCGCTCCTGCTGCCCCGGCTGGTTGATGTGCGTATCGAACCCACTGATCGAGACGTAATAGATACTCGTAGCCACGCCCGACTGAATCAGCTGCGACACCGTTTTGAGCCGGTTGCCCAGTTCGTGAGCCGGGTAGGTCACCGTCGTTGATCGTACCGTTGCCTTGTCGAACACGTACTCCGCCGACGATACCGTTTCGGCCAGGGTTTTGTAGAGGTATCCAACCGTTTCGTGGTCGTGGTCGTGCTGCTGACTCAGGTTGCGGACCAGGCCGCTACGGGTCTGGTTGTAGAGCTTTTTGGGGTCCAGCACCGCCAGTCCGTTCAGCCGCTCTCCTTTCAGAGCCAGGCTCAGCGTATCGTCGACTTCCAGCGCGTTATACGGTCGGGCCGTGTCGGTTTTATCGAGATAACGACCGAGCCAGCCCGTTTGCAGATACTGGTCCGAGTCGCTGCCTGTTTGCCATATGTCCATCGACCGGAAATGCGATCGGTCAGGGTTGGGATAGCCAACGTTGTTGATTACGGTCACCAGCCCGTCGTCATAGAGCGCTTTGAGTGGGGTCATGGCCGGGTGCAGGCCAATCTCATCGTTCAGCTTCAGTACATTCTCGGGCTTGATCGCCAGGGTCGGGCGTTCGCGGTAGTAGATGTCGTTGCGGAAGGGGACCACCGTATTGAGCCCGTCGTTCCCGCCCGACAGTTGTACCACCACCAGAATTTTACCCGACGGCGCCATGGTCTGTCCCATCGCCTGGGCTTCGTACGCTTTCAGAAATTGCGGAATCAGCATCGTTCCCGCCGTCGTAAAAGCCGATTGTCTGATAAAATCGCGTCGGTTCATATCTGTGAATCATTGAGTGATTGAGTGAGTGGCGATTGAGTGAATTAATCAGTCACTCAATCGCCATTCACTCAATCACTCAATACGCTAGGTTAGTTGATATTCGGGCAGGCTCATGAGGGCGGTGGTGAGGGCGCGGATGCGTTCGGAGCGGGTCTGGCCAGGCTGGCTCAGCTTCCCGATCAGGCTGCGCTGTTCGGCGCGGAGCGGCAGGGGCAGCAGTACGGCCGCCAGTGCATCGGGTAGATCAGCGTCGGCCGTTTTGGCAAACGACTCCTCAAAACCGGCCCAGTCGACAGTAGTGCGAAACGTAGCGCCCCCTTTGCGGGCCAGTGCTTCGGTATTCACATCGCCATCTTCTTTCGGACGAACGGGCACGTCGGCGGCTTTCAGCACGTAGTTGGGCAGTTGCATCCGGAACAGCAGGCTCGACGAGTCGATCCAGTTTTTGCCGCCGGGCCAGCCCGCTACGTTGGGCGGATAAAACAACACCTGCCCCAGCGTGCGCTGAACGAAGAGTTGCGGCTGCGGCTGATCAAAGGTGATGCTCAGCGTGTGACGCATACCAGCCAGCAGTTCGACCGGCGATTTGATATGCGTCCCTACGTTCTGAGGCTCGTAAAACCAGTCGGCGGTAAAGATATGCGTCATCAGATCGGCCATGTCGTAGCCACTTTTCCGGAATCGGTCGGCCAGTTCATCGACCCGTTTTTTGTCTTCAGTCTCGTTGACGAAGAAGCGGTAAATTTTGGCGGTAATGTAGCGGGCCGTCTGCGGTTTGTCGAGCAGCATCCTGATCACGTCCTCGCCCCGGAACGCGCCCGTCTGGCCAAACAGTGTTTTTTCGCCTTCATCGTGCACCCGTTCGCGAAACACGAACTGCCCATCGAGGGTAAACTGCCAGCCCGTAAAAGCGCGGGCCGCTTCTTTAATATCCTGCTCGGTGTAGTTGCCCCGACCCAGGGTAAACAGCTCCATGACCTCGCGGGCAAAGTTTTCGTTGGGTGCGTTTTTGCGGTTCTGCTGGTTGTTCAGAAACTGAAGCATGGCCGGTTCTTTCGATACCGCCATCAGCAGATCGCTGAACCGGCCGAGCGCGTGCTGACGCAGGGTGTTGGCATACAGCTGCATGAACAGGGGGTTCTGGCCCATGGTCCGGCAGGCAAAATGGCCGTGCCAGAACAGCGCCATTTTCTCGCGCAGGGCGTTTTCGCCGGAGGCCATCCTGTCAAGCCATTGCAGGTTGAGGTCGCGTACTTTTTCGGCGTTCATCCGGATACGCTCCTTCAGCGCATCGCGGTCGAGTTGCCCGTCGCGCACCATGCCCCGCAGGCCACGCTTCGTTACGGCCGTCTCGGGGTCTACTACCTTCAGTTCGGTCAGGGTGTCGGGCCGTCCCATCAGCCGACGCACTACCGCCGGGAGCGACTGGCGACTGGCTTCGGCCAGTTCGGCGGGGGTAGCCCCGAACGCGGCCCGATCCAGCAGGTGTTTCCGTTGCTGCTGTTTGGTAAGTTTATCCATACGGTTCAGCGAGTAGCTATGCTGATAGGACAAACCGGCCCTGGCAAGGTTTAGACGCCGTTCAGAATTTTCTTTTTGTCAGGGATTTAGGGGCGCAGTACGGTCGTAGTACAGACCTTACACATACCCCATTTACAGGTAAACAGATCAGAAGGCGAGTGCTACCCTCCCAGCCAAGTTTTTGTCAACCCGGAGCCGGTTTGTCATCCCAACGGAGGAGGGGCCTAAGACCCAGCGAACGAGCCAGCCCCCTCCTGCACCGGGACCAACTAACAAGCTAACCTACCTTTAACCAACGCATTACCGCTCTCCCTCCCAGGGCTTGGGCCGCCAGCAATACACACCGTTATGAAGCTCTCTGAAGCCATATAAATCACTGCTGATCGAGTAAAGCCAACCGGCCCGGGTGAACCGACCGATGGCCCGCTGCAGACTGCGCTGAGACATCCCCACCAGCGAGCCCGTCCACTCGTCGCACACCACCACATACCGACCCATGATTTGCGTGTAAAACAGCGGGTGAGCCAGCGAAGCAGTTCTCATAAAATTATAATTTTCATATGTCGTATAAAGCCGGTAACAGACCATGGTATCGCGCCTGACCCGGGGCACAATTACAAAAATCACCCCTTTCTGATGGAATCGTTTATCCCTGGGCTCGTTCATGCGCCGATTGATGTAGTCAGGGATGATGCGCAGCAGAAACGTATCCTGGATAGCCGCCTGTTGCAGTTGCAGCGAGTCAGCGCGTTGGGCGGTGGCCCGGTTGGCCAACAGCAGCCCCAGTAGGGCCACCGCCAGGCCCCACCTAAAAACAGACATAGCCAGGCTTGTTGTCATAGTAGTTTGGGGTTCTTTTCCGATGGGCAGGCCGTCGGTGTCATACCGATTCGTTCCAGCCAATCCAATAGACAATGTCGCGCCGAACTAGCCCATTATCTACCGGACTCTGCTACTCCCGATAGTAAGGCACACGGGTGACTCGCTCCCGCTTTACCAACACGCCCTCCGAAAAAAATAATTTATCGATCGGAGCATCGTATATGTATCCACAGGCCCCACTAATCTCTTTGGACCCCGGTCGCTTCAACTGCTCGCGGAACGCCAAATCATCGCAGAGCTGATTACCGATAAACGCTCTGACGGTTTCAAACCAGGCCTGCTTATCGGTAATAAAGTGTTCGGTTCCATCATAAATCAGGAACGGGTGCCCTTCAAAAGTGGTGAAGCTGGCAGGCAAATGTTCCTGTACTTCGACCAGCAGATTGTAGGCCGTCAAGTATAGACTTATCCCATTCGCTTCGGGTTTGAGCAAAATCACCGATACGGTAGAGTTACCGCCTTTTCGGTGGCGATCCATTTCCTGTATCCTCTCAGTCAGCATAGGCTTCACGGCTGGGTGATTGAGCAGGTGGCGCAGCTGGCCCTGGGCGTAGCTGGCTGAGCTTACTCCCAGCAGCAGTACGAACAGACTTACTTTTTTCATGGTTTAATTACAGTCGTCAGCCAATCTTCTATCGCCGAATAAGCAGGCAAGCCATCGGTCTCGCGCTACAAAAGAATCTTGATATCAGGCTCTTCGCCTTTTTTGAAAATCACGCGCCAATTCTCACAGTGGTCAATGGGATACGGACTGTGCTTTTCCAGACGAAGCTTAGCCACGACCTGCTCAAATTTTTTGATATACGATTTGGGATACACAATACCCGGACTGGTCTGATACCAGTCAAAATAGATGGCGATACTATACCCATCTACCTCACTGAGGTAAGCCGGAATTTTTGACCTCAAGCCCTCACGGCTTTTAGGAGCAACAATCTGGATCTCGTGGTAATCTGGATTACCGTACTTATTTGAGATCGACATCAAAATCACCGTCGTGTCTTTCTGCAGGCCATGCCGTTGATTGGCCTTGATGTAGCGCCTGATCACAGCCGTATGCGCTTTGTCCAGCCGAACAAAGAAGGTCGAATCCACACGAGGGGGGGTATCTCGGATCAACGAGGGTTGGCCCGCTGGGGATAGAAGAAGCAGTAACAGGAGAGCGGTCATCGCACTATTCGTTTAAGGGCAGGTGGCTTGCTCATGCTGAATTTCGTCTTGTAGCTGGGAGTTAGACGTGGCAGAACCGCGTAAGTAGCTGGGAAGATCTCTTCTAGTTACCACGGACCACCTGCCTGTTGATCAAGTATCGTTGTTAGCCACAAACACGACGAGCCAAGCCCTAAGAATGCCCCGTCCGATATGGATTAGGCGTTATCAGCTCAGTCTGTACATCGACCCACCGGACAACTGGTTGCTATGCCGAACTGGTTTCGGGCTGCTCTCACGGTCGATGCGGCTCGTACATAGTCGTTTCTACACTGCCTGAAATCAGGTAGATAAACTTGGTCTGATCCGCAACGATACGACCCGAATTCACGTATCGTTTTCATACCTTCGCTAGTCTGATTCTGCCGGCTCTCTGGTTCGGCTTGTTCTGGTTACTATGCATCAACGTTTACGGTCTTTGGCCCGGTGGTTTTTTGCCGGCTTTTCGGGTATAGGTTTTATGGCCAGCGGGTTAGCCCAGCCCCTGCCTCAGTATAGCGCCCGGCAGCAAGCGCAGCTTCAGTCGCTGAAGCAGCTGGTTCAAACAGAGCGCACCGACAACTACAACCGCGCCGTTCAACTGGCCAACCGGCTGGGTCGACCGCTAATCCAGACCTCCCGACGGGGCGAGGTTATTGTTCTAGACGGTCTCGATGATACCGGCAATCTGCGTTACGTCGGTACCACCAGCGCTACCCGGGCCGGCAACTCGACACGCACCTCCTCGCTCTACACCGGCGGCTCGCTCGGGCTCAACCTGTCGGGCAGCAGCGAATCGGTCCGGAACCGGCTGGGCATGTGGGAAGTACGCGGGCTGCCCAGAACTACGCACCTGGAAATGGGGGGGCGCATCAACCAGATCGACGTGGGTCAGACTACCTCGCCCGATGAGATACTTCACTCGACCCACGTGGCTGGCATTATGATTGCGCAGGGACAAAACCCGCTTGTTCGGGGTATGGCATACGGCGCAAACCTGCAATCGTACAACCAGAGTAACGATGCCGCCGAAATGACCGGCGCAGCCGCGAACCTGCTGGTCTCCAACCATTCGTACGGGACCATAACGGGCTGGCGGTTCAATGATAGCCGCACAACCACCACCAAATGGGAATGGTGGGGCGATACGGCCGTTAGCCAGACCGAGGATTATAAGTTTGGGTTCTACGAAAGCTCGGTGCGCTCCTGGGATCAGATCATGGCTAATGCGCCCTATTATCTGATTGTTAAGTCGGCCGGTAATAACCACGGCAGCAACGGGCCGGGCGCCGGACAACCCTACTACCTGGGCAGTAGCAACACGATCAGTACCGTGGCCCGCGCTAACCAGAACGGTTACGACAACATCCCGACCCAGGGGACTGCCAAAAATATACTGACCGTCGGGGCCGTCGGTAACCTGAGTGCGGGTTACAACCAGCCCGGCGACGTACAGATTGCCGACTTCAGCAGCTGGGGACCCACCGACGACGGCCGCATCAAACCCGATCTGGTGGGCGTAGGGGTCAGCGTCTTATCGACCAGCTCGGCCAGCGACAGCACCTACACCACCCTCAGCGGCACGTCTATGTCGACCCCCAACGTAACGGGAACGCTGCTCCTGCTGCAGGAGCTTCATGCGCAGCGCAACAACGGGCAGTTCATGCGAGCCTCGACGCTGAAGGGACTGGCCATCCATACCGCCGACGAAGCGGGCCCCGCTCCCGGCCCCGACTACCGCCACGGCTGGGGCCTGCTCAACGCCGAACGGGCTGGCCGGGCCATCCTCAACACCGACCGGAACTACCTCGTCAGTGAGCAGACCCTGACCCAGAGCCAGTCATACACCCTGGCCGTAGTCGCTTCGGGCCGGGGCCCCCTCATGGCGACCATTGCCTGGACCGACCCCGCCGGTACGACAACCTCGCCGGTTACGCTCAACGACCGCACCCCCAAACTCGTCAACGACCTCGACATCCGAATCGGCGACGGACAAACCACCACCCAACCCTGGATACTGGACCCCGCCAACCCGGCAGCGCCCGCCACCCGGGGCGACAACAGCCGCGACAACGTTGAACAGGTCCTGGTAGCCAGCCCGGAACCGGGTAAGTCATACACCCTCACCGTTTCGCACAAACGCAGCCTGTCTGGCACCCGCCAGGACTATGCCCTGCTCGTGAGCGGCATTGGCGGCCAGACCTACTGCGCGTCGGGCCCCAGTTCGTCGGCCAACAGCAAGATCAGCCGGGTACAGCTCGGCACGATCGACCAGGCGGGTGGCAGCGGCTGTACGACCTACTCCGATTTTTCGCAAACCACTACGTCGGTGCAGGCCGGTCAGCAACTGCCGCTCACGGTATCGCTGGGTACCTGCGGAGAAGCGCGCACCGTAACCCTCAAAGCCTTTGCCGACTGGAACCAGAACGGCACCTTTACCGACCCCGGCGAAACCATCGCTCAGTCCGGTACGCTGACGAATACGGGGGTCTTCTCGACCACGATCGGCATTCCGGCTACGGCGCAAAATGGCCAATTTATCCGGCTCCGCATCGTAGCCGTCGAAACCGCCGATGCCGCTACGATCAGCGCCTGTGGCACGTACGGCAACGGCGAAACGCAGGATTACGCCCTGCGGGTGGTACAGACCGTCAATGACATCGGCACCGTGGCGCTGCTATCGCCCCAGACCGGCTTCTGCGGCCAGACCAACCGCGAAACCCTGGTAACGGTGCGCATCCGCAACTTCGGCTCGGCAACCCAGCGCGACATACCCGTCAGCGTTGCCATTACCGATACCACGACGAACACACCCGTTGCTACGCTGACTGGTACGCTACCGCTTTTGTCGGCGTTTCGGCAGGCCCAGCTGACCCTGTCTCTGCCCGCTACGACCGTTCTGACGCCGGGCCAGCCGTATCGGTTTACGGTATCGACAGGGCTGGATACCGACCTGAATCCCGCCAACAACACCCTCACCGAAACCCGCGTAGCCGCTACCCAACCCACTACCGGCCTGTTTGCGGTGGTACGATGCGGCAGCGATACGGCCATTGCCCTGCGCAACACCGGCGGTGGCACTGCTTTCTGGTACGATGCCCCCGCGGGCGGTAACCTGCTGGCGGCCGGTAACCGGGCCAACGTGAATACCCTGCCAACGAGCGGCCAGTTCTACGCCAGCCTGAACGAGTTCTCGGGTAGTATTGGCCCGGTCGAAAAGCGCTCGTTCGGCGGGGGAACCTACGGCACCGGTTTCCAGCCCGCTCCGCTCGTGACTACGGCCGTACCACTCCTGATCGAAAGCGCCCGGCTCTATATAGGATCAGCGGGCCAGCTGACCTTCACCGTTCGGCGTTATGACGACACCCCCGTATCGAGCGTGACGCTGGATGTGGTGCCAACCCGCAGCCAGAGCGTGACCACCCTGACTGGCGGCACCTACCCCGACGATGCCGCCGACCGGGGTGCAGTTTATCCGCTCAACCTGCGGCTTCCCGAAGCGGGCCAGTACAAGATCACGATCGACTATGCCGATGGGGCTTCGATCTTCCGTAGTAACCTAAGTGTATCGGGCTTTCCGTTCCAGCTCCGGTCCCAGACCGGCCAGCCTATCGTGACCATCAAAGGTTCGCTGTTCAACAACGGCACGACCACCGATACCCTGACAGCAGCCTGGTACTACTTCTACGACCTGAAGGTGCGATCGCTCGACTGCCCCGCCCCCGCCCGGGTGGCGGTTACGCCAACGGCTGGCACCACCACCGCGGCCACGATTACAGCCAGCGGCTCGACCAGCCTCTGCGAAGGAAGCAGCGTTACCCTCCAGGCCAATACGGGCAGCGGACTGGCTTACGAGTGGCTGCGCAACGGACAAATCCTGAGTGGAGCCACCAGCAGTACCCTGGCCGCATCGACAACGGGCAGTTATGCCGTTCGGGTTACCGGAACCTGCCTCCCGGTTCTGTCGGCTTCGGTGCCGGTAACGGTACGCCCGGCCGAAATTCCGACGATAGCAACCAGTGGACTAACCCTGACCACCAATGCCGTTAGCAACATTCAATGGCTGCTGGATGGCATTCCGATCGCGGGCGCTACGGCCCCGACCTATACCGCCGTTCGGGCGGGGCGCTACTCGATCCGGGGCGGGGTCAACGGCTGTGGCGAAGCCATCTCCGCCGAAGTCGTGCTAACCATCCTGGCCGAAGAACCCACCCTCGACGACCTGTCGATACAGGCTTATCCGAACCCGGTAACCCGCCAGCTAACCGTATCGGTATCGGCCGAGGGGTTAACCACCCCCCGTCTTCGGCTCACCGACGGCCGGGGCCTCACCGTGCGGTCGGCCCCGCTGCAACGGGACGGAAAAAATTTCAGGTCCGTTTTTGAGATGGGTGATTTACCCGGCGGTACGTTTTTTGTAGTGATCGACAATGGACCCGACCAACCCATTCGGGTGAAACGTATTAGCAAGCAATAAACTGTTACCCCATCTGCGTACCTTAACCTGGCGGCAGGCAGCTGCCTATATCAATCAATTAGTTTATTATCCGGCCGGGAGCCGGATCAGGAGTCTCGTTTTGCTTAGCTATTTGCCAATTCTGCTACCGTTCGTCAGCGCCCAGCCCCGCACGCCGACGCAGCCGCCAGCCTGGCAAACCGACCTGATCCGACAGTATACGGCCCGGCAGCAGCGTACCGCCCGGCTGGCAAAACAGCATGGCTGGCCCCTTACCAAACGATATTCCGGCCAGCAGCTATTTCGGCTACAGGATGTCGATGCTACCGGTTGGCCCGTCTATTACCGGCTCCATAATGCCGAAGCAGCCAGCGCTACTCATACAACCGCTCTGTATGGTGGCAGTTCGCTGCCGGTAACGTTATCGGGCAACTCGGCCCGGATGGCCGGTCGGCTCGGCCTATGGGATGGCGGTCGCGTGCTGGATACCCACCAGGAACTGGGACCGGTTCGTATCCAGCAAAACAACAATGCAGCCCCGCTCAGCGACCACGCCACCCACCTCGCCGGTACCCTGATCGGCAAAGGCGCCGATAGCCGGGCCCGGGGTATGGCCTACGGCGCCCAACTTACCGTCTGGGACTATACCAATGACCTGTCTGAGTTAACTACGGCAGCGCCCCGGCTGCTGCTGTCCAACCATGCCTACGGCCCGGTCGTGGGCTGGGTCTACAACCCGTCGCGCCCCGGCACCGACCCCAATCTGAAGTGGGAATGGTGGGGCAATACCGCCATCAGCGCTACCGATGACTACCTCTTCGGTTTCTACACCGCCAAAGCCCGCGACCTCGACCGGCTCGCCTACAACAATCCGTTTCTGCTCATGGTCCGGTCGGCCGATAACAAACGGGTCGATACCGGCCCTCCCGCCGGAACCCCGTATTTCCTGCGCGACTCCAACAACCAAAGTACCCTGCCCCGGAAGCGCAACGACGCCTACGACGTAATTCCCGCCGAAGCCACCGCCAAAAATGTACTGACGGTAGGAGCAGCTGATATCACCCAGGGCATTCAGCAGCTGGCCACAACCGACTTCAGCGGCTGGGGACCCACCGACGACGGCCGCATCAAACCTGACCTGATGGGGTTGGGTACCAGCATCTACTCGTCGATGAGTGGCGGTAATAGTACCTACGGCACCTTCAGCGGCACTTCCATGGCTTCGGCGAATGTAACAGGTTCGCTCTTTCTGCTTCAGGAACTCTACGCGCAGCAACGGGCCACCAGCGCATCGGCACCGAGTCAGTTTATGCGGTCAGCTACCCTGCGCGGGCTGGCTCTGCACACCGCTACCCGACCCAATCCGGCAGCTGGACCCAACTATCGCATGGGTTGGGGACTGCTCAATACAGAAGCAGCCGCCCGGGTGCTGCTTAACGACGACCTGGCTCATATGGTGCTGGAACAGTCACTGGCGCCGGGCCAGTTGTTCAGCCGCCGGCTGGTGGCGCAGGGCAACGAGCCGCTGATCGTTACCCTTTGCTGGACCGATCCCGAGGGGGTGGCCAGCCCGGTAGCGCCGGCATCGGTCAACAGCCCAACACCTAAACTCGTCAACGACCTGGACCTGCGCCTGACCGATAGCCAGGCTACCCTTTTTCCCTTCGTACTGGACCCCGCCAACCCGGCAGCACCCGCTACCCGGGGCGATAACAGCCGCGACAACGTTGAACAGATTTATATTTCGAACCCTATTCCGGGGCAGGCCTACACCTTACAGATAGCCCACAAAGCGAAACTGACCTATGGCAATCAGCCTTTTACGGTTATCGTGAGTGGACTTCGCCGGGCCAGTTGTGGCCTTACCGTACAGATCAGCCCCAAACGCGACACCATCCTCTGCCCCGGCAGCACCTTATCCCTACAGAGTTCGCTTGAGTCGGATTCGTACCAGTACCAGTGGCTGCTAAACGGGGTCAACATAGCCAGCGCCGAAACAGCCCGGTATACAACATCCCAGCCCGGCAGCTATGCACTTCGTGTTACTGACCAGGTTGGTTGCGTGGCCACGTCAGCTCCCGTTAGCGTCAGTGTGCGGACAGCAGACGTACAGATCAGTCCAACCGGCGAACAATGGCTCTGCACCGATGGCAAACCGATCCAGCTAAAGGCAAGCGGGCTTCCGACTGCCACCGCCCGACCAACCTGGCTCCGCGATGGCGAGGTGATTACCGGCGCAGTCAGCCCATCGTTTTCTACGACCCAGTCTGGCAGTTATCAGCTGCAGGTCGATCTGTTCGGCTGCGACATCCGTTCTGAGCCAACGCTCGTTCGGCAAACCACCGTCAACTCCATCGCGCTGACTCCGTCCGAAACCCAGCTTTTTCTGCCCCTGGGGGCGGCCGTTACCCTCCGCGCGCCCGTCGATACCAGCTACCGGTACCAATGGTATCGGGATTCGACAGCTCTGACCAATGCTACCCGGGCTCAATTGTCCGTTTCTGAGTCGGGTACCTATGCCGTACAGGTTACGCAAAAAAACTGCGTGGGCTGGTCATCGGATCGAACAGTGGAGGTAGTGGTATTGACCGCTACCTCCACTACCGCCGACCCGCAGCTCCGGTACTTCCCCAATCCGGCCCATACCGCGCTGTCGGTGCAGTATGCCAATCCGATAGCCCGGCAGGCAGTTATCCGCGTGTTCGATAGTGGGGGCAGGCAGGTTTTACCTCTACAGCCACTGAGCCGCATCAACGGCGGTCTTGAAGGAACGATTCCATTGACCGACCTGCCTCCCGGCTCTTATCTGCTGCAACTCACGGATGAGCGGGGTAGCCAGACCGTACGTTTTGTCAGACAGTGACCCAAACGGCATCGGCCCCGACCCGGCAGAACGTTTGCGCTGCCAGATCGGGGCCGATCTCCCAAAAAAACGGTTATGATTATTTACCCTTCGTTCCTGAACCGGCTTCCTGAGCCATAGCCAGTTTAACGGCTTCGTACAGGTTGACGATACCGCCCGTTTTCGACAGGCTGGCGAAATCGACCGAGTCGCTGGTTTCGGGTTTGCGTACCTTCGTACTGTATGGCGTGGCCGACTGCATGATGATCCGTTTCAGATCGGCATAGGTGAGTTTGGGGAAGTACGACTTCAGCACAGCGGCTACCCCCGCCACAACCGGCGAGGCCATACTGGTACCGCTGTTGTTTTCGTACTTACTACCCGGCACGGTAGAGTAGATGTCTTTACCCGGCGCAAACACATCGACGGTTTGCTTGCCGTAGTTCGAGAAGCTGGCAACCAGTTCGTTTGTGTTCGGCTCGGCACTGGCGCCTACCGTAATTACGTTCGGAATCTCTTTACCATCCAGGAACCGGGGCGACGGATAGTTGGCTGCCGTATCGATGTCTTTCCCATCGTTACCGGCCGCATGTATCAGCAGTACCCCTTTCGAGAGCGCATACCGTTCGGCTTCTTCAACCACCTCCCGCTGGGGCGAATAATCTTTACCGAAGCTCATGTTGATGATCTGCGCGCCGTTATCGACAGCATACCGAATGGCGTTGGCTACATCTTTATCGCGCTCGTCGCCATCGGGTACGGCCCGAACGCCCATGATCTGCACCGCATCGGCAATGCCCATAATACCGAGGGCATTGGTCCGGTCGGCACCGATGATACCGGCAACGTGTGTACCGTGGTCAGCGCGCGGGCCCATGATGTCGGCGTTCCCGTAGTTCCGCTCCTTCAGATCGTTGGGGTTATCACCCACAATAGCGCGGCTGTCGAAGTCGGGGTTGTAGTTGTACTCGGCGCGTGCTTTGAGTTGCTCGTTGGCTTTTTCCAGCTCAGCCGTTACCGCGTCGGCATCGGCCGCACCCTGCTGCCGCAGCAAGCGCAGAATACCGACTACCGGCCGTTTCAGCGCAGCGTTGGTGATCGTATCCGATACTTTGCTGAGCGTAGTAGTATCGAGTTTCGTTACGTTGAGTGCTTTTTTCAGGGTCGTTACGGCTGTAGAGTACTGCTCGTAGAACTGGCTGATTCCCTGGTATTGCGCCTTATACTGCGCCTGGTTCTTCTCGACTTCGGCCTTGGTTTTTACATACAGATCGTATTCTTTTTGCTCGGCCGGCTTCAGCGATGCCCGGCTTTTACCGTCGTACTTAGGCTTCAGCTGGGTGTAGAGCCGGGTTACCTCGGCGGTTTCGTAGCTGACATTCCGACCGTCTTTCCCACCAATGAAGTTCCAGCCGTGAACGTCGTCGACGTAGCCGTTTTTATCATCATCTTTCCCGTTACCGGCAACTTCTTTCGGATTGACCCATAGCACCCGGCGCAGGTCTTCGTGGGTGGTGTCGATACCGCCGTCAATAACGGCTACCAGCACCGGCGTAGGTTTGCGATTTTTGAGGAGTTCGCGGTAAGCGCGCTCTACGCTGATACCGGCCGAATTATCGGTTTTATCGCGGAGATACCATTGGCTCTCCTGCGCCGATGCTGCCACAGAGAGCAGGCAAATCGACGCGCTAAAAAGGAGTTTCTTCATGAATTATAAACAAATAGTCTTCACAAATTACGAAGAAACCCGTGATTTATAGCCTTAAAAGTTGTTAAATGGCGCGCTTCGTTGCGTTAATTACGGACATCACTGACCCGCAGCCGCTCAACAACGGCTGGCGTCTGGCTGATGATATCAACGAGAGCAACCGAATTCAGATCCACCAGTTGCTGGACAGTAAGTCCATAGAGCCCGGCCAGTTGCTCCAGCCGTGGAAGATCCAGCCGGGTAGTGCCGTTTTCCAGTCGGCTATAGGCCGACTGCGTAATGCCGAGCTGATCGGCAACCGCTTCCTGAGAGAGGCCGCAGAATTCGCGCAGCGTCCGAATCCGGGTCATGTAGTTTGGCATAGATAGGGAATTTTAAGTTACGGACAGTTCAGACACCAAAGTTTCGATTAGGAGACATATGAACAAGACTATATTGCGTGAAATCACCTTTTTTATGCGTGAAATCAACCAAAAAAATAACTATCAATTCTATAAAATTGATAGTTAAAATTACGTTCACACCTATTTGTACCAATTTAATTGGCATATTTTTATAGATACACATTCTATATCTTATAAAGACTAAAATCTCCAGAATCGATACCTATGTTGGTTTATGCGTAAAACGCATAACGATATGCACAATTTGCATAAATTATGCATTTTACGCATAGCTTCGTCTAGACACTCCTATCAACTTTGCAATAACCAATCGCTACTAATTCGGCTGGCTCGAGACGGCTTGAAACGTAGAAAGGTCGGGAGGCTTTAACTTGTATCAAAATCATGAATACTTTATCATTAGATAACTTTGATGTCGTTGAAATGGACGAATATGCTATCCAGCAAACCCAAGGTGGAACACCCATACATGTAGCCATCTTAATAGGAGTTGCCATTGCAGCTGCTACGGAAATAATTCAAGACTGGGATAATTTTAAGGCTGGTTTAAGTGGAAATTGTAAGCAGGCAAAAAAATAAATCATTAACAACGAGTGAAATGAGACAGCACATCATTCTTGATAACCAGCTGGCAGAATTAAGCCACCTTGAAGTTCGTGAGATTAGCGGTGGTGATGGTTTTGCTCATGACATTGGAACAGCAATACGCTTTGGCTTACATTACATCAAATACGGTGCAGTAATTCCTGCGCATGGTATAGCTATGGCTTATGCCGACTATGCAGCCAATAAAGCAAAGTGCAATTGTAAATAACCAATCTTGTACCTAGCCCCTTAGGTCTTACCTAAGGGGCACCTTCGCAATAATCAAGGAGTATGAAAAAGACCATGAAAAATCGCGACATCTTGCTAGTTCTGATTTCTTTTATCACTGCTTACACTATATTTTCTAATTGGCATATAGTAAAAGTCTTTCTAGGAAAATTGTTCTCATAATGGCTATGAAATGATATGGACGCGACCAAATACATTTCTCTAACTTGACCATTCGTATCCAGCTCATGTATACGTCCATGCTAGTAGCAATAGTAGTAATCCTGGCTATGTTTTGACTGTTGCCGGTTTGTCTGTGCAGGTTAGTAGGCTAGTAAAGTTTAGGCCCGTGTCAATCTGTATCTAATGAACAATAGCATTCAGATCCAACGTGATTATGGTACAATTTAATGGTATAAACTAATGTTTTATCTGGCCGTAGTGTTAACCATTTTACATTCTACCGAACTCATTTACCGGTTAGCTATTTCAAACAGGATTGGCCAGTGTTATAATGAAATTGATTTTCTCTGTAAGCTGCATTTATCTGTCCAATAGGTTAGAAAAGAACAGATAGACCATGGACGCGATCACCTACCTCCCTACTCTTACCGTTCGTAGCCAGCTCATCTATACGTCCGTGCTGGTAGCGATAGCGGTTGCCCTGGCTTCGTTGCCGTTCATTGTTGTTGATGTGTCGGTGCAGGCTAGTGGGCTGGTACGGCCCGTAGCCGAACGGAGCGACGTAAAACCGCTGGTTAGTGGGCGCGTGGCTGCGCTACTGGTCCGGGAGAACCAGTCCGTGCAGACAGGAGCCGTACTGCTGCGGCTACAAACCCCCGTGCTGGATACCAAACTACACCTGCTGTTGGCACAACAACAGGAGAAGCAGCAATCTATTCATGATCTAACACTTCTCCTGGATCAAAAACCCGATGAACTTCTGGCTTCAGCTACGTATCCGGCTCTTATGGCGCAGCTCCGCTCCCCGCTTTACCGGCAACAGTTCGAGCAGCTCCGATTAGTGGGCCAGGAAAATCTGCAAACCCAGCAAAAACGCCGGCGCGACGTTGAAACCAGCCAATTGCTGTTACGCGATAAGGTCGTAGCCCGGCTCGAACACGAAGACAAAGAGTTTGCCCTCAATAGCGTAGTGACGCAATATCAGACATTAATGGAGCGGCAGCGCAGCGAGTGGCAAACGGCCCTGACTCAACACCAGCTGGCCCTCACGGAGCTACGGGCACAGGAGCAACAGCTCCGGCAGGAGCGCGACCTCTACACGGTGCGGGCGTCGGTTAGTGGTACGGTTAGTCAGGTAGCGGGGCGATATGCAGGAAGCTACGTACAGGCAGGCGAGACAATCGGCATCATTTCACCAGATTCTACACTCATAGTCGAGTGCTACGTACCCCCTAAAGATATTGGCCTGCTTCGCCCCGGCCAAACGGCCCGGTTTCAGGTCGACGCGTTCGACTACAACCAGTGGGGCCTGATAGACGGACACATTCTCGACATCGATAACGATTTTACGATTGTGGAAAACAGCCCGTCGTCCCGGCAACCTGTTTTTCGGGTACGCTGCCAGCTTCGGCAAAACTACCTGACTCTACCCAACGGGTACCGGGGTTCGCTAAAAAAAGGTATGACCTTACGAGCGCGATTTGTTGTTACGCAACGCTCGCTGTTCCAGCTACTCTACGACAAAGCCGACGACTGGCTTAACCCCAACCGTACGCGACAGAACCCGTCCAGTTCCGTCTAACCTATTCATTGTATGAACAAGCGCGTCAGAATCAAACAGCGCGACATTACCGACTGTGGGGCTGCCTGCCTGGCTTCGGTAGCCGCTCATTACCGGCTGTTGATGCCCGTAGCGCGGGTTCGGCAACTGGCCAGTACCGACCAGAAAGGTACCAATGTGCTGGGCCTCATCGAAGCCGCCCACAAAATGGGGTTTCAGGCCAAAGGAGTCAAAGGCCCCTTCGAGAGTTTAGGCAAGGTTCCTAAACCGGCCATCGCTCACGTAATCGGTAAGAATCAACTCCATCACTATGTGGTTATCTACGACGTAACCAGCAAGTACGTTGTCGTGATGGACCCCGCCGATGGTCGGCTACACCGCAAAACACACGACCTGTTCCGGCAGGAATGGACAGGCGTCCTGGTGCTGCTCGTACCTGACAACGGCTTTCAGACCGCCAATGCGCAAACATCGGTTGGGCAACGATTCTGGCAGTTGTTACGCCCACACTGGGCCGTAATGCTTCAGGCACTCTTTGGCGCTGTCATATACACGCTTCTGGGGCTATCTACCTCAATCTACGTACAGAAACTGGTCGACAACGTGCTGGTCGATGGCAATCGTAATCTGCTGAATCTGCTGAGCGTAGTCATGATTGGACTCTTGCTCCTCCAAGTATTCATCGATACGGTCAAAGACTTCTTCAATCTGAAAACGGGGCAGCAAATCGACGCGGCCCTTATTTTAGGCTATTACAAACACCTGTTGACCTTACCGCAGTCATTTTTTGACACCATGCGCGTCGGCGAAATCATTTCACGGGTCAATGATGCGGTCAAGATCCGGACCTTTATCAACGATACGGCCCTGGGGCTGGTCGTTAACGGGCTGGTCATCCTCTTCTCATTTGGCCTGATGTTCACCTATTACTGGAAGCTGGCTGTTGTCATGGGCCTGATTGTGCCGCTTTACGGTCTTATCTATTACGTGGTCAATCGAATTAACCGAACCTACCAGCGCCGGTTAATGGAAGACAGCGCTGAACTGGAATCGCAATTGGTTGAGTCACTGAACGCCGTATCGACTATCAAGCGGTTTGGCCTAGAAGCGTTCGCCAATGAAAAAACCGAAACCAGATTTATAAAACTGCTGCAGACTATTTACCAATCGGGCAGTAGCAGTATATGGGCCGGATCAGCTTCGGAATTTACGTCGAGGTTATTCACGATCATAGTGCTATGGCTGGGCGCGTTCTTTGTGCTTGACCGGCAGATCACACCCGGCGAACTATTATCTTTTTACGCCCTGATCGGGTATTTTACCGGCCCGGCTGCCGGCCTGATCGGCGCCAACCGCAGCATCCAGGATGCCCGTATTGCGGCCGACCGTTTGTTTGAGATCCTGGATCTGGAAAAGGAGCAGACCGACAACAAAATCTGGCTAACAGCTGATCTCGTTAGTGACATTCGATTTGAGAATGTAACGTTCCGTTATGGCACCCGAATCACCGTATTCGATCGACTTACGCTCACCATTCCACACGGGCAGGTTACGGCCATAGTTGGCGAAAGTGGCTCGGGTAAAAGTACCTTACTGTCGCTGGTTCAGGGTTTGTACCCGCTTCAGGAAGGTAGTATCCATATTGGCGACTATGACATTAAATACCTGCACCCCGACAGTCTGCGAAAAGTAGTAGGCGTTGTGCCTCAGAAGATCGACCTGTTTGCGGGTACTGTGCTGGAAAACATTGCCATTGGCGATCCCGAACCCGATATGCAGCGCATCATCAGCATCTGCCGCGAGTTGGGCATTCTGGATTTTATCGAAAAACTGCCCACTGGTTTTCAAACATATCTTGGCGAAAATGGCGTGTCTCTGTCGGGCGGTCAGCGTCAACGCATAGCCATCGCCCGGGCCCTATACCGTGATCCGGCTATCTTGATTTTAGATGAAGCAACGTCTGCCCTCGATTCCGGTTCCGAGCAGTTCGTGCAACGCACCATTCAGCATCTTCGACAATCGGGCAGAACAGTTATCATTATCGCCCATCGGCTGAGTACCGTTCGGCAGGCCGACAAAATTATCGTGCTGGAGCAGGGCAAAATTGTTGAAGAAGGTAGTCACACCGACTTGCTTCAAAACGGACAAACGTATCGGCATTATTGGCAGCAACAGATCGAGCTGGTATAAACGCTGGTCATATTATTCGCACAGCTGCCACATTAAAAATAACATTCAGGGTTTCCCGTGCTGGCTGGCGCGGTAGTGTTCCTGGAGCATGTCTTCGCCCCAGTCGTTTGTCAGATCGCGGACAACGGTATGGATGTGGTTGGCGCTCGTCTGCGTGTTATCATACTCGATCAGGATAGTAGGCCCGTGAATGCGGTAGTACCAGCCTTTCCCCTCGCCCAGTTCGGGCGTCAGATCACCCGCCCACGCAAACCGCAGGCTGTCGAGCCCGGCTTTCTCCAGTTTGTTCAGCTGCTGTTTGGCCAGGGTGATGCGGTAGTTGGCCAGGTAGGTTTGCAGCAGATCCATGAACAGCCTTTGCTGATCGGCGGTCATATCGGCCCGTTTCAGTCCGTCCATCCGCTCCAGCGAGGCTTTACGTTTGTTACTGGTCACAATATCCGGGTAGGCCACGGCGGCCAGTACCACCTGTTTGCGCTGCTCGGCCGATAAACTTTTGAGCAGCGCAAAGGCCCGCTCCGTTTCCAGCTTCAGAATTTGTCGGCCTTTCTGGGGTAAGTCCTTCACCCGCACATCGCCCATCCGCTTGTCGGCCATCTGAGGATCGTACTGCAAAACGCCCGGATTACTGCCGAAGAACGTTGGCGTCTGCGCCAGCACTCGCCCGGTGAGCGACATGAACTGAAGCGACAGGTGGTGCCCTTCCAGCCGCCAGCTCCAGGGTTTATCCGTCGATGGATCGCCGAAGATGCTGAACGAGTAGTTTTCGGGGTCGCGGTAGGTATCGTTGGGCGGGCGGTTGTCAATAACCCGCAACACGTTTTCCATGTCGATGATCGACGTAGCTTTCTCGTATCCCTGTTCGCTGAGCCCCGTTTTGAGCAACGCCATGGCTGATTTCCGCTGGTCGGCGGTCATCTGCTTCAGCGGGAGGCCCTTGCGTTCGCGCGGCACAAAATGCCAGTTGAACCGTTCTTCGTCGTCGAAAGAAAACATAATCTGCTTGCGCTGATCGGCGGATAAGGTGCTTAGGAACGCCTTCCCAGACTCGCGCATATCGTCCAGCACGGCTTTCCGGGCAGCCACTGTCTGCGCCGAAGCGCCCATATATATAAGGTTGCACAGTAGAAGCAAACATCTCGCCAAAAATTGGAAACGGATCATACCAATAGAGTTTATTATGTTAGGTTAAAGTGCTGACATCCGTTGATTTACTTTCGGCAAATGGCTTAATTATAGTCAGGTCGGAAGGCTTCCGATCGTAGCCGCTCACTAAATACAGATGTATCAAATCTGGCCTTTTTGCTAACAACCGATCCCCTTTACCGGTTGTATTCATATCTCCACTGTCACTCTGCACGTATGTCAACCCGGCCACCAAATAACAGTTCTGGACCACTTGATCATCTGGCACTTCGCTATCTGCGTCAGGCATTGGACACGGCGCATCCCACCGATGAGCCGTATGTACTGAATCCGACCGAGAGCCGCGTCATCCGCCGAACCAAGGTTGTTACGCTCACGATGGCAGCTCTGCTCGGCATACTGGGTGTATTGATGTTATACCTGCCCCAGTACAGCTGGCCCGATCTGTTTGTCAGTACGCCCATCACCCTCTTCGGCACCACCTATGCCCTACCGCTGGTCACGATGCTGTACGGCCTGCTGCTGGTCTACCTCGAGATTAACTTACTGATCGCCATCAACTTACGGGGCGTAAAAAATATCATGCAGGTGTGTCAGTTTCCTAAGGCCCACGATGCTCAGTACGAACGGCACCTGCGCGCGCTGGCCGACGCAGCCCTGGAGAAAACCAATCGGGGCGTATTGCGCTTTGGCATAGACCCTTACCTGAACCTGCCCCGCTGGGGCCTGACTATGTTCTTCCTGGTTAATATGATCAGGGGGGCTCTGAGCAGTCTCGTGCTGAAGTTTCTGCTACGCCGGGTAGCGGGGCGGTTTGCCCTGCGGCAGGTTACCGATCTGGCCGGACTGCCAGTATACGCGTTCTGGAATGCGTGGGCTTCGTGGCAGGTATTACATGAAGCGCAGGTACGGGTTATGGCTCCGCTGACAATCCGTGAATTTGTTAACGAACTCTACGATGAGTGGGGCAATAATCCCCAGTTCAGACCGCTCATTCTGGAAGCTCTCCAGTACGTGGCTATCTTGAAACGGCAGTATAACTACGCTCATTTTCTGCTCACCGAAACGCTGGTGCATCGGTTTGAGCTGCAAACCAGTGCTACGCTAACGGGCCATTTTGCCGAACAGGTAGCCAACGCGCCGGTTGAGGTACGCCGGAGTCTGGAGCGCCTGCTGGTGTTCGGCGTGCTGGTAGACGGCAAACTATCGTGGTTCGAAAAACGTCGGTTACGGCAACTCCGCCGGAAAGGACTCCTCAGTAATTACCAGCCCGCAGACATCGAGCGGATCGGCAGCGAATACAATGCCGGCCGGGGACTTTGGGTGTAAACCCATAAAGCGTATTCACGAAAAAGGGGAAAGACCAGTTGGTCTTTCCCCTTTTTCGTAGCCTATATCAATCACTTACAGGGTCTTGCCCGCATCAAATATGTCTTCCTGGTCAGGCATATGGGGATTTACGAATACATCGGCCCCATTGATAGTACGGCGGATGGGTTCGGCAGTCGGTAGCTGCCGGTGGTGCCGGTACGCCTTATCCGATGAATAGTGGCAAACGAATGATTTACGGGTCAGGGCTGTATTTCTGATTTCATCGCCCCCGTGGGCTAGCGCGGCATGCCACAACAGCACATCGCCCTTTTTAATCAGTAGCGTTTTCTTCTCCAGACCAGCCTCCTGACATCTTTTGTCGAGGTAGTTGGCGAAATCGTTGGGGTCGTGGGTCGACTGCCCGTTGAAGAAAATGCCGTTGCCAAAATTGAATTTGTCCAGCGTGTGCGAACCGGGGTAATAGAAAAGCGGCCCTGAGTCGATGTGAACATCTTCCAGAGCGACCCAGGCAGCGGCCAGATGGCTTGGAATTTCCGAAACAACATACGCAAAATCCTGATGGGTTGCCTGCTGGCTTCCGTATTTGAACAGCAGACTTTGCATACCGATCACCTTATCGTTAAATACCGCGTTCAGGAACGTTACGATGTTACGGTGCAGCATGATCTTCTTGCCAATCACCGAGTTATCGTGAAAGTCCATAAACTTGATATAAGGCCCGTCCAGCACCTCTTTGGGCACGTCACGAACGGGCTGAACCGGTTTTTGCGTATAGGCTGGCAGATCGACCCGAACCAGGGTCTGGTATTTCTGGTGCTGGTCAATCAGCTCCTCTACTTCGCGCCAGAGCTGGTCGACCCAGGCCGTCTGGATAGCCTGCTCCAGGATTACATAACCATTGGCTTTCCAGAATCGCATCTTCTCGGCCAGATCATATGGCAGGTCGGTATCGGGTTCGCGTTGCCGCAGAAAACCATCGATGTCGGCGTCTTTCTTATCGATCCAGGGGAGGGTTGGGTAATCGAATTCGGTAACTGGCTTAACCGGTGGGCTTATTGTTTGCCGAACAACAGCCTTCAACTTACTGATCAGACTCATTGATACTAGTTGGATAAGTACGCGCTAAATATACCAGAAAAATCAGTGCTGATACTTAAAAAATCACGTATCCAATGATTTCCATAGTGCCCGTTACAGCACGCACGATTCTGGCAACGGTAGTAGCTGGCTGGCTATAGATCAGGAAGCGGTAACGGCAACGCTGTTCCGGATAACCCGTACTTCGTTGATCCGTTTATCGTCGGCCGATACTATGTGGAAGTTGAACCCGGCATAGCTTGTTTCGTCGCCCGCTTTCGGTAACCGGCTGAATAATTCGAGCAGCAAACCACCCAGTGATTCGCTGTCTCCCTGCACCGCTTCAAAGGTGGTGGCGTCTACGTTCAGGACACGACATACGTCAGTGATGGGCACTCTTCCTTCAAATACAACGGTGCGTTCATCTTCGCGCCGATAGCCAGTGGGCGTATCGTCATCAAACTCGTCGTTGATATCACCGAAAATCTCTTCGATAATGTCTTCCAGGGTTACGAGTCCCCGGGTGCCGCCGTATTCATCCACTACGATGGCCATGTGAACCCGTCGCTTCTGAAAGTCCTGCAGCAGGTCGTCGACTTTCTTATTCTCAGGAATGAAAAAAGCGGGCCGGAGCAGCGACTGCCAGCGGAACGAATCGTCCTGGTGCAAATGGGGCAGCAGATCCTTGATGTACAGTACCCCTTCTATCTTATCCAGCGATTCGCTGAAAACCGGCACCCTCGAATAGCCCGATGCATTGATCTGTTCCATCAGTTCAGCAAATGTCAGATCGTCGGCAACGGCCGAGATATCGGGTCGGGCCCGCATCACCTGCCGGGCGTTCAGGTTGCTGAAGTTGACAATCCCTTTCAGAATTTCTTTTTCCTCGGTAGTGGCATCGGTACCGGTCAGTTCAACGGCCTGGCTAAGTTCCTCCACCGAGAGTTTGTAGCCCCGGCGCTCAATGCGTTTATCGACCTGGTTACTCAGGCTCACCAGCAGCGCCGATAGCGGGCGAAACAAAACCAGACCGACCTGGGCCAGCGGGGCCGTCCGGCGGGCCACGGTCAGGTTGTTCTGGCTGGCGTATACTTTGGGGACGATTTCGCCGAAGAGCACAATGACCAGCGTTGTGAGCAGGGTTACCCCCGACAAAACGAGGCCCGATTCGTGCGAAGCCTGCGAGTAGATCCAGGTCAGATATGTGACAATCACGACGATGGCTATGTTCAACAGGTTGTTGAAGATAACGAGCGAAGCCAGTAGCCGCTTGGGTCTATCGAGCAGGCTCGCTATACGTTTCTCGTCGGGCTGTACGCTATCCCGGCAGCGGGCCCGGTCATCGGGCGATAGGGAGAAGAAAGCCGCTTCGGAGGCAGACACCAAGCCTGCCAGCGTCACTAAAAGTAGCAGCAGGGCCGCGTAGGGGCCGTAAAAATCAAAATAGGTGCCCCAGCCTTCTGCGGCTGGGAGCACCTGTCGGGGAAGAGGATCGCTAAGGTCCATGTACGTCAAATCTCGTTCAACAATCGAGCGTGGCTAGAAGGGAAGATCATCATCACCACTGTTGCTCTCAAAAGGCATCGGGTCGGGTTCCCGACGGCGTTCCGGCGCAGCCGCCTGCTGACGGGCCGGGGCGGCTTGCTGACGGGGAGCGGCCGGTTGCGGAGCCGGAGCCGCCTGCTGGCGGGCTGGGGCCGGTTGCGCCTGCGGAGCGGCAGCCGGAGCGTCATAACCCGTTCCTTCCTGACGGTCATTCGGTCCACTCAGGAACTGGAACGTCGTAGCCCGTACGTTCAGGGCAAACCGTTCTTTTCCTTCCCGATCGGTATAAGTCTCTGTGCGCAAACGACCTTCAACGTAAATCTGCTGCCCTTTACGAACGTATTTTTCTATAGTTTTTGCCTGATCATTCCAGACTTCAACCCGGAACCACTCCGTCGATTCAACCTGCTCTCCGGTACGGGTCGTATATCGTTCATTGGTAGCAACGCTGAACTTAGCCACTACCGAACCGCCGTCCAAATAGCGCACGTCCGGGTCGCTGCCTACGTTGCCGATAATAATCACTTTGTTAAGACTTGCCATTGTTGTTCTAGTTGGTTACGTATAAAAATTCAGGGGTTTAAGAGAGATAAAGATACTGAAACAAACGTACTTATCCAAATTCACGGGCCAAATAGTTGCTGATCAGAACAGGCTTTGGAAGCTCGTTTACCTGATCCATAGAGTACCAGTTCAGGCCCGTCGGCAGCTGCTCTAACAGCCTGTCCGGCAAGTCAATCAGATGAAAAAATGCCCGAATTCGCTGGTGCGATAAAAGCTGCGACAGCTCAACAACGTAAGCCGCCGATGCTCCCTGCTGTACCAGTCCGCTCACCGGATCAGGCAACGCCAGATCGCGCAGCGTCGTAACAGGCTCGTCGGTTTCCTGGAGGTAAAAATCGAATAAATTCTGCCAGATGTCGCGGGCCGTACGTTCACGAAGGGCGAGCCGACCGTTGTTTCTGAACACGAGATAGGAATAATATCGATCCCGCACAGGCGATTTTTTTGCCTTGACCGGCAGGCGACTCTGCCGACCCGTCTGGTAGGCCACGCAGTGCTGCTGCAATGGACACAGCAAACAGTCGGGCGAGACGGGAGTACACTGGATAGCTCCGAACTCCATAACGGCCTGATTATAGGTGGCCGGATCGTTGGCCCGCTCAATCAGGCGGGCGGCCAGCGCGGCAAACGTCTTCTTAGCTGCCGTTGTGGTGATATCCTGATCGATCCCGAAAAGCCGGGCCAGCACCCGGTATACGTTGCCGTCGACCACCGCTACCCGCTCGCCAAACGCGAACGACGCAACAGCCGCGGCTGTATAGGCACCTATGCCCTTCATTTTCAGCAACTCACGATAGGTATCAGGGAACTTACCGGCACAGTGTTCGGTTACGTAACGGGCAGTCTGGTGCAAATTTCGGGCCCTTGAATAATAGCCCAGCCCCTGCCAGAGACGCAGTAAACTCTGCTCGTCGGAACGGGCCATATCGGCAACCGTTGGGTAGGCAGCAACGAAGCGTTCGTAGTAGGGTTTTCCCTGCGCCACGCGGGTTTGCTGAAGAATTACCTCCGACAGCCAGATGCGGTACGGGTCGCGCGTGTGGCGCCAGGGCAGGTCCCGTTTATGGTGGTCGTACCACCCCTCCAGAACGGGCGCAAGTATCGTTTCGGTGACGTTAGCGTCTGATTGCCAATTCAAAATAAAAGCAGAAAATACAACGTTGGGTAAAGAAATGGGGAAGCCGGGGTTTTATAATTTACCAGAAACCCCTACCTTTGTGTCCCATTTTTGACACCCGAATTTTCAACAATACAGTAAACGTTAAAGTTTAAAAAGTCGTGACGAAAGCAGACGTAATTGCAGAGATCGCCGATAAGACCGGGATTGACAAAGCCGAGGTAACCAACACACTGGAAACCTTCTTCTCGGTGGTTAAAGACTCATTGGCAGAGGGGGAGAACATCTACGTGAGAGGGTTCGGCAGTTTCATCAACAAAAAGAGAGCGAAGAAAGTAGCGCGGAATATTTCGAAGAATACCGCTATGGTGATCGACGAGCACTATATTCCCAGCTTCAAACCCGCCAAAATTTTTGTTGAGCAGGTAAAAACCAGCGATAAAGCCAAAGTTGCGGCTGAGTAACTGAAAACGCCCTGAAAGTTCCGGGCGCCTGACGTTTGCGACGCATCATGTAGTCTTATGAATAAGTACGTATTGCTTGTTATTGTTTTGGCAGCGGCTCTGACAGCGGGCTTATATACCCGCCCCAAAGTCGTTGTACGTAATACCGACAAGCAGTTAAATGAACGAGCGTCGCAAACGTCTGGCAACCGGGCCTCTACTACTGACTCGCTCAACCAGGCGGCTTCGGTAGGTACTCCTGATCCGAGCCAGCCCGACCGCTCGTCTATGCACAATGAGCCTTTGTCGGCAGCGGTACAGCAGCGTGTGGTTGCGTTACAGCAACAATATGCATCGGCCGATGCCGCCAAACGACTCACCATTGGCAAGCAGCTGATTGACGTGTTCAGACAGGCCAATCGATTCGACAGTGCCGCCCACTATGCGGGCCGACTGGCAATTGAACAGCCTACCGAACAGAATCTGCTGCAGGCGGGTGATCAGTATTTTGAAGCGTATACGTTTGCCGTTGATCAGCAGAAAACGGCAGCGCTGGGCCAGAAAACCCGTGATTTTTACCAGAAAGTACTGGCCAAAAATCCGAACCTGCTGGAGGCAAAGGCCAATATGGCGATGACGTATGTAAATACCGAAACGCCTATGCAGGGAATCATGTTGCTGCGGCAGGTGTTGCAGCAGGACCCTACGAACGAGCTGGCTTTGTTTAACCTGGGTTTGCTGTCGATGCGGTCGAATCAGTATGAGCGGGCCATTGAGCGGTTCCGACAGATTCTGATTGTGAACCCTGCGAGTCGCAAAGCCCAGTTTTATCTGGGCATCAGTCTGGCCGAAGCCGGTCAGAAAGAAGAAGCCAGAAAAGTACTGGCGCAGGTAAAACAGCAGGAGAAAGACCCGCAGATTCTGGCTGCCATTCGTGAATACGAAGAGCGGCTGTCACAATAACAGGTACTACAGGTAATCCACCTGTCTGAACTCGTTTATCACTAGTTGGGTCTGCCGGTTGGCTGACCGACATTTATTTTCAACCATTAAACACTGTATACAATGCCTTGCGGTAAGAAACGGAAGCGGCACAAGATTGCCACCCACAAGCGGAAAAAACGGCTCAGAAAAAATCGGCATAAAAAGAAATAGTTTACCGTTTTCAGTTCACCGTTTTCAGTAGCCTGCTACCCCGTACGCGTAGCTGACCAAACCGCCAGTCTGCGGGAACGTCCCGTGAAAACCAACGATCTGGAAACTGGAAACTCATTTTATAGAAGCCTCGGCCGGCCTGCAAAGTCCGAACGTGGCTTCTTTCTTTTTACACAGCCATTTTAACCGTACATTCATCTTGTGAGTAATGAATTAGTTATCAGTTCGACTCAGAAAGGTGATCGGATCGCACTCTTGCAAAACAAGAGGTTGCTCGAGTATCACGAAGAAGAGTTAGACAGCAGCTTTACTGTTGGCGATCTTTATTTAGGAACAGTCAAGAAACTATCGTCGGGGCTCAACGCAGCCTTTGTGGATGTAGGCCACGAAAAAGATGGTTTCCTGCACTATCAGGACTTGGGGCCGAATATTAATTCGCTCAACAAGTTTGTCAAAGATGTTATCGCCAAGCGCGTCACCACCGGTCGGCTAAACGGCAGCAAGCTGGAGCCGGCTATCGAAAAAATTGGGAAGATCGATAAGGTACTGACGAAAAACGCTCCCATCCTGGTTCAGGTGGTTAAAGAACCCATCTCAACCAAAGGCCCACGCCTTTCCTGCGACATTTCAATAGCAGGCCGCTATCTGGTTCTGGTGCCGTTTTCAGACGGCGTAAACCTATCGAAAAAAATTACCGACCGTGCCGAACGGTCCAGGCTCCTGCGGCTGATGTCATCGCTGAAGCCCCAGAATTTCGGCGTTATTGTTCGTACGGTAGCTCAGGAAAAAGACGTAGAAGAACTCGACCGCGACCTGCAGAACTCGCTAGCCAAGTGGGAACAGGCCGTCAAAACCCTGTCAGAGGCCAAGCCCCGCGATCGGGTACTGGGCGAAATGAACCGGGCGTCGTCAATTCTGCGCGACATGCTCAACGAGTCCTTTGAAAGCATTACCGTCGATACGCGTGAATCGTACGACGAAATCCGGAATTACATCCACACGATTGCGCCCGACAAAGAAAAGATTGTTAAGCTCTACAACGGTAAAACAAAGGTATTTGAAGCGCTGGGGCTAGAAAAACAACTCAAGTCCCTGTTTGGCCGATCGGTAAGCTTACCCGGTGGCGGTTACCTGATTATCGAGCATACCGAAGCGCTGCACGTCATCGACGTTAACAGTGGCAACAAATCAAACTCAGAAGAAGATCAGGAGGCTACGGCTATCAGCGTTAACCGCGAGGCCGCCAAAGAAATTGCCCGGCAGCTCCGGCTGCGCGACATGGGCGGGATTATCGTTGTCGACTTTATCGACATGAAGAAAGCAGAGAACAAAAAACTTCTGCAGGATATCATGCGCGACGAGATGAAGCCCGATCGCTCTAAGTTTACCATTTTGCCCCTGACCAAATTTGGTCTGATGCAGATTACCCGACAGCGCGTTCGGCCCGAAATGAATATTGTTACCCGCGAGGTTTGCCCAACCTGCGGTGGCACCGGTACCATCCAGGCCAGTGTGCTGGTTACCGACGTGATCGAGAACAACCTCGACTACGTGCTGACCAAACAGAACGAGCGTGGTATTTCAATCTCGATGCACCCATTTCTGTATTCATATTATACCAAAGGTGTTTATTCAAAACAGATGCAATGGTATATGAAGTACAAAACCTGGGTCAAACTGGTTAAAGACAGCTCGCTGGGCATTGTCAATTTCAAATTCTTCAACAAATCGGGCGACGAGATAGACCTCGGCGGCATTGTCTGAACCAGCAGCTTACAAGAAAGGCTTACCATCCGGTAAGCCTTTCTTGTATCAATAAGTAATGCTGTAATAGTTAGTAAAGCACTTCAAGTTCGACGAGTTCGCCGAATACTTCCTGTCCGACTACAGCTTCCACTGACTCAACACTATTCAGGTTGAGCAGCAGATCGCGCAGATCTTCCGTTATTTCATACGTCTGATACAGACGCCGGTCGAACAGGATTGGGGCCTGTTCCAGATCGCAAAGCGTATAGCGATCCGCATTAAAGGCCGGTTTTACTACCCGTCTCTGGGTTGAATCAGGACGAAGCTTCTCTGGCTCGAGGAAAGAGTGAACAAAATTCCACCCTTCCCATTGCTCCGGGTATCGGTTCAGATACGGCCAGAAGGCGTCGTAAAGCTGTTGCATAGCCTCCCGGCAATACATATCCCGGTCACTCTGCCGGATCGGGCGTATTGGGCTCAGAAACTGCAACACGTTGGTCAGGTCATCCTGCCGGTAACTCACGACCGGTACGATAGGCACGCCAGCAGCATGCGATAGATACCCTACCCCTTTGCGGGTCAATAACCGTCGCTTGCCAAACCTGACTGACAGAAATTGATCTTCCTGGCCCGGCTCGGGGGCCGTCTCAGGACTTCCATCTACGTAGACGATCAATGATCGCCCGGCTTTCAGCTCCCGCAGTACCGTTAAGCCGGCGGTCGGACTCCCCGCTTCGACTATCCGGAATGAATTGGTCAGTCCATGTTTCTGGCGCAGACCCTCAATGTGTTCAACCATACCATCGCCCTGGCTGCGGTTCATGTTGTTCCCCACCAGCAGCACACAGTCGACCCCTTGTCTAAACAGCACGCTGGTGAGCAGCCTGTACGAGCCGAGGTGATAAGTACAATAAATAGCTGGGGTACCGGCGGCAAACGACGCTGTACGCATTCCGTTCAGTTTTACCAGGTCACCAGCCGTCAGACATTGCTGATCGAAGGTGGCGAAGATCTGCTGCAACAGAAGCTGCCTGAAAAGGCTTTCGTGCTCGTCTCGGGGAATGTGGGGCAGTACGTTTTCAACGTTTGCCGAAAAGGTCGTGAACCTCATCAGGTAGCCCCGCTCCCGCTGCAAGTCGACCCGCTCAAAATGTTCACGACAGCGGGCCAACTCCTGCCTATACAATGTCCGTGGGGTTGGCATGGTTTGTGTGGCTTAGAGCGAGAAAACTGGCTTGTTCTGTCCGTTAATGAGCATGACAGAATCACAGCAGATCGGGCTCTTTACGAATTTGAATACGTTAGCTGATTCCGACTTGGCAACTGATTTCGACAAAGATTTCAGGACACTGGCTGGTTTGATGGCGAATTGCTTTTTCATGGTGACTATCAGTTTGATTGTTTTTTGGTTGTTTGTAAGCCGGCGTTTGTAGTGCCGTTTTGTTGATACAAAGCTACCAGGTGGCCCAGGGGCCGACAATCACGAAAAAGTCACAAAAGCATGTTGGAATTAGTTAATTATTACCAGTATCTTAGTCGAGATTTTGAATAAGGGGACAGCATGAAGGAGATCCGACTCACCCGCAGTTTTCTGAGCAAACCGATCAACAGCATTCTCATTTTGCTGGGTATCATTTTGCTCATCGAAGCGGTTTCATGGTCGATTGGCTACGCCATTAAACTAGACAAAGTGGAGAAAGCAGGCGGCTTTCTGAGTTATGTCGGGTTGGTGGTGCGGGTTTTGTTCCTGCCTGAGCTGGTTACGCTTATCATCACCATTGCGCTCGTTAACCGCTATCACAAGTGGCTAAAGCTGGTTTCCGTCGAAAATGACTGGCAGGCTGTAGGGCTGTATGAGCTTAAGTTTCTGCCTGTTCTGGGTGTGGCATTCTGGATATTCAATCCGTTCACGCAAACTGTCCGGTACATACTGGAGCAGTTCCCCACTTATTCGCTGTCAGATTACCTCACTTTTTACCTGATAGGCACCTATAACTGGGCCACTTACTTTAAGTATTTATTCCCAGTCATACTAATCGGTTACATAGCATTAAATATTTCGCTCTTATCAGACTTCCTGAAACAGCGCCGGGAAGCCCAGGAGGCCGCCGAAGCCAAAGCCACTAAAGCCGCTCAGGAAGCGCTGGCCCTATCAGCCACGTTTGTACCCAAACCCACGCCTACCACGCCATCGCCTTATCTGACCCAGTTGAAAGGCAAAAACGGGGGTGGCGAACTGACTTTCCCCATTAATGAAGTCTGCTTCTTTACGGTTGAAGACCGGAGTTATTACGCAGAGCTTACCAAAGGGCGGTATCTGGTGAGCAAAACGCTGAACGAACTTGAAACCGAAGTAGACCCGAGCGTCTTTTTCCGGATAAAACGAGATTATATCATCAACCGTCAGGCTGTTCAGCATTATTCATACTGGGAAAATGGCAAGTACATAGTACGGCTAAACACACCTGATGCGCACGAAATCATTGTTCCTCGGGCTCGTATGCAGGAGTTCAGAGAATGGCTGCAAAACACCCAGTCATCGCAGACAGACACCGCGGCAGATTCTTTCGTTCTCACCTCCTGACCTATTTATAGGTAGCTTTTGACAGCAATACCATAGCGAGGTAACTGCCTGCAGCTGCTCAATTCCAGCTTTTTAGCGATATGAGCTTTGTGGTTAATAGCTGTTCTGTAGCTTATACCCAGTTGCTCAGCTATTTCGGTAGCCGTATGACCGTTGGCCACCATCTTCAGTACCTCGCGTTCCCGATCCGTGAGCCGGTTCAGTTCATTGCGTGTGCTATCGGCCAGTATTTCGACGCCGAAGTTCTTGAGCAACGCCATAAACCCTGTGCTGTAATAACAGCCGCCACTGCTTACCGTCTGAAAGCAACGGTGCAGTTCTTCCAGGCCGTCACTGGCGTACAGAAACCCGAAAAAACCCAATTGCATCGCATTGGCGATCATCCGTAAATCCGGTTTACTAGCATACAATATGAACTTGGTCTGCTGGTTGGATTGCCTCATCTGATGAACAATATCGAAACTCTGCCGACCTGATATCTCTGACTCCAGGATCACGCACTGTGGACGCTTAACCCGAATTTGCTGCAGGGTATCCTCTACTTCTACCGCACGGCCTACTACGTTATATCCCTGCTCCTTGAGGAGCTGGCTCAATACCTCGCACGTGAACACTTCTGACTGAGCTACGAGGATAGAGAAATCCCGGCGTCGAATCGCAAAATTTTTGGCGGCTTCCTGGCCGTCGGTTGAGTGGCTCATAATATGCTAGGTTGCATAAGTGCTGAAATCTAAAGCCCGCTTGCCCGACCAGGCAAGGGAGAACGTCTGAAATCACCTATTTTCCGTCTGAAATCACCCATAAAGGTTTATTGGCTGCTAAAGCCATCCGACTTTATGGGTGATTTCACGCATAAAAAGGGTGATTTCACGCATAGTGGCTTGTCTAAACGAAATAGAAGGGCCTATTTTGATCATCAGTCAAGAATCACGTACTCAAATTTTTTGTGTGATGAATCAGGAAGAAAAGGTAATGTCGTCTGGATACGAAGCGTCATCAGTAGAGGTACAAAACGTGATTATCGAGTGGGCAAAAGCTGCCGAAGCGTTTCATCAGCGTTATGGAAAGCTAACTGAGGTTATCAACGTTTTACAAGTTACAGCCCGGCGAAACCCCGGCGCTAACAAAGCAAAGCTGCGTCGGCTCGTTGCCTTGCGGCAACATATGAGCGATGCGCTTATGACGCTGTTGCTGGACATGTCTGGTCAAAAACCAGGACGTTCTGCACAACCGTCAAAACCAGGTCAGCTACGCTCTCACGCCTGCCTCCTGGATGAGCTAAACCGCGAAATTGACGCTGAATTGGTCAGTTTCAGCAACGTAGCTCAAGCGTAGTGTTCACTTCCCTATTGATAAAGGTAAGTCCCTCGATACGTTGAGGGGCTTTTTTTATGGTAAACGTAGTAAAAAATTACCATGCAATGATCACAAATCGACTAAATGGATAGTAAATGTTAGCATTATTGCTAATACACATACAAATCCACAAAAAGTTACTTTCCAGGAAAAATACAATTTTCGGCGAAGCTGCTCAGCCCGAAATGACCGTTCCCAACAGGGACGAAATCTGCATATCGATTCGCTTAAAATGCATGAATTCGGTCATAAGCTGATCCGCTTCTTCGGGGGTTTTACTGCTGACGTCGCGGAGTTGTTGTTGAAGGGTGACCATGCGTTGCTCGGCCAGCATTTTCTTGATGCGCAACACATTCTTCCAGGCTGCTTCGGCCAGGATTTTCACTTCCTCTTCTGACGGCACGAATATCTCGTGTTTCTCCCACCCATCACTGATCTCATACCGGGGGGTTGTCAGATTAATAGCCTGATGCTGCATATCGGCAGCACTCGCATTCGGCACAACCGCCGGATTGCGGTTCAGGAAGTCATGGGCCAGCAGGATCTCTCCCCGGCTGTAGGCCTCCCGATACAAGGTTAACATCAGATCATAAGGCGAAGTTTGAAACTCGATCTCGTGCAGTTCTGAGAGTACGTACTGGCAGAGCGTGATACCGGGCTCCAGCTCCCGCGCGCCATAGTTCATCAACAGCCGAATACATTCTTCTTCCTGAAACGAGAGCGGAGTACGGGCCGTTGCCGCCGGAGTAGGACTGGGTCTGTGGGGCGCTTCTGCTTCATCGGGCGGCATATCAACGCTCAACCCGTTAAGCAGCGCATTGATCTCCTCCAGCGACGCGTCGGGGGCAGGGATGCCGCCGACTGGTTGCTGCCGGTTGTTACGATCGCGCTGCCGCTCGGCCTCTTTTTGCCGCTGATCCTGCTGTTGCCGAAGAAGCCGGTTGATCTCCGTGATAACCGACTGTTCACTTACGTGAAATACCTGCGCCACCCGCTGCGACAGAGTCTGGCGCTTGAGTGGATCGGGTATTCGGGTGATACTGGCGCATACGTCTGATATTCCTTCGGCTCGTTTGAGCGGATTATCGCCCGCTTCGGCCAGCCACTGACTGGCTTTGAAATCAATGAAGTCTTTAGAGTGGGTACGGATATACAGTTTAAAGGCATCGGCCCCTACTTTATGCACGTAGCTATCCGGATCTTCGCCATCGGGTAACAGCAGCAGCCGCAGGTTCAGCCCTTCTTCCAGCACCATGTCGAGACCGCGCAGGGCCGCTTTGATACCGGCCGCGTCGCCATCATAGAGGATGGTCACGTTGGGGGTAAACCGGCTAATCAGCCGAATTTGCTCGGTCGTCAGCGAAGTACCCGACGAAGCCACCACGTTTCGGATACCAGCCTGGTGAAGCGATATGACATCGGTATATCCTTCTGTCAGGTAGCACACATCCTCCTGCCGGATGGCCTGCTTGGCCTGAAAGATGCCGTACAGCACCTGGCTCTTGTGATAGACCGTTGTTTCGGGCGAGTTGAGGTACTTGGGCTGCGTTTTATCGGCCTTTAGAATACGCGCCCCAAAGGCAATAACCCGGCCCGACACATTATGAATTGGAAACATGACCCGCCCTCTGAAACGGTCGAAGGTCTTGTTGTTTTCCTTGCTCAAAATGAGTCCGGCTTTTTCGAGCAGATCGCGGCTATACCCACGTCGGCTACCTTCCTGCAGGAGGGCGTCCCACTGGTCAAGGCTGTATCCCAGATCAAAAGCCTCAATGGTTGGGTTTGTAAAACCACGCTCCCGAAAATAAGTCAGGCCAATGCTTTTGCCTTCGTCTGTCTGCAATAAGGTCTCCTGAAAAAACGTCTTGGCAAAGTTCAGCACAATCAGCAGGCTCTCCCGCTCATTCTGGCGCAGCAGATCTTCGGGTGTCTGCTCCTGTTCTTCGATCTCAATGCCGTATTTCTTGGCCAGATAGCGCAGTGCTTCGCCGTAGCCAATGTTCTCGATATCCATAACGAACTTAACCGCGTCTCCTGCCTTGCCGCAGCCAAAGCACTTGTAGATCTGCCGCGACGGGTTTACGTTAAACGAAGGCGACTTCTCATTATGGAAGGGACAGCAGGCAGTATAGTTACTACCCCGCTTCTTCAGCGAGACAAAATCACCGACCACCTCCAGGATATCTGCCGCCTGTCGGATTCGTTCAACTGTTTCTTCAGGAATTCGCATTGGATTTCATTACGTCAATGAATAGCCAAATTTACGCCTAAACCCGTCTTAATCACGATTTCAGCCTTAGGACCCCTACTCGATTTGGCAGTATTTTTGCTATTTATATAGTCGATCGCTAATGTGATCATGCATAGCAGGGGTCTCACATCACACAAAACCATATGAATCGACAAGTACTTACTGTAACTCGTACATCCTTGCATGACCAAAGTCGCTATTTCTCGATAGCTATACTCTGTCTGCTTGTTTTACTCCAGTCGTGCCGCAAACAGCCTGACGACGCGGTAACTCCCAGCGGAAAGACAGCCGATCAGTATTCGGCCGATGTGGCTACCAAATGGGCCTCCCTCCAGCTTAAGCTAACGCGCACTACGCCCGGTTTTACGCCACCTGTAGCATCGCGCGCTTTTGGCTATGCCGGCCTCACTATGTATGAGTCGGTTGTGCCGGGCATTAGTAACCGCAAATCGCTGGTAGGGCAGCTTCAGGGCCTGACTACCTTACCTGTACCGGAGGCTGGCAAAACCTATAATTGGGCCCTGAGTGCCAATGCGGCACAGGCTGCTATGCTACGGAGTTTGTACGCCACCACCTCAGCGGCTAACAAAGCTACGATCGACTCGCTGGAAACAGCGCTGCTGACCCAGTTTAAAGAAACCGACGAGACAATAAACCAGCAGTCGATCAGCTTTGGCCAATCGATTGCCAAGGCCGTATTTGATTACTCTAAGTCGGACGGTGGTCACGAAGGATACAGCCGTAACTTCCCAGCCAGTTTCGTCGTTCCATCTGGCGCCGGCATGTGGCAACCGACGGAGAATGGGGTGAAGATTCCTATGCAGCCCTACTGGGGGAGCAACCGAACGTTCGTGAAAGCCAATGAAGCGCTGCCCATGCCGAAACCGCTGGCCTACTCAACCAATACTAACTCACCGTTTTTTAAACAGTACCTGGACGTTTATAACAAGTCGAAGGTATTGACCCAGACCGAGAAAGAGATTGCCGTCTGGTGGGCCGATAATCCTGGCGAGACCTTTACACCACCCGGCCACTCCTACAGTATCGCGCTGATCACCGTAACGACGGCTAAAGCCGGCCTGGCCAAGGCCGCTGAAACCTTTGCGCGTACCGGTATAGCCGTAGCCGATGCCTTCATTCTGTGCTGGCGGTGTAAATTTGTCTACAACAACCTGCGCCCCTACACCTACGTCCGGCTGGCCATTGACCCATCCTGGGTTCCGTTCTGGCCCGCTCCGCCCTTCCCGGGCTTTCCGTCTGGCCATGCTACCCAGTCATCATCGGCGGCCACCGTACTGACGGCTTTGTATGGGGACAATTTTACGTTCACGGACAATTCGCACGTCAACCGCGCCAGGGATGCATCGCGGAACGTAGAATTTAAAGCCCGTACGTTTACGTCATTTGCCGCTTCGGCGCAGGAATCAGCCGATTCGCGCTTTTACGGCAACATCCACACCGCGCAGGATAACGAAACGGGGCTGGCTGAAGGCAAAAAAATCGGGGCCAACATAAACGCTCTGGCCTGGGCGAAATAAATACAAGACATGAGTCGGCCCCCGGGCGTACAGGTTCTGTACGCCCGGGGGCCGACTCGTTATCTATACAGGGTGGCTTAGTAGGCCCGAACGAGCTTACCTTCCATAAAGTTGACGAACGCTTTGTTAACTACGTTATTACCACCCGGCGTTGGGTAGTTGCCCGTAAAGTACCAGTCGCCCGAGTGGTTAGGGCAGGCGCGGTGCAGGTTCTCAACCGTTTGGTACACCACGGCCACCTGCGCTTTGAGATCGGATGGCGTAACGATCCGGGCCACCTGCTGCGACAGTTCATCGTGCGTGAACGGGTCAAACAACGCTTTCACGTAGTTATCTTTGGTAGCATTACCCGACTCGATAGCCGCTACGCACTGGGCATAGACTTCTTCGATGATGTCTTCCTGATTCCGCTCACGCAGCAAATCGAGCGCAGCCCGGAAACCAACAAATTCTTTGAACTTTGACATATCGATGCCGTAGCAGTCAGGAAAACGGATTTGCGGAGCGGACGAGACAATGATGATTTTTTTAGGACCCAACCGGTCGAGCATCTTCAGGATGCTTTTCTCGAGCGTAGTTCCCCGTACGATGGAGTCATCGACCACAACCACGTTGTCTTTACCCTTCCGGATAACTTCAAACGTTGTGTCATATACATGCGACACCATATCGTCACGCTGGCTATCGTCGGTAATGAAGGTGCGTAGCTTCACATCTTTGGAAACCAGCTTCTCTACCCGCGGCCGGAAGGACAGCACCCGGTCGAGCTCCTGCTCGAACAGGATACCCTCCATGATGGCTTTTTTCCGCTGTTTATAGAGATATTCTTCGAGCCCTTCTACCATACCGAAGAACGCGGTTTCGGCCGTGTTCGGAATGTAAGAGAAGACCGTATTTTCGAGATCGTAATCAATCTCTTTCAGAATCTGCGGAACCAGCAATTTGCCGAGCATCTTACGCTCGTTATAAATATCGGGATCGGTAGCCCGCGAGAAGTAAATCCGCTCGAAGCTGCACGACCGTTTTTCGACCGGCTGGATGAACTCGTACTCGCCGTACTCACCATACTTGTCAACAATGAGCGCATGGCCGGGCTGTACTTCTTTGATTTCGCTGTATTCTACGTTGAATGCCGTTTTGATAGCCGGTTTCTCCGAGGCTACCACCACCACTTCATCGTCGGCATAGTAATAGGCCGGGCGGATACCCGCCGGGTCGCGCGCTACGAACGAGGCCCCGTAGCCCGTCATACCAACCATGGCATAGCCACCGTCGAAATCGCGGCACGACCGGTGCAGAACCCGTTGCAGATCGAGATTATCCTCGATAATGTCTGACAGGTCGGGGTTTTCGTAGATACCCTTGAACCGGTCGAAGACGCGCTGGTTTTCTTCATCGAGAAAATGGCCGATTTTTTCCATCACCGTTACGGTATCGACCTTTTCTTTGGGGTGCTGACCAAGCGAAACCAGTTTGTTGAACAGGCTGTCTACGTTGGTCATGTTGAAGTTGCCGGCCATCACCAGGTTCCGGCTTCGCCAGTTGCTCTGCCGGAGCATAGGGTGGCAGTTTTCGATCTCGTTGGCGCCATGGGTGCCGTAGCGGAGATGGCCCATCCAGACTTCGCCCGTAAACGCCACGTTCTCCTGGAGCCACTGCGCGTCTTTGGCCTTGTCCCGATTACCTTTGATGGCCTTCCGGAACTTCTTGTTGACCTTCTCAAAGATGTCGGTCACCGGCCGCTGATCAACGGAGCGGTAGCGGCTGATGTACCGATGGCCCGGTGGTACGTCGAGTTTGATGTTGGCAATGCCGGCTCCGTCCTGGCCCCGGTTTACCTGCTTTTCCATGAGCAGGTAGAGCTTGTTGGCTGCATAAAGAGCCGTTCCGTACTTATCAATATAATACTGGTACGGTTTGCGGAGCCGGATTAGGGCAATGCCGCACTCATGTTTGATGGCGTCGCTCATGAGGGGTTGTCGCTGAAGCGAAGAGTGTTTTGGTGAATAACGAAGTAACGACCCTCTTCTAAAAAGGGTTCGGCATCGGTATAAGCAAAGGTAGAGAAAGTGGGCTGGAAACAGATGGGTTGTCAACTCATTTTACCACTTCCTCAAACGGGTAGTTTCCCGGGTTGACATTAGACCTGCGATTCATCATATTTACAGCAATTGGCTACGGCCGAATGGATGAATAGCGCCGATGGACTCCGGTTTTGTTATTGCGGTCGGAACGGCCGTACTCTTGATGATGGCCGTGTTCATCATCATTTTCGTGGCCTACTACCAGCAAAAACAGGCAAAGCAGCAACTGGCACTCAAGGAGCTACAGGAACAGCATCGGCGTGAGCTTATGGCTGCGACCTTCCGTGGTCAGGAAGCCGAACGAAAACGCCTGGCCGCCGACCTCCATGATGGCATTGGTACCATGCTGTCGGTCACCAAAATGAGTCTCAACCAGGTAGAGCGGCAACTGAACGGCGATACGCTGAATATGCGAACAGCCCTCCAGGTCCAGAAAACCCGGGCCATGATCGACGAGACCATGAGCAACGTCAGGCGCATCAGCCGTGATCTGGTGCCTACTACCCTCGACCGGTTTGGTCTGCTGCCCGCCCTCGAAGAACTGGCCGAACGCGCTTCAGAAGGCGATATTCTGGTTCGGCTCGACTGCCCCGATGATCTGCAGCAGCTATCGTCCCCGCTGAGTTTGACGCTCTACCGCATTGCGCAGGAGTTACTCAACAACGCCATTCGGCACGCCCGGGCTACCCAGATCGATATTCAGCTGTACTGCCTGCACATGAACAACTCGGCGGGCGAGGTTCGCCTGTCGGTGATCGACGACGGCGTCGGCTTCGATTTCGACGCCATTATGGAAGACAAACGCGCCGGGCTCGGCCTGCGCAATATCGAAAGCCGACTGAGTGTGGTCGATGGTCATGTCACCTTCGATGTGGCACCCGGCCGGGGCTCACAGATTCACGTACAGGTCAGGCTCGAAGACGCAGAAACTGTTGGTTTTATGCGTTAATTTGTTCCCCCACAGCACCGCCAAAACGACTAACTATCGACTCAATTTTACTGGCTTCCTCCTATGAGAAAAATAAAACTGGCCCTCTGCGACGACCATACGCTGTTTCGTGTGGGCATGGCCACCATTCTTGGTCAGGTTCACGACTTCGAGCTGATCCTGGAAGCAGGCAACGGACAGGAACTGATCGAACGCGTTCCCCGAAAAATGCCCGACGTCGTACTGCTTGACCTGCAAATGCCGGTTATGGACGGCACTGCTACGGCCGACTATCTCCGCGAACACTGGCCCCTGGTTAAAATCGTTGTTCTAACCATGCACGACGAAGACCGGATGGTACTGCACCTGCTCGAAAAAGGGGTGAGCGGCTACCTGCTCAAAGATGCCGAGGCCGACGAGGTTGAAAAAGCCATTCGCAAGGTGATGGACGAAGGCGTTTATCTGAACGAATTCGTATCGAAGGCTATGCTGCGGAAAATGACCAATAAAACAACCGTATCGAAACCCGCTAATCCCTTCTATAACAGTAAAATACTACTTTCGGAGCGGGAGAAAGAAGTGCTAACCCTGATCTGCGAAGGCCTGTCAACGAACGAGATCAGCGAAAAGATCTTTCTCAGTCCGCGCACGGTAGAAGGCCATCGCCTGCGCATTCTGGAGAAAACAGGCACCAAAAACACAGCCGGCATGGTAGCCTACGCGTTCAAGAATAGTCTAGTATGAGGTACGGGGGCCAGCACTCCCTCGGGGCCGGGCTGAGCAGACTCCCGACTAAACCTTTTTCGGCTTGTGGGCGTATGTATCTCTAAACAAATGCCGATACGCATGAAACGCTACACACAAAAAGGAATATTGGTAACTCTGACAGGCTTTGCTCTAACCAGCCTGGTGGCCTTCACCGAGCCAGGATCGGTCACCACACCGGCAGCCCCGGTCATGACGCTGGCGGCCGACCCCGTTGATCACAGCATCTACGACCGGCTGGCCAAAAAACACATCAATGAAAAGGGGCTGGTCAACTACAAAGGCTTCAGGAGCGATGAGAAAGAACTGGATAAGTACCTCGACCTGCTTTCGAAAAACCCGCCAACCGATAAATGGAGTCAGGACGCCCAGATCGCTTACTGGATTAACGCTTATAACGCCTACACCATCAAGCTGATTCTGAACCATTACCCGGTTAAAAGTATCAAGGACATCGGCAGCAAAATCAAGATTCCGTTCGTGACCACCCCCTGGGCCATCAAGTTTATTCCGATCGGGTCAGAAAAGATCAGCCTCGACAACATTGAGCACGGAACCCTCCGTAAGAAGTTCAACGACCAGCGGATTCACTTTGCACTGGTTTGTGCGGCTCGCTCCTGTCCCCGTCTCCGTAACGAAGCCTACACAGGCGCCAAGCTGGATGCCCAGCTCGACGACCAGGGTAGCGATTTCCTGAACAACCCGGCAAAGAATGCGATCAGCCCGCAGAAAGCCAGCTTGTCGAAGTATTTCGACTGGTACAAAGGTGACTGGAAAGAAGACAACAAGTCCATCGAATACTGGGTAAATCGGTATTCGAAAACCAAAATCAACAAGGACACCGATATTTCTTTTCTGGATTATAACTGGGCCCTAAACGAACAGTGATGTCTGCTGTCAGTTATCAGTAAGGAGTGATTGCCGCCAGGCCGTTGGTTTTTCCGAAAACGATGGCCAGGGTCAACCCGCTCCTTACTCAGCTGTTTACAGATGAAACGCATTGTATACTGGTTCCGAAATGATCTGCGGCTACACGACAACGAGGGATTTTCCCGCGCGCTGGCCGACGCCGACGAAGTGCTTCCCGTTTTTGTATTCGACCCGCGCTGGTTTACCGAATTAGACAGCGCCCGGCGCCCCGACACACCCCTCAACTTTCGCAAAACCGGCCTGTACCGAACCAGTTTTCTAATTGAGTCGGTAGCGGACCTGCGCCAGTCGCTACGGGCTAAGGGCGCCGACCTGATTGTTCGTATCGGCAATCCGGCGCTTATCCTGGCCGAACTGGCCGAAGATATCGAAGCCGTTGCCATCTACGCCAGCAAAGAAGTAACCCAGGAAGAAACAGATGTAGAATCAGATCTCAGCAAACGGCTCAAGCCGCTCAATATCAACCTGGATCTGTTCTGGCAGTCGACGCTTTATCACGTCCGGGATCTGCCGTTCGAAATTTCCAGACTGCCCGATGTGTTCACCCAGTTTCGGAACCGGATTGAGAAATATGCGCCGGTGCGTGAGGCAATTCCGGCACCGGATCGTGTCCGGCTCGCTACCGACGGAACCGGCTCGGCTATTGCGCCTGAACCGCTACCTACTATCGCCACGTTTGGGTTCCCGTCCGAATTTTCGCCCAGCGCGCAGGCCGCCATACGCTTCAAAGGGGGCGAGACTATGGCACTCAGCCGGCTTCAGCACTACCTATGGGATCGCGACCTGCTCAGGACCTACAAAGACACCCGCAACGGCATGCTCGGCGAAGCGTATTCGAGCAAGTTTTCGGCCTGGTTGTCGATGGGTTGTCTGTCGCCCCGGTTTGTGTACGAAGAAGTGAAGCGGTACGAGCAGGACCGGGTCAAAAACGACTCGACCTACTGGCTGATCTTCGAGCTGCTCTGGCGCGATTTTTTCCGGTTTGTGGCACTGCGTTACGGCACCCGGCTCTTCAAACCCAGCGGTATCCGCCATCAGCTCGGCAAAAAATGGCGTCGCGACCGGGACCTGTTTTTACGGTGGGCAGCGGGCGAAACAGGCATTCCGTTTATCGATGCCAATATGCGGGAGCTGAACATGACCGGGTTTATGTCTAACCGGGGCCGTCAGAATGTAGGCAGTTTTCTGGTCCGGGATCTGGGCATCGACTGGACCTGGGGGGCCGCCTATTTCGAAAGCCTGCTGGTCGACTATGATCCCTGCAGCAACTGGGGTAACTGGAACTACGTAGCCGGGGTGGGCAACGACCCGCGCGAAGACCGGTACTTTAACATTTACAGCCAGGCCATGCGTTACGACGAGGAAGGCCGGTTCGTCAAACACTGGCTGCCGGAGCTGGCCAGCGTACCTTCTCATCAGGTACACATGGTCTCGAACATCCCCCAGCAGGAACTGAACGAGTACGGCGTAGCGCTGGGCGAAAACTACCCCATGCCGATTATCAATCCAAACAAGTGGCTCACGGCTGAAAAAAACCGGTAACCAAAAAAAGTAAAAACAAATCCATAGTTTTAAGCAGTTTTGAATCCGATAAACACCTTTTCGGTACCACAATTATGTCAAGAACAACCATTATCGTCGTTGCTGTTTTGCTTATTCTGGGCGTATACGGCTGCAGTTCGTACAACGGCCTGGTGACAAAAGATACACAGGTAGAAAACGCCTGGGCCAATGTGCAGACCCAGTACCAGCGCCGGGCCGACCTGATTCCGAACCTGGTTCGGACAGTGCAGGGAGCGGCTAATTTTGAGAAAAGCACCTTGTCGGCTGTAATCCAGGCTCGTGCCAACGCAACGGGTATCAACCTCAATGCCGACCAGCTCACACCCGAAAATATTCAGAAGTTTCAGGCCGCCCAGGATCAGCTGAGCGGTTCGCTGTCTCGCCTGCTGGCGGTGGCCGAGAGCTACCCGCAGCTGAAAGCCACGCAGAATTTCTCGGAATTGCAGGCACAGCTGGAAGGCACTGAGAACCGGATCACCGTGGCCCGTAATGACTTCAACGGGGTAGCCACCAGCTACAACCAGTCGGTTCGGTCATTCCCGAACAATATCTTCGCGGGCGTTTTCGGATTCCAGCGCAAAGGCCTCTTCGAAGCCTCGCAGGCCGCCCAGAGTGCTCCGACCGTACAGTTTTAACGTACAGTGATCAATGCATACGGCAGACAGAGATTCGGTCTGCTGTATGCATTACCCCGCTCTGAATCATGACAGCACCTTTCTCTCCTGCCGAGCAGCAACGTATTGTGGAGGCCATTCAACAGGCCGAAAAAGCCACATCGGGTGAAATCCGGGTACACGTTGAGCCACATTGCGCCGGTTCGGACCCCGTAGCGCGGGCCGTTGAGGTGTTTGCCCAGCTGGGTATGCACCAGACCAAAGCGCAAAACGGGGTTTTGTTTTATCTGGCCCATGCTGACCGCAAGTTCGCCGTCATTGGCGATAAAGGCATTAATGCGGTTGTGCCTGCCGGCTTCTGGGAAGAGACGAAAGACCTGCTGCGTAACCATTTTGCCGTCGGCGACTATGTCGGTGGCCTCAGGCAGGGGATAGCCCAGGCAGGTCGGCAGCTCCACCAGTATTTTCCGTACGATGGCGAAACGGATACCAACGAACTCGCCGACGACATTTCGTTTGATCATTAATTCTGTGAACGTACTTACCCGTCTTATTCGCCTGATTGGCCAAACAGGGTCGGTTGTGCTACTGCTTATCCTGCTGGCGCCGAGTCTGCGGGCGCAGGTCAGCAGCGCCGATTCGGTCATTCCGGCCCGACCCAACCCGCCCCGGCTGGTCAATGATTTTGTGGGCGCGCTGAGCCGGTCTGAACGTGACCAGCTGGAGCAGAAACTACGCGCTTACAATGATTCGACCTCTACCCAGATCACCGTCGTTATTGTTCGGACTACCGAACCGTATCCAATTGGCGACTTTGCCTTTCGGGTAGGGCGCAAGTGGGGCGTAGGCCAGAAAGGAAAAAACAACGGATTAGTGCTGGCCTGGGCTACCCAGACCCGAAAAATTTATATTGCTACCGGCTATGGGCTGGAAGGAGCCATACCCGACGCCATTGCCAAACGGATCATCAGCAACACGCTGGTACCGGCCTTCAAGCAGGAACAGTATTACCAGGGGCTCGACGCAGCCACTACCGAGATCATTCGGCGGGCGCAGGGTGAGTACAAAGCCGAACCCCGGTCCGGCAACGACTCCGACGGGTTCGGTATCCTGATCTGGATCTTCATCATTTTCGTCATCATCTTCCTGATTTCGCGACGTAACAAAGGGGGGGGCAACAATCGAAACCGGGGCGGAGGTTTCTTACCACCGGTATTCTTCCCCACATCAACCTACTCGGGCTGGGGCGGCTCGTCGGGGGGCGGTGGTAGCTTTGGGGGGGGCGGGGGTAGTTTCGGCGGCTTTGGGGGGGGCAGTTTCGGTGGAGGTGGCGCCGGTGGCGACTACTAAACCAGACACATACCTGCCAGCGCAACGATAAACGATATAGCGTTCTAAACACGGTCGATTATAGCCTTTGCCGACTAGCCAGCGAGTGCCGTTTTCCTGATACATCCTATAGCAGCAAACCGAACGCCGACATCCGCCAGGTGGCCCTGCTTTTCATCCAATCAGGCAACCGTTCGGCGAAAAATTGACCTACGCCTGGCCGCAGGATCTTATGTTTGGCGCCTGCTTAATCTGCGTTTATGGTTCTTTCGTTACGGCGCTATACCCTTCTCCTTTTACCTTTTTATACCCTTGCCCAAACGAATCCGGATATAGCCAATACGGCTCAGTCGGATACCGTTCGGGAAGAGGCCCATGCCAACAATCGGGGTGGACAGGCCGTTATTTTTGCCCCACCTACGCGCCGTCGCAGCGTACAGGCCGTCGAGGTCGGCAGCCGATTACGGATTGACGGGCGACTTGATGAGGCTGACTGGCAGCGGGCGCACCCCCTCCGCCGGTTTGTTCAGGTAGACCCGCAGCAGGGCCGGGCCGCCACCTTCGATACCGAAGTTCGGGTGCTGTTCAACCGCCAGTATCTGTACATAGCCGCTGTTAACCGGGATACCGCTGGTCGGCGATCGTTACGAACGCCCAACTTTCAGCGAGATTTTCAGTCCAGAGCCCACGACTTTTTTGGCATCACCTTCGACGGGTTCAACGACCGCCGGAACGCGATGGCGCTCATGACCAACGCCTACGGGACCCAGCGCGACCTGCTTAGTTTTGATGATGTCTTATACGACACCGACTGGGACGGCCTCTGGAAGGTACGCACCACTCGAACCGACTCGGGTTGGGTGGCTGAATTGCAGATACCCTGGCAAACACTCCGGTATCCGCAATCAACGGATTCGACCCAGACCTGGGGCATCAACTTCTTCAGAAACCGACGCGCCACGAACGAACTGTCGGCCTGGTCGGCGTTTCCGCGGGCGTTCCCATCGGGCCTGCGCATGGAATATGCCGGGCAGGTAACCGGTCTCAAACCACCCCCACCCCGCCCCAACGTTCGGGTTCAGCCGTACGTACTCCTCTCCGACGATGCCTATAACGGCTCCGAAACCAGTAACAACCGAACCACCCGCCTGAAACTGGGGGGCGACATAAAATGGGCCATCAACACCAGCACCGTTCTCGACCTGACGTTTAATACCGACTTCGCCCAGGCCGACGTAGACCGGCAGGTCAACAACCTGACCCGCTTTTCGGTGCTGTTTCCCGAACGGCGGGCCTTTTTTCTGGAAAATGCGAGTCTGTTCGGGGCCGGTCTTTCGGCGGTCAACGGCTTGGGGGAGGGAGGCAGCATGGGTATTCAGCCGTTTTTCAGCCGTCGCATCGGCCTGGCGACCCTGCCCGACGGCACCAGCGCCCCCGTACCCATCGATGCGGGTGCGCGGTTGGTATACCGATCGCTGGAGCGTAACTACGGCGGCATGCTCATTCGACAGCGCGGCATCACGGGCAGCCCCGCTACGGATTTTCTGGTAGGCAGGTATGTCGAAAACGTGGGGAAACAGAACCGGATTGGCGTTTTGATCACGGGGAAAAACACCCACGCCACCGACACGACCGACAGCCGACAGGATGGTACAATAGCGATTGATGGCTTCTTCCGGCTCGGCCAGTCACTCAACTACAGTGCGATGCTGATTGGAACCCAGTCGTCCGAATCGTCGCTGACTGAAGGCGATGGGACGGGTATGGCGGGCTACAGCCAGTTTTTTTACCGGTCTAACCAAGTAGTTGGCTGGCTGACGCAGACCGTTGTGACGCGGAATTTCAACCCGGCCATGGGCTTTGTTTCCCGCTCCGATGTGATCTCGAATTCGTTTGGCGGATTTCTGGTCAACCGGGCCAGCTGGCTGCCGAAATGGGTACGCAACTTCGAGCCGGGCGCGTTTGCCGAGCTGTATCACAAAGCCTCTACGGGCTACCTGCAGGAAGCGCAGTGGAACCTGAACCCAATCTGGTTCACCTTTCAGAACGCGGGCAACTTCGGCCTGTTCGTAAACCCTACGTTCCAGCGTCTCGACGATGGCGATTTCCGTCCGCTCGGTCTCGCTATCGCATCGGGTAAGTACCGCTATGTACGGTATTCGGTTCTGTTCGGCAGCGATCCGTCCCGGCGGGTGTCGTATAACCTGACCGCCGAAACCGGGCGTTACTATGACGGCCGGCTTAGCTACGGCCGGGCGTCGCTGATTCTGGCCCCTGTTCCGCACGCAGCCTTTACCCTGAGCAGCGAGCTAAACGAGTTTCGGAACGTGGGCGGCTATACCGGTACCATTGCGCTCTACAGCATCCAGAACCGGCTGGCCGTAAACCCCCGCCTGCAACTGATCAGCTTTTTCCAGCGCAACACGTTTACCGACCGAAACGTCTGGAATGTTCGACTGGCGTGGGAGTTTCAGCCCTTGTCGTTCCTGTACCTAGTGTACAACCGCGGAGTTTACGCCGGTTCGGTAGCGTCGGCCGACGGGCTTATAGCCCGGCAGCAGGAACGGCATCTGATCGGTAAAATCTCGTACCTGAAACAGTTTTAGACGACCTGTTTCTCGATGAGCAGGATGAACAGGTGAATTACCTTGATGTGAATTTCCTGAATCCGGTCGGCATAGCCAAAATGAGGTACCCGAATCTCGACATCGGCCTGTCCGGCCAGTTTACCGCCGTCTTTACCGCTCAGCAACACAACCTTCATGCCTTTCTGGCGGGCGGCTGCTACGGCCCGGATCACGTTAGCTGAGTTGCCGCTGGTGCTGATGCCCAGCAATACATCGCCCTCGTTGCCCAGCCCTTCGATGAAGCGCGAGAACACGTACTCGTATCCGTAATCGTTACTGACGCAGGAGAGGTGGCTCACGTCAGAAATGGCAATGGCAGCCAGTGACCGGCGGTCATCGCGGTAGCGGCCCGACAGTTCTTCGGCAAAGTGCATGGCGTCGCAGTGGGAACCGCCATTGCCGCACGAAATAATTTTTCGTCCGTTTTTCAGGGCATCGCCCATGAGCCGGGCAGCCTGCTCAATAGCCAACAAATGATCAGGGTTAGCTAAAAAGGTATCTAAGACTGACTGGGCTTCGGTCAGTTCCTGGCGAATCAGGTCAAGCATGGTACAGTGTACAGGTTCTGTTTCCAGTATAACTGGGGTAGTAAGTGACCCCAAAGTTGAGCACTCTTCGCGGAAGCAGGAAACAGAATACCGAAAACTTCTTAAAAGACCCAGTTCCGATACGGCAGATTCCAGCGGAGGGCCAGGCTCGCTACCTGGCTGGTATAGCTGTAAGGGCGGTACTGGCTGTCCTGATAGCGATACAGGAAACGGGCATCCAGAAAGACATTGTGCCGAACCATATACGAAGCCCGCAGATCGGCGTAGGTAACGATGGTCTTGCGTCCCTGCCCGATAAAGTTTCCGTCTTCACTGACCCGGTCTGTATAGTCAAGCAGGATATTACCCCCGTAGTTGCGGCTCGGTCTCCCATCAGGCTCAACATCCGGCGGATCGGTTCCGAAGGTCATCAGCCCGAAAATACCGTTAACCGACAGCCGTTTGCGCTGATACCGGGCAATGAACAACTGCTCGATGAAGTTAGCACCCAGCGGATGAGCCAGCGGCTGGCTAAAGTGGGCGTAGTTGGTCTGCCCGGCACTTACCCTCGGCGAGGCTTCGTGCGAGTAGGTATATGGTCTGGCCAGATTCAGCTCTGCCTGCAGGTCGAGGTTGGGTACCCCAAAAGCGTCGATGTATTTGGCGCCCAGCTGAAAGGCAAATTTATTGGTCCAGTCGCCATTGCCAGCCCGGAGTGCGTTGATCCGAAACTCGTCGAGCATCAGCTGGCCGTAGACCAGGTAATGCGACAGAAAATTGGCTTTGAAGTCGATACCCAGCAGTGCATTATCAGCACTCCCCTGCCCCGATTCCACATACCGGTACAGAATAATAGGGTTCAAGTAATTCAGATCGATCCGGTCGCGGCTGAATACCGTGGCCTCAAAAACACCTACGTTGATATGGTCATTGATATTGACGCTCAGGTGGTGCATGGTGGCAAACTTGGGCGGAATCAGCCGATCACCCTGCGGCAGGGGGGCCTGGGTGTTCAGCAGATGCGAGAACAGGTTGGTATACTGAATCCGGCGGCCAAAGCGGGTCGAGAACTTGGCAAAAAGTGCCGGCGGGCTGTTGTCCGACAGGAACAGCGAGCGAAACCCGTTGCCAAAAAAATTGCGGTCGTGCCCAAACTGTATGTTGATGATTTTGAGCGCATCGAAGGTAATGTACCCCCTGGCCGACAGATAATCGACTCCGTTCTGCCCAAACCGTTTGATGAAACTTTCGCCCGGAGCCGACCCCTCTATGCCGTTGTCGCGGCTGTACCGGTCGCCGTAGCGTTGGATATACTCCGGAAAAATAACCTGGTTGTCCGAAAAATACGTGTAGAAACCTAACTTCTTGCCAATCGTTCCGCGCACTTCCAGGCCGCGGGTATTGACAAATAATTCCTGGCGACCGCCGGGTTGTCCGGCTTCTTCGGCATACCGATAGTTGACATTCTCCAGCCCCAGCCCCAGATTGAAAACCGGATTGACATGCAGATCGAAATCGGGCGTTTGCAGGCTGTAGAAATCAGCTTTTTTGCGATAAAAATTTTTCAGGAACGGTTTACGGCTGTCGCCCGGTCCGGCGGGCGGTAACAGATGACGCGTAAACGGGTCGGGGTTCAGCGAATCGGTTGGGGAACCCGCCAGTTCCCAGCTGTCATCGCGCAGGTAATCGTAGTTGAAATAGTCGGTATCTGACAGTTCGCGGGTGGGGTGAGCAGCCAGACTGTCCGTCAGGCGGATGATACTATGCCGGTTATACGGCTTTACGGAACTGTGAAATCCTTCGGCCCATCGGTTCTGACGAATCTCCAGTCGATCAATCAGATGATAATAATCTGTGTTGAGTGGTACAAACGGACTTTGTGCCCAAACCGAAACAGAAATGAATAAAAAAAAGAAAACGTAAACGATACTACGCATGCATGTTACCGGCTATCGGTCGTTCTGGCTCTCGCTCGTGTTCACATCAGACCGTATGAACGGTCAAATTAAACAAATGGCTTGGATATACGACAAGCATCCGGCTAATTTACGCCAAAAGAACCCCCTTCGCCATGTTCGTTTTTACGCAGCAACCCTCGTTAGCTAACCAGTATATAGCCGAACTTCGTAACGTATCCATTCAGCAGGACCGGTTGCGGTTTCGGCGGAACCTGGAGCGGCTTGGCGAGCTGATGGCGTACGAAATCTCGAAAACGCTATCGTATCATAACGTAGCGGTCCAGACGCCCTTAGGTACGGCAAACACCCAGGTAATCCGGCAACAGCCGGTTTTAGCCACGATTTTACGGGCGGGCTTACCGTTTCACCAGGGATTTACGAACTATTTCGATCAGGCCGAAAACGCATTTGCCGGCGCCTATCGGGGCTATACGCCCGGCGAAGAAGATACCTTCGAGATCGCGATGGACTATATCGTTAGTCCCGACCTGAGCGGAAAAACCCTTATCCTGTGCGACCCGATGCTGGCCACGGGCCGTTCCCTCGAAAAAGTATACCATGCCCTTCTACGCTACGGTATTCCGGCGCAGACCCACATTGCAGCTGCTATCGCCAGTCCCGAGGGGGTCCGTCATGTGCAGCGTCAGTTGCCCCAGTGTCACCTCTGGCTGGGTGCCATCGACGACTATCTGAACGAGCACGCCTACATTGTGCCCGGCCTCGGCGACGCGGGCGACCTGGCTTATGGCGGTAAGGTGTAATAGAAAAGTCAGCCGGATGGGGCTGATGAGCGTGCTACGACGACGTTCATCGGCCTCATCCGGCTGACTGTTATTCAGGTGACGCGCCTATCGAAGATCGACAACTTCAACGCCGGGGTGGCGAGCTTTGTCGAAAACGAAATAGCTATCGGGCACGTTGACGTTGGGCGTGAATTTCGTAATGGAGTAGGTTGTACGCTTGCCGTCTTTATTGATGATTTCCCAGTTGCGCACCGACTTATCGGCTTTGTCGACCGAAATCTGCACCGTAGCGATCGGACTTTTCTTCCGGTTGGGGGTCAGTTCTATCACTTCCAGCGTACGCCCGCCCTGCTTCTGCTCTTTCAGGAACCGGTAATCGAAACCCCGTTTGTAGATCGTATAAATCTGCGTAGGGTTCAGTTCGCTGGTGGCGCTGGCGTCATAATCCTGTACGTTTACCTCGTTCGTTTCCTTCACGTAGGTCGACATCGTCTTGCCGTCGGTAAAGACCTCCTGTCCGCCCAGCACCAGCCGAAACTTATCGTTCTTAACGGTCAGATCGCCTTTGTACGAATCTTTGGCACCGCCCCCCACGCTGGCGTAGGTGAAACTGGCCTGGTATGATTTCAGAGCCTGGTATTTTTTGCTCATCGCGTCCAGAATGGTCTGCGCCCGCTTATCTTTCTGAGCCATGGCCGGTACGGTAAGAACCACGACCAGACTCCATATGAATGTTAGTTTTCTCATTGGGTATACATTAATCAGAAATACAGGCGGCAGTCTATGCCGGGCCACCTCTATAGGCATTAGATCAAAAAAATGGACAAACGTTTAACGGTAGGTCAGGTACGGTTTTGCGGTACCGACTACCAACTGTACTTACTCGCCTTTCAGGCGTTTTAGCATCTCTTCCAGCGTTTGCAGGTCGGTTACGAGCACATCACGGGCTTTGCTCCCTTCAAACGGGCCAACAATACGGGCGGCTTCCAGCTGATCAACCAGCCGACCGGCCCGGTTATAGCCAAGTTTGAGTTTGCGCTGAATGAGCGATGTGCTGCCCTGCTGGTGGATAACGATAAGCCGGGCGGCCTCATCAAACATGGGGTCCCGGTTGTCGAGGTCTACGTCTTTTTCGTCGCCCTGCCCGCCATCGTCGCCGACAAACTCGGGCAACGCATACGCATCATCGTAGCCACGCTGATTGCCGACAAACTCACAAATATCCTCAATCTCGTTCGTATCAACGAAGGGGCACTGCAACCGGATAATATCGGAGTTGGATGACAGCAGCATATCGCCCATCCCCACCAGCTGTTCGGCTCCGCCCGTATCGAGAATGGTCCGCGAGTCGATCTTCGAGGTCACCTTGAACGACAGACGTGCCGGGAAGTTAGCCTTGATCAGACCCGTAATTACGTTGACCGAAGGTCGCTGTGTTGCCACGACGAGGTGGATACCGATAGCCCGGGCCAGCTGAGCCAGGCGCGCGATGGGCTGCTCTACCTCTTTACCGGCCGTCATCATCAGATCGGCCAATTCGTCGACGATCAGCACGATGTAGGGCAGGAATCGATGCCCTTTTTCGGGGTTCAGCCGCCGTTTCACAAACTTGGCATTGTATTCTTTCAGGTTCCGGCAACCAGCATCTTTGAGCAGGTTATACCGATTGTCCATCTCGATACACAATGAGTTCAGCGTGTTGACCACCTTCTTGGTATCGGTAATGATCGACTCTTCGGCGTCGGGCAATTTGGCCAGGAAATGGCGCTCGATCTTGTTAAACAGGGTTAACTCTACCTTCTTGGGATCGACCAGTACCAGCTTGAGCTGCGACGGGTGCTTTTTATAGATCAGCGACGTCAGCAGTACGTTTAGCCCGACCGACTTACCCTGACCGGTAGCCCCGGCCATGAGCAGGTGCGGCATTTTTGCCAGGTCGGCCACGTAAATTTCGTTCGAGATGGTCTTACCCAGCACAACCGGCAAATCGAACTTGCTGTTACTAAACACGTCGCTCATTACCACCGAGCGCATGGACACCATCTCCCGGTTCTTGTTCGGCACCTCGATACCAATAGTACCCATCCCCGGCATGGGGGCGATGATCCGGATACCCAGCGCCGAGAGGCTGAGGGCGATGTCGTCTTCCAGGCTTTTGATCTTGGAAATTCGTACGCCTTTGGCCGGCACGATCTCATACAAAGTGACGGTTGGTCCGATCGAGGCCTGAATGGAGTCAATTTCGATACCAAAGTTCCGCAACGTTGTCTCGATGCGTTCTTTATTGGCCGTCAGTTCATCGTCCGAGACCGACGCTTTGCGGCTGTTGGCGTATTCGGTCAGCAGGTCGAGCGTTGGGTACTGATAGTGCGGCAGGTCGAGCGTTGGATCATACAAGCCGTGAACCGCCACCAGATCATCTTCTTCGAAGGGGTCAGGTTCATACGTTGGCGCAGGCGTTGCGGCCAGTTCGTCGGCAGGCTCCTGATCGGCCACGGCGTCTCGGTTTTTGATCGTCAGCGTCACCCCGGTCGACTGGGCAATGACTTCGGGAGCCGCCGGTGGTTCACTGACGGGTTTGGGCGTGGATACCGGTGCTACAGGAGCCGGTGGTACAGGAGCGCTGGCCACGGGAGCCGGTACCGGTGGTTGTTCTTCTTCCTCCTCGTCTAGGTCGGCTTCGGCCTCAGCCTCCTCCACTTCGGTATCCTCAAAGGTCTGCAGGGTATCGTCGGCGTACGGGCGCGTACGGGTAGTCGTTTTCCGGGAGAAATCGGGCAGCCGGATCTTGCTGACATCGAAAAAGTAAACGACGAAGAAAAACAGCATGAACCCGATGAAAGCCAGGTTGCCCCAGCCAAACAGACTGTATAGAGCCACGTTGACTTCGTACCCGATACCCCCACACCAGACACTGGCCGTTTCGGCCGAGTCCGTCACCAGCACCACGTAGCCGATGATCAGGCTGGTCCAGACCGCGGCAAAGAGCAGACCGATCGTAGCCCGGTTCAGCGGCACCAGCTCCTGCCGAAACACCAGTTTATAGCCCGACAGAAACACGATCACGGGCAGAGCCAGCGCCCCTACGCCAAACCAGCGAAATACGAAGGCGTGAGCAACCGAAGCGCCCACCAGCCCGAGCCAGTTCCGGGTTTCGCTACCCGACTCAGCCAGGGGTCGCGACAGCGCGGAGTCAACAGCGCTCTGGTCGGCGTTACCATGAAGCAGATACGATACAAAGGCAAACAGCAGGCCACCCGCCAGGCCCATCAACAATACACCCAGGGTCAGGGTTGAACGTTGATCGGTCAGCCAGCGGTCCAGCGCAAGGCCCCAGTTAAATGACGATTTCGGTCGGGGACGGCTTCCCGATTCACCAGTGCGCCCGGCCGGACGGGGCTCAGGAGATCGGCGAAGCGTATTCTGACGGGGTGACGTGGTCGGTTGGGCCATGCGTTGGGTAGTAAGGCTGTGTCGGCAGGGGTAAATTTCCGCCTTTTTAACGAAAAATTATGAACTAGCGCGTGAAAAAGGAGTCTACGGTAGAGACGCGACCCCTCGCGTCTCCTATGCGCCAGCCAGGTTATACATAACTACCTGGCAACTAGACAACAACACATCCATCAACCCTAAATACCACAAAAACCATTGACAATCAGAAGCTGCGGAAACGAGGTAGCGGGGTAGTCGATGAAAAGGGAGTTAATACGCAAAGGGTTGCCGTAGCGACGGACCGGTCTCTACAGGAGGCCACGATTGATTCGCTTGGCCAGGGCTGGGCCTTCGTAGATGAAACTGGTGTAGACCTGTACCAGGCTGGCACCGGCGTCTAGTTTCTCGCGGGCATCGTCGGCCGAAGCAATCCCGCCAACCCCAATGATTGGAAAGGTGCCGCCCGACCGCTCGTGCAGATACCGAATCACGGCCGTAGAGCGCTCCCGCAGCGGTTGTCCACTGACGCCCCCCGCCCCAATCTGCCCGACCTGAGCGGCATCCGTGACGAGGTTGTCGCGGCCAATGGTTGTGTTGGTAGCGATAACCCCCGCAATGCCGGTTTCGGCTACGATAGCGATGATATCATCCAGTTGTCCGTCGGTGAGGTCGGGGGCAATTTTGAGCAGAATCGGTTTGGGCGCCGGTTGCTGCCGGTTTTCGGTTTGCAGGGCTGTCAGCAGGTTCGTCAATGGTTCACGCTCCTGCAGATCGCGCAGCCCGGGCGTATTGGGTGAACTCACGTTAACGACAAAGTAGTCGACCGCATCGAATAAAGCCCGAAAGCCCAGCAGGTAATCGTTCAATGCCTGCTCGTTGGGCGTATCTTTATTTTTACCGATGTTACCGCCTACGATGACCCGTCGGCCACCCCGGTTCGCCGAGAACTGACGCAGCCGCTCAGCCGCTGGCCCGGCTCCTTTGTTGTTAAAACCCATTCGGTTGATCAGGCCCCGATCGGCTTTGAGCCGGAACAGGCGCGGACGGGGATTTCCCGGTTGCGGACGCGGGGTTACGGTGCCGATCTCGACAAAACCAAACCCCAGATCGCTCAACTCGCTGACCAGTTCGGCATTCTTGTCGAAGCCAGCCGCCATCCCCACCGGGTTCGGAAAGGTCAATCCAAATACGGTTCGCTCCAGGCGCTTGTCTTCCAGCACATATAGCTTTCTACACAAGGCCGACAGACCCGGAATAGCCAGCGCAAACTTCAGGAATGACGTAACGGTATGGTGAATCGTTTCGGCATCGAACCGAAACAGCAACGGCAGGATAATACGGGTATACATAGCTACAAAGGTACCGAACTTACGGCCAACCGACGAACAGGCCGGGCGGTAAGCCAGCTTTTTTACCAGTCCTGCCCGGCAAAACCGGCCTACCCGAACAAGCCCGACGAGAGATACCGGTCGCCCCGGTCGCAGATGATGCAGACAATGATGCCCGACTCCAGCTCTTCGGCCAGCCGGATCGCTGACCATACACAGCCGCCACTGCTCATCCCGGCAAAGACCCCTTCTACATTCGCCAGTTTGCGGGTCATGTCGGTCGCATCGTCGGCCGACACCTCGATTACCCGATCCACACGCTGCGGCTCAAAAATGCGCGGCAGATACTCCACCGGCCATTTTCGGATACCCGGAATCGACGAGCCATCCGTCGGCTGACAGCCAACAATCTGTACGTTCGGGTTTTGCTCTTTCAGGTACCGCGACGTACCCATAATGGTGCCGGTCGTACCCATCGACGAAACGAAGTGGGTAACCTGCCCCTGGGTATCGCGCCAGATTTCGGGACCGGTAGTCCGGTAATGAGCCAGGTAGTTGTCGGGGTTGGCAAACTGATTCAGCATGAAATACCCCCCTTTCCGAACCTGCTCATCGGCATAGTCGCGGGCGGCTTCGATGGTTTCGGTCAGGATCACACGGGCGCCGAAAGCTTCCATGGTCAGCACCCGTTCGCGGGTTGAGTTTTCGGGCATAACCAGCTCAATCTCGATATCATAAAGCCGGGCAATCATAGCCAGGGCAATACCGGTATTTCCGCTGGTGGCTTCGATGAGTTTGATGCCGGGTTTCAGCTCACCCCGTTCCAGCGCCCCCTGAATCATGCTGGCTGCGGCCCGGTCTTTCACACTGCCGCCGGGGTTATTTCCTTCTAGCTTACCGTAGAGTTGTACGTTTGGATTTGGATTCAGGCGATCTAACGACACCAGGGGCGTGTTACCGACCAAATCAAGCAAAGTAGCCATGCGAACTGATTTATTCTTGTGTTCTAGTCAAGGCTAAAGCCGCTCAATTAGTTCGCCCGATGTCGTTACTATCCGGCGGCAACCTCGTAGCCCAGGCTTGTTTAATAAATTTTGGCCCTGGCTAATGGCTTGACAGTGAATTTTGTGTAAACTTGTTTGACAGTGTGGGCGCAACGTACCGAAAGGTCAGTTTGCGTTACCATCCTGTGTATTTATTCACACCATCTTATTGAATAGTATTATGAAATCAACCTTGTTGACCAAGCCGCTGACCAAAGCACATGTCGAAGAAATTGCCGGTCAATTTGAGATGCCTGATTTAACCCTGCCGTTCTGGGGGTACCGCAAAAAAATGCCGATGCATCGGATTGTTCGGCTCGAAGGCGAAGGCAATTACACCGTTTTTCACTTTGCCGATGGCAGCCAGCTCATGGTGTCGCTGACGCTGAAGAAGATGGAAAGCCGGCTCTCATCGAAAGTATTCGTGCGACCGCACAAGAAGAACATCATCAACCTGCTGTATTTGGAAGGCATCCACCCTGACCAGCAGCAGTTGAGCGTAAGCCTGATCAATGGGCATCGTGTAGATGTATCACGCCGAAAAGCCAGCCGATTTATAAAACAGGTAAAAGGCTTTCAGCAGGAACTCGGAATCCTCTCCGACTTCAGATCGAACAACCGCCTGGTTGCCTAATAAACAGGGGTTTAGCCAACCAGACCGGTGCTAAACCCCTGTTTCTTTTATTTGGCCTGTTTGGCCATTTCTTCATCGCGCAGCGGACGGCGCAGGATCTTGCCAACGTTCGACTTCGGCAGCTCATCGCGGAACTCAATCATCCTCGGCACTTTATAGGGCGTCAGGTTCTCGCGGCAGTACGCTTTTATGGTTTCGGCGGTCAGGGCCGGGTCTTTCCGGACCACGAAAATCTTGACCACTTCGGTCGATTTTGCGTCGGGCACACCAATACAGGCTACCTCCATCACGCCGGGACACTGAGCTACTACGTCTTCGATCTCGTTGGGGTATACGTTGAAACCCGACACCAGAATCATGTCTTTTTTCCGGTCAACGATTTTGAAGAACCCATCTTCGTTCATCACGCCCACATCGCCGGTTTTGAACCAGCCGTTCAGCATCGACTTGGCTGTTTCTTCGGGTCGGTTGTAATACCCGCTGAACACCTGCGGTCCCCGCGCCACAATTTCGCCGGGTTCGCCCATCGGTGCGTCGGTACCGTCTTCGCGAATGATTTTCATCTCGGTGCTGGGCCAGGGAATCCCGATCGTACCGACGCGCACCGACCCATCGATCGGGTTCGACGACAGCACGGGTGAGGTTTCGGTGAGGCCGTAGCCTTCGCAGGGGGTGTTACCGGTCAGCTTGGCCCAGCGTTCGGCAACCACCGTTTGCAGCGCCATACCGCCCGCCGAGGTTACGCTCAGCCGACTCCAGTCTACCTCGCCAATACGCGGGTGATTCAGCAGGCCGTTGTAGAGCGTGTTAACCCCCGTAAAGGCCGTAACCTTGTATTTTTTGAGGTCGTCGATAAAGGCGTTCAGATCGCGGGGGTTCGTGATGAGCAGGTTCATAGCCCCACTTTTCAAAGCTGCCAACGCGTTGGTTGTCAGGGCATAGACATGATAAAGGGGCAGAGCCGCCACGATGATTCCCTGCCCATCGGGTACGTTGCCGGGCGCCATCCAGACGTGCTGACATTCTACGTTCGAGATAATATTCCGATGGGTCAGCACAGCCCCTTTCGAAACGCCCGTAGTGCCGCCCGTGTACTGCACAAAAGCCATATCCGTATTCCTGACATCGACCGGCCGGAACGGCTGCCGACGGCCTCGGCTCAGCGCATCGCCAAACGAAATAGCCGTGGACAGACTGAAGGGTGGCACCAGCTTCTTGACGTATTTCACCACCGCGTTCACAATCTGTTTCTTGGGGAAGCCCAGCAGATCGCCCAAACTCGTTACGACAACGTGTTTGATGTCGGTTTTGTCGAGAATCTTTTCCAGGTTAGCCGCAAAATTGGTTAGGATCACAATGGCTTTGGCGCCCGAATCCTTAAACTGATGCTGCATTTCGCGGGGGGTATAGAGCGGGTTGGTGTTTACCACCGCCAGGCCGGCCCGCAGCGCCCCGAACATAGCTACGGGGTATTGCAGCGTATTGGGCATCTGAATAGCAATTCGATCGCCCTTCTGCAAACCGAGGTCATTCTGCAAAAACGACGCAAACTGCAGCGATAGCTTATCGAGTTCGGCAAACGTAATCTGCTTACCCATACAGGCATAGGCCGGTCGGTCGGCAAATTTCCGGAACGCTTCCTCCATCATAGCCCCCAAAGACGGGTAGGCATCAGGATTTATCTCATGGGGTACGCCTTTCGGGTAAAAGCGACGCCAGGGGTATGCTGTTATTTCTGTTGACTGCGTATCCATGTGAAGTGGGCTTATTTGGTAGTTCAACAAAAATAAAACGAAAGCAGGAAATCTTTGTTCTGTTTCGGGAATATACCCGTAGTGACAAGACCGGAAAAAAGCAAAACCCGCCGATTGTGTCGGCGGGTTTTGCGGCTTGTGCTCCCGAAGGGACTCGAACCCCTATCGTCGGTACCGGAAACCGAAATTCTATCCATTGAACTACGGAAGCCTATAATCCCCGGTTTGGGAGTGCAAATATAATAGATTAGTCGACTAGAGCGCAACCCCGACCCGGAAATTCTTTACAACAGCTTCATGGTCTCGTAGTCGCCGACGTGCTGGAGGTATAGAAAATGGATCAGCAGGCCGTTTACATTGTTGACCAGCTTATGCGCTTCGGGCAGGGTGGTCACCGCCGTGGTGATCCGCTCAAACTCCGATGCGTTACCCATGTCTTTGTGGTGGAAAGCCATGATCTGATCGCGGGGCAGCTCGCGCTCGATGTAGAAGAAATGCATGGCCTCGTCGCTGGTGCCGGTGCTGGGAAACCAGAGCCGGGGGTTCAGTTTGGTCAGGTCGGCGGCTGTAGCTTCCAGCCCAATTTCCTCGCCCAGTTCCCGGGCAGCTACCTCATCGGGGGCGTCGTCGGCATCGACCATACCGGCCGGGTGTTCGTAGGTATGCGAGCCGTCGGAGATGCGTCGCTGGCGGACCAGTACCACAAATTTTTCGCGGGTGTCCTGGTCGATCAGGCATACCAGCACCGAGGCTGCGTGGCCTTTCAGAAACAGGGCGGGCGGAATCTTGTCGCCCTCGGGGGTGTCGGCATCTACCTCCAGCATGGCAAACAGCACTTCGCCGTTGTGGCGGTGGCGGACGTAAAAGTCTTTTACCTCGTTTATTTTCAGCCCGTTATTTTCCATCTGGCTTTTCCAGAAACGGAATTTCGGCGCGTCCTGAATGGCTTCCAGCCTGCGTTTCTCACTCATAACAACATCCATCGGCTGACCCTATGTGCATGGTCAGTCAATCGGGTAACCGCAAGTTAGCGAGGTTGGTTGTGAAAACAGCCCGTAACGCGCGGGTACGGGCTGTTTTCACGGAACAGAGGTCTTTTGAATTGCAGCGTCTGGCTCCACGGTGCCGGCCAGCGGGCTAGTTGACTTTCAGGCGGACTTTACCGTCGGTTAGTACGATCTCGTCTTTTTTGTCCTGCTTCTTGTAGCCGTTTCCTTCGGGGTCGATGTCAGAATCATAGCCCGATGCTTTGGTAATGGCTTTATCTTCCATCTTGTTGATCAACCGGCCCATACCGCCGAAGACCGTAGCCGTGGCTTTTTCTTTCCAGTAGGTGCCGGCCAGCTTACCGCTGAACGTGGCCTCCAGAAACCCGTCGGTGCCGAGTTTGACCTGGATGGTTTCGTCGTTATTCTGCGACTTACCCACGTGGTACTCCATGCGGGGCTCACGGGTTTCTTCGACGTATTTGACGATGGCAATGCCTTTATACTTGCCGAAGTCTTCGTATTTCTGTCGATTCTCCTTGGTGTCGGGCTTATCGGCATCAACGACCAGGTAGGTGCCGGACTCGAGCGCATCGCGCCGGTCGAACGTGCCGAGCCAGATGCGAAGCGATTTGTCGGGTTTGACGGCGTTGGCCGTAACCCACCAGTAGTTGCCGACCCGAATCCGGCGGGGCTGCGTCGTATAGTCTTTCCCATCGACCTTGACGCTCAGGGTATTGTCATTCGCAATTTTTTGGCCGATGGCGGCTACCGCCGTCAGGAGAAAGCAGGCCAGAACATAAACCGTTTTCATCGCATTTGTGTGATTGAGCTACCTTATTTCCCATAAACGTAGGAAAATAAGGTAACCTGTTCCTCACCCTTTTGAGTATGCGGTTTACCGGATCAGAATTACGTTACTAACGGCCCGTTCGCCGGTATGAATCCACTGCTTACTGTCTGACGGATAGTTCACAACGCCCTGTTCGGACACCTGCTTTACTCCCGGCAAATCGGGCTGGAGCCAGAGCGTCGTTGAGCCGCCCCCGTCCAGATTGATCGCGTCGCGGCAGCCGAGCCAGCGCATCAGCCGGGTCAGCTCGTGGAGGTTCATCCCCTGTGCGTTAGCGTTGCGCCCGTCGACCGTGGCCAGCACCAGCCGTCGGCCGGGGCCCAGGCACAGGCAGGTACGCGGATGGCGATTGTCGTTAAAGGCATTCTTCGCCAGCGGATGCGGCTGGCCGTTCTGGAGCAGCAGCGGGCCGGTTGTCATTACGTTCTCGTCGGGCAGCTGGCGATCCCAGCCGGGCTGGTTACCGCCGTGTACGATGCGCACCCGGTTTCGGTCAATCACGATGGCCGACTGCTGATGCTCGGGCATGCTCTTGCCCGACAGCCGGGTAGTGTCTATAAGCCGTCCGTCTATTTTGATCAGATCGACCGAGCCGCCCTGTTTCACATCGAAGAACGTCCCGTTCAGCGCTACCAGCGCCCGATCCCGCTTCCCGAACCAGCTCGTTGGCTTCAGGCTATCGCCCGCCGATCCGAACGCTACGACCGGCCGTCGGCGTCGGTTCTTGAGCACCACCAGGTTGACATTCTGTTTTGACCCAAACAAACTGTCGAACTGCGCTTCCTGCCAGCGGAGGTGCCGGGTCAGGCGCGTAGTACGCCAGCGGGCCTTCGTCACCCGGGTCGAATCGGTCGTTGGCTGGGCGTAGAGGCTAGCGCTGGTTACCAGCCACATGACGAAAAAGAGGTTGTTTTTCATTGTCGGTTGAGATTCAGTTGTTAATAAACAAAAGGCCACGGACAACATCGATCCGTGGCCAGGTCATTACTTCTGCGTCAGCCCCTGCGCATCAGGCCCAACGTATCGCTCAAAGAACTCATAGATACGCAGCAGCCGGTCGATGCGCTGCCGCACGTTGCCGGTTCGGCTCAGCTCGTGGGTAGCGCCGGGCATACGCACATACTCGACCGGGCGACCCAGAATTTTCAGACTCTTGTACATCATCTCCGACTGAATGATACCCGTACGCAGATCGTTTTCGCCGTGCTTGATCAGCAGCGGTGTGCGAATATTCTGCACGAAGGTGTAAGGTGAGTTGGCATCCAGTACTTTGGCTTCGGGTGTCCAGGGGTAGGCGAAATAGTTCGGAATGAGCCGCCAGGCATTACCCTCGCCCAGAAAGGTAGTCAGATCATAAACGCCCCGCTGCGCAAACGCGGCTTTAAACCGGTTATCGTGCCCAACAATCCAGGCGGTGAGGTAACCAGCGTATGAGCCACCCGTAATCACCTGCCGGGCGGTGTCGACCCAGGCTTCGCGGGCCGCGTCGGTGACAGCCGCCAGCACGTCTTCGGCGGGCCCGGTGCCCCAATCTTTGATGTTGGCCCGCTGGAAGTTCAGCCCGTACCCACCCGATCCGCGCGGATTGGCGTAAACGACCCCGTAGCCCTGCGCGCACATGTACTGGAATTCGTGCCACATAGATGCTTCGCCCGGTCCCCACATGGCCGTTGGACCGCCGTGCATATTCAGCAGCAGCGGGTATTTTTTGTTGGCTTCCAGCTGGCTGGGCTTCATAATCCAGTAATCGACGGTTTGCCCGAGCGAGTTCTTGTAGGTACGTTTTTCCGGAACGCTCAGCTGCCGTTGCGCTACCCAGTCATTATGGCTCGTCAGTTTGACACCCGCCAGTGTTGGCGTGCCGGTCGTTCGGCTACTACCGCTGCCAACTTCTGCCTTGTACAATTCTGAGGGGTTAGCCACTTCGGTTTTGGCGTATACCAGCTGGTTGCCGGCCACGTCAAAATAGGTAACGCCACTGTCGAAGTCCGACAGCTGGGTTACTTGCCGGGTAGATGGGTCGAGCCGGTACAGCGGGGTACCGCCGTTCGACGATGCGGTGAAGTACAGCACGGCGGTGGCGGCAGCGCCTTTCCGGCCGGCCGGAGTCACCGACCAGGTCAGGCTGCCGGGGGCGCGGTCGAAGGTAACGAGCCGAACATCCGACGCCTGGTTACCGCTGAGGGTAGCCAGGCCGATCTGCCCGAAATTGACCCCTTCTGATGCGCTGACCAGAAACGCCAGCGTCCGGCCATCGGGCGATACATCGGGCGAGCCGTAGCTTTTGCCTGCTTCGGCCAGTACGGTAGTACGGTTACCCGACCCATCGGCCGGAATAAACACAATAGCGTTATCCTGCTCCCGGTCGGGGTGGCGGGTCGAGTCGCGGTCGGTAACGGCCAGCAAGCCCTGCCCACCCGGGAGCCAGGTGCCGGCCTGTACGGAGGCAAAGCCGCGCGTCAGGGGTTTGGGGGTAGCTCCTTCGCGTACATCGATGACGTACATATGCGTGAAACTCAGATCCGGCTCCGTTGTCGATTCGCCCTGAAAGTTGAGTCGGTTAATGACCTTCGCTTTTTTATCCTCCACATCTTTGTTGAGGTAGGCCCGGATTTCGGCCAGCGACCCGTCGGGGTTGGGTTTCGTTTTCGGATCAGTCTTAACGAAGTCGTTGGTCCGGAAGCCAGGCTTCTCGAGCGACCAGGCGGGGGTTTTACGGCCCGGGTTCAGCAACGAGTCTTTCAGCATCTCGGCCATCGTCACGGTCGATGAAAAAGCGATCCGTTTACCATCCGGCGACCACATCGGTCCCGAAGCGCCGTAGGGCAGGCTGGTGAGCTGGTAGGCCTCTCCCCCATCCATCGGCATAACGAATACCTGGCTCTTGCCTTTTACGGTTCGTGAGAACGCCACGTACCGACCATCGGGCGACCATACCGGCTGGCGGGCCGACTCGTTGCCGCGCGTCAGGGCTTTAGTATCGCCGGGCTGGAGGCCGGTTAGGTAGATGTGGGTTCGGTAATCGTATTCGTTGGCTTCGGTGGCAGGCTCGGTCGTGGTAAGCGTATAGACCGCCCGCTTCCCATCCGGCGATAATTCGATACCCGATACCTGCCTGATGCGGGTAATGTCGGTAACGGTAATTTTGGTCTTTGTCTGGCCCAGAGCGACCTGCGCAGTCAGAAAAACAAGAAGAAGTGTTCGGTTCAGCATAGCCGGTTTTGATAGTCCGGCTAAAGTACAAATTTTGGTCGACTGAATGGTACGATAAGTGGCTCTGGAGCGCCGATTGGCTCTTTATTGTAGCTATTTAGTCAGCAGCGGCACGTACCGTTCCTGGATGATGCGGGCGTGGTGCAGCGCATGACCCACCAGGACGAACCCAAGTGCCAGCGATGAGATGGTCTGGTTGTAACAAACACCCGTACGTTGCAGAGCCTCGTCGTCAAAGCTCCTGAACAAGGCCAGGCTCGACTGCCGGACAAGCGCAAACTCATCCAGCAACGACGACAGCGACCGGCGGTTGGCGTTGGCCTGCTGGCCGAACAGTTCTTCGTCGTAGCCTGGCAGGGGCGTTTTGTCGTTCCGCGCAAATCGCATGGCCCGATACGACATAATACGCTCGTTGTCGATAACGTGCTGAACAATATCCCGAACTGTCCATTTGCCAGGTGCGTAAACCTGGTCTCCGAGTGCCAGTAGGGTTTCGGCCGGAATCAGCCCGTCGAACGTAGCGGGTTGGAAAAGGGCGGTCAGCAGGTCAATATCATCGGCCAGGTTGATATACCGGTCGAAGAATTGGGGCATGATGGCAATGTCTGATTTGGTCATGAGCGTCGATAAACGATGGGGCCATAAACTTAGCCAAAATTCCGGAACGGCTGCAGCATCCGGGTCTGACCAGGTTTATGGCCCCAGGGGCCCATTCAATTCGTATGCTTTATTTCCTGGCTTTGGCCGCCGGGGGGGCAGGCGCGCCCGTGAGTTCGCCGATCAGCCGGTCCGCTTTGTAGATGTAGCGCATGGCCGCTACCATACCGCCCGCGTGGACTGAGATGCTACGATTGCGGTCGGGCACGAAGATAAACTCACCCGGCAGGCTTTCCAGATTACCGTCGAACACCAGCCCAACGGCCTCCCGGTTTTTATTGATCATCGGACTACCCGAGTTGCCACCGATGATGTCATTGGTCGAGATAAAACACATGGGCTCTTTCAGCAGTGCCATGGGCGGGTTTTTCCAGCGGGCGGGCAGGTTCCAGGGCGCTTTGTCGCCGAATGAATAGTTGCGGTCGTACAGACCGGCAAAGGTCGTAATGATCGGTGCCTGCGTGCCGTTGTACGGGTATCCGCGCACTACGCCGTCGTTGATCCGCAGCGAGAACGTAGCATCGGGTGGCACAGCCGACCCATAAACGGCATACAACATGCGGCCAAGCTGCCCCCGCAGCACTTCCTGCCGCTGACTGATCTGGCGGGCCTGACGGGCAGCGGCCAGATAACGCGGAAAGCCAATGCGGGCCAGTACCAGCATGGGGTCGTTCGACGCACCGATGGCTCCGGGCCGCGTACGCAGCTCCTGCACAAAACCCGGATCGTTCAGTTTGGTGGTCTTCAGCAGGTAAGCCGCGGCCTCTTTGGGCGACCGCCCGTTCAGGGCGGCTTTTACGTACGGGTCGTCAGTACCCAATCCCGCTTGCGCTTCGGCCAGGTGAGCCGCCAGGTAAGCCTCTTCCAGCGCCGAATTCCTGACCACCGGCGATACCACCAACGAACGCGCCCGCTCCGCATCCTGCGGGCGCGACGTCAGCAGTTCGTTATACTGGGTAAGCACGTTGGCAAAGGTCAGTAATTCACCCATGGTACGCTCGCTGGGACCGAGGAAATTGGCATCGTTGAACAAGCCGCGCAGCTGGGCCGTATTGGCCGCCAGCTCGTCCCAGGTTTTGAGCTGGTCGGCCGGCAGGTTTTTGGCCTGGGCCGCGGCTTTGAACTGCTTCTCGAACGACGCCTTTCGGGCCATCAGTACCGGGTCGCGCAGGCCGGCCAGTTGACCACCGTAAGCTTTCAGGCTGTTTTCGTAGCTGAAGATCTCATTCAGGACGCTATCGTTTTTGGCGGTGGCGTTATAGGCCTGCAGGGCGTTAGACCGGTTCCGAATAAGCTGAATCGTGGCCGGTGTCTGAAAATCGCGGTCAAACTCAAGTTCGGCCACGGTCTTCAGCCGCTCCGTATGGCCCGGATTACCGATCACGAAGATGGGCTCGCCATCGCGTACCCCGTTGGTGTTGAACTTAAAAAAATGACTCGTTTTCAGGGGCTTGCCATTATCGTACACCCGAAAAAAGGAACAATCGAGGGCGTAACGCGGATAGGTGAAGTTGTCGGGATCGCCCCCGAAAAAGCCTAGCTGCAGCTCGGGCATAAACACCAGCCGAACGTCTGTGTAGCGTTTGAAGCCATACAGCGCATAACGGCCACCGTTATAGAATGTGATGGTTTGCAACTCGAGCCCTTTCCAGTTGTCTTTATTGATATACTCGGCCTTTATGTCCGAAAAGACCTGCTCGCGTGCTTCCAGCTGCCCCTGCCCCGAACTCACCGCGCTCATGGCCTGCTGAACCCGGCTGGTGATGTCTTCGATCTGAACCAGCTGGTCGACAAACAGGCCTTCGACCGGCCGCTCTTCGGTCAGGGTTTTGGCATAAAAGCCCGTTGCGTTCAGGTCTTCGCCTTTTCGCTGTACGCCCGTACCGGACTCGCGCGCGCAGTGGTGGTTGGTCATAACCAGCCCGTTGGCCGACACAAACGAAGCCGAGCAGTAATCGGCAAACCGCAGCGAGGCCAGTCTGGCTTCATCGAACCACTTCTGATCAGCCGTGAAGTTGTAGGTTTTCTGAAAATACGCGGTGGGGGGCGCGTCGAATGTCCACATCTTACCCAGGTCGAGCGGCCCACCGGCGGTGTCAGCCTGGGTCTCCAGCGCCGACTGGGCAAAGGTGGCCGTCAGCAGGCCCGTTAGCAAAAGGCCCGACAGCACAACCGGGCGTAGGTGTTGTTTTCGCATCAGCAGTATTATATAAGAAAACAAATATAAACACCCGCCAGCATGTCTCGATGAAGGCGTGCCAGCGGGTGTATCTGAAAACGGATTGGATCAGGCTACTTCGTTCTTCAACATGATCTCGTTCGCCACCTTATCGTCTTTTCGGATAAACGGTCTGATAATAAGCCGCGTACCCCGCTGGTAAGTAAAGAGCCGGTACATCCAGTTGCTGAACACAATCAGCTTGCTCCGGAAGCCGACCAGGTACCAGATGTGTACGAACAGCCAGGCCATCCAGGCAATGAACCCACCGAGATGAATATTGCCCGGCAGATCGGCCACCGCCCGACTGCGGCCGACGATAGCCAGCGAGCCTTTGTCGAAGTACTCGAAGGGTTCGGTTGGTTCATTCTTCAGCATCCGGCGCAGGTTTTTAGCCAGGTGGTTGCCCTGCTGAATGGCGGGTTGAGCCACGCCCGGATGCCCTTTCGGCCATTTTTCGGTCTTCATGAACGCAATGTCGCCGATGGCAAATACGCCGGTCAGGCCCTGCACCCGGTTGATGGGGTCGACCAGAACACGTCCCCGCTCGGTCGACTCGGCCGGGATACCTTCAATCAGGGCTCCCGTTACGCCCGCTCCCCAAACCAGCGTCTGGGTCTTGATCTGCTCTCCGCCTTTGAACGTAACCGTTTGGCCGTCGTAACTCTCGACGAGTGTGTTGAGCTTGACAATAACGCCCAGTTCTTCGAGGTAGCGTTGCGCTTTCAGACCTGCTTCGTCCGACATGGGTGGCAGTACCTTACCCATGCCTTCAACCAGGTAGATGTTCATCTGGCTGAAGTCGAGACCCGGATAATCGGCGGGCAGCACGTGCTTGCGCATCTCGGCCAGCGAGCCAGCCATTTCGACCCCCGTCGGTCCACCCCCGGCAATGACAAAATTCAGCAGACTCTGCCGTTCCGATGGTTCGCGGGTGATGCTGGCCTGTTCGAAGCATTGCAGAAACTGGCTCCGGATGTTGAGCGCTTCGGGCACCGTTTTGAGCGGAAACGAATACTTCTGGATCTGCTCATTGCCAAAAAAGTTTGATTTGGAGCCCGTCGCTACGACCAGATAATCATACGTAAGATCACCAATGAGCGTTGTAACAGTCTTGGCCGCCGGATCTATTTTGTTGACCCGCACCATTCGGTAATGAAAGTCGGTATGTTTATCGAACATTTTCCGGAACGGCTCCGAAATAGCATCGGCCTCCAGACCGGCCGTAGCCACCTGATACAACAAAGGCCAGAATCCATTGTAATTCTGCTTGTCGAACAGCACCACCTGCACATCGGCGGTGCGCAGGCTTTTGGCCAGGTTCATCCCGCCAAACCCTCCGCCGATAATAACGACGCGGGGTTTGGTTGTATCGGGTATATTCAGTGACAGTTTATCGTATTGCAGCATCTTGAGTAAATCGTTTTCTTCTGACGGCTCCCGTTGTTACTAGACCTCGTAATCAGCCTTTTTGTTCGGATTTGGAGCCTGAATTGATCCTCTATCTCTATAACAAAGTTTTTATTAATAAATGTTAATTCCTGGATGCATTGATCAGCTCTTACAACCTTTGATCCGGCTTTAGTATCAACCCAGCATCCTTTACCTGCTCAGCTCAGACTCATGCGTTATCAGTTCTACCTTTTCATTTGTTTATTTCCCTGGTCTGCGCTCCTGGCGCAGGCCCAGCCCAGCGGTCCACGGTCGGGCGTTACCGTGAGCGGATACGTACGGGAAGCCGGTAGTCGGGAAGCCCTGATTGGCGTCAACATTTATTTACCAGGCAGCGCTATCGGCACCACGACCAACACCTACGGCTTTTATTCCCTCACGCTGCCGGCTCAGGACAGCATCAAACTGGCGTTTTCGTTTGTCGGCTACGAACCCCTGACGCGGGTCGTCGGTCTGCGGCAAAATTCCAGCCTCGACGTACAGCTCACCCCCGGTCAGGCTCTGTCGGAGGTAAGCGTTGTGGCCAGCCGCACCGACGAGCGGGTGAGTGAAAGCGCGCAGATGAGCCGGATCGATGTGCCGGTTTCGCAGATCAAGAAAATTCCGGCTTTTCTGGGCGAAAAAGATGTGCTGCGCGTGCTGCAGCTGATGCCCGGCGTACAAAAAGGTTCAGAAGGACAAACCGGCATCTACGTGCGCGGGGGCGGACCCGATCAGAACCTGATCATTCTGGACGAAGCCACCGTTTACAACGCCAACCACCTGTTCGGGTTTTTCTCGGTATTCAACGGCGATGCGCTGAAGAGTGTTGAACTGACCAAGGGAGGTTTCCCGGCGCGGTATGGAGGGCGGCTATCGTCGGTAATTGATCTGAACATGAAAGACGGCAACCGCGACAAGCTGCACGGCGAAGGCGGCATCGGACTCATATCCAGTCGGCTAACGCTCGACGGTCCGTTTACGAAGAACAAGAAAGGATCGTTTCTGGTATCGGGCCGACGCACGTATCTGGATGTGGTAGCGGCTCCGCTGATTCGGGCGCAAAGCGAAGGCGAAACCAATGCGGGGTACTATTTCTACGACTTCAACGCTAAAGCCAATTACGAATTTAGCCCCAAAAATAAGGTTTATCTGAGCGGGTACTTCGGCCGCGACCGCTTCTACGCCCGCGATACCGGCGAAGGAACCGATGTCGGCATTGGCTGGGGAAACGCCACGGGTACCCTCCGCTGGAACCACCTCGTCAACCAAAAGCTGTTTTCCAATCTATCGCTCATTTACAGCGACTACGAGTTTAAGATTTCGTCAGATGAGCGGGGCAGCAGCAACAATCTGAACACCTCGCTCCGCTACAGCTCGGGCATCCGCGACCTCTCGGCTAAGCTTGATTTCGATTATTACCCCTCGCCAAAGCATTCGGTCCGGTTTGGTACGCAGACTATCTTTCACCGGTTTACGCCCAGCGCCGTGGTGGTACAAAACAGCCTGATCGACCAGTTTACCCGGAATGTAGAGGCCATTGACGCCATTGAGTCCGGCCTCTACGCCGAGGACACCTGGCGGCCTAACGAGCGGTGGCGCATAAACGGCGGCCTGCGACTGAGCCTGTTTGCGCAGGGAACCGCCAACTACCTGCGACCCGAACCCCGGCTGTCGGCCTCGTACCAGCTGCGGCCGGGCTTGTCGGCCAAGGCTTCGTACGCCATCATGAACCAATACATTCATTTGCTCAGCAATACCGGTATCGGCCTGCCTACCGACCTGTGGGTACCTACTACAGACCGCATCGCCCCGCAGCAGTCGAGCCAGGTAGCGGTAGGTATTGCCAACGATTTTACGGACAATTTCGTACTGGGTAAGGGGTTCGCCCTAACGGTGGAGGGGTATCACAAAACCATGCAGAACATCATCAACTACCGCGAGGGGGCCAGCTTTCTGCTCATTGACGACCCCACCTCGGCCGAACGCGTACGGTGGGAAGATAACGTTACAGCCGGCCGGGGCTGGTCATACGGAGCCGAAGTTTTGCTACAACGTAAAACCGGCCGACTGTCGGGCTGGCTCGGCTATACACTCTCCTGGACCCAGTGGCAGTTTGCCGAGCTGAACGCCGGAAAGCCCTTCTTTCCTCGCTACGACCGGCGACATGATGTATCGGTAGTGGGTATTTACGAACTCAGCAAGCGCGTGACCCTGTCGGGTACCTGGGTCTATGGTACCGGCAATGCCCTCACCGTGCCCGTGGCCAACTACCGCGCCTTCCGGCATCAGCCTGGTCTGCAAACCTTTTTTGGCCCGAACGGAGTCCCATCGCCGATTGCTCCTCTTTTCGATTATGGATCTGATGTCAGTGACTACGGCCAGCAGAAAAACAGCTTCCGGGCCGAAGCGTACCACCGTTTCGATGTATCGATCCAGTTTCATAAGCAGAAAAAGCACCACGAGCGAACCTGGGAGTTCAGCCTCTACAACGCCTACAACCGCCGAAATCCATTCTTCTACCAGCTCGAATCGGTCAGTCAGGGCCAAGGCCAGCCCAGCCGAACGGCCCTGTTCCGGTATTCTGTTTTTCCCGTTGTTCCGTCGTTCAGCTATAACTTCAAGTTCTGACCATGAAATTATCTGTCTTATTTTATACTAGTCTGCTGAGCGTTCTGCTGCTGGCAGGCTGCGACAGCCTCCGGCAGGAGGTAGAGCCGAAAGGAATTACCCAGCAACCGGAGAAACTGGTAGTTACCTGCTTCATTTCTCCCCAGGATTCGGTACTGGTAGCCCTGGTGACGCGCTCTTTGCCCATACTAGGCACCACTAATCCGATCATCACCCCCACCTCGGTCAAGGACGCCACCGTAACCCTTTCGGATGGCAGCCAAACAATCACGATGATCGGTACAATTGGACGGCTGCCTCTGATAGCCTACGATTACCGCGCCGACGCCCGTGAGATGCCTATTGTAGTTGGAAAAACGTATACCTTAACTGTTAGCGTGCCCGACGGCCGGCAGGTTACCGCTACCTGTACAGTGCCGGGCCCGGTACCCATAGAGCAGGTCGTGCTCGACTCCAGCATCACCAACGAGTTTGGCCTGACCACCAAGAATTACCACGCCCGCCTGCGCTGGCGCGACCCGGCCGGACAACCGAACTATTACCGGGTGGCGGGCGATAACGAGTACACCTACAGAAGCCAGTATGTACCAACGCCGGGTGGCCCTGTTAAGGATACGCTCATCAAAACGCGGTCGGGCTGGACGTTCAACAACGGCTCTACCACTACCGATCTTGGTCGCGACGGGCAGGAGATTGTATCGCAGCGGGCGCGGCTGGCTATTGCCTACTCCTGGACAAACGGTCAGCAGCAGGTAAGTCGGCCTACGGGCCCCATAAACGCCTATCTGCTCAGCGTCGATGAAAACTACTACCGGTACCACGATTCGGTAGAACGCCAGAACGAGGTAGGCGGTAATCCATTTGCCGAGCCCGTACCCATCCAGACCAACGTTCAGGGTGGACTGGGCTGCTTCGGTGCCTACAATCAATCCACGGCCTCCGTAACGTTCAAATAAAAAGAGAGCGTCCTGATCGAAAGAGCTAGCGTTGCAGCATTCTTTCGATCAGGACGCCCCCCTTGATTAGCTACCTGACTTAAACCGCCTGGTTGTTCATCACTTCGGTCTGTTTCCGAATAGACTCCATGTGAATGATCTTGTAAATCTCTTCGACCAGCTCAGGGTACAGACCCAGCCGCTGGCCCAGTTCACCACGGGTTTTCAGAATTTCTTTCCAGCGATCGGGCTGAAACAGGGTTACGTTGTTGTCGCGTTTGTACTCGGCGAGCCGCTCAACCAGCGCCATACGGGCCGCCAGCATCTCAACGATTTGCCGGTCTACGTTATCGATATTCCGACGGGTCTGGTCAGCCACGCTGTTAAACTCAGTGCTGGGCGACTCAACCTGGCGAATTTGCAGGTGGTCGAGCATGTCGCCAAAAGCGGCTGGTGTCAGTTGCTGGGCTGCATCACTCCAGGCATTATCCGGATCGATATGCGACTCAACGATCAGACCATCGTAGTTGAGGTCCATCGCCATCTGCGCCAGTTCGTTTAGATAAGCCCGTTTGCCAGCCATGTGGCTCGGGTCACCAATGATTGGCAGCTGCGGGAAGATCGACTTCAGTTCGATCGCCATCTGCCACATCGGTACGTTGCGGTATTTGGTAGCCTCACCCGTAGCAAAGCCCCGGTGAATGGCACCGAGCTTCGAAACACCAGCACCGGCAATCCGCTCGAACGCACCCACCCAAAGGGCCAGATCGGGGTTAACCGGGTTTTTCACCAGTACAGGTACATCGACACCCCGCAGCGCGTCGGCAATTTCCTGTACGTTGAAAGGGTTCACCGTGGTGCGGGCGCCTACCCACAGGATATCAACACCATATTTCAGGGCCAGCTCAATATGCTCGGGGGTCGCTACTTCAACCGCAAACGGTAGCCCTGTTTCCGCTTTGGCGCGTTGAATCCAGGGCAGAGCGGCTTCGCCCATTCCTTCAAAACTTCCTGGCCGGGTCCGGGGCTTCCAAACGCCAGCCCGGATAACATGAACCGCATCCAGCTGTTTTAGCTGACGCGCGGTTTCAACAAGTTGTTCTTCGGTCTCGGCGCTGCACGGACCGGCAATAATGAGGGGCTTGCCGTTGGTCTCAATCCACGATTCAAGCGGCTCTACGGCTAAATCGACTTTCATAATGACGCGTAATCTGGAGGTAATATGGATACTCTATCGGGAACTTTTCAATGCTATTTTGTGGTATATTTGCAGAGGGAATCGGCTGTTTGTCAAGCTGGTTCCTTCATTTGTCTTATCACAGGTTAAGTTTCTCGAACAAGTCGCGCCGGTGAGTTTAACCGTTTGACCGAAATTTCGTTTTATATTTCGGTCGTGTTAACCGACACGCACCTAACGCTATGGACGTAGCACCGCCAAAACGGAGCATTAATATGTCGAACCGAAGTAATCTAATGCCGGAAACCGCTGAGCGGGTCACGGGCGTGAAACTGGACGAATCCCGGCCAGTCTCTTTTGAAGACACTTCGATTGCTTTTTCCTGCCAGTCGGACTTCAAACTCCGAAAAACGTACTGGCTGTTTGCGTTGATGAATAAGGGATGGCTGGTAAATATAGGGACATTTTTCATAAAGATTGCCCTGCGCTTACGGCTTCCCATCAAATTCCTCATCAAAAACACGATTTTTGAGCAATTCTGTGGAGGTGAGAGTATCAACGATTCTGAACGTACCATCAGGCACCTCCAGAAGTACCACGTCGGAACTATCCTCGATTATTCAGTTGAAGGGGAAGAAACCGAAAAAAGTTTCGACGAGACAACACTCGAAATTCTGCGCACGATAGAACGCGCCAGCGAATCCTCCGACATTCCGTTCTCTGTCTTTAAAATTACCGGCATTGCCTCTACTGAACTGCTCGAAGCAGTTCAGATCGGTGACTCGCTGAATAAAGACCAGAAAGCTGAATTTGACCGAGTGCTGAAGCGGGTCGATACCCTGTGCCGCCGGGCTCATGAGCGGAATGTCCGCATCTTTATCGATGCGGAAGAAAGCTGGATTCAGGACACCATCGACACACTGGCCTACGAAATGATGGATCGCTATAACCACGAGCGGCCCGTCGTTTACAACACCTACCAGATGTACCGCTGGGAGAGCCTGGAACACCTCCGGCGTGATACCGAAGAGGCCCGTGCCAAAGGCTACTACCTGGGTGTTAAGTTGGTTCGGGGTGCTTATCTGGAGAAAGAACGGCTCCGGGCTCATGAAGAAGAATACCAGGACCCGATCCAACCCACCAAAGAAGATACGGATCACGATTTCAACGCAGCCATCGATTTCTGCCTGGAAAACCGCGACATCGTTTCTATCTGTCTGGGTACGCATAACGAATACAGTTGTCAGTACTGCGTGCAGCATATGAAAGACTACGGCATTGCCCCCGGCGATCCGCATATCTACTTCGCGCAGCTGCTGGGTATGAGCGACAACATTTCGTATAACCTTGCTAATTCAGGTTACAACGTAGCTAAATACGTGCCTTACGGGCCGGTAGAAGCCGTTATGCCTTACCTGTTCCGCCGGGCCGACGAGAATAAGTCGATTGCCGGTCAGAGCAGCCGCGAGTTTATGCTGATCAGTAACGAGTTGAAGCGCCGGAAAGGCTGCAAATAAGTATTTGTACGGTCAGTCAGTGTCTGCCCGCAGCTACTGACTGACCAGCCGCAAGGCTAAACAGGCACAGCAGGGTGGTTTTACGCTCCGGTGCTGTGCCGTACTTTTTTATATGATTCGTAAGAACCCGTTTAAGTTTTTTCTACTGACGCTGGTGCTGATTGCGCTCGATCAGGGTGTCAAATTAGCCGTTCACCATTATATGGCTCCGGGCTTTGCGGGTCAAATTAAAGTCGTTGGCGACTGGCTAAAACTCCATTATGTACTTAATCCCGGCATGGCCTTTGGCATGCAGCTGGGCTACGAATATGGCAAGCTGCTCCTGAGTGTGTTCCGGCTATTTGCCATGGTTGGCATCGGGTACTACCTGGTCCATCTCGCCCACCGGGGGGCGCCAAATGGCCTGCTGTGGGCCATGTCGATGATTCTGGCGGGTGCTGTTGGTAACGTCATCGACAGTACGTTCTACGGTGTTTTTCTGAACAACGCGCCCTACGGCTCACCCACCCCCTGGTTCCACGGCCAGGTTATCGACATGATTTTCGTTGATGTATGGGAGGGCTTTATCCCAGAGTGGGTCCCGATCTGGGGCGGTCAGTACTACTCGACCCCAATTTTTAACATTGCCGACTCGTGCATATTCATTGGGGTCTGTCTGATCCTGTTTTTCCAGCGCCGTTTCTTCGGCGAACCACCCCTGGAAGATAACCTCCTGCCCGCTTCGGGCCCGGATGCTACGGAAGCAGCCGTATTGCCTATGGCAGAAGTGCAGGAAGAGGCCGATCAGCCAACTACGCCAGCAGTCGGCGACGTAACCGACCAACCGGCTTCTACAGACCCGCTTCCGGACGAAGTCGATCGGCCCCAGCCTAAACCGGCTTCGGTAACCCAGGACGAATCGAAACCGACCGAATAACCTGCTGCCAGCTCCAGCTATTGCGTTTCGTCCAGCGGCTGGAAATCCTTGAACGTCCGCTTGATGGCTTTGTCGTTGGCTTCTTTCTTGCTTTGCCAGTTGGCATCCAGCTCAAGGGCAACCAGTCCGTTCAGACTCATTGAGTTCCGGAAATCATCCAGCTTTTTCACGAACTCGCCGGTTCGGCGGGTCGATTTGAGCGCAAACTCCCGCGCAAACACCTCGCCTTTATTCTGTAGTTCGGCCCGCTTGCCCAGCACGTAGTTGTAGCGGTCGAGCAGGTCTTTCATCGACTTTCCAATTACTTCGGTGGCCTCCAGAGTACCCATGGTCAGCACCGCCGTCCCCCCGACGGCCGATACCAACCGCCCTGTGTTCTGCGTTTCCTTACTCGTACTGGCGCCAGTTACAGCCGGTGTGACCCCGGTTACCGCTCCAAGCGAAGCATTGGCCACTGATCGGTTCCGTTTACCGCTTTTGGCTTTCCGATAGTCGCGCTTCAGCTGCTCTTCTTTCTCGCCCAGCTGCTCAACCAGCCCCCAGGCCTGCACCAGCAACTGCCGGTACTGAGCGTAATAATACCGGTCTTTTTCAGCTTCGTTGACGGCATTGAAGACGGTAAACGTGATCCGCCGTTCTTCCCGATTCTGCGATTTATCGAGCACGTAGAACGTGACCTGAACATCCAGCGAATCGTAGGGGTCTTTCACAAAGTCATAGCCCGGTTGCCAGATGAACTCATATTGGTTCTCGGTATTCTTGACCAGCGCACTCTTCGGAATATTCTGATTATCGGAGAGGAATCCGAAGGTTGCCACATCGTCTTCGCCGTTGGGATCCAGCAACGAAAACTTCAGGTTCACGGTCGCGTTTTCGCGCATCCGATAGTGCGTTTGCTTAGGAATAACAGCGATATCGGGCGGCAGGTCCATCTGGGTTACCTCAACCTTCAGCCGACCTTTGGTACGGGTTTTGGCCGGCTGATCCTCAACCCAGAACTCAATGTACTGCGGGTTCTGTTTGAGCCGGCTAAACTGGTTAAACGACAAGGTCCACGACAATTCGCCCTGCGACGTCAGTTTACTTCCTTCGGGCATCTGATCGGGAATCGGAATAAAGACGAGCGGATCGCCGTCATCATCGCGCACAAAATCAGAGTTGAGGTTATAGGTGTTGGGCGTCCGGTACCGCACGTAGAAAGGCCGCATAGCGCCCACAACCGGCGGACGATTGACGTGGAGTACTTTGAACTCAGCCTGCTGGGTAGCGACCTGCCCGCGATTGTTGCGAACCTCAAACGTAACCGGATACAACTTAGCCGACTGCACCCGATCGGTCAGGTCGTAGCTGGGTGTCCAGCTAAAATGGCCGAGCGAGTCGAGCTGCATACCATCCTGCTTGTCAGGTCCGAACGAAAAGACAAGCGTATCCTGAGCCGAACCAGTAGCTTTCAGGTCAAACCGCACGGTACTTCCTTCCGGTACTACGTTCCAGTTGGGCTGTGTTGGTAAAACCAGTTGTATTGATTTGGTATCCTGAGCATGAGTGAAGGTGGCCTGAAGAAGACCCAGCAACCCCGCTCCGATACTGGCAAGACGGTTCATAGGCAATGGATAAATGACAATCTATCTGGAAAAACGTAAAAGTATCACCAGACATTTTGTTATTAGATAAAATTGATATTTTTCTTAGGTCAAACCCCTCTTTTTGAGCCTTGTATTGACTATTTCAAAGAAAAAGTCGAATAAAAAAGGCCTCTCTGATCACCAGAGAGGCCTTTTTAAAAGGTAAAAAGCGACTATATCAGCGTCAGCCTCTATTTATTTTTCTTGGGAGCCGGGGTGGTGGGTGCTGGCGTATTGGCGGCACCACTACCTGCCGTAGCTGGTTTAGCCGAAGCAGCAGCCTTAGCCGGATCGATACCCATTTTGCGCAGGACCAGTTCGGTAATGTTGTTTTCTTCCGGAGCTACCAGCAAAATAGGAATGGTATTGGCACCGGCATCCAGGTTGAAGACATAGGTATACCCATTGTCCTTAGCTACGGCGTCGATAGCTTTCTGGATTTTCTGAACGACCGGGTTTACCAGTTGCTGGTACTTGTTCTGCAGCGACTGTTCTGCCGTACGGCCAAACTCCTGAATGCGCTGCTGCAGACCCTGAAGTTCGGTTTCGCGGTCTTTCCGAATCACATCCGACATTTGGGCAGCTCCTTTTTCGTAGGCGCTATATTTGTCTTCCAGCTCCTTCTGCATCCGTTTCAGTTCATTTTCTGACTGAGTCCGCTGAATGGTCAACTGGTTTTGAATGTCTTTTGCTTCGGGCGTTTGAGCTAATACGTAATCAATGTTGGTATAGCCCAGTTTCAACGGACCGGCGGCTGGTGCGGCAGTCGTCGGCGTCGTTGTAGCGCTCTGGCCTTGTGCCTGTGCGTTCAGACCACCAACCAGAAAGGTTGCTGCGGCAAACGCCATGACGAGGTTTTTCTTCATCTCAGTTTACTTGTTTGTATTAGTCGGTTTTGTGGTTGTTTTTGCTCCAGGCGTGGTACCGGCGGTTGTTTTACCAGCAGCATCCAGGCCTAACTCTTCCATGACATAATCAGTATAGTCATGGCGCGGGTTGGTGTACAGCATGACAAAGTCAGACGCTTTGTCGAACATAAAATCCAGCTTTCTCTGCACCGCCACTTTCTCTATAGCCCGGTTTACTAACTCCATCGGCGCTTTCATGAGTTCCTTTTTCTTCTGGAAAAGCAGGCCCTCGTACCCAAACACCTTGTTGTTATACTCCCGCGCTTCGCGTTCCTTTTCACTCATGATCCGCTGCCGGTCACGTTTCATATCTTCCGTCAGCAGAATCTCTTCGGCCTGGTAAGTACGTTGCAGTTTTTCGATCTCAACGTACTTATCCTGAATGTCTTTCGACCATTTGTCGGTGAACTTGTCAATTTCAGCCAGCGCTTTCTGGTAGTCGGGCATTTTGCTAAAAATGAACTCCGTATCTACGTACCCAAACTTCTGAGCCTGCGCCGGTGTAGCCAGCCAAACGAAGGGCAAAAGTACGAAAAAAAGGGCTTTTCTCATTGCCGTTTTACTAAAATTAGCGAGGGAAGTGATTGATTTTCAGTTTCAATCTTCCGACCAGCGTCACCTGGTTGTTAGAGTCTGTTTGTTGCCAATGGTTTAACCGATGCGTTCTGTTGGCAACTGGTTTATATGGCTGCAAAAATCGAGCAACTTCCCTCAAAAGACTCGTTCATAAATTCATATAACGCTGACCACCCCCCAAATCTTATCTAAACTGCTGCCCAATTGTAAAGTGGAACTGACCCGATGCCTTGTCTTTCACGCCCGGAATCTTATCGAAGCCGTAGCCGTAGTCGATACCGATCAGGCCAAACGCAGGCATGAAAATACGAGCGCCAAAGCCAACCGAACGCTTCAGATCGAACGGGTTGTACTGCTTATAGCTGCCCCAGTTATTACCGGCTTCGAGGAAGCCCAGCACAAAGATGGTAGCCGACGGGTTAAGGGAAACCGGGTAACGCACCTCCGCAACGAACTTGTTATAAACGACCCCACCCCGGCTTCGTTCCTGAGCGGTGGTGTTCCGGTCGTAATCGGCCGTATACACGCTCCGGTCGTCGTAGCCCCGTAGACCGATGATGTCCTGCGCCAGCGCAAACTGACCCTGCCCGGCCAGACCCGATCCACCCAGTACAAACCGTTCAAACGGGCCGATATCCGTGCGCCGGTTGTAGCTGCCCAGGAAGCCCATGTGCGCGCGGGTGCTCAGCACCAGTTTACCAAAAATGGTCTGGAACCAGCTGGCGTCGAACATCCACTTATGATACTCGACCAGTTTGTAGCGGTCTTCGGGCGATGAAGCTTCTGAAGTGCTTTTGAACGCCGACCAGGGTGGTGTAAACGTACCGCTTAGCGAGAACGACGAGCCCGATCGCGGAAACTGGGGGTTATCGATGCTGTTCCGGGCCAGCGTCGTGTTCAGCGTCAGGTTGTTTGAAATACCATTGTTGTACCCAATCTGGAAAATATCCAGGTTGTTGAGGTTATACCGCTGGTAAGTAATCGAGTTACTCAGCGAGAAATAGTCATCGGGTACTTTCAGCTGACGGCCCAGACCCACCGTAAACGCCGTGTTCTGATACGAACCCGTTGGGGTCTGACCGCGCAGGGGCTGGTAATAGCTGGCCGGGTTAGTTGGATCGTAGAACGTCTGGTATACTGTATGGCTGGCGCTGAACGACAGAGCGTTGGGCTTGCGACCACCGAGCCAGGGCTCCGTAAACGACAGCGAATACACCTGATACTGACGACCATTGGCCTGGAAACGCAGCTGCACCCGTTGCCCATCACCAGCCGGCAGAGGTCGCCATGCGCTCAGGTTCGGGATATTACGGGCCGAGAAGTTGTTGAACGTCAGGCCGAGCGTACCTACGAAACCGACATAACCGCCCCAGCCACCTGACAATTCGATCTGGTCAGAGGGTTTTTCTTCAACGGTATACTCGATATCTACGGTGCCGTCATTCTGCGGTACGGGCGTGATCCCGATTTTTTCCGGGTCGAAGTAACCAAGGGTGGCCAATTCGCGCTGTGTCCGGATCAGGTTCGTTTTCGAGAACTTCTGGCCCGGCAGCGTCCGGATGGACCGCATCACCACGTGGTCGCTGGTTTTTGTGTTACCGTTCAGAACGATGCGGTTGATGCTGGCCTGCTTTCCTTCGTAGATCCGGATTTCGAGGTCGATCGAGTCGCCGTCGATGGTTTTCTCGATAGGCTGGGCGTTGTAGTACAGGTAGCCGTCGTCCATGTAGAGCGAGCTGAGGTCCTGACCGGGGTTTCCGTTCAGCTTCTTTTCCAGGTCTTCGGGGTTGTAGACGTCTCCTTTTGCTACACCGAGTACTTCGCGCAGACGCTCCGTTTTGTAGAGGTAGTTACCCGAAAAGTCGATGTTCCGGTAGTAGTACTTACGGCCTTCGTCCAGCTTGATGTTCAACGTGATCGTGTTGCCGCCGTTGTTGATGACGGTATCGTGCTCGATGGCGGCATCGCGGTAGCCGAGTTTGTTGTAGTACTCGATCAGCTTCTGCTTGTCTTCTTCGTACTTCTTGGGAACAAACTTAGACGGGCTGAACAACCGGCCAAAGCGCATCTCTTTGGTTCCTTTCATCTTGAGCCGCACCGCCGACTCATCGACTTCGGTACGACCGTCGAAGTTGATTTTGGCAATTTTAACTTTCTGCCCCTTGTCGACCAGTACGCGCATGGTGGCATTGTTACGGGCACTATCGGGGATGGTCGTAATCTTTACCTTGGTGTTCAGATACCCTTTGTCGACGAAAAACTTGCGGACGGCCAGCTGGGTGTTTTTCGTAATCGTGTTGGTTACGATCTTACCCAGGTTCAGTTTGATCTTGTCTTTCAGCTGGTCCTGCTCGCCTTTCTTAACGCCCATAAACGAGACGCGATACAGACGGGGGCGCTCCTGCACCCGGAACATCAGCGCTACTTTGCCTTCTGCCGCGTTGGTGGCAAACAACTCCACGTTGTCGAGCAGGCCCGACTCCATCAGCTTACGGACAGACGACCCGACGGCCTCGCCCGGAATCCGAATTTTGTCCCCTACTTTCAACCCGGCCAGCGATACCAGCGAGTTGGGGTCGAGGTAGCGGGTGCCGGTTACAGTTAGCCCCGTAATTTCATAATCTTGGGGGCTGGCATAGTTGAGTAAATCATCTGTCGTAACAGCAGGCGTATCGTTACGCCCAACGCCTACGCCAACACGCACCTGCGCCAGAACCGACAGATTGACTAAACTGCTAAGCAGCAGGCCGATTCCGAGGATGTACTTTATACGGTGTTTCAATTTTTTACAGTTTTCAGTATTCTGTTTACGGCAGGCGAGCACCCGCGCGGCCCGGCCATAGTCCATCATCAACGACCTTATTTGACCAGCTGCTCACTGGTTTTACCGAAACGACGTTCGCGTCGCTGGTAACTGAGTAGCGCTTCATACAGGTGCTCTTTCCGGAAGTCGGGCCAGAGCACATCGGGCATATACAACTCAGAATAAGCCAGTTGCCAGAGCATAAAGTTACTGATTCGCATTTCGCCACTGGTCCGGATCATCAGCTCCGGATCGGGGATACCGCCCGTGCTCAGATGACTGCCAAAGGTTGCTTCGTCGATGGCTTCGGGGGTCAGCTTGCCGTCGCGTACCTCAGCCGCCAGTTGCCGTACCGCTTCCAGAATCTCCCACCGACCACTGTAGCTAAGCGCCAGCACCAGGGTGAGTCCTGTATTACCCGCCGTTTCGCGCATAGCCTCGGCCAGTTCCCGGCGGCAGTCGCCCGGCAGGCTCTCGGTATGGCCAATGGTAGTCAGCCGCACGTTGTTGTCCATGAGCGTTTTGATCTCTCCTTTGATGGTATGCACCAGCAGGGTCATCAGCGCGTCGACTTCAAGTTTGGGGCGATTCCAGTTTTCGGTCGAGAACGCGTATAGAGTCAAATACTTGACACCCAGCTCGGCACAACCTTCAGTTACTTCGCGAACAGCCTTGATGGCATTCCGGTGCCCAAACACCCGGGCAGCTCCCTGCCGTTTGGCCCAACGACCGTTTCCGTCCATGATAACGGCTATGTGCTGGGGCAGATTGCTCGGGTCTATATGTTCCTTCATCCCAAATGGGGTATTTTAACAACCTTTAACAAGGCCGCGAAGATACGGAATTTTTAGCAGAAGGTCAGTGGTTTAGTGGAGTAGTGTTCAGTCTATACGACGCGAGTTGTTGCCACGGCAAACTACCGTTCGAAGATGGGCAGAAACAGCGATCTGTCGGGAACAGCCGGCCGACTGCTATCTTTAAACCATAAACCAGGGATGGCCGTTTGACTATCAACTAAGTATACACCTGCTTTTTCTTTATGAACAATTGTGCGCGTACCGGGCCTGGCCCACTGGCAATCATCACCCTGATGCTGTCGATGCTGCTGAGCAGCTGCCAGCAGAACGATACGGAAGTTGCCGTTCCTAAAACTATTACCGATCAGATCCTGGAAGACAGCCAGTTCAGCCTGCTGCGGGCCGCCATCCAGCACGCCGACGTAGGCGACGCCCTGAAGGCTGGTAACCTGACGTTGTTTGCGCCCAATGATGCAGCTTTTCAGGCTTCGGGGCTGGGCAGTGCCAGCGCCATTACAACTTTGCCTAAAGAACAGGTACGATCACTGGTCCTTTACCATACTCTTTATGCATCGGTAGCGTCATCGGCTCTGCCGCAGGGTCTGAATTCAGTAGAAACCGCCAGCCGGGGTGTGGCGTTCGTCAACAAAACAACAACAGGTACGCTTTTTATCAATAATGCGCAGGTAACCCAACCCGATCTGCCGACGGCCAACGGGCTGATTCACGTGATTGACCGGGTGTTAACGCCATCGACAGGTACGATCCTGGCCACTATCCAGGCTAATCCGAACCTGACGCTGCTCTCGGCGGCCCTCCGCCGGGTAAGCCAGGCGAATCCGACGCTGCTGACCGCGCTTAACAACTCGTCATCGACGAATCCGGTTACCATCTTTGCGCCCACGGACGCGGCCTTTCGGGCCGATGGACGATTCGGCACGCTGGCGGCTATCGAAACCGCAAATCCACAGACGCTGGCCAACGCCCTGTTGTATCATGTCGTTTCAGGAGTAGTTTTTTCTAACCAGCTGCAAACAGGCACGATCAACACGTTGCTGAACAATACCCGGCTCAATCTGGTAGTATCGACCAGCCAGATCACGGTTCGGGGCGCCCGAAACACGACGGCTGCTGTTGTTCAGACTCCAAACCTGCCCGCTACCAACGGTGTCGTTCACACGATCGATCAGGTACTACTGCCGTAAATCAACCATTTTAACGAGGAAAATACTCTTGCAGGAAGGCTTAATTATTCGCTCAACCGGTTCGTGGTACGACGTTCGCAACGTTGACGGCCATATTTATCAGGGTCGGCTTAAGGGCAAATTCAAAATCAAAGGGCTGAAAGTAACGAACCCCATTGCCGTGGGCGACCGGGTGGTATTCGACGTGGAAGACGAGGCCGAAAATACGGTCATCATCACCGACATCGTCTCGCGCGAGAACTACATCATTCGGCAATCGGTGCATAAAACAGCACACGGTCATATTCTGGCCGCCAACCTCGACCAGGCCGTTTTGCTGGCTACGCTGGCGCTTCCGCGTACGTCGCTGGGCTTCATTGACCGGTTTCTGGTATCGGCCGAGTCGTTTCGGATTCAGACCACGATTGTTTTTAACAAAAGTGATATTCTGAATGACGAAGGGCTGGCCTATCAGCAGGAAATCATGGATATGTACAGCCGTATCGGCTACCACTGCCTGTCGACTTCGGCCACCGAAGGCATAGGCGTAGATGCCTTTCGGCATCTGCTCGACCATAAAGTAACTCTGCTCTCGGGCCATTCAGGCGTTGGCAAGTCATCGCTGGTTAACGCCATTGCGCCTGATCTGAACCTGCGCACGAACGAAGTATCGACGTTTGCCAACAAAGGTGTTCACACGACGACTTTCGCCGAAATGTTCGAGATCGCGCCCGATACGTTCATCATCGATACGCCGGGCATCAAGGAGCTGGGCCTGATGGACACCTCGAAAGAAGAAATCAGCCACTACTTCCCGGAGATGCGTAACCGGCTGAACCAGTGCCGCTTCCACAACTGTCTGCATCTGAACGAACCCGGCTGCGCCATCAAGGACGCCGTCGGCGAGGGCGACATTGCAGAAAGCCGTTACATGAGTTACCTGAGCATGGTAGAAGGCGGAGATAACCGACGGTAACCGAGGAAGGGTACGCCAGGGTAGCCCTTCCTCCGGTCAGTATTAGTTGGTCATGGCGGCCAGCAGGTCGGCCTGGGTAATGATGTGAACCTGCTCTTTCTCGTCGCGAACGAGCAGGGCTTTGTTGTCGCGATCGATCAGCGACGAGAGCGCATCGACCGTATTGTCGAGTCCTACGAATTTGAATGGCTTATCCATCACTTCGCTGACCGGATGGTCTTTCACCGTTGGGTCATCGATAAGTCGGTTCAGGATTGTGCTGTCGGTCAGGCTACCCACAATATGTCCCTCCTCGTCGGTAACCGGAATCTGCGAGATGCCATATCGGTTCAGCACCTGAATAGCCTGACTTACCGACACGCCTGCGCCGATGGTCGTAAGCTGCGCCTGCCGATTGGTAGTTCCGCCGTTTTTACTGTGAACAATATCACGGGCGGTCTTGAAAGCCCGGTCTTCCAGGAAGCCGTGGTCTTTCATCCAGGCATCGTTGTAGATCTTGGCCAGGTACCGAGTGCCGTGGTCGGGTAACAGAATAACCAGCACATCGTCGTCGGTGAGGTGGTCTTTAGCCCACTCCAGCGCCCCGTGTACAGCCGTACCGCACGACCAGCCGATAAACAGCCCTTCTTCCCGCGATAATCGCCGGGCCATAATGGCGGCATCTTTATCGGTCACCTTGATAAACTGGTCAATTACATCGAAGTCTACGTTCTGCGGTAGTATGTCCTCACCAATGCCTTCGGTCAGGTAGGGGTAGATCTCGCCCGGATCGAAGATGCCGGTTTCTTTGTATTTCTTGAACACCGACCCGTAGGTATCCAGCCCGATGGTCACGAGGTTGGGGTTTTGCTCTTTCAGGAATCGGCTCGTACCGCTGATCGTACCACCCGTACCGACGCTGGCCGCAAAGTGAGTAATCCGACCGTCGGTATCGCGCCAGATTTCGGGGCCGGTCGTATCGTAGTGAGCCGCGGTGTTGGAAAGGTTATCGTACTGGTTGGGGTAGATGGAATTCGGAATGTCGTTGTGCAGCTTTTTGGCCACCGAATAATACGAACGCGGATCGTCCGGGGCTACGTTTGTCGGGCAAACGACTACCTCGGCTCCCACCGCCCGCAAAATGTCGATCTTTTCTTTCGATTGCTTGTCGGCCATCGTGAATATGCACTTATAGCCTTTGGCAATGGCCGTTAGTGCCAGTCCGAAGCCGGTATTTCCGCTCGTTCCTTCGATGATGGTCCCGCCGGGCTTCAGTGCTCCCCGCTTTTCGGCGTCTTCGATCATCCGAATGGCGATGCGATCTTTTACCGAGTTGCCGGGATTGAAATACTCGACCTTGGCCAGCACCGTTCCCCGAATGCCTTTCGTTACGTTATTCAGCTTGACCAGGGGCGTGTTGCCAATGGTGTCGACAATCGAATTGTAGTAGTTCATGTTGATGCAGTTTTGTTGTACTGGCTTAGGAAGTCAGTTACCTGTTTATGAAAATGCCTGAAGCTATCAGAGCGGGATTCTAACCAAGAAACATCCAAATCAACTAAAATGTCATTGGCAAATTCAACTTGCCTGGCAACAAGTTTTGTACCGGCATAGATGGCCTGCTTGGCCAAAGAGCGCGGTTGTGACTCCAAAGGAGTGTTCCTGCCGGGTTCTTCACGATGCCGCTTAATGTACCACAACCAGTATTCAATACACTGAACGGGAAGCATCAGGACCGCCGGATGTCCTTTGCACTTGCCTGCATAAAGGTCTAACCGAGTTGCGATCGTTGGCTTATGTTCGGTGTCTATATCACGGCCAACAAAGAGTACATCCAGACTGAGTAAGGCTCGTTGTCTCAGGGCATCTGGCAATAAAACGTCTACCTGCGTGCTATTGCCCGCCCTGAAGCGCCAGCGCTCGTTCTCATCTTCGATAAACGTGTCAGGAAACGTTTGATGCAGATATTTCTCCAGAAAGTTACGCTGGGCTTCATCCTCACCGAAAAAGCCATAGGTAATAATCAGGCTCATTTAGGTACACCTCCTAGAAATCCAACCGTCCAGGCATGGCCCAACGAATCGGTGTAATGTGGTGGCTCAATACCCAGTTCTTTACTTTTCGCCGTCTCTGGCTCAATGACATCATGCTGTAGATTCTTGACATGCGTAGCGCCTTCGTCGTCTTTGTCGAAAATGAAAACCGACTCCGGCATATCTTTAAACATATCAACCACAATTGGGCTATGGGTTGTCATGATAACCTGCACGTCTTTCTCTTCGGCCAGCTGAAAAATAAACTGAATTACTTCAAAGATCCGGCGCGGGTGAATGCCTTTCTCAGGCTCTTCAAGCAGTAATAACTTTGGCGGGTTGGGTTGGTTGATGATACAGAGTAGAGAAAGGAAATATAATGTACCTTCCGAGAGTTCATCAGCCCAGTACTTCACACCTTGGCGACTGTCGGTAAGACCAAGACGTTTGTACGTCCCAGGGCCAAACTGCTTTACTAATTCCTCATTTGAGGGTATGCTTTGGAAATTTATTTCCGTGAACTCTGGGACACATTCCTGTAAATCAGATTTAATACGGTCAAATATTTCGGGTTGATCATCTCTGATATAATCGAAGAAGGCAATTAAATTAGACGCATCAGCATTTACTTTCTGAGCACCTGTGCCCACAATGGAGGGCTGAGTAAGTTTGTTAGGGTCAGGTTTGTACAACACAATTGACCCAACCTTATCTTTCATTTTTTTAGGATCAAAATATAAGTAGCTTCCAGTGCCTTGGCCTCTTAACTCCGTTTTTTGTATTGAAGCTGTACCCGTAATAGTACAGACGAACCCTCTATCATGACTATTCTCATCAAGGTCATACAATAACGTAATCTCTATTTCTATCCCCTCTTGTTGCCGAAAAACTAAACGATCATATTCGGGTTCCTCCTGATTTGTATTGTCCTTGGCCATATACTCCAGCGCCTTCAAGAAATTCGTCTTGCCGGAGTTGTTCGGGCCGATGAGCAGATTGACTTTCTGCAGGTCGAGCGTGACGTCTTTCAGGCTCTTGAAATTCTGGATAGAAACGCGCTTCAGCATGGTTGGCGTTGGGTTGTGCCGGGTAAGTTACGGATTTACTATTTCATCTGCTCGGCCCGCATCAGGACCGTATTATCAGGGTCGATCACGACCTGAGCAGGTTGGGTGGTCAGCGGCACGGTAAAGGTCTGGGTCGGTTGATCCATGGTGAGCCGGGCCGTACGCTGAACCTCGCGGTTGCGACTGTCACGGATGCTGAACGTAAGCGGAATGGTAAAATACGAACCGGTCGACTGGGCCTGCCGCACATCAATCACCAACGCTTTGCGGGCTGCGTCGTAGCGCGATCCCCACACCAGTTCAGGATAGCCGGGCTGGTAGAGCCACTGCTGAAAAAACCGGTCCAGTTTTTTACCCGACACCCGTTCCATCACGGCCTGAAAGTCAGCACTGCGCGCATTGGCGTTCCGGTATTGAGTGTAGTAAGCCCGAATACCCCGCCAGAACGCATCGTCGCCCAGCTCGTGGCGGAGCATGTGTAGTACCCAGCCGCCTTTCTGATACGAGTTCGGGTTCAGCAGATCGTTCAGATTGGTCGTGACCGAATCGACCACCGTACCTTTCGGTTTGAGCGCTGTGTACCGAAAAATCTGCCCTTTGTTCTGGTTCAGCACCGCGTTGAGCGTGTCGCGTCCGTAGGCCTGTTCGAGGTAGAGCGCCGAGAAGTAGGTAGCAAATCCTTCGCTCAGCCACAACTGCGACCAGTCGGCCTCCGTGGCTGAATTTCCAAACCACTGGTGCGCAATTTCGTGGGCCAGCAGAGCCTCCACATCCGAATCTTTCCGGCCCACAATGACCTTTTCGTTGTAGAAAATACAGCTCGCGTTCTCCATACCGCCAAACACCGTCGTCGACTGTACGTTGGCTAGCTTCTCATAGGAGTATGGGCCGATCTGGTTGATAAAATACTGGAGAATGTCTTTCGCTGGCCGGTAATCTATAAACCCCTTCTGGCTGTCGTTGGGATACAGCCAGCTCTGGACCGGCACACCGCTTACAGCCCCTACGTCTTCAACCGCAAATCGAGCGGCTCCGATCACCATCACCTTGGTCGGTATGGGTGTATTTTCCTGCCAGCGGGTACGCTTGCGGGCCGTTCCTCGCCCAGTGGTCGGTATAGCTTCTTCGCCCAGCAGTTTCCCGTTAGCAACAACGCGATAGGTAGCGGGGGCATTGACCGTAAACGCGCAGGTTGCTTTATCGGACGGGTGATCAACAACCGGGAGCCAGTGTCGGGCATTATTGGGCCAGTTATCGCCGAAGAAGGTTCGTTCGCCGAATTTATTCCGGCTGATGATCAGCCCCTGGGCGGGCGTACCTTCGTAGCGAATGACAACTTCGGTGGGCTGATTCGGTGCCGGAGGCAGGTTAACAAACACCCGGTCGTTGCGATGGCTGAACGGCGCGGTTTTTCCGTCGGCCAGCCGAACCTCGCGAACCCGCATCCCCAGTGACGAATCGGCCTTACTGCTAACCAGATCGAACCAGACCGACTGCCGGTCGTCGGCGCGGGTAAAGCGAATCGTAGCTTCGCCCTGGATCTGATTTGTTGAGTCGCTTAGCGTCAATGAGAAGTTATAGTGTACTACATCGACTCCCGGCTGCGTATAACGGGCAGCACTGGTAACAGCCTGTCCGTGCGATAAAAGCGCCGGTATAAGCAACAGCGCAGTCCAAAACCCCTTTTTATTCATTCGTGTTTACTCCTTAATTTCCTGACAAAGTTCAACTAAAACGCCGTTGGTGCCTTTGGGATGCAGGAAACATACCCACTTGTTGTCGGCTCCGCGTTTGGGCGTTTCGTTCAGAACGGTGAAGCCTTCGGCGGCCAGTCGCTTCATTTCGGCCGCAATATCGTCTACCTCGAAGGCCAGGTGGTGAATACCTTCTCCTTTTTTATCCAGAAACTTCGCAATCGGGCTGTCGGGGCTGGTGGCTTCGAGTAGTTCGATTTTGGTCTGGTTGACCCGAAAAAACGAGGTCGTTACGCCCTCCGACTCGACGGCTTCGGCTTTATAGGGCGGTACGTTCAGCAGTTTTGTAAATAAGTCGTTGGATGCGGCCAGGTCGCGCACGGCAATGCCGATGTGTTCGAGATTGGTAAGCATGAGTAAAAGACGATTGACAGGTCAGGAATAGTATTCGATACCTGGTGGTTAATGAAACTTTACGGATTCTGCAAAAGTTACTAGGAAAGAGCGCGGCCAGCAGTCTGTCTGGCCGATGGCTGGTGTTTATTCATCATTATACATTGACTTGCCATGGTTACCGTTTCGGAAATCGCCAAAAATAAAATCATTGAGCTGCGTCAGAAAGATGGTCTTGCCGAAGATTACGCTATCCGTGTTGGCGTTCAGGGCGGAGGCTGCTCCGGTCTGATGTACGATCTTCAGTTCGACGCGACGCAACAACCGACCGATCATGTCGTCGAAGATAAAGGCATCCGGATTCTGGTTGATCGCAAGAGTTTGCTTTATCTGGCAGGCACTGAACTTGACTTTTCAGATGGGTTGAACGGCAAAGGGTTTCAGTTCAAGAACCCCAACGCGAGCCGCACCTGTGGCTGTGGCGAGAGCTTCGCGGTTTAATCGTTTCTCTTCTTTACCAGTAAAAGCCAATCTGTACGCGGGTTGGCTTTTTGTTTAGTGTGCCGGAGCGCGCTGGTCAGCCATCACTTTTCCGGTTGGTTTCGCCCCTATTTGCCTTATTCTGTACCTAACCCGATTAGCTTCATGAACTCTACCTTTGCGAATCATCCCGATGCTCGGCCTGTTAGTTACTCACGCACCACGCTGACCGAGCTGATGATCCCATCCTACGCCAATTTTGGCGGGCGCGTTCACGGCGGCATTCTGCTGTCGTTGATGGATAAAGTAGCGTATGCCTGTGCGGCTAAACATGCCGGTACCTACTGCGTTACGGTATCAGTCGATGGTGTCGACTTTCGGCAGCCGGTCGAGGTGGGCGAGCTGGTATCGCTGATGGCATCGGTCAATTACGTGGGGCGCACGTCGCTGGTTGTGGGTATCAAAGTCGTTGCCGAAAATGTAAAAACGGGTTTTGTCAAGCATACCAACACCAGCTACTTCACGATGGTCGCGAAGGACGATGCCGACAAGCCCACAACGGTGCCGCCCCTGCTGCTCGAAACCCCCGATGATGCCCGTCGTTTTCTGGAAAGCAAAAAACGAAAAGAGCTGCGGGTCACCTACAGCGAACACTTTAATAACGCCCGCAACCGCATGCTGCTCAACGAAAACATCAGCCAGCTGGATCAGGAGCGCTGCCAAATGACACACGCCTTACAGGAACAGTTACGCGGGTAGAGACAGACGCGAGGGGTCGCGTCTCTACGTTTTTACAGTTGAGCGCGTACCAGCTTGGCGCCGGCTACCATGTTGGCCAGCTTTTGTTTGGCGGCCCAGCGGGCGGTCTGGCTCAACCCGCAATCGGGGGCTACGGCCAGTTTTTCGGCCGGAACGTAGGGCAGGCACTTCCGAATGCGCTCGGCTACATCTTCCGGCGTTTCGATGTAATAGCTCTTCACATCAATGACGCCTACGGCTACATCAAATTTCTCCGCAAACCGTTCGAGCAGGTTTACTTCCGAGAAGTTCAGGATCGTCATCTCGGAATGGAGTTCATCGACGGTCATATCCAGAAAGTCGGGCAGCATGGGGGCAATGGTCTTCTTACCCACCGACCGGCCTTTGTAATTACCAAAGCAGAGGTGCATTGACAGGCGGGTCTTTCCGACACCCGGCGCTACCGTCCGGTTAAAAATATCGACAAACCGCTTCGTATCTTCCCGATAGGCATAGCACGACATCGATGGTTCATCGACGCAGATTTCCGGAACCCCCAGCGCCACCAGGTCGGCAATTTCCTGACGGACCAGCGGCAACAGGGCTTCGGTAACCTCCCAGCGGTCTTTGTACAGACTGCCCGGCAGTAACCGGCCGCTCAGCGTGTAGGGTCCCGGAATGGATACTTTCAGCCCTTGCCCGTCGGGCGCGAGTCGTTTCAGCCGCTGGTATTCTTCCACTACGCCGAGCCCGCGCGGGGCCGTGAGGGGCTCCACGATGTTGTGTTTGCCGCGCTGATCGTGGGCGGGCGGGCCGTAGCGCCGGAGTTCGGTATCGTTGTTCTGGATGCCGTTGATGTAGCCGTAGAACGACAGGTTGAAATCAAAACGAGTCTGTTCACCATCGGTGATGACATCGAGGCCCGCCGACACCTGGTCATGGATAGATGTCACAACGGCGTCTTCGATCATCTCGTTGATATCGGCCGGGCCGAACTGACTCAGGTTCTGGCTCGAAAACTCCAGCCAGCCCGGAAAAGGCATCGACCCGACAACGGTAGTTTTGATAGGAATGGGTTGCATAGGAAAAGAGAGAAAAACGATGAAAAGACAAGGGGGCAGGCCGTAGTGATTCTGTACTCACCCACGTCTTCACCTAACTGTAATCACTGATTCGGCTGATTTTGCCGTCGCTAAAGGCGAAGATAGTAACGCCCCGCAGCGTGAGCGCCTGTCCGGCTTTCAGCCCGTTGGGCAAATCGACGGCTACAATGGCGCTGTAGTCGATCTCGACCGCGGCCGTACGCTCACCGAGGGTTAGCGAACGGATGCGCTGCTCGCGGCTTCTAAAGACGCCCAGCGACTGACGGGCCAGGGCCTCGAACTCGGCTTTGCCGCTGGTAGCCGTGATGCCCGATGCGTTCGAGACGTTTTCGAATACGATCACATCGTGCAAAAGAGCCATCATGCCGGCTACGTCCATGGCGTTATAGGCCGATATGTATTGTCGAATGAGTTGCTCCATAGGTTGTTGACAACAAAGTTCGTGGCCGCGGTGGCGTATGATCGTCGCTGGAGAGGTAAGGACCGGGCCGGGTTTGTTTACTCAGCGCTACCAGTTTCCTGACCGATCAGGTACTCCCACCACAGCATGGTCTCGATACGATCGAACAGCCGAAACCCGGCTTTTTCCAGCACCCGCTGCGACGCCGTATTTTCCACATCGGTATCGGCCACAACCCGATGAACGTCGGGCTGCTGACTGGCCCAGCTGACCAGACCTTTTACTATTTCGGTCATGTAGCCACGTCGCTGAAAAGCCGGGTAGGTGCCGTATCCGATCTCGACCGTACCGGTTTCGTCGGGCTCACCCTTGAATTTGGCATCGGCTACGATCTGCTGCCGGTCGCGGTCGATGGCGATCCAGATCGTATGGTACATCGGGTCCAGTTTAGGATCGTTCAGGCGGGGTATCGTGTATTGTTTGATAATGCTGAGTAGCGGCTCGGTTACCTTGCGGTATCCTTTCTGCAAACCCAGCGCCTGCTCCAGTCGGTGCCCATCGGCTACGTGCAGCCGAAGCAGCTCCAGCGTTAATGGCAGCAGTGTCAGGCGGGCCGTCTCCATCATAGCCCGCTCACGTAGCTAGGTACGCCGACGTTTGCATACAGCCGGGCGAGCCGGTGGGCGTGTTCGTCGTAAGCACTTTCGAACAGTGAAACGGCTCGGTCGGCTCCGACCAGCACACCGGCGCTGAGTACGGTGGGCGGGTGACCTGCTTCGGTTAACAGCCGGGCTACCTCGGCTTTGATACTATTCACGATAACAGCTCCCCCTATCGTACTGCCCGGTGCTACGGGCGTGTCGAGTCCCGGTACGGTCAGCATCGCATCGCCAACGGGGGCGCCCGTGTCCAGGATAAGATCGGCGAAATCGCTGAGTTTTTTACCATCGGCCCGTTTGCTGGTACTGGCGTCTGAATGCGCTTTGGTAACGAGCGCAACAACGCGGACGCCCCGCTGCTGAAACAGCTCGGCCATTTCGATGGGAACAACGTTACAGCCGCTGGATGAGATAACGAGGGCCGAATCCTGTTCGCTCAGGTCGTAGTTACGCAGGATGCGATCGGCCAGCCCCGGCACGTTTTCGAGAAACATGGCCTGCCGCTGCCCGTTGGCCCCTACAACGAGGTTATGGAAGGTCAGCGACAGCTCAACGATGGGGTTGAAGCCGGGAAACGACCCGTAGCGCGGCCACATTTCTTCGACCATGATCCGGCTGTGGCCCGATCCGAACACATGAACCATACGCCCGGCCAGGATGGTATCGGCGTACCAGCGCGCCACCTGCTGAATTGATTCGGTTTGGGCTTCGACCGCGTCGAGAATAGCCCGGCATTTTTGAATGTACTCAACCGTCATGAGCGCAAAATACGGGGTGTACCGATAAAACTGATGTATACTAGCCCCATTACTTACAGAATGGGAGGTGCCCCTCAGTCGGCTGTACGCTGAATGGCGAAGCTGGCGGCCCCAATGGCCCCGGCCATATCACCGAAATGAGCAATTCTGACGGGGGTTGTCTGCCCGCCGGGTCGCCATTCGTGCAACCCCATAAACTCGGCCAGAGGCCTGAGCAGGTCCTCTTCGGCCTGGGTGATACCGCCCCCCAGCACGACAAGCTCGGGCGAAAACGCATTGGTGAGCGCACAGATACCGATAGCCAGATGCCGTACCGATGACAACCATACCCACTGCGCCAGATAGTCGCCCTGTTTATAGGCTTCGAGCAGCTGGTAGGTCGACGTAAACCGTCCCTGCGACCGTTTTTCGATGGTGGCATTGCCGATGGCATTTTCCAGGCTACCGGGCTGACCCGTAATGCTCAGGTCGCTTTCGGCGTTGACGGTGATGTGGCCCAGCGAGCCGGCTTTCTGCTGGTTACCCTGATACAGTTTTCCGTCGATCAGGACCCCACCGCCAACGCCCGTACCCAGCGTGAGCATCACCACATTTTTCAGCCCTTTGGCCACCCCGAAACGAGCCTCGGCCAGCAGGGCCGCGTGTGCATCATTGACAACATGCACGGGCGCCTTCAGGAAATTACCCCATAAAAAACCCTCCAGCCCATCCAGCCGACCCGGCATGAACGATATGCACTGGTTACCGGCATCGGGCAGACCGGGCGCCGACAGCCCAATGGCCAGCACTCCGGTTGTGGCAGCCTCGCGCAGTTCGGCTACCGTTTCGGCAACAGCCTGTTTCCAGTCTTTCTCACCATTGGTCGGATGATAGAGCTGTTTACCGATCTGGCCGGTCTGCATATCCATCAGCACGCCCTTGATCCAGGTGCCGCCGAGGTCGATGCCGATTGCGTTCATAGTTGTCCTTCGCTTACACTCCAGCCGCCGTCAACCGTCAGCACCTGACCGGTTGTGAAGCGCGACTGATCTGACATAAAATAAATAGCGGCTCCGTCCAGATCATCCGGCTGCCCGATACGACCACCGTCGAGGGGTTGCTTGGTTTTGGTAAAGGCCAGGATGGTATCGTCGGTAGCCGCGCGCTGCGCCATGGGTGTTTCGACCAGCGCCGGCGCCAGCACGTTGACCCGGATGTTATCATTGGCGTAATAGGCTGCTACCGACCGGGTAAACCCGATCACCCCCGATTTCATGGCCGCGTAGGCGTGGGTGCCAAAATGAACCGGCGAGGGATGCGACCCCAGCACCGACCCCATGTTCAGGATAGTACCACCCGACTGCTGCGCCCGGAACGCCCGTACGGCAGCCTGATTCGACAGCATCAGCGAGGTGAGGTTCAGATTGACGGTATAATGCCACCCATCGAGGGTCAGTTCGTGCAGGGGGCCATCGCCAAACCGACGTCCGGAACCGCCCGCTACGTGATACAATCCATCAAAACCACCAAAAATCTGCTGACAAAGGGCAATGGCTTTCGGGGCCGTTTGCGGGTCCGACGCATCGCCCGACATCGCCAGTCCGTTCCCGTCGAGCTGTTTTTCGGCAGCCGCACAGCTGTCGGGATTACGACCTACCACAACGACCTGCGCTCCTTCCTGAACAAACGCGAGGGCCGCCGACAGGCCCATGCCCGTTGTACCGCCCACCACTACAATTCGCTTATTTTCTAACCACATTGAGATTCGACGTTGTGCTTGTTGATTTAAGGCCTGCAAGAAACAAAATTGATCGGCTACTGCCAATCTTTGCCTTCATGGCCGGGCTTATTCAACCCCAGGCGGATCGCCAACGTTTGTTATCTTTAACCAAACCCCGTTCGTTATGGAGACCAATCAGACCGATATTATCGAAGCATACCAGCATGAAGACATCCCGTCGCTGAACCACTCTAAACTAACTCAAAGGCTACGCGTTGCCCTCGACCGGTATGTCCCCTGAAGACAAGGGCGCTGACCAGGGCCAGCGCCCCATTCCTCAGGCCAGATCGCGTTCTACGATTTTACCGCCTGCTTTTTCTTTCAGAATAACCTTATGCCGCCCGTCATGGGTGATTTCTTCCTTGATCAGGTAGTGGTCGGCGTCGTACTCCGTCAGCGTCGTCTGCTGCGACAAGCCTTCCTGACCGCGCCATACGGGTAGTTGCACCGGCTCCCACTGCTTCGTTTCGGCCGATTTATAGGCGGCATCCAGTATCGCATTCACGACATAGCCGTCGTAAAACGTTTCGGCGGGGTCGCGTCCTTCTTCGGCTGCGCTGAACATATCGGCAAACATGTGATTATAACCCAGGTCGTTTACCTCGTCGCCAACGGGAAACAGCCAGCCCGCGTTACTCTCGGCTTTCTCGGCTACGTAGTCGGCGGCTTTGCCGGTCGTGAACATCTCAAAGCCGGTCCGCAGAAAATTATTGATCCAGATGGTGCCCTCGGTGCCCATCACTTCGTCGCGCAGGTCCATACCGCCCCGGAATGTCCAGCTCACTTCGAACTGCCCGATGGCCCCATTCTCGTACTTCACCAGCGCGATGGCGTGGTCTTCGGCATCGATGGGTTTCACCTGCGTAGCGGCCCAGCACATCACCTCAACCGGCCGAACCTCTTTACCGATGAAGTTGCGCGCAATCTCTACGCAATGACAACCCAGATCGAGCATGCAGCCGCCCCCGGCCTGTTCCTTGTCCCAGAACCAGTTGGAGTGCGGACCGGGGTGCGTCTCGCGTGATTTGGCCCACAGGATGCGGCCCAGTGCCCCGTTCTTTACCGTATCGAGTGCCTTCAGGAACTTGGGTGAATAGCACAGGTCTTCCAGATACCCCCCAAAAATACCGGCTTCTTCAACCAGCTTCATCATCTGCAGAGCCTCTTCGGCGGTACGCCCCAGGGGTTTGGTGCAGACAACGTTCTTTTTGTGTTTGGCACATAACGCAACAGCGGGCGCATGCAGGTTATTGGGCAACGCAATACAGACCATCGTCACGTCCGGATGCGCGATTACCTCCTCCATGTTTGTCGACAGGAACGAGCAGCCGTAGTCATCGGCAAATTTCTGGGCGGTTTCCTCACGACGAGCGTAGATAGCCACCACTTTGTCGCGGCTGCGCTGGCCGTGAAGGGAGTCGGCATAGAAGCGACCAATGAAGCCGCCCCCGAGCATAGCAATTTTTTGCATGAGTCCGAAAAGGGTTTTAAGCGTACTTTCGTCTTTCTAAACGCCGAAACATCCGCTGATTACTTGCCCGAATGCCTGACTTTTTTGACATCGACACGCTTTTCTTTACGCTTTGGGGTTACCCCATGAGTTATCTGGAGTTCTTCGGCGTCGTGAGCGGGGGGGTAGCAGTATGGTTATCGGCGCGGGCCCATGTCTGGAGCTGGCCCATCGGTGCGGTCAGTGTGGTGCTGTTCTTTTTTCTGTTTTACCAGATTCAGCTCTACCCCGACATGTTTCTGCAGGTGTTTTTTCTGATCACGAACCTGCAGGGCTGGTGGCGCTGGAAACACCCAAAACCCGACGAAGCCAACCAGCACCAGGAGCTGCGGATTACCCGTATGCCCGCGCGTCGGTTTGCCGTTTGGGCCCTGGCGGCTGGCGTCGCTACCCTACTGCTCGGTACCTTCGCCAGCCATCTGCACGCCTGGTTTCCCGTGCTGTTCAGCCAGCCCAGCGCCTTTCCCTACGTCGACTCGTTTACGACCGTAATGAGCATTCTGGCTACGTTTCTGATGATCGAAAAGCGGGTCGAATGCTGGTACGTCTGGCTGCTGGTCGACGCTATCCTGACCTACATCTACTTCGTAAAAGGGGTCAAACTGGTAGCGGCCGAGTACTTCCTGTTTTGCTTCGTCGCCCTGTTCGGCGCCTGGAACTGGACCCGCGAATACCGCGGCTACGACCCGCCTAAACCGCTGCGCCCCTGACCGTTACAACGCTTTATCATCCAACCGGGTCTGGTTAATCCGGGGCATCGGTTTATAATTTAATGGCCCGGGTTGAAATCCGACGAATCTATATAAAAATGCCCGGCATGAATGCCGGGTCTATTCATGGGTTTAGCTCAATACAAATCCGGGCCTGTTCTGACCATGAATAGACCCGGGTTTCAACCCGGGGAAATCGGTATACAAAATACCCGGCATTCATGCCAGGGCCTATTCATTTATTTCCCTCAATCCCAATCCGGGCCTGTTCTGACCATGAATAGGCCCTTCAACCCGGGAAACTTAAAACACCCAACCGTATGAAATCGTATCTCTACCTCATCCTGCTTGGTTTTGGCCTCGCCTGTTCAACCGACAACCCCGACCCGGCTGATCAACTCGCCGGCACCTGGCGACTCATCACTTACTGCAAACCCGCTACCAGCTCGACCTGTACAACGGTCAACATACCGTCGGGCAAGGGCGTATTTATTACCTTTGACCGCAACGGGGCCTTTACCGAGTTTTACGAGAATACGATCCCCGTCGAATACGGGTTTCTGGGCTGCGGCCCCGGTCGTTATGCGGTAGAGGGCAGTGACGTTCGCATTATAGCCGGTTGCATGTCGTCGTCGAACGGGCGGTTGATGCCGTTTACGTTTCTGGCCAGTAACCGCATCGTCATTCGGCCGTTTAGCACCGGCGATTACGTATTTGTCCGGCAGTAAAACGGGCGTACCCACCAACAGAACTAGATCATTTGCATCAGTAGGTATGACAACCGGACTGGTTTTCGGCAAGTTTATGCCGGTTCATACAGGGCATCTGGCACTCATCGACTTTGCCCGCCAGCAGTGCGACCGGCTCATTGTGTCGATGAGCTACACGGATGCGGACCCGATCGCGCCCGAGCAACGGCTGGCCTGGCTCACCGAGCTGCTGGCCCCCTACCCAACCATCGAGGTAGTAGCTGAAGCCGACGACTTCCACGACCCAACGCTGCCACTCCCTGAAGCGACGAAGCTATGGGCGGCTTTTATCAAACGTCGGTTTCCGCCGGTCAGCGTTTTCTTTGCTTCCGAAGCCTATGGGCTCCCCCTGGCCTATCACAGCGGCCTTCGCTACGTCTCGTTCGATCCGGCACGGCAGCAGGTTCCGGTATCAGCCACTCAGATCCGACAAAATCCGGCCCGCTTCTGGGACTATCTGCCGACCGTAGTGCGCCCGTACTTTGTCCGGAAAATTTGCCTGTATGGTCCCGAGAGCGTCGGAAAAACGACCACCGCCCGGCAGCTGGCACTGGAGTTCAATACTACGTTTGTACCCGAAGTAGCCCGCGATCTGATTACCTCCAACGAGTTTACAGCCGACGATATCATCCGAATTGGTTATGCGCAGACGGCAGCGGTTCAAGCCGCTGAACAACAGGCTAACCGAATCCTTTTCTGCGACACCGACCTGATTACGACCCAGATCTATTCGGATATCTACCTGCATCAGATACCCCCCGTTCTCTACGAACTCGAAAGGCAGGTACATTACGATGCGTACGTACTGCTCGACATCGATGTACCCTGGGTGGCCGACGGGCTCCGCGACCTGGGGCACCGGCGCGTTGATATGATGAACCGGTTTCGGGCAGAGTTAGACCGGCGGCAATTGGCTTACAAGATCGTAAGCGGCTCGTTCACAGCGCGCTTCCAGACGATTCGTGAACTGGCCAATAATCTACTGAACTGATGAATCAGTCTGCCTCATAAATCAATCTGCGTATTTAGTAGATAAATATAAATCTAAAAAAGATAAATAGTACTATTAAAAGAATATTAATGCTTAACCTACTGATAATTATTATCTTAGTTTTTTTGTGATATAATTTTGCGTTAAACCAAACAATGATCTACTATGGCAGTTGCCAAACAGTTTCTAAAAAGTAAGCCTATTGCAAAAGTAACGTTTGAATTGCCCGCCGAAGCCGTCAATGGTGCCAAAACGGTCGCCCTGGCCGGTGAATTCAACAACTGGGACCCTGCTGCTCAGGTGCTGAAGAAACAAAAAGATGGTTCGTACAAAACCACGGTCGAACTGCCCGTTGGTGGCGAATATCAATTCCGTTACATCCTCGATGGCACGAAATGGGAAAACGACTGGGCTGCTGACAAATACGTTGCCAGCGGTATTGCGGGTGAAGAGAACTCGGTAGTAGTCTTGTAAAGAGCTAACAAAAAAGGGCTGCCAGCGCAGCCTTTTTTTGTTTTCAGCCTAGATGGTAAAGCTGTCTGATTCGAGATACGCTTTGATTAGTGCGGCTTCTCCATCTTTACCCGGCATGGAGTTGCCGTGTTCCATACCGAAGATAAACTCCTTGTTTTCGGCCTTTGCTTTGCGGTAAATGTGTTTGAAAATGTTTTTGTAGTTGATCTCGCCGGTGGTCGGTTCTTTCCGGCCGGGGTTATCACCAATCTGGAAGTAGGCAATCTCTTTCCAGCACCAGTCGATATGCGGAATGATATGTCCTTCGTTTTTCTGCATGTGGTAAATGTCGAACAGGATCTTACACGACGGGCTGTTGACTCCCCGGCAAATTTCATACGTCTGGTCTGACGTGCGCAGGAATAGATTGGGCGAGTCGCTCAGGGGTTCCAGCACCATGACCAAACCGGCCGGCTCCAGAATTTCTGCCCCCCGGCGCAACGCGTCGATGACGTGGCCGGTCTGAATACCGATGGGCAGGTTCCGCTCAAAATCGCCGGGCACAACGGTCGTAAATTTGGCGTTGACGCGCTTGGCCGTTTCGACCGCCCGCCGGCAGCCATTCAGGAAAATATCGATATACTCCGGTTTGCCAGCTGCCAGCGTATTCTGCGAGTTTCCGCCTTTGTCGAGTACGAATACGCCCATGGTCATACCCAGCCGGGCCATCTCTTTGCCCATCTTCTCCTGCATGGCCACGTCGCGCCCCATCATGCCGTTGTCCTCAAGGGCGGTAAACCCCATATCGGCCATGAACTTAAGCTGATCGATGGGGTCTTTACCGGCGCTGTTCTCGAACATGCCGATATGAGGAGCGTATTTGAGTTTGAATGAGTTCTTGGCCAGTAGTGCGGGTTGCGAATGCCAGTTGCCGGCTACAGCTTCTCCGGAAAAAGCGGCCCCTGCCACTCCCAGCGTCGATTTGACAAAATTGCGTCGTTGCATAATGATGATTTAGTGGGATGCCCTGTCGTGTTGACAAAAGCTTATTGTTTTTTCTTTAAACTGGCCAGATACTCGACCAGGTCAACCAGTTCCTGGGTGCTCATGGCCTCCTGCAAACCCGATGGCATCATCGACGAGTCCATCTTCTTCATCGACACCACGTCCGACATTTTGTAGTTCTGCACTACGCCACCCGGAAACTTCATCTGCAGGTCGGTTTCGGTTTTACTCGACACGATGCCCGACAGGGTGCTGCCGTCTTTAAACTTCACCTCCCAGCCTTCATAACCGAAGCTTACCCCGGCGTCGGGGTGCAAAATGGCCAGATACTGCCCTTCTTTGGGCAGTTTAGAGCCGATTTCCGACAGTTTGGGACCGAAGTCCATACCCTCGCCGTTGATCTGGTGGCAGGTCGAGCAGTTGGCCTTGAACACCGTGGCGCCGGTAACGGCGTTTCCGTTCATGGCCAGCAGTTCTGTCATGGCAGGCAGTTTACGACTTCCCGTACCAGCTCCCCCGTCTATGTATTTGGCCGCTTCGTTCCGGATGCTCTTCCGCCAGGCGCCCGATACCCCCTGAACGGCAGCTGCTTTATAGTCGCCTTTGATGTCGCCGGATTTCAGCAACGCAATGACGATATCTTCGCCGTCGTTACTGCCCCCCAGCGACCGGGTAGCTTCCCGGCGCAGGGCTGCTGTCCGTTTCTCGTCGAGCGCTACCGCCTTCAGTATATCGATCGATTCTTTGCTGCCTACCCGGCGCAGGGCCGTTAGCATGCTCAGAGCCGCTTCTGCATCGTTGCCGTTAATGACCTCCCAGGCCATGGTGCCGCCCCCCTGTTTGAGCAGCTGGCGAGCCGCATCACGCCCCAGACCATCCAGCGGTTTGGCTACGGCCAGTTGCCGCAGCCGGGCATTTTCGGCCGTAGGTTCGTAACGCGCAACCAGTTCCATATACTCCTGGGTGCCGTATACATCATCCATCAGCTTATTCAAAGCGCTGGTAGCTACGGGTGATGTTTTCACGAAAGCGGGGTCAAGGTGACGGAGGGCTAGTTTGGTAACGTCGGTAGCCGATGCGCTGTTGCCGTTGCTGCTGGCCTGCAGAATGCTGAGCAACGCATTCGATTTATCCGTTGCACCGGGGTTAAAATCAAAGGCCCGGAAGTAGCGGAGCCGCTGGTTCAGATCAACGCTGTTATCACCAGCCAGTTTGGCCAGGAGCGGAACAGCAGCTTTGGTACGTGCCCGCCAGACGATATCCCGGCCACCGGCGTTGGCCAGCGGATCGTTGTTCATCAGCCCGAGCCAGGCGTTGTAGTAGCTATCCCAGTTGCCATCGGCACCAATGCCCAGCGCTTCGAGGTACCAGCGGTCTTTCCCGTCGTGTTTGGCGGCCAGCTGGGCCCACAGCGCGGGGGCTTCGGGCGATGTATGCCGACGCAGGGCAATGGCACACTCGCGACGCACCTGCGGATCGGCATCGGCAACGAGTTGCTTTACCGCGGCCAGCGTGGCCTGGCTACCCATCTGACGAGCCGCCCGCAGGGCCGTCATACGTAGGTTTGGGTCCGTTTCTTTCAGAGCCGCCGTAACGTAGCGGGCTCCTTTATTGTCGGGCAGTTTGCTCAGCAGCCACAGAGAGCGGGCTTTCTGACGCGGGTCGGTGGTGGCTTTATAGAACCGGGCCAGCGACTTCTCGGCTTTTGTACCCAACGCATGAAGCGCCTGCCAGCCCGCATGCCGAACGTTCATATTCGGGTTTTGCAGAGCCTCGATTGCACCCTCTATAGTTGTCACATCGACCTTCGGCACCGTATAGGCCGAGTTGGGGGGCGCTACCCGATAGACCCGCCCTTTGTTGAGATCGCCCGCCTGGTGACCGCCCACACCGGGGTCGTACCAGTCGGCAATGATCAGCGAGCCGTCGGGCGCTACGCAGACATCGGCCGGGCGGAACCACTGGTCACGCACTCCTTCCAGCACGTTGACAATACTGGCCTTATAGCCAGCGCCGTCGTTCTCTACCGGATACGACCGAACCACATTCGGACCGGCATCACAGTGAATGATCTGGTTTTGAAAGACCTGGGGCAGCAGCTTGCCTTCGTACACAATGATACCGGTGGGCGAACCGGCGCCGGTCTGGAGCAGGTTCGGTACGGAGCCGGGGTCGTTCAGGTGCCAGTGTCGCTGCGGAATGGTGGCTTCGAGGTTGGTCCGGTTGGCCTGCCAGCCTGCGCCGGTCATCTCATCCGAATAGCCATAGTTGCCGTATTCCATAACGTAGTTGATCCGAACGCCCTTGTTGCCGTCGTCGTCGTTGTCCGACTGCCAGAGCGCCCCGTACGAGTCGACCGCCACTTCGTAGTTGTTGCGGAAGTTCTGGCCCAGCAGTTCTACGTTTTTCCCGTCGGGATCGCAGCGGAAGACCATACCCTGTTTGAAATTCTGACGGTTAATGGCTTTGCCCGTGGCTATGTCAATAACGGGTTTGCCGTCTTTATCCATCAGCTGCCGACCTTCGTTGCCGAAGTTAAAATACCACTTGCCGTCCGGCCCGACAATGAACGTATGCATGCCGTGGTCGTGCTGTTCGCCACCGATCCCGGTAAAGAGCAGCTCTTTACGGTCGGCTTTATCATCGCCGTTATCGTCGGTCAGGATCCATACGTTCGGGCTGTCCGATACGATGACGCGGTTGCCCTGCACCCAGATACCCAGGGGCGACTCGATGCTGGGGTCTTGATAAAAAACCTTGCTGACGTCGGCCTTACCGTCTTTATTAGTGTCTTCGAGAATCACGATCCGGTCGCCTTCTTTGTGGGTCGGGTTTCCGGTAATGGCAGGCCGGTAGTTATACGCTTCGCAGACCCATACGCGCCCCCGTGCATCGACATCGATGTTGGTCGGATTGGTCAGCATGGGTTCGGCTGCAAACAGCGTTGCCTCCAGACCCGACGCGACGTTGAGGCTGCCGACGGCGTATTTCGGATCGCGCTTATCATCGTCGGTCAGCCGGGCAAAGAGGCTGGTGAGATACGTTTCTGAAGCACCGTTCAGACTCCGGTTCTGGTAGGCGCTGACCAGAGCCCCGGCTACCAGCAGCCCGGCCGCCGAGAGAGCTACTGTCCGCGGAAAAGAAACAGTTTGTTTACGCATGGAAGGTATCGTCAGTAGATTACAGGTTTACATCTTGCACTTTACCGCCTAAATATAAGGATTTTCCGGGCGCGACGGCGTTCACAACCAGATCACAGTGTCCGGTGTAGTAATAAGCAGATAGGCCAAAAAAAATACCGCCAGCTCAACACACATAGTGCATCGAACTGGCGGTAAAGACCGGTATTCAGAAACGCGCTTCGGGAGGGCGTTTACGGATTTTTACAAGTGAATAGCCTCACCGTAAGCGGCCTCGGTGGCGTCCTTGATGGCTTCCGACATGGTCGGGTGCGGGTGAACGGCCTTCAGGATTTCTTCACCGGTGGTTTCCAGCTTGCGGGCGGCTACGACCTCGGCAATCATTTCGGTCACGTTGGCCCCGATGAAGTGAGCGCCCAGAAACTCGCCGTATTTGGCATCAAAAATTACCTTCACGAACCCTTCAGGCGCACCGGCCGCTTTGGCCTTGCCCGAAGCCGTAAACGGAAACTTACCGACTTTCAGCTCGTATCCGGCGTCGCGGGCGGCTTTCTCGGTATAACCTACCGACGCAATTTCGGGCGTGCAGTACGTACAGCCCGGGATGTTGTTGTAGTTCAGCGGCTCAACATGCGGCAGACCGGCAATCTTCTCTACGCAGATGATGGCTTCGGCCGAGGCTACGTGGGCTAGGGCCTGGCCCTTGGTGCAGTCGCCGATGGCGTAGTAACCCTCGGTGCTGGTACGGTAGTAATCGTCGGTGACGATCTTGCCCCGGTCAGTAGCGATGCCGGTTTCTTCGAGACCAATGTTCTCGATGTTAGCGACCACCCCCGCAGCCGACAGAACGATATCGGCTTCGAAGGTTTTCTCGCCATCCGGCGTTTTAGCCGTTACTACGCAGCCTTTCCCACTCGTATCGACTTTCGTCACCTCCGAGTTGGTGAAGAGCTGAACGCCCATTTTTTTGTAGTTCTTGGCCAGTTCTTTCGAGATATCCTCGTCTTCGACCGGTACGATATTGGGCATGAACTCGATGATGGTCACCTTGGTGCCCATGCTGGCATATACATACGCAAACTCGACCCCGATAGCCCCCGAGCCGATGATGACCATCGAATCGGGCCGCTTCTCGAGCGTCATAGCTTTGCGGTATTCAATCACTTTCTCGCCATCGATCGGGGCGGCCGGCAGCTGACGGGCGCGGCCACCGGTGGCAATGATGATGTGTTTGGCTTCGTATTCGGTGGCTTTACCGTCGGCCCCGGTCACCTCTACTTTTTTGCCGGGCTTTACTTTCCCGTTCCCGCTGATGACGTCGATCTTGTTCTTCTTCATCAGGAACTGAACCCCCTTGCTCATGCTGTCGGCAACGCCCCGGCTCCGTTTGATAACGGCGCCAAAATCAGCTTCCGATTCGCCCTGTACGGTAATGCCGTAGTCTTTGGCGTGCTTGATGTATTCAAAAACCTGCGCCGATTTGAGTAGCGCCTTGGTGGGGATACAGCCCCAGTTGAGACAAATACCGCCGAGGCTCTCGCGCTCGATAACGGCCGTTTTCATACCTAACTGCGAAGCGCGGATGGCGGCAACATATCCGCCCGGCCCGCTACCTACCACGATTACATCGTACTGTGAAGCCATTTCTATGAATGAAAAATGTAGAATGTATACTAAAAAAAGTACCCTGCTCCGGCGTACCGTCTGCAACAATCTCTTGATTTGAGAACGCAAAGGTAGGGCGAAAAGTTGGTTCGTGCCGGTCCCAACCAGTGGGTCTCTGGTAAATCCGCCGGTTTAGGTGGCTCATAGCGACCGGGCAGCCCAGCCGCTGGAAAATAACGCCGTGTCCGGCCGCTGCGCCCTGGTTTCCGGCAATGATCCGCTTTCGGCAGAAACAAGGCCCCCCGCTCCTTTTGTTCTATCTTTGTATCCATGAGCCGAAGAACGTTCGCTGAAATACCGGTTCAATTTTCGCTCATTCATTTGTTCGCTCATTAATTACGACAAGTTCATGACAACTGACCAGTTGACCGACTTGAGGGCCAGAGTAGAGGCTCTGAGGAGGTATCTTTGACTACGACGCTAAGAAAGAACAGCTAGCCGAACTCGAGCAGCAGACGTTCCAGCCCGAGTTCTGGACCGACGCGGCCCGGGCCGAAGGCGTAATGAAACAGGTACGCGCCCTGAAAGGCTGGACCGGCGGTTACGAGAAACTGAACAGCCAGTTCGGCGATCTCGAAACGCTCTTCGAGTTCTACGAAGCCGGCGACGTTACCGAAGAAGAAGTAGACGCCGAGGGCCAGAAAGTATCGGCTATTCTCGATGACCTCGAGCTTAAAAAAATGCTCGGCAATGAAGAAGATCAGCTCAGCGCGGTTCTCGAAATCAACGCGGGCGCGGGCGGCACCGAAAGCCAGGACTGGGCCGATATGCTCTACCGGATGTACATGCGCTGGGCTGAAAAACACGGCTACGCCCTCAAACAGGTCGATTATCAGGAAGGCGATACGGCCGGCATCAAGTCTGCCACGATCGAAGTCGACGGGCCGCTGGCTTACGGATTTCTGAAGTCCGAGAATGGAGTTCACCGGCTGGTGCGCATCTCGCCCTTCGACTCCAACGCCCGGCGCCACACCTCGTTTGCGTCGGTTTTTGCGTACCCGCTGGTTGATGACACCATCCAGATTGAGGTGAACCCGGCCGACATCGACTGGGATACCTTCCGATCGGGCGGAGCGGGTGGCCAGAACGTTAACAAGGTCGAAACGGCCGTGCGGCTGCGGCACCGCCCGTCCGGGCTGATCATCGAATGTCAGCAGGAACGGAGCCAGTTGCAGAACAAGGAAGTAGCCATGCGCCTGCTGAAGTCGAAGCTGTACGAGATTGAAGTACAGAAACGAAACGCAGCCCGCGCCGAAGTAGAGGCCGGAAAGCAGAAAATCGAGTGGGGCTCGCAGATTCGGTCGTACGTCCTGGACGATCGACGTGTGAAAGACCACCGCACCGGCTATCAGACGTCGAACACCGACGCGGTACTCGACGGCGACATCGACCCGTTTATCAAAGCATTCCTGCTCGAACAGGAGTAAGGTATAGCAGGGCGTTTGCGGGGTTACTGGCAATCCGGTCTCTAACCTGGCTCGTAGGTAATCCCGTAAACAGCCCGCTACATACCCGATGAAGTTACTGCTCATTATTACCTCGCTTTTGCTGGCCTGCACCCGGCAACAACCCGAACCGGCTATGCCTACCAGCCCCGCCCCTTCTCAGGCTTCGCTTACTTACCTGGCTCTCGGCGACTCGTACACTATTGGCGAAAGCGTGTCGGAGTACGAACGCTGGCCCGTACAGCTGGCCGACCGCCTGCGCGACGGCAAGATAGCCGTGGCCGCGCCCGATATTATTGCCCGAACGGGCTGGACAACGGCCGAGCTTCAGGAGGCTATTCAGCAAAGCGGTAATCAGAAAACATACGATCTGGTATCGTTGCTGATCGGCGTCAATAACCAGTACCGTGGCCAAAGCCAGGATCGCTACCGGACCGAGTTTCGGGCGTTGCTACAGACCGCAATCCGGTTTGCGGGCAAGCGGGCCGACCGGGTGTTCGTACTCTCTATTCCGGACTGGGGTGTTTCACCGTTTGCCGCCGGCCGCGACAAAGCCAGCATTGCCCGGGATATCGACGCCTTCAACGCCATCGCGCAGGATGAATGCCGCCAGGCCAATGTGGTGTACATCGACATCACTCCCCTGACCCGCCAGGCCGCCGACAACCGCACCGCCTTTGCATACGACGGGCTGCATTACTCGGGCCAGCAGATGAAGTTGTGGACTGACAAAGCCCTGCCCGTTGCCAAAGCCCTGCTGGCCCGGTAGCTGGCCGCCGACCTCATCAGACCAGTTTGAACTTGATCAGATAGTGCCGCACGGTCCGACTGATGATGATACTGCCAACTACAGACGGGGCAATCCAGAAAAGCGTACCTATCCACTCAGGTGAGTCCGCCGGGGCAATCCGCCCAATATTGGTAACGACGGCTGCCGTAAATGTGGCAATATAGGCCCCTCCCATCCGGGTAAAATGCTGAAAGTACCACTGCATCTTCCGGGCAGGCTGCCGCATGGCCTGCAGGTCGCGCCCGGCGAAAACAAAGGTCAGTACCCCGAAGAAAGAGAACACGATCGGGAAAAACGACGCTCCGTTCAGTATGAGCAGGTACAGCCCAAAGCCAATCATGCCGATGCTGACGAGCATAGTCGCGTAGGTCAGCCCCCGGTCGAACGCGCTGATTTGTCCGTCTTTCTGTTTGGTAGCCCGCCAGCCGGTCATGCTCAGATAGAAACTGAACACGGCAATGCCGGTCAGGAACAGCCGCATCATTTTGAACGGCTGCAGCACGCAGAGCAGCAGGGCCGTTATGGCTACGGTGATCATGCAATAGACAAACACAAGTCCGGCGCGGTTATGCAGGCGACTTCCCTTGCGGGCAAACATCGGAATCAGCCCGACCAGCAGGGCCGTAATGCCCGTTACAATATGAGTAATCAGAAATAATGTCAGCAACGTTTTCATGTGATTCAGGCGTTTTTTGGGATGCGAGTGACGAAACAAACGTAGGCGGATCCGGCGCGACTGACAAGGCGAAAGGGCCAAACAGCAACGGTTGGGACGTTTGACAAAGAGAATCGCCCATCAGGGGCGGGCCCGATGTTGGCGGTATACGGCCTTGCGGCCGAAGTAATGAACGTACTGGATGAAGTTGAACTCGATATTGTCGAACAGAACCCGCTCTCCGCTGGCGTTCAGGTGCAGGTTGGGCACCCAGCGCAGGTTAGTCCGGAGCAGGTTCACTTCGGTACTCGTTACCCGGATGTCCCAGCCGAAGATCAGTCCAATGGCCGGTTTGGTTTCCTGAAAGCGCTGCCCGGTATCGTTCATCGACAGGCGTTCGAGCGAGAGCGTTGGTCCTACGTAAGGCGCAAACCCCAGGTAGTTGAAGAGATATTTGTACGCTTCGAGCGCAACGGAGTGACGACGGAATCGAACGTTGGCGTCGAATCCGTCAGCGCGGGCGCCCATAGTCCGGTACGACACGCCTACATTCAGATCGGCCTTATGGAAATAACGACCAGCCGCCAGATCGGGCATAATTCCGCCCAGGGTTTCGCCCTTCAGGTACGGCCGGTACCGCTCCATGTACGACGAGCGGCTCAGCGGGCGCGGTAAAGCCGCCGACGGACCAAACCCGGCATACCAGGCGCTGAGCCGCCGGTTCCGTTTCAGCAGTTCATGCTTGATGTTGAGTTGATCGACGGCTTTGGCTTCGGTCAGGTTTCTGTCGGAGTCGATGTAGCGTACCAGGCCAATGTTGACCGAAACCGGGTTGAACGAGGTAGTACCGAAGGCCGTAGGCGAGATGGCGTAGGGCAACTGGCGGGTGGTCTGATAATGCACTCCGGCCGTAACCAGGTATTTCGACGTGGTATAGGTCAGACCGGCCTGAACGGGAACAATCATCCGCTGCACTTCCGGAAAGTTATGCACGTAGTCGGTACCAGCCGTCTGATGACCGTACGACAGGAGCCGGAAACTCACGCCCGCATAGGGACTCAGCCGACCCGGCCGTAGCCGAAACGGATAAATCCGAGCCCCCGTCTCAACGCCCTGCCGATACCGCATGGTCGAAAAAACCGACGGACGGGCCGTTACCCGAACTGGCAGCGGAAAGGAGACGTAAAAGTCGGCATGGCCCCAGAAGTGAACGCCCCCAATGGTCAGTCGCGGAATGGCGGTCGCCCCAAAGTCGGTGGTTCGGTGGTCACCTTCGGGTGTCTGGTAATCGGCCCGGCCGCCACCCAGCGTCAGCACATCGGCACCAAAGGTTGTCCAGGCAAACGAAGTGCTTTTCTTTAGATAGGTGGTAGTATAAACCGTATCGATCGGCTGGGCTGTCAGTCTGTAAGCGAGCAGAAAAAAAACGAGAACCGTAACGAATCGCATGGCTTGTGCAGAAATTGATATGACACAAACCTATAGCTTACCTGTGGTTACGGGTAGCAGTAAGGGACGAATAACAGCGTTTGGGGCGTTTGACAAATACCGGGCAGCTCTGGGACGAACAGCCGGGACGTTTTACAACGATTTCAGTTCGGCCACGAGCGTATCGTTATACTGGCGCGACACCGGAACCACCAGCTGCCCCTCGGCCAGGTGTAGCTTGTAACCCTGCGCATTGCCCGTAACCCGCTCTACCCGGTCGAGGTTGACTACGTACGACCGGTGGCATCGAACAATATGGGGAACGTCGATCTGGGCAACCAGCCGGCTCAGGCTACTCCGCAGCAGCAGTTTGGCGGGTTTGCTCCGTTCGTTATCCTTCCAGTAGACCACGGTGCAGTAGTTATCGCTCGATTCGATAAACAGCAGATCGGCGGGGCTGAGGCTGAGCGTGTCTTTATCGTTGTCGGCGACGAGCGTTAGTGAATGGCTGACGGGCGCCGGCGGACGGAGCAAGCTGTCCGGCTGAACGGGCGGATGAACCGGCAACTGGGCAGCCAACTCGCGGTATTTCTTCAGCTGCCGAACGTAGTTGAGCAGCACCACCCCCGTTGTCGGAAAAAGGCCGACCAGAAACGTAATCAGGATCATGCTTACCCAGTTGACCGAATACGACAAGCCCTCCAGGCGTAGCAACCATTCCATATACAACCGGTTGGCCAGTGCAATCAAAAGAATATTGCCCGTTATCAGCAGAATTTCGCGGCCAACCGTCCAGCGCTCGTCCGAAAACTGACGCGGAAACAGCCGATTCCAGACCGTAAAGTTCAGCGCCGTAACCACGAAAGTGACCAGGCCGAAGCCCAGTAGCTTGAGCGACTTGTGGTCGGTATCCCAGAGATTGATACCAAACGGCTCAAACGTCAGCAGGAACAGGCCTACAAACAACCCAATGAAAGCCGCCTTCCGAACCTGCCGACCGGCCGATTCGCTGGATGGATACGGTTGACGGAGGAGGTTGAGCATATTGTCTTAGAAAAGCCGCCACCCGGCAATCTGCTCGATAAACTGAGGCAGTACGGCCGGGTAAACCACGATCATGAACAGAATTCCGAACAAAGCCCCGTAAAAGTGAGCGTCGTGGTTAATGGTCCCGTAGCCGCGTCGGGCTTCGTAGTAGGAATAGGCCAGGTAGAGCCCGCCAAAGATGAAGCCGGGAATGCCGATGGGAATAAAAAACATGGAGATCGGCATCAGCGGTCGGAACAGGATAGCCGCAAACAGCACCGCCGACACCCCACCCGACGCACCCAGCGCGTTATAGCCCGGATCGTTCCGATGCTTCAGAAAGCTCGGAATATCGGACACCAGGATCCCGATCAGATAGAACCCAACCAGATACAGCGTCCCGCTACCCGGAAAAAGGGCGTCGAACACCTGTTCGATAAACCCACCGAAGAAGTACAGGCTGATCATATTGAACAGCAGATGGCTCCAGTCGGCATGCAGAAACCCCGACGTAATGAGCCGATAATACTGCCCCCGGCTGGCTACGCGGTAAGGATTCATGATCCAGCGATCCATTAGGGCCGGATTGTTCCAGGCAGCCAGACTGATGCCAACGGTAACCAGAATAATAAGAAGGGTGGTGCTCATGGCGGTTTGTTAACTTTCGCGTTCGACCAACTGCCGCGCAAACTGACTTAATAACGATTTACGGGCAGGGTCGGCGTTGATCTGCTCGAAATTGGTGAAACCGCGCTCAAAATAAGCGTTGATCCGGGCCTCGGTGATCTCCCGGATACCCAGTCTGTCATAGATTGCCGTGACGGCCCGTACCTTCTCGGCCTTGTCGAAACTGGTTCGGGTCAGCCAGTCGGTGAGTTCATCGCGAACGGCGCCCTGCGCCTGTTCCAGGGCTTCGATGAGCAGAAACGTTTTCTTATTGGCAATGATGTCGCCCCCGACCTGCTTGCCAAACTTGGCCGGATCACCGTATACATCGAGCAGATCGTCTTTGAGCTGAAACCCGATACCGATGTTGACGCCCCCTTCGTAGAGATGCTGATTCGATTCGGCGTCGGCCCCGGCAATGAGGCCGCCCAGCTCCAGTGCGTAGCCCAGCAGCACCGAGGTTTTGAGCCGGATCATGTCGATGTATTCGGCTTCGGTCACATCCCAGCGGGTTTCGAAATTCATATCCATCTGCTGGCCTTCACATACCTCAGCGGCCGTGCGGCTGAACCGACTCAGCACCGCCTTTATTTTGTCGGCATCTACGTTCAGTAGCAGTTCGTAGGCGTTGACGAGCATCACATCGCCCGACAGAATGGCGATATTATGGTTCCATTTTTCATGCACCGTTGGCTGGCCCCGACGAATGGGAGCCTGGTCCATAATGTCGTCGTGCATCAGGGTGAAATTATGGAACACTTCTACCCCTAACGCTGGCCGAACGGCCTTCTGCCAGTCGTCAGTGAACAGATAAGCGCCCATCAGCGTGAGCAAAGGCCGCATCCGTTTGCCCCCCAGGCTCATGATGTAGCGGATAGGGTCGTAAAGTTCGGGCGGGTACTGACCGTATTGAGTGTGTTGAAGTTCTTGTTGGATCGCGTCAATGAAAGCAGCGGGACTCATGCAAATGGGTTTTGGGCCAAAAATAAGGCAAAAGCCCCCAAAAGCCTAACCGCTGAGTGAGCGGGGTTACCGCCCAAACTTTTGCCGGTAGTTTTGGTAGAGTGGGGTCGAAAGTACGTATACAAAGCGCCCCGAAAACACCCAGTATCCATCGTTTCTGGTGCTGTTCCCGCGCTGCTCGCCGGGCCGATTCAGCGGCCATCCAATCTCGGCCCGCCGGTCTGCCAGCACCGCAGCCAGTGGCGTCAGGGTACTCTGATCCACGTAGACCGTGCTGACATCGTCCAGATAGTCGCTCAGCACATGCGTATAGGTACCCTCGAGCTGAACCCGGATTCGATGGCTGGTGTACACCGGCATACCCATCCCGTAGCGAATGATCGGCGGAAACAGATTGTAGCTGACCCCTTCGGTCCGCAGCTCGGCCAGGCCGTACGATTTTCCTTCGAAAGTCGTACGGGGCCGCATGTAGGTAAGCCCCGCGCCTAACAGCGCATAGGGCGCATTACCCAGCGTAGGATGGTTGACAGGCCAGAGATCCAGCTGAACACCCGCCCAGATGTCGGGGTTGAGGCTAAAAAAAGACAGGTTATTATAAAAATTACGCGTGTCTTTCTGGCTTCCGTAAATGTAGTAGATCTGCCCTTCGGCCCGGAGCGATAGCCGGTACGACAGTCGGTAGGTAATGGCTCCGTTGATGGCAGCGCCCAGCCGCAGGCGGGTCAGGCTACCCGATTCGTTCAGGTCACCGGCATAGCGGGTAGCGCCCAGCCCCGCACTGATCTGCCAGGTGCCGGGCTTATCTTGCCAGTAACGGGACCGCTGAGCCCGGCAGTTCAGCGAAAGAGCCAGCTCCAGAAATAGCACCAGGCCACAAAACAGTCGGAACATACGCGCGCGGTACGGAAGTAAAAATCCTTCGTAAGACGCACGATGCCGGTGAAGTAACCGCTACAGCTCGCCGATGTCTTCGTTCCAGAGCGTGGGCTTGTCGGCAATGAACTGCTCCATCATCTGCACACATTCGGGCAAGTCAAGGTCAACGACTTCAACGCCATGCTCCTCCATGAAGGCGCGCGCTCCGGCAAACGTCCGTGATTCGCCCACAATCACTTTGGGAATCTTGAACTGCACAATCGTTCCGGCACACATGTAGCACGGCATCAGGGTCGAGTAAATAACTGTATCGCGAAACGACCCGACCCGGCCGGCGTTGTTGAGGCAGTCCATTTCGCCGTGCAGAATGGGGTTATCTTCCTGCACCCGTTTGTTATGACCCGAAGCGACCAGTACGCCATTTTTGATCAGCGCCGACCCAATCGGGATACCGCCTTCGTTCAAACTTTTGCGGGCCTGGTTGATGGCCTCCTGCATGAATTCATCCATCTTGCTTGCGCTTTACATGAAAAGCCCGGTCAGCCTGCGCCAACCGGGATAAAAAGTATCCGTCTGCCTTACCGCCGTCCGCGGCCGCCCCGCCGGTTTTGGCCTTTAGCCGCGGGCGCGTCGCTGCGCCCCGAACTACTGCGCCGGGCCGAAGAAGCCGACGACCGGCCGGCCGAGTCCCGTTTGCCGTCGGAGCGCCGACCCGATGTTTTACCACCGGTGGCCCGGCTGGCGTTGTCGCCGACGAGCACGAAATCCATACTCCGGCGGGCCAGGTTGGTTTCTTTGACCCGGACCTCTACCGCATCGCCGAAGGTGTATATTTTCTTGTTCCGCTGGCCAATGATCCGGTAGTTCTCTTTGTCGAAATCATAGAAATCGTCGCTCAGGTCCTGCATCCGTACAAGGCCTTCGCAGTTGTTCTCGGTGATCTCGACGAAGATCCCGAACTCGGTAACGCCCGAAATTACCCCCGCAAACGTCCGGTCCGGCTCCATCCGGCTCATGAACTCGACCTGCTTGTATTTGATACTGGCCCGTTCGGCATCTGACGCCATTTTTTCGCGGGCCGACGCGTGTTTACACTGGTCTTCGAGCGTGTCGCGCTCAACCGGTTTGCCTTTGTCGAGATAATGTTGCAGCAGCCGGTGGGCCATCATGTCGGGGTAGCGCCGGATCGGCGACGTGAAATGCGAATACCGCCGGAAAGCCAGGCCAAAGTGCCCCAGATCTTCGGTACTATAGCGCGCTTTCGACATGGTCCGCACCGCCAGCTGCGATAGCATACTGGCTTCGGGTTTGCCTTCGATACTGGCCATGAACTGATTCATGGAGTTCGAGAGATGCTCTTCGTCTACTTTCAGTTTAAAGCCCAGCCGACCAGCAAAATCAGCAAACTGCCGGAGTTTGTCTTCGTCGGGGCCTTCGTGTACGCGGTAGACCATCGTATTCTCATCGCCTTTTTTGTTCAGAGAGTGGACAAACTCGGCTACCCGTTTGTTGGCCAGCAGCATGAACTCTTCGATGAGTTTATTCGTGTCTTGCCGCAGTTTCGGATATACCGACAGCGGTACGCCGTTCTCATCCAGTTTGAAGCGAACCTCTACCGTTTCGAAGTTGATGGCCCCCCGTCTGAAACGTTCAGCCCGCAGCTTGTAGGCCAGTTCGTTGAGCAGTTGCAGCTCGGCCAGGTAATCGCCGTTGCTGTTGTTCAGGATGTCCTGCGCTTCTTCATAGCTGAACCGCCGATTCGAGTGGATAATAGTACGCCCAAACCACTCTTTTACGATGTGGGCATCGGGCGTAAGCTCGAATACCGCCGAAAACGTCAGCTTATCTTCGTTGGGCCGGAGCGAACACAGGCCGTTAGACAGCTTTTCGGGCAGCATCGGCACCACCCGGTCCACGAGGTAGACCGACGTAGCGCGTTTGAACGCTTCTTCTTCCAGTTTCGAGCCGGGCCGCACGTAGTGGGTCACGTCGGCAATATGTACGCCGATTTCGTAATGCCCATTATCCAGCACCTGTACCGACAGCGCATCGTCAAAATCCTTGGCATCGACCGGGTCGATGGTGAAGGTAGTCACCTCGCGCATGTCGCGTCGTTTGGCCAGGTCTTTCTTCAGGATTTTGGTCGGAATGGCTTCCGCTTCCTGCTCTACATCGGCTGGAAAGTGGATTGGCAGTCCGAACTCCGCCAGAATGGCGTGCATTTCGGTATTGTTCTGCCCGGCCACGCCCAGCACCGTTACGACTTCGCCCTCGAACCGCTGTTTGCTACTGCCCGGATCGGGAAATTTGGTGAGCCGGACAATGACTTTTTCGCCATCACTGGCCCCACCCAGTTTCTCTTTCGGGATAAAAATATCGTCGTATATCTTCTTGCTGTCGGGAACGACAAAGCCGTAGGTGGGCCATACGTCAATACGACCAACCAGCTCGGTACGGCCGCGCTCGACTACGCTGACCACTTTACCTTCGATCCGCCGACGCGAGCGCCCGCCCGATCCGTTGCGCGAATCGGCAAAGCGAACCACCCGAACCCGGTCACCATCGACGGCGCCGTTCAGGTCATCGGTCGACACCCAGATATCATCGTCGCGATCGCCCCGGCCGCCCGTTGGCGACTCGGCAATGACGAACGCAAAGCGGGAGTTGACGTGATCGACTACACCTTCTACGACGTTGGCGTCGGCATCGGCCCGGTAGGAATTGTCGGGCTGGCGAACAATGGCTCCCTCGTCGGTCAGTTCGCCGATGAGGCCATGCAGAATGAGTTTCATCCGCCGGTCGCCGATGTCGAAATGCTCGAGCACCTGCTCCTGCGTAAACGACTGTTCGTCGTTAATCTGGAAAAACGCCATCAGGTCGTTTTTCATCTCGTCCAGAAAGCTATCGGCCTGTTGAATAGGCCGGGCTTTACTTTGTTCCGAACCTCGCTCGCGAGCACGTGGTTTCGTGCTGTCACCGCGGTCGGGCCGGGTGTATTTATTTTGTTTTGGTTTTCCGTTTCTCATGTAATATGCTCTGCCTGAAGGGCGAGCTTAACTTGTTAAACACAGAGCGAACACATTGGTTTTAAGCCGATACAGAAACGGCCGGTCGCCCTGCGTTCATCTCTTCTGGTGGCTGATTTCAGTCACTATTTACAATATGCTCGTCGGCCACGAGCGGGGCACCCACCATGCGCAGATACACCTGTACGAGCATGACCACCGAATCCCGGGCATACTGTTCGATCCGGGGCCAGTCGTGTTCGCGGTAATAGACTTCGCTGGTGCGGTCACCCATCCATTCGAGCGGTCGACCGGGTACGTCCAGCACAGCCGCCAGCAGGTCGAGCGGTACGAAATGTCGTTTATCGCCAAACTGCCACTGCTCCAGGGTATCGCGGTGCGGTATTTCCCAGGGCTTCTTGCCGGCAATCTGCAAAGCCGGTGGCAGCGGCAACCCGTTTACCATCAGTCGCCGACATAGGTAAGGGAAGTCAAACTCCTTGCCATTGTGCGCGCAGAGTACCAGTTCGCCGGGTGGGTATCGGTTTACAATGGTCAGAAACTCGCTCAGAATGGTTCGCTCATCGTCGTTGCTGAGCAGTTTGACTTTTAGGTTGGGCTGATCGGCATCGTTGAAAAAAAGACCGCCGACACCAATGCAGATAATCTTGCCAAACTCGGCGTAAAAAGCCGCCCGCCGGTCGTACCAGCCTGCCGCCGACAGTTCATCTTCGGCTCGGAAATGGCGGCTTTTTTCTTCCCACTGCCGTTGCAGACGCGGATCGACCGACAGCAGCGACGGCTCGCCCGCCACAGTTTTCAGATCGATGAATAAAACGTTTTTAAGTCGGCGTTTCCAGGAGACGGCTTGCGGCATCGGGGTTCAGGGTTGTTTGGTCAGTATGCCCACCGCAGCAGGCTGGCCATCATTCGTGCAGGATTCCCTCCAGCCCCAGGGCCGGCACCGTAACGAGGTTATCCTCAACGATGCTATCGGGAACAAAGATGAATTTCTTGTCGAATATTTGATTATCAATATAGTAACTCACCCAATATTCATTGTTCAGATGAAACACATCGGGCATGATGGTTTCAACGACTTCGTGCGCGCCGGGCTGTACTTCCACAAAGAAGTGCCGCAGCGTAGAGGTTTTCTGCTCTTCATCATCTTTGAGCCCGTATCCTTTCGAGGTTACGAAAACCGTCCGGATCGGTACGTCGTTCTGGTTGATTAAAAAAACCTGCCAGTCATACCCGCCAACCGTATTCTCTTTGCGGGCAATCACAATCTGTACGCCCTCAACGGGCAAAAAATTAATATCTTTTTTCATTACCTGATTTCCTGAGCCCAGCCAGCCGGTGCGGGTATGTGCCTCACAACGTGCCAGAAACAGCGGTTGCCGTTTCGTTCGGCTGCGTTTTTTCCTGTTGAATCAACTCCATCTCAAATAAATCGGCCAGGTGCTGTTTCACCCGACCGGCCACTTCGCTGAGCGGTACGGTATGCCCCAGTTCGGCGGCCAGCGAGGTTACAGCCTTATCGCTGATACCACAGGGGACAATATGGCCAAAATACGACAAATCTGTATTGACGTTCAACGCAAATCCGTGCATCGTTACCCAGCGGCTGGCTTTTACGCCCATAGCGCAGATTTTTCGCGGCCTGGGGCCCCCGTCATAATCGAGCCAAACGCCGGTCAGCCGGTCAGCGCCCACCCCTTCTACCCGGCCCGCCCGCAGTCCGTAATCGGCCAGCGTTCGGATAATGCCTTCTTCCAGCAACCGCATATAGCGGTGAATGTCCGTAAAAAAGTTGGCTAAATCCAGAATAGGGTAACCAACCAGTTGGCCGGGGCCGTGGTAGGTGATATCGCCACCGCGCCGGATTTTAAAAAATGTAGCACCGTAGTCAGCCGCCAGCCGCTCTTCATCGACCAGCAGATTATCAATACTTCCGCTCGTTCCCAACGTATAGACATGGGGATGTTCGCAAAACAAGAGGTAGTTGGGCGTGGGCACCTGCTCCGTATCCGGGCATTCGCGGTTCTGCACTTTCTGCGCCACAATCTGCGCAAACAGGCGCTCCTGTTCGTCCCAGGCAGCCTGATAATCAATCAGTCCCAGATTTTCTACGACAACTTGCTTATTGATGCGTGTATTCATTCCTTTACGCGGAAGTCTGCTTCCACCTCCTCAAATAACACCAGAATCGGCCTCTTTCGTTCGATTTCCTGTCCGTAACTAACCCCTACCCCATGGCACAGCACAATGAAACCGGTAAACAGGGCGAAGCCGAAGCCGCCCGCTATCTCCTGGACAACGGCTATCAGATTGTAGCCACCAACTACCGGCACCAGCATGCCGAGATCGATCTGATTGCCCGCAAAGACAAGCTGATGGTATTCGTGGAGGTCAAGACCCGTACCAATGTCAGCTACGGCAACCCGGAGGAGTTTGTCAACTACACCAAAGCCCGGCTCGTTATGAAAACGGCCGAGCACTACATCTTCGCCCAAAACTGGCCCTACGACGTCCGTTTCGACATTATAGCCGTCACCATCGCCATGAATGAGGTCCGAATCAAACACCTAGAAGATGCGTTCTGCTGATGGGGAAACAGGCCGTACGGGTTACCAGTAACCCGTACGGCCTGAGTGGTACGCGGCAAAACAACAATTCCATAACAAGCGTTGAGACCTCAGGGGCCACATCGGTTTTGTAGTTTTGCATCGTATCTTTATCAACATAAGCACCACCATCATGTACGAGAAGAATATAGGCACGAAGCAGAAAGCATTACGCGTCAACCTCGATCGGAAGATATACGGCTCGTTTGCCGAAATCGGTGCCGGCCAGGAAACAGCGGCCATGTTTTTCAAAGCGGGCGGCTCGTCGGGTACCATTGCCAAGACAATGTCGGCCTATGATATGACCTTCAGCGACTCGATCTACGGCGTTGAAGAAAGCGGCCGCTACGTGGTTGAATCGCGGCTGGTGAAAATGCTCAATAAAGAATACAGCCTGCTGGAAAAACGCCTGGCCGAAAAACGCGGCCCCGATACGACCTTCTTTGCCTTTGCCAATACCGTAGCGGCTCTCAACTTCCAGAAAACCAACGACGCCCACGGCTGGATTGGCTGCCGGTTTCAGCTAACGCCCCAGTCGGGCTACAATGATGTGATCATTCACGTCCGGATGCTCGACAACGAGAACGTACTGCAGCAGCAGGCGCTGGGCGTCATTGGGGTGAACCTGATTTACGGCTGCTATTACTACGCCAAATCGCCCGAAACGCTGGTGCTCTCGCTCATGGACGATCTCGCGCCGGAGCGCATCCAGATCGACATGATCCGGTTTAGCGGCCCCGATTTTGCCGAGGTCGACAACCGGCTGATGAGCCTGCACCTGGTCAAAAACGGCTTTACCGACGCGGCCCTCTTCGGACCCGACGGGCAGGTACTGCAGCCTTCCGAGGCTCTCTACAAGAAACACATCCTGGTCATGCGCGGACGGCTGCGGCCCCTGACCAACGTTCAGCTCGACATGATCGAGAATGGGCTGAAGCAGTTCAAGGCCGAACCCGATGTCGACGAAAGCAAGGTCGTATCGATGGCCGAGCTAACCCTGCATAACCTGAAAGCCAGCGACCAGGGTATCGACGAGAAAGACTTCCTCGACCGGGTCGATATTCTGTGCTCGATGGGGCAGGCCGTGATGATCTCCAATTACCTGGAGTATTACCGACTGGTGGCGTATCTGGCGCGGCTTACGCGGCTCAAGATCGGGCTTACGGTCGGTATCCCGAACCTCGAATACATCTTTGAAGAAGGCCATTATGAGTTTTTGCCGGGCGGTATTCTGGAAGGGTTCGCCACCCTGTTCAGCCGGAAGGTGAAGCTGTTCGTTTACCCGACCCTGCGAAACGACGCGGTTTATACCTGCAACGATTTTCAGCTGCCCCCGACGCTGGAGCCGCTGTACCAGTACCTGGTTCGGAACGACAAGATCGAAGACATCCGTGACTACAACGAAGCGAATCTGCACATCTCGACCGACAGCGTACTCGAAATGATTCAGCGGGGTGAAGACGGCTGGGAGTCCATGGTACCCGACCGGGTAGCCCAGCGCATCAAAGACAACTGCCTGTTTGGGTACCCCTGCGAGGTCGAATACGTACCCATTGGCCAGCAGGTACGCCAGCAGCAGAGCCTGGTTGACTAAACGAAACAAGCGAGGGGGGCAGAAATTATTTTCTGCCCCCCTCGCTTGTTTCAGCGCGTTCGGTTAGTGATAGCGTTGCGCTACCTGCGCCCGCATCTGCTGCGTCAGCACGATAATGAGCGCGCCCAGCACAATGGGAAAAACGCCGATAAACCCGAGCGAATTATCGAAGCCGGCGGGCCGCAGCAGTAAGGTAAAGGCCAGGGCCCCGGCGGTCAATACGTTGAGGAAGTGGACAAGGCTGGTTCCGCTGACGGTACCGGCTCCGCGCGCGGCCAGGAACGAGTACATAGCCTGAACCGCCTGCAGAAACGCATACATCATAGCCCAGAAACCCAGCACATCAACAAATCCTTTGATGGTACCCTCTGAAAAAACGAAGATGGCTACCCCGAAGGCAACGTCGGTAACGCCGTGCAGAATGCCCCAGAGGTTGTTTTTCTCATCGCGCTGGTTCGAAAACGAGAAAATCAGCTGGCAAACACCAGCCAGTACGGCCAGCACGCCCAGTATATGACCCGACTGGGCCGAGTACGAACTGGCGAAGAAAAACATGGTTGCCCCGATGAGGACATATAAAACGCCCCGGCCAATCATCAGCCACCAGCGTTGTGTGTGATTCGTGTTCCGTTCCATAGCGTTGAGCGAACAGGGGTTGATAACCTGTTTCTTCCGACTTAACCTATTGAAAAAGGGGATTGTTCACGAAACCAACGAAAACAAAAAGCCCCGTTCGGTTACGAACAGGTCCTTTCAAAACCAGAGCAGAAAATGGGTCTCGAACCCACCTTAGCCCTGTAGAGGTACAAATGAAAAGGAGATCTGTTGTTACGGATCAGGGATAGTTCACTGGGTGTCTTTAGGAGAAAATAGGGGAATTATACTGTGGATCAATACGGGCAATACCCCGGCGGTTTCGGCTTATGAAAGAGCGTTGTTTGTCAGTACGAACCATTCTTTTGTAATCCCATGAAAACGATCTATTGTCTTTTCCTACTATGCCTGATTAGTACGTCCTGCCTGGCACAGGGCACCCCAGAGGCCGCCGGCTTTGCGGCTGTTAATAGCGCAACGCAGAGCGATGATGCCGTTCTGGATTATGACCTTTGTGCGTCAGAGAACGAATCCTCATTGCGGTTAAGATATACAACAGGCAAACTGAAAGCAGAAAGGAGGTGGCAGTTTTTCAGGGCCACCGACAATGTGCGCATGCGCATATTGAACACAAATCCAGCCAATTACTCCGTTACCCTGACTACCATCGGCTTACAAAACGACTACGTAGTCAACGCATCGCCTTTATCAGAACTGGCCACAACACCAGTCGGCGAGACGCCAGACGCTGGCATCAAGGAAGCAGCTGGCCTAAACCTAGACAGTTTTTCCCAAATGATGGGAGCGGGCGGTCAGGCTGATAGCACCGTCACTGTAAACAGAGCCAACATTGAAGAAGCTGTGCGAAAATCGCAATCCTTGCTTACTACCTACCTGGTCTTTCTGCGAGAGACTCGCCGGAAGCTTCTGGCAGAACCATGTCTGTCGTCAGCCGGGATTGATGAGATCTTAGACCAGAATGTTCCTAATTCAACCCTGAGCCGAACTGAATTAATCTCATTACAGCAACAGCTACTGGCTAAACTGGATGCTGAAGATCAGCTTCGAGTTGATAGTGAAACTCAGCTAACAGAAATTCAGGCCGAATTGGATCAATGGTTTTCATTACGGGCAGGTTCGATAGTGCGTGGCCCCACCATGCCCGCCCGCGACAAAGATTACATCCGATTTGAGGTCAAAAAACAGTTTATAGGCGGGTCTGAAGTTAGCTTACCGGTTATTGACATTCCGGTATACGGCAACTTTCGGATGAATGTATCAACGGGGCTGATCGTTAGCCGTTTAGTCGATCATACTTATCTGGCGATCGATAGTAATGTACTAAATCCTGCGGTTGCGGATGAGCCCACGTCTTCAACCACGGCAGCAACGGCTCGTAAAGTGCCGGTGCTTGAGAAACCGGCTCTTGCCACCATTGGCGTTGGGGCGTTGTTGCATTGTTATCATACCCGACCCTGGTTTAGAGGAGCGCTGGCCCCGGCACTCTCAGTCGGTGCTTCGCTCAACGCTACTGGTCGTTATACGCTTATGCTTGGTGGTAGCCTGATTGTAGGCAATAGTCAGCGCATGGTGCTCACCACAGGCTACGCCGTTGGACCGGTGACCCGACTTCAGAAACCTTACGAAGCAGCACAAGAGCCGTACAGCGACAAAACCAACGCATACGACTTTTCGGGGGCGCAGTTCCCCACTACCACGCAGACGTTGGGAGGGTGGTTTTTCGGCCTGACCTGGAACATGTCGTCCAGGCGAAATCCCATTGCGAATTAGCCAGAATACAGTTAGCTACGTTTCGATGGACCTAAGTCGGCGAAAAAAATCAGGCACTTACGATTCCTTCGCAAGTGCCTGACGATAAACAATACTGGAGCGGGAAATGGGTCTCGAACCCACGGCCTGCAGCTTGGGAAGCTGCCGCTCTACCAACTGAGCTACTCCCGCGTGGAGCTTGTGTGAACAAAGTTGGTCATTTCGTTAGAAAATGTCAAGGGGTTTGCTTTACATTGCTCAACGGTCAGAAACCGGCACGGGTCGGCTGCGCGTCAATTACGCGTGGCTAATCAGCGCTGAAGGCCGGATAAATCCTTCATCTATGCTTACTGAACCTACGCATAAACCCTTCATTCCTGCTTCCGAATCGCCCGCCGAGTTTACCCTGAAAGCCATCATTACCGGCTCCGTATTTGGGGTGCTGTTCGGAGCCGCTACCGTTTACCTGTCGCTGAAAGCTGGGTTATCGGTCTCGGCCTCTATTCCGATTGCGGTGCTGGCTATCTCGCTGGGCCGGCGGTTTCTGAACACGACCATTCTCGAAAACAACATCATTCAAACGACGGGGTCGGCCGGCGAAAGTATTGCCTCCGGCGTAGTTTTCACGATGCCGGGCTTTCTGTTCCTGACCGATGGCATCGGCACCGGCTTCTTTAACTACTGGACTATCCTGACCCTGTCGATTCTGGGCGGGCTGGTGGGGGTCTTGATGATGATACCCCTGCGCCGGTCGCTCATCGTACAGGAACACGGCACCCTCCCCTACCCCGAAGGAACAGCCTGCGCGTCGGTCCTGATGGCGGGCGAACGCGGGGGCGACTTTGCCAAAACCGCTTACCAGGGGCTGGGCGTGGCGCTGCTCTACGCGTTTCTGCAAAAAGTGCTGCACGTTATTGCCGAAGTACCGGTCTGGGCCACCCGACAAACGAACCGCTATTTTCCGTCGGCGCAGGTAGCCGGTGAGATTACGCCGGAGTACCTGGGGGTTGGGTATATCATTGGCTTCCGAATCTCGGCGGTGCTGGTCGGGGGTGGTATTCTGGCCTGGCTTGGTCTGATTCCGCTGCTGGCGTCGGTTGTGCCGGGCGATACCATTGCGTTGCAGCTCCAGAAACTGGGTTACCTCGCCGACCTGCAAACGGCGGGTGGGCCGGGCGGGTGGAATCCGCAGACCCATGCGTTCTCTGACACAGCAGCCGCCATATACCGGGCTTACATCCGCCAGATCGGTGCCGGTGCTGTTACGGCCGGTGGGTTTATGACCCTGCTGAAAACCATACCGACCATCGTATCGTCGTTCCGCCAGAGCTTTAGCGGGGTGGGTAGCGGCAGCACGACGTCGAATCCAACCACTACCCTGGCCCGTACGGAGCAGGACCTGAGCGTTCGGGTGGTGATTATTGGCAGCGCAGTACTGATCGCGCTGATGGTCATTCTGCCACAGATTCCGGGCGACTCGGTGCTGACGAAGTTGCTCATTGCCGTCCTGGTTATTGTCTTTGGCTTTTTCTTCGTTACCGTAGCCAGTCGGATTGTGGGTCTGATCGGGTCGTCGTCGTCGCCGGTGTCGGGCATGACCATTGCCACCATCATGGGCACCGCCCTGGTCTTTATCGGCTTCGGCCTGACGGGAAATCTGTACGAACCGGCGGTGCTGGTTGTGGGTAGTATGATCTGCGTGGCGGCCGCCAATGCCGGTGCTACTTCGCAGGATCTGAAGACCGGCTACCTCGTCGGCGCGACTCCCCGCTACCAGCAGCTGGCCCTGTTTATTGGTGTCATTGTTTCGTCGCTGGTGGTTGGCGCTACCGTGAAGATTCTCGACACACCCACGCCCGACCTGGTTGCGCAGGGCATCACCCACGCCATTGGCTCCGACAAGTTTCCGGCTCCGCAGGGTACCCTCATGGCCACACTCATTAAAGGATTGTTGTCGTTCAACCTCGACTGGCAGTTTGTGCTGGTGGGCGCCTTTACCGCTTTTGTGTTCGAGCTGGTGGGCGTAAGCGCCCTGGCGTTTGCCGTGGGTTTGTACCTGCCCCTATCGACAACCCTGCCCATTTTTGCGGGTGGTCTGGTCAAGGCCATTGTCGACTGGAACGCCAGACGCAGCGGCACCGTTGATGAAGACCCCGATCTGGGCAAGGGGAATCTGTTTGCTACGGGTCTGGTAGCGGGGGGCGCGCTGGCGGGGGTGGCGGTGGCACTGCTGTCGGTCAACGATACCATTTTCAACAGCCTGGCGGGCCTGACGCTTGAACCGGCGCTGGCAGGTGTGCTGGGTGAGGGAGGATACCTGCTGCTGGGGGCGCTGGCGTTTGCCGGGCTGGCCGCGCTGTTAGGACGTGTTGCCACAAAGCGTTAGCTTTCCGGCAACATACCCTACCTTACTCATGGCCAATAACTTATCTCATTTTTTCTACCGCATCGCGTCCTGGAAAACGCTCTTGCTGGCGGTTGTTCTGTACGTACCTTTTCCGGTCTATGTGTTCAAAAGCCTGGAAGAACGCATGAACACACTGGCCGGTCGGCCCATTGGCCCGATTGATCTGCTTACCGGCTACGATCCCGACCGCATTCGGCAGATGGTAGCGGCATACGGCCCCGAAGGCCGGGCTGTCTACGCCCAGGGCGAGCTTACCGCCGACCTGGCGTATCCGTTTATCTACACGTTTCTGTTTTGCATCATTCTGTCGATGTTGTTCCGGCGCCGGCCCTACGCGTCGTTCCGGCTTGTAAACGTGCTGCCGCTGGGTATTATGGGGTTCGACCTGCTCGAAAACGCCTGCATCGTGTACCTGCTCCAGACTTACCCGCCCTCGTCGGCCACGGTTGCCTCGCTCTGTTCGGTCTTCACTAACCTGAAATGGGGCGTATCGGTGGTGGTGCTCGGACTGATCCTGTACGGACTGGTACGTCAACTGACTGGTAGACAGGCCCGCCTGGCCGATCGGGCGTAGATGTGATACGACAGACGAGTGCCCAGAGCGTTCCTATCGACGCTGACTAAATAGTATAGCTGTTTATGGATCGCATGTTGTACATTGGCAGTGTATTCGATTAATGAACCCCATGAAACACATCCTCCAGCCCTTACTACTTGTACTGGTGCTGACTGTTCTCAGCAGCCACCGACCGGCTACCAGCGTCAGCCAGCTGGTTACCGAATGGCAACGCGCCCGGGAGTATACCAAAGAATATCTCGACGCGATGCCCGAAGATGGGATTGCCTACAAGCCAACCCCCGAGATCCGCAGCTTCGGGGAGCAGATGCTTCATCTGGCCAGTGGCAACTACCTCTTCGGCTCTACCGCTACCGGCAAGCCCAATCCGATGGCGGGCAAATCCATGGAAAAAATGGAGGAGCTGAAAACCAAAGCGGCTCTGACCAAAGCCGTGCTGGATAGCTATGATTTCGTCATTGACGGCTTAAAGGGCATGAGCGACGCCCAACTGGCCGAATCCATCAAATTTGGGAAGAACGAACTGTCGCGGGAGCTGGCTTTTGCCAAAGGTTTCGAGCACCAGACCCATCACCGGGGGCAGGCTACGATCTATATCAGGATGAAAGGCATCAAGCCGCCCAATGAGAAACTGTTTTAGCCACGATCAATAGCGGGAGTCGGTAGCAAACCGGCTCCCGCTGTCTTTATGAAGTCAACCACTATAAACCCTGGTTGTCCATTCCCCATGAACGACTTTCACCCCCGTATGCTCCTCGTCTTTTTTATCAGCTTCCTAATCAGCGGACCGAGTACCCAGGCGCAGACAGCGCCGACCAAACCGGGCACGCTGGCCGACATGGCATTGCTGGCAGGGCACTGGCAGGGTCGTTTCAATGATGGTCCGATCGAAGCCTCCTGGACAGCCCCGGCCGGGGATAATATTGTTGGCTACATCCGGATGATGAAAGATAACAAGGTAACGCTGTACGAACTCTTTGCTTTCGAGCAGACCGAGCGCGGCCCCGTTGCGCTGGTAAAACACTTCAAGCCGGGCCTGATCGGCGTTGAAGAAAAAGACAAGTCGGACCGCTACGGGTTCATCAGCGCCGAGAAAGACCGCGCCCTCTTCGAGAAAGAAGACGGCTCCATCCGAATTATCTACGAAAAGCGCGGGCCCGACCAACTCGTTATCCGGCGGGGCGAGTCGAAGAACGGCGCCTGGGCGTTTAGTGATCTGTTCGTGTTCAACCGCGTCCGATAAGCTAGGATCAGAGACGGCTCGCTACTTGATCTGACCGGCTTTTCGGAGAAGTTCAACCACCTTATCGACGGGCAGTGCCTCTACCCGGTGCCCCTGATGACCGCTAAGCGTCCGGGCCATAAACAGCGAGTTGATGATAGCCTCCTCAGTTGCTTCGATAGCTGCCATGAACAGGGGCGACGTAGCGTCGTTCCGCAGGAGTTTCACCTCATCGAAGTTGCTGGCCGTTTCGTGCGGAATCCGGTAGGCCGTTGACGCGGCAATGACGTAGTCGCCACTGCCGTTGGAAGCGATGCCACCCGTTTGGGCCAGCCCCATAAACGCCCGCTTGGCCAGTCGTTTCAGATTGCGGGCGTCGAGGGGCGCGTCGGTGAGCACCACCATCATACACGACCCGTCCAGCTTTTCCCGGTACGAATACTTACCCAGCTCAACGCCCACCGGTACGCCCCCGATCTGCAGCACACCGCCAAAATTGGTCTGGACCAGTACGCCCACGGTATAGCCCCCGAGCGAAGCTGGCAGCTTGCGCGATGCGGTACCGATACCGCCTTTGAAGCCGAAGCAAACCGTTCCGGTGCCCGCACCAACGTTGCCTTCTTCGATCGGTCCCGTTCTGGCGGTGCGCACGGCGTCGAGCACGTGCTGTTTACTGACATGCCGCCCCCGGATGTCGTTCAGAAAGCCATCGTTGGTTTCGCCCACCACCGGGTTGAGCGACTGGACCTGGGCGTTTCCGGGTTGTGCCAGCGTGTGGTCAATAACGGCATCGGCCGCGGTAGGTACATTCAGCGTATTGGTCAGGACGATGGGCGTTTCGAGCGTACCGAGCTCCTCGACCTGGCTATACCCGGTCAGCTTGCCGAACCCGTTGCCGATGTAGATAGCCGCCGGTACTTTCTGCTGGAACAGGTTCCCGTCATGGGGCAGGATAGCCGTAACCCCCGTTCTTACATGCTGGCCCTGCTGCAGGGTAACCTGACCCACCCGAACGCCGGGCACATCGGTAATTGCATTGAGGGGTCCCGTTGGCATAACCCCAAAGCGGATGCCGTACTCACGGGGTCGTTTGGCTGGCTGAGCCAGTGAGGTGCTTACCGATACAACAACAGTAACGAGGAACAGACAGGCGGTTTTCATGCTTAAAAATAAGCCTGAAGCGCACACAACCGACCAGCCATGCCGTTTATAAGCCGCGATTTTCGGCATAAACGGCCTGCTCTATTTTCGTGGGAACCACTTTATTGCCAACTTGGCATCTGATCTTTCCTGACTGATTATGACACCGTATACCATTCCTGCCCAGACCCGGATTGGGCATGTTCATCTTAAAGTGGCTGATCTGGAACGGTCGCTGGCTTTTTATCGGGACCTGCTGGGATTCTCGGTCACCCTGCTCTACGGCGATCAGGCTGCGTTCATCTCGGCCGGCGGTTATCATCACCACATCGGCCTCAATACCTGGTACAGCAAAGACGCTCCACCCGCGCCGACCCGTAGCGTCGGCCTGTTTCATACCGCTATTCTGTATCCAACCCGCCGGGATCTGGCCGTTGCGCTTAAACGACTCGTGGATGCGCGCTACCCGCTGACCGGTGCGTCGGACCATGGGGTATCGGAAGCGCTTTACCTGAACGACCCCGATCAGAATGGCGTAGAACTGTACTGGGATCGCCCCGTGGAGCAGTGGCCCCAGCGCCCCGATGGCTCGCTGGACATGTATACGCGCTCGCTCGACCTGAACAACCTGCTGGCCGAACTACGGTAGGCATTGCGCAGCCCGATTTCCCGGCTCAAGCCATAAATTCCAGCCCGAACCTACGCGCCGGTTGGCAGCAGCCCGGCCTTCAAAAACGCGTTGGAGACAGGAAGTAAGGGTTCGTAACATTTCAGGAATCAGCCGGTTGTACGAAGACAATTTGTATACTCAACGTGATTCTATGAAATACTATGTTATGCCCGCGCTACTGGGCCTCTGTCTGGCAGCGGGCTGTCAGCAAAAAGAAAACGCCAAAGGCGTGGATACGGGCAATCTGGACGGAGCTCAGGCTAAGGAGTCGATCTCGACCATCGGGAATCCGGTACTACTCTACACCCTGCCCGATAAATACAACACCCCCGATGGTATGGCGCTGGGCCCCGACGGTACTATCTATCTGTCGGTACCTAACCTGGCCGACAACAGCTCTCCCGGTGTGCTTGTTAAATTCGCGCCCGACTCAGTACAATTCGTCACCAATCTGCCCCCGCACCCCGATACGAAGCACGCAGCGCCGATGGACCTGGCCTTCGGTCCCGACGGGAATCTGTATTATGCCGAAAATCAGTACGAAAACGACAAGAACTTCAAATCGCGGCTGATGCGCATTCGGATGAAGGGCGGTACAGTACTGGGCGTCGATCCGGTCGTGACCGGGTTCGGGCTGGCCAATGCCGTTGTCTGGAAAGGCAATACCATTTACGTCACCGACAGCCAGTGGGACATGCCTGCCGACGATAAGGGCAGTGCCGTACTGAGCTTCACGCTCAACGAACTCAACCGGGGTGTGGTGGCTCTTAAGCCCAAAACAGCCGACTCGCATGTGCTGGCTACGTTTACGACCAGGGTGAACGAAACGGGAGTCGATAACGGCGCCGACGGACTTGATTACGACAGCCAGGGAAATCTGTATACGGGTAGTTTTGGCGACGGCACGCTGTACAAGATGACGCTCCGGCCCGATGGTAAACTGGCCTCGAAAGAAGTGGTGAACGTAAGCCAGCCTATTTCCTGCGTCGACGGTCTGATCGTAGACCGGAACACGAACATACTGTACCTGTGTAACTCCCGCGAAAATGCCATCCAGTCGGTCGATCTGGCAACGGGTCAGGTAACTACCCTTGTTCAGAATGGCGATACAGACGGGAAAGACGGGCGCATTGACCAGCCCGCCGAGGTTTTGCTAAAAGGAAACCGGCTGTACATCACCAACTTCGACAAGCCCGAAAAGAAATTCGTGAATACCAAAGCCGATGATGTACACACTATGTCCTATATCGATCTGCCGAAATAGGACAGGACCTACAGTTCTTTCAGCACCAGTTTGCGCCAGCGCACCTTGATGCCACCGCCGTCGTGGATTTGCAGGGCAATGGAGCCATTGGCCGCGCCGATTTTTTCGTCGTGCCGATCAACCATGGCCTTACCGTTGAGGAAGGTCTGTACGTGATCGCCCTCGACCCGGATGCGGAGCGTGTTCCACTCGCCGGGCTTGAGAATGTTTTCTTTTTCGGCGGGAATCTGCTCCAGCCAGCCCCGTCCGTAGGATTCGTATATGCCGCCGGTATCGTGATCTTTGGGCGCTACCTCCACCTGCCAGCCGCTGATCTTGGTGCCCTCGACGGTTGACCGAAAAAATACGCCACTGTTGCCATTGGCTTCCTGCTTGAACTGAACCGACAGGTCGAAGTTTTTGTAGAACTGCTCTGTAGCGAGGTAGCCATACTGTTTGTCAGGTCCGCTTTCGCAGACGAGTTCTCCGTTCTCGACATACCATTTTTCAGTGCCGTAAATTTTCCAGCCCGTCAGGTCTTTGCCGTTGAAGAGAACAACTTTTTTGGTTGGCATCGTGAACGCCAATACGGCCAATACGGCCCCCACTAACAGAAAACGTGTCATACAAATAGAATTGGTTAATAAAAAACGGTGTTGACCGAATCCGGATCGCAGCGCATCCGCTCATGCATCCGAATCTGGTCAACACAAAACTAAGCCATTATCGACAGTCTGTTTTTGTCAATACGTACCGATAGCCCTGATCCGGTGTTTTTAATACCCACTTGCCGCCTTCCTCGACCCGCTCACCTTCGCGCCACATGACGGAGTCGCCCTGCATCTCGAAGTCGATGAGATAAGGCTGGGTAACGCCTTCGCCCGAGCGTTGCCAGTCTGCTTTAATGATTTTGTTTACCATCGTGCCCTTGATCGAACCCCGTGCCTGGTCTTTTTCGTAAGGCATCACCACCAGTTCGCCCGTTACGTCTGAGCCGTTGATGGTCAGTTGCAGGGTAGTTGTATCCCGGCCTGTCACCTGCTGATAGCACTGGCTGGCGCCCAGGCCCGCGTCGTTAACCTGGGCAACGGTCGAGTCGGCAGCTGCCGATTCGGTTTTGCGGCCCGTACAGGCGTTTAGATTGACGATGGTAACGAGGAGTATGCCGAAGGTTCGCATAAAACGAGAGTTGAGCTGGGTTTACTGGCGAGCCATAATGACGCATACCGGCGCCGGAACCGACACCGATTGCCCTGTATAAGTCAGCTTGCCCGTCTGACGATCGCGCCGAAAAATGGTAATGTTATCCGTATCCTGGTTGGCTACGAACACAAAGTCGCCCTTCGGATCGATCAGGAAGTTACGCGGTGTTTTCCCTTCAACGGGCTGATCAGCCACTTTTGTCAGTTTCCCGTCGGTCCCGATTGAAAAAATAGCCAGGGTGTTGGCGCCCCGGTTCGACTGATACAGAAACTTTCCTGAGGGGTCGATATGAATATCGGCGCTGGTATTGTTACCGCTGAAGCCCTGGGGCAGCGTTGGTATGCCATCCTGGATCAGTGTAAGGGCCCCGGTTTTAGCATCGCGGCTGAATACCGCTACCGACGATATCATTTCCTCGACCAGATACGCATACCGGCCGTTGGGGTGAAACGTGAAATGGCGCGGGCCGGAGCCGGGTTTAACCGTTACGAAGGGCGTTTGCGCGGGCTTCACCGTGCCGGCTTTCAGGTCAGGGGCAAAGATGTGAAGCTTGTCAGTACCCAGATCCGCTACATAGACGAACCGATTGTCGGGCGCTATGGTAGCTGAGTGAACGTGCGCTTTCTCCTGCCGTTTGGGGTCGGGCCCGGTACCGGTGTTCTGCACACTATCGGTCGGGGCGCTCAGGGTTCCATCGGCCTTGATAGGTAATACGGCCAGGCTTCCTCCGCCGTAGTTTGAGACAAAAGCAGTTTTTCCGGTCTGGTCGATGCTGATGTGGCAGGGTCCCTTACCCAGCGACGACTGGCTATTAACGTACGTAAGCTTCCCCGTTGCGCGGTCGACCTGGTAGCTACTCACGGCCCCGGTCGGCCCCGCATCGGCGGCTTCGTTGACCGAGTAGAGAAACTGACCCGACGGGTGCAGCGCCAGAAAAGAAGGGCTCTTTGTATTCGATACCGACTGCACGGGCTGCATAGTGCCGGTCTGCCGATCAAAGCTGAACACATAAATTCCTTCACTACCACGAACGGAGTAAGTACCGACGTACATAATCTCCCGGCTGCCTGACTGTGCCATAAGAACGGAGCCTGTACTGGCCAGTAAACCAGCCAGGCAAAGTAAGTGTCTAATCATGATTCTGAGAAAAAGGTATCTGCAAAAGTCAGCATTGCCGGCAAACTACCAACATCTTTTAGTAAATGGCCTGCTGGCTGACTGGCAGACGCTTCGGCTGAGCGGCCATGTCTACGGCTTTAGCTTACCCAGTGCGTTCTGCAAAAAAGTTGTAGACACATGAGGAAAATTTTGAGCTGATTTCTTTTAGATAAAAATGATGTGTTAACATGGTTAATCAGAATCACTTACTTTTGTAGGATGATTTGCGTGTTAACCCGATTGATACCAGTCAAACCTAACTTTTCGTTCTTCGATAAAACTCCACTTACTAGCATGAAACGAGTACTGATTCTTTTTGCGGCCGTAGCTATGCTGTCGTCCTGCAACAGTAAGAAGCGGCTGGCCGAAATCAAATCTCTTCAGGAAGCCCGTGACAAAGCTGTTGCTTCGCTCAACGACTGCGACCAGCGTACAGCCGACCTGCGCAACCAGCTGTCGGCCAAAGACAACGACTTGCAGGGGAAAGATAAACAACTGGGCGATCTGCAGGCTCAGGTCGATTACCTGAAACGGACCAACACCAACCTGCTCGACCGGATGTCAGATCTGTCAATCGTGAGCAAGTCGGGCGCTGAGAGTATCCGTAAATCGCTCGAGACCCTGAACGAACAGACCAAGTACGTTAATAACCTGAACACCAGCATGCAGCGGAAAGATTCGCTGAACCTGGCCCTGGTTATGAGCCTCAAACGCTCACTCGACGACATCAACGACCAGGATGTACAGGTTGAAGTGAAGAAAGGTGTTGTTTACGTGTCGATCTCAGACAAGCTCCTGTTCAAGTCGGGTAGCTACGACATCACTCCCAAAGCCGAAACGGTACTGGGTAAAGTGGCCAAAGTAGTGAACGACCACAAAGAACTCGATATCCTGGTAGAAGGTCATACGGATATCGTACCCATCTCGACGGCGTCGATCAAAGACAACTGGGACTTGAGCGCGCTGCGGGCTACTTCGGTTGTTCGTACGCTGCAAAGCAAGTTTGGTGTTCAGCCCGAGCGGATGACCGCCGGTGGTCGTTCGGAATACTCGCCCAAGGATGACAACACAACATCGGTTGGTCGCCAGCAAAACCGCCGGACCGAAATCATCATCACCCCCAAACTCGATCAGTTCTTCAATCTGCTGTCGAGCGGCCAGGCTGGTGGTAAGTAAGTAGTTGCCGATGCATACAAAAAGGGCCAGACACGAGTCTGGCCCTTTTTGTATGCACGTATTTTACTGAATACGAATCGTAAAGCTGGCGTCGAATACGCGCCCCGGCTCAACCTGCTGAATAGCCTCTTTCTGCTCGATAGGCACTGGCGAACCTTCGCTGTCGGCACACCCTAGCCAAGGCTCGATGCACACGAAGGGCGCGCCCGGTTTGGCCCACAGCCCCAGATACAGGAATTCGGGGAAGGTTACTATTACGGCCTGCTCGTGCTTATCCGTCCGGATAGCAACCTGCCGGGAACGTATGTTCTTAAATACCAGCGCATCCTGATCAAACAAATGCGCAGTCAGCGGGAGCCGGTTACCGTTCGTGGCCACTGGTTCCGTCTCGCCTGTAAAAAAGCCACCTGCCGATAGCCGGTGCGTTTCCAAGGCTTCAGCCTGATCAAACTCGATGAAATAATCTTCATAGGCCTCGTTGGCCCGGAACGGAACGGCAAAAGCCGGGTGTGCTCCGACAGAGAAGAAAACCGTTTTCTGGTCCTCGTTCACTACCCGGTAGGTAATGGTCAACTGCGGCCCCTCCAGTTCGTAGATGATCTGGAACAGAAATTCGTACGGGTACACGGCCCGGGTTTTATCGTCGGCCCGCAGCGAAAAAATAGCGTGTGCGTCAGACGATTCGGTCGTTTCAAAGACCGTATGCCGCGCAAACCCGTGCCGCTCTGTCGGATAAGCCTGCCCATCGATCAGAAGTTGGTTATTCAGGCAGCCTCCGACTACCGGAAACAGGTTGGGGCCGTGCCATGGCCAGACGGTCGGATCAGCCTGCCAGAGGTGCTCAGTGGCCGTTGGTTTATGAAGGATAGACGTCAGTTCAGCCCCTTTAGGGCGAATAGATATCCGTATGTGGTCGTTTTCGAGGGTTGTCATACGGCCAAAAATAAGCAAAGCCGTCTAAGCATATCTCGCTGCTCTGATCTTTATCTACCGAATTGAGGATATGGTCTGCATAGAGTTGCTGCGATCCAGAGCAACAGACCCGTTGTATTTGCGGAAACAAGCCGAATCGTTCCAGCTGATGCACTTGTAACTGGTGGCAGGTACTATCTTTAAAACAGGACAGGCTCCCCAACTGGAGAGCCTGTCTGCGGAAAGAACTGTATGTATTGACTTATTAGAACCGGAAGTGCGAGAACGCCTTGTTGGCCTCAGCCATGCGGTGCGTATCGTCTTTCTTTTTCACAGCAGCACCTTCACCTTTCGAAGCGGCTACGATTTCGGCTGCGAGCCGGTCAACCATTGTCTTCTCACCCCGTGAACGAGCATACCGGATCAGCCATTTCATGCCTACCGCGACCTTCCGGTCTGCCCGTACTTCGGTCGGCACCTGGAAGGTAGCCCCACCCACACGACGACTTTTCACCTCTACCGATGGCATGACGTTGTTCAACGCCTTTTTCCAGGTATCCAGTCCGCTTTCGCTGGTGCGCTTGGCAACCACATCGAGAGCATCGTAGAAGATTGAGTACGCCAGGCTTTTCTTGCCTTCGTACATCAGATTATTAACAAATTTGGTTACCAGTACTTCCTTATACTTAGGATCGGGCAGTACGTAACGCTTGGGCGGTTTCGCCTTTCTCATGATTGCTTCAGATTTTTGATCTTACTCTGCCGTAGTCTTTCAACGGGCAGTCGGATTAATTACTTTTTCTTTCCTTTTGCCGGAGCACCTTTACCAGCAGGAGCCTGACCTGGTTTCGGACGCTTGGCACCGTATTTCGACCGGCTCTGCAGACGGCCGCTCACGCCGGCCGTATCAAGGGCACCGCGTACAATGTGGTAACGAACACCCGGTAAATCTTTTACCCGGCCACCGCGGATCAGCACGATCGAGTGCTCCTGCAGGTTGTGACCTTCGCCCGGAATGTAGGCGTTGACTTCTTTCTGGTTCGTCAGACGAACCCGGGCAACTTTCCGAAGAGCCGAGTTTGGCTTTTTCGGCGTCGTTGTGTACACACGCGTACACACGCCCCGACGTTGTGGGCAGGCGTCCAAAGCTGGTGATTTCGACTTATCTACCAGTTTCTCACGCCCTTTACGCACCAATTGTTGTATGGTAGGCATTCTTTGATTTGTTTACGAAAAACAGTCTTCCCGAAATTTGAGGTGCAAAGATACGGATAAGCAGTTGAACGCCAAAGCAGAAGACGAAAAGATTTCAGCAATCCGGACCGGATTCACGCTGCCGAAACTCGACGAACGGCTCGCTGCAACTATCGGACAGCCAGTCTTATAGACCCGCTGATCAGGCCTGACCAACCGGTCCGCTAAAACCGCCACCCGGGAACCGGAATGTATCAGTCGGCTCGTTGATACCGCCGTAGGCTTCCTCGAACCGATTGATGTTTTCCCGGAGTGCGTCAAGGAGCCGCTTGGCGTGTTCGGGCGTCAAAATGATGCGTGCTTTAACCTTAGCCTTGGGTACGCCGGGCATGAGCCGGATAAAATCAAGGATAAATTCGCTATTGGAGTGAGCAATCATGGCCAGATTGGCGTATACGCCTTCGGCAATTTCCTCACTGAGTTCAACATCTATGGTACCTTCGGAATTTTGCTGCTGTGTATTCATACGGATAAATCGTTTTCCAAAAATACAGCTTTCAATAAAGAAAGCCGCCCTAAACGGGTTCGTTTAGGGCGGCTTTCTTTTCGTCTCTTTCAAAGCTAACCACCCCCAGGGTCTTCGACCACTGACGGTGGTTGCAGCACTTATAATGGCTACAGTCAATATTCAGCCACCTAAAAAAAGCCCCCCAACCATGTCGACTGGGACGGCTCTTCGATTCAGGCGCATTTAACCCCCTACTGGCCTGAAATTAATTTCAGCGCCTTACCATAGTAGTGTCTACTGATAAGCTGACAGAGGCAAAACGCTGTCAGGCAGGCAATAGCCCAGTATAGCCACCGTTGGCTTTGAAAAAACCAGCCACCTTCTTTTCGGAGCTGAATGGCTAAACTGGCTGCTACCAAAATCAGCGAAGCTAAATACAAATAGACAGACCTGTTTGTGCGGAACAGTACTTCCTTAAAAAAAGAAGACATGCAGGAATAAGTTGAGCCAGAACAAGGACAGTCCGGCCATTCTCAAGCTTCTAGGCAGTTTTGGTAGGGTCACGGTACAGAAAAGTTAGCTTAAAAACGCACGTATCTGACGGCAAAAAAAATCCCCGGTCAGCCATGACCGGGGATTTTAACTTTATAAGCTTATGCCTATACCGTTGCTTTCTTCTTCGTACGGGCAAACTGCTCGCGCGATTCGGTCAGCGTTTCGAGTTCTTCTTTAGAGCCAACAATCGCGTTCTGGTACCGGCGGATACCCGTACCAGCCGGGATCAGGTGACCTACGATTACGTTCTCTTTCAGTCCTTCGAGCGTATCCATTTTACCGCGGATCGACGCTTCGCTCAACACCTTGGTCGTTTCCTGGAAGGAAGCGGCCGAGATGAAGCTATCTGTACCCAGCGACGATTGCGTGATACCCATCAGCGTGGGCTGCGACACGGCGGCCATAGCGTCACGAACGGTCACCAGCGCGAGGTCGCGACGCTTCAGACTCGAGTTCTCATCGCGAAGCTGACGGCTCGTTACAATCATACCCGGTTTAAAGTTGACCGAGTCACCAGCGTCCATCACGACTTTTGCATCAAGCATCTTGTCGTTCTCTTCGCGGAAGGCCCACTTGTCAACAACCTGTCCTTCGAGGAAGTTGGTATCGCCCGAGTCGATGATCTCCACTTTCTGCATCATCTGCCGAACAATGGCTTCGATGTGCTTATCGTTGATCTTCACCCCTTGCAGGCGGTATACTTCCTGAATTTCGTTCACCAGATACTCCTGAACGGCGGTTGGCCCTTTGATGGCCAGAATATCGCTCGGCGTAATAGCGCCGTCCGACAGCGGTGCCCCGGCCCGTACGAAGTCATTGTCCTGTACCAGGATAAACTTCGACAGCGGTACGAGATACTTCTTCTTCGTGCCGTCTTTCGACTCGATGAAGATTTCGCGGTTACCGCGCTTGATGGTTCCGTAGGTTACTACGCCATCGATTTCGCTCACCACGGCTGGGTTAGACGGGTTACGGGCTTCGAACAATTCCGTTACCCGTGGCAGACCACCGGTAATATCGCGGGTTTTACCTACGTTACGCGGGATCTTGGCCAGTGGCTGACCGGCTTTAATTTTCTGCCCTGGTTTTACGACCAGACGCGACCCTACCGGCAGGTTGTAACTCTTCTGGAAGAGTCCGCCTTCGATATCGGCCAGGTGTAGCGACAGGGTGGTTGTTCCCTGAACCACGATAGCCGGGTTCTTCGCCTTGTCGCGGCTTTCGATGATAACCATCTCCTGGAAGCCAGTCTGTTCGTCAAACTCTTCCCGATAGGTAATACCATCTTCGATTGCATCGAACGTCAGCGTACCAGTCAGCTCCGACAGGATAACGGCGTTGTAGGGATCCCAGGCGCAGATATCGTCGCCTTTCTTCACTATATCGCCATCTTTCACCCGCAGGAACGCCCCGTACGGTACGTTGTTGCTGATCAGAACTACGTTGCGGTCGTTCGGATTAACGATCCGGATCTCGCCCGAGCGGCCCATAACGACCGTTTGCGGGTTGCCTTCCGAATCTTCCGACTCTACCGTACGCATCTCTTCAAACTCGATCAGACCGTCGAATTTCGCTTTGATCGACGCATCGACCGCGATGTTCGACGCCGTACCACCCACGTGGAAAGTACGGAGGGTCAGCTGTGTACCCGGCTCACCAATCGACTGCGAGGCAATAACACCAACCGCTTCGCCGATGTCAACCATACGGCCCGAGGCCAGGTTGCGACCGTAGCACTTGGCGCAAACACCCTGCCGCGATTCGCAGGTCAGTACTGAGCGGATTTCAACCGTTTCGATGCTCGTTTCGTCAATCTGAGCCGCTACTTCTTCCGTAATCAGCTCACCCGATCCAACGATCAGCAGCGGTTTACCATCTTCGCCTTTCAGCAGCGGATCGTAGATGTCGTGTACGGTTGTACGACCCAGAATCCGTTCTGACAGCGGCTCAACGATATCTTCGTTATCTTTCAGCGCCGACACTTGCAGACCACGGAGGGTACCACAGTCGTCTTCGCTGATAATTACGTCCTGAGCTACGTCGTGCAGACGACGGGTCAGGTAACCGGCATCAGCCGTTTTCAGGGCTGTATCGGCCAGACCTTTCCGGGCACCGTGGGTCGAGATAAAGTACTCGAGTACGTCGAGACCTTCTTTGAAGTTCGACAGAATCGGGTTTTCAATGATCTCACCAACCGAACCCTGCAGGTTTTTCTGCGGCTTGGCCATCAGACCCCGCATACCGCCCAGCTGACGAATCTGCTCCCGCGAACCACGTGCGCCCGAGTGCATCATCATGTAGATCGAGTTGAACCCGCCCTGATCAGCTTCGAGCTGTTTCATCAGCGTTTCGGTCAGGCGCGAGTTAACCCGCGTCCAGATATCGATAACCTGGTTGTAACGCTCGTTTTCCGTAATCAGACCCATCAGGTAGTTATCCCAGACGCTCTGTACTTCGGCTTTGGCTTCTTCAACGAGTCCCTGCTTAGCTTCGGGAATCATGACGTCGCTCAAACCAATCGACAGACCACCCCGGAACGCCATCTGGAAACCGAGTTCTTTAATCTCATCCAGGAACTGCGCCGTCCGCGCACCACCCGAAATCTTGAAGATAAGCGCAATAATCTGTTGCAGCTTTTTCTTCGTCAGCAGTTCGTTGATGTAGCCAACTTCTTCCGGTACGGCCTGGTTGAACAACAACCGGCCCGCCACGGTGTCAATGACTTTATAAACCAGCTCGCCGTTCTCGTCCCGAACTTTCACCCGGCATTTGATATTGGCGTGCTTGGAAACTTTTCCTTCGTTAATGCCGATGATTACCTCTTCGGCACCGTAGAACGTCATGCCTTCGCCCGCAATGGGGTACTCAGGAATGCTCTTGCGACCTTTCGTTACATAATACAGACCGAGTACCATGTCCTGCGACGGTACCGTAATCGGAGCGCCGTTGGCTGGGTTCAGAATGTTATGCGAGGCCAGCATCAGCAGCGACGCTTCCAGAACGGCTTCCTGCCCCAGCGGCACGTGAACGGCCATCTGGTCACCGTCAAAGTCAGCGTTGAAAGCCGTACAGACGAGTGGGTGCAGCTGGATAGCTTTACCTTCGATCAGTTTGGGCTGGAATGCCTGGATACCCAATCGGTGCAGCGTTGGAGCCCGGTTCAGCAGTACGGGATGCCCTTTCAGCACGTTTTCCAGAATATCCCAGATAACAGGGTCTTTCCGGTCAACGATTTTCTTGGCCGACTTCACTGTTTTGACGATACCCCGCTCAATCAGCTTCCGGATTACAAACGGCTTGAATAACTCAGCCGCCATGTCTTTCGGCAGACCGCACTCATGCAGTTTCAGCTCGGGACCAACCACGATAACCGAACGACCCGAATAGTCGACACGCTTACCGAGCAGGTTTTGACGGAAACGGCCCTGTTTACCTTTCAGCATGTCAGACAGCGACTTCAGAGCCCGGTTACCTTCCGAACGAACGGCGTTTACTTTCCGCGAGTTGTCGAACAGCGAATCGACCGCTTCCTGCAGCATCCGCTTTTCGTTACGCAGAATTACCTCCGGCGCTTTGATTTCGATCAGGCGCTTCAGACGGTTGTTCCGGATAATTACCCGGCGATACAGGTCATTCAGGTCAGAGGTAGCAAACCGACCACCATCCAGTGGGACGAGTGGGCGCAGTTCGGGCGGGATAACCGGTACCATCTTGATCACCATCCACTCGGGGCGGTTCTCAATACGGCCGTTGGCTTCCCGGAATGCCTCTACTACTTTAAGACGCTTCAGGGCTTCGGCCTTCCGCTGCTGCGACGTGTCGGTAGCCGCTGCGTGGCGCAGCTGATACGACAGTTCGTCCAGTTGCAGACGCGACAGCAACATCTCCAGCGCTTCGGCCCCCATCTTGGCGATGAATTTGTTCGGGTCCTTGTCGTCCAGGTGCTGGTTGCTGCTCGGCAGCTTGTCCATGATGTCGAGGTATTCATCCTCGGTCAGAAAGTCAAGCTGATTGATACCGTCTTCGGCTTTTACGCCGGGTTGAACAACTACATAGCGCTCGTAATAGATAACCTGGTCGAGCTTCTTGGTCGAGAGCCCCAGCAGATATCCGATTTTGTTGGGCAGCGAGCGGAAATACCAGATGTGCGCAACCGGCACAACCAGTTCGATGTGACCCATACGCTCCCGGCGAACCTTTTTCTCGGTTACCTCAACACCACAACGGTCACAGATAATGCCTTTGTAACGAATCCGCTTGTATTTACCGCAGTGACATTCCCAGTCTTTTACCGGTCCGAAGATGCGCTCGCAGAACAAGCCACCCATCTCGGGTTTGTACGTCCGGTAGTTGATGGTTTCCGGCTGTGTCACTTCGCCGTAGGAACTCTCCAAAATAGACTCCGGCGACGCCAGACTGATTGTCACGCTGGCAAAGTCGCTGTTGAGTTTCTTGTTCTTTTTGAACGACATTGGTTGGAGATTTAATTAGTGGAGTTTACAGTTTTCTGTTTACTGCCTTCAGTTGGCCAATACAGGACACGTCTTGTATCGACCAACTGAAAACTGTTCCGGCGACCCGGCGAATACCGCAAACTGAAAACGTTTTTTACTCAAGTGTAATTTCAAGAGCCAGACCGCGTAACTCGTGAACAAGTACGTTGAACGACTCAGGAATGTTTGGCTTCGGCAAGTTCTCCCCTTTCACGATGGCTTCGTATGCCTTGGCCCGGCCTACAACGTCATCCGATTTAACGGTTAGAATCTCCTGCAGGATGTTTGAAGCGCCGAATGCTTCCAGCGCCCATACTTCCATCTCTCCGAAACGCTGACCACCAAACTGCGCCTTACCACCCAGCGGCTGCTGCGTAATGAGCGAGTAGGGGCCGATCGAACGGGCGTGCATCTTATCGTCAACCAGGTGACCGAGTTTGAGCATGTAGATGATTCCCACGGTTACCGGCTGATCGAAACGCTCGCCGGTCAGACCGTTGTACAGATACGTACGGCCGAATGAGGGCAGGCCTGCTTCGTTAAGCTCGTCGGCCACCTGCTGCTCCGTAGCTCCGTCGAAAATCGGCGTAGCGTACTTACGATCCAGCTTCTGACCAGCCCAGGCCAATACCGTTTCATAAATCTGGCCCAGGTTCATCCGGCTAGGTACCCCAAGCGGGTTCAGCACGATATCTACTTTGGTACCATCTTCCAGGAACGGCATGTCTTCGTCGCGGACAATCCGGGCAACAACCCCTTTGTTTCCGTGACGACCGGCCATCTTATCCCCTACTTTCAGCTTCCGCTTCTTGGCGATATAGACCTTAGCCAGTTTCACGATACCTGCCGGCAGCTCGTCGCCTACTTCAAGCGTAAAGCGTTCGCGTTTGAACCGGCCCGTAATTTCGCTCCGACGGTTGTTATAGTTCTTCACCAGCGATACGATCATCTGGTTCAGTTTGTCATCTTCTGTCCAGCCGTCGAGGTTGATATCCGAAAGCAGGTTCGCTTCTTCAGGAACGGCATAGCCACTCTCGTCGCGATACGGGTTTTTGTCGGGGAAGAGGTTATCCGTAATGTTCTTGCGGCTGAACTTCACACCCTTGCTCACGACCTCATCGCCGAACTTATGCTTCACACCCTGGCTGGTTTTACCATCCAGCAGTGTCACGATCTTATCAATCATGCGGGCGCGGAAATCGGTCAGTTCACGACCGTATTTCTTCATCAGCGCTTTCACCTCGTCTTTGTGCTTACCCCGGTCTTCTTTGGCCGGACGAGCGAACAGCTTGGTGTCGATCACGACGCCTTTCAGCGACGGCGGTGCTTTCTTCGAGGCATCCTTAACATCGCCGGCTTTATCACCGAAGATGGCCCGTAGTAGTTTTTCTTCCGGTGTCGGATCGCTTTCTCCTTTCGGGGTAATTTTACCGATCAGAATGTCACCTTCTTTCACCTCCGTACCGACGCGTACAATACCGTTCTCGTCGAGATTACGAACCGTTTCTTCGCTCACGTTCGGGATCTCAGAAGTCAGTTCTTCTTCGCCCCGCTTGGTGTCGCGAACTTCCAGTTCAAACTCTTCGATGTGGATCGACGTGAAAATATCTTCGCGCACAACCCGCTCCGAGATCACGATAGCATCCTCAAAGTTGTATCCCTGCCAGGGCATGAACGCAACTTTCATATTCCGGCCAAGCGCCAGTTCACCCGCCTGCGTAGCGTAGCCTTCGCAGAGAACATCCCCTTTCTTCACCTTCTGGCCTTTCAAAACCGTCGGCTTAATATTGATGCAGGTGTCCTGGTTGGTTCGGCGGAACTTGATGAGATTGTAGGTCTTCCGATCTTCGTCGAACGTAACAGCCATCTGATCTTCATCCAGGCTGTAGCGAACCACAATTTTCGTCGAATCAACAAACTCGATAACGCCATCGGCTTCGGCAATCACCAGTGTCCGGGAGTCAACAGCCACCCGGCCTTCCAGACCCGTACCGACGATAGGTGCTTCGGGACGGAGAAGCGGAACGGCCTGACGCTGCATGTTCGATCCCATCAGGGCGCGGTTAGCATCGTCGTGCTCAAGGAACGGAATCATCGAAGCAGCTACCGAAACAATCTGGTTCGGCGCAATATCCATGAACGTCACGTTGGCAGGCTCTGCCATCGGGAAGTCACCCTCGAAACGGGCCTTGAGCCGGTCGACCATGAAATTACCTTTCTTGTCGATGCCTGCGTTGGCCTGAGCTATATAGTGTGTATCTTCTTCTTCGGCAGTCAGGTACATGACGGGTTTATCCATCGATACCTTACCGTTCTCAATAATCCGGTACGGCGTCTCAATAAAGCCCATGCTGTTGATTTTAGCATAGACACAGAGCGACGAGATCAGACCGATGTTCGGACCTTCCGGAGTTTCGATAGTACACAGACGCCCGTAGTGGGTATAGTGTACGTCACGAACCTCGAAACCGGCCCGCTCGCGGCTCAGACCACCCGGCCCCAGTGCCGACATCCGACGCTTGTGCGTCACTTCGGCCAGCGGGTTGGTTTGGTCCATGAACTGCGACAGCTGGTTCGTACCGAAGAACGAGTTAATGACCGAAGACAACGTACGGGCGTTGATGAGGTCAACGGGTTTGAAGTCCTCGTTGTCACGCACGTTCATCCGCTCCTTGATGGTACGGGCCATCCGTGCCAGACCAACGCCAAACTGCGCATACAACTGCTCCCCTACCGTCCGTACACGCCGGTTGCTGAGGTGGTCAATATCATCGACAACGGCTTTCGAGTTGATCAGACCAATTAGGTACTTCACAATCGAGACAATGTCTTCGGTGGTCAGTACCTTCATGTCCGACGAAATATCGAGACCAAGCTTCTTGTTGATCCGGTAACGGCCAACATCGCCAAGATCGTAACGCTTGTCTGAGAAGAACAGGCTCTGGATGATCTCACGAGCCGTTTGCTCATCAGGCGCATCGGCATTCCGCAACTGCCGGTAGATTTGCTCCACAGCCTCTTTCTCGGAGTTGGAGCTATCTTTTTGCAGGGTGTTATAAATGATATTGTAATCGGCCATGTTCATGTCCTCCTTGTGCAGGATGACCGACTTCTGGCCCGAGTCCGTTATCGTATCAATGTCATCGACCGAGATGGCTGAATCGCGCTCGAGAAGCACCTCGTTCCGGCTGATCGATACTACCTCCCCGGTGTCTTCGTCAACGAAGTCTTCCGTCCAGGTCCGCAGAACCCGGGCAGCTAACCGGCGACCGATCGCTTTCTTCAGGTTGGCGGGCGTAGCCGGCACTTCTTCCGACAGACCAAACAGGTCGAGAATGTCTTTGTCCGAACCAAACCCAATAGCACGCAGCAACGTTGTAACCGGAAATTTCTTTTTCCGGTCAATGTAGGCATACATGACATTATTTACATCGGTCGAGAATTCAATCCAGGACCCTTTAAAAGGAATAATCCGGGCTGAATACAATTTGGTACCATTTGTGTGTTTACTCATAGAGAAGAACACACCTGGCGACCGGTGCAGCTGCGAAACAATCACTCGCTCCGCTCCGTTAATGACGAACGAGCCTTTCTCGGTCATGTACGGAATGTTACCCAGGAACACTTCCTGCTCGATTGTCTCAAAATCCTCGTTGTCAGGATCGTTGTTCGACAGGCGGAGTTTGGCCTTGAGTGGCACCGAATAGGTTAATCCCCGGTCAATCGACTCATCGACCGAATACTTGGGCGGGTCGACGGAGTAATCGATAAACTCCAGCTTGAAGTTTTCGCGGGAGTCGGAGATGGGGAAATTTTCCTGAAAAACTTTGAACAGCCCTTCTTCCGACCGTTGGTTGGAGGGGGTGTCAAGTTGGAAAAAATCTTTGAAAGACTTAACTTGGATATCTAAGAAATCAGGATACCCAATCACTGGCTGAATCGTCGCAAAATTTTTGCGCGTACTGATTTTCGCGTTTGTAGCCAAGATTGTACTCTGTTTAGTTGCGTAACCGATTCTCAATGAGCTCGTTGTGTGGTTTTACAACGGCATGTATAGTAGACGGCTATTCAGACCCCGGGTGTCACCCGACCTAAGGGGCGTAAATAGACAACGTAAGGCAATAAGAATAAGTTTGTCTTTTGCAAGGGCACAGACAAAAATTCTCCAAACAGGAAAAGACCAGATGTTAAACCTGGCCTCCCCTGCTTGGAGTACTATGCAAACAAGCAGTTGCTTATTTTACTTCAACTTCGGCACCAGCCTCTTCGAGTTGCTTACGCAGGGCTTCGGCTTCGTCTTTGGCAACGCCTTCTTTTACTGGTTTCGGAGCGGTATCAACCAGTTCTTTCGCTTCTTTCAGACCCAGGCCCGTCAGATCTTTAACCAGCTTAACAACTGCCAGTTTAGCAGCACCAGCTGATTTCAGGATCACGTCGAACGAGGTTTTTTCAGCAGCGGCTGGAGCGGCATCGCCACCACCAGCAGCACCACCAGCTACCATTACGGGAGCGGCAGCAGCCGGCTCGATACCATACTCATCCTTCAGGATAGCAGCCAGTTCGTTAACTTCTTTAACCGTCAGGCTTACAAGCTGCTCAGCGAACGCTTTCAAATCTGCCATTGTAGTATTCTTAGTTGATTGTGATACAATTGTTTGTGAACTGCGAACGTCGTGTTCGCTTTTTTGTCGAAAGGCGGGTGTTGGCCCGCGTTACAGCTAGGCTGCCTCCTCGCGCTCCGACAGCGTTTTGAGGATACCGGCCAGTTTGTTGCCACCACCCTGAAGCGCCGAAATGACGTTCTTGGCAGGCGATTGCAGCAGACCAATAACTTCGCCAATAAGTTCTTCGCGGCTTTTCAGCGCGATCAGTGCGTCGAGTTGATCGGCACCGATGAACAAACTGCTCGAAATTGAAGCGGCTTTCAGTTGTAGCTTATCGCTCGTCTTGCGAAACTCTTTGATAAGCTTTGCCGGCGCTTTCTGGTCTTCGGGGTGAAACATCACCGCCGACTGGCCATGTAGTACCGTCTCGTTGAACGGAGCATAGTCCGTTTCCAGCGTTTCGAGTGCTTTTTTGATGAAGCTGTTCTTCACCACCTTGTACTCGATGCCGCGTTCAAAACACATCCGGCGAAGGTCATTGGTTTCAGCAACCGTCATGCCATTTGCTTCCGTGATGTAGAAGAAGGGAATGCTCTGGAACTTGCCAGTTAATTCCTCAATAATTGCTCCTTTTTCCTCGCGTTTCATGGCTTATACTCCGGCTACTGTGCCTTTATCTATCGTTACTCCCGGACTCATCGTGCTGGACATGTTGATCGTCTTCACGTAAGTACCTTTAGCCGATGACGGCTTCAGGCGCAGCAACGTGGCGATGATCTCCTGTGCGTTTTCAGCCAGTTTTTCGGGCGGAAACGACACTTTGCCAATGCTGGTGTGAATGGCACCCTGTTTGTCGACCTTGAAATCGATTTTACCGGCCTTCACTTCGCGAACGGCTTTACCCACTTCGGGGGTTACCGTACCCGACTTAGGATTCGGCATCAGACCCCGCGGACCCAGTACTTTACCCAGACGACCAACTTTAGCCATTACGTTCGGCATCGTGATGATCACGTCAACGTCCGTCCAGCCTTGTTCAATCTTCTGAATGTAGTCATCCAGACCTACGAAATCAGCACCAGCCTCTTTCGCTTCGTTCTCCTTGTCCGGCGTGCAGAGCACCAGAACGCGAACCGTCTTACCCGTACCATGGGGCAGCGTAGCAACGCCACGTACCATCTGGTCGGCTTTACGCGGATCAACGCCTAACCGAACGTCAATATCCACGGAAGCGTCGAATTTCGTGTACGAAATCTCCTTCAGGATCTCAGCCGCCTGTTGCAGCGAGTATTCCTTGGCAGCATCGTACTTCGACAGGGCTTCCTTTTGCTTTTTCGTTAACTTAGCCATTTCTGTATTTGCCTCGGCAAGTCTATTGGTTCTTAAAACGGAGCAGTACCCGTCACCGTGATACCCATGCTGCGAGCCGTTCCGGCTACCTGCCGCATCGCGGCTTCAACCGTAAAGGCGTTCAGGTCGGGCATCTTCGTTTCGGCGATGGTCCGTACCTGATCCCAGGAAACCGAGCCGACTTTATTACGGTTCGGTTGAGCAGAGCCGCCTTTCAGCTTAGCTGCTTCCATGAGCAGAATCGGGGCCGGTGGGGTTTTGATGACGAAATCAAAGGACTTGTCCTTATAATACGTAATCAAAACCGGCAGTACCATACCCATCTTGTCCTGCGTACGGCCGTTGAACTGCTTGCAGAATTCCATGATATTCAAACCCTTGGAACCCAGCGCCGGACCGATCGGAGGTGAGGGGTTAGCCTGCCCGCCTTTGACTTGCAGCTTTACGTAGCCACCTACTTCTTTTGCCATTGTGAAACTGATTTTACGATCGATGATGAACGAGGGGCGGCTGGCCGTCACATACCAGACTGTTCTCTACACACCACAGACCAACTTTTTTAGCCACTTGTCCACTGAGGGAAGCATTGGACGCCTGACCGATTCGAAAAGCCAAGTGGAAGCTTAACTTTCCTTTTCTACTTGTGCGTAACTGAGTTCTACCGGAGTATTCCGGCCAAATATCTTTACGACGACGTTCAGCTTCTTCCGGTCGTCAAAAACTTCTTCTACTGTACCAATGAAGCCACCGAATGGACCATCGACGACTTTCACATTCTCTCCTTTCAGGAAGGCAACTGTCTGAATAGAGACTTCCTGCGTTTCTTCTTCAACTTTACCGAGAATGCGGTTCACTTCAGACTGGCGGAGCGGAACGGGTACTTTGGTTGTTGTACCGACCTGTGAGTTCCCCAAAAACCCTAGTACGCCGGGCATGTTAAGGATCAGGTCAAGGGCCCGGTTATTACCGAGGTCTGCCGAAATCAGGATATAGCCAGGGAAAAACGACTTCTCCCGAACGCGCTTCTTACCGTTGCGCATCTCGTAAACCTTTTCGGCCGGAATCAGAATCTGGGGAATGACCTCATCCAGCTTTTGCCGAATAACTTCATTTTCGAGATAAGATTTAACCTTCTTCTCCTGCCCCGAAACCGCCCGAATGACGTACCATTGTATGCCGCTCATAATTGTTGTCCTTAAGTGGTCATTAGCCGGTCATTTGTTGTCAGGAGTGCTGTCAGACCCGTTGCGGTAAATGACAACCAATGACAATGAACGACACCAAATGACTAATTTTAAAACGACTGATAGAAGACGTTGAGAGCATTCTCAAACACCAGATCAATCAGTCCGACCATTAGCGCAAAAATCAGCGAAGCTACCAGTACGAGGGTCGAGCTGGATTGCAGGTCGCTGAATTTCGGCCAAGTCACGTTGTGCTGAACTTCCTCCCAGGAGGCTTTCAGAAACGAGAGAAACTTGTCCATTGTATGTAAGGGATTGGCACGGGTGGAGAGATTCGAACTCCCATCAACGGTTTTGGAGACCGCTATTCTACCCTTGAACTACACCCGTTTATCGTAACGTTACGTAAACCCGGAACAGCGTGCCTCTGAAACGGACTGCAAAAGTACGGAATAATTGCAAAAAACAAGTGCACCCCTGTGAAGAAATGCACTTGTTTTACGCGTATTACTTAGTCGAGGATTTCCGTTACCTGACCAGCACCCACGGTACGGCCACCTTCGCGGATAGCGAAACGGAGACCTTTTTCCATGGCGATCTTGTTGATCAGCGTTACATCAATCGTGATGTTATCGCCTGGCATTACCATCTCAACGTTGGCAGGCAGCATGATCTCGCCCGTAACGTCGGTGGTGCGGAAATAGAACTGCGGCCGGTACTTGTTAAAGAACGGCGTATGACGGCCACCTTCTTCTTTCGACAGTACATAAACCTCAGCCTTGAACTTCATATGCGGGGTTACAGAACCTGGCTTGCAGATTACCATACCACGACGGATATCGGTTTTTTCGATACCACGGAGGAGCAGACCTACGTTGTCACCGGCTTCGCCACGATCCAGAATTTTCCGGAACATTTCAACACCCGTTACAACTGACTTCAGGTTTTCTGCACCCATACCGAGGATTTCAACTGGCTCGCCCGAGTTGATAACACCACGCTCGATACGACCCGTAGCCACCGTACCACGACCCGTGATCGAGAATACGTCCTCTACCGGCATCAGGAACGGCAGGTCCGTCTGACGAGGAGGCAGCGGGATGAATGTATCAACGGCATCCATCAGCTCTTCGATCGTTTTCACCCACTTGGCATCGCCGTTCAGGCCACCAAGAGCCGAACCCTGGATAACCGGGATGTTATCGCCATCGAACTGATAGAAGCTCAGCAGCTCACGGATTTCCATTTCAACCAGTTCGAGCAGCTCTGGGTCATCAACCATGTCCACTTTGTTCATGAACACAACGAGCTGAGGAACACCTACCTGACGAGCAAGCAGGATGTGCTCACGAGTCTGGGGCATCGGTCCGTCAGTAGCAGCTACAACGAGGATAGCTCCGTCCATTTGAGCAGCACCCGTTACCATGTTTTTCACATAGTCAGCGTGGCCCGGGCAGTCAACGTGCGCATAGTGGCGGGTAGCCGTAGCGTACTCAACGTGCGATGTATTGATGGTAATACCGCGCTCTTTTTCTTCAGGCGCGTTGTCGATCGAGGAGAAGTCCCGAATTGCGGCCAGACCCTTTTCGGCCAGCACTTTCGTAATGGCAGCCGTCAGCGTCGTTTTACCGTGGTCAACGTGACCAATCGTACCGATGTTTACGTGCGGTTTCGAGCGGTCAAAATTCTCTTTTGCCATGTGTTTAAAACGCTATTGTGAACTGTTGTTTGTTTTGAAATAAACTCGCTGAACGTCAATCAAGCCGCCCGGAACCACGCTTAATGAACGTAATTACGACACGGCTTAACTCAAAGCAGACCTCTCCGCGAAGTCCTGAGCCGTTACGGGGACTTGAACCCCGGACCTCTTCCTTACCAAGGAAGTGCTCTACCGCTGAGCTATAACGGCTTATACTAATTTACCACAGCCAGCAGACACCACTAAAACAGCCGACAGCCAGGGGCCGATCGCTGTTAAATACTAACTGCTTTCTGTTGAGCGGAAGACGGGTCTCGAACCCGCAACCTATAGCTTGGAAGGCTATCGCTCTACCAATTGAGCTACTTCCGCAAACTCAGCAACCCAAGATTACTTTCGTCGTCTTCAGTTACCAAATGGTGGGGAGTGGAGGATTCGAACCTCCGAAGGCGTACGCCAGCAGATTTACAGTCTGATCCATTTGGCCACTCTGGAAACTCCCCAAAAACACCCTGTTAAAGAACAATTTCCGCCCCGTTTCCGGTTTGGAGTTGCAAAATTACAAGCTTTTACGGTGTTGTCAACATGTGAACTAAAAATAATTTGAATCTGACTGAAACAATTCTGTCATGACACAGGCTAACAGCTACTTAATCAACTCGGTTAGGCGTTTTCCGTCAGCGTAAATAATATCGCTGATCCGCCAGCGACCATTGGCCTGCTGCTCCAGTTCGCACCGCATTTCCTGCTCTTTTCCGCTGGTGTTATACGTGACAAATACGACTGCCTTAGCGCCAGATACAGCCGCTGGCAGTACCCACCGCTTCTGAATCTGCGCGTCAGGCACGTTGAAAAGCGGGTTTATCTGTTTGCGACTGGCGCTGGCTACTGCTGCTTTTCTGTACAATTTTTCAGCAACAGGTTTGGTAAAAAACTGCTCGGCCAGCGCCGGGTCCTTAGCCTCCAGAAAGGGGTTTTCGTTGGTATCGTGCTCAAAGTAAAGCGCACGCACCAGACGGTCGGCCGCCGATCGGGGGGCGTCGGCAGCGGGACGTTTGGCCAGGTCGACAGCGGCTGCGGTTGGTTCAGCAGCGGGCTTGCCGGTCGTTTCCTGCGCTGGTTTTTGCTGACACCCCCCGATGAGCAGGATAGCGCTGGTCAGCAGTATGGCTAATTTCTTCATGTGGGAACGGATTACACTACAACTAAAGCAGCCAGGAACGAGAATCTACACGAAGACGCGGCAAAAAACACAGCAGCCGCGTCCACTCAGGCGAACGCGGCTGCTGTTTCTGGTTGTAGGTTACTTACCAGACCTTGATCCGGTCTTCAGGCTTTTTGTACATTTTGTCGCCGGGCTTCACGTCGAATGCCTGATACCAGGCCGTAATGTTGGACAGCGGGCCGTTGCAGCGGTAAAGGCCGGGCGCGTGGGGATCGGTCATGATCAACTGAGCCTGGGTTTCGGGCAGAACGTTGATGCGCCATACCTGTGCCCAGGACAGGAAGAACCGCTGATCGGGGGTAAAGCCGTCGATCATGGCTTTTTTGCCGTTGGCTTTTCCCTGCGCAGTTTTCTTGAAGGCATCGTAGGCGATGGCAAGACCACCCAGGTCGGCCAGGTTTTCGCCGAGGGTGAGTTGTCCGTTTACCTTGATCGAGTCGAGTACTTTGAACCCGAAAAACTGCTCTTTCACCTGATCGGCGCGTTTCTTGAAGTTGTCGGCATCCGCTTTGGTCCACCAGTCACGCAGGGTGCCGTCGGCATCGTACTGCCGGCCCTGATCGTCGAAGCCGTGGGTCATTTCGTGTCCGATTACGGCACCAATACCGCCATAGTTAATGGCATCATCGGCATCGAAGTCGAAGAAGGGGAATTGCAGAATAGCGGCCGGGAACGCGATTTCGTTATTGACGGGGTTGTAATATGCGTTCACCGTTGGCGGAGTCATGCCCCACTCGGTTCGGTCGACGGGTTTGCCGAGCCGGTTAATCATGTAGTTGTACGACCATTTACCGGCCGATTTTACGTTTCCGTAGAAGTCGTTCCGCGCAATGGTTACGCCATCGTAATTTTTCCATTTGTCGGGATAGCCGATTTTCCGTTTAAACGACGTCAGCTTGGTCAGGGCCCGTTTTTTGGTGTCTTCGCTCATCCAGTCAAGCCCTTTGATGTGCTCTTTGTACGACGCTTCGAGGTTGTCGACCAGGGTCAGCATACGCTGTTTGGCTTCTGGCTTGAAGTATTGCTGTACGTAGAGTTGACCCAGCAGGTCGCCCAGGGTACCATCGATGAGACCACTCACCCGCTGCCAGCGGGGAGTTTGCTCTTTCTGTCCGGTCAGCACCCGCGAGAATGCAAAGCTTTGTTTCACGAATGCGTCGCTCAGATACGGTGCAGCGCCTTTCAGGATGTTCCAGCGCATATAGGTGCGCAGGTCTTCGATTGGCGTAGCGGCCACCAGACTATCGAGCGACCGGAAGAAGGTTGGGCTCTGCACCAGCACCGTATCCTGCCCTTTAACACCATACTTGCTTAGTTGATCGGCCCAGTTGATACCGGGTGTCTGCTGGCTGAAGTTCGCTACCGTAAACTTGTTGTAGGTCTTGTAAGGATCGCGCATCTCAACGCGGGCCATCTGAGCTTTAGCCAGCGCGGTTTCGACCCGCAGGATAACGTCGGCATCCTGCGAGGCCTGCGTTGGCTCTTCGCCGATGAGCGCAAACATCTTGGTCAGGTTGTCGCGGTATGCATCCCGGATTTTCAGGCTACGGGCATCAGTCTTCAGGTAGTAATCACGATCGGGCAGGGTTGTACCTCCCTGGCTGAACTGCGGCAGGTATTTCGACACGTTTTTACGGTCCTGCGCTACGAAAAAGCCGAAGAGCATGCCATTACCCTGGCTACGCTGGTAGGCCAGTTCGTCGAGGAAGGCGGTTTTGTTGTTGACTTTCTCGATCCGGGCCAGGTCAGGCTTGATGGGATCGAAGCCCCGCTTTTCGATGGTCAGGCTATCAATACCGCTGGCATAATAATCACCGACCATCTGATACAGGCGGCCTTTAGTCGTTGTTTTCGATGCGTCTTCGAGCAGCGACTTCATGGCGTCGAGGCTTTTCTCCCGCAGCTCGTTGAAGCTGCCCCAGGATGTTTTGGAGGCCGGGATAGCGTTTTGTTTCAGCCAGTTACCGTTGGCATACTGGTAGAAATTGTCGCCCGGTTTCACGGACGTATCCATGTTCTGAGGGTCGATGAATTTGCGGGGAGCAGCGGTCGGCCGACCAGGAACCGGCTTCCCGATTTTCTTCGGAGGGGTAGCTGCCGTCAGCGCCACGGAGACGGCAATCGCCGAAAGAAAAGTCAGTTGTTGATTCATGTACTCTATCGATTGGGTTGATGATAAGCAACAAAAATACGCAACAAAATAACGCGGGTGCCAGTCGGCACCTCACAGAAATTCTGCAAAGGTCCAACTGGCACCCGCGTTATGTGCTGGTTTACTTCCCGGCCGTCAGCGAACCCTGAAAGGTTTTGGCGTAGGTACCGGCTTTATACTGATCAAACGGCTCTTTCTGGTGATAGTCGCGGCCAAAGTAGGTAATGATCTGGTGAAACGTACGGGGTTCCAGGTAGCCGGCAATGGGCTGAATCAGGTTAAACTTTTCGTCCAGAAAGACGGTGGTCGGGTAGCTCATCTGGTTCCGCATCAGGGCTGCGGCCAGTTCGTGGGCACCGCGTCCGCTGGCGGTACCAACGTACTTGAACGTCTGTTTCCCGAGGGTGATGTCGGCGGTTTGCTCGGCATTGAATTTAACGGCGTAGAAGTTTTCGTTGACGTAATCAACGATAGCCGGCTTGGTGAACGTTTCGCGGTCCATCACTTTGCACCAGCCACACCAGTCGGTGTAGACATCGATGACAAATTTTTTGGGTTTCTTCTGCGTGGCCAGGTACGCTTCTTCGACCGTTAGCCATTTGATACGCTTCGGCGCAGGGGTTGGATCGGTGGCCGACAGCACGGGCGTCGGCAGGCGAAAGGCACTGATCGTAAGCCCGATCAGCACGAATGCAGTAAGCAGGAGACGGTTCATAGTGAGGTTGTTTAAAAAGTAACGCCCGATCACGAATAAAATTAGGAGAACAGCCATTTTATGGCTTTACAGCCCGTAACACCTCTCGTTTCCGGGCCGGACCAGGCTGTTTGTCAACGACCAGGCCGGCTGCCCGCAGGTTACGCTGTACGTAGCTTTTGGAACAATAGGTGGTTAATATCCCAGATGGCAGCAACAAATGCGCCAATTTTTCAAAAATAGGAAGTTCCCACAACTCTGGCTGCGTGCTGGGCGCAAATGCGTCATAATAAATCAGGTGAAATTGCTCGCTGGTGCTGAAATCCTGCAGCCGCTGATCAACTTTAGTCAGGGTCATGAACGGGCTAACCGGACAGGCTTCGTTCCAGGCAGACTGGTGGAGCTTAGTCAGATAGTCGGTACCCAGCAGGGCATCGTAATTAAGCGGAGCCGCATCGGCGGGTTGCATCGGGTAAGCCTCTAGGGCTGTATATCGGACCCGGCGCCGGGCCTTTTCGGCCTCACGTGCGGTCAGCAGGGCGTTCAGCCCCGTCCCGAAACCCATTTCGAAAATAGTTAGCTCATCCTGCGGGAACCGGTCGAACGCAGCCTGTAAACCCAGCTCGATGAATACCCGCTCCGATTCCTGAAACGCTCCGAACCGGGAGTGATAGGTAGTATCGAACGGCTTGCTCAGAGCCGTATGTGACCCGTCGGCCGTTACCATCAAACGCACGTCTGCTTTCATACTCTATTAGTTTTTCGGCTACTTTTGCCCTACATAAATGGAGTCACAGGCCAGTACCAGAGCCGCTCACGGCCGGAACTGCCCTGTAAACTTTGTTGCTTGTTGTATTTTTTCATTACCCCCAATGATTCAACGCGTTCAGACCATCTTTTTGTTTCTTATCGTCATAGCCATGGGCATTGCCCTAGCCAACCCGCTCTGGGAGAAGGCTGGCCGGCAACTACCCGAAATGGCGTATCTGACAGCCCTGCAATACAGCGAACAACAGGCCATTCCGCAACAGCCGGGAGTACCCGCTACTACGGCACCGACTACACTGATTACTTCAGTCTGGTACCTGGGTCTGCTGATGGGCCTGGTAGCGCTGTCATCACTGTATGCTATTTTCCAATACCGTAACCGGCTCACCCAGACCGCCCTTTGCGCGGTAAACGCCCTGATGCTGACGGCAATTATGGGGATTATCCTGTACCGGACGCTCTACGCAGGCAAGGCTTACGGTAATCCGGCAGACCAGGGCACATTCCTGCTGGGCTTTTACGCCATCGTGGCGGCACTGGTGTTCAACGCCCTCGCCAACCGCTTTATTCGACGCGATGAGAAGCTGGTGCGCGGCTCTGACCGACTCCGCTAGTGAGTTAACTGACCTGTCTGTTGTTACGCTCTTATTACAACGCCGACGCCGTTGAAGCGGGTTTAGATGAGGTAGGCCGGGGCTGTCTGGCCGGACCGGTGGTAGCCGCTGCGGTTATTTTGCCCCGAAACTACACCCATCCGGTGCTGAACGACTCCAAGCAGCTCAGCCGTGCCCAGCGCGAAACGCTGCGACTGGATATTGAGCGGGACGCGCTGGCATGGGCGGTTGCAGAAGTGTCGCCGGCCGATATCGACCAGATCAACATTCTGAAAGCCAGCTTTCTGGCCATGCACCGGGCGGTCGATGCCCTAACCGTCCGGCCCGATCACCTGATCGTTGACGGGAATCGGTTCGTGCCGTATCCCATGATTCCGCACACCTGTATCATTAAAGGCGATGCGCACTATCTGTCCATTGCAGCCGCGTCAGTACTGGCCAAGGTATACCGCGACACGCTCATGGAGAAGCTGGGAGCCGCTTTCCCCGCCTATGGCTGGGCACAGAACGTGGGCTATCCAACGCCGGTTCATCGGGCCGCTTTACGGGAGTTTGGCCCCACTCCTCACCATCGGCTGTCGTTCCGGTTGCTATAATTCAGGACAGCCTCGTCTTCTGCCCCGACACCGACCGGTGCGAATTAACTAGCTATAGATGTATACGCAGGCTGCACATTTGAACATGTAAAGCACCGTTTACTAAACACTAGCTTTTGTTAGCTATCCTTGATAGGCTCATGATGGATTTGCACATAAACTTGCGATAAAATATCCACCGCGTCCTGTTAATGAATCTGCGTTCGTGCTTCCTCCTTGTGCTTGCTTTGTTGTTGCGCTTCCCGGCGGTGGTAGCGCAACAACAAACACCTGTTCCCCTACAGCAACAGGTTAACCAGGCCCGGCAGACATCGAAAACGCAGGCTTACCCGCTCTTCAGCCCGGCTGGTACCGTGTCTTACAATGCGGGGGTATTTCAGCCCGACCAAAAACCCGTAACCCTTCGTATAGACCCGAACGTACTCGGCCAGATTACAGCCGAACGCCCGACCCTGCTGGAATTTGCCATTCCTAACGGGTCCACCTCCATTGAGCTCGAACTGGTACCCATCGACCTCTTGTCGCCGACCAGCAAGCTACTGGTTGGCAACGGCAGCCGTACCCTCGAAAACCCAATAAATCCGGGGCTCTTTTACCAAGGGTTCATCAAGAACAAGCCAGCCTCGCTGGTATCCATCAGCATCGTGGATGGCGAACTCAACGGTTTCGTGGCCGACGAAACCGGTACCCGATCCATCAGCCGACTGGCCCGGAGCCCCGGCAATTACCTGTTCTACGCCGACAACACAATCAGCAAAAAGCAGCCCTTCACCTGCCTGACAGACAACACCAGCCCTACGGGTCCAGTACTGAATCAGTCGCCGATCGCGCCGGAAGCGATCAGTTGTAAAGTAGTTGGCGTTTATCTGGAAGCCGACTACCAGACTTATCTCAGCAGCGGATCGAGTATAACCGCCACGACCAGCTTCATCATGAACCTGTTTAATCAGGTAGCTACCCTCTATAATCGGGAAAATATTGCCATTCGGATTTCGGGCATCAAAGTCTGGACCTCACCCGATCCGTACGCGTCGGCCACCTCCACCGGCGATGCGCTGGATGCGTTCAGAAACTACCAGAACAGTAACCCGCCACCCGGAATGACCCCTCAGCTGTCGCATCTGCTGTCGACCCGCGGCCTGGGGGGCGGACAGGCCTATCTGGATGTATTATGCAACCCCTTTTTCAAATACGGCGTCAGCGCCAACCTGTCAACGACCTATCCGGAGTTTCCCAATTATTCGTGGGAAGTCATGGTTGTGGCGCACGAGCTGGGGCATAATTTCGGCTCCCCCCATACCCAAAGCTGCACCTGGCCCGGTGGCGCCATTGACAACTGTTACACTACTGAAGGTGGATGCCCACCAGGACCGGCTCCGACCAACGGGGGCACAATCATGAGCTACTGTCATAATACCGGCTATGGCATAAACCTGGCCAACGGCTTCGGCCCGCTACCAGGAAACCTGATGCGCAGCCGGGTTACAACCAGCAGCTGTGTGCCGTCGGCGGCCGATCCGCCGATTAGTCTGGCAGCCAGAAATATTAGCGCTACAGGCGCTACCGTTTACTGGGTGTCCAATTCGGGCAGCACCAGCTTCCTGGTGCAATATCGGCCCGCATCCAGCAGCACCTGGACAACCGTGGGGCCATTTACGGGTCCTCGCCGAACCCTGACCGATCTGCAACCGAACACAACCTACGTATGGCGGGTAACCGGCGAGTGCTCCGGCACTTATTCTGCCGAGGCTACCTTCACCTCCGGACAGGCCGTTTACTGCGCACCGCTGTACAGTAACGATGGCTGCCCATACAGCATCGGTATTAAGCAGGTAGTGGTCAACAACACGGCACTTTCTGTCAACACGGGCTGTTCACCCAGCTATTTTACGTTCTACCCAAGTCCGGCCGGCAGGATATCCAAAACAACCGCCAACACCTTCATCGTCGACTTCATCAACTACTTCAATCCGCAACACCTTACGATCTGGATCGACTTCAATGAGAACTACGACTTCGAGGCCAGTGAGCTAGTATACGCTACCAGCCAGCAATTTATAGCTCCGGTTTCGGCATCTTTCGTCATTCCCAGCACAGCTACGGGTGGCGTTACCCGACGCATGCGCATCCGAAACCAATACTTCTCACCCATTACCGATCCCTGCAACACTCTCTCCTACGGCGAAACCGAAGATTATCTGGTTTATATCGAGCCCGACTGTGCCCCGCCCCCGACCATCAACCTGTCGGCTTCGACAGCCAGCTGTCTCCAGAGCACCACCCTGAGCGTGACAAACTGCACAGGTACGGTAAGCTGGCTTCCGAGCGGATCGGGCAATACGCTGGTCGTGAACCCAACCCAGACAACGAGCTATACGGCCACCTGCATTACGGGGGGATGCCGCGTGAGCCGTACAACCACCCTGGTTGTGTTGCCCGACATGGTTACGGTCCGGAGCGGCAACTGGTCTGACCCATCGGTCTGGTCGTGCAACCAGGTTCCGTCGGCCGTTACGCCGGTGACAATTCAGACCGGCCATCGGGTCACGATACCGGTCGATTATACTGGGTCAGCCCGCTCGCTGCTGTTGCAGGGAAATCTCAATTTTCAGACCGGCGCCCGGCTTAATGTGATTCCGACAACGATCAACCTCTCCCGAACCAACTAGCCGGTTACAAGTCACATAAACCACAACCGCCCGGTATGAGTCATTTCATACCGGGCGGTTACAGCTACGGGGCAGGCTTACTCAGGCCAGCTGTGGCTGGGTCGCCCGCTCCCGCAGTTTCTCGGTCGGCCTAAACCGGTCGCCGTACTGATCGGCAAGCCGGTCGAGGGTTTTGACGAAGGTATCGGCCCCGACAAAGTCGACGAAGGAAAGGGCTCCGCCCGTATAGGCCGGGAATCCCCAAGCCAGAATAGACCCCAGGTCGCCGTCGAGTTTGGTACGCACAACGCCTTCTTCGTAGCAGCGTACGGCTTCGATGGCCTGCCGGTACAGCAGCCTTGTTTTCACCTCGTCGAGGCTGGGCTGCTGATCAGCTACCGGATACAGATCGGCCAGGCCCGACCAGAGCTGTTTGGTGCCACCCTCCGGATAGTCGTAGAATCCGGCTTTGGCTTTCTTACCGATACGGCCCAGTTCGTTGAATGTTTTGACCATCTGGTACGTCGGCTCGTCGGCACGCATGGCCCCGGCCCTGATCGACTCGGTCATTACTTTCAAGCTCAGGTCGAGCGCTACTTCATCGTGAACCGCCAGCGGACCAACCGGCATACCGGCCATCTTTCCGGCATTTTCGATCAGCACCGGGCTAACTCCATCTTTCAGCAGCTCCATGCCTTCCGAGGTATAGGTACCGAAGCAACGGGAAGTGTAAAACCCGCGCGAGTCGTTGACCACGATGGGGGTTTTACGGATCTTCCGGGTGTAGTCCATCGCCACCGCCAGCGCGTAATCGGACGTTTGCTTGCCCATGATAATCTCTACGAGCATCATTTTATCGACGGGCGAGAAGAAGTGAATACCGATGAAGTTTTCGGGTCGGGCCGAAGCCTCCGCTAGCCCGCTGATGGGCAATGTCGATGTATTCGAACCAAAAACTCCGTTTGTGGCCAGCATCGGTTCGGCTTCGCGGGTTACCTGCGCTTTCAGATCGCGATTCTCGAAAACCGCTTCGACGATGAGGTCGCAGCCCTGCATATCGGCATAGTCGGCAGTGGGTCTGATCAGGTTCAGGATGGCGTCTACCTTCAGCGGGTCAACCTTGCCGCGCTCTACCCCTTTCCGGAGCAGCCCACGTGAGTAGTCTTTGCCGCGCTCGGCGGCTTCGACCGATACGTCTTTCAGTACGACCTCGATACCCGCCTGGGCCGATACGTAAGCGATACCGGCACCCATCATCCCTGCGCCCAGAATGCCTACTTTTTTCACCTCGGTTTTTGGCTGGTCTTTGGGTCGGCTGGCTCCTTTGTTGGCTTCGTTCATGCCCAGGAACATGGTCTGGATCAGACTTTTGGCTACCCTGGATGTTGCCACTTTCACGAAATGACGGGCTTCGATGACCAGCGCCCGGTCAATATTTACCTGCAGGCCCTCGTATACGCACGACATGATTTCGAGCGGAGCGGGATAATTGCCTTTGGTTTTATCCATCAGCATGGCCGTGCCGGCGGCAAATGTCTGCGCTCCTACCGGACTCTGCACGTTACCACCGGGTACCTTGAAATTGTCTTTGCCAACGATCTTTCCGGTTTTTCGGTCTATCTCGTCCCACGGTTTCAGCGGTTTCTCATTGGCCAGAATCCAGGTGCGGGCTTTATCCAGCAGCTGCTCCGGCGTATCGGCTATGTCGTCGATCATGCCCAGCTTTTTGGCTTCCTCGACACCTACTTTCCTGCCTTCCAGAATCAGCGGCAGGGCGGCCTGAATACCGATCATCCGCGGCAGCCGCTGGGTTCCGCCCGCGCCCGGCAGCAAGCCGATGGTCACTTCGACCAGGCCGATGAGCGTTTTCGGATTTTTCAGGGCTATCCGATAATGGCAGGCCAGACAGATCTCGTAACCGCCCCCCAGCGCAGTGCCGTTTATAGCCGCTACGGTGGGTTTTCCGCTTGTTTCGATAGACCGAAATACCCGGTTCAGCTCCGACGATACCTTCAGCATCTCGGCCGGGTCTTTATCGTTGTTACGCAGGATCATTTTCAGGTCGGCACCGGCAACAAACTCGGGTTTGGCCGAGGTAATGATTACGCCTTTTACGGCCTCGTCGGTATACGCCTGCCGAAGAGCCGCTTCAAAGGCAGGAATTGACTCATCGTTAAGAACATTCATCGGGGCCGAGGTCATGGCCCATGAGATGATGGCTATATTATTGTCAACGGTGTACTGAATCATACAAACGTTCTTTTTGTAATTTTATAAGAAAATACGCGAACTATGGGAGCCATTCGACTCATTCAGAAGCCGCAGAACGGCCAGATTACCTTTACCGTGCCCGACGAAATGCGCGATGAAGCGATCATCATTGAGTTTCGGCCTATACATGACGATGATCGCGTATCGCTGGTAGAAACCGCGCAGCAACTATTTGACTGTTTACCTGATCCGAATCCGGATTTTGACTGGAACGCACTAAATGTCTATGAGCAATAAAATCGTTCTAGACAGCTCTGTTTTAGTCGAATGGGCTAAAAAAACGCAACCTGAACTCTTTATTGGTTTACAGAATAGCTCGTATGAGTTATGCATTAGTCAGATTACGTTAAGTGAATTCAGCTACTATTGGCTAGCGGTTGGTGGCCAAAAAGCGCCGGTTACCCTAAAGCGAGATGGCAAAATTCCGACCGTACTACAACAATATAATCCGGTCAACCTGCTGACCAAACTAACCTGGCTTGAGACGGATGAGCGAATTGTGGCCATCCATCTTCGTTTAATGATGCAATACAATCTGCTGCCCAACGACGCGCTGATTCTGGCTACCTGCCAACTCAATAACATCAAGCAGATTGCGAGCTACGACGCCGACTTTGAAACCGCATGCCAGGCCGAAGGTATCCGGCTTATCCGCTCTGTGGCTGAACTGGCTTAGTTGACGCGTTCAAAAATGGTGGCGATGCCCATGCCGCCCCCGATACAGAGCGTCGACAGACCGAACTGCTTGTCCGAACGCTCCAGCTCATCGATGAGCGTAGCCGAAATAATGGCCCCCGTAGCGCCCAGCGGATGCCCTAGTGCAATGGACCCACCGTTTACGTTCAGCTGGCTATGATCAACGCCAAACTCATCCATAAACAGCATCGGCACAGCCGCGAAGGCTTCGTTTACCTCAAACAGATCGATGTCTTTGATGCTCATGCCCGCCCGCTTCAGCACCTTGTGCGTAGCCGGAATCGGCCCCGTCAGCATGATGGTCGGCTCGGAACCGACAATGGCGAACGCTTTGATCCGGGCGCGGGGTTTCAGACCCGACTGTTCGCCAAAGGCCTGACTCCCAATCAGGACCGCAGCCGCTCCATCAACAATCTGCGATGAATTACCTGCGTGGTGAACGTGGTTGATCTTGTCGAACTGGGCGTATTTCAGCAGCGCGAGGGCATCCAGCCCCATCTGCCCCATCATCTCGAAGGCGGGTTTCAGCTTGCCGAGGCTCTCGACGGTCGTACCGGGCCGAACGCCTTCGTCGCGATCGAGCACGGTAAGGCCTATTTCGTCTTTCAGCGGTACCAGCGATTTATGGAATCGATTGGCCGCCTGCGCATCGACTGCCCGCCGGTATGATTCGGCCGCAAAAGCGTCAACATCGCTGCGGCTGTAGCCGTGCTTAGTCGCGATCAGATCGGCCGAGATGCCCTGCGGTACGATTCTATGGCGGGCCACAATCTGCGGATTCATGAAGATAGCGCCCCCGTCGGACCCCATCGGCACCCGCGACATCGACTCGACACCACCCGCTACGATGGCATCGACCTGTCCCGACATCACGTAGGCACCAGCCATGTTGATGGCTTCGAGCCCCGACGAACAGAATCGGTTGAGCTGAACACCCGCCACGGTTTCGGCATAACCAGCTTCGAGAGCCGCCGTACGGGCAATGTCGGCGCCCTGCTCACCGATAGGGGTTACGCAGCCCATGATGACGTCGTCTATCAGAGCCGTATCGAGTTGGTTTCGGTCGCGGAGTGCGCGGAGTACGCTGGTCAGGAGTTGTATAGGTTGCACATCGTGCAGCGACCCGTCGCTTTTACCCCGGCCCCGGGGCGTTCTGACGGCGTCGTAAATGAATGCATCTGCCATAGGTAGGTCAACAAATTAGTATGCATGCATACGGTTTTTGATCGAACAAAAGTACGGCAAAGTTTAGAACGGGCAACGCCTTTGTACTGAAGTCTTATTTAATTTAACGATCCGGGTATTCGGGGAGGGGTCTGTTGATGACGCGTAGAAGACGCAAAGGCGACGGCAGAAGCATTGACCAAACACAACTTTACTACAAGGTTTTGTTGCTGACGCGCATGAGACGCAAAGGGTTGCGTCTCTACATAACCACAAACCATACGGATTGGCGTTGGCGGGCGGTTACGCCTGTAGGGTGGGCCTGGGGTGGCGGGTAGAAAGTCGAAAAAATACGTCCGTCGTATTGGTTCCGATTGTACCTTTCGGGCGATAGTTTTTGCGCCGAATGCGCACCTCTCCTCCCCCGTGCGCAGCCCCGGCTTTCGTCTTCCCGGCTATCACTAAGGGTATGGATAATGTGGAACTTCTCTCCCGGATTCAGTTTGCCTTCACCATTGCGTTTCATTACATCTACCCGCCCCTGAGTATCGGGCTGGGCGTCTGCCTGGTCATCATGGAAGGCCAGTATTTGCGCACCAAAAACAAGGTTTACGAAGAACTGACCCGCTTCTGGATCAGAATTTTCGCGCTCATCTTCGGCATCGGGGTGGCCACCGGTATCGTGATGGAGTTTGAATTCGGTACCAACTGGGCTACGTACTCCCGCTACGTGGGCGACATTTTCGGGTCGGCCCTGGCGGCTGAAGGCATCTTTGCCTTTGCCATGGAATCAGCCTTTCTGGGTATACTGGTATTTGGCTGGAACCGGGTCAGTCCGCCGGTTCATTTTCTGGCTACGGTGCTGGTGGCGCTGGGGTCTATCTTCTCAGCCCTCTGGATCGTTATCGCCAACTCATGGCAGCAAACGCCCGCCGGCTACCGCATAGAAGGCACCGGGATGCAGGCCCGCGCTATTGTGACTGATTTCTGGGCGATGGTCTTTAATCCCTCGTCGGTTGAGCGGTACTCGCACGTGCTGATTGGCGCCCTGCTGGCGGGGTCGTTTCTGGTACTGAGCGTCAGCGCCTGGTACATCCTGAAGCAGAAACACGTGGTTCACGCCCAGGCGGCCTTTCGGATTGGCCTGTGGGTTGCCGCCGTTTCGGCCCTGGGTCAGCTGTTTACGGGCCATAAGTCGGCCGAAGTCGTTACGAAATACCAGCCTGCCAAGCTGGCTGCTATGGAAGGGCACTTTGAGGCCTCCGCCCCCGCCGACATGTATCTGGTAGGCTGGGTCAACGCGCGCGAACAAACAACCACGGGGATCAGGATACCGGGTGGGTTATCGCTTCTGGTTCATCAGGATGTTAACAAACCCATTCCCGGTCTGAACAGCATCAAACCCGAAAACCGCCCCACGGCCGTCAACTTTGTTTTTCAGACCTACCACCTCATGGTCGGCATCGGCATGACGCTCATCGGGCTAACCCTGTTTTCGCTGTTCATGCTGTACAGAAAGCGGTTGTTTCAAACACGCTGGTTAATGGGAGTATTTGTAGGCGCCGTACTTCTGCCGCAGATTGCCAATCAGGTTGGCTGGTATACGGCCGAGGTAGGTCGGCAGCCCTGGGTGGTCTATGGCCTGCTGCGCACGTCGGATGCGCTCTCACAGGCGGTGCGGGCCGAGCACGTTCTGACTTCGCTGATCCTGTTCACGCTGGTATACATGATGCTGTTTGCCCTGTTCCTGTACCTGCTGAACAAAAAAATTCAGCATGGTCCCGATGTCCAGACCACATCGCCAGAACCCGGCCTCGACTCCTCTTCCCGCATGAATCCCATTTTACATTGAGTGGTTTTCTATTGAGCGATTGAGTGAATGGGTGGTTGAGTGAAAAACTAAAATGACTAATGCACTCAATCACTCAGCCACTCAGCCACTCAATCACAAATCACTCAATTACTTATTATGGACACTGTACTCGGGCTTGACTTACCTACCTGGTGGTTTTTGCTGATTGGGGCGCTCATCAGCGGTTACGGTATTCTGGACGGCTTCGATCTGGGAGCCGGGGCTTTGCATTTGTTTTTCCGGAAAGAACAGAGCCGACGCATTGCGCTGAATGCCATTGGGCCGGTCTGGGATGGCAACGAAGTCTGGCTCGTTATCGGAGCCGGGGCGCTGTTTGCGGCTTTTCCGCTGGTATACGGCACTATTTTGTCGGTGTTTTACCTGCCGTTTATGCTGTTCCTGTTCGCCATTATTTTCCGGGCTATTTCGATCGAGTTTCGGAGCAAGGAAGAGATGCGCTGGTGGCGAACGATGTGGGATATCAGCTATTCGGTGTCGAGCATTACCATTTCGCTGCTGCTGGGCCTGATCCTGGGCAACCTGATTCAGGGACTACCGCTGAACGCCAGGCACGAGTTTGTGGGGCGGCTCAGCGATTTTTTCAACCCATATGCCGGGCTGATTTCGATAACGGTCCTGTCGCTGTTTATGATGCACGGCGCCATGTACCTTATCATGAAAACCGAAGACCGGCTGTATGCAAAGCTGACCATCATTGCCAATAACACCAGCAAGTTCTTCATCCTCTGCTTCATGGCTACCTCGCTGGCTACGCTTATCTACGTACCCCACATGACGGCTATTTTCAAGGCTTATCCGCAGCTGTTCATCCTGCCCATTGCGGCTGTACTGATCGTGCTGAACATTCGGCGGAGTATCGAAAAGCGGCAGTACCGGCGGGGGTTCATCTCGTCGGCGGTTACGACGGCATTGCTGCTGATTTTGTTTGCGATGGGGCTGTACCCGAACCTGGTCCTATCGAACGTGGACCCGAACGGCCACATCAGCATCTACGAAGCGGCTTCGTCCGACGGATCGCTGCGGACCATGCTGCTCTTTGCGGCCATCGGTATGCCACTCGTCGCCACGTACACGGTATTCATGTTCTGGACGTTTCGGGGCAAGGTGAAGCTGGACGAACACACCAGCTATTAACCAGTCGGTCGTTCACCGCGCCGGAGGGCGTTGACCAGGTTATGCGCCCGGCGCGTCGGTTCGGGAATGCGGTAGCCACCATTGCATTGTAGCGTTAAGTTGATGGCCGTTTCCAGATCGATCAGGTGACCGGGTGAGACGTAGACGGGGTTGACTTTGTTTTTGGTGCGCAGGGCCGCGCCGACCACGTCGCGGTAGTGCGTCATGGGTGACCAGCTCCCTCGTTCGGGCGCGGGCTCCTGGTACTTACCGACCAGTACCGACTTGGCGCAGCCGAACGTAGGTCGGTTGAGAAACAGGCCCCCGTGCGACGCAATCCCGATCCGGCGGGGGTGCGCAATACCCTGCCCGTCGAACATGACCACGTCGGGTTCGATGGTTAGTTTCTGCCAGGCTTCCAGCAAGGACGGTATCTCCCGGAACGACAGCAAACCCGGCACATACGGAAACGTAGCCGTGCTGACCACGCCCGCTTCTTCAATGGTGTCGAGCGTTGCCAGGTCCAGCACGACGATGCCCGCGTAAACGGTTTCTTCAAATTTATTGAACGAAATATCGCAACCCGCAATGGTTTTGGGCGTGGTGGTCAGCGGCTCGATACGAATCTGCGAGCGGAGCTGCTGCTGCAACGCAACGGCTTCGGCGGGCGTAACAGCCGTCCAGTCATGAATGGGTTGGTAGTGGGCCATGTCTCCCTAACCGCCCAGGCAGAACAGTGTTTCGGGCGGGGCCAGTGGCTTATTTGCTGGTGTCGCCGGCCTTGCCTTGACCCTGCTCCCGAATCAGCTTTTTCGCCAGCTCCAGCTGACTATCGGTATGGTTGAGCACGTTATCGATTTGTAACGGCACGCTATAATCGGGCAGGGTACCGCGTCCGGGCTGATCGGGTTTCCCCACCCCATTGGTATAATAGACCAGCGGTGTCGTTACCTGGATGCGGGATTGGGGCAGGGCCAGATTGATAAAACTACCGCCGTTCCCGCCTTCATAAGCACCACCCGACTCCGTGCCGATGAACGTTCCGACCCGGTGTGCATGCGCCACCGCCAGAAACTCGGCCGTAGTCGACCCGCTCCGGCCATCCATCAGGATATAAACCTGCCCTCTGAACCGGTTCGGTTTAGGAAACTGCGGCCGTAGCTCCCAGCTGTCGTCATCGGCAACCTCGGTAAACGTACCGTCTTTTTCCGGGATCAGCTGCTGTTTAATGGATTTCAGCGCATCGGCCGGTATATCCGAAAAGCGCAGAAACGATGAACTGTCGGTAACGGTATGATGACGGCTGTAGTAGCGAACCGCCGTATCGGCTTTGGCCAGATAGGTAAACAACTCAACGCCCTGTACGTCCCAGCCCCCCGGATTGCTACGCAGGTCGATAATAAGATGCCGAACGTTTTTCGTCTTCATCGTCGCCAGGCTTTTGTCCATGAACGCGCGAAACCGGGCCGCAGCCTCGTCACTACCTTTCCCGCCACCGAAGCTATCGATGCGCAGGTAAGCGGTTTGCGGCACATCGTCCGGAAACGAAATGCGCCAGGGTGTTTTGGGTTTCCGGCGGTTATACCACGTCATCATCTGCCTGTTGACGGGGTTTTTCTTCATCATTTTCAGCGATGTTGCAAATGGTTCGGCGGGTACCTCGACCCGTATTGTATCGCCGGTCAGGCTTCTGAACGTAAGCGCATACGCGTCGGGCTGGCCAATGAACCAGTAGTAAAACAAGGCAAACAGCTGCCCCTGCAACGAAGCCTCTCTAGACGTCTGGATGTAGCCATCACTCCAGTGGTAGCGGTACATGATCTGCTGGATCTCCCGGATGGGTTGTCCGTTGATGCTGAGCAGTTCGAAACCGGGCCGAATGCGCTGATCGGCCGTGCCGTTGAACAGAACATACGATTTACCGTCGATCGGAAACATGAAAAACGGCAGGGTCTTCCAGCGCCGGGCAAAGAGCGTTTGCCATTCCTGGGTGGGCAGCGCATGGGTATGCGCGCACCGAATGTCGGCTATGAGTCCCGAAATGATCCGGTAAAAACCGAACAGCGACAGGGGTTGGTTCAACGACTCGGCTATGCTGTCCAGTCGGGCCTGCATGACCGGCTTGGGCGTATACCGGTACAGGCCGGGGTGCGTTTCTTCGAGCAGCTGACGGAAATACCGAAAATCGGCCTGCATATCCGCAGGCGACAGCATCCGGTTCTGTAACGTATCAGTCTGGGTGTATCCGTCGACAGACAGCAGCAGCAATAACAGACAGACGAGGGCTTTCATAGCTTGTTTTTAGGCCAAAACACGCTACAGCCGCCATTTCTGTCTACTCAAATCCGGATTTGAGTGCTGTTTTGCCCAGCTGGCTGAGGTATTCCTTTGGCGACAGGCCTGTCAGTTGCCGAAACGTCCGCTGAAAGGTGGCCTGGGAGTTGAAGCCACATTCGAAAGCAATACCGGTCAGGGTCAGGTAATCATTGCCCGGATCGCTCAATCGTTGTTTTACGGCTTCGATCCGATACCGGTTCACATAACTGTTGAAGTTAGTCAGCAGATGCTGATTCAGCACGGCAGAGATGAGTTTGGGCGACAGCTGCAGATGCTTACCCAGCTTGTCGACCGACAGCAGCGAGTCCAGAAAAAGCCGGTCGGTCTCCATAGCCCGCGTCAGGCCGGTCACCACCGACGCCACCGCTTCGGCGGACAGGCTTGTACCGACGATCTTTCGACCGACAGGATCGGCCACCTCTACCCGACTTTGCAGATAACCCCGCAGCCCGAGCCAGTAAATCAGCACCGCGATAGGAATATAAATCGGGTACCACCCAAAGCGGTCCAGCAGGGGCGCCCGTAAGCCAGGAACGATATAGGGTACCATGAACGCGAGCCAGATGGCCTGAAAAATCAGAAACGCGTGGACAAACTGCCGAAGCCACCGCCGGCGTTGCTGGCCGGCTTCTGACAGCTCAGCGGCCGATGGCTGCCGGGCCAGCAACCGGCGGGTCAGGACCAGATAAACCGTCAGCGACATCCAGCGTGGAATGTCGGCATAAGCCTCATACTCATCCATCACATCGCCCCAGGCCGGGCCATCCTGCGGGCTAATCAAGCCGACGACGACTCCCAACACAAACGTCCAGCCCATGAGCTGAGAGCCCAGATCGATGATAACCGGATAAAAATGCGGTCGTTCAGCCGGTCCGAGCCGAAAGTCCGGGTCGAGAACGGAGCGGGTATAAAAAAAGATGAGCGGTCCCAGCGGCATGGCTATAATCAGGGGCAGCAGGTCGAGGGCCAGGCTCATCCATCGGTTAACGACCGGTATGCCAACTGCCAGGCTCATCAGCGCCAGCAAACCGATCAGTACCGCCAGCAACCGGTTCGACAGTCGGTTTCCTTTCCGGTTTGTCCAGAGCACAATGGACAGGATAAACCCCTGTCCGGAGCCGAGCAGTAAAATCAGGTCAAGCGGGGCGATGGTCATGGCAAAAAGCGAAACAAACAGGCCGGGATACCGGCGCAAACGTAGCCGGGAAACGAAGCCTGCTGCGTATGAAAATTACGAACTGGTCTTTATGCATCTAAGAGTTCGCTAAACGCTGTCTGTATGCCCCCAGCCCCACCAGTCACCCGGCTCCCGGCCGATTTGTACGTACTGACTGCCGATCGTATAAAACCAGCGCCAACGGCCCTGCGCGACCAGTTACGGCACCTCGGTCCCGGCTTTATTCTGTCGGCCGCCATTGTGGGGTCGGGGGAGTTAATCGCGACCACGGCGCTGGGTGCCAAAGCGGGTTTCATCACCTTCTGGGTTATTCTGGTGAGCTGTTTTGTAAAGGTGGCACTTCAGCTTGAGTTTGGCAAAAATGCTATCTACAGCGGCCTGCCCAGCATGCAATCGCTCAACCGGCTGCCGGGTCTCCGGCTGGGCCGGGGCCACTGGACAATCTGGCTCTGGCTCAGTTTACAAACGCTGAAGGTGCTGCAGGTGGGCGGTATTGTGGGGGGCGTGGCACTGGTATTGAACATGGCCTTTCCGGCGGTTCCGGTCAGTATATGGGCCGTACTGTCGGCGGCATCGGCCGGGTTGTTGATTTACGGCGGTCGGTACGGCTGGGTCGAGCGCGGTTCATTGCTGATGATCATTCTCTTTACGGCGCTGATTCTGCTCTCGCTGCTGTTGCTGCAACGTACCGATTATGCCATCAGCAGAGCCGAACTGGCCGGCGGACTGACGTTCTCGCTGCCGCCCGCTACGGTGGGGGTAGCCATAGCAGCCTTCGGCATTACCGGTGTCGGTGGCGACGAGATCATGTATTATACGTACTGGTGTATCGAGAAAGGCTACGCGGCCTACGTGGGTCCGTACGAAGAATCGCCCGCCTGGACCGAGCGCGCCCGGGGCTGGATTCGGGTCATGACGCTGGACGCGCTCTGTTCAATGGTCGTATACACCACCGTAACGGCTGCGTTCTACCTGCTCGGGGCTTCGCTGCTGCACCAGGGAGGCTCCATACCGGAGGGGTACGCCATGGTCGAAACGCTTTCGCGCCTGTTTACCGTTTCGCTGGGGCCGGGGGCCAGGGTGGCGTTTATGATTGGCGCGTTTTTCGTGCTCTATTCTACCTTGTTTACCGCCACGGCGAGCTGGTCGCGGATTTTTGCGGACGCCTTCGGGCAGTTGGGCTGGGTGAACTTTCACGATGTGACGGCCCGGCAGAAAGCACTGGCGACGTTGTCATGGGCGTTTCCGGCCATCTGGTGTCTGCTGTTTCTGTTCATTAAGCTACCCGTGCTGATGATATTGCTGGGCGGAGCGGCTACATCAGTGCTGCTGCTGGTAGTGGTCTGGGCCGCGCTTCAGTTCCGGTATCGGCAGTTACCCACCGGACTGAAACCTTCATTAGCTTATGATCTGTGGCTATGGCTTAGCATTCTGACCATATTAGCGGTGAGTGTTTACGGCGTCTGGCAACTTCAGTAAACGGGCTTCGGCTATACTATTAAATTGGCAGGTAATGTCTCCGCTTGACTTTCAATCGCTATCCCATCTCCTGCCTGATCTGTTGCCGGGCGCGATTAATCTATTCTGCATCTAACTGAGCAGGCAGTTTGTAACTTGTCTTTTGTCCAGACAAGCGCTATAACTAAGATTATGTAAAAGGAATTAATTTATTTTTCAAGTTTTTCTAAAACAGTCAATTGCCCACTAGTACAATTAATATAAGTCAGTCGGATAGCCTTTGTAACAGTATGGCTTCATCTCTTGCTAAATCGCCGTAGTAAGCTAACGACGATAAACGTTGATTGACTAGAAATTTGTAGAACATATACGCATTCAGATAAGCGCCTAGCTTAGTGGGGTGACTGTCCTGATCAATTAACTTGAGAGAAGGCTGTTCTTTTGAAGCCTTGTAATAGACACGACCAATATCGACTAAGCCTACCTGTGTATTAATGCGAACAGAATCATAATTTATTTTCAACAGCTTATACTCTTCATCTAGATTATTTATTTGAACTGAACAGTAACTTTCTTTGTCAGCCGCTCGATTAAGCAAGAAAGCCGGGTAACAGAATTGGGTCGGAAAAGTCCCGGATGGAGCCCAAGTCTGAAAGAGAATGAATTGACAACGGGGGTTAACAATGCGTTGCTTGATCTTTCGAATACTCTCTTGGGTGGAATACTTCCTTGCTTCAGGAATAAGAATACGAACTGGTGCTTCCTGAAGAATAACGATATCCCACTGTTTGCTGAGGAGCAACGTTTCGGTTAGCGTCTGTTCACCGGTCCTTTTGGGGCGGGTATTGATACCATCTTGGGTTCTCGATTCAATTATATGTCGAAGATGGTCCTCCAAAGCCATACCCGGGTAAGCGCTTACAACAACATCGATTGGTTGATTACTTGCTACCAACATTGCCTTCAGATAATCAGGCATACCTGCGTAGTAAGTTAAACTATTGCCAATGAAGAGCACGTTTTTCTTCACTGCTTTCTGGCCGTAGGTACCAGCAGCCTGAGAAAGTAAAAAGAGCATCCACCAGAATTTCATTTACAGGCGCAAAAAGGTTACTGTATAAGTGTACTTATGTTTGTAAGCTCTGAATGGGAGACTGTAACAGTAATTAACGATTTTTTTAGCTGGCAGAGCAAACCATAAGTCCTAACCAGGCCATGGTTGACAGACACGACGCCAAAATTGGCGCGGCTAACGGCTCCATGGCCCGAAAACCCGTTAATCTTCGATCTTGACCCGGATCTTGTGGGGCGCGGGGAAACTGCCGCCGAAATACAGGCCAGTTTTGTAGCCGAAGGTTTTGTTGTGCGTAAACGGAATGGTTTGTCCGCCCAGCACCTGGTACACCTTCCGGTCGTAGTCGATTTTGATTGTCATCCGGGTGGGCACGTTGATCCCCGTTTCGGCCACTTTGAAGTCGGTGCGCTTCCCGTCGACATAGGCATAGGCACCCAGGTCGATACGGCCTCGCTGCGGATTCCAGCGCCAGCCAACCCGTATGCCATCAACCTGGTGGGGCGGCACACCCGTCGTTACATCCTGATTTTTGGAGCCAACGAATCCCATGCCGATGACCTTGTTCCAGTCCTGGGCGTCGACCGCGCCGATGTCGTAGATGCAGGAGCTATCGAAAGTAACCGTAGCCGTCAGTTCGCCGGGGGCGATAACGATGCCAACTTTACGCTTGGGCATCGGTTCATGATCACCCCGCTCAATGGTGACCCAGTCCGGCTCCGATGACAGAAAATCGGGAACACAGGCACTCAGCAGCCCGCTGGTCAGCAGTAAAGCGATAAACAAACGACTGGATGTTAACAGTAAACGCATGGTGGCGGGTATTGACTGATTTCTCTACGAATAACGTAGTAAATCCGCACATCTATTGTCCCATTCCCTCGAAAGCCTGCGGTTTACCCGCACAAGTCTACCGTTCAGCTACTTATCCTGTCATTTCATCCGCGAAGTGCGTTGCTTCAGGCAACGTTTTCGTATTTTTCAGCATCTACTGGTCAAACCATCGAAAGCTAATGCAATCGGCTATTCCTTCTTCCAATCAACCGCTGCTGGGTAACCGGTCGGCCGTCTGGCCCGTGAGCCGTACGGGCAATTCCATTCCGGTGTATGTGTACGCGGTTGTCTTTTCGTCACTCTGCGTTGTAGTAGGGCTCCTCTGGGACATCATGTGGCACATCAGCATTGGCCGCGACGGACTGTTTGCGCCACCCCATGTAGTTATCTACGTCGGTGCCGTGGTGTCCGGTTTGTTTTCGGCCTATCAGATTCTGAACCTGACGCTGACCCGCAACCATCCGGATCGGGTTAAGTCGGTGCGGTTCTGGGGTGTTTTCTACGCGCCACTCGGAGCTATGTTCTGCGTATGGGGCGCGCTGGCGATGCTGACCTCGGCTCCTTTCGACGACTGGTGGCACAATACCTACGGCCTCGACGTCCAGATTCTGACCCCTCCGCATACGATTCTGGCCATTGGCATCATGACCGTACAGTTCGGCGCTATGGTTGGGGTACTGACCTTGCAGAACCAGTATCGGACAACCAGTTCGGCTCCATCGGCTAGTCTACCGACCGACAGCCGGGCTACGCGGCTGAAGTGGCTGTTCGCGATTAGTGCCGGGCTGTTGCTGGCCATGCTGTTCACGCTGGCGTCCGAATCGATGGGCATGCAGGAGTCGCACAACTCGGTTTATTACGCCACAGCGGCTATTGTGCTGCCGTTTTACCTGCTGGCCGTGGGGCGGGCGTCGATGCTGCGCTGGCCGCTTGCCACCATTGCTGGTATCTATATGCTGGCGCTGGTGGTGCCGAGTTGGGTGATTCAGAACTTCCCGGCTACGCCCCGGCTGGGCCCGGTCCTCAACCCCATTACCCATTATCAGCCGTTTCATTTTCCGATGCTACTGATCATACCAGCCCTGGCCGTCGACTGGCTCATGCGTCGGTTTGAGCGGACCGACGGTGTTCGGAAGCCCAACGACTGGCTGTTAGCTGTCATCTACGGCGTTACGTTGCTGGTTGTTGTCCTGCTCGTGCAATGGCCCTTCGGCGAGTTCCTGCTGACATCGCCCCTGGCCCGGAATGGCTTCTTCCTGTCCTACTCCTGGTCGTACGACAACCCGGCTGACTGGCAATACCGGTTTGCGTTCGGCCCCTGGTATAAGCAGTCAGCGGCCGAGTTTGCGCTGGGGTTTGGTAAAGCGCTGCTCTACGCCATTCTCTCGGCCCGGATTGGTCTGCTCTGGGGCAATTGGATGAAAAAAGTGGTTCGGTAAGCCAGCTAAAGTGTATTCCATACGGATGAAACAAGGAATGAAGAAACTAAAAAACAGGGCGTTGCCGGGCCTGCTAACCGGATTGCTGGTGCTGTTGCACGCCTTTATACTGGCCCCGGCGGCATCGGCCCACGTGGGCAGCTCGGGGGTTATTGTTCAGAAACAGGTCGGTGCGTACCGGCTTCTGGTCAGCGTTCAGCCGCCCGATGTCGTGCCCGGAACGGCTAAGGTTACCGTTTATGTAGAACAGGGGCGCGTAGCGCAGATCGGCGCCCGACCCGTTTATTTCCGCTCGGGCGATGAAGGCGCACCCACGCACGACATCCTGACCCGGGTCGAAAACGGCCGGTATGAAGGGGATCTGTGGCTGATGGATTCGGGCTCGTCGAGCGTTGAACTGGAACTGAACGGTCCCGACGGCAAACAAACCGTTGTTGTACCCGTGATGTCGGTAGCCACCGCCGTGCGCGACATGCCCGAAGGCACCGGCATCGGTCTGGCGCTGATGGGGCTGCTGCTGGTCGTGATGATGATTACCATCATTGGCGCCAGCAATGCCGACGGAATCACAAAACCAGATCAGGCACCCGCGGCCGGGCTGGGCCGCCGTAGACTGGTAGGTATGGGCGCTGGCACGTTGGTGTTGGCCCTGCTGCTGACCGGCTGGCGAAGCTGGTGGACCAGCGAAGCCGAGATCTATAAGGACCAGCAGCTTTACCGGCCAACGTCCATTCTGACCAGCGTCACCCCCGCCAACGGGACACAACGGCTATCGATCCGGATCGACACGACCGGCTTCGGCCAGAACTGGCAGAAAAAACGGCTGCTGAGTTACGTACTGCCCGACCATGGCAAGCTGATGCACACCTTTCTGGTCCGGATGCCGGGGCTCGAGGCCTTTGCCCACCTCCATCCCAGTCGGCGCGACTCACTGACCTACGAAGCCAGCTTACCTGCGCTCCCGGCCGGACGGTATCTGCTCTACTCCGACATCGTGTTCCGGTCGGGCTTCACCGAAACCCTGACCGATACCATCACTATTGCCGGATCAGCACCGACCGCTGCCGCCACGGCGCCGTCAGATCCAGACGATAGCTGGCTCGTGGCAAACCCGATGGGCATCAAGGCCGGGGCCGAAGGGGTGCCGCACCTCGACAACACTATGGTGGTTTGTGGCAAGCCCGGTGCCCGTATGAAACTGACCGATGGTTCGTCGATGATCTGGATGGATAAGCCGCAGTCGGTGCTGGACGCCGGTAAGCTCTATACCCTGAAGTTTGCCGTAGCCAATGCGCAGGGTAAAGCTGTGGCGCTGGAGCCGTATCTGGGCATGAGTGGGCACGCAGCCATTCTGCGCTCCGACGGTACGGTATACATCCACCTGCACCCGGTCGGCACCTACTCGATGGCCGCCGAAGGCTCGTTTGTAGGTCGCCTGGCCGATACCGCCCGCACGTTCCGCTACCCCGACGCCAACCAGTTCCGCGACAGTATCGACCGCTACGTAGCCCGGCTCAATACACTTCCCGATGCGGAGAAAAACAAGCTGCTGATGGCCGGTATGCCGGCTATGGACCACAAAATGGCCGTCAACAATATGGTCGAGTTTCCGTACGCCTTTCCGCGGGCCGGGCATTACCGCATCTGGGTGCAGGTCAAACGCAACGGGCAGGTCCTGACGGGGGTGTTCGACACAGAAGTAAAAGAACCGCTTCTGTAGCTTTGTTTCAGGGGTTGGCGCGGGGTTTCCCGGTCAACCCCTGAAACAACCGACTCACTCATCATGTCTCTGACCCGTCGTCAAACGATTACTGCCCTGGCCGCTTCGGCAGGAGCCTCGCTTCTTCCCAAACCGGTCCGGTCGGCACCTGAACTGGCAGATAAGGCAGATTCTTCACCGACCAACACTGCACCGGCGGCTCCGTTTACGCTTTGTCTGAACATGAGCACCATCCGGGGCCATAAGCTGGGGTTCGTGAAAGAACTGGAAACGGCCTCAAAAGCCGGTTTCCGATCGGTAGAGATCTGGATGGACACCTACCAGGACTACCTCAAAAGCCACTCCCCCGCCGACGCCCGGAAGCTCTTGAGCGACCTCGGCATAACCGTCGAAAATACGATTGGCTTCGCGCCCTGGCTCGTTGACGACGCCAGCGCCCGCGCCAAAGGCCTCGACCAGCTGAAACGCGAAATGGAGCTGCTGGCTCAGATCGGATGTAAACGCACCGCTGCGCCCTCCATTGGCGTACAGGGTCCTGACGCTCCGCTGGTCGATCTGCGCCGGGCTGCCGAACGCTACCGGGCCATTCTCGACCTGGGCGACCAGACCGGCGTAGTGCCGCAACTGGAGCTTTGGGGCTTTTCCCGAAACCTGAATAAACTCAGCGAAGTCATGTACGTGGCCCTGGAAAGCGGCCATCCGTCGGCGCGGGTGCTGCTCGACATTTACCACCTCTACAAAGGCGGATCGGCACCGGCTGGCCTGCCATTCGTCGGGAAACCAGCTATCGAGGTCTTTCACGTTAACGATTACCCGGCCAACCTCAGCCGCGAAGCCATCACCGACGCCGACCGCGTTTTTCCCGGCGATGGCGTAGCGCCCATTCGCGACACCCTGCGCGTGATCAAGGACCCGACCCGGCCTATCGTGCTGTCGCTGGAAGTGTTCAACAAAACCTACTACGCCCAGCCCGCCGATACCGTCGCCAAAACCGCGTTTCAGAAGATGAAAGCTATGGTAGCAGGCGTATGACCAGCACGCAGCAGCCCTACCATGCCGAAAGCCCCGACACCATACCATCGTGTCGGGGCTTTCGTGTATATAGCGTGCTCACAGGCTCTGCCGCTTCATTTCTTTCACGGCATAGTCTACCGAGCGGGCCGACATGGCCATGTAGGTCAACGACGGGTTTTGCGTAGAGGTAGAGGTCATGCTGGCGCCGTCGGTCACGAATACGTTTTTGACCGCGTGCATCTGATTCCACTTGTTCAGGATCGATGTTTTCGGGTCTTTTCCCATCCGGGCACCGCCCATCTCGTGGATGTCGAGGCCGGGGTTTCGTTTGTCGTCGCGGGTGCGGATGTTGGTGAAGCCGGCAGCTGTGAACATTTCAGTCATCTGCTCCAGGTAATCCTTCACCATTTTATCGTCGTTATCGTCGTAAGCCACCGAAATCTTCAGTTGCGGAATACCGAACGGATCTTTCTGCGCGGAATCGAGGGCTACGTAGTTGCTTTCTTTCGGAATGGTTTCGCCCATCATGTGAGAACCTACGTGCCAGCCGCCCAGCGTTGGGTTCAGCAGGCCCGTTTTCAGATCGGCCCCCAACCCGTCCTGATTGGTACGCGAGATTCGACCAGCCGAGAAGCCAGCCGCGTAGCCACGCAGGAAGTCGGTTTCCTGCTTCATAACGTTGCGGAAGCGTGGAATGTAGGGGCTGTTCGGACGGCGTCCATCGGTGGTCGAATCCAGGAAGCCATCGTATTCGCCCGATACACCGGCCCGGTAGTTATGAAACGCTACGTACTTACCCAGCACGCCACTGTCGTTACCCAGCCCGTTCGGAAAGCGGCCCGAGGTCGAGTTCAGCAGGATGAGGTTGGTATTCAGCGCGGCAGCGTTTATGAAGATAACACGGGCATAAAACTCGGTCATCTGCTTCGTGTTGGCGTCGATGACCCGCACCCCGGTTGCCTTGCCTTTTTTCTCGTCGTAGATGATCGAATGAACGACCGAGTGGGGCCGGAGGGTCATTTTGCCGGTTTTAGCCGCCCAGGGCAGGGTGCTGGAGTTGCTGCTGAAGTAGCCGCCGAACGGACAGCCCCGCTCGCAGATGGTCCGATGCTGACACTGTGCCCGGCCCTGTTGCAGGTGAATCGGCTTGGGCTGGGTGATATGAGCCGCCCGACCCATGATCACGGGCCGGCTGTTCTGGTAGCGCTTCGCCATCTGCTCGCTGAAGTGCTTTTCTACGCAGTTCCACTCATGCGGAGGCAGAAACTCGCCATCGGGCAGTTGCGGCAGTCCGTCTTTGTTGCCCGTAATGCCGGCAAACTTTTCTACGTAGGTGTACCACGGGGCCAGATCGGCGTAGCGAATCGGCCAGTCAACGGCGAACCCGTCGCGGACTGGTCCCTGAAAGTCGAAATCGCTCCAGCGCTGGGTTTGCCGCGCCCACATCAGCGACTTGCCACCCACCTGATAGCCCCGAATCCAGTCGAAGGGTTTCTCCTGCACATACGGGTGTTCGGCATCTTTAACGAAGAAGTGAGTCGACCCTTCGTAAAAGGCGTAGCACTTGCTGATAATCGGGTTCTGTTCTTTGATCTCGCGCGGCAGCTGGCCCCGGTGCTCAAACTCCCAGGGGTTCATCATCGTAGTTGGATAATCCGTCACGTGCTGCACATCACGGCCGCGCTCCAGTACCAGCGTCCGAAGTCCTTTACCCGTCAATTCTTTAGCCGCCCAGCCACCACTGATTCCCGAACCAACCACAATGGCATCGTAGGTATTGGCTGCCTGCGCATCAATATTCAAATAAGACATACGTCGACAATACTTTTATTTGGTTTGGGAAATTGCTTGGGCAGGCACCGGCACACAACCGTGGTAACGGCCCGGTACCATTTCGTACTTGGTCAGGTTGGTCATGACGTACTCCGAGCTGGTATAGCCCCGGATGGTCAGCCCCTTGACCAGTTTGTAGAAATCTTTCTGGGCTTGCTCTGCCGATTGATCCAGGCGTTTGAGCACGTCGATCCGCTGGGGCGTGTCACACTCGCCGAACGAACGGCTGTAGGTCTGCCGGGCCACAGCCTCCGTAGCGGCCAGACCCTGTTTCAGCGTCTCGGCGGCTTTGGGCTCGTAGCAGTCAGCTACTACTTTCTGCAGGAACGAATGAACGCCCAGAGCTTTGGCCCCCGGCGTATCGGTTTCGGGAATGATGGTGTCCACAACGATGGCCAGCAGCTCATCCTGCGGAGCCGATAATAGGCCGGAAGAAGACCGAACCGTAGTGGCATTCCAGCCGTTTGCCCAGGCTGGCAGGCTGATGAATCCGCCGACCGTTACGGCCAGTTGTTGAAGAGCAGCGCGTCTTTGCACGAGAAATAAGTAGCGTTAAGCGTAAACAAAGCAATAAAGGTAATCAACCCGTCTTCTATACTTAACGCTACTAACTTACTATTCTTATCCCTCCGCATCAGCCCGGCGGTCGGCCCTGATTTCGGGGATGGTGTCGGGGTCGATCAGCCCCAGGGAGGCCGCATGTTCGGCAGCCGCCACGGTATCTGACACGAGCAGCATCGGCACCTGATGCGACTCGGCAGTGCGGATCAGCTCGCGCACGGAAGCGTCGCGGGTTTCGGGCGTAACATCGCGGATGTAGATGGCCCGGATGCGGCCCGGATTGTCACGAACGACCTGGGTGTAAATTTCGGGGTCTTGCTGTCCACTGTCGCCGATGAGCACAAATGTCAGCTGGGGGTTCACATCCAGTACTTTCCGGATCATGGCCAGCTTATGGGTATGGTGACTCGACGAGGCCAGCAGCGCAGGATCAAGGCCCAGGTCGCGCAGCAGAATCGGCCCTTTCGGAATGCCTTGTATCCGAAAAAAATCGATCAGCAGATCATACAGGTTCCAGGGACTACTCGACACATAGTAGATCGGGTTGAAGAGGGTCGTGACAGGGCCGCTCTGCAGAGCCCGGTAAAATGCGGCTACCCCCGCAAACGGAAGCCGGGTATAGGCATTACCCAGAAACGTAAGCCGGGCCGTTTGCAGAATGCTCGTGGCGCCCGTAACCAGCACCGTATCGTCAATGTCGGAGATGACCCCAAACTGACTGAACGGGGGCGACACCATCAAATGCCCCTCTTTCACGACCGGCTCCCGGGTGTCGGGCTGCACAATGTCATCGAGTGCGTACCGCACCGGAAACCAGACCCGGCCGGGGTAGGCCATCAGCAGATCGTTGGGCGGGTTGACCGTCACCTCAAAATAACCTTCTTCGTCAGTCTGGGTGGTGTAGGCCTGCCCGAATGCTTCTACGCGGACGGTTACGCCCGGCACCTCGTCGCTCTCGAACCGCTGATAGGTAGCGACCAGATTCTGCCAGAACGTGTCATTATCCGACGGGGTAGACAGGTCGCGTTCGCGCAGCACACGGCCTTTCAGGTACACGGCCGACGGGCTTCCGAAGCCCCGGTAATACACGATTTTGTAGGGTTTTTTGGCATCGAGCCGTCCGAACAGGCGGTTCTTCAACCGATCAAAATGCAGCTCGGCATCGGCGGATGCATTCACTAAAAAGTCTTTCCACGTTGTCATGCTATGTACTGGATACCCGTTCATAATCCGACCACTCATCAATGTCGGTTAGTTCTTCTAACCGCTCGAACGTCAGGTTGTTTTGCTGCAGGGTCAGTTCGGTGCGCTGCCGAAGTTCAGGCTGGCTCCAGGGCATATCCTCGAACAGAAACGGATGCAATGTATTCATACCCAGCAGATAATACCCCCCGTCGGTAGCGGGACCGATCACCACATCGGCCTCGTCGAGAACCGAGAAAGCCTGCCGCAGGTGATCGGTGGTGATGGCCAGGCAGTCGCTGCCGATGATGACTACCTGCCTGGCGCCTTCGGCAAACTGCTCCCGAAAAGCGGCCAGCATGCGTTCGCCAAGGTCGCGGCCATGCTGTAGTCGTTTCTGATAGCCGTTCCAGCCGTCGTTGCTGTTGATAAAATCGCCGTAGTATACCACCCGCTGCCAGGGGAGCAGCCGTGTAATCTGCTGAGTATGCTGTAGTAGATGCCGGTATACCTGCACCGCCCGTTCGTTGCCAACGGTGCGGGCAATTCGCGTTTTAACCGTACCCGGAACCGGGTTTTTTACGAAGATGATAAGATGTCGGTCAGCCATACGGTGGTTTGTCGGACCGCCCAAGCGGTCGTAACTTTGCAAAAATAGTCGATGCTGGCGCGCCCGCACGATCGTCGGTAGCCTGTACTGACAGTACCGCCCTACCTGACGAGCCACAATCGACTGTTAACCATCTACTAACAAGTATGACCAAGCAAATTGTTTATACCGATAAGGCCCCTGCACCCATCGGGCCGTATAGCCAGGCGATTCTCGTGAAGCCGGCAGCCGGGGGCGGAACCCTGTACGTATCAGGCCAGGTAGCCATTGAGCTGGCTCCGCTGGGCGACATCCGGGCCGAAACCCGGCAGGTAATGGAGAACATCGGGGCTATTCTGCAGGCGGCCGGGCTCTCGTACGGTAACATCGTCAAAACGAGCATCTTCGTCAAAGACATGAATAACTTCGCAGCGATCAACGAGGTATACGGCGAGTTTTTTGCCGGTGATACCGATTCGCCCTACCACCCCGCCCGCGAAACCGTTGAAGTAGCCCGCCTGCCTAAAGATGTAAACGTCGAAATCTCTGTCATTGCTGTTGACTAACTAGAGGATATATTCAACGAGCCGAATCGGGCTGGCCTTGCGGCTGATTCCGGTTTTCTGGCTGTTATGTCTTCCTCCCCCAATATATCATGTCAAAATCTGTTCGCGTACGGTTTGCACCCAGCCCTACTGGCCCGCTGCACATTGGTGGGGTGCGTACCGCACTCTATAATTATTTATTTGCCCGCAAAATGGGGGGCCAGATGCTGCTCCGCATTGAAGATACCGATCAGAACCGGTTCGTGCCGGGAGCGGAACAATACATTCTCGATGCCCTGGCCTGGGCAGGTATCCAGATCGACGAAGGCCAGGGCGTTGGTGGTCCACACGCGCCTTACCGCCAGTCAGAACGGCGCGACATATACCAGCAGGAAGCCCAACGGCTGGTCGACGAAGGCAAAGCCTACTACGCCTTCGACACGGCCGACGAGCTGGATGCCATGCGCCAGCGGCTCGAAGCGGCCAATGCACCCGCGGCCCAGTACAACGCCATTACGCGGATGCAGATGCGCAACTCGCTTACGCTGAAGGCCGACGAGGTTCGCGCCCGCATTGATGCTGGTGAGCCGTACGTAATCCGGCTCAAGACCCCCCGCAAAGAAGAAGTGCGGCTCAACGACCTGATCCGGGGCTGGGTCAATGTTCACTCGTCGGCTATCGATGACAAAGTGCTGCTGAAGTCAGATGGCCTGCCTACCTACCACCTGGCCAACATCGTCGACGATCACCTGATGGGCATCACCCACGTGATCCGGGGCGAAGAGTGGCTGCCGTCGGCCCCGCTGCACGTGCTGCTGTATCGGTACCTGGGCTGGGAGGATACCATGCCGCAGTTTGCTCACCTGCCGCTGCTGCTCAAGCCCGAAGGCAACGGAAAACTCAGCAAGCGCGACGCTGACCTGGGTGGCTTCCCGATTTTCCCGCTACAGTGGACCGACCCCGCTACGGGACAGGTGGCGCGGGGGTTCCGGGAAGATGGCTACCTGCCCGAAGCGACTATCAACTTTCTGGCCCTGCTGGGCTGGAACCCCGGTACCGAGCAGGAGCTGTTCACGATGGATGAGCTGATTGCCAGCTTCGATCTGGCCCAGGTCCACAAAGCCGGTGCGCGCTTCGATATCCAGAAAGCGCAATGGTTCAACCACCAGTATATCCGGCTCCGGCCCGACGCTGAGCTGGCCCCCGCCGTTCAGCAACAGGCCGAAGCCGCCGGCTACGACTGTCCGCCCGAAAAAGCCGAAAAGATTGTGGCCCTGCTGAAAGGCCGTGTCAACTTTGCCCACGAAATCTACGGTGAAGCCGCCACGATCTTCAACGCGCCTGCTACCTACGACGAAGCCATCGTGGCCGCCAAATGGAACGACGATGCCATCCGGGCCGCAACGGCCTTTTACGACGCGCTGCTGGCGTATGAAGGTCCGTTTGTGGCCGATGACATCAAACATCTGCTAGCCGACACCATGACTCAGGCGGGTATCAAGCAGGGGAAAATCATGCAGGCCATGCGCGTAGCCCTGACCGGTTCAGGCGCCGGACCAGACCTGATGCTGACGATGGAAATCATCGGAAAAGACGAAACCGTTAGTCGGCTGAAGCAGGCCTTGCAAACGCTTGCGCGGTAGATTGCCTCACGGGGGCGAAGGTAACCTAACCCTCCCCCCCTTTTTTCAGTTGTATACAAATTGGCAACGCATCACCCGGCTATGGCTAAGAAAAAACCCAACCCCGACGAAAACGAAAAACCCCGCGTTCATAAAGAACTGGAAGGGTTCGACATTCAGATCAACTCGTTCGGTGAGATCACGACGAGTTTCGATATTGATCGTATCAACCAGTTTCTGAACCGGACCGTGGATGATAAGAAGCTGCGGCACCGCACCGACCTCAACCTGAAGGGCGATCCGCAGGCCGACGATGCCGATGAGAAAGCCAAAGACGACGATACTCTCTTCGACGAGTCGGATAACGACCTGCCCGACGACATCAATACCCGCTAGGCTACCTGACCAGGTGGTCGTATAGACGCTCACTCAAAAAAGTCCGACTGGCAAAAATGCCCGGTCGGACTTTTTTTTGGCCGTTAGTCAGAAATATCACCGGCCAAATGCGCAGCTTTCTGTAGTTTTCGTCCATAGATCACCGAGACCTGAAACTATCAACGCAGTATGTACTCTCACGAAATTGACTACAAAATCATCGGCGAAGACATCCAGATCGTCGAAATCGAACTTGACCCGAACGAAACCGTCATTGCCGAAGCAGGCTCCATGCTATACATGGAAGACGGCATCCAGTTCGAAACCAAAATGGGCGACGGCTCGCAGCCCGACCAGGGGTTTATGGGTAAGCTCTTTCAGGCCGGCTCGCGGCTAATTACGGGGGAGTCGCTGTTCATGACACACTTTACAAACCGGGGCAGCGGCAAGCGGAAGGTTACCTTCGCGGCTCCCTATCCCGGCACGGTTATGCCGCTGAACCTGGCCAACGTCTTTGGCAATACCGTTATCGTACAGAAAGACGCGTTTTTATGTGCGGCCCTCGGCACCCGGCTCAGTATTCACCTCAACCAGAAACTGGGCGCAGGCTTCTTCGGTGGTGAGGGGTTCATTCTTCAGAAAGTACAGGGCGACGGAATGGCGTTCATCCACGCCGGTGGCGTCGTTATTGAGCGGACGCTGAATAACGAGCAGCTCCGCGTCGATACGGGCTGCGTAGTGGGTTTCGAGCCAAGCGTGAGCTTCGACATTCAGCGGTCGGGCGGGCTTAAGAGTATGATCTTTGGCGGGGAGGGCTTATTTTTGGCTACCCTGCGCGGCTCAGGCAAGGTCTGGATTCAGAGCATGCCGATCTCGAAACTGGTTCAGCGTTTATCGCCGGGCGGTGGGCAGGCCAATAAGGAAAGCGGCTCGGTGCTGGGTCAGCTGGGCGGACTGCTGGATTGAACAAACTTTACGCAGATAATGTATACTGATCAACAGACGATGAGTCATTGTCACTTGATCAGTATACCTCAATAAAGCTATGGAAGTCATTTGCACGAACGATAAGTTTCCGGCACCGGTGCTGGCCTTTTATGCCGAGTTTGGCATACAGACCCCCAAGCAGGATCAACTCTACACGATCCGGCAGGTGAAGCGTCACACAACCGGCGACACGGGCGTCCTGCTGAACGAGATTCAGAACCCCGATGTACCGGTGAAACATCCCGTTATGGGTGAGGTCTGGTTCGAGCCGACCTTCAACATCAACCGTTTCGCTACGCTGCTTGGCCAGCCCGTACGGCAGGAAGAGCTCGAAGACGTGAACGTTTAATAACCGTTCTGACGGGTGTTGGGCGGACAGGCTGTAGAACACAGCCTGTCCGCCCAACTGCGTTTAGGCTAAACCATAAGGAACAGGTCGTCGGATGTAGAGACGCGGCCCTTCGCGTCTCATACGCGACAGCAACAAAACCATCCGGACAGGAGACGCAAAGGCCGGGCCGATTTCTATGGTTTAAACAAATGATAGGGGATAAAAAATGTCATATTTCTGCTTTCGCTTTACGACGGCACAGATGCGGTGGATAAGCTTATTACGAACCGCGTTTAGTATTGACATCTTGTTCTTGCCTTCGGCCACTTTCCGTTGATAGTAAGTTTGTAACTCCCCCTTGACCCGTATAGCAGACATAGCTGCTAAATGAAACAAAAACTTCAGGCGTTTACGAGCATGTTGATTGACTCGACTGCGCCCGCGAATGCTACTACCCGAGCTGTGCTCAAAGGGAGCCACACCGGCATGACAAGCCAGCTTTTTAGGCTCCGCGAAGTTCTTAAATTCGTCGGTAGCCAGAATGACTTCGGTTGCAACAGCTGGGCCAACTCCAGGATAGACGTCATCAACTTGAAGAGCTCATGAAGCTGTTGGTCTTGGTGGATCAGTTCATCCATCTGCCGATTGACCTGCTCTAAATCTGCATTGATTGACTTCAAAGATGCTTGGCAATGGCGAGTCAGCTGCTTCTGAAGTTTGGCTGATGCAAAGGCGGCTTGCTCATTAACAGGCACTTGTAACTGTTGCCGAACCAACAAGAGTCGCTGTCGTAAAGCGCTGAGTATGACTAGTTCCTGGAGTAATTGGCGGGGTGGTTGCCACAACCGCATACGATCCCGGAAACGATAGGCATACTCGGCAATCCGTTGGGCGTCGAGACTATCACTCTTGCCCCGTTGTAAGCCACCGGCCTGCTTGATGTGTAGACTGCTTTCTAACCAAGTCGGTAATTGATGAGCCACCAACTGATCAAGAATATGGGCATTGTACACGCCTGTATGTTCGAGGCAAAATACCGATTGGATAGTGATAAAGCCAGGCAAGGCTTTAAGTGCTTTGATGGTAGCCTTGATAGCAGCAACCGAGTTCAGGGACTGAGTCTGTAAGACAATTGTTTTACCATTGAAAACTGCCCAATCAAGCGTAGCCTTCGATACATCGATGCCAATGTAATACTGTACGTCCATGAAATAGCTTATTTTTGGGTTGAACAATGAGCTTGCTGTTTTCTCGATACCTTTCTAATGGGTCTGCCAACCCGCATTTCTATTCGAGTCTAAGCAAGCAATCCGGACTGGCCTCTGAATCGGCCCATGGGTCTAACTCCCAGCCGGGCGGTAGGACGTGCCAGTCCGTTTTACTTGCCAGCAAGCTACTCCATTCTTGGAATAGTATCGTCTGACAAACCTAAAGGCCGGGCGGTTGCGTCTCTACATGGCAGCGCTACGCTTTGGGCTTCAGCTCTTCGCTGAGCATCAGGCGGGTCTGGGGCAAACTCTGCGGGTATTCATCCCGGACAAACGCAATGAGCTGCTCGCGCAGGTAGCAACGCAGGTCGAAAGCCGATGGCGCATCGCGGGCCGATACGAGCACCCGTACCACGATGCAGGTTGGCTGGGTATCCGTCACCTGAACGGCAAACGAATCGCCACTCCAGAGCGGATTAGCCTCGGTCAGCTCGCGGGCTTTCTCCCGGATCTTGTCGACCGGTACGTTATAATCCAGGTAGAGAAATACGGCCCCGGTAATGGAGGCATCGGAGCGGGTCCAGTTCTCGAACGGTGTTTCAACGAAATAGGTGATGGGCAGAATAAGCCGACGACGGTCCCAGAGCCGCACAATAACGCTGGTCAGGTTAATCTCTTCAATGCGCCCCCACTCCTTCTCGACCACCACGGCATCGTCGAGCCGGATTTGCTGGTTGAAAGCGATCTGAACCCCGGCCAGCAGATTGGCCAGCGTTTTCTGGGCCGCAAAACCAATCAGTACCGACACCACCCCGGCCGACGTCAGTACGCTCAGGCCCACTTTCCGGCTGCCCTGGAAGGAGATCAGCAGCAGCGAGGTACCAATGATCACAACCCCAATGGCCAGTATTCGGCGGGCAAAGCGAACCTGCGTCACAAACTTGCGCTGCGACAGGTTCACATCCTGGGTGGTATCATACTGCCGAATCAGGAACAACTCCCCAAACTTGAGCAACTGCACCGCCAGCCACGTACTCGCCACCAGAAACAGCACTTCGGCCGACTTATCGGCAACGGGATGCCGACGCAGAAAACGCGCCGACTGAATGTTGGTGGCCAGTAAGAAAAACAAAGAAGGCACAAATACCCAGAACGCCCAGCGCACGTGCGTACGCAGCAGAAGCAGCGTCTTGAACGATCGGCGCCGGTTCACGAACCGAATAACCTGCGTCACAACCAGATCTACGGCCAGCCCCAGCAGCACAGCTGAAACTAGCAGCACCCATCCCGACAAATCACGATTGGGCTGGTAACCTGCCCACCGAATCAGGGCGCGTATCCACGTTTCAAGTTGTTGTAGCATGGCGCAAAAATAGCAAGACCTAAAAGGTTTCTCAGAACCTTTTAGGTCTATTGGCTCGGTTTACGGATTTCTGCCCGCGTTTAAAAGCACCAAAAACTGAACATTATCACCTGTCGGTCAAGCAAGTATAGGTTTCACTACCTTGCCGTGCACATCGGTCAGGCGATACCGGCGTCCCTGGCTCTTGAACGTCAGTTTTTCATGATCGACACCCAGCAGGTGCAATACGGTGGCCTGAAAATCGTGCACATGAACGGGCTGGTTAACCACGTTATAGCCGAAATCGTCGGTCTGGCCGTAGACCATTCCTTTTTTCACACCGGCCCCGGCCATCCAGATCGAGAAAGCGCGCGGGTGGTGGTCGCGGCCGTAGTTGTCGCGGGTGAGTTTACCTTGCGAGTAGGCACCCCGTCCGAACTCACCACCCCAGATAACCAGCGTATCGTCGAGCAGGCCGCGTTGTTTGAGGTCCATAATGAGCGCGGCCGATGGCTGATCAACGCTTTTCGTCTGGATCTTGATATCGTTGGGCAGGTTACCGTGCTGATCCCAGCCCTGGTGATACAGCTGAACGAACTTAACGTCTTTCTCGACTAGCTTGCGGGCCAGCAGGCAGTTGGCAGCAAACGTACCCGGCTTCCGGCTGTCGGGCCCGTACATGTCGAAGATATAGTCGGGTTCTTTCGAGATGTCGAGCGTTTCGGGCACGGAGGTTTGCATCCGGTAAGCCATCTCGTACTGAGCCATCCGGTTGTTGATTTCAGGATCGAGTACGTGTTTGAACTGCTCCTGATGCATCTTACCGAGGTAATCGAGCATACGGCGCCGACTGGTTTTATCAATGCCGGGCGGGTTGTTGAGGTAATAGACCGGATCGGGACCCGACCGAAACACAACCCCCTGATGTACGGAGGGCAAGAAGCCGTTGCTCCAGAGTTTAGCATAGAGCGGCTGATCACCGTCACGACCCTTGCTGAGCAGTACCACAAACGCTGGCAGGTTCTGGTTGTCGGACCCCAGCCCGTAACTGATCCAGGACCCAAAGCTGGGTCGGCCGGCCTGCTGACTCCCGGTCTGAAAAAACGTAACGGCCGGGTCGTGGTTGATGGCCTCGGTATGCATCGACTTGATAAACGTCAGGTCTGACGCGATACGGGCCGTATGGGGCAGGAGTTCGCTGATGGTCATCTGACCGGGACCATACTGCGCAAATTTGTATTTCGAGGCCGCCAGCGGAAACCGGCTCTGGCCAGCCGTCATCCCCGTCAGGCGCTGTCCTTTCCGAACCGACTCGGGCAGGTCCTGCCCCCACATGGTTTCGAGCCGCGGCTTGTAATCGAACAGTTCGAGCTGCGACGGCGCCCCACTCTGAAACAGGTAGATCACCCGCTTCACTTTGGGCGCGAAATGCGGCTTACCCACGGCCGGATTGTCACCCATCGACGTACCCCCAAACAGATTGGCCGGGTTCAGCAACGACGCCAGCGCAATGGTTCCTAACCCCGCGCTGCTCTGCCCCAGAAAGTTTCGGCGGCTCAGCTGATCATGCAATTGGTCCTGAATATCCATAGTATGAGATGGCGCCGGATCAGCCTGTTTCGTGCCCCCGGGCCACTGGCTTTTACCGTTTTATAATCGCTTCGTCGAAATTCATGATCGTACTGGCTACCATCGTCAGAGCGGCCAGTTCGGCCGGGTTCTGCGCTTTGTTGAGCGGGTATTCGCCAACCGACAGCAGCTCCCTGGCGCGGCCGGGGTTCTTCCGAAAATCAGTCAGTTCTTCGTCGTACAGCTGTTGCATCAGCGTAAGCTCTCCGGGTCGGGGCTGCCGGCTGACTACAGCTTTGAAGCACTCGCTGATGGCCTGTCCGGTTGTTTGTCCGTTCGCTGCCTTCTTCTGCGCCAGCACCCGGGCCGCTTCCACAAACTGCGGATCGTTCAGGGTGACCAACGCCTGCAGGGGCGTGCTGGTCTTTTGCCGTTTTACGATGCAGGTATGTCGTTCAGCCGCATCGAAGTTGAGCATCATAGGCGGGGGCGAACTTCGTTTCCAGATCGTATACATCGAGCGACGATACAGACTGTCGCCGTGGTTTTGCACGTAGCTAACCGTATTTCGGGTGGCCAGAGCCTCCCAAATGCCCGACGGCTGGTAGGGCCGGACGCTCGGTCCGCCAACCCGACAGTTTAGCAGACCACTCGCAGCCAGGGCATTATCGCGCACCTGCTCGGCGCTCATCCGGTAGCTCGGGCCGCGCGTCAGAAAGGTGTTGTCCTGATCAATCTCGCGCACCTTCTCCGACGTTACCGACGACTGCCGGTACGTAGCCGACATAACGATCAGCTTGTGCAGGGCTTTCATGTTCCAGCGGTCTGACGCAGGCCCGCTTCCTTCGCGGAATCGTATGGCCAGCCAGTCGAGTAATTCCGGATGGCTTGGGAGGGCGCCCTGGTTGCCAAAGTCATCGCTGTTTCTGGCCAGCCCCTGCCCGAAATACTGCTGCCAGACCCGGTTCACCACAACGCGGCTAAAGAGCGGATTCTCGGGCATCAACAGCCACTGAGCCAGACCCAGCCGGTTTTTGGGCATATCGTTCGGCATCGGCTCCAGACTGTGCAGCACGTTGGGCGTTACTACCTCGCCAGGAGCGTCGTAGGCACCCCGCTTCAGCAGGTGAGTTACCCGCGGTACCGACCGCTCCTGCATAATCATAACCTGATCCTGATTGGTATACAGCATCAGTTCTTCGCCCCGTAGCTGCATGGCTTTGGCATATTCGGACCGGTACACCGGGTCCTGCGCCGTTACGTAATACGTATACAGCCCCGCCCGCTGAGCGGCTGTCCGTTGCGAGTCGGGCGTACGGAGCGCAGCCGCCAACGCGTCGGGCTGACCTGCCAGTTTGGGCATTTCGATCGGCGTGAGACAGCGGTCGTAAATCCGCAGTTCGTCGACCGCAAAATCCTTATAGAAATAGTCGTGCATCCGCCCCACATAGAACGCATGCTGAGCCCAGTGGGTACGGTCTTTCCCGTATACCATACTGTGGATCAGGTTATCGGCGATGACCCGGGTGCGCATCGGTTGGCCGTTCAGGTACACCGTAATTCCATCAGCGCGGCCCAGGCCATTGTAGGCGAAGGCGACCTGAAACCACTGACGAACCGGCACCTTGTCGACCGACTCCAGATCGATAGCATTAGCGGGCCATACGTGGCTGAAGGTCAGCTTGAGCCGTCCGTCGGCGAGCAGGTCGAGTTGGTAGCCACGCTGGCCATCCATCGGACCGGTCGTGCGCCCCAGAAGGGTGAGCGCCATATTGGGCTTGGCCAGGTTGAACCAGCTGCTCACCGTAAACGGCTGATTCTGTTCAAAAGCACCGAAATCCCACGGTAATTCAATGAAACTGTCGCCTGGCAGAAAGCGGGCCTTACCGAAGCGCCCCGCCACCGCATAGGGCACTTTGTCGGGGTCGCCCCCGAGCCGGGCTGGCAAAGTATCATTGACCGTGTTGGCAAATGCGTTTCTGGGGTCTTTCCAGAGTTCTTCTTTTGTTTTTCGTTTGGCTACCGGTTTTGCTTCCGCCTTTTTCGGTTTACCCCGGGCCTCGTCGGCTTTCCGTTTCGCTTCCTCCAGCTTTTTCTTTTCGGCCTGGGCTTTTACAAACGCGCTGATATCGGTCCGGTCCGCTTCATCGAAGGTATAATGCGCAATCAGGCCCGAATCGGCCGACGACAGCGGTTGCTGCCGGGCTTTGCTGAGCCATTGCCCAAAACGCTGCTGATAATCGGAGCGGTTGGGGTTAATTTTTTGCCGGATCGGCGTTAGCTTTTCGCGGATGAATTTCAGTTTGGCTTCCGTTTCGGGTTTGGTTAGGGTAATGGTCGGCGCGGCTTCGCCATTGTACGGAATCTGCCCCCGGTCATTGTTGCTGTTAAAGAACGCAAACAGCGAATAATAGTCCTTCTGACTGATAGGGTCATACTTGTGATCATGGCAACGGGCGCACTCGACGGTTAGCCCCAGCATGGCTTTGCCGAAGGTATTGGTCCGGTCGGCGACATACTCGACCCGGTACTCTTCGTCTACGATACCCCCTTCCTGGCTCTGCTGGTGATTTCGGTTGAAAGCCGTAGCAATAAGCCGTTCGCGCCGTTCGGCCTCGCTTTTCGGCGCGGGCAACAGGTCGCCGGCCAGCTGCCAGGTAATAAATCGGTCGAAACTCAGATTTCGGTTATAGGCCCGGATAACCCAGTCGCGATACGGCCACATGGTACGTAGCCCGTCGTCCTGGTAGCCATGAGTGTCGGCATATCGAGCCACATCGAGCCATTCAACGGCCTGCCGTTCGCCGTAGTGAGGGCTTTTAAGCAGCCGGTTCACCACTTTTTCGTAGGCATTGGGGCTTCTGTCGGCCAGAAACGCATCGACCTCCGCCGGTGTGGGCGGCAGGCCGGTCAGGTCCAGCGTTACCCGCCGAATGAGCGTGGTTTTGTCGGCTTCGGGCGCCGGACTTAGCTTCCTGTCGCGTTGTTTGGCCAGCACGAACCGGTCAATCTCATTGCGGCTCCAGCTGTCGTTCTCCAGTTTAGGTACCGCTACCTGAGCCGGGGGAATCAACGACCAGTGTTCTTTGTATTCGGCGCCCTGCTCGATCCACCGGGCCAGCAGGGCTTTCTCTTCCACACTGAGCGTCAGGTTCGACTCGGGCGTGGGCATCACGTAATCGGGATCGGTACTTATGATTCGGTGGAACAGTTCGCTACTACCCAGGCTACCCGGCACAATGGCTTTCTTACCACTTTCGGCCAGGGCCTCGTAGGCGCCTTCGGGCGTATCGAGCCGAAGCCCGGCCTGCTGCTTGGCTTTATCCGGCCCGTGACAGGCAAAGCACCGGTCTGAGAGAATCGGTTTAACGTGCAGGTTATAATCTACCTTTTCGGGCAGGTTGGCTTCGGCGGCTACCAGCTCAGCCGGTTTGTCGACCGATGAGTTACAGGCGGTGAGCCAGACCGAAGCGCCAAACAAACCAACGGTGGCCGTAAGAAGTGTATAGCGCAATCGCATGTCAGACCAGGCAATCATTATACAAACAGGTTAGGTATAGTTGGTCACACAAAAGAACGACGGAGCAGCGGCTAACCACGACACTATTTTGCCCCTTATTTGATCAATCTTTGCCTTTTCCCAACTTGCAGCGGCCAATGCGGTTCGACCGCGTATACCACTCCACAACCAGCTGGCCACTACATCTTTACGCAGTCAGGCTTACAACTACCAAACAGGATCAGCGGTCGGCGACCTTCAATCCTAAAGGACTTAAGTTTGTTGCAATATAACTTTTTTCAGCCAGGAAAAGTGCATGAAGCCGCGTGACCGCTCCGTATTGGACTGTTGCGGTAAGTCATTTTCAGGTTGCCGTCCGGTCGTTTAGTTCTTTGCCGGTTCGCTGGATTTATCATCGGCCTGACCCGCTTTGGCAAACTCGGCAACGGCCTGTTCGTTGATACCGCCAATAATTTCCAGCCCGGGGCGGGCTTTTTTGAGAGTTGCCAGGCCGGTTTCAGTCACTTTGGTCTGCCAGATATAGACCGTTCGTAGTTTGCTCAGGGTAGCCAGTTCGGCCAGTCCCATATCTGTGATCCCTGTTCCGTAGAGATTTAGGTACTCCAGATTGGCCAGCCCTTTGAGGTGTTTCAGTCCGGCATCGGTCACCTTCGTCTGCGCCAGATGTAGTTTCTGCAGATTCTTCAGTTTAGCCACCTGTACCAGCGCGGCATCGGTGATACCGGTATCGCTCAGCTTAAGCCAGACCAGCTGATCGCTGATTTTTGGCAGTAACGCAGCCTGGGTGTCATTGAACGACCGGGCGTTGACGGCGCTAACCTCTAACTGATTCTGCTCTTTCGAGAGCGGCAGCACCAGCAGACCGGCTTTTTTCAGTTCATCGATCACGCTGGGCTGCGCAGCGGGCACCTTCATGGTCAGCACCGGCGATTCGGGAGCCGGACCGCTGCTTGCTGCGACCGCCGTACCACCGCCCGCCGGAGCGCCACCGCCCAGCGCAGCCAGCACGGGCCGGATGGCATCGTTGACTTTCAGGTCTGATACTTTCTTGTCGAACGGCGCGCCCTGGTCGATCCACCACGTCAGCAGCGCCACCTGTCCTTCGGTTAGCTGGGTTTTGCCTTTGGGGGGCATGTGGTGATCATCGTCTTCGGGCAGTAAACACCGCTTGATCATCTCGCTGTCGGTGCCCTTGCCCGCCACGAATACCGGCCCGTTTTCGCCCCCTTTCCGGATCATGTCGGGGCTATCGTAGCGCAGATCACCTTTCGACTTTTCGGCGTTATGGCACTGAACGCAGCGGCTCTGCAGGATGGGGTTCACAATCTGTTCGTACACCAGCGCCTGGTTCACATCCGTAATCGGTTTCACGGCGACGGCTTCAGCCCGGGGCGGCAGGCCGGCCAGGGTCCGAAACGGCTCGGGCGTATACTGCGTCAGGTAGTCGGACCCGTGTGTCAGTGAGCCACCATGGTGACCGGCTACGGCCAGCAGCACCAGCGAAACAACCAGCGCTGGCACGTACAATACCGATCCCAGCGGAATCCGATCGCCCAGCCAGTCAGATTTTACGGCCCAGGCTACCCAGGCGAAGCCAGCTACGCCGATGCCCTGCCACATGTGCTCATCCAGAATTTCTTCGTCATAGCCTCCGCCCAGCGATAACAGATAGCCGAACACACAGGCCATCGTAGCGCTCACCGCCGACCAAAACAGTACGGCCGTAATCGTTGAATCGTCGACGCCAATCTTACCCAGGCGCCGACCTGCTTCCAGAATACCGGCTACTACCAGAAACCCGATGGGCAGATGAACAATAAGCGGATGGAACCGGCCAAAAAACAAGGCCCAGTCAGAAGGCTGTGCCGCAACGGCTTGTACTAAAATCAATGCGTTCATAAACGACATTCCGGCCTGAAAACCGGCAAAAAATAACGTGTAGAGTAATTAGATCCGCTCCAGCTTGACGGGATATGTTTTTTGGGAACTCCATTGCGCCACGTACAGGCTCTCGTCTTCGTCGACCAGCACGTCGTGCGGATGCATGAACACGGTCAGGCTGCGGTCTTTGCGCTGCTCGGTCAGTTTACCGTTCTGATAGACGGGTTCCGAACCACCGGGCGTAGACACCACGTTGTCGTTCCGGTCAAGAATCTGCACATAGCCCGAATTGGGGTACGCATCGGACGTACTTCGGAATACAGCACCGTATAGATAATCGCCGTGGATAACGGGGCGGCAGATGTACGATCCCGGCAGGGCAATAGTAGAAAGGTAGGTACCATCCAGCGAGAAACGCTTCAGCGCGTTTCGCCGACGGTCGGTGATCAGCAGCGTAGGGCTCTGGGCATTGCGCCGGTCGACTACGATACCATGGCAGCAATCGAAGGTAGCGTCGCCTTCGCCCCGGCCGCCGAACGAGCGAATAATCTTACCCGATTTGTCGTACTGCGTAATGTAGTTCAGCCCGTAACCATCGGCTACGTAAATATCGCCGTTGGCGGGGTTAACGGCCGTTTCGGTCGGTTTGAACTGCGATGGATAGGCGTATTTGCCCGTCTCGCGGGGGTAGTCCAGTTTCATCAGCTCGCGGCCTTTCAGGTCGGTTTTTATAACCTGATGCCGATCGGTATCGCAGATGAGCAGGTATTGATCAGCGCCCTCGCCCCCAATCGTCAGACCGTGTCCACCCGGAAATTCGTGTCCCCAGGTCTCAAGCAGCCTACCCGATTTGTCGTAAATGAGAATGTTGTTTTTAGTCTCGTTGGTGAGCAGGATGATCCGGCCTTTCGCATCCTGCACCAGTTCGTGGCAGTCGTTGACGGGGTTCCGGCCGGCATCGAGCATACCCCAGCCCGGCACTACCCGGTACCGGAACCCATTGTGCCCGAGAACAGCCGCGTCGCCCGGCTGCGGCATTGCTGACAAAAAGGATGGGGTTGTCATACCAGCCGCCGTGGCCAGCGAAGCCTGCCGAACAAACGACCGGCGCGACAATGAGTACGCCATAAGATTGCTGTGTTTACGAAAAAAGAGCGTTGTCCGTAAACTTTACTGCAATCAGATAACCTTTTGGTTAGTGAATGAGCGTTACCAACCGTTCGAGCCATTCGGCGTCTATGTCGCTAAAGTCGTTGAGCTGATCACTGTCTACGTCGAGGACCATGATTACGTTACCCTGCGAATCGAATACGGGCACAACGATCTCGGAACGAGAGGCCGAGCTACAGGCAATATGCCCCGGAAACTGCTCCACATCCGGCACCACAATCGTTTCACGGCGTGAGTAAGCCGCTCCGCAAACGCCCTTGCTGAACGCAATCCGGGTGCAGGCAATCGGCCCCTGAAACGGGCCCAGCACCAATTGCCCGTCTTTAACGAGGTAAAAGCCTACCCAGAAGAAATCAAACGCTTCTTTAAGGGCAGCCGCCATATTGGCCAGGTTCGCAATCTGGTCCGACTCGCCGACCAGCAGGGCTTCTACCTGCGGCAGCAGGCTTTCGTAGAGCGCCCGCCGGTCTGTTGTCGACGGCAGTATGAGTGTCTCAGCCATATTAGTTTCGCGTAAAGAATTGGATCAGCACAATGCTGACGGTTGTAAACAGGGTGCTGGCGCCTACCCGGATCAGCGTTGGGATCAGCAGGGCCAGGCTGTTGGCTTCGATGAAAAACAACGCGGCATGATGAATCAGGGCCAGCAGAAACACATACCGAAAAAAAGCACCCGTACCCAGCTCCTTTAGGGAAAACTCGATACGCGATTCCAGCCCCGGCACATCGATCTGCGACCGCACGACCAGCGGCCGACAGTAGGCCATCAGCACCGTAGCCGCGGCATGCATGCCGAGCGTGTTGTAAAACGTATCGACGATAATTCCCGTCGCAAAGGCGATCAGCAGCAGCCAGGTCAGGCTGGTTTCGTTGGGCAGCAGCAGTACGCAGGCAATGTAAATGAAACAGAACGCATAATCGAACAGCACCAGATTCCGCACCAGCAGGATTTGCAGCGTCAGATAAAGCAAAAACAGCAGTGAGGCCGATACGATTTCGCGAAAAGTCACAGTAGGATGGTTTTCTGGTTGCAGTATACCGGGGTCGGCTCAGGCTACGCTGGCCAGCGTCAACAACGGCGTACTACAGGGTTATTTTTCTGTCTCGATCTGTTTTTCCAGCTGCTCCTGCTCGCTCTCCAGCCGGTTTCTGACTACGTAGACGAAAGACAGGTTGCTGAAGTTAGTGGCCAGTTCAAGCGTAATATCGTGGAACGTCATATTGGGCTGAACCCCCACCGTTCTGACCCGCCCCACCAGAATACCCGGCGGAAACTTCTTGTTGAACTCCGACGTAACCACCGAATCGCCTTTGGCAACGGGCTTGTAGCGCGAGATGGCGTCCAGCTTCATCAGGTGCGGGTCTACGCCGTCCCACTTGGCAGAGCCAATCTCCTGGGCTTTGGTCAGTTCCGACGACACCATGAATTCTGAATGGAGAATCGACGTAATGACCGAGAAATGGCGATTGCAGGTCTTTACCGTACCCACTACGCCCGTCGGCGATATAACGCCCATACCCGGCATAACACCGTCTTCGGTCCCTTTGTCGATCGTGATGTAGTTGTTGGCAAACTGAGTCGTATTATTCACCACCTTGGCCACGGTGAAGTTAAACCGGTCAGCAAAAGCCGAATCGGCCCGGTATTCGGCCGGGGCCAGGGGTTTGCTCTGAAGCAGTTTGGTCAGCTGGGTATTCAGCCGCTGGTTTTCCAGGGCCAGATCGGCATTGACCTGGCGGAGGCTGGCGTATTCGTTAGCCGCATTTGTCCACGCCAGCACCTCGGCCGCGTACCGGTTCGAGGTGTTGAAATAGGTTACACTCCAGTAGTTGCTCGTGTTGATGATGAAGTAGAAACACAACACCTCGAGCAACACGAACAGGATGAAGTTTCGGCTCCGAACGAAAAAATCGACTAACTCTCCCATACCTGAACAGCCGGATCGCACGGGAACCCCGCTCCGATCCGGCTGTGTAATTAATGTTCCATAGCCAGACCGGTGATCACCGTGCGGCCCGGCCTTGTGTTAACTGATCAATACGGATCTGTACATGTCCAGATTCTTGATGACCTCGCCCGTACCTTTCACAACCGCTTTGAGCGGATCGTCGGCTACGTGAATCGGAAGTTTGGTTTTTGCACCCAGGCGTTTGTCGAGGCCGTGCAGCAGCGCTCCGCCCCCCGTCAGGTGAATACCGTTTGTGTAAATATCCGCAGACAGCTCCGGGGGCGAAATTTCAAGGGCTTTCATGGTAGCCTCTTCAATTTTCGAGATCGACTTATCGAGGGCGTAGGCAATTTCGCTGTAGGTCACCTTGATTTCTTTCGGGATACCCGTCATCAGGTCACGCCCCCGGATTTCGTAATCGGCCGGTGGGTTGTCGAGTTCGGGCAGGGCCGATCCGACTTCCATTTTGATCTGCTCAGCCGAACGCTCACCGATCAGCAGGTTGTGTTCCCGGCGCATATAGTCAACAATATCGCGGGTAAACACGTCGCCGGCAATACGGATCGACTGTTCGCAAACGATGCCCGACAGCGCGATAACCGCAATCTCGGTAGTGCCACCACCGATGTCGACAATCATGGTGCCGTTAGGCTGGGTAATGTCGATGCCGATACCAATCGCAGCGGCAATCGGCTCGTGGACCATGTATACCTCTTTGGCACCCGCGTGTTCGGCGGAGTCTTTGACCGCTCGTTTTTCTACTTCTGTAATGCCCGAGGGGATACAGATGACCATCCGGTGCGAAGGCGAAAACAGCTTGCTTCCCGTGTCGATCATCTTGATCATGCCCCGAATCATGAGTTCGGCGGCTGTAAAGTCGGCAATAACACCATCTTTAAGCGGCCGAATCGTCTTGATATTCTCGTTGGTCTTTTCATGCATCTGCATGGCCTTATGGCCGATAGCCAGCACTTTGCCGCTGGCTTTGTCCATTGCAATAATCGAAGGCTCATCCACCACAATCCTATCCTTGTGAATAATCAAGGTATTCGCCGTGCCCAGGTCGATTGCAATGTCGCTGGTTAAAAAGTTGAAAAGTCCCATTTCAGGTTGGCGCCGTGCGCCGTGTTACGAATGCAGTTTTTTGAAAGGTGAGCAAAATTAATGGATATTTTTCGAGATTGATTACATATAAATCCTGAATAATAGATGTTGACCCTGCGACCCCCTCTCCCTGATATCGGGCGGCTGCCGACAGGGGTCATTAAATTTCGCCTTACTTTTGCGCTATTATGGGAATACGTTCGGTTTTAAGTAAGCCTTTGGCAAAGTGGGTTGTAGAACGGCAGCGCGACTGGATGTATCGGCCGGCCGAAGCGCAGCAACGCTGGCTCCAGCGGCTCCTGACAGGGGGGCGCTCTACCGCCTTCGGACGGGACCACCGACTGGCCGAGGTGCAGACCGTGGCCGAATTCAGACAGGCGGTACCTGTACGCGATTACGAAGACCTGAAACCCTACGTTGAGCAGATTCTGAACGGCGGCAGCGATGTTCTCTGGCCCGGAAAACCGCTCTACTTCGCCAAAACATCGGGTACGACCTCAGGCACGAAATACATTCCGATCACCCGCGAGTCGATTCCCAACCACATCAACTCGGCCCGCGACGCGCTGCTCAACTACGTCAACGAAACGGGCAACAGCGCCTTTCTGGACAAGAAACTGATTTTCCTCTCGGGCAGTCCGGAGCTGGATCAGAAAGCCGGCATCAACATTGGTCGACTGTCGGGTATTGCCAATCACCACGTGCCGGCCTACCTGCGCACCAACCAGCTGCCCAGCTACGAAACCAACATTATCGACGATTGGGAAACCAAGCTCGAACGCATTATCGACGAGACAATCAGCCAGCCAATGTCGCTGATTTCGGGCATTCCGCCCTGGGTGCAGATGTATTTCGACCGGATTCAGGAGCGCACCGGCAAACCCATAAAAGACGTTTTTCCCGATTTTTCGGTATTTGTTTATGGAGGGGTCAACTTCGAGCCGTACCGCGCCAAACTGTTCGACAGCATCGGCAAACGCGTCGACAGCATTGAAACCTACCCCGCGTCGGAAGGCTTCATCGCCTTTCAGGATACGCAAACTGAAGAAGGTCTGCTGCTGCTGGCCGACAGCGGTATCTTTTTCGAATTCATTGCCGCCGACGACTATTTCAGCGAAAACCCACGCCGACTCACGCTGGATGAAGTAGAACTGGGTAAAAACTACGCCGTCGTGATCAACAACAACGCAGGTTTGTGGGGCTACTCCATCGGCGACACGGTCAAATTCGTTAGCCGCGACCCGTATCGGTTGCTGGTGACGGGGCGGATCAAGCATTTTATATCGGCGTTTGGCGAGCACGTCATCGGCGAGGAGGTGGAACGGGCGCTGAAAGATGTCATGAGCAAACATCCCGAAACCGAAGTGGTGGAGTTTACTGTGGCGCCGATGGTCAGCCCCAAAGAAGGCCTGCCGTACCACGAATGGCTGGTCGAGTTTTCCACGCCCCCTCACGACCCGGCCGCATTTGCCCACGATGTCGATACGCGTCTGACCGAGCTTAATGTGTATTACGATGACCTGATCACCGGCGCCATTCTGCAGCCACTCCGGCTAACGAGCCTGCCGCGCGGGGCGTTTCAACGGTACATGAAGAGTCAGGGCAAACTCGGCGGGCAGAACAAAGTGCCCCGTTTGAGCAACGACCGCACCATTGCCGACGGGTTACTGAGAACAATGAGTACTGTATAATGGCTAATGTACAATGAACATAATCGGCATTAATCGCGAATTCATTCTGGAGACCCTGAAAGCCAATCGTGACCACCTGCGGGTCGAGTTTGGTATTGAGCGTATTGGGCTATATGGTAGTTTTGCCCGAAATGAGCAGACAGAAAAAAGCGATGTCGATTTGGTTTATGATTTGGCGGAAGGGCATCGTTTATCGTTGGTCGACCGGGATCGTCTGCAACGCGTTCTGCAGAAAAAAATATACCGGAAACCCGATTTGATTAATCAACGGTTTATGAATCCTTTTACGCGGCATACCATGCTTAAAGATGTACTTTATATTTAATAGCTATTTCTCGAATAATAGTTTTATTCTCAGTTAGAAAAGAGGAAAAATGAAGATAACCGGCATCGAAATTGGTGACTACCGCCAATTTAAAAATATAAAGTTTGATTTTACATATCCCGAAGGCCACCCGAAAGAAGGGCAGCCCTTAGAGAAAGTGTGCTTCATTGGGCAAAGTGGGACGGGTAAGACAACGTTACTTAACATTATTTGGGATTTTTTCCAAGTTGTAAATGATGGATATCAATTTTCAACGAATAGATTTTCAATTTCTTCAGTAAGCCATTACGAAACATTTAAAGCCAGCATATCTGTACATGCAAAAATTTCTAACCAAGAAGTTAGCTTCAGCTCCAAGTATCTTCGTAATATTTCAGATTGGCAGGTAAATAACGATAAAGATATTGCAGGTAGTAGTTTAGATTGGATTACATCTCAACCTACCAATGTTCGTAACGCTATCAAATCTTACAACAAGCTATGTTTGTATATTAACGATTCTGCTCTTAGCAACGCACATAATCTCACCGCAAATAGAAACGATGACAATAGATCATATATCGCTAGTACTGATGAAATTTATCTTAGTAATGAGAAAAAACAAGAAGTAATTGAAAGACTAACAGCGTCAAAAATAATGGCTTTTCATTCTTGGGATGGTCGTTATTTATGGTCTTATTTACTTAATGACATTGAAAGATATGACGAAAGTTTAAAGAAAGTAGCTATCGATCTTATTCAAAAAAACAATAGCTTTTCTCCAAATCGCTTATCTGAAAACTTAAGCAAATGGCAAACAGAAAATCCTAATCCTAAGCTTGACATAGCTTCAAATTGTTTAAATCCAATTTTAAAAGACTTTTTTCTTGAAGTTGATACAGAAGGAACTGAAGCCTTAATTGTAATAAAGACAAAAAGAGGGAAACAGCTATCTTTCAATGGTATTAGCACTGGTACCAAGCAATTAATGGTAACCGCCATTCCTATATACAAAAGCCAAATCAATGACGGAGTTATATTATTTGACGAACCCGAACGCTCGTTATTTCCTGATATTCAACGAGGTTTAATCGATTATTATACCTCTCTTGCTCCCGAAGCTCAGTTCTTTTTTGCTACTCATTCGCCTATTATCGCATCAGCGTTTGAGCCATGTGAACGATTTATTTTACATTTTGATGAGAACGGTGAGGTGAAATGTCGCAACGGCGTGGCTCCAATTGGTGACGACCCAAACGATATTTTAAGAAAGGATTTTGGTATGAGTCCCCTAGTACCAGACGAAGGTGTAAAGGCCTATCGAAAGTATCTGGATCTGGCTTCTCGAATAAAGAATGAGTCAGACACTCAACGCAAAATGGAGTTGATTGCTGAACGAGCAAAACTTGGAAACGATTACAATTTCCCTGTAGCTACTCTCGATGAGAAGAATTGAAAAAAAATCTGATTCGCTTATTGTTCAGGAAAGTTTGTCTTACCGGGAAGGAAACGGAAAACAAATAGCGAATTTATTACGAGCTGAACAAAATTCTATTTGTGCTTATACTGAAGAATATTTGGGGAGGGCTGACAAAGCTGATGTTGAGCATTTTAATCCAACACTCAAAAATACTGATCAGGATGGCTACCAAAACTGGTTCCTTGTGAAAGCACAATGGAATACAGAGAAAGGCCATACAGCACGTTGGCTCAAACATCAGCCAATCTTACATCCAACCTCTGAGGATCTTCAGGAGCGTATTGTATACAGTAACGGGCAGTATATTTTAAGCAATGAGGACGATATTGAAGCTAAAAATTTGAGAAGCTATTTGAAGCTGGACGATGAACAGCTAGACAAAGCCCGTATTTATTACATTCAACGGCTTAAAGATGACCTTGCCTTGTCTGGGTTGACCGGCCAAGAGTTCATTGACTGGCGGCTAGCTTCGCCTGTCTATAAAAGCACTATATACTACATCCGCGCCGTCGAAGAAGAACTGAACGTCAAAGTTAACTTTGACTTATTAGAGCATACATGACTAAATCTCCCAAACGGCATATTGCCATCCTTGGCTCAACGGGTTCGATCGGTACGCAGGCCGTAGACGTCGTTAAAGCGCATGCCGACCAGTTTCAGGTCGAAGTGCTGACGACCAATAACAACGCTGAACTACTGATTCAACAGGCTATCGACCTGCAGCCAAACGTAGTCGTTATCTGCAACGAAGACCGGTACAACCAGGTTTTTTCGGCCCTCGATCCGCTCGGGATCAAGGTATACGCCGGTGCCAGCGCCATTGCGTCGGTAGTGCAGATGGATAGCATCGACATGGTCCTGACGGCTATGGTTGGCTACGCGGGTCTGCTGCCTACCATCAAAGCCATCGAAGCCGGCAAATCCATCGCGCTGGCCAATAAGGAAACGCTCGTTGTGGCGGGCGAGCTGATTACCCAGCTGGCCGCCAGCAAAGGCGTCAATATCTACCCCGTCGATTCTGAACATTCGGCTATTTTTCAGTGCCTGGTGGGCGAGTTTCACAACCCCATCGAAAAAATTATCCTGACCGCGTCGGGTGGGCCATTCCGGGGTAAAGACCGGGCTTTTCTGGCAGGGGTTACCAAAGCGCAGGCGCTGAAGCATCCGAACTGGACAATGGGCGCTAAAATCACCATCGACTCGGCCACACTGATGAACAAAGGCCTGGAAGTCATCGAAGCAAAATGGCTGTTCGGCCTCTCGCCCGATCAGGTAGAGGTGATCGTCCATCCGCAAAGTATCATTCACTCGCTGGTACAGTTTGAAGACGGGAGCCTGAAAGCGCAGATGGGCCTGCCCGATATGCGCCTGCCTATTCAGTTTGCGCTGGGGTATCCGAATCGGCTCAGATCCGACTTTCCACGGTTCAACTTCCTGGACTACCCGGCGCTGACGTTCGAGCAGCCCGACCTGAAAACGTTCCGCAACCTTCAGCTCGCTTTCGATGCGCTGGACCGGGCCGGCAACGCCCCCTGCATCATCAACGCGGCCAACGAAGTAGCCGTCGATGCGTTCCTGCACGACCGCCTTGGATTCCTCGACATATCGGACGTTATCGAGTCCTGTCTGGTTACGGTACCGTTTGTGCAGAACCCAACCTACGACGATTACGTAACGACAGACAAAGAAACACGCCGGATTGCCGACGAGCGAATCAAAACCCTGGTTTAAGCGTTACTATGCTGTACTTCATATCGGGATTGCAGCGTTTTATGTTGGTATATTCGCCAGATAATCGGGTCAGATATAACAACTCGGGTAATTAGGTATAAAAACGGGACTATTCCGGTACAACTCCCACTCACTGTAGCATTTTCCGTACAGCGTTTACCAGCCAGCCGGTAGTATAAAAAGCATAATTTGTAACGAATGGAAGTTTTAATCATGGCCGGACAGCTCATTCTGGGCTTGTCCATCTTAGTGGGCCTTCATGAATTAGGGCATTTGGTTGCGGCCAAAGCATTTGGCATGCGGGTAGAACAGTATTTCATTGGTTTTCCGCCTAAAATCTGGAGTATCAAGCGGGGCGAGACCGAATATGGGGTCGGCGCTATTCCGCTCGGCGGATTCGTCAAAATTTCGGGAATGATTGACGAGTCGCTCGATACCAAGCATACCGATACCGAACCGCAGCCGTACGAGTTTCGCGCCAAACCAGCCTGGCAGCGCCTGATCGTTATGCTCGGCGGCATTATCGTCAACGTCATTGTCGGTATTCTGATTTTCGTCGTACTGGCCTATAAAAACGGAAATACGTACCTGGCGGTGCAGGATGCGAAATATGGCATTGTAGCCTATGACCTGGCTCAGCAGATCGGCCTTCGCACCGGCGATAAGATCGTAAAGGTCAACGGCAAACCCATTACCGACTTCAGCGACGTGCGCAGCTCCGAAGTGCTGCTGGGCAACAACAGCTCCTACACGGTTGACCGCAACGGTCAGCTGATCGACATCGATATTCCGAATAACTTCATCGACAAACTGGCCGACAAGAAAAACGCATCGGGGCAGTTTCTCGAAGCCCGCGAGCCGTTTAAAGTAGGCGAAGTGGTACCGGGGCAGCCCGCCCAGAAAGCCGGCCTGCGCGAAGGAGACCTCATCACCAGCATCAACGGCAAACCTATTCAGTTCTATCACGAATTTATCGATCAGGTTAAGCCCCTCAAAGGCAAAGCGCTCGCTCTTGGCATCAGCCGGAACGGCCAGCCCCTGACCATCAGGATGACCACCAATCCAGACGGTACTATCGGTTTTTACAAAAAGTCGCTGCTTAAGCTGACCACCCAGGAATATACGTTCGGGCAGGCGCTGGGGGTTGGTACCGAAAAAGCGTTTGGCGTGGTTTATGACAACATCAAAGGCTTCGGCAAGATCTTCCGGGGTGAGGTGTCGGCGTCGAAAGCGCTGAGCGGTCCGATCGGTATTGCGCAGAATCTGTTTGGCGGCATCTGGGTATGGGATCGGTTCTGGACCGTAACGGGTCTGCTTTCTATGGCGCTGGCGTTCATGAATGCCCTGCCAATTCCGGCCCTTGACGGTGGCCACGCTACCATTCTGGGGTACGAAATCATCTCGGGCCGCAAGCCATCCGACCGTTTCCTGGAAGGAGCCCAGCGCGTAGGCATGGTCATTCTCCTCGGTCTGATGGCTTTTGCTATCTTCAACGACGTATTCAAAGCTGTTTTCTAAGCCCATCGGCGCGACCTGACCATTAGTCTTCACCGAAGTCAGGTCGCGCTGGTACAATCACCCGTTTCCTGTGTTCAGATTGGCGTGTTTCTGCTTTCTTATCATTGGACTGTCGGCTGGCCGACCGGCGCACGACTTCCATGCCAGTGTGACGCAAATGCAGTACAACCCGAAAGACCGCGTTTTTGAGATCAGCATCCGGGTTTTCACCGACGACCTGGAAAAGGCGCTGGGTACGCTGACGAGCGAGAAAATCAACCTGGACTCAAAAGCCAAGACCGATCCGCTGATCGAAAAATACATCCGTACCCATTTTGCCTACGTAAATCCTCAGAAGCAACCGAAGCCATTTCAATACATCGGTTACGAAACGGAAGCCGACGCCCACTGGCTGTATCTGGAAATGCCTTATGCAGAACCATTCAGAGGAGGGCTGTTAAGGCAAAATGTCTTTATGGAATTATTTGATGATCAGGTCAATATGGTCAACGTTCAGTACCAGGGACAGAAAAAGACCTTCGTTTTTCGTAAAAATCAGTCCGTTCAGGAGATTTCTATCCAATAGCTTAATCCCGTTAGCTAAGCCGGGGATTGGATACTTATTTTGCGGCTGTAACAACCCACGTGCCGATTCGTCTTAGTGTCATTATTGGCACACCTCTTGCCCCAATTAGGTTTCCTTACCTTTTATTGATACAGACACCCAATACTAGTTTGAATGCTGCCAAACTGGCAGTGTGCGTATGATTTCAGAAAAAGAATTAGCTACTCGTTTGTTGCTGGCCGATTTCGATTCGGACAATTTGGAGATTGTGCCGTTCGGACCCCCAGAAGGCCTGGATGAAGAGTATGATATACCCGATAATCTGCCCATTCTGCCCGTACGTAATACCGTGCTGTTTCCCGGCATGGTTATTCCCGTAACGGTTGGGCGCTCTAAGTCAATTCGTCTTGTCAAGAAAGCCTACAAGGGTAATCGCATCATTGGCGTAACGGCTCAGCTTAACCAGCAGAAAGATGAACCGACTGCCGATGACCTCTACCGGCTCGGTACGGTGGCGTACATTATTAAGATGATTACGCTGCCCGACGGCAACATCACGATTATCATTCAAGGCAAGAAGCGGTTCGAGATTCAGCAATTCACCCAGGAAGATCCGTACATGACGGCTCAGGTTCGTCAGGTTGATGATAACTTCCCGAATGTACACCGCAAAGAAGGCAAGGCACTGCTGCAGTCGCTGAAGGATGCGGCTTATAAGATGCTTCGGCTCAACCCCGAAATTCCGCAGGAAGCCCGAATTGCCCTCGACAACATCGAAAGCCCCACCTTTCTGGTTCACTTCCTGTCATCGAACCTCAATACCGAGGTAGCCGACAAACAGCGGCTGCTCGAAACGCTGGACGGTGGTCAGCAGGCCAATCTGCTGCTTGAGTACATGCTGCGCGAGGTGCAACTGCTCGAACTCAAGCGCGAAATCCAGTCCAAAGCGTCGTCGGACCTCGATCAGCAACAGCGCGATTATTACCTGAGGCAGCAGATGAAAGTGCTGCAGGACGAGCTGGGCATGGACAACCCCGACCGGGAAATCGACGAACTACGGATGCGGGCCGATCGAAAAAAATGGTCGACCGAAGTCCGGGCTCATTTCGATAAGGAACTCAATAAACTACAGCGCATCAACCCCATGGCTCCGGAATATCCGGTCACGATGAATTACGTGGAGCTGATGGTCGACCTGCCCTGGAATGAGTATACGAAAGACAATTTTGACCTGAAGCGGGCGCAGAAAATCCTGGATACCGACCATTTCGGGCTCGAAAAGGTAAAGGAACGGATTATCGAATACCTGGCCGTTCTGAAGCTGAAGAACGACATGAAGGCGCCCATTCTGTGTCTGTATGGCCCGCCGGGTGTCGGCAAAACCTCGCTGGGCAAATCGGTAGCCAAAGCCCTTGGGCGTAAGTACAGCCGCATGGCGCTCGGTGGCGTACACGACGAAGCCGAAATTCGCGGCCACCGCAAAACATACATCGGTGCCATGCCAGGCAAGATTATCCAGAACATCCGCAAGTGCGCCACCGCCAACCCGGTTTTCATCCTGGATGAGATCGACAAGGTCAGTAGCGACTTCCGCGGTGATCCATCGTCGGCCCTGCTCGAAGTGCTTGACCCGGAGCAGAACAGTACGTTTATGGACAACTACCTCGAAACGGAGTTTGATCTGTCGCGGGTACTGTTCATTGCCACGGCCAATTCGCTCGATACGATCCACCCCGCTCTTCGCGACCGGATGGAGATCATCGATATTGCGGGCTATACGGTCGAAGAAAAAGTACAGATCGCCAAGAAGTACCTGATTCCGAAACAACGCAAAGATCACGGGCTGAAGCCCAAAGATCTGGTCATTGAAGATAAAGCCATTCTGCGCATCATTGAAGGCTACACCCGCGAATCGGGCGTCCGGAATCTGGAGCAGAAAATCGGCGCCCTGGTTCGGAAAGTGGCCAAGTCGATCGCGATGGAAGAAGAATACAACCATGTCGTGAAAGCAGCGGACATCCCAAAAATGATCGGAGCCGAGATTTTCGACAAGGAACTCTACGCCGACGACGACATTGCGGGCATCGTTACCGGCCTGGCCTGGACCCAGGTAGGTGGCGAAATTCTGCTGATCGAAAGCAGCCTGAGCCGCGGCAAAGGAACCCTGACGCTATCGGGTCAGCTGGGCGATGTGATGAAAGAGTCGGCGATAACGGCGCTGTCGTACCTGAAGGCCCACGCCGACGATCTGGGCATCGACTACCGGACGTTCAACCATTATGATCTGCACGTTCACATACCAGCGGGTGCCGTTCCTAAAGATGGCCCGTCGGCGGGTATCACCATGCTAACATCGATGGCGTCGATCTATACCCAGCGTAAGGTTCGGCCGTACCTGGCTATGACCGGCGAGGTAACCCTGCGCGGCAAAGTGCTGCCCGTTGGTGGTATCAAAGAGAAAATCCTGGCAGCCAACCGGGCGGGTATCAAAGAGATCATCCTGTGCTCGAAAAACCGGAAAGATATCGACGAGATTAACCTGGCCTATATCAAAGACCTGACATTCCATTATGCCGACACCGTCGATCAGGTGCTCGACATTGCGCTGCTGCCCGGTCAGGTTGGTAAACCCATGAAGTTTATTCTGCCCGAAGACAAAGAACAGCGCGAGCTGGAGCGGTCTTACTAACAGCAACATAGACACAACAGGCGGGCTGGAGCGGATAAATTCTGTTTCAGCCCGCCTGCTTCGTTTGTGCGGGCGCTTATCTTTACCCTTGTGCTTGACTTCCAGAAATCCGCTGCCGATTATGTACAGGCCCTGACCCGGCAGATCCTTCCTTTCTACCTTAAAAACGCCCCCGACCCCCAGTACGGAGGTTACTTCGACCTGCTATCGACAACGGGCGAGGTCATTGAAGGCGATAAGTTTGTTACGGCGCAGGCCCGGCAAGCCTGGGTTTTCGCCTGGCTGTATAACCAGCTCGACGCCCAGCCCGCTTATCTTCAGCATGCGCAGCGGGGTGGCGATTTTTTGAGTCAGTTTGCCCACGATCCGACGCTCAACTGTTACAGCATCCTGGATCGGCTGGGGCGACCGATTGCCCCCGCGGTCGATTTGGTGCCGGACTGCTCAGTGATACTGGCCTACGTTCAGCTATACCGGGCCACCGGCAGCGATGAATGGGCTATGCTGGCAAAACAAACCTTTGCCAACCTGATGGCCCGGCGAATCTCCGTCCGTACCGAGCAGGCCGGCACCGTTGGCGGCTTTCGGTCGGTACGTCATCTGAGCGAGCCGGCAGCCTTGCTGGAAGCGGTGCTGGCCATCTGGCCATTGCTGGACGAAGAAGGGGTTAAAGACGCAGTAGAAACGGTACAGGCCGACCTGATGACCGAATTCCTCGACCGGCGTTCTGACAGTCTGCGCGAGTTTATCCTGCCCGAAGGTGCTTTTCTGAACACGCCCGAAGGCCGTCGGCAACACGTTGGGCTCACCTTCCGGGTGGTTAGTGCCCAGCTGAGTTTATGCGCCGAGCCGGATCTGATGGCGGCCATCCAGGATCGGAATGGGGCCCGTAAGCTGGCGAGTCAGGTCGTGAGCTGGGGGCTGCGCGTCTGCGAACAAGCCTGGGACGAAACCGCGGGTGGCCTGGTGGCCTTCACCGATTTGAAAAGCCAGCCGACCATTTTTCCTGATTCGCGACACAAATGGGCCTGGGTTCATACCGCAGCCCTCGCGGCCCTGATCAAAAGCTATTACCACACCCGACAGCCCGACTGCCTGAAATGGTTCAGGCGTATTCAGGAATACATGTTCCGCTATTTTCCGGACCCAGCCCAGCCCGGCTGGCATATGCTCCTCGACCAAACCAATCAGCCGCTGGCATCGGCGAAAGCGACCCCAGCGGCTGAGCATGGTATTCTTATTCATAGTCTGGCCGAAACAGCGCAGACCTTATCGCAGTGTGCTAAACTACCCCAGAAGGGGCAGCGTAAACGGCCGGCCTAGCCCATCGCCAGGCACCGGCGGGAAAAGCCGTTAGGGGTTCAGATAGTGATCGACGGCGTTGCGGACGCTGCCGTACTGGGCCAGCAGCTGCTCGGCGGTCTCGTAGTCGACCCCGGTTTCGCTGATGACCATCTTGGCTGCCCGGTCGCGTAGTTTCAGGTTCGATAACTGCATATCGACCATCTTATTTCCTTTTACCCGGCCCAGCTGAATCATCGCCGATGTCGAGATCATGTTGAGCACCAGCTTCTGGGCCGTACCGGACTTCATGCGGGTGCTGCCCGTAACAAACTCGGGCCCTACCACAACCTCTACCGGGAATTCGGCCGCTGCCGCCACCGCCGAACCTTCGTTACAAACCACACAACCGGTCAGCAATCCGGCCGCCCGGGCTTTCTCCAAGCCACCAATCACGTAGGGTGTACGCCCCGAAGCGGCAATACCAATGACCGTATCGAGCGGTTCAGGATGGTAAGGTGCTATATCCAGCCAGGCCTGGTCCGGATCATCTTCGGCATATTCAACGGCCCGCCGAATGGCTTTATCACCACCGGCGATCAGGCCAATGACCAGGTCGGGCGATACACCGTAGGTGGGCGGACACTCTGACGCATCCACAACCCCCAGCCGACCGCTGGTACCTGCGCCGATGTAGATCAGCCGTCCGCCTTCTTTCATGCGTTTGACGATCTCGGTGACCAGAGCCTCGATTTGAGGAATGGCTTTTTCAACCGCCAGCGGTACTGTTTTGTCTTCGCGGTTAATATTGGTAAGCAGGTCGTGGACCGACATCTGCTCAAGATGATCGTAGTGAGAAGCGGTTTCGGTTGTCATGCCGCAAAAATAAGGGAAAGCGGTCTGACTCCCGTTTACTTAACCGGCTTTTGAACGGCACCGGCCGACTTCAGCTCGTTCACCTGCCGTTGCAGTTCAATTACGTACAGGGTCAGCTCTTCTACTTTTTCCAGCAGTTTGGCGTTCATCTGCACCAGATCGACCCCCTCACGGGTGACCTCTTCGGCCGATGGAATGCCTGGCAAATGCTGGTTGGCTCTGATGAACTGGGCTACTTCACTCAAGGGCCGGAGCCGGTAGGTCGGCGCAAAAACCCGATCCGCCCAGTCGGTAGGTTCATTGACGCGCAGCCGGTAGGTAGCCATCACCACCTCGCCCCGCTCGTTGACGCTCAGGAATCGATCGGTACGAGCCGAAACAGGGCTTCGGTCGTTCAGCTGGCCAAAGCGCAGGCCGCTCTGGTCAGGCTGGTCAGCCACCACGTCGAGTTTGGCCACGGGCGACGAGGTGCCGATGCCGACGTTTGCGCCATTACCCAGCACGAGGGCATTGCTGCTCAGTACGCGGGCATTGGCTCCGATCGCCGTAGCATTCGACAGGCCGACCCCGATGGCCATAGCGTTAGCGCCCAGCAGGGTATTGTCGTTACCGTCCAGATCATTAAAGCCAGCGCCCGTACCCATGATCACGTTCCGGTGACCGCCCTGATTACGCTGGCCAGCGTTATAACCGATAAATACGTTGTCGCTACCCGATATGTTCAGTTTGCCAGCTTCGTAACCAACCAGGGTGTTGTTGCTGCCGGTGGTGTTCGGAAAACCCGCTTTGTAGCCGTAGTACGTATTGTAGGAACCCGAGGTGTTGCTCTGTCCCGACTGGCTCCCCATAAACGTATTGAAGGTTCCGGTTCCGCCAATCGTAGCCGTAGTACTCTGCCCAATGAACAGGTTGTTTGTACCGTTTACAGATTGAATACTGACCACCTGATTATCAGGAGTTACGATCTGACTTTGTGCATGGGTCATGGTAAGGGTAGCACAAAAACCGGCCGTCAGCAGCAGCGTATATGCTTGTTTCATATAAACGTGGATTTTCAAAGGGATACCATTCATCAAATTAAGTACAAAGTAAAAGTAATATCATAGATCCGCAACAGATGACTCCGATCCTTCTCGCCGGTGCAAAAACAGGAGTCAGAGACTACGGCGAGCCTATGAGTTTCTTTGGTCAGGATTTGCCCAAAAAATTTTGATAAGTTAGACGGAGACTGTTTATTTACGGCAACATTACGCAATCAGCGAAATTTCGCTATAAGCATGATTACTAAAAACACCGAACTAAACGCCTTTAGCCGCACCCTCACTCAGGAAGTAAGCAATCCTGCTGCCAAAGCCATGCTTTATGGGGTAGGACTCACGGAAGATGATATGCAAAAGCCTCAGATCGGTATCGCCAGTACTGGTTACGAGGGCAATACCTGCAACATGCATCTGAACGGATTATCCGTTTACGTGAAACAGGGCATTCAGGCTAATGGGTTAGTTGGGCTTATTTTTAATACCATCGGTGTGTCGGACGGCATGACCAACGGAAATGCTGGCATGCAGTATTCGCTGCCCAGCCGCGATCTGATCGCCGACAGCATCGAATCGGTCGTGGCGGCTCAGTGGTACGACGGTGTCGTCACGGTGGTCGGCTGCGATAAGAACATGCCGGGCGCTGTTATGGCAATGGCTCGTCTCGACCGGCCCGGCATTATGGTGTACGGCGGCACGATCCGTTCGGGCCATTATAAAGGTCAGAAACTTGACATCGTATCGGCGTTCGAGGCCCTGGGCAAAAAATACGCCAACAACATCTCCGACGAAGATTACGAAGGCGTTATTCGCAATGCCATTCCCGGGGCGGGTGCCTGCGGAGGTATGTATACGGCCAATACCATGGCCAGCAGCATCGAAGCAATGGGCCTCAGCCTGCCCTTTAGCAGCAGCTACCCCGCAACGCACGAAGGCAAACAGGAAGAGTGTAAGAAGATTGGAGCTGCCATGCGTGTGCTGCTCGAACAGAATATCACCCCGGCCGACATCATTACGACCAAATCCATCGAGAACGCGCTGACCATCGTTATGGCGCTCGGCGGCTCTACCAACGCGGTGTTGCACTACCTCGCCATTGCCCGGGCCGCCAATCTGTCATTATCCCTCGACGATATCCAGGCCATCAGCGACCGTACCCCTTTGCTGGCCGACCTGAAGCCCAGCGGCAAGTATTATATGGAAGACATGCTGGCGATCGGTGGTGTACCAGCGGTGATGAAATACCTCTATCAGCAGGGTATGATCCACGGCGACTGCATGACCGTAACGGGCAAAACGGTTGCCGAAAACCTCGCCGACGCACCTGACCTGAATTTCGACACGCAGAAAATCGTATTTCCGCTGACGCAGCCGATCAAAAAAACCGGCCATATCCAGATCCTGCGCGGCAACCTCGCTCCCACCGGCTCCGTAGCTAAAATTACGGGTAAGGAAGGCGAACGCTTCGAAGGAGTCGCCAAAGTATGCGAACACGAGGGTGAAGTCATAGAAGCGCTGTCGAAAGGCGAGATTCTACCGGGTCAGGTCATCGTAATCCGGAACAGCGGCCCCAAAGGCGGTCCGGGTATGAGCGAAATGCTGAAGCCCACCTCGGCCATCATGGGCGCGGGCCTGGGCGACAAAGTAGCGCTGATCACTGACGGGCGTTTTTCGGGCGGCACCCACGGGTTTGTGGTAGGTCACGTTACCCCCGAGGCCTTCGAAGGCGGACCGATCGCGCTGGTAAAAGATGGCGACCTGATCACGCTCGATGCCGTTGGTCGTGAGCTTACCCTGCACGTATCGGACGACGAGCTGGCCGAGCGCCGAAGCCACTGGGTACAGCCCCAGCCGCGGTTCAGCAAGGGCGTGCTGGGCAAATACATCCGGAACGTAAAGTCGGCCAGCGAAGGCTGCGTAACCGACGAATTCTGAGAAAACGACTTACAGCATGTTCAGTGACGACGTTCATACACTGCCCCCTGCCTATGCCGACATTGAAGCGGCCAGTCAGACCATTCGCTTTTCGATGCCATCGGACCGGCAAACGGGGGCTATACTGAAACTGCTGGCGGCTTCGAAACCCAAATCGAAGCTGCTGGAAATTGGAACGGGTACCGGACTGGCTACCGCCTGGCTCCTGGCCGGTATGGACGCCGACTCAACGCTGACATCGATCGATAACGAACCGGCCTATCAGGCCATAGCCCGCCAGGTCCTGGGTGCCGACGCCCGCCTTCAGCTGGTGTGCGCCGACGCCGGAAACTGGCTGGAAACAACCGATCAGACATTCGACCTGATTTTTGCAGACGCCTGGCCGGGTAAATACGCCAACCTCGACGCTACCCTGAACGCCCTGGCGCCGGGTGGCCTGTACGTCCTTGACGACATGCTGCCCCAACCCAACTGGCCCGACGGTCATGGCGACAATGTCGATAAACTCGTCCGCGAACTCGAAGGCCGCCACGACCTGCACCTGGTCAAACTGGCCTGGTCGACCGGGCTTCTGATTGCCAGCCGTAACTAACCACAGCACACAACAAACGACGGAACATATTAAACGCACCCCCTTATGGAAACGGCCAGCGTGACACCCGATATAGATACTACGCCCGAGACGGTTCAGCTCCTCTCTGGCGCTCAGGCCCTGATGCACTCCCTCGTTGCCGAGCAGGTCGATACCATTTTCGGCTACCCCGGCGGAGCCATCATGCCTGTTTATGACGCCCTGTACGACTTTCAGGACCGCATCAACCACATTCTTGTGCGGCATGAACAGGGGGCAGGCCACGCAGCCCAGGGCTATGCCCGGATGCAGGGTCGGGCAGGCGTGTGTCTGGTCACCTCCGGACCGGGTGCCACCAACCTCGTTACGCCCATTGCCGATGCCCTGATCGACTCAACACCCCTGGTTTGCATCGTGGGTCAGGTCGGTAAAAAGCTGCTCGGTACCGACGCCTTTCAGGAGGCCGATGTAATGGGCGTTACCATGCCGATTACGAAATGGAACTATCAGATCACAACCGCCGACGAAGTTCCCGAAATCATAGCCCGGGCCTTCTACATTGCCCAGTCGGGTCGTCCCGGACCGGTATTGATCGATATCACCAAAAGTGCCCAGTTGGAGCTGATGACGCAACCCTACTCGTACGAGCGGTGCAGGACCATTATCAGCTATCGGCCCCGTATCGTTCCCAAACCTGAACAGGTTGAGGCAGCTGCCAAACTGATCAACGGAGCCAAACGGCCTTACATCCTGGCCGGACACGGGGTACAGCTCGCAAAAGCCGAAGACGAGCTACGACAGTTTGCGGAGAAAACCGGCATTCCGGTAGCTACCACCCTGCTGGGCCAGTCGACCATTTCGACCGACCACCCGCTATACGTGGGCTGGCTCGGAATGCACGGCAACTACGGCCCCAACGTACTGACCGACGAAGCCGACGTGATCATTGCTATCGGCATGCGTTTCGATGATCGGGTTACGGGCGACGCCAGCAAATACATCAAACAGGCCAAGGTCATTCATATTGAGATCGATCCTTCCGAAATCGATAAGATCATCAAAGCCGACGCGCCCGTGGTGGGCGACGCCAAAGAAGCCCTCAAAGCGCTGCTGAAACTCGTTCACCCCAACGACCATACTGTCTGGCGAAATGAGTTCCGGAAATATGATGCCATCGAAAACGAGACCATCACCGTACCAAGCCTCTCCGGCGAGAGCGAGAAAATCCAGATGGGTGAGGTCATTGACCTGCTGTCGAAGAAAACCAACGGCGAGGCCGTACTGGTTACCGACGTAGGGCAGCATCAGATGATGGCTTCCCGCTATTACCAGTTCCGCCGACCCAACAGCCTGGTTACGTCGGGCGGTATGGGCACGATGGGGTTTGCATTACCAGCCGCGTTCGGCACCAAAGTGGGTGCGCCCGACCGCACGGTGGTGGCGATCATCGGAGATGGCTGTTTCCAGATGACCCTGCAGGAGTTGGGCACCATTGTGCAGAACAAACAACCCGTTAAGGCCATCATCCTGAATAATAACTTTCTGGGTATGGTTCGGCAGTGGCAGCAGCTATTCCATGAACGGCGCTACTCGTTCGTAGAACTGCAAAACCCGGACTTTATCACTATTGCCAAAGGGTTCGGCATGGACGGGCACACCTGCTCCGAGCGCGAAACCCTGTCCGAATCGCTCGACCGGATGCTGGCCCACGACGGTCCGTATCTACTCGAAGTCATTGTAGAGAAAGAAGAAAACGTGTTTCCGATGGTACCCGCCGGCACCAGCGTATCGCAGATTCGACTGACCTAGTGTGCAGCGGGCGATGCTGCCTGACCGGTATGATGGCCACGCTGGCCCGGGGCTTGTTTATAAAAATCAAGTTGGCAGACCATTCGTCATTGGCTATTTATGGCTGCGGGTACCCGGCAGGTAGGCCGCTCCTGACAGACTGGTTCAGTGACAATAAATGTCTTATACCATGACAACTTACACCATTTGCGTTTTTACGTCGAATACGATCGGGCTGTTGAACCGCATCACGATCATTTTCACGCGCCGGCGCATCAATATTGAAAGCCTGACTGTATCGGAAACCGAGCGGAAAGGGGTATCCCGTTTTACGATCGTGATCAAGCACGAGTCGCGCGAAGAAGTGGAAAAGCTGGTTCGGCAGATCCGAAAAATCGTAGAGGTGATGGCTGTTTTCGGCTACCTCAACGACGAGATCGTCTACAACGAAATTGCCATGTTCAAGATTTCGACTCCGCTGGGCGCCAAACCCCTCGACGTCGAAACGATCAACAGCAAATACAAAGCCTGGGTCGTATACTGGGGGCTGGATTATGTAGTGGTCGAGAAGACGGGCACCGAAACGGACATCTTCGATTTTTTTGCCTACATCCGCCAGCAGCACGACATTCTGGAGTTCGTCCGGTCGGGCCGGGTCGCCGTCGGCAAAACGGAGCAGGGCCTGGTCGAGTACCTGCCCGAAGCCGAATGGGCCTATTACCTCTAGACCATTGGCCCGCTCGGGTCCTGGCCAGAAAAGGCACTGGAACAGCAGCAACACGATTGCAACCACTATTTTTTTACAACTAAAAAGAGTACCACAAATGGCACAAATTAACTTCGGCGGAACCGTAGAAAACGTCGTAACCCGCGAAGAATTCCCGCTCGAGAAAGCGCTGGAAACCCTCAAAAACGAAACAATCGCCGTTATTGGTTACGGTGTACAAGGTCCTGGCCAGTCGCTCAACATGCGCGATAACGGCTTCAACGTCATTGTGGGCCAGCGCAAAGGAAAAACCTACGACAAGGCGGTAGCCGATGGCTGGGTACCGGGCGAAACGCTGTTTGATATTGACGAAGCGCTGGAACGCGGCACCATCATCTGCTTCCTGCTGTCCGATGCCGCCCAGATCGAACTGTGGCCAACGGTAAAAGCTGCGCTGAAGCCCGGCAAATCGCTCTACTTCTCCCACGGCTTCGGCGTAACCTACAAAGAGAAAACCGGTATCGTTCCCCCGGCCGACGTTGATGTATTCCTTGTAGCGCCGAAAGGCTCGGGTACGTCGCTGCGCCGGTTGTTCGTAGAAGGAAAAGGCCTGAACTCGTCGTTTGCCATCTATCAGGATGCCAGCGGCCAGGCTCGCGAGAAATGCATCGCCATGGGAATCGGCGTTGGCTCGGGCTACCTGTTCGAAACCGATTTCTATAAAGAAGTAACCTCCGACCTGACGGGTGAGCGCGGCACGCTGATGGGCGCTATCCAGGGTATTTTTGCCGCCCAGTACGAAGTGCTGCGCGCTAACGGCCACAGCCCCTCTGAGGCTTTCAACGAAACGGTCGAAGAGCTAACCCAGTCGCTGATGCCACTGGTAGCCGAGAACGGCATGGACTGGATGTACGCCAACTGCTCGACCACGGCCCAGCGCGGTGCTCTCGACTGGTGGAAACCCTTCCGCGACGCGACCAAACCGGTTTTCGAGCAGCTCTACAACTCGGTAAAATCGCAGGAGCAAGCCGAAATCAGCATCACCCGCAACTCGCAGCCCGACTACCGCGAGAAGCTGGAAGTCGAGCTGGCCGAACTCCGCGACTCCGAAATGTGGCAGGCCGGTGCCGCCGTGCGCAACCTGCGGCCCGAGCGTAACTAAACTAAACACTTATTGACGAGTCATCGGGTAGAGAGCAGCCATCAGGCCAGCTACTACCCGATGGCTTTTAAAGCAATTCATGATCAGGCATCACGAAGGACGGAGCTGTGTTGTAGAAGACGAAAGGTTTTGTAAAACCTTCTATACACAGTTTGTGCTACTGATGGGCCACCCACCTGCTTGAAAACTGCACTTTATCGAATTTTAGAGGCAACAACTATATTTATAATAAGGTGACTCCTTTTTTTAATAGAGTGTTGGGGATTTTTGGCTTTGATCATAAGCGATTTACAGTTGCATAGTCTGACGATAAGCTTGATTAGCTAAATCTACTGCTTACCAAAACAGTAGATTCTTTGATTGATCCTCATTCTAGAGACGCCATCGAATGATTCAATCGAGTAGGCTTCATCAGACCAAATAAAATTTTCCAGTACGTTTTTATTGCTTCGAATCTCATGAAAACAGAAAAACTTAGTAAGTTGCTTACAAAAAACAGTTTTGATACTTTTATTTTATTAGCAATAATTATAAACAACTAACAGAATTAGAAAACCTACAACTCAAAGCGCCATGAATAAGACAGCGAATATTGAAAGTAATTTAACGAACAACAATACATAATTGATTGCTTATCGATTATACATATCAAAATATAACTTTTACCGAACTGATTGCAAATAATGACTTGACCACTAAAATGAACTGTAGAAACTGTAGTGCCGAAGTACATTCAAACTATTGTCCAGATTGTGGACATCCAACAAACCTGAAACGGATTGATGGCCATTACATTGTTCACGAAATCGAACACGTGCTGCATTTTGAGCGTGGCATCTTGTATACAATCAGAGAACTCATAACAAACCCGGGGCAAAATGTCAGAAATTATCTGTCTGAGAACAGAAACCGACTCGTTAAGCCAATAATCTTCATCATTATCACGTCATTGGTCTATTCAATCGCGATCAGCTTTTTCCACATAGAAGACGATTATGTAAAATTTGAAGGCGCTGAATTAACAACAACAATAAAAATTTTCTCTTGGATACAAGGGCACTATGGGTACGCGAACATCATAATGGGTCTATTCATTACCTTGTGGATCAAACTATTCTTCAGAAAATCTAACTATAATATATTTGAACTATTAATCCTACTCTGCTTTGTCATGGGAATAGGCATGTTGATTTTTGCCCTGTTTGCTTTGGTACAGGGATTAACAAATACTGATTTAATGGCTATCGGTGGTCTGGTGGGCATTTGCTATTGTTCCTGGGCGATAGGCAGTTTTTTCGGAAGAGATAAAATTCTGAATTATGTAAAAGCATTTTTTGCGTATATGCTTGGTATAATAACGTTTACGACTGCAGCTATTCTCCTGGGCGTTTCGATTGATTTCATCAAAAATTTATAAATATATGGAAAGTAAGAAAAGAGTAAATTTTATCTTCATTATTGTTGCATTTATGTTAGGAACAACGGTTTTGAGGCATTTTGACGTCAAAACCCTTAGCTTCAAAATGCCTGCGCTAGATATACTTTTCCTGATTGCATTCATCGTGACCATTTATTTGATCATAAAAGATTACAGAAAGACAACAAAAGAATAAAAATAGCCACCACTATCGATTTGGTGGTCTAGCGACCAATATATTCCCTAAACCACGTCTACACAATTCAACTGCATGGCTCTAACAAACCAATTGGCTTTGACTTCAAACCAACGCGACGAGTTGATCAACGTGTTGAAAGCGCGGTTTGAGAAGCACAAGAACCGACATCAGAACATTGCCTGGGCCGATGTGGCGGCAAAGCTGGACGCGAACCCGGCCAAAGTATGGTCGCTCAACGAAATGGAACTGACCGGTGGCGAACCTGATGTGGTCGAGTATGACAGCGCGACGGACGAGTACGTTTTTTACGACTGTTCGGTCGAAAGTCCCAAAGGCCGCCGGAGCGTTTGTTACGACCGCGAGGGTCAGGATTCGAGGAAAGAGTACAAACCAGAAAACAACGCAGTCGATCTGGCGGCCGAACTGGGTATTGACCTACTGACCGAAGAGCAATATCGGGCGCTACAGCAACTCGGCCCCTTCGATACCAAAACGTCGAGCTGGATAATGACACCGGCCGCCATCCGAAAACTGGGTGGTGCGCTCTTTGCCGAGTACCGCTATGGCCACGTCTTTGTTTTCCACAACAGCGCCCCCTCCTATTATGCCGCCCGTGGCTTTCGTGGCTCGCTACGGGTTTAAACCTTGTTCAGCTAGCAACCCGCTGACGAATCGGCGGCTTCAGCGCCGGGCCCGTTACCCTCACTTTGTTTGTTAACGGGTAGTTGGTTCGTTACCTATCCCCGATAGAGATTTTGTATTTTTGTACAAAAAGCACTCATCAACAGCCGTGGTAGACACCGATCAGCATACCCTCGCTCCCGATCTCGATAATATATACCTCGCGGCCGACCGGCTCCGCGGCATTGCGACCCATACGCCCCTACAGGAAAATCTGAACCTGTCGGATCGCTACGAAGCCAACATCTTTCTGAAGCGCGAAGACCTACAGGTGGTCCGGTCGTACAAGATTCGGGGTGCCTATAACAAAATGGCGTCGCTGCCCCAGGAAGCACTCGCCAAAGGCGTTGTTTGCGCCAGTGCTGGTAATCACGCGCAGGGCCTGGCCTATGCCTGCCGTAAAATGGGCGTTAAAGGCACCATTTTTATGCCTACTACCACCCCGAACCAGAAAGTGAAGCAGGTAAAGCTGTTCGGCAAGGAGTTCGTTGACGTGGTTCTGATCGGCGATACATACGACGATGCCTACGTGGCTGCCAACGAATACGTACAGACTCATGATAGCACTTTTGTTCACCCCTTCGACGACATACTGGTGATGGAAGGCCAGGGAACCGTTGGGCTGGAAATTTTCAAAGACGCCAGTTTCAAGATCGATTACGTGCTGATGGCTATTGGCGGGGGCGGACTAGCTTCGGGGGTATCGACGGTTTTTAAGCAGCTTAGCCCCAAAACCAAACTGATCGGTGTGGAACCACTCGGGTCGCCTTCTATGAAAGTATCGATGGACGAAGGCCACGTTGTGCCGCTCGACCACATCGACAAGTTCGTAGATGGAGCGGCTGTCAAGCGCGTGGGCGACATCACCTTCGACATCTGCCGCCAGAACCTCGACCGGGTGGTGCTGGTACCCGAGGGTAAGGTTTGTACGACCATCCTGCAACTTTATAACGAAGAAGCCATCGTTGCCGAGCCCGCCGGTGCCCTCAGCATTGCCGCGCTCGATCTGCTGAAAGACGAAATCAAAGGCAAAAACGTAGTTTGTCTGGTAGGGGGCGGCAACAACGATATTACCCGTACGGAAGAAATCAAGGAGCGGTCGCTGTTGTACGAAGGGCTCAAGCATTACTTCATTATCCGGTTTCCGCAACGCTCGGGTGCTTTTCGCGACTTCCTAAACGTGCTCGGCCCCACCGACGATATCACCCGCTTCGAGTACGCCAAAAAAACCAACCGCGAAACCGGCCCCGCGCTGGTCGGCATCGAACTGAAAAACCGCGACGATTTTGAGCCGCTCATCCAGCGTATGCAGGCCCAGAACATCGTATTCGAGCACGTCAATGACAAACCCGATTTGTTCCAGTTTTTGATCTAAAGCTTTTGACAGGATTTACGGGATGGACAGGATTTGCTCTTACATAGGATGTATAGCGTAAAGCAGACGGGCTCGACAAAAATATAGTGAAGTATGGCTTTTCGGCTTACTTAGCGGATGCACGGACACGATACTTGCGCTTAACGCTCACACTTGCGCCAAAATTAATCAGTAGTCCAATGTCAATACCTGTTGCCGTGAGGTAATTGACCAACTGAGCTTCATGTTTTGGATGCACCTGCTTAACTGCTTTCAGCTCGATCAGAAGGCAATTTTCAATAAACAAGTCAGCCACAAAATCGCCAACAGTAATGCCTTTGTATAAAACAGGAATGGGTATCTGCGCTTCAACAAACAATCCGTGGTGCTGCAATTCGACGACCAAAGCGTTTTCATATACTTTTTCTAAAAATCCCGGTCCCAAAGCGTTGTGAACCGTGAAAGCGGCCCCAATGATTAACTCAGTAAGCTCTTCACGAAGCATATAAAGCGAGATTTTATACTCTTAAAGCTAATTTATTGATATATAAAAGAAAAATCCTGTTCATCCTGTAAATCTTGTCGAAAATAAATGCTCCGCGTTCCATCGTCCATACAGCCCAGTCAGTTTGCGTCGCTGAGCATCCGCCGACCCGGCACCGACCCGGCCGACGGGTCGCGGTCCGACGGGTCGGAGATGACTTTTGTGGCGTATCGCAGCGATGTGTATCCCGAGCGGAACGAGGTATTTTTTGAGGAGCATGCCGTAATTGTTGTGCTGGAAGGGGAGAAAAAATTTAACTCATCTACCCAGGAGCTCCACGTCCGGAAAGGGCAGATTCTGTTTTTTCAGCGGGGGTGCTACTCCATGAACGAGTCCATCGACGCGAACTACAAAAGTCTGGTCTTCTTCGTCAATGAGAAGATGCTCAAGGAGTTTGTTAACCAGCACCTCTCGCTTTTTCAGGACCGGCACCGTCCGCTGCCCGACGAGCCTATTCTGTCGCTGACCTCTTCGCCTGCCTTTACGACATTCATTCAGTCGCTGCTGCCGTATTTCGGGTCGGGCACACCGTTTCTGAACGAGCTGCTTCGGCTCAAATTCCAGGAGTTACTGCTCCACCTGCTCGAACTCGATACAAGCGGTCAGCTACGGGCTATTCTGCTCCACATTTACCAGGGCCAGAAAACGGACCTTACCTACCTGATGAACACCTACCTGCTCAAGCCCTTGTCTATGAACGAACTGGCGCGGCTATCGGGGCGGAGCCTGTCGGCCTTCAAACGCGACTTCGAAGCGCAGTTTCATACCTCACCCGGCCACTGGATTCGCCAGCGACGGCTTGAGCACGCCCACTTTCTGCTCCGCAACACTACTAAAAACGTCTCCGAAGTCAGCATGGAAATCGGCTATGAGAGCGTCTCCCATTTTATCAAGGCTTACAAACAGCAATACGGCACTACGCCCAAGCGGGGCAACTGATCCTATACGAATCATATATCATTCATCCGCTCGAAACCAACAAACTAGTTTGTCGGGAGGACGCTGGTTTCGTCGACTCAGCTTTGGCCGGAGACCACGTTTCTGGTTGACGGACTGCGGCCTTGCTTACCGTCTTTTATCAACAGATAGCTCAGTGATTTATAGCCTGCCACGCGCAACGCTATGGGCGCATTCTACCTGGGTGGTGCTTACTTCTTACCAGAAATCGCTGTAGTTTGCGGCTTAGTTTATGCAGCGCTGCCCCCCCTGCAATATCCTCTATAATCCACCATGACGGAGAGCCAGAAGAGACAACAGCAAGCCAAAGTATTGCGAATTTCCAGAAAACTACATCGGACAACGGGGGCGCTGTTATTTGTGTTCTTTTTGTTTATCTCCGTGACCGGTTTGCTGCTGGGCTGGAAGAAAAATAGCGGTGGGCTCCTGCTTCCCAAATCTTACAAAGGCACATCGACCAACCTGGCCGACTGGCTGCCGCTCGATAGCCTGCATAAAAACGCCTGTCGGATAGTACGGGACTCGATATCGCCCGAATTATCGCTGGAGCTGGAGCGGATCGACGTTCGGAAAGATAAAGGCATGGTTAAATTCGTGTTTGCCGATCATTTCTGGGGTGTACAGCTGGATGGCGCCACCGGTAAACTGCTCCACATCGAACAACGACGGTCTGACTTCATCGAAAAAATTCACGACGGCTCCCTCCTCGACTTCTACGCCGGAACCAGCGACGGCCAGATCAAACTCGTTTACACGACCATTACCGGCCTGGCCCTGCTGCTGTTCACGGTAACCGGATTCTGGCTTTGGTACGGCCCCAGGCGAATGCGGCAAAGAGCGGCAAGCCGTTCATAAAGATACTTTCTTCGTGACCGTCATTACCAGTCAATATAGTTTTCCGTCCATTTGATAGTCGTGAGCTAAAAACACTATTTATTGGACGCCTAACGAGATGTCGGCCCGGTAACAACTCATCACCTTTGTAGCTACGAACAAAGTTTCCGCTACAACCATGAGTACCCCAAAAACCTTATTTGATAAAGTCTGGGATGCGCACGTCATCCGGCATGTCGAAGATGGCCCCGATGTGTTGTTCATCGATCGTCATTTCATCCACGAAGTAACCAGCCCCGTAGCGTTTCTGGGTCTCGAGGGCCGGGGCGCGCCGGTATTGTTTCCCGGACGTACCTTCGCTACCGCCGATCACAACACCCCAACCCTTAACCAGCATCTGCCCGTTGCCGATCCACTATCGGCCAATCAGCTCAGGGCGCTGGAAGTCAACACGGCTAAGTACGGCATTTCTCACTGGGGTTTGGGCCACCAGAAAAACGGCATCGTGCACGTAATCGGTCCCGAAAACGGCATTACCCTACCCGGCATGACCATCGTCTGTGGCGACTCGCATACGTCGACCCACGGTGCGTTCGGGGCTATTGCATTCGGGATCGGCACCTCGGAAGTAGAAATGGTGCTGGCTTCGCAGTGTATTATGCAGCCGAAGCCGAAGAAAATGCGGATAACCGTAAACGGTACGCTTAGTAAGGCGGTCATGCCCAAAGACGTAATCCTTTACATCATTGCGCAGATTTCGGCCAGTGGCGCAACGGGCTATTTTGTCGAATACGCCGGCGAGGTGTTCCGCAACATGAGCATGGAAGGCCGTATGACGGTCTGTAACATGAGCATCGAGATGGGCGCGCGCGGTGGTATCATTGCACCCGACCAGACCACCCTCAACTACCTCAACGGCCGCGAAATGACCCCCAAAGGCGAAGCCTGGGATAGGCTGGTTCCGTACTGGGAGTCGCTCAGCACCGACGAGGGGGCCGAGTTTGACGTAGACCTGACCTTCGATGCCGCCAACATCGAACCGCAGATTACGTACGGTACCAACCCCGGTTTAGGAACGGGCATATCGCGGCAGATTCCAGTAGCCGAAGCGGTGAAAGATGGCGCGGCCAGTTACAAAAAATCGTTGCAGTACATGGGCTTCGCTGAGAACGAATCGATGGTCGGCAAACCCATTGACTTCGTTTTTCTGGGCAGCTGCACCAACGGTCGGATTGAGGATTTCCGCGCCTTTGCGTCGATCGTAAAAGGCCACCGGAAAGCCGATAACGTTACGGCCTGGCTCGTACCGGGCTCGCATGTGGTGGAGCGGCAGATCAAAGAAGAAGGTATTCTGGACATCCTGACCGAAGCCGGTTTTGAACTCCGTCAGCCGGGTTGCTCAGCCTGCCTGGCCATGAACGAAGACAAGATTCCGGCCGGCAAGTACGCCGTATCTACCTCGAACCGCAACTTCGAAGGTCGTCAGGGGCCAGGCGCCCGCACCCTGCTGGCGAGCCCGCTCGTTGCCGCTGCAGCCGCCGTAACAGGCAAAGTCACAGATCCCAGAGAATTCATATAGCGATGAGCTATGAGTGCTGAGTTATGAGCGGCCGATATGAACCGACCGACCTTAACACTTATCACTCATCGTTCATCACTCATCACTTATTACGGTTAACATGGCTTACGATAATTTCACCATTCTTCGCAGTGCGGCCGTTCCGATGCCCATCGAGAACGTCGATACGGATCAGATTATTCCTGCCCGCTTCCTGAAAGCGACGGAGCGCAAGGGCTTTGGCGACAACCTGTTCCGCGACTGGCGCTATAACCCCGACAACACCCCCAAGGCCGATTTCGTACTCAACAACCCAACCTACTCGGCCAACGGCCCAGCCCGTAAAATTCTGGTGGGTGGTAAAAATTTCGGCAGCGGATCGAGCCGCGAACATGCAGCCTGGGCTATTTATGACTATGGATTTCGCTGCGTCGTATCGAGCTTCTTCGCCGATATTTTTAAGAATAACTGCCTCAACGTCGGCATACTGCCCGTTACGGTTAGCCACGAGTTTGCGGATAGAATCTTCGCAGCCATTGAAGCTGACCCCAGCACCGAGCTGGAAGTGAACCTGCCCGAGCAGACCATCACCCTCCTGGCCACGGGCGACAGCGAGCGCTTCGCCATTAACGAATACAAGAAGCACAACCTGCTCAACGGCTACGACGACATTGACTACCTCCTGTCGATGAAGTCCGAAATCGAAGCCTTTGCCGATACCAGACCGTTCTAACCTCACTGAGTGATTGAGTGAATGGTGATGGAGTGAATTGAGCGCGTCATCAGGCGCATTGGCCACTCCATCACTCGTTTGCCCAACCACTCATTTTACTTCATGAAAACCCGCCGTTATATTGAAATTATGGATACGACCCTCCGCGATGGTGAACAGACCAGCGGGGTGTCGTTTTCGGCGTCCGAGAAGTTAGCGTTAGCCCAGGTACTGCTTACCGAAGTAAAGGTTGATCGGGTAGAAGTGGCGTCGGCACGGGTGTCGGCGGGCGAGCTGGAGGCCGTTCGGCAGATTACACGCTGGGCAGCCGGTATGGGTTTACTCGACCGGGTCGAAGTGCTTACCTTTGTCGATGGACAAGCCTCCCTCGACTGGATGCGGGAATCGGGCGCTAAAGTCATGAACCTGCTGACGAAAGGGTCCATGAACCACCTGACTCATCAGCTCAAGAAAACGCCCGACCAGCATTTCGGCGATATTCAACAGATGGTTAGTCAGGCCCAGCTGGCCGGGTTTCAGATTAATGTGTACCTGGAAGACTGGAGTAATGGCATGCGTAACTCACCCGGGTACGTATTTCAGTTCCTGGATTTTCTGCAAACCCAACCCATCCGTCGGGTTCTTTTGCCCGATACACTGGGGGTGCTGACCCCAGCCGAATCGTATCAGTTCGTTCATCAGCTGGTAAATCGCTATCCCGCCCTCCACTTCGATTTTCACGCCCATAACGACTACGATCTCGGGGTGGCCAACGTGATGGAAGCCATACGCGCTGGTGCCCACGGCATTCACCTGACCGTAAACGGGCTGGGTGAGCGGGCTGGCAATGCACCACTGGCCAGCACCCTGGCCGTATTGCACGACTTCATGCCGGAGGTAAAGCTGGGTGTGGTCGAAAAATCGCTGTATCAGGTCAGCAAAATTGTCGAAACGTTTTCCGGCCTTCGGATTCCGGATAATAAACCCGTAGTGGGTGACAACGTGTTCACCCAGACGGCCGGCATCCATGCCGATGGCGACAAGAAAAACAATCTCTACTTCAACGCGCTGCTGCCCGAACGCTTCGGTCGCAAACGTAGCTACGCCCTCGGTAAAACTTCCGGCAAAGCCAATATCGAGAACAACCTACGCGAGCTGGGTATTCAGCTATCGGACGATGACCTTCGGAAAGTGACCCAGCGCGTTATCGAACTGGGCGATCAAAAAGAGGTTGTCACCCGCGAGGACCTACCCTATGTTATTGCCGACGTGCTCAACACCAACGCGGTAGCATCGCGGGTAGAAGTGCTCAATTACGTGCTGACTCATTCTAAAGACCTGAAGCCGTCAGCTACGTTACGCGTCCGCATCGATAGCGAACAGTTTGAAGAAAATGCCCAGGGCGACGGGCAGTACGATGCCTTTATGAATGCGCTGAAGAAAATTTACAGCCGCAAAAAGCTCGTTCTGCCCGAACTGACCGACTATGCCGTACGGATTCCGACCGGTGGTCGTACAGATGCGCTCTGCGAGACCATCATCACCTGGAAAGTCAAAAACCACGAATTCAAAACCCGGGGCCTCGACTCTGATCAGACCGTATCGGCGATCAAGGCTACCCAAAAAATGTTGAATACTTTAGACTAAAGGAAACGCCTAAAGAAAGCCTCTCGTAGAGCTGCCTCTTTTACTCCGCGTTTCTCCATTCTCTTTTTCATGAAAAAACACATCCTTGTAGTTCCCGGCGACGGCATTGGTGCCGAAGTAACAACCATTGGCAAGCAGGTTCTTGAAGCCATTGCCCAAAAGTTTGGTCACGAATTCACTTATGACGAGGCTCTCATTGGTCACGTGGCAATCGAAGCAACCGGCTCGCCCCTACCCGACGAAACCCTGACCAAAATGCGGGCGGCCGATGCAATCCTGTTCGGAGCCGTTGGCCATCCCAAGTACGATAACGACCCTACCGCCAAAGTTCGTCCCGAGCAGGGTTTGCTGCAGATGCGCAAAGAGCTGGGACTTTACGCCAACCTGCGGCCCATCAAACTCTTCGACGAACTGCTCGACGCATCGAGTATCAAGCCCGAAATTTTGCGGGGTGCCGACATCCTGTTCTTCCGTGAACTGACCGGCGATGTTTATTTCGGCAAACGCGAACGACTCGACGAAGGCAATACCGCCTACGATACAATGATCTACAGCAAATATGAAGTAGAACGTATTGTTCGGAAAGCGTTCGAAGCCGCCCGCACCCGTAACAAGCGGCTCTGTTCGGTCGATAAAGCAAATGTGCTGGAAAGCAGCCGGCTGTGGCGGGAGGTAGTGCAGGCCATTGCCCCCGAGTACGCCGACGTACAGGTCGAACACCAGTTCATCGATGCTGCCGCCATGCTGCTTATCAAAGATCCAAAACGGTTTGATGTTGTCGTTACGGGCAACCTCTTCGGCGATATCCTGACCGACGAAGCCAGCCAGATTGCCGGATCAATGGGTATGCTGGCCTCGGCTTCTGTTGGCGACAATACCGGCGTATATGAGCCCATCCACGGCTCTGCGCATGATATTACCGGCAAAGGAGTGGCTAACCCGTTGGCTTCAGTATTATCGGTAGCGCTGATGCTCGACATATCGTTTGGCCTGAAAGCCGAAGCCGAAGCCGTTGTTAGCGCCGTAGACGCTGTGCTGAAAGCTGGCTACCGCACCCGCGACATTGCCAGTCCAACCACTCAGCCCGAGTACGTATTGGGGACTGATGCCATGGGGCAACAAATTCTGCAACTCCTTCAGGCATAGCCGTCGAATAGGCTTGTACTAAAAATAAAATTTCATTTGCAGATCTTTTTTAAAATTCTATTTTTGTAGCGTGTTTACGCAACCAGCGAAATTTCGCCGATGATCCTGACGCCTTCACTTAACCGACTGCAGAAACCTTACGTTTGTTGACGGAGAAAGATAGGCTTTTCTATAAATGCTCTTTCTCGCAACAGAAAGAGCATTTTTTGTATAATCAGATAAATTGCCAATCAGTCATTACTAATAAGTATGAGCCAGCGAGTTTATATTTTCGATACCACCCTGCGCGATGGAGAGCAAGTCCCCGGCTGTCAGTTAACCACTGAAGAAAAAATCATTGTCGCCAGAGAACTGGAGCGACTAGGCGTTGACATCATCGAAGCTGGCTTCCCGGTTTCCAGCCCCGGCGATTTCCGTTCAGTGGTTGAAATTGCTAAAGCCGTCACAGAGCCAACCGTCTGTGCGTTAAGCCGGGCAGTCAAGGGTGATATCGACGCGGCTGGCGAAGCGCTGAAACTGGCTAAACGGGGCCGTATCCATACCGGTATAGGCTCTTCAGATATTCACATCCGGAACAAGTTTGGCAGTACTCGGGAGAAGATCCTGGAACAGGCTGTAGCGGCCGTCAAACATGCCAAAACCTACGTTGAAGATGTCGAGTTTTACGCCGAAGATGCCGGACGGGCTGACCTGGTTTTTCTGGCGCAGCTGACCGAAGCTGTGATCCGGGCCGGGGCGACGGTAGTGAATATCCCGGATACGACTGGCTATTGCCTGCCCGATGAGTACGGGCGTAAAATCGCTTACATCTACGAAAACGTATCCAACGTCCATCAGGCTACTATTTCAATCCACTGCCACAATGATCTGGGCCTGGCCACCGCCAATACGCTGGCGGGTGTGATGAACGGTGCGCGTCAGGTTGAGGTTACAATGAATGGCATTGGCGAACGGGCGGGTAATACGTCCCTCGAAGAGGTGGTGATGGCGCTCAAAGTACATAAAGAACTGGGCTACTACACTAATGTTGACTCAACCCGTCTTTTCCCCGTCAGCAACCTTGTCTCGCAGATGATGCGGATGCCGGTGCAGGCCAACAAAGCCATTGTTGGTCGTAACGCTTTTGCTCATTCGTCGGGTATCCACCAGGACGGCTTTCTGAAACATTCGGAGAACTACGAGATCATGAATCCGCATGATGTAGGTGTACCGGAGTCATCTATCGTTTTAACGGCTCGCAGCGGCCGCCACGCCCTTAAACATCGGCTCGAACTGCTGGGCTTCCGCTATGATAAACCAACCCTGGATGGCATTTACACGCGCTTCCTGGACATGGCTGATATACGTAAAGAAGTGAATGATAAAGACCTGATGGAGCTGGTACGATAATCTCTCAGCAGCCAGCGCCAACGGCGAACAAAACGGATTAACAGGCTGTTAGCCAGTCAATCAATAAACCTTGTTTTATCATGGCACGACCAACCCCCGAACTTATTGATGCGTTGCGCCGTACGGCTCGTAATCTGGCTAATGGATCTCCTTACCAGTGGGGTCATATGGGTGGCTGCAACTGTGGCAATCTGGCGCAGGTTTTAACCAAGCTAAACAAAGATCAAATTCACCGGTACGCTATGCAACGTTACGGTGACTGGAATGAACAGGTCGATGATTATTGCCCCACCAGTCAGATGCCGCTGGATATTGTGATCAATGAAATGCTGAACGCTGGTTTGATGCTGGAAGATCTAAAGCACCTCGAACGGTTGGATGATCGGGCTGTATTGGCCCGTTTTCCGCTCGAAAAACGATACCTCAAACATAATGTTCGGGACGATGTAGTAGCTTATATGAACGCCTGGGCCGATCTGCTCGAAGAACAGCTGCTTGCTAAAATCACCCTCCCCACGTTTAGCGAACTCGAACTCGCTTAATACCATTTAAAGCATAAGGGCGGCTATGGTTAATCCCTTCTGGGGTCTCCGTAGCCGCCCTTATTTATAGTCAATAGTCTGTCTCTGCAATCCTACTAGAATGATTGGTTCTATAAGCAAAAAGCCGTTACCCGGATCGGATAACGGCTCTCGCAGTCAATAACAGCAGGTGGCACCTTCCTACTCTCCCACTTGTGACAGCAGTACCATCGGCAGTACGGGGCTTAACGGCTCTGTTCGGAATGGAAGAGGTGTTCACCCGCCTTACCAGCACCAACCTGCTTGTTGCTCATCGATCGATCCTGAACTCTTTACAAGATCAGCTCGATCTAATATCCAATGTCTTTTTCCCCACAGGAAAACCAGAAAACACTAGCGCACTACTTTTCAGACGAAGCGAAGCACACGCGTCCGGGGCCATTAGTACGGCTCAGCTCAACACATCTCTGTGCCTACACCTGCCGCCTATCAACGTCGTCGTCTCCAACGCCCCTTTATACCGGATGACTCATCTCGGGGCC